>NZ_CAESCM010000001.1 GCF_903166585.1 Pedobacter ghigonis
GCCTCGTATACAGTTTCTGTTCGTAAGCCCCCATATTTGCCGCGGACTTCCTTCAGATTCGCAGTCACCCACGACACCCTTGTCTCTAGCTAACACTTCCTACTGCTAAGCGTGTTCGGGACTCTAACCCTATAGTCGATTGCCATGCCCGGCGCACGAAACAAAAAAACCCCGGCAAGTGCCGGGGTTTAAATTATTAATGTGCTTAAATATTAAGCTTCAACTTCTTCTTGTTTAGAAGCTAATAATTTGTCGTATTCTTCCTGAGAACCTACAATGATACGCTCGTAACCACGTACACCAGTACCTGAAGGGATTAAGTGACCAACGATCACGTTTTCTTTCAAGCCTAACATGTTATCGCGTTTACCTGCAATCGCTGCCTCATTTAATACTTTCGTAGTTTCCTGGAACGAAGCCGCAGAAATGAACGATTTAGTACCTAATGATGCACGGGTAATACCTTGTAGAATTGAACTGGCTGTTGCCGGTCTTGCATCTCTTACCGTGATCTGTTTTAAATCTTTACGTTTTAGCTGAGAATTTTCGTCTCTTAATTTACGTAATGAAACAATCTGACCTGGTTTGAATTCAGTCGAATCACCTGCATCCTCAACAACTTTCTTGTCGTACATGGCATCGTTCTCCTCTGAGAAATCCCAACGGTCTACAGCGTTGTTTTCTAAGAAAATAGTATCTCCCGGATCCTCGATGTGAACTTTCTGCATCATCTGGTGAACAATTACCTCGAAGTGCTTATCGTTGATTTTCACACCTTGTAAACGGTAAACCTCTTGAATACCATTTACTAAGTATTCCTGAACCGCTGCAGGTCCTTTAATTGATAAGATATCAGCTGGTGAAATTGAACCATCAGATAATGGCATACCTGCTTTCACGAAGTCATTATCCTGTACAAGGATGTGTTTCGATAATGGAACCAGGTATTTTTTAACTTCACCATCTTTTGATTCGATTGTGATTTCGCGGTTACCACGTTTAACACCACCTAAAGTTACCACACCATCAATCTCAGTTACAACAGCCGGGTTAGATGGGTTACGTGCTTCAAATAATTCAGTTACACGCGGTAAACCACCTGTAATATCTCGGGTTTTACCAGTTGCACGTGGGATTTTAGCGATAATCTGACCAGTTTGGATCGCTTCACCTTCATCAACTGAAACGTGAGCACCTACCGGAATGTTATAACCTTTAATCATTTCGCCTTTTTTATCAACGATCTGAACTGAAGGGTTTTTCGTTTTATCACGTGTATCAATAATCACTTTTTCACGGTGACCAGTTTGTTCATCTGATTCCTCACGGAAGGTAACACCTTCAATGATGGCATCAAACTGTGCTTTACCGGCAAATTCTGAAAGAATAACCGCGTTGTACGGATCCCACGAACAGATTTTATCACCTTTAGCTACTTTATCACCTTCTTTAACGAATAAGAATGCACCATAAGGAACGTTATTGGTTACAATAACACGTCCGCTTCCTGGCTCAACAATTCTAAATTCACCTGAACGGCCCAAAACAACCTGTACAGTACCATCTTCTGTTTGTGTATCTACGGTACGGATATTTTCGAATTCAACCACACCATCAAACTTAGCTACAATGTTTGATTCTGCAGCAATGTTTGATGCAGTACCACCCACGTGGAAGGTACGAAGTGTTAACTGTGTACCCGGCTCACCGATTGATTGTGCTGCAATTACACCAACTGCCTCACCTCTTTGAACGCGTTTACCAGATGCTAAGTTACGGCCATAACATAATGCACAAACACCACGTTTAGACTCGCAGGTTAATACCGAACGAATTTCGATGCCCTCTAGTGGCGACTCATCGATTAATTTAGCAACCTCTTCATTAATATCATCACCAGCACCTACTAATAATGTATTATCCAAAGGATTATATACATCATGAAGTGAAGTACGGCCTAAAATTCTGTCGTATAATGGTTCAACAATATCCTCGTTATCTTTTAACGCAGTAGTGTACATACCTCTTAAGGTACCACAATCGTTATCGTTAACGATCATATCCTGAGCAACATCATGCAAACGACGGGTTAAGTAACCCGCATCAGCTGTTTTTAACGCCGTATCCGCCAAACCTTTACGGGCACCGTGAGTAGAGATAAAGTACTCTAATACCGATAAACCTTCTTTAAAGTTTGATAAGATCGGGTTTTCAATGATATCACCACCTGAACCTGATTTTTGAGGTTTCGCCATCAAACCACGCATACCGCAAAGCTGACGAATCTGCTCTTTAGATCCACGTGCACCAGAATCAAGCATCATGTAAACTGAGTTAAAGCCCTGGTTATCTGAAGATAACTGAGTCATAACGAAAGTAGTTAACCTGTTGTTGATACGGGTCCAGATATCGATAATCTGGTTGTAACGCTCGTTGTTGGTAATGAAACCCATGTTATAGTTGTTTCTTACCTCTTCAACTTCGTTAGCAGCCTGCTCTAATAATGTATGTTTCTCTACGGGAATGTTTACGTCTTGCAAGTTGAACGATAAACCTCCCTGGAACGCCATTTTGAAACCTAGTTCTTTAATATCATCAAGGAACTGAGAAGCGCGAGCCATACCAGTCATTTTAACTACCTCACCGATAATATCTCTTAACGATTTCTTAGTTAATAATTCGTTGATATAACCAACTTCTTCAGGAACCATTTGGTTGAATAATACTCTACCAACAGTAGTTTCAGTTAATTTATTAGCGATAGAACCATCAGCTTGTTTTACATTTACCCTTACTTTGATAAATGCGTGCAAGTCTAATTCTTTCTCGTTATAAGCAATAATAACCTCTTCTGGTGAATAGAAAGCAGAATCCTGTCCTTTTACAACTCTTGTTTCGTCAGTTCTACGGCCTTTAGTAATGTAATAAAGCCCAAGGACCATGTCCTGAGAAGGTACAGTAATCGGCGTACCGTTTGCAGGGTTCAAGATGTTGTGTGCTGCCAACATTAATACCTGGGCTTCCAAAATTGCTGCATTACCTAACGGTAAGTGAACAGCCATCTGGTCACCGTCAAAATCGGCGTTGAATGCGGTACAAACTAATGGGTGTAACTGGATCGCTTTTCCTTCAATTAGTTTTGGCTGGAAAGCCTGAATACCTAATCTGTGTAACGTAGGTGCACGGTTTAATAATACCGGGTGACCTTTTAATACGTTCTCCAGGATATCCCAAACTAAAGGATCCTTTCTATCTACGATTTTCTTAGCAGATTTAACTGTTTTTACCACACCACGCTCAATCATCTTACGAATGATGAATGGTTTGTAAAGCTCAGCAGCCATATCTTTAGGAATACCGCACTCGTGTAACTTAAGGCTAGGCCCTACAACAATTACCGAACGAGCTGAATAATCCACACGTTTACCCAATAAGTTCTGACGGAAACGACCTTGCTTACCTTTCAAAATATCTGAAAGTGATTTCAAGGCACGGTTACCTTCAGTTTTTACCGCGTTAACTTTACGTGAGTTATCGAATAACGAATCTACAGCTTCCTGTAACATACGTTTCTCGTTACGTAAAATTACCTCTGGTGCTTTAATCTCGATCAAACGTTTTAAACGGTTGTTACGGATAATTACACGACGGTATAAATCATTTAAATCGGAAGTAGCGAAGCGACCACCTTCTAATGGAACCAACGGACGTAATTCTGGTGGAATAACCGGAACGATTTTAACAATCATCCACTCAGGGCGATTCTCGATACGTGTGTTAGCGCCACGGAAAGCTTCAACAACCTGAAGACGTTTTAAAGCCTCATTTTTACGTTGCTGAGAAGTTTCGTTAGCTGCCTGGTGACGTAAGTCGTAAGATAAAGTATCTAAATCAATACGTTTTAATAAATCTTCTAATGCTTCAGCACCCATTTTGGCGATGAATTTATTAGGATCTTTATCGTCTAAATATTGGTTTTCTTTAGGTAATTTATCTAAGATATCTAAATATTCTTCCTCTGTTAAGAAGTCCATGTAGTTGATACCTTCCTCGGCCATTAAGCCCGACTGGATAACTACGTAACGCTCGTAATAGATAATTAAATCTAATTTTTTAGTAGGTAAACCTAATAAATAACCGATTTTGTTTGGTAAAGAACGGAAATACCAGATGTGTGCAACAGGAACCACCAAAGCGATGTGTCCCATACGCTCACGACGTACTTTCTTTTCAGTTACTTCAACACCACAACGATCACAAACAATACCCTTATAACGGATACGTTTGTATTTACCGCAATGACATTCGTAATCTTTTACCGGACCAAAAATACGCTCACAGAACAAACCATCACGCTCAGGTTTGTAAGTACGGTAGTTAATGGTTTCTGGTTTCAACACCTCACCGCTTGAACGTTCCAGAATAATTTCCGGAGACGATAAGCTAATCGTGATTGATGTGAAATTGCTTTTTAATTTATTATCCTTTTTGTAAGACATATCTCTTGTATAAGGTTAAAGGCGGAGGGTGGAAAGGTGGAAGGTTTGGGCGCTTAAACCCTCAACCTTCTACCTTTTTACCTTCTACCTTAGTTAATCTAACGTAATATCTAAACCTAAACCGCGTAACTCATGTACCAATACGTTAAACGATTCTGGTACACCCGGAGTTGGTAGGTTTTCACCTTTAACAATGGCTTCGTAAGTTTTGGCCCTTCCGATTACATCATCCGACTTAACGGTTAAGATCTCCTGAAGGATATTAGCAGCACCGAATGCCTCTAATGCCCAAACCTCCATCTCACCAAAACGCTGACCACCAAACTGGGCTTTACCACCCAATGGTTGTTGTGTAATTAATGAGTATGGTCCGATTGAACGGGCGTGCATCTTATCATCAACCATGTGACCTAGTTTCAACATGTAGATAATACCTACAGTTGTAGTCTGATCGAAACGCTCACCTGTTAAACCATTGTATAAGTAGGTTTTTCCTGAAGCAGGAACACCCGCTTTAGCAATCCACTCTTCTACCTCATCGTGCGTAGCACCATCAAAAATCGGAGTTGCAAATTTAACACCCAATTCTTTGCCGGCCCATGCCAATACGGTTTCATAGATCTGACCAAGGTTCATACGTGAAGGTACACCTAGTGGGTTCAACACGATATCAACCGGACTACCATCAGCTAAGAAAGGCATATCTTCATCACGTACAATACGTGCAACAATACCTTTGTTACCGTGGCGACCAGCCATTTTATCACCTACTTTTAACTTACGTTTTTTAGCAACATAAACTTTTGCCATTTGTACAATTCCCGATGGAAGCTCATCACCTACACTAATCGCAAATTTATCGCGTTTGTAAGCTCCAAGTTCTTCGTTAACACGGATACCGTAGTTGTGAAGCAACATTTTAATCAGCTCGTTTTTATCATCATCAGTAGTCCATTTGTTAGGGCTAATGTGGTTATAATCAAGCTCTGCTAAAATTTTCTGAGTAAATTTAGCGCCTTTAGCTACTAATAATTCTTTGTAAATGTTAAATACACCTTGAGATGTTTTTCCGTTTACAATCGCGAATAATTTGTCAACTAATTCGTTCTTTAACTTCTCAGTTACTGTGTTATAGCCTTTATCTAATTTCTCAATTGCCGATTTTTCTTCAGCTTTTGTAGTTTTCTTAGCGCGGCTGAATAATTTAGTATCAATTACCACACCCTGGATTGAAGGAGGAGTTTTTAAAGACGCATCTTTAACATCACCTGCTTTATCACCAAAGATTGCACGTAGTAATTTCTCTTCCGGTGAAGGATCAGACTCACCTTTAGGGGTAATCTTACCAATTAAAATATCACCTTCTTTTACTTCAGCACCGATACGGATAATACCGTTTTCATCAAGGTCTTTTGTAGCCTCTTCAGAAACGTTCGGGATATCTGGTGTTAATTCCTCTTCTCCACGTTTAGTATCACGTACTTCTAATTCAAACTCTTCAATATGCAATGAAGTGAAAACGTCATCACGAACAATACGCTCGTTGATTACAATCGCATCCTCAAAGTTGAAACCTTGCCAAGGCATGAATGCCACTTTAAGGTTTCTACCCAATGCCAATTCACCATCTTCAGTTGCATAACCTTCGCAAAGAACCTGACCTTTACTTACTTTCTGACCTTTCTTAACGATTGGTTTTAAGTTGATACAGGTATTCTGGTTGGTTTTTTTGAATTTGATTAAGCGGTAAGTTTTGCTATCACCTTCAAATGAAACTAAACGATCATCTTCGTTACGCTCATATTTAATGGTAATTTCGTTAGCATCTACATACTCTACAACACCATCACCTTCTGCATTGATCAAAGTTCTTGAGTCACGTGCAACGCGACCTTCCAAACCTGTACCAACGATTGGTGCTTCAGGACGTAACAATGGTACGGCCTGACGTTGCATGTTCGATCCCATCAACGCCCTGTTCGCATCATCATGTTCTAAGAACGGAATTAACGAAGCAGCAATTGAAGTAATCTGGTTAGGTGCAACGTCCATCAAGTCTAATTTCTCAGGCTCGATAATCGGGAAGTCACCCTCGTAACGTGCTTTAACACGTGGCGTAGAGAACACACCTTTATCATCGTACTCTGCATTGGCCTGAGCGATGGTTTTACCATCTTCATCTTCTGCTGATAAATAGATAACGTCTGAATCTACTACTACTTTACCATCTTCAACACGTTTGTATGGTGTTTCGATGAAACCTAAATTGTTGATTTTTGCGTGCACACAAAGTGACGAAATCAAACCAATGTTCGGTCCCTCAGGAGTTTCAATTGTACATAAACGACCGTAGTGCGTGTAGTGAACGTCACGTACCTCGAAACCAGCACGCTCACGGGATAAACCACCCGGACCTAAAGCTGATAAACGGCGTTTGTGTGTAATCTCTGCCAATGGATTGGTTTGATCCATGAACTGAGATAACTGGTTTGTACCAAAGAAAGAGTTGATTACTGATGATAACGTACGGGCGTTAATCAAATCAGTTGGTGTAAACACCTCGTTATCGCGGATGTTCATACGCTCACGGATTGTTCTGGCCATACGGGCTAAACCAACACCGAATTGTGCGTATAACTGCTCACCTACCGTACGTACACGACGGTTTGATAAGTGATCGATATCATCCACCTCTTCTTTAGAGTTGATCAATTTGATCAGGTATTTAACAATTGCAATAATATCTGCTTTCGTTAATACTTTTACATCATCAGGGGTATTCATTTTCAACTTACGGTTGATGCGGTAACGACCAACATCACCTAAGTCGTAACGTTTATCCGAGAAGAATAAACGATCGATGATACCACGGGCAGTTTCCTCATCAGGTGGTTCTGCGTTACGCAAAGCACGGTAGATGTTTTCAACAGCTTCTTTTTCTGAGTTTGATGTATCTTTTTGTAATGTATTATATATAATGGTATAATCGGCCTGGCTAGCACCATCTTCCTTAGAAAGGATAATGGTTTTAACACCTGCTTCAATAACCATATCAATGTGTTCGTCTTCTAAAACGGTTTCTCTTTCAAGAATCACTTCATTACGGTCGATAGAAACTACCTCACCTGTATCTTCATCTACAAAATCTTCAACCCATTTCTTCAATACCCTTGCAGCCAGTTTACGACCGATGTATTTCTTTAAACCTGATTTACTAACTTTTACTTCGTCAGCAAGATCGAAAAGTTCCAAAATGTCTTTATCAGAATCGTAACCGATAGCACGTAATAAAGTGGTAACCGGGAATTTTTTCTTACGATCGATGTAAGCGTACATTACGTTATTAACGTCTGTAGCGAACTCGATCCATGAACCTTTGAAAGGGATAACACGTGCTGAGTACAATTTGGTTCCGTTAGTGTGACGGCTCTGGCCGAAGAACACACCCGGAGAACGGTGTAATTGCGAAACGATAACACGTTCTGCACCGTTGATAACAAACGTACCTTTTGGTGTCATATACGGGATAGTACCTAAATACACATCCTGAATAATGGTTTCAAAATCCTCATGTTCTACATCATTACAAGAAAGCTTAAGCTTTGCTTTTAATGGAACATTGTAGGTTAATCCACGCTCAATACACTCGTGTATATCGTAACGTGGCGGATCAACAAAATAATCAAGAAATTCTAATACGAAGATATTTCTCGAATCTGTTATTGGAAAGTTTTCAGCAAACACTTTAAACAAACCTTCGCTCGAGCGATCGTCTGATGTGGTATCTATCTGGAAAAATTCTCTGAATGATTGCAATTGCACATCCAGAAAATCCGGATAGTCTATAATGTGCTTACTAGTTGCAAAATTTACTCTTTGTTCGACTGTCTTTGCCAATGGACTAAAAGATTTTAGTTTAAGAATAAACTATTTGTTTGGTTCGAATTTCAAACATGCTCATTAACCAAACAAAATGAGATGTTTATAAACAGGTAAAGACACCGACATTTTCAGTCGGTGTCTAATACATTTTTAGCTTAGCTAAGTTAAGTGATTACTTAATCTCAACTACTGCTCCAGCTTCTTCTAATTGTTTTTTAAGAGCTTCTGCTTCGTCTTTAGCAACACCAGCTTTTAATTCTTTTGGTGCTCCGTCTACTAAGTCTTTAGCTTCTTTCAAACCTAAACCAGTTAAGTCTTTAACAAGTTTTACAACTGCTAATTTCTGACCACCAGCTTCTTTTAAGATTACATCAAAAGATGTTTTTTCTGCAGCAGCAGCAGGTGCATCACCACCAGCAGCAGGACCAGCAACTACAGCAGCAGCTGCAGGCTCAATACCATACTCATCTTTTAAGATTTGAGCTAATTCATTAACTTCTTTTACTGTTAAGTTTACTAATTGCTCAGCAAACGCTTTTAAATCTGCCATTTTATTAAGATTTTAAAAATTTACGTGTAATAATTTTGTTTAATTTGCGAACTTAAGGTGTTCGTTAACCTTCTCTTTCTTGTAGAGTTTTAACAATTCCTGCAATTTTGCTACCGCCTGATTGAAGTGCAGATAGAACATTTTTAGCTGGTGATTGTAATAATCCAACGATATCTCCGATAAGCTCTTCTCTTGATTTCAAGCTTACTAAGTTATTCAATTGGTCATCGCCAACATATACTGATGAATCTATGAACGCTGCTTTAAGCACTGGTTTATCAGATGTTTTTCTCAAAGCTTTAATCAACTTAGCCGGAGCATTAGCTGTTTTTGAGAATAATAATGATGATGAACCTTTTAATGCTTCGTATATCTCAGAAGCGTCGCCTTCTAAACCTTCAATCGCTTTGCGGATTAAAGAGTTTTTAGCAACTTTCATTACGATATCGCCTTCAAAACATTTGCGACGGATGTTATTAATCTGCTCAACAGAAAGGCTAGAAGTATCAGCAATATAAAAATTGCCAAACTCTTGCATTTGTCCTTGTAGTTCTAAAACTACTTCGTTTTTTTCTTCTCTGTTCATGATTAGATCCCCGCTACTGATTTGGTTTCAATTGCAATCCCAGGACTCATTGTAGAAGACACGTGAATGCTCTTAAAATAAGTTCCTTTTGCAGCAGATGGTTTTAATTTTGAAATCACCTGAATAATTTCAAGTGCGTTCTCATAAATTTTATCTGCCGGGAATGATACTTTTCCTATCGAGGCGTGTATGATACCCGTTTTGTCTACTTTAAAATCAATCTTACCTGCTTTAACCTCAGTTACAGCTTTACCAACTTCGTTAGTTACTGTACCTGATTTTGGGTTAGGCATTAAGTTCCTTGGACCTAAAACACGGCCCAATTTACCTACCTTAGCCATACAAGCTGGTGTAGTGATAATAATGTCTACATCGGTCCAACCACCTTCAATTTTAGCTACATACTCGTCTAAACCTACGAAGTCTGCGCCAGCTGCTTTCGCTTCTTCTTCCTTATCAGGAGTTACTAAAGCTAAAACACGTACAGTTTTACCTGTTCCGTGTGGTAAAGTAGCAATACCACGTACCATTTGATTGGCTTTACGTGGATCTACACCTAAAGATACATCAATATCAACTGAAGCATCGAATTTAGTAGTAGTGATTTCTTTTACCAAAGCAGCAGCATCCTTCAAAGTATAAGCTTTGCCAGCTTCTATTTTAGCATGTGCCTTTTTTTGATTTTTAGTTAATTTCGCCACTGTTGTAAACTGTTTTTTAATTAATTGTTCCAGGGTGCGTCACCAGAAACGGTGATTCCCATACTGCGTGCTGTTCCAGCAACCATACTCATTGCTGATTCGATTGTAAATGCATTTAAATCAGGCATTTTATCCTCAGCAATAACTTTAATCTGGTCCCAGGTCACCGACCCAACTTTCTTACGGTTAGGCTCAGCAGAACCACTCTGTAATTTAGTAGCATCTTTTAACTGGATAGCTACCGGAGGGGTTTTGATGATGAAATCGAATGACTTATCAGCATAAACAGTAATTACAACTGGCAATACTTTACCTGCTTTATCTTGGGTACGAGCGTTGTACTGTTTGCAAAACTCCATAATGTTCACCCCTTTAGCACCTAATGCAGGTCCTACTGGTGGCGATGGATTTGCCGCTCCGCCTTTGATCTGTAATTTGATCATTGCACTGACTTCTTTTGCCATTTTGTGTTTTTTGTTTATTTAAAACTCAATGTTAAATATTGGAAGCATGTAACATTTATTTTCCTTAGGGCTCCTATAAAGCTTAAAGGACTGCAAAGATATGGATTAACTTGCAGCAAAACAATAGTATCAGTAAAAATTAATTATTAATTTGTTCGAATGTTGTTAAACCGCAAGTTCTGTTGAAAAGAGGAATTGAAAACCACTTAGTATTTAACGGATAAGCTGCTTAGATTATTGTCAACCTACTATTTTGCATAATATAAAAAAAGCCCCGAATTAATCGGGGCTTTTAAATATTTTAAATAATTGCTTACTCTTTTTCAACTTGCATGTAATTCAACTCAAGCGGAGTTTTACGACCGAAGATTTTAACCATAACTTTCAGTTTTTTCTTCTCCTCGTTTACCTCTTCGATAATACCAGAGAAACCGTTGAAAGGACCGTCCATTACTTTAATGTTTTCGCCTACATAGTAAGGAACATTCATGGTTTCACCTTGCTCACTCATTTCATCAACCACACCTAAAATACGGTTAACTTCTGCCTGGCGCATTGGAATTGGGTTACCGGCTTTATCACCTAAGAAACCAATTACACTGTTAATTCCTTTGATGATGTGCTCTAACTCACCATCTAAGGTGGCTTCGATTAACACATATCCCGGGTAAAAGTTACGTTCTTTGGCAATTTTTTTACCATCTTTCATTTGGTAATATTTTTCCATCGGGATTAACACCTGAGGAACCAAATGAGAGAAACCTAAACGGCTGATCTCAGCATCAATGTACTGTTTTACTTTCTTTTCTTTACCGCTTACAGCCCTTACAACGTACCACTTTAGATCGCTCATTCGTAAATATTAATTAGAAAGTGATTTATAAAAAGTATCTAACACAAATGTAGATCCTTTATCCATTGCAAAAATTACCAATGCAATAATTAAAGAAGCAACCAATACCAAGATAGCAGAACTTTGCAGTTCGCCCCAGGTAGGCCAGGTAACCTTCTGGGTCATTTCATCGTACGATTCTTTTATAAACTCAACTACTTTAGCCATATCAAATTATTGAATGTGTTAATGAGTAAATGAGTGAATGATAGGTTTTGAAAATTATTTCAAATTCAATCATTCACTCATTCTGATACTCAAACATTATGTTTAGCACGGGAACAAGGATTCGAACCCTGATCAAAGGTTTTGGAGACCTCTATTCTACCGTTGAACTATTCCCGTGTATTTTAAAAAGAGCTAGCCTAAACCAGCTCTTTTTGTATTGTTGTAGCTTAAAATTAAGCTAAAATTTCAGTTACCTGACCAGCACCTACTGTTCTACCACCTTCACGGATAGCGAAACGTAGACCTTTTTCCATTGCAATCGCGTTAATTAATTTAACAGTGATTGTAACGTTATCACCTGGCATTACCATTTCAGTTCCTTCAGCTAGTGAGATCTCACCAGTTACGTCTGTGGTACGGAAATAGAATTGAGGACGATATTTGTTGAAGAATGGAGTGTGACGACCACCTTCTGCTTTTGATAATACATAGATCTCAGCTTTGAAATCAGTGTGAGGAGTTACTGAACCTGGTTTACAGATTACCATACCACGACGGATATCAGTTTTCTCAATACCACGTAACAATAAACCTACGTTATCACCAGCTTCACCGTAATCTAAGATTTTACGGAACATCTCAACACCAGTTACTGTAGATTTTAAGTTCTCAGCACCCATACCTAAGATCTCAACTGGATCTCCAGAGTTGATTACACCACGCTCAATACGACCTGTAGCAACAGTACCACGACCAGTGATTGAGAATACGTCTTCAACAGGCATTAAGAAAGGAAGATCAGTTAAACGTGGAGGAATTGGAATGTAGCTATCTACAGCATCCATTAATTCCATGATTTTACCAACCCATTTAGCATCACCGTTTAATCCACCTAATGCAGAACCTTGGATTACTGGAATATCATCACCTGGGAATTCGTAGAATGATAATAATTCACGAACTTCCATTTCAACTAGTTCTAATAATTCTGGATCATCAACCATATCCACTTTGTTCATGAATACAACTAATGAAGGCACACCAACCTGACGAGCTAACAAGATGTGCTCACGAGTTTGTGGCATTGGACCATCAGTAGCAGCAACAACGATAATTGCACCGTCCATTTGAGCAGCACCAGTAACCATGTTTTTCACGTAATCCGCGTGACCTGGACAGTCAACGTGTGCATAGTGACGGTTAGCTGTTGAATACTCAACGTGAGCTGTATTGATAGTGATACCTCTTTCTTTTTCCTCTGGAGCAGAGTCAATAGAATCGAATGAACGTGCCTCAGTTAAACCAGCATCAGCTAAAACTTTTGTAATAGCCGCTGTTAAAGTTGTTTTACCGTGATCCACGTGACCAATTGTACCGATGTTTAAGTGCGGTTTACTGCGGTCAAATTTTTCTTTTGCCATTTTATTTATAACTAATTAGTAGGTTAACTTTTTATTATTTTTTTATTTATTGTTTTTTCAACACAAAAAACCTTGTTACTCTGCCTAAACAGATTTAACAAAGCTTTATATACCTGAGCCAACTATGGGAATTGAACCCACGACCTCTTCCTTACCAAGGAAGTGCTCTACCGCTGAGCTAAGTCGGCTTTTAGTTTTCAGTTGCAGCATTTTGGTTTTCATTTCAAAACCTTATCCGGTAACTGCCCACTTTCTAATTTTATTTGGAGCGGAAGACGAGGTTCGAACTCGCGACCTATAGCTTGGAAGGCTATCGCTCTACCAACTGAGCTACTTCCGCTTTTAAAAAATTAGTGATTGATTGAACGAATGAATGACCGGTGTGATCAGTAAAACATTTGGTCATTCATTCATTTAAAGTGTGGGGAGAGAAGGATTCGAACCTTCGAAGTCTTACGACAACAGAGTTACAGTCTGTCCCATTTGGCCGCTCTGGTATCTCCCCAACTTTATCTTAAAATGCTAACACTTTAAAATAAAAAGAGCCTCCTATCGGAATCGAACCAATGACCTACTGATTACAAGTCAGTTGCTCTACCAGCTGAGCTAAGGAGGCTTTAAATTTTGTGCAATGATACGAAAAATCTTCATTTTTCATACTATTAGCGTGTATTTTTAAAACTTTTATCTTTTTAAAGAACAAGCCTTTTCTTCTTGGCGTAACGCCCTTTCCGAAAGGGAATGCAAATATACACACTTATATTTCACTTCAAAATAAATTTTAAAAAAAATGGATAAGTTTTTTTGGCTATTTCGTTAAACAGGCCGAATTGGCTTAGTAATCAACCGCTTAAAATTGAATATTTTTTTAACTTTTTTTCACCCCTTTTTCCAAAAAACGAAGCTTTACGTATAACAGCACGAATACTTATCTAAAATTAAAAGCGAAATAAATTTCAAAAAAAATAAAATCGTGCCTGTTTTGATCATTTTTTATTCAAACGCCAATAAAAATTAAGTGAAATTAATTGCAAAAAACCCAAAATCTCTCCTCCCATCCTACCCGCAGCAGTCAATTTTTTTCAATCAAAGGCAATTTTTCTTTCAAAAACACGAACGCTTAACACAAAAAAAGCAGTGCATTTCGAACTGCACTGCTTCCTTTTTTATAATTCTACTTAATATTAATAATCTGCGGCTTCGCTTTCGCTTAAAATGGCTTTATGCTCACTTAATTTTGCACGCGTTTTATCCTTATGTTTCGTAATCTGCTTTCTTAACGATTCGATAGCCAGGTCTGTGGCCTCTTCAAATGATTTACATTGTTCTTTAGCGAATAAGGTCCCTCCTGGCACAATAAGTTTGATCTCACTGATTTTATTGGCTTCATCCTCTACGTTCTCTAACTTTAAATACACTTCGCCGCTAATGATCTGATCAAAAAACTGATCGAGTTTGTTTGCTTTTTTCTGGATAAAGTCTAACAACTTACTGTCTGCACTGAAGTGGATTGATTGAACTCCGATTTTCATTTTTCCTCCTTTTTTTACGCCTTTGGATGGGCTTGTTTATAAATTGTTTTTAATCTTTCGATAGAATTATGGGTATAAACCTGTGTGGCCGCCAAACTAGCGTGGCCCAATAATTCTTTTATTGCATTTAAATCTGCTCCTGCATTTAACAGGCTGGTTGCGTAGCTGTGCCGAAGCACGTGGGGACTTTTCTTTTCATGGGTTGATACGTGTTTTAGGTATTCGGTAACAATGCGGTATATTAATTTCGGATATGCCGCAGCACCTGTATTGGTAACGATTAAGATAAGCAAATTGTTATTAAAGTTTTGCAACTTTTTTCGTTCAATGTAGGTATTTAGCTGATTAATAAGTGATTTATTTATTGGGATGATGCGTTCCTTGTTCCGCTTGCCCAAAACTTTGATTGTACCCGAGTATACATCTATATCGGTATCCTTTAATTGAAGCAATTCGGCTAAACGCATGCCGGTGCCAAAAAGCAGTTCTATCACCACGTGATCGCGTACCGAAGGAAAACTGGTATCGAAATACTGCTCCGAATCGAGCAAATGATCCATTTTCTGGGCATCAACAAATACAGGAAGCCGTTTCGGAATTTTAGGTGCTTTAATTAAAACGGTAGGGTTCTGCTCTATCTTGCCTTCCCTTAGTAAAAACTTATAAAAACTGCGTAAGGCCGAGATTTTTCGGTTAATGGTGGTTTCGGCATTTTCCTGCTCCATCAAATCAACCATGTAACTTCTGAGGTGGGTATGTTTAACCGCTAAAAAATGGAGCTCGAATGTATCGTGGATATACCCTTCAAACTGTTCTAAATCGGCTTGATAAGAAGTAACGGTGTGCTGAGAATAACGTTTCTCGTGCGTTAAATATGTGATAAAACTTTTTAGCAACATTCCATATCATTTTGAGCGGGCACTGATATGAAGTTACAAATAGTTTTGATATAAAGAAATCATTAATTAATTGTTTATTGTAAAGTTTTCGATTCCTTTAAAAACAAAAAAGCTTCGATTATAAAATCGAAGCTTTCATATATTATATCGAAAACAACTTATGAAGTTGTGTCTTGATTCATATTCTGAATGTAAACAGCATGTTTAATTTCAGTACGGCGAGCAACGGATTTTTTCTCGTATGCTTGGCGACTACGTAGTTCTCTCAATACACCAGTTTTTTCAAACTTTTTCTTGAAACGTTTAAGGGCTTTATCTAATGATTCGCCGTCTTTAATGTTGATAATGATCATAACGCTGAAATACCTCCTCTCGTGGTTTTTAAATTTCCCGCTCTATCGGGGCTGCAAATGTAAGCAAAATATTGAAACTGAGAAAGATTTTTAAAAGAAATTTTATTTGAGCCTTTGGTTAAATTAATAGGTTCTTTGTTTAATTTAGATAAACTATTTACGACTATGACGACAGGCAAAAAAGTAACCTCAATTATTGCAGTTATTATTGTACTACTACTTGTGGCAATTTGTTATTACCGCTATTTCTTTGTTTTTGGTGAAGGTGTTAAAGCCGGCGAACTAAACTACGTGGTTAAAAAGGGTTACATCTTTAAAACTTATGAGGGTAAACTGATCCAAAGCGGTATCAAATCACGCCAAACTGGAACATTACAAAATAACGAATTCGAATTTTCTATCGCCAGTAAAGAAGTTGCAGAAAAAATGATGGCCAATAGCGGTAAATTTTACGAGCTACATTATAAGGAATACAAAAACACCCTCCCATGGCGTGGATTTAGTGTATATGTGGTGGATAGTATTTTAACAAGCAGGGAGATGCAGTAAGGGGGGAAGATTAAAGCGGAAAGCATTTAAGAGGAGAACGTTTATTAAACAAAAAAAAATCCGGAGGTAGTTAAACCGTCCGGATTACTCATAATATATTTGGTTTGTTGTTTCTTTATAAAAGCACTTTTTGCTTCAGTTTTTCAACTTTAATCTTAATTCAGTACTTCGCGGGCAATTACAATTTTTTGGATTTCCGAAGTCCCCTCACCTATGGTACATAGTTTACTGTCGCGGTAAAATTTCTCTACCGGAAAATCTTTGGTGTAACCATAACCCCCAAAAATCTGAACGGCATCAGTAGCTACCCTAACCGAAACTTCCGAAGCAAAATATTTTGCCATTGCCGATTCCTTTGTCATAGGTAAATGCCTGTTTTTTAAATCTGCCGCCTGACGGATCAGTAACTCTGCAGCTTCAATTTCAGTAGCCATATCTGCAAGCTTAAAACTAATGGCCTGAAAATTAGAAATCGGCTGACCAAACTGCTGCCGTTGTTTCGAATAGGCCACAGCCGCATCAAAAGCCCCTTTTGCAATTCCTAAAGCTAATGCAGCAATCGAAATCCTTCCACCATCTAAAACTTTCATGGCCTGTTTAAAGCCTTCGCCTACATTGCCCAATAAATTGGCTTTAGGTACACGGCAGTTATCAAAAACCATTTCAGTAGTTTCTGAGGCACGCATGCCCAGTTTATTTTCCTTTTTACCTGCCGAAAAACCTGGTGTACCACGCTCTACCACAATAGCAGAAATCCCTTTAGAGCTTCCCTGCTCGCCAGTACGCACCATTACTACAGCAATATCGCCGCTTTTGCCATGGGTAATCCAGTTTTTTGCACCATTAATAATATAATCATCGCCATCTTCAAAGGCAGTAGTCATCATTCGTAAAGCGTCAGAGCCGGTATTGGCTTCTGTTAAGCCCCAGGCACCAATCCACTCGGCTGTTGCCAGTTTTGGCAGCCACCTTTGTTTCTGCTCCTCATTGGCAAAAGCTAAAATGTGGCCGGTACACAAAGAATTGTGTGCTGCCAGCGATAAACCAATCGAACCACAAACCCGGGCCACTTCAACAATCACATCAACATACTCCTGGTAGCCCAATCCCGAGCCTCCGTATGCTTCGGGTACTAAAACGCCCATCAAACCCAGTTCGCCAAGTTGTTTAAACAGTCCGACAGGGAAATGCTGTGCCTCATCCCACTCCATTATATGTGGACGAATATTTTTCTCTGCAAAATCACGAACCATAGTCCGCACACTTTGCTGAGTTTCTGTTTCCGAAAAATCGAAGCTCACGCTCATCAGGTTTATATTTTAATAGTTAGTTGCAGCAATTATAATCATTTATTTGATAGTTAATTACCATCAAATATTCGCGCAATTGCAGAATGAAATGGTATTCGGTTCAATATGTTATGCCGTTAATTTTAAAGCCTGAAATTAGCAGGGAAAGTTTTTTTTATTTTTTTTTTACAACTAAAGGGCTTGGTTTAAAATATTTCGCAAGACAGTTGATTGTGATTAAAAAGTAAGATATGGACTAATCTTATCGATCACTTCCTGATTTAAAAGGATAACCTTTTTTAAATCATCAATTCCCGAATAATTACCGTGTTGCCTGCGGTATTGAATAATGGCGTTGATCTGTTTAAAGGATAAATATGGGTTGCCTTTTAAATCGTTAAAAACTGCACAGTATTAATGTTGATTATTTTCAGCCCAGCTTTACTGATTGAAAGCTGATCTTTAATTTCAGCATATTTTTGTTCGTCAAGCCCATACACTTCCATCAGCTGCTCTGTTTTGTAAAAACCTCCCAAACGTTCACGGTATTTTATAATCCGCTTGGCAAAAGTGCCCCCTATTCCCTTTACTTCATCCAGCTGGGCAGAATTGGCTGTATTGATATCTACGATTACTGTTTTTTTAACGTATGCTTTCTTTTCAAAAGGAACAAAGCTTTTAGTCATATCGGGTACTCTTTCTTCTATCTGAACAAAAGGAAGCAATTTCTGGTACAGCTCCGGCGAAATGGTGTATATTTTCTGCAGGGCTTCGGGCTTGTAAAACCGTCCGCCTTTATTCGTATAATTGATAATTGCAGCAGCCTGTTTTGACGATAAACCAAAACTTTGCCAACCTTCAGCGGGCAGGCTGTTGGGATCAAAATTAAAAAACCTGATATTTTTTACTCTGCCTGAAGCATCATTCCGCTCGCGTGTATAAGCCGGGTGCTCCTCTTCAACTACTTTAAATACTGAATTTGTGATAAAAGTTTAGGATCGTCTTTTTCAACCGGTTTATAGTAGTCATATATAAAAGGTATAGCTTTAATTACAATAATGAGCAGCACCAGAAACAACAAACCATTGAATTCGCCTTTGCTAAAACCGAAATGTTTGTGGAGCCAAATTCTCATAGATGTGATATGACATGTGTATTATAAATATAAATCTTATTTTTGGAACTGCAAAACAGTATAGGTTTTGCCTATCAACGCCACAAATAATTTTATATGAAGATCATTACTACGTCTGAGTTTGCGAAAGCAACAAAGATTGATAAGTTAGGTGTACCAGGTTTGGCAGGTTTGATGATGGAGATCATGAAACTGAACGATATTAACGACGTTTTCGCTCAAAACCAGCACTTTAAGGGTTTAGAATTTGTAGATAAAATATTAGAAACGATTGGCGTTTCTATCGAATTTGATGAAGATGATTTAAACAGCATACCTAAAACCGGGCCATTTATTGCCATCGCCAATCACCCTTACGGTGGTGTTGAAGGCCTTGCCCTGGTTAAGCTTTTGTGCACGGTACGCCCCGATGCAAAGGTGATGGTAAACTTCATTTTGAAGAAAATCCCAAACCTCGACGAGTTTTTTGTTGCTGTTAACCCATTCGAAAACGTTCAGCACTCATCGAGCATCAGTGGATTAAAAACCACTTTCGATTTACTTAGAAACGGTACACCAATTGGCATTTTCCCTGCCGGCGAAGTTTCTACCTTTAAGCTCGATGCCCAGCAGGTAACCGATAGGATGTGGCACCCGGTTGTCGGAAAACTGATTGCCAAGGCAAAAGTTCCGGTGGTTCCCATTTATTTCCATGGCAATAATGGTGTTTTCTTTAATATCCTGAGTTTTATCCACCCTACCCTGCGCACAGCAAAACTACCTTCCGAGTTTTTAAACAAGCACGGCCGCACCATTAAAGTAAGGATTGGTAAACCGATTGCGGTTTCGGAGATTTCGCATATGAACAGCAGCAATAAGCTAATGGACTTTTTAAGGGCCCGTACTTATGCACTGGGAATTGGTTTAGATACCGAGAAAAAACTATTCAACCCGCTTAATCTATTTAAAATTAAGAAAAAGGCAGCCGATGTGATTGAGGAAACTTCGCGTGTGCTGATTAAAGCAGAGGTAGAGCAGCTGGAAGATTTTAAGGTTTGGACCGAGAAAAATTATGAAGTTTATATTGTTCCTACCTTAAAAATACCGAACATTTTAAGGGAAATTGGCCGTTTGCGTGAGATTACTTTCCGTGAAGTGGGCGAAGGCACCAACAAAAAGATCGATCTTGATAATTACGACATCTACTATAACCACTTATTTATTTGGGATAAAGACCTCGAAAATATTGTAGGTGCTTACCGGATTGGTAAGGGCGACGAAATTTTAGAAAGCATGGGCCGTCGTGGTTTCTACCTGTCAGAGTTGTTTAAAATGAAGGATCAGTTTTACCCGATGTTGAGGCAAGGTATTGAACTGGGCCGCTCGTGGATTAGAAAAGAGTATCAGGGTAAGCCGCTTCCTTTGTTTTTACTTTGGAAAGGTATTTTAAAATACCTGATTGATAACCCGCAATACCGTTACATGTTTGGTCCGGTAAGTATCAGCAATAATTTTTCGAAGTTTAGCAAGGCACTTATTGTGGATTACATTACCAAAAACCATTTCGATTACGAAATGGCCAAATATGTTAAACCAAGAAATAAATTTAAGGCCGATCTTTTACCTATTTCTACCGATACCCTGGTAGATAGCAGCGAATCGTTTAAAGATCTGGATAGTATTATTGGCGATATCGAAAACTCGCACATCAAAATTCCGGTATTGTTAAGGCAATATATGAACCTGAATGCGAAGATTATCTCTTTCAATATTGATCCGAAATTTTCTGATTGCCTGGATGGCTTCTTAGTGGTTGATACCCACAACATTCCGCCGGAAATGATTGAAAAACTTGGCAAGAACTTATAATTTAAAAACAAAAAAACCCAGACATCCATCTGGGTTTTTTATTATCAACTAACCTAAACTTTATAAATACTAACCAAATATTTATGCCACAAAAGTACAGGCAGCTTGTTAAGCTCATATTAATGAAATGTTATATATAGAATATTTCGAATCACAATTTCTTAACTGATAAATAAGCTGTTATTTATATTATTCTGTTACCTTTAGTTACTCTGTATGAGCTATGATAAACATTCTTTCTTATAAGAACCGAATGTTTCCCTCCCTTGTATTTAGCTCAAATAAAAACACTTTTATCAAATTGGTTTCTGATGGAATCAATTTTGAACCCTAATTTATGACAGTCATTTCTAAAGAAAATTTTTCGAAAGCTACGGGTATCTGTAACGTTCCAATCCCAGGCCTCGCCTCCTTTTTAATGAAATTTTTGAAGATTAACGACTTCAACGGAATTATTAAAGATGCCCACACATTAGAAGGCGAAAAATTCGCCAACCATATTTTAAATGTTTTAGGTGTCAGCATCCGGATTAGCGACGAAGATCTTGCCAATATACCAAAGGAAGGGGCTTTTATTGCCATAGCTAACCATCCTTATGGCGCAATAGAATCGCTGGCACTCCTCAGTACACTGGCCGGTAAGCGGCCAGATACGATGTTTATGGGCAATTTTTTATTAAAAAAGATCCCCAATCTCGAAAAATTCATCATTGCAGTAAATCCTTTCGAAAAAATCCAGGATGCATCAAGTATTAGCGGTTTGAAAACAACTTTAAAGGTTTTAAAAGACGGAAGTCCGGTTGCAATTTTTCCAGCCGGCGAAGTTTCGTCTTATAATTTCGGGAAAAACCAGATTACAGATCGGGAATGGCACCCGGTAGTAGGAAAAATTATCGCTAAAGCCAAAGTGCCAATTCTACCGGTATATTTCCATGGCAACAACGGCATCTTTTTTAGCCTGTTAAAATATATACATCCATCATTGCAAACTGCCAAACTGATTTCAGAACTATTCAATAAAAATGGTCATCAGTTAAGAATTAGCATTGGAAAACCAGTTAATTTAGATGAAATAGCCTGTAAAGGTTGTAATATTTCACTATTAAAGCATTTAAGAACCGGGCTTTACGCGCTAAAAAAAACCTAGCCTCATTTTCTTAAAACCGTGTTAATTTCCGATTAAGGACAACCTCATTGTTAACATAAAGAAATTGTTGCTTTTATGTTAATAATAAGTAAATTTAATGTAACCAAATATAGCATGGTTTGAAAAGAGGGATTTATACATATTTTTTGAGTGCATTTTTGTTCGCCTGCCTGATGATGAATGTGATTACGGCAAAGGGGCAGAACTACTCATTTGATTTCTATAATGGCACTTTCAACTTCAGTATCGATTCTTCTATCGTTTTCAATACTGCGCAAAAAGCAACTGCAGCCGAAACAGCACAATTTTACAGTTATGTATCGGCAGGCCATTATGCACCATTAATTGCCTCATTAAAAAATTACCAGGAAAAGTACGATCTGAACGATTGGATTTATTACCAGTTGATTCGTAAAACAGCCGAGCAGATTAGTCCGAAGGCCGATAACTATTTCCGCTATACTTTATACAAATGGTTTTTACTGAGTAAATGTGGCTACGATGCCCGCCTCGCAGTGGGTAATGATCAGGTTATCTTTTATGTAAGGAATGAAGAAAACATTAGCGATATCCCATTCTTCATGATTGATGGCGAAAAGTACATGTGCCTCAATTACCACGATTATGGCAAGTTTTTTAAACAAGCCTATGCCTACAAGCCGGTTAACATCACCATTCCGGAAGCCAGAAATGCATTTTCGTATAAGGTTACCCGTATGCCTGATTTTAAACCGGAGAATTACGCTGAAAAGGATGTAGAATTTAGTTTCCGTCAAAAAATCTATCACTTCAAATTAAAGGTGAGTGAAGATGTACAGGCTATTTTTAAAAACTATCCGGGTGTTGATTTTGAAAGCTATTTTAACATTCCCTTAAGCCGCGAAACCTACAGCTCGCTGATTCCGATTTTAAAAAGCAATTTAAAAGGAATGGATCAGAAGAAAGGTGTCGATTATCTGATGCGCTTTACGCGTTATGCTTTTTTATACGAAAACGACGAACAAAACTTTGGTGCAGAAAAAAGATTATCTCCTGAGCAAACCTTATTAAATAAATACAGCGACTGCGACGACCGGGCTGCGCTGTTCTTTTACCTGGTAAAAGAAATTTACGATTTACCCATGATAGCCTTATTGTATCCTACGCACCTCACTATGGCGGTACAGTTTGATAAACCTGTGGGCGAGTTTATAACTTATAAAGGCAAAAAGTATTCTTTCTGCGAACCAACCCCACAAGCACAGGATTTAAAAATTGGCCAGCTAGCCAATAAACTCAAAAACATCAAATACGAAATCGTATATGCATATGAGCCTGCGAAAAGGTAAAAGGCAACAAACATTAAATTAAGGTTAACTCAATATTAAAAATATATTATCTTATTAATAACAAGCGCATTAACAGCTTATTTGCAGTATTTTTATGCTTAAAGGAGAATAACCCCATGGCTGCTATCATATATACTGTTATCAAAGAATTCTTTGTCGAAATTCACGGCCATCCGGTAAAGGCCCGGATTTTATCACCGATTAACAACGAAAAAACTTCTACTTTTCAGGTGAGTTCGCATTTTAAAAACACGAGTGAGCAAGAAGCCAACATACCTGCATCAACATTTACTTCGTATGCCAATGCCGAACGCCATTTGCTTAGTTACCTGGAAGCTTTCCAGAATACTTTAGATTTGGGTGGCGATGTAGCTCCGGGAGTTAATTTCTAAACGTTCTCTTTGTCGTCTTTTTCAGGAGGTAATTCTGCGCCTATGGTATCTTCCTCAAACTTCTTTTTATCCTGCTGATTTTTTTTGATGAGATAGGCGATTAAAATAATCGCCAAAACAGCAACCCCGATTAATACTGGATAATTCATATTCCACGGATTAAATTTAACAGATCTGATCTACACTAAGTTAGCTGAAATATTTTAGATGTTAAGCATCATCCATTCTGTTAACATAAACATAATATTAATTTAACTTTCTGTTTTTTTACCTTTGGAAAAACCCATAAGTAGTTAAATGAAAAAGAACAAATCCAGGTCGAAAAGCCATTCGACAAGCAAAAAAATACGTAAAGAATTAGAATCGAAATTAGCCCTTGCATTTAACGAACTTGTTAATCAGTATGGCAAAGCAAAAAAAACAGAAAAAATTATAGAGAAGTTTGCAAAGCAATTAGCTAAAAAAGTTTCCATTTCTACACCAGACGATTCAATAGCACCATTTATCAAAGAAGAAAAGGCCGCAGTTGTCCCGGTTAAAGAAAAGCCGGTTAAAGCTGTTGCTGCAAAAAAGGTAAAAGCGCCTGTAAAAGAAGAGGCTGAATCAAAATAAAATATACATGCCCTGCCGGATACCGTCAGGGCATTTTTCTTATGCAGCTTTTATTCTGCCGATCCTTCCTTCCAGCACTGCTACAAACTTTATTTGATAAAGAAAAGGCTTCAGCATCTTTTATTGAAATTGTATTTATTTGAAACTAAAAAATAAGTACATTAGCATTGTTAACGAACTAAACTAGTCGTCAACACAAATCATAAAATCTGTCCGGTAATTAAAATTATCCTTTAAGGCAGTAAAACCCATCCCATTTCTTTTATTGATAATACGCAATTGATTGTTTAAATCAAGGCTGTGGCTATTTTCTGCGCTATTGGTCTGTTGATTTGGTCATTGTGAAGTTGCGTACAGATTGAATTATTTTTTTACTTAAATAACAACTATCATAAGTTTAAACAACAAAATCTCGGCAGAAATTACTGCCGAACAAATGGCAAAGGTTACTGCACAATTACAGGATGCAAAAGCAGCCCTTAAGGATATACTTATTTTTAACCTTACAGCCGATGAGCGCCAGGGCATGTTAAAGATGGCCCCTAAAATATTGGCTTTTGTGAGCAGGGCCATTTCGCACGCCAAACAATCGCCAGATCTGGTCCCCTCCTTTTTAGATGTGACCGAAGCACAAAAGGATTATAAACTCGCGGCCGACCTGTATGAGGTATACCTCGAAACGAGTAAGTTTTTACGATCGAGAGAGGACAGCATGATGGTGGCCGGCGGCGAGGCTTATGAGGCAACTTTTGTTTTTTATAATGCGGTTAAGGGTGCACACCGATCGAATATTGCAGGAACACAGGATGTATATGAAGATGTGAAACAACAATTCCCTAGAAACAGGGGGAATACTGAAACCAATATTTGATGAAAACATCGCTTAAGGCTGCTGTTGCTTATTCAAAAGCATGTAATTATAGGTTTCGGAGATATAGGCTCAAAGCGTATAATTATCCATTTTCAGCGGCTGCATGGCCAGATGTTAGTAATATTAAGCTCCCGTTTATCGTTAGGAATGTCTTTGCATGATTTCTTAAAGCTCTCACAAATACTTGAAAAAGAAAAAGGCCGGGAAAATTACTTCCGGCCCTTTTTTAATATTAGTTTAACTCAGCTTATTTAACAGCACCTGGAGTAGTGTAAGCTAAAGTTTGAGCATCAACCTGTGCCCAACCAGAAGCCCAGTTAGTTGTACCAAAAGCACCTCTATAATCTACTTTATCGAAGAATGTACCTGATACTTTTGCATTGGTAAATGCAGCGCCAGTAGCAGCAGCAGAACCTGTTACCAAAGTGAAATCAGCATTTCCGGCAGCACCAGCAGCAGCGAAGTCTGTTCCGTAGATATAAGGGTTTACAAATAATGAACTTGCATATTTGCTGCCATCGAAAGTACTTGTTAATTTTAACAGATCAGTAACCTGACTAACAACACCTGCTGTACTTACGCTGATGTCAGTTTTGCTACCATAAACCAGGTTGTTAGCAAATACCGCAGAACCTGAAATAAAGTTGGTAGAAGTAGAACCAGCAGTTACAACTTTTGTATCATCAACATAAACTCCGATTGGGAAACCTGAGATTACAGAGTTTAAAATACTGATTGATGAGTTACGACGGATTTGAGCACCATGGTAGTAGTTTGCGTTATACGAATCACCAGATTTTTTAATCGGACCTAAAACAGTAACGTTTGAGAAAACAGCTGAAGTTTTAGGGGTTTGGTCAGTACCAGTACCATTGTTATCAGATTCGAAACCGTTTGATTGTGACTGATCGGCAACAGTAGCAACACGTTGCGCCAATGCAAACTGAACACTACCTGAATAACCAAAATCTGTATCGAAATCATCATCCCAGGTACCGATCGCCAATAAGTGTTTTGCATTTACTGTACCACCGAACCACTCGAAAGCATCGTCACCTGAACGGTAAACCTGAATGTAATCTAAAGTAGTTCCAGAACCAACACCACCCATGGTTAAACCATTGATTTCGTTATCAACTGAGTAAGCAATACCACCAAACTCAATACGTACATATTTCAATGTACCAGAGTTATCTGCTGCATCTGATCCACCATAATAAATGTAGGCTTTCTCGTCTTTACCGCTAGGCTGAACTAAACCACCTTCAATTTTAACATCAGTACCCTGGTTAACAGGAGCTTTACCTAATAAGATAATACCACCCCAATCTCCCTGACTACGAGCACCAGCATTTAAAGCAGATGTAAATACAATTGGTTTATCTACTGTACCAGTAGCATTGATTTTAGCGCCACGGGTAATAATTAAAGTACCTTTCGAAGCTTTATCACCTTTGATAATTGTACCTGGCTCGATGGTTAAAGTAGCACCGCCGCTTACAAATACAAAGCCTTTTAATAAATAGATTTTACTTGCAGACCAGGTTGTATTTGCTGAGATCTCTCCAGAAACTTCTACAACGTTTGTATTGTTTGTCGGAGTTTCGGTTGAAGGACCTTCAACGATTACATTCTTTTTACAAGAAGTTGAAAATAAAACTACTGACAAAGCAAGTAGTAAAAATTGGTTTTTCATTTTTTCTTATTTAATATTTTTATTTACAAATAGAGATTTTTAATTTTTCTTGTGGATTAATATCCTGTTAACATATTGTTAAAGACTAGAATGTGTAGTTAAATGATAGTGAAATGTTTCTACCAGTTTTATATGAGTTAAATGTTTCATCACCTCCATTACCTACACTACCGTTGTATTTTTTATCTCCGTTATAATCGAAATAGACTGTATTTCTTTGGTTCAAAATATCACCAACGTTTAGTTTAATCTCACCTTTTGATTTCATTACTTTATAGCTGGCCTGGAAATCAATCACATCTCTTGGATTTTCCCAGGTACTTGGGAAACGGATACCACCCGCCTGAACAATTCTTCTACCGATTTTATTGTAAAGGATATTGAAGTTTAACTTGTTATCCAAAGCACTGTGTTGCAAACCTGCATTAATAAGGTACGGCGACTGACCTACCATCGGACGGGTTTTATCAATATAATCCTGATCTGTTGGGTTGGTTACCTGAGATTTAATCAATGAAAGATTGAAATAAGCTGTAGTGTTCTTGAAGAAACCTTCATCACTTATAAAGTTTAAATTCTTTCTTCCTTCAAATTCTAAACCATACACATAAGCTTTAGGTGTATTAAAGAAAGCTACATCAACTGTTGATAATACATCGTATCTGTATGTTTCAATCGCGTTAGTGAAATGTTTATAGAATGCTGAAACTGAAAACAGCTGACCTGCTTCCGGATAAATTTCATAACGTAAATCGAAATTATCGATTATCGATCTTTTCAGATTCGGGTTACCAATGATATTACTTAATTGTTCGTAGTCATAATATGAGTTTAATGATAGCTCTCTAAACTCTGGTCTTGCTAATGTACGGTAGTATGAGGCGCGCAAATTAGCTTTTTTGGTTAAACCATAAGTTAAGTTTACCGAAGGAAGAACGTCTAGCTGCGTATCATCAACATAAGTCCCCAGCTTATTCATTAATTTAACGTTATAATTTTCTACCCTTGCACCATATACAGCCCTAAAGCTTTCTCCGAATTTTTGATCCAGCATCAAATAACCGTAGTTTGTAAATGAATTGGCATCGTAGTCATCTAACGGACCGCCAACTTCTGCCAGTTTATATACTCCCGATTCGATTAGTGATGGCGCATATATTTCAGTAATAGGTAAAGCTCTGATCTTAGTCTGTAAATCGATATCGTTAGTTTCCAATTGTGCACCGATGAAACGTGCGTTGAAAGTTCTTTCGCGATATTGTGAACCTAAACCAACTTTCATTGTGGTTGAAGCATCGAATAACTTAAATGGCGTGCTGTAATTAACATCACCGGCATATAGGTTCTCATTCAAATCAGAAAACAAGCGTGTATTTTCTTTTCCCAAAGAGGTAATATTAGCCTGATAAAGAACAGAAGGATCGTTTTGAGCAGATAGCGCTTTCTGATAATTAATTTTTAACTGATTAGGTTGATTGTTAGTGATGTTACTATATGATGCAGTCCATTTTAACTTGTTATTACCTTCTCCAATCTGATGGTCACCTTCAAAGGTTGCTTTGTAAAGTGATTTTTGCATAATGTCATATGCGTAAAACTGATTCAGGGTGTTGCCATCTCTAACTCCGGTACGAACTGTATAAGTATCATCGTAATTTTTGTTGTAGATGTTTTTGAAGCTTATTTTGTTCTTGCCAAAGCTGTACGCGAAATTCGCCAACGCGCCTAAGCTACTCGAGAATTTATATTGGTTATCGTTATAATTATAGATATAAAAATTACGTTCCATATTCCCATTAATGGTCTGCGAATTTCTGTAGGTAGCAGATATGGTTGCACCAAAGCTATTTCCACTTTCAAAATGTTTTACCCGACCTAAATTAAACTGGTAATTTTGTGTTGGTAAAGCACTGGTAGTTTTAATTGAATTATCAATTGGGAATGATTTTAAAGCTGCTATGTTTTTAGCACTTGATAATGTTCCATTTGCGATTGCCTCACGGCTTGGAAAGTTTTCTGCAAGTTGTTTCGAACCATCCTCATAACCTAAATAGGCTAAAGCATTTTTCTTGGTTCCAAGGAAATCTCTAAAGGTTGACTGGCTGTTATATCCATAACCAACTCCTAATGAAAGAAAATTCTGGTCAGGAATATCTTTAGTTGAAATTTGCACCGCACCACCTGCAAAGTCAGCAGGCAAATCAGGAGTAGCTGTTTTGCTGATGGTAATTTTATCTACCAGGTTAGAAGGAACAATATCAAATGAGAAAGCTTTTCTGTTGGCTTCAGTACTTGGTAGTGTAGAACCATCTAAAGTAGCTGTATTATAACGATCACTTAAACCACGAACAACCACAAACTTGTTATCCTGAATAGTAGCGCCGCTGATCCTTTTTAAAACATCAGAGGTATTTTTATCCGGTGATTTTTTAATCTGATCGCTTGAAATACCATCAGAAATTAAAGCACTGTTTTTTTGCTGTGCATATAAAGAATTAACAGATTCCTGTTTAAAGCTTGCTTTTACTACAACCTCCTGCAGGTTTTGACCTCCTGCCTCGCTTAGCACAATATTTAAACTGGTAACCGATGGTGCTTTTACCTCTACATCAGATACTTCTTTAGTTTGGTATCCTACATAAGAGAATTCAAGAGTATGCTTGCCATTGGCCATGGCCTGAAGGGTGTACTTACCATCTACATCTGTAGAAACACCTTTGGTAGTACCTTTAATTTTAACAGTTACACCAATTAGTGTTTCACCTGTTTTTTTATCTGATACAACACCCGAAATTTTGCCTGTTTGTGCATAAGCTGTTATGCCAAGAAATAAAACCAGCACAGTTAGTGCTGTTCTTCTAAAAATTGTGATTAAGTCCAATTTGCCTGTATTTAATTTTAGGCAAAGCTATTACCACAATGTTAGCTATATGTTAGATGTTAATTAAGCTTAGTTTATTTAAAAGTTAATTTAATGTTAACCACGCCAGGTTTAGTACTTAATCCCCGTTTTCTTGCAAATGAAGTGCAATAACCAGATCGGACCGATTAACAGGAACTTAACGTCGTCCAGAAACGATGGTTTTTTCCCTTCGATTTTATGACCGATAAACTGCCCTATCCAGGCAGCCACAAATATAGCGGCATAAATACCATAAGCAGTTCCACTACCCAGGCCAACGGCGTGCTCTATTTTAACAATGATATAACTCATAAGTCCCACAACCCAGATCATTAAGAAGAACAGTACGGGTGAAAGGGTATAATAATAGTATAAACTAAAGGCCAGTAAAAAAGAAGCCCAGTTAAAATAACCATTGTAACTACCTAAAAAGCCAATATGTGGAAAAGGAATCTGCCATACCAGTCCCAGTAAGCTGAATACAATTAAGGGTACGCAAATCCAGTGCACCGTTTTATTGGTTGGATTTTGATGACTCTCTGCGTATTTATCGAAAAGTACATCAACCGGACGTTTGGCTTCTAATTGTATCGTTTGCTTGCTCATTATGTAAAAATAAAAAAAAGCGATGGAATATCCATCGCTTTATATAAGAGACGTTATAGGTTTTTAAAACTTATAACGTCTTAAAAGTATTACTTAGCAAAAGCTACTGAACGGGTTTCCCTGATTACAGTAACTTTAATCTGCCCCGGATAGGTCATTTCGGTTTGGATACGTGTAGAAATATCTGCTGCCAGTAATTCGGCCTGTGCATCGGTAATGCGCTCGCTTTCTACAATTACACGTAGCTCTCTACCCGCCTGGATCGCGAAAGTTTTTTCAACACCAGGGTAAGATAAAGCCAGTTCTTCTAAATCCTTCAAACGCTTAATATAGCTTTCTACCACTTCTCTACGTGCACCAGGGCGCGCGCCAGAAATCGCATCACAAGCCTGAATAATCGGCGAGATCATTGAAGTCATCTCAATTTCGTCGTGGTGAGCACCAATGGCATTGCAAATTTCAGGGTGTTCTTTATATTTTTCTGCCAGTTGCATACCTAAAATTGCGTGTGGCAATTCCGGGTTATCATCAGGCACTTTACCAATATCGTGTAATAAACCTGCACGTTTAGCCATTTTTGCATTTAAGCCCAACTCAGCCGCCATGGTAGCACAGAAATTAGCCACCTCACGCGAGTGGTGTAACAAGTTCTGACCGTAAGAAGAACGGTAACGCATACGGCCAACCATTCTGATTAGCTCAGGGTGTAACCCGTGAATACCTAAATCGATTACTGTACGTTCACCAATCTCCACAATCTCATCTTCGATTTGCTTCTTGGTTTTGGCTACAATTTCTTCAATACGTGCCGGGTGAATACGACCATCGGTTACCAAACGGTGTAAGGCCAAACGGGCAATCTCCCTTCTTACCGGATCGAAACCAGATAATATAATGGCTTCAGGAGTATCATCAACAATAATCTCGATACCGGTAGCCGCTTCTAAAGCACGGATATTCCTACCTTCCCTACCAATTACACGACCTTTAATTTCATCACTTTCGATGTGGAAAATGGAAACCGAGTTTTCGATTGCAGCTTCAGTAGCTGTACGCTGAATGGTTTGGATTACTACCTTTTTAGCTTCTTTACTGGCTGTTAATTTGGCTTCGTCCACAATATCTTTTACCTGCATCATGGCCTGTGTACGGGCCTCTTGTTTCAGGTTTTCTACCAATTGTTCTTTAGCTTCTTCTGCCGAAAGACCCGCAATAGTTTCTAATTGTTTAAGGTGCTGGTTTTTTAAAACTTCAACTTCTTCCTGTTTTTTAACAGCAAGATCGGTTTGTTTTTCCAGGTTACTTTTTTGCCTGTCGAGCTCCTGCTCTTTCTTATTGAAGTTTTCCATACGCTGGTTCACCGATTGCTCTTTTTGCTTCATGGTGTTTTCGCGCTGGTTAATGGTATTGTTTTTAGCGTTTACTTCCTGCTCGTGCTCTGCTTTCAACTGTAAAAATTTCTCTTTGGCTTCGAGTAATTTGTTCTTTTTTAAAATTTCAGCATTGTTTTCTGCATCTTTTAAAATCTTCTTCACCTTGTTCTGTGCAGCCACTTCCTGCTGTTTCAGTAAGTTACGCAGGAGGAATCTTCCAACCACTACTCCGATAGCGATACCTGCAATTACGGCAAACACGTATCCTAATATTTCAACTATTTCCATTTTGTTTTTTAAGTAAAAAAAAAACCGCAACTAATTTTTAAAGTCTCATACATTTTAAACCTCAACTAAGCATAATTAGGGTTTAAGCCATTTTCAGGTGCAAAGCAAATGAAATACGCCCTCTTAACCCTATAGATATTGAAGTGTTAAGTTTTATAAAATTTGAAACTCAAAAACTAGCTGCGGCTATATTTTTGTGCTAATATGTGATTTGTCAGGTAATTGGATGAAGCATGGCGCTAAGCGCTTAGCGCTGCTATAGTACTATCCTTCAGCCGGATGACAAAATATAAAGAACGAACCTTATTTTGAAAAGAAATTATTGAGTAAAACATCCAATTCTTCAACTTTATCGGCAACAGCAGTATCCTGGTTTTGTACTTTGTTTTCCGTTCTTAATACGGCTGTTGCATAATGCAGCACTGCCATAGAAAGAAGATCCTGCTTATCTCTAACCGCATAATTATCCTGATAATCTTTTATGCGCTCATTGATCATTTTTGCCGCCCGTCTCACAATTTCTTCCTCTTCCATATTTACCTTTAACGGATAAATACGGTCGGAAATGGTTATTTTAATCGAGATTTCTCCCATTTGTTTAGCTTAGTTTCTGATTTCCCCGCACCATTTATTTTTTCAATAATGCGATACTTTTATCAATCTCCCGCACAAAATCGTTAATTTTTTGTTTTATATCAAGCGATTTTTCGCTGGTTCCTTCTATACTCTTAGCCAATTTTGTAACCCTTAATTTCTCTTCAAGTTCTACATTTTTGCCTTTCGAAGTATCGAATGCAACTTTTAACGATTGATTTTCAAGCTTTAATAAATCATTTTCTTCCTGTAGCGCATTACATAACTCAATTACGCGAGCCGTTTTTTGTAATACCTTATCTAATTGATCTGCAACAGAAGTCATGAATTTATTTCTAAAAATACGAATTTATATTTTATTTCCTAATTTCTGCGCCAGCTTGTGCAGTTAAATTCGCGATTAACTTCTGCATGGTATTTTCAATCTGCTTATCGGTTAAGGTTTGCTCTTCATCCTGCAGGATAAAGTTCAGCGCGTAAGATTTTTTACCATTTGGCAATTTATCGCCTACATACACATCAAAAACACCTACTTCCTTAATCAGCTTCTTATCGGTCTTAAATGCAATTCCTTTCAAGGTATCGAAAGTAACCTGCTGATCGATCAACAAGGAAAGATCGCGGCGTACCTGCGGGTACTTTGCAACATCTTTGTGAACAATTTTATTCTTCTTAACGATATCCAGTAAAACTGCCCAATCGAAATCAGCATAGAAAACCTCAGCATTTACATCGGCCACTTTACGGTCGGCTTTTGAAGCCGCTCCAAAGCTCACCAGGGTTTTATCGCCACGGAAATACTTAATGCCATAGGCAAAATCTTCATTGGTTAATGCATCACTTTGGTAAGTCGAGATCCCCAAACGGGCTATAATGGCATCAACAGCCGATTTTAAGTTATAAAACGTAGCCGGTTTTGAATTCTGGTTCCACTGCTCGCCTTGTTTCGCACCCGAAATCAACAACAACAAGCGCGGACGCTCTACGTATTGTTCGTTAATTAAATGGTAAGTTTTACCGAATTCGTAAAACTTAACGTCAGCATTTTTACGGTTCTGGTTGTAAGCTACGCTTTCTAAGGCCGGCATCAATAAGTTCTGGCGCATTACATTTAAATCGCTGCTCAGCGGATTTAAAATAAATACAGCCTCATCAATATTTTTAGAGTAAGCCGATTTGGTTAACGAATTACACATAATCTCCGCATAACCGTTCGAAGTAAGCATATCGGCAATTACGTTATGGGTATTCTCTTTTTCTGGTTTGATGCTATAAGACAGGGAAGCGTTTACCTTGGTCGGAATTTCGATATTGTTGTAACCGTAAATGCGCAGCACCTCCTCGGTAATATCGCATTCGCGTGTAACATCTACTTTAAACGAAGGCACCCTTAACGCCAGGGTATCATCGGAAGTACTGGTAGCCGAAATGCCCAGGGCAGTAATAATGTGCTTAATTTCTGCCGAAGGAATATTTGCCCCAATCAGTTTATTGATATTGGTATAACTTACCTCGAACTCGAACGGACGGATATGTTTTGGATAAATATCAGAAATCGATGAAGAAATTTCGCCCCCTGCCAGTTCTTTAATCAATAATGCAGCATATTTTAAAGCGGTAACAGTAATTTCCGGATCGGTACCACGCTCAAAACGGAAAGATGCATCGGTTTTTAAACCGTGTCTTTTCGAAGTTTTACGCACAGAAACCGAATTAAAATAAGCACTTTCTAAAAAGATATTTTTGGTTTCGGTATCTACACCTGAAGTTTTACCGCCAAAAACACCTGCAATACACATTGGCGCTTCAGCATTGCAGATCATTAAATCATCTGCACTTAATTTACGCTCAACATCATCAAGCGTTACGAACGGCGTACCTTCGGCCACTTTTTTAACAATAACTTTTCCGCCGGTAATTTTATCGGCATCGAAAGCGTGTAGTGGCTGGCCTAAACCATGCAGCACATAATTGGTAATATCTACCACATTGTTAATCGGACGAAGGCCAATTACTTTTAGTTTATCTTTTAACCACTCAGGCGATTCGGTTACCGTTACCCCTGAAATGGTAACGCTGCTATAACGCGGACAGGCTTCTAAATCTTCAACTTCAACCGGAATAACCAGGTTTTCATTATCTGTTTTAAAAGCAGTAAGGTCAGGAATTTCGTATTCGCTTCTGAAATAAGCAGCCAAATCTCTGGCTACACCTAAATGCGAAGCTGCATCGGCACGGTTTGGCGTTAAACCAATTTCGAAAAGATAATCATCTTCCATGTTAAAATGATCTTTCGCCAGAATACCGACTTCTGTATCGTTGGCCAGGATCATAATCCCATCGTGCGATTTGCCTAAACCAATCTCATCCTCAGCACAAATCATTCCCTGCGAAAGTTCGCCCCTGATTTTTGATTCTTTGATTTTAAATGGTTCGCCCTCTAGCGGATAAACAGTTGTACCCACAGTAGCCACAACCACTTTTTGTCCGGCGGCCACATTTGGCGCACCACAAACAATCTGCAGGTTTTCGCTGCCACCAACATTTACAGTGGTAACCCTTAAGCGGTCTGCATTGGGATGCTGCACACAGGTTAATACTTCGCCGATAACCAAACCCGCCAGGCCACCTGCTACAGGCTGCACTTTTTCTACACTTTCTACTTCCAAACCTACGTTGGTGAGGATTAAAGAAAGTTCCTGTGGTGTTTTATCTATCTGTACAAATTGTTTTAACCAGTTATATGATATTTTCATTTTTATATTATCGGGTAGTGAGCACTAAGTAGCAAGACAAACCTTGATCGGCACTCTAATTTCATAAAATGCAAAGATATTATTTAAAGGCTAAAGCCGAAAGGCAAACGGGAATAAATGATGGAAAATGGAAGCCTGATGACTGCATCGCATTTATACTTGCGAAGTCATTCAAAATCACATCTCCTTGTTTGACTTTACGACCCAACTTTAAAACCAAAGTCTCGCAAAAACAGGCAGGTGATCAGAGTAATACCTTTTATCTTTACTATCTGATAATACGGCAAACTTCTGCACTTTAAATCCTTTGTTTACAAAAATGTAATCGATACGATCTTTTAAATCACTATCAAAATGAAAGGCATTAAAGGTGCCTGATGGCCCGTAAGGTTTTTCAACCGAAACCTCTTTGGCATCAATCAGGAAAGATTTTATGGTAGCAATCGCTTCAGTTTCTGGTGTTACGTTTAAATCGCCCGTGAAAACAACAGGTAAAGTTGGGGCAATTTGTTGTATTTTTTGTTTCAACAATTTAGCCGATTCAATTCTGGCTTTAACACCAATGTGATCGTAGTGGGTATTAAAAACCAGAAATTCTTTCTTATTCTGCTTGTCGTATAATCTCACCCAGCTGCACACGCGGTTAAGCGCGGCATCCCAGCCTTTCGATGGTACATCTGGTGTTTCCGATAACCAGAAAGTTCCGCCATCTTTTTTAGTAAATCGGTCTTTATCGTAATAAACAGCCGAAAACTCGCCTTTTCTTTTACCATCATCACGACCAACGCCAACTACATCAAAATTTGAATCTTCTAATAAGGCATCAAACTGCTCTGGCAAGGCTTCCTGAACGCAAAGAATATCTGCATCATGAAATTTTACCAGCGCTTTAACATTCTCTTTCCGGTTAGGCCAGGCATTTACACCATCAGACGCTACATTTAAACGGATATTATAAGTAATAATATTAATAGGTGTGCCCTTTTTCTGAGCAAATGCTGCCACAGTTAAGAGCATGGCAATGGGAAGAATTAATGGTTTTTTCATTTGTTTACAATTGTGCTTAATCCACCATAATCGGTGTTGCCTAAATTTAATAAGCTGCGATGATAACAATTTAACATTAATTCTACTTTAACCCCTTAATATATTTTTAAATTAAATCTTCATCCTTATAGCTATAGTATTTATTACGGGCAAAAATGAGGTGATCGACTACAAAAAGGCCAAGCAAATTGCCCGATGCAACTAAATCACGGGTAAGTTTATCGTCGCTGTCACTGGGCTTTAAATTACCCGAAGGGTGATTATGGGCAAGTACAATATTTGCCGCATTGTTTTCCAGGGCAATTTTAAAAATGATTTTCGGATCGGCGATTGTTCCGGCCTGCCCGCCTTTGCTCACCTGAAACTTACCAATGAGGTGATTTGACCTGTTTAACAGCAAAATCCAGAACTCTTCATAGTGAAGGCCTTCGAAAGTTTGATACAGGTAGTTATAAGCCTGATTAGAAGTGGTAATTTGGGTAATCTGTTCATCATCGGTTTCCTTTCGCCTCAGTCCCAATTCCAGAGCGGCGATAACGGTTAGCGCCTTGGCTTCACCAATCCCTTTAAACATTGATAGCTCCTGAATGGAGGCCTTGCCCAGGCGCGTTAAGTTGTTATCGTAAAAAGATAAAATCCGTTTGCTCAGGTCAAGAGCTGTTTCGTTTTTGCTACCCGAGCCAATTAAAATAGCGATCAGTTCGGCATCGGTTAAATACCGCCTGCCATGCAATAAAAGCTTTTCGCGTGGCCTATCGGCCTCCGCCCATAATTTTATACCTAATTTCTGTTTGTTGTTTTCCATTTTTTTCGACAAAAAAAAGGCATCCCAACTTTTGGTTGGGATGCCTTTCACTAATATCGTAATAAATTGAATTAATTTACCTTATTATCCGAAAAAACCTCAGCAAGTTTTTTCTCCAGATTTTCACCCCTTAGTCCCCTTGCTAAAACTTTCCCATCCCTATCAATCAGAATATTATCAGGAACGGATCGAATATTAAACATTTTTGCAACCACATTGTTCCAGCCATTCAAATCTGAAACATGTAACCAGCTTAATTTATCATCTTTTATCGCTTTTAACCAGCGCTCTTTTTTATCATCAAGCGATATGCCAAGCACTTCAAATCCTTTATCCCGAAATTGCTGATATGCTTTTACAACAACTGGATTTTCGTGTCTACACGGAATACACCAAGATGCCCAAAAGTCTATCAAAACATATTTACCGCGTAATGATTGGATTGAAATCATTTCACCTTTTATATTGTTTTGAGCAAAATCAGGAATCTTTTCACCTATCGTTATTGGTACTTGCTTAATTGTAGAACCAAGAATATTCCTACCTGACTCTGTGCGTTGAATTTCAGGACTCAATTTCTGATAAATTTCTCTTACTTGTTCCTTACTAAAGCTTCTTGTATTCCTTTCCAAAATAACCGCTGAGGCTATAGTATTGGGTTCTGATGATAAAAAATTCAAAGTTATTTTTCGAATTTCGATATTCCTCAACTCAGCATCCTGAATCCCCTTAATACTTTCGGCTATTAACTTCGAAACAGAATCTATTAATTTATCAGTTTTACTCTGCTTATCCAGTTTCGCATTAACTTGCAAGATTTTTCGCTCTCCTTTACTCGTATATACAATTTTCGTCAATGTATCAACCGCAAGAGAAACATTTCCTCCTTCAATATAAAAAGGCGTGAAAACTTGTTCTGATTTACTTTCTATGTTGACAAAACTATATTCTGGGACACCAACCTTACCTTTAAAAGTAAATTTACCATCATTTGAATAAACAGAATCTATCTCCGTACCATGACGTAAATAAACTTTCCCTTGATACTTTGAATTAAATAAGCCAGTTACTGTAAAAGGCTTTTGAGCAAAAGGCTTTAACATAAACAAAGAGAGTAATAGAATTAGGAGCGAGCGTTTCATATTTAAAAATTTAGTCACAAAAAAAACGGCATTGAATTGCTTCAATACCGTTCTAATATCGTAAAAAAACTGGCTTATTTTAAACCGTTAACGAATTTCGTTAATTTTGATTTGTTGTTAGCAGCTTTATTTTTGTGGATAATGTTCTTTTTAGCTAAACGATCTAACATAGAGATTACTTTAGGCAATAAATCAGATGCAGATTTTTTGTCTTCTGCAGCACGTAGTCTTTTAATGAAAGTACGTGTAGTTTTTGCCTGATATCTGTTACGTAAACGTTTTGTTGCGTTTGCTCTAATTCTTTTTAATGAAGATTTATGATTTGCCATTTCTATTTAGCCTTTTATTTTTCTTAATCGTTTCCTATAATTCGGGTTGCAAATATAGAATTAATGTTTTAAAAATACAAAACACTTTTAACTTTTTTATTCACTAAAATTTAACCTGCTTGCCGCGCTGCAAAAATACACTAAATTTATTCATTAATAATACTTTAACCGGTAACAATAAAAATTAATTTGAATTAAGAAAACAGCCCTAAAAATACTATTTTTGGGCAAAACCCTTTTTGAGTGAAAAAACGAATAGCCATCTTTGCATCAGGTTCTGGTTCTAATGCCCAAAAACTGATGGAGCATTTCAAGCGGAGTAATGAGATAGAAATTTCTTTGGTGCTAACCAATAATGCTGAAGCCTATGTATTACAAAGAGCCGATAATTTTGAAATCCCTACCCACATTTTTGACAAAAATGAGTTTTATAAAACCGACGAGGTAATAGAACTGCTAAAGAATCTGGAAATCGACTTCATTGTTCTTGCAGGTTTCCTTTGGCTAATCCCTAAAAGCTTAATCCACGCCTACCCCGGCCGCATTGTTAACATACACCCTGCTATTTTACCTAAATTTGGTGGCAAAGGCATGTATGGCGATCATGTACACAATGCGGTAATTGCTGCAGGCGAACCTGAGGGTGGTATTACCATTCATTATGTTAATGAAAATTACGATGAAGGTGAATACATTTACCAGGCCCGATACAAAATTGACAAAAACGACAGCCTGGAGATGGTTAAATTTAAAGGTCAGCAACTGGAACACCAGCACTACCCGCGCATTGTTGAAAGCATTGTAAAGAAAATAAGCAAATAACCAGTACAGTTATATTTTACAAATAGCCCGACTACAACCGGGCTATTTTTTTTTATGCCTTATATATAATGTATCGTTTATTAAGGTATTCGCATATAAAGCACATCGCCATCGTGGATCTGCCGGTTTCAAATTCAATCCAGATGCTAAAACAGGTTGCGCATCCTCCCTTGCAATCTCCGAAACAACAGGCAGTTTAACCATTTATAACTAGCTCATTAGCATGATTTGGTGGGGCAAAATATCCTTTTTATTTTTTTAATTCAAAGGATGATTTTTTACGAATAAAACATAATAAAAAAACAATCCTGTTTTACTACCTTTGCGGCTCAAAATTTACAGTAAAATGAGTCAGCCAATTAAGATTAAAAACGCTTTAATTTCAGTATATTATAAAGATGGTTTAGAACCATTGGTAAAATTGTTAGCCGCACAGGGAGTACAGTTATTTTCTACCGGCGGTACAGAACAATTTATCAAAGATCTAAACCTTCCGGTTACGGCGGTTGAGGATTTAACGGGTTATCCTTCTATTCTAGGCGGACGTGTTAAAACTTTGCACCCAAAAGTATTCGGCGGTATTTTAAACCGCAGGGCTTTAACTGGCGACCAGGAGCAAATTGCTGAATATGAGATCCCGGAAATTGATCTGGTAATTGTTGATTTATACCCATTCGAAGAAACCGTAAAAGCAGGCGGAACACCAGAAGAGATCATCGAGAAAATCGATATCGGTGGTATTTCTTTAATCCGTGCAGCTGCTAAAAACTTCAACGATGTTGTAATCATTGCATCGAAAAACGACTACCCTACTTTACAGGCACAATTAGAAGCACAAAATGGAGAAACTACTTTGGCACAACGTAAATCGTTTGCGAAAACAGCGTTCCATACTTCTTCTCACTACGATACTGCAATTTTTAATTACTTTAACCAGGAAGAGCCGCTTGATGTTTTTAAACAAAGCGTTACCGAAGCTAAAACCCTGCGTTATGGCGAGAACCCTCACCAGGGTGCTGTATTTTATGGCGATTTAGATGCCATGTTTACCAAACTAAACGGCAAAGAACTTTCTTACAACAATTTGGTTGATGTGGATGCTGCCGTTGCTTTAATTGATGAATTCGAAGATCCTACTTTTGCGATCTTAAAACATACCAACGCTTGCGGTATTGCTTCGCGCCCAACTGCAAAACAAGCATGGATTGATGCATTGGCTTGCGATCCGGTTTCTGCTTTCGGTGGTGTTTTAATTACCAATGTAGAAGTTGATTTGGCTACAGCTGAAGAAATTAACAACCTGTTTTTTGAAGTATTAATTGCACCTGCTTACCAGCCTGAGGCGGTTGAGTTGTTCAGCAAAAAGAAAAACCGCGTAATTTTAAAGCGCAACGAAGTTGAGTTGAGCAAAAAACAATTTAAAACCTTATTAAACGGTGTAATTGAGCAAGATAAAGATTTAATTATCGAAGGTCCGGAGCAAATGACAACCGTTACCGATAAAGCACCAACTGCGCAGGAATTAAAAGATTTATATTTCGCCAATAAAATTGTTAAACACACAAAATCGAATACCATTGTTTTGGTTAAAGATGATGTACTTATTGCAAGCGGTGTTGGCCAGACTTCACGCGTGGATGCATTAAGACAAGCAATCGAAAAAGCTGCTTCATTCGGTTTCAGCGTTAAAGGTTCAGCAATGGCTTCTGATGCCTTCTTCCCTTTCCCTGACTGTGTTGAAATTGCTGCCGATGCCGGAATTACTGCTGTTTTACAACCAGGCGGATCGATTAAAGATGCTGATTCTGTTGCAAAAGCTAACGAAAAAGGCATTGCCATGGTTACCACTGGCGTAAGACACTTTAAACACTAATTTTAAGATAAAGCAGAAAGATTAAAGCCAAAAGCCCAATTGTAATGGCTTTAGCCTTTCTGCTTTCGCCTTTTAACTTTTTCTCAAAATTTAATTGCCTAAAAAACAATTTAATGGTTAAAGAAAATAGAAGTTAAAACAATAAAAAAGCTATTTTTACATTAGGAATAGTATACATTTATTAAAATTAAAGAAACATACCTCATACATGGGATTATTTAACTGGTTTACGCAAGAAGTTGCCATTGATTTGGGCACTGCGAATACCCTAATTATACATAACGACAAAGTGGTGGTGGATGAGCCATCAATTGTTGCTTTTGACCGCACTACAAACAAAGTTATTGCTATTGGTCGCCAGGCCATGCAAATGGAGGGTAAAACCCACGATAATATTAAAACCGTTCGTCCGCTAAAAGATGGTGTAATTGCCGATTTCAACGCTGCAGAAGCGATGATTAAAGGCATGATCCGCATGCTTAATGGTGGTAAAGGCTGGATGTTCCCATCGTTACGTATGGTAATCTGTATCCCATCGGGTATTACAGAGGTAGAAAAACGTGCGGTACGCGACTCGGCCGAGATTGCAGGTGCTAAAGAAGTTTATTTAATACACGAACCAATGGCTGCTGCTGTAGGTATTGGTATTGATGTGGAAGAACCAATGGGTAATATGATTATCGATATCGGTGGTGGTACTACTGAAATTGCGGTAATTGCGTTATCAGGTATCGTTTGCGACCAGTCTATCCGCGTTGCAGGAGATAACTTTGACTCTGACATTGTAAACTACATCCGTCGCCAGCACAACATTATGATTGGTGACCGTACTGCTGAAAAGATTAAAATTGAAGTAGGTGCTGCTTTACCTGAGCTACAGGATGCCCCTTCTGATTTTGCTGTTCAGGGACGTGATTTAATGACTGGTGTACCTAAACAGATTACGGTTTCTTACACCGAAATTGCACACTGTCTGGACAAATCAATCTCTAAAATTGAAGAAGCGATTTTAAAAGCATTAGAGATTACCCCACCAGAACTTTCTGCCGATATTTACCAAACCGGTATTTATTTAACAGGTGGTGGAGCGTTATTAAGAGGATTAGACAAACGTGTGGCTGCTAAAACAAAATTACCTGTTCACGTAGCCGAAGATCCACTTCGTGCAGTAGTTCGCGGAACTGGCATCGCCCTTAAAAATATTGGCGGATATAAATTCTTAATGCAATAAAACACGGAAAATGGATGATGTATAATGGACGATGTAACAATTCCATTATACATTTCCCATCTTCCATTTTCCATAAAAATATGCGTAACCTTTGGATTTTCATCAGCAGATACAACGCATTTTTCCTGTTTATTATCTTTTTTACGATAGGCATTTACCTAACGGTGAAAAACAATGCTTATCAGCGTAGTGTTACCCTAAATTCATCAAACGAAGTAGTGGGTACAGCATACGAAAGGCTGAATGTTTTTAAAAGATATTTAAACCTCGGAATGGTAAACGACAGCCTTGCGGCCGAAAATGCCAAACTTAAAACCCGGTTGTTAGCTTTAACCACAGTTGATAGCGCTAAAGATGTAAAGGTTGTTGATACCGTTACTAATCAGCAATACACTTACCTGGCAGCCAAAGTAGTGAAAAATTCTATCACGCTTCGCAACAACGTGATGACCATTAATAAAGGTACAGTTGACGGAATTAAAAGTGGAATGGCTGTAATTGCGCCACAAAGAGGAGTTGTAGGTTTTATACGTGATGTTTCGGCGCACCTGGCTACCATACAATCGCTATTGCATAAAGACACCAGAATTAGTGTTACCTTGAAAAAGAATCATGCGGTAGGCTCTTTGGTATGGGGCGATGGGAATTTCGATATCAGAAAAGCATTTGTAAAAGAAGTACCCAACCACATTAAAATGTATGTTGGCGATAGCGTTGTAACTTCCGGTTACGGCTCATTTCCGGCAGGGATTTTAGTTGGCCGAATCAGCAAACCTAATGTAGCCACAAACGATAATTTCTTATCGGGAGAATTGAATTTATTTACAGATTTTAGCACATTGCAATATGTATATGTGGTTAAAGATAAACTTGCTGAAGAGCAAAAAGCTTTAGAAAGCCTAGTTAAGCCCAATGAATAGTAGAATCATAATTGTAAATGTGATCAGGTGGTTTTTACTGCTTTTTGTGCAGATCTTTCTGCTCAAGAATATGGGCTTTTATGATCTGTCGACCCCCTTTATCTACGTATTGTTTTTGCTGCTCCTGCCTTTTGGCATCCCTAACATTATATTGTATGGCCTAGCCTTTGCAACGGGTTTAACACTCGATGCATTTTACGATACCATGGGGGTACATGCAACCGCTTGTGTAGTGTTGGCATTTGTCAGGATTTCTTTTATATCCATAAGTTTAAACCGCGACGCAATTGATGACCCCGAACCATCGTTAAGTTACATGGGGTTCCAATGGTTTTCACTTTATGCTTTTCTCTGCGTTATTACACACCATTTGGTGTTGTTCTTCTTAGAAACATTCAGGTTAACCGAAATTGGTTATACCTTAATGAGATGCGGCTTAAGTTGTATCTTTACACTGCTTATTATTTTATTGGTAGAGTTTATATTCTATAGAAGAACGCCACGCTAATGGATCAATTATTTAACCGAAAATACATCGTTCAGGGACTATTTATTGTTATTGCCCTTATTTTACTGGGCAAACTTTTCTATATCCAGATTATTAGCGACAAAGCCTTTATTTCTGCCGAGAGTAATGTATTAAAAAAGAAATTCAAGTTTCCTGCGCGGGGTGCTATTCTCGACCGTAACATGAAGGTTATTGTACAAAACGAACCTGTTTACGATTTAATGGTTATCCCGAACGAAGTAAAGGAGTTTGATACGCTTACATTGGCCAATGCGCTTGAAATTTCGGTAGCAGACGCTCGTAAATTTATGCGTAAGGCTAAAGCCAAATCCAACTATCAGGCCACACCTTTTGTTAAACAGATTTCAGTTCAGAGCTATGCCCGTTTGCAGGAAATCATGTACCGTTTTCCTGGTTTTTCAACTCAGGACCGCACCATACGCCATTATCCCGATAGTGTTGGCGGCCAGCTCTTCGGGTATGTAAAAGAGGTAGATAGTGCCGATATTGCCAAGTCTGAAGGTTTTTATAAGCCTGGAGATTATAAAGGAAAAAGCGGTCTGGAAAAATCATACGAAGAGGTTTTAAGAGGAGAAAAGGGTGTTGTAAATACCATTTATGATGTGCACAATACGCCCCAAGGCAGTTACGCTGACGGAAAGTACGACATTAATGCGGTTTCGGGCGAGCGACTTATTTCGGGCATTGATATGAGAATCCAGAAACTGGGAGAAGAATTAATGGCCAATAAAGTTGGTGCTATCGTAGCTATTGAACCTGCTACGGGAGAGATTCTTTCGCTGGTAAGTAGTCCGGGTTACGATCCAAATTTGTTGGTTGGCAGGAACCAGGGAAATAATTATATGGAGTTTATTGTAGGTAACCCCTATCGCCCATCTCTTGTAAGGCCAATAATGGGTTATTATCCTCCGGGTTCTTCTTTTAAACCGGTTGATGCTTTAATCGGATTACAAGACGGCGTAATTGATCCCAATACCACTTTCTTTTGCCCGCACTATTATCAGGCCGGTAACAGAAGAATTAAATGTGAGCACTTTGATGGTCCAATTTCGCTTAGAAGGGGGATTGCCCGCTCTTGCAATACCTATTTTTGCTATGTTTTTCAAAAGCTGATCACCAAGAACGGCATGAAAAACCAAAGACAAACTTACCAGGAATGGCGCGATAAGGTGGCTAAATTTGGCTTCGGTGCTAAACTTGATATCGATATGCCTTACGAAAGAAAAGGTTATTTCTATACTTCAGAACACTACGATAAACTCTACGGTAAAAGATGGGGTTACACCAACGTAATTTCTCAGGCCATTGGTCAAGGCGAAATTACCGCTACACCTTTACAAATGGCTAATGCGATGGCCATTATTGCTAACCGTGGCTATTACATTAAGCCACACCTGATTAAAGGTATTGGCGATAAAAACCTGGTTAGAAAAGAATATGTAGTTAAAAATTATGTGGGTGTAGATGCCAAACATTTTGAACCCGTAATTGATGGCATGCAGGATGCGGTAAACAGCAGCTGGGGTACAGCCATATTATCAAGAATTCCGGATGTACTCCTTTGTGGAAAAACCGGAACGGTACAAAACCCGCATGGTAAAAACCACTCTGTTTTTATTGGTTTTGCACCGAGAGATAATCCAAAAATCGCGATTGCAGTAATTGTAGAAAATGCTGGCTATGGCAGTACTTACGCCGCACCAATAGCCAGTTACATGATTGAAAAATATCTCAAAGGCACGGTAAGTGGAGGAAGGGCGGCTCAGATTGAATGGATGAAAAACCAAAATCTGTTACCTGTTTTAAAAGATAAAACAAAAGAAACCAAACTTACAAAGGCCGATAGCCTTTTAATCAAAAAAGCAGATTCGACCAAAAGAATAAAAGATAGTTTGAGGATTAATTCGGCAACCATTAAACAAAGCGTTGCCACCAAACCCAAAGAACTTAAAACCGTAACAATCGATAAACCTGTAACCAATAAATAAAATGCAGCAGCAACAGGGAAACCGTTTTTTCTTTAATGTAGATTGGATTACCGTTTTAATCTACATCGCTTTATGTGCTATTGGTTTCACAAACATTTTCGCTTCTGTTCCTCCCGAGCAAACAGAAGTGTTTAGCTTTACTACCCTCTACGGCAAACAGCTCATTTACATTCTTACCGGTCTTATATTAGGCCTTTCTATTTTATTATTCGACGGGAGGTTGTTTAACGTCTTCTCTCCTTTTATATACGGCGGCACCTTAATTTTATTACTGGCTGTGCTGGTGATCGGGAATAAAGTTGCCGGTAATCAGGCCTGGATTGCGATTGGTTCTTTTAAGCTCCAACCTGCCGAGTTTGCCAAATTCGGAACAGCATTGTTGCTGGCCAGGTATGTAGGGGCGTTTAATCCAAAGTTCAGAGATGTCAAATCCATTGCCATTGCAGGCTTAATTGTTGGCGCACCCTTGCTATTGATCATGCTCCAGCCCGATACCGGTTCTGCACTGGTTTTCCTGGCCTTTATGTTTCCACTATACCGCGAAGGCTTATCGGGTTATTTCCTGCTGATATTTTTGGGAATGATTGTGTTGTTTGTGGCCGATTTCCTGGTGCCAACTTACATTCTGATCATCATTATTACGGCCATTGCAGGTCTTTTTATATACAATAACCGAAGGAAACAAAAGATTATCTTCTCGACGGTTTTAGTAACCATTTTTGCAATTGGTTATCTGTTCTTAATTAAAGTTGCTTACGAAAAAGTACTGGCACCTCACCAACGCAGCCGTATTGAGCTGATGCTTGGTCTTAAAACAGATAATAAAGGAGCGGGCTACAATGTAATCCAATCGCAGATTGCCATTGGCTCAGGGCAGGCAACCGGACGTGGCTTTTTACAGGGAACACAAACCAAATATGGCTACGTACCCGAGCAAAGTACCGATTTTATTTTTTCGACCATTGGCGAAGAATGGGGCTTTGCTGGTTGTTTTGTTGTGATTGGATTGTATATCTTTTTACTACTCAGATTGGTTAACCTGGCAGAAAGGCAAAGATCTACCTTTTCTAGGGTTTATGGCTACAGTGTGGCCTGTATTCTCTTTTTCCATGTATTCATTAATATCGGGATGACGATTGGAATTATTCCGGTAATTGGGATTCCTTTACCTTTGATTAGCTACGGCGGTTCTTCACTTTGGAGCTTTACCATCCTGCTGTTTATCTTCTTAAAGCTCGATTCGAACAGGATGGGATTTATTTAGGGATTAAAGGCATTGCAAATGCCGGGCTCGTACATCCGCGTTACAAACGCGGACGATCAAGAGTTACAAAAGCGGACAATTATGAACCAACGCTTACCGCAAAACGCCATCCGCTTTACTTACTAAACCTTCTGTTCAGCAATTCGTAAAACTGATCAACAGTGGCTTGCTTACTGGCCCAGTTGTTTTTTGCGGCATAATTATTTTGTAAGAAACCATCAGCAGCTTCAAAGCTGTTCATTTTGTTTACAATATCAATCGCTTCAGAGTAGGCCAGGTTATAGCCGTTGAAAAGGTCCTTAATAAAAAGTAATTTTTCGTTTAAGCTAATGGCTTGTTTCAAATCAGCAATCGGTGCTTTTAGCGGCTCATCGGCTTTGCCATTTGTTTTGGCCAGCAAATCATTTAAACTCTGCGCGGGCTTAGCAGCCACTGGTTGTGGAGCAGGTTTTACCGGAACTGCCTCTGGTGTAAATAGCGGTCTCTCATGCTCAACAGGAGGCGAAATAATAGGTTCATCCAGTTCTACTTCTTTAAGTACTTCAATAGGTTGCGAAACTGCCACAACAGGTTCTTCTTTAGGTGCGGCTACTACTTCTTCCTCCTCCTCGTCTATCTCTTCATGATCTATCAGAAAAGGTTCAGGACCAATTTCATCATCCTCGGCAGGCAAAACGGTTTCTTCTGCTGGTAAAGCTCTTTCCTTTTCGTGTATTCTTTTCTTTTGTGCCAAAATTTCGGCCTCTTCTTTACTTAAAGGGCGGTCGAAAATTTCTTCGGCTGGTTTTACCTCGTAATCAAACTGTGCATTTTCATCGTGCGTTCCCAGCACAAATTCAAAAGTATGATCGTCCTGATCTGGTTTAAAAAAATCATTTTTTAGAACCGAAGCCGCCTTTTCTTCTTCAATAGCTTCTTCATCAATAATTTCACGGGCAGGTTTAATGTCTACGCGAGCCTCTTCTTCCTCCGCCGTTACCACTTCTTCCAGCTCCTGCGGATCGAAACATTCATCGTCTTCTACATAGCTTTTGGTTACTTCGGGCAGGATAATGGTATTCTGTTCTTCTAAACGTGGATGATTGCCCGGTTCAGGTGTTTTTTCTTCAACGATGGTATTTAGTTTTTTAACGATATTAACGTGATCGGAAAGGAAATGTGCATTGGCCAGAAAAAGTTCCAGCTCCAAATCATTCAGCTGCTGAGGGTTTTGAGCCAAAAACTGGTATTGCTCATTTAATTCTGCTAAAATGCTGCCTATCTTTTTGAAAATATCTTGTTGGTTCATCATAAAGTTAAAACGAATTTCTGATCGATTTATGTTGGTAACTATGTGTTCAAAAATAACACATAATTCTCATATTTGTTCGGTTTAAAAATTATAGTACACCTAGGGGAATAAAAAACAGGGCATGTTATTTAGCGAACAAAATTTTAGAAGAAGAGGCGAATTTTCGGGAAGCATAGAGGTGGTATGTGGCTCCATGTTTTCTGGCAAAACAGAAGAGCTGATCCGCAGATTGAAAAGGGCCCAGATTGCTAAATTAAATGTCGAGATTTTTAAACCCCGTACCGACACCCGTTACCACGAAACTGCAGTGGTTTCGCACGATTTAAATTCGATTAACTCTACACCGGTTGACAGTGCTTCGGCCATTTTATTATTGGGTACCAATACCCAGGTTGTAGGTATAGATGAAGCCCAGTTTTTTGATGATGAACTGCCTGATGTATGCAATAAATTAGCCCTTAAAGGCATCCGTGTTATTGTTGCAGGGCTGGATATGGATTTTACCGGCAAACCGTTTGGCCCTATGCCGGCGTTAATGGCTATTGCCGAACATGTAACCAAAGTGAATGCTGTTTGTGTTTGCTGTGGCAACCCAGCCTTGTATAGCTACCGTACGGCAGCCGACGAAGCCACTGTGCTGCTAGGCGAAAAAGAAAGCTACGAGCCCCGTTGCAGGGCTTGTTACAATCTTGGTAAGGGCTAATCCTATTCCCCGTAAATCTGTATCTTTAATCAGAATTTTATTTCTGATATGGACAGGCTATCTCAACTTGAAGCATTTAGAAAAGGTATTGCCCCATTTGTAACGTTTAACGAAACAGAATGGGAGATATTTACGCAATACCTTAGTTTTGCTACCTTAAGCAAAAAAGAACATTTTGCTATTGAAGGTAAAGTGTGCGATTACATGGCCTTTATTACCCGCGGGGCAGTACGCTACTATCACATAGTAGACGGACAGGAAATTACCGGATACTTTAGCTTTGAAAACGAGCTGATGAGCGCCTACAAAAGTTTCGTTAAACGTACACCTTGCGCCAATTACATTCAGGCACTTGAAGAAACCGAATTGGTGCTGATCGCTTACAATAATCTTCAGCAAATGTTAAACCACCCTTTACTAGCCTTAAAAATGGAACGTTTTGGTCGTTTAATAGCTGAATATTACATCTGCTGCTACGAAGACCGGGTAACAGCTTTTATAACGCAAAGTCCCGAAGAACGCTATACTGCGCTTGAGAAAACCGGCAGAGATATTTTTCAGCGGGTTCCGCAGCATTTCATTGCCAATTTTCTGGGCATTACGCCTGTTTCACTTTCCCGCATCCGCAAAAGAACACTTTTACAATAAGACAACCGTCATTTCGAATGGAGTACAGCAAATGGAGAAATCCTTTCGAAAAGCAATCACCTTTGGAATTAAGCTCAGATTAAAGTTGATGTTTTCTTCAATCCTTATCTTTTGTTAACGTTTTAGCACTTTAGCTCAGCTAACTTTGAGTCAATCAAAAAAAGAAAAGCTATGCACACCATATTAGGCGCCGGCGGGCCAACAGCAAACGCATTAACGAGAGAACTGATTGCCCATAACGAAAAGGTTAGATTGGTAAGCAGAAAACCGGTAAGCAGCACCAATCCCAATGTAAGCTGGCTCAAAGCCGATTTATTAAACGAGCAAGAAGTACTTGCCGCAACAGAAGGTTCATCTGTAATCTATCTGTGTGCCGGTTTAACTTACGATGCCCAAATATGGCAGCAACAGTGGCCCGTTATTATCCAGAATGTGATTAATGCCTGCAGACATACCGGAGCGCGGCTGATATTTTTCGACAATGTTTACATGTACGGACTGGTAAAGGGGCCAATGACAGAAAATACCCCTTATCAACCCTGCAGCCAAAAAGGCGAAGTAAGGGCAAAAATAGCACAGCAATTAATGGATGAAAGTAAAGCTGGCCACATTAACGCAACCATTGCCCGTGCTGCCGATTTTTACGGCACCGACTCCATGAACAGTTTTTTCGATATGATGATATTGGATAAGTTTGCCAAAAACACCAGCGGGCAGTGGATAGGAAACCCCAACACCTTGCACAGTTTTACCTACATTGAAGATGCAGGCAAAGCACTATTTCTGTTAGGACAAACACCTGAATCGGGTAACCAAATCTGGCATTTACCAACAGCTGCACCCTTAAAAGGAAAGGCTTTTATCGAAATGGCTGCTCAGATTTACGAAACCAAAGCCCGTTATTCGACCATTAATAAACTGATGCTCCGTTTGGTTGGCTTATTTAAAAAAGTGGTTGCAGGCACGGTAGAAATGTATTATCAGTACGATCATGATTATCATTTCGATTCTTCCAAATTTGAAAAAGCATTTAACTTTAAACCAACCAGTTATCATGACGGAATTTTAGCACTATCTAAAACCCTGTACAAGAAACAGAATTGACAAATAAATTACCCATAGAACGCTATCTTTAGGCACTATGATTTCAGATTCTAACGTGCATCAAAAAGCAATTAAAAAGGTTTCGGTTTTAGGTTGTGGCTGGTTTGGCTTTGCATTTGCCAAAGCACTCATTGCAAGGGGTTACGCCGTTAACGGATCAACCACCACCGAAACCAAGCTTACCGCACTGGCAGAAGCGAAAATTAATCCTTACCTGCTTAACTTCAGCACTGAAAAAATTGAGGCAGCACCTTCTTTTTTTGAATGCGATGCTTTGTTTATCTGTATCCCACCAAAAAGAAACTCGGCTGAGCTGAAAGATTACCCTGCAAAAATTAAGTTGATTCTAGCAGCAGCCAAAGGCAAGGCAAGCCAAATTATACTGATCAGTTCGACCAGTGTTTTTGCCGACGAAAACCAGTTTGTAAATGAAGAAACGCCAACTTGTCCGGATACCGATTCGGGCAAAGTTGTGGTAGCTGCCGAGGAAATTTTCAAAGCAGAAAACCCTGATGCTACCATTATCCGTTTTGCGGGTTTAATTGGTCCCGACCGTAATCCGGGAAGATTCTTTGCCGGGAAAAGCGATATTCCGAATGGTTTGGCACCGGTAAATTTAATCCACCAAACCGATGCCGTTGGTATTGCCATAGCGCTGATCGAAAAACAGGCCTTTGGCCGGATTTATCATGCCTGCTCACCCTCACATCCGGCTAAAATGGATTTCTATGTTGAAGCAGCCAAAGTATCGGGTTTAGCTCTTCCTGCATTTATCGCAGAAAAGAAAATCTGGAAAATTGTAAAGAGTTTGAATGTGCCGAAGTATTTAGACTACGATTTCAAGGTCGGGATTTAGCTAGTTTAAGTCCAAAATAAAGTCGTCATCTCGACTAAAGCGCAGCGGAATGGAGAGATCTATTTAGACAGATTTCTCGACTACGTTGCACTCCGCTCGAAATGACGAACACCTTTGTGAGGCACTTAAATTGTTCTATACAAACCAATTAACTCAACAATCCCAGCAGCTCTTTCTTGGTTAGATTCTTGAAAAAACTACCCTCCGTTTGTATCAGGTTTTTAACCAGATCTTTTTTAGTAGCCTGCAGTTTCATAATCTTTTCTTCAATGGTATCAGGGCAGATTAACCGCACCGCCATTACGTTTTTGTGCTGACCGATCCGATAAGCACGGTCAATAGCCTGATTTTCTACCGCCGGGTTCCACCATGGATCGACCAGGTAAACATAATCAGCTTCGGTTAAATTCAGTCCTGTACCTCCTGCTTTTAAACTGATCAGGAAAACCGGTAAATCCGGATTCTGCTGAAACGAAGTCACCACTTCTTCTCTGTTACGCGTTTGACCGGTTAAATATGCATAACCAATCCCACGATTTTCGAGTTGTTTCTTAATCAAATCGAGCATGGTTACAAACTGCGAGAAGACCAATATTTTATGTCTACCGGCTTTACTTTCAATTTGTTCCATCAATACCTCAATTTTGGAAGAAGCCTGCAAATAAGATTTCCCATCGGCCAGCAAAGCTGCCGAATTACAAATTTGCCTTAGGGTGGTAATGCTTTTTAGTACATGCATGGAGCTTTTAGGCAAATCGTCTTCCTGTTTACCTAAAATAAAATCCTGAATCTCTTTTTTGTTGGCTTCGTACACTTCACGTTGCTCCTCCCCCATTTCGCAGTACAAAATAATCTCGGTTTTATCGGGAAGTTCTTTAGCCACCTGTTCTTTCGTTCTGCGTAAAATAAACGGTCTCACCTTTCGCTGAAGTTCGTCGGCCCTGCGGCTATCCTTAAACTGATCAATCGGCGTTGAATACAAATCGGCAAACTGCTGCTTGCTGCCAAACAGTCCGGGGCAGGCAAAAGATAATTGCCCGTACAAATCGAAAGTATTATTTTCTATTGGTGTACCGGTTATGGCTACCTTATTGCGCGATTGTAACATCCTAACAGCTTTGTAACGTTGCGATTCGGGATTTTTAATCAACTGAGACTCATCTAAAAAGATGTAATTGAAACGGTAATCCTTCAAAAAACGAACATCCGAAAGCAGGGTACCATAGGAGGTTAAAATGATTTCGTACTGATCAAAATCATCGGTGGTTTTGCTTCGTTCGCCGGCATAAATGGTTTTAACGCGTATTGATGGTGCAAGCTTTTCTACTTCGGCTTTCCAGTTAAAAATCAGCGATGCCGGAACCACAACCAGATTGACATTGTGTTTCACTTTTTCGCGCTGCGATAAAATGAAGGCTAAAATCTGTATGGTTTTACCAAGGCCCATATCATCGGCCAGGCACGAACCAAAATTAAAATCATCTAAAAAGTTGAGCCAGTTTAAGCCATCTTTCTGGTAATGGCGCAAGGTTGCCTGCAAAGTTGCCGGCACTTCTACTTCCTCAATCGAATTGGCCCCTTCAAATTTTTGCTTATAAAGCTTCAGTTCATTTTTAACTTCGCCATCCAGCAATGCATCCTCATACAGTTCGTTAACCGTAGCGAATTTAATTTTCGGTGTCAGGATAGCTTCTTCGGTAAGCTCGCCTGCATTAAAATAGGCTGCAAATTTTTCTACCCACTCTTGCGGCAAAATGCCTTCAGTACCATCATCAAGCTTAATAAACCTGCTTTTATTGCGGATAGATTTGTGCAAATGCTTTAGGGGAACAATATGTTTGGCAAATTTGACTTCTACTTTGGTTTCAAACCAATCTAATCCGCTTATTACTTCAATGTTTATTTCGGGCTTAAACTCGCTAAGCTTGTTATTTTTCAATTGATTAAAGCCCAAAATCTGAATATCCTTGTTCCTCCAGATTTCAAAGGCATCTAAAAACCAGGCTTCTTCTAAAAACCGCTTTCGATGCAGGTAAAAGGAATCGTATTTACTCTGATCAAACAGAAAATCATTTTCTATTTGTTCGTAAAAATAAGGGTGCGACCTAATGATGTTTGAAATGAATTGCAGTTCAGCTTTTTCATCACGGTCAAGCTTAAAAACATTGCCAAATTTATCCTGTGCCTGAATTTGCTTTTTCGATAAAACAGGAATTTCCAAATTTCCGTAACGCATTACAGGCGTTAGCAGGATAAAATCTTCCGATTCGGACAGGTAAATTAGCTGCTCGTTTTCCAGATCGAAACCCTTTTCTTCAATCTGACTTTTGCTGGCGGGTTTCAAATACGAATAATCGACATGAATACTACCTTCCAGCTGAATCAGGATGGTTTTCTGGAATTCGGGATATTTGCTTTTGTGCAAGATTAACCGGTTGCTCTGCTTTTTAAAAAATCCGATTACCCTTAAAAAATCGAGTCGGCTGATGAGATAAAGCTGATTTTTAAGCTTTACAAAATACTGGTGCACCAGTTGCAGGTTATCGAGTTCGTACGATTTCCCATCAATGATTAAACGACCGGTGATTTCGTAATAATCCTCGCGCTGGTTTACCGAAAGCCGCAAATCGACACTGAGTGGCTGAACATCAACGGCCAAAATGGAAGATGGCTTAATAACCGAAGATTGTTTAGGATCCTGCAGGTAAACCGGAATTTGAGCAGGATTTTTAACAATGGCTTTTAATGCTTCAATTTCTACCTCGCTTTGATCGGTATTGTAATGTTGCTGAAAAGTGCTGATGCCGCTAAAAAATTTCAACAGATCAGCATCTTCTGTTTTAAAAATTAAATCGGCCGGATTAATACCTTTAAGTGGATTTTTAACTTTGCCCGCTTTGGTAATGGCAGCCTCAAATAGCTCGACGGTTAAATGGTTGTAGTAACGATGCTGCCCCAGCACCAGGATCATTTTACTTAAATCTCCTTTAACAGAAGCTGTAGGCTGTGGTTTTGATTTGGGCAGCAGGATTTCTGCTAAGTTTTGCTGTGCCTCTTTGTTAAAGGGCTGTAGCGCATCCATTCTGGGCTTAATTTCAACCTCGCCATTGTGGTATTGCAGGTTAAAAAGCAAATCGGGATTTTTTTCCTTTTCCAGTCCATAATCGGCAGCTATTTTAATTAGCTTTTCCCTGCGCAGGTTAACATCGAAGAAAATACGCAGCTCTTGGCGTTGCAGAATATTGTATAAAACCTGTGCCTGATGTGTACACAGTTTATTTTTGGGTGAAGTGCAGCGGCACGAGAGCTTAACCGAATCTTCCTGCTGCTGAACCATCACTATAGGAAAGGGCTTGACAGCTTCTGCGTGACTAAACGCCGCAAAATCGATTTCGATCTGTTCGGGATATAACTGATAGAAACCTTTAACATCGGTATGTACCAATCCGCCCAAATGTTTGAGGATAACAATCTCGCTAAGCGCTTTCAGGTTAAAATCCCTTAAAATATAATCGTAAGGGTTTTCTTCTGATCGCAGCTGTTTTGTTACCGGTTCACTCATTTAAAATTAAAAGGCTAAGCGATAAAAGTAATGATTATTCGGTTCGGGGTAAAGTTCGTTTAAGGGTTTTTATGCACAATTGAATATCGTCATTTCGAGCGTAGTGCAACGAAGTCGAGAAATCTATTAAAGATCTCTCCATTTCGCTACGCTTCAGTCGAGATGACGGATCAACTACATACTACAGCGATTTCCTCAAATTCAAATAAAAAGGCACCTCTACCCGTTCGGTTTTACCACTGAGTACAAATTCAGCTGCCTGGGCACCTAACTCGCTAAAATCCGTCGAAATGGTGGTTATTCCATCCAAAATGATTCTTTTTAAAGGTGTTTCGTTGTAAGAAATTACACCTACATCTTTACCTATTTTGAGCTTTTGTGCAATCAAACGCTCAATCAACATTACCAGGTCATCTTCCATCAGGTTAATATATACCTCACCCGGATTAATCTCTTCATCTTTGATATTGTGGATCACTTTATGATCGAAGGCGTACTGCTGACAAAAACGATAAAAACCAGTTAGTATTTCATGTGGGAAATAGCTGTTCCGGGGGAAGATGATTTTTAAGGTGCGGTAGTTTGAAAGGCGATCTAAAGCCTGCTCTAATGCGGCATAAATATCCTGTGCAAAATTCTCGTAGGCTGCCGCATAATTGCCGGTTACCCCAGGCAAAAGTTTATCGAGGATAACCAGTTTCTCTTTGGGTATGGTATTGATAATTTCGTGTGCATTTTCGCCACCCTCTAAAAAATGCGGAATGATAACGAAGTGAGAATAATCATCGCGCTTGGCTACGATCATCTTTTTAAACAGCGCGTAATCGTTGTTGTAGATGTAAAAATCAATTGCGGCACGCTCACCAATGGTTTTGGTAAAGGAGTCGTAAATGATCTTTTTATGTGTACTGAGCTTATTGAACAGCAGACAGATTTTTAGCTTTCGCGAGAAATCGGTATTGATGATAAAATAGCCCTTACCCGGAACTGAATCTACCACCCCGAGTTTACGCAGATTGCGGTAACCCTTTTCGGCAGTATCGCGCGACATTTCCAAACTAAAACTCAGTTCATTAATAGAGGGCAACAAACTATTTTTAAGCAGCTTACCACTTTCTATTGCCGCTAAAATGGCATTGGTTAGCTGTTTGTATTTGGGGGTCGACGAGTATTCATCAACATTCAGATAGGGTATTAGATCTTCTGGTTTCAAAATGGTTAGGGGTATTAGGATTCCCAATATAAGGAAATTCCTAAAAATCTAATGTACGTTGTATGGCCGAATAGTATTTTAACTGAATCATATCCGTTGGTGCCGGATTTTCATTCCAGGCATCGTTAATGGCCAAAGCAGTACCTATAGCCGTAGCCTGCGAAACCGAAGAGGCATACACTTCAATATCGGGAATAGCGGTAGCCAGTAAATGCATATAAATGGCATTTTTACCAAAGCCTCCATCCACAAAAATCCGTTTCACACCGGAATTGAGGATCAACTTTAACGAGTACAACTGTTGTTTCACCAAATCAAAAATGAGCTGATGATAGGCTTCTTCTGCCGTTTGGAAAAGATTCAGATCGCGATCAGGAAATGCCGAGTTTGCGGAAAAGCCTGTCTGTGCATCTTTATTCTCGGGGATTTTATTGGCCAGTTTTAAAATCATAGCCGGGTTAAACTTCAGGTGTTTAAACAAATAAGCGGCCCTGTCGAAATGTTCGGCGATGCGTTTAAGCTGTACCTCATGTTCGTAACCTGCAAAAATACGCGATGCTTTAACGGCCTTACCTTTAAAGTGCATGTAACAAAGGCAATCCTGCTTCAGCTCGTCGGCAGTTAACGGATCCTGGTTAAACGGGTTTAAACTGATGCACCAGGTGCCGGTAGAAATGAGTACAAAAGGAGTATTAAAATTAGCAAGATAAGGGATCAATGCGGCAGAACTATCATGCAGGCCTACACCAACTTTGATGGTGTTGCCTTCAAAATCGGTTTTCAGGCTCGAATCGGCCGGAGTAAAAGCCCCGAACTTATCGTCGATCTTTTCTGTTGAGACCCAATTGTGATACTGGTTTTTATTAAAATCCCACAGCTGGGTATGGCAGCCAATGCTGGTAATATCGGCCACAGCTTTCCCTGTAATTAAATAACTGAGGTATTGAGGCAGGTGTAGCGCCCATTTCACTTTGCCAAATATTTCCGGCTTTTCATGCTTCAGGCGGTACAGCTGCATGCCCGAATTTAAGCTACCCAAAACCGGTGAGGCAGTTTCTAACGAAATCTTATCCTCACCGCCATAAGTGGCATAAAAGCTCTTTTTAAGTGCTTCTGGATATGCTTTTAAATAATTGTAAAGTGGTGTTAAAGGCTCTCCATTTTCATCGATGTACACAAAACTTGCACCGTAGGTTGAAAAATTAATGGCCTTAACATCAAACTCTTTTAACTGCAAAACCTGATGGAGGGAATCGTAAACAGATGAACGCAAGCTTTCCAGGTTTTCGCAAACTTCGCCATCTTCATCAACGGTTTCAACAAAACGGGCCGAACGTTCGTAAACGATCTGATAATTTTCATCAATCAGGAACAGTTTCTTATTCGTTTTCCCAACATCAAATATGGCAATAACAGGTTTTGGCATTTCTATTCTCCTCTTTACAAACCTGTAGCTACAGTTTTTCCACGGTGATTAACTAAATTATTTCTCACAGCTAAATCGCGGTATAAACCGATTGGCGATAATGCCGCACCTGCCCTTAAGCGGGCTTCGGCAACAATTGCCCTTAAATCGCTACGGAAAGTATGTTGCAAAATTTCCTGTGCTTTGGCTACATCATTATTATCCTGAGCAGCATTTAAGGCTTTTCTATCAACCAAAAGCGCCTGTGCATAAGCAATCATAATGGCCTCAACCGATTGCAGCAAATCTTCTAAAGGATCTTTTACATTGTGCGAAGCATCGATCATCCAGCCCAGATCTTTAGCATGGTTCATTCCTTTTGCATCCATTCCTTCTACCAGCTCATTAAAAATCAGGAACAACTGGTAAGGTTTAATGCTTCCGGCAGTTAAATCGTCGTCGCCATATTTAGAATCGTTGAAGTGGAAACCACCTAACTTCCCTTCCATTAGCAACAGGGCAACAATTTGCTCGATATTAGCATTTGGCAGGTGGTGACCTAAATCAACCAAGGTATAGGCCTTTTTACCGAGCTTGCTTGCATACAGCAATGACTGGCCCCAATCGCCAACAGTTGTTGAATAAAAATTAGGCTCAAACGCTTTGTACTCTACAAACATTTTCCAGTCATCGGGCAGTGCCGAATAAATTTCCTCCAAACTTTCTAAAGTGTTTTCGAAAGCCTTGCGAAAATTAAGCTGGCCAGGGAAACAAGATCCATCGGCAAGCCAAACAGTTAATGCATCAGATCCTAACGCAATACCATGTTTAATTACTTCTATATTGTGCTCAATCGCCTGTTTGCGAATGGCTTTATTTACATTTTGTAATGAACCGAACTTATAACTGTGGGCCGAACCAGCCTGATCCTGAAAGGTGTTGGAGTTCATGGCATCGAATTTAAGGCCGTAACCTGCAGCCAGTTTTTTTAATTCGCCGGCATTCTGAGGAATATCCCATGGAATGTGAAGCGAAATAGCCCCGCTTGCACCGTTTAAAGCATGTAACAAACCTACATCTTCAATTTTTTCTTCAATGGTGCGTGGTTCTCCACCGGTAATGGCAAAACGGCCAAAACGGGTTCCGCCTGTGCCCAATGCCCAGCTAGGAATAGCAATCTGAAAATCGACCAGTTTCTGGATTACGCTTTCCAGATCAACGTGTGCCCAGTCTTCTTTTAAGAAAGCAAGTTTACGCTGATGTGGGGTTAACAAAGAGTCGTTGTGTTTTTCTATTTGGTTCTGCTCGATATTCATGAGAATATTTGGTTTTTGTTAGGTTAATTATTGTGGCGATACAATCGCCTTTCCCGTTCATCCTCGTTACAAACGAGGACGATTATAAAAAAAATTAAAGTCATTTTCGGTCCGTGCCAAGCACAGACCGATGAAACAACTTACTAAAACTGAATTTAAAACTATCGTTTCGGTTGGTGAGGACACCAGCCGATAGATCAAAACTATCGCCGTGGTTTGTGTCTACACAGACTACATTTATTAACCACAGATATTAGCACCTATGCTTAGTGTATCATCTTTTTCGGTTGGTGAGAACACCAACCGATAGATTAAGTACAAATTCCATCTGTGTTTATCCTTTTTATCTGTGGTTACATTTCATTATCGTACAAATGCCATGGCCACTCCGCCATCTACATTGAGCACATTGCCGGTTGATTTTTGCAATAAGCCACCAACAAAGGCAAAGCAAGCATTGGCAATATCATCTGGCAATATAATCTGGTTTAACAAAGTACGTTTTGCATAATAAGCTGGCAACTCGGCCACGGTAATGCCATAAGCCTTCGCTCTGCCTTCAGCCCATCCGCCAGCCCAGATATTGCTATCGCTGATTACGGCATCAGGGTTAACCACGTTTACGCGGATGTTATCAGCACCTAATTCGGCAGCGTTTAATCTGCTTAAGTGTAACTGGGCTGCTTTTGCACTACCATAACCTGCATTATTCGGTCCGCTAACTAAAGCATTCTTACTTACAATATTAATGATATCGCCACCGATATTTTGCTTTTGCATCGTATTTGTTGCAGCCTGGGTAATAAAAAACTGTCCCTTTACCAAAACATCATATAAAAGGTCCCAATCTTTTTCGGTATGATCGGCAATGGTTTTAGAAATAGATAAGCCTGCGTTGTTTACAATAATATCTACCCCACCAAAAGCCAGCGCAGCGGCATCGAAAGCATTTTTAATGTCTTCTTCGCTGGTTACATTTAAAATAGCGGTGCTGTAAGAGTCTTTGCCAAATTGTGCAGCAAATTCTTTACCCGCTTCTTCTAAACGCTCGGCATTCATATCGTTTAAAATGACTACGCCACCTTCTGCTACAAACTTTTTAGCTATAGCTTTTCCAATTCCACCGGCGCTGCCTGTAATCAGTGCTATTTTACCGGTAAGTGGTTTAGGCTTAGGCATACGCTGTAATTTTGCTTCTTCCAGCAACCAGTATTCAATGTTAAAAGCTTCCTGATGTGGTAATGAGGTATATTCAGAAACAGCTTCTGCCCCTTTCATTACGTTAATGGCATTGATGTAAAATTCTGCCGCCACCCTTGCTGTTTGTTTATCTTTCGAGAAAGTAAACATACCAATACCAGGGTATAAAATTACTACCGGGTTGGTATCGCGAATAGCCGGACTGTTTGGATGTTTACAGGTTTCATAATAATCCGTATACATCGCTCTGTAAGCTTCAAAAGCAGGCTCAAGCGTCTCTTTCAATGCTTTAACATCCGATAAATCGGCATCACTGGCTAAATCTAATACCAGCGGACTGATTTTGGTACGTAAAAAGTGATCGGGACAGCTTGTTCCCATTGGCGCTAAACGGCCAAGATCGTTCGAATTGATGAACTCCAAAACACGTGTATCATCGGTAAAATGACCAATCATGTGTTGCTTTGAAGAGCACAAGCCACGTAAAACCGGTGCTAAAGCAGCAGCTTGTTTTTTACGATTACTGGCTTCAGCACTTTCTATTTTTTGTCCGCCAAAAACAGGACCTTTTTTTCCGTAGTTCTGGCTAAGATAGTCTGAACAGATTTCAATTACCTCTAAAGTGTTCAAATAACTTTCATAAGCGGTATCGCCCCAGGTAAATAAGCCGTGCGAACCTAACATAATACCACGGATGCCCGGGTTTTCATCTAAGCACTGCTTTAACTGTAAGCCCAGCTCAAAGCCTGGTTTTTTCCACTCTACCCAACCAATGGTACCGTTAAACAGCTCCTGGGTAATGCGTTTACCATCTTTTGCTGCTGCAATGGCAATGGCTGCATCAGGGTGCAGGTGATCGATATGCTTAAAGGGTAGAAAACCGTGCAGCGGGGTATCAATTGATGGTGCTTTTGAACTTAAATCGAAAATGCAGTGGTTAAACAGTTCAACCATTTCATCTTCGTAAGCTACGCCGCGGTAAATGTTTTTCAGGCTGCGCAAACGGTCAACATACAAAGCGGCCAAACCACTTTTCTTTAAAGTACCTAAATCGCCCCCCGAACCTTTTACCCACATTACTTCTGTTTCCAGTCCGGTTAAAGGATCTTTTTCCAACAATTTACAAGAAGTGTTACCGCCTCCATAATTGGTGAGGCGTAAATCAGCACCCAATAAATTTGAGCGGTAGATTAACAAAGCAACTTCATCACCAGCCAGTTTTGCGGCTTCCTCTTCATCCCACAGATAGCTTACATGCTTATAACTTTTCGTATCGATTGACATTATTATATTCTATTTAAATTTTTCTATTGATTAACCTTTTATTGAGTTGCCATAACCCACAATGAGTACCGAAATAATGATGGTTAAAATTCCCACCAAAACCGTTACCAGTGTTTTACGCGATACACCCTTCCATTCTTTTAACACCAGGCCCCAAACATTTGCAATTAAGATGATGAAGGCCATGTGCAGAATCCACGAACTGGCACCATTACCCATTTTACTTTCGCCCATTCCGTAAAAGAAAAACTGCAGGAACCAGGTGGTACCAGCAAGGGCCGAGAAAATATAATTTTTTAACAGTGGTGTTGTTTTATTCGTATAATCGCCAAATGATTTGTTCCTGGCATTAAGTACCATACACCAGATAAAGTTGGTGGTAAGTCCGCCCCAAAGTACAATTACATAAGTAACGTTGTTTTGATAAAGAAAATTACCGGTTTCAGCCGGATTAGCGGCTTTCCAGATGGCGTTTGCGGCATCGGCCATGGGTTTACCGGCTTCGATGCCAAAATTGAAACAAGCGCTTAACACCCCTGATACGATACCTACAAATAAGCCCAGACCAAATTTATATTCTGTTTTTACCTCCATTCCGTGCGGATCGGTAATATCGGTTTTCATCTCTTTTTCCTTCATCATACCGGCCCTGCCACAAATCACGATACCCAGCACACATACCAGTAAACCCAGTAAAACCATGCGCCCCCAATCGGTTTGCAGAAACATGGTGAAAGTATCTTTACCTGCCTGCGGGAAAAAATCGAAGTAGATTGAAGGTAAGATGGAGCCTAAAACCATACAGAGCCCCAAAATAATGCTACTACCTAACGATACGCCAAGGTAACGAACACCTAAGCCGTAAGTAAGGCCACCAATGCCCCAAAGCACACCAAAAAAATAAGTGAGCCATAAAATGCTGCCATTGGTACTGCTGATAATGGCCGTAAAATTCGGGATAGTTAAATAAGCGGCAAGCGGTGGAACAATGAGCCAGGAGAATATCCCGCCTACGATCCAATAGCTTTCCCAGGCCCAACCTTTAACCTTTTTATATGGTATGTAAAAACTTCCGGAGGCGAAACCACCGAAGAAATGAAAAATAACGCCTAAAATTGCCTGCATGCTGTTAATTAATATTTGGTTGCCCTAAAATATAATTTACAGTAATTTTAACTGTTATGCACTGTTATGGATTTAAATTAATCACCTTGATTTTTACGATGGTGATACAGGATGTTTTTTAACCATCCTAGACATGTAGGTAGCCCTAATGTTTTTTACCGCCTTAGACATGTAAGTACATTTAAGCCTGCTAACTGCAAACTAAGCCTTAGGTGCACTTAGGTGTCTAATATCATAGCACTATTGTTTTTTAACCACCTTAGACATGTAAGCACATTTAAGCCGGCAAACTACCAACCAGGCCTTAGGTGCACTTAGGTGTCTTAGGTGGAAATTAATTGCCGCCTAGCCATTACCACTGACAAAAAAAGAAGAAATTAATTTAGATAGTCGCTGTTTCAAGCGAATCCAGACATAATTACTTTGAAACCTTCCTGCCATGGGCAGGGCCAAATCAAAGTTACTTTGAAACGTCCCTGCTATGCGCAGCACAAAATCAAAGTAAAAACAGAAAACTAGCTCAATATTTGAATCCGCTGTGCAATATCCTCAATTACATCAACCGACTTAAGAATTTTGTAATGCCCTACATCTTCGAATGATTGAGCTACAATTGCTGAGTTTTTAGCTAGAAATTCCTGTAAAAAAGAATAGGGTGAAATATGGTCTTCGGGATCGAAAGCCAGAAAATGATTGGTATCGTTTTTTAACTGGTACAAACTGGTCAGGTTAAAATAACTTGCCGGAACCGGGAACTCTTGTTCAAAATTGCTGAAGAAAACTTCCTGGTCTTTGCTGGCAATGTTAACTGAATCGAGGCTTTGTTCAAAATTCTCTTTGAGCCTGATTAAAGGCGCAATACTAACCAGTAGTTCTGGTTCTATACCCAGCTCCTGCAGGGCAATAACATTGGCCATTCCACCCAGCGAGTGACCAATGAATATATCAGGCTGTACATAATTGAGCGCTATCGATTTAACCGAATCAGCATAGAGCATCAGGTTCGAAAACTCAGAAACAGAACTTCCGTTGCCGGGTGCATCAAAAGCGATTACTTCCAGATCGTCGTTTTTTAACAGCGCAACAATAAGCTCGTAAAAATCCAATGCTTTTGAAGCCCAGCCGTGCGTAAGCAACACTTTCCTTTTACCTTTACCCCAGCTAAAACAATTGATACGGATTTCGGAACTGGTAAAATAGGTATCGAAAACCGGGAGGCTAAATTGTTTTGATTCGGCGATAAGCTGCTCCTGATGCAGGCGCAGTGGCATTTTAGGCGAGTAAAAAATAAATTCGCGCATTAAAGCCGCATCGGGCTTATCCGGCTGATGCTTCAAATCACCAATTAACTGCTTTAGCCTTTTCAATGATTAATAAATTAAATGCGATTTTAAATCTGCAGGAGAATAATTAATCGATTTCAAAGTCTTGTCGTCCGATTTACGGAATACCAGAAACAGTCCGTCGATTTCCTTGTAGTAAGATTCTGTTCCGTCTTTATCTAAATAGAACTGAATGGTGTTTTCGGCTTCTTCTACTGTTTTGCAAGCCTTACTCATGTTAGAGCGGTGCACCTCATCAAATAAAGTTTTAAATTTTCCACCTAAGCCAAATTCGTGTATAGCGCCGGCCAAAACATACTGTAAATCGCATAATGCATCGGCAACTTCTACCAGATCATCGTTTTCTACCGCTTCCTGTAATTCTTTTAACTCCTCGGCCAAAAGCGAAATACGCAGGTTAGCTCTTTGCTTAGATGGAATAACCGGATTTTCGAGAATAGGGTGTTTAAAAGTGGTGTGGAATTCGGCAACCTGGTTTAGCGAATTGGTTTCTTGCATGCTCATGTTCAATTTAATCTTTATGCAGCAAACTTAAAAAAAACGGAAGAAATATTCGGGAGATTTTATGCACACCGGTGGTTAGTTTTGGTTAAGCGGTTATTTTTGGTTAATTGGTTAATTGTTGAAATTGGCTAACTGGAAGTTTATCCATCAACTTGGTTAATCGGTTAATTGTTGAAACTGGTTAACTGTAAGGTTATACAAACAATTAACCAGTTAACCGATTTAACAGTTAACCTAACCCTTCTTCCCTTCCCTTACCACCTTAAAAAACTCTTCCTTGTAGGTTTCTCCAACAGGAATGGCCTCATCGTTAATAAAAACGGTATTGCCATCAATCATTTTAATCTTCTCGATAGAAATGATGTAAGATTTATGAATCCGGTAAAAAGGTGGTTTTGGCAATTGTGTTTCGAGCTCGCGCAGGGCCTGATAAGTGATGATCCGCTGCGTGGCAGTGTACACCGAAACATAGTTTTTAAGTCCTTCTATGTATAAAATATCGTCGTAATTTACTTTGATGAATTTATTTTTGGTATCGCCCTTGATGAAAATAAAGTCGTTACCCGGGGCAGGCTGTTGCATTACTTCGGGCTGTGCTGCTGGTACGGGAGCTAAAATTTGCTGTGCCTTTTGGGCTGCTTTATAAAACCGCTCGTAAGAGATGGGCTTTAACAGGTAATCGACCACATCAAGCTCAAAACCTTCCAACGCATATTCGGGATAAGCGGTAGTTAAAATTACCTTGCATTTGCCTCCACATATTTTCAAAAACTGTATGCCGGTCAATTCTGGCATTTGGATATCTAGAAACACAAGATCAACTTTTCCTTCCTGCACCAGATTCAGTGCCTCAAAGGCATTGGTGGTGGTGCCTACTAATTCGAGGAAAGGTGTTTTATTGATAAATGCCGCAATAATATCGGAGGCATAAGATTCATCATCAACAGCAAGGCAACGGATCATAGTTAAGATTTTGAAGGTAATTCGGATTTAAAGGTAAAGCTATAAATTTAAAATCAACGTGCTTTTATAGGTATTGCCGTTGTTAGAAACCAACAGTTCGTGCTTATCAGGATAAATCAGATCCAGCCTGCGGTGTACGTTTACCATCCCTACCCCACTGCTGTGGTCTTTTTGTGCATGACTAATCTTATTGCTGACCTCAAAACTCAGTCGTTTTTGCTGCACTTTAAGCTTAATGCGTACCGGTTGTGCTTCATCGTTTACCACGCCGTGCTTAAATGCATTTTCGACAAAGGGAATCAGTATCAGTGCAGCAATTTTCTGGTCGCCAATGCCTTCAGTTGTAAACGTAACATAAAAATTAGGCTCGAAACGCATCTTGAACAGCTCTACATAACTCTCCAAATACCCCACTTCTTTATCTAAGTTCACTTTCCCATCCGGGCTATCGTTTAAGGTATAACGCATCAAATCAGACAGTCGCAAAACCGCATTAGCCAGTTTATCCGAAACAGGAATGGCCAGCGAATACACATAGTTTAGTGTATTGTACAAAAAATGTGGATTAATCTGCGATTTTAAAAAGGAAAGTTCGGCCTTTACTACCTCATCCTTGAGTTTAAGGTTCATCCGCTCGGCCAAAAAGCTTTTTTCTATCCCGTAAACCGCAGCAGGTACTACGATAAAGGCCAAACTCCAGTAAATGTTGTCAGAAATGTAATGCCAGGCCGTTGTACCTTCAGCGTAATTATGAAAACCAAACCATTTTAAGTACAAAACTTCTTCAATCAAATATCTCGAGGCAGTGAATATCGCTATGGTTAACAAAATGCCGCCAATTAACTGAAGGATTTTGCCCTTTTTCAAAAACCGGGGATATACCCACAAATAGCAGATATAAAACTCCATGATCTGAATAAAATTCATGGATATGGTAAAGGCCGATTGCCTTAAAGTAGTGCCTTCTATCACTGCACCACCATAAAAATAGCCCAAAACAAGTACCCAGCAAAGAATATGTATCGCAATCGTTTTTAAAGTTTTCATGCCCTAAAACTATACAAAGCATTTTTAACTGCCTATTTTCTTATGCCAAACCTGTAAATAATTATCCCAAACCCTGCTTTTTTAGTACGAAAAGGATTTACAGCGCTTTAAGCGGTTGGGATAATATTTTGAGGGTTTGGGATGATATAATTTTCAGACTCCTGCGGCCGCTGCATCTTTGGACCAATTAATTATAAAACAACAACCAATGAACCGCTTAGTTAAAACCGCTCTTCTTATATTACTTATTTCAGGCATTCAAACTGCCCGTGCCCAAAGCAGCAAGGTATCCGGAACAATCACCGATAAAAGCAATAAAGCTTTAGATTATGCTTCAGTGGCACTAATCCGCCTGCCCGATTCGGCTTCGGTTGCTTTACAGGCTACCAACCAGCAAGGCGCGTATGAGTTTAATGATGTTAAAGCTGGCCGGTATTTAATCAAAGCCTTGATGATGGGTTATGATAGGAATCAATCAGCAAGTTTTGAGGTAAAAGCAACCACTGTAAAAGTACCTGTGATTGTATTAACTTACCGCAGCCAAAACTTAAAAGAAGTAAACATTGTATCCAAAATGCCTGTTATCGATCAAAAAGCCGATCGGGTAATTGTCAATGTAGAGCAGATGAATACTGCCGGCGACAATGCACTTGAAGTCATTAGCCGGTCGCCAGGTGTAAAGCTGGATAAGGACGATAATATTGTACTAAAGGGTAAAAGCGGCATCAACGTGATGATTGATGGTAAAATGAGCTACATGAGTGGCCAGGAGTTAACCACTTACCTGAAATTGCTGCCTGGTTCGGTACTGAGTAAAATCGAGCTGATTTCTAACCCTCCTGCTTCTTTTGATGCAGCGGGCACCGCCGGAATTATTAACATTAAACTAAAAAGGAACAAAATGCAGGGTTTTAATGGCAACATGAACCTTGGCGGAGGTTATGGCAGGTACGAAAAAATGAGTGCAGGAACCAACCTCAACTACAACATCGGTAAGGTGAGTACCTATCTCCGTTTAAATGCCGGCCATTACAATTCTTACAACCGCTTAACCCTAAACCGCAGCATTGGCGAAGAACAGTATAACCAGCTTAATTTCTGGCATCCGGTTACCAATAGCCTCAACTACTCTACCGGGGCCGATTATTTTATGAACGAGAAGCATACTTTAGGTATAATGGTAAAAGGCTTTACCGCTCCAGAAGAAACCAAAGTAAACAGCAACTCTATCAATTACAATGCAGCGGGTGCAAAAATGGGTGCAACATCGATGTTTAATCCGCAATCCAATACAGAAAAAAACCATGCCTTTAACCTAAACTACCGTTATAAAACCGATAGTTTAGGCGGCGAACTGGGCTTCGATGCTGATTATGTACGTTACGATAACAGCAAAAACGAAACCTTCACCAACACCTACCTTGATGTAAATGACAATGTGATTGGCAGCCCCATCGATTTGCGCAATATTGGAATGGGCAACGTATCTATTTACTCGGTAAAGGCCGATTATACTTTAAACTTTACCAAAACATTTAAAATGGAAACCGGCTGGAAAAGCAGCTGGGTAAAATCGCAAAGTGATGTGCGTTTCGACTCGTTAAAAACAGCAGGCTGGATAAATGATGCCCGCCGTACAAACCAGTTTTTATATCACGAGAACATCAATGCAGCCTACCTTTCATTGGATCAGAGTTTTAAAAATATACAAATCAAGGCAGGTCTTCGGGCCGAACAAACGCTGGGCAATGGCAGCTCATCGGGTACCAATACGCTAATCGACAGAAAATACTGGAAGCTTTTTCCAACCGTTTTTGTTTCTTTAAAAATTGATTCGAACAACCTGCTTACCGCAGCTTACCGGAAAAGTATTAACCGTCCATCCTACAGCAGTTTAAACCCCTTTACTTTCTACAGCGATCCTTACACTGCACTACAGGGGAACCCTATGTTACAGCCTTCTTTTGCCAACAGTTTCGAACTAAATTATTCGATCAAAAATTTCAGGGTATTAACCTTAAGCTATTCGGTTAACAATGGTTCGATGTGGGAAGTGGTGTACCAAAATGATGTGACTAAAGAAAGTATTTCAAGACCCGAAAACCTGAACCGCACCACCAATTTTTATATGGCCACAGGTAGTCCGGTTGATATAACCAAATGGTGGAACAACAATACCGAGGTTTCGGCAGGTTTTAACCGCACACAATCGGCGGTGCAGGGAAATGGCTTTAATGCTTTCTCGTGGAACTGGTCGGTAATGATGGATAATACCATAACTTTACCTAAAAACTATAGCTTAACTACTTATGCCTATTACGATTCGCCGTCGGTTTCGGGCCTGTTCCAGAGTTTAGGCAGTTACCAGTTAAATATTGGCGCGAAAAAAACATTTTGGAAAAAGAATGCAACCCTTGCTTTAAAGGTTAATGATATTTTTAACACCAGTGCTTTCAGGGCTAACCTGGAATACAACAACATTAAAACTTACTGGAGAAATGAATGGGAAAGTCGCAGGGTAAACTTAAATTTCACTTATAAGTTCGGCAATATGAAAATAAAAACTGCCCGCAGCAGAAGTACAGGTACCAGCGAGGAGGAAAACAGGGTGGGTAAGAATTAAAGGTTAGTATTGGTTAATTGTATAAATCGGTTAACTGGTTAATTGTAGAGAGTGAATCGTCAACAAACAGTTAACCAGTTTCAACGATTAACCCTTTAAAGCCAAACATACAGTTAACCGATTAACCAGTTAAAACAATTAACCTTTAATTACCAGCAAACAGTTAACCAATTAACCAGTTTCAACGATTAACCCTACTTACAACACCAGCAACATCCACACATTGCAGGCGAAATGCCCTGAATTGCCTAATGGCGCAGGAAGTTTTACAAAACCTGCTTTTTGATACATGCCGATAGCTGTGGTAAGCTCGGGAAAGGATTCGAGATATACTTCGTTATAACCAAAGTGCTGTGCCGATTCGATACTCTTTTCCATCAGCATTTTGCCTATTCCTTTTCCCCTGGCCGATGCAGCGGTGTATAGTTTAACCAATTCTACACAACCTTCTGGCAGGCCATCTGTTGGATAAATACCACAACCTCCTATAATCTCTCCATCTTCTTCGGCAATCCAGTAAGCCGATTGAGCGCGTTCAAATAGCCGGGATAGCTCGTCGGTTGTTGGGTCGGTATAAACGGTACCAGGCTTGTCAATTTTAAATTCGCGTAAAATTGTCCTGATCATTTCTGCAGTAGCCTCATTATCTTCTGCTACTATCTTCCTTATTGTAATGGCCATGCTGTTAAATTTCTTGTCAAAATAACTCAAAACCTCGCTAATTGCCAAATCCCTGCATACTTAATCATTATTGCTCCTGCCTGCCTATACCAATTTAAAACTGTTAGCTAATCTCATACTAAAATAGTTTTAGTATTTTGGCGTTATGATTAACATGAAAAACACACTAATGATTTGCCTGCTTGTAACCACTGCGTTGGGTTGCGGCATTAACAAACAGGCCCAGCAAATTAAAGCGCTGGAAAACTGTACTTATAAAATTACCGGAGTTCAGCAGGTATCGATTGCCGGCACCGATGTAAAGAAATTAATGGATCAGCAAAGTTTTAGCCTTACCAGCCTACCGGGTGTAGCATTGGGCTTATTACGCAAAGATATACCTCTAAAAGCCAACCTTAATTTAGAAATCAGCAATCCTTCAAGCAATCTGGCAGCCATAAACCAGTTCGAATATAAAATACTGGTAAACAATACCGATTTAGCAGAAGGCCTGGTTAACCAAAGCGTAAGCATTGCACAAGGGCAAACGGTAACCGTGCCGGTACAACTGGTAAGCAATATTTATGGTTTGGTATCCAACGGCAATGTATTTAACGATATTGTAAAAGCCGCCCAAAAAGGTTCATCGGCTAAAGATGAAAAACTGGGTTTATTAACCATTAAAATTAAGCCAACGTTTATGCTGGGTAATACCCCATTTAAATATCCGGGCTACATTACCATCAATAAAGATATCAGCAGTAAAATATTATTGTAGCGCTTAGCTAGTACAAAAAAAGCGCGGTTTACCTAAACGGTAACCGCGCTTTTTTATTAGCTGAACTTAGCTGTTACATTTTTCTATGCGGGGTCATGATCATTCCTTTAAATCCATTCGGATCTAAACGGGCATCAACCGATTTAATTTCTTCTGTTGATAAACTTGAAGAAAGTGGTAAAGTATTTGTTTTTAAACTTGCCGTTTTTGGTGCAGTAAGTGGAAAAGTACCTGTATTGGCATAAGCCAAAGCATAGTATAAATAAGTTTCGGTTTCATCGCCCCAATCTTTTTTATAATCTTCATAGGCATCTTTATCCACTGTTAATCCCGAATAATATCCACCTTGGCCAGCCTGGTTTTTGGTTTCAAACTCTGGAATATACATATCCAGTTTATCAATCCTGATCGGGAAAAAGCCTACAGGTTTACCATAAGTGGTTTTACCGATCAGTTTCACATCAATTACAGGTTTTAAACTATTAATGGTTAACTCGCTGGCCGAAGCTGTAGCGCCCGTTACGATGAAATAAATCCGGCTTAAAGCCAGGTTACCAGATTTGGCAAAACGTTCTATATTATCGGCCGAAGTTGACGAATAATTTAAATCGGCATAGGTAGCATATTTCCCATTAACACCACTGGTAAAAGTCTGCAATTTACCTGCATCATCTAATAAAGGCTGGTGGGCCAAAATAGAAGCCTTACGCTGGGCAGTAGTAATATTTTGTAAATAACTGTTGTAATAAGAGGTAAACATGATGCTACCGTTTTGGGCAATAGGCGCTGCCAGATTAATAATTTGGGTGGCGGTAGATACATATCCTCCTCCATTGTAACGTAAATCGACAATTAGTTCGCTTACCCCCTGCGCTGTAAAATTAGCAAAAGCACTGTTTAAGCCTGCGGTTGCATTATTGGTAAAACTGTTAAAAACAATATAACCTACCTTTTTTGCCCCAACGGTATATACGTGGGTATATAAAATCGGATTAACGGTATAAGAAGCACTTGTTATAACTACACTTTTGGTATTATTATTTAAATCGATAAAAACCAGGCTTACGCTGGGGTTTGTACCTAAAATGGCATTATACAAGAAGCTTACATTTGAGGTATTGTAAGTTAGATTGGTACGGCCATTTACGCTCGTTATCCTGCATCCGCGGGTTAATCCCTGTTGTGCTGCCGGCGAATTGGGATACACATACTTTACCCTTAAATCGTCAGTAGTACTGTAATTTATAGAAAAGCCATAATCGTTTGCCGAGCCATTAACATCAGCCTTTAATGCGCCTGTTTTCCCGGTAGTGGCCGCGGTGTAATCAAAAAACGAATATTTAGGCTCTGCAGAACTACTCACGTACTCATAAGGCTTTCCGGTTGTCGGATCATTAGAGTACTGGGTTAAGGCATACAGCTCGGCCTCATTTGAGCTATAGCTGCGCGGATTAAATACCTCGTAGGTAGGCAGTGAGGTATTCCAGTAGTATAATTCTTTGGCGTATAAAAAGATCGAATCTTTCGTCAGCTCTTCACGGGTGCCTGCAGGGGTAACCGTTGTCGGCGTAACAGGTTCATCGGGTACAGTGCTGCTTTTTTTACAGGCAGTAACTGCCATAAGGCCCATAAAGCCAAATATTAACAGCCTGTTAAATTTATTATTTTTCATGGAAGTTGGTAACATGGTGTTGTATATACGTAACGTGTTGCAATAAAGTTGTTTTTATTGGTTTATAGTTAGCCCCGAAAACAGCTTTAAAAACTCCTTACTGAGAACTGTTAACTGAAAACCCACCAACCAACAACTAAATTTAATCCAAAATATTGTGCAGCCCGCTGCATGTATCGTTGAATTACGTAAATCTACCGATTAAATTACTTAATCCTGAGATTATTGTAGTGAAAATATGTTAAATATTGATGCTTGTTTTAGTGAGCCTGGTTATCGGTTGACTGCTATAAATTGGGGTAACTAATATGAATCGGTTCAAAAAATAAATAGAAAGTTAAGTCCTTCCGCCCCCTTAAATTGTCGCCTTTGCACCGCAAAAAGCAACTAAATACTAAACAACTTTGTATTATAAATTGTTTGTTATGAGCATTGCGAAAGTTAAAACATTTATGGATGCGCTGGATCATCCATTAAAAAAGGAAATGGAAAAGGTAGTCGAAATTATTACCACCGCCAGTCCAAAAATAGAAAGCGATATTAAATGGGGTGGTCCAAGCTTTAAATACAAAGAGGATATGGCCACTTTAAACCCAAAAATAAAAAACTATGTTGTGGTAGTTTTTCATAAAGCCTCGTTACTGAACGATGATTTTGGCTTTTTAGAAGAACAAACCAAAGGAAAAGCTTACGCCAAATTTTACACGATGGCCGATGTAGAACAGCATGCCGATGCGCTAGCAAAAGCCGTAAATGCCTGGATAAACTTAATGGAAACCAGTAATTAAAAATATAAAACCATGGAAAAGATTGAATTTAAAACCACAATTAATGCCAGTGCCGAAAAAGTATGGGATGTACTGTTTGGGGTAGAAAGCTATCCGAAATGGACTTCGGTTTTTGCAGAAGGATCGTCAGTAGAAACCGACTGGAAAAAAGGAAGCAGAGCAATATTTGGGGATGGTAAAGGACAAGGAATGGTGGCGGTTATTGCAGAAAACATCCCTAATCAATTTATGTCTATCAAGCACGTGGGCGAGATAAAAGATGGCAAAGAGACATTGCATGATTGGGGTGAATCGCTGGAAAACTATACCTTAAAAGAACAGAATGGGCTCACCGAACTCACCATTGATATGAACATTATCGACGAATGGAAGGATTACTTTAATGAAACCTGGCCTGCAGCCTTAAAAAAGGTAAAAGGCATGTCGGAAAGTGAATATCATGTGGAAACATAATGGCCAGTGATTCTTTATACTGGCTAAAGAGCAAACATTAACCACAGATATAGCGGATAAATACAGCTATTGATCAGTGTTCGTCATCCGACTTCCAACTTCGAACCGAATTAAAAAAGCACCTCAAAATTAATTTGAGGTGCTTAACTAAGAATAAAGAACTTACCCTCCTCCTTTTACCCTATTCTGCTCATCTTCACTTCCGGCCTTACGTTCCCTGGTTGAAAATGAGTTTCCAAAGCGATAAGAAAAAGACAAAATCAGCCGACGGCTATCTACATTTACATGGCTGTTCATATCAATGTTCTGATACCGGGTAATGTAACGGTACTGGCTTCCCTGAAAAATATCGTTGGCCAATAGCTTTAAACTGCCTTTGTCTTTTAAAATTAATTTCTGTACTGCTGCCGAAACGGCGTAATAACCTCTTTCTATCGAGGTACCGTAAACGGATTTAGAATGGTAGTAACCGTTAAGCTCGAAAGTGTAGCCTTTGCCTGCTTTAAACGAGTTTTGGGAATTTAAGCTGTAACTTACCATGCTGTTGTTAAAATCACCAATGGGCCCATCGCCCTGGTACTGGTTTTTAAAAACGTTAGCAAAATTACTGGCCGTCCACCAGCTAAAATAGGTGTTTTGGGCCGTGAAGCTTAAACCGTAATTCACGAGGCTTTTTAAATTCTGCGGACTTTCAAAGGTAGTATTGATGTTGTCAATCTGCCCCGAAACCCAGGTAATCACCCCTTTGGTTTTACTATAATTCAACCCTACCGTGTATTTGTTTTTAAATACATGGCTTAGCGCAATGGTTTGCGTAAGTTCAGGCTGCAGATTCGGGTTACCTTCATAGTACAATAAAGGATCGCGGAATACCCGGAAAGGATTTAAGTCGTCGTAGTCAGGTCGCTGTATCCTGCGGCTGTACGCCAGTTGCAAACGATGGCTTTCGCCAAATTGTTCGCTAACCGTTAAACTTGGAAAGAGCTGAAAATAATTACGTTTCAATACCGATCCGGTGGTAAGTTGGTTACCCAATGTATTGGTGTACTCTGCCCGTAAGCCCAGTTGGATGCTTGTTTTTTTAAATTCTTCGTTTACATTTACATAACCCGCATGTATTTGCTCGCGATATTTAAAGTGGTTGCTGCTGGTAGCATCGTATTCCCAGTTGCCCTGATTTAAGGCATGGTAAACTAAATTATTATCAGCATGGATGACCGAGCTTTTTAAACCCATTTCAAACTTCAGTGTTTTGGCAAAAACATCGGTATAATCGGTTTTGGCTATGTAAACATCGGTTTTAGCCGGAATATACCCCCTTCTGCTACTGGTTTGGGCAAGCGGATTGCCGGCTGTAGCACTGCTGTAGGTATCGAGGTTTAAATTTGAGGTAAAAGTATTGTTAGCAAAATCGGCATCGGCCGAAAATGTCCGCCCCTCTTTCTCAAATTTATGCAGATAGTTGAGGTTATAGGTAATGTTGTTCCATTGTTGCTGGTCGTAATTGGTGGTTGATAAATCGCTGAGCAGCGCACCCGAATTTGCCTTTAACTGGTTACCCGTTTTACTATCGTGCAGGTATTTGCCAACATTCCCATTGATCAGAAAGCTGATATTATTCTTTTTGTTTACTTCCCAATCGGCCCCAAAACGGAAATTATGTGTATTTAAAGGTTCGTTGGTTTTGGTATGCTGATCAGAAACGCGGTTAAGCTGCTCGCCTTCGTAAAAGCGCCTGGTAAAATCGAGGTATTCGGTTTCGCCCCTAAAAGCATAATTGTAACTTCCAAAAACATTTAAACCGGCATGGCGGTAATTTAAGTTAAAGCCCGAACCGTACCTGGCTTTGCGGCCTGCACCACCATTAACCGAAACCGAACCATTAAAGCCTTTGCCCTGGCTCTTTTTCATTACAATGTTAATCATCCCTGCATTACCAGAGGCATCGTATTTGGAAGAAGGATTGGCCATTATTTCGATTTTGGAAACCGAAGCCGAATTGGTACCTTTTAGCATGGCGCTCAGCTCGGCAGGTGCCAGGTAAGTAAGCTTACCATTAATCATCACATTTACCCCCGGTCGCCCTTTAAGGGATATTTTACCATCTTCATCTACCTTAACACCTGGTGCCCGCTCTAAAAGTTCTAAAGCAGTGTTGCCCTCAGCCAAAATGCTGTTTTCTACATTGATAATGGTTTTATCTACCCCATGTTCGATAATTGGTTTCTGCACCACAATATTTACAGCACTTAAGGTCTGTGCATCTTCCAGCAGTTTAAATTTACCCAAATGCAGTCTTCTGTTCTGGCTGGAAAGATTAAATACTGCAGTTTGGTGATTAACAAAACCCATGCTCGATATTTTAAGCTGATAGCTTCCTACCGGCAGGCCGGTAAATTTAAAAGCACCCAACGAATCGGTCATGGTGCCTTTTATACCTACACCCGCAGCATTGTGAATGGCTACAGAGGCATACTCCAGTGGGGCACCATCGACCATGGTAACGGTACCACTCACCAGGGTTTCATCCTGGCCAAAACAGTTCGAAAAGTTTACAATAGAAAGGAAAAATGCAAAAACGAAGGGCAATAACTTCCCTGCAGCAGTTTTTTTAACTGCTGATAACGGCAACTTACTTTTCATAATTTAAATTTGAGGATTCAACAAAGCTTTCTTCTTTTTAGGTTTTTTCTTTTGCTTGCCCCACCAGATGTAAAAGCCGGTGATGGGAAGGCTGGCACAGATTAAACTCACTAAAAAGAAGATAATTTTGGTGGTTAAACCACCAATTTCGCCAACATGTAGCCCATAATTAGAGCGTCTGAGCCATGCAGCAAGATTTTCATCGCGAAGCCTTTTGTTCGAAGCCGGTAATTCTTTCAACGTATACTGATCAAGATACACATCGCGCCAGGTGCCCCTGTACATATCGGTACATACGTATATAGCTTCCGATGCCTTTTCCGGAAAATGCATCAATATCTCGTAAGGTTTGTGCTCGGCAATTTCGAATACCCCTTTGTGCCAGGCTTTATCTATTTGGCTAAGCAAATTGGTTTTTACTTGAATGGTGCTATCTGATACGGCTGCTATACGTGGCGATTTAGTACCGCCAGCCAGCCAGAAAACGCTGTTATTAAACCAGCTGAAACTCATCATTAAACCAGTAAAGGCCAAAAGCACGGCAATTAAAATGGAATAAAAACCCAGCACATTGTGCAAATCGTAGTTCACCCTTTTCAGTTTCGCCTTCCATTTAATTTTAAAACTTTGTTCGCGTGTTTTTTTGGTCCATTTTTTTGGCCACCACAGAATCATGCCACTAATGAGCAGCAAAAAGAAAATGAGTGTACCCCATCCTACTACCTGGTGCCCGATTTTTTCGGGCATCCAGAGGTAATAGTGACCATCTTTAAAAAATTTAAATATATCGGCATCTTTAACCATGCCCAGCACCTCGGCATTGTAAGGATTTACATAAATGGTAGAATCTACCTCATGCGCACTAAAACGTGCCGAACGGTTTTCACCATAATACCACACCGATTCGATCTGTTTGCCGGGTAAGGCTTTCTGTACCGATTGATATAAAGCCGAGGGCGCCAATATCTTCGCTCCCTCTGGCGCTTCTACCGCTACCCAGGGATTAATCATGGCTTTAATTTCATGTTCAAATACCAGTGCACAGCCCGTAATGCCCAGCACAAATACCACTATTCCCGAGGCAAGCCCAAGCCACAAATGAAACCAGGCGTTAATCTTTTTAAATGTCATTAACCAGGGCGCTTATTGCTTTAATTTTTCTATTCTCAAAATGTAATCGATACCACCTACAAACTCAACACCTTTAGTTAGTTTATCGGTAGCCGGATCGTATTGCCAGATATAATCGCGGTCTGCAGCGTTTACCGCAATAAAAGCCTTACCATCTTCAACAATTACCGCATTAACCATACGTTCGCCTTTATCAGCCGGCAAATCAAGCTTTTTGATCAGTGCACCTGTTTTAACATCGATTACCGTAAAATAATGGTCGGTATCGATAGACTGACCGGCAATCCTGGAGCGGATAATCGCTTTTCCGTTACCGATATACCACATCGCTGCAGCCATTTCATTGTTGGCAGCTGCCGAATAGTTGAAATAATAGGTCGGATCTATCACAGTTGTTCCACTTTTGATGCGATACATCGCTGAAGGTGATTTATAATCGTAAACATTTACTGGATCGCTGATAAAATACAGATCGCCCTGTTCATCAATAAAAGATGATGGCGCATATACATTTGAACCACCCGGCCCCGTTGTGCGTACATCTTCAAGCGATTTTTCTACCGCCATGGTATTATAATCAATCACCGCTACAAATGATTTCTGGAATACCGGCATGTTGGGATAGTTGGTATAATCGTCAGACCCGAAGCTATAGCCTAGGTAAATTTTCTGATCGCGGTACTGCGCAAAACCCATATTGTACAGGTTAAAGCCTGCCGGGATACTGGCCAGCGATAACTTTCCGGTTTTGATCGTCATTTTATCGACTTTAATTACCGCATAACGTGGCTCACCTTTTCCTTCTCCAAAAATCACCAGCGTATTATCGTCTACCCAGGTGTAAGAACTCCAGTTTAGCCAGGCAAAAGGAATTTCCTTGTCAATTAACAGCGCACCGTTTTCTACATGGTATTTGCCCAGGCGGCCACTGCCAGAATTGCAATGGTAATAAAAACCATCTTTCTGGATTACATCCTGCGCATAAACTTTTCCTGTCATTTCGGCTCCGTTTTTGGCCAGGCTAACGGTTCCGCTGGTTAGCGATTGGATGCCCGCAATATAATAAGCGGTATTGGGCCAGCTGCCCACACAAAGCACAGCCGAATATTTGGTACCTTCTTCTATCTCGCCCACATTTCTTTTTTCGCAACTGCTAAAAACAACCGTTAAAGCAAGCATGCAAAGCAGAAGTGATTTGTTTAGTATTTTATTCATTTTGATGGCTATATAATGTTTTTAAAAAATCAATGGTGGATTAAATTATTGCAAAAAGTATCTCAGTTTTACAGAGAACGACCTTCCTGGTTTTTGAAGCCTGAAATTATCGTAAGCCAGTTCGTTGCTTAAGTTTCTGCATTCGGCCGAAAGGTTGTAACGTCCGTTTTTTAGCGAGTAGCTCAACGATGCATTATGCACCAGCTGCGTTGGGATATCGGATTTCCCGTTCGGGTTACCTTTGCCTTCCCAGGTTAAATAAAACCAGTTTACATATTGCGTGAACCAGTTAAATTGTAAACGGGTATCTTTTCCCAGCAAATTGTTTTTACCGATGGTAAACTCCGCATTTCCAAATAACCAGGGCTGGTTAGGAATTTTGTTCAGGTAGGTTCCTTCCACATTATATGATTCTGTCTGCCCATTTTTAGTGGTATTCACAGCATTCTGATAAGTTACGTTAAGATTTACCGAAAGCAACTGATCGTAGCTGTAGCGCAATTCGGATTCAAAACCGGTAATCCTAACGCTTGATTGGTTTCTGTTCTTCAACAGTTTAGAACGCTCATCAGGCACCGGAAAAATAAAGTCTTTTGCATCGCGGTAAAAACCTGAAGCTTCGATAAAGAAAGTATTTTTGCCAAGTTTTAGGGTATAAAATGCGCCCAGGTTCAGGTTATCGCTGCTTTCTGGTTTCAAATCAGGATTGCCCTGAAGATTCAATCCATCACCAAACATTTCTTCAGCTTCCTGTAAACGGTAAGCATGCTCGTACGATGCTTTAATGCCTAAATTTTCTGTAATTTTAAACCGCGAAGCCGCACCATAGCCGTAATTGCTAAAAGAAGTATCCATTGGGGTGTACACCCTGTCAATATATTTCGGGCGGTTTAAACCTAAATGGTAAAGCTTACCAAAAAAGGTATTCACAAGCCGTTTATCCAAAAAATCCTGTTGATAAGCCAAACCAACAATTTGTTTATTTAAGCGACCCGGCATATCGTCGTGATCGGTTAGCAGCTCGTTGTAGTTTTCGTTCTTAAGCCTGTCAATCGTATAATTTAAGTTTAACGAGTGCTGATCGTTAATTACATAGCTCATATTGGCCATACCATAGGTACGTGGCCTTACAATATGCGCAACCGTTTTAATACCACCCATTTCGGCATAACCTTTATCAAAGTAAGTACCGTCCCAGTTATAATTGCGCATTAGCGTATCGGTAGTTTTGTATTTATCTCTCGATCTGGCTACAAAAGCGCTTAAGCTTAATCCTTTGGTAAACAGGTTGTCTTTTTTATAGCGTAAAGTACCACTAATGGCCTTGCTTGCGCGGGTTACGTTACCATATACAATGGTTTGGTCAAATCCGGTTTGCAAATCCTGTTTGGCTTCGTTGTAACCCGCACCAATAAAGAGTACATCAGCCCAGCTTTTACCGGTAACACCTACTTCTACCTGCCCCAGGGCCGATTGGTAATTATCGTGAAAACGCCTTACATCGGCTTTCACAAACTCGGCACCATTCAAATCGACAATGTAATTCCCTTCGCGTGTACCGCCATTAACCACATCAACATCTCGCATGATGTAATTATTATCAGATGAGTTAAAGAAACCACTTCCTTTTACGATAATACCGGTTTTCTTATCTACAAACTGGGCACTTACCGATGAGCGATTGGTATTAAAAGAACCATAGCTATGGCTTACATCTAAATAATTGCTTACTTTCTGGTTGGTTACCACATTCACCGCTCCACCCATGGCATCGGCACCCAGTTGTACAGGTACTACACCTTTAAAAACTTCCAGGCGATCGGCCAGGTTTACCGGAATGTTGTTTAGCGACATGGCGCTTCCCATTACATCCATCGGGATCCCATCAATAAAAAACTTGACTTGTTTACCCGATAAGCCGTTGATGGAGAACTTAAAATCAGAGCCTAATCCACCCTGTTCCCTAATCCGGATGCCAGTACTTCGGTTTAAAATCTGGTTCAGATCGGCTGTGGTATTGGCAAATTTCTTGGTATCAATCGCATTTACAGCAAAGCCTGATTCTTTAACTTCCTGAGTTTTGGTTTTTCCGGCCACAGCAACGTCGTTTAATTGCTGCTGATCACTTTTTAAGCTGAAATCGATTTTTAAACTTTCGCTGGCATCTAATTTTACAGTTTTGGTTTGTTTACCAAATCCAATATAAGAAACAGTTAAGGTATAGGTTCCGGCATGTAAATTAGCGATTTCAAAATAGCCACTGGCATTGGTAGTTGATCCGTTTTTTGTTCCTTTAATCAGAACAGAAGCACCGGCGATGGCTTCATTTCCATTTTTTACATAACCAGAAATTGATGGTTTATTTTGTGCAAAAGCGCTAAAGGTGATAACGCTGAGTAAAATAAGTAGTAGATTTTTTCCGTATGACATTAGTTTAATTGTTGTGCATTTATGAGGTAGTAGCACAACTCTCATTTTACCGAAGGTGGAAAATGAAAAAAATTAAAATAATTGAATTTGGTGTAGCGTCTTGGTGTTAAACGAGTCTATTCAGAAAATTCCTTCGCCCCCAAATCTTCCATCTCCCATCTTACATTTTCCATCTTACATAGGCTTCACATCAATTCAACCTATCCATCCTGAGAATAAAGTCGGTATCACCACCAAGCTGTAGCCCTTTTTTTAAACTGCCTGTTTTAATATCGTAAAGCCAGATAAAATTACCCGCTTTGTTAGAATTTACAGCGATGTAAGCTGTATCACCTTCCACCAGTATACATTCGCGGCGGGTACCTTTATCCAATGGCAGATTTAGCCTGGTAATTTCCTTTGTTTTCAGATCGAGCACGTAAAACTCGAAATGAGCCGTACTGTAATGATCACCCAGGCCTTTAAACAAATCCTTCCTTTCTGAGCGAACAATTACTTTCCCATTACCCAAAGGCCACATGCCATAAGCATGGTTATTAATTTTAGAAGCTGAAATGTTAAAAAAGTACGTTTTATCAATTACACTGGAGTCTGCCTTAATCCTGAATATCCCGGTAGGAATCTCCGGCCGGTTGCCCAGCGCAATCCCCGGGCAAGTCATAAAATAATTATCGTGGTTGCCATCAATAAAACTGTAAGATTGTATGGTATTAATACCGCCCGGGTAAGTAGAGCGCACATCTTTATCAGTTTTAATCAGCTTCATTTGCGGATAGCTTAAGGCCGAAACATACATCGTATCGCTGGTAATATAATCAGAAACGCCTTTTGTAATGTGATAAGTGTAGGCAATGTTTAAGTGGTTATCTTCTTTATTAACCAAACCAATAGATAGCGTGGTAAATTTACCCGAAGGCTTGGGGATTTCCATATTCCCTTGCCGAATCACCTTCATTGCTTTAGTATCAATCAAAAAGAATTTGGTTTGGTTATATCCCGAAATATTCAGGCCGGTAAGCAGTAAAGTATCGGTAGCCAGCCAGTTAAAATTTTCGATCGAAAAATCTTTGAGTGGAATGTTAAACTGGCTTTTCAGCCTTTTATCTTGAATACCTGATTTTGAAAAAAGTTCGGTTTTACGGTTAAGGTGATAATAATAACCAGCCTTTACTATCACATCGCGGTCCATATTCCTCCCTTCCAGCAATACCCCGTTATTGGCAGGTGTTAAGTTCCCCTGATCAAGTACATCGTGCTCAATCAGATATTCGCTACCATCTTTTGCCAGGATATAAAAACTATAGCGTTTCTTCTTTTCAGTTTCATTTTTACAGCCCAATAAAGCAAATAAGAAAAAGGCTAAAGCTACAAAACGAAAAGTGTTGAAAATCATTAGAAGGGCAAAATTTAAATATCGAACTGGGTAGTAATCTGTTTCTGCATAACCGGCGGTAAATCTAAAAGATTGCTCTCGCTAATCACGATAATTCCTTCGGCACTGGTTGAGTTTTTAAGGATAATGTAAGTTTGCCCTTTTTTTAAGGTTATTTTTTTCGTTGTACCTTCAAACTGCCATTCCACATCTTTCTTAGGCGAAATCAGTAAGCTCCCCGATAAATCGATTACACCTGCTGCACTGTTAATCTTTGCCGAACTGTTGGGTCCAAGAGAAACATTGTAACTTTTGGCATCGATATGCTTAACGTGCTGCGCTGAAGAATTGTTAAAAGACATGGAAGGATTTTCGCCAGCGAAATTAGTACCAAACACAAAATAAGCCGCTGCACCCATTGCAACTATAAATAAAGAAGCAGCAATAGCACCCTTCCACATAAAATAGGCATTGCTTTTGGGCTTAACAACAGCAACATTTTTAGGCAGTACCCCTCTAATCTCCGTCCACATTTCTTGTTTCAGATCGGCCTTGCTGCCATCAAAAGCTACCAGGTCCAGCTCGTCTGCGTCAGCATTAAAAAGCCATTCCTCTACCAGCTTCTGCTCTTGTTCATTGCAGATGCCTAAATGATAGCGTTCTAAAACTTCCTGGTCGATACCCATTAAAATTTGACTTTGATTGATAAAATCCCTTTTTGCAAACTTAACAAAATAATGCTTTTAAAGATAAGTAGCACAACTGGCCTATTTCCGTAATACTGCAAATAAATATTTTTTAATAGCTGGCCAGGCCCACCTTAAGCCTGCTCATGGCTTTTGTGATGTGGTATTCTACTGCCCGTTCAGAAATATATAGCACGCCGGCAATTTCCTTATTGCTCATGCCTTGCTCGCGACTCATTTTATACACCCGCTTACACTGGCAGGGTAAGGTATCTACCAGCAGGTTTACTTTTTCTTTCAGGTCGTTAAACAATACCTGCTCTTCGGTGCAATTGCTCGCTACCCGGCAATCCATCGCCTGAAATTCGTTATGTTTTTGCCGGTTTACTTTATTGCGGATATATTCGAAAACCTTGAATTTAGCCGCCCGAACCAGATAATGCTCTACATTTTGTAACTCCAGTTCGTCGCGCCGCTCCCAAAGCGATTTAAAAATATCCTGAACCATCCCCTTGGCAGGCTCTAACTCTTTGATGTTATTGTAGCAAACCGCGAAAATTTTTTCCCAATACAAATCATAGGCCCTCTCGAACGATGCCTGGTCGATCCGGGTTAGTTTTACCGAAATGGGTTGATTTGCTTTTAAGTCCAAAATTTTACAATGATGGCGGCAAATATAAGTTATTTAGATTAATTATAAATAATTTAACATTTTTTGATTTAAGACGGTGAAAATCAATAAAAAAACAACCGAATAAAAATTAGATTCTGCCTCAGCGCACAACAAATCAACAGGTTTGAACAGGAAATTGATGGTTAATGATGGCAAAATAGCGGCAAAATAAAAAAGCCTCTCATTTCTGAAAGGCTTTTGGAAGTGGTGCCACCTGGATTCGAACCAGGGACACAAGGATTTTCAGTCCTTTGCTCTACCGACTGAGCTATGGCACCCTCCGTTTGGGAATGCAAATGTAGTGTTCTTTTTCACAAATGCAAAAAATAATTTGAGTTTTTCTGCTTTAAATAATCGTTTAAGCAGCAAAAAACACAGATCTTTCTGATAAGCAAGTAGATGCAGAATAAATATTTTTTGATAATAATTTAAATCTCATGGCTTGTTTAGATTGAAACATTCCAGCACCGACTCGTATCTACTATTTAACAATCGATTGAGTTATCGGCGCTGATTAATTCAGTAAACTTTTACATTTTGACTGCAAGCTACAAATGAAGCAAATACCCAGAAACCAAAAAAAGCCTCTCATTTCTGAAAGGCTTTTGGAAGTGGTGCCACCTGGATTCGAACCAGGGACACAAGGATTTTCAGTCCTTTGCTCTACCGACTGAGCTATGGCACCATCCGTTTGGGATTGCAAATGTAGTGTTCTTTTTTCAAAAGCAAAACTTTTTTTCCATTATTTCACTGCTCAACTGATTATCAACGAATTAATTTTTCGTGCATTTAAAAAAAGGCCTTAATACCTGCTTAGAATGAATACAAACAAACAATTTTATCTATTTTTTTATGCATGCATAGTAATTTATTTAGATTAATATCCTAATTTAGCGTTAACAATCTAATATTGCATGGCAGCACAGATCCTTTTTCTAGTACTTACACTTGCAGCAAGTGCGCTGTTTACAGTTAACCTCCGTAAAATTATCCGTAATATCCGGTTGGGGAAAGCGGTTAATCGCAACGATCAGCCTGCAAAGCGCTGGATAACGATGTTACGTGTGGCTTTTGGTCAGTCTAAAATGGTGGTACGCCCCATTCCGGCATTCCTCCATTTCTTTGTATACATTGGCTTTGTCATTATCAACATCGAGGTGCTCGAAATCATGATCGATGGAATTTTCGGCACACACCGCATTTTTAATGGCCTCGGTGGTTTATACAACTTTTTAATTGCCTCGTTCGAAATCCTGGCTTTTACCGTTTGGGTATCCTGTGCCATCTTCCTGATCCGCAGAAACATCCTAAAATTAAAGCGTTTCAGTGGCGTAGAAATGAAAAGCTGGCCAAAATCTGATGCCAATTATATCCTCATTACCGAAATATTGTTAATGACTGCTTTCCTGCTGATGAATGCTGCTGATGCAAAATTACAAAGCATAGGTGCCAGCCATTACGTACAGGGAGGAGCATTTCCGGTTAGCCAGTATTTGATGAATTTATTGCCATCAACCGAAAGTGCACTGGTGATTATTGAACGTAGCTGCTGGTGGTTCCACATTATCGGCATTTTAGCTTTCTTAAATTACCTACCATATTCGAAGCATTTCCATATCCTTTTTGCTTTTCCAAATACCTATTTCTCTAACCTGGAGCCTAAGGGCGAGTTTACCAACATGGCATCGGTAACCAATGAGGTTAAAGCCATGCTTGATCCTTCATTTGCACCGGCAGAAAGTGAACCTGGAAAATTTGGGGCAAAAGATGTGACAGATTTGACCTGGGTAAACTTGATGAATGCCTATACTTGCACCGAATGCGGAAGATGTACTTCGGTGTGTCCGGCAAATATTACAGGTAAACTTTTATCGCCACGTAAAATTATGATGGATACCCGCGACCGGATTACGGAAGTTGGCCAAAACATCGATAAACATGGTGCAGAACACCAGGACGGTAAATCTTTGTTAGACGACTACATCAGCAGGGAGGAAATCTGGGCCTGTACCAGTTGTAACGCTTGTACCGAAGCTTGCCCTGTTAATATCGATCCTTTACAGATTATTGTAGAGTTGCGTCGTTTTGCAGTAATGGAAGAATCGCAGGCACCGGCAAGTATTAATGCCATGATGGGTAACATTGAAAACAATCAAGCACCCTGGAAATACTCTCCAGCCGACCGTTTTAACTGGGCAGAAGGCTCTTAGTCTTGAGTATAAAGTCATTAGTTCTGAGTCGTGGAACATTCAAAACGAATAAGCAATTTAACAATACAATTAAACAGTTAACCAATTTAAACGGCTAACCTTTAAAATACGAGTAAACATGGAATTTAAAGTACCTACAATGGCTGAATTAATGGCTGCTGGCGAAGAACCGGAAATACTATTTTGGGTTGGTTGTGCCGGAAGCTACGATGAGCGGGCACAAAAAATAACCCGCGATATCTGCAAAATCTTACATCATGTGGGCATTAAATATGCTGTTTTAGGCACCGAAGAAAGTTGTACCGGCGATCCGGCTAAACGCGCTGGTAACGAATTTTTATTCCAGATGCAGGCCATGACCAATATTGAGGTTTTAAATGCCTATAATATTAAAAAAATCGTAACCGGCTGCCCGCACTGCTTTAATACCATCAAAAACGAATATCCGGGTCTGGGTGGCACATACGAGGTCATCCACCACACGCAGCTTATCCAGGATTTAATTAATGAAGGCAAGCTGAAAGCCGAAGGTGGCGAAAGCTTTAAAGGGAAAAAGATCACCTACCACGACCCTTGTTATCTTGGCCGTGCCAATGGCATTTACGAAGCGCCGCGAAAAGCACTAGAAGTTTTGGATGCCCAGCTGGTAGAAATGAAACGCTGCAAAAGCAATGGCTTGTGCTGTGGGGCTGGTGGTGCACAAATGTTTAAAGAACCCGAAAAAGGCAATAAAGATATTAACGTAGAGCGTGTTGACGAGGCTTTACAAACCAATCCGCAGGTGATAGCTGCAGGCTGCCCTTTTTGCATGACCATGTTGAGCGATGGAATCAAGCTGAAAGATAAAGAACAGGAAGTTAAGGTTTTGGATATAGCAGAAATTACCGCAAGAGCGAATGGTCTCTAAGCTTTGAATTCACATGTAAGTCATTAAAGAAAATTAAGTCTTAGCACACTGCTAAGACTTTTTTATTATAGCGATTTATAGCCATAGACTGTCATCCTGAGCTTGTCGAAGGATCCTTGCGTACCATTTGCAATTAATTCCTAAGTAATCAGTTTCCTACTCCCCCACTTTCGCCCCTTCTTTAGCAGGCTGCGCCGGTATTTTAACAATCTGCTCTAAATTATCGCGGATCTGGTTCAAATCTTCGGCTTCCATATTTTTTAAGGGAATAATAATCTGCGTGGCCATCGAATCTACATCCCCACCCTTATCTTTATAGGTCTGCACAATTACATCATCACCTCTGGTATATAGATAAAGTTTGCCTGATACGGTATTACCATAATAATCCATATCTTTAAATTTCGATAGCTTAAATGCGAAATACTCAGTTTTTCCGTTATTAAAGTAACGTTTGTAACGGCAAAAGCCATTGTTAGTAACATTCAGCTCATAGCGCTTAATTTGATTGCTTTCCTGCGCCAGATCGTAATGATCGGTGAATGTTTTTTGTAGGAAACCAGCGTATTGTTCTAAGGGATCGGGATTGGAAAAAGCATAAAAAAACACACAAAGCGCCGAAATAAACGACATTTTCAAGCAAAGTGTAAACTTTTTCATATGGCTAGCGTTTTAAACACACCAAATTAATTAAAATCATAAATTTGTATATGAGTTTTTCTCCACAATCAAGAGTTTGGGTATACCAAAGCGATCGCAAGTTTACTTCCGTTGAAGAAAACCAGATCCTGAATAAATTAGCGGCTTTTACCAATCAATGGAAAGCGCATGGTAACGAATTGCTGGCAAAGGCCGAAATCCGTTATGGCTTTTTTATTATCTTAACTGTTGATGAAAGCCAGGCCGGCGTTACCGGATGCTCTATTGATAGCTCAGTTAGGTTAATTAAGGAGATTGAAAGCGAATACCATGTTGATCTTTTTAACCGCTTCAACATTGCTTACCGCGTTGATGATGAGGTGAAAGTTCAGGGTAAAGAAGATTTCGAAACCTTGGTAAACATTAAGCAGGTTACACCCGAAACAATTGTTTTCAATAACATGGTGCAAACACTGGCCGATTTGGATGCCAAATGGGAAGTTCCATTTAAGAATAGCTGGCACTCTACTGTTTTTGCACACTTGCTTTAAAATGTGTTCAAAACTACTGCTGCTTCTGGTACTCTAATATATTTTTTAGAAAACAAAGGAAGGATCAGCACTAATACTGATCAATTCTTAAAACCTGTAACTCTATTTCCAGTTAATTTTGGTTAGCCAGCAAACAATTAGCAGCCAAAAAGCATTATATTGGTTAAATCAAAATAATGTGTATGAAACGCTGGCTCAAAATTTCTCTCAAGATATTAGCTGTTCTGGTTCTCCTGGTTATTTTAACCTGGCTGGCCGGTGCATTTTACATTAGCCGCAACAAGAAAGAAGTACTCAATTCTATCCTATCGCAACTGAATAAAAATTTAAACGGCGAAATAACGGCTACCAGCATGGAACCTACCCTGCTGAAAAGTTTTCCGGGAGTTTCTGTATCGTTAAACGGCGTACTACTGAGAGATAGCTTATGGGCGCAACACAAACACGATCTTTTAAAGGCCCAGGATATAGATGTATCGTTAAATGTGCTCTCACTTATTGTGGGTAACGTTAATATTCGGCAAATAGCCATTAACAATGCTTCCATTTATATTTATACTGATTCCAGCGGCTACAGCAATACGAGTATTTTTAAAAGTAAGCCATCTGCCGAAAAAAAATCATCGGCTAAGTCATCTGCGCTAGAGATTAAGAAAATAGATTTCAACAAGGTAGATCTGGTATTGGATAACAAAAAGCGCTTCAAACTCTTCAGTTTTAATATCGACCAGGTACAGGGCCGGATGGAATATCCGGATAGTGGCTGGACAGGCAAAATTAAGCTCAAAACCAAAGTAAACAGCTTTGCTTTCAATACCCGGAAAGGTAGTTTTTTGAAAGATAAAACTTTAGATGGAACCCTTTCCGCGCGCTACAGCAAAGCGCTTGATGCGGTGATTTTAAATCCCGAAGTATTAAATATTGGCGGCCATCCCTTTAAAATCGGGGCCCAGATAGAATTGGATAAATCGGCCTTTGCAATAAGCATTGCTGTTGATGATATTTTATTCAGGGATGTGGCTTTACTGCTTTCGCCTAATATCTCTTCAAAACTCTTGAAATTTGGCATAGAAAAACCCATCAATATCCGCGGAAATATTATTGACGACGGTTCTGGAAAATACCATGATCCGCTGATTAAAGTAGGGATAACCGTGCGGGACAATGTGGTTTCTATCCCCGCAGGAAAGCTAACGGCCTGTAATTTTGATGGCTCATTTACCAACCGCGATACCCTCGGCGGCACCATTGGCGATGAAAACTCTTCGATCAAGTTTCATAAACTTACTGCTAAATATTTCAACGCACCGCTTAAAATCGACACTTTTACGGTTAATAATCTATCCCGTCCCATTGCCACCGGACTGGTTACCTCTCAATTTCCACTTTCTAACCTTAACAACTCGCTCGGTACAAATGATTTTGAATTTAAAAATGGAACGGCCGACTTAAAACTCTACTGTCAGGCCGATATCGATAACTTCAGGTTCACCAAACCAGTGGTATCGGGTAAAATCAAGATTGCCAATGCCGATATCCTTTACATACCCCGAAACCTGCACCTGGTAAAAAGTGCACTCGATATCAATTTCAACCAAAATAATTTATCGATACAAAACGGGCATTTCCAGCTAGGCAAAAGCGAGCTTAATGTGAACTGCAACATTGCCAATTTTGCTAACCTGTATTATACCGCACCCGAAAAAATATTGGTTAACCTTAAAATGACCAGTCCTCAGTTATATTTAAAAGAGTTTTTACCATTTTTGGGACCCAGAACGGCTAAAAAAACAAAATCCAGCGGAAATAAACAGGTTGTTTCTAAAGAGTTGAGTAATGTTTTAGAGCTTTCGCAAATGAATATTCGCCTAACGGTTAATAAAGCCATTTATGAAAAGTTTATGGCTAAAAACCTCGATGCCGACATTTCGCTTCGTGGAGGTGGTATTTTCTTCAATAAGATTAGTGTAGCCCACGCAGGAGGTCAACTGTCGTTAAATGGAAATATCATTCAGCAGGCTGCTTCAAACAGCTTTAAAATCAATTCCAAGATCAGCCATGTAAGCGTTAAAGATTTCTTTTACTCTTTCGATAACTTCGGACAAAATACCATTACAAATAAAAACCTCAAAGGTTACCTGTCGTCTTTGGTGAATATCTCTGGCCGCATATCGCATACCGGCAAAATATTGCCCCGTTCAATCAACGGCAAGGTGGTGTTTAATCTCAACAATGCCGCACTGGTGAATTTCGAACCGATGGTTAAAGTTGGCAAGTTTGCTTTCGCCAACCGCAATTTATCAAACGTAGAAATTAAAAATCTGGATGGCACCTTAAATATTAACGGCGATAAAGTAGAAATAAGCCCGATGCAGGTAAGCTCGAGCGCACTAAACTTTAATGTGAAAGGAACTTATGCTTTAGGTCCTGGAACTAATGTAGCCATGGATATTCCGCTTAGAAACCCCAAAGGAGATGAAAACCTAACCAGGCAGGAAAAAAGAGAAGCCCGTATGCGTGGCATAGTGTTGCACCTAAAAGCTGTAGACGACGAAAAAGGCGGTATTAAAATCAGGTGGAATAAGGATCACGATTAGCCAAAAAGGATTGAATGATAGAATTGCGATTGATTGAATAACAAAACTCCAAATTCATTCATTCATTCAATAATTCTATACTTAAAAATCAAGCGGTCCAAGCCTATTCATATTCCTCAATATCAGATACTGGCGATGCCTGATGTACGGAGTTGCGTTTTTGGGTGTCCAACGTAAAGGGTTAGGAAAACACGCAGCAATTAAAGCGGCTTGCTTTTTGGTTAGTTTGGTGCACGATTTACCATAGTATTCCTGGGCGGCAGCTTCAGCTCCATAAATGCCATCGCCCATTTCGATTACATTGAGGTAAACTTCCAAAATGCGCTCTTTACTCCAGAACAATTCGATTAATAGCGTAAAATAAGCTTCAAAGCCTTTTCTGATCCACGAGCGGCCTGGCCACAGGAAAACGTTTTTAGCCGTTTGTTGCGAAATGGTACTCCCCCCTTTTACTTTTTTACCTTTTGCATTACTGGCAAATGCTTTTTCGATGGCTTTCATATCAAAACCAATATGTTTTAAAAACAACTGGTCTTCAGCTGATACTGCTGCACGTTTCATATTATCCGAAATATCATCGAAATCAACCCACTTCTTTTCGGTTCTAAAAGATTTTCCATCAGCTTTACGTTCAATATTGCGCAAAACCATCAGCAAGGTAATTGGCGGGTTAATAAAGCGAAGTGCAATTACCCATAACACCGAAACCAGCAGAAAGTATAAAAATACCTTCGATGCAATGTTGGTAATCCTCTTTAAAAGCGGGTGCTTTGCTTTACTTTTCGTTTTGGTTGTCCGGGTTTTCGCCATAGCGCAAAGGTAATTAAAGCGATGGAAAAGGAAAATGTACGCGGAAAGATTTATTATTCATCTCCTCATTTGTAAATTAAATACTGGAATAAAATTAAATGATCCGATTTTCTGTATTTTGGATTCAAATTTACACAGATGAAGAAACTCGGATACCTTTTTTTTATGCTGACTCTTTTATGGGGTTGCAGCACCACCAAAAACACAAGCACCAGCAATGGCAAGTGGACTTCACTTTTCAATGGGAAAGACATTAAAGACTGGAACGTTAAAATCCACCACCACGATTACAATGTAAACTTCGGGAATACTTTCCGCGTAGAAGATGGCATCATTAAAGTGCGTTACGATCAGTACGGCGATTTTAATGATCAGTTTGGCCACCTTTATTACAAAACACCTTTTTCATACTATCATTTAAAATTAAAATACCGTTTCGTTGGCGAACTGCAAAAAGGTGCACCAAGTTATACCTTGCGTAATAGCGGCGTGATGTTTCATTCGCAGGACCCCCAAACGATGCCTAAGGAACAGGATTGGCCTATTTCAATTGAAATGCAGTTTTTAGGTGGTTTAAGCGATGGCAGGCCGCGCCCTACCGGCAACATGTGCTCGCCAGGTACCGAAATCTTTTATAATGGCAAAATGTTCGCTGGCCATTGTTTAGATTCGAGATCAAAAACTTACGATGGCGACCAATGGGTATCGGCAGAGCTGATTGTATTGGGCGATTCGCTAGTTACCCATATCATTAATGGCGACACCGTGCTTCAGTACAGTAAACCCCAAATTGGTGGAGGCGTAGCCAACCGTTACGACCCAAAAATTAAAATAGACGGTAAAGCACTTAAATCGGGCTTTATTGCCCTGCAAAGCGAAGGGCAACCTGTTGATTTTAAAGATATCGAAATCAGGCAGCTCCCTGTACCAGCCACCGCAAAATCTAAGTAAACATTTTTGATTGCTATACGTTAAGAAAATATGAAAGTTGCACTAATTACAGGAGGAAGTAAAGGAATTGGGCTCGGTATTGCCGAGGCCCTTTTAAAAGACGGCTACAAAGTAGCCATAACCAGCAGAACAATCGACGCAGCCAACAAGGCGGCAGCCAGCTTGGTCGCGCATGGTGATATATTGGCGATTGAAGCCGATGTTAAAGATTTTAAATCGCAACAGGAAGCAGTAAACCTGATTATTCAGAAATGGGGACGGCTGGATGTACTGATTGCCAATGCAGGTGTGGGGCACTTCGCACCTATTGATGAACTGGACATCAATTTATGGAACGAAATCATCGATACCAATTTAACAGGTGTTTTTTACAGCATTAAAGCCAGTGTTGAGGAAATCAAAAAATCGCAGGGGCACATTTTCACTATTTCAAGTTTGGCAGGCACCAACTTCTTTGCCGGCGGTTCGGCTTATAATGCCAGCAAATTTGGCTTAACCGGTTTTACCCAGGCGGTAATGCTTGATTTAAGAAAATACGGCGTAAAGGTAAGCACCATTATGCCAGGTTCGGTAGCCAGTCATTTTAACGACCACAATCCCGATGCGGAGGCAGATGCCTGGAAAATACAGCCAGAAGACATGGGTAAACTACTGGTCGATTTATTGGCCATGCCTGCCAGAACCTTACCGAGCAAAATAGAAATCAGACCAACAACCCCGAAGGGATAATGTAGAGGAAAAATGGAAGAGGTAAAATGTAAGATGGAAAATTGGGTTAACTTGTCCATTATCCATCTTACATCATCCATAAAAAAAGGCTTTTGAGAAAACTCAAAAGCCTTTTTTTATGATTCTTTAAAGAATGCTTATTCAGCAACTACTTCGAAAGGAACCTGAACTTTAACTTCTTTGTGTAAATTTAAGTTAGCAACATATTCGCCAACAAATTTAGGTTCAGTTTCGAAAGTAATACGACGACGGTCTACATCAAAGCCTTGAGCTTTTAATGCTTCAGCAATCTGGATGGTGTTAACCGCTCCGAAGATTTTTCCGCTTTCGCCAGCTTTAGCACCGATTGAAAGTTTAACAGCAGTTAAACGCTCAGCAACACCTTCAGCATCTTTCTTAATTTTATCTTGTTTAAAAGCAGCTTGCTTTAAGTTTTCTGCTAATACTTTTTTAGCAGAAGAAGTAGCCAATGCAGCAAATCCTTGAGGGATTAAATAGTTACGGCCAAAACCTGGCTTTACTGTAACTACATCATCTTTCTCACCAAGGCCTTTAATATCTTGTTTTAAAATAATTTCCATATCTCTAGCCTCCTATTTTAATTGATCAGCAACGAAAGGTAACAAACCGATGTGACGGGCACGTTTTACAGCCTGAGCCACTTTACGTTGGAATTTTAACGAAGTACCAGTTAAACGGCGTGGTAATAATTTACCTTGATCGTTAATGAATTTCAACAAGAAGTTTGCATCCTTGTAATCGATATATTTAATTCCGTTTTTCTTGAAACGGCAATATTTTTTACGGTTATCCTCTACTTTAGGGGCAGTTACGTATTGAATTTGTTCTCTTGCCATTACGCTGCAACCTCCTTAGTTTTTTTGTTAAAAGCACCACTACGCTTTTTCTCATTGTAAGCAACAGCGTGTTTGTCTAAACGGATAGTTAAGAAACGTAACACACGCTCATCGCGTTTTAATTGAAGCTCTAATTTTGCGATCAAATCACCTGAAGCTTTGTATTCAGTTAAGTTGAAGAAACCATTTGACTTTTTGTCAATTGGATACGCTAATTTTCTCAAACCCCAATTATCCTCCTGGATAATTTCGGCTCCGTTATCAGTAAGAACTGCTTTGAATTTAGCTAATGCCTCTTTCGCAGCTTCTTCAGATAACAACGGGGTTAGAACGATAACAGTTTCGTACTGATTCATTGTTATTAATTATGTTTTTAATTATTTAATCCCGAGGTATATTACGGGGATGCAAAAGTAACAATATATTTCTTAAAATCAAACGATTAATCAGAATATATTAAATGGAAGATGGAAAACGAACAATGGCAAATGTAAGATAGTTAATGAAAAGCTACATCATCCACCTTACATCACCCCTTATACATAAAAAAAGGAGATCATCTATCCGACAATCTCCCTGATCAATTAGCTGTTAGTTTTTAGTAAGTTTCGATCGTTTTAACAAAACTCTCATCTTTAAACTTTACTACGAAAGTTAACGATCTTGAATCTGTTTTGCTGATATTGAACTTTTTAGTTAACTGTGCTTTATCTTTAAATGATTCTGCATAAACCTCGTCGTTGTATTCGTTGTAAACTTTTACTTCGATTGGGCTTTTATCCAGGTTGTTTAAGCTAAGTGTAACTAAATCGTCTGTTTTAGTATAAACCGGTTTAAATACATTTGCAATTTTTGGCTCAGAAACAATTGCCTCACCATTTTCAATCACTACATTATATTTTGCAAGTTTAGTTTCCGACTCAACCTTTAGCACGTATTTTCCATCAGGAAGTGCATTTAAATCATATACTTTACTTGTTGTTGCAGAAGCATGAATGCTTTCTTCGAACAATACTTCATCATCAGCACCTACCAATGATAAATTTAGATCTTCTGCTTTATCTGCAGAAAAACGGATAAACTTTTCTTTTTCACCTTTTACTTTTAAAGTAAAATCATCATCGTTAGCGTGTACACCCGTAGCAGTAAAAAATAACGCTGCTATTAAACCGATTTTTAAGAACTTTTTCATAACCAAATATTTTTAAAGAGTTAATTACTATATGATGGTACTAAGGTAGATATAGCCTTAACATTTAGACGATTGCATATTGGCCAATATCTATGCTATATTATCCCTATTTCAGTCATATTTTCGTAAAACACATAATTCAGCATATTTTTAGTGTATTTTAGTGAATAAAATTGATCGGCATGAAACCAAGTTTTGAAGTTGTTGAACCTTCTTTCGGGAGTTCTTTTTATTATTCGAAATACATTGCTAATGAAAACAACATGGCCCACTTGTGGCACTACCACCCCGAAATAGAAATGGTTTTTGTAAACGGTGGTACGGGCAAAAGGCAAATCGGCAGTCACGTGTCTTACTACACCGAAGGTGATTTGATTTTGATTGGGAGTAATTTGCCTCATTGTGGTTTTACCGATACCAATACGGGTAATAAAAATGAAACCGTAATCCAGATGAAGCCCGATTTTCTGGGCACCGGTTTTTTAGCCCTGCAGGAAACTAAAGGCATTCAGGAATTATTTGATAAGGCAAAGGGCGGCATTGCATTTGGTAATGAAACCAAGGCTCTTGTAGGCGATAAAATAGAAATGATGGATGATCAGCATCCTTTTGAGCGCTTGTTATCTTTATTATATGTACTAAAAGTACTCGAAAACGCAAAAGATTATAAAATTTTAAATGCCCGCGGCTTTTCGATGGAAATGCAGGTGCAGGATAACGACCGCATTAACATGATCTTCAACTTTGTGAAAGATCATTTTCAGGAGCCCATCAGTTTGCATGATATTGCAGAAATGTCGAGCATGACGGTTCCGTCATTTTGCCGCTATTTTAAAAAGATAACCAAAAAAACCTTTACGCATTTCGTAAACGAGTACCGCGTGGTGCACGCTTCGAAGTTATTGGCCGAAAAGCCGGTAAGTATTGCCAACATTGCCTACGAAAGTGGTTTCAATAATTTTAGTCACTTCAATAAGCTGTTTAAAGAATTTACAGGTAAAAGTGCTTCTGAGTATAGGAATGAACTGAAAGCGATTATGAAATAAATCCAAAACACTGTTTAAAGAAGGTATATTGCAACATGAAAAAACGCTTTCTATTTTTATTGGCCAATTTGATTAGTCTCACCTCATTCGCCCAATATGTAGAGATTAATGCTGTAAACTGCAAAATAAGCGATACCGAGCAGAAAAAGATTGAGAAGCTGATTGCCTACGAGCGCATGTTTTGCAACGAAATTTTCGAAACCCACGAGAACACTACCGCACCGGTCAAAATAAACCTCTATGGAAAGAATAAAGATTACCGCTTAGAACAGAAAAAGTACAATGTACCGGCCAGCAGCGATGGTTTTTATATTGATGCCATTAATGAGGCCTTTGTTTACAAGAATCGTGACTTTATATCGGTTGCCCTGCACGAAGCCAGCCACAGTATTTTTGAGTTTAATTTTAAACAATCGCCCAGGTGGTTAAACGAAGGACTTGCCGAGTTTTTCGAAACGCTCGATTTTGACAGCGAAGGCAATTTATATGCTTATCCACAGAGCATGCGTATTAAAAGCATAAAAGCTGGTATAGATTTAAAAGACAGCGAGCGGTTAAAAAAGTTCTTCAATATTTATGGAGGTTCATTTTACGGGCACGAGGTTCGCGATAATTACAACACCGCCTACAGTATTATTTATTTTTTTGTTAAAGGTAAAAGGACCGAGATTTTAAAAAAAATCATCAGGCTTACCAACCAGGGCTATGATACTGACAAAGCTATAGCGCAGGTTTTTGGCAGTTTTGCCTCATTCGAAGAAAGCTATAAACTGTTTTATAACTATCACCAATAACAGTTTAATTTCACCATTAGGCTTTCGGTTCATTCCAATCTTACATTTTATAACTTTTCCACATTCCAGTCAGCCCACATTTCAACTCGTAAAAAATTCCTATTTTCGTGCCGATGGAAAATTTTATTGTTTCTGCCCGTAAATACCGCCCAGCTACGTTCGAAACCGTAGTTGGTCAGCAGCATATTACAGGTACCTTAAAAAACGCCATCAAAAATAACCAGCTTGCACAGGCATTTTTATTTTGCGGTCCGCGTGGTGTGGGTAAAACCACCTGTGCGCGTATTCTCGCCAAAACCATTAACTGTACCAACCCTACAGCAGAAATGGAAGCCTGTGGTACTTGCGACAACTGTCTCTCGTTCCAGAACGGACATTCTTTTAATGTGCACGAGCTCGATGCGGCATCAAACAACTCGGTTGATGATATCCGTAGTTTAATTGAGCAGGTACGCATACCTCCACAAGCCGGAAAATATAAGATTTATATCATTGATGAGGTTCACATGTTATCACAAAGTGCATTTAATGCCTTTCTGAAAACTTTGGAGGAACCGCCTTCGTATGCTATTTTTATTCTGGCTACTACCGAGAAACACAAAATCCTGCCAACTATTTTATCGCGTTGCCAGATTTTCGATTTTAACCGGATCCAGGTAGAAGATATCGCCAATCACCTCTCAACCATTGCCAATCGCGAAAACATTGCTTTTGAAAGTGATGGTTTGCATATTATTGCACAAAAGGCTGATGGTGGTTTACGCGATGCCCTTTCGATGTTCGATCAGATTGCCAGTTATGCCAATAAGAACATTACCTATAAAGCGGTAATCGACAACCTTAACATTTTAGATTACGATTACTTTTTTAAACTTACCTCTTTTTTAACCGCTGCCGAAGTTAGCCAAACGCTGCTCTTGTTTGATGAAATACTGAACAATGGTTTTGATGGCAATAACTTTATTAACGGTTTAGCAAGTCATTTCCGCAATTTGCTGGTGGGTAAAGATAATGCTACCATTAAACTTTTAGAGGTTAGCGAAAACATCAAACAAAAATACTTAGATCAGTGCAGGCAAACAGAATTGTCATTTCTGTTAACAGCTTTAAATCTGGCCAATACCTGCGATTTAAATTATAAAAACTCAAAAAACCAACGTTTACAGGTAGAGCTGGCATTGATTAAAATGTGCCATATCCGGTCGGTCGTCAATTTAGCACAACAACCCTTAAGCCCTAGTAACACAGCAACTGACCAAGATCAGGATAAAAAAAAAACTAATGTCGTAGCCGAAAAAGCGGTACAAGCAGAAAACATACAGCCGAAAACTGTAAGTGAGAATACTGCTCCGGCAAAAGTAAATATCCCTAAGGCTGAAGTTCCAGTAAGCATACCTTTAAATAAACCCAGCGAAGCGCCAAGGCCTGCAAGCATGCCTACTGCCACCTCCATCAGCATTAATATACCAAAAAAAACAACAGGTACCTTAATCCCCTCTTTAAACGATTTTGAACGGAATGTGGATGCAGACGATGATGGTAAACCAAAAGCGATAACCGGCGAAGCACGGGAAATATTTAGCTACGATCGTTTGCTTGAAGTATGGAACAATTACATTCAGATTCTTAAAGCTGCCGATAAAATTAACCTGTTTACTATTCTGAATAATTTTGCACCGGTACTTTTAAAGCCCGAGCTAATCGAAATATCGGTAGAAAGTAAAACTCAGGAGCACCTGATCCAGCAGGAATCTGTTGAACTTTTAAATTACTTAAGAAACGAGCTTAGAAATTTTGGAGTTTTGGTAACCTACAAACAAGTGGAACGCAAACTGGAAAACAGACTGTATGGCAACCGCGAAAAATACGATTACCTGGTCAATAAAAATCCGAAACTGGATGAGTTACGCAGGAGATTTAACCTGGATATCAATCCATAAAACAGCAATTTAAATTAAGGCATAAAACAAAAAGCAGGACTACACCGCATGTAACCCTGCTTTTCCATTTATATGATTGTTTCGTCAAATCACCATCTTCACGACGGTGTGCTATTGACTATTTTTGGGGCATATCGTTAACCGGATAACCTTCCTCATCTAAATCATCGCGGCTATCTTCAGGAGTACGGCCAAGAATTTTATCTTCCGGACTTAGCTTTACACTTTGTCCTTCATCTACATGCATTCCCAGCTCTTCCAGATCATCATTGGCAATTTCTTCATCGCGTGCATATTCATCACCTACATAAGGATTGGCTTCATCGTAGGTAGAATCATCGTCGCGGGCACCGGCCGCTACTGTTTCATAACCCATTGGGTGATCGTAATCTTCATCTGTACCTTTTACATCAAGCTCATAACTCTGCTTGCTTTCGTTGTATGATAAGTTCTCCCTGTTAATTCCACCATGCTCGGTAGTACTTTGCAGTTTATCGCGTGAAGGTTTATTATTTGCCATGTGATGGGTCTCCTATAATTTTAATATGAATATAACAAAATGATAGGAATAAGGTTTGTTAATGCCTTCACAATATTTGAAATTATTTGGACAAAAAGAGGTACTTTATTATAACCCCTTGAAAACAAAAGCGCCCCAATAATAATATCGGGGCGCTTCTTCTTAATATTAATAATGCTTATAGCGACGCTAAAGCAGCATTTAATGTTTCGCTAGGACGCATGGCTTTACTGGCCAGTTCATCATTAGGGTTATAGTAACCGCCAATGTTTTGTGGTTTGCCTTGCGAGCCGATCAACTCTTCGTTGATTTTAGCTTCGTTTTCAGTTAAAGCTTTTGCCAATGGTGCAAATCTGGCTTGCAAATCTGCATCTTTAGTTTGTGCAGCTAAAGCCTCAGCCCAATATAAAGCCAAATAGAAGTGAGAACCACGGTTATCAATGGTACCTAATTTTCTACCAGGTGACTTATCAGTAGCCAGGAATTTAGCATTTGCTTCGTCCAAAGCATCGGCTAGCACTTGTGCTTTTGCATTGTTTTGTGTTTGCGACAAATGCTCTAAAGAAGCCTGAAGGGCTAAAAATTCACCTAACGAATCCCAACGCAGGTAACCTTCTTCAATAAACTGCTCAATGTGTTTAGGGGCAGAACCACCAGCACCGGTTTCGAATAAACCACCACCGTTCATTAATGGCACAATTGAAAGCATTTTAGCTGATGTACCCAGTTCTAAAATCGGGAAAAGATCGGTCAAATAATCACGCAATACGTTACCGGTAACCGAAATGGTATCTTCACCTTTGCGGATACGTTCTAAAGTAAATTTAGTAGCCTCAACCGGTGCTAAAATGCGGATATCCAAACCAGTTGTATCGTAATTTTTTAAATAGGTATTTACTTTAGCAATAATCTCTCTATCGTGTGCTCTTTTTTCATCTAACCAGAAAACAGCTGGTGTTTCAGATAAACGGGCCCTGGTAACGGCTAATTTAACCCAGTCCTGAATTGGCGCATCTTTAGTCTGGCACATGCGGAAGATATCGCCTTTTTCTACTTGCTGATCGAAGTATACTTTGCCATCGGCATCGGTTACACGGATAGTTCCGCTTGCCGTAGCCTGAAAAGTTTTATCGTGCGATCCGTATTCCTCTGCTTTTTGTGCCATTAAACCCACATTAGGTACCGAACCCATGGTGGTTACATCAAAAGCACCGTGTGCTTTACAGTCATCAATTGTAGCCGTGTAAACACCTGCATAACAACGATCTGGAATTAATGCAATGGTATCTTGCGATTTACCTTCTTTATTCCACATCTGGCCCGAAGTACGGATCATGGCTGGCATCGAAGCATCCACAATTACATCACTTGGCACGTGCAGGTTGGTAATTCCTTTATCAGAGTTTACCATCGCTAAAGCTGGGCCATTTTCAATGGCTTGTGCCAATGCTGCTTCTACTTCCGCTTGTTTAGGATTACCTGCGATTTTCGCATAAACATCGCCTAAACCATTGCGGGTATCAACGTTAAGTTCTTTAAATAAATCGGCATATTTAGCAAAAACATCGGCGAAGTAAACTTCAACAATGGCACCAAAAATAATTGGGTCAGAAACCTTCATCATGGTTGCCTTCAAGTGGGCCGATAATAACACACCGGCAGCTTTAGCCTCAGCGATTTCTTTCGCTACAAAAGCTTTCAATGCCGATAAGCTCAAAGCAGAGCTATCAATCACTTCACCTGCTTTTAACGGCGATAAACCTTTTAATTCGGTAACCGCGCCATCAGCGCCTACAAACTCAATTTTAAACTGGCTGGCAGCTTCGATTGTTACCGATTTTTCTGAACCGTAAAAATCGCCTTCAGTCATGCTGGCAACTCTTGTTTTAGAATCGGCCGACCACTTACCCATTGAGTGTGGGTTTTGTTTTGCATAGTTTTTAACTGCTTTAGGTGCTCTGCGATCAGAGTTACCCTCGCGTAAAACCGGGTTAACGGCCGAACCTAAGACTTTTGCATATTTAGCTTTAATTGCTTTTTCTTCTTCGCTCTGTGCATTATCAGGGTAGTTTGGCAAGGCAAAACCTTGTGCCTGTAACTCGGTAATAGCACCTACTAATTGTGGGATAGAGGCCGAAATATTCGGTAATTTAATAATATTTGCTTCCGGAGTGGTTGCCAATGCACCAAGCTCTGCTAAAGCATCACCAATTTTTTGGTCGTCTTTTAAATACTCAGGAAAGTTCGCCAAAATTCTTCCTGCTAAAGAAATATCTCTGGTTTCTACATCAATACCTGCTGATGCGGTAAAAGCTTGTACGATAGGTAAAAGTGAGTAGGTTGCCAACATTGGCGCCTCATCGGTTTTGGTGTAGATAATTTTTGATGTATTTGACATGTTTATATTGATTTTGCTTATTAAGGTTAAATATCCGACTGGTTTTACAGATTTGTACACCAATCTTTTTAAAATCGCCTAAAGATAAAATAATCAGCTGAATTAAGGAACACCGTATTGTTATTTATGACCATAGGAAGTGAACCCATAATAAAAATATAGTTACATTATTTTTATCTTCGTTTCAACACAACCTAAAATTACATAAGCCGCTTTGAAAACGATTAGATATAAAGTTCATGAGAAATTAGAAAAAATTCTTGCAAGCGATGATTACATTGAAGATGGCGGTATGGTTATCTCATCCTTAGCTTACCAGAACAAAGACCTCGTTGTTACTTTTAGTCTCTATCCGGATTCCAACAGAGAAATAAAGCAGATATGGGAATTAAAGATTATAAATATTGCTGCCGAAAATTTTTCAAGAAACTGGACAACTTATTTTTCTTTTTATTCCGATCACTTTTTACTTTATGAATTAACAGATGCCCATGTGGATCTGTATTATAATGGTAAAGCAAAAAGTCCCGAGAAACTTTTGCTAGACCTCTACAGGTCACATTTAAAAACCTACCCTGAAGACTTTTCGTTTACTTATGGAATAAATCCGGCTATGGATATTTTTAAATTGTGTAAAGATGGATCAGGGATGTTTGCGCGTGGTCCGAAGCGTATTTTAGAAAAGTATCAGCCATGTCTTAGTAAACATGATATCAAATCAAACTTTGTAGGAGGCTCAACAAAACCTGACCATAAATTAAAACTCCTTGCATTTGGTGAAAGTTATTTCATAGGAGAAGATTTTTTATTTACTCCTCTATAATTATAGCTCTTTACCACCTCTCAATCAAGCCTAAAAGCTTGAGGCGACGATTTTCTCACAAAAAGAATTTAATGAAGAAAAAGCCAAAATCTCAGATGGCTAACACATATTTACATAAAAATTTCATCTAACAGCCTGCACTTAACATTTTAGTTATATTTTTATGCTACTATCTATGGATTCAGGCAATACTTTGCATCTTGAGGTAGTACCAAAAACGCTAATCAAATGAAAACAATCTCTAAATTAATCGCCATCTTACTACTCTTTTCTAATCAAACTGCATTTGCACAAAGCAACGAAGATAAAGCACTGGCAAAAGCCAAAGCAAAAGAAGCATTCAAACTCGAAGATGAGGAAGGAAAATACGATGAAGCCATTAAGTTATTGGAAGAATCGCAGAAACTAGATCCGGAAAATATTGCTTATACCTATGAAATCGCCTATTCCTATACTGCAAAAAAAGAGTACCCAAAAGCAGCTGAAATTTTAGAAAAACTTACTGAACATAAGGCCGTGTATGATTTGGTTTTCCAGGCACTTGGCAATGCTTACGATTACATGGGCAAGCCTGAGAAAGCAATAGAAACCTACGAAAGAGGCCTCAAAAAATTTCCCAAATCAGGAAAAATCTATGTAGAATTAGGAAATATAGCACTGAATAGACAAGATTTTAACAATGCGTTGAAGTATTATGAAAAAGGGATAGAAATGGAGCCAACCTTTTCTTCAAATTACTATCGTGCATCGAAAGTTTACCTCAGTTCGAGTGATAAAATATGGGGAATGTTATATGGCGAAATCTTCATGAACCTAGAAAGAAACTCTAAACGTACTGCCGAAATCAGTAAGCTCCTTTTCGATACTTACAAAAACGAAATTCATATCAAGGGAGATTCAATCAGGATATCTTTTGCCAAAAACCATAATGTTTCCATTGATGCAATTAAAGATCCAAAGAAATTTAAAGTACCTTTTAGTATGGTTTATGAATTGGATCTTTCAATTGCGGTAGCCGGACAAAAAGAAATTACGTTAAACGCAATGAACGAGATCCGTACAAAATTTCTCAATGCCTTTTTAGGAGCAGGTAATGATAAAAAATATCCGAATATTTTATTCGATTATCAACAGAAACTAGTTGGTCAAGACTTTTTAGAACCTTACAACTATTGGATCTTAATGAAGGGAGATGAAATAGCTTTTAGTAAGTGGCGGCTTGCAAATAGTTCTAACTGGAACAACTTTTTAAAATGGTTTAGCAACAATCCACTAACAATTGATGATGCCCATAAATTTTACCGCCTCCAATATCAGTAAAAACAATCGGTTAGACTTAAACAATTAAAAGATGAAAACCTTAAAATCACTACTGCTTTTATTTCCGATATTAATAATGCTTTTATACAGCTGTTCCCCCAAACTGTATGTCGATGAAAGTAAACGTTACGAAGCCGGATCGTTAACCGATGCCCAGGTAGATTCTTTACATCTTTATCTAAAAGAAAACCAACGCGTTGCCCTAAAAGACACCATTATCATTAAGTATGATTTTAATAACGATGGTTGCTGGAGAGATTTAAGTTACCAGAATGCCGAATTTTTGAACAATGTTAGGTGGACCTTTCAAAAGAATATAATAGAAAAGGCACAGGCCCGGCCAAAAGTTGCCATATACCAATACCGCCAGGTTGGCGAAAACTTTAGCCAGGTAAAATCGAAAGGAATGGAAATAGAAACTGATTCTGGCTTTCTAAAAAAGATGTTTTTTAAAGAGGTAACTACCTGTGGTACCTCGGCTATTATCCTCCCTACCGGAAAATTTCTTTTGGTAAAATCCGACCCGCAGTTTTCGGCCTTATTACTGAACAACAAAGACATAGAGAAAAAATTACTCGAAAATCTGGTAAAATAATCTGGCAGGTTTCAATTATTTAACGCAAAGAAAACATTTTAACATTTCATTAACTAAATGTTTGGTTTATAAGCCATAATTTAGTTTTAACTAATCGTTTACGGACCAAAATAGCCAATCAGATAAGCCATTTTGATCAATAGCATGTAGTAAACAGATCAGTTAATCCGTACAAACCATATCTAATAATTATAAATACGCTCTCCAAGGAAGGTATCTTACGATGCTTTCCTTTATTTATTTATATCGGTTTGTTAAAAACTTCTGCCTGTTTTCGATGTTATTTCCCTGAAAACAATTGCTTTACCAAAACCAGTTAAAATGAAAAATAAGATTTTCTATGCTGCAACACTATGCACAATTGTTGTTTGTGGCTGCCAGTCGAACTCATCCAAAACACAGCAAAAAGAGGCAGACAGTGCAGTAACAACCCAAAATGGAACTTTAGAATTGCCTGCGCCAGATACTACAGCTTCCAAAACCAAGTTTAGTAAGGTAATTGACTGGCCGGAAGGCAAAACCCCACTTGCACCGGAAGGATTTGTGGTTACAAAATTTGCATCTAATATTAAAAGTCCACGCAATACCTACATTGCCCCAAATGGCGATGTGCTGGTGGCGCTTTCCAACTCAGAGAGAAGTACAGTTGAAGCAGTTGCCAATGCAGTAACAGGTAAGGCTAAATCGGAAGTTCCCGGAAAAAGTGCCAACACCATTTTACTTTACCGCGATGCAGACCATGATGGGAAAGCTGAAAGTATTACTACTTTTTTAAGCGGGCTTAGCCAACCCTATGGCATGCTCATTATCGGGCAGTCGTTTTACGTTGCCAATACGGATGGCTTATGGCAATATCCCTATAAAACAGGTGATACCAAAATAACGGCAACCGGCAAAAAAATATTAAGCCTGCCAGCAGGAGGCTACAATAACCACTGGACACGAAATCTGACTACCAATGCCGATAAAAGCAAAATTTACATTACTGTAGGATCGGGCAGTAATGTTGGCGAAAATGGCCTCGAAAATGAAGTCCGCAGAGCCAACATTTTAGAAGTTAATTTAGATGGAACAGGCGAAAAAATTTATGCAAGCGGTCTGCGTAACCCTGTAGGTGTAGATTGGGAGCCAACTACCAACACTTTATGGACAGCAGTTAACGAGCGCGACGGTTTAGGAGATGATTTAGTTCCCGATTACATTACCAGCGTTAAACCAGGTGCGTTTTACGGATGGCCTTTTGCTTACTTCGGCCAGAATGAAGATCCCCGTTTAAAAGGAAAAAATCCTGAAATGGTAAAAAAAGCAATTGCCCCCGATGTGGCTGTTGGCGCACATACCGCTTCTTTAGGATTAGCCTTTTACAAAGCCACTAAATTCCCTGTTAAATATCAGGGTGGCGCATTTATTGGACAGCATGGCTCGTGGAACAGATCAAACATATCGGGCTACAAAGTTGCTTTTGTACCATTTAAAGCGGGTAAACCTAACGGAAAACCAGAAGACTTTTTAACTGGTTTTGTGGCAAATACCGAAAAGGCGGAAGTTTACGGACGTCCGGTAGGCGTTACATTAACACCTGACGGTGCCTTGCTCGTAGCCGACGATGTAAGTGGAATCATCTGGAAAGTTGCAGCAAAATAGTTTACAAAATAGCCACAGGTTAGCAGAATATGCTGTAAATTTATCTGCCAGTCTGTGGCTAAACCTTCAAGCACCGATCCCATTGAAACCGAACCTTATCTTATTGCTAAGCTTAATTTCTTTTACCAGCCTTGCGCAAACCCTAAAACCCGATTCAACCAAAAAATTAGAAGAAGTTACCATTAAAGGGTATTACAACCACCAACCCTTGCTACGATCTGTATCGGCTGTAAGCCTGGTTGATAGCTCCCTGATTAAAAACCAGCCTGGCAATTCGCTGGTTAGCACCTTAAATACAGTTACAGGTGTACGCATGGAAGAACGGTCGCCGGGTAGTTACCGCCTATCGCTGCGCGGAAGTTTACTTCGCTCACCATTTGGGATTCGCAACATCAAAATTTATGTAGACGATTTTCCTTTAACCGATGCAGGTGGCAATACCTATTTAAATGCACTCGACATGGCTGCAATAGGTAATTTGGAAATCTACAAAGGTCCGGAGGCCAGTCTGTTTGGCGCAAATACAGGCGGAGCTATGCTCATTACTCCTCCAAACACTAACCACAACGAAATCAACGCAGCTGTGCAAGCAGGATCTTACGGCCTTTTCCACCAAACAGCAGCCATTCAGCATCAGTTTAAAAATTACAGTTTTAGTATTAGCGAAGGCTATCAAAAAAGCAGCGGTTTCCGCCAGAATAGTGCGCTAAACCGCAAGTATATCCAAACGCAGCAGCAGTGGAATTACAACCCTTTTGGTAGTTTAAAAGCATTTATTTTTTACAGCGACCTTAATTACGAAACACCCGGAGGCTTAACTGCTGTGCAATTGGAACAGGATCCTAAACTGGCAAGGCCGGCAACCCCCGCCCTGCCTGGTGCCATTACACAACATGCAGCCATTTTTAACAAAACAGTTTTTGGAGGTCTTTCTAATGCTTACCAGATTACACCAGGTTTTAAACATGTAATTGCATTATTTACCAGTTATACAGATTTTAAAAACCCCTTTATTACCAATTATGAGCAACGTTACGAAAGCACCCTTGGACTAAGAACCTTTTTAGCTTACGATAAGATAGAAGAGCATTTCAAATTTGGCGCACAAATTGGGTTAGAAAGTTCGGGAACAAAAAGCCAGATCAAAAATTTTAACAACAATGCGGGAGAACCTGCAGCTATGCAAGCTTCCGATCGTTTAAAAGCCAGGCAGAATTTTGCTTACCTGCGCTTAAATTTCGACCTCAACAATAAATTATTAGTTGAGCTTGCTTCCAGTTTAAATTTCTTCAATTACGATTACGAAAGTTATTTCCCTGTAGTTATTGCTGCTAAAAGCCGAAAATTTGACCCACAGTTTATGCCTAAAGTGGCATTATCTTATTTAATCAGCCAAAACCTTTCAGCAAGAGCTTCTGTGAGTAAGGGCTATTCGCCACCAACTATTGCCGAAGTACGCTCCTCAGACAATAACATCAATAACGACTTGCAGGCCGAAAGAGGTTGGAACTATGAGCTAGGCTTACGTTACAAAACAAAAAACAACCGTATTTATGTCAATGGCAATATTTTCAGTTATCGTTTACAAGATGCAATTGTACGTAGGCTTAACCAGAACGACGCAGAATACTTTATTAATGCGGGCGGCACTAAACAACAGGGGCTTGAACTCGAAACAGCCGTCTGGATTATCAAAAACCAGCGTTCTTTCTTAAGCGGTTTACAATTGAGAAGCAATTACACCTTCAGCCATTTCAGGTTTGAAAATTTTATCAACGGCACTTCGGTTTACAGCGGCAATAAACTAACAGGTGTACCGGCGCATATTTTAGTAAACAGTCTCGAATTTAATTTTCCAAAAGAATTTTACCTCTTTGTACAGCATAACTACACCTCAACTATTCCATTAAATGATGCCAATACTGTATTTGCAAAACGGTATCATCTGGTTGAAGCCAAAGCAGGTATCAGAAGCTTAAAAATAGCTAAAACCCATTTCGAATTGTTTGGCGGAGTGAACAACCTTCTGAATGTAAATTATAGTTTGGGCAACGATTTAAACGCTGCAAACGGAAGATATTTTAACCCTGCAGCAGGTATTAATTTTTACACTGGTCTATCCGTAAAGCTATAATAAAATAGCATCATGTATTACCTACATGATGCTATAGCAAACGTCATCATTAAAATGCAGTTTTTGCACCTGTGTCTTTAATTGCCATTTCAGTTACAATGATATCTGTACCGTAACGTTTCGATCCATCTTTAGCATCGTAACCTCTTACTTGCAAACGGCCACACACTGATAAACCTGTACCTTTCTTAATCTGCTCTTCTGCAAGATCAGCTTTCGCATTCCAAAAAGTTAAAGTAAACCAATTGGTATTTTTAACATCTTCTCCTGCAGCATTTTTATATGCTTCGTGTACAGCCAAACTAAAAAGGGAAGAAAAACTCTGGCTGGCCTGATGTATTGAAGATTTCTTTATTGCAAAAGAGATTGCTAGTTTTATACCCTATGTTAAATTACAACGATAAAACTTTCAAACCGGTTAGCAATACAGAGAACGGCGAAACATCGGATGAAACTACTTTTAAATATAAACAGGTGGGCAATTTGCTTACTGCCGAATATGCCGGTGGAAAAATTAAGTATGGCCATTTAATTGGTTTGGTTGATGAAAACGGAAATATTGATATGCGCTATCACCAAATAAACGATGCAGGCACATTAATGACAGGAATCTGCAATTCTAAACCTGAATACCTGCCCAATGGCAAAATCAGGCTATATGAAACATGGAAATGGACCTCTGGCGATTATTCAAACGGCGAATCAATTATTGAAGAACAATAAAAAAATCTGCCATAACGATTTACTATGCCTGTAAAGGAAATTTCAACAAACCTCCCTCCTGCACTGTTATCTGCAATGGAAAAGGTTTATCATCCGCTAGATTATCAAATCAGAAAGTATTGCCTGGAAGCAGAGAGCCAGGAATATTGTGCCGCTACTTTCAACTTAAACCAGCTAAAGGTTAAATACCGTGAAGCTAAAATTACCCCGACAAAAACTGGGCAGTTTGTAAGTATCTGGAAAAGGAATGAAAGTGGAACTACTGCACCCTTTGATGCCTTCGATGATTTCGATCTGCTTGTAATTTCAGTTGAAAAAGGAGATCTGCAAGGACAGTTTATTTTTCCAAAAGCAAAATTGATACAACAGAAAATAGTAACACATAACGGGATAATGGGCAAAAGAGGCATCCGTGTTTATCCGCCATGGGATATAGCAGGCAGTAAGCAGGCTGCAAAAACACAACAATGGCAAACAGAATATTTTTTGCTTATTACAAATCAACCTCTGGTTATTTCTTTGGTCAAAAAACTTTTATCCACCTAAATTTCGCTGGCATAACAACTGATGTAATTAAAAAGAAAGAGCCATCTTTGTTACGGTCATAAATTAAACTTAGCAAGTTTCGGGTAGTTTACCGTTTCATTCCAAACTACTTTTGGGCATAAATTATTGAGCACCATGAAAGCACAAGAGGAAATCAATTTCAACCGGATCGCAGAAGCCATAGATTACATTAAGGCCAATTATAAAAATCAGCCCAGTTTAGAAGAAATTGCTGAAAATGTAAATTTAAGCCCTTTCCATTTTCAGCGCCTATTTAGCGAGTGGGCTGGCACTAGCCCAAAACGTTTTTTACAATACATTAGCATTGGCCATGCCAAAGAAATGCTTAAAGATAACCAGAGTTTATTTAATACCGCTTTAGAAACAGGTTTATCTGGAACCAGCCGATTGCACGATCTGTTTGTAAATATTGAAGGTATGACACCTGGTGAATACAAAAACGGCGGCGAAAACCTGCAAATCAACTACAGTTTTGCCGAAAGCCCTTTTGGGAATATCATTGTTGCAGCTACGCCAAAAGGCATCTGTTACATGGCCTTTTACGACGATCAATCGGCTGCTTTGGTCAATTTGCAAAACCAGTTTCCTGCAGCAAATTACCAGCAGATGTTCGATATGCAGCAGCAAAACGCTTTATATATTTTCAGTCACGATTGGAGTAAACTCAATCAGGTTAAACTGCATTTAAAAGGAACGGAATTTCAGTTAAAAGTTTGGGAAGCTTTGTTAAAAATCCCTATGGGAAAACTGGCTACTTATGGCAATCTGGCCAAACAATTACAAAACCCCAATGCATCGAGAGCTGTTGGAACTGCCATTGGCGATAATCCGGTTGCTTTCCTTATCCCCTGTCACCGGGTAATCCAATCGAGCGGCGCTTTGGGCGGTTACCACTGGGGGCTGAACAGAAAAACTGCAATGATTGGTTGGGAAGCCGCAAAAATGGATATACAGTTTAAATAATCAATGATGGATTTATTCAGCCCTGAACTCAACGTTAACCAAAACCTGCTTCCTTACGGTGGAACGGTAAATTATTATGGCAAATTATTTAGCCTGAAAGCGGCCGATCATTACTTCGATGTATTGATGAACACCATCGAATGGAAAAACGACGAAGCCTTTATCATGGGCAAGCACATTATAACCAAAAGAAAAGTGGCCTGGTATGGCAATGAAGCTTATTCCTACACCTATTCTAATCGCTCTAAGCTGGCTCTGCCATGGACACCGGAATTGCTGGAATTAAAAACACTTGCCGAAACACAAACCGGTCATAACTATAATTCATGTCTGCTTAACCTTTATCACAATGGCGAGGAAGGTATGGCCTACCACAGTGATGATGAAAAAGCTTTAGCTAAAGATTCGGCCATAGCTTCATTAAGTTTTGGTGCAGAAAGGCGCTTTCTTTTTAAACACAAACAAAGCAAAGAAACTATTACCTTGTTTTTAGAACATGGCAGTTTGCTGGTAATGAAAGATGAAACACAAACCAACTGGCTTCACCGGCTCCCACCAACCAAAAAGATTACACGACCAAGGGTAAACTTAACTTTTAGGACGATGGATCTTTCCTCCCTGCCTGCCAAGTCCTGATATAGCCAAACCACTGTAAGCAAAAAAGCAGCTACAATAAAATTATAGCTGCTTTTCAATAAGATTACGGCATTAATGTTAATGCTTAAACTCTTTAATATCTACAATGCGGTTATCATCAGCATTTTTCTTTAAAAACAGTGTTCCTTTAGCGCTTGGCACCCAGCTATAATCACTTTGTACAGTACGTATTAAGGTATCAGGTTCGTTGATAAGCCCCTCTGGTAGCGGTTGTATAAAAGTTTCGCCGGTAGCCACATTAACCTGATACAAGGTGCTTTTAACTAAAAAAACAAGCGTTCTTTTATCTCTTGAGTACATAAAAAACCTACCCTGAATCCGTTCTGCTTCATTTTGGCGCTTAACCTCGTAAACCTTCGAGTTAACTGTATTGATAAAATAATCGTTATTGATTAGCAAACTGGTCAGTTTAATCGCCTCAGCACCAACTGTATTTTTTTTATCATTGGCTCCATTTGACGGCTTGTTTAAGCTTACCACTTCAGTCTTACCATTATTTACGGCAATAATATAAAAAGGAGCTTTTCTGCCCTTTTCGTTAGCTACCTGTACCAAAACAGCAGTTTTCTGCGTATTGATGTAGATGGCATCCAGAAATTTCTTTGTGGCAGGATTTGGTGCATCATCAATGTTAATGGTGGTATCTTTATAACGAATGGCAAAACGATCTGCATAAGCTAAAGCGCCCGAATCGGTTTTTACAATACTGAGTATATTTTTCTTCGATTCAGGAAAAACATTGAAATCATCGTTGGCGGTAATTGATCTTGCTTTGTAAATTTTTTCCGGATTTTCGGTCTTACAGCCAAACAGGACAACGGAAAGAAAGAGTGCATAAAGCGTAATTTTCATAGATATAGCTATTTATTTGTTTTTCGCGAATTTAAAACCTTTCGGGCGTTTAATTTATTAAAGTCACCAGAAAATTACCACTTTAACTAAAAATTAACGATTAATTATGTGGCTTTCAATGCGTTCAACCCTGATATGCTAACTTCCGGGGTAATTTCTTATTTTTGATCTGAAGATTCATTCCCATGCCAAACGCTGTCAACTTTTTAACTAAAAATAAAAGCACCATCCTATACGGCGTTTTTCTGGCGGCATTGCTTTTTTTGCTCAAATGGCTCGAACTTCGTTTCATAATCATTAACCATGCCTTCGAAATTTATGCAGGCGTAATAGCAGTCCTTTTTACCGCCCTTGGGATTTGGCTGGCACTAAAACTAAGCAAACCTAAAACCATCCTGATCGAGAAAGAAGTTTTTACCGAAAAGCCTCAAACCTTTGTGTTAAACGAAAAAGAACTTAGTAAACTAAATATCAGCAAAAGGGAACTGGAGGTTTTGCAACTCATGTCGGCAGGGCTAAGCAATCAGGAAATTGCCGTAAAATTATTTGTTTCGCTAAATACCATAAAAACACACAATGCACGGCTTTTCGAAAAACTCGAAGTTAAACGCCGAACACAAGCCATAGAAACGGCAAAAAGACTAAGCCTTATTCCCTGATTGCGTAGTACTTTAGTATTAAAAAACTGCCTGTTTTCAAAATCACCCTAAAGTATGAGGGCCAAAAAGAATAATCGAACCAATTTTGTGGTGTAAACCCTTAAACTAAAAAAGATGAAAAAGAATGTAATTGTATTCGGATTAATTGCCGGCGTAATCGCATCTGTATTGATGGTAATCTCGATGGCAAGATGCAGCAGTGACGCCAATTTTGAGCACAGCATGCTAATTGGCTATGCTTCAATGGTAGTGGCATTTTCCTTTATTTTTGTAGGCATAAAAAACTACCGCGATAAGTACAACAATGGTTTAATTACTTTCGGCAAAGCATTTAAAACCGGACTTTATATCAGTTTAATTGCCTCAACCATGTACGTAATAACCTGGCTGGTTGACTATTATGTATTTATACCCGATTTTATGGATAAGTACGTAGCACACATGCTGAAAGAAGCGAAGGATAGTGGAGCATCGGCGGCAGAGCTGGCAAAACAAGCCAAAGAACTGGCCTACAACCAGCAGCTGTACAAAAACCCGATCATGGTGGTATTGTTTACCTATATGGAGATTTTACCTGTAGGCATACTGGTATCGTTAATTGCAGCACTAATTTTAAAAAGAAAATCCCACACCCCGCTAAATGCACAAGCGGCTTAATTAAACAGGCAATGCTCACATAAGCTTGCATGTCTAGCTATGTGAGCATTTACACCATCTGCCTCCAGTTTAAATTTTACCAACCTCGAAAGCTTCCAACAATATTCCTTTTTTTAAAACAAAAGTGATCTAAAGTGATTTATTAAGTAGGAACACGCTCCGGTATTCTCAAAAAATAAAAATATGCTGGTAAAATCACTATTGGGCGAATTTCTTCTTGAGGCAGAAAGCACCCGCAAACTGTTAAAAGCCATTCCAAATGCTATTTTAGATTATAAACCCTCACCACAATCGTGGACCACAGCGCAACTGGCCTCGCACATTGCCGAAATTTATGATTGGTACCCTGGCACCTTTCATGGTAGCGAATTTAATATGGATAATTATGAGCGCGATGAGGTAGATTTAAACGATATGGAAAATATAATAGCAAAATTTGAGCGTGCATTTAACCGGGCAAAAGAAAGTATTGAATCGGCTACCGACGAAAGCATGCTCAAAGAATGGAAAATGACAGCAAGAGGCAAAACCGTAATGCCCCCAATGGAGCGTATCAAAGTAGTTCGCAGTTTCTTAATGAACCACATTTACCATCACCGCGGCGAAGTGATTATTTACCTGCGGTCTACGGGCAATAAAGTTCCGAGTATTTACGGCCCAATTTATGAAGATGGAATTAATTAGATTTTCTACATTAGCTTAAATTTAGAGCCATTATATCCTCCATGAAAATTTTTGCCGAGACAGACCGATTGATTTTAAGAGAGTTGTTACCTACCGATGTTGCCGGCATGTTCGAAATGGATAGCGACCCCGAAGTGCACCGTTATTTGGGGAATAAACCCTATAGCGCCATCGAAGAAAGCCAGGCCAATATCGAATTTATTCGCAGGCAATATATAGAAAACGGCATTGGCCGCTGGGCTGCAATTGAAAAGGAAACCAATAATTTTGTAGGTTGGGCCGGCTTAAAATTAATTACCGAAACAACCAATAACCGAATTAATTACTACGATTTAGGTTATCGGTTTAGCAAAAAATACTGGGGAAAAGGATATGCCACAGAATCGGCAATGGCAGCAAAAGATTATGCTTTTAATACTTTGAAACTAGCAGAAATTATCGGCATTGCCGATATCAATAATTCGGGTTCGATCCACGTACTTGAAAAAGTTGGACTGAAACGCATTTCACTTTTCGATTATCAGGGCATAAAACACCACTGGATGGAAATGAAAAACCCGATAGCAGAACAATTGGTTTAGTTTTTGATGCAAGAAAGCGAATCATTAAAACTAAAAACATGAAAAACTTAATCTTTATTGGCCTGTTGCTGTTTCTGTTTAGTTCGTGTAACGAAAAATTAGATCCGGCTAAATTTTCAAATACCAAATGGGAACTCACAGAACTGCCGGGGTTAGTACTCCCTACATCTGCTAAGGCAACCTTAAACATTGCTGATAGCCTGAAACTGAGTGGAAAATCATTTTGTAATAATTATGGTGGTAAAGCAGAGATTGCAGATAATAAAATCAGTGTAAAAAATGTTTTCGGCACCAAAATGTTTTGCCAGGAAACTGATGCGGCAGAGCGTGCTTACCTGCATGCATTAAACCAGGTAAATAATGCAAAAGTAACTGAGAACAAGCTTTATCTGTTAAACGGCGATAAAACCTTACTCATTTTTACCAAAACAAATTAGAAACTTTAACGATACAAAAGGTGCCGGCAAAGTATTTTTGCTAATTTCGCGCCTTTTAGTTTAAAGCAGTAGCGATGCCATCGATAACAGAAGACCTGAAGTTTTTTTTCTCTACCATAAGAAAAGCATTTAGTTTATTTCAGCAAAATGATCCGCTACGCTTAGCCGGAGCTACTGCTTTTTTCACCAATTTCGCCTTGCCTCCAATCCTCATTATCCTCATCAGGTTATTTGGCATGTTTACCGATAGAAGGCTGTTTGTAACCCATCTATTCGAGCGCCTGGCCAATATTCTAGATAACGAGAGTATTGCACAGATCAGAACAACGTTAAGGAACATAAGGGGCATTGACCAGGCCTGGTATGTTACACTCTTCAGCTTTATATTTTTTCTGTTTGTAGCTACAACCCTGTTCAATGTAATTAAGAACTCGTTAGAACAAATCTGGAATATTGGCAAGAAAGATAAAAAAGGATTGATTTACACCCTTAAATCGCGGGCCATATCGGTTATCATTATCCTGCTGGCAGGCATATTGTTTTTTATTGGCTTACTGGCCGATAGTGTGCAAGCTTTTATTGGTGCATACTTAAAAACGAACTCCCCTTCTTTCGGATTGGTTCTAACTTCGGTTATTAACCAGTTTGTTTTTGTAATTATTGTAACTACCTGGTTTACCATGCTATTCAGATTTTTAACCAATGGCAGGCCTACCTGGCGTGCGGCAATTTCGGGAGGCTTACTAACCGGATGTTTATTTACTGCGGGTAAGTATATTTTAAGGATTTTGCTGCCGCTTAGCAATATCAGCAACATTTACGGCTCGGCCGGCTCTATTATTGTAATTATGCTTTTTGTGTTTTACTCGTCGCTTATCTTCTATTTTGGAGCTTCGTTCATTAAAGCACTCAGCATTGGCAGGGCAACGCCTATTGTACCGAAAAAAGGATCGTTTGCTTACGAGCTTACGGAGGTAGAGTTAGAGAAAGACCTATAATAAAAATGGCAGGAGATTGAGAATCTACCTGCCATTTTCGTTTAAACCCTCAGCGTGCTGAGGAATAATTGATTAAGCTTACAAAATTCTATACCCTAAGCCAACTGTAAATAAGTTTAACTTAGTACCCGGATAGCCCGATTTGTTGATTTTAGACAAGCCAAGTTCGTAGCGCGCATCGAGGCTTAACTTTTTAAGGTCTAAACCAGCACCAAACTGCCAGGCAACAGCCTGATTTTTAAAATCGGCCTTGAAAACGCTTCCAGCCGCCTGGCTGAAGCTTTGGTTTTCATCTAAAATTAACGAAAACATAGGTCCGGTGTTTAAACGTAAACCAACACCGGCAGCACCAAATTTGGTACCTACCAATAAAGGCACGTCTAAACTCGTAAAGGTTACTTTATTTACCTCTCCCGAATTGCTTACCAAATTTGTTTTCTTGCCAGAAACATAAAGTTCTGGTTGAAAGTAAATGCCGGCAGCTCCTACCCTGGCCCATAGCCCGCCGTAAAAACCTGCGCGGTTTTCACTGTTAAAAGTGTTTTCACTATCAAATTTCGAAAAATTTGCACCAGCTTTAATGCCCAGCTGGAATGAAGGTAATACTTGCGCACTGGCAAACAGGCCAACAAGTAAGAAAGCAACGGTTAAAGATAAAAATTTCATATGCGATTAAATTTAGCTGGTGGCATTGTTTATGGCTTCCTGTTCTTTTAGAGCCTCAACATTGTTTTTATCACCAAAGGTTTGTGTTTTACCTGCAAAGTAATCTAAAATTCCCGAAATAGTATCTAAGTTATCACCTAAATTTTGGTGAATATCGGGTAAATCTTTTTCCAAACGGCTATCGCCAAGTTCGATGTTATCTACTTCAATTTTACCGATTTTCTGAATAAGGGCCTGCTGAGAATTTTGTAGATCTTCCAATTCACGCACTATCTTTTCCATTAATTCAAACTTCTTTAAAGTGTTCATAGGTTCTTATTTTAGTTAAACTATTCCTTATAAACCCATTAAGCTTTGTTTTGTTTTCATGTAAAGCATTTCGACAACTATAAATTTGCGCCTATTTGAAAACAAATTTGGAATTCACAAAAACAACTAATAAATTAGTTTTATAATTCCTTATGATGAGAAAGCTGTTAATATTGTTATTCGTATGCTGTTTTGCTAATGTGGCTTACAGTCAAAATGTAGTGGTAGACAAAGAAAAACTTTTCGATTTGTACCAAACTCAGCGTTATGCCGAAGCCGCAGAATACCTGAAAGGCGTTTATGGCGAAAACGTAAGCGATATCAAAGTCCTCAGCCAATTGGGTTATTGCTTTCTAATGGCCGGAAACAATGTAGAAGCCGAAAAATTTTACAGCAAAGCTTATACGCTACAGCCACAAAACCTGCCAATATTGTTTAGTTTAGGCAGCATTAACACCAGGCGGGGCAATACCGAAAAAGCCCGTTTGTATTATGGCGAAATTGCAAAAATAGACAGCAATAACTTTAATGTCTATAAACTACTGGCCAATCTTTACAGCATTCCTACCGATTCGCTTAAACTCTTGTATTTGTTAAAAGCCAATAAGATTAACCCAACAGAGGGTGATGTTGCTGTAGATCTTGCCAACATTTTTTCCATAAAACAAGATCACGCTAAAGCTTACGAAGTGCTCGATATCGCCAGCAAAGCTGATACGGATAATCTGATTTTGCAAAAAGAAAAACTACCCGTAGCCAACCAGCTGAAAAAATACAACGAAGTAATTGCTGCTGGTGAAAAACTGTTAAAAGATGGTGCCGATGCCGGCGTAGTGAAAGATGTAGCCAAAGCCTGCTATTACACCAAAAAATACCAAAAAGCGATTGATCTTTTTAAAATGCTGGAGAAAATGGCCATGCAAAACGAAGCTACCTTATATTATACCGCTTTGAGTTACCGGGCGCTAAAAAATTATCCGCAGGCGGCCGTTTATACTAAAAAAACAATTGATGAGGCCATTTCGCCCAATACAACTAGCTATTATTCGTTGCTGGGACTGGTGTATGAAGAAAACAACCAGTTTAGCCTGGCCAATACAGCCTATAAAAAAGGTTTGCAATTTGATACCACACCTACCCTTTACTATCGACTGGCTATACTTTATGATACCCGCTTAAAGCAAACTGGCAATGCCTTGAAATATTACAAGCTGTATTTAAAAAGCAAGCCCAACATAACAAATGATAAGGAAGAAATTAAGTTTGCTAAAGATCGTTTAGCACAGCTGAACCTGGCCGATTAAACCAGGCTTTCGAATACCGGTTTTACATTATCCCAAAATTCATCGAGTGCAATGATACGGGGTTTGAAAAAGGAAATAAGCTCAGGCCAGTGCTGTTGATTAAAAATGCTTACGCCGGTAATGGATATCGATATCAGGCTTATGGTTTTGCCGAAATCATCCGTTGCATCCTTAATCCAGTCCCATTCTTCGCCTACCTCATTGTTGAACATGAGTTTAAATTCTTCGAACTGCTCAAATATCAGGTGCCTGATTCCAGCATCCGGATGTGAAAGCTGTATGCCGATAAATGCCTTTTTTTTATCAACATCCATTTTAAAGAAGATATTTTTGACCCCTGTTTTATAGTTGGTCCAGTTTACGGTTGATCCGCTGGCCGAGGGAACGGGCTTCATGTATTGTCCGAAACTAATCCAAAACTGTTGCCGTAACCTCGCTGATTCTTCTTTACTGTACATTTATTTTTTTAAGTCATCGGTTAAGGAAGCAAATCATCTAGATCTGTCACTTTGAGCCTGTCGAAACGTTTTAGCCTACAACTAAACTATAGTCCTTCGACAGGCTCAGGATGACAAAGAAAAAAATGATACAGCTACCTTTTTAACCGTGCTGCAATATTAAGCGATTAATACTTAGTTTCAAAATGGTAGCTCCCCGAGCCGATTTCTTCCTTTTTATCGGTTTTCGGTAATACCACTGTAGCCGAAGCATTGGCTGGCACTACCACATCAAGTTTAAAAACACCGTCGGCTAAAGTCCACGAAGATTTTACTGTTCCATATACTGTTTCTAGCTCTGCCGATGCGCTGGTTAAATTACCTCCCGGCCTTGGGGCAATTAAAATAGCTTTGTAACCTGGCTGTGCAACCACCGGATTAATACCCGCAATATTTTTGTACATCCAATCGCCAATAGCGCCATAAGCGTAATGGTTAAAAGAATTCATATCAGCAGTTTGGAAAGATCCGTCTTGCTTTATACCATCCCATCGTTCCCAAATGGTGGTTGCACCCATTTTAACAGGATAAAGCCATGAAGGATATTTTTCCTGCATCAGCAAATCGTAGGCCACGTTTTCGTGGCCAAAACGGCTTAATACATGGCAAAGATAGGGTGTACCCAAAAAACCGGTGGTAAGGTGGTTACCGTAATCGCGTACGTTATCAACCAGGCGTTGTGCAGCCTGCGCACGCAGGTTTTCAGGAAGCATATCAAACTGCAAAGCCAAAACATAAGCCGTTTGTGTATTCGAGATCAGTTTACCATTAGCAGTCATATTTTCGGCCAGGTAAGCTGCTTTTATCTTTGCCAGTAAATCACTGTATTTAGCTACGTCATCTGTTTTACCTAAAACTTTTGCTGCATTAATGAGCAATTGTGTAGAGTGAGCATAAAATGTTTGGGCAATCATATACTTATCGGTCACAGCTGCACGGCCATCATTATCATCGTTAGGGCGGTAAAATAACCAGTCGCCAAAGTGGAAGCCACTATTCCACACATTGTTTTTAGCTACTGATGAAATATAATCAACCCATTTCTTCATGCTGCCATACTGGGTTTCGAGCAAACCTTTATCAGCGTAAACCACATACAGATCCCAGGGGATTATGGTAGCCACATCTGCCCAACCCGCCGAGCCGGCATCGGTGCTATTGAGTACGTTTGGTACCACAAATGGCACACTCCCACTCGGCAGCTGATCTGCCGACACATCTTTTAACCATTTGGTAAAAAAGCCCGAAACATCCATGTTGTAAGCGGCAGTATTGGCAAAAGCCTGTGCATCGCCAGTCCAGCCGAGGCGTTCGTCGCGTTGCGGACAATCGGTAGGTACATCTACAAAGTTTCCTTTCTGGCCCCAACTGATATTATGCTGCAACTGATTTAACAAGGGATTAGAGGTACTAAACTTACCGCTGGTTTGCATATCAGAGTAGACCGCAACGGCAGTCAAATCCTCAAGCTTTAACTCGCCGAGATAGCCTTCTATTTTAGCGTACCTGAAACCCTGAAAAGTGAAATGGGGCTCAAAAACCTGTTCATCACCACCCTTTAAAATATAATTGTTTTGTTGTTTGGCTGTGCGCAGGTTGGTGGTATAAAAATTACCCGCTTTGGTTAAAACTTCGGCATGACTTATGGTAATTTTAGTGCCTGCAGGACCTTTGGCTTTTAACATCACCCAACCTACCAGGTTTTGCCCGAAATCAACAACGGTTTCACCCAGCGGTGTTTTAAAAATCTTTAAAGCTTTAAATTCTTCGTGTTTGGTTACCTGTGGCCCGCTCATGCCCACCAGTTTTTCGGGGCCGTTTTCGAGCGTGCGCACAGGCTTCCAGTCTGCCGTTTCTTTAAATCCAATATTGTTCCAACCTGCAATCTCTAATCTGGCATCGTAATTTTCGCCATCATAAATATTTGCAGCACGGATTGGTCCGTAGTTACTTTTCCAGCTGTTATCAGTAACGAAAGTTTCTTTGCTTCCATCAGTATATTCTACTTCCAATTGCAACAATAAAGCACGCGTATCGCCATAAAATTGTTTTTGCCAGCCAAAGCCAATGCGGCCTTTGTACCAGCCATCTCCTAACGATACACCAATCACGTTGGCACCTTTCTTAAGTGATTTGCCCAGCTCGTAAGCCTGGTATTGAATGTGGTTTTTGTAGCTCGTCCAACCGGGGGCGAAATAAGCATCACTGATACGCTTGCCATTGAGTTCGGCCTGGTACAAGCCTTTTGCTGTAATGTAGGCCATTGCCGAGCGAACCTCTTTATTCAGGTTAATTTCTTTTCTGAACATGGGGCTGGCCAGGGCAGTATCTTTTCCATCAACCGCAATCCATTTGGCGCTCCAGTCTTCGGCTTTTAAGCCGGTTTGAAAGTATTGAACCGGCGACCAGGCCGAAGTATTACCATGGTTATCTTTTACCCTAACCTGCCAGTAATACCTGGTTTTGGATGATAATTGCGGACCATCGTAAGTAACCAACACCGATTGATCGTTGCTTACATTTGCTTTCCATAAGGCTTTATTATCGATTGTAGCTGTAGTGCCCAGTCTGATTTCGTAATTATTCTGTTTGGTACCTTTTATTGCAGATACCAGCTTCCAGCTAAAACGTGGCTTGGGGTTATCTATACTAAAAGGATTTACCAAATGCTCAACAGTTAAATCTTTTACAGAAACTTTCTGCGCTGCAGCATTCGTAATGATTGAGAAAAGTAAGGCAAGCGCACATAGCACACCTGGCATACGGGAGATTTTGTTCATAAATGGTTAGTGTTAGGTTTTTTGTGTTTCACAGTAATAATCAGCAATATTATCCGCTCAACTATCCTGCACTGTTATGAAAAATTAAGCGTCACAACAACGCCTAAAATAAAACAAAAATCTCACTAACAAGCACTTAAAACAAAATCAATACCTTGAAAATAATTTTATTTGTTCATGAGCCGTGCCACGTATTTGCCAATAATATCGAACTCGAGGTTTACCATATCGCCTACATTTACTTCTTGTAAATTGGTATGTTCGAAAGTGTAGGGAATAATGAAAACAGAAAATTCGTCGGTAGCAGAATTTACCACAGTTAAGCTGATGCCATTTACACAGGCCGAACCTTTTTCTACAGTTACATTCCCTGCAGATGCGTCGTATTTAAAACGGTATTCCCAGCTTCCGTCCAATTCTTCGCGTTTAACGCAAACTGCAGTTTGGTCTACATGGCCCTGAACAATATGTCCATCTAAACGGGCGTTCATTTGCATACAGCGCTCCAGGTTTACCTTACTACCTACCTTTAATGCATCCAGATTGGTTTTATTCAGTGTTTCATCTATCGCGGTAACCGTATGTGTACCATCATTTAAAGCCACGACTGTTAAACACACGCCGTTGTGTGCAACGCTTTGATCTATTTTTAGCTCATGGCTAATGGCCGATGAAATGGTAAAATGAATGTTGGTATGATCGTTTTTGATGGCGGTAACTTCGCCAAGGGTTTCTATAATTCCTGTGAACATTGGTGTTTATTTATATCGCATCGTCTCTACATAATCGCCGTCATCTCGACTGGAGCGAAGCGAAATGGAGAGATCTATCTCTAGATAGATTTCTCGGCTGCGTTGCACTCCACTCGAAATGACGGTATGGAGGAGCTCAGCTGCCAATGACGATCACGCAAAATTATCTAATATTTCAATCTATTCTTTCTCCAGTCAGAAGTATTTTGCTTTGCTGTATCGCTAACCTGCACATCCTTTTTCTGGAAAAGCCTGGCAGCCATTACCGCAGCAATTAAAGCTTCAGTTTGGTCTTGTACCTTTAAACTTTCGGGTTTAAAATATTTGGCAACAAAATGCGTATCAAAATTTCCGGTTTTAAAAGCCTCGTGTTGCATTACAAACTTACCAAAACCTAAAGTAGTTTCTATCCCGGTAATATCATATTCTTCAATTGCCCGCACCATACGTTCCATGGCCTCTTCCCTATCTTTGCCATAAGTAATCAGTTTGGCAATCATGGGGTCGTAATAAATCGGTATTTCCATTCCCTGTTCAAAGCCATCATCCACCCTTACGCCGTTTCCCTGCGGTGTTACATAGGTTTGAAGCTTACCAATATCAGGGAGGAAATTATTGGCCGGATCTTCGGCATAAACCCGAAGTTCGATGGCGTGCCCGCTAATTTCTAAATCTTCCTGACTAAAACTTAATTTTTCGCCTGAAGCAATTTTAATCTGCTCTTTTACCAGATCGAACCCTGTAATCAGTTCGGTTACCGGGTGCTCTACCTGTAAACGGGTATTCATTTCGAGGAAGAAAAAATCGAGGTTTTCATCCAAGATAAATTCAACCGTTCCGGCACCGGTATAGTTTACTGAACGGGCTACATCAACAGCACATTTACCCATCCGCTGCCTGATTTCTTCAGTAAGTACCGAAGAAGGTGCCTCTTCTACCACTTTCTGGTGACGACGTTGCACGGAACATTCGCGTTCAAAAAGATGAACAATATTGCCGTGTGTATCGCCCAATACCTGTATTTCGATGTGACGTGGCGAAGTAACATAACGTTCGATAAAAACCGCTCCATCGCCGAAGGCAGAGGTTGCTTCGCTTACCGCGAGCTGCATCTGCTCTTCAAAATCGGCAGCCTGTTCTACAATGCGCATACCTTTACCACCGCCGCCGGCAGCAGCCTTGATCAAAATCGGGAAGCCCACTTCAATGGCACGCTGCTTAGCTTCGTTTACATCCTGTATGGCTTCTTCCGTTCCCGGAACCATTGGGATGTTATATTTTAATGCAGCAGCTTTTGCTGATAGTTTATTACCCATGGTTTCCATCGCCTGTGGCGAAGGACCAACCAGAATCAAACCTGCATCGGCAACAAGTTGCGCAAAACCAGCATTCTCGGATAAAAAACCATAGCCCGGATGAATGGCCTGCGCACCTGTAAGTTTACAAGCCTCAATAATTTTCTCTCCCACCAGATAACTTTGATTGGACGGCGCTGGCCCGATAAAAACCGCTTCATCAGCATAACGTACATGCAGTGCATTGCGATCGGCTTCCGAAAAAACAGCTACCGTTTTAATCCCCATTTCTTTTGCCGAACGCATAATACGTAAAGCTATTTCACCACGGTTGGCGATTAGCAATTTGGAGATTGGAGTTATTAGTTTGGAGTTATTGGGCATTTTGGTTAGACTTTATATATATATGCAGATTGTAAATGAACTACCTGACTATTGACCATGAACTATAAAACTATTGTCTTCAGTCCGCTGTCTTCGGACTTCCGACTACCTACAAATGTAATATTATTTCAATAGCCTGATCTATCATTGCAGGAGTGAGATCTAAATGCGTAACCAAACGCACAGTACTTGCGCTGGTAGTATTGCAATGAAGTCCTTTTTCTTTAAACTGGTGCACAATTTTCTCAGCAGTACCTTTTTCTACCTCAAAAACCACAATATTGGTTTCAACGGGCATTATTGATTTTACATAAGGCGCTCGGGCAAGGGCAATAGCCAAAGCCTTTGCATGTGCATGGTCGTCTTTTAACCTGGCTACATGATGATCGAGTGCATAAATACCGGCAGCAGCTAAAAAGCCCGCCTGACGCATGCCTCCACCAAAAGCTTTCCTGATTTTTCGGGCTTTGTTAATCATTTGTTTGGTACCCAGCAGCACGGAGCCCACTGGCGCGCCTAAACCTTTTGAGAGACATACCGAAATCCCGTCAAAATATTTGCCGTAAGCGCTGGCATGATCGCCGGTTGCAGCCAATGCATTAAAAATACGCGCACCATCTAAATGCAGCTTTAAGCCTTTTATATTGCATAAATGATGGATAGGTGCAATTTGAGATAAGGTATAACAACTACCACCGCCCTTATTTACCGTATTTTCCAAAACCACCAAACTCGAATTCGGATAATGAATATTGTCATCATTAATTTCAGGCTCTATAAGCTCAGGTGTTAAAATACCACGCTCGCCATGCAGTAACCTTACCGATGCACCAGAGTGGAAGGCAATGCCGCCAATTTCATAACGGTAAACATGCGCCGTCTGATCGCAGATTACCTCATCCATGGGTTGCGTAAAACACTTGATGGCGATTTGATTGGTCATGGTTCCTGAAGGACAAAATAGTCCGGCTTCCATGTTAAAGGCTAAAGCCAGTTTTGCCTCCAGTGCATGCACCGTTTCGTCTTCACCAAAAACGTCATCTCCAACTTTTGCAGTCATCATGGCTTCCAACATTCCGGCAGTTGGTTTGGTTACGGTATCGCTCCTGAAATCTAAAAATCTGTTGTTCATTTCGCTATTCGATTGTAAAAAAATTCTTGATGTTTAAAAAAAAGACCAATGCCTTTTCTGGTATAATTTTAAGGTTTTTCGGCCATTAAGCGCTCTATATAGTGTATTTTTTACACACTTAATTTTCAGCAACAACAAATTGTTAAAAAATTATTAAAAAAAAGGATACAAAATATAAGACTTTTTATACTTTTATCGTGCTAAAACCAAAAATAAATAAAAATGATAGTAATTGCAGACGGCGGATCGACCAAAACAAATTGGTGTCTGATTAACGAGGCCGGCAGAAAAATTTACTTTAACACTGAAGGTTACAATCCATATTTTTCCAAAGAAGAGTACATTGTAAAGTCTTTGAATGAGACTCTTCCAGACCACTTGGAAAGAGAGAAACTAACAGCAGTTTATTACTACGGTGCCGGCTGTTCTACACCAGCAAATGTAAAAATTGTGGCTGATGCCATGAAACAGGTTTTTACCAATGCAAGCATTTTTGTAGGTCATGATTTACTTGCCTCTTGCAGGGCACTTCTTGGAAACGAGCCAGGATTTGCTGCTATTTTAGGTACAGGTACAAACTCATGCCTATATGATGGAAACGAAATTACCATGAATATCGATTCGCTGGGTTATTTCTTAGGTGATGAAGGTAGCGGTTCGTACATTGGTAAACGCATTTTAAGCGATTACATGAAAGGTTACATGCCAAAAGGTTTACGTGAAGCTTTTTACGATAACTACGCATTAACCAACGAAGACATTTTCGACAACATTTACAACAAGCCATTGCCAAACCGTTTTTGCGCAAGCTTTAGTAAATTCTTATACGATTTTAAAGATAACTACGAAGATTATGCTTTCAGCACGATTGATTATGCATTTACTGCATTCTTCGAAGCTTTGGTTATCCACTATCCAAACTACAAAGACCACAAATTAAACTGTGTAGGTTCTGTAGGTTATAGTTTCCGCGATATTTTAAGTATTGTAGCCGATCGTTACGAAATGGGCGTGGGTAAAATTATCCGCTCACCTATAGATGATTTGGTACATTACCACTTAGAGTTAGCACCGAAAGCTTAGTTTGGAGTTTTCAGTTTGGAGTTGCCAGTACTGAAACATAAAGAACAAAAAACCCGGATTTGAAATTCAAATCCGGGTTTTCTTTTTTATCAGTATTTAAGCTTTGGTCCCTCAGATCAATGCGCTAAGCTCTTCGCTTTAAGCTTTAGCCTTTCTGCTTTAGTCTTTCTGCACCAGTCTTTCGCTAGAACGAAATCTCCTTACCAAAAAGCTTGGCATATTTTCTTTTATCGAAACGGTACAAGGTAGCTGCGCGGTAAGATACGCCTTTTTGTTTCTCATCAAGCTCTTTCAACACACCGAAACTTACTATCTTCTTCCTGAAATTCCGTTTATCCAGTTTTTTGCCCAATACCAATTCGTACACATGCTGTAGCTGGGTAAGCGTAAATTTCTCTGGCAAAAGTTCGAAAGCAATGGGCTGGTGTTTAATCCGGCGTTTAATTTTCTCTAAACCCTTATCATATATCTTTTGGTGATCGAAAGCCAGTTTAGGCAGATCGGTAATAGGCAACCAATTGGCGCGTTTTGCATAAGTACTGATAGGACGCAATTCTTTATCGCCACCCAACCTGATCAGTGCATAATAAGCCAACGTAATTACCCTACCCTGCGGGTGCCTGTAAGGATCGCCAAAAGCATAGTACTGCTCCATGTAAATGCCGCGCAAACCAGTAAGTTCGTACAAAATCCGAGAGGCAGACTGATCTAAACTCTCGTCTGGACCAACAATGTTACCGGGCAAAGCCCACCAATCTTTAAACGGTTCTTCATTCCTTTCAATTAGCAGGATTTTTAATTCCTTACCATCAAATCCAAACAAAACGCAATCTATCGAGAATACAGAATCTAAATGAGGTAAAATTTGTTCCAAAGTAAAAATTAATTATTTTAAGCAGATAAAGGTATGACTTTCAATATTAAGTAAAAAAAATAAAAAAAATTACTTAGTGTAAAAATTACACACTATATTCGTATATTATAAGATGGAGCCAAATATTAAAAATATAGCCGTATTAACTTCTGGTGGCGATGCCCCCGGAATGAATGCTGCGATCAGAGCTGTTGTTCGTACCGGAATTTACCATGGCATAAATATGTATGGTGTAATGCAGGGGTACCAGGGTTTAATTACCGACAACATAAAACCAATGGATGCCCGTTCGGTGAGTAATATACTACACCTGGGCGGAACCATATTGAAAACTGCACGCTGTTTAGAATTTAAAACAGACGAAGGTCAGCAGATTGCCTACAACAATTTAAAGAAAAACGACATCGATGCCCTGGTGGTGATTGGTGGCGACGGAACTTTTACCGGTGCCAAACGTTTTTCGGAAAATTTTGGCGTTAAAGTAATCGGTATTCCGGGTACAATTGATAACGACCTGGTTGGATCGGATTTTACACTGGGTTACGATACGGCAATTAATACCGTAATTGAAGCGATAGATAAAATAAGGGATACTGCCGATGCGCACGACCGTTTATTCTTTATAGAAGTAATGGGCCGCGATTCTGGTTGTATTGCCTTAAGAAGTTCGATTGCAAGTGGTGCCGAAGCGGTATTACTGCCCGAAAAGGAAACCAGCGTTAACGAACTGATTGATAAGCTTGCTTTAGGTGCAGCAACCAAAAAATCATCAAGTATTGTAATTGTTGCCGAAGGGCACAAGCAAGGTGGTGCTTACGATATTGCGAAAAAAGTAAAAGAAACTTTTGACCACTACGACACCAAAGTTACCATACTTGGGCACCTGCAACGCGGAGGTAGTCCAAGCAGTTTTGACCGTATTTTAGGCAGCAGGTTAGGTTTTGCCGCAGTAAATGCGTTAATTGCAGGCCAAACTGAACAAATGGTAGGCTTAAAAGGAAACGAAATTAAATTAACCAGCATTAAGGAGGCTTTATCGGCACATTCCTTCAAACTTGAACCCGATTTATTGGAAATGACCGAAGTACTTTCTATATAATATGATAGCGGTTGTTTACAGTGGATCGAAAACTGCATTTTGGAAGATTACCCAAAATGGACAGGTTGTAGCACATTGCAATACTACAGGCTTAAACCCCTGCTTTGTTGATCCGAAAACGATTTTACAGATCCTCAATAAAAAGGTTGCCCTGGTTAACAATGCAGAGAACATAAAGAAAATTTATTTCTTTGCCGCAGGTGCATCATCGGCTGATAGAAAAGAAGAACTGGCCAAAACCCTTTCTTCATTTTTTAAATACAGCAAAGTTGTGGTCGAAAATGATTTGTTCGGCGCAGCCAAAGCTGCCTGTTATGATAAACCAGGCATTGTAGGCATGCTGGGCAGTGGCGCACATTGTGCTTACTTTGATGGAAAAAAGCCCCTTAACAATAACTTTGGATTGGGTTATATATTAGGTGATGAAGGCTCTTCAAATTACTTTGGAAAAATGATTCTCAAAGAATTTTTAAGTCACAAACTACCTAAGGATATTGAAACCAAATTCTTATTAACACACAATCTGGACCGCCCTCAAATTTTAGAACGCATTTACAATAAGCCGCAGGCCAATATTTTCTTAACTTCGTTTTTCGATTTCGTTACCCAAAACAGCAAACACGAATACATCCGTAAGCTGATTGATGAGGGATTTGAAAAATATTTTGAAACGTATATTTTACCAACAGTTGAGAAGTACCCTAACAAAGAGCTGCATATTGTAGGCAAAGTAGCTGCCGAACTCGAAGACCGCTTAAGGCTGGTAGCAGGCAAATACAACCTGGAGATTAAAAGCATTATTAAAGAACCAATACAGAATTTATTAAAACATTACATTAATTAACAAAAACAATGAGCAAAATTGGAATAAACGGCTTTGGCCGTATTGGCCGACTGGTTTTCAGAGCCGCATTAAAAAGAGGATTAGATATTGTAGCCATTAACGACTTAATTGATCCGGATTACATGGCTTACATGTTAAAATATGATACAACACACGGTAAATTTGATGGCACGATTGAAGTTGTTGACGGTAACCTTGTAGTTAACGGCAAAACTATCCGTGTTACTTCAGAAAGAAACCCTGCTGATTTGAAATGGGATGCTGTAGGTGTTGAAGTGGTAATCGAATCAACTGGTTTATTCTTAACCCGCGTTGATGCTGAGAAACACATCGCTGCTGGTGCTAAAAAAGTAGTTTTCTCTGCTCCTGCTAAAGATAGTGACATCCCTACTTACGTAATGGGTGTTAACCACGATAAATTAACTGCAGATCAAACTATCGTTTCTAACGCATCATGTACTACTAACTGTTTAGCGCCAATTGCTAAAGTATTAAACGATAACTTCGGTATTGTTGAAGGTTTAATGAGCACAATCCACGCGGTAACTGCAACTCAAAAAACTGTTGATAGCCCATCAGCTAAAGACTGGAGAGGTGGCCGTGGTGGTTTCTCTAACATCATCCCTTCATCAACCGGTGCTGCTAAAGCTGTAGGTATGGTACTTCCTGAATTAAAAGGAAAATTAACGGGTATGTCTTTCCGTGTTCCTGTTGCTGACGTTTCTGTAGTAGATTTAACTGCACGTTTAGAAAAACCAGCTACTTACGAGCAAATTAAAGCTGCAATGAAAGCTGCTTCTGAAGGCGATTTAAAAGGTGTACTAGGTTATACTGAGGATGAAGTTGTTTCTTCTGACTTTATTGGTGATGACCACGCTTCTATTTTCGACGCAAAAGCTGGTATCTCTTTGAACGATAATTTCGTAAAAGTGGTATCTTGGTACGATAACGAGTGGGGATATTCTTCAGCATTAGCTAAATTCGTAGAATATTACGCTAGTTTATAATAAAAAATAGCGCTTAGCGCATTACTATACTACTAAAAAGGTAGCATTATTAATTTAATGCTACCTTTTTGTTTTAAACAGCATTTTCACCTGTAAATTTTATTTTAAAATCAGCCAAAAACTCGTATTTATTTAACTTTAAAACCAAAAATTCACTTAACACTATCAAAAAATCAAAAAATTACCACAAAATATCAGCAAAATCTATTTTTTAGCAAAAACTAAACAAACGTTTGACTAAATCGTACTATAAATTGACAATATTTAACAATTAGTTAACAAATTTTTGCTTTATCTTTGTGGTACGATCATTTTAAATCCTAAAAGCTTATAGAAAAGGAACAGGAAATAAAAAATGACAAAAAAAATACTTAAAATTTTCTTAGTGTATTTTTTACACTATCAAATTTTTTACTATATTTGTATCATAATAAACGGAACGATGTTTGTTATCAATAGAAAAAGATAAATCACTTTCTGGATAAACCCAGGTTTAGAAAGAAAGTTAAAGACAAAGCCTGGCTCATAACAGGTTTATATTTGGTTAGAAAAAAGAGATACGTCTGGATGGAGTATCTCTTTTCTTTTATACGAGGTTTTTATTCATCACCCGCAGACACATCAGAATACGTCTTTATTAAGGAAATAAGATAAGCACGCTAATTGCACAGTATACATTACAAATGTATATCTCTTCCATCTGCGTTACAAACGCGGACGACTAGCTAAACAATCAACATTGTTCCAAGCTTATAATTATAGATTATTTTTTAAATGATATATGCTCTGAACTTATAATTATAGGTTATTTTTTAAACGATATATGCTCCGAGCTTATAATTATAAGTTATTTCCTAAAAAACACATGCTCCATCGCCCTACATTACAAATGCACACCTATTCCGTCCGCATAACAAACGCTAACGTATGAATACATATATTAGAATAAATTATTTAAACCACCACATGAGACTTCTATTGTATTGCTTATTATTAGTGCTTACTCAAAAAGCTTATTCGCAAACCAATATTTACACCTTCAACACCCATAAATTCTTTACCGAAGCGGAAATAAGAAGTACCTTTAATAAAATTTCAAAAGGCTTACCTGCAGACCTTGACATCACTCCAACTGTTTATCATAAAATTACCAAAAAAGATACCGTGATCAATTATCTGCGGTTTGATGCACACAAAACAACAGAAAAATCGGCCTTTGCACTCTTGTACAAACAAGATTCGACCTTCTTACTGTTAGACAAAAAAATCCCGCCCTTTGTATTAAAAGATTTAGATGGAAAAGTTTTTACATCAACTCAGTTTTTAGGCAAACCAACTCTTATTAACTTTTGGGCTATTTACTGCGGACCATGCATTGCAGAGATGCCGGCACTAAGCAAACTAAAGGAGAAGTACGGAAGTGAAATGAATTTCATATCCATTACTGAAAACGATGCCACACGTGATGCCCTAAAACAATTTGTAAAAAACAAAGAGTTTAATTTTTTGGTGTTAGCAAATGGCCAGGAATACCAAAAAAACTTAAAAATAACAGCTTTACCCAGAAACCTGTTTATTGATAAAAATGGCATTTTACGCTACATAGAAGGCAACTTCCCTCTAGAAGGTAATGAAAAAGAGCAATCAGCAGAATCAAACTCTTTCATAAAAATTATCAACTCACTTATTAACGAAGCAAAATAAGATAAGCGGAACCTGTGACTGCACGGTATGCATTAGAAATGTACATCTCTTCCACCCGCGTTACAAACGAGGACGATAACTAACTAAACCACCTCAATCCCCAAATGCCTGTAAGCATCTAAAGCAGTATTTTCAGGCTCAGTTTCGGTAATAATTACATCTACATCGGTAACCGGACATACGTAATAAGGCTCAACGGTATCGATCTTTTCGAGGGCCGAAAGCGCAATGGTTTTCTGTGCCTGGTTAATCATGGTATTGTTCAGCTGTGCATCTTCATATATGATAGACGTAATACCCATACTATGGTGTAAACTGCAAATACCGAGCATACAAATATCAGCACGTATTTTCCTGAAGGTATCGATGGTTTCCTGTCCCATGGTTGTAAATGCAGTTTTATGCAATTTTCCACCGGCAAATATTACTTCGGTACAGGGGTGGTCTTCTAAAATATTGGCCACCGGAAAACTATTGGTAATAATAGTAATTTTTAAATCTTTTGGTAAAGCGGCTGCCAGCGCTACAACCGAGGTTCCGCCATCAAAGAAAACTACCTGACCATCTTTTAAAAACCGTAAGGCTTTGGCAGCAATGATTTGCTTATGCTGCTGATTGTACTTTTCCCTTTCCCTATAATGCTGTGGAATAGGCGAACGGGCAATTGCCCCTCCCCGTACGGCCCTGAGCAATCCTTGCGTATCGAGTTCTTTAATGTCGCGCCTTACCGTATCTTCTGATACTTTGAGCAAATTACTCAGCTGATCCAGGCGTACTTTATTGTCTTTTTCCAGTGTATCGATAATGATCTGTAGGCGTTCTTCTTTTACCATATTAATGCAATATACTGCAAATATAAAATTTTAAACGGAAACAAATTTGCAACATATTGCAATATTTAATATTTTTGTTGCAAAATATAGCAAGCTATGAAAAGAACAATAGGCATTGATATGGATGGCGTACTCGCCGATATAGAAGACCACATATTACAATCGTATGCTGCCCAGACCGGTATCATACTCACCCGCGACGACATAAAAGGTAAATCGGAAGAAGAACTTTTTCCTGACCGCGAGTTGGCAATGAAAATCTGCAATAAAGCAGGCTTTTTCAGAAACCTGCCTTTAATGGAGGGAGCTGTAGAAACCGTAAAAAAACTAATGGAAGATTATGAAGTATATATAGTTTCGGCTGCAATGGAATTCCCCTTATCCTTGTTTGAAAAACGCGAATGGCTCGCCGAACACTTCCCTTTTATTGGCTGGAGAAACATTATCTTTTGTGGCGATAAAAGCATTATCGACACCGATTATTTAATTGATGATCACTGTAAAAACCTCGATTTCTGCAAAGGAAAGCCCTTAATGTTTACTGCCTTCCACAATGTGGAGAAAAAGCACCACCAAAGGGTAAACCACTGGAATGAAATACCAGCATTATTAAAGAAACTGGAAGAAGAGCAGTTAGAAAGCCTTGCAATTGCCTAAACCGCTAAACCACAAAAAAAGGATGTAACCACTGGCTACATCCCCTATCTAAATTAACGCTCTCAACTTATGAAGTTGATATAAGGCTCTCACCCCTTATGCCTACAATATTACGGCAGAAAGATTAAGATTTCATGAAGAAATATTTTTTTCTTTGATAATTCTCAAAAGAAATGAAGTAAGTCACCAAGGTGTTTTGATTTTATTTAAATGTTTCACTTATCCGAATTATTGCGAAATCAATATCATTTGATCAATGCAATTTTCTGCAAGATTTGGTATAATGAACTTATCAAGTCCTAATCACCGCCACAGCCACCGCAGCTACCACAAGAATTACCACACGATGAGCCGCATGCACTACTGCATCCTCCATCGCCGTTGCCCCAGTTCTTGCGCTCATTATAGTTCATTATCGTAAAAAAAGAAGCATTTAAAGCTGCTGTTCCATATAGAAAGTAGTTCCATTGCCAATCGCTATCCGCTTTCTGCTTATACTGTGCATGGTTACCATACCAGTTGGGAATGGTTTCTTTACACAACATTAAGGATAGCTTACGCAGGTAAAACACGGCAAAGAAAAACAAAGCTGCCGTTACAATAAGCAGCTGGATAACGGGCTTATCCCGCTCAACACCCGTAATTATCCTGATTAGTGGCAGCATAAGTAAAAAAGCAAAAACGATAAAGCTGTTCGCAAATAATTTTGCAAATGTTTTAGATTGGTAGAAGTGATATTGAAAAGCAGTTAAACTTTTGCTAATATTCCTGAATATGGGTTTTGCCGCTAGTAGCCGCAGTAGTTTTGGATAATAGATCCGGCCCGAATCTTGCAAAATACTCACTACCTGGGCCTGCTCGGCAGATTGAACATCAACGGTACCGGAAACCGAAATCATTTGTTCGGTAATCTTAATTGTTCCATTGTTAATCAGCTCATTTACCGGTCCTCCGATCACATCAGAAAGCCGTTGTGTTTTAAGGTAAACTAACTCTAAAGGTTTGAGATGATATACAAATGAATCGTGATGGAAAGAACGCAGCACAGTATTCATGCTGTTTTTATTGTGTAAGTTGAGTATTACATAGGCCGCCAGTACTATAGCAGCGAAACCTAAAATAAAATATGGATTATCGATATGCAGATAAAGTGGCTTAAGCAAATAGTAAAACGGAACGATGAGCATACAGAAGATCAGTACACCGAACAGGATCAAAAATCGTGGTTTAACATTTGCCGGCCTGAGCTTTAAACCAGCCAGCATATTACCGTAAGCCCAGATACTTTCGGGTTGTTCGCCAAAATGTTCAGCGTATTGTTCTTTTGTTCGTTCTTCAGCCTTTTTAAACTGAACTAATTGAGCCTTATCATGTGTAGAAGGTACATGTTGAATATCCTTACCCAGTAATTGGCAAAAATCATGATAAGATTTCGAAAAGATAAGGTGCTGATGCCACACGACATCAACAATAGCCGATGGCGAAACCATTACATCTGCAACCGCAGCCAGATACATAAACTTTTTATACTCGAGAATTGCACTTTCTGTAAAGGCCTTTGTCCACCGGTTTTCGTTGGCAAGCCTAACCGAAAAGGGATAATCTCCCTGTAACTGATCGAAATCAAACTGCAGTATGCTGTTCCAAAGTACGTTATTCATAGCTATCCTAATTTCAGCTGACAGTTATCTGATTACAATATCTCCTTATAAATATAGTACTATTTACGAAACAACAACTAAACAAGCCGGTGATTATTGTTTACTGTTTGCAATGGAGATGCGGGATTGGTACAAACAAAATAAGCCTCCCTTAAAAGAGAGGCTTACGAGTGTAATCTAAATCGTCCCGTTGATTTAATTTTTACTTACCCAAATATAGCCAGTATCCCTACAGATACAACACTAAATTTTATCTTGTACAGCAATTTGTAAAATGTGTATAGTGCTATGTAAACATAAGGTTCCAAAATCGAAAAAATGGTATAATGCTTATTGCGAAATGGAAAGAAACTACCGGTTAAAAATCTAAACCAGCTCTTTAACCAATCTGCTGCGTATGCGGCTTAAGGTTTCTAAACGCATGCCCAGGTAACTGGCTACGCAACGCAGGGGAACTTTAGTAATTTCGAAAGCATTCAATTCAAGAAATTTCTCATAACGTCTTTCGGCTGAGGGAATACGTGCCAATATTGCACGCTGGGATGCAGCATAATACTGAAGGGCCAGAATTTTTCTACCTATAATATTGGTTTCTATATAACTTTCATAAAGTTTGTTGATGAAAGCATTCGACATGGCTACTACTTCTGTTTTTTCAAGAGCCTGCAGGTATTCGATAGAGGGTTGCTGCATTTCATCAGGATGCTGGATGGCACCTACAAATTCGCTACCTAAACTCACCCAGGTAGTAATTTCTTTGCCTTCATCTTTAATAAAACCTCTAACCAGCCCCGAGGCTACAAAAAAAACATAATCATTATTATCAATTGGGGATAGGATATATTTATTCTTTTTGATCAAAATTGGTTCTGCATGCTTTTTTATCTCCTGAATAAACCCCGCTGTTACGGGATTTAAATTACTGAGATAATTCAACATGGTATTTACCAAAAATACTTTACGTGTTTCGAGCATATATTAAAGGGAATAGACTTTAGACCTCTAATTATAGCGAATTAAACTAAATGACAAAAATAAAGTGGATTGGAGCGTCAAATTTGCTGACTAAAATCAACAACTAACCTCTAATTTTACTTTTCGAGCACAATTTCGGGGATATTTGCAGGGGTTGATGTTAAACTCAGTCAACTGTAAAGATGTGGCCTGGAGTGCTTAAAATCGTTTAACGAAGTCAAAATATTAGAACATGATTTGTACATTTGTAACCAGCAATGAAAATATTAGTCTACTTTTTAAGCTTAAGCATCCTCTTCATCTCTTGCATTACCTGCGAAGATGTACCGGAGTTTGCCGGCGATAATCAGCAGAACATCTCCATTGTGAAAGCAGACAAAACCGAAAGCAGCACCCATAAAGACGACTGCTCACCCATGTGTACCTGTAACTGTTGCGGGCAACCAACGCTGAGCCATCTTGCTTTTTCTGATTTTGTTTTTTTAAAGCGCGAAACAACTGTAAAACAAAAAATCCGCTACAGCAACCGCTTCATTTCTACTTACATCCAAAATATCTGGCAACCGCCTAAATTGAATAAAACAGCAATCGGCTAACCGATAAGCAGCGATTGTAAACCTTACAATCTATTTATTCAATAATCCATCAAAAAAACACATGCAAAAAATAATAATATTGCTATGCGCTATGCTGTGCATAACTAATGCCTACGCGCAGGATAATTTTAAAATAACCGTTAAAGACAAAGAAAATGCTTCGCCACTACAGGGCGTTACAATCCTTGTAAAAGGAAGTGGCATTATAGCCAAAACAGCCGAAAACGGAACGGCCAGCTTAAGCAACATCCCTGATGGCAAACAAACTTTAATCATCAGAAATGTAGGCTACGACGAGCAATTGATTACCTTAAATTTTCCGTTAAAACAAACAACCCCGCTCGAAATCTTTTTAGTAGCATCCGAAGACGAACTGGAAGAAGTAATTGTGTCGTCAACAAGAACCAGTCGCAGCATTCAAAATACCCCTACCCGGGTCGAAACCATCGAACTGGAAGAAATTGATGAAAAAAGCAATATGCGACCCGCCAATGTTTCGATGATCTTACACGAAAGTACGGGTATTTCCGTACAGCAAACCTCTGCCACAAGCGCCAATGCCAGTATCAGAATTCAAGGACTTGATGGTCGCTATACTCAATTGCTGAAAGATGGTTACGCCAGTTTCGGCAATTTTGCCAGGGGATTGAGTATTCTGGAAATCCCGCCTCTAGATTTAAGTCAGGTAGAGATTATTAAAGGTCCCTCTTCTACCTTATATGGGGCAGGTGCAATTGCCGGGGTGGTGAATTTTATTTCGAGAACGCCAAAAGAAAAGGCCGAATTTAACTTTATTGTTAACCAATCGAATGTGGGTCAAACCAATATTGGTGGTTTTGGTATGCAGCGCAATAAAAAATTCGGTTATAGCCTTTTGGCACTGGCTAATTTTCAAAAAGCCTACGATGTAGATGATGATGATTTTACTGAACTGCCTAAAACAAAAGATTTCACCATTCACCCTAAAGTCTTTTTCTACCCAAATGAGCGCGCAACGTTGGTTATCGGCAATGCTTTTACCAAAAGCGACCGTACTGGCGGCGATATATATGTGGTTAACAATAACACCGATGCCAGTCACCGTTATTTTGAAACCAACAACAGTATCCGTAATACTTCAACACTCGATTTTAGCTACAAAACCAGCGAAAAAGACCTGTTAAAGCTTAAAACAAGTTTCAATTACTTTAAACGTGGTATTGCGATCCCTGATTACCGTTTTGACGGCATTAACTATAACGCCTATACCGATATCAGCTATTTGAAGAATATCAAAAACCAGAGTTTAATTTTTGGGGCTAACTTAGTATACGACGACTTTAAAGAACAGAACCAGGCTGTAAGTCTTGCCAAAAACTTCACAACCAAAACGGCGGGTGTTTACGCACAGCAAACCTGGGATATTACCCAAAAGTTTAAGCTGGAAAGTGGTATGCGGATCGATTTTGTAAATTACTTTAATGCGAATTACAATAAAAGCGAGGCTTTTGCACTACCAAGAATCTCTGCATTGTATAAGTTTAACGATAAATGGAGCTCGCGCATTGGCGGTGGATTGGGTTATAAAACGCCCACCTTGTTTACCGAACAAACAGAAACTTTCCAATACCAAAACCTGCTTCCTTTAAACCAGGTAAAAGCCGAGCAAAGCTATGGAGGTACTGCAGATGTTAATTATAAAACCAACATAGGCGACGATTGGATGATTAGCCTTAACCAGATGTTTTTTTATACCCGGATTAACAATTCGACTATTTTACTGCAGGATGGATCCGGAAATTTTCACTTCGAAAACACTAGCCTACCCGTACAGAGTAAAGGTTTTGAAACCAATGCCAAAATAATTTTCAAGGAATATTTTAAGCTTTTTGCTGGTTATACTTTTACCTCTGCGAAGGCAAATTATCTCCCGGTTATACAAACCATTAGGTTATTACCTAAAAACAAGCTAAACCTGGCCTTGCTTTACGAAAAGGAAAGAAACTTTAAAATGGGATTGGAAGGCTATTTTACTGACAGACAATACTTGTACAACAATCAGCAAACCAGCGCTTTTTGGGAATTTGGCTTTATGGCTGAAAAGGTTTTTGGCAAGATTTCGGTTTTTGTTAATGCAGAGAACTTTACCGATACCAGGCAGAGCAAATATAAAAGTGTAGTGAACGGATCGCACCTTAACCCTACTTTCGACGACATCTGGACGCATACAGAGGGCAGAACTTTTAATGCCGGCATAAAGTTAAAACTCTAAAAATGAAATAATAAAAAATAATACTTGCAGGTGCACAAGATTATCGTACCTTTGCAGCCGCTCTGGATGCTTCCACTCCAGAGTTTAAGAAAGCCTTTCAGCAATGAGAGGCTTTTCTTATTTAAAGGTATTTAAATAAGTTTTGGCGTAATATAAAAACTTATATCACGCCAAAACTATGTTTTTATATATGGTTTTGGCGCAATATAAAAAACTATATTACGCCAAAACTATGTTTTGTAGTTCAATTTTGGTGTAATATAGATTCAGTTCAAAGCGCAAAACTGCCTTTATTTACTTTTGAAAACAACTACTGCTAAAGGCGGTAGGTTTACATCAATAGCATATTTCTGGTTATTATGTCCCTCTTCAAGCGGAGTAATATCCCCCTTATTATTTATACCGCTACCGTAATACACAATATCATCAGTATTAAAAATTTCAGTCCATTTTGTTTTAAAGGGTACGCCAATCCGATAATGCTCTCTTACAACAGGAGTAAGGTTGATGGCAATTACCAAAGTATCTTTCGCTTTAGGTCCCTTACGCATATATACAAACACCGACTCGTCTGCATTATCGGCATCGAGCCACTCAAAACCTTCGTAACTAAAATTAAAATGGTACAGGGCAGGTTCTTTTCTATACAGGAAATTTAAAGCTTTAACTGTTTCCTGCATCCCTTTGTGTGGAGCATACTGCAATAAATGCCAATCCAGCGATTGGGTAAAGTTCCACTCATTAGTTTGGCCAAATTCGTTGCCCATAAAAAGCAGCTTTGCACCCGGGTGAGTAAACATGTAACCATACAGCGCCCTTAAGTTGGCAAATTTCTGCCAGTCATCGCCTGGCATCTTATAAAGCATTGGCGATTTACCGTGCACTACTTCATCATGCGAAAAAGGGAGCATAAAGTTTTCGGTAAAAGCATAGGTCATGCTAAAACTCAACTGGTGGTGGTGGTGCTTTCTGCCCAAAGTATCTACCTTGAAATATTTTAAGGTATCGTTCATCCAGCCCATCATCCATTTCATACCAAAGCCAAGCCCGCCGTTATGCACCGGATGGGTTACCCCAGGGTAGGTACTGCTTTCTTCGGCAATGGTATGCACACCTTCAAAATTGCCATAAATGGCTATGTTAAGGTCTTGTAAAAACTGAATCGCTCCTAAATTTTCGCTCCCGCCATACTCGTTGGTAGCAGAATCCCCTTCCTCGCGCGAAAAATCAAAATATAGCATAGAGGCTACGGCATCTACCCTTAATCCATCGGCATGATATTGGTCTAACCAAAACATGGCATTACTGATCAGGAAAGAGCGCACCTCATTTCTATCGTAATTAAAAATATACGATTTCCAGTCAGGATGGAATCCCTTTCGCATATCGGCATGCTCGTACAGGTGGGTGCCATCAAATTCGTATAAACCGTGCCTGTCGCCCGGAAAATGGGAAGGTACCCAATCCAGTATTACGGCAATATTGGCTTTATGGAATGCATCAATAAGGTACATTAAATCCTGTGGGGAACCATAGCGCGAGCTTGCCCCAAAATAACCCGTAATCTGATAACCCCAGCTCGGAAAAAACGGAAATTCCATTACCGGCATCAGCTCTACATGAGTAAAGCCCATTTCCTTTACGTAGGGTATAAGCCTGCCGGCAACCTCTCTGCAGGTTAAAACACGCTCAGGATTTTCCGGATCGCGTTCCCAGGAGCCTATATGTACCTCGTAAACCGAGATCGGCTGATCTAAAGCATTTAGTTTGGCCCTTTTATTTAACCAGGTTTTATCTTTCCAGGTATAGTCGGTATCCCAAACAATGGAAGCCGTTTGTGGCGGGTGCTCCCACCTGCGGGCATACGGATCGCCTTTCAAATGCTCCGATTCATCAAAGCCCTTTACAAAATACTTGTAAACCTCACCCTTGGCAATACCGGGAATAAAACCTTCCCAGATACCCGATTTATCCCATCGTTTGTTTAATCCATGTGAAGCATTATTCCAGTCGTTGAAGTTACCTACCACAGCTACATTAATGGCATTTGGTGCCCATACCGAAAAATAAGTTCCGGCAGTCCCACCAACACTAATGAGGTGTGAGCCCATTTTTTCGTAAAGCCTGAAATGCTTTCCAACCAGAAAAAGATCAATGTCGTAATCGGTAAATAAACTGTGTACCCAAACCGCTTTCTTGTGGTCGGTTTTTACTAAAGCTGCTTTTTTTGCAGTAACTTTTTTGGCTGCTGGCATAGATATTTTTTGGCTAGATAAATTAAACCCCAAATACTAAACAGCATTTGGGGCTAAAAGATTTACAGACTTAAGATCTGAATTTCTGAGAAATTTTTATTGCATTTGAAATGCAGTACATGCTGATCGTCGGTATAGAAATCGGTTATCTCTTTATTATCGATAATGATTTTTCTTACCTGGAATTTTACGCCAATAACATTACAAACATAAAACTCGTAATTCGGCGTGTATAATCCTTCAATACGTTGGTTTACCTTTATGGCTTGTGTATCGCCTTTTACGGTAAATTTCTTCTCCAGGTAAATATCCTGCTCGTAGGCAAAAGTATCGCCATGATCTTCGTACATATATGAATTTACTTCATAATCGCCATGGTAGATATTCAATACCACTTCAGTAATTGATTTTTCATCTACATACTGCATTACCGGATATTCTGGTAAAACAGAACCTGCGCGTACAAACATTGGCATACTGTCTATCTTGGCATCAACCGTATATTCGTTACCGCCTTCTAAAATTTCGTTGGTCCAGAAATTATACCAGGTACCTTTAGGCAGATAAACCTTACGCGAAATGGCTCCTTGCTCCAATACCGGACAGATTAAAAGTTTATCGCCATAGCAAAACTCGTCCTGACGGAAACTGTTGCTGATGTTTTCCTGCTCGAGCATAACCAATGGCCTCAAAATCGGAAAACCGTAACGGTGATGTTCCCAGAAAACCGAATACAGGTAAGGCATTAAACGGTACCTTAACTCAATAAACTTGCGGTTGATATTTTCGAAAAATTCGCCAAAACTCCATGGCTCACGCTCGGCAGTATCACCAGCAGAGTGCGCACGCATAAATGGCGAGAATGTACCCAGTTGAATCCAGCGGGTGAATAATTCACCATCTGGCTCGCCACTAAATCCGCCAATATCTGTTCCACAGAAAGGCACACCCGAAACCGATAAACGCTGACACTGGATGTTTCCGATCTTTAAGTGCTCCCAGGTAGCAATATTATCGCCCGTCCAAACACATGCATAACGTTGCATTCCCGAATAGCCTGCCCTGGTAATGGTAAACGGACGCTTGTTGCGCATCAGCTTTTTCAGCCCTTCGTAAGTAGAACGAACCATTTGCATGCCGTAAACATTATGGGCCTTACGGTGCGAACCACGGTAACCATCGTAATTGTGGCGTACATCATTCGGGAAAGTACCTGAACCAAACACTGCCGGCTCGTTCATATCATTCCAGAAACCAGCAACACCCATATCTACCAGTTCTTTATACAAATTACCCCACCAGGTACGCACCTTTGGGTTGGTAAAATCAGGAAACTGGCAGCGGCCTGGCCAAACGTGCCCTTCCATATAATAATCGTCGCTGCGGCGACAGAAAAATCTTTTTTCTTTACCCTCTTTAAATACCCAGTAATCATCATCAACCTTAATTCCCGGATCAATCATCACAACAGTTTTAAAACCATCATCCGAAAGTTCTTTGATCATTCGCCTTGGGTCTGGAAAGTATTTTTTGTTCCATGTAAAGCAACGGTAACCATCCATGTAATCGATATCCAGATAAATGGCATCGCAAGGGATTTTACGCGCTCTGAACTGTTTGGCTATTTCTTTAACCTTTGTTTCCGGATAATAACTCCAGCGGCATTGCTGATAACCCAATGTCCATTTTGGAGGCATTGGATGCGTGCCGGTTAAAGTAGCATAACGCTTAACCACATCCATGATGTGCGGCCCATGAATGTAATAATATTGGAGTTCACCTCCATCAGCCCAGAAACTGGTCTTATTTACATCCTCAGATCCAAAATCGAAATACGATTTAAAGGTATTATCGAAAAAGATACCGTAAGCGGCCTGGTTATGCAAACCAATATAAAATGGTATGGTACGATATAGTGGATCCTGGTTCCATCCAAAAGAATAGGCATCGGTATTCCAGTTTTCGAAACGACGGCCACGGAGGTTAAAATTACCCGATTTATCGCCTAAACCAAAGAAATTTTCTTCGGGGTGGCATTTTTTGGTCGCATAAATATAGTAGCCACCAAAATCTACATTTTCTTCCCAGTGCATGGAGTTGGCCTCATCAACCATTACTACATTGGTTATATTATCTGAGAAAGAAATATGAAAGGTTGCTTTATCTATTTTACAGGTTACGGCGTAAGTAGAAATGGTATAATAATCTTCGTGCTCCTGCATTTTAAATACGGAAACCTTTTGATCTACTTCGGGTACAGCGTAAGAGAAATCATCTAAAAAAACGCCGTGTGGCGCTAAACGCACCCTGATAATATCATCGCTAACTACGCGTACCTCAACCCTTGCATCACCATCAGAGAAATAAAAACGATTGCCTTCTTTCTTTACTTTTTTTACCGCACCAAGGTATTGTTTTACAATTGGTTTTACCGATATATCTACTGGATTGTTAAGGTGCTGGATTTCCTGCTCCTTTTCAATCAGTTCACTTATTTCATTAGGTTTGTCGTTTTGCGCTTCCATCCTTATATATCTATAATTTCAAATTAATAGCTCTTAAACCGGGACAGTGCTTAAGAAAGTACTATAATACAAATATTTTATTAAAAGGGCTCAAGCTTTTTTTCAAGGCTTGTTGATTAAAGTGTATTTTTCACACTAAGCAAGTCATTTATGTATCAACTGCAGGTCAATAATGCAGTATTGCTTTGAATATCGTCATTAAAACTATATGCGATCGGATATAAAAAATAATATTTTCAGTAAAACTATATCCTTTCGGATATAGTTTTACTGAATTACAAACAACTACCGAGAGATGTAAATCAGTTATAATCAAAAACAGAATCAGCGCATTAATTTAATCTGCTAAAAAAAAGCCCCCTGTACCTTTATACAGAGGGCAGCTCAAAACTCAATAAGTTTACTATGGGTTAAAGGTCAATCCAACATAGTAGATTGCACCTGCCATAGGGTTACCATAAGAAGTGATATAATACTTGTTCAATACGTTCGAACCTCCCAGTTTAACTACTGAATTTACTGAAGGAATCCTCAAACTAACCTGTGCATCCAACGAACTATATGCAGGCACCTGGCCTGAGGCGAAAGATGAATTCCAGTAGAACTGATCTTGCCAGCGGTAAGAAACATTGAAACCGAAGTTTTTAATAATCTCTTTATTGCCCAAACCCAGATTGTAACGGATTTTAGGCGTATTAAAATCGTTGATGTAATTAGCTGGTAAATCTCCAATCTGATTGTAAGAAACGTTACCACTCACATTCCATTTACCTACCAGGTAATCAAGGCCTAAAGCACCACCATAAGATGTTACTTCTCCCTCGGCATTAACTGGAACACCAAATTTCACAAAGCTTCCGCTTACATTCTGATAAACATCAACTGCCGTGATAAAATCTTTATAGATATTGTAGTAACCGTAAGCATCAACCAATAAGTTAGGAAGCAATAAACCTTTGTAACCTAACTCATAAGATTGTACACTTTCCGGACGAACACCTTTTGCATCAAAATTATACTGTTGTAAGAGCGCCGGATTTGGTGTTCCTGTAGCAGCAGCTGAGGCCAAAAATGCGCGGTAACTCACATCTGTATATGGTTTGTTGGTATCTAAATGGTATTTGCTGAACATAATTTCGGGTAAACCACCAATTAAACGTTGTGAACCACCACCAACTGAAAGATCGATATACTGGTTTTGTGTAGTTGGGTTGCGGTAACCGGTTTGGTAAGAAACCCTGATATTGTTGTTTTTGGCCACTGTGAATACCCCGGTAATCCTTGGTGTAAACCTGCCTTCAAAGTTCTGGCTCTTATCGTAACGGCCGGCAAAAGTAAATTTAACTTTATCGTTAAAAAATTTCTTGCCAATTTGGCCAAATGCACCATACTCTTTAATATCGATTGAATTTAATAAGTCGTTAAAAATCGTCCCCGCTGAGTTTAAATCATAAAGTCGGTAAGAAGCACCCACCTGAAACTCTACCACTTTATCGAAAAGGTTGGTAAAGTTGTACATTCCCTCATAGTGATACAAGTTTGATTTATCATCGAATTTTGCACCATAAATACCCTTTGATGGATCAGAAGCACTGATCGTAGTATTCATGATCTGATCTTTCGCTTGTATAAACTGAGCCGACCCCGGTTCAAAGCGGCCCTGGTTGGCAGCAGTTCTAGCCAATACATGTGCAGCGGCATCGCCCTGACCTGCAGCTCTTGCACCAACATAATTGCCAATATATTGCGGGAACCAGGTTGTAGATGGTTTTGAAAGTTCGTTAATATAACTACCTAAAATAGAAGAAATATAAGAATCGCCTGAGCGCTCCTGAGTAGTATAAGCTTTAACAAAGAAGTCTTCGCCCTTTATTTCCAGTTTATACTGGCCAATATTGAAATTACGCAACGAATAACGATCAGAACCGGTATAAACCGAAGTTCCTGTACCCCAGTTTGCCTGTGCAACAGCTTGTACAGTATTACTGATATTATAGTACAATCCGCCAGATACTTTTAATGATTTGGTATCATAATCAACCAGGTTTTCTTCATTGTAACCTGTTCTTGATACATTTTGATCAGGAATTAAATTGGCCTTTAAACCCACGTAGAAAGGGAAATAATTTTGTACTGCAGGACGTAATGCTGCAGGCAAGCCCGCAAGGAAACCAGCTTGTTGTACCGCATTTGGAATAGCTGCACCAAAAGCACCATCCATGGTTGATTTAATGTTAGGGATTAAACCACCTGAACCAGCATTGATCCCTGCAATTGTAGCATTTTGCACACTCAAAGCAACATTTCGCATATTTTGGCTTACCTCATCACCGTAAACATTTATACCGTCATAATTGGTATCGCTGTTGCGGTCGCCAGATTTAGCTGTTCTGGAAATACGATCGAAGTTTGAATAGTTATTACCAAACCAATCTTTAGCCTGTAAAAATGAGAAGGCTGCTTTTACCCCAAACTTATTGTTCCATGATTTTGCCATGCGTACATCCAGTTGATTAAATGGTTGTACACTACTATTATCGTCGTTAACATGGTTTACACCTGTTTTATATTGAAAACTAGCCCCCGGATATTTAAAAGGGTCTTTTGAGGTCATCAACAAAGTACCGTTAATACCACCCGCACCGTAAAGTGCCGATGAAGCACCAGGTAAAAGCTCTACATTATCTACATCAAGTTCAGTTATACCTACGATATTACCTACCGAGAAATTCAGTCCCGGTGCCTGGTTATCCATCCCATCAATATATTGGTTAAAACGCGTATTACCGTTTGAGTTGAAACCACGGGTATTGATCGATTTAAAAGTTAAACTCTGCATACTGCTCTCTACCCCTTTCATATTGTTCAGGGCATCGTAAAACGAAGGCGCAGCAATTTCTTTGATAGTTGCAGCACTCATGCGTTCGATAGAAACAGGCGATTCTAAAATACGCTCAGGCGTACGCGAGGCCGAAACCACCACATCGCCACCAAGTACAACCGCAGTTTCGAGCTCGATATTGATACCAGAGGTACTTCCTGTAATTTGCTGTTCTACTGTACCATAACCTACATAAGAAGCTACTAATGTAAACGGGACTTTAGCCGAAGTAGTAAAAGTAAAACTGCCATTGCTTGTAGAGGCTGTACCGCCCGACTGGCCTTTGATAGTTAAGCTTACGCCTGCCAATCCTTCTTTTGATTGCTTATCTTTTACGGTTCCGCTTACCGTAATATTCTGTGCCTGTGCTGCTATATTACCAGCAAACACAAATAATAACACATAAAAGATCTGTGTAAAAATTCTGCTCATACGCGATTGTTAATTTGGTTGTTTGTATTATTAGTTACATAAACTTAAATTCTTTTTTTGAATTAAACAAATTATGTATGCATAATAATTTCAATTCAAATTATAATTTTGATTGATATACAGTTTGTTGTATTTTGCGATAAACATAAATCGTCAATTTGCCCTATCTTAGCAAAAGACTTGTTAGCTAACCATTATGAATAAAATTAAGGCCTTTCTCTGCGTCGTTGTACCAATCGCATTAGCTTTTTTATTTAATACCAAACTAGGTAATACACCTCCGCTACTCAAATTCCTAAATCCTTTTATGGGTTTTTGGCAAAATGCCGAAAACAATCATTTTATGTTTAACCATAAAGCGAAGATTAAAGGCGCAATCGATAAAATAGAAATTGTTTTCGACGACCGGATGATTCCGCACATTTTTGCGCAGAACGATCATGACCTTTATCTTGCCCAGGGTTACGTAACGGCAATGCACCGCCTCTGGCAGATGGATTTTCAAACCCGTTTTGCAGCAGGCAGAATAAGTGAAGTGGTGGGCGATAAAGCCATTGAGGTAGACCGTTACCAACGTAGGATGGGTATGGTTTATGGTGCCGAAAACTCGTTGAAAGGCATGATGGCCGATCCAAAAGCTAAAGAAATGATTCTGGCCTATACGGAAGGTATTAACGCTTACATTAAAACCCTTTCAAAAGCCAATTACCCCTTAGAATATAAAATACTCGATTTTAAACCTGAAGACTGGACACCTGTTAAATGTGCTTTGTTGTTAAAGCAAATGTCGGCGGTCTTAGCCATGGGTTCCGACGAGTTTTATATGACTAACATCCTTAAAAAGTTTGGTCCCGAAGTAACTAAAGATCTTTTCCCTGATTATCCTTTCCGTGAAGATCCAATTATCCCGGTGGGTACAAAATGGGATTTTACTCCCCTACCAATTCCAAAAACGCCTGAAAGTTTTACGCAAGCCCAAACAGGTGATGTAAAAACTACCGAAAAAAGGGAAGGTATTGGCAGCAACAACTGGGCTTTATCAGGTTCAAAAACAGCTTCAGGCTACCCAATCCTGGCAAACGATCCGCATCTCGACCTAACCCTGCCTTCTATCTGGTATCAGATTCAGTTGCATGCGCCCGGAGTAAATACTTATGGTGTTTCTTTACCAGGCGCGCCAGGCGTGATCATCGGCTTTAACCAGAAAATAGCCTGGGGCGTAACCAATGTTGCTGCTGATGTGCTCGATTTTTACCAGATTAAATTTAAAGATAGCAGCCACAACGAATATTGGTACAACAATAAGTGGAATGCAACAAACAAAAAATTAGAAGTAATTAAAATCCGCGGAGCAAAAGACGAAATAGATACCGTTTTTTACACGCATCATGGTCCGGTGGTTTATTTCCAGAAACCAAAATACAGCAGGGCAAACAATGTACCTGTTGGCGATGCTTTAAGGTGGATTGCGCACGACCAATCGAACGAGCTGATGACTTTTTATTACCTGAACCGGGGTAAAAACTATGCAGATTACCGCAAAGCCCTAACCTTTTATACCGCACCAGCACAAAATTTTGTTTTTGCCAGCGTAGATAATGATATCGCTATTACGCCAAACGGAAAGTTCCCATTGAAATGGAAAGACCAGGGTAAATTTATTTTAGATGGCACCGACCCCGCCTACGACTGGCAGGGCTGGATCCCAGCAGCACAGAACCCAACGGTTAAAAACCCGGCGCGTGGCTTTGTGAGTTCGGCTAACCAATCTTCAACCGATACCACTTACCCTTACTACATTAACTGGGAATTTTCTCCTTACGAACGTGGCAAGCGAATTAACGACCGCCTGGGCGCAATGAGCAAGGCAACTATGGATAGTATTCGCCTGATGCAGACCGATAATTATAGCATTCTGGCTCAAAATTTGGTACCGGCCCTGCTTCCTTTACTGAATGCCGAGCAGTTAAACGCTACCCAGAAAGAAGCATTAAGCTATGTAAACAAATGGAACAAACGGTACGATGCCAACCAGATTGCGGCAAGTGTGTTCGAAATATGGACCAAGCGCCTAACTTTCGACATTTGGGGAGATGAGTTTGAAGTAAAAGGCATCCCTATGCGTTATCCATCGAGAGACCGCACGGTAGAAATGATTTTAAAAGAACCAAAAGCCCCATGGTACGATAATATACATACCAGTAAAAAAGAAACCCTCACTGATTTGGTAAACGAAGCTTTTAAATACAGCTGTGATAGTTTGGAAAGAAGGTTTGGACCAATAAACAAAGACTGGAACTGGGCCAATGTGAAACAAAGCAATGTACCTCATTTGGCTAAAATTCCAGGTTTTGGTTCAAAAGTTCTGCAAATTGGCGGCGCTAAAAGTACCATCAATGCCTTATCAGAAACCAACGGGCCTTCGTGGCGTATGGTTATAGAGCTGGGTAAAAACCCCAAAGGGCATGGCGTTTACCCTGGTGGGCAATCGGGCAACCCAGGAAGTAAATTTTATGATAACATGATCGATACCTGGGCAAATGGCCAGCTGTATGATCTGTTTTACATGCAAAGCGCCGATGATAAATCGGGCACAGTTATCTCACGTTTAAAAATTTCTAAATAAATTAAAATGGTTTTCATCGTCATCGCAATTATCTGTTTCTTCTTGCAAATGATCGCTCCATGGTGGGTAATTATTGTGATTTCTTTTGCCACCTGTGGCATTATTGGTAAAACAGGGAAAATAGCATTCTGGCAATCATTTCTCGCCATATTTCTGCTGTGGATTGGTTATGCTTTATTTAAAAGCCTTCCCAACGATAACTTGCTGGCCAGCCGCGTGGCGGTAATGACCGGCGTTAAAATCTGGTGGATATTGCTACTGCTTACCGGTATTTTAAGCGGTCTGGTTGCCGGAATCAGCGGTTATTGTGGTTACCAGTTTCGCATGGCCATGCTGGCCAAAAAAACTGACGAGAAAATAGCATAATGCTTTGTACTTTTGCAGCGTGAATTTAACAGCTGAAGATATATTTTCCGTACAAAACGCCGATGGGTTTAAAACGCTGGCCTTAAACATTTTCAGGTTTCAGGCCCAAAACTGTAAAGTATATGGCGAGTATATCCGCCATTTACGTGTTGATATAAACCAGGTGAAAACAATTGAGCAGATTCCTTTTCTGCCCATAAGTTTTTTTAAAAGTCATGCTATTTTAAGCAGCACCGAGCCTATCGAAATTACCTTTAGCAGCTCGGGCACAACCGGCATGGTACAAAGCAGCCACCATGTAACCGATGTTAAATTATATGAGCAAAGTTACCTGCAGGCTTTTGCCCAATTTTATGGCGATGTTTCTGCGTATTGTTTTCTGGCGTTATTACCGTCCTATCAACAAAGATCAGGTTCATCTTTAATTTACATGGTTAACGATCTGATCGAAAAAAGCGGGGACCCGCAAAGTGGTTATTTTTTATACAACCACAATGATCTATTGCAAACCCTGCTCGAGCTTAAATCAAAAAAACAGAAAACGGTTTTAATCGGCGTAACCTATGCCCTCCTCGATTTTATTGAGCAGTATGATATCGACTTCCCCGAACTGATTGTAATGGAAACTGGCGGTATGAAAGGGAAACGCAAAGAAATGGTCCGCGAAGAATTACACGAACAGCTAACCAAAGGTTTTGGGGTAAAATCGATCCACAGCGAATACGGGATGACCGAGTTACTTTCGCAGGCTTATTCTTTAGGTGATGGGGTTTTTAATTGTCCAAACTGGATGCAGGTTTTAATCCGTGATACGAATGATCCATTAAGTTTAGTAGCCCAGGGCCGTACCGGGGGCATTAACGTAATCGATCTGGCCAATCTGAATTCCTGCTCCTTTATTGCTACACAAGATTTGGGCAAAATTAACCCTGATCAGAGTTTCGAGGTATTGGGCAGGTTCGACCATGCCGATATCAGAGGTTGTAACCTTTTGGTGCAGTAAATTAGTTTACTTTATCAGAACAGTTGGCACAAAGTCCTGTTGCAATCAGATTGAGGTGCTCTACTTTAAAACCAGCCGGCACCTTTAATGCAGGGATTTTAACGCTATCTAAACAGTAAATTTTATGGCAGTTATCGCAGTTAAAATGCACATGCTCATCGTGGTGTTCGTGCGCGCTGCAACCTTCCGAGCAGATGGCGTAGTTGGCCGTTCCCTGCTGATCGAGCACTTTATGGATGATTCCTTTTTCCTCGAAAGCCTGTAAAACACGATAAAGCGTAACACGGTCGGCATCTTTACCCATTACCTGCTCTAAATAGGGCTGAGAAGTCGCAGAATCGCGGCTGCTCAAAATCTCGAGCACCTGCAAGCGCGGTGCAGTTCTTTTTAAACCATTTTTAACCAAAAGTTTTTCGAAACGCTCTGTGTTGTTTTCCATAGCAATACAAAATTAAACATTTAAACAATGAGTTTGGCATTTTTAATTGTGATTGGCGGGGCATAGCTGGCATCTTTCTGTTCCAATTTTAAAATGCCTTTTACTTTAATGGGTTTTTCGCTGTAAGGTATGGCCCGCTCCATTTCGATCATAATCATTACCGGAATACCGTTCTGACCACAAAAATAGCATTGGTTAATGGGCAGGGTAGCCAAAAGAAACTGCTGCTGCTTAGCACCACTTTTAATCGGAATCAGATAACCCATTAATTCAAATTCACGGTTTTCGAAACGCTTTATCGATTCTGAAAATAAGGGTAAAAGCTCATTCTTTTCTGTTAGCTCGAACTTAACGGAGGCAATTACATCCCAGTTCAACGACCGTAGTTGATCGCCGGGTTTGTGTTTTTGGGTCTGTGCTTTAGCTGTAAATACAGCAGATAACAGCCAAAAGATTAGCAATAAGTTTTTCATTTTTGTACAGCTTCTAACAGAAAAAAGGTTGACCGGCTATCGCCGGAATCGTTGATTTCGAATTTCCCTTTAATTAAAACAGGTGTATCGATCCATTTTATGGGCTTTAGCATTTTCACCTCTACCATGGATGGAATATCGCCCGTACCACAATAAGGACAGGATGCAATAGGTACAATTGAGAGCATAAATTCTGTAAAAGTATTGCCAACCTTCGTCGGAATAATATAACCTGGCAACTCAATTACCTTATGGTTTATCGCTTTTAATGCAGGTGGAAAAACAGCCTGCCAAACCAATGGTTTCACCTGCTTATCGTATTTTAAGCCAATCAGGTTCCAGTTGGCCGTACGCATATCGGTATGCACCTGAACCTGCGCGTACGAGCCAAAAGAAACCAAAAGCAAAAGAAGCCAAATGCCATGCTTTTGTATTTTCATATTATAACTGTTTAGCATTTAACAGGAAAAATTCACTTCTGTCATCTCCCGAATCGTTAATGATAAATAGGCCACGGAGCTTTACAGGTTTTTCTGTAATGGAAATAGGGCTTAACATTTTAACCTGTACCATGGATGGGATATCGCCCGAACCGCAATAAGGGCAGGATGCAATGGGCACAATAGAAAACATAAATTCGCTAAACCGCTGCCCCACTTTAGTGGGAATAATATATCCGGGCAGTTCAATTACTTTATTGTTTAAGCGCTTTAATGCAGGTGGAAAAACACTACCCCATTTTCCGGGTGCAATTTCTGCATCATAGCGTAAACCAATTAAATTCCAGGTTGGCGTGCGCATGTCGGTATGTACCCGGCCTTGCGCAGCCACTATCTGGAAACCTAAACATAAAACAACCAATCCAATTAATCTTTTCATTACCTAACGTGCTTTGGTGAGCGTTTCAGCAATATCTACCTTGTAAATCTGTAAAGCCGGAATTATTGAAGCCAGTGCACCGGTAATAACTCCTGTAACGATTAAATACAACTCCTGTGGCACGATAACCATTCCACTCAGCCTGGCCTGCGAAGGTTCCTGATAAGCGCCAATCAACTCGAGTGCGGCATGACCAATCAACAGGCCCAGGCAGGTTCCAATACCGGTAACCAGTATACCATCTAATAAAACCAGCAAAAACAAGCGGAATTTGGATGCACCTAAACAGCGCATTACAGCCAAATCGTATTTACGTTCTTTCATGGCGTTATACAAGCTGATAAAAATACTCAGCGCTGCAATACCCATGATCAAAACAGCAAACCACTTTAAAGTATCTATCCCTATTCCAATTAAAGAAAATAGCCTCGCACTTTCCATAGCCGGCGATGCGGCCTGCATATTGGTACTTTGGTTCACCATCCGTGGAAAAGCAATAACCGACATGGGTGAGCGGTACTGAATTAAAATGGCCGTAATTTGTTTGTCGTTAATCTCCTTTGCTTCGCCGGCCGAATGGTGCTCATGTTCCCCCTCCGGCGCTTCGTGCATTTTATAAACACTGCCAATATTGGTGAGGATGAGGTTGTCTGTTATATTGCCCTGGGGCTTTAAAATACCTTTTACCACATAGGCATGCTGCTTATGGATATCGCTGCTACCCGTAAGTCCATGCGCACCGAAAAAGGTATCGCCAATACGCAGTTTTGAAGCTAAAGCCACCGTGCTCCCTATGGTAACCTCCAGATCTTTTTTCCAGAAGCTCCCCTTTTGTACCGATAAACCATATAATCCGCTAAAAGTGGTATCGGTACCCACAATGCGATACCCATTGTAATTATCACCAAGCGCCAGCGGAACTGCTCTTTTCACCATCGGGTTTTTCATTAAGCGGTAAGCATCCGCAGCAGGAATGTTTCCGGTAGGAAAATCGATGTGATAAATGCTGCTCATGATCAGTTGCAACGGACTTCCCTTTGCGCCTACCACCAGATCAATATCTTTTGCATTTTTTTCGAGCTTATTGCCAATCTGGTTAGCGGCTAAAAAAAGTATCGTTAAAATACCCAGGCCAAAGGCAACCAGAATAATATTTAAAAGCGTGGTTAGCTTATTTCTGCAGAGATTTTGACTACTTATTTTAAAGATATTCATTACAGTAAATAGGTTTTAGTGATGTAGTTGCGTACCCGCTGATCGTGTGTGGCGATAATCAGGGCAGCGCCATTAGCCTTAGCCTGCATGGTAAGCATTTCAATTACCTGTGCCGCATTTCGGTCGTCGAGGCTCGAAGTAGGTTCATCGGCAATCAGCAAATCGGGTTTATTAACCAGCGCCCTTGCTACCGATACCCTTTGTAACTGTCCCTGACTTAACTGGTCGGGATAGCTTTGCGCCATATCTGCAATACCAAGATCGCTTAAGAGCGATAAATTATGCGGGGTATCAATTGGCACACGCGCCATTAAAGCCGCCAGTTCGAGGTTATCGAGTACATTTAGCGATTGGATAAGGTGAGGCTTTTGGAAAACAATGCCAATATTTTTTCCCCTGAACTGATCCATGCTACGTGCCGACAAGGTGTACAAATTAGTTCCATGAATAGCAACCTGCCCCTGACTGGGTTTAAGTAATCCGGAAATGATATTCAGCAAGGTACTTTTTCCACTTCCCGATGCACCAAGCAAAAGCCAGTGTTCCATATCGGCTATTTCCCAATCGGGAAAAACAATTTTTCTCCCCTGCTCATACACGTGAACCAGCGATTTGATGTTAATCATGGTATAACTTTTTCTACTTTCTTAATCACCAGATTTTTGATGGCATAACGCCGGTATAGGGACTGAGCATTGTTAGTACCATGCTTACAGGCTGGATTTAGCACTGAAATAAACAACAATGCCGGAATGAAAAGGAGTTTAGGATATTTAAGCATATAATAAGGAAACAATTAATGATTATGGTTTATGGGGCAGGTTTTGAGTAACCGAAGGTTAAAATAATGTGCTGCAGCGATTGTAAAGCCACCCAATGGGATCAAAATGGGTTCGAGCAGCTCCACTCCTGAAAAGTGCCCAAAGGCAATACAACCAAAACCCAGCATGAGAACCAGTATGGGTGCAATGCGCTGATGTTGCTTGCGGTAACCTGAACTCAAACTCCACACTCCTAAAACTAACGAAAGGGCAATCATGGTAATTTCAACGGCCTCATTAGCCAAAAAGCCCATCCCCCACATGGGTAAAACAGTAATTACAAAGGGCAACGCTGCGCAATGTATGGCACAAAGTGTAGAGGCGGTTATGCCTAATCTGTCGAGGTTAATTTTATAGCTCCGCTGTTTCATCCGTTTAAATTTAGTCGACAAATATAAAAGCAATAAAGTTGCATTTAAAATATTCAGCATTATATTTGCAACATAATTGCATTAACATGATAAAGAAATTACCAGTAACCGTATTAAGCGGTTTTTTAGGCAGCGGAAAAACCACCTTGCTCAACGCCATACTGCAAAACAAGCAGGATTTAAAGGTGGCCGTAATTGTAAACGACATGAGCGAAGTAAACATAGATGCGGCCTTGGTTAAAAACCAGCATGCCTTATCTAAAACAGAAGAGAAGCTGGTAGAAATGAGCAACGGCTGTATTTGCTGTACCCTTCGCGAAGACCTGATGGTAGAGGTAGAAAAACTGGCCAAAGAAAACCGCTTCGATTATCTGTTGATTGAAAGCACGGGCATTTCTGAGCCTATTCCGGTTGCGCAGACTTTTTCTTTTATTGATGAAGCTTCGGGTATTGACTTAAGCCGATTTAGTCGTTTAGATACCATGGTTACAGTTGTAGATGCTTATAATTTTTACAAAGATTTCGGTTCTGCCGAAAAACTTGCCGACAGGAACATGACTGATGATGCAGCAGATAAACGTACCATTGTAAATTTGCTTACCGACCAGATTGAGTTTGCCAATGTAATTTTACTGAACAAGGTTGATTTGGTTAGTGAAAATGATATAAAGGTTTTAAAAGCCTTAATTGCTAAACTAAACCCTGATGCTAAAATTTATGAAACCCTTTTTGGTAATCTTGATCCGGCTATAATTTTGAATACAGGTTTGTTCGATTTCGAATCGGCTGCTGAGGGTGCAGGTTGAAAAAAAGAGCTCGAAGAAATTCATCAGCCAGAAACCGAGCAGTATGGAATTAGCTCAACAGTTTTCCGTTCCAAAAAACCTTTTCCCCCGCAAAGGCTCTGGGATTATATTAACCACGAATTCCCGCCGCAAATTATCCGCTCAAAAGGCATATTTTACCTTGCAGCCATGCCTGAGCAAGCCATCAATTTCTCACAGGCCGGTGGTTCCTTACGCATTGATTTGGCCGGGGTTTGGTGGGCCAGCATGAGCAAAAATGAAAGGATGCAATATGCTGATTACCTGGAGAACAAAGCGGAGATACATGCCCAATGGGACAGCGACTTTGGCGATCGCAAAAATGAACTGGTTTTTATCGGTCAGGAAATGGATAGTAACGTGTTGAAAGCATCGCTTGAAACCTGTCTGCTTAGCCCCGCAGAGATAGCGGATTATAAAATGGGAGGCTGGTTTGAAAATCCATTTGAACGGGTTATTCCAAATTAATTGTAACCAGATAATATGCTAAAAAAGAAAGCCACTTTGCAAAGTGGCTTTCTTTTTTAAAACATTTTGAACCATGAAATCGCTCTTCTCTCCCATCCTTGCTACAAACAATGGGAATACATCATCAGTTTTCCTTTAGTCTTACTCTGCAATTAAAAGGAAATAGTTTTTCTTTCCCTTCTGAACTACAATAAACTTATCATTAATCAAATGTTCTGCATTGAATACCTGCATCACATCCGTTACTTTTTCTTTATTTACAGAAACACCACCACCCTGAATTAACTTTTTGGTTTCTCCTTTTGATGGAAAAACAGAAGCCTTTTCTGCAAGCAGAGTAGCAGCATCAATACCAGCACTTAACTCAGCTTTCGAAATGTTAAACTGTGGTATTCCCTCAAACATTTCCAAAACCTGTTTTTCTGAAAGGCTTTTTAAGAATTCTAAAGATCCGTTTCCAAATAAAAACTCAGATGTTTTAATAGCCGTTTCCAAAGCCTCAACCGAGTGAGTTTTAACGGTAATATCCTCTGCCAAAGATTTTTGCAGAATACGCAAATGCGGAGCTGCATCGTGTTCTTTTTCCAAAGCTTCAATTTCCGCCTGATTTTTAAGTGTAAAAATGCGTATCCATTTTTTCACATCATCATCAGATGCATTTAACCAAAACTGGTAAAATTTATATGGAGAAGTTTTCTCTGGGTCTAACCAAACTGCACCACTCTCGGTTTTACCAAATTTAGTACCATCAGCCTTTTTAATCAACTGGGTGGTAATGGCATAAGCCGTTCCGGCATCTTTTCTTCTGATTAACTCGGTACCGGTAACAATATTTCCCCACTGATCTGATCCACCCATTTGTACCAGACAGTTTTCGTTTTTCCATAAATGGTAAAAATCATAACCTTGAATCAACTGGTAGCAGAATTCGGTAAAAGATAAACCAGAATCACCTTCTAAACGGCGCTTAACGCTATCCTTGGCCATCATGTAGTTTACGGTAATGTGTTTACCAACGTCCCTGATAAAGGTAAAAAGGTTCATATCTTTAAACCAATCGGCATTGTTAACCATTACAGCACCATTACCACCTTCTTCAAATTTCAGGAATTTAGCCAGCTGCTTTTTCATTCCTTTCAGGTTATGCTCAATCATTTCAGGCGTTTGAAGATTACGCTCGTCTGATTTTCCAGATGGATCGCCCACCATGCCCGTAGCACCGCCAACCAAAGCAAAAGGCTTGTGACCAGCGTTTTGAAAATGAATAAGGGTCATGATTTGCGTTAAGTGACCAACATGCAATGAATCTGCAGTAGGATCAAAACCGATATAACCAGAGGTCATACCTTCGTTTAACTTTTCCTCAGTATTCGGCATAATATCATGCAGCATGCCACGCCACCTTAACTCTTCAACAAAATTCGTCATTGTACAAACACTTTAATAATTGTGCGTGCAAAGATAAAATTTTAGCTTAGTTTAAAGCAAATTAGTTGGTTTTGTAAACCAGTTCTTAAAATCGGTCTTTGCTGCTTCAAAATCTGCGTGGCCAATGAGGCAATTGAGACTGGAATTACTCCGAATAGATTGGTTTGGAACACCCTCACCATTTAACCAGTTGTTGCATAGCTTTTTAATCAGGGCAACTTCATCATCTGCAACGGCATCCATGTCCATTGCGTTCAGCTTTGCATACTCATCTTTATCAATTCCTGCCGGTAAATCCCAATATCTACCTGACGGATCATCAATCAATACCGGTCTTAAAGCAGGATTCATGCGGATAAAATCGACCGGCTGCCCTGGCATGGATGGGTTCAGGATCATATAGGCAACAAAGGCAGCCGTATCAGGCGGATCGTTTAAGATACTGGTTCCCATTTTCTGGACGTCCTTAATCAGGCCGGGCGCTTCATGTTTGGCTTTAAGCTCCTCATATTTTACAGGGATATCTTCATCATACTGCAGTTGCGATACTGTTCCCGTACCGATAGAAAGCACCTGAACCTGCTCAATCTGATATTGCGTTTTGTTACAAATCGCCTCGGTAACCGCCACTAAAACCGGATTATTATTGCCTGTAACGCCACCATCCCAGTAATACTTAGGTTTATTATTAACCAGAAATGTAGCCGGTTCGTTAAAATAATTGACAGGCGCAGTACTCGAAGCATGTACAGCATCAACCAAACTTACGATACAATCTGCCGGACTTTCTGCCTGCTGAGAAATATTTTTAATCCTCTTTTCAATAACAGCTGTGGAGGCCATACTATCGCAATCAGACCTGAAGAGCTCAGCCCTGTTGCGGTAATAATCGTAGCCGATAATCAAAAACTGGGTTTTAATTGCACCATTTAATGCAATATGCACCGGAATATCCATCATGTCGATTTGCGCAATACCGGGTAAAATCTCTTTTAAAGCAATGTGCTTTCGCTTAGTGGCATATTTAGCACCAATCTTAAATATTCTGGCCACGCTGCTTAATAAACTTCTTTCAAAAAAGCCAAGTTTCGAAAACACCCTGTTTCTTAGCTTTGCATCATCAAATATTTTTTCTATTTCTGAAAGCCGGAGGTTCTCTGCCATTGCTGCCGCTACCAAACTGCCTCCGCTATTGGCCGATACCAAATCAAACTCTGCCAGCACTTCATGCCCCGTTGGGTCGGGATTGTCAAAAGTTTCGGCGAACAGCTTACGCAAACATTTCACCTGGATAAGTGCCCAGGAACCACCGCCATCGAGCGACAAGATCCTGTAAGTTTTAGCATTAGGCATGATGCATCGGTTTAAGAACACTTAAAGCTATGCATAATTAGCCTCCAAAACAATATAGATTTAGGGTCAATATTTCTAATTCAAGTTTTACAACAAGCAGGAAAACATTACCTTGCAATATGAACTTTTTATCCCATTATTATTTCGACAGGTCAAATCAGGATGCCAGTGTGGTAATGGGAACTGTTTTACCCGATTTAATTAAAAATGCAATGAAGGATGCCAACCTGTATCCTCAGAAAAATGAATTTCTGTTTAAAGGCAACCCTGACGAAGAAAACCTGCTAACCGGCTGGAAAAGACATTTAGCAGTCGATTTGCATTTCCACTCTTCTGCTTTCTTTTTTGAGAAAACAGCTGTACTCAAGCAGCTGATTAAACCCGTCGTTGAAAACACGCTGGTACGTCCCTCCTTCCTGGCACATATCGGGCTCGAATTGTTGCTCGATCATTTATTGATTGAACATAACCTGATACAGGTAAACCATTTTTACGATCACCTGAATGCTATTAATAAAGAATCACTCACCGATTTCCTGGAACATTGCGGCTTAAAGGATCAAACCGTATTTTTCAAATTTCTCGACGGCTTTATCAGTAGCAAATACTTGCTCAGCTATCAAAAGATAGACAATATCAGCTATGCCTTAAACCGGATTTGCATGCGCCTCTGGCCCGAAACCCTTGGCGAAAAGCAGTTACAGCAGCTTACTTTTGAACTGGTGGTTTTTAAAGAAATATTACAAAAGGACTTTATGGCGATTTTTGAGGAAATCGAAAGGAAACTTGAAATCTAAAACAGTACATCCTTTCATTTCGCATTTAAATTGAACTTTAGATCAGCTCAATTTTCCGTGTACACTAAAGCTTTTTGTTTGCAAATCATAAAAACCCTTTCATCCTTTTTTTATATTTGTAAATGCCCTTAACAGCGATACAAGAAGAAATGGATGCCCTGGTTGCCGAGCTCAACCAGCACAATTATAATTACTACGTACTGGCTATGCCTACCATTGGCGATTACGAGTTCGATAAAAAACTAAAACACCTTCAGGATCTGGAACATGCAAACCCCGGGTTTGCGGACCCCAACTCTCCTACCCAGCGTGTTGGCGGCGATGTGACCAAAAATTTCATTACCGTTAACCATAAATACCCCATGCTCTCGCTTGGGAATACCTATAACGAGCAGGATTTGCGCGACTTTGACGAACGCATTCGTAAAGCCATTGGCGATAATTTCGAATATGTTTGCGAACTAAAATTTGATGGACTATCCATCAGCCTGACCTACGAAAACGGTAAACTAATCAGGGCAGTAACCCGCGGAGACGGTACCAAAGGAGATGATGTAACGGCTAACGTTAAAACCATCCACACCATTCCACATCAGCTTAAACAGTCCGTAGCACCCGAGCATTTCGAAATTCGGGGTGAAATTTTTATGCACAAAGCGGCTTTTTTACGCTTAAACGCTGCCCGCGAAGAATTGGGAGAAATCCCTTATGCCAATCCACGTAATTTCGCTTCAGGTACAATCAAAATGCAAGACAGTAAAGAAGTAGCTAAACGCCCTTTGGATGGCTTTATTTACTTCCTATACACCGATAAAAATGAATTCAAGAACCACTGGGATAGCCTGAATGCGGTAAAAGAATGGGGTTTCCATGTTTGCGAGCACAACAGATTGGTTGCTAACATCGATGCGGTACTTGATTTTATTCACCATTGGGAAGAAGAACGTTTTAAGCTCAGCTACGACATTGATGGGATTGTAATTAAAGTAAACAGTTTTGCTCAGCAACAGGAACTTGGCTTTACTGCCAAATCGCCACGCTGGGCCATTTCTTACAAATACAAAGCAGCCGAGGTTGAAACCATTTTAGAAAAAGTAACCTACCAGGTAGGCAGAACGGGTGCAGTAACGCCGGTAGCCAATTTAAAGCCTGTTTTACTTGCCGGAACAACTGTTAAACGTGCCACCTTGCACAATGCCAATGAGATTGAACGTTTAGACCTTCATCTTGGCGATACCGTATTTGTAGAAAAAGGTGGTGAGATTATTCCTAAGATTATTAAAGTTAATCTGGATAAACGTTTAGCAGATTCTATTAAAGTTAACTATTTACACAATTGCCCTGAGTGTGGTACCGAGCTCATCAGAAAAGAAGGTGAAGCAGTTCATTACTGCCCTAACGATGAAGGTTGTCCGCCGCAAATTGTAGGAAAAATACAGCATTTCATCTCGCGTAAAGCGATGAATATAGATGGTCTTGGTGATGAGACGATCGAAACTTTTTACAAAAATGGCCTGATAAACCACATTAGTGATTTGTATACGCTTCACCAAAAATCAGATCAGTTAAAAACACTCGATCGTTTTGGCGAACGCTCTATCGACAACATGATTGCCGGTATCGAAAAATCTAAAGAAATGCCTTTCGAGAAGGTGTTGTTTGGTTTGGGTATCCGTTACGTAGGCGAAACGGTGGCGAAAAAATTAGCTGCCGGCGTGAAAAATATCGATAACCTATCGAAGGCTACTGTTGAAGAATTAATCGCCATTGACGAAATCGGGCAGCGCATTGCAGAGAGCATTGTTGAATATTTTGGAAAATCGGAGCATTTACAGCAGGTAGAATTATTAAAATTAGCCGGATTGCAGTTTGAAATTGAAGAAAAAGTAATTACACTTGATAGTGACCGACTTATTGGAAAAACATTCGTAATTTCGGGCGTTTTTGAAAACTATAGCCGCGATGAGCTAAAAGATATGATTGAAGCCAATGGAGGCAAGATTTTAAGCGGTATTTCGGGCAAATTAAATTATCTGGTAGCAGGCGACAACATGGGGCCTTCAAAACTGGAAAAGGCCAATAAGCTCAATATACCAATCATCAGCGATGCAGAATTATTAGAAATGATAAAATAAATGAGAGAGGGATTGAAATTATAAATGATTGAATGTAAGCATTCATTCAATTCCTCACTCAAAATTCAATAATTATTAATTAAAAATGAACAAATTTCAGGGTACTGGTGTAGCATTGGTTACACCTTTCAACACAGATGGATCAGTTGATTATAATGGTTTAAAAAACCTGATTAATCATTTGGTAGACGGAGGGATAGATTACCTCGTTTCTTTAGGTACAACCGGCGAAACTGCCACTATGACCAAGGACGAGAAGAAGAAGGTGTGGGCCTATACTGCTGAAATTAACAATAACAGACTACCTTTAGTTGCCGGAATAGGTGGTAACAACACTTTGGCAGTAGCCGAAGATATGAAAGCCTTCGATACAGCCGGTTACAGTGCCATTCTATCGGTTAGTCCATATTACAACAAACCTACACAAGAAGGTATTTACCAGCATTACAAATATCTGGCTGAAGTATCTCCTTTAGATTTGATTTTGTATAATGTTCCGGGGCGTACCATGAGCAACATGAGTCCGGAAACTACCTGCAGACTGGCACACGATTTTAAAAATATCATTGCTACTAAAGAAGCTTCGGGCAGTTTCGATCAGTTTAACCAGATTATGAGAGATAAACCAGCAGATTTCCTTTTAATCTCTGGTGATGATCCGATCACTTTACCTATGATTGCGCTTGGTGCATCAGGCATTATTTCGGTAATCGGAAATGCTTTGCCTAAACAACTTTCTGATATGGTGAAACAATGTTTGGCAGGCGATTTTAAAGGTGCTACTCCAGCTCACTTAAACCTGATCGAGTTTACCCGTTTGGCTTTTGCTGAAGGCAATCCTGCAGGTATCAAAGCGGCACTAAAACATATCGGTATTTGTGGCGACACAGTTAGACTGCCATTAATTAAAGCTTCTTCGCAACTTGAACAATTAATTGTGAAAGAAATTGAAAAATTAAGTGTTGTAGCTTAAAATAAATGGTGCCCGGAGGTTAAATATTTGATTAATCGGGCTCACAATTAAAAAATCCCTTTGAATTACAGCTAATTCAAAGGGATTTTTCCTTTTAGACAATTAACATATTTCTTCGTTCCATGAGCAAATTATCCTGCCATATCCCGTTTATTTTACCAATCTTTTCGCGATAGCCCACAACCCTAAAGCCTGCCTTTTCGTGGATTTTCAGTACAGCTGCATTTTGTAAAAAAATCCCTGCCTGTAACATCCACACCCCTACTTTTTCGCTCTCCTTAATTAAGGTATCCAATAGTAAAAAACCAATGCCTTTATCTTTATGTTCCTGCTTTACGTAAACTTCTATTTCAGCTACACCTAGCCTATCATATTTAGCCGACACAGGCAACAAAGCAATCCAGCCTACAATTTCTTTATCCTTACAGGCCACAAACCTGCACACTTTACTATGTGAGGAGTCCCAGTCTTCCCAAGACATTTCGGGAGTTCTAAAACTTGCCATACCGGTTTCGATTCCTTGCTGATAAATCGTACTTACCTCATCCCAATCAGCTGCACGCATTGCTCTTACCATAGCTTATATCAAATTTTCAAATCAAAAAAAATACCTAAATACCCTATAGTCTATCTTGTTTATACTACAAAAATACCAAAAACAGTACCTTTTATACATATTGAACAAAACAAGTTTGTCCTGTATTATAAATCAACACAAGTATATCCTAAAAAGTTGTCTAAAAGTGTATTTTCGTAACAAAAACGTTAAGACAACGTTTTTATGGACAGCCGTTTTTGGCGTATTCGGCAGGACTCATTCCCACCAGCTTTTTAAAAGCATTGTAAAAAGCACTGCGAGATGAAAAGCCTGCACTGTAAGCCAACGCTTCTAAAGTGAAATTCTGAACGATTTCGGGATTACGAAGACTGTCCTTGATCCAATTGATGCGATATTGATTAATGTAATCGATAAAAGTCTTATTGATATAACTATTGAGTACGATAGAGAGTTTATGGCTACTTAGGCCAATTTCCTTAGCTAATGACTGCAACCTGATTTCTTTATTCCTGAAAGATTGGTGTGTGTCCATATGGCCTCTCAACTTTTGTTCCCACGTTTCGAGTTCCTTGTTTCGCTCTTCCTGCACTGCAAAACTTTTTTTCACCCCTAAAAGTGTTGAAGGTTTTACATGAAGCAACGAAGCAATCAAGTCGGAAGGCAGACGATCTAAATAACCGGGATTGGTTTCAGCAAAATACTGATAGCGTTCCTTAGCGTTACCTACACGGATAATATGCGCCCTTTGCTGGGCATGTTTATAATACCGCTCTAAAATTACCCTAAAGATATAATTCAGTTCGAAATGTTGCAGAAATAGTCGGTTAACTTCGCGGTTATGAATCGCCAGCAGATCGGTATCTTCTACAGCAATAGCATGTTCTTGTGAATGAACGAGCCCGTGCAGCCCAGATATTGAACTCACAAATTCATTTTCGATGGATATGTAGGTTGTAATCTTTTGTTTTTTATGCGTAGTACAACCCATTAAGGCACCTTTTTTAATAAAATAGATGTATTCGCATACTTCATTTTCATTAAAAAGAATTTGATCTTTCTTTATACTGAGTTCCAGGATATGCTGCTCAAACTCTCTAACAAGCTCTTTACTAACGGGATACACAACAGACATAATCCCAAGTAGGCGATTAATGTCTTCTTTATTTGAACGATTGTATTTTAAATTTCCCGACATTATATCCTAAATTACTTGCGCTTATCTATCTTCAGCCCATTGCTCACAACAAAAAAATATTGATTAGATTTCTACCTCAGCATGTTATTTAATTAACACAGGAGTAATTTTTTAAATAAATACCTGGTATTCAGGGCAAAAATGAGGAGCAGCCAAGTCTTTACACCATAAATGGTCAACTTGTAAAGAAATTTTAATGCTAACAAAAATAGAAAACAAATAAGACTTATCGGCAGAATAGCATAATGCTTATTAAATCATCTTATTATTTTTACAAAGCGGAAAGAAACAGGAATATAATTTAGTGTACCAGTGGCACTTAAAGAACAAAGGCCCCTGAAAATTTCAAGAGACCTTTGTTTAAATATTTTCGATGGCTTAGGCTTTGTTCTTGGTATCCTGTACCTCTAAACGAATGGCCTGGGCTAGGTTTTTTAAATCTTGCATACCTTTACGTACGCGGGTTCCAGCTGCGCTGTTGCCTTTGTTATAAAACTTGTCTGCATCAGCTTCTAAAGCTGCCACTAAACTTTTCACTTCTTCAAATTTTTTCATTTTTTTATGGCTCCTATAATTTTAAAGGTTTGATTTTTAATTATCTAACTCTAATTTAAACGGTTTAGTGTAATAAAAAAACTTTTAATGTGATAAAAAACGGCCTTTAAAGGGCTTTTTTTTCCACATCAACGATAATTATAAACATATATAATACAAAAAAAAGCAGTCAAGCATTTGTTTATCAATTAAATACAAACCAAAACGTCAATAAAACGCTTGAAAAAGGCTTAAAACGCCTATATGTAATTTTATTTATACACATACCGCAGTCATGAATTGTCCTGCAAGCGAAAAATTAAACTACAAAATTGCCTGAAATTGAAAAGGCTCTTAATAAACAACCAATGGTTCAATAAGTAATGAGCAAAAACCTGGAAAATCCGTGAATAATAATCTTTGAGCCATTGAACGAATGAACCAGTTAACAAATGAACAAATGGTTAACAATTAATTAAAGAATGTAACGTAAATTGCAACTATCGCCCACAAAAATTCATAAAATATTTAAAGCTATGAGTACAATTAAAGTAAAAGACGGCACCGAAATCTATTATAAAGATTGGGGTACAGGACAACCTATCGTATTCCATCACGGATGGCCCTTATCGGGTGATGACTGGGATACGCAAATGATGTTTTTTGTTAACCAGGGTTACCGCGTAATTGCGCACGATCGCCGTGGACATGGCCGTTCGAGCCAGGCTTCAGTAGGGCATAACATAGAAACCTATGCTGCTGATGTTGCCGAATTAACCGCTGCGTTAGATTTAAAAGATGCAATACATATTGGCCACTCTACCGGTGGTGGCGAAGTAGCCAAATATGTGGCCAAAAATGGCGATCGCGTTGCAAAAGCGGTATTAATTAGCGCTATAACGCCAGTTATGATCCAAAGCGAGCAAAACCCTGAAGGCGTGCCTTTAGCTGTTTTTGATGAAATACGCCAGGGAACAGGTTTTAACAGGGCACAATATTATCATGATTTTACAGATGCATTTTACGGTTACAACCGCGAAGGTTCAAAATCAAGTGCGGGCGTTAAAAACAACTGGTGGCGCCAAGGCATGGCAGGCGCTGTTAAAGCACATTACGAAGGCATTAAAGCTTTTTCTGAAACCGATTTAACCGAAGACCTAAAAAGCATAAAAGTACCGGTATTGGTGCTACATGGCGAAGATGACCAGATTGTACCTTTTCATCAGGCTCCCAAAACAGTAGCTCTATTGCAAAACGGCAAACTGATTGCTTACCCGGGTTTTCCGCATGGTATGCCAACTACTGAAGCTGAAACTATTAATAAAGATATTTTGGATTTTATTAAGTCTTAGAGAAGTCTTAAACGCAAAAAACCGGTTATTGATTAAATAACCGGTTTTTTTTATTTTAATTGCCGCTTATGCAGTGGCAAATTGGTTTTCTTTATAATAACCGCTTTCTAGTTTCTCTGCTACTTCACTAAATGCATCTAAAGTACGCTGAACATCTTCTAAAGTATGTACGGCAGTAGGAATTAAACGCAACTCGATCATTCCTTTCGGGATTACCGGATACACTACGATTGAACAGAAAATGCTATAATTTTCACGTAAATCGTAAGTGATTGCTGTGGCATCTGTTAGCTCTCCTTTTAAGAATACCGGAGTTACCACTGAATCGGTAACACCTAAATCAAAACCACGCTCACGCAGACCTTTTTGCAGGGTCATGGCGATTTCCCAAAGCTTATCTTTTAATTCCGGTTTGCTTTTTAACAGTTCTAAACGTTTTAACAAACCGATAACCATTGGCATTGGTAATGCCTTCGCAAAAGTCTGAGAACGCATATTATACCTTAAGAAATTGGTAATCTGTTCTGTAGAAGCTACAAATGCACCTATACCGGCCATAGATTTGGCAAAAGTACCGAAATATACATCAATACCTTCTATGCAATCCTGAGCTTCGTGTGTACCTGCACCAGTTTTACCCATGGTACCAAAACCATGTGCATCATCAACCAGGATACGGAAATTAAAATCTTTTTTAAGGTCTACAATTTCTTTTAATTTACCTTGTGCACCACTCATTCCGAAAACCCCTTCGGTAATTAAAAGAATACCACCGCCAGTTTCTTCAACCAATTTGGTAGCACGCTCTAATTGTTTACGGGCACTCTCAATATCGTTGTGTTTGTATACGAAACGTTTACCCATGTGCAAACGTAAACCATCTACAATACAAGCGTGCGATTCGGCATCGTACACTACAACATCATTTCTATCTACAAGAGTATCGATAATAGATACCATTCCCTGGTAACCATAGTTTAATAAAAATGCATCGGGTTTACCAACAAATGCTGCAAGTTCCTGTTCTAACTGCTCGTGATAGTTTGAGTTACCGCTCATCATACGGGCACCCATTGGGTAGGCCATACCAAATTTTGCTGCAGCCTCTTCATCTGCTTTTCTAACTTCGGGGTGATTGGCTAAACCTAAATAGTTATTTAAACTCCAAACCAAGTGCTCTTTTCCACGGAACTGCATGTGTGGTGCAATTTCTCCCTCTAATTTTGGAAATGAGAAATACCCATGAGACCATTTCTGGTGTTGACCAAGCGGGCCCATGTGCTTTGCTATTTTATCAAATATATCCAATGTATTATCTGTTTTTTTATAATAAAAATTTTGCGAATTTAAGCTTTATTCAGCTTAAAATCAACCGTATTCATCCACTGATTGTCAATTAACTTTTTCAACGTACCAATTTTATGCCAAAAAAGCCCCGGTTTATATTTCGGGGCTTTTAAAGGTATTATTTGGGTCGATTTAGTCAACGTTATCGTGCAGAAAAGAGTTGTTAGGTCTGATTTCTGTACCTCCATCCTGATCGTTGCTTAGCGTAAAACGGCTAACCTGTGACTCTGATGAATGCTGAACTTGCTGTAACTGCATTTGTTTGCGTTTGTAAGCAGGTTCGTTTTCCAGCTCCTGTAAACCATTTGTAGTGCGCAATTTCATGCTTAAATCTTTTAAACGTAAAATACGTTCTTTCGATTTTTTCAATTGCTCTTCCATTGATTCGTCGTTCTTATCATCATCTAAACCAACAACCGGCATTTCGGGTTCTGGTTCAGGTACATGCATTTGAGCAACTTCTGCAACTGGTGTTTCAAAAACGAAATTGGTTTCTGCCAGTTTCACTTCAAATTCAAAGCCTGTTTCCTGAGTTTCCTCAATGGCGTGCGGCTCTTCCTCAATCAATGTATGGCGAACCACATTGTTTTCTGGTTCCTGAACTTTCTGAGGTTCAGTTTTATTGAACATACCACCAAACAGATCCACTTGCGAAATCTCTTCCTTAGCCTTTAAAACAGGCTCATAAGAAGGAGCTGCTTTAGGCTGGATAAAAGAATTTACTGGTTCAACGGGACGAACTAGCGGAGCTTCTTCTGGTGTTAAAAGTGATATTTTCTTTTTATTTTTTTCTTCGTGTACGCGTTCTTCTGAAGTTTGGAAACCTGTAGCAATAATGGTAACAGAAAGTTTATCGCTCAAAGATTCGTCGGTACAGTTACCCCAGATTAAATCGGCAGATAAACCCGCTTTTTCCTGAATGTAATCAGTAATGATCGACACTTCATCCATGGTTACCTCACGCAAACCTGAACTGATATTCAACAAGATGTAACGGGCGCCTTCAATTTCATTGTCTTTCAACAATGGAGAAGCCAAAGCACCTTCAACGGCCTGTAATGCACGATCTTCGCCCTCGGCAGCAAAGCTACCCATAATGGCTACACCGCTATCTTTCATTACAGTACGCACATCTTTAAAATCCACGTTGATATAACCTGGTACAGTAATGATTTCGGCGATACCTTTTGCAGCGGTGGTTAAGATATCATCGGCCTGACCGAAAGCTGAGCCTAAGGTTAAGTTTCCGAAAATCTCACGCAGGCGGTCGTTAGAAATTACGAGATAAGAATCTACGTATTTTTTCAGTTCTTCCATCCCCTCGTCGGCCTGTAACCTACGTCTTTTCCCTTCGAAAGAAAAAGGCGTGGTAATAATGGCCACGGTTAAAATATCAAGTTCTTTTGCAGCTTTTGCGATAATTGGCGAAGCACCTGTTCCGGTACCACCACCCATTCCTGCCGTAATAAAAAGCATTTTAGTGGTACTACCCAACATTGCCTTAATATCATCTATATTTTCTATTGCCGAGTTTTTACCAACCTCAGGAATAGAACCAGCACCCATTCCTTCGGTTAAACTTGCACCTAATTGTACCTTGTTAGGTATAGGGCTAGATTCCAAAGCCTGGGCATCTGTATTACAAATAATAAAATCCACACCAGTAATACCCGACAGGTACATATGGTTCACCGCGTTGCCGCCACCGCCTCCAACACCAATTACCTTGATGATTGAAGACTTATCTTTTAACATTTCGAACTGCATATCTTTATGAATCAGTTGTTTAAAAATTTTTAAATTCTGTTCATTACTCAATGTAATATTAACACTTTTTCAACAGACGTTTTCCACAAGTGTTAAGAATGTGGAAAACTCTTTCTTTGTTGAAAAATAATTAGCTTTTCAAGTAATCTTCATCGCTCACATTCATATCATCCTGAATGAAAGTTCTTGTTTTTGCCAATAATTTATCGAATAAACCTGGTCCGCGTTTTTCTTTTTCCTTAGCTGCTTTTGGTTTCTCAACAAAAACGCCAGGCTGTTTCATTTCTTCAATCAGCTCTTCTGCTTTCTGAATTCCTTTAATCAACAAACCAACACTGGTTGCATACATCGGGCTCTTTAAGTCGTCATAGATGGCTTTAGGCATATCTTCGTATTTAGATAAGTGCTCGTTAGGATAACCAATGCGGCAATCTAAACCGGTTACATATTCAACAGCTTGAGATAAGTGTTTCAGCAAAGCACCACCACCGGTAATAACAATACCACCGATCAGTTTTTTCTCATAACCCGAAGATTTGATCTCGTAATACACGTGCTCAATAATCTCTTCCATACGGGCCTGAATAACATAGGCCAGGTTTTTAACTGAAATTTCTTTTGGTTCGCGGCCACGTAAACCCGGAACGCAAATGATTTCATTTTCTTTATTCTCTTCAGCCAATGCAGAACCGAAACGCGTTTTTAACAACTCAGCCTGGTTGCGCATCACCGAACAGCCTTCTCTGATATCCTCGGTAACACTATTACCTCCAAATGGAATAACCGCTGTGTGACGGATAATACCTTCGTGGAAAATAGCGATATCGGTTGTACCACCACCAATATCAACCAGGGCAATACCAGCTTCTTTTTCTTCCTCGCTCAACACCGATTCAGACGAAGCCAATGGCTCAAGAATTAAATCCTGAGTTTGCAGCCCTGCATTGTTTACACATTTAATGATATTTTTTACTGCGGTAACCTGACCTGAGATGATGTGGAAGTTGGCTTCCAAACGTACTCCTGCCATACCAATCGGATCTTTGATACCCGGCTCGTTATCGATGGTAAATTCTTGCGGCAATACATGGATGATCTCCTCACCCGGAGGCATTACCAGCTTAAACATATCATCAATCAGCTTGTCGATATCTTTTTTGCCGATTTCGTTGTTTAATTCTCTTCTTGTTAAAATTCCTCGGTGCTGTAAGCTCTTAATGTGCTGACCAGCAATACCCACATTTACCACCTGTATTTCTACATTAGATTGTCCGCTTGCTACTTCAACTGCTTGAGCAATGCCCTGTACGGTTTTTTGGATATTAGAAACTACCCCACGTGTTACTCCTGCCGATTCTGCTTTTCCAATACCTAAGATCTCTATCTTACCGTGCTGTGTTCTACGACCAACGATAACACAAATTTTTGTAGTACCGATATCCAATCCTACTACAATGGGCGACTGACTGGTAAATTTTGCCTTGTCCATATTCGTTAATTTTGCTGAGTTTTATACTGTTTTTCCAGGGCTCTGATTTCTTTCTCTCTCGCCTCTCTCTGTTTTTTTAAATCTGCCTCAGATTTTGCCGGCTTTGGCTGTGTTGTTACCGCTTGCTTCGGTTTTTCTTTTTTATCCGCAGGCTTTATTTCCTTTGGCTTAGTGGCCGACGTTGCTGCCGGTTTTTTTTCTTCTTTTTTGGCTGTTTCCGTTTTTTTGGTTTCTACCTTTTTAGGTTCCACTTTTTTCGGTTCAGGTTTCTTCGGTTCGGGCTTTGCCGCCACTACCTTTTTAGGCTCCTCTTTTTCGGGCTCTGCGGCTTCAGGCCTATCATCCATTGCATCTCCAATTGTACTTCTGATCAGCGAATCGGCTACACTACGTTGTATCCTCAAACTATCGGCAGCAGAAAATGTTTTGCCTTTTTTTCCCAATTCTGTCGAATCTCTTTTCTCGCATACAATCTGATTGGTATACTTGATATTTATGGTTTTATAAGTATCCCAACCTACCTGCGGCATTGCTTTTTTATAGAACAGCAACAGGTTTTTCATTTTCTTTTCCAGCGAATCGGCATTACCCAGAATGATGCGCTGGTTACCTACGCGGGGGATCAGTGTGATGTCGTTTTTCTGATCAACCACAATCTGTTCGATCTGCGAATCCCAAAGCGTATCTTTTTTAATGTACTGGGCAGTTTTATATAAATCGCGCCCCAATTTTGTATGCAAAGTATCTACGCGGCTACCAAAAACTTCGGTAATGTGCCCGGTTGCCACTAAAACATTTGCAGTAAAGTTTGAGGAAATCGGCATTTTCAAACCATCGTTATCGATGTAAAAATCCTGACCGCTTTCATTTAAAATACGTACAATTGGCTGGCGTTGTTTCACCTCAATGTGCAATACCCCATCCATATCTACATACACCTTGGCAAAGCCGATATAGGGGTTGGATTGCAATTTCTTTTCAATCTGGTGGATATTGATATTCTCCAGGTTTCTGCCCAATAATACCCCCTGATCCTGCTTTAAAATTTCGTCAATTTCTTCGCGCTCGATAAAATTATCGGCACCGGGAATAATAATCTTAATATCGGTACACTTTACCGTTTGCTTTTTAACGTTGATAAAACCCAAAAGCACAACCACCCCTGCCAGACTGATCAGCCAGGCAAAGCCAGTAAAAATTGCGCTCCAGTTTATCCGCTTAAGCATTGTTCAAAGTATTTTTTAAAGGTTCGATAATGGTATCAATATCACCGGCACCTACAGTTAAAATTAATTCAGGCTTTGTGTCCTTAACGTACTGAACCACAAAATCTTTTCCACATATTTTCTTATCACTTAAAGTGATTTTATCGAGCAGAAACTGCGCATTTATACCTGCAAGAGGCAATTCTCTGGCTGGATAAATCTCCATCAGCAACAGTTCATCGGCAGTGCTCAAAACTTTTGCAAATTCATCAGCAAAATCTCTGGTGCGAGTAAACAGATGCGGCTGAAAAATTACCGTCAGCTTTTTATCCGGATACAGTTGTCTAACCGCGTCAAAACAGGCTCTCAGTTCTTCGGGGTGATGTGCATAATCATCGATGTAAATCTGATTGCCGTTGTTTACAATATATTCGAAACGGCGCTTTACCCCTTTAAAATTCGCAACCGCTTGTTTCACTTTATCTGCATCAATACCTAAAGCCAACGCAATGGCAATGGCCACTGTGGTATTCTCTACGTTGTGCTTTCCAGGAAGCATTAAGCTGATATCTTTTATACTTTGCGTAGCATCGGTATAATTGAACACAAATTTGGAACCTTCCACCCTCAAATTTTCAGCTCTTGCACTTGCGGTTGCACTTGCAGCATAACTGATGCCATCAGCTAAAGGCAAACCTTCATGCGTATAAAGCTTTCCACCTTCTTTCAACTGCGCAGCAAACAAACGGAAAGATTCCTCCAAATGGCTTTTATCACCGTAAATATCCAAATGATCGGCATCCATTGAAGTTACTACCGCAACATCGGGATGTAAAGTAAGAAATGAACGATCGTACTCATCGGCCTCTACTACCACCACATTGTTATCGCCAAAAAGTACATTACTGTTGTAGTTGCTTGTTATGCCACCTAAAAAGGCTGTACAATCGTAACCTGTATCTTTTAATATATGCGCTACAATTGACGAAGTAGTAGTTTTACCATGTGTGCCGGCAACTGCAATGCAAAACATGCCTTTACTGATAATGCCCAACACTTCGGAACGTTTCTTAAGGCTAAAACCTTTATGGCTGAAGTGATTTAAAATCTTCGAATCTTTTGGTATAGCTGGCGTGTATACAACTAAAGTATCATCCTGGTTATCTAAAAATGCACATGGCAATGAAGCAGCTTCATCCAGGTAGGTTATCAAAATACCTTCCTGTTCTAGTTTTTCAGTCAGTTTGGTCCTGGTTTTATCGTAACCACAAACCACCTGCCCGCGTTTAGCAAAATAACGGGCAAGCGCGCTCATCCCGATACCACCGATACCTACGAAGAAAACCCTATTTATTTTACTTAACTCCATTTTATTTACATTTGGGATGATAGATCTGAGATTTGAGACCTGAGAATGCGACATAACGCTTATCTCAAATCTAATTCCTCATATCTCACATCTTTATTTTCATATCTCTACTTACTTAATCAATTTCAATACTTCTCCTGCAATAATCTCATCTGCCTTTGGCAATGCCATTTTAGCCAGGTTTGCAGAGAGTTGCTCACTTTGCACTTTATTTTTTAATAAGGCTAAAGCCTCTTTCACCAGGGTATCTTCTGCAGAACGATCGTTAATTAATATCGCTGCTCCATTTTTCACCAGTGCCATCGCATTTTTGGTCTGGTGATCTTCTGCCACATTGGGCGAAGGCACCAAAATTACCGGTTTTGCAATGAGGCAAAGTTCTGCAATGGTTCCTGCTCCTGCCCGCGAGATAATTACATCGGCAGCAGCATAAGCCAGGTCCATTTTATTTAAAAACTCCAGAATACGAACATTCGGGTGATAATCTACCCCTAACCTTTCAATTATTCCTTTGTAGTAATATTTACCTGTTTGCCAGATCACCTGCACGTCCTGCGCAATTATTTCGGGCAAATGTTTTTCAATCGCTTTGTTCAATGTACCGGCGCCCAAACTCCCACCAGTAACCATAATGGTCTTTTTCAAAGGATCGAGCTTTAACAGTTCGGCACCGGCGTGGTGTTTACCCTTAATATCTACCACTTCCTGACGAACCGGGTTACCGGTTTTCAAAATCCTGTCGCCTGGAAAAAACTGATCCATCTGATTAAAAGCCACACAAATTTTGGATGCTTTTTTACCCAGCCATTTATTGGTAACACCAGCATAAGAATTCTGTTCCTGTATCAGGTATGGAATTCCTTTCAAAGATGCTGCATACAACAAAGGTCCGGAAGCATAGCCACCAACACCTACAACTGCATCAGGTTTAAAATCGTTAATAATCTGTATCGCCCTACGCACGCTACCAATTACCTTAAATGGAAGTGCCAGATTTTTTACAATCGAACCGCGTTGCATTCCACTGATATTTAAACCAATAATCTTATATCCGGCCGCCGGAACTTTTTCCATTTCCACCCGGCCTATTGCACCCAAAAAAAAAATTTCACAAGCAGGAACCAAGCGTTTGAGCGCATTGGCTATGGCTACGGCGGAAAAAATGTGCCCGCCCGTGCCACCACCTGATATGATAATTTTTTGGGGATTATTTATTTTCTGTTTTATTATATTTTTTTATCACTGAGTACACTGATCTTAACTTTCTACCGCTCAACCCTACCTTCAACCTCACTAAGCTATCGCAGGAATCTCTCCAACGATTATTTTATTATTTATTTTTTCTTCTTTCGAAGTTACTTTTGCATTTTCTTCCACATCGCGGCTTACACTCAAAATAATGCCAAAAGCCACACTGGTAAAAATCATTGAGGTACCTCCCATACTTACCAGTGGAAGCGGAACCCCGGTTACCGGACCTAAACCAACTGCTACGGCCATATTGGCAAAGGCCTGGATGGTGAGACTAAAGCTTAGTCCCGCCGCCAGCAGTGCCCCAAATGCCTTGGGTGCCCGCGTTACGATCTTGATACATCGGTATAAAAGTACCAGGTATAGTATCATAATAACAATTCCTCCCAGTGTCCCCCATTCTTCAATAATAATGGCGAAAATAAAATCAGAATACGGGTGTGGCAGGAAGTTGCGCTGTGTACTATTACCTGGTCCTTTACCAAAAACACCACCAGTAGCCAAGGCTATTTTCGCCTGATCTGCCTGGAAAGTTTTATCTGAATGCTGCATCTCAGGATGCATAAACGTATTGATACGCGACATATATGTTTTACGCCTTGGCCCTAAAAAGAACACAAACAGCAGAAGCACAAAACCACCTGCACAAACAATCGCGATCTGTTTAATACTAATCCTTCCGATAATTAGCAGCAAAATACTTACACCAAACAGCATTAAAGCTGTCGAGAGGTTTGCCAGTGCAATTAAAACAAACACCACACAAACCGAACCCATAATTGGTATAAATGATTCCTTTACGTCTTTAATATTCTCTTGTTTTTTGGTGAGCATCCGCGCCAAAAATGTAATCAATGCAAGCTTGGCCAAATCGGAAGTTTGAAACGTTAACCCTATTACCGGTATTTTTACCCAACGTGATGCATCGTTTAAGTTGGTTCCGAATATCAATGTATAAAACAGCAAGGGGATGGTTACAATCATCAGCACCTTCGAAATACCTGCATAGTAGCGGTAATCGAGCAAGTGGGCAATGTAAATCATACCAATACCCATTAATACAAAAATCAGGTGTTTGGTTAACAAAAGCTTCTCTACGGCTTCGCCCTTTTTATAAGCTAAAGTTCCTGTTGCACTGTACACCGCCATTACGGATATAAGCGAAAGCAGGATGATGATCAACCAGATCCATCTGTCGCCTTTTGTTTTATTAAGTAGTGCCTGCAACATATATTGAGCCTCCTATTATAATTCTCTAACTGCCGCTTTAAACTGGTTACCGCGGTCTTCATAATTTTTAAATAAATCGAAACTTGCACAAGCTGGTGAAAGCAAAACGGTGTCGCCGCGCTTGGCTAGGTGAAAAGCAATCTGAGCAGCCTCATCAGCCGAAAATGTATTTACAATTACTTCTACGTCGTCTTCGAAAGCATCATGGATACGCTTGTTGTCCTTACCCAAGCAAACTATAGCCTTAACTTTACTTTTTACCAAATCTTTAAGCATGTTATAATCGTTCCCTTTATCAACACCACCCATAATCAGCACTACATCGCTGGTCATGCTTTCTAAGGCATACCAGGTAGAGTTTACATTGGTGGCTTTACTATCGTTGATAAAATCAATTCCAGAAATTTTGGCTACATGCTCTAAGCGATGTTCAATGTTTTTGAAATTACCCATGCTTTCGCGGATAGAATCATTCCTTAATTCTAAAACTTTAGCTACTATGCCAGAAGCCATAGAATTATAAACGTTGTGCTTGCCTTGTAAGGCTAAATCTGAAATAGACATGGTTAATTGATTATTTGGTTCAGTAAGGATATGTATAGTTGTTTCGTCTAAATAAGCGCCTGTTTCAACTGCTTTAACAATCGAAAAAGGATAGGTTTTGGCAAGAGGTTTGGCAATAGCCATAGCTTTTAAGCTTTCCTCATCATCAGCACAGTAAATGAAAACATCGTCAGCTGTCTGGTTCTGGATAATGCGCATTTTCGATGCCGCATAGTTCTCCAGTTTATAATCGTAGCGATCTAAATGATCGGGAGTGATATTCAATAAAACAGCGATATCTGCCTTAAATTCAAACATATCATCGAGCATGAAGCTCGAGATCTCTAAAACATAGTATTCATACTCTTCGTCAGCTACCTGAGCAGCAAAGCTTTGCCCGATATTGCCCGCCAGCCCTACATTTAAACCTGCATTTTTTAAAATGTGATAGGTTAATAAACTGGTAGTCGATTTTCCGTTCGAGCCTGTAATACAAATAGTTTTAGCATCCGTATAGCGTTTGGCAAACTCAATTTCCGAAATCACCGGAATTCCTTTAGCCACCAGTTTTTTAATAATTGGGGCACTTGGCGGAATGCCTGGACTTTTAATTACTTCAGAAGCACTTAGGATCAGTTCCTCCGTGTGCTTTTCTGATTCAAAGGGCACACCAAGCTTTTCTAAAGCCGCTTTATATTTATCAGTAATTACCCCGTAGTCGGAAACAAATACGTCGAAGCCTTTGGCTTGCGCTAATTTTGCTGCGCCAACTCCACTTTCGCCGGCGCCAAGAATAACCACACGGCCCTGCCCGGTCATTGCTGACTTAGTATTGCTTGATGTGATATTACTTGTGCTCATTCTTTTATCTTTTTTGGTATCTGGTAGCATATCAAGACATAATCCTTACTTTACTACCTTTTTTATATTTTTTTTCTCTATTAACAGCCCTATAAGCGCATCTAGGTTTTTTATGTTATTATCGCTTATAGCTTTAAGCTTTTTCTACCTCAACTTCAAGGTTACGATGGTCATAATGGCAAGCATAATTCCAATAATCCAGAAGCGGGTAACAATCTTTGCTTCATGATATCCCTTTTTCTGATAGTGGTGATGTAAAGGTGACATCAGGAAAATCCGTCGCCCTTCTCCAAATTTCTTTTTGGTGTATTTGAAGTAGGAAACCTGCATAATTACCGATACCAGCTCTACCAGGAATACTCCGCATAAAATCGGGATCAAAAGCTCTTTACGGATCATCAATGCGAAAGCTGCGATAATACCGCCAATAGCCAAACTGCCGGTATCGCCCATAAAAATCTGAGCCGGATAAGAGTTGTACCAAAGGAAACCAACACATGCCCCCACAAACGCCCCGGCAAAAATCATCAGCTCAGCGGAATTTGGGATGTACATAATGTTCAGGTAATCAGCCATGATGGTATTACCCGAAACATAAGCCAGAATACCCAGCGTAATACCGATTACCGCTGATGTTCCTGTTGCCAGACCATCGATACCATCGGTAATGTTTGCCCCGTTTGAAACTGCAGTGATAATAAATACTGTAAAGGCCAGAAAAATGATAAAAGCATATTTCTGATAATCACCACCTAAAAACTTAAGCACCTTTGCATAATCGAACTCATTGTTCTTATAAAAAGGCATATTGGTTTTAGTCGATTTTACATCCTGTGTATAATAAAAAGTTTCACCTTTCTGGCGCAACACCATTGGTACAGATGAAGTATTTTTAACATTATCCTGAACGGTTTCCCTCACCACAATATTCGGGTGGAAATACATCGTTGTGCCTACAATCAAACCCAATCCAACCTGACCTACAACTTTAAAACGGCCGGCCAAACCTTCCTTATTCTTTTTGAAAACCTTGATATAATCGTCCAGAAAACCAATTGCGCCCATCCAGATGGTGGTAATGATCATCAGGATAACGTAGATATTGGAAATATTGGCAAAAAGCAATGTTGGAATTAAAATACCCAGCAAAATGATGATACCCCCCATGGTCGGCGTACCCTGTTTCTGCATCTGGCCTTCCAAGCCTAAATTTCTTACCGTTTCGCCAACCTGTTTTTTCTGCAGATAATCGATTAACCTGCGGCCATATACCGTAGTGATAATTAACGACAGAATAATTGATACAGAAGCACGGAAAGTGATGTACTGAAACAGCCTCAATCCAGGAATGTCGTAATGCTTATGCAGGTATTCGAATAATAAATATAACATTAGCTGATCGGGTTTAATTGTTCAAGTAAAATCTCTTTATCATCAAAATGATTTCTCACACCATTAATCTCCTGGTATTTTTCATGTCCTTTTCCTGCAATCAAAATGATGTCGCCGGGCTGAGCCAAATGACAAGCAGTTTTAATTGCTTCTTTTCTATCCAAAATGGATAAGGTTTTACGTTTATTGGTCGGCGAAACCCCAGCTTCCATCTCAGTGATAATCGTTTGCGGATCTTCAGTACGCGGGTTATCAGAAGTCAGGATTACTTTATCGCTCCAGTCACAAGCCACCTGGGCCATAACCGGACGCTTGGTTTTATCCCGGTCGCCACCACATCCAATCACCGTAATTACCTGTTCGGTTCCTTTGCGAATATTGGCAATGGTGCTCAACACATTCTGAACAGCATCGGGCGTATGCGCATAATCTACAATCCCGATAATTTTATCTGGCGAGGTGATATAATCGAAACGACCTTCGGCTCCAGACAAAGTGCTTAGAAGTGTTAATACCTTTAATTTATCCTGCTCTAACAAAATAGCTGTACCATATACCGCTAACAAGTTATAGGCATTAAATGAACCTACTAGTTTAAAATAAACATCTTCGTTATCGATATCCAGGTGCAAACCGCTGAACTGGTTTTCGATAATCTTGGCTTTAAAATCTGCTAGCTGCTTAAGCGCATAAGTTTTTTTATGTGCTTTGGTATTTTGCAACATCACCATACCATTTTTATCGTCGGTATTGGTTAGTGCAAAAGCAGATTTAGGCAAGCCATCAAAGAATGCTTTTTTAGCTTTCAGGTAACTATCAAAAGTTTTGTGAAAGTCTAAGTGATCGTGTGTGATGTTCGAAAATACGCCACCTGCAAAACTCAAGCCTTCAATCCGGTGCTGTGCAACTGCGTGCGAGCTTACTTCCATAAAACAATAATCACAGCCTGAATTTACCATATCCCTTAAAAGCTGATTTAGCGCAATCGGATTTGGCGTAGTATGCGTAGCCGCTACCACGGTATCGTTAATGTAATTTTCTACCGTTGATATTAGGCCTGTTTTATAACCCAAGGCTTTAAATAACTTGAATAAAATTGTAGCAATGGTTGTTTTCCCGTTTGTACCGGTAATACCAATCAGTTTTAAATCGGCCGAAGGATTACCAAAATAATTACCGGCCATAATACCCAAAGCCACCGAAGTATTTTCTACTTTAATGTAGCTGACTTCTGCATCTGGATTTTCGGGCAGGTTTTCACAAACAACCACCGTAGCCCCCTGCGCAATAGTTTGATCGATAAACTGATGTCCATCGGCCAATGTTCCTACTACCGCAAAGAAAACATCATCCTTACCTACCTTACGCGAATCGAAATTCAGCGCATTGATTTCCCTATCGGTTTTGCCAACCAATTCTTTAATCGTTACACCGTAAAGTAAATCTTGTAATTGCATTTTATTTATTGTTAGTATCAAGTAATAAGTATCAAGACCTCAAATCTTTCAACCTTCCACCTTAATTCAATTCTATCTGTACCCCTATTCCCTTACCAATTTTGGTACCTGCAGCTATCGACTGAGCGGTTACCTTGCCTGAGCCAAAAACTTTGGTTTTTAAACCTGCATTTCCCAATAAATACAAGGCATCTTTAAGTCCCATTCCAGCTACGTTTGGCATAATACCTTTACGTTCGTTGTTTTCCTGGAAAATGGTTCCTGCACTGGTATCAATTATGTTATAGTATTCAGATTTTGACGCAAAAAGCGGTTTAAATCCGAATGCCTTATATACTTTTTGCGTAGCCTTGCTTTGACCAGCTTTTGTAGGCGGCGTACCCGTGTTACCCACTAAACGCGTTGGCACATCATTATACATCTGCATATCGCTGGCATAAATGCGGTCAGAAATTTCCCTGAACACTGGTCCCGAAACCGTAGCGCCGTAATAAGCTCCTTTTGGATCGTTGATTACCACGATTAAAGAATATTTAGGCTTATCAGCCGGAAAATATCCCACAAAAGAAGCCTGGTATTGCTTATTGGCCTTATATCCTTTATTTGCATCAGCAACCTGAGCAGTACCTGTTTTACCAGCAATCGGATATAAAGGATTATAAACCACTTGCTTTCCGCTACCTTCGGTTACCACACCCTCAAGCATTTTCTTTACTTTACTCAGCGTAACATCCGAACAGATTTTCTCATTGATTACCCTGGCTTTAAACTGCTCAATCGGGTTACCCAGTCTTCTAATCTCTTTCACGAAAATCGGTTGTACCATTTTACCATTATTAGCCACCGCGTTATAAAGGGTAAGCATTTTCAATGGCGTTAACTGCATTTCATAACCATACGCCATTTGAGGAAGGGTCATGTTTTTGTTCCAGCTTTTATTTGTTTTAGGATTTTTAACCACAGGCCTTGCTTCACCAGGGATCTGTAGCTCCATTTTTTGGTTAAGATGCCAATCGTACAAATGATCGGTAAATTTTATCGGATCGCTACCATAATGCATGTTGATCAATTTTGCAATTGCAGCATTAGAAGAGGTTTCGAATGCTTTTTTTGCAGTAACTGTTTCAATTTTCGGGTGCGAATCTGTAATCAGCTTGCCTGGAATCTGATAATACCCGGTTCCAATCATGGTATTGGTATCAATCAGCTTATCTTCTAAAAGCGCCATGTAAGAAGCCAGTTTAAAAGTCGAGCCCGGATCCTGGTTACCTGCAATGGCATAATTAAACTTCTCTTTGTAAACACCTTCTTCTACTTTAGAGAAATTGGCTACCGCCCTGATTTCACCAGTCGCGACTTCCATTAAAATCACCGTCCCATGATCTGCCTGCGATTTGATTAATTGCTTTTCCAAGGCACTTTGCGCCAAATCCTGCATATTTACATCAATGGTTGAGATAATATCGGCTCCATCTTTTGGCGCAACTTCTGCTTCTTCGTTCACAGGAATATAAACTCCACCGGCAATACGCTGCATCAGCCTTTTTCCGGTTTCGCCGTTGATATATTCTTTATATGCACCTTCCAAACCTACCCCGTTAGCCACATTTTCGTTTTTATAACCAATTGTACGGGCAGCGAGAGCCTGAAAAGGAAGGATACGTTTATTCTGTTGCACAGCAATTAAGCCACCACTGAACTTACCTATATTATAAAGGGGAAAACTCCTGATGGTTTTAAGATCGGCATACCCTACTTTACGGTGAATTAATAAATAACGTGCACTATCCTGACGACCTTTACGCAGGTAACGGGCATATTCTTTTGCAGTTTTATCCTGAAAAATCTGAGCTAACTTATAACCCAGCGAATCTACTTTCTCATTAAATACCTTATCCTCAGCAATACCACCGGCAAACATATCCATACGCAGCTCGTACTCCGGAATTGAAGTAGCCAGCAAACTGCCATCATTAGAATAAATATTCCCACGGGTTGCCTCCACACTCACATAACGTGTAGAAAGACTATCTGCCATAGCTTTCCATTTTTTCCCCTGTACAAACTGCACCTGACCGAGGCGTAAAAACACCGCGAAAGCAAAAAGCACAATTAAGCCAAATGCCAGATATACACGAAGCAAGATGTTTGCTCTAATATTCATCGCTTTTAACAATTATTTTTTTTGGTGGTTCAATCAGTTCTTTTATCCCTAGGGTATCAACCTTTTTGGCAACCTCTGTTAGTTTACTTTTAAACATCAGATCTGCCTTTAGCGATTTATACTCCCATCGCAATTCTTTTACTTCTTTATTCAATTTATCAATGCGGCGTACATTGTTTACCGCAAAGTGGCTATTGGCAATGTAAACCATTCCCAGAAAGGCCAAAAAACACAAATAAGGCAAAGCATCAGTTGCCGCCTCTTTACTTACTAATCCATCATTAAAAAGCTTGCTAATGAAGGAGTTGCTATCCATTTTCTCCTCAGCGGTTTTCGGCTTTTTGGGCGCGGCTTTTAATTCCGGCTCAGGTCCAACTTCCTCTTCTTCTATCTCCTCTCTAAACCTGTTCATATTTTTTCTGCAATTCTTAGTTTCGCACTGCGGGCACGATTGTTCCTGGCAATCTCCTCATCAGTGGCAATAATCGCTTTACGTGTAATTACATTAAATGGCTTTTGCTGGTTCCCGAAGAAATCTTTCTCCACCTCTCCCTGAAATTTCCCTTTAGCCATAAAGTTTTTAACCGGTCGGTCTTCAAGCGAATGATAAGACATTACCACCAAATGACCACCTGGCTTTAACACCTCGGCCGCCTGCTGTAAAAAATCTTCCAGCACCTGTATCTCCGCATTCACCTCTATACGCAAAGCCTGAAAAACCTGCGCCAGGTATTTATTTTCCTTTCCTTTAGGAATATAGGCCGATATAGCCGATTTCAAACTGTTAACATCGGTAAAAGACTTTTCCAAACGCGCAGTAACTATAGCCCGAGCCAAAGACTTCGCGTTTTTCACCTCACCATAAATGCCAAAAATTTTATGCAACTTATCTTCAGTATAGGTATTCAGAATTTCAGCAGCAGTTAAATTGCGGTGCTGATCCATACGCATATCCAGATCGGCATTATGGCGGATTGAAAAACCACGCTCAGGCACATCAAACTGATGCGAGGAAACCCCCAAATCAGCCAGAATACCATCTACCTGCCTAAAACCTTTTAAACGGAGATTATTTTTCAAAAACCCGAAATTCTGATCTATAAACACAAAGCGATCATCAGCAGGAATATTAGCCTGCGCATCTGGATCCTGATCAAAAGCAATTAAAGTTCCTTTCGGACCAAGATGTTTTAAAATCTCGCGCGAATGACCACCGCCACCAAAAGTAACATCCACATAAACCCCATCAGGTTTAATATTCAAGCCATCAATACAAGGCTGCAGCATCACCGGAACATGGTAATTATTCTCCATCAGCACCTCCTTTCTTATCGCCCATTACTTTTTGAGCAAGGCTAGCGAAATTGGCCGGCACATCATCAAAAATATCTTCGTAAGATTTTTTATCCCAAACCTCGATACGATCTAACTGGCAAGCCAAAACCAGATCACTACCAATACCGGCATACTCTACCAAAGATTTCGGCAACAATACACGGCCAGCAGCATCAAGCGAAAGCTCGGTAGCCCCACGGGTGAAAGCCCTTACAAAGGCACGGTTTTCCTGATCGTAAATATTAAGCTTGGCAAGGTCGGCCACAACAGCGTCCCAAACATTTTTAGGATAGATTACCAGATTTTTTTCAAAACCACGGTTAATTATGAGCCCATCATTCTCAGCATTAGGCAATTGTTTCTTAAGCGCAGCAGGCACCATAAGGCGGCCCTTTGCGTCAAGTTTACAATCAAATTCTCCTAAAAGTTGGGTCATAGTGGTATCTACACTTTTTATCTAGTGTAAAAGTAAAGAGTTCTACCACTTTTTACCACTTTTTACCACAAAAAAGTTTTCCACATCGTTTTTGTTACAATTTGGAGGCTGCAATATAACCAGAATATATAGATTGGCATATTCAAAAAGCCACTACATACTGATAATAAGGCGATTAAAAATAAAATATCCAAAAGTGTCACGCCCGCCCATTTTTGCCCAATATTTTGAAGTTTTATCCTAAATACGCTCATTTATAGGATATAAAACCACGCTAGCCTTTCATTTTGTGGTTCATTTTGTGTCTTTTTTGGAAAAATCTCCCACACACCAAACCAGTCTACATAACGATACGATTACGCAAACGTTTGAGCGTTATTTGCATTTTCTTTATCACCTGTTTATCTCTAATTTGTGATTAATCTCACCCATAAACACTAAAAATGAAACCAAAAATCCTAAAAATGATACTTGCGCTGACTTTGAGCGCTTCGATCAGTTTTTCTCAGACAACCAAATCGCAAGACCTATCCTCAAATGGCGTTATTCCTAAACCGTTATCTGTTACGCCATCTGCAGGCAAATTTGAATTTAAACCAACCACCCCTATCTATTACCAGGAGCAAGCTCAGACAGCCATAAACCTGTTTGTTTCACTACTGGCAGGCAGTACCGGCATAAATACTAAAACTTTGCCCTTACAAAACCAAAGTGAAGGTGTACTCTTTATGGTATCGGACACTTTGAATAGTTTGGGTGAAGAGGGTTACCGGATCAGGATCACCCCTGCTGCCATCAGGGTTTATGCCAAAACGGGTGCAGGGATATTTAACGCCACACAAACCATCAGGCAATTGTTACCCGCACAAATTGAAGGCAAAACAAACGGAAAAACTTCGTGGAGCATTCCTTGCGGCGAAATTATGGATAAACCACGTTATGGCTGGCGCGGATATATGCAGGATGTTAGCCGTACTTTTTATGGTGTTGATGTGATGAAGAAATATATGGATGTAATGGCATTGTATAAATTAAATGTATTGCACCTGCACTTAACCGACGATCAGGGCTGGCGGATAGAAATTAAAAAATATCCCCTGCTTACCGGTACGAAAACTACCATATTTGATAAAAGCACCAACCAACCCGCAGAAAGAAGTGGTTTTTATACACAGGATCAGATTCGCGATTTAGTTAAATATGCAGCTCAACGCAACATTACCATCATTCCTGAAATTGATGTACCCGGCCACTCCTGGCCTACCGTACTGGCTTACCCCGAACTGGGTGTAAACCAGAACCGCAAACCGGATTTTATTTTTCCATTCCTGGATTCGTGGTCGTACTGGGGCAACCAGTTTACCCCAAATACCCTCGATCCAACCAAAGAAAAGGTTTACGAATTCTTAAGTAACGTATTTACCGAACTGGCTGATCTTTTTCCGGCAGATTACATCCATTTCGGTGGCGACGAGGTAAGACATGTGCTTTGGGAAAAAGAACCGCACGTACAGGAATTTATGAAAGCCAAATCGCTAAAAAACACCAACGAATTGCAGAGCTATTTTGTGAAGCGGATCTCAACCATTATTAAAAGTAAAGGCAAAAAACCAATTGGTTGGAACGATATTTTAAGTGATGCCCAAAACCTCACCAAAGAAACAGCAATTATGTCGTGGCTTGGTGACGAAGCCATAGCCGATGCTGCAAAAAACGGATTTTATGTGGTTGCCACCCCTACTGATCCTTTCTATTTCGATATTACCCAGGCCGACCGCAACGATGGCACCATGAGCGATCTGGCTTATGGCAACATCAATACGCTGGAAAAAATATACAACTACGAACCTGAAACCGGCTTAAGCCAGGAAGAAGGGAAATTTATTTTAGGTGTACAGGCCAACCAATGGACAGCGATAACCCAGGACCTGAAAGACATGAACGTGCAGAATTTCCCACGTTTACTGGCATTGGCCGAAACAGGCTGGATACCTAAAGGAAACAGAGATATGACTGGGTTTAAAATGCGTTTATCGGAAAACCTTAAACGACTTGACCTGCTCAAAATAGATTATTACAAACCTGGAGGCTACATTTCGGGAAGCTGGGAAGCCAAAGCAATTGGCAACGAATTTCGGACGCTTAGCTGGGATGTAACCAAAAAGACTTATGCCAACGGCCGCATTACTGCAGGATTCTTTTATACCAAAGGTGCTAATTTTATGGAAATCAAAAAAGTAGAACTGCTCGAAAACGGAAAAGTAATTGCCAGTGATGAACATACAGGTATTGCAGATAAATTCAGAGGTACGCATAAGGTTAAAAGCTTTTTATACCACCTGCAGCTCGATCACTACAAGCCCAATGCAAAGTATGAACTAAAAGCAGAAGTTAAAGGCATTGGTGGCACCGACAGCAATGGTAACTTCACTTACAACCTAAGCCCTTTTGACCGGTTAAATGTAGCCGAAACTAAATAATATACCCTACATCTAATATGTGCATGAATCCGTGCACATATTAGATTTTAAAATCATATCCTAATTTTGTCTGATAGCCAAATTCGAACTTTACTTATTTAGACTTATTAAAAATAATTTGCATAAACGGGATTAAAACTATTTCTTTGTAGCACAAACAAATTCTGAAATACGTTCCCTATCAAGGGTATATCTCCGTTAAATGAAATCAGCAGGCAATTCTAAAAAAATCAGTTGGGCAAAGCACCAAAAGAGATGGTTCGGCAAATGGCACCTTTATTTGGGTATTATTGCGGGTGCAATAGTGGCTTTCGTAGGTGTTACCGGGAGTATCCTTGTTTTTCAGGATGAGATTGACCGGGCGCTAAATCCTAAGCTGTTTGAGGTGGTTGCGCAAAAGCAAAAAATGCCGGTTGAAGAGATTGTGCCGCTCATTAAAAAGAACTACCCTGGGCTAAAAATCGACTACCTGATGCTGAATAACTTCAAAAATCCCAATGAAGCTTACAGCGTTTTGAATTTAAAAAGTGGCGAAGAAACCTTTATTAATCCATATACCGGAAAAACAAGTGGTAAAAGAATACACACCAGTTCTTTTATCCACGTAGTTACCGAGCTGCACCGAACCTTGTTAATTCCAGTTGCCGGACGCTACATTTGCGGCCTGGCCTCTCTATGTCTTTTACTTTTAACCATTTCGGGTTTACGTTTATGGATCCCAAAGAAATGGAAACAACTTAAAACAGTACTCACTGTTAAGTTTAGCGGTTCGTTTAAACGCCAAAATTACGACTGGCACAATTCACTGGGTTTTTACTCCTCACCTATTGTCGCCATACTAAGTCTAACGGGTTTTTGCATTACCTTTTCTACCCTGGTCATTCCATTCCTTTTTTTATTGAGCGGAAAATCGCCTCAAGGCGTTGCCCAGTTATTAGGAGCGAAATCGGCCTGGCATGCTGCTGCTGTACCCCTGCCTCTCCATGCGATTACAGCAGCAGCCAAACAAAAAATGCCCAATGCCTATATTGGCGGAATTGCCTTTCCTGCCGATAAAACCGGGACTTACCGTTTGGACATGCTAAGCGGAAACCTACCCAAAGTTGGCAAGAGGGAAATGCTGGTTGTTGATCAGTACACTGCCAAAACTTTACTAAATAGCCGCAGCGATTTCCCCAATGTTGGCAATGCTTACCTCAGCTGGCTAACACCAATCCATTACGGCAGTTTCGGTGGCCGCCCAACGCAGGTTATTGCTATTGTTGCCGGATTGATGCCTCTGGCACTTTTCATAACGGGCTTTATCATCTGGTGGCCCCGCTACAAAAAACAAAAAAGAGGTAAGAAGCGAAAGCTTAAAGAAGCACTGCAAGATGAACAGGTCAGTGCACCCGTTAGTGAACAAGAGGAAAAATCAGCGATAGAGAAAAGCCCTCGTCCAAAATTAGGACGGTATTTTCTGTTACAGTTTAAATCGGGTATTAAATACGCAGCTGTTATTCTTTTGGTAAGTTTTATCATGGGTGCACTGTACGGCTTACCATCGGGCATTATCATCCAGCCCGCTATCTTTGTGGTAGCCTTTAGTGCGGTAATGGTATGCATTAATTTTATATGCTCGCTACTGGCAGAGCTTTTCAATCTCTTGTTTTTATTACCTTTTAAGAAAGGAAGCCACAGGGTAACCCGCTATTTTGCCTTATCGGCTGCGTTTTTGGTTTGTTACTTAACGGTATACATGATCTTACTCAATACGGGTTTAGAGATATTCTAAAGTGATGGATTCTTTTAGATCTGGACAACAGGTGGTAGCATCTAAAGACACATAGACTATCCCGATCAGCAATGGTTGAGAGAGAAATGTCAATCGATTTGACTGCAACACCACCTCCACGTCCGCGAGCCAGTTAAGATCGAAATACTGATATGCTGAAATGAAATATTTACGTTGTTTCCGCTACCGGGATCGATAAATTATTCAGTTAACACAACTGCCATAGCGCTATAACCGCTGATGAAGCTCCATGCTGGTATCATGCCTTGTCTTTCAACTGGATTTAGTATAAAAAGCCAAACAGCCAAAGTGGAATTTTATTATTAATCCCACTCTCAAGGTTATCCAATGCCAGATAGGCCTTATTAATGCCCTCAATCTGTTTATTGGCTTTACCTGCCCCCCCCACCTCAAAAGTGTAAGTGTCGTCCACTAAAAAATCTCCTTTTAACGGTAAACTAATATTATGTTCAGTATTACTAAGCTGGTTCATAAAGAATGACTCTCTCAGTGATCCTGTATCAACATTGTCAGGAGCAAGTGCGAAAAGCAAATTGGTATTTTCCAAAAATATCTTATCAGGTTTTTGCAGGATACTAATACTTTTTCCATTTGCAGCAAGAGAATTAATTAATCTGGCATTATTAAGATAGTACAAGTATTCGACAATCATGTTTCTGTGGATTCCAGTTTTCTCACTCAATTTAGTGATATTGGGTTTGAACGGGACATTAGTAGCTAGAATAGACATCAACTGATAGATTTTTCTGGAATGATGCGGATTAAAACCTGCCACAAACTGAAGATCCTCTTCGATGATTAAACGTACTACACGTTCTACACGTATGGCATAAGTATTGATGTTTTCGACGAAAAACGGATAATATCCATGCCGCAGATATTCATTAAAATATTGCAGTGGCTTGAATTTTAAGCTCAAGGAATTAGCAATTTCTACATGGTGTTCCAAAATATCCTCTAAGTTAAATGTGTCAAATTCTCCAACCCCAATGAACTGTAAATATTCCCTATATGATAAGCCGTTCATTTCATACTGCACCGCACGTCTGCTTAAGTCAGCATTTTGGCGATTAATATCTATGATAGAAGATCCAGTGAACACAATTTTAAGATCCTTATAAAAGTCATAAATGTTTTTAATTTCTCGGGCCCAGTTAGGGTATTTATGTACTTCATCGATAAATAATATTTTCCCACCTTGTTGTCTGAATTGCATCGCAAGGTCAGAAAGAAGGTGTCCAGTAAAATAGATATCATCCATTGTTATATATAGGGCTTCTTTACTGGTTCCGTATTCAGCCTTAAGTCTTTGCAATAACAAAGTCGTCTTTCCCGTCCCCCTGGCTCCTAAAACGGCTATTAATCTATCATTCCAGTCAATTGATTTTGCCAAAGGACGTATGATATCCATAGATTGCTCAGTGATGACTACGTTGGACTTGATTTGAAGATTCTCCATTTTGCTATTTATTTACAGCAAAAATAAAAAATTTTGCTGCAAAAAACTAGCAATTTAACAGAGTTAGTTCTATAATTTAAGAATCGTTCATTTTAAATTGCAGTCATTTATTTATTTCACATCACCGCACAAAGCTTATTTCCTGCTGTTTTCAGTACTCAAGGCATTTGCCTTTTCTGTTTTTCCCCAATAACTCTTGCGCAACTCATCCCAAAGTCTAGTTTTACTCATGCCTTTCCGTTTGGCTTCCGCAAACTTTCTAGAATTGCAGCGAATATTGATCAGAAAACCATTGAAATGCTTCTACCTATGTTAAATTCTCTGCTCCTAAAGCAAAGTGAAATAATAATCTCTAAAAAGAAAACTGTACACTTTGAAAGATTTATGAATACATCTTTACTTCTAATGAATCATCTCAATATTACATTTTGCTAACTTTTTAGCACCATAGATAAGGTTATTTTCAGTTGAAACATATCTATGATAATGCGTATGGATGCTTTCCTTTTTGGATTTAACAACAAAACTAGATGAAGTAATTTATTATGTTGTTATTGAAGGTTCATAATGTCAGATATTATCATCTGACATTATGAGATTTAGATAATTATTTTGCTGGTGTAATCACGATTTTGCGATATTCAATTGGCATGTGGTCGCCCTGCAGGTAAATTGGTCCGGGTTCTGCTTCGTTACTATCTAATGCACCACCAGTAATGCCCGGAATTTCCTGATTACTTATGATAGTTTTACCATTAGCTACTACGGTAACCAAACGTCCCACCAGGGTGATATCGTAACTCTGCCATACGTCAGGGCCTAATGTAACCATTTCGTTAGCCGTTAAAAAGCCATAAACGCCGCCGAACAATACGCTGTTTGGATGCGCATCTTGCTTACTATCTTCAATCTGCACTTCATAACGTCCCCTCAAATACACACCGCTGTTTCCACCTTTAGGATATCTGAATTCGACATGAAGCTTAAAATCATTGTATTTCTGTTCGGTAATCAGGTTGGAGCCTGCTTTCGGACTGGTTAAAATGCCATCTTTTACTACCCACTGGTTTTGTCCGCTCGCTTTCCATCCGGTTAAATCTTTACCATTGAACAGATTTACTGCCTTGCCCCAAGCAGGCGCAGCAGCTCTTTTCAGGTAAGGCGCTTTAACACCTTTCCAGCTATATTTTGCGCCGTTGCATTCGGTCATTGTTCCCTTAATTCCGGTATCGGTTAATTCTCCTTCCATAATTAAATTCGACGTACCGCTCTCCCATTGTGGTGGAATTTCGAACCTGAACATTTTGCCATCAAACTTAACTTCCGCTACCGGACGTGCGCTACCAGCGGTAGAAACGAAATAGCCTACCAGTGTTTTATAGCCTGATAGTTTTACTTCCAGCCAGGCTGGTGCGGGCTTGCCATTCTGATCAACGGTTATGTCCCAGCGACCAATCAGTGCAGCAGGTTCAGCAGCGAGATTATTGTAGCTGGCTTTAGTCGATGTTGAAGCAAATGTTTCTTCTGGTAAACCTGCAATCAAGAGGCAGCCTAAACCAAACAAACAGATTTTTTTTCTCATAAGTATAATTCATTTATTAAGCAGTACGTGTTTTAATTTGAGACTGCTATTTGTTTTGTATTAAGATAATTTAAGTAAGGTAGAACTTATTTCTTTTACGCGCAAGTTCCCTCATGTTTGAGCCTATCAACGCAATAAAAGTCGATCTCAACAGAGGTTGATAAAAACGATACCAAAGTGTATTAAAAATAAATTTTTCAGTTTTGTTACATTGTATCGGGTTTTTTACTAATTTACACTAACCAAATTAAATATCGTCATCCCTAACAAACAACAAACAAGTACCATATCAACCCCTTAATAACACTCAAAACAAAGACTTAAACCAAATATTATATAACAGGAACCACGATATGTTATGTAATTAAAGCACATAAAGCTCAATGTTTTTGTCATGAGTGTAAAATGGCAGCTTGTTTCGAAAATCGTTAAGGATGATCAAGAAATTGATTTGGCATTAACCTAAACTAAACAAAAAATTGTATGAAAATGAGGAACAATCATTTCACAAGCTGTGCCCTGGAATTAACTTTCTCCAGCACAACCCGGGGCCTCCGGAAAATGGCGCTCCTGGCAGTCGCAACACTTGGCTTACAGTATGCCGCTAAGGCTGAAGGGGGCACAACTAACAAAAGCTTATTCCCAAAGCCCTCCGAGGTAGTAAAAAACGCCACTAATGTAAACGACAAAATGGCTAAGACCATTACCGGTTTGGTGGTTGATGAATCTGGTTTACCGCTTCCGGGAGCAACAGTTGCCGCAAAAGGCACCAGCGTTAAAACATCTACCGGTAGCGATGGAAGATTTACTTTAAATGTTCCCGATAACGTTACCACATTGGTGGTTTCCTACATCAGTATGGAAACTCAGGAAGTAAGTATTGGTAACCAAACCAACATAACGATAAAGCTAAAGCCTTCTAGCAATGCAAACCTGACCGAAGTAGTGGTTACCGCCTTAGGTGTAAAACGTGAGAAAAGAGCGTTGACGTTTGCTGCACAACAACTTGCGGGCACGGAACTTACCAAGGCTGGAGCGCCGAACTTTATGGAGGCTTTAAGCGGTAAAGCTGCGGGTATTGATATTGGAATCAGCAACTCTGGTGTGGGTGGTTCTACAAAAACGGTATTGCGGGGTTCTAAATCAATTGCAGGAAATAGTGAAGCACTTTTTGTAATTGACGGGGTTCCGGTAGTAAATAATAAAGGTGGCCAGCCCGGATCATACGGCGGCACTGATGCTGGTGATGGCCTTTCGGCACTAAACCAGGACGATTTTGAATCGGTTACGATTTTAAGGGGGGCCAATGGTGCCATTTTGTATGGAAGCCAAGGTGCTAATGGCGTGGTTTTAATCAACACTAAAAAAGGCCAGAATGGTAAAATTGCGATCGCTTTAAATTCGACCATCAATTTTAGCAGTGCAGCTACTTTACCAGAATTTCAGTTTAGTTATGGAGCTGATGGTGGAAATGATAGAAGCTGGTCTAAAACAAAAGGAAATTATCAAAGTAACTACATTGACGACTTTTTCCAGACCGGTGTAAACACCATTAATTCATTATCAGTATCAGGAGGAAATGAAAGGACAACCACTTACTTTTCTTATGGTAACAATAACGCATCGGGCATTGTACCAACAAGTACTTACAACAAACACAATGTTACACTAAGCCAGGAAACAAAATTATTTGATGATAAACTTACTTTGAGCGGAAATGTAAGGTTCTCTTACGAAAAGTCTAAAAATAGGCCTGGAGCAGGATATTATAACAATCCATTAACGGGTTTATATTTATTTGCAAGGGAAAGAAATTTCGACGACTATAAAACCAACTATCAAATTTTCAATCCTACCAGAAACCTATTTGTACAAAACTGGTATTCTACAGAAGAAAAGCAAAACAACCCCTACTGGGAATTAAATAACGACCCAAAACTTACCACCAGCAACAGGGTAATTGCTACAGCAAAAGCATCATATGCATTTTTACCACATTTTAAAGTGGATGTACGTGGTAATATTGATTATAATGACAGACTATTGGATTACCGGTATGCCGCAGGCGGTAACTCGGTAAGCGTAAGTTCTAACGGTACCTGGAATTATGCAAAGTACAATGATAAAGCCTTATACGGTGATGCTATTTTAAGTTACGATAATAACTTTGGCAAATTTAGCTTAAATAGTGTATTGGGAGCGAGTATCCAGGATTATACCTTTAATGATGGGATGACCTTTGCAAACGGAACTGTACCATTACAGTACCCTAACTTTTTTAGTTTCGCGAACCTTCCCTATAATCTAGTGATTAACCAAACCTACAGCAGGGTTCAGAAACAAGGCTTATTTGCTAATGCGTCTTTAGGTTTTAAAGATATGCTCTACGTAGATCTGGCGGGTAGAAACGATTACGCATCCACATTAGCCACTACGGGAAATGACTCTTATTTTTACTATTCGGCAGGTTTATCGGCAATAATAAGCCAAATGATAACTATGCCTAAAGAAATTAGTTTCTTAAAACTAAGGGCCTCTACATCGCAGGTTGGAAACGAAGTACCCTATAACATTGTAAACCCAGGTAATACCATTGGTGGTGCAGGTGGACCAGATGGCATAGGTGGTATTAACAGAAATACACAAACACCATTCGCAACCTTAGTGCCTGAAAAAATAATCAGTAATGAGATTGGTTTAGAAAGTCGCTTGCTAAACGACAGATTAAGCATCGACTTTACCTATTACAAAAACACCAGTACCAACCAATTTTTATCTTTAACTGCCCCATCAGGCTCTGGCTATACGTTCTATTATGTAAATGCAGGTAAAGTAGCCAACCAGGGTTTTGAGTTAACAATAGGCGGAGACCCTGTAAAAACTGATAATTTCAAATGGAATACATCTGTAAACTTATCGCAGAACAGAAATAAAATTATAGAGTTAATTGCCGAAAACCCGGAATATCAGGTAGGCAGTAACGATGAAGGCTTTAATTCGATCATTAAAGCCGGCGGTTCATTCAATGATTTATACATTTTTAACCTTGCCCGTAATGCAGCTGGCCAAATCATACTAGATGCAGATGGAAAACCAACCAGAACGGCGAAACAAGAATATGTAGGAAATTTAAATCCGAATTTCATTGCCGGTTGGAATAACACTTTTACTTACAAAGGCGTTAGTTTAAGTGCTTTGGTAACGGCTAAATTTGGCGGGGTTGCCTTTTCTAAAACCGAAGCTTTCCTTGATTCGTACGGCGTAAGTAAAAGAACCGGCGATATTCGCGATGCTGGTCCAACAATGCCAATAAATGCCATTAAAGACAATGTAGCAGTGACATCAATCGATCCAAGGGTATACTATGATGTGGTAGGTGATCGAAATGGAATTATGGAGCCTTATGTATTCTCGAGAACGAATGTTCGTTTAGCGCAGCTATCATTATCTTACAATTTGCCAATTAAAGGTTCAGCCATTAAATCGGCATCTGTATCGTTAGTTGGCCGTAACTTGTTCTTCTTCTACAAAAAAGCCCCATTTGATCCTGAGCAAGCCATGAGTACAAGCAATAGTAATCAGGCCAATGATGTTTTTGCATCTCCTGCTACCCGTTCTTACGGTCTTAATCTTAAGTTGAACTTTTAATGTATCAAATAATGAAAAAATTATGTTTAATGGTGCTTGCTTTGATCGTATTCAACTCCTGCACCAAGAATTTCGAAGAGATAAATACAAATCCCAATCAAATAACAGATAAACTGTTAGAGCAGGATTTTAATTTAGTAGGCTCTTCTTTTTCTGTAATGTTATTCAACCTGATGGGACACCAGATTGAAGAAGATTTGTGCTATGATAACTGGATGGGATATATGGGTGCACCGACACCTTATGTTGGGAATGTAAATAATACTACTTATTACCTGCGTTGGATTGATGCTTACTGGAACCGTATATATGGCAGCGTAATGTCGCCTTCAAAACAGGTGATACAGCTTGCCGAAGAAAAAAAATTACCATTATTTGGCGATTGGGCAAAACTGGTTAGGGTACTGGCCATTTCTAAATTAACAGCCATCCATGGCCCGGTAATTTACTCTAATTATGGCACAGGGGGCTTAGGTTCTATTAAATATGATAAGGAATCTGATCTTTACAATACGCTGTTTACCCAATTAGATCAGATTGAAACCAATTTCAAAGCCAACACAACCTACACCGGCTTTACCAAATTCGACCCTAGTTATAAAGGCAACATGAATGCGTGGTTAAAATTATTGAACTCAATACGTTTCCGCTTGGCCATGCGTTTGGTTAAGGTTAGCCCTACGCTTGCTAAAACTCAGGGAGAAAAAGCGCTGGCAGATCCGGCCGGATTAATTACTACAAATGCTGAAAATTTCCTTCTTCCATTGAATGGCAATGTTATGCCAGTTTCGATGATTTGTTTCGATTGGAACGATACCCGTATGGGTGCAACCATGGAATCATTTATGGTGGGCTTAAAAGATGGCCGTATAGCGAAATATTTTGGTGAAGTAAGTGATGCCAGTTTAGTTACTGATCATCCTACCTATAAGTATAAAGGCATTCGCAGTGGCGCTTATATTAATGCGAAAGATGACCGAGTGCCCTATTCTACAGTGAGCACTGATTTTAAATCAGTACAAAACCGCAGAGGATTTACTGCAGCCGAAACTGCCTTTTTAAAAGCGGAAGCCGCATTAAGGGGATGGGCAAATGCGGGCGATGCCAAAACAAATTATGAAAATGGCGTACGCCTTTCATTTGCAGATTGGGGAGCGGCAGGTGTTGATGCTTATCTGGCTGATGCAACCAGCAAACCAATTAATTATATTGATCCGAAAGACAGCAAAAATAATTTCACAGCGCTTTCTACCATTACAGTGGCCTGGAATGCAGGCGATTCGAACGAATTGAAACTGGAAAAAATTATTACCCAAAAATACCTGTCTGCATTTACCAATACTTTAGAGTCTTGGGTAGACTTTAGAAGAACAGGCTATCCAAAAATCCCACATGTCGCCAAAAACGACAGCAGTCCGGATTGGGGGGTAATAACCGCCGACCAGTGGATTAAGCGCCTGGTATTTGTGCCCGCAGAAAGAACCGGAAATGCTTCGGCTGTTGCAGAAGCAGCAACTTTTTTAAGTTCGGGTAAGGATGATATTGCATCGCGCCTGTGGTGGGATACAAGCACTGCCAGTAATTTTTAATTTCTTTTCGATGCTAATTCAAAATGGCTGCCGGAAAAAGGCGGCCATTTTTATTTGCAAGTCTCACTCAGGGCATCATTAATAATAGAATTTATTATTTATCCTTTCATTTAGTACTATTCCAAGCTTTGAGCGACCTATTGGGAGTCCATATTGTAGATAGTTTTTTGATATCTGTTATCTGGAAAATGCGGATGAGAGTATTTTTCTAGTTTTTGGATATAAGTCTAAAGATTTAAAAGTGTTGACTTTATACCTTCTTTTAACTTTTCGCTAACCTTTGCCCTATCTTCATAATCTATTAAATACTCAACTAATATCAGCATTTTCAAACACAAATAACCAACACATAAATAAGTCGTCTTTTTCCAACATTAAAACCTTTAAACAGATATAAAGTAGAAATTATACTACTTTAATAGCTCATATTAGCTATATTCAAAAGTTAACACATCTAAACCCATTCATCCTTTTGGAGAATCTAATTCAGAAATAGTTTCTTTCACATTTGTAAGTCTAAAGCCAACATATACACCCGCTACTCGCCTTGTTTAAATACTGTCCGGCAGAATAGGTATTCTATTCAATACCGTAATTTAAATTACATGTTTATTTTCTTTCAGTCTTCTAAATGAGTTCATCAAAATTAGGCTATCATTCATAATATAATGCAGCCCTTATCTCCGAATCGTTTTCTAAAATCAGTTACTAATTCTTTCGAAATGAGTAAAAATGCTTCGTTATCTGCAATTAACGTCCATAAAACGTAGTTGGAAATCTAGTTATTTGAGTGTTCCGTATTCCAAGGCACCAATAAATCACCAAACTTGGTCATGCCCTATCAAACAATAGGGTAAAAACAAGGCCCTTGCAAATTAATCTGCAAGGGCCTTGTTTATATTGTTTGGTATTGATTACCCGTTAATGGCTTTCACACCTGGCAATTCTTTACCTTCCATATACTCTAATAAAGCACCGCCACCTGTAGAAACATAACTAACTTCATCTTCCATACCGAATTTAGCAATTGCCGCAGCCGAATCGCCACCTCCGATTAATGAAAATGCACCATTATCTTTAGTTGCTGCCACAACCGCATCGGCCACAGCTTTAGTACCTACCTGGAAGCTTTCCATTTCGAAAACACCCATTGGGCCATTCCACAATAAGGTTTTAGAGTTTTTAATCACCTCCTGGAACAATTCAGCAGATTTCGGGCCGATATCCAGTCCCATCCAATCAGCAGGAATTTGTCCGGCGGCTACATCTTGCTTAGCTGCATCGTTTGCAAATTTATCTGCAATTACGGTATCAACCGGCAAAATCAGGTTTACACCTTTAGCTTTTGCTTTTTCAATTAGTTCCAAAGAAAGCTCTTGTTTATCAGCCTCCAATAATGAAGTACCAATTTCTCCACCCTGTGCTTTAGCGAAAGTATAAGCCATACCACCACCAATAATTAGGTTATCTACTTTCTCTAACAATTTCTCGATTAAAAGAATTTTATCAGATACTTTGGCTCCACCCATAATGGCAGTGAAAGGTCTTTCGGCGTGGTTCAGGATTTTTTCTGCATTTTCTACTTCAGAAGCCATCAAGTAACCGAAGTATTTTGCATCAGGGAAGAATTGTGCAATAATCGATGTTGAAGCGTGTGCACGGTGTGCAGTTCCGAAAGCATCGTTTACGTAAACATCACCAAGTTTTGATAATTTTTCGGCAAAGGCTACATCTCCTTTTTCTTCTTCTTTGTAAAAACGCAAGTTTTCTAACAATAAAATTTCTCCTGATTTTAAAGCAGCAGCCTGAGTAGCAGCACTCTCGCCTATGCAATCGTCAGCAAACTTAACTTCAACACCTGTTAAAGCAGAAAGATCAGCAAGGATATGTTTTAAAGAAAATTTATCTGTTGGTCCATCTTTCGGACGGCCTAAGTGCGACATTAAAATAACTGCACCGCCATCTTTTAATATTTTACTAATGGTTGGTAATGCAGCTCTGATCCTTTTGTCGTCGGTAATTTTAAATTCATCATCCAAAGGCACGTTAAAATCTACCCTGATTAATGCTTTTTTATCTTTAAAGTCAAACTGGTCAATGGTGTTCATGTTTAATTATTTTGATTTAAGTTTAATTTCATTTCGTAATGGAAACCGATTCCGGGAATATCAAATTCCGGCGATTCGGTGGTAAAGCCAATCTTTTTGTAAAAAGCTGCTGCCGTAGAGCGTGCGTTACACCATAAATAATCGGTTTTATATTCTTTTAAGTATTCGATGGCAAAGCTAACTAGTGCAGCTCCGTACCCTTTACCTCCGGCATCGGGATGGGTAGCCATGCCCCGTAACTGATAACCTTCGCCTTCTTCGGGGAAGAAATCGTTGCGCATAAAAGTGGCAATCGACTTTATTTCCCCATCCAGCCAAAAACCCAGATGAAAGGTATCGTAGGCATCATCGCCTTCAAAAACACATTCTTGTAAGGGCTTGCCATTGCGTAAAACCAGGCTTCTTAAAGGCAGGACTTCTTCGGAAAGAATAAATTTGACCATATTTTATTAGCAACAATTTAGCGCGAACCACCCATATATTAGCATGTGTTGCTCCGCTCAGGTTTGCAAAGTTAACAAAGCAATTGAAACCCAATCACAATATCGCCTATAAAGTTTAAACATTCCCCGTAAAAATTATAGTAGACGGTAGCCAAATGCTGAGGAAGAGTTTATCCTTATACGCTTCGGACGAGACAAGGCACAAAGCAAATTACAAAACTGATAATCAACAATTTAACTAATATAATCGCAATATAACGATAAATTATTTGGACATGACTTTATTATATCGTAATATTGCGATATGGGAACTACAAAATCAGAAATATTTACTGAAGAACAGAACAGGCTTGCTATACAATTAAAAGCAATCGCACATCCCGCACGCATTGCTATCCTGCAGGAGCTTATCAAAGTAAACGCCTGTATTTGTGGCGATCTGGTAAATGAACTTGGTCTTGCTCAGGCAACCATCTCGCAGCACCTGAAGGAACTGAAGAATGCAGGCATCATACAGGGAACCATTGAGGGTGCGAGCGTATGCTACTGCATCGAACCAAAAGCATGGAAAGCCTTACAGGATGAACTGAACGGACTTTTCGACTCATACCAGAACAAGCAGAGCTGCTGCTAAAAAATTTGTCAAATTCAATCGTAATATCACAATCAATATGGAAAATAATGAAAAACTAAAAGACCTCGTTAGACAGAAGTATAGCGAGATCGCTTTACAGGATAAAGATACCAATGCCTCATCATGCTGTGGTGCAGGCGGGTGCTCAACAGAGGTTTACAACATCATGACGGATGATTACACCCAGGTGGAAGGCTATAATCCGGAGGCCGATCTTGGCCTTGGATGCGGACTCCCAACCCAGTTTGCCAAAATCAAGGCTGGCGATGTGGTAATAGACCTCGGCAGTGGTGCAGGTAATGACTGTTTTATTGCCAGAAACGAAACCGGCGAAAGCGGAAAGGTTATTGGTATCGACTTTACGCCGGCGATGATCGAAAAGGCGAGGATAAATGCAGAAAAACTGGGCTACCATAACATCGAGTTCAGGCAAGGCGACATTGAGAAGATGCCAGTGAGCGCTGACATTGCCGATGTGATTGTGAGCAACTGTGTACTTAACCTCGTACCGGATAAAGATGCGGTTATCAAAGAAATATACAGGGTATTGAAACCCGGAGGGCACTTCAGCATCTCAGATGTGGTACTGGTTGGTGAACTGCCTGAGGCGCTGAGAAAGGATGCAGAAATGTACGCAGGTTGCGTGGCTGGAGCCATCCAAAAGGATACCTATCTTGGACTGATCGATGCAAATGGTTTCAAGAATGTAACCTTGCAGAAAGAAAAACCGATCATCATTCCTGACGACATACTCAAAAACTATCTTTCTGCTTCGGAGATCGAAAGTTTCAAAAACGGAAAATCAGGTATTTTTAGTGTAACGGTATTTGCAGAGAAACCAATTGTAAGCCAGCAGGCATGCTGTGCGCCAGGATGCTGTGACTAGCTATGAAACCCGAAACGCTCGTCAGATATAAAAAGCCGGTGGTGATTACCCTTTCGGTTATTGTATTGCAATTGATCTTTGGATTTGATCCAAAGTTTTGTATCATCAACATCATTTGGCTGTTAGTTTAAAGAACATGAAAAAAATATTGGTATTATGTACGGGCAATAGTTGCCGTAGCCAGATTGCAGAGGGTTATTTAAGGCACTTTGCAGGAAATATTGCGGAAATCTACAGCGCAGGAATAGAAACCCATGGGGTTAACCCAAAAGCAGTCGAGATTATGAAGCGTGATGGAATAGATATATCGGGCCATACCTCCAATCATATCAACGAGTATGCAAATATCGACTTCGACTTTGTGATTACCGTTTGCGACAATGCAAGGGAAAGTTGTCCCTACTTTCCATCAAAAGCGATCAAACTACACTATAACTTTCCTGACCCTGCAAAAGCGACCGGAAACGAAGCACAAATCATGGCGCAGTTCTCCGAGGTAAGGGAAATGATCCGAAAATATGTTAGCGACTTTGTAGACCAAAATTTGAAGCACTAAATTGTCGAAATTCAAAAAAATCAGATCAGCTTACACTGGTCTGATTTTTTATAAGGGAGCATGAGGTTTTAATTAATTAGCCTGTAATTTTGGAAGCCCCCCCCACCAGTTCAATAATTTACCCTTCAAACGATCAGCTAATTCAGGCTCGCTGGCGGCAAGATTGGTTGTCTCCTTCTTATCTTTGGTAATATTGTACAACTGCACATCGGTATTATTGCTGTTCATCAGCAATTTCCAATCTCCTTCTCTGATTGCCAGGTTTGGGCTTTTGTCAACCGGGCGGGGATATTTATAAGCGATATCATTTCGTCCATATTCCCAAAATACTTCCTTTTTTCTTGCTGAAGGTTGCCCCATGAAAACTCCACTCCTATCCACCCCGTCTCCTTTATAACTTTGAGGTAAGCTAATACCAGCCATTTTAGCCAGCGACCGTAAAAGATCAGTAGCCGTTACCAGAGAAAGATTATCTGTTTTGCCTTTGTTAATATGCCCCGGCCAGCTGATAAGGAAAGGCATTCTTATCCCTCCTTCGTATAAAGAGAGTTTAGATCCCCTTAAGCCTGCTGCCCTGCTGCCTTTGAAGCTGGGCAAAGGACCGTTATCACTTGTAAAAATAACGATGGTATTCTGATCGGCCCCAAGTGCTTTCAAACCATCCAGCAACCTGCCAATTTGTATATCGTATTCTTTTAACACCAGCTTAAATGCGGCTTCTTCTTCGCTATTCATGGGGTATTGCCCGGTATATTCGGTTTCTTTTCTCGGCACCCAAGGTGTATGCACATCATCTGGCCAAAGGTTTACAAAACAGGGCTGATTTGGATGTGCCTGGAAAAAGGCAAGGGTTTTATCTACAAAATATTTAGTCCGGTCGTAACGCTTAATGCTATCCTTGTCCGACCAGATCCAGTTGGTAGCAGTAATAGCCGGATCGGGATCAGGGCTTTCGTAGGTACTGGCGTGCGCATCGTAGCCATACTGCTCAAAACCAGGTGCATTTTTAACATCGCGCCCTCCACCCAGGTGCCATTTACCAAAATGCCCGGTAGCATAACCGGCCTCTTTAAAAATCCTCGCTATGCTGGGTGCCTTTGGATCAAGAAAATCGGCTTGCTCTGCGTTCTGATTGTGCTTTTTATTATCCAGATAAGTGCAAAAATTCCATCTGCCCGGATACATGCCGGTAAGCAAGCCCGCACGCGATGGCGAACATATTGGCGCGGCACTGTAATATTGACTAAGCTTTAAGCCATTGGCGGCAATACGGTCGATATTTGGTGTGGGTACAAATTTACCCCCGAAGGCCGCTATGTCGCTAAATCCCATATCATCAGTTAAGATTACGATAATGTTTGGAGGCCTGGTATTTTTTGCTTTTTTGCCCTGAGCGCCAACATTTAGCGCTACAAATACAAGGCTAAAAATAGTAACATAGGCAAGGCATTTGTTCAGGCTTTGGATCATAGTTAAAAAATTATCGGCAGCAAAATTTAATTGCGGAAGTTAAACTACCAAATCTATAGATTTAACTTTTACAGTAATGTAATGAATTGGATATATTGAAATTACGATCCGCTTGAAGGCACTAAATCAAAACAGATCGGACGCTCCGTTGTTGAGTATATATGATCCGTTAACTAATTTATGACGTTGTGAAAGAGAAACATATCAGAAATACAGCAAGAATATTATTGGGAGCAGGTTTAATTACGGCTGGAATCGGCCATTTAACCTTTGCACGAAAGCCTTTCCAGGCACAGGTACCCGATTGGGTACCCTTAAAAAAAGATGACACGGTAGTTTACTCTGGTTTGGTAGAAATCGGCCTGGGTGCAGCATTGGTGCTCGCCCCCAAAAGGTACCAGAGCACAGTAGGCAAAATTGCCGCCGGATTGCTTACAGCAGTATTTCCAGGAAATATTTCACAGTTTGCAAACCACAGAAGTGCCTTTGGGCTCAACACGGATTCTAAAAGATTCTTACGCCTGTTTTTCCAGCCGGTACTGATATATTGGGCATTAAAATCGACAGCCAGATAAGCTTAATTACGAAATTATACTCTAACTACGCTCTGTCTATGCTTTATCATTACTTTATCAACAGTTTAGCAATAGCCGAAAGTAACAATGGCAAAAGTGCAATAAATCAGGCTTTCGGCAACTGATCTATTTTCTTTACTACATCAATCAAGCGGCTGCTATAGCCATATTCGTTATCGTACCAACCTACCACTTTAACCATATCGCCAACGATAGAGGTAAGCAACGAATCGAATACGCAGGAATGTGGATTATCGATAATATCAATCGAAACAATTGGATCTTGCGTATATTGAACCAGTCCCATCAGCTCATTCTCCGCTGCATGTTTAAAGGCCGCATTAATTTCTTCGATAGTTGTTTTCTTTTTTAACAGACAGGTAAAATCGGTAAGCGATCCATTTAAAACAGGCACCCTGATACCAGCACCACCTAAACGACCATCCAGTTCTGGAAAAATATGGGTAATGGCTTTAGCCGCACCGGTTGTGGTTGGAATAATGGAAGATGAGGCGGCCCTTGCTCTTCTTAAATCCTTGTGATTGGCATCGTGCAGGTTCTGATCACCGGTCATAGAGTGAATAGTAGTGATATAGCCTTCTTCTACCCCCCAGTTATCGTTCAAAATCTTAATCATGGGCGCAATGTTATTGGTAGTACAACTTGCGTTAGAAAGTATTTTGCTGCTCAAATCAATCTGATCATCGTTAACGCCCAACACCACCATTGGAATATCATCAGCCGCCGGAGCAGAAATCAATACTTGCTTAGCACCTGAGGAAATGTGTTTTTGGGCGAGTGGACGAGTCAAATTCCTACCAGTACAATCGACAACCAGATCAACCCTTAATGCCGACCATGGTAACTCATCAGCTTCCTTCATTGCAAAAACGGGAATAGAGAGGTTATCGATTACCAATGCATCGGGTTTAGCCGAAACATTGCCAGCAAAAACACCATGAACGGTATCATACTTAAACAGATGGGCCATTGTTTTGGCATCTGCCAGATCGTTGATCGCTACTACCTCAAAGCCTTGAGCCAATGCCAATCGTAAAAATGTTCTTCCTATTCTGCCAAAACCGTTTATTGCCAGCCTCATGTTATTAAAAAATTAGAGCGCAAAATTAGTATTAATTTATGAATTGAAAGCGATGATATGATAAGATGGAAATGTAATGATGAAAGACTTGTTTTGTTATTGAAATCCTGCAATTAAGCTCTCGATTTCTTTCTATAAAGCCTTAGCGAGAGTCCCCCGTTAAAGATAGCGCAGATACCTATAATGAGGAATATTAGCGTAAAATTACCGAGCCGTTGCAGCGAGATGGTAGCCACCAGAATAACCACATTAAGCGCTAATGAAGCAATCACAATCTGGTTTGGTTTTAGACCAAGTCTTTCTAAACGGTGGTGAATGTGGTTACGGTCCCCTTTAAATGGGGAGGCTCCTTTTAAAATCCGGATGCAAAACACCCTTAGCGAATCGAATATGGGCACAATTAATATCGCTACCGCAATAGCTGGCGCCGAATAAAAAGCGGGATGGTTTTTACCGGTAAACTTATTAAGTTCAATGAACTTGATGGCCAGTGCTGCCGAAATCAATCCAATAATCAATGCGCCGGTATCGCCCATAAAAATTTTGGCCGGAAACCAGTTGTATTTTAAAAAACCTGCAATGGCGCCTGCCAGTGCAAAAGCAATAAAGGCGTAAGGAATCTGCCCCATAAAGGCGAATAGTACACCAAATATAGAACTGGTTAATATTCCGATACCCCCTGCCAAACCGTCAATACCATCTATCAGGTTGAAGGCATTGTTTAAAAAGATAATCAGGGCAATGGAAAACAGGCTTCCCCATAGCGGGGGCATATCTCCTACATTAAGCACACCATATAAACTTGTTAACCTAAAGGATCCGAAAAACACCAGAATAAAAGCCACAACGATTTGTAAAATAAACTTGGTACTGGTGTTGGTGCCATAGACATCGTCCTTTAAGCCCAGGGCAGCAAGAATGATGCAAGATGCAATAACAAAATTGGCTTCTTTAAAATTGATAATGGATGAGAAAAGTAAGATGCTAACAGTGAAGCTACCTACAATGGCCAGCCCGCCTAGACGTGAAATATTGCGTTTGTGATTTTTGCGGTAGAGGTCATTGCTATCAAAAAGACCATATTTTAACGAGGTATAAATTACGCTTGGTACACTCAAAATTACAGCAGAAAACGCCAGAATAAATATGGCGCTATAGAAATAAGCTGGGTTCGAATGTAGTATATCGTTAAACAAAGCGGGATGATTTATAATCAAATGTATAAAAATTTGTAGAATTAATCACACTAATTGCAATATATTAATATGACATAAATCAATTAGTTCACTAAAAGCTGATAATGATTTTGATTTCAAGTCACATTTTATATTAAAACTGCCTCAGTTTGCTTAGCTTTTTCTTTACTAATACCCACAAAGGATAGGGTAATTTATTTCTCCTGAGTGATTTATAATCGTTTACCAAAGCCAGCCAACGGTCATAAACCGACTTATTACTCAAACCACCAATACGCATATTAACCATTAATATGGGTAAATAGGCAGTCTTGAGCTGATGCGTGTAAAGAAACCTGAGCATTAAATCGTAATCTGCAGTTGTCCCCAGATCTAATGCATAATTCCCATGTTTTTCGAATAACGCTTTCTTTACATAAAGCGTTGGATGGGCAGGCATCCATCCTTGCTGTAAATCCTTGAAAGTCGTATGCCTTGATTTCCACTTCCGCACAATTTTGCCGTTAGCGGGGTGTATATAGTTTAAATCACCATATACCGCATCTATTTCTGGTTGGCTTTTGAAGGTTTCGGCAACGGCAGTTAATACTTCAGAACCAGCAAACATATCATCAGCATTTAAAATCCCAATAATATCGCCTGTAGATTTTGCGATCCCTTTGTTAATGGCATCATAAAGGCCATGATCTTTTTCCGATGTGAAATAATTGATATGCGCCTGGTTCCGGGCAATGATGCCCAGCGTTCTATCTTTTGACCCCCCATCAATCACTAAATACTCTACATCAGGATAAGTTTGAGCACGAATGGAATTAAAACATTCCTGTAGAAATGTTTCTCCATTGTAAACTACTGTAATGAGAGATATTTTCATGACTTAGCAGATCTTCAGCGCTATCCTGCCGGATAAACTGAACCTGCGGTAAATATAGAAATTAAGTGGGTATTTGCCTGATCGAGTTTGGTGCAATTAAACCTTGAGCGACATAATTACAGTTTATTTCTTCTTCTTATAATGAATATACCGAACAGACCTGCTGCCGCACCGAAAACCCAGGAATGATCGTCAAGGTTGCATTCGACCATGGTAAACATACCTTGCGATCCATACCTGAATTGACCAAGTAAGCATACCTTGATCCCTACTAAATCTACTCCTAAAAGACCATCGCAAATCACGCATGAAGCACCAGTACTACTCGGGGTCCAGCTGCAGTAATTTGGTGATAAACCTGTTGAGGGGGTATTATTAAAAAGTTGAGCTGACCCTAAAAGTTCGAACGCATTAGAAGTATAAACTCTGTTATAGTAAGGTACTAAACACCCAGTTGCAGATCCCTGAGCAAAAGTGTGCAAAGCAGTTAGTATAGTTATGGTAAAAACGCATAGAAATTTCATGTATCAGTGATAGAATACACGAAGTTAGCCCCTTTATCAGCTCAATGGCGCGTTCTTTTTGTTCAATACACCTTAGGAAACTTCTCTGTAAAGATTATAAATAGAGAAACCTACGGGAAAAGTATATCGATAATCGATTCATGCGTTAGACCTTATTCCATCTACCACAAAGCTTTGTAAAATCTTGAGATGTCATTCAGCCGTGAGCCTTACCTTTAGTCCTGACTTATATATCGTTACAACTGCCATAATAATAGAAAGCGCTATCAAAATCCAAATTTCATCATCAACTGGAAGAGGGGTAATTACGCAACTGATTGTAAAATCCTGTAAGGAACCGGTGCCACTGGGATAACTACTAGCCACCCTTACGCCCGGGGTACCACTTGCAGGATAAGCATTATAGGTGGCTGCCGGCATAGCGAAACACAAAGGTCCATCTCTGTAAGGACTACCGTTATTATATTTATTAGCGGTTACGGTTGAGCATACTTCAATACCAGAATAATTAATGGGATAACGGGTGCCTCCACTATTAAAAACCTTTTTATCTCCGGTAATTTCAGGATTACCTGATAAGCGAACCAAGCCTAAATACGAAGTGTAAAAAGTATTGCCTACCAGACAGCCTTCCGTGGGAAATGCATAAGAAAAAAATAAAACTGTGGACAAGACAGTCAGGGATAGAAACTTCGACATTATTGTTTTGCACTAAAGCGAGCATATACGTTGCTCTTACAATTTGGGATTTTAGATGATGATTTATTTTTATAATGACACACTTACTAATTGGAGTTTTTAAACCAAAAAAAAGAAACTATGAAGCCCAATTATCGTACGATTAATATTACAAAATTATATAAAAATGAACATCCGAAACAATGAATAAAATGAATGTGATAAAACGATGACCTTCGAAAAACGAATGAATATCACATAAAAGCAGTTAGGATACTGCAGGGGGTGTAAAAAGAAGTGAAGGCACTAAAGTGCTATCGGTCAAACATTGACATTTATCATAAAGAAAATTCAGCGCTACAAAAAGTACCCTTGTTTAAACTGCTTTTTGAACAAGTTCAATAAATTTAGTTTGTCTGATGAAAAGGAAACCAGCAATAGCACTTAGGAGTAATAAAACTGTCAAATTATTATCTAAGGGGCAATACACCATGGAGAAAGTTCCTCGAATTCCAACTACTGGAGTATCACAACTAATAAACGCACCGGTAGTAGTATTATAGGTTACACTATTTGGACCAGTACAAACAGTGCAGCTTATAGGGTTTGATGCAGTTTGATTCCAAAAACAGTAACTGTTTGATAAGGGCGTAACTCCTGATTTTGAAGAAAAATATCCCGTAGCCAAATATTCACTTCTATACAAAACCTTTGTACTACTCAAGAGGCACCCGGTATAAGTTCCTTGCGCTTTAAGTAGATTAGCAGAAAAAACCAATATCAGCGAAAATGCAGAATAAATAAAAAATTTCATAGGAACTACAAATAGGGATTTCTTATGCAAAGGTAATACGCCCAGCTAAGAACACCAATAAATACAGTTAATCATACAAAATATTGAATTTATGTAGTTAGAAATAAGTACGTTGCTTAAGTCATTAATTAAATGCTGTATTCAGCATTTTTTTTGTAGACGAGTAACAAATTAAAGATTAAAATATTTAGCGTACCTGCAATTAACTTTCTAAAATTTGACAACTATCGTGTGCTTGCGAAGGTATAAAAAACCCATTCCTCCTAACACAACAATTAACGTCCAGATGTAATTATCTAATGGACAGTTGTAAATTGAATAGTTTACCAGTGTTCCTGTATCCACAAAGAATCCAATTACACAAGAACTGGAAGGAGAAGCATTACTGATAAACCCGGCATATTGAGTAGCACTCGATGCACTTGCTGGACAGGTTTCACTTACTCCGCCGCTCCACAATAGTGTGCCAAAGAAATTAAAGCTTGATGTATAAATCACACCACCTTTGCGGCATCCCCGGAGAACCTGAGCTTTTAATAATGAATTATAAAAAATAGACAGTATCAATGTAATAACAACGATTTTGAGCAGTATTTTCATTTACCAAAAATAACTTAAAAACGTATTATTAAGAATACAATTCAAACAGATATTGACAATTATCAACGTCATAATTTTGCTTAATGCACTAATCACACACTTCACATCAAACTGAATATCAAATCATTCAAAATCAAATAAACATTAATAACCCCATTATCCTATTCGAGCATGGATTCGATAACAGCTAAATATCGATTGGATTATAATGAGCTATGTTTTTTTAAGCGGATAGAAAGCGTATTTTTGTATTAGATATATGGAAGTTTAATTGCATACAGTTATCTTTAAAGATTATGGCCCGTTTTAATTTCATCTCCACCGTACTGTTCAGTTTAATTTTCCTTTTTCTTAGCCTATCAAGCTGCTCTATCCGTAAACAACATAGTTTATTTAATGCGCCAAGCGATATCGTCACCGATACCATCAAGCAGGTTTATGTAATAAATGATCAGGGTTTAGGTGATATCTATTATAAAATCAAAATAAACGACCAACTGGCCGTTAGAAATGTTCAAAATCCAGAATTCGGCGCAACAAATAGCTCAATAGGTGGTATTTCAAATTCAAGCTCTGGCGGCCAGAGTGGATCTGCTCAAAACGTACTTGCTTATCCGGTTGAACCTGATGGAACAGTTAATTTACCGGCAATAGGCCATGTAGAAGTTGCCGGTTTGACTAGAAGAGAAGCCAGGAATAAAATACAGGATATTTATAAAAGTAAACTTCTGAAAGACCCCATTATCGAGCTGACTGTGGTTAATCTAAAGGTTACCCTTTTGGGAGAATTTGGCAGACAGGGAAATTTTTACCTCGAAAAAGAGAATACTGATCTTATTGAGATTATTGGCGAAGCAGGTGGGATATCCAAGATAGCAGACCCTAAGACACTGAAAATTATCAGGGGCGACCGTAGCCACCCGGAAATTATTTATGTCAACCTGAACGATATTAATAGTTTGGCAAGCAAAAAACTAATTCTTCAAAACAATGATATCATTGTTCTTCAACAAACTAAAGGGCAGGCATTAAGTGAACGCCTGCAGAGTTTTAATAATATTGTACAACCATTACTTGTTGTAATTAACCTTGCAACATTAATATTTGCTTTAACACGCTAATGGAAAAGGAACAGAACCTGGAGGCAAAAGCGGTTAGCCAACAGATTGATTTTTACAAAATATTCAGAGTTTTCTGGAGTAGATGGTATTGGATTGCTGGTTGTATCGCAATAGCACTAATTATTGCGAAGATTAAAGTACTATACACTATCCCGGTTTATCAAACCTTCGCTTCCCTTAAGTTACAAGATAGTAATCCAAGTGCTAGTACGAGTATGCAGATGCCCACTCAGGTGTATAACTACACGGATAAAATACAGGCAGAGAGCTTTGTAATCAGGAGTAATGATGTGGTACTGAATGCCATTAGTAACCTGGATTACAAAATATCCTATTATCTTAAAGGGAGGATCAGAACAACCGAGCTCTACCCTGCCATTCCTTTCCAAGTAGAGATTATTAAACAGGATTCGATGAATTTCAGCAAAGGCATCTACAATGTTGAAGCCGTTGACAAAAACACGTTTAAAATTGGAGATCCGAATAATGGCAAAGCAAAATTAACTACCCACAGATATGGTGAGCTTTTAAATTTGGGTAATATGCAGTTCCGCATCAGGTCAGAAATTCCAAATGGCAATTATAGTTTTAAATTTAATACTAAAGAAGATTTTATTGGCCGTGCAATGGGAGTAAATGTCGCCGAAGCAGCCAGGTTTACAAATGTGATGAGCTTAAGTTTAACTGATGGCAACCCCGTATTTGCCGCCGATATGCTCAATGCCATTATGAAAGAATATGTTCGCTATGATCTTATTCAACGTCAGCGTTCAGCTAAACAAACAGTTGAGTTTATAGATAATCAACTTGGATTCATCAATACCGAGGCCGGCAAATCGGGTAATAGTCTTGCCAATTATAAAACACAAAACAAAATCGTAGATATCAACTCAGCAAGCAGCATGACTGTTGGAAAATTAGCTGACTTTGAAAAACAAAAAACCGAGCTAAACATTAAGCTACTGGGTATTAAACAACTGGAAGATCAGGTAAACAATAACCGTTCGAAAGTGGAAATCGGACTAGATTTAGAAGGAGAATTAAACGGAGGTTTGGGCACACTGGTTGCCCAGTTAAATACCCTACTTGCCAACAGGGAAATTAAACTGAGTCAATTCACCTCTGATTCACAACCTGTTAAACAGGTAGAGCAACAGATTGCCAATGTAAAGATAGGCATCAAAAATAACATCCGGCTAATGCGCGAAAGGAATGAACAGACTTTAAAATATATCGATCAGCAGATTTCGGGCGTAAATAGAAGCATCAGTACCATTCCAGTTAAAGAGCAGAATTTCATTAAACTGAGTACTAATTTTGAAGTAAATAATAAGGTACGGTCTTATTTATCAGAAAAAAAATTAGAAGCAGAAATGAATGCTGCAGCTACAGTTGCTGGAGCTGCCATTGTTAATCAAGCTTACCCGTCCTACTATTCAATTTCTGCAGATTCTAATAAAACTTATACGTTTTCATTTTTGGTTGGCTTGGGTGCAGGCATGGGCTTGATCTTATTGGTTCGTTTTCTAAATCCCTACATATACGATAAGGAAGCTGTTGAAGGATTAACCAAAACCCCCATCATTGGCGTAATCCGGAAATTCCCTGATTATATCGATCAAGATAACCGGCAAGCCTTATCAATTGCCAAGCCAAAATCAGTTTTTGCAGAATCAGTGCGTTCGGTACGTACTAATTTAAGCTTTTTAGCTAGCCATAAACAGAGTAAGGTAATTTGTATCACCTCCGAAATCTCTGGTGAAGGAAAATCATTTGTTACCATCAATCTTGCTGGTACCATGGCCTTGATTGAGAAAAAAGTAATTCTGATCGCAGCCGATTTACGCAGATCACGTTTACACAAAGCTTTTGGCGTCGACAATAAAAAAGGTTTAAGCTCCTTACTTTCAGGGCAACACCAACTTCAGGATGTCCTTGTTCATGATGAGGTACACCAAATGGACTTTATTCCTTCGGGGCCTGTCCCACCTAATCCTTCTGAACTGTTACATACGGAAACGATGCAAAACCTGTTGAGGGAGCTAGAAAAAAACTACGATTACGTGTTGGTTGATACTGCCCCGGTGGGCTTAGTTTCTGATGCCATCCCCCTGATCAGAAATTCGGATGTTAACCTTTTTGTAATTAGGTCTGGTGTTTCCAAACAGCGCGCGGCCAATATACCTGAACGTTTATCCAGAGAGTATGGATTGAACAATCTGGCGATCGTATTAAATGCTTTCGGCGATGATGCCCTATATTCCAATTACTATACCACCGATTACAGCCGTGGAGGTGGAAACAGTACTTACTACTATTCAGACTACTCAGGATATTCCGGGTCAGGTTATTATGACGATGAGAACCGCAAATGGTGGATGTTTTGGAAAAAGAAATGAGGTTAGTCAGTGAATTGTTTAAATTGGTCTAACTGTAAACATAAAAGCGAGATAGAAAAAGATGCGCGAGAGGTTTAATTTTCGGAATTGCTTAATTTAATGATTGATCAAAGTTACAGGTGGTATCCGGTTTATACCCGTTCGAGAGCAGAGAAAAAAGCTTATAATGAGCTAGAGAGAAAAGGTATACAGGCCTATCTTCCGCTAAGAAAAGCAATAAAGCAATGGAGCGACCGCAAAAAAATTGTGGAAGAGCCTTTGATTAAGTCTTATTTGTTTGTGTATATTTCGGGCAAGGAGTACGCTGAAGTTTTAATGACGAATGGGATAGCCAGGTTCATTTATTTTTCAGGCGATATTGCAACTATACCCGAACAGCAGATTACCGACCTCAAGCTTCTGCTGGCCACTGACGCAGACCTTCAAGTGTTGGAGTTTGACATTAAACCTGGTGAACGCGTATTGATCAAAGCGGGACCATTTAAAGGTATTATGGCCGAACTGGTATCGGTACAAAATAAACAGCGTATTATTTTACGCTTACAAAATATGGGTTATGCAATAGAGATTAACACCTCTTTTGCATTTATTGAACCTATTTAGAGTTCAACATCAATGCAGGGTAATTACTATTTGCTTGATGATCCAAAATAGATTATCAGTCTTTTTTTAAAAGAAAATGTGACTGAAAGGGCGAAGCTGTGCCCAGCCTATACCAAAAATAATTATTCTCCCTCACCCTATGTGCCGCATTGCGGGAATTATCGATTTGAACAGACCTGTTGAAGAACTTCAACAAGAGGCGAAAGCCATGTGCAATTTAATGGCGCACGGTGGCCCGGATGGTGAGGGTTTTTATGCGGATGAGGAAAATGGACTGGTATTTGGGCATAGGCGACTAGCGCTGATCGACCTCTCTCCTACCGGACAACAGCCAATGTTGTACCATAACAGGCATTTAGTCATCACCTTTAACGGTGAGATTTATAATTTTTTGGAACTGAAGACTGAATTAGTTGAAGCTGGCTTTGAATTTGTTTCGCAGAGCGATACAGAAGTGATTCTGGCTGCTTACCAACATTGGGGAATAGCCAGCTTTAGTCGCTTGAATGGCATGTTCGCGTTTGCTTTGTACGATCAGCTGGAAGCTAAAACTTTTCTGGTACGTGATCCTTCGGGGATTAAACCACTTTACTACTACCATGAGCCAGGCAGACTGTTATTTTCATCGGAAGTAAAGGCTTTCAGTCAAACCGCTTTACCGTTAACAGAACTTCCTGAATGGAAAGTTTACTTTTTAGCTTTTGGCCACCTTCCTGAACCTTATACAACATTTGCTCAAGTAAAAATGCTACCTAAAGGCACTTATTTGACCTGGGATCATCAAGTTCAGCAAGCTGCCTTCACTTCTTATCACAGAACTGATTTAAAAGCATATGCTAAAGATCAAAAGCTTGCAGAAACCGCCCTCAATAAAACACTAAAAAATGCAGTAAACCGCCACCTGATTTCGGATGCGCCAATTGGTGTTTTTTTAAGCGGCGGAATTGACTCAAGCCTGTTAACGCTGCTGGCAGCTGAAAGTCAGCAACCTGGCAAACATTTGAAAACCTTATCTATCAATTTTTCTGAACAGCAGTTTTCAGAACAAGTTTATCAGGATCAAATCGCAAGACAGGCGCAATGCGAGCATTCGGAGTATCTGATCGACAAGAATACCTTTGAAAAGCACTTGCCGGATGCATTAGCAGCAATGGATCAACCTACTACGGATGGAGTTAATTCCTGGTTTGTGAGCTATTTCGCCAAGCAAAAGGGCTTAAAAGCTGTTTTATCAGGTATAGGAGGCGATGAACTGTTTGGAGGTTACCCTTCTTTCAAAAGAATGAAAATGGTAAGGCTTTTATCTAAGCTTCCACGTTTTATTCTCAAAAAAGCAATTCATTTTAAACCAAGCTCATTAAAACGTATCTACTATCTCAGTTACAAAAATACTGCGGGTAAATATCTGTTCTTGCGTGGAATATATTCCCCTTCCGAAATTGCATCGATATTAAATTTAGAAACCGGCCAGGTTGATAAGATACTTCAATCCATGTTGATATCTGCTCCTCCAGAATATTTAACCGTTGAGCAGGAAGCTGGTTGGCTGGAGTTCAACCTTTATCTGCAAAATCAGTTGCTGAAGGATATTGATGCGATGAGCATGCAACATGGGATAGAAGTGCGTGTTCCCTTTCTGGATCAGGATTTAATTCAACTACTCGATTATACTTCATCTGTTATCAGATATCAACAATCAAAACCAAAGGGTTTTCTTATCGATGCATTTAAGGAAATCTTACCTGAAGCCATCTGGAAGAGAAAAAAAATGGGATTTACTTTCCCTTTTCAAACCTGGTTGCAGACCAATGATTTTTTCTTGAAAGCCCTAAAAGCTGCAAGTCCTAAAGTAATCGACCTGAAAGCTGCGTTTTTGCGGGGAGAGCTACATTGGTCTAAAGCGCTTGCATTATATCAGTTGGAGTCTTGGGGAAATGATAAGTTAAAGAGCTGGACAGATCTCGATCAGGTACAAAATAGCAGTAAAAATGCTTAAAGATCAGCGAATCTTATTTTTATCCTTATATACTTTCGGGTTAACCGGTGGGATTGAAAAGGTATGCAGATCGTTGACCAAAGTATTACATGAATTAAAAAATAGTGGTTCGATTGGTCAGTACCACTGCCTGAGTATGTATGATGGAAATGCTGATAGGCAATATTCCGAGGTCGGACATTTTTCTGGTTTTAGCGGCAATCGTATGGGTTTTGGACGGAAAGCCATCCGCGAAGGCCTGAAAACAGACATTGTTATCCTTAGCCACATTAACCTCCTGATATTTGGCTGGCTGATTAAAAAGTTAAAGCCAAGAACAAGAATTATACTTTTTGCGCATGGCATTGAATTCTGGAAACCATTAAATAAATGGAAAAAGAGATTTTTACGACAAAAAACAGAAATCTGGGCGGTAAGTAAATACACTGCCGAAAGTATCCTGCAACAACATGATATTGCACCTGGTCAAATTAGTATTTTAAATAACTGTCTCGACCCATTTTTCCAAGTGCCTCAAAGTTTTAATAAACCTGTTGGGCTGCTGGAACGGTATGGTTTACATACTGATCAAAAAATATTATTTACATTAACCAGACTCTCCATTCAGGAACAATATAAAGGCTATGACCAGGTATTGGCTGCACTAAAGTATTTACCAGATGAAGTTCACTACATACTCAGTGGGAAAGCAGATTTACCTGAACAAAAGCGAGTTGAGCACCTAATTGAGCAATACGGCTTACAGCACCGGGTTACTTTAACCGGATTTATTGCTGATACGGAAATTACCGATCACTATCTGCTGGCCGATATTTTCGTGATGCCCAGTAAAGCAGAAGGTTTCGGGATCAGCTTTATTGAGGCCGCCGCATGTGGATGTACAGTTATTGCCGGCAACCAAGATGGCAGCAAAGATGCGCTGTTGAATGGTGAATTGGGTATCTTGATTGATCCAACTGACCAGGAGCAACTACATACAGCTATTTTGGAAGCATTGAAATTGCCCGCTTCACGAGTCTTACAACAACAGAAAACCCTAAATCGCTTTGCTTTCAGCAGTTACCTCCATAAAATGCAGGAATTATTATCTATTTCATGAACGAGCACGAGCAGTACTGGACCATAGAAGCTAAAAGCTCCTTATTCGATCTTAAATTAAATGAGGTTTGGGCCTATCGGGATTTATTATGGTTACTGGTTCGCCGCGATTTTGTTTCTTTTTATAAACAAACCATATTAGGGCCACTTTGGTTCTTCATCCAGCCTTTGTTTACGACCATCATTTTCACCTTTATATTCGGTAACCTGGCTGGTATTTCTACAGACGGTTTACCCAAGCCTTTGTTTTATATGGCTGGGATTACTGCCTGGAATTATTTTTCTGATTGTTTAACTAAAACCTCAACTGTCTTCAGGGATAATGCCGGGATTTTTGGAAAGGTTTATTTTCCCCGATTAATTATGCCTTTGAGTATTGTGGTGAGCAATTTGGTACGATTTGGTGTACAAATGTTATTGTTCCTCATCCTGATGCTTTATTATTATGTAACAAATGCATCTTTTGAGGTTACCTGGGCTATTGGCCTTTTCCCCGTAGTCGTTTTAATGATGGCCTTGCTGGGTTTAGGTGCGGGCATGATTATCTCCGCTATGACGACTAAATACCGTGATCTTACGTTTCTGGTTACCTTTGGCGTGCAGCTGCTGATGTATGCAACAACGGTTATATACCCTTTGTCAGAGGCTTTAACTAAATATCCTGAATATGCATGGATTATTGAATACAACCCAATGACCCCTATCCTGGAAACCTTTCGATATGGTTTTTTAGGTGAAGGCAGTTTTAGCTGGGGAGGTTTTGGTTACGCTGCAGTGGTTACCGTTGCCCTGCTCCTTTTTGGGATTGTGATTTTTAACAAAGTGGAACGGGATTTTGTGGATACGGTGTAATTTTTAATTAAGTAACCAAAAACAATCTCTTTTAAACATTTTTAATATTGCAAAAAGCCTTTCTCACATTTAACAAAAAAATTAAAACAGTTTATACACGACTCAATAGCAGCAATGTTGTTCCAGATTTTCTCAAAAAAGCATATTTCCCTTCTTTAGATGGCTGGCGGGCCGTGGCAATTATATTAGTAGTTTTAGGACATAGCAAATTCACTGTATCAGACACTTCACTTTATTATAGAATTTGTAACATCTTTATTTATGCAGATCTTGGTGTGAAATTATTTTTTGTTCTAAGTGGATTCCTGATTACTACGCTCTTAATGAAAGAAATGATTGCTAATCAGAAGATCAATTTCAAAATTTTCTTCATAAAAAGAGTTTTAAGAATTTTCCCTGTATTTTACCTTTATTTAATTGTAATTGCCATCTTAAACCACTTCTTAAATTTGGGATTGATAAGTGACCACTTTTTAGGGCCATTGCTTTATATTAATAATTTTAGTTTTTTTCAACCTACCTGGTTAACTGGACATAGTTGGTCGTTGGCTGTTGAAGAACAGTTTTATATTATCTGGCCATTCACCTTCGTTTTTTTTGGAAAAAATCTTTGGATATTTTGCTTAACTTTTATTTTGGTAGTTCCAATAATGAAAGTTATTTGGTATTATTTCCCAGCTTATCATGAAATTTTGCTAGGACCATTTATTGACTCAGCTGATTCAATATTTTCAGGTGCGCTACTTGCAATACTTTCGTTCAAAGGCTTTTTTAACAGCAAGCAAAAAATCTGGACAATTAATGGCCTAACTGCTTGTTTAATATTGATAATTACTATGTCGATGTTTAGCATGCATAGTGGATACCTCCGCTTTATATTTTATGCCAATACTAATCTCATTTGCAACTTCTGCATATGTGTATTAATCATTAAAACATTGATAATAGAAAAGTCAAGGCTTTATTCAATTCTCAATCATCCTTTGATGCTCAAGCTTGGAATAATTTCATACAGCCTTTATATCTGGCAGCAACTCTTTATTATGCCAACCGGTTTTTATAACAATCGCATAAGCATATTTGGGTTTCCTTTCAATATTATTGGAGCCGTTACGGCTGCTTTTATATCCTATTATTTTTTTGAAAGATATATGCTTAAATTAAAAGTAAAATTGATAAATCAATAATCTAATGAGGTGCATAATATAGCCATCAAAGTAGAAAATCTTAGCAAAGCTTATCAGCTAGGTCAAATTGGTACTGGCACAATTGGCCGGGATGTGGAACGATGGTACGCTAGGGTGCGTGGCAAAGAAGATCCATTTTTAACAATTGGCGAGGGTAATGATCAGTATACCAAAAGTGAGACCAACATTGTTTGGAGCCTGAAAGATATTAGTTTTGAAATTGAGCAGGGCAGTGCCGTGGGTATCATCGGCAGAAATGGTGCAGGTAAAAGTACCTTACTTAAAATATTGAGTAAAATTACCGCACCAACCACCGGTAGGATTTCAGGCAAAGGTAGAATAGCTAGTTTACTTGAAGTTGGCACTGGCTTCCATCCAGAGCTATCTGGCCGTGAAAATATCTTTCTTAATGGTACAATCCTGGGTATGCGTAAAAAAGAAATTCAGCGTAAATTGGCAGAAATCATTGATTTTGCTGGAATAGAACGCTATATAGACACCCCAGTTAAGCGGTATTCATCCGGCATGTATGTACGGTTAGCCTTTGCTGTAGCTGCACATCTCGAATCTGAAATCTTAATTGTAGATGAGGTTTTGGCTGTTGGAGATGCCGAGTTCCAAAAAAAATGCCTGGGAAAAATGGGAGAAGTTAGTAAAGGAGAGGGAAGAACGGTATTATTTGTAAGTCACAACATGGGGGCTATCAACCAATTATGTAATGATGTGCTTCTCTTGGAAAATGGGAAGATGACTTTTAATGGAAATGTAACGGAAGGGTTTAGCCAATATAATAAAAGTGTAAGGAACGAATTTAAAGATTCTTGCACCGTTAAAATAACCACAGAAATAGAACAGCTTGATGCTTTTATTAAAGAAGTTAGCATATTAAACAACGATTATACTAACCTGGCTACTGATGAATCTTTAGTTTTCAAATTCTTGGTAACTGCAAATAGAGAAATCCGCAACCATAGGATTGGATTGATGATTAAGACTGCAGATAATAAATCTGTAGGATTGATGTTCAGTGAAAACATAATTAACCTTGATAAAGGAAAAACTTTAGCGCTCGAGTTACAGCTAAACAGCCATAATTTAGCCAATGGCATCTATCTTTTCGACTTTTCAATTGGTACAGGAAATGAAGACGAACCAATAAAAGATTGCCATGTCCTATCAGATGCACTAATCCTAGAGGTTACCAAAAAAACAGTACACGCTTCTAAAAGATCGACAAACTGGAACAGCATTAACTGGGGTTCAAATAATTTTTCAGATCATAAGATTAAAATTATTAAGCATGAATAGTAAAAGGTTAAAAAAAACAATTGGTCTTTTAACAAATAATTACTTTTCTAAAGCAACAACTGATAAGGAGATTACCCAGGGAAAAGCTGATCTTTTATTAAAATCGGCATCCATACTAGTGTCTCAGTTAGAGAACGAATTAAATGCCAAATTTGAAATCATTGATGACGAGTTAATCGTCACTGTAGGAGATATTAATATTTATGTTGAGACAGAAGAAGATTTATTTATCATTAATGAAGTTTACAGCGAACTGGTTTACGGTTTTTTCAGCGGTGATAATTATCTACTGATAGACATCGGTTTAAACATTGGAATATCTTCTTTATACTTTAATTCCATCCCTCAAATTAAAAAAATTTATGCATTTGAGCCAGTTTATGCAACCTACAATAAATGTCTTCGTAACTTAAAACTTAATAACAACACCAGTATTATAACACATAACTTCGGGCTGGGGAATGAGGACAAAAAAGAATATTTTACCTATTCAGAAACTTTTAAAGGAAGCATAGGAAAGAATGAACTCTCTACATATAAGAAAAATGCGAGTGCAAATTTAGAAACTGTAGAAGTACAAATAAAAGAAGCTAGTGTAATTATAGATGAGATTATACAATCAAATCCCCGTTTGAAAGTTTTCGTAAAAATGGATTGTGAAGGTGCTGAAACCGAGATCATATCCAACCTGGTAAGCAAAGGAATTATTAACTCAATTGATTTATTAATTTTGGAATGGCACGATATTTCATTTTTAACTGACTTAAGCTTTTTCAAGGATTTTAATTGCTTTTATCATAAAAACTCACCTACTACAGGCATGCTTTATGCCAGTAGAAAAACTGCGGAAACATGATTTCAGTAATCATGATAGCCTATAATGCCGAAGCATTTATTGAAGAATCAATTAAAAGTGTAATCAATCAAACTCATACCGAATGGGAATTGATTATTGTTGATGACGGATCTATTGATCAAACAAAAGAAATAATTAATAGGCAGGGAAAAAGCGAAAAAAGAATAAAGTATATTTTTCAAAACAACAGCAAACAAGGGATAGCTAGAAACACAGGGGTTTTATATGCTAAAGGAGAACTTATAGCCTTTTTAGATGCAGACGACTTATGGCTCCCCAACAGACTTGAAGTGTCACTGAATGAGTTTAATAATCATGATTGCGATTTACTATTTTCTGATGCGTTTATCTCACATGGTGATCAGTCTATCGTAAAACACGAAATAAGGTTCGATGTAAAAAATGCCAATTACTCTGGAAGACCAGCACTTGAACATTTTTTAGAGTATAATAGGATACCATTACTAACCACATTAATAAAAAAACAAGCGCTAGAAAAGGCAGGAATGTTTAGCAATCGTGGTATCGCTGAAGATTACGAAATGTGGTTAAAATTATTGTTATTGGATTTCAAATTCACTTCAATATCCATACCTCTGGCAATTTACAGAGCTCATGATAAATCCGCTACCAGCAATGACAGGATTGCTGTTGATGATTGTATTGAAGTGATATATGGCTTGGATAAGAACCCAATTTATAATACAGAAGAACTTTTTTCGGTCTATCTAAAATTGTGGTATAAAAGAAAATTAGATCAACTTGAAAACTTTAAGGATTATTTATCTTTTATTAAAATACTAAAAAAGCAAAACAAAGATAATGCTATGCTTCAATTAGCCTCTTTTCTGTTTTTAAACGCCATTACATTTAAAGTCCACAAAAAAATAATTTATTACGCCTTAAAGTGAAGATGGTTACCATAATTGTTCCCTGTTTTAATGATGGTAGATACTTAGAAGAGTGTTTATCAAGCGTGGTGAATCAATCTTATTCAGATTGGGAGTGTCTTATTATTAATGATGGTTCTACAGACGATACAGCATTTATTGCCGGGAAATTCGAATTAAAAGATCCCAGATTTAAGCATATATACCAAAAGAACAGCGGGCTCTCATCTGCAAGGAATTTAGGTTTAAAAATAGCTACAGGCAAGTACATACAATTACTGGATGCTGATGACTTGATAGAAAAAAACAAAATCGAAGTACAGTTATCAATATACCAAACATTTAAGAAGCAAAAAACCATCCTCTATGCTAGCATGCGCTATTTTGAGGATGGATACTCTGAATTGAAGATTCTAGGAAGAAATAATTTCATTGCACACATTGAATTAAATGCATCAGATGGAGCTGCCGCCCAAAGTGAATTATTGAGGGTAAGAAATCCTTTTGTTATTTCAGCACCACTCTATACAAGTGAAATTTTTGAAGATATAGGAAATTTCGATGAAAATTTATCTGCCCTGGAGGATTGGGATTTCCATTTAAGATGTGTAGCAAATGGTTATATTTTCCATCATTGCAGTGATGAAAATACCAGAACTTTAATTCGATTGCGTGACGCAAGTATGATGAGGAATCAATTTCTTCTGGATGAGAATTTTAGTAAAGTAAACATAAAACATGGATTACATAGACCAGTTGCAGCTGAAAATACAAATAATAGGCTAAAATTGTTTTTAAAAAAGCTGTTTAATTTATTTAAAACTTAAAATGAAGCGTCTTTTAAATAAAATTATTGACAAGGTAATTAACAGGTTATACCAACGCTTAAGCGGTGAATTTAATAGAGTAGAAAAAATTTCGTCAGGCGAACAAACTTCACAGTTAATCATCAAAAATCAGTACAAAAAATTAAGTAAAGAAGAAATCAAAAACTATACGTTCGAAGAAGTTGGTTTTAGAAAATATTCGCAAAATGATGAGGATGGAATTTTATTATTTATATTCTCTGTAATTGGTACAACAAATAAAACAGTAGTTGAAATATGTGCATCAGATGGAATAGAATGTAATGCTGCAAATCTGATCATTAATCATGGATGGAATGCTTTTTTGTTTGATGCAAATCTTGAAGCAATTAATAAGGGAACTTCATTTTATAAATCTCATCCTAACACATTTACCCTACCTCCTAAATTTGTACATGCATGGGTCACCCGTGGCAATATTAATAACCTGTTTAAAGAAAATGAGATAAGTGGTGAAGTTGACCTACTCTCTATAGATCTGGACGGTGTTGATTATTGGATATGGGAAGCTATAGAAACAATCAGACCGCGTGTAGTTGTTGCTGAAATACAATGTATTTTAGGGAAAGAAGATTCATTAACAGTTCCATATGCTGATAATTTCAGTACAAAATTTGTGAATGGTTTCGGTATATACAGTGGTGCATCCCTGAAAGCTTTTATTCGCTTGGCGGAGCGCAAAGGTTACAGATTAATTGGTGTCGAAAAATATGGTTTTAATGCTTTCTTTTTGAGAAATGATGTTGGAACTGAGTTTTTCCCGGCATATGATACTAAGACATACGAAGATATTCCATTTGTAAAGTGGGCGAGAAAAGAATTTTTAGATTTAGTTAAAGACCTGAAATGGGAAAAGGTATAAATAAAGTACGGGCTATTGCATTTTACCTTCCGCAGTACCATCCAACACCTGAAAATGATGAATGGTGGGGCAAAGGTTTCACTGAATGGACAAATGTAACAAAAGCGAAACCTTTATTCCAGAATCATTATCAGCCTCATTTACCTGCCGATTTAGGATTTTACGATTTGCGGGTTCCCGAAGTTAGAGAAGAACAAGCGAAAATGGCTAAGGAATATGGCATCGAAGGATTCTGCTATTGGCATTATTGGTTTGGTAATGGTAAAAAAATTTTAGAGCGTCCTTTTCAGGAAGTTTTAAGTTCTGGGAAACCAAATTACCCCTTCTGTCTGGGTTGGGCCAATGAAAGCTGGTCAGGCATATGGCATGGTAATCCTTCGAAAATTTTAATAGAGCAAACCTATCCAGGGGATGAGGATATTATAAATCATTTTAACTATTTACTGCCAGCATTTAAAGATCCAAGATATATTACAGTGGATATGAAACCGCTTTTTTATCTCTATTCTCCTGAGAAGATACCTGATATTAAAAAATTTACTGATAAGTTTAGAGAGCTCGCCGTTAAAAACGGATTTGACGGGCTTTATATCATTGCAAACACTGCAGATGAGAGATGGAACCCGCTTGATCATGGTTGCGATGCTGCTTGTTTAAATCAGCTTGGGAAGTTGAATTCTTTAATGTTTTTCAGCAGGGGTTACTTTTATAGAAAAATAAGAAGCTTGCTCTTTAAGAGTGGAGTAATTTACTACTACCATAGAATGATAAAAAAACCTATTCAGGTATTTGACTATGGTAAAGCCATAAAAAAATTAATCTCCAATAAAACGTCTTGTTTTCCATCATATCCTTGCGTTATTCCAAACTGGGATAACTCTCCACGTTCGGGTTTCAATTCTCTTATATTAAAAAACTCAAATCCGGATTTTTTCAGGCTTCATTTAAAGGATGCCGTTGAGCAGGTTAAATTTAATTCTGAAGAAAAAAAAATTATTTTTATAAAGTCATGGAATGAATGGGCGGAAGGGAATCACCTGGAACCCGATCAGCGATTTGGTCGCAGCTTTCTGGAAATTTTGAAAGAAGAGGTTCAAAGCTAATGGGCGGAATTTATAAACATTCGCACTTTAAAGCAGACGCTTTTGGACATGGAGGGAATAAAAGAACTGCCCAGATTAACGACTTGTTAAAAAAAGCAGGTATTAATTTTACAGAGGTTGATTTTAATAATTACGAACGTCCTGAAAAAGACTTAAAATCTTTGTTAAAAGGTTTTTCCGAAAACAAGATTAAAACCAGTAACAGGGAGAAATACATTACCGGCCGATATATATTAAAGTTTAACGAATTTATAAAAAATTGTAAACCTGATTATTTTATCTGGGAATCGAACATAGATTATAATCTCATACTTGCCGAGCTATTAAAAAAGCATGGAGTTCCATTTATTGCCCTCCCCCATAATCTAGAATCGCTGGCAAATGGTAATCATGCCTTACAATTAGAAAGCAGATTAGATTGGCTAAAAAAAGAACTACATGCCTTTTCTTTTGCAAATCAGACATTTACGATATCAAGGGAAGAAAACTGGCTCCTATCTGTTAATGGAATAAATTCAAGTTATTTACCATACTTCCCTACAAAAGAATGTTTTGAGTATTACTTTGCCATTCGAAATAGAAGGGAAGCCAGGGCAAAGACAAAAAACAGCAAAATAAATGTTTTACTTCTAGGTACTTTTTTCAACAGTCCGACACTCAATGGTTATATAGATATAATATCGTATTTATCTAAAATTAAAAATATCAGCATCAATATTGCCGGATTTGGGTCTGAACAGTTGAAGAGCATTTTGAGTTTGGCAGAAACAAATATTACAGTTTTGGGTTCATTAACTCCATTAGAACTGGCTTCCCTTATTACCTCCTGTGATTGTGCTGTTATTCACCAGGAGCCAACATCGGGTGCTTTAACCAGAATCACTGAGTTGTTAATTGCTGGCTTACCTGTAATTGCCAATATATCTGCTGGAAGATCATATTTTAACACAAGCGGATTAACTGTTTATAATACAAAAGAAGAGCTTCCTTTATTACTAAATGGCTTTGAAGATGAATTCATAATACCAAAAAATCCAGTTAACGAAGAAAATAGCTTTATAGATCACTTTGCAAAACTCAATCATTAATATTCCATATATCAAATCCTGATGCAAAATCAACGTAAAGATAAACTCGCCCGCCTCAATCAGGAAAATTTAGAAATAGACATTAACCATTCATTGTATCTGCATTACAAATTCTTTCATAAGGTCTTATTTAATGCCTTCAATGATTTCGCATCAGGTACATTATTAGATATTGGATGCGGCAATAAACCCTACATTGAATTTCTTTCAAAAAAAGTAACAACCTATGTTGGATGCGATATCATTCAATCTGACAGCGAAAATGTTGATGTTATTTGTGCTGCTAATAACATTCCACTACAGGACAACTCTTTCGATACCGTAATCAGTACGCAAACCATAGAGCATGTTGAAGACCATTTTGGGCTGATCACCGAGGCCTACAGACTGTTGGTACCTGGTGGTAATTTTATCATTAGCGGACCGATGTACTGGCCATTGCATGAAGAGCCCTACGATTTCTTTCGCTTTACCAAACATGGTTTCAAATTTTTGTTGGAAAAAGCTGGATTTGAAATTGTTGAAATAAAATCAAATGGCGGTAAATGGGCGGTTGCTGGCCAGGCATTAATCCATGCAGTATACCCAACAATTTTTAACATAAAAGGGAAAAAAGGAGTAGTTATTAAGTTTATTGCAAAAACTTTTAAAACGGTCCAAAACATTAACCGCTTGTTTAGTTATATAGACAGTAAAGTATATGATGATACCAACACTATGAATTATGTTGTCATAGCACAAAAACCTAAAATTTAGTCAAATTGGGCATAAATTTACCAAAACTTGAACAATATAAAACGGGGTATGTAAATAATGGCACCGTCTTGCCGCTTAAAAAAATAAGTGTCTGTCAAAAGGGTTTGCTAGAAGAATTGCCTAATGTTGCTTCAAAAACGGGTTGGCCCTGGAATATTCAGGTAGAAACCAAATTATACGATAAACGCGAAAACTGGCCAAAACTAACTATCGTAACCCCATCCTATAATCAGGCAAATTTTATTGAGGAGACAATCCGATCTATATTACTTCAAAATTATCCAAATCTTGAGTATATCATCATTGATGGTGGAAGCACTGATAGTACACTAGAAATACTTCAAAAATATTCGCCATGGATTAGTTTTTATGAAAGTGTTAAGGACGAAGGACAAGGGCAGGCAATAAATAAAGGATTCAGCTTGGCTTCAGGAGATTATTATGCGTGGATAAATAGCGATGACTACTATCTTGAAGGCTCTTTTTTTAAAGTATTATCTAAATTTATTCAAACAAAAACAAGTTTTATATACGGATACTCCTATAGCTTTGATGGACAATGCAATAAAATGGAATTAAAAAAAACGCCACCTCTGTTTGATTTTCTTTTAAGAATACCATCATTGCAACAACCTTCATGTTTCTGGAGTTCAAAAATCCACCAACCAGTCTGGGAAGAATTAGTTTGTTCGTTAGATTATGAGCTGTGGTTAAGATTAGTGAAAGGCAAAAACCGTAAACGTATTAAGCTGCCGCTTTCTGTAGCAAATATTCATCCGGAAGCTAAAACACACAACGAGGAAATGGGAAATAACTGGCAAAAAGATCATAACTTGATATGTAATCCAGATGCTCATGGAGTGGTCAAAAATTGGAATATTATTTATTACACTCAAAAGATTTTAAGTAAATTTTTTCGTTAAAATATTAATCAAAAAAAATTGAGAGAAACAAATTTAGAGCGCTTAAAAACAACTGATATAAATGTAAATCATATATGGTATTTACACTATAAGCCATATCATGAAGATTTGTTTGAAGCATTTAAGCTGTATGCTAAAGGGAGATTATTTGATATCGGATGTGGTAATAAGCCATATAAAAATATTCTTGAGCAATATATAACCGATTATAAAGGATGCGACATTATTCAATCGAGTGAAGAGTTAGTTGATATTATTTGTCATGCAAACCAAATTCCTCTTGAGGATGGAACTTTTGATACAATTATTTCTACCCAAACAATTGAGCATGTTGAAGATCATCAGGGTTTAGTAAATGAAGCCTACCGGCTACTGGTAAAAGACGGTCATTTTATTTTAAGTGGACCTATGTACTGGCCATTACATGAAGAACCTTACGATTTTTTTAGGTTTACAAAACATGGTTTGGTTTACATTCTGGAAAAAGCTGGTTTTAAAGTTGTAAAGGTATTCTCAAATGGAGGTAAATGGTCAGTTGTCGGGCAATCGTTTTTGCACGCATTACACCCACAGATAAACAGTATAAAAGGGATAAAAGGAAAGATAATCAGAACTTTATATAAATCAATAGGTGGGATAAAAACGGTAAACAGATTTTTCCTTTATTTAGATAATATATATAGAGATGATTCGAATACGATGAATTATGTTATTGTAGCCATAAAGTAACAGATCATGCTTCTTTCAATTATTATACCTTGTTATAATGACGGCCCTTTTTTAATTGATGCGGTAAACAGTGTGATGTCTTGCTCAATTCAGGAAAAAGAGATTATTATTGTTAATGATGGCTCAACAGATTTAGAAACGTTAAAGATTCTAACCGAGTTTTCTTTTAAAAATCTAAATATCATCTCACAAGAAAATCACGGTTTGGGTTTTAGCAGAAATCGGGGCATAGCAGCTGCCAAAGGCAAATACATATTAACACTTGATGCAGACAATATAATCACCGAAAAGTATTTATTGACAGCTATAGATTGCCTTGACAAAGAAAATTATGCTATCGTTTATTCTAAGCCATTCTTTTTTGGCGAAGATATAGCTGAAAGAAAGTTCAAAACACAGGCTTTTGATGGTGTAGAACTTCTGTACAATAACTATATAGATGCTTGTGCCATATTTAGAAAATCAGTTTGGGAAGAAGTGGGAGGTTATGACGAAACTATGCCTTACAATGGCAATGAGGATTGGGAATTTTGGATAAACTGCTTTTTAAAACAAAAAAAATTTAAATTTATCGATGAAGAATTATTCGGTTACAGAATTAAAAAGGAATCGATGATTTCAAATGTATCCTATCAAAAAGCGGTAAAAAATCATGAGTATATTTTATTAAAACATCGGATTCCGCTTCTCGGCTATATCAGAGAATTACAGGTTTATAAAAAATTTCATGATAACGACCAGCAGAATTATCTAAGAACCAGCATAAAGTATTTTGTTACATTTGTTAAAAAGCTATTTAGAGGTAGTGCATTTCTGGTATGATTTCAATAATTATCCCGAATTATAACCACCATTTTTTTTTGAAAACTCGAATTGATTCTATTCTCAATCAGACTTATGATAATTATGAGATAATTATATTAGATGATAATTCGAGTGATGAAAGTGTTAGCTTAATCGAAACATATAGAAAAGATCAAAGGATAAGTAAGATTATTTATAATGAAACCAATAGCGGAAGTACTTTTAAACAGTGGCAAAAGGGTATAGCTGCCGCCCATGGAGATATTATCTGGATAGCTGAAAGTGACGACTACTGTGAACCCTCGTTTTTAGAATCACTTGAAAAGCTGATTAATAGTAATCAAAATAATGCTTTGGCTTACTGTCACAGTCATATTGTAGATGAAAATAATAGCTTACTAGATTTTAAAGACTGGAGACAGGATTTAGATTTAAGCAGATGGGACTCGGATTATATTAACGATGGTATATCAGAGATTAAAGAGTATCTTGTTTATAAAAATATAATCGTAAACGCCAGTGCTGTAATTTTTAAAAAAGAAGCATTTTTGAAAATCCCTCCTTCTTTATTTGAAAACTTTCGTTTTGCAGGTGACTGGATGATATGGGCTTCAATTTTACAGTTTGGAAATATATGCTATGATCATAGAAAATTAAACTATTTTAGAGTCCATGCCAATACAACCCGCTCTATTAAATCAATTAAGGATGAAGTATCAAGGGTTAAGGAATATTTTAAAGTAATATTATATCTTAAGGACAGATTCAAAATCAATATTAACCGCAGCAAGCATTTCTGGATTATTGAGGAATGGCTTGGCAAAGCCAAGCTAATGAAAAGTAGTCCTGAAGCTTTTCTGCTTCCACCCTTTCAACTTAAATATAAGGTGATGTTTTATAAGGCACTAATCAAAAAAGTCTTTCGCTTTATCTGATGAAGATAGTTTTCTGCACTTATGATGAAAAACATGCTATAAATGGTATAAATACCTGGTTACTAAATCTACTGCCCTTATTGCAACATCGGGGACACGAGATTGATGTTATTTACTATTCCTGGTCAGCAGAAAGCGAATGTGCTACAATTCCTTTATTGAAAGAAAAAGGTATAGCTTGTCATAGAATAACAGGTAAAAGCTATTTAGAAAGGGAGGTCAAATGGATTACAGAGAAAATTAATACACTGCAACCGGACATATTTGTAGCCAATCATATCTTACAGGCCTGGTATGCTGCCAGATACATTAAATTATCAGGCATTCCGACTATTGGCGTTTTACACAACGACAATGCGGAATATCAAGCTTTGGTAAATTCATTTTTAAACAGAAATTCCGAAAGTTTTACCGCATGCGTAGCTGTATCGTCAAAACTTTATGAAATGTTGTTACCAAATGCTTCAAACCTGGTTATAAAACAGATAGCATGCGGCACCCCGCTTTTTACCAAAAAAGCATCTTACAATAAAAATTCTTTTAAGGTTTTTTATATCGGAAGGTTAACATCTGAACAAAAAAACATAAAATTAGTTGCGGAAACCCTTAGCGCCATAACCGAAAATTTTGCGGAGATTGAAGCTTTTATATATGGTTCTGGGCCAGAGCTGGATATGGTGAAATCCATTATCAGGAAAGCAAAATTCCCAGAAAGAATACAGTTAATGGGCCTTGTTGAAAACACAAAAATACATGAAGATATAACTAATGCCCAGGCAATTATGTTAATGTCTGATTATGAAGGACTACCAGTATCGATAATGGAGGCAATGGCTGCAGGAGTAGTTCCGGTTTGCAAACGGACTGAAAGTGGACTTAGTGAAGTAATTATTAATAATTATTCCGGTTTTCTGGTTGAAAACAAAGCGGAATTTTCTGAAAAAATAAAATATCTGTTAGAGAACCCTGAGGCATGGCAACAATTATCAAATAATGCCAAAGAGAGCGTAGAAAATAATTTCGGAATAGAAAAAGTAGCAATAAAATGGGAAAATCTATTTCATGAAATACATACAGACCACAGGAGAGAAAATATTTTATCACAAAAAATTAACTTGCCTAAAGCGAATATCGATGAAATTTTAATTGGAAACAGAGAACCCTCTCTTTTTAGGAAATTGCAATCAAAATTTAAAACGCTCTTAGTAAATGTTAAAAAATAAGTTCGCCTTACTTGTTCCTTGTTATAATGCTGAAAATCACATTGAAAATTTCCTGGAAAATATAAATAAACTCGAACTCACCTTTGATGAAACAATATTTTACGATGATGCCAGCAGCGACAGAACATTTGAAATTTTAGTTAATAAAGGTTATCAGGTTATAAAAGGCACCAAAAATATGGGACCAGGATATGCCAGAAACAGACTTGCAGAAATTTCAAATTGCAGTTGGTTACATTTTCATGATATTGACGATGGATTAGATCCGGCCTACTTAACAAAAACATCAAAAATTGTAGCAAATTTCGATTATGTAGATGTGGTGCTCTGTAATGTCGACTGGTACGATGCCTCTACCCAAAAACCAATTTTAAACTGGCACTATACCAATAGTGAAATAAATATAAATCCAATAAAATATACAATTGCTCATCCGATCGGAGGAATTAATGGCCTGTACAGAAGAACTAAATTCATAGAAACAGGTGGATTTAATACAAAAATAAGAGTTTGGGAAGATGCCGATTTTCATGTAAAATTAGCCCAATCAAAAGCTATATTTTATGTTGTTGAAGAAGTTCTATCTTATTCATGGAGACATCCTAAATCAATCAGTTCAGATCAAAGTAACTCATGGCTAACCAGGCTGCAACTCTTAAAAGAATATTCGCTTATTTTTTTTGACACTGATATATTGTTACAAATAGGGCTTGAAGCACAAAAGACTGCAAGCTATCTAATTCTTCAAGGCAATACCAAAGAAGCAAAATCAGCATTCGAACTAAGTGAATTTTGTAAAGTAAAAGTTCCGGCAAGTTCATCATATCTATGGAGATTTTTTAAATTCCTTATGCCTCCCGACTTCAGAATAGGTATTCGCATCCTGCAGTTAAGGTTGGCATTCAGAAAAAAGTTGTGATTGTATTTCGAAGAGATAAATATATCGTGATACTTGTTTTTAGAAATATGATAGAAATGATAAGTTGTAAAAACTAAAGAGCTAAATAATTTATGCTAAATATGATCTCAGTTTTATATACTTTAATCTTAAGAATATTTGGTATAAAAATAGGCAAAGCCGTGATGATACATCCATTTGTATTTGTATCCAAAGGCTGGAGCAACGATTCCTGTGGCATTGTTCAAATAGATAGCGCTTGCGAAATTTCAAGGGGTTCTGTGCTAAAGGCATATGGTGGTAAAATTCACATTGCCAGAAATACTTTTTTAGGCGAATATGTTTGCATATACGGGCATGGGAACGTGGAAATTGGAGAAAACACGCTTATTGCCATGCACACTTGTATAGTAAGTTCAAATCATACTATCCCACGAAAAGATGTTTTAATCCGGTCTCAGGGAGATATTTTAATGCCGGTTAAAATTGGCAATGATGTTTGGATTGGTGCAGGAGCCAAAATATTGGGGAATGTAAATATAGCCGATGGATGTGTAGTTGGCGCAGGGGCTGTAGTTACAAAAGATTTACCACCGTACGCAATCGCCGTTGGCGTCCCTGCAAAAATTATTGGCTTCAGAAATGATTAAATTGATTAGTGTAATTATTCCCACTTACAACCCAAACCAGGCCAAGCTCGATCTAACCATCAAACACCTCGAAGAGCAAAACCTTTCAAAAGACCTTTGGGAATTAATCATTGTAGATAATAATTCCAGTAAGGCAATAAAAGTGAACTGCTCCCCTACACTCAATTATCAGGTTATAAAAGAGCTAACACAGGGACTTACCCATGCACGACTGGCAGGATTAAGGGCAGCAAAGGGCGAACTTATTGTAATGGTTGATGATGACAATCTCTTAAGACCAGATTATCTGGCCAATGCAGCAGCAATTTTCGCTTCAAATTTAAATTTAGGGGCGGCTGGCGGTAAAATCCTTGGGGCATTTGACAATGAGCCTGAAGCTTGGTTAGCGGATTTTTATGAATTATTAGCCATTAGAGACCTTGGTGAAGAAGTAATACTCGCCCATTGGGACAAGACCTACCCTAAGGCATCCCCGGTTGGGGCCGGAATGGTTTTGCGTATGGATGCCTTAAAAATCTATCGGAATAAAGTGCACGTTATTCTCGACAGAACAGGTAATAGCTTAAGCTCGGGAGGCGACAATGATATAGTGATTGAAGTTTTAAAAGCAGGTTGGCAGGTAGGATATTTTCCATTGCTCGAGCTAAAACACCTTATCCCCCCATCACGGACAACCTTTAAATACATCAGCAAACTTACCAATGAAAGCAGCAAATCGTGGGTAATTCTGCTCCAGTCGCATAATATCTGTCCATGGAAGAAAATCAGGAGATGTACAGTCCCTATCAGGAAAATCAGGGCATGGTTTGCTTACAAAGCCTGGAGCAATAAAATAAATTACATTAAATGGAAAGGTGCATGTGGTATTTTTGATGGCTTGGCAACATGATCAATAAAATAAAAAAATCTTTAGCCTACCGGATGCCAGTGATATACCGGTTTTTACTTCGCTTTAAAAACTTTAAAACTACACAAAAGGAAACATCTGATCAGTTTATCTTGATGATGACCGGCAAAACACATATCGAAATGGTCAGGTTATGCCTCTTCACCATAAGCAAAACCTGGTCAAAGCTGCCAACGCTTATTATAGCCTCTGATGGTTCTATCACGACAGAAAAAATTGCCAGTTCGTTAAAATTCTGGAAAGGTAAAATTCAGTTCAACGGCTGGGAAGACAGTATAAATTATCACCTGAAAAAGGGTAGAAATGCCGTTGCAAACTATGCCCGGTTAAATGCCTTCGGTAAAAAGCTGGCCATCATCTTACACCATGCAGAAGAAAAACCAGTGGTCTGGATCGATAGTGACATCCTTTTTTTTAAGGATTTCCTCCCCTACTGGCCCAAAAATCAAACAACATTTGCATGTGGTGGGTCTGCCGATTGGAAAAGCGCTTATGATGAAAGATTATTAAAGTTTTTTGACGGCAGCCTTCAAAAATATGGCAGCCTGAATGCAGGACTTATTTACGCACATGGCATAAATTTATATGAACAGCATAAAATAGAAGAGGCGCTAAACCTTATTCATCCCAATTATGATTTCTTATCGGAGCAGACCATTTTCGCAGAAATAGCAAGTACTTCGCTTGGGGTTTTATGGGAGCAACAGATCATTGGCAATTTTAACGACGATGATCAATCCCTTAGCCCCACGAAAAAGCAGTACACAGCCAGGCACTATACCAGTAATGTAAGGCATCTCTTTTGGCGCGACGCATTCTTTCTTAGTTAAACATTTATGCTGAACCAAAAGATAATCGACTTACTATACCGCTATCCAAAAGCAAAATGGAAAACCTATCAACACTATGGAGGTATATTCGCTTACCGGAGGATGCAACTTAACAGTCGCAAAATGAAAGGAGCGGTTGCATCGCTTCCCGAAATCAAGTCCAATCCAGATGGCTTACCGATTTATTTTCTAACAGGGGAAAAATATCTATACCAAACATTGTTCTGCATGGCATCGGCCATAAAATACCAGCCAGGATCTTTCAGGTTTATATTGGTTGATGACGGAACTTTTAACAGGGAAATTATTTCACTTATAAATAAACAGACAAAAAACACCGAAATCGTTAGCGCTTCGCAGATCAAAAAGAATTTAGACAAACTTTTACCAGAAAAAGTGTTTCCTGTTCTACATCACAAAAGGCGCATTTATCCCCACATTAAAAAGTTAACCGACATCCACTCCATTCAGGATGGTAATGATTGGAAACTTGTACTGGATTCGGATATGTTGTTCTGGCAGAAGGCCTCGGATATCATCCATTGGTTAAAATCTCCTCAAAGCCCCATTTATATGCAAGACTGTGAGCAATCGTACGGATATACTACCAGGCTAATGGAAAAACTATGTGGATCAAAAATCCATCCCTTGATAAACGTTGGCGTTATAGGACTAAAAAGTTCTGGAATAAACTGGAGAAACCTCGAAAACTGGATAACCGGACTTGAAGAGGCTGAAAAAACTTCCTATTACCTGGAGCAGGCACTCACTTCAATGATTATCGGGGAGAACAGATCGGTGATATTGAATAAAGACCAATATATTGTAAACCCAACACCTGATCAGGTAACCCAAAAAGAAGGGATACTTCATCATTATGTTGATTTATCCAAAATTGCATACTTCGCAAAAGCATGGAAAACATTTTAGTACCCAAACATGTCCAATCGTTATGGATTGGAGAGCAGTTATCAAACGTAGAAAAATTGTGCATCCAATCTTTTTTGGATCATGGGCACGAATTTCACTTATATACCTATCATGATATCAAAAACATTCCTCCAGGAACCAAAATTTTCGATGCCAACGACATTATGAAAGAGGAATCCATTTTCAGGTATAAAGATGGATGGGCCAAAGGTTCTGTTTCGGGTTTTGCCGATGTATTCCGTTTACAACTGATCAAGAAACGTGGCGGATGGTGGGTAGATATGGATATCATCTGCCTCAAATACCTCGATTTAACTGCTGACCTTATTTTCTGTACCAGTAACGAGGGCGAATATGGTTCAGTTGTGAATAATTGTATTTTTAAAGCGCCCAGCGATCATTTTTTCATGGATTACTGTCTAGATAAGATAAAACAAATCGACCTTCAAAATATGGATTTTGGCTTAGCAGGTCCTTTTCTGTTCCAACAGGCAATAAAAGACCTTAAACTAAGGGAAAATGCCCTGGAATACGATTTTTTTAATCCAATAAACTGGAAAAACGTTGGAGAGCTGATCTTGGATGATAGAAGTAATTTAAGCAAGTACAAGGAGCTGATAAGGCCTATATTTAAACCTCAGACCATGCCAGGCCGAAGGATTACCAAGAATTCATATACGCTTCACTTATGGAACGAAGTGTGGAAAAATTATCAGTATGATAAAAATAAGCGCTATTCTGAGTCCTCCATCTTTGAAAAATTAAAAAGGAAGCACGGCATAAAATAGATGTTCCCCTTAATCTCCATTTGCATTCCTGCTCATAACTGTGGCTTGTACATAGCAGATACATTAAAATCGCTATGTAACCAATCGTATCGGCAACTCGAAATCATTGTGGTAAACGATGGTTCGAAAGACGATACTTTAGCGCAGATCAGTAGTATAAACGATCCCAGGGTTTTTGTGTTCTCTATCAATCAATCTGGAGCAGCAGCGGCAAGAAATGTGGCCTATCAAAAAGCAAATGGAGCGTATATTGTGTTTTTTGATGGAGATGATCTTGTCCCAAAGGATTTTATTCAACTACAGTTCAAATCCATCGGCTATCAGCATGATGTAGTTGCTGTTTCGGGATGGGGCCGGTTTTACCACAACGATACCAAAAGTTTTAAAGAAGAGCCTACTCTCAATGAAGAACTGAACTTTAAGCAATGGATTTTACGCTATTGGCAAGCTTGTAATCCCATGACTACGCCCGGACGTATGCTCATGCACCGGTCAGTAGTTGATCAGGCCGGTTTATGGAATGAGGAACTCAACCTTAACGATGATCTCGAATTTTTTACCAGGGTTTTCCTTAAGGCCAATAAAATTGTGATGAACCCTGCTGCATTATTTTTTTATCGATCGGGCATAAAAGGCCTCTCGGATAAAAAAGGCAAAGCTGCCTATCATTCACTTTACCGCTCGGTATATCTTTCAACGCAATATGCTATACAAGCCTATGGAGAACAGGAAAACATTAAAACATGCTGCGCCAACATGTTACAAAGCTGTATATATGAGATTTATCCTAACAATAAGCTTTTGATTAAGGAAATTGAAACACATGTAAAATCATTGGGAGGATCATCGGTAAAGCCCGAATCAGGAGGTCTTACGAGTATTTTTAATAGACTACTGGGCTGGAAACTAACCAAGAGAATAAAAAAATGTTTAACAAATGAAAAATAAGCTGAAAGCATTTTTAGCAAAGAAGGGCTGGTTTCTAAGAAAAACAGCAGGAATTTCTGTCGGGATAGACATTTTCCTCGATTTAAAAAACAGATTTGGTATCGATGTTTTCAATATCGTTGACGTAGGTGCACACCATGGTGAAACCATTGCAGAATTTAAATTTCACTATCCAAATTCGAAAATATATGCTTTTGAGCCTATTCTGCAGAATTTTGAAATCTTAAAAGAAAAACAACCACATTGGAAGGATGTTTTTATTGAACATTTTGCTCTATCATCCACAAAAGGAAAGACAAGGCTAGTGTTACAAAAAAATTCGCAAACCAATAGCCTTCAACACACGACGGATGGAACGTTCAATTCAAATAAAACAGAAGAGGTTGAAATCACCACCCTCGATCATTACCTTGAAGAAAAAGGAATTGAAAATATTGACCTTTTAAAAATTGATGTCGAAGGTTTTGAAATACAAGTATTGCAAGGCTCGGGTAAAACATTAGCGGGTAACAAAATAAAAATGATATTAACGGAAGCCAGCCTTGAATATAACGACAAGAACCATACCCACCTTAAAGACATTCAAGACTTTTTGATCGCGTATCAGTTTAATCTGGTTGGCATCTACGACCAGGCTTTTTTTGATAACCCTAAAAAATTAGGCTATTTTAACGCCTTATTTATTGCTCAAAAATAATTTGGACATACCTACTATCAGAATTTTCGTAATTACCTACAGGAGGCCAATACTTTTAAAAAGGGCTTTGAATTCTCTTTTGAACCAATCGTATAAAAATTGGACAGCAGAAGTTATCAATGATGATCCCGATGACTTGAGCGTTGAAAAATTGATCAATGAAATTGCCGACTCAAGAATAGCGCTCTCCCTACCCTCGCAAAAAAGAGGCGGAACTGGAAATTTCAATTATGCATTTTCGCATCAAATAAGTGAACCCTATGCCTGTATATTAGAGGATGACAATTGGTATGAAGAAACTTTTCTTCATGAAATGTTAACAGGATTAAGGAATAAGCCTGAGGTTAAACTGGCCGTATCGAACGAACGAATCTGGATAGAAAAAATAAATGGTGACTGGATCGATACGGAGACAACGATTTGGCCAACTTCAGATCCAGATTATTTGTTCAATTTCAGGGCTATACAAAAATGTGGGGATGCTAAAATCTGCAACTCATCAATGTTCTGGAAAACCGGAACATTTAACTGGCTTACTCCAGCAAGTATACCTATCGATGTAACAGAACATTTTAGAGAAAGGGTTATCCCACACCCCATTTTGATCATTACAAAACCTTTGGTTAATTTTGCTGTGACCCTGAAAACAAGCCGTGTCAAAAATAGTGATTGGTCTGTCTATCAGGCATTGCTGGTATCTTCAGTATTTGAAAATGCAAATAAGAAAGATAGACAAAAACTAGCAGAGGATCTTTGGAAAAAAGCAAGAACAAAGGATCAGTATTTACAAACTACCTTGTTTAACGCATCTCTAGTTTCAAAATCAGCAATACTATTGTTTAAGTTATCTAACATTGGCGAGAAATTTCGATATTTATTAACAGTATTAAAAAAGCCAAAAACGACTCTTTTTTGTATGCTGGCAAAAAAAACAAAAAGTGAATCTTGGATATTTTTAACAACAAATCAATCATTTGAAGGCTAAAATCTGTATTATCACGCACACGCATCTTAGCCGAAACCCCAGGGTAGTAAAAGAGGCACTTGCACTGGCTAGGGCTGGTTATAATGTTCATATATTAAATTCCATTTACTCAAAGTCAATTGCGGAAGATGATGCCAGATTGCTCCTTGGAGAACCAATTAAAATTACCCATGTTTCTGATTTATCAACTAAAAACTGGACAACTTTTTTAGACCGTCTTACAAAAAAAATCGGATCTTTGGTTGTTAACTTCTTTGGCATTGAAACACGATTTGCACTAGGGTACGCACCGCTTAGGTATCTTAAATTAAGTAAAGCAATTGAAGCAGATTTATACATTTGTCATCAGGAATTGCCATTATACATTGGCAAACTCTTATTAAAAAAAGGGTTTAAAGTAGGCTTTGATTTGGAAGACTGGCATTCGGAAAATCTTTCCGATAAAAGAAGGTCTTTAGGTACAAATAAGCTTTTGAAAGAATTGGAGAAGACCGCACTGACCGAAGGGACATATTGCACTACCACCTCTGAATCATTAGCCAGCCAGCTGGCCAAACAATACGATTGCACAATGCCTGAAGTATTATATAATTCTTTCGATTTTGATACTGAAACGTTAAAAAAACAGAATAAAGTTCACGAAACTTTAAAGTTAGTTTGGTTTTCATTAAATATCGGCCCGGGAAGAGGACTTGAAGAGATCATTGTTGTGCTAAAAAAAATACCCGTTGCCTTAGAACTGCATCTAATTGGTGAAGTTGAAGAGCCTTTTAAAGATTTATTGAAAACAATTGCAGATGCTCATGTAAATCTTATCTTTTACGAACTTATCTCTACAGAAGAGATTGGTCAACTGCTCTCTTCATTTGACATTGGCTTGGCGATAGAGCTACACCAGCCGAAAAACCGTGAATATACAATCACAAATAAATTGTTTCAGTATATCCAGTCTGGGCTACCTATTATTGCAACCAATACCGCTGGACAACAAGAAGTATTCAATAAATTTCAACCAGGAATCATGATCGATTTTGCTAAAATTAATTATCTGGAGCTAGAGCAATACTTAACTCAATTAAAGAGTTGTAGAAAAATTCATGACCGTGTAAATAAAATGGCTTGTTATTACGATTGGAAAAAACAAGTGCCACAATTTTTAAAGATTATAGAAAATGCCTTACAGTAAACATAAAATAAGTTTACAGATCAATCTTTCTCCCAGTGATTATCATTTGGTTAAACAGGTTTTACCTCATCAGCTAAAAATTTTAGCAGATCAGGTTGATGAAATTTTACTTACAGTTGAATCAAAACCCAGTAAGGGCAGATTTTCAACAAATTGGGTGGAAAATGAAGCCGACCTCAAATCATTATTAGAAAACATATCGAAACAATATACTGTACGTATTCTATATGTTGATTATGCTAAAGAAACCCAAAAAAAAGTAGCAAAATATTTTTTTGATAAGAAGCATATCCCGGAAAAAGACTTTAGAGGCGGTCCTTTTTATTGTTACTTTTTCGGTCTTTTTAATTGTAGCAATGATTTGATTTTTCATTTAGACGCTGATATATTTTTAGGAGGAAAAAGCAATTTATGGATCCAGGAAGCAGCAATGCTACTGGTTGGCCAGGAAGATTTGCTTTCAGTATCGCCATTACCCGGCCCGCCTTCAAAAAACCAAAATTTGATCGGGCAAAATATCCTAAAGAAATTTGACAACGAACCTTACAAATTCCAGCTGGATGGATTCAGTACACGCATTTTTATGCTGAAAAAATCAATGCTTCATCGTTTCAAGTTACGACTAAAAAAACCAGGCTTGAAAGATCAGCTAAAGGCTATTCTTTTTGGAAATTCTAACGCTGATTTACCTGAACATTTAATTAGCACATTAATGCATCAAAAGAATCTAAAGAGAATAGATTTTTTAGGTTCAGTAAATGGCCTGTGGTCCTTGCATCCCCCCTACCGAACTACAGAATTTTATGCTAACCTCCATATTCTCATTAAAAAAATTGAAGAAAATAACCTGCCTCTTTCGCAATATGGATTTTACGATATTGTTGATGATCTGGTGGATTGGTCTGAGCCAAGAAGAAAATTACAGCAAAAAAGGTGGTTTAAATTAAATTATTTATTCCAGGTTAGATGACGAATATTCTATCCGCCAGAAATACTAATTTAGAAGTTGTCAGGGGAATTGCAGCCTTTGCGGTGGTTATAGGGCATATTGTTGATAAATTACCCGAAATATCAAAACAAAAGAACCACCTCATTAACATGATTTCCAATTGGGGAATCGAATCGGTCATTATCTTTTTTGTTTTATCAGGCCTCGTCATTCATTCATCTCTTGAAAAAAAACCACGAAGCGCCAAAAGATTTCTATATGAAAGATTAATTAGAATTTATCCAACATTATTAATTAGCATTTTACTTACTGTCTTGATTGATTTCTATATTTTCGGTAATGACCTCAACTATAAAAAAATAATAGCTAACGTTATTCCTGTAAGTACACTTACCGGAAATATTTCGGCAGTTTATTGGCAAAGTAATCCTGTAATCTGGAGTTTAAGTTTCGAAATTTTCTTTTATTTCATCTTTGCTGTGTTTGTGATCAGGGATAAAAAGTATAGTTTTTTAAGGATTTGCATTTGGTTTGTTTTTGGCCTTGTCTCCCAGATACTCTATTTTATACCGGTACAAAAATCCTTTTTATCCTATCTCATTGAGATGATGGCTTTCTCACCCATCTGGATTACTGGTTTCCTGATATGGGAATTTAATAAAAGATACACCGTTAATTTTGTAACAGCAATGCTTAGTTTGTCTTGTTTACCTTTAATTTCGAGATTACATCTTACTTCAGCATATTACGACCCTTGTAAATTCTTACTTTTTGCAATCGTTAGCATCCCGCTATTTTCTTTTCTTAGTAAAGAAAAACAATATGGAAAAGAGAAAACAAAAAGTGATCTACAAATTAGATTCGCGATAGCAATTATCTATTTAATTTCTTCTTCACTCCTCTTATTCGATAGCAGTTATGCTTTTACAATTAAGGTCCTGTACTGTACTCTGCCATGGCTCGCTCTATTATTCCATATTGGGATATTAAAAAAGGGCTTCATTGCGTTATATTTAAATTTGGTAAGGCCATTATTTTATCAGACAGGCAAAATTTCCTATAGTTTATATCTCCTTCACTATCCTATACTGATGCTAATCTATTATACGTTATCCATATCCCTGGTTTTGAAAATTGGCATAATGTTAATAACGACATTGATTTTTTGCTATATCTTGGAGAAATATATCCAGAAAGCAGTTAATCGAAATTTTCTATAGATAATCCCTTGAAAAAAGTCCTCATCATTTCTCCCTATTTTGTTCCTTCTAACGCTGCGGATATGCAACGGGTGAGGATGAGCGTTCCTTTTTACCGAGATTTTGATTGGGATGCGGAAATTGTGTGTGTTGCAGAACAATATACTGATGCTGTTTTCGATTACCTTTTAAATGATTCAGTTCCCCAAGATATTAAGATTCATAAAATAAGTGCTCTGCCCAAAAAGTTAACTTATAAAGTTGGATTGGGAAGTATTGCTTTAAGATCAATGTGGTTTTATAAGAGCTATGTTAATCGTTTACTTAAAAAAGAAAAATTCGACCTCATATTTTTCTCGACTACACAATTTCCCGTTTGTGCTTTAGGCCCCTACTGGAAAAGAAAATTTGGCATCCCATACGTTATCGACATGCAGGACCCTTGGTTTACCAACTATTATGAAGACAAGCCAAAATACAAACGCCCAAAAAAATACTGGTTTTCTTATCGGTTAGATAAATATTTAGAACCTATTGCAATGAAATATGTTTCGGGTATTATAGCTGTATCCGATGCATATATTGATGACCTGAGAACACGTTACCCACATTTGAAAACCATACCATCATCAACCATAACTTTTGGTGGTTTTAAAAAAGATTTGGAAATAGCAATTAACAATAGCAACAACCTTGCCCTTGCCTTTGACAATAATCCCGAATTTAAACATATTGTCTATGTTGGACGGGGCGGTTTTGATATGCAAAGAGCAGTAATGCTTTTACTGAAAGGATTTAAAGATGGATTAAAATCAAATCCTAATATTTTTGATAAGATTCGATTTCATTTTATTGGAACCAGTTATGCTCCATTGGGAAGTGGGCAAAAAATGCTTTTCACCATTGCAGAGAGACTTGGTTTGGCAAAATATGTTACAGAGCAAACTGACCGTATTTCATTCTATGAAAGCTTATATAATCTTCAATCAGCAGACGCGTTATTTATTCCAGGTCATGAAAAACCGGCTTATACGGCCTCTAAGATATATCCTTATATCATGACTGAAAAACCAATATTAGCAATTTTTAATATGGAAAGTAGTGCCGCTCAATCTTTAATAGACTGCAAAGCAGGTGTTGTTGCTAATATCTTAGAGTTCAAACAATCAGTAAAAAAGATAAGACACTTTCTAGGTGAAATTGCTGAAAGTAAATCTATTGAGTTGCAAACCGATTGGGTAGCGTTTGAAAAATACCGTGCAAAAGCTACAACTCAAAAACAATGCGATCTTTTCAATAAAAGCATAGCAAGACCAAATGTATAATCGCTTAGATAAAGACAGCGCGTGGTATTCTGAATTAAATCCGCTGTCAGCTGAGAGTTATGAACCACATATGTTATACTGTATTCCCAACTGAAGTTGATTTTGAAGAAACTAGCTATAATTTTATCTCATCCAATACAATATTATTCACCCCTATTTCAACTTCTTGCTAAAAGTTGTGAACTAAAGGTATTCTATACAATCGGTAACAATGCAATTGAAAATGGGCATTTTGATGAAGGATTTCAAAAGCATGTAATCTGGGATATTCCTCTGTTAAGCGGATATAATTACGAAATTGTTGAAAATAATGCCAAAGCTATTGGACATCATTTTTTTGGCATCAGAAATCCCGGTTTGATCAATATCCTTGAATTGTTTCAACCAAACGCTATACTGGTATATGGTTGGTCGTATGAAAGCCATTTGAAGTGCATCAGATACTTTAGTGGAAAAATACCAATTTGGTTTAGAGGAGATTCAACATTATTAGACAGTAAACATTTACTAACAAAAATCGTCCGCAAACTTTTTTTAACTTGGGTATATAAACATATAGATATCGCATTTTATGTTGGCGAAGCCAATAAAGCCTATTTCGAGGCCATGGGTTTTCCAAAGGAAAAATTAATTTGTGCACCACACGCGATAGATAATGATCGATTCGGGCAAATCAGGAGGGTTGAAGCGCTGGCACTTCGTAAATCACTCGGAATAGATGAAAATGAAATTCTAATACTTTTTGCAGGAAAATTTGAACATAAAAAAAATCCGAAATTATTACTTAACACATTTTTGCAAATAAATCAATTAAATGTACAGCTATTATTTATAGGAAATGGGGCACTCGAACAAGACTTAAGACAGTTAGCATCGACTTCTGTAGCGAAAAACAGAATTCATTTTATGGATTTTCAAAACCAAAATGTGATACCAGTCTTTTATCAGGCGTGCGACCTATTCTGTTTACCATCGCGTGGACCTGGAGAAACATGGGGTTTAGCTGTAAATGAGGCTATGGCTGCAGGGAAAGCTATACTTGTTTCCGATAAAGTTGGTTGCAGTAGTGATCTTGTACGAGAGGGCAAAAATGGATATACATTTGAATCTGAAAACGAAAACGAGCTTAAAAAAAAACTCGAAATTATTTTAAAGCAGGACTTAAAAGAAATGGGAAATTATTCGCGCAAAACCATACAAAATTGGTCTATAGAAAGACAGGCAATCGCAATAACAAACAGTTTGGAGAACAAATAGAATAAAAAATTTCAGATTCGTTAAGAGATTTAGTTATAAATTTAAACTTCTGGAATCAGCCAATCTTATATCGGAACTTAATGCTTCAGTGATTTTTGTTTTTCTAATTATATCGTTTTTTTATTGGTTTACCACCGGATAAAAATACATCAGGAATTCTAAGGAAATTATTGCCCATTTCGATTATGTTACCGGAATTTCAAATATTTGCAAAATTTTAAATAGATAGAATACGTTAAATGGATAAATTTAAATCGATAGGAAATTCAGGGAAAATCTTACTTTTTCTGTTGATACTATACTCAATTACCAGTCACAACCCTTTTCAAACTTTAATGGCTGTAATTGTTCCGTTTATCTTATTCTCTTGCCTATGGAAAAAAAATGAAGCACCATTTCTTTTTATGGGACTTATGTTGCAATGGTCTTCAGTTAATATCAAAGTATTTTATGCCAATTTTGAAGGAATTGATTTTGCAGAGACCTTTGATAATTATAAAAATATACAGGAAGCTTTCATGCTTGGAAATATTGGCTTGATTGCCGTTGCACTCGGCATTTATTTGATTATTAAAAACTATGAACTTCCTGATGACGAATATAAGGTTCTGGCCTTATCGTACGATTCGAGAAGACTCATCCCCATTTACATCATCGTTACGCTGGTTTATCCTTTTATTTCGGAAGGCTCCTTCCGCTTTGGCGGGCTCCAACAGCCAATTTCTAAATTAGCTGATTTTAAATGGATGGTGTTTTTCATTTTCATGGTAAGTTGCTTATATACCAAACAGTTTAAGCTTTTTGCCATAATTGCAGTTGCTGAAGTGGTAATGAGTTTAACGGGATTCTTCTCTAGTTTTAAGGATTATTTTCTGGTTGTTTTTGGGGGTATTTTATTAATTTACAGTAAAGAGCTGAAATTCAAACAAGTTTTACCGCTTGCTGCAATTACTGTTTCATTAGTTTACATGATTATCATATGGCAGTACGTAAAGCCAGAATATAGGAAGTATCTGTCAGGGGGGCAATTAAATCAAAATGTTATAAGAAGCACTGGTGAATCATTAAATAAACTCGGTGATTTAGTTGGAAAAGTAGATCAGAACGCGATCGATATTGGCTTCAAACAAACTGTAGATAGATTAGCTTATATAGATTATTTATCTGCAACTATAGATTATGTGCCAAGGGTTATTCCACATACCCATGGTCGTTTGTGGGGCGATGCCATTACAAGGGTCTTACAACCCCGCATTCTATTCCCCAATAAAGCTGCAATTGACGATTCTGAAACAACAAGAAAATATTCCGGAATATTTGTTGCCGGTACTGAACAGGGTACATCGATTAGTTTGGGCTATGTTACCGAAAATTATATCGATTTCGGAGTCCCGGGAATGTTCATTAGCCTATTTATATACGGTCTATTAATTGGTGTTGTATATAAATATGTGATGACGAGTAGTCCAAATAAATTAATTGGGACCGGAATGATCATCCCCTTGTTTATACTCATATATATGTTTGAATCTGCATTGAATAAACTAATTGGCGGCTTATTTATGTATCTCATTATCTATGAATTGCTCCGTCGTTTTGCGTTAAAGAGACTATTAAAACAGATTGAAATCTAAGTGAAAATCATTCACATTACAGCTTCCTATAAACCAGCCTACATTTATGGAGGCCCCATACAAAGTGTTTCGAAATTATGTGAAGTTTTGGGGGATGGCACGCTTAAGGTTAATGATCTTGAGGTTTTGACTACGACTGCCAACGGCACAAATGAACTGGAAGTTAAAACTAATGTTCCAGTTTCGGTTGAAGGGGTAAAGGTAACTTATTTTAAACGGTGGACTAAAAATCACAGCCATTTTTCGCCGGGACTGTTGTTGAAGTTAAGGAAAGAAATTCTTTGCTATCAAGATAACAACAATTTGGGAAAGCCCAGACTCCACGCTCCAAACGCTAAACTCATTATCCATATCCATGCCTGGTGGAATTTAGTTTCAGTACTAAGTTGTTTCGTTGCGCGGTGGTATGGTGTCCCCATTGTACTTTCACCCCGTGGGATGCTTACTTCTTATACGCTTGGCAACCGGAATTCATTCTCCAAAAAAATAATCCATTTATTATTGGGTAAAAGATTGCTAAAATATTGCCACATCCATGCCACCAGCGAACAGGAGGAGGCCGATATTTTAAAAATTTTAAAGCCAAAAAGTATCAGGGTGATTCCTAATTTGGTTAACTTATCTTGTGAAACGCAAAACCCCGGTTCTTCGGTAGCAGGTAGTAAAGATCTTGCAGAGGATTCTTTCAAACTTATTTTTCTTTCCCGTATTGAAGAAAAAAAAGGGCTTGAGCTCTTATTTAAGGCTTTGGCAACAGTTGATATACCATGGAAGTTAACGATTGCCGGCTCAGGTGATGAAACCTATTTGCAAAGCCTGAAGGAGCTGACCAGGCAATTAAATCTAACTCACAAAATTTCCTGGATCGGACAGGTAAATAACCAGGATAAGTACAAAATAATGGCCGCGCATGATTTGATGCTACTAACCTCTTACAATGAGAACTTCGCCAATGTGGTAGTAGAATGCCTGAGTGTTGGTACACCTGTGTTGCTTAGTGATCGGGTTGGCCTGGCTGAATATGTAAACAACAAGCAGCTGGGCTGGGTAACCCCATTAGAAATCGATGCGATTCAAAACGGTATCATTTCAGCCTTTCACAATATAGCTGGAAGGGCAAACATCAGAGATATAGCACCGCTTACGATCCAACAGGATTTTAGTGATGATGCTTTGATTAAACGGTACATCGCACTGTATCAAACAGTATAAATTTCATCTTCAAACACCATTAGGCTGAAATAACCCCTACATGAACAAAAATTTTAGCTTCATCATACTAACTTTTAATGAAGAAATTCATTTATCCAGACTATTGGAATCCATTAAGGGCCTGCATGCTCCTACTTTCATTCTCGATAGTGGCAGCACTGATAATACCCTTAAAATTGCTGCAGATTACGGGGCGGAAGTAAAAAATAATGCCTTTATCAACCATCCGAAACAATGGGATTTTGCACTCAAGAACTTTGATGTAAAAACTCCCTGGACAATAGGCCTGGATGCTGACCAAATCGTTACACCAGAACTTTTGCATCGGCTTCAAAAATTTAAAAATGATGACTTTGAACAAGTAAACGGCATCTATTTTAGCCGTAAAAATATTTTTCAGGGTAGCTGGATTCGTTATGGAGGGTTTTATCCCATTTACCTGCTAAAAATGTTTCGAACCGGTGTCGGTTACTCCGATTTAAATGAAAATATGGATCATCGTTTTATTGTGCCGGGTAAAACTGTTATCTGGAAAGACGGGCACCTACTGGAAGAAAACCTGAAAGAAAACGACATTGACTTTTGGTTTAAAAAACATGAAAGATATAGCGATTTAATTGCAGAGGAAGAAATAGAACGGATGGACAACATCAGGATTCAAACCATAAAACCAAAACTATTTGGCAATCCGAACGAAAAAAAGGCCTGGTTTAAACGCCTTTGGTGGAAACTCCCGCTAGGGATTCGCCCTTACCTCTATTATGGCTATCGAATGATTTTTCAACTGGGAATTTTAGATAACAAAACAGCAAGGAAATTTCATTATCTCCAGGGGCTTTGGTTCAGAAAACTGGTGGATAAAAAAATCAATCAGCTAAAACATCGTTAATTCAGGATGATAAAGTTAATATCAAGTAAAAAAGAAAAGCTTTACCTTTATTGCAAAATATGCCCAGTGTTATGAACGAAATCCAGAATAAAGAAGCCAGGAAACAAGCCGATAGGAAAGCAATTACTTTTGTGGTGATGCTTTTTATCTTGTACATATTATTCAGCCAGGGTAATCTATTCATGAACAGCGTCATGACACCCGGCGGCACTTATTATAATGCATTCATAGCTGAGCATTTTGATTACATTCAAGGGCTTAAAACCGCGCTAATTATACCTGCAGTATGGATCATTAAACTATTCGGTTTTTATGCAATTCACAATGAATCGGACGTAATGGTGGTAGCAGGGCCATATCTGCGGATCAATTATTCCTGCCTTGGCCTTGGAGTAATGAGCTTCTTAACCGCATTTGTTTTGGCTTTTCCAGCCTCATGGAAATCAACATTTAAAATGTTGGTTATTGGATTGGTAACTATTTACCTTTTAAACATTTGCAGAATTGCAGGCTTGGGTGTATTGCTCGGTTTTTTTCAATCGCAAAGACAGAATTTCACCTATCACCACGAGATCTTTAATATTATTGTTTACATCTGTATTTTTACTCAGCTCTATTTCTGGATTAAAAAAAATACGAAAGGGGTAGCAAAAATAAAAACAGCTGTAGACGCTCCATCCGAATCACATTCATTTTGATTTTGAAAAAGACACAATTACATAAAAATTTCGACACCGGAGATTTTCAAACGGGAGCATCAGTCATAAAACAATTTTTATGGTATTTTACCGATATACTTTTTTTTAAGAGCAGGATAATGCCTTTTAGTACCATCCTTGTTTTTCTATTGAAGTTATTTGGTGCGAAGATTGGAAAACAGGTCAGAATTAAACCAGGGGTTCATATCAAATATCCCTGGAGGCTTATTGTTGGAGATTACAGCTGGATTGCTGATTGCTATATTGAAAATTTGGCAATGGTTACTTTAGCCTCAAATTGCTGCATTTCCCAGCAAGCAATGCTTATAACAGGAAATCATAATTACAGCCACGTTGGTTTCGATTTAATTGTTGCGCCCATCACGCTCGAAGAAGGCAGCTGGATAGGTGCGGCAGCTAAAGTGGGGCCCGGTGTAATTTTGCATAGCCATTCCGTATTAACCATGGGTAGTGTAGCGACTAAAAATCTTGAAGCATATAGTATTTACCAGGGCAACCCTGCAATAAAAATTAAAGAAAGGACAATTTCCGGCTAAAATGAATTTGCCTATTGCCATGTTTCATCATATTGCTGATAACTCACACCGCAGTTTAAAAGGCTGGACTATAAGCACAAAGCAATTTAACAATTTCTTGGATTGTATAACCGAACACGGTTATGAAACCATTACTTTCGAAACAATGAATCTAATGGGGTCGGATGTTGACCTGAGTAAAAAAATCATCATCACCTTCGATGATTGCCCGGCATCATTATTCGATCATGCTGTGCCAGAGCTGTTAAAGCGGGGGATGAAGGCGGTGTTTTTTATTCCAACGGCACAAATTGGAGGCATAAATTCCTGGGATGTAGAGGAGCAGGGATTTGAACCAATCAGACTGATGTCTGCCGGTGAGTTGCAATATCTTTCGGAAAACGGAATGGAGATTGGTAGCCACGGAGACAACCATATAAGGCCGGAACCAAACCAGAAGATTTCCGAAAACGAAACCTACCAATCAAAAGCCATATTAACAGCGCTACTGGGAAAAAAAATCATCTCGTTTTCGTATCCTTATGGTCAAATACCCAAACACTATACTGCACTGTTAAAAAGTGCTGGCTATCAATTCGCAACAGGCATCTATACCCCCATTCAAACTCAACTTTCCTTAAGAAGATTTGGTATCCATGAAAGCGATACCAAAAAATCCATGAGCTTTAAACTCGGTCATATTTACAGGGGGCTGCGTTTCATTGGAGATCCCTTATTACATCTCTACAATCTCATCAGGGTTTAAATACAGCTATCTTCCACCTTTGTCCTGTCTGGTTTTCAACTGTATCCATTTTTAAAGGGTGATATAGCTTAGTCAATTTTTCCCAAATTACATCATGTCCGATGTAATCACACATCGAGATGATCAGGTAACCATTTGGGCATAAATTATGCTTGATAACCTTTTCTATTGTTTTCAAAGGCCTGTTAAAATAATAAAGCGTTTCATTGAAAACGATTACATCGAATTTTTTATCTAGTTTTTCACGGTCGAAATCCAGTTGTGAGAAGTGTGCTTCTGGAAATTCTTTTTTCCCAATTTCAATAGCCCGTTTTGAGAGATCAATCCCAAAATACTCAATGGAATTGTTACTTTCTTTAAGATAATGGTACAAGACCCCTTGTCCACAGCCTATGTCAAGCAATGATGGCGCTTGGGTGTAGTGTTTCAGGTGACTAACAATTATTTGATAGTGTTGCTTTTCGTTTTCGCTATATAGGTAGTCCCAAATACCATCACTAAATTGTTTATCCCATATACTTCTTGGCACCCTATTTCCCAGTGCAAATCGCCAAGAAAGCCTTTGGTAGAATATATTACTAATTTTATTAAAGATTCTATCTATGAGTAAAGATTTCACTGCCATTTCTGATAAGGGCTTTGCCATGTTTTGGTTTTCCACTCAAGTAAAGTGGCCATTTGTCATGGATCTTATTTAGTTCCTCAGCCGTACATTCAGCTTTGACCAAGCCAAAGCAAAGGTGTCGATTTTTATTTTCTCTTTGCTATTAATGATTTCTTTTATAACTGAAAAATTAAAAATGTAGTTACCTACTGAGTACCCTAATCATCTTTTAATTCACCATTGAGAAAGTTATCCCAAAATCCCACAACTTTTCACTGAACTTCTAGTCCAGAATAACTTCAAAAAGCATTGGCGCGAAGCTATGGCCATCAAATAAAACCCTCCATACATTTTGGATTTTATTTAGAGCGTGCCAACCTAGCGGCCAATTTTAAACTTTTTTTGCTCATTGTCCGGCTCAACTTTCTGATTCGCTAGGGGCATATTTGATTGATTTGCCAGCTCACTAGTAGTTGTTGTGAAAAATATTTGCTCATGCTTAAGAGGCTGCATGTCTTTCGAAAAAATGTTTAAATTTTTCATCTCAGGATTTGCTGAGACATAAACTGATTGAGCTTTACCCTCAATTTCTAACGGCAGCTCAAATAAATTGCCGTATTTCAACGCCCTGATTACAGCATCGCGCTTTTGCAAATCTTCTAGTCCCTTAAAGTTGAAGCGGTCTACCGTTGCTTCAAGATCAAACCCGTAGCCGGGATAAAACCTATTCAAAGGATGATTGCCACGTTCGTTGGTTACTTGTAAATCCAGCGAAAACCAAACAGGGATTCGCTCTAATGTGTCTCCACTACTATGGGTGAGATCACGTAAAAAAATATCCTTTTGCAGGGAAAGTCCGCACAGGAGCTTATATGACTGGAGCGCTGTCATCCGATGATGTTTTTCAATATCAAAGATTTTCGATACCGACTGTTCAGTATTGTAGCGTTTGAGGCTCGCCTCAAATCCGTTTAAAAAGTAAGCATCAGTTTCCCTGGATTTATTAAACTGAAGGTCGAAATGCATCATATCAACACCTTTGGAAGGATCAGACCGGAATTCGGCAGGTATATATTTCTGATTGAGGCCGATAGTGAAGGACTCGGGCTTTTTATATATAGCACTTTCTAATACCGAATTAAGGCGGGTTCCGAAACCAAGATGGTCGAGCATTTTTTGTAGGTATTGCAAATTATTCTCATTCATTGTGGTAAGTTTTAATATTGATGATTAATTATTTAACATTATCTAGCTATCCCTTTATAATCGGGAAGCTTGATGAAAGCAGACTGCGTCATATTTTGTACTTGAAGGCTGTTCTCCGTGATCCCTTGCATATCTGCAAGTGCTTTATTAAAAGCAGGGGTGTGATGATTGAGCTGTGTTCGGATACTACTTAAAGGCTGAATATCTTTAATTAAAAGGTAAGAAATACCGCCATCTACAAGCACAGAGACTATTAGCTCCCTGCGATCTGCAAGTAGCCCTTTAGGCTGGGTAACACGATGCTGAAAGCGAGTTCCATCAGAAAGTTCAATCAGCATGCCTTTCTTAAATGCTTCTTTTTGCGCTGCATCTAGCATTATCCCATTTACCAGGTCTGGCGCCTGAACCTCGGGTACATTATAGCCGACAAAATCATTTGTAATTGGATCAAATTCGATGTTGTACATGGTCGAGATGCCTTCATCGATTTGAATGCGCTTAGCGATAAAGTCTTTCTTACCCTGGATAAGCCCGTACATTTCAGGCTCAGTTAACAGGGGATGTTTTCTTGGGGAATGGTACATGGGGTGGATTAAAAGTTCCACCCCATTATGCTCATCCCGATGTAGGGAAAGGCGCGCATCCAGCCGCTCGATGTCAAATTTTTCCCCTTTTAGGTGATGAAGACTGATTAGCTCCGTGCGTCGTCCGGATAATAGTGCGCTGATTTCTTCTGGATTAAGCAAAAGCTGGTTCTCGTGATAAATTCCGAGCGCGCTTAACTGCGCTAAAGGCAGTTGGTTCTGTTGAAATAGAGTTTTCATAGGTTATCTTTTTATGTTATTATTTTCAGAATTTATCTGTGGGGAGGCATCCTGCTTTTTAGCTGGCTGCAATAGTGAGCTTTTGATCTCGCTTAGCGAGTGATAAAGCTGATCGCTTTTTGAAAGGGTGAATATAATTCCCGAAGGCTGCTGCTCGACTTTGAGCCTGCCTTGCTTTAAATGCCCTTGAATCTTATAGATTTGGCCATTATAACTGATCTCATCCCCTGTGGACAAATATTTCACGACTTTTTGGGCACTACCTGTTAACAGCTTTTCTGCTTCTGCTTGGTTTTCAAGGGATATTTCTCTTTTCTGTTCAAAAGAGCTAAGAAATGAGAATATCTTTTCAGCATCTGCAGCAGCGCTAAAGATTTCAAAAGGGGTATCTTCGAGTATTGACACCCAGCTTTCGATGTAAGCGGTATGCTGCGATGGATCATGTCCGATACGAAACTCATCCCCTATAAGCATCGATGCAATCTCAGCCCGCAGCTCTTCCTTAGCATAAGCTTCCATGCCACTACTCATTAGCTCCGTTCTATTTAGCCTATCTGGATGCCCTGTCCAATGCGCAAGTTCATGCAATAAGGTGGCGTAGTAACCTGAGGACAAATCAAACTGCGACCGGTCAGGCATGGTGATGATATCATAGGCGGGGTGATAATAAGCCCGGTCGATAAACTTATGCTCTACCTTAGCTCCGCTAGCGGCAATCAGTGATTCAGCTCTTTTTACCGGATCCCATTTTATCTCTTTAGCATTAGGGGGAGCCAGGGCCGGAAGCCCGCTCATCTGTTCTGCATTAAAAACCCAGGCATTACTGATGATGGGTTTCCTGAGTAATACCTGCTGGTAAAGCGGATTACCAAGCTCATCGTAAATCCGGTTTCCCCGTTCGTCGAGTAAACTTTTTTGCTGATGGGTTTTAATGAACTGAATCAAGCTGCCATGGGCTTTATGGTTAACTTTAAACCCTGATGACTCAGCCTGCTTAAAGGTGAGCCAGCGCGGATCTTCATACCCACTCAAAAGTAGATTGATTGCATTAATCCCTTTGTAGCGCTGCCCGGTCTGCTGATTGTAGGGCATGGAAATACCTGGAATTCCTTGTGCATTCCATGGCTTTTGCCAGGGAGCTGTTCCTTTTTTTAACTCGTCAATAAGCCTATGGGCAACCTGAAGGTATAAAGGGGCCTTATCCATCACCACCTCCTTTCTCATCGTTTTGAAGCTGAAGCAGAAATTTCAGTGGATGAATGGGCCGATTTTGATATAGCACGCTAAAATGAAGGTGCTCTGCGGTACTTCGACCACTGTTTCCTGATATCCCAACTGGCTCACCAGCTTTTACCCAGTCCCCTTGCCTTGGAAAGATAACGGAAAGGTGTCCATATACGCTTTGAATTTCCCCGTGATCGATCCTAACAAACCTTCCCAGTATAGGGTGATCCCCACAAGCTATTACTTTGCCGGCAAGCACTGCATAAATAATGGAATGATTTGCGGCCAGGTCAACCCCACTATGAAAATCCTTAACTCTTGTTATCGGATGATTTCTAAACCCATAAGGACTGGTGATGAGCATTGGAGAAAGCGGCAACGCAACTTGAGAAAAAAGTGAAGCCGGCTGTAATACAGCTAGCGATAGTAGACTGGTTAATAAAAAAAGTTTCATCGCCCCCTCCTTTCTATTGTTTGCGTTTCAGTTTTCGAAACCTGCGGGCTGAGGCCAAGTTGGCTCGACAGGCTCACTGTTGCAAACTGCGCTGCGCTGGGACTGGTTTTAAGAAGTTCCATAGCCTGCAGAGTTGAGCTCATGCTATTTTTTTCCTGAAGCATGTTCACCCTCAACAGTACTTTAAAATCCTGCATTTCAAGCTCCCTTGAGGAAGATAAAAGCTGCCCGTAAAGTGCATTTTTATCTTTTAGTACTAACACAAGATCACTGGGGAGGCTGGAAACCGATAGGTCAGCAAAACTTAAATTAACCAAAGTACCTGCGGGGTTAAGGCCTCCAATAACCCCTAATTTCATTTTTCCATCCTGCGACTGGTCACTAACCAGCGCAAGCATTCCTGAATATTTTTCCATAAAGTTTATTTTTGAAGTTTTAAGTAGGTTTAGCTAGACTGGAGTAAGGTTTAACCAGTAGGAAACCGGGATATCAGCTCAGCTACTTCAGCGTTGATGCGCTGAAAATTCTCGCTGAGGACTTGTTCCTTTTTACCTTTAAAGTCATAGTATATGGGCATTTTAGGGTATAAGGATTCTTCTTTCTCAATTTCCTTCAGATTTAGATTCACCTTACAATTAATCACCGAAGGTGAAAAGCTTCCACTGTAGCTTTCATCTGTATCAGCAGCAAGCATGCCCACAAGCTCTCCTGCTTTTAGTGAAGCGATTTTCCCCGATGGAATGAGGTGTTCTAGTTTTTCGCTTAAAGAGATTGAAGTTTTACTGCGATCAATAGAAAGGCTCTCGCTCATCTGTTTTACCTTACCAAAGAGCTTTTCTAACCAGTCCAGCGTTTCTTTATTACGCGCGGAACCGGAAAGCACATTGCCTACCACCGCGCAGATTGTCGATGCTACTTCCTTGCCATATTGCTGCTGAAACTGTGGGAGCTCCTGAAGCCCCATTAATACCGCAACTTTATTGCTCCTGGCCGTTGCGATCAGATTTTCGATCCGGTGGACATATATTGTGGGCAATTCGTCAAGCAAAAGTGCACTTGGCAGGTTTCCCTTTGAATTAATAAGCCTGATCAAGCGGTTCAATACTACTGAATAACAGGCCGAATTGATGTTTTGTGTATTAGGGTCATTGGCCAAAATGAGTGTTGAGGGCGAGGAAGGATCACTAATTTTCAAACAAAAGTCGTCGCCTGAAAACACCCAGAAAGTTTCCTTAGTAGCTAGCCTTGAAATGAAAATCTTTAGCGTTCCTATCTGGCCTTCGAGTTGGTCAAAGGCTTTTGCCCGGTAAGCGCTCATGAAGGGCGAGAGCAGTGAGCTGAGTTCTGGATTACTCACCAGCGCTGCAAAAATCTGATCATATGAACAATTTAAAAAGGAGAGAATATGCGGAAGTGTAGAGTAGCGGCCATTTTCATACCTGGAGAAAAAGTAAATACAGGCAGAGAGAAAATTAACGGCGCTCTGGGTAAAAAATTGATCGCTCCCTGTGGATTTATCCCCCTTTTTTAATGCCTCTACGAGCGCCTCTGCAGTTTCTGAGGCATCTGCGAGCGTGAGAATATAATCTGGTCTTAATACATTAATTCGCCTGGAGTTCTCAAGCTGGTTTAGATTCAGGACGTGAAAGTTGTGAAGGGGCATCCGTCCTTGCCTTTTCGCCAAAAGAAAATGATGATAGGCGATCTGAGCGAGATCACAAAACTTAAAATCATATAGCGCCAGACAAAAGTCTTTTTCTAGCAACTGGCGGATAACAGGCATAACGATGCTGAAACTCTTTCCCGATCCGGGGGTCCCGATAAGCAGCGTACCCCGGAAAATATTCTCCAGGTTAATAAAACCAGAATGAACTTTTTTGCGGTAATAAAATAGCATGGGGATACAAATCCTGTAAGGTCCTGTTTTGGCTTTTGTAGCCTGCATAAAAGATTCCTCTTCGATATTCCAACGGTCCTTTCCAAGTCTTGCGCTAATAATTTTTGAGATATTATCCATAGAAATATGAATCAAGATAGTCCCCATAAGTAGGCAAAAACAATAAGCAAGCTCATTCCAGCTTAAAAGGATCAAGATTACTTTTCCTGTCTTATGATAAAAATAAAGGCTGCAGAAAAATAGGATGAGTCCCGCTGAAAGTGGATAGACAATTGCCTTTTTTGCATTAAGATCTTTTTCCTTTTTAGCCAGGGTACCAATCGAGACCAAGCAAATCAGCAGCAAAATAAATCCCCTGGAATATAGTGGGTCGCTATAGATTAAGATTTTGGAAAGCGACGTTAAGGGCCGCATCATCCAGTAGCTTGAAAGAAAATCCGGCAGTGGGTTTTTCGCGCGATAAATAAAGATTAAAATATCTAAGCACAGGGATAAATAAATGCAGAACTGCAAAAAACGGTGCAGCGCCTGCTGTTCTTTGCTTTCTTCCATAAGGGCAGTTTAAAAGGTATCTGCATTGAGCAAATCACCATAGGAAATACTTAAGCTCAAGGTTCGCTTTGACAACTGTTTTTCGCTCATTGATACTTTGAGCAACTTTTCGCTTGAAAAACTCACTTTTTTAATGACATAAATGTTCCGGAAATTCCTTTTAAAACGCTCAGAAGAATAAAGAGAAAATACAGGGGAAATTTCTATGGACTGTAGATTTGTGGCCTTGTGGACTTTTTTGTCTTCAACACTAAACTTTAGCTCATCAATATCATATTCCATTAAGGTCTTGTTTTTAAAACTGATATCTAAAAAAATCAGCTCCCCAACTGTGTATACCTGGTTTAACTGTGCGCAGATGCCTAGCATAGTTGATCTAGCCAGGGGACGGCTGCCCCTTTTTGCTAAGACAGCCATCGCATGGGACTTAATTTCAGGTGTTGAAAGATCTTGGTGGGACGGATCTAGCGGAACCATCTCGCTTGGAAGAATTTCTATATCCACGGCCGATCTATCAGTTGAAACATGAGGTGAGAGAAACAGGCGGTATTGCGCCATAAAGGTTTCCCCGACAATGGTTACCACTCCTAATTCACGGTTTAGCGGTAAGTTCCGTTTTACCGAGTCGGAGCTAATTTTAACATTAAGCAAATTCTTTATGGGCAAATCGCCGCTCAGAAGCTTGGTCGATAAATCTACGTACCGGATAGCTTCAGGTGAGCGAAAATGGAGGCCTGTCCCTGCTGAAATTTCGACGGTGGGAATAGCGGAAAGAGACCGGAAGCCAGGGCCTTGAGCAAATAGGTAAAAATTGGCTAATAAAAGCGCGAGTAAGCAAGATGTTTTTTTCATTTTTCTTTTTCTTTAAAGTTCTTTTGTCTGGACTGAAGCTGATTGGGGTCAACGAGGTAAATTATGGAAGCGTAATTGATCCGCACCTTATTTTGGCGAATCAGACGGCTTGCTGCGCCACTTGAAGATTGAAATACCCTTCCCAGTAAACTCAGCAGCTGTTTATTTTTTTCTCCTGATTCATCGATAGAAGCCTCTTGAATTGAGGAGCCTGCCAGTTCTTTGGTAAATTCCCTAAAAACAGAAGAAGGCACGTAAATGCCACGCTGCCCATCCCTGTCATAAACCTCCAAGTGTATGGGCAAGATCTCTCCTGCTACGAGCGCAGAACTGACTGTTACCTGTACGCGTTGGGCAGAAAAAGAAGAAATTAGGCCATATAGGTAGCTCCCCTTTTTGATCAGGAATTTCCCTGCCCATATATCGCAAAGTAAGCGCATACGGATCCTGGAACCAGAAAATCCGGTAACCTGCTCATCGATTACAGCTGGGATATTCACGCCTTGTTCTACTGGGGCAGTAATGGTGTTAAAATTATCCGCCTTTTCAGGGCTGCTCTTTCTCACCCTTAATGCGCTTGGAATGTCTAGGGCAGCGGGAAGTTCTGCTATAGCTTGCCCCTTTCTTCCCGCCCGGTGCTCAGCGGGCTGATTTGCTTTACCCATGCTATCGATAATGGCCATCTGCGCCCTGAAAATCTCCATAGGATCCTTCTCTGGGTGCTGCTGGGGACTTAGCGGTTTTCTTTGGGTTTGCATGGCAGCTAAGGCTTCACTAAGGGCGCGGTCTTGGGCGAGAGGGGATCTACTGGATTCTTTTGCACCGCTAAGATTACTCCTGGACGTTGCCTGCTTCTCTGAAAAACTATTTTTGCCGCCGGAGTATCTTGAGCGGATAGAAAGTTCTATCGAATCGAGCATACGCTTTTCAGTTTCTGAATAAACTGAGCTGCTGGCAGGTTTTAGTGGATCTTCGTCCGCTAAATTTTCTACCGCGCTATAGCCATCTCCTTTGGTATATTTATCCTGAAAGGCCTGGAGCTTATCCTGGAGCTTTTGGCTTTGAACCTCGGTGGAGACTTCAGCGATTTCGCTTTTTAAGGAGCTTTGAGCAGTATCACCCTGATCTTTGGTCGAAGATGAACTGTTGGTATAAAGGCCAAATAAAATCAAAATAAAGGGCAAACAGATTAGTGGAAGAATATAGCGAGGGCCTTTAAGGTTTATCTTTTTCATGGGATAGGATATGGGTTTGAAGTGTTTTAATTCTAAAGATCATTTGCCCTATTTGCACGCTGTCTTGGGCGCTGAGGTGTTTAGCCGATAAACGCTCACTAAGCTCACTTTGCATCAAGAGCACCTGCGATAGCGCTGTGGCTGCCCTTACTGCGCCGCCCACCTCTCCCATTGGTTTTTGCGCCTTTGAGCTGGCAAATGGCGAGGAATTTTTAGGCTGCCTGAGCAAGGTGAAGCAAAGGACGAGGGAAGTAAACAGCACTAGGCACATTAGCACCAGGCTTCGCTGGGGATACTCGGTAAGCAGCTGCTTGAACCTCGATGCAACTGCAAGGGTCAGAGCTGAAATCCCGCCTTGAAGGCGGTGAAGAGAGAGGGTATTTTTCATCTTATTTCGTTTAGAATGGATTTTTTTGAGCATTGGATAGATCCTTGTTTTCAAGGGTCTTCCACCGGGTAATCAGCACCGCATGTGGGTTATTTTCTGAACGTGCTGCCAGATCACTCAAATGCCCTTCGGTAATTAAAGAGCGGGTAATTACTGAACTCCTGCGGTCAATCCTCTGGGTAGCATAGTAGCGGAAATACTTATTTTTTTCATCCAGAAAAATCGAATCTGCCTGAATAGTAAGTACAGCAGAAGAAGAAAGTACCGAAGAGAAAAAGTTGCGTTCTTTTAAGTTATTGTACTGCTGAACCCCGCTTTCATCAATTAAGTACATGGCTTGGCGCATCTGGCTTTCGATGTATTTTTCATCGGGGCTTAGTGAAAAGAAAAGACTATGGAAGCGCGCAATATGAGCCCGGTACTCCGCTGCACGGTTGGCCTGTAGGTCTGTCCTTTTTGCAAGCAAGGGAATATTCCCACTATCGAGCAAATAGATGCTTTTCCTGGCATCACTCACCTGCCGGTATGCAAAAAAACAAACTACTGTGCTCACGCAAAAACAGAGTATGAAACTCAAAACAGACAGGTAGCTGGCTAAGCGGATTTTAGATTCTATATTTTTAATCAGCATAACTATCCTCCCATTACGCTAGTAGCCACGCTTTGCATTTTGGATGCCCCTGAGCTCATCGCGCTGGTCGCTGAACTTACTCCTGAGGTGGATACGATCCAGGTAGAAATGCTTGGGACAGTAAACATGGTGAGCGCACCGATAATAAAGGTGATAATGACCATGCCAAAAGAAAGTACCCCGTTGGAAGCAAACCAGGTTAGCTTTTCTATGCTCTCCCCGGATCCTTCCAGCAGTTCCTGATAACGGGTGATTTCTGCCTCCAGCGCATAGTGCTGAAAAAGCGAGGAAATGTACATCACCAAAAAGCCAATCCCTGAATACAGGTTTACCGAAATAAACCTGGCGATCCAGGCCGAAAACGAATCGCGAAATGCGGGTAAAATACTCATCGCCACCGAAAAAGGGCCAAGGATGATCAGGATCGTGGAGAAAATGATTTGTACGATAAAGATGATGTATACACTGATGCGCAAAATCCAAATCGCAAGGGATTCCAGTAGCGAAGTTGCCAATAACTGCAGGCCGATCTGCAGTCGGTTACGCATTTCCACCACTGGGTTCCAGAGTTTGGAAAAGCCCTCTTTCACCGAGCTTTGCACCGATTCCCAGGCATGTTCATACCAGCTGTCGGCTTCCTTTTTGGCAACTTCCGTTTCCGCCTGGATTTTAAAGAGCTCATCAGCCACCTCTACCATAAGCTTGGCGCGTTGCATGCGTAGCGCATTGATATCCCCTTGGGTAGTATCAAAAAGTGCTGAAGTTTTATTTTCAATAATTTCAGCGGGAAAGGCTACAACTTTGGTGAATACCGGCCACCAGAGAATCACCATCGAAAGACCAAAAGGCCTCAGCAGTGGCATAATTTCCAGCTTTTTATCCCCCGAGATCATCTCATAAGATTTGATGGCAAAAAAAATGAGCATAAAAATTGCGCACAGTGCCTGGGCGTCAGCAATAAAGGCATCGTTACTAGCCCAGATGGCAGATTTCATCTGTTTTAAAAAATGCATTGTCCCCTCCTCATATACCCCATTTCCCTGTAAAAAGTTAAATGTTTCTTTAAAAGAATCAGGAACTGCAGGAGAGGGTGATTGCACAAAAAAACCAGCAGTGCCGGTTGATATTAACAAACTGTTCATAGCTTTCCTCCCACCTTTAATGCTGCCTCTTTTAGTATTCTATCAGCTATTGCAATATCGATCTTGTCCCATTTCGAAAGGTTTTTGCTAGCCTTGGCAGTTTTTTTCACCTCTGATAGCGAAATATATTTCCCAGCCAGGCGCTTTTTTTCAAGCCATGTAGACTGGAGCTTTTGATATTCACCCAGTAGGCGCTGATAAGACAGTAGGCGTTCGCCACGCTGCAGGGTTGTTTTTCGGGTAAGCTCCAACCTTTCAGCAATACCATCCCTTTCAGAGAGATACCACTGGTAAAGCCCGCTTGAAATCAGGTATTTTTTCTCCCTTTCCATTGCCCCATCTAAAGGATCTGCCTCGGGGTGGATCAATGAAGCGAATTCCTTTTGGTAATATAGCAGCCATAGTGGATCTAAATCCGAAAGCAGCCCGGAATAAACAGAAGACTTTGATAAAGCTGTATTTTTTAGCGTATCGCTATGCAGGCTATAAGCTTCATCGGTTCTGGAGGTGGCAGCGGTGAGTAAAAGCCGCTGGGTTTGGGGGCCAAAAGGGCCAAGTGGCCGCAGATCGGTCTTAGGGTAATTGGGATGCAGTCCCCAAGTAACCCAATAGAGTGGATTGAGCCCTAAAAACCCTGGCTTTGGCGTAAATTTATCCTTGTCCCAGGACTTAAAGACCATACGCTCCTGTTGGTGCTCAATGTGTTCATCGTGAATGGTCCGCTGCGCCCGGGCATAGAAACCTCCTGCACATAGTAGGAAAAATAAGAGAAGTTTAGTCATTTTCTTTTTAATGTTTTATAGTTTAGCAGCAGATTTTCTACCATCCGCTTATCGGTATTAATGAAACTTTTGAAGGGATTTGCGGTCTGCAGCATTCCGTTTACTTTAGCCCAGTACATGCATTTTTTGATACTATACAACAGTGCCCTGATGGTTTTAAGCTCCAAGGATATCTTTTTTAAAAGCGCATCCCGGCTAGCATAATCCATGAGCAGGTTTTCCCCTTCGCGCATCACTACTGTAGATACTTCCTGAACAAGCTTTACCCCTCGACCTTCAAGCTGCTGGCAATTAGTCTGGGCAAAGAGCAATAGCGCTGGCGAGGCACGCGCAGCATCGAGCACCTCTTTGCTCTCGGTGATAATTTCTAAACTCAGCTCACCAATTTGGCGAAGCGCATAAGCACTTTTTAGCCCATTTTCGACCTGGGTTAAAGAAGCATATATGAGCTGCTCGGTAAGTATTACCCCAGTTAGGTTGAGTTGAATATCTTTCAAGTGGGAAGTAATTTCCCTGAGGTCAGATTGATGGCTGAGTTCAGCTGAAAGCCTTACCGCATTATTTTCATTTACGATCGCAAAATGCCGGCGGTCAAAAACGATCCGCTGAGCTAAAATACGCGTGCTGAAGCTCAAGGCAAATAATAAAAGGATCAGTTTCATTTTTCAATTCTTTAAGTGTCTTGCAGATTTGAGAATTCGCTCAACCAGGGCGCGGTCGCGAGCAGTGAAATCAGAAAAGGGATTTTTCTGATTCTTTTTTGCCTGCGCTGATGCACGCATTACCTGGCACAGTCCTTTTAAAGTACCGCTGATTGATCGCAGTTGGGTGATTCCATGGGCAAAAAGAAGTTTCCTGTCCGAAAGGCTCATCTGGGAAAGCTCCGTATAGCTTAAGGCCAGACCATACAGAAATTTAAGCAGCAAGGCTGAACGCTGTGCAAGGTCTGCCTGTGCAGCTAGGCCCAAGGGAATCAGCATTGCATCATGCTCACAGAGCGAAATCAGCTCAGACTCGTGAAGGGAGATATCGGAAATTAAAGGAGCAGCCTCAAGGCTGATTTGAAGGGTACTCAGCAGCGGACCAGCGAGGGAAAAGCGGGAGAAAATCTGCCGGTAGCTATCTTTTAAGTCCCCCATTTCAGCTTTATTGAGCGATTCGGTTGCAAGCGCTGCGCCATGTTTATCCCGGAGTTCACCTTGCCGCTGATGTTCGGACTTACTTTCGGCAACCAGCTGATGCAATAGGGCGATATTAATCTGGGCCTGAAGGCTAGCGCTAGAGGATACTAGCAGCAATAAAAGCAGGATATTTTTCATCGCTTTAGCATTTTGACTTTGAAAAGAATATCATCGGCAATGCGCTTATCGATATTGATAAATCCACTATAGGGGTTGATGGAAGCAAAAAAACCGCGCTGCTTTGCCCAATACATCGAGCGGTAAATCCCGTAAGATACGCCCCTGATGATGCTTAACTCAAGGACAATCCTATTGAGTAGCTTAATCCTTTCGCCTGAATCCATTAAGGACTCCTTTCCTCCTCGCAGCACAAAATCACTAACCTCAGTAGCGAGCCGAGTCGCACGCGTTTTAAATTCTTGGGCGCCACTTTGGGCAAATAACAACAGCTGGGGATTATTTTTAGCAATCACAATGGCTTTATTGGCATCCTGAATAATGTCCTGGGATATCTCATAGATATCTTTTACTGAAAGTAGCGAACGCATCACAGCAGATACCTCACTCAAACCCCGGTAGATATTTCGCTGCAAATCATTGGCAATACCTAGCTGCGCGGTAACCGATAGCTGCGCCCTTTGGATCAAGGTCAGCTCATTATTGCTCTTTTTTAGCTGGGAATCCATCATTGAGGATCCAGCAGCGACTGCGCCCGAAGTTACCGGGTCTACATAAATTTGTGCAGGCGCAGAAAAAGCGAATAATTGCATCAAAAGCAGAAATAAACAGATTGTTTTCATAGTCTTGAATTTTAAAGTAAATGGTTAACTTTTTTCACAAAAGCATCTAAAGAAAGGCCACAAGACTCCATCTCAGAAATGAAGGTTTCAAGGCCTTGGTGAAAGGATCCTTCACGGGAGACGTAGTATTCCAGTGCGCGCTTTTCGGGCTTTTCGGTTGAGAATGTCAAATACTGCCTGAGTGATACTTCTACACCATAGACTTCTCCCACCAGGCCTCTTCTGATATACACTTCTTTGAATCTACCGCGGCCCCATTTATTATCCAGGGCGTTGATGGTAAATATTTTTCTTTGTTCAACTGCGTTTAGCGAAAGCAAAGCGGATACCTGGGTATAGTTCTCTTTAAATTTGCCCTGATCTAAGAGGCATATGGTATCTGAGTTGGCAATGATGCTGTCTTTTACGATAGCATTGCCTATAATATCCCCCAGTTCCTGAGTAACCACAATTGCCTCACCCCAAAATTTACGCACCGTTTTATACATGTAAACCAGGTAGGACGCCATTAGCGGAGAGGCAATTGCCTTCCATGCTTCTTCTAAAATCAATGCTTTTCTCTGCTGGCTACGATGGCGCATCTTTTGTAAAAAAACATCCATAATGATTAGGGTGACAATGGGAAAGAGCACTTTATGTTCGCGGATAGCGTCGATTTCGAAAACGATGAAAGGTTCAGAAAACAAAGAATCATCTACCTGCTGGTTGAGCAGGGTTCCGAATTCCCCATCAGAGCAGAACTTTTTAAGCACATAGCGGTATTCATCCAAATCAAAGCTTATCCTTTCTTCTTTCTTGATCTGCGCAATCTTTTCCAGTGAATAGGTGTAAAAAGAGTCAAAATCCAAAGGGGCTGGGTGTGCTAAGGAGAAATGGTGGGCGTAGTAGGCCGAGATTACCCCGGAGATCACCGTATCCTCCACCTGGGATACTTCCCCATTCGCCCCGCGTAAAAGCAGGCAAATCAAAGTTTTTAAAAAGTCTTTCTTTTCAATATTATACTCAAGTTTAGAAATAGCGAAAGGGTTCATGGTAATGGGATGCTCTTCACTGTAGGTAAGATACCTGCCATTGAAGTATGCACACAGGCCGCTATAAGAGTGCCCGGTATCCACAATGACCACATCCATGTTGTAGCCCATATACTGCTGAATGAGCGCGTTCATAAAAAAGGATTTTCCAGATCCCGATCCACCAAGTACGAATTTCGAGCGGTTAGAAATCCTTCCACTTCTCATGGGCATATCCGCCGGGTCTATCCCTACCGGAACGCCTTGCCTATCGGTAAAGTGGATCAAAAAATCACTCTTTTCACTTTCGGGAAGCCTTTCTTTAAACATCAGACATACCGCTGCCTGGCAGCTTAACAGATACCAATCATAGCTTTTCAGCGATACGCCGTTTCCAGGAAGAATGGATCGGTAGAGTTCCAACTGGTTGTAGGCGTTTCTAGAGGGAATAATTCCGCTGGAGAAAAGAGAAGATTCAATGTAGTTGACCGCTTTAGCAAGATCAGCTTCTTTAGCGCATAGCAGCATATTGTAATGGGCATTGACCAGCAGCTGGTTTTCCCTTGCCACCTCTACGAGCAGTTTATCAATATCCTCTACGCACATCTGGTTTGCAGGATCGGGAATCCCTGCATGGCGTTTACGCTTGAGTGAAAGCTTGTTCAGGGTTAATCCTTGATGGGGAATTTCCAGTAGCTGATTATAAATTAAGCAGTCGTAGCTGGGTAATTGATGCAAAAAGTAAAGGTTATCTAAAGGAAAATCATTGAAAGCCTTTCCATCGCTTTTCTCTTTGAAAGTGCCAAGGCTCATTGGGAGGTCTATTGCATCAATATCGATTAGCGAAATACTTTTGATATGCTTTTCACCAATTTCAAGACCATCTTCTTTGGCTTTAAGGTTGTTAAGGACAATCTGTGGGGAGGAAAAGTCCATGGCTAATATTCGCTTAATCAGCCCGTTGATTTCTTTTTCTTTAAGCAGCACAGGGTCAAGGCCATTTTGATGTAGAAGATCAATCACCTTGGTCACTTTGGAACTAAAATCAGCTATGGCTTTAGCGTCATAGACATAAAAGTTTCCTTTTTTAATGAGCCGGGTAAGGGTCAGATAGGTGGTAATTTTCGTGTATGATCTGCCACTAAAATGATCGTTGTAACTTTGCTGCAAAAATTCATCACTGTTTTCCGCCTGGTAGCGAAGCGAGGAAAATATATCCTGTTTCTGGATGATATGTCCCTCTCCCAAGATCTTGATCATATTGATCAATAAGAGATGAAAAGCGAGGTAGGCAGTCCCATCAGCAGAATACTGGAGCACGGGGTTGGTCATTTTAATAATTACAGAAAAATCCCCACGCTCACCATAAAGCAGATCGATGTCTGCTGACGGGGCAATGCCGCAGTAAGGAAGCTCAAAGGTTTGCTTTGTTTTCATAACGGATTTTTATGTTTAGGGGTTGAATGAAAATGCCATTGTGCCGGGATTTACTGTGCAATCCTTTTTTTTGCTGGGAGAGGATGTAGTAAAGCATTCCACCTACGCTACTAAGGGCAACTACGGATCCCAGGTACATGTTGATAAAAGCCCCACTTATCCCACCAAGCACTAGCCCCGCCACTAGCGCCACTGCCCCCCAGGCAATGAACTTCCCTTTAAGGCCTTTATAAGTTAAGGGCTTCTGGAGCCCCTTGTAAACTGGAAAAGTTTTCGCTGCATTCATACGCCAAAAAATGCTTTGATGACCACCGAAACCAGTACCAGAAAAAGGCAGGAGCCTCCCCAGCTCATCACTTCCTTGTTGATATCGCGGTCACCCGAATTCCACTTGATATACACCATTACCCCGCCGATAAGCCCCACGACTGCGCCAATTCCCAGGATCAAATTTCCAACGGGGTCGACGTAACTGGTCAGCGAAGAAGTTGCGGCATTAATCCCTGTAGTACCTCCGCCTTGGGCGAAGAGTGAGCTAGCGCAAAGCAGGCCGGTAGCACAGAGAAAGAATCTTTTTGTTTTTTGAATGTTCATGATTTTAAAGTTTAGAGTTTGTTGAATGAGTTATAGGCCAAATAGCCCGCGCAGGAATACCGAGCAGAGTAAAAGGAAAAGGCTGGAAAAAAACCAGCCCATCACCTGGGCATCGATGTGATGGCGGCCAGATTGCCAGTTAAGATATACCCGGAGCCCGCCCAGCATGCCCACGATCGCACCTGTTACAAGACTGAGATCTGAAAAACTGTAATAATAGCCACGCATGGAAGAACTGGCCTGGTAAAATTCTTTGATGCCAGGGGGATCTTGTAAAGCCAGCATGATTGGTCGGGCGGCGATCCCTATCTGTAAAAAGGATAAAGCTTTAATGCGGTACATAGGGATAAAACTTAAGCAGGGATCTGCCGGGTGAAAAGGATCGCATCTTTAGCTGCCAGATCCAGTAACTCCCCGAAAAGGACTCCCCCAGAGCTGCTAACTGCTCCGGAACTTAGTAGCTCTGTGGGCTGGGATTCATCCCTAGCCGGCGTTAGGCTATAAGCGGTAGCATCAATAGGATCTTCCAAATCCGCAAGCGAGATAGTTAGTGAACCGCCGCCGGGCTGATCCATAGTCTTAGACCTTAAGAGATCAAAAGCGACATTGGCTAGATAATAAAGGAGATAAACTGCTCCAAGGCAGTAAATAAATGGTGTCCAGTTGGTCATGATAAAAAAATTTAGGGTTAATAAATGGTTATTCTTTTTTAGTCAGGTAAAGCGAGTAAATCAAATCCAGGGTAGCGCAGTAGCGGTCAATCAATGCTGGTGGCAGTTGCAAAGAGCTGATACGTTGAAAACCGATATGTTCGCCAATGCCAGGACATAATGGGGCAATCTGCCGCAATAGCGCATCGATTTCCGGCTTAAATTCATATGCCGCTGAGCTAACAATGCGGTTAGGCAGGAAAAGCATTTCAAGGTGTTGTTTAATCCTGCGTGCAAGGCTGGCAAAGTAAATGGAGGAATTTAGGGTTGGGCTGTCGTAACAAAACGGGCAGATCAGGATTTGCAGCTCAGAGAAAACGCTCAAAATCCGCTCATCATGCATACTAGAAGAAAGTTCGATTAAAATGTAAGCATCTACGGATGCAAGTCTTGCAAACAAAAGCGCAAAACGATCTAGATCGCAGTGAAAATATTCAAAAGGCAACTTGTGCTCTAGTATGCGAGACCTTTCAAAAAGCAGCCCCAATGCTCCCTCGGTTTGCATATCCACCAGATAAATTTTCTTTTTTTCCTTGCCGGCGAGATAATTAGCTAAGAGTAAAAGTAAGGTGCTCTTGCCCGTACCTGGCTTGACATTGCCAAATGCGATAACCATAAGTCAAAGAATTAGTAGGTGAAAAATTAATGCAATTTGTCTTTGGCCTAGCGCTGATGACTGGGCGTTAATGCAGGTGACTGCTGCTTTAAGCTACCCATGAAATAATGAAGATCGGCAAGCTCCTCGCCGGCGAAAAGCTGAGCGGTATGGTGGTCAATAAGTATGAAACCGGTAACCGTTTTCTTTGAAAAAAGATAAACGACTTCCAAATTGGCAGCTGAATGCAAAAAATCAGCAAGATCCGATCGGTAGGCAACAATTTTCCGCCACGCCCCACCAGGGCCCAGCTGATAAAGCGGTTCGGGCTTTCTATTATGGATAAGCATAGCGCTGGAAATAAATGATTTGATCTCCTCTATTCTTTTAAAATCTGCTTTAGCGGCTGAAAGGCGGCTCAGTAACGCATCACTTGGAATTCTAATTAAGGTCTTCCCATATTTACGCACTAAAAAGTTGTCTTTATGGCTAAAGAAGCGGTACCCTTTTTGTTTAAATAAGGTTTCGAGTTGATCCGTACTACTGCAGCGGTATTTGATTAGCCGAGAAATATCTTCCTCAAAAGACTTAGCCTCATCCACCCCAAAGATCCGGTTTAGCTCAGTCACTGCACGCATTCGGTCAAAAGAATCAGAAATCTTACTTCCGTCTAACCTTACATCGGTAGAAACAATATGAATATGCCGGTTAGGGGTATCAGTATGCAGAAAAATCAAATAAGGTTGCCTTTTATACCCCATCGCCTCTAGCCATTTGTGGGCAATATCTAAAAATACCTGTTTATCCATTTGCGCCCCTTTAGTAGATAGCACCGCATGGAACTGGTCAAAATGGCTTCTGGTATTTAGTGAGGCAATTGCGCCAAAATAATGTTCAATGTCAATAGAGCGGATAAAGGAATAGGCTTTCAATAAATCCATATTTCTCACGCTAAGCAGCTCGGCTGCACTGGCATTTACTTTGTCCATATTATAGCTCACCGCTGGAAACCCATTAGCCTTGGTAAATAGCCGCACTATTACTGCATTCATAAGTTATTTCTTTTTCTGTCCATTCTAATCATCATCATCCTGATTGCTTTGGTAAGACACTCTGTTACTGCATCAGATTCCTGGGCGATTAATTTTAGCCGAAAGCACCGCTCTTCTTTTATCTCATCCATTGGCACTATGACTAGCTCTTCACTTATTTTTTGCAGCTGACCATGGATCCGGGATAAATCTGCACCGATTTGGGTGAATACCTGTAGCAAGGTAGAGGGGTTAACATCAAGCGTTGAACCATAGATAAGTTCCTGCCTGATGAGTTCTGATATGGAAATGCCTATTGGGGTTACGAAGGCAATGAGCCTGGAATATTCATGATCACTTAAATAACATCGTACCGGATTTCCACGGCGACCGGATCTTTTTGCTCTAGTCATAAATGATAAAGTTTAGCGTAATAGAATTTTGTGAATTGAGGTGAGCTTGGAAATCAGCCACTGATGGCTTGAGAAAACATGTTGGTTATGATAGCTTTGGTTGTCCTTAGATATTCTTCTTTCTATTTACCGTCCAGTTTTTCTATAAAGATTTATATTCTGATCTGTATCCGATTTTACTGCCCCCTTCAGCCGATGCTGAATCATTTCATTATAATCATTATAACCTTGGTAAATCACAGAACAGTCTTTACTATAGCTCAGCTTATTTAAAAACTCCTCGCTTGATTTTCTTCCTGAAGGATCATGATCAAAAAATATTTCAACCTGAGCGTATTCGCTGGCTTTTTGTATTGCGGGCTTTAAAAAAGAAACTGAATTTAAAATCAAAGCACTTGCTCTGTTTTCCGGGTACTCAATTCTCCAACTTAAAAAATCCATCATCCCTTCAAAGACTGTAAGCTTATCGGGATCTCCGGAAATAAAGCTCATTGATTTTTTACCAAGACACCCTTTAAACAACCTGTTTCTTACCTCCCATCCTCCAAGATCATTCTGCCAGCCAGCAGAAAATAATTCTTTTCTATCCCCATTGTCCTTTTTAATGCTGTAATAAACTTCTTTAATAAATCCACCTGCAACTGCTGAAATTCCTCTTTGTGCCAGGTAATCACTGATAGCAGGGTTCCCTCCCAATTCTCTTACCTCCCTAACTAAATAAGAAGGATGTTTTAAAGGTATTTCGATTTGAGCTGGCTTGGCTTTGAGTGGTATAGCATCAGGATTCCCATAGGCTTCGAGTAATTTCCCTATCGATTCACGAAAAGAAAGTGCAGGCCAGTAGCTCAAGGCAAAATCAATTACATTTCCTCCCTTAGCTAGGCCATGATCATACCAGATACCTAGCTTTTCGTTCACGCAAAATGAAGGCATAGTATCACTATCGCGGAGCATGGAAAGATAAAAAAGTTCTCCTGCAGACCGCTTAAGCGGCTGATAACCTAGTTTTGAAAGCAGAGTTACAAGGTCGGTTTCTTCCCTAATCTTGTTAAGATCGTATCTATTTTCTTCCATAATGCGGTTTATTAGCTAGCCCAAAAGCTCCGGATGATTCGTAATTGTAAGACTGACTAAGTCAGGTTGAATGATCAATGCAATCAAACTATAATTATCAAAGCGGTTAATGAAAACGTGCCTCTAACTATAGGCAAAGTGAGGGCAAAAAAAATGGGCAGAAACGCCATTAGCGCGCCTGCCCATTTTTGTATTCAAAACTGAATTATTTTTTTCGGAACTACTCACCTCGGCTTCTACAAGCCGGACTCTACAGCCTGCCTCTGCGCTTTCACCCTGAAAACTCAAGGCTTCGCAAAATTTCCCGTGTTAACAGGATAATGCTTCGTTCCCCAATGTCAAAGACCTTGTCCCAGCCGAGAAACGAAACTTTTCACCGGCGTGCATAACAAAGTTTCGACATCTAATTATTTTTCTTTCACCATTACGATATACATTGCTAACGATTTATTTTGAAATTGCCTCTCATCTTCTGCATTGGCAATATTTTCTTGGTATGGAACAGATGCTTTTAAGTCTTTTTGCTCTTGTTTTTTACTTTTTTAATCAGTATGCTATCGTAGCCAGTAAAACAAAATCAAAACAATATGTTACTGTTTTACAATTTTGAAGTTGCTTTTTCAAATTACTGATTTTCACCCCCCGGTTGATTTGTTTCCATGTCAAAGCGATTCATAATTCTGCTCAGTGCATTTATGAGCGTCAATTGTGATTTAAAATTGAACAGAGCAATAAAAAGTACCGCCAACCACTTCTAGAGGTTAGGAGAATAAAACTAGCATCGCTTAAACTACGATAAAAGAAAAAGAAGGGTTATTTAAACAGATAAAAGCGTCCTTTTCCACACAAAAACGCCGCCTAATCCTGCTAAAGACAAAATTAAAGGAAGAAGATAATCGTCTATTGGGCACCCAAGCATCGTAAAAATCCCCTCGACTCCCTGCGCCTGGTAATTATGCCCTGGGCAATTTCCACCAGGATTAAGCTGACGGTCACAAATATTACAGACGGTTCCAGAAGTAGGGGTCCAGGAACAATAATCTGTTGAGAGACCAGTAGAATAACGAGGGTCGTATACATTCCCACCACCATCAAATGTATACACGAGTTGTTCGTCAGCTACCAAACAGCCTGGGACAGTGCCCTGCGCCTTGGTTTTGAGTCCAAAGAACGATAGTAAGCAAAGACAAAATATCGAAACTGCATTTTTCATTTCAACAAAAATAAAACTAAATGCATTATAAATACTACAAAAAATTAATAGTTTTGATAATTATCAATCACAATAAAAGGGTTTAAAATTGATCTGAGTTAAAAAAGAAAAATTGGAAAAAGAAGCCGAGCAAACTCTTACTAATTTGAATGAAGCTTTAGATACTCTAGGTAAATACAGGTCGAAAGGATAGCCTATGGGATTGACTAGCTAGTATTGAAACAATATAGACAGGATAATCTTGATGAAATCAACTTGCTAAAAATGGAAGCCTTGGGGGTACATCACTTGATAATTACTCTAGCCTCAAATCAACGTAAACAGTCAACTTTTTAAGACATTGTGCTTAAAATTAAGATTCGTCTAATAATTCGATCACGATAAATTAAACCCCGGATGCGGCTGAAAAGAAATCATCAAGGCCGCCAGTAATTCAGGAAAACAAAATAAATGCCTCCTTTCGCAGCAGTGTTCAGTTTTTTAAAATTAAGCTTTACGCTTAAAAAGCTTTACGATTTTTTTAGTTGCCATTGCAAGTGCCACAGCTAACAGTCCCGCAATTAAACCAGCACCAAATTCCTTTATTATTGAAGGGACGCCTGGTAAAAGGTGATGCATGAACTCAATATTGTGTACGAAAATCCCCCCCGAAACAAGAATTAGGGCAATTGTACCCACTACACTTAAAACTTGTATCACTATAGGAAGCGAAGAGACTAACAGTTTGCCAAAGAATGAAAGTGCGCCTTTCCCATTTGAACGTTTGATCAACCGGTAACCTGCATCATCCATTCTAACAATAATGGCTACAATCCCATAAACCCCTATTGTAGCTAAAAGCGCTATTATTGAAACCGTTGCGATCTGTAAGGTGAGGCTTTCTTCCAGCACGCTACCTAGAGCGATAATTACAATCTCAATGGAGAGAATAAAATCTGTGGTGATGGCAGATCTCACTTTTGTCTTCTCTGCATTTTCGTCTTCTTCTAAAACCTCAGCAGCTTCCCCATGCGTATTTGCAGAGCGATGAAAAAGGTACTCTACAATCTTTTCGACCCCCTCGTAAGCCAGGTATATCCCTCCCAGTACCAAAATTACTTTGATGGCCACTGGAAAAAACACATTTAGCAATAGCGCTATTGGAACTATAATCAGCTTATTGATTAATGATCCTTTGGTTATTGCCCAAAGTACAGGAAGTTCCCTAGAAGATAGGAAACCTGTGGATTTTTCCGCATTAACGGCAAGGTCATCGCCCAGTATCCCAGCTGTTTTTTTAGCAGCAAGCTTGGCGCTCACCGCAACGTCATCCATTAAAGCACCTATATCGTCTAAAATTGCAAAAAAACCTGAAGCCATATCCTTATCTAATTGGGCCTGCAAAATACCAAATCAATCTTATTCTGAAAGAAAAAACATTAAAAGATTCCTGTATATCAGATCGAGCTTTGCTAAAGAAAAAATGGGTAAGAACATCTAGAGAATAAGAAAACACCAAAAATGATAAGATTCATAATAAATTTAATAAATCGTTTTACTAACTTGCTTTCCTAATCAAAAACCTCACAGCTAAATATATTTACTATTTGATAAGGTTGAAAATGCCGGATTCAAAACGCGTTAAGTTTATGGGGTTCTATGAAAAATTAAATATGAAAAAATACTTTTGCGCTTTATTAAGCTGCGTCTGGTTCACATTTTTTACAAGTATAGTGAACGCTCAAGTAAAAAAACAGCCAGTAGATTATGTTAACCCCTATATTGGTAACATCAGCCACCTACTTGTTCCCACCTATCCTACTGTCCATTTGCCGAACAGTCTGCTAAGGGTTTATCCAGAACGAGATAACTTTACGGCAAACACTATTCACGGTTTACCGCTAGTCATCACCAGCCACAGGGGAAGTTCAGCATTCAACTTGAGTCCATTTCAGGGCGATTTGAAAAACATTAAGCCGGTGTTGGCTTATGGCTACGATAATGAAATTATCAAGCCTTACTATTATGAGGTAGATCTAGATGACTATGGCATTAATGTCCAATTTGCCCCTTCACACCAATCGGGAATTTACGCCATTAATTTTTCTAAATCAGCACCAGCCTACCTAGTTCTAAATACCAGAAACGGGGAACTGTCGGTCAAAGAAAATGTAGTAAGTGGCTTTCAGAAATTGAGCAACAACACCAAAGTATATATTTATTTCCAAACAGATTTATTCCCCACTTCCGCCGGCAAGCAAAAGGATGGTCAAATCGACTCAAAGGAACAATCCACTTCTGGTCAGAATGCTTACCTGATATTAAAATATCCAGATAATACCAAGCAAATCAAAGCCCATTACGGCATATCGTTTATTAGTGTAGAGCAGGCAAAACGAAACCTTAATAGGGAAATAAAAGATTATGAGCTTAATAAAGTTGTTCGAAACGGCAAATATATATGGAATCAAACCCTTGGAAAAATTGCTGTAGAGGGAACAGATGAAACAGCTAAAACCATCTTTTACACCTCACTTTACCGCACATATGAGCGCATGATCAGTTTATCTGAAGACGGTCAATATTTTAGCGCCTTCGATGGAAAAGTTCACAATGATAACGGGACGCCCTTCTTTACTGATGACTGGATCTGGGATACTTACAGGGCCACCCACCCACTGCGGGTAATCATTGAGCCAAAAATGGAAGGCAATATGATTAACTCGTATTTGCGTATGGCCCAGCAAATGGACGACCACTGGATGCCAACTTTTCCCGAAGTTACCGGCGATAGCCGCAGAATGAATAGCAATCATGGGGTGGCAACCATAATTGATGCTTACAACAAGGGCCTTCGAAGTTTTAACCTTGAGGAGGCATATCAATACTGTAAGGCAGGAATTACCGAAAAAACGCTGTCGCCTTGGTCGGCAAAAAAAGCTGGTGTACTAGATCAGTTTTTTAAAGACAAAGGGTATTTCCCAGCATTGCCTCCAGGTGAAAAAGAAACTGCGCCGGAGGTTCATGGTTTTGAAAAGCGCCAGCCTATTGCGGTTACTTTGGGCACCGTTTACGATGAGTGGTGCTTAGGGAACATTGCGCAGCAACTGGGCAAAACAGATGAGGCTAAAGATTTTTTAGAGAAAAGTAAAAGCTATCATGCTGTCTTTAATCCGGATACCAAATTCTTTCATCCAAAAGATATTGACGGCAAATTTATCCAGCCCCTGGACTACCGGTTTTCGGGTGGACTGGGTGCACGGGATACGTATGATGAAAACAATGGCTGGCTTTACCGCTGGGATGTCTTGCATAATTTAGGTGATTTAGTAGAGATGATAGGCGGAAAACAGGCTTTTGTTGATGAGCTGGAGAAAATGTACAACACCCCGCTTGGAAAAAGCAGGTTTGATTTTTATTCCCAATTGCCAGACCATACGGGCAATGTTGGTCAGTTTTCAATGGGCAATGAGCCTGCCATGCATATCCCTTACCTATACAACTATGCAGGTCAACCTTGGCGCACCCAAAAACGCGTACGCAGTTTACTTGCTCAATGGTTCCGAAACGATTTAATGGGCATTCCAGGTGATGAAGATGGAGGCGGGTTAACCTCATTTGTCGTTTTTTCTCAAATGGGTTTTTATCCAATAACCCCAGGCTTACCAATGTATGTTATCGGTAGCCCAACATTTGCTAATGTAAAATTGGATATTGGAAATGGTAAGAAATTCGAAGTGGCATGTTTAAATTATGCGCCGGAAAACAAATATATTCAATCGGCAAAGCTAAATGGACAGGTCTGGAATAAATCATGGTTTTCCCATGAGGATTTAATGAAAGGTGGAAAATTGGAACTGATCATGGGTAAACGTCCAAATAAATTATGGGCATCTGAGGAAAGTTCGCTTCCTCCTTCCTTCAACATGTCTGTGAAGTAAGCTTGCTTCCTTGCAGCAAGTGACGAGGTAAAAGTAAAGCCAAGGTCGAGAAAGGGATATGTTAGTCAAAACATATCCCTTTTTTATGAACCATAGGTGTTTCATTTTCTAAAACGGGCTAAATGGAAAGCTATTTAGTAAGATTTACTTCAAATCAATTATTCTTATTTTTCAGCTATCCCTCCCTCCCAATCAAAGATTTTCTTCTGCAGCGCATCACGCATTTGATCCAAAAACCTAGTTTTGCTCATTCCTTTACGTTGCTTAATTTCAGAGAATCTTCTAAAATATTGGCCTAAATTCACCTGAAAAACATTTTGTAAAACAGCCACTATATCAGATAGATCTGCTTTTCCATTGTTGAACTGTCCGGTTAGCCAAAGTCCATAAATCATTTCTATTAAATTAACTTGATCACCTGTCCAGGCAAACTTCTTTCCTTTCTGTTCACTTGATTGGTTCTCCAAACCAATCCCCACATCAGAAGTGAGCTGATCACTTAAGTATCTTTGTAGCATCTCATAAGCTCTAAAATTTGAAAAAAGAAACTCATGGCCTGTTCCAAAGGATGGATCTACCCTTGGAATCAAACTCATCTCTGTCTTTAATGGCGAGGCGCCACGAATAAAATATAAACGATCAAGCTCGTTACTATCCAATCTAAAATACTGGTAATGAAATTCATGAGATCTAAAGAAACGATTAATGTATCGCATCTGATCATTGTAGTGTTCCTTTATTTCTTCTTTCCCGATGATAGGTTTGGTGTTATCGATTGCAAATAGTTCAGTATAAAAAATTAGCCACCTGTAAAACCTGGGTTTTTCGATTTTGAAAAACCATATCTCTTCTTCCTCGCCAAGAAAGGGGTTTGCATCAACCAAAGCTTTCAACTCATCCAAATATTTTTGCACAATCAAAATCGCATCCCTTAGCATTTGACTTTTAGGTATTCCGCTCCCTTTTAAATCATCAAGATCAGCTTTCATTTGCTGGTATAAATCGGCACTTAGTTTTTTTATCATATTTTTCATTTAGGTTAAATTACGCCATCAGCCTCAAGAGTAAAATGCAGCTACTGAGCTTAAAGACAAATTTTATCTTTTGGGCTATATCCATCAAGTTACCGAGCGGTTACCCTTTGAGCAACCCCTCTTTTTATCCACCATGGCTATTATCTCAAGTGAGTAGAAAGCTTTAATCAAAATGCTTTTGCAATACTTAAATGGTTATTCACATTAACCAAACCTATTCTTGAAGAAGGATTTAAAATTATGCTAAATCTGCTGATGCATCGCCACCCATAATAATTTCAGCCGAGCTATGAAGGCCTATCCCTGAGAGTTTGGCTAAAACCTAAATTTGGACACTCAGTCTATTCGCTTTAAACAAGTCAAAGCTGTTTACGCATCAGTCAAAACACCTCTTGTCCGAAAAAAAAGGTTTTCCAATTCTGGTAGATTATTTTTAATCCTTTACGCTTCAGCCTTATGAATTATCAACTTGACTACATCAATAGCCTTTATAATAACATTAGTACTGGTTTACGGCTAGCTAAAGAGAAACAGAAATCAATCTTGGTTGAACTGGAAGAGGAATGTGGGCGGGTATTACTTTCACTGCAGCACTGCTTGGGTAGCAGCGTTCCTGAAAACCTGCAAATCGGTTTTTCCCAGCATCAGAACGATCTGCTATTGATCTACCAAGGGATACATCTAAAAATGGAAAATCCCAATAGTCCATCTAAAGAGGCAGGATTACCCTTTCTGACTGAGTGCGTCAATATTATCCGAGGTTTGATTTTTAATTTAGAGATCCACTTTCCAAAGTTCTGGGATAAATCCTTGCAAGTACCCCAAGCTTTATTGAATGATTTTATTCGCTCAAATGAAAATAAGATATCATCCCTGCTAGCACTCTCCCAGCGCATTAGTCCAGATGATAAGCTCCACAACGTACTGGATGATCTTTTTCTTTTTAGGGAAAACCCAAAAAAAGCAGTCTGCTTTTATCAGCTGGATTATTTATTAGCTGTTTTAGATATCCTAAACAGAGAAAACGAAATTGGGAAAATACGCAGCTGGAAAGATTTGGTTAATCTACTGATAGAATGCAACCTGAATTCTCCCTTATTCCACAAAACCTGCTGCGAGATTATTCTAAGCAGACTGGATACTGCTGGCTCGCTAAGAGATCAATTTGAATTACTCTCGCGGGATAAAAAAGAACTGATAAGGCTCTCGCCGTGCCTTTCAAGCTCCCTACGCATAGATTTACCCTTGATAAAAGAATCACTGCTAAAATTTGTCGAAGCTGAACTTTGTTACCTGCGTGAGATTGAAGGGATAGCATCCAGTCTTTCAGCAAATGGAATTGTCCAGGATGATTATATGGTATCTTTAAGTGTAAAGCAGCTGGCGTTTTTTATTCACTTGCAAGTGGAGTGCGGAATCATCCTTGAGACTAGACCTAAACAGATCCGCCAGCATGTCACCAGCCACTACAGCACTGCTGAAGTTGAAAATATCTCAGAAAAAAGCTTTAAAAATGCCTATTACTCTCATAGCCAGCAGGACATCAACAAAGTAAGTGAAAAGCTTTCAAAAATGCTTGCTATATCCCAGGGAATGGAATAGATGTCATACATCATAAGCAACTTTAGCTTAGTTAATCCCTTACCTGGTTCTAGAACTGCAGTAGGATTTCCATGAAAATAATACAATCTGAAACTCTTTTAGAACGCTATAGACGCTTTGGTTAATGTTTTAATCAAACATTAACCAAAGCGTCCCCATCTCATCCTCGCACGATAAAATTTACCTTAAAGTAACTATTGGTTATACATTAAAAAGCCAAATAACTATACTATATAAAAATTCAGTGCCGCTTTTTAGTTCTCATTAAAGGTGCCTAACTCGAATCTTAGCTGATCGAGATATTGGGTATCCCCCTTTTGCAGCTAACTGCATCTAACAACTACTTTCCCCTTGGCACGGCCACTCTCGATATATTCCATTGCATCATTAGTTTGTTCAAATGGAAATACTTTATCTACGACCGGCCTTATATCCCCTTCTTCAATCAGTTTAGAGATCTCTGCCAACTGTTTTCCGTCGGCTCTCATAAAAAGAAAAGAATAGTCAACACCTAATTTTTTTGCTTTTTTGCGTATACCTGAACTAAGGAAAGATAGGATTGTCCTAACAAACCAAGTAGCGCCAATTGCTTTAGCAAAATCTGGAGTTGGAGGTCCTGAGATTGAAATGGCTTTTCCACCAAACTTTAAAATCCTCAATGATTTTTCAAGTGTCTTTGGGTCTTGACTGTTTAAAACCACATCGTAATCCTTCAATATGGTTTCAAAATCTTCTTTTTTGTAATCGATCAGTACATCAGCCCCTAGGTTTTTAAGCATTTCAAAGCTTTTTTCGCTAGCAGTTGTTGCAACAGTTGCCCCCAAATGTTTTGCCAGCTGTATGGCTATTGTTCCTACGCCCCCAGAGCCCGCCTGAATAAATACCTTCTGCCCTTTCTTGAGATTTGCCTTTTCCACCAAGGCCTGCCAAGCAGTCAAGGCAACCAGCGGAATTGATGCTGCTTCCTCCATCGAAAGGTTATTGGGTTTTAATGCTATACTTGCTTCATTTACGGCAATATATTCGGCCAAGGTTCCAATATGAAAATCCGGAACGCGAGAATAAACCTGATCGCCTACTTTAAACTGCTTCACATTCTTTCCAACCTGAATAATTATTCCCGCTACATCATGTCCCAAAATAAGTGGGAACTTATAGGGTAATATCATTTTAAATTCCCCGGATTTTATCTTGGCATCAAGTAAGTTTAAGCCGGAAGAATGAACTTGAACTAATACTTCATTTTGGTTTAATACTGGCACAGGGACATCAGTAAGTTCAAGGACTCCTTTTTTGTCGTATTTTTTTATAGTGAAAGCTTTCATTTTAAGGCTTTAAAGTGGAATTTGTTTTTTTGGGATTAATCAATCCAAAGGTAAGTCTCGGGAAAAATCTATTCAAAATATAAACTAGTTTGGAAGCCCCAACTCTAATGGTGTAGTGATCTTGCTCTAATCCCTTTATCAATTCTTTAACCAATTGTGCTGGGCTTATTTTCTTATCATCTCTATCGGCAACCATTTCTGTATCCACCAAAGGTGGCAATAGTTCAAAAACCTTCACATTAGCATTCAAAATTGTGAGGTGTTCTCGTAAAGATCTGGTATAAAAAGCCAGGGCGCTTTTAGATGCGGAATAGGTAGCCTCTATTAGCGATGGAACCATACTCAGGATTGAGGTAGTATTGATAATCGCACTTTCTTCTTTTGATTTTAGCATCTCCATAAAAATATTGTTGAGGCGAATAACACCAAGGTAATTAACCTCCATTTCATACGCCGCCCCTTTCAAATGCAGATCACTGGCAATGCCCAAATTTTCTGGTGGCACACCAACACCTGCATTGTTATAGAGAATATCAACTCCACCAAGTTGTCTTACTTGATCAAAAAGTGAATAAGCGTCTGCTTCATTTCCAACATCACTTTGTATAGCAATTAATGCTGGATAAGTTTTTTTTACAGCGTCAAGTTTGGCTTGATTTCTTCCTGTAATAATCACTTTTGCACCGATCTGCATGAATTGTTTTGCGGCTTCAAGCCCTATCCCCGATCCACCACCAGTAATAAGAATAGTTTTCCCTTTTAAGTTCATGATTATCTGAAATTAATAAGCACCATTTTCCTTAATTGTAATAACCAATTCGTGCTGATGAATACTGTATTTTCTGTTGTTTTCATTGTATCTCCAATAAAATTACATAAATTTGCTTGCATTTTGCAAGTACAAATATATAAATAACTTTCATTTTGCAAGTGACTTTATAAATTATTTTATGACGGATATTAAAAAGAGGTCTGAATGCCCTATCAGTAGCTCATTGGATATATGGGGCGATAAATGGTCGTTACTTATTGTTAGGGATTTGATGTTTGCCAAACAATGTACTTATGGTGATTTTTTAAAATCAGGCGAAAAAATAGCTACTAACATTCTGGCCTCCCGTTTGCAAATGCTGGAAACAAATGGGGTGATTACGAAACAGGATCATCCGGAGAGTAAGGCCAAAGTACTATATAAGCTAACCCAAAAAGGGGTTGATTTGCTTCCTTTAATGATCGAAATCAACCTATGGGCTGATAAATATTTTACCTTACCAAAAGAAAGTAAAGAAATGCTTAAAGAGGTTAGAAAAGATAAAGAGGCGTTTTTGAGGGAAAAGGCGGCGGCCTTGCTCTAGCAAACAGAGTAATTCTTAAGTACAGAAACTTAGCTCAATGTTAGACTAGTGTATGATGGCGACAGGGTGATTTCGCAAAAGATAAACCCGGTTTTCAAAACACTTTGTTTAAAAAACTGAAAATATTAAGATTGAAAAAATCCGAATAAAATAAAAAATCGAACAGCTGAGCTACGAAGTTCGTAGCTGACCTCAAATATCTAAAACACCTAGTGCAAATCAATAACCTACAATCAATGATGAGGGATTATGATCTGATTTCCGAAAAACTTATTATTAAGAAAGATTTTTCTAACCACAAAACGAGTGTTAAATGGTAAAAGATGAGCCAATCTAGAGAGAAAAATTATTTTATTAAAGAAATGGGTAAACGAAAATGATCTGTAACACAATTAATTTTTATTTATAAAACGACAAACGGATAAGATATCTTTTGAAACTTTTTCCGGGTTATAAGGTTAAAAAGACTCTGACTAAACTGGATATTAATTACAACTCCTGAATTGTAACCGATTAACTGAATATTCATCTGATCGTTTCACATTGAATGCAGACGACGTGCCAATCGCGATTGGTGCGTTAAAACTCCTTATCACCAAATTCGCTGGAAGGAAGTTTAGATTTACCGGTAAGCTTGTTCAGGTTAAAGCTGAAATTCAATAAGAAAACGTCAGTTTCGTAAATATAATTGGTAGTGGTATAGAAGTCTTTTCCAAATGTAGTGATTCGTTGTCTGTTGGATTGGTTCATGCCAAGATCCATATTCTGCCACTGTAGAGTTGCAGAAAAACGGCCATTCATGAATGTTTTCTTAACAGCAGCATTGGGAACCAGAAACTTTGAATCCTCACCTTGCGCGGTTGGCCGTTTTGATAAATAATTCACATTTGCCTGTAAACTCCAGGTTTTGTTGAGGTTTAAACTGGTGTTCGTGTTTATAGAGTATACCCAGTTTGCATTATCTACTATCGAGCTGTTTCCAAGTACATTTAAATTCCCTGAAACCTTATAATTATACAGGTTAGCCCCCAGATAAAGACTCCACCACTTAACAAGCTGGAGATTGGCTCCCAGCTCAAGGCCGAATGAACGCGCCATTTCTGCATTTGTAAATACCCTGTTTAAGATCGTATCTGCATAAACGCTGTTTACACGCTGTATAGGATTTTTAGTGTTTTGATAATATAATGTTGTAAAAAAAGAGCCCTTCTTAAGGGTCTTGGTCAATCCGAGTTCTGCAAGATCGATGAACGACGGTTTTAGGTCAGGATCGCCCTGTTCCAAAGTCTCGGAGTGCTCCCTTTCAGGAATTGGATTAAGCTCATAATTATTTGTACGCTGGATTCTTCTTGAATACCCAGCCTTTAACCTCAATCCATCATAAATATTATAAAGAAGATTTAAAGAGGGAAAAAGGTTCGAAAGATCCAGTTCATGAGCTGCAGGATCATAAGAAAGATTTAATGTTCTGGTGGCGTATTCATAGCGCAATCCTCCAATGTATTCCAGTTTGTTCAATTTGCCTGAATATTGCGAGTAAACCGAATGGATCTTGTTTTTTGCCCTCGCACTTCCTCTAAACCTATTGGCATCCGGCTGTGAAGTTGCAGGGGTGACAAAGTAATCAAACTGTCCGTCTTGGGTATCATATCTAACCTGGTACCCGCTCTCTAATTTTCCTTTACCAATATTAATGGCGTAATCGAGCTTAAATCTATATCCATTAATCGGGTTCTTATAGGGGTTAAAAACATACTGTATGGTATCTGCTATATTAGGATACCCTAGATTTCTGTTTCTGGTATTTCCATATAAATTGGCATGTTCATAGAGCAACGAGGCTGTTAATGAAGATTTATCTGCGAAAGTATGTGTATAATCTAGGTTGCCGAGGGTAAAATTCCCTTCCTTGGTTTGCAGGTTGGAATTGTAATAAGTGCTTGACCTGATCGGAAGCCCAGTTGAAAGAACTGAAGTACTATTGGAGTAAACAAGGTCAGCCAGACGAGCCTGAAAACGCTTTCCACTAAAAAAACCGATAGAAAAAGTGTTCTTTTTATCCAGGGTGTAAATTGCAGATAACCTACCTGCATAATTATATTTATCAAAACTACGTTCGCCATTAGAAGGAAAACGGGTCATGGTATTATGGGTGAAATTTTTTGTAAATACATCCCCTTCACGGAACCCTGCATTATCATTCCGCAGATAATTCCCACCCACAGATATGTCCCATTTATCTTTTCTAAAGTTCAGGGTAATATCGCCACCAAAACGCTTGGGCTTTTCTTTGTTATCATAGCCTGTTGTACTTGGAAGTCCGGTCTGGGCATTTGTAGTCAATGTAAATCCGTCATTGGCGCCTTTCCTGGTTACGATGTTGATAATACCGGCTTTCCCATCGGGATCATATTTAGCAGAAGGAGAAGTGATCAGTTCTATATTTTCCAAAATGTTTGCAGGCAACTGGCTTAAGACAGTCTGTGCGTCAGTAAGTACTGGCTTGCCGTTCACAAGAACAAGGAATCCGGCAGATCCCCTAACACTGATCTGCCCCTCTCCGTTAACAGCCACAGAAGGCAGATTCTTTAATACATCTATTGCAGTTCCACCTTTGGCGCTTTCAAATTGATCAGCACGATATGACTGTTTATCAATCTTATTAGCAGCATTTACCCTCCCACTGTTAATGTTGACCTGGCTAAGTGATTCGCCTGCTGGGGTAAGGCTAACCTGCCCCAGATCAAGCACCTCAATATTATTGATTTCTACCTGGATAAATCTATTCTTATAGCCTATGTAAGCTATTTTCAATAGATATTGGCCAGCCTTAATCTTGCTGATCTCAAAAGACCCGTTGGGCCTACTTAATGCACCTCCAACAACCGTCGAATCTGACTTTTTTAACAGGGCTGTACTGGCATACTCAAGAGGTTGTTTGTTTTGTTGGTCAATAAGAATACCTTTTAGGGTAAATTGCTGTGCTTTGGTTACCTGGCTGAAAAGACTGAGCAAAAGAAATACAAAGCTTCTGGAGAATTGCATGAATGGTCTGCTAGTATGGTTAATGATCTTCAAAACTTTCAAATGGTTATTAGGTTCCGCAAAGAAGCATTTAAAATTCTGTTTCACATGGTACATTTGAAAATAATGCGGTACTATACGACACCAGCACGGTAATTTTGTGGTGTGTAGCCTGTGTAGCGTTTGAAATACTTGACAAAATGTGATGCATCGCTGAAACTGAGGTCAAAGCCTATTTGACCAACAGTATTGTCCGTATAGATCAGTAAGCGTTTAGCTTCACTAATTATGAATTCAGATAGTATGACCGAAGCGGAAACGTTCATTTCTTTTTTGCAAGCCAGGTTCAGATTCTGCGGAGAGGTGATTAATCTGGCAGCATAATAGGCAACACTATTCTTTAAATGTTTTTCCTGGCTCAAAATTTCATGGAACTGGTAATACAGACCATTGCCGTCCTGCTTTACACCTGTTGGCAACACTGCTCCCTCCGAATGGATCTTTGCTAACAATGCCTTTAACAACCCTTCTACAACTGCCATTGTCGAATTGTCAACTCTATCTGACTCTTTTACGAGTAACTCAAAAATCTTATTGATGGATGAAGTATCTTTTAACTGCAAAACGGCATTTCTGCTCAATTGCAGCAACAGAGTTCTGATTTCTCTGTCGAGGCTCTGATCAATAAAGCCTTTCTTAATGATAGCCACATAGCCTTCTGGTTCTGAAGTCAATTCCCAGTGATGTATCTGTTCCTTTCTTACAAAGAAAACACTGTTCTGAGAGATCTCAAAACACTGCGAATCTATATAATGGAAGCCGTTTCCCCTGGAAAGGTAGATAATTTCAAAATAGCTATTATGCTTATGGGGTGCCGTTACGCGCACTTCCTTTTTAAATGGTGATACTTTTAAGGTCTTATTCCCCTGAATTTTGTTCTTAATGACTATCTGCATATTTATTCGACAAATTAGACCTCAGTATTCATTTGTTAGGCGGTATAAACTGAATACGTTCTAGTTCAGATCTTTTGATTTGCGCCCACAAATATAACATCCTTCCTAGGCTTTAAGAATACTGCTGCTGCTGCTAGATTCAATTGAAATTAAATGCCAGCATTTGGTAGCAACTAATTTTAGCATTAGTCAGTTTGTTTTAGTTAGCTGACATTGGGTATATCGATTAGCTTTCATCGCTAGAGTTAAGCGTGGATCTTCGACCTTATTCGGGCATTGCGAAGCGATAGTAAATTTTGACAAAGTTTTCAAGGATAAGATTAAGGGATAGTAAAGGAAAAAGAAATTATTGTACGTGTTTTCACTATCGGGTTGAGGATAAGCTATAGTAGGAAAATAGTCGGACGGCTGCTGAAATTGCAAAAAAAAGAGTGCCCGATTTCCAAAATTACAGATGGAAAGGCAAAACCAGGAGCAAAAAGGACAAACAAATAACGCTTAAAAAAGTGGGAGAAACAATGGGGATGATTAACTAAACTTCGTTGTCGATTGAATATAGTCAGGAGATTCCACAATCCACGACCAAGCCATTTGGTAGTGGATTGACTACAAACAAAATCCTCCCATACCTAAAACATATTAACAGTCAATATTTTAGATCATTCATTATGCAACAAAACCCACAGGCTCTATTCTTCAGTTATTCAAATGTGCTATAAAAATGATGAAACAAGCTATCCCGATAACAGCAATACAGATAATTTAGCTTTGTAATCATCAACTAACAAATGAGCCCGAAGCTGAACAAATTACGAAACATTTCTTTATGCCTTTCCCTTGCAGCCCTACCTCTGATTGCATATAAAAGGGCTGACGGATTGAAAGACTACTACAAAGACTATTTCCCCGTAGGGGTTGCTGTAAAGCCAAGCGACCTCCAAAATCAAGAGAAATCATTGATCTTAACACATTTCAACTCAATTACTGCAGAAAATGCCATGAAAATGGGGCCTATCCATCCATATGAAAACAGATTTTTCTGGAAAATGGCAGACTCCATTGTTCAATTTGGATTAGATCATAAAATAAAAGTCCGGGGACACTGCCTGGTATGGCACGCGCAAACCCCAAGATGGCTCTTTAAAGACTCTATCGGGAACCCAGTTCCGAAAGAAGTCTTACTTTCCAGAATCAAAAACCATATTAATAGGGTGGTATCTCGGTACCGCGGAAAAGTTTATGCCTGGGATGTGGTGAATGAGGCCATTGCCGACGACAGCAGCACTTTCCGCAAATCTCCATTGCATAACATCGCTGGGGCGGATTTTATCGAGCAGTCCTTTCGGTATGCACATGCGGCAGATCCAAAAGCCGTTTTGTTTTATAACGATTATAATACGGAAAATCCTGTAAAACGGGATAAGATATACAAGATGCTTAAAAACCTGTTGGCCAAAGGTGTTCCCATCCACGGCGTTGGATTACAGGCTCATTGGTCAATCGATAACCCTAGCCGATCGGAGCTCGAAAAATCAATTGAGTTATTTTCATCCCTGGATCTTCAAGTCCAGTTTACCGAACTCGATGTCTCTGTATATTCAGGAAGGCAGGGTGGCCAGCTAATCACCGGTGAAAAAGGAGTCAATGCAATTGCTTTTACTCCAGAAATGGAGCAGCGGCAACTGGAAAAGTATCAGATGATTTTTGAGGTATTCCGAAAACATAAAGAGCAAATTACTGGAGTCACGTTTTGGAACCTGTCGGATCGGTATAGCTGGCTTGACGGTAGGAGTAGAAAAAACTTTCCATTGCTATTTGATACGGATTTACAACCTAAAAAAGCATACTATGAGGTTACCAGATTTTAAACTTCTAGCAGGTTGATGATTGAAGCAGGTGTGTAACCCTAAAAAAGCCTGTTACCGGATGCAAAAACATCCTAATCAGTTACCATTAATAATAACCAAATATGACTAAACTACGTTCCATCTTTTTTTGCGCAGCTTTGCTGCTAATCAGTATCCCGTCATTTTCACAGGATCCAAATTTTTATATCTTTCTATGTTTTGGACAATCGAACATGGAAGGCGCCGCCAGATTCGAAGCGCAGGATACTACAAAAGTAAATCAACGGTTTCAAATATTGGAAGCTGTTGATTGCGCAAGTTTAAACCGTACGAAAGGCAACTGGTATACCGCCGTTCCCCCATTAGCCCGATGTAAAACCGGCTTAGGCCCGGTAGATTATTTCGGTCGGACGCTCGTTGCCAATCTGCCCAAAAACATTAAAATTGGTGTAATCAATGTTGCTGTGGGAGGATGTAAAATTGAACTGTTCGACAAAGAAAATTGCCAGACCTACACCGCAACAGCACCAGACTGGATGAAGGGCATATTAGCCGAATATGGAGGAAACCCCTATGCCCGCTTGGTAGAAATGGCCAAAATTGCAAAGCGAGTCGGTGTAATCAAGGGAATATTGCTGCACCAGGGAGAATCCAATACCGGTGATAAAGCATGGCCTGAAAAAGTAAAGCATATATATGAGACCCTTTTGAAAGACCTGGAACTAAAACCTGAGAAGACCCCGCTACTTGCTGGCGAGGTTGTCAATGCCGATCAAGGAGGCGTTTGTGCAAGTATGAACAACATTATTGCAACCTTACCACAAGCAATTACAAATGCGCATGTCATTTCTTCTGCGAGCTGCCCTGATGGCCCAGATAACCTGCATTTCTCTGCCGAAGGTTACCGGATATTGGGTAAAAGGTATGGGGAAAAGATGCTGAGCTTACTTGGCAAAAAATAAGCAGATAACCCAAGCTTTTCAAAATTGATCAAGATATAATGAGTACCAAAAATATATTTTTAAGCTATAGCTTATTTCTATCCTTAATACTGAGCTTTGGAGGATGTAAAACCAGCCAGTTTTCTTCCGATAATCAAGCAGATACCAGGGGTTTAAAAGATTTTTACAAAGATTACTTCCCAATCGGTGTTGCGGTGGGTAGAGGCAATCTGAGCGGAGAAGAAAGTGCATTGATTAAAAAGCATTTTAACAGTATCACCGCGGAAAACGACATGAAAATGGAGCGCATGCAGCCTGAAGAAGGGAAATTTAACTGGCGGGAAGCCGATTCTATAATCAGCTTTGCAGAGAAAAATAACATCAAAGTACGCGGACATAACTTATGCTGGCACGAACAGGCACCTTCTTGGTTTTTTACGGGTAAAGATGGAAAAGAGGTAAGTAAAGCAATATTATTACAACGGTTAAAGGCTCATATAGATGCTGTTGTAGGACGATACAAGGGGAAAATATATGCATGGGACGTGGTAAATGAGGCCATTGATGACGATTCCACCCAATATTTACGAAACTCAAAATGGTTTCAAATCTGCGGTGAAGATTTTATCGCTAAAGCTTTTGAATATGCCCACGCCGCCGATCCAGAGGCCAAGCTTTTTTACAACGATTACAACACCGAAAGACCCGAAAAAACAGCACGGGTATACAAGCTACTTAAAAACCTCAAACACAAAGGAGTACCCATAGATGGTGTTGGCCTGCAGGCACACTGGTCGATCTATGAACCGACGGAAAAAGAGCTTGTTTCTGCAATTGAGCGGTATTCGTCCCTAGGCCTTAAAATACAGTTTACTGAACTAGATATCTCTATTTACCCATGGGAGAAAAATAAACGCAGCAAACGCCCCGATGAAAGCGATGCTTACACAACTGAACTCGAGGCCAGACAGGTGGCGAAATACAAAATGGTGTTCAATGTGTTTAGAAACTATAAAAACGTTATCAGCAACGTTACCTTCTGGAACATTTCAGATCGTAGGACTTGGCTGGACGGTTATCCGGTACCCGGCCGTAAAAATTATCCTTTACTCTTTGATACGCAATTAAAACCGAAAAAAGCCTATTGGAAAGTCACAAAATTCTAAATCATGAACAAATTATTTACACTGATCTTACTGTTTTCCAGCGTTATCATTGTCCGAGCGAATACCCTCAATGCGATTACGGTAAATAATTATTTGCCTGGAAGCTTCTCCCTTGTGAGCCAAGGTAAGGTTCCCACAATTATTGTCAGTGGTAACGAATGGCCCGGCGCGGTACGGGCGGCAAAAAATCTTCAGCACGACATTGAAATGGTGAGTGGAACTGAGCCCATATTTTTAACCAGCAAAACAAGCAGGCTCCCCATCATCATTGGAACCATTGGCAAAAGCCAAATCATTGATGAAATGGTCCGCAACCACTGTCTAAATGTTTCTGAAATTGTTGGAAAATGGGAGGCGACATTAATTCAGGTTGTGAAAAGCCCAATAAAGGGCGTTGATTCTGCTTTAGTGATTGCCGGGAGCGATAAGCGTGGAACCATATATGGGGTATATGAACTTTCTGCTCAAATGGGCGTTTCCCCTTGGCATTACTGGGCTGACGTTCCGGTAAAAAAACGTCATTCGCTTTATGTTATTGGGGGGAGCCATGTGATTTCTTCCCCTGTAGTAAAATATCGGGGAATATTTTTAAATGATGAAGCCCCTGCCCTTTCGGCATGGAGCAAAAAAGAATTTGGAGGCTTTAACCATAAGTTTTATGAAAAGGTGTTCGAATTAATTCTCCGCTTAAAAGGAAATTACCTCTGGCCCGCTATGTGGGGAAATGCATTTAATGACGACGATACGCTCAACCCTGTCCTAGCTGATGAATATGGGATAGTAATTGGGACTTCGCATCACGAACCCTTGACTCGTGCACACGATGAATGGAAACGATATAAAGGCGGCAAATGGAACTATGAACAAAATTCAGTGCAGTTACGTGCATTTTGGGAAAGCGGCCTAAAAAGAGTGAATGGTAAAGAACAAATTATCACTATTGGCATGCGTGGGGATGGTGATGAGCCCATGTCGGGCAGCACAGCAACGGCCCTGCTAGAAAAAATTGTAAAAGACCAGCGCGAAATTATTGAAAAGGTGACTCAAAAACCTGCGGCACAAACCCCACAGATCTGGGCACTGTACAAAGAAGTTCAGGATTATTATGACAAAGGCATGCGGGTTCCCGATGATGTAACTTTACTGCTTTGCGATGATAATTGGGGGAACATCAGAAAATTGCCCCGGTTAGGCGAGAAGCCCAGAAAGGGTGGCTATGGAATTTATTATCACTTCGATTATGTGGGTGGCCCGAGAAATTACAAGTGGGTAAATACCAACCCAGTTCAAAAAATCTGGGAACAAATGCACCTTGCACATGAATATGATGCTAATCAGATTTGGATTGTAAACGTCGGCGATTTAAAACCTATGGAGTTCCCGATTCAGTTCTTTTTAGATTATGCTTGGAATCCTGACGCCATCCCTGCCAATAAATTAATGGACTACACAGTTAACTGGGCTGCTGAACAGTTTGGCAATGAACACGCCACAGCAATCGCCGATCACATAGATACCTACCTGAAATACGCTGCCAGAATTAAACCAGAGCTCCTTGATGAGCAAACCTATAGTCTGATCAACTATAATGAGTTCGAACGGGTAAGTAGCGATTTCATTACACTCAAACAACAAGCCATCACTACCTACAAACAATTAACCGATGACCAAAGAAATGCCTATTACCAACTGGTCCTTCATCCGATTGAAGCCGTTGCTAATTTATACGAAATGTATTTGGCAGTAGCTAAAAATAAATTATATGCCAAACAAGGAAGATTTTCGACCAATAGTCTGGCCAGTAAGGTGGATTCTCTCTTTAAACGGGATGCCGAAATCAGTACTTACTACAACAAAACAATGGCAGAAGGAAAATGGGACCACATGATGGACCAAACTCATATTGGATACACTTCCTGGCAGCAACCTGATCGCAATATTTCCCCTAAAACTGTGCTCATAAACAACAGCGGTAATTCCCTGGGTATTGTACTAGAAAACACTGAACTTCACTTTACGGGAAAAACAAAGTTAGCCCAAGGCTTCAATTTTTCAGCGCTGACTAATACATCACATACCTTCGAAATTTTTAAAACAGGAGCAAATGGACTGAAGTACAAAATTAAAGCTCCAGATTTTATGATGTTAAGTAGCAGAGAAGGAATGCTCGATGGTGACGAGAAAATCCGAATTAGCATTGATTGGAACAAAGCGCCCAAAGGCAATAGAGAAACCCAAATTGTTATTTCCGGTAGTGATCGCTCGAGTATTATTCTTCCAATAACTACCGAAAACATTATACCGGCAGATTTACCCGCGAATTTGTTTCTGTGCGATAATGGCTATATCTCGATGGAAGCAACAAGTTATAGCAGTGCTGTGAACAACAGACCTATTTTTTGGAAAACCATCCCCAATTACGGAAAAACCAGGAGCGGAGTAATCCCAATACCTGTGACTGCGCCAGTGCAACAGCCCGGAGAAGGATCCCCACATTTGGAATACGACATTTTTATAACTCAAACGGGTAATTTTAGCCTGAATACCTTTGTCTCGCCCACGATAGATTTCACCGCGAAAGACGGGTTGAAGTTTGCTGTTTCTTTAGATGACCAAATTCCAGTAATGGTTAACATCAGTGTGGACTACGCTTCCGAATATGCCTGGGGGCAATCGGCGGCCCGCAACATTAAAATATTCAAAACTCCCCTTGCCTTTAACAAAACAGGTAAACATACCATCAAATATTGGATGATTACCCCAGGGATAGTATTACAAAAATTAGTACTGGATCTTGGCGGGTTAAAACCAAGCTATTTAGGCCCGCCAGAAAGTATTAAAAGCATCAGAAAATAACCTAACCAAACCAATAAACCACATGATTAACGATTTAAAAAAATTAACCCTTTTAACTGCTATCATCGGAATGGCTGTGACCGCATATTGTCAGCAAACAAACCAAAAAACAGAAAAGGAACAGGCCGGTACAAGTAAAAAGCCTGGATATCTTTCCAAGCCAATTATCTCCAACATTTACACTGCCGACCCATCTGCACATGTTTTTAACGGAAAAATTTACATTTATCCTTCACATGATATCGAAACTGGCACCCGCGAAAACGATAGCGGTGATCATTTTGACATGAGAGATTACCGCATTTTGAGTATGGATAGTATTAATGGCAAGGTAACCGATCACGGTGTGGCATTAAGCATTAAAGACATTCCATGGGCAGGCAGGCAACTCTGGGCACCCGATGCGGCCTTTAAAAACGGAAACTATTATCTCTATTTTCCAGTCAAAGATAAATCTGATGTATTTAGAATAGGTGTTGCTACCTCAAAAAATCCAGCCGGACCTTTCAAGGCTGAACCAGGGCCCATTAAAGGAAGCTTTAGTATCGATCCGGCAGTCTTTACGGATACCGATGGAGCCAGTTACATGTACTTTGGTGGGATTTGGGGTGGGCAGTTGCAGCGCTGGTCCAACGGAAAATATGATGCCAATGGATCTAAAACCGACTCACAAAAAGAAAATGAGCCCGCGTTGAGCGCTAAGGTCGCGAAAATGAGCTCAAATATGCTATCTTTTGATGGCGAAATTAAGGATGTTCAACTTATAGATAAGCAAGGTAAACCATTGCTTACTAAAGATCACAACAGCCGTTTTTTTGAAGGTGCCTGGATGCACAAATTTAATGGCAAATATTATTTCACTTATTCAACCGGCGATACCCATTACCTGGCTTATGCTATTGGCGAGCAACCTTATGGCCCATTTGTTTATCAGGGTACTTTTATGAACCCTGTACAAGGCTGGACTACCCACCATTCTATTGTAGAAATTAATGGAAAATGGTATATTTTTTTTCATGACACCCAGCTTTCGGGCAAGACACACCTCAGAAATGTGAAAGTAACCGGCTTGAAACACAACGCTGATGGAACGATCGAAATGATTGAACCCTTTGTTAAATAAAATTGCTTACCTACCTCAAAGGCGTTTTTTCTAACTTATACCAAAGTATCGATGGAAATTTAAATGTTGTTAAACTTCCATCGATAAGTATCCGTTATTTATGCGCAAATACCAACTGGGAAAATTGATAAAGGTCATTTTTCCAAACCTTAAAATCATGTTTTCCCGGTTCCTTGTAGAAGATGTGAGGTATTTTGTTTTCAACCATATAATCGCGCGTACGTTCGCTAATCTTTATAAGGCCGTCTTGGTCACCGCAAGAAATCCAAAGCAATTTGATCTTATCTCTCGCGGCATCCGGGTTAGGTAATAACTGAGCTGGAATTTTAGTGTTTGGCGCCGATGAAAATCCACCTATCCAGGCAAACTTATCTAAATTCCCCAGTCCAAAATTCAACGATTGCCCACCCCCCATAGATAGTCCTGCAATAGCCCTATATTCTCTGGTCGTTTCTGCAGGGTATTTTTTTTCAATGAATGGAATCAAATCGTCTATCAAATCGCGTTCAAATGTTGCAAAAGCAGCCACTTTATCCGCTGCCATGATATTACCAAAAGCACGATCATCTGCCATCGCCCTTCCATTTGGCAACACTACAATCATTTCTTTTACTTTTTTTTGTGCATAAAGATTATCGAGTATGCGCTCTGGCCCGCCTTGATTTAGCCACTCAAACTCATCGCCACCAATACCATGTAAGAGATAGAGCACCGGATATTTTTTAAGCTTTGAATAGTTTGGCGGCAGGTAAACAACTGCGCGTCTTTTTACACCAACAGTTTTAGAACTGTAGGTGACAGTATCTAATTTACCATGGGCAATGGCGGGATTTGCCTCATCAAATCCTGCAGGAGCCTGCCCGCTTTGTGCATTTGCCATTCCCAAAACCAAGCACAGGTTAAAAAAAGATAATAACATTTTCTTCATAATATATTTAATTTTTAGTGTTGTAATTACCCTAGAAGATTTCCGGCCACTGTTTGAAAATGATACAGGCAGAAATTATTTTACTTTAAGTGAATCCTGAAATAGTCAAAATCAACATATCCTCCGCTGTCTTGGGTTGCGTAATTAAATAGTGCGAAACGGTAACCCATAAAATGGGGGAGCGTGTAGGTCATTTGCAATGATTCTCCTATCGGCTTCCACGTTTTACCGTCGAGGCTATAAAAAAAGTTGCCTCTATCTGTTCGCTGCTCAAAATCGCAACTTGCTTTGAGATATATGGTGCGCTGTCCTGCGGGAACATCTTCACCGTTCACAGTGCCATTTTGGGCACTAACCATTACAACTGTTTTTTTTTCTCCCATGTGTTTAACACCAACCCAGCCAAATTGACGTTGAAGCAACATCAACCCAGCACGATCTCCGGTTTTCATATTGGAGATATCAACGGAGGTGATAGCTGTCGATTTAGGGCCGATGGTGCGTTGGGTTAAGGTATTGCGTGCCAAAAGAATATTGGTATCTAATCTGGAAGTAGTTATGCGCAAAAAACCAGTTCGGTTGGTTAACGACCAGTATGTATTGTCCGGATTGTGGTTCCATTGCCACACCAACGGCAGTACAGGGCTAGCTTTCTTGCGATCAAATTCATCAGACGCTACAATACCAGGGATTAAGCCCCTGCTAACCGGAAGCTCGAGTATTTCGGGAACTTTACTGTGAATCCCAAACACCGGCCATTCATTTTCCCAGCTAACCGGTACCAGATAAGGAATACGGCCAACGGAACCAAAATCCCTGAAAAGATAAGCAAACCATTTTCCTTTAGGTGTACTGATTAAACCACCTTGTGCAACACCTTTATCTTTAAGTGCCACTCGCCCTTCATAGGGCCCACTGAGTCGATCTGAACGATGCACCACAACCGTACGCATCCCATTTCGTGGCCAGGTAATATTAAAAAGATAATATTTGCCTTTAATTTTAAATAATTGAGATCCCTCGGCGGGCAAACCAATACCCGGGCCTGCCGCAAGGCTTGCGTTTTCGATAATGACTACAGGTTTCACATCGGGTTTTATTCCAGATAAATCTTCTTTTAACTCAGCTAACATGATTTTCCCAGCACCGTAAACCATGTACGCTTTTCCTTCATCAAAAAACAGGGAGTGGTCATGTAAAGAAGGCGCAAAGGCTGTAAGCTTCCACGGTCCCTTTTCGATATCCTTTGTTCGGTAGATATAGGTTTTTCCTGTAGTGCCGGAAAAGGTACTCAGGTAGTATACCCCCTTATGGAAACGAAGGCTGCTGGCCCACGACCCGCGTCCGTAATCCCACTTTCCGTTGGATAAAGTTAGTTCGTCTGCATTTCCGAGAGTATCATAAGCATAACTTACAATTTTCCAATTTGTCAAATCAGTGGATTTCATAATTGGTACACCCGGATTCATGTGCATGGTTGTGCTGCTCATATAATACGCCTTGCCTACTCTGATCATCGAAGGATCAGGTACATCGGCGAAAATGATTGGATTTTCAGCCTGTTGCGCGTGAACATACACGGTAGGTAGCAAAAAAAGCAGCGAGAGTTTAAATAGTCTAAAATTCTTCATAGCGCGTAGGCAGTATTCAATTTGAATTGTATGATGAGTTATCCAAAACTATCCAGAAATTATATAGATCTATGCCCAGTTTTGTTTAAATATATGTGACAAATGTTTTTATTTCAACCCATTCTGCTCCAAAAAATAACTAAAATAACCAAATGTGCTAGTAAAATTGACGAAATTAACTAGTTGTGCGAAAATGATCTTGGTACTTTAGCAGTATATTAAAACTAACCTAATTTACTTTTTATGAGCATCAAATCCATTTTCAGTTTCTGCACTTTTTTTTTAGTTTTTATCACTGCGCAAAGCAGTTTTGCCGATGAGATTATTGTTGGCTACCGCCATTTGGCTGACCCAGGCACCCTTGTTTATAATGGCAGGATCTATCTCTACGCTTCAAATGATGATGAAAACAGCTATGACAAAGACAGTGGCTACAAAATGAAATCGATCGTTTGTGTTTCAAGCAGCGATATGAAAAATTGGACGGATCACGGGGTTGTATTTGAAGCGCCAAGGGATGCAGCCTGGGCAGGAAGAACCTGGGCCCCGTCAGTAATCGCCCGCGATGGCAAAATTTTTCTGTACTTTGGAAATGGTGGCAATGGCATAGGCGTAGCTACCTCTGGCAGTCCGATCGGCCCGTTTAAAGATCCAATAGGAAAAAAACTGGTTGAAACCCAAACGCCGGGTGTACTTCCCGCCCCGAATATGTGGCTATTCGACCCGATGACTTTTATTGACGATGATGGCCAGGCGTATATGTACTTTGGCGGCAACGGCGATAGCAATGTCCGGGTAATTAAACTAAACCGGGACATGATTAGTGTAGATGGTTCTGCGACCTCAATTACCGCGCCCGCATTTTTTGAGGCCTCCTGGATGCATAAACGCAATGGTATCTATTATTTTTCATACTCAACCAATCCGAAAGCTCAAATGCGCATCGACTATTTGATGAGTAAAAGTCCGACCACTGGCTTTACTTACGGGGGAATTGTTTCCGCCCAGCCTCCCAAGAATAACAACAATAACCATCAGGGCATCTTTGAGTTTAAAGGCCAGTGGTACCATGCGTACCACAACCGGGCTGTTGCATACAAATTAGGTATCCCTACTGAATTTAAACGAAATCTGGCTGTTGAAGTACTTAACTATAAGTCAGATGGCAGCATCGAACAGGTAACCTACACCCCGGACGGCGTGCCACAGGTGGATGGATTAAATCCCTATACCCGGGTAGAAGCCGAAACCATGAATGATCAAATAGGGGTTAAAACTGAAACCTGCAGCAAAGGGGGGTTAAATGTAACAAATATCAAAGATGGAGACTGGATTAAGGTTAGAGGGGTAGATTTTGGCAAAGGCGCAAAAAAATTTTCTGCTGCTGTGGCGTGTATGGGAAAAGACAATAAAATTGAACTCCGGTTGGGTAGCCCTACCGGAAAACTAATTGGAACACTGGCTGTGCCCAACACCGGGCAAGGGCAGGCCTGGAAAGAAGTAAGCTGCAAGGTTGATGGCGCGACAGGAAAACATGATCTTTTCCTAACGATTAAAGGGGCAAATAAACCTGAAGTAAATATCGATTTTTGGTCATTTACAGCTAAATAAATTTATATCAGAAATATTTAACCTGACAACACTACTCTATGCGACTTCTAATTCATCTTTATAATAGAAGGATGTTCTATTGATCTTGATTGTTGGAAATTGGCATAAATTAAACTAGCTTGACAAATAGCCTCGCAGATGCACGATCTACGGGGTTATTTCGTATGAACTCCTCAAGCTGGCAGAATTCATTGCCGATAGTCCAGATAAAATTAGCTGTTTTTCGATAAGTGATTCAGCTGATTAAACCAGCAAAGTGCTAGTATAATTTATATTTGCCTCGGTTCACAAGCATGCGGGAAATGTTTGTTTGTAAATAAAAAATAATCAGACAGCTTTTAAAACCTCGCGTTTATCTTTTCGTTTTGCATTAATATATTCAGAGGGGAGCATATTAAACTGAGCTTTAAAAAGTTTCGAAAAATAGCTTGGGGTCCCAAAACCCGTCATGTAAGCAATCTGTGCAACATTATAATCGCTTTTCTCCAGGAACTCCACCGCCCTTTCCAGCTTTACCGATCTAATGTATTCGATTGGCGTCAGACCGGTAATTTCAAGTAATTTATGGTAGAGAGAACCTCGGCTCATACCGACATGCCTGCTAAGCTCTTCTACCGAGAGCTCTGGATTATTTAGTTTTTCATCGATATATTGTACGATTTTGTTCAACAATTTAACCTCACTCGACTCAATTTCGATTTCTTTAGCCTGTACCTTCACTTGTTTAGAATAGGCGTTTTTTACCGAGCGGTTAAACAGTAATAAATTCTCAATTTTTGCATGGAGAATCCCGAAATTAAAAGGTTTGGTGAGGTAATCGTTGGCGCCCGACTTCAAGCCCTTAATCTGCTCATCTTCACCACTAATTGCAGTCAAAAGAATTACCGGGATATGACTTGTTCTTTTGTCTGCCTTTATTTTCTGGCTGAGCTCAATGCCATTCATTTCCGGCATGCTAACGTCGGTAACAACTAGTTGCGGGTGTCCGGAAAGCATTTTTTGCCATCCTTCTTTACCATTAGCCGCTTCTATAATCTGATAGAAAGGCTGTAAGCTATCTTTTAGGTAAAACCTGAATTCCTCATTATCTTCAACCAGCAGGATTGTAGGTATCCTGACCTCAGCAGGTATCGGCTCGAGAGCCGACTCATCGGATTGTTCGTTTGTCACACCAGTAACGGAATCGTCCGACTCCTGGATATCCTCAGCAGTGGCTACCTCAAATGGCAGCGAAACCAAAAACGCGGTTCCCCGTCCTAGTTCACTCTCCACACTAATTTGTCCGCCATGTAGTTCTACAAATTCCCTAACAATCGATAGTCCGATTCCACTACCTTGATTTAAAATGGAACTTACATTGTTATCCATAAAAAATCGGTCGAACACTTTATCTTTACTTTGATTTGCTATGCCTATACCCGTATCTGAAACCTCAATACAAAATAGAGGTTTAATCTGATCGGCAGCATTTCCGATGAACATATTCAGACATACTTCTCCGCCTTCTTCTGTAAATTTAAATGCATTAGAAAGCAGATTAAATATAATCCTTTCCATTTTGTCCTGATCAAAATGCGTTTTCAGACTTTTAATTTCACTGTTAATGCGAAGTGAAATTTTCTTGCGTTCTGAAAGATCCTGAAATGCCTCCGCGGCTTCAGTGATAAAAGTAATGAGGTTAGCTTCGCTCAGATTCAATTTCAATTCCTGTTCTTCCATTTTCCTAAAATCGAGCAGTTGATTTACCAAATTCAGCAGCCTTCGGGCATTTCTACGGATCATCTTTACCTGACCGGCAACAGCAGGTTCTTGTTTAACGGCAAGCAGCTTGTCAACGGGCGCTAAAATCAAGGAAATCGGTGTTCTAAATTCATGGCTTAGGTTAGTAAGGAACTTGATCTTTTGTATATCCAGTGCATGTGCCCGTTCAGCGTCTCTGCGCTGCTGAAGCACCTTCTCTTCAGCGTTAATTTGAGCTTGTTCTATAGCAAGCTGCTGTTTAATACGTTGAATTCCCCGTTGCCTGATGGCAAATAGAATTGCGCCGATTAAGACCACATAAAAAACATAGGCGTAAGTTGTTCTCCATAAGGGAGGTTGTACGTGTATTGCAATCGATGTAATTTTATCACTCCACACCCCATCGTTGTTACTTGCCCTAACCTGAAAAACATAATCTCCGGGGTCTAGATTGGTATAATATGCTGTTTTTTCTTTCCCTACTTCATTCCAATTATGATCCAAACCAACAAGGCGGTAGGAATAGTGGTTTTGTTGCGGTGCGGTATAATTCAACGCCACATAACCAATTGAAAAATTTTGCCCATAACTGAGTTTAATTTCTTTTGCTAAACTGATTTGCTCCTGAATAGGTGATTTTTCACTAGGAAGTACAAGAGTATTGGCAACTTTTAATTCGGTCAGCAATACCCTTGGGACCACATTATTGGTGGGTAATTCAAGCGGATTAAAATAGTTGAATCCGTCTTGCCCGCCGAAATAAAGTTCTCCAGTTGAAGTGCTAATCCCAGAACCGAGAATAAAAGGACTGTCTTGCATCCCGTTGGGACGCCCAAAGTTTTTTATTTTTTTTGTTTCAGGATTAAGGCAACTGATGCCGTTATCGGTACTAAACCAAATCAGTCCATCCCTGCCTTCCAGTATTTTATAAACAATGGCATTAGACAATCCATTCGCTTCGTTAAAATTGGTAAATTTTCCGGTTCGACGGTTGAAACAATCGATGCCAGCACCGTCGGTTCCAGCCCAAATATTCCCTTTACTATCACATAATAAACTCAATACCACATCATTAGAAAGCCCACTATTTGATTTCCTGTATGTTGCAAATTTTTTCTTACCACGCTCAAATACGGCTATTCCAGTTCCACTGGATGCCATCCACATATTCCCATCAGGGTCTTCGACGATAGCGCGAATGAAACCATTGCTTGGGAGGATCATGGGCGGCAGTGAATGGGTGCCATAGCTGGTAAATGAATTGGTTTTATAATCAAATACATCAACACCGGTTCCGTTTGTTCCAATCCATATCAAACCTTTACTGTCTTCCTTGATGGCAAAAATTTCATTTTGGCTAAGATCAGTAGCCATCGGGCCGGCCAGGAACTGCTTGTAAGTTTTGGTGCCTGGATTGTACGCAAACAATCCATGTTGGTAGGTTCCCACCCATAGTGTACCCCGAGAATCAAGGGTTAGTGTAAGTATGGCCAATGGATTTCGGGAAAAATCAATTTTACTCTTGATGTCAATATGCTCAAATATCCCATCGTCGTGATCGAAAAGGTGTAAGCCTCCCCCATCTGTTCCCACGAAAATTTTTCTTTTTGAGTATTCTGCAAAGGAGGTGACAATGGGTGAGGAAAGTCCCTTGGGATCGAAAGGGCTGCTGCGCTTGAGGTTAAAGAGCGCCAAATTGGGATCAAACTTATTTACCCCACCCTGGTAGGTGCCAAGCCAGACAATCCCATTATTAGCCATACAAATACTTCTTACAGACTTATGGCTAAGGCCAAAGGATTCCCGCCTGTTAGGGCGAATCATGGAGAAGGTCTCAGTTCCGGTATCAAAAATTGAAACCCCGTCTTCTGTCCCCAACCATAATTTACCTCCTTTTTGTAATCTAGCTGAATAAATGATATCATCAGAAAACAGTTTATCATTGGGCTGCAAAAATGATTTGAAATGTTTCCCGTCAGCCAACAACATGTTCAAGCCATTATAGGTTCCAAAAAATATCCGTCCTTTCTCGTCCTGCACAATGGTTTTGATAAAATTATTGCTGAGACTTGACTGGTCAGCCGGATTGTGAATAAACTTTTCGGTTGTACCGCTGCTTAAATCAAGTGACAAAAGCCCGAGGTTGGTACCAATCCATAACTTATTGCCGCTCCCTTGATGAAATGAAAGCACACTGGAACCACTGCCCATTAATGCATTGATCCCAACATTCCTTACCTTAAACGTTTTGGTATTGATAACCCTGTACCCCCCAAAAGTACCTACCCAAATATTTCCGGTTTTATCTTCATAGAGGGTTAACACATTAAATGGGGTGTTACGATTCGGGATACCCTCTCCTACAAAAGATTTAAATTTATTTTGTTTAGCATCATATAAAGCGAGCCCTCCACCACTTGTGCCAATCCAAAGCCTACCCTTGCGATCTTCTAAAAGTGCAGAGATACTATTAGAAGGAATACTCGTGCTATCACCACTCTTATTGGTATATACGGTAAAATTGGTGCCGTCAAATTTATTCAGGCCATCATTAGTACCAAACCAGACCAATCCGTTATGGTCTTGCAGGATTGTATTCACGGTATTTGAAGAAAGACCATTTTTAGTGTTGAGGGTAATGAAGTTAGGTTTATTTTGCCCGCTTACGATATTGCAGGTGAGTGACCATATTGCCACAAAGGAAATTGCCACTTTACTTGATAATCTTTTTAACATCATAACATACATTCGCGCATTAGTAGCTTTGTTGCAATTGTATTGGTGTAGCAACCGCATAACTCAGCTTGGTACACCAATGGTTTATATTGATTTCGTGTAAATACAGGTAACAGGCCTGGGCCAGGTTACTTTATTTCCGCTTCAAAGGGTGCAGCCGGCAATCCCTCCCGGTTATACAAATTTGCCCCTTCGGGATTATCTGCCCAAGCGTACCGAACAGCAGCCGGACTGGAAATACTATCATTCCAGACAATTACTGTATTACCTTCAATTTTAGCGCTGGCCCAAAGGTATTTTTTATCGGCGCCAGCAATGGCAAAGTGATACAGTTCGGGTTCTCCTTTTGCAATTAGCCCACTTCCAACATGATCAAAATTTAAAATCACGCGCTTGCCCTGGATGGTTGCTGATCGATATAGCGGTCCGGAGTAAATTATGTTATTTTCACCATAAATTAGTTTTTCGGCCCACAAAGCCAACCGCTCGCCAATTTGTTTTTTATTAAGGGGATGAATATCATTCCATTCGCCGGCTCCAAGCCCTACAGACATCCCGGTATTCACTACTTTTAAAGTTTGGAATTGGCTCTGACGAAGCTGTGCCCAATCGCTCTCCCCCGGAAGATAGTCTACCTCCATATAATTGGGGAGTTGGGCATACAAAAAAGGAATATTGCCTAATCCCCATTTACTTCTCCAATCGTTTATTAATGCCGGCAGCAGCTTAGCGTATTCTTTAGCTTTACCTGAGTTTGTTTCTCCCTGGTACCATAAAAAGCCGCAAATGCTATAGTTGAGTGCGGGTGCAACCATGGTATTGTAAAGTCCTGTAGGGGAATTTTGTGCTGCAACTGGCTGGGTAATTTGCTGATTGAGGGATGTATAGGGCGGTCTAGGAAATACCTGATGCACCTGATAATCCCATTCCCCCCTTAAATCAAAAATTTGCCCGTCGACCTGGAGCGAATAATTCTTATCGGGGACAAATCCCCCTTTGCCTGTTGTATTGGTAACTTTTACCAAAATGATATTCTTACCTGGTTTCAACAGGTTTGCTGGAACACTGTATCTCCTGGGAGGATACTGATAAGTGATATTTCCCACAAACACGCCATTCACGAAAGCAGAATCTGCATCAATTATGCGCCCCAAAAAAAGTTTTGCAGGCTTGCTGGCCATCTCTGCAGGAACGTTAATTTCTTTTTTAAAATATAGGATACCATTCAAGTTTCTCACGCCCTGGTCTGCCCAGTAACCTGGCATCCAGAACTTACGCCATGTTTTTGGCACATAGGATGCCTGTGCTATTTTACCAGGTTTAGGCTCAAGGGATGATTTCAGGCTGCTGGTATAGGTAGTATCCCTAATTTTTTCGATTTGCGCTGCTATCTTTGGAAAATCCTTAAATGCATCCATACTCATCCAGGCTTCAATCGGCGTTCCGCCCACGCTGGAGTTTATAATCCCAATTGGGATTTTGTACTTTTGATAAAGTTTCTTGGCAAAAAAATAAGTAACGCCTCCAAACTCAAGCAATGCTTTGCCGGATGCCAACTTCCACTCACCGCTGGGCAGATCAAGAGCCGCTTTGGACACTTCGGCTTTTGTTGGTACAAAAAAATTCCGGATTTGAGGAAAATTATCATGCTCGACCTCATCAGGATAATTTTCTTTGAGTCTTTCCATAGCCAATACCATGTTGGACTGGCCTGCGCAGAAATATACGTCCCCAATTAGAATATCAGATAACGTAATCAAATTCTTCCCTTGGATGGTCATGGTATAGGGCCCCCCGGCTTTCATCTTGGGAAGTGCGATCAACCATTTGCCATCAGTGCCGGTAACTGTCTCAAACACGCTGTTATTAAAGGAAAGTTTAATCCTTTCACTTGAACTGGCCCAGCCCCAGATTTTTAAATTCGTATTTCGTTGCAACACCATTCGGTTACCGATCAGATGGGGGAGTTTTACCTCAGCACAGGAGTGTTGGATAGTAAGCAGGGTAATCAGAAGCAACGCACAAAGCGCAAAGTAGGGTTTTATGTTCATGCTTACAAAGTCTGGAAAATGTAGCAATATAAAATTTTAACAGAATTAGGAAGCCTCTCGGCCCTATCCCCGGTTTTTTCACAAAAACACATCATTTATAGCCTTAATATTTGGTTGTTTTGAGCCGATACTCATGCAACTATAGCCTGAGTAATTCTTAACCGAATATATTACTTACTTTCGATAAAAACAATCGATTGCATAACTATATTAATCTTTTTAAGGGGCTAGCAGAAAGCAACTGTCAGAATAAGCCTCTGAACTACAGAAACAACGGCTACAATGTAACCAGGCCTCTCATTTTCAATTCACCAGGTGACTAACTAAAAAAGCCAGGAACAACCTTAATCGATATCCCTGGCTTTAAAGCATATTGTTTTTTATTTGTTTCTCAGTCCGTCGGCTGCGCCAACATAGGCCGGTTTTCTCACAAAACCTTCTGTCCACAAACCGATTGGCTCTCCAGCGCGCCAACTTGAACTTGCCGGACTATCCTGAGGTGCCCATATGGTAATGCCATATCTTTGGGCTGCCGGGATGAGTTCAAAATATTTCTTGATTACATATTTGTACATCTCAGACTGAGCTGCGTATTGCTCGGCCGTTGCCTGCGCAGTTTTGACATTACCTGCAAAGCCCATATCCAGCTCCGATATTTTGATCAGTTTGCCGGTTGCGGCCAGTAATTTAAACATTTCTTCGATCTTAGCTTTATCAGCAGTTGCAATGATATGCATCTGGGTGCCAATGCCATCTATTTTGGCACCTTTACCCTCCAGGTACTTTACATAATCGATTAATCCTTTGCATTTATCGATATTGGATTCCAAGTTATAATCGTTGATAAAATGAATGTCGTCAGCATTACCATACTGCCTGGCAAATTGAAATGCTTGCAGGGCATAATCTTTGCCCAGGTAGTCTTGCCAAAAAAACTCGTCAGCTGCAATGGAAGTACGGCCGGCAGCAGTTTTTAGCTGAGCTGGTTTCGTATCATCCATCGGCTCGTTTACTACATCCCAGGCCTTAACATAGTCCTTTGAAGCAGAAACCATGCCTTTAATCCAGGTCTCTAACGCAGTGGTTAAAATGACCTTTTTTTGCTCGGCAGTCTTTTCCACAATCGTGCTTCCACCAAGCGGATTGTATTTTTTCAGGGTAATGTTATCGAAATAGAAACTCGTGGCTGTTTTCCCAAGATTAAAAGCAAGCGCACCGCTCGTTGCCATGTCTGCGGTAACAGTTATTTCCTTGGTATAGGTTGTCCAGGTTGGTGTGGATGAAATGGTGCCAAAAAAATCGTAAAATTTATATGCCCCGGGCGTAATGTGGGCCTGTGTAGGGTAAGATGCCGCGAGGTCTGAACGCACATTCATTTTGAGCTCATACCGCTCTCCCACCGCTACTGCTGGAAACTTAAGGAATAGCTGTGCATCATAATCGTTGGTTCTAACAGCGGAATTGCTAATTTTCAAAGCTCGCCCTGTACCATTAAAACCTTCGCCGGCAGCAGTAAAAGAAGATACAGCGTTTGTGTTGGATTGATAAACTGAGGTATTATCTGTTTCAAAATCAGCACCGATTACCAGATCCCAGCTAGGCCCACCGCTTGAAGGAATCACCACAGGGGCGATCAATCCTTTTAAATAGGTTGCATTTTGGTTGGCATGCCAGGAGAGGGTATGGCCAAATACGGTGATACCAGCTTTGGATGCGGTTTCCAATAGGCTTTTAACATTGGTTAAAGCCAAGCTTCCATCAGCCTGTACTACCGCACTATGTTTCATTTCGTAACCAAGCGTGATTTCATCAAAATTACTGTTGATCAGCCGATAAATTACGCCTTTGGAGAGATAGGCTTGCAAACCCGCTCCTGCACCGAATTTAAAGTTAGGGTTTGCCGTTCTATCAATATATGTTTTTAATGGCTTATAGGCATCGATCTGCTCCTGGGCGGCAAAACTTGTGGGCTTAGCCACCTGAAATTCAAGGGCTTCATATTTGTGGCACGAGGCAAGTAAAATTCCCCCAGCCAGGCCAAATGCTATTTTGTATAATCTTTTCATTTCGCGATTGTTTGATTAATTATTAATTACCTGATCGGAGTAAAGGATTCTGCCTTCACCCCACGGTCGCGCATGACTAGCGTATCCTGGCTACTCACTGTTCTATCACTTAAATCTATCTGATAATTCAGGTAAAGTGCATCCCGATCCTGGCTACCCCAACTATTTTTCTCGCCTGCTTTAACAAATTTACCCGTACCGCTCGCGGTAAAACTAGCGTCGGCTGCTGTAACGGTACAGCTTCCGCTATTATCAAAAGTTAGCAAAAGGGTACGGTTGATGCTGGTTCCCCCTGCTACTTTAAAGGTGACAGGAAACTCTGCTTGGGTTAGCGAACGCGTATTGACTTTGTTGACTTCATCATTCTCCACATACTTCATGTGGCGGGTTATGGTTTGATTGAGTAAGGTATTACCGTTTTTGCCAGTAATCACATCCTTACCTCTGCGAAGGTAGAAGCCCTGCCAGGTATTGATATACCTTACCGCATACAGGGTGTATTTTTTCTCGGGCAGTATTTTTTTGTTTTGATCAGCGCTCATCATCGTTAAAGGGATCACATAAGTGGTATTGACGGACAGTGGGTCAGCAAAAAAAGCCTCAGTTAGCTGCACATCCACCCCACCGGTAAGGCTTCCTTTTGGGATGACAATTTTGTTGGCTGCAAGCGTATAGTAGTTCGCCGGCATAGGCCTTATAACGCCACTGTAAGGCGATGGATAAGATAATCCCTGGGTTAGTGAATTGTCTACACTGATGCCAATGGTAATATCTTCCTTATTGGCGTAAACTCCGCCAACCGTACCCATAATCCGCAGCCTGTGTTGGTTATCCAGTGAAGTATCAAAAATATCATCGCCCATAGTGATGGTCCGAATGGGCCCCTGATAGGCAAAATAAACGGTTTGAACCTCATTATCAGGAAATGCCCACTCTTCGTTTTTGCAGGCGCTAAGTGTTAAAACGAGCGCAAGTAAAAGATATACTTTATTTTTCATTATGTTATTTTTTATTGTGAATGAATATTACCATCCTGTATTTTGTTGCAAAGCATTGTACTTTAGTATTTCACTGTATGGAATGGGGCCGAATCTCATGTACTCCTGATAGCTTCTTGCCTCTACATTGATTTCCTGATAGACTCCCAGCGAGATGCTCAACCCTTTCACCGGTTCGGTCAATGCTGCGTTCCATCTGCGAAGATCCCAGAAACGAAATCCTTCAAAAGCCAATTCCAACCTACGTTCATTTCTAATCAATGTCCGCATAGCATCTTTGTCTCCTTTGATCGATTCGAGGTAGGCATCCCCATTTGTAGTCCCAACACCAGCCCTGGCGCGGATAGCTTTAATGATGTCATAGGCAGAATAAGGATTGCCGCCATTGGCTGTTGGACCCCACGCCTCATTTGCTGCCTCGGCGTAAATCAGGAAGATTTCCGTGTAGCGGATATGTGGCCTGTAATGCTTCTGATTATTTACAGTTGGCGTACGGCTAACGTCCTGCCTTAGCAATTTTTTCATGTAGTAACCGGTACGTGTAGAAACTTCTTTTCTATTTAATCCATCATCATTGGTCGCCACATCTGTTGTGGTGTTAATCACTTTACTCGTTGGCCCGATTGTGTTTCCATTATAAACTATAAATTTTGCCAACCGTGGATCTCGGCCTGTAAATGGGGCAGCAGGATTATAACCACTTTGTGGGCTGTTAGTAATAGGATAACCGTTTTGCATCGGAAAAGCATTGACTAAGTTTTGGGTGGGGTTTATGCGGCCCTGGCCAGAGAGGGTTGGCGGGTAGTTGGCAGCTTCCAAATCACTATTTGAGCCGACATTTGTACGCCAAAGCACTTCCCTGGGGCTTGCGCCCGAGGCCAACGCATCAATTTCTGACTTGTTATCGTACCAGGTAACACCATTTGGGTCTAAATTAGCGAGCCAATTATTCAATGCAAGTACTTGCGCTGCGTAGCCGGCGGCATCGGCCCATGAGGTAGAATTACCGGTACTGAAAGCCGGGCTTGCCCCCATTAGTGCCACTCTGGCACGGATGGCTTTTGAAATACGGCCCGTCATGCGCTGATTAAAAAACTTGCCAAAAACACGGTTATAGGTTTCTACATTAACGCCTGCATATTTTGCTGGGATCTGGCTGGTGCTGCTGATATCTGCATAATCTAAGGGAAGCAATTGTTCGGCTTTATCCAAATCACCATAAATCTGTTTCATACAGGCATCAAATGTAGTCCTTGGCTGGTTAAAATTAGAGGCTGGCGTTTCGGGTTCGAGTACCAGCGGGAAGCCGTATAAAGTGCCGCCTACTTTACCTGCATGCGCCTGTAGCATATACGACATCAGGTAGGCCCTCAAAGCATACGCTTCCCCTTTTTGCCTGTCGTTAAACATCCGGCTCAGCACCGGGTCTTTTGAATCCCAGAGTACCTTATCTGCTTCGGCCAGAAATAAGTTGATATACTGAATACCCGCCCTTGCATTTGTCCATTGATCTAGGGGATTAAAGGCAGCCGACCATTGTCCGGTGGCCATTTTCCTGAAATTATTATTGATATCATTACTTACCGCATCATCTGTAGCAACGTCATTAAACGACCAGCCATTTGATGGGAGCCGGGTATAGCCATTTAGCAATAACCCATGGGCAAGGGCAGGTTCTGTATAGATGTTCTCAAAATCCCCATTATTTTGTGGAGCGGGATCTGTAAACTTTTTACATCCCGAGAGCATCACCACGACAACTATAAATCCTATTAATATTCTGTTCATCTTTTCTAATCTAATATTCAATTAAAACATTGCCTTCACACCCAGGTTGTATAACCTTGTTTGCGGAGCCCCCCCTAAATTCAGCTCAAGTATTTCCCTTTCTTTTGCAATTGTCAAAAGATTAAACCCGGCCACATATAGACCAAGTTCTTTCAATACTTTACTTTTAAACAGCTTATCGGAGATGGTGTATGAAATCTGGACTTTGGATAAATCAAACCGATCAGTGCTGTACAACCAGAAATCAGAGGCCCTAAAATTATTATCACCGTTTGAGGTGGTTAGTCGCGGAAAGGTTGCCGTGTTTTTAGTTTGCGGTGTCCATCTATCGCGCACAACTGCCGAATATTTGTCACTTCCGTTTACCCAGAAATAGTTATCGCTTTTCATGGCACTTCCTGCGAAACGGCCTGTGCCCAAAACAAACAGAGTAAAGTTTTTCCATTTGGCAGTTAGGTTCAATCCTGCTGTAAATGGCGCACCGAACCAGCCGCCACGCCCCAGATATACCTGATCCTTGTCGTCAATAATTTTATCTCCGTTTTGATCAATATATTTGATATCCCCGGGAACCAGTGCAGATCCGAATGCGGGTTTCGCGCCATTGATTCCATCGGCGGCAGCCACTTCGCTGGCATCCATATAAAAACCATCGCTTTTTAATCCCCAAATGGCATCAAGTGGTTTGCCTGCACGGTATTGATAGCTATTCTCATAAGTTAACAAATCGGCCCGTTTAGTTGCTTTGGTTGTATAATATGTCCCAGAGATTCCCAAAGTCCAGTCAACAGCCCCAATGCGTTTGTTGAAATTTAAGTAAAAATCCAAACCGGTACGCTGGTCACTATTATAATTGCTGTAAGGAACAAAAGATGAACTCGGGAATCCGGTAGTGAAATAGCTCGGATAAAGGACGTTAATTTGACCGATAATCCCGGTAATGTTATTTCTAAAAACATTTGCTCCGAAATTAAACTGATTTTTGAACATCCCTGCCTTTATTCCAATACTGATTTCTTTTCTTTTAGCAAAAGTTAAATCCATGTTGGACCCACGGCGGGAATCTGTAGACTGTGTACCTGTACCATCATTCCAGCCATACCAGTTACCACCTGTGGCTGTATAGATACTCTGGTATGCGAAATACTCGTCGAAATCAAGATCGGTATTTAAAATCCCTGCCGACGCGGTTAATGTTAGCTCATTAATGAATGAAACTTTTTTCAAAAAGGGCTCCTCGCCAATATGCCATCCAATAGATGCTGCCGGCGAAAGCGCAATCCTGTTTCCAGGCGGCATTTTGGGCGAGCGTACCAGGGCGCCGGTAAGTTCAGCAAAATATTTATGACTAAAATCATAATTCAATTGCAACCCTAAATTAGAATTTGTCGTGGGCTGATAAACTTCGGATTGCGATTGACGGTACGCTGCTGCAAGGAGTATCGCGGAAATATGATGATTGCTACGGATTGTGGTATTGTAGTTAAACTGCCCAGAGAGGGAAATGGTCTGCCGGTAATAACTATCTGCAATATTCTGAACGCCGGTTTTCGTATCTTCTCCCCAGCGGGTCAGGCTGCCAATTAATGTGGTGCCCGAATAAGTAGTCCAGTTGGGCTGGTAAGTTGCATAACCATTTCGATACCCTTGATTGTAGCTGTTCAGGTAATCGACCCCCATAGTGGTGCTAAAGGTAAGTCCATTCAAAATCCCTTTCAAATCAGCATCAACACCAGTAGTAAACTGGAACTGTCGTTGCACAAATTTGTTATTTCCCCCTGCATAAATGGCAGCAAATGGATTAGTTTGATCTAACTGGGTGCCCCCTAGAATGTATTGTCCATCAATGATTGTTGCATTTTTGATCATCGCCCTACTCACCTGGTCGCTCTGTTCCAATAGATTGATTGGGATTAAGGGGGTGAACAGATGAGGGCGCAGGGTTGCAGCGTTAGCCCAATAATTCGTGTTTACCCCACCGCCGCTTGAAAATACAGCGCTTGCATCTACCCGTGCTTTTAGTGCCTTTGTGAGTTGCATATCGACATTTCCGCGGATATTGAAGCGTTCTGTTGTGTTATTCTCTTTTGCTTCGCCAAAGTTAATCAGCGAACCGGTTGACACGAACCCAACATTGGTATAGTAACGGGCACGCTCATTTCCCCCTGAAATTTCCGCCACTCCATCATAGCGTGCAAAACTATTTTTAAGGTAATCAGACGAGTAATAATCTACATTCGGATAACGATAAGGGTTACTGCCAGCGTGATTATAAATTGTCTCTGGTGTATAAACCGCTGCCAGGCCGTCATTTGATAGTGCCTCATTATACAAGCTCATGTACTCTGAGGAGCCCAGATATCGCGGGAACCCTTTTGGCGTATTCAGACCGATATTGGAACGAATGTTTATTTTCTGTTTAGTCGGAGTACCTCTTTTGGTAGTAATCAAAATTACCCCTTTTGCACCACGGCTGCCGTACAGGGCAACCGCAGAGGCACTCTTTAGAAAAGTGATATCCTCAATTTCATTTGGTGTGATACTGTTTACATCCCTTGGAACACCGTCAACCAATATTAACGAGGTGTTCATACCCCAAAGGTTGTTGCCATTAAACCCGGGAGCAAAAGCCTCTATGCCATCCAACCCATAGGTGGTAAAGTTTTTCTCAAAAAGCTGAGCCAGGTTAACATTTGAAACCCCGGGAGGAAGATTGTTTTCCGCTGCATTTTTAAAGCCAATATTTACCAGTCGGTCATCTTTGGTCAATGTGATCTGCTTCAGGTTGGCTACTGCGATTACCAGCGAGTTTTTATAACCTTTAGCACTTACCATGAAGGTGCTGTTCGCATCAGCTGATAAAGAGAATTCACCTGACTGGTTTACTATAGTGAGCACCTCGTTTCCTTCAATACTTATGGATGCTCCCTTTACCGGATTTCCATTGATATCGCGAACGACAGCTTTTATAGGTATCTTAACGGCATCCTGACCTTTGATTACACCAGCAAGCAGTGTAAAAAAGACACACAAAGCCCATGTATTTCTTAAAAATTTCATCATTCTTGTCTTTAATTAGTTGTGATCATGAACTACCTTACCATCCGGGGTTTTGTGCAAACTCCTTGTACATATTTACATCTGCCCTTTTTAGCGGCAACCAATAATGTTTTTCACTAAAGGGGCGCTGTAATATTAATCGCTCACGATAATTTACAACCTTGTTCAATTTGGTATCGGTAGCAGCGTTTAAAGGGGCGGCGCGATCAAATTCAGCAGCTGTTTTTAAAGTGTAAGGCAGCTCGGCAAGTAAATGCCAGCGGCGAAGGTCATTGAACCGGTGCCCTTCAAAGGCAAGTTCAACGGCACGTTCACGTCTTACTTCTTTCATAAACTCCGTTGCCGAGGTTAAGAACTGTGGGGCAACATGCCCAACACCAGCCCGGTCCCGAATCACATTAATTGCATCTACAGCACTTTTGCCAAAGCCTTCAGAGGTAGCAATTGGAGAATCGTAGCCTGCAGCAACCGATTCGGCGTACATTAGGTAAATATCAGCCAAGCGCATGTATGAAACCTTGATATTCAGGTTCTGGCCATAATTCCAGCCCTGATCAAAGTTATTGGCAGTCCTGGGCACAAATTTGAACATCATATACCCTGTACGGCTGCCAGAACGTTCATCTCTGTAACTTCCGTTGGTGTAAAGATTTGCATAGCGATGTGGTTCCATATTTGCGGCCAAAGTTCCCTGTACCACTTTAACCCCATCGTAAATGATATCATTGTAAAATCTTGGATCCCGATCACGCCATGGAAATTGCGGATCATATCCCGAACCAGTGGGATCTGCCTGGGTAGAGTTCGAAATTGGCAAGCCATTTTTCATCCCATAATAATTGACATAATTTGCAGTTGGTGCAAATACCAGTGCATCGGCCCCTACTATTGCTGGCGTATATTGTTTTGCAGTACCGTAGGTTGAACCATGTGCTCCCCAATATGGCCCGGTAAATATTGCTTCAGTTCCCCCAGGGATCAAAAAGTTTTGTCCGGTTGTATAAAAATTGGTACTGTATTGCGAGAAAGGCAATAACTTATAAGGAGCAGTGCCATTTTCAGTTAGTTTCAGCAATTCGGCAAACGCTGCAGCCGCTTTTTTACTCAGCTCTATATTGTAGGTTTTACTGCCAGTGGATTCTAAGTTCATCAATGGACTTGCGGCCCAGAGATAGTTTTTACCCAGGTAGCCCAGCGCCATAATCTTATTGATGCGCAATTGGTTTTTTCCCAGGGTCTGGATTCCAGCTGTTGTGTTATCCCAGTTTACAGGCAAAAGATCGGCAGCTGCCCTGAAATCCAGTGCTGCCTTCGCTGCACATTCCTGATACTTTAGCCTGGGCAATCTCAACTCTTCATCAGCTGGCAGTACTTTGTCAATGTATGGCAATCCCCCGAAATATTGGATAAGCTGGAAATGGAACCAGCCCCTAAAAAACAATAATTGACCTTTAATCAAATTACGTTCCTCGTCAGTTGCATTGACCATCAGATTCAGGTTTTCAAGACCTAAATTCACTTTACGAATGCCGTACCAGGCCAGTGGATACAGGCCTTTTGAAAAACGATCGTTGTTGGTATTTGCGTTCGCATTGTCTAAAAATCCGGCTCCCCATCCGTCAAATTCCCTTTGCCAGCCCCAAAAGTCACCATTATCAATTTTATTAACCAAATGGAAATTTTGCACTGTGGACTGGATTTCATCTTCACCCCAGTTAAAACTATTGGTCCAGTACCGATTGGTAAAATCTGGAATACAGTTATAGAGTTCTTCGGTAAAGCCCTGAAAACTACGAAAATCTTTGAAAGCGGATTCTGCGGAAACGGTTGCCTGGGGATCTCTATCTAAATACTTTTTACAAGATACCACGCCGACCCCTACACCAATGAGTCCTATAAACAATAAGGATTTTATATTTTTTTTCATCATGATCATGTTTAGAAAGTAAAATTGGCCCCTAAATTATACCGCTTTACAGTTGGATAAGCGCCTTGTGAGGCCCAAGCTTGTCCGCCAGCACTTTGATAATTTGCTTCCCTGTCGTCGGGCATCTTGGTCCATACATGTAGGTTGTTTCCGTTCAGGAATAGGCGCACGCTTGATATACCTGCTTTTTTCACCCATTGCTGCCTAAAGGTGTAAGCAATCTCAGCATTTTTTAACCGCAGGTAAGATGCATCATAAAAATACCTGTCAGCCGCGTAATATGAGGCAGGTGTTGTCTCCCATCGAGGCATCGGCCCGTCCGGAATCGTATTACTTTTTGACCAGTAGCTCCCCTCGGCGTAAGCAACTGTATTTTTGCCAGAAAATGTGCCCAATACCACCTGACGGGTGACGTTGTTGACCCCGTAAAACTGGGCAAAGGCACTAAAACCTTTCCATTCGAACCCTATTGTAGCATTGTAGGTATTCTCGGGAGATCCAGAGTAAGCATAGGGAATGTTGTCATTTGCATCGATAATACCATCGCCATTGTAATCAACAATATGAAAATTACCAGGGAGTTTTTGCTGGTCGTTGGCATTATGCATCGTACTTCCGTAAAGCTCATCCCATGTATTGTAGTAGCCCTGGCTCACATAGCTATAAGCTTGTCCAATCTGTTTGTTGATAGGCTTTGCATATTCGGGTAGTAACTCGGCAACATCGGCATCAATCACCTTATTTCTGGTATGGGTATAATTGAGGTTAGCCCATACTGTAAAATTTCCGGTGATTTTCTTGTTAAAACGGATGTCGATTTCATAACCCCTGGAGCGTACCTTGCCAACATTAAAGGTGGGTGGCTGAGCGCCATAATAGCTTGGAACGGCCCGTGAGGTACCCGTAAGAATATCGCTTCGGTTATCCTGAAAGAAATCTACACTGCCGCTAATCATATTTCCCAGGAAACCAAAGTCAAGTGCGATATTTTTCTTTACCACTTTCTCCCAACGAACATTCGGATTACCCACCCCAGTTTCCCTGTACCAATTGTAAGGGCTATTTTCAGCAGCTTCTCCAGTAATGCCCATTGGGGTAGTGCCTCCAAACGCCCAGTTCGTTAAAAACGCAAATCTGGGCGAACCGCCATCATCACCGATTTCGCCATAGGATCCGCGTAATTTTAAAGAGTTGATAAATTTGATTGGTTTCATAAACTTTTCTTCGGAAATCATCCACCCAAGTCCTCCAGAAGAAAAGAAATCAAAACGATAAGCGGGTCCGAATTTTTCTGACCCATTATAAGCTCCGTTATATTCAAGGCTATATCTTCCTGCATAATTGTAGGTCGTACGGAACACCCAGTCTTCGCGATAAGAAGGGATAATACTTCCAGTAGCGGTATTATCCCTGCTCCAAAGCCCCATAGCTGTCAAATTGTGTTTTTGGGCAATGGTTCTGGCATAGTTGATTTGCATCTGAGAAAACATTCTGCGGTAAGTTGCTCCATCATTGACATCTCCCGCCCGGCTTGCCCACCTTACGCTTTCCCTCCATTCCAGTTCTGTTGCCGCGTCCTTTGTTTGCGAATAACTTACCACCCCTGTTTCAGGGTCAATGTATTTACTTAAGGTTCCATTGTTACGGTCATCTATGCCACGACCGGCTTCGATAAATGTATTGTCGATGGACAATGTTCCTTTTAAGCTCAAACCTTTAACCAGTGAGTTTAAACTCTGGTCCAAGGTAAAATCTGTTGTAATGCGCGAAGTTGTGGTAGTTTGAAGGCCACTGGTAGATAAAATCCGGACTGAGTTTAGACTTTGTTGTTCATTTGGCTTATAATATCCCCATGTGCCATCCGAGTAAACCGGGAGATAGAGATTCGGCGCAGCAGAATAGGCTGCCGTCCAGGTATTGTAAGGGTTAACATCAATCCATGGCCGCTCTGAGGTACCCCTTGAGCCAGAGATATTGGTCCTGAACACTGTTGATGGTGTCAGTTGAAAATCAAGGTTGCTCCGCACGTTCAATCTTTTGAAGCTGTAACCGCCGTTATATCCACGGTCGTTGCCAAACCTCCTAAATAAATCCCCCTCGTCCAGGTAATCAACAGCAGAAAAGTATTTTACAAATGAGGTGCCGCCACTTACGTTGAGATTGGCATTATAAGACATTGCATTGTCCCTAAATAGGGTATTCACCCAGTCTACATTGGGGTAGCGCTCAGCTTCTTCAAGATTGGCTGGTGAGCGGTATTTTTGCATCACCGCTTCTGGCAGATATGAACTCCATGCCCCCGGAGCGAGCGACAATTCATATTCGATTGTCCGGTTGCGCACCTGGAACATGTCGTAAGAGTCGAGCTTACCCGGCAATTTAGATGCTGATTTAACTACGGCGTTTGCCGCTGCCCTGATTTCCGCCTTCCCCTCGCGCCCTCTTTTGGTGGTAACCAGGATTACTCCGTTAGCCCCCTTTACCCCAAATACCGCGGTGGCTGAGGCATCCTTGAGCACAGAAACTGAGGCTACAGAGCTGATGTCAATATTATTTATGGATCGTTCAACGCCATCGACTAAAATCAGCGGGCTGGCATTGTTCCAGGTGCTGCGGCCGCGGATCAGAATCTGAGGATCTTCATCCCCAGGCATTCCAGTACTTGCAGTAGTGATTACACCTGGCAAATTCCCTGTTAATGCCGCGCCTAAACTGGATACACCGCCGGTTCTTTCCAGCACCTCGCTGGTAGTCTGGGTAATTGCACCGACAACACTTTGTTTCTTCTGGACGCCGTACCCTACGATCACCACGTCAGTCAATTGGTCGGAATTGGATTTCATTGTTATGCTTACAGTGGCCTTGCCGGCTATATTCACCTCTTGAGACTTCATACCAACGTACGCCGCAACAAGTATCAGCCGGTCGGCAGGCACTTCAATAGTAAATTCGCCGTTTGTACCGGTTTGTGCTTTCAGGCTGGTACCTTTCACAATAATAGTTACCCCTGTTAGTAACTGTTTTTGTTCATCAACCACCGTCCCTGTTACCTTTCGCCGTTGCTGCGCCACTGCTGTATCAACCAACAGGGCAGAGACAAGCAGTGTTAAGTACATCATGAGTAATAGCTGCTTTGAGCCCCAAATTCCGGAGCGCGCAACATTACCCATCTTGTTTATTTTTTCCATTATTTAAGATCATTTAAAGAGAAATAGAATTGGATAATTACATGCCGCCCTGATTAGGTAGGATTGTTAAAAACAGTTTTTCAACTCTTTTGGCTGCGGAAGAGCGGATTAACCCCTCCCTGAAGTAATAGTAGCTTTTTGTCATAAGATTAGGTTTATTTTGGTTAAGGTTAGTATCAGATACAGGTTGAATGATTTCAATATGCATCAAGGTTTCGATAGATTCGGGGCAACTAGGGTGCTTTCATCTGCGTTCGTTAAATTTGGTTCATACTTGGTTAGCTTCCGTACAACAAAACCATCATCTCTAGACACTGGGAAATTATTTGTCGGCTTTCGCATTTCCTTATCTGACATTCCATCAAAGCTGTGCTTATGAAGGTAAGTCTAGGAATTACTTGCTTTAATATACTGCCCGGAAAAAAGGTTATGGTTTTTAGTAGTTTAGTTATTCGAAGCTAAGGCAACTACAATTTTAAGGATAGCACAATTGTTTAAATTTATACCCAGTTTGTTTAAGTGAACACTAAAGTGCTTTGATATGTCAAAAAAGCATTAAAATTATTATTATTCGGGTCAAGAAAAGTATAAACACCACGGTGCTATTATAAGATAGCCCAGATCTCGCCACTGGTAAATTAATCATGATTTCATTTTTTTTTCTCGCTGGGAAGTGTTTTTATTCAAGTGATGCGCGGGGCAGCACCGATGATCACTTTGACCGCCCTTGGGCTCGGATATGAATACAACACAATTGATGTTGACTTTAGTAATTGCGCTAAGGGTAAAAAAATCAAGCAAAGATCTGCAGAAAAATCCTTGCTGCCTGGGGGCATTTGCTTCGTGTAATTCAAACCGGCATCTTCTTGGTTTCACGAACTTAATAATTATTGAAAACTGCCCTGGAGCATACGCCCATAACAATAACCTTGAACATAAACAAAAGCCCCCGGCCAAAAACCTGACGCTGCAAACAAAGTTATTTGACAGGCTGAACAAAACTAGCCCTTCCCAAACCCCCTAGATTTGTCCTATAACATTTAATCAAAAACAAAAAATGGAAAAGAACAATTATCAAGGTGCATTACAGCGCCCACTGGGCTCGGGTTTTGGGGCTACCTCTACAGCAACGGAAGTTATCAAGGGCATTGACCTTAAAGGAAAGATCGCAATTGTAACCGGGGGCAACACCGGCATCGGCCTGGAAACTACAAAAATACTGGCGGCAGCGGGTGCAACCTTAATCGTACCGGCCAGGGATATCGAAAAGGCAAAGAAAAACCTTGAAGGCATTCCAAATGTGGAAATTGAGGAAATGGATCTCGCTGAGGCTGACTCCATCGATGCATTTGCAGACAAATTCCTTACTTCGGGAAGACCGCTACATTTATTGGTCAACAATGCTGGAATCATGTGGGTGCCTTTGCAACGGGACAGCCGTGGTTTCGAATCACAACTATCGACCAATTACTTTGGACAGTTCCAATTGGTGGCAAGGTTATGGCGGGCATTAAAAAATGCCAATGGCGCGAGGGTAGTTAACGTTTCTTCACTTGGGCATCATATGGCCCCCTTCGATTTCGAGGATCCCAACTTCGAGCATAGGGATTACCAGACATTGCTAGGCTATGGGCAATCAAAAACAGCCAGTATCCTATTTGCCCTCGAACTCGATAAGCGGGCAAAAGCGCATCAGGTACGTGCCTATTCGTTACATCCGGGATCAATCGCAGGAACTGAACTGGCAAGGGATGCAGACATGGAACTGTTCAAACAGATGGGCTTCTTTGACGAAGATGGAAACATGCGCCCGGAAATATTGTCGAGCCTGAAGACTATTCCGCAGGGTGCTGCAACTTCAGTATGGGTAGCTACCAGCGCCTTGTTGGACAATATCGGCGGGGTTTACTGTGAGGATGCTGATATCGCTGAACTGCTACCAGAAGACCTTTCAAACCTTAGGGGTGTTAAACTGCATCAAAGTGGCGTGATGGCGTACTCGCTAGACCAAAGCAATGCCCAGAGACTATGGAAATTAACCGAGGAAATGACAGGCATTGAATTCAATGTACGTTAGGCCATGAAAAACTTAAAAGCTAAAACTGCCCTGATTACAGGCGGTAACAGTGGCATCGGGTATGCCGCTGCCAAAGAGTTGAAAGAAAACGGTGTAGAGGTGATCATCACCGGCAGAAGAAAAGATGCAGTGGAAAAAGCCGCCTCTGAACTGGGCGTAAGCGGGCTGATTGCCGATCAGTCAAGCCTAACTGATATACATGCGCTGGCAAGGGCAGTTACCGAACGCTATGGCCAGATCGATATTCTGATTGTGAATGCCGAGGTTACCAAATTTTCACTAATCGAGGACATGCCGGAAGCTGTTTTTGACCAGGTGATGAATGTCAATTTCAAGGGTGCCTATTTTACCTTAAGCAAATTCATCCCGCTCTTAAAGGAGAATGCGTCGGTGATCCTGCTCTCCTCTACCTCGGCACACATCTCCCCAGTCCAGGCCTCTGTGTATGCGGCAAGCAAGGCGGCTTTAAATTCAGTAATGAAAATAGCCGCACTCGAACTTTCCGCCCGTAAAATCAGGGTAAATGCGGTTAGTCCGGGGCCGGTTGCAACCGAGATCATGGATAAAATCGGATTGAGCAAATCCTTGGAAGAACAAATGATCCGCACCATTCCATTGTCCAGGTTCGGTGAAGTGGGGGAAGTAGCCAAACTGATTACCTTTCTGGCAAGCGATGATGCTTCCTTTATTACCGGCTCGGAGTATTTGATCGACGGCGGCCAATGTATCTGACTAAATGTAATCAAAAACCAATAACTTTATCACGATGGAACATATATCCAAATACCTGACTAAGGACATCAAGCTCTCCAGCTATGAGGACAAGCTCTTCAAATCCGAGCTGATGTTTGATGACCATATGCTGGTATGGTTCATATCGGGGGAAACCAAGATTATACAGGCAGAATCTACCTTCATTTTTAAAACAGGTGATATTTTCCTGATTCCGAGGAACCAGCTTGCAACCATTATCAACTATCCGAAAAATGGCCTGCCTCATAAAACCGTGGTGATGCACCTCTCCACTGATCGGTTAAAAAAATTCTATGAAAAAATCGAGCATAGCAAAAAAACACAACCTCAGCAGAAAATCTACCGTTTCAGTAGCCACCCGCTACTGGAAAGTTGCCTGGCCTCGTTGATCCCCTATTTTGATGTGGAAAGTGAATTCCCGGAAAACCTGGCTACCCTTAAAATTGAGGAGGCGATCAGTATCTTGCGGCTCATCGACCCAAGCGTCGACAGCGTGCTTGCCAACTTCGACGTTCCTGGCAAGATCGACCTGATTGATTTCATGCAGCGTAATTTCATGTTCAACATGTCCCTTGAAAAACTGGGGTACCTGACAGGCCGTAGCCTGTCAACTTTCAATAGAGACTTTAAAAAACTGTTTAATACCACTCCCCAAAAATGGCTGACCGAGAAAAGATTGGAGCTGGCTTATTATCACCTGGCTGAGAAAAAGAAAAAACCGACCGAGATTTACCTCGAAGTCGGTTTTGAAGACCTCTCCCATTTTTCTTTTATTTTCAAAAAGAAATATGGCGTTTCCCCAAATCAACTGCACCCAGGCCGGCGATAAGGGATTAGGCTACAAATCGTCAGTCCGTTATTCTTAAAGAGCTAATCAGGCCATTGGTAAATTTGAACTGGAAATTCAGTATTATCGGGCTACCCTCGAAGGTTCCGGAAATTTTAGCGTTGAGCTTACCGGCATCCTCAGACCCCGAATATCCGATGGGCTCTAAATGGGCATTGTACTTTTGGTTTGTTTCTTCTTTCCACGCCCTGATCTGATCCCTTCCCTGATGGTTCCGGCCTTCGTCAAAAACAATAGCCTCTGGAGTAAAACAGGCTACATAGGTAGCGCTTTCTTGGGCATTCTGGGCAGCTACAAAGGCTGCAATAAGGTCTGGTAAATTCATAATTTTTTTTTTAAGAAATGATTAAATAGTTGGTACGGTTCCTCCATCAATCACATACTCGGTTCCTGTTAAATAACCCGCCCTTGGAGAGACCAAAAAGCCTACAAGTTCTGCAACCTCTTCGGGATGGGCTGGTCTGCCGAAAGGTATACCGCCAAGGGCATCCATCACGCTTTGGGTTGCCTGCTCCACGGTACCATTTGAGCTTTCAGCAATTCGCTCCATCATCCGGATTGCTGAATGGGTCATGATCCATCCGGGCGAAACGGTAAGCACGCGAACACCTTTGGGTGAAACCTCATTGGAAAGGCTTTTACTGTAGTTGATTAATCCAGCTTTTGCCGCTGCATAGGGCAAGGTTGAATCGTACAAAGGCAGTTTGCCCTGTATACTGGCGATATGGATGATGACCCCATTTCCCCGGTCGATCATTTGTGGCAAAAATCCCCTGTCCAAACGAACCGGCGCAAGCAGGTTTGCGTTGATGGTCGACTCCCATTGTGCATCCGTCAAGACTGAAAATCCACCGCCTGGGGTTTCTGAACTGCCCATGTTGTTGATTAGAATGTCCAACCTTCCGAATTTCTGCAAAATCTCCTCAACCACTTTTTGTGTACCATTGACGGTGCTAAGGTCCGCGCCAATAAAATGCAGTTGCTCGTTCTGCTCTTGCGGACTGTTTCTCGCACTGATGATTACTGTTGCCCCTGCCCTAAGCAGACGCTCAGCTATGGCTTTGCCAGCTCCTTTTGTACCACCAGTCACCAGTGCTATCTTATCTGATAACTCGTTATTGAAATTAAACTCTTCCATACGTATTTTTATTTAAGACAAATTTCAGCCATACATCTCGCCCCTGCAAGTACGGATAAACGAATCAGATAGGGATAAATTTATCCCCTATTGCTGTTTTGTTGCTTACCCTTATCTTTGTGATATGTACGAAAGAAAACTGCCTTTGAACCTAAACTGTGGACTGGATCTGATTGGCGAGGTATTGTACGGCAAATGGAAAATTCGTCTGTTATGGTTCATCAATGAAGGGTATCAACGCCCAAGCGAACTCCAGCGTAAAATTCCCGAGGCATCAAGAAGGATTCTGAATGTGCAGTTAAATGAGCTTGAAGCACACGAATTGATAACCAAAGTAATTTACCCGGTATTGCCACCAAAGGTCGAGTACAGCCTCACTGAATTCGGCAAAACCCTAATCCCCATCATTGGCACCTTGGGTAGATGGGGCGATGAGAACGAAGGGCGGCTTAGGGAAGTGATTATAAAAAGGCTGGAATCCCACGGAGGCTCCAAATAGGATAGCCGTTATTTTTCAAGACATTAAGCCCCTACTTGATTTTTTTTCTCGGCTCAATTTCTTTACTTTTTTTGCTGAGAAAGAATTCTCTCAGAGATAAGAGGAGTTTCAACTGTTCACTACCGGCTGTTTTTTTAGCCATAATATTCTGTACACGCATAATCTTCGCTACAAAGAATAAAAAAATGATTTTGTCAGTAAAACGCGTTCCGTTTTAGAAAATCATTATCTAAGGCGCCTTGTTTGGGTAAAATTATAGTTGTCTCATTGGAGGTTGTATTTCGCTAACCTATCAGTAAAATGATTACCTGTTTAGTAAAACAAATAGCTGCGTTTTTTCGGCAAAATGAATATTGTGTTGATAAAAGTTATTTATGGGCTTTTAGTAAGACTGTTATACTAAGCTATTAAACGAAATTGTTCTGCCACACCTAGGCTCCAACCAGGTAACTAAAGATTCAAAATCTTTTTCGATTATCAAGCTAAATAAGAAACATCCTTCCAAAAAAACTATCCTTGTTGCGATAGAGCGCTCATCTAGATTAAATGCAGGAGCTTATTTCTATCCAGTAGGCTAACCAATTCAAAATACCACCTTTCCGAATAATCTTCTTTTTGAGTTATCAGTTTCATATCAGTATCCAGAATCTGTGATATAGTCGAAAAGCCCATTAGTTTTGAGCGAAGCTTAAAGACCTCGGTTACCGCGAGGTCTCCTATTGGGGTTGATAGGAAATTATTTTCTTGCTCGGATCTATTTAATTCCATCATTTTGGATATTTAAGGCTGGGCTGAAAGGATCAGCTGGCAGTGGTTCAAATTACGTAAAATATTCAAAAGACACTAAAAAGTGGTAACTATTAAGTGGTAATATTAGACATTACCATTGCTTTATTTTACCCCATGGCACAAGGTGAAAAAGAAAAGCGGAGCGTTGAACGAACAGTAGAGCTAAAACAGCTCGGGGATCGCATCAAATCTCTGCGGATCAAAGCGGGTTATAGCAACTATGAATACTTTGCTTACAAGCATGAAATTCCCCGTTCACAATACGGCCGCTATGAGCGTGGCGAAGATTTGCGCTATAGCAGCCTGGTAAAAATTGTGCGGGCGTTTGGCATTTCTATGGAAGAATTCTTTAGTGAAGGTTTCGATTAGAAAGCTCCCAAAAATTATCTTGCAGTAGTTGCCTGGGGTTACCCCCTCCGCCACTTGACAAGCCTTCGAAATACTTTTTCTTTACCCGAAAACAACTGTTATGGAAAAAGAAAAATTCTTCGAAACCCTTTCTAACTATCATCCCATTAGTGCAGGTCTTAAGGCCTATCTCGATTACATCCTTAAAGCGCAGCATTTGCCCAATGGGCTAGTCCAATCAACAGCAAACTTCATTGAACAGCCACTACTTTTCATCCAGCATGGAAGCCTGAGGTTATTTGCCTTGAATGAAGAGGAACGAAAGGAGTACACCCTGCGTTTTTTCCCTGACGGAACATTCCTTTTTCCGTCGCATTATTTAAAGGCGCGGGATATGCCTACGTTCTTACACGCGATTGATGAAGTGACCATAGTAGGCTTTGATCAAAGGCACTTCTACAATCTCTACCACAACTTTAGGGAATTCAGCACCATCATTGAACTACTACACGGCTCAGAAATCCAGCGAATGCTCTACCATAGCTTTATGCTCCAAAATACGAATGCCAGTCAGGCCTATGCTGATTTTATCCGCAAATATCCCACTATCGCAAAATCAAGTCAGTTACAGCATATTGCAAGTTACCTCGGGATTGACAACAGAACTTTAAGCAGAATCAGGCGATAATCCTTAAAAGGTGACTTTTATCCGCCCATCTTTCGATCTGCGCTCCCATTTAGTAACATTTGGGTATCATCCAGCGATAAAAACCTACTGAACTTTATTCCATTAACCTCAAAATCAGCTAATGGAATCTCAAAAAATGCAATCCTTTACACATGATGCTCAAGTTCCCTCCTTCAGGCGGCTGTTCCCATTGAGGTCTGCATTATTCCGGCGATGCCTGTAAGCGAGCTAAAGGAGAAGGTTATATCCAAGGCTTTCTCGGCAGGTCTGCCTCAAAGACAAAGCAACAATTTATTTCATTCAAAGAACATTAACATGAATATCTTCAATACAAAAAGTATCCTTGGCGCAGCTGCCATGGTACTTATTTTAGGCGCTAGCGCCTTTACCATTTCAAACCAGTCAACTGCTGAAAAAAAACGCACTACTGTTTACTGGAAATATAATGCCAACAGTCAAAGCTTGGTTTTTGATGAAAACCAGTACAGTATGGTCGGCTCTCCTTCGGCTACTGGCTGTGATGATGATCCCCATCCCCTTCCATGTGTTTTAGAAGTGGATGAGTCTATCGACACCAGACCAGAACTAGAAACCTACTTGGCTGGTTTCTCTACTACCCAGGATATCGCTGATTCAGCAATAAGCCGCAAAGAAATCAATCCTTAAGCTAAACTTTAAGAGCTGCCTGCCTCCAAGGCAGCTCTTTTTTATCTTGCTCACCTTGGGTTTTGCTGCATACCTGAGAGTCGAATAACATCTTCTGGTATCGCTAAAGCAAACCGCAGATCATTTGGCGCAAGCACATATTCTTTCCCATCCAACGTGCGCTTTAGCGTAATGGCTCTCCCTTCCCTGTTTAGTCGCTTAATATCCATCCACCTGATTCCTCTGAATACCAGTTCGCGCCTTCGCTCAAGTAGCACCTGTTCCAGCGCCGCGGACGCATCGAGGCCACTTAAGGGTACGTAGTTTGCTTTTTTGATCCGTTTAATACGAAGACTATTTAGCAGGGTAAGCGCCTCGGAAGCACTACCTTCCCTGGCTTTAGCTTCAGCTAAGTTCAATAATAGCTCATCTGTTGCCACTCCGCAAAACAGCGAAGCTGACCCCTCGTAACTTCCTTTAAAGATGGTGGTGGCTGATGTCCCTGCTTTAAAGAAAATGTTACGCCTGAGATCCTCTGCCGGGTAAAGGGATAGCAGGCCATCAGAAATTCTGGCCCTGGCCTGGGTTAACTGCGCCGGCGTTGAAAAGTGGCTGGCATAGATTACTTCGGGGTTAAACTGCACTAACGGAAAATTGGCAGTGGCCGACAGGCTATTGTAATCGATCAAAGTGCTATTGATAGCGAGTCCCTTTGATGCATATTCCCCTGCTAGGGCGTAACGACCCATATATAGGTATAGCCTGGAGAGCAGTCCATAAGCTGCTCCTTTTGATCCCCGCATGACATGCAAGGGTTTTTCAGGCAGCAATCTTGCCGCTTCAAGCAAATCAGCCTCAATCTGAACAAAAGTCTGCGCTAAATTAGATCTAACCGATGGCGTATTATAATCTGGATCTAATCTTAAAGGAAGCCCAAGGGTACTTTCTACAGTAGCGGGGTCATAGGCAAGGCACCAAATGGCTGCAGCCTGAAGGTAACATTTCGCCCGGATAAATAACGCCTGCCCTTTGATATCTTCATAGCCTGCGCCTAAGGTACCCTTGCTACTACCTTCCAGTGACTGGAGCACAGTATTGGCTAGAAATACCGGCTGAAAGGTATCACGCCATGAATTTGATACTGGGGCAAAGATATTATCTGCTTCCCATAAGTAAAGCCTTCGCTCCTGCTCTGTCCTTGCCGACCAGTCGGCGGAGGTCAAAAAATAATCATCACTGCTAGCCTCACCCGAACCTGCTTCCCTGAAATTTACGGTTGGGTAATAGTCCATTAACGCCTGCATATCTTTCAGGCTTGTTACTAGAGAAAGGCTGCTGTCAGGCTTATCCTCCAGCAGCTTTTTACAGGACATCAGCCCTGGTATAGTGGTGATGGCTAGTATAGCCACCATCACTATGGTTATATTTTTTCTCGTTTTCATCATTGCATACTTTAAAATCCGGCTCTAAAGCCTATTGAAAAATTACGGTTGTAGCTGAGCAAAGAATTTCCAAGATATTCCGGATCTTCATCTCCTGCCTTCCAGATCAGCCCTAGGTTACTTGCATTCGCAAACAGGGATGCCCTGGCTAATCCTACTTTTTTTGCCAGTCTTAGCGGGAGGCTGTAATCCAGGTTAATAAAGTTTAGCCTGATATGATCACCTCTTTTGACCAGCACTTCTGATCCCAGATAAAATGCATCCCTAGCAGTATTGCTGGGATAAATCTCTGAGGGCACATTGGTATTAAGCTCATCACCAGGCTTCTGCCATCTTAGCGCGAAATCCGAGTGCCCGGGAGAATAACCATTGAGCGAAGAATAGCTGATAGAAGGACTACGGTAATAATAACCCAGCTTAAAAGTGAGCTGCACGCTTAATGCAAAATTGCCATAGGAAAAGGTATTACCCAGTGAGCCAAAGAACACTGGTGTTGCCGGCCCAAAATATTTTGGGCCATCTTCGCCTAGGCCTTGCGTTATGGCTGTATAATCTTTGCTGGGGGCTCCCTTTAATATTCCCAGCGGATCTCCATTTACTGGATCTAACCCTGCCGAGCTGTAACCATAAATCCCATAAAGGGGTTTTCCGACCACGCCCGATACCCTGGCGCTGCTGATATCAATCAATGCGGGGCTAAGAAAATAAGCTTTTAGCCGGTCACTGTAATAAGAAAGATTTAAATCACTTTCCCAGTTAAAAGTCCCTTTGATATTTGCTGAATGCAGCACCAAGTCTACCCCATTCCCTCGCATCCTGCCTGCATTGCGCACCACTGTTGTAGATACCCCAGTGGTATAGTCGATCGGGTAAGGAACAAAAAGGTCTGATGCATCTTTGCGGTAATATTCGATGCTACCCGAAAGCCTGGAAGAAAGTGCAGAAAAGTCTAACCCAATATTTAGCATACTAACCTTTTCCCACTTTAGCCCAGGATTATAATACCTATCAGGCTGCGCGTAAGCGCTACCGGTATAAGGGGATACTGATCCATAACGGATGGTAGTCACTGCGGTTTGGCTGGGATCTGCATTGCCGCTCTTGCCGTAAGTCATCCTTACTTTGAGGTATCCTGGAAGGTTTCCTTTATAAAATGGCTCCGAAGATATCGTCCAGGCAATCCCTGCTGAAGCGAGCGGTTTCCATTTGTCTTTTACAGCAGCACCAAAAAGGTTCGATCCATCAGCCCTTGAGCTGAGCGAAAGGGTATAGCGGGATTTGAATGTTAGGGAAGCGCTGGTAAAGCCAGAAATATACCTGTTGATTTTCTCTGACGCTGAAACGCCTTGAGGGATGCGGGTTTCAAACCCTGTCACCAGATCAGGAAAAAAGGTGGTATAATCGACTGCTACTGAACTTAAGTTCGATGGATCATAGCCATAAACCCTGCTTCCCATAGCCGAAGACCTCAATGTTCTGATTTCAGCTCCCGCGATGGCAGAGAGCGAGAAGTGCCCAAAACTGTTCTGGTAATCTAGCTGACCTCTTGCCGCTGTTGATTCAAGCTCAGAGCCACTGCGGGATAGAATCCCACCGATTGGCACTTTTAGTACTGGAGCGCCTGAGGAAGGAAGCTGCGTAAAGGAATTAATCAGGGAACGGGCAGCATAGCTCTCCACTGCGGACAGGTGATTAGTCGTCTGACTTTGCCGCTCGTACTGGTAGCGAAGCTCCGCAGAAAGTCCTTTAAAAAGATTAACCTTTAGAGAGGCATTAGGCAAGATATCCTGAAGCAGGCTGGTACTAGTATCCTGAAGATAATCCTGCAAAGGGTAATACTTCCAGTCCAGCAGCCTTCCACCTCCGAGCTGCGAGAGGTAAGAACTGCTAATATCCCGCATGATGGGAAGGTCATTTCCGTTATCATCCCTAAAGCGGGCATAAGGATAGAGCACATTTCCACGGAAGAGAATATCGCCATAACCTGGGGTTCCGGACCCAGTTGAACTCTGGGTATAGCGCAAGCCAAAAGATAATTCTACACCTTTAGTGAGGATTGCCCGTGCTGAAAAGCCCATAGCGGTACGCCGGAACTTTTCGGAAAGCACGCCAGTATTATCATCAAAACTTACCGAGCTGCGCCAGGAGAACTTGCTTGATCCCCCGTCAAGGCTTAAAGCGTACTGCTGGTTGATGCCCCTGCGGTAAAGGTAGTGGCTAAATTCATCGCGTACATCGATTCCTTTTAATGCATTGATCTGCGCACTTTTTTCTGCCTCACTTAAACTACTGGCCAGGATTTCTACCACCGGACTGAGCGCAGGGTGTTCGGGAGAGGAAATATCAGAGGAGTAAGCCCCCCTGGAATACTGGAGTATCTCCTGATTAATATAGTCAGGGGTGCTAATCACTTTCAGCTGATACAAGTCTGGCTGCTTTACCAGCGTTGCGATCGTGGACAGACTAATGGAAAGCGGTGAATTCATTTTTCCTTTTTTGGTAGTGATGACGATCACCCCGTTTCCGGCCCGGGTTCCCCAGATGGATGCTGCTGCTGCATCTTTAAGCACTGTGATGCTTTCCACATCATTGGGACTAATATTATTTAGGCCCCCTTCATAAGGAAAATTGTCCAATACTATAAGTGGACTTCTAGGCCCAGATATTGAGCTGAGCCCCCGAATAGTAAAATTACCCTGGCTATTGGTAGTCCTATCGATCATAAGTCCGCTGGTAACTGCTTCCAGCCGGGAGAGTACTGAGGTACTTACCTGGGTATTCAGCTGCTTCTCTGCTATCAATGTAAAAGATCCTGTGGCGCGTTCCCTGCTCAGGCGCTGATAGCCTGTAGAAACTGTTACTTCGTCTAGCTGCTGCTCAAGTGGTACTAGCCTAACCTGCATGGATAAGGAAGCTGGAAGTTTTAATAGCTGATAAGAAATGTGGCTAAAAATAAGCGTATCCCCCGCAGCGCAGCTGATGGTAAAATTGCCATCAGCTGCTGTAAGAGAAACGCCAGGTGAAGCGCCTGCAATCCTGACGCGTACAGCGGCAACACCATCACCATTAGGGCCAGACACTTTACCAGAAATTCGCTGCTGGGCGACACAAATGCTGGGGCTACCCATAAAAAAAATAGACAGGCAAGGCAGCAGGATATATATCAGGGACGATATTTGATATTTTAAATTCATAAATGCATCTTTTTAGTTTTTGCTGTTAATTCTATTGCGGATGACAAACCACTGCACTTCCCGCTCCGCTTCCTTCAGCTCCAAACCCAAAGAGGATAGCACTGCTTCCAGGGCAGATCTGCCAAGTGGTCCATAACTGCCCACTCCTGTTGTCTCGCCACCTGTCTCATCAACTAGGGGCATGGAAACCCCGCCCTGCCCGTTTTGCGTACGCACAAAGGTTACCAGACTACCCTTAGCATCAGAGCGTGGAGTAGGTAACTTGCTACTCAAAGGCTTCGCGACTTTGGCCTTGGTTATCACTAGACACCTAGTTACCTTTTTTTCTAAAGTGCCACTGTAACCTGAATATCGGTTCAGGTCATCCAGCATAATGGAATAGAGCTCGGCAGACCTTTCAGTAGGCATCCAGAGTTCATAGGTAGCGCAATATTTGCGGTAGGTTTCCTCCCCAAGAGATAAAGGGAGCTTTAAAGTAGCAGAATCGGGTGATTCTATTACGCAGCGGATGATATCGGGGTATCGCTGCCTTGCTGCGTAGCTATATAGGTTAAATAAAGGGCTATTGGCATGCCTGATCCCCCGAACGATTTTTCCAGAATAATAAGGGTGTGGCCCGGGGCCGGTGCCTGCAATATGTCCCCGGTAAAAAGAGGAACTGAAGAATAACTGGTCAAGTGGTCTCAGGTCAGATGAAAAGATGGGACGAGATAAATCCTGATGAACATTTGGAGCAGGGTTAAACCGCTTATCTCCAGAATACGCAGCGCGGATATTTTCCGCCTTAAGCTCAAATTTAGTAGTGGTAGTAATGAGCTTGCCTGCAGGCGATATCCAGACGAAATGCGGATTCCCATGATGAGGGAAATAAGATGAAAGGTTATTTTTTCCAATTAGGGTAGTTAGCTTATCAGCCCAGGAAGCGGAAGTCTTGCGATTAAGCAGAGCAAGAGCCCCTTCCTCTTTTTCATCAGAGACAGGAATTAAAGCAAGACTGTCTGGAAACTGTTGCTGCAGCACATGCCCCTTAGGAAAAGAAGCGATACAGGTCGAGCACCAGCTAGCCCAAAAATCCAGGATGATCAGCTTTCCCCGGTATTTGGAGAGGGAAACTTGCTCAAACTTACCAGAAGGAAGGCGCAATTTCAGTGGCTCATTCCACAGTGCATCCGGGATAGCCTGGCCAATGGTAATCTCTTTGGAGCGTATCTGACCAAAGGACGGACATTGAAAGAGTACAATAAACAGTAAGCTAAAGCATAAAACGGTATTTTTCAATCCTAAAGAGGATGAAAAGTTTGGGAATGGGAATTCCCTTACGGAAAATTCCGTTATTTTTTTCAAAGACATAAAACTCAAGGTTAGTTAGGCCATCACTGATTGAATACAATAGCGAAAGCCAAGTGGTTAGTTGATAGAGATAAATAAAAAGGGCAGGAACATCATTAAAGAACCTATTTCTACTAGCCGTAAAGGCCATTCCTGCCCTTTCACATCATCAGGTGGGATTTTTGGGCTTTAATGCATAAAGCCGATCAAATGAACTAAGGTTATTCCGGCTCATGTCTGCAAATTATTTTAATATATTGGTAAGAAAAAGCAGATAAAAAACCAGCCCTTCCGCATTAAATCATGCAGATACGGTTAACCGTATTTGTTATTAGGAAAAAGATACCTACCTTGGGATTGCGAAAAACCGAAGTAATGTGCTTGCCTAATTAGCAATAAAGGGCTGGTACCAAGTTAAAATAATCCAAAAGGACTTTGTGTGCTCTCATCACACCAGCCTCTGCTCTTTTGGCCTATATTTTTACTTGGAAATTCTAGTGCACATTAAGATGGAGAACAAATAACGTTCTTTAATAAGAGTTTAAGGGAATAACTGAGTACCACTTCCTGGAAGTGCAACAATTTAATGGCGCTTAATTTTTTCGTTTTCATAAACGGTTAATTTTTATGTAAAACGATGCGTACCGGAAAAGCAATGATAAACCCGATTGATAAGAAACCAATAAGGCGAACTTCAACGCTTTTGGTAGAGGTACCGTCAAGAACCACTTAAGCCAAGGCTTAAGTCTCGCAAAAGACTAACATGAAGTCCGCCCTATTGAATATAAGATATCACGAAGATAGCAAAACTCAATAGATATGGCGAACTCACGATCGTCTCATGCGAAAATTGACGGTTTTCTACCACGAGAGACATCGTTAAAGCCAGGTTCCCCCAACTCTATTTGTCGCTATAAATAACTAATAACAAATATAATAAAGTTGCTTAATAAAAGCAACTTTTATTTACACTATTTATGATCAACCGAATTGGGGAAGTTTTAAAAGAAAAGAAAGCCGGTAACAAAGACTTGGTTAAATTTTTAGAAGTTAAAAAGTCAACTGTATCCAGATGGGTTCATAATAAACAACAGCCTACATTAACAACCTTAAGCAGGATAGCCGAATTTCTTAGAGTTGACATAAGGGAGTTGCTATATCCTAGCGACTGGAGTAATAGTCAAATTGAAGGTTTCAAAGTAAAAAAATAATGCAAGATGTATATACACCACTTTAAAAAAGCTTGGGTTCGTGTAGTAGTGGCTTTCTTGTTGGGAGGCGTGCTTAGAGAAGCTATATTTATTTCAACTGGCGACCCAAACAAACCGAGAGGGGAAAATTATGATGTTATCACATTAGTTTACGTAGCAGGTGTATATATATTATTAACCCTATATGTGAAAAGCAGAGTAAAAAAAGAAATTAACTAGCTAAGAAACAAAAGAGTTAGGAAAAAGACCAAAGCCTCTGTATTATTTGGTTGGTGAAAAGATACACACTGTCTGATGATAAATAATCCTGCAACTTACTTAGATATGGATAATTATAGAAACCTAATTATTAAAGTATTAACCGAGTCACAGCCTCTTACCGCAAAGGAAATTGCTCTAGAATTGGGTAAAAAAAATCATTTTCAAAAGACCGGTAACCCTATTTCTGAAAGTCAAATTAGACGGGTAATTAGAAGTGCGCAGGCTTCCTTTATTCAAAATACTTCTCATAGGCCTTTTAAATATTCGTTGCAGAATAACCATTCGCCAGCGCTGTCATCAGCATCTAGGATTTCTAATGAACTTGGCTTCCTTAATTGGTTAAAGATTAACCAAAAGCAGATATCAAGACCCGATAAATATGTTGGGGCAATGAAAACGATTTCAAATAACTTAATCACCGATGGAATTATTCCACAAGATGTATGGGCAATTAATAGTATCGATGAGTTGAATAATTTGCATAAGCTATATTTTAACATTCCCACGTATAAAACTAAAAATAACACCGGAAACAATATGTATAGCAGAGCTTTTGATCTTTACCTGGAATACAGCACAGGTAGCTCATCAGCTGGTGATGTAAAAGCAATATTGGACATCGCGTTATCAAATAATTTAAATAATACAGAGAAAGAGATACTTATTTCAGCCAGGATAGGTCAGGGAAAATTCAGAAATGACTTAATAAAAGTTTGGGGCAGTTGCGCAATTTCTGGATTCAATGATACATCTCTACTTGTTGCATCGCACATAAAACCCTGGGCAAAATCCAACAACGTTGAAAAGTTAGATGCATACAACGGCCTTTTATTATTGCCAACCTATGATAAATTGTTCGACAAGGGGTTAATCTCATTTGACGAAAATGGAGTTATTATAATTTCACCCTATGTTTCGGATTACGAGTCGCTGCATTTGCGCGTAGGGATTAAGATTCAGCTGAAGAAAGCAAGTGAATTTTATATGAACTACCACAGGAACAATGTATTCAAAAAATAGTAATTAAATTTTGTCGTTTTTTTGTTTAACATAGCCGTCATCATGTCATGTCGAGGTATTGCCCAAATGTTCTCACTAATTAATTCGTCTACTTTAGATAAACTTTTCTCCATCTCTTTGGAAGTACGTGCATGCGGATAATTACGGTCCTTTTTGAATGCTTGAAATGCTAGCAAATTAACCTCTGCAGCTTCGCGATCGAAATTTGCAACCAGAACGTTTATCATTCTCTCTAAGTATGATACAAGGTAATAAAGTTCTTCGAAAGTATAGGGACAATTATAAGCATGCATATCGTCTAAACTAAATGATTTAGCGCTATTTCTTAGATTATGTGCAATGACTTCATTCCTGAATTTTTTCAGTTCTTTCCATTTGCTTATCTCTTTACGTGCCGGCGCGACAACTTTCTTGATCAGTAATATTTTATATCGATCTTCGACACCAGTTTTTACAGCTAGAAACGAATCCCATTCCTCCAAAAAACTACAGGATTTCAAAATAATTTGAAACCATAATGACTCTATTATTGCTTCATCTACATTATACTCCTTTCTGGAAGGAACTTGGGGATGATTTAAAACTTCTTCAGATAAATAAGTTTCATAAAAACCTAAAGCATCATAATTCTGCTTAATCGTAACAAATAAACTTAGGAGGATGCGTATAGACTCAACTGTTTTCATTTTTTAACAAAGTCGATCCCAATCCTTAGAGGATGAGAAAATGCATGATTAGCAATTCTTTGAGCATATTGTTGTCTTAATGTAAAACAGTATGTCATGTCAATATTAACAGACTTCCCTTTCACAAAATCGTTAGCGTTAAGCTTACCTCCAATAATAATGCTCTTGGCGACATAAAGTTGGTTCGGTTTTACATATATTGGTTTATGTTTATCAGTTTTACTACTTTTTGGTGGTGCCCCCGCCCAAGAAATGCAAGTGTTTTCATCCAGATATGATATAAATGCTTCATCCCCTAAAGATATAGCCTCTTCCAAATTCTTAAACGATATTCCTTTGACAAAAAAATATTTATTTTTAATATTATCCTCAGGGTAAAGACAATCGCACAAAGGAGTAATGCACATATAATATTCTTCAGTGCCAACTTTGAAAATATCCCCAAAATTCACTTTTCGCTCCTCTCTCAGTGAAGATCCATTGTAGAAGGTATTAATTTTTGCTATATCATTAATCGTCGCACTCAAGCGCTTAGGCGTTACCTTATCAAGAAATGACGTTTCAAGAATAGTCAGTCGCTCATCTCGTAGGTTTAGTTTAGCTTGTGCAATCAATAAATCTTTAATAAATAATTCAAATGGTAAATCTGATGACTTTCCTATCATTTGTCTTCTGTGATAAAGAAATGTTTTAAGTGATATATTCAGTAGATTCGAATCAACGAAAGAACCTTTTCGAGCAAAAATATTCTGCATTTCAATTCCCAACAATTGAGTAAAACTATTATTGGATTTTGAAATTTGAGTGGACAAACGGTTTAAAAGTCTATTAGGATCTCTTCTGTGATCTTTTTTAATTAAAGTGACAATTGTGTTATTAATGACGACTATCTTATTGGGCCTATCAATAAATTCTGGTTCATGATTTCTATTTGTAGAAGTAATGAAGCTTGTATTATTTGCAATTTTTATCGCTATTAAAGCACGTGTCAGTTCCTTTATGCCAGTCGACTTTATTGCAGTACCAATGAACCCCTCAATTTCTTTTAGTTGTGGTATTAACCTTGCATTATTTTGTGGATTGTATATGTCAACAGCGTCTAAAACCTTACTGATTTCAGATAAATAGGGATCAGTATCTACTCTTATTTGTTCAAAATCGGTAGTGTTTTTTCCGAAAAAAAAAGACACAATATTATCAAAAACATCACTTTCTTTAGTCGTGGCAGTATAGATAGCGCAGAAATGAAGGTGGGCTGAAGCTACAACATCTGCTAACAATCTCAAAGAATAACTTTTTCCTGTGGCGTAATCCTCATCTAGTTCCCAATCAAGCAGCACTAAATCGCGATTATCAAACAGATATTTCATCAATTCAGGTTTTGATAAATCATCTTTAAAAAACTTGTGAACTGTAAGAGAAGCTCCTGATTTTTTGAATTTTCTAAATAATTTTAGAGAAAGATCTTCTTCTAAAGTAGGTTTATTTGGAATAGGTACATAAGCTTCGAGAGCTTTTTCATCAATAAAAACCACTGATTTAATGGAGTCTTTGATAATTTTCTTTGCTGTCTGATTATATAGAAGAGAGGCCATTTAGTTTAGATTATTTGTTTAATTACAAAGCAGGCTCCTTCAAGCCTATTGTATCGAGATTCATTAGTTGCATAGATTTCAAAATAGCTATCTGCGAGACTTTGCTTAGAAAGATAGAGACCAATTCCTCGACCGCCGGGCCGGTTAGAATAAAAGAGCTCAAAAATTTTAGTAAGTCTATGGTTTTCTATTTTCAGACCAGAGTTCATAATTAGAATTTCGCCAGTAGCTTTTAGATAATCAAAATATATTTCTTTATTCTCTACGCTTCTTAGCCAATAAATTGCATTATTAACTAAATTGATAAATACGGTGTGAACGACTGGTTCTTTAATTTCGAGGATGTGAGAAAGAAAATTCTTTGATGCAGAAAACCTAATTCCCTCTTCTTTGATTTTTCTTTCGAAGAAATCTTCAAGATATTGGAAGATGGACTTACAAGTAATTGTTTTTGCACTACTACCAGAAATTCGATACAAAGGAGACAATAGACCATATTTATCTTCCAAGCTTTTGAACGATTTTTTAAGGTTATTAAAGAGCGGTGAGATACTTTGAGGTAAACCTCCCTCTAATTTTTCAATCACAGAATTAATTTGAGAGTACAGAACATTAAACTCATGATCAATAATTTCCACTGCAATTCCGAGTTGAGCGGCATCCCTAGTCTGCTCCCATTGATATTTAATATTTTCATATTCAGCTCGATATGCTCCTTGTACCAATTCTTCATCAATTTCAAAAGATAACTTTTGGACGTGTTCAACCAAAGGACTAATTTCAGAACTTATAAGTTCTGAAAGTTGTCCAAATTTATTTTGAATGCTAGATGAACTTGTTATAATATCATCTTTTGTGTCAATCGATGCCTCTAGATCATCCTTGGTAAACTTCAAATCTTCCAATATTGAATTTGATCGATAGTCGAATTCGGTCAATATTTCTCTAAATTTATCGTCAAGGTTTTTTTTATTTTTATACAGGACACTTTCTAATTCGGCTTGATACCTTGTATACTGCCTAGTAAACTCTAATTTTAGTTCTTTAATTTGAAGTTCAGTGTGAACCCTATCAATTAGCTGTTTGCTTTCTTTTTGTATAGTATTATTAAATTCTTCAACTTCATTTTCATATTGATACAATCTATCAAGTTGAAGTTCTGTAGGTTGGTAGGCTTTTGATGGTTTAGGTATAAAATTTTTAAATTCTATGTCAAGGGTTTGAATTTGTTCCAGGATTTCTTCGAGCTCCTGATAGATTATTTTCGATTTATTTAATTTGATATTTAACTCGTTCAGCAAACGTTTGTAGTTTTCCTGATATTTCTTAAAGTTTACGGGATATTCTTTTAAGCTTCTTGTGAACGCTTTTTTCGCTTCTGTCTCTCTAATCTTATCTTTTTTCAATGCGTTAGACTGATCTTTTAAATCTTTTTTCTTGTCTAAAAAGATCCCTTGTTTCGCTTCGGAACCAAAAAATTCTTTAGAAAGATCTATAAAAAATGCTTCTAAGTCCCCTTTGAATGCTCTATATGGCGCATTATTGATCAACCCTTCTCGACTTGACTTATCTTTCAAATTTTCATTTCGGTTCCTAGCCAACTCAATGTATCCAAACATGCGCCTATGACTGAAGAAATATGTACCAGCACGCATTGAACGGCGTTTTTCAAATTCTAAAAAATCATATTCCGTTCGCCCATATGGTAAGACTCTAAAACCATCTCTATAAAGGTAAAGAGCACCATATCGTTCAATTTTTTGATTAATATTATCATAAAGTTTGCGTTCTAATTTCGTTTCACTAAAATTACCTGGAGAGTAGCCGAGTTTAATTGGGAAAGCACCATAATCGCTTCTTTTATCCTTTTTTCGAGAATTATTAAATTGGTATTGGATTTTCTCCCCATATATCTTTAGATCCCCTTTAAAAGACCCCAAACCATCAAATTCACCTTCAATTACAATATCAGCTAAGTCATAGTCTGCTGGGCTAAAAAAATTCCCCGCTTGATTGAGAAAATCTGAATCATTTCCAATTTCTCTGTGAATTGGAAATGATGAATTAATAGGTAGTCTATCTTTTTTATCTTTAAACTGATTTATAAATCCTGCTAAACTACTTCTAACAAATTCATTATCATTATTGTCTTCTGCACTTATGAGATTCAGTATTTGTTCTTCCGGCTTAAATATTATAAATTTTGTACCATGGTCATCGAGAACGTCAATTAAGCTATTAACAATTTCATTTTCAAAGAAATTAGGAAGTTCAACTGCGGTTGTAGTGGTAATTATTAGGTCTCGAAGAGGAATTTGAGACTCCTCCCATACTTGATTCCCAGCAACGTCTTTAACTCTTTTGAAATTTGAGAGAAATTCCTTTTTAAGAATTTCAAAACTATTCCGTATATCATCGATACTACTAATTTCTACAACTGGAATTTGGATGTCATCCAGAAAGAGATTATAGTTCTCTAAAAGACGCCAGTCAAAGTACATAATTTGAAGTTTGTGTCCAAGCTTCTTGGTAAGCATCAACATGGGAGAACCAAGAAAAGCAACAGACAACCTTCCAATTCCTTTTTCGCCCGCTTTTATCCGCGGTTTTTTCCAAAGGGTATCTATACCTTCCACATCTATATCTTTTGTACGACTTTTAGAATCCGTACCGAGCACCAGCCACTTATCAAAGATGTCTTTATTTGACATCCCCTTACCATCATCCGTGATCAGAAAAATAGGGCTATTTAAATTTTGATATCCAGGCAAATAAAGCTCTGCAGTTAAATTATCTGCATATGCATCAAATCCATTTTTCCACAGCTCAGTAATCGCTGTGGGAAGATCAGCAATTTGACCTTTTCCTAATAAATCTACGGCCCTTGCTTTAGTCCTGAATTGTGCCATTCTGATGATTTTGTATAATTGCCTTGCCTACCGCTTCGGCATATTTAGGAGGTACTGCATTGCCAATCATCCTGGCAATACCTGCAATACTAGTTCCTTTAAATTTATAATGCAAGGGGAAAGATTGTAAAACTGCACCCTCTCTTAGAGAGATCGCTCTATCTTCCTCCGGGTGTGCGAATCTCCCATTCGAAAAGCTAAAAAATTTCGTTGTAATAGTAGGTGCTGGCTTGTCCCACCACATACGCCCATAAATATCTTTGAATCCGTCTATTTTGCCGTAATGACAGGGAGGAGCCAATCTTTCATCATAAACGTAAGCTAACCTAGTACCGCCATTTTGAGGCGTCAAACTGAGCCTTTCTAAGTTAAGGGCATTTAAACCTGCAGCGCTATGTATAAAGTCGGTCTCATCTTTATGTCCTTGTTTTATTTTTGGAAATCCGTTTTGCTCACCTAAAACATCTCTAACGGTAACTTTCTTGCTTTGTGATATTACGGGCTCTAATTCTATTCCTGTTATTCTATTTGCGATTAAAGTAAATCTTTTTCGATGTTGTGGTACGCCATAACTGCTAACCTCATGAACTTTAAAATGAACTTTGTAATCTTTGTCTTCAAGCCATGTAACAAACTCATTTAATCCGCTTTCTTCCTTTTTCTTTAAAACTCCAGGAACGTTTTCTACTACTACATAGCCAGGATTGAAGTAAGTAACAAAACGATGGAACTCTTTTAATAAGTTTTTAGACTGTGCTGATTTTTCCTTCGTTGTATTTATAATCGACCAAAATTGGCATGGACTACAGCCAATTAATAATAAATTGTCATCGTTTTTCTTTAAAGAAAGCTTTTTTTGAAGGTCTTCGGCTTCTAAATCAAATACATTAGCATGAATAAATTCAGCATCTTTGATATTTGCTTTATACGTTGCCTCGCAATTTTGATCAAAATCTATGCCTGCTAAAATTTCTATTCCTGCTTGCTGCATACCGTAGCTCATGCCACCGCCAGAGCAGAAAAAATCAACGGCTTTAATAGTATTATTTGCCGCAACAGTATTTGCGGATGTATTTTTCTCTGAGCCCATTTAATTATAGATATGGCAAGTTATTACAAAATTACAAAATTACAAAATTTTCACTGTGTTTACAGTATTACACTGATTACCCTTCTTAACGTTTTTTCTTCTATTTTTATATTATGAAGAAGCTAATCTACTATCCTAATTTTGAGCCCCCTACAACCAATTGGCTAAAATTCGCTATCCTGTATTTAGATCGCTTGGAAAGTATTGTTCCATACAACCATATGCATTTAATAAGTGATGATTACCTTAGATTACAAAATGAAACAAACCTTGTGGAGTTATTTTCTCCAACTGACAGTCAAGGTTATCGTGCAACACTGAACGCCATTACAGAAACTGAAAAGTTTTTACAAAAACCGTATCAATTCAGTGGATTATTTAACAAACCAAATGTATTAAGGGATTGGAGAAATCCTAACACATGGAATTACGAAATATATGAAGGAAAATTTTCCTACTCATGGATAGCATATTGCGAAGAGCAAAAAATCGGTATGCGTACGCAGGATGGGATTTTGTTAACCGAAAACCTCGCGTTCCTTTACATGACACATCTTGCAAAAGAAATTGCTCATGATGGGGGAGCTGATATTATTACAGACAATTTAAGTTACGATCATTATACAAGTTTTTCTAGAGGTAAAACACCTCTTGCGCAAAGACAACAGTTTATCAAAGGAATTATAGAACTTAAAGTACCTCAAAATCTAAACCAATTTAGGTGAAAAATAGATAAGTTAAAACTTCGTTTCAAATCAATGAAATTGAAATAGTCCCCTAAGTACATTTTTTTCAATTGCAATGCCACCGGTATTTCTTTCTTTCGAAATTACGCTACCCTTTTGCATATCGACGCTATCCGATTTTGTTTAAATTAAACTACCATGCAATCAATCACTGTTTTCTTTTCAGTTGCACCACCTCAGTAAACACCTCAGGGTACAGTATTTATTTCAAATAACAAATATTGAAGATTTTGTTATTTTTGAAGAAAAACAGAATGGCCAACAAATATCTAAATTACATTTCTGATGAACACTTTTTGAAATGTATCGCAAATCTCCACAGCTCTTACCTCCGCGCCAAAAACAACGTAAATAAAAAGGACTTTTATAAAAATAAGGTAGATACCATTAAACTAACCTTTGATACCAAGTTCAATGAAATCGATGAGGAGGCTTTGATCGAATCGGAGATCCTCCGCCAAATCGATAAATCAATCAATAATTCCATAGGGACTTTCCACGAGCAGATACTAGGGGGAATTGAGGGGTTTGAGATTGGGAAGCTTAGCGGCTTCGACATCAAAGCCACAAACGACACTCTTTTCGCCGATATCAAAAACAAGCACAATACAATGAACAGCAGTGCCGCGGAAGCCCTTTTCCAGAAGCTGGCCAAATATGCGGACAATTTCAAGAAATCTACCTGCTACTGGGTTCAAATCCTGGCGACTGACAGTTTTGATTCCAAATGGGCAGGCATCATAAATGGGAAAGAGTATAGCCATAGCAGGGTAAACAAGATTTCCGGCGACCGGTTCTACGCCCTTTTAACTGGTGAGGATGATGCATTGGCAAAGCTATACCTTGCCTTGCCAAAGGCTACAGATGCCTATCTGGCCAAGATCCCCAAAGCAGAGGAGCAGGCAAAGAATTCTGCACTTTCAGAGATCAACAAGGAGATTGAAAAAAGCCACCGCAGCATCCTGGATCAAATCACTTTTGATAATTTCGGATATTACAATGGCTTTGATAAGCTTTGATGCAGTATTTTAACCGCCTGCCTTTGTGGCTATCAGGCACTTTTAAGTTTCTCGGCCTGGGCATAATAGGAGTTCAGGAATTCAACAATTGAGCCCCCTATCGCTGCTGCCAAGTTGACTGGCACTGCATTGCCTATCTGTTTGTACTGTGCAGAGACTGGCCCCTGAAATTCCCATTCGTCTGGAAAAGTCTGTATCCTGGCGTATTCCCTTACAGTAAAAGGCCGGGTGTGGTCAGGATGGCACCTTTCGGTCTGTTTCTGTGCAGGACTGCAAGTTAGGGTAAGCGATGGCTCGTCCCAGCTGATCCTCCTGGCCATGCCAGTCTTTCCACCGCCAAGATAAAAGCTTTTTTGCATATACTGCTTCTGGATGTTCAAGGGAAGATCCCGCCAGTACCCGCCTGGGGGTACAAGGTCCAAAACATCTTTTTTTGATGCAGGGTATTTCGTCCCGGCAGAATGCGGTACGTCCGTCTCAAACAGTGTCCCTGCCTTTAGGGCATCACGGAGGGTGAATACTTTTTTACTGGCCAGGGGGTAATTGAAATCGATGTCAATATCTTTCCTCACCCCAACCAATATCAGCCGTTCCCGCTTTTGTGGGACATTGTAAAAGATTGCACGCAATACTTTTGGGTCAATAACCCTATAACCGATCTCATCCAAAATGGCAATCATTGTCTTAAGCGTACGTCCCGAATCGTGGTTCAACAGACCTTTCACATTCTCCCCGATACAGATCTTTGGGTTGGTTTCCTGTACCGTCCTTGCGAACTCATAGAAAAGGGTTCCCCTGGCGTCATCAAACCCGAACCGTTTTCCAGCATAGCTAAAGGCTTGGCAGGGAAAGCCGCCTGTCACCACATCAACCCTATCCTTGTATTCCTTAAAGGAAATATCCCGTATATCGCCGGGAATGACATTCCATTCCGGCCTGTTTGCCTGTAAAGTCTTAACTGCGTATTTATCAATTTCATTCAAGGCAAGGCATTTTAGCCCCGCCTTCTCCATGCCTATGGCCAGCCCGCCGGCGCCGGCAAAGAGCTCAAGTACACTATATTGGTTGTCAGCTTTAGGTAATGATATCCTCTGGTCTAGGGTTTTGTTTTTGGGCATATTCTGGAATTCTTCGAACTGTTGGAGTTGGTCTAGGGTATAGTATCGGTAATTGCTCATGGGGTCACGGTGGGCGCTTAGCTTTTCTGCCCGGTCCCACCTTCTTAAGGTTTCTTTGCTTCTGGAGAGTATCGAAGCAACCTCCTCTAGGGAGTACTTGTCCTTTATAACCATATTACACAACCTTATACATGGTTACAAAAATAGAAACATATCTGAAATTGCGAATATACTAAAAAAATTAGTTTTCCACATTATTCCTTTATAGTGTGTTGGCGCAGGGACAATCAATAATCTGCTGGAAATAGCCAGCCATTTTTTTACTTTTTCAGTTAGGCAATCCGGGTGAAAGCCCCGCCTTTAAGATCCAACACAAAACTTCCCTTAGCATTTCCCTTTTGATCCCCCACCCGTTGGGTATAGGCATGTAGCGGCGCCGAAGCTACAGCTTTAAGCATATCATCATATTTTAGGTGCCAAACGCCAACCATAGGCTGTACCAATATTTCCCTTGGCCCTACGAACCTGATTGCTTGCCAATCGACCCAAAAATAGATATCTATGCCGGGATAATTTTCCCGGTAGCGCAAAAAGTCCTTTTCATTAAAGGTAACTGCGTACTGGGGATTGATCCCATACTTGGCACCAGAAAGGAAAAATGGGGTATTCTGTGTTTTAAGATCAGCATACAAGCCACTTTCCTTGTAAGAAAGATCCGGCGCGTAAATATTATATTGCTTCTCAGGGTTGATTATAAGTTCAAGGTGTGGGTAGCGCCTGACGAATACTTCCTCAAAGCTCGCCCCCTTTTCACACCAATCCCCTTTGTCTTGCAAGTCGTGCTGTACAATTTCATTTCCCCGTATATCAAAGGTCTTATAGGCCATGATCTTTTTCAGCTAAAGTAAGTAATAGCTGAATGAACCGCAAGGGAAAAACGGGCTCAAATGTCTTTAATCCATAAAGCTAGGTTGACGAACAGCCAGATAGGATTGCCTGGTAAAAACCAGTACGGCTAGCCTGCATGAAACAGCGCATCAGCTTGCAATGAAAAAGAGTAATAGTTTAAATGCCAGAAGCATGTGTGTAAACGTTCTAGGCCCCATCTTCAAGGTAAAAAAGAATTTAAGAGACATAACTGCATTCAAAATAAAGCTGAATGTAGCCCCTTGATTCGCCTAGCAAATAAGCAGTATCAAACCCTGAAGGAATTGCCCACAAAGGAGAGACAAGCCGATACCGCTTGCAACCGCTCAGAATTATTTTTCTTCTGAAGACTCTTCTAAATATATTTTCATATCCGACAAGGATAGGGCTTTTAATATTGTTGCGGTTAAGCCTGTTGATCACCATTAGCGTAGTTTAATGCGCAGTGATGCCCAAACACCTATTACGGTGATATCGCCAGATGTTCTGGGGCCCATCTAGAGCAGATCAAAAATAATGTTCAACTGGTCAACAACATTACGATCAAAGCTACAGATTACGATTTAATCTTTTCAACAATGTGGTCTCACATTAGTCCTCCAAATGAGAGACAGATATTTGATGGAATGTCCGATTTTTACGTGATCCGGAATAATGGGCAAGTTTTCAGGCCAGCTGATTACAATAAACTACATCAGGAAAGTTTAGACTTTATTCAGGATGAAATATCAAATGAAAATGGACAGCAAAAGATTGTAGTTACTCATCATGTACCAACTTTAATGAACTATCCTTCCAGGTTTTTGGGAAGTATACTGAATGAAGCATTTGCTGTAGAATTAACTGAGATGATAGAAAAACATAATCCTCTTTATTGGATATATGGACATCATCACCAAAACACTTTGCCTTTTAAAATTGGTAAAACAATAATGTCAACCAATCAACTTGGTTATGTAAGATCAGGGGAGCATACTAATTTTAGTTCAGCTAAACTTCTCGAGATTCTGGACTAGATTTTAAAGATTTGCTTAGTTTTGCGGCAGAAAATATTTGTATTTGGGGTATGAGCTATTGTCTCCGAGAATAATCAAATTATCTGTTCTTCAAGAGTGTCTTTCCAGATTACAAATCCTTTCCGCTCATCTGAATAGTCATGTAGGATGCGGCTGAAGTTTGATGGCGCAGAAGTTAAGTAAGCTAGCCTACCTTGATTTCTTATTACTCTGACATACTCATTTATTCGTTCAAGTTCGATTTTTAAATCACCAACACTTTTATTGATACGCCAAATATATGTTGCTTCTTCACTGTCTAATGTTTCCATTATCATATGGAAGTGATCTTTCCCATCCAAGAGAAACAAGAATGCGAATGGACTTAAGACAAATCTAACTTTTAATATATGAGTGGCATGGAATTCAGCCAAATACCTCAATTGTCTTTGGTGCCTGTAATTTCCTTTATTCAAAACATCATTAAGTAACTCCTCGCCGGATTCATAAGGCAAATTATTGCCCTCAGAAATTGCTCCCCCATTTTGAGTGGCATCTATCTTATATCCTGAATTTCGCTTAAACAAAGTATTTTCTACATACCGGAATCTGGCCGCCTCAATAATTTCCCTGCTTAATTTATTTATATCTTCCGACCTAGCCGATTTAGCTATGATATTGCCACTTCTTAAGACTAAAGAAATTTCGGCTCTAACCGACTTTGATTTTAAAAATTTTTCAAAGTATGGTTTCAAAACCTCAAATTCCGGCCTTATCGTCAAATTTTCAATATCAAAATTGATTTCCATTCCATAATCTTTCACTGATATATCAAAAGAAACTGCTCCATATAGGAAATCAAGCTTTTCAATGGGAATATTTATTGATTTTTCTATAATTGATTCTTGCTGTGATTTCGGTAATTCTTTCTGCTCATCAAAATCATCAAATAGAGTTAGTGTTTTTTCTAATTTTCTGTAGTAGACATTTCTTTTAAGAAACATTCGATTTAGATATTCAATCTTTATATCTCTGTAGTCATAGATAATTGGTTTAATTTCAGATCTTTGAACTCTTCCAATATACTGCACTAATTTGCCTTCAAATGAGAATGGATATACAAGGAACAGACATTGTGCGTTGCTCAGATCTGAACCCTCTCCAAAAAATTGACCAGTGGTAATAAGGGCTTGATAATTTCCGGAATTTAAAGCTCCCCATTTCATTTTCCGGTTAGCTTCTGAGTCATCCCCACTAAGTGTGATGACCTCAAAGTTTCTTTTGAGCTGCTGGTGCAAAGTTTCAATATGTTCTTTGCGCTCTGTTAGAATAATTACTTTTTTACCTCGGCCAATTTGTAATGTAATATCCTCTATAATTAAATTATTTCTTAAACTGTCATGTATCAGTATGTTTGATAGTGTTTCAAAACGATCTGTTTTTGCATTATATGGTACATCAAGTGCTGTATTCCTTATAATTATTTCCGGTGATTGTTCGTTTTTTACACTACTGCTTTCTATTTCCGATATTATTTCCCCAAGATGTACAGAGATTAAGTTTCCATTATCATTTTTACGAAATGGCGTAGCCGTGAGGCCATAAAGATAATATGAATTAAGTTGACCAATCGTGCCACTGAAGGTTTCAGCCGCGATATGATGACATTCATCTACAATTATAGTCCCGAATGAGGATTTTATTTGAACTGCATTTTCGCCTTTAAGCTCTTTAACCAGGCTCTGAATCATTGCGATCGTTATGTGGGTGCCGATTTTTCTTTTGCCCTGGCCAATTGTGCCTATGTCCTGTTTTTGTATACCCAAGAATGTTTCGATTCTTTCCGCCCACTGATCTGCTAATTGTTTCCTGTGTACCAATATAAGCGCAGGTTGCTGTTTTGATGCAATTATTTTTAAGCCCATTACAGTTTTTCCTGTCGCAGGCGGAGCTACAATAATTCCAATATTTTTCTTTTCTGCTGCTGCAATAACTGGGAATTGATACTCTCGGAGTTTTGGGTAAAACGAAAAAAGTATTTCAGGTCTTAGAGTTCTTAGATCTTTAAGATCATAATCAATCTTCTGCTCTAAACAGAATCTGATAAGTTTTCCTATGAAGCCCTTAGGAGCTGAAAAACCACTGGCATTTTCTCGGATAAACCTAAAATATCTGGGTAAACCAAATGTGCTCTTACCGCTATTTTTTCTAATGATAAATTCTGTATTCGGAAAATTTAATGATTCCCTTAGAAACTCTGTCAAGGCTGGTGTCAGGCCTTCTCTACTGATTTTAACATCATTAGAAAGGCTGATTGTCAATTTTGTAGGGGACGCATTTTCATTAGCCGCTTCATTGAAAAGCGATGTGTATATATCATCTAAATATTGTATGTCGATACGCTCTATCTTTTTTAGAAAGCCCCATTGGTCATCATATTTTTGTAGTGTATCGGGATCTATGAAACAATTATTTCCTTGGCTACTAATTGTTTGATTTAGTGGTAGGGCGATGAGATTACCAATCCCTTTTCCAGAAAGGTAGTCCTGATTTGGAAACATTCTGTCGAAACTCGCATTTTTATCGAAAATTGAAACTACATTACTGCTTTCAAGAAGTTTTAACAGAATCTTCCGGGCTTTGTAAGCAGGGAAAGGCTTGTTAAAAAAAATCCATACATGCCCGCCATTGCCAGACCTGGATCTCTCAAGGTAACAAGGGATTTTATTTTTTTTGCATTCAATTATAAATAAGCGACAATCGTTTATCCAATTTTTTTCATCAAAATCTGCAGCTATAAACCACGATGTGTTGTTTTGTAAAAGAGGATAAATTCCAACAAATTGTTTTCCATTTAGATGATTAGCGATCTGGATATTGTCTAGCGCTTGATGTGTTTTTTCTGTATAGTTCTGAAAACTTCCACCTTTCATTTTGTGAATTTTATACAGATATGGGTCATACGAATAAGCTGGTGAGTATCCGCTTTTGTTTTCTTTTTCCCATCGCAATGCGAAAACATCTTCTCTTCCCTTAAATAGGGACTTATACAAATTAATTTGTTCTTGAGTCAAATTTTCCATTTACGTAGGATTCGATTATAATCTTTCTGTACTACTTTTCGAATATACAGCTATGATCCTAAGATTTGATAATAAATGCTATGCACTAATCTATTTTAAATCTTTTGAAAAAAATCGTGTAAACTTGCTAATCTAAATTTGCGTTTTGAACCAGGTTAGGTAATTCTCGATTTGAGATACCAGATAATAAGGGAGATTCAATAGTTTGTATTTCTTGCCGCCGGGGGTAATGGCATCAGTAATGTGCAGCGAGCCTGCATAAAATCGGATGGCCATATTATGTGGGGACAGATCCATAAACATATGCAAAGATTTTAATTTACCTTCAGCTCCTGATTTCACTTCTACCGGAATTAGTTGCCCTTCAAAAGGTACAACGTAGTCCACCTCCGCACTTGAAGTAGTCTTCTCCCGTACCCAAAAATGGAGTGCACTTAAAGATTTAAACTGTGTGGCTAATAACTCTTGACCAACCAAGTGCTCAATTAAGGTTCCTTGATAGACTTTATTTAAATCATCAGTTCCTAAAATCTCTGTCTGTATACCAGCAAAATAATTAAGCATTCCAGTATCCAGCACCTGAAGCCTTGGAGATTTCCGATAGTCTGGCAGCAAAGGCAGTTTTACATCACTTGACGGGTAAATGAGCTCAATTAACAGGGCCTTTTCCAGCGTTCTTAATGCTTCTCCCATATCCCTGGACCGGTAGGGCGAATTTCCGAAACCTTCAAACTTAATACGCTGACCGGCCTGTCCAAATGATGCCCTTATCGCATGACCTATATGTAAGGCCTGTGCATTTGTACCGGCATATTTCTCAACATCGTCCATATATGCCGTAATCAACGAATCGAAGATTGCTGACAACTCCAGTAGATCTTTGTTTTTACTATACTCTTTAATAACTTCCGGCATTCCCCCTATAAGTGCATAGGTATGAAATAGCTGCATGAGTTTATCATGTGTAAAGGTTGGTGCGGGTACCTGTTGTAAATAATTTATCGCTTCCCGCTCATCCATAGCACTCAAAAACTCTGGAAAAGAAACAGGTCTTAAAACCATATATTCCACTCTTCCGACCGGAAAGCTAATGTTTTTATCAAATAAAGTTTCGAGCATACTACCTGCGGCTATTACCGCAATCCCTGGTTGGTCTTCATAAAAATAACGTAGAATGTTTAAGGCCTCAGGCACTTCCTGTATTTCATCAATAAACAAAAGTGTATCGTTTCTTTGAGTAAGTGGCTGATTTTTAATAAAAAACAAAGACTGCACGAGTAGTTCGATCGTTGTGAACTCTTCAAAAGGCTTTCTGTCAACAGCAAGCTCGAGATTGAGATAGATGTACTGCTTAAATTTTTTTGAAAATTGCCCAACAACGGTCGTCTTACCTACCTGTCTAGCGCCTCGTATCACTAATGGTTTACGATTTGATTTGGTAATCCATTTTTCTAACTCTGTAAATATTATCCTATCGAACATTTGACAAACTTTAATTCCAAAACTACTTGTTGTTACAAAATTAGGGTTAATTAATGAATATTTCGTCACAGAATTAGGGTTAATTAATTGCCTTTCTGTCACAGAATTAGGGTAAATATAATTAATAATTGTAATAGAATTAGGGTAAATGTATTTATTATTGTCATTCTGCCAGTCGCCGAAATGGGTTTAAGGATGTACTGATCCTGCTCATCTTCAGCAGTTAGTCATAACTTATTCTTTTCCAGTAGTACGGAACATTTCTCATAAGTGTCGGAAAAGGAGATCCTTTTTTGGGGTTCAAATAAAATTCCGAAGGCAGATGGTAAAAAACATTTTAACCTGTTTTTTTGGAAAGTGGAATTGTTTATAAGAGCTTTCCCGAGATTCCCTAATTTAGGGGGAGAAATTATTAATATTAGCAAATATGTTACAAGCTACGCCGACAAAAAACGGAACAGGAATCTCTATCTACGGAGATTATGGAGATTTGAACAGTCTCTATGATACCGTGCATCATGTTGCTGATGCTCTGGATGAAGGTAATATTTATCAAAAAGGGGCGCATATGTTGCTTTTGAATTTTGCTTATGAGCTTAGACATGCCTTCCAGGGCACACGGCTTATCCAACAGGTCTCTTTTGACGATGAACAATCTCATCATTACTATGGTTTTCAGTTAGTGTGGACCGATTTACTGATTTTTATAAATACGCTTCGAGAAAATGCTGGCTTTATAATGACTGACCGAAAGAACCAGGCCAATCTTTACATGCTGGAATATGTTACTGAGCAGGCTTTGCTAAAATATGATGCGGTGGGCGCTGCTGATATTGTGCCGCTCTTCGGTCGTGGCCTGAGCACTGGAGGCGAAATGACTTTTATTATTTACCAAACACTGCATATAGATTTTGTATCCATGCCAGGTGGGAAAGCAAGGTTTCGCAAGATAGCTCAATTGCTGCACAGTTATTTTTCGAGTTGGTCGCCTGAGAACAAACGAATAATTCAAGATTTGAATCATTCCGCCCGGGTCCATGGATGTGAAATTCATGAACTGGAATTCAGGGATTTCCCAGAAATTAAATGGTAATTCAATAAATTGATAAGATATGAAGATGCCCGATATAGAAATGATCAAAGTGATTGCGGAGCAATTGGACATGGGTATGCTTTGTTTTTATGATAATGTTAACGTAGAGCTTATGTCTTATACCGACCCCTTGAAAAATATAGGATATTATGATGAACTTTTTATAGACGATATCGAAAAAATTGAGGAGAATTGGGCAGACTATATTCGACTCGAAGGAATGGATAGTACAACATCCTTTACCATGATGGATCAAAGAAAGTTGTTATATTTCCAAAATATAAAATGATTTGGGATCAATCAGGCCAGATTTAGCTTCTAAGGAAAAAATATTGTAGGGAAGTAAAATGAATTTATCTCCCTACAATCCTTGGCCCCTACTCGGACATGACATTAATTTATTCCTGCCAGATTACAATAACCTATAGTTCCAGAGGACAGGACTTTCACTTTCACCCACTCTCCTTTTTTTGCAAGCTGTTTCACTTTTTGATTACGCTTAAGCGTTTCAATAACAGGATATGATAATCCTGGCCCTGAGTGAAGACTGATTTCTTTGAGCTTTACTGATGATAGAGGCTCTGCAGGATAACTCTCCACATTGCTAATTTTCATGTTAGGGGATTGTATATTCTCCTGGCTAGATATAAATGTCCTCGGCTTGTAAGTGGATGCTTTTTTGCGGGGGCTGGCGTGGACAGCGGGTTGAGCTTCAACAGGCGAACATACCCCGCAGGTGCCTTGCTAAAGTAAAATGTAATTGAAGAAATGTCTTGGCAATCTATTTATGCTGCCAGCACCTGACACCTCCGACAACCACCCGCTTGCAATAGCCTCCAGTTTTGTTTTTTGCCCCGCAAACTGAAGAGGTAGATGCGGTGGTTCCACCTGTGCCATTCCCGCCGATTGGAGTGGTGGGAGTATAGCGACCAAAGCTTGAGGTGCCATTCCCAGAAACTGTGTTGTAAGATAGATCCGCGCGGTTATAACCAAGATTTCCGAATACGACCTCTTCGTCCTTCAGGATATAAGCCTGGATGGCTTGATAGCTTGAAATGATTGATGAGACGTTCAACTTCAGGTCAAAGGAAATTTTTCTCTCGATTTTATAAATCCATTTGCCCATGCTGCTGGTTACCGTTTTAGTTTGATTGGTCGCGTCGGTATAAGAGATATTGCAATAATCATAGGTCCCCTCATAAGAAAAAACTACCGGAACTTGCTCCGGCTGTTTTACGGTATCCTGCGCTGCTTTCTTGCAGGAACTGGTCATCATCACGAATAAAATAACTAGTACGGCAAATATTTATGATTTTGTAAAAATTGTATTCATATTTATTATTTTAATTAATATGAGCCAAGGTATGACAAAGTAAAAAGACATCATTATGGGTTTCCGTAAATGAGGTCATGATTTAAAGAGAATATTAGGACACATACTTCTAATCTCTGGATTTAAAGCCTTAAAAGGATGAAACAGTGAACGAAATTTGGTGACAAATGTCCGCTATATGTGACAATGAAATCGATAGAATGATTGTGAGTAATTATGTGATAGATACTAAAACGTTCTTTTTGCCCCGCTTGGTAAGTGATAAAATTTTCTTAATAATTCAGTAAAACGAATACCTGCAAATCTCTGCCTGAGAAAAGTGATTAATCCTGCAGATTACCAGCTCTTATATAATGCAGTTAAGATGCACGGCTTAAAGTCCGGTAACGTTCGAGGTAATTTCGTGGTGAAAGGCCAACTAAATTTTTAAATACCCGGTTAAAGTTATTAAGGCTGTTAAAACCTATTCTTGAGGACAACTCTCCGATAGAGTCTGTGCCATTGCCGACAGTGAGGTGCTTACATGCTTCGTTAATGCGCACCTCGTTAACGAAAGAAACTAAGTTGCGGCCGGTATGCTTTTTAAAATAACGACAGAAAGCCCCCGGCGTCATAAATACCTGACTGGAAGCCTCTTCCAAACTAATTGGCCTATGGTAATGCTCCATGATAAAATTAATCACATTACCCAACCGCTGCCCTTCATTTTCAGTCATCTGTGGCGCATAATCAAACGGGCAAAGTGGCTGTACTTTTCCAATTTTTTGAAGTTCTTTGACTAATGCGATAAAGCCTAAAAGTACCTGATCATGCTCCGCCTGGTAAATGTGCGCCATTATTTTGGCGATTTTCGCAGCTGGCTTGCCGTTAAGCTTGAACCCACTTTTATAATCTTCAAAAATTCTATTGGCCGATCTCATTTCCGGGAGATTCAGTATCGCTCCAATGCCTGCTTTCAAATTGAAATAAATGGTATAAGCTTCAATTTCATTGCTGGCCGTGCCAGCCTCGTCTGTGTTGCCCCTTAATAAATGGGGAATGTTGGATCCGAACATAAAAATGTCGCCCGGACAGAAATCATGCAGGTTGTTTCCCGAAATTACGATCCCCTTCCCCCTTACAATCCAGGTCATCTGAAGTTCATCGTGCCGGTGCAGGTGTGGGTAAAAATGAGTATCCAAAATACGTTCTGCGATAATACTCTTCTCGTTTGGATATAAAATGGTAAAAGGTAAAACTTTCATTATAAATTATACTATTGAATTTTTATTTCCCACCGCCTTTCAGCTGTCTGTTCGGTGCGACTACCTCATTGTATTATGTCCGGCATGCACCAATATCTCATTGATCAGAATAAGGCTATTGCGTCCTAAGCCCCTAATTCCCCGCAATTGGCTTAAGGTATACTTTTCGATAAAAAACACAACCGGAACATCAGCGGCCGAGGCGAACGGTATCTTTTGATAACAAACTTCAGATTCCAAAAAAGACCTGAGTGCAAAAATTATCCTGTTATTTGCTTTCCCTTCAATAAGGCTAAAAATGGTTTCCTCTACTGGCGAGTTTTTGAGCGTTATTAAATCCTTCCTTGCATTTAACACTTCATTATTTAGCTGCTTATGAAAGGCCTTCACCCTTTCAAGTGCCTCCAAATACTCCTTGTAAGTTATTTTATTTACCATCATCACTTATCGACCTGTTCTTATTAAATATTTGCATTTTTCTGGCTTAACTGCTACTGTGGCAGAAGAAATACGTCATGCTTTAACTACCAATTCAAATAGCCCATAATCTCCATTGGGATGCAGCAAAAACACCCGCCTTCTAAATCGCAGGCAGATGTTTTGCGTAGTGAGTTTTTATTATTTTAAAAACTCTTTTTCGAAATCTTTTATAAATGGTTTTCCGGTGATATCAAATACCGGATCGATTTTGGTTTTTGTCCAATACATCATTAATGCACCAATATCGGCAACCGCTGGTGCCAAAGAATAACCGGTTGTACCCTCGAAGGTTGATTGCGATGGTGCATCTGCACCCAATGCATTCCAGACATAGTTACCCGATAAATTCATGTTATATCCAACCTGGGCGGTATTTTGCAGTGTACCTTCTGCCCCCTCGTCCATTTTCCAAAAACCAATTAAGCTATTATAATTAGGATGTTTGGTAATATCTTTAAGATTTAGATTCGCCTGAATTGTTGGAGCGTCCAAAGCAGTCTGGAAATAGGCTAGATTCGCGACATAATAATCCATCGGATCACCTGATCCGCAATATTTAAATCCCACTCTTAATGGATCAGTGGATGTAAGTGTCTGGGCATTCCAATTGGCTTCTGTTGCAGCTTTAACTCCATCATAATAACATATTGCCGTCCTGGTTGTAGCATTAACCCTTTTAACCGTCATGGTAAGGGTATGCCAGGCTACATCAGTCAACCGCCCCTGATCACCTTGAAACCATGTACCACTGTAATAAGGCCTCCATTGGCTCGCCCAGGTACCAAATGTCCAGCCTGTGCCTCCACTTGGATTTTTTGTGGCATCTTTATAGCCTGTGCCTTTTGAGAGAAAACCAACATATCCTGTGCCCCCTTTAATTATCTTAACCTGGGCTTGTACAGTAAAATCTTTATCGTTCCCCGCATTATATAAACCATTATCTTGGGCAACTTGTGCAAATACGCTTGTGCCCGTAAACAGGACAGAGTTGTAGCCAATTTTTTTTAACTCAAATGATTTTAATGCCGGGTTATTTACAACCAGAAAACCATTGGTCGGATTTTCACTGCTTCCGCCATGATTGGAAGTAATTATGAACAGCCATTCTTCATTCGCGTATGTTTTGCGTGCTTTAATGGCTTTGATAATTTCATCTATATAACCATCTGCCTTCAATATGGCGTTTTTATAAACATCATTAGTGGCTAAATAACCACCATTTGCGCCTGCAGCTTCAACTTCTCTAAAGTTAACCACTGTGGCGCCGATTCCTTCGTACTTGCCCAACAGCGCAATGGTTGAATCCTTAGCGGCCTGATCGGTATTTACGATGGGCCTGTAATCCGCAACCTTCACATAATTGCGTAAGTTGGCCCAAGGGCTTACAAAAGCTGTTTTAGTACCGATACCGCTCATAATGTAATCTAAAACATTTCTTCTGATAGGTACTGCATCGTGCTCTCCTGAATTTGGATCAGTTGTAGGCTGAAAATCATCTGTAGACACAAGGTGTTTGGTATAAGGTACACCTGTAAGCATCGATGTCCAAGTAGCGGCATCAGTTGCCACCGCCGATTTAAAGGTAGCAAAAGAATATTTACTGGTAGGCAACAATGCCATAATGGTTGGTGGCGCAATGGTTTTTAATTCTGAGCCCGTAACGCCATCAATACTAATTACAATTACTTTTCTTGAAGGTGTAACAGAATTATCAAGTTCTTCGTTAAAAGATGGTGGGTTAGGATATTTCTTACAGCCAGCAATCGACATGACAGCTAAGGACAGTGCCAAGAAAATCTGTTTTTTATTTAAAAAATAAATCATGTTAATATATTTTTAGGGCTTATTTAAATAGTGTAAGTTCTGATAAGGACATAAATGAAGTACTTGCTCCTGTTCTTACAATTACTTTTACATACCTGGTGGTGATTGTTCCTCCAGGAAATGCATAATTATACCGCGTTTCGTTTTGTGGTACCGTTGTAGAGCCCGCAAGTGTATAGGTCACATTATCTGGACTGGTATAAATTTCAACATTTCTTACATAGCCATTAGATGTACCAATCCTTTGCACAAAACTAATCCCTTTAACAGGTGCAGCAGCAGCGCCAGTACTCTCGATAATGGTAAAAGGAAAACTTTCTGCAGGGGTAGGTGATGAATACTTTGAATGATAAATAGTTGCGGTATTATTATCAACCAAATTGGCCAAAGATCCTTCCTGAGCCGGAGAACTTGCTGAAATAACAGTCGTTGGAATAGGTGTCGCAATAACTGGCACAGGTCCATCTCCTCCTGTTCCTGTCATAATATTATAGGTCCATATCGCTTTTGCAAGCGCTGGGTAGTTTGCCGCCTTAATTTTTGCTTGCGAAACGTTGCTTACTGTTATACCCCAGGCACTGAAGAACTGGATTAAATCGGTTTTGGTATATTCGCAGGCCCACTCATAAAAATTATCCTTTTTGTCCTGATCGTTATTGGCCAATCGAGGTGCATGTCTTGCTTTGGTATAGATATAGGTTAACAGGCCGTAGTCAAATTTTTCTAGTAGTTGTACAAAAGGAACTGTTCGGGCAAATGATCCATTTTCTCTACCGCCATTGAGGTCTACATCAAAGTTTTTGGTAGCGCTGGGTGGCGTGGCAGCATAAGCTAAGGCAATGTCGTTCCACTCGTTAGGTGCGTGTAGAATTTTGAAATCCTGACCATAAGCTTTGGCTACCTTATAAGAGAAGAGGTTATTGGTCGATTCTCCCAAAGCAGACCAGTTCCATGTTGTGTTTTGCTGGCAGTTGTGTCCAAATTCGTGGTAAGTACCCCAGTTTGGATGAGGCTGATTGGTGGTAAGTTGATTTAAACTTACCCAGGTTTGAAACCACTCGCTACCATTATAGTTTAGTAAACCCATAAAAGGAAAACCAGAATGCCCCGCAGCCGTAGGGAAACCGCTGATCTGAATATCTACTGTGCCTCTCCAGGGGCCCTGTGGGCTTCTGTCGCGCACATCTGCCGCATTGGGCGATAAACCCATCCAAGCGTTATAATGTTCATCAAAAATTTCGTTCCATTTGGTCATCAATGCTGTTGGGTTGGTTAGCGGGTCGCGCGATGAAGTAAACTTCTCCACAATCAGATCTCGCGGCACCAAATACACTACACTTCTGCAGCGAAGTTCTAACCAGGGTACCTGTGATGCTTTAACCTGTGCAATCCAAGCCGCATCGTTTGACTTGCCCAATTCGAAATCAGGGGCCACGCATGCTCCTGTGATGCTAAATTCTATCGGATTGGGATAAGAAAAGGTAGCATTAATATAGATATAGCCACCATAAAGATTACGTACGTAATTTACACCGGCAAACAATTGTTTTTTAACCACAATAATCGGATCTCGAAGCAAAGGACTCACTCCAGTCAAATTATCGGTATGCCCGCCAACCTGCACGCTCAATCCCTCTGCGCCCTGGGGAACTACAATTTTGATTAGCTCTCCTGGCGGCGCATAGTATCCCGTACCAAACTGAGGTTGTGGTGCAACAGAAATCCGTAAAATATCGGCAGTTTGGGCACTAAAGTTTAAATTCAGGGCAAATTTTGCATCGGTGACCCGTGGTTCGCCATCTCCCACCAATCCAGGAAAAACCCTGGCTTTAGCGAAGGCAGAACGATCAACAAATAACCTGTTGGTATCCACTGTTATGCTCTTAACATTTCCAGAGTTATCATCATAGCCATCTTCTACTTCGTATCCGTATTTTTTACACGCTGATAAAGCTACTATGCTTATCAATATCGTTAGCTTTAATATGCTTTTCATTTGAAATTTCATCTAATACAATAAAATTAGTTCGTTAACACATCAGTAAAAGTGGGTGGCCAGGCTTTGCCCGATAGGTTCCACTCGGTTCGTGGCAGAATACCTAACCAGTTATAGATTTGAAAAGGTAAATCTACATTGTTTGGTACCGTACGGTAAGCTGCTCCTACTATTTCGGGATTGATGTTTGGCGACAAATCGTTAAATGTTGCCCAGGTAGCATTACTGGTTAAAACAAAATCGTTGTTTTTGCCCGAACGGTCTTTTAATAAAAATCCGGTACCTTCTTTACACGGCCACCAGCCTTCTAAGTTTGCAAAATATGGATGATTGACGGTAACTTCCCTTTTCATATAGTTAATTACCTCCGCATCGGTCATGGCCACTTTAAATATGGCCAAATCTCTTAATAAAAAATTGGTGGCCTTACCAACGGTTGCCTCAGCACCAATTCTGAAAGCAGAAGTGTTATCGGTAAGTTTTGTGGTTACATCAAGTGGGTATATAGCATTGGTACTTCTTACACCATCTGAATAAACCCTCAGGAATCTTTTTCCACCTTCCATGGATAATCTGATAGCTATCGTGTGCCATTGACCATCTCTGATTGTATTCACATCAGGCCGTGATGAATCTGCAAAATCAAACTGGAAGAGTTTACCTGAAAAAGAGAATAAATAACCTCCACTACCCACACCTGAAAAGGTAGATCTTTTACCTAAGAACGGTGGCCAAAAAGCGTCTGACCCAGCATCATTACGGATTTTAAACATCACTACATAATCGCCTGTTGTACCAAAATTACCAACAGTTGTGGAGGTTAATGATGCAGTAACCTTTGTTGCATCTGTTGACTGGAACCTTGGCGCACTACCTGCATAGGGTACATCGGTAGTATTAGGCTTACCTAACAGTTTCGCTGCAAATTTAGGATTGTATAATGCGACATAAGTATTGCGCGTATCATCTCCAAAAAGGCTAAAATCTGTACGTGGATTATTCGTTGCGCCTCCTTTATTTGAAGCAATCACTACCAACCAGTTTTCATCACGAAAAGTCGCACGTGCTTTTAGAGCGGCTACCATTTCACCTATGTAAGTATCCAAGGTTACGATAGCCGCACTATAAGCGGTATTCGTTTCGGTATACCCGCTTGCCAAGCCAACAGTTTCTGCCCCATGAAACTGCGCCACAATTAAATCGGCATTACCATCTTTTAGCTTGGCTAAGGTTGATGTTTTTACTTCAGCATCTGATGCTAAAGTTTGCTTTTCGGTTGCATCACCCGCCAAATTTTGCGTAAAAGAACCACTTGCGGCATAAGAAACCGTAGCAAATTTTGGTTTCTCTTGTTTGATTCTGGTAAATAACGTTGGATAAGTTGTTAAATCATTTCCAACAAAGCTATCGCCAGACACTTTGTGAAATTTTGGGTCCACACCTGTCGTTAAACTTGCCCAGGCTCCCGCATTGCTTACCGGCAATTGAGTACTATCGGTTAAACCTACAAAAGAATAAATTGCATTTTTATTAATTTCTGTAATTTTTGGGGGCTTAATTGCGGCCACGGCGGAACCCTTCACCCCATCTAAAATAATATAAAGCACTTTTGGCTTACCCGAACTTACCCCTACAGTGTCATTTCTGGTGTTGACTGGAATTACATTATCAAAATTTTTGTTACAAGCACTACCCAGTAGTACAAAGGCAAAAAAACAAACCGATACACACCAAGTGCCCAGATTTGAAAGCCATATTTTTAATTGTCCCATATTTGTGAGATTTGAATATTTTAATTAGTTAAGCAGTTCTACCCTCAATATATTTTTAACCGGAATATTATCGAACCTGAAAATATTCCCAACTAAAACGACTGCCGGATTTCCTGCCGTAGAAGTAGTTTCGATCATCTTTTCTATTGTACCTTGAAATACCCCGGTATTATTATAGCCACTGGCTAAGGTCCCATCGGCATTTAAAATCATAAATCCCTGTCGCAGGATATTTCTATAAAGGTTAAAGCTTCCCGCAACTACTATTTTTCCGTTGTTTAATTGGCCGGCGAAACTGACAATGCCGCCACTTAGGCTTGGAAAAGTAAAGCTTGTCGTTAGGGCACCGTCTGCATCTAACATGGCCACTCCGGTACGGGGCTGCCCGTTAAAACTCTTGAAAATTCCACCTACCAATAATTTGTTTGTAGTTGCATTGTAGGTAATGGAGGTAATTTCATCATCCGCACCTGTTCCGATATTGAAAGAATTATCTACAGATCCATCTAAATTTATTCTCACCACGCGATTTCTGCTTACCCCATTAAAGGTGGTAAAAGTACCTACGAGCACCAATTTACCGTCGGGCAACTGTATTGCATCGTTAATGCTCCCGTTTGCCGCATTAGGACTTTGTTTTGTCCCGGCGTTGTAGTGAAATGTCTGGTCCAATGAACCATCCATATTCATGCGCACCATTTGCCTCATCAGTACGCGGTCGAAAACTTTCGAATCGTATGTGGACCTTTCGTAAAAAGCCCTTAAATAGTAATCAAAATTACCTACGGCATAAATTTGGTCGTTGTAAATAAAAATCTTCTTTATTGTGCCTTGTACCCCACCGTTAAAAGTTGGTACAGTATCTCGGTTTTTTGAAGGATCATTAGGTGTGGCATTTACCACGTCAATAATAGTCGAGTCTAAAGTCCCGTCTACGTTCAAGCGGGTAATGCTGTTTATGTTGGCCCTGTTTGTTCGCTTGGTATTAAAGGATGAAAAATTACCTGCAATTAAGAATTTGCCATTCTCGCTACCACTAGAAATCCTGGTTACCGAATTAACCAGATAGTTTGCTCCGATACCAAATTTTAAGGCTGTTTCTACTGCACCTGCGGCATTTATCTGTGCAACATTACCTACCGGAAGATCCTTGGTAGCCCTGTTTTCATAGTCCGTAAACGCCCCCGTTAAAAAGTAACCACCGGCCGGCAAACGTAAAATATCATAAATTGGAAAATTAGAACCATTCACAACCTGAAACCCGGCATCGAAGCTTACTTTACCGGTAATTTGAATGGTTGGCCCAAAAAAGGTCTGATTATCAAGGGTAGGATCATTAACCGTAATCCAGACACCACCACTACTAGCATTTACCGGCACCTTAAACTTTAGGGTACTATCGGTAAAATTTAATACTTCGGCTTCAATTTCATTAACATACAATTTAAATTTACCTGTGTATTTTAACAAACCTCTGATGTTAACATCCACTTCATCGCCAGCGGAAGCTATGGCAGGGCTAAGGGCCTTTGACTTAAATTGAATGCCTAGTGGTTCTTTACCATTGGCATAGGGATCTTTCAATTCTACTTCATTCTTCTTGCAGGCAGACAAAAGTATGGTCAGAAGAAAAAATCCGACTTGAAAAAACCTGGTTGTATTTTTATTATAAAGAGATATCATCTTCTAAATCGCTAATCATTGAAAAAATTATTACTGTATTGGCGTTATTCCACTGGCCAGCACATCATTTATGAAAATGTTGTTCACAAACCCGAAATTATGCTTGTTAACCAAGGTACTACCTGACAGTGTGGCCTGCCTTAATACATGTATGATTCCGTTGGATGGCGCAATATCTGAGGTGGCAACCGGTATATTGACCAAACTTTGCTGGGGTTTAGTGAAGTCCTTTATATAGGATAGGAACAATTGCCTGTAACCCGCGTATTTAATACTGGTAGATCCGCTTACGGCATCATTAAATATCACACCTATATTCATAATCCTTCCATTCTCATAGGAGGAAAAAGACTGTCCGGGAAATGCAGTATAAGCTAAGGTGTCTAATTGCGGGTAATCTTTCAAACGGTTAGTACCTTTAAAAATGTATTGGGAAAGTGTTTTTCGCCATACCTCGCGTTTAATCTGCGAGAGTTCCCTTACAGTGTCTCTTCCATTCTGTATCAGATATGCATTCAAAGCCCTTACAGATTTATAAATAGAAGAACTCGTTGGCGCAAAAAATGTTAAGTTCTCCTTGTCCAGCACATCATTCATCCCAGCAAGAGCAATTACCCTTACTGTGGTATCGAACATGGCTGGTTTCGATTTTAGGTATTGGAGTATGGTTCCGTTGTAGGTTGGCGTCAGCACCCCTGAGTCTACATAATATTCTTTATTGCAGGCAGTTGCCAAAAGCAATGCAATAGCTGCGAATACTAGCTTAATGTTTTTATTTTTCATCTCTTTAATTTTTATCTCCAGAAATTATTCAAAGTCATATTAGGATTGTTTGCCAGGGCCGATTCACTGATTGGCCATGTCCAGGCGCCTGCATTAAAATCGGCAACACCAATTGGATGATCCGAATATTCAGAATCTAAAATCCGTTTGGTGCGTACCAGATCGTAAAAATACTGGCCCTCACAAAACAATTCTCTCACACGTTCATAATAGATATCGTCCCTTAACTGATCGCCTGTAGAACTAAAGGGAGTGGCCTGGGCTCTTGCCCTTACTTTATTTACAAAGGTTTGCGCGGTAGCATAATCTTCTAGATTTGCCGCGGCTTCTGCAGTTAATAACAAGGCATCAGGCAAACGGAAGATAATTCGGCTATCATCATGAGAAATACTGTTGTTTGTACCACTCGGATAGGTATTGGCAAACTTCTTCAACTGAAAAGTATTATTTCCCAAATCGGCATTTTCGAACCATAAGCTTCTGCGTACATCACTATTTCCTGCAGGAAACACTTTCTGCATAAACTTTACTGAATAGTACATTTGTGAGGTTGTAGTTGTTACTGTACCGCGGAATGGATATTTAGAGAAGAAGATCGATGGATTGTCATATTGAGAAAGCACTTCCCCATAATTTGCATTCGAAACAATTTCGAAAAGGCTTTCCTTGGTATTGCCCTTGAAAATCTTTTTATTGTTATCGATAGTATAATCTAAAAGGCTATAATCGGCATAGCTGCTTAGCTCCTGTCCATATTTAACAACCTGCTCATAGTAAGAGGTTTTAATTCCATTATCAAATCCGGCGGCCCACATGTTCATATGCATCATTAAGGCTAATGCCGCGCCGCGCATAGCCCTTGTACCAACTTGGCTGGCATCAATATAGGTTAATGGTAAATCATCTTTTACTGCAGCCATGTCAGCAATACAGTTTTTCATTACATTAACCTGGTTGGTTCTGCCCAAAGGTTGATCATTATAGGCATTTGTATAATATGGAACATCACCATACATCCTCACCAATAGGAAATAGCACAGGTTTCTTAAGAAAACACCTTCGGCAATATATCTTTTTCTGGTTTCTTCCGAGATGACAGAACCAGGCATTTCACTTACCTCTTTTACCATGATATTAGCACTACCAATGACATCGTAATAAGATTTCCATTCAGTGGCTGCCTTGAAATTATAGAAATAATAGTCGCCGTTTGTCGATGCAATAGCACCTTTTAGATCATTATTGATCAGGTTTGTAAAACCAGCAATATTGGCTGAATTGATTACCGGTGCGCACCTAAGATCGGCAAAAGTATAAAAGGTGCTCCCATTATTCAGTATTCTTCCTCTTAGTTTAATATAAATACCGTTTACAAATTTTTCTACATCGGCTTCATTTTGCCAATAATTATTGCCGGAAAGATTATCTATCGGTGTAACATTTAAAAACTTTTTACAGCTCAGCGCGCCAACGCTCATGATGGCTATAAATATGATATAGGTAATTTTTTTCATATGGGTTTCCGGTTAAAATTCGAGGTTTAAGCCCAGTACATATTGTTTGCTCAACGGATAACCTCCAGAACTATCGCGTCCAAGTGCCGTTACTGCTTCCGGATTAGGGCCAGAATAATTAGTTAAAAAGCCAAGGTTTTGCGCCGTAATGTATACGTTAGCGCGGTTGATTCCGAACTTGCTTGAAAAACTTTTGTTCAAAGTGTAATAAAGTTTAATGGAGTTCAGCTTAAAATAAGTTCCGTCTTCCTGGAAGAGTGTTTGTCCATAACGGAATGGATCGACAATTGATGCCCTGGTATAATCGAGTGGATTCGGGTAAATTCCATTATTTCCTACCCCTGTCCAATAACTGTATTGCGATAAAGGCACCAAATTTCCAAGTCTTGTAGGATTGTTAAAGTTTCTAAACTGTGCTGCTAAAGCATTATTTAAAATATCCCTTACCAGGGTGAATGATCCATTTACTTCAACACTCCAGTTTTTATAGTTTAATAATGCACCTATACCGCCGGTAATTTGCGGTTGTGAGTTACCGGCCACCACTCTGTCATTTGCATCTAAAATATAATCGCCGTTTAAATCGGTATAAATAGGGTCGCCGGCTCTAAAGTAGTTCCTGATCCCCGTACCACCTGTTCTGTAACGCTTACCTGTCATCGGATCAAAAGGTACATCATCAGTGCTATTGTAAACACCTTTTGTATTATATAGAAAATTAGAAAGCGAATTTATACCCAGTCTGTAATATATGTCCTGTGCGAAATCCGGATCCAGAGCAATTAATTGTCTTGCACCATCGGGTAAGGCAGCCAAAACTTCCTTATTAATGGCTAAATTAGCATAGACATTGAGTTTAAAAGGACTGTTTGGATTTAAAGGCCTGGAGTTTAGCTGAAATTCCCAACCATAGTTAACATTACTGGTTTCTACCGTGGTTACATTTGAGAAAGAGTTGATATTTGCAATTCCCTTTTCGCGGAAAATGTTATCAACCTGTTTGTAATAGGTATCAAAACTGAAGTTTAGTTTGTTTTTGAAAATACTAAAATCAAGTCCTGCATTTAAAGTTGTGTTTTTTGTTGGTTGTAAACTTAAGTTGGGTAAACGACTCAGATCTATCACCACCGATTGGTTATTGCTATAGGTACCACCTCCAAAATACCGTCCGTATACATCATAAATACTTCCATTAGGCTGGATATTACTACCGTAACTGAAACGGATATCGCCATAGTCCAACCAATGGTTTCCGGCTAGAAAGTTTTCTTTGTCAAAATTCCACTTTACCGAAACAGATGGATTTTTAACATAGCCTGCCAATGGGCCATTGGTAGAAGTTCCATCAACACGGTAGTTAAAATCAATTACATATTTTTGTTTGTAGTTATAAGAAAACTGGCCTGCAAATCCCACCGATCTGAAATCGCTGAAATTATCTAAAGTTCCACCTAAAGTTTGATTATAAGCCGGGTTATGGGTAATTGGGCCACGGATAAAGCTATTTATAGTACGGTCGTTTAGAATTGCATCTGCTTTAAAATTTGAGCTATTGATTTCTGTAAAAGCAAAAACACTAAAGTTATGTGCAGGCTCATTGGCTTTATCATTTATGGTATAAACATAACTTAAGCTACTCCTGTTATACAATTTTGTAGAACGGTCATTGTACGAATAAAAATTAGCAAAACCACCATTAAGCGAAGCGGGTACAAAATTATCCCTGGTACCGGTAATGTTGGTGTAATTGATTACCGTACTCGCTTTAAAATTCTTTAATATTTCATAATCCAGCTGCACAACAGCAAAGGTGTTCAGGGTCTTGTTATCGTTGTCGCTTTCTGTAGCTCCCTGTACCTGGTTTACAGATGAATACAAAGATGGTGGCGGCAGTAAAGAGGATGAGCTCCCCCCCGTGGCCACCCCGGTGTTAAAGATACCGTTACCACTTCCTGTTTGCTGCCGTTGTACCGAGTTATTCAACTGGCCTAAAATTTTAAACTTACGGCTGGGATTGTAAGTCATGGTCGTATTTAAAATATACCTTGAATAGCCTGTATTTTGTTGAACACCATCCTCATCATATAAACCCAACGCAACTTTATAGTTAAAGGCAACATCTCCACCCGAGATGGATAAATTGTGATTTTGGTTATAGGTAGGCCTATAGAAATAGGATTGCCAATTGGTGGAGTTATTGTAATATGCATTTAAGCTATCAGAAAGAAAATCAACTGCATTAATGGTACCTAATGCATGGTAGTAGGTAGAATCGTATTGCATAATCTGTCTTAATCGCATATTACGTTCTTCTACGCCCCCAATTACCGCTCTCAGCTGTGGCACGGTGCTTAAAAATGCAGATCCCTGATAGCGTACCACCGGCACTTTAGAACTACCTCTTTTTGTGGTAATTAAAATAACCCCATAAGCTCCACGAGAACCGTATAATGCAGTTGCTGCTGCATCTTTTAGTAATTGTATTTCTTCAATATCCTCTGCGGGAATCTGCGAGGCCGGCGAAGTACCTGGGCCTGCCTGTTGGAAGCCGTAAGAAAATGTCGAATTATCATCGACCGGCACGCCATCAATTACATACAATGGCGAGGTTGGCGTTAAGTACGCATTGTTACCCGATCCACTAACATTAATATTCGACAAGCCACGTACCTGAACCGATCCCCTGAAACCTGGTGCACCTGTATTGTTCTGGATATTTAAACCTGCAACCTTACCCTGCAAGAGCGAAATTGCATCGCCTGCTGGCTGTCCCTGGATTTCACTACCCGAAATCTTTACAATTGACCCGGTAGAGAGTGTTCTGGTTTTGGTTACATAACCTGCCGAAACCACCTCCACTGTTTTTAAATTATTGTTTAGCGGCTCTAAGGTAATGTTGATATTGCGCCTGTTGTTTACTTTAACAGTGATCGCCGCCATCCCTACATAACTGAATTTCAATTCCGCATTTCCAGCTACCGTTACCCTAAAATTTCCGTCATTATCGGTTTGGCCGATGACCTGGTTGCTAGCAACGAGTATAATGGTTACACCGGGGATGGTTTCTTTTTTTACTGAGCTGGCATCTATTACCTTGCCAGTAACTGCAATTTTTTCCTGTGCCTGAACTTGGTTAAGCAAACCGATTAGCAGCACCATTAGGATTGCATAAAAATATTTCATCATGAATATATTTTGCTTAGTTTTTAATCCTGTCTCCATTAGTCGTTAACAAATTTTGGTTTCTCGGTTTTAAACCAGAAGATGATCTCCCAGTCGCCCTTTTCGTAAATATTATAGTTTAGCCCAATGATTGATTTTTGCAATACATTTCCAAAACCAATTCGCTCGAACCTGAATAAAGAACTGGCCTGTGCGCCCGAACTGGTCGTGTATTTGGTTGGAAAATCATTCAATGGGATAGGGTAAGCCACCTGATAGGTTACTTTTTCATTTGTTTTTACCATATTAAAACCGTGTACCACGTTATCCCATTGTGTTGTGGCAAATTTATTGGGATCAATGGTACGGAAAAGGGTGTCTACGAATTTGAAAGTAATGGTATTACCAGGCCCTCCACTGACTTTGTTGAACAATACCTGTATATCTGAACTACCCAGAAAACGGTTGGTGCGCTCGCCACGGATATTGCTGATGACTGATGGATTAACTGAAGTTCTTACCTCTTGTCCTGTAATGGCATCAAAGTTCGAAGGCTCGTAAGGCCTTTCTCTAAAAGGCCTCAACCTCATTTTCTGGAAATATCTTTTACCGCCAGAATTAGACATTTCTACATCGAATACGTAACCTGAATCTGGCTGCGATTTCACGAAATCCGATTTAGCAGCATCCCACATCAAAAACTGACCTGAGTGCTCCCTGATTTCGAAAAGTTTGTGATTTTCGACCCCTCTTTTGGCCTCTATTTCTTCGAGCGATTTTTCGCTACCATCGTAAGCTTTTTTCCAAATTTTAACCGGAAAATAATCGGTAAGTTCAGGGGCGGATTCGCCATTGAACCTCCGCATGTTTACAATTTTAAAATTTAAGGGCAAAGATGATGTGCCCGGGTTAAAGTTTCCGCTAAAAAGGTTATTCCGGCCCAAAACAGGCTCATATACCGTTTTTGTAAACTGGGTATCTTTACTAAGAGAGAGCGCGTCATCAGGCAGATTTCGCTTGCAGCCTGCTAAAATTATTACCAGCAGCATTAACAGATAATATAACTTTGATTGATATTTAACTAATTTCATTGCATTATTTGTTTAATTTGGTAGTAAAATCGCCAAAACCGAAAATGTGAGTCGGGCTTAAAATATTAATGATTCCATTACTGGTTTTGATGTTTACCGCATTGGTTACAGTTCTTTGCCAGTTGGTTTTTACGGTAAGGTTTTTAGGATCGGAAAAAGTAACGCTCACCGGCCCACCACCCTGATAGCCTGATGCGTTTTGTTTCTGATATTGGATATGCATCTGATACTTGAATTTGATCGAGCTTGCATAAGAGCCATCAAGGAAAGGCCTATAAAAATCGGTTGTGTTCCTACCAGCTATGATATACTTATCCATCATGATCTCCAACTCTGTTAGGTCAGCATTTTCTAAAGTCACCGCCGCTTTACCCTGTTCAGTTCTAACCTGATTAAGTTCATAAAGTGCAGCCGCAAAATTATCGTTGGTGGGTGCAAAAAGGGTTACCTTACTATCGCTAAGTGCTGTCTTTAAATCGGGAGTTCTATTCAATACCATCAACAGCGAACTGAATGTAGTTTGCTGGGTTTCCAGATACTGAACCACATTGCCGTTAAATTCAGTTATTTCGTTCTGATAGTCGCGGTATGGCGAATCTTTTTTACATGAGGACCAAACCAGGCAGGCCATCATCACTACTAATAAGTGTTTTATTCTGATATTTAATTTCATTGATATGCTAGTTATTGCCAGAAATTATTTTGTGTAATGTTTGGGTTGGCATTGATTACATCCTGCGAAACCGGCCAATAGATTGCCCCTGCGCTTTCGGCCTGTGCAAAACTTAGCGGCTGCCCGTTCTTGGTAATAAAGGTGCCAGCGGTTCTCTTAATTCTATTGTAGCGTACCAGATCATACCATCTCCAGCCCTCCCCCATTAATTCTCTCCTTCTTTCAGCAAAGATTTCGTTAATTAAATCTTTAGTTGAGCCATCGGGATACGGAATGTATCCCCTAAGTGCTGCTGCTTTGTTTAGGGCCGCAATGGCATTATCTCTTTGTCCCATTACTGCAAGAGCTTCGGCCCTTAAAAGTGTAATTTCCTCTAATCGTGTAAATAATACAGCCGATGAGAATACAGCATAATCACTGGTATTTGCCACTGCCTCAATAATCTTGATTTTACTGAACATAGGCCGCTGTGTACCATACTGTATAAAATAATTTTCTCTGTATAAGCCAGTCTGCGGATCTATGCTAAACCTTAAATCAGCAGGATTGGTAAAAATGCGGCGGATACTATCTTTAGGGACGTAAATCTCTGGCTGCGCTTTGGGCACAAATGGGGCAGCTAAGGTCAACTGCTCAATGTGGCCATTGGCAGATGAATACCCATAACCATATTCAAAAGCAAAACCAACCAACTGGGTTGCGCGTTTATATGCAAATGGATTAACCTGCTGGGTTTCATTAGTGCGTACGTTTAAGGTAAGTTCATTAATAGTCAGGTACCTGCAATTATAAGTAGTCACCCCTGGTTCTACCAACTGGGTATAATTATCCAATACAAACTTGGTATAGATATCTGTTTCCAGATAGTTTTGCTGCCAGGCAGTAACATGTGCCAGCAGACAATAAACTGAAATTCTGGTCATCAATGTGCCATACCAATTTGGATCGGTACTTACAGTAAGGCCGTAGTAAGCGCCTGGAAGAATTACATCCGAACCACCATACCTAAAGGGTACCACCTGTGCCGCAGCCAATAATTCCGTTTTACAGAACGACAACACTTTTTCTTTGGAAGCTCTTGGTGCTTTTATAAAGTCACCATCGTGGGTAGAAGTAAGCAAGGGCACATCGCCCCAGATCCGTACCATGTAGAAATATGCAAAAGCACGCAAAGCCCTGGCCTGAGCAATATCCACGTTGTTATTTGCTAGGGTGTATCGATTATCTAGTTTGGCTATTTGCGAGGAACGCTCTATAAATATGGTTGTCGCATTTACTACCGCGTAAAATCTTCTCCAGTTGGTAATGTTATTAATTACTGGGTAAGAAGCGTTCAGCCTTCCTTCTACGATGGCCTGCAAATCGGCACGGTTGATTGAAGCGAAATCGCCGTTTCTTAAATCCCCCATTAACCAGTGGCCGTTATCCGAGGCCAATGCATTACGCATTAAAGCATACATACCAATTAAATTTGCTTTGGCATCATCAATGGTTTTCCACGAATCGGTTTCTTTCTGTAGCCTTGTAGATTGCGTATCATCAATCTTCTTACACGCGCCACCGATTAATACCAGCATCAGTACAAAGACAACAGCGCTTTTGTGGTAAATTCTATTATGTTTTAAATTAAATGTCATGATTTCTTAATATCGATTATAAATCAAGTTTAAAGCCCAATACAAATGTTGTTGGGATATTGATATTTGCACCATCGTACATCCCGTTATAGTTTACCAATTCCGGATCTACACCGGAGAAATTGGTTAGGGTAAGCAAGTTTGTTCCGGTTGCATATAGATAAGCTCTCTTTATGGTAGATTTCTTTTTAAGCATACCGGTAAAATCATATCCAATAGTTACAGACCTCAGTTTGGCATATGAGGCGTTTTCCAAAAACAAATCCTGATCTTCACGGTAAGGCACTACAGAACTGAAAGGATTGTAGATTGGATAGGTTTTAGCATCATCAAAAGATTGCCATGCTGTAATTTCTCTAACTGAGGTGATGTTGTTTGCGGATTCCCGGTTAATAAAATCATATCGGGCAGCATCATATTGGTTTATCGCTTTTTGCCCAAGTGCAAAAAATATATTGAAATTAACATCGATTTTTTTATAGCTGAAGCTGTTGCTCCAACCACCAATAACTTTTGGCAACCGGTCACCAGTAATTACTTTATCATTGATATCAATATGGTAATCATTATTATAATCCACCCACCTCGGGTCGCCTGCTTTTAAGGTAATCCCATTGAAAGTCATTTTCTGTCCCGTGGCAGGATTGACAGGAACCTCTGCATCGGTATTATAGATACCATTATTGCTATACAACCAGTATGCGCTTGACGATGCCCCGACTTTTAATTTATTATTCTGATAAATCAACTCATCCAGGCCATTCGGCAATGCTCCAACTTTGTTCTTATTATAATTAATATTAAATCCAGTCGACCAGCTAAACCCATGTTTATTTTGTACAGGGGTACCGTTAATCAAGGCTTCGACACCCCTGTTATTGATTGTCAAACCCGATTTATACTCCGTAATATAACCTAACTCCTGTGGCACCGGTAAATTGATCACCTGTCGTTTATCCTCGCGGTTATATACGCTAAACGCGGCGCTCAACCGACCTTTGAGCATTGTAGCAGAAAGTGTGATGTTTGTGCGATCGGAAATGGGTAAAGGAATATTATACCCAACATAACCCGTTCCATAAGGGCGGGCCACCCCTATAAAGGTGCCATAACCTGGCAAGGTAGGCTCATCCGCCCAGCCATTAACAGTTGTATATTGAGGTCCCGCGGCAAAACGGTCGTCAATGAATGGGCGCACAGTGCGGCCCCATCCTGCGTTCAGATCCAGGGCGTTGAAGAATCTGTTTTTTGACAAAAACTGATTTTTAATGTTCCAGCTTCCGCTGAATGATGGAGCAAATAACCAGCGACTATCTGGCTGTCCGTTTGATGAACCATCACGGCGCAAAATGGCATCAAAACTTAGCAGGTTCTTATATTTATACTCTCCACTTGCATAGAGTGAAAACAAGCTACTGCGCTCTTTGTCTAAAAATCTGAAAACATAGAAGTCGCCGTAAGCATTTAAATAATCACTATTGCCAGAATTGCCGTTTACCTGAATAATTTTGATAAAATCATTTGGACCATTGTAACCCCTAGCATAATTATATTTATAGACGTCAGATTGGAATGATTGTCCTAGATCGGCCTTTAACTGATGATCAGGAATGCCCAAATCGAATTGATACGAAATGCGGTTATCCACGATTAACCTCTGGTTGTAACCAAAATAATTCGATACATAACTTATTCCTGCCAGCAATGTTGAGGGTAAAAAAACATCTCTGATACCTTCGGTATAATCACCGGATAAGGATGTAGTCAATGTTAAGCGGTTTAATTTAGCATTCAGTATCAGGTTGCCATTTATACCGGTGGTTCTATTTAGGTCAGTACTGCCATCCACTATACTAAGGTAAGCACCATAGCTATCCGAATTTGGGGATAATGGATTAGATAAATCGGGTATATACTGGGTTTCGGCAAAACGGTCGCGTAAGCTACTGTTTCGATTGCGATCAAGCCTGATCGCATTGATAGCGCTCGATACGGTTAACCATTTAAAGGGTGCCATATTGATCCCAACGGATAAATTATAACGACCAAGTTTAGTATTATCGGCATTTCCGGCATCTTGAGTTGCTGAACCGTAAAATCTAAAATTGGCTCGTTCAGAGCCACCTGTAATACCCAGGTTAGCATTATAGATGGGTGAGGTTTGATAATATTGTTTATCCCAGTTTGATGGCCCAAAATAGTCCAGGTTGGTTGAATCTCTTAAATAACTGGCATAGGTATTGTAATTTGCAGCGCTGGCATATTTCTGGTAGAAGGGTCTTCTGAAGTTATTATCATAAACACCATTGGTTGGGGCTACCGCTGGAGGGGTTACATAGCCAAAATAAGAATTAAAACTGATGTCGCGTGAACCACTTTTTGCACCTTTTGTAGTAATATAAATTGCTCCATTTGCAGCATTCGGGCCGAGTTTAGCCAATTCATATGGATCTTTGATTACGACAATAGAAGCAATGTTATCGATATTAATCTGAGATAAAAGGTTGTTCGCAGGTCCGATGCGCGTATAATCATATTTTTGCACATCGTATGCAAACGGATGATCCTGGGCAAGTGGCACACCGTTGAGGTAAACAGCTGGCTGTAATGCATACATATCCTTTTTACTGAATAATAGTGAAGAGGGTCCCTGAACTATTACGCTCTGTTCGGTTCCAGGCTCGCCAGATGTTTCCTGAATGTACACACCAGCAAGATTGCCCTTTACAATTTGTTGTAGTGAAGTATTTGGAACATGCTTTACCCTAGCTAAATCAAGAGTATCTCTCAATTTATTGAACTTGAGGAGAGATTTCATCATCTCACCTATTGTATCTGTTTGTTTGGCTTTCTTTGTGGTATCCTGCTGCTGAATATGGTAGCCATTAACCATAAGAGCCTCCCTGTTCGGGCTGGCAAACGCCATAGAAAGTCCAAAAACAGATAAAAACAAGACACATATAATGCTTGTAGAAATTTTAACCATTTTAAATAAAATTTAATATTAAAAATTTTGATTGTGTAGATAATACCTCTACCTAAATACGGAGCTTGTTAACCTAAGCATCCCCAGCTGGTGATAGCGTTCTCCATGGCAGAATGATGTCCGATCATCTATGGTCGCAATGAAGCAATTGAACTGATTGAAAGCAGGTCTGGTAGAGACCGGCTTGAAGCGTAATTTTTCATCATATAATTATTTTGTTGAGTTGGTTATGCATTCCCTAATAAAAGCTTATTTCTTACTACTGTCGCGATACAAAAGATTTGGTTCTTAATCTTCACCTAGTATTTAAACTAAACAAAGTTAACTTATACTAAACATCAAAACGGTTAGTTTTTAACTGATTTTGGCAATATTTTAGCATTATCTATCAGTCTTGCTAATTGTAGAATTTCTGACACCTTTGATAATGGCTATGTATTTCACCTGAGCCATAGCTATGCTTATTATCTCGTTTTGCTTTCGATAAAGTTATATTCAGGAAAAAATAAATAGATCAAACTGCCGATACAAAGTGGTTTCAAAACTCTGTACTACTAACTAATTAAAATTCAACAAATTAAAAGTATTGAAAATCAAAAAATGGATCGAATAAAGAAAGACAACCTGCTGGATATAAATTCTATGTTAAAAAAATAGCTGTCAGGTTTGATAGTCTTTCTTCTTATCTCTTTATGATTGATAAACAGCTTAGCTAAGATTAAATATGCAAGACGTATGTTTTGAAACGATGTCGAGCTAAATTCTGTGAGGATTGTAAAAAACTAAAAAGAATCTTGTTTTAAGCTCGGTCTTGTCGAATACCAAATTAAATTATCAAAATCCGACTTCTTGTTGAAATACACAACCTTGGTAAACTTTGTTTAAATCATCGACAGGCAGTATGTAAATTACGGATTTTGGCAAAAATGAGGAAGAACCAACTTTTCTATAAGAGAGTCCGTCAATCACCTAGTATCTTCAATGTACCGAGATTTGCATTTATGAAATATCATTGAAAAACCTATTTTCGAGTACATCTGTACTTGAACTGGGGATTTCATGAATAGTGGTTCTTCGTCACTTTTGGTCTGCGATCCGTTTACACCGGAACTGCTGAGGCAGCAGGAAAGTGTAGAACGCAGTGATGTGTTTAACTGTAGTTCTGTATTGGTGCAATTCCAATCTCCCAGGTATCGGGATGAAAGCATAACCCACATGGGTATGGCCTGACGATCATATCTATGCAAGCATGGGTTAAAAGATGGGTAACCGGAAGTCCGATCTGGAACCCCGTCGAGCAAAGTTGAATTAGATTACGAGAGAAACCTGTGTCTGAATCATCGTAATGGCGAAATAGCGAAAGGGACTGATTACGCTATCGCCAAAAGGTGCGGAATACCAGACTAATCTGAAAGTATCAAAGTTCAGATTGATACCAGTCAATTCCCGGTGAACAGCAGGAATCTAAGTTCAACGCAAAACAGGATTATGGAACGGAGTAACCACCATACCCGCTCTCAAGGTTAAGACTCTGAGTAGGCACTCAGCCGCATGCGACGTGTATGGGGAGGGATTGTTTCAGAAGCAAATGCCCAAAGTAATGTTTGGGATAAGCTGACGGAAACACGATTATTTGGAAGATAGAGTTGTAAGTAGCAGTAAATAAGTTATGAACCAAACTGAAAAGTTAAGGTATGAATTTGAATGGTCAAAGATCGATTGGAATACAACCGAACGGGCTGTTTTTAAGCTCCAAAAACGGATTTATCGAGCCTCCATAAGCGAAAAAAGTGATTTACACCACTAATTTAACAGCAGATATTTTAGTCTGCAATCAACCAGAGATCGAAAAATGATCATTAAGTTTATACAAGCAACATAAAATCTTCGCGCGCTGGTTCCCAATCATTATTTAAACAAACAGATATGGAATTAAATATCAGATAAGCGTTGTTAACCTCATGCGAGAATTTGGTCTTGGTAACTAGTTTCCTTATGAAAATCTTAAAAAATCCATTTTACTTATTTGTAATCAGTTTCACTCAATAGCCAATTGATTTGTATTTGTTTTACTGAATTATAGCAGTGTTTTATTAAATTTAATGGGGAGATTATCTAAGGTCTGAGACCGCACCTTAATCATGTTTCCAAATTACCTAATCGTTTAAATCCGGAAAAAGATGCAAAACCGAGCCAGGTGGCATGCGTCTTAAAATATAACATTTTGATTTTCAATTAATTTGCTTATATTTGGGAATAATTAAATAAAATATAATGCAACAAGGAACAGTAAAATTTTTCAATGAGACAAAAGGTTTTGGATTTATCGTGCCAGCTAATGGCGATGCAGAGCTTTTTGTACATGTATCTGGCTTAATAGACAATATTCGCGAGAATGATTCGGTAAGCTATGATGTAGAAGAGGGCAGAAAAGGCCTGAACGCAATCAACGTTAAGATAGGATAAGATAATAACCTTCATACATTGTTAAAAACATTCGCCCAAAAGGCGGATGTTTTTTTTTTTTGCCTCAAAATCCCTGTCTTCCAAGAAGGAACAAACAATATCGGGTTGTTGATCTTTAGATACTTGAAACAGATGCGATAAAATAATTCCATTAGCAAATAGGCTAATTCCTAAAAAGGCTTATTGTTACCGAGCTCATTCCACAATCGTTTCGAAAAAATAGTGCTGAGCTTCATAAAAAATAATGAACAAAAAACTTTAGGATAGGTGCTTTTAGTTACACACATTACAACTATACGCAATTAAATACAATAACAACCAAAAATTTCTTTATATGTCAAAAGCGCCTGAAGGGTGCACCCGGGCTTGGTAAACTCTTTTTTAAAAGAAGGGAATAAAGCGGAAAGCTCCTCATAGCGCTGTTTCTCGGTTTGGCTCTCCTCAGTAGAAAGATCATTTAAATCGGATTCACAAATTTGGTAAAGCTCCTCATAGGTGATCCCAAGTTCAGTGAACCGTTTGATGTACCCATCAACGGTCTTATGGTTAATCTTCAATAGAAGAGCTGCCTTCCTATTGCTGAATTTCTTTAGCTTTAATGCAATCAAAGTGCGAAGTTCCATGATATCAATTCGTTGTCCTGCCATGTATCTGCTTTTATATTTCAGACACAAGACTATAATAAATCATGGAAAGTGGCCCATTGACCTCCGTTTTTTAGAAGTCCGGAATAAATAATTTTGGCCCAAATTACCTCCGTTTTATATAAAGCTAAAACGGAAGGCTGGCCCAATGACCAGCGAAATAGAGCCTTTTTTTGGCCCAGTGAGGAATGAAATGGGTGGCCCGCTATGCAGCGAAATGAGTGGCCCAGTGACTTGCGTTATAGACAGGCCGCACTATGGTCCTTTATTCCAGGAATACCCTGTAAAAGTTCAAGTTCTTTATGGTAATAATTGCCGCAAAGGTCTAAAAGTTTATCCTTACACGCTGTCAATTGTTTTTGATAGAACTCAGCTTCCTCAAGGGCCATGCCCAATAGATCCATGTCAGTTGGGGATACTATTCCTGTAAGTGACTCTTTTATCGTCTGTACACCATGCTTATTTTTGGTACGGATATGCACCAATTCTATAAGTTCAACCGGATCTGTTTGTCCCAATGAAATTGCCTTTATTACCTTTCGCATTGATTTCCCGCCAATATCTGAGACATAATTACTCAAGCGTATATTACAGCACTGTAAGATAAGATCAATGGATTGGTCAGCACGCTGCAGGTTCCTGTTCAAATAGGTAATCCTACAGTTATACTGGCGGAATTCCTGAATATGCTGCTCAGGAATAAAACTGCCTCTAATTAGTCCTTTTTGCAGTACCGTTGCAATCCATTGGGCATCTTTCACATCCGTTTTCCTACCTGGAAGCTGCCTAATGAAATAAGGATTCACTAGCTTGACATCGAAATCTGTGTCAAGTACCCGCCAGATTGGAATCCAATAAATGCTAATGCTTTCCATGGCGACCTCTAAAACAAGATAACCTAAAAGGGTATCGCGAAGACGATCAAGTTCAGGAGTCAAAGTACCGAATACTTCTTCCAGCTTTTCACCCGTTTCTGTTAAAATGCACATAAAAACACTATTTTTATGTGCATCAAGACCACAACATCTTTCCATAATAACTTTGTTTTTTAGTTCATTATAAAGTTAATAAAGATTGATGGAGTGGTCTTCATTTTTATTGAACGCGATTATAATTCCTCCTTTTTTATATAAGTTTGAAACGATGCCCACATATCTTTTTACGAAGCTTTTTATTGGATCTTTTGACTTGTTGGGCTACAGGTAGCTTATTTGAATAACGAAACCGAATACCTTAGAAGTAAACTAGGCAACATACTGGCGGTTATAGAAAGTTGTTGAGTCGTGGCACGTACGAGGAACCGCCGCAGGGTTTTATTGCCAATATGAAGAAATCATTAATCCGGCGTCTCAATATTCCCAAATAAATTGTTTGTTATTTCAAACATATATGCTAAATTTGATTGAAATAACAATCTTTATGGAAAAAAGAGGGGTGATTTTATTCCCAAAATCTGAGCGATTATTGCAAGATATGGGTGAGAATCTAAAGCTTGCCCGAAAAAGGCGTAAGCTAAGTACGGAGCAGGTGGCTCAGAGGGCAAATATTGCCCGTTCCACGCTTTGGTTGGTTGAACGGGGTTCTCCCAGCGTTGCGATAGGTATTTATGTTCAAGTACTATTTGTGTTAGGATTGGAAAGAGATATCGCCAAACTTGGCGCCGATGACGAACTGGGGCACAAATTACAAGATGCCAAACTTCTGCAGAGCACATCTAGTAAACCTTTAAGAACAAGGAAATGAAGCAAAATAAAAATGATCACCGAGAGATTTGGGTTTTTGCAGATTGGTTAGGTCTTGAAGGACCGCTATTGATGGGGATACTTAGTTGTACTCTTTTAAGGCGTAAGGAAGTATTTTCTTTTGAGTACGATCAAAAGTGGCTTCTGTCAAAACAAAAGTTCATGATCGATCCCGATTTGCAATTTTTTCCAGGGCAGCAGTTCCTTCGGGAAGACAAATCTAATTTTGGGATATTTATGGATTCTTCTCCCGACCGCTGGGGTACAAAACTCATGATCCGTCGTGAAGCTATTGATGCCAGGATAGGTAGTCGCCCAGTGCGCACACTTCAAAATAGTGACTTTTTACTTGGTGTTTATGATCAGCACCGCATGGGTGCCCTACGTTTTAAGCTTGATCCAGATGGTCCATTTTTAGATGACGATCAAAACATGCCTGCTCCACCAATGACTGCTTTACGTGCACTTGAAGCAGCAAGCAAAAAACTCGAGGACGATGGTAATCTAGATGATCCCAATTACAGCAAATGGCTGAGTATGCTTGTCGCTCCAGGGGGATCGCTTGGAGGAGCAAGACCCAAATCTGGAGTGATTGGTACTGATGGGGCACTTTGGATTGCCAAGTTTCCAAGTGGAAACGATGATTACAACCTTGGGGCATGGGAATGGGTTGCTGCTCAATTAGCCCGGCAATGTAGAATTGAGGTTCCGGAGCATTTTTATCGGAAATTTTCCGGTAAACATTATACCTTCATTACAAAGAGATTCGACAGAGCACCAGCTGAAAAACGGATTCATTTTGCTTCAGCTATGACATTATTGGGACAGCAAGATGGAGCAGATCATGCCAGCGGCATCAGCTATCTCGATCTTGCAGAATTCATCAGTCGTCACGGTGCTAATCCTCAACAGGATCTGGAGCAACTATGGAGACGTATAGTTTTCAATATATGTATATCCAATACTGATGATCATTTAAGGAACCATGGTTTCTTATTAAGCGATCAAGGATGGATTTTGTCGCCCGCCTACGATGTTAATCCCGTTCCTAGCGGTTCAGGACTCACACTAAATGTATCTGAGGATGATAATTCTCTTGATCTCGAATTGGCAATTGATGTGGCTGATTATTTTCGCCTTGATAAAAAACATGCAAGGGAAATCGCAACTCAGATTGCCAAAGTAGTTGGGGAATGGTCGGCAGTTGCAAAAGAAGCGGAGATAAGTAAAGGAGAACGTGAAATGATGCGCCCTGCATTTGCGGCAGCTATTGATTTTTTGGATAAATAATTATTAGCAAAATGATTGTTATTTAAATCATTTACATTGATTTTGTTTGAAATAACAATCATTACATATCGAATGTAGTCATCCTTTTTTGTGAAAACGCTAGCAACAATTTCTGTCTGATAAACTATAATATGATATATTCGATTGTTATCAACTAATGAAATGAAAATAAAGATAATTAGTGACTTGCATCAGGAATTTGGGGTCTCAGATTTGGATTTTAGCAATGCTGATCTAGTTATCCTGGCTGGTGATACAAACTTAGGGACAAAAGGGATAGAATGGGTAAAGCAAAACATCCCTGATAAACCGGTAATATATTTATTGGGGAATCACGAATATTATAAAGGATCTTACCCGAAGACACTCAACAAAATACTTGAAGCATCCAAAAACTCAAATGTAAATGTTCTTGAAAATAATATGGTTGAGTTTGAAGGCATAAGGTTCCACGGTGCAACTTTGTGGACCGACTTTAGCTTATTTGGAAATCCTGTGGAGTCTGGCATTATTTGCCAGGCTAGAATGAACGATTATGCACAGATACGCCTTGATCCAGCATATTCAAAATTAAGATCAATAGATACTTACAAGATTCACCAAAAATCAAAATCTTGGCTACAAAAAAGTCTCAAGGAATCAAGCGGCTGTAAGAATGTGGTAATTACCCATCATGCTCCTAGTGTAAAGTCGATACCAGAGCCTGATAGAGATCATGCATTGTCAGCTGCCTATGCTTCAAACCTAGAAGATGTGATTTTGGAGCATCAGCCCTTGTATTGGATTCATGGCCATATCCATACGCCTACCAGATATACTATTGGTAACACTGAAATTATCTGTAATCCACATGGCTATTTGAGTGAGAAGCATAACGGCTATGACAAAGATTTGATCATTGAGGTTTAAAGTCTAAATGTAGAAGTTATTCAAGGTAATCATTTTTCTTTGAGCAAAAGCAGCGGTAGATCCACAGATCAATAAGCTAATAATATTTTTTCTAGAAACAATGCTTTGTGTTCACTATTCTTGACTGTTCATGTTACATGAACAGTCAAGAATAGTGAACATAAATACATTGAACACCGTAGAGGGTCATTGGCATTAAGCGGAGATTGCAGCATAGAGATAATGAGTTGGTCGTTATGGCTCATCAATTATTCATCTCTAGGGATTTCCAAAGGACCACTATGCTCGGAAATTTACCCATAAAAAGGCCCCCAAATAGGTCTAACCTTTTGAGGGTGGTGTAAATATAGAGGTCTTTACAGTTGCTTAGCTACTAGTATCCCAAGTTTCAGGGTCAATAAAATTTCGACCTGGGGTATTCCAGCATGCTTCTGCAGGATCTTCATTTTTATATACTTGAAGATGTAAATGAATACCTGTAATATTTGTTCCGGCTGGAGCCCTTTTTCCAGTTTTACCCAATATGGTATCTTTGGTCACCTTATCTTTCTCCTTTACCGCAATACTTGAGCAATGAAGATATTGGAGTGTAACTGTTGAATCATGATCTGGTTTAATGGTAATGGTGCCCCAATCACCCCCTACAGGTGCCACCACTTTACCACTTACCCCCGCCTTAAAATCTTTCTCTACACCACCACTCCCAAAGTCGGTTCCCTTATGTGGACAACCATCCCGATCTTCTCCAAATTTGGCTGTAATTTTGGTTAAACCAACCTTGGCTGCTGTAAAACCCCCTGAAGTCTTATGGACAGCATCTTTTTTTCTTTTTTTCATATATATTTAGTTTTTTAAGGTTATTACTTTCTTCTCAGCATTGTTAAAAAGTAGCTCTAGTGTATCGCATCAATGCTAAACTGAAGCCTCTCTCCAAAAAATAAAATTATTGATTACGTTTACTCCATAAACATGTTGAATTTCTCCGTTTACAAGTAATGGCGGCAGATCTGCTAGCTTTAAACTATTATGGCATTCGATTTCATAAATCACAATTCGATGCTTACCAAACAGCACTTTTTCAAACCAGATACCAAATTGTACCTCAAAGCTCTGGTCAGCATGAGATAAAGGAAATTTATCCAGGCCAGTTAACAATGGATGGTAACGAAGTTCAACTCCCTGCGCCTCTCTTCCAACATCTGTTCCATCTAACTTGTATTGCTTTTTAAACAGTTTAGAAGGAATAACTTCCCAAAAGTCGCTATTTCCTTCCTCCTGAACACAAAGTACAAATTCAGATTTAAGTTCTTTTTTGGCTACATTGTCTTTAAAGTATAGACTGCTAATAGCTCCGGAAAGAGAGAATCTATCAATAGATTTATGCTTGAAGAGTACGAATGGATTTTTAAAACTCCTTCTTGGCCTGATAGCAAAGAAATCAGCCTTCACTGGATCTGATACCCGCAAATCTTCTGCATAAGCTGACGCAGTATCAGCCACACTTCCACTCTGCATTGCATAGTTCGCAGATCGCGGCTGATAGTTAACCAGTCCAAGTTGTATAAAAGGGCTATGAAGGTCTAATTTCGCTTTATTCTTGATCTTTAATTCAATGTCTATATACCAAAGCCCCTGACTAGCATCATAATCAGGAGTGTAACTGATCATTCCGATTACTTCAGCATTAGAAGTATAAAAGTCATCAAACTTCGGATCAAACTTTTCAATGTAACGTTCTTCTAAAATATTAGCATCAACATTAAAATTCGCTCTACCGAGTTGATTGTTGGAAAGCGCCAATCGATCTCCAAAATTGTCCATTACTGAATCTATTCCGGCATGACTTACACAGCCTTTCAATTGATTTCGATAAATAGACTTACCATCGTTGATTAATATTCCCAAACGGCCATCTTTACCCATCAACGAGTTATGATAGTAAATCCGGTAACGCTCATAATAACTTACAGCAAGTTTCTGATCATCCCTAACAATTAATGGTATAATCTTTTCTACCACAGGAATCTCTGGTTTTAGATTATTGAAAAGATACCCAGCACTCGCTGTGTTTTCTAAACCTGGTTTAGAATAGCTAATAGGGTTAAAAACCGTTGCAGGCTTAGTTGTTTCCTTTGACCACCGTCCAAAATACTCCTTATTAATCTGGTTTTTCTCATTGGCATTAATGTCTTCGAAATACGAAACATATTTGGAGGTATTGCGTACCTTGAAAACTGACGGTGTAAAATAGTGTATTGGAAAAGAAGGCTCAAATTCGAAAACTATGGTATTTTTAAGGTTGCTTGAAGCAATCTCGTCAGCTCCAATTTTACTTGGATGGGGCGAGGAGGAATCTTCTGGGTTTTTGAACTCATATTTACCCAAAAACACAAAGCCTCCGGTAGCCGCATCGTTCTTCTTCTCAGCGATGCTTCTTTGAGCTTTACGCTTATTTAAGCTATAATCCTCCCAAAGACCATATAATTCCAACTCTCCTGTTGGTTGTGTCCCCTGAACCTGTAGTTCCCCCCAATGGTTAAGGTGTTCAAAATTCAACTCTACTTTCGCCGTTACAGAATTTACAACACGGTTGGGTGTGCCTTTCTTGTACTTAGTAAAAAGTATATCCAAAATCTCCGGTTCGAAAAGTGGCTTCTGAAGAGCTGACGTAAAACTTAATACTATCACACCACAATGAAGTGGATTTACAGTCATATCACTTTCCATTTCCTCTTGTAAAGTTTTGAGCAAAACTGGTGCTTGCTCAAAACAAGCGAAATCTTTATGGTAAGTTGGTCTGCATTCTGCGAAAATTTGTTTTCCTTCCGGTACATAAATTGTTAATACCTGTGTTTTTAAATCCTTGGCAACATAGGCCGTTTTAGGCTTTGATCGTACGAGCTTAATCGTCCAAGGCTGTAATTGAGGGTAAAAACCTTTTTTAAGCTCGCAAAACGTGTCGGGATAAATGGTTCTATCCGCACACTGGATACAATCTTTATCATAAAAGAATTTAAAATTAAAGCCGTTTACGATAGGATCAGGCAGGTAATTTAATTTACCTGAGTAAACCGGAGGTTGAGCAGTCCCACCGCAATAGGCACCACAGTTCTGTTTGCAGGTTTTCCCTTTTAACTCATCTCCAGGTTTTAATTCGCATTGATATTTGTTATAAAAAGGGTATAGTGCCAAAGAGGAAAGATTTCTACTTTTAGCGAAGGAATCATTATTTTCAAAGTCATACCACAAATAGGTTTGAAAGGTAGGTACAGGTGGCGGAGATAATAAGCGAATACATTCGTCATTGTTAAGCAGCGTTCCTTTACGGATTACCAAATCATTCACCGTTTCTCCGGTATACTGTGGTTTAGTTTTTTTGGTGCCAGGATGAAAAATATCTTCGTTCATTGAAACAATGATATCTTTGATATGCTCATGGCGCAAGAATTTTGCGGGTTCAGAAATATATCCATTTAGTGATGCAGTGTGCTGAATAAGCCAATTCTCGTCTACCGGTGAATAGCCATTTATGTACTGCATGGCCATTACATATTCATAAGTTCTTGTTTCACTAAACTTTAGGTTTGGCACTGTTTTCTCATCACCTTGCGATTTGAAAACGAAATCCCTTGCTAACACATACTTTGCATTTACCTTCCTTTTAAAAGGAAAATAATCTTCAGCTATTAGCTTCTTATTTGCCAGAACTACAGCTGTTCTTTCTGGTGGCGATGCATTTACTTTTTCTGCAAAGTCCAATACTTCCTCATCTTTTTGGGTTTGTTCATCTTCATACTCCTTTTCATAATGTTTTAAAGGATTTCGGCTGCTAACGGTTGTGCCATCGAAATGAAATAGAAATCCTGTATTAACCCCTTGTAGTTGAGGATCATTAGTGGCCGGGTCTACCACTAAGCTATTTATAAAAGAGTCGGTATTGATTGCAATATCAGTTTTTTCAAAAACCTTATTTAGTTTTAAGGCTTCTCCAAAATATTCTTTAACCCTACTTAATGAATGCCAATTGGAAACAACCTTACCATCTTCTTTGATACGCTGATAAATAACAAATCCGTTTAAAATATCGTGTTCATAAATGTCAGTAGCTGGCCTGGTTGTTTGATTTGGATCATATTTTAACCACTCTTCATCTGTTACAACTAGCTGATGTCCCTTGGTCTGTATATTAACGACTCGATTATTCAATTTTGCCGCCGCTTTATTAAGCGTATTCAAGATGATCTGACTGGACTGGATAGCCACTTTTTCAGTAGATTTTAAATTAGGATCAATTGCTGCCTTCGATTTTAAAAACATTGCGGAATCTAACTTCAGGTTGGCGAGCGTAGGATTCTGCCTGATGCTGTCCTTTGCCTGGGCATAATTACGTACCAAACTCTCCGATTCGTGCGTAATGATCCTAGTTTTATCTGCAAGTCTTGCAAGTGCACCAGCATAAAATTTTTGATATTCAACATCTATTGGTGCTGGTAGAATTGCGTTAAGACCTGGTTCCTTTACAACCTTTGTTCTATATTGAAAATCTACATTATCGTTAATTAATTTATGGAGCGGGTTTGTATTGTTAGCTAAAGATAATTCTACACTTAGTTCACTAGAGTTAAACTCTGATATTGGAATTTCAAAATCAACAAGGGTCCCCAAAAATCTACGAATCCCCAAATTCCCACCAAGTTTATGTACCGCTTCTTTGATATAAATAGGCTCGTTTATTACAGAGGCGGCTATCCGCTGGAAACCAATCATTAACCTCATTGCTTTTTGATTCTCAGGTGATAGCTTGGCCAGTGCTTCTGGAGCGAATTTAGTGATCTGATTATGCTTATAAAGATCTGCTGCTTTGCCCATTTCTATAAACCTCAGCTTGTTCGCATCAATATCTGCCTGATACGCAGCTCCAATACCCTCCATTACCGATTTAGGTAATATTTTTGAACTCGCCAAAAGTGGGTGTGATTCGATGCCGATCATTACCCTATCTACACTTTCTGGAAAAATTGCCTTAGAAGCTAAAAAATTTTTCTTCATGGCCTCGGTTATTGGGGCAATTGTAGGGTAAGCGGAAATGACCAACGGCAGTGGTTGACTTGGCAAAACCCTAAGAGTATCTGTGCTAGCTGTACCTACCCTTAACGGGTCAACTTCCTTCTTTCTAGGGACGAAACTCTCCTTTGCTACCTCATGGTAACCTAAAAATTCGGCCCAGAGTTTTGCTGCATCTTTTGCAGCATTAACATCAAGCTGTTTTCTTGCAATTAGCGGAATATCCTTTCCCTTTGCCTGTCTAAGGATCAGCTGGCCATTTTTATGCATAAATCTGGCCAATTCAGGAAATTGAAGAACAGTTTCTTTCCACCGGGTAATCTCTTTTTCGTCAGTTTGTTTGCCAGTTAATACATCATGTTCAGTATTCAGTTCAAAACATAGTGAGAGCTGAAATTTCCCATCCTTAACTTCCCCTGGAACAATGAAAATGTTAAATGTCGTTGTAGCCATGTTTTAATGCCTGTAAAATGTGTGATTAAATTTTGTCCATTCACTTGATGTCAAAGCCTGGTACTCATCTTCCAAAAAACTGTAATCGAAGAGATCGTTTTCAGTTTCTCTCAGCGTTTTAACCAGGCTAGACAATCCACTGCGTTCATTACTACTTCGTTTACTTTCAGCGCCTGCCAATTTTTTCGAATAGGAGCCTGTAAAAGATTTTCTTACAAAGCCTAGTTTGGCAGAATAGGTTACCTTGCAGCCTCCTGTCACATAGCTATTGTGGCTTCTTACGTACATATATAACTTAGCGGAAGCGCTGATAATCCAAACACTCAATACCCCTTCAGCAACAAAGTAACCTTCCAGAATTACGCCTGTATCATCCTTCCTAAAAAACAGCCCAATCATAAACCTGACTTCTCCTTTGATTGGCCCTAGCTGAATTCCAACAATGGCTCCCATCTCAATCGCCATTTCTATAGATTTTAACCCATTTTTCGGCTGGGCGGTCAACGCGCAATAAAATCCCCCTCCATAAATTCCCGCTGCTATCGTTGCTTTAGCTTCAGGTTTTGCCAACATAAAAGTCAGCTCCATGGGTTTACGATCGAAAAATATTTGCAGGATAACACTAATGGAAATATTAGAGAACATAAAACCAGGTGTAGAAATACTAAACACTGGAGAGGTGTAGCCAATCCCTACGTTGGTTGGTCGGATCATAATACTAAAACCATCTCCAAGCCCTCCCATCAGTTCTTCTAATTTTTGTACAAAAGATAATGCTCCATCGAACTTCACATCCCTTATGCCCACATTCATTTTAGTCTTTACCGATGAGCCTGTTACAAAATTCAGATGAGCAAAATCTACTGTAAGCGCACTTAAAAAGGTAAGACTAAAGTTCGTTAAAGAATTCTCCGCATAAGTATCGATCCTATCGATAACATTGGGAAAATTCAATGGATTGATATGTACAATTGTTTTTACGTCGGCTTTGAGCTTGGTTGGCGGGTTAGATTGCGGATTAAATTGAAGAATACCCATGTTAGCGGTTTTAAAATTACCAGTCTCCCATTGATATTTAAACTCTTCAGTTTTAGGTGTAGTTAAGATTTTTTTGATCCGGTCGAACTCCGCTTTAAGGGCTCTTATTCTACTGATATCAGTTATTCCCTCAAGCCTTGCATACATTTCCTTTTCGATCTGCTCAACTACGTTTTTGGCCCGATTGACAAGTAAAGCCTCATAAGCTTTGAGATTAGTAGTCAGGGTTGACACTGCCCCATCAAATTCGGTTTTAAGCGACTCTATCAACCGAGCTTTTTGTGCAGCACCAAATAAATTTATTGCTTTGATTTCATCAGTTATTGCCTTTTCAATTTCTTCAGTAACACTTTTCTCAATATTGCCAACGCTTTCCCAGGCCGTTTTTAAGGTTTGGAGCTCAGCTTTTGGATCAACTATAAATCCTATGTACTCTTGTAATTTAGCCTCCCTTTCCTTTGCCTTTTTGATCGCCAAATACTCCGCTTGTTTCAATACGTTCTTTAATTCCGATAGCGTAGTACTTTCTAGATCGGCAAAATCACGCTTCATCTCTTCGTACTTGTCTACGTAGTAAGAAAAAGAGGCTTTACTTAACAATCTGAGTACACTAAAAAATTGCTCGGCAGCAGCCCTTTCTACCTCATCTGTAATCCCCACAATCAGTTCGTTATAACAGAGAAGTATCGTTTTTACCTTTTCATATAACGAATTTCGAATTGAATCCTGAAGTTTCGTTAATTGGGTCCGGCGGGCATTTACCTCTGCTTTCAACGCTACTTCGCCAGCAATATACCGAGCCAATAGTCTATCGTATTTTTCCTGCAACAACAAAATACCTTCAGATAAATCTGTTTTTGAGAAATAGGTTTCAAAACTTACACCGATCAGTATATCTACCCGACCACTTTTAATATCTGCAAGTGGTTTTTTAAACTGAGCAACCGCAGCATCTATATCTGTGAAGACTTTCGAGTCTATGAGCATTAAACGGGCTTTAAGCTCCTCTTCGGAATCGGGTAATTTGGCAATTAGCGCTTTCAATTTGCCTTCAAAGGTGACCCCATGCGTGGTAAGGTATGCTTTAAAACCGTCAAAATTAGGTCGAAGATTGTAAATCTCCCGAACAACCTCATCTATAGCAGTTTGTTTAGCTTTAGCTAGTTCTGCATTAAGGTAGTTGAATGCATTTAACCGCTCCTTTTCAAAAGCCAATTTGGCCGCAGTTTTAATTTTATTTACATCGGGAATTAATGTCAAAAAATCATTTTTGGCAGCATTTAGTCTTGTGGTTACCTCAAGCAGGGTTGTTTTACCTGCGTCGTAAATATTTTTTAGCCTGATAATCTCTTTGCTAACCGCTTCAACTTTTGCAATGGCTTCCAATATAATTGGGATATTGGTAAGTTCCTTAACATAAGCTTCAAAATTTTCAATCTGTGCCAAAAGTTTATCAGCGGCGAAAGCAGGTGTTCCTCCTGCATCAGAAATTTCACCTAAAATACTGATGATGCTGACGCCGACGATTTCTGCATCCGTACTAAAAATATCTATGGCCTTTAAAACTTTGTCAACTGAAGCATCTTTAGCTAAGTTTTTTTTTTGTTTCCACTGTTCATTTATATCTTCTGGATAGGTAAGTCCCTCTTCACCAAAAGCAATTAATTTATTCTTGATCCCAGGATTGATCATTCCTCCAGTGCGATCGCCAGCTTCATTAAAAACTTCTTTAATTCTTTGGTAACCATTATTTAAGGAAGTAATTGTTTCAAGATTAGCATCAGTACCACCAGCAAAATTTCTGATCTTCCCTGCCATGAAATCTGGACATTGTTCTAAAATAACCTTTGCGGGATTTCCATTAACTTCAAAAAATCTGGAAAGGTATGCTTTATTGAACTTAATCAGCGATGGCAACGGGCTTTGACTATACTGCTGATAATGATCTATGTAAACCTTTGCACGTGAAATTTGTGGATAGATTACAAAATCGGCCCGATCAAACACATTTTTTATTCCTGGTATTGGGTTGGCTACAGTGAAATAGTAATCGCTGTACTCAGCTTTTAGTTGATTGATCTTATTATCTATTCCACTGTTTTGGGCATCTAGTGTAGGGTCATCTGGCGTAAAGGCTATCAACTGGTCCTGCAAATTCATCCTGAACTTGACACCATCATCAAATTTTGCCATATCCGATGTCAATAGCGATGACAGATCCTTACTACAGAAAAAATCTCTTCTCATGAAGAAAATCGGATGTTTTACCGCTTTGTCTGTTTTTTTGCCATTCTGATCATAATAGTCAAATTCCAACTGCATTAGATCAGCATTTGTACCGGAGGAAAATTCAGTGTATACCCAGAAATTGTTAGCGCAATCCTGTACTACTTTGATCGGAGGGGTTCGTTTAAACCTGGTTGTAATCCTACTAAAATAGACCTGATTATCGTAATGTTCAAGCTTTGGCGCTCCAGAAATCTCCTTTGGGGCGGTATACTTAAAATCCACTCGTGGTTTATTCGAAGGCGAAGGAAATGGCTTATCGGTTTCAATAATTTCAACAAATTCCTTGTAATCAACGAAACAAACTCCTCCTATTTCTTTTCGTTCAGCAATTTTAACGTGTAATGCTTTTTGAGCTGTGGGTGCAATTACCCCTATCCTAGAAACTTTAATAAAATTATCTCTACCATCCTGAAAATGATGCTCGTATTCCACTAGTGAAATGCTTGGATCGATTCCATCAAGGTTATGATTTTTATAAGAAAATTTTAAAGTTGCGCCTGATGCCCCCAGTAGGAACGGACCTTTTGCTTTGATATCGAACCGCTCTTCTGTGTTACTTTGTTGATTTAAAAACAATAATTCAACTTCATCAAGTAGCGATGGCAAATAATTGTCGTCAGGTATCCCCGCAGTTACGCAAGCACAGGGATCACTTGGACTGGGAATTTTAAATTTTGCATCACTAAAAAGACCAATCGCTCTGAGTGCGGGAGGCACAGTTATTGGGGTGGTACCATCAATTTTTTGAATAAACCGCATTTCAAGATTCCCTCGCTCTAAAACACGGCGTTTGATTGGCGATTGATCCTTGGGGTAAACAAAAAAAGTTTGATCGGATATCTGATAATCATTTTGCGTTATCGTGATAGCGATGTCTTTATTATTCTTATGCGGAGCGATTAATAAACCTGCAGGAAGTTCAAAAAAACTCAAATATCTGGTATCATCACCTAATAATTTGGCAATTATGCTCTTGTAATGATCTATTTGAATGAGCGCCTTTTCAAGAGTAGGTTTAATAAAAGCCTGATCCACAACGGCTGGAGAAGCAAATGACTGAAAATTACCTTTTTGGTCAAATGTGCTTAAAAGTTTAAAAGCGCTCTGGTTTTCCCAATCCAATAGCTCAGCGGTACGGTACTTGATCTTTCTTTTTTTTAATTTTCCCTTCCAATCTGGCCAAAGCTCAAAAGCTAGAAATGAGTGTCCTGATAGTTTAGCATCCTGTTGCTTAATGGGGGCAGTGTTTGAAGCTGGCTGAATAAAATACTTTTCATGTAGACTTTGGGGTGGCAGCTGGACAACAATAAAAGCATCCTTTGATGTTGGCACTAAATGGTTGCCATCAAACTCAAGGTTAAAGAGATAGATACTTAAATTAAGTCCATTCTCTTTGTTGATATGAATCCCTCTGGCGAGAAGCCTACTATTTCGTTCGGTTGGTTCACAGCCCTCGAGCATGCCCACCATGGGATAAAGTGCGGCCACTGTACCTGTTTGTACAAGAAATGTGCGCCTTGAAATTTGCTTCATAACTGAGAGTATTAATAGGAAAACATTTTAACGAAAGTTTGTTATTTCGCGGTAATTCATGGCCCTGAAATCGATTGGGCAGCAATGAAAGTAATTAAGGTAAGGGCTGCTCAAGAATTTGCCTTGATTGGTAATATTTCGGAAACTTTTCGGATCTGCGTTATCTTGAAATACAGTTGCAGCTTACTTTTCAAATCACAAAAAGAATTAGCTGAGAAGTCACTATTCCAAGCAAAAATGTGCCATGCAAATCAGAGATAAAGCATTTTATTATTGCTCCCTTGTTTCCGCTTTATGCTCTTCCTCGGCAATATGGTGGTTAGTTCGATTGTCTCTTACTATTTTATCACCAGAATAACCACCTATCCTTTTTCCCTAAGTTATACAATATGTGTAGTAAATATTTACTTTTTTGCTTGCAGTTGTATGTAGCTTGTCTTGGCCCATGTTGTTTGTTTATTTACCTTCAAGTTAATTATTATAATAGGGCAAACAAATACCTAAAACTAGGTATTTGTTTGCCCTATTATAACTTAACATATTATAGAAGATGACTTTCCTGAAGACACCAACTCTGATCCGCAAGTAGGGTTTAATAAGATCAACATTTCCCATTTCCTTGAGTTCTTGGACTGGTAGTCGTTCATGTAGGACAAATCCCCAAAGCTATACGCATATGATTATGCTTACGCGGTAAATTATTATACGTAAATATTGATGGGTTTAATATCAGTATATAAGAATTATTCAGAACATATAGTATCTATATTGACTTTGCTGAACATATCTAATCTATCCATCCAAGCCCCTCCAAAAAAGAGATATGTAAATTATGGTCCATCAGACACCCAACGCGCTCGGGGGTGATAAAAGATAAATACCTGTAAACCTTAACGCTGATTATTATGAACGGTCCACACCAGATCTTCGGTGCGGTATCCAAGCTCTTTCGCCTTATTTAGATAATTGCGTTTAACCTGTTCCGGCAGTATAGGCGATCTTGAAAGTATCCACAGATAGTCCAGACTATTTCCAGCAACAAGGGCGTATCGATATTCAGGATCAATAGCGATCACATTATAACCAGCATAAAATGGTCCAAAAAAAGATACCTTTAACCGGGCTTCCTTCTGATTTAACAGTTTTGCCTTGCCAATACTCTGCTTCCAGGCTTTCTTAACTGTATCATACCCGCGGTTGTTAACCCTTATCTGATCTCCATCTTCTATTGAATAGCTGGCAGTGACATTGTTAAGATTTTTTTCAAACTTAAAATCCATACGTGCAATCTCATACCACTTTCCCAGATATTTTTCAGTATCGAAGGGACTAACCGCTTTTGCGCCTTTTGGGATGCTTACTCTGCAGGCATTCCACAAAATCGAGATTGCGAAGAGTCCAAGGGTAAAACCTATCTTATTTATTGTAGTTTTTTTCATCTGATAGCAAATAACTCTCTTACCCTCACCTATCGGCAAAAGGCTAATTAATACTCAAACCAACAACATGAGCGATTGTTTGCCAAATAATCGACAATACTGCAAACGGTGGATTAGCTAAATTGAATATGGCTAAAATTTAACCAAAGAAATACGCCACCATAGATCCGAACGGAAAAAGACGAAGTTGTTCGCTAATTATTTCTCTACAGCAAAACCTTGGCTTAAGGATCATTATTGTATTTTAAACGGGTAAGCCATATGGAAAAATATGCCGTAATTATCAGTCTTGAAATTCAGTACCATTTCCAGGTCGGACAATATCCGCTCTATCCTTAAGGAGGCTGCAAGTACAAAATTTATCACGAGGAGGCATTTGTAGCCAGACTAGAACCTAACAGTCAGTACTTTTCGCATGTGCACCAGAATCCCGGAGACATAGACCTGGAGATTTTGCACCTTTTGGAGGAGCAAATCGAGTTGCGCCATCCAGGCGGCAGCCAATTGGGGAACTAGAGAATATTGAGTTTGATTTGAATAAATTTAATCTCCCGCACATTGTCACAGAATTAGGGTAAATCTTTGCAATGTCTGTTACAGCATTACCTGTTAAGTTAGTAAAACTATTGTTGAACAGCCATTTATGTAACGGATCTTTCTTTTTATATTGAATACGAATCACCAAACAGCAACTGCCCCTTTTGAACATACCAAAAATCTGCATATGAATCACCATGCAAGTGAACTTTGACCCTCATGTTGGGAGGTAGGGCTATAACTTTAAATAGGTCCACTACCGTCTTTCGACCTTCTTCCATTCGAACAATCAATTCATTGGTATTTTTTTCATTGTCTATTAATTTTTGACAGTAGTTCAAAACCAGTTGCAGTTTATCAACATCGTTCATATATGAGCCATCATATTTTACTTCGTCGTTTTTTAGCTTGATCAAATCAAGTTTTTCAACTGCGTGTTTTAGGGAATCTTCTCTAAACTCCACCAATAACTTTTTTAGTTCCATAACTAAAACTTTAAAGTGAACTATAAAGATAACAAGTTGTTACCCCATATGCTAATACATTTGTACAATTAGTTAAGATGTAAAAATTTATCAATAAGGCAGCCGGGACAACGGAAGATGCCGGAATTCACAACGATTTGGTTATATTGCCAATATGAGGTCTGAACATCAAATAAATCTTTTAATTTTTGTTGCCAAACAGCACGGAAAACAGAAACGAAAATATACTGGGGACCCGTATCCCGTTCACTTGGTTGCTGTTGCCGAATGTGCCGAAAAAAGCGAATTAGAGTTAGGGTACGAAATTGGATTATGCCATGATCTTTTCGAGGATACTGAATGCACTGAAGAACTGTTGAGAATGGCCTTACTAGAATATCGATACAATAATAAAGAAATTGATTTCATCGTGAATGGGATTTGGGAGCTAACGGATAGATTTGTTTTAGACGATTATCCTGAATTCAGCAGAAAACGTCGAAAATCTATGGAGGCTGACCGGTTAGCTACGATTAGTCCCAATAGCCAATCCATCAAATACTGTGATCTAATTGATAACACAAAATCTATTATTAAATATGCCCCTTCATTCGCTAATATATACCTTAAAGAAAAGGCAGATATGCTTGAAGTAATGAACAAGGGAGATCTTGACCTATACACAAAAGCATTAAATAACATGCTGCAATAATTCACAAGGCGGTCAAATACAGAAAACCTTCCTTTATGGTTGTGCAAATGATAAAGCCTTGCAAAACTGCAAGGCTTTATTTTTAATCTAAATCTTCCCGTTGATTTAAATATTTAAAATTATTGAACTTATCTCTCTTTGAAAAGCCAAAAATGAAAAATACTTAATTTTTAGTAATGGCATCCGATACTACCTGAACCAGCGTTGAGATATCGAATAGCATCTCAAGGTATCCATCGCAGCCATCGTCGAGGTTAACGTGCGAATAATAACACTCATTAATATATGTATACCATACGATTTTCTGACAAAAGTTAAGATTGACAAAACAAAATGGGTAATATTATCCCCATTAACTACCTAAATGAGCATAATATTACCCATTAGTAGCTATTTCATCTTCAATTCCTTAGAGGCTTTTTTACAATATCAGGGCAAAGGTGGATGCCAATATTACCAGAGATTTAAATATACGAAAATAACATGTTTGTAATAGGGGGATTTTCTTATGTCAATATAAACTCCATAAAAAAGGCAATTAAACCTGTTTTAAGCTTGTGAAGCTTACTATCTTATTACTTCTTTTTTCACGTAACTTATTGATAATCAGAAATAGGCTGTTTTCTAAGTTAGAAAGTATTTAGTATCCGACGCGAAGCTCCTCCAAGTCGTCGAAGTTAAGCTTTTCTTTTTCATTCAACGACTAAGCAAACCTTCTGGTGATTGGTAAATAAACAAAATCTCAGCCCGGGTTGCTAAATTCCGGCATAAAGATTTACTTTAGCTTTTCTGCTGTCCTTACTCGAAGACAAAAGATAACAAACCGACAATTATGCTCATCAAACAAATAACTTTTAGCTTCTCGATTGCTTTTATTTCTTGGATAGTAGGCATTATACTGAATGAATTGCTAGCAAAAACGGCATTTTACCAGCCACGTTTAACAAAGCTTAATTTCATTAAAAATGAAAAGGTCAATAGTTTACTTGGCCTGGATTTATTTAAATATGTCCTCTTGCATTCTTTCTTTAAATTTTTCAATCCAAAGCTTTCTATGAAGAAAAAAATCATGGCAAGTGAGCTCATTGAATATCGACAAGAAATGACCAAAGCAGAGCTTAACCATCTGCTGGCATTTGGATTTATGAATGTTTTCATATTCATTAAAATCTTCCAGGGTCTGTACCTTTTTGCACTGATTATGACCTTGATCAACCTTTTGATGAATATCTATCCAGTTCTTTTGCAGCAACAAAATAAAAGGCGCATTGATAAATATCTAAATATTCTATCCTTGAGATCCGGGCTACGCAGTTGATTGTATTTTCTATTAATCTTCATAAACATTCTCTACCGGGCTTAACTAGCCCAATAAAGAATGCTTATTGGAGAGGTCTTTTAGATGTTAACTACAAATTATTGCCTTACCAATCTGAATTTTTGCGAATTGTAAGTGTGTGCACTGTAAATTTGGATTGGGGTATCATTAGCTGTACTTCCTCCGTTAACATCGAGGTTTTTCCCTGGAGCACAGGCCGGGGTTAGATTATAATAAAATGATTGTGAGGATAACCAAACAAATAAATAACAGGTTAATTATGACTAACTTACCAAAAACCCCTAGCTACATGAGAATTGCTGTTTTTAGTACCTGCTCCTACGACCAGGAATTTCTGGAGAAATATAATACCGGTCACCAGCTCATCTTTTTTGAACAGGCATTGAATTTAGACAATGCCGCGCTTACCAAAGCCTTCGATGCGGTATGTCTTTTTGTAAATGACCGGGGAGATAAGGACGTCCTTTCTGCTTTAGCGGAAAACGGCGTGAAGCTTTTGCTTCTGCGGTGTGCGGGTTTTAACAATATCGACCTTGAGGCTGCTGAAGAGTTTGGTATTAAAATCCTACGGGTACCGGCCTATTCACCCGAAGCAGTTGCTGAACACGCAATGGCCATGATCTTAACCCTTAACCGAAAAACCCATAAAGCTTACAACAGGGTTCGGGAGGGTAACTTTTCCTTGGAATCTTTAATGGGTTTTAATCTTCATAACAGCAAAGTGGCCTTGATAGGTACGGGCAAAATTGGCAAAGCCATGTATAAAATCTTGAAAGGGTTTGGCTGCAGGATATCCGCGTTTGACCCTTATCCCGATAATGACCTACGCGCAGACGGGTTGGTTTATGCCGGTTTAGATGAAGTGATGGAGGATGCCGAGATCGTTTCATTGCACTGCCCATTAACAGATCAGTCTTTCCACATGATCAATGAACAGCGCCTTAGATATTTCAAGAAAGGTGCTATGCTGGTCAATACTAGCAGAGGCGCACTGGTCCACACCGCTGATGTGATCGATTCGCTAAAATCCGGGCACCTGGGTTATCTCGCCCTTGATGTTTATGAACAGGAGTCTGCGCTGTTCTTCCATGATCTGTCCGGAGAAGTTATCCAGGATGACCTGATTGCCCGGCTTATTTCATTTCCCAACGTGCTGATCACTTCCCATCAGGGATTTTTTACCCAAGAGGCGATGCAGCAGATAGCCGAGATCACCTTTTCGAACGCAGATGCTTTTGCTTTAGGAAAGGCGATGACCAATGAAATCAAGCCCTGATCGGGCAAACGGAACTGACCGTAGACAATAAGCTTAAACGGGGCTTAATCATTTCCTGGAAGCTGGGTTGCATATTTTATCTGATGCAATTTGCTATCCGGTCTTCTCCTGCACTGATGATTGGTGAGCTGTCGAATGCTTTTGCGCTGTCACCCTTTGAGATCAGCCCGATACTTGGCTCCTATTATTACACTTATGCCATAGTCTGTATATTTCAAGGTTCTTCCCCACCTTTGGTGGTTTTTAGTTGCTGAATACTTCAATGATTTTAATAGAAAGTATTAACTATGATACTCCCAACGTGGTTACTCTGTCTAACATAGTTTAGATGAGCTTCCTTTTTAGCCCAGAAAAGAAAAACATTAATTGAATTGATTATTAGCTTCATTTTTTGGATTTGAGTGTTATTAAACATATCTATCAGCCCCATAAACAAAATACTGACCACCAAAAGTTGGGAATAACCTAAAAGTGTGGACTGATTCTTATTCCCAATCTGGTCTGGTCATTTTTAAACAGCATTCGGAATTTTTGACCCATTGATTCTTACCAGTATTGCCTAAAAGGCAACATTCAGCGCTAAAAAGGACGTTTTAGGCTCTGACTAAAGGAAAATTAAACGCGACAAAAAATACTCCAACAAAAGATTTATAGATTTCGATTTTAAGGCCTTTAGCGCATCGACAATTTAGTTTCTCTGTAGAAAACAATAGAGTTCGGCCAGGCTTATAGAAGGCTAAAAACCACTTAAAATGAGTCGAGTGGCCACTTTGAAGCGAAATGGAGTGAAATATAGACCGAAAAAGCTGGCCACGATCAGCGAAAACAAGTGGATACTTCCTTAATCTTTCGTCGACTTTAAAGGGTAAAATGGGGAAATCCTGCCGGAACAGAAAGACCCCGTACTTTTGCTGGATTTTTCAAACAGCATTCTTTTGAGAGTTAGCAGCCCCTAAAAATAAAGACTTGTCCCGCAGAAATGCTACAATCCAAATTAATACCAAAGGGATTGCGGGATTTAAAATCGGGGCATCCCTAGCTAACTCGGTCGCAATCGCCCCGCCAAAATAGCAGCAGAGCAAGATGAAGCCCATCCTCATGGTCTTAGGTATTGCAAATAATATGATGAAAGCCATTTCCATCAATCCCAAAATACTTGGATTATAATGCTCCAAGCCCGCAACCGACCAGGGTAGATGAATAAATTTCATCAGACCGCTTGTGAATATCACTGCCGTTATAACTGAGGTAAGGGAGATATTTACGATCTTATTTGTTTTCATCTTGGATTATTGGATTAGTGTTCTTGCTTCGATTATTAAAAAATGGCCTATACGTTTTTTAATTAGCCATTTCCCATTAGAGTGGATATACTCATCATCGTATCTAACACTATAATCAGTAAGGACATCCCTCCCCTCATTTTCCCTAACCATCTTGATCTGTGAAAACAAAATTCCCGTCGCGGTATCACCATAGATCTGTACGGTATGCTGGCCATTCATTGTGAAATAGGTTTTAACTAGTGAAGCGTGCCCGTTAAATTCCTCTTCCAGCTTATCGGTCCCGGTAATACTAGCCACCTCAGTTCCATTCACGTAAACCGTATAGTTGGCATTGTGCTCGAATATGGACATCTGCTCGGATATTTTCTTTTCATCGCCTAATATTGCGTAAGCATCTATAAGATCCCTTAGTTCCTGTTTGCTTTTTAAAATTTCTAAATTCATAATTTCTACTCTTTAATTGATTATAGCCAAATCGCCCTTGGATTATTTATTTGACAAAACTACACTACATTCGCTTACAATTTGTTAGTCGTTACCTAAAGGTTAGTGACTAACCAAAAGCAAACAAGCATGGAAGAAAACTATAACCAGTTGGAAAACAAGGAATTTACAGATGACTGCAACAAGGTGCTCGCGGCAGTCAGCGATGCGCTATACGCGATAGGAGGTAAATGGAAACTTATGATAATTATTGCAATGGCCAGAGGGAACCGCAGATTTACCGAACTTCAAAGACAGGTAAAGGGAATTTCTGCGAGGGTACTTTCCAGCGAACTGAAGGAGCTCGAGATGAATGGCTTTATAGTTAAAAAAGTTTCCGTGGGATATCCTGTTAGCATTGAATACGAATTATTACCCTATAGCCGAACCCTCGAAGAAGTCGTTGGCGCAATGACAAGGTGGGGAATGCAGCATAGGGAGAAGATAAAAAATGATATTATAGTTTCAAACACCGCTAAGCGAATCTGATCTCAGACCTTTAGCTATAGTTATCTTTGATCTCTTTATCAATAAAGACTATTATTGTTTCTTCAACAGAAAAAGATAGGCCTTGAGCCTGAAAGTATTTGAATGAAAATCAGAAGACGAGAGATTTTTTTGAGTCTTAATCCCCGTAGCTTGAATGGATCAGAAAGGATCTGTTGATCTAGCTATGCTCTGCAAGCGAAATTTTGACATTTTAGGCATGAAAATTTTTCATTTTTTCTGAAATTTTTTCAGAAAAATTTATCTAAAATGCTGTTGGCATTCCAGTTGTAATAACTTTTAGCGAACATGAAGTTCAAAGTTTAATTAATTGTAAGTTTTAATCATTAAATCAAATTAAGGAGGACAGACCTATGACACTGGTTAAATTTAATTCCGACAACAAGAAAAACAACTCATTATCAAATTTTAACAACGCTTTTGATTCTATTTTCAACGACACCTTTTTCTCAGACCGGTTGATGACCCGCGTGCCTGCGGCCAATATCAGCGAAACAGCGGATCGCTATCATGTTGAACTTGCTGCTCCAGGACTGAAAAAAGAAGATTTCAAACTGAAACTAGAAAGAGATGTGCTGACCATTGCTGCTGAGCAGGCAAATCAAAATGATGAAGTAGAACGCAGTTACGCGAAACGCGAATTTAGCTATAGCTCATTTGTTCGGGCATTCACGCTACCTGAGAGTGCAAACGCCGAAGGCATTGAGGCTAAATATATTGACGGCGTACTATGCATAGACATTCCTAAACGTGAAGAGGCTAAAATGGTGACACGCCAAATTGAGATTAAGTAATTGTGATACAAGCAATCAGAGCCGCTTTCGAGCGGCTCTTTTTTATTAAAAAAATGGAAACTAAGCTGGAAATCTCTTTGAATATGAAAAGATGCAAGGGGATCGAAACCTATGGATGCTTTGATATTGGAAATGATCCGAAATTCGCCCTTGAATTATTCGATTCTCTTGAAGGTAGTAAACAGGTATCACCTGAATCGGTGATGACTATTGACCTTGTGAAAAGGGAGCATGGGATCCCTTACCCCCTAGCGCTCAAACACTGTACTTTAGAGCAGCTGGGAACAAACGTAAAACACATTACCAAGGAATTATTTAAGCGGGTCAACCTGGAGGGGTAGATTTGGATTTGGGTTTTTGGTCTTCACCGTATATTCCCAGAACCAAATGATTCATTATTCAGAGTCCTCTGTAGCAGTTAAATTAGCACCAGATCAAATCCGCATTGATAATTACGCCGGTATGCAGAATAGTATAAACGTCGGATGGGAGTGAAATCTTGACCAGAAGTAATACTTTTTCGTTTAGCTCGCTCAGAGATCCGCAGCCAAAACAGTTAAAAAACACGCCTATTTGGCTGGGGATAATCGATCTTATTCGACCAAATGTTTTTCATTCAGGGTCACTTCGTTTAATGCGTTTCTCAAAAATCTTAAAGTAAATGAGATATTTTTTTTGGTCGAGGGCGCAATTTGTTCCAATTATCCATTTAACGTTTGCGCTGAGCTCCCAATAATCTTTCGGAAAGTCAAATTGACTCTTGGCCCCATTGGCCTATTTGATTTTGCTATTCTATGATCCCACATACTTTGAAGGTTTCCTTTCATGAGCAGCAACGAACCATGCTCAAGCCTTACTGTATATCTTTCTCGATGATCAGTTTTTTTACGGATATCAAATCCCCGGACCTGCCCAAAAGAAACCGAGGCGATAACTGGATGAGATCCCATTACCCTTTCATTGTCACTGTGCCAGGCTACTGAATCCTGCCCATCCCGGTAGTAATTCAGCAGTACACTATTGAAGTTGATTCCTGCAACCGCTTCGACTACATGCTTTAAATCCAAAAGTTCAGTTGTCCATAATAAGGGTATGGATTTACCAATGGAACTATAATCCAGGCTAAGGGGATCCCCATACCACGCAGAAAGCCTTGGGGTAATCACCTCTTTATTGTACATCTTTATTGTTTTCTGTTTCCAGGGTACAGTAGAAATAAATCCCGACAATAAACTATCCGCCAGCTCAGATGAAATAAATCCGGGCAGATACTCCAGTACATCTTTTGGCAAACCTGGCGTCTGTCCAGATACATTAAAAAAACTAAGCTGTTCCATATTCAATACAAATGTGCAAAATAATTTTAAAATGCTAATATTTTTAGCATTATATTTGTCCATGTAAATACAAAAAAGGAGGTTGGTTATGGATCAGGCAGCAAAAAATAAGATCATTGAGGAGCTAAGGGCGAATATCCTTTCCATGCAAGGCTATAAAGCTACTTCAGGTTTCCAGCAAAACATTTCTGGATTAAAGCTTTTTGCATCTGCATTCCCCAATCAGGTTTTTCCCTTGCAAGGCATACATGAATTCATCTGCGAAAGCAGTGAACAAACCGCTGCCAGCTGTGGTTTTATCAGCGGAATATTGTCCTCGCTGATGAAAGACGGCAGTCCTTGTATCTGGATTAGCGCCTCCAGAAAATTCTTCCCGCCGGCAGCTAAAAGATTTTCACTCCCTACAGGATCTATAATTTTCATTGACCTGAAAAATGAAAAGGAACTCTTATGGGTAACCGAGGAAGCCCTTAAATGCGATGGACTCGCTGCTGTGGTCTCAGAAATTCCCTTCTTAAATTTTGCAACATCCCGAAGATTCCAACTTGTAATTGAAAAAAGTAAGGTTACTGCACTCTTTTTAAGGGAAAACCCCAGCGTGCTTTCCAACACTACCTGTCTTGCCCGTTGGAAGATCAGCCCCCTACCCAGCATACTTCCAGAAGGTATGCCTGGCGTTGGTCAGCCCAGCTGGAGGGCAAAACTACTAAAGGTGCGTAACGGGCAAGGTGGCAGTTTTGATATCTGCTGGTCGGGTAGCACATTTGAGATGATGCATCAAGAAAACACCAGGGTTTTACCGCTCCATGAGCTACAGGTAGGATAATATGGCAAGGCGAATTTTAAGTATATGGTTTCCGTTTTTATTGACGGACTGGATGACCATCCGCCGTCCTGAATTGAAAGAAACAGCGGTCGTCTGCGCAGGTGCCAGCCATGGCCGAATGATGGTAATTGCAGCCAATCACATTGCAAACAAACTAGGTATCCGCACCGGTATGCCCCTTGCTGATGCACGGGCACTTGTCCATGAACTTGAAGTCTTTGATGAAAAGCTGGGAAGAAAAGAAAAACTATTGGAAGGCCTGGCCCGTTGGGCCATACGCTATACCCCGCTCTCCTCAACAGATGGGGACGGCATCCTGCTTGATATCTCGGGGTGCAGTCATTTATGGGGTGGTGAGGAAGCTTATCTCAAAGATATAATTTGCCGGCTTCACTCATCGGGCTATACCGTAAAGGCTGCAATAGCGGATACCATTGGTGCGGCCTGGGCATTTTCCCGTTATGGAAAGGGGAGAGAAATCGTACAACATCACCAGCAGTATACCGCATTACTCTCCCTCCCACCCTCAGCGCTGAGAATACCTGCGGAGGTTAATGAAAAACTCCACAAATTGGGACTAAATAAAATTGAACGCTTTATAAAGATGCCACGCAGCGTACTGCGCAGAAGGTTTGGCGAGATCTTACTTCAGAGAATATCGCAGGCTATGGGTGATGAACCCGAGGCCTTTACCCCTGTTGACCTGATACAGGAATTTGAAGAACGTTTGCCCTGTCTGGAGCCAATCCGTACAGCTACAGCGATCGAAATCGCCATCCAAAAGCTCCTTGAAAAACTCTGCCAAAAACTTAAAAATGAAGGTCTGGGAATTAGAAAAGCTATTCTTAAAGGTTACCGGATAGATGGAAAAATCATCACAAGCCCAATAGGTACCAATCGGCCAAGTGATGATCCCAGCCATTTACTAAAATTGTTTGCATTGAACATTTCCAGTATTGCCCCAGGTATGGGCATTGAACTTTTCAGTTTAACTGCAGAAAAAACCGAAAAAATGCAACGCCAGCAGGAAAAAATTTGGTCAGCTCAAGCTGGCCTTGACAGCCAGCCATTAGCTCAGCTTTTAGACCGCGTGGCGGGGAAAGTAGGTAAAAATGCCATCCAACGCTATCTGCCTAAAGCAGATTACTGGCCCGAGCGGGCTATCATCCAGGCAAAAGATTTACAGGACGATACATCATTAAGCTTTCACAATCCATTGAACCGGCCTATCCAGCTCCTGTCCCAGCCTGAACGAATTGATGTCACCGCCCCTATCCCGGATTATCCCCCCATGCTGTTTATCTACCAGGGTGAGCGGCACAGCATCAAAAAAGCGGATGGCCCTGAAAGGCTGGAGCGCGCTTGGTGGTTGGAGAGCGGAGAACACCGAGATTATTATACTGTTGAAGATGAAAAGGGAAACCGGTATTGGATCTTCCGCTCAGGCCATTATGCTGCCGAAAACTCAGCATGGTATATCCATGGATTTTTTGCTTAAACCCAGCTAAAAACAATAAAAAAATGGACTATATAGAGCTTCAGGTCACCAGTAATTTCAGCTTTCTACGTGGGGCCTCTCATCCAGAAGAGCTTGTAAACCAGGCAGCGCGAATGGGTTATGAAAAAATTGCCATTACCGATCACAATACCCTGGCAGGGATCGTGCGCGCGCATGCTGAGGCTAGAAAGCACCAGATCAAGCTTATCCCCGCCTGCAGATTAGATTTTGTGGATGGCACAAGCTTACTGGCTTACCCCACCACCACCGATGCTTATGGCAGATTATCCGCCCTTTTAAGCCTTGGCAACCTGCGCACTGAAAAAGGAAAATGCGAGCTCTATAAAAAAGATGTATTTGAGTACGCCCAAGGTATTATTTTTATTGTCATTGCCCCTGATTGCCTATCCAAGGACTTTGATTTTAAGGCTGACTTTTACGCTGATCTTCAAAGCTATAAACAGCGCCTTCAGCAGCAGCTTTATCTGGCCATAAACAGGAGCTATCAGGGGGAAGACCAGAAAAGGATGTTCCGCTTATCTGAGCTATCCAAAAAAACTGGCATCCCACTGGTTGCAACTAACGATGTCTATTACCACACCCCGCAAAGACGTGAGCTGCAGGATGTGCTAAGCTGTATAAGGGAGAAATGTACCATCCAGAACGCAGGTTATCTGCTTTTTCAAAATGCCGAGCGGCATTTAAAACCCCAAGCGGAAATGAAAAGGCTCTTCCGTCAATTTCCGGATGCATTAAAAAATGCCGTAAAAATCTCCGATGCCTGCACTTTCAGCCTGGATAGCCTGAAATATATCTACCCAGAAGAAATTACCTCTGAAGGCAGGACACCGCAACAGGAGCTTGAATACCTCACGATGAAAGGAGCGCATGAAATCTTCGGGGCGCAGCTGCCAAAAAAAGTAACCGATAACATTTCCCATGAAATGAAATTTGTTCAGGAAATGAACTATGCCTCCTATTTCCTCACCGTTTATGATATTGTCCGCTTTGCAAGGAGCCAGCACATTTTATGTCAGGGACGTGGCTCTGCCGCCAACTCCACCATATGCTATTGCCTGGGGATCACCTCTGTGGATCCCACTAAGTTCGATCTGCTTTTTGAGCGATTTATTTCCTCTGCCCGCAATGAGCCGCCTGATATTGATGTAGACTTCGAACATGAACGAAGGGAAGAAGTAATCCAGTACATCTACAATAAATATGGCCGTGACCGCGCAGCTATCGTGGCCACAGTTACCCAGCAAAGGCAAAAAGGTGCTATCCGCGATGTGGGAAAAGTGATGGGGCTATCGGTAGATACCATTAACCGCCTTTCCAGTTCGATCTGGGAATTTACCGATGAATGGTTCGAAGGAGGAAGACTAACAGAACAAGGACTGAATCCCAATGACCCACTGCTTAGAAAAGTACTCAGCCTGACCGCGCAAATGATGGGCTTTCCAAGGCAGCTTGGTCAACATACCGGGGGATTTGTCATTACCCGGGGAAAACTGACAGACCTCTGCCCTATACTCAATGCCCGCATGGAAGACCGTACCAATATCGAATGGAACAAAGATGATATCGATACGCTTGGCTTTTTAAAAATTGATGTGCTTGCCTTGGGTATGCTTACCTGCATCCGCAAAGGATTCGACCTGGCCAAAACGCACTATAATTTGGATCTCACGATGGCTAAAATCAATGAAAAGGAAGACCCAAAGGTATATGAAATGATCAGCCATGCTGATACGCTGGGTGTATTCCAGATTGAAAGCCGTGCCCAGATGTCCATGCTTCCCCGCCTAAGGCCAAAAAAGTTTTATGACCTGGTGATCGAAGTGGCCATTGTACGCCCTGGTCCAATTCAAGGGGATATGGTGCACCCTTATTTGAGACGGCGGAACGGGGAAGAAAAAGTGGAGTATCCCTCAGAAGAGCTCAAAGAAATCCTGCACCGCACGCTTGGAGTACCCCTGTTTCAGGAACAAGCCATGAAAATTGCAATTGTAGCTGCAGGCTTTACCCCTGCAGAAGCCGATGAACTTAGGCGGAGCATGGCCACCTTTAAAGCCAAGGGCATGGTCACCAAGTTTGAAGAAAAGCTTATCAATGGCATGACGGGTAAAGGCTACAGCGAAGATTTTGCCAAACGTGTGTTCAAGCAATTGGAAGGTTTTGGCAGTTACGGCTTCCCAGAAAGCCATGCCGCCAGCTTTGCTCTGCTGGTTTATGTTTCCTGCTGGCTGAAATGTTACTATCCCGATATATTTGCAACAGCGCTGCTCAACAGTATGCCTATGGGATTTTATCAACCTGCCCAGATTGTGATAGACGCCAAAAAACATGGCGTGGAAGTTCGCCCCATAGACATCAATTATTCAGCATGGGATAACCTTTTGGAGGAAAAATCCGGAAAATACCATGCCCTTCGCCTCGGCTTTCGGCAAATCAAAGGCATTCGTGAAGAAGATATTGAAGCCTTGACAGCCAAAAGAAACCAAGGCTATAAACATCCCCATGAACTGATGGATGCCGGAGTCAACCTATCCACTCTGGAAAGACTTGCCGATGCAGATGCTTTCGGTTCAATGGGCCTGGATAGACGGCAAGCACTATGGGAGGTATCGGCCATGGCAGACCGCCCTATTGCCCTATTTGAAAACCAGCCTTCAGAAAGTACTCTGGAAATCCAGGCCGCTCTTCCCTTGATGAGTAAAGGCGAACATGTGATCCAGGATTATGCCTCTACTTCCCTTTCACTAAAAGCACATCCGGTAAGCTTTGTGCGCGAACAGCTCACTTTGCTCCGGGTAATCCCTACTAAAGACATTTCAGGGTTAAAAGATGGGCAAACCATAAAAGTTGCAGGTCTGGTATTAGTCCGCCAGCGGCCGGGCACAGCTAAAGGGGTTTGTTTTATTACTATTGAAGATGAAACAGGCTTTACCAATTTAGTCGTTTTTGAAAACCTGTTTGAAAAATTCCGTAAGGAAATTATCCAGTCGCGGCTCCTTATGGTTGAGGGTAAGCTACAGATCGAGGGAGAAGTCATCCACATCATCGTTAAACGCTGCTTTGACCTCACCGGCATGCTACGTACTATGGATAGAGAAGAAAACGGCAATATTCCGGAAAAACCTTTCTCTAAATACGGTAAAGGGGCTGTCCATTATTCCGGCAGAGAAGGTATTTCAGGAAAAATTGCTGCAGCAAAATCAGTTATTCCCGATGGCAGAAACTTTAAATGACCGCCCAGTAAGCAATTAGAGTTTTTGAAAAAAATTCCAAACATTTTTTATAAATAACATGTTCAAATATGAAATTACCATTTAACACCAATCATAAGCCAGTTTATCTATTCAAGTTCTCCTATGAAAGTCAAATCTATTTTAACAAAAGTCTTACTGACTTTGCTTCCTCTGATTATATCTGAAAAACTCAAAGCAGCAGACGATTTTCCATATGGCTGTTTAATTTTTTATAATGGTGCCGAACGAATTTTCACGGACTACCAATACACAGAATCACCAAGTGGAACCCGTCACTACTCTTTAGCGATTAACTATAATCAGGGCACCGGGAGTTGTGAAGCCACCATAGATTATAGTTCTCCCTACAGTGGCGGATGCAGTGTTGACGGGGCACAAACTGGAGCTAATGTTACAATAACTTCGTTAGTTGATTGTCCTTTGGATTATTATCCCCCAGCTTTACTAACCTTAGGCTTGGCACTTGGCCTGATAGCATTCAAGAAAATGAACGCACTCGCTTAGCCTCAAAGAACTACACCATATTAAGCAAATTAGTGAACTATGATCAAACAGCAGATCTAACAAAGATTACAAAACACATAATTTGGACGTAAAACATCACAAAGGTTAGCAACAGAGCCATAAGTTTTAAAGTAAATACCCACCTTTTCCATTATATCACGAAATTTGAATCGTTTTCGGGCTACGCCCTGTACAGAAATCCAAGAATTTATTATTTTTGAAATAAACACCCACTGATTATGAAAAAAATATACCTTTTTTGCGCAACCATCCTTTTTGCGCTGAGCACATTTGCCCAAAGTGGCAAAACAGACGTCATTAAAAAGACCACTGGAGAAGAATTGAAAGGAAAAATCATTAAAATTACCGACTCGGATGTATCGTTTATTTATTCTGGAGAGACTGCAGAATATGTGATTAAGAAATCGGATATCGTGCAAATTGTCCACTCCAGTGGACGTGTAGAATCTTTTGCCTCTATTCCCCAACCAGCTGAAACACGTCAAAAAGATCAAATAACCATGATGGCAAGTCCTACAGATCACCATAATAAAATCGCCATTTTACCTTTTACATTTTTAATGGACAACCAACCCGGTGCCGATGCAATAGGACTAAAAGCACAACAGGACGCCTTCGCTCTTTTATCACAACATTCTGCCGGCTACACAATAATCGACCCACGCACTACGAACGCCGCCCTTATACAAGCAGGTGCAACACGAGATAAAATGATCGGATTCACCATGAAAAGTCTATGCGATATTCTTGGTGTAGAATACATTATAGATGGTACAGTGACACAAAACAAAGGCTATCAGACCAGTTCAACCAGCAACTACGGAAATACCAATGTTAAACGTGATGACGCGGAGAAAGTAAAAGGTGTATCGGGTTACAGCTCAACTAATAGCAATTCGGTGCAACGTTATGATGTAAGTGTCAGTTTACAGATCTACATGGACAACAACGCAAGTATATACAATCAAAGCCACAAGGCCTTCTTAAGCAATACAGACGGTTCATACAGTGGGCCACTTGATTATCTGATAAAAAGATGTCCGCTTTACAGAAAATAAATCTTATATCTTCGGTCATGATTAATAAAAAAACTTTCTTTTTACTATTATTTTCCGCGATAACTTTCTCACTCAAAGCACAAAAAGGTAACAATGGTCTTCAACTCTCGGTACAGGGAGCGATCCCGACAGGTAAACTTGCTAATGTTGTCAACATTGGCTTTGGAACTGCACTCAAGGGGCTATACGGTTTTGGAAAAACACCTCAACACCTGACACTAGAGGCGGGATACAACCGTTTCGAGGTAAAAAATATTCCCGCAACCAGTGATGCATACTACTCGTCCATACCTTTATATGTAGGTTATCATGCTCGTTTGGGGAGAATAATACTTGAAGGCCAGGCAGGTACAGCGTTCAATCACGTTGAAGGTTCAGGCTCCTCCGGAAAGGTAAGCAGCAACCAGACTGCTTTTGGATGGGCCTTGGGTGCTGGCTATGTTTACAATGGATTTGAGTTGGGTGTGCGTTATCAAAACTCAGAGGCCGACACTGACACCTATGTTATCCGCTTCCTGGGTATACGCCTGGCCTATAACTTCACACTGTAACCAATCTTTTTATAAAAAATGAAAACGCTAAAAATTTTAATCCAATCCTTTTTTCTTTTTGCTTTATCATTACCAGTCCTAGCGCAGGACAAACCTAACCAGGTTTACGTTATCAGGAGGACCGGTGAGATGGGTTCAGCAGTAAACTTCAGAATATTTATTGATGATGTACTTGTATGCAAGATGAAAAATAAGCACTATTCTATACATGATCTTAAGCCTGGAGATCACACCATTTATGTTACTGCAGGTGGTCTTCCCGATGAAAGAAAGCCAGTCCCAATTAAATTTACCGTTACTGAAGGAAAAGCCAATTACTTTCTGATCAATAACGGCAATGAACTGATCGCCTCAGAGGTTACACAGTCCTCCGCAGAGCCGCTAATTGCAAAGAGCACTCAAGTTAAAGACTGCAAAACCCAAAAATAAATCTATCATTAAGCCCTAATCCTTGCAAACTGTCAGGTTAGGGCTTCTCTTAACTACCAAAACTGCTTACTTTAACGCAGACACTCTGGATTACTTATCCAAACCTTAAAAAATTAGGTCACCAAACATTTCCCCTGACACAAAATGCAATTAACCATCTTTTTAGCAATGCTTGCGTATTAAGATTCCACTGATTTACTCCATTCTGACTTCTCACATTTGGGGCAATTCTTAAAATTTATTTTCTCAGTCAGGTATTGCGTGCAACCGCAATTCCTACAGCTATAATACATCTTTTGAGGTACAACACCTCCAAATGAAAAGACAATGGACCAAGGGTGCTTCTCATCGCGATGCAGTCCCAGTCCAGGGGTAATTTCCAGTTTAGGGTAACACCAGACCGATACCAATCGCGAGGTTTCGAAAAACGCGTTCTTAACCTGCCCTAACTGTTCGATATCCTTACTCCTTAAAAATCAGAAGAGATCTTCTTGACTGAGATTATTACGTTCCAGCGAACTATTTATAATTAAACCGTCTCTCGCCAGGCAGTCTGCCTGTCCTTCCATAAAAGCTTCCAAAGGTTTATTCCTGTTGATGATACATTCTGCTGCCGTTTGCAGTAAGGCCACAGCCGTAATTAACACCATTCCATGAATAATTGGAACATCTTTGCCGATCATAGCCCCCCACTGTCGATCCGAAACAAATAATGATTGCAAGTTCTAATGTAGATAGCTGCCCCATACTACGCTTTCCCAAAAAACGGAGCAGAAGTATTGTACGCATACGTGACTGTAGTCCGGAAGAGGATCTCCAGCAGAAAGCCGTATGGAAGATCTCCGAAAAATATTCTATGAAAATCAAATGTTTTAAAATCCTCCATTGGCAATAAATATTAGACGGCTTGCAAAAAGAACACTGATTTTTCTTAAAAAGTTTTCAGGTGCAGCAAAACTGTCTTCTAGGTAAGGATCAATTTCTTATCTTATGCAAGAGCCATAACATGTTATACAATGCTCAACGGGTCATTCAAAGTTGACGGCTAAGCCAGCAATGTAAAAGAATGTTTTACCCAAACCTTTCAATGCTGATCATGGTTCTATAAGTATGGAAAACATCGATTCAATCACTATACCTGCTGCCCGCAAGGGAGAAATTGAAGTATTAAAAGAACTGATCAACCGAGGTGCTGACCTGGAGCATCGCGATGAGAAAGGCTATACGCCTTTGATTATTGCCTGCTACAACAATCAGTTTGAGGCTGCCAAATTACTCATTGAAGGGGGAGCTAAAATCGATGCGGCAGATTATGGCGGAAATACCGCCCTTATGGGAGTGGCTTTTAAGGGCTATGTAGATATTGCCAGGCTTCTTATCGACAATGGTGCATCTGTTGATATTAAACACGGAAATGGTGGCACCGCGCTTATGTTTGCAGCCATGTTCGGAAGAAACGAAGTACTATCTTTACTTATAGAGAATGGAGCAGATTTAACATTGGCTGACTTGCGTGGCCAAACTGCTTTGGACTATGCAGCACTGCAAGGGAATGAGCCCGGGGCAAAAATACTTACAGCGGCCAGCGGTGCGCTAATCCGCTAAAAAAGCTTTGACCAGAATTTTCCACTGTGGATAGGACAAACCCAGCTTTGCAGCAATGCCGACGGCAAAGTTCCTTCCCTTGTCAAGCAGCCTTTGAGCATCTGTATTGGCCACCTCATTACGGCCATGTTCTTCAGCAAAAACTTCATTTCCACTGCGCCGGATTATAAAAGTAGAGGTGGCAATATCTTTTAAGAAATGTGCAATTTCCGTGCTGCCTGATACTGGGTGCGCTGAAGGCCTTACAGTCATCGCCAACCCATGGTCATCTTCTCTCTCAAAGCTTTTAATTTGTTCAATTTTTACCCAGTCGTAGCCCATACCTGCCATCGTCCCTGGACCAGGAAGATCGATGCGGATATAATCCCCCTGCTTAGCTTCTCTTTCTATCCTAATACCCGAAGGGGAAATAAGCTGAAAGGCTGATACACCAGCCAAGCTGCCCCATCTGTTTACATTCAGCAACCGCTCGCAGCCAAGACGATATACCCTAATCGCTTCTTCAACATTCTGGCTGCTGCGCCTTTGCTCAGCATCCATACTACTACCCTGATACTGATCTGGGATAAGGCTGTCGATATTTTCTTCAACTTTCATAACATTTTTAGTTTAAGTTGATGGGGAAACGAACATCCCCATCAGTATATTCTAAACTAGGCTGGAATTTTTCTGGGGTTCTCCCGATCCCAGAACCTGTGAAGCGCAATCATTTCCTTAAATAAGTCAATCAACTTTGCTATATCGCCTGAAACAACAACCCCTTCCCTCAATGCCGTTTCTTTAGTATATTCGGCAGGCAGTTTCTTATAAAAATAAGTGGCTTCAAGCACCTGTAGTGCCTGCTCATCTGCTGCAATAGCTTTACAATGCTTAAATGCTTCATTCAAAAAATGTATCGCATTGGCCTCAGCCTCCAGTGTGGCTACAGAATTGGTTCCACCTGGAAGATAAACTGCATCATACAAAACTGAAGCAGCTGTTAGCAAACTCTCATCAGGAGTAATCTTCATATCCTCTTTTGAAATCAACTCACCGAGTTTAGGAGCGATAATATGTACCACAGCTCCTTCTGCAACCAGCGCGTCTTTTACTTTGCTTAGCGATCCACCATCAACCCCGTCGGCAGCCAATATAGCGATTTTACGGGTCTTAATTGTATCCTTGATCGTTCCTGCCATACTAAGGGCCGGTGATTTAGATAAGCTTCCTTCAGGATTCATAGAGGCGTAATCTGATTTTTTTCCGTCAGCTGGAATACTTTTGTTTAGCTCTTCCAATGGGATTTCAGGGATATGGAGGCCAAGGGCAAAAGCCACCTCACCTGCAAGTCCTTTATCAATCTGGGAAAGTATGGCAAGCATCCGCTCACGCACTGCCAGAGTTTTCACCTTACCTAACTCAAAACTAAGGGCATCGATGATATGGTTTTTCTCTGGGTCGCTCTGGGAATTAAAGAACAAGCGTGCCTGGGAAAAATGATCAAAAAAACTCCTGCTCCTCGCCCTGATCTTTTTGGCATCGATACGCTCGTTGTAACTCGTAAACCCGCCTTCAGCAGCTTTCACCTGCTGGGGATCATTACCTGCTATCCCGTTAGGGCCGTAACTGGTCTTCCCCCTGTTGATCGTTTGGCGCATATAACCATCACGCTGGTTATTATGCACTGCAACAACGGGTCTATTGATCGGAATCTCATGGAAATTAGGGCCGCCCAAACGGATTAATTGGGTATCGGTATAGGAAAATAATCTTCCCTGAAGAAGCGGATCATTGGTAAAGTCAATTCCCGGAACAATATGCCCAACGTGAAAAGCCACCTGTTCGGTCTCTGCAAAAAAGTTATCCGGATTCCTGTTTAGGGTCATCTTACCAATGCGCTCTACCGGTACAAGTTCCTCTGGGATCAGCTTGGTAGGATCAAGGATATCGAAATCAAATTTGAATTCATCCTTTTCCGGTACGATCTGTAAGCCTAGCTCCCACTCGGGAAATGCACCGGCTTCAATTGCATCCCAAAGGTCCCTTCTATGGAAATCTGGATCTTTGCCGGATATATTTTGTGCCTCGTCCCAGGCCACTGAATGTACGCCCAACAAAGGCTTCCAATGGAACTTAACAAAGTTAGACTCCCCACGTGCGTTTACCAAACGGAAGGTATGTACCCCAAAACCTTCCATCATACGATAACTGCGAGGTAAAGCGCGATCACTCATCGCCCACATAACCATATGCGCCGATTCCGGCAACTGGGAAATAAAATCCCAAAAAGTATCGTGTGCTGAGGCCGCCTGAGGCATCTCATTATCCGGCTCAGGCTTTACCGCGTGGATCAGGTCGGGGAATTTAATGGCATCCTGGATAAAAAATACGGGCATGTTATTACCAACTAGGTCAAAGTTTCCCTCCTGGGTATAGAACTTCACGGCAAACCCGCGCACATCACGGGCCAGATCTGTCGACCCCCTGGATCCTGCAACAGTAGAAAAACGGACAAAAACCGGTGTTTCTGCTCCTGGATCACATAGGAAGGCAGCGCGTGTAATCGCTGATAAATCCTCATATACTTTGAATACACCATGAGCGGCAGATCCACGGGCATGTACAATCCGTTCAGGTATTCGCTCGTGGTCAAAATGGGTGATTTTCTCCCGCAGGATAAAATCTTCCAGAAGTGTTGCGCCCCTATCTCCCGCCTTTAGTGAATTTTGATCATCATTTATGCTCAGGCCATGGTTTGTGGTCATGGGCTGGCCTGTGGCATCTGTCACAAAAGTCTCGAGTAGATCGCTCTTAACATTTTGCTGCTTTATAGCTACAGGTTTTGATTTTTGATTTTGTTTTGCCATGTTTTCTGAATTTAAGCCTCCTGGGACGCTTTGTAGTTAATATCCTTTTCTGCCACTTCGGTAAGTTTTTGATCTGCTTTTTTCTCCTCTTCTAGCGTCTGCGCTAAAATTTCCGCAACCTGCTCAAGACCAAGCGTAAAGGCTAATTGATGCAGCCCTCCATAACTTGCTATCTCGTAATGCTCCACCTTCTGGCAGGCTAAGATGATGCCTACATCCCTTGTCGCCGTTCCTGCGGGCGTTTCTTCTACAATCCCCTCCGCCTCTTTGCTTAGCCCTTCCATCGCATCACACTTTTTTGCTATCGCCTTCTCTCCCAGCAGCTCAAAGATCTGCTCAAGTCTGGACACATGTACCTGGGTTTCCTTCAAGTGTGATTCAATTGCCTTTTTTAACCCAGCGGAAGTTGCAGCGGACATCATTTTAGGCAAGGCTTTCACCAAATGGTTTTCTGCCCAATACAAATCTGAGATGGAATCTTTGAATAACTCTTTAAGTGCGGGCGACTGCTGCACTGAAGTTTGGGCAGCAAATTTTGGACCGCTGCCAGTTTCATTTTTCGTCATGGTATGTTCTGTTAAGGTATAGTGTTGATAGAACCTGAATTTGACGATAAAGTTTTGCCAATTTTTAAGCTAAAGCACACAAAATCAAACAAGATCAGGATCGCGCTAGTTTATCCTTCAAATGAAAACATCTATGAAAACGTCTGTAATCTGGAGCGGAATATCCAACCATTCAATCGAACACTGCCTAATCGAAGAAAATCAAGCGGGAAACCTTATTAGTTCTACCATCATTGGGACTTATCAAAAACAGATTTATAAGATAGATTACCGCATCCAAACAGATAAATATTGGAACAGGCTATCGGTGAAGCTTACGTTAAGCTAGGACTTATCGCACAACGACACGTACATCCGTAACTAAAAAAATCAACAAAACCGCCAATTTATTGTTTACGAGTAATGAGAATACTGCTTACCGGTGCCACCGGATATATAGGAAAAAGACTCTTGCCCGTTCTCATCGAAATGGGGCACGAAGTGCTTTGTGCCGTACGCGACACAGCTAGGCTCGACATCCACCAATATGAAAGGGATCAGGTGAAGACCTTCCAGGCAGACTTATACGATCTAACTTCACTTGAAAAGCTACCAAAAGATATCGATGCAGCGTACTACCTTGTCCACTCGATGAGCTCGGCAGGCGATTTTTCGAGTGCTGAACTCTCTTCCGCTGAAAATTTCATTAAGTATCTAAACAATACCAGCGCAAAACAGCTTATCTATCTTTCCGGCATTGTTAACGAAAAACAGCTCAGCACACATTTGAAAAGTAGAAAAGCTGTGGAAGAAGTCCTGGGCAAGGGTAAAACTCCATTGACCGCACTGAGGGCTGGCATCATCATTGGCTCAGGCAGCGCCTCCTTCGAAATCATCCGAGATTTAGTGGAAAAACTACCAGTAATGGTCGCTCCCAAGTGGCTGAAAACAAGATGCCAACCCATTGCCATCCGTAATGTTATCCAGCTGCTAACAGGTGTTCTAGATAAAGAAAAGACCCTTGGTAAACATTTTGACATTTATGGCCCCGATCTATTGACCTATAAGGAAATGCTCGAACAATTTGCTGAAGTCAGGAAACTCAAAAGGAAGATTATTATTGTCCCCGTGTTCTCGCCCAAACTGTCCTCCTATTGGCTCTATTTTGTAACCTCCACTTCCTATTCCCTAGCAAGGAACCTGGTTGACAGCATGAAAATTGATGTTATTCCCGAAAAGAACGACCTATCGAAAGACCTGAACATTCAGCCAATCCCATATAAAGCGGCCATCGAGATGGCCTTTGAAAAGATCGAACAGAATCTGGTATTATCAAGCTGGAAAGACTCTCCTTCAAACCGCATCTTTCAAAATGGAATGTCAGAACATATCCAGGTACCAAAGTTCGGTGTACTCACCGACAAGCAAACCATGCAAACAAACAACACCGAGATAGCACTTGACCGCATTTTTTCCATCGGAGGAAGTAACGGCTGGTATTATGGGGATTGGTTATGGGATTTTCGCGGATTTCTCGATCGCCTCTTCGGCGGTGTGGGATTAAGGCGTGGGAGGAGAAACGCAAAAGAAACTTCGCCTGGAGAAGCACTGGACTTCTGGCGGGTGATCCTATCCGATAGAAGCCAAAAACGCCTCCTGTTATATGCTGAGATGAAGCTTCCTGGCGAGGCCTGGCTGGAATTCTGCATCGACAAGGAGAACTGTGTGCATCAAATCGCCACCTTCCGCCCGCTGGGAATATCAGGAAGGCTATACTGGATCGCAATGCTGCCTTTTCATTATTTTATATTCAGGGGAATGCTAAGAAAAATTGCAGCCGAGCACTCGTTATAAAAAAGAAACGGAGATAAAACTAAGTTCTATCCCCGTCATCTAAATTAACGCTCTCGGTATAAATAACGGAAATAAATTTTAGATTATTGCCCTTGTTGGAAAATAAAATCAGCTGCCTGGCTTGCAAAACATTCCGACGGTCAAATCAACGCAAGAGAGCAAATCTAATCTGGAGTGAGGCAAAGCGCGAGGCTTGGCGCGGGCTCAATTAGACTTATCCGCAGCCAAAACACACCTAAAATCCTTAATTTTGGCTGTAGATAAAAAAGCATACACAGCCAAAAAGAGTAAAATAGTACAAACTTGGCTGGCAATATTTTTCAAAAAACTCAATAAAGCAACGAATTCCTTGTCATCTCCCTTAAGCTCTCTTGGGAAACTAAAGAGATTACTGATTTGCGCTCAGAAAGGAACTGGCCAAGTGTCACCAAATTTATCTGCACCTCAGCATAGTTGAGAGCATACTCAGGGCTTTACAATTAATATGAAGAAGGGAACATTTTTGAGCGGCTTATTTAAGCCATTTTTCATAAGCAAAAATAACATCATAAATAGTCAATATTAGACTAGTTTTATGCTGAGTTCCCCTCTATTTTTATCGACATTGTTAATTGACAGATAGAAGAGAAACAACACACTAAAGATTTTGAATTGGTTTTAAAGCACTATTCCAAACTGTTTAAACCAAATTGATTGCCTTGGTTCCGCCAATTTACAATATAACGGAATCAATTGTAAATTAATTGGTTATTGATTTTTTGTTTTTTTTCGCGAAATTAGATTAATGCCTTCAGGTTTTTCAACATAAGTGAAAAACATGTTTTAAAGGGCTATTTTTTTTAATTTCCTGTTACGAAACCAATCCAAAGCATTACTGATATGAATGGTTTAAAACATTTCAGGTAAGCATTGAATTAAGGTTTCTTATAACCATTTATAAACCCTGCTTATGAAATTAAAGATTATTGCATGTGTTGTAATCGGCATTGCTGTGATTATAGCCTGGTTAACGGGAACAAACCAACTTTCGGCGGCTAGCGGCAATGAAATAAGCTACAATTACCAGGTGCGGCCTATACTCTCTGATAAATGTTTTGCCTGTCACGGGCCTGATAAAAACAAGCAGGAAGCCGGACTGCGACTGGATATAGAAGCCAGTGCCAAAGCACTTTTAAGAGAAACAAAGGGTGCATATGCCATTGTTGCGGGTAAGCCAGAGAAATCTGAAATGATTAAAAGGATCAACTCAACCGATCCTTCCTATCAAATGCCGACACCTGCATCACATCTTGGTGTTTTGAACAAAGATGAAATAGAAATTTTAACCAAATGGATAAAACAAGGCGCAAAATATGAGAAACATTGGGCCTTTGTACTCCCAAAAAAAGTAACACTGCCACAAATAGAAGAAGGTTGGGCCAAAAACGAAATAGACTATTTCGTCTCGGAAAAATTAAAACAGCACAACCTAAAAGCAAATGAAGAGGCCAGCAAAGAACAGTTATTAAAGAGATTATCTTTAGATTTAACAGGGCTTCCTCCAAGTCTAGCGCTCCAAAAAACATTTAGCGACGATAATAGCAATCAAGCCTATGAAAAGGTGGTAGACCGATTGTTGGCTATGCCACAATTTGGAGAAAAAATGGCGCTTCACTGGCTGGATGTTTCGCGATATGCCGATAGTTATGGCTATCAGGATGATGATTACAGGTCACAATGGCCTTATCGCGATTGGGTGATTCATGCATTTAATTCAAACATCCCATATGACCGCTTTATTACCTGGCAGCTGGCTGGTGACCTTTTGCCCAACGCAGGCAAGGAACAATTACTCGCTACCGCATTTTTACGGAACCATAAAATAACTGAAGAGGGAGGAGTAATACCTGAAGAATACCGGGTAGAGTACGGTATTGACAAAGTAAAAACCTATACCCGGGGCTTACTTGCCCTTACAGTAGAATGTGCGCAGTGTCACGATCACAAATACGACCCTATTGCACAAAAGGATTACTATCAGCTGTTTGCCTTTTTTAATACAAGCAAGGAAAAAGGCCTTGAAGGACTTGTGGGATCGGGTCCTGCCAAAACACCAATACTTGCTTTAAGCGATGATGATGTCAAAAAAATCCTCAGGTTTGTAAACAAAAAGGATACCGGGGCTGTAAAAGTCTCGGTTATGGGTGAAGTTGATACGCCACGTACAACCTATTTGCTTAAACGCGGTGTTTATGACCAATATGGCGAAGCGGTAAGCGCATCGGCATTGCCGGCAGTGATGAATTTTGATACTAAAAAGTTCCCAAAAAACAGGTTGGGCCTTGCCCAATGGACAGTTAGTAAGCAAAACCCGTTAACTGCCCGTGTATTTGTGAATCAGTTATGGGAACAGATTTTCGGAAAGGGAATTGTAAAATCCGTGGGCGATTTAGGCATGCAGGGCAGTTTGCCTAGCCATCCTGAATTACTAGATTGGTTGGCCGCAGATTTTATGGAGCACGGATGGAATATCAAGCTACTGGTTAAAAAGATAGTGATGTCGGCCACTTATCGCCAGTCGTCGAAAATAACCAAAGAACTTTTGGATAAAGATCCCGAAAACCTTTATTATGCAAGGGCCTCGCGTATGCGCCTGCCCGCTGAGGCTATCAGGGACATGCTGCTAAGCAGTAGCGGATTATTAAACAAGGAAATTGGAGGCCCAAGCGTAAAACCTTATCAGCCTAAGGGACTTTGGGAAATGGCGACCTCAGGAAGGGGGCAGCTGGCTGTCTATAGGCAGGATAAGGGAAAAGATATCTACAGGCGTGGCTTGTATACATTTATTAAGCTAACTGTCCCTCCCCCATCGATGATGATTTTTGATGCCAGTAACAGAGACCAGTGCCAGGTCAACCGTTTAAAAACCAACACTCCGCTCCAGGCATTGGTTATGATGAACGACCCAACAGCGCTTGAAGCCTCAAGGGTATTTGCCGAAACTTTGCTAACAAATAAAGGAAACCCAGAGCAGGCCATTCGTACGGCATTTGAGAGTATCATTTGCCGAAGACCATTCGAAAAGGAAATGGGGTTACTTAATGCTTATTATAAAGACCAGTTGGCGATGTTCAGGCAAAAAAAGAATATGGCTGAAAAAACATTAAATATAGGGGAGTACCCGCATCGCAAAGATTCTGCAAGCATAACTGAAGTAGCTGCCTTAATGAGGGCAATCAATATAATCTATAACATGGAAGAAGCAATAGTGAAGGGTTAAGCCCTCTTGTTGATTCTTATCGATAACCAAATAAAAATGGAAAAAGAAATATTGGAACATGGCCTTAGCATGAACCGCCGCCGGTTTCTAACTGGCCTTGGAATGGGTATTGGTGGAGCTGCACTAGGCAGTTTGTTGATTCCTGATTTGCTTAACCCCCAATCCGTTGAAGACGCAATCGTTGCAGGCTTGCCGCATTTTGCGCCAAAGGCCAAACGTATCATCTATCTTTTTCAAAATGGTGCACCCTCACAACTAGACCTGTTCGATTACAAACCCAAACTGCAGCAGATGCACGGGTTAGATTTACCTGAATCGGTCAGAAAAGGGCAGCGACTTACAGGCATGACCTCTGGACAGGCCAAATTCCCGCTTGCAGGTACGGCCTTCAAATTTAACCAATACGGTGAACACAGGGCCTGGATGAGCGAGCTTTTACCCCATACCGCCCGCATTGCCGATGATTTATGTATCGTAAAAAGCCTCTACACCGAAGCCATTAACCACGACCCTGCTTTAACTTTTTTCCAAACCGGCGCACAGGTGGGCAACCGTCCCAGCATGGGGGCCTGGCTTAGCTATGGCCTGGGTAGCGAAAACAAAAATCTACCCGCCTTTTGTGTATTGCTTTCTAAAGGCAAAGGAAATGGGCAGGGCGTCTACTCGAAACTATGGACCAATGGTTTCTTGGATTCAATTCATCAGGGCGTGCAGTTTAGCAGTGGCGAAGACCCCGTGCTATATCTTAATAATCCCGATGGAATGGATAAAACCGAACGAAGAAAAATGCTTGATCACCTCTCAGCGCTAAATAACGACGCTTATGAGCAGGTTGGCGACCCAGAAATAAAAGCGAAAGTACAGCAGTATGAAATGGCTTACAGAATGCAGACTGCAGTTCCCGAGGTAACCGACTTAAGCAAGGAGCCTGAGTCGATTATCAAACTCTACGGAGGCGACTGCTTGGTTCCTGGCACTTATGCTGCCAACTGTCTATTGGCAAGAAAACTTTCTGAAAGTGGTGTCCGCTTTGTTCAGGTTTATCACCAGGGCTGGGATTCCCATGGCAATCTGCCAAAAGAACTTGCCGGGCAGTGTCTGGATACCGATCAGGCTTCAGCAGCACTAATTACAGACCTTAAGCAAAGGGGAATGCTCGATGAAACTTTGGTAATATGGGGCGGCGAATTCGGCCGGACTAATTATTGCCAGGGAAAACTTTCCAAAGACAATTATGGTAGGGATCACCATCCCCGTTGCTTTACCATGTGGATGGCAGGAGGCGGCGTGAAACCTGGTGTTTATGGTGAAACAGATGAGTTTGGTTATAACATTGTGTCAAACCCTGTACATGTACATGATTTTCATGCAACCGCCTTGAACCTGATGGGACTTGACCACGAACGTTTGGTATATAAACATTTGGGGCGGCGCTACCGGCTTACCGATGTAGCAGGAAAAGTTATCAATGACCTGATTGCTTAAAGCGAGAATGGTCCGGTATTGCAAGTATTTTAAATTTTGAACAATGAGCAAATGAATAGAAAAGAATTTGTCAGGAATATGGCTTTGGGTGCTATAGGTGCAAGATACGTTCCAGAATGGTTGGCCTATAATGAGGTTGTACTTGGCCATGGTAAAAAACGCTATAGGATAAATACAAAGTGGAGCCAAGCAGACGTATCCAAAAATCCTGTTAACGATTGCCACGAAATGGTCCAGGATAGTAAAGGGCGTATCTTGCTTCTCACCAACGAAACCAAAAACAACGTAATATTCTATGATAAGAACGGTAAGTTTCTGCAATCCTGGGGAACAAGCTATCCTGGTGCACACGGGTTAACCTTGTTTAATGAAAATGGAACAGATGTACTCTTTATATGCGATAACAACAGACATCAGGTTATAAAAACCACAATTGATGGCAGGGTACTCATGGAGCTTAACTACCCCAAAGAAACGGGTCAGTACTTAAAAGCAGAGGAGTACGTGCCAACCGAAACGGCAATTGCTCCCAATGGCGATATTTTTGTGGCAGATGGTTACGGCAAAGACTTTATTATTCAGTACGATTATAAAGGCAATTACATCCGGCATTTTGGAGGAAGAGGTGATCAAAACAAACATTTGCTCAACGCTCATGGCATTTGCATAGATACCAGGAATGACCATCCGGTACTTATGGTAACCTCACGACAGCAAAATGCCTTTAAAAAATATGCGATGGATGGAACTTACCTCGACACTGTAGAGCTGCCTGGCGCGTGGGTATGCCGCCCAGTTATCCATGGCCAGCATTTATATGCAGCGGTATTGCAGACCAATAGCAGGCAATCTCAAAAATCCGGATTCGTAACCATACTCGATCAGCATAACAAAGTGATATCCAATCTCGCTGGAAGCACGCCCCAATATAAAGAAGGAAAGCTCCAAGAAATGTATCAAACAATCAAGGCATTTGACTATCCACACGATGTATGCATTGACGATGAAGAAAATCTTTATATCGCCCAATGGAACTCTGGCAAGGTTTATCCCTACAAGCTAGAGCCTATAGCCTAAATCGCATGCTGTTTATGAAATACAAATACCTGTTTGTTTTGCTTTTTTTGTGCAGTAATGCAAGGGCTCAAGACAATTTTCAATTGGCTCCACCTTTGATTAAATATCAATCCATCTTTTTTGATGAAAGGTTAAAAGTTCCCATTGTTTTTGAACAGCTGGGTACCTACATTACTTATAGTATTGATGGTGAGACAAGTAAAGCCAAAAAGTATAACAAGCCCATTCTGATCAACAAAGAATTAACAACCATTAAAGCGAGGGCAAATTCAAAAGATTTTACTGCTTCCGAAATCGTTGAAGCTACTTTTATTAAAAGTGGAATTCTAGCATTGGTTCATTTTCCAGAGGCAAGCGGCCCTTACAAAAGTAGTAAATCTAGTATCCTCTCTGACAATCAGGGAGGTATAACCAATCACAATAACCCTACCTGGTTGGGGTATGATAAGGATTCGGTAAGCTTCATCATTGAAACGGGTAAGGTTCAAAGTTTACACAAGGTGCTTATTAATGTACTTCAAAACCAGCAGGCATGGATTTTTCTGCCCTCTAAGGCGGTAGTTTATGCCTATGATAAACAAAGTAATGGTTTTTCACAGGTTTTAACTACGGTAAGTACACCATTAGAAAAAAATGAAAAAGTACAATGCGGCGCAATTATATTGGACCTTAATAACTGCAAGACTGACAAAGTTAAGCTGGTATTGTACAACAACAAATTACCCTCATGGCACCAGGGCGCAGGTAAATTAGCATGGATGTTTATAGACGAAGTTAAATTATATTAAATGACAAAATACTTTAAGTGGCAGGGAATAATTTTCAATTTGTGCATCATGCTCAATTGCCTGTTGGTCTTTTTATTGTTCTTTGGCGACCAGCTTAAAGTGCCTGTTTTTTTGCAGGTTCTTGGCAGGGCACATCCACTTGTGCTCCATTTTCCCATTGTACTTTTACTACTAGCCTTTGTCTTTGAAGTAATGGCGACTTCGTCAAAACAGGCTTTACTAAAAGAGGTGGCTAACTGGGTATTGCTTGCCGCCTGTTTCACTACGGTAATAGCAGCATTAATGGGACTTTTTCTATCCAAAGAAAGTGGCTACGATGGAAATGAGGTAGCTGTACACAAATGGTTGGGCGCGATCTGCGCACTGTTGAGTTTTTTATGGTACGCGGCAAGAAATGCCATCCGCAAAAGCAAGCTCGCTGTAACATCAATAGGTGTTTGCGCAAGCCTTTTCTTATTAGCAGCAGGTCATTACGGCGCAAACCTTACACATGGCAACGATTTCCTGTTACTACCCATTAAAGCAAGTGAAGCCACCCCGCGTGTTTCATTGGCAGATGCTGTAATATACCAACATCTGGTTAAACCCATTCTCCAGCAGAAATGCATCAGTTGCCATAACAGTAGCAAAGCTAAAGGTGGATTGATTATGGAAAATGAACAGTCGCTTTTAAAGGGGGGCAAAAATGGCAAGTTATGGGATCTTGCTGAAGCTGATTTCGGAAGAATGATGCAACGCATACACCTACCCGAGGAGCATAAAGACCACATGCCTCCCAAAGGAAAGTTACAACTAACAGACCAGGAAATAAAAGTACTCTACCTGTGGATAAAGGGTGGGGCAAGCTTCACTCAAAAAGTAATAGCACTATCACCCAGCGATTCATTACGGACAATTGCAGCAAGTTTTTTCAGTAATGACAACAATGAAGATCAACATCTTCCTTCCTTAGATAAAAGCAAAGTAGCGCAGTTAAATACCGATTATCGATCAGTGGTCCCAGTTGATGTAGGTTCAAATGCCGTAGCCGTTAGTTTTTATGGCGTGGCACAATACAATTCAAAGCAGCTCGCTGAATTGGACGTGATTAAAAATAACATCGTATCGCTGCAGCTCAGCAAAATGCCACTTAGGGACGAGGAACTGAAAGTAATCGGAAATTTCGTTAACCTAAGGCGGTTGAATTTGGCCTTTACCAATGTTGAAGGAAGCGGGCTCAAATATATAAGCGACCTACATAATTTAAGCGAGCTTTCTCTTTCAGGAACGGGAGTAAACATAAGTATGCTTAATGCGCTGAAAAAGTTGAAAAAACTCAAAACTGTCCAGCTATGGAATACACCAATTAGTGAAAAGGAAATGGGGTCGCTTAAGGGTGGTTTTCCTGGCATTAAGTTCGATATGGGCTTTAATGGTGATACAGTTAAGGCACAATTGAATGCACCAATAATAGATGGAGGGAAAAAAACTTTCAAGAGTGAGCTTTCAGTAAAAATTAAAAGCTCAATTGGAAGTTCGGTTATCCGTTATACCCTTGATGGCACTGAACCAGATAGTACTAAGTCGCCCATTTACAAGACCCCCATTATTATAGGAAAGTCTACAGTTATTAAAGCGAAATCTTATCTCAAAGGCTGGATAAGTAGTAATATCACTCAAGAAAATTTTTATAGAAGTAACCTTAGTCCAGATAGCATAAAGCTACTTACCCTTCCGGATAAAAAGTTTGCCATTAAAACTAACAATGCACTTTTTGATGGTGAACTTGGTCCCCTTAGCTTTTCTGCTGGCACAAGTTGGACAGCCTACAGGGAAACCCCGCTTGAGGCCTTACTGTTTTTTAATCAACCAGTAGTGGTAGGTTCTGTATCATTCAGGTCGCTAATTGATATCGGGTCTTTTATTATGCCGCCCTTGGAAATTGAGATTTGGGGAGGTAACAATATCGCTTCACTCGGCTTGTTAAAAAAACTTAAACCAGTGCAAGCAACTAAGGAGAGTATGCCTTACATCGAAAACTACATCTGCAGTTTTCAGCAGAAGAAGCTTGCGGTAATCAAACTGATCGTAAAGCCACTTCGAAGCCTGCCCGCCTGGCATCCGGGGAAAGGAGATAAAGGGTGGGTATTTATAGATGAGGTATTCCTGAATTAAACCCTCTTGACATTTTAATCATTCACCAACAATTATGCCTTTAAATGGCTATAGCTAATGGGTTAACCTAAGAGAAAAGACACAGCAATAAACCTTCTAATAAAAACCAATGCTCACCATTTACAGCCAGCCTATGCGCATAAAATTTGCAGAAAACTTCAACTAAATTGGTTTGTGAGTATCCGCCTTAGAATTCTATCTCAAAGCAATTCCGTAAAAATGATTTTGTTTTTTCGGAACAGACCGCTTGTTAATTAACTGGTGAATAATAGTTATCCACGAGCCTATCACCTGTTTTTCAGTGGTTCCCCTCATGTCAAAAGACACATATCAAAGCATTTTGATTTATCCACCGTTTTGGCTATATTGGTTTTTCCTTAAAATACTCCCATCGGGAGGTGATGGATTCATCTTTTTTGGATTAAAGCAATGAAAAAGATTATGCTGCACGAACCGGACACTTCGGTATTCGAGGTTATGAGCCTAATCCTAATTGAAAAAGGTTATACGATTAGACCATTTCCTTATACTAACCCAACTCTTACTCGGGAAATTTTAGATTTCAGGCCGGATCTAATAATCATAGATTTTTTTCAAGATCATTCATTGCCTACCAAAATAGCATCACTAGTTCGCTCAGTTTTACCTTCAACCGGTTTGATTTTATCAAGTTGTAATTTCGACATAGATAAAATCTACATAAACATGGGATTTGACTATTATCTGTCCAAGCCATTTGATATCGACCAATTTGCAAAACTTGTTAATATCTACTCCCAAAAAGCTAAATTACCTAAACACAAAATAGACAAGTCTGTAGATCAATAAACTTTAGTTCAGATCTGTTATTTGAGCGTATGACTGAGATCTGCTTAATTTCCTTTTAGGTAAAAAGTGATCCTAAAATAAATCTCTTTCTTGGTTGTTTTAGGCCTTACCGGCCAGCCTATGAGTATCTCTAATCAAGAACCTTCATAGCGAGCACCAGCCATATTTAAGAACACTAGCTAATTTATTTTTCGAAAAATTGGAGATTATTCAGTTTAGTAGGGCAAGTTTGTTAAAATAGTGTATATTCAAAATAGATAACATTGCAGATACTATGGTAATTATTGACAGTTTTGAAGAATACAGTGCGTACTTGGGCAAGCAGATCGGCGAGTCAAACTGGCATAAGATAGAGCAAGAACAAATCAACAAATTTGCAGAGGCAACCCTCGACTTTCAATGGATACACGTAGATACAGATAAGGCGCGTTCGGAAAGTGCATTTGGTGCCACAATTGCCCATGGCTATTTAACTCTATCGCTCATCCCCTATCTATGGAAACAGATTGCAGACATAAGGGGTGTGAAAATGGAAGTAAATTATGGAATAGAAAAGTTCAAATTTAACCGCCCGGTTCTGGTTAACGATCAAGTGCAGCTCCGCGCGAAGTTAATTTCAATTTCAGACCTTAGGGGCATTACAAAAGTTGTAATTCAGGCAGATCTTGATATCATGGGGCAGACCAAGACTGCATATACGGGAAATGTCGTGTTCTTGTATCACTTCATTTAAATTGATAAAACCCTTTTATTTCCCATCTACAAAAGTTTGATTATCGACTACATCTAGATGCAGAGTAATTCTAATGTATTGATATCTAAGAAATATTTTGAGAGTCATCCTAAAGAGATTTGCACCTAAGATGATTAACAAGTTGTTTACAATATCAGATCTGGAGTGTATGTGATACGCATCTTGGGAGTTTGAAATAAATCCATCGCTCTATCTTTAATTTTAACATTTTCAGCTCGAATTGATATATTTAACGAAAGTTAAAGCTAAGCGCTACAAAACAAATTTTAGCTGCTTCTGTTTTTAATCTAGCATATTCACTAACCCGATGGACAGCACATCTAATCGCCCCCTTCACGATCAATTCGAAAATACATCATTAGAGCAGCGCCTACATGCCCTACTGATGGCTACTTCCGATGTGGTTTATAGACTTAGCGCCGACTGGGAGATTATGCAAGAACTTGACGGCCGAGGCTTTTTACATGATGCAGAAAGGCCAATCCGAGGTTGGAAAGAGATTAATGTTTTCTCGGAAGATATGGAAATCGTCAATGCTGCGATTGATGAGGCAATCCAGCAAAAAAAAGTGTTTGCCCTTGAGCACAGGGTCAATAGGGTCAATGGCACGACGGGCTGGACTTTTTCAAGAGCCATCCCCATACTAGACGACAATGGAGAGATCATTGAATGGCTCGGCGCCGCCAGCGATATCACTGCACGTAAAGAGGCGGAAATTGCACTTAACGAATCGCGAACACTTGCTTTGGAGCAGAAGCGAAAATATGAGACTATTACCTCCGGAACGCCGGATCTGATGTACGTATTTGACCTAAAATACCGTTTCACTTACGCAAATGAGGCCCTGCTGGCAATGTGGGGCAAATCTGCTGAACAGGCTATTGGAAAAGGGCTATTAGAAAATGGCTACGAACCCTGGCATGCGGCGATGCACGAACGGGAGATCGATCAGGTCGTTGCTACAGGAAAATCCATTCGGGGAGAAGTTTCCTTCCCTCACGCGGAATTTGGCAGAAGGATCTATGACTATATTTTCACCCCGGTGTTTGACGACCACGGCAAGGTAGAAGCTGTCGCTGGGACCACTCGGGATGTTACGGAAATCAGACATACCATGGAGTCTCTGCAGCAGACCAACAATCAATTACAAGAGGCAAGAAAACAAATCTCAGACTCGGAGAATATACTCCGGCAAGCAATTGACGCGGCGGCTTTCGGCACCTGGTTCATTCACCCGGCAACTAAAGAATTTGTGACCGATGCAAGGGTAAAACAGCTCCTGGGTTATTATCCCAATGAACAGCCTACCCTTGAAAGCGCACTGGAGCGTGTCACAGAAGATTACCGGCAAACCGTAACAGACAAACTCGAAAATGCACTCTATAATAATGGCGATTATGATGTTACCTGTCCTGTGATCGGCATGCACAACAAAAAACTGCGATGGGTAAGAGCGGTGGGAAACCTGACAATTGACGACTCGGGAACTATTTCAATTTTTACTGGCTTATTAATGGACATAACCGAACAGAAGAATGATGAAATTAGGAAAAATGACTTCATCGCCATGGTTAGCCACGAGCTTAAAACGCCACTCACCTCACTAAAGGGCTACATTCAAGTGGTATTACGAAAGCTGAGAGACTCTGGAGAAGATAAAGTGCAAGGCGTCATGGAGAAAGCAAACTCTCAAGTAGAGAAGATGACGGCTATGATCAATGGTTTTTTGGATCTGTCCAGGTTGGAATCGGGTAAACTCAGTATAAACCATGGACAGTTTGATATCGCTGATTTGATTATAGAGGTAAAGGAAGACATACAGGCGCGGATTTCAACCCATGAAATCCTTTTTGCGTCTGTAAAAAGCGCAATGATCAATGCCGACCGGGATAAGATCAGCCATGTCCTTCAAAACCTGATATCAAATGCGACGAAGTATTCTCCACAAGGCAGCAAGATCAATGTAACATGTGATACTGATAACGAAAATTTAATAGTTCGGGTCAGTGACCAAGGCATGGGAATATCCGAACAGGACTTGGGAAAAGTCTTCGATCGCTACTTTCGTGCGGAGGACAGCAAGTTGAGTACCATTGCCGGTTTTGGTATTGGCCTTTATATCTGTAATGAAATCATCACTCGGCACGGTGGTCAAATCTGGGCAGAAAGCGAACTTGGAAAGGGATCTACATTTACATTTAGCATTCCCATCTCTGGATAGCTGGTATAAATTTCTCACAGAATACGCCTTTGCTGGAATTGTAAAATAATCCGTGCAACAGTGTACCGATAGCCTTAGCAGGGCGGACCAACAATTAAAACTTTTAGTTTCAAAATCTTCGTTCAACGTGAGTTTCCACAGGTATAAATACGATTTTTATTTTTCTTGTTTTTCTGTTCAAACCAAAGCAGAGCACTAGTTGTTATTTTTTAACCTACATCTGAAATAATTGATTGAAAAACATGAAACAAAATGAATTTATCAGGGTTGCTGATAAGTGTACCTCTGCGCTGTTTTCACACGCTATGCGGTTTACAAAAGATGAAGATGATGCGAAAGATCTTGTGCAGGACACTTTAGTAAAGGGGATAAGATTTTGTGAAAAATTTGATAATGGTACTAATGTAAAGGGATGGCTATATGTAATTATGAGAAATACCTTTATCAATAACTACTATAAAGAGCAAAAAAAACAAAAACTTATCAGTACCGAAGATGATCTTTCCAGTCAGAACCTTTTAAAAAGTTCCTCTACCAATAGTGCTGGTTTAAAGTTCATGATGGAAGACATCCAGAAAGCGATGAACAGCCTACCAGATCATTACCGCATACCGTTTCAGCGATATTTTGAAGGATATAAATACGACGAGATAGCCAAAGAGCTTGGCATTCCATTAGGCACAGTTAAAACCCATATTCACCAAGCAAGGATAATGCTAAAAAAATACCTACAACAATATAGGGATTTACTTGCCGAATAATCTAATTGATTGCCTGAAACAAATGTATATTCCAGAACCGATATAGGGCTAACTCTATACTTAATACACCCCAACATTGTCGCAATTCCACCTTACTGGTATGCTATAATCCTCTTTAAATTTGGATTACAATTTAAATCAATGTAAACAAAATGAGAAAGATCAGGATTTTCGAACATATCTCCCTAGATGGTGTAATAGAGCACGACGGAGATTATAAGTATGGCGCGTGGACTACGCCTTACCGCAGCCCTGCTGGGGCGGCGATGCTCTTTGATGCCTATGGAGCCAATTTTGATTTGCTGCTAGCACGCAACACTTATGATATTTTCAGTAATTTCTGGCCGAATGCGGGAGATTTCCCAATGGCAAACGCCATAAACACTGCGACGAAGTTCATTGTAACCAATAGACCCGATAGCCTTAAATGGGGGCCAGTTAAAAGCTTAAGTGAAAATGTTCTAGATGCAATTGGTAATCTCAAGTTAACAGACGGTCCAGACCTGATTGTGGTGGGAAGCTCGACCCTAACTTCATTATTGCTTGACCAGGGACTCGCTGATGAGCTTGTACTGATCACTTATCCTGTTTTGCTGGGCGGAGGCAAACGCTTGTTGGCTGATGCCATCGATGCAAGGGAACTTGTTTTTCTCGATTCCAAAGCCACCCCTACAGGCTTACTGATTAATACTTATAAACACATTGGTCGCTTAAAAAGTTAAATTTCCACCTATATCAACCAGAAACATAGGATAGATCAAACAAAGAATTTTAGTCAAGTATTATCATAAATATATTCTTGAGACAAGCAAAGCCATCTACTAGTATCGTGGATATTATTGGGTGGCTTTCTTTATCATTACCGAAAGGGTAATTCCAGTGTCGAAGTTTTACCCCACTTGGGATTAGCTCGCCAAATATCATGTTTACTACCTTTCATTCTTCTCACGCCAACCGGCTATATCAGGTAATTGATGGCTCCGAGATATATTCATCAATAGTTCTGCAGGCGCCTAGAAAAAGACTATGACCAGCTCAACAAAGAGCAGGCTAACTTCAACATTATTCGCACCTGGAAGCCAATTAAGTCCATTTCACTTGTTTTTATATAGTTGAAGACACCTTTCCCAGGTTTGATTTAAATACGCTTCGACAAATAGACCAAAATTGATTGGGACTAGCATATTTAAAAAAGACCAGTCATTTTTCACCCGATTTAAAACGGCGTTCGTCGAGAACTTACAGCCGTTGGTATAATACGGTTAAAACCACTGAAACGTTTCCCATCTCTTGCCGTCTTATTATTAAAACATTCACAAATTATTATATAAAACTATAAATAAAAACATTATGAAAACTTCAATTTCAACCCTAGCAAAATCTTTAATGGCAGCTGTTGTTTTAAGCGCTTCAATCTTCTCTACAACAGTTATGGCTACCGAAAAACAACCTGTTAAAATCTCTACTCCAAAAAATTTCGATAAAGTAGTCGTGAGTGGAAACGTAGAAGTTACCCTGGTTCAAAACGGAACTGAAGGTATTAGCTATGCCGATGATAACAGCGGAAAAGTAAAAGTGATCCAGGATGGAACTGCTTTAAAAATTACTTCTGCAGACAACGGGGCGGCTAAAGTTACCGTTTATGTAAAAAGCATTTACCGTGTAATGGCATCTGATGATGCAGTTGTAAAAACAGACGGCAAGTTAAATGTAACTAACCTTCAGGTATTCTTAAGCGGAAATGCGGTGGCTAAAATCGACTCGAAAACTGAAAGCCTGTACACTGTGATTTCAGACCGTGCAGATTTAAAATTAAGCGGAACAACTCAAAACCACAGCCTGGTAATGGGAAGCACCCCTAAATTAAACTTAGACCGTTTTGCAGCCGTAAATACAGAAATGAACGCACCAGAAGCTTCTTTAAGAACTGCCGCTTTGGCAAAATAAGCACCATAAAATTTAATAAACACAAAAAGCGGCTTAAGCCGCTTTTTGTGTTTATAGCCAGTTACTTAATGAATGGAAGCCAATCATCAAAAAAGCGAATTTATCAAACCATGAGAAATACTATCTGGATCAGAAATCATAAGCAACTACAAACCAACTAACTCCTGATTTCCCTGCGCATGAATAAGTAGTAGGCTAAGGCAAAACAGGCCACACTACAAGCTATCATCCCGCTGATTTGCGGCCATACAAGCATTAGGCTTTCCCTAACGGGAAGCGGCGAAGGTATAGCGCCAGAAAGTTGCTCCATATTCATAGGGCCCAGACTTCTTATAGAAGGCATAAGCAGCGTGGTTGCTGCATCACTGTAAAGCTGATTTGGCGCAATGCGCAGAATATCTAGTATTAACTCATTATACCTCATCACCTCAGGTTGAGAGAGATAAGAAGGGTCTGGCATAAATGCCCTAATGATTAGATTGACTAACATTGGATAGAAAACAGTAAAGAAAAGCCACACTCCAAGTGCACTCAACGCCGATGTAGCCGCCTGCCAGAAAATAATCGAAAATAATATAGAAAGGCTTAAGTAAAAGGCAATATAAATTATAGTGGTCATGGTAAATCCCATAATGCGTATTAGCTCCTGTGGCTCTATTCTAACCCCAGTAATAAATAGCCCCCCACCAATCATCAGTAAGCTTAGCGAAAAAAACAGCGTACTGATGATGATCATAGCACTGTAGAACTTAGCTAAGAGAATATTGTCCCGGTATACAGGTTGGGCAACCAGCCTGGTCAACGTGCCACTATTCTGTTCGGCATTTATCGCGTCAAACCCCATGCTGATACCAAGCAAAGGTGCTAAAAAGCTAAGCAGAATATGGAAGGGTGGCATCGAACCATCCGTTGTGCTCAGGAGTTTAAGGTACAAAAAGGCATGATCTGGGTCCTGGACATTATTGAACGCGCTTTTGATATTAGCCATCGATATATAGATTGAGGCTGCAAATGTCAGGACAACTAGCGTCAGTAACACGATAAAGCGCCAGCTTCGTATATGGTCTGCAACCTCCTTTGCCACCATAATACGGAAAGGACTCTTTTGTTTTCTAGAGTTTAGTTCATTTTTTCCTGCCACGGTGGAATAAGCTATTGCGGATACTTTTTTCATTTTCTGTTGTTTTACTAGGGCTGCTTTCAAAATATTTCTGGTAGATTTCATCAAGGCCATATTCTTTTTGGCTGATGCGCTGAATATCCTCACCATGCTCAATGAGCATTCGGATAAGCCTCGGTGTGACATCTTCTGAGCTACAGAAGGTCAAAATCTCCCCGGATATATTAAAGTCCGTTATCGGTTGCAAACGGGAAAATTCAAATTTCAATCCTTCTGCGTCTTTGGGCGAACGGATCAATTGGATAGTGGTCTGTATTCCTGTGTTTCCAAAAAGCTCCGCGGATAGCGAAGGGAGATCGCCATGGGCAAGTAGTTTTCCTCCCACAAATATGCCCACGCGGTCGCAGACCTGCTGCACATGGTGGAGGTGGTGTGAGGACAACAGCAGGGTAAGTCCCTGCTCCTCCCTTAACCTTTTTATCAGATCCAGAAATTCCCTGACTCCAGTCGGATCAATACCCAACGTTGGTTCATCGAGTATAATCAATTCTGGTGCTTTGATGAGTACATCTGCAAGTCCTAGTCGCTGTTTCATTCCCCGGGAATAAGTAGAAGCCCGCTTTTCTGCCGCAGCCTTTAACCCGACAACATCTAAAACTTTTTTTGCACGTTTTGCTATTCCTGGTTCATCAAGACCATTTAGCCTTGCTATATAAAGCAGGTTTTCCAGCCCTGTCATATGGGGATAAAAGCCAACATTGTCAGGCATATACCCCACCTTTCTTTTCACGTAAATGGGGTTGCGAGTGGCATCGTATCCACAGACAACGGCTTTACCATTATCAGGTTCGGTAAGTCCAAGCATCATCAGTATGCTTGTCGTCTTTCCAGCACCGTTCGGGCCGAGCAAACCAAATATCTCACCCTGGTTGATGTCCAGGCTAAGTCCATCAACTGCCTTGTAGGGACCATAGCTTTTGCTAAGGTCCCTCAATTTTATAATCGGTTCCATCTTTTTCAGTCAAATTGTTTTATAAAAAAGACGGACTATCGCCTGCCGTATTTGCGGATGAGCGCATAAACGGCTGCAACAGCAATAAAGATAACCAACAGACCGATCCAACCTGAAAGCAAAGAGGTTTTAACGAAAACACGCAAGGCAGTCTGACCATTGGCGTTACTTCCTGAAAGATTAAAAGTTACTCCATAATCTCCGGCAATAGTTTTATCGGGAACTTTAAGCAATACCTTAACAATTGCTTTCTTACCGCCTTCAAGTTTTTCGACCTTAGTAGGGGTAAAGCTCGCCTCCCATCCACTAGGTAATTGCGAGGTTATTTCCAGGTCTTTCAATGGCAGGGTTCCAGTATTTCGAACTTCAAGCTCAATATCCTTATGACTGCCAGATGTTAGCTCTTCGCTAAGCCTTCCACTAGGTGTCGTGAGCGTTGTGCCATAACTTCCCTTAACTACTGCTTCAAGCTGGATTGAAAGGTTTTGGGCAGGCGATACCGCCTTAAAAGGAATAATGTACTTTCTCGCCTCGGCGTTACCGGTCGCGGTGATCTCCAATGAGACCTCACGGCTTTGTCCCGCCTCAACACTAACCGAGGTCACAGGACTACCATCTACATGAGAACTCAATTGCCATCCCGCCGGAAGGTCAGCTTTGAGTTCATAAAGCTGCTGGGCTGAAGTACCATTGTGTAGTGTGAGTGAAAACCGGAAAGGCTCGTTGGTAGCCGATTCGATGTTGATCAATTTCGCACTGAGCGCGGACGGCCCTTTGGGAAGTGTCTGCTGCTGCGCAGGAGAAACATCTGCAGCCAGCATAAAGGTTAATAATAAAAATGCGCTGAATAATCTTTTGCGCTGAAGTCTGAGTAATGATTTTCTTGACATGATCTAAACCAAAAATTTTAATAATTGCTCTAAAAAATGTTTTCTGATTATTTATCTGATTAGGCTCCAAAACAAAAAAATGAACGGTTTTTTTCAAAATCATTTAACATTTTTTAACAATTTAATCTTTGCCCCTTATTCTGGACGAGGATTAAAAAACCCTATAGCGTACTGGCTCTTTTAATAGTTGTACCATTACACAGTCTGTTTTCTCAAGAGCTTCAGATGACAGGTAATAATTTTGTTTACTTATGATGATCAATCAGGTTCAGCAACTTTGGGAGAGTTATGCAGCCTTTGTAGAAAAATGCTCTAAAGGTTATTGAAGCCAGAAAATAAGAAACATGTATTCCACAGTGCTAAAGAATATGGTCCCTTCCATTCTCAACCGCGTATTCTTTTAAGAAACAACCTTTACAATTGCTTAGCATTTCATTACGGCTACACGAATAGCATATTTTCCGTTACGGATAGTCCTTTCAGCGTGATTTAAACAAAATAAGAATATTTATTTTAGTGAGCATTAAATTCCAAATATGAAAAATATTATCAACTGCGTTATTATTGACGATGATCCGTTTGCAATTAAAGTAATTACCAATCACATTGCAGAAATCCCCAGGTTACAGATTTTACAAACCTATACAAATCCAATTAGAGCTCTATCTGAGATAAATAGTTTAAAAAATAAGCCAGACCTTATTTTTCTAGATATTGATATGCCAGGACTATCAGGGATCAACTTTGCAGAATCGGTAAGGCATTCTTTTCCAAATATTATCTTCACCACAGCATTTGCTAAATATGCCTTGAAAGCCTTTGATCTGCGGGTTAAACACTATTTATTAAAACCGATTGATCTTGCCACATTTTCACAAAAAGTATACACGGTACTACTTGAATGTTTTGATAATCCTCTGGATGAAGACAATGATGCCTTTTATCTTAGGGTTGGAGAAAGGGGGTACCGAGTAAAGGTTTTGAAAGAAGACATTATTTATATCCAAGCTGCTGGAAACTATTTGCACATTTTCACTTCAGAGAAACATTATACCATCTATTATTCATTGGGAGAGATGGTTCAAAAACTCTCAAGCAACACTAAATTTTTCAGGGTACATAAGTCTTATATCATAAATGCCAACTATATACATTCAATCGAAGGGAACACCATACACCTGCAGAAGTATGATGTACTCATGACTGTTCCATATAAAGCAGATTTTGTCCGGTACCTGGAAGACAACACCTTACTTTTTAGAAAGTAGATCCTTTATCGAAAATTTGGGGCAACATCAGTCAATGTTGTAGTAACAATGGTCATTGTTGTCTCTGTAGGATCTGTACTTGTTTTCATTTTCGATTCCTTTGATCGAAAAGTAAAGACCGTTTTTTTGGTCAGCTTGGGTGAGATTTGTTTTTTCATGAACCCAAACTAGCCTATCAAAAAAACAATAATTAATAACTTATTCAATACCTATGTTGACTTATACGAAAGCTTCTTTTAGCAAAAAAATCGGACTTGAAAATCTTAAAAAAACATATTATTGGCATTTGCTGATCTGGGTGCTTTTGATCACCTATGAGTTATCTACAATTTCTTTTGCAGTTGGAATAGTGGCAAAACCTGGCCTTATTATCAGCCATTACTTGATTAACATCTTTTTCTTCTACTTTAGCTCATTATGGGTTATTCCTAACTCTCTACGCTATGGTAAGCAGTGGGTTTGGAGGCTTCCGCTTTTTTTGGTCATTGCATTTGTCCTGCTGGTTTTAAATAAGGGCTTGATAGACTACACCCTAAACACGCTAGATGAAAACTCGGGAAGAACACTGAATTTTAACGCCAGATACGTTGGAGGGGTGGCCTGGAGAAGCCTGTATTTTCTGGCATTAGCTTTTCTTTTCTATTTCTTCAGAACTTACGTCCAAGAAAGAGATATCCGTGAAAACCTCGAACGGCTAGGTCTTGAAAACCAGATTAAAGAGCAGAGATTGCAACTTGAGTTAAGCCAGGCTAGACAAGCTTACCTAAAAGCACAGATTAATCCTCATTTCCTTTTCAACACACTCAACTACATCTTTAGCCTAGTTCAAAAGAGTGAACCTGATGCTGCTGAAGCAATAGTAAAGCTTTCTAAAATCATGCGATTTGCATTAGATGCGGAACATACTGATGAAAATCCACCTCTATCAATTGAAATAGCCCATTCAAAAAACCTCATAGATCTTTGGTTAAAACCAAAATCCGGAACCGCCTATTTAAATTTCAACGTCGATAAGGAGGTTTGTGATTATTATTTTATACCCCTTGTTCTACTTACACTACTGGAGAACATTTTCAAACATGGAGACCTCAGTAACCCATCAGCTCCAGGAATCTTTAACTTACTCATACGCAAAGACAAGCTCGTAATCCAAACACTTAATCTTGTCAATACTGATATCAATAGTTCAGGTGGAAGTATAGGATTGGATAATTTGAGGCAGCGGCTGAATAGTGCTTACGGATCTAAATGTTCCTTTTCTTACAAAAATACACCGGAAGGATATTTCATTGTACAGATTGAAGTAGAACTAGCTATGCTGCAAAAGGGTAAAACCTAATCTGCTTGTTTATAAATTAGGCAATCTATTAATTCGCTAAGCTCTGGAAAGACAAAAGCCACATCCATTCGATCTTCGATGTTTTCTAAGTACAGAAGTGAGTGTGCCTATAGCCCTCTTACCGATAGATTCCCCTCGTGAGCAAAATATGCGTATATTTACTATGGATATGGCATATATCAGCCAAATAACCAGCAGTCGAGATGGAAAAATCATTGTGGCGTAAACTTGTATACCTTTGGTGTACAATAGAGGACAAGCACGGACTCACCTTGCCCTTTTTGATCGGAGCAGAAAGAGAATTTGGCGATAGAGAGAACTTTAGCTTAGACACCCTATTTGAGGAACTACAAGCTTCTTCACAGCCTTATATTATATCCAGATTTGACGATATAGAGGAATATATTATTGGGCTCCCAAAGCGCGAATACCCATTCTTGAGCTCACTGCCAAAATACGGGTCGCTATACATTAATACTCCTTTTCTTGAAGGCTTTGATTCCATTTTAGAAATTCAAGAACAGCTTTCGGCGATATATGAAGAGAATATACAAGATAAAAAATATTCCAAAACCATAGGCTTCGAGTATTGGAGTGAGTTTGACGGAAATGATGAAAACAAGATAAAGACTGCAATGGAAATGTAGCGCTACAAAGGAGAAAACAAAACTATAAATCTGAATACAAAAGTAAAATCTGCCATAAGCGCGAAAACCATTCTTTTTTCCATCTCCAATCATCAGTTTTTTAAAACCATGTCAAACCGATTCATGGTTAGTAACATTACTTATCAGTCTCTTGAGTAAAGCTTTACCGCCTCGTCGCCTTCTCTTCCGCTGTTTTTTTATTCTATGTTAAACTATTATGGTAATAATTAGGCCGTAGTCAATAGTTAAAGTATATTATCATTGAAATCAGCCAATCACCATTTGATCCATCACCTGGCTATCCTGCATAGGGTGCTTTCATAAAAAACGGAAATTAATTTCAATCTGACCATTGTTTCTAGAAATGTAACCGCTAATAAAAAAAGACCAGTCATTTTTCGCCCGATCTAAAACGGCGTTCGTCGAGAACTTACAGCCGTTGGTATAATACGTCTGGAACCGCTGAAACGTTTCTCATCTCTTGCCGTCTTATTATTAAAACATTCACAAAATATTCTAAAACTATAAAACAAAAATATTATGAAAACTTCATTTTCAACCCTAGCAAAATCATTAATGGCAGCTGTTGTTTTAAGCACTTCAATCTTCTCTACAACTGTTATGGCTACCGAAAAACAACCTGTTAAAATCTCTGCTCCTAAAAACTTCAACAAAGTAGTAGTAAGCGGAAATGTAGAAGTAACCCTGATCCAAAACGGAACTGAAGGTATCAGCTACACTGATGACAACAGCGGAAAAGTAAAAGTGATCCAGGATGGAATGGCTTTAAAAATTACTTCGGCAGATAACGGGGTGGCTAAAGTTACCGTTTATGTAAAAAGCATTTACCGTGTAATGGCATTTGATGATGCAGTTGTAAAAACAGACGGCAAATTAAATGTAACCAACCTTCAGGTATTCTTAAGCGGAAATGCTATAGCTAAAATCGACTCGAAAACTGAAAGCTTATACACCGTTATTTCAGACCGTGCAGATTTAAAATTAAGCGGAACAACTCAAAACCACAACCTGGTAATGGGAAGTACGCCTAAATTAAATTTAGACCGTTTTGCTGCCTTAACAACAGAAATGAACACTCTTGCAGCTACAGTCCAAACTGCAGCCTTATCAAAATAAGCATCACAAGTTTTAATACAAGAAAAGCGGCTCAGGCCGCTTTTTTTTATATGCGACTTATTTAATGATCAGTATGGTTTTGGGATTGGAAGAAAGTTTAATGTAAACATGCCTTTCCGTTCTGTACGCTTTAATTTCTATGTCAAGTAAAATAGCCGACATCCCTTTTTCATCATATACCAACTGCCCCTCTATCAGCTCTTCAAGTTCATCAATGGTCATATACCTGCTAATCTGCACAACTGTCTGTTTCTCTTCTGTTTTAATTATCTTCCTTGACATTCTCATCGTCCACAACATTAAATAGTTAAGATAGAAATGCCCCGATTGGTAAACTCCCCAAATTTTGACTATAACTGATGCTATTTTTGCTTTGAACCATATAACTCATCTGTTTTGGCCAATCAATATTTAAAGTGTAAACAACAGCGCAGCTTGGCAAAGGTGCAAGAAAATTATGCTTTTAGCCTCCAGATACAACCATTTTTTGTTGTTAGCCGTTCAAGGTTTCCTTTTAATACCAGGTCATTTAACAACTGCTCAGCCTCGTTTCGATTCGCACCAGAGAGTTCAGTAAATTCTTTAGCGGTAAGCGAGGTATATTTTCCAAAAAGTGTTTCCCAGTCTTTGTTGTATTCTATTTTCTCAGCACGCGGATAAAGTTTTAATACAGCCATTTCATAATAAGCATATGGTTTAGCTCCGTAAACAAATTCTCTTTCTCCGTTATGACCTTCAAAAAACAGGGAAGGAAACCCTCTCACCACATAATCTCTTGCCAGTTTTAAATCTACTTCGAAATCTGTTTTTGCCGGGCCTTCGAAATCTGATTTTAACCGCACAATATCCAATCCTGATTTTTTAGCCGCTATAGCCAGGTGCTCCCATTTGGTAATATTCTTTTTCTCCATGAAAACCATTTCCCTGATAGCCCTCAAAAACAAAATTGCCTTTCCATGATCTTGCAATTGTGCTGCCTTGAAGGCAATTGATGGTGGGTAAGAAGAATCAAGCGGATCTTCCAGCCAAACATCACCATCAATTGGCATATCGTAATACGCACTTACTTCATCCCAATGATGCGCCACATCCGATGGCTTACTGATTCCTCCGCTATTATAGCTCCAATCGGGTAATAAACCACCCATACGATATTCAATTTCTATACTGCTGCCATACTCTAGCTTTAGTTTTCTAAGCTGAGGCTCTATCCCCCAGCAGGTAGAACAAATTGGATCAGTAAAATAAATTAGCTTAATCGGCTTTGCATTCGATACAATTTTGGGTGCATCAAATTCTGCGGCGCTAAAGGCTGGCATTTCGCAAATACCTGTTTCGGGATTGCAAAGCAGTGGATTGTTTTTTGTGGTGTTATCTGACATATTTTTAAGCTTTTTCATTCGCGTGTGCAAATTTAAAATCGGGTTAGTTTATAAATGTTATCGGTTTCCAACTGGAAACTACTTACCCATTGGAAACCAGCTGGAGTTTCACTAGTTTTATCAAATAATTGAATCGGGAAATTAAAAGAGATGAAGAAAAACCAAACGGTAAATAATACCAATATCTGTAAAGGAAGGATAACGGCCATCAAAGATACCATGGAGGTTTTATCGGGCAAGTGGAAGTTTCACATCCTGGGCACCTTGCTCGAAGGGGGTAAAATGCGCTTTATGGATTTGTTGCGTGAAGTTGATGGTATCGCTGCAAAAATGCTTTCAAAAGAATTACAGGACATGGAAATGAACCAACTGGTTAGCCGTACCGTTTTGAATACCAAACCAATTACTGTAGAGTACGAAGTTACGCAGTATGGCAGCACATTGAAACCCATAATAGATGAAATTGCAAAATGGGGAACAGCTTATAGAAATGCGATGTATGAAAAAACGGATGGCTTAAGGGAAGCATAAATTTCAAGTCATCACCAAAGCAATTAACGCCTTACTTTTCGAACACCACCATTTCAGGATTTGCACCTTTATTCACTAAAATGGCGGCAACCTCTTCTATCATCAAATCCGGACCACAGATGTAAAATGGTTGATTAAAATCTTCGATATTGGCATTGATGAAAGCCTCGTTAATGCGCGCATTTTCATAAAGGGTAGATGCCTGGCTACTCACCAAAAAAACAGCATCTTCTCCAAGAATTTCAGTTAACTCTTCTTTGTAAATAATATCCGCCTCGGTTTTATTCGAAAAAAACAGCTTATTGCCTCTTGCTTTCCCCTCCTGGTGTAACTGTCTGAGGATGGCTATAAAAGGCGTAATGCCCGCTCCTCCGGCAATAAAGCAGCCTCTCCCCTTGTACTCAATGGCTCCCCACGAATCGGAAATTACCAATTGATCGCCTGGTTTTAACTGCTCGATCTGATTGGTAACCCCGTCATGATCGGTATAACATTTAATGGTAAATTCGAGATAAGGCTTTTCGGCTAAAGCGGTAAAGGTAAATGGCCGCTTTTGCTCAACCCATTCAGGTTTATTGATGGATACATCGGCAGCATGACCCGGAACGAAATTGTAATGCTCCGGTTTATCAAACCGAAAACATTTTACATTATGTGTTACCTGCGATATTGCGTTAATACTAACTGTAAATTCCATAACCTTTGTTCTAAGCGTTTTAAATTAATCAGCAGCCTTAAAGGGCAGACATATTGCCGTTTAAAGCCTATATAAAAATGCGAATAAATTTAATGGCTTTATACATTTATTGGTCAAACGCAGGCAATAAATGATCAAACGGCTCAAATTCTTTGTCAGACCAGTCATTTTTCGCCCGATCTAAAACGGCGTTCGTCGAGAACTTACAGTCGTTGGTATAATACGTCTGGAACCGCTGAAACGTTTCTCATCTCTTGCCGTCTTATTATTAAAACATTCACAAAATATTCTAAAACTATAAATAAAAATATTATGAAAACTTCAATCTCAACCCTAGCAAAATCTTTAATGGCAGCTGTTGTTTTAAGCACTTCAATCTTCACCACAACTGTTATGGCTACCGAAAAACAACCTGTTAAAATCTCTGCTCCTAAAAACTTCAACAAAGTAGTAGTAAGCGGAAATGTAGAAGTAACCCTGATCCAAAACGGAACTGAAGGTATCAGCTACACTGATGACAACAGCGGAAANAAAAATATTATGAAAACTTCAATCTCAACCCTAGCAAAATCTTTAATGGCAGCTGTTGTTTTAAGCACTTCAATCTTCACCACAACTGTTATGGCTACCGAAAAACAACCTGTTAAAATCTCTGCTCCTAAAAACTTCAACAAAGTAGTAGTAAGCGGAAATGTAGAAGTAACCCTGATCCAAAACGGAACTGAAGGTATCAGCTACACTGATGACAACAGCGGAAAGGTAAAAGTGATCCAGGATGGAATGGCTTTAAAAATTACTTCGGCAGATAACGGGGTGGCTAAAGTTACCGTTTATGTAAAAAGCATTTACCGTGTAATGGCATCTGATGATGCAGTTGTTAAAACAGACGGCAAATTAAATGTAACTAACCTTCAGGTCTTCTTAAGCGGAAATGCGGTAGCTAAAATCGACTCGAAAACTGAAAGCCTGTACACAGTTATTTCAGACCGTGCAGATTTAAAATTAAGCGGAACAACTCAAAACCACAGCCTGGTAATGGGAAGCACTCCTAAATTAAACTTAGATCGTTTTGCTGCCTTAACAACAGAAATGAACACTCCGGAAGTTGCTCAAAGAACTGCTGCTTTAGCAAAATAATTACCCTAAGATTTAAATAATTGAAAAGCGGCCTGGCCGCTTTTTTTGTTGCTTTATGCTTATCTCTTTTAGATATGAAAATATTTGTTTGCTTGTAGAATATGTAGTAAACTTTAGCTCGCCCCATGATCTACTTCCTCTATATTTTTAACTACAACACGAAGTTCCATCCCTAGTATATCCAATATTCGGCTAACAACGTCGACACCAGGATTCACTTTTCCCAATTCAATCTCACGCAATGTAGTAGAACTAACCTCTGCGATTGCAGATAATCTAGACTGCGTAAGCCCTAATTCTTTTCTTCTTTTTTTAATAACCGCCCCTATAGAAATCAACATTATTCTGTTCTTTACAACATAAAAATAACTATTTTTCTTACATAAAACAAAAGAAACAACACTTTAGTGTTGTTTCTTTTGTTTTATGTAAATTATAGAACTTCAATTTACATATAAAATAACAGCATAGTGTTGTAAATTGAAGAAAATACGGCTTTAGCCATTGATGCTGCATTGCTACAATTATGGGTTTACTGTTAATTTCTTGCCTGCGATATCTTCCCACCGGTAAAAGTGAAAAGTTTTATCATCGCTCATTGCTACTAGCAAACCATGTTTAAAATCGGCATTTAAGGGCACCGATACCACATCAATTCCATCGGTTTGATTAGCCGTGTATTTGATAGTTGCCAATAGCGGATGCTGGTTGGGTGCACCAGCTTTACCTTCCCTGCTGTAAACTTTTAACTGTCTGGCTCCCTGATCTGAAACCAATACATAACCTTTGTTTCCTGCTGTTTTATAAATGGCAATGCCCTCGTTATCGACTGCAAAATCGCCTTGACCAAATAGCGCAAGCTCCTTATTTCCTTTGGCCGGATCTGCATAATATTTACGCACACCAAACTGCTCATCACAATAGTACACATAGCCAAGTTCATTGTCAACTGCAATGGCTTCGATTTCTTTTTTGCCACTGTAGCTGCCAAATTTCCGCACTAAATCGGCTTTAACATGTCCATTGCCATCGTCGGTTAATAGGTATTGCCACAGGTAACCACCCTCTTTCGGACCAGTTTTCCGGCCAACAATGGCGTATATTTTTCCATCAGGGGCGGAATACATCGATATCCCCATCAAATCGCGAAACTCAGCACCGGTTTCGCCGACAAAAACCGGAATTCCGCCATTGTCTACCGGTTTCATATCCGGAAGGGAATAAATCCGGAGTTTATGGCTCAATCTTTCTGTGGTTACGGCAATATCTGTTTTTTTCCCTCCCAGGTTTAATCCGTAAGCGATATCAACATTATCGGGCCTTTGCAAACCTTTAACTGTTTTCGATTTGATGATTTTCCCTTTCAGGTCGAAAACATACAAACCTCCGTTTGCATCTTTATCGGTACCAATTACCAACGATTGTGAGGCATCTGCCGGGTTAACCCAAATGGCGGGATCATCAGTATCAAAATCAACTGGTTCTGAAACATAAAGCGGCTTTACCGCAGTGCTATCTGCTTTTTGTGCAATTCCATTACAAGAAAAGCAAAGGCTTAAAATTGCAATTGCTGCAAGGGGTATAATAATTCTATTCTTCATTTTAAATTTTAGTACCGTAAGCGCCTACAAATGTAGATGGTGCCGGTGAAATATAAGTAATACCATTTTTCATTACGATGCCAGCTGCGTGGTGGCGGGTAAAATTAGTGATCCCCTTGCCCAAAGCCGGCGAATTGCCCTGTAAGTGAAAATCCCAGGCAGTGTTAAAATCTGCATTGCTAACTGCGGTATTTACCGGATAATTAACAAATTTCGGATCGTTAGCGCCAGCAGCTGTACCAATCACATCATTTTTACCGCCAATAATATCGCCTGTTGGCTGAAACTGGTTAACCGTAGCCTGGTCATATCCGTAATACCAATTATTGCTGTAGGCAGAACGGGCATCTTCTGGTTTCTTAGGATCGCGTTTTATACCAAAACGGGTATTGGCAAAAAGATTATTAAATAAATCGGCACGCACCGTACTTTCCAGCCAAACTGAACCACCCTTTGCGGTAGGTCTTCTCCATCCTGTATTAACCATCGTATTGTTATAGGCTATAATGTAAGTTTGTGGTGTTTTATCGCCAGTGTTCGATAATTTTAATGCATTGGTATTGGTACTGTAAACAAGGTTATAAGCTATATCAGCCAAACATCCCGATTTAAAGTTCATGGCCTCTCCTCCGGTTACCCCTGTGGTGTAAAACACATTGTTGGCAAAAATTATTCTTCCTCCTTCAATGTACGTGCAGTCTTCCTGCAGGTTCCTGAATATACTGTTTTGCACAACCAGCCTGCCTTTTGCATTGGCAAACCAAAGGGCCGGAAGGTTCTCACCAGCTACAGCTTTGTAAAGTCCCATTTTAACCGAAGTTGAAGCATCGGAAGTGGTAGAGCCACCATATTCAATAATGGTGTGATCGAGCACCAGCTCCTCACAGGTTGGCCCAGCCAAAATTCCTCCCCAAAGTTTGCCGAATTTCTTTTGAGCCGTTTTATAAAACTCATTTACGGTAAACTTGATTGGATTCTCTGCCGTTCCTAAAGCATACAAATTACCTTTTACAATAATTTCGGGTTTAGCAACGGTATCCATTAAAATAGTAACGCCTTCTTCAATGGTAAGCGATTTCCCCTCGGGAATAATGATATCGCCTTTAATTACCTGGGTACTTCCCTTTGCCCAGATGCCTGAAACTTCTCCAATGGCCGAACCATCTACCGCAGTCGTATCAACATCGATATTGGCTTTTTCACATCCTGCCAGCGCCAGTAAGGCAATCATAAGTAATTTAAAAATCTGATTCGATTTCATGTCTTTATCTTTTTAAAATTTAATTAAACTTATATCTGAAGCCAACTAAATAGTTTTGGCCATAATAATCGCTTCTGATTAGGGTGGTACCATCCTTCACCAAATCTTCGTTGATTTTATTGTTCTCAGGGTTGGTACCTTTAATGAATAATTTGGTTGGTGTATTTAAAAGGTTATTGGCTTTTGCAAAAACACTGATACCACCTTTAAATCTTTTCTCAACCGAAGCATCCATCTGAATGAAACCTTTTTGCCACAAATCGTTATTCAAAAATTGCGAAACGGTGTTGATACGCGAGCCGGTGTAAGCCGCAGCAAGCTGTGCATCCCAGCCTTTTTTGGTATCTTTAAATAGTACGGATACATTGGCAATGTGCTCAGACTGGCCATAAAGCGGACGTTCCTGATCAACAGAAAGTGCCTGAATATCGCCGGTGGCAGGGTTGATTGTCCGGGTTGTTTTTGGTGTTACAATACGAGAGTGGGTATAGGTATAATTTGCCTTGATACCGATTTTACTGAAATATTTGATATAATCGACCTCTGCACCATAGTTATTGGCTGTACCAAAATTGCCCGGGGTGTAGTAAATATCCTGTCCGCGAACGGCATCGGCCTGGAAAGTATATTCGATCGGATTTTTGATTCGCTTATAAAAAGTACCGATTAACAACTGTTCTGATGCACCCGGAAAAAGTTCGTAACGCAAATCAAAGTTATCGGCCAGGGCACGTTGTAAATTTGGATTACCACGTTCCTGAAACTCCTCATTAATAACTTTACCCGGAACAATTTCATAAAAGCCCGGACGGTTTAAGGCTTTGTAGTATGAAGCGTGTAACTGTGCCTTATCACTTAAGAAATACTTAGCGGTTAAGCTGGGCAGAATATCGGTATACACCTGATTTCCTTTCGGGTAAGTTTCTCCCGCCGGAAAAAGTAGGTTGTAACCCTGGTTGGTGTGCTCTACACGGGCACCTCCAATTAATTCCAGCTTTGCCGAGCTATATTTGAACATACCGTAACCTGCGGCAATTTTTTCAGATGCATCGTAAGTAAGTGAATTGGCCACTGCACCTGCAGGGTTACTTACTACCAGGTTTAGATCGGTATAACTTTGAAAATCTACTCCGTATAATTTTTTGGCATCGTTGGCATTTGGAGCTAGGTTATAATTGTTAAAGAAACTGCTTCTTTGTTTATCGCGGTATAAACCACCAGCCATGATATCGAGCTTATTTTCGCCTAATGTAAAACGGTAGGTAAGATCGACGTAACCCGCTAAATCTTCATCTGTATTGCGCTCCCAACGGCGTGTAACCGGATTGGTATTTACCAAACTGGTACGGCTTCGCTGAAAATTTTGTTCTATTCCGTTTAAGCTAATGCTGGTATTTTCGGGCACATCGTTTTTAGCTGACGAATAAACTGCCGACCATTGCACCTTGAATTTATCATCAAAAAATTTGTGATCGCCGTGCAGGGTACTGTTGTAGATCTGCTGTTCGGTTAAACGGCTACGGGTATCGTAAACCAGCTCTGCATTGCCGGCTGTTGGATTGTAAACGCCGTTATAGGTGGTGCTCACCGCATCTCTAAGCTGCTGGTTTTTTAAATTAACATACACATTGTAAAGGCTTAACTGGTGGTTTTTGTTAAAAGAATAGTCAACCTTTCCATGCAAGCCGGTACGTTGCTGCTGTTCTGAAAATTCGCGATAGCTTTTACTGGTAATTACCGCGTAAGCATCGGTACCCGCTACTGCATTGTTGTAAAAAGTACTGTTGCTACCACGGTAAGTATTCTGGTAGCTTCCGGCCAGGACCACACCCAGTTTGTTATCTAAAAACCTTTGGCTTATGGATAAACTTCCAATTAGATTTGGCGCAGGACTTTTGTATTTATAATCAAGGGTTCCTTTGGTAAAATCGTTTTGCGTAGCATTATAATTTTTGCCATTCAGCTCGTAAGGCGATTTATACTGAATATCTGATGAATTGAAACTGGCAAATTTCCGGTCTATAAACAATTGGCTATAGCCTGATGAAAGATTGGCATTTACCTGAAACTTGCCGGGTGCGTTTTTCATTACCATGTTAATGGCTCCGCCAATGGCATCGCCTTCCAGGTTTGGCGTTAGGGTTTTGTAAACTTCCAAGCGGTCTAATAAATCAGCCGGGAATAAATCGAGTGGTACGTAACGGTACTTGTTATCCGGACTCGGAATCTTCACTCCGTTAACCAGGGTATAGTTGTACCTTTTATCCATCCCACGCAATATGGCGTACTGACCATCGCCGTTGCTATTGCGCTCAATAGAAACACCAGAAACACGCTGGGTGATGTTGGCCACTGTTAAATCGGGAGAAATTTCGATAGCCCTGCCCGATACGATGTTCATGATTTGGGTAGAATTTTTCTCCAAGCGGCGCGCGCCCTGATCTGTAGAAGCTACTGCATTGGTTTTGATGGTGATCTCGTCAAGACTTTTTGAATCACTTTCCATATAAAACTTTAAGTGCTCGTTGTCTTCTTTTTCAACCGTAATGGTTTTGGTAATGGTTTTGTAAGTAATGTAACTTACGCTGATTTTTGCAGCACCAGTTGATACACCTTTGAACTCAAAAGTTCCATCAAGCCCGGTGTTGGTTATCCGTTTAGGATTTTCGAGCACCACCGTCGCGCCAACTATAGCCTCGCCGGTTTGCTTATCGTAAACGTGCCCTTTTATTTTTGTTGCATTGGCTGTGCCAGCACAAAAAACAAGAAAAAACAGAATTTGTAAAAGTTTGTTCATTTTGTTTGGTAATGTCTTTTTTTATCGACGGGGCAAAGATGTATACGCCAAATTATACCCCAAAATTATCAGGGTTACATAAAGGCAACACCGTTACAAACGGCATAAACCAAAAAGCAACACAAACACACAACAAACTAACAATGAACACCTTAGATAAGACCAGAAACGACATTATGCTTTTATTACCGTTACATTAACAAATTGTTAAGCAGGTAAATACACGTTAAAATCTGGTTTTTCAGCTTTCGGATGTAACGGTTAAAGGGCCTGTATAAAAGCCGATAAATTATCGCCCTGGGCTAAATTTAACTTCTTCCTTAACCGGTATCTGGAAACCCTAAGGCTATCGGTAGAAATTCCTAGTAAGGTGGCAATATCGGCTGAGTCGAGATTCATTTTTAGTAAGGCGATCAGGCGCATATCGGCCGAGGTAAGCTCGCTGCTGAACCTTTTAAGCTGCTCGAGAAACTGATGGTGCACCTGCTCAAAAGCCTGCGTAAATTCTTTCCAGTTGCGTTCGTGGTTAAAACTTTGGTTAATCTCGGTGAGAATTTGATTCATTTGCCTTTTCTGATCGCGCTTATCGTCTTTTACCATTGCCTGCAGTGTATTGCGCAGGTTTTCGAGAAACTGGTTATGCTTAATCAGGTTTAAGGTATGCGTAGAAAGCTCGCGGCTCTTCACTTCCAGCTGTTGCTTAAGGTGCTGCTCTTCGAGCTGCAGGTTTTTAAGCTCCAAACTGGTTAAATCGTGCTGGATATCTTTTTGCTTAGCCAGCATTTGCTGGTCTTTTAACTTTAAACGTTGCCTGCTAAAAATAACAAAAGCTAAAATAACAGTTAACAGTACCACAATGGTAGCCGAAAAGGCAATAATGCGGTTTATCTTTTTATCGTTCTGCAGCCTGGTAATCTCATCCGATTTTTTATTTATATCGTACAATACCTGCAAAAAAGCAACCTGACGGGCACCATCTTCTGAGTATAAATCGATGGTATATTTATAGCCCAGTTTAACGTAGTGGTATGCACTATCCATCTGGTGCATTAACTCGTATGCTTTACCCAGATCCCTACAACACGATGCCAGCTGATAGATATTCCCTAGTTTATCGGCGAGTTTCATTGCTTTTTGTGTTTCTGCAACGCTTGCCTGGTACTTACCTGTTTTACGCAAAATATCGCCCAGGTTATTAATTACCTCTATGCTGCCCAGCTCGTTATGGTCTTTTTGGTATAAATCGAGCGATTTTTTAAAATGCTGATAAGCCTGATCATATTTTTCCAGGTCCTCGTAAATGCTGCCCAGGTTTTCGTAAATTTTAGCAGCGCCGCTGATATCGCTCGTTTGCTCATTTGCCTTTAAAGCCAGGTTCTGATAATAAAAAGCACTGTCGTAACGGGTACGTTTTTCGTAAAGCTGGCCAATCTGCCCAAAAATAGCTGCCTGCCCTTTTACATTGTGCTCTTTTTTATAAATGCTCAAAGCCATTAAATAATTTTTCATGGCTTTATCGGGTTGCTTAATGTAGTAGTATAGTACGCCAATATCGCTCAAGTTTGCGGCCAGCAACAATGGTTTATCGTTACTGTTAAATATTTTTTCGGCCTTTAAAAAAAAGTCGAGTGCCTGCCTGAAATGCCCCTGACGGTAACATACCTTGCCCATTTGCTGTAAACATTTGCCTTCTAAAATCGCATCATTGTTTTCTATCGACTGGGCATATATCTTCTTCAGTTCAATCAGCGATTCAATTGGTTTTTTCGATTGATGGTCGAAAAACAGCTCCAGTTCTTTTTCCTGCGCAGTGGCAGTAAAACACAATTGGAAGAATATCAGGATTGCACAAACATATCTCATCATGCCGAAAAGTAATTTTCAACAAAGAAAGAACGCAAAGGTTAAGTTAATGTTAAGAAGGGAAATTAAACTTAAGGTCTCTTTATTATTTAGTTAAGGTGCAACGCTTTGCAATAAAGACATAATTTAGGTATTTTTGAACTGCATTATATTGTATAGTATCTTATGAACCCGATAGATCGTATTTCCAGAAGAATAAATACATTAATTCAATTGCCGGAAAAAAAAGATGTAATCTTTATTACAGATCTTAGAAAAGAGTACCGTCAGGATTTAAGCAATTTTATTGTTGGTGAAACATTGACAGTTAAGGATGGGAAAATCGTCATAGGAAAAAACCTTTACAAGCAATGGCTTCACAAAATTAAAACCAGAGGTTTTGATTACGATGTAAAGTTTATATAATGGCAATAGAAATCAGTATAATTGCTGCAGAAACACACAAACAGACATTTCTCGAAACCATATAACACCAAGTTCTTCTTCATTTACAATACATAAATTGTTAAATCTACTTTTAAGAAAGGCTAAATATTATTTTCTTTCTGGCACAAGTTTTTGTGCCCATTCAGGTAAATTTTCTTGAGAAATGTAAACATCTCCTTCACTAATAAACAATAATTCTCTTGGAGCTTGTGAGTTACCTTTCTCTACAACGGAATTATCAAATAGTGTAACCGAATCAAATTGAAAATAATGCTTGTATAAGTTTTTAAAGCCGTGTTCGAAATTATATTTTATAGATTCTTCGCTCACTTTATGCCCTCCTGTTCTAACCCGATGAGCAACCCTTTCAATCGATTCTTCAAGAGAATTTAATCCCATAAAGATTAAATGTATTTCATAACCATTTTTTTGAAATTCCAATGCGGTTGACATGGGGTTATCCGAGCGAAAATTTGTCTCGTAAGCATAGTTCAATCTTTTCATAATTGCTTCAGCTTTTTCGCGCGAAAAAATTTCTTCATCAATATAGTTCCACAGTGCATCGCTTCCTATGTCTGAAAATTTCTGCGAAAGATGAGTCATATGCTTATCTCCATCAAAAACTTCATAATCAGATTGACTAAGTGCTTTAGAGAATAAACTCTTTCCAGAACCATTAGGACCTGCTATGATAAAAAGCCTTGGCCTGCTCATTAAACAAGCACTTTTATGGCTTTCTCTTCAGAATTTTCTGTGTTAACTTCAATCAGTACCTGGCGACCATTAGGATAGCTGTGAATAAATAATGCGGGTTCGGTATATTCACGGCTTCTAAAAACCTGAGGCTGTCCTAAGCTGGCATTACGTTCTAAGACTTCTGCAAGAATTGAGTTAAACCTGCGTTGTTTGGTAGCCTTGCTTAGCTGGAAAATCATTTTTTTTTGCTTTGGTGCTGGCATATTCTTATAAACTGCTGTCTACAAAGATAATCATTTCATTTTAAAATAATTTCTAGCTCAATTGCTGCATCATAATAAAAATTATGGCAATTGCCAGTACTGCTCCATTTAAATACGTGTAAAATGTGGTTTTACCTCCAGAAGGTAAATAAACTAGTTACTATTCCAATTTATGTCCATCAAATTTCCAATTAGTATTTCTAAAATATCCTTTGTAACCTGCAGCCCTTAAATCTTTAATCCAGCTATATTCTTCATAAGCGTTACTGATTTTTCTGCACAACAAATTCAATTCACTATTTGTAACAAGTCTAAATAAGATTATATTTGCAACATATCCTTATCTAGGCATGAATCATCGCGAATTTGTAGGTTTCTTTAATCTTCATTGGGCCAAAGTATATGGCCTTGCGCTAGCCATGTGTGGTAACGAGTCAGCAGCGAAAGACATTTGTCAGGATATATTTCTTTCTATCTGGACTAGGGGAATGGTTTTTGAGAATGAGTTGGAAGCAACCAAATACCTTGCCCGCTCTACCAGATATCAGATCTTAAACCACTTCAGAAACAAAAAGAACCTCGAGGAAATTAACGATACAAACTATAGCAACCATACAGAAATGAGTCGCTACAACCCCGAATCGATATTACTGAACAAGGAACTTGCTTTACAGCTTGAGGTAATGATCGACAAGCTTGAAGAACCTTCGAAAAGCATTTTTATGCTCAGCCGTGAGCAAAACCTCACTTACAAACAAATTGCCGACGAAATGGGCATTGCCGTAAAAACGGTAGAAAAACATATTTCAAGAGCTTTAAAAGAGTTAAAAGGCACCCTCCATCCGGCCTGATTTTTTACTGAATAAAATATTTTTCACTTTTTGCGTAGGGTACCATGGCTTTCATGGTAGTTATTAGTATGGAAGATATTAATGGCGAGCTACTGGAAAGGTACACCCAGGGAAAATGTACTCCTTTAGAGCGCATACAGGTAGAAGCCTGGCTAGAACGGGAAGATTTCCCCGAAGCCTTAACTCTCGAACAGGAGCATGCAAAACAAGAGATCCTTTCTGCTATTGAGGCAAAAATGGAGCCCCGCGCCAAAAAGTTTCGGCTAACCTGGCTAATGTATAGTTCTGTTGCCGCGGCTACTGTACTTGCATTGGGTTTCCTGCTATTCAAAAGAACCCAACCTCTTCCACAAAACATTGTTTTTAACGCCCCTTTCGGGCAGCCAACTTTAATCACCTTACCCGATAGTAGCAAAATTGAGCTTCAACCTGGAAGCCGTATTGCCTACCCCAGCAAATTTACTGGAAAAACCCGCCCTGTAACCCTGCTTTCGGGCGAAGTATTTTTTGCGGTTAAGCACGATGCCTCAAAACCTTTTTTGGTAAAAAGTGCCAATAGTGAAATTAAGGTATTGGGGACACGCTTCAATATACGCAATCTAAAGTCTGCAGCATTAATGGAGGTTACCCTTACACAAGGGAAAATCAGTTTCAAAGCCAGGAGCAGTTCGGCAACTATCCTTTTACCCGGCGAGCGTCTTTTGTTCAACAAAACGCAGCAGCGTACTAGCGAGGTGGCCAAAATAGATACAAATGCTGTTACAGCTTGGAAATCGGGAGTGATTAAATTCAACAATACGCCTATGCCACAGGTATTGGAAACCCTCGAAAACAGGTATGGCTTTCGTTTTAAAGTGAGCTGCACACTCAATGATCCCATTAGCGGCAAGTTCGAAAAGCAAAGCGTTAGCCAGGTTTTACAACTGATACAACGGGCCTCAGATTACCGCTTTAGAAATGCAGGAAAATATATTGAAATCTATAAATAAAATCGAAACAACAAACTACCGGAAGTGCGCCAACACCCCGATAGTTAATATTACCATCAATTCTCACAATCAATGATCAATTACAAATTTATGAATTTTAAGCCTATTCTAGCAGGCTGTGCCCTTTTACTGTGTTGTTTACTCTTTAATACAGGTTACGCCCAAAATACACCAGTAACCATTAGTCCGAGAACATTAAAAGTTAAAGCGGTATTGGAACAACTCGAAAAAAAAGCAGGACTCAACTTTATTTACAGCGGTTTAAGCACTGAGCTTGATAAAACGGTTACTTTAAGTCCATCGGCCAATAGCGTTTCAGAAATATTAACCGAACTTTCGAAGAAAAGTGGTTTAGCTTTTACCGCCAGCGGAAAGGATATTACCATCAAAATCCAGCTTAGAGGAGAAGTGAGGGGAAAAGTAACTACAGCCGAAGGCAAGCCCGCGCAGTTCGTAACCGTTAGCATCGATCGCACGCGTAATACCGTTGTTGATGCAGATGGTAACTACCGCATAAAGGACGTTCCGGCTGGCCGGCATACCTTATCGGTAAGTTATATCGGACTGGAAAGCCAGTCGAAAGAAATTACTGTTGAGGGCGATGCCAACCTGAGAGAAAACTTCACCTTAAGGGAAAGCAATTCGCAGCTGGATGAAGTGGTAATTAATGGTGGTGAAACCAACCGTTTTTCGGTAAAAAAGACAACCACAGCAGCTAAAATGCCTTTAGCTAATCTCGATAATCCGCAGGTTTATACCACTATTCCAAAAACCCTTTTAAACGAGCAGATGATTACCGATTTTAGTTACGCACTTAAAAACTCGCCAGGTGTGTATAAAATCCAGGGATCTCGCGGTATCAATACCGATGGTGCTTCTTATTACAGCATGCGCGGTTTTAGAACCGAAGCATCCTTAGTAGATGGACTCCCGGCACAAACCAATGGCGAAATCGACCCTTCCAACATTGAGCGGGTAGAGCTGATTAAAGGGCCGTCTGGAACCCTTTTCGGTGGAGCTGTTATTTCTTTCGGTGGATTGATTAACATTGTAACCAAAAAACCTATCGATACAGCAGGCGGAGAGATTAATTATCTAACCGGTAGTTTCGGATTGAACAGGTTAACTGCCGATGTTTACGGCCCAGCCAAAAAAGGATCTAAGCTTTTGTTCAGAATGAATGCCGCTTATCAATACCAGGGCAGTTTCCAGGATGCAGGTTTCAGAAGATCAACATTTTTTGCCCCATCGGTTGAATACCGTGCAAATGAAAGGTTAACCCTTAGCCTGAATGCCGGATTTTTACAAACCGAGGCCACCAGTCCATCGGTAATCTTTTTAAACCGCGTACGAAAATTTATTGCCACTACACCAGAAGAACTAAATTTTGACTGGAAAAGGTCTTATTCAGCTAACGACCTGACCATGAAAAACCCAACGGTAAATATTAAGGCGCAGGCCAATTATAAAATCTCTGAAAACTGGCGCTCGCAAACCATCTATTCGAACAACTCCCGAAAATCAGATGGTTTCTACCAATACCAGTTTATTAGAGGCGCAACCAGCGATGAAATGCTGGAACGCAATATCAGCCTTCAAAATTCTACAAATACCGCAAGCGATATTCAGCAGAATTTTATTGGCGATTTTAAGGTATTGGGATTAAGAAACAGGTTGGTAGTTGGACTGGATTACCTGAGTCAAACCATCAACAACAACAATTCGCCCTACATCGTATTCGATAATGTAAGCGGACTGAATCCATCAGATCCCAACTATGTGAAAATTTCTAAATCGGCTGTTGAGGCTAAACTTGCAGCAAGTACCGCAGCACCGACTAAAAACGTCAACAAGAGCTATATCTACAGCGTTTACGCTTCTGATGTATTGAACATTACAGATCGTTTACTGGCCATGTTAAGCTTACGTGTAGATCGTTTTCAAAATAAAGGGACTTTAAATCAGGCTACCAATACCATTGTAGTAAACAGCCAGTACATGCAAACAGCTGTTTCGCCAAAACTGGGACTGGTTTACCACGTTATTAAAGATCAGGTATCGGTATTTGGAAATTACATGAACGGCTTTGCCAACGTTGCCCCGGTAACCCAGCCCGAAGGCGCAGGTGTTTCAGGCACTTTTAAACCACAACATGCCAACCAGTTTGAAGGTGGTGTAAAAGCCGATCTTTTTAACGGAAAACTAAGTCTTACCGCCAGTCTGTACCACATAACGGTTGAAAACCTGACGCGCACTGAAGATTTATTGGTTAACGGAGTTAATTATAACATCACCGTACAAAACGGAACCCAGCGCAGTAAAGGTGTAGAACTTGAACTGATTACCAACCCACTGCCAGGTTTAAATATTATTGCCGGATATAGCTACAACGACAGTAAGCTTACCAAAGCTACGGCTGCACTGGAGGGAAGAAGGCCAGCATCGGCAGGACCTGCAACACTGATTAACAGCTGGATTAGTTATAAACTACCAAATGGTAACCTCAAAGGCCTTGGACTTGGCCTGGGCACCAATTATGTGGGCGATCACCTTACTTCAAATGCGTTGGCAACAGGCATATTCACGCTTCCATCATACGTGATGATGAATGCTACCGCTTTCTATGATACGGGGAAATACCGTCTGGGAATTAAGGTTGATAACCTGAGCAATCAATTATATTTTACAGGCCAGGGCACCTTAACTGCCCAAATGCCACGAGCTTTTGTCGCCAATGTTTCGTACAAATTTTAAAAAAGCGCTCTATCAATTACACCTCTGGCTCGGACTCTGCTCCGGGCTGGTGGTGTTTATTTTAGGCATTACCGGCGCTATATATGCCTTTTCTGATGAGCTAAAAGAAATACTTTACCAGCAGCGCCTGTATGTTGAGGTGCCGGCAGGTGCGAAGCCAAAATCTTTTGATGAACTGCTTAAAGTAGGGCAGGCCAAACTGGGCAGCAAGAAAAAGATCTCCAGGGTAGAAATTCAAACCGCCCCGAACCGCAGCTACATGTTCAGGTCGTTAAAATCGGGCGTATATTTCGAGAAAGTTTATGTAGACCCTTACACAGCCCGTGTAGTTTTTCATGAGGATGCCAACCGGGAATTTTTCAACGTTGTTTTATCGCTGCACAGAACGCTTTTACTGGGGGATAAAGCTGGTCATTTTATCATCCGCTGGTCGGTTATTTGTTTTGTTTTCCTGTTGTTATCCGGCATTGTACTTTGGTGGCCCACCAAATGGAAAGCAAATGCGTTGAAGGCGAAGTTTAAAGTAAAATGGAATGCCAAAAAGAAACGTTTAAACTATGATTTGCACCAGGTTTTCGGCTTTTATGCTTTTATTGTATTGCTGATTATCGCACTCACCGGACTGATGTGGTCCTTTGATCTGGTTGCAGAAAAAAAAACAAAGCTAACCTCCGATACAACAAAAACCATGATAGCGGCATCAAATAACCAGATCTTATCGAAAGTTGTTTCATTTAATAAGACCGCAGCGTATTACCTTTACAATATTCCGGCTGCCAAAAGTGGTACCGTAAATGTATCGGCTTACCTCCATCCCGGCAAAATACATCAGCGCATACAATACCGTTTCGACCGTTATAGCGGTAAACTGCTGCTACAGGGAAAAACCTTTGAAACCCTGCCGCTAAGTGATCAGATTAAAAGCTTAAACTACGATTTGCATACCGGAACTGTAATCGGAATATGGGGAAAAATAATCGTTTTTATTGCCGGATTAATTGCCGCATCGCTCCCTGTAACCGGCTTTTTAATGTGGTTGTGGCGAAGAAAAAACAAATGATTCCACTTTAATCTCCCTGGTATCTTAATAACTTCCGCATCTGGTAAAAAATCCTTTCTATCAATCTTAAATCCTGTGTTACAATTTCGGCATTGCCTTTAAGTTCTTTATCAAAAGCAAGGTTTCTGTGGTAAGAAGTTTTTAAGCCTTTGGGAAGCGTAACATCAACATAATAATTTCCTTTGTCATCAGGTGCGAAAGCTATATTTTGCACCCTTCCTTCTACAATTCCATATTCCTGGTAACGGTAGTTGTCCAATTTGATTAAAACCTTTTCACCAGGGCTAATTTTTCCGGAATTGCCGGCAGGAACCGACATCCTGCCAACCAGGGCCTGCTTATTATCGGGCAAAACAGATAAAACTGCATCTCCCCTTTTAATAAACTGGTTTTCTCCCCAAAACTGTTGAAAACTGACTACACCATCGGTAGAAGAAATAATGAGGTAATCTTGTTCCCATTGTCGCAGCGATTTCCTTAACTGCTCAAATAACTGTAAGGTTTGCGAGGCAAAATTAATCTTGTCTTTTTCAGCATTAATTGTGGCACCGCTTTTTGTTTTGTTAAGGTTTGCAATGCCCTCTTCGGTTTGCGAAAGTGAAATATTTATGGCTTCAAGGCTTTGCTGCGCCTGTAAGAATTTAATTTTTTCAGTTTCGAGCTCAGTTGCCGAAATTACACTCAGGCCAAAAAGTTTCTGCGCACGCTGATAGCTTTTCTTTACCAGTTCGTGTTTGGCCAGCTCGAGCTCTTTTTGTTGCTTTAAGTTGGTTATCCTGCTTCTGTAGGCCGAAATATTCTGATCGGTGGCGATATTTTCGGGAGCATAAGGCCGCAGCCGGCTAAATAATTGCTCATCCTGAAAGGCTTTGGCAAATGCATTGTAATCGGCCTGGAGTTCGCCCAATTTTAGTTTCGAGATTTTATTAATCGGGAAAGAAGATAACTGATCCTGCGAAATTGAATCGGCTATTTTTTTAAGTTCAAGCAAATCGAGGTAGTTTGCGGTCGATTGCAAAACCAGCAGCACCTCGCCTTTCTTTACCTTTTGGTGGTTGCTCACAAATACTTTCTCGATTTTAGCATCAGTTCTGGCTTGTAGCTTTTCAGGCGGGTTTTGCGAAGTAACTACAATTGGGGCCGGCACAAATTCGGGATATTTAATAAAATAGCTCATCAGCAGCCCCATTAAAATTGCCCCAAAAATAATCGCATTTCCCCAACGGAACATCCAATGGGGTGGCTGTGATAGAACATCCTGCACGCTTTCTGAGCGCAGTTCTATATTGTCTAATATATCTTTCTTAGTTCCCAAGTTCGAGCTGGTTTTTAATTAGCCTGTAATATTCCCCTTTTTTAGCCACCAAGGCTGCATGGTTACCTTCTTCAACAACCTTTCCTTTATCCAGCACCACAATTTTATCGGCATGTTTTACTGTCGATAAACGATGAGCAATAACGATTGCTGTTTTCCCTTTAAAAAACTGCTCCAGGTTTTCGATAATGATTTTTTCATTGTTGGCATCGAGCGCACTGGTCGCTTCATCGAAGAAAATAAAATCGGGCGATTTATAAACTGCCCTTGCAATAAACAGCCTTTGTTTCTGGCCACCACTAATGCCTACCCCTTCGTTACCAATTTTGGTATTATAACTTAAAGGCAAACTTTCAATAAAATCTTTAATGTTGGCAATCTCAATTGCCTTCCTTAGTTTTTGTTTATCCACGGTTTCTTCACCAATAGCGATGTTATTGGCAATAGTATCGTTAAATACATACCCTTCTTGCATTACTACCCCGCAGTGGTCGCGCCAAAGCCTCGAGGAGATATTTTTCATATCGGTATTACCGATTTTCACCTCACCGGTATTCGGATCGTAAAACTTCATCAATAATTTTAACAGCGTAGTTTTCCCGCTACCACTGGCACCCACTATGGCTGTTGTTTTCTGATATGGAATGGAGAGGTTCAGGTTTTCGAACACAAAAGCATCAGAACCAGTGTACCTGAACGACACATTGTTAAGCGCTATATCGTTTTGCGGAATTTCAGTTACATACTGTTCTTCATGGCTATCCTCATCTTCTTTATCGTGAATTTCACCTAATCGTTCTAAAGAAATTTTGGCATCCTGACTCTGTTTAATAAATTCAATGAGTTGCATGAGTGGGCTATTCAGTTGTCCGATAATGTATTGAACTGAAAGCATCATACCCAGCGTTAGGTTTCCAGTTAACACCAGTTTGGCTGCAAGAAAGCTCACCAGGATATCTTTCATCTGATTGATAAAGTTCCCACCTACCGATTGCCACTGTTCTAAGGAAAGTGATTTAATCTGCACTTTGAACAGCTTCACCTGCAAAAATTCCCAACCCCAGCGTTTTTGCCTTTCGGCATTATGCATTTTTATTTCCTGCATGCCATTAATGAGCTCAATTACCTTGCTCTGCTCTTGCGAAACCTGCGAAAACCTTTTGTAATCCAGTTCTTTTCTTTTCTTCAGGAAAAAGCTGATCCACACTATGTACACTATCGCGCCAGTTAGGTAAACCAAAAACAAGCGGTAGTCGTAGCACAGCAATACAATACTAAAAATGATCAGATTAACCAGCGAGAAGAGCGTATTGAGCGATGAATTGGTTAACAGTTGCTCAATGCGGTGGTGATCGTTAATGCGCTGCATAATATCCCCGGTCATTCTGGTATCAAAGAAACTGATCGGCAGTTTCATTAGCTTGATAAAAAAATCGGAGATAATGGATATGTTTATCCGGGTAGAAAGATGCAATAAAATCCAGCTGCGAATAACTTCAATGCCTGTTTTGCCAATAAAGAGCATTACCTGTGCCAGCAAAATCAGGTAAATAAAATTGAGGTCCTGGTTTTGAATACCCACATCTACAATGCTCTGGGTAAGAAAAGGGAAAACCAGCGACAATAAACTGCCAGCCAGCAGACCAATTGCCAATTGAAAAATCAGCGATTTATACTTAAAAAGATATTTGGAAAGGAAAGAAAAACTGGTTTTCTTTTCTGATTCGTTAAATTCATCTTTAAAAAAAGCCGGGGTAGTTTCTAAAACAAGCGCAATGCCTTCTTCTGTATCTTCCCTGGCATTTTCGCCTATCCAGCTTTTAATAAATTCTGTTTTAGTGTAAGTAATCAAACCATGTGCAGGGTCTGACACGTAAACCTTTCCAACCTTATCAATTTTGTAAACCACAACAAAATGGTTTTTGTTCCAGTGCACCATGCATGGCAAAGGAACTTCGGCTGTTAAGGTATTGAAATCGATTTGAACACCTAAAGTCCTGAAGCCTAAGTTTTCTGCTGCATTGCTTAAACCCTGCAAACCACTTCCTTCCCGTGTGGTTTCTGCCAGATCGCGGATTTGCTGCAAGGGAATATTCTGCCCGTAGTATTTGCTAATAATACGCAGACAGGTTGGACCACAGTCTTTAGAGTCGGGTTGTTTGTAGAACGGAAAATTTTTCATTCTATTCTGACCAGATTTTGTTAAAGGTTTTGGATAATTTATCCTTATTTATTGTACAGCCAGATGCAGAAACAGTTATTCCCGAATCTTTTAAATTGAGATAACCTTCTTCATTATTCCATTTAGAGATGTAAGGATTATAAACACATTCAAAATGATGAAACCAATGTTCAGCTTCTTTTTGAGGTACACGTGTATCGGTACACATATACCTAAATTCGCAATGCTGGCAAACAAGAATTTGTTTCTTATTGAGGTTTCCAAGCTCCAAAAATGGTTTGCTATTAATTGTTTGATGAAATTCATCAAAACTCATTGAATTAATATTGCCAAAACTTTGTAGGTTATTAAGGCCGTTTTTAATATTGCCGCTTTGGTCAATATATATTTTCCCGTTGTAATACGAGTGTTTGTTATAAGCTTCCAGAAAAAAATCCTGATTTACAAACAATTTATCTACAGTTAGCAGCTGTTGGTAACGCTCCAAATTTTCAGTAAAAAAATTATAGTAAATATTATCTTTCAGCTTTGTTTGCGGCTTATCTACCCCAAAAATATTAACTGAAAATATGGCCGGTTGCCGGGCTAATTTCCCCTCATATTTATCAAGGATCTTTGCATCAAATTTTTCGATATAAAGATATATACCATCAATTTCCAGATGGACAAATGACTCAATCACATTGATGAGTTCATCGTTTATTTGCGGCGAAATGATGCTTAAGTTTTGAAGGTGATTTTGATTAATAAAATCAACAAAATTATGACCTATGTTAACATGCACTACAGCATGTGTTAGCTCGTTTGTCTGATGTAACGCTTTCGATATTTTCGGAAACCTCTTCTTTTCTTGAGTAGAGGCAACCTCAAAAATAATCTCTAAATCTAAAAGAAAGTCAATCAGTTCGCTGCGCTCAGATTGATCAGAAATTCTGTTAAAATTTATAAAGCCATCGGTGTTTAAAATATGATAATGCGCTTTTGAAATAAAATGATAGTCTTTACGGCCCAAATCGTAAATGATAGCCCTGTTAAACCCAATTACCGGAATACACAGTTGGTTGCGAAGGTATAATTTGATCATATCGGGGATTTAAAGTATAGGTCAAGCTGTAAGCTATTGGTACGGTAAATTTTAGAAATCCTTGTTTTAATAAGGTATGTAGGCTTAGGCTTTTTTACCAATGATTTTATGTGCAATGGTGCTTGTCCGGTAGCTATGAGGTCTTTTATTTTTTTCATCGGTTTTATTGATATGGTTAATTCAAGTGAATGTGCATGGGTTCTTTTCTGATAAAAATTAAAGTGCCAGTGCTATCTCTTTCTCCAAATTGTAATTACAAGGGGTTGATACCATGCCAAATTGGCCAACAGGATTTAAGTCTAAAAAGTAATACTGGGCGTCATCACTAGAATAAATCACATCAAACGACGCACAGTTAAGGCCGTATGCATCAAGCATTTTTTTTAACTTTTTTTCGTATGTTTTTTCAAAGGTATACGGCGCAACCCGGTTTGGTTTTTCTCTATCATAATTTCTGAAATCTATATTGGTATTGCTGTTGTTTTGAGAGAATATGGCCATGGCGTAAAATCTGCCATTGAGGTAAAAAACCCTGATCTCATAAGCTTTCGGAATAGCCTGTTGAAAAAAAGTGGGTACAAATTGTTCTGGGAGGGTATCAATATCTTCACGATTAACCATGGAGGTATAGGCCATGTGCGAAAAATCATCCTCATCTTGCAACGAAAACGGTGTGCTAATGGGCTTGGAAATAATCTGTTTTTTTTGCTCAAAAAAATTAGCAACTGCGTTTTTACAACCTGTAACTAAGTATTCAGGGGCTAAAACGTCATAGTGCCGACAAAGATCCATTAAATATAGTTTGTTGATGTCGCTGTTTTTGATTTTGTTTACCGAAGGAATTTTATCCAGCCTATGATAAAAATATTCTATCAGCGCGGTATGCTCAACACGTAAGTAGTCTTTAATTAAGGCGTTCTTAAATTTAGCAAAAAGATCCACCCCACCCCTTCTGTACCACATTTTGGTAATTTGACTGCCCAAAACCATTTCCCCATTTATGGCGATGGCAAAATCTGACGAAGTAAGCCAAAGCAGTTCAAATAAGGTATCCTCATTGATTCTAATAAAAGGCTTTTTGAGCCGTATAAGCCAGCTGATTACAGAACTGGTAGAATAATCGCTGTTAATGGAGAATATTAGTATCACGAAACTCGATTTTATAATTTTTATAGCTTATTCAGCCACTTATGTTTTACCAATTGTTTTTATTTGCGCAGTAATGATTTCCGGGTTGTACTTTAAGTTTTTAATGTAACCATCGAGCTTATTATCGCCCGATGGTTAATTAATCTAATGAATTAAACCTGCCATGATGAAGAAGCAGGATAGCCGATTGTTTGGCCCTGATCATTATACATGGTTGTTGTTTTGTCTGCACAATGATCTCCATAGGTATATTGGGTACATAATGCGCTTGTGCCCATAGCGCGGCCACCGTTAACCTGGCTGTCATTTAGGGCTATTCTTTTTTCGAGCAATTTTTTACTGTTTTTCATATTTTTAATTTTTTAAGAATGGTTATGGGCAGTTTGTGAAAAAACATTCTTCAACCAGTACGTTACCATCGGTCCTTACTTCGGAATTGGTTACCGTACAACCATGTTGATTGGTATAGGTATGGTTTACGTTTTTATAAGTCTCGCCTGAAGCACGTCCACCACTAATTTGGCTATTCTTTAGTTCGATTTTTTTCTCGAACAATTTGTTGCTGTTTTTCATTTTCTTTTTGGTTAAGTTTTATACATTTTAGATTGACAGCTTTTAAAAACCTGAAACCCTCAAACTCAGGTCTCGATAGCTTTGATATATTTTGTCATCAACGCTAAACTAACTGATATTCAAGAGATCTGATTTTGTGTCAATTTTTAAAATAAGCAGGTATTATTTTCCTGTTAGTGTAGGATTGAAACCTATTGGTACATTAGTGCCGGGTTGGTCAAAACCAATGTCGGTGCAACTATCAGGGTTTTCTCTTGTTCCTGTTTCTGCTACGGATACCTGGTTGCTGTAGCCAAGTTTACCACCATTAATTTGGCAATCTTTTAAGTTGATTCTTTTTTCGAATAAACTTTTGCTTGTTTTCATAATCATAAAATTTAAAATTGATAGATAATTTTCGCCATCTCACCCTGACGATTTGGGGTTTATAGTAGATCGTTGTTAAACCCGAAGAAGCCATTTGGCTTACTCCTGTTAAATAAAATTAGAGGGAAGTGATAATTCTCACAAGCGAGATTTTATATTTGAGGTATCAATCCCAATATTCGTGGCCTTTGCACTGATATCTGTTAAAAACGCTCTTTTTATGCCCCAATTTCAAATATGAAACTAAATGCTACGGATATGGAACGGAAACAGGTGAATATGCATTAGCTGTTTTTGGCAAAAAAGCTTTGGCTATATTTAAAAACCAGACCTGGGTATCACAAAAATGAATAAATAATTGTCTCTATACTTATGCTTTTTCAGTTGCTACAAACATTTAAATCCATAAATATCAAATCCTTTCTAACTGGCTTTTTCTGTTTATCCCTCTTGTTTACCAGTGCTTGCAAACAGGAAAAAAAGCAGCAAAACCAGAATAATACCCAGGCACAAAATACGGGCAACACCGATTTCCTCGGGCAAATTATTGCCATGGATACCCTGCCTCCAAACGAATATAAAAAAGCTGTTTACAGGGCAGACAGCCTTTTAAATTTTTCACCAAATGAAGCAGATGCTCCATTCGGGTATTATTTCAGGGCGAGGAGGCTGATCCTTGAAAAGCATTCGGACAGCGCCAGGGCTATTTATAAATTTATGGACAGCAAGGGCAAAAATCCTGAAACTGATTTATTAATGGATTACAGCATTTTAAGCAGTCAAACCAATGGCGGTGCGGCGATAAATGCCAGCTTAATGAAGCAAACCTTAGCAAAAATAGAAAAGGCAGAACAGTTAAAAAGCAGAATCACTTACCTGTTTTATGATTTGCTGGCTAAAGTTTATTATCAAAACGATAATCCAAAACAAGCATTGGGCTATGCAACCCGGTATTACAACACCCATCCATATAAAAGGCACCGGGTAATTCAGCAAAGGTATTTCGACATTTCGTTTTTGCTGGCTACCAAGATGGACGATTATAATAAAATGATCTTTTATAACAACAAAGCGCGTGTGCTGGCCAAAAGTATTAACGATAGCCTGGCGCTGGCCCGTACTTACGATAATGAAGCGCAAATTTACGACCGCCAGGGCCAGTTTGCGAAATCGCTTGCCAGCAGCAAAATATATTTCAACTATCTAAAAAGCACCAACAACCTTAATGATATTGCTTTCAATAACCTGGCCACCAGTTTTGAGCACAACCAGATGCCCGATTCTGCCATTTACTATTACCGCCAGGGGATTGCCTTCGAAAAAAAGAACCCATCGGGAAGAAGAAAAAATATGTTTTATAACGGCCTCATTAGTGCCTATAAAAACAAAGGTGCCTATGCCGAAGCACTGGAAGCTGCAGATTCTGCCTACAGCATGGAAATTCGCGATATTTCGGCCATTGATGCTGTAAAAATTGCCGAACTGCACGAGAAATATCAGGCAGAAAAAAAAGACAGGAACATCACCGAGCTAAATAGCCGGAACGAATTGTATCAAAAAATCATTACCCAGCAAAGGTGGACCTTAGCCCTGGCCCTTTTTGTGTTTTTAGGCGTGCTTTCTCTTCTGTTTATTATTTACCGGCAACAAAGGCTAAAGGGACGAAATATCCTGCTGGCCTCAGAGAATAAGCGGTTAAATATCGAACAGAAATTACTGCAGGTACAGCTTAACCCACATTTTATTTTTAATGCCATTGCCAATCTGCAGGGGCTCATATCATCTGGCGATTCGAAAGAAGCAGTTCGTTACCTGAGTACCTTTTCTAAATTATTGCGTAATGTACTCGAACAGAATACGAAAGAATTTATTGAATTAGATGAAGAAATAGCCTCATTGCATAATTATCTGCAACTGCAACAAATGCGCTTTACCGGTCTGTTCGATTACCAGATCACTGTTAATCACTTGCAGCTCGAAAACGTTCTGATTCCGCCTATGCTTATACAACCTTTTGTAGAAAACGCAATCGAACATGGCTTCAGGAATATCGCTTATCATGGTAATCTGGCCATTACTTTCGCAACAGCACAGAATCAATTACTGATTACCGTAGATGATAACGGATGTGGGGTAAGTGCCAAGGCAGCGGTACAAACAAAAAAATCGCTGGCACAGGTTATTTTAAAAGAACGGCTCGATGTACTTTTCAATTCGGCCAACCAGCAGGCAGGTTTCGAACTTGAAGATAAAAGCGATAAGGGTGGCCGGGGTGTAAGGATAAAAATTAACATACCGTTGGTTAAAGATTAGCTCAAAAACATATGAAAATCTACATACTCGAAGATGAGGCGCACATTATGCAGCACATTTTACAGATTGTAAACAAGCTCAGCGCTTTCCAGATTGTTGGCCATTCGGGCGAAGTAGCCAGGGCAGCTACCGAAATACCTTTGCTAAAGCCAGAGGTGATCCTGGCTGATATCAGGCTAAAGGATGGCGATAGTTTCAGTTTGTTTAACGATATCGGAATGGAAGATTTTCAGGTTATTTTCCTTACCGCTTACGATCAATACGCCATACAGGCGCTGAATATGGGAGCCTTTGCCTACCTGTTAAAACCGGTTGATGAAATATCGCTTGGTGAAGTATTGGGAAAATACCTGCGCCAACGTGAGCAGGAACAGTTTGATAGGCAACAACTGGAAATTGCCCGCGACCATTACCTGGCTCAGGGCGTTAAAGGCATCAAAAGGATTGCATTGAAAAGCCTCGAGTATATTGAGATCGTAGATCTGGATGATATCATCTACTGCAAAAGCGACAAAGGCTACACCACATTTTGCTTGAAAGATAAACGCGAAGTAGTGGTTTCAAAAGGTCTTAAAGAATACGAAAACATGCTCGCATTTTCCGGTTTTCTGCGTTGCCATCAATCCTACCTGATTAATTTCCAATATGTAAAAAAATATTACCGCGAAGGAATGCTGCTCATGGAAAACGGCGAAAAAATACCTGTTTCGAGCCGAAAGAAAGAGGAGGTATACCGGTACCTGCAAAATATTGCCTAGCGGATGTCAGGCTGTTTACTTTAAGCGTTCTCCTCAAAATGGAGAACGCTTTTTTTATGGATAGCGCTCGAAAACTAGCCTGCCTTTATCGATTAATTCAGACAAACCTTTTTAAACCTTAAAAAATGTTAAATCTAAACCCAGCGGCTTGTAGATAACTTATTTTATAGTTATTATTGTTAACCGCAATTGCGGCACACCAAATCTAAACACACTTATGAAACGCTTCAAGCATAACTTATGCTTACTGGCACTAACCTGCCTTTCCTCTCTCACGGCTTTTTCGCAAGAAGGAGTAATCGACAGTTCGCATGTTGTAACCTTACGAATCGACCCGCAAAGTGCACGCGGAGCAGCGGTTTCGCAAATTTTCGACGAAGTTAAATTTGTCCCGCTGGAAACCACCAAAGAAAGTTTGTTCGGTAATATTGCTGAACTTAAAATCGCCGGTAACAAATTTTTAATTTACGATTACGATACCCGCGCTGTTTTGGTTTTCACCAATGAAGGAAAATACCTCACCAAAATCGATGCCGCCAAATTACAAACAGAAAAGGCTGATAAAGAAAAAGCGGTAACGCATGGTTTTACCTTGGTAACTGAAGGAAACACCGAATATATTGCTGTCTATACACCAAACAATGTACAGTATTTTACGCTGGAAGGTAGTTTTGTAAAAAAAGTTAAAAACTTCAATTATTACTCACCCAAATTATCTTTCGCAAATAGCGATGTTGTACTCAGACCTTATACCTATATCAAAAAAGGTAAAGACAGTACCCGATATTCGCTTGTTACCATCGACAAAAAAAAGAAAGACACCGTGGGCTATTTTAAAATCGATGATAAGTTTTTCGAAAGAGACGATTGGTATGGCGACGATCCAATAACCAAATACAATGACAATGAGGCTTTTTACACCAGGTATTACGATTACCGTTTGTACAAGCTCAACGCAAAAAAAATGGAACTGGCTTATAAATTTATTTTTCCGGCCATAAACACGCTGCCAAAAGATTTTATCACCAATCCTGCTTACGTTAAAAAAAGGTTCGAATACTTCGAAAAAAACAAAAAAATGATTCATGGTATTGGCAGCAGTTATTTAATTGGCGATCAGCTATACCTCAAACTATCCAACATCTTTTGGGATAAAGACCAGAAGAAAAGCCTGATTTACAACACCAAGACAACTGAGCTGTTATCTTTCCAGGATTTAGAGCCAGATAGCCTTTCGAGTTTCTTACCGGTAACTGATTCGGGCTTTGCCTACGATTTCGAAAACCGAGGATTCTTAGCCTATGAAGATAAAAAGTTTTATACCAGTTACTCTGCATTGGCGATGTTTACTTTTAAAGAGCGTAGTGCCGGTAAAACAACCCAATACCCTCCCCTGCTTGAAAAGTATTTTAAAACCGGCGACCGGAAAAGCAATCCTGTAATTATCATCTTAAAACCGAAGCAAATCTAAAATCATGCGCGCTCATTTTTTATTCCTTTTAAGCATTATTTGCTTAGGAACAGGCTATTCTTTTGCCCAAACCGCAACTCCACCACCCACCGGTACGATTAAAGGTATCGTGAGAGATACTGTGCACAATTATGTACTTAAAGCAGCGACAGTTTCCATTTACAAGGCCGATAATACGGTAATCAATTATCAGCTCAGCAACAATTATGGCGAGTTCAAATTTAGTAACCTGCCAATCGATAAACCACTCCGGCTGGATATTAGCAATGTAGGATACCAAACCATTCAAAAGCATATTACCATTCCAAAAGGACAGACTGTGCTCGACCTTAAAAACGTTATCATTAACCCGCAGGATGTGAATTTGCAGGAGGTAACTGTTACTGTTCCGCCAATCTCTTACAATAACGATACTTTAGAAATTAATGCCATTGCCTTTAAGCTTGATACTAACGCTACGGTAGAAGACCTTTTGAAAAAAGTACCCAATATAACCGTTTGGGGCGATGGTATTATCACCGTTAATGGCCGGGAAGTGAAACAGCTTACCGTTAATGGAAAACAATTTTTTGGTGGCGACAATAAAATTGCCTTGCAAAACATCCCCAAAAATGCTTTAGAGAAAATACAGATTTTCAATACGGCCGACAGAGATAAACCACTAGATAGCAACCTGGTAGCCAACCTAAAATTAAAGAAAGGGAAAGACCGATCCTACTTCGGAAAAATAAGTGCCGGCTACGGGACAGACAAGCATTACCAGTTTGATGGCAATTTAAATTTTAGTACCCCCAAGCTCCAGCTCTCGATCATCGGGGCGTCTAATGATATCAACAAGATCCCCAACGATATTAATACCCTGATCAGAAACAGTACTTACAAAGGTGTTGGCACCTCGGTTGAATACCAATCGGATTTCAGGCAAACCGGACTAAACAAAGGCAATGTGGCCGGCGCACAGATGACCTACAATTTTAAGCCCGACAGTAAAGATTGGAACAATAAAAGTTCGTTAACGGCCGATTATTATTTTAAAAACCTCGAATCATCAAACATAGGCGATGCGCAAACCATCACCACCATTGCCGATAATAACCAGCTTTATGCAAACAGCAATACTACCTCATCCAATACCAGCGACAGACACCGCTTTAATTCAATCTACAATTATTACCAAAAAAGCCACCGCTTAGATTTGAGCGAATCATTCAATACAGAAAAGGGAGATAATAGCAATTCCAGTACCAGAAGTGCGGAAAATAATGCCCGGCAACTTACCAGTACCAACAACAGCGAGGGGCAAAGTAACTATACCAATACCGATTTCACTATCAGGGCAAGCTACAACTATCAGAATTACAACAACTGGAAACAACGTTTTAAATCGCTTAATGCCAGCTATGATGCAAGCTATAACGACCGAACTAATGACAGAACAGAAATCACGGCATTTAGGGATTTATTAAACAGTGCCAATAACCGCGACTTTAATCGGAAATACCAAACGGATAGCAAGAATGTATCGCAAAACATATCCATTGGCTTACCCAATCTTAAATCTATCTTTTTTGGAAATGCCAATCTAAGTGGATTTGATGCTGAAATTACCGGTAGACTGGCTTTGACTAATAACGAAGAACATAATTTTATTGAAGATTTTGTGAACGGGAATTACCAGCAGAATAATTACCTTTCCAATAACCTTAAAACCAATGTTACCGATTTTACTCCCGGTATCTCGCTAAGCAAAACGTTTTCCAAAAACCTAAGCAACCGTTATTACAAATCGCTAAACATTAAAATTACCGCAGCGCAGCAAGTCATTAATCAGAACAATACATCCGACCGCGCTTTTCAAAACCTAAGGCGAACCTATCGCAATTTTGTACCTGTTGTTTCGGTAAGTGCCTCAAACTATCAAACCGGCACCTATCAGGAAAGCTTAAACCTCAGCTATCGTACCCAGGTAAATATCCCTACCCTTTACCAGCTCGCACCCTTAACCGATAGTACCAACTTATATAATTTGCAGAGGGGTAACCTGAACCTGAAAGAGGAATTAAACCGTTCGATCAATATCTATTTTTATCATTATGATATGAAAAGTAAAAATACATTGAACTTTAATGTCAATGGCTCGGTGGGTATAGTCGATAATGATATTGTAGATAGTACCTTTATCGACCAGCAAAACCGGAGAACGATTTACTTAACCAATGCTAATGGTAATAGGTATGCCAACCTGAGTGGAAATATCCGTAAGTCGTTTAAACTAAAAACCAGTGAATTGCAACTGGGTTTTAATACTTCCTTTAATTTTAGCAAAAACCCAACTTACACCAATACTTTGTTTAATTTTTCGAACAACTTTTCTACTAACAACAGCCTGCAAACCACTTACACCTATAAGGATAAATTAGCCTTCGAAGCCACACAAGGCATTGTTACCAGTCTAGCTAAACAAAGTGCCTTAGGTACGGCCTACAAAAACATTACGCTAACTACTTCCTTCAGCGGAAATTACAATTTCACTAAAAAGTTTTCGCTCAGTAGTAACATCAATTTCAACAACAACAATCCATCGGTTGGCGAAACGATTAATTTTGCGATCTGGAATGCAAATGCCACGTACCGTTTTACCAAAGGCAATAATGCAGAGGTGAAATTTTCGGCACTCGATTTATTGCGCCAAAACAGAAGCGTATTTAACTATGCTAGCGTAAACAGCTTCACTACAAGTACAAAAAATGTATTGCAACAATATTTTATGGTAACACTTTCCTTTTATCCGAGAAAGTTTGGTGCCAATGCGCCTAAAAAGTAAGGTGTTAAAATTTAGCATTCAGGCGTTCTCCCCGAAAAGGAGAACGCTTTTTTATTTTCTATTATTTACTTTTGGCTACAAAATCTTTCGTTAAAAGAAAATGATTATAAAAAGTTCTTCCAATTTGCGCACTGTTTTTCTGGTAATGACCTGCATTGCCCTTTCTTTTTCTGCTTTTGCCCAAACCGGCAAACCAGCAGACAAGAACCCCGAAACTGCTTTTCTGGCCGATTCTGCTGTATTAACTAAAAGTGACTATCTCTTTCGATTAGAAAAAGTTTTCGAGGTGGTAAACAAGGTGCCCGTTACCGTTAATTCGTTTACCAAGCTTAAGCCAATTGATGCCCATCTCACGCAGGATGAAGCAGCCCTTGCACTTTTAAAAAGCCGGCTAACCAATGCAGACCGGAACCTTAACCTGCAGAACCTGCAAATGGACGAAACCCTGCTGGAAGAACTTCAAAGCAATAACCGCGATTGTTTGGCCGATTTGGACGCATACGAAAAAGAACTCCGCAAGTTAAAAACAGAAATACTTAACCTGCGTAGAGATTCGGTGCTGGTTAAAATATTTACCACTCCGGCCTTACGCGAAATGTTTAAGCTACAGTTTGCTGAACTCAAAAAAAAGCGGGTGGTAATGGATAGCCTAATTAAAAACGCTTCCTTAACTATTAATAACCAGCAGGCGCGCACCTCGGCCAACCTGATTAACATTAAAGAGCTGATGTACCTTACCGATAGCCAGCTTAGTGCCGTTAGCATAAAAGCATTTGGAAAAGAAAGACGCTACCTATGGGAATCGGTTAATAAACGTGCCAACAAAGGCATGGGTTTCAGAAAGTTTATGAATAGTGAGCAGCAAATATCTGCCTACTATTTCGTTTACACCAGAAGCAGCCGTGCTTTACTCTTGTTTACCTGCCTGGTTTTCTTCTGCTGGGTATTTTTTAATTTCAGGAGCCTAAAACAACGCGACAGGCTGGAAGCAGTGGATGATTTTAAGTTTACCATGCTTTCGCCAAAACCATACCTGGTTACTTTAATTATGCTTTTTGCGCTCGCACCCGTATTCGATTTACGGGCACCAGCCTTGTATATCGAATCGGTACACATCCTGCTTGCTATTTGCCTTACCTTTTTATTCCGGAAAAAACTACCTAAAAAGTTATTCTTCCAATGGTGTGTATTTGTGCTGTTTCTTTTTGCACCGGTAATCCTCCGTATTTTGGGCATGCCTCCGCGCTATCAGCGCTGGTTGCTTTTAATACTAAGCCTCGGAGCCACCACCTATGGCCTTATCGTTTGGCGCACACTCGAAGAACAATACAAGAAGTACAAACTACTCCTATCAACAGGCTTTATTTACATCATATTTGCCTTTATTGCTACATTTTGTAACCTTTTTGGCCGTTTTACGCTGACGCAGATTTTTTACAACACCGGTGTAAGCGCTTTTCTGAATGCCACTTCGCTGATTGTACTTGCTAAAATGTTTGTCGAGGCCTTTTTACTCCAAATGAAAAGCAGCAGGATTAGAAAAGGCTATCCGGAGTTTTTTGACTGGATACCGGTTACCGCAGGCTTAAAACGCATTGCCTCAACAGGCGCTATTATCATCTGGGCTGTTATTTTTACAACCAACTTAAATATTTTCAATAGTATTTATTCGGCCATTACCGACGAGCTTACCCAAAGGAGAATTGTTGGCAGTTTCTCTTTCACCCTGGGCGGCGTGGTGCTGTTTCTAGCCATTATATGGCTTGCCAATTTCTTACAAAAATACATTGCCTATTTCTTTGGCGATGTGGGTGATGATGCATTGGATGATAACAAAGGCGAACGCTCCAAGTTATTGGTTACCCGCCTGGTTTTACTCATTAGTGGCTTTTTAATTGCTGTTGCCGCCTCTGGTTTGCCAATTGATAAAATCACGGTGATACTGGGCGCTTTGGGTGTAGGTATTGGATTGGGTTTACAGAACATTGTAAGCAATTTTGTTTCAGGTATTATCCTTATTTTTGATAAAACAATCCGCATTGGCGATGTGGTAGAGCTGAGCAATAAAAAAGGAAGGGTAAAAGAAATTGGTGTAAGATCCAGTACCCTGCTAAGCGATGAAGGTGCCGAAATCATTATCCCAAATGGTTCTATCCTTTCCAACAACATCATCAATTGGACTTTGAGCAATAACCAGATGCGAGTAGACATCCTGCTGTCTATCGCTAAACCTTTCAACTCATCAGAGGTAACCAGCCTGATCCGCAATGTAATTATCGAAAACACCAATGTATTTGTGAATAAAGAACCTGTAATTATGATCAGCCCGGTGAGCAGGGCCAGCAGCGATGTTCGGATATTTTTCTGGTGTAAAGATATTTCGCAGGCCGAACTAACCAAAAGCATAGTAAACGCACATATTTTTGAAGCGCTCGAGGAAAAAGGAATCGAGATCTTATAAATTCATTAAACCATTACCGAAAGGAACAATTAAAACATCCCTTTCGGTAAATTTATCCTTTAAGGTTTCATGACCACCAGGGTTTTCCCCTTTTCTACAATATAGGTTGCCAATTCTACTGCCTTATTTTTACCCACATTCTTAGCCTGGTGATTTTTACCTGCCGGAATAAAGAGCACATCGCCAGCTTTAAGCCTGACTGGTTTTTCTCCCTCAATCTGATATTCAAATGTACCTTTAAGCACATAAATTACTTCTTCGCCGGGATGCGAATGCATGCCGAACTGAACCCCAGGCTCAAAAGCGATACTCGCCTGTATGGTTTCGTATCCCGGAACACTAATGTCGTGTCTCTGGTGATTGGTTCGTGTAATGCCTGTTTTTTGGGCAAAGGTGGTAAAAGGAGCTATAAAAGCACTTAACCCGATGGCCAGAGTGGCACTAAAAATAATTTTCCTGTATTTTTCCATAATGCTAATTTTATAAGGAAGCAATTTAGTTCGCTGCCTTAGTGATGGTTTAAAGGTAGCTCTGCCGTGAATATGAAAGAATTTGATTACGGCTCAGTTTGGCAAATAGTCTGCTGAAACAGGCATTTCAGCCTTCAGCTTTTGCTTATGGATTAGAGAACTTTGCTGAAATATTGAGAATAATTGATTCAAAATTTGCAAAAAAACAAATATTTAATACCTTTGCCCTTGCAGGGGGTGAGAGCCCTGCATCAATCATAGATTGAGAGCGTTAATTTAGATAAAAAGGTACAACAGCGATTGTTGTACCTTTTTTTATTTATATGCAATTTATTCTAACATAAACACCGCTTGTTTAGGGCTTTACACCTGTGGCATTTGCTACTTTTAAGGTAGATGCATCTGCAGCCGTAATCTTCACATTGTCGAAAGTCCAGTTTTGGGCAAATTCGATGTTACCGGCAGTTGCTGCTGTAATGTTCAAATTTTTAAAGTTGAAATTTTTTAATATGGTTTCGCTGAAACCAATGGCGTTGATGGCTTTTTTCACATCTTTCGCATTCACGTTGAAAACATTGATGTTCTGGATTTTTGGTATGCCTTTACTAGCCGGCTCAACATGAGTTAAAAGCTTGGTCCAATGCAAAGGAATCGAGTCAGGAGTATACCCAGCAGGCAAGGTTGAATAGCTGTAAGCGGGGTTCCAGTTTGGGTTAACCTGAATTACATTGCCGCCACCTTCCATGGTGATATTGCCGAAGTACACATCTTCTACCGTACCGCCCCTGGTTTTGGCCGATTTGATATTTAATGCATTGCCTGTGCCATAACCGATTAAATCAGTAGCCCACACGTGGCGGATGCTGCCCGAGGTTTCACTACCCAAAGTAAGTAAACCAGCACCTTTGCGGGCAATGCAGTTGCGGATAACCACGTATTCAGTTGGCCGGTTTACCCGTAAGCCATCCCAGTCGCGACCAGCTTTCAGGCAAAAATTATCGTCGTTACAATCAATGTCACAGTTCTGGATCAGGGTCCAGAGCGATGAATCTACGTCAATACCATCCGTACTTGGGCCATGCCCGTCTACGTTATTTCTAATCGTAATTTTATCAACAGTTACGTAGCTCGAATAAAGGATTTGTACCGTCCAGAAACCTGCTTGCTGTAAATTTACATCCCTTACAATCACATCGCTGGCCGATTCGATTAATACGGTTCGGGGGCGTTTTGCATCATAATCCACAATCCAGCGCAGGCCTTTAGCATCGTAATCTTTTCTCAGGTTCCAGTAATAATCCCAAAAAGGTTTTCCCTGGGCATTAATCAATCCCGATCCCGAAATAGCCACTTTGTGCTGTTTGAGGATGTTGATCAATGCTGCCGGCCATTTCATTTCGATGCCTGCTACACGGGTATCAATCTCGGGGTAATCTTTAATATCCTGACTGCCCAATAACTCCACACCTTTACCCACTTCGAAATTAACACCTGTTTTAACGAACAATGAACCGGTTAAATACTTGCCGGGTTGAAAAGAAACGGTACCTCCTCCTTTTGCTGCACAATCATCTATGGCTTGCTGAATAGCTTTGGTAGCTAAGGTTTTTCCATCATTTAGTGCACCGTACTGGTTAACGAGGTAGTTTTTTTGTTTGAAGCTAAATTTTCTGGCTCCTGCCTTACTTACCCAATCGGGTGTTTTAAATTGTGCAAAAACCGAACTGGTAAAGAATATAAGCGCTGTGAATACTATTACGGGGATGCTTTTCATAAATTACTTCAAATATATTTGGTTAACCCTAAACTGCACATTCAAATCGTACTGTTTATTTTGCGGTTAATATATCGAATATGGGTGGCCTAACCATCCTGTCGCATCCTGTAGAGGTTAACAGTTTAACCGGTATATTTTATAAGCCGGTAATTTTCGTGGATAGATCATCAATTGTTACTTTTGAACTATCGGCAAACCGACTCAGCTTTTTTAACCAAATACCTGTATAAACAAAGTACCATGAATATTATCCTTGCATCAACCTCTACCCTGTTTGATGGCGAATACCTGGCCTATTTAAAAGCAGAAATTATCGATCTGTATCAAGGTATCGACGAAATTATTTTTATTCCTTTTGCGCGGCCCGGAGGTATTTCTCACGATGATTACACCCAAAAAGCCAGCGATTTTTTCGAAACCATTGGCATCAAAGTTAAGGGGCTGCACGAATTTGAAGATCAGGCAATGGCAATTAACGCTGCGAGAGGATTTTTTACCGGAGGCGGCAACACGTTTCTACTGGTAAAAACCCTGCACGAGGCCGGCCTGATGCAAACGCTAAAATCGAATGTGGCGGAAGGGAAAGCTTATCTGGGTTGCAGTGCAGGTAGTAATATCGGCGGTTTAAATATGAAAACTACCAACGATATGCCAATTGTTTATCCGGCTTCATTCGAATGCATGGGCTTGGTTCCTTTTAACCTTAACCCGCATTACCTCGACCCAGACCCTACGCTACAACACAATGGCGAAACGAGGGAAACGCGTATTAAAGAGTTTTTAACCCAAAATAACATTAAGGTGGTTGGCCTGAGAGAAGGAAACTGGATTAGAAGAAAAGGTGATAAAATTACCGTTGAAGGCACCCAGCTTACACGCATTTTTGAACCGGGTAAACCGCCCTATGAATTGCCCGAAGGAAGTTTGTTGTAATCTGATTGTATTAGCGAATAGCTACTCAGCCATTAGGTCTCAATAGTCCTTCTACAGGCTAACCATTGACAGAAACTCATAGAATTTACGGCACTGCAAGAAACGAAGCAATCTTAATGCGCTCGCTAAGTAGCGATTGTTGTAAGATTACCTGCCTGTATGGTATGCATGCTTGCCAATACCAATTGTTAAGGTATCAGCATCGTATGTTTGCCAGCAAGTGCGGTATGTTTGGCTGCCAGGCTCAATTGTTAGGGTGCTACTATCGTATGTTTGCTTACAGCTGATGTTTGATGAATGTATTAGGCGGTATCTTTGGCTTGTTATTGGCTTATGTTTGGCCGCCACGAGTGGTAGAAGGGTGTGCTGTGCAAACAATAGCGAACGCATTAAGGTTCCCGCCTGCGCGGGAATGACGATCGGCTCCGAATGGCAACTTTGGGTACTCATTACCCTCCGTGCTTTCCGTGCCTCTATGGCTCGATTAAAGGTCAGGATTCAGGAGCAGAAAATGTAAATGCTAACATTCCCGGTACACCTTCGTGCGTATTTTTATGCTCTTCCTGAACCAGGTTAAAGTTAAGCCTCTCCAGCAGTTTTACAGATGGCGGATTATCGCTTGATGGAAAAGCAACAATGGTTTGCACCCCCATTACCTCAAATGCATATTTAAGCACACGTGGAATTGCCTCCTGCATAATGCCTTTCCCCTGAAAAGCCGGAAGCAGCTCATAACCCATTTCAATAGTCCTGGTTTCAGTATTGAAATCCCAAAGGCAAACCGCTCCAATCATAGGACCGGTCTCCTCCTCTGCGATAACCCAGTAAATCGATTCGTTGTTATTAACGAGGTTATCGATTTTGTTGATATATGCAATGGCATCATCTAAACTCCGATAGGGTGCTTTTCCGGTTAGGGTCGCTACCTTCACATCCGAACGGAGTTCGTAAATTTCTGCTGCATCGGTTAGTAAGAGCCTGCGAAGTGTAAATCTATCCGTTTTTAATATCGGAAAGGTGGAAAAATCGAATGGTTTCATCTAATTAATTTATGGAAGTCTTGCAACACTTCAGATTGTGATCTATTGTGAAGATACGAATTTCTCTACCATATTATTGAAAACACCAGTCACTACCAATCATCCGAAAAGCTTAATCCCAAAGTACCTGCTGATATTTAAGGTTTTGACGAAATGCAATTTTATCTGCCGATGATAATTGGGTTTTAAAACTAGATTCGAATAAAAACACAGCCTCATCAAAATTTCTAATGCCCACATTATACACCTGCAGCAGGTACTGTGCCGGATTGCTCTTTAAACCTGCAAAAACACCTTCGCCTTGGGTATTACATAAAATGGCTTCTATGAGTTCCTGATGCGCCTGGGCATTGTATTTATATTGCTGCAGCATGTAAGCTGATGATTTGGCACCCCATCTTTTCGCACGGCTCTGCAAATATTCCCATTCCCGCTGAACTTCCTCTTTCTCATACTCTACATAATGTTCTTTTTTACCGTACTTGGCATATAAATTATCAAAATAGTTTTTACCATTAAAAGGATTTAAAAAATTTACATTGCCCTTTACCCGGTAGGCGATAAGTCCGAAAGCATCACTGCTGCCGGTATCGTTATTAATATCCAATAGTGTAGTGATGCTTCCACCAGTAATTCCTCGCCAGTCTCCTGTGGTAAAACTATAGCAGTATTTATTCCAATAGGCCTGCATTTCGAGCGATTTCGCCTTCATTTCGTCCGATCCCATGTTTGAAATGTCTATTGCACCAAGTTTGAAAAATTTGCACCAATAAGAAGGCCATTCCTGTGGGCCACATTTATAACCCGTTGTAGAATCGAATATGATTCCCTGCGCCTCATTTTTAGTTGGGGGCAATACTTTCTGGCTAAACAGTGCCTGTGGCAATGTTTTTATCGGGGCTACTGCCTGCATATTTTGTGCAGAATCTGCAAATTTTAACTTATAACAAAGGGTTTCAAATACCAGCAGATCTGTATTTTTAATATGCAGCTGAATACTCCTTACACTACGCTCGGCGGTACCATCAGTGTACTTATTTCTAAAATAACTTCCATAGGTAAGCTTGCGGCTTTGCACAATGGGTTCAGCAAAAAACAGATATACCGCTGAGGTACTGATTTTCTCGTGTGTAATGCTCTGCAGATTTTTCCAGGGAATATTCCGATAAGTACTGCTTACGCGGGCAAACTTTTCTGTACGCGTAAAAGTTACCGATTGAAACGTATCGAAACTATGGGTTAGGGTATTGCAGTTGGCATCGATAGTATTATTGTAATACTGAAGTTCGTCTGAATAGCTTGAATTGTTAATCAGCTTGCTTAACTGTGCGGCAATCTGCGTACGCGATTGGGAATATCCGCCAGTACTGCTGCATAGTAACATTACCAGAAGTAATAAATTAATAGGGTATTTAAAGTATCTATTCATGGTGCTGGGTTTAAATGTGATTGACTTAATTTTCTACTTGTTTCCCGTTTTTATCAATTTTGATTTTTTTATCTCCGAGCGTTACAATGGCCTTTCCCTCGTCGAAATCTTCTACTTCAGCGTATAGGTTTTGAACCACTAACTTTCCTTCTTCATCCAAAAAGCCCCATTTTCCATCTATCTTGACCTTTACTCTTTCTTCCCTAAAAAAACCGAGATCACTATAAACTGGTTCAATAACCACTTTGCCCTTATCACTTATCATCCCCCATTTTTCACCAACCCTTATTTTTGCATGATACAAAATCATTCCTGTAACAAAGGTATATTGGATAGGAATTACTACTCTTTCGCTTTTATCTATAAAGCCCCATAAATTATTTAATTTAACCCTGGCCATTCCGTAATAAAAATCGCCAACGAATTGATATTTGGGTGCTATTGCTTCCTTTCCTTCTCTATTTAGGAAACCATATTTACCATTGGTTACCATTAAGGCAAGCCCCTCGCTATCATAACCTATTTTTTCGTATTTGTTTGGAGAAACCTGATTGCCAAGGGTATCCAGGATCATCTCTTTGCCATCCTGGGCTGCCTGATATGTTGCCCGGCCGAATGGAGAAAGTTCATCATACGCTGCAGGAATTAATATCCTTCCATTGATATCAATAAGCCCCTTTTTTTTATTGGCTGTAAAAGTGGCTTGTCCATTTGCATTAAACCTTCCAATCCCATCGTACACTGGTGGAATAACCTCTTTCCCCCATGCGTTCAATCTTCCCGTTTTCCCGTTTAATTTAACATTTACAGCTTTCTCCCCGCTGAACCCCAGTTTATCGTATGGTAAGGTTTTAATGATATTACCTTTAGTATCTATCATATAGATTTTATTTTCTTTTTCTACAAAGGCATTAGCGCCAAGGAAATATGTGGCTTCATCGTAAACAGCCGGAATAACGATCTTGCCAAATTTATCCATATAACCCTGCTTTTTATCTTTGGTTATCAAGGCAAGTCCATTTGCAAATCCAGAAATCCGATCGTATGGAGTTATAAACAGTTCTTTTCCGTTTTTATCCATTACCCCAAACTTCTTATTTAGTTCAAAAATCCTTACTCCATCAGAAACTTCTCCTATCCGATCGTATTTTAAAGGGACAATTTCGTTTCCCTTTGTGTCGATAATTCCATGTTTAAGGCTGTGATTATATACTATTGCAACTCCATTCTGAAAATCATAGCCTCCATAGTATTTAAGCTTAACCACTTCCTGGCCCTTATTGTTAATATATCCGTTAGCATTATTCAGCTCAACCAAAGCCAGGCCCTCACTAAATTCTTTGGTGTAATCATACTTAGGTGCAACCACTATGCGGCCCGTTATATCTTTAAAGCCGATTAAACCTTTCTCGTTAAAAGTTGTAAGCTGCTGCGCCTGGGCAACAAAGGAAGAAACAATCAAAAAAAGGAAAGCAGTAATTAGGTTTTTCATAAAAAGAGCGGGATTTATCGCGGAATTCATTCAGTTATTTTTTCACAAACAAGTTGGCCTGGTTAACAAACATTTCTTAACCACATCGGTAAAGTTTACCGATGCGAATATAAGTACGATTGCCTTTAAACAAGCCAGCTTAATTTTTTTAAATCAACCAAAAATACTGCTGTCTTTTAAAATCCCATATCCCCAATTAAGGGTATTTGTTAAACTTTCGGCTGTATTAAAAAGCCTGAAACAAAATGAGCCCGATATAAATACCGGGCTCATCAGATTGGTTATTTATGCTAAAACAGGCGGTTATTTCACCGGCACCTTAATCTGATACAATTTATCGTGCAGCGCTTTTATCTGTGTTTCAGAAAACTTGATATCCTTTCTGTCGTAAGTCATCAATCCATTAGTTTCTACTTCCACATCAGTTGTTTGCGTGTACACACCGGCCGAAAGCCCTAGCGGGATAAGCTGTTCCAGGCGTTTGGTAAACTCAGCATACTTGTTAAAAAGGTCGGTTTTGTTTTTAAAACTCTGGTAACCCCAATTGTTTTTTTGTTGCCACACATGGCCATCAATTGGTAAACCTAAACCACCAAATTCGCCCAGCACCAGTACATAGTCTTTTCCAAAGTAATCGGGACTAGGCATAGCCGGATGTGGATAGTTGTGCAGGTCGATGATATCGCCTACCGGGAAAAAGTTACCACCACTGGCTGTATTCACCAGGCGCGAAGGATCTTTCTCTTTTGTCCATTTGGCAATTTCTACCGTTTTAAATTGTCCCCAGGCTTCGTTAAATGGAGTCCACACTACAATTGAAGGTACATTATGCAGTTTCTCCATAATGGCATTCCATTCTTTTTTGTAGTAACCTTCTGATTCGGGACTTCTTTTCTGATCGGTTTGATGATCTAACACCCCGGGGCGGTTTTCCCAACGGTTACCCAAATCACCACTTGGCATATCCTGCCAAACCAGCATACCCGCTTTATCGCAGTAATAATACCAACGCGCAGGTTCTACCTTAATGTGTTTCCTGATCATGTTAAAGCCCATTTCCTTTGTCTTATCCACATCAAATTTCAAAGCTTTATCAGTTGGGGCAGTGTATAATCCATCCGGCCACCAGCCTTGATCTAATGGACCATACTGAAACAGGAAAGCATTATTTAACAACATCCGTTCTATCCCGCTGGCATCTTTACCCATCGAAATTTTACGCATAGCGAAATAACTTTTCACCTCATCTACCTTTTTGTTTTTTGAAAGCAGCTCGATTTTCAAATCATATAAAAACGGACTGTCCGGACTCCATAATTTGGGGTTTTCGATCTTTAAGCTCACTGTTCCTTTAGCCTCGGTAGTTTGCTCGGCTACCTTATTGCCTCCGTCCCAGGCCGAAATTTTTACCTGATCGCCTGCATTTGCATTTTCCACAAACGAGCTAACTTCAACAGCTTTCTGATCGATATCCGGTGTGATTTTAATGTGATCGATATGCGACTTGTTTACCGCTTCTACCCACACCGTTTGCCAGATTCCGGTAACCGGGGTGTACCAGATACCTTCTGGCCGCTTAACCTGTTTGCCTCGTGGCTGCGGACCTTCGTCAGTCGGATCCCATACCTCAACAGTAAGCGTTTGGTTGCCGCTTTTATTTAAGAAAGGGGTAATGTTAAAGCTAAAAGGATCAAAACCACCTTCGTGCTTACCTACTTCTTTACCATTAATACTTACAGTTGCACGCCAGTCTACCGCACCAAAATGCAGTAAAATATCTTTCCCTTTCATGTTCGACGGAAGGGTAAAAGAAGTTTTATACCACAGCAGGCTATCTTTACCAACGGTTTTACCTACGCCCGAAAGCGAAGCTTCTACAGCAAAGGGAACCAGAATTTTGCCCTGGTTAATGGCAGGGCGCTGCGATTTTTCGGCAATGGCATAATCCCATAAGCCGTTTAGGTTTTTCCAGTTTCCGCTACGTTCGAACTGCGGACGTGGGTACTCGGGAAGCACGGCAGCAGGATTAACTTCATCTGCCCAGGGCGACGATATTTTCCCCTTAACAGCCGACCATGGTTTACTGGCCTGCTGTGCAGAAAGTGAGAGCGAAAGCCCCAACAGTGCAAATAAAATAGACGTTTTTTTCATTTTTGGTTTCAATTGGTGGTAATTACAGATAACAATTTGGATTCTCAGCCCTGTATGATCTGCTTATTTGTTGTTTAATTTTTTAATCAGGTTTACTTCATCCAGGCGGTAAGGTGTGCCATCTGGCTGAAAAATCTCGTGGAACCACTCAACCGGATCTGAACCATCAGCCAGTGGAGTATCCCAGGCATATTTGGTATTGGTTTTACCAGCAGCAAAACCCCAGTTAATAGCGCCAACGTTTTCTGCTTTTAGCATGGGCAGAATGTTCGAAAAACGACTGTTACGCGGGCGGGCCATGTATTCGGTACAGATTAAAGGCCTGCCGCTTGCTTTTAATAAATCGATGGTTCGCTGGTGCCAGTCTGGTGCTTCGTAATTATGGTAAGTAACGATATCTGAATTGGCCAGTTGGATTTCGTTTAGTTTTTCGAAACCCCAGCTCCAGAGCCCGATGCTGATCGGCTGATCGGGATTTACCTCACGTGCCCAGCTAATCGTTTTGGTTAGCAGTGGAATGGTTGCTTCCAGTTTACCACTGTTTCCCGGTTCGTTATACAAATCCCATAGCAGAATGCGTTTATCATGAGCGAAATGCGTGAGTACATCTTTCACATATTTTTCGAGCTCAGGGAAATTGGCCTCTTCTTTAAAAGCCGGGTCGCCGGGATCCTGTAGCCAGCCTGAATTGTGAACGCCTGTTTTTGGCTCAGGTTGTTTGCCAATAGCAGCAGTTTTGTTCCAGCAATCGTCGAAGAACACAAACATCGGTTGAATGCCATGCTTTTGTGTAATGGTTAAAAACTGATCCATGCGTTTTTTAAAACCTTCGGGATCCTGGCTCCAGGCCTTGCTGTACAAAAATACGCGCAGGGTGTTAAAGCCTATACTTTCGGCCCAGCTCAGCTCTTTATCAATTACCGCTGGCGAAAAGGTATCGGCCTGCCACATTTCGAGCTGGTTAATGGCATTTGCCGGTATATAATTTGCACCGGTAAGCCATTTGTGTTCTTTGTACCAGGCATTGGCCTTCTCAACCGACCACACTTTTGCGGGTTCGGCTGCTTTTTTGTTTTTCTGCGCATAGCCTGTGCTTAAACAAAGCGCAAAGGCAAAAGGAAGAAGATAGTTTTTTAAGTTCATTGGTATTATATCTGATTATTTTACTTTTTAACTGAGGGTGCTGCCTGCTGAGTGCCTGTTTTTAAAGGTGTGCCGAAATTCGGTGTACCATCTGCATTCCAGCTAAACTGTTGTGCCCTAGGTGAGCGGAAACCGCCACAGCCTTGCCCCGGTTTATCATTAGCATGGTACAAGATCCAATCTTGTTTACCATCGGGCGACTTGAAAAAGGAGTTGTGCCCGGGAGCATATACACCATTTTCTATCGAGCGCTCAAATACTGCCTTTTCTAATTTTTTCCAGGAAGCCGGATCGAGCAAATTGCTTTTGGCCGATACAGTAAGCATGCCTAAAGCGTAAAAATCCGTCCAGCAGCCACTCGCCGAGTAAATGATAAACAGTTTATCGCCATGTGGCAAAAATTGTGGCCCTTCGTTCACATCTACATGCTCGCCTCCACCTAAGTCGCCATTTTTTTCCCAGCTAAATTTTGGTGATGATATTTTAACCCTTGGTCCATCTACTGTCCAGGGATTTTTTAGTTTGGCAATAAAGATTTCCTGTTTGCCGTTCGTGTCGCCTTCCCAACCCGACCAAATCATATACAGCTGGCCTTTAAAATCGATTACATCGCCATCTATTGCCCATTTATCAGTTGCATCGGCTATTTTTCCTTTAAAAATCCACTCGCCCTGCATGGGGTCGGCCGAAGCATTTTCAAGCACATACATGCGGTGGTTATCGTTTTTGCCATCATCGGCAGCAAAGTACGCGTACCATTTCCCTCTTAAAAACATCACTTCGGGTGCCCATATCTCTTTGCTGTATGGGGTTCCGGCAGGTGCCTTCCAGATGGTTTTCCTTTCAGCATCTTTTAAGCCTTCAATACTTTTGCTTTTCCACAAATCGATGCGGTTGCCCGAGGTATGGGTATAGTAATAATAGCCATCCTTATAAAAATTATAGGGATCGGCTCCGGAAGGCAATAGCGGGTTGGAAAAAGTTTGTGCCTGAGCCGCCAGCGCCAGTAACATACCTGCAAAAACTAAGTAATACTTTTTAATCATGCTATTTATTTGGTTGGGCATTTCCCCGTTAAATTCCCAGTCGCTAAAAAAGCGATTTTCTTTTTCCCGGATGCTCCTTATTGTTTCAATTTTTCTACAAAACCGATCATTTTACTGCCCGGGTTGAAGCGTTAACCACCTGAAAGTTTTTGGATCGATCTGCATTGCCGCATTTCCATCTTTCCCCTTCACAAATTTTGCGGCTACAATAACCGTTGCCCGTGGCGATACTTTCTGATTAGTATAGTGAATGTGGAATACATACTGTAAATTACCTTTGGCATCGACCAGAAAATCGCCATGTCCGGTACCGTTTTGCTTAATATTCGCTTTGCTGATGATGGGGTTTTCATTGTATTTGGTCCATGGGCCAAACGGCGATTTTGAAGTGGCATAGCCAACTGCATAATCGGGATTCCTAAAATCATTTGCCGAGTAAAACAGGTAATAGAGATTGTTCTTTTTCAGCACGGTTGGCCCTTCGGTAACCGGCCAGTCTGTTTTAGCCGTATTCTCCCAGTTTTCAGTTCCCGAAATGCATTCTTTAAGTGTACCTGGAATAATGTCTGAAAAATCGGCTTTCATTTCAGCTACAAAAATGCGGTTGCCCCGGTCTAACCGAACATGATAGAGGTAATTTTTGCCATCACTATCGGTAAACAAAAATGGATCGATCTGTTTTCCGCTACCAGAAATTTCCTTTAACACTGTTTGTTTAAAAGGTCCCAAAGGGCTGTTGCTTTTTGCAATGGCGATCTGCTCGTCGGCAGTATAAGCCATGTAATAGGTGTTGCCCCGCTTAAAAACCTGTGGTGCCCAGAAACCCTTAGTGCCAAAGGCATCGCCTTTTTTCAGGGCATAGCCATTTTTACTCCCCACAGGACCTGTCCAGTTTTTAAGATCAGTTGACTGGTACACCAAAAAACCTTCATCGCCACTGGTGCCGTACAGGTAATAAGTGCCATTATCGAAAAAGATAGTGGGATCGGCCAGGTAAATGTGCTTTCCATCCAGCGGTTTTTGCTGGGCATGGGCCAGCTGCACCCATACAAACAGGCACAACAGAGAAAGTATGGAGCGGTATTTCAAAATGGTTAAATTAGTTTAACTAAGATAATGAATAAAGGCAGGCATAGGGTTTTAGTTCCATATGCCTGCTGATGGTTATTAATAGGTAATTTTAGCTACCGGTGTGAAAATCAAATCGTCTACCCCTGCAATTTTTACCCCAATCCTGGCAAAAACATAATTTTGTGCAGGTACAATTCCGGGTATGGTTACACTTGTATTCAGGTTATTCAAATCGGCAATGGCCGCACCTCTAAGCTCCTGCACAGCAATGTTATTACCACCATCTACAAACTGTGTTTTATTGATGTAGAGCGATACGCTTTCCACATCTTTTGCATTGGCATCGGTAATAATTTTTTCGAGCTTGCAGAAACCATTTACCTTGCCCGTAGCTGCAGTTAAGGTTGCACCACGGATCATGTAATAAGGTGTTACTTCGATATCCATGGTTTTGCTGCCACTAATGTTTACCGCAATGGTATCTTGCTTGCCCGCAGCATTCTTTTTCCATAAAAAAGGTCCCTGGTTAGCCGAAAAAACAAGTTTATAGTTGCCATCAAATAGTTTGGCCGAATAGCCTCCCTCCTGGTTTACATTTACATTGAGCGCCGAATAGTTACCAAAGCCCGACTGCCAGAGTTCGAAATTTACCTGACCGTATTGTACATTAATGGGCTCTCCTTTGTACACAATCCTACCTGTAAAATCGGCCTGGGGTGCATCGTAATTATCTTTTTTACATGCGGAGAATAATACGGCTATAATTGCCCCTGCTATGAAATAAAATCTATTTTTCATATCTGTATCTGATTATTGATTAGGGTTTCTGATAATTTTTGGATTACCGTTTAATACATCCTGTCCTATTGAAGAATAATAGTTACCAATGCGGAAACGATGTGCTGCTGTAACGCGGCTGGGTTTAATTACTTTAAAAACATATTTTAAGTGGTTGGCATTGCCCGGGTTGTAATATTTATAAGGCCATAAACCAAAAACCTGGGTGCTGGTACGTGTTGCACTGCCAATATTGGTGGCGTTGGTAAAATCGGCGGCCGACATGTTACTGCCGTTCCACACTTTATCGGCGAGTCTCCAGCGTTTCATATCCCAAAGCTGTTGTCCTTCAAAAGCAAACTCTACTTTACGCTCGTGTACAATCCTATCAAAAGTAATCTGCGCCGGTGTTAAAGCTGTGGTTAATCCTGCACGGTCACGTACCGGTTTAATATAACCTGCTGCTGCACCCAAATCGCCCAATTCAAAAGCGGCTTCGGCTGCGTTTAACAATACTTCGGCATAGCGGTAACGGATCCACCATACATCGCTACGGGTACCAATCTGCCCCGAACCTGTTGCCGGATCTAAATATTTACGCACATAAAATCCCGATTGTGCACTGAATTCCAAACCATCAACAGGTCCGTCTTTTCCCACTACCTGCACCGATGCGGGGTTATCAGGCAAAACTTTATCCTTCGTTTGCCCGAAATTATCGCCGGTAATGATGGTTCCGTTGGCCAACTGGTAACCTGCCCAGATATCAACTGTTTTGCCTTTAAATTGCGTTCCAGGAAGGATTACAGTACCGGATAAACGCGCATCACGGCCAGCAAAGATATCGGTGATATTGGTATAGTAAACCGGATTTCCGCCTGCATCAACCGAAGCCAGTGAAGCATAGCTGTTATCCAGCTTTTCGAAAGACTGAACCAGGTTTAAGGATGGATTTAACCTACCGCCCTGAGCTTCTTCTGCTGAAGAGCGAGGCTGGTTATCGATCGTAAAACCGTGTACTTTGTTGGTTTTCAATTTAAAATCCTTTGCGAAGATAACTTCAGGATTGCTGCCTTTATCAGTAAACAATGCCGCGAAATTATCAGACAGGTTCGGGTTCTTTTGGTAAAGCGAATACTTACCGCCATCGATAATTTGTTTGGCCGCATTTAAGGCTTTAGTAAAATATCCATTGGCTAAAGTTGAAGAAATACCCACTTCACCACCCGGCAAGCTTAACTGTGAATTGCTGTATTTAGCTATTGAACCGGCATATAAAGCGGCCCTGGTTTCCATAGCCAATGCAGCAGCTTTGGTAGCCCTGCTTTTTACGGTTGCATCATCGGGCAATATGGCTTTAACAGCCTCCAGTTCGGCAATTACGAAATCATAAATTTCGGTTTCTTTTGCCCTTGCATATTGCAGGTAGCTTGGGTTGCCGCTGTAATCGTAATCTAAAGGCACAGTGATTAAGGGCACACCGCCCATGCGTTTTACCATTTCGAAATATACACCAGCCCTGATAAAACGTGCTTCGGCCAGAAAACGGTCGCGGTCTGTTGCTTTTAACTGGGTAGATTCCTGCCCACGTTTAATAAACATGTTTAAATCTCTGATAAAACCATAAACACCCATATCCCAGTATCTCCAGGCATCGTAGCCATATTCTAAATTCTGGTGACGGAAATAATCGCCCCCTGCCGAGGCAAAACCCTCGTCGAAATCGGCAAAAAGCCACCACGATTCGATACGCTGAAAATCAGGGTAACGATCGTACAAATCGCCCACTACGGTAAGTACCAGATTGGGGTCTTTCCAAACCGCATCAATGGGCAGGGTACTGGTAGGTTGTTTATCTAAAAATTCTGAATCTTTTTTGCATGACTGGCCAAAACTTAAACAGGCTATGGCAGCAAATGCGTATATATATTTTTTCATCTGACTGGTCTTTTTCATGTTACAACGTTAATTTAATACCGATGTTAAAAAACTTGTTTTGTGGATATTGCAATCCATTATCATCAGCAATTTCGGGGTCTACGCCATAATCTTTCAGGTTGTCGATAGAGAAAAGGTTATATCCGTTTACATATACCCGTGCATTCTGGATCTTGATTTTTTCGGCCCATCTTTTTGGCAGCGTATAACCCAGCTCGAGTGTACGTGCCCTTAAATAGCGTACATTGTGCAACCAGAAAGTAGAATTGCGGTTATTATTACTGTGGTCGCGATCGTTGAAGCGAAGCGCCGGATATTTACCTGCCACCCATGGGCTATTCAGGTTAAAAGGATCGGTACGGTGCCAGCTGTCATCAGCAAAGTTCTGCAACAAGGCTCCACCGTTCTGGAAAGCCCAGCGTTGCTCCCAGTTCTGGTTCCACGAGTACATGGCACCTCCTGAGAAATCTGCTGTAAAATCGAAGTTTTTGTAAGAACCGCCTAAAGTAAAACCGAAGCCAATGTTTGGTTGCCCGGTAGTGGTGTAACCAATAGGTCTTTCGTCTAGACCGTCAATAATTCCATCACCGTTCTGATCTTTGTAAATTAAATCGCCCGGTAATAAAGAACGGTTTCCTTTTCCATCAATATTCACTTTGTAATTATTGATCTCATCAAAGCTCTGGAACTGTCCGGTTACTTCGTAGCCCCAGAATATATTGGTATAGCGATCGGTTCCGTTATTTCTATAATTATCCCACGAGTTTCCGTAACGTGGTTTATATTGTTCCAGGAACTTTCTTCTGCTGATAGAGAAGTTACCGCCCACATTGTAATTAAACTCGCCAATTTTATCGCGGTAATTTAATGAAAACTCACCTCCGTACTGTGCATCACTTTCCAGGTTTTCTCTGGCCAGTGGATAGCCCAGCTCGATTGGTACCACCACATCATTTTTAACGGCCATTAAGCCGGTACGCTTTCTGTAAAAGTAATCGGCTGTTCCCGATAGTTTTCCACCGAACATGTTAAAGTCTAAACCGATATCGGTAATTTTACTCTTAAACCAGGTTAGATTATTGATAATCGGGCCTTTATCTCTCGATGTGGTAATGGTTTTTCCATCCAGAATGGCAGTACCCTGATTGTAGTTGTAACCCGGAATGTAAGCGAAAGGATCGATACCCAGGTCATCATCTCCCAGCACACCATAAGAAGCGCGGAGTTTCAAATCTGTAAGGATATTGCTTTCACCCAAAAGCGATTTCATAAACTGCTCTTGTGTAATTCTCCATCCAATAGATGCGGAAGGGAAATAACCTACCCGTCTGTCAGGTGCAAATTTCCATGAGGCATCTCTACGGCCCGAAAGCTCGAGGTAATATTTATTGTCGTAATTGTAGTTTAACCTGGCTACGTAACCAATACGGGCCTGTTCTTCCTGTATGTCGGCAAAATCCTGTCCGTCCATATCGGCAAACTGCAATACCGGTAAAATATTGGTTTGCGGTACCGCATGCTGGAAGGTGTAGGTTCTGAAACGGTCTAAACGTTCAGCTACCAACACGCCTCCTACGGTATGCTTGCCAAAAGTACTGTTATAATTCGCCTGAATCTGGTAGGTATTGGTGTAAATTTTCTCATTCCTACGCTCACGGTAAGGGTTTGAACTACCTACTTTTTCTTCATAAACAGCAGTTTCAGGGTGGTAAGTGTACACATTATAGGTGTACTCATGTCCGTTGATAATATTGTCGGCAATATAGTAAGAGTAAAGACCTTTTATTTCCAGTCCTTTTATTGGCGTATCGTAACTTGCCGATAAATTGGTTTGCAATACACGCCAATCCGATTTCCAGTAGCCGGTTAAAGCTTTGCTCTGTACGGCAAACTGTTCGGTGTTGTGGCCAATATCATTCGGGTAGTTCGGGTTACCATTGGCATAAGCCTGCTCAGTTGGGCGGTTACGCAATAAGGCAAAACGTGCTGCCCAGTAATCATCGCCACCTGGTACTCCGGGCTGGTCGCGGCTTTCGATACGACCGTTAATTAACATACCTACCTTAAAGCGGTTGGTAATTTTAGCTTCAATATTACTTTGGATATTGGTACGGTTAAATTCGAATTCTCTTGAAGTTCCGTACACCCCTTTCTGATCTAAGCGGGTAGCCGAGAAGTAATAGTTTACCTTATCACTTCCGCCCGATGCACTTAAGTTAACTGAAGTTTGTGGTGCGTTTGGTGCGATAATAATATCTTTCCAATTCTGACTCTGGTAACCATATTCGGTTCCGGCTTTCCATTTATCGAGCTCTGCCTGTGTAATATTTGTTGTACCATTCTGGTTCATTTCAGCAGTTGCCTTACCCAGCATCCACTGATAAGCATCGGTGGTTTCAGGAAAACGCACCCAGTTTTGCCAGCCAGTGTAGGCATCAACACTAAAAGTATTGCGGGTATCGTTTTTACCTCTTTTGGTGGTTACTAAAACTACCCCGTTGGCTGCACGGCTACCATAAATAGCGGCCGATGCATCTTTTAACACACTGATCGATTCGATATCGTTTGGCGAAATGTTATTGAACTGGCCTGCATCCTGCTGGATCCCGTCAATTACATACAATGGGTTACCCATGTTACGGATCTGGATATTGGCCGATGCCCCTGGTCTTCCATCGGGCATACGGAACGATACTCCGGGTAATTTACCTGCAAGCCCGGTACTTACGGTAGAACCGCCATGTACTTTTTCCAGATCTTTGCTGCTGATGGAAGAAATGGCACCGGTAATGGCTTCTTTCTTCTGCGTGTTGTAACCTACCACAATCACTTCCGAAAGATCATTATTGGAAGGCTTAAGTTTAACATTAACCTGCGAACGGCCGGCTAGGGCAACTTCCTGGTTGATATAGCCCACATAAATAAAAATCAGTGTTGCATTTTTATCAGCCACCTGAATTTTATACTTACCATCGCCATCGGTAGTAGCGCCTGTATTGGTACCCTTAATTTTTATACTTGCACCAATAACGGTTTCGCCCTTTTCGTCGGTTACGGTACCGGTAACGGTAGCTTTCTCCTGCGCCCGGAGCTGCAATGAAAGTAAAATCAGGGCAAATGAGGCGAAAATAACTGCTTGTACTTTGCGTTTCAAAAATAACTTTTGAAGCAAGTACCAATCGCGGCAGACTATGCTGCCAGAAGAGTGTAGACTTCTTTTCATAAGAGGTTTAGTAATTTGGTTAGTTTGTGATAAAGGCGTGTACACCATTTATCTATTCAAAGATTGGCTTTTTACACACTGGGTGGGCTGGCACTTTGTATCAATCTTTCTGCAATTTGTCTCGTTTTATCGATTTAGTAAGCTGGCAGATAAAAGTCAAATGGTTTATCGCGGTCGCAAACCAGGGTACCATCTTTAAATTCAAGTTCGGCTACATGTATAGATGTGCGTTTGTTTGAGTACGAAAATGCACCGTCGGCATCAAGCGTACCCTCGAAATGTACTTTTCTTCCCGGATGGGTAAAATAAAAGATATAAGCCTTATTACCGATTACCTGTACATCGGCATGCGCACCTGTAGGTGTATCTTCTAGCCTGTGGCCGGGCACATCGAGCACTAAGCCTTGTTTTTCCCAACTTTTGCCATCTTTAGAGCGGTAAATACGCTGTCCGTGCCACTCGTCGGTAATCATCCAGTACCAGTTGTTAAAAAAGAAAGCTTTTGCACCTTCGTGTGGTGCCCCGCCAATAGCCGGCTCGCTTTGTGCGGTCCAGTGCTGCAAATCATTGCTTTCGGCAGTCATGGTAATGCTGCCTTTCGAACTGTCTTTGTACCACATGTGCCACTTACCATCGGGCATCTTTAACAATGTCGGATCGATAACGTGGTCAGAATTAAGAGAGATAAAACCTTTGTATTTCCATTTCCACAGGTTTTTACTGGTGTAGTGTGCTATTTTTGCCGTACCTCCCCAATGGTTGCGTACCCCCTCAATATAAGCCAGGTACATGTGGTACACCCCTTTTTCATAAATCACATCAGGGGCCCAAAAGGTATTTACACCCGGTTCGAAATCCAGGTCGAGTGCGCCTTTATATACAAAAGTTTTTCCGTTATCGGCACTTGTGGCTACGCCGATATTGGTGCCGTAACAGAAGGCTACGTCGCTGGTTTGGGCATTTGCCCTGCGTTGGGTGTAAAGCATCCACCAGCTTTTTTCAGCATGGTTATACACCATAACCGGATCGGCAGCCCCGTCGTAAACCGGATCGCGGTATAGCGGAGAGGGCGCAATGCGCAGTTGTTGTGCGGTTGCTGAAAGCGATAAAATGAGCAGGATGGATAAACTTAAAGCTTTAATATTTTTCACTTCTGGAATGATTTGGTTAGCAGACTGCAAATAATAGCATTTGCCCCACTGCACAAAACCGATATGTCTCAATCTTTCTACTTATCTGCTCAAATTGTGAAATCAAGGCATTTCTTTAATATATTTGATCCTGCTGACCAAAATTCACTTGAAAAAACTTTTCATCCTTTTTCTGTTTCTGTTTACAGCCAATATACTGCTGGCCCAGCCCTACTATTTCAGGCGATACCAGGTAGAAAACGGCTTATCGAACAACACTGCATTTTGCAGCGTACAAGATGCAAACGGATTTATGTGGTTTGGTACCAAAGATGGCCTCAACCGTTTTGATGGCTATAGCTTTAAAACCTACCGGCACGATGCCGACCAACCGGGCAGCTTGGGTAACGATCTCATTTATGCATTGCATCATGATGATAAAACCCTGTGGGTAGGCACCAACGATGGCGTTTATCAGTACAATCCGTTAAATGAAAGCTTTAGCTCCATTAAGGCTACAAAAGGCATGCGTATTATCGACCTTGGCAGCGATAACAAAGGAAATTTATGGGTGCTCTCCTCGTTCAAAATCTATCTTTACAACAAAAAAAATAAAACCACCACAGCTTTTACCACCAATGCCCCATTCGATGCCTCGTCTGTAGCGGTACTTAAAAACGGGAGCATATGGATCAGCACCGGTCGTGGTACGGTTGAAAAGTACAACCCGCAACACAACAATTTTCAAAGCTTTAACATTAACGGTAAAGATAAAAAGCCCGAATATGGCTGGGTGGCCAAAATTGCCGAAACCACCAAAGGCGAGCTGTTGATTGGTACCACCAACCAGGGCATTAAACTGTTTAACCCGGTTACGCTGCAATCTAAAGATCTGCTGAGGCTAAACAGCGATAAAACGCCCATATTTGTTCGCGACATTAAACAAGTGGCCGGCCACGAATTCTGGATCGGTACCGAATCGGGCATTTATGTGTACAACGATGAAACCGGCCAGATCAACCACATTACCAAACAGTATAACAACGATTATTCGTTAAGTGATAATGCCATTTACACCATTTGTGCCGATCGGGAAGGAGGCGTATGGACGGGCTCCTATTTTGGTGGTGTTAACTACTATTCAAGTCATACCTCATTCTTTACCAAGTATTTCCCTCAAGAAGGCCGCAATGCGATCAGCGGAAGTGATGTAAGGGAAATTACAAAAGATAAGGCAGGCAATTTCTGGATCGGAACAGAAGATGCAGGCTTAAACAAACTCGATAGCCAAACCGGCACCTTTAAACATTTCCTGCCCGATGGGAAAAAGGGTAGCATCGCTTATTCCAATATCCATGGCTTGCTGGTAGATGGCGATAAACTTTGGGTTGGTACTTTTGAGCATGGGTTGGATCTCTTTGACCTGAAAAGTGAAAAGGTTATTAAACATTACCAGGCAGGTGTGGGAAATGCCCTGCGTACCAATTTTATTGTTACTTTTTGCAGAACGCGTGCCGGCGAAATTATTGTCGCCACCATTAACGGCATTTACCGCTACAACCGCAAGAAAGACGATTTTGAACCCATACCCGATTTACCTTTTATTTTTTACGATTCGGTTATCGAAGATCATGCAGGCAATATCTGGGCCGGCAGTTTTAACGATGGTGTGTATTGTTTTAACTTATCGAAACCGGGATTCAAAAATTACCGTAACAAACCCAGCGATCCTGGCAGCTTAAGCCACAATACCGTAAACAGCGTTTTTGAAGATAGCCATAAAAACATCTGGATAACTACCGATGGTGGCGGGATTTGTAAGTTTGATGCCAAAACACAGCAGTTTAAACGCTATGGCAGCAAAAACGGTTTCCCGAGCAATTATCTTTTCCGCATTGCTGAAGATACCAGCCATCAATTCTGGATCAGCAGTACGCGGGGCCTTATCCATTTCGACCCGGCTACAGGCCTGAGTAAAACTTACACCAAGGCGAACGGATTGCTTACCGATCAGTTTAACTACAATTCGGCTTACCAGGATACCGATGGTCGGCTTTATTTCGGAAGCGTAAAAGGACTGGTTAGCTTCAACCCGACCAATTTTAGGACCAACTCTTATGAAACACCTGTTTTTTTAACCGGCTTTCAGGTAAACAGCACCGAAATTGGCGTAAAAGGTGCCGATTCGGTGTTAAACAAATCAATTGTATATACCGATACCATCGATTTAAATTATGACCAGTCTTCGTTCAGCATCGATTTTGCCGCTTTAAGCTACCTCTCTCCGGCCATGACCGAATATGCCTATAAAATGACAGGGCTTTATAAAGACTGGGAATATTTAAAAACAAACAGGAAGGTTTACTTTACCAAACTGGCTCCAGGTAAATATACTTTCGAGGTAAAAGCCATGGTAGAGGGCAGCAACAAATGGAGCAATAAAAATGTAAAGTTGCTGATCAGGATAAAACCACCTTTTTACCTGAGTCCGCTGGCTTATTTTATCTACCTGATTAGTACAGCGGCCATCATCTTGTATCTGGTTCGCCGTTACCACCTTAAAATTGCGCTCAAAAACAGTCGCCGCATGGAAGTTTTTGAACACGAAAAACAAAAGGAAGTGTACCAAGCCAAGATAGAATTTTTCACCAATGTAGCCCACGAAATCCGTACACCACTTACGCTGATTATCGGCCCGATGGAGAAACTGATTAAACAGGCGCATGTGGTGCCCACCATCGAAAAGAACCTTAAAATAATGGGGCGAAATACCGACAGGCTGCTTAAATTAACCAACCAGCTGCTCGATTTCAGGAAAACCGAAACCAGCGATTTCTCGCTCAATTTTGTAAAGGCCAATATCCAGGAGATTCTGAAAGATGTTTTCCTGCAGTTTCAGCCTGCAGCAGAGCAAGAAAATATCAGTTACCGCATTAACCTACCCGATAAACCGCTTCATGCCTATATCGATGTGGAGGCTTTTTATAAAATCATCAGCAACCTGCTCGATAATGCGATTAAATATGGAAAAACTACGGTAGAACTGGTTTTGGAACAGCCTGAGGACGAAGATAAGTTTAAGGTATTGGTAAAAAATGATGGCAGCCGTGTTCCGGTAGAACTTAAGGATAAAATATTTGAGCCCTTTTTCAGAGCCAAAGAAACCGAAATAAAAGCGGGTACGGGTATTGGCCTTTCCATCTCCAAATCCCTGGCCCAGCTGCATAGCGGCGAACTGTATTTTGATTTTAATCATAACGAATTTAATATATTTGTATTGGCGCTCCCCATCCATCAACTCATTGAATTTAACCTGAACGGAAAATGGAAGAAACTGTAACGGCGCCAGCTCTAAAGGAAATAGAAAAATCGGTGGTTTTGCTGGTCGATGACAATGAAGATATCCTCGATTTCATTTCTGACGACCTGGAAGAAAAATACCAGGTACTACAGGCCCGCAACGGCCTGGAAGCGTTAGAAATTTTACACCGCGAAATTGTACAGCTCATTATCAGCGATGTGATGATGCCCGAAATGGATGGTTTCGAACTTTGTGCCAAAATTAAATCTACACTCGAATTCAGCCATATCCCGGTGATTTTGCTCACGGCTAAAAACACGCTGCAATCTAAAATTGAAGGCTTAGAACTTGGTGCCGATGCTTACGTAGAGAAACCCTTCTCGCCCGAATTTTTACAGGTACAGATTTCGAGCCTGATTAAAAACAGGAACAAAATCAAAGAATATTTCTCGAGCTCACCTCTGCTGCATATTAAAAGCATCGCTTATTCTAAGGCCGACGAACTGTTTTTAGAGAAGCTACAGGATACCATCAATAAAAACATCCACAATCAGGATTTGGATGTAGAGCACCTGGCCGAGAAAATGAACATGAGCCGGCCAACCTTGTACCGTAAAATTAAATCGATTTCGAACCTGAGCCCTAATGAACTGATTAACCTGGCCAGATTAAAAAGGGCTGCAGAGTTTTTAAATGAGGGAAATTTAAAAATATATGAGATTTCTGAAATGGTGGGATATAGTTCGCAATCGCACTTTGGACGTAATTTTTCAAAACAGTTTGGCATGTCGCCAACCGACTATCTGAACAGTAAACTGGCGGAGAAAAAGAAATCTTAATACAGTCATTATCAATTTGTTTTGTGCTAGTTTTTACGTAAATTGTTCTAACCAAAATATAGAAGTTATGAACATGCTTAAGAAAATCCAAAACTGGGGTGACCACCACCACCCAAAATGGTTAGACTACTTCAGAATTTTACTCGGACTGGTTTTAATTTGGAAAGGTGTAGATTTTTACATCAACATGCAGGCCTTTAGCAACCTCATGCGTGGCGCATTTTTAGGCACCGCCATCAGCATCAGCTTACTGGCGCATTTAATTATCCTCATGCACATCATCGGCGGCATGGCCATTGCTTTAGGTACCTACACCCGCCTGTTCTGCCTCTTAAATTTACCCATCCTGATCGGCGCGGTTTTCTTCATCAACATTTCGGCCGGTATATTTAAACCCTACTCCGAATTTTGGTTTTCATCAGCCGTACTCTTTGGACTGGTCTGTTTTTTAATTGAAGGAAATGGAATTTTATCTGTCGACAGGGAGAAAACCTACCCAAGCAAGGCGGTTTAAAATAAAAATCACTGCTAAAACTTGCTCAAAACAGCTCATTTTAGGCTGCTAATTCATTTTTTTAAAAAAAATATCGCGGCTAACTAAATGATTAGCAGAACATAAAAAATTAATATCAATAATAAATTATAAAAGGTTTGCAGATTTGCTTCAACTTCGTACTTTTGCAGCGGAGAGCTGGCAGAGTGGTCGAATGCGGCAGTCTTGAAAACTGTTGACTGTAACAGGTCCGGGGGTTCGAATCCCTCGCTCTCCGCAGAATTAAGTTCAAAAAAGTAAAAAAGCCTGTTTATCATATGATAAACAGGCTTTTTTACTTTTCTAGCATAGCCAAAACATGCATAAAATAGCATGGCTTAGGTGAGCAATTCGGGCGCAAAATTCAAAAATGAGAAGTCCGCACCTAAACACTCATAAACTGGGTATTTCGGCAAAAAGGATGTTCATTATCCGTATAAATGCGAAACGCACTTATTAATAAACATTTGGAGTTACCCTTTTTGTTCATTAAATTTGAATGTTCACGTTACGTGAACAAATTGTAACAATGAACAATATAGAGCAAATTACTGAAGCGCTGGCAAGGCTGGAAGAAAATACCGGTTATAAATGCGAGTATAAGCACAAAGGCGAAGAGCTTGATGGAACAGTAGATCTTTTTATCAATAACGAAAAAGAGCATTTTACGGTTGAGTTCAAAAAAGAACTTCGGGATTACCAGTTAGCAAAACTAGTATATTATAACTGCTTACATAAGCCGATTATCGTCATCGCGGAGAGGATCTTTCCTGCAATAAAGGAAAAGCTTCGCAACGAAGGCATAAATTACCTTGATGGTGCCGGAAACGTATATATCCGGACGCCAAGAAATACAATCTGGTTGGATAGTTTTAAACACGAACAACGGGAAAAACCGGTAACTAATCGGGCATTTACAAAGACGGGACTTAAATTGGTCTTCTACCTGATGCTACATAATGAGGCTATAAATATGCCCCAGCGGATGTTAGCCAATGCAACTGGGGTCGCTTTGGGCAATATAAAAAATGTAATCAGCGGCTTAGATGATGCAGGTTATGTGTTGCATGTTGACCAGAAAAGACAGCTCTTGCAGAACAAAAGGACACTGTTGGATAGATGGATTGCAGGGTATGGTGAGACGTTGAAGCCAAGCCTGCATATCGGTAATTTCAAATTGCAGGTAGACCATCCTTTGACAAGTCTTCATAACAATTTAATACGGCCAGGAAAAACGGTGTGGGGTGGAGAGCCTGCAGGTGAATGGCTGACGGATTATCTTAGGCCTCAGATAATGACAATTTACACGGTAGAGAAGAGAAATCAGGTAATGGTGAAATGGAAACTGATTCCAGCGACAACGGGAGAAATCCGGGTTTATGATAAATTCTGGAAAGATGAGGCAGCAGATGTTCATCCCTATGCACCAGAGCTATTAGTGTTTGCTGATCTATTGCTTACCGGAGATCCGAGATGCATAGAAACGGCCAGAATGATTTACGATAAACATTTAAAAGATGAATTTGGAGAATATTAAAGATGGCGAGTTAAAAGAAATTTTTGACATCCTTGAGGAAACTTTTAAAGCGCATGAAATAGATTTTTATATGATCGGGGCCATAGCGAGAAATATCTGGTATGCTATAGGCGATGAAAAATTCCGGACTACAAAGGATGTAGATTTTGCGGTGATGATCAGCATTAAGGAAGATTATCAAAAGGTTAGAGATGAGCTCTTCAAAAAAGGATATCAAGAGAGTAGAACCAATGCATTTGTGGTAATATCACCCAAAGGTTTGCAGGTTGATTTGTTACCCTTCGGAGCCATAGAAATTGATGAAGAAGTTAAGTTTGAAGGTCAGGGGCTGACTAGTATAAAGGTTAACGGTTTCCTGGAGGTATATAGCATGGGCACCGAAAATGTTAAATTGGAAACTGGACACCAGTTTAAGGTAGCTACTCTACCGGCGATAGTGTTGCTCAAATTCATCGCCTATGACGATAGGCCCGAGTTGCGATTCAAGGATGCCCGTGACATCATTAATATAGTGAATCACTATTTTAACCTTCAGAGCGATTTTATTTATGAAAACCATGCGGATCTTTTCGGAGACCAAAATCAAGATATTACATTGGAAGAAATCTCTGCAATGGCAATCGCCAGGGAAATCAAAAAGATGATCAAAGAAAATAAGGTTTTGAGTTTACGTTTGATCCGGATCCTCTCAGAACACCTGGTGCTTGCGGAAGAAAGTGCCTTGATCAGAAACATGGTAGCTGAGTGTGGAAAGGATGTCGAACAGATCGTTGCGATATTGAAGGCCATGCTGAAACAGCTAAAGGATTGAAACATGAGTACAAAAAGTCACCTAATTTTTTTCCTCTTTGTTAAAAAAAATAAAGGTGAGCAATTCGGTGAGTCAATTATCGATTACGGATTTAACCTCATATAGAGGCTGTTTTTAGCCTCAGCTTCGGGCGCCTCGCTCTCCGCAGAGCAATTTAAAGATTTTTGATGAACTTTAGGTATTCTAAATCTCCCCTCATGCTATAAATGTTTTCCTAAAAAAGAAATGGCACCAATGATTAACAATATGTACACCCTCATACTTATCGTACAATTGAAATAATTATAGTATAGCCAAAAATATTAAAATTGTTGCCGAGTCAAGAAGGCTTGCATAACTTTACATAGTTTAATGCCAATTACGTGATTAAAATCACATAATAAGCACTTAAGTTGTGAATTATGCAAATCAAAAGAAGTCTACAGAAAAAATTATCATCCTGGAAAACGGATCCAAACCGTAAACCACTGGTACTTCAAGGTACAAGGCAAGTTGGTAAAACATGGCTATTGAAAAATTTTGGTGCCGCCGAATTTGAGAATGTTGCGTATTTTAATTTTGAGGAACAGCCTGATCTAAAGCATTTTTTTAAAAACACCAAGGACATACAGCGCATTGTACAAAATCTATCCCTAGTCCATGGTTTGCCAATACTACCGCAAAAAACACTAATTATATTTGACGAGATACAGGAATGCAATGAAGCACTGAATACTTTAAAGTATTTTTATGAGAACGCGCCTGAATATGTGGTGGCTAGTGCAGGTTCACTACTTGGGGTTGCGATGTCAAAAGGCAATTCATTTCCGGTAGGGAAAGTTGATTTTTTACAGGTCAACCCGATCAGTTTTTCTGAATTTCTGTCTGCTGATGATCCTCAGCTTTTTGCTTACATAGAGAGTATAGATAGACTGGAGCCTATACCTGACATTTTTTTTAACCCATTGGTGGATAAATTAAAGAAATTTTTTATTTGTGGGGGAATGCCCGAAGCGGTAGTTACACTATTGGAACAACATAATGTAGAAAAAACACAGCAGGTACTGCAAAATATTGTAAATGCATACGCACTTGATTTTTTGAAATATGCAGAAAGTAAGGATGTACCTAAAATTAATCATCTTTGGGCTTCAATCCCTTCACAACTGGCAAGGGATAATAAAAAGTTTCTTTACCAGAGTGTAAGAACAGGTGCACGTTCAAGAGAATATGAAGATGCCTTACTTTGGCTTTCGCATGCCGGTCTGGTGCATAGGGTTTTTAAAATAAGCAAGCCAGGATTACCTATTTCTGCCTATGATGATCTTTCGGCATTTAAACTTTACTTGATTGATGTTGGTTTGTTACGTAGACTTTCACTACTAGACCCTATAGCTGTTAGAGAAGGAAATCGTTTATTTACAGAATTTAAGGGCGCACTGACCGAAAACTATATCTTACAGCACTTAATCAAAAATTTTGAAGTGCAACCTCGATACTGGACTTCTGGAAACCAGGCTGAAGTTGACTTTATTATTCAGATGAAAAATGAAATTATCCCGGTTGAGGTGAAATCTGATGAGAATGTACGTAGTAAAAGTCTTTCGATATATAATGGCCTTTATGAACCGCCAGTGCGGATAAGATATTCGCTAAAGAATCTGAAGAAAGATGATGGGTTAGTTAATATCCCCTTGTTTTTGGTTGACTACACAGAGAAATTACTTACACTTAATTAGCCGTCAATTTGTAACCGACCCTTATTTAATCAAGGTTAGCATTCGGTGATAACATTTAGCCGATAGCCTTGTAAACGGCTTTAAAACGGGTTTTTACCCTTAAACCCGAGAGCTTCGCTCTCTGCACACAAAAACGAAGCCCGACGATAGTTTTTTTTTGTTTTCCAGACTTTTCACTTTCGCACAGGCTCACAAGTTACGGATGTGCATTCCCCCTTCATCGCAGTTTGATAACTTTTAATTAGTTTTTATATTGTTTAAAGAAAATCGGATAATTTAAAGCACTATCTCTCCTTCTACACAACAATTTAAAAATAGCAACTAGCCTGCAACTATCTTTTTTGATAATGGGATTGGTTTGATACATACTGCGAGCACCAAAATCCCCTCGTTCAATTGTACAGAGTTATAGGATGCGGTTGGTTATGCAGTAGGTAATTAGCTCAATACTGTTGGCTACACCTGCCTTCTGGAGAATGTTTCTACGGTGTGTCATGACGGTATGTGGGGATAGAAAAAGGTGATTTGCAATTTCCGGGTTTTTCCAGCCTTTTGAGATCAGCACAATAATTTCTTTCTCCCTTTCGGTGAAGGAAGGTTTTTCACCAGGTTGTAAAGGTGAAATTTCTATCTTCATTTGCCAATAAATCTTGTTCCCGGGCACTTCCATCAAACTCACTATGAAGTTATTTTCCTGTGTGAGTTGGCTGATATCGGTGTGGATGTTGAGTACCAGTTGCATTCCTCCAGCTTCGTTAGTTGTCAGCATTACGGCCTGGTGCTGGAAAAGTCTGTATGTCCCGTCCGCAACCTTACCACGAAAGCAATATGAACTTTTGTACCGAATGTTGCTGTTCATGCTGGTGTTTTGATAAACTTGTTTCAACAGAGCCTGTTCTGCTGCTGCCACGAAATCGATATCTTCAGGATGTATGATATTGATGACATCCTCAAAGCATACTTTTTCTTTTTCGATTCCGAGTATTTCTTTAATATTTCGACTGTTGTAAATTAATTCCCTGCTAGTGAAGTCGACAATATAATGATAGCTTGGACCTGAGGTCAGGATTGAAGCCAAAAGTTCATTAATTTTCAATTGTGGCAGGTTTTCAGCTTTCGAACTAACCCGGGCGAGATGCTTGTCCCATACCTTATAAATTGACGATCGATTTCTACTCATATAGTTTGTAGGACAATGGGGCTTAATTTCTTATAATGCAAATGAGGGAAAAGTCGATCAGCCCTAAAAACATAAGTTTTAAATAGGTTTATGTGTCAAATCCTTACTTAGCTAAAGATAATAAATAATAATAGCCTGAGAGAATTTTCGCCAAAAATGGATTATAGGCAATGGATTAGTGCTGTCCAGGCATTTCTGCTGGCATATTCCCTTGAAAAACAGAAGCCACGCGAACTCAAACGCTTACCTGAATCAGCTAAAAATGAAGTGAAGTTGGCAATCATATTTGTTTAGTGGAAAGGCACGATTTTAACAACCGCCCTGCAATCAAATCCTAAACCACTTAAGCTCTAGCATGTAGCGAATATTCTTATTCAATTGTATTTTTTATCATCAAAAAATATTAGATTCGCCATGCATTTTAATGTCTTATTTTACTCTCATTACCGATCTATTTTCAAAATCATCGTTTCACCAAACTAAATTAACAACCATGAAAAATTTATTAAAGTACCTGCTACTTTTAAACATTGCATTGTTCTCTGTGGCTTGCCGCTCAGATAAGGATGGACTTTTAGAAGAACCGCCAATTACGGTACCCGCCGTATTCTACAAAAACGCAAACGAACTGGCTGCCACTTACGATCCGTCAAACACTGTAGGCCAGGCGATGAGGGATCAGATTTACGATTTATACAAGAAACAAAAGTGGGGCGAACTGGAAACGCTATTTACAACCAACAATTTAAACGGAAAATGGCCGCCTGCAAACGGCGGTTTTAATATAGTAGATGATACACCAATCACGATGGGACAGAAATACGATAGGTACAGTAATTCAATTGGAACCTACAGCGGAACAGGAGCGCCAACTTTGGGAGGAAGTTTTACAAGTCCAATTCTTAACGGATATGTTTATACCTTTGGTCAAAGAGCCCTGAATCAACCGGAAAATGCTTATGATTTTTATTATGAAATCGAAGTTTTAAATAATTCATTAACTTTCAAAGGCCAAACAGCAGACATTATTCCCTGGTTTAATCAGGTGGGTTATGGTAAGCAGACCATGTGGAAAATCCCGATAGATCCGGCAACTGGCTACCAAAAAACCTGGAACAAACTGGCCCAGGAAGGATATATTAAAGTAACAATTAAGAAAAACCCAAGTGGAAAATATCCGGGAGCCGTGGGGGTAGTTATTGCACAATAAAATCATTTAGATGTATTCCATTTCAAAAAAAATAGTCATTGAAAAACAGGTTGCTGTTATCAAAAACACGTTCACTAATGCAGAGATCGGTAACTCAGCAGCAGTAAAATTCAAATGTTGCAACTGTGAACATGAAAATATCGTTAAAATAACACCTTATGAATCAGGCTTCCCGATTTTTCAATTGTACAATAACGAAAAGGTTTTAACTAAAAATGAATTATTAAAAAATAAAATTGTCTCCGAAACCTCCGGAAATCTACTACACTTTGGAGAATTGACCGTAAATGATTTACCAACATTGTACTTTGGAACAGATTGTCCGTCTTGTTATTCAAAATATGTTTGTGTTTTCAGCTATGGTGAAAAACAACCCGGACTTACTTTGCTTACCATTTCCGGCGTATGGAAATATAACGAAGTTTAAGTGAGGATATCTCAAAAATTGCCATTTGCTTATCCACAAAGTGATTTTGCGGATTCAATTTAAAAGTTTCGGAAAAATATTTCCTGAAGCTACATTGGCCATCTAAAGGCAGTATATAATCTGAGTAGAAATACCTTTTGATGATAAGCTAAGGTAATATTGTTTGTCAGACTAAACTGTTTTGTCTCTCCACAGAAAAAAACAAAGCCTGAAATCTTAGGGTTTCAGGCTTTATTTTTTTAAATTAATTATCCTTCGAAAAATTCATTACTTTATTTTACTGGTATCAACTTCCCAATCATCTGTTCTAAAAGGGGCTACAGGTAAACCTGCATTATTAAAAAGATTGCCTATACCGGCATTGCTAAACTGGTAGCGCACAGCCACAGGTGTTTTTACCTTTCCGTCTGAAACAAAAATCCTATTGCCCTTTATTTTAATCTTTGCCGGATAAAAAACCTTATCTGCACCTGCTATAAACATTTCTTTTGGCACCTCGCCCCTTAATACCAGCCCTTCAGCAGCATTATCAAAATCAATTGCAACAACACCCCTATCTATAGTAAAAGATTTTAAAAGCGGGCTTTTATAGCCTATTTTTTTAACACCATAGGTTTCGGCAAGGGCGAGATTGGCCAGGCGCGTACCCACATCTTTTTTGTTAACGGGATGAATATTCAAGGTATCGCTAACCTGATCAGAAATTATGGCCATTCCTGTTTTTGGGATAGAAAGATTTTTAGTTTGAGCTTCTCTTACCAACGCCCCAACATTAAACTTATCATATCTAAAGGGCGCTATCTGTACATAATAAAAAGGGAAATCTTTGCTCCATGCTTTGCGCCAGGCACCAATCATCGTTTCCATCAGGTTGGCATAGCTTGCCGGAGCCTCCCTGTTGCTCTCGCCCTGATACCAGATTACACCTGCAATATTATAATTAACAATGGGTGCAATCATCGCATTATAGGCATATCCGGGGGCTACCGGCCACCAATCGGTTGGACTATTTTTTGTTGCCGCCTCTTTTAATATTTTATTATTTTCTATCAATGTAGCAGGTGTCCAAACTTCTGCCGGTGTACCGCCCCAATTGCTGCCAATAAGCCCAATAGGTACATTCAGGTCTTTGTTGAGCTGTTTACCAAAATAATAGCCCACAGCACTGAACATTTTTAATGTGTTGCTATCGCAAGCAGCCCAATTGCCATTCAAGTCATCCTGCGGCATTGTTGAAGTATTTTTAGGCACATTGAATAACCTGATATTGAGCTTTTTTAACTGATCGAATTCTTCTTTAATGCTTTTAATACCCCGGTTGTAGTCCCATTCCATATTAGATTGCCCGCTGCACACCCACACCTCTCCAATCCATATGTTTTCCAGTACAATCTTATTTTCACCTTGCAGTGTTATCGTATATGGGCCACCAGCCTGCGGGGTCTGTAGATCAATTTTCCACCTGGCATTCCCATCAGCCAAAGTTTCTATATTTTTATTATCCCAGGAGGTAGTAATCTTTATTTTCTCGTTTGGTGAAGCCCAACCCCATAATTTTGTACTTGCTTTTTGTTGGAGTACCATTCCGCTGCCCAGTATATATGGCAGGCGAATTTTGGCACAGAGCGTAAAGCTTAAGCATACAACAGAAAGGAGTAAGAAGTATTTTTTCATTTTCGAAATTTTAATTTTAAGATCATCATCATGGTGAAAATTATCTACTATTATACGACCCTCAATATTTTATCCACTTTGGTAAACCTAAACATCGTATTAAATGCATCTTTATTATTAGGTTTAGGAAATTGCATTGAAGCCAAACAATAAATTTAGCAACCAGTCTGGGCAAAAACTAAAGCTATATTACCAAAAAGTCCATTAATTTTACCACCAATAGCGCTAATTAAGCTGTTCTTACATACGTTGGTACTCCAAAGAAAATTTAAGCTTCGGATCGCATATTAATGCTGTATTTTTAGGTATTTTAAATAATAAAAAGGATCAATATGAAATTCTCTTCAAAAGCAGAAAGTGTTTTGAATCAGATTAACGCCAATACCAAGCTGGGAGACTTAAGGAACATTGCTAAGGATATCAAAAAAGACCATGAGCTGGCCATGGAACTATGGTCTGCCAAAAGTTTTTTACCCAGGCTATTGGCCATCCTGATTATGGACAATAAGCAGATATCACAAGATTTTGTTCATGCGCTTGACAGAGATATGCAGACTCATCCATTGGATGAACGCAATCAGCTAATGGATTGGCTTATGGCCAATCAACTTGTTAAAGACAAGAAAACCATTGCACTTATTGAATCATGGGAGAACAGTCATTCTACACTTCAGAGACGGACATTCTGGTATTACCAGGCGCGTTTAAGATGGATGGGGCAAACATCTCCTGCAAATACGCCCGAGTTATTAGCTAAAATAGAAGCAAATATCACCAAAGAGGCTCCTGAAGTTCAATGGGCGATGAATTTCACTGCTGGCTGGATCGGAATCCATGACAAACAATACCGAAACCGGTGCATTGCCCTCGGAGAACAGACTGGCCTTTATAAAGGCGAAATGGTATCAAAAGGTTGTACCCCCAGTTATTTGCCAGAATTCATTGCCATTGAAAGCAACAAGCGAAATTTATAATCGGGCTTACAACAACTATTCCTGCCTAAATGTTGCCAGATAAATGCGTAGGCGACACACACACTTCAGTCACCTATCGATCTGCTTAAGGTACTGTTTTTGACAGTTCGGTTCTATTTTGGTCAGAACATCCTGATTTTGATCGTATCATTGAACATTCCAAATCACTAACCTTGAGCAGGAGCTAACGATGAGCAATAATTTAAAACAGGATAATGCCCCTATAAATCCGGGCTGGCTGAACCAGTTTTTTTCCAAAACCAGCAATGGTAAGTCAACTTTGCCGTTCTCAATTTTTTCAATGCCTGTAGTACAGCTTAAAAAGGAGTTCACCATCCCCTCAGCGTTTACACAGGAGATTTTAGGTTATGACCACCTGGTGGCTATCTATCTGCCTGCTTCATCATACAAGCGCGAAAGGTTGCTATATTACCATTCAGATCCGCGTTTCAGGAGTATTTCCGATGAAGATTTTGCCTGTAAGCTAATCTGCAAAATGAAACTCATTTCCATAAGCAATAGCTTTGACCAGGCAGCTGAGCAGCATTTGGGGCTGTCCATGGGGATTATCAATAGGCCACAGCTCAAAGCCCATTTCGATGTCAAGTTCATCGACGAGAAAATATATTACAACCTGAAAGTAAAGTTTGCTTACCATGATGACCGGGAATTGGTGCATGTAATCGCTTTTAAACCGCTTGAGGGAAATGCTTTATCTTAAATCTTTGATTAGCATTTGGCTGCAAATATCTTTTAGATACATTATTATTGTAGCAATAAACAGGATAACAACCACCCGTAACAGATGCCAATAGCCACAGAAACATTTTTAAGTAACAAAACCAGAAGAATTCTTTTTCTTTTCTGCGCATTTGTGCTTTACTACCTGGTATCCTTTCTTATCGATCCCTATGCTAAATTCTGGCAGAACTATTTTCAGCGCAGCCACCTTGATATTGCAGCAGAATGGCTCATTACTTTTTTATTCTGCTTTCTGGTTGCCGAAGCCACCATTGTAATCCACAACAGACTGAATAAGCGTATCCCATGGACGAAAAATCCAGGCAAGCGCTTATTCATAGAAACGCTACTGAACATCGCAGTAGTGTTTGCCGTAATTTTATTGAATGTAATCTGCATGTACCTGATCTATAACAAAACAGAAGCAGCAGAACAGCTATCGATAGAAGACATTAGAAACCTCCTCCAGTGGATTGTTGTAAGTCTTGTTATCGCCTTCATCATTATGGGCGTTAACACCGGGAGTTATATGGTAAACAACTGGAAGAATTCTGAACTTGAAGTTACCGAGCAGAAACTCCGGGTATCCGAACTGCGGCAGGCTTCGGTTGAGGCCGAACTTAATGCACTTAAACTTCAGCTCGACCCGCATTTCATTTTCAATAACCTGAGTGTGCTCTCCGAGCTGATCCTCGAAGACCAGGCACTGGGTTATAAATACTCAGAGAATTTTGCCAAAGTATACCGCTTCCTGCTGCTAAACTCGAAAAAGGACCTCATCCCGCTGGAGGAAGAGCTGAAGTTTCTCCGCTCGTATATCTTCCTTACCGAGCAGCGAATCGGGAGCGGAGTAAGCTTCAATATCGCAGTTGATCAGGCAGCTAACCAGCTGCTCATCCCGCCTTTAACCCTTCAGCTATTGATCGAAAACGCGATTAAACACAATAGAACAGGTAAAAACAATCCACTTGAAATCAATATCTATTCTACTTTAAAAGATAACCTCGTAGTTGAGAATAAACTTATACCACTGGAACATCCCATTGGCGGATCAACCGGAATAGGACTTGCCAATATCATCCGCCGTTTTAGCTTACTGGCAAAACAAACCCCAACAGTGGCGGCCGACGAAGGAAGTTTTAAGGTAACCATTCATCTCATAGCCAATGATCAATAAACTCGTTATAATTGAAGACGAAAAACCAAATGCAGATCGTTTGGTACGCCTTATCGGAACCTTGGCCCCGGAAGCCAATATTCTGGCTATATTGGATAGTATTGCCGATAGTGTAGAATGGTTTAATACCAATCCCCCACCTGATCTTGTAATGATGGACATCAGGTTATCTGATGGGTTAAGTTTTGATATTTTCTTAAAAGTAACAATCAGCTGTCCGGTTATTTTCACAACCGCTTATGATGAATATGCCCTGCAGGCATTCAGGCACAATGGTATTGATTACCTGCTAAAACCCATCGAAACAGAGGAACTGGAAAAAGCCCTTAATAAGGTGAGATCACAGTCGGGCAATCCTTATGATAAAGCCGCAATGGACCACTTAATGGAATTATTAAGGCCAAAAGAGTTTAGAAATAAATTTCTGCTGCCCTTTAAAGACGGTTATAAAGTAGTACCGGTAAATGAAATCTGCTTCGTATGCCTCGAACATAGGATTGCCACAGCGCATCTGCTTAATGGCTCTGAAGCCATCCTCCAGCATACCATGGAAGAACTGGAGCAGCAACTGGATCCTAAACTGTTTTTTCGTGCCAACAGACAATTTATTATCCATATCGATTCGGTAAAACAGATATTAAACTATTTTAATGGAAAGCTCAAAGTCATCCTTAAAGGAAATAACGCTGAGGTGATTGTTAGCAGGGAAAAAGCGGCATCGCTAAAAGACTGGATTTCTTTTTAGTGATCGGAAAGGCTGGCTTATGAGAAAAATGGAATAATCAGCTAAACGCTTCAGGAAGATACGCTTTCGTTTCAAACCTGATTTAAGACGCTTGAGTTAGATTTCACTTCAAAACCTTTGCCATTATATCTTCTTTTGCACCGTAAAAAAAGATATAATCGACATGATAAAACAGAAGATTCAGGTAGCAAATATGGTCAGGTTTGTCCTGCTTATTGCGATATCGGTAATGGCCGCATCATGCGGGAGCAAGCAAGAAGAAGCCCCGCAGCAACAGGCCATCAAGGTAGATTTCCTTACCATTGAACCATCCGCTGCAAGCCTCGAGAAAAAGTATCCGGGTACCATTGAAGGTGCTGTGAACGTAGATATCAAAGCACAGGTATCAGGCTATCTAGAGCAGATATACGTGAAAGAAGGCGACTACGTAACCAAGGGACAAGCACTCTTTAAAATAAAAGGCGATGTTTTTCAGGAACAGGTAAACAACAGTCAGGCCAGTTTAAAAGCTGCACAGGCAGCACAGGCCACAGCGAAGATAGAGGTAGAAAAAATCCGCTCGCTGGTTGAAGGTAAAGTGGTTTCGCCTTTACAGTTGGAAACGGCTCAGGCACAATACGAATCGGCCGCTGCACAGGTATTGCAGGCAAGGGCAGCATTAGGCGCTTCGAAGATTAATGCAAATTTTGCAGTAATTAAAGCCCCAGTTAGTGGCTATATTGGCCGGATTCCCAACCGCATAGGCAACCTGGTAACGCCCTCAGACACTGCACCCTTAACCTCATTATCAGACATTAACCAGGTTTTCGTTTATTTCTCAATGAGTGAGGCCGATTTTATCGCTTACACCAAAGACAAAAAATCGGGTATCGCAGGCAACCAGGTAGATATGGTAATGGCTGATGGGAAAATATTCGACCACACCGGAACCCTCGAACTGGCCAGTGGAAACATCGACCAATCTACCGGCACCATGGCCTTAAAAGCAATTTTCCCAAATCCAGATAAGATGTTGCGATCAGGTGGCTCGGCAAGGATTATCCTGAGCCGGAATATCAGTTCGACCTTAAGGGTACCTATGGCAGGTGTTAAGGATATTCAGGACAAACTTTTTGTATTCGTTCTTGGCGACAGCAACCAGGTAGAAATGAAACCTATCGAAGTAGCAGGTCATTCGGGTAACGATTATATCATCTCATCAGGGCTTAAAGCCGGCGACAGGATTGCCCTAAACAGCATTGATAACCTTAACCACGGCGTGAAAGTAAGTCCAACCCCTGCAAAAGGCGATTTATCAAAGAAATAATCAGCTTAAAAAAAGAAAACATGTTAAAAAAGATAATAGACAGGCCCGTAATGGCTACGGTTATTTCCGTGGTGCTCCTCATTCTGGGTATCATCGGTTTAACGCGCTTACCTGTAACCAGGTTTCCGGATATCTCTCCGCCTACCGTAATGGTATCGGGCAGTTATCCCGGAGGTAACAGTGAGGCTGTAATCCGCTCGGTGGTAACCCCACTTGAAGAACAGATTAACGGCGTTGAGAACATGCAGTACATCAAGTCTACAGCAAGTAATGACGGTACTTTCTCAATATCCGTGATTTTTAAACAGGGCGTTAATCCCGATCAGGCGGCTGTAAACGTACAAAACCGGGTGCAACAGGCTACCCCGATCCTTCCGCAGGAAGTGATTAGGATGGGGCTTACCACTTCCAAGCAGCAGAACAGTATGATCATGATCTTCAACATCTATACAGATGACAATAAGAAATATGATGAGCTTTTTTTGCAAAACTATGTGAACATTAACCTCATTCCTGGCATTAAAAGAGTTCCCGGAGTTGGTCAGGCGCAGGTATTCGGTCAAAAAGATTATTCGATGCGGGTATGGCTAAACCCACAAAAAATGGCAAGTTATAACCTCATTCCGGATGATGTGAACCAGGCCATTGCCAGCCAAAGTATCGAATCTGCCCCCGGAAAACTTGGTGAAGAATCAGACGCTGCACTTGAATATGTAATGCGGTACAAAGGGAAGAAAAACCAACCCGAAGAGTACGAGAACATTGTGATAAAGCGGAACGGCAGAGATTTGGTCCGTTTAAAAGATGTGGCCAGGATAGAATTCGGTTCATTGAGCTACAGCGGTAACTCTACCTCTAACGGAAAAAATGCAGTTACCGTGGCTATTCTCCAAACTACGGGATCAAACGCGAACGAGATCGAAATTGGTGTAAGGGCCGAACTTGCAAAAGCGGCAAAATCATTTCCTCCGGGGATTTCGCACACCAGTTTATTAAGTTCAAAAGAACGTTTGGATGAGGCTACAGGTCAGGTAAAGCATACGCTCATCGAAGCCTTTATACTGGTTTTCATTGTAGTGTTTATTTTCCTGCAGGATTTGCGTTCAACAATTATTCCGGCTATTGCGGTCCCGGTTGCCATACTGGGTACATTTTTCTTCCTGCTGGCATTTGGTTTTACCATCAACGTACTTACCCTGTTTGCATTGGTGCTGGCCATTGGTATTGTGGTTGATGATGCCATTGTAGTAGTCGAAGCCGTGCATGCAAAAATGGAAGGTTCGGACATGACTGGTAAGGAAGCTACCCACAGTGCCATGGGCGAGATAACCGGGGCGGTAATTTCCATTACACTGGTCATGTCGGCCGTATTTATCCCAATTGGTTTTATGACCGGTTCGTCGGGTATTTTTTACAAACAGTTTGCCTATACACTAGCCATCGCAATTATTATATCGGCGGTTAATGCCTTAACCTTAACCCCCGCCCTTTGCGCACTGTTGTTAAAAAATAACCATGCCGGTGGCCACGGAGAAAAAGCAGAGAAAGCGGGCTTTAAGAAACGTTTCTTTATCGCTTTCAATTCGGGTTTTGATAACCTGACGGGAAAATACATCAAAGGGCTTAAATTGCTGATTAACAAGAAATGGTTAGGTGTCGGATTGGTACTTGTAGTTACTGGCCTTGCAGGATGGTTGATGATGAGTACGCCAAAAAGCTTTGTCCCTATGGAAGATGATGGTTTTATCATCTTTAGTTTGAGCATGCCGCCCGGAACAGGCCTTGGCCGTACCACAGCGGTAACGAAAAGAATTGATACGATCCTTTCTAAAACGCCATCTGTACAAACAAGCACTTCGATTACCGGCTTCAATATCCTCTCTAACAGCGCAAGTCCGGCTTATGCCATGGGTTTCGTTAAGTTAAAACCAAAGGAAGAACGCGGCGAAGTAAAGGATATCGACCAGATCATGGCCTCACTAACCGCTCAGTTTGCAGAAATTAAAGAAGGGAGTCTTATGGCATTCAGAAGCCCTCCGGTAGATGGTTATGGGGTAACCAGCGGATCAGAGATTGTGCTTCAGGATAAATCTGGAAAAGATCCTGCAGCTTTAAAAGCCATGTCGGATAAGCTTATTGGCCAGATTATGCAGCAACCAGGCGTTCAGTACGCTTATACAACTTTTAGAACCGATTACCCGCAACTAGAACTCGATGTTGATGAAGACAAGGCCAACCAGATGGGCGTAAACATCAGTGGGATGATGAACACGATCCAGACCTACTTTTCCGGCGATCAAAGCATGAACTTTACCAGGTTTGGAAAATTCTATCGGGTAAACGTTAAGGCCGAAGGTGTATTCAGAACAGATGAAGATGCATTCAATGAAATCTTTGTCCGTAATGATCAGAACCAGATGGTACCCGTAAAATCACTGGTAAAAATGCACAAGGTATATGGGCCGGAATCACTGTCGAGATATAATCTGTTCAATGCATTGACCATTAGCGTGGTTGGCAACCCTGATGCGAGTAGCGGACAGATTATGGAAACGCTCGAAAAGAACGTACTCAATACCTTGCCTGGCGATTATGGTTACGAATGGACAGGCTTAAGCTTAGAAGAAAAATCATCAGGCAATCAAACGGTAATGATTCTCGGGTTATGTCTGCTTTTCGTATACTTTTTATTGGCTGCCCAATATGAAAGTTACCTGTTACCGCTTTCGGTGCTGCTTTCTATTCCAACAGGAGTACTTGGTGCTTTTGCTGCAATTAAAAGCATTGGTCTAGATAACAACATTTATGTGCAGGTAGGTTTGATTATGCTTGTGGGGCTACTGGCCAAAAACGCAATCCTGATTGTAGAGTTCGCTGTTCAACGAAGGGCATCAGGATTAAGCATTGTTGAATCGGCTATCGATGGCGCGAAATCAAGATTGCGTCCGATTATTATGACCTCACTCGCATTTATTGTGGGGATGATCCCCTTAATGACTGCAACCGGTGGCTCTGCCATGGGCAACAGGTCAATCAGTACCGGGGCTGCAATTGGTATGCTTAGCGGGGTAATATTAGGTGTATTCGTAATTCCGCTACTATACATCCTTTTCCAGTTTCTGCAAGAAAAGATCTCCATAAAGAGAGAAGAACACAAGGTTCAAGCAAAGTAAATTTTAATATGAAATTAGCTAAAATCAATATATATCTGCTGCTGGGTACGGCCCTTTACCTAAGCTCTTGCGCTGTGGGCAGAAAATACAGCCGTCCGGCGATAGAAACCCCTGTGGTTTACAGGCAACAGATTCCGGTAACAGGCGATACGGTGCTACTGCCATGGAAAACTTTTTTTCAGGACCCGAAACTCGTTGAACTCATTAACCAGGCGATGGTAAAAAACATGGATGTATCGGTAGCCATGTTAAACCTCGAACAGGTTAACCTTACTTACAAACAGGCTAAGCTGGGGCTGATTCCCTCGCTTGATCTTGCCATTGGTGCATCTAGGAATTTCCCTTCAAAGAATTCGCTTAACGGATCATTAAATCAGCAGTTTACGGGCGAGCGCTACCTGGATGATTTCAATGCCACGCTTTCCCTATCCTGGGAAGCAGATATTTGGGGCAAGGTAAAAATGCAAAAAGCAGGAGCCAAAGCAAACTACCTGATGCAGAAAGAAAACCTCTCGGCACTAAGAACCAGAATAATAGCACAGGTAGCACAGAGTTATAATAACCTGATTACTTTGGATGAACAGTTAAGGGTTGCCGAGCGGAACACTGCACTGAGTGATAGTACATTGAAAATGATCCGGATCCAGTTTAAATCGGCACAAGTTAATTCACTGGCGGTAGCCCAGGCAGAAGCACAGAAAAAAACAGCAGAACTGCTTGTTCCTTTAACAAAGCAAAATATAGTGGTACAGGAAAATGCATTGAGTATCCTCTGCGGAAAATTTCCAGACCGGATTGAAAGAGCATCAGACAGGGCCAAATTAAGCCGCACCAGATTGTTCCCTACAGGTGTACCGGCAAATTTGCTTGCCCGCAGGCCAGATGTTAAAGCTGCCGAATATGCGGTAATGGCCGCAAATGCCAATACAGGCCTGGCTAAAGCAGCCATGTTTCCGGCATTCAGCCTTAGCCCTTCTGTTGGCATGAATTCATTTAAGTTCAACAACTGGTTTGATCTTCCCGGTTCACTGGCAAGAAATTTTGCCGGTAATATTGCCCAGCCGATCTTCCGCAAAAAGGAATTGAGAACGGCCTACGAAATTGCGCAGCTCGAACAACAGAAATCGGCAGAGCAGTTCAGGCTTTCGGTAATGACAGCCGTTGGCGAGGTATCGGATGCATTGGCGAAATCGAAATATGCAGAAGAACGTTCGTTGCTTGTAGACGAAAAAAGGACTGCGCTCGACAAAGCAGGTCGTGATGCGATGCTACTTTTCAAGAGTGGAATGGCAACATATCTGGAAGTACTTGTAGCACAAAACAACAGTTTACAGAACGAACTGGAAAGAACAGAAATCAAACGCGATCAGTTCAATGCCATAATCGACCTCTACCGCTCACTAGGGGGTGGCGTGGAATAAATGTTTAAACATTTATTCACTATCTTTAAGGTTGATCTATATAGGGTGGGCAACGTTCACTCTATATAGATCAACCTCACTAAATACGAGTACCACTTCTGCATTTTCTCTTTGTTACAACTGCTCCAATCCCACAAGCCTTGTCGATTCCAGTTAATCGGAATTTGCAATCCCGTCTTTCAACCTCAATCTTAAATAAACAATACCATATATGGATTTAAAATCCAAAGAACTGTAGAAATCTGCCTTGGGAAAATGCCGTAAGTTTGCAGAAATCGCATCGCCTTAGCTAAAACATTTTTACCAATAACAGGTAATAATTTGCCAATTTAATTTAATTTTAATTCTAACTTTATCATTTAATTGCACTGTAGGTCAGTTTATTCCACTGATTTAATACTATTGCCGCGAAGCAATATAAAACATGTACAACCAAATATAAATCCTGAAACTACCAAAAGCGGTTTAACCGCATACGAACCAGCCGTTATCCCATCCCTGAATTGGTGCATCATGCTGTTTTTTTATCCAATTATATTGATATAACCGAGTTAATGACCAAGTATAATACATACACAGACCAACTACTCGCTCAGATGTTGCGTGAAGGAGACCGTATGGCATACACCGAAATTTACAACCGTTATAAAAGATTGTTATACCTTTTTGCTTTTCGCAGACTGGGAGAAAAAGAAGAAGTATGGGATATCGTTCATGAAGTATTTCTTTCCTTGTGGCTAAATCACGAAAACCTGGTAATCGAGCATTCATTATCTACTTACCTGCATGCCGCTATGAGAAACAAAGTAGCCAATGCCATTGCCCATAAGCATGTTTCTGCACGTTATTTAGATAGTTTCACCCTATATCTATCGAGCGAAAAGGACGTTACCGATCATGTGGTACGGCACCATGAACTCGAAACCCTCATTAATAGGGAAATTAATGCGCTACCGGCACAAATGCGTAAAGTATTTGAAATGAGCCGTAAAAACGGTTACAACCGGAAACAGATTGCAGAACTACTCAATCTTTCTGAGGAAACCGTTAAAGCCCATATGTACCAATCACTCAAAAGATTAAAGATGAAACTGGGCTCTATGCTAAGCATTGTTTTTTTACTTTAATTTTTTTTCAAAAACGACTAACCCTAAGTTGCTTCATAACTGACTAACTACTAATAACAGCCAAATATAATTAGTAGATGGATCAACATTACGCAAAGCAACTCCTTGAGAAATACAAGTCGGGTAACTGTAGCCAGTTCGAAAAAGAGCAGGTAGAAAGGTGGATAGACTTTGGTGAATTTCCAGAATTTACCTTAAGCGAAAAAGAGCTGCAAAATCAGATGAATGCCCTTTCAAGTGCTTTACCTTTACACCGTGAAAAACGTTTATGGCCACGCCTCTCTATTGCCGCTGCACTCGCCTTTATAGTAATCAGTATTGGTATCAGCTATTATAAAACAAACACCCCTCCTGCCAGAAAAGAAACGGCTACGGTAAAAAATATAGTTCCCGGCAAAACGGGAGCCACATTAACACTGGCAAACGGACAAAAGATTAAACTAAGCGATGCAATAAATGGCGAAATAGCCAAAGAAACCGGTGTAAGCATTACTAAAATGCAAAACGGAGAGCTGGCTTATCAATTTGCACCTACTGCCAATGGGAGTGCTAAAAAAAATTCGATTAACACGCTTTCAACTGCACGTGGCGAAACCTATTTGCTTATTTTACCCGATAAGTCAAAAGTCTGGCTTAATGCAGCATCGAGTATTACCTACTCAACTAATCTTATTGATAAGGGCATACGCAGGGTTCAATTAAAGGGAGAAGCGTATTTCGAAGTTTTTAAGGATAAATCACATCCTTTTGTTGTAAGCACAGCCAACCAGGAAGTGGAAGTTCTCGGCACTCATTTTAATATTAACAGCTATGCCGACGAACCTGCAACCACAACTACCCTGTTGGAAGGAAGCGTAAAAGTTAAACAAGGATCGGTAAGTCATTTGTTAAAACCAGATCAGCAGGCAGCACTTGATAAAGGCGGAAAGTTTACCCTGAGTAATGTAAATGCAGACGATGCTGTAGCATGGAAGGATGGCGTTTTTCTTTTTGAGGACGAACCTCTGGAAAGCATTATGCGCCGGATATCGAGATGGTATAATCTGGATATTGAATATGCAAAAGATGTGGATAAGGATAAATTATATAGCGGTGGTGTTTCCAGGTACGAAAATGTATCTACAGTATTGGAAATTTTGGAATCAACAAAAAATATACACCTAAAAATTGAAGAAAGGAGAATAATCGTTATGAAATAAGCTTATTAAACCTGGTCATTCAAGATATCCAAAAGAACCTGTTTATAACAATCAGCCCTGAACCAAATCAGGACTGACTGGATGTTTTGATGACAACCTAAAATGGAATTATTTTATCGTTTAAGACACGATTGCCTGCAAATTTTCGACGATGAGAAGGCATTCGTAAATCAACCAAAACAAACAAATTTATGAAATCTATCCATCTGTTTAAGTGTGGTATTCAAGATATTACATTTAAACGCACATTGCGTATTATGAAACTGACTCTAGTCATTCTGGCAACCTTTATCCTGCAGATAAGGGCCTCTACCTTTGCCCAATATGTAACGCTGAAAGAGACAAATAAAAATCTGCGGAACATTTTCTCACAAATTAGAAAACAAACAGGATATGTTGTGCTCTACGAATCTTCGATTGTAAACAGGGCGGCAGTAATATCGGTTAATTTAGAGAAGACACCTATAAATGAGGCGTTAAAAATTATCCTAAAAGATCAAAAGCTCGATTTTGAGATAAAGCAAAAATCAATTATTCTGAGCAGGCAGAAAGTGCTGCCCGAGCGGATAATAGAAAAATCAGAAAAAATAGATATCAAGGGTAAAATTATAGATGTGAATGGTAAGCCCATTCCAAATGTAAATATCCTGATTAAGGGAACAAAACGGGGAGTATCAACAGATGTTGACGGCAATTTTAGCCTGACACTTGCTACAGGAGAAAATGAAATTACCATATCAGCCATAGGTTTTGAAACGCAAACGGTGGCAGTTAACAACCGTACATTTATCAGCATCACACTCAAAGAAATGTCGGCTAACCTGGATGAGTTTGTGGTTGTAGGATATGGCACACAAAAAAAAATCAACCTTTCTGGTTCAGTGAGCTCAGTTTCGGGCAAAACCATTACAGAACGACCGGTGCCCAGCATTGCAAATTTATTACAGGGGCGGATCAGCGGACTTGACATTGTACAGCCAACCGGTGAGCCCGGCAGAGATAATGGCAGTTTCAGGCTACGTGGCCTAGGCTCCTATGGTGCCTCTTCGGCACCTCTTGTATTGGTTGATGGAATTATAGGCTCGATTAATAACCTTTCTCCACAGGATGTAGAAAATGTAACGGTATTAAAAGATGCTTCTTCGGCCTCTATTTATGGTGCCCGGGCAGCTAACGGCGTAATATTGGTAACCACCAAAAAAGGCAAACTGGGTACTGATGTTATTGAGTATAATGGCAGTTATGGTATCAGCGAGGCGACCAGAATGCCTGATCTGATTACCAATTCGGTTACCTATATGGAAATGTATAACCAGGCCAAAGCCAGGAGCGGCCAGCCAGCGCAATATACACAGGCCCAGATAGATGCTTACAGAAACAATCCAAACAATGAACAATACCCTAATTTTAACTGGCTTGAATATATTTTAGGAAAAGGTCCTATCCATAACCATAACCTGGGTTTTTCGGGCGGTACCACTAAAAGCACCTACAATGTTTCATTGAATTACCTCGATCAAAACAGCATTACCAAAGGCTATTTGTATAAAAGGTACAATGGCTTACTTGATTTCTCTACTCAGGTACATTCGAGGGTAAAAATAGGCGCTAACATTAACATGTCTTTTCAGGATTTAAAGGCACCATGGTTAGTGAACGATGATTTGTTGTTATTGGCCTATGCTGCTGCCCCTACTTTTAAGCCATTTTTACCCGATGGAAGCGGCAGAATAGCTACCCGCGATTACGTATCGAGCGGAGGAACAAACCGTACACCCGAAGAAGTGTACAATACAGGCTCTCAGTTTACAAAAAACTACAACGTAAATGCACAGGGCTATATTGATATCAATATTATTAAAGGATTAAACTGGCTTTCAAAAGGTGCAATTACCTTCTTTAACCAGGATTTCAGAAACCGCCAGTTTAGAAGCCCTTCATTTGCCTATCAGCCCAATGCAGCTGGTGTTTATCAGGAGGTAGGTAACGGTAATTCAAACTTTGCCGGTCTTCAGCAAAGCTCAGCAAGGAACATTACCAAAACTTTTTACAGTACATTAAATTACAATAAAGTTTTTGCCAACAACCATAATTTTGGTGTATTAGCTGGATACGAACAGCAAGATAACCGAAGTACCAACCTGAGTGGCGGCAGGTTCGATTTTCCTAACAGCACCATTATGGAGCTGGATGGAAGCTCGCCGCTTAATCAAACATTAGGTGGTAATTCATTTGAATGGGCGCTTCAATCGCTGTTTGGCAGGGTAAATTACAACTATAAGGAAAAGTATATTTTAGAAGGTAACATCAGGCATGACGGAACATCAAGAGTAGATGAAAGATACCGCTGGGGAACTTTTGGTGGAGGATCGGCTGCCTGGAAAATATCTGAAGAAAGCTTTATTAAAGATAACTTTTCATGGATCGATAACTTAAAAATAAGAGCATCTTATGGTGTACTGGGTAACCAGGAAATTGTAACCAATGGAAATTTAAACTACTATCCATATCAGGATATTCTTTCGCTCACTACATATCCGTTTTCGAGCTTAAGCTCTGGTGTGCAACTTACCAGACTGGTAGAAAAGAATTTACGCTGGGAAAAAACATCGGTTAGAGATATAGGTCTGGAGTTCGATTTGTATAAAGGTTTATTTGGTGCAACCATTAACTATTATAGAAAGAATACAACCGATATTTTGGCCACCCGTACCGATCTTCCTACCAGTTTCGGACTTGCAGCACCAACAGTAAATGCCGGTGCCATGGTGAATAAAGGTATAGAAATTGAACTGAGGCACCAGAACCGCATTGGCGACTTTACCTACGGTGCCAATTTCATTTTTCACCGCTACAGAAACAAAGTAACCAAAGTAATTACTGAAACACTCGGAACGTTTGAAGTGGGCCAACCGTTTAACAATTTCTTTGTTTACGATTGGATCGGGGTATTTCAAAGTCAGCAAGAGATAGACAGCTCGCCTAAACAACCGAACTCGGGTGTGCTAAAACCTGGCGACCTGAAAATAAGAGATGTAAGTGGAAATGGCACTGTTGGGCCTGAAGACAGGATCCGCATCAGCAGCTTTCCCGATTATACGTATTCGTTTAGTTTAAATGCAGGATGGAAAGGATTTAACCTGAGCGCATTTTTTCAGGGTGTAGAGGGGCAGAAAGTTAACGTAAGCCAATGGGGTTACGAACCATTTATGCAAGGTTCAGCTCCGCCAACCAAATTTCTTAACGCATGGACACCAACTAACCCGAGCAATACCATACCAGCAGTTTACCTTACCGGATATGCAGGTGTAGCCGGTTACAACTCTACCTATTTTTTACAGGATGCTTCTTATTTACGCCTGAAGAATTTATACCTCTCTTACACCTTACCTGATAATATATCCAAGAAAATCGGATCGAGCGGGGTAACGGTTTATACTTCGGGAGATAATCTGATTACCTGGACCAAGTATGAAGGCAATGATCCTGAGAGAGCCGGATCAGGAAGATTTGCGCAATTTCCGCAGATCAGGATTTATACCATAGGGCTAAAAGTTAAGTATTAGGTCATTTTAAATGATATAGAAATGAAAACAAAATATAACAAGATAAGCTTGGCTGTTTTAATAATTATGGGGATGTTAACTTCCTGTAAAAAAGATTTTCTCGATAAAAATCCTACGGCAGCCATTTCAAGCGAAACATTCTGGAAAAGTGATGCAGATGCCCAAATGGGCCTTACCGGGGTTTACCGGAAATTACAGGCTGGCTTTTATGGTGCTAGAAAATTGTGGTTAGATACCTATTCGGACAACGCTTTAGACCGGCATACTTTTTTCGGCTTCGGCAATTTAACCCAGGGCATAGTTAATCCAACCAATATACCTGGTGCATTTTACGATACGCCTTACGCAGGCATTGCCAGCTGTAATTTCTTTTTGGATAATATTGACAAGGCGCCCAGCAGCGAAGCCGCTAAAAATGGATATAAAGCTGAGGCCCGCTTTTTAAGGGCTATGTTTTATTTTGATTTGGTACAGGCTTATGGCGGCGTAGTACTTTATAAAACCGCTCCAAAAACGGTTGATGAAGGTAAAATAGCCAAAAGCACAAAAGAAGATGTTTTAACCTTTGTACACCAGGAATTAGACTTTGCTATTGCCAATTTACCCGATGGTGCCTATTCAGGCCATGCGGTAAAGGGTAGTGCCCAGGCACTAAAAGCCAGGGTTTATTTATTTCAGCAAAACTGGGCACAGGCCGCTAAATTTTCGAACGATGTAATTACAGGAGGAAAATTCCAGCTGTACCAGGGTGGTTATGATAAGCTTTTTCTTACCGCTACACAGATTAATAACCCCGAGATCATGTTTTCTACTAAATACCTTGCGCCTAATAATCCGCAAGACGGAGAGGGTGTATTGGTAGAGCTGGGCTGGTACGGTAGTATTGCCCCTTACCAAAACCTGGTTGATGAATACGAGATGAGCAATGGGAAAATGATAGGCGAGGCTGGCTCGGGCTATAATGCGGCCGATCCTTACACCAACAGAGACCCGCGTTTAAAGTTTACGATAAAAGTACCTACAGAAAAGTATATCAATCCGGATGGATCGGTTTTTAACGAATCAGATCCCCTGCTTACCACTTACTCTCAAAAGAAATATGTAGACCTTTCGAAATTACCCTTCGACCGAACCAAGACTCCTTTAACCGATCAGAATATCATCCACATCCGTTATGCCGATGTATTACTCATGTACGCAGAGGCTAAAAATGAAGAAAGCGGCCCAGATGCATCTGTTTATAAAGCTTTAAACGATATAAGAGACAGGACAAGTGTAAAAATGCCTGCTGTTGATCAAACGGTGTACAATACTAAAGATAAGCTGAGAGATTTTATTCTTCACGAAAGACGAATCGAGCTTGCTTTAGAAGGCCATCGTTATTTCGACCTAAAAAGAAGGAATTTAATGGAAGCTAAACTGGCTCCGCTAAAAAATCCTGCAGGCGTTCCGCTAAAGTTTGGCGAAAAGAACAACGTGTTGCCTTTTTCGCAGGCAGAAGTAGACCGGAATAAACAATTGGTACAAAATACCGGATACTAATCGCATTTTTTTGTATTGGGCTTAGCCCAATACAAAAATTTAGCTAAATTTTAATACCCCCAAAAAAGCCTCCTGCAAGTACATCAGCGGCTCAGCCCTGCGCTTATCGTTTTCGCCAAACACACCACAATAAGCTATACAGTGGTATAAATCTAACGCCAGAATTACATGAATTGGCTCAATGCCCAAAAAGGCAGACGAAGTACTTCAACATAGCAATTTATTATCTCAATATAACTTCATTTTCGCAAATGCAGCCCTAATCGTTACAGGCCTCATTATTTTTTTCTATAATCGCATAATTGGAGATTCATGCTTCGTTTAAGCAGGCAAATCGGCATTAAAACAGCTAAAAAAGAGCCATAATACGGTATTAATTGTAGAAAACAAGTTATCCATAAACAAGAAACACTTTCAATAAAACATTAAACTACAATTGGTTATCCATACAGAATATTGTTCACGCTTTGTATCTCCGTTTAGCCAGCTATTCAATTTTGTTAGGGATATTTTTGTAAAAACTATTAAATATTTAATCACCTAAAAACCGATAATGACCAAAAAATATTTTACCCTGTTTGCACTATTCATGGCTACAGGATTAATGAGTTATGCGCAAAAAACCATTGAAATTGCGACTAGGAGTAACGTACTGATTTTAGAGACTGATCAGGACCAGGCATTGCTTTCGACCTATCTGGGTAAAAAACTGGCAAATAGCAGCGAATATCCGGCTATTCAAAAGCTAGATAAATATAAACCCGGATCGGATGATCTGTTGAATAAACGCGAAGCCTATATTGCTTCGGGCGCACTCAACCTGCTCGAGCCAGCCCTGAGCGTTACCCATGCCGATGGCAATAAATCCACCGTACTTGCATTTAGCGATGTTAAAACGGAGCAACTGGATCAGAACCGGAAGCTGACGAGTGTGATACTGAAAGACCCGAAATACAATTTCAGCGTTACTTTAAAATACCTGGCCTATTACAACGAAAATGTAATTGAACAATGGGCCGAAATCACCCATAGGGAGAAAGGCAGTGTCGTTTTAAACAAATATGCTTCGGCCAACCTAACCCTAAGCGGAAAAAAATTCTTTCTGAAAAGTCATTATAGCGGTGCTACGCGCGAAATGCGATCGGAAGAACAGCAACTTTTACACGGCATTAAAACCATCGATTCGAAGCTGGGAACCCGTACCAACCTGCTCCATTCGTCATCATTTATGCTTTCCATCGATCAGCCTGCTACCGAAGATCTGGGCGAAGTAATAGCTGGATCGCTAGAGTGGACCGGTAATTTTAAACTCGAATACGAAACATTCGACGAATATTATGTGCGCGTTACCGCAGGGATCAATAACTTCTCTTCGAATTATACACTTAAAGCAGGCGAAAATTTCATCACCCCACGCTTTGTGTATACCTACGCTTCGAACGGAAAGGGCGAGGCCAGCCGTAACCTGCAGAACTGGGCCCGCAATTATCAGCTGGCCGATGGTAAAGGCGAACGGTCGACCATTTTAAACAACTGGGAAACCACTTATTTCGATTTCAACGATGAGAAATTAAATGAGCTAACCAAAGACACCAAAAAACTGGGCGTAGATGTTTTCTTGCTGGACGATGGCTGGTTTGGCAATAAATATCCGCGTAACGGTTCAACCTCGGGCCTGGGTGACTGGCAGTATAACAAGCAGAAACTGAAAAACGGAATCAGTGCCCTGGGTAAAGAAGCTACTGCCAGTGGGGTAAAATTTGGTATCTGGATTGAACCCGAAATGGTTAACCCTAAAAGTGAATTGTACGAAAACCATCCCGATTGGATTGTCAGACAGCCCGAACGAAAGGAATATTACATGCGCAATCAGCTGGTGCTCGATTTAAGCAACCCTAAAGTTCAGGACTTTGTATATCAAACCGTAGAAGACCTTTTTAAAGAAGTGCCTGAACTTGCTTTTATTAAATGGGATTGCAATTCGCTCATCTACAATGCCAACTCCCCTACCTTAAAAAATCAGGATCACTTTTACCTGGAATATATGCGCGGATTGAACAGCGTATTGGAAAGGATCAGAAAGAAATATCCGAAAACGCCAATGATGCTTTGTGCCGGAGGTGGATCTCGGGTTGATTATGCCGCGCTGAAATACTTTACCGAATTTTGGCCCAGCGATAACACCAATGCTTACGACCGTATTTTTATCCAATGGGAATATTCGTATTATTTCCCGTCAATAGCGGTGGATAACCACATTACCGACATGGGCAAGCAACCCATTAAATTTAAAACTGATGTGGCCATGATGGGTAAACTGGGCTACGATGTACGCGTAAACGAGCTTAGCAAAAACGATCTCCTTTTCAGCCAGCATGCTGTTCAAAATTACAATAGTTTTAAAGATATTGTTTGGCACGGACAACAGTACCGTCTGCAGGATCCTTACGAAAATAAGATTGCATCTATCGCCTATGTTAACGACAATAAAGACCAGGCGGTTGTCTTCAATTATTATGTGGCTACCCTGTTTACCAACGGCGTTATTTTGCCCATTAAATTAAAAGGCTTAGACCCTGCTAAAAAGTACAAAATAGAAGAGATTAACCTCTACCCCAACACCAAATCCCCTATCGATAAGGAGCAGGTATATTCGGGCGATTTTCTAATGACCATCGGTTTTAACCCGGAGGTAAATAGCTACAGAACAAGCGTAGTTTTAAAAGTTACGGCTTCAAAATGACAAGAACTTTCACCATGAATACTAAATTATCCCTTATCACAAAAATATCAAGCATAATACTCTTTCTGGCGCTAAGTGTGCAGGTAATTGCTTACGCCGATCCGGTAAAAGAGGTGTACCTACCCAAAAAAATTTCGACGGTTCCAGAGAATAATGATTTCAGTAACAACCTAAGCGAGTACAGCAATAAAAGGAGCGCACAATCGGCAAATTTTGCGATTTACTGGGCTAAAGAGTATGGCGATGATCCGATGCAGAACACGAACGAACGCAAAAGATTTAACATCAGCAAAATGCTCACTGAGCTGGAGCGCTACTACAATTATTATGTTGATGAGCTGAAAGTGCTAAAGAAAGGCCAATCCATTAGCGATAAGTACAAGGTTTTGTTTTTTATTACCGGAGGCGATAATTCTACCGCTTACGGCTGGGGAGAAGAAAACAAAGTTGGTATTCTGTGGTCGCCTGCCGTGCGCATAAACACCGAACCTTATGGCGTTCTGGCGCACGAACTGGGGCATGTTTTCCAGTTTATCGCCAATTGCGACAACAGCAACACTGGCTTTAACGGATCAATAAACGAAATGGGCGCCCAATACCTGTTGTGGCAGGTTTACCCCGATTGGCTCACTTTCGAGAACTTTCATTTAAAGGCTTTTCTAAACAATACTTATCATGCCTTTTTACATCCCGAAAATCAATACCACGCTCCTTTTATGCTTGAATATTGGGCACAAAGGCATGGCAAACAGTTTTATGGCAAGTTGCTCAACCAGGTAAAAAAAGGAGAAGATCCTGTACAAACATATAAACGGATTACCCAGACTACTCAGGATCAGTTTAATGTTGAAGCTTTTGATGCCGCCAGGCGCTTTGTAACCTGGGATCTTAAAAGGGTAGAAAAAATTGCCAATCAGTATGCAAACCAGCACCACACCAGGCTACAGGCTATGGATAATGGCTGGTACCAGGTTGCGGCCGAAAACTGCCCTGAAAATTATGGTTATAATGCCATCAAGCTAAAAGTGCCTGCCAATGGCAAACCAATCCGTTTGCAGTTTAAAGGAATTGCTGGTGCTACCGGCTTTTATTGCCCGCATCCAGAACAGGCAGGATGGAAATATGGTTTTGTAGCATACAGTAACCAAGGAAAACGCACTTATGGCAAAGTACTGGATGAAAATAGCAACGATGCTTCATTTACGACGCCTAAAAACACCAAATACCTTTGGCTCGTTGTTATGGGCGCCCCCAAACAGCATGCTAAACTTGAAAACAGGGCTAAGCAATTTGATCAGTGGCCTTACCAGTTTAAGCTTGATGGAACTGAAATTGAAAATTAAACTATCAAGCACCGTTTTAAAGCATTTACAGCTTAATTGAACAAAGCCCAAACCTGAACAGGTTTGGGCTTTGGTTTGTTACACGATTAACAGTGTTAATGTAAAATGCGCCTTAGTAAAGGCCAAGCTCTGCCAGTGCTGCGTTTTGGGTACCATCCCACGAGTTACTGGCAATAATTTTAAAATAGCGGAATGTTTTGGGCGAACTAAAACCAAAGTATTGGGTTCCGTCGTTATTAGCGGCCTGCTTATTGAAAACACTTGTGAAATTAGTCCCATCACCGCTGATGAGTAATTCGAAATCTTTAATGGCCCTGCTGGCACCTGCACGCTGGGTAAGCGAAAGACCGCCATTTACTGTTTTTGATGAACCAAGATCGATGGTAACAAAATGCGGATAAATAGCCGCATTAGATGACCACCGCGAATGCCAGAAGGTTGCAACCGAGCCATCAATTACATCGATAGCTTTACCAGCCGCAGCTGTTTCCTGCGAGCTAAATCCTGCTACCGACCATCCGGTTTTCGGCAATTCTGTACGGTATGAAAAATCGAGAACCGGAAGCGAATTGAGAAAAGTATAAGCGTAAATGGTTTCGTTAATTGTACCGTTATCATGAACGAGTTTCACTTTTAGCTCGTATGGAATATTATTTGTTTTCACCTCCAGTTCGGCTATGGGTATCACCACCCGAAAGCTATCGGTTCCTATTGGTGCAGTTGCCCAAGTAATGGCATTATAATCTTTATTCGTGCCAGTACCCTCATTATTTACATTGGGATCGTTGTAGTATAGGATTTTACTAACCGTACCATTACTGGTGTATTTACCCGAAACAATGATAGCGGCCTGACCGGTATCATAAGTGGCGTAAATCCGGTTTATTTTTGAGGTTACTGTGCCGTAGTAAGTTTTAATATCGTTATTAAAAACCTCGCAGTTATTAAAGGTAGCGGCTTCTGCATCGGTTAAGAAACAGGGCCTGATACCTAAGTAATAATTACTTAACCACATCATGGCCATATTGTAATTCGGATTGGTTCCGTTTGAATAGGTATTTTGCGATACCCACTGCCTATCGTGTGGTGCATTAAAGGCATGTCCGAGCTCGTGCATCATACCTCCTACCCATTTGGCGAAATTATTACGTCCGGGGTTCACTACTCCCTTCAATGCCATATCCATGTAGGGATTATCGTTTGCGAAGCAATACCTCCCGTATCCGTAAAAGGGTTGTACGCCTTCCAGAGGCTGTGGCCCTTCTGTGCTATTGTTATCATACCCAAAAGCAGGTACCAAAATCAAAACATGGTTACTTGTTTTTAAACCAGGGTGTGAGGCAAAATAACTATTAATTTCGGTGGTATAGGCCGTAGCACTGGTTCCATAACTGGCTTTTGGATTTGCTCCTCTTATCATTACAATTTCGGCATTTCCAGTTGTGCCATCTTGTTTTAAGCCAAAAGTTTTATATCCATAACCTGCATTGTTCATGGCAGTCCGATACCAGTCTTGTGCATAAAGCATCACATCACTGAGCCGTTTCTTCCAATTGGGTAAGGTATCCAGATCGGAAGGAATAAAATAAACTACGGCCAGGTTCCGGGTATGGGTAATGATGTTGGTTGTTGCCTGTTTCTTTGGCCCGTTAAAGGTGTCTGTTCCGCTATTCCCATCCGGAATAATTTCTGCCTTTTTGCACGATAATGCAAAAAGAACGAATAAACTTAATAAAGTTAAAAGGGTTGTGGTTCTTTTCATTTTTAGATTTAGGTTTTTTAATGAATTCAGCAACTGATTAAATTTCTGTGAAATATCAAGTGGGCGGTGAAGACAACACCCAAAACACTCGCCAGAGTTGAATGTCTCCACCCACCTGATAGCCATGTGATTTTTTGATTCACTTTTCAAACAGTTTCTCAATCTATTCTGGCCAGAACATATTGTTTTGTTGTTTTTTGTACCGCAGTGTTATGCAAGATAAAATCACTGCGGTATTGTTAATCCTAAGTTAGCTCGAAAATGAAAGGAAAGAAAGGTTTAACCGTACAAATCAACAGACAAAATAATGTACAGTTAAAATATTGACAGTTAAATAATTAAGACTAAAACAAAGCTCAAAATGGATAATAAGCAACTGTAGCTAAACCAGCCGCAAGGAAAGCCCGGTTAGAAAATTTCACTGGTAGATAAATCTGCTAATGTAGGCGATATGGCCTTACCAATGCCACTGAACAAGATCTTAATGCCCATTACCTTACCTATAGATTGCTGGTAGCTAACATCAAGTGATTTTCTTCCGTTAAGGATTACTGAAGCGCGTTTATTTACCACACGGATTTCGATATCTCCCCCATTTACCGGATCAAATGCCAGCGAACCTAGAAATTGCTCCGATCCGACAACTCTTTTTTCGGAAAACTTATATTGAGAGAAGGCAACACAATTGCGCCTGTTGAGCGTTAAAAGGTGGCGGTGTTTTTCTCCGAGGATAATAATTGTGGTCTCTACACATTGTGTGCCTGGTCTGCTCTGTTCAGCAAAAACGCGACATTTAAATGAAAAATTATCGCCGCTGATACCAGAAGGCTTAATATTACTAAAACCAACCAAAAATGGCTTATTAGTAGCTAAGCCAGCAGAATCGAGCTGTTCTTTTGAAACGTAAATATTTTTGGGGTTTAAGGGTTTGAGGCCTGCTATCGGAAAGGCCCTCGAAGTATCGTTGCCTGAGTTGGCAACCCAACCTTTGGTTTGCATAAATATGGCAACCGTATCAAGCGGTTTTTTATTGAACATTAACGTTGCGTAAACTACCCCCGGATTTCTAAAAAACTTGGCAACCTCTTTTTTCCCACTGATCGATGATTCGGTAGCCTCGTCCATAAAATTGATTTGAAAAGTTTTATTTAAGTGAGCACCAGCTTTTAACTTAAATACTGCCGTATGCGGAACACTTCCGAAAGGATTTTCACAAACCAGCTGAGCGCTTAGCGGCATAACTTCGTCTCTTTTTGTAATTAACAGGTGACTAATAACAACCAGTGCTAAAATCGCAACTGCAAAAGCAGCGTATGTTATTTTTTTGTAGTTATTGGGCTTTTCGGTTACTGCTTTAATTTCAACGGCTTTTGTGTATTTTAATTCAACACGCTTGCCTACTTCATTTATAAGCTCAAACTCATGCCAGTCGCGATAGCCAACAAACTGCGCCAGGGCATCTCTGGTGGCTTTTTGCGGGAAATAACGTTCGGGGGTTTTTAGCTGTCCAAATAATCTTTTTAAAGTATTGATGCTCAGATAAACTTTGGTTTGGCTACCCAACTGGCTGCTCAAAGTGTTGTAATCAGCTAATCGCCAATCTTCAATAGACTTGCCGCCCATTTTTTCGATGATTTTCTGACAGCAAAGATCAAGAGCATCGAAAGCAAACTGATTACTAGCACGCAAAGCATTGGCATCCATTTAAATATTTTCTATTATTTTTTAAAGAATGATTAAATCACAACATTTTCACCAACAGCCTGCAAAGTTATTTATAAAGACTAAACAATTGTATACAAAAATATAAAATAAGGGTGGTTAACCTATTAAATTTACATTTTAGCTTATACAGCTACAAATCAACAACTTATGATATTTACCACATAAAAACAAGCAAAATTAAATAAACAAAATGCCAGACGGGAATCCTCCCACCTGGCATTACAACCAATCCACTAATTCCTATCTCATTTAAACAGTTTAATCCTGCTCAATAAAATTAAGCTCTCTATCATGCGTTTCGGGAATGGTGAGAATACAATAAATCCCTATCCCAAAACAGATTACACCTATTATTGCAGCTGAATGTAAGGCCAGCAAATCGGGTTTTAGCCAGGCATAAAAAGTTGTCATCAATACAACTGTTCCCCTCACCATGTTCGGTATGGTTGTGGCGGCTGTTGCCCTGAGGTTTGTACCAAACTGTTCGGCACCAATGGTTACAAACATGGCCCAGTAGCCTATTCCAAAGCCCAGCCATAAACACATGAGATATATACCTGTAGGGTTCTCAATTCCGGCATAGAGGTAAACAATGGTTCCGATCAGGGTAAAAACCATCAGAATAGTTACTGCTTTTTTTCTTGAGGCCAGCAGGTAACTAAGTACGCCACTCAGCAAATCGCCTACTGCCAGACCAATGTAACACCACATTACTGCCAAGCCGGGTTTAACTGGTTCTGTTACGCCCATGGCCTTTGCAAACTCGTTGCTGAAAGTAGCCAGAATGCCTATAACATACCAGGTGGGTAGTCCAATGCCGATACACTTTGCGTATAGTTTTAAACGGCGGGGGTTGGTAAAGAACAACATGAAACTTCCTTTGCGGATTTGTGCTTTATCCGAGATCTGGGTAAACATGCCCGATTCGAAAACTCCTACCCTCAAAAAGAGTAAAAGTACCCCTAAACCACCGCCTGTAAAATAGGCATATCGCCAGCTAAACAGTTCTACAGTAAAGTAGGCTGCAACTGCTCCAAGTAGCCCAACGCCTGCAACTACTGAGGCACCTATCCCCCTGAGCTTTTTAGGCAGGCTCTCCGAAACCAATGTTATGCCTGCTCCCAGCTCGCCGGCCAAACCTATTCCGGCGATAAAACGAAGGGCTTTATATACTGTTACATCCTGAACAAATCCGCAGGCGAAATTGGCAATGGAATAGGTAACAATCGAACCAAAGAGCACGGAAAGCCGCCCCTTCTTATCGCCCAGGATCCCCCAGAGTATGCCCCCCAAGAGCAACCCACTCATCTGCCAGTTCAGTATGCTGGCTCCCTGAATGGATTGTGCGTTCTCGTCTAATCCGAGATCTACCAGGCTCGGGATCCTCACAATACCAAATAACAGTAGATCGTAAATATCTACAAAATAGCCCAGGGCCGCCACGATAACCACTGTACCGAACAGGTGCTGCCAGATGCCTTTTTCTTCAGTTCTTTCCATAACTTACTGATAGATAAAAGTAACTGTGGACAGGCAGTTCTTATCGGCTAATACCCTCACCCAATGGGCACTAAACCCTTTTGGAAATTCGTAGGTTACAGTTTTACCCGCTGCAACACTAAATGTCTTGTACTTGTGAAAACCGGTCAGATCGAAATCTACCTGAAGGGTAATATTTACGTCCTGATCTGCAGTAATCGAAACTTTCTTCTGATCGTAGCCGGTCATTAAATAGGGAAGCGAAACCTCTCCGGCTTTTACCTGTGTGTTCTTCCACACACTACCTGTTCCTACAGCTTTGCCCATTTTCCACAGGTCATCTACCCCACCGTACCAAAGGCCATTGGCTGCATTACCAAAATATTGACCGTCTGGCTGCGCATCTTTTTTCGTACCGCTTAATACCAATAATCCTCTCCAGGTACAGAAATCGACTATTTTCTTATGGTGTGTAGTTACGGGGCGCAAGGCAATAAATCCGCTTTCGCGGCCTACCTCATAAAAGCTGCCAGTAATATTCAGCATAAACCTTTCCGATTCAATTTCCCTGCGGTCCCTGTAGGCGAAAGTTTCATACTCAGCCGATCCTTTTGGTATGCGAAAAGTGCCGGTTTTATCGGTCACAATTACCGAAGCATCATCAACAGTATATCCTTTTTTAAAGGCACCTAAACGGAGCATCTGGCTGGTACTATCAGCCGCGTTTGCTGCTACAGTGAGTCTCTCATCAATTTCCGAATATTTATTTCCGTTTGTGTTTAGTACCTGCAGGTTCTTGTTAAAATTTGCAGGTCGGATAATATTGGCCTGAATGGCTTCTTTATCTGTGATGTTGGCCAGTGCTTTAAACAAGTTTTCCTGCTTTGCCCGGGGCTCGCCTGTAAAATGGATAAATGCTGTAGCATTACAATCTGCATTGGTTTTAAAACGGATCCAGGTGGCTTTAAAATCGGCTGGAAATATAAAATACTGGTAAACATTCGCCCCAAGCTTAATGGTTTTATAATCTTCCCACTTGTTGTTTCCGGCTTTATCGATCTGCAAGGTTACCGCAACCGCTTTACTGGCTTTAAGGTGTAATACTTTTTGATTGAAACCATTTACTAAAAAAGCATCGGATGCAACGTTAGCTTTTACATCGTCATTCTCCCAGGGGCCACCCCAACCGGTTGGCGCACCCCAGGTTTTTAAATCGGCAAACTGCCCAAACCAGAGGTTAGATTGCGCCCTTCCGGCCAATGGGTTTTCCAGCACCGTGGTTTCATCGGTAGCGATCACAATCTGATTATTCCAGCTACAAAAATCAGGTATGTAGCGTAAATGACTATTTATTGGCAGAATACCACCACTATTGTTCCTCGAAAAGCTTTTAGGAAAATCGTACATCATGCCATGCATATCCATCAGCATTTTACCATTACCAACTTCACGGATACGTGGCCATTCGGTATACCAGCCGCCTCTATGATCGTAAGTATGTGCGGCTTTAGGTAAGCGGTAGGTGTACCATTGCCCCTTATCTAATAATTTAAGCATTACCGAACGTTTGTCCCAGCCAATACTCCAGAGTGGGGTTTTATCATTTGGCGAACCGTAAATCCCCTCTGGACCGGTTACATCGGTAAACTGGCGCCGCTCAATAATTTTCCATGTTTTGCCATCCCAACTAGCTAAAACACCTTTTTCCTCATCATTTTTTGGCAAATCACCTGCCGCAAGCATGTCTTTGCTCAATTTAAATACAGCTTCTTCACCATTGTTGGCCACTACCAACTGATTTTGTGCTGTATAAGCACCTTTACCATGCCAGCCTGGCACAGGTTTGTTAAACAATTTATTTACGGCTAGCGTGTTTACATCCACTTCGTAGAGCATGCCTTCCATGTCGTAAAAATAAACCTTGTTTACCGGATCGGTAAGGTGGCGCGCCGTAGCGGTCATCCTGCCAGGCATAACTGAAAACGGGATGGTCCTGATCTTCCCTGCTCTATCAATAAAGTAATTACTGGTAATCAATTGGTTTGATTCTTTATGAATCATCCTGTTAGCGGGTGTACCGCCAATACTTTCGGGATGAATGGTAACATTCATATCCTTATCAATGCTATAAAGCTTATCAGAACTTCCCTTTGGCATATGTGGAGAGTAGGTTACCATCCAAAGCTGGCCGGCCCAGGGCGTAATGGCACCAATGCCATTTTCGCCACCATCACCATAGCTTTTACTACTGCTTTTTAACCAGTTTTGCTTTTCCCAACCCTCGTTAAAAGTAGCCAGGTGTGGATAAACGCCACTTACCTGTAAATGTTTTGTTGTTTGAGCCTGGGCAAAGTGGGCAGTAAAAATAGCCGAACTGACTATAGCGCTTAATTTTAATATGAGGTTTCTTTTCATGTGCTGGATTAAAAGGCCGGAAGGTTTTCTTCCGGCCACCTTATGTTAATAATTTGGATTTTGAGTGATGTTGTTATTTACCCGCCTTTCTACCGCAGGAATTGGCCACAGATACTGCTTGCTTTTATCAAAACTTCTGTTCACAAGGATTTTCACATCAGCGCCAAAACCCGAGTAATCTGCAATTCCATCTGCATCAATTGGTGTTTTTCCTGGAAAAGGCCATTTCGCGCGGTTTTGATTGGCCGGATCGGGTAAACCGATTACCGGTGTTCTTAAAGCTTTTTCTGCTAATTTCCACCTGATCAGATCCATGTACCGTAAACCTTCTCTTACAAATTCTACCCGCCTTTCTCTGCGTACAATTTTTCTCAGTTCGGTTACATCGGTAGTTACCACTGCCGGGTACAAAGTTGTTTGTGCTGCTGTAACGCCGTAAGCCCTTGCCCTAACCTGGTTAATGGCATCTAAAACGGCAACATCAGTTTCGCCTAATTCTATTTTCGATTCTGCATAGGTTAATAACATTTCGGCATAACGGATAATGATGGCATCATTATCTTCTGTTAAACGGTCGGCCCAGGTTTGATCAATTCCTTTTTTCCAAAGGAAACCGGTAAAACTTGCATTCACTGCTACCCTGCGGGTGTCGTTATTGGTTACTTTCCGGGCCAGTTTATTGCTCCAAACCTGTAAAGAATCTGGATGGGGGCTATAATTGTAGCCCAACCAATAGGTATTAAATTCAACTACCGTGGCGGTTAAACGTGGGTCTCTGTTTTTGAAGGGATCGAGGGGATTGTATAACGGTGATTCATTAACTGGCTTTCCATCGGTACATTCGTATGCATCAACAATTTCCCTTGTAGGCAGCTGGGCACCAAAACCGCCTGCATTTCTAGATATATTATCCTGAACGTATGCAGCCGAGCTTGATACATTCTGCGCCTGCTCTCTCGGCACGCTGACAATCAACTCTTTGCTGCTTTCGCCTGCCTTTAAGAATAACTGGGCAAAATTTGGGTTTAAGGCATAAGTGCCAGCTGTAGCTAAGTCCATTACTCCCTTTGCAGCATCGCGGGCAATTGCATAGTCGCCCATGTACAAGGCCGTTCTTGCCTTAATGGCTAAAGCCGCGCCTTTGGTTAGCCTTTTAACACTGGATGCGGTATAACTGGCTGGGAGATTTTGAGCTGCAAAATCCAATTCTGTATAAATAAATTTTAAAATTTCGCTTTTGGCGGTCCTTTTTATACCGTATGCTGCTGATAACTCTATGGGATCTGTAAGAAAGGGAACATCGCCAAAGTGCGCAATCAGTTTAGCGTATTGGTAGGCCCTGATCAATCTCATTTCGGCCTCGAGCTTTAAAATTACCGCTGCCGGCGTACTTCCCGCAGCTCTGTCCTTATTGGCAATAAAAGAATTTGCCCTGGCAATGGCTTTATAACTTGTTAACCAGTAATTGCTTACCGTACCATCTTCAGCCGTCATGGTGCCACCTATAACGGCATTGGTTAACTGGCCCCTGTGCCATTCGTTATCACTGTACAATTCACTGTCGTTCTGCCAGAAATCCAATCGGTAAAGATCGTTTACGGCAAGTTCAAGCTCGGTTTGGTTCGAATAAAAAGTACCAGTTGCTGCTTCTGACAGTGGATTTAAATCGAGCTTATTACAGGCGGTTAAGCCAAATATTGCTAAAAGGAAAAAATATATCTTTTTCATCTTTATATAATTTATTTTTCAATTATGATGAAGCCATCATCGTTTATTTGTCCGGTTAATTAACTTAGAACCTGATACTTGCCCCCGCCAATATGGTTGAGACGATTGGGTAAGCATAGTCGCCGCCCTCGGGATCTAAATATTTCGGAAATTTGCTGGCAGAAAACAGATCGTTCCCTGAAACGTAAATCCTTAAGCCTTTAATGCCAATCTTTTTAACCCATTCATCTTTTAGGCTGTAACCGAGGGTAATATTCTTTAACCTGAAATATGAACCACTGATTAAATAGTGATCAGACAATGCATAATTATTACCCCCCGAGGTATTGGACAGCCTTGGATAAAAGGCGGCTAAGTTTTGCTCAGGCGTATTGTTCAAACTCCAGAATTTCCCAACAATATCTTGCGGTACATTGCCAAAAGCTTCGGCAAAAGGCCTGATTGCTTCGCTGTTTAAACGGCTTAGTTTTTTACCTATACCCTGAAAAGCCAGGCTAAAATCGAATCCCTTGTAATCGGCCCTGATGTTTCCGCCATATTGGTATCTTGGTAAAGTACCCCCCAGTAATACCCTGTCATCAGGCGTTATTTTGCCATCATTATTGGTATCTATATACCTAAAATCACCTGGTTTTGTATTCGTATTGGCAACGGGTCCGGCGGCAACTTCTGCTGCATTCTGGAAAATGCCACTATATTTATAACCAAACCATTCGTTGTACTCACTTCCCGTTCTAATGATCTGATCGCCAAGAAACTGTGTACCTTTTAAATCGCCGATTTTTGATTTGGCATCAGATAAATTTGCACCAATGCTGTAATTGAATTCGCCGATCTTATCTTTCCAGTTTAACTCCAGTTCAAAGCCTTTAACATTCAGGGTACCCGCATTTTGATTGGGTTTATCGTAGCCTATATAAAGTGGAATATCCAAAGGCAATAAAATATCGAATGTTTTCTTTTGATAATAGGATGCCGACATGGTAAGCCGGTTATTTAGAAAAGCAGCATCTAAACCAAAATCGGTTGTCTGACTGGTTTCCCAGCTAATGTTTTCTACAGCATATACCTGCTGGCCAGCACCACTTAAAGGTACCACTACCCCATTTTGATAAAATAAGGCGTTGGTAAAATCTAAAGTTGCCTGATAGGGGTAATAGGCAGGATTATTATTCCGATCCAGTAAGCGCTCGTTACCCGCTTGCCCCCAGCCCCCTCTTACTTTTAAAAAAGATAACCACTTAATATCTTTCATAAAACTTTCTTCACTTATTGCCCATCCACCCGAAATTGAAGGATAAACAGCAGTGCGGAACTGCGCTGCAAAACGGGAAGACTGATCGGAGCGGATATTGCCCTGTAAATAGTATTTATTCTTAAAATTGTATTGTAAGCGGCCAAAAAAGGAATGAAGGCCTGATTCATTTGAATTGCCGTTATTATCTCTCAACTCTGTGCTACCTGTATTTAGATATGGAAAATCGGTTAAAGAAAATCCTGATCTTGATGCACCTAAACTTTCGGTATTTCTATAATTTTCTTCGTAACCAACCAATACATCGAGGTTGTGATTATCGGCTATAGTTTTGGTGTAATTGGCAAGTAGCTGCCCGTTTATCGTAAAATTCTCTGTTCTCCCTTCAGTTAAAACGGTTCGGGCCTGGTTGACAACCGTACTTAGCGTACCATCGGGATTGTTAAATTTTATTTGTTTTGAAAAGTTTTTGCCTTTGTTAAAGTCGAAAGTCGGGGCAACCAATGCTGTTAAAGTTAAACCCTTAACTGGCTTATAGTTTAAAGCCATCCGCCCGCCCAGCTGATTGGCACGATTTTGCTGAAAGCCCCCTTTTTGAATCTGGGCAACCGGATTTCTTCCGTCTTTACCAAAAGCCAAATCGCCATTGCCATAAACATCGTCATAAATGGGAGGCATAATCCGCGATTCGTAAATTGGGTTATAACCATTTAATTCACTGCCATTTGCATTATTGGTTGTTCTACTGAAATTAACATCCAGGTTGGCATTAAATTTTTCACTTATTTTAAAATCGTTATTGATGCGGAACAAGTACCTGTTAAAATTTCGGCCATCGTAAAAAGCACCTGCCTTGCTATAATCAAACGATGCTTTGGATTTAATTTTATCGGTACCTGTAGTAAAAACCAAACCATGGCGCTCGCGTGGGGCAGTGTTGTTTGTTAAAATAGCTTTTTGCCAATCGGTATTTGGAAATTTATCCGGATCTAAAGCATTATTAGTTAAATAATTATCGATTGTTGCCTGGGGATATGGCCCACTACTTCCACCATCATTAGTAACCTGCTCGTTGATATACTTCATGTAATCTACAACTCCAACATATTGAGGTAAGGCTGTTGCTTTTTGGGCACCGTACTCATAGTTGTATTCGAAATTACTTTGACCGTTTAAGCCTCTTTTCGTAGTTACCAATATTACCCCGGCAGCCCCGCGGGAGCCATATATGGCTGCCGATGCAGCATCTTTTAATACCGTAATGTTCTCTACATCATTCGGATTTACATTATCAATATTACCGGGCACTCCATCAATAATCACCAGCGGACTATTGGTACCAATGGTCGTTATCCCCCTGATTAATATGGTAGAACTGCTACCCGGTGCTCCGCTAGTTCTTGTAGCAGATAAACCAGGTACACTTCCCTGCAAAGCTTCAGATATCTGCAGGGTTTGCCTGCCACCTACATCTTTGGCGCTTATACTGGTAATAGAGCCTGTTAAATCTTTCTTTTTCTGCGTACCATAGCCTACCACTACAACATCATTGAGATTTTTGGCATTGGCCGCTAAACCAATGGTAAGATTTGCTCCTATGATTGAAACGGTTTGTTCCTGATAACCAACATAGCTCACAAATAGCTTATCTGAGCCTGAAGGAACACTTAGACTAAACAGTCCATTCGTGTCAGTGGTGGTGCCTGTTTTTGTTCCCGGAATGGTAATGGTAACCCCTATCAGGCTTTCCTTTGTAGCCGCATCGATAACTTTACCCGAAACGAGTCTGGTTTGTGCATTCGCTGTACAATACATACAGACCAGCATCAAGAATAGTAATACATCCTTTTTCATTTACAATTTGGTTAGTTTTAAATAGTTTGTTGATCCTGTTGGGTGTTTGTGATACCAACTGAACATAAAATTATGGGCTGTCTGAATGAAAAACATCAAACCCCCTTGACCAAAGAACAGCCAGTATTTAATACAAGATAAATAGCTAATAAACAACGAGTTAAACAACGAAAAAAAACTATAATGGATAACCTTAAAGGGCCGTAGGCCAGCAATAAAAACTTTAATGAGGTAAGAATCTGACAGAAATAGTCCTGGAATTTTCCTGAACAGCTAAATTATGAGGAAAAGATTTGAAATTGGTTTCTCAAAACCTGTAGAACAGAACAGGCAGCTCTTATTTAAAATAAGATAATTTATTTTAATATGCAGCCATTTTCTGTATTTTTATGCTTCGCCATCCTAGTGGCAAACTAACCAAGCAACTTTACTAATCAAGATATAACTTTACAAGCGTCCCAATAAAATGAAGGAAGAATCCTTACAGGCGGAGAATATTATATTCTTTCGAAATCTGGATATCTGTTGCCAAAAAATTGCTGAACAGATAGAAAATAAGGATATCGCTTCCTGGAAGAATAGCGACTACATTAAACTTAGCGGGCTTTTATACCGAAAAACCAAAGTACACCTGGGTGAAAATACGCTAAAGCGAATATTTGGAAAGGTTAAAACTTCAATACGGTACTATCCACAGAAAGCAACACGTGATGCGCTGGCACAATTTATCGATTACCATGACTGGCAGGATTTTGAAAGGATAAATTCGCTGACTTTAGAAAAAAGCAATATTAATATTGAACCTCAGGTAATAGCCTATCCTGAAAAGATTTCGCGAAGGAGACGGTATCAGCTTACCATCATTTTTGTATTGTGCTTTAGCCTTGTTGCAATAAGTTTTTGGGTTTATAAAAACAGTACTCCGGGGGCAAATGATGTCAGGTTGATCTGCCTGAACCCCAATGGGCAAAGCCCACATTCTGCCCTTTTTAAACTCCAATCAAGATTAAAAGGTAGAATACATTTTTCAGATTATAGAATTGACTTTGCTGATTTGACAGGCCGGAAAAAAGTTTTTAACGACAGCCTTGCCAATCATTATTATGAGTCTCCAGGTAGATATTTCCCGGTACTCTATTGCCAAAACAAAGCAATTGATAGCACTAGCGTATATCTACAAACAAAAGGCTGGGACCTGACAACATCGGTTGAGCACGATACTACCCGCGTGTATCCAGTCAATCATTTCCTTATTCAGCATGGCGATAAAATATCGGTAAGCTCCCTGGATTTGTATCGGGCAGGTGTAGATACCACCAAAACATTTTTCGCTTCGTTCGCAAATGTAAAACCAACCGGAATAAGTGCTGATAATTTCGAAATGAACGTTTACATCAAATCATCATCACCCCGTCCAGGTGTTCGATGCTCGCAGGCAGATATTAGTGTTTTAGGAGAAAACAATTATCACTATATCAACCTGATCAAACCAGAATGTGTGGTATGGAGCTCATTGAAATTTTCTGAGGTGAAAAAAGAGGGCAGCCAGGATGACCTGAGAATGCTAGGTCATGACCTTAGCACAGGCAAAAAAATCAGGCTCCGGATTACTGACCGGAAAGTAACCCTATTTGTTAACGATAAAGTAGCCTTAAAAACAAGTTATAAAATGCCCATTGGAAAGTTTATGGGTATTAAAATCAGGTTTGCAGGAATCGGCTCATTTGAAAATTTCGAACTACATGACCTGGTTTCCGGCGAGAAGTTTTAAGCTTTTAATATTCAACAAAGCCAAATCAGTGCCCCTTTCATAATGAGTTTAGTTAAAAAAACTATTAATCAGCTCTTTTCAAAAGTTTATCCAAATTTTTCTGCAAACATTAACTCTCAGCTAAACAAGTGCCATTAGTTCGCATCTTTTTCCAATGCAGGACAAATATGTTACGGTTCAATTGGCTCTTATAAGAACGGGTGTGTGGTCTCACTAAACGTTCTTCATTTTTATGATATATAAAGATAGAATAACAGTACTCATATTGGCATGGCTAAGGTTCTTTTTCAGTAAATAAAGTGCTTTACAAAACTACAATTGTACATACATACACAATCGTTTTCACTACGCACACGTATGCTTAGTTGTAAAAAAAGCTACTATTTTTAATTTTATCAATAAAGAAATTAAATTCTAACTATCTTTATTCTTCAATATGTACACACAAACTAATAGTAGCTGTTATTGCTAAAATCATCAAGATTATCACCTGATCAAACGAACAATACAGCAGCTCAAAAAATGCAAACACGAATGAATAAGAGAAAATTGCACCTGAACAGATTGCTAACCTTTTTATTGTTGTGCCTCAGCGGTACGGCAAGCGCACAAACCACCTTATGGCAAATCGGTAATGCAGATAACAAATCGACCGAATTGGCACTGGCCCCATCGGGCTATAAGCATTTTCTGGAGAAAGATTTTGGCTGGGAAGATAAATTTTACGTGATTGGCGTTTCCAAGCCTGAGCAGGACTGGGCGTATATATTGCCTGGCCCTAAAGATGCCTGGGGAGGCACAGGTGGAACTTCTGGTTTGAGAACACATCATGCCAATATTTTATTTGGCCTGCAGCAGCAGCCTGCCGGAGCGGGCTGGAAATTTGTCATGGACCTAATTGGTTACCAGGGCACATTACCTCCCCTGTTTAAACTTACCATCAATGGTGTTTCGTATGTAAAACAGTTGCCTAAGCGGGCGGCCAACAAATCTTTTGAAGGTGATTTAACCGAAGCACATGAATATAAAGTAGAAATTCCGCTTGAAGCAAAACAATTGCGTAAGGGCGGTAACGAGATTTTGATGACTACCCTGGAGGGATCGTGGCTGGTGTTCGATCAGGTGAGACTGGAAGGCCCGGCTTCAGCAAAGTTGATCAGCAATAAAAATGTGTTTTTGCGCAATGTAAAACCTGCCGGTTATCAGCTTAACGAACAGGGAAAAAATATCCAGCCATTATTGGTCGATGCACACCTGATTTCAGGCAAACCTGTGCTAACGGTAAAGCTGGATGGCAGTGAGGTATTCCGCGAGCGGCTGGATAGTGCAAGATACCAGTTCGAAGTACCCATGCCTGCTGTTTCAGTAACTAAACAAAGTAAATATGAAATTTACAGTGATGGAGTATTGCTGGAAAGTGGCATAGTAAAACGATCGGCACAACGCCTGTTTACCCCCGCAGATTATGTTGATACCCGTATGGGCACCGCTCATTCACGCTGGATGATTGCTCCTGGCCCATGGATGCCTTTTAGCATGGTAAAATTAAGTCCCGACAACCAGAATAACGGCTGGCAGGCTGGTTATGAGCCCAGTTTTGAGAGTGTGGGTGTATTTAGCCACATTCACGAATGGACCATGGCCGGTTTAGGTATGCTGCCGGTAAACGGCCCTTTGAAAATCAAAACCGGTGATGAGCGGAGTACCGACGAAGGCTACCGCTCGCAGATTGACAAGGCAACCGAAGAAGCGCCTTTGGGTTATTATAAAGTAATGTTGAGCGACTACAAGGTTAAAGCCGAGTTAACTGCTACTACGCGCTGTGGTTTTCAACGTTATACCTACCCGAAAGCGACCGATTCGAGGGTGATGATCGATTTACAGATACCCTCCGAATATGCTTATACACTAAAAAATGTAAGCCTGAAAAAGGTAAGCGACAGGCGGATAGAAGGGGTATCGAGACAGTTTACGCCCGGTGCCTGGTCGGGCGATGTAAACCAGGATTACCAGCTTCATTTCGTAATTGAATTCGATCAGCCCATCAAGAAATTCGGAACCTGGCAGAACGATAGCCTGGGCAGTAAAGACCTGGTAAATACCGGGGAAGTGAAAGATGCAGGCGCTTATGTAGAGTTCGATACCAGAACAAACCAGGTGGTGCAAGTGCGTACGGGTATTTCGATGGTGAGCATTGAAAATGCTTCGGATAACCTGAAACAGGAAATTACAGAACCCTATGGATGGAGTTTTGATAAAGTAAGAAACGGACAACGTGATACCTGGAACAAGCTGATTGGCCGCGTGGCTGTTCAATCTAACGACCGGAGAGAGAAAATACGTTTTTATACCAATATGTACAGGGCACTGGCCAGCCGGAATACCTGGAGTGATCTGGATGGCAGCTGGGTAGATGCCTTTCAAAAAGTACAGAAACTTAAAGACCCGAATTCGCTGGCTCTGGGCTGCGATGCTTTCTGGAATACCTTCTGGAACCTGAACCAATTCTGGAACCTGGTTACACCTGAGTGGTCTTCTAAATGGGTAAAATCGCAGCTGGCCATGTACGATACCAATGGCTGGCTGGCCAAAGGACCTGCAGGCATGAATTATGTACCGGTAATGGTTGCCGAGCATGAAATTCCGTTAATGGTGAGCGCCTATCAAATGGGCATACGCGATTTCGATGCCAATAAAGCATTTGAAGCAATGAAGAAAATGCAAACTACCCCATCGCAAAAGGTGGGGCTCGGTTATGCGGGTAACCGTGACCTGATTCCCTACCTAAAATACCATTTCGTACCTTACGACCTTGGAAGGTTTTCAAACACCTTAGAATATGCTTACGACGACTGGACGGTTTCGCAATTTGCGCGGGCCCTGGGCAAAAAAGAAGATGAAAAAGAATTTGCCCTGAGGGGAAACTATTGGCGTAATGCAATTGACAAGGAAACGGGCTATGCCCGGATGCGTAAATCTGACGGTAGCTGGGCACCGGATTTCGACCCATTCAAATCGGGAGCTAACCACCATTATGTAGAAGGTAACGCCTGGCAGCTCACTTATTTTGTACCACAGGATATACCGGGATTAGCGAAAGAGATCGGAGCAGATAAATTTGTGGAACGCCTCTCATGGGGCTTTACGGAAAGTAACAAGCTGCGTTTCAATGCACCGGGCGATCAGTACTGGGATTATCCGGTAATTCAGGGTAACCAACAATCGATGCATTTTGCCTTTTTGTTTAACTGGGTGCAAAAACCCTGGCTAACACAACATTGGAGCAGAGCAATTATCGACAGGTATTATGGCAGCGATTTAGCCAATGCTTACCTGGGGGACGAGGATCAGGGTCAAATGAGTGCCTGGTTTGTAATGGCGGCTTTGGGCTTATTCCAAACAGACGGAGGTTGCAGTACCGAACCGGTTTATGAAATTGCCAGTCCTATTTTCCCATCGGTAACCATTGATCTGGGTGAGCAGTATGGCCGTGGAAAATCATTTACAATTGAGGCTTCTGATGTATCGCGCGACAATAAATATGTACAAAAAGCGACCCTAAATGGAAAGCCTTTGCAGTCTTTTAAATTTCCGGCAAGCGAATTATTGAAGGGCGGGAAACTGATCTTGCGAATGGGACCAAAGCCGAACAAAAACTGGGGAATATAAAACCTGAGCGATCTGTATCGGGAGTAAAAATAAAGCCTGAAATCTTGCGGTTTCAGGCTTTATTTTTAAGCAATAATCTCTTTTAGTATGATTTTGTTTTATTTTTTTGACCTGAAATCGAACCATAGCTTACCACTGATCTTTTCGCCATTGGCATGGTTTAGTTCGCTTTGCGGCCCCATAACTTTTGCCGATTGGAACTTGGTTCCGATTGGACTAATGGCATTTAAAAAACCAATGTTCCCTTCAGGAAAAGTAGGCTCTACATTATTATTGGTCAGTGCAGCGGCTTCGCGTGCTGGCTTAAACATTTGCAGGTATGTATTTTTATTCGCGGCATAAACGGTAAATGGTGCTTCGCGATTTTCGATTGTTACCCAGTTTACTTCGGCATGATAGCCTTTAAACTCGGGATACTTCCAGCTTTCGCCAGTTATGGTATTGTTGTAATCTTTATGCCAAACACCAAATTGCTGACCTTTCAACCTGTTTTTCCAAACGCGGTACGGTCCTCGTCCCAACCATTTCATTCCGGTAACTTTTTCTTCAGGGTAATTGAAAGTGATGCCCATAAAGCTCACATCGCCTTGCTGGCTATACTCATATTCCAGTTTAATAGGTTGACCGGAAGTAAAAGTCCATTTTACATGCAAAGCAGCATCGCCGGTGTAATCGGCCTCAACAATATACTGGCCTTTAACCGCCTGATGCGTAAACTGCTTGAGTTGGGTATTTACCCCAGCCAAAACAGGCCCGCCCGATAACGAAACCGTGCCTGTTGGTTTAACCACTTTTTGGATATAGCCGGTTGTTTTATCAAAATCGTAACGGATTCCATCGCAATTAATACTCAGCGTGGCATCGGTTTGCGTTAATTTGATATTTGATTTAACCGCGGCGCTGCTCGTTTTAGGTACAAAAGCTGCCGGAGCGGAAATGGCCCAACTCCAGGTAAAAAGTTCTTTTTTATCGGGACCATAAGCGCTAAGGCATAAGGCATCGTTTTTGGCCCAGGTTGCAGGTAAAGGCAAACTTAAAACGCCCTTTTCAGCTGGCTTAAGGTTTAAGGGCTTTAATGTGCCTGCTGCACTTACCAACGCTGCTGTAGTTTTAGCAGTTGCTGAGGGGAACTTAACCAGTTTCCACTTAAATGTACACTGATTGAGGTTAGTAAAAGCATAGCGGTTTTCGACTGGTATTTTACCATCGAAACCTGCTTTAAGGGCTTGTGGATTAATGTATACCGGCGACCAGATTTCTTTGATGGTATAATAACTGCCCTCTTTTTCACGGTGCGGCCCTACAATACCATCGGGCGCATGATTACCATCTCCATCATAGGTATTATTTTTATCTGTACGAATGATTGATTCATCTAAAAAGGCCCAGATAAAACCACCACCTCCATGCGGGTGTTTTAACATTTCTGTCCAGAAATCATCGAGTGCGGCTCCTGCCCCACCATCGTACAAAGCATGCATAAACTCGGTTGGAAAAAAGACTTCTTCGCCAGTGGCGGTTCTTCTTTCCATCCCTTTATAATCGGGGTAATGCTTGGTATCGGTACCATTAAATTTCTCCCATGGATGGATAACGGTTCGGTTTTGCGGATCGTATAAAGCATACTGATTATCCAGATCGCGGTTAAAGCCTCCTTCGTTACCATTGGCCCAAAACAGAATGGATGGATGGCTTACATCGTGTACAACCAGCTCTTTAACCAGTTTTTTACCTGTTTCGGTGTCGTAATTAGCCTGCCAGCCGGTAAGCTCATCTATCACGTACAAACCCAGCGAATCGCATACTTCAAGGAAATCGCGGTCAGGCGGATAGTGCGACATGCGCACCGCATTCATATTCATGTCCTTCATCAACTGTACATCCAGTACATGCACCCCATGGCTCAGTGTACGACCGGTTTCGGGCCAAAAACTATGGCGGTTACTGCCTTTCATCAAAACCCGCACTCCATTAACATACAGCCCATCTTTTGCCCGCAGTTCTACCGTACGAAAACCAAACTTTTGATTAACCTGGTGAACAATACCCTTTTCATTTTTGATGCTAACCACTACCTGATAGCGGTTGGGAAATTCGGCACTCCACAACAGGGGTTTGTTAAAATTAGCCTGCAACACATAACCATCACCGGTTGCACTTGCCTTAGCTGTGAAAGGCTTACCCAGTTTTTCGCCGTTTAGTTTTTCCACCTGGGCTTCAATTTGTTCGCCTTGCTTTAAATTTTGTGCGAATACATGCAGCTGAAAAGCTCCATCGGCCCTTGCGTTTACGGCCAGCCTTTCGATAAAGGTTTGCGGTACTATTTCGAGATAAACCGGGCGGTAAATCCCGCCGAATATCCAAAAATCGCCACTCCGCTCGGCCTTATTTACAGAGGGGTTGGCCGATTGCTTGTCGACAGTTACTTCGAGCAGGTTTTGGGCATTTGGTTTTACCAAATCTGTAATATCGTATTTAAAGCTATAAAAACTGCCCTCGTGTACAGGGCCAGCCTGCCGGCCATTAATCATCACTTTGGTATCGGTCATCGAACCTTCAAAAACAATGAATACCTTTTTACCAGTTACACCATCGGCAAAAAATTCATGTTTGTATTGCCCCTGTTCTTTATTTTTGATTTTATCGTGGCCGTAATTATAGGCTCCAAAGCCTTGCTGTTCCCAGTTAGAGGGGACTGCAATTTTGGTCCACATGCCGCTTTTTCTGCCTTCAGTGCAATAGAAATCCCAGTTTACGGTATGGTCTTTATCCGTTCCGGAGAGGTATTTGATAATGGTTTTCTGCGAAAATGCGCCGAAACTCATCAGGGCACAAAATAATGACAGCGTTATTTTTTTCATTGTTTTAACTCAGGTTTAATTGGTGTTATTTTTTAAAACTACACAATTATTCCACGCTCGTCTGTAAAATCCTTGTCCCACAGTTAGGTGGCAACCCTCATTATTTCAATTTAACCGGAGTATAACGGTTATTGGGCAGCATTACTTTGTTCAAATTATCCACGTGTTTTTAATTGGCCACCTTTACAGCAGTTATTAACAAACCACTTTTTGCCTGCATCTCATTAATTACATATTCTCTTTGGAACACGCCAATAAGTTTGCCGGTAAATTTATTGGTAAGCTTGTATTTTCCTGCTGGTAATTTTACCGTACGTTTTACAGGGTTATTGTCCCAGTTAAACACCGAAAAAACCGTTTCGCCTTTTAGTGTTGTGGTTCCTACTTCGAACTTTTCATTTTCGAAACGTGCAGCCACGCCTGTTGGCGGAATCAGTTTCTTTAAAATTTCCAGATGCTCGGGGCTAATGGTTGGCAAATCATCACCGCTTAACAACAATCCTCCAGTGGCATATATACTTGCTGCGTGAAAAAGAAACTCGTTTTCGGGGATTGCAGGCTTTGCATTTTTATCGGCCGTAAAATTACCGGCATTATCCATTACCCCATTAGAACCACCGCTTGTTAGCAATACACAATCCGGATCGTTCCACCAGAAGCGGCCATTTTGCCAGCTTCTTAACAGGTTTTCTTTGCCAATGCTTTTAAAAGAATCCCAACTGTGCGAAATGTCCATAGAACTGCGCGAACCATGAACTAAGCCCAACGAGGCCCAAATCGGGTGATTACAGCCCAGCAGGAAAGCATCGCCAGCTCCTTTACGGATGGCTTCCATACCACGGCGATAGGCTTCGATACGGGTAGCAGATTTATCGTAATGCACGCCACCGTGAATAGCTCCCCAGTAGTTGGCATCTAATTTAAAATAGGTACAACCCCATTTTTCACGCATGGTTTTAAACAATTCTGTAAAATATTGCTGCACTTCGGGATGCGTACCATCAAGCGCATACCATGGTCCCTGACGCCAGCCACCAAAGCCTACTTTATCGGAGCGCATGGGTTTGCCCGATTCGTCTCTCACCATCCAATCGGGATGTTCTTTAAACAACCTGGATTGCGGACTGGCGATAAAAGGTGCTACCCAAATGGCTGGCTCGAGCTTTTTATCTTTTATCTCTTTTAAAACGTCTGCTACGCCACCACCGAAAGCATCGCCTGCTTCCAGCCAATCGCCCATCCAGGGTTGGTAACCATCGTCAATCTGTACATATTTTAATTCAGGTAAATTTTTAGCAATCCATCCGGTATTATCGGAAACGTTTTTGGCCGTAACTTTTGGTCCGAAACATAACCACGAGCACCAGCCCATGGGTATAGGTTTAAACTCCAGTTTAGGATGATGTACTGCAATCGCCCGGGTAAGCTGATCGTAAAGCTTTTCCCTTTCCGGGCCTGAAAGAGCAATAAACTCCTCGAGATTCCAAGTTTCGCCGGGTTTTAATACCAGATTTTCGCAATCCATTGATATGCGAAGGCGTTTTGCATCAAATGAGAAACGGGAAATAAAGCGGTTGCAGGAAGTGGTAGCCACTAATAGCCTGTTGCCTTGCTGAGGTTGCAAAGTAAGCATCCCGTAAGCGGTACGCAAACCCTCGGGCTCGGGTATTTTGTAATGGGCACGATCTGAATAGGAGCCCCAATCTTCGGGTTTAGCCAATGTCCCCCCTATTTGGCCCAGCTTTTGGAAACTTTCGCCGTAAATAGGCGTATTACCACTAAGGCCATGATTGAAGTCGAAAACCACTACTTCGCGAATGCTAAGCGCTTGCCGGGAAGTATTTTTTACGGAAAGTGCACATAACTTACCCTTCCAGATGCGGTTAACCAAAACAGTTGCCGCATTTGCCTGGATCCCATCGGCTAAAATGACAATGGGCTTTGATTGTTTTAAGCCTGACAAGAAAACATTGGCAGCCTTTTGCTGTATGCCTGTTGCTGCTGCATTTATGGAAACCAGTGCCATCAGGCAAAGCATGATAAACCTTTTTGTGTTCTTCATCATTTTAAAATAAATTGTTCTAAAAAGCCAAATAGTACCGGCAATGCCCATCTCATTTGAGGGCGTGCGGCAAAATGGTTACAGCCAGGACAGACCTGACTTAACTTCATCGGGAATTATTTGGTTAGTCTTCCAAACTTCAGTTATTTCCGGCTTATTTTCATCAATTATTTTAGCTGCTTATTATGTTATATTAGCAATTATATAGAGAGAGACTTGCTTATAAGCACAAAGCCAATAATTACCCTTTTCCGGTGTTTATAACCGAAATTTCATAAATTGAAGGTGGCGCAGAAGCTTTTTTAACCTTAAATCTTAGCTTAGGGCTCTGATAATTACGCGGCAACCTGATTACCTTACAATCGCCCATTGGTTCTGTACCCAAATAGATGGTTTGCCATTTTTCATCTTTGAAGATCGCTACCTCATATTCCTGGATCCGCGGTAAACGCAATTGCGAAAAATTATCTGGTAATTCTTTGGTGTCTTTGTATTCGAATATACTGATCTTATTAAACGGTTTTGCCGGATTAAGCTCGATTGTTAGTTCGGCCAGTGTATCGGCCGCAGCCCAACGGCTATCCAAACTGCCATCGGTTACCGCAACTGCTTCGTATTTGTTTTCCTTATCGGCAAATACACTCGAGGCTGTTACCGCACTTTTTAACGAAATAAACTCCCCGTTTTTAGGCAAGGGTTTACCAGCTGATAATCCCAGCCTTTTCCCCAGTTCAATTACAGCAAGCGCTTCATACTCCCTGATCTTGCCGGTATTATCGGGTGGCACATTAATCACGAGGGTATTATCATTATCGGTACACCAATAAAATAACTCTTCCAGTTCGTCCAGTTCTCTTACCGGTAACTCCCCTGTTTTTTGAAACCAGTTCCAACGCGAACTTAAGCATAGGGTATGCTCGAAAGGCAGATAATAGGATTTGCCCTGATGCAAATATTGTTTTTTATCAAATTTACCTGCTAAACGTGGGTCCCACAGCCGAAAATCGCTCGGGAAGTATTGAAAATAGTACTTATTATCTACCGTCATGCTGCTCGGCACGGTGAATTTGCGTTTTCCTTCTTCGTTCACAATGGTATGGTTGATACTGATAGCACACTGCGGACTGTATTTTTTAACCAATGCATACAACTGATCTACTCCCCAATCGCCGGGCTGCCTGTCCCAACCACCATCGAGCCAAAGCTCGCAAACAGAGCCATAATTGGTAAACAGCTCGGTAAGCTGATTGAGCATATAATTAACGTATACCTTAGGGTCTTTGTCTTTATAAGTCGGTTCGTGCCTATCCCACAACGAATAGTATAAACCAAGTTTGATACCATATTTCTTGCAGGCATCGGCAACGGCTTTTACCACGTCAGTTTTAACCGGCGAAGATGCGACATCGTAAGTGGTGTATTTGCTGTCCCAAAGGCAAAAGCCATCATGATGTTTGGTAACCAGTACTACGTAACGAAAACCGGCTTCTTTAGCGGTTTTCACCCATTGATCAGGATCGAGATTACTCGGATGATAGGTATCAACCGGAATGGTTCCGTCTGACCATTCCAGATTGGCAAAAGTGTTGAGCCCAAAATGCATAAACATGCCATAACCACGTTTAATCATTTCCCGTTGCGCTTCATTTGGCTTCGTAGCGGGCTCCAGTATCTGTGCGCTTGCAGCACTGCAGCACAAAATGAAGCCAAGTAATAAACCAATTTGTTTTACTTTCGAAACCACCATTTGATACTTATTCATTTATAAACATTTTCTATAATTCTTACCTAAACACCAGGCTAAATTATTCATTTAAATAGCTGAGCAGCAACTCTTACATGCCACAATTTCATTTCTCAAACATCAATTATTTCCAGTTATTTCTTTTCAATTATATTAGCTGCTTATTACGCAATATTAGCCATTGAAATTAGTTCATTGGTTCATTAGTGGGTATGGTGCAAAAATACATCCGTGCTAATCTGTGCATCCGTCGCTATTTTAAGGTAAAATAACCCGCAGGCTTTTACCCCTGCTTTCGCCATCAGGCAGTATTATGCGTTTGGTTACTGGCTTATTGTTAAGCTGAACGGTTGCCGTAAGCTCCGTTAATTTCTGTGATGGATCTGCAATCCATATTTCGGGCGTTTTGGTATTCGTAGCTTTTACCAGCACAAGGCAAGGTTGATCGACCGTTATTTTAAGTTCTTTGTAGCTAAGGCTTTGTGGCTGATAAAAGCAAACCTGTAGCATTTGCAAAGCATTATTGGCTACAGCCTGCATCTGGTTGTTATTGGCCAGCACTTTAATATTTGAAGTAATCGTACTATTCATTTCCTGCATAGCAATATTGGGCAATACGCAATAGGCATAACTTGCATTTGCCGGTTTCGCACCATGATCGATAAACAGTTTAAATACTTTTCCTGTTACTTCTTCATCACTATAGCCTTTGTTAATGCGCTTCCAGCTGCCTTTTTGTGTTGCGGTACTTACTACAGCCGAAGTATTTTGTAAAAAAGAATAGCCAATGCTATCGTGCCAAACCCAGGCCGGATTAACCAGTTTTTCGGTATCGGTTAACAACCATTTGTTTTTGGCTAAGCCTACTTTTCCTTTCAGCCAGCACTGGTTAAGCGTAGTAGTAATATTTTCGGCTTCTGTGCTATTGATGCCAGTACCTAAACAAACAATTTCCCGATCGAAAAGGAACCATGCTTTTTTTGCTGCAACCTGGCTATAATCCATATCGTAAACCGTGCAACCGTATTTCCCATCGCTAACCCCACCCACAAAATCCATATTACCTTTTTCGCCCCACTCTACAACTGCAGGCTGGTCTGTTAAGTAATCGCGACAGGTTATACCAGGCAATTTATCCCACTCCCAAACAGGCATGATGTTGAAATATTCGCTTCCTGTACGCTGGATATTGGTCGAGCCATCAGCCAAAAAACGTCCAAAAATATTTTCGCCATTGCCACTTTCTGTACGCCTTGTCCGAGCTGAAACTGCCCGAATGTTAAAGCTGTATGTTTTACGCTGGTGCAGGGTGTAATCGGCCCGGTAAAACTGTTTGTGGTACGCACTAATGCCAAAAGCAGGCGACTGACGTTCTTCAATGCGTGCGATGGCTGCATCAATAACCCTGGCACCAGATGAGTTTATATTTTTCGCCAGTGACAGCATTGCAGCTGTATTTTCGGCATATCCATCTAAAACTGCATTTTTCTTATCCAGCATATCGGGCCGCGAAATGCTCCTGCCTTCGATGTTAAAATCGCTGTATCGCCCCCTTATGGCACGCAAAAAGGTTTCTGTTAAATAAGTATGTAACAGGTTTTGCTTTTCTTTGCTTAAGGCAAACCTGGTATTCATTACAGCTGTTGCTGCTTTATACTCGCCGGTTAAGAAAACAGCACCATAACCTGCCAGATACAGTTGTTTGCCATGCTGGAAATAGGAATAATCGGTTTGCAAACCTTCCTGATTGGAGAACGCTATGGAAGCAAACAACTGGTTCACCGCAGCATCCATCAGCACCGCGTCTTTTGACGCACAGGCCCTGTATAGGTAGTGCATGGCAATATCGAGCTTATTGGCACCGGTTTGCTTATAGGGGTCGCCCCTCTTCATCGATTCGAGCAAAGCATCTTTGGTTGTTTTTGGATAACTAACTTTAGCTTCATCAATCAGCATCAGTATTTCGCCAAGGGCCTGTGGGGTAGCAATATCGTTATACCACCAGTTTTTACTTTTAGGAGCTGCTTTTAGCCAATAGTTTAAACCAGCAACGATTCTTTCGTCGAGCTTGCGGTTATAGCCCTTATTAATGGCAATACAATATTCTTTTATCTGATGCAAATGCCTGATGGGTGTCCACAGGGTGATTCTATCATCGGTGTACTGAATATCGGCCCAGCTGCCATCGGCTTGCTGACTTTCCTGCAGCGCAGCTATGGCTTGTGTTGTTGTTTTAGTTTGCGCTTTCAGGTTGTTTACAATATTTTTCCTGACAATATCAAACTCATCCTGTGCTGTGGCGACCTGAACCTGCAACAATCCAACGATTGCCAGCACTAAACTTAATTTTACCTTTTTTATCATTTACAGTGAAGATGTTAAAATTTTCATATTTATCTGGTTAGGCATTGCTCATTGTAATGCATACGGTTTGGGCTACGCAAGCTTCAAATTTACAGTGCAGGTAGCTTAACACGAGGTAAAAATCTTCCTAAATAGGAGGAATAATTGCCTAAGCTGGGTTAAAAACAAAAAATCCCGGCTGCTGGGTGCAACCGGGATTTGAAAGTTATTAAAGGCGCTTATTTTTGTTTCGCAAATAAACTATAGCTGATATTAAGCTCGTAATCGCCAGCAGTGTACCCTCTTAATGCACTTGTATTGGTAGTGTACATGCCATTAACGGCCAGCTTATTGTTCCAGTTAATCCCGATCCCGAAGGTGGCGCTGCCCGCATTGTGGTAAAGGGCCAGTACGTTTACCTTGTTTACTGAAGGAGAAGCAAATTCGATATTCACGCCCGCATCAAGCAAATTATCGTAGCCTTTAACACCCCGATAAACTACTTTGGGCTCTATAGTTGCAAAGTTTGCCGGAATCTGGTAGCTAACCGCAGTAAAGAACAAAGGCTGATCTGAAGCATTGTAATTGTCTTTTTTCAATAAACGCTTCAGATTGCTTACAGCACCTTGTACCTGCAGCCGGTTTGAACGGAAAGCCATACCGAAATCGGCATCCAGATAAGTTTTACGTTGATTTACATTATACACATCAATATCGTCAGCATCACCTTGCAGGTTGGCAATGTTAATGTCATCGTCGGCAAACGACAACCCCAAACCAAAGCTCAGGTGTTTATTGCCCTGATCAAGCGGAAGATGATAAGTAAAAGATGTCGCAGCACGGGTATGCTTTAACAGTCCCGCACGGTCATTGTTCACCTGTAGCCCTACTGCAAGTTTTTCCGCAAAGCCATAGTCGGCCGATACAAATTGTGTAAAGGGTAAACCTGGCATAGTACTAAACTGACTGCGTATGCCCGCATTTAAGGTTAGCCGTTGCTGTAACCCGGCCATTGCCGGATTGGTGAGGTACTGGTTTTGATAATACACTGCACTCATTGGATTAAGCTGTGCTTTGCTCTGGGCAAATGGAAACCCAATCAAGAGCAAGGCGACACACCATTGGATGAGTGTTTTATTTTTATATTTATTAGTCGTTTTCATTGTTTTGAAGTATTAAAATTTTCTAACAATTGTGATAAAGCCTCTTTTCGCTTTTACACCGTTACCCAGTTCTATAATGTAGTAGTAGGTATTTTCATCCAGCGGTGTGCCGTTGATGGTACCATCCCATTCGTTATTATAGTTCTTTTTAGCGTACACTTCTCTACCTGCTCGGTCGAATATGCGCACCTCATTGTTTGGATACATATCGATGTTCTTAATCACAAAGAAATCATTTTTACCATCTCCATTTGGTGTAAGCACGTTGTTGGCAATCAAATTGTAATCTTCAATTACGGTAATGGTAATTGTTGCAGTACTGGTACAACCTGAAGCATTGGTGCCCGTTACGGTGTAAGTGGTAGTTTGTGATGGACGAACAGTAAGCGTAGCCGAATTCTGACCGCTAATTATACCAGCAGCAGTTGTCCAGCTGTAGTTCAATGCTCCGCTTGCTTTCAACTCAACGGTTTGCCCTTTACTTACACTTGTGCCCGGTGTGGCAACAATCTGAACTTGCGGTATTGGTGCGGCCGATAGGGTAAATGTGCGGCTAAAGGTATCAGTACCCCCGTTTAATGTACCACCATTATCTTTCACTGTTACAGTGATAGTTGCGGTACCACCTGCAGGGTTTAATCTGTAGGTTAGCACGGCATTACCGCCTGTAGGCGGCGTTACCGAAAGTGCTGCAAAAAGCGCAGCATTATCGGTACTTACATTTAAAATAGTGGTTTGGTTTTGCTCTATACCAGCTGTAATACCGGTTAATGCAATGGTTTGTGTTGTACCGCTTACACACACCTGCTGGTTGGCAATTGCTGCCAGGGTTGGCGCGGTGTTTAGCGCTGCAATAACGGTTAACATCTGGGTTACATCTGCTGCTGAGTTATAGATAGCATTACCCGCCTGTGAAGCGATAATATCTGCATTACCTACTCCTACAATGGTTACTGTATTTCCAGAAATTGTAGCTACTGCCGGATTGCTACTAATATAAGTAACCGGATTTCCTGAAGCTCCACCTGTAGCATTGAGCGTTAAGGTACCCTCTCCCAAAATTTTAACAGGTAAAGCTGTAAAGGTAATTACCTGGTCCATTTTATCATTATCTGCAATGTTAGCTGTTGCCATAGCGCTAGCGCCAGAAGTACTAAAATTGAAGCTTGCTGATTTACCTCCGGTAAGCGTTAAAATAACAGTTTCAGTACTTTCATAAAGGTTATCATCATTTACTATCAATGGTATACTTACTGCACTTTGGCCTGCGGGAATAATTACAGATCCGCTAAGTGCCGCATAGTCTGTTCCTGCGGTTGCAGTTCCGGATACGGTGTAATTTACCGTGATGGGTTCTGTGGCGGTAAAGCCTGTTGGCAAGTTGATGCTAAAGCTTCCGTTAGTTGCCGGCTCTGCTGCATCTGCTGTTTTAGTGATACTCAGTACCAGATTGGCAGCCAGATTGTCGTTATCAGCAATATTTACCGTTGCATTTCCTGTAGCGGTAAAGCTAAAGCTTGCTGAAGTCGCGCTGGTAAGGGTCGCAACCACCGTTTCAGTTTGTTCAATCAACTGATCGTCAATTACCGTTACCGGTACAAATACGCTGTTTTGTCCTGCCGGGATAGTTACCGTACCCGAAAGTGCGGTGTAATCAGTTCCAGCAGTTGCGGTGCCCGATACCGAATACTGCACAGTTGTGGCTTCAGTAGAAAGTACGCCTGAAGGCAAACTGATCCTGAATGCTCCATTAGTACCTGGCTCAGAAGCGTCTGTATCTTTCGTTATTGTTAATACCCTGTTAGCAATCACAGTACTTTCATCATCAGCAATGTTTACTGTTGCATTTCCTGTAGCCGTGAAGCTAAAGCTTGCCGAGCTTGCTCCTGTTAAGGTTGCAATTACAGTTTCAGTTTGTTCTATCCACTTATCATCAATTACGGCTACCGGTACAGATACACTGTTTTGTCCTGCCGGGATAATTGCGGTACCACTTAAAGCGGTATAATCAATTCCAGCTGTTGCTGTACCCGATACAACATAATTTACTGTAATGGCATCTACCGAGGTAATACCTGTTGGCAAGCTAATGTTGAAGCTACCAGCTGTTCCTGGTTCAGCAGCATCGGTTGTTTTAACAATGCTCAACACACGGTTAGCCGTCGTATTATCATCATCAGCAATATTTACCGTTGCATTGCCAGAAGCGGTAAAGCTAAAGCTTGTTGAACTTGCATTGGTTAAAGTAGCAATTACCGTTTCGGTTTGTTCAATCAATTTGTCATCAATTACTGTTACCGATACAGGTACATTGTTTTGTCCTGCCGGGATAATTGCTGTACCACTTAAAGTGGTATAATCAGTTCCAGCTGTTGCTGTACCTGATGCGGTATAATTTACAGTGATATCTTCTACTGAGGTGATACCTGTTGGTAAGCTGATAGTAAAGCCTCCCGCTGTTCCTGGCTCAGTAGCATCGGTTGTTTTAACAATGTTCAACACACGGTTAGCGGCGATGTTATCATCATCGGCAATATTTACCGTTGCATTGCCAGAAGCGGTAAAGCTAAAGCTTGTTGAACTTGCATTGGTTAAAGTAGCAATTACCGTTTCAGTTTGTTCAATCAACTTGTCGTCAATTACTGTTACCGGTACAGATACGCTATTTTGTCCTGCCGGGATAATTGCTGTACCACTTAAAGCGGTATAATCAGTTCCAGCTGTTGCTGTACCTGATGCGGTATAATTTACAGTGATATCTTCTACTAAGGTTATACCTGTTGGTAAGCTGATAGTAAAGCTTCCCGCTGTTCCTGGTTCAGTAGCATCGGTTGTTTTAACAATGCTCAACACACGGTTAACGGAGATGTTATCATCATCAGCAATATTTACCGTTGCATTGCCAGAAGCGGTAAAGCTAAAGCTTGTTGAACTTGCATTGGTTAAAGTAGCAATTACCGTTTCAGTTTGTTCAACCAATTTATCATCAATTACTGTTACCGGTATAGATACGCTGTTTTGTCCTGCAGGAATAATTACTGTGCCCGAAAGTGCAGTGTAATCTATTCCTGCGGTTGCTGTACCCAATGCGGTATAATTTACAGTAATATCTTCTACCGAAGTGATACCTGCTGGTAAGCTGATATTGAAGCTTCCCGCAGTTCCTGGCTCGGTAGCATCGGTTACTTTAGTGATGCGTACCACACGGTTAGCCGCGATGTTATCATCATCGGTAAGGCTTACCGTTGCATCTCCTGTAGCAGTGAAGCTAAAGCTTGTTGAACTTGCACTCGTTAAGGTTGCAATTACTGTTTCAGTTTGTTCAATCAACTTGTCGTCAATTACTGTTACCGGTATAGATACACTGTTTTGTCCTGCAGGAATAATTACTGTGCCCGAAAGTGCAGTGTAATCTGCTCCGGCGGTTGCTGTGCCCGATGTAGTATAATTTACAGTAATATCTTCTACCGAAGTGATACCTGCTGGTAAGCTGACGTTGAAGCTTCCCGCAGTTCCTGGCTCGGTAGCATCGGTTACTTTAGTGATGCTTACCACACGGTTAGCCGCGCTATCGTCATCATCTGCAATATTCAAAGTAACTGGTGTTGTGTTAACTGATATACCGAAGCCAAAACCAGCTGTACTTGTACCTTGTAACGCCAAGATTACTGTTTCGCTATGTTCGATTATTTTATCATCAACTACCCTTAGCGGAACATCTACATAATTCTGTCCTGCTGGAATTGTTATTACACCCAGACTAAGATAATCGGTACCTGCACCAGTGGCCGTACTGCTGTTATTGATAAAGTAATTTACATTGATGTTTACCGGACAAAGGATATTTGGCGGTAAGCTTACACGGAAATTACCATTTGTACCTGGTTCTGCTGCATCAGCAGTTTTAGTAAGTGTTACCAACCTGTTTGCAACTGTATTATCCTCATCGGTAATATTAAGTGTTGCACTGGCAGATGACGGAGTGCTTGAAACAGGGAAAGCAAAGTTGGTAGAGGTTCCACCAGTTAGGGTTACAATTACGGTTTCGGTTGATTCCATGAACCAATCATCAATCACCTGAACATTTAAAGGCACACTATTTTGTCCTGCTGGCAATACCACACTACCACTTAAGGCAGTGTAATCAGTACCTGGAGTGGCAGTACCTGTTACTGTATAGTTTACAGTTACATCTTCCGAAGAAGTGATGTTAGTATTTGCCTGAAACTGGATGCTAAATGCGCCATTGGTTCCAGGTTCAGCACCATGTGCCGTTCTCACAATTCTCAATGTTCTATTGGCAGCTATGCCAGAGTCGTTATCGGTAATATCTACCGTAGCGGTTGCGCTACCTGTCGCTGCATTGAAGGTTAATCCCGCTCCTGCACCACCTGTAAGGCTTAACGTTACGGTTTCTGTTGGTTCAATCACTAAATCATCTGCCGGTGTTACTGTTATGGCAACACTGTTTTGTCCGGCAGGGATAACAGCTGTTCCACTTAATGCGGTATAATCCGTTCCTGCTGTTGCAGTGCCAGATACAGCATAATTTACCGTAATGTTCTCTGCTGCGGTAATTCCAGCCGGAAGACTGATATTGAAACCACCGTTAGTTGAAGGTTCTACTGCGTCAGTTGTTTTACTTACACTAAGTGCAAGGTTTGCCGGAGCAAGACTTTCATTATCCTTGACATTTACAGTTGCATTGCCCGCAGCTGTAAGTAGAAAGCTAGTTGAACTGGCGCCAGTTAAGGCAGCCGTAACCGTTTCTGTTCTTTCAATGATACTATCATCTATAACTGCCACCGGAACATCTACACTGTTCTGACCAGCTAAAATTACTGCTGATCCGGTAAGTGCCGTGTAATCTGTTCCTGCTGTAGCTGTTCCAGATATGGTGTAGTTTACGGTAACATCCTCACCAGCGGTAATTCCACCTGGTAAACTGATGTTAAAGTTTCCGTTTGTTGCTGGCTCTGCTGCATCTATTGTTTTACGGATGCTAATGGCCAGGTTCGCAGGAATATTATCGTCGTCTGCAAGATCTAAAGTTGCAGCAGTTCCACCGGTAAAGGCTAAGCCTGTTGCTGTTCCAGAAGTTACTGTTAAGGTTACATTCTCAATACCTTCAACCTGCTGATCGTCGATTACCGTTAATGGTATATCTACACTATTGTTTCCTGCAGAGATAATTGCCGTACCCGAAAGTGCATTGAAATCCTGTCCGGCAGTTGCCGTTCCGGTTACTGCATAATTTACTGTTATATCGCTAGGTGCACTAAGTCCTGCTGGCAATGCTATATTGAAATTCCCATTGGTAGCTGGCTCTGCTGCATCAGCCGTTTTACTTACGTTCAATACCAGGTTCGCTGGAATGTTGTCATCATCATTGATGTTTACCGATACGTTGCCTGTTGCAGTATAAGTAAAGCTGGTGCTGCCACCGCTAACTAAGCTAAGCCTTACCGTTTCGGTTTGTTCAATAATCTGATCATCAATTACACTGACAGGAACAATTACGCTGTTTTGTCCTGCTGGTAAAGTTATGCTACCCGAAAGTGTTGCATAATCGATACCTGCTGTTGCATTACCTGCAACGGTATAGTTTATGGTAATGTTTTCTTTAGCTGTAATACCAGTAGGCAAAGCAATACTTACGCGACCTGAAGCATTAGGCTCTGCAGCATCATTTAACTTACTCATGCTCAGTACTAAGTTTGCAGGCGTATTGTCTGCATCGGTTATATTTACCGTAGCATTACCATTTGTTGTATTAGCGGTGAAGTTAAAGTTGGTAGATTTCCCACCTGTTAAAGTTAATATTACCGTTTCAGCTCCTTCAATCTTTTGATCGGCAAGGGCAGTTACTGGTATTTTAACTTCGTGACTTCCTGCCGGGATTACTACAGAACCGGTTAAATTGGTATAGTCAGTACCGTTGGTAGCCGAACCGTTAAGTGTGTAATTTACGGTAATTGCTTCTGCTGCTGTAGCAGTTGTACCTGGTAAACTGATGGTAAACTCTCCATTTGTACCAGCTTCAGTTGCATCGGCAGTTTTAGTTACCGAAAGCTCCAAGTTAGCCGGTGCAGTATCATTATCGGTAATAATAGCTGTTGCCGGCCCACCAAATGTGTAGGTAAAGCTAGGTGAAGTAACGCTGGTTATGGTAGCAATTACATTTTCGGTCCCTTCAATAATATCATCATCGGTTATGCGCGCGGCAGTAGTAACTCCATTTTGTCCTGCAGAGAGGGTTACTGTACCGGTGAAATGAGCCGCGGTAAAACCAGTGTAATCAGTACCTAATATTGCACTACCACCAATGGTATAGTTAATGGTAACGGCTTCTGAAGTATTAATACCCGTTGGCAAAGCGAAATTGAACCTTAAAAGACCAGCATCACCCTCTGCACCATCGCGGAAAACAGAAACATTCATTACCCGGTTTGCAGGCGTATTGTCATCATCGGCGATATTCACCGTAACTGGTGTGGTATTAACCGAAATACCAAAACCAAACCCAGCGGTACTCGAGCCATTCAGCGCCATTTGCACTGTTTCTGTATTTTCAATAAGCATATCATCAATCACCCGCACCGGTACATCAACATAGTTTTGACCAGCAGGAATAACTACAGTACCCAAATTAACATAATCTGTACCAGCAGTAGCGGTACTTCCAACGTTATTGTAATTTGCTGTGATATTTACCGGACAAAGAATATTTGGAGGTAAGCTTACACGGAAGGTGCCGTTTGTAGCTGGTTCTGCTGCATCAGCAATTTTAGTAAGGGTCAACAATCTGTTTGCAGTCGTATTGTCCTCATCTGTGATATTCGCCGTCGCACTCTTTAAAGCTGCAGTGGCCGTGATAGGGAAATTAAAGTTATCAGAGTTACCGTCAGTAAGTGATACGATTACAGTTTCGGTTGATTCCATATACCAATCGTTAATTACCTGTAACGGCAAGGCCACACTACTTTGTCCTGCCGGCAATACGATGCTACCACTTAAAGCCGTGTAATCAACTCCAGGAGTAGCGGTTCCTGCAACCGTGTAGTTCACCGTAATATCTTCTGATGAAGTAACCCCACCAGTAGCATCAAATAATATGCTAAATCCTCCGTTAGTAGCGGGTTCAGCAGCATGTGCAGTTCTGGAAATCCGCAATGTTCTTTTGGCTACAGTATTATCGTTATCAATAATATCTATCGATGCTGTTTCATTACCCACTGCGGCAGTGTATGCACCAGCGGTACTTGTACCACCTGTAATGGTTAAGGTAACGTTTTCTGTGAGTTCGATCACATTATCATCTACAGCATTTAGGGCTATAGCTACGCTATTTTGACCCGCTGCAATAATGGCCGTTCCGGCTAATGCAGCATAATCAGTAGCACTGGTTGCTGTACCGCCCACAGTATAATTAATAGTTACAGGCGCAGATGCGGTAATGTTATCTGGTAATTTCAGGGTAAAACCTCCCGCAGTTCCCGCTTCTGTTGCATTAGCTGTTGCTACTGCACTGAGCATACGGTTTGCGGTAGTATTGTCATCGTCTGCAATATTTAAAGTTGCAGCTAATGAAGCGGCATCAGGAGTAAAGTTAAAGCCATTACCATCTGTACCACCTGTTAAGGTAAGGGTTGCCGTTTCTGTACCCTCTACTATTTTATCATCGATTACTGAAACCGCAAGCGGTACACTATTGGCATAGGCCGGAAGTGTTACCGTAGTAATGGTATAATCGGTATTGCGAGTAGCACTGCCACTCATGTTATAATTAAGGGTAATATTAGCACTGGAAGAATAACCAGCAGGCAGGCTTACTGTAAAGTTACCTGATGTATTTGGTTCTGCGGCATCGGCTGTTTTAACCACTTTGAGTTTCAGGTTAGCAGCGATTACATCATTATCTGCGATGTTGATCGCAATGCTCTCTTTTGCCGGGTTGGCTGGAAAAATAAAGGCTCCACCTATTCCATTGGTTGCACTTCCTGAAAGCACTTTAAAATTGACCGTTTCAGTTGGTTCAAAAATCTGGTCGTCTAACACATTCAACGGAACAGCAACACTGTTTTGTCCTGCCGGAATAGTGATGGTACCAAAGCTTTGATAATCCAAACCAGAAACTGCTGTACCCGAAACGGCATAGCCTACTGTTACCGGCCATGCTGAAGTAGCACCACCCACCAGTTGAACGGTGAATGATCCATTGGTAGCAGGCTCTGCTGCGTTTATTCCTGCAATAACCTCTATAGCTGTGGCGCTTGATGCGTTTACATCAACAATACTTACTACAGCTCCGTTTCCGGCTGGATCAATGGTATAGGTAGTAGAAGCAGATGTTGCCGCAGTAAGGGTTAAAGTTACCGTTTCTGGCCCTTCAACCTGACTATCGTCTATTGCATTTACATTAACAAATACTTCGTTAGTACCTGCCGGGATTAGGATGTTGCCACCACTAAGTCCAAGTAGCGTATAATCTGCAGGACGCGTAGCTGTTCCTCCGGTAGATAAAGTAATGGTAATATCTTCAGCACTGGTTACACCTGGAGGTAACGATATGCGGTACTGACCGTTAACACCACCTTCCACGGCATCCGAAACTTTGGTTAATAGCACAACAGTGCTATTGCTCGCCGCATCGTCATCAGTAATATCAGCAGTGGCACTGTTTGCTGCAGCTGGTGTGTAGTTGAAATTAGTTGAGGTCCCGCCTGTAACTGTGAAGATTACGGTTTCGGTATTCTCAATCACTTTATTATCGACAACCACCAATGGAACTTCTATACTGTTTTGTCCTGCGGGGATAATAACCGAACCCGTTATGGCCTGATAATCGGTAACGGGTGTGGCCGAACCTGAAATATTATAACCTACTGTAATGTTCTCGGAGGCCAGTATACCATAAGGCAGGCTTACGGTAAAAGCACCATTTGTTGCGGGTTCAGCTCCGTTTTGCGCCGTAACCGATAGGGTTCTGTTAGCAGGAGTGTTATCCTCATCTGTAATATTAAGGCTGGCATTTGTAGCTGACGGATCAGGAGTGAGCGTGAATATGGTACTTGCACCTTGTTTAGCTACACCGTTGATTACGGTAAGTGTAACTGTTTCTGAAATCTCGATCAGGTTATCGTTAATTACATTGACCGGAACTTGCACACTATTTTGTCCAGCAGGTAAGGTAACGGTAGTAGCCGAAGCACTGGTGTAATCAGCACCATACGTAGCTGTACCGGTAAAGGCATAAGTAACTGTAATGGGTAATGAACTTACATAACCTGTTGGCAGGCTAATGGTAAAGTTGCTATTGGTACCAGGTTCTGCTGCATTGCCATTGCTGGTTACAGCAAGCAATTTAGTTGCTGCAGTATTATCATTATCAGCTTGCAGTAAAGTAGCAGCAGTATTAGCTGGATCAACACCAAAGCTACCTGCAGTAACCGTAGTACCGCCAGTAAGTGTTAATATAATATTTTCTGTTTGTTCTATAATCTGGTCATCCAATGCTTTCACATTAATTACCACATTGTTTTGGCCTGCTGGAATAATAGCACTGCCAGACAAGGTTTCATAATCTACCCCGTTGGTTGAAGTTCCACTCATGGCATAGGCAACGGTAATATCTTCTGTTGCCAATATACCCGAAGGCAAGGCAATGGTGAATATACCGGCATTGGTTGGCTCATTGGCATTAAGCTGCGCCGTTACGCCTAACAAGCGGTTCGCTGGTGTATCGTCATCATCCGTAATAGTTACGGTAGCATTTCCAGCCGTACCATTAATAGTATAAGTATAGGTGGCAGAAGTACCGGTGGTCAATGTAGCCACCACGGTCTCTGCCGTTTCAATGATTCCATCGTTAATTATATTAACCGGAACAGCTACGCTATTTTGTCCGGCAGCAATTGTTGCAGTACCGTTCAAAGTAGTATAATCGCTTCCTGGTGTAGCAGTACCGGTAACGGCATAGTTAACGGTAATATTTTCAAGGGCATTTACTCCTGTTGGTAAGCTAATGGCAAAAGCACCGTTGGTAGCAGGTTCTGCACCATCAGTAGTTTTAGTAATGCTCAATACACGTTTTGCCGGATCGAACGCATCAACCGTAATGGCTGTTGTGCTGGCTACCGAACAGCCACCTGTACCTGTAACCGTATACAAAATATTAGTTGTTCCAGCCGCAACACCCGTTACTACCCCGCTTGCATTTACGGTCGCTACTGCGGTATTACTGCTGCTCCAAACTCCAGCAGGTGTGGTATTGGTTAAGGTAATATTGTCGCCTACAAATAAAGCTGTTGGTCCTGTAGTGGGATTAACGGTTGGCATAGCATTTACCGTTACCGTTTGTTGTAAGGTACCCACACAGCCAGTGCCATTGGTCACCGTGTAAATGATATCGGTCGTTCCTACTGCAACACCTGTTACCGCACCCGCAGCACTAACGGTAGCTACAGCGGTATTACTGCTACTCCAAACACCACCTGTTGTAGTACTGCTTAGATTGGTTACTGCACCTACGCACACATTAGGTGTACCTGTAATTGGGTTAATTACGACATCGCTTCTGGTAATTACAATGTTATCTGTACGCGAACAGCCATCAGGATAGCTCACCGTTACCGTATAAGTTCCCGGGCCTGCCGCTACCAAAGTTGGATTGGTGCTTCCATCGCCCCAGGTAAATGTTGCCATAGGCGAAGCAAAGAAACCATCTGTTTTAATGGTATATGGAAAATCGCCTGCGCAGAGTGTTTTATCTGCTCCAAGGCCAAGTATTGGTGTGGTATTGTTATAAGGAGCAATATTCCAGTTGGTATTGCCGCCTAAATCTTCAGAGTGTTCTAAAGCCTTAAACGGCGTTATGCCTGTTGCACTAATGTTGCGCAACCTCACATAGTCAAACTCTACGTTACCTGCGGTTTTATTCACAGTAAATGCGCCTGCAGCCGAGCTGTTAATCTCAGTTAAATTACAAGGTGTACCGCTGCCAAACCAATTTTTTGTAATGGTATTGGTAGATCCGCTGAGGAAGGTGTACACTTTACCCGGCGAAAAGATTAAGGTTTCGATGGTATTACCTGTTCCACTGATAGCACCTTTGCCCTTAAATTCTAAACGGCCAATGTTATTATTATTACCAATATTAGCTACAGATGAAGCTGATATGTGACTGAAAAGGAGGTCGCTCACAGTGGTATTGTGCACATAAAAATCGGTACCATTAGAGCCCGAGGCATCTACAATGTTGTAGCTGCCTCCATCTACTAAAAAGCGACGGGCTTTTATAGTTGAATTGGTTGCCGTTAGGGTTTTCAATGCTCCCTGGTAGCGCCATGCTCCCGTAATATTGGCTCCCGTAATATTTATGTTAGTAGCAGCGGTTGATCCTGTATTATCAAAACCGTTGATCGACATGGTACGGTTACTCAGGTCAAGCCCTCCACTACGTGGGAAAAAGTAAGCTACCGTATTGGCAAAATCATCTAATAAGGTAACAGTATAACCAACAGGTTTAAGAATAATTACCTGTAAAGCACCTGTTCCACCTCCATTAGAGGTAATACTGGTATTAGTAGCTCCCGTAAAAGTAAGTGCTGCATCCATTCTCACTGCCGCATTCATTACCAGGTTGCCCCAAACTTCAAGATCAAGCGTGACTGGTTTAGTAAGACTTGGACTAAATTTTGCACCTGTCCAGTCCATGTTATGGCAATAAGCCTGTGTGCTGTTAATGGTTACAGCACTGCTTCCGCTGGTAAAACTATTTGCATCAAAAAATACATCGTTGGCTACTGTAGGCACGCAAGCACCACCTGCACCACCGCTGGTTGTACTCCAATGTGCAGCATTGCTCCAGTCGCCAGAACCACCTACCCAATATCTTGCACCAGCACCGGCCGCAGTAATGTTAAAGCCAGTATTTCCGCCAGCATCCGCACCAGTAATGGTTACTGGTAAACCGCTGCCAGTGGCCGTCATGTTTTGTAAGTATACATTATTGAGATCGCGCGTAGCCGATGGCCCAAAGTTAATCGTTGCTGCAGCTCCCTCCGCTCCTCTCAGTTCACCCAAACCATTACAATCCGGGTTGTTAAAACGGAAAAGCCCGGTTACTGTTTGTGTATTCCAGATGGCATAAGGCTTGGAAGGAGCCAGCAAAAGGTTGGTAATGGTATTGTTTCCCCGCAATAATCCACCTGATTTAAATTCTAATGTTCCAACGGTATTGTTACCCAGTAAACCACGCAAACCATTTGCAGGAGCAGTGTTGGTAAACACCAACTCATTGATGGTTGTATTTTGGATATTAACCTCATCAAGAACGGTGTTACAATATACTTTTGGATAGTTAAGACCATTTGAGGTAAAACCACGCATCGAGGTAATGAAAGAACCTGCTCCATTATTAACCCAGGTAACATTTGTTGCTCCCAGATTCCAATAATTAATGGTGATTGTGGCATTGCTGATGTTAATTACCCGACCTACTCCACTGGTACTGTTAAAGAGGTTAATGTTGATGTTGCGGCCAGCCATAGACAGCTGACCTCTTGCATGTACAATATTAAGATTAGGAAAAATAAGATCATCTAATATGGTAATTCCACCGTTTGGAGTTGTTTTATCGATATTAAATTGAGGATTACCCAAACTTGCCCCCTTAGAAAGAAAGGTAGATGCTTCTGCACCCCTTAGCTGGATGCCCCCCTTCATAGTTAAAGTTGGATCCAGCTCTACTGAACCCCAGATTTCCAATGGATATCCGCCAATATCTAAAATAGGTGAATTGCTCACATTGTTCCAGGTCATATCATGACACCTGATGGTGCTACTTGCCGAAACTGTTTTATTGGCACTGGTGAAGCCACTATTGGCATCGAATATTACATTATCTGTGGTAAAAGGTACACAGGCTCCACCAGAACCTCCACTTGTTGTACTCCAGTGTGCTTTGTCATTCCAGTCGCCACCGCCACCTACCCAGTAAAGCGTAGCGTTTCCTGAAGCACGGGGTGTTATATTCCAGCCCACATTACTTCCTCCATCTTCCCCTATAACTGATATAGGAGCGATATTTCCCAATGCGGTAAGGCTGGTAATTAAAACGTTTTTGATATTAGTCGTCGCGCCTGGTCCGAAGGTAAGTTTAGCATTTGCATCTATCCCCCGCAATTCGCCCAAAGCATCACAATCTTCGGTATTTAACTGCATTGAGGTGTTAATGGTGTTGTTGCCATGAAAAATGTAACCTTTTCCTGGCGCTAAAATCAATTCTCCAATAATGTTGCCTGCGCCAGCTATTCTACCACCGCCCTTAAATTCCAAACGTGCTATGGTATTATTCGCGCCTATTCTTTGTGTTCCTATTTGTGAAGTCGAATTGTTTAATATTAACTCTTGAAAAGTATTGCTGTTGATCTCCATATCAGGATTATCCCTTCCCGGCAAAACCTTCGCAAAGGTCAATCCGGTAGAATGGAACATATCGGCTGTGATGGTTGATCCGCTTGCCGTCAGGGTCATATTAGAGCCACGGGTATCCCACGTAGAAATGATATTAATGTTTGAATTACTAATATTCAGCGCCCTTACATTTGCATTATTACCATTAAAGCTAAAAATCTCATGTGTTTGGCCAGACAGGTTCAATGTACCTGCTGTAAGCACCAGGTTTTGAACCGCCAAATCTCCTTTCATCCCATCTAACAAGGTAAGCGAGCCTCCTGGTTTGTTTACGATAAAAGAGTTATACAAGCCTGCTGTATTAACTCTCACAGCACCATTTGTACGGAAAGTTGCATTGCTACTTCCTGTAAAATTGATTACCATGATGGCATATCGTACACTGGCTGCAAGTTCCAGATTCCCGTTAATCTGTAGCTGAAAACTGCCATTATTCCTGAAAATGGCACTGGTAGTGACACCATTCCACGACATGTTACGGCAATAAGCATGTCCGGTAGTTGGCAACGTTACCAATGTGTTGTTAAGCAAACCACTGTTGGCATCAAAATAAACGTCATCCCCCGTTCCAGGGATAATCGATTTATTGGCTACGCCACCAGAGGTAGAGGCCCAATGGTTTAAGTCAGTCCAGTTACCTGCACCGCCCACCCAATAGTAGTCGGCAGCGAAAGCACTAGACATAATCAGCATCAACAGGCTGCAAAGTAGTAGTCTTTTCATGTTATTTGGGGATAGAATTTAAAGGATGCAATGATCAGGTTGCAACTAAATAGAAATGCGATAGATTTAATTAATGGGAGTAGATTGATTAGCTACACAGCACTCCCTGGGCAGTTTTTTCTTCTAAATCGATTAACTAAATCAACAAGGCATGACGTAGAAAATACCGATAGGCAACGCTGGCCACAGGTTGCTTTATAAAGCTACGAAGCAGAGATGTTTTCATTATATAGAGATAGATGGATTTAACGACGAGAGTTGAAAGAGTTGTTAAAATTAAGCGTAGGCGTTTCCTATCAGCCAAAACGCTAATTTCTAATACAATCTCTTAAATAACTGGGAATAATTGTCAGTTGTGATTCGCTGTGCAGCGCACAGGGTAGACACCAATTGCTGTAGTCAATTGCTCGGGAGCTCATATTAATAATTTAGACGGCTAACACTTAACCTATTCGCTTTCAGTAGCAAATAAGCGTTGTGGCCACGAATATAATGAGCTTTTTCAAAAAAAATCAGCATTTAATTCTAAAAACAATGTTACAAATGTCAATAACAAAAATAATATTCTGATAATCAACTAAATATAATTAATACTACAACACAATTCTTTTAAATTCTGAACGTTGCCTTAAGTGTTGTTTAGTATTTAAAGTTTATAGCGATTTTAAATGACAAAAAATCCTCAATATAAATATTATTGGTTTTCAACCAAAACCATCTTACAATAATGCTACTCAATGCGCCCAGCTAAATACTGTATTCATTTTGGGTAAAAAAAATGATCGGCAAGCCTACCGACGAGGAGCAGGAAAAACTAAGAAACAACATAGATGAAATGAGCGAGTTGCTGTTTAGATAGTTTTGCTATAGCGATTATTATGCGTACCGGATACTAATAAAAGAGGACAGCTGCAATACAACTGTCCTCTCTGTTCTGTTTTTATCTGTAAAAGCTTATCCTACTCTTTTTCATTTAAAAGGTACAAACCAAATTCGGCCAGTGTTGGGTTTAACCTCGAGGCCAATATCTTAAACCTTACTTGTTTAGCGGTAACAGGTTTAAATTTTAACAAACGTTTATAACCTACTGTAGTACCGGATGCAAAAATTTTCCATTCGGCACCATCAAAATATTCGGCTTCAAACTTTTCTATACGCTGGCCCACTGCAATATTTTCCTGCAGGGAGAGTACATTAAAGGTTGTGTTTTTTGCCCAGTTTAATTCGATAGTAGCTGTACTGTCATTACCTGCTGTTGTAAAATAAGTATTTAATTTACCATCGAATATTGCTTTTAAGCCTTTGCCTGATGCTGAAGTGACAGTTGCCGACTGAGCAATATTATTAGTGAAGGTATTTTTCATTTTCTGGCCAAAAGCAGCCAGGTTTTTAACATCGCTCTCGGCTATTAGCCCCTGGGTATTGGGCGGAATATTTAAAAGTAAAACCCCGTTTCTACCTACTGATGTAAAATAGATATCCATTAACTTCGCCGGCGTTTTAACTTTAGCATCTTCGTTACTGTGGTAAAACCATCCCGGACGAATGCTTACATCAGTTTCGGCCGGATACCATACCAAACCAGTTGCATTGGCCAACTTACTGCGACTGCCACGGTCCTGATCTTTATAAGACCCGGTTAAGGTAGGAATTACATTTACATCTTTTTGAGATAATGCGGCTATTTTCTCCTGACTCTGCTCACCCATAGGCAACACACTCCACTCGGTTTCGCGGCCAACACCTGTTTCGGTACCAACCCAACGTACATCGGGGCCCTGCACAGCAATAACGGCTTGCGGCTGTAATTTCCTGATTAGGGTGTACCAGCTATTAAAATCGTAAACCTGCTTTTTACCATTAGGTCCTTCGCCATTTGCGCCATCAAACCAAACTTCATCTACTTTACCATATTGGGTAAGCAGTTCGGTGAGCTGGTTTATAAAATAAGTATTGTAGGCATCTGTTCCATACGAAGCATTGTTGCGGTCCCAGGGCGATAAATAAACCCCAAAGCCAATGTTGTATTTTTTGCAGGCATCGGCTACTTCTTTTACAATATCGCCCTTTCCTTGCTTATAGGGCGTGTTTTTTATACTGTGTGCTGTAAATTTACTTGGCCATAAACAAAAGCCATCGTGATGTTTGGCAGTAATAATGGCCTGTTTAAAGCCTGCATCTTTAATTGCTTTAACCCATTGCTCTGCATTAAGTTGTGCCGGATTAAATGTTGCAACATTTTCTTTTCCATCGCCCCACTCCCTATCGGTGAAAGTATTGATACCAAAGTGAAAAAAAGCAGTTAATTCGAGCATTTGCCAGCGCAGCTGTCGTGGTGAAGGGGTTACATTAGCCGCCTTACTAATAATGGTACTTTCGCTATCGCCGGGCGAAATGCTTACAATGCTTTTCTGTGCATATGCCTGAGCGAAGAGCAGGGAAATTATAAAAGTTATCTTTTTCATTTGTGTTGTTGGTTGTATTGGATAAACTTAATTGGGGCCATAAATTTATGGATAAAAGCAACAGCAATTAAGCTGCTGCTTTTAAAGAGCGCATATTTTTGAAACTTTTTAAATACCAGGATGCTAATCCAGCTAATTTACCATCCGGGATTCTGAACCAGTTTGGTACTTTTCTGAATTTCTGACAACGGGATTGGCCATAAATAGTAGGCGCGGGTAAATACCCTGGTTTCATACTGGGTACGTTTAAGGAAATCGGCATCGGTTTCAGCCCCCACATTCATTCCGTAAAAAGCGCCCCCCTGGGCACCCTGCCCAGAGGCATTTTCGGCAATCATCCACCTGCGCACATCAAAATACCGCTGACCTTCAAAACAAAGCTCTACCCGACTTTCCTTTCTGATTGCCTCGCGTTGCAAAGCCTGATTGCCCATAATAGCTGGATTACTTACACTCCATTTCGGAATCCCTGCCCGCTCGCGTACTAAATCTACATACTGTGCAATTTTAGGATCGGCCGGGTTAACTTCGTTTAAAGCTTCGGCATACAACAAATAGAATTCGGCCAGGCGGAAGATAAAGGAAGGACGGTAAAAAGTTTTAGGCGCTGTGGTTACCGATTGACTTACCGTTCTGTTTAATCGTTTATACATGTTGTAGCCGGTAATCGAATAATTGGAAGCAATATCATTACCATTTCCCTTCGTAAACTTAATCAGCGCATTGGTTACAGGCCACCTTTTCCCGTGGTAAACTATAGAGGCATAAAAACGGGGCTCACGGTTTACATACATGTTAAACGTTCCGGCTTCCGATCTTCCTGCAGGTATTTCGGTAACGGTAGAAAAGCCTGTTTCGCTATAACCTGAGCCTGCATCGTTGATAGATTTACCGTTTTTCATAAAAAAGGCATCCACTAACTCCTGTGTGGGGCCAACATTTCCATAACCTCCCTGGCTCCTCGGCGTTGCCCGGCGCACCAAACCATCTCCCGAAGAAATGCTTCCATAAGCTTCATTTCCACTTGCCCAAATTACTTCACTGTTCATGGCCTGAAACAATTGGTAAATAGATTTATCGGGATCTAATACTCCTGCCGTAAATTCTCGGTACAAATCATATTTGCCAACCGAAAAGCTGATAAAATCCTGGAGTGCATTAACGGCTTTTTGCCATTTGTTGTCATCCTTTGCAGGGAACAGTTTTTTACCACTCTTATTGGTTAAGGCCATGGCTTCAGCAAAACCACCATTGTACAATGGGCTGGCAGCCATAACCAGTATTTTTGCCTTTACAGCAAGGGCAACACCTTTGGTCGGCAGAGCGAGGTTATTGATATCAGTTAAGGGAATATATTCATCCAGATCTGGTGCTACAGCATCCATCTCTTTAGTCACAAAATTAACCACTTCATCAACACTGTTGCGTTCAAAATCCAAATCTGCGTCGTTGGGATTAACAGCCTTATCCATAATCGGAACTGGTCCGTACAGTTCGAATAGCAAATAATGATAATAAGCCCTTAAAAACCTGGCCTGTGCCATTAGCTTTTTGTATTCTGGCTCTTCAATGGCATCGGCAACGGTACCACTTGATGAAGTGCCACCAACACGGGGTATAACCTTAGCATTGCCCATAAAAACATTGGCCTGGCGGATATACAGGTATAAATCCCAGCGGCTAAAGGGTGCATTTGACGCATTAAAACCCGCCGGTGGTTCTAACCTGAAAGCTCCCTGCTGGTTTCTGTTTTCATCGGTAAAAGCTGGCCAGGGATTATCGACTCCTCTAACCGCCGTAGTAGATAACTGAAAAACCATTGCTGATGAAGTGCCAATACCAGCAAAAATATTGCGGTGAAAAGCACGCGCATTGGCAGGAGTAGAAAAAATCTGGTCGAGTGAAAGCTGCCCTGCAAGCTCATCAGATACATTTAAATAATTTTTACTGCACGACCCCAGGCTTATGATTATGCAACACAGTAAAAGGACTTTATATATTATTGATTTCATTATTTCTTCTTTGGATATTATAAATTAAACTCAAGACCAATGGTATAAGAACGCGGAATAGGGTAATTGAGGCCTTCATTGGCATTGCCGATCTCGGGATCCCACATTTTAATGCTATCCCAAACAGCTATATTATTGCCCATTACATAAATCCTACCTGTTTCAAATCCAATTTTCCGCAGCATTTTTTTGGGAAAACGATATCCCAACTCAATATTTTTTAAGCGTATAAAACTGGCATCGCGCAGCCACCAGGTACTCGCCACCTGGTTATTTACGAAGCCCACTGAATGCAAACGTGGAAACATAACATCCTGGCTTGGGTTGGCCTCTGTCCACCTGTTTAGCGCAGCTTCCCTTAAATTCGATTCCTCTAATCCAATAGCAAAAGGGAAAAAATTACTCGAATTTTGTCCGAATACAGTTGAGGTTTTACCTACTCCCTGAAAAAAGATACTTCCATAAAAGCCTTTATATTCGGCGTTTAGCCCAAAACCATAAACAATACCCGGATTTGCAGGATTGCTACCTGTATAGTAACTGCGGTCAAAATTATCAATCTTCCCATCGCCGTTTAAATCCTTATATTTAATATCGCCCGGCCTAACCACGCCGCCCAGGGTACTTACCGGCAATCCTGGTTTTAAGGTGTAGGTTCGTTTTCCTGCAGCATCGGTAGTTAGCGTAAAATCGTTATCAGTATACAAACCGTCGGCTGTATACAGGTTCCACTCTCCTATACTTGTGCCCGTTTGGTTCATCCAGGGGTAAGGTTGCGGCAGTTCATCAATCTCGAGTATTTTATTTTTGGCAATAGTCAAGTTACCTCGTGCCGTTAATTTCAATCCACCAATATTTTGTTTAATGTTAATTGATCCGTCCATTCCCTTGTTGGATACCGAACCAAAATTTTGCCACGGCGATTGCCTGAATCCGGTAACACCCGAAACGGTACGGCGTTGCAGTAAAATACTGGAACGCAGGTTATTGAAATAATCGACAGAAAAATCGACAGCCCCTTTAAATAATTCAATATCTACTCCGTAATTCTTTTTATTTTCTATCTCCCAGGTTAAATCCGGGGCTTCAAAACGTCCTTCTACGATACCATTTAAACCATTCAGAGCGCCGGTGCCCCCAATGCCAATCGGGTAGCCTGTAGTACCTGTGGTGTAGGTACCGCGGTAAAGAAACCTCGCTCCACCGGTATTGTCGTTACCCGTTTTACCAACAGATGCCCTGAACTTTAACGACGATACTACCTTTCGCAATGCTTCAGGATAAAAGGGTTCATTACTAGCATACCATGCCCCACCTATTGCAGGGAAAAATCCAAAACGGTTGCCAGGCGAGAAAGTTTCACTTCCGGTAACCCCGAAATTACCCTCTATAGAATAACGGTTGGCGTAATTATAAGTTACCCTGCCCACGTAAGCCTGTTTTTTGAAAGCTAATGCCTCACCTTGCTGCTGGGCTTCTTTTTGATAGGTTAGCAACATAGCCCCAACGGTGTGGTCGTTTGCGAAAACCCGGTTATAATTTAATGAACTTTCTAAATAGATATTTTTCTGACCATTACTTGTTTCTACAGGCTCGCCCAAAGTGGTTTCAGGATTTCCAACCTGCACAAAAATCAATTTGCCGTTGGCATCGCGCGAGGTTGCATTGAATTGTTTGGGTGATTTTAACCTGTTCATGTAATAATTCAGCGTAGCATCGAAACTTACAATTCCCCTAAAGCTCAACCCTTTGGTTATAAAATCTAACTTTTGATCTAAAGACAACTTGGATTGCAGACTTGTTCTCCACTCTTTAGCATAACCCGATTCCATTAACAAATTGTAAGGGTTAGAGCGGTTAGCACTGGGAATACCGGGGTGTCCGGCTATCGTACCATCTGAGTAAACAGCGGGAAAAAGATAACCGGGTACGCCCATCATTCTGGCGAAAATTGCAGAAGTACCTGTACCAGGGTAATTGGTTAAAAGGTACTGGCCGCTCAAATCTACCCCCAGCACGGTGGTTTTGGTAACATTTAAATCAATATTGCTGCGCAGATTATAGCGTTTAAGTCCCAGATTATTATCGTAAATATTATTGGGGTTGGATTTAAAAATCCCGTTTTCCTGATAATAGGCCCCAGAAACAAAAAACTTAGCAACATCACCACCACCCCTGAAATTTAAAGTGTGGCGGGTATTAAAGGTATTATCCCGTAACATTACATCCAGAAATTTGGTATTCGGATATAAATCGGGGTCTGTTCCGTTTTTATACAAGGCCAGCTGCTCATCTGTTTTAAACACCGGACTATCTTCATTACGCAAGGCTTCATTATAAGCAAAAAGGTAATCGTAAGAATCCATAAACTCAGGGAGCCTGGTAGGTTTATTCTGTGTGTACTCGCCGCGGTAGGTAATTTTTGTTTTTTGTATCACCCCCCGTTTTGAAGTAATTAAAATTACACCATTAGCTCCTTCTGCCCCATATACCGCAGTAGCTGCTGCATCTTTCAGTACGTTAAAGGTTTCAATTTCATCTGGTTCAATATCGGTCATGGCGCGGGGTATTCCATCAACCAGTACAAGCGGATTGGTTCCGCCGGCAAATGAGCTTACACCCCTGATCCAGAATTCGGCATTATCATAACCCGGTTCACCAGATCGTTGAATGGCAATAATACCTGGAACCTGACCAGCAATAGCATTAGTCAGACTTCGGGTGGGTACGCGCAGTGCATCTCCTTTTACCGAGGCAATTGAACTTACCAGGCTACTCTTTTTTTGCTTACCGAAACCCACTACCACTACATCGTTTAGGTTGGCTTCATCGCTTTTAAGCACAACATTAATCACCGTCCGGCCGTTTAGGGGCAGTTCCTGACTTTTATAACTGAGTAAACTAAAAACCAATATCGCTCCTTCGGGCACTCCCCTTAATACAAAGGCACCGTTTCCATCGGTAGCAGTGCCGATAGTTGGTTTGTTTTTTACCTGTACCGTAACGCCGGGCAACGCAAGCCCCGATGTATCTTTTACAGTTCCGGTAATGGTTATAGCCTTTGCTGCTACATCGCTTAGTTTAGCCTTTTCTAAAATGGTGATGGTTTCTCCATGAATCCTGAACCCTAAACCCGAGCCTTGCAAGGCCTTGGTTAATGCGATACTGATATCGGCATTACTTACTTTGAATGTAACAGGTAAGGCTTTTTGGATGGTTTCTTCGTTGTAAAGAAAACGGTAACTGGTTTGCTTATTCAGCTCGGTAAAAACGGATTTTAGCCCGGCATTTTTTACTGAAATGTTAACCTGTTGTGCCCGTCCGTTGGCAAATACGCCAATCTGGAGTACAAAGATTAAAAGGGTAACAAGTTTCATAATTTTGATGACTATAGGTATACCGGAAATTGCTTCCCGATGGGCAATATTTTGTCTGTGACAAAAGAATTTCATACTTTCGTTTGATTTAGGTTAAAGAAATAAGTTCGGTTTTTATACTGTTTTTGTACCTGAATTACTTACCGGAGGTGGTGGTACACTTCCGGTATTCATTTTGCAGGCAAGTGTGATCTTGTCTGTTTCTACATATTTTTTTTGATTTGGTTTATATTTGGTTAATTGATAATCAGGTTTCTGCCTTCTATCTCAAAAGAAAGGTTACTTACATCTTTAAGCATATCCAGTACTTCGCTTAACTTAGCCTTTCTGCTAACATGCCCGCCAATATGGATATCGGGTAATTTCCTTTTGTACACAAGGTTTAAATCGTACCACCTGCTTATTTCAATCAAAGCAGGCTCTATTGCATCGTTATTGAAATAGAAATCGCCTTTACACCAGGCCACAGCTTTCTCTACATCCCCTTTTGAAACTGCAATATTTTGCTGGTCGGATAGTGCCTGCCTTCCGGGAATAAGTACATTGGTGATTTTGCCATTACTTACTTTAACCGAACCCTCAACCAGTGTAGTTTTTGCGGTTAAGTCGTAGGCCGAAATGTTAAAATGAGTTCCTAAAACTTCAACCTCGGATTGGTTAAGCTTAACTTTAAAAGGACGTGCACTATCTTTTGCTACTTCAAAATAAGCTTCACCTTTTAAACTCACCAGTCGCTCGTTGCCTGCAAAGCTTACCGGAAATTTAAGCTCCGACATGGCATTCAACATTACTTTTGAGCCATCGGGTAAGGTTACCCTATAAGTTCCGGCCTTTGGTACAACCAGAGTATTGTACTTCGTGCCTGCAGGTTCACTGGTTTCGGATTGGCCATAACTGATTTCGCCATGATTACTGACAATGGTTGTTCCGTTTTCATCGCCGATTACCTGTTTTTCTTTATCGAGGGATATTTGGGTTCCATCCGAAAGAATGAGCTTTGCGGTTTGAGTACCTGGTAAAACATCGTTTTTGTAGGTTTTGGTTATATCTGGAATAATCCGGGGGTCGGATTTATTTAAATTGAAATAGAAAATGAAAGCGCCGGTAACCGCGATTAAAATAGCTGCATATTTAAGCCAGCCGTAATGGTTTTTATGCCCAGCTACTTTAGCTCCACCAAAACGCTGATCTACCTTACGCCAGGCCTGATCCACATCCACGCTCTCCATGTTTATCAGCCGCTCTGCGGTTGGACCAGCGGCACGGTAAGTTTCCAGCAGTTTAGATCTTTCTTCATCTTCCGCTAAAAGAAACTTCAGCCGCTCTTCCTGTTCGGTGGTGAGGGTACATAGCAAGTATCCGGAAATTAATTCTGACAGTTCAAAGGCTTCTTCATTCATCTTTTGTATGGGCTATACAACTAAGAAACCTGAAGGGTAAAAAAGGATGGAAAATAATTTGAAAAAAATTAATGATGGAGATACATAGCCGCAAAAAGTGCCATTGCAGCTTTACCGAGGTGTATTTTCATTAAAGATAATGCGCGCTTTTTCTGACTCTTAACTGTATTAATGCTAATATTCATCAATTTGGCAATTTCGCTGTTGCTTAACCCTTCTAAATAACCGTACCTGATTACCATTGCGCATCCGGGTGGAAGGGCATTAATCTGATCATAAATCTCGGCGATTATCTCGGTATGGATAATTCCTTCCAATATCTGTGGATCGGAATAAATATCCAGGGGATTTTTTTTATGGTAAACATCAACCACATTGTTATGCCGTATTTTATTTAAACAGGCATTTTTTACAGTGGTATATAAAAATGATTTTACTGCATTGAAATTTGCAGCGATACTATCCTGTTGCTCTAAATAAACCACGAAAGCATCCTGCGCTACATCTTCTGCCAATTCCTTATCCTTTAACAGGTAATATGCAAAATCGTATAAACGCCGGTAAAGCTTTTTAAAAAGCTGCTCTGGTTGCAAAACATCTACAACATCTTCGCCGTTTTTACTGAACATGCTTATCTATTATGGGATAGTTAAATTGGTTATACAAAAATTGAAATGGGATATAAAATAAAGGGATTTCCGCCGGTATGGTATTTAGTTAATGCATTTGGTCACAGCAAATTTATAAGAATTACAGTAAGATCAAAATGAACGGGAGGATTTAAGTGAAAGACCGGGGACAAGAGGTTAAGCTGAAAGACTAAAGCGAAAAGCCGAAAGACCAAAGCGCAAAGACCAAAGCTGAAAGACCAAAGCAGAAAACTTAGATGCCTTAGATGGTAAAAAGACCGAAGTCTAAATGTTTAACATCTTAATTCTTAATATCAATCAATTCTATTTCTTTAAGATTTTTTCCTTTTAAAAAAACGCTTTGGATGAAGAGAAACCTAACCTGAATTTTAGCAGTAAAGCGAATCGTTTGGCGATTTTCTGCTTCAGCAAAAACATAGATATAAGTGCTAATCTTAGTCTTACCCATTTCCGGCACAAAACCAAATTCTGCTCCTTCGTAGTTAAAGTCACCGTTATTAAACAGGCCGGTAAATCTGGTATCGTTCAGCTTTAGTGCCCGGGAAGCTAAGTAAGGCGTTATATATCTCCTTACCGCTACTGCAACAATTCTTCTATAAATGAGGTAATTTATCAAAAAACCAATTATGAAGGCCGCTATAACAGTAAAGGTAACCATATAATTCATGTTTTAATTAAGAGACTTTTCGCATAATTTTAACAGGTAATTAGTCATTACATCCAAAATAAATATTAAATGTTCGCACTACAATACCTTGCGGGCTGAATCTTTTCGTTAGTGTTAAGAACCGATGTGTTATAAACATTAAAAAATCCAATATCTGCCTTATTTAAAATCCTTTGGTAATTTCCTGACTATCATTTCCGACATCTCTTTAAATTTATTCTTACCATCACAATTTACTTTCAACAATATGCAGTAAACATGATAGCTTAGCCACTTTAAAAAACATACACCAAACATTATCTGTGCCTGCAATTAAAACTGGGTGCTCATTACTCAATTCACTTTTCAACTGATGCCTGATCAAATCGGTCATCCCAAAGATATCATCCGGGCTCAACAAATTAATCCATTCAGTTGTCGCATCGTGTAAATTCGAAGACAGCAATTGTTTAATGTATGTTCCGTTTTTAAACTCAAAAATAAATGTATACTTTTTCATGATTTTACAATTCTACCCTCCCCAAAAAATAACTATCGGCGGCGCGTTCGCTGTCATCAGATAAAACCCTTACATATACATCTGCAAATACCTGACCGCCGGGATACTTTAAATTGTAAATAAAAGTCTCGTCGGCGCGTTGGGCCGCACTAGTGCTGGCTTCGTAAATACCCCCTTCATCATACCAGATCAAAGTACTCAATAAATCAGTAGGTTGTATACCATTTCCATAACTATTGTTCCAGCTAAACTGCAGCTGTTTATCTGAGCTTGTAAAAGAAAGAGCCAGGAGCGAAAAGGCTGAAGCCAATTGCCTAGATACTCTTAAATGTTAAAAAAGAACGGATAAATGAGATAAACTGAAATAAGCAGGTGGTTGCTTCACGCTCCCACCTACTTTTTATTAAATTTTATCCCTCTGCCATTTTATGGTGGAAAGGGCATTTGCTAATATCGCCTTCTTTCTTTTCCATCACTTCTGGTGTTGAAACTGGTCTCCTGCGGTGCTGATCCTGCGTGAGCGGGAACACCGAGGTAAAGAAGTTAGACCAGCCACCAGTTCTTACACGAAGTAAATTAAACTGCTCTGGCGAACCCACCGCCTGGCTATAAGTATCCGGACTGGCTACTGTGATGGTTAGAATATTAGATGAATGACCTTCGGCAAATTGCTGCATTACACGCACGATTCTTTCTGCCGGGAAATCTTCATTCACATTATAATCGGTTGGTGCACCATCGGTCATCAGGTCGGTACCTTCACCTTCGAAACCAGCCAATGAGGCTTCGAAACCTGCATATTGATGTTCAACCGGTAAATCCATCGGACTTGGAGCCGCACTCAGGTCGGAAGCTACAGCCGTGCCCAATCTCCGGCCATCGGCACTGGCTCCATTCCAGGCACCCATTTCTACATGGTTTTCGAATGTACCTACCCCCGGCTGGATCTGAATACCGAAAGGATGTTCTTCAGTACCGTAACGTGCGGCCAGGTTTTGCAAAGCACTATACATTTGCGGTAAAGGTTTGGTAAAGGTCTCTACCGAGATTTTGGCAATCCCTCCTACAATCGTATCGCCAAAGGCATCAATTTCGTGGTGCCCGCGGCCATAACGAGGCAGGCTCAACGCGATTTCGCGCAAACGCTTAAAACGATCGGAACGGCTGGTAATCCGCGATTCGCCGGCCAGTGTACTGATGAAAGGCTCGGTCATTTTATAGCCCCAGTCGCAGCACAAACATTCTAACAATTCGGGCAGGGTGGTTACGGCATTTTTATCATCAAACACCATTACCTTAATGGCGTATAACGAATTAATGGCCGAACTTAAAGAGATGTAGCAAGGCCCGTAAATGTTGTATTTGGTACCTCCGCTGTAAAAGTCAAGTCCGCGGGCCAAACAGTCGTCCATCAGCACATTTAATATTGGCGAAGGACAGAATTTGGTATTGGCACCGAAACCCATCAGCTGCCCGTTAAAGGCTTTGCGGTTTAACAATTCGAAATGCTGGAAGTAAATCTTTACCAGTTCATCAAAGCTTTTAATCTGATCGGCCGGTTTAGAATTGAGCGATATGTTTTGCCCGAACAGGTAAGATTGCCCTGCCGATGAATAGGTACGTCCCTGGTTTAAAGCACACTCAAGTGGCTGTAAAGTAGAAAAACCACCCAGCGAAAACCAGTTCTCGCCAGGAAACTGCGGTTCGTAACAGCCATCGCAGGCATAGTTCTGTGCCGATTGCATAGAAACAGCCGAGTTCCAGTTTTTGTGACTATGGCCAAGTTCGCCCCCTACATTGTCTCCACTGCGGTAAAGCCCTTCGATAATTTTTTCATCATTGAGCAATATCGGGTGCGCTCCTCCTGAAAGAACAGCATGAGCTGCTTCTTCGAGTATTTCTTTCGGGATATCTTTACGCGTGCGCAGCGAAAGGCAAGGTGCATTTAAAGGCAACCTGCCCGAAGCACGGATAAAGAGTTTAGTTAAATCGTTATAAGCTGGTTTACTGGCTGCAAAATCGGCAGTACCATCGGCTATCGTTCCGCCTACAGTAATTTGCTGAATCCACTGACCTAAGGAAGCACCTTGTGGGTACGGACCGGAAGCACCACCCATGGCCAGGTTACCGAAAGGCTGGTGATCTTCCATAAAGATGCGGTTCTGCTGTACTTTTTCGTCTAATTTGATGTAAAAAGCATCGATAATTTCCTGTGCTTCATCTTCCGAAATACCATCTTTTTCGTAATAAGGTTGCAACAGCTGGTCCATACGGCCAATTGCGGTAGGTTCGCCATTTAAGTGCAAACAGGTGTGCAACGTAAAAATAAACTGTATGGCTTCTACAAAAGTATCGGGCTTATCGTTAGCCAGTTTTTTCATCCGCGTCGCAATGGTCAGCAGGTTGGCCTTTTCCCAGGCTTGCCCTTCGGCCATTTTGCCGGCAGTTTCGCGCGCCAGCTTTTCGTAGTTCTGCATGTATTCGGTAATGCCCTGCAGCGACAAATACGAAGAGCGGTAAAAGTCTTTCAACTCAGGAGTAGTTGCCTTATGTTCGTAAGCCAGTACTTCTGTTTTCATTTGCTGCAAACCTTTTTGCAGGGCTTTCTCGTAATGAGGTATAACGTGCCCTACTCCCGAGGCCTCACTCAGGTTGCTTAAAAAGCCGTCCATACGTTCGGTTTCCGAAAGGTATTTCATTACATAACGGCCTTCGCCCAGCGATAGGTTTGGCATTGCACCTACAATAATTTCTTCGGGCGAAATCCGGTAGGTATCCGATCCGTACACACATTCGCCTTTCGATTCGATAAAGGCCGAATAAGGATGCAGCGTACCATCGGGAAACCTGATTTTACGACCTCTGAAACCGTAATCGGCCGAGCTGAACAACTGCAGGCTTAAACGTACAGCCCAGCCTTTCCTCACCATGATTGATTCTTTCATGATATCAGCAGGTTTATCGCTCCCCTCGTAGGCTTTAATGTAATGCTGAAGGTCGTCTTTAATTTCTTCCTGTTTGCGGTTAAAATACCAGTTATCCTGCCATAAAGAAAAAATATTCTCCAGCAGGCTCAGTATGCGGTTGCTTGGTGTTTTAAAATAGTGGTTGTGGCGGTTAATACCGGTCGACATGGCAAACAGGTAATTCTGATGGCTGTAGTACATCAGTCCGTTTTTGGATGCATCCTGGTAATGACGGTCTAAGCGTGTCCAGTCTACGCCCGGAAATTTAGACCAATCGCCCTTCTCCATATGTGAGAAATTGTTGCTGTAGTCGGGGTGTTCATCCAGTCCCAGATCATCTACGCTTGGAATATAAAAAATACCGCCCAGATCTGATTTGAGGTGATTAAACAAACGATCGTTCATAAAGCCTTTATCGCCCCCTACCTGGTTGCTCATGATATTTTCGAGGATTCCGGCTTCTTTGGCAAAACCTGCAAAGTAAATGCCTTCCTCGTCAGAAACGGTAACCGATTTTGGTGCCCTGAAACCGACTGATGATTGTTTGGCTCTGCCGAAAGGTAAACCTAAACGCAGAATCGGTGTTGTATTGCCATGCTCATCCTGTATCCTGGCCGATTTAATGTGGCTGCGCGAATCGCGGTCGGGAATAATGGTATCGTCTGTTTTACGGCCAATCAGGTCTTCGATCTGATCTTCGGTCATCATGTTAATCTGGTTCCAGTTGATGATAAAACGCTGCGCAAGCACAAACGATCCGCCCAAATGGCTAATGTCTTCGCCACCAATTAAAGTGTGTTTGGCAATGGTAATCGGATCCGAAGGATTATTCAGGTTTTCGGAAAAGCGGCAGCCCAGTACCTTACCTTTATTGCCATCTTTCTGGTTGGATTTAGAGGCTGCATCTTGTGCAAAATAATGCTTGGTTACGCCTTTAAGTCCCTTAACCAAAAAATCGAGTACGATCTCGCATGCCTGCTTGCTATCACTTTTAATGTGAAACCAGAGATCGCCTTCGGTATCATCGAAAACCCCTTTCGAGGCATCGAAAACATCAGAAGTAAAAGGATCATCTTTGGTTGGGAAATTAAGGTGCATTCCGCGTGGTAGGCTTAGCCCTTCTTTTTTACAGATAGCCGCCCAGTTTTTAAAAGAAATACCCAGTACTACCGATGTATTTCTGTTAGCCAATACTTCGTTGGTATTGATTTCTTTCCGCACCGCAGCCATCAGTTCGGTAAGTTGTGGCCGGCTTACCGGTGTGTTTACCCAAAATGTGGTAAAAATAGCAAAAGGTGATGGGTACACTAATCCACGCTGGCAGTGTTTCCACACTTCGTCCAGCCTTTCTTCGAGTTTTAAGGTGTTCATTGTTAGAGATGTTTATGTTTATAGATGGTTAAATCAGGCCTTATTTGCTATCGGAAGTTAGGCCAGCTACTAAGTAACCATATTTTTGTGTATTTACACACCGTATAAACACCCTATTTTTAACTACACATCTACTAACATAATATCTACATCGACTTAGGCATTTTCTCCTCCAATAATTATGCGTGAATTGGGATTTAGGTCTCAAAAGATCATCCCGGGCACCTCATAGAATCAGCTGGCAAATTGAATAAAAAATATTGGTTTGTTGGCCTTATCTGTTTTCTTTTTTTTATTAAAATCGGTCAAACGTTTGCGTTATACTGACTTAAATATTTAATCTATCTTAGTGTAAAACAGCTATTAATTAATCGACTAACCAAATTGAAAACAACATTAAAAACCAGCAAGTTAATTCAGCATTCAATTGGTATGCTATTACTTTTAATAGGCTTAAATACTTTTGCGCAACAAAATAAAAGCAAGCCTAACATCATTTTATTTTTAGTAGACGATATGGGCATTATGGACACCTCGGTTCCCTTTTGTACGGAAATGATGCCTTTGAATAAACGTTACCATACACCCAACATGGAGCGGCTGGCCAAACAAGGTATGAAATTTACCAATGCCTATGCCCAGCCGGTTTGTACGCCTACCAGAACAAGCCTGCTTAGTGGAATGAATGCGGCACGTACCCACATCACCAACTGGACATCGCCCAATAAAAACGAGCCTACCGATGCCAAAGATGCCCAGTTTGCACCTTTAAACTGGAACATTAACGGATTAAGCAATGTTTCCAATACACCAAATACAGTTTATGCAACCACTTTCCCGCAATTGCTCAAAAATGCAGGTTATCATACCATCCATGTAGGCAAAGCACATTGGGGATCGATGGGTACACCCGGTGCAAGCCCTTATAACCTGGGCTTTATGGTCAATATTGCAGGCCATTCGGCAGGTCACCCTCAAAGTTACCTCTCCGAGCAACGTTATGGCAATTTACCCGGCAAAGCACAGGCGCAGGCCGTACCCGATTTGCAGGAGTACTACAATACCGGCACTTTCTTAACTGAAGCTTTAACCTTAGAGGCCAAAAAAGCGATGGAAACGCCCATTGCCAGAAAAGAACCTTTTTATTTAAACCTAGCGCATTATGCCGTGCATGTGCCCCTTATGGCCGATAAACGTTTTGTACAGCGATATTACGATGCCGGTTTAGATAGCGCCGAAGCAAAGTATGCCAGTATGGTGGAAGGCATGGATAAAAGTTTAGGCGATATTATGGACTTCCTGACGGAGAAAGGAATAGCAGACAATACCATTATTATTTTCATGAGCGATAACGGTGGTTTAGATGCACACGGCCGTGGAGGGGATGCAAATACCCACAACTCCCCCTTCCGCTCGGGAAAAGGATCGGTATATGAAGGCGGTATCCGCGAACCGATGCTGGTAAAATGGCCCGGCGTTACCAAGGAACAAAGCGTTAACAGCAATCCGGTCATTATCGACGATTTTTTCCCCACCATACTCGATTGGGCAGGTATAAAGGATAAAAAAACGATTCAAAAACTGGATGGGTTAAGTTTAGTGCCTACTTTAAAAAATTCTGCAGTTAAACTTCACGACCGGCCACTTATTTTTCATTACCCTAACAAGTGGACCAATGAAAAAGATGAACAGCTTTTGGGTATAAACTATTACAGTGCATTACGATACGGCCAATGGAAACTGATTTACCGCATGCGCAACCAGTCCCTTGAACTTTATGATTTAAGCAAGGATATTTCAGAGCAAAACAATCTGGCAGCAGCAAATCCTGCCGAAACTAAAAGGCTTGCTAACATTTTAGGGAAAGCCCTGAAGGAACGAGGCGCGCAAATGCCTATTGAAAGCAACACATCCAAACCAGTTCCGTTTCCGGATGAAATAACCATACATTAAAACAATTTAAAAGAGATTAAACTTCCTAACTCATATTTATCCTATACAACAGAACCATTCTAAATAGCGCCATGCAGCTTAGCTTAACATATACTTTAATTTTTCGCAACATAGCCAATGTAATTTTGCCTCAAACGGAAAACAAAACTTATGAACAAAACGCTATTAAAGCAAAAGGCACTAGCCTTTGCTGTTGCTGCATTCGTTACTTCTACAATAGTAATCAGTGCCTGTAAAAAAAACAATGAACCGGAAACACCAGAAACCACTACTCCGGTTACGTTAAAAGATTATTCGGTAAACCCATCATTGGTAAAAGCAATGCCTGGTTTCGAAAGCCTTAACATTACTACACTAATCAGCTCGGATGATGTATTGCCTGAGTCGCCTAATTTTATTTTTGGTGCGCAACCTGACGGAGCAGGAATTATTAAAAACCCTGCTGGCGAAGGTTTCATTATGATTAACAACCACGAAATCCTTCAATCGGTATCGCGTGTTTACTTAGATAAAAATTTTAAACCTGTAAAAGGAGAATACATTGTAGATTCTGATGGTGGTATGACCCGTCTTTGTTCTGCTACAATGGCAACGCCGGAAGAACATGGTTTTGCTAAACCGGTTTTCTTAACTGCGGGCGAAAGTGGTGCAGAATCGATGATTCATGCCATCGATCCACTTGCAGCTGCTGATAAAAAGAATAAACAAAGAACCGTTAGTGCTTTGGGCAGATGGAGTGCCGAAAATGCCGTACCGCTACCTAAAGGAGCATTTGCAGGTAAAACGGTAATCATGATTGGCGAAGATGAAACAGACGGACAGCTGGCCATGTACGTATCTAACACCCAGGGAGATTTGGAAAACGGCAAGTTATATGTAATGAAACGCAGCAATAACGACCCTATTGAAACCAACATGGATAAAGGACAAACTTACGATGTGGAGTTTGTAGAACTTGACAATGTAAAAAGCAGTACCGGTGCGCAGTTGCAGCAGCAAACTATTGACAAAAAAGCTTTAATGTTAGCGCGTGTTGAAGATATCGATTACAGAAAAGGTAGTGCAGCAAACGGACGTGAAGTATATTTTACTGCAACCGGTGTTAGCCAGGGCGATAAAATTACGCCTGTAAGCGGCAAAACCATGTGGGGCCGTGTGTACAAATTGGTGCTTGATGCAAGCAACCCGCTAAAAGGTAAACTGGAAGTTGCTGTTGATGGTAACGATAATCCGGGAAAAAGCATTGTAAACCCTGATAATCTTTGCGTTACTGAAAACTACGTGTACATTCAGGAAGATGGCGATTCGTTTTACAAAAACAACGATCACGATGGAACCATCTGGCAGTTTGCGATGGCTTCAAAATCGTTAAAACCGATGTTACAGATGAACCACCGCAGAACAGATGCTACTTTTAATGCGAAATACAATCCATCAAACAGCACATTATTAAGTAGCTGGGAGTATGGCGCCATGTATGATATCTCGACTTTAACAGGCATTCCAGATACCTTTATCGTTAATTTACACCCACACACCTGGACAAACGATAAATACAAAAATGCCGATGGTGGTACAACCAGATTAGTAAACAATAACGAAGGTGGACAAGTAGTAATTGTTCGCGGCGTTTCAAAATAACCCAAAAATGCTTTCATTTCCCTTTCGGCAGTAGCTGGAAGGGATTTTTCTATTTTATTTCAACCTACCCAAATATGCCAGGCCTTAAAAAAGTTGTCTTTTGCGCTTCACTAATAACCTTCACTACGCTGCTATCTATTTTCTGCAAAACAGAAACCAAATCAGCACCGGAACAGGTTAAGGCAGACTTTGACCAGCAGCTTATTGAACTTCAAACTATTGTTGATCAAAAATTATTTAAGGCCGTTCAGGATCTTAACGAAAAGGCAATTAAACAATCCTTTTTACTGGCCAGGGCAAAATATAAGCAGCTGGAGTATTATATCGAATATTTTTTCCCTTCAACAGCGGTTATGCTTAATGGCGCACCCATTGATGAAATTGAACTGGGCGAAAACCTGATCGAAAACCCAACGGGCTTTCAGGTAATGGAGGAAATAATTTATGAAGAACCATCAAAGGAAAACCGCCTGGAGTTATTAAACGAGATAAAAAAAATGCAGCTAAACCTGCAGCGGGTTAGCCGTTTTAATGAGCAATACCAACTTACCGATGCACAACTATTTGATGCCATACGGCTGGAAATTTTCAGGATTACCAGTTTGGGCATTACCGGTTTTGATACACCAGCGGCCTTACAGGCAATCCCAGAAACGGCATCTGCTCTAAAAGGAATTGAAGACGTATTAGTGAAATATGATGCCTCGGCAAATAAAGCAATAGCTCCTGCCATTGCCTATCTGGATAAAAACCCTAATTTCAATAGCTTTGACAGGTTAACTTTTATAACAGCTTACCTCGATCCGATCAGTAAACACATCAACCTGCTTCGGATAGAGAAAAAAATACCAACTGCTGCTAGTGGCTCTGCATTGCACGATGATGCGGTAACTATGTTCCAGCCAAATGCTTTTAACGTAAATAAATTTGTGGGTAACAGCACCTTATTTATTAACGACGACAAGATTGCACTTGGCAAAACCCTATTTAACGATCCGGTACTTTCTAACGGAGGCAAGCGCAGCTGTGCCAGCTGCCATCACCAATCGCTCGCTTTTACCGATGGTTTAACCAAAGCAGCTGCAATATCAAAAGGTGAAACCTTATTGAGAAATACCCCAACGTTAACCTATGCAGGCTTGCAACGCGGGTTCTTTTACGATTTAAAAGCAGGCACTCTTGAAGATCAGGCACTGGACGTGGTTCACCACAAACAGGAAATGGATGGTTCACTCGCACAGGCTTCAGCACGGATCAACACTTCGAAAACTTACTCAACCTTATTTCAAAAGGCCTACCAGGATAAGACAGGCAAGGTTGATCCTTGGAAAATCCAGCATGCACTGGCTTCTTATATCCGGTCCCTATCGCCTTTTAACTCAAAGTTTGATCGTTATATGCGGGGTGATAAAAAACAACTTAATGAGGAAGAAAAGAAGGGATTTAATCTGTTTATGGGGAAAGCTAAATGCGGTAGTTGTCATTTTGCGCCACTTTTTAATGGCACACCAGCTCCCCTGTTCATTAAAAGTGAAGCAGAGGTTCTGGGGGTACCTGCAAGCACCGATACCATAAAACCAAAAATAGACCAGGATCTGGGACGTTACGCGCTGTATGCTTATCCACAATACAAGCATGCCTTTAAAACTTCTACTTTACGCAACATTACCAAAACAGCACCTTACATGCACAATGGGGTGTATAAAACACTGGAGCAGGTTATGGATTTCTATAATCGCGGCGGAGGTGCTGGAATGGGGATAACTGTTGATAACCAAACTTTAGCTGCCGATAAACTGAATTTAAGTAACACGGAGATTAAACAGATTATTGCCTTTCTAGGTACGTTAGAAGATTTGCATTAATTTTCATGCCACTGATGCGCAGAAGCCACCGAGGATTAGTGATTTTTAATCCCCCCTACTTTGCAGGCTTTGCACCTAACTTTGCATGCTTTGCGGTTAAAACTGGCAATTAAACTACAATAAATCCTTCAACACCACCCAAACATTTTCGGCCAGGATCTTATCTCCTTCTGCAGTTGGATGAATACCATCAGCCTGGTTTAATTTCGGTACGCCACCTACCTTATCCAGCAAAAACGGGATCAGTTTCATTTCGTTTTTCTGTGCCAGTACCGGAAAAATATTCTTAAAATCGGCAGCATATTTAGCACCCATGCTCGGCGGTACCTGCATACCAGCCAATACAAGTTTGGCATCAGGATATTTAGCCTTCACCCGGTCAACAATATCCTGCAGGTTTTTAATGGTTTGCGCTACAGGCAGGCCCCTTAAACCATCATTAGCGCCCAGTTCGAGCACAAAGATACTCACTGGCTGTTTCAGCAACCAGTCAATCCTTCCCTTGCCCCCGGCAGAAGTTTCGCCACTTAAACCGCCATTAATAACCTTGTAAGGCAATTTTAACGAGTCGATTTTATTCTGGATCAAAGCAGGAAAAGCTTCCGAAGGATCGAGCCCCATACCTGCTGTTAAACTCGTGCCAAAAAAGAGAATATTTTTTTGATCCTGGCTTATTGCAACCTTTTTTTGGTCAGCCGAATCTAAAGTTTTAACCTTATCGTTTTTGCTTTGCCCGTTACCACAGCCCAGCAGTGCAATTCCTAAAACAAATAGGCCTATAATGCGTTTTCGTAACATATTTAACCGGTGTATATCTAATTATAAAATATTATCTTAACAGGCAACATCCTGTTATGTTTGGCAAAAATCTATACGCAAACCCTAAAAACATCAGCTATTGGAAAGCATATTGAACATCCGAAATGTAAGCAAAATTTACCAAAGTGCCGGGCGCGAATTAACCGTTCTCGATCAGATTAATTTTTCCATCATTGCAGGCTCAACAGTCGCCATAACCGGTCCTTCAGGAAGCGGCAAGACTACCTTGCTGGGTTTGTGTGCAGGCCTCGACAGGGCCAGTGGTGGTACCGTAGAATTGAATGGGATCGCACTCGAAAAATTAAACGAAGATGAGCGCGCTGCAGTAAGGAATCAATATGTTGGATTCATTTTTCAGAATTTTCAGTTGTTGCCAACCTTAACTGCATTAGAAAATGTAATGGTTCCGTTGGAATTAAGGGGAGCAAAAAACATCAGGGCGCATGCTTTAGAACTGCTGGATAAAGTTGGACTGGCCGATCGCGCGCAACACTACCCCGTACAATTATCGGGTGGAGAACAGCAGCGGGTTTCGCTGGCCAGGGCCTTTTCCAATCAGCCGGCCATTCTTTTTGCCGACGAGCCTACGGGTAATCTCGATGCCGAAACCAGCGAGAAAGTAATTAAACTGCTTTTCGATTTAAATAAAGATGCCGGAACTACCCTGATCATTGTAACCCACGATCTTGAACTGGCAGCCCGCACATCGAGAACCATCAAAATAAAAGGAGGCGTAATCCTTTCTGACGAAAACCCGACTTATGCATAGCACCATTCCGAAACAACGCATTAAACTTTCGTGGCTACTTAAAATGGCCTGGCGCGACAGCCGGAAAAACCGTTCGCGCTTGTTGCTTTTTATTTCGGCTATCGTTTTGGGTATCGCTGCACTGGTGGCCGTTTATTCTTTTAAAGATAACTTACAAAAAGATATCGATGCGCAGGCAAAAGAACTAACAGGGGCAGATCTGGTATTGGATAGCCGCAAAGGTGTGAGCAATGTGATGAACAACATGCTCGACACACTGGGAGACGAGCGGTCGCAGGAAAAAACTTTTGCCTCAATGATTTATTTCCAGAAAGGTGGCGGTAGCCGACTGGTGCAAATGAAGGCATTGGAGGGAAAATATCCTTACTATGGTGCCATCGAAACCATTCCTGTAGCTGCAGCAAAAAGCTTTCAATCAGACAGAAATGCACTGGTTGATAAAACCCTCATGCTGCAGTTTAATGCAAAGGTTGGCGACTCAGTAAAAGTGGGGGACCTTAACTTTAAGATACTGGGTACACTAACCAAGACACCCGGCCAAACCGGAATTTCGTCAAGCATTGCTCCAACCGTTTACATTCCGCTACAATACCTCGAAAAAACCAATCTGATTAAAACCGGAAGTCGGATTAACCATAAGTTCTACTTTAAATTTAACGACCCATCGAAAATTGATGAGTGGGTAAAAAAACAAGACAGTAGGCTCGAAAAAGAAGGTTTCGATGCTGAAACTGTCGAATCTAGAAAAGAACAGACTGGCAGATCGTTCAAAGATGTGAATCGTTTTCTGGCTTTATCGGGCTTTATAGCCTTATTGCTGGGCTGCATAGGTGTGGGCAGTGCCATACAGGTTTACATTCAGGAAAAACTGGCCACCATTGCCACCTTACGCTGCTTGGGTTTAAAAGCGCGACATGCATTTTTAATTTACCTGATCCAGGTGTTTTTTATCGGTTTAATTGCGGCAGTTGTTGGCGCACTGCTCGGTACAGCTATACAGTTTTTGCTTCCCTGGGTTTTGAAAGATTTTCTACCCATCGAAATTACCATGCAGGTTTCGTGGCCGGCAGTTGGTCAGGGGATTTTACTCGGGCTCATCATATCCGTTCTGTTTGCCCTGCCGTCGCTTTTAGCGGTGCGCAAAATTTCGCCCCTAAATGCCATACGGGTTTCTTTCGAAAGAGTTAGCCGCAGCCGCGATCCCTTATTGTGGCTGGTTTATCTGTTGATGGCTGCCTTCATTACAGGCTTTACCCATTTACAGATGAAAACCTGGGTGCAAACAGTATCTTTTACCCTCAGTATTGCCATCGCCTTTATTTTACTCCTGATCTTATCTAAACTGCTTTTGCTTATGGTCAGGAAACTTTTGCCTGGCACTGCGGGTTACCTTTGGCGACAGGGTTTTGCAAATCTCTACCGGCCTAACAACCAAACTTTAATGTTAACGGTTTCCATTGGACTTTCTACAACTTTTATCTGCACGCTGTTTTTTGTGCAGGGTATTTTAATGAATCGGGTTAGCCTCTCATCGGGCAGCAACCAACCCAACATGGTGATGTTTGACATTCAGAATACGCAAAAGGAAGGACTGGACAGCTTAACCAAAGCTTTTAAATTGCCTTTAATGAACCAGGTACCGGTAATTACCATGCGTATTGAGGAGATTAACGGTAAAAAATCGACTGCCGATACCAACAATCGCAGGGCCTACCGTAACGAAATCAGGGCCACTTATCAGGATACCCTCACCGCAGCTGAAAAGATTACTTCGGGTAAATGGACTGGCCGGGTAAAAGCCAACGAAACGGTTTACATTTCGCTAGATCAGCGTTATGCACAACAGATTAAGGTGGGTTTAAACGATAAAATACTGTTTAACGTACAGGGCATGATGATCCCTACCGTAGTGGGCAGCTTAAGGGAAGTAAACTGGAGCAGGATGCAAACCAATTTCAGGGTTGTTTTTCCGGCAGGGGTTTTAGAAGAAGCCCCACAGTTTCATGTATTGATGACCAGGGTTCCCTCGAGCGAGGTTTCTGCACGTTTCCAAGGAGAAGTGGTGCAGCAGTTCCCCAATGTTTCGGTAATTGATTTAGATCTGGTGTTAAAATTACTGGATGAATTATTGGGCAAAATCGGTTTCGTAATTCAGTTTATGGCAGGTTTTAGCATGGTAACTGGATGGATTGTGTTAATTTCTTCGGTGTTAACGAGTAAAAACCAGAGGATAAAAGAAAGTATTTTACTCCGTACCATGGGAGCCAGCAGCAGGCAGATTATCCGGATTAATGCGATTGAATATTTGTTTTTAGGTGCCTTTGCAGCTGGTGCAGGATTAATCCTGGCACTTGGCGGAAGCTGGGCGCTGGCTAAATTTAGTTTTGATGCAGCGTTTATTCCACCATTTTTCCCTACCCTGCTGTTATTTGGTTCAATTGTATCGCTGGTGGTGATTACAGGAGTTTTAAGTACAAGGAGTATCCTTAAGCAACCACCTTTAAAAATTTTAAGAACGGAGGGCTAAGCGCATTATTCGCGTTTAACGGCAAATACGAAGGCCACAAAGCCTAGTACATGATATTTTCTGTGGGCTCCGTGTATCCGTGGCTAAAACCATAGAATTTTGATACTTTTACCCTTATGATCAGATTAAACAGTGATACACCGACTGAAGTGCTTCAGGATGTAAAGGTTGGCAGTATGGTAACCGACACTTTCAGCAAAACCGGCCTGGTAGAAAGTATAGAAATTAAAGACGATGGTTTGTACCGTATTTACGAATTTACACTGGTTACCGGTAGAACCATTACGGTTAAAAAATAGCAGTCATGCTTTTCACAGGTACCTATTGATCTGTGTAGAGCTGTCGATAAAACTAATCATCCTCCTTAAACCCTTAACCAAATGTCATTATTCATCTTACTTCTTGGTATCCTCCTGCTGTTTATTTTGATTTTGAAAAAGATCAACCCGATGATTGCCCTGCTGGCTGTAGCCATTATTACTGGTTTGCTTCTGGGGATGCCGGCTGCCAAAGTAATGAGTGCCATAAGCAATGGTATAGGCAGTACACTGGGCAGTATGGTAATGGTTTTGGCATTGGGTGCCATGATGGGCAAACTGATTGAGGATAGCGGCTCTGCCAAAAAGATTGTATTCATTCTCATTAAAGCCTTTGGTCAAAAAAATATTCAGTGGGCAGTACTTTTAACGGGCTTACTGGTTGGCATTCCGCTTTTTTATAATGCCGGCTTTGTGGTTTTAATTCCGCTGGTTTTTGCTATAGCCGCTGCAACAGGTCTCTCCAAACTATATATTGGCTTGCCAATGGCTACAGCCCTCTCGGTAACCCACGGCTTTTTACCACCGCACCCTGGCCCTGTAGCGCTGGCCGGTATATTTCATGCAGACATTGGAAAAACGCTGATTTATGGATTAATTCTAAGCTTGCCCATTGCCGTTATTGCCGGGGTTTATTTACCAAGGCTGATCTTAAAACGAAGCACAAACGTTGTACAAGATGGCTTTGTAATTAATGAAGACGAGCATCTGCCTTCGGCTTCTAAAAGTTTTATTACGGCACTCTTACCCGTATTTTTAATTATCGCCGGTACGCTGGGCAGTAGTTTAAAAATGGATTACCCTGGTAAAGCCATCTTTGTATTTCTCGCTGATCCAACTGCCGCACTGCTCCTTTCGGTAGTACTTACCTTAATGCTGCAAAAGGCCTCGATTGCCAAAGCGATGGAATCTTGTACCGAAGGGGTAAAAAGCATCGCCATGATCGTTTTAATTATTGCGGCGGGTGGTGCCTTCAAACAGATTTTGATTGATAGTGGCATGGGCGAAACAGTAAAACAGCTAACCGGTGGTTTAAACTTATCTCCTTTGCTTTTAGCCTGGCTCATTACAGCATCGCTCAGGGTTACGTTGGGTTCGGCTACCGTTGCGGCATTAACTGCATCGGGTATGGTTTTACCTTTAATTGGGCCGGGTACCCCGCCCGAGCTAATGGTATTATCGGTTGGTGCCGGGAGCCTGATGTTCTCGCACGTTAACGATACTGGTTTCTGGATGTTTAAAGAATATTTTAACCTTACACTCAAAGAAACCTTCAGTACCTGGACGGTGATGGAAAGCTTAGTATCTATATTGGGTTTGGTTGGCGTGCTGGTATTGAATCAGTTTGTTTGAGACATCTGATCGTCATTTCGAATGGAGTGCAACCCAGTTGAGGAATCTACCAGGATGATAAATTTTTCCGATAGCTCTCTGCAAACATGCTGTTGCACTCCCGTTGATATTGATTTATTAATTCTTCACCCTGTTCTTCTCTGCATCCGCTCCCGATGATTCGTGATTGGACGGTGTGCTAAAAGCTTTACCAAAGCGATAGCTGTAACTTACAACCACCCTTCTCGAATCCTGCCGGTTTACCCAGTTAGCCTCCGTAGCAGCTAGGTTATTAATTACCCCATTAAATATGCGGTTTCTGAAAATATCTCCAGCTGTTAGTTTCAAGGTGCTTTTTGCACTTAATTTTTTCTGTACTGCTGCGCCAAACTCGTGCACTGATCCCAATAAAAACTGCACATTAGAAAACTTGCTCTGGTACTGTCCGTTTAACTCGGCGCTCCAGCTTGGACTGATTTTAAACTGTAAATTGGGGTAAGCCCTGAAAAAAGTACCATTGGTTACCAAATAACCCGTATAAAAATCGGTCTTCGAAACCATTCTGCCTACCTCGGTATAAGCATTCAGTTTAAGCCATTTGGTTAAATCAATTTCTGCATTCACAGAAAGATTGGCTACCCTGGTTTTACCCACATTGGCCGGCCGACTGTAATAAGTGCCATTTAATATTTCGATGGTTTCATTTACTTCATCGCGCACCCAGCTGTAACTAAAGGTGGTGGTTATTTTACTCTTAAAGGTATGCGATAGTTCTAAGCTCTGTGTAAACGAAGGCTTTAAAAAAGGATTGCCCACATAATAAGTAAACTTATCCAAGGGTGAAAAGAAAGGGTTCAGGTCCTGATAATAAGGCCGGTCGATGCGACGCCCATAGTTTAAGCCCAGCTGGTTATTACCTGCTGTATCGAGTTTGTAGGAAAGATAAAATGTTGGGAACAAGCTATTGTAAGTGCGTTTAAAACTCGAATCGGGTTTAATGAGATTGCCCAGCTGGTGCCCGTTCGAAACTGTATTTTCGTACCGTAGCCCAACCTGAAGCGAAAACCTTTTCCCTTCCCTGCTCATGTTCAGGTAAGCAGCATTGATATTTTCGCGGTATAAAAAGTGATTGCTCTTTTCGTAGTCGGGAGTCGTTTTCCCGTTCGAGGTATTGAAATAACCAGCAGTGTTATTGGTTTTGGTGTAGGCTGTTTTGGCTCCGACATCAAGCTTCCATTTATTGGCCAGCGGATGGCTATAATCTATTTTAGCCGTATAAATATCAATATTGGAAGGCAAATCGCCAGTTAAAATATCCTGATACTTCAAAGCCATACTGGGCAGATAGCTGAAATTGTAATAGGTTTGATCAGTTTGGTTGTGATAAAGCAGGTAATCTGCATCGAAAGTCAGTTCTCTGCCTGTCTGGTTAAATTTATGCCTGTAGTTTAAATTAACCCCGGCATTCTGATATTTAATCTGATCGATATTTTCGGCGCGGATTACCGAATCGAGTTGCATGGCCGCGTTAGATAGGTTGCTGGTATTGTTGTTTACCTGTTTCGAAATCCGGTTCATGCCCGTAAATACCACTCCCCAGGTAGTTTTATCGGTAGCATAAAAATCGATGCCTGTTTTCAGGTTAAAAGTATGGCCACGCCTGCGGAAATAAGAATTTTGGTTAAAGTAGGATTTGGAACTACCATCGTCATTTTTATATTTCCGGTTCAAATCCAGATCGGTAAAACTGTTGTTAAGGTTGTAACTCAGTGTTCCGAAAACGTTCAGCTTATCCTTACGGTAATTAAAGTTAAAGCTATCGTTTGAACGACTCATCTGTCCCTGATTCAGGCTCAGATTAATCCCACCGTTAAAACCTGCCGTTTTGGTTTTCTTGGTTTTGATGTTGATTACCCCACCATTTCCCGCCGCATCATATTTGGCTGGTGGGTTGGTCATCAGTTCAATCTGATCGAGTGATGAGGAGGGTAACGAGCGCAGATAGTTTTCCAGGTCGCCACCTGAAAGATAAGTAGGTTTATCGTCGATAAAAATAGCCACTCCGTTTTTCCCCTTAAGCGAGATGGTTCCATTCTGATCGACGCTCACACCCGGCGATTTGCTTAGCACATCGAGCGCTGTGGTACCTGCATTCGAAATCAGCGCATCAACATTCACTACCATGCGATCTATTTTGCGTTCAACAAAAGCTTTTTGACCAGCAACCGTTATCTCTTTAAGGTTATTGGTACCGGTACCCATTTTAATATCGACTAAAGCGATACTGCTATGTGCCGCATCCACCAGCAAAGTGTCGCTCTGGTAAATGGCTGCTCCTACCACTGATATTTTAATCAGATACCTCCCGTAAGCAAGCTTATCGAAACCAAAACGTCCGTCAGCTTCGGTAAAGCTGGTTTTTACCAAAACTGCATCTTTCAGCAGAGCCACCGTAGCAAATTCGATGTTTTTGCCTTCGGCATCCAATACCCGACCATAAATTTTGGATGATGGTGTTTGAGCTTGAGCGAAAGTAAGGGCAATATTCATCCACATGACCAAAAAGGCCACAATTGTTGTTTTCATGAAGGGGTTGGATTAGCGCTTTTTAGAAATTGGTTTTGTGGTTCTCTACCATGAAATTATACATCAGCGAGTGTCCTTCGTTTTTTAAGAACTTTTGCTTGTATTTTTTCTGTATATCCGCACTTTGCTTAACACCATTTACAATCAGTTCATCTTTATTAAGCTTATACGAGAGTTTGTTTGTGCTGCTGATAATACCATCTTTGATCATCTGCTGGTTGATTTCCGTGGTATAATCGTGGCCATCGCCATTGGTTACCGTTTTAGAAGTAACTGTCCGTTCAACACCTGTTCTGGTTGTAGTAGTACTACCATAAGCCGGTGGAGTTGGCGGGGTTGGAGGTGTAGCCGGCGTTGCAGGCGTAGGAGGAGTTGGTGGTGTAGGAGGTATCGCATATGAGCTCACCGGCCTTGGCGCTCTTGCCGGGCGTGGTGCTCTGGCTGGTCGCGGAGGGCGCGGCGGACGTGGCACATCATAACCTTTTCCATCAGCATGTTCTTTTGCCCATTTGGCGTCTTCCTTCGCCCATTTTGCATCTTCTTTTGCCCATGCAGCATCCTGCTTAGCCAGCTCTTTATCTGCTGCGGCGCGTTTTATATCTTCTGCTGCCATTTTTCTATCTTCCCTTGCACGTTTCTGATCTTCTTTGCGGGCTTTAATATCCTGTTCCTTTTCAATTGAGGCTCTATTTTTTTCTTGCAACGATTTTTCGTTACGGTCCATTTTAGCCGCTATTTCGCGTTCTATCTGTTCGGCAGATTTGCCTTGTTTTGCTTCTTCGCTGCTGCGTTTAGCTGCTACACGCTTTTTGGTCGAATCCTGTACTACCTGAATGGCGCTTGATATTTTATTTGCGTTAACTGTTTTTGCATGGCCAACACTTTTAAATGCAGCAGTGCAAACCACTACCGAAACCAGTGCGATGGTTAATATTGTCTTTTCCATTTTGTTTAAAGTTGAATTGGTGTTAAATAACATCCTGCTTGCCCTTTGCAGCAGGCTACCTTTCTTACCCGTAACTGCCATGGCATAAGCAGGTGCACGCTGCTTAAACTCCTGACAGACTACCAGAGCCTGAACGTAGTTTTTACGATCGTTTACACAAGCGATGGCCAAATCATCGCAACAGTGTTCACGTTCTGTTTTTATTAATTGCGATACCCAAAGTACCGCCGGGTTGAAGAAAAAAACGATTTCGATAAAGCTTTGCAGCAGGTTTACCAGATAATCTTTACGCTTAATGTGTGCCAGCTCGTGTGCGAGAATGGCCTCTACTTCGGCAGTTGATAATCCGTTAAGCAAGCCTAGCGGAATCAATACCAATGGTTTAAAATGCCCCACAACCATAGGCATTTGCGCAATACCCGATTGCATCAGACTAATTGGTTGGCTTATACCCAGCTTCTCGCTAAGTTCTTCCAGTTTTACATCCCATTTTTTGCCTGCAGCATAAATTGCATGGTTACGCAAGTGGTAAACATTATTTAACCCCACAATAAGCTGGATACTTTTACCACAGATGATCAAAAACCAAATTAAAACAATCTGTACAGTATAGGCATTCCATAATGAAAGGGCCCGGTTCATACCCGCACTCATTTGATCCTGCACACTGGTAATGACTTGTCCGTCAACAGGTGAAAGATTAACTACCTTTTGGTTATCACCAAACAATTGTGCAGCAATTACCGGTTTTTGCAGTTCTGTATAAAAAGTAAAAGCAATGGCCACAACAAACAGACTTAAACAAACGGTTAGCAGGTTGTAGCGTAAAGCAGCACTTGCCTTACGGGTGGTAAACATAACTAAACCTGCCAGCAGGGCCAGAATTACGCCCAGCCAAAGTGAGTGAAACAATGTTGCACCTAAAGCATGCAACCAGTTCTCGGGTAATAGGTTAACCAGTTTAAATTCCATAATGGTATTTTTTCAGCATTTATTAATTATTCCATGCTATCCAATAGCCGCTTAATCTCTTCGATTTCTTTTTTAGATGTTTTTTCATTCCCTAAAAGCTGCATCATCAGTTGCGATGCCGACCCTTTGTACAGGGTATTTACAAAACGATCTAACAATTGTACTTTGGTTTTTTCTTCTGCCTCAACCGGAATATAAATGTGCTTCATTTGGCTTTCGTCACGCTTTAAAATTCCCTTCTCTGTTAAAATCTGCATCTGTTTAAGGGTCGAAGTATAATTCACTTCCCGCTGCGTATTTAACTGATCGTTCACGAACCGAACTGTAGAAGGACCAAATTCCCACAAAACCTGCAATATTTCTAATTCAGCTTTGGTAGGTTCAGGTAGATTATTTTCAGTTTGATTCACTTTCATACCTTAAAGGTACGATAGTTTTCGTACGATACAAATATTAGCTTAATTATTTTTATAAATCTCATGCCACAAACAACATAAACACCTCATTATCAACAATAAAAAATTTAAGGAAATAAAAATATTTCAGCTACCCTTCTAATTCTTAGCGAGAAATGAGATTAAAAAGACAACAAACATCTGATGTTTAAAATAAACATCGTATGTTTGTATGCAAATTCAAAGCTATGGAACAGGAAAGTAAACTTTTCGAGCAGGTTTCGGTTAAAATCCGGGCTGACATTAAAGCAGGCAAATTTAAGACGGGTGAAAAAATACCACCCGAACCAGCCCTGATGGAGCTTTACGGAGTAGGCCGATCTACCATTCGCGAAGCGGTAAAATCGCTCACTTTATCAGGTATACTTACTGTTAAGCAAGGTTTCGGCACTTTGGTAAATGCAGTGCCTACCGAACCCATTGAACAAAGGCTGCGCCGGTCGGATTTTGAAGAGATTAACCACGTAAGATCTATACTGGAGCAGGAAATTGTATTGCTAGCTACACAAAACCGTACGACAACAGATTTAGAAGCTATAGCTGCAGCTTTGGAAGGCAGAAAGTTGGCTATTGAAAAAGAATCGCGACTGGATTGCGCCAATGCTGATATTGAATTTCACCTAGCCATTGCACGGGCTTCAGGCAACCATGTTTTAGCCGATCTTTACGAAAGCTTTACAGTTATTATTCGTGATTTCTTTGCCAAAAGAGCTCCATCGGGCATTGCACATTTCGCCATGAGCCATCACCTGCACCAGGCTTTATTTAATGCGATAAAAGATGAAAATGCCGACGCGGCACGCGAAATAACCATTACCATATTGGACAATAACCATTAATATCATGTCAATTTTAACTTTTACCCTGATTTTAATCCTCGGCGCATACCTTGCAGGTTTAGTTGGATCGTTAACCGGTTTGGGTGGCGGCGTAGTCGTTATACCACTGCTTACCCTTGTTTTCCACGTCGATATCCGCTATGCCATTGGTGCAGCGTTATTGGCTTCTATCGCCAACTCATCGGGTGCGGCAAGTGCTTATATCAAAGAAGGTATTACCAACATCCGGCTGGGTATGTTCCTCGAAATTGCCACTACACTAGGCGCAGTTTTAGGAGCTTTAATTGCTATTTATACACCTACCAACACCATTGCTATACTTTTTGGCTGTGTACTACTTTTCTCTGCCGCCATGACGCTTAGAAAAAAGAACCAGGAGGCCTTAACCGAAGGCAGCAGACTATCGGCGGTTTTAAAACTGAACAGCAGTTATCCAACCCCTACAGGCAACGTAGCTTACAAGCTCAAAAACGTGGGTGCAGGCTTTTCAATTATGACAGTTGCTGGCGTAATGTCGGGTTTGCTTGGGATTGGCTCTGGTGCATTAAAGGTATTGGCCATGGATACTGCGATGAAAATCCCCTTTAAAGTGAGTACCACTACCAGTAACTTTATGATTGGGGTAACGGCGGCGGCCAGTGCTGTGGTTTACCTACAGCGGGGCTACATGGATCCAGGTATTGCTTTCCCCGTAGTACTTGGGGTATTGGGAGGTGCATTTACAGGCGCAAAATTGTTAACGCATATCAATCCTTCCACCCTGCGGGTTATCTTTTGTGTTGCCATCACCTTTGTCGCCTTCGAAATGATTTATAACGGTTATCACCATCAATTTTAATAAGAATCATGAAAAATTCAATTTCAAAACAGCTTATCGGCGATCGGGATGTAGAAAAAATTGTTGGTCAGTTATTACGCTTCGGGGTAATTACCGCAAGCTTAATTGTTTTATTGGGCGGAATACTTTTTTTAGTCCAAAACGGAAACGGACCACGTCCAGATTATCATATTTTTAAAGGAGAGCAAGACAGTTACATCACTTTTGAAGGGATCTTTCTGGGACTTTTTACCTTTAAACCCATGGCCATTATCCAGTTTGGAGTGCTGCTGTTAATTATTACACCCATTATGCGGATCGTATTTTCGCTTTTTGCATTTATGCTTGAAAAAGACAAACTATATGTTATCATTACGCTAATTGTATTGGGCGTGATTCTTCTCAGCACTTTTGGCGGATTGAAGGTATAATATTTCGGTTGGTGCAGACACCAACCGATAGGCAGCAGATAATTAGATTTAGTTACCAGCCCAGATGCGCGGCTTGCATGATCCTGTTGGTCGGTGCCTCACCGACCAACATAATCTCCTAATCAACCTTAACTTCTTTGATTACTGCGATGATATCTTCTTCACCGTATCTCACCGAAGCGGATTCGAAAGTTTGCAATGCCGTTTTAGCCAAAGGTGATGAAATCCCTTCTGCTTTGGCCAGATTTAGATCTTTCACAATGTGTTTCAGTGCAAAGGCAGCCTGATATTGATCAGCGATAATAGCATCACCTTTAATTTTGGTAAAAATATTACCTATAGCGGCATTGTTAATCAGACTGAGCAGATCTTCGGTTTTGATTCCCTGTGCATTGGCAAATACCACCGTCTCGGCCAGTCCCTGGGCATATAAAGCCAACAGTGAATTGATGGCCAGCTTTGCATTATTGCCTGCACCTGTATCGCCCACCCGCATGGCCAGTTTTCCAAGCTTTTCTAAAATGGGTTTAACTTTGTTAAAAGCAAGCTCATCACCACCTACCATAATCACCAGCTGACCCGTTTCTGCCTGCTTTACACTACCCGAAACAGGTGCGTCTAAATAATGGTGACCTTTCGCTGTGCATGCCGCAGCCATTTGCCGCGAGATGGATGGCGAAACCGTACTCATATTGATGATGGTTTTTCCAGATACCATTGCGCTCAAAATACCATTTGTACCATTAAAAATGGCTTCAATTGCAGCATCATCACTCACCATTACAAATACTACATCAGTTTGTACAAGTAAATTTTTGGGCGTTTCTGCGAGTAAAGCTCCTATTTCTTTTAAAGTTCCTTCTTTGGCTTTGCTCCGGTTATATGCTGTAACTTCGTATCCTGCTTCAATCAGTTGTGTAGCCATGGGGATGCCCATATTACCCAATCCGATCCAGCCTATTTTTGTTGTGTTCATTTTACAGTTTTTGTTAATAAACAAATGTGGCAAAGAAAAAGCTGAAATCGTTAACCAGCCTGGTAAAAATGATGTTGGCCAAACAAAATAAATTTTTATTGCACTAACTTTGATTTCCTATTTAACTACCTATGGCCAGCCTGCTAAAAGATTTATATTCACCCGCATTTTACAACCGGTTAAGCAGTGCCTTAACTGTCACCGTTCCCGGATTTGATGAGCAAAAGTTTGTTCAGAACATTTTTGTTCCAGAATTTAATTCGATGGAACTGAAAGAAAGAATGAAACACACTTCAAAAGTATTGCATCATTTTTTACCTGCTGCTTATCCGCAAACGATTATACTGATCAAAAAAACAATAGAGCAGCTGAGGGTTCAAGGCATTGGCGAAGATGGCCTGGCTTATATGTTTTTGCCAGACTATATTGAAACTTATGGAATTGATGATTTCGAGAATTCGGTTGAAGCACTGGAATTTCTTACCCAGTTTGTAAGCTGCGAATTTGCCGTACGTCCCTTTATTTTGAAATACGGAAACGATATGATTTTACGGATGCAGCAATGGTCGGTACACGAAAGCCATAAGGTGCGCAGGCTTGCCAGCGAGGGCAGCAGACCGCGCCTGCCCTGGGCCATGGGCATTCCCTTTCTGAAGAAAGACCCGGCTGCTATTTTACCGATTTTAGAAAATCTTAAAAACGATCCTTCAGAATATGTAAGGAGAAGTGTGGCCAACAGTTTGAACGATATTGCCAAAGATCATCCACAAGTGGTTTTGGAGATAGCTAAAAGCTGGTCGGGTCTGAGTGCAGAAACCGATGCGCTGATTAAACACGGTAGCCGAACCCTTTTAAAACAGGGCCACACCGAAATTTTGAAACACTATGGCTTGGATGATACCGGCATTGTATTGAAAGATTTTAAGATTTTAACCCCTGTAGTAAAAATTGGTGAAAGTCTTGCCTTCTCATTTTCTATATACAACGAAAACCCTACCGAACAAAAGGTAAGACTAGAGTATGCCGTATATTACAAAAAGCAAAATGGGCAGAACACCAAAAAAGTATATAAAATTTCTGAAAGGATTTATCCGGGAGGTGCTGAGGTAGACATTATCCGCAAGCAAAAATTTGTATTAATTACCACCAGAAAATTCCATTTGGGCGATCACCAGGTTTCGATAATTATCAATGGGGCAGAAAAGGAGCTGGCCAGTTTTGAGCTAGAGGCCTAAACGCGGATTCTAACAATTTCAAATCAGTAAAATCTGTTTTATCTGCGGGGAAATTAATTCGCTTATTGCCCAATTTCTTCCACAGATTTAAGAAGATTAGCGCAGATATTTATTAAGTTTTGCCCAGCAATATTTCCTAACGTTTTAACGGTACAAACAAAATAAGCCGGCTTTTATAAAGGCCGGCTTATTTTGTTTGTATGTTGAGATTTTTCTAAATGGTGTTTTACAGCAAACCGTACAAACCATGCGCATAATTCCTCAATGAGGCCGATACCGTTTTCATCTTATCGGGCGATGGTCCTTTAACTTTATAGGCCTCCGGATGAAGGGCTAAAGGTTGTTCATCGTTTTCTGCTGTCGTGCTTCTGTTGCTTAATGTAGCATGTTGTTCTTCGCTTAATTTTAAAGGTGCCATGATCTCGAATTTATACTACAATAACAGGGCAACTTTAAATATGTTTGTCGGTTAAGCTTAATTTTTCAAATTAATTTTCGAGACTGGAAATCCAGTTTTCGGTATCAGAAACTTTAACCGGTGTTGCACTGGCAACAATCTTTAAAACACCTCCTGCATTGATATCCTCCTGTGTAATATAATTTTTCTTAAACGGTTTTCCATTCAGGAAAACTTCCTTAATATATTTGTTTTTTAAGCTAAAATTAACGGTTTCAATTTTGAAGGTTTTTCCCTTTAGCAGGTTATAAGTAACCGTTGGGAACAAGGGCACATTTAAATAATAAACAGGCCAGCCTACGCAAGCCGGAGAAAAACCACTGGCTGCAAATACATACCAGGCACTCATCGCACCGGCATCGTCATCCATGGTGCGCAGGTAGGCATGCGGCTGGTTGCGGTAAATTTTACCGATATAACTGCCAATACCACGACTGTTATCGTTAAAATAATTCTGGATTACCGTATCCGCCGCCAGTTGATGCATCCAGTATTGCGATTTATATCCCGATTTGGTTACGTTATACATCAGCGGAACCTGTAAATCGGGTTCGTTGGCATGGTTGTACAAATCGCGGGCAAAAAATTCGTCAAGTTTAGCCAGGTATGACTCTTCGCCCCCATCAAGCTCAATAAGTCCTTTAAAATCGTAAGGCACAAACCACCTGTACTGCCAAATGGTACCTTGATATAAACCTCTGGCCTGCATGCGGTCTACATCGTTCTTGCTCATGTCTTTAAAATCCTTGTTCCAGTATTTTTTGTACTCTAGCGCTTTTGCCAGATAAAAATCGGCTTTTTCCTTGTTCTTTAAGATCTTGAATATTTCGGCCAATGCCCAGTTATCATAACTCGATTCTAAGGCTTTATCAGGTGATTTATAATCCAAACCATTTACTTCTTTCACCAGAGAATCGGCAATTTTATTAAAATCGACCGGATAACCTTTACGGTATGCATCAAGCAGCACCACAATGGCGTGCTCTGAACGCACCGTATTGGATGGCTCATTTTGGCCGGCATAATCTTTTTTACCAGATTGGTAAAGGTCGGCAATGGAAGTAACCATACCTGCGTAACGGTCTTGCGCGATTAATGAAAGTAAAGGCAACTGTGTGCGGTAATTATCCCAGATGGCCCAGCCATTGTAACGGATTTCTTTATCTTTTTGCGCTTCACCTTTGGTGTTCCGGTAGCTACCATCGGTTTCGGAAATGACATAAGGAGATTGCATGGTGCGGTACAGAAGTGAGTAGAACAATTTCGCACTTTCCAAATCACCATTTACTGCAATTTTAGACAAATTGGTATTCCAGTCTTCACGGCTCTGCGCCTTTACCGCGGCAAATGCATTTTTGTTGATAGAAGACTTTGCGGCAGTCACACTTACCGATGAAAGGGCAATATTGATACCAGCAGTGGTGATGCCAGACTGCAAGGTTGCGATTAACTTATGCTCTCCGGTCACTTTCCAGGATACATTTTCACCTATTTCCAGATAATAAAATAACTTATACTTACCGGCACCACAAGTTGTTTTAGAGGTGATCCAACCGCTAACGGTATTGCCATTCACCTCGTGTTCTTCAGCCACAAAAGCGCCGTTAAAAGCATAACCTAAATCGAGGTAAAAGCCTTTCGCCCCTACTGGAAACTGATAGGCATGCTTGCCGGCTTTGCCTAAAACAGTAAAACTGGCTTTAATTTTATTTTCAAAACCAACTTCGTAGTAACCCGGAGCGGCTTTTTCTGATGCTTTGATTAATTCTGATTGCTCCGGATCGGTACCTAAGAAAGGTTTGATAAAAATATTCCCACCTGATCCCTGGCAGCCTACGCCCTCGAAACGGTTATGGGTAAAACCTTCAAATTTCTTAGCCAGGTATTCGTAACCAGTATGCGTTTTAGGGTAGGTTTGCGGCCCAATACTCAACATGCTAAAAGGATAAGATGCGGCCGGCGACATCTGCCCATGATCTGCAGATGAACCTAAAAAAACATTTACCTGATCGACAGGTTTTGCCGAATTGACTGAAAAGATATTCGTTTTTTGCTGTGCTAAAACGTTTAACGAAAACAATAACAGGAATCCTATTATTTGAACAGAAAACTTCATTTGTGGTTTGGTTTATAAATTGCGCCAAAATAACATTTTAAGATGAAGTGGCGGTTATGTTTTAGCTTCTTTACAAAAATGGTTCTGGTAATGATCTGGCAAAGTCCGTAAACGCTTAAAAAAAAAGCCATTCCGAGCTCCGGAATGGCTTTAATATCAAGTGTGTTATAAAATTTATTTCACAGCAACCGGAACAGAAATCTTATCCCAATCTAAAGAGAAACCGCTTTTACCTATTTTATAGACCAAACGCTCCTGAGTTGCTTTCAAAGCTTTTGTTTTTACATCAACACGTAAAGCATCTTTAGCTTCTTCGTATTTATAAGCACCCCATTGTTTAGGCTCTTTGTTAAAAATAGCTGTCCAGGTTCCGCTTTCCTTAGGGATTAAGAAGAAACTGTATTTACCAGCTGGTAATGCTTTACCTTCAACGGTAATGTCTTTATCGGTTTCGAAAGTAGTAGCTTCGTTTGCACCTGCACGCCAAACTTTATCCCATGCTTCTAAGCCACCCCAAATTTTACGGCCTTTAACTGCAGGACTGCTGTAATTAATGGTAATGGTTGCATTTTTAATTTTGCCTGTTGCAGTTGCTGCAGGACTTGGTTTAGGCTGCGCATCTTGTGCCATTGCACCTACAGAAATCGTAATTGCTGTAAATAACATAGCGATTGATTTGATCATCGTTTTCATAGTATTATTTTTATCTGTTTTGTTGTTCTTTTGATTTACGAATTTATGGCTTTAGCGCGATAAAACAATAATCCTAAATAAATTGATACCGGAATGACGATACAGGTATACTTTTTCTATCTGCTAGTGCCCTCACCGACCGAAACAACACCAATCAACTACACCATCGATCCTCCGTTCCGATTAAAGCTGCTGTTTTATTTCTTGCGGCCAACAAACCTGATTACTGATCCTAAACCATTATGAAACACACCTTCGTTTAGCACAATTTCTTTTTCTTCCAGCGCTATAATTTCGTAATTGGCAAAATCTGATTTTATTTCTTCGATAGAGAATAACATATCAAGCTCTTTTGGTCCACCAACCTTTTCATTTCTGGCAAGATAGTCGAGGTGGTTTTTACTAAACGCTTCAAAAATAATCACTCCACCTTTGCGTAAATAGCGATCTAATGTTTTGTGATAAGCTGATTTAATCTCCGCTGGAAAATGTGCATAAATTAACGCGATGGCATCAAATTGTTCTGCCTGGTAATCGAAGTGCTGCAACTCCACCACCTGGTAATCGATGCTCACCTGATTACTTTCAGCGAGTTGAATGGCTTTGTTTTTACCTTCGGCACTAATGTCAAAGGCCGAAACCTTCCAACCGAGCTTTGCGGCAAAAACTGCATTACGTCCTTCGCCTTCGGCCGGAAAAAGTATAGTGCCGGGATTTAGTTGTTCTAATTGTTCTTTAAGGTAATTATTAGGCTGTTCGCCATAAGCGAACTCTTCTGTACGGTATCTATCGTCCCATCTGTTTATCCAGGCTTCGTTCATCGGTTATAATTTTGTTTAAAATGGCTGATTAACCAACAAAATAAAGATATTGAATTTTGAGTGACTGGGCACTAAATTCCTTGCGGAGGTAGGTCTATTGGTTAAAAATTGATAAGGTGATGACGGTAGTGAATTGTGTAGTCTTTGACTCCGCTCAGGCTGACAAACTACATTAACGTTGACAAAGTGTTTACGCTATCGATTGGTGTCCTCACCGACCGATAGAGTATCTATCTAATATAGCGTTAATCTAACAAAAGTTAGTTAAGTCCTTCGATAAGCTCAGGATGATAGCCTTGGAGGTAAAAACGCCGTTTATTCACCTAGCACTACCTTCGGTTTATGAAACAACAAGCCCAGCAGCGAAAAGGCTATTACCGCAGCAGCACCGATTACGTTAAGCCATAAAAAGGAAATAATATCAAATTTATATACTGCAATCACCACAATTTCAGCCAGTATCGCTGAAATAAAAACCAATGGTCCATCAATTTTTTTGAAGTAAAAAGCGACAAGAAAGATACCCAATATCGGTCCGTAAAAAAGTGAACCTAAAACATTTACCGCTTCAATTAGCGACCCCATTTGCGTGGCAAACATAGCTACGGCGATCGAAAAAATCCCCCAGGCAAGCGTGTGTAGCCGGCTGTATTTGAGTTCTGTTTCATCATCCGGCGCTTCTGCCCCAAAAATAAGATGCACATCCTTTAACGAACATGCTGCAAGCGAATTGAGTGCGGCAGAGATTGAACCCCAGCTGGCCAGAAATATCACTGCAAAAAGTAGCCCCACCATCCCTACCGGCAGGGTATTTTTCACAAAATATAAGAAGATATAATTGGTATCTGTTTTCTCGGCATTATAATTCGATTGGTTAATAGCCTCTTCTACCCGGGTATGCAAGTCTTTTACCTTATTCTGCGTAGATTTAAAATCTGCAATCGATGCATTTAATAATGGAGATTGCTTTTCTTTTTCTGCCAGTATCTGATGCGATTGCTGCGTAAATTGTTTTTGTAATGCGTTGTGTTCTTTTTCAAAGGCAGCAGCTTGCCGAGGTTCTTTTTCCTTTAAATATTGATATGAACGTTCGTTAAAATAAATGGGCGCTGGTTTTAAAGAAAAGAAAGCAAACAATAAAGCACCAATCAGCAGGATCGCAAACTGCATCGGGATTTTAACCAGCCCGTTTAACAACAATCCCATCTTGGCATTGGTGTTGTCTTTTGCGGTAATATACCTGCCCACCTGACTCTGGTCAGTACCAAAATAAGAAAGCGCCAGAAAAAAGCCCCCGATTAGTCCGCTCCAGATATTGTATTTGTCTTTCCAATCGAATTCTGTAGTAATTACATTCAATTTTCCCGATTTGCCGGCCAGGTAAAGTGCATCTTTAAAGCCGATTCCATCGGGCATGTGCTGAATTAACAGGTAGCCGGCAAAAGCCATGGTACCCAAAATAATTAAAAACTGCAGTTTCTGCGTATGCGCTATAGCTTTGGCTCCCCCTACATAAGTATAAATTAACAAGATACCTCCGGTGAGGATGTTGGTTAAATAAATATTCCAGTTTAAAACACTCGATAAAATAATACTGGGTGCATAAATACTGATCCCGGTCGAGAGCCCTCTTGAAAACAAAAACAGAAGCGAAGTGAGCACGCGTGTCTTCTTATCGAAACGGTTTTCTAAATATTCGTATGCCGTATAAACATTCAGTTTTTGAAAAATGGGGATGAAAGTAATGCAGATTACAATCATGGCCAAAGGCAGACCAAAATAATATTGTACAAATCGCATCCCATCGGTATAAGCCTGTCCGGGTGCCGATAAAAAGGTAATGGCACTGGCTTGCGTAGCCATAATACCCAATAGGACAATGTACCAGGGCATTTTATTATCGGCTTTTAAATAAGAAGCATTGCTTTTTTGCCCGCGGCCAATAAAAACACCGTAGGCCACTACAGCAAAAAGGGTAAATATCAATACAGTCCAATCGATATTGCTCATGCCCAGAATTTAGTAAACAGGTAATAAAATACAATCTGAAACACCAGCGCAAGCGCTAAAAGGATGTACCAGGTGTTCCAGTTTTTAAATTGGTTTTTCATTATTTACCAGCTGATAAAAAGTTAAAAAATAACCTAGCAGCCCCCACATTTCCCGCCGGTAATTGCCTGAAAAATGCCAGCGGACTATAAATAAAATTGCCTTTACCATATTTGGCATACAAGGTAGATCCCTGCAATTGTTCTTCATCGGTATCGTGCATTTCGAAAAGCGTTTCATATTTATCATCCCACTTATCAGGAAAATAAGCTCCACGCTCCTGCACCCAACCTTTAAAATCTTCAGCAGTTATCTTATTCGGATAATTCAGCAACTTATGGTCTGGCTTTAGAATTTTCACCTCTGCGTTTTCTTCGGTTACCCTTTTACCACTAATGCTCAAAGGATAAATACCGAAATCCTGCAGTGCCATATCCTGAGTGGTATTGTACTGCATTACAATAGTACCACCATTTTCTACATAGCCGCGCAAAGCAGTTTGCCAGTTTTTAATCCTTTTTTCGGTGTTAATTACACGTACACCAGTTACCACTGCATCGTATGTAGCCAGTTTTGCCGCATTCTGAATGTCTGCTTCGGTTAACACGTCAACCTGCAAACCTGCCTGTCTTAAAAACTCAGGGATTAAATCGCCTGCTCCCTCAATGTAACCTATTTTTTTAGCAAGCACTTTAACATCGCCTTTTATTAGCCAGGTTGTAGCAGGCACGAAATATTGTAAAGTTGGAAGATGGGGGTATTGAATCATGACCTGTCCCCTGTTATATTCGGCACTTTCTGAAGAGAAAACAGCTTCCAGCTTGTTCTGACTTGTCTTAATTTTCGCCAAATCTTCGGCGGGGATTAAGAAATTACGGGTATTGATGGTGTTTTCGGTCAGGTTAATGCCCTGAAAGGTTTTAATAATCTGGTTGCCTATTTTGAAACTGATCTTACCATAATTGATATTCTTATTTGCCCTTAAACGTAAGGTAACATTTAAACCTTCCTTCTCTTTGGCGAAGTAAACCGGTTCGGTAAAATTCAAATCAAGCGCGGGAATAATCCGCAAGGCTTCAACCACATCGCCCTTAACCGGATCGAGTTTTTTGAATGATAATGGCAGCTGCACATCAAATTTTTCGCTTTCAATTTTTAGCGAAAGCAATACATTAACAGGCGACTGTACTTCAGCCAATCCAATCAATGTATCATTTGCGACACTAAAAGTTGCTGCATCTTTTGCCGGTTTAGCCAGCCAATAAGGTTCGGTCGGGGCAGCATCGGCAGGAATCTGGATTTTACGTTCGATGGTAATCAATGAATCGCCGGATAGTTTTCTATTGAGATTATCGGTTTGATTTAACCAGTTTACGCTTTCTAAAGTTACTGGAGTAGCTGATCTCGAAATTAAGTTTAAACGGAAATTATAGCTGTTGCCGGCAATGGCTTCGGGCTGATTGGTCACCACTTCGCCCATAAAACCTACACAGCTCAAAATAATACGATCAATGGCGGCAAGTTTATCTTTGCGCAAAGCTGCATCAGACAATTCGGCTATTTTTTTGCGTAGCATCAACAGTCCGTGCAAACTTTTATCGGGCTGGTTATAGTTGAAAGATAATAGGATAATATCAATCAATTCATCAATATCGCCTACACCTTTATCCGACCAGTTCATGCTTAAACCGTCAAAAAGTGTTCTTTTAGCAGGCTCACCAGCTACATGCGTAAAATATTCAGAACGTACACCGGCAACCGACTGCGTACCTGCACCCTGGCTTTTATGTAAACTTCGGCTCAATCCGGCCAGTTCTCCGTACCCCATTCCCAATTGCGCATCGTACTGCCCTGCGGTAATCTTTAACTGATTTTCGGCAGTGGTATTTACCGAACCAAACCTAAAAGTATTCCACAGTAACCTTTTGGGCTGCCAAACCGAAACATATTTCAGTTGATTTGGGAACATGTTTTTATCAGCAGCTGCTTTAAATGCCTTTTCCGCCACCACAGCCGAAGCTGCGTGCTGCCCATGTCCTGCCGCAGCAGTAGGTGGAAAACGGCAGATAATCACATCTGGCCTGAATTTCCGGATTACCCAAACTACGTCGGCAGTAATGCTATCGGCATCCCATTGTTTAAAAGTATCGTTGGTATTTTTAGAGAAACCAAAATCAATGGCCCGGGTAAAAAACTGCTGGGCACCATCCAATTTCCGGGCCTCTAAAAGCTCGTGTGTTCTAATCAAACCCAAAGCAGCGCCTTGCTCAGTACCCAAAAGGTTCTGTCCCCCATCACCGCGTGTAAGCGATAAATAAGCGGTTTCTACATTTTGTTCGTTAATTAACCACGATAGCAATCCTGTATTTTCATCATCGGGATGGGCAGCTAAGTATAAAACCTTGGGTAAGTGCTTTAAGGTTTTCAGTTCCCTGTAAATCTCGGCTGATTTTGCTGGGCGCACTTGTTGGGCGGCACAGAACATTACCGGTAAGCATAGGGTGAATATGGCAGTTAATCTTTTGAACATATTATTTGTTTTGCGAAACTCAAATATGCTCAAAAAGCTTTTACTTTAGCGCTTCGGAAACGAAAAAGGTACAAAAAATGGCGCTTCTCCGATTTACAACCTTTTAAAAACGGATTCAAGCAAATGGATATAGAGGGTTATCCCTTCCTCAATTTCTTCAATCAGTACAAACTCGTCAGCAGTATGCGATCTGGCCGATTCGCCTGGCCCCATTTTTACCGATGGCATGCTCAACCAGCCCTGATCGGAACTGGTAGGCGAAACATAGGTTTTTCTACCCAGGGCTAATCCGGCAACAACAAGCGGATGCAGCACATCGATATTGGATGGATTGAGCACATTTGGACGCACATTGAAACTGCACAGGGTATGGTTGATGATAACATTCAGTATTTCCCGCGGGGTATAATTGTGATCGAAACGGATATCGACCGTAAAATGGCATTCGCCGGGCACAATATTATGCTGCAAACCCGCATTGATTTGTGTAACCGTCATTTTTACCGGAGCAGGCAAATGATCCTCAATCGGGAAATGAAAATGCGAAAACCATTCGATATCCTTAATGGCTTTATAAATGGCATTATCGCCTTCCTCGCGCGCCGCGTGGCCCGAGCGTCCTTTGGCTACACAATCAATTACCATCGAACCTTTTTCGGCAATGGCCATGTGCATACCGGTTGGCTCGCCAACTATGGCAAAAGAAATGGGTTTAAGATCGTCTAAAATGCTCCTGATACCGTTTACACCCGAAGTTTCTTCTTCCCCGGTGGCTGCCAGGCATAAATTGAAGGGCAGGTCTTTCGATTCGTAAAAGTAAATAAAGGCCGAAATGAGTGATACCAGAGAAGCTCCTGCATCGTTACTGCCCAAACCGTGAATTTTTTCGTCGTATATCAATGCACGGAAAGGGTCTAAGCTATATTGCTCGTTGGGCTTTACCGTATCGTGGTGCGAGTTGAGCAGAATAGTCGGTTTTGCAATGTCGAAATATTTGTTGTAGCACCATACATTATTGTTTTTACGAATGGTGTTGATACCGTGTTTGGCCAGATGCGATTCTATTTCGCTGGCTGTTCCTTGCTCTGAGCCGCTAAAAGATGGGATCGCAATTAAAGCGGATAAAAGTTCAAGCGCTTCATTATACAATTGGTTTAAATCGGGATGGCTGGTCAGTGGTTTTTCTGCGATATTCATGATGTGATTAAATGCTTTCAAGGTTTATGTTTTGTTTCAATTGAAGTGTATTTTCGGCGCTGGCAATAATTTGATCGATATGTTCGGGACTGAACAACATGGCCGTGCACAAGCAATTACTTTTATTTTTACTTTCGAGGATTGCGTAGTTTACGCAGCTCTTACAGCTTTCCCAAAATGCCGTATCCTGGGTAATTTGCGCATAGGTTACGGGCTCGAAGCCCAGCTGGCTGTTCATTTTCATAATGGCTGCCCCAGAGGTAATGCTGAATATTTTCGCATTGGGGTACAAACGGCGGGACAGGCTGAAAATCCGGTTCTTAATACTTTTGGCAACACCTGAATTTCTAAACTTCGGTGCAACAATTAATCCTGAATTGGAGATGAAGGCATTATTTTGCCAGCCTTCGAAATAGGAAAAACCAACCCATTCGCCACCGGCAGTTACTGCAATTACCGCTTTGCCGGCAATCATCTTTTCGACAATGGAGGCTGCTGTTCTTTTCGAAATGCCCGAACCTCTTAACAATGCTGAGCTTTGTGTTTCAGCTACAATTTCATCTGCATATTTTGCATCCGCTTTGGTTGCAACCCTGACAAAAATTATTGAATTGTTCATTTTAATAAAATTTCATGTTTGCCAGTCATCAAAAGCAATACCCGCAGCAGAAACAAACCATTAAAATACTGATTATCAATACAAAAATTTAAAACAAATAAGCAGCTATCGCGACCAGCACCAGCAAAACCTTACCATTTTGAAAGGCTTTTTACCATATTGAAAACCTTTTAGACTAACCATAATTAATTGATAAAGTCGCCAACTAAAGCCAAAGGCCTCAATTATCACATTCGTTAATAATTCGGTATATTTATTGTTAATATTGCAGCATAAATTTAACCTATGAATGGGATGGTCCTCATCATCGATGATGAAAAGAAAATCTGCAGTTTACTTTCCAGAATTATAGAGTTGGAGGGCTTTAAAACCCTCCAGGCCAATACCGGAAAAGAAGGACTAAAACTTTTAAAAAATAACGACGTAAGCATTGTCATCAGCGATGTAAAGCTGCCAGATGTAAACGGGGTTGCACTGGTTAAAGATATCAAAGCCATTAAACCTTTTGTCGAAATCATTAACCTGACCGCTTACGGAACCATTGCCGATGGCGTATTGGCCATTAAAAACGGGGCCTTCGATTACCTGGTTAAAGGCGACGACAACGATAAGATTATTCCGCTTCTATACCGTGCAATGGATAAATCCAATCTGCAACGTCGTGTGGCTGAGCTGGAAAATAAAATTGCACAAAAGCACAGTTTCGAAACCATTATCGGTCAATCTAAAGCTTTAAAAGAAGCCATTGATTTGGCAAGAAAAGTAAGCGTAACCGATACTACAGTTTTGCTTTTAGGCGAAACAGGTACCGGTAAAGAAGTTTTTGCACAATCGATTCATTATGCGAGCCCCAGAGCGGAAAAACCTTTTGTCGCACTGAATTGCAGCGGTTTTAGTCCCGATTTACTGGAAAGTGAGCTTTTTGGTTACAAAGCCGGTGCATTTACAGGTGCCAATAAAGATAAAAAAGGCTTATTGGAAGAGGCCAATGGTGGCACTTTGCTTTTGGATGAAATCGGCGAAATGAACCTCGACCTGCAAGCCAAGCTACTGCGGGTACTGGAGAGCCAAACCTTCATTAAAGTGGGCGATACGCATACCCAACAGGTAAATGTGAGGATTTTAGCCGCAACCAATAAAGATTTAAAAGGCGATGCCGCTTCTGGCAAATTCCGCTCAGACCTTTATTACCGCTTATCGGTTTTTACCCTTACGCTACCGCCCTTGCGCGAACGTAAGACGGATATCCCTGCTTTGGCTAAACATTACCTCAAGGCATTTGCCGATAAGGTAAACCGGGCAGTGCCTAAAATGGACGATAAAATTCTATCCATACTAACCGATCATAGCTGGAAAGGAAATATCCGCGAACTTAAGAACGTAATTGAACGCCTCGTCATCCTATCCGATGGTGATACTTTAAGTGCAACTGCCCTGCCTCCTGAATTTTTTGAGTTTATGCCAGCAGAAAATGAATATAATTTACAGCAGATTGAAAAACAGCACATCCAAAAAGTACTCATCCATACCAAAGGCAATAAAACTGAAACTTCGAGATTATTGGGGATAGGCTTAACTACGCTTTACCGTAAAATAGAGGAGTATCAAATTAAAGAGGTTTAAAGGAAGGCTGAAAGACTAAAGCTAGGTAAAAGACCGGGGTCGGAGGCTTGAAAGTCGGAAGATCAGATAACTATTATCTATACCCCCTTAGGTGTCTTAGTTGGTAAATAATAGTGTGGGATGAATTCCCCAGAATGTCTAAAGTTATACATCTGGCGGTAAATTAGAGACCCTGAAATAGATTCAGGGTGACGGATCGGGGGTATGGCTTTAACTGCCTTATATGGTGAAATAGCAAAACTAAGCCCCAAACCTGATCCACTTATCCCCTTCGTGCCCGAATATAAAAGATCCTGGGTGTAGCATTTCAGCAATATCTTCAATTAAAGAAACCGCATTTTCAGCAGTTCTTTCGCGGTTTACATCATCATTTAATAAAATAATGCGGTTGTTTTGTACCGCCTGCCACTCGGTATTTAGTGCAGCGGGTACTTCGCGCATTAAATCGGTAAGTGCTTTGCCTGGTTGGTAATAAATAATAAATACCGCATTTAAAACATCGGTTTCAACCATTCCGCCGGCTAAGGCAATTTCTTCGGTTAGCAGGTAGTTTGGATTATTGCTCGTATCCAGACAGGCCACCGGCATTTTATCCATAAATTTAATCTTATGTTCTACTAAATCTAAACGTTCCTGTAATTCTTCCTGTTTAGTAGCATCGAGGCCAATAAATAAATCGTTTAAAAAAGACATCTGCATTAAATTTATTAATTTGTGCAAAAATAACATTCCTACCCGATGCGAGGCTCATTTAATTATATATTTTGGATTTTTTGTGCGAGCCTGATTTTTAGTTGTAAGGAAAACACCAGTCATAAGGATAAAAAAGTCTTCAATATTAACCTCGATCAGGGCTTAACTTCTATCGACCCGGCTTTTGCCCGCAACCAGAATGCCATCTGGATGACCAACCAGATTTTTAATGGTTTGGTGCAGGTCGATTCATCGCTGCAAACTATTCCATGCATTGCTAAAAGCTGGCAGATTTCTGCCGATGCCTTAACTTATACCTTCAACCTGCGCAACGATGTTTACTTTCATGATGATCCTGTTTTTAAAAACGGAAAGGGCCGGAAAGTTGTAGCCAGCGATTTCGCCTATAGTTTTTACCGTTTAATTGATCCAAAAGTCGCATCATCGGGCGGCTGGATTTTTAGCGATAAGGTAAAGGATGAGCATAATTTCATTGCCTTAAATGATTCTACTTTTCAGATTAAGCTGGTGCGCCCCTTCCCGCCGTTTATGAGTTTGCTTACCACGCAATATTGCTCGGTAGTACCCAAAGAAATTGTAACCCGTTATGGCAAGGATTTCAGGAGCCATCCTATTGGTACAGGGCCTTTTAAATTTAAATACTGGAAAGAGGGCGAAATTCTGGTGCTTTTAAAAAATGAGCACTATTTCGAAAAGGATGAAAAAGGCGTTCCATTACCTTACCTCGATGCAGTAAAAGCTACTTTTATTACCGACAAGCAAAGCGGGTTTATGAGCTTCTTAAAAAAAGATCTCGATTTTTATTACAATGTAGACGGGAGTTACCGCGACGATATCCTGACTAAAAGTGGAAAAATGACCACTAAATACAAAGGAAAATTCAGCCTGACCAAAAGCCCCTACTTGTGCACCGAATATGTAGGCATTTTGGTAGATACCAACCTGGCCATTGTTAAAAACTCGCCTTTGCGTTTAAAAAAAATCAGGCAGGCCATTAACTATGCTATTGATAAAGAGAAGCTCATTAAATACCTGCGCAATGGAATTGGTGTAGCAGCAACCTCTGGTTTTATTCCGAAAGGAATGCCAGGTTTTGATAGCCTGGCCGTCAAAGGTTATGCTTATAACCCCAAGCTTGCTGCAAAACTTTTAGCAGAAGCAGGTTTCCCTGAAGGTAATGGCCTGACAGAAATTACCCTGAACACCACTACCACCTACAAAGACCTGATTGAGTTTATACAGGGCGAATTAACAGCTGTTGGCATTAAAACCAAAATTGATGTAAGCCCGAGTGCCAGTTTAAGAGACCTGATGTCGAAAAACCATGTAAACTTTTTCCGCGGCTCCTGGCTGGCCGATTATGGAGATGGCGAAAATTTCCTTTCCATGTTTTATTCGAAAAACAAAGTGCCCTACGGCCCCAACTATACGGCCTTTTACAACAAAGCCTTCGACCAATTATTTGAACAGAGCTATTACGAACCTGATAACGAAAAGCGTTTTGCACTATACCGCAAAATGGATCAGATTGTGATGGATTATGCACCAGTAGTACCACTATTTTACGATCAATCGGTGGTGATGTTGCAGAACAACATTTCCGGATATTCTTTTAATCCGCAGAGCCTGATGATTTTGAAACGGGTTAAAAAACAATAAAAATAAATTCCTTTTTCAACAAACCTTATTAAATAAAAAATCCTTTCCGAAGAAATTCAGAAAGGATTTGCATGTATATAGATTGGGTATTTTATTGCTGAACGCCACCGCCCATTCCGCCGCCACCTTGCTGCTGTTCTTGCTTGATATCGTCGTTTTTGATCTTTTTCTTCTCTGTAAATTTAAGCTTACCAAAAGAGTAACTGAAGTTAACACCAAACGAGCGCAATGGGTAATAAATGTTTGTGCTTTGGTACAGCGTACTAATTTTATTGCCATCAGTAGTAACCGAATTATTAACCGTTTTAATGTGTAAATCTCTGGTAAACGGATTTAAAGTGTTGATACCTATCGATCCTTTTTTATTCAGAATATCTTTTTTGAACGAAGCGCCATAAAACACCATAGCATCTGTTTTACCCTGATAGGTTCTTCTTGGCGAATTTACCACACCAAACAATTCGAAGTTATAACCTTTACCAAATCCATATGCAGAGCGGCCAAATATGTTATAGTTTAAAAAGGTACCCGTGCTTACATTAGTTAAAGTATTGCTTACTTCATAAGTGTTTACTCCAATATTGGTCATTAAAGTCCATTTTGGTTTAGGGTTGTAAGATGCAAAAACATTGGCACCATAAGTTTGGGCAACCCCCACGTTAATAAAGGTTGTTAAAGTTTTATCAACTCCGTTTTCTTTAAAAGAGCTAATAGAACTCTCAATAACACCTCCGGTACGGCGATAAAATACCGAAGCATTAATTACCGAACCTTTAATAAAAGTTGAGTAGCCCAACTCCAGGTTATCACTTAATTCAGGAGCCAAACCAGGTTTTCCTTCTCTAACATTAAACTGATCGCTCTCGTTGCGGAAAGGATTTAAATAAGATAAACTCGGTCTTTGCACCCTGCGGTTATAGCTTAATTTCAAAGTTGCATTTCCTTTAAGTGTTTGCGAGATGATTGCACTTGGAAACAGGTTAAAATAATCGTTTTTCTGTATGCCAGCCTTTTCAGTGTTAAAACTGATGCTGGTATATTCTGATCTCAAACCACCTTTAAAATTCAGTTTCTTACTTAATTTGAAGCTGATCACACCATAAGCCGATGCTACATTTTGATCGTAATCGAAGTCACCCTCACTCTGATTGCTAAATTCGCTGCTGATATTTCTGAAAATACCCTTAGCACCCACCTCTAAAATGGTCGATTTGCTAAACGGATAGGTATAGTCGGTTTGCGCAGTATATTCTTTGTTTTTACCAGTATTGTTGTTATTAATCGGTTTAAATGTAGAACCCACAATTTCATTCTGGAATTCTGTCGTATTTCTTCCGGTTGATAACTGACCCGAAATGGTAAACTCTTCACCTTCTTTTTTGTTTGTGTGCTTATAATCTACGTTCCAGTCGAAGTTACTGAAGCCCATGTCCATATCACTTTTATTCACCAATGGCACGCCATTAATAATATAATCAGCGCTACCAGGTCCTCCGTTAGAAAAGTTATTGTATTTTAAGTTAGAGCTCAGGTTGTTATAAGCATTAAAATCATAATCTACACCAACACTTCCGTTATAACCATTGCGACTCCATTTCGAGTAACCATCCTGCAAAATGTTGTTATAAGTTGTTTTGGTTAAACTGTCTATACGTGTATTATTTTCGAATTGCACCCTCGATTTCTGCGCATAAGCCAGATTGGTACCTAAACTTGTATTGATGCTCAACCGGCCTGTTTTTGCCGTTAAGTTAAACGCACCGTTATTTTGACGGGTACCTACAGAAGCATTAACCGTTCCACTCACCCCTTGCGCATTCGATTTTTTGGTGATGATGTTGATGATACCACCTGAGCCCTCAGCATCGTATTTAGCCGATGGACTGGTAATCACCTCTACACTTTTAATCTGCTCAGCAGGAATCATTTTTAAAGCATCGGCAACACTACTGGCCATTGTACCGGAAGGTTTACCATTAATCAACACACGCACGGCACCGCCACGTAACTGCACGTTTCCATCTACATCAACAGATAGCATCGGCACTTTACGCATTACATCGGTCGCATCGCCACCTGCGTTGGTACCATCAGCCTCTGCATTGTACACCATTCTGTCGATCTTATTTTCGATAACGGCTTTAGTACCTTGCACCTGAACATCGGCCAAAGTATTTTCTGTAGAAGAAATATAAATGGTACCCATGTTATTATCGGGTTTGGCAGGTGTTGTGGTAACCAATATCGTTTTGGTTTTGTAACCCATGAAGCCGATCATCAGCTTATAAGCATCGGGTGATACATTTTGGAGGGTTAATTTTCCTTTTTCGTCGGTAACACCACCGTTAACCGATTTATTATCTTTTGCGTTAATTAACGATACTGTTGCGTAATCAATAGGTTTTTTAGTTAATGAATCTAATATAACGGCCGTAATACGTCCGGTAACAGTTGTTTTTTTTGCTCCCCCACCAAAGCCGCCAGCAGGAAACTGGGCATGCACTTTAATAAATAGTCCAAGGGTAAGGGTTAATAGTAGCAGTTTTTTCATGTTAGGAGTTAGTCTTTTGTAATTAGTCTGCGCAAATTGCATAATGTTACAATTTTACGCCATACTTTTTACGTGAGTTGTTTAATTTGGTCGGCAAAGATCGTTCTTTTATCGGTAAAAATAAAACTACCGATAAAGATAGTTCAGTGTTGAAAGCCAGCGGATAACAATAGGAAATGTGGTATACAAAAAATGGGTGACAGAAACCCTTTTCCTATCACCCATGTAATATTTTTTAGCGATTGATTAGCTCACCGTGTTTTTTGCTTATCGCCCTGTATTATTTGGCCGCGAGTACACCATCTGCATTACATTGATATTGCGCATGGCAAAAGCAGCTTCGCAATAGTTTAAATAATAATTCCATTTGCGGATAAAAGTTTCGCCAAAACCAAGTGCCTTAACTTTATCGAGGTTCTTATTAAATTCTATAAACCATAAATGAAGTGTGCGTGCGTAGTCCAGTCCCATGTCTTTTAAATCAACAAGTGTTAAATCGCCGGTTTCGTTTATCGCTTTATTCATAGCGGCAACCGATGGTAAAAGGGATCCCGGAAATATATGTTTCTGGATCCAGTCTACCCCGGTACGCAATTTATCATACCGGCTATCGGGCGAGGTAATTACCTGAAAAGCGAAAATACCATCGGGTTTTAAAAGCTCCTGACATTTTTCAAAATAGGCTTCCAGGTATTGATGCCCAACAGCTTCGAGCATTTCTATCGATACAATCTTATCAAAAGTTCCGGTAATTTTGCGGTAATCCTGGATAATAATCGAGACTTTATCTTCGAGCTTTTCGGCTAAAACCCGCTCCTGGGCCAATTTCTGTTGCTCCTTAGAAATGGTAACCGAGGTAACTTTACAGCCATATTTTTTAGCCAGAAAGATGGCGTTCCCGCCCCAACCACTACCAATTTCCAAAACATGATCGGTAGCTTTAATTTTCAGTTGCTTGGCCAGGCGATCGTACTTGGCATACTGCGATTCTTCCAGGCTGGTATGCTCATTTAGAAAATAACCACTCGAGTAAGTCATCGTTTTATCTAAAAAAGTAGCAAAGAAATCATTGTTCAGATCGTAATGTTCCGAAATATTTTTCTGCGATCCGGCCAGTGTGTTGGCCCTTTTTACATGGTAAATTTTGTTTACCCATTTCAACAGGCCCAAAGCAAACGATTTAACCTTACTACCGGTAACCGAGGGTGCATTTTCGATATTCAGGATAACCCATTTAATAACATTGGTAATGTTTGTGGTATCCCAAAGGCCATCGGTATAAGCCTCACCAAAACCGATATCGCCATAAAGTGCTATCGATTTAAAAAAATCGGGATGGTTAACCTGGATATTGGCCTCGATTTTATGTTCTCCATTGCCAAAAACCAAAATTTCTCCGTTTGGCATCGAAAGTTCCAGTTTCCCCAAAGTCATTTTAGACAGCGCATTAAGCACTACTTTTTCGAAAAACCCGGTTGATGTTTTGGTAGCGACAAGCGTATTCATAATCTATATCTTTAAATCTTTTGGTTTAAGGTTTGTATGGCTTATATACGTTACGTTGCAGCTCAGGGTTTTCGGCTTTGGGGTGAAAAGGTATCTTTTTTAACCAAAGCTTTAGTGCCTGCCAATGGATCATGCCCATAACCTGCAGCGGAATTAATGGTATCGAGAAGAAATACCTCAACATACTACAGTTTGTTAACAATTTGCTTTCACCTTTTAAAGTACTGATAAAAAAACGGTTACCCGCTTTATCCAGGTCATCAATTTCAATATCTAGTTTATCTGCAGGCACCTTCAGTTTAAAATCGAAAACATTGTCGTGATCGATAAATGGTGATACATAAAAATATTTTGTTGTTATTTTTTTAAAGGTATCGCCATGCAACTCATCTTTTCCGAAGAAAAACAGCTTCATTTCGCGGTAGGTATTGCTGATTTCTGCTACGCAACACTCCGGGTTACCCAATTGATCAAAACAATAATAAAAGGAAACCGGATTAAAGTTATATCCCAAAACATTGAGATTGGTGAGCAGTTTTATTTTAAGTTCGCTACCATCTACTCCATTTTCTTTCAAATAAGCTGTTAAATGCTGGCGGGTATTTTTGGTTTTATCGGGATTTTCTTTGGGCAGCTGCAGGTGCTCGCTATCACGAAAGGAAAAAAGATTAAACTTATTGTAGCTAAACCAGCGTAACTTTTGAGCAAGCACATCCAATTCATCCAGATCGATATAGAACATATACACCCTGTACCAAAAAGAATGTTTTTTGGGTGCTAAGCGGTGATGCATCACTTTGGCGGTATACAGGTTTGAGTTTAATAGCATTGCTTATACAATTTACGAAATTTTAAACTTGTTGTCATTCTGAGCGTAGCGAAGAATCTCTTTATATTAATGCTCACGATAATTGTTGTATGATCTTTTTAGATCAAATACTCTTTTTACCGCTTAAAGATTCTTCGCTATCAATGACAGAAACGCATAGAATTATCGTCATTGCGAGGTACGAAACAATCTTAATGCGCTCGCTAACTAACGATAGTTGTAAGATTGCTTCGTTGGCTGAAAAAGCCTTCTCGCAATGACGAATCACTAATATTGATTTTTATACAATAAATTAACCCTCAAAATGACAGACATTTATTTACAGTTTTAAACACAAATCCACTGCACTCTTGTAAGCATCTTCGTGGAACCCATATTTAAAGTAACTCCCGCAGTAATATATTGGTCCGCTTTCATTTAGTTTGTGCAACGATTCTTGTGCTTGCATCGCCGGTACATCAAACAGCGGATGGTGATAATCGATCTCTTTGATCACCTTTTCCGGGTTTAACGTTTCGGTTGGATTAATGGAAACAAAGTAATGCTTCTTTTTAGAAACGCCCTGCAAATTGTTCATCCAGTAAATGGTACTTGGCAATAATTTATCGCCCTGTTTTTCTACCCGGTAATTCCAGCTGCTCCAGGCCAGTTTAGCTTTGGGCATTTGTGTTTCATCGGTATGCACAACAGCTTTATTTAGCTGGTATTTGAATTTAGAAAGTAACGTTGTTTCCAAATTGGTTTTATCCTGTACGATTTCGAAAGTCTGATCGGCATGGCTGGCCATAATCACCTTATCGTATTCCAGTTTTTCGCCTCCTGCTGTTTCGACTTCAACCCTTCCATTTTGCAGCCGTTTTACCGCAACAACTTTGGTGTTGGTTTTAATCCGGTCGCGGAAAGGGGCAATGAGTTTTTCTCGGTAAGCCTGACTCCCATTTTGCAGGGTGTACCACTGGTGCTGGGTATTTAAACCTAAAAAACCATGATTTTTAAAGAAACGGATCAGCGTTACCGCCGGAAAATCCAAAATCTGTTCCATTGGGGCGCTCCAAACGGCTGCACTCATGGGAATAAGGTACTGCCAGAGCATCTCGTCGCTATAACCAAATTCTTTAAAGAATTTTCCGATCGAATAATCCTGATATTCGGGTTTATCCAGAATTTCTATACTTTCTTTGTTGAAACGGTTAATCTGCATCAACATCTTTAAATAAGGAATATTGAACAGGTTTTTGCGCTGTGCAAACAGGTGATTTAAACTTGAACCACTGTATTCTAACTTTTTTGGCAGAAACTGAACGCTGAAAGACATATCTGTTTTGATAACGGGTGCGTCAATTTCGCCGAATAGCTCGGTAAGGTTGGGATAGGTTTGGTAATTAAAAACCATAAAGCCGCTGTCGAGATAAATGGGCTGACCATCTTCTTCGAGTGTAATGGTATTGGTATGGCCACCAATATAATCCAGTTCCTCAAATAGGGTAATATCGTATTGATGCTGCAGTTTATGGGCGCAACCCATTCCTGCTATTCCGGAGCCAATAATGGCGAGTGTTTTCATGAGGAGATAAAATATGGGAGATGGAACATGGATGATGCAAGATGTATGATGGACGAAGTAAGATGGATGATGGGAAATGGATGATGATGATGTATTATTGCCTCCATTATCCATCTCACATTTTACATCTTACATAATTTAGTTTTTTCGAACAAATAATGGCACACCATCCATTCGTTTCCTTTATTGTAATTAAAAAGTTCGGCGCACGACATGTAAAACAAGCGCCAGTACACCCACCACTTTACAGCCTGGTCTTTACCGTAGGTATCTTCGAAGATGGGCATAATTTCTTTTTTATGCTTATCCATATTGCTTAACCAGGCTTCGGATGTTTTACCGTAATTGGTTCCGTTTACCACCCAATGTTTATCAATCTTTAAATCGTCGTTGAAATAAAAAAACAGGTGGTTAGCCGGCATAATGCCACCGGTAAAAAAGTATTTACTCATCCAGTCGGTTTCATCAATTACTTCAAATTTGTAAGCCAGTGTTTTATGGGTGAATATGTGTACAAAGAGTTTTCCATCGGGTTTTAAAAAAGAAGCCACTTTGTTGAGCAAAAATTTGTAGTTACGCATGTGCTCAAACATCTCTACAGAAACCACGCGGTCGAAGGTATCGGCAATGGTAAAGGTATTCATATCGGCAGTTAAAACAGTCAGGTTATCAATACCTCGTTCTTTCGCCGTTTTATCGATAAAAACCTTTTGTGTAGCAGAATTAGAAACCACCGTAAAAGTGCTTTTAGGAAACTTTGCTGCCATATAAAGCGAAAGCGAGCCCCAGCCGCAGCCAAGCTCCAGCACATTCTGACCATCCTGCAAACCCGCTCTTTTACAGGTTAAAGCCAGCATATCATCTTCTGAAGTATCGATATCTTTCACCCCGGGCTTCCAGTAACCGCTGCTGTATTTTAGGTTTTTACCCAAACAATACTGAAAAAACTCAGTAGGCAATTCATAATGCTGCTCATTGGCATCAGCGGTATTTACAGCAATTGGCGATTGCTTCAATTCAGCAACTAGATCCATAAATTTTTCCTGCTGTAATTCTTCATCACCCAGGGTTTCATCATCCAGGCGTTGTTTGCATAATTTTCTGATACCGATACGCAAGGCTGCATCCGGGAGTTTGTCGTTTTCTAAAAGTTTATCGTACCACATATAAATGGAATAATGTAAGATGGTTGATGTAATATGGAAAATGGTAGATGTACGATGTAAACCGGATGATGGATTTGCAAACCGAGCGGTCTATCATCCAGTTTACCTTTTCCATCTCACCTCTTCTTTTTCCATGGGAAAAAGGCACTCGTTGTTTCCTGATACTTTTTATAAGCTACCGGTTTGCTGCGCAGGTTTTGTTCTTCGTTATTTGGCACACCTGTAACCCGGGTTAATAAATATAAAATAATGGCCGGACTAATAATTGCCAATATGCCCCAGGGCGATGCCAGCGCAAAAGTAAAATAAGCGAGCCAGGTTACCCATTCGAAAAAATAATTGGGATGGCGGCTGTAATACCATAAGCCGGTATCGCATACCTTTCCCTTATTTTTGGGATCTTTTTTAAATTCGGCCAGTTGCCTATCGGCAATCATTTCTCCAAAAAAAGCAATTGCCCATATCCCTGCGCCCAGGTATTCTAAAATAGAAATGGATTGTGAAGGATTTGCAGTGACAATAAAGAATGGTATGGCCAAAATAACGTTGGATATAGCCTGAAACTGAAAAAACACAAAAAAATTCCTGTCGGCTTTGTTGCCCCACTCTTTACGCAGTTGCTGGTACCGCCCTTCTTCTTCATTTATATGACCAATAACGCGCTGCCAAAGGTGAACCCCAAGCCGCAGCTCGGCCAAAAGGAACATGCTGCAGATTAAAATTTTACGCGGCTCGAAGCCTTCTGATAAAAAGAAAGTGATAAAGGTAATTACAGGGAAATTCAATGCCCAAAACACATCAACTACACCTGCATTTCTGATCTTTTTTGCCCATAACCAAACCAAAGCCATAATGCCACAGCAGGCAATTAACGAATAGAGGGCAATTAAAAGTAGATTTTCGTAATCCATTTAAAAGTTGATAGTTTTTTAGTAGATGGTTAATGGCTAATAAGCAGTCAGACCATCATCTATTAACTATTAACCAACAATTCTTTAACACCTTCGCCCGGTTTTAGTTTAAATAAATAAACCAAAACATAAGCCAAAGTTGCTATGCTACCTAAACATACGAACAAAATGGCAATAGAGATTTTAAGAATAATGCTTTTTTCCTTGTAAAACATCCACAAGGTGATAATGAAAATATTGGCATAAAAATCCCATAGGGTGGCGCGCATCCAGGGGATACTACCTAAAAAATCCCACTGCTCAAAAAGATTACTCTCGAGTGAAGTGGTTATAACTTTATAGCACATGAAGGCCAATAGAATGGAAAAGACTATTCTGAGGAAGTTGATCATAAATTGCGGGTTTGGTTTTACCTTACAACAATATACGGTAATGCCCATAATAAAGATTTGATCTTAAGCTTTAACCTGGACAGATTTCTCCGCTACAGTCGAAATAACGATCTACTTATAGGGAAAATCTGTCTTCAGCTTTGGTCTTTAAGCTTTGGTCTTTTACCTTTCCATCTTAGACATGTAAGGGCACTTAAGGAAATATTTACCCCCTGTCTTCTGACTTTCCGACCCCCGACCTCGGTCTTTTTTCTACTACCTTAGACATTTAAGGGCATTTAAGTTTAGCACGGACAGATTTCTCCGCTACGGTCGAAATGACGATCCATGTAGAAATGACGATCTACTTATAAGAAAATCTGCTTTCCGCTTTGATCTTTTAGCCTTACTGTATTTTCCTAATCTTAATAATCCGCATCCAGTGCAACACCTTCATAACGGGGTAAGTTGGATCGAATTCCCACCATTTGGTAGCAAAGTTCGGGCTATTGGGTTTCTTATGGTGATTGTTCTGAAAAAGCTCGCCCATTAAAAGGAAATCCCATGGCAAGGAGTTTTTACTGTGATCTTCGTTATCGTGGTTTGAGTAACCGTATTTATGCCCGCACCAGTTTACAATAGCACCGTGTAGTGGCCCCATCAAGAAATGGATTGGCAATAACAGGAACATCCACCAGTGGTTAGCAAAAGCCACATAAAAACCAATATAAAATAAACCACAACCTATTCTCCAAAACCACGAATCGCCAATGCGGTCAACCAGTGGCCATTCGGGATAATTACCCTGAAAAGCAGGTTCTGGCTGTATTTTAAAATGCAGGTAATTCATATACATGTTCTTTGTGGCAATCATCATCCCGAAAACATCCTTAAAAAAATGAGGCGAGTGCGGATCTTTCTCCGTATCGCTATAAGCGTGGTGCATCCGGTGAAGAATGGCATAAGCCCGTGGATTTAAAAATGATGAACCTTGCGAGATTAATAACACCAAATAGAAAAACCGTTCCCAAAAAAGCTCCATTTTAAACATCTTATGCGATGAATAACGGTGCAGGAAAAAGGTTTGGCTAAACAGTGATAAAAACCAGTGGCAAAGAAAAAATATAAGGATAATCATGTAAGGTGTGTATACTTTATAAACGAAGTTTGAGGGCGTTTAGTTTTGGAGCAACAAGATAGACAGCTGGTAATGCACGAATAAATAAGCCGCATCAACCATTACCTGATTGATACGGCTTAGCAAATTTTATCTGCCGAAATCGTCCTGAACGCGAACAATATCGCTTTCATCTGATGGGTTTGCAGCATCGGTATGTTGCCAGATTTCTGCAACAACACCCCAATCTTCTAAACCGATTAAACGGTGACGTTCGCCTTGTTGTAATTTAATCTGGTCTTTTGGTCCGTATTGTTTTACTTCACCTTCTTCGTCGGTCTGGCTGGTTTTAATGCCCACAGTACCGGTTACCACTTGCCAGATTTCTGCTCTGCGGTGGTGGTATTGCCAAGAAAGGCGTGTATTTGGTGCAACAATTAAAATTTTCGGACTTAATTTACCACCAATTTTGAGGTCTTCTACATTTAATCCATCAAAATAAGTATCGGCAAATTGTTGTGCCTGCGCTTCGTCTATTACAAAGAAACCACCCCAAGGACGGGTTTCATCGCGGTTTACTACATTAAAACCTTCAATTTTTAAACGTTGTGCTACACTTTCGAATATTTCCTTTTTATCGTTTGTCATCGGTAAAATATTTGTTTTCTAATGATTGTCGAGGTCCAGCCACATGGCTAACTGCCAATGCGGTTTTTATAATTGGCGCAAAAATAAGCCTAATAAATTAAAAAAGGCCAATTGCGCTTTTTATTTTTTAGAAACCACAAAAATCATACAATCAACTGGACTAAAAATACCGGACAGAACCTGCTCATAAAGCAAAAGCCTCATGGAATATGCTGAAAATTCCATGAGGCTTTGAGGTGTAAATATTGAGCTGTATTATTGGATTTTATTCACTACCAGATCGTCGAAATAGATGTAACTGGTTTGGCTCGAGCCCCACACCGCCACATCTTTACCTCCCCTGAAATTGTGGAAAGAAAGCCTGTTAATCAATCGTTGTGCATCGTTGGTGGTCCAGCGGATAGATTGATCGAGTACCGTGGTACCGTTAATAATTACCTGTACCCAACCGTTTTTAGTTGATCCGGTATTACTTTTTGCATACAAATGAACGGTATAGGTTTCGCCTTTAACCAAACTGCCTGTAGCCGGATAAGACTTGCCAAAAGTATCGCCGCAAGGGCCGGCCATATCTCTGTGATACACATAAGGCTGAAAAAACACGCGGCTACCAGTATTGTACCACATTAAACGTAAACTTCCGCCGTTACCATCGGTAGCAATGTCGCAGCCGGTATTGCCTTCGCCAATCAGAAAGCCGAAACCTACTTTACCGCCCCTACTCCAATCGAACTGACTGTGAAAACGGACTTTAAAAGTGGCTTCGTAAGCCGAACCATCAGAAATATCGGCCCCGGCAATTAATCCGTTAGAAACCGAATTTGGTGCCAGCGTTGCACGTGCCCAATTACCCGAAATATAGGCCCTGTCTTCATTCCAGCCGGTTAAATTTGCACTTCCAAAATCAGCACTTGCTTCACTGTAAGAATAAGCCCCATCGGCATGGGTAAAACTGGTATTGATGTTACTGGGATAAGCTTCGGTTACTGCACCTGATTTCGGAGCCGCATCGGCTGGTGCCTTATTTTCTTCGTTAGATGTGGCTGCATTTTTTTTACACCCAAATGTTGCCGAAAATATAAGCAACAGACAGGTAATAAAATGTTTTGAATTCATTTTTTGACTCATGTTAGTTTTAGTTAAGATTTAAATTTGGTTAGTTTTTTAGATCATAACCCGCTATCCTGGATAGCTTGTTATGGATTGGGAGGAAACTGGTTTCTGTTTTTGGTTAGTAATTATCTGTTACACTAACTTAACCATAAAAGTAAATCCAAACAGACGATGCCCGCAGTAAAATCACAAAAATGCAATTGATTTATTGTTACAACGATTGAAATTATTACACTTAAACCGTTAAACTTAAGCAACTAATTATTTAACAGCACCTTAGCTTGTTTCGTGCACCTTGAGGTTACAGTTTACAATTACCTTTTTGTAGGCATTGGTCCCAACCTCACCACTAATGAGTTTAACCACCAAACTTACCGCCTGCTCGCCCAGCAACTCTGGGTTTTCTTCAATAGATGCAATTGGTGATGAACTGAGGTAGGCAATAATCGGATCGTTACCAAAGCCAATACATTCGAGCGATTGATAAGCCGGGTGAGCAACTGATTTTAAAAACCTGAGCGTATCGAAAAGCAGCTTCTCTTTAAAGGCCACCAGGGCTGTAGGACTGTTATCATGATCGCTAAACAGTTTTTTAATGGCGAGTAAATTGTTTTCCTCATCAAAATCGGTATAGGCTACATGTGCTGCATTAAACGAAATGTTATTGTCTTTAAGGGCATTGATGTAGCCCGAAAAGCGATCGTGACTAAAATTAACCATTTTGGGGCCACCCAGATAAGCTACTTTTTGATGCCCCCGGTTAATGAGGTATTCGGTAGCCATGTAGCAGCCCTGATGGGTGTTGCTCAGCACTTTGTGGCAATTGAGGTTAAAGCTGGGGTTACGGGTGTAATAAACCACCGGAATGCCAATTTTCTCGAACTGATCGAGGTGCGTAAAATCTGATGTCTGTTTCGAAATGGCCACAATTAATCCATCTACCCGCGAGCCTAACAACGCTGCAGCTGCCATTACTTCCATTTCGTAATTATCGTGCGATTGGCTGATGATAATGTTATAGCCATGTGTGGTAGCCAGCTGTTCCATTCCGTAAATACTCCGCGTAAAAAAATGATCGGAAAGGTTAGGCAAAATAATCCCGATAATCCGCGATTTGCGGTCCCTTAACCTTAAAGCCGAAACATCAGGCGTAAAATTTAACCTTTCAGCCAGTTCTTTTACCCTTTGCTTGGTGCTTTCCTTAATCCGCGGATAATCTTTTAAAGATTTTGAAACGGTTGATATAGACAATTTTAATTCTTTTGCAATCAGTTTTAAGGTAACCGGTTTATTTTCCATAGGTGGCGGATGTTTACTAACCCTGTATTTTGTTGAGGGGGAAATGATGGGTATTTTAAAGTGAAAAATGGCCAGAGCAGTGAGCTACCACCCTGGCACATCATTAAATCAACAACTTTTTATACGGGGACATTTTATTCTTTCAATGGGCACGGGGTTTTAAAATTCCCCGTACTTAAATTGCTAAGCCAGAAGCTGTTTATTGGATTTTATCAAGGGCAGGCACATTGTTTTCGTAGCCGCTATATCCTTTGTTCTGATTAATCCGCCCTTCGGTATTGAAACGCTGTGCCGCTGCCGGAACCGGCCAAAGCACATGGTAAGGCGACATTTTAAAGTTTACGCCCAATACAGTTGGTACTTTGTTGCGGTAAAAATCATTCTTTTCGATAATCCTGTCGTAAAAGAAATTATTATCAGAAAAAGATGCCATGTTGTAGGTTTTGCCGTTATAGGCCGGCTTACCGGTAGTGGCAAAAATATAGGCAATACGGGTAAGTTCGGTTTTGCGGGGCTCTTCGTAAAAAAGCTCGCGGGCCCTTTCATCCAGTATGGTGCCGATCGTAATGGCCGAGGCATCGGTAAGCAATGCTGCATTGGCCCTTGAGCGTACCTGGTTTAAATCGGTCATGGCCAGGGCTAAATTTCCTTTCCAGTAATAGGCTTCGGCACGCAGCAAATAGGTTTCGGCCAGGCGGAAGATGTACCAATCGGTATTGGTTCCTCTCGGCGGCGACCAGTATTTATCAGCCGCCAGCGCATTGGTAGAGTTGATAAAGGTTTTATAATGTGGCCAGCCAAAGAAATGGCGAATGGTATCTAAACCTTTATTTAAAAACATATTATTTACGTTAGCAGGCGTTACATCAACCAGAGGCTTGCCATACAATGCTCTTTCGGCAACGTTGCTTGCGGTTTTAATGGCTGGGTTGTTATATACCAGATCTGTCATGTTCATCCACATACCAGGGGCATGGCGGTAGTCGGTATTATCTGTCCAGATATTTTTGGTACTGTAGGCCGTACCACGGTAACGACCAATCCCCCTGCCGTACATTAAGGTTAAAGGAATTTCTACATTGATGCCATCAACAATAGCCTGCGTACTACCGGATGGGGTTCTTAAGTTTGCGAAATGCCATGCCGGTACACAGTTACGCATTACCTGCGAGCCTAAATCGGTAGCGCCGGCCAGTGTTTCACGATCGATGGTTAAGAAAAGGGCCTCACGGTTTGCTGCAATGGCTTTATTGTCCATCCGGTGCAAATCCCACACTACATTTTTGCTCGCATCGCCGGCGGTGCTGCCAAAACGGTTGCGCATTAAACTGTAAGTACCGCCATTAATTACGTTGTTTGCTGAGGTAATGGCCGCATCAAAATCGCCCAGTGCCAAATTAACCTTGGTAAGTAAATGGCTGCAGGCACCTTTGGTTACCTCGCCACGGTCTACATTGTCTTTCACCCATTTCTCGGCGAATAATAAATCCTCCTGCATCTTTTTCAAGATCACCTCGCGCTTTGTTGAATAATAATCTAATTTGGGTGTGGTAATATCTTTTAAATTCAAAGGCACATCGCCAAACTGGTGTACCAAACGGTAGTAATAATAAGCACGGTAAAAATAGGCCGCTCCTAAAATGGCATTCCTCTCGGCCTCATCTTTAAAAGTTACGTTATCGATATAGGTAATAACGGTATTGGCCATGCGTACTCCCCTGAAACCTTCGGTCCAGTAAAATCCTATCCGGTTAAAATCCGGATTATCCAGATTGGCATCGGGAGTTACCCGGGTATCCATGTCCTGTGCCTGAGTGGTTTTATCGGTTGTACCATCTACCGCTACCTCCGAAAATATAGATTCGGTAACAATAGGTGCCATATCGCCTGTAAACTCTCTTCTTACATTAGCTCCAATACCTGCAAGCGCGGCTTTCATGGCGGCGACACTGGTTAAAGCGGTTTGCGGTTCGAGCTGCGACAGTAATTCGGAATCCAAATCTGATTTTTTACAACCATTTGCAGTTAGCAGCATCGCGAAAGCTACAAATGGAATTATTTTTTTATATATGCTATTCATGTGCTTCATTTTTAAAAGGTAACATTCAATCCGAAGGTGTAAACTCTTGGTGTTGGAACAGGATTTCCGTTATTGTCAGCCGTTTGCGGGTCCCACTGGTTCCAGTTTGGTGCATACACCCCGGCATTGCTTACGTTGGCATAAATTTTAGCGCTCTGCACTTTAAATTTGCTCAGCAAATCTTTAGGTACGCTATAGGCAAGCGCAACCGTATTTAACCTGATGTAAGAACTTTTGCGGTAGGCGTTAAAGGTTACCCCACTTAGGCCAGAGTTTAAGCGTGCATAATCGTTTATGGGATTAGATGGTGTCCAGTAAGGGATGATGTACGAGCTCGAACGGCCAAAACCTACACTACCCGGCTGGTTCTTAGCGTAAATGTCACTCCTTTGCTGCCCCCAGCTTGATACGAGCTGGAATGAGAAATCGAAGTTTTTGAAGATATTAAAATCGTTGCGCATCGACCAGTTAAAACGCGGACTGCGGTAGCCGATAAACTGTTTATCCAAATCGTTGTACACGTAGTTACCATCCACATCCTCCAGTTTAAAATCGCCTGGTTTAATGCCTTTATTAAATTTGTTTGCTTCGGCTACTTCGTTCTCCTGCCACACACCTAAAATTTTATACTCCCAGATTACGTCTATATCTTTACCAATAAACCATCCGTTTCCGGGATCATCGTTCGGGGTAGCCAAAGCCACAATTTTATTGCGGTTAAGCGAGAAATTTACCGAAGTATTCCAGGTAATGTTTCCCTCTGTAATGTTGCGGCTATTTAAACTCAGTTCGATCCCTCTGTTGTTTACCCTACCCAAATTGGCGATCACATTGGCGTAACCCGAAACAGATGACAGCGACTGGCCAATCAACAGATCAGAAGTTTTTTTATCGTAAAGTTCTAACGAACCGTTAATGCGGTTATTCAAGAAGCCGAAATCCAAGCCAAGGTTCAGTGATTTTGTTTTCTCCCATTCCAGATTCGGATTACCCAGGCGCGAGCTGTTTACCACTGTATTTACCTCGACAGGTGTACCACTGCTGTTAACCGATTGATACTTACCTCCACTTAGCGTTTGGATAGAAACATAAGGATCAATTACGTTGTTGGCATCCCTGATTTCGCGGTTTCCATTAATACCGTATGATAAACGGAGTTTTAAAAAGTCGAGCCACTTTACCTCTTTCAAAAAGCTCTCCTCACTCAGTGTCCAGGCCAGGGCAGCAGCTGGGAAATTGGCGCGTTTTTTCGAAGCACCGAAAGCCGAGTAACCATCGCGGCGAACCGATCCGGTAAAAGCATAACGGCCCTTATACGAATAATTTAACCTGGCCAGCAAAGCATCGCCGGTGTATACTTTATCATCGCTGCTTACAGTTGGTTTATTACCGCTTTGCAGGTTATGGAAACCCAGCACATCGGTTGGTGCAAAACCCTCGTTACCGGCTATGGTGTACCAGGTCGAATATTTCTCGCCATTTACCAGTAAAGTAACGTCTACATTGTGATCTTTTGCAAAGGTTTTGTTCCACTTAATCAGGTTATCGAGCTGCCAATTGTAACGGGTTTCCTGTGCACGTTGTGCCGAGCCACCCGGAATGGTAACATTTGGATTTTTAGAAGACTGATGGTTAAATGTACGGTACTGATCTAAACCCGGGCTAAAATTAACCTGATAGCTGATACCCAAAGGCAATTGCACTTTGGCATAAAGGCTTCCGAATAAGGTACTTTGTTTCTGCAACCTCGAATTGTAAGTCTGATCGAGAAAAGGGTTCCGGGCGTTCAATCCGTTATCATCGGTCGGGATCCTGCGTAAAGAACCATCTGCATTGTAAAAATCGCCATAGGGAGATAAATCGGGCAGTTGCGAAAACTGCGCTTCAATAGCCCCTTCATCGCGGTCGGCAAATTGCATGTTCATGCCCAGGGTTAAGAATTTAGCTGCTTTCCCCTCTAAATTAAGCCTGGTACGGAAGGTGCTAAAACCTCCGCCAGCAATAATGCTTTCATTTTTGAGGTAACCTAACGACATGTAGTAATTTATTTCATCCTTTCTGCCACTCAGGCTTAAAGTATGATCCTGGCGTTGGCCGGTAACCAAAAGCATATCATACCAGTCAATGGTTTTTCCGGCCAGATAATTGGCTTTCTCGTTGGCCAGAAGACCAAGGCGGCTTAGCCACAAATCAGTCGGGTTGGTAGTGGTTTGACCGTTTAACCACTGGGTAAGGGTTACGCCCTCTGGCAAATTATTAGGGTCGTTGTAAATATAGGCCGGGTTTACACTGCCACTGCGTTGCACATCTGCACGCCAGTTTAAAAAACCAGGCCCATCGTAAACCGGCTGATCTTTTGCCAGCGTAGCCATTCCAAAATTGGTGTTTACCGTAATGGTTGGCGAACTGCTTTTTCCTTTTTTGGTGGTAATGGCCACAACACCTGTAGCCGCTTTTGCACCATAAACTGCCAGCGAACTGGCATCTTTAAGTACATCGACTGATTCGATATCGTTCGGATTGATATCGGATAACTGACCGATAAAAATAACGCCATCCAAAACAATTAAAGGGGTTGTGGTACCGGTTAGGGTGGTTTTTCCACGTACCAATAAATCGCCTCCGCCCTTTGCACTGTTGTTAAACCCAACACTTAAGCCAGGTATATTACCCCTGAGGATATCGGTAACACTGTTGGGGTTTTCATTTTCGAGCTGGGTGGCCTTGATGCTTGAAACGGCACCCGTTACATCCTTTTTCTGTGCAGTACCATAACCAATTACCACCACATCGGTAAGACCTTGTGTGGCATCTTCGAGGGTAATATTGATGCTGGTACGCCCATTAAGGGGAATTTCCTGCGAGGTAAAACCCACAAAGGTGAATACCAGAGTTACATTTCCTTCGGGGGCTTTTATGCTGTATTTACCTGCTCCATCGGTTAGTGTACCTACCTGCGTATTTTTTATCCGCACGCTAACTCCCGGTAAGGTTAAGCCTTTATTATCTTTAACAATCCCTGTTATGGTTGTTTGTGCAAATGCACTAAAGCTTCCGCATAGCAAAAGGAGCGAAATGGCTAAAATTTTTGCTGTACACAGTCGCTTGAGATACAGCAGCACTGCGCTTTTGTTGTAAATTTTACTCATAAGTTTATTTTAGTTAATTGATATTAGGGACGATTAGATTGGTGGAGAACAGGCCGCTTTGAAATGGCCGGCTTAGCCGTAAAAAAACGACTGGTTCCTGTATACAGGCACGAAACTTAGCGATTTAGTGTAGATCATCTGGTTAGACTTATTTCATCACTAATATAAAAGGCTGAAAGAGCTGAAATAAAAAGCGAAAACCGGAATAAGCTGAAAACAGGCCTTAATTTCAATTTCCAACGATGTAATTAATTTCATCTTTTCGAAAAGGGCAGGATAATCATAAGATCAAATGGCTTATCAGCCTCCACTGCATTTCAACAAAAAAGGGCGCCCAAAAATTTTGGGACACCCTCATCTAACAAACCAAAGTATTTTGCTAATAGCCCGTATTTTGTGTAAGGTTCGGGTTATTTCTGATTTCGGAAGTAGGTATTGGGAAAAGCAGGTTCTTAGTTTGCAAAGCCTGGTTTACGCTTTTATTAACGTGACCGACAAAGTTGTCAAAGCCATTGGTGCTTTCGTTGTAAACTTTGCGCAGGCGAAGCATATCAAACCAAAGAATGCCTTCGTAACACAGTTCATGCCAGCGTTCTCTCCAAACGGCTTCTTCAAACTGTACCTGGCTAAGCCCGGCAAGATCGCCCAGCTGTGCTCTTTTTCTGATGGCATTTAAAGCCGTATACGCAGCAGTATTAGCAGTACCATCGGCCCGGTTTTGTGCTTCGGCATAAATCAGCAGCGTTTCAGCATACCTAATCTGCGGAATATTCAAATCGCTACGGCTAGTACCTTCTGTACCCAATGTACCATTGGCAACAATATCGAAGTGCTTAAAAATATAGGGTTTGCCACGGTTAATCAATGGCATTTTAAAACCATCGGTATAATAATCGGTAAAGAAATAACCTTCCCTATTTCTCGCCCTCAAATCACCAGCCTCATACGAAGTATAAAAATCGCCCGTAGGGATAGAGGTACCAATCCCGTCAATTTTAGAAACCAGGGGCTGGTGCAAAGGCAGATACGAAGATTGCAGCGGATTGCCTGCACCTGCAGCATCGTTGTACTGAACACCAAATAAATGCTCGAGTTTATTGTCGTTTTTAGCATCGTGTAAGGCAGCATAAGTAGGAAACAGGCCTAAAGTGGTTGGGTTAGCAGTCGAGTAATCGATTACTTCTTTAGCCTTATCGGCAGCCAGCTTGTAATAAGCAGTTCCCTTGTTGAGCGGCTGGCCAGCCATGGTGAGGTATACTTTTGCAAGCTCCGTTTTAATGGCCGCAGTAGATACCCGTCCGGTGGCATCCATAAAAGGTAAACCTGCAGCTTCTGCCAAAATCAAATCATCAACAATTTGTTTATACACCTGCTCCTGCGGTGTTCTTGAAGGGGCAAAATTAGGGTCGTTAGGACTTGTTATCGGTTTTACGATCAGTGGCACATCGCCCCACAAACGTACCAGATAAAAATAAGCCCATGCCCTAACAAAGGCTGCTTCGCCTAAAATCCTTTTTTTCTGCGCATTATCCATCGGGTTAATGCCGGGAACTTTATCCAGCACCAGATTGGCCTGTGCAATTACTTTGTAAAAACCATTCCAGTTCTGGTTAATGTGCAGGTTTGTACCATCATAAATCAACGAGTAAAGGTTGTTTAAATCCGAATTCTGTGCCGTTTCGGTCGATTGTATTCCCGTTGGTGCATCCAGCATCTGCCAGTTGTTGGAGAAAATACCGGCACCACCTCCAATAAACCTAAGTTCCGAATAAACGGCAGCAATACCAGCTTCTGCATGTTCGGGCAGGTTGTAAAAGCTATTTGGCGCAAGATTGGTTGGATCGGTCTCATCCAAAAATTTCTTACACCCTACAGTACCCACCAACGCTCCGCCCAGCAACAAAAGGGCAGCGATGTTTTTTATATTTAATTTCATTTTGATATCCTTTCTTTAATTAATGTTTATAATCCAATGTTTAGGCCCACGGTAAAGGTGGTTGGCTTTGGATAATCGAAAAATGTTTGTCCCTGTGCAAAGGCATTGCCATAAGTGGTTACTTCCGGATCGTTACCCGTGTATTTGGTAGCGATGAAGAAATTCTGAACCGAAGTGTACACACGCAGTTTGCTTAAGCGTAGTTTCTCTACCAGCGATTTGTTGAAGGTATAGCCCAGCAACAGGTTTTTACCGCGGATAAATGAACCATCTTCTACCCAATGGGTATCTACGTTGGTTACATAACCTGCAGCCTGATCTCTGATGGCCGCAATTGGCGTATCCTGATTTTGGGGAGTCCAGGCGTTTAATACACTCGCAAAACTATTGGCCTGTACCTGCCTGTCTTCGCCCGAGTGGTGCGTCATATTCAGCACGTCGTTACCATACGAGTATTGCAGCTCAACAATCAGGTCTAAGTTTTTATAACGGAATGAGTTCGAAAATGATCCCCAGCCTTTAGGTGCTCCGTTTCCGATAATCTGACGGTCGGCATCGGTAATGGCATGATCGCCGTTTACATCCAGGTATTTAATATCGCCGGGAAGCAAGGTTTTACCGCCGCGGTAGCTTACATATTTAGCTGCTTCGGCCCTTTCGGCTTCGCTCCAGGTACCTAAACGTACCAGTCCCCAGAACGAACCAACAGGTTCGCCAACCCTGATAATACCGGTTTGGTTGGTGAAATTAGGATTACCCACACCAAAAATATCATCGGGTGTAGCCAGTGCAAGTACTTTATTGCGGTTTAGGGAGATGTTGAAACTGGTTTTCCATGTAAAGTTATCGGTCTGGATATTCACCGTGTTAATGCCCAAATCTAAACCTTTGTTCTGCATCGAACCTACGTTTTTCCTGATTACAGAATAACCTGTAGTACGCGGAACCGGGGCATCGAGTAACATATCAGTTGTTTTGCGGTAATAGATATCGGCTTCTAAATTAATGCGGTTGTTAAATAAACCCAGCTCTAAACCTGCATCGTACTGTGCGGTTTTTTCCCAAACCAAATCGGGGTTTGCCAGGCGGCCAATCCCGATACCGGTTACCCTGGTATCGTTAATAATGCCAAAGTTATTAACCAAAGTAGCTAACGATTGGTATGCAGGTAGCTCAGAGTTACCGCTTAAACCATAACTGGTCCTGAATTTTAAATTAGAGATGGTTTTGTTGCCTTTCAAAAATTCTTCATCCGAAATTTTCCAGGCTAGCGCTGCAGAAGGGAAAAAGGCGAATTTGTGGTTCTCTCCAAATTTAGACGAACCATCTACCCTACCCGTAACGGTGAACAGATATTTATCTTTAAAGGCATAATTAATCCTTCCAAAATATGAGTTAAAAGCCGAACGGTTTCTGCTCGAACCCACTGAAATAGATTTACTGCCCGAGCCCAGGTTATTGTCGCCATAAAAGTCGGTTACGAAGTTTTCGGCATGACTGGTATTGCTGAAAAAACTGGTTGCCTGCCACGAAATACCCAATAAAGCATTAATGGCATGCGATTCGGCAAAGCGCTTGTTGTAGGTTAAATAATTCTCTAACGACCAGAAGGTTTCGCGGTCGTCGGTAATATTGGCCGTACCGTTTTGACCATCGGATATGCCGTACAACTGTTTGGCGTTGTATTCGTTGGTATTCCTGGTTACAATATTGGCACCTAACTGGGTACGAAACTCCAGGTCTTTGCTAAAACTGATTGAAGAATAAATGCTTCCAAGGGCAGTTTGCGTAATTAAACCAAATTTTCTGTCGGTTAAGATGTGCACCGGGTTTGAGCCACCTTCTGCCCAGGGGATCAGTTTATTATCGCCCCATTTTCCATCGGCCAGTTTAACCGGAAGAAAAGGAAACGCTTCGGTAATCATCCGTACCGAGTTTAACCCGCCGGTACCCTGATCTATAATATTCTCGTCCTGGTTGTTATAACTCAGGTTACCCCCCACTTTTAACCAGGGCTTTATTTTGCTATCGAAATTAAACCTGCCCGAATAACGTTTTAAATACGAATTCAGTAAAAGCCCCTGATCATCGCGATAGCCTGCAAAAACACCGTAAGTGCTGTTTTCATTGCCGCCTGTAAAACCAAGCTGGTGGTTTTGTGAAAGTTTGTTTTGGGTCGACTCTTTTAGCCAGTCGGTATTGTAAAGTGGATTTCCGTTACTATCGAAAAACTGTGGCAAGGCGATACGTGCTGCCTTTGGTACAGGTGTAGAGGCATAATTTCCTGCTGCCCAACCCACCGGATCGTACACTTTGATGTTTTCGTAAGCTAAATCCTGCACTTTAACATATTCGAAAGCATCGAGCATTTCTACATGGTGTGCAGCAAGGGTGTTGATGCCAAATTCCGCATCGTAAGTAACACGTTGTGCATTGGCTGTTCCCTTCTTAGTGGTGATTAAAATTACCCCGTTGGCACCACGCGCACCATATATTGCAGTTGAAGAAGCATCTTTTAGCACCTCTACCGAAGCAATATCGCTGGGGTTAATGTAATCGATGGCGTTACTGTTCTGTGTTTGCGAACCCACCGGTAGCGCTACTCCATCCACCACATACAAAGGATTGTTACTGGTATTGATAGAGCTGAATCCCCTGATTTTAATGCTGGTTTGCCCACCCGGACGACCCGAGTTGGTATTTACCTGCACACCCGAAATCCGGCCGGCCAATGCCTGGTTTAACGACGATGCCGGACGCTCCTGCAGTTCGGTGGCTTTTACCACCCCTACCGATCCGGTTAAATCTGTTTTTTTAACGGTACCATATCCAATTACCACTACCTCATCGAGTTTGTTATCTGCGGCAGCGCCCAGTTTAATGGTAATGTTGTTATCGGCACCTACGGTTACATCCTTGTTTTCGTAGCCTACGTAAGAGATCCGCAATACATCGCCCGGGTTTGCTTCTATGCTAAATTTACCCGACTCGTTGGTAACTGCGGCTTTGCCCGAAGTGATGTTTTTAACCCCGGCCCCAGGTATAGGCAGGTTTTTTTCGTCGAGTACGGTACCGGTAACCACCTTCCGGTTTTGCACCTCTACCGGCGGTATTGTATTGATGGAAAGTTTGGTGGGTTTTTCAGCACCCGGAAGCTTTGAGAAGGCAGGACCATTGAGCAAAAAAAGCACAGAAAGCCCTGTAATCTTTAGTAGATTGATTTTCATTAGGTTTTAGTTTAGTAAATGATGCTTAAATAAAACGTTTTAGCTATTGTCCAGAAACGATCTGATTAGGGCTATAATCAATTTAATAAAGGGGATGGGCTAACAGTTAACGGCGTATTACAGATTTACAGTGGTGTAAAGAAATGCACGACTATTCAAATCAGCTTACGCCAGTATAAACTGCGAATTAAACGGCAATTTACCCCGGCTCAATATCATATCTGGTTATTTGATAAAACGATTTATCATATCAATATTAACCATTCTGATACAATTTCAAAAATCAGAATACGCAACATAAATGTTACCTAAAAGTAAACATTCAAATACAGCCTAATTAGCTTTACAACGTCAGTGCATTTTGAGTAAGACGAAAATCATATCCGGTTCAAAATCACAGCCGGCGTTAATGTGAGGTGAGATTTAGTAGGAACCGATAAATTTTCAGAAAATAAAACGAGAAAATTTACTCGAAGGCAGTTATTGCCGGTCGAATCTCCAGTTACGGGCATTACGATTCGTCATTATCATTTCAACCATATAAGTCAGGTCAGAACATTTAAGCTTCTGTGGCTTATATTTCTTATATGGTTAAAATTGTAGTTATATGCTTTCACCTCGGTAAGCGCCCATCCCAGCTGCGATATTGTCCGGTTGGGGCATTAATAGCTGGTTTAAGGGACTGTTCCGCAGCAAATTTGTTCCAGAAACTTAAAAAAGAAAATATTATGAAACTTAAAATTGCAAAAAGAATTTACTGGATTGGTGCAGCATTAACAGCTTTATGGTTTGGTGCAAGTGGTATCTTTGAACTTACTAAAAACCCTATTGTGTGGGATATTACCTTGCAACTCGGCTATCCGGCCTATTTTATTTATGTGCTTGGCGTAGCCAAATTATTGGGCATTGCAGTTCTTTTAACCCCCAACCGTTTTCTACGCTTAAAAGAATGGGTATTTGCCGGGATATTTTTCGATATCATCTTCGCATTTTGCTCTAAACTGAGTGTGATTGGTGCCGCAGCAACAGTTGATGCCATTGTAGCTTTTATCATGGTATCGTTAACCTATGCCATGTTCCGTAAAATTTACGCCGCAAGCTATTCGCCTGCTATTGCCGAACCGGCAAACTAACAACCCTGCTGCAAATTCGTTTAACCTGCACTGGATTTTTAACCAGTGCAGGTTTTATTGCGTTTGGTGGCTACCTGGAAGCCTTACTTATCGCTGTTTTTTAAGCGTTGCCTATGTGCCTTACCCCATTTAATCATTTCGAGAATAATGCTGCCAAACGAGTGACAGTAATCGGTTGGCGAATATTCAATGATCACTGGCGTATCATCAACTACCGTTCGTTTAATAAGTTGGTTGGCACTCATTTCCTTTAATTCTTTAGAAAGCATGCGGGTGGTAATGCCCGGAATGCTTCGCTCAATGTCACGAAAACGTCGATTTCCATTGCAGATGGAATTGATGATCGGGATTTTCCATTTACCGCTTAAAACGTACAGGGTATCCTGTAGCGCCTGTATTTCTTCCTCCTGGTTACGTGGATTAGCTAAGATTTCGTTCGATTTTTCGAGCAGTTCTTTCTCGTTCATACTGGTATACTTCGTTATACTACTTACAAAAGTATACCAATATAGCTTTAGTTTTGCTCAAACAAAAAAATAATTATCATGGAACATTTAAAAGGAAAAACGGCGCTGGTAACTGGCGGCAATAGCGGCATAGGTTATGCCACAGCAAAAGAGTTAAAGGCACAAGGTGCCGAAGTAATTATCACCGGCCGCAGAAAAACTGCTGTAGACGAAGCAGCTGCTGCGTTGGGCGTAACAGGCATGATAGCCGATCAAGGTAATGTAAAGGAAATAGAACAACTGACCCTAGCAGTACAGCAGCAATTTGGCAAAATTGATATCCTATTCATCAATGCGGGTGTGCTCGAAAATACCACTATCGAAAATGCCACCGAAGCGGCTTTCGACAATGTAATCGGGGTAAATTTTAAAGGAGCTTACTTTACGCTGAGCAGGTTTATCCCCTTGCTGAACGATGGAGCTTCGGTTGTTTTCCTATCCTCCAACACAGCCAGTATGAACGCCGCCAATAGTTCTATATATTCTTCAGGCAAATCGGCACTTAATGCGGTAATGCGCATTGCTGCTATCGAACTGGCCCCGCGCAAAATACGGGTAAACAGTGTAAGCCCCGGCCCAACCGCAACCGAAATTATGAACAAGGCCGGTTATACGCCCGAGCAGTTGAGTCAGGTAAACGAGTGGATATTAGAACGTGTACCCTTAAAGCAGATTGGAAAAGCCGAAGATGTAGGAAAAATGGTGGCCTATTTTTGTGGCGATGCCGCTAGCTTTATTACCGGTGCAGAAATTGTTATGGATGGCGGCATGTGCCTATAATGGAAATAATGAGTTGCCAGCTTACAAGCAAAGGCTTTAAAGTTTGGCGACTCTATTATATGCCCGATTGCAAAATAATCCTCCTTATGGTTTACATCTGCTAGCTAAAATGCACTGACGGTCTGCCAATGCCAATATAAGAGAATAAGTTGCTTATCAGGTTAAATTTATCTCCCCTACTTATTCTTTCTTTGTAAAACATTTAAGATCAACACCTAAGCAATGCTTCATTATTTAGTTCACTGATCCTGAGTGTTAACCAGATATTTTGAGCATGAAAAGATTAACTACCTGCCTCCTAGCATTATTTGTATTTAGTTTTTGTCAGGGGCAAACCCTTTTTGTTTCGCCTGCCGGAAACAATAAAAATACGGGAACAGCAAAGCAACCCTTCAAAACTTTAGAATACGCCATTGAAAGTGCCCTAAAACAAAAGGCAAAAGATATAGTGATTGAACTGGCTTCAGGTGTGTACAGCCCTCAAAAAACAATTAGCATTTCGGCTGCCAGCTACCATTTAAAATCGCTGAAGATTACAGCAGCTAAAGGAGCAAAAGTAATCGTCTCGGGATCGGCAAAAAACAAACTAATCTGGAAGCGCTATAAAGACAATATCGATGCGGCACAGGTCGATTTCGAAACAATCCCCGATCAGCTGTTTATGAACGGTCAGAATTTACCAATGGCCCGCTATCCGAATTACGATCCGCAGGCCCGCGTATTTAAGGGCACAGCTGCCGATGCAATTGCACCTGAACGTGTAAAAACCTGGGCAAACCCCGAAAATGGTTATATCCATGCCTTACATGGCGGCGAATGGGGTGGTTTCCATTACCAGATAACCGGCAAAAGCGAAACAGGCGAACTAACTTATGAAGGTGGCTGGCAAAATAACCGTCCGGCTAAAATGCACGCCAAATACCGTTTTGTAGAAAATATTTTTGAAGAGCTGGATGCACCGGGCGAATGGTTTTACAACCGCAAAAGCAAAACACTCTTTCTTATTCCACCAACAGGTACCGATATCAATAAGGCTAATTTCACTTTCAGCAGACTAACGGATCTGATCCACATTAAAGGTGATCTGAAATCGCCGGTAAAAAACATCAGCCTAAACGGTATTGATTTTACCGAAACCGCCCGGAGCTTTATGCTGGTAAAAGAACCATTGCTGCGTAGCGACTGGACCATTTACCGTGGTGGTGCTGTTTTACTGGAAGGCACCGAAAACATTAGTATCACGAATTGCAATTTTTACAGCTTAGGTGGTAATGCTGTTTTTTTAAGCAAATACAACAAAAACGATAAAATTTCGAACAACCACATCGCTAACATTGGAGCCAGTGCCCTGGCCTTTGTGGGCGATCCCGATGCGGTACGCTCCCCTGCTTTCAAGTATGAGCAATTTGTTCCCTGGGATAAAATGGATTTTGAAGCCGGCCCTAAATCCAACAACTTTCCGCAGCACTGCGAAGCCAGCAATAACCTGATTAATAATATTGGCACCATCGAAAAACAATCGGCAGGTGTAGAAATATCCATGTCGCAAAATATCCTGGTTTCGCACAACACCATTTACGAAGTTCCAAGGGCGGGCATAAATGTGAGCGAAGGTACCTGGGGCGGCCACATTATTGAATTTAACGATGTATTTGATACTGTTTTAGAAACCGGCGATCATGGAGCATTCAACTCCTGGGGCAGGGACCGTTTCTGGCGGCCTCAAAGAAAACTGATGGATAGTATTGTTGCGGCCCGGCCAGGTATTGAACTATTGGATGTTACGGTGCCAATTGTGATCCGCAACAACAGGTTTCAATGCGATCACGGCTGGGATATCGACCTGGATGACGGAAGCAGCAACTACCAGATTTACAATAACGTCTGTTTAAGCGGCGGACTTAAACTTCGCGAAGGTTACCACCGTACCGTTTACAATAACATCATCATCAATAATACTTTCCATCCGCATGTATGGCTAAAAAACAGCGGCGATGTTTTTAAAAATAATATCGTTACCACCGCCTACGCGCCAATCCAGATCGATTATTGGGGCAAAGAGGTAAACCATAACTTTTTCTTATCGGCCGATGCGCTAGCTAAAACACAGCAAGCTAAAATAGATGCCAACAGCACAGCCGGAAATGCTTTATTCGAAAATGAAAAAACAGGCGACTTTAGGGTTAAAAGCGGATCTCCTGCTCTTGCAATGGGCTTTAAGAATTTCGCCATGAATTTTGGCGTAACCGATACAAGGCTAAAAAAATTATCGAAAAGCCCCAAAATTATGCCTTTGGTTACGGCTATTGAGGCCAACACATCCCTGCAGGGCGAATGGTTAGGTGCCTCGGTAAAAAACATAGAAAATTTAGGCGAAAGATCGGCAGCAGGTATTCACAATGATAACGGCGCACTGGTAACCAGTATCAAAAGCGGCTCAGTTGCCGAAAAGAATCTATTTAAAAAGGGTGATGTAATTATCAATCTGGATCAAAACCCCGTAAATAGTGTTGCCGATTTGCTGAAACTCCACAATGCCATCAAATGGAAAGGACATGCTGCAGTAGTCATTATGAGAGACCAGCAAGAGAAGAAAATGGAAATATCGTTAAAGGATTAGGACGGTAGCCCCGGAGAATGATCGTCATTTCGAGGAGGCTTTTTCAGCCGACGAAGCAATCTTAATGTGCTTGTTATAATCCACATTTGTAAGATTGTTTCGTCGTTCCTACTCGCAATGACGATTCTCTTTTTATAAACTTACCTCGGTTGCTGTTGCGTAACACAATGCACCATGCCGCCGTTGGCAAACAGGTTACGGCAATCAATCCCTACTACCTTTTTACCAGGGTACAGTTTCTGGATGATTTCGTTTGCTACCGCATCGTTTGGGTCGTTATAGTTAGGTACCAAAACGCGGTTATTGGCAATATAATAATTGATATAGGAAGCCTTACCTAAATTTTTACCATAGGTGGTAACCACATCATTTTTAGTGAGCGGAACTTTTACAAAGTTATAAGCAGCTCCTTTTTTATCGGTTGCAGCATATAATTTGTCTGCATCGGCCGCCGGAACCTGCCAGTAATCCAAATCGTTTGCATTCATGGTAATGATCGTAGAAGGGTTGGCGAAACGTGCAAATCCATCAATATGCATATCGGTAATATCCAGACCTGCTTTACCCTCAAGCCAGATAAATTTGCTGATGCCTAAATATTTGGTAAATATGGCTTCTGCCTCCTGTAGTGTCATTCCTCTGTTTCTGTTTTTATTTAGAATAGAACTTTTACAAGCCATCAGTACACCCTGACCATCAACTTCGACACTACCACCCTCATTTATCATTACTGAGTTCAGGTCTATCCGTTTGATTTGTTGATCGGCTGCTATTTTTGAAGGTATAGCATCACACTTGCTGTATTCGGCTTTGCTACCCCAACCATTAAATCCCCAATCCTGAATAAAAAGCTGGCCATTTTTATCTTTTACATAAATCGGCCCATTATCCCTAACCCATACATCATCTGTCTGGTAAATTTTAAAATCGATATTGCTTAACTGAACATCAGCTGTTTTAAGTAAGGCAGTAATCCGGTTTTTCTCTGTTTCATCGTAAGCAATAACATGTACCTTTTCGCTTAAAGCCAGTTCTCTGGCCATCGAAACCCAGGTAGCATCTAACCTGTTGCGATAAGTTGCCCCATACTGGTATTGATGTGGCCATTGTAGCCACGTACCTTCGTGCGGAGCCGATTCATCGGGCATAGTATAAACAATAGCGCTATCGGCAGGCTTTGAAATTGTATCCAATTCGCCTTCTGTACATGATAATAAAACTGCTGGTAGTAACATCAGTATGATTCCCATTTTTTTCATGATCAATATTCTTTTTTTTATAGGGCAAAACTAGCCGTATAAAAAACTGCAAAGTTGTCTGAAATTGACAACCTTTATTTTAATGGCAACAGGATCGCTGTTAGCAACTCTTCTTCACTACTGGTATTATCGGCATGCCTGATGTAGCGCTCAATAATGGGGCTATGCGAAAATTCGAGCCCGCAATCTAAAATCCAGCCGGCATAAATTTTCTGGTAGGTGTCGTCTAAGGTTTCGTATTTCCCTTTGTGAAGAAACTGCGCATACCTACCGCCCAATATCATTTTAGCAGGCAATTTTTCATCTTGTGCCGGTTGCGAAGCGCAGGCATCGTACTTACAGGCCAGTTCATTCCTGATCAGGGGTTCATCGGCAATAATGCCGAAATACTCTGTATCGCGCTGTGGGAATACATGCTTTACAAAATTACCCCACAACTGCTCAATCTCCGGGTTGGTGTACTGGATAAAAGTACTTTTATAATAAACTTTCAGGGCTGGCAGATATACGATTTCGGGTTTTAGCACACCTGCTGCTTTTACCGGTACCAGATGGGTGGTATTAAACAATTGAGCCTTGCCCGATTTGGCCAGTTTGGGTGAAATGCCAAAATGCTGTTTAAAAGCTTTTGAAAACGAAGCCAGGTTAGCAAAGCCAACCTTTAATGCAATGGTAGTTAGGCTTTCCTTAGTATAAAGAATTAATTTGTAGGCATTTTCTACCCGCAGCCGCTGCTGGTAAGCGCCAATGGTTTCGCCACAGCTGTATTTAAAAATCCGCTGAATATTGCGGTATGAGTAATTGGAAACGTCTTCGATCGCTTTGATCGAAATCGACTGGTCGTACTGCTGCTCAATCAGGTTGATGGTATTGTAAACACAATACAGATTTGCCGCATCAGTACTCATTATTACTTGAATTAATTGGTTAATGAAATTTAATAAAAACAATTCGTAAAAAAAGTAAAACGGCATATTGTAAGCCAAATTGTTAAGCGTATTCAATTACGCCGCGCCAAGGCCTTAAACAAACGTTTGTGCATTGAAGAAATAAAAAATCACATAAAATTAATCTAGTTTTACCCATAAGCAGCCTGGTTAAACCACTTTTAACTGCTGCCAGCTAACCAATCATTCATTTTTGAGTAAACCAATTTTATGAAAGCGCTAAACCGCAAGCTCTTCCCTATCCGGAAATTATTTTTACTATCCACATTATCCTGCTTAAGCCTATTGGCCGCCAATGCACAAAAACCACAGGTAAGCACCAATTTCGCACTGCATTTAGACGGTGCCGACAACAATCCCTGTATTGGGATGCCCATTATGGAAAAGGCATGGACAATAGAGGCCTGGATAAAAGGAAATGATTTAAGCTGGAAAAAAATTGAAACCGTAATTGGTGTTGGAGAGTACGGCAACCTTAACGGACTGGATGAAATGCCCCTGCAAATTCGCGAAGGGAAATTGCATTGCCCCGCAGCTAAACTCACCTCAACAAAAGTACTTGATGATAAATGGCATTATGTTGCCTTAAGTAATAACGGAACCGAAACCAAACTATATCAGGACGGTAAACTCATGGGTACATCAAAAGGCAAAATGACCATTCTACCCGGAACCATTGGCGTATACGATAAAGCTGAAAATACTTTTGGCGGGCTGATTGATGAGGTAAGGATCTGGAATACGGCAATTCCCCAGCAGGTACTTCAGCTTTGGGCATCGAAACCCCTAACGGCAAAGCACCCTAATTTTAAAAACCTAAAGGCTTATTATAATTTTGATGATTTGAAGGATGATGTATGCCTGAACCTGGTTGGCAAAGGACATCAAGCCTATCACCTCAGAAATACCCGCTTAAATTACAAGGGAAACCTTCCGCTAGCTTATCTGGTAGCGAACGATAACGGTCAATTTGCTGCTGCAGCTAAAAACCAGGAAGTGTTTAATGCTGTTGCCATAGCAAGTGAATGGGATGCTGAGCAGGGCGCTAAAAACAACCAGTTGCTTAAGCTCCGTATCGCCATAAATGGAACAGAACAGCCATTAAAACTTACCGAGCTTAGCCTAAACCTCGAGGGAACAACCCGTTTAACCGATATTGAGCAGGTACATGTTTACTATGCAGGCAAAAGTGCCAGAGACGGCTTAAGAACCGAATTATTTGGAAACGGAAAAGTAGCTGCTAAAAAACTAAGCTTTACCGCAGGCAAACCCTTTATTTTAAAAAGTGGCATCAATTACTTTTTAATTGCGCTCAATATTCAACAAAATGCCGTAGTGAGCGATACCATAAAAGCCGCGATTTCGGGCTTTACTTTAAACGGGAAAAAATACCAGCCAGAGGCTGAAAACAGCAATATCACAAAAACAATTGTTCCGGCGCAGGGCAAAGAAAATGCATTAAAACTTTTGCAATGGAACATCTGGCATGGAGGCGTACACATGGGCAACAACGGTAAAAACCGCGTTAAAGAGCTCATCAGAAGCACTTCGGCTGATATAATTTGCATGCAGGAGGCTTATGGTACACAACAAATGCTTGCCGACTCGCTAAACTTTAAAATGATTACCGCATCGGCCAATGCAAACCTTGCCCTTTTTAGCCGCTATCCCATTACCAAATTAACCGCTAAAGAACCTTTTAAATCTACACCCGGCATCATTACCTTGCCTAACGACAGGCAGATTTTGGTAGCAGACTGGTGGTTAAGGTACGCCTATCGTCCCGAATACACCGATTATTACCTAAATAAAGGCCTGGATGTAAACGATTGGATAAAAGAAGATGCCATGCTTGGTGCTGCCGATGCCACCGTAAATATGGATACCGACATTGATCCTGTGGTTAAAGGAACCGATATGGCCGTTATCGTTTCGGGCGACTTTAATTCAGGCAGTCACCTCGACTGGACTGCGCGGGCTGCTCCCTTGCACAATGGCTATGGCCCCGTGGCTTTTCCAATTTCGATGTTAATGCTGGATCGTGGCTATACCGATACTTACAGGGCCATTAACCCCAATGAGTTAAGCCACCCTGCCGGAACATTTGCTGCGATATTTGGTCATTTGCAAACCTCCCGGATCGATTACATCTATTACAAGGGAACAGGCATTAAACCAATCGCTTCTAAAATTATCCGGACCGCTCCCGAAATTGATGATGTATGGCCATCAGATCATGCTGCCGTACTCACCGTATTCGATCTGTCTAAATAAGTTATGGTTCAGGCCACCATGTAATATAAGCCCGATTGGATATCCAGCATCGCATATCCAGTCATCAGCAGCGTATTGCTGGCCATTACTTACTTGTAGGCCTTAAACACTATCTTTTGTAATACAACCATCCGGCTATGCATTACCTGGCCGGATGGTTTGTTTTATAGGAATAGGTTACCCTCCAGGCAAAGCAGTTCACAACATTGTGTTCAGCATCAAAGGCATAATAATCTGAATGATGACATTTGTCAACGTCTAAATAACAAAAAAGCTTTAAAACTGTAATATTAAACATACAAATATTTCGGTTTAAGCAAAAAAGGTATATTTTTGTGGAAATTAACCGAACAATGAAAATTACCCTTTCGCTTACACCAATTCTTTGCTTTATTACTTTGTTTACCAACGCGCAGCTTAAAAACCTGACACCAGCAAAGCAAATGGCAAAAACAGGCGCAAGCATGTTCGAAGTTTCAAATAAATTAAATGGCGATGCGCTGATTGAGCGTTTAGCAGCACAAAGACGGGCTTTCAACAACAGTCGCAGTAACGCAGCAACTCAGCTGGCCAACCTGCCTGCCGCCGAGCATATTTTCGACAGGGCCAGCCTTACCACCATTACTTTTGAAGGCTTAGACTATTTCATATTAAATAACCGGGTAATTGGCATTAAAGGATTAGCACTATCGGATGAAGTTTTGGCACAAATTACCGATAAGCTAATGCTACTGGATAAAGTTCAGTACGATTACACTGAGAAAGCAAACAACGAATATTTAAGTGCTAATACCAATTTTCAGAATATCAGAAATATGGACAGGTGGTTTTTTACCACACTTAAAATATTAAATACCACTGTAGATGATATTGCTTCGTTTACCAAAGATGAAAACCCTTCCTTATCAGTAGCCACGAATATCAGCAAAATGACCCGGCCAAATATCGATGCTTCGAAAGAAAAGCAGCTTGACCAGGCGCTGGTACAACTGGAAAAATAAACCAACAAACCAAACAGAAAGATGCCCCGTTTAATAAACGGGGTTTTCTTTTTAGCGCAAAATCCAATCAAAAGTTTGTGTCCGAAATCTGGAGGTCAACGAAACCTGCATTCGACCACCTGATTTGCAATGGCTTCCCGGCATCCTTTACCGTTTCTTTGCTAACATCTTTTCCACTGCCATAATTGATCTGGGCAAAAGGATTTTTATCAATATTGAGTACCACCAACAACCTGCTTCCTTTTCTTAATTGCCTGCTAAAAAACCTCGACCTGTAAAAAGGAATGGTTTCTTTTTTACCTGGAGTAAGCAGCCTCCGCTGAGCCATATCTTTGGCGTAGCTGGCCCGCCCCAGAAAATAGGATAGCTGAAAATATTCGCCTTCTGGTGTAATTTCATAAAGCACCAAACCAACATCCATGTCTTTTTTATCGATGATGGCCTTTAGTGTTCCTTTTAAATATCCGCTGACCGATACATCGCGGTTAAAGGGCCTGGTAGTAAAGAAAAGGCCGTTTGTTCGATCAATTTCTTTTTTGATAATCTGACTGGGATAATAATCATTATAGTAAGTGTTACGGTCTGCCAAATCAACCTTTTGCTCAATAAAAGTCTCTTTTTGGGGTTTCATTTCCGATAAAACAGTGCTGCCATTCGGTGCACGATCGAAATAGAACCTCAGCTGATGCGCCTCTACCTGATCCATAGCAGGTACATGTTTCCATACATTGGCTCCCATCACTTCGAAATTAATCTTATCCTTTAACAGTGCCGGTCTTTCTTTTCCCTTTAAAATATGATCCAGCCAATCAAAAGTAAGCTGCCGTGTGTTAATTAAGGCCACCGGATCAACGTTGTACCCTTTTAATGTTGCAACTCCCCCCTTTTGTGCGCCAAAATGATCGTAAGGTCCGATAACCAGATAATGTGCTGCCGAAGGCCTGTATTTATAATGTTCCCTGAGGTATTCGAGTGCCGAAACCTGCCCATCGTCGTAATAGCCAGTAATGCTGAGCACAGGAATATTAATCTTTGCAAAATCCTCCTTGTAGGGCACCATCGATTGCCAGTAAGCATCGTAAGCGGGGTGCGAAATCCATTTTTGCAACCAGGGATTCGGCGTTCCGTCTACACTATCTATACGGTTATAGGCAGCTCCGCTTTGCCACCAGTCATTCCGCATACGTGCCCACCTTGCATTATCCTTATTCACCACATCATCGGTATATTTATTGTTGGTAACATGGAAAGCCCACTGATAATTGGCATTTAAAAAAACATTGTTCTCCATGGGCAGACCTAAACCCGGAATGGAAGCCACATAGGGCACAATCGTTTTTAAAGCAGGATGCAAGTATTTGGTAGCTGCCCACTGTGCAAAGCCCGAAAAACTCCCGCCGTACATACCCACGCGGCCGTTACTCCAGGGCTGGGCTACAATCCAGTCGATTACTGCATTCACATCACGCGCCTCATGTTCGTAAGGTTCGGGCGGATTTGGGCTAAGTCGTTTTCCCCTTGCATCTGCCACAATCCCAACATACCCCCTATCTGCAGCAAATTTGGCTTCAGCAAGACTTCTGCTCAAATCCGCATAAATGAGGTACATCATCGCGCAGGGCAACTTCGCCGTGATCCCTTTTTTCTGCACCACAACGGCAGAAAGTGTAATACCATAATTGGTTTTAATCAAAACACTATCCTGGATAATGTAATTGGCCGTATCGGGCAGGCTTAGTTGCTGCTGAGCGATACTAAACCGGGTAATTAAAAGGCATAGCACAGCCATACCGAAAAATTTTCTGTTCATTTTCATCTAACTAAATTTTAATCTATCTTTTTTTAAGGCTCCTGAACCGTACAGTCTGTCGCTCCGATAAGGGTACGGAAGTTCCGGAGGAGAGTATGACCGAAATCCTGCCTTCATTACTTTCTACTGATGCTACATTATTGATATTGAACATCCGCTCTCTCGATGCCCTGAAAAACATGCTGCAATCGGGATTTTTCTCAATATTGTTTAGCGAGTTCTTCATCAATACCTGCTCCTTTCCATAATAGAGCCTCACATAATTTTCTTCAGAGGCGATTAACTCTACTGCACTCCATTTGATCAGGTGGAGTTTATTTCGGTCTTTGACAAAAAAAGTAGGCTCAAATTGCCCCTGACAACGTTCGGTAACTAAGTTCAGAGCTTTATCCAACCGTTCGCTGCGCACGGGTTTCATCAGGTAATCGAGCGCACTTATCTCAAAAGCCTGGAGCGCATAACTATCGTAAGCGGTTACAAATATTACCTGTGGAATGTGGCTTAACGATTCGAGCATTTCAAAGCCAGTTTGGCCAGGCATTTGAATGTCTAAAAAAATTAAATCGGGCTGCAAAAGTTCAATCATTTTTCGTCCCTCGAAACCATCTGCAGCTTCGCCCAGTACCACAATCTGCGGATAGGCCTTTAACATCCTGATTACTTCAGCCCTGGCCTGGCGCTCATCATCAATAACCAATGTTCTTATCGTTTTCATTTGAACGGAATGGTTAAAGTTGCCAAAACGTTTTCTTTTTGCTCGATGATGTTGAAAGTAGCTGCTCCTTTATACGCTATATCCAGCCTGTTTCTTAAATTTTCTAACCCAATGCCCACATTTGCATTATCCTGTTCCAGCCTGCCTGGGTTTAATACCTCAATCTTTAAAAAACCTTCGTGCTCAAAAACCGTAATGATTAACTTACCTCCGGCTACCCTTTTCGCTATGCCGTGTTTTACTGCATTCTCGACCAGTAATTGTAAGCTGAAGCGCGGAATTTTTACCGACATGGCAGGAACCTTAATCTGGAAATCAAAACTGAGCCTTTCATCCATGCGCATGCTTTCGAGCTCGAGATAATCTTTTACCAGTTCAATCTCTTCATCCAGGGGCACCATCATGGCGTTTCCGCGGTATAAACTATTGCGTAAAATTTCACTCAGCAGGTCTATTCCTCTCGCCGCTCCATCGGGCCTGGTATAAATAAGCGCTTTAACCGTATTGAGCGAGTTGAAAAGAAAATGTGGATTAAGCTGGCTGGAAAGATTATCGAGTTGTGCCTGCTTAAAGCCCAACTGCAGCCGGGCATTTTCGCCCGCCAGTGCGATCTCTCGTTTAGCATAATGGTACAGATGGTAAGCCAGCAACCAGATGGCCATTAACCTGATACCAGCCATAAATATGCCCGAAATGTTGATCAGTGCAAACTGATCCCAATCTAGCCGTCCGTTATTCACAAACATGGTTCGCAAAAAATATACTTTGGGGATTGTAGTGCAGGTATAAATAATGCCCATTACCGGAACGGCAATAAAAATCCTGATAATCAAACCATTTAAAGGCAGGAGCTGCCATTTATTGTTTTCGGCGAATATTTTATAAAGATGGGTAATACCAACGTAAAGGATCACATCGGTTATCAGCTGAGCAAAACCTAAGCCCCAGTGAAACTCGCCGCTGGTAAAGGCTACAAATGCCCAATAGAGCGAAGCGGTTGTCCACCCGATGAGCTGGCATTTCCAATAAAGTGAGATTTGGGTCCGTTTCATTTTTTCTTTATCACAAAGCAACGCAAACTAAAAGCAATATAAAAGATAAAGTACATGGACGCAAGAAACCGGTGGATGAATGCGGTGATCGCTACCGATTAACCAATTTCGCAGATAAAAAAACTGGCAGCCCTGATGTTAAGAAAAAAATAAGGGCCGTTAAGCCCGAAAATAATGGTACAGGCTTGCTTAACTTAAAAGCTGCATAAGGGAGGAAACTGCACCATATTAATTGACATAAACACCTAAAAATATTTGCGTTAAGCCCTTATTAGAGCGGAATAGCTGGTAACATCTCGCACCCTGATTTACTGCAAGACTAAAATGAATCCGCATATAATCCGCATTAAGGTATTAAAACGCGGACTATATGCGGACTTGCTACGGATTTACCCTTAAGTTGGTAGCCAGATGGCAGCACTTAAACAGCTATACCATTTAGTGATTTAATGCTATTGTAATATACAATTTTCCTATTTCTTGGCACTTTCCATGGGATGCTCTTTCAGTAATTGCTCTGGCGAGTAAAAGTCCTTTTTGTTTTGGATGGCTTTTCTTATCGCTTTTACTTTCTCGGGCGAAATTGCAGTCCCCTTATTCCCAAATGAGTTTCGGATATAGGTAAGTACTGCCGCTACTTCCTGATCTTTCAGCAATCCGCCAAAAGGTGTCATAGGAACCTGACCCGGATATTTTTTACCATTCACCTCTATTGGTCCCATTACGCCTTTCAGCACCAGCTTAATCAGTCGCTCGTCGTTTCCATTTACCCAGTTATTGGGTGTAAGTGGTGGAAAGCCGGCAACAGTGAGCCCTTTACCATCGGCCTGGTGACAAGTTTTACAATAGCCTTCTTTATTATAAATAATTCTTCCTTCGTTATACAAGGCAAGTGTAGCGCCCGCGAGTGCCGTTTTCTCGCTCTTTTCTTTTTCTTCTGCTACATTTCTGCCATTCAAATGTGCTACGGCTGTCTGGTAAGCCGGCAACATCCAGCTATCCAGGGGCAATTTATTCGCTTCTGCTAAAACCGGAAGCCCTTTTGCCTTGCCTATCCACGAGGCAGCGGCAATGGCTGTTAACCTTACCCTGCTATTTTTATCCCTAGCAGCTTCCATCAGCAAGTTTGCCTGGTCGGGCAGTTGATGCCCGGTATAACGTACCACTTCTACTGCAGCAGCCCTTACATGGTAGTCTTTGGCTTTCAAGAGCTGTTTTAAAAGCTGTTGATCAACTTTGTTCATTCCCCAGCTTACCCAAAGCGCTTCGAGTAAATGATGCTCATACCGTGTATCATTGGTATCCAGCTTTGCCTCCCAGCTTTTCAGTTTAGGCAACACCTCATTAACATCCCGCCCTCTCAGTTCCCTGCGGGTTCTGTAACGGGTTCTGTACTCGGGCAGCTTAAGATGATCAAGCAGCACTTCAATGCTCGCTCCGTCTATTTTAGCGGGTTTTACCAGGGGCCTTGAAGGATAGGTAATGCGGTAAATCCTGCCATGCGAATGGTCACGCAGGGGATCGCGGGCATTGTGTTGCATATGCCCAATGAGAACATTATGCCAATCTATAACGTACAAAGAACCATCAGGGGCAAACTCCAGGTCTACCGGGCGAAAATTAGGATCGTTACTCACCAGCAGATCCATACGGAAACGGCTTTTATAACCTGTACCGTCATCCTCCAAAGTATGTTCTTTGGTTCCCAGAAAACCAATGGTATTATTGATCAGGAAATCGCCCTGAAATTCATCAGGAAAATGGCGGCTGGATACTATTTCAATGCCTGATGTAGGCCTTACCAGGTGTTTTTCCTCTATCAGTTGTTTCGATTTATGGTTAGCCTGTCCATATCGGGGTAAGATTGTTCCGGGAAGCATCCAGCGAAAATCAGGACTGGAGGTTTCGGCATAGAAAGGCTGCCCCCAATCATCGAATGTAATGCCCCATGGATTCGGAATAGCCATTTGCGCCGTACGCTCCAATTTCCTGCGTCGTGGGTCAAACCGGTAAAAGCCGCCATTAGTGGCATAAATAGGCCCGTAAGAAGTTTCTATATTGGTTCGGAGAAATACACCTTCTCCCGAAAAAATGGCTCCGGACGGGTCTGCGGTATATGCGTGACTGCTGTGGTGAGAATCATGATCGTCAAAACCGCTCAGCAAAATCTCTTTTTTATCGGCCTTATCATCCCCATCTGTATCTGTAAGCAGAATAAAGTTGTTTCCCTGGGCAACATATACCCCTTCTGCCGCAATTTCAAAACCGAGCGGTAAATGAAGGCCATCGGCAAAAACGGTCTGTTTATCGGCCTTCCCGTCGTTATTGGTATCTTCCAGGATAATGATTTTGTCGTTAGGTTTTGCGTCTCCAACCTTATATTGCGGATAAGTGGGCATTACGGCCACCCACAAGCGCCCCTTGTTGTCAAACGACAACTGTACAGGCTTGGCCAAAAAGCTGAATTCGGTTTCTGAGGCAAATAGTTCTACCTTGAAGCCAGGAGGAACGGTCAAACTGTTTACTGCTTCCTGTCCGATCAGGTATTTAAGATTGCCATTTTTCTTACTTGGTGTATAATTGGTTTTTACCTCCGGCAAAACGGTGGTATGCTTATCAGCAGCCGCAATATCCATTTTCTGCCCTTTAGCTGCCGCCAGCCAAATGGCCGTATCCCTGATAACGGTCATTTCGCGAATCTTTTTGATCTCTGCCGGAAAATTATCAGGCCCGTAAGGTTTATACCTCCGACCATACACATGCACTCCATTAGGAATTTTAAAATCATTTAGCCACATCCAGTTTTTTTCCGTTACGGCATCGTGCACCAGCTTACGGTTAGTTCCTGCTTCGGCTGCGCTTTTTCCAAAAATCTGATCTGCAAGCAAGATCCCGAGTTTTTTATAGCCCTCTTCGTTTAGTTGAGAACCGTCAATCGTTAAGGGGCTTGAGGCATTTTTATACCACTCCAATGTCGGGTTAAATACATCAACAAAGCGAACCCTGTTTGTGGCAGCAACCTCCCTCATGGCATTTGTGTACAGCAGCAGGTTTTCATTTTCACGCTTACCATCAGGCAAATCATAGCTGGTTTTACCATTAAGGTTCTCAAAAGCAATGGGTGATACGATGACAAGCTGTGGCGCTGAAGTGCCGTTATATTTTTGTTTCAGTGTCCATTTTATAAAAGCATCCAGCTCTGCTTTATAGTTAGCAAGTCCTGCTTCTCCTTCAAAAGATTCATTAAATCCGAAAAAGGAAATGATCACATCTGTTTTTAGTCGGGTAAGCCATTGGTCGGGTGTTTCAAAAAAGCCTTCTCCGGGATCTTCCATTTCTAATGTACCGCCTGCATCTTTTCTTTTAACCAGGTTGGCCCGCTCCACCTGAAACTTTTCTGCACCGGGAAAAGCCCAGGGGGAATTTCTGGCTGCGTGAGGCCTGAAACCGGGCGTTTCTGCCGGGTTACACATGTTACGGATGAATAATTGGTGCGTTGGGAAACGAAGCTGCAATTCTGTTTCAAAATTATCGTAATTGATCATTCTCGATCCCAGGTTATTGCCAATCAGGGCAATCCGCGTACCTTTCTCAATAACCAGCGGCGCAGATTTGTATTTAAATGCGTTTACAATCATCATCGCAGGTATCGCCACGATAAGGCACAACAGGCTGATCTTTATTATTCTCGTCATCTTTACACAGGTTTATTTAGCAACACGGTAGGGTACCTGGATATCCATTTTACCTTTCCATTTCTTTGGCACTTTCAGGCCCAGTTCATCATGAATGGCGTTAATCACCAGCCTTTGGAAAGCCTCAATCCTGAAATCTTCGGGATGCCCGAGCGTGGTCATAAAGACCTTTCCACCAAAAGTATTGGTACCGGTCCAGGCTACCGGATTTTCTACCGCTGCTCTTTCGGGGTTTACTGCTTTGCCTGTAAGCAATGTAGTTGATCCTTTTGTAGGATAATCGGGTACCACATGGTACAACCAGGAACGCACGTGAAAATCTTCTGCCACACCGGTAAGGATCGGGTTATTTGATGCCGCAGGGGCAATGCTCACATCGGTGCTGCTGTTATGTCCGTAGTGCGTGTGTTTGGCTTTTCCGCCCCATCCCGGAGGAGCATTTAACGCAAATTCACCGAAAGCGTTCCATTTTTCGTTGGGGTGCCCCTTAGGGAAATTAAATGCATGTGTAGTGGTACGAAAGCCCATTACTGGTTTCCCTGATTTCAGGTAGGTTTCAATGTGCGCAAGTTGTTCGGCCGGAAGTCTTCGCCACCGCAAGTAGAAAACAGCTAAATCCGCTTCCTTTAATATTTCCAGTCCGGGAATATTTTCTTCGCTATTGTGGTCTGGAGATGCTTTGAGTACAACAGCTCTCATACCATAATTCTTTTCCAGTTCGGCTGCAATAATGGGCAGTGTTTCTTCTCCACTGTATTCATGATCGCCACATATAAAAACAACGAGTGGCTTTTTAGTCTTTTGCGCAGCTGGCGTACCGAACAAAACTGTACTCAGGGTTAATAACAAACCAATACAAAAATTATTCATTTTATTAGGAATTAGTGATTATCAAAAAAAGGAATTGCGGTTATATACACTATTTAAATCAGCCTGTCTGCCACCAAGTATGGCGAGCACATTCTTTACTGTAAGCAAGCACATTTGCTGGTAGGTAGCAGCTGTAAGACTGGCCGTATGCGGGGTAATAATTGCGTGCGGATGCTTTATCACCGCGACGCTCTCTACGGGTGGTTCATCGGGCAGCACATCTGCGGCAAATCCGGCAATGGTATTGGCATTCAACGCATCAAGAAGCGCTGCATGATTGATGAGTGCACCCCTTGCGGTATTGATTAGGAATGCTCCAGGTTTCATTAACTCCAGTTGCTTCGCCCCGATAATCTCATTTGTTTCGGGAGTTAAGGGAAGGTGTAAACTTACTATATCTGATTGTTTTAAAACCTCATCCATAGGCAGCTGCCGTGCTGTTCTGCTCCAGTAAAACACCTTCATACCAAAGGCCTCAGCTAGTTTGGCCACCCGCTTTCCTATATTTCCCATACCCAATATGCCCAGTGTTTTGCCATTCAGTTCGTCTCCGGCATATTGGTTACGCCAGTTCCAGTCGCCCTGTTTAACCCTTTCAACCGACTGATATAAATTACGCATTGTCATCAGCATTAAAGCAAGTGTATGCTCGGCAATAGTGGCTGCACTACTGCCCGGCGCATTAACTACCCTGATCTTTCTTGCTGTCGCTTCAGCCACATCCACATTATCAAGGCCCACGCCGCACCTGGCTACTACCTGCAAATCCGAAAAGGCATCCATAAGGGGCTTATCAATCTGCCCCTTCCCCCTGGTAATAACGGCATGTATTTCTACCTTGCCCAAAACCTCACTTAGCCCTTCTGCTGTATATCCTTTATATACATGCACATTTTCCGCTAGCAGGGCAAGTGCTTCTTCTGCAATGCTTTCCAGTAACAATACGTTTTTCTTCATTACTTTTTATGGTATAAAGTAGCGTCGTCTGATTTTAAGCCTCTGAAATCATTCCTGTTCGAAACGTATAAACCTTCTTCATACAGCTCATCTTTAAATATCCTGTCGTCTACCTCAGCTCCGGGTATTGATGAAATTTCGACCAGATTGCCAGCGGGATCGCGCACAAACATCTGCATGGCTCCATCGGGTAACTTTCGCACTTTCCCCCAGGGATTGACATCAATGGCTTTTAACGCTTTCATGCGAAAAAAGATGCTGCTGAAATCGTCTACCTGTACACAGATATGCCCGCGAAATGAGGTCTGGTCTTCCCATTCCGAAATATGTAATTGTTGCTCATCATTAAATTTGAAAAACATTACAGGGTAATCGAACTTAAAAGAAGGAAGCGGCTCAAGACCGAGTTCCTGCCTGTAGAAATCCCCTGCTTTTTCCAGATTGTCTACAATAAGCGTTACGTGATTAATTTTAAGTGCCTTTGCCATAATTAATTATTTTATACCGGCTGTTTAAACTGTTTTACAAAATCCCAGTTAGGGGTTAATCCCAGTCCTGGAGCAGAAGGTGCGGCGATTTCACCGTTGATCACATTAATTTGCTCGTTCACCAGGTCGTACATCATGGGGTTTCCGCCGAGCGAAAACTCAATAATTGTTGCAGATGGACATGCGAATGCCACAGTTAAGCCTGCCATGAAAGAGAACGCCGAGCCCCAGCAATGCGGTGCCAGCTCTACCTGGTGCACACTGGCCAGATGCCCTGCCCGCATGGCTTCCGAAATGCCGCCAATAATGGCCGCATCGGGCTGAACAACATCTATAGCCCTTATTTGCAAAAGATCGTGTATATCAAAACTGGTAAACTCACTTTCGCCGGCGGCAATGGGTATGTGTGTGGCAGCTCTCACTTCTGCTGTTCCTTTCCTGTTGTCTGGACTAACGGGCTCTTCAAACCAATAGATATTACAGTCTTCTACCCCACGGCAAAATTGCTTCGCCTCAGGTACGCTGAATGTGCCATGCGCATCAACCATTAACTTAATGTCGGGTGCCAGTGCCGCTCTGGCCGCTTTTACCCGGTCTATACTTTTCTGCACGGTACCATCCATCACGCCTACACGCATTTTCACCCCTCCAAATCCTTTACTCACATAGCCATTCAACTGCTCGCCTATATGTTCCAGGTCTGCCCAGCCTCCACTTGCGTAAGCAGGCATTTTCTCTCTGCAGGCACCGCCAAGCAAATCAAGCACAGGAACGTTCAGCATTTTCCCTTTCAAATCCCATAATGCAGTATCGATTCCACTCATGGCTGATATTGTAAGGCCCCGCCGTCCGAGGATAGGAAATTTTCTTCCCCTTGATAATGCATAGTGGTCTCTTGTTCCGTTATACATTTCTTCCCACAGCCGTGTAATGTCTTTTACCGACTTGCCCAGCAACACGGGCTTTAGTTCATTTTCTATACAATTTACAATGGAAGCACATACACCAGAAGAGCCTACCGCAGCCTTCGCTTCTCCAAAGCCCTGCAAGCCTGTATCTGTGGTGATTACCACAAGGGTCATATCAAAATTGGTAAGAAGCCCATAATCTGATACATGCTGTTTCGCCTCAGGTATGGGGCAACGTAACCAAAATGCTTCTACATTTGTTATTTTCATTAAAATATAATTTGTCTTTTATCGGTTATGAATTATCTGTATGGCACTAGTGTTAAATAGCAGGTAAGCTCCGTTCATTGCCGTTGGTAAACACTATGCTTATGATGCTTTCACGCCTTAAATAAGTTTTGATAAGGTATTAAATGATTGTTGGGTTAGCATGGTATAAAATGCATCGGTAACCGACGAGCTGCCATGGTCTATCAGAAATTTTTCCTGCTCAGGTGTAAGGTTTTCGGGTTTTTCGTCTATGGCACCTGGATAAGGATTGGCAGGAGTGCGATCCAATGGCGCGCAAAATTCTACCGAAAGCACCTCGTTATAATTTATTTCCCGGAGGGTATCGATAATCTTTTGCCAGTTCAGATTTCCCATTCCCGGTGCCATGCGGTTATTATCGGCCACATGAAACCCCACCAGTTTACCCTTCGCTTTTCTAATGGATTCAAACAAATCCGTTTCCTCGATATTCATGTGAAAAGTATCCAGACATACGCCACAGTTCGGGCCAACTGCTTCAGCCAGCGCCAATGCCTGCTCGGCACGGTTAATAAAATAGGTTTCAAACCGGTTAATGGGCTCAATGCCCAGCAGTACGCCTGCGGCTTCGCTGTATTCGTATATTTCTTGCATGGCGTTAACCGCCCAGTTCCACTCTTCTTCCGGCCGTCCATCGGGCACCAGCTTACCTACTGTAGCAGGAACCACAGAAACCATATGGCCATCCAGTTCTTTCACCATTTTCACTACATCTTTTACATACTGAACAGAAGCTGCGCGTTGTCCCTCGTTACCGGCCAGCAGGTTACGCTCGCCAAGCATCAAGGTTACTGAACCCCAGCAACTCAGCCCATGTTCTTTCATGAGTTTTCGTACATCCTTTGTATTGTACTGATCCGGGTTTCCGGCAACTTCAAGCCTGGTATATCCAATTGCAGCAACTCTTCGTATTGTTGTTTCAATGGTTTCAGCACGCATCCAATTGTGTATTGCAAGTTCCATATCAGGTATAATGTTTTGGTTAGTATAATGTAGACACTGCGCTCAACAGCGTCCAGGTAAAACAAACTTATTCAGATTTCAATTGAAATAAAAATACTTCATTTGCTCATTTTTGATACTATATTTACATTAATAGCAAAATTTAGCTCCCAAAGATAACTATTGTACCAAAAAGCAGTAATTATGAAAGTTTCTTACCGACCGATATCCACTCCTGAAGATGCCAGTTTCGCCATTAAGGAATACTGTCAGCCACAGTTTACCAATACTTTTCATTTTCATCACGGTTATGAACTGATCTTGATTGTAAAAAGTTCGGGTCAGGTGTATGTGGGCAATAAGGTGATGAATTATCAGGAAGGTGAGGTTTTTATGTTCGGGCCAGGGCTGGTGCATTGTTTTTCGAGCGATATCCTAACGGCAACGGATGAAGAAGTAGCGCATGCCATTGTAGTGCAATTCTCTGAAGATTTTATGGGAAAGGAATTCTTTGAAACCCTGGAACTGAGGGCGGTGAAAGAGCTGTTACAGCAATCGAAATATGGTATAAAATTCGGCACTGCAGCGGCTTCCATCAGCAGCCGTTTCTTTCAGTTCCAGCCCAACCAACAAATGAAGAACCTGATTTTGTTGCTGCAAATATTGGAAGAACTTTCTTTGAGCTATAAGAAAGGGGCATTACTCATTACAGACGATATCAGAAAAATACGCCATAAAGAAAGTAACGCTAAAAAACTGGCTTCTATTTTCAATTATGTATTCGAAAATTATCATCGGGAGATAGACATCCAATCGGCTGCTTCCATCGCCTGTATGAGCAAAGCTGCATTTTGCCGCTATTTTAAAAGCAGCACCCACAAAACATTCTCACAGTTCGTAAATGAGATCAGGGTAAGCCATGCCACCAAATTACTAATTGGGAAAGAGGACAACATCACGGCCATCTGTTATGCCTGTGGCTTTGATAATGTTTCTTATTTTAACCGGCAATTCAAGATCCAGCAAGGTATATCGCCCAGGGAATACCGTAAAGTATTTATGGAAAGTAATGCCGATCGGCCCTTTTTACGGCATACTGATTGAAAAACTTAGGGCCAGGGTTTAATACAAAAGGTAATCGGGAAAGTTGAATTTGCGTTACGCATGGGAATAAACGCTTCATCTTCACATTTTTTCTGTAAGTTTATCATCAACGCCAACTTCGCAAAGCGCTCACCAGACCATGAAGATGTACATTTTAGTTAAAAGAGAGGTTCCTGATAAAATGGTACCTGTTATTACGGCACATGCCTCCCTTGCCTGTTTTAGAAAATTTGAAAACACAGCAAACATGCAAACCTGGATAAATGGCATATTTAAGAAGGTGGTTTGTGTTGTTTCTGAAACGGAGTTTGCAAACGCTAAAAAGGAAGCAGACCATATTGTACTTACCGAATCGGCATTAGACAATCAGGAAGTTTGTATAGCCTTTTTGCCCAGGGAAGAATATGCCAAAATGTTTAAGTTTTTTAGGATGTGGGTACCCAATAACAACGCTGAACATGAACAATCAGGAACAACAGGTTTATAAATGGCTGGTTAAAAGCGGTAGCATTTTATTATTTAGGGATGGCGATAAAATACACCTTGAATTAGATAAAGAAACCAGTGAAAGTTGCTTATTAACCAAAGAAGATGCTGAAGCAGTCATTTCAATAATAACTTCCATCGCCCAATCCATCTGGAACAGCTCCTGTTATACAAAAGAACCCTATCAGGGCCAGTTGTTTAAAACCGCTGATGAACTGGTTTACTGGGATTTAGGCCAGACCAAGTTATATGTAGGCTTTAATGTAAAGGAGCAGGTTATAGCCATAAATTATAGTGGCGATGCGGTTTTGAAAGTTACTGTTAACTATGCGGTAGAGCTCATTCAGATTTTGACTCATTATTGTAAGGAATTTGGGGTGTAGCTCCTTCGGCACACAGTGGTGATTAAAGATGGTGAAATGCCGCACTATGGGACGGGATTACAAATCTTGACCAACGAGAGAACTTTTAGTGAAATATACACTTTTTCAAAATAGCTATTATTTGCTTCATTAAACACATCAAAGCAATTATCAAAGCGGGGTTTTGTGATTTCTCACATACAAGAATATCGACTGATTAGCCGATATTCTTCTCATTAATCAAATTTCCTTTCTTTAAGATTGTTCAACTCACGTTTCAGCCTAGCAAATACCAATTTCATTTAATATAGAGAAACACGGTAATAAGGTTGCTTTCAGGAATATTCTCAATAAACTATTAGCCATTTACTTCGTAGTCACCTTGATCTGGCCAAATAGCTATACAAATATTGCCATCGAATTCACCTACCTTAAGCTCTAGGATTGGACTCTTTCCATTGGCAATGAGTTCGAGATTTAGTGATTTTAACTTTTCCAATTCAATGATAGTACCATTCGGTTCTAACGAAAATAGGATTTGCTTATTGAAGTCGTTTGTTATTTTAATATCCATTTGATGCTTTATTAATAATGGTTGAGCAATTGTTCAAGTTGTGCTGCCCTTACTGCGGCACTTGGATTCCCAGGGTCAGCATCTGCAACGGCGCGGTAGGCTTGAGCTAGTGGAAGATTTAGATAATCTACCGTTTAACAGTAAAATAATTTTATTGTAGAAAAAAACTCGCTGGCTCAAAAGGGGCCGCCAAGTTAAACTGAGGGTAATTTGAATTTGAACGAATGGTTGCATAATGAGAGGAAAAACCAATATTAATGCCCTATGTCTAATTCCAAAATAGAATAAAATAATTTAGATAGCTTTTAAAGTAAAAAAATTGCACCAAAAATAAAAGCTAACAAAAAAGCCCTCAGAAATAAATCTAAAGGCATAAATAATATATTAGTGGTGGAGAATATCGGATTCGAACCGATCACCTCTTCACTGCCAGCGAAGCGCTCTAGCCAAATGAGCTAATCCCCCAATTTTTAAATTCCAATAATCCAATCCGAATAAACAAATAAGATAATGGAAACAAGCTTCCTGCCTGTCCTGCAAAAATAGCAAATACTTTATCGAAAGCAAATGATAATTGATTTTTTTTATTGCAGCACATCTTTCAGCTTAAAAGCGAAGAAATGCCATCGAACCGATCCAGTTAAACAGGTTCTTTGTTATTCAGCAAATCCTGGTAGGCATCTACAAACTGCGCCACATGGAAGCCGTCCATTAGAGCATGGTTTACATGAATCGAAACCGGCATTATTTTTTTTCCGTTTTCATCTCTCACTTTACCAAAAGAGATTTTCGGGCAGCTATCCTGAAAAGCAAAATTGCGGGCATGAGATAGTGAAGTGAAATTTAACCAGGGAAGTGCCGAGTAATGAATTACATTTTCGCCCGAAGCAGATGGAATTAAGCCTGTTGTAGCTTTTACCTTTTCGATTTCCTGATCGGCTGCCAGTTTAAAATCGTTAAAATCTTCGTAAAAATCGAGGTAGCCAAAACCAAAGGTACCGTTTGGGCGATTAATGGTTGCGGCAGCATTTACGCGGTCGTATTTCCAAACTTCGCCATCAATAATGCGGTAACTAAAAGGTTCTATCGCATTTGCTGCTGCAAGCGATTTATGCAAATAAAGCAGGAAGAACGAGACAGCTTTCTCTTTCGCTTTCCTGTAAGTAGCTGTGCAATCTAAATCTACTGTAACACCAAAAAATGGCTCGCCAAATGTGCTAAAAAATTTAAAATGATCTTTTCTGATCCAGGTGTCTATATCTATTTTTTCTTTCATTCAATTAATTTTGGTAAAACTTCCGACAGGCTTTCCATCTCGTAAAAATTAGGATGCTCAATGGTATGGTCAATACTTTCGTGCACCCAGGTGGTATGGTACGGAATATGCACAGCGTGCCCGCCAATGTTGAGTACTGGTAACACATCCGATTTTAAGGAGTTACCCAGCATCAAAAACGATTCGGGCTGGCAATCCAGGTGTTTCATCAGTTTTTGATAATCCTTTTCCTGTTTATCGCTCATAATTTCGATATGATGGAAGTAATGGTCTAAACCCGACTTGGTTAATTTCCTTTGCTGGTCGAGCAAATCGCCCTTAGTAGCCACTACCAGTTTATATTTTCCGTGCAGTGCTTTAAGTACTTCCTCTACGCCATCCAGCAGTTCGATGGGTTTGTTCAACATTTCCTGCCCCAATTCGATTATCATTTCCACAACTTTGGGGTCATTTTTCCCCACTGTAATCCTCATCGCCGTTTCGATCATACTGAGCATAAAACCCTTAATACCATAACCATAGAGTGGCAAATTGGCAATTTCGGTTTTGTAGAGTTCAGCAATTATACTGTGGCGTGGTATGAAGTCTTCCAGGAGGGCAGCAAACTTATCTTCTGTTTCGCGGAAGTAAGGTTCGTTTACCCAAAGGGTATCATCAGCATCAAAAGCAATTACGGTAATCTGATTGTTCATGGTTATGCTTACTTTAGTGCCACAAAAGTAACGCCGGTAATCCTGATAAAAAAGGACATTTGTCTCGGCAAAAAAGAATATGCTACGGACTAATCTCGCCTTCCTCTCCTTTATTGAACGTTTTAGCAGCGAAAATGCCGACGTTAATATTAGCCTGAAAAGTTTTAAGGCAGGCTACCGGTTAATTGAGCAGGGCGATAAAATCAGTAATATCTACATCATTAAAGAGGGCATCAGCAAATGCTTTATCTCAGAAGAAAACGGCAAGGATTTTATTATTGAGTTTTTGGGCAAGGGTGAGGTTGTTGGCGAGCTCGAAGCCCTAAAAAAGATCGATTGCTTATGCAACGTGGCTGCCATTAGCGAAGTTACTGCCTATGTGATTCCAGATCATATTTTCCTCTCGCTGATACAAAAAAGTAGTGAATTTACTACAATCTTACTCCAGGAACTATCAACCAGGATCATACAAACCAGCACCAGGGCCTCTTTTCAGCAATTGTATACGGTTGAATATGCCTTATTAAAATTGCTCCAGTTACAGGCTGATGAACACATCTCTATCTCAAAAGATGACATGGCAGCCTACCTCGGAATTTCTGTGAGAAGTTTTAACAGAAGCTTAAAGCAATTGATAGAGAAGGACCATCAGGATATGCCTGAGTTTAAAAACATGATGGCTGCCACCAGCATTAAAAAACTGGTAGAGCGATTAAAATAATTCTTACAACTTTATGGTGTTTTTTTCCCAGTCAGTTAACGACTTTTACTTGCCAGTATGAGCCTGTCGAAGACCTTTCACTAATTTATAGTTGCTTTATTTACAAAACATCTAAGCTAATTTAGTGGGGTATAAAAAACACAGGCGCTGGAAATTTTAAGTATAAGCAAATTTCCTAAAGCCTTAAACTTTTAAGGGCTTAATTTGTTATCAAAATCTGGAAATCTTTTATAGTTTTATGCCCCTATAAATACTACAATTTTTCCGACCAACAATACATGCCTTATTGAATTAAATTATGAATGTAGAAGAAGTTTTTAAAAACAACGAAAAATGGATTGCTGAAAAACTATCCATTAATCCGGATTATTTTACGGATCTGGCTAAAGGCCAAAGCCCCGAATTTTTATACATTGGTTGTTCTGACAGCCGTGTTACTGCCGAAGATTTAATGGGCATCCAACCGGGGCAGGCGTTTGTTCACCGCAATATTGCCAATCTGGTAAACAACGTAGATTTAAGCGTAATGACGGTTTTAAATTACGCGGTGAGGCATTTAAAGGTAAACCACATTGTAGTATGTGGCCACTACAACTGCGGCGGCGTTAAAGCAGCTATGCAGCCTGCAGATTTGGGTATTTTAAATCCCTGGTTAAGAAACATCCGCGATGTTTACCGTTTACATAAGGATGAATTGAATGCCATAGCTGATGAAGATGCACGCTACAACCGTCTTGTTGAACTTAACGTTCAGGAGCAATGTGTTAACCTGCTTAAAACAGCAGCAGTGCAGGAAGCCGTTGTTGGCCGTAAATTAACGGTGCAGGGCTGGGTTTTTGATATTAAAACTGGCCGGTTAATTGACCTGAAAATCGACTTCGAGAAAATATTGAAAGATATTACAGAGATTTATAAGCTCTACTAGAATAAGCTGACATAAAAAAACCCGCAGATTTTAAAACCTGCGGGGTTTCTTTTTAATACCGACTCCAGACTTAGGACTAAAGACTCAGAACTAAACTATCGTCCCATCCAACCGCCATCAACGGTTAAAATCGTTCCATGCACATAATCACTTGCGGCTGAGGCCAGGAATAAAGTTGGTCCTTTAAAATCTTCGGGCGTACCCCATCTTCCTGCCGGAATACGTGATAAAATTGAAGTACTTCTATCCTGATCTTCGCGTAAAGCGGTCGTATTATCCGTAGCAATATAACCTGGAGCAATGGCATTTACATTAACACCTTTTGATGCCCACTCGTTGGCAAAAGCTTTGGTTAAAGAAGCAATTGCACCTTTACTTGCAGCATAGCCTGGTACAGTAATACCACCTTGAAACGATAATAACGATGCGGTAAAAATTACTTTTCCGCTACCTCTGGCAACCATATCACGGCCCACTTCGCGGGTTAAGATAAACGGAGCCGTTTGGTTTACCGCAATTACCTCATCCCAATATTCGTCAGGGTGTTCGGCAATGGGTTTACGCAAAATGGTTCCGGCGTTGTTTACCAGAATATCAATTACCGGATGATCGGCTTTTACCTGCGCAGCAAATGCAAGTGTGTTTTCGCGTTTACTAAAATCGCACTGGTAAGCATAAAATTTACGGCCTAGCGCCAGAACTTCTTTTTCTATGGCGCTACCTTGTAACTCAAGGCTGGCCGATACACCGATAACATCAGCTCCTGCCTCTGCAAGTGCTAAAGCCATGGCTTTTCCAATTCCTCTTTTGCAACCGGTAACTAATGCAGTTTTACCTGCTAAATTAAATACGTTTGACATGTGTTTTCTATTGATACTTTTGTAAGATCTCTCCATTCCGCTACCAATATAATTGGCACGCTTTAGTCGAGATGACGGTTTATTTCAATTCTGTAATTGCGCAGTGATCCATGTCTCCATAATCAAGGTTTTCGCCAGCCATACCCCAGATAAAGGTATAATTACTGGTACCTGCACCTGAGTGGATTGACCAGTTTGGCGAAATTACCGCCTGATCGCCTTGCATCCAGATGTGGCGTGTTTCCTGTGGTTGTCCCATAAAATGGCAAACACTTTGTCCTTGTGGCACTTCAAAATAAAAATAAGCTTCCATCCTTCTGTCGTGCGTATGCGCAGGCATGGTATTCCAAACGCTGCCCGATTTTAATTCGGTCATTCCCATCTGTAACTGACAGGTTGGCAAAACACTATTTACCAATAATTTATTAATAATGCGGTGGTTTGCTGTTTCTGGTGTACCCAGTTCTACAATTTCGGCTTCGGCCTTACTTACCTTTTTGGTTGGGTAAGTGTGGTGCGCTGGTGCTGAATTGATGTATAATTTTGTCGCCGCACCTTTATCAGCCGATTCGAAAAACACTTCTTTAGTGCCTTTACCAATATATAAAGCTTCTTTATAATCCAATTCGTAGGTTTCGCCGTCGGCCGTAACAATTGCTTTTCCGCCTACGTTGATAATACCCAGTTCTCGGCGTTCTAAAAAGTAGCTGGCTTTTAAATCATCAGGATTTGGAAGTGCTATTTTCTGGTCAATTGGCATTGCTCCGCCAACAATATATCTGTCAAAATGAGATAAAGTTAGGTTTACCTGGTTGGCTTCAAACACGTTTTCAATTAAGAAATTATCCCGCAGGGCCGCGGTATCCATTTGTTTAACTTCTTTTGGGCTTTGAGCGTAACGGCTTTCGAATTTGTTCATTGGTTAAAAATTGAGTTGTGAGGTAAGATTTGAACTGGTATCAAATCTTACCCGCAAATATATTTATACGATATTGATTATTGGTATTAATACTCAACTTTATAATCCTTTTTTATCGTTTCTCCGCCCCAGGCTTTTAAACTGGTCCAGGGAGCTGGAGCATCTGTCCAGAATTTATTGTCAGCAGGTAAACCCAGCGTTAAAAAGCCCAGACTTGCCATATATAAACTACCTGTAGATGTATAGGTATCTGCAACTTCGGGCTGATGCCCGTTAAAGCCCAATACCAACCAGCCTTTATCATCAAAGTTTTGATTCCCGTTATAGAGGTTATAGATTACCCTGGTTAAAGCACCGCGAACCTGTGCAGGTTTAACATATTCGGGCAGTTTTTCCATCAATGCTACCTGTGCCAAAGCCTGAAATGCAGCTGTGCGGTAGGTAATAGAACGGCCATAGGCAGGATATGTGCCCTCCGGAGAAATGATGCGTTCCAGATATTCAGAATAACGCACCATCCGTTTTAAAGCCAGGTCGTAATCTGCCTGCTGTGCTTTTTTCTTCTCAACCAGCACTTTTAAAAGATCGACCAGCATGGGGTGTATTACATAAGAGTTATAATAATCCATACTGAATTTTTCGCCATCACTGTACCAGCTATCGCCTACATACCATTCTTTCATTTTATTGATGGCAAACTGTACACGGGCCGGATCGTATTGTTCGCCAATGCTTAATAAGAAGCCTTCGGTTAAGCCTGAGAACAGTAACCAGTTATTGTACGCGCCGCTACGGGTTCTGAGCGACTTAAACTCTTCGATAAATCTTTTCTTGGTTGTTTCATCAAGTGGCTCCCAAAGTGCTTTTGGGGCACGTAAAAAAGCATGCGCAACATAGGCCGCATCAACTATAGGCTGGCTCTCTGAGCGATAACTGATATAATCAGGGCTCTCGGGATTTACCGAATTGGCCAGCCCTTTTAAAAGCTCAGTACGCATTGTTTTTCTAAGTTTACCTTCGGCAGTTTCATCGTCGGGTAAGGCCAGCCAGGGAGCAACACCAGCTATTGTACGTCCTAAAGCTTCCAGGTAGGTTACTTTAGCAGCGTTTAAGCCATAGCCAGGAGCTTTTTCTACAGGCATATTCTTTTTTAAGGTTTCGTTGGCCAGGTTATGAATAACCGGATTGGCAATCCGGTATAATTGCTTTACCCAAATGGCGCGGTCTTCGGCACCTGTAGTTGTTTTTTTATTTTGAGCTGTTGCGGTAAAAAACAAACAGCAGGCAATAATGGTTAGAAGTGATTTATGGTTCATTTTGTTTAAATTGTTGTTACAGGTACCATTTTTTATATCGTGCAAGTGCCTCTAAATAATAATAATCGGCATAAACAAGCGGCACATCAATTTCGCTGTTTAAAGGGAAAGCACCTGTGCTGTGCATCAATAAAAAACCGCCGTTTTCACCTGCCTTGGCACGATAAGCCTCACTTGCCAGGGAGTAAATCATGGTCTCCGCAGCCGATTTAAATTCAGCCTTTTCGTTACCCTCGGTATATTGCCCCAGTTCGAGTAGCGCCGATGCAATAATTGCACCCGCAGAAGCATCGCGTTTGGCATAAGGGATTAATGGCGCGTCAAAATCCCAATATGGAATCTTATCGGCCGGTAAGTTCGGATTTTTTAAGATATAATTAGCAATGCCGATGGCTTGTTTTAAATAGTTTTGGTCTTTGGTAAAGCGGTACATCATGGTGTAACCATATAAAGCCCAGCCTTGCCCGCGCGACCATGCCGAACAGTTTGCTGCACCCTGCCAGGTTGCCTTTTTAATGACCCCGCCAGTTACCGGATTATAATCTACCACATGGTAAGAGCTAAAATCTGGTCTGAAATGGTTTTTTATTGTGGTATTGGCATGCGTAATGGCAATTTCTTTATAGCGCGTGTTGCCGCCGTTATCGCTGGCCCAGTTTAACATTTCCAGGTTCATCATATTATCTACAATTACCGGGCATTCCCAGTATTTATTCTTGTCCCACGATTGGATGACCTGAATTTTAGGCCTGAAACGCGTAGCCAGCGATTGTGCTGAACGCTGGATAACCTCTTTGTAAGCAGGATTTTTGGTAATGCGGTAGCCGTTACCAAAGCTACAATACATCATAAAACCCAGATCGTGGTTACCGGTAAAGGTTTGGTTTGGTTCTAATATTTTAAGTGCAGCTTCTGCCTCACTTTTTACCTTGTCGTTTTTGGTCTGTTCGTAAATGTACCATAAACTACCCGAGTAGAAACCGCTGCACCACCATTTAATATCGAAGTTAACAGGTTTTCCTTTATCAAAACTTTGCGGTGTTTTTCCTGCCGGAATATTTTTAGCCAGAACCTGGTATTGATCGGCAGCAAATTTAAATTCATCATTAATGAGTTGAGCCATGGGCTTCTTCGTGCTCTGGGCAAAAGAGACTGACCCCATCAACAGGAGCAATGTAGCGGCTAAATTGATTCTTTTCATCTTATCATTTTTGTTTTTCAGTATCAGTATTTGTCAGGCCCTGGTTGCGGCACAGGCAAATCCTGATGGTTTCATAATTTTAGGTGTGTTTATTCTATTATTTTAAAACTTGCGGTAGCACCTGCAAATGCACCGGTTGGCAGATTACAGGTTATGTTCTTGGATGTAGATGATCCTGCTGCTTTAAACTGAACCTGAATCGATTGGTTTTCCTGAGCAGGATCGGCAATATATATTACCGGAATTTTGGTGTTTAAATTTTTAATATATACGGTACAGGGCTTGTCAACTGAGAGCGAAGCGCCGTCATACTCCAACGTACCGGGCGCATAAAATACGGCTTGTAACATATTTAAACCGGTATGTTTTACAGCCTGAAGTGCGGCTGTATTTTTTAAAATCTGGATCATAGATACCTGATATTTTTTAATCTCTGCCGCTGTAGTTCCTGGAATAACGATATACTGGTAATTCTCATTTTGAGGCTTTGTACCATGGTTTATCCAGATTTTAAAGACATTGTGTTTTAATTCGTTTTTGGATTGAAACTGATTGATGCGGTACCAACTACCTGTTTGGGCTACATTGCTGATTTCTACATTTCTCCCCTCCGGAAAGATGTAGCCGATACTATCATGAACAGCCCACACGCCTCGCTCACTTTTTTCGCCGGAAGATGAAATTACAGTTCCCCTGCTCCAGGCCTGATTAATTGTTGTAGTAATATTTTCTGCAGCTTCACTTTTGATTCCGGCCCCTAAACAAACCACTTCCCGATCGAAAAAGAACCAGGCTTTTTTTGCCTGAACGCTATCATAATCTAAATCGTAACAGGATACGCCGTACACGCCATCGCTTAGCCCACCTGAAAATTTAGTGGTACCGGGTACTCCCCAGTCTTTACGGATGGTTGCACCCTGATCGTCGGGATAATCCCTGCTGGTAGTACCAGGTATTTTATCCCACTCCCAAACCGGTACCAGGTTGGCATATTCCGAACCGCTGCGCTGGATATTCGTTGCCCCGTCGGGTAAAAACTTACCCAAAATATTTTCATTGTTTCCCCGCTCAGTTCTTAATGTACGGCTTGATGAAGCCTGCACACTAAAAGTATAAGCAGGCCTTACATGTAAAGTGTAATTGCTTTTCCAATATTGGTTGTGCGAAGGAACAAGGCTGTAATTGGCTGGTTTTTTACCCGCCGTTCTTAATGCTGAGGCATTCCAATAACTGGTATTTTCGGCATCGAAGAACTTAATTTTTTCAATCATCCCGCCCATTCCACTGCTTAACGAATCTTTACGGCTAATACCCCGGCCGCGTACATTAAAATCGTAAAACGAACCGCGTATGGTTTGCAAAAAGGTATTTTTAAGATAATTTACCAGAATAGCCAGCTGATCTTTAGGCAATGCATAATCTGTTTCTCTTAAATAAAAAGCAGCATTTACAGAGTTACCGGCAAAAACGCGTCCGTAACTGGCAATAGCTTGTTGCTTGCCGTGTTGGTAATAACTTCCATCAACCTGAACTCCTTCTTTTCCATCGCTTATGGCAATGGGTTCGAATAGGAATTTTGAAGCCGAATCGAGTGTTGTTTTATTTCTGGTTAAACAGGCTCGATAAAGCAAATGCAAAGCTTCATCTGAGGTATTGGCCCCATCACCAGTTCTAAAACGGCGAATCACCATGCGTTTAATCAATGCCTGTTCGAGACTGGCAGGAAGCTGCACTTTAGCACTTCGCATCAAAATAAGTGTTTGCCCAATGGCCTGTGGATAGAAAATATCGTTGTACCACCAGTTTTTATTCTTTGGGTTCTTATCGAGCCAGTTTTGAAGGGCCTTAACAATCGATGCATGTAAACTGGCATTATTATACCATTTGTTTGATGTGCGGATGTATGCCGTAGCCATATCCTTAATTCTTTTTAGCGGAGCATACTGCACATCAATATAATTAATATCCGCCCAGCTTCCATCCGGATTAAGGTTTTTAAGGTTTAACCCTATTTCAGTAGCCAGGTTTTTATCTTTAACAAATGTTTGCAGATCGGTATTAATGCGTTGCAAAATGATACTGTAAGGTTCATTTTGTGCTCTTACCGGATGATTAAACAGCAGTACACTTAAAGCACCAATACTTAATACTTTAAAAGCCGATATTTTATAATTTGTTATTTTCTTGCCTGCAAACATCTGTTATTTTTTATTGAAATCTCAAAACCCCTTTTCACATTTACTGTAAAGAAAAGCGGACCATTTTTTTTCTTCAAAGCTAGCGGAAACCAGTTGTATCAATTCTCCACTTATCGTTTTTTTAATTTCAATTATGGTTTTAAGCTGTTTTTTAAACCTCATTAATAAGTTGAAAAAGCCACCAAGCCGAGGCAAGGTGGCCCAACTAACACAAACTAACCAAATTTGACCGGACAAGTCCGATAAGTTTTATACTTTACCAGCCAGCATTCTGTATAAGGGCTGTATTTTTAGCTATCTCAGAAGCAAGGATCGGGAACAGACCGTAATGAGCTGGAAAATGATGTTCTCGAACATCTACATATTCATAATTGTAAGCATTACCGTTTTTAGTGATTTTAACACCTCTTATTGGTTTTTCGAAATCAACTGCAGCAGTTTTCCATCTTCTGGCATCCCACATGCGGTGTTCTTCCATAAACAACTCTACACCGCGCTCTGTCTGGATCAGCAAGCGCATTTCTTCTTGTGTTGCATTGGCTTTAATACCATAATTCCCATCAGCACCGGCCGTAATACCTGCACGGTCTCTAATTTTCCTCAAAGCATCGTAAACCTCCGCCGTCGGACCGCTGTATTCGTTAAGTGCTTCTGCATAGTTCAATAAAATTTCGGCATATCTGATTAATCCCCAGCACCGCTCACCATTTCCGGTTGAGTTTTCTAGAAGGTATTTACGGGGAAAATATCCTGCATTAAAAGCCAGCGGACCACCTACTGCATCGGTAGTACCCGCGCCCACATAAGTATATACGGGTGCATTGTTGTTGCCACTTAATATCCATGGGGCACCGTTATAAATTACCGAATTGGCAAAGCGCGGATCGCGGTTAGCATAGGGGTTAGTCGGATCATAACCCGACCCTGCTTCGGTAATGGCTTTTCCGTTGGCCATCGGGAATCTGTCGACCATTTGCTGGCTTACGGTAAAGGCATAGCCTCCCGATCTGCTCTGCGGCAATAAAAAGCTTTCGAATTCGCGTTGTGTACCACGCATGGCTGCAAACAGGTACTCGTTGTTTACCCGCATCTGAAATACTTTGTAAAAAGCATATCCAGGCTTATTGCTTGGGCTGTTATCTGCATAAAGCGAATAATTTGCGGTATTGATAATGTCGAGAGCAGCATCGGCAGCTTTTTTCCAGCGTTCTTTATCGTAGCTGGTATAACCAGTTAAATCGTGTACTTCGCCTGATGTAGCATACTGCCCACCGTTAAACAAAGGACTTGCCGCATATAAAAGTACACGTGATTTTAAGCCCATACAAGCACCCTGGGTTACACGGCCATAATTTTGTGGCAAATTAGTTAAAATAGATACGTTGGTCGGCAGGTCGGCCTTAGCCGCATCGCATTCGGCAACAATGTAGTTTACGCATTCCTGATAAGTTGATCTTTTCAGCGTAAAATCTTCGGTGATATCGTAAACTTTATCGCCCAGCAATGGTACGCCACCAAATGCCCTGATTAACAAAAAGTAATACCAGGCGCGTAAATAACGGGCTTCGGCAATCATGCCTTTTTTAGTTGCCGCGGTTAACGGAGCATTACCTATGTTTTTTAAAAGCACATTTACCCTCCTTATATTCTGATAAGGTACCGACCACATACCGGTAAAATCGGTATTGGTTGAACTTTTAGAAATTAGCCCAAAAGCAATAACCACTCCTGAGTTCTGGGTACCGTTGTACCGACCAGTTACGGCTTCATCGGCTGCACCGGCATGCCCGCCAGCATCAAGATATTGGATATCGTACTGAAAACCAACCTGCTGATAAATACGGGTTAAAAAAGCTTGCGTATTGATACTATCGGCAAAAGTAGTTTCTTCATTCAATGTAGTTAGGGTGCTCTCATCAAGTAAACCACCTTTTTTACAAGAATAGGTTACCAACAGGATTGCAAATATGGCGATGATTGAAATTCTCTTTTTCATAATCATTTTTAATTAAAATGTAACATTTAAACCCAGGTTATAAATGCGCTGCGTAGGGTAAACACTAATTACGGTAGTAGTGCTGTTCCCGTTTTCAGGGTCAACCTGATACAGGTCGGTTACGTTGGTCCAGGTAAGCAGGTTATTACCGTTAGCATACACTCTAATGCCCGATACACGCAACTTTTTAGCTACTGCATTAGGGAATACATAGCTGATCTCGGCAGTTTTTAGGCGAACGTAGTAATTATCTCTGGTCCAAAAATCCGAGAAGTTATTAGATATATTTGGGAAATTGGTTACTGCATTACCACCCAGCCTTGGAAACGTTGCCGTAGCAGCAGTTTCTGGTGTCCAGCGATTTAAATGTATAGGCTGATAATTCGAGTTTCCAGGAACGATGGTTTCTGAGTGGAAACGGGTACTATAACCATACGATCCCTGAAAGAATACATTCAGGTAAAAGTTTTTATAGCCAAAATTAAAATTGGCACCATAGGTGGTATTGGGTAGATTTGGACTACCAATTACACCTTTATCGCTGTCGTCGATAATGCCGTCACCATTTAAATCCTGATATTTCATATCACCTGGCCCGACTGCTGTAGTTGGTTTCGCTACTTTAGGATCGGCAATTTCGGCTGCTGTATAGAAACCTAAAAAGTGCCAGCCAAAATACTGCCCAATAGGATTACCTGTAGCGGCCAGCCAAGGGTAAGCAGGTTGTGCCTCATCCTGATAAAGAATTTTATTTTTGGCATAAGAGAAGGTAAGACGTACACCTGCAGTGAAATCTTTTATTTTCTCGTTGTAGCTCAGTTCGCCATCAAAACCCCTGTTGTTTACTTTACCTAAATTTACCGGAGGAAGGCCTACGCCAATGGTAAAAGGCACACTTTGCCTGGTGGTTAAAATATCGTATCTGTCGTTGTTAAAATAATCGGCAGTAACCTTAAATTTACCTTTAAACATGGTCAGATCAAAACCAACATCCAGTTTCTTTTCTTTCTCCCAGGTTACATCAAGGTTACCTAAACTACCCTCCGTAATTCCGTTGTACGAAGTACTGGTTGTACCAAAATTGTAAGAACCCGTAGCTGAAGTATATAACTGCAGGTATTTTTTAGCCCCGCCAATATCATCTGATCCAACCAGACCATAAGAAGCCCTGATTTTAAACAGATCTACAAATTTGATATTATCTGAAAAGAATTTTTCTTCCGAAATATTCCAACCCAGTGATGCAGCCGGGAACCAGCCTCTGGTTTTCTTTCCTGTAAAGCGGTCGGTACCATTATAGGCTGCATTAAATTCAACCAGATACTTGTTTTTATAATCATAACCACCCCTTAAAGTTGTTCCGGTTACAACAGTAGGCACACCTGGCCCCTGATTTGCGTCGCCAGTGGTGGTAGAGTTAATTACCCTGTTATCGTTATATAAAGCTAAGCCGTACACATGATGATTGCCAAAATTACGATCGTAATTTAACGACGATTGTGTGCTGATTGTTCTAAAAATACTGGTATTGCTATAACCTGCGGCAAATGGTGGTGTACGATATTGATTGGCATTTAAAGGCAGATAAAGCCCTGTTGCCGAGTTATACAAATAATATGGCAAAGCGGTTCTGCTAGCGCTTACACTATAGCTCTGCGCGCTGGCATAAGATAACAATACCTTAGCAGTTAAACCCGGTGTAACAAAATCAAGTTTCTGACTGGCGCTGGATACGATATTTAAATCGTTATCAAAAGTTCTCGAATAGCCTGATTCTGCCAATCGGCCAATAATACTGGTATTGGCGTTGGTAAGTAATGGGTTGTAAGGATATGAGCCATTCGGATTTGTAACCGGAAAAGCCCATGGTGGTAAATAACCTCCACTGTAAATTTCCCCCACAATACCGTTTCCGTTGGCATAGTAAGCATTTCCCTGCTGCGAGTTGAAAGGTTGGTTGGTTTCTCCAAAACGGCCCGTTAAATCTAAACGAATACTTAAAGTTTTGGTTGCCTGGATATCGAGATTTGACCTAAAATTGTAACGCTTATAATAAAAATTACTGTTTACTCCGTTATCAGAGCTAAAATCGCGTACATTACCATTCTGCCATAAATAACCTGCAGAAACAAAGTATTTAACACTTTCCGTACCGCCCTGAAAATCGAGGTTTTGACGGGTAATTAAAGCACCTGGTTTAAAAATGGTTTTCCACCAATCGATATCCGGGTGCCCGTAAGGATCGGTATGATCGCGGTAAGCAGCCAGATCGGCATCACTTGCATACAATTTGTTATTCGTGTCTCCCGAGTTTCTAAGCGCCTCATTGTTCAACAATTTAGCTTCGTATGAGTTTAAAAACTCAGGTGTATTTACATCCATCTGGTAACCTGCTTCCGATTTTAAATTGATACGCGGTTTACCGGCAACCCCTCGTTTAGTAGTAATTACCAAAACTCCGTTGGCACCTTTAATACCATAAACAGCTGTAGTTGAAGCGTCTTTTAAAATGGTAACGGTTTCTACCTCGTTCGGGTCGATATCAGAAACCTGGTTGTAATCATACTCTACATCATCAACAATAATTAATGGCGAGGCACTACCTGCGTATGTACTTACCCCACGAATAAAGAATGCTGCACCATCGGCCCCCGGCTGACCACTCCGTTGTTGCGACGTAAAACCAGGCAACCTGCCCGCAAGGGTATTCTGAATACTGGCACTGGGGTTTTGTTTAATCTCAGTGGCCGAAATAGAGCTGATAGCACCGGTATTGGTAATTTTTTTCTGCTTACCAAAACCTACTACCAAAACTTCATCGAGCCCTTTGGTATCGTTATTGAGTTTGATAGATACAACTGTTTTTCCGCCTACATTAACTTCCTGTGTTAAATAACCGATAGATTTAACAATCAGTGTTTTACTGCTTCCCTTTAGTGTAAGTTGAAATTTACCTTCGGCATCGGTTACAGTACCGTTATTGGTTAGCCCCTTTTCAACAACTGTAGCGCCTGGAATAATGCCCGACTCGTCTCCTACAGTACCCTTAATTACCGTTTGGGCGAGTGAAACCGCAGGTATGAGGGTAAAAAGGATTAATAATTTATATAATATTTTTTGCATAACATGTCTGGTTACGATTAACAATTTTTAGAAATCTCCAATTACCAGCCTGGGTTTTGTTTTAAATTCCTGTTTTTATTTACCTCGCTGGCAGCAATTGGATAGAGATACATTTTAGAGGCATCGAAGGTTACATTAAGTGCATTGTACGGGGTATAAGAAAAGGTACCATTAGCATTCTTAATAATTTGCATGCCATGCAAGGTGCCATTCAATACAGTTTGGGCAATTTTCCAACGGCGGATATCCCAGAAACGCTGTTCTTCAAAAGCCATTTCCACCCTGCGTTCGTGCCTGATCGCCTCTCTCATCTCAGCCTGTGTCATGGTGGTTTTTAAACCATGCTGATAACCGGCAGTTGTACCCACCAGAATACCAGCCCTTAAGCGCAATGCCTTTAGCTGATTAAAAGCTTCTGTACGGTTTACTGCGTTATCTGCGGCCTCATTCATAGCTTCAGCATAGTTCAACAGGATTTCAGCGTACCTGAAAATCGGAAAATTGTGCGTTTGGTTGCTGTATATTGATGCGGTAACAAAGGTTTCGTTCATAAACTTGCGCATGTAATAACCTGTACGCGTTTGTACGTTTACTGAACTACCTGGTTTATCTAAACCGCCATCGTAGGTTTGAACAAGCCTGTTCAGCCAGCGTGCATTGTTATGGATAATGGTAATGTAAAAACGCGGGTCGCGGCCAATATATGGATCGGCTGCATTATAGCCCGATGCCGGATCGGTAATGGCCCTGCCATTGCTCATATCAAAAGCATCAACCAACTCTTGTGTAGGGCTGGTATAACCCGACCCCGATGCATTGGTAGCAGTATAACCTACCGGTGCATTTCTGGTTTCTACATCGAAGTTTACAGCACGCTGGTAAGCTAAAATTACCTCACTGTTTTTACGGGTATTAAAAACAGAAGTATATGCCGCTGTTAACGAAAATTTATTCAGGCTCATTACATCTTTAGCAGCCTGTGCAGCTGCTGCCCATTTAGCCAGATCGTTGTTAGGGTTATTTACCGGACTGGCATCATACAGCAATATTCTGGCTTTTAGTGCCAATGCAACGCCCTGGGTAACCCTGCCATAATCTTCGTCTGCTGCCAATGTATTATCTGGCCGTGCAATGGCTTTCAAAGCATCGCACTCATCTACCACATATTTAAGGCATTCTGCATAAGTATTTCTTGGCAACTCAACGTTATCATCAATCCCCAACACCCGGTCGCCGATAAGTGGTACTCCACCAAAACGCTTAATCAGCTCAAAATAAGCAATTGCCCTAAGTATCCTTGCCTCAGCTTTCCAATACACTTTTAAATCTTTTTGGTTTAAAGGCACTACATCAATATTGGCCAGAAAAATATTTGACTTTCTGATTGTGCGATAATTGTTATCCCACGAGTTATCAACAGGAGAAACTGCCGAAATCCGGCCGTTTACAAAGTATTCGATTGTACTCGATGGCGAAGAACTGATGGCATCATCAGATGCAGCATCTAAAACATCATTACCAATGCGGTTGTAGCCATTGGGCAGGTACGAATAAATATCGGCCAGAAATGCCCTAGCCTGTACGCCCAGCGAATCGGTTTTGTCAAAAATGTAACTAATGTCCTGTGTAATGGGTTCTGTTTCATATAGTGGTTTTTTACAGGCAGAAAAACCAACAATTACAATGGCTAATGTGCCAACTATTTCTTTTATCTTAATGTTCATATCAACCAGCATTAAAATTTAACATTCAAACCAGCGTTAACCACCTTTTGCAAGGGATAACCACTTCCAAATACTTCCGGATCAACCTTATCGTAAGCCGAAAGCGTATAGGCATTTACAGCGTTTACAAAAAAGCGTACCGAAGCCAGCTTTAATTTGTTGGTTAAGCCCTTTGGCAAAGTATAGCCGAGTTCAACATTTTTTAACCTTACATAACTACCATCGTGCAACCAGTAGGATGAGGTTGCCTCGTTATTTGGATTAGAACCGATGGTTAAACGTGGTTGAGTTGCGGTTGCAGCCGTAGCTGGTGTCCAACGGCCAAGGTTCTGCTCAAAAGCCTGCCCTAAACCATTGTTCTGAAAAGCCCATTCGGTAATACCCGAAACATACACATAACGGTTCTGCACACCTTGTAAAAGCGCCGAAAAGTCAAATCCTTTGTAGCTAAAGCCGAGGTTAATACCATAAAACCAGATAGGGTTATTGTTTTTAAGCGCTTTTATATCCAGTTCGTTAATTATCCCATCGTTGTTTAGATCTTTGTATTTAATATCGCCCGGAACAGGATTGTAGCCCTGTATTTTAGCACTCGAGTTAATTTCGGTCTGACTTTGAAATAAACCATCTGCTATGTAACCGAAGGTTTGGTCTTCCCTCTGTCCGGTACGTTCCATCCACGTATAAGCCCTGCTAATCTCATCCTGATATTTGATAATTTTTTGCAGCGAGAAAACATTAGGGGCTATGTAGTAGTTAAAATTACCAATGTGGTTGTTGTATTTCAGATCGAACTCCAGGCCCGAATACCTGCTGATCCCGATATTTTCTGCCGGATAGGCTGTACCCAGTAAAGCTGAGTTTCTACCCCTGGTTTGTACCAGATCGAAATTTTCGTTGTTGAAGTAATCAGCGGCCACTGATAATTTGTTGTTGAACAAACTGGCATCGATACCAATGTCGTACTGGTTAGCCTTTTCCCAGGTAATATGCGGATTGGCCAATGTACCTTCGGCAACTCCGGTTATGGCAGTTGGTGTTGTACCATAATTGTAGGTAGCACCCGATACATAATATTGGTTGTAAGCAAAATAACCCGCGTTAGCATTACCGGTATAAGCATAATTTGCCCTGATTTTTAAAGCATTAAGCCATTTGGTATCCTTTAAAAAATCTTCTCTGGCAATGTTCCAGCCTAAACCAAAGCCATAAAACAAGCCGTAGCGGTTGCCTTTTTCGTAGCGGTTTAAGCCACTGTAACTCAAAGCCACCTCGGCAAGGTATTTTTCTTTATAATTATAGTCTACCCTGGCCGAAAGGTTATTGAAAACCATCGGAATCTGGTTACTCGTTTGCGCACTTTGCGAATTGAATTTCAACAGCGTATTTATGCTGTGGTTACCGTAAGTTTTATCCAAACCGGCAGAAAAATCGACAAAAAGATTACGGCTTTGACCTGTGTTGGTTGATAAATTAATCTGCTGGCCATCTACCCCAAATTTCTGATACACATCGGGGTTGGTGCTGGCCAACTTGTAAACCGCATATTGTTTGGTACGGATAATATTTTCGGAAACGCTGGTATTAAAACTAGCCAACCCTTTTAACCACAAACCTTTGGTTACATTATCCAAGGTCTTTTTTAGCGATATATCGGCAGAAACATCGCGGCTGCTGTTATAAAAATAGCCTGAGCGAGTGGTAGCTCCCCATAAATTGGTTTGATAGTCGGAAGTACCGCCCAGCGAGCCATTCGGGTTAAAAACTGGATAAGCATTATTCGGAATAGAAGCCAGCTGCGAAAAAACATTGTTACTTCCAAAGTTGGATAATGTTGTACTGGTAGTAAAAATGGCTGTATTTGCGCTTACACCACCCGGCTGGTTACCATTCTGGATACGCCCAAACAGGTTTAGGTTTAATAAAGTTGTTGGGGTAATATCAATATCGATATTAGTACGCACCAGGTAGCGTTTATAATCGGTATTGGTACTGTAAGTATTTCTTTCGTCATCCTGCCTTAAAATACCACTCTGGTTCAGGTAATCTACATCCAGGAAATAACGTGTAGAATTGCCACCACCATAAGTATTGAGGTTGTAACGGCTAAAGGTGGTATTGGGTTTTAGGATGGTATTGTACCAATCTACATCCGGGTGAAATATTGGATCAGACCCTGTTGACCATGCATTTAAATCAGCAGCTGTATAACGCGGTGCCTTACCATCATTCGCTAATGCTTCATTGTACAAAGTTGCATAATCGAAAGCACCTAACGTTTTAGGCAGTTTAATGGCCGATTGCAAGCCTGCCTGAGCGGTAAGTGAAATGCGCTGCTTACCTACCTCTCCTTTTCGGGTAGTGATCATAATCACACCGTTTGAGGCTTGTTGACCAAGCATCACTGTAGACAAACCATCTTTTAAAATTGTAACCGATTCGATCTCTTCCGGATCAATAGATGGATAATCTCTAGGGATTCCGTTTACCAAAACCAGAGGAGCATTACCTCTTACCGTAATACTGGTTCCATCTGCCCCTGGCCTGCCATTGCTTTGTAAAGTATATAATCCGGTTAGCCTTCCTGATAAGGCATTGTTAATCCCCGCTACGGGAACCTTAATCAAATCAGTATTGTACACTGTTGAAGTAGATTGCAGATTAGTTGCGGTACTTTGTTCGCCATATAATACCGGAGTAGCAGTTAGGCGTTTCTGGCTCTCGCCAAGCGACACATTTAGTAACGCCTCTTTTACTTCTACCTCTTTTACCAGGTAACCGTTTAATGTAAATATTAAAATATCGCCTTCAACGGCACTTATTTTATATTTACCATTTTTATCGGTAGAAACACTGGTACCTGTTTCTTTAATCGAAACTTGAACGCCAAACAGCGGATTGCTGAAATTATCAGAAACAGTTCCGGTAACCTCTAGTTTATGGTTGCCGATTTTACCTGCCATATGCCTTTCGACTCGTATAGTATTGGCATTAGCCAAACCCGGGTATGCCGCATATACGGTTAACGAAAAAAGCATTAATTGCTTTAAGTAAGTTTTCCTCATATTTTGTTTTGGTTTAGTTACTGGTGTGTCTCCTAAAAAGATATTGTTATACCTCTCTGGTTCCACATAAATTTGGTTATTGTATACTTGGTTATTATTGTGCACTTAAATGGGTAAATGCATAGGGTCAAATCTATTTAGAAGCAAAAAAAACATGGGGGTAAAATCCTAAACAAATGGGTATAAAATTCTAAAAAACCGCGAAAAAAGATACTGGAAGGAGGCTATAAGCAGATAAAGTGTTAAAATTGCAGGCGCTAACCTAATTTGATTTAAATAATAAAAATAGAATTGTACATTTAGTACAGTTAAGCTAACCATCCTTCATTTTTGCCGACATGAAAGCCCTGCTCATCCTTACATTTGCACTTTTCGCTATTGCAGGTAATGCGCAAAATCAATACGCTTTTAAACACCTCAATGTAGAGAACGGACTTTCGCAAAGTTCGGTGCTCTCTATAGCCCAGGATGCCCGGGGATTTATCTGGTTCGGAACCCGTTTCGGATTGAACAAATACGATTCTCAATCTTTCAAGATCTATAACTACGAAAAAGGCAATAAAAAAAGCCTGAGCGCATCTTCATACCTTTCTTCTATTCTATCACTTAAAAACGGATCGTTGCTGATTGGCACATTTGGCGGACTAAATAAATACAATGAAAAAGACGATAATTTTGACCGTTACCTGCACGATGACAGCGTACCTACCAGCCTCAGCAGCTCGTCTATAAACTGCATTTACCAGGATAAAAAAAACAGGGTTTGGGTAGGCACAGGAAACGGATTAAATTTACTAACCGACACCACAAAATATCGCTTTAAACATTTTTTATATAACAAAAATCAGCGCGAGCAAGTTTACACCATTACCGAAGATCATAATGGCACCCTTTGGTTAAGTACCAGCAGCGGCCTAATGAACATGCGTATTAACGGTGGTAAAGTAATATTCAAATACTTTAAATCCTATAGCGACGAGCTTAACAAAGCCGTTGATAACCATGTAACCACTATGGTAGAAGACCGCGAAAACAACCTTTGGATTGGTACCAAACAAACCGGTGTAAGCAAACTTAACTTAAGCACCGAACAAATTACAAACTATAAATATTCGAGCCTTAACCCACAGGGCATAACCAGTAATAATGTGCGTAAAATTATGCTCGATCGGGAAGGTAAACTGTGGATTGGCACCCTACATGGCATAAATATTTATAATCCGGCAACTAAAAGCTTCAGCACTTTACAAAATGAACCCGAAAATCCGGCCAGCTTAAGTCAAAATTCGGTTTACGATATTTACCAGGACCGCCAGGGTATTATTTGGGTGGGCACTTATTATGGAGCCGTAAACATGGTGTACCCCAACTACACGCCATTTAAGGTTTACCGAAGCACCACCACACCAAATGGACTGAGCAGCAACGTAGTGAGTGCCATTATGGAAGATCAGTACCAAAACCTGTGGATTGCAACCGAAGGCGAAGGCATTAATTATTACGACAGGAAAAACAATGTTTTTACCCGTTATAAAAACAACCCCAATAACCCGGCAAGTTTAAGCGCCAATTTGGTCAAATCGGTTATCCGCGATAAAAACAATAAAATTTGGATCGGTACGCACTATGGCGGGTTAAACCTTTTTAAGCCTGAAACCAAAAGTTTTGTGCGTTATACCAGTCGCACCAACGATACTTCCACTTTAAGCAGCGATGAAATTACAGTTGTTTTTGAAGATAGTTTCGGAAGGTTTTGGGTAGGTACCAATCGTGGTTTAAATAGTTTCAACACGCAAACAGGTAAATTTATACGCAACAGGATTAATGGCCTTGCCGATGCGGTGCTTTACATTTTCGAAGATGGCAAAAGAACCCTGTGGGTGGCAACAAACTCAGGCCTTTACCAGTTAAAAAATGGCACTGATAAATTTGCACGCCGTGTGGCAGCCAATCCCGAAATTTTAAAGTATAACGAAATCAGTTGCATAACCGAAAATAAAACAGGTTATCTCTTAATTGGTACCATTAGAAACGGACTGTTTAAGCTCCACCCCGAAAAGCACCAGTATAAGCGGATAACCATTCAGGATGGCCTGCCCAGCAATGCCATTATGGGTATTCTGGAAGATGATTTTCAGAACCTGTGGATTACTACCGATAAAGGCCTATGTAAATACAACCCGGTACTAAATACCTTTAAAATTTACAACACCAAAGATGGATTACCTGGAAACGAGTTTAATTACAAATCGTTTTTAAGGGATAGTAGAGGACAATTTTTCTTTGGAGGACTAAGCGGAATGGTAAGCTTTTACCCCAATCAGATCAAAGAAAACAAAACCACGCCACCTGTTATTTTTACGGGATTAAAACTATTTAACAAACCTGTTTCGCTAAACAGCAAAGATGGTTTGCTTAAACAAAACATCAGTACCATAAAATCGATTACGTTCGAGTCCCATCAAAATGTATTTTCTATCGATTTTACAGTACTTAACTTTATTAAATCAACTAAAAACCGTTTCGCCTATAAGTTAGAAGGCTTCGAAAAAAACTGGAACTATGTAGATATCCCTTCTGCAAGTTACACCAACCTCTCGCCAGGCAACTACACACTTACCGTTAAAGGAAGCAATAACGATGGCCTTTGGACAAAGGAGGCAAGTACCCTCCAGATTAAAATTCTACCTCCATTTTATCGTACCTGGTGGGCGTACCTGTTTTATTTCTGTGCTTTTGCAGCCATATCTTTTGTATTTATCCGTTATTTGCTGATTAAAGCCGTACTTAAAAAGGAAAAAGAGATTAACGAACATAAACTCGAATTTTTCACCAATATCTCGCACGAAATCCGTACACCTTTAACACTCATTGTTGGCCCTTTAGATAAATTAATAGAAAATGCTAAGGATGATCCTGCGCTGAACAGGGATTTGCAACCGATTAAAAATAATGCACACCGCTTAATGAACCTGGTTACAGAGTTGCTGGATTTTAGAAAAGCGGAGAGTGGAAAAATGACCTTGCATGTAAGTCCGGGCAATGTGGTAAAATTTTGCAGGGAAATATTCCTGGCTTTTCAAAACATGGCTATTTCCAAAAACATAGATTATAGCTTCGAAACCAATCAAACAGAACTAGAGCTATACTTTGATAAGGTACAAATGGAAAAGGTTTTGTTTAACCTGCTTTCAAACGCGTTCAAATTTACACCAACAAACGGGAAAATCAGTTTAAAAATTAACCAGGAAAATCAGTTTATCCAAATTCAGGTGAGCGATAACGGAAAAGGGATTCCTTTAGAAAACCAGGCCGGTTTATTTTCCAATTTTTACCAGGCCAATGCCACAACTACCATTGGCACCGGTTTAGGCCTATCTTTATCAAAGAGCATTATAGAATTGCACCGTGGCCACATTACCTTCCAAAGCAGTCCTAAAAGTAATAATGATTTCGGCGCTACCACATTTACCGTAAGTTTAAAGAAAGGCAAAGCACATTTTAATGAGGATGATTTTATAACCGACTATGTATATTATGATCATGCATTAAACTACAATATAGAAGCTATACCAGATAAACAAAGCCTGGTTGATCAAAACCAGCAGGAGCCATTGCCCGTAGCGCATAAAAAATACAGCATTTTACTGGTAGAAGATAACCAAGATGTAAGGGCATTTATTAAAAATGCGCTAAGCGGTATTTATACCATTTACGAAAGCGAAAACGGAGCTACGGGCTTAGAACTGGCACTGGAAGTGATCCCCGATTTAATTATCAGCGATGTAATGATGCCGGTTATGGATGGACTGGAACTGTGCCGTAAGCTTAAAACCGACGAAAGTACCAGCCACATTCCCGTGGTATTGCTCACCGCCCGTTCTGCTTATGTACACCAGATAAATGGTTTCGAGCATGGTGCCGACGCTTACATCATGAAGCCATTTAACCTCAAAATACTTGAACTGAATGTACAGAACCTGCTCAGCGCCCGCGAAACCATTAAGCAGAAATTTGCGCAGGTAATCAGGCTCGAGCCTAAAAACATGGTAATTAACACTACTGAACAAAATTTCTTAGGTAAAATTATCCAGGTTATTGAAGATCGAATTGCCGATCCTGATTTTGATGTACCTACACTTTCATCAGAGATAGGCATGAGCCAACCGGTACTGTACAAAAAAATAAGGGCACTTACCGATCTTTCGGTTAACGACTTTATTAAATCGATCCGTATTAAAAGGGCTGCACAGCTGCTTAAACAAGGTGCAGGCAACATTTCAGAAATTGCCTATTCAGTAGGCTTTAACGACCGCAAATACTTTAGTTCGGAATTTAAAAAACATTTTGGCAAAACACCAAGTGAGTTTATGGGCGAAAACTAGTTTAATCAGTGCCTGATGCAAAGCCATCGGTTTTGTTTAGTTCTGTGGCGTAAGTGCTTTTAACCTGTTGAACAAGTGTATTACCTACAACTCTTTGAATTGCAAAAAATCCGGCACATTGGTTTACACGCAGTTTTGAGGTTTACATAACTCACCGAAAAACAAACTGCCATTTTGTTAGGCCTGCTTGACTTCGTGTACATGAAAAAGCCCATAGTATAACTTACGCTGTACACTAAAAACAATATTAAGTACCGGAATAAGTTTGTTTAAAAAGAAAGCGGGCTAATTAACTGAAGTGCCCCAAAAAAGTTGGACAAAAACTTTTGGGGGCACACCATAACAATCGGCCCGCTTATATTTATTTTAGGCGTTTAATAACCTGGGTTCTGGTACATTTTAACCGGATCGAGCTTTACCTCATCAAAAGGGATTGGATAATAACGGTCCTTTGTGGTTACGTTGGCCAGCTTTGCAATTCCGAAAGATGATTGTGGTTTTGCTTTTAAATAGGTTACCAGCTCTTCTGCAGTAAAGTACCTGATTAAATCGAACCACCTTTGGTGTTCGAAAGCCATTTCTACCCTACGCTCGTGCAAAATGGCCAGTTTTAAGGTTGGGAATTTTGCTGCATAAGTGGCATCGGTTTTGGCTACAGCATAAAGCGGCATTGCTGCTCTTGCACGCACCATATCCAGGTATTGAATAGCTACAGCATCGTTGCCCTGCAACATATTTACCTCGGCCAGCATTAAAATTACATCGGCATAGCGCATTAAAATACAATCGTTACCACCATAGCCGTTTTTAGTAGCGGCATCGCTCGCATCGCGGAATTTGGTAATAAACCAGTCTTTAACCGTAGCATCGTTGGCATATTTAATTGAAAAGTCTTTCCTCAAATCGGCAGTTTCGTATTCGTTAACCAAATCGAGCGTAAGGTTGCCCCCAATCCCAGTCGATCCTTTTTGCGAGTTGATGGTTTCGCCTTTTGCCTGGTTACCGGCAGCAATGCCCGAGCTATAATTAATATCGCCCTGTTTATACACAATTTGAAAAAGCAGTTCTTTACATGTTGTTTTTTTAGCTACATCAAATACCTGCGTGTACGGAATTTCGCTTAGGCTGCCGAAAGTACGCATGTTGTAAGCCGCTTGTAAATAAGTGTTTGCATTGGTCAGGTTTTCCGCTTTATTGTTAGGCAACGTAGCGGCCATGGTTAAATAAACTTTACCCAGGTAAGCATTCAGGGCTGCTTTAGAAACCCGGCCAATACCCGATTCGGGCTGGAAATTAGGCAGGCTACTGTTTAAACCATCTTTTAAATCGGCTACAATCTGGTTGTACACGTCGGCTTCGGCTACACGAAAAGTATTTGCCTTCACCTCATCTATGGTATTTAATTGTTTGGTTACCAATGGCACAGCGCCCCACTTTCTTACCAGTTCGAAATACATAATTGCCCTGATAAATTTAGCCTCTGCACTGTAGTTCTGCTTGTTGGCCACGTTGATAAAAGTAACCTTATCAATATTAGAAAGGATTACATTGGCTCTGGTAATGGACTGATAAAGGGCCAGCCAGTGCGATTTCAGGTAAGAGTTACTTGGTAAAAGCGAAAAATCGTTAAACTGGAAAGGTTCACCGGCATTACTCTGGTTGTCGTTTCTCCCGGTATCGTCCGAGCGCTCATCAGTAAACAAACCGCTGCTTTCGCCCATGGTATTGCTGCTCCTTAACGATTGGTAAGCACCGTTAACAGCAAGCAGCACATCATTTTCGGTATTAAAATAATTTTCAACAGTAACCGCATTTGGATTGGTTTGTGCTAAAAAGTCTTTTTTGCAGCCACTTAAACATACTGCAATGCTTAAGGCCGAAACTAAAATATATTTTTTCATTGTCGTAAATTCTAAAAAGTAAGTTTAACACCCAGGTTGTAAGCTCTGGCTAGTGGATAATTACCATAATCAACCCCCGGTGTTAGGTTAGAACCACCGCTGTAATCTACCTCAGGGTTATAACCTTTGTAATCGGTTATGGTAAAGGCATTATCTACGCTGGCGTAAATACGGATATTACTTACTTTAATGGCATTGGCAAGCGATTTAGGGAAAGAATAGCCCAGGGTTATGTTGGTACATCTGAAATAAGAACCATCCTGAATGTAGAACGATGATAAACGTGTAGAGTTACTTTGTGTACCCGCGCGCGATGGACGGTAGTTTAAGCCACTGCCCGGGTTGGCTTCGTTTCTGTAACGATCGGCCACATCTACATACTGGTTGCCCGAACCTTCAAAGTTGTACAGGTAATAATCCTGTCCGTCTAACACCTGGTTACCGTATGAACCATTAAAAGATGCCCTTAAATCGAATGTTTTATAAGAGGTATTTAAAGCGAAACCATAAGTAAATTTAGGGTATGGTGTGCCAATTACGGTTTTGTCAGCATCGTTAACAATGCCGTTTCCATCGGTATCCTGAAAATACAAATCACCAATTTTCGCCGGATTGGTTGATGCAGCCGATGGCGCAACTTTACCTAAGTTATCGGCAGTAATTCTGCCCAGTACTTTAAACCCGTAGAACATACCAACAGGCTGTCCCTCTTGTGTAATGTGTGTTAAATACGAACGTTCTGCACCATTGGTTAAAATGGTACTTGCACCTCCCATATTTAATACTTTGTTACGGTTAACGGCAATATTTCCACTTAAACCGAACGTAAAATCCTGGTTCTGGATAATGCGGCCATCAATCTGCACATCGAAACCTTTGTTTCTGATTTTACTATCGGCCAGGTTGGTTAAAATAGAAGAGGTACCCGAAACTGCCGAAATAGGCTGGTTAAACAACAGGTTGTACGAATAACTTAAATAATAATTGGCGATAATGTTTAAACGGTTATTGAACAAGCCGATATCGGTACCAAAGTTATATTGTGAGGTAGATTCCCAGCCTAATTTAGGATCCTGAATGGCATTTGGCCAAATGGCTGTAGAAATGGCGTTACCAAAAACAACCCCACCTGGTGCACTCATTTCCTGTGCAGTTCTGTAATTAGGGATATTGTTGTTACCACTTAAGCCCCAGCTTGCCCTTAATTTTACGGTAGAACGCTCGCCTAAGAAATCTTTATAAAAATCTTCGTCAGAAAGGTTCCAGCCTGCAGCAACAGAAGGGAAATTACCATACCTGTTTAAAGGGCCAAACCTCGATGAACCATCTCGACGGAACGAACCGGTTAAAAAGTATTTACCGGCATAGTTATAACTGAAACGGCCGAAATACGATAGCAAGGTATTGGCAGTTTTAGAAGCTGCATCCAAAGCAAAGAAACTGGCATCGGCACCTTTATCGGTTATCTCACCTATATTATCGTTTTGAAAACCTTTTGCCGATACTTTAATTAAATCGCTGGTTGTTTTCTGAGCAGAATACCCGGCCAATACATCAAGCTTATGCTTGCCAAAGGTTTTGTTGTAGTTTAAAGTAAACTCCGCCAGTTGGTCTATCTGTTTCAGATTTTGTGCAACAGCTGTAGCCGCAGCTATCGATTCGTTAGAGTATGGCCTGTTGTTCCCGTTACTTAAACTGGTTGGCAGGTAGAAATCGTATTTTTCGCTGTAGGTTTGTGTACCTAAGTTTGCTTTAAAATCAAGGCCATCTATAATTTTATAAGTGGCATTGGCATTATAGGTACTTCTATCGCCTTTTCTGGTAATTTTTAGCTGCTCTACGGTAGCCAATGGATTTTCGGGATTCTGGATTCCGTATTGCGACGCCAAAGCCCCCATTCCAAACTGGATCGGGTTTCCGTTAGCATCTCGGGCTGGCAAGTAAGGTAAATAAATCAGGGCCGACATCATCGGACTTAAATCGTACCTACCTTCCCGCACCTCGCGGTTATTGTTTTGGGTATAAGAAATGTTGGCACCAACATGTAAACGCTCACTCACATTTCCATCTATATTTCCCCTAAAGTTGATTACTTTCTGGTTGGTATTGGTTACGATACCATCGTTATTCTGATAACCACCACTTAAAAAGTATTTTACATCTTTGTTGCCTCCAGAGAATGAAAGGTTATGGCGCTGAAAAGCCGCGTTGCGGTATAATTCGTCCTGCCAATCGGTGTTGTAAGCAGCAGGAATAGCCTGTTGAGTACTAAAATTATAAAGATCGGCAGGTATGCTCACACTGCTCCCGTTACCTACATTGGCAATTCGCGTAGCATTGTTATCGCTATACATGGCATCGTTCCAGGTTTTACCGGCATTTACCCATAAATCTTTATAGGCGTTATTGCGGCCATCTATCAATAGCTGAATAAACTGATTGGCATCGAGCAATTTCACTTTTTTGGCCAGTTGAGAAATGCCGCCCTGAACATCGTATTCGAAACGGCCCTTACCATCTTTACCTCTTTTGGTGGTAATTAACACTACCCCACCCGATGCTCTTGAACCGTAGATGGCTGCAGAAGCCGCATCTTTCAAAATATCGATGGTTTCGATATCCTCCGGATTAATGGCTACGTTATTGCCAGCCGGATAACCATCAATTACGTACAATGGATCGGAACTGGCATTAATAGAACCAATACCCCTCACCCTGATTTTAGTACCCGAATAAGGTGCACCACTGGTTTGCGATACTTGTACACCTGCAACTTTACCCACCAAAGCCTGGCCCACTGTAGGCGAAGTTAAGTTTAATTCGCTGGCTTTTACACTGCTGATGGCACCGGTAACATCCGATTTTCTGATCTTTTGATAACCGATGGCCACAACCTCATTTAATGTATTGCTGCTTTCTTTAAGTTTAATATTAATGGCTTTATTGCCCGATATGATAACTTCCTGCGTATCGAAACCAACAAAAGAAAAAACAAGGGTAGCGCCATTGCCGGCCTCTATTATGAATTTTCCGTTACCATCTGTCGAAGTTGTTTTTTTGGTTTGTTTATCGTAAACGCTAACGCCAGGCAGTGGTTGCCCCTTTTCGTCGGTTACAGTTCCGCTAATGGTAGCAAAACGGTTGTTGAGCTCAGTAGCAGAAACTAATTTGGCATTGCTTACTGCCATGGCGGCCGGGCTGCATACAGCTAACAGACCAACAGGCAAAAGCAATTTCCTGCAGGCATTTTTCATGCATGCGGTAAAAAAAAATGATGTCATCTTTTTGTGCTTAGTAATAGATTTTTAAATAGTATTGGGGTTTGTGTTTTTGGGCAGATATGTAGATCTGGCATTTACATAGGCTTATCCTTAAAGGTTAACAACTAATTTCCTGAGCGTTCTACGGCGACAAAAGTAGAGGTGTACTTTTAACACTATGTATCCGCTGTGTTAACTCTATGCAAAGATCTTTGTGCTATTTTAAGTTTACATTAAATCTAATAGCGACGTTACTAAACCGTTTTATTAATTCGTAAAGCGGTAACATCTGCTTAATGTTTTTTTAATAGCCAAAGCTTTATTTTGTGATAAAATTTTTAATGAAAGTCTTCTATCCCTTTTTTATAGCCTGCCTGCTTTGGCAAGGTTTACAGGCCCAGGATAAACCCCTTCAAGCCTACCAGTTAATAAAAAGCAATAATGCTGTACAGTACAAAAATTATTACTTGCTTACGCTTTTTAAACAATTGCCTGCGCTTAATACAATGCTGAAAGAAAACAGCGTGCTTAAAAAAATTGCCGATGCCAAAAGAACTCAAGCCAACGAAGCTTTAAAAACCTGCAATGCAGATATAGGATGTTACGCTCAGGCTTTAAAATTTAGTGCCGAAGAAATTAAAGCCATTGGTGAGGAGTTAAGCAACAGCTACAATGAAAATAATGCGCTCGGAAAAGTGGTAAGTAATCACCTCATCCCTTCTGGCTGCTATGCTTTGTATGCCGGCCAATCACCCAAAAACTTGCTGCTTAAAGCCTGGGAACAAGATGCGAATGCTTTAAATTATGCCATCGGCGTATATGTGGAGGGCAACAAACCCAATTATCCCAAAATTGATTCGATTAGTTTCAGCTTAAAAGATAAAGCGTATGCAGGGCTTACAGCAGCTAATGTTTCATTGGCTCTGCAACCTGAAAACGAACTCTTTTTCCAACCTGCTTTAAATTTTGCGCTTATCGCTTTAGAACTAAACGAAAGAAATGATGCGGCCGATTATGAACCGATGGTTAGCGGGGTAAACCAGCCAGCCATTAACCAGATCAAAAAAACCGATTGGAAGAAATATCCTTATACCGTAATCCTGGTTCCGGGTGAGGGTCCTGAAGATAAAGAAACCGCCCTAAGTGCCGGGGGAATGATCCGCTGCCGGTTAGCGGCTATACAATACCAGAAAGGCCAGGCACCCTTTATTGTGGTATCGGGCGGACGCGTTCACCCCTATAAAACCAAATTCAGCGAAGCCTTCGAAATGAAAAAATTTTTAATGGAAACCCTGAATATACCAGAAAGTGCCATTATTATGGAACCCCATGCCCGCCACACCACCACTAATATGCGCAACTGTGTGAGGTTGATGTTCAGGTATGGTATGCCGGTTGATCGGCCTGCATTGGTTAGTACAATAAAATCGCAGAGCTTTTACATTACCACCATACTACTTGAAAGGTGTAAAAAAGAACTTGGTTATTACCCATACAAAAACGGCAAACGTTTAAGCGATACCGAATCGGAATTTTACCCGAATACCACATCGCTGCAAATAGATTTTGACGAACCTTTAGATCCTTAAGCCAATGAAAACTTTAAACCCGATATTATTGCTGCTGGTGATGTTTTTTGTCGCCAGAAACACCACAACTGATGGCAAAATCACTAAAAATATTACGGTAGATTCGCTGGGTGCCTGTCAGGGTATTGCGTACCAGAATGGCAGCTATTTCCTGTATGGCGATCGTGAGGTGGGTGTAATGCGCCAGTACAAGCTCCAAAAAGATTCGTTAATCTATCAGCATAAAGAATACCGTTTTACCGTAAAAGGCGAAAATACGATCAAGCATCCCACCGGAATTGCCTACCGTAAAGGCTTACCTACTTTTGTGGGTAATTCGGTAAGGCAAAATGAAGCCGGAACCTTGTGGAAAGCGGTGATTAACTGCATTAACTGGGATGGATTTTTAAGAACCGGGACATTGGATGGTAACCTGGTAAAAACAATCGACGATGATGCCTGCATACAGGGTACCAGGCCCGAATATGTAAAATACAAAGGCAAATGGTATGTTGCTACTGCCGATTACGGTAACAAGAGCAATAAGGTTCGCTTATTAGATCCCCATGCATTAGCCAAAGCCACCAAAACCAGCGAAAGTGATGTGGTAGTTCAAAAATTTACCTGCTCGCCATGGGTGCAAAACCTGCACTGGATAGAAAGTAAAGGTATATTGGTATTGATTCAAAACCAGGTTGAGGGAAGAAAATGGCGGTTAACATTCCTCGATCTGGAAAAATCAATTGCTACCGGGCGCGAGTCGGTTTTAAGTGTAATAGATACTGATAAACCCGATGAACTGGAAGGTTTTACTTTTACTGATGATGCCGGTAAAGGTATTGCGGTGAGCTCTTCGCGCAAAAACAATGTAAGTTTTATGGATTTTAGCTGGAACAAATAACGCGCTGACTGTACTGGCTGTCTCTATGGATAAGATATAGCACAACACCCGCTCGGTTGGTGGAGGCGCCGATGGATAGATAAAACAATCAAGAGCTAACCCTAGCGGTCGGTGTCATCACCGACCGTCGCAGACCCCATAGTCAGCATCCCGTCTTATTTACTTTCCTTTTACACATCTTCGCCGTATCTTTATTCAATACAAAAAGGAGAGTTATATGAATACTGAAAAAGCCATTCTTGCTGGCGGTTGCTTTTGGGGAGTAGAAGAACTGTTTCGCCATTACCCAGGTGTAATTTCGACTGTAGTTGGATATACCGGAGGTGATGTGCCGAATGCTACTTACCGGAATCACGGAACCCATGCCGAAGGCATTGAAATTACTTTTGATCCAACAATTTTATCATACCGTAAATTACTAGAGTATTTTTTCCAGATCCACGATCCAACAACACGGAACAGACAAGGGAATGATTTAGGCACTTCTTACCGCTCGGCCATATTTTTTGCCAATGCAGCACAGGAAGAAACTGCAAAAACACTAATTGCCGAAATGGATGCATCGGGCATATGGCCTGGAAAAGTAGTAACTGAAGTGGTACCCGAAACTGATTTCTGGAATGCAGAAGAAGAACATCAGGATTATTTACAGAAAAACCCTTATGGTTATACCTGCCATTTCGAAAGACCTGATTGGAAACTGTAAATAAATAAATCGTCATTGCGAGAAACGAAGCAATCTTACAACGATCGCTAAAGCATTAGGATTACTCCTGGCAGCCATGATCATACTAAAAAGGCAATTTTCTCATCGAAAATTGCCTTTTTGTTTGCATTAATCATCGTCGTCTTTTTTCTTCTTTTCGAGAATAACAAAAGCGCTTCGTTTTGGTGCTGGCATTACCGAGTGCTCGCCCTTAACCGATTTCCATACCACTTCATTCAAATCTAAATCCGGTGCCGAATCTTCTTTTGCAAAATTGAAAAATTCTGATCGTCTGCTGCTTTCGTTAACCGCTACGTTACGAGTATCCAAATCGATGAGGGGTTGCAATACGTTATAAGGTGTAAAATCAGGCTTCGCTGTAAAGCATTCGTACAAAGGCATGGCCCCAGCATCGTACTGGCTCATGGGTGGCAATCCTAAAATCAACTCCATGGTACGCAAAAAACCTGAAGTAGAATACATGGTATGCACTACCGCATTTCTTTTTACATAAGGACCAATTACATAAGCTGGCGAACGGTGTGCATCTACATGGTCTGGCCCGTTTTGCGCATCATCTTCCAAAATAAATACAACAGATTCATTCCACACTTTACTGTGCGAAAGATGTTCAATAATACGTCCGACAGCTAAATCGTTATCTGCAACCGCAGCCTGAGGCGAATATTTACCTTTTTTCTGTCCACTGGTATGGTCGTTAGAAATGCGTAACGTACTAAACTGTGGTACAGCACCCGCAACCAGTAGCGAATCGAAATCGTGCTCCCAAGCATCTACCCTCACTTGGTCTTTAATATCCATATCAAAGCCCGGAGAAGCCGGACACATGTGCCCTTGCAACGATTTAATATTGGCTTTACTATACGCACCAAATTCGCCATAACTGCGGTAACTTATTCCGGCTCTTTGGCAATAATCCCAGATAAATCCTCCTTTCGGATACGTAACAGGCCGGCCACCTTCGAAAGTTGTACTGCCACCCCGGGCACCGTAGCTGGTGGGCCAGGTTTTTTCTACCACATCGGTTGCATATGCAGCCATACTCCAGTTGTGCCCATCGGCACTTACCTCAGCATCGACATAAAAATTATCAAGCAACACATAATTTTCGGCCAAAGCATGCTGGTTGGGGGTTACTTTTCTTCCGAAAAGGGTTAATGTAGAATCACCATTGCCTTTTTTAATGTCACCTAAAACCTGATCATAAGTCCTGTTTTCTTTAATAATGTAGAATACATGTTTGATGGGCGATTTTTCACCTTGCTTTCTCGGAATTGGATTTCCAGCCTCGCCATCAGCCACTATTGTTCTTTTATCGTTGAAAGGGGTATTGGCATAAACCTGCTTGGTATATATTTTTAACTGCTCTGGTTTTGGTGCTTCGATAAAAGATAAAGTACCTTTAAACAGCCCGGCAATGTACTGCAACCGGCTATTGGCGGTACTTCCCATATGATAATCGCTGTTATCAACCTTCGAAACCGGTTGTGGCCCTTTCGGGTTAGCCATAGAAGTATTGCCTTTACCATTGGTTACTAAAATTTTTGTACCTAAAACCTTAACACTGGTTGGGTACCAGCCTACAGGTATAAAACCCTGGCTCTGGCTCACCCCAGGACTACTCACATCGAAAACCGCCAGACAATTGTTATCGGCATTGGCAATGTATAAGGTTTTTTCATTATTGCTCAAAGCCAGGCCATTAGTGGTCGAACCGGTTAATTGTGTGGCATAGAGTGTTGTAGAAATGGTTTCGATTACTTTATTGGTAAGCGTATTAACTACCGAAACCGTATTGTCGTTTGCATTGGCAATATACAGAATATTCCCCTTTTTGTTGAGCAAAAGCTCATTTGGATGATCGCCAACCGGGATGTTCTGGCTAATGCTTTCAGTTAACAAATCAACAACGGCCACCGCTTTTCCACCCCAAAGCGAAACATACAATTTACGTTCATCGGCTGCCAATGCGCAGCTGTAGGCAATGGCCGGGAGCTGAACGCGCTTTAGTATTTTTTTCGCTGCCAGGTCGATAATATACAATGCGCTGTCTTCTTTGGTAACAGTGAATAGTTTGCTGTTATTTTTGTTTACTACAATTCCGGCAGGGCATATTTTGCCCTTTGGCCATACCGCGCCCAGAACAATCGTATCGCTTTTGCCCAGCTTATTGTTTACAATATTGAAATCCAGAATCCAGTTGTCGTTACCGCCCGAGGCATACAGGTGTTTTTCATCTTTACTGAAGGCAATTCCGTACCATGATTTAGCCAGTACCTTCTCGTCGATAATTTGTTCGGTTTTGGGATCGATCAGCTGGAGCGATTGTGTACTCTGACCATTATTGGTAATGGCCAGATATTTACCAGAAGCACTTAGCTGCATGTTTAAAGGTAAATCACCCAGTTGTACAGCATGTCCCGCGGGACTTAATTTCCAGCCATTGGGCAGTAAAATCTGTTGCGTGGTTTCGTTTTTACCGGGCCATTGCGCAAAGCCTTTTTGTACCAGCAAAAAGGTAAAAAGAATAAGGATATATGATTTTTTCATTGTTTTATGAATAGGAAAAATTACCGGTGGAGATTAAAATTAACCAAAGCCCTGATGCTATAGCCGTTGCCTGAGGCTACGTTGCCTATTTCGCGTATCGCTGCAGGCGAGGTAACCTGGCTCCGAGTAGCATAAAATACCGGGCCTCCGGAAATAGAAAACGAAAGTTTACTGTGGTTGGGTTCAAGATTAATGGATGGACCAATTAACAATTTCGCCCCTCCTTCTGCTTCATCTTTTTCCCAGAAACCTTCCAAATCTTGCCCAAGGGCTTCGAAACCTAAGTATAATACATTTGAAACACGGTGTTGAAAACCGATGCTGGTGATAAAATCGAGCTTATCCCGGGTTTTATCAAAGGCTTTTTCAAATCGCAAATTACCAGCCATCCGCCAGTTGGTACGATCGAATGCAGCCGTAATCCGGCTTATGGCCGATCCGGTATTAGACCAGTCGCGGCTTAAGCCCAAACCTGCACCCAACCTAAAGCCTGAAATGCCCTTGCCACCGATTAAATCTCTGATTACCTCGGCCTGTTCTGCTGAAGCAACTCCCCCGCCATTGGCAAAACCCAGGGCTGCAGTAGCATAGAGTGTTAAGCGGCTACCTAAATAACCTTTTACGCCAAATTGCTGTCCTAAACCATCATAACCAAACTGTCCGTTGGTACGTTCGCCATAACTACCAGAATAATGGATATTCCAGCGCGGATTTTCGGCTGTAAGTGTATTTATAGTAAATAAAAAAGGTTGTGCCGCGTCGCTACCTGTTTTTAATGCCGGATTAACGGCTGCCTGATTCTGAGCCGAGCCCTGAAGTGCAAATGCAGCAAGAATTGCTGCAAAGAATATTTTTTTCATTTTAAGATGCCGAAGCTTTATAATTTGGTTTCATTCAATAACGGCGATCCACTTGCGTTCACCTGAAAAGTTTTGATCTGATCATTTCCATCAACCTCTACAATCCGGTAACCTTTATAAGCCGTACCCCAATTGCCACCGATATGTGCATCGAAAAAATGTGGCAGCTTATTGGTATAAAAAACGGCATCTAAGCTATGGTCGTGCCCATGAAATACCGCCTTTACATTGGCATAGCTGTGCAACAGTTTAATCGTATCTGGACATTCTACAAAAGGACTCTCTGGCACCCAAAAATGTGGTGGAATGTGCAATACTACAAACACTGTTTTTAAATCTTTAAACTTATCCAGTTCCCGTTTTAAAAAATCGTTGTTCGGGCACAGGTATGTTCCCTTAGTATCGGATGTATTCGCCAAAACAAAACCAACACCGTTTTTTTCGAAAGCAAAGTTATCTTCATAACCAAAAACCGATTTCCAAAGTTGCGTATCGGCATGGTCGTGATTACCAGGAACGGCATAAAAGGGAACTTTTAAACGATCATAATAATCTTTTTTAACTTCCTTAAGCAATTCAGGCCTATCATGCACCAGATCGCCGTTGATAATTACAAAATCCAGCGGGTTTTGCTCATGCGACTGGTTAAGCCATTTAACAATATTCTCGTGGTGCAACTTAAACTCGGTTCCCGGTTGTCCGTAATGACCATCTGAAGCAATTGCAAAACGAAGTTTTGGAGCTTTGCCCGAGCTGGCTGGAATACTGTTTTCTTCAGCGAATGAAGGGAGAACTGGCGATAAACCTGCAACTACTGCAGCAGCCAGACCACTTTTTAGAAAAAACCGTCTGTTAGACATAGGCATGAAATATGTTTTGTATTAAAGCCCCAATATTAGTTTGGCAGGACTTCTTAAACATAAATTTAATGTTATGTTTGGGTTAAGCGCAGCCTATTACTGTATCAATTTTATAACAAAGGGCTATGGCTACAAATTTCGCCGAGGAATTTTCCAGCCTATAAAAACAATCCGCGTATACCGTGACTCCGTGACTAAGCTCTAGCAAAAAAAAAGGTCTGCGTTTAGCAGACCATAGTTTATCTTAAAAAATAACAATCGCTTGTTTAACCATTAAGTATCCAGCCAGTGCAAATAAAAATATGGCAATAGATTTATTAATAATTAAGCTGCTCAGTGCAAATTTTTCCTGAATGTAAGTAGCAAAGTGTGCATACAAATAAAGTGCAAGTGTAGAGCCCACACCCGAACCCAAACTAAAAATCACCAGCGAAAGGTAGTCCGTTTCAATCCACTGGTGTAGAATAACGTAGTTACCAAAAAATAACCAGAATGGAATCTGAACAGGATTTAATACCCCTAAAATCAATCCGTAAAGCACACTGCCACTCCGTTTATCTTCCTTTTTATTACTGGTTTTAGGCACTTTTTTCCGGTTTCTCCAGGTAATTGTACCCATTACCAGGAACATCACAATCATAAAGCAATCTACCAAAGTACTCAGGCGTACTTCGCTAACTGCCTCATTCGGGTTGATATCGCTCATGGCCCATCTGGCAAAGCGCATCATGCCGAAAGTAAAAAACACCTCTACACAAGAGAATGACAAAATGAAATACCAAACCTGCCGCATACCCTTGTTGATGGCCAGCTGTGCAACAGTGAGATTGATGTTGCCAGGAGGGATGTACCCCATAGCGTTAAGGATAATGCCTATGAAAAACGTTAGAAAAAGCATTGCCGAAATTATGGATTTAAATTTAAATGCGCAGCCAAATATTTTCCGGTGTACGACTTTTCTACTTTAACCAGGTCTTCAGGTAATCCTTCAAATACCACATTTCCGCCGCCATCGCCTCCTTCAGGGCCAATGTCGATCACCCAATCGGCACATTTAATCATATCCATATTGTGTTCGATAACCAAAATGGTATTGCCTTGTTCAATGAGTGTATTTAATGCTTTTAAGAGTTTTTTAATATCATGGAAATGCAAACCAGTGGTTGGCTCATCAAAAATAAATACCGTTTTATTGGCATTATTCCCCTTAATCAGGAACGAAGCCAGCTTAATCCGCTGCGCCTCACCACCCGATAAAGTGTTTGACGATTGCCCCAGGTGTACATAACCCAAACCAACATCAACCAATGGATTCAACTTATTCAGGATCTTTTGTTCGTCTTTAAAGAAATCAACCGCTTCATCAATGGTCATGTCTAAAATTTCCGAAACATTCTTTTCTTTATAGGTTACATCTAATACCTGCTGTTTAAAGCGTTTACCGTTACAAGCCTCGCAAGGCAGATAAATATCGGCCATGAACTGCATTTCGATCTTCACCTCACCTTCACCCTGACAAACATCGCAACGGCCACCTTCTACGTTAAAGGAGAAAGCTGCAGGTTTAAGTCCGGCGGCTTTTGCAGCAGCCAGTCCCGAAAACAAGGCACGGATATCATCCCAGGCCTTCACATAAGTAACCGGGTTTGAACGGCTCGAACGGCCAATCGGGTTTTGATCTACCAATTCAACAGCACTTACCAGATCGTAATTACCAAAAATACCATCGTAAGCGCCTGTTTGTTCACCCGCATAATTTCCGATAGCTTTTTGTAACGCTGGATATAAAATCTTCTTAACCAAACTGGTTTTTCCGGAGCCCGAAACCCCGCTAACAGCGGTAAATACGCCCAACGGGAATTTAACGTCGATATTTTTCAGGTTGTTTTCCCTTGCGCCCTTAATCAGGACATGGTCTTTCCATTTGCGACGCTGTGTAGGAATGGCGATTTTCTCCAAACCTGCAAGATAGCGCCCTGTTAAACTGTTTTTATCTTTTAAAATCGCTTCGTAATCGCCGCTAAATACCAGATTACCTCCATGTGTACCTGCCTCCGGACCAATATCAATAATATGATCGGCTGCACGCATCATCTCTTCTTCGTGCTCTACCACTAAAACAGTATTGCCAACATTTCTTAGCGAGATTAAAACCTCAATTAATTTATTGGTATCGCGTGGGTGTAAACCAATGCTCGGTTCATCCAGCACATAAATAGACCCCACCAAACTACTACCCAAAGAAGTTGCCAGGTTTATCCTTTGCGATTCTCCGCCCGATAAGGTATTCGACAAACGGTTTAAGGTGAGGTAGCCCAAACCAACATTGTTGAGATACAGGAAACGGTTATCGATTTCGGCCAATAAACGTTTCGCTATTTTGGCATCGTTTACACTTAATTTTAATTCGTTAAAGAAAACCAGGGCTTTTGAAAGCGGCATTAAAACCACATCGATAATCGATTTTTCTGCAATCTTAACATACGATGCATCTTTACGCAGACGCGAACCCTTACAATCAGGGCAGGTTGTTTTTCCGCGGTAGCGCGATAGCATTACCCGGTACTGTATTTTATAAGTTTGCTCTTCCAGTTCTTTGAAAAAAGCATCCAATCCTTCAAAATATTTATTACCCGTCCACAATACCTGCTGCTCCTTTGCGGTTAAAGCGCTATAGGGCCGGTGTATCGGGAAATCGAATTTAGGAGCGGCTTTTACAAAATTTTGTAGCCAAACACCCATTTTTTCGCCACGCCATGGGGCGATGGCGTTGTCGTAAACACTTTTGCTCTTATCCGGAATAACCAGATCTTCATCAATCCCGATTACATTTCCATAACCTTCGCAGCGTTTACAGGCACCGTAAGGATTGTTGAAAGAGAAAAAGTTTGGTGTAGGTTCTTCAAAACGGATACCATCAAGTTCAAAGCGATCGCTAAAATGTTTGGTTTCGCCTTCGGCTTCTACATAACAATCGCCCTTACCTTCAAAAAAGGCAGTTTGTGCCGAATCGGCCAGACGGCTTAAAGTTTCTTCTTCCTGGTTGGTTACAATCCGGTCAATCAGAATCTGAACGGTTTTATCGTCAGTTAGTTCAACATCCTTAAAACCGGCATCATCTAAAATGCCTTCTATCTTTTCAATTTTATCGTTGAAACGTACCCTTAAAAAACCTTTTTGCAATAAAATAGCCAGCTCTTCTTTAATGGTGCGGTTATTATGCGGATAAAGTGGGCAGAAAATGGTTACCGTAGTATCTTCGGGCATGGCATTTACATAATCTACCACGGTGCTTACCGAATCTTTTTTTACCTCCCTGCCCGAAACCGGAGAAATGGTTTTACCAATCCGCGAAAAAAGCAGCTTCAGGTAGTCGTAAATCTCGGTCGAGGTACCTACCGTTGAACGTGGGTTTGAAGTAATTACCTTCTGTTCGATGGCAATGGCTGGTGCTATACCTTTAATATAATCTACATCGGGCTTATTCATCCGGCCCATAAACTGGCGCGCGTAAGATGATAAACTTTCTACATACCGGCGTTGCCCTTCAGCATACAAAGTATCGAATGCGAGCGAAGATTTACCCGAGCCCGACATGCCTGTTACCACCACCAGTTTATTTTTTGGAATGGCCACATCGATGTTTTTAAGATTGTGCACACGGGCACCTTTTATAATAATATTTCTATGCGGATCTTTTTCGGCCTCTTTTTTGCTCATGTATTGTAAAGGATATAAAGGTATAAACCCAACAAAGTAATTTGGGTTTTAAGAAGATACAAAAATAGGGTACTGAGATGGTTAATTTATTTTTTAACATTTTATTTTTTGCTTTTTGATAAAAAAATAACTTTCTTTGAACATTAACAACCTCAGAACCAAACTAACACATTTCAAAAAACATAGGAGAGAAGCTATAGAAATTATACATCTACAAATTAATTTTTAGCAAACAGTACGGGATTTAGTGTAGGTAAACCTATGAATTTACAATCATATAATGATCAGGACCTGGTAAAGGTATATATTGCCGGGAACGAGAATGGATTGCAGGAACTTTTAAAAAGGCATAAAAGTAAAATTTATACTTCTATCTACTTATTGGTTAAGGACCAATATCTGGCGGAGGATATTTTTCAGGATGCTTTTATAAAAGTGATTAACACCCTGCGATCGGGAAGATATAACGAGGAAGGTAAGTTTTTACCATGGGTAATGCGTATTGCGCATAACCTGGTTATCGATTATTTCAGGAAAGAAAAAAGAACACCCATCATCACCAGCTCTGATGGAATGGATGTATTCAATATGCTACATTTTTATGACGAAAGTGCAGAAGACAGGATGCTCCGCGATCAAACCCATAAAGATTTGAAGGCAATGATCCATTTATTGCCCGACGAGCAGAAAGAAGTACTCTTAATGCGTCATTACGCCGACTTAAGTTTTAAGGAAATTGCCGATTTAACCGATGTGAGCATCAATACTGCCCTTGGCCGTATGCGTTATGCATTGAGCAATCTGCGCAAAATGCTTAAAACAAAGGAGGTGAGTTATAAAGGGTAATGTAATTGTTACATAAAATATTATAGGGGTCGAAATAAAGCATCTGAACTATCGTTAAGTTTATAAAACTTATCGCAATTTGCTTATGACAAAAACCTCTACATCAAAAAACAATGTAAATTTACCAACCCCGAACATGTTTCAGCCTAAAATGGATATGGAATCTGACGCAGAAATCGACTTATTTTATGATCAGATCAAAAGTAAGTTAGATATACTGGTTAAAAATCCCCAAGATGAAACCATCAACAAGATTTTAGCCTACAGCAGGTCGTTATAAAATTTACACTAGTTAAAAAGGTTGTTCCACAGGGTGGGGCAACCTTTTTTTATGGATAATGGATGATGTAGAATGGATGACGGGTAGTTCCAAGTCCCTTACCTTTTCCATCTGCCATGCTACTTCTCCCATCTTACCTCATCCATCTTCCATTTTTACCTCTCCTACAAATGGCTTAATTTTTACAATCCCTTAATACAAAAAGCGCTACCTTTACATAGTGTAATTTTAACACTAAGCGCAATGAATAAAAACTTAGTCCCACTCACTTTAGGCGGTTTAGGCATCGGCATCACAGAATTCGTAATGATGGGTTTGCTACCCGATATTGCAACCGATTTACGGGTGAGCATCCCCGAAGCTGGTCATTTAATTTCTGCCTACGCATTGGGTGTAGTAATTGGCGCACCTTTACTGATCATGATTGCAGGTAAATATCCACCAAAAAAGATATTAATTGCACTAATGGTGATGTTTACGGTTTTCAATGCATTTTCGGCTTTCGCTCCTACTTTTAATACTTTATTTATAGCCCGCTTGCTTTCAGGATTACCTCATGGTGCATTTTTCGGCGTGGGATCGGTAGTAGCCAGCAGAATTGCAGAAAAAGGAAAAGCTGCACAAGCTGTTTCGCTGATGTTTATGGGCTTAACCATTGCCAATATCGTTGGTGTACCTTTGGGTACTTTTATCGGGCATAACTTCTCGTGGCGCATATCTTTTGCCGTAGTAGTATTTGTTGGCCTGGTTACTTTATTGAGCTTAAAACTTTGGTTACCTGCTTTAGAAGCTACAAAAAACCGCGATTTAAAAGCAGAATTGAGTTTCTTCAAAAAAAGAGATGCCTGGATCATCATTTTCATGATTTCGATCGGAACAGGTGGTTTATTTACCTGGTATAGCTACATAGCGCCATTAATGACAGAAGTTGCCCATTTCTCGGCCAATGCTGTAACCTATATATTAATGCTTGCCGGTTTAGGCATGATGTTCGGAAATTACATTGGCGGAAAGCTGGCCGATAAATTTTCGCCGGCAAAAGCATCTGCAGCATTATTAATCACCATGGTAGTTACCTTAACCATTGTGCATTTTGTTTCTGCTAGTCAGCCATTGGCTTTAATTATGACTTTTGTAACCGGCGCAGTATCCTTTTCTCTGGCTGCTCCCATTCAGATGCTCATGATCCAAAGTGCCAAAGGTTCCGAAATGCTGGCTGCATCCGCAAGTCAGGCAAGCTTTAACATTGGCAATGCCCTGGGTGCTTTCTTTGGTGGCCTTCCGCTGGTATATGGTTTCGATTATACTTCTCCAGCTTATGTTGGCGCTGCTATGGCCCTGGTAGGCGCGTTCTTCGCTTTCTGGTTAATTAAAAGGAATAGCAGTAAACCGGTAGCCAAAGCTACTTCAGCCGAAGAAGAAGAAACTGAAGAGCAATTTGTAGTGATGCATTAGTTTTTTGCAACACGATCACGAAGCCTCCCATACCGAAGTCCAATACAGGCACCACAAAAGCTTTTGGCCTGATTAACGTTTGCACTAAGGCCTAAAGTGAGCGCCCACCTGCTGCTGACCATAAAATTAAACCTGGCTTCTGCTGATAAGCCAACGGTACGTTGTTTCACAATTTCATATACATCGCGACCGAACAAACAAAAGAAAGAGTTGCAGGTATTGTACAAAAAGGCTCCACGATAGATGCGCTCAGTATAAGCAGGACCAGCTCCCAATTGCACGTTACCGTAACGATTAAGGGTATAGCTTTTACCTAAAATCAAGGTCAAATCTGAAACACTTGGTGCAGGCTCATAGCTGTATATCTGAAATTCTGACATTACGGATGACTTAAGCGCCAGATAATTGGCTTTACGCTGCAGATATAAATACACATCCACATATGTACCGCTTTCGCTCCCTGGTCCAAAACCAATACCCAAACCATAATAAAATTTATGTTTTTGATGCAGGGTATCTTGTTGGGCGAAAACCAAAGTGGTAACCGCCAAAAGCAGCAATGTTAAAATAGATTTTCGCATATTGTTAAAATAACCTCGAACCAAATACCAAACCTACCCCTGCAGTAGCAAAAGTTTTTTGCCTGTTGGCATTACCATTCAGCGATAGAGCAATGCCTACGCCATCCACAAAACGAAAGATATACCTCGCTTCAGCAACAAGCCCCGCAGCATTTTTTTGAATAATCTTATCTCTGGTACTATCACTATTCGATTGATCGTACTTTTTCAGATCAGCAATTACGGCTACTCCGCCACCAAACTCTAAACGGTGGTTAGGCTTAATCTGTATCCTTTTACCTAGTATCAGTGCAACCTCAGAAAAACCAGGGACAGTTGTCTCTTCCCCGTTCACATTCACTTCATACGTTTCCTGCAACACAGAAGATATTTTAAATTTGAGATACGATTCTGGCTTATTATAGCTGACAAAACCAGATATTAAAGGCTTTTCGAGTGTAGCCGCACCGAATTCTAAACCAAACCCAATGGGGCTTAAGAAATTATCAACACTTCTTTGCGCCATAAGCAGATTACTCCACAACACAATTGCCAGCAATAAAGCGAATTTTAAATTTGAGATTACTGTTTTCATTTGATATAGCTTTAAATGTTTACCAAATCTAAAACACGACGTAAACGCAAATTAACCTTAAAGATTACAGCCGTATTAAATTATGTCATTAAAGGAAAATCAGTAATCCACATTACCATCATTAAATTATAATCATTAAATTACCACTACGAAATAATCCATTTAATTATTAAAAACAGGAGCATTAAACCAAAATATTAATCTTTATGGAGAATCAGCAGGAATTATTCTTCGAAGCCATTAAAGCGGCTTTGCCCGATTATCAGAATCTGGCGCTGAGTATAGCCGAGGAACTGGGCATCAGTACAAATGAGGCTTACAAAAAAATAAGGGGCGACAGCAACCTCACCTTTCAGCAGATTATTAAACTGTCTGATTGCTTTAATGTACCTTTTATATATAGTCCAAAACAATCTTTGTCGGTTACTTTTAGCTATCTGAGCGTAAACGAAGACCTGAACATGGTTAACTACCTTAAAGATTTGCTCGACAATCTCAAAACCATTAAAAACAGTAAACAAAAACACATTACTATCACTACTGATGATATCCCGGTGTTCCATTTTTTCAAATACCCGGAGCTTACCAGTTTCAAATTGTTTTTCTGGGCAAACAGCGCCAACAACATAGAAGTACCATTCAGTTCAAATTTTCTTTCCGACGAGATTATTGAAATTTCTAAAGCCCTGCATAGCACTTATCTCGAAATACCCAGTACAGAGATATGGTCGAAAGATACCATTACAGGCACCTTAGAACAGATAAGGTATGCCTTTGAAGCCGGTCACCTTAGCGACCCTGAACTGGCCGTTAAAATTGTAGAACAGGTAAAATATTGCCTTACCGATATGAATATGTATGCAATCGGCAGTAAAAAAACGATCGACCCGAACCATACCTTTAACTGGTACAACTGCGATGTGCTGGGCAGCATTGCTTACCTGGTCGATTTCAAAGACCACATGGCCTGCTACAACCGTTTCAATACTTTTAATTATTTACGCACGGAAGATCAATCGTATTGCCTGCAAACAAAAAAATGGATGCAGGGGTTGATTATGAAATCAGTTTCATTTAGCGGTCAGGGAGAAAAGCACCGCAACAAATATTTGTACAATGCTTTCGCCGAGTGCGATAAATTACTACAGGAGATTAGTCGAGGATAGTTGGCCAGTTGGGGGTTTAGGAGTCAGTTAACCGATTTAAACAATTAACCGGTTAACCTCATACAGTTTGCAGTTACCGATGAGCTATCGAACAAGTTTATCTCTTATATTTGCCAATGCTTAAAAAAGAACGTTATAAACTTTTTGTAGAACATTTTTCGGCCAAGCAGCCAGATGCCGAAACCGAATTGCATTACAACAATCCGTACCAGCTTTTAGTTGCTGTGATCCTCTCTGCACAATGTACCGATAAGCGGGTAAATATGGTTACCCCTGCTCTGTTTCAACGTTTTCCCAATGCCAAAGCACTGGCAGAAGCTACACCTGATATTGTTTTCGATTACATCAGAAGCATCAGTTACCCGAACAACAAAGCCAAACACCTGGTGGGTATGGCCAACATGTTGCTGAATGATTTTAACGATGTAGTACCGTCGGGCGTTGATGACTTGCAGAAAATGCCTGGCGTTGGCCGCAAAACCGCTAATGTAATTGCATCGGTGATTTATAATGCACCGGCTATGGCAGTAGACACACATGTTTTTCGGGTGGCTAACCGTTTAGGCTTAACCAACGGTAAAACCCCGCTTGCGGTAGAAAAAGACCTCGTTAAAAACCTCCCTGAGCACGATATCCACATTGCCCATCACTGGCTAATCCTGCACGGACGCTATGTTTGTGTAGCCAGGAGCCCTAAATGTGATGTTTGTGAAATCACCTACATGTGCAGGTATTTTGAACGACTAACCGACCAAAATGAAAGAGACAAACTAAAAGCTTAAAAATTATTTTCAATTTACTATTGACATTAGCCAAAAAACATTTACCTTAGCTAAATATATTAGTATTTTAAATATCAACATTCAAGTATATTAGCCGATAATCGATTATATTTACGCCGTAATGAAAAAAGAAATGAGCAACGCAAATCCAGATAAATTAAAAGCCCTTCAGCTTACTTTAGACAAGCTCGAAAAATCGTATGGTAAAGGCACCATCATGAAACTTGGCGATACTGCCGTTGAAGCCATAGAATTTATTTCAACGGGATCAATCAGTTTAGATATCGCTTTAGGTATTGGCGGTATTCCAAAAGGTCGCGTAATTGAAATTTATGGCCCGGAATCTTCTGGTAAAACCACTTTAGCAACCCATATTATTGCCGAAGCACAGAAAAAAGGTGGTATTGCTGCATTTATCGATGCAGAGCATGCTTTCGATCAGTTCTATGCAAAAAAATTAGGTGTAGATACCGATAACCTTTTAATCTCTCAACCAGATAATGGTGAGCAGGCACTTGAAATTGCTGACAACCTGATCCGTTCGGGCGCTATTGATGTAATTGTAATTGACTCTGTAGCTGCATTGGTTCCTAAAAGCGAGATTGAAGGCGAAATGGGCGACAGTAAAATGGGTTTACATGCCCGTTTAATGAGTCAGGCTTTGCGTAAATTAACCGGAACAATTGCCAAAACAGGATGTTGCTGTATTTTCATCAACCAGTTACGTGATAAAATCGGTGTAATGTTCGGTAACCCTGAAACTACTACCGGTGGTAACGCTTTGAAATTCTACGCATCAGTACGTTTAGATATCCGTCGTATCTCACAGATTAAAGATTCTGACGAAGTTTCTGGTAACCGCGTTAAAGTTAAAATTGTTAAAAATAAAGTAGCGCCTCCTTTCCGTATTGCAGAATTCGATGTAATGTTTGGCGAAGGTATCTCTAAAAACGGTGAGATCATCGATTTGGGTGTAGACTTTGGCATCATCAAAAAAGCAGGTTCATGGTTCTCGTACGGCGATACCAAATTAGGACAAGGCAGGGATGCAGTAAAACAGTTGTTGAGCGATAACCCTGAGTTAGCCGAAGAATTAGAAACTAAAATTAAAGCCGAAGTAACCGGCGATAAACTCGTAGAAGAATAAGCCATCCGGCACTTCAATAAAACATAAAAATGGCCTCCCAAATCATGTTCGGGAGGCCATTTTTTTTAAAGGATTAAGGTTTAGGAATGCCTTGCTTAGTTTTGACTAAAAATAGCATTGAAATCTTTGGTTACATAAACAATAACCAGTAATGCAGCAATAACCAAAGCACCAAGTATAATTACCCCCCAGCTGCCTTTAAGTTTATTTTTATCCTTCCTGATTAACCAGTATAAAAGACCAATTAACGGTACCGCACAAACAATCCAAAATATTAACGATGCTCCACTCATATAGTTTTATTAGTCCGAAGTCAGAGGTCTGAAGTCGGAATATTTAATTGGTAATTTAAATTACCCTTCTTAATTATGCTATTCTTATTTAACCACAAAGATACAAAGTCAGTTGGCAGTTTGCAGTTAACAATAAACAATTTGCAATTGGCACTTTGCAGTTACGAATCAGTTAACCGATTTAAACAATTAACCAGTTAACCAACAATGCCCCTCTAAAATTCCATCCTCGCCATTGGCGATACTTCCTGTCCTACAAAATCATTTGCCAAAAACTTATGGTAACCTGCAATGGCAATCATACCAGCATTATCGGTACAATACTGAAATGCCGGCACATAAACTTTCCAGCCTAACTCATCAGCCGTTTCCTGTAAACCATTGCGCAAGCCCGAGTTTGCCGAAACACCACCTGCAATAGCAATTTCGTTAATGCCGTACTGTTTTGCCGCTTTCTTTAACTTGTTCAATAAAATCTGTACAATACTGTGCTGTACCGACGCGCAGATATCATCCAAATGCTCGGCAATAAAATCAGGATTCTCCTTTTCCTGTTTCCTGATAAAATACAAGATAGAAGTTTTAAAACCACTGAAGCTAAAATTCAACTCCGGTATTTGCGGCTCGGCAAATTTAAATGCCAGCGGATTACCCAGTTTAGCATGTTTATCAATTAACGGTCCACCAGGATATGGCAAGGCCAGCAGCTTAGCGGTTTTATCGAAAGCTTCTCCGGCAGCATCATCCAGCGTTTCGCCAACAATTTCCATGTCAAAATAATCCTTTACCAGCACGATCTGTGTATGCCCGCCCGAAACGGTTAAACACAAGAAAGGGAAACTCGGTTTAGGATCATCGATAAAATGCGCCAATATATGCGCATGCATGTGATTGACAGAAATTAAAGGTATATTTAAGGCTAATGCGAACGACTTTGCAAAGGAAACACCAACCAAAAGCGAACCCAAAAGGCCTGGACCACGGGTAAAAGCTACGGCAGTAATGTCCTGTTTTGTAACATTGGCATTGATTAAAGCCTGCTGCACAGCGGGCACAATATTTTGTTGATGTACCCTCGAAGCTAATTCAGGGATTACACCACCATAATTTTGATGAATTGTTTGGTTTGCAATAACATTGGCAGTAATTTTGCCGTTGTTACAAATAGCAACTGAAGTATCATCGCAAGAGGACTCGATAGCAAGTATAACAGACAAATTATTAATATTTAAGCTGCAAAATTATTAAAAAACTATTTAAAATACTCCTTTGGGTAATTGCATCAATAATTTTGCTGCTTGCGCTTCTTATTTTTTCGTTACAATTTAAGCCTGTTCAAACTTATTTTGCGCAGAAAGCTGCCGCATACCTATCAAAAGAGCTTAAAACCACCATATCAATTAAGAGTCTTTACATCAAGCCTTTCAAATCTATCGTTTTAGAAGATTTGTTGGTACTCGACCTTCAAAAAGACACTTTATTGAGTACCCCTCAATTTATGGTTGATATTAACCAGTTATCTATTGACAAACGGATTATCGATATCAGCACAGTCCAAATCAACAATGGCCGCTTTTTCCTAAAGGATTTCAAAGATAAGTCTTCTAACCTCGATTTCATTATAAACTACTTCGATTCTGGTAAACCTACTGTAAAGAAAAAGAAAAGCAAGCCTTACGATATTAAACTGGGCCGCATCATTTTAAACAAGTTTGCCTTCAGATATAAAAATTTCGCAGCTAAAGATACTACCCTGGGCAAGAGTGTAAATTTCGAAAACGTAGACGTTAAAGAGCTTAGTGGTATTTTTGAAGGGCTCGACACCAAAAACCATTTGGTTAAAACGAATATCAAAAATTTAACGCTGAAAGAAAGAAGCGGCTTTTACCTTAAAAACCTGACTGCCCAAACCACAATTGATAGTAATGCAATTGAGCTAAAAAACCTTTTGCTCGAAACCAATCAAAGCCGCTTAACCAATTACTACCAGATGCGGTTTAAAACCTACAGGGATTTTAACCACTACGTAGATAATGTACGCATGAAGGCTATTTTTAAAGATAGCCACATTACCTCAAGAGACGTTGCTTTTTTTGCACCAGAGCTGAGTACCATGAAACTCGATCTGGATGTTGACGGACAAATTACAGGATTGGTAAACAACCTCCGCGCCAGAAAACTTTCGATAAAGACAGGAAAAGCCACTTACATTAAAGGAGATTTTATACTAAAGGGACTACCAAAGTGGAAAGAAACCTTTATGGACCTGAACATCGAAATGGCAGGCACCAACAAGGCCGATCTGGATGAAGTACTGGCGGGTATTACCAACAGCAAGAAGCAAATTGTACCAACTGTAGTAAATAAGTTTGGCAACATCAACTTTAACGGGAGTTTCACTGGTTTTCAGAACGATTTTATTGCCTATGGCGAGTTTAAAACCAAGCTCGGTCGCCTGGTTTCGGATGTAAACATGAAGATCGATAAAAATGATGTTCCAACCTACACCGGAAACGTTAAGAGTTACGATTTTAACCTGGGCAACCTGGTTGATGAGAAAAGCCTGGGGCGTATCAGCTCTTCCTTATACGTAAAAGGCCGTGGAACAGAACTCAAAAACCTGACTGAAAAAATAAACGGTGATGTAGATTATATCGACTTTAATAATTACCGCTACCACAATGTAAAAATCGACGGTACTTTTGATAAAAAATATTTCGACGGTAAACTGAGTATAAATGACAAGAACGTAAAACTGGTTTTTGATGGTGGTGTAAACCTTAATCCTAAATTACCTGTATTTAACTTCAACGCTACCATTTCGAAGGCGCGTTTAAAAGCCCTAAAGCTGCTGAAAGATTCGCTGATGGTAGATGCGAAATTTAAAACCAATTTCTCGGGCACCAACCTGAATAACATTTCGGGTAAATTATTAATTGAAGAAGTTAGGTTGCAAAACCCTAAAGGTGTCTACAGTGTCGATTCGGTACAGTTAACCGCCAACGGAACCGGTGCCAACCGCGTGCTCGATATCCGTTCCGACATTCTGGACGCGGGCATTCAGGGTGAATATGATCTAAACTCAATTGTATCATATTACAAGGCCATTGCCAAAACTTATATTCCATCATTAAAGGCCGACATTTTTAAGTACAAGAACCAAATCTTCAAGTTTAAACTGCTCATTAAAAAGTTCGAGCCTATTGCGCAGATTTTCATCCCTGGTCTTGAACTGGAGGAAGGAGCTACCTTTAACGGCGATTTCGACTCGCGAAACAACACAGCGGTACTGAACGGTTTTGTTAAAAAACTGAAATATAATGGTGTTGTGGTAAACAATATCATTATCGATGAAAACACTACCCCTCAGCAGCTTCAACTGATTGTTACTTCCGATCGCGTGCAGCTTAACGACAGTTTATACATTAAAGATGTAAACGTTTCCAATATCCTGCGTAATGATAGTCTGGCCTTCAACGTTAAAATGTCGAACGCCGACGAAGACAACCAGCTCGATTTAAACGGCTTGGTAGAGTTTACCAAAAACCAGGATACAACCGCCCGTTTGAGTGTGCTGCCTTCTATTCTAAAAATCAATAACGAAGAATGGCGCATACAAGAGAAGGTGCGTATTGTGCTCAATAATGGCAAAACGGAGATCACCAATTTCGATCTCACTAACGGAGCACAACAATTAACCATTGACGGATTGATTTCGGAAGACCCGAAAGACCTCATTACCGTAGGCTTTAAAGATTTCAACCTCAAAACCCTTAACCCTTTTACCAAAGGTGCGGGCATTAAACTGGGCGGCAATGCTAACGGAAAAACCAATTTGTACGGCATACTTAAAGCTCCGCGTGTAACCGACGACCTGAAAATAGATTCGCTGAACTTTAACGATATTTATATAGGTACCCTTACCGATACCTCATCATACAATAACGCCACCAATAAAATCGATGTGTTTACCCGTATCGTGGCCGAAAATTCGGAAACATTTAAGCTAACCGGAAACCTCGACCTGAAAGAGAAAGAAATTGATCTGGCGGTAAAAATGGACGAAAGTAAACTCACTATTTTAGAACCTTTTGTAAAGCAACTGGTATCTAATTTAAGGGGAAATATTTCTGCCGATTTAACAGTTAAGGGTAAATTCGACAAACCACAAATCAACGGTACAGTGGCCTTAGATAAAGGGCAGTTAATGGTAAATTACCTCAAAACCACTTATGTAATTACCGATGAAGTTCAGGTAAGCAATAGTGTTATTGATTTGGGAGAAGAATTTAAACTGGCCGATTTAGAAGGGCATGAAGCCATCGCAAAAGGCACAGTGGACCTGAACAACATTAACTACCCTACCTTAGATGTTAAGGTAACCGCCAACAGCTTAATGGCCTTAAATACTACAGCAAAAGATAACTCGATTTATTATGGCCGTGCTTACGGCACCGGTGTATTTACATTTACCGGGCCTACCAATAAAATGAAAATCGATATTAAGGCAAAAACAGAGAAAGGAACGGTTTTCAATTTGCCTTTAAACAGTTCTGAAACGATATCGGATAAAGATTTCATTAATTTTGTAAGCCGCGATTCTACAGTAGCAGTTAAGAAAACAACCAATTTCGATGGTTTAACACTAACCTTTAAATTAACTATCGACCCAAATACCACAGCCAACATTTTTACCACACTGGGCAATTTAAGTGGTAAGGGTAATGCAGAACTTAACCTGAACATCAACAGTTTTGGCGATTTCGAAATGTCGGGCGATTATATTATTGAAACCGGAAGTTTCGATTTTACGGCACAGGAAGTAATTAACAAGAAATTTGAAATCAGACAGGGCGGTACCATCCGCTGGACAGGTAACCCTACTGCAGCACAAATTAACCTGAAAGCTGTTTATGCACTTAGGGCAAGTTTAAACGATTTGTATAAAGCAGCTAACCGCGATGCGAGCAGCAATGCCAACCAAAGGGTAAATACGGAGGTAGAAATGGGTTTAACAGGTCTTCTATTAAAACCGGAGATTAAACTCGATATCAATTTCCCCGCGCAGCCTTCTATTAAAGAGGAGTTGCAAACCTATTTCAGCGACCAGAACAACTTGAACTTGCAAGCTTTCAGTTTAATTATCAGAAGAAGTTTTGCCCCTGGAAACGGTGGCCAGTCAATTGGAAACCAGTTAAGTTCAACCGCAACAAGCACAGCAACCGAACTGGTATTTAACCAGTTTAACAATGTACTTTCTTCTTTAAACTTAAATTTTGTCGATCTGAACGTACGCTCATTAAGTGAGGCCAATGCATCATTTAAATTCTTTAACGACCGCCTGATTATTAATGCGGGTATTGTTGACCGTAACAGCGTAAACGATTTTACCATCATCGATTTTGGTAAAGACAACGTTGGTAGGGAAGTTGAAGCGGTATTCCTGATTAAAAAAGATGGAAGCTTAACCATCAAAGCGGCTAATAAACCACCTACACAACAAAGTATTTTCTTAAACAGCGGTATTAGTCCAACGGCGAACGTAACTTCGTTTGGTTTGGTATACACCCAGCAGTTTGATACGTTTAAAGAGTTTATCCAGAAAATTTCGGGTTCTTATCGCCGCAATTTAAAAAGAAAACAAAGCGAAGCGCCTGTTAAAACCAATAAATCGCTCAATAAAGATGTGATTATTAATCAAACCAAGGGAAACCAGCGGAGGTAGGTTTTTAGTTGATGGCCCATTAGTTGATGGTTTAATAGCCGGGCAAAATAAAACAGGGCAAAAAAGCTATAGCCCCATCTCATACTAAAACAAAATTGTCATGCTGAACGCAGTGAAGCATCTCTTAGTTCAGATCCGCTTGCGCGCGTTTCTAACGCGTGCAGCAATAGCACTACGATTTTATCGTATTAAGAAAGCGTTAAAAACGCTAAGCTAATCACACACTGAGCATATCCCCAAAAAAGGCCGGCAATATATGCCAGCCTTTTCCATGATTTTCATTTAACCACAATCAATTCTAATAATTAAAACTGAGAGCAGCCAAAGCCAACCAGACTATCCTTTCATGATAGAATGGCCCATTTTATCTCTTTTGGTGGTTAGATAACGCTCATTGTGTACGTTACTGGCAATTTCGATTGGAATGTTTTCTACCACTTCCAAACCATAGCCAATTAAACCAGCCCTTTTAGTTGGGTTGTTACTCATCAGGCGCATTTTGGTTACACCTTCCGATCTTAATATCTGTGCACCTACACCGTAATCGCGTTCATCACCTTTAAAACCAAGTTTAATGTTGGCTTCAACAGTGTCAAAACCAGCATCCTGTAAGTTATAAGAACGCAGTTTATTAATAAGTCCAATACCTCTACCCTCCTGGTTCATGTAAACTACAATACCTTTACCTTCTTTTTCGATCATCTCTAAAGCTTTATGCAACTGCGGACCGCAATCGCAACGGCACGAGCCGAAAATATCACCGGTAACGCAAGAGCTGTGTACACGTGCTAAAATAGGTTCATCGGCAGTCCACTCGCCTTTTGAAATGGCTAAGTGAGTAGCATTATTATCCAGTTGCGTATAAGCCGTCATTTTAAAATCGCCCCAGGCAGTAGGCAGAGCAATGCTCACTTCCTGTTTAATCAGGCTATCTAAATTTAAACGGTAAGCAATCAGATCTTCAATTGATATAATTTTTAACTGGTGCTGCTCGGCAATTTTAAATAAATCGGGAAGACGCGCCATTTCGCCATCTTCTTTTAAAATTTCGACCAATAAACCAGCAGGTTTCATACCAGCCAAACGGGCTAAATCTACTGCAGCTTCGGTATGACCTGCCCTGCGAATTACGCCACCATCTTTGGCAATTAAAGGAAAAATATGTCCTGGCCTGCCCAATTCTGCCGGATCGGTTTTAGGATCAACCAATGCCAACATGGTTTTAGAACGGTCGCTGGCCGAAATACCTGTGGTACAACCATGCCCAACCAAATCTACCGAAACTGTAAAATTGGTTTCGTAAGCAGCTGTATTTTTACCAACCATTAAATCGAGGTTAAGCTCTTTACAACGCTCTTCAGTTAATGGTGCGCAGATTAAACCACGACCATAAGTAGCCATAAAATTGATTACCTCTGGTGTTGCATTTTCGGCAGCCGTTAAGAAATCACCTTCATTCTCTCTATTCTCATCGTCGACAACAATAATTACTTTACCAGCTTTTATATCTGCGACAGCTTCTTCTATTGTGTTTAATTTCGTTTGCATTTTATATAGCATTATGGAGGAAAACGCGGCTAATTATCTCTAAACAAGTTTTTATGCTGCAGCGTTAACTTGTACAAATGTACAACCTTATTAAGCAATTTTTGGATTAAAATATCATTTGTAAGTAAAGGAAATGGGGGCTACTTTTCCTTCTTTTTAAACACTTTAAGCAGCATCTGCTTGTAATAATTTACATCAAAAAGTGCCGAATCAACCGTGGCCTTATAGGTTAAAAATGCAGCCAGTGGCGACAGCACAATCATGGCCATCCACATCCCCACTATCGGGTTCAGGTTACCCTCCCTTGCCGATTTCTCTGCAACAGTGGTAATAATGTGGTACACCAGGAAGAACGAAATGGCTACTACAACAGGTAATCCCATCCCTCCTTTTCTGATAATGGCTCCCAGTGGTGCCCCGATAAAGAATAGCAGGATACAAGATGCCGCAAGGGTAAACTTACGCTGGTACTCTACCGTGGTGAAAATAATTTCGCCGGTTAAATCGGTTTGGCGTGGTGCCCAGTTGGGTACGTGCTGCATAATATTGGCTACCACATTCGTGGCATTATCAAGGGCCTGCTTGCGCGATCCGTTGGGAATACTCTTCAGCACCACATCATCTATTTTAGCGGGTGCAGCCTTTATTTTGGTGTAACCTTTAGTAACATTAAACTGCTTAAAATTACTGGTTAAATTCTCGATGGTACGCATGTGTATGGTATCGAGCTGCTTGGTAAGCGAATCGCGTTTGCGCACAATCCCTTTCAGGTTTAACATCGGGGTACTGTTGCCAAATGCGTTAGGGTCGGTTTTATTGCCATCAAACGACGACATATCAAAACGTGGCGCAGTTTCTTTAAACCTCCTGCGCGAGAAAACCTGCCTCGGGTTGTACATCCCGCTGCTGCTCGCCTGCTCTTCGTACTGTACGCCGTTTTTAAGGCTCAGCACTAGAAACTTACCATCGGCAGTTTTTTCCATCTTGCCTTCTTTGGCCAGAATTACCTTCGGAATACCGTTGTTTTCTTTATGATCGTAAATCATAATGTTGTGTAGGGTACCATCTTCTTCTTTCGAATCGACACGGATGGCATAACCCGGTATGGCATTGTTAAACACGCCCGGCTTAATCAGGAAGGATAGTTTTTTATTGCGGATATCGTACAGCAGCGAACCAAACTTCAGATTGGCTTTGGGCAACATGTAGTTGGCAAAGAAAAACGACGATACAGTAAGGATTAAAATCACCACAAAAAGAGGCCGCATGGCTTTCTGCAAAGAAATACCAGCTGATTTAATGGCCACCAGCTCGTAATTTTCGCCCAGCGAACCGAAAGTCATGATAGAAGAAAGCAGCACAGATAGTGGCAATGCCATCGAAACGTTGGCTGCCGAGGCATAATACATCAGCTCCAGAATGGTGTACCATTCGAAGCCTTTGCCAATGAGATCATCAATCCATTTAAACAGAAAAAACATTAGCAGGATGAACATCATTACAAAAAATGTTGCAATGAATGGTCTTACGAATGCTTTTATTAATAGAAGATGTAGTTTTTTCACCCTACAAAGGTAAACAATGCGCAGATAATATTATGCACCCAAAACACTAATCAGGTAATCGATCTGGTTATCCCAGATTAATTTCTTCTCGGCCAGAAGTTCATCAGTAGTAAAATCGGTAATCGAGAGGGCTACATCGTTGGTTAGTTCATCCTGTACAATTTCCATCTCAAAATAACATTGAGGCTCATCATCCAGCCATTTAAACTTTACCAGTTTATTTTCCTTAACCGAAACCATTTTCGCTTTCAGTTGCTCATCATCCCAGGTAAACGTATATACCTGATCGCGGAAAACCACATCATCGGCAAACCATTGCGACAAACCGTTGGGCTCGCTTATAAAGCTGTATAATATTCTTGGTGACGATCTAACTTCGTACTCTAGTGTAAATTTTTTCTTTTCTGCCATATTAGTACACTACCAGAATAATTTCCGGATTATTTTAAATGTTATTTTTCTAAAGAAAGGTATTTTATTCTATATCTGCAACTCTTATCATTTTTTTGATTATTTACCCAATTTAACGGATTTAATAGTTGGTTATTGGGTTAATTGTTTAAATCGGTTAACTGCCTCCTAACTCTAAATCGGCTGTCACCCTAAGGGTTAATTTATTTCATAAAATCAATATTAGTGCAGCCCCCTCGGAGTCGTCATTTCGAGCGGAGTGCAACGTAGCGACAACCACGCAGTGCTCAGCGAAGCTAAATCTATTTAAAGATCTCTCCATTTTGCTGCGCTTCAGTCGAGATGATGATTCTTCTATTGGGACTGTCAATGGTATCAGAGTCGAATGGCCATACTCATTCGCCAACTGAATTACCTTTCTTAGTAATATTAAAGCCATCGTACTTGTAATCCATTAGCATAATAAGGTTTCACATATCCGTACAAACAAAAACAAGCCCAAATCAGCCAGGTAGAGCCAAACTAAAACCCATTCAATTCATTTAATTTTACTGTGCTATAGGGCTTTAAATGTTTTTTCACATTTATTTTTATTAGAATGTATATTTATCCTATATTTGCAGCTCTTAAAAATAACCACATCTGTATTTACGTTATTTAGTAAATATAAACCCGGCGGGGTAGCTCAGATGGTTAGAGCGCAGGATTCATAACCCTGAGGTCGGCAGTTCGATCCTGCTCCCCGCTACTTAAACGGCAAAAAGCCTTGAAGTTCGAACCCTTTCTTCGAAAGGAGCTCAAATTCAAGGCTTTTTCGTTTTCATGATGCTTTCTCATGAAAACGAAAAAAAATGCATAAATTCATTACTAACTGAAAATGAGGCAATTATTAGTTCGATCCTGCTTGGGTTAATCCAACCGGCGAAAATTACTTTAAGCACTGGTTAACAAGCGCTTATGGTTCGAACTAATAAATCGCTATGGTTTCTTTTCTTGATTTTCTTTCTTAAAATGATCTTCAACGATTATCTCTGAAAACCTTTTTAATGTTCGAATTACCTCTTGAGCTTCCGCATCAGAAAAATGTTTGAACATACCTAATGCTTTAACCTCATCAATCGTTAGGTCATTTAAACGGTTAACCTTCAAACTATCGTGATCTTGCATGAATCAATAGGGAGGATTAAATTTATTACACATATGCCTGATAAATATTAAAATTTGCAATAGAATAAGTACCGTCTAAAATGACAAGTTGATCCGGGTGGAAACAAACCTTTAGGTTAGCCGCCAATAGTAATCATACTTCGATTTTTTATGGTATTGGGGTCGATATGCTCAAAGTCGGTAATCATTTGTCCGCCCAATTCTTTCTTCTTACTCATGATGGATTCTATAATCAGCGGCAAAACTTCTTCATTATTTCTAAGTGCAGAAAGCAAATCAGTTTCCCCGTTAGAAAATAAGCAGTTTTTAAGCTTACCATCTGCAGTAAGGCGCATGCGGTTACATGTACTGCAAAAAGGTGCAGTCATTGTACTGATAATTGCGAATGAACCTTCATGACCGGGAATCATAAAATGTTTTGCTGTATCGTGTGGCACTCCTTCAACCGGCAAGACCGTAAAATCCTGTTCAATTTTAGAGAGGATTTCTTGCAGCGAATACATTTTATTGCTAGTCCATTTATTTCCGTTAAAAGGCATAAATTCGATAAACCTAACCTGAATCGGGTTATATTTTGTCCAGTTTATAAAATCTTTAATTTCGCCATCATTCATCCCTTTCATCACCACCATATTAATTTTAACAGTGATTTTCTCCTGAAGCAGCAGTTCTATATTGCTGCGAACCTGATGAAAAACATCCCGGCGGGTAATAAGCATGAATTTTTCGGGCTGTAAGGTATCCAGACTGATATTTATACTCTTAATTCCTGCGTCTTTCAAAACCGGTAGCATCTCGGCAATTCTTGTTCCGTTTGTAGTAATTACAAGTTCTACAGGAAGTTTTCCCAACTCAGAAATAATTGAAGCAGCATCCTTTCTTACCAAAGGTTCTCCTCCGGTCAAACGTATTTTTTTTACGCCCTGTTCTACAAATATCTTGGCTAACTGAACAATTTCGTCGGTCTGCATTAATCTTGAAGCCGGTGTGAAATCGTATTCTTCTTCCGGCATACAGTAAAAACAGCGGAAATTACAATTATCTGTTAGGGATATTCGAAGATAGTCATGTATTCGTCCGAAGGAATCTGATATCATATCGTTTCTTTAGTATTACTCATTTTGAGATGCTATCTTTTGCTGCCAACTTGATCGCATCCCTAATTCGAAGGTAAGTACCGCAACGACAGATGTTTCCTGCCATGGCATCATTAATATCCTGATCTGAAGGGTTCTTGTTTTCTTTTAACAAAACGGCAGCAGACATGATCTGCCCGGCCTGACAGTAGCCGCATTGAGACACGTCCAGTTCCAACCAGGCCTTTTGCAAAGGATGGTTATTCTTTTCGGACAAACCTTCAATTGTTACCACTTTTTTGCCTTGGGCACGACTAGCCTTTGTTACACAGGAACGAACAGCCTCTCCATCCAAATGAACCACACAGGCACCGCATTGTGCAACGCCACACCCAAACTTTGTACCTACAAGACCGACGTGATCTCTCAATATCCACAAGAGTGGTGTTTCGGGATCAGCATCAAGTTTATATTCCTTTTTATTAATATTTAAAGTAATCATATTATGTATAATTATTCAATTTAAATTAGACACTTGTAGGTTCGGGTTGCGGCATAGCAAAAGGTTGCTGATAGTGACGTTTTCCTGTAGCCTTATAGAGCGCATTGGCCACTGCACCAAACACCGGTGGAAAAGGCGGCTCACCTAAACCTGTTGGGTCAATATCGTTTTGAACAAATGAAACATCCACTTTCTTCGGCGCTTCATGCATTCTGATGATTCTGTATTTATGGAAGTTATTTTCCTGAACCACTCCGTTTTTATGAGTAAGCCCGCCATACAAACTATTTCCTATTCCGTCTACAACAGCGCCCTGCACCATATTAGTGGCAGCATCAGGGTTGATTACAATTCCCGCGTCAACTGCACTGAACACACGTTCCACATAAGGCTCACCATCCTTTAAAACCATGTCTACAACATGTGCGGCATAAGAGTTATGGCAGAAATAGGCAGCCACACCCCGGCTAAATTTTTTATTTAGTGGATCCGACCATCCGGATTTTTCCTTTACTAAGCTTAGGACACCGGCATAACGGGCAGGATCATATTCATTATTTTTCCCAACCGGGTTATCTTTTGCCCTTTTTAAAAGTTCCAGTCGAAAATCAATCGGGTCTTTACCCATAGCTTCGGCAAGTTCGTCCAGAAAGGATTGCTCAGCGGCCGCTGCAAAATTAGATCGGGGTGCCCTGAAAGCACCAATTGTAATATTTGAGGGAATCTGCCATCCCTCCGCCAAATAATTGTCAATTGCTCCGGCAGGAAAACGGTTTGCATGAACAGCATGTTCAGGGATGCCGCCGCCTTTAACATGAAAAGCTAATAGCTTCTTATTTTCATCGAGTGCTGCCCGGTAAGTGGCAGTGTACATTGGCCTGTAAATACCATAAGTCGTATCATCTTCGCGAGAATAAATCAGTTTAATTGGTGCTTTCGATTTTTTAGAGATCAGGGCGGCTTCGATCAGATAATGTCCGTAGGCTCTGCGCCCAAATCCGCCGCCCATTCTGGTCATTTGTATCTCTATCTTATCGGCAGGCAGGTTAAGAACTTTCATCAGTGTAGGCTCTGTCCAACCGGGTGCCTGAAGTGGTCCGACTACTAGCGCCTTTTCCTCTGTTACATGAGCGAAAAAGTTCATCGGCTCCATACAGTTATGCGCAAGAAAAGGTGCTGTATATGTACGCTCGATAATCGTTTTCGCATTTTTGAAACCGGTTTCAGGGTCACCATCCCGGCGCAACAATTGGGCTGGCCGAGCTCCATACTCAAGCATTTTTTTATATTGATTTTCGGTACTTTCCAACTCTCCCGGAACAATAACTGTGCGGCTTTCTCCCCGGCCCGCCATTGTATCTTTTACATCGCCGGCCGGCATCCATTCAACAATCAGCTTCTTCCTTGCATTCATCACTTCCCAGGTTGTTTTACCTACAACAACAAGGAGTTCATTAAAAGTTCTCGTATCAAAACCACCCTGGGCAAAACCATCCTCATAAAGTTTCAAACTGAAAACATCTTTAACCCCGGGCATTTTCAGGCATTGGGAAGCATCAAAAGATTTCAGCTTCATACCAAAACCAGGCGGATGCTGAATCATGGCGATCAGCATACCTTCATGTTTGTAATCAAGCCCAAAAAGTGGTTTTCCACTTATTATCTTTTTCCCTTCAACATTTTTTTGCGATTTCCTTACAATGCTAAAATCCTTAACGTCCTTTAACTTAATCCCCTTTGGAACAGGAATCGCAGCTGCTTTGGAAGCAAATTCGCCATACTTGCCTTTCTTACCGCTTTTTTCATGATAAATCATGCCCATTTTGCTCGTTAGCTCTACTATTGGCACTGCCCAAGTTTGCGATGCAGCCTGCATCAACATATTTCTAGCTGTAGCACCTGCTTCTCTTAGTGGTTTCCAATACATGCGCATGGAATTGCTTCCTCCGGTAAATTGCGGTCCGAGTTTAACATTGTCGTGAGGGCCCATTTCCACAGTCACATTTTGCCAGTCGACATCAAGCTCCTCTGCAACAATCATTGGCAGGGAAGTCATTACATTCTGTCCGAATTCCGGGTTTGGACAAATAAGCGTAATGGAGTTATCCGCAGCGATTTTGATATAGCCGTTAATTTCTGTCCACTGCCCTGCAGGCAATCCATTGTCATTGTTGGGCAAAGCCAGCTTGGCCAGCCCGCTGAAATGTATCATTAACCCACCTGTTGCAATCAATGATGTTTTCAGAAAGGTACGCCTGCTATTTTCGGTTTGATTTATTTCCATCTGCTAAGATTTAATAATGTATAATCTGATTATTTTTCCGGAGGCGCAAAAGCGCCGGTGGTTAGCCATGTAATCCAGGCCTTTTTGAAATCTGCATGTGAAAGTGGTGGCAATGTACGTCCCTCGCCTGGATTCCATCCGGCAAGAACAAGGCCGTCATCGGCATGTGCAATAAGCTTTTTCATGTCCTTGTTTCCGTTCGTTTTGGGATCCGTAAGTTGCCTGGCCAGTTGATTCTCGGTTCTGCCCTGAAAAACCATTCTCATGTTTGCAGGAGGTAGATGCCATTCAGGATTTCCCGGAGGTGTATGCAAACCCGGCGTATTAGTGGGCTGGTGGCAGTTTGAACATTTCATCGCGTAAACACCTTTACCCTCTTTACCTCTTTTTGGCAACATTGCATGTATGTGGCTGTCATCGCCCTGCAAAGGGACATCTCCTGACGGATGACAATTCATACATCGCGGACTCATCAATACTGCATAAACCTGTTTGAAAGCAGTTACCGATGCAATGCTGTCCTTCAACACAATTGGCTTAACCTCGTTTGGCTTACTATCAACTGTTAGAGAATCTGCTCCAAAGGCCATTAAAACCACAATTGAAGATAATATGGTGACCACGAATAATGATCTTACAGCGCCACGGTATTTACTGTTTTTATTTGGTCTTTCAATCATATGTTTTGTTTTGTAGTTATTCTAATATAATGATATTATTGGATACTTATTCATCTATTAACCTGAAAATTAGACCTCTGCAAAATTATGGTCATTTATTGAATTATCTAATGCAGGTTACCTGAGACAATTGCTTTTTCAATCAATTCCGTTCTTAATTTAACCGGATCCGTTTTTCCACTTGCAAATCCGTCGCCCTGAATTTCCAGTACCTCTCCTGTTTTCCCAACATATAGCGGCCATTTGGCTAATCCCTGGCCGTTGGGATCTCCGGTTTTTGCAAAGTTGCTCCAATAGCTGTTCATCATTTTCGCCACTTGCTGATCCTGAGGATCAATTACCGCTCCGTTTCTGCTCGTCAGGTTGTCAAATACATAGGAGATTTCCGATGCATGGGCAGCCCCGAAACGCATTCGCCCTCTTGCTCCGGGCGAGATATAGGAAAACAAATAGACATAGGCAGGCATACCTTTTTTCGAAAATGCGCTGGCAGTAAACCGGGCCGGCTCTGCCCATACCTTATCTGTTATGACCATCGTCCGCACCTTGGCAAAATCTGTACTTCCATCCGGGTCGTAAACTGATTTTGCCTGTTCCTGCATACTACCAAACAGATTAAATAACTGCTCTTTTGAATTTGCACTGATAAACCCTGCTTCAACCTCGGCACTATTGGAGCCTATTATCAGTGAAACTTTTGGTATTTTGCCTGCTTTATAAGCGGTCTCTGCTGTTTCAGTAACCAAACTACCGTCCAGGATTGGCCCTGAATAAGTCGGTGCTCCGCCCGGGCCGTTGCTTTCCTGTCCGCCGTCAATAACATCCTCCACACTAAGCGAACGAAGTTTGGCAAGTGCTGCTGCGTCTGTACCTTCAATGCCATGCTTTTTGGCAAAATTTACGCCAATGGTTTCTGCAGAGATTGGATAATAGGGATCAGCATTTTCTTTGCTGATTGGTCGTCCCGTCAAGACCCCGTCGCGTCCGCCGCCTGATTCAACGATTGCCTTTTGGAACAGCCCCCTTGCGCTCGGAATCGTTAGCAGGGATTGTACTGATACTCCGCCCGCTGATTCTCCGAAAATAGTGACGTTTTTTGGATCTCCACCAAAGGCAGAAATATTAGCCTGAATCCATTTCAGCGCTGCTATCTGATCCATATAGGCATAACTGCCTTTAAACTCATCCTTTTTTTCATTTGTTAATGCAGGGAAAGCAAAGAAACCCAGCCTGCCCAGACGGTAATTGATAGTGATAAGCATTACGCCCTGTTTTGCAAAGTTGACGCCTGAATAGCCCGCCTGAGCACCACTTCCAAAAACAAAAGCCCCTCCGTATATCCAGACCATTACAGGCAGTTTTGCATACTTACCGGCACCAGCCGGGCGCCAGATATTTAGAAAAAGACAATCCTCCGAAGAGCTTGCCGAGATTTTGTTTCCGTCTCTTGGAAATCCCATTTGGGCCGGGTCAGCACCAAACTTACTCGCATCCCTTATCCCTTTCCAAGCGGTAAGTGGCTGAGGAGGGCGCCACCGGTTTTCTCCAACAGGCGGAGCAGCAAATGGAATTCCCTTGAATATCGAAACTTCTCCCTCGTTGACCCCTTGCAGACTTCCATACTTGGTATTTACCACCGGGCCGGGCTGCTGAGCATAGCATGAGATGCTAATACAAATGGCTAAAGAGAGAAAAAATAGTTTCATAAATTATGATTCGTAGTTAATTACTTTTTAATTGGAGCTTCCACATCAGAAAAGTTAAGCACCATCTGCGGTAAACGAAGCCCCTTAACAGAAATACCGGCTAACTCACTATTGAAAGCTTTAAGCTCATCGGCAGAAAATTTAACATCAGCAGCTCTGGTATTTTCGAGCATATGAACCATTTGTGTCGTACCCGGAATAGGTACAATCCAGGGCTTTTTTGCAAGTAGCCAGGCAAGTGAAATTTGTCCGGGGCTTGCCTGCTTTTTAGCTGCCCAGTCTTTTAAAAGAGTTACCAGTTTCAAGTTATTAGATAGGTTTTCAGCCGTAAACCGGGATTCCATTCCTCGAATGTCACCTGGGGCAAAGCGGGTACCTTCATCAATTGCTCCTGTTAAAAACCCTACTCCAAGCGGGCTCCAACACACAAAGCCAATCCCCAGTTCCTCACAAAGCGGAATGATTTTTTCTTCGGGTCCACGCCACAACAGCGAATATTCATTTTGAATTGCTGTTACAGGGTGGATTGCATGTGCTCGTCTGACTGTTTGTACACCTGGCTCGGATAAACCATAGTGCAATACCTTACCTTCTTTTATCAGGTTTTGGATAGCCCCAACCACATCTTCGATTGGTACAGCCAGGTCTACGCGATGTTGGTAAAGGAGATCAATCCGGTCGGTTCGCAGGCGTTTGAGCATCCCTTCGACAACTTCCTTAATATGGGCTGGCTGACTGTTGAGACCAGGCAATCTTTGCCCTGTTTTTTGATCAATGTTCCAGCCATACTTGGTCTCAATTACGATTTTGTTTCTGAAGGATGAGGTTGCCTCACCCAATATCTTTTCACATTCAAAAGGGCCATATGCTTCCGCCGTATCAAACAACGTTACTCCCGCCTCGTAGGCTTTTCTGATAATATTAAGCATCTCAGGTCTCGATGGAATTGTCGTCTGATAAGTCCGATGCATATTCTGAACGCCAAGACCGATAGCAGAAACCTCCAGTTTACCCAGCATTCTCTTTCCTGGTTTTGCCACTAAGGGCTTAACTTCCGACTCAGCGTTAGCAGCAGTTGTAATGCCTGGCATCATGGAGAGTCCCGCGAGCGCAAGTCCTCCTTTCAGTAAATTTCTTCTATTGAAATTCTGTGAGAATTTGTTGTTATCCTGATCTTGCATAAATATAAAAGGTTCTGTGCTAAAATTAATTTGTTTTGACAGCCAGTTTTACTGCCCTTGACAGTTTCGAAAAAGTCAACGATCCCATTTTCCACTTGCCATTTTCCTTTACATACACTTCTGTAACCATAAATGGATTGATTACTTCATTGCTGCCAAGAACGGCGACCAGATCAATATCATTCAATAAAATAGCGGTATTGCCGATGATATTTACCGATGCTGAATATACTTCGGCTTTCTTATAATGGATGCCCCCTGATTTAATCACATTCAGTTCTCTTTCGGTTCCCCAACTACCTCCCATATGCACGAACATTGCCTTTGTATCAAATAGTTTACCTAAAGAGTCTACATTCTTATCTGCCATCCATACCCATTTTTTTTTGGAAAGATCCAGTACCTCTTGTTCTGATTTTGTCGGCGTAGTGGATTGTGCATTAGCAACATTGAACATTGTTATTAGTATTAAAATGCTAAAAAATACTTTTTTCATATTTAATTTATTTTTGATCTATCTATTCTCTATCTATCTTATATAATCTTCCCTGATCTGTTATGGCGTACAATGCACCATCAGTTCCCTGAGTGATATCACGAAAACGTTGGCTTTCCCCTGCAAGTAGCCGCTCTTCACCGGTAACACGGTTATTGTCAATTATCAACCGCACAATATGCATTCCGCTTAACGAACCTATGAAAAGATTATTTCGCCATTCAGGAACTCGTTCACCCTTATAAAATGTCATACCGCTTGGTGAAACCACCGGATCCCAATAATACATAGGTTGCGTCATGCCATCTCGTTGCTGAATTCCGGTAAGTACTGGTTGCCCACTATATTCGAGTCCATAAGTAATTGTCGGCCAGCCATAATTGGCACCTGGCTGAATCCTGTTTAATTCATCTCCTCCACGAGGACCATGTTCGCTTTGCCAAAGTTCACCGGTTACCGGATGAATCGCCAGCCCTTGGGGATTTCGGTGACCGATGGAATATAACTCAGGTAGCGCACCTGGCTGTCCTGTAAAGGGATTTCCGGCGACAGGTTGCCCGTCCCGGTTGATCCTGATCACCTTACCGATAGATGCGCTTGTAGATTGAGCCTGGGCCCTGGTCACATTATCTGCACGTTCGCCTGTACTGGCAAATAAATTACCGGACGGATCAAAGACCACTCTTCCTCCATAATGATTTACCCCGTTATATGCCGGTGTAGAGCGGTAGATTATCGTTACTGCCTCTAAGGACCGTTCATCACTTGAAAGCCTTCCTTTAGCGACTGAGGTGCGGTTCCCACCGGTAGTTGGCTCAGAAAAAGACCAATAAACCATTCTATTGCCTGAAAAATCCGGATCAAGACATATACCCAGCAACCCGCCCTGTCCATTTGCATTAACCGCAGGAACCCCTGCTATTGGATCGCTGATCGTTCCGCTGCCATTTACTATTCTCATTCGTCCCGCCTTTTCATTAATCAAGAACCTGCCGTCTGGCAATACTGCTATTCCCCACGGGGCAACGAGCGCTGAGGTGACTACGGTCGTACGAATCCGTGTGGAAGTATTTACAGCAGCAATTCTGGTCTGCCCGGCGAAGGCTGGGCTATAACTTGAATTTGGAGGGTTCCGCTCTACCGATGAGTCAGAAGTTGGAACGGTAGGTGCCGGCTCCCCGGCATCAGGTTCACTTTTTTTCGAACAGGAAAGCAATGTAAAAGTGACAGTGCAAATGACCAGTATGATCCGCGAATAGTTTAACATAGGTAGGTTCATACTCAAATAAACAGTTTTAGTTTAGATATCAAGTCTTATAATAGACGGTTCAGGAAATTTCATAGATGGTTTAAGGATTTCCATAGATGGCAAATGTTTTTATTGGAGCGATAGATGATTTATTTCAATTCATCTATGTATTTCGCCTGACTGTCTAGTAGAAAAAAAACTTCGGGATAAAAATCGCTCCTTTGCAAATTGATGGTTGAGATTTAATGTATATTGAAACATCAAAGCAAATATTTATAATTTTAAGTCATTCATGACGCGTTATCACAAAATATTCCGGGCGGTTTTTAGCATCGACTTCGTTGCGGTTATCGCATTGTTTATAGGTTTTTTTCTTCCGCTTACAAAATCAGTGGAAATGCCCGCAGTGTTCTGGATAAAGCAGGGTATTGAATATGCTATTTATACCATATTATATTTTGGAAACCTGTACCTGCTTTTCCCAAAACTGGCAAATAAACGGTTCGGCTTCCTTTATTTCATTATCGTTTGCCTGATAGTTTACATTATTCCAATATTTCTTCGCTCGATCAGGAAGGCAGTTGAACTTTATGCTGAAATGGAGAAAGCCTATACCGCGGCAGGACAGAAGTTTTGGGCCAGTGACCATTGGGATACCACGATAGTCATTACTGTTTCTGTAGTTTTCATTACCTTAAGTTATATCTCGGCTGTTGCAAAAAAAATGCATCGAAACCAGCTTGCCTATGAAACCTCGGAACGGGAGAGAATCAGCGCAGAGCTATCCTTTTTAAAAGCACAGATTAATCCCCACTTCTTTTTCAATACCCTGCACACGATATATGCTTTGATGGATACCGATCAGCCCGCCGCCAAGAGTTCAATTTACAATCTCTCCCACATGATGCGATATGTCCTTTATGATACCAGGGGTGAGCGAACTTCGTTACTTAAGGAAATCGATTTCATTGAGGATTACATTGCGCTTATGAAAGTCCGGATATCTCCTGAAGTGCAAATAATCGTTGATAAACAGCCTAATTTGCCTGATATGGAGATTGTGCCGATGCTTTTGCTGCCCTTCGTCGAAAACGCTTTCAAACACGGCATCAGTGCCATTCAGCCCAGTTATATATTTATTGGTATATCCGTGGTGGACAATAATTTGAAGTTCGAAGTTCGAAATTCGCTCTTTGAAACCCTTGGCAAGCAGCTCGATGAAGATCCTGGAATTGGCATTGCCAATACCAAACGACGGCTGGATCTGCTTTATCCGGAAAAGTACAGTCTGGAAATCGACCGGGATGAAAATGCAATGGAACACAGCATCACTTTAAAAATTAGTAAATGAAAATAAATTGTATTGCGGTCGATGATGAGCCGGCGGCACTAACCCTCGTTAGTTCCTACATAACCAGAACTCCGTTTTTGCAGTTAGTAGCAAAATTCAACAATGCCCTTGATGCTTTAAAGCATATTCACGCCGATCTTACCCTGCACTTAGTTTTTCTGGATATCCGCATGGCAGACCTGAACGGCGTTGAGCTGGCAAGGATCATCGAGCAATCGGACAAGAAAAAAAATTTGAGGGTAGTATTTACAACCGCTTACGACCAGTATGCCCTGGAGGGTTTTAGGGTAGATGCATTAGATTATCTTGTCAAACCATTTAGTTTTGTCGACTTCTCCAAGTCGGCCACCAAAGCCTATGATTATTTTATAATGAAGGAAAATAGCTTGGTTCAACCCGAGCGTATTACTTCCCAGCCGGAAGACGTCAAACAATATGTTTACGTAAAAGTTGAGCATCAGCTGGTCAAGGTGGAAATAGAAGATATTCTATATATTGAAAGTCTTAAGGATTATGTAAAAATTCATCTCAAGCATTCAGACAAAGCATTGCTTACACTAACCAGCCTTAAAAAACTACAGGAAAAATTGCCGGTAAATCAATTTATCCGACTTCACCGGTCGTTTATCGTTTCAACCTCTGCGATCAAATCTGCCACTAAAACATCGGTACTGGTTGGCGATACAACCATTTATGTTAGTGAACAGTTCAAGGAATCTTTCAATACATTTCTAAACAAATGGATACTATAACACAATTAGTTTAAGCTACGGAATTCATTTGGGGTACTGCCAACACGTTTTTTGAATAGCCTGATGAAATGCTGTGGGTATTTAAAACCAAGCTCATAAGCAATTTCGCTAACTGATTTATCAGTTTCAAATATTTTGTCTTTTGCAACGTCAATAATTTTTTCCTGGATAAAATCCTGTGCGGTTTTCCCGGTCTCCTTCTTAATGAGATCGCCAAAATAGTTTGCAGAAAAATGCAGCTCCTCGGCGCAATAGGCCACAGAAGGAAGGCCAATTGAGTATGGCTTTTCTGACAGAAAATAGCCATTTATTAATGCTTCAAAATTTTCCAGAACGCCTTTATTTACAGTATCCCTGGTAATGAATTGCCGGTCATAAAAACGCTCACAATAATTCAGCAAAAGTTCTATAGTGGAAGCAATCAGTTTCTTGCTATGTTTATCAATCGCATTGCGAAGTTCAGCATCGACCTTTGCAAAAAGATCCAAAACCAGCTGCCGCTCTTTTGAAGAAAGATGCAAAGCCTCGCTGGTATGATAGCTGAAGAAATGATAATCGGCCAATGCCTTTCCCAGCGAAGTACCCCGGATCAGATCCGGATGAAATACCAGGCCGTGCCCTTTAGGCTGATAAATATCTATTTTATTTTCTACATCAACTGTTTGCCCCGGAGCAATGAAAACCAGTGTGCCCTCCTGATAATCATAATAATGACGTCCATACTTGAGGTCGCCGCACTTCACATCCTTTAAGAATATACAGTAGACACCAAAATCCATTTTACTTCCCGAACGCTCCCCGGCCTTCGAAAAGTCAATCACACTCACCAGCGGATGATGGGTCTCGTGGTTGTTGAAATCATTGTACGCACTGATTGACTTGAAGTTATATTCCTTTTCCATCCTGTTATCTCTTTACTAATACAAACTTAACAATTTCAGTAGTGTTATAATTAGATTAGAAGTGCTATCAGTAAAATTGGTAGTAAAAGCAGGAATCTGTATACCTGTCGAGCCATCAACGGGTCGGATATTTGTACTCTATATTTAATACTAGAATAATTTATCTATGGAAACAGTAAAATTAAACAACGGCCTCGAGATGCCTATATTGGGATTTGGGGTATTTCAGGTGACTGATCTTAAGGAATGTGAAAGAAGCGTAATCGATGCTATAGATAGCGGGTATCGCCTGCTTGATACCGCTGAATCGTACATGAATGAAGAAGCTGTTGGAAAAGCAATAAAGGCGAGCGGGATCAGTAGAGAAGAGCTCTTTGTGACCACGAAATTGTGGATAAATTCGAATGGTCATCAAGGTGCCAAGACGGCTTTTGAGAACTCCCTTAAAAAACTACAACTCGATTATCTTGACCTTTATCTTATCCATCAGCCTTATGGCGATGTGTATGGCGAATGGCGGGCAATGGAAGAACTGTATAAAGAAGGAAAAGTAAAGGCCATCGGCGTCAGCAATTTTCAGTCCGACCGACTAATTGATCTTATTATCCATAACGAGGTTGTACCTGCTGTAAATCAGGTAGAGACGCATCCTTTCCATCAGCAGATAGATGCACATCAGTTTATGAAGGACAATAATGTGCAGATTGAATCTTGGGGGCCTTTTGCAGAAGGTAAAAACGATATGTTCAAAAATGAGGTACTTGGTGGCATTGGGAAGAAATACAATAAATCGATTGCCCAGGTTGTATTGCGCTGGCTTACCCAACGCGGTATCATAGCCATTCCAAAGTCTGTTCGTAAAGAGCGTATGCAGGAAAACATCAACATTTTCGACTTTCAATTAAGCGCCGAAGAAATGGAAACCATCAAAACGCTTGATTCCGGTACCAGCAGTTTCTTCGACCACCGTGATCCGGCAATGGTAAAATGGTTGGGTGAGCGAAAATTAAATCAATAATAAAGTTACCATTATGGAAAAAAGAATATTGGGCAAAAACGGGCTGGAAGTATCAGCCCTGGGCCTTGGATGTATGGGCCTTAGTTTCGGTTACGGACCGGCAGCAGAAAAAAGTAAAGCGATCGAACTGATTAGATCAGCATATGAACAGGGAATAACATTTTTTGATACCGCTGAGGTATACGGACCATATACGAATGAGGAGGTCGTGGGCGAGGCGATTCAACCCTTTAGAAACGAAGTGGTAGTCGCGACTAAATTCGGCTTTAAAAATGCCAGGACCACTGAAGGCCTGGATAGCCGTCCGGAAACCATAAGAGCGGTGGCTGAAGCATCGCTTAAAAGATTGCGCACAGATCGAATCGATCTTCTCTATCAGCACCGCGTAGATCCAAATGTACCGATGGAAGATGTAGCCGGTACAGTAAAAGATCTGATCGCTGAGGGAAAAGTAAAACATTTCGGGCTTTCGGAGGCGGGGGTTTTTGCTATACGGCAAGCCAATGAAGTATTATCGGTAACGGCTTTGCAGAGCGAATATTCATTGTGGTGGAGAGAACCCGAACAGGAAATCCTACCCCTACTTGAGGAACTCGGAATTGGCTTTGTTCCATTTAGCCCACTTGGCAAAGGATTTCTAACGGGTAAGATTGATGAAAAAACAAGTTTTGACAAATCCGATTTTCGCAATACCGTTCCAAGGTTTTCTGAAGAAAACCGAAAAGCAAACCAGGTATTGGTTGATCTGCTCGGTAAAATTGCCACAAAACAGAATGCGACCAATGCGCAGATCGCACTGGCCTGGCTCCTGGCACAAAAACCATGGATAGCCCCCATTCCGGGAACCACAAAACTGAACCGTCTTCAAGAAAATATTGGAGCAGCAAGTGTGGAGTTATCTTCTACCGATCTTCAGGAAATCGAGACAGCAGTATCCAACATCCAAATTCAGGGACATCGCTATACAGCGCAGGCACAGCAAATGATTAATAAATAATAAAAACAACTAATAAATCAGATATGAAAAAGTTATTTTTTTTAACGTGTCTTCTGGGTGGCCTAATGGCGCAAGTTACATTTGCCCAGAATACTCCGATATTTCCAAAAGGGGAAAAATCTCCAAATGTGCATCATACGGGCAACGTATGGCTCACAGAGCTTAATGCGCCCGACAGTGTATTCTCTTATGGAACTTCTGTTGCAATATCTGACCCCGATGCACGCCTGAACTGGCACATTCATCCGGGTGGTCAGATCCTGATCATCACCGACGGTGAAGGATATTACCAGGAAAAAGGCAAAGAAAAAAGGACGGTAAAAAAAGGTGATGTGATCAAATGTATGCCGGGAGTGGAACATTGGCATGGTGCAACACCAAAAACAGGAGTTACCTATATTGCCACCTCGCCATCAGCAAAAGGAAAAACCATCTGGCTAAAAAAGGTTTCAGACGATGAGTATTATGGTAAGAAGTAATTCAATATTTCTCCTATTTTTTATTCCCTTTATTTTCTCAGAGTGTAAGTCAGATAGGCAAAAATGAGATGTCACGATCCCTGGTGATCAGGGAGCAGGGAAGCTTTTCTATCGGGGGCACAAAAAAGACTGTACCCGGGGAGTTTAACGTTAGTAATGCCCTCGATTCTGCGGGGCAAACCTTTCATGGCGACCATGCCTACGCATTCTACCAGATACCCGAGCAACCAAGAAAATATCCAATGGTATTTCTCCATGGCGCCGGTCAGTCAAAAAAAACATGGGAGACCACTCCAGACGGACGTGAAGGATTTCAGAATCTGTTTCTTCGCAAAGGTTATAGCGTCTTTCTCCTGGACCAACCACGCCGCGGCGAAGCGGGTAAAAGTATGGTCCAAGCCACCGTATCTCCACTCGCTGACGAACAGTTCTGGTTCACCCAGTTTAGGATCGGTAACTATCCGCAATATTTTGATGGTGTACAGTTTCCAAAAGATCCTGCTTCACTCGAACAGTTTTATCGGCAGATGACCCCAAATACCGGCCCATTTGACGGCAAGGTTATTGCCGATGCTGTTTCGGGCCTGTTTGATAAAATCGGCGAAGGCATATTAGTCACCCACTCCCAAGGTGGTGGCCCAGGCTGGATTACTGCAATTCAAAATCAAAATGTTAAGGCCATAGTTGCGTACGAGCCTTACAGTGGTTTCATTTTTCCAAAAAATGAATTGCCAAAACCGATAAAGTCCTCAGGATTGTTCGGAGAACTGGTAGGGGCCGAAATCCCGCTGGATGATTTTAAAAAACTGACAATGCTGCCAATCATTATTTACTATGGTGATAACATTGCTAAACATCCCTCCACAACATGGAACAGTGACCATTGGCGCTCAGGTCTGGAGATGGCGAGGATATGGGCTGCAACAATAAACAAATATGGTGGAGATGCTAAAGTTGTGCATCTTCCTGAGATCGGGATAAAAGGCAATACCCATTTTGCCTTTTCTGACCTAAACAATATTGAGATTGCAGATCTTTTATCTGCCTGGCTAAAAGAGAAAGGTCTGGATAAGTAAAATTGGTAGCAATCTCCGTAATTCATATACCCTCGAAGCATTAAAATTGGGGAAATTTGTTGTCAAAGAAATCGCTTATGAAAACAATAATTCATCCCGGCATGGTGATCGCTATAGTGATTTGCATGCTTTCAAACTGTACAAAAGCCCAGGTCCCTTCTTCCGCAACGGAGAAAAGGTTAGAGGGAAAAGACATTTTGATCGTTTATCTATCCAGAACCAATAACACCAAAGCTATCGCAGAACTTATTCAAAAGGAAATTGGCGGAAAACTGGTTTCATTGGAGTTACAAAAGCCTTACCCGGAAAACTATCAGGCAATTGTAGATCAGGTAGCAAAGGAAAACGCTGATGGTTACCTGCCCCCTCTCAAAACCAAAATAGATAGCATAGAAAAGTTTGATGTGATATTTTTGGGATTTCCAACCTGGGCCATGCAGCTCCCGCCTCCTATGAGAAGTTTTTTAAGGCAACATGATCTTAAAGGAAAGACCCTTATTCCCTTCAACACCAATGCCGGCTATGGCATAGGAAGTACTTTTCAGACGGTAAAAGAACTGGCGCCGTCAAGCACTATACTCGAAGGCTTTTCCATTCAGGGCGGAAAAGAAAGGGATGGTGTATATTTTGTCATGCAAGGCGAAAAAGAAAAAAAGGCGAAAGAAGAAATCATCAAATGGTTGGAAAAAATCAAGTTTAAAAATTAAGAACAGCAATGAGAATATTTAACATTAAGTTTCTGGCAATATTTCTTGGTAGTGTATTTTTTCTGATTTCAAAAATGTCTGCACAAGAAAATATAATGGTAAGTTCACTGGATGCAAAGCAACGGAGCCTTATCGCAATTGCAGCGCAGACCGCAAATGGTGATTTGGAGGGTTTGAAAGAAAGCTTGGCCCTGGGTTTAACCTCCGGCCTTAACATCAATGAAATCAAGGAATCCATTGTACACTGTTATGCATACTGCGGGTTTCCACGTAGCATCAGGGCATTACAAACCTTTATGTCTGTATTGGACGAGCGGAAAGCTAAAGGACTTAACGATCCATTAGGCTTGGAAGCATCTCCGGTAAATAGCAATGATAACAAGTATGATCGGGGAAAGATGGTACTTGAAAAGCTGACCGGCATAAAAGAGACCGGACCAAAAAAAGGTTATGCAGCGTTCTCGCCTATTATAGAAGTGTTCCTGAAGGAACATTTGTTTGCAGATATTTTCGAAAGAGATGTACTAACATTCAAAGATCGTGAACTATTGACCGTATCAGTAATCGCCAGTATCGGTGAGGCTGAACCAATGTTGTCCTCACACTTGAATATTTGCATGAATGTGGGGCTCGCGCCGGCTCAGTTACAAGAATTTGTTAGGGTGATCAAACCAATTGTCGGCAAAAAGAAATCTAAGGCCACGCAAAAAGTCCTCAACGTCGTTTTAGACAGTAAAAAGAAAGAATAATATGAAAGCTTTAAAAGAACTCGGTTTATTAATAACACTAAGCACTACAATTATGGTATCGCCAGTGCTTGCACAATCATTAAAAAAGACGGAGAATATAAACCCTTATACACTGGTATATAAAGGAGCTATAACTAAAAATGAAACAGGAAAGGTCAATATTCAACCTGTAAAATATAAGATCAACGGGATTAATATCGCTGCCAATGTTTATACCCCGGCTAATTATAATCCATCAGAAAAATATCCCGCCGTGGTAGTCGCTCATCCAAACGGCGGAATCAAAGAACAGACAGCAGGGTTGTATGCACAGCATCTGGCAGAAGCAGGGTATATTACCCTGGCCTTTGATGCAGCCTACCAGGGCGCCAGCGGTGGCGAACCCCGTCATACAGATAAACCTCAATATCGTACGGAAGATATCTACGGAGCAGCAGATTTTATTATCCGGTATCCAGGAGTAGATGCAAAACGTTTAGGTGTTTTGGGTATCTGTGGAGGTGGTGGTTATACTTTAAAAGCAGCTCAGTCAGACAAACGTTTTAAAGCGGTTGCAACTTTGAGTATGTTCAATTCAGGAGAGGTAAGACGCAACGGCTTTCAAAACTCACAGGTTAATACCATTCAGGAAAGACTGAAACAGGCTTCAGATGCTCGCACTCTGGAAAAAGAAAGTGGTAGAATCCCTGAAGATGGACGGATAGAGACAGGTGGAAAATCAATTTTTTCAGGGGTGGCAAGTATAACCGATGAAGAAATCGCCAAGACTTCAACTGATCTATATCGTGAAGGATACGAGTATTATTACAGAACGCATGCCCATCCAAATTCTACGTTTTTGTATACGACAAGCAGCCTAATGGATTTAATGACCTGGGATGCTACAGACCATATTGCTTTAATCGACCAACCATTGTTAATGATTGCAGGAAGCAAGGCAGATACTAAATACATGACAGATGAAGCATTTGCAAAAGTTACCAACTCGAAAAAGAAGGAACTGTTCTTGATTGAAGGCGCTACCCACATACAAACTTATTGGAGGCCAGAGTACGTAAGTCAAGCTGTGAATAAACTAACGGATTTTTATAAAACCAATCTTTAATATGGCTATGAAATGTAATGTTAAATATTTAATTCTGTTAATGGTTATTGCTATTTCCTCATGCAGTAACCAAAAAAAAGAGTCAGAGAGTCAGCCCTTATTTCCAAAGGGGAATAAAAACACAAGTAAAAACTTTACAGGCGAAGTATGGTTAAAGTCACTTGTTGATGCAGATACTTTAAATGGCAATACAGTAGGAAACGTAACTTTTTCTCCAGGAGCAAGAACTAACTGGCATTCACATCCAGCGGGTCAGATAATTTTAGCTACAGAAGGCGTCGGCTATTACCAGGAAAAAGGCAAAAAGAAGATTATACTACATAAAGGGGATATTGTAAAATGTCCTCCAAATCTTCCTCATTGGCACGGAGCTAGTCCAGAATCCAAGTTTGTCCAGATTGCGATAAGCAGTCGCGATCATGGCCCAGCTGTTTGGCTTGAAAGCGTAACCGATAGCGCGTACGTATCAAATTAATGCTGATGCGTTATCAAGTTTAAATTAGATACGTTAATACAATAGTTGAATAAATCAGTTTTTGTTTGAAAAAAAGTTTAGGGTAGTAAGATAAATGCGTCATTAGAAAAATCGTTATGGAAGTTTCTTTTTTCGATATTGCCCTTCGATTTTATTTTTTAATGCTTTTTCAAAATTCACAATCCTTTCACAATGCTCATAAAAGTTCGAACTTCCGCGGATTGACTACCATAAGGAAACAGCATATCTTTGTTGTTTCCTTTTTTTATACCCATAATTCACTATACAACAGTTAGTTGCACCTCTCCCGTTACCGGTTCGACATTTTCCAACCAGTTAAACTATACCATAGTAAATTTGGGTCTAAAAAAATCTATTAATCATACGCCGAGTGAATATTTGACTTGTTCGACTTTTCCTTAAGGATTTCAACTTCCTCCTGTACCATTTCTCTATTATGGAGCTTGGCAATGAGGTATAAAAAACTCAATATTACAGCAACCTCTTCATCGTCAACCTTTATTCCATTTTTGGCAAGCAACGCTATCGCCTTACTCCCAGAAACCTTTCTGTCTATATAATCCATCTGATTTCCCTATTATGCTATTTATTAATCACTACCTTCGAAAGCGCAACATTATGGCCTATAGATACCTCCCTTTTATTCAAGTCTATTCCCACTGGAGGAAAAAAGCTGACCAATTGCTTTTTATCCGCTGTATCGAGATTATCAAAGCCCCTAAATATGTCTATCGAAGTCCGGAAGGCAAGCCTCCGCTGCTCTTCGATTGTCTTTAGTTTGATGGCAACGTCACAAAGCTCCTTCTTTAAAACCCCAGTAATCTTCCGAACTTCACTTTTCATTTCACTATAGTCATCATATTTCAATATGTTCTCCACAAACAGTTTCCTCGCCCTGGAGAGCATTGTCTCTTGCTCGGCTAACTGACGCTTAAGTGCTTGCCTTTCGTAAAGGAATCCCGTCTTCTGCGTATCCACATTCCAGTCTGCAAGAATGGCAATGAACAGGTCTCTTACCATTTCCGATAGCTGCAATTTCCGGAGCTGATCACTATAGCTGTCATTTAGCTTGTCCGCCCTGACCCTTGCCCTACATCCCTTGCGACAATGATAATAGGCATATTTTTGCGTATTGCCCTTGGAAAAACTTCCAGTAAGTCTCTTGCCGCACAGCGGACAGACCAGAAAGCCCGTAAGAAAAAAAGTGTCTTTGAAATCTGACCTTATGGTACTGACCTTTCTTTTGGTATTTATGACATCCTGCACCTCGTAGAAAAGGGCTTCCGGTATCAGGGGTTCGTGTATTCCTTTTATCATGACAGTCTCCCCATTTCCTAGCTTCAGCGGTATCAGACCACAGTAAACTGGGTTACGGATAAGTTTGGAAAAATTTGAGCGTGTACTTCGCAACCCTTTATTCAACGCCATTTCGCTTAAGTGCCCGATCTTATAGATATTCTTCGCAAGCTGACGGAACACCCAACTAATAATCCCGCTTTCAGGCTGTTTGGGCACTATGATCTTACGACCATCCAATGATGCCATATTCAAATATCCCACAGGTGCCTTGTTGGGGTACCTACCCATCTCTTTAGCCTTTCTGATTCCATTTAAGGTATTCATCGCACGTCTCGTGTTCTCCGCCTCTGGGACCGAGAGGTAGATGGCCAACATCACAGCGCTCTCGGGAACGGAAAGGTCTAGCTGCTGATCAATAGCCATTGCCGAAACATTGAGCTTTCTGAGAATGCCCAGCATTTCATACGCGTACTGTATATTACGGCTGAACCTGTCCCACTTGATGAAAAGGATATTGTTTTCTACCTTTCCCCTGCCCTTTCTCAATTCGGAGACTAGCTTCTTCCATTCTGGTCGATTGAAGTCTTTTGCTGAAAAGTCTTCCCGGTAAATTCCCTTTACGTAGATGTTGTTCGATTCACAGTATCTGATCAATCGATCTTCCTGTTCGGGCAGAGAATAACCCCTTCTTTTTTGTTCATCAGTGCTTACACGGACGTATAGATAAGCTGATTTCATCATGTTAGAACATTTGTTTTCACTATTAAAACGTGTAAACAATCCTATGATGCAAAATATTTAATTATAACTCAGTATTTATGCTCCTAATTTTGAAATACATAGATTGGGAATATTCAAAAAGTGTTTTATAAAGAGTCATCTTTTGTTTTGGATAATAAGTACCGATTACAAGGACTAGCGAAGTGATCAGGAAAATTTACTTATATAATAAAACTTAACTCAATGACAGGAACATCTATGGGCATCACTTAGATGTTATGGAGATGTATGACACCTACGAACGTGCCTATATACAGCTGGTTTGCGCTAGGGTGATCGAACACAAAATGCGCCTAATGCTCAGAATTACTATAATTAGTTTTAAGTACAGAATATCAAATTAAGCCCTAGATTTTATAGAATGCACTGCTAAAAAGTCTAGAACGTTTTCTCCTGTTCCTTTGTCCATATGTAATTGTTTAGGCGTGACTTTGTCATTTGGCCAAACCAAATGATGATTTGTCAACTTAGCTAATCTGGAATCTCTAATCTTCTCTACTAAGCTCTGATGTTTTTTATTTTTGTTGTTATACATAAATGCGAGTGAACTGGCTAGTATATCTGAGATCTGAACGCCAGTATAGTCGTTCGACGATACTAAGCTTAGAGATGAGATCTGCGTTGGGTAAATCATTTTTCTACTATCATACCCGACATTTTTTTGCTGGATCTTCAATTTTCTTGTGAACTCTATGTGTTCTCGGAAGTGTTCGATTTGTTTAGAATCGTCCTGTATTATCATAAGTTTACTTTTTGTTTTTTTATACCACTTATCACAAAGGATGTAAAAACCTGACAAAGTCACGTCAAGATCAAATTTACCAAGGAACTTTAGAATTTCGTCGATTTGACCCTTACTTTCCAATATTGGATCAATTAGATCCCTTTCTTTGGTATTAGGGTGATTGCTTAGTGCCTCAACCGCAGAGTAAAAGTTATTTACCTCAATTTGGCCTTTTTTTCTAATCATTTTAATAAATGTTTGTAACATCGTCTCAAAAAGTGCTGTATCCCAGATTTTACCAAAACCAAAGTGGTAAATGTAGTTGGTCATAGCTATGTTTAAGCCTCCTTTGTAAATATCGATGTGGGCATCATACATAACAGGTTCTATTAGTCTATCTACAATGTGAGCCGTTGCGGCGTAGGCTTTATGTGCAATAAAACAGTTAATATGTTTCTCATTTATATATTCATGATTAAGCAAAGCTAAAATTTCCTTCCTCCCATTTTCACTTCCTTTCAGCTTCACAAAATGGATTTCAGTAGGATCAGAAAAGAGCGATGACAAAATTTTAAGCTCATGTTTTGAAAAGTTATTCGACGCTAGCACAAAAGCACCTTGTTCGGAATTTAACAAATCTTGACCTGTGTTTCCAGCTTCATCAATATAAATTTCCTGAAAAGTTTTAGTGGTTTTTTTCTTCATTGTAATTATGGGCATATTTTCAAATCTAAAAGTAAATTTACTTTTCTGTCGATTTCAAACAAAGTCAAAGGTCTCATTTGGATTATTATGTTTTAAGCCTCTTGCATAGTTATGCTATTATTTAGGGAAGCTAATTTATTAGCGTAGTTATCCATTTAAGTATTATTATTAGTTTATTGCAAATACATTTAATTAATTGGCATAGCATTGCTTTTAATGTTAATATATTTGTAACTTAGAAATATTCAACATGAACCAAGACCTACTTTTACGCTTATTTCGCTCTATCGAAGGTGACAAAAACGATGATATCGTTAAAGTTGCTTCGCTGGTTATTGAAGATGAGGAGAAGAAAGGACATGGGAAATTGGCGGATAAGCTGAAATCCATACTAGATAACAGGCTTATTGCTAGCTCAAAACTTAAAGGTGAGCTTCGTAAGTTGATGCCTCAGGGGGTCTCGATTCCTACCGATAAGAGGCACCATTTGCCATTGGCAATTACAATTGATCGGGAGGAGTTGCGTCATGAGATGGTACTGCCAAAGCATACGGAAGAAAAGATAAGTCGAATTGAAAAAGAGTATGCAGCCAAGGAAAGGCTAGCACTTCACGGCTTAAAATACCGTCAAAAAATATTGTTTTATGGTTCTCCTGGTTGTGGTAAAAGTATGGGTGCCGAACGAATAGCATGGAATCTTGGTCTGCCATTTTTGAAAGTCCGTTTTGATGTTATTATTTCGTCATTTCTTGGAGAGACTGCTTCTAACCTCACCAAATTGTTCGATGGTCTTCGAGATTATCCATGTGTATTGCTATTGGATGAGTTTGACATCGTTGGCCAGACACGTGGAAACCGCCAAGATGTAGGTGAAATGCATAGAATCGTTAATATGTTATTGACTTTACTAGAAGAATATAATTCTTCAGGTATTCTTATCGCGACTACCAATTTGGAAGGCTCACTGGATGAAGCACTTTTTCGTCGTTTTGACGACATAATTGAAATGCCAAAACCTAGTAAAGGGGAAGTGCTCAGGCTGACTAAAATGACTTTATCGTCCATCGAAAAAGACAAGCAAATTGATTGGGAAAGTCTTGGTGAAAAAATGGTTGGCTTTAGCGCGGCACTTGTGGTTAAGATTGCAAATGATGCAGCTAAACTGGCAGTAATTAAAAATGAAAAGGTAATCATGCAATTTCACCTTGAACAATCTTTATCCGAAAACGCTCTATATCTAAAATAATGGCTGAATACCCTCATCTAAAATTACCGTTTAAGGTCGCAGGCGCGCACAAAACAAAAGGAGGTGGGGACAACAAAAAGGGCGACAATACGCTCGCAAACTTGCAGAATAGAAATGGCCATGGGAATTACCTTCAGGGGCAAACCAACAAACTGTTGGATCGCTGGGATGAAATCCGGACTCTCCGAAAGGAAGCTGGTTTGGAAATGCCAAATGACGTTGATATTCCCGTATTTCTTAAGGTTGACACCGAATCCTTTAAGTTCGAAACACTTATAAATTGGGGAATTACTGTATTGTCGGAGGAAGAAAATGGTTATATCCTTGGTGCCTCTTCAGATAATTTTCAACAGTTTCAAAAAAATATCAATGAATTTTTAGCCGAAAAGGGAACCTATCGTGATACTGCAGCGAAGATATGGGAAATAATTGTCGATGATTCCTGGAGATCCGCCCAACTTATCAAAGGCGATCTTAAGAATGTGTGGGATATTTTAAAAGAAGATCAGCCTTATTTGGTCGAATTAGGCGTGTCCTGTTATCTTGCTAATTTGAAAAAATACCCTCAAGAGCAAGACTTCGATGACGTAGAAAAGTTTACAAATAAGCTTGATGAGTATCACAAACATGTTCAAAATTTGGCAGTTGAACGTGACGATATGCAGATCAAACGGGAAAGCGAAATCGAACATTATGCGAAAATCTATGGTGCCAAAATAGAGCAAATTTGGGATAATCAGATAGATGCTATATATTTCAAAATACTAATTAATGGACAAGGGTTGCGCGATCTTGTTATCACCTATCCATTCTTGTTCGAAGTTAAGCTTGATTCTCAATATGTGATAGAGGATGAGAATATTGGGGATTTCTCAGAATATCAGTTGGAATTGATCGCACCTGGTGAGGGCGCTGGCAGGGTTTGTGTAATAGACAGTGGAATTCAGGAAGCCCACTTACTTTTGGCCCCAGCAATTGATGGTTTTTCTTCAAAAAGTTACGTAACTGGTGACAATTCAGTTGCAGATTACGTTAAAGTTAGCGGACACGGGACTAAGGTTGCTGGCAAAATACTTTATCCAAATACTATACCTCTAAATGGTCCGTATTCACTTGGTACGATTATTCAGAATGCGAGAATCCTTAATAAAGATAATCGAATAAGTGATGAGCAATTTGGCCCAAATTTAATGGAACAAATTGTGAATGATTTTCCAGATACCAAAATTTTCAACCTGTCAGTTGCGCAAGATGAGGCGTACAGTGGTACGCATATGTCTTCTTTAGCTGGATCTATTGACAAGCTAATGCATGAGAAAGATGTTTTGTTTGTTATTGCGTCTGGAAATCTGGATTCAGATTGCGATCAAGAAAGGCGGCCTGGGGTTAGTCAACACATTGCTAATGGTAAAAACTTCCCAGAATATTTAATTAATCCTTTGTGTAGAATTGCCAGTCCAGGTATTAGTTTTTTCGCAATAACAGTGGGGTCGATTGCAGAGGTGGACTATCAAGATGAAGATAATGAATCAATTGCAGGAGCTGGAAAAGTTTCTCCATTTTCAAGGTCGGGGCCAGGACTTTGGGGTTCAATAAAACCAGATTTGGTGGAATATGGTGGTGACCTCGTAAAAGGCATTTACAGTAACATCATTAAACGGCACGACGGCACGTCAGTACAGACAGTAAATTCCACCTTACATGGCGCAAGCGGGGTAGGTAAAGATTCCATCGGAACTTCATATAGTGCACCAAAAGTAAGTTATATTGCTTCAAGATTACAGGCTGAGCACCCTAGTGAAAGCGCTCAGATGTACCGTGCATTGGTAATCCAGAGTGCAAGACTTCCTGCGCATTGCTTCCAAGACCCTTCTCCAAACGACTTTAAATTTTATGGCTATGGAATTCCAGATGTAGACAGAGCGCTAAACAATTCATCCCAACGAATCACCTATATACAATATGGAACAGTTCTGCCGAAGCGAGCGGACATTTACCATATTAATATTCCTGAAGATCTCAGAGGAGAAGGAAAGAATTTTGAAATTCTTGTTGAAGTCACTCTATCATTTACCTCTCGGACTAGACTTACTAGAAAAGGAGCACATTCATATTTAGCTACATGGCTCGAATGGCGCTCATCAAGATATAATGAGAATATGACAAGCTTCAGAACTAGAACGATTGAATATCTTGATGAAGAAAATAGTGATGGAAACGTTTCGGAAGAAGGCGAGGGAGCCATTAAATGGTGCCTTCGTGAAAATCCTTTGTGGGGTGGCAATGATATAAACCGAAATAATTCGACAGTTCAGAAAAGCTGGGCGATTTTAAAACCACACCAACTTGCCGATAACTTTAGTATTGCAATCGTTGGACATTCCGGATGGGATAAAGATTTACAAGCCGAAACGGATTATGCTCTAGCTATTTCTTTCGAAGCGATAGGGGCTGAAGTTCCATTGTATAAATTGATTTCTGAGGCTCAGATAGAAATGGAGCAGGAAACCTAGCTGGAATAAATCCTACTTGCTGCTTTAAATAAGAAACATACATTTTTGTAATTTTATAAAATCGGTTTCTGTTTCCTCATCATCTGTCATAAAGATGAGTTGTATAGGAAGTAATAGTAAATTTTCCAGTAACTTTCTAATTGGAAAAACCAATTCAATTGCCCCCTCTTTGCCAAAATACAAAACAAAGACAAGCAATAATTTACAGTAAATATATTTCTGGTGGGATGAGGTCAATCTATTCTGGTTTATTCAATAGCTTAATTATCAGTTTATTGGACTGTTCAATCTCTACCGAAAGAAACTGACCTTAAATTCCGGAATGAGTTGATCCCTCCTAGCGAAATCTCCAGATTAGTTCTTAGCCGATAGGTTAACGAATGTTCGATCCTTTTTCCCCATTCTTCTCAGCGCCGCCTTTGAGCGGGTTTATCAGCAGAGCGTCTCCATTATATTAGAACAGATTAAGCCAGTCCAAATACCTTGAGGTGTGCGGGGTTGAAATAAACAGTCGGATGTTCAGCGTCCAGCTCAAGTACCATCTGGCTAGGAATGACGTCTTTTGAAAATAGCTCGCACAGCTTCTCGAACCGAAACAGGTACTGCGGATGATAGATGAGTTGTACAAGTGCCACGGGATTGCTATCAATATCTTCCTCCAATCCCTCTTTGATATATTTCGCTATCGAGTTGCGCTTTGCCCATAATATCCCATAACCGCAGACATGCGCCCTGCCCCGAGCACCATCCCCATTGGTCATTTCGACCAATACCTTACTCGGAACCAGTGGATTGAAGTCGTAAATAGGATTTTTATAATGAATGGCGGCCATGAAGACAAAGCGGATGATAGCGGTGGCAATCTGTTTACTACTATAGGGCAGCAACCGCATACCGTCCCAGATGAGGTTGCATCCGAAGTCGATTTGCTGCTGCAGTTTTTTGGCGAATGGAATCTTGTTTCTTGTAACATGTATGGAAAATGCTTCGTTTCGGTTTTCGCTCAGCGTGTTGATGGCATCGGTCAACTGGGTGATGTAGTTGTTGATATTCAGCGCTCGAATGTCGCTTAGACGGATATCCAGGGTAACCATATGTTTCCGGTTAAAGCTCGACCAGGTTTCTGGTGAGGATTCCAGCCAGTTTTTTATCTTTTTACTTTGCCAGGAACGGTGCCTGGGCATTCCTTTGCTTACATATTCATACATGTCCGTCTCCGGAAGTATTTTGATCTGTTGAGCCGCCAGTAGGGATTCGATAAAGGTAATGTTATTGCTTCTGCGCTCGGCCTCGAAATAATGGTCCAGATTCATCTCAAGTACGCTCTTTTTATCGGGATAAATTTCGTTGTCCTGGATGGCATTCGATGGCTCCTGGTAAGGAAAAAGAATCCGGTTGAACTGGTAGAAATTTTCGATTCCTTTGAATGGGGTGTACAGGAACTGTCCATGCTGGGCTTCTAGCCGCCAGAGGTTCGCCACAGAGACCGAGAGGAAGCAGGGCCGCAGTTCGTTGGCTTTGAGTATCTTCTTGAAGTAGGATTCAGCAAACTCAACTAGGCTGGCGAAGTCCTGGGAATTTACGCAAATGATACAGGCCTGCTGACCGGGCTGGTTAGCGGCAGAGTGCGTGGCGAAATAACCGGCTACCTCTGGTACTGTCGTAAAGTCGATATAGTTGGTGGGCAGGCCGTAATGTTGGGCGATGGCAAAAAGTTCATCAACCTTGCTCAGGTGCTTTTGTAGTACTTTGTTTTCGGAAGCGAAATGATATAACATGGTTATTCGGTCCCTGGCAGCGAGGTACTGCGTTTCATTAAGCCTATGGAGTGAGGAAACGACTTCCCAGTTCTGGGCCTGCCCCCTAAAGAGATGATATTTGCCTTCCGCTTTCCATTTTTCAGCTAAGGCAAACGCTTCAGTTAGGCTGTTCACTTCTGTAACTATAGGATCGAAGGCGATATCATCTAGATTCATTCAAGATATTTTGGTGGTTTGATGGGGTTGTTGATTTTGGTGTTTCAAAATTAGGCTGATAACCCAAAGCTTTTCTTTCAGTGATCGTTTTGGGATCTTGCTGTTGGAATATTCTCAGGTCGCCACTTTCAACGGACTCGGGCTGCTGTTATCATCTCGGACTATTCCGGCTGATCTGGGCGACGTAAAGTTCGAAGTAGCTTTGCCTCATATCGCTCGAGCATTCGATGAGCGAAAATCTGGCGATATTGGATTTGAAGCGTTCAATCTGGTCTTCCACTAAGAAATCATCTTTAAGATGCGAGGAAAATGCAAGTACATAGTTTACTTTCTTTATCACAAAGAGGCCTTTGAAATCCTCGAAGGATAGGCCCTGGACATGGCCGGCTCGTTCAGCTAGGGCATGCGCTTCCTCCAGCCACTTTTTTTCTTTGCTGGCCAGATCGAATTTTAGCCTTCGCGCCGATAGGATAATCTGGTTGGTCAGCTCACGGATCTGTCCTCCGAAACCATATTTGACATGGATGAGGTAGATATTGTCCTTATCATAATGGATAAGGTCACAGAGTTCAATGCCATCTGGGGTAAAGGTGTCCATGACGATATAGCCTGCCCTGCCCTGGTAGCTCAGATTGTAGTCTCTTTCAGTGGCCAGGATTTTTTTGTCCCATGGCAGATCCAAGATTGTCTTTGGGGTCTTATTGGCCCTGAAGATATGGAGGGCATCGGTCTGCAGTTCATTGACAAAGGTTGCACGCAGTTTGAACCATTTGGTATCAATAAGAAAATAGGGTGTTTGGTCGAGGTGAAATTCCGCGTTGAAATGGTAGAGAAAGGCGGAACCGACGCTCTTTTTGTTGTTGTGGTAACAGGTCACCCGAACGCCCTGAAGAAAGACCATCAGGCTGAATTTATCGTTTTCGCCCACCTGTGTCAGCGCGTGCCGCATCACTTTGAGGTAAATTTCATCTTTGTGCTCTGCCCTCCCAAATTGTTTATGACCTCCGTCGTCCGTTTTTGCTTTTAATATGTAATAGTCCGCCTCGTAAAACTTTTCGATATTGTTGGGATCACAGAAATCAAATTCAAAATGGGGCTGGTATTCATCAACGGTGCGGTTAATGTGCGGGATGTCGTCGTAGAGCTGCTGGATCAGTAAGGGATAAAGTTGATCCCTGATGAAACCGCTGTCAGTGACCTCTTCATAGGAGCTCAGGTAATCTGACGGCGCTAGTTCCTGTATGTAGTTGAGTTCGCTCACCAAATCGTCCAGGGCATCGAAGTCAATTGCTTTTTTGACCTTGAAGCCTTTGCTGACGGTGATCTGGATGCGTTCGTTGACCTTGGTCTTCAGGTAGGAGAAATGGGTATCTGTGGTCGCTCTGGAAAGTCTGAGTTGTATCTCCACCGGAAATTTCCCAAACCTGATGAAGTCCATGATTCGGAAATCTTTTCGAAACTGTTCATTCATGCCCACCCTATTTCCGGTGATGCCGCGGGAGCGTATAGAGATGAGCTCATCTTGATCCCTGGTCATGATCCGGCTGTAGGTGTTCAGTCCGTAAGACTCATCGATATACGGAAGGATGATGCGAAAGGCGCTTCCTCCAACGATGGCCAGTAAGTCAATGCTCGTCTCGACAAAGAGTACGAGAGATAACAGTTGCTGGGAAAAATCGCGGTCTATCGTGAGGTCCTCTGGCAAAAAGTCCTTCCAATCCGATTCAGCTTCATGGCCATTGTCCACGAAAAGTGAGTATTTGTGTTGTTCGGTCGCATAGGTGGTCAGTCGGCCCAGGATTTCGCTGACGGTTTGCTTTTTGAGTGGATTGCTGGCCAGGATATATTTGATGATGGCGGTATTGTCCTTTAGGGACCTGAGCAATCGGTGTCTGCGATTGATGCGGTAAACGGTTGGGTTTTGGGTCATGGAGCGTCAATTTGTTTTTAGTTTAGCATGATTACGGCTAAAAGTATTTTCATCTAGTCAAGATGGATTTATCATTTACTTGGTTGACTTTTTTTAAACCCTTCTGTTTGGAGCTTGAATCACGAGTAGGCTGGATTCTAAAATTCCGGTCATACGAAAGTGTCGAACTGCCTTTCGAAGGTTACAATAAGCCCTGACATAATTTATTTTTGGGAGAACCTCTTCTACATCTGGTCCAAGCAATATTTCGTAATTGTCAATAGTCCGATAGGTTTGATTTCCAAACTTGTCGCTGTATTTGATTTGTAGATAATGTTGACCGTTGCTCGCTATTTCATCTTTAATCAGTTGTTCAACCGTCAGGCTTTGCTTCAATAATCTTTGTCCGCCTGATTCTTCGACTAGATAACCAGGGGCTGTTTTGATAAATGGTGTTGCAATAAGGGTGAACTCTCCGAGTTTATCGAGCGCTATTTCTTCATTCTGCAGAGTGATGAAGTTGAAGGCGGTAATGAAATATAACCCACTTTTACAGTACAGATTTATTGGTTTTACGACAACATCGCCGATCAACAAATAAGAGGATTGCTTTATGGCCTGCTCCAAATTTCCAATCAATGTTTCTGAAATGATGGGAAGTGCCAATAGCGCCTCGATGGGTAAGACAACTTCGGAATACTTTTCACTCGCTGCATTATAATATTTACACTTGGCTATCCTTGTGGGAAATATCTTGTTTTTTTTACTTACCCCTTTGGGAAGTTTGCTTGGATCGTGTTCGCTGACCTGCAAAACCAACATCACTGGCGGGATAAAAACCATGTGTGCTGCTATGGAATTCGTTTGAGATCTGCCACCGGTCACCTTTGACTCAATTTGTAGGAAACTTCGGCGTTTTCCCATTTCGATTTGTAGGTTCTTTAAGGAAACTAAACTCCCCTTAAAGATGGGGTCTATTTCTCGCTGGTCTGACTGAGGATGTGCGCTCAGCTCCGATGCGGAAAACCAATGTTCTGAGAACTCATTCTTTTTTGTGGAAAACCAAAGGCATTTGTAGCGGTTCTGTGCGTCTTCGCCATCGTCTTCTTGTTTGCTAATTACCTCAGAAACAACCATCGTTGGTGGCGTCATCAAATGTTCCCCGCTTATGATTATCCCCGTAGAGGCCTCGCGGAATGGGTGGGTCCGTAGTGAAACAATGCTTCCGATGGAAAATGTTGACATGTGTGAGTGCGTTATGTTAAATTATAACACAAATATAATATCTTTGGGCTAACTAGGGTACGGATTTAACATGTAGCAACTGGAGACAGACCATTCTTACCGGTACAGAATAGCGTACGCAGGGCTGGACATTGTGATTACCGCCCTTATAGGAAGGAGATATCGTCTCGATACTTCTTGCCCGTAGAGGAGGAATGTCGACTCCGAGCATGCTCGCGGTCCGCATTCCGATGGTTAAACATAGTACAAAGGTAATAAGAATCTGACGTAATTTAAATGCTGTTATCATAATGGCTTGAATTAATGTGATTTGCTTTACTGAATTTGGAAAATTTGGCGTGACTCAAGAAATTGGGTGACGGTCTGCTCAATTTTGAGTGTATGCGCAGTGAATGACGCCAAAGTACCCTAGTTTTTTTCTATGAAGATCAAACAAAAATCAAGCTGGCTCAAGAATCGTGGTTATCTCCACTTGACTAATCAAATCGATGTCTATACCCGCAAAAGCGAGGTACTTGGAAAGGTAAGCAATCCTAGTTTCGTTGCTAAGCATGACTTTTTCCCGCTACTACATACGATCATTTCTGAGCGCCGGTATAAGCGGGCCAAAGATGGCGGAAATGACTCTAGGGCACACTCGCACAATGGGGAGCCTACTGTCAAAGATCGGCCCCTACATTATGCAACGCATATGGATTCGATGGTTTTTGGTTACTATGCTGAATTGCTGCAAAAAGACTATTTGCTACGGTTACAACTAAACCCTTTGCTTTCGGACTGCGTCACAGCCTACAGGCGGATTGAGGATCCGAAACGAAAAGGTAAAAATAAAGGGACCATCCACTTCGCCAGCGAGGTATTTCAGGAGATTGAAAAACGGGCATTACAGGGTTGTACAGTGTTGAAGTTCGATATCGAGAGTTTTTTTAGTTCGATTGACCATAAGATGCTCAAGCAAGCATGGATTGATCTACTTCAAAAACCAACAATGCCAACAGATCATTATAACGTTTACCGCGCGTCTACCCGCTTTTCGTATATCAATCGGGATGATTTGCGGATGCCAAACCGCGGTCATGGTGGCCGTTCCGGTTTTGATGAAAAGAGGCTTGCCCGAATTAGAAAACTGGGTGTCGTTGCTTTTTTCGAATCTCCAAGGGCCTTTAGAGATGAATTGAAGCTGGGAAAATTTTGTATTCATAAAAACAAGTTTAAAAATGAGGCTGGGGAGATGATCGGAATTCCCCAAGGCTTACCCATCAGTGCCGTCTTGGCCAATCTTTACCTGCTAAAACCGGATACGGTTATCTTTAAGGAGATCGTAGAAGGGCTTGGGGGATATTACCGCCGATATTCAGATGATATCATTGTCATCTGTAAGCCCGAGGAAAAGCAATTGGTCAAAGACATTGTGGAGAAAAGTCTGTCAGACAATAAGGTCAAGGTAAGCATTCCTAAAACGGAGGAGTTTTTCTACCACACCAAACTCGGGCCATCCGGAAATCGGATACAAGGTTATAAGATTGAAAAAGGTGAATGGAAAGTAGGTGCTCCGTTAACTTATCTTGGCTTTGAGTTTGATGGCGTGCGCACATTGATAAAATCGGCAAATGTGGCAAAATTTTATCGGAGAATGGTTTTCGCTGTGAAAAGTAGAACTAGACGGGCTATGCTTTCAGCGGCGGCCAACCCTGACCTCACCGATAAACTTTTCAAACGAAGGTTATTTCGATTATATGCCAACATTAACCTCGAGAAATCTTACAAACACCACAATTTGAAGCGGCTGGAAAGAAATGTTAACGGTGAGTATGTTTATCAAATCGAGGTGGATAAAAGGGAATTTAGAAGTAATTATTTTAGCTATGCAAGGCGTGCTGATGAAATTATGAATCAACGACACATCCTGCGCCAACTTCGCAGGCACCGCTCAATTTTTAGGAAGACCGTCAGGTTGCAGTTAGAAAAGTTCAAAGCCCGTCAGAACGTAAGACTTTCATCCAATTTGTAGAGGTTTGAACTAAGATAAGCTCAAGCTGCCTACAGTTTACCAAGCAAGATTGGCTTACAAACACGTTACTGCTAGAATAAACTGATTTAGCAACAGTTTAATTTTCGATTACGACAAATCTCATCGTTAAAGCCGAATGCTGACTGGGCATTTTTCTGTTGGTTCAATAACCGATAGTTTATTTGCCAAAATTATAACAAAAGCTAAGTTAACAAAAATGGAAACCGTTATTGGGAATTGCGGGTTTAATGCATTCAGTCGGATTCTTTCAATCAGGGGGCACCTATTTGATTTCTTAGTCGCGGACGATTCCGTTTTTGAGGCAATTCAGAAGCGCTTGGTGAAGATACCAATATGGGTTGGGCCGTTTGATGTGAAGTTTTCCCTCCAAAGAGCTTGTCGTTAGCTTTCCCATATGATATTTGCCTTCCACTGAACGGGATAATTCACCGTTCACAAGTTTGTTATGCTCATTAACAATTTGGAATTGGATATGTTCAGTCTTGTCAATTTTGTCTAACACCTTATAATCCATTGTAACAAACGGGACTGCCCATTTGATCAGTAATTTGGCGCTGGTATCATCATAGGGGTCTTCTTCGGCCTGTCCGTAATCGGACTTGAATTCCTTAGATAGCCGTAAAAGTTCAACTGGTAAATCTTCTATCCGGGGATAAAATTGTCTCAAGACCTGTATCAGCACCAAAAATGGAAAATCGCGGTCATAAAAAGTACGGCCGCTTACGATTCTAAACTGTCCCATGGGGTATTCGTAAGTGCTGAGTTTGGTAAAGTTGCGAACTTTGATGGAGTCGATGGTAATCAATCCCTTCATCATGTACTGCAGTGTCTCGGCAAACTTGGGCTCACGGCTTGAGATATTGGCAATAGAGTTTGGTGAGGCCTGGATATCATGCCCCATATTTGTCATGACATTCTTGATGAAAAAACTAGCCAGGTTTTCACTCAGAAATTCCCTGAAATCGAACTTATAGATCGCTGTAGAGTAGAATTTATTGATATAGCCTTGGAAATCTACTAAGGGGCCGTATTTATGGACGAATATGTGGTGGATATTGACGATGTCGCAAACGAAAATTACTTTATCAAAGCCAAATTTATTTTCTTCGGTCTGGCTCTCGTGGTGCGCGGTAAAGATATTGAACAGTCTGAAGATGTGATCGGGGTCTAACCTATCCATATCATCGATGACCAGGATGATTTCTTTGCCTTGTTTTGCTTGTCGGATTCGCTGAATAAACTCTTTGATGCGGCCGGTAATTCCGTCCATCTCCCTGATAGAGCCAGAGCGGAGTTTTTCTTGTGCGAGGTATTTTACGATGACTTCTAATTCATCCTGACTTAAATCCTCTTTATATTTTACGATCTGACTGAAGGTATTTGTAAGCTCGGCGGTGAGTTCAGATAGAGCCTCGGACCCAGGGACTAATTTTGCTAAAGCCGGAAGAAATGGAAAGATATCTAATTTTGATTCAAACCACAGTTTCCCTGCGATTAGCAAGTCAACGTCTTCCTTTTCAAGCGCAATTTCCGGAATGAAGTTTTCCATCAGGTATACGAGCAAGTCATGTTTGATCAGCTCGAATATATCCTCATTGCTCGAGACGCTATAATCAACGGGGTAAAGTTTAACGGCAATGTAATCATCCTGTTTTTTGAAAAACTGTTCTAAAAAATAGGTTTTACCGGCGCCGAAAGGGGCGGAAAATAAGATTCGCTTATTGCGTTCCGGCTTAATGTGTTCATGAAAATCTTCAATGATTTCACTGGTATTGATATAATAATCATCTGGTCTGTTACTGATTTTTGACATAAATAGAGAGTTGGCTGCTTTTTTTGATTTTGACTAAGGGCAAAATACCAAAAAGGATAACATTTTTTTGAACTCAACGGCAATTGATTGAACCTTATATTTTTTTCACTGTATCTATATTAGCGTGCAGCGAGCTAGGCAATTTCCGGTGATAAATGTTATTAAGTGGTTTTATAGAATTTGCATCCCTTCGCCCAACCTGGGTATTTCGACAAAAGTGTGTGAAGTCCTACTATAGCTTGTCGTTTAACCAATCCATAAAACACTTACAATTTCTTTTTTCTATACTGTCCCTCAATCTCGTTATTGACCACTTTTTCAAAATTTACTATGGCCTCACAATGTTCATAAAAGTTCGATTTTCCGCCGATTGACTCTACTTAAGGAAACACCATATTATGGTTGTTTCCTTTTTTTATGCCCATAAAATTCAGGACGAGTTAATAAAGGAATAAAACTTAAGGTTGAAAATAGAAATTGCGCGCTTTAATCATCATATATTTAGCTGCTAAAACCTAATGTCATATGAAACATATATTCTTCTCAATACTCCTTTTTTGCTTTGGCTCTCACCTATCGGTGAATGGCCAAAATAAAAGCCTATCTAACACTTTTTTACAGCGACATTTTAAGCATCTTGAACCAATCATTTATACAAACGCAATTTCTATCGGACTGGAGAAAGAATTCCTCTCCATTTTCAATCATGATACCTTAAGGAATAATCAGAGTGAAGCAATGTTGATATTGACTAAGGTAGAAAAAGAGCGTATTTACAACGAAATTGGGAAGCTAAATCAAAGGTTTGTTGACAAGGACTTATTAAAAAAATCCTGTTTTCTCCCTAAAGAAAAACTGGATTTGATACTTAAAGACCAAGTTGGTGGTTGGGCCGATTTTTATAAGAAATATGGCAAAGGTTATTATTCGTTTTCAAAACCGATTTTTATCCGGGATAATTCAATTTGCATATTTTTTTTCAACTACACCTGTGGTGTACTATGTGCAAAAGGTGAACTTACAGTATATAAGAAGTCGGGTAAAAAATGGGTAAAATGGTTCATATTGAATGACTATATCAGTTAATTAAACCTCTATTTGAAGATTTTGTCTCGTCTTACTATAGCTTGTCATCAAACCGATCTATTAAAACACTTACAATAATTTCTTATTCTATACTGCCCCTCAATCTTATTCTTCAATGCTTTATCAAAATTAACAATCGCTTCGCTATGTTCATGCCGGGTCGATTTCTCGCCGATTAACCCTACTGAGAAAAAGCTCATCGAAAGATGGGCTTTTTTTGTTTAAGGCGATTTTAGCTAAATCCAGTCAGAGACTATTTTCTATAAGTCAATTCGTAGAACTCCAGCAGGCATTGATCTGAGCAATCCATCGACATTTTTAGCAATATTTTTCTGATTGGTTAAATATGCTGTATTTTAGATCAACCAAACGACTTTTCATGAAAACTAATTTTTTGCTCCAGGCCTTATTCCTGTTAATCATCAGTTCAAGCGTGTTTGCCCAAAAGCCTGTTACACCAGATGTTGATAAGCTTAACCTGCATTTGAGCCATTACAAAGACTTTGATACGCACACTAAAAAACTACTCGGTGTAGGTTACAAAAAGATCAACTGGACGATTGCTAAAAGCGATGACTGGTTGCAAAATTCAACTTATGAAATAACCAGCGATACGATCCAGACTATAGTGGAAATCATCCATGGAAAGGGTAAGGAAGTGTTTAAGGTAAATATGTACTACGGCTATACGCCAGAAAAATGGGCAACGTTTAGCGATGCAAGGAAAATACAAACTGCAGAATCACTTTTCTTTAATGTATGGGGGATGGTGAGTGAACAATTTGAAGACAAGACAAAAGCCCAGCGCATAGTTTTTGGAAATTACAAGATAACCGATTACGATAATCCTAAAACCTATTTGAAAGGGCTGGATGATGGGGATTTAGGTTTCTTCTGCTATTGGGGTCCGTTTATGAAACACCCTGTTGAGTTGCACAGCTACAACGCCAGGTTGATAAAGGTAACCGTTGCCGATCCGGAAGCAATGACTGCATACTACACCGCGACAAAAAAATAAATCAAACAGCGGCTGCCAGGCTGTAAACTGATCGCCCGGAGACAGAAACTTATCTAGCGCAAGTCTTAGCGCCATCGCCTCAAGAAGGACAGACTTGTGCTTTTTGTTAAATTAATCTCTTTGAGAAAACCTTAATTGATTATTCCTGTGTACGCACAAGTCATCCAGCACATTGCTCCTTTCACTAAGACCTATCAGATTGGCATATATCGGGATATTTTAAACAAATCTACAAAAGAGTATATTCTTGTTACATTGTATCACGAAGACCTACAAGCCTATTTTGCAGAAAAAAACGGACCTTAGCTAATCAACCTGGAGAGTTTGAACGACAATTTCTTGGTATCGAAGTAAATGGCGGCAGGCTTTTACTTGAGCAGGATCAGTACCATTGGCCAATGGGGTATCATAAATTTCTAAGAGGCATAAAGGACGCAATACTCGCCTGCAATCCAGCATTCGATATAGATATAGCTATAGCCAAAACTTGGATTATAAGCCTTACCCCCGCAGAAAACAATATAAATAAACAGGAAAGAGACGTTACGAACCCAAAAACCCTGGTGCAAAAGGGACGAAATGTGGTCAGGAGAACTAAATATTATCTACTACGATATGAAAAACTATTTCAAAAAATTATTGCCGATTCTAATTGCAGGATTAATCCCTGTATTATCAAATGCTCAAAAATCATCTTCTATACCAGAATGGGAACGTAAAATCCATAAGGTACTTAGAAATGATAAATCACAATCTGCATTAAAGGATAGCTTAGCCTTATATTCTTTTAACCTTAAGCTAAATATCATCAAAAATGAGACTGGCAAAGCGAGGATAAAACAGATTACAGTAAATGATAATTTGTTTTATAAAATATTCCCTGAATATAAAGATTTCTATTCTATTAATTATAGGGCCCTGATGAAAAACAGAAAAAAAGTTAATCTGATAATCCCTGTTATAATATACAATACATCTCCCACAGCAATTAGCAAATATAATCGGCAAGGGAACGTTGCGCTAATCAATATCGAAACTGCAGCAAATATTCTCAGTAAATCATTTTCTTTTATAAAAGAAGACAAATCGCAAGAATACATTTTTATCGATCCCCGTGTCATCCATGTAATCAATCAAAAGGATAAAGAACCAACTGTGACTAATCATAAACCTTATTAAGTTACGGCGATTATTTAATACATTTTGTAAAGGGAACTACAATTCAAAAGGACTTATTGAAAGCTAAGACCTGGCTTTTTATATTATACTGATCAATCTCTTGAGCGAAAAGACATACATGAAGCAAAAATGTTTTTTAGAAAACCTTAATTGATTATTACGGTGTATGCACAAATGATCCAGCACATTGCTCCTTTCACTAAGACTTGCGCCAGTGAGGAATACGGATTATGAAATAGCGTTGAGCCTTAACTCAACTTAATCTAAACCGATTCATTGATGTCTTTACATTAATTGTATCGAACATTACAGATGATAGCACAATCCAAAATGGTTTGCACTTTTAGAAAACTAACCACCTAAATAATCAATATCATCCTTATTTTTTACTTTCTTAAATGGCATAAACCGGCAGTCCATATTCCATTTATTGCCCACATACTCAAAACCGGCTGTTTGCATCAGCTCCATTACAACTGCCGTTTGCCAGCTACGGGCAATAAAAGGTTTTTCGTGGTAAACAATTTGCGTATAAGCAGTACCGCTGTGCAACTCATCATCATGCGTTAGTGCAACCAGATCATGGTAATGGTGCAATTGCTTTTCCATGTCGTATTTCACGGCACTAAACCAATGCGCATACAAACCATTAAAAACAGGTTCTGCATGATTGCTTATGGCTTTCACAGAACTACAGGGCAATTTGTGAGGTAATCTTAATAGTAAGGGAGCTGCTTTTTCTCTATCCTTTTCAACAGATCGGCCGCAGGCTCCCGTTACTTGCACTTCTTATTTAAAAATCTATCCGCTTGCTTTCATCATTTAATTTTATCGGTTTGAAGCAACATAATTGAATAGTCTGTTAACACACCGCTTTTTAAGCACAGCTTATCTTTCTTTTTCTGATAAACGGCACAATTTCTTTACCCGGCTTAATTCCTGGCTGTGCCCCATATTTTAACTGCTCTGGCGACTGGCCAACCCAGGTACTTTTTCGCCCTTCGATGTGCATAATCCCTGCTTCCGGATCGATAGTCAACATGGTGAATAAGGGATCTTTGTAAGGGCAGGTGCTGGATAGCCACTTATATTTTTGGTGAATTTCTGGCGGGTAACTATCATGTTTATATTCGCTGCCAACCCAGAAATAAGATGCTGAGTTAATGTGAACATAATTTATATTCTTTATAAAAAGCTGGCAATCTATATGGGTATGCCCGTTTATCGCCAACAATATCTTCTCTGAATAGGTACTTAACAGATCCTGAATCTCTGCAGCATTATCTACAGCATATTCTCCAGCTAGTGGTTGATGGCTAACAATAACAACAGGTTTGTTAATTTCTTTAAGTTGCTGTTGCAGCCACAATTTTTGCTCATCGTTAATATAAGCCGGGTAACCACCCTTATGGGTTGGCGAGCCTTTATCGTTTCCATCTAAAACAATAAAACATACCCCGTTAACTTCCCTGGTGTAGTATCTGGCAGGCATTTTAAAGTATTCGAGACATTGCGCTTTGGTATGTCCCGAATCGGTATCATGGTTACCAATTACATGTAAAGCCACAGGGTGTGCATTATTGAATTGATCGATAAGGAATTTATTGCTATCCTTTGGTAAAGCAAAATCGCCCATTTGCATAATTAAATCAGCCTGGTTCTTTTTGGCATGGGCCAAAAAGGCTTGCAGGCGCTCTTCACCGGTAGGTATTAAATCGTGATGCAGATCGGTAATAATCCCAGCTTTAATTGCTTTTGTTTTTGATGGAAACAGACCAAGCACGGTACCCGGAATTTGCAGCACAATACCAGCGGCCGTCATACCGCGGATAAATTGTCTTCTGTTTAATTTTTTTATCATTGCATGTTGTTTAATAAGCGTTGAATAGGGTGTTAAAGAACAGCTAAGCCTCTCTTTATTGATTGGTAGAAATAACATAACTGTAAGCCAATCGGGTATTTCAAAAAAACCGATAGTTCTGAAACTATCGGTTTTTATCTGGACAGTTATTTAACGAAATGGAAAAATATCTGATTTTTGATTTACCAGCCCGGATTCTGTGGTTTCAATGCCGGATTTAATGTTAACTGATTGGTTGGTAATGGCGATAAATAATCTCTATCGATGTTAAACCGGTAACCGGTTGTTAAGGCGGTGTTACTTTTAAACCATTCGATGTAGCCATTGGCATCTTCAGGATATTTGGCCAGTGTACCTGCATCTATAGCTCCGGCAAACTGTGCTTTTTTTGCACCTTTTGGCTTCCAGCCTACGAGTAACTCATCGGCTGCTGCCCAACGGTAAATATCATCCCTCCTGTATCCTTCGCAGGCCAGTTCAACCCTTCTTTCGCGCCTAACTTCATTTATAACGGGACTTAGCATTGGGAAAATCCAATTTGGATCGGTAGCAATTGCTGCAATTACCAACGGTGGCATACCTGCCCTAGTTCTTAGTTTATTAATGGTCAAATCTACATCCGTTTGCGAAAGGGATCCCAACTCTGCTTTGGCTTCGGCTAAATTTAAAAGTGCCTCTGCATATCTGAATAAAATTAAGCCTGTTGTACCCACTTCTGCCACAACTTGCTGTGCGTAATTTGCATTATGCCCTTTATAGAGCTGGTAGCCTGTGGTGTTAGATTGTGTACCGCCTCCCAGCAAAGCCGGAGCATTAAACACAACGTTTGCCTGTCCATTTGGCAGATTGGTAGAAATAAAGTGCTGTCCGTCGTTTACATAAATAGTTTGCTGCAACCTTGGATCTCTGTTTTTGGCTACATTAACCAAAGTATTATCTCCCTGATATAACGTACTTAGCGTTTTAGGTAAACCATCGGCACACAAATAATCATCAACCAGGTTTTTGGTTATTCCCCTTCCTGCCCCGCCATTGCTGTACCTGTGCCAGTTATGAGAAATAACACCAACTTCGTACCTGCGCCATAACATTACCTCGCGGCTACCGGCATAATCGGTTTGGTTAAACAGGTTCCAGTAATTGGTTTGGCTTGCCACAGCATTATCTAAACTATAAACATTAGCAGAAACCAGTGTGCCTGCAACATCTGCGGCCTTTTGAAGAAACTTAGCGCCGTTTGAACCTGCAACACCAAAAGCGGTGCCTGAGTGGTATTTCTCCCAGGTACCTTCAAACAATGCAATCCTCGACAGATAAAGCATAGCAACTTCCTTATTGATGCGCGATGCTTTAGCCGATCCTTTAGATGGCAGATAAGATATGGCCTTATCCAAATCACTTATAATAGAATCGGCAACAATATTTCTAGGCAATCGGGCGGCAAACAAAGTCGGATCATCCAAAGAAAGTATTGGTTTATTGATCCATGGCACTGCACCAAAAGTTTTCAGTTTATCGAAATAGAACTGCGCCCTGAAAAACAATGCTTCGCCAACATATGGTTTTACCAGATCGAATGGTGCATTTACTTTTTGGTAATTGGCTAAGAAATAGTTAACATTTTTTAGCTGGTTCCAGTCCCAGCCACCGCCCGAAGCAGGTACCGTACGATTACCATTTATAGTATTATTTACCTGTTCGGCAATCATATTATCGCTTCCCTGGTCGGCATCATCGGTAAAATTCCCGATTGATCCAAAACCAGTATATGCAGGAAAGGTAGCATAGAAGTTATTGCAATACAACTGTAAATCGTTTGTGGTTTTCCAGTATTCAGCATCACTGATATTTGTAAGTGGTGCCCTATCCAAAAAGTCTTTTTTACATGCCGATAAAATCAGCATTACAATGAATGCCGATAGTATATTTATTTTCTTAAACAATCTCATGTTATTTTTTATTAACCGTGAACTAAAGGGTGAGATTTATACCAAATGAATAAGTGCGTTGCAGCGGATAGATCTTTGCATCACTCAATGAGAGTTCGGGATCCATTGTTTTGATCAAATCAGTAAATGTGGCCAGGTTTTCTACGCTTACGTATAATCGTGCCCGCTTTAAAAATACTTTCGAAGCAATAGACGGAGGCAAAGTATAGCCCAGCTGAACGTTTTTGATGCGCATATAGGCCGCATTTTGTAAGTAACGGGTTGATATCTGATAATTTTTATTTACCTCATCACTCATGTAATATCTGGGGAAATATCCGTTCTGGTTAGCAGGCGACCACCTGTTTGCATGTACTGTAAACGGAGAACTTTGAAATTCGCTGCTTTGGATACCCCAAAAATAATTAGAACCAATAAAAACATCCCGCTTAGCTATCCCTTGTAAAAAAGCACTAAAATCAAATGATTTCCATCCAAACTCAAGGGTAGCACCATATTGATATCTGGGGGTAGAATTACCAATTACGCTTCTATCCCCCATATTTTCGGCCGTATTCGGACCAAGAGTTATCTTGCCATCTCCATCTAAATCTTCGTATTTCACATCACCCGCTTGCCATCTTCCATTCCAGAAGGCTGGTGTAGGAATAGCGGTACCCACATTATCAGTTGTGTAAAGGCCATTAGCCGTATAACCATAAATATTACCCATTACTTCTCCTGTATACCAATCGCTAATTAATCTGTTAGGATTTGGATACTCAGTTACTTTTCCGCGGTAATCAGCCAGAGTAGCTTTAATGCCATAGCTAAAATCACCGATTTTATCGTTCCATTTAACTGAAACCTCAAATCCTTTGGTTTGAATGGCTGCGTTATTTGCTGTAGGTACAGTTGCGCCCAGTACAGTAGGCAGTGGGGCACTCGGCCCTGCAAAGTCTTTTGCTTCGCGTTTGTACCATTCAAATGTAGCATTCAATCTGTTACGGAAAAAGGCAGCATCAAGCCCTACACCATAAGTAGTGGTGGTAACCCAGGTTAAATCGGTATTAACCAATGGCGGTGCTGATACGGATGCTTCCCGTGCAGTTCCAAAAAACCACGAAGTAGACGTTGGCCTGGTAGTTCCTAAGCTCGGATAAAATGGATACCAGTTTGCGCCGTTTACATCTAAAAACTGCTGGTCGGCCTGACTACCATAATTAACCCTCAATTTTAAAGCGTTTACCACTTTCGAAAAGGGCTGCCAGAATTTTTCTCTGTCGATATTCCAACCTGCCGAAATACCAGGATAGAACTTCCATCTCACACCTTCCAAAAACCGCGAAGTGCCATCGTAGCGTCCGTTAATTTCGAGCATATATTTATCCTGATAGGCATAGCTAAACCTTCCGAAAACACCTTCAACTGCCAGTTGCCTTGCGCCATCGCTCGCAGCTGCATTGGCACCATAGGTTAAGCTTAACGATGGGATATTATCAGAATAAAGGTTGGTGTTTGAACCGCTGGTGGTATTGTAATTGGTTAGCTCCTTAACATAACCACCTGTTAATCCTAAATTATGATCGCCAAGCTTCTTTTCATAATTTGCAAAGGCATTAACGATATGGTGGATGGTACGGGTATTGGTAAGTGAGTAAGAATTTGGCGATGTACCGCTTATGGTTCCCAGGTTGTTACTGGGGAGTGTGGTAAAGAGTGTTTTTAAATGAGCCGACTGATTGGAGAAAATTCCATCGAAAGTATAGTTTGCTGTTATTTTTAACCCGTTTAGCGGAGAAATTCTCAATTCGCCGGTAGTTACTACATCATTCCGGTCGTCGATATTTCGTCCACCATTTTTGTGCAAAATAATATCATTTGCCTCATTGTATTCACCTGTTGGGTTGAACAAAGCCAGGTTTGGAAACTTACGTGCAATTTGGTGCATATAGTTACCGCCTGTACGCGCAGAAACGGTATTTGGCGTATTGAAATTGGATCTGGCCAAAGCAGTGCGTAAGCTAAAGCCCAGCCATTTATTAATTTCGTTATTAAAGTTTGCCCTGATGTTGTAGCGTTTATAGCTATCTTCTCCAAAGTTGTACATACCGTTTTTATCATTATAGCCCAAACCGATATAATAATCAGATGAGTTACCACCTCCAGTTACAGATAGGTTATGTTGCTGTGCACTTGAAACATCCTTAAAATATTCTTTAAACCAATCGTGGTTACTATTGGCTTCAAACCAACTTCCCCACCAATCGGTAGTGGTTTTACTGGCAATCGTTTCGGTGCTAAGCGCTCCGGCCTGGTAATCCCTCATCCTTTTTAATACTTCATCATTAAAAGCAACGCCACGTCCGGCATTTGCATAAGCCTCATTGTAGATGTTGGCAAAATCAAGCGAATTCATCATTTTAGGAAGGTTGATGGGCGTTGCAAATGCTAAATTGTTGCTATAAGAAATAGCGGGTGGGCCTTGCTTACCTTTCTTGGTGGTAATTAACAGCACCCCATATGGTGCGCTCGATCCATAAATAGCGGCAGAGGCAGCATCTTTCAGAATCGTTACACTTTCTATATCGCTAGGATTAATAGAGTTAATATCGCCACCCTGTACACCATCAATTACAACAAGCGGACCACCAGATACACCGAGGCCAGTAAAGCCCCTCACATTGATATTCTGAGTGGCATTAGGTGCTCCCCCCGCAGTAGTTGTAGTAATATTCAAACCTGGCATTTGCCCTTGTAAAACCTGGCTTAAACGTGTAGCAGGCCTGTCGTCCAAATCTTTAGCAGTTACCTGATCAATAGAACCAGTTAAATTAACCTTCTTTTTAGTTCCATAGCCCACAACCACCATTTCTTCTAAATCATTGGTATTTTCCTTTAACACGATTGAGATATTTGTTTTGCTCACTTTAACTTCCTGTACTACAAAACCTACCGAACTGATCACAAGAATATCTCCCTGGTTGGCTTCGATTACGAAATTACCAGATATATCTGCGCTGGTAACCTTATTTCCTCCTTTTACCTTAACCGTAGCGCCAGGAACTGGCTGACCTTTTTCATCAATTACCTTTCCGTTTATCTTTTCGGCTGCTACCTGGAAGGGATTAAATAAATTCGGTAATATTTCCCGGCTCTTAATCAGCACAGTTTTATCACTAATCAAATACTCCAGAGACTGGTCTTTAAAACAGATTGCCAGTACCTCTTCAAGCGAAGCATTCTTTACATTTATCGTAACTGATTTGGCTAACTTTAATACCTTCTTATTATAAAAAAAATCGTAGTTACTTTGATTTCTTATCTCATCGATAATCGACGATAAAGGTGCATTAGCTCTATTGAGCGTTATTTTTTGGGCGAATGAGCTCGCACTAACCTGCATTATGGTTACTATCAATAAAAATGTAATTATTTTCATCACCAGCAGAAATTTGTAAAGCGCATGGCGGTTACCACCACACTTTTTATGTAAGTTTAAATTCATAAATTTGAATTGTTGGGTTTCAGTTTAATACTTGGTTTAAATTTTATTCCGGCTTACCGGAATGGGTAAACTCAACATCCGGCCGGAGGTGCGCTAACACCTTTGGCCATTTTTTGGGTTTACCAGATCAGCATCCCTATTTCATTACAATTACCCTCCTTCCGTCGATTTTAAAATGCACATCACCATCAAATTCTATAATTTTCAATAAGGAAGATATATTTTTAGTCCGCGAAACTTTACCTGCGTAAACAATGCCCGGATCGGGCTTAACCTGATATACAATTTCTACATTATACCACCTCGCCACTTTTGCCATGATCGATTCGAGGTTTTCATCAAATTTGAAGTAACCGTTTTTCCATGCCACTACATCTTCTACATCAATGTTTTTGGTGACCGTAATTTTACCACTACCAACCTGCGCCTGTTCGCCCGGAACCAGTAATTTGCTCTCTTTTCCTTCGTAAACCTTTACCGAGCCTTCCATCAGTGTTGTTTTAATGAGCTGCTCATCTGCATAGGCCATAACATTGAAATGTGTGCCCAATACTTCTACGGTTTGTTGCCCGCTTTGCACTTTAAATGGCATTTTGGAATTGTGCGCCACTTCGAAATAGGCCTCGCCCGAGATTTTTACATTTCTTTCCTTCCCGCTAAAATGTAGCGGATAGGTAATGCTCGACAGTGCATTGAGCCAAACTTTGGAACGGTCGGGAAGAATTACCTGCCACTGGCCTCCAACCGGCACTTCTATGGTATTAAATTCGGCTTTACCGCTAACTGCTGTATTTGCAACACTTTCGTAAACCAACTGGCCATTATCGGTTTTAGAAATTCTGATTCCGGATTGACTGGCAATCTCGCCATTGCTTAAATTGGCTAAACTTATTCTTTTACCGTTGGCAAGTGTTAGGGTTGCCTTGTTGTTTCCGGGAGCAATATCATTTACGATAACCAGATTATGCTCTGCTTTACTTTTTCTGGCCGGCTTAAAATAGAATGCAACCCCTATTGCAAACAGCAGACTTGCAGCAATGGCATAGGGTTTTAATTTTTTATAGGGACTAATTTTGATAACCTTTGCTTCCTGATGTATGCTGGTATTGATGCGTTGCAATATCTTTTGTTTAGCTTCAAAGCGCTCATCAGATGGCATCATATCCGTATATCCGCTGTTCGATGCCTGGTTTTCATACCAAAGATCTATTTCGCGGATTTCGGCTGCTGTTGCTTCTCCGTTCTTAAACTTCGTTAATAATTCAAGCAGGTGCTGATCAAACTCTTTCGGGCTCATATTAATGTACTCGAAGCACAGGCAAAAAGGTTCTACTCCAAATTAAAATAATACACAACAAACTGAATTACAGCAATATATTTTTCCCTAGTCAGTCTATCTTGAAAAAAGAAACAGGAAGGTAGCGATTAAGAAGGTTTTACTGCCTTTAAGCTCTTCTCTGAGGAAAAGCATTGCTTTGTGAAGGTGTTTTTTTACTGTACTAACCGAAATGGCAGCCCTTTCGGCAATTTCTCTATGCGATAGTTCTTCAAAGCGGAACATGATAAATACTTCGCGGCATTTTTCAGGTAATTTTCTGCACAATGAAAGTATACTGTGATTAAATTCTTTAATATCCAATTGATCTTCAGGGCTGGCAGCATAAAGCCCAGTTTCAGCAACCAGATTATCGATATGCCTGTAGTGTAACTGTTGTAGGCGATAGGTATCTATAACTTTAAATTTGAGTGCCGTTTTAAGATAAGCTTCCAAAGTCGATTTTGGATCTATATCTGTACGGCGAAAATAGAGGTTAACAAATATTTCCTGAACTACTTCTTCTGCATCTTCGCGCGAACGCAGTCGCTGATAAGCCGAATTTAACAGCATTTCCCAATAGCGCTGATAAATTTCTACAAATGCCTCCTCGTTACCCTGCTTTAGCAGGATAATTAAATCGGCATCGGTAAGTTTATCAAAGTTTTTCATTGAATTAAATTGGCTGCTTAAATTGTTTTTTCTGTCGGGTATATATATACACTATAATTATTTGGAAAATCAGCTATAGAACTCGATCGAATGGGGTATACGGAATATTGGTTAGTGCATTATTAAAAATTTGCATTGCTCATAAAGCATTTGATTGGGATGAATAGATTAAAATTAGTAAAATATTTTTTGTTTAGCAAAACTAAACTTTGTTTATTTACATAAAAATAATTATGTGTTAACTTTTGGTTATCAGCTGGCTGATACTTCTTCAGCTTCCAGCCATAACCAATTGAAATCCTTTGGTAATGAGCAATAGTCAAATGAACAACATTTCTACCCTTCCTTTTTCGGTTAATGGCAAAACCTATAATCCACCTGCACAACCAGTTGTGGTGATTTGTATGGATGGTTCGGCAGATGAATACCTGAACAGCGCCATGGCCCATGAAAGGATGCCTAACCTTAAAAAGATGGTGGCACAGGGCTACAGAGGTGTGGTACGTGGTGCGCTACCCTCATTTACCAACGTAAACAATACCTCGATTGTTACCGGCTTAAGTCCTGCTGAACACGGCATATGTGGCAACTACTTTTATAATGCCGACAACAATGAAGAAGTAATGATGAACTCGTCGGCCTACCTCAGGGCCGATACTTTACTCGCCGCAGCAGCAAGTGCCGGGCGTAAGGTTGCAGTGGTTACGGCCAAAGAGAAGCTCAGGGATATTTTATCGTATAAACTAAGCGGTATTGCATTCTCTGCCGAAAAGGCTAATCAGACCAAACAGGATACGCATGGCATCGAAAATGCAGAACAGCTGGTTGGATATAAAACGCCTGCTATTTACAGCGCCGAGGCAAGTTTGTTTGTACTTCGGGCTGGGGTTGCGCTAATAGCAAATGGCATGGCCGATTTTTTATACCTATCGCTAACCGATTACATGCAACATACTTACGCGCCTGATACTGAACAATCATTAGCTTTTTACCAAGCCCAGGATGTTGAACTGGGAAAAATGCTCAAACTCGGCGCTATAATTGCCGCTACTGCTGATCATGGTATGAATGCGAAAGTTAAAGCAGATGGATCGCCCAATGTGTTGTTTATTGAAACCATGCTTACTGCAAAATTTGGAAGTGATTTTAGGGTAATTTGCCCAATAACCGATCCTTATGTAAAACACCATGGGGCACTGGGCTCTTATGCCGTTATTTACGTAGACGACAAAAGTAAAATAACCGAAGTAAGAAACTGGCTGGCCCTGCAAAAGGGCATTACCGAGGCATACGATAAAGAAGCGGGCTGCCGTATACTCGAACAACCTGCCGATCGTACGGGTGATCTTTTTGTATTGTCAGCGCGAGATGTGGTGGTAGGAAAAACAGCGGCCCACCACGACCTTACTGCCTTAGACGGAACATTACGCTCGCATGGCGGCAGATATGAGGAAATGGTACCAATGGTTATTTCGCATCCCTTAAACGCCGTTTACAAAATGAAAGCACAAGGCGATCCCCGCAATTTCGATATATTCGATTTTGCCATTAATGGTACGCATGCAGAAAAACCGCTGTAACTGCCAGTATTTAGTTTTTATTCCCCCAGTAGTTGTTTCGTCCATCCTGGCTAACGGCACCGGCTTTTAACAATAGTGCAGCCTCGTTTTTGCAGAGCACAACTTCTTCATTTTTCTTCAGCTGAACTGAATAAAGGCCGTTCCCCAAATCCTTTAGTTGAGCTTTACCCTTTACCAGTACTTTTCCGTTTATGCCGGGCTGGATAATACAAGGTTCGCCGGCCAGACTCTTTATCCGCACCCATTTTGTTTCACCATCTTTCCTTACAGCGCTAATTAAAAATGCGCCTTCGGCTCTTAAATTTTCGAACGACAAGTCCGTCCAGGCAGCCGGAACAGCAGGGAATACCCTGATCTTATCGCCCCAGCTTTGCAACAGTAATTCTTGTATAGAAGTAGCTGCTGCAAGCGGTGTTTCAATTACAGGGCCTGATTCTAAATACAAGGTATTTGGTTTAATAAACTGATCAAACAGCTGATTCAAATAAGCTAAAGCTTTATCGCCGTTCCCCATCATGGCGTACATCGACGCACCACCGGTAAACGAATATCCCTGCAAGGCACCTTTGAAACTGTGCCAGTGCGTTAACGATTGTGTGATCAATTGACGGCTTTCGGGCTGATCCCAATTCATGGTGTACAGCGGGTAAATCATCAGCAGGTGTGAATAATGCCTGTGCGACTGCCCGAATGGCACATCGCGACCGATACGCAAACCATTTTCATCTTTAGGGTAAGGGGTTATGTTGGTTAAAACGTCTTTCCACTTCATGGCAAGCTCATCCTTAGGGTTAATGGCCAGCAAGGTTTGGCAACCCCAGCGCAGCAGAGACAGGTCGTAATTGCAATCGCGGGTAATCCCTCCCGGATATTCGGGCGAATAGGTTCGCGGCAGATGCCATTTACCGTCTTCTTCTTTCACCATTACATCCAGGTAGTAATTGATACTTCCTTTCAGCAAGGGAAAAAGCCTTGCTTTAATGCTTTCATCCATCGTATAGCGATACTGCAACCAATAATAATACAGGCACCAGGTAAGGTTTCCCATTTCGAGATCGGCCTCTGCTACTCCGGCATCGTTAGCCCCTGTAACTTTTACCGGGCTGAACAAATCGGCTGCACCCGTGCGCCCTAAAGCCAGTGCATTGTATTGATAGGCAGCAGGCACATTCTTACTTAGGTTTGCTTTACCATTATCAATCAGCTTTACAAGCCCTCCGGCTAAATTAAGTCTGTTGGCTGCATAAAGCGGCGAATAGGTTAACTGGATATTGAGGTTAAACCAGTAAGCCGGCCATGGTGTATCACGAAACCAGGGGCCCATTAAATCCAATGCCGGTTTTCCGGCTCTTGTACCTGAAGCCAGTTTATATTGTTGTATCCAATAAAAGCTTTCCATTCTCGCATCGGGCAGCGATATAAAACTATGCGGATAATAGCTATGCCACCATTGCCTGTGTACATTGATTAATTGTTGCAGGTTATCTTTTGCTGCCTTACTTACCAGTTGCACCGCTTGAGTAGCGGCAGATTGTTTTCTGTTAATGGCAACTGACAGGAAATAGATCCTGCTGTTCGCTCTCTGATTTGCCACCCAGGCAGTAGTATAATCGCCGCCGGCAAGCATAGGCTGTTTGCTGTATTCAACGGCTCCTGTATTTGCACGCACAGCAGGTGGGTTAGCTGAATATCCTTCGGGAATACCCCTGTATTTTGTACGGCTACTAATGGAAACTTCGGGGTAAAACTGCCACTGAAATTTTGCTTCGCCTGCACTCACATTGGTTTCGAAAACAATTACATTGCTTTGTGAAAGTGTAAGGGTTCGCCAGCTGATGGTTCCTTTATCGGTTACTATTGTACCACTGGCTTCGGCATTCCATAAATCAAGCCTTGCGCTGTTCTTTAAAATCTTCCCTTCCGGCCTGAGTTCAAAATGTCCGATAGGTAAACGTGCCTTTTCAAATATGGGCGAGCCTGGCCTATCGTCTGTTACATCGGTACGGCCAACCTCCAGACGCAGGGCATTGCTATCTTTCATGTACAGCATAGCGCCAAGTAAACCATTGCCGGTAAAAATGCCTTCTTCCCATTTAGTGCTTAGGCTGTTATAAACCATATCGTTCCTGGAAAGAAATTTCTGCCAGTTTATAGCAGTGTTGGTTTGTGCAAAGCCGGTTTGAAACAGGAGTGCAAATAGCATGAACAGCACGCAATGCTTTAATTTTTTCATTGATTATTTTTAAGGATTGATGCGTACTGCATCTTTAAATTCTAAACGTCCGCCGTAGCCCCAGTTTTCTTTGCTGAGGTCGCAAAAATCGCCGTATAACTGCATATCGCGATAAAGCAAATTCTTTAGCGACTTTACCGTTGCCTGTTTATCAGCCTTATTGGCAAGATTATTCATTTCCAAAGGATCTTTTGCCAGATCGAAAAGCTGTACGGGATGATTCCCGTTAACATTATACAGTATGAGCTTCATATTGTCTTTTACTACAGCACGCTGGAGGTTCGAATAGGTAGTAAATAAATGGTCGCGGCCATGAAATTTCTTCTGGGTAAAGGCTTCATTTAATGAAAGGCCGCTTACGGTTGCAGGAACCGGGAGTTTGTTCAGCTTGCAAAGTGTAGCAAAAACATCTGTTAAATAGCAGTAGGCATCGGTTTGTTTGTTAACCGGAATACCCGGACCACTAAAAATAAGCGGTATGCGCATGGAGTGATCGTAAAGATTTTGTTTGCCCAATAACCCATGCTGCCCTACAGCCAGGCCATTATCGCCGGCAAGCACAATAATCGTGTTTTCATATTGGCCGCTTTTACGAAGTGCTGCTAATATTCTCCCGATCTCGTTGTCTACTTCCGTGATCATAGCATAATACTTGGCTATTTCGGCCTTCACACAATCGGAGTTGCGGGGAGTTACCAATAGCTGCTCATCGCGCACTTTTAACTCTCCGTTATCAAATGTATGTTCGGAAAGAAAATTACCTGGTAAGGCAATTTCTTTTTTATTATACAGGGAAAGGTATTTTTCAGGCGGGGTTCTCGGATCATGCGGTGCTGTAAATGCCACATACATGAGAAAAGGTGCATTGTGTGGCTGCTCCAGAAAACTAACTGCAGCATCTGCATAGCTTTCGGAAGAAAATTTATTGGCGTGGAAACTATTTTTATATTGGCCAGTGGGATCGTAATGGTTTATTTTAGGGCTCCAGTGCCCGCCTTCCTTTTCGGTGTGCATGCCACCAAAAAATATATGATCTCCTGTTGAAAAGGAACGGTTAAAAGATAAATAATCGCTGTGCCATTTACCGGTTGCAAAGGTGCGGTAACCATTCTCCTTAAATACTTCTGGAAATGTTTTCTCGCTGGCGGGTATATAACCTCCATCCTGATGCACTTTAAATACCGACCTTCCGGTAAGTAACATGGCTCTGCTGGGTGCGCAAACAGCCCCGCCTAATGAGCCCATGATATGTGCCTGGGTAAAGGTAGTTCCACTTTTTACCAGCTTATCAGTATTGGGCGTTTGTATTTCGCTATTATTAAGTGCAGCAATCGTATTGAAACGCTGATCGTCTGTTAAAATGAAAAGAACGTTATGAGGTTTTAGCTGTTGCTGTGCACTAACTGCCAGCGATATAAAAAGCAGACAGGTAAAAAGTGGTTTAACAATAAAAGCCTTCATTTTTTAAGGATGGTAATAATACTTGGTTTATTGTAAATATACCGGTGTTTTCCTTTTTAATATTCAATCATTTAAGCAAACAATTGCGCAATTTTAACAACGCTAAACTGTATCACCATACCGCAATAGCAAGCCACTTAAGCCATGAAATAAACTAAGCTGGATTAAGGATATACTTTTAGAAAATCTCCCACACTTATTTTAACCTGTAGTTATCACCCTGATCCGATAAGTTATGGGTTTATTTCAGCGCAGCTTAATTAATGAGGCGCCGAAACAAGTTCAGCATGACGATTGAGTGAAGCAAGGAGAATTAGTTTTTAATTCCCTTTGCTAAATAATCCTGGTCGCTAACGGCCTCCAGCCAAACTGTTGGACCTTTCTCACGTCCGGTAATGGCAAGCTGAACAAATGCTGTATCGGCACTGGCCCCGTGCCAATGGGCAATCTCCCTTAAATGCCCTTATATGTCTTATATGGCAAAAAATTAAGCGCAACAATCTAAAACGGATAAACCTTGTGGTTAACATTAAGCTCGCAGCCAACTGGTAAAGAGACATAAAGCTCCTGCAGTTTTTCTTCATTGAGTTCATCATCATCCAGCAAGAGGAATTTTAAGCTCTTAAACTTAAGTGGGGCTGCGATCAGCTCATCTACACCAATACTGGTTCCGCCGAGGTGTAGCAACTCAAGGTCTTTAATCTGCTGCAAATCTTCCAGACAGCCCGCATCGATATTAGCACACTTTTTAAGCCTGAGTTCATTAACAGCATCCAAAGTGCATAACAAGGCTATCGCTGCATTGGTAATTTCAGTACCATCCAGATCAAGCTGGTAAATGCTGCGCACATATTCGATCATCCACCCAATTTCTTCATCATCTACGTGGTAGCGCCTAAAATTGGCCCGTTCGAGGCGTGCCGGTACTTCGTTAATGTGACCGGGAATATTGAAATAAAAGAAATTATACCAAAACTCTTCTTCCTTTAATTTGGTAGCTTTTTTCTTCCGCATCGTTTTTTAATTTAATCTGCTGTTTAAAAATGATGGGTATCTGCTATTTTCATACCCAGGTTTTAGTCTTAGTATGGCCAGGTTACGTATAGGGGCTTAGGCATCCAGGGGTATTTAATCACTGAAAATGAAAAGGGCGATTGATTCAGCAATAAATCGTAGGGGCGCTTTTCTATAACCAGCTCCCATTGTGCTTCCCGCTCAGTTAACAAACCATCGCGCGCGAGCCAGTTACCCCTGAAACCATCAATTGAACTGCTGCCAATAGCCGACCAATAACCAATCATTGCCTGGAGCAGACCGTTAACCAACTGTATCTGATCTTCGGAAATATCAATTTCTTCAGGTACCGGTTGTGCCAGTGGCAAACCACAAAGCACTTTATTGAGTTGAAGCATGATTTCGGGAGTGGCAGATAAGCCAGTAACCGCAAATTCTGCATACTGCACCGCCTTACACTGACTGGTAAGACCGGCGAAAACCTTGTTTTCGGTTAGCAAGCCAAGCCTTTCAAAAAGCATGGGCAAATAATTGTTCAGCAAGACTATTCCTGCATTTTTTACGACTAGGGTTTCGGGCGTTAATGACATCTGTGGAGCTAAATTACAGACCTGATTGATCTGCATTAAAAATAAGGAAACTTCTGACTAATTTATCAAATCGGAACGCTCCTTTTTCCGACGATTTCGTTTAAGGCCAACGCTTGCACTTAAATTTGGCTTTTTACACTATTTCTTCGGAGTTTGTTCGGATTAACTTCGGAACTTAGCCGCAATTAAGCGACCAAACTCCGTTCAAATTCCGTAAATGTTATGGCATTAATCGAATGAAAAGAGCCAGCGCGGGTTACCGTTTTGGCAGCAATTCAAAAAGCTGGGAAATTAAAATTAGCATGGGCTATATTTACTTCGCCATCTGCCTGCGCAACTCAGCTTCTTTAGCTGCATTCCAGTAACCACAATCTAATCTGATAAAGGTTGAACTATACGGCACAGTTTCGTTGGTTTTAATCACCAGAACCTTAAAAAGTCCTGCCTCGCGGTCGAGCTGCTTAAAAACAGAGTCGTGCAGCATGGTGTTAACGGCTGTTCCCTTTAGTATGGCCTGCGTTGCTTTAATTAACTGATCGGCCTTTGCACCTACCAGTGGTTTCACATAATCCAGCTCACTATCGCGGTAAATTATGGGCGACACGTGATCGGAAGATTTGATCCCTGAAATTACCTCCCTCAATACGGCTTCCATGCCTTCGGGAGCGTAAATATATTCCATCCCTGCAGATTGTTGCAAGGGAAAAGCCTTATCTACAACCAGAATCCAGTTCCGGTGTCCCAGCAACGGGAGTTTCTTTTTAAACTCAGTTTTCCAGCTTGCAGTGCCTTCGTTTCTATCACCTTGCGGTGTACGGGTACATGCCGACAGCCAGATGGCACAGCTAAGCAAGCCCAATAAAGCCAACTGTTTTATTTTGTTACGCTTATTCATATTATCCCTGGCTAAAAATTGAAATTTCGAGTGTTTGATCTTTTTGAACGGTCACTTCCTGCGTCAACCTGATATTCAGCTGCCCCGCGGTAGCAGTCATAATGGCATTAATGTTTTTGCCCATGAGGATAACTTTAACCTGCCTTACCTGCGGTTTCGCAATCTTTTCTAACCTGATTTCATTTAACCTTAAGCTACCGTACTTCAACTGTAACTGATGGACCTGAGTTGCTCCCTGCAATTGCTGGCTATAAGTTCCCCATCCTTCAGCTGCGGTAAATGCGGCAACGAAATTTTCTTTATTCCACTTTGGACCAAAACCAATTATGCCTTTCGGGCCATGGTAGCTAAAACCACAGGCACTGAGATAGGTACCATAGCTGGCCATGGCACGGGCGTAATGGTCGCTGCACTCAATTTCGTTAAAGGGGTTACGTTTGGCGGCATGGTGGCGGTCGTGAATCCTGTTGGTGAGGATAAGGCTTTCTGCATGCATACCTTCAGCCATCATATGGGCAGCCACCTGATGTTCGAACCCGCTCATACACTCATGAAAATAGCCGAGCTGCCAGCTCACATCTTCGCCAAAAGGCGCTTCTTCATTATGCGGATTGGTATTCATAACCATACCGCCCTCTCCGCTCAGCGCATAGGGCCGGCCGCCAACATGGGTTTTAATGTAAGGGCCAACATCCATGGTAAAATTGTATTTCCAGAGCGACTTAAGTGCGCTCAGCGTCTTCTTTTCATCCAGTACCCGCGGAAGCCCAACCTGAAAAGCCCAGCTCTGCCCATATACCTGATCGATATGGCAGGTATTATAGGAGCCTAGTTTTTTCCTGCCCTGTACGGCATCAGGCCTGTGGATAAAATATTCGCCGTTAAACAGCTCGCGTTCCATATTCTGCTTACCCCTGGCTACATAGTCTTTGCATATTGCGGCAAAGGCTGTATCGCCGGCTTCGGTAGCCATGGCCCCGGCAGCACTGGCCGCAGCAATACACAAACCAACGATCCAGGCAATTTCCCCTTCCCATACCGCATCCAGTGTATTTTCCATTGGGGTATCGGTCATACCATCGCCGTTTTTATCCTGTGCCAGCATAAACTGTACAGCCAGCTTTATTTTTGTCCAATTAGCTTTTAAGAAGGTACTATCTCGGCTCATCTGGTGTTCGCGGTAGAAACGTAAAATCGTACCTGCCTGTCCGTCAATTGCAGGGCGTGTTTCGTTCTCCCCCCTGAAAATAATGGCACCAGTGTCTTTTACGAAACCTACACCCAGATCTACCCTTTCGCGCAAATCGCGTTCGATTGCCGGAAAGATCCTGGCCATCGCCTGTGCATATTGCCATACATGTGTACAAGTCCCCGCACAGGCACCCACCCCCTCCCAGCTCCAGAAACGGCCGCTGGCAAAACGGTAGGTATTGGCGGTTGCCCGTGTGCCAATGTTTAGAAAAGTACGCTCTAAAAACCAGTGTGGCAATGTTGATGTTTTCCAGGTATTGCTCCAAAGTTCGGTACTGGCTGTAAGCTCATTAAAATTGCTTTTGATAAAACCGGAAACGGCTTTTGCATCCTTAAAGCGACTGGCGTAATAATAGCCTTGTTCTGCATCCTTCACCAGTTTTTTAAGCTTCGGATTAACGTTATTAAAATGCCAGCTTACCGAATAATCTGCCTGCATGGTTTTTCCGGGCAATAGTTGCTGCGATACAATAATCCCTCCTACGAGCTTTTCATCTCCATCAACCTTTGCAGTAACTGCTTGCGAGGGATTAAAACCGGCAGTTTCAACAGGCCATGGATCGAGCGCCGGATTGGCTTTACCATTCTTACCATGATAGGTAAAACACATGCTGCCATGATCGCTGGCATTGATTTGATTGGCATCTGTAGTTACAAAAGCCGAAACAATATCAACCGATGCAGTTCCTGCATTTACGGTATTGGTTTTACTGCCCGAGCCTGGCTTGCCACTAATTTTATTTACACCGTTTTCCATCCAGCCAATCAAATCAACCGGAAGTGCTTTAGCACCTTTATTCAGCACCTCAACACGCAATATGGTTGATGGTAGTGCAGATTTCTCTGCATCAAGCGGAATAAAAGGAGCATAAACTTTCAACCTCGCTTCTAAAGGAAAATCTTTGCTGGTGTACACGATATCGGCAACCGGATAGGAACCCGAAAACACCACTTCATCCCAATGGTCGGCATTCAATTCTTTAATAATGGTTTTGCCTGCAATAACCGTTTTAAGCGCAAAACCCTGTTCGAGGATCCGTTTATTATCGGCAATAGCGGGTTCTATATAAGCTGAACCATCTCTGGGCCTTATTTTACGCACAGTAGCACCATCGTTCCAGTTTACAATTTTGGGTTCTATTCCTTCCTGTGCGCCCTCAAACGTTTCGTTGTAGATCTGCCAAAGCCATAAACGTCCGTCGCCGCCAACGTACACTGTACCGGCATGCAAACCACCCACGGGCATACCGATATATCGCAGCTCATTCCTGCTTTTTCTATAGGCAGTAGCTGTGCCCCTTTTGTACAATGAAGCCAGCCATTTGGGATCAATATTTTTTTCTTCCGGAATATTGTGTTTGGGATAGCCTGCGGCAAAGGTGCTGTTGCCCCACACCGGAAATCTGGCAGCCATGATCCCTATGCCCAGTATACCAGCTTTTTTAATGAACGCGCGGCGTCCGGATGATTGTTCTTCCATGTGATTATCTTGCTTTGCAGCACCGGAGACGCACAAAATACGCCCCAATATCCGGCAACCCAACACTAAAACCTAAACAGGCTTTGGTTAAATGCGGATGCTAAATCTTTCTATTTGGTTAAAATTTAATTCGGGATGATGGTGATTAGAGAGCACATTCGATCATCGCCCCACAATTAAAGGTAATGATCTCTGCCGAGAAATCTTTTGTTTGACAAATTAGCTTAATAGTATAGCAAAATCCTTTAATGCAGGCGCAATGGATTGTTAAATTGAAGCTGGCTAAATTTTAAGGAAGCAAGATCGCTAATTAATGAAGAACAGCATTACGTATTTAAAGGCTTGCTTGATTGCCGTACATTTAATTTGGCCTGCAGGTTAATTACAACAGGTTTGGCTGCTTTACTGCTGGCCCCGCCGGCTAGTTTTTTAAGCAGGAGCTGAATAATATTTTCGGCAATCGCTTCAATGGGTTGTTCTACGGCGGTAATAGATGGCCTGATAAACTCAAGCAATTCGAAATCATCAAAAGAGATTACACCTTTGGTTTGAAGCAGCGCCTCATCACCGGTGCGCGATAATTTCAGTCCATCCATAGTGAGGTAATTGGCTGCAAAAATTACGGCATCTAAATGCGGGTGGTTTTGTAAAAAGGCTTTAATTAGTTGGGTAGCACCTTCCGAATCCTGGTATTTGATTTTTAGCACCTCCTGTACCTTTCCGGTACTATCCAAAACTTCACTGTAACCGCGCAGGCGATCGAGCATTTGTTGTTGCTGGGTATCGATGGTAATGAAGCCAATTTTTTCGAAGCCATTATCAATCAGGTGCTGTGTAGCGGCAGCAGTCGACCAAAAATTATCGGTCAATACGTAATCTGCATCAAGTCCGGGCAGGTAACGGTCGAAAAGGACGATAGGGGTTTCCCCACCAATAAGCCCGCCTATTTCGGCCTCCAGGCCCTCCGCAAGGGCGGCAACATAAGCATCAACCCGTCTTTCCTGGTAAATATTCAGGATCTCGTTTGTTCTTTCACGGTCGGTCCCTGTACTGCTAAAGATAATTTTATAACCATGAACGGCCGCCTTTTCATCTATGGCCCTGGCCAGGCCTGAGAAAAATGGTTTAGATATATCATCAACCAGAAAGCCGATAATGTTCGACTTTCCGGTTCTTAAACTCCGGGCGAGTAAATTGGGCTGATAACCCAGTTCATCTATCGCCTTCCGTATTCTTGCAGCCAATTTATCGCTGATGTGCTTCTCTTTGGCCTTACCATTAATTACAAAAGATACTGCTGTAATGGATGTTCCAACATGATTTGCAATGTCTTTTATCGATATCTTTTGCTGCATAGACGATGAATGATGATTGGCTCCTTAATAGTTTCCGGTTACGCCCACCTCGAGGCCGCGAAGCTCGGCAAGTCCTCTTAACCTGCCAATGGCAGAATAACCCGGATTGCTCTGTTTGCCCAGGTCATCGAGCATCTGGTGACCGTGGTCGGGCCTGAAAGGAATGGCAGTATCTCTTAAGGCATTTTCTTCCGATAAAGCTTTCATGATTTCGTACATATTTACATCACCTCCCAAATGATCGGCCTCGTAAAAACTGCCGTCGCTATCTTTGGTTACATTTCTGAGGTGTGCAAAGTATGTACGCGATTTTACCACATTAAAAATTTCGAGCACATTATTGTCTACCCCTGCCCCCAGCGAGCCTGTACAAAAGCACACGCCGTTGAAAGGCTGGTCCACACTTTTTAATATAAATTCGAAATCATCGGCTGTGCTGGCAATTCGGGGCAAACCCAAAATGGGATATGGCGGATCATCGGGATGGATGGTCATTTTAATCCCTTCCTTTTCGCAAACCCCGGCAATAGCCGAAAGGAAATACACCAAATTGGCCCTTAAGCCATCAAAGCCTATGGCCTGATACTCCTGAATACTATTTTGCAGGGTTTCGAGTTCGATCTCCTTTTCATTCGGGATGCCCATCAGCACGTTAACGCGCAGTGCATCCAGTGCCTGCTGATCGAGTGTACCGAAACGTTCTTCTGCACGCGTTAAAACCGAAGCGGGGTAATCGGCTTCAGCATCTGGTCTTTTGAGTATATACAGGTCAAAAATGGCCAGGTCTATCCAGTTAAAATACAGTGCTTTCGAACCATCGGTCATTTCGAGATCGAGTTGCGTACGGGTCCAGTCTAACACTGGCATAAAGTTATAACAGATGGTTTTTAAGCCACAAGCAGCCAGGTTCTGAAGCGAAATTTTATAGTTTTCGATATACTTACCGGCATCTGCCCTGCGGGTTTTAATGGCTTCGTGTACCGGAACGCTCTCAACTACCGACCAGGTCAGGCCTGCAGTTTCGATAATCGATTTGCGTTCCATAATATCGGCCACAGTCCATACTTCGCCATGCGGAACATGGTGCAAGGCTGTAACTATGCCTGTAGCGCCAGCTTGTTTAACATCTTGCAGGCTTACCGGATCGTTGGGCCCATACCAGCGCCAGGTTTGTTCTAATTTTTTATATTGGGTTGTCATATCAATTTCGATGGCGGGTTAACGCATCCTTTTGCCTGTTTTAGTAGATTACTTCGCTTTTCTGTTTTTCGGAATAAAATTCCTTTAACCAGATATAATCGGAAACTACATTGAGCATTTGTTCGTAGTAGACATTTTGTTTTCCGGCAGCACGGCAAACGGAGAGTGTAGAGGCTTTGGCGCTATTGGTTTGGGAGAAAAAGAAACTGAAATTCCTGGAATAAAGCCAGCCGGGAATATCGTCATCGGCCAGTGTAATTTTGCAGCTCACCATTGCTTCGGCGGGTCTGGCTTCATCTGTGCTAATGGTGTAGGTAACCGGCAGTTCAATAATCGACTGCCCAAATAAATCGACCAACACGTTTATACTTTTTTTCATCTCAAACCTATAAATACACAGTAGAAACAGTTAAAACCGCATTACTGTTAGGCTAAGTTGTTAAAAAAATCGGGTTGTTAAATCCAATATCCTGCTATTTATTTGCGTAAACGTTTAAGTTATTCGATTAAATACTTACTAAAGCGTTTAAGTAAATCAACACCCCTTCTGTCACTTTTTCTTTACCAAAGCAAATTACTGCGCTTTTTTATTTTCCTGGAAATTCACCACCCGGGTTGCTGTGGTGTTTTTCTGTTCGATCGCTTTACCGGCATAAGCAGGTTTATTTGCACCCCAGGTTACCGAACTGTTCATTAAACTCACATATCCGGTATTTTCGAAGTAAAAGCCAGCTATTGCGCTCTTTACCAGCCCCTCTACATTGCTCGGCCGCCGATCGTACACTCCGCCAGTTTCCTTAGTGGTTTTATTCAGGAGCACACTTACCTGATCGAAATAAATGTTCGAAATCTTGTCCTTGTTTTCGCCACTGATATAAACGCCACTTTCGCCTGTACAACGGATATTACTGAAATAGATATTGGTAACTGCTCCTACCTTACCTTTGGTTTCCCCCTTCGGTAAACGCCAGCCCGCATCTTTGTTGTTGGCAGTAGCGCGTGGATAAGCTGTGATGTAGATGGGTTCTGCTTTGCCCCACCACACATCGGTAAAAAGCTTCGATTCGACCAGGATATTTGAGAAAACCACATCACTTACTGTTCCTTCATCGCGGTTTTGGATACCCAGCCCCCGGTTGCTGTTGCGGATATTGCAGTTATTGATGAGTACGTGACTGATTCGGTCCATATTTTCAGAGCCGATTTTAATGGCACAAGAGCTCGAAGTCATGGTGCAGTTGCTAATCACAATATTTTCGCAGGCACCATATTCTGCATATTCGCGGCGGTTTTTAAGGCAGATGCAATCATCGCCCGATTCGATATAACAGTTATTGATCCGTACATTTTTGCTGTGGTCTAAATCAATACCATCACTGTTTCTTATTTTGATGCTGTTTAACAAGGTAATGTTCGAAATGGAAACATCGTTGCAACCTACCAGATGCACGGTCCAATAGGCCGAATTTTGAAAAGTAACCCCGTCTATATTCAGCTTTTTACAATCGGTTAAAGTGAGCAGGTGCGGGCGCGGGTCTACAACATTAAAGGGTTTCAATACGTAAGAATCGCTCAGTTCTTCGCCCATAAAAAAAATTCCGTTGCCATCAATTACACCACTGCCGGTAATGCTTACCTGCTCTAGTTTTTCGCCACCAATCCAAATGGTTCCTTCTCCCTTGTTTTCGCGGAAGGCACTTTTGGTATAGAGGCTTTCATCAGGGCTTGCTAAAATTTTTGCGCCGCCTTCAACCCGCAGTTCAACAAAGGATTTTAGATCGAAAGGGCCGCTTAAAAACACATGCCCGGCAGGAACAACTACCTGTCCGCCACCTGCAGCATTACAGGCATTAATTGCCTTCTGAATGGCCATGGCATCATTTGTTTTTCCATCGCCAAGGGCACCAAACTTTTTAATATTATAACTTTGCTGTGCAACTACCCGAATCGAAAACAAGAGGGCAAGCGCAATGAATACTTTAATTTTCATTATTGTTGAATTGATTTTTACTTCCTAAAATGACTGCTGGCTGGTGATGGGCCAATTACCAGAACACAATGTACAGCGCAGCCAGAATACCACAGATAATTACCGAGCATACTGCAAATGCAGGGCTAACCTTAAACATGGAGCGGTCTATTTCGAGCCCTTGTTCATTGTCTTTGCTCTTCGGATCGGTAAGTGTTACCACGATCATCAGTAAAATGACGATACAAAAAACCCACGACATCCGGTTCAGGAAAGGGATGTTACCAATTAACCCGTTACTAATTGTGGGCAGAAATTTAAAGAAAACCGACAAGGGTATGGTTACCATGGCGGCAGCAAGTGCAGCACGCGAGGTTGTTCTTTTCCAGAAAAAGCCCAAAAGGAAAATGGCAAATATGCCAGGCGAAATAAAACCAACATACTCTTGTATAAACTGATAAACCTGATCGAAACTTCTTAAAGTTGGCGCTACCACAATGGCGATAAGCGAAGCCAGCACCACCGACCAGCGGCCCACAGCTACCAACCTGCGTTCAGAGGCTTCGGGTTTGATGTATTTTTTATAGATATCGAGTGTAAAAATGGTGGCAATACTATTCGATTTTCCGGCAAGCGAAGCCACAATAGCCGCAGTTAAGGCCGCAAAAGCCAGGCCTTTTATGCCTGCAGGCAACAAATTCATCAATACTGGATAAGCGTGATCGGGCTTCACCACACCCGCAGCATCGAGCATTTCGGCTTGAAAATAGCCACGCTGATAGAGTACAAAGGCTGCAATACCCGGAATAACCACAATTACCGGGATCAGTAATTTAAGAAAGGCAGCAAAGATTAATCCGTTCCTGCCGGTTTTTAAATCGGCTCCCAATGCACGCTGCACAATGTATTGATTACAGCCCCAATAGTTCAAGTTATTGATCCAAAGGCCTCCAACCAGCACGGCAATACCGGGCAGCTCGTTGTAAAACTTATCGCCCTTCGAAAAAATCATATGAAAATGGTCTGACGCCTCGCTTTTTAAAAGCGGAAGCGCGCCTAGTACTGTATGCGTATCGAGTTTCTCTGCCACCAGTTTTAAGGCCATGTAACAGGTAATCAATCCGCCTATAACCAGCACAAACACCTGGATTACATCGGTGTAACCAATCACTTTCATGCCCCCCAGGGTAATAATGGCCGAAAAAATAGCCAGAAATACAATGCAGGTATTAAACGGAATGCCGGTAATAGTTTCGATGGCAATAGCGCCCAGAAAGAAAATAGAAGTTAAGTTTACAAATACATACACCAGCAACCAAAAAACAGCCATTAAGGTGCTTACCGTATTGTTATAGCGCGTAGAGAGAAACTGCGGCATGGTGTAAATCTTGTTCTTCAGGTAAATGGGCAGAAAATACACCGCTACAATAATCAGCGTAGCGGCAGCCATCCACTCGTAACTGGCAATGGCAAGTCCCATGGCAAAGCCCGAACCCGACATGCCTATAAAGTGCTCTGCAGAAATATTAGAGGCGATAATAGATGCCCCTATTGCCCACCAGGTTAGCGAACCTTCGGCCAGAAAATAATCTTTGGTATCGGTTTGTTTCTTCTTTTTACTGCGATAAACCCAGTAGCCATAAGTAGATACAATAATAAAATAGATAAAAAATACGGTACAATCGAGCACGGAAAGGTGGTTCATAAAAGGGATGATTATATTTGGTTTTTTTAAAATTCAGAAAAAATCCCCAGGGTTAAAGCCTTAAAGCTTTTATTTAATTACGTAAACGTTTTCGGACATACTGCCCAAAAACAGGCCGTAATTAACCTCCTGTCGATGCTCTTTTAATCAGTGTAGATTTGAGTACAATATCTTTATCATCGCCAATTCCCCTTTTATTTAGAACTTTGAACAGGCATTTTGCAGCCTCATTTCCGATTTCGAATGCAGGTTGTGTAATGGTGGTTAACGAAGGGTTAAGCAGTTTGGCAGAGCTCATATTGCAAAAGCTGAGGATTTTAACATCCTGCGGAATCTGCAACTGCAATTCCTGACAAGCCGAATAGGCCGGTATAATAAACTCTTCTATCGACGAGAAAAGCCCATCGGGTGCCTGCTGTTCAAACAAAGTGCGGATGTTTTGCAGGTTGGTTGTTTCATCTTCGCTATAATGTACCACCAGTGCTTCGCTTTGCACCAAACCATGTGCCTGCAGGGCATCACAATAGCCTGCATACCTGGCCCTGCCCGCAGGGAGTTTTTCGAGCCCGTATAAATAGGCAATTTTAGAACAGCCGCGTTCAATCAGGTGTTCGGTAGCCGTGTACGAGATCTGGTAATCATCGGTGGTTACCTTAAAAGTATCGAGTTCTTCGTAAACCCGGTCGAAAAATACCATCGGAATCTTATTAACCAGGTTCTTGTAATATTCATTGTTGTATTCGTTGCTCGATACCGATGTTAAAATCCCATCTACCCTGCCATTGAGCAGACTATTGGTAAACGACATTTCCATTTCGGTATCTTCGTGCGTTTGGTAAATGAGCACGTGGTGGCCATATTGCCTCGCTATTTCTTCAATTCCCTTAATGGCCAGCGAGAAAAAGTTATTGGCTACGCAGGGAATAATTACTGCAATGGTTTTGGTTTTGTTACTCCTGAGGTTACTTGCCGCGGGGTTTGGTGTGTAGTTCAGTTCTTTAGCAAGTGTCCACACCCTGGTCTTTGTTTTTAAGCTAATCTCATAGCTATCATTCAGCGCCTTAGAAACCGTGGCAATAGAGATATTCAACTCCTGCGCAAGCCTTTTGATATTAACCTCTCCCGACATCTTTAATTCCTTAAGTATTGTTAGTTCTTGTTTGATTTATCGACAACCACACAGCCATTCCTCCGATTTTTTACAGCACCTCCTAAGCAATTCTAATGGCTGGATTTCGGGGCCTAGATAAAAAAGAAAAAGCTTAAATACAACAGGCTAAACCTGATGCATTTCTCTTACAGGGTAAACTATTTGGTTATCAATTACGGATGAACTGCTGCAAGCAACTAATCCGCTCAGTGTATACGAAAATACAAAATAATCGTAACAATAACGGTTATTTAATATTTGTATTTCATGATTGGCTGCTATGCTCAGTCCCCTATCTAAAATACAAATAAATAACTGTATATCAAACATTAACAAACAAAAAATAAAAATTTACGTAATCGTTTAAGTAAATAAAATTGGCCAAACATAAAAGTTTAACTTTTCAAAAACTCAACTTTATACAACCAAAGCATATTGTTTAACCAAATCATTTCTAGTCTTATGAGCAACGAAAACACCCTTTCGAAGGACAATCAGAATCCATTGAAAAATCTTGATCAATGGGAAGAGGATATCTTAATCCGCTACCCGGATCCGACAAGTATTAATGCGGATAAAAAAGAAGAGCAGTTCAGAAATTATGAGGAAACGGAGAAAGATGGCGTAAAGGAATTTTACAAATTAAACCACACTTACCAGACTTATGATTTTGTTCAGCAGAAAAAAGCTGAATACCTGAAATTCGATAAAGAAGAAATGCCCGTTTGGAGTGCTTTTGATTTCCTGAATAAACTGGTTGATGATTCTGACCCTGATACCGACCTGGACCAGATGCAGCATCTTTTACAAACGTCGGAAGCGATTCGAAACGATGGGCACCCCGATTGGATGGTGCTGGTAGGCCTGATACACGACATGGGAAAAGTGCTTTGTCTGTACGGAGAACCACAATGGGCAGTAGTAGGCGATACTTTCCCGGTTGGCTGCGCCTATTCGGATAAAATTGTATACCCCGAATTCTTTAAACTTAACCCTGATATTAACAACCCTACGTATCAAACCAAATTGGGCGTATATACCCAAAACTGTGGTTTGGATAACGTGCACATGTCGTGGGGGCACGATGAATATGTGTACCACATGATGAAACCCTACATTCCAGAGGCGGGTTTGTACATGCTCAGGTACCACTCTTTTTATGCCCAGCACCGCGAAAATGCCTACGATCATTTGATGAGCGAAAAAGACCACGAGATGTTTAAATGGGTAAGACTGTTTAATCCATACGACCTCTATTCGAAAAACCCCAACCAAAAAAGCTGGGCCGAACTAAAACCATACTACGAAGCTCTTGTGGCTAAATATCTTCCTACCAGCATTAAGTTTTAAAACCAAATATTAATATACCAAACTAACAAACCAAATTATGAACCTAATGCTACAAGAATCATGAAATCAAAATTCAAAAGCTTAAATTATGGCTGCATTATTTTGCTCTTTCTGCTTATCAGCCAATCGTTCAACGTTGCCTTTGCGCAAACTGAACGAAAAATTACAGGAAACTTATTGGATAATGCCAATATGCCTATAATAGGGGCCTCCGTTTCGGTCAAAGGAACCAATAAGGTTACCGTTACCGGCGACAAGGGCGCATTTAGTATTACCGCAAAAACCGGCGACAAACTTGTTTTTACCTTTATGGGTTACGAGCCTAAGGAACTCACCATAGGTACAGGTTCTAACTACAAAGTAACCATTAGCGAAGCCAATACCTCACTTACAGACGTTGTTGTAGTAGGATACGGAAAAGGCTCGCGCAAGGGCCTATCAAGTGCCATTACTTCGGTAAAACCCGAAGAATTAAATAAAGGCGCAATTGCAGATGTTGGCCAGTTGCTACAAGGTAAAGTTCCGGGTCTGAACATTAGCGCCAGCGGAGACCCAAACAAACCTGCGGCAGTAATTTTACGTGGTGCATCTACCATTAACAGTCCTGGAGCACCCTTTTATGTAATTGATGGTATTCCCGGAGCCGATATTGCAGCGATAGCGCCTGCCGATATTGCATCTATCGATGTGTTGAAAGATGCTGCAGCAACTGCTATTTATGGTAACCGTGCGGCTAGTGGTGTAATCATAGTAACTACTAAACGTGGTAAATCAGGCAAGCCACAGTTAAACTACAGTGGCTATGTAGCTGCCGAAAAAGTAAGTAATCAGCTTGATTTAATGAATGCCGATCAATTAAGAACTTACCTTACCGCTAACAAGGTAGCATTTTCGCCAAATGATGATAAAGGCGAAAATGTAAACTGGATGAAAGCCATTGAGCGTTCTACAGCTTATTCGCAAAACCATAACCTTTCTTTTAGCGGAGGTACCGATCACAGTAACTACAGCGCCAGCTTAAACTACTTTAACAAAGAAGGTATTTTATCTAAAAGTTCATTAAACCGTATTATTGGCCGGTTAAACATCGATCAGTATGCCTTTAATGATAAAGTAAAATTCAGTTTAAACCTGTCTAACTCAAGTAGCAAATCTATTAACGAACCATTACAAAACATTGTATTGCTACAGGCAGCAAAACGCTTACCGGTTTCTCCAATTTTCAATGCAGATGGAACTTACTTCGAAAACCTGAACAACACAGGTTACTTTAATCCTTTGGCTATTGCCGATAATGCACAGGATGAAACAAAATACAACGTTTTAATTGGTGGCTTTAATACGGAAGTTAAACTGCCTTTCGGTTTTACCTACAACATTAACCTTTCTTACCAAAAAACAACCGCTAACCACGGCGAGTTCTACAGCAGTTATTTTGGAAAATACCCAACATCGAACTTTTATAACAATCCCGATCCAGGTATTGGCATTGCACACACTCTTATTGGCGGTGTATTTGGCACCAACGGTTCGGCTTTAAGAAGCACCTTCGAAAACACCAATAAAATATTAGAAACCTTCTTAACCTGGGATAAGAAAATTGGCGACCACACCTTAAATGCTGTACTGGGCTATAGCTATCAGGATAATATTGTTGGTGATGGTTTTCAAACTTCGAGCACAAATTTCCCAACCGATTATGTTGGCTTTCAAAACCTTACTTTGGGTAATCCCTATGCCATTCCGTCTTACCGCATTAATTTAGGAAACGACCTTACCTATGCCCGAATTTTGTTGATCTCTGACTTTTTCAGGTTAAACTATAACTACAAAGGTAAATACCTTTTGCAAGGTTCAATCAGACGTGACGGAAGCTCAGCCTTTGGTAAAAATAACCAATGGGGTTATTTCCCATCTGTTGGTTTAGCCTGGAGGATAAGCGAAGAAGGTTTTATGAAAGGACAATCTTTTGTTAGTGATTTAAAAATCCGTGCCAGTTATGGTGTTACCGGAAACTCATCGGGTATTGGTGCCTATAACGGACAGTTAATTTATGGCATTAGTGGTACTTACTACAATAATGGCGTTCAGGCAGCAGCCTATGCACCAATACAAGGCGCAAACCCCGATTTGAAGTGGGAAAGAACATCGACCAAAAACCTTGGTGTTGATTTCGGATTTCTGAACAACAAAATTACAGGTAGTGTAGATGTATATGATAAAAACACCAATGGTATGCTTTTTCAGTATAATGTACCTTCAGCCCTTGTTCCGGGTGGTAGATTATGGGCAAACGGTGGTAGCATCAACAATAAGGGTATCGAAGTAAGCTTAAATGTATCACCGGTTACTACCAAAAGTTTCTCATGGATGAGCAGCATTAACATGGCTTACAATAAAAACAAAATTACCAGCTTGCAAGGCCCTATCTCTAATGCCGATTCTGTTCGTTACTCAGATCCTGAAGGACCGGGACAAACCAATGCAACTTTACAAATCCTGAAAGTGGGTTACCCACTTGGCCAGTTTTTTACCCTAAAATATGCAGGTAAAGATGCCAGTGGTAATTCATTATTTTATAAACGCGATGGTTCCACAACAACCACTCCGGGCATCGGTACCGATTATTTTTACCTGGGCAATGCACAGCCGAAAGTGTTAATGGGCTGGAGCAATACCTTCAAGTATAAAGAATTTGAGCTGAACATCTTTTTAAGGGGAACCTTTGGCAATAAAATATTTAACGCCACCAAAGCAGATTTATCTTACACCGCAGGTGCAGCAGTTAATAACATACTAAACAGCGCTGCCGACGATAAAGTTACGGATACCAGAAACTCGTTCTACTCAGACCGCTATATCGAAAATGGTTCTTATGTGCGTTTGGATAATGCAACTTTAGGCTACAATTTTAAAAATCCGGTTAAGTATGTAAATAATGTTAGAATTTATTTTTCAACCAATAACTTATTTACCATTACCGGATACAAGGGAATTGATCCTGAGATTAATCAAGGCGGTGCTGCCCCGGGTATAGATTACAACAACTTCTACCCTAAAACCCGCACTTTCTTACTAGGTCTTAACGCATCATTTTAAAACACAAATTTTAAGGACATGAAAAAGATATTATTTGGAATATTATTTGCGCTTACCGGGGCATTAATATTCACCTCCTGCCAAAAACTAGAGGTACCCGTTACATCAGAACTTACACCAGAAACCTATCCCCAAACAGCAGCACAGTTAACATCGGCATCGGGGGCGGTATATATCAATTTAAGAAGCGATTATGCCACCACTTATTTCTTTTTGCAAAGCTGCTCAACAGACGAATCGGTGCTGCCTATCTTTGCTTCCGATTGGATTGACGGGAATAAGTACCTCGAATTACATCGCCACACCTGGACAAAAGATAATGCCTGGGTTGCAGCAGGCTGGTCGTACCTAACCAACATTATTGGTACCGCCAATCAAACCATTTCAATTATTAGCCAATCAGCGCCAGCGGGTGCAGCAAAAAGCACCAACATTGCAGAATTAAAAACCATGCGTGCCTTATCATACTTTATGATGATGGATTTATATGGTAATGTTCCGTTAGATACGCTATATGGTGCTACAGCATTGAAAACAAATTCGCCAAGGGCACAGGTTTTCAGTTATATTGAAAGTGAGCTTAAAGCGGCTATCCCATATTTAAAATCCACTTCTGGTATGGCAACCTATGGTTTACCAACCAAATACCTGGCCTATTCTATATTGGCAAAAATGTACCTGAATGCAGCTGTATATACCGGCACAGCGCGTTACGATGACTGTATAGCTGCCTGCGACCAAATGATCAGCTCGGGTTTGTATGCTATAGAACCCATGTCTACCTATTTGCAAATGTTTTACCCCACCAACGGGCCAACGCAAAAGGAGTTTATTTTTGCCATTCCGTTTGATGCGGCAACCAGCTCGGGTAATATGTTTTTGGCCCGTTACGATTTAAACCGGAACCTGGGCATCCGCTATGCGTACTCAGGCTCTACAGCTGGCTCATTTACCAACCCGGTTATGAACCAAAGCAGTGGTAATGGGTTGGCTAACAACAAACCAAGTGGGCCAAGAATGACCACAACCGAGTTTTATGCCAATTTTAACGATGCAAACGACATCAGAAATAAACAATGGCTTACCGGCCCGCAATACTGGCCAGATGGAAGTCCGATTATGGTGAGCACCACGAATTTAGGTTACGATCAGTTTTACACCGGAAGTGCGCCAGCTGGGGCCTTAACTTATGCGCTAAATTTAACTCCGTTAAGCAGCTCGCGTTTAGGCGCAGGTTCTTACGATTTGGGCAAGGATGAAATTGCATGGAATACCGGCTACAGAAACATTAAATTTTTACCCGATTACACCAACCCAACCAACCGTAACCAAAACAACGACATGCCCTTGTTCCGTTATTCAGATATCATATTAATGAAAGCTGAGGCCATTTTCAGAGGTGGCACGCCAACATTAGGTGCCACGGCATTAGGTCTGGTAAACAGTGTAAGGAGCAACCGTACCACATCTGCACCGCTTGGTGCCTTAACTTTAGATGTCTTGTACAATGAGCGTTCAAAAGAGTTTACCTGGGAAACCTGGCACCGCAACGATATGATCAGATTTGGAAAATTCGAGAATGCCTACGGTTTATCGAAAACCAATACCGATACTTATCGCCGTATATTCCCGATTCCGAGTACAGCTATTGCTACCAACAATACCCTGGCACAAAATCCCGGATATAACTAACTGGCGGTTTAAACATGATTGGGAATTTCTCTAGCTTTTAGCCCTGAGAAATTCCCATTTTTCTTCTTTCCATTGAAGCCAATGGCCTTCCGTTTTTCATTTCCTAAACTTATCTTCATGGCTAAAAATTTACTACTATTCCTTTCTTTACTTACCTGCGGAGCATTGCAGGCACAGGTTTTGGTTAAATCGCCATCTGAAACCGCTCCATTAAGCAAAAATTTAACCAAAGAAACTGCGACCTTAAACTTTATCGCCATGGGCGATTGGGGCCGGAATGGTGCCGACCATCAAAAACAGGTTGCCAAACAAATGGGCATTACCGCAAGCGAAGTAAAAGCTAATTTTATCATTTCTACAGGCGATAATTTTTACCCAAGTGGTGTAATCAGTGCTCAGGATCCCTCTTTCAAATATTCTTTTGAAGATATTTATACCGATTTTTCGTTACAATGGGACTGGTATCCGGTGCTGGGTAACCACGATTATAAATCGAACCCCGATGCACAGGTAGAGTATTCAAAAATTAGCCGCAGGTGGAAAATGCCCGCACGTTACTATGCTAAAAAACTCCCCATCAATGGCGACCTCAATAACCATGTGCTCATTGCTTTTATTGATACCAACCCGCTCATACCCGAATTTTACAGCAATGCCGAATATGGCCCCAGTGTAAAGGGACAGGACACAACAGCGCAAAAACGCTGGTTGGCCAAAACACTGGCCGATAGCGACCCAACAATTAAATGGAAAATTGTAGTGGGCCACCACCCCATTTACACCGGGGGCAGCCGTACCGATGCTTACGATACCAAAGCCGTTAGGAATTCGTTAAAACCTACCTTGGAAAAATATGGTGTAGATGTGTATCTTACAGGTCACGAACACAGCTTGCAGTACATTAAACCAGCTGGAAAAACTCATTATTTCATTTCTGGTGCAGCTTCCGAAAAAACGCCTGTAAAACTCATTACAGATGCCGAAATGGTAGCTTCAGATTATGGATTCATCTTGTTTTCGGTTACCAGCAGCCAGTTGCGTGTACAGGCCATTAACGATCAGGGAGAGATTATTTATAACACCCTGATTAAAAAATAAAGAAAAACAACCAATCAATCAGCTGCACAATGGATCATAATACCAGTACCACACCCACAACAGCACAACCTGCGGCCAAACCCAAACGGCTCCTTTCGCTCGATGCCTTAAGGGGTTTTGACATGTTCTGGATAGTGAGTGGCGAAGGAATTTTCCATGGACTGGCCAACGGAATCAAAGAAAACCACGCACTGGTACAAAATCATGATGACTGGACCATAGCCACCAACCCAAACCTTTCGGTGTTTGAGCGTGTACTGGTTGGCATCAGTAACCAGCTGCACCATTCGCCCTGGAACGGCTTTACCTTTTACGATCTTATTTTTCCACTATTCATCTTCATTTCTGGTGTATCTATTCCCTTTTCGTACCAGAAATATTTTAAGGATAAAAAGAATGGAACTGCTGCTACAGGCCAGATTTATTTTGCCCTGATTAAAAGGACGCTGATTTTAATATTACTGGGTGCGGCGGTTAACGGCATGCTGCAGTGGAAAGGTTACGAGAATATCCGCTTTGCCAGTGTACTGGGCCGCATTGGCCTTGCTACCTGCTTTGCTGCCCTGATTTATCTCAATACCTCCATAAAAAAACAGGTAATCTGCTTTGTATCTATCCTGGTTGGCTATTACCTCCTCATGCGGTTTGTACCTGTACCCGGTTTTGGTAGTGGCGTGTTCACACCAGAAGGCAATCTTGCTGCTTACCTCGATCGTTTGTTCCTACCTGGCAAGCTTCACCGAACGGTTTACGATCCCGAAGGTTTACTCAGCACCATTCCTGCCATTTGCTCGGCCCTGCTGGGCATATTTACCGGTACATTTATGCAACATAAAACCATAGCTCTAAATCCAACTAAAAAAGCATTGTATCTAATAGTTTCGGGTATTGCACTGCTGGTTATTGCACTTGCCGGCAGTTTCTTTTTTCCCATCAACAAAGCCATGTGGAGCAGTACCTTCGTGCTCTTTGCAGGTGGCTGGAGTATTTTGCTGTTTGCAATTTTCTATTACCTCATTGATGTGCTGGCCTGGCAGAAATGGAGCATGCCCATGGTTTGGATAGGCACCAATTCGATACTCATTTATGTTTGTGCCCACGGCTTATTCAATTTCGAATCTACTTCAGCCTTCCTCTTCAGCGGGATAATTAATACCATGCCGGCGGCATGGCAGCAAGCCGGAATCTGGACGGGGGTGTTAATGGTACAATTGTTTTGCTTAAAGTTCCTCTTCGATAAAAAGTGGTTCCTAAAAATCTGATATGAAACTAAAAATATTATTCGCAGCACTGCTTATGCTGTTTGCCGGCAAGCTATGGTCGCAGGCCTATCTTGCTTCGTCTAACCAACTTATTAAACGGATTTTACCCCAAAGGTACCAGTCTTTTGTTACAGAAAGTATGGCCAGCCTAAACGGCAGGGATGTTTTTGAAATCGAAAGCAAAAACAATCAGATTGTTTTAAGAGGAAGCAGTGGTGTTGCACTGGCTTCAGCGTTTTACCATTACCTTACCGAATATGCACATTGCCAGATTACCTGGAATGGCACCAATTTAAAATTACCTGCTATCCTACCCGCAGTAAAAGGAAAAATAAAGAATGAAACGCCTTACGATTACCGTTATTATTTAAACTATTGCACCTTTAATTACAGCATGAGCTGGTGGGACTGGCCACGGTGGGAGAAAGAGATAGATTGGATGGCACTACACGGAATTAACATGCCGCTTGCCATAACCGGCGAAGAGTACACCTGGTACTTGTTATATAAAGAGATGGGCTTTACGGATGAAGAACTCAAAGGATTTTTTACAGGCCCGGCTTATTTTTCGTGGTTTTGGATGGGCAATATAGATGGCTGGGGTGGCCCGCTCCCGTTGGCATGGATGAAAAGCCACTTCGAGCTGCAAAAGAAAATTCTGGCCAGGCAACGGTCGCTTGGGATGAAACCTGTATTGCCTGCCTTTACCGGACACGTACCTGCTGCCTTCAAAAACAAATTCCCGCAGGCAAAGCTTAAGGCCACCAACTGGACCAATGGATTTGCCGATACCTATATTCTCGATTCAGAAGATCCCATGTTTGCGCAGATTGGCAAAAAGTTTCTTCAGAAACAAACCGAATTGCTCGGCACCGATCACCTTTACTCGGCTGATACATTTAACGAGAATGAGCCACCTTCTTCCGATCCTGCCTATTTGGGTAACCTCAGTGCCCGAATTTACGATGGCATGTCGGCTGCCGATCCAAAAGCCATTTGGGTAATGCAGGGATGGCTTTTTTACAGCGACCGGAAATTTTGGAAAGAAGCGCAAACGGAAGCACTTTTAAATGCCGTACCAAACGATAAGATGATTTTGCTCGATCTGGCTACCGAAATAGAACCGGTTTGGAAACGCACCAAAGGTTTTTATGGCAAACCCTGGATCTGGAACATGCTGCACAATTTTGGCGGAAACACCAACCTGTTTGGCAGGATGGATGTAGTGGCAACTGCTCCGGCCGAAGCGCTTAACAGTCCGCAGAGCGGCAAAATGAAAGGCATTGGACTGAGTATGGAAGGTATAGAACAAAACCCGGTGCTCTACGAACTGATGATGGACAATGTTTGGCAAACCAGGCCCATTGAACTGAACAGCTGGCTACCTAAATTTGTGCGTAACCGCTACGGCAAAAGCAATGTAAATGCGCTAAAAGGGTGGGAAATATTGCGCAAAACCGTGTACAATGTTCCAGCCGATAAATACATCAGAGACGGTGCCGAATCGATTATTCAGGCCCGCCCTACTTTCGATTCGTTAACCCGATGGGCAAAAACCACCTTAAACTACCACGAGCACGATCTGCTGCTGGCCTGGGATGAGTTTGTTAAAGCTGCACCGCTTTGCAAAACCAGCGATGGCTTTCAATACGACCTGGTTGATGTTACCAGGCAGGTAATGGCCAACTATGCTTTACCTGTACAAAGAAAAATCGTTGCGGCCTATCGCCAAAAAAACCTTAGTAAATTTAAAACAGAAAGTAAGCATTTTATAGCGCTTATTGAGGATATGGACCGGCTTTTAGCCACCAGAAAAGATTTTATGCTTGGTCCATGGGTAAGCGCGGCAAGACAATGGGGACAAACACCCACAGAAAAAGCCCTCTACGAAATGAATGCCAAAGACCTGATTACCCTTTGGGGCGATGCCAAAAACCCCTTAAACGAATATGCCTGCAGGCAATGGAGTGGCTTGTTAAGCGATTTTTATAAACCGAGATGGCAGCTTTTCTTTACCCGTGCCACGCAGTCGCTAAACCAGCAAACGAATTTTAACACCAACCTGTTTAAAGAAGAGGTGAGCAACTGGGAATGGAAATGGGTAAACCAGAGAAAAGACTATCCAACCAAAACCATTGGCAGTCCGGTTACAGTAGCACTCCAAATGTATCAGAAATACCGCAGAACCATGGGCCCGGTACATCCCTAATTTAATCCAGATTTTATGAGAGCCCTTACTTTATCCTTCATTTGTTTGCTGTATACCACTATGGTTAATGCGCAAGCCAAAACCTATAACATTGTTGATTTTGGCGCAAAACCCGGACTCGAACAACTCAATACCAAGGCCATCCAAAATGCCATCGATGCTGCCGGTAAATCGGGTGGCCGGGTAATTGTACCGCAAGGGCAGTTTGTTACCGGTCCTATTCAGCTAAAATCGACAGTTGAACTTTACCTCAACCAAGGTGCCGAATTACTGGGTAGCACCAACCGGCTCGATTACGGCAAAGAAGCAGCACAAGCACTTATTTCATCCAGCAACCAGCACGCCATTGCCATAAACGGAAAGGGCATCATTAATGGCCGGGGCCGCGAAGTAGTTAAAAGTTTGTTGCAACTGCTGCACGATGGCACGCTACACGACGAAACATGGGCCATTAAACGACCTTCTGAATACAACAGGCCCAGGTTAATTGCATTTACCGATTGTGAAGATATTACCGTTAAAAATGTTAAGATTAAGAATAGTGCAGGTTGGGTGCAAGATTTTGCCGGATGCAATAAGGTAACAATCGACAGCGTAACCGTAGAAAGCACCGAGTACTGGAACAATGATGGGATCGACATTGTAAACAGCAAAAACGTAAGCATTACCAATTGCAATATTGATGCTGCCGATGATGGCATTTGCCTTAAATCGGAAGGCCGCCCCGGAACCTGCGAGAACATTTATGTGGCCAATTGTACCATCCGCTCAAGCGCCAGTGGTTTTAAAATTGGTACCGGCTCTTATGGCGGTTTCAGGAACATAAAAGTTAAAAATATAACCGTTTACAACACTTACCGTTCTGCCGTATCACTCGAAGCAGTAGATGGTGGATTTATAGACGGTGTAGACATATCGGGTGTGGTAGCAAAATACACCGGAAATGCCATCTTTATCCGCCTTGGTCACAGAAATAAAGATGCAAAGTATAGTTCAGTAAAAAACATCCGAATTGCAGATTTGAAAGCCGATATTCCGAATACCAAACCAGATGCCGGCTACCCCATTGAAGGACCATTACCTAAAACAGCACCCCATAATCTACTACCCGCAGCTATTATGGGTATACCCGGGCATCACATCGAAAATGTAAGTCTCGAAAATATCGAAATTACCTACGGTGGCGGCGCTTCAAAAGCAATTGCCCACATTCCTATCGACCAATTGGATCAGGTAAGCGAAAATGAGGCTGGTTATCCCGAATTTAGTATGTTTGGCGAATTACCAGCCTGGGGATTTTATGTGCGCCACGCAAAAGGCATCTCCTTTAAAAACATCAAATTGAATTATAAGGATACTGATTTTAGGCCATCCGTTATTTTTGATGATGTGAGTAACATCAATTTAAATGGACTGGAAATTGAAAAAACAGAAAACCCCAATGTGATCATTTTGAAAAAAACAGGGCAGGTATCAATTAAAAATATTAAACTGCCTGCCGACCATAAAACGGCAATAAAAACACTTCCCTGATTTACCTTTACCGATATGAAAATTGCAATGCCATTTACTCCGTTAAGCCATAACACACCTAACCGAAAAAAAACAATTACTTTTTTTACCGGCATTTCATTGCTTATCGTACTCGCTTGCACCAATGCCTTTGCGCAGCAACAGCCTTTAATTAAATATGTACAACCCTTTTCGGGTACATCGGCTAGTACAACACTAGCCAGCCAGCATGTAGAAGATAAAACCGAAAGACTGGCCAACACCATCCCTGCTGTTGCGCCTCCTTTTAGCATGACACAGTGGACCCCGCAAACCCAGCTTTCGGAAAAAAAATGCCTGGCTCCTTACTATTACAACAACAAGAAATTTTACGGTATCAGGGCGAGCCATTGGATAAGCGGTTCGTGTACACAAGATTACGGTAGTTTTACCATCATGCCCATTTCGGGCAAGCTTAAGACGAAGCCTAACGCTTACGCTACCGATTATACCCATACAGGCGAAATCGCTTCACCAGCTTATTATAAGGCCATTTTACCGGAATACAAACTGTTAACTGAGGTTTCTGCCACATTGCGATGCGGTATGATTAAAGTTACCGCACAAAAAACCGATAGTGTTTACCTCTTAATTACACCAAACAGTGATCAGGGCAAAGGTTATATCAAAATCGACCGGCAAAAAGGCGAAATATCCGGCTATAATCCGGTTCACCGCATTTATCAGGGTTGGGGTCAACCTGCTGGTTTTAGTGGTTATTTTTTTATCCGCATAAAAAAAGCATTTAAAACAAGTGGCGTATTTAGCGCCGAAAGCAGTTCGGTAAACCAATCTATCGAAAACCAAAAAGACCTGGGTGCCTATCTGGGCTTTAAACTGCAAAAAGGCGAAACAATTACCATTTATTCAGGAACTTCTTTTACCAGCATAGCAGCAGCAAAGCTTAACCTCGAAACGGAAATCAACACAGCCAGTTTCGAAACGGTTGTAGCCAAAACAAGCCGGGCATGGGAGCAATCGCTTAGCCAAATCAAGATTAACGATACGAACGAAAAAAAGAAAAGGATTTTCTACACCGCACTTTACCATGCCCAGCAACACCCACGGCTTTTTAACGATGTGGATGGAGGTTACCCTCAATTTGCAGGTAATTACGTGCGTAAAGTGATTGCGAAAGGTAACTATTACGATGATTTTTCGATGTGGGATATTTACCGCGCCCAGTTGCCCCTAACAGCACTTTTAAAACCAGACCTGGCCGGCGACTTTGCAAATGCCCTGGTTTTAAAAGGTCAGCAAGGTGGTTGGTTACCCATATTTCCCTGCTGGAACAGCTATACCGCAGCCATGATTGGCGATCATAGTACTGCTTTTTTGGCCTCGGTGTACAACAAAGGTATTCGCGGCTACGATATCAATGAAGCCTACCGCTTAATGCGGCAAAATGCATTCCAAATGCCCGATTCGACCGATTACCTGAATGGTAAAGGCCGCCGTGGCATTAACAGTTACCTGAAATATGGCTACATCCCGATGGAAGACAGCATTCCCAATGCTTTTCATAAAAAAGAACAGGTAAGCAGAACCCTCGAATATGCCTATGATGATTATGCGCTAGCCACCATAGCAAAAGACCTGAGGAAAAAAGATGATTATCAAAAACTCATGGGAAGGGCTTCGAACTACAAAAATGTGTTCGATAAACAGGTAGGCATGGCAAGAGGAAGATTTGAAAACGGCAGCTGGTACAGTCCATTCCATGCCGACCATCGCGAGCCTTATATTACCGAGGGTACACCAAGGCAATACACTTTTTATGTACCGCATGATATGCCCGGTCTAATTAAACTCATGGGTGGCGAAAAGCCACTGGAAAACGAACTGGATTCGCTTTTTGAGAAAAAGGAATACTGGCATGGCAATGAGCCTGGGCATCAGATCCCGTTTTTATACAATTATACCGCAGCGCCACGCAAAACACAAAAACTGGTTACCCACATACTGGAAGAGGAATATAGCGATGGACCCGGCGGACTGAGTGGCAATGATGATGCGGGGCAAATGTCGGCCTGGTATGTATTTGCTTCCCTCGGCTTTTACCCTGTTGATCCGGTTTCGAATGTTTATCAGATTACCAGCCCCGCGTTTAAGCAAACGGCCATTACTTTTAAAACCGGTAAAACACTGCTGATTAAAACCATTAAAAAAACCACAAAGGCAAACTACATTGCACGGATTACCCTAAATGGAAAAACTTTAAATAAGAACCAGATTACACACCAGCAGCTAACAAAAGGTGGACAGCTGATTTTTTACATGAGCAAATAACATTAGCCAAACTTTCCGAAGAAATCGAAAAAGCCTGTCAACCGATAGGCTTTAGCCGTTTAAGATTTAACACATTTTGGCTGTTCGATAAAAGAGGTAATTTTCCGGCAAACCAGCCAAAATATGCCGGTTTTTCTTTACCTTTTGATTACCTCCTGGTTACCCTGGCTTACCCTTTTGTTACCTAAAAAGTAGAGTAAAGCCCATTTTTGGGTAAAGTACAAACCTTACTACAGGCTGTAAGCTTAAGGTTGTATCATAGTTTCCTTGTAAGTTTAGAGAAAGTCCTTCGACTACTTGTCCCGATGAATCGGGAAAGCAATCTTACAACGATCGATAGTTGAAACTGAAGTAATGCTTTTTCGCACCCATAGTAGTAAGATTGCTTCGTACCTCGCAATGACGATCTCGGAGGGGAAAACTTAGATCAGGCTTACACAATTGGAGAAATGGAAAATTCAGTCTTAAATTACCCATAAAATTGTCGCATACTACCACACTTAAAACCGGTTTTTCGTGCCAACTTTGTTATGTCCTTTAACAGCAAGGGGCTGTGGAGCAGCAACCACACCAAAAACGGGCGAATCGAAAAGCCATATGAGTAGAGAACACAAAAAATAATGTTATGTCAAGCAATAAAGTTTCATTACACAGAGTGATCAAGGCATCGCCTGAAAAGATTTACAGGGCCTTTACCGAAGCCTTAGCCATTGCATCGTGGTTACCGCCTTATGGCTTTCTTTGCACGGTACACCAAATGGACGCAAAGGTAGGCGGTACTTTTAAAATGTCGTTCCATAATTTCACTACGGGTAATGGTCACTCTTTTGGCGGCGAATACCTGGAAGTTAAACCCAACGAGTTTCTAAAATATACCGATAAATTCGATGATCCTAATTTACCGGGTGTAATGACTACTTCTATCTGGCTCGAAAAAACAATGGTAGGTACCGACCTTAAGGTTTTGCAGGAAGGTATTCCGGAGGTTATCCCTGCCGAAATGTGTTACCTGGGCTGGCAGGAATCGCTGGAGAAACTGATTAAACTGGTTGAGCCTAATATTCCAGATGCTTAATAAAGTAAAATCGTCATTGCGAGGTACAAAGCAATCTTAATGCGCACGCTATGTAGCGACCGTTGTAAGATTGCTTCGCCGGCTAAAAAAGCCTTCTTGCAATGACGATTAACTTATAACCTCACCATCTCCCCTGTTTTAACCGATTCATCGCAGGCAAATGCAATTTTTAAACTGTTAACCGCATCTTCGGTTGGCCGGGTCAGGTCGATGTTTTCCTGTATGGCCTTCAAAAAGAAACGTTGTTCGCGGTTGCACAATTCCTGGTGGTCGGGTTCGTCGCTGAGGTCGATCCATTCATCTGCTTTTGCAAATTCACCCGCCGCATTTAAGTCGGCATGGTGCACCTTTATCGATTCGGTTTTGGTATGGGCATCGATATTGTCTGAATTGCCGGCAGCAGCTGCAGCTTTTGCCACAATAGACACCGAACCTTTCGGACCAAAAACATCTTTAATAAAAAAGGCGTTATCACTTACCATCGGTCCCCAGCCTGCTTCGTACCAGCCAATAGAGCCATCTTCGAAACGGATTTGCAACTGGCCGTAATTGTAGTTCCATTCCGGAACCTCATCAGTTAACCTTGCACCAATGGCACTTACCTGTACGGGCTTCGATCCAGTCATCTGGCACATTACATCGATATAATGCACGGCACAATCTACAATCGGGCTCAGGCTTTTCATCAGATTACGGTGTACTGTCCATTTAGCGCCCTGGCTTTGCTGGTTTAAATTCATGCGCATTACCAGTGGTTTACCCATATCCTGCGATAATTCGATAAACTTCTCCCAGGAAGGGTGATAGCGTAAAATATAACCCACCAGTAATTTCTTGCCTGCCTTTTTAGCGGCTTTGGCCACGCGCTGCGCACCTTCAACCGTATCAGCAAGTGGTTTTTCGATAAATACATGGCAACCGCTTTCAAACGATTTTACGGCATAAGCTTCATGAGTATCGGGATAAGTTGAAATGCACACCACATCAGGGCGGGTAGCGGATAAAGCGTCGTAAAAATCGTTAAACAGCGGATAGCCTCCACCCAGTTTTTCATTCAGTACATTTTTACTGTTGCCTGTAGAAACCAATCCGCAGATTTCGAAGCCATCTAAAATGTGATAAGCCATGGCATGGGATGCACCCATATTGCCACAGCCTACCACTAATACCCTTAAATTATTCTTTTTTAAACTCATTGGTTCAGGTTATACCCCCAGGCTCCAGCCTTTGCGGTATTCGCGTTTTACAAACTGATTTACTTCATCAAAGTTGGTTACTTTCATGTTTTGTTTATCCCAAAGCATTTTAATATCCCTGCCCGGGAAGGTAAAGCCCTTACCATCGGCTTTAGGGCGCTGTACATCTATTCCCCTAATGGCCAGATTGGCAATTAAAAGGGTTTCGGTAAGCGGGCCCGCTATTTCGAAAGGCGAACTCAATTCTATTTTACCATAACCGGCAATAGCAGCTTCGGCCCATTGCGTATAATGCCCGTCCACATCGCCCGGTACACGGGGAGCTTTAGGTTTGGTACGGTCGCTTGCATTTTTGGTTAATGGCAATAACCTCGGATTGGCTCCATAAGTATCGCAAATCATTTTCCCTCTTGTACCAATAAACAAGGTACCATTATCGCCAAATGATTCGTTAGGCAGCATCTCTTCCGGACGCTCGGGCTTAATCCCCCCATCCATCCAGTGCATCTGCAAATTACCTTTTGTTTTTTTAGTTTTATCAAAAGTCATAATCACATGGCTTGAAGGCGGACAGCTTTCCGGGAAATAACCACGTTTAAACTCATCTACATATACGCTGCCAACGCTGCATTCTACACTGGTTGGGGTATCGAGTTCGAGTATTCTGAAAGGTGGTTCTACCAAATGGCAACCCATATCGCCTATGGCACCTGTACCGTAATCCCACCAGCCACGCCAGTTAAAAGGAACCAGCTTTTCTACATAAGGTTTAAATGGGGCACTGCCCAGCCACAAATCCCAATCCAGTTCGGCAGGGATGTTGCCCCCTGTTGATGGCCACGAAATGCCCTGCGGCCAAACCGGGCGGTTGGTCCAGCAATATACTGTATGTACTTTACCTATCAGGCCGGCATCCAGCCAGTCTTTTAGTTTACGTACACCCTCTCCTGAGGCACCCTGATTACCCATTTGCGTTACCACCTGATATTTTTTCGCTGCTTCTGTAAGCATCCTTGCTTCGTAAATATCGTGGGTTAATGGTTTTTGTACATATACGTGCTTACCCAACTGCATGGCAGCCATGGCTTGCATGGCATGGTTATGATCGGGTGTTGAAATGACTACGCCATCAATATTTTTGGATTCTTTATCCAGCATCTGGCGATAATCTTTGTAATATTTGGCTTTAGGGAAACGCTTTACCGAATTGGCTGCGCGCCTGTCATCCACATCGCATAAAAAGGCGATATCGGATTTTCCCCCTTTAAATACGCCTGTTAAATCACTTTCACCTTTACCGCCTACACCAATACCGGCAACCTGCAACCTATCACTCGGTGCCAGGTAACCTTTACCCAATACATGGCGTGGTACAATCATAAAACCAGCTGCCGCAAGGGCAGTGGTTTTAATAAAATTTCTTCTTGAATTATTGGCAGCTGAATCTTTTATTTCTTCAGTCATAAATCTTTATTTGGTTACTTTTTTATTTAGCTCTTTAATCCTGATGTTTCTGAATTCTACCGGCGAACCGTGACCAAGGAAACCAATATGCCCGCTATCGCGCAACAATCCGGGGTGTGGTTTGTGGTCGGCTGCTCCATTCTTTCTCGCGTCGGTAATATCGGCATCCAGAATTATAGTGCCGTTTAAAATTACTTTTATTTTCGGACCATTTACAACTACTTCTTCATAATTCCATTCCCCAACTGGCTTTAAAAAGCCTCTTTTAGCCGGAACAGTACCATAAATAGAACCATGGTACTGGTACACATGCAAATCTTTATAAATTGGTGCTTCATTATCTAAAATCTGTAATTCCATTCCTTCATAAGCGGCATCGCCTTCAAAAGGAGCCCTGATCCCTAAACCATTGTTGGCACCTGGGGTTAACTTAAATTCGAAACGGTATACGAAATCGCTAAACTCATCTTTGGTAAATAAGTTACCTCCCGATCCTTTACCTGGTTTTGGTCTGATGGCAATATTTCCGTCTTCGATAATATAATCGGTTGTATTTCCGGTCCAGCTGTGCATGTTGGTACCATCGAACAATACTTTATAACCTTCTTTTTTCTCTTGTGCACTTAACTCAAAAGGTTTTGGTCTTGGTATTTCCCTGATAAAAATATCGCGGTAAGCTACCGGCGATCCGTGCGCCTGTAATTCGATTTGCTCTTCGGCAAAAATAGGCAGGTTTTTATCCCAGTAATTTTCGAGTACCACGTTATCGGTTACCAATTGTCCGTTCAGGTATACGGTAACCCTATCGCCATGCATTAAAATCCTGAAAGTATTCCACTCATCGAGTTTGTTATCGGCCACTACCAATGGTTTACTCGGATTTACCCGGTTGTTGTACAAACCGCCCGAGCCAACCTGTGCACCTACTTTTACACGGGCATTATCCCAGATCTGCACCTGTGGTGTACCACGGAGGTAAATACCGGCATCGCCCTCACCTTTTTTATCGTCGATAATTTTCCAGTCTACCAGCATCTCAAAATCGCCGTATTTTTTTAGGGTAGCCAGGTTATTGCCATGGCTCTGAAACTGCAGCTCACCGTTTACCACCTTCCAGCTTTCTTTCGCTTCTGCATCGGCTTTAGCTTGTTCGGTAGCCATGGTAGCGGCATCCATTTTGGCCCTTTTAATCGGATCGGCTACTAAACCTTTCCAGCCGGTTAAGTCTGTTCCGTTAAATGCCGAAATAAAACCTTCACCCTCTTTCATTTCTGCGAGATACTTGCGTAATCCTTCTTTCTGATATTCCGCATCGGCACCTTTTAGCACCTGGATGGTTTTATTGATCAGCTCTTTTACAATAGTGCCATTGTATTTTCCGGCCATCGCTACGTTCATCACCGTGGTGGCAGCAGCCTGTTGCAATTCGGGATTATCGAAATATTTACCTGCAAAAACCAGGGTATTAAATGTTTTGGCCTGATCGGCAGCCTTTAAAATTTCCTGTTGCTGCGCTGTGGTTTTGGCTACTGCCATTGCATTGCGCAACATCAACAGCTTTTGCTCAGGAGCAGCTCCCGAAGTGTTGATCAATCTTAAATATCCTTTTAAAGCCTGGTTAAGGTAATCGGCATTGGTCGTGTTTCGGGCTATTTTGATCAATTCATCTGCCGATCCACTATCGTTCCATGATGATAAAGCCAGTAAAGCAGCCTGTTTGTCGGCATCGCTTCCATTACTGAAAGCTGCAGAAACAGCAGCTAATGCTTTTTTACCACCCAAACTGCCTAATATTTTATAATACAATGGCTTTTTCTCTGCCGTAGCAGCATCCATTTGTTTTAAAATTACATCTACCTGCTCTTCTTTACCACCTTTTACTGCCGAAATAACAGCATCCTGTACACTTACCAGTTCAGCCTGATCGGAAGTTTCGTTTAACAGCACAAACAACTGCGCTAAATCCTGTGCATTTACTGTTGTAGATAAGGCCTTGTAAGCTGCGTTTTTAACTTCGGGGTTTTTATTTTTAAGCAGGCTATAAATGGCCGGTAACTCGCTGTGCGCTGCACGGGCAGCCAATACATTGATTAATGCAACCTGAGCCGCAGGCTTAGCCTTAGGAATAAAAGCCGCTACCTGTGTGGTTACCCCATCTCCTTTTATTCTTAACAAGGCATCGCTGTAAGCACCTAGGGTTGAGGTATCGGCTTTAGTCATCGATTTAAGCAAGGCGGCTAAAGCTGCTTCCTGCCCAATGCTTCCTGTAGCTTCGATAGCAGCTAATTTTACATTTTGCTCTTTACTGTTAATGAGTTTAGTTACCGCAGGCAATGCTGCTTGTACTTTAGCCTGGGCAAGCATCCGGATAATAGCTACCTGGGTTTCGGCATCGGCTTTACCTAATTTACCAATCCAGGCATCGGCTGTTCCTTTTCCGGCAGCTAAATTGGCTGTAGCAAATTTGAGGGCAGCAGCACGGTATTTAAAATCGGGATCGTTTAAAGCAGCCAATAAATAATCAGGCTCGCTAACCGCTACGATTTTTAATGCTGCCGTACGGGTATGCACCAAATCATCGCCTTTTGCTTTTTCTAATATTTCTTTCGCAATGCTTGTGGCCAATGCTTTATCGGTTAATAACAGGTTATTGGCATATACCAGATAAGCATCAACAGCATTGGTATTTTCGGGTTTAAAGCCCACACTACTTGCCCCATTTGCCAGTACTTCTTTCGAAGCCGGATCGGCAATGTTAGCGAGTGCGTAGAGACAAACTTTAGCTACATCGCCACTCATTTTACCTGCAAAAAGGTTTTTTATAGCCTCAGCTGCCTTTTTCGAATGGCTGTGACCAAGTGCATCAACAACAGCCAACTGTGCTTTGCCACTGGTTGCCGGCAAGGCAGCTAACAGCGCAGCGGTAGCATTTCCGGTGTTGATTTTAGCCAAAGCCCTTGCTGCCGGATCGGCAAGTACTTCATCTTTTAAATAAGGTGCAATACAACTAACTGCGGCATCGTTTCCAACCAGCTCAAACTGGCTGATTAAAAAAGCTTTGTTTGGGTTATCGCTTAACTTTGCCAGTGCCTTGCAATAAGCGGCAGCACTCATTTTACGCAGGTTTTCCTGCCCTGCCTGACTGGCATAAGCAGAAAAACCACTTACTGCATATTCAATTACAGCGTTTCCTTTTGCACCGGGGGCTAAGCCGCCAATCAAAGTAACATAACCATCTTCGCCTAAATCGGCAATTTCCTGCATATTTCTTTTCAGCTGTTTTGCATCTCTTGCTGGCAATTGGGCAAGCAGATCGGCAATGCGGGTAGTGGTAGTACGTTGGTCGGTTTTATCTTGTGCATATATAGCCTGTTGCAACATCACAATAGCCAACAGCGCAAATATTAATTTCTTTATCATTGTTATCGATTAAAAATTTCTGTAAAGTTTGGTTTAGATGAACTATATGGTGAAAGGTGCGCGCATTACAGGATTGATCAGTTTATTGGCTGCTTCATCATCAATGAATTCCTGCTTAACCGGGTCGAATTTTAATGAACGGCCCAGGCGGAGTGCTGCCAAACCAATATTTACGATATTACAAGAGCGGTGTCCGTTTTCTTCGTTCAGGGCAAATTGCTGCCTGGTTTTAACCGAAGTTACAAAATCTGTCATCTGTGGTGCAGGATCGGGAAATGCTGCCAGTTTACGCTCCAAATCCGGAATATCAGATTTAAAGCCTGGATAAAGCTTTCCTTTTGGTCCTTCTATATAAGGCACGTTGGTGTCTTTACCTTCGCCATCTAAAATGATCTGGCAACCATCGGCATAGGTATAGGTAATTCTTCTCCAGGTACCTACGGCATCGCTGTGCTGCTGAGGGGCATCAACCTCTACCGAAATTGGGTTGGTATCATCTTTACCCAAAAAGTACTGAATGGGATCGATATAGTGCTGGCCCATATCGCTTAAGCCGCCACCATCGTAATCCCAGTAACCGCGGAAAGTGCCATGTACACGGTGCGTGCTGTAAGGTTTAAAAGGTGCCGGTCCTAACCACGAATTATAATCAAGCTCTGCAGGTACAGGTTCAACTGGTAAATTTTCTTTGCCTACCCAGTAAAATTTCCAGTCGTAGCCGGTATGCTTACTTACGGTAACCTTTAAAGGCCAGCCCAGTAAACCACTATCAACCAGTTTTTTGATGGGTTTTACGGTTGTTCCCATGCCATAAAAAGTATCTTTAAACCTAAACCAGGTATTTAAACGAAACATCCGGCCGTGTTGCTGTACGGCTTCCATTACCCTTTTACCTTCGCCAATGGTATGGGTCATAGGTTTTTCGCACCAAATATCTTTACCTGCATTGGCCGCATCAATGGCCATTGTTCCGTGCCAGTGTGGCGGCGTGGCAATGTGTACAATATCGACCTGAGGCAGTTTCAGTAATTCGCGGTAATCGCTAAAGGTTTTCACGCCCTTATCCAGCATTGGTAACGATTTGGCAATGTGCCTGGTGTCTACATCGCAAATGGCTACTACCTGTGTGCCATCGTAAACAAAGTGGCCACGGCCCATGCCCCCAACGCCAATAACGGCTTTGGTTAACTTATCGCTTGGCGCTATAAAGCCTTGTCCGCCCAGTACGTAACGGGGCACAATTGTAAAGGCAGCAAGGCCCACTGCCGTTTTTTTAATAAAGTCTCTTCTGGAGTTTGTTTGTGTTTGCGGTTCTTCTTTAGTTTTCATTTTGGTTGTTTGTATGTAGAAATAAACTTATCTGATGGTTATTTGCTTTGTGGTTCAGCTTACATTAATTGCCGGAGCAATATATTTTGGTTACAAAATAGGGTACGGCGACATTAAGCAGCATATTTGGTTAGTTAATGTTAGCAAGAATTTGTTAAAAAGACAAAACATCGTTTATTTCTTTACGTATTAAAAAAACTTTCATAAAATTTTAATAGAAGTTCTATATATTTACCCAAATAGAAACCAAATATTCATGAATCTTAACGCATTAAATAACTTATCGGACAGAGAGGGAAAAAAGAAGCTGACTTATAAATACGAGCTGATCAAATACCTTTTTAGCCTAGGCCCTTCGCCGGTTTCGGTATTATGCGAAATGATGAATATGAGTACACCCAGTATCCTGAAACTGATTACAGGACTGATGGAGGAAGGCTGGATTGAAAAAAAGGGTTATGGCATATCCATGGGCGGCCGAAAACCCGACCTCTATGGTTTGAAGGATAAAAAGATCCTCATTATCTGTATCGATATCGAATTGTTCCACACCAAAGTTGTTGTTATCGACAATAATTATAATTTTTTATTCGCCCCTAAAACCATTGCTTTGCCCATATCAAAAAGCAGGGCTGATTTCTTCAACATCCTGAATACCAACACAAAGGATATCCTGCAATCAGAAAATATACCAGGTGAGATGCTGATTGGCTGCAGCGTGGGAATGCCTGGCCTAATTGATGCGGAACGTGGTGAGAATTACAGCTATTTTTTGAATGATGTAGAGAACATTTCCTTAACAGCTGCATTCGAAAAGATGCTAAAGTTACCTGTAGTGATCCAGAACGATGTAAACGGTTCTACAATGGCCGAGTTTACACATGGCATGGCAAAAGGCAAAAACAACGTGCTTATTTTGTTAATGGATTGGGGTGTAGGTTTGGGCATTATTATGGATGGGAAGTTGAGGCCGGGTGCCTGCGGATTCTCAGGAGAGCTGGGCCATATTCCCTTTGTAGAAAATGGTGCTTTGTGTTACTGTGGTAAACATGGCTGCCTCGAAACCATTGCATCCGGAAATGCACTATCAGAAATGGCTAAAGAAGGCATCTTATCGGGCAAAAACTCGATGCTGAATAAACTCAGTAACGAAGAACTCGAAAGAATAGAACCAGCCGTTATTATCGCAGCAGCAAACAAAGGCGATCAGTATGCCATTCAGTTACTATCGAATATTGGCACCCACATGGGCAAAGGTATTGCCATGCTCATTCAGCTTTTCAACCCCGAGCTGATTATCTTAAGTGGAAAAATTGCAGAAGCAAAACAATACATCACCCTACCCATGCAGCAAGCCATTAATACGTATTGCATGACCCAAATCAGAGAGAAAACAACAATTGTATCGTCTGAACTTGGCGAAAATTCGAGGCTTATTGGCTATGCGACGACAGGCATTGCTCAGTTTCTGGATAACTACATTAAACAGGCTAAAACATCGAGGCTAAAACAAATGGCCTAACGGTTTTTATCGGTATCGTGCTTATGATTACTTAGTTGGGTTACCAGAATTACGCCACCCAGTGCAGCCGTTAAAAAAATGCCCTCTAACACCCATAACTTCTTTTTCCGTTTAAAACCACTGTAAAAATTATGCAGGGCAATTACTCCAAGTGCACTGAGTTCGATATTTCTTTGCATTTTTTTTGAAGGATCAATATTTTTCATCAGGCTAAGCCGCAATAATTGATCAATCAGGCCAATATTTTTCGAAACGCCTCTCCTAATCTGCTTTCGGCTTGCGGTAGCGCCCAGCTTTTTTGTTGCAGCCTGCAACCCGGCAGTTGCAATTTCGGTAATCATTCGTCTTTTAGTATCTTTTCTTTCCATATTTCAATAGGTCTTATTATGCTAACCTGATCGCATACAGATAGTTTTATTTAATTTGAGAAAGCTAATCCGTTTGGCTATTTTCTTTTACAAGAAAAAATATGTAACTTTATTATTACAGTTATTTTTTTGTATAAATAATCCTATTTGAAAAAACCTAACAGCTATATTTTACGTAGATAAGCTTAATTAACCGAACACCTGGCAAAAGCATATCATATCTTTATGGATTAAATGTGCTTTTATTGCGTAATAATCAGACACCTTTGTCCAATACAAGCATCGAATGATTGCCTTTGTTAACACATTTTTATTCAACAAACTAAACGCTACATTATGATGCTCCATCCCAAACACAGCTCTTTTGTGCAGCCATTAATTGAATTTTTTGAGCAGTATCACCCTATTTCTGATTTGATGATTGCCGACTATGAAAAACATTGTTCGCTGGTTAAGGTCAGAAAAAACAAGCACATTGTTTCACCGATTGACAGTAACGCCGCGCTTTACTTTGTAAAAAGCGGTATTGTACGCGGATTTGTTAAAGACGGTACAAAAGATATTACCACCTGGTTCAGTTTCGGTCACAACATTGTGGGGGCTATCCGCCATCCCGATCACAAAGCCTATCATTCGGTAGAATATCTTCAGGCACTCGAAGATTGCGAACTGATCCGTATTCCTTATATTTTAATTGATGCCACCTACGCCAAATATGAAGAAGCCAATGTTATTGGCCGCAAACTTTTGGCGCTGCATTATTATGCCGCCTCTGAGCGATCGATTTTAGCCCGCATTCCAAATGCGCTACGCCGCTACCGCATGCTCGAAGAGAGCAAAAAAATTGATATGAACAGGATACCCCAGCGCTATCTGGCCAGTTATTTAGGCATGCGCCTCGAAACCCTAAGCAGAATCAGAAGCAAGGAATTACATAAAGAAGCAACGGCGGTTTCTTCTTAAGAACAGCCTGAATTTAATTGGCGCATATGATCAGGAATAAATAATCGTCATTATAACGATTATTTATTATTTTAGTAGTTTAATCTGCTAAAACCAAATATAAAGCCAATGATAATTTTCTACCGGAGTACGGCTCTTTTAACAGGCCTGCTCATTTCGATTAACCTCTTAGCCCAACCAAAACCGCGCGTAAGCGAAAAGAATATGGCAGCCTACCTGATGGTATATTTTAAAGATGATACCCATGGTTTGTATATGGCGCTGAGTAAGGATGGTTACAGTTTTACCGATGTAAACCAGGCCAAACCTGTTATTGCGGGCGATACCATTGCCGAGCAGAAGGGCATTCGCGATCCGCACATTTACCGCGGCCCGGATGGTATTTTTTACATGGCCTTAACGGATCTACATATTTATGGCCAAAAAGCAGGCTACCGCAATACAGAATGGGAACGCGATGGAAAAGCTTATGGCTGGGGCAATAACCGCGGGCTGGTGCTCATGAAATCGAAAGACCTTATCCACTGGTCGCACCAGGTTTTAAGGGTTGATAAATCATTTGCTGAGCTGGCCGATATTGGCTGTGCCTGGGCACCCGAGCTGATATTTGATGAAAAGGAAAATAAAATGATGATTTACTTTACCATGCGCTTCGCCAATGGGAAAGACAAGCTTTACTATGCTTACATGGATAAAGATTTTACGCGATTCGAATCACAGCCAAAGCTGCTTTTTCAGTACCCGAAAGATGTATCGTATATCGATGCCGATATTACTAAAGTTGGCGACAAGTTTCACATGTTTTACGTTCCGCATGATGGTACATCGGGTGTAAAACAAGCCGTTTCCTCATCCATTAATAAAGATTACCAGTACGACGACAGCTGGTACGACCCGGAGAAGGTTGGTTGCGAAGCCCCTACGGTTTACAAAAGGATTGGCGAAAATAAATGGGTACTGATTTATGATATCTACCGCATTACTCCGCACAATTTTGGCTTTAGCGAGACCAGTGATTTTACGAATTTCACCAACCTGGGCCGTTTTAATGAAGGTGTAATGAAATCGACCAATTTCTCATCCCCCAAACACGGTGCAGTAATACACCTTACTAAAAATGAAGCCAATGCACTGGCCAAAAACTGGAATTTAGACATGAAGTTTTAACCGAATTAACCCAAACCAATGAACAAACTATTATTGTCGGCTACAGTCATTTTGCTTACCGTTATAAATGCATTTGCCGTTAAAAAAAATGAACCCGATTCGGCTTACCTTTTTGCCTACAATGCAAACGGATTACGCTTTGCCTGGAGCTTAGACAAGCAACATTGGACACCAGTTGGCAATAACTATACCTTTTTAAAAAGCGATTACGGCCGTTGGGGTACCGAAAAGAAAATGATTAGCCCTTATTTGATTCGGGGGAAAAATAAGCAATGGGTTTGCGCCTGGAGCTTAAACAATCAAACCATGCAGTTTGCCACAGCACAATCGGCAAATCTGGTTGACTGGAAGCCGCAAAGCTACCCTTACGTTGCCAGCGGTAAAAATGTATTGCGGCCAGTAATTAGTTATAATCCCGGTCAAGATGAATATACAGTAATCTATGCAGATGCAGAGGGAAAATATTTTGAGGTAAAATCTAAAAATTTAAATCAATACAGCAATGCAAAACCTGTAAGTGCTGCTGCTTACCGCAATGCGGGTACTGCTATTCAAATGGATGGTAAATTGGAGGGGCAAATGTTCCACTTAGCCTGGGCTGATATTTTAGCCCTTAAAAAAGCTTATGAGTTGCAGGATTATAAAAGCAAGCAGAATGCTGAGCAAACCAAAGATGATGCCTTCCGTTTTAGCGGATTAAAAGATTTAACCGCTAAAATAACCTTCAAACCTGATAAACCCAAAACCATTAGCAACATGTTAACCGGTATTTTCTTCGAAGATTTAAACTATGCGGCCGATGGCGGGCTTTATGCAGAACTGATTCAAAACCGTGATTTTGAATACAATTTACGCGATAAAGGTTTTAACGACAAAAACTGGAACAATACTTATGCCTGGGCTATAACAGGCAAAGATGCTTTCTTAAAAATTGATTCTGTTTCGCCAATCCACGCCAATAACCCACACTACGCTGTAGTAAACGCCACAACTGCCGGCGCTACTTTAGGCAACAGTGGTTTTGATGGCATTACCTTGAAAAAAGGTGCAACTTATCTTTTTTCGGTCTTTACAAAACTGGTAGATAAAGAAAAGTTAAATCTAAGAGTAAGGCTTACAAGTGCTAAAGCTGGTTTAATTGCACAAACTACCTTAAAAATAGGCCAGGCAAACTGGCAAAAACAAGCTGGAGCACTGGTATCATCTGCCGATGTTACAGATGCTAGGCTAGAGCTTGTGCTCGAAACTGCAGGTCGGTTGGCAGTAGATATGGTTTCTTTATTCCCACAAAATACCTATAAAAACCGTAAAAATGGTTTAAGGGCAGATCTGGCTGAAACAATTGCGGCTATCAGGCCACGTTTTGTTCGTTTCCCTGGCGGTTGTTTAGCGCATGGCGACGGTATTGCCAATATTTACAAATGGAAAAACACCATTGGCCCGATCGAATCGCGCAAATCCGACCGTAACCTTTGGGGTTACCACCAAACTATGGGGCTTGGTTATTTCGAATATTTTCAGTTTTGCGAAGACATCGGTGCTGCGCCTGTTCCGGTTATTGCGGCCGGCGTACCTTGTCAAAATTCATCAACAGGTGGTGGCGGGCAACAAGGCGGCATCCCAATGAGCGAAATGGATGCCTATATTCAGGACATTGCAGACCTTGTTGAATATGCCAATGGTGATGTTAACACTAAATGGGGAAAAAAACGGGCTGAGGCCGGTCATCCAAAACCCTTTAACTTAAAATATATTGGCATTGGTAACGAAGACCAGATAACTGAAGTATTTGCCGAGCGCTTTACTATGATTTACAAAGCATTGAAAAAGCTTCATCCTGAAATTGTAATTATAGGTACTGCCGGACCATTTTTTGAAGGCACGGATTACGAAGCAGGCTGGCAGATTGCCTCAAAGCTGAATGTTCCGGTTATTGATGAACACTATTACCAATCGCCCGGCTGGTTTATTAATAATCAGGACTTTTACGATAATTACGACCGTTCCAAATCAAAAGTTTACCTGGGCGAATATGCAGCAAGTTTACCTGGAGGTAATAAAACTAATCTGGAAACTTCCTTATCAGAAGCTTTATATCTGACCTCACTCGAGCGCAATGGCGATGTAGTGAGTATGGCATCTTACGCGCCCTTGATTGCAAAAGAGGGCCACACACAATGGAACCCCGATTTAATTTATTTTAACAATACCGAAGTTAAGCCTACCATTGGTTATTACGTGCAACAGCTTTACGGGCAGAATGGTGGCGATATTTATTTTCCATCTACCGTTGCGCTTTCGGTAAACCAGGAAGCCGTAAAAAAAAGAGTAGCATGCTCAATGGTAAAAGATTCGGCAACTGGCGAGATTACCATTAAACTGGTTAACCTGCTTCCTGTACAGGTAAATACTACATTAGATTTAAACTTTAAACAGCAGCATTTTAATGCAATCAAGACAGTACTATCGGGGAACCCTACCGACAAGAAAGTACTGCCGGTGAAGACAACCATCGCCCTCAGCTCAGGCCAGCCAGTCGAAATACCAGCTTATTCTTTTACGGTTATTAAAATTAAACCATAATGAATGATTAGATTTTGAGTGATTGTATGTTTCAGGTAGGGTATAAATAGTTTAAAATAAGCGGAGTTGGTGTTATAGCAATAAACCGATGTCACGATACCAATCCTAATAAGAATATGTTATTACCGGAACTGTTAAAATAGTTATATTGCACTGCCAAAACAATGATTCCGGATAAAAACGTTAAACGTCAAAAACTCATCTCATTTCTTTTAAAAAAGGAATGTATAATTGCCATATACCTTATACTGGCCATTATTGCAGGCTATAAACAATACCATCACCACGCCTACAACAACTACCTTATTTTTAAATATGTGTATTGGCATACCTCCGACTTGCAAAACCTATACCTCAACTATCCCGAATATGCAGATAGTAACCATTATGGTCCTGTATTTTCGGTACTGATTACGCCTTTTGCTTTACTGCCTGATGGTATAGGTGCTATTCTTTGGAACATAGCCAATGCTGCCATACTGCTTTGGGGTATTTATAGTTTGCCCATCAGCCTGAAAAAAAGATCGGTTATTGCCTGGATATGCGCGCACGAAACCTTAACTGCTTTGTTTAGTTTTCAGTTTAATATCGCCCTAACCGGAATCATATTGCTCAGTTTCTCTTATCTCGTTAAAAAGAAAGAGATCCAATCGGCATTTTTTATTGCTTTGGGCACTTTGGTTAAACTCTACGGCATTGTAGGCCTGGCATTTTTCTTTTTCACCAAAAACAAATTAAAATTTATTGCGGCTGGTGTGGCGGCATTTGCCTTGCTATTTGCACTGCCCATGCTCATTTCGTCGCCGGCATTTATTATACAATCTTACAGCGACTGGTACAACTCGCTGGCGCATAAAAATGATTTAAATGCTTCGCTAACTTCCTTTCAGGATATTTCGTTAATGGGAATGGCAAGAAGAATAACCGGCGATGTGACGATCCCCAATATGCCTTTTTTATTGGGAGGACTAATCTTGTTTGGCTTACCTTATTTAAGAACTGCACAGTTTAAACATATCGGTTTCAGGTTAATGCTGCTGGCTTCAACATTAATTTTTACGGTGATCTTCAGCAGCGGATCGGAATCGCCTACTTACATTATTGCTTTTGCAGGTGTAGCCATCTGGTTTACCATTCAAAAAGAGAAAAAAGGCTGGATAACTGCACTGTTTATTTTTGCTTTTATACTCACCAGCCTGTCGCCAACCGACATTTTCCCGAGGGCGGTTAAAGAATTTATTCGTCTATATTCGCTTAAAGCCCTACCTTGCGTGATTATTTGGTTTACTATAATTTACCAAATGATGAAAGCAGATTTTGAGTCTTATCTGATTACCGATAAATGAAGAAATTAGTTTCTATAGTCATCCCAGCTTATAACGAGGCCGATAATATTTTTGTAATAGCCGAAAGTATTAAAAAGGTTTTTGCTACGCTTAGTTACAGTTACGAAATTATCCTGGTTGATGATGGCAGTGCCGACCATACACTCGAAAAAATAAAAGCGTATGCGGCTACCGCCGAGAATATATTCTTCCTCGAATTTTCTAAAAATTTTGGTCACCAGCTGGCCGTTAAGGCAGGTATGGACCATGCTTTCGGCGATTGTGTGATTTCGATGGATTGCGATATGCAACACCCGCCCGAACTGATTCCAGACATGATTGCGAAGTGGGAAGCAGGCTATGAAGTGGTTTATACCATCCGCGAAGAAGATAAAAACTTATCGAAAGGCAAAAGAAGCTCATCGAGCCTGTTTTATAAAATATTAAACTGGCTTTCTGATATTGATCTGGAGCCGGGAGCGGCCGATTTCCGCTTGCTCGATCAACGCGTAGTTAATGTTTTCCGTAACTTCCACGAAAATGAACCTTTTCTCCGCGGTTTGGTAAAATGGCTTGGCTTTAAACAGTTTGCCATCAAATACAATCCTGCGGCACGTTTTTCTGGTAAAAGTAAATATACTTTAAAAAAGATGTTAAGACTGGCATTGCATGGCGTTACTTCTTTTAGCATTAAGCCACTGTACACTGCAGTTTATCTGGGCTTTATCCTGTCATTTGCCTCTGTGTTGTACGTGCCATATATCATTTATGCATTTGTAAATCATGTGGAGGTTTCTGGCTGGGCATCGGTAATCATGACCATTGTATTCTTTGGCGGCTTACAGCTCATTATCCTCGGTATCATTGGCATATATGTCGGGAAGATGTTTATGCAGGCTAAAAACCGTCCCAATTACATTATCCGTTCAACTAATATCAAGCAGCAATAATGGTTCTGTTAAGTTTCGATATCGAAGAGTTCGATATGCCTTTTGAATATGGAAAAACGATTTCTTTTGAAGATCAGATTTCAATTTCGAGGGCAGGTACCATTGCCATTCTGGATATTCTGGATAGACACCAGGTAAAGGCAACCTTTTTCTGTACGGTTACCTTTGCCGAAAATATTCCTGATCTGATTAAACGGATCATTGATACAGGCCATGAACTGGCTTCGCATGGTTATTACCACTCTGATTTTAAACCAGAGCATTTACTGCAATCGAAACAGAAGCTGGAAGAAATTTCGGGACATGAAATTATAGGTTACCGCATGGCCAGGATGATGCCGGTTGATGAGCAGGAAGTTGAAAAAGCAGGTTACTTATACAATTCATCTATCAATCCGACTTATTTACCCGGACGCTATAATAATTTCAATATTTCGAGAACTTATTTTACGCAAAACAATGTCTTGCAATTGCCGGCATCGGTTAGCCCCTGGTTTAGGTTTCCATTATTCTGGTTATCCTTTCATAACCTGCCCCTGGGTATTTATAAAACTTTAGCCACCTGGACCTATAAAAAAGACAGATACCTGAACATCTATTTTCACCCCTGGGAGTTTACAGATTTGGATGATTTTGAACGTTTTGGTTTTCCGGGCTACGTACGCAAAAATACCGGTGCAAAAATGATTGCCCGTATGGATAACTTTATTAGGCATTTAAAAGCCAAACAATATCCATTCGGTACCATTAAGCAGTTTGTTAAACCACTTATACCCTAAGCAGAGCGGTTAATTATTTGTAGGTTTCGGCCAGTTTTAAAGCATTATACGCATTAACAATACCTCCACTTACACAGATCTCGCTAAAAAGAACGCGAACGTTTTCGCCCTTCTCGTTTTTGTACTTAATTTTATGTGCAACTTTCGTTACCGATTTCATTATAATTTCCCTTACCTGGGCTGGTTTTAGTTCTGGATAATAGCTTAAAATCAATCCTGCCAAACCTGCCACAACCGGCGAAGCCATACTTGTTCCATCGGCTTCTTCATATTTATTATCGGGAACAGTAGATCTGATCAGGAAGCCCGGAGCAAACACATCCACATTGTATTTTCCATAGTTCGAAAAATCAGCTTTAAGGTTATCATCGTCCTTATAGGCACTTGCACCTACCTCGATCCAATTGCTTGCGCGTGGGAGGCTAAATTTAGCTGTATCGACCGGAATTGGTTTTAATGCTGAACTTCTGTCATAAGGAGCACGCATCCCCATTCCACCATATTGCGCATTAGGTCTAGGTGGTGTAAAATCTGGTTTAACTGCCTTTTTATGCGCCTGCTTATAGGTTTCAGCTTCCTTGCTATCAAAGAATTTATTAGGATAATTCTCCTCCAAATCGTTATCCTGATTATCGTTTCCTGCGGCATGCACCAAGAGCACACCTTTGGTTTCGGCATATTTTACAGCCTCATCTACCGCTTTTTTATCCCACTTATAGCTTTTACCGAAACTCATGTTAATCACCCTGGCTCCGTTATCTACCGCATAGCGGATTCCGTTGGCTACATCCTTATCCCTTTCATCGCCTGTAGGCACTACCCTGATCGCCATAATTTTTACGCCATTGGCTACACCTAAAATACCGGTAGCATTGGTGCGATCGGCACCGATAATACCCGAAACATGCGTACCATGGAAAGCATCAGGTCCTTTTACATCGTTATTTCCATAATTGCGTTGATTTGAATCGCTGTAGTCATCGCCAACAAGCTCAGCCCGTACATCGTACTTAGGATTTAAATTGTATTTAAGCATGGCATCATACTGTTTATAGCCATCTTTGATACTTTTATAAAACTTATCGAAACCACCATCTTCTTTAGCACCTTTTCTGATAATGGTTTTAACCTGTTCTTCCGTTTCATCGTCTGCTTTGTACAGGTCGATATCGGCCAAAGTAGGGATTTCCTTTTTATTGATCTTCGCAACAGAATCTAAAACCTTGTTAATGGCAATTAGCACTGAGAATGTATTGCTGGCATCCTCATATTTCTTCCCGAAATCGCCCACCATTTTCTTATATAACCTGAACTCTTCTTTTTGCGTACTATCTAAAGGGGTTAGATTGGTTGTAGATTGGTATTTTGGCGTATAGATCCGTAATAAGCGTACCAGTTCGAGATTATCGAACTCGAGGTTTCCTTTCTTCGAGCCAATAAAATTCCAGCCATGGATATCATCGATATAACCATTACCATCATCGTCAATCCCATTACCCGGAATCTCCTTTTTGTTGGTCCACAGCACATTTTTTAAGTCGGGATGGCTGGTATCTACCCCACCATCAATTACAGCCACTACAATCTCTTGTTTGGGCTTTTTATCCTTTAACAAATCGCGGTAAGCTTTTTCAGTACTGATACCGAAATAACCGTTTTCAGTTAAATCGAGATTAAACCAATTGGCAGGTAGTTGTACATTTTTATTCTGTGCGAAAACAGCAAAGTTTACACCGCATAAAAAAGCAAGGAAAGCCAGTTTCTTCAGGTTCAAATTCATCATAGCAATATCTACGTAATATTACAATAATACGGTTTTATTGCCTTGAGGTTAAAAGATTTTACATTTTTTAACAAGAGTGGATTCCCTGTTAGTCTAAGAATTTGTCGCCCTCGCATTTTTTATCATTAGGAAATTAAGTACATTAAGCAGGCGTTAAAAGCTTAAAAGAGAAAGACTAAAGCAGTGTATCCCGCTTTATGCTTTGGGCTTTAGGCTTTCCACTCAAATGCCCTAAAACAAGAAAACCCTTTAACATTGCTGTTAAAGGGTTTCTTTTAAGATTTGGCACCGACCTACTCTCCCACGTGTTACCGCAGTACCATCGGCTCTGGTGGGCTTAACTTCTCTGTTCGGAATGGGAAGAGGTGGACACCACCGATATAGGCACCTAAATATTTTTATTTAAAGCTTAAAGGTCAAAGCTATCAGATTAAAGCTAAAGTATTACGCCCTGGTCTTTATGCTTCAAGCTTTTCAGCTTAATTATATCGATTTCAAAATTTCAATTTAACAGACCAAAAACTCATGGTCCTCTATAAAACAAGAAAACCCTTTAACATTGCTGTTAAAGGGTTTCTTTTAAGATTTGGCACCGACCTACTCTCCCACGTGTTACCGCAGTACCATCGGCTCTGGTGGGCTTAACTTCTCTGTTCGGAATGG
>NZ_CAESCM010000002.1 GCF_903166585.1 Pedobacter ghigonis
GAGGTGGAAAACGAAGTAAATTGTTAGAGCAGCCATTAAAAATGAACTGCCCTAATGAAGCTAGCTTAGAGCTGCCTTGGACTACAAAATTAAAAATTAATTTGGATATCAACACAGAATCTCCGTGGCAGCAAGATGCCGCTACAAGTAATTACTCACCTCAATCAAATTCATATCCGGATCGCGGAGGTATATCGAAATAATTTTGCCATTGGCGCCTGTTCTTTCAACCGGACCTTCTTCAATTTCGATGCATTTCTCTTTAAGCTCTTCCATCACCACGAGTAAAGGAAAATCGGTAATGAAACATAAATCGGCTGTTCCGGGTGTAGGTTTAAAGGCTTTTGGCTCAATTTCACTTCCGTGATGATGGAGATTGATTTTTTGGTTGCCAAATTTTAGCGCCTTCCTGTTCTCGCCAAATTCAATAATTTCCATCCCTAAGGCCAGGCTATAAAAGCGGCAGGTACTTTCCAGATTAGAAACGGTTAGCACCAGGTGATCTAAGTTTTTAATATCCATAACTGTCTGTTAGAACTAAAGCCCGCATCTTTTTGTTTTACTATCGTATTAAAAGATTTACGCTTTCGATATTTGGTTAATCAAGATTATCGACCAACAAAATAATCAATTTTTATATATTTACCATTATGCAAAACCTGCCTCCTTTAGCTGAACGAATGCGCCCTCAAAATCTCGATGAATATGTTGGTCAACAGCATTTGGTAGGAGAAGGAGCTGTGTTGCGCAAGGCGATTGAGAGTGGCCAGCTGCCATCCATGATTTTCTGGGGGCCGCCGGGCGTAGGTAAAACCACTTTGGCTTATATCATTTCTCAGGCTTTAGACCGCCCGTTTTTTAATTTAAGCGCCATTAACAGCGGGGTGAAAGATATCCGTGAGGTAATAGACCGTGCAGCACAACTTAAAGACAGTTTTTTAGGCCTGCCCATTTTATTTATTGACGAGATTCACCGTTTTAGTAAATCGCAGCAAGATAGTTTGCTGGGGGCAGTAGAGCGCGGACTGGTTACCTTAATTGGTGCAACAACCGAAAATCCATCTTTCGAAGTGATTTCCGCTTTGCTTTCGCGTTGTCAGGTTTACATTTTAAAATCGCTTACCGAAGATGAGTTAGCAGGTTTATTGCAAACCGCAATTAAGAACGATAGCGTTTTATCAGCGAAAAAAATTACCATAAAAGAGCACGAAGCACTGATCCGTTTATCAGGTGGTGATGCCCGCAAGCTGTTAAATGTACTCGAAATTGCCATTAACGGTATTGGTGGAAATAAAATGGTACTCACCAACGAAAATGTTTTAGCACATGCACAGCAAAACCTGGCTTTATACGATAAAGCCGGTGAGCAGCATTACGATATTATTTCTGCTTTTATCAAATCAATCCGTGGCAGCGATCCCAATGCTGCGGTTTACTGGCTGGCCCGGATGATAGAGGGAGGTGAAGATCCATTGTTTATTGCCCGCCGCTTGCTGATCCTATCATCAGAAGATATTGGCAATGCCAACCCGAATGCCTTGCTGCTGGCCAATAATTGTTTTACAGCTGTTAACGTAATCGGCTATCCCGAAGCCAGGATCATTTTATCGCAATGTGTAACCTATCTGGCCAGTTCGCCGAAAAGCAATGCCGCTTACGAAGCCATAAATAAAGCACAGGCTTTGGTTAAACAAACCGGAAACCTACCAGTGCCGCTACATATCCGCAATGCTCCAACAAAACTGATGAAAAACATTGGTTATGGTAAAGATTACCAATACTCGCATGGCTATGAAGGTAATTTCTCGCCACAGGAGTATTTCCCAGATGAATTAAGCGGAACAAAACTTTATGATCCGGGGAAAAATGCGGCCGAAGAAAAGCTGAGAGAAAAGCTAAGACAGAACTGGAAAGACAAATACAATTACTAGTGTAACATTTCTTCAATAAGTGATACTAATAAATTAATTAACCTAAACATTATATGCTGAGTACTTTTTTAAGTCACCAAAGAAAATCTTTTTGGCGTTCGCGAAATAAGGGTGGGAGTATTGCAACGCAAATCATTATTGGTTTCTTTATGCTTTATTTTCTCGTTGTTGCTGTAGGGATTGGTTTCGGTATGACGATCTTTCTTCCCAAGATTTTCCCAAATCAGGGCATCATGACGAGCTTTAACGGAATAATTTTATTTTATTTCGCTTTCGATTTTCTCATGCGTTTGCAGCTGCAGGAAATCCCGACGCTGAGCATCATTCCTTACCTGCACCTCAAAATATCAAAAGGTAAAATCATCAATTTTTTAAATGCGAAAGCACTTTTTTCTGCATTTAATGTTTGGCCATTGTTTTTGTTTTTCCCATTTATTTTTATCGAAATAGGTGGGGTAGAGGGGCCATTGGTGGCATTAATGTACGTTATCGCCATCCTTTCAATCATGGTATTTAACAACTATTTTGTGTTATACCTTAAACGTAAATCGATTACCAACATTTTATTTACGCTAATTGGTTTGGCCATAGTCGGTGTATTTGCAACTTTAGAGTATTACAAGGTTATTTCGATCATGGCTGCATCTAATTTTGTTTTTAGCCAAATGACCAATAGGCCTTACCTGGGACTGGTTTTTCCGGGAGTGGCTGCTGCTATGTTTGTAATCAATTCGAATTACCTGCGCCGAAACCTTTATGTAGAAGAGATGGGTGCCAAACAAGAGAAAAAAGTAAGCACCGATTATCCTTTTTTAAACCGCTTTGGCAAGGCAGGCGAGTTGGCTGCACTCGAGCTTAAATTAATATTGAGGCATAAACGCCCGCGTTACTCGGTAATTATGGGTGCATTTTTCCTTTTGTACGGTTTTCTCTTTTACAAGGCACCATATATTGCAAGCGATTCTTTTGCCAAAATGATTTTCGCAGCCATCTTCATGACCGGTTTTTCTATCCTGAGCTACGGCCAGTTTATGTTTGCCTGGCAGAGTTCGCATTTTGATGGCCTGCTAATTAATAAAATTGATTTCAAAGATTATATTAAAGGCAAATTCCTGCTTTTTACCATAATATGCACCATTGTAACCGTTCTGGCCAGCTTCTACGCATTTTTAAGTCCGAAGCTCTTGTTGTTACACCTGGCTGCCTACCTATATAATATTGGATTTTGCACTGTTCTGGTTTTGTACCTGGCCACATTCAATTACAAAAGGATTGATATTACCCGGAGTGCCAGCTTTAATTTTCAGGGAATGGGTGCCACACAGTGGATTTTGATGATTCCTTTTGTTTTGCTCCCTTACCTGATTTATTTACCCTTTGGTTATTTAAACAGGCCTTATTTGGGCTTAATGGCCATTGGTTTCTTTGGTTTGGTAATGCTGGCCATGAGAAGTTACTGGATAAACTACATTGCCAGGAAATTAGAATTAAAACGATATAAAATAGCCGAAGGCTTTAGAGAATAATTATGATTTTAGAAGTTAAGAATTTACAAAAAGTTTATGGCGATAAAACCGTTGTAAACATCGATGATTTACAAATCGTAGCTGGCGAAACTGTTGGTTTGGTAGGCAATAACGGTGCAGGTAAAACAACTTTCTTCAGGATGCTTTTAGATCTGATTCGCCCTACACAGGGTGAGGTGCTATCAAAAGGTGAAAACGTAATGCAAAACGGCGACTGGAAAAACTATACCGCTTCTTTTTTGGATGAAGGTTTCCTGATCGATTATTTAACCCCTGAGGAGTATTTTATATTTATCGGTAGTTTGCACAACATGAGTGTGGCTGATGTATCGGCCTACCTTACGCAATACAGCGAGTTTTTTAATGGCGAAATTTTGAGCAGCGGCAAATACATTCGCGATTTTAGCAAGGGAAACCAGGTTAAAGTGGGCATTGCCGCGGCATTGATGCAAAAGCCCGAGATTTTAATTTTAGACGAACCTTTTGCTAATCTCGATCCTACTACCCAGATCCGCCTAAAGAATCTGTTGAAAGCACAGGCCGGCAACATGACTACTTTTATTTCGAGCCACGATTTAAACCATGTTACCGATGTGTGCCACAGAATCATTTTGGTAGAAAAAGGAAGAATAATCAAAGATTTCAAAACAGACGAAAATACATTGCAGGAGCTGGAGAGTTATTTCTCAGCGTAGTTTTTGTACTAAGAATGATACAATATGAGAGCGTCCACAGTAAACTGGACGCTTTTTTTGTCTAAAAAATAGTCTATTCCGTACGATAGGTCAAAAATAAGCCGAAAATGAAGCCCCTGTAATTTTTGGCATTGTGTTTGAACACAAGCTGTAGAAATTATAAATCTAGATTATTATGAGTATTTCAAAAGTAAGAATAGCGACATTAAGTATAGGGTTAGCAGTTGGTTCGATGGCATTCCAAAGCTGTGATAGTTTAACTAAAACACAAAAAGGAGCCGGAATTGGTGCTGCAGCTGGTGGTGTTATTGGAGCCTTAATTGGTAAGAAGGCCGGTAATACAGCAGTGGGTGCCTTAATTGGTGGTGCTATTGGCGGTACGGCCGGAGCATTTATCGGACGTAGAATGGATAGACAGGCAGCCGAAATCCAAAAAGCAATTCCTAACGCTGAAGTTATTCGTGAAGGTGAAGGTATTATTGTAAAATTCGACAGTGGTATTTTATTCGATTTTGATAAAACTGCGTTAAAAGATGCTGCAAAAACCAATATTCAGAGTTTAGCTTCATCATTAAATCAATACCCAGATACCGATATCAAGATTATTGGTCATACCGATAGCAAAGGTACTGAGCAATACAACCAGGGCTTATCTGAAAGAAGAGCAGCTGCGGTTAAAGCTTATGCCGTTTCGCAAGGTGTACCTTCAAGCCGTTTGGTTACCATTGGTAAAGGTTTTTCAGAACCAATTGCTGATAACGAAACTGATGCAGGCCGTGCAGCAAACCGTCGTGTAGAAATTGTAATCGTTGCTAACGACGCATTAAAAGCTACTGCACAAAAACAAGGATAATATCGCAATTCCCCTCTACCTATGAGGTCATTATAAATCCAGCCCCGGTGTACATCCACTGGGGGTTTTTGTTTCTTGAGGTCAGCGTCATTCCCAACTTGATTGGGAATCGTAATGCATGGCTTAAGATTTACTGCGGGCAGTTCGACTTACACCATCCAAAAGCTGTTAAGAATAAATATCTTCGAAATAACTCACTACCAGCGATTTCATCAGCATTTCCTGCTCCAGCATAGTATAAGGCGGAATGGCTTTAACCAGTTTCCAGTGCGGCCATCCATCCTGGTCTAAACCTTCTAGTTCGTAAAAACCCATTTCGCTCAATAAGCGGCAAGTGGCAATGTGCATCAATTCTTCCTTCTGGCGTTTACTGTATTTTTTCGGCCCTTTGCCCAGTTCCTGTACGCCAATCAAAAAAAGCATCACTTTTAAATCAGGAAAATCCGAATCAAATTCTTGTGAAATCTTCTCCTGTAAAACTTTCCACTTGGCATTAATCTCCGAAGGTTTCATGTATTGTTTTGTTAATTATTAATTTTTCAGATTTGATTCCAAAACTTGTGCAAAGATAGTGTAAAAAGGTGTAAGCAGCAGGTAAAAAGGTTGACGGTTTTAGTGCCAAAGCTTCCATCTTAATTGTATTTTTGGTTACATTTATAACTTATGGATACAAACAAAACAATCACTGCAGGAGTATTGGCTTATGGCATGTCGGGTAAAGTTTTTCACGCCCCGTTTCTAGATGCACACGCAGGCTTTAATTTAAAAGCAATAGTAGAACGCAACAAAAAAACAGCCGTTAACGATTACCCCAATATTATAAGTTATAATAGTGTTGATGAACTTTTAGCCGATGATGAAATAGAGCTGGTGGTAATTAATACCCCAAACAACCTGCATTACGAACATGCAAAAGCAGCCTTAAATAGCCATAAACATATTTTGGTAGAGAAGCCTTTTACTGCAACAACCACGCAGGCAAAAGAACTTTTTGAACTGGCCGATAGTGTAGGCAAACAGATTTTCTTTTACCAGAACCGCCGCTGGGACAGCGATTTTACCTCGGTTCGCAAAGTGATTGATAGCGGTAAACTGGGTAAGCTGGTTGAAGTACACATGCGCTACGATCGCTACCGCAATGTAATCGGGCCAAAAGCATTTAAAGAAAACCCCATCGAAGCCAGTGGCTTGTTGTATGATTTAGGCCCTCACCTTTTAGATCAGGTAATTGGTTTATTTGGTAAGCCTTTAAGCTACCATAAAATTTTAGGTAAAAACAGAGCTGGAACCTTAGTTGATGATTACTTTTCTATCCAGTTAAGCTATCCGGACAGTGTGAATGTATTTGTTACTTCGAGCATGTTGGTGGTAAACCCGCAGGCTGGATTTGTTTTACACGGCACAAACGGAAGCTTTATTAAACATAGAACCGATATTCAGGAAGAACAGCTGCTGGCAGGCATGAAATTAAGTGATCCGGCTTATGGTATTGAATCTGAAAGTAAAGATGGTGTATTAACAACCATTGATGCAGATGGAAACAAAACTGAGGAAACCATTCCGTCAGAAAGAGGGAGCTATCTGCCACTTTTCGAAGCGGTTTATCAGGGTATAATTAACAATAAACCTTATCCGGTAACACGCGAAGATGTTTTAGCTCAAATGGAAATTATAGAAAGCCCCGCAACTGCGTAATCCCGATGATGAATTCTCTTCCATTTGTTTACCTGATCCCTATTTTTCTAATCGCCCTTTATTTCATATTAAAGAAAAAGAAAGTGGCGATAGAGCCCTTAACCGATGTCGACAAAAAAATACTCGACGAATATGTAGACTATTACCATAATCTCGACTCGACCGATAAATTGAGGTTCGAAGAGAAAGTAGCTGCTTTTTTCAGCACGGTTAAAATTGAGCCTGTTGGTCTGGAAATGACTACGCTCGATGAGCTGTTAATCGCCTCCAGTGCCGTGATCCCGATTTTTGGTTTCGACGACTGGCAATACCAGAACTTAACCAGCGTTTTATTATATCCCGATACCTTTAACAAAGATTTTCAGTTTGAAGGGGGAGAAAGGAATATTATGGGTATGGTAGGTACGGGTTATATGAACGGACAGATGATTTTATCGCGATCGGCGCTGCGCCATGGATTTTCAAAAAGTGCAGGGAAAGAGAATACCGCTATCCACGAATTTGTGCACCTTTTAGATAAATCGGATGGTGCAACCGATGGGGTGCCGGAAAATTTAATGGCGCACGAATATACCTTGCCATGGATTAAAATGATGCGTGAGGAAATTGAAAAGATTGAAGATAATAAATCGGATATTAATCCTTATGCCACCACCAACGAGGCTGAATTTTTTGCGGTAGTTTCAGAATATTTTTTCGAAAAGCCAGAGCAACTGAAAGATAAACATCCAGAATTGTACCATCAGTTAAGCCGTATTTTTGCACAGCAACCAGCCGGAAAGTTTTAACAATAAGCAAGAATGAAAATAATTATCACATTTCTGTGCAGTTTGGCATCGCTTGGCGTATGGGCGCAAAAAACCTATTCGCTTAAGCAAAATTATCCTACTGGTAATAAGTATAATTTTTCGTTCATTTCAGATCAGATTATCAACCAGAAAATTAGTGGAAGGAGCATTAATTTAACGCAAAGCATCGGTACCGACTATACTTTTGATATTACTGAAGGGCATAATGGCGATAAAGATATCAAAGTAACCTACAACAGGTTGTTTATGAAATCAACAGCAATGGGAAATACCATGAACCTGGATTCGGACGAAGCAGACAGTACAAAGAAAGGACCCTTCGCCGGCTTAAAAGGCGCTTCTTTTTATATGACAGTTGCCTCAAACGGAGGTATTAAAACTGTGGCCGGTATTGACAGGATGCTGGATAATGTGGCAGGGAAAATGACAACCGATACCACTAAGTTGAAGGCCATCAAGAACGCTTTAAGTAAGCAGTTTAGTGCCGATGCGGTTAAGCAAACCATGGAATCTTCTTTTAAAATTTACCCCGAAAAACCAATTAAGATTGGCGATAGCTGGACCGTTGATACCAAACTGCAAATGAGCATGCCAATTGAAACCATTACCCAATATACTTTAAAAGAGGTGAATGGTAATACCGCCATCTTAAGCGTAAAAGGTACCTTAATTTCGAAGGGGAATTTTGAAGCGATGGGCAACCCTATGGAAACCGATTTAAAAGGGACCAACTCTGGAGAAACTGCCGTTGATTTAAAAACAGGCATTGTATTAAACAGTCACCTGCGCATTGAGCTGTATGGCAAAATGAAATCGATGGGTCAGGATATCGATTTTGAAATGCAGGGCATTAATAAAATTGTAGGGAAAGAGATTAATTGAAATTAGACCTTATAGGTTGTTAAAACCTATAAGATCTGGTAAAGATTACAAACTACCCGTTAAGGCCACCAGAAACTCAGTAGGGATTTCGATGTGCGGAATATGTCCGCAAGCATCAAACTCAATAATTTTGGCTCCAATAATTTTAGCTGCGGTTTGTTTACCCAACAACCTGTACTGGCCGTGTATCGCTTGCTGATCGGGCGAAAGCAAACCCTTACCGACAATGGTTTTATCTTCTTTACCAATAAACAGTACTGTTGGTACTTTAAGGTTTTGAAATTCGTAAATCACCGGTTGTTCGTAAATCATCGTAAATGTCATGGCAGCCACTTTAGCCCAGCGTGGATAATCGGCACTTAGCGTAACCCCTCCGGCAACACTCACCAGGTATTCGTACTCTGGTTTCCAGTAAGTAAAATAAGAACCCTGATAATATTTACGCACACTTTCTGCAGTAGTTTTCAGTTCTGTCTGGTATTGTTGCTCAGTAGTTACGTAAGGTACAAAGGTTTTATAATCTTCGAGCCCGATCGGGTTTTCGAGTAAAAGCTTTTCCGTTTTTTCGGGAAACATTAAAGCAAAGCGTGTGGCCAGCATGCCGCCCATGCTATGGCCCAAAACAACGGTTTTCTGAACACCCAGCGTATCCAGCAACCTGCTGTTCCAGGTGGCCATCTGGTGGAAACTATAATGGATAAAAGGCTTTGACGATTTACCAAAACCAATCTGATCGGGTACAATAACGCGATAGCCAATTTGGGTTAAGGCTTTAATTACGTTAGTCCAATAGTAGCCACCAAAGTTCTTGCCATGAAAAAGGATGGCCGTTTTGCCGTTGGCAGCCTGCGTAGGCTGAATATCCATATAGGCCATTTTAATATCCTGGCCTTCGATGTTTATCGGGAAATACTTTACGGGATAGGGGTATTTAACGTTTTCTAAATTGATAGATAGCGTATCGATTTTTTGTGCTTTAACCTGGCTAAAAACGAATAGAGAGAGGGCAAATAAAAAGAAAAACTTCTTCATGGATTGGGTATTGATATAAAAACTAAACTAATTGGCCCAAGTTATACTTTTGCCAATTAGTTAGCTTAAAAATCATGCCCTTTTTACATTGTCACGAATTAGATGTTAGTGTGGTGACGATTTGAATTAATCTTTGAGCATCTGCTTTAAATATTTTACAGGCATTGCGATAGTTGTTTCATCTGATAAACTCCCTGAAATTTTATCGATTTTAACTTTGTCTATCTTAATACTAGAATTTTCAAAAGTATTAACCGTTAAATTTTCAATGTTTGTGTTTTCCTTCTCCTCTGCCTCAATGTTTACGGATGAGTTTTTACAGCTGATATTTAAATTTTTGTAATTGTTGTTGCCAGAATTAAATGCTGCACTATCCAGGTTGATGTTTAACTTTTTAATTTCAGTTTGATTAATTACCCTTGTAGCCTTTACATTTGAACTAAATGTTATAGGTGAACCAAATGTTAGCCGTCCTGAATTTTTCATGTTAATGTTTAAACTGTCTGTTTTTGCAGTTAAAGTCAGGTTTGCTGCGTTATTCAAGGTAAGTTTATCAATATTTGGACTATATATTAAAATAACTACTTCGTATCGAATACGAGCTGATTTGCTTTCTTTGTCATCAAAATTAATTTGCAATACACCATTGCTATTCACATTTATTTTGATGTTTTCTTTCAGGCCAGCAGGTACCTTTACGCCTGAAACCGTACTTTTAATAAAGTGAAGTTCAAGGGCATTTCTTTGTGCATCTGGAATATTAACAGCGGTGAATGAAGTTTTGATTGGAATCGAAATTCTATCCTGACTCACCTTGTCAAAAGGTTCTGCATTTATCTCTTGCTCCTCTACAAAATTATCACCCGTTGATGGTTTATAATTCATTTTAACATTTACGGCCACAACTAGTATTGGGATAATAATGAGCAGTGCTGCAAGTGCGATTAGTAATTTATTACTTGTTTTCATTCTTTTAAGCGTTAAAGTTTTCTTTTACAAACGTTTTGTATTGGTTTTCCAGTTCATCAAAACCAATGTTTAGCAGGTAAATATTCCTGAAAACTGTAGGCAACTCATCTGTTATAAACTGTTGTTTGCGGTAGTTTTTTACATTATCCGCTGCTGCTTCATCTACAAAAAAACCTATTCCTCTTTTGTTGTTGATGATGTTTTTATTTTGCAGCAACTCGTAGGTACGCATTACTGTATTGGGGTTTACCTCCATTTCTACAGCCAGTTCCCGTACCGAAGGAACTTTCTCGTCAGCTTTCCATTTTCCTAGCAAAATATGCTCACAAACATACTCTGCTATTTGAAGGTATATCGCCTTGTTATCTCTAAATTCCATATCTATACCTTTTTAAAATTAAACTTCTTTTTCCTTAAGGCGAACATAAGTGATTAGCCAAATGATCAGGCTGAGTGCAACCGACGACCAGAAAAATATCGTAAACACGAAGTCCCTTTCAGTGGTGTTTATACTCTGTATACGACTTTTACCCTCAGTTACCCAACTTCCAAACTTGATGGTTAAGAAAATGACGCAAGAAAATATAGCTGTCACTGATACAGCTGTTTTAATGTAATGAAAGCGATTAAAATAGACCGAACCTAAAAGAAAAATACTGGTGACAAAGAATGGCAATGCAAACAGGTATTTAAACTCCCTTTCATCTGTCATATCATCTGCTATGGTTCCGAAAGTTATTAAAGTAAGTTTGTTAGTTTTATAGTTTATTTCTTGTCGACCTTCCCATAAACCGTTTAAATGGCTTAGAAATGCCTGATCGATTAAATAAAAAATGATTAAATAACTTGCAATGCTCAGGAGGGTGAAGAGAATGGCGCAAACAAATTTTTCTGTTATAGATGCCGGTGTCATAAGCTCCATAATTGCCTTTGGTTTTTGGCCTAGTAAATTAAAATAACTGCTTGCTTCTATACTGATAAACAAAAATCCAACGAGCAAAAAGATCAGAGGTCTGAAACCTAAAGTAACGTGGTTATGATTATCCCAACGAAGGTAGGGGGAATCGGTTTTTGGCATATTGAAAAAATAAAATCCAATTATAATGCCGGCTAATACCACCAGACTCATCAGATAAATTTTTCCAAATTCCAGCCATTGTCTTTTAAGCAATAAGCCAAATCGATTTATATTAAAAGTGTTGTTCATGGTTTAGCTGAATAGAGGTTTAAATTTGTTTTTTTCGGCAAGGATGGCATTAAATAGCAATTCTATATCCAGTTTACTTTCTTCGTGATGATAGTTTGGCATTACGGCATTGTAACCTGATAAGGAAGGCTCTGAATAAAAAATGCTTTCATCTATTTCTTTTACTTTTTTAAAAGTGAGTTTAGTGGTAATTTCTTCTACCGAAGCCTTTAGCGCAACATCATTTTCATCGAGCATGATTATGGTATCGATTAAGTTATCCAAATCCCTTACTTGATGGGTTGAAATGATGATGCAACGCTCATCGGTTAATGCAGAAGCCATAATTTTCCTAAACTGTGCTTTTGATGGAATATCCAAGCCGTTGGTTGGCTCGTCCATAATAACCAGTTTGGCCTGAGTAGCTAAGCCAAAAGCGATGATAAATTTTTTCTTTTGACCATAACTCATATCAATCAGTTTATTGGTTACCGGAATATCAAACTCTTTTAAAAGCGTGGCCAGGTATTGGTGGTCGAAGTTGGGGTAAAAAGGCGCATTCGCTTTGAGGTACGAATCGATTTTTACCGGTGGTAAATAAAATTCTTCGGGGATAAAACAAATTTGCGCTAATAAGGCCGGTTGTCTCTTTGCAGGATTAAAGCCCATTACATCGAGCTTACCACTTTGGGCATAAACCAAACCCGCAAGGTTTTTGAGCAGGGTTGATTTACCCGCACCGTTTTTTCCAAGCAAACCATAAATATGACCATTGCTTAAACGCATGCTCATATTTTTAAATAATGGCTTATGCTTGCTGTAGCCAAAATTCAGGTTGTTAATTTCGATCATATCTACTGTATTAGTTAAATAATACACTAAAGTATAATTGATTTTTGAATCTGCCAAATTTTTGACGATTTTTTTATTGGGCGGCAAAATAGTACCGCACTACGCTCTGCGCTCCATACTTTATAACACCTTTGTAAAATATAGATTAATCTCTGCGGTATTAAAACATCATTCGGCTACAGATTGTATGTTTGTCGAAAACACAATGTAATCTAACAGCAAAGAAATAATTAATGGCTTGGCGATTCTTCGCGAAAGCTTTGCGCACTTTGCGGTTAACAATTTAAAACTATGTCGAAATTATTTTCTCCCTTTAAAATAAAGGATGTAACCTTAAAAAATAGAATTGTTATTTCTCCAATGTGCCAGTACTCTGCTGTTGATGGTTTTGCTAATGATTGGCACCTGGTACACCTGGGGAGTCGGGCAGTAGGCGGTGCCGGATTAATTATCCAGGAGGCTTCTGCCGTAACTGCCGATGGCCGGATTACCCATGCAGACTTGGGGATCTGGAAAGATGAACACATCGAAAAATTAAAACAGATCGTTTCCTTTATTCACGATAACGGAGCCATTGCTGGTATTCAATTGGCACATGCCGGCAGAAAAGCCAGTTGCGAACTACCCTGGAATGGTGGCGAGCAAATTGCCGAAGGCGAAAATAGCTGGCAACCTGTTGCACCATCGCCCATTTCTTTTAAACCAGGCCAGGTGGTGCCACACGAGCTGAGCATTAAAGAAATCCAGGATATTGTTTTTGCTTTCAGGGCCGCTGCAAAACGCGTATTGGCTGCAGGTTATAAAGTTGTAGAAATACATGCTGCACATGGCTATTTGTTACACGAATTTTTTAGTCCGTTAAGTAATAAACGCAGCGATGTATATGGTGGAAGCTTTGAAAACAGGATTCGTTTGGTGATTGATGTAGTAGAGGCCGTACAATCGGTTTGGCCGGCAGAGTTACCTTTATTTGTACGGATTTCGGCTACCGACTGGACCGAAGGTGGCTGGAATGAAAACGATTCGCTGCAACTGACAGCAGTTTTAAAAGACCGTGGGGTAGATTTGATCGATGTTTCTTCTGGTGGGAATGTACCCGATGCCTTTATTCCGGCCGGACCAAATTATCAGGTTCCCTTTGCCGATAAAATCCGCAATGAAATTGGCATTTACACTGGCGCAGTAGGGGTGATTGTAGATGCACATCAGGCAGAAGAAATTTTGCAGGAAGAAAAGGCTGACTTAATCTTTATTGCCCGCGAATCGTTGCGCGATGCTTATTTCCCTACACATGCAGCACAGGTGCTTGGCGATGATGTTGAATGGCCGAACCAGTACGTAAGGGCAAAAAGAGAAACGTTAAAGAAATAGTTTGATTATTAAGATTTTGAGAGGTTTAAAATAAACAGGAGGATGTCTCAAAAATATAGAATTGCTATTCTTAGGAATAATTTATTGCATAAATCAATTAAGTGACAGCTCATCCAAGGTCGTCATTTCGAGCGGAGTGCAAGGTAGCCGAGAAATCTGCTTAAAGATCTCTCCATTTCGCTGCGCTTCAGTCGAGATGACGATTCTTCTATCGGGTCTGTCAATGATAGCTTGTCGAAGGACCTGTCGAAATGCTTTTGAAAGCCCTTCGACAGGCTCAACGTGACAAATTTTATTATTTAGCTACAGTAAAAGGGATGTAAAGCCCGAAAGTAATATTCCTTCCAGGGTTGTAAACGCCAAGATTAAGGTTTTGCGAATCGATACGTCCTGGTTTTAACCTGCTTAATGCATCGTAATATTTATGATCTAACAGGTTGTTTGCAGAAACAGATAATTTAACGGGTTGTTTGCCCAGATTAAAGGTTGCACCAATACCTGCATTTAACAACGTATAGCCACTGGTTGGTGTTTCGAAAACATCATCAACACGCGTTTGTTTAAAAGCCGAATTAATACCAACTGATAAATATGCATCATTTGTACCTTTTAGTTTAGGTTCAAAACGCAATTCGTTACGCAATGTTCCGGCCGGCGTAAATGCAAGCGGCCTGTTTAAGGTGTTGTTTTGCGCGTGCACATAACCAAAAGTATTTTCGAAGTGGATAAAGGGAACCGGATGTATGGTTAGGCTGGCTTCGGTACCAAAAAGGTTGGCATTTACCTGACCATAACGGTATACCGGATAATCGTCGCCTTCGGCTGTAATTCGCTCTCCGTTAGTTGATGCATAAATAAAGTTGTGGATGTAATTGTTGTAAATACTTACACTGGCACTCACAATTTTGCCTTCATACTCTAAAGCGGCATCAACCTGGTAACTGCGCTCGGGGTTTAAATTTGGGTTACCAATTTCATACCTGAAAGTTCCTTCATGCACGCCATTCGAAGCCAGTTCGGCCGGGTTAGGTGCACGGAAAGCCGATCCTGCATTTGCTTTAAAATTCAATTCGTCGTTAAACTGGTGCGTAAAACCTAAGGCACCGCTAACGTTCGAAAATTTATTCTGGAAAGGTGCAAATTGCTCCTCGCCATCTACAAACAATTGTTTTCCGTTATTTTTTCTGTAATCGTAACGGGCACCAATGCTAAAGGTGCTGTTCTCCCAGTTTTTCTTGGCATAAGCAAAAACACCAATACCATATGTGTTATAATCCGGGATCAAAAACTCATCATTTGCTTTGTTTTCACTGTGACCGGCATCTGCACTTACTCCAAATACCGGTTGCCATCCATTGGTTTCGTGGATATAATATTTCAAATCGGCATTGTAAGTTTTAAGGTCGAAGAATAATGATGGATCTGGTCCTTCTTCCAGTTCGCGGCGCTGGTTTTGCTGAAAACCAAAATCAGCCTTTAAATTGCCGTTGCCAATAATAAAATTGTTGTTTAAGGCTACTTTAAAGTGCCTGATATCCTGACGTGGGTAATCTAAAGTACGGCTTTTGTAATCATCGTTGGTAAAAGCACCCCCGTCTTCTTTAACAAAATTTCCGTTGTCATCTAAAGCGGGCTCGTAAAAACCAATGTTGTTGCGGAAATTCGAAACGTTTAAGTGTGTATAGCCCCAGCTTTTGTTTAAACCCACCATTCCGCTTAAATCGGTTTCGTTAAAGCCCGAATTAGGGAAATATCCGGTAGGTGTTTTAAAGGAATATGCGTTTTTATAAGTACCCCTTGCTCTCCAAACAAATCCGTTTTCGTTACCGTTTAACATTAACGAGTTTGCAGTAAGACCGTTATTGGTTGAGTAATTGGTTATAAACTCTCCTTTAACCTGACCTTCGGGTGCAGTACTTGGCTCCAATAAATTAATTACACCACCAAGCGCATCAGAACCATACATTAAAGAGGCTGCACCACGTAAAATCTCCACACGGTCTGATTTGAACTGGTCGATTTCAATGCCATGTTCATCGCCCCATTGCTGACCTTGTTGTTTAATTCCGTCATCTAAAGTTACAATACGGTTGTAACCTAAACCTCTGATTACCGGTTTAGAAATAGAAGGACCGGTTGTAATCTGCGAAACACCAGGAACCTTAGCTAAGGCATCAATTAAATTGTTAGCCGGTTGCAAAAGCTGATCCTTACCCACCACAGCCGATGAGGCACTGTTTCTTTTACTGGTACTACTGATCAAGCTTCCGGTAATTACAATTTCTTTGGTTTCGATAGCGGTAGGCTGTAGCGAAAACTGCAGGCCTGCACCGGTAGAAAGGTTAACCATTTGTGTGGCCGTTTTGTAGCCTACATAATGAACCTCAACCAGATAAGTACCTTTTGTAGGAAGGTTTTTAAGTGTAAAAGCACCATCGTTGTTGGTTACCGCTGTAACCTTTAAATCGGGTATAAAAATAGTAGCACCCGGTAATGTTTGTTTGGTACTGGCATCAATAACCTGACCTGTTATATCTTTTAATGCCGTGGCAAATGCTGTATTGCCCAATAATGTATATAGAATTACCAAGCCAATTAGCTGTAATTTTTTCATGAGAATGTGTTGTAAATAAGAAGGATAGAAAAACCGAAAACATAGCACAAAAGCTGGCTAATGTTTAGTCTTTCGTATAAATAATTTAATAAGCGCACGCAAATGGTGCAGGGGAGTAAAAAATCAGGCTAGGGGTGGTCCGCGTAAGCTTGTGCGCTTTACTTCGGTAAAGGCATTTTTTAAGGTAGGCTCTGTAGGGTTAAAAATCTTGGCGCACAAAAAGATCCTGTAAATATGATGTGCAGATACATAGTTTTTTTCAAAACTTGCATTACAGATTAGACAGGTATCGCCATGCGCCTGAAGGTGACTAACGTGTTTACAGCTCACCTCTTTTTCTACAACCGGAATAGGCGTATGACTGTGGAGTACGCTCCATGGTGTTAAAGCAATAGCAAAAACAACCAGCATAAATGCCGATAAATATTTTTTGATATTTTTCCTGTGCTTTTTCAACGCTCCAAAAGTAGCAATTCCTGAGCAATTATATATATTTGAAAAGTAACATTGCTTTGATGCGGGTATAATCTGAAATTTTAGCAATCGTTTAAGATAACGCATTGAGCTACAGTCTCCATAAATTAACGCAAATCGAAATTAACAACATGTCTATATTCGAATGGTTTTTTGAACGCGATAATCCCGGGCCTACAGGTACGGTGGAAACGTATCACCATAAATTACACTGGCCACGCATCTGGATTATCATTGCAGGCACTGCCGCTTTAATGGCATTATTGTATTTTATCTATAGTGTGCCTTTTAATCGTTTGGAAAGTTTTATTTTGAGGGATGCTTGCCTGGCAACATTTTTTACATTGGCTTACCTTGTGCTATCCTTTTACGTTTATATTAAGCCCGATTACGACAATATGGGCTACCTCGGTTTTATCGATAATCCGTTTAAATACACCGATGATGTTAACCGGTTTATGATGTTTTTCCAGTTATTATTAATGCCCGGTAAAATTATTGCTATACCAATTGTAAACATGTTTTCGTTATTTATTAACAGGAAAGAACTAAACCAATAATGGCTTTTATAAAGAAAAATCTCATTAATGCATTATTCATAGCTTTGCTATTGGCCATAATATTGGTACCCGATGCCAAAGCTTTTTTAATTAAAGGTTTGATGGAGATTGGCTTTTACAAACCAAAAATTGAAGCTCCCACAGCGCCTGGCATGAGCCTGAGTGGCATCCTTTTTAAAGATGCAAAAGGTAATGTGGTTGATTTGGGCGATTTAAAAGGTAAAGTAATTTTCCTTAATTTTTGGGCCACCTGGTGCCCGCCCTGCCGTGCCGAAATGCCATCCATTAATAAATTGTACAAACAGTTTAAAGACGATAAAAATGTGGTCTTCATTTTTGCAGATGCTGATGGCGACCTTGGTAAATCTACCCGCTTTATGGCCGACCGTAAATATGAACTACCCGTTTACAAGGTAGAAAGCGATGTTCCTGAACAGATATTTGCTGGCTCACTACCTACAACCATTGTTTTCGATAAACAAGGCCTGCTTTCTTTGCACCATGAAGGTGCTGCCGATTATGCGGATAAAAAAATCGTTGATTTCCTGAATAAACTTAGCCGTTCAAACTAATCAGGCTTTGCCCGGTTAAATTCTGATGATAAGATGATACTTGTATTTTGGATATATGTAGTTGACTACATATATTTGAAGCAAATTATTATACTATGCAAAATGAACTTAAAATAGAGCGGTTAAAAAATCAAAATTGTGAACAGGTTATTGGCTTAATTTTACCCATTCAGCAGATCGAGTTTAATGTGGATATTGATTTGGCGGCACAGCCTGATTTGTTAGATATTGAAACGAATTATGATGCTACAGGTGGAGCCTTTTGGGGAGCCTGGCTGGATGGTGAGCTTATTGGTACCATTGCTTTAATTGCGGTACCCGAACACCATTCGGGAGCAATTAGAAAAATGTTTGTGAAAAAAGAATTCCGTGGTAAAGCATTGGGGCTGGCGCAGGCCTTGTTAGAAACCCTCATTGCTTATAGCCTGGAGCACAACCTGAAAGAATTATACTTAGGCACTAAAGATATTTTACAGGCCGCATGCCGTTTTTACGAGCGCAATGGATTTGCACAAGTTGACATGGAAAAGCTACCTTCGTATTTCCCACGTATGGCTGTTGATAATGTTTTCTATAGCCTGGATTTAAAACCTGCTTAAATGGAACAAAATGTAATTGATACTTCGGGCTTATTGGCTATTTCTACCCGGTTACAGCGCTTGAGTGATCAAATCCGTAAGGATGGCTTATTAATTTATAAAGCCTTTGGCATCGATTTTCAGCCCAAATGGTTTCCGGTTTTATACACTTTATATAAAAAATCGACCATGACTGTGGTAATGCTCTCAGAAGAAATCGGTTATGCACACCCATCTACCATTAGTTTATTAAAAGAGCTGGAGAAAGAAAAACTCATCCGCTCCAAAAAAGATAAAACAGATACCCGCAAACGCCTGGTAGAGCTTACGGAAAAAGGGCAAACGTTGCTCTCAACTATGGAGCCGGTGTGGGAAGTTATTATTAAAGCTACAGCCGAAATTACCAATACGCAAAATAACCTGATGGCGGCCATAAACGAAGTAGAGGCTGGCTTAAAGGAAAAAAGCTTTTTACAGCGGGCAGAAGTTTATATGAAAAACGGTAGAAAGAACCATTAAATGAATGATGGATTGAATGGGAGATGAGTGCGTGAATTTTGAACGAGGTTAATCAATCATTTTGTTATTTTTGCCGCTATGATTTCATTTTTCGAAGCTTCACTGAAGCAACTTTCCATCCATCATACAGGCAACAAACTGCTTGAAGAATATTACAAGCTTTCTGATGCACCCTTAAAAATTGAGGATGAGGTGTTGGGCAATCTGTTGATGCAGTATTTTCTAAAGCCTTTCGAAAAGGTAAATGAGGTTTATCATTTTTACCATCCTAACGATAACCTGGAATTAAACGAAGTATTCCACTTTGTGCACGAAATTTTCGAAAACAATGAACTTTTTCATGAAGATTCGCAGCAGCTGGCAAAACATTTATATGATGTAGCCAATCACCCCAAAATTAAATCGGGCGAGTTATATGTGGCTTATTTTGAAAAGGTGCAGATTGAAGGTGAGCAGCTGGATGTAGTGGGAATATTTAAATCGGAGAACAAAGATACCTACCTGAAAGTTTACCCTGAACTGGATGGCTTTAATGTAAGTTATGAGCAGGAAGCCATTAGCATTAATAAACTGGATAAAGGTTGTTTGATTTTTAATGTTGAACGCGAACAGGGCTACAAAGTGGTGGTATTGGACCAGTCGAAAAGCAGCAACGACTCTGCCGTGTACTGGAAAGATGAATTTTTGAAGCTGAAAATCCGTAACGATAGCTATAACCAAACCAATAATGTTTTGGGCGTATATAAAAACTTTGTAACCCAAAAGCTGGATGATGATTACGAAATCAGTAAGGCAGATAAAATTGATTTGTTAAACCGCTCGATGAAATATTTCAAGGAAAAAGAAACTTTTGACATTGAAGAATTCGGGAATGAGGTAATTGGTAATGCCGAAGGGATTGAGTCGTTTAAAAATTATAAGAAAAATTACGAAGAAGAGTACGAAAGCCCCATTGCCGATCATTTTGAAATTGCCGAATCGGCTGTGAAAAAACAGGCCCGTGCCTACAAAAGTGTATTAAAACTTGATAAAAACTTCCACATCTATATTCATGGCAATAAAGACATGATTGAAAAAGGTTACGATGACGACAAATCAATGAACTTTTACAAGGTGTATTTCAGGGAAGAGGAGTAATTTTAGTTATGAGTCTGTAGTCTTTAGTGGGAGTCGTCTAGCGATAGCCAGGTTCATGCTATCGGTTTGTGTCTCCACAGACCGAAATATTGTGATTTTAAGGATCATTGCTAATTTTTAGTTCTGAGTCCGTAGTCTTGAGCTCAGATTTAAGGATCTGAACCCAAGACTAAATCCTCTGCTGTGCTTTTAATGCCAGGTATTGGTTAATTACGTTTACCGTTAATTTTTGTGGTGGGGTAAGGATGGCTAAGATCCCGTGAGTATTCAGTTCTTTAACCATGAGTTTTTTCTCGTAGATAAACTTTTCCGCAATGGTTTTATGGTAAATGCCTTCAACATCTTTGGCTGGTTCGCTGCTTAAGGCCTTTAATTCGGTATTTTCAAAAAACACGACCACCAGTAAGTGATATTTAGAAATCCGCTTTAAATAGGGGAGTTGCCTTTGTAAGGCCGATAAGCTTTCGAAATTGGTGAAAAATACCAATAACCCGCGCTGTTTTACCACCGAACGTACAGTTGCGTATAAAGCTTCGAGATTACTTTCTAGATACCTGGTTTTTTCTTTGTAGAGCACGTTCATAATGGTGCCTAGCTGCGCCGATTTCCGGTCGGCAGGCACAACAGCACCAATACTTTCTGATACAGTAATTAACCCCGCCTTATCTTCTTTAAGCATGGCCACTTTAGCCAGGGCAACAGTAGCATTGATGGCATAATCGAGCAGGCTTAAACCCTCAAAAGGCATTTTCATTACGCGCGATTTATCTATAATGCAGTAAATATTCTGCGATCGCTCATCGGTGTAGGTATTCACCATCAGACTGCTTTTCCGTGCTGTAGCTTTCCAGTTAATGGTGCGGATGTCATCGCCACCAACATAGTTTTTAATCTGATCGAATTCGCTGCTATGGCCAACCTTTCTGATCTTTTTAATACCGAAAGCTGTTAAGTGATGCGAAATAGCCATGAGTTCGTACTGTCCCAGATTAATAAAAGAGGGGTAAACAGGTAAAACTTTGGCACCATCAAAATTGTACCTGCGACTGATTAGACCCAGCGGCGAACTAATATATGCTCTGATAAAACCAAAATTATATTCACCACGCTTGGTTGGCCGCAAATTATAGTGGATCGATTTAATCTCAGCCGGTTTAATATGCAATCTGAAATCTTTATCCCGCAGTTGAAACTGAAAAGGAACTTCGTCAATTACCCTTGCGTTTACACCAAAACCATAACGGTTTCTGATTTCTATCTGTATCGGATTTTCGTCGCCATTACTTAACCGTTTCGAGGTAAATCTTTTGGCTTCAATACCCTCGTTTACGCGGTAGAGGATAAAAACATCAATCAAAAAGAGTATCAGCAATACGCCTGTGGCTATCTCGGGTATGTCGCCCAGCCAGGCGAAAAAGAATTTCAGCAAAAAAAGCACAACACAAAACCCAAGGGCCGTAAAAAGGCGGTCGGTTAGGAATAAATTGATGTAATATTGCTGAAAGAATTTTTTCAAGGTTGTTTAATCGGTTAATTATTGAAACTGGTTAATTTCTGAAGAGGTTGAATTGTTTTATTGCTAAATTGTTGGTATTTGGTTAACTGTTCAAACTGGTTAATCGGTTAATTGCTCTTGAAAATTACCAACTTTGAACCGCAAACTGATAACTGCAAAGCTGACTACCTCGGTACTTCAATTTTTTTAATAATCTGGTTTACAATATCGCTGGTGGTTAAACCTTCCATTTCTTTTTCGGGCGATAACAATATGCGGTGTGCCAATACCGGTCCTGCAACGGCTATAATATCATCTGGAGTTACAAAATCTCGGTCCTGAATAGCAGCAAAGGCTTTGGCGCTATGTACAATTGCCAGCGATGCGCGTGGCGAAGCGCCCAGGTAAAGCGATGGACTATTGCGTGTTTCGTGCACAATTTTGGCAATAAACTCCAGTAATTTAGGCTCAACAAATAAATTGCGGATAATAGCCCTGGCCTCCTGGATCTGCGCTACAGATAGTACGGGCTTCACATCGTTTAGTAAAGTTTTATTTACCAGTGTGTGCTGTGCCGTTAATATGGCGGTTTCCTCTTCTAGCGAAGGATACTTTACTTCTATTTTGAAGAGAAAACGGTCTAGCTGTGCCTCCGGTAAGCGGTAGGTACCTTCCTGTTCAATCGGGTTTTGAGTAGCCAGCACCATAAAAGGCTCATCCATTAAATAAGTTTCGCTATCAATGGTTACCTGGCGTTCTTCCATTACCTCGAACAAAGCAGATTGGGTTTTGGCAGGGGCACGGTTAATCTCATCAACCAGGATAATATTACCGAAAATAGGCCCTTTCCTGAATTCGAAATCGCCGGTTTTGGTATTGAAAATGGGTGTACCCAAAACATCAGAAGGCATTAAATCGGGCGTGAACTGTACCCGCGAAAATTGCGCAGCGATTGATTTGGCCAGTAATTTGGCGCTAAGTGTTTTGGCCACGCCGGGTACACCTTCTATTAAAATATGTCCATCGGCAAGCAAACCGACAATTAAGAAATCAATAACCTGTTTTTGTCCGATAATGATATTTCCAAGTACGTTTCTGATCTGGTTTACCGCTTCATTTAATGCGCTTAAATCTGTACGTGGGTTAAACTGTTCTTGTTCCATTGCTATGCGTATATTTATAAAACTGTTCTATGCTTTCATTTAAGCCAATCAAATCGTTGTCGCTTAAATAGTTTATTTGGGGTATCTGAATAAAATACCGGGTTAATGTTTTAGCCAAAGCCTCATTGATACCGGTTTTATCAATTAATAACTGCGTAAAGTCCTGATCAATTTCTGTTGTTTTAATGAAATACCTGCTGCGGAGGTACTCCATAAAATAATTGATTTTTTTCAGTGCGATATCATGGTTATTGCGCTCCTGGTAATATACACTGCCAACTACATAGGTAAATGCCAGCGACGAATTTGTGTTTGGATCGGCCAGTGGGATAATCCTTTGCCTGCGTTTAACTTCAAAAAGCACAAAAATGAGCAGGCTGAAGATAGCCAGGTAATAAGCAAATTTTAGTTCGGGATGCTTAAAAAACACCCTTAAAATATCAGTTGATGTGTTTTTTTGCCCTGTAAAATACTCATCGAAAATGAGGGTTTTATTGCCTTGTAAATAACTCAGCGTTTTGGCCGCATATTCGGCACCATACTTATTAAGCAGGTTAAAATTGGTATAAAAACCAGGCTCGGCAATTAGATACAGAAAACCTTTACCATAAGGATAACGGATAAAATTTGGCTTACCGTTGCCGTTTACGCCCAAAACGGTTGCTTTGGTAGAATCGGTTTGGCTAAAAAACTGCGCACCAATACCTCTTTCGAAACCATAGCTCGCATCTGTTTTGAAGTTGGGGTTCGTAAAGTTTAGTGTATTGCCTGCGGCATTTAAGGAAGTGCCTGTTTTTAACTTCAGTTCCTTTTCCATTTTGCCAAAATCATAACTGGCAATAAAAACATCATTGCCGGTTTGCATGTATTTAATGAGTTCGGCTAAATCGTACTTGCTGATGTCTACCTGCTGGGCTACAATTAAATAAGCTGTTTTGTTAAAATGCTTCGATTTTAGCGTATTGTAAACGGCCAGCTGCGAGGTTTTAACAGCGGCGTTGGGTAAAATGTCTTTTATCTGGTTGAATAAAATATAGGTACCATAGGGTATTTTATCCTTTGCTGCATAGGTTGGTGCCCAATTGGTTGGGGTAGGTTTGTTGTATTGTGCAACCAGATAAGCCACAATTAAAATGCAGCCGATTATTAAATATGCTTTATATCCTTTCATCTAATCTGGCTGTTAAAGTGATTAAATGATTGGTTAATCGGTTCGAACCGTGTAGCATCGATCGGGAAATCGCCATACCAGATATAATCGAACTGAAGGGTAAGTTTACCAAAATCGTTTTTCAGCGTTGGCTCACGCAGCTCGGTTAAATAATGATAATTTGTTTTTTCGGGTTGCCACTGGATCAGTTCGGCATCGCTCAGTTTTTTTAAAGCCCTTAAATACAAAAGCCTTACTGCCAGGCGGAATTTTCCTTCCGCAATTAAACGCTGCAATTCCTGCTCATAGTCAATTTCGTGGATGTTCTCGGTCAAAACATCGTAAGGCAGGATAGTTTCTTTGGATTTCCGGCTGAATATATTTTCCGAACCGATTAACTTAAGCACAATGAGTATCACCACGCTAACACCCAGGCCAATAAAGATATACCGCGAAATGGGATTAGCCGCTGCACCCTGAAATAAATCGCCTACCATGCGCCAAAACTCCAGCCAAAACCTGTCCCACAGCGAGAGTTGTTGCTGACCAATTTCATCGTACTGAAATTCTTTTTGTGCTTTATATTTGCTTATCGCTTCTTTGTCGAATTTTGCCGGTGTAACGTTGCTATTGGTATCAATGCGCACAATCGTATTACCAGGTTTAGGTTTTACAGCCTGAGCATTGCTTATTACCGGAGTAAAGAACAAGAGGAATATGAGAATGTTTCTGATTAAAGCGCGGTGCATCTGCTAATATTCTTCTGGTCTGGTATCAATTGGTTTTTCGTTGTTGCCAAAATTCGAAATGCGTTCCATTAAACCTGTATTTTCCTTTTGCTCAACCAAGCTGAAATAAACCAGTGCAATGGTAATAACCGGGATAATGGTAAATACCTGGCAAAGCGATTGAAGTACTGTAGTTATCATCATTAGGGTTACATTCATCCGTGGGGTTTTGCTCGAAAACATGGTTACCATATTGAGCAGGCTGGTTGGCAGTACAATCATACTCATACAGGCTGAAACAATAATCCACACCACAAGCAATGTACCAAAGGTTACCCAGAAATTATCTTTAATAATTTTGAAGCTCCTGCTAAAAGAATAACCCAGCGATCCGTTTTCTAATACCATAATCGGGAACATCATGGCCACAAAAGGTGCAAGCCAAAAACCTGGTACCAGGCAGAATATAAACGCAACCACAAGCATTAAAATGAGTAATATGGAGCTACCGAAAACCCGGAAGAAGTAGTATTTAAAATAACCCCAAACTTCATCAGTAGTAGGTGGTTGGTTGCCCTTGCGTACATATAGCGCTATATAAGAAAGTACAGCAACCGTCATACTCGAATAACTGGCCATAGAGAACAGTAACGATAAAAAATATTCAATACCATAAATAGATCCGATACCCAAGCCTTTTCCATATCTGTTACCAATACCTGTATTTATTATATTAACCGTTTTATATTGTTGCATCAGCATAGTGGCCATGCTGGCCAAAACAAACAGCCCGCAAAAAGTAAAGTAGGTTTTAATTAGCGGCTTAAAATTTTGTCGTATAAAGGTGAAGGAGTCGTTAATAACCTGTCCGAAATCTCTTCTTTTCTTAAATTCTAATTGGTTTACCATTTTAATTACTTTCGGGTTGTTGGAGCTTAATTTTAGCGGGATAAATGAATACGTACCAGACGATAAAGGCTGCCGATGATAACAGGATGCAGGCACTTAATACAAGCGGCATTTCGGTATGGCGGGTAACAAAACTTTCGAAAAAAGCAGCTACAATAAAGATGGGGATCAAACCGATTACGATTTTTAAACCATCTTTTGCTCCTCTCCAAACCGATACCTTGCGCGAATAGGTTTTGGGGAACAATAAGCTGTTACCTAAAATAATACCGGCAGCACCTGCCAGCACAATGGCCGATATTTCGAGCGTTCCATGAATCCAGATTACCATTACAGATTGAAAACCGAGGCCTTTGCTGAAAAAGAAGTATTGAAAAGAGCCGAGCATCACCCCGTTGCGGAAAATAGAAACAATAGCGCCGAAAGAAAAAAGGATGCCTAAAACAAAGGTATAGAGGGCAACGTAAATGTTATTGATGCCGATCTGAAAGAACATCATAAACTCGTTCTGTTGCTTATATACGCCAAAAGGATCGCCTTTGGCAATGTTCTCGTTGGTCATATTTACGTAGCCATCGCCCATAATCAGGCGTACAAAAGTATCGTCGTATTTTGCTGATAGGGCACCAATGGCACAAGAGATGATAAAAAATGCAAATGCATACCAAATCTGTTTTTTATACTGAAAGAATACCAGTGGAAGCTCAGTTTTCCAGAACTGGATAAACCGGTTAGTTTTCTCCTTTTTGTTTTTGTAAACCGACTGATGTAATTTGGAAGCCAGCCCGTTTAAATAGGCTGTTGTTTTCGAGTTGGGGTAAAATGTTTTGGCATAAGCCAGGTCGTTGGTAATTTCGATAAACTGGTTGGCCACCTCATCAGGATTGGCCTGTTGCATGGAATCGTAATGTTGCCACTTCTCCGAATGCTGTTTAACAAATAATGCTTCTCTCATGTTAAGGCGTTACCAAATCTTGGGTTAAAATAGTTAATTTTTTATGTATAAAGAATCAATAAGGTAAAATGACAGCAAAATATGAGAAATGTTTAGTTAAAAAATTAGCAGTTGATATACAGCGATTATCCTTAAAAAAAATTATGTTTGAATATGGATAGTATCAAAATTAGCACTGCTCAAAATATCGATATCTCTTATGAAATTGCCGGCCTGGGCGAGCGCATCGCAGCCAGATGCATAGATTTGGGCATTTTTCTGGTATTGGGGATAATTGCGCTGATTTTGATGGGGGCCAGCGAGGCAACCATGTCGGGTGGCGGAAAGATTATCTTTATTGTATTCCTCGCTATTTTTGTTTTTTACGATTTGGTTTGTGAGCTCATTATGGATGGGCAAAGTTTAGGGAAGAAGGTGCTTAAAATAAAAGTGATTAGCCTTGACGGCGGACAGCCAACCCTGAGCCAGTATATTTTAAGGTGGCTTTTCAGGACAATTGATTTCGGTATTCCCTTAGGCTGGGGTGTAGTAGCGCTGATATCGGTAATCGTAACCAAAAACCACCAGCGTTTAGGTGATATCTTAGGCAAAACAACTTTGATTAAAACAAATCCAAGAACACAGTTTACCAACATGGCCTTTAGCTTTAGCCTGCCCGAAACCTACGAAGCCCAGTTTAAAGATGTACTCCATTTAAATGACCGCGAGATCGAACTCATTCACGAAGTGTTAACAAGCTATTACCAAACAGGCAATGCCGAGCTGATTTATACCATGGCCGCTAAAACAAAAGCCCACATTGTGGTAAGCATTCCGGCGGGTATGAATGAGTTACAATTTTTAGAAACGGTACTTAAAGATTATAAACACCTAACCTCAATGGTGAATGTTTAAATTCGGTACTAGTGCAACAACATTTTGTACAGGTAAGAAAGCATTACAAAGTTGCCAACAACAATGATCAGTATTCTTAGAATCAGAGATTGGTTTTTAATGGGGAACTTATAAAACAAGCCTGCTGCAATAAATAAGATCAGTAAAGGAATAGTTGGCGGATAGAGCAGCCAGCTTTTGGATAGATCGCCTTGAATTAGTGCAATAAAAGAACGTTGAAACCCACACCCGGGGCAATCTATACCGGTTAAAGCTTTAAATGGGCAGGAGATTAAATGATTTTGCAGCCAATCAACCAGGTTGATTAAGCTGCAAAATATAAAAAGGATAAACATAATCGCTTATACTACCGGTGGTGGTGTATCGCTTGGTTTATCTTGATTTCCGAAAGGATTATTAAAAGGGTTGTTTGGATTGTTGAATGGATTGTTTCCAAAACCACCATTTTGAGCCTCAGCAGCTGATGGGCCTAAATAAGTAGCCGATCCAAAACCTAAAATTGGCCAGAAAATGTATGGGAAGATAATAAGGCCTGCGGTAAAGCCTTCAGATTTACCAAAACTTTTAGCTACCAGGTTGTAAAGCCAGATGGCAAATACAAAATTTACACAAGGGATAATCAACCATAAAATCCAGATCATTGGTTTACCAACAATTTCTAGTAAAATGATTAAATTATAGATGGGAATAATTGCAGCCCAGCCTGGTTTACCGGCTTTTTCGAACACTTTCCACATGCCAACAATCATAACTACGATTATTGCCAAATAAAGAATTACAGCTCCTGCACCAATTCCGGCTAGTACACCACTTGATTCATACTCATTCATAATTTTAAATGTTTTTAAAGGTTATTAATTTAAATAGTTAAACTAATGTAATTTTTTTAATTTAAAAACAGATAAACAGGGAGTTAAATTATTTCAACACAGTGGCCACCTTTGTTAATAACGCATCGGCCCATTGGCCATACATTTTGCCGCTGGGGTGTAAGCCATCACTTGCAATCAATGCATTATCGGTTGCTGCATTTCTCGATGCCTGCGTAATGTTGGTATAGTTTACACCAGCTGCAACCGTGATTTCCTGGTTTGCAGCATTAAAACTATCTATTTCAGCAGCAATAGCCTTGGTATCTCTTCCAGAGTTTTTGCCAAAAGGTGTAACACCCCAATCGGGTATAGAAACCACAAAAACTTTCTGCTTATCGCCACCTGCAAAAGCAATGGCCTTTTGTAACAATTCTGCGAACTCTTGGCGGTAAGTGCTAAGGGGATAGCCGCGGTACTGGTTGTTTACACCAATGAGCAGCGTAACAAAATCGTAAGTTCCGCTTAAGTTTTCTTTTTTAATACCAGCCTGTAGTTCATCGGTAGTCCAGCCGGTTACCGCAATAATTTTAGGATTGGCCACCCTGATATTTTTGCCTTTTAGTAAGTTTTGCAGTTGATAGGGGAAAGATTCCTCTTGCTTAACTGCTTCGCCAATTGTGTATGAATCGCCCAGCGCCAGATAGCTAAAAGTGCTTCCTCCGGTAATGGGATTTGTAATAGGATTATCCGTATTTGCAGGCATGTTTTCGTGCTTAGTACAGCCCGAAGTTAATAAAGAAAATAAAATGGCGCTTAATAAAATCTTCATACCTTAATTTACGAAGTAAATCCGGCATTAGTTTTATTCGGCTGCTGTAATATGTTTTACGGCAACTAAACCAGTTTCATTTTAAACAGGCTGGCAATATGATTTTTTAGCTTTGTTTTCACTTCTTCCATGTCGAGCTTACGGCCAAGTTCATGCTGTAAAGAAGTAACTGCTTTATCGTCTATTCCGCAGGGTACAATGTTTTTGAAATAATCGAGGTCTACATTTACATTAAAAGCAAAACCGTGCATGGTTACCCAGCGACTGCAGCGAACGCCCATGGCACAAATTTTCCGGGCTTTTTCGTTATCTGCATCCAGCCACACACCGGTGTAGCCCGGATAACGGCCGGCCTCGATACCATAATCTTTCAAAGTTAAAATTACAGCTTCTTCGAGAGTGCGCAGGTAAAGATGGATATCGGTGAAAAAATTGTCGAGATCCAATATCGGGTAACCTACAATCTGCCCCGGACCATGATAGGTAATGTCACCTCCACGGTTAATTTTATAATAAGTAGCCTGTTTATCTTTTAAGCCCTGCTCATCAAGCAAGAGGTTTTCGGGGTGACCGCTTTTGCCCAGGGTATAAACATGTGGGTGTTCGCAAAAAATCAGGTGGTTGGGGGTAGTCGTGTGCGTGTTGTTTACGCGGTTGGCCGTTTTAATGGCAACCGTTTGGTTCAGCAGGTCTTCCTGTTTATCCCAGGCCTGCTGGTAGTCGGTTAAGCCCCAATCGGTAAAAACTGTTGGCATTAAATCTTTGGCAATTACTTTTTCTGCAGTCTCGTTCATCTCCATTTGTGTTTAATAATTGCCGGCTACGTAGCCCAGCATGTAGCCATCTTTGGTTTTAAAATAATTAACGGTTAGCTCGCGTGTACCTGTTGGCAACTCTACCAAGGCGTTTAAGGCACCTTCATTTTTTAATTTAAAAGGCTTAATGTGGATATGCTGCTTAAACTCCAGTCCTTTTTTGCCATGCCATTTGTAGATGGCTTCTTTAGCACACCAGGCAACATAAAGACCATCGGTATTATCGCCAATTTGCCTTTGTGCCAGCTCTACATCGCTCAAAAACTTGTGCTTGATGCTTTTTATCTTATGCTTAATCAGTTCAATATCAACCCCAACAGCATAATCTTTGCTAATCATTACCGCGGCGTAATCGTAAGAATGGCTTAACGAAATGTGGTAATCAAAATTAACCAGGTAAGGTTTACCATGCTCATCAAACTGGCAATCGATATACTCGGTGGTATTGAGCATAGTGCGGAGTAAAAGCCTGGTGCTGAGCCAGTGCAGCAACCTTTTGCCACTGTTTAACGATGAGATGATATCATGTTCGTGCTGTTTGAGTTGCAGCCCTGCCAACAATTCATCTTCTGTTTCTTCAATTTTCCAGATGGCTAAAACAGCATGTGCATCAATATTTTGGTTGTAAATTATTGGCATTGATTAAATTGGAGATTACATGCAAAATTATCTTAAATAAATGATAATTTAGGCCAAAAATACGCATAAAAATGATATTATCTGATAGCAGGATATTAGAAGAAATTGAGAAGGGTACCATCATCATTGAGCCTTTTAAACGCGATTGTTTAGGAACAAACTCTTATGATGTACATTTGGGGAAATATTTGGCTACCTATAAAAGCCGTGTGCTGGATGCCAAAGCCCATAATGAGATCGAACATTTTGAGATTCCGAAAGATGGTTATATCCTTCAGCCCGGAACGCTTTACCTTGGTGTTACTTTAGAGTATACCGAAACGCATGGTCACGTACCTTTTCTGGAAGGAAAAAGCAGTACAGGCCGTTTAGGGATCGATATTCATGCTACCGCAGGAAAAGGTGATGTAGGTTTCTGTAATACCTGGACATTGGAAATATCAGTTGCGCAACCCGTAAAGGTTTATGCAGGTATGCCCATTGGGCAGCTCATCTATTTTGTGGTAGAAGGCAATATCGGCACCATGTACAACACTAAAGGGAATGCTAAATACAACAATAAAACCACACGTCCGGTTGAAAGTATGATGTGGAAAAACAAATTTTAAATGATTTGGCACTGCACATAGCGGCAGGCTTTCATGACCCTCATGATTTGGTGCTGCATACTGCAGGGAGGTTTCATGACCCTCATGATTTGGCGCCGCATACTGCAGGAAGGTTTCATGACCCTCATAATTGTTTGCCGCACACTGCAGGAGCTTTTCATGAGTAAATACCACAATTAGTAAGATTGGTTAGATATACCAACCCTTCAATCTTAAACTAGAAATTTAGTATTATATTCAAATTTCATGTGTTCTTCATAAAAATATGCCTCAGGTTTTGTACCTTGAGGCATATTTATTTTACCTAACCACATGAAACCCAGAATTATTCTCGCCCTCAGTTTTGTATTGCTATTAATTGGCTTCACGGCATTTAAAATGGACGATGATCCTTTTAGCCAGCTGTTACAGAAGCTGGAAGATTATACCACGAAGTATCCTCAGGAAAAAGTACACCTGCATTTAGATAAACCTTATTATGCCATTGGCGATGATATCTGGTTTAAAGCCTATGTTGTAAATACCAAAACATCGGCTCCTTCCAGCATGAGCAAAATTTTATATGTAGAGCTCATTAACGAAAAAGATTCGCTTAAAAAACTGGTTAAACTCCCCTTAATGGGCGGCATTACCTGGGGCGATTTTAAACTCACCGATTCGCTGAGCGAAGGAAATTACCGGATCAGGGCCTACACCAATTACATGCGTAATTTCGGAACAGCATTCTTTTTCGATAAAACCATTAAAATTGGAAACAGTTGGGCCAATAAAGTATTTACCAAAACCACCTACAACTTTACTAAAGAGAACAACACCGATAAAGTAACAGCTACCATTCATTTCGAAGATAAAAACGGTATTGCCTACAGTGAAAATGAGGTGAGTTACGATGTTCAGCTCGATTACCGGAGTGTAGCCAAAGGCAAGGTAAAAACCAGTTTAACCGGCGATGCCGTAATCAGTTTTACCAGCAATCAGTCTTTTCAAAATAAATCAGGGAAAATTGTTGCCTCCATTACCCTCGATAATAAGCAAAAGGTAATCAAATCGATCCCGATTACCTCAACTTCGAATGATGTAGATGTACAGTTTATGCCCGAAGGTGGTACCCTGATTGAAGAATTACCTCAAAAAATTGCCATTAAAGCCGTTGACCCCAGTGGCAAAGGCGAAGATGTGCAGGGCGATATTGTAGATGAAACCGGAGCTACTGTAACCAGTTTTGCCACCAGCTACCTCGGCATGGGTAACTTCGTGTTCAACAGCCAGTCAGGTAGGGTTTACTCGGCAAAAGTTAAATTCAAAGATGGTTCTGAAAAAACATTCAAGCTTCCTTTGGCTGCTAAAAGTGGTTATGCCATTTCGTTAAATAATACCGATACCGCTAAAGTATCGCTAAAGATTATGGCCAGTACCGATTTGGTTAATGGCGATGAACTAAAAGTAGTTGCACAACATGGCGGCACAGTATATTACGTTTCGAAAGCCAAAATGGATAAACAGGTATTAATGGCCAACATTCCTAAAAAGAACCTACCGGCCGGGATTGTACAGTTTACCCTCTTTTCTGCAACCAACCAACCCGTTGCCGAGCGATTGGTTTTTGTAACCAACAAAGCCGATTTAATTGATGTATCGCTAAATATCGGCGATGTGGCCACTTCCAGAAAGGGGAAAGCCAGTTTTAGTTTCGATGCATCCAGTGAAGGTAAACCTGTATTGGGCAGTTTTTCTGTAGCAGTTACGAATGCAACCAAGGTAGCTCCAGATCCGGATAATGAAACCAATATCCTCACTTCGCTTTTACTTACCTCTGATTTGGTTGGTTATGTAGAAAAACCGAACCATTATTTTTTAAAGGATGATGTTCAAACACAAAGAGAACTCGACAACCTGATGCTTACCCAGGGTTGGAGACGGTTTACATGGAAAAATATCATCAATAATGTAGGCCCTAACATTACCTACCAGCCAGAGCAATCTATTACCATTAGTGGTACCGTAACCAAAGGCAACAAACCTGTGGCCGGTGGTAAAGTGATGCTGATGGCTACAAAAGGTACGCTATACATTTTAGATACCGTAACCAATGCCGAGGGTAAATTCGTTTTTGATAACCTGAGCTTTGGCGACAGCACTAAATTTGTAGTACAGGCCCGTACCAAAACCGAACGTAAATTTGTGGATATTAACCTCGATATAGTGCCCGGACAAATTGTAACCAAAAGTAAAAATGGAGCCGATATCGATATTAACGTAAACAATACTTTAATGAAATACATTAAAGAAAGCGATAATTATTTTAACGAAATGACCCGCCTGGGCTTGTTAGAACGTACCATTAAACTGGAGGAAGTAACTATTACCGAAAAGAAAAACCCGGCTAAAAATTCTTCGAACCTGAATGGGGCAGGAAGGGCCGATTTCGTGTTAACTGCCGATCAGCTCTCGACTTGCGTTACCCTTTCGCAGTGTTTACAGGGGCGCTTACCGGGAGTAATTTTCAGGGGAAATATTCCATACCTGATGCGCAGCCAAAATATACCTATTCAGCTGATTGTAGATGGTATGCGAATGGAGGCCGATTTTCTGGATAATGTAGTGCCATCAGATGTAGAATCGATAGAGCTGTTAAAAAGCATTGGTAACACAGCCATTTATGGTTCGCAAGGTGGGGGTGGTGTAATCATCATTACGACCAAACGTGGTGATGGAGGCAGAAGTTCCGATCGCTATGCGCCGGGCATAGTTACATTAAGTCCTAAAGGATTTACAGTTTCGAGGGAGTTCTACTCACCTAAATACGATGCAGCAAGTACCAGCAGCCGAGCCGATTTAAGGACAACCATTTACTGGAACCCACAAGTAGTTGCCGGGGCCGATGGCAAAGCTAAGTTTGAATTTTATAATGCCGATGAACCAGGAAATTACCGCGTAGTAATAGAAGGAATCGATGCGCTCGGTCATTTGGCAAGAAAAGTTTACACTTATGATGTGAAATAAAGAAAAATAGATAAATTTGAGTTGTTATGCAAGCATAGCTTGTGGTGGCGGTTTTGATAATTCTATCCTGATACAGTATCAATACTTTAGTCTTGATATTCCCATCTAGAATCTTGATACTCGTCATAGCTACTTTACTTGCTACTCAAAACCTGATACTATTTTACCATGAACACCATAAAAGTAAGCGTTAAAGATCGTTTAGCTACGATAACATTAGATAGAGGAAAATCGAACGCCTTAAACCGCGAACTGATTACCGAACTGGATGATATGCTAAAAAATATCGCTGCCGATGATAACATTGGTGGCGTTATTTTAACCGGTACAGCTCCTTTCTTTTCGGCTGGACTAGACCTTGTAGAGCTCTATAATTATGATGAAGCCGAGGCCAAATCTTTTTGGGAGCTGTTTTTAGGCTTTACCGCAAATCTGGTTTCCTTCAAAAAGCCAATGGTGGCTGCAATAAGCGGACATAGCCCTGCGGGTGGTTGCGTAATGGCATTAGCTTGCGATTATCGCGTGATGGCCGAAGGACAGTATATTATTGGTTTAAATGAAGTGCCGGTAGGTATTATTGTGCCTAACAGCATTTTTCAGTTGTATGCTTTCTGGATTGGCAAGGCCGAGGCAACCCGCAGCTTGCTTTCGGGTAAGTTGTATAATCCCGAAGAAGCGCTTAAAGTGGGTTTGGTAGATGAACTGGTACGGAACGAAAGCCTGCTCACTGCTGCCGAACGCAAGATTAAGAAATATATGGAGCTTGAAGGCAATACCTGGTCGCAGAGCAAACTTAACATTCGCGAAGAACTGATTGCTGCGGTAACCGCCGATCAATCGGCTACCTTAGCAAAAATGCTTGAACAATGGTGGTCGCCGGCAACACGACAAATTTTAAAAACCATTTTGGCTAGTCTGCAACGGAAGTAATTTAGGTTGGCAGTTTTCAGTTTACAATTGGCAGTGTGCAGTTGGTAGTTTGCAATAAACAGTTAACCAGTTAACCAGTTTCAACGATTAGCCAACTTGAGCAGTTAACCCGTTTAACACAACCCAACAATTTAGCAATAAAACAAGTTCAACGATAAATAGTTAACCAATAAACCAGTTTCAACGATTAACCAACTTGAACAGTTAACCAATTTAACAAAACCCAACAATTTAGCAATAAAACAAGCTCAACAATAAAAGAGTTAACCAATTAACCCACACAGCTTATGTTCAGTTATAATTCACCTATGCTTAGAGACGACGCTTTAAAAGGAAAAACCATTGTAATTACCGGTGGCGGTACCGGGCTTGGCAAAGCCATGGGCGTTTATTTCCTGAAATTAGGTGCCAATCTGGTAATCACCAGCCGTAAGCAGGATGTTTTGCAAAAAACAGCCGACGAAATGGAAGAGAAAACCGGAGGTAAAGTATTGGCAGTAGCTTGCGATGTAAGGGAGGTTGCACAGGTAGAAAATGTACTGACCAAAACACTCGAAAGATTTGGTTCAGTTGATGCACTGCTAAATAATGCGGCAGGTAACTTCATTTCACCAACCGAACGCCTGTCGGCCAATGCCTTTTCTTCCATTATCGATATTGTTTTAAAGGGAACGGTTAACTGCACGCTTACCTTTGGTAAACACTGGATTGCAGCAAAGCAGCCGGCTACGGTGCTAAATATCATTACAACTTATGCCTTTACCGGCTCGGCTTATGTGGTGCCATCGGCCTGTGCCAAGGGTGGGGTTTTGGCCTTAACCCGGTCCTTAGCAGTAGAGTGGGGTAAATATGGTATCCGTACCAATGCAATTGCCCCCGGACCATTCCCAACCAAAGGCGCCTGGGAGCGTTTATTGCCCGGCGACCTGGCCAAGAAATTCGATTTTAAAAACCGTGTGCCACTAAAAAGGGTAGGCGACCATCAGGAACTGGCCAATCTGGCTGCGTTTTTAGTGAGCGATTTCTCCGGTTATATTAATGGCGAAGTAATTACAATTGATGGAGGCGAATGGCTGCAGGGCGCTGGTCAGATGAATGGTTTAGAAGCAATCCCGAACGAAATGTGGGATATGCTGGAACAAATGACGAGAAGCGCTAAGTGAGGTAAGATGGATGATGTAGGATGGAAGATGTAATGATTACTATTAAGGAACAACCTCCTCCATTTTCCATTATCCGTCTTCCATTCCCCATGTTCCATCTTTTTTCCATTTTCCATCCTTCATTTATTATCTTTGCCCTATATGAATATCTTACTTTTAGGTTCAGGCGGCAGAGAAAGTGCATTTGCCTGGAAAATGAGCCAGTCTTCGCACTGCGATAAATTAATTATTGCACCCGGAAATGGTGGTACAGGTGCATACGGTACCAATATCAACATCAATGTAAACGATTTTGATTCCATTAAGAAAGTAGTTCTTGCCGAGAATATTGAACTTGTTGTAGTAGGGCCAGAAGAACCTTTGGTAAATGGTATTCACGATTTTTTCCTTGCCGATCAGGCGATTGCACACATTCCCGTTATCGGGCCTAAAAAAGAAGGTGCTATTTTAGAAGGAAGTAAAGATTTTTCTAAACAGTTTATGGAGCGCCATGGGATTCCAACCGCGGCATCAAAATCTTTCACCCCCGAAACATTGGAAGATGGTTTAGCTTATTTGCAGAACCATGCTTTGCCAGTGGTTTTAAAAGCCGATGGGTTGGCTGCAGGTAAAGGTGTATTAATTTGTACCGAAACTGTAGAAGCACAGGAAGAATTGAAACTGATGCTAGGCGGTAAATTCGGTGCAGCCGGAGCAACGGTGGTTATCGAAGAATTTTTAAGTGGAATTGAACTTTCGGTATTTATTTTAACCGATGGCGAGAATTATGTTACCCTTCCATCAGCCAAAGATTATAAAAGAATTGGTCAGGGCGATACTGGTTTAAATACAGGTGGTATGGGTTCGGTTTCTCCGGTTCCGTTTGCAACGCCAGAGTTTTTGGCTAAAGTAGAGGAGCGTATTATTAAACCAACAGTAGATGGTTTGAAAAAAGATAACATCGATTATACTGGTTTTATTTTCTTTGGCTTGATCAAAGTAGGCGAAGAACCTTATGTAATTGAGTACAATGCACGTATGGGCGATCCGGAAACTGAAAGTGTTATTCCGCGTATCGAAAACGACTTGTTAGAATTGTTTCTCGCCAGTGCCAACAAACAGTTAAATCAGGTGAACCTGGTTATTTCAGAGCAAACTGCTGCTACAGTAATGATTGTTGCGGGTGGTTACCCAGGCGAATATTTAAAAGGTAAAGCCATTACGGGCATCGAAAACCTGCGTCACTCTAATGCTTTCCACGCCGGAACACTTTTAGAAAACGATGTGGTTAAAACCAACGGTGGTAGGGTAATTGCAATTACCAGTTTGCAGAAAGATTTATTTACCGCTTTACAATCGGCCACTGCCGATGCCGGAAGAATCTACTTTGATGGAAAATACTTCAGAGAAGATATCGGCTTTGATTTGGTTTAAATGCTAAATTTATATAAAAAGAAACCCGCAGATTTTATTGATCTGCGGGTTTCTTTATTCGTCATGCAGGCAAAGGATCGTCATTTCGAGCGAAGCCGAGAAATCCAGTCGATTGACAGATATCCTTACTTCGATTTACTTCCCAATAACTCCTGAAGTTTATCTTGCAAGGCCTGCTCTCTTAATCCTTTGGCAACGATTTTTCCGTTTGGATCAATTAAAAAGTTAGCAGGGATAGATTGAATACCATACATTTGGGCTACTTCGTTGCTCCATCCTTTTAAATCAGATACATGCGTCCAGGTTAATTTATCGGCTTCAATTGCTTTTAACCAACCTTCTTTAGTGGTTCTGGTTGTTCCGCCATCTAAAGAAACACCCAATACCGTAAAGCCTTTATCTTTAAATTTATTGTAAGCCACAACTACATTTGGGTTTTCCTGACGGCACGGACCGCACCATGAAGCCCAGAAATCTACCAATACATATTTACCTTTAAAATCAGATAATTTTACCGGCTTGCCATCAGCGTCGTTTTGGGTAAAATCCATAGCGGTTGCACCAATAGCAGTTTTTCTACTGGCCTCAAATATCTTTGCAATTCTTTTACCAGTTGATGTCGCTTTTAAATCAGCAGATAAGCCAGTAAAAGCTTTTTCTGCCAAAGGGGCCTGATCAGGATCTGAAGCCAGCTGGCTAAGCGCTGTTAAGCTGATATACGACTTAGGGTTATTGCTTGCGTATGTCAATAAAATAGGGTTTAGTGCAGCCGTTGCTTTTTCATACCGGCCCATTGCATCTTCTCTTACTTTTGGATCTTTTTGCTGCTCTGGCGTAAGTTTCGAATACTCTACATTGATGGCGTTGATCTGATCATCAACAGGCTTGGTCAGGGCCTTTAATTTTTTGCTGTCATCGTTGATCACCGATCCACTGATCGCTGCGGTTTTGATCGAATCTGTGCCGATTATCTTGATGTCAGCAGTTTCAAGAAAAAGGGGGGTATAATCAAGTATCTCGCCTTTTGCCGGACGGTTAACGTAGGGGTTTTTGTTAAGAAATAGGTTTCCGGCAGCTGGATCCACTAAAGTACCTTTAAATATAAAAGTACCTTTATCAACCGTTACTGAATCTGTTACTGATTTATCATCTGCACGGTAAATCAGGTATATCTTATCGCCATCTTTCAGGCCTTTAATATAACCTGTAACAGTAAACGGCTTTTGCGCCAAGGCTGCGAGTGGCAAAAGTGCCATTGCAAATAATAATGTCTTTTTCATAAAATTGAAGTTAGTCTAATTGGTTCAAATATAGGACTTAAAACGTTAAGGCCTGTGTAAAATTATATTAGCCCATTCGGGTAAGGAGCTTTTAGTTTAATTTCTGATAGGTGCGCCACCATAAATCAGGCATTTCGCCATTAACTGCAGTTTGGTAATCATCGTAACGGCAAGGCACCAAATGATAACGCTCATTTTTAGATTGGCCCGATGGGTATGGCACCTGCATCCACCAGCGGTCTGATTTTTTACTTTTAACAAAGGTCATTTCGCCCGAGCCATCTTTCAAACTCGTTCTGTAAATAATAAACTGAGATTTTGGTGTAAGTGGAAAGTCTTTTTTGCGGGCATAAAACCCATCAACAAAATACCAAACCATTTGAGCCAGTAAAAAAGCAGTTTGTCCGTTATTATCGTAAGCAGGATTAAATTCGTAAAAACCGATTGAGGTTAGCTTGTCATTCATGCCGGCATAGCGTGCCAATCTGCAGGCTTCCTCGCCATCAAAACCATTTGGTGTGGTGTTGGCATTGGCTGCGGCATCGGCTGAGCGAATAGCACCGATATCAAAACTGATCATGTTGGCGTTGCGGATAATCGGTTCGGTTAGTGTAATATCCTGTGCAAATTCGCCAAGGCGGTGTACATCAAAATAAAGCTTATCCATTACACTTAAACTCTCCTGATTTACAAAATAGGTTTGGTAACCCACATTGCTAAAGTTGAAGAGATAATTGGGCTGGTGTAAAAAAATCTTGTTCAGATAGCAGTCAGAGCGGGTAGCAATCCCTTCATGGTCGTCATCGCCAATATCGAACTGATTGTCGATAATTACCAGGTCTACCTTTTGCTCGAGGTCTTCGTAACCTAAATATTGCGCATAGGTTAAATCCTGTCCGCCACCGATAATAACCGGTATAATGTTCATTTTGATCAGCTCCGTCACCACCATTTTAACCGCAATGTAAGTATCGGCAATGGTTGCGCCATGTTTAATATTACCTAAATCTACGATCCGGCTGGTAAAAGCCCCTTCGTTAAGGCGGTAAAATTTTTCCCTGAAATAATCGGGTGCGAGGGCAGTACCTTCATTGTTTACTGCGCCACGGCCATCGAGTACGCCAAAAATGGCCAGATCGTAAGTGTTCTCTTCAAAATCGGGGAACGATTCGGTATAAATTTGCGCTTTTAAACCCAACTGACTTGTAAAAAATCCTTGTTTTGGGGTAAAACTATCGGCGTTTATGGGCGAAAAAAAATCCGTTAATGACATATATTTAAAACTCTCGGCTCAAATATCTATTTTTGAATGCGTATTTCCACATATAGCTCGAAAAAAATAAAATGATACTGGTAACCGGAGGCACGGGATTTTTAGGATCTGAACTGATTAAACAATTAACCAATAAAGGTTTACCTGTTCGGGCGTTAAAGCGTGCGCATTCTAAAATTCCGGTTTTAATTAGTAACAACCCGTTAATAGAGTGGTTTGATGCCGATATTAACGAAACTGCAGCCCTCGAAGATGCATTTGCGGGGATTACAAAAGTTTATCACTGTGCGGCATTTGTATCTTTAAATTCGAAACATAAGAAACAGCTTTTTCATGTCAACATTGATGGTACATCGAATATTGTAAACCTTTGTGCCGAAAATAATTGCCGCTTGCTGCATGTGAGCTCTATTGCGGCGCTTGGTAATGCTAAAAAAGATAATAAAATAACCGAAAAAGATTTTTGGGAATATGATGCTCAGGCGCATGCCTACGGCTTATCCAAATACGAGGGCGAAATGGAGGTTTGGCGGGGCATTACCGAAGGGCTTGACGCTGTAATCGTTAATCCATCTGTTATTATTGGTAAAAATGCTGGTTTTGAAGGAAGCGGAGCTATTTTCAAGCTGGTAAAAGATGGTTTTTCTTTTTATACCGATGGAGCCTCGGGTTTTGTAGATGTGGAAGATGTAGCTAAAGCCATGATTTTATTGATGGAAGCCGAAGTTTCGGGCGAACGTTATATTATTTCGGCCAGTGACTATCATTATAAAGATCTTTTTACCGATATAGCTAAAGGTTTTTCGGTTAAAGCACCAACCAAAGAAGCTAAACCATGGATGCTGGGATTAGCCTGGAGGGCACTTAAATTTGTTTCTCTTTTTACCGGCAAGCAGCCTTCAATAACCAAAGACACTGCCAAAAGCAGCATAACACTCAGTTATTACAGCAATAATAAGATTATAGCGGAAACTGGAATTACATTTAAACCGGTATCCCAAAGCATACAGGAAATTACCCAACACTTAAAATAATGCCCAAACAAAAAGCTTATTACATTATCGATTTCGATAGTACTTTTACTCAGGTAGAAGCACTTGATGAACTCGCGAGGATCTCTTTAAAGAACCACCCAGACAAAGAGGCCATTTTCCAAAAAATTGAAGACTATACCAACTTTGCCATGGAAGGCAAAATGTCTTTCTCCGAGAGTTTAGCCCAGCGTGTTAAACTTTTAGAAGCCAACGAAGATCACCTGAAACAGTTGATTAAACATTTAAAAAAGAAGGTGTCTACATCTTTTTCGCGTAATGCGGCTTTCTTTAAAAAACATAGCGACGAAGTTTTAATCGTTTCGGGGGGATTTAAGGAGTTTATTACGCCTGTGGTGAGCCAGTACCACATTAAAAAGGAAAACATTTATGCCAATACCTTTGTAACCACCGGCGACGGAAAAATTATCGATTACGACCATGCCAACCCGTTAAGTGAAGAAGGCGGAAAAGTAAAACTGCTTCAACATTTAAAACTGGAGGGCGAATTATTTGGTATAGGCGATGGCTATTCTGATTTTCAGCTGCGCGAGAGTGGCTTAATTAATAAGTTTTTTGCTTTTACCGAGAATATTGCCCGCGAAAGCATTGTGGCAAAAGCAGACCACGTTACGCCGAGCTTTGATGAATTCTTATATGTTAACAATCTTCCGCGTGCCATTTCCTATCCAAAAAACAGGATTCTTTGTCTGGTAATTGGTGATGTTGATCCTTTAACCATTTCGATTCTTAAAAATGATGGTTTATCTATCAGGCATAAAACTACTTTCGAAGAGAAGTATGTTAAAGATGTTGGGATTATCCTTTTGGCAGATGGCGAAAAGCTAACCAAAGATCAATTAAAAAATGCAGTTAAGCTTAAAACTATAGGTTATTTAGGTAATGCAAAAAATAAGATCGATTTAGATTTATGTACCAAACAGGGTATTGTAGTTTTTGATGATCAAAAGAACAACCCGCGTAACCTCGATTTTATCCCGAAAAGGGTAACCGATTTTATGAATACCGGTGCTACTTATTTAAGCAGCAATTTCCCGAATTTGCAGTTACCTAAAATTGATAAATCGCATCGTTTAATCCATATCCATAAAAACGTTCCGGGTATTATGGCTAAAATCAATACGGTTTTCGCCAAGCACGATATCAATATTGTAGGCCAGTTTTTAATGACCAATTCTGAAATTGGTTACGCCATTACCGATATTAACACCGAATACGATAAACAATTGTTCAAATCGCTTAAAAAGATTGAGCATACCATTAAGTTTAGGGTGCTTTATTAATCCCTCTAATCGTCATTTCGAGCGGAGTGCTCAGCGAAGCTAAATCTATTTAAAGATCTCTCCATTTCGCTGCGCTTCAGTCGAGATGGCGACTCTTTTAAACTTTAAGGGCTGAAATGTGAAAAAAGATGACGGAATTAGTTCTTCTTCGATCAGCAAAATCTGCGGGATACAGCTAAATTGTGGCTTCCCGCTGATTTTATCTTTAGCCCAGCGCCATTCCCTGCTTATTTCAGAAACTGATGCCTTTTCAATAACAAATGTTTGGGTGCACCAATAACCTGTGATTTGTAAATACCTGTATGGCCCGAAAATAAATAAGCGGTAACGCAAGCCAGGGCAACGTAAATTCCGGATGAGGTACCAAAGAGTTCTACGCCCATAAAAATACAAGCCAAAGGCGTATTGGCTGCGCCGGCAAAAACGGCCACAAACCCCATTCCAGCTAACAAGCCATAAGGTAGCGGTATAAACAGGCTGATAAAGCTGCCCAATGTTGCGCCGATGAAGAAAAGAGGGGTAACCTCGCCACCTTTAAAACCGGCTCCTAATGTTAATGCCGTTAAAAATAATTTAATGGTGAAGGTATAATAGGGCTCTTGTTGCGTAAAAGCTTCTGATATAACCGGGATACCCAGGCCAATATAGCGGGTACTACCAATGAGGTAAATAAGTGCAATTAAAATAAACCCACCAATAAACGGCCGAAGGGGAGGATAGTTAACCTTACTGAAAAGCTTTGAAATCCCATGGTTCATAGAAGAAAATAGGCGTGCTGTTAATCCAAACAATATTCCGGCACCTAGCGATAGGAATAAATTAATGGCGTTCATGTCGGGCACGCTGGCAATGGCATAATGTGTGTGTCCAACTCCCCAGGCTTTACAGGTATAGTCGGCAATTACGGCCGTAATAAACGATGGTAGGATAGCACTGTAGATCACCGAACCCACAACAAAAACCTCCAAACCAAAAACTGCTCCTGCCAGGGGGGTACCAAAAACAGAGGCGAAACCTGCGCTGATGCCACAAATGAGGATAATTTTCCGGTCTCTGGGTTTAAGTTTAAATATTTTGGTTAGCTGGTCGGCAAAAGCCCCGCCAATTTGTACTGCAGTTCCCTCTCTGCCTGCCGAGCCTCCAAACAAATGCGTAATAATCGTACCGGCATAAATTAGGGGAGCCATAATTAACGGAATAATCTTTTTCGGCGATTGCAGTTCTTCTATTAACAAATTATTCCCTTTTACAACTGCTGTACCCCAATAATAATAGGCCAGGCCAATAAGTAAACCGGCAAGAGGCAAAAATGCAATAATCCACAGGTGCTGCTCGCGGTAATTTGTTGCCCAGTTAAGGCTTACCAGAAACAATGCTGAGGCAGAACCGATAATACTGCCAAGTACAAGCGAAATAAGCAGCCATTTCAGGGTGCTGGTTAATATTAAACCGAAATCTTTTTTAATGAAGTGGTTGAAAGACAGCAAAAATCCTTCACCTAATTTTTTAACAGGCATTTAAATCAATTTTAATAAAATCGTAGGAGTCATCAGCCTGTTTTGGCGGTTTTGGCGGTACCCCATCGCCCTGATTCCAAATGTATAAAATTTACTTATTTGTTGCAAAATCTTTATGGGCGTATCCTAGCTGGGTTTGAAGAAAGTACTAACCTGTGAGCGCTTGCTTAGTGTACTTAAAACACTCAAAAACAAAGATTAATATTAGAAAAAACTATTAAAAAAGCCTGTTTTTTCTTAATTTGCGCAAAATAATTAATGATTGAATTAAAGAATGATAGAATTAATGAATTATTGAATTAGCCGATAAGAAGCTTTCAATAATTTAAGCATTCAATTATTCAAAATTAAAAGAAGTATGACCGAGACATTGGATATAAAAATCAGCAAGGCAGATCAAACACGTTTGACTGTTACTGATTTTTCGCAATTACCGTTCGGTAAGGTTTTTACCGATCACATGTTTACTGCCGATTTCGAAGACGGCGAGTGGAAAAATTTACAGATTCTGCCTTATGGACCAATTCCAATGAGTCCGGCAATTTCTGCCCTTCATTACGGACAGGCAATTTTCGAAGGATTAAAGGCCTACCGTCAGCCTGATGGGAAAATTAGTGTCTTCCGTGCAGATAAAAACTTCGAACGTTTTAATAAATCAGCGGCAAGGATGTCGATGCCAACCATTCCTGAAGAAATTTTTATGCAAGGTTTGGCTGCATTAATCAACGTTGATGAGAAATGGGTGCCATCTCAGGAAGATTACGCACTATATATCCGTCCGGTAATGTTTGCAATGGACCCTTATTTAGGTGTAAAAGCTTCTGATACCTATAAATTTGTACTTTTAACTACGCCAACCGGACCATATTATAGCAGTGCCTTAAAGGTTAAGATCGAAACTGAATATACACGTGCCGATGATGGTGGTGTTGGTTTTGCCAAAACTGCAGGTAACTATGCCCGTTCTTTATATCCTTTCGAACAAGCTAAAAAAGAAGGTTTCGATCAGTTAATCTGGACAGATTCGGTAACACACGAGTTCATCGAAGAAGCCGGAACAGCCAATTTACTTTTTGTAATTAATGGTAAACTGGTTACTCCATCAGTGCGTAGCACGGTTTTAGATGGCGTTACACGCGATACTATCATCAAACTGGCTAAAGAAGCTGGTGTTGAAGTAGAAGAACGCAGGGTATCTGTTAAAGAAGTAATAGAGGGGATTGAAAACGGTTCGCTTACCGAGGCTTTTGCTGCCGGAACTGCTGCTACCGTAACACACGTTGGCGAAATGGGTTACAATGGTCAGACTTATAAATTAACTGATCCTGCAACAAGGCACATTTCAAACGGTATTGCTAAAAAATTAAACGATATCCGTTATGGCTTAGCTCCAGATGAGTTTGGCTGGAACTGGGTTTTATAATTAGAATAAAATCAACAAAAAAACCGGTGCAAATGCTGCATCGGTTTTTTTTATGCTTTAAGCTTTAGTCTTTCCGCTTTTCCTATTTATCAAGTATCACCACACCTTTGGCCTCAAAAGCAAGTTCTTTTTTAGGGTCGGTAATTTTAGCAACTTCCTCAGGGGTCTTTTTTGCATCTTCTGCGTAGTGACGCAAGGTTTCAACAGAAATGGTCTGTTTTTTAGCTAAACCATCCAGAATCACATTTTTACCCACAATATCTTTTGGCATAAAGAAGGCATAATCCTTAAAGGTTACGCGCATGGGGTCGCCATTTGGCATTTCCAAAGTCATCCAGCATCCTTTTTTCTTGCATACATCAACTACTTTGCCTTCTATTTTCATCTCGGCTGTTTTTTTGTCGCCCATAGCAGCTTCCATTTTAGCAGCTGGTTTAACATCGCCGGGTTTAACTTCTTCGCCAAATTTCTGACCGGTATAGGCCGTTTGAGCAAATGCAATAGCACCAAACAGGCAGAAGCTAATGCTTAAAATAATCTTTTTCATTTTTTATGAATTTAGTTCCAGTTATTATCTGTTCAAAGTTATTTAAAAAAAGTCTAAATAGCTAAAAAGGAAAAAACCCCGCTAGCATCCACTAACGGGGCAAATCATCCCTATTTCGAACTTAGTTATTAAATCAAACCAATGAGTGATATATAACTAGCTAAGTCCTTTAAGGCAAACGTTATTCCATTTTGGAGTGTCAACCTGGAATTGTTTGTAATTATTTGTATTTCAGCAGCTTAATGCTTTTTGCGCTGTATTTATGCCAGATTTTAAAGTGGAAAATTTATTCATCAATTTGGGGAAAGTTGTTGAAATGTTTCCCCAAGTTTATTTTTACGCGACACCATTCCGAAAACTTACTCTATTTAACTAATTGTTTTAATCTTAAATTATCGTTAGAAATATAAATTGCTTCAAAGCATGATTGTCCCTTCCATACTCAAATTTACATAGGAGCATAATCAATAGGAAGTAGGTCGCCAAGGCGCAATTTAGCCCAGTAGCGTTCTAATTTCAGATTCATTGGATTAACAATTACACCATTCCAGTCAAAAAAAACATTTCCATTTAAAATCGAAATTAAACTAGCCATCTTATCCATTTCAGGGGTGGGAGCAATAGATGATGACGGACGATAAAGAGATTGATAAGTTTTTTTTGACTTTTCAGGTATGTACTTTATATAAGTAACGTACAATGAATTTTTAAATTGGCAAGTATCGCATCTGAGATCAGTTCTTTTTATGCCATGGACTTTGATAGATGGCCACCTATTCACATAATTGGTATCGGTAATTATTCGAAGTGAGTATAATCCCTTTCGATCAGTTAGATGAACAACCTGCTTTGTTTGCAACTTTGTCGTGTCTAATACCTCAATATATTTAGGTTGTTGTAACATACTTGTCCAGAAAAAGAGAGAATCTTGATCTGTCTTACTGTGTTTTTCCTTAAATAAGCTGATTTTTTTATTGATAATTAAATCTGGCAGACGATACATATTCTCCATCCGCGTGTCTGTCATTACTAAAAAACCAGTCTCTTTATATTTGTTAATATTATTTCCCAGCAACGAACGGAGAAAGTGCTGTAGTGAACCTGAATATGCTTCAATTCGTTTTTCATTCCATTCTTGCTGCTGCTTTTCACTTCCTTTCATCGCCTCAAATAAAACATAGCCTACATAGGATATAAGTTCCGTTTTTTCATTCCGTTCAAAGTTTTCAACCAAATACTTCAAACGATACCCAAGGGCCTTATTATCGATAATCATGAAATCTGTAGAGTAAGCCGTCAATTTGTTTTCTTCCTTATCGAAATTAAGTTTTATAACTTCAGGATTGATGATACGGCATTGTTTGCCAAATTCAGAAGTACCTAATATTTCGTGCTTGAACATCTCTATATACCTACTGCCTAATTTCTTAGTCTGTGTAATATTGACATCAATTAAAGGAATCACTTTTTCTTCCAAGATTATTGTTGGTACTTTTTTATCAGCATGTTGCACATATACTTGAGCATTATAGGTTCTAAAACCTACCATGGAAAAGATCAGCTCATAATATCCAGCTTTTACATTATGAAGTATAAAGTTGCCATGTTTATCAGTTTTTGTTCCATAACTAGTCGTATTAACAAATACTGTAGCGCTTTCTAATGGTAAATTGTTTGATGCATTTAATACTTTGCCCGTAATTGAATATTGCGCAAAGCATAGATTGGAAATTGATAAAAAAAATAAAGCAATAAATATGCAACTAGCAGGTTTCGATATCTTCATTTGAGTGAGAGGCCTATCTTTATAAATTTAACCAAAAATTAGCTCAAATACTTCTTCTATTTTACTTACAGCTTTAATCTCCAGATTGTATTTAGAAACGTCAATACCTTTTAAATTGTACTTAGAAATATAAATGCATTCAAAACCCAGTTTATCAGCTTCGGCAATGCGTTGTTCCACTCTGTTTACAGCCCTTATTTCACCTGATAGGCCAACCTCTGCTGCAAAGCAATTTTTTGACGAAATGGCAATATCCTGATGAGATGAAATAATAGCAATAAGTACTGCCAGATCGATTGCAGGATCTTCAACCCTGATTCCTCCAGCAATATTTAAGAAAACATCCTGTGTGCTGAGCCTGAAACCACAACGTTTTTCTAAAACAGCCAGTAGCATATTCATCCGTCGGGTATCAAAGCCGGTTGCCGATCGTTGTGGAGTACCATAAGCCGCATGGCTCACCAAAGCCTGTGTTTCAATAAGCATGGGCCGGGCACCTTCTAACGTTGCTGCTATGGCTATTCCGCTTAATTCTTCATCGCGTTGCGAGAGTAAGATTTCTGATGGGTTTGAAACTTCTCTGAGTCCGCTTCCCTGCATTTCATAAATGCCCAGTTCAGCTGCAGCTCCAAACCTGTTTTTAATCGATCGCAGAATGCGGTAAACATGATGCCTGTCGCCTTCAAACTGTAAAACGGTGTCAACCATGTGCTCCAGTATTTTCGGGCCAGCAATAGCGCCATCTTTCGTGATATGGCCAATTAAGAATACCGGCACTCCGGTTTCTTTCGCAAAACGTAGCAATTCGGCTGTACATTCTCTTACCTGCGATACACTGCCCGGTGTAGAATCGATATGCGAGGAGTGCAGGGTTTGGATCGAATCTACTACCAGTATTTCGGGCTCGAGTATTTCAATCTGCTTAAAAATGTTTTGGGTCGAAGTTTCGGTTAGGATATAGCAATCAGAAGAAGGACTTTCTTTAATCCGTTCGGCCCTCATTTTAATCTGTTGCTCACTTTCCTCGCCAGAGATATACAGTAACTTTTTCCCTTTGATGTTCAATGCCAGCTGTAGCATTAAAGTTGATTTTCCTATGCCAGGCTCCCCACCGATTAAAACCAGCGAGCCTTCTACCAAACCTCCGCCTAAAACACGGTCAAGTTCCTTATCTCCGGTTAGTATACGCCGCTCTGTAGAAGATTGTATCTCATCTACTTTACTTGGTTTACTTAGCTTTCTGCTGGTATTGTCGTTTTTCCAGGTTGGTACAGACGCAGGGCTTTTCTCTACGATTTCTTCAACAAAAGTATTCCACTGGTTACACGATGGACATTTACCCAGCCATTTTGCCGATTCGTAGCCACAGCTCTGACAGAAATATGCAGTTTTTGATTTTGCCAATTGATTGAAATTTAGACTACGAATTTAACCTTTCAGGATTGAAAGTGTTTTTATTTTTTTGAACAATTAAGCGTTTTGTGAATTGGTGTTTCTGCTTTGAAGCGTACTTAAACAAGAAAGCCCGGACTTTTAAAATCCAGGCTTTCTGTTAAAATGTTTTGAGTTATAATTTAATCTCTTCATCCTTTGCTGAGATGAAGTGAAACTCAGTTAAGTAATATGATGATTGTGCCTTCACTTTAATCCACTGGCCATATTTAAAGAACCAGCGGCGTTGAAGGTTGAAAATACCTTTTGTAATGTAAGCTTCGATGTAAGGGTGAACACATAATGTTACGCCTTTTTCATTCTGCTCTCTTAAAATATAATTAAGGTTGTTCTCAATATCATCCATTAAAACGATACTCGCTTTAATTTCTCCGGTCCCGTCGCAGGCCGGACATTTTTCTACCGTAACAATGTTCATTTCCGGACGTACACGTTGTCTGGTAATTTGTACCAAACCAAATTTGCTCGGAGGCAAAATGGTATGTTTGGCTCTATCCAATAGCATCAGCTCACGCAAATAATCGAATAGCATTTTACGGTTTGTTGGTTTGTGCATATCGATAAAATCGATTACCACAATACCGCCCATATCGCGCAGTCGCAATTGACGGGCAATTTCTTTAGCCGCCTCTTTGTTTACCTGTAAAGCATTTTCCTCCTGGTTTTCTTTACTGGCAGTACGGTTTCCACTATTCACGTCTATTACGTGGAGTGCTTCGGTGTGCTCTACAACCAAGTAAGCGCCACCGGGTAAGTTTACGGTTTTGCCGAAAGCATTTTTAATCTGCTTTTCAACACCAAAATGATCGAAGATTGGTTCTTTCTGTTTATACAGTTTCACAATTTTTTCCATTTCCGGAGAAATATCATGAACATAAGAACGGATATCGTCGTACAGTTCGGGTGTACTTACGTAAACGTTTGTAAAATCAGGGTTCAGAATATCGCGTATTAATGTCGATGATCTGTCCATTTCTCCCCAAACTCTTTTTGAGGGTTCGGTTGATGGCACTTTTTTAGTGAAGTTTTCCCACTTTGCAATCAGGTCTAAAAGATCTTTTTGCATTTCGGCAACTCCTCTGCCTTCAGAAACGGTTCTGATAATAACCCCAAAATTTTGAGGCTTAATACTTTCGATAATCTTTTTTAAACGATTACGTTCGGTATTACTTTTAATTTTTTTTGATACGGATATGGTATTGGAGAATGGCACCAGTACCACATACCTGCCGGCAATAGATAGGTCGGAACTTAAACGCGGTCCTTTGGTAGAAATTGGTTCTTTAGCAATTTGTACGGGCAGGAGCATGTTTTTACTCAGCACATCAGAAATTTTGCCTGCCTTATTAATATCGGCTTCTAGCTTTAAATTGTCTAATAATGTGCCTGTAACCGAGCCATTACGCTTGATCTTAGTTAGCTTAATTAAAGATTGCACCTGAGGGCCCAAATCAAAATAATGCAAAAATGCATCCTTTTCATAACCAACATCCACGAAAGCAGCATTCAGGCCGGGCATAATTTTTTTAATGCGGCCTAAATAAATATCGCCTACGGCGTAGTTATTATTGATTTGTTCTTTGTGAAGCTCAACAAGTTGTTTGTCTTCAATCAACGCTATGGTAACTCCGGCAGGAGTCGAATTGATAATTAATTCTTTTACCAACAGCTACAGATTTAAGGCTTTCGCCTATTAACAAATGGATAGTAATAAACAAGAAAAATGATATAGCCGCTTCTTTACGAAATAAAAATCGTATAAATACTTTAAACCTCACAGTATTCACTATGAGGTTTAAAGGGGCTTTATCAAAATAAGAAACTATTTTTTCTTATGTCTGTTTTTTCTTAAACGTTTTTTACGTTTGTGGGTAGCCATTTTATGTCTTTTTCTTTTTTTACCGCTTGGCATAATTTTAAGGTTTTAAATGTTTTTATTAATCTGTTAATTAATTTTTATTTTTTAGCTCAGCCACTTTCTTATCAATGAAAGAAGATAAGGTTGGGTTTGCCGCTAATTTTTTGCTTGCTAAATAGGCGTTAACCGCTTCTTTATTTCTGCCTAAGTTTTCTAACGCTGTACCTAAATAAAAATAGGCTTCAGGAGTTGGAGCAGTAGCAATTACCGTGTTAAAACGCGGAATAGCCTTGTCAAACTGACCTGATTTAATAGAAAATAAACCTAAATTCATATTGGCTTTAACATTTTTAGGTTCTTTAGCTACAACCTCAAGCAACATCGCAATACCTTGCATTGGTGCTCCTAAGCCGTTTACTATTGTTACTCCTAAGCCTGTTTTAGCTTCAATGTTTGTAGAGTCTTTCTCTAATGCGTTTTTGTAAGAAAGATTGGCTTTCTGCAATAAAGCAGGTTGAGCCAAACTATCTTGTGTACTTTCAAAAGCTTTTATAAACTGATTACCTGCGGCCAACCATGTTTTAGACGATGGTTCTCCCTGGGCAACAATCTCTAAATAAAGTGCTGATGGGGTAATTTGCTCAACATCATCCCATTTTTGGGCCAGTTGTTTTGCTAATGCTACTTTCTCTGCACCGTTTGCGCCTTTGTAACTATTCTCTAAAGCTGTAATATCTGTAGCTAAATTTTTGTTTAGTACATTTTTTGCAGCTGTAGAAGAAGTCTCGATGTTTAGTACCGTTGAAGTTGATGCTGCTCCTGCTTCTGCCATTTGGCCGCTTGAAGGCGTTTTACCATTTTCTTCAGTTGGTTTAACTAAACCCTTAATGTCTCTTGTAAATAAGAACGCAACAAGCAATACAATCGCTCCAATAATAATGGTTTGTTTTGATCTGATGCTGCTACTCATACGACTTAAGAATTAGGCTTCTACGTTAATTTTTTTTGAATTACTTTTTACTTTGTCAACAAATACTTTTGCTGGTTTAAAGCTAGGAACGAAGTGTTCTGGGATAATTATTGCAGTATTTTTAGAGATGTTTCTCGCAGTTTTTTGCGCTCTCTTTTTAACAACAAAGCTTCCGAAGCCTCTTACATATACATTTTCACCGCCAATCATGCTGGTTTTGATAACCTTGAAAAATGCCTCAACTGTTTCCTGTACATCAACCTTCTCAATTCCGGTTTTTGTTGATATTTCTGAAATAATATCTGCCTTAGTCATATTTTATTATTTATTATATTATTATGTTTTAATATTACTACTGTTTTGGGGTTGCAAAAGTATTGCTTTTTAATGAGATAGGGAAATAAAAGATGATTTTTTTATCTCCAGACTTATCAGCCAAATGCAACTTTTTTTTTAATCGGATAAATTGGCCGTAATTTGCAGTAATGACATTTCAAAATGAACTCATCAATTGGTACCTGGTAAACAAGAGAGATTTGCCCTGGAGGCACACCAACGATGCTTATACCATCTGGTTATCAGAGGTTATATTACAACAAACAAGGGTAGAACAAGGGCTTCCTTACTTTAATAAGTTTTTAGAAAATTTTCCGACTGTTACCGATTTTGCCAATGCTACCGAGGCAAGGGTTTTAAAGCTTTGGCAGGGTTTAGGTTACTACTCAAGGGGAAGAAATATGCATGCCACCGCGCAAATTGTGGTGAATAATTACCGCGGAATCTTCCCGAATCTGCACGATGAGCTGATAAAATTGAAAGGAATTGGTGAATATACCGCTGCTGCAATCTCTTCTTTTTCTTCGGGCGAGGCACGTGCTGTGGTTGATGGAAATGTGTTTAGGGTACTTTCGCGCTATTATGGTATTCATACCCCTATAAATTCGCCTGCCGGTAAAAAAGAATTCTATGCGCTGGCTAACGAATTGCTTTATCAGGAAGATCCGGCGCTTTATAATCAGGCCATTATGGAGTTTGGGGCCATGCAATGTAAACCTAAAAGCCCTAATTGTAGCATTTGTCCGCTGATTCAAAGCTGTTATGCTTATCAACAGGAGCAGGTTAATACTTTGCCTGTGAAAATAGGTAAGATTAAACAAAAGCACCGCTACATCAATTATTTTGTGTGTACAGAAAACGATCAGGTATTGGTTAAAGAAAGGCAGGCAGGCGATATATGGCAGCATTTATACGATTTTCCGAGCCTGGAGACAACAGAAGGCCATGGAGTTAACGACACAGCCTTTTTAGCGGCGGTACAGTCTGCTTTTGGTGAGGCAGTTGAACTGACATTAATCAGCACAAAAAAACATCTCTTAACGCACCAAATAATCCACGTGCAATTTTTTGCATTAAAAAATTATATATTTAACTTTAATAAACAAAAGGAACTTAATTGGGTTTCTTTAGATAAGTTAGATGAGTTACCGCAACCAAAAGTTATTCATGATTTTATTCAGGGATACTTTTATAAAAATGATATGGAGTAACTAACCATCTTAGTGGTAAGCATTTTTATACAAAACAACTAACCAAAAATATTTATGTCAGGGATTAACAAAGTTATTTTAGTAGGCCACTTGGGTAAAGACCCTGAGGTGCGGCATTTAGACGGTGGCGTAACTGTAGCCAGTTTTCCATTAGCTACATCAGAAACATACAACAAAGACGGGAAAAGAGTAGAGCAAACAGAATGGCATAATATTGTGCTGTGGCGTGGGCTGGCAGAGGTAGCATCTAAATATTTGCAGAAGGGTAAGCTGGTTTACATTGAGGGCAAACTAAGAACGAGATCTTTTGAAGATAAAGAAAAGGTTAAAAAGTATGTAACAGAGATCGTTGCAGAGAACTTTACCATGCTGGGACGAAAAAGTGATTTTGAGCAAAGTCCGGCAGCGCCTGTTCACCAAAATACCGAATCTAAAATTGAAGATGAATTTACCATTGGCCCGTCTGACGAGAACGGTGATTTACCTTTTTAAGATATAAACTCATTTAACAACAACGGCTAGCTGATAACAGTTAGCCGTTTTTTTTGCCCTCTAAAACAAAAAACTCCTGCAGGTTTAGCTACAGGAGTTTTAAAATTTCGTTTATTACTATTAATTAATTTTAGTATAGTAAATATTGAGTTTCACTTTATTGGTAGTGTTTGTACTTGCTCCAAATACCGATCTTTCTGCAGTGATGGCAGTCGGAACTACCTGATAAGCATCAATTCCGGTTGGTGCGATGAAAGTACCATAATCTTTTACAGTTTTATCAATCAGGGCCTGTACATAATTAGTTACAATAAAGATGTATCTATTTTTAAGCGAATCGTAATAGCCACCAATCACCCCAGGACTTGTAGTGCTATAATCAGGCGTTGTGGTGGGCTGGTTTGCAATATCCCAGCGGTATAAAGAAAGGCGTTGAATTGGTGTAAAAGGATAGGTATATGTTCCTGCGCTTAAATCAACCACTAACTCTGCTTTGTTTACTACAACTTTACCATACGTGCTGGTAAATGCATCCAGCTGAGGAAAAGAAATCTTTGTTTTAACGCCTGCTAACCCTTGCGTATAAGTTACGGTATAAGGTGAAGGAAAGCTTGTTGGTGGATTCTTTAACTGTGTGTCAACTGCTGTGCCGGTATAATCGTGCACAATTGTTGCCGCAGAAGCAGAACTGGAAACAGGGAAATTAATAGAGGTTGTGTCTATTCCACTGCTTGAATTGGTTTTCTTGAATACCAGTTGCAAATAGGAGTCGTTTAATTTAAAAAATGCAACTCCTCCAACGCCTGTTGAGGTATTTTTATTTACCTCGGCATACAAGCCTTTAAAATAATCAACAAACTTAGCATTGGTTGATGTACCTGTTGTAGGTAAGCTCAATATCTGTGACTGGATAAATGTTTTATCCAATGGAATTCTGATTTGTGCTTTTAGGGTTTTTAAAGTATCCGCCTTTCCGGGTACAATATCGTAAACTTTAATTGGTGTACTTGGATACAGTTTCTTTTTTACGTTGCCCAGTAATTGTGCATTGTGCGCCTGAACGTCAGAACTTTTGTATGTGGTAACCTTATTGGTTAACTGATACACGTCAATGCTGTATTGAGACGAGATCGTATCGCCATAAAATTTGTTGACGGTAGTATCAATTTTTAAAACCAGAATAGCCGAATCCAAAACCGGCGAGGTGCCAAAATCGTAGCTCAATTGGTTTGGTATAATGGTCATGGCCACACTTGATTTGGTTGTACCAAAAACAGGATCAACCATATAGCCCAATGGGTAGCGCGTTAAGCTTTGCGTGTTGGCGGCAGGTTCGGCTATTGTTTCCGATCTAACTTCGCTGGTTACCAAAGTACCGGTAATTGCTGTACTTGGATCAACATCTAAACCAACACCATCAGGGTTTTTGCACGATGCAAAAAGAAAAAGACCTATCAACAGGGTTAATAAGTCTTGTTTTGTAAATTTCATATTTAAAATAATAATACCTAATTAAGCAAGTGAAACCAATTCGTCATTTGAAATTTCTTCATAAAAAGTATAGAAGTTTTCAAAATTCTCGGTTAAGTTAAATGCTAATGTTGGCTTATTTGAATCTTTAACAAATTTTAACAAAGCGGTATCCAGGTTTTCGTCGCCTAAAACCACTGCGTCTGAATGTGTTACCGCACCAATATGCATGCTGTTGCAATCTGCCGGAACGAAAGCTTTGGTATCATCTTCAGTCATGTTAGCCATTACTGCTTTTTTAGCGAAATTATCGTTTAATTTTTCAGTAAAGCCATCCTCATAAATAGAATATACTACTTTCGAATTTTTAAAAGTAGGATCGTTTTTATAAGTAGTTTTAATATAAGCAGGTACTAAAGAGCTCATCCAGCCATGGCAGTGAACAATATCTGGTGCCCAGCCTAATTTTTTTACCGTTTCTAATGCACCTTTGCAAAAGAAAATGGTACGCTCATCATTGTCGTCGAAGAATTTTCCACTCGCATCTCTAAATACTTGTTTGCGTTGAAAATATTCTTCATTGTCTAAGAAATAAACCTGCATACGTGCAGCTGGGATGGAAGCTACTTTAATAATTAACGGGTTATCGTTGTCATCGATGATGATGTTCATTCCCGATAAGCGGATTACTTCGTGTAAACGATTTCTTCTTTCATTAATGTTACCGAATTTAGGCATCAAGATGCGGATTTCGAATCCTTTTTCTTGCATTGCTTGAGGTAATTGGCGTGTAATTTCAGAAATTTTAGTAAGCTCGAGGAAAGGCGACATCTCGTGTGTAACAATCAGCAGCTTCGTTTTTGCCATCTCCATATTCTAAGAAAATATTAAGTTAAATAAAAGATAATGAGCTGCAAAGGTAAGCATAATAATACTATTTATCAATATCGCAAGCATTTGTTTGGTTTCGTTTAGATTAATTTACACCTTTACGGCTTTAATTTAGATTGTCCGAATTGGAAATATTTAAAACAAAAGCAGCCCTTAAAGCTTTCTTAAAACCTTTAAAGGCTTCAGGTAAAAAAATAGCACTCGTGCCTACTATGGGTGCGCTGCATAATGGCCATATATCACTTATTAAACTGGCCCAGCAAAATGCCGATATCATTATCTGCAGTATTTTTGTTAACCCAACTCAGTTTACCGATCCTAAGGATCTGGAAAAATATCCGCGACCTATAGAACACGATCTGGCCATGCTTCAGGATGCAGGCTGCAATGGCGTTTTTATGCCCAATGTAGAGGAGATGTATCCATCGGGTGCCGATGAAAAATGGCATATTGATTTAGGAAGTGCCGAATTCCTGTTGGAAGGCGCTTTTAGAAAAGGGCACTACCAGGGGGTAACCCAGATTGTGAAAAAACTGTTTGATGCAGTTGAGCCTGATGTAGCCATGTTCGGGCAGAAAGATTTCCAGCAGGTACTGATGATTAAAAATATGCTTGCTCACTTTAACCTTCCCATAACCATTATTACCTGCCCGATTATCAGGGAGGAGGATGGTTTGGCCATGAGTAGCCGCAATATTCACTTAACCCCCGAAGACCGTAAACACTCACTGGTATTGAGTAAATCGCTGCAGTTTGTAGTAGATCATTTTGATGCGTACACCTTAGCCGAACTCGAAAGCCGTGCAAAAGCATTATATAACGATATAGATGGGGTGGAGCTGGATTACTTTACCATTGCCAATGGCGATACACTAGAGCCTGCCCAAACGAAAGAAGCTAACAACCTGGTTGCTTTAGTGGCTGCAAAAGTGGGCTCAACCCGGTTGATTGATAATATGATTATTAAATGAGGTAAGATGGATGATGTAAGATGGATGAGGGATGTGTAGTGTATAGCCATATTGTTCGTGGTGTTGTGGTTTTGGCCATCGGCTATTAAACCATTAACCATTTTCCATACTACATCATCCATAATCTATCATCCATTTCCCATATTACATGGTACTTACATTTTACATTTTTTTCATCCAGTGCTTTATTACTAACTTTGCCGAATGGTTATCACAATATTAAAATCGAAAATACACCGTGTTAGGGTAACACAGGCCGAATTAAACTATGTAGGCAGTATTACGATAGATGAAGATTTGATGGATGCAGCTAACATTATTGCTAATGAAAAGGTGCAGATTGTAAATAATAATAATGGTGCCCGTTTTGAAACTTATGTAATAAAAGGCGAGCGTGGTACCGGAACTATCTGTTTAAATGGTGCAACAGCACGTTTGGCACAACTTGGCGACATTCTTATTATCATGTCGTATGGTTCATTGCCAATAGAGGAAGCTAAAAAATATAATCCTATATTGGTGTTCCCTGACGATAACAATCATTTGCTAAAATAAATTGTGACCTTCGACCTTAAAACAGCGCTAAAATATATCATCCTGTTTTTAATAGGAGTGGGCGTTTTATATTTAGCGTTTCGGGGTCAGGATTTAGGTAAAATCTGGGAAGAAATAAAAGAGGCAGATTTCTTTTGGGTAATCGTTTCTTCCTTTGCTGTATGGATAGCCCACGTTTTACGCGCCTTGCGTTGGCAAATGCTTTACCGCTCCATACAATATAATGTTGGTTTCTGGAATGCTTACCACGCCGTAATTATTGGTTATCTGGCTAATCTGGCTTTGCCCCGTTTCGGCGAAATTGGTCGCTGCTCTGTTATAAATAAGGCCGAAAAAGTACCGATGTTCGCATCGATAGGTACTGTAATTACCGAGCGGCTTTTTGATGTGCTGGTACTTTTGCTTACCAGTATGGCCATGCTGGTTTTTCAATACGATATTGTTTCTGATTTTTTATACGATACACTTTATCTCAATCTGGTTAAAAAATTAAGCGCCATCAATTATTTGTGGCTGCTTGCAATTGGCATTGCAATTGTTTTATTAATTGTAATTGCCATTTATTTGCTGCGTCAGAAATTCAGTCAGAAATTTCTACGGATTTTTGTGAGCCTTCGCCAGGGTTTTGGCTCATATAGTAAGTTAAAGCAAAAGGGCTTATTTTTAAGTTATACCCTGGGCATATGGGTTTTTTATTCGCTATCTATGTATTTTGCCTTTTCGTCTATTCCGGCAACATCTGGCTTACACTTTAATGCCGCATTTACCGCAATTGTATTTTCTGGTTTCGCTATGGCAGCTCCAATTCAGGGTGGTATTGGTGTTTTTCATTGGGTGGTTGCGCAAGCGCTGGTATTATATGGTGTATTGTTTAAGGATGGTTTGGCTTACGCTACAATTATACATTCCTCGCAGGTATTGCTTATACTTATTCTGGGCAGTTTAAGTTTAACAAAAGTTGTATTGAAAAAATAATTGTTAATTAGGCTGTAAGGCATTAACTATACTCTATCCATACTTAGGCTATGCTTTAGCCATACTTTAACTATGCTTATACTTATCTGAATTTTATCAGGCTCGAAGAGTGCATTATGGTGTTAGTATTATTTATAGCATGATCGTTAGAACAAATTAGCCTGCTCGACCTGAGGTTAAATATTTTTCAAAATAAAATACTATGCAGCCATAGTATTTTTAATCTATAAATCATACATTTGATTTACTAACCTTTTATACATAATTGTTATGCATTTTGAATTAAGTGAAGAACAGATCATGATACAGCAGGCTGCGCGCGATTTTGCACAGCATGAATTAAAACCCGGTGTTATTGAAAGAGACGAGCATCAGAAATTTCCGGCCGAGCAGGTGAAGAAATTGGGGGAGCTCGGCTTTCTGGGGATGATGGTTGATCCGAAATACAATGGTAGCGGTTTAGATGCCATTTCCTATGTTTTAGTAATGGAAGAGCTGTCTAAAATAGATGCTTCGGCTTCTGTTGTTGTTTCGGTAAATAACTCGCTGGTATGTTACGGTTTAGAGGCTTATGGAAGTGAAGCACAAAAGGAGAAATATTTAAAGCCACTTGCTGCCGGCGAAAAAATCGGGGCTTTCTGTCTGTCAGAACCAGAAGCCGGATCTGATGCCACTTCACAGCGCACCACAGCCGAAGATAAAGGCGATTACTATTTACTTAACGGTACCAAAAACTGGATTACCAATGGCAGTACGGCTTCAACTTATCTGGTTATTGCACAAACTCATCCCGAATTAAGACATAAAGGAATAAATGCCTTTATTGTTGAAAAAGGAATGGAGGGCTTTACGGTTGGGCCAAAAGAAAATAAACTGGGGATTCGTGGGTCTGATACACATTCTTTAATGTTTAACGATGTTAAAGTACCCAAAGAAAACAGGATTGGGGAAGATGGCTTTGGTTTTACCTTTGCCATGAAAACCCTCGAAGGCGGGCGTATTGGTATTGCAGCCCAGGCCCTGGGTATTGCGCAAGGTGCTTTTGAACTGGCTACGCAATATGCGAAAGAGCGCAAAACCTTCGGTAAACCGATTTCTGAGCACCAGGCAATTGCTTTTAAGCTGGCCGATATGGCCACGCAGATTGAAGCCGCACGTTTATTAGTGTATAAGGCGGCCTGGTTAAAAAGCCAGGGACTTCCGTACACGCAGGCAGGTTCGATGGCTAAATTATATGCTTCAAAAGTGGCTATGGATGTAACCATAGAGGCGGTGCAGGTACACGGCGGTTATGGTTTTGTAAAAGAATACCATGTAGAACGTTTAATGCGCGACGCAAAGATTACCCAGATTTACGAAGGAACATCTGAAATACAGAAGATGGTGATCTCGAGAGAGGTGATTAGGTAGTTTAAAGTGATCAATTTTCAGTTGGCAGTTCGAATTGCAAACCGCCAACTGAAAACTAAACTAGTCTTTCTCTCCTACTATAGCGCCGAAAATAGCTTTCAATAGTGCTACAATTATAGCCAGGAAGGCGGCGGCGATAAAGCCTGAGGTATTAAATGAGGTCATCATGTTATCAACCAGTAACACCATTAACACGGTGATGATAAACGAAACCAGGCCCAGGGTTAGGAAATTAACCGGAAAAGTTAATAACCTTAAAATAAATCCAATGGTGGCGTTGGCCAGCGCAATTAAAATAGAGGCAATAATAGCACTGCCATAGCTATCGATATGGACTCCCGGTACTATTCTGGCGCCGATAAAAAAAGCCAGTCCTGTTAAAAGGATTTCGATAATAAATCTCATAATTGTCTATTTTTGTGAATGTTAAAATGCTTCCCTAAATATTTAGTCTTGTTTATTGTCGCTTTTTTGGCGATTTCCTGTTCAAATACAAACAACAGGCCAATTATTCAGTTTTCTGCCGATAGTACTTCAATAATAATTAAAAATATTGATGAGGCCAGCCTTTTTCAGGTTAAAAATGCCCATAAAGACAGTTCCAATACATTTAATCTGGTTACAGTGTTGCTTAAGCCAGAGGAGCTGGATAGTGTACAAGACGAACTTGAGGTGCCCGGAAAGATTAACATTGCCGGCGATTCGCTTGTTTTTAACCCCGATAGCTCATTTGTTAAGGGTAAAACTTATGTGGTAGAAAGTTATATCGGCGTAAAATTCGCTACCGTGGGCAATCTGATCTCAGGTAATGCAAAACAGAACTTACAGGCACAGCGACAAACACTTAGGCGGTAATAATCAGCATAATAATTGCTGCAGGTGTTTGATTTTTTCTAAAAAATTACTACATTTGCATCGTAATCGAAGAAAAGAGAAGGGGACAGTGTCCCCTTTTTCTATGAAATCAGGTTAAAATATGCAGGTAGAAAAGAGAGTTGCAGCCCTCGTAGAGGAAAAAATTGCAGATCGTCCGGAGTTGTTTCTGGTTGATGTGAAAATGTTGCCAAACAACAAATTAATTATCCATGTTGATGGCGACGAAGGCATTAGCATACAGGATTGCGTGGCCATTAGCAGGCACGTTGGTTTTCATCTCGAAGAAGAAAACGCAATAGAGCAGGCTTATAATTTAGAAGTTTCTTCGCCAGGTGTTGGCGAGCCTTTAAAGCTTGTTCGCCAATACAGCAAAAATGTTGGACGTACTTTAGGCATCAAGTTAAAAGATGGTCTGAAAAAAGAAGGTAAACTGCTTGCGGTTACAGAAAATGATTTGCTGATTGAAGAATCGGTAAAAGAAAAAGGGAAAAAGGCGGTAGCGGTTCAAACAACTGTTCCGTTTAATGATATATTAGAAACAAGTGTGTTAATTTCATTTAAGTAAGAATGAGTACTACAACAATTAATTTGATCGACTCTTTTCAAGAGTTCAAAGATTTCAAAAATATAGATCGCCCTACGGTGATCAGTGTGCTGGAAGAGGTTTTTCGTAGCATGTTGCGTAAGAAATACGGAACAGACGAAAACTGTGACGTAATTGTGAACCCGGATAACGGGGATTTGGAGATCTGGAGAACAAGAAAAGTAATGGAAGATGGCTTTTCTGAAGATGATGATTTAGAAATCGAACTTGCTGATGTACACAAACTTGATCCAACCTTAGAAGTTGGCGATGATTATATCGAGCAGATTACTCTCGAAAGCTTCGGTCGCAGAGCAATTTTAGCGGCACGCCAAACACTCGTTTCTAAAGTATTGGAATTAGAGAAGGATGAAATCTTCAAAAAATATAAAGATCGCGTTGGTGAAATTGTAACCGGCGAAGTTTATCAGGTTTGGAAAAAAGAAACTTTGGTTTTAGATGATGAAGGTAACGAACTTTTAATGCCTAAAACAGAGCAGATCCCAGCTGATTATTTCAAAAAAGGTGATTCTGTAAAAGCAGTAATCTCTAAAGTGGAAATGATCAATGCCAATCCGAAAATTATCATTTCGAGAACTGCGCCTGAGTTTTTACAGCGCTTGTTCGAGCTTGAGGTACCTGAGATTTTTGATGGTTTAATTACCGTTAAGAAAATTGTTCGCGAACCAGGAGAACGTGCTAAAGTTGCAGTAGAATCGTACGATGATCGTATTGATCCGGTTGGTGCATGTGTGGGTATGAAAGGATCGCGTATTCATGGTATCGTTCGCGAGTTGAAAAACGAAAATATTGATGTGATTAACTTCACAAACAACATCTCATTATATATTACCCGTGCTTTAAGCCCGGCTAAAATCACATCTATTAAATTGGATGACGAAACCAAACATGCATCGGTTTACTTAAAACCAGATCAGGTTTCGTTGGCAATCGGACGTGGCGGACATAACATTAAACTGGCCGGTAAATTAACCGGTTACGAAATTGATGTTTACCGTGAAGCTGGAGAAGAAAGCGACGAGGATGTGGATTTAGAAGAATTCTCAGATGAGATTGATAGCTGGATTATTGATGAATTAAAGGCTATCGGGTGCGATACTGCTAAGAGTGTTTTAGCACTTACAGTAGAAGATTTGGTAAAACGCACCGACTTAGAAGAAGAAACCATTAAAGAAGTGGTTCAGATTTTACAGTCAGAATTTGAATAAGTGGTGTAATTGCCAAATAAACACTACTTTTGTTTTATTATAAAAAATAACAGGAGCTAAATGTCAGACGACAAACCAATCATTTTAATTAAAGCTATTAAAGAACTTAATATAGGCATGGGTACGGCCGTTGAGTTTTTAAACAAAAAGGGATTCTCTGCCGAGAAGAGCCCTATGTTTAAACTTACGGGTGAGATGTATAATGCCTTATTAAAAGAGTATCAGGGAGATAAGATCGTAAGAGAAGAAGCCAAACAAATAGTGATTGGTAAAATACGTCGCGACGAGCCTGAAACTGAGAAGCCAGTAGAAGCGCCGAAGAAAAATACCGATTTTGAGAAAAATGAAGAGATTTTAATTAAAAATGCTCAGTCATTTACTCCTCCGGTAGAAAAACCAAAGGTGGTTGAAACACCTAAAGTGGAAACTCCGGCACCAACCCCTGCGGCAGCAGCGCCGGTTGCAGCACCAAAGGCTGAAGAAAAAGCTGATGAAAGCGCTTTACCAGGTGTTAAAATTGTAGGAAAGATCGATTTAAACGATCTGAACTCAAAAACACGTCCGGTTAAGAAAGATGAAACTCCGGCACCAGCAGCTCCGGCAGCGGCAACACCAGTTGAAAAAGCACCAGAGCCGGTAAAACCGGTAGAGCAGTCTAAAGCTGAAGAGAAACCAGTTGAGGTTAAAAAAGAAGAAACTTCTGTCCCGGCACCAACACCTGCTCCAGTAGCAGCTGCACCAGTTGCAAAAGAACCAGAAAAACCAGTTGAACAGCCTAAAGCAGAAGAAAAACCAGCAGAAGTTAAACCGGTAAGTAATGAGCCTGAAGTAATTAAGGCACGTACGGTTAAATTAACCGGTCCAAATATTATTGGTAAAATTGTTTTACCAACTACGCCTGACCGCAGAAACGGTCCGGTAGCTTCATCTAGCGATAGTGAAGCCGCTAAACGTAAGCGTAAACGCAAAAAGACTCCTGGAGCACCAGGGCAGCCAGGTCAACCTGGTGGTCATGGTCAGCAAGGACAAAATAATCCTGCAGGTCAGGGTGGGGCACCGGGTCAACCTCGTCAGCCTTACCAGGGCAACAGACCAGGTGGCGGTACGCCATACCAGGGTAACAGACCAGCCGGACAGGGCGGGACTCCTTATCAGGGCAATAGAAATAACAACAGACCAGGTTTCCAAAATAGAAATGCTACACCAAGCGGACCTAAAGAAGAGCCTACAGAGAAAGAGATTCAAGATCAGATTAAAGCAACACTTGCCCGTTTAAGTGGAGCAGGTAAATCTGGTAAATTTGCGCAACGCGCTAAATTACGTCGTCAGAAACGTGATGATGTAGCCAGTAACGCTGAAGAAGCAGCAAACGAGCTTGAATCGCAATCGAAAATATTAAAAGTAACAGAATTTGTTACGGCTAATGAGCTGGCGAACATGATGGATGTACCGGTAACCAAAATTATTGGTACCTGTATGAGCTTAGGTATGTTCGTTTCCATTAACCAGCGTTTAGATGCTGAAACCTTAACCATTGTTGCTGATGAGTTTGGTTACGAAATCCAATTCGTTAAACCAGATGAAGAAGAAGATAATGTAATTGAGGAAGAAGATAACGAAGAAGATTTAATCGAAAGAGCTCCGGTTGTTACGATTATGGGGCACGTCGATCACGGTAAAACCTCATTGCTGGATTATATCCGTAAAGCAAATGTGGTAGCTGGTGAGGCGGGAGGGATTACCCAGCACATTGGTGCTTACATGGTAACTACCCCTTCTGGTAAAAAAGTAACCTTCTTAGATACGCCAGGTCACGAAGCCTTTACCGCGATGCGTGCACGTGGTGCTAAGGCGGCCGATATTGCCATTATTGTTATTGCTGCGGATGATGCGGTGATGCCTCAAACAAAAGAGGCGATTAACCATGCACAGGCAGCAGGCGTACCATTGGTATTTGCTTTTACCAAAATTGATAAACCAGGTGCAAACGGAGATAAGGTTCGTGAGCAGTTATCAGTAATGAATATTTTGGTGGAAGACTGGGGCGGGAAATATCAATCGCAGGAAATTTCGAGCAAAAGCGGCTTAAATGTAGATTTACTTTTAGATAAAGTATTATTAGAAGCTGAGTTATTAGAACTAAAAGCCAATCCGAACAAACGTGCTACAGGTACGGTAATCGAATCGGCATTAGATAAAGGACGTGGTATTGTAACTACAGTACTGGTTCAAGGCGGTACTTTAAAAGTTGGAGATCCAATTTTAGCAGGTAGTTACAGCGGACGTGTAAAAGCGTTAACCAACGAGCGTGGTGCTAAAGTAGATTCGGCAGGCCCTTCACAACCGGTACAGGTTTTGGGTATGCAGGGCGCACCTACAGCTGGCGATAGGTTTAATGCTTTAGAAAGTGAAACTGAAGCCCGTGATATTGCAAACAAACGGATGCAGTTACAGCGCGAACAAGGCTTACGTACGCAGAAACACATCACTTTGGATGAGATCGGTCGTCGTTTAGCCATCGGTAACTTTAAAGAGCTTAACATCATCGTTAAAGGTGACGTGGATGGTTCTATCGAGGCCCTTGCCGATTCATTGTTAAAACTATCAACTGAGCAGATCCAGATCAATATCATCAGTAAAGGTGTTGGTCAGATTTCAGAATCTGATGTATTGTTAGCTTCGGCTTCGGATGCGATTATTATCGGTTTCCAGGTTCGTCCATCAACAGGTGCACGTAAGTTAGCTGAAGCAGAGCAAATCGATATCCGTTTATATTCTATCATTTACGATGCAATCAACGAGATTAAATCGGCAATGGAAGGTATGTTAGATCCGGAATTTGAAGAGAAAATTGTGGCTAACGTTGAGATTCGCGAAACATTCAAAATCACCAAAGTGGGTACCATTGCAGGTTGTATGGTATTGGATGGTAAGATTACCCGTAACAGCAAAATCCGTATTGTTAGAGATGGTGTTGTAGTTTACACAGGAGAGCTTGCATCATTAAAACGCTTTAAAGATGATGTGAAAGAGGTGAACAAAGGTTACGAGTGTGGTTTAAATATCCAGAACTTTAACAACATCGAAGTTGGCGATATCGTTGAAGCCTACGAACAAGTAGAAGTAGCAAGAAAGCTGTAATCAGTTTTCTTCAAATTATAAACGAGGGCATCAATAATATTGATGCCCTTTTTTGTTGTGGAGAGCAATTGTTTGTTCTTTTTGGAAATCTGATTGAATGATTATCTGATGAATCGGGATATTGTATAATTCAGCAATTTTATCAAGTTGCGATATGGCAAAATCTACTTCATTAATTTTAACAAATGGAAATGCTCCAGTAAATATGATTAAGAAAAGATACAGAAAACGAAATCAATGACTGTAATATTTTACGTACATAAATGTTAAAAGAGTCCGGGGTTAATTCTAGACTCTTTTTTTTAGCGGATATTTGCCAGTTCATCTACCAAGACATATTTAATGGATATTGAAGTAAAGAAAGAAGCTACGCCTGTAAAAAAGAATTTTGATTTTGTTAATACCATCCGGTGCATATCCATGATGGGTATTGTATTTGAGCATAGCCACATTGTTCAGGCTCCTATGTATAATACGATGGGGGATACCATTGTGGAAGCAGGAGTTATACAGTTTTTTAAGTTCTCTACTGTAGCATTTTTTTTGATAGGAGGTTTCCTGATAAACCATAAATTTCAAGAATATTCGGCAGGCCAATATCTAAAGAACAGATTCAAAAATACAGTAAGTCCGTGGCTTTTTTGGATGTTTATCTTTATTGCCATTACGATGCTGGATAGGTGCGTTGCTTTTCTTAAAGGAAGTGATGGTGGCTTAATGTTTACCAATTTCTGGGCTTATATCTCAGATTTTGTTTACCGGGTATTGTTCTTTAGCCTATATTGGTTTATCCTTAATTTTTTAATCTGTATTACCTTATTGCTCGTATTTAAAAAATATCTTTATAAGTATTGGCTTGGGGTATTTTTCGGACTGATTTCGCTTGTGTATAGTGTGAATTTATATTTTAAGTGGTTTGAAACCACGCATACTTCTGCTCTTTTTGGCTTTGTGTTCTATTTATGGCTTGGTGTATACTTAAACAGATATTATGCAGAGGTAAAGAAGTTTGTAAAAGAAACACCATGGTTAATCTGGATATTTTGTTTAGTATTAACCTTTGCGCTGGGCATTGGAGAATCTGTAATCCTTATTAAATTGGGAAGTAAAGATGCTTACAATACGCTTCGTATAACAAATATTATTTATTCATTTGTAGCCTTTGGAGTTTTACTTAAAATAGGAAGTATTAAGGTACTTGATCGCCTTAAACCTCGCGAAACTACATTTGGGATATATCTGTTGCATAGTATTGTAATCGAAAGACTTTTGCCTTTAATTTTTCAGCCATTAAAATTAGATGTGGAACATTATAATGTTTACGAAAATACAGGATTGTTAGTCTTTAGATTTTTAATAGCTTATTCTATCAGCTATTTATTATCTGCAGTACTTATCAAAACCAGAATGAAATGGACTGTTGGGCAGTAATCTAGTCTAAAATTTGTTTAAGACTGTTTTTTGCTGCCCTTCTAAATTTCTTAAAATTGAAATAGTTCCTTTCGAATATCTCGGTTTTAAAGTACCATTTTAAGTTCAGACCATTAATCTGGTCAGATATTAAAATCTCTATCCATTTATTAAACAGAAAACGATTAAATCGTTCTGGGTTATATCTTTTAGAAATATTGTTAGCTAATTTAAGCTCATGGAACAGGTTTAAATAATCACCTAAGTGTGTTTTGCTGAGACTCCAGTTAAACAATTCAACATGTAAATTAATCCACTTTGGATGATTGGTTAAGCCAATACGCTCTTGCATACTACCGATAATTTTTCTCTCATTTGCGAGTCTTATATCTAGGTTTAATGAAGAGGTATTATTGCTATGGATACGATAATCGACAAGTGTTTCATTCAGGTTTGCAACCTGATACTTCTCTGCCATTCGTATAAAGAGGTCAAAATCTTCGGATATTGTATAGTTTTGGTAACCCCCAAGTTCGGTAAAAACATTGGTTTTAAACATCGTTGTAGAATTAACGAAAGGATTTCCAAACAACATAAATAAATCAACCGTATTATCTATCGGTACCATTAGTTTTGTTCCTTTTTTTTCGCTGTGCTCATTAATTATCGCTGCATGACCACCACATAGTACTACATCTGGATTAGCCAGAAGATACTCGTACTGAAGTTTAAGTCTATTGGGATAAGCAATATCATCTGCATCCAATATCGCAATATATTCGCCCTTGGCCAAAGTTAACAAGAGGTTTCTTGTATAAATCAAGCCTTTATTACCTTCATTCTGTATCAGTCTTATTCTTTCATCATTAAATGATTTAACAATCGAAACAGTATCGTCAGTAGAACCGTCATCTACAACAATCAATTCAAAATCAGGGAAACTTTGGATTAATATGCTATTTATGGAATGTTTGATAAAATCTGCCTGATTGTAAGCAGCCATAAATACAGTTATTTTTGGTTGTCCCATTATTTGCAAAATAGATAAATTTGAACTTAAGTAATTAGTTCCAAATATACCAACAAACTAGTGTGGTGTAAATGCAATTACATTATTTATGCTTTAATTTGCATATCCTGTAAAAAAAATAAGGTTACTTTTATAACGGAGATTAGATGAAGAAAATATTGTTTATAACGCATAACCTAGGTAGAACAGGTTCAGAAATGTTGCTTTGGTACTCTTTAACCAATTTAAACAAAGAGAAGTTTTTGCCCCTTTTATTTACCAAAGATAAAGGTGTGCTTGTTGATGAACTGCCTGGTGAAATTAAACATTTCTTACCCTATAAAAAAAATCCGAAAAGATCTTTAAGGCTTTTGAGGTCTATTTTAAAGATCTTTAAAATAGATTCTTTAGCATATCAGCTAAGCCAGATACATAAAAAAAACAAAGTGGATTTTTGGTATGTAAACACGATTGTAATTCCTGAGGTTTATCCAATAGCGAAGAAATTGGGGGTTAAAGTGATCACGCATGCGCATGAGTTACCATTAGCTTATAACTTTGTTTCTTATACCGATTTAGAAACAATTGTATCTTCATCAGCAGCTTTAATTGGCTGTTCGGAAGCTGTATGCGAAAAGATTAGTAATATGGGTAGGCCTGATGTGAACTTGCTGTATGGATTTATCGATAAATCTAAAATAGTTTGTACAAAAACTGCCGAGGAAGTAAAAGCAAATACTGGTTTTAAGGATCAGGATTTTGTTTGGGCAATTTCTGGTAAAACATCTTTGATAAAAGGGGTTGATTTTTTGGTTTTATTACTCCGGGAACTTCCAGAGGATATAAAAATTATCTGGATTGGCGGAGAGGAAAATACCGGAATATACTATTATGCTAAAAAGGCAGTTGAAAATATATATCCTGGTAGAGTTAAATTTTTGGGTGCGCAGAGTACAGAATACTATAACTACCTTAATTCTGCCGATGGCTTTTTATTATTGTCGAGGGAAGATTCATTCCCTTTGGTAATGTTAGAAGCGGCATCGCTGGGCAAGCCAATTGTTGGTTTTAATTCTGGAGGAATCAGCGAATTTGTAAAAGAGAACACCGGGATTGTTGTAGATTCATGGAGGGCAAAAGATTTAGCAGAAGCCATGATGGCGGTTAAAAATAACCCCGAAAGGTTTAACGTAGAAGAAATAAAGCGGCAAGCCTCTGGTTATGAAGTAAAAAAACAGGTGTCGATTTTGGAAAATATACTGGATAGTGTAAGTTAATATTATTCCGGATCGATCACCGGTATTTTTAAATTATTATGTTTCGGGTTATGCGGATTCCAGTCCGTTTTTTAACGCCTGTAAATAACGGTGACCATATTGCTGATCGGGTTCTAAATGACAACCTTCTGCCCATTCGTTCCAGGCGTTTACAAAAAATAATCGCTCTTCGCCATTAAAATGCTCATTAGTATATTGGGCAGTTTTTGTAACCCATTCCTGGAATTTATCAGGACTTGAGTTTACAAAAACAGTTGCATCTTTAGCCCTTCTTGCCGAATTATCCCAGCTCGGAAAAATAGAACGGAAGTATTTATAGGGTTTGGGCGCTTTTTTCTCCATTTTATCAACTATTTCTTCATAGTCGAATACTTTATTGGCAAGCAGGCCATTCTCCTTTATTGCGGTTTTGTGAAGTAGTTTTCTGAAAAAATGGTTAACCGGTTCTTTTTTACTGTATTTCTGTAAAGGGATTGAAAAATCGGGTGCAAATTCCATACTGGCATCAAAATCATGGCCTTTAGGATCGAAATCTCTCTTGAAGTTTTCTACCCTGATCAGGTAGAGGTCTTCAAAACCAGCTTTTTTTGCCTCTTCCCGCCATATTTTTACTGCCTCATTGATATTTGGATGAAGTTCTGACCGATACATTAAATAAACGGGCTTACCATCAATTTTGATATATCTCTCATCCTTGAAAAATGGCATCAGGTATTGGATATGTTCAAGGTCGTCTTTTAAGTCATATTCCTGCTTAATTAAAACATCTGCTTCCAATCCATCCCAGCGTCTTGTCCAGTTTTCATTCGCCCAACATAAACAAAAAGGGAAATCAGGTTTTTTCGATTTTAACATTTGTTCTAATGGGCTTTCCATTAAAAGTTTTCCATTAAACCAGTAGTGGTAAAAACAGAAACCATAAACCCCATAAGCTTTTGCAAGGGCAGCCTGTTCAATCATGGTATCTAATAACCTAAGGTCGTAAAAGCCTAAATCTGTTGGCAGATGGGGTTGATAATGCCCTTTGAATTTTGGTTTCGATTTGGTAACGTTCGTCCATTCTGTAAATCCTTTTCCCCACCATTCGTCATTTTCTTTAAAAGGGTGGAATTGTGGCAGGTAAAGCGCTATGGCCTTCAGGTTATTTTTGCTGGTAGAATTTTGCATAAACTATTGATGTTAATGTCCCATTTTTAAAGCGAAATTAAATCGGCTGATAAGATTTCTCTTTTTTAAATCGGGGAAAAAATATGGGTAATTTTTGATCATCTGAGCGACCAGAAATGTATTGTATCTGCTCTTTTTTGTAAAGCTTTTATATAATCCATTAATAAGCTGTCTATCTTCTGTACTAAGGTTTGCATAATCTTTTAAAATTTCCAGATTTTTTGTTTTTTCTAAAAAACGGGCCTCATTTTGTTTCTCGGAATTGGCCTGTTCTTCTTTATTCATCACAGAACTGCTGTGGATTCTGTGCCGCGTTAGATTTTTATTTAGATAAGCAATTTTTTGGTGATATAATGCAATGAAGCCCATCCACCAATCATAATAACCCTCATTAGGAATTGGTAATATATAGGTAGTTAAGGTGCGTTTAAAAAGCACAGTATGGCCAGTAACAAAGTTATAAAAAAGTAAGCTCCTGAAATCTCTCTTACCAAGCTCAAAATTTTGTTGAAGCAATGTTTTATCTAAAAGATTATTCTGCTCATCTACAAATACCGAATTGGAAAAAATAAGCCAGTTTTCTCCGATGTGGTTAAGCAAGAGTTCCAGTTTATTTAATTCCCATATATCATCCTGATCGCTGATTGCGATGTAATCGCCTGTGGTTAGGGCTATTGCTTTTTCAAAATTCTTGTTAAAACCTAGATTTTTCTCGTTTTGATATAATTTAATTTGAGGGTAGGATTTTTCAAAGGTTTTTAACATACTTATGGTATCGTCTGTTGAACCATCATCAACTATAACAACCTCAATATTTTTATAGGTTTGGTTTAAGATGCTTGTTAACTGCTCATGCAGGTATTTAGCTCCGTTGTAGGTGCATAGTGCTATCGAAATCAGCGGTTTCATTGGCAGAAATGGATTTAAGCATGTATGAAAACAGTTTTAACTGCAGCTTCAAATTCTTGCTCCTCCCGGTAAAGTGCATCGCGGTAGGGCATAAAGTTCTTAATTTCTTCGTCGTAGTTATTTAAGCAGGTATTTATCGTTTCTATAATTGCATCGATATTATCGTCGGTTTTATGGAAGCGATATTTATTCAGGATTGGCATATCCTCATCAAAGGCAGCCGACCCCTCCCGTCCAATAATCATACAGCAACGCATAATACAGGCTTCCCTTGGCATTCTTTCCTTGCCAGGGTGATAACCAAAATCAACATAAAGTTTTGCCCTGTTCATCCGATCTGCTACTTCTTCTGGAGTTAACCCTTTTAATGCAATCCATTTAAGGTTAGGGGTTTTGGCTATAATCTTCTGCAAATATTCGCCGTTTTTTACCGGATTATAAATAATGATATTTTCTTTTGCGATCTGATTATCTACCCGCTTAAAGAACTGGTGGTTCATATAATCGGATATTTGGCCAATTGGTTTTATTCCGGCTTTGGCCAGGTGATCCATAGAAAAATAAGAATGCCCGATATTGGCAACATCCATCTGTTTTAGTTTTTCCAAAGTTGCAAACTCGATGGGATTATATAACTTTCTTAACCAATAAGAAGGTTTACGCCTAGTTCTTCTTATTACGGGGGCCAGCATTTTGTAATAATTGGTAACGCTTAACCACCAGATTACCTTTTTAATATTGCTAAACTCCTTTTTGAAAATAATTTCGGGTGAAGTTTCTGGTAAGATCAGGAAATTGGATGCCGAGTTTTCGAGCGCTGTAACGTAAGGAACGTTATAGCCTTTATAAAATGGATGAACCGGATCTTCCTGAGGATTTACAACCGGAAAATAGTACATTTTCGCGTCCATGCCCATTTTAATAAGCTGATATGCCAATTGATGCAAGGCCTCTGGACCGCCGGTTGCAAAATTCGGTGCACAGAAAATATATATGGTTGAATCTTTTTTTATTTTAAGCATCTTTTTTAACCTCTAGTACATATAATTTCTTTGGCTTAAAGGCTTTATAATACTGCCTGACGAAAAATTTTATAGGTTGTAAATTATAAAACCAGGCCGTAAACCAATTACCTGATAAATAGTAACGTGTAATGGTTGTCGTCATAAAACGACTTCTAAAAGCGTGGTTATACTTTTTAATAAATGCCTTTCTCAATCTAAGGAAGGATTCATCAGGATTGCCGTTGCTTTTATGTATGATGTTAAAATCGATTACATAAGCGCTAAAGCCCAAAACATCGGCTATTAAACATAAATCAGGGCCATACATATGAAAACCTGATAAGTTATGCGAAAGTGCAAGGTTAGCACTGTTTTTAACGACCATGAAATTCTCATCAACTGTTTTTGTTTTTAAGGGCAATTTAGGTTCCTTAATTACTTTACCCGATCCCTGCGTGATGTTGGTGGCAATCCATTTAAGGTTTATGCCCCCGGCATTGGCCAATATAGCCCAATTGGGATCGTTTTGTTCGATCTCGAGGATCCGTTCGGATAAATGTTTCCTGTCGTGATCGTGTATGATAATGTCCTGATGGCACAGGATGATGTATTTGCCCTTTGCCTGCTGTAGAAATTCATTTAAGCCCTTAAAAGCTTCAAATCCGGATCCTTCTGTATTATCGATAAACAAATACTCACAGCCTTTTTCATCAAATCCTTTGCTCAGAAATGAATCTAACATTTCTTCATACTCTGCCTTTCTGGTTACGAGTGTACATATCGAATATTCGTATTCGTAGGCAGGGGAGGAGATTGATCGGGCTATACTTAAGGCTGTACTCATAGAATTAATCTGTAAAGGCCTGCATATCAATTAAACGTTTGTATAAACCATTGGTGGCCATTAATTCGTTGTGACTACCCGTTTCTACAACACTGCCTTTATCTATCACAATAATTTTATCAGCGTGCTGTATTGTGCTTAAGCGATGCGCGATTACAATTGAGGTGCGATTTTTCATTAAATTATTGAGGGCCTCCTGAACCAGTTTTTCCGATTCAGTATCCAATGCAGATGTAGCCTCATCCAATAGCATAATTGGCGGATTGGCCAATACAGCCCTGGCAATACAAACGCGCTGACGCTGACCACCAGAAAGCCTATTACCGCGGTCGCCTACAAAAGATTGATAACCATTTTCTGTATTTTCGATAAAATCGTGCGCATTGGCGATTTTTGCTGCGGCTACTACTTCTTCCATCGTAGCATTCGGATTGGCAAATGCAATATTGTTAAAAATAGTATCGTTAAACAGAAACGATTCCTGATTTACTGTTCCCATTTGTGCCCTGATGCTTTCAGCGGTAAGGCTTTTATAATCATGCCCGTCAATTAAAATGGATCCAGATTTAGGATCGTGGAAACGTGGAATTAAATCCATTAGCGTACTTTTTCCACCTCCTGATGGCCCTACAAGCGCAACGGTTTTTCCTTTTTCAATGTCAAAGTTAATTCCATTCAGAATCTGTTTTTCGCCATAACTGAAAGATACATCTTTAAAGTTTATGGCATGGTTAAAGTCTCCAAGTACTTTTGCATCAGGCGAGTTAACCAGTAACGGTTTGGTATCAATTAAATCTAAAACGCGTTCGCCTGCAGAAATTCCGGAATGAATCCCGCTAAAAGAATCTGTTAAAGCCTTAATCGGTTGCATTACCTGAGAGAATGTGGCAAGGTAAACTACGAAATCTGCGGCTTCAAGATCACCTTTTCCACTCAAAATTAAAGTTCCGCCATATATTAAGATGAAAACAACTACCAGCACGCCCAATGTCTGCGAAACAGGAGAGGCTAATTGTTGTCTTCTGGCCATCTTCCTGTTTAAATAAGAATAGAATTTATTTTCATCATGAAACTTCTCTTTCATCCTGTTGGTGGCGTTAAAAGCTTTGATAATTTTTATTCCACTAAGTGATTCATCTAAAAATCCAATCATTTTAGCAAAGGATTCATGCGATTGGGTTGCTTGCTGTTTTAATCGTTTAACTATTTTACTGATAATAAACCCTGAAACCGGGATAACAAGCAATGAAAATAATGTTAATTTTAGCGAGATGGAGATTAAAACCGCAACAAAGAAAATAAGCTGGAGTGGTTCTTTAAAAACAACTTGTAAGGTATTGGTAACTGTAAATTGAACTACCTGAACATCAGATGCTACCTTCGAAATAATATCGCCTTTACGTTCATTGTTAAAGTAGCCAACTTGTAAATTCATTACATTGTTAAATACTGTTTTTCTTAAGTTTAATAAGGTATGCACACGTAAATCTTCCATGAAACGCTGAGAGAAATACCTAAATAAATTGGATAAGAATACTGTAGCGACAATAACTATACAGATAATTTGTAGTGCGTGTATTTTGTCATGCGCAATTACCGTATCCATATAATCGTTAAACTTTCCGAGAAAATTTAGTGAGTCTGTAGCTTTATCAGACTTTAAGTTGGTAACACTTTTGCCCAAAAATAAAGCCTGCATAAGCGGCCCCAGTAAAGTAAACAGAAAGGTATTGAAAATAATAGCGAAAAGTGTTGCAATAATATAAGGTATTGCAAATTTTTCTATGGGTTTGGCAAAAGATAATAAACGAAAGTATGTCTTCATTTTATGTGAAAAATGGAATATGTAAAATGGAGGATGATCAGAAACACCTCCAAAAAAATCTAATTAAAACTCAGCAAATGTACGTTTTTCAAAGAGACCTTTGCATAATAAGGCTTTTAAAGCCGCTAAAATTACAATCGCTTAATTTTCTTGCTGATAATAGATTGGTTAATAATTTTTATCACATCGTCGATTTTTAATAACGATTGGTGTTTCTGTTTTAGTCTAGCTAATCTTTCCCGGCTTGCCAGAATATGTGGTTTATGTGTTAAATAATCGCGATAGCTGCTCCAAACCCAGGTTTTTCCGGTTAATAGTTTTGGAATTAGTTCAGTGAAGATTTGTTGTAGCGGATACAAAGTCTTTCTGGCCCCATGCAGGTGTATGCCTTGAAGGATATACCGGTTACGATAATAGATCTTTTTGATGAAATTGGATTTGATCTGCGTTTTAGTGCTTCCGCTAACATGGTGAAAACAGACCGACTGATGTTCATAATAACATTTCCAGCCCAATTGCCATGCCCGGAGACTTAAATCAAAATCTTCGGAAGAGAAAGGTGAATAAATTTCATCGAAACCACCCAGTTCTTTTAGCTTTTTTGCATCAACTAAGGCATTGGCACCCGAAAGGTAGGCAGTATAAACTTCTTCGTCAGACTGATTTTCGCTATAATAAAATTTGTTCGCTTTTATTCTGCATCCTCCGTAATACAATAAACGGGCGGCATCTTCTATTCTGGTTTCATCAAAACTCATGATGCGGGCCATTACCCCAAAAGTATCTGGCTTGCTAAAATACTTCCATTGATGTTCAAAATAATCTGGAGTAAGTTTAACGTCGGAGTTTAGCAATAAGATTAATTCATATTTCGCTTCGCGTATGCCGTGGTTGCATGTATAAGAAAAACCTCTGTTCTTATCGTTAACGAGTAGCTTTACCTGCTGATAATTCGTACTGATAAATGAAAGGCTATCGTCCTTAGAGCCATCGTCGATAACAATAACTTCAAATTCGATTCGGGCATTTTGGGCCGCTGTAAAAACCGAAGGCAGGTACTTTTCGAGCAGGTGCTTGCCATTATAATTGGGGATGACGATGGAAACGCTTTTCTGCATCTACTTAACAATTTTATAGTTCCGGTATTCGAACAGGCGCAACCCGGTTAGGTCTTCAATTTTTTGCAGCACTTTTCTCCTGAAATTCATTTTTGGCGTTTCTTTGGTCAGGTCTTTATCGAATTTCCAGTTTGCTGCTGCAATTCTTGATTGCATTACTTTTGGATGGCTTCCTTTAAAATGAACCAACCGATCGGCATTGTGCATGTCATAAGTATCCTGAACGGGATAATTTTCTTCAATCCACTCTGGTGTTTGATAAAACTGATTAAAGTTACGAACCTTGCCCTGCAAGCCTTTTGGCGGTTTTACCCAACCATAGTGATAAATGTAAGCATCAATTAATTTAACCTTTAACTTTCTATCGTTAATCCTGAAACCCTGGGCATCGCGATAAGAACGCACTCCAGGAAGGTTTTTGATTATCCGAACCTCCCTTCTATACCATCTTCTCGATTCGGCCAGGTAATCATAAGAAGCGTAAAAGTGTTTATATTTTAAAAGAAGGGCCTCAACATTTGGATTGTTGAGCTCCTGCTCCATTTCCTTTTTAATCAGTTGTAAGTATTCTTCATGAATGGCTTCATCTCCCTGAATATAGATCATCCAATCAGTATCTGCAGGGATTTGAGCAAGTGCTTTATTGGTTTCATCGGCAAAAACACGTCCGCCTTCGCGTATGCTATCATCCCAAACGGTATCAATTGTTCTGATCTTTTCGGGGTCGATCTGTTTAACCATTTCAGCAGTTTCATCGGTAGAATTTCCTAGGGCAACAATAAAATCATCGCACAAAGGGAGTACAGAAAGTATAGCTTCTCTTGCTGGGTAATCGTTAACAATAGCATTTCGTAAAAAGGTAAAGCCGGTTACTTTCATTCAGTTTTGTTGTTGATGGCCTTTTGTGGCTAATAATTTTTGTTTATTTGTACAAAGATAGTTTTATTGATGAATACGCATCTATCCATTTTAAACGAAGTAAAGGCTGGCAATTACCGGATTCTGGCAAGGGCTTTAACCCTTGTTGAGAATGATATTGAGCCATCGGCTGCGATTTTAAAAGGTTTGGATAGTCATGTTAGTGTTCCTGTTTTGGGTATTACAGGCCCTCCCGGAGCCGGTAAAAGTACTTTGGTGAATGCCATTACCAACCATTTTACTACTGCGGGGAAGCGCATTGCCATATTGGCCATTGATCCTACTTCTCCGTTTAATTTCGGCTCTTTACTTGGCGATCGCATCAGGATGGCAAGCCAGTTTAATAAGCCTAATGTATTTATCCGTTCGCTGGCTACACGCGGAGCACTGGGTGGGATTTCTGCAAAAACCATTGAGATGGTAGATGTTTTAAAGGCTTCGAATTTTGACCTGATCATTATTGAAACTGTTGGTGTGGGACAATCGGAAGTAGAGATTGCCGGCCTGGCCGATAAAACTGTTGTAGTACTGGTGCCCGAATCGGGAGATGAAGTTCAGAACATCAAATCAGGACTAATGGAAATTGCAGATTGTTTTGTGGTTAATAAAGCTGATCGGGAAGGAGCCGATACTTTTGCAAATAATTTGAAGAAAGTAGTGCATCAGGGCATTAAAACAATCCCGGTTTTAAAAACTGTTGCCGATAAAAATACGGGTATTGATGCTTTATGTGAATGGATAGCGCAACCGACAATTTTTGACAATAATAAAAGAGCACTCTTATTCGCAGAAAAAGCCTGGAAAATTATTCAGCATCAAAAAATGCAGCATATAGATAAAGTAAGGCTGCTTGAAAAAATCCAGGCAGCCTTATTACAAGGTGATTTTAATATTTATCGCTTTGCAGATAGCTTTAACAAGGGTTAACTTGGAAAGGTAAACTGTTAACTAAAAACTGCGAACTGAATTAACTGTTCATAATATCTTCTATCTCTTCTGCTTCGAGCGGAATATCGGCCATTAAATCTATATTCCCGTTGGCTGTAATGAGGATGTTGTTTTCTAAACGGATACCTAAACCTTCTTCGGGGATGTAGATGCCTGGTTCAACAGTTAATATATTTCCTGCAGCAAATGGTGTATATCTGCCAGCAAAATCGTGTACATCGATACCCAGGTGGTGTGAAGTACCATGCATGAAGTATTTTTTGTAAGCCGGCCATGCAGGGTTTTGGTTTTTTACTTCTTCAGCAGTAATTAATCCCAGTTTAATCAGTTGTTGTGTCATAATTTCCCCAACCTGTTCGTGGTAATTATTCCATACTATTCCTTCACCAATTAAATTAACAGACGCTTTCATTACCTGTAAAACCGCATTATAAACCTCTTTTTGTCGTTTGGTAAAATGACCGTTAACCGGAATCGACCGGCTCATATCTGCATTATAATTTGCGTATTCTGCGCCAAAATCAAAAAGAATTACATCTCCATCTTTGCAGGTTTGGTTATTGTCGTTATAGTGAAGGATATTGGCATTATGGCCGGAAGCGATAATAGGAGTATAAGCATGCCCAGTGCCTCCCTGGCGAATAAATTCGTGGATAATTTCTGCCTCGATTTCATATTCCTTTACGCCGGGTTTTGTAAATTTCAACACCCTTACGAAGGCATCGCGGGTTATTCCACATGCTTTTTTGGTAAGCTCAATTTCTACATCAGATTTAACTGCCCTTAGTCCTCTCATAATCGGTGCCGAACGCTCAAAATGATGCAGCGGATATTTCGATTTTATTTTTTCAATGAAACGCAAATCGCGATATGGCACTTCTGGCGAATAGCGGTCATTTTCATTTGTGTTTAAATAAATATGATCGGCATAGTTAACAATACTGTGTAAAATGTTGTCAAAATCTTCCAGCCAGTAAATAGCCTGGATGCCGGATGCAGCTTTAGCCTGCTCTTTGGTATACTTGTATCCTTCCCATACTTTAATATGGTCGTTGGTCTGTCTTAAAAACAGGACTTCCCTGTACAAAGGATTAGGACAATCGGGGTATAACAACAATATTGTCTGCTCCTGATCAATTCCAGATAAATAAAATAAATCAGGATTTTGCTTAAAAACAAAGTTCTGATCGCCGCTTCTGGGAAATTCATCACTAGCGTTGAATATAGCTAACGAATTGTTTTTTAAGTGTTTATTGAAGTTTTTTCTGTTTAAAATAAATAAAGACTGATCAATAGTAGGATATTTCATGAAATTGGTATTTTTATACTGGAAACGGCCAAATGTAAGAAAATCATCATTGACTGTGAAGTTTGGAACGGAGTTTGTATAAAAGTTTGAAAATTTAAAATTTTGTTTAATTTTGCGATTACTAAAAAATTAATCAATTAAATTGTTTAACCCTTAAAAAAGAAAAAGATTATGAATTATTCTACTTTAAAGAAAAGTGTTGCGCTTTCTTTAGTGGCATTAACAGGAGTTGCTTCTCTTGCTGTCGCTCAAGATGCTCCTGCAACCTCTTCTGCTGTCAAGGTATTTGGCGGTAGAGGTCAGTACAGAACTTGGTCTATCGGTGTACACGGTGGTGTTTTAATGCCAGTTGTAGCTATCGGTGGTTCTAACGACTTCAACAAATGGGATGCTAACTTAGGTTACGGTTTAAATATCCGTAAACAACTAGGTCACTCTTTCGGTTTAGAATTAAACGGAACTCGTGGTAAACTTTCAGGTAACAACGACGGTATCACTTCAACAGTTAAAGAATTCGAAACTCAATTACAATATGCAGTAGATTTACGTGGTGTTGTAAACTTAGGTTCTATCGATTTCTTACGTCGTGAAAACTCTGTAGGTTTCTTCTTAACAGCTGGTGCTGGTATGTTGGCTTACGCTCCTAAAGTAACTACTACTTCAGGTGTAATCGACTGGAAAGGTAAAGCTACTGGTCCTGCTGATGACAAACACGATGCTAAAGACTACGTAAAAGGTTTCTATATTCCAGTTGGTGCTGGTGTTAAATTCAAAGTTTCTGAGCGTGTTAACTTTAACTTAGGTTACACTATGAACTTTGTTGATGCTGATAACTTAGATGGAGTTTATGCAAAAGGTCAAACTAAAGATAAATTCTCTTACGGTTACGCTGGTTTAGAATTCTCTTTAGGTTCTTCTGCAAAACCAAGCTTAGAGTGGACTAACCCATTAGCTACTATGTACGATGAGTTAAAAGATCCAACTTTACGTCAAGAAGTTGAAGCATTGAAAAACCGTGTTTCTGCTGTTGAGAAATCTGTTGAAGATTTGAAAAAAGATACTGACGGTGACGGTGTTGCTGATCAATTCGATAAATGCCCAGGTACTCCTGCTGGTACTGCTGTTGATGGTTCAGGTTGTCCTCTTCCAAAACCAGCTCCAGTTGAAACTCCTGCATCTAACGTAACTGGTTTTGAGAAAATCGGTTTCGATTTCAACTCTTCAGTTTTAAAAACTGAGTCTTACCCTACTTTAGATAAATTATCTTCAGTGTTACGTGAAAACGGTGGTAAAGTAACTGTAAATGGTTACGCTTCAAGCGAAGGTACTGCTGCATATAACTTGAAATTATCTAAAGACAGAGCTAACTCTGTTAAAACTTACTTAGTAAACTCTGGCGTTAACGCTAGTCAAGTTGCTACTAAAGGTAATGGCGAAGCTAACCCAATTGCTTCTAACGATACTGAAGAAGGTCGTATCCAAAACCGTCGTGTTGAAACTGCTAGAAACTAGTATTTCAATATAAAATTTTAAGAAAGTCCCGATGCAAATCGGGACTTTTTTTATGCCGTTTAGTTTTCTGTGTTGTGCTTTTTCGCTAAATTTGTACTATGTACTTCTTTCGAAAAAAGGATCCCAACAGGCCAACCAATGTCAACATTAGGATTATGCATTTTATTAATGCATTGGCCATATCTATTTTTCTCGCAGGTATCATTTACAAGCTAATTCAATGGCTTGCTAAGTAATCTTAAAAAAACTTATGAAACAAATTATTAAAACTACAAATGCTCCAGCACCCATTGGACCATATAGTCAGGCTGTACAAGCCGGAAACTTTTTATTCGTATCTGGACAGGTAGCCATTAACCCTGAAAGCGGAGAATTAAATATTGGCAGTATCGAAGAAGAAACACACCAGGTAATGCGTAACCTTAAGGCTGTGCTACTCGAAGCAGGATTAACTTTTGATCATGTAGTAAAATCGACCATCTTTTTAAGCGATATGGACACTTTTGCTCAGGTGAACGAAGTTTACGGTCAGTATTTTTCAGCTAATTTCCCTGCCCGCGAAACTGTTCAGGTTTCTGTATTGCCTAAAAACGTAAACGTAGAAATTTCTGTGATTGCCATTGTAGGATAATTTTGGCTGCAGGCAAAAGCAAATATTTTATTGCTGGCATTGTTCCTTACATTATATGGGGAACAATGTCAATCCCTTTACGTAACATAAAAGGCTTTCCGCCGCAAGAAATTCTATATTACAGGATATTTATATCCATCTTAATGGTATGGGCTACCATAGTTCTGTTTAGGAGGGCTGCACTCAAGAATGACCTTACTTTTCTTAAAAGCATCCCTAGGTCTAAAAAAATCAGGTTGTTTTTATTAACTCTACTTGCAGCTTTTTTAATTACAGGAAATTGGTTTACTTACATTTATGCGGTAAATAGCGTGAGTTTAAAGGCAGCTGCCTTTGCTTATATGGTTTGCCCACTGTTAACAGCCCTCTGTGGTTTTGTTGTCTTAAAAGAGCATTTAAGCAGAGAAAAAATCATTGCGCTCATTGTTGCACTAATCAGTATCCTCCTTCTGGCAACAGGTTCCCTGCACGAGGTACTTTGGGCTATTTTAATCGCATCATTTTATGCTGTTTATGTAATTGTTTTAAAAGTAATTAAGGGGGTAGATAAATTTAATTTTCTGGGTGTACAATTAGTCTTGTCGGGCTTAATGATGCTACCGATGTATCTGGTTAATTCAGATCCGTTTCCAACTGAAACAATCTTTTGGTCGCATATCTTTTTAATTGCTATTGTATTTACCATTATACCTTTATTTTTAAATTCTTATGCGCTGTTGGGAATGCCCTCATCGGCGTTGGGTATATTAATTTATCTTAATCCTATTGTTGCTTTTGCGGTTGCATTTTTCTATTTCAAGGAAGAGATAGATAGCCATCAGCTTTTTGCCTATTTGCTTTTGCTATTGTCTATCGTTATTTTTAATGCGCAATTACTAAAAAACATAGTTTACAAGAAACAATAATCAATTTTGTTCAATTCGATTTTAGATACTCCTGTTGAATTTATAAAAGGCGTAGGGCCTAGTCGTGCCGATGTTTTGAAAAAAGATTTAGGTCTTTTTACTTTTCAGGATATGTTGGCACATTATCCCTTTCGCTATATCGACCGTACCAAGTATTTTAAGATCAATCAAATCAACATTGATTCGCAGTATATTCAAATTGTTGGCCGGGTAATTGGCAAAAAGGTAATCGGCGATAAAAGGGCAAAGCGGATTGTTGCTGTTTTTAAAGATGAAACAGGAATTATGGAACTGGTTTGGTTCCAAAGCTTAAAATGGGTTGATGATAACATTAACGTGGGTACTGCTTATGTTGCATTTGGGAAGCCAACATTCTTTAATGGTACTTTTAGCATTTCCCATCCCGAAATGGAGCTGTATCAAAATAAGCCAGTTGGCAGAGGGAATTTAACTTTACAGCCCGTTTATAATTCTACAGAAAAGCTAAAAAAATTCAATCTCGATTCAAAAGGTATTCAGCGGTTAATTGCAGGGTTGCTTGATCAGGTAATTCAGCAGGTGACTGAAAATTTACCGCCCTACATTATTGATAAATATCAGTTGCCTGATAAAAGAAAGGCGTTGCTGGATATTCATTTCCCCAAAAACCAAAAGGACTTAAATGCAGCCGAAAGACGCTTGAAATTTGAGGAATTATTCTTTATTCAACTTCAGCTCTTGCATAACAAACAACTTCGCCAGCTAAAATTTAAAGGAGCAACTTTTGATAAAGTTGGTGAGAAAGTGAATCGTTTTTACAAAGAATTTTTACCTTTCGAGCTTACCAATGCACAAAAGCGTGTAGTTAAAGAAATCCGGATTGATACCCAGCGTGGCGTTCAGATGAATCGTCTTGTACAAGGTGATGTAGGGAGTGGTAAAACCGCTGTTGCGCTGATGAGCATGCTGCTGGCTAATGATAACGGTTATCAGGCTTGTATGATGGCTCCGACAGAGATTTTGGCCCGCCAGCATTATGCATCCATTACCGAACTGGTAACTGGTGAGCTGGTGAAGGTGGCTATTCTGACTGGTAATACCAAAAAGAAAGAACGTACAATTTTACATGAACAGCTGGAAAATGGTGAAATTGATATACTAATCGGTACCCACGCGCTGATAGAAGATAAAGTTAAGTTTAAAAACCTGGGTTTGGTTGTTATTGATGAACAACACCGCTTTGGGGTGGAGCAGCGTGCCAAGCTTTGGCGCAAAAATATTATTCCGCCACATATTCTGGTGATGACGGCAACACCTATTCCCAGGACCCTGGCGATGACGCTTTATGGCGATTTGGATGTCTCTATAATTGATGAATTGCCTGCCGGAAGAAAGCCTATTGAAACAAAGCATCTTTTTGAGGGCCAACGTTTAAGGATGTTCGGCTTTATGAAGCAGGAGATTGCCAAAGGCAGGCAGGTTTATATTGTTTATCCGCTGATAAAAGAAAGTGAGAAACTCGATCTTTTGCATCTGGAAGCAGGAATAGAGCAATTGAGTTATCAGTTTCCGCGGCCTGATTACCAGATGAGCATAGTGCATGGGCAAATGCCAAATGCAGATAAACAGTTCGAAATGGAGCAGTTTATAGCAGGTAAAAGCCAGATAATGGTAGCCACAACTGTAATAGAAGTAGGTGTAAATGTACCCAATGCTTCTGTTATGGTGATCGAAAATTCGGAAAGGTTTGGTCTTTCTCAGCTCCACCAGTTGCGTGGCAGGGTTGGTCGTGGTGCCGAACAATCTTTTTGTATTTTAATGAGTGGGAATAAGTTAAGCAAAGAGGGGAAAGTTCGTTTAGAAACCATGGTAAGGACCAACAATGGTTTCGAAATTTCGGAGATTGATTTGCAGCTCCGTGGGCCAGGTGATATTACCGGAACCCAGCAAAGTGGGGTGCTCGATTTAAAACTTGCAGATCTGGCAAAAGATCAGATCATTTTGAGTGAAGCCAGAAATACCGTAATTGCTTTATTTGAAGATGATCCGCAATTAATTAATCCCGAAAATGCAATGCTAAAAGCTTATCTGAGAAAACTCGAAAGGGGAATCTCTTTTGATAAAATAAGCTAATTTCAAAAGGCCCATCCCACTGCCGTCTTAAATTTAATCCCCTTCCTCCGTTACTTCACCGAAAGCTTGAGTCTGGAAAGCCATATTAAACAACAATTTTTGTGTTTGTATGTTTTAATCTACTTTGTGTAGATTTTGAGGTTTGTTTTTACCAATACATCCCTTATAAATATCAATTTACCCCGTTTCTTAATTCATTAAATTTTCTATATTGCGGCTGACCAAATATAAATTGTCAAACTGACAAGTCCGCGTCTCAGGAGGGCTATGTACAGTTGCTTTAAATCCTTTTTTGTGCTTTTTATGCATTTTTTGAAGGTTTATGGATGGTTAACGATAGTTTCTTGCTGCTATTGATGATGTTGGATGCCTGTATGGTGTTAACTACTTAGTCATCTATTTCGGTATTTAACAGTCTACATTGATATTGTGTTTAATAAATACATATAATGCATTAAATATTTACAATCAGTATCTAACCAAAATAAATTGAAAACTATGAAAAAAAATCTATTGAAGACTTTTGCCACAAGTAGCATGTTTCTTTTTTGCGGCAGTTGTCTTGTTTTTTCTCCTCCTGCAAGCGCTGCAACGCGGAAAAAAGAGCCGCTTCATCTTTACAAATTTCCCTTTCAGGATATTATTGTAAAGGGAGAGGTAACTGATGGCAATGGCCCAATACCTGGGGTAAGTGTTAAATTGAAAGGTGGAGCAGCTAGTACTGTAACCGATGGTGCAGGTAAGTTTAGCATTAAAGTGCCTGAAGATGGTATACTGGTTTTTACTTATGTAGGCTATGTAGATCAGGAGGTAGCAGTGAAGAACCAAACCAGCATTAAAGTGCGCCTGGTAGAAAACAATCAAAACCTATCGGAAGTTGTTGTAGTGGGTTATGGAACTCAAAAGAAAGCCGTTGTATCTGGAGCAGTAGCAGCAGTTAAGGGAACTGAACTGGCCAAATCATCGTCGGTAAACTTAACCAACTCGTTGGCCGGACGTTTGCCAGGAGTTACTGCGCTACAGGGCAGTGGAGAACCCGGATATGATGGTTCTACTATCCGAATCCGTGGTATCAATTCGTTAGGAAACAACAATGCATTAATTGTGATAGACGGAATTCCGAACCGCGCCGGTGGTATGGAACGTTTAAATCCGAACGATATCGAAAGCGTATCGGTTTTAAAAGATGCCTCTGCTGCTATTTACGGATCGCAGGCAGCTAACGGTGTTATTCTTATCACCACTAAATTGGGTAGATCGGGCAAACCGCAATTCTCATACGATTTTAGTTATGGTTTGCAACAGCCAACGCGGACCCCAAAAATGTCGAACTCAACCCAATATGCCGAGATATTAAATGAGTTGAATATTTTTGGCTCAGATCTGAACCCTGGTGAGTGGGGGGCAGCCTGGAATAGTTTTAAAACAAACGGAACTTATACTTCTACAGGAGGAAAGGTAGTTAATGCGGCTTACAAACCTGATGAAATCAGAAAATTAGGTGATGGCTCAGATCCATTAAGATATCCGAATACAGATTGGTTTAAAACCGTTTTCCAAAACTGGTCGCCACAGCAAAAACACAATGTTCAGATTAACGGGGGAAGTGAAAATGTAAAATATCTGGCTTCGCTTGGTTACCTCGATCAGGATGGATATTATAAAAACTCTGCTACCGGCTATAAACAGTATGATTTGCGTTTTAATCTGGAAGCCAAATTAAGTAAATACATTACCGCAACATTAGGCTTAAATGCACGTGAAGAGGACCGTAATTTCCCGACTGTAGGTGCAGGTGATATTTTTAGGTTTTTAATGCGCGGCCGACCAACTGAAATAGCGATCTGGCCAAATGGTTTGCCTGGAAGAGATATTGAATATGGATATAATCCAGTTGTTTCTACTACCGATTTAACCGGCTATAATAAAGATGTGAGGGATTATTTTCAAACTACCGGTAAGGTTGAAATTAAAATACCTGGCGTAGATGGATTAAAAGTTACCGGAACTGCAGCTATAGATAAATATTCGGGCCGGCAAAAGAACTGGCAGTTACCATGGACGCTTTATGACTGGGATAAGAAAACCTTTCAGGCTGATGGTGTAACTCCGGTGTTAACTGGTACGGTACGTTCGCAATATACCGACCCAAGGTTGAGAGAAACAGCTGGAGGTCAGTTGGCCACGAATTTAACCGGAATGATTAATTATGATAAAAAAATTGGCGACCACAACATTGCTTTAATGGCCGGTGTAACCCGCGAAAAAGTGGCAAATGATGGCTTTACTGCATTTAGAAGATATTTTTTATCATCAGCAATTGAGGAGTTATTGGCTGGAGATGAGAAAGAACAATCGTTGGGTAACAATCCCGGCGACCCCAATAACTTGTATAACAGAGCCCGCTTAAGTTATTTCGGAAGAGCAGGTTATAACTATAAAGAAAAATACCTGGCCGAATTTCTTTGGCGGGTGGATGGTTCTTATATCTTCCCAACCAACAGGCGTTTTGGTTTCTTTCCAGGTGTGTCGTTGGGCTGGCGTTTATCAGAAGAAGATTTCTTTAAAAACAATGTCAGTTTCATCAATAACTTAAAAATCAGGGCTTCTTATGGTCAGATGGGAGCTGAAGCCTACTTTGGCGACGCTTTACAAGAATACCAATACCTGAGCTTAATGAATTTCGGAACCTATATTTTCAACGATTTGGTTACCAAATCGATTACTGAAGGCAAGGTTCCTAATTTAGATTTTGGATGGGAAGTAGCCAATAATGCAAACATTGGTTTAGACGCTTCTTTCCTGAATAACAGGCTATCCTTAGAATTCGATTATTTCTATAATAAACGCACCAATATTCTGATTAGCAGAGGTAGCTCGGTTCCGGAAAGCTCTGGTATAACCGACCGTTTGCCACCTGTTAACTTAGGAAAGGTAAACAATAAAGGTTTCGAGTTTAAATTAAGTTATAATGATAAGGTTGGCGATTTAAATTTCGGCGTGAGTGTAAACGGAGGTTATGCCAAAAACAAAATCATATTCTGGGATGAAACCCCTGGTGCTCCTGATTGGCAACGCTCAACCGGCAGGGTTACCAACTCCTGGTTAGTATACGATTATGACGGCGTGTTTAAAGATCAAGCTGAAATTAGTGCCAATAAGTTAAATTATAGCGCTTTAACCAATAATCTGCGCCCTGGTGATATGAAGTTTAAGGATATTAACGGCGATGGTAAAATCAATGCAGATGATAAAATCCGTCTGGATAAAAACGGTACACCAACTTTTACTGGTGGTGTAAATTTTAACCTTCAATACAAAGGGTTCGATTTATCGGTGCTTATTCAAGGGGCTACAGGCGGGATGCAGATTGTGGGCTTAACCGAATCGGGTGACATTGGTAACTTCCTGGAATGGTCGTACCTAAACCGCTGGAGCATAGATAATCCAAGCTCGGTAAATCCACGCCTATCAAACAGGGGTGCTACCTATTATACCGATAGCAACAATGCATTAAACAATACTTATTGGTTGCGAAGCAATAATTACATCAGACTTAAAAACGTGGAGTTAGGTTATACTTTGCCGGTAAACTGGATTGAAAAGGTTGGTTTGAGCAGTGTAAGGGTTTATGCCAACGGATTAAACCTGTTTACCCTTGATAAAATTAAGGTGTGGGATCCTGAGTCTACAAACTCAAGTGGCCAGTACTATCCTCAGGCCCGCGTAATTAACATGGGTATTAAAGCCGCCTTTTAAATAAATGTATAGCTGTTTATCAATAACGACGAAAAAGAGATGAAAAATATAAAAGCAATAATTCAAAATAAAAACCTATACCTTTTGGTTTTGGTCACCTTTTTTGCATTGGCATGTAAGAAAGATTTTATGGATGTGGCACCACCTGATAAAATATCTGCAGATTTAGTATGGAAAGATCCGGCGCTGGCACAAGCCTTTGTTAACGATATTTACAATGGACTGGGTAATGGCGGTTTTTCAGAGCAAATGTTGGCATCGGTTTCTGATGAGGCCTTATTTACACACCCTACACGTGGTATCGATTTGGTTAATAATGCGACAATTAACCCATCAACATTAGGTTGGGTAGATGATACCTGGGCCTACAAACAAATGTATAACCGCATTAGGGCATGTAACACCACAATTGAAAGGATTGTTGGCGGAGATAACGGGTTAAGTAGCCAGGGATTAAAAGATCAGTTGCTTGGAGAAGCCTACTTTTTAAGGGCTTATTTTTATCAGCAACTGGTACGCTATTATGGTGCTGTGGCCATTATTACAAAAACCTATGCATTAACCGATAACTTTAACATAAAACGCAATACTTATGAGGAGTGTATCAACTTCATTATTAAAGATTGCGATGAAGCCAATAAGTTATTAGCGGGTAAAACATTAGACAAAGGCCGTACCAATGCACTTGCTGCTTTGGCACTAAAATCACGCGTATTGATCTATGCCGCAAGTGACTTGCACGATCGTGCTAAGCTGACTGCAAAAATTACCGGAATACCAGCGCAGAAACTGGATTTTCTTTCTTACGCTTCAGGTAACCAAACAGACCGTTATAAGCTTGCACAAACAGCAGCAAAAGCTGTAATTGATGCGGGTACCGGATACAAACTGACGTTTTCAGTCCCGGCAACAGCAACAGAAGGGCAACTAAACTTTAAAAGTATTGCTATGGGGGGCGGAAGTAAGGCTCCCGGTATCGACGCAAGTGCTGCCTCTGAGTTAATTTTTGCCCGTTATTTTATTACCCAAAGCAACAACAGGCACGCACAGCAGAACGGACCAAATGGTTACCACAACTGGGCAGGTAACACACCAATAGGTTTGTTGGTTGATGATTATGAAATGAATGACGGTAGCAAGTTTAGCTGGACCAACCCTGTTCAGAAAGCTAACCCATATCAGAACAGAGATCCCCGTTTTTATGCTACTATTTTATACGATGGTGCAGGATGGAAGCCGCGCGATAAAGCATCTGGTAACGTAGATCCCGCCAGTCAGATCCAAACGGGTATATATGATTTATTGAGCAGCGGAAGTGTAACAGATTTTAAAGGACTGGATACAAGAGGTAGCTCTATCGAAAACTGGAATGGTAGCTGGACTGGTTATTACTACCATAAGTTTATCGATCCGGATCCAAATATTGTTGATGCCTCTGCACCTCAAACTATTCCGTGGCCATTTTTCAGATACACCGAAGCCGTATTTAATTACATTGAAGCCAGTATTGAGTTGGGTGAATTAACGAATGCTACAAACTGGTTAAATAAAATTCGCTTTAGAGCGGGGATGCCGGCAGTTACTGCTACCGACCAGGCTGGGTTGAGGGAAGTGTACCGCCACGAACGCCGCATTGAAATGGCTTATGAGGAACAGCGTTACCATGATACACGCAGGTGGCTAATTGCAGGCGAAACTCTGGGCAGGAAAGTTACCTATATTAAAGTTACTGGTAAATTCAAAGCTGGTAAAACCATGTCGGCTCCTTACCATTACGATCCTACTGTTTACGACTATACTTATAGTCCGGTAGAAGAGAATGCACAGGAGAACAGAAGCTGGGACAATAAACTTTATTTCAGACCATTTAGCAGGGATGAAATAAATAAAAATAACCTGCTGGAGCAAAATCCAGGTTATTAACATAACTGATTAAAGAAGCCCGGTGAGTTGATACTCATCGGGCTTTATTTTTTATGCCATGGTAATTTCATAAATAAAAAAGAGGCAGCATAAAATTTAAAGTAGGTGGCAGATTTAAATTTTCATCACGTAGTTTTGCAGGTAAACTTTTTTCAGTGGCAGATTCAGACCCCAATCCCGTTATCGTAAAGCCCGACCCTTTTGCCGCCTTGCGGTATAAAGAGTTCAGATCTTTTCTGGGCATGCGATTCTTTTTTACATTGGCCTACCAAATGCAGGCTGTTGTTATCGGTTACCATATTTACGATTTAACGCACGATGCACTAAAACTAGGTCTTGTTGGCTTGTGTGAGGCCATTCCTGCTATCGGGATTGCGCTATATGGTGGTTATATTGCCGATAAAAGTGAAAAGAGAGGGCTACTGATTAAAATTTTTGCTGGTGTTTGGCTCGCTTCGGTCCTCATGCTGATTATGACCAGTAAATACCTTCATCTTAAAGAAGATGTGATTGTATTGATCATGTACGGACTGGTGTTTTGCATTGGTATTGCACGTGGTTTTTTTGGTCCTGCAACCTTTTCGCTGATGGCTAAAATCGTTCCCAAAGAACTTTATCCAAATTCGGCAACCTGGAATAGCAGCAGCTGGCAGCTGGCTACTATTATTGGCCCGGTTGCAGGTGGCTTTGTAAATTATTTATGGGGCATTACAGCTGCTTATGGCTTTATTGTTGTGCTGGTTTCGATTTCCTTAATCTGTATTTTTAATTTCAAGAAGCATCCCTCAACCTATGTGCCTAAAGAAAATATATTTCACAGTTTGAAAGAAGGGATACAATTTGTTTTTAAAACCAAGATGATGGTTTGGGCCATGAGCTTAGACCTTTTCTCTGTATTCTTTGGTGGCGCAGTGGCGTTGTTACCCATGTTTGCGAAAGATGTTTTCCATTTGGGTTCTTACGGCTTAGGCATGATGCGTGGAGCAGCATCGTTAGGTGCTGTAGTTACCATGCTGGCCATGACCCGCTTTTCGCCGATGGGTAGGCCATGGCGCAATTTGCTCATTGCCGTAACCGGTTTTGGTTTAAGTATTATCTGCTACGGACTATCTAAAAATTTTTATCTTACCCTGTTCTTCTTATTTCTGGAGGGCTCATTTGATAGTGTGAGTGTAATCATCAGGCAAACCATTATGCAGTTGCTTACACCAGACGAAATGCGCGGACGGGTATCGGCAGTAAACAGCATGTTTATTGGCTCTTCGAACGAGATTGGTGAATTTGAGTCGGGTTTATCGGCTAAACTGTTAACCTTAGTGCCTGCGGTTGTGTTTGGAGGCAGTATGACCATTGCCATTGCTGGTATTACCTGGTTAAAAACGAGATCTTTAACGAAGTTAAGTTTGCAGGATATTAACGAACAAACCACTAAAGTTGTTTAATGATATTTGAAATGGTTCGTGTGGACACGGACCATGGCGGTATGGGATGTTTTGTAATAAATAATTTGGGGATGCCCCAAGCTACGCAAGGGTCGTTCTATTCGTTTCAATCTTTTTTTGAAGAAAAATCAAAAAAAGGATTTACACTGCTATCCCTCACGCAAAACCCACAGCCGCAAAAAAAAATATGCCGGTTATCCATTTGTCCTAGACACCTAAACCCGATGGCACAGATGCCGGTATAGCATCACCTGTTTTTTAAAGCCAATTACCGGCAGGAGGTACAGCGGGACCAGAGCTGACCTAAGTATTACTGGACTTGATTTCCAAAATAATATAATGAGTCTGGAAAATCTACCTCGAGATAGCTCTCTCAACTATACTATGTTCTGGTTGAGATGACGGCGATGAAAAGGACAGCATGATGTAAAATCAGCGTTTATCTGTGGCAAAAAATAAATGAAATCGATAAAAAACAAAAGGTCCGTGGCGACACGGACCTTTGCTGTAATTCAAGTTGTTTAAAACTGCTTATTCTTGCCCCACATTAGGTAAATAATTGAACCTAGAAAAGGAGCCAACAGAATAATGATGAACCAAAGTACTTTTACACTAAAACCCATCGAGCTATTTCTGGATATATGATAAAGGGCTATCAATATTAAAGCTAACCATAAAATGGCCGGTATAATTATAAATAAGGCTACCTGATTACTACTGATTTCTGCTAATAACATTTTAAAACATTTAATTCCTTAAGCTTCAACAACTCTTTCGCCAATTTGTTGGCGCCACATGGCCTGGTACAAGCCATTTTGTGCAATTAGTTCTTCGTGTCTGCCCTGCTCAATAATGTGGCCTTTTTCCAGCACATAAATCTGATCGGCATGCTTAATTGTCGATAAACGGTGGGCAATTAAAATGGTAATGTGATCTGTTAAATCGGAAACCGAGCGGATGGTTTTGGTTATTTCTTCTTCGGTAATCGAATCCAGTGATGAGGTTGCCTCATCGAATACGAGGATATCAGGTTGGCGTAACAAAGCCCTGGCGATAGATAAACGCTGTTTTTCGCCACCAGAAACCTTCACACCACCTTCGCCAATTAGCGAATCCAAACCTTTATCGGCACGTGCCAATAAGGTTTGACAAGCAGCCTGGTTTAGTACTTTATAACATTCCTCATCGGTTGCAGTAGGGTTTACAAATAGCAGGTTTTCTCTTATTGTACCCGAGAACAGCTGTGTATCCTGAGTTACAAAACCGATTTTTTCGCGTAAGGCATCCAAATCAATTTTGTTGCTCGAAATGCCATTGTATAAAATTTCTCCTTCTTTTGGTGGGTACAGTCCAACCAGGAGTTTTACTAAAGTTGTTTTTCCGGAACCCGACGGACCAACAAAAGCAATGGTTTGGCCGTTGTGGGTTTTGAAGGAAATGTTTTCTAAAGCATTTCTGTTCGCCGTTTGGTGTTTAAAGCCAACCGCATTAAAAGTTAAATCTTTAATTTTTTGAATCGAAGTTGGGTTTTCGGGTTTCTTGTCAATTGGTGTACTTAAAATCTTTTTAAAATTACCCAGCGAAACTTCGGCTTCTCTCCAGGCTAAAATTACATTGCCCAATTCCTGTAAGGGTCCGAAAAGGAAGAAGGAATAAAATAAAAAAGTCAGGTACTGCCCTGCAGAAATGGTGTTGTCGAAAATAAGTAACAACAGCACCAGCACCATGGTACTGCGTACCAGGTTTACCGTAGTACCCTGAACAAAGCTCATACTGCGCACGTACTTTACTTTTTTAAGCTCGAGACCTAAAATCTTGTAAGTGGTTTTGTTTAAACGTTCAATTTCCTGATCGGCCAGGCCTAAACTTTTTACCAGTTCAATGTTTCTTAACGATTCGGTAGTAGAACCGGCTAAAGCAGTGGTTTCGCCCACAATGGCTCGCTGAATGGTTTTGATTTTACGGCTCAGAAACCAGCTTACGAAACTGATAATCGGGATAGCTGAAAAGTAAACCAGGGTAACTTTGTAGCTCACCGTAAATGAGTACACAATTACGAATACCATTCCGATTAAGCTTACAAAAAGGATGCTGATAAATGCGGTGATAAACTTCTCTGAATCTAAACGTACTTTTTGCAAAATACCTAAAGTTTCGCCACTGCGCTGATCTTCGAAAACCTGATAAGGTAGTTTTAGCGAGTGCTGCAAACCATCGGCATACATTTTTGCACCAACCTTTTGTACAATAACGCTTGTAAAGTAATCCTGAAAGTTTTTGGCAATACGCGATACCATTGCTGCCCCGATAGCGAGGCCTATTAACCCTACTGAACCCCAAAGGTATTCGGCATAGGTTAATGTGTCTTTTTTGTTGATGAAGCGATCTAAAATCTTTCCGGTAATAAGCGGATCCATTAAAGAAAAGCCAATATTTAAACCCGCAAGCAATAACGCTAAGGCCACAATCCATTTGTGGCTTTTCAGGTAATTGAGTAATAATCCCATTAAGTTTTGTTGTTTTATCTACAAACATAAAAAAAGGGAACGGATAAAAATCCATTCCCCTTTTTTATGACTTTAAGCTAAGAAAGTTAGCTAAATGTAGTTTAGAAACCGTAGCGTAAACCGATTTGTATCTGCCATGGATTGCCTGATGGTGTAACAATACCGGCGTTGTTTACACGGTAATTGAATGATTTGGTAGCTGAATCGTAGTTCGGAACCGCAGGAATTTCGGGGGAGGTAGCGGTTGCGGGAACTCTTGCTGAACCATTTAATGCATATAATGCCTGGTTACCCATTGTTTCGTTTACACCCCATTTTTTCTTAATCAGGTTACCCAAATTAAAAATATCGCCCGAAACCTCTATTGCATGCGATTTATAAATTTTTATTTTTTTAGAGATTCTTAAGTCTACAATACCATAAAAACCATTTATCCCACCATTACGCTCTGCAATTTGACCAGAGTATTTGTTGATGTAATCTTTCAGGCTTTGGCTGGCTTCGGGATTATCTAATAAAGCTTGTAAGCCATTGCGTACATTTGCAGGTACATTAGGGTTGTTTCTGTCGAAAACAAAAGCCAAATCGTTTGTAGCTACGAAATCACCATTATTGTTGGTGCCAGATAATAAGCTGTATCGTGTACCTCCAATGCCAGAATAACGAACGGCAATAGTTACTCCGTAAAAGCTTGGAAGGGTTCCGTAAACTACTACTTTGTTGCGGAACTGGCCATCAGAGTATGACATTTTGGTTAAATCTCTCGGATCGTCTTTTACGGGTAACGATAAAGTGGCGGTGTTAGCCACGTTGCCATTATATGAGGTGTTATCTTTAGTATCGTTCCACGTGTAACTAGCTGAAATCTCTCCATCTTTAAAGTAGTTCCAGGTTGCGTCTAAAACAACAGCGAACTGGTTCACTTTACCTTGGCTATTTAATTCTAAAACACGACCAAAACTATTTGTCAAACGGCCGGTTTTCCAATCTGGCGTACCATTATCTGGCATACTTGGTACAAACACCCCTCTATTGCCCTCGTTTGGTAGGGTAAAGAAAGGATTAGCTACCATATTTCTATCTACATACATATAGTTGTTTCGACCCAGTGTGGCATAGCCAGTAATTCCAACCTTTAATTTGTCGGTAATTAATCTGGAGTACGATAAGTTGGCTTTATACACCATCGGTACTTTGGCATCAGGTGCATAGGTATTAATAGTTGGCACCTGTAGTAGCGGTAAGGTAGGGGTTTGTGCTGTTCCATTTCTATAGCCTATAAAGTTGGGGGTTGGAACATCAGCACCAAAAACATCAACAGTGGCAAAGTGTTTACCATCAAAAGTCAGGTTATTAATAGTCATGTAGTTGTTAATGTCAGATCCGAAGATACCTGCACCCAGGCGCACAAAATCGGTATGATTTTCATTAACATCCCAGTTAAACTGGATTCTTGGTTGAATTAAGAACTGCTTTAATTTGTTATCGGTTCTTACACCAATAGCATCAAATAACTGTTGGTTAAGCGGCGATTTAGGGTAGGAACTGTAATCAATACGCAAACCTCCTGTAAACTCTAAGCCCTTAGCCAGCTTGGTTTGCATTTGTCCGTATACAGCGGTGTTCCAGATGCCTGCTTTTACTGTAGGATCTGCAACTAAAGGCACTTCTCTGTAAAACCTGTTTGCAATAAGGTTATTAAAGTTCTGAAGTGATGAAGCAGTGGTTGAGTTTGTATATTCGAATCTCCCGTTTACCTCGCTGCCATAAAGTGATTTGGCATTTGTATACTGCAAATCAACGCCAAATGTATACTTGATGTTATCGGTGTTATAGTAGAAGTTATCTACCAATTGCAGCACGTTGTTGGTAAATCCTTCCTGTCCGAAACGATGCCCCCCAATTTGGATACTGGTATTTCCTGTGGTTCCATCTGAAAGTGTAGAGCGAACATTACCTACAATAGCTCGTGGAATAGCACCGGTTAATTCATCATTTTGTGTGCTGGCCTGGAAAGTGTATAAGTGTTGTACTTTTAACTCATTGGTAACCTTGCTGCTGATTGTCGAACGTAGTGTAGCTAACAAACTGTTGTCAACATTTTTATCGTTACCGTAACTTTCGTAAAAGTTAATTGCGGTATTATCGGCTAATCCGAGCGGGTTTCTATCGTTGGTATAGTTATCGCGTACAGTTAATAAATTCTTTTCATCAATCTGCCAGTCTAAACGGGCAAATGCAGCATCTGATCCACGCTTTTTAGGAAAAGAACCGTATTGAGGTGTATTGGCTAAGCCATATTTATTGCGGGCATAACCTGCAAACTCCTCTAAAGTACTGTTGGTAACCCTGAATCTTGCTTCATCAGCAGGACCGTTTACATCGGCAATAATTAATGGGCGTGAATCTTTCTGATGATCCCAACCTACAAAGTAATGCAGCTTATCTTTAATGATCGGACCACCTAAGGTAAACCCATATTGATAGGTAGAGAAATCATTGTCGCGTCTAACCCCTCTGATATCGTATCGGCTAGCTAACCAATCGGCACGGCCATAGCCAAATGCACTCCCGGTAATGGTGTTGGTACCCGATTTGGTAACGGCAGTTACAGTACCACCACCTGCACGACCTAAGGTAACATCGTATTGGTTGGTTACTACCTTAAATTCACGCACCGCTTCAATCGAAATAGAATATGGAGCTCCACTACGGCTTGTTGTGCTTCCTGCAGATGTTGGGTTTTTGGCATTCATCCCATCAATGGTATAGTTGGTAGATGATCCCAGCTGACCAGAAATACCACCACCTCGACTCAGGGGTGATAAGTCCATCAGGTTAGAGAAGTTACGCCCATTAACCGGTAATTGGTTCATGGTTTTTGCTGAAATTTCTGTAGAAGCTCCGAAATTCTGTACTTTATTTCTCAGGCCTGAAGCAACAACCTGCACAGCTTCCAGGTCCTGCGAAGCTTCTTGCATAGTAATATTTACCCTAACTACATCACCAAGGTTTAGCATGTAACCATTTCTGGTTTGCTCGCCAAAACCCACATAAATGGCTTTAACAGCGTAAGGCCCACCTAAAGGCAGCTCTTTAAATGTATACTCGCCCTGGGCGTTTGTTGATGTTTTAGTGGTAAAACCTGTTGAGTTATTTCTGATCTGTACCGATACCCCAGGGATAGGTTTCTTTTGCTGGTCGGTAATGATACCTGAAATAGATGCCTGTGTGGTTTGCGCCAACGCTGCATTATGGATACAACACAGCAGTAGCAACACTGCAATAAGTAAATTTTTCATCATCGTTTTTTTAAGAATTTGATGTCTGCCAGGCAGTTCATCATGATTAGTTTTCTGATTTTTTATGATGACAAAGATGTTAATGTAGTATTAAGCAGAATTGGATTCTATATTATGAAATGGTTTAGGAATGGTTAGGTTTTAAGGCAATTGTTAAAATAAAACTCATTTGGTAAATTAATAAGGTGGCCTGGTGTTAAACTAATGTTAGTATTATTTTTCTTCAAGGGGATATTGTCTTCGTTTGCAACGAGGACATTTGAGCGTTGCAGTTGTACCGTATGCACTATAAGTGCATATTTTATTCATCCTCGTTACAAGCGAGGACTAACGCTGCTCAAACAAAAAACGGCCGATAAATGAATATCGGCCGTTGTATTTTTAGGATCGAACAGTTAACTGTATGCACAGTTTTCAGTTAGCAATTGGCAGTTTGCAATGCAGCAATCCAACAATTAACCGATTTAAACAATTAACCAGTTAACTCAACAACTGCTATTTTTTATCCGCTGTATATTTATCGCTAAACTTCTTATCCAGCTGTTTGTGCAGGTTATCGAGGTTTATATCTCTGCCCTGAATAAAAGCCTGCTCAACTTTGTTGGTGCGCATATCCAATGCATCTCCGGCAGAAATAAAGAAGGTAGCATCTTTACCTGTTTCGATACTTCCTGTGGTTTTATCAACCCCCATGGCTTTTGCTGCATTTAAGGTAATGGTTGATAAGGCTTTTTCCTTATCCAGTCCCCAGGCAGTAACAGTACCGGCCATAAAAGGCAGGTTGCGTTGTTGCCAGTAACCATCGATACTTAATACCACATTTAAGCCCGCATTGGCAAGCACGGCCGCATTTTTATAAGGCATGTTAACATCGTCATCATTATTGTTAGGCAAGGCATGAGGCTGCTTAACTATTAAGGTGATGTTGTTGTCTTTTAAGAAATCGATTACCAAATAAGCTTCGTCAGCACCTGTAATAACCGGAGTAATACCGAATTTTTTGGCAAAGTTTACTGCGGCTACAATATCTTTCTGACTTTCGGCTGCAATAAATAACTTTTCATCGCCTTTAAAAACCTTTTTCATGGCTTCGAAACGCGTATTAATTACCTCTGGCTTGCTGATTTCAGCATAGGCTTTTGCTTCTGCAAAGAAAGAAGTTAACTGTGCAACTGCTGCCTGGGTTCTTTCTGTTAAAGCTTCGGGCGATTGCTGCGGGCGGCCGAAACCACCAAAACCACCTCTAAAACGTGGGGTAACCGGCCAGGTAACGTGCATCGCATCATCAGTTTTAATCGCTGCATCTTCCCAGTTCCAGGCATCGAGCTGTACTACCGACGAACTTCCTGAAACGGTTCCGCCTTGCGGTGTTGGCTGCGCCATTAAAATACCGTTACTACGCAATGTTGCTGGTACTTTCGAATCGGTATTGTAGGCCACAATAGAGCGGATGTGCGAATTGAAATCGCCAATTTCCTGAAAATCTAAAGTTGCTTTCACCGCTTCAATTTCTGTTAAACCTAAGTTGGTAGTAGCGGCAATAAAGCCCGGGTATATGTGTTTGCCTGTAGCTACAATACGCATTACATCGTCTTGCGGCACTTGTCCGTTGGCTGTAACGGAAATAATTTTACCATTGCCAAAAAGAATGGTGCCATTTTCGATTACTGTGCCATTGCCCACGTGCACAGTAGCACCCGTAATGGCAATGGTTTTGCTTTGTTTTTTTGCAGGCGAAATGTTGGCCTGGCCAAAGCACATCAGACTTGTTGCCGATAAAGCCAGGCTGAATAAATATTTTTTAGTGTGCATGTTCTTTCTCGGTTAATTCTGCTGAATAATTTTCTAAGGTTTCGCAATTGTAAAGGCGTGGTGCATCGCCCATTGGACGTTGTGTACGGCCACCTTTGCTTTTGCTCTCTAACATTTTCTGGATTAAACGGGCTTTTTCTACCTGTTGTGCTTTAATTACCTGTGCATCTTTATCAAGGTCCCAATAAGCAACGCCATCAACAAAGGTTTTTTCTGCCTTGGCATATATTGAAAGCGGGTTAGCCGTCCAGATTACCACATCGGCATCTTTACCAGCTTTTAAACTGCCCACTTTATCATCAATGTGAAGCATTCTGGCCGGATTTAAGGTTACAAATTTTAAAGCTTCCTCTTCTGGTACATTACCGTATAATACTGATTTTCCAGCCTCCTGGTTTAAGTGACGCGCCATCTCAGCATCATCAGAGTTAAAGGCAGTGGTAACGCCAACATTGTGCATGATTTTTCCGTTGTACGGGATCGCCTCAGCAACCTCATTTTTATAAGCCCACCAGTCGGAGAAAGTAGAGCCCGCAATACCATGCGCTTTCATTTTATCGGCCACCTTATAACCCTCTAAAATGTGGGTAAAAGTGTTGATTTTAAAACCTAAGCTATCGGCTACGTGGATAAGCATGTTGATTTCGCTCTGCACATAAGAGTGGCAGGTGATAAAACGCTTGTTATTTAAAATTTCTACAATCGCATCTAATTCTAAATCGCGCCGTACGCTGTTACCTTTTACCGAAAGGGCTTTGGCATATTCTTTTGCACGGGTAAATTCATCAACAAAAGTTTGCTCAACACCCATACGGGTAACCGGGAAACGTGCGCCTGTACCAAAGTTACTTTGTTTCACGTTTTCGCCCAGTGCGAATTTGATGAAACCATCAGCACCGGCAAATTTCAATTCCTCAGGCGATTTACCCCAACGCAGTTTAATCAGCTGCGACTGGCCACCAACCGGATTTGCCGAGCCATGCAGAATGTGCGAAGTAGTTACTCCACCTGCTAACTGGCGATAGATATTTACATCTTCAGAGTTAATGATATCAGCAATGCGCACTTCGGCCGAAACCGATTGTGCCCCTTCATTAATACCGCCGGCACCTGCAATGTGTGAGTGCTCGTCAATAATACCTGCAGTAATGTGTTTGCCGGTAGCATCAATTACTTTAGCTCCGTTTGCCGATAGGTTTTTACCCACGGCCTTAATTTTTCCGTTTTCTAAAAGTACATCCGCATTTTGCAGAATGCCATCTTTCTCATTCGTCCAAACGGTACCATTTTTAATCAATACCGTTTCTTGTTTAGGCAATTCTGTTGCGCCAAAAGCAGTAAAGGGATAAATGATCGGGCCATTGGCTAATGTTGGCTTAGGCTCATCTTTTTTAGACGTTTCTTTTGCAGCTTCTTTATAAGTTGCGGTAAACTTTCCGGTAGTACCATCGGCAAGTGCCGATTCGCCTTTTATGGTAATGGGATTGGCCGAAGTAATGTAACCACTTAAGCGAACATCGCCTTTAGGGTTTTTCTTTAGATTAAAGTTAATGCTTACCCAGTCGCCATTTCTGGTAAAGGTAGCAGTGGTTTTTACACTATCAGCACCGGTTCTTTCAATGGCTGCGGCCGAACCACCAGCTGTGCCGGTAATTTTAAGGGTTAATGCACCCACTCCGTCAACATTTAAGTTGTAAGTACCACGCACATCGCTCACATCCATTTTGTTTACGATGAAACGTTTGCCCTGCACCCAGTTTTCGAAGATAATATTGGTGTTTTTAAACAGGTTATCGGATGAGATTAAAAAGTTGGCCACTTTTCCTTTTTCGAGCGAGCCTACTTTATCGCCAATGCCCAAAAGGGAAGCTGGTATTTCGGTTACCGATTGCAAAGCCTGCTTTTCGGTTAAGCCGTTTTCGATCGCGGTTCGGATGTTAGCCCAGAAGTCGCGGCTGTTTTCTAAGCCAAAGGCGGTTAAAGCAAATTTAATCCCTGCTTTTTCTAATGCAGCAGGATTGGTAGGCGCCAGTTCCCAGCCCTTCATTTGTGATAAACTCACATTTCTGGTCTCGGCAGGGTCTTCCACATCGTACGCTTTCGGGAAAGTTAAAGGGATAATTAAACTCGCGCCGGTAGCCTTAACTTCATTAATGCGCTGATATTCATCGCCTGTTGATTTGATGATATAACTCTTGCCAAATTCCTTGCCTATTTTATTGGCGCGGAGGATATTTTGCCAGCCATCTACCTCAAAAATTTGTGGAATAGTTTGCTGCTTGCCGAATTCATCTAAAGAGATGTTGTACTCGTCTTTTTGTTTGCCATACCATTGGGCATCGTAATAAGTTTGACGCAATAAGGCAATCGAACCCATTAACGAAGTGGGGTAATCGTTTGATGAGGTACCCTTATTGAATGAATAATTAGCTGCGGTCTGATCTTTCAGGATTACATTGTTATCAGCACCTTCGTTTAGGGCTACTGCTGCAGAAACACCGCGGGCAATGCCATCACGGTTAATTACATTTACACTCCCGAAACCAACTTTGCGCAGTTCATCTGCTTTTTTACTGTCGGTTGAGAAAATGTTTTTGACATAAGTTTCCGGTCTGATGGCTTCGTTCCAGCCGTAAGCACCTTTTTTAGTCGAAACAAAAATAGATTGGCGCTGTCCACCAAAACCGCGTTGTGCAGCAGGCGTTTCGCTAATGCCATAGCTGGTAAAGGCATCTACCAGCGAAGGATAAATAAATTTTCCTTTCAAATCGATCACCACATAACCTTTGGGGACGGCTAAGCCGGCTCCAACAGCCTGAATGGTTTGTCCTTTAATTAAAAGGGTCGCGTTTGTTAGGGTTTGGTTAGCATTTACTACTATAGTTGCGTTCGTAAAAGCAAACATTCCAGGTCTGGTGTCAAAAGAGCCGTTAACAGGGAAGGAGGTTTGCTGTGCAAACAGAAATGTAGCAGAAAATACCAGCCCAAGGGCAAGTAAAATTTTCTTCATAATAAGTTTAGATTTTAATTTGTTTAAAACTAATATAAATAAGCGTTCGTTTTGCAGAATATCCTATTTTTTACAATTATTGCCTACTTTTGATCAAACATATTTTAGAAAAATGTACAATATCTTAAAATCTGCGCACTCCGGATGGCGCTACATCGTATTAATTTTATTGGTTATCGCGGTAATAAATGCATTATCGGGCTGGTTTGGGAATAAAACATACACAGAAGGTAACCGCAAACTAAATGTATTTACTTTGATTAGTGCTCATATTCAATTGTTGATTGGTTTGGTGTTGTACTTTTTAAGTCCTTTAACAAAATTGCCCATGAGCGATGCTATCGGAAGGTATTTTAAAGCGGAGCACACTGCTATGATGATTATTGCAATCATTTTGATTACGGTAGGTAATGCCAGGTCGAAAAAAGTAGCTGATGCTGTTGCCAAACACCGCACTATTGCTGTGTTTTTCAGCCTGGCCCTGATTCTGATTATTGTGGCTATTTTATTAATGGTTAAAGCAGTTCCGGGAAGATCGTTTTTTGGCGTTTCTTAATAGGATATTTCTTGCGAATAAAATATAGAATCCTGCTTGATAAGAGCGGGATTTTTTGTTTTTAACATGTGCTTTTTACCGCAAAGTGCACAGAGGAAGGCACGAAGGTCGCTGAGCCAACATTTATAGTAAAGCTTCCCTCAAAGCCGTCATTTCGAGCGAAGTCGAGAAATCTTTAAAAGTAAACCACTACGTTTTTGTTAAGCCGTCATGCTGATCTGATAGCCATTGGATGAAATGAAGTATCTGAAAGGGAAGAACTTTACAGGCGAACATTATATCTTTACTATGTTTAGATCCTTCGCTGCGCTCTGGATGATAAATTGAAGTAGGTTCCCGCAGATTTCACTGATTTCTGTGCAGATAGCTTACCACTTATATTTCCTTCTATTTCTTAAATGGTGAAAAATTAATTTTGCGTGCTTTGCGTATTCCTTAGCGCCCTTTGCGGTTAAAATGATTAGGCTTATGTTAAAATGATTAGTCTCATAAAGTATCAATCTCTCAAAATAATTAACCGTTTGCTCAATTATTTTTATAAATATTTCCATTTTTCAAAATTCTTTATATTTTTGTGGCTCATGATCAACAATATACATACATGGCTTTGGCAAAGTAATTCGAAAACGGATTGCGCTGGCTGCGTATGAAAAAAATATAGTTTATCAACCTAAACCTTATTAAAGAACCATTAAAGCCCGGCGTAGAACCACACGCCGGGCTTTTTATTGTTAAAAAAAATAATTTAACCGTTGTTGCTATGCACGAAGCAACGACAACACAGTAAAATCATGTATAAAATAAATACAACTTACAAAAAACTACTTGCCGATACCACCACGCCAGTAAGCATTTATCTGCGCTTGCGCGATGTATATCCAAACAGCATTTTATTGGAGAGTTCGGATTATCACAGTCGCGAAAACTCGATGAGTTTTGTATGCGCCGATCCGGTTGCAGGTATCATTTTAAAAGGTTCACGCCTGGAAACGTATTTCCCTGATGGCGCTGTTGAAATTACCGAAAGTAAGAATCTGATTGATGAAATCGCCGATTTTAAAGACAAGTTTAAAGCCGCTGAACTGCCTGAAATCAAATTCATTTCGAGCGGCCTGTTTGGCTATTTTACCTGGAATGCCGTGCAGCATTTTGAAGATATTAAGTTTACTTCAGAAACTCCAGAAGGAGAAGAGATCCCCGAAATGCAGTATCACCTGTACCGGTATATCATCGCCATCGATCACTTCAAAAACGAAATTACCCTGTTCAAAAATACTTTCGAAGGTGAAGAAGAAGGTGGTTTGGAGAAAATGGAATACCTGATCCAGAACAAAAACTATCCGGAATATAAATTTCAAACCAGAGGTAATGAATCTTCAAACCTAACCGATAAAGGGTTTATGGAACTGGTAGAAAAACTGCAGAAGCACATTTACCGGGGAGATGTTTTTCAAATTGTGCCATCTCGCGCATTTAAACAAGCCTTTTCGGGTGATGAATTTAACGTTTACCGTTGCCTGCGTTCAATAAACCCATCGCCGTATCTGTTTTATTTCGATTATGGAAATTTCAAGCTTTTTGGTTCTTCGCCCGAAGCACAGATTACCATTAAAAACAATTCGGCTAATATTTTCCCGATTGCCGGAACCTTTAAACGGAGTGGAAATGATATTGAAGATGCAGAACAAGCCAGAAAATTAGAGCAAGATCCGAAAGAAAGTGCCGAGCACGTAATGCTGGTTGATTTGGCCAGAAATGATTTGAGCAGGCATTGCAACCGGGTGGAAGTAAAATCGTTTAAAGAAGTGCAGTACTATTCGCACCTGATCCATTTGGTAAGCAAAGTTAGTGGCCATTTGCAGGAAAACGTGAGTGCTTTTAAGGTCGTGGCCGATACCTATCCGGCAGGTACTTTAAGTGGTGCGCCAAAATATAAAGCCATGCAGCTAATTGATGAAAACGAAAAGCTGGGTCGGAATTTCTACGCAGGGGCCATTGGTTTTATGGGTTTTAACGAAGATTTTAACCACGCCATCATGATCAGGACTTTTATGAGCAAGAATAACGAACTGCATTACCGGGCAGGGGCAGGCATTGTAGCCGATTCGGTACCTGAAACCGAAATGCAGGAAGTAAACAATAAAATTGCTGCTTTACGTAAAGCGGTGCAAATGGCAGAAAATATTTAACCAGGGTAAAAATGATAGGTTCACCAGAAAGCTGTAAAAATATAAATGAGATCCGCTTAGCTATTGATACTATCGACCAACAGGTTATTCAATTGATTGGGGAAAGATTTAAATATGTAAAGGCAGCCTCCAGATTTAAGGCAAACGAAGAGGCGGTTAAAGCTCCCGAAAGATTTAAAAATATGCTTTTACAAAGGCGGGATTGGGCAGAAGTAGCAGGTTTGAACCCCGACATTATTGAAAAAGTATACAGTGATCTGGTAAACTATTTTATCAGTGAGGAAATAAAAAATTGGAATATTGAAAATGGAAACAAATAATAAAGTTCTGGTAATCGATAATTACGACAGTTTTACCTATAATTTGGTTCACTTAATTAACGAAGTTGGTTATGAAGCCGAAGTTTGGAGAAATGATAAATTCGAATTGGCAGATGTAGATAAATACAATAAAATCTTACTTTCGCCTGGTCCGGGTATTCCGGAGGAAGCAGGTTTATTGCTGGATGTGATTAAAACCTACGCGCCAACCAAAAGTATTTTTGGGGTATGTTTAGGGCAGCAGGCTATCGCCGAAGCATTTGGAGGTACACTGTACAATTTAGGTAGACCGATGCATGGCATTGCTACTCCGGTTACTGTTGTAGATGGTGATGAACCCTTATTTTGGGAATGTCCGCAAACTATAAATGTTGGACGTTATCACAGCTGGGTGGTAAGTAAAGATAACTTCCCGTCGTGCTTAAAAATTACAGCCCGCGACCACAAGAACGAAATTATGGCTTTAAGGCACGAAACGCTTGATGTGCGTGGTGTACAATTCCACCCTGAAAGTGTACTTACTGAGTACGGCAAACAGATGATGGAAAACTGGTTGACTAATTAAGAATTTTCCTGCCGGTCGTCATCCTGAACTTATTTCAGGATCTCAGTTGACTGGAATTAGTTAAATTTTAGATGAGGGTATATTATAAGCTTTTTTCTTGAATTTTTGTCACGTTGAGCCTGTCGAAACGCCTCGCAGGAAGTTAATTAAGGTCCTTCGACAAGCTCGGGATGACAATTATATATTTATGATGCCTTCTTAACAGATTGATAGATGAACATACTAGATAAAATCGTACTACGTAAAAAAGAAGAAGTTGCTGCGGCCAAAGCACTTGTTTCGATACAGGATTTGGAAAATGCGGTGCATTTTAAAAGAACGCCGCATTCTTTTAAAGAGTTTTTATTGGCAACAGACCGGACTGGGATTATTGCTGAGTTTAAACGCCGTTCGCCCTCAAAAGGACTGATTAACGGTGTGGCTGATGTAGCGGAAGTTACGCAGGCTTACAATAATGCTGGTGCATCGGCACTTTCGGTATTAACTGATGTTGATTTTTTCGGTGGAAAAACTGCAGATCTTCTGGCGGCACGGGCAGCAAACGATATCCCGATTCTGAGAAAGGATTTCATGATTGATGAATATCAGATTCTGGAAGCTAAAGCCTGGGGAGCAGATATTATTTTATTGATCGCCTCGATTTTAACGCCACAACAGATTAATGATTTTGGTCAGTTTGCTCGTAATTTAGGTTTAAATGTGCTTTTAGAAGTGCATAATCTCGAAGAACTGGAAAGAAGCATATCACCTAATTTAGATGCTATTGGCGTAAATAACAGAAATCTTGCCGATTTTACGGTTGATATCCAAACCTCGTTCGATTTGGTGAATAAGATCCCGAATGAATTTTTGAAGATTTCGGAAAGTGCAATCAGTAATCCGGAAACCATTAAAGATTTAAAAACAGCTGGTTTTAATGGCTTTTTAATCGGCGAAAACTTTATGAAAACCGAGAATCCGGGCCTTGCCATTCAGCAATTTGTAGCGCAGGTTTAGTCTGCGCTGACTTCCGAAGTTTACGGGGCGTTGGACCTTAGAAACTTCGGAATTTTTACGGACGCAAATTTTGTATCTTTGCATCAATTACATGGGAAGACAAAAATTTTATAATACTGCCGTTGTGCAGGAACGGGCAATTTTAGTTGGCGTGGTAACGCCCGGCGAAAAGGAAGCCCAAACAAAAGAATATTTAGACGAGCTGGCCTTTTTAGTGGATACAGCCGGAGGGAAGGTGGAGAAGGTTTTTACGCAAAAAATGCTCAAGCCAGAGCGTGCCACTTTTGTGGGCACAGGTAAGCTGGAAGAAATTAAAGCGTATGTAAAATCAGAAGAAATTGATACTGTAGTGTTCGATGATGAATTATCGCCATCGCAACTGCGCAATATAGACCGGGAGCTTGGAGTTAAAGTTTTAGACCGGAGCAATTTAATCCTCGATATTTTTGCCAACAGGGCCCAAACTGCTCAGGCCAAAACACAGGTAGAGCTGGCCCAGTTACAATACGTATTGCCACGCCTAACAGGTATGTGGACTCACCTGGAGCGCCAAAAGGGTGGTATCGGGATGCGTGGACCGGGTGAAACCCAGATTGAAAGTGACAGAAGGATCATTTTAAATAAAATATCCTTATTAAAGGAACGCCTGAGAAATATCGACAGGCAGAACGAAACGCAACGTAAGAACCGTGGTCAGCTGATTCGGGTAGCCCTGGTAGGGTATACCAACGTAGGCAAATCGACCATTATGAATATGCTGTCGAAATCGGAAGTGTTTGCAGAGAATAAACTGTTTGCTACTTTAGATACAACTGTGCGTAAAGTTGTGATCGAGAACCTGCCTTTCCTGTTATCTGATACGGTTGGGTTTATCCGCAAACTTCCTCACCATTTGGTAGAGTGTTTCAAGTCTACACTGGATGAGGTTAGGGAAGCCGATTTGCTGGTTCACGTGGTAGATGTTTCGCATCCAAATTTCGAAGATCAGATCAATACGGTTAACGAAACTTTGAAAGATATAGGCGCAATTGATAAAGACATGATCTTGGTTTTCAATAAAATTGATGCTTATGTTTCGCCAGAAGTAGAGGAAGGCGATGAAGACGGAAGACTGACGCTTGAAGATTTTAAGAACAGCTGGATGAGTCATGGCAAAGTGCCGGTGTTGTTTATTTCAGCCACACAAAAAGAGAATATAGAAGAATTTAAAACGTTATTGTACGATAAGGTTAAAGCTGCGCATGTGGCAAGATATCCTTACGATAGCAATTTACTTTATTAGATAAAACCCCGTAATTGCGGTGGACAAAATAAACCTTGCAGGTTTTTAAAACCTTTAAGGTTTGGTTCGTAAAAGCGCAATAACGATAGACAAATACAATATGGAAAGTAAACGTCAGCAGAAATTTGCAGGAGTATTACAAGAGGAGTTAGCACAGGTTTTTCAGCGCGAAGGGGCTTCATTTTTGCCAAATACATTGGTTACCATTACCCGCGTAAGGGTTTCGCCCGATTTGGCAGTGGCAAAGGTTTACCTGAGCTTTTTTAATACCAATAATACCACGCTTTCGATCAACACGGTTAATGCACATGCAGGTGAGATCAGATATAAACTGGGCAGCAGAATCCGCCATCAGGTAAGGGTTGTGCCCGAGCTGACTTTCTTCGTTGATGATACCAACGAATATGTAGAGCGTATGGATCATCTTTTTGATAAGATTGCCAAAGAACCTAGACAAAAGGACGAAGACAGCGAATAATTTTCTGTGAGGAGGCTAAGGGAACCCGTTAATTTCTTCACACACTTTGTACCGGCTTTGATTGCAATTCCGGCAGGATACTTTTTGCTTCAGAAATGCCATACGCCCATTGAATATACTGCCGCCTGGATTTACAGCATTGGCACTTTTATCCTGTTCGGAGTAAGTGCAATGTATCACGGTTATCCGGCTACGACATATGGTGTGCGGTTTTGGCAGAAATTCGACCATTGCTGTATTTACCTCATGATTGCAGGCTCTTACAGCCCCACGGCCTTACTCGTTTTTGATGACTGGCTAAGCTGGAGCCTTTTCGCTATCGTATGGATTATTGCAATTGTAGGCTGTCTGCTAAAAATCTTTAACCGTTTAAAAAGTACAGCAATATCTTTGTCAATCTACATTTTAATGGGGTGTTTAATTGTGCCTTTAATTCAAAAAATGTTGGGTACACTGCCTATTGGTGCTGTAGGTTGGTTGCTTTTAGGTGGTGTTTTTTATATTGGCGGCACCTATTATTATGCAAAAGACAAACCATTATCCCGTTGGATGCACAGTCATGAGCTTTGGCATTTGTTTGTAATTGGTGGTGCATTATCGCACTACATTTACAATTACGTTTATATTTTTAAATAAACTTTCCGATGCATATGCTTAAACAGGTAATTGCAACCAACCGTGACTTGATCCACAAGGTTGTGGATTTCGATCCGGCATACGATCAACTTCTAGCCCTGGATTTTACTGCAACAAATACGGAACTCAGTAATGATATTTTAGACGATATTGATCGGTTCTCGTCTTGGGTTGAAGGAAAACTTGCAGTAGACAATGCAAAGTATGGCATTGGTGGTTATAACGAGCACCGTAACATATATTCGCGGAGTGCACACTTTGATGCTGGTGAGGAGCCCCGGAGGCTGCATTTGGGGGTAGATATTTGGAGTCCCGCTGGAACACCTATATACAATTTCTACGATGCGACCGTTCAGAGTTTTGCCAATAACAATAACTTCGGCGATTACGGTGCCACCATCATTTTAGCTTATGATATTGCGGGGTGTAAATTCAACGCACTTTATGGTCACCTGAGCCTCGATTCTCTAGACCAACTGGAAGAGGGAATGTTTATTAAAGGAGGAACGAAATTCGCCGAACTGGGCAACAAAGACGAAAACGGTTGCTGGCCACCACATCTTCATTTTCAACTGGTAAAAGATATGCAGGGTTTAAAGGGCGATTATCCGGGGGTGTGTAAGTTTAGCGAAAGGGAGAAGTATTTGGCTAACTGTCCTGATCCGGAGCTTATTTTGAAATCTACGTTTTCTTAACGCAAAGATTTTTAACCACAGAGTGCAAGGAGAAAGGCACTGAGCACACAGAGCAGATTTTAAGGTAATCGCCATTTCGAGCGTAGCCGAGAAATCTATATTTAAATGCCAGGCCACGGATTCACGGAAGGCACGGATTTCCCTCCCTTTTGTCGTCACCCTGATCCGATAGCTATCGGATTTATTTCAGGGTCTTTCATTATTCTGTTTTAAGATAAGAAGGCAATCAAGCGCAAAGAGATTTTTACAATAGTAGAGGTGCTGAAATAAATTCAGCATGACGGTTACGAGTAGGGCAAAATAGATAAGCCTTTCAGCATTTTTTTAGTAAATTAGTAATATGAAATACCTGTTCACCATTTGCTTGTTTTTCTGTTGTTCGTTGGGTATGGCCCAGGTGCAGTTTAAATCGGGTAAAAGCGGTTTTACCAATTTCCTGAGAGATAATACCATTTATCCGCAATTTTCGAAAGATAACTGTATTCAGGGGACTGTGAATGTAAGTTTTAAACTGGATGAGAAAGGGAAAGTATATTTTTCGAAAATAAGTAAAGGAATCCTTTCCGAACTGGACGAAGAAGCTTTACGTCTGGTGCGGTTAAGCAGTGGTAAATGGCAGGTGCCTGCAGGTTACGACACTACTGTTTCGATTGTTGCACCGGTTAATTTCAGGCTTTCGGGCTACAATTGCGAAGGCAAATCAAACGAGGAAATCCAAGAAGCCATTCGCAATTATCAGGCTGAAGAAGGTTTAACCAATTCGGTTATTAATTTCTATAAAAATATTGATCAGGCCAAACCCGGGCAGGAAATCCAGATTATGGCCATTAAAAGCCAGTTGGGCATCGACGATGAATACCTCGACGACCGCATTAAAATGGGTTTAAAAAAAATCAAACAAGGCGATAAACAAGGGGCTTGCGAAGACTTTCTTTTTGTTAAGTACATGGGGAGCAAAAAGGCCGATGACTATCTGGCCAAATACTGTAAATAATAACAAGATCTTTATTGCAAGCAAATCCGTGTGGAGAGCGTGGTTATTGTAGCCACTTTTTTGCCATTACACATTGCCGGTGTCCATTTAAAAGATTTAGCAATCTTTAACATCTGCTCGCCAACTTTACCAACTTCATCTTTTACTATCCGTTCTCTGGAAACGTGGCCATCTACATCTACTAAGAAAGATATTGTGAATTGGGTTGTAGCGCCATTGGGGATGGAATCTAATTTTACGTTAGACATTGCTTTATAAAGTTTAGCCGGGCCTCCTTCATTTATGGCGGGTTCATCATAACTGGTATAAATTACCTTGCCTGTTATAAGGTCTTTTTTACTGAGACAATCCGTTTTGCTGGTAGCAGGGGTGATTGGATTCTGATTAATAAAATAACCGAAAACAGTGCTTACGAGAATTGAAACCGTTAACCCTAATTTGAACATGGAGCAATGAATTTGAATAATGGCTAAACCAAGATAACAAAATTGATTAATTTAGCCAACAATGAAGAACACCACCCGATTTTTTGCCTTATTGGATATCATCAGTATCGTTTTGCTGGCCAAACAATTTTGGCAGATTTTAACACACTTAAACGAAATTCCCGATCAGGTACTTTCGCAGGCCAAAGTGGTATTGCTGCTACCCTTATTCGTTTCGTTATTTATCTCAGCGGCCGGTTTAATCCTGGATAAGAAATTTGGCTTCATTACTTATTACATCCAGTTTCCTTTGCGTTTGGTGGTGTGGGTGTTTTCTATCGGTTTCATTACTTTTTTGCCTGAAATGTTAAACCTCAGTGAGCGCTGGTTCGACATTTTATTCCGAATCTGCTTTATTGCCGAATTCTTCAGACTGTATTTTACCATCAGGATTCATCGAGCTACATTTCGTTAGGTAGGATAACGGTAATGGCTGCAGGTATAATGTTGGCTTCAACTGTATTTACCCGACCAATATATTCTCCATCTACCTGAAAATGGGCTTTGTGTTTAGAAGCTATTTTTACGGCTGCTGTTTGAAATACTTCTATTTTCTTCGGGTTGAAAGGTAGTTTGGTGATCCATATCTTTAAAATCTCCAGGTAAGAATAATCTTTAACCAAAACTACTTCAAATAGTTCATCATCTAGCTTTCCGTCTGGATTAATTTTTAATCCCGAGCCATACATAGTTGCATTGGCAATTGCCACCATGGCTGCTTTAGAGGTGACGGTTTCGTTTTTAAGCTTTAGCTGTACTTCCATTCTGCGGTGGTTCCATAAGGCATGCCATGTGGCTTTTGCATAGCCCCACATGCCGCGTTGAGGCAGCGTATCAAATTTTTTAACCAGATAGGCATTAAAACCTAAATCGGATAAGTGGATGCAGATTTCATTGTTGAGTTTAACTACATGGATTTTCTGTTGTCTGCCTTCTGCCAAAATAGCCAGTGCCTGCTCCATATCTGTTGGGATGCCCAACTCTTTGGCCATGCCATTGGCCGAACCTGCAGGAATAATGCCTATGGGTGTACCGGTATTCAATAAACATTCGGCAACCAGTTTCAGCGTTCCGTCGCCACCAACGGCTATCACACGGTCTGCCTGCGAAGTGGTTATTTTTTGTTTAATCTTTGCTATAGAACAATCTTTAGGCAATTCGAAAAGATCGGTTTCAGTAGTTTTTTCCTTAAAATAAGCAGAAATTACTTCCTTTAAGTTAATGTCGTGACTGCCAGATCCCGGATTGATGATAAATAGTAATTTCATTTGATAGCGATGCTTTTAGATCACAAACAACTTTTAATAAACTCTGTTTTAATAACGATGAATAAATCTGTTAGTGTAAAAGTATATCACGGTTATGGGCATGCACATAATCTGGTTGTTTACGGCCATATTTTTAAACGTAAGGCCAAAACCAGGCAGATTTTCAGCAACAACATCTTCGTTAATATGGTACATCTTTTAAAGCTTTTTATTTTAAAGCCTTATGCTTTTGTTGATGTACGGCTGCAGTTTTTTGATCAAACCATTTACAATAAAACGGAGCGCGATGGCTTTTTTAAATTCGAATGGAAAGCTGGACGGGAAATTCCGGCCGGATGGCATTATGTAAAAGTAGAAGCGGTTGATGGGAACGGAAAAGTTTTGAACGCTGGCGAGGGAAAGGTTTATGTGCCACACCTTACGCAATACGCTTTTATTTCGGATGTGGATGATACGGTAATGGTTTCGCATTCGGCCACTATTGGAAGGAGGTTGAGGGAGCTGTTTATCAAAAATCCGCATACCCGGAAAACTTTTCCTGATGCAGCCAGTCATTACCAGCAACTGGCCCTTTCACATACCGAAGCACAACAGCCAAATCCTTTTTTTTATGTAAGCAGCAGCGAATGGAACCTGTACGATTACCTGCTCGAAACTTTTAAATTCAATAAATTACCCGAAGGAGCTTTTTTGCTCAATACATTAAAAAAATGGAAGGATTTAATCAGGACTGGTAAAACAGGTCACGAGGCTAAACTACTGCGGGTGATGCGGATTCTGGATGCTTTCCCGAACCAGAAGTTTGTGTTTTTTGGTGATAATTCTCAACAGGACCCCGAAATTTACACCGCTATAGTAGAAAAATACCCTGAAAATATCGAGGCAGTTTATATCCGTAACATTCGTCCTGAAAAGGAGCTAGATACCTTGCAGCTGCTTAAAAAGGTTGAAGATAAAAATGTAAAAACCTGTTTGTTTAACAACAGTAAGCAGGCGATTGAACATTCGAGGTTAATAGGCTTGATTCAATAATTTTTGGAGCGCAATTGCGGCGCTGGTCGGTTTCAACAGTCCCGCTTTCCTTCCTGCCCCGATGAAATATCGGGGGCATCCATCCAATCGGGGCTAAGTACAGCGTCATTTGCCAATGGCAACAGGCCATAGTTTAAATAAACGCGGCAGCCCCGAATTTTTTATGAGGGCTATAGCGGATGGCGGGACTTTCGGGGCCGATGAACACAGGAACCTGCTTTTCAGACAAGGTTACAGATTTTTCTCCTTCTATTTACATAGTTGCAATTCCTTTTGCACTATGCGTCATTGCTAGCTCGGACTGAGCTTGGCGAAGCAATCTTTTATATTAATTGGCGATTAAGATTGCTTCGTCGGCTGGAAAAAGCCTTCTTGCAATGACGGAAGCTACGAAATCGATTTCCCGAAAGGTGTGAAGGCTAAATTCATTAATTTAAAATGCTGGCGGCCAAATGGAATGCCTACAATGGTGATGCAGAGTAAAATGCCAAAGAACAAGTGGGTTAATGCAATCCAAAAGCCTCCGCAGAAAATCCAGATCAGGTTCATGATGGTAGAAAGACAACCGGTATTGGATGAAGTATCGGTTATTTTAACGCCAAAAGGCGCCAGGCCTACAATGGCAAATTTAAAGCATTGAATACCGAAAGGAATACCTACAATGGTTAGGCAAAGGATCAGCCCTCCGATAATGTATTCGAAGAAAATAAAGATGCCACCAAAAATAATCCAGATAATATTGCCTAAAAAGTTCATTGTGTTTTTTAGGTTAAGATTTAAAAACAGGCTTTTTGTTACAGGCCATTTTATGAGTAATCGATCATTCTTTGTAATTTAGAATACACACAAAAGAAACACATCATGAAAGAATTATTGATCTCTGCGGCTGCGGTCGCATGCTTTGCGCTGTCTGTTGCAAAGGCACAAACCGTTAATGGTATCAGATTAACCGAGCTAAAGGCCAGTTATATTGAGGTTTCGGCAGTAAGCAGCACATTTGCCGATAAATTATGGATTAAGCTGGAATATGGTCAAAAAGTTTCAGAGTTAAATGATGCCTGTATTAAAGATGACGCTGGCAAGCGCCTGGAATTTAATTCGGCTATTGATGGGGTGAATAAACTCAAAAACTACGGCTATGAACTTTTTAATACCTATACCGAGCAGATTGATAAAGATAACACCAGGCCCGTTTATGTCTTAAAAAGAAAGTAAATTGTAAAACAATAGCTGCGGGCTTAAGCCCATAGCTATTGTTTTTTATATGAAGTCAAGAGTATTAAATTTTTTATTCAGGATATCTGCATTGTTTACATCCAGCCATTTATCTAAAATAGTCCCGTAAACCTGTCTGAAATCGAGTTGGTATTTTAAGTCGCCGGTGTCCAGATCGCTCAGGTTAGGGGCTGCGTTAAAAATGCCTTGCTTCTTCAACTTCCCACCAAAAACGAACATATTATTTGCAGTTCCATGGTCGGTACCATTACTTGCGTTTTGCTCAACCCTGCGGCCAAACTCAGAGAAAGTAATCACCAGAGTATCATCCAGCTTGTTGTTTGATTTTAAATCTTTTAAGAAAGCTGCCATCCCTTCGCTGTATTGTTTTAACAGATTACCCTGTTGACCAATCTGGTTTACGTGAGTATCGAAACCACTTAACGAAACATAATAAACCCTGGTTTTTAGTCCCGAAGAAATAAATTTAGAAACCGTTTTTAACTGATTGGCAAAACCACTGTTTGGGTAAGCTGATTTTGACTGGTAAATTTTTGAGGTATTCTGAATATAACTGGCCGAAGATGAGGTTTCGATCATCGTTTTATACAAATAGCCTAAATTGTCTTCGTCTAAATGCTCCTTATCGTTCTGCAGCATGGCTTTAAAAAACGGATCGTTGGTATTGCGAAACAAAGCCGCCGGATCTTTTAAAGCAATTCCCTTTTTGGTTTGGCCTTTCATGGCCAGCGAAAGCGAATCGTCTACTTCTATGGCTGTATACGGGAATTTGCAGGTTTGGCAGTTGCTGTCCAGATAACGGCCAATCCAACCGGTTGATAAAAACTGGTTACTGTCGCTACCGGTTTGCCAGATATCCATTGAGCGGAAGTGCGAACGGTCTGGATTAGGGTAACCCACATCGTTAATGATGGTCATCCAGCCCTGATCGTGAATTTCCTGTAAAGCAGCCATGTTGGGGTTTAAGCCTTGCATGTCGTTGAGCTTTATTACCTCTTCGGGTTTAATGGCAATACTTTTTCTTTTCTGATAATAAATATCATTGCCAAAAGGTATAACCGTGTTTAAACCGTCGTTTCCGCCCGATAACTGCACCACTACTAAATTTTTGTAAAGGCTCAGTTCATCCAGTGCCATGGCTTCGAGTGGTTTCATAAAAGCCGGAACAAATAAGGAGCCTGCAGCAACAAAACCTGTATTTCTTAAAAAATTTCTTCTGTTCATCTTGTTATTTCTTTACTGGTTTTTGTGGTCAATGGTTGATGTTTTAGTGTTTGCAAAAGTACAATGGACTATAAACCAGCAACTATAAACCAATTTTTAACAAAGTTGATATTCGGGCATGCTGGTAATTTCGACTGCGGTACTGCGCAAACCTTTATTATCGCTTACCATTGAGGTTATTTTCGTATTTAATTTAGGCTGCAACAGAAATTCTGTAAGTTCCAGTGGTGTTAAGCCTTTGGGTAGCGTATCTAAAAATTTGGGCCAGTCGGCATTTGCGTTTACATACGATTTTGGTTTACTGTTGGCATTGGCATTACTGGTTGCCGTTCTGCTCAATGCAATTACAGCTTCATCTTCGGGATCGGCTTTGCCGCTAAAATCAATTTCCCCATCGTTTAAAACCAATGATGGAATGCGCATCCTCAGCATTAATGAAGAGCTGTCGATCCAGCTTTGCCCGCCCGGCCAGCCTGCCACGTTTGGCGGATTGAATAAATATTGGCCTAAGCTGCTTTGCAGCTGAATGAGTACTTGTGGCTTGTTATAAGTAACGTAAAACTCACGACTTAAGCCTACTAAAAATTCGGCGGGCGATTTGATTTTTGTGCCCACATTTTCCGGTGCGTAAAACCAGTCGGAGGTGAACATCTTTTTCATCATGGCACCGATGTCGTATTTCGAATTGTAAAAATGTGTAGCCAGTTCCTTAATGTGTGCCTCATTAGGGGTATCGTTTACAAAGAACTTATATACTTTCTGTGCGATAAACTGTGCCGTTTCAGGTTTCTCTAAAATGATATCGATAATGTGTTCGCCTTCAAAGTTGCCAATTTTACCAAAGAAAGCTTTGGTGCCATCGTCGTGCAGGTTTTTACGAAAAATAAAAGAACCGTCTTTATCGTACATCCAGCCGGTAAACGAACGTGCCGATTCTTTAATATCCTGCTCGGTGTAATTGCCTCTGCCCAGGGTGAAAAGTTCCATCAGCTCGCGAGCAAAGTTTTCGTTAGGTTTGCCTTTCCGGTTTTGCTGGTTGTTTAAGTATTGCAACATGGCCGGCGCTTTCGATACTTCGACCAAAAGTGTTTTAAAACTGCCTAAAGCATTTGCCCTTTGAATATTGTTTAACTGTTGGGCAAAGAAAGGATTGTTGCTGCGGCAAGCGAAATGCCCATGCCAAAAGAGGGTCATCTTTTCCCGTAAGGGTGCCACGGTATTAATCATTTTGGTTAAAAATGCGATGTTGAGATCGCGGCTTACTTCATTTTGCTCACGAACAATTTGCTGACGCATTTTCTTTTCCTCGTCGGTAAGGTCTTTTTTAGCGTATAAACCTGCCTGAGCCAATAGTTGCCGTTTCGATTCAAAATCATTTACCAAAGCTATGGGGTCGTCTTTTTGTGAAGTCTCGATCAGACGATCAACGGTTTTTTCGAGATTTTTATTGCTTAATTTTTGTAAGTCGGTATACGAAATCCCGAATCCGGCACGGTTATAAAGATGCTTAACTTTGGAGAAATTATCTTTTGCACTCATAGTTAACGATTTTACAGTATGACTTATTTAAAACGCAAGGGTTTAATCTTTGTTTTCTTTCTTATTTTCGTCCATGTTTTTTCAATTGTTAGCCGATGATCCCGCTTTTCCCGATCCTGCCCTGGCAGAAGAGGATGGTTTATTGGCCATTGGCGGCGATTTAAGCATGGAAAGGCTGTTAATTGCCTATTCAAATGGTATTTTTCCATGGTTTAGCGAGGGCGAGCCTATTTTATGGTATTCGCCGCACGAGCGCTGCGTAATTTACCCCGATCGCATTAAGATCAGTAAAAGCATGAAGCAGGTTTTGAAGCAGGGGATATTTAGGGTAACGCTTAATCAGGCTTTTGAAGAGGTGATATTGAACTGCGCCACTACTGCAAGGAAAGGGCAGGATGGCACGTGGATTACAACTGAAATGCAGCAGGCTTACCTCAACCTACATCAAAACGGTTATGCGCACAGCGTAGAAGTTTGGCAGGACGATAAACTGGTGGGAGGATTGTATGGCTTAAAGATAAACCGGTTTTTTTGCGGCGAAAGCATGTTTAGTCATGTTAGCAATGCTTCAAAAACGGCTTTGATTTTTTTAAGTGAGCTCAATATCGACTTAATTGATTGCCAGTTGCCCAACGATCATTTAATAAGCCTGGGTGCCGAAATGATTAGCCGTGAAAGGTACATGGCCATGCTTCAGGCCAGTGAATTTTAGTGCTGATTATTGCTGTCTATCAAATTTTGCTCGCGCATGGCATTCTCTATTCTCCTGTCTGGGATAAACCAAATGCAGGCTACAAAAAAGTAAAGTGCAACACCCAGCCATGGGGTTATAAAGCTTAATCCAATCCCGGCAACATAAAAAAGCAACGAAATTTTTCCTTTGGCATCATTACCGATGGCATGTACAACCAGGGAATATTGCCCTTCTGTACGCTTAATGGTAACAACCAAAATTGCATACGCAACGGCTGCCATAAAAAGCACACTACCATAAACGATTACCGGCCATAGTGCAAAATGGTTTTCGCCCATCCATCCGGCTGCAACAGGAAATAAAGATAACCAGAACAGGAAATTAAGGTTAGCCCACAGCATCGGGCCGCTTACTTTCTTTACGGCGTGCATTAAATGGTGGTGGTTATTCCAATAAATACCCACATAAGTGAAGCTTAAAACGTAACTGATGAATTTCGGAATTAAAGGCTTTAAAGTTAGCAGACTTTCGCCTTCAGGCACCTTAATTTCTAAAACCATGATGGTGATGATAATGGCGATAACACCATCGCTGAAAGCTTCTAACCTACCTTTGTTCATAACGAATGTACCTTTAACCTTTTTGCTACAAGTATCAGCCAAATTAATTACAAAAACAAAATCTTGTGCATTCGACTGGTGGGCTCTAACGTATAAGCGATAAAATCGCTGTTCTCTCGTGTTTATCGTCCCCTTTTGTAAAGGGGATGGGGTGAGTGGCACATTTATAATGTGTTTGAGGTCAACAATTAAATCGTTGTTCCTGTTAATCCTCGTTACAAACGAGGATCATGCTTTGGTAAAATTGTTTAAAAAACAAAAACCTGCAAGTTTTAGCCTGCAGGTCTTTTATTGTTGTTTTGTTGAAATTATAATTCTCTAACCCAAATGTTTCTGAAACTGATTGCTGGACTTGGATCGCCATGATCTTGCAGTTTGATTGAAGCAGGACCATGTTTTTTATATTCTGGAGCACCAATGTATCTGGTTTCACCTTTCAATACAAAGCCATTTTGCAATAGTACACCATTTAAGAACAAGGTAACGCTTGCTGGTTTTTGTAATGTTCCGTCTTCGTTAAAACGGGGTGCATTCCAAATGATATCATAATATTGCCATTCACCTGGTTTTTTGTTGGCGTTGGCTAAAGGGATACCTTGTTTGTAAACACTTCCGGTTTGTCCGTTAACATAAGTTTTATTGTTGTAGGCATCCATAATCTGGATTTCATATCCATCATCGCCGCCACCTGTTGAAGCTAAAAACACACCGCTGTTTCCACGTGCCTGTCCTTCGCCCGAAATATTAGCAGGAATTTTCCATTCCATGTGCAATTGGTAATCGGTAAACTTTTTATTGGTTTCGATATTTCCGGTTCCTTTTTTAACCGTGAAGAAACCATCATCGATGGTCCATGCAGCAGGTTTAGAAGGATCTTTTACCGAGTGCCAGGCATCAAGATTACGGCCATTAAATAAAATAATAGCATCTGATGGGGCATCTTGTGGCAATTTACCTGCAGTAACAACTTTGGGAACAGGCTCCCAAACCTCGGTAGTTTTGGGGTCTCTGGCAGGATCTGGTTTTTTATCTTGTGCCATAGCCTGCCCTGCAAATAAAACAGGAATAAATAATAGTGTGTATTTGTTCATAATTGTGGTTTAACTTTTTAAAGTTAACCAGTTTATTAAGAAATGGAAATTTGGTATTTAAAATTTTACCCCAGATCATCCACAACATAGGTTTCGCTTACAAAAATTTCATCGGGTGCTATATCTTCTTTTTGCTGCTCTGCTAAATCGCGTAGCGGGCAATAACCTGTAATACCGCGGTATAATAGTCCGGCACCAATGGCTGCACCTGTTAATCCGATAACGGGGTGGGTGAAAACACTGGTAATACCTTTAAAAAGCAGGTAAGCACCCGATGCTCCTGATAACCAACGCTCTGATTTAGATACGTTCTGAAATAATTCGGGATATTTCCAGGCCTCTTTTACATTGTTAAGGGCTGTATTGAAATCTTGATTTGTCATGATGGTAGAGTTTATATTCTACTTTATAACAAGTAAAGGGGGAATGAGTTTGAAAGAATTTTATTTGTGACCTAAACTGTAATTTTTACCACCTAAGACATGTAAGGGCATTTAAGTAGTCGTCCTCGACTGAAGCGAATCGATTTTTCATCGATAGCGGAATGGAGAGATCTATCGCGGTTAGGTTTAGCTTCGCTGCGCACTACGTGGTTCCCGGCTACGTTGCAAGCTATCAGATCAGCTTGAAATGACGATCCATTGAAGCCCTGTAAAAAGATCCTTCATTGCATTCAGGGTGACACCTGTCTTAGTTCAATATCTCGCGGATATCTTCCTTACTCAACGATTTAAAGAAACTCTCTTCCGTGGTAATGAGTGAATTGGCTAATGATTTCTTCCGGTTCTGCAAGGCGAGGATTTTCTCTTCAACAGTATCTTTAGCGATAAATTTGTAGATGAAAACCTTTTTATCCTGCCCAATACGGTGCGTTCTGTCTATGGCTTGTTGTTCTACAGCTGGGTTCCACCATGGATCGAGGATGAAAACGTAATCGGCCTGCGTTAAATTTAAACCTACGCCACCCGCTTTTATTGAAATTAAAAATACCTTCAATTCTGTGTTTTGCTGAAATTCTGCCACAATTTCGCCACGGTTACGCGTTGCGCCATCTAAGTAAGCAAAGGGAATATTTTCGGCTTCAAAATGTTTTTTGAAAATATCGAGATGCTTTACAAACTGGGAGAAAACCAAAACCTTGTGCCCGCCTTTCAATACGTTATCCAGCGTATGGATTACGTTTTCAAACTTCCCTGAATCCGACATGTATTCGCCGTCGATCATTACCGGGTGGTTAGCCAACTGACGCAAAGCGGTTAAACCCTGTAAAAGCTGAACCTGTTTCTGGGCAAATGTTCCATCATCCATACTTTGCAACAGGTCGTTGCGGTAGGCTGATTTGGTTTTTTCATAATATGCCGCCTGGTCTTCGCTCATATCGCAGTAAATAACCTGCTCGGTTTTGGGTGGCAACTCTGCCGCTACCTGTTCTTTCGTTCTGCGGAGTACAAAAGGTTTGATAATGGTTTGCAGCTTACGGGCTTTTTCTTCGTCTTTTTTCTTCTCAATGGCCTGCACATATTCTTCAAAAAAGAAAGCCTGGGTGCCTAATAAACCCGGGTTTAAAAAGGTTAACTGCGACCATAAATCGCTTACCGAATTCTCTACCGGCGTACCACTCAAAATTAAACGGTGTTTTGATTTAAGGCTCCTAACGGCTTTAAACGATTTGGAAGCAGGGTTTTTGATATTCTGACTCTCGTCTAATATTACATAGTTGAAGTAAAAGTTCTTCAGTTCATCAACATCTACCCGGGTTACGCCATAAGTGGTAATAATAATATCGTAGGTGGCAAAATTGGCCACATCTTTATTCCGGTTGGTGCCGGTATGCGCCAGTATCTTAAGCTTTGGCGTAAACTTTTTGGCCTCTGTTAACCAGTTGTAAATTAAAGAGGTTGGCATGATAATGAGCGATGATGTTTGGATGCCCTGCAGCTGATCATCTTCCTTTACTTTTTGCAGCATGGCCAACGTTTGGATGGTTTTACCTAAACCCATATCATCGGCCAGGCAACCGCCAAAATTATATTCGCGCAAAAAGCTAAACCAGTTGTAGCCTGCTTTCTGGTAATCGCGCAAACTTCCTTTAAAATGGGCAGGCATTTGCGTATCGGCGATATCTTCAAAATCGGATAAACGTTGAAGCTTACGCTCGAGAGTTACGTTGGCCAGGCTATCTTCCGCCAGATCGTTAATTAAGCCAATGTGATGCTTCTTTAACTTCAAGCTTTTGCCGGTTTCGGCCAAACTGAATAAACTGCCATATTGCGTAAACCATTTATCCGGAATGATGGCTACTTCGCCATCAGGCAGCAGGAATTCGCGTTTTTTATGGAGGATATGTTGTTTTAAAGAAAGAAAAGGAATCTGGTATTTACCAAACCAAACCACGGCATTAATATCGAACCAGTCGTTTTCTTCTTTAACCTCAAGGTCGATTTTGCTCACCCCAAACACAAATTTCTTTTGTCCGGTGGCTTGTTCAATCTCAAAACCCGAAGCCTGTAATATTTCAATGTGCTCATTCACCCAATTTATGGCGGCATAACTCGGGTTTTCTTCTCCCGAAATCACCTCCAGGTTACTGAATAATGAACTTGTTTTTTTCAGTCCGAGCGATAAAAGCAGGTTGAATTGTTTTTTCTCCCAGTCTGCCGAACGTTTGATGCGGTGAAAAATATAATTATCGGCCGTTTTCTCCAGTCGAACAGTCACTTTATGTGCGTTTTCTACGGGAAATGTATACTCGCCATATTTAAAGTACAGCTGGATTTGTGAAAGACCACCATCTACATACAATACTTTAATTACCGGAATCGCTTCAAATTGCTCGGTTCTGATTTCGAAGCCTTCGGCATACACATGGTGCTTTTCTATTAAAGGAGCCACAAATTTTTCGAAATAGGTAGCCTCAGTAGTTTTGGGGATGGCAATGTAGCGCTTGTTCAAAAACGGTTGTAATTTCTTGCCTTCAATATCCTGATCAAAAAAGTACAATACGTCATTTAGCAACAACCAGGCAGGTTTGTTGCTAATAATCTGTGCTTCTTTAAACATAAACTCGATGCGCAGGTTCTGGTACTTAATGGTAGGGAAGTAGCGCGTTTCGGTTTCGTTTCTGCGGAAGTGAAAAAGGATAGAAGCGGGTTCGGCGGCAAGTTCGATTTTACGTTCAACCGGCCAGCCATCTTTATCCATTACATAAAGTTCGTTTTTGGTTTTTAGTATTTCTAAAGCTTCGGCAAGTTTTTTCTCAATTTTCGGACGTACATTTTCATAAAATTTATCGTCGAAAACCTTGGTGAAAAATTCGGTTGGCCGGATTAGCTTTTTATAATACTTTTTGATAATCGAATCCTGCTCAATGTCGTCCAATATTCTGATCAACTTATAATCGATATCGCTTAAGTACTTATTGAATTCTTCTGCTGTATGCGTAAAAATTCGTTGGTAAGTAAAAGAGAAGTCGCCTTGCGGATTAAGCTGAACGATGTGTGGTTCAATTAAATAGCCCAAATACTCATGTTTGCACAAAGAGTACACTATTTTACAGGCTTTGGAACTATCGACACGTAACATTGATGGGATTAAAATTTTTGTAAGCTAAGCGCTTAAAAAACTTTAAACTTACAATATTTTGGGGTTACATCAAAAGAACTGAGGGTTTTTGAAATAAAAAAAAATCCTTTTTTTAAAGGAACAATTGACAGATAATACTTTAACTAAATGTCGGGCCCAGCTGGCCATAGATTAACGCCTAATCTGAAATTAAGTTAGTGTAAAAGCGGCATAAATATTAATCCTTAATAATTGGCTACAACTTATTATCTTAGCACTCGTAAAACGGTTTGTTAAAGACCGTTAAGCTTAACGCACGACCAAACCAAATGAAATTTTTTTACCCGCTCTCTCTGTTTATCTGCCTGTGCTTTTGTAGCCACGCGCAGGAAATCCCAAGAAGTACGCAATATATTTTTAATAACATTCTGCTTAACCCGGCTTTGGCAGGTATTGATAATTATACCGACTTAAAAATTGGCCTGCGCAAACAATGGAGTGGCCTGGAAGGATCGCCAAGTACACAATACCTCTCGTTAAGTACAGCTATCGGAGAAGATTTTGTAAGGAGCAATGTAAACTCATTTGCCGGTAACGGCGAAAATCCGATGAGCAGGAGTTATGTAAACAACTACACTGCAGCAGAGCCCCACCATGGCATTGGTTTGGTAGCCATGACAGATAAAGCAGGACTGGTAAGGCAAACCAATGTAAACGTAACTTATGCTTACCACCTGGGCCTTACCAATGAGATCAACTTATCATTAGGCTTATCCGGTGGTTTTAAATCAATCAGTGTTGATGTGCGCGGAATTATAGCCGACGAATCTGGCGATCCCTTGTTTTCGGCAGATTACAATAACAAAATCAGGCCCGATATTGGCGCAGGTTTATGGTTGTATAGTCCCAGGTTTTTTGCGGGTGTTTCGGCCAAGCAATTAATCGGGAATAAAAACAGTGTGGTAAATAATCAGGTGAAAAGCAGTCCGTACCAATCGGCAACTTTTTACGGAACTGCAGGTTACAAAATATTTTTAGACGAAGATATTGCTATGATTCCTTCGGCGCTGATTAGCTATTGGGCAAATGCCCCTGCTACTTTTGATGCTAATTTAAAATTTGCCTATAAAGATAAATTTTGGGTAGGAACCAGTTTCCGTAATAACGACTCCTTTTCGCTTTTAGCGGGATTCAATATCGCTTCGCTGGTTAACCTCAGTTATTCTTACGATGTAAATACTTCGGGATTGCGATCGGTAAACAATGGTACGCACGAAATTGTGTTGGGCATACTACTCAATAACCGGTATCAGGTAGCATGCCCAAGCAGGCAGTTTTAACGTAAAAGTGTAATGCTGCCACCAAGTGGTTTACATTCGGCCCTTAAATCGATTACATAATAATAAACACCAGCCGGCAATTCCTTATCTCTGAACCTGCCATCGAAAGGCTTGGTATAGTTACCGATAGATTCGTAAACCAGCTGACCACCGCGGGTATAAATCTTAATATTGGTGCCTTTAAAATCCGGTAAGCCCCGTACCTGCCAAACATCATTCATGCCATCACCATTAGGGGTCATGGTATTGGTGATTTCTAAATTATCGTGTGTTACTTCTACATGCACTTTGGTAAATTCACTGGTGCAGGAACCAAGTTTTCTTCTTACAAAATAATCGGCTGTTTTGGCTACTTTGAAATTGAATATACCTTTAGTGCTTTCTAAAAATGGTTTACTGTCGTCTATTCTTTCAAATAGCTGATAAGTTCCTTCTTCGGGGGCGATTACCGGCAAGGTGATATCTGAAACATAACAAACACGCAGATCGTTCATTACAGGAGCCAGAATTTTAAAGGGTTCATCAATAATGGTAAAAGGCTCACTGATGGCGTAACCACAGGTTGTTTTGTCTTTTACTTCTAAGCGGTATGTACCCGCACCAATATTCGTTAAGTCTTGTGTAAACTGAACAGCTTCTCCTGATTCGTTAATCCATTTAAAATCGTAGCCCGGTACACCACCAATTACCTGTACACCGGTAACCGAGCCTCTTTGTAAAGAACAGCCATCTTTAACTGGCTTTCCGGTGTTTGGTACAATGGTAAGCAGGGGGGTAACTTCTATCGTGTAAGGACCGATAATAAAGGGTGCGCAGTTATTAATGTCGTAAGCATACATCGTATAAACGCCACCAGGTAAGTTTTTTAAAGAAATAGAATTGATTGTTTTAGTGCTTAGTACAATGTTGCCAGTTTCGTCTTTCCATTCATACCTATACGGCAGTGCTGAGCTAAAATCCAGGTCGATAGTACCATTAGTTTGTCCACAGGTTGTTGGCGATTCACGATGAGAAAAGTTATATACTGGCGGAGCAATAGCTGTTACGACAAAGTCTCTAGGTACACGCGGGCAACTGGATTTGCTATTGCTTGCCCATAACCTATACGAGCCTGGTTTTAGATTTTCAATTAATAATGATGTTCCGGCAGAATATGTTCCTTTTTTTACGGTTATTCCATCTGGTCCAATCCATTCATAGCCATCAGCATCAGTTAGGTTAATTCCTCCTATCGCTCCATTATCACTGTTACAAGTCACATTCTTTCTGATGGAGGCATCGCTGATTTGAATGGTATTATCGGTAATGATAAAAAAGGATGCGGTAGTAGCCGGGCATTCGCCTTCATCGGATACCACAACGGTGTAATTTCCTCCTTCTACGTTTTGCAAATCGGGCGTTGCAGCAATTACATCGCCCAATGCTCCGGTTATTGGGTCGGGTTTGTACCATTTATAGGTAACAGTACCGGTGAAATCCGTGATTTTTAAGCCTGTAATGGCACCATTCTGGCTACCACAGGTAGCATGTTTTGGAGGTACAGTACTTGCAATAATGATTTTAGGCTTTCTTTTTACGGTAATAGGATCAGAGGAAAGGGTACAACTTGCCTCATCTGATACTTTTACATAATAAGTGCCTTCGGGTAAACTTGCCGGGTTGCTTCTGCTTACTACAGCATTTGTGGCGGTATTGATCCACTCGTATTTTAAAACTCCTTTCCCCCTTAAAACCTCAGCGGTAAAGGTAAAAGAAGTTTGTCCGCAAACTGGGTTTACAGGTAAAAGAGTAGGTTTGGTTAACTTCTGGTCTTTAATAATAAATACGGTTGGAAATGCTTTACAGCCATCATCAACGGTTACTTCATAAGTGCCCACATCGAGGTTCGAAATACTTTGTGTATTACCTTTTGACACACGGCTACCGTCTGTTTCTATTTTTACCCAGCTAAAAGTGAAACCCTCACGCGGTTCGGGGATAGTGATTGATCCGTTAGCACTGCAGGTTACCGGTTCTACTATGGCTTCGTTGGGTAACAGCTCGGCGGTTGAAAATGGAGAGGTTGTAGCATTTAACAAACTGGCGGTTGCTGTAACCATTCCGCTTAGCGCGCCGTTGTATTCCCAACGACCATCACTACCGGCTTGTACTGTTGCAATATAAGTTTTACCCTCGCAAATGCCCTGACAGTTTATGGTATAAAACAACTCTACTTCTGAGTTTGGAGTAGCCCGGCCCGAAACATAATCGCTGCGTTTTTTCAAAATTTGAATATAAGGCTGCAGGATCGTCAGGGTTTTTCCGATCCCGAAATTCTTATTGCAAAAGAAACTGTTGCGGGTAACTTTTACTGGTTTGGCCGATACTGTTTCCAATCCGAAGTTATTATTAGCAATTAAGTTTGCTTCAGCAGGAGTTGCACCGCCCACGGTTCCGCTGGCACCTGCTTCTAATTTTACTCCCATTCCATTACCCAGTACTACTGTTCCGGCAGCATCGGTACCAATGGCATTGCCGGTTAATATAAAATCGGAATTGGTTATCGAAACGCCTGTCGTCCGGTTACCGCCAATGATGTTATTGCGTACATAAAGAGCACTATTTACCGCATTAACTTTTAATCCCGAAATTTCTAAAGCTGAAGAGGAAAGAAATAACGGGAGCTCATGAAAATCCTTTTTACCGGTAAAGTCGACACCAATTTTATTGTTGATTACGTTGATGTCAAATCTGGCACTGCTGGAGTACGATGAACGGGTAATGTCTACATTGATGCGGTTTGCGGCAATTACGTTGCCTTCGCCTACATTATCGCCTCCTACATCCAATGCGCAATCGTACAAATTGGCCGAAATACCGGTTACGTTGGTATTGGGTGTAATTCCGTCGTAAATTACTCCGATTAAATTCGATTGTATTTTAATTTTCGTAGCTGCTACAGTGGTGAAAAAATAGTTGTTCTGAATCAGGATTCCGTAAATGTTACCGCCAATTACATTCCCTTTTCCAGGTGCACCGATAATGATATTACTGGCGCGGTAATCCACTATAATTCCAGAGCCTTGTACGGTATTTACATTTTGCAAATTGGTAATGGTAGCAAAATTGCGGATATACAAACCATACACTTCTACTCCGCTGGTAGGTACATTTGTACTTGACGATTGCCCTATAACCAGCCCCGAAAAAGTAGTGTTGGTATACTCAGGCTCTAAAATTACTTTCGCACCCGAAACACCCAATGCAGGCCATGCAGCTTGTGAGGTTCCATCGATTACCACATTTGACGAAACCACCGGAAGTGCCGTGCGTAGCCTGATGGTACGGTTGGCATTATCTGTCGGGGTGCCCGGTAAATTAAAGTTAATGGTAAAGGTGGTGGTTCTGTTGGCTACAGCAGCTTGCGTTAGGCCTTCGCGCAAAGTACCCGGACCGCTATCGGCATTACTGGTTACCACGTAAGTTTGGGCGTAAATATTCTGGAAGAAAAATAAGCCGGCAAATAAGGCTAAAAGTTTAGAGAGGCGCATAAAATTGTTTGGTAGCGCCAAAATACAAATAAACTGATTAGTAGCTAGCGTTTTAGTTAAGAAACCAGCTGATTTTTTCTTTGCTTAAGGCAATAATCTTTTGTTTAGTGAGAGAGGAAAGATTTTTCCTGCAGATTTAAGGGATTAAGGTCGCAGATAAAACATGATTACTGTTGGTCCTCGTTGTAACGAGGATCTTTGAGCATAGCGATTTTACCGCTGCTACAAACACATTAAAAATGTGTATCTCGCTCATCCCCGTTACAAACGGAGACGATAACCAAGTATTCTAATTTAAATCTGTGTCCTTTTCTGCTTTATGTGCGGGAAATACAAATAGCTGTTCATTCGGTTATTCCAAACAAAAAAGGCATCCTGAATAATCAGAATGCCTCTCTTTTAACATTAATCTTTAGCTTATTTCCAGCCACCGCCTAATGCACGGTATAGATTAACTACCGATTGTAGTTTTTGCAATTTATCGTTAATGCCGTTTAACTGTGCTGTTAACAAACTCTGTTCAGAAGTTAATACATCAGTATAGTTAGTTGCTGAGCTATAACGTAGCAATTCTTTCGTAAAATCAACTGCTTTGGTTAACGAGGCAATTTGTTTTGCCCTTGTTGTTTCTTTCTCTGCTGCTGTTTGATAGGCAAATAAAGCATTCGATACTTCCTGCCCACCTGTTAAAAGGGTTTGCTGGAAAGTATAAAAAGCAATCTGCTGATTGGCCTGCGCTGTTTTTAAGCGGGCTTTATTGGCACCTTTAGCAAAAATGGGCTGGGTTAAACCTCCCACTAAATTGTAGAAAATAGATTTACTGAAGAAATCCTGTAACTGTAAACTTGATAAACCACCGGCAGCAGTTATGGTTAAAGCCGGATAAAAATAAGTTTTAGCAACATTGGTGTTTTCGAAAGCTGAGCGGAAACCAAACTCGGCCGCAATTACATCCGGGCGGTTTTGCAGCAATTGTGCAGAAACACCTGTTTTTAAATCGGAATAAGGTGTTTGCTGATCTAAGCTAGTACGGTTAATCGCATTTGGTGCTTTACCCAGTACAACGCTTAATGCATTTTCAGCTTCCTTAATGCTTCTTTTTAAATCAGGCAGGGTAACCTGCGCAGCATATAAATTGGCCTCGCTTTGTACCACGGCAGCGCCATTTACTACAGCGCCTTGTTTAAGCTCTTTCATGGTTTCCACGTCCTTGGTTCTCACCTTAATGGTTTCCTCGGTAATGGCCAGTTGCTTATCCAGCGCCAGCAAAGTATAATAGTTATTGGCAATTGTAGCAATTAACTGGGTTTGGACAGCTCTTTTAGCTGCATCGCTCTGCAATAAGGTAGCATAAGCTGCACGTTTGGCACTGCTTAATTTGCCCCATATATCGGCTTCCCAGGCAGTGCTGAGTTGCGCTTTATAGGTTTGGGTTTCCAGATTAATGTTAATCCCTGCCGGAAAGTTTAAAGATGCCTGCGATTGTTTATTGTCAGTTACATTTACATCGGCCTGTAAGCTTGGCAAAAATGCAGCCCGACTTTGCTGTAAGGTTGCCTCGGCAATTTTGATTCTTTCGATAGCCTGTTTCAGGTCTAAATTTTCATTTATCCCTTGTTGAATCAGCGATTGCAAAGTGGTATCCGAAAACAATTGTTTCCATTGCAAATTAGCAATTGAGGTCGTGTCGGTCGTATTGTTATCGCGGTATAAACCTTCACTTTTCACCTGTGGGCGCTCGTACTTTTTAGTTACGCAGCTACTAAGGCCCAAGATGGCTATACCGATTAAAATAGAATGCTTATATGTAAGTTTCATGTTTTTAAAATTAATGTGGACGGTTAACCGCTAACTCGTACTCTTCTTCTGTTTGTTCGCGGTCAATGCCTTCATCAAAAGGAGATTTGTTGCTTATTTTTTCTTGCAAAGTCTGGAAAACGATAAACAGTGCAGGAATAACAAATACTCCGAATAGGGTACCGATTAACATACCTCCAACAGCTCCTGTACCAATTGATTTATTACCGGATGCACCAACACCTGTTGATAACATTAAAGGTAATAAACCTAAAATAAAGGCAAATGATGTCATTAAGATTGGACGTAAACGTGCAGTAGCACCATCAATAGCCGCATTGGTAATACTCATGCCTTTCCGCCTTCGGTCTACCGCATATTCTACAATCAGGATCGCATTTTTAGCGAGTAAGCCCACCAGCATAATCAGGGTAATTTGCGTGTAGATGTTATTATCGATACCAAAAATCTTATCGAAAATGAATACTCCCGCTAAACCGATCGGCAGCGAGAATAATACAGCCAATGGTAAAATATAACTTTCGTATTGTGCTGAAAGCAGGAAGTAAACGAAGATTACGCAAAGCAGGAAGATAAAAATGGTCTGACTGCCGCTGCTTACCTCTTCACGCGATAAACCTGAGAATTCATATCCATACCCCGTTGGAAGGTGAATAGCTGCTTCTTCCTGGATTGCCTTGATGGCATCACCAGAGCTATAACCTGCATTCGGGTTACCCGTAACCGCAATTGAAGTGTATAGGTTGAAACGTGAAATGGCTTGTGGTCCGTACACCTTCTCTAAAGTAATAAACTCAGACACCGGAGCCATGGTGCCGCTCGAGTTGCGCACATAAATACTGGTTAAGCTTTGCTGGTTAGCGCGATACTTGGCATCGGCCTGGAACATTACGCGGTACTGCTTACCAAATTTGTTAAAGTTAGAAGCATAAACCCCACCGTAATAGCCTTGTAAAACACCCAGTACATCGCTTACGGTTAAGCCTGCCTGTTTAATTTTGGCTACATTAACATCAATCTGATATTGTGGGAAATTAGGGTTAAACGAAGTTGATGCGTACTGGATTTCGGGACGTTTACTTAGCGCTCCTAAAAATGCATTACCTACTTCGTTGAATTTCTTAATATCGCCACCGGTTTTATCCTGTAACTGGAACTCGAAACCACCTCCGGTACCAAAACCCTGGATGGTTGGCGGGGCAAAGAAAATTACTTTTGCGCCTTTAATGCCGCCTGCTTTGGCAAATAACTCGCCAATAATCGCCTTTACATCTCTTTTGCGTTTATCCCATGGTTTAAGCCTCGCGATAACCATACCGTAAGAACTACCCGAACCACTGATTAAACTCCGGCCAACAACCCTGAAGGTCGCCTCAACTTCCGGCACCTTACTTACAATATCATTTATTTTAACAATGATTTTGTCGGTTTCTTCCTGCGAAGTTGATGGTGGTAATGAGATATCAGAGAAAATTGTTCCCAAATCCTCGTTCGGTACGAATCCTTTTGGTGTGGTATTCATGATCCAAACCAGTACCACTGCGAAAACTGCAATGCCTAAACCAGCTAACCATCTTTTTCTACCTAAGAAACCTACTGAACGTTTGTATTTCTGCGTTACGGTATCGAAAGAGGTATTAAAAGCATCATAAAAGCGCTGTAAAAAGTTCTTGCTTTTTCCGTGCTCGTCTTTGTGTGGCTTTAAAAATATAGCACACAATGCCGGACTTAACGTTAAGGCGTTAATGGCCGATAAAATGATGGATATGGCCAGTGTTAAACCGAATTGTTTATAAAATCCACCCGACGAACCCTGGATAAAACTAACCGGGATAAATCCCGCCGCCATTACCAAAGTAATCGAAATAATGGCCCCGCTTATATCGTCCATTGCATCTTTGGTCGCTTTCTTGGCATCGGTATAACCTGCATCGAGCTTGGCGTGTACCGCCTCAACAACCACAATGGCATCATCTACCACAATACCGATGGCCAGAACCAGGGCAAATAAGGTTAATAAGTTAATGGTAAAACCAAATAAACTTAAAAAGAAGAAGGTACCGATAATTGCTACCGGAACGCTAATTGCCGGAATAAGGGTTGAGCGGAAATCCTGTAAGAAAATAAATACTACAAGGAACACCAGAATAAATGCCTCAATCAATGTGTGGATTACCTTTTCAATTGATGCATCAAGGAAATCGTTTACGTTAACAACTGTTGCGTAATGAATACCTTTAGGGAAAGAAACTGCTGCTTTCTCTAAAGTTTTAATCGAATTTTCGATTACTTCTTTTGCATTCGAACCAGCAGTTTGACTAATGGCAATACCCAATGCAGGTTTACCATCAAACTTTACTGAGCTGGCATAGCTTTGTGCACCAAGTTCTATTCGTGCCACATCTTTCAAACGGAGAATCTGCCCGTTTGCATCGGCTTTAATAATGATGTTGCTAAACTCTGTTTCGGTTTTTAAGCGGCCGCTATATTTTAAAGTATACTGGAACGCCTGCCCACCCTGCTCGCCAAACTGACCCGGCGCAGCTTCGATATTTTGCTCGGCAAGGGCTACGCTCACATCATTTGGAACCAGGCCATAAACCGCCATTACCTCTGGCTTAAGCCAGATTCGCATGGTATAATCCAATGTACCAAATGCACTGGCATCACCTACACCATTAATCCTTTTAATTTCAGGAATAATGTTGATGTTCGAGTAATTCTGTAAGAATTTCTGATCGTATGCCGGGTCATCACTGTAAATAGAAAAAATAAGCAAATTACTTGCTTGTCTTTTAGCGGTAATTACACCCGATCTGGTTACCTCGGCAGGTAATAAACTGGTTGCCCTGGCTACACGATTCTGCACGTTAACGGCTGCTAAATCAGGGTTTGTGCCTAATTTAAAGTTTACGGTAATGGTTGCAGTACCATCATTACTGGCGCTGGAAGTCATGTAAGTCATGTTTTCCACACCATTTATTTGTTCTTCGAGCGGAACAACAACGCTACTCATTACCACATCGGCGTTGGCACCCTGGTAAGAAGCCGATACCTGAACGGTTGGCGGCGCAATTTCGGGATACTGCGAAATAGGTAGGGTTACAAGGCCTAATACACCTAATATTACAATTATAATGGATATAACTGTCGATAAAACGGGCCTGTCTATAAATTTCTTAAACATAAATAATAGGGATTACACTGGTACAGTGTGAATTGCACTTATCGTATTTTATTTTTTTATTTCAGCATAAACTGAATCGGCTGCTTTTTCTTCAGGTTTAATTTTTGTGCCGTCTTTCAACGATTGGAAACCTTCTAAAATCACTTTGTCGCCGGTTTTAAGTCCTTTGGTAACTACGTAGAAATTGCCTTTGGCCAATTCCATTACCTCAATCTGCGTATTAACTACCTTAGCCGAATCGCCTAAAATGTAAACGAATTTCTTACCCTGTAAATCGATTGTTGATTTTTGAGGGATTAGAATGGCATTTTCAACATGCTGCGGAATTCTAACCGAAGCACTTGCGCCGTTTTTTAACAGGAAAACCGGGTTAGGGAAGGTAGCCCTTAAGCTCGCCGAACCAGTGTTGGTGTTAATCTGGCCGTTAATCGATTCGATTTTACCATTTTGCGCATAAACACTTCCATCAGCAAGTATTAAACTAACCGGCGGAATGTTTTTCATTTGCTCGGCCAGGGTTTTTCCTTTATAAGTGCTGGCAAAATCTAAAAGTTGTTTCTCGTTTAAAGAAAAGTAAGCGTAAACTTTCGAAGTATTCGAAACTGTAGTTAGCGGCTGGGTGCTGCTGCTACTCACCAGGCTCCCGTTTCTGAAAGGGATACTGCCTACCACACCATCTACCGGACTGGTAATTGAAGTATAACCTAAATTAACCCTTGCATTTACCAGCTCTGCTTTTGCCTGTGCCAATGCAGCTTTTCTGCTTTGAAGCGTTAACTGAGCTGCATCCAGGTCATATTTACTGATGATATCTTTTTCAACTAGCGGTTTGGTTTTATTTACCGTTAACTGGGCGGCATTTACATCGGCTTCAGCACTGCTTATAGCTGCTCTGGCTGTTCTAACCTGTTGTTCGTACTGAGGCGCATTAATGGTAAAAAGTAGCTGACCTTTTTTAACCACAGCACCTTCATCCACAAATATTTTTTCGATAAAACCATCAACTTTCGGACGGATATCGATATTCTGGATACCTTCTATAGTTGCAGGATAATCTGAATCGAGGGTGGTGTTTTGTGTGTTTACTGTAAATATTGGGTAAGCTTGCGGACCAGCAGCAGCCGCTGCCGCAGCTTTTTTAGCTGCATCATCATTTCCGCAGGATGCTAAAAGCATACCAATGCTCACGCTAAAAAGGAGAGTTGTTACTTTTCTCATGGGTATTCTGTGTGTTTAAATTTAAATTTCCGGATTAAGGGCGTTATCAATAAGGATGGACTTTAATCATCGCCAATAATTGCCCAAAAATAGAGCCTAACCAAAAATAAATCTGTCCAAATTCTGTCATTTAATCAATCGATTGATTTATTTTGCGGTTAGAACGCTACTTAAATATAATTAAAATATTGTTTACAAGTAGTTTAACCGTATTTTTTATTTTAAAATGTTGCTTGTAAATATCTTGAGACAGATGTTAAAAGCTGTTAAAATCGCCGATTCAGTGTTAAATTATCGCATCGGGTTGTTTCTTATTTCAAGCATATCCGGGTATAAATTGTGTGCATTTTTGCACTGCAGTGAAAGAAACAGCAGCTGGATTTTTTCTTAGCTTTAGGTATATGAAATATCTTTTGCTGTTAATGGTTGTGGTATCAGGCTCGGGTTGTTTAATGCTTGGTGCGCCGCACTATTATAATTACCAATCAACTAATGAGAATGCCGATTCAATTGTGGTAATTTCTTATCCGTCGCGGCTCGATTACCAATACCGTTTTACAAAAAATAAATGGGACAGTGTTTTGGTTTTAGATCCGATACACCTGGTTTATCAAAAGATGACTTTAAAAGAGAATGCCAGCTTTTACCCGAAAGCCTATTACTCGTTTTATAAAAATGAGCGGTGGAATTTGAAAAAAATGGAAAAAATAAAATCAGTAGTAGTAAAAAGGTATCAACAAAATCTGGCTGATGTTGATACCCTTTATTATAAGATGGTAAAATGAGTTTGATTAATCTACCTCTCCCTCAAAAACCAATTTTGCTGGCCCGCATAAAAACACATTGGTAAACGCAGTACCATCGTAATCGAATTCAATTTTAATATCGCCACCCAAAACTTTAATATCGGTTTTAATGTGGCCACTCAGGTTTTTGTGTTTGGCCATGGCCATAGCCACGGCAGTAACTCCTGTACCACAGGCATAGGTCTCGTCTTCAACCCCACGCTCGTAGGTGCGCACAAACAAGTGGTCGCCTTTATCTTCTACAAAGTTTACGTTTATGCCCTCGGTTTTATAGGTATCGTTGTAACGGATGCTTTTGCCTTCGTGAAAAACATCCAGGTCTTTTAAGCCGGTTTGTAAAGCTACGTAATGTGGAGAGCCTGTATTTAAAACATAGGCATCACCGTCTTTGTTAATGGTGTCTACATCAATCATTTGCAAATCAACCCATTCGCCATTTTCTGAAATTCTGGCATAATGTGGTCCATCTACTGCCAAAAAGTTGGTTTCCCGATCAATAATGCCAAGCTGTTTGGCAAAGGCAACAATGCACCGGCCGCCATTACCGCACATACTGCCAAGGTTGCCATCGGCATTAAAATAATGCATTTCAAAATCGTAATCTTCGTGTTTGGTCAGGAACATTAAACCATCTGCACCTATCCCGAATCTTCTATGGCATAGCTGTTCAACTAGTTGATTGTCAATATTTTTTAACGGACTCATGGTGTGGTCTATTAAAATGAAATCGTTGCCTGCGCCCTGATATTTATAGAAATTAATTTTCATGAAAGCTTCATCTTTTAATGCAATATTTGAATTGCAAAAGGTAACCTGCACCGCGTGTTTTTTTGATTTAACATTTTTTAACACAAAACCAGGTGCACTAATGATGCAAATATCGTTTATATGGTATTAAATTTGAATAATTAACGAAAAGAAATTTTAGCAGATAAAAACTGCAGGAGCATTCTGCTTAAATCAAAGAGAACAAACACTCCCGCAAAATTAGTAAATTTAACAACTGAAATATTGTAAGCTAAAACATTTAGCTAGCAAAATGGCTTATCATATAACAGGGTTTTTAAAATAATATAACACATGAAAAAAATATTGGGAATTACCGTGTTAGCTGCTTTTATAGGTGGGGCAGCAGCAATAGGAGGTTACAAACTATTTGAACGTAACCAAACAGGCAGTACAATTTCTGAAAAACAGAATTTATATTTTGCAAATAATCCACTTAAGGTATCATCGGCAGGTACAACCGATTTTACGCAGGCAGCAGCAGCAGTTGCGCCAGGTGTGGTGCACATTAAAACCACTTATGCCGCGCAAAGTGGCGGTGGCAGAAGCTCTTCTCCGTTTGATATGATGGAAGATTTCTTCGGCGGTGGTGGCCGTCAAATGCAGCGTCAGCCAAGAGCAGCATCTGGTTCAGGTGTAATCATCAGCCAGGACGGTTATATTGTAACCAACAACCACGTAGTAGAAAATGCAGAGAAGGTTGAAGTAGTTTTAACCGACAGACGCAAGGTAGAGGCTAAAGTAATTGGCCGCGATCCAAACACCGATTTAGCTTTGATTAAAGTAAATGCAACCAATTTACCGGTAGTAAAAATGGGTAACTCTGATAATGTACAGGTGGGTGAGTGGGTTTTAGCGGTAGGTTTCCCGTTAGATTTAAATACTACAGTAACTGCAGGTATTGTAAGTGCTAAAAACCGCAGTATCGGTATTATTGGCCGCGAGCAACAAGGCAACGAAATTACAGAAGAAGAATACCGCGAATATCAACGTACTGGTAAAAGACCAGATCGTCCGGCAAATACAAGCATCGAATCTTTTATCCAGACAGACGCTGCAATTAACCCTGGTAACAGTGGTGGTGCACTTGTAAATGCAAATGGCGAGTTAGTTGGTATTAACTCAGCAATTGCTTCGCAAAGCGGTTATAACCAGGGCTATGGTTTTGCTATCCCGGTTAACCTTGCCCGTAAAATTGTTGATGATTTTATGAAATATGGTTCGGTTAAACGTGGTTACATTGGTGTTAATTTTGTACCATTAAGCGGCGAAGAAAAACCGGAAGGTATTAAAACTAACGAAATCAGTGGTTTATATGTAAATGATGTAGTTGCTGGTGGTGGTGCTGCTGCGGCAGGTATCAAATCGGGCGACGTAATTAAAAAAGTTGACGGTGTGGTAATTAACGATTCGCCAGATTTACAGGAAAGAGTTGGTCGTTTAAATCCAGGTGATAAAGTTAAATTAACTGTATTGCGTGATGGATCTTTGAAAGACTATACTGTTACCCTTAAAGGTGAAGCCAGTGTAGGTTTAACAGCCAATAACACCGCAAGCAAAGGTGCTGAAGTTTCGAAACTAGGTGCAACTTTTGCTCCTGCCAGTCAGGCTCAAAAAGCCAAATATGGCATTAACGGCGGTGTAGTGGTAACTTCGGTTACAACCGGCAAAGCTTTCGATAACATTGGTGTAGAAAAAGGTTTAATTATTACCAAAGTAAACGGACAACCCGTAAACTCAGTAGCCGACGTTCAAAAAGCATTGCCATTGGGTAGAAACAATATGGTAAGTATTAGTGGAGTTGGCGAGCAAGGATCGTATAACTACAGTTTTCCGGCTCAATAATTAACCGATAAAAAATAGTTTAAGAAGTCCTCCTGATATTTTCAATCAGGAGGACTTTTTTTTAGTCCTGATGAATTGGCTCGTGATGCGCATGGCATGCATCTGCACATTCTTCGCACATAACGGCACATTGCCTGCAGTGCTCATGATCGTGTTTGCCACATTCTGCCGCGCACATTCTGCAAATTTCTTCACATAGCAATAAATACTGGCGACCAATTACCGAATCGCGCTGTAAGAGCCGGGCAGCCTGCGTACAAATGTCGGCACAATCGCGATCCAGTTTAATACAATCGATCATCATGCTAAGGTCTTCTTCCTGTAGGCATGATGTTGCGCAATGTTCGCATGCCAGTGCGCAGTCTAATAAAGCCTTTATTAAGGCATGGTTATTCCGTGTTTCCATAGCTCAAAAATTAGTTATCAATATGCTCTTTATTAATAACCTGCAGGAAGTTAAACGGTTTTAATAAATCAAAATATGGGGACGGTGATTGTTAAAGTTTGTTAATGTTCTCAGCCACAAAATATATTAAGCTCCTTTTGAAGCGTTTTGGAACATAAGCCCGTTTTGTTAATTAATCCGTGTTCATCCTAAATTCATCATTGCGATTTAGTTTAGCGATTTACCGATTGATTATCAGTGTTTACCGATACTCTATAAAATTAATTTTTTTATTGTTACATATTTGAAACAGCAACAAAAACCGAATATTATGGCTTTAGCTCACATTAACCTCAGCGTAAAACAATATTTCAATTTTATGTGCCACAACGATTTTGAAAGAAGAATATTTCACGACAGTTACAGGGAATTTCAGAAGAAATCAAAGATATTCAGCCAAAACCAGCAGGCCCATACTTTTTCGCAAATGTTGCAGTTAAACGAAAAAGCAGGTTCATTACACCAGAAATTACAGTATTCGGTTATGCCGAGCATTGCAGCTTTAGAAGGTAAAATACCTGTATTGGGCGATCTGGATGGCAATGCATTAAGGTTCGATTGGGCCGAACTAAATATTTTGAGTTCCGATTTATTAAATAAAGCTGCCCACGTAGTTTCGCTAACCTATACCAGCCCAAAATTGGTATTACACGAAATTATAGGCGATTTACTGGTTTTAAGTTATTATAAAACAAATGGTAGTGGCGAAACCCTAATGGTAAAAATTACTGAAAACCTGATGGTAAATTACCAGGAAAGCAACAATTTGGTTTATAGTTAAACCCTATTGTACATTTCTGTAGCCCAGGCCCGAAAAAATATTATTAATTTGTAGCATGCAACAATTTAAGGCTCCAACTTTTATTATCCACGTGGCAGGTTGGCTTTTATTTCTAACCTTTCCATTGCTGTTCATTAATAACGAACAATCGGGGCAGAGTAGTTTGTTGTTGCTGGCATCGCCATTTTACTGGTTGTTTTGCCTTACGTACATGTTAATGTTTTATTTCAATGCCCTGGTGCTGGTGCCTAAGCTCATGTTCAAAAAGCGGTACCTGTTATACGTGGCAACTGTTTTGGGCTTATTTAGCTTTGTGTATTATGCCCAACCTTACGATAATCTGCTTGGACACAATAAAAGTGTAATGGCAGCGCTAAACGGAGGGGTTGATAAGCAGCCAAAAGGTTTAAACCAATCGCTGCAGCCGGGTAAGGATAGTGTAATTGGACCTAATGTAGAAATGCCTTTCGGACCCTTGCCCAATCAGGATTTGAGAATGCAGGACCCGAACCTGAAAAAACAGAAAGGGATTTTAGACCTGCACAGACCCGAAAATATTGATGTAATCAGTCTGTTTATTTTTATGATGATTATGGGTTTGAGTATTGCTACGAGTACCGTTGAGCGTTGGCAAAACGCCGAATCGAAAGTGGTTAAAGCAGAGGCCGAAAAGGCAACAGCAGAACTTTCCTTCCTTAAAGCACAAATCAATCCCCATTTTCTTTTCAATACCCTCAATAATATTTATACCCAGTCGGTCATTAATAGCGAACATACATCAGAAAGTATCATGAAGCTATCCAATATAATGCGGTATGTTACCGATGATGTAACGCAGGATTTTGTGCTGTTAAAGGATGAAATAGACTGTGTGCGCGATTACATTGAACTACAGCGTTTAAGGCTCGGGGCCGATGCCGAAATCAGTTTTCAGGTTACCGGGAAACCCGAAGGGAAAAAAATTGCGCCCTTAATTTTTATGACCTTTATCGAAAATGCCTTTAAGTACGGGGTAACCAAAAAAGAGAAAACCATTATCAGCATTAATCTGAGTATCGGTGCCGATAAAATTGATTTCTCATGCCGGAATAAAATTTACGCACATAAATCCAATTTAGAACGCTCGGGCATCGGCATTGCCAATACGCGCCAGCGCTTAACGCACTTATATCCGCAACAACACAGCTTAGATATTAAAAACACAGGCGAAATGTTTACCGTTAATCTTTGTGTAAATTGCTAACCTTTAACAGATAAATTATGGCCTTGAAATGTGTAGCTATAGATGATGAGCCTCTTGCACTCGAACTAATTAAGAATTATGTTTCCCGCTTTCCTGGGCTGCAATTGGTTCAGGTTTTTGAAGATGCGCTATCTGGTGCAGAGTACCTGAAGCAAAATCCGGTTGATTTGTTATTTGTAGATGTTAACATGCCCGATATAACAGGTGTTGAACTGGTGCGTAGTTTGGTAAACAGCCCGATGATTATTTTTACTACCGCTTACCGCAACTATGCCTTTGAAAGTTACGAGCTTCAGGCAATCGATTACCTGTTGAAACCGATAGATTTTAACCGTTTTACTGCAGCGGTAGAAAAAGCGGTCGATTTTCATAAATATAAAAATGCTACGCAGGAAAATACCAGTGATGAGAGCATTTATGTATACTCGGAATATAAAATGATTAAGATTTTGCTCCGCGATATCGAATACATAGAAAGTATGGGCGATTACCTTAAAATTTATCTGTGCAATGCAGATAAGCCGGTTTTAACCCTCATGACGATGAAAAAGGTGCTGGAAAAACTGCCCGAAGATCAGTTTGCCCGTGTGCATCGCAGTTTTATCGTGGCATTAACTAAAATTAAATCGATACACAACCGGAAAGTAAATTTAACCAATGCAGAATTGCCTATAGGCGATGCTTACAGCGGTTTTATCAACCAACAGAAAGGGATATGAAGTTAAAGGCGAACATAGCAACAAGTGAAAACGGATTTATTTTCAATCCGGCAACCGGCGATTCGTTTACCAGCAATACCATTGCAGCAGAGATTTTAACCTGTTTAAAAGCCGGGGAAAGCGAGATGGAAATTAAACAGAAAATCCTCGATCGATACGACGTAGAATTGTGCCAGCTGGAAAGAGATTGGGACGATTATATGTTGCAACTAAAGGAAGCAAATCTTTTAGATTTGTAACCCCGAAAAATAACACTAATCATGAGCGTTTCTCCCAACTTAAACCAAACCAAAACCTTAACCATTGCGGTTACAGGTTTAAATGCCAACGATAATCCCGGCCCCGGCCTGGGGGTAATCAGGGCGTTAAGGGCTGGTTTTGGAGAAAATTTGCGGATTATCGGACTGGCTTACGAAACCCTTGAGCCTGCCATTTATTTAAGCGATTTGGTAAATAAAACCTATCGCATTCCTTACCCAACCGCTGGAACGGAGGCCTTGAAAAAACGCTTACAGCAGATTCAGGAAATAGAACACATAGATGTGCTGATCCCGAATTTTGATGCAGAGCTGTTTAATTTTATTAAGCTGGAAAGAGAGCTCTTGAATATAGGCATTCATACCTTTTTACCTACTCACCAGCAGCTGGCAGCGCGTGATAAAGTAAATCTGCAGGCATTTGGGAATAATCATGGCTTTGATGTACCTGCCAGCGAAATCATTTTTAGCGCATCGGAACTTGATCAGATAGCAGATAAATTAGGCTTTCCGCTGGTAATAAAAGGTAAATTTTACGAGGCCACCGTAGTGCAGCATATTGGTGAGGCCTATAAAGCTTTTTACAAATTGCAGGCCAAATGGGGGCTTCCCATTATTGTGCAGCAATTTATTAAAGGTGCCGAAATTAACATTGCAGGCCTTGCCGATGGTAATGGGAATGCCCTTAGCGTAATCCCAATGCGTAAAATGTACATAACCGAAAAAGGTAAAGCCTGGGCCGGAATTACCATCACAGATGAAAAACTAATTAATCTGGCCAGGGAATTTGCCAAAGCAAGCCACTGGAAAGGCGGTTTCGAGCTCGAAATTATGCGCGATGACAAAGATGCTTTATATATTATGGAGGTTAACCCCCGCTTTCCGGCATGGATTTATTTATCGGTTGCCGCCGGGCAAAACCAACCCCAATTGCTGGTTGATTTGGCTTTGGGCAAGCCCGTACAAGCATTAACAGCATACACCGCAGGTAAAATGTTTGTCCGATATGCCTGGGATAATATTATTGACGTAGCTGAATTTCAAAAGTTATCGGCTTTTGGGGAACTGTAAAGATGAAAAGTTAGTAGGCGGAGAATTGGAATATCAGCGCTTTGAAATTTATTGGCTTTAGCCTTAAACTTCGTGTCCCTCTGTGAAAGCTTTGTGCCCTTTGTGGTTAAAAAATAGAAGATGAAACAAAAATACGAACGACCAACCATCAGGAAAATGAATACCGGGCTTATGAACAAGTTTGGTACCCGTACTGATTTTGATCCTGTGGAAAGCATTGATGGCGTTGTAGTTAAAGATCTTGTTGAGCAATACGGTTCGCCGGTTTTTGTCTTGGCCGAAAAACAGATCAGACGCAATTACCAGGCGGCACTTCGGTCGTTTAAAACACGTTACCCGAAAGTACAGTTTGCCTGGAGTTACAAAACCAATTACCTGAACGCTGTTTGTAAGGTTTTCCATCAGGAGGGAAGCTGGGCCGAAGTTGTATCTGGTTTCGAATATCATAAAGCTTTGGGTAATGGCGTGGCCGGTCATCAGATTATCTTTAATGGGCCTGATAAAAAGGAAGCCGATTTAATCCTCGCGATAGAAAATCATTCGCTTATCCATATCGATCATTTCGACGAGCTTTATTTGCTTATCCGGATTACCGAGCGCATCAATAAAACGGCAAAGGTGGCCATCAGGGTTAATTTTGATACAGGCGTTTATCCGATTTGGGATCGGTTTGGCTTTAACTACGAAAATGGCCAGGCCTGGACTGCTATTACCAAAATTTCGAAAGCCGATAAATTGGAGCTTGTAGGCTTGCATTGCCACATTGGTACCTTCATGTTATCAACGGCTGCTTATGGAGTTGCCGCAACCAAACTTTGCCAGCTGGCGTTGCGTTGCAAAAACGAATTTCAAAATCCAATACAATATTTAGACCTGGGTGGTGGGTTTCCATCAACCAATACCTTAAAAGGCGCTTATTTGCCGGGTGTTGATACCGTTCCAAGTGTCGAAGATTTTGCCGAAACCATTACCAATACCATTTTGGAAGCTGGCTTTACCACTGATGAACTGCCGCTGTTAATTTTAGAAAGCGGGCGGGTATTGATTGATGATGCCGGTTATTTAATAGGAAGTGTTTTGGCTAATAAAAGATTAAGCGATGGAAGAAGGGCTACCATTCTCGATTTTGGTATCAATATCCTGTTTACCTCCAGTTGGTACGACCATAAAATAAGTGTGGCAAAAGAAGCAGGGCAGTACACCGAAGAAACTGTTTTGTTCGGGCCACTCTGTATGAATATAGATGTAATTAGAGAGAGTATTATGTTGCCGCTTTTAGAGCGGGGCGACCAGGTAGTGGTGCATAAAGTTGGCGCTTACAACATGACCCAGTGGATGCAGTTTATCAATATGCGGCCTGCTGTTGTGCTGATCGATCAGCAAGCTAAAAGCCATCTGATCAGGAAACCAGAAACATTGGCTTATTTAGAAATGATGGAGGAAGTACCCGATTACTTAAAATAAAACCATTAAAGAAGTCAGGTTTTTAAAACTTCACTCCTTTAAAATGAAACAAGAATTTGAGAAAAAATCTACAATATTACCTAAGCGCTGCTTTAAATAGTTACGCCATCCTGTTCTTCTCGCAGAACCGGATTTTAGGTGTACTGTTGCTGGTGGTATCTTTTTTTAATGTAAATGCAGGGCTGTCGGGCTTAATTTGTGTACTAGGCTCCTTAGCGCTGGTTACCGCATTGGGTTTTAAAAAAGATGATATTAAATCGGGACTTTATAGCTTTAATTCACTTCTGTTGGGGATTGGTTTCGGTACTTTTTTTAGCTTTAATTTGGCTTTCTTGCTGTGGCTGGCTACGGCTTGTTTGTTATGTGTCGTTTTAAGTATTACCCTGAGTTCGTTGTTAGGTAAATATGCCTTGCCGGCACTTTCTGTCCCTTTTGTGCTTAGTTTTTGGATGGTTTTAGTTGCTGCAAACGGGTATTTAGGTATGGGTTTACTGCAAAAAGGGAGTTCATTGATCTTTGAACTGAACAGTAATTCACCATCTCACTTTACCCGGCTTTGCCATCTTTTCGATCACCTGAGTGTACCCGCCTATGTGTTACTTTTCTTGAGGTCGGTTAGTGCAATCCTGTTTCAGAATAGTGTGCTTGCCGGGATCATTATCAGCATTGGGTTTTTAATTCATTCGCGTATTAGTTTTAGCCTGCTGGTAATTGGCTTTATTGCGTCATGTATAATAAACCAGCTTACCGGAACTTATCCTGGTGGAATAAGTAATTACTATCTGGGTGCAAATTTTATGATGGTAAGTTGTGCTATCGGTGGTTTTTTCTTAATCCCCTCATGTCGCTCTTATTTGTGGGCAATTGCTGTAATTCCCTTTACTTTTCTGGTTTTAAACGGACTTTCGCGCATGCTGCTGGTGTATAATCTTCCGGTGCTTTCAATGCCATTTTGTTTGGTTACCCTTGGCTTGTTGTATTTTTTCATGCTCAGGAAAAAGCCAGGCAAATTGCAGCTTACATCGCTCCAGCATTATTCTCCCGAAACCAACTTATATCAGTTTTTAAACGGGCAACAGCGACTAAAAGATTTTAAGTATTTCAACTTAAGCTTGCCGTTTATGGGTGCATGGACAGTCTCGCAAGGTTATGAAGGCCAAATTACGCACAAAAACGAATGGCAACACGCTTTGGATTTTGTGTTAAAAGATATTGATGATAAAAGTTACCAGCTACCGGGCATAAAGCCCGAGGATTATTACTGTTTTAACAAACCTGTTTTAGCTGTTGGTGATGGCCAGGTGCAGGAAGTAATTGCGCATATAGATGATAATGCGATTGGACAGGTTAACCTGCAACAAAACTGGGGCAATACCATCGTAATTAAGCATGCCGAAAATTTATACAGTAAAGTTTCGCATTTAAAAAAGAACAGTGTAAAAGTTAAAGCCGGCGATTATGTAAAGCAGGGTGATACTATTGCCCTTTGTGGCAATTCTGGCCGCTCGCCCGAGCCGCACTTGCATTTTCAGGTGCAATGCACTCCTTACATTGGCTCTAAAACTTACCCTTATCCCTTTGCTTATTTCACTGTTGTTGGTCAGGCTGAATTAAAAACATTCGAAACTCCACAAGAGGGCAGTAGCATTGAACGACCTGAAATAAATCCCTATTTAAAAAATGCCTTTCACTTTCAGCCGGGCTACATAACTAGTGTTACAGATGATAACGGACATGCCGAAACCTGGGAAGTATTTACCGACGATTTTAACGTAACCTACTTTTTCTGCCACGAAAATCAGGCTGTTGCCTATTTTGTAAATAATGCCAATATATTTTATTTCACCAGGTTTTACGGCGATAAAAATGCTTTGCTCTTCCGTTTTTATCAGGTGGCCTATAAAGTTAATTATTCCGCGCAACCAGTGGCCGATAGTTTTGCTACTGATGCTGAAAGTTTTAACCCGGCTTTATGGTTGCAGGATATAATGGCTCCCTTCTATAACTTTATCCAAAATACCTATAGCAATGCAATTGAAACAAAAGCAAACGGGCTAACTGTACATGCAGCCGTGGGCCGACAGCTTCTGGGTAAACATAAGCATTTAATAAAGGCTGAAATATTGGTAGGTAACAAAGGGATTGAGGGCTTTACCATGCAATATCGAAACAAACAGTTAAAAGTAAAATGGGAAACAAGTTCAGTTTAACGATCCTGCTTTTAATTGTTTGGATAACAGTTAGTAAAGCGCAAAGCAGCTATCAGGTAACCGATAGTACTTCTTTAGCACTTTTTAATGCCGCCGAATGGCAGCAGCTTATCGTTTTTGGCAAAGAGGCAATCAGTAATGGAGACGATTTTCCTTTGCTTCGGTTGCGCATTGCTTATGCCTCGTTTGTGCGGGGTAATTATATCGACGCATTGGTTCAGTACAATAAAGTGTTGGCGAATGACAGGCATAACCAGATAGCCTTATACTATGCTTATTTATGTAATATTTATTTAAACCGGCCGGAGAACGCCGGTTGGTTTGCCGCTGCTTTAGATTCCGCAAAGGTTGAGGGCAAACAGTTAAGGTCTTTTAAAATTATTTCGCTAGGGGCCGAGAGTGGAATCAAGTTTACCAATATCTACGAAAGAGGTAATTCTTCCTATTCGAGGGCTTTTGTTGATTTCAGCCTCGCTTACAGGTTAAATTTATCTACGTCCTTTTCGTACTATTACCAACCCATTCATAATGATCACATTATTCAGCCGGGCTACTATGCAAAATTGAGTTATACGCCTTTTAAGAGATTTAGTTTTGTAGGAGCATATCATTACATGCGGTCTGATTTAAGGCAACTGGTATATCAGAATAATGCCAGCTTATTGGGTGTTAAATTTGCAGGCGATGCCGGCGATTTCCAGGGCGATTTTATCTTATCGCAAATTGGCGATGAAAAAACAAGGCAGTATAATATGCAGTTTGTAAGGTATTTATCAGGCAACCTGAATTTTTACAGCATTAGCCGCTTTTCACTTGTTGATGTGTTAAGTGAGCATAATATGGTTGTACAGCAATTGTTTGGCTTTAAGCCTGTCAGTAAGCTTTGGTTTGAAGGCGTTGTAACCCTGGGCAACCAGTACAATTACGCAGAGGCCGATGCGCTATATTTTTATAATGGCTTTGATAAAACGAAATTTAAGGCTGGCGCAAACTGTTATTTTTTGTTAAAACAGCGGCTACTTTTAGGATTGAATTATACATTTGAGCGTAAATCTGATAATATCTTTAAATTTAACTATTTACAACATTCAATTAACGGCGGCATTACATGGAATTTTTAAAACAATTTATGGTCTTTGCAATTCTGGGCTTATCCGTATTTGAGGTAAATGCCCAAAGCAGTGCTGCATTGCAAAAGGCCTTTCAGAATAGTTATAACAACGAGAGTAAAAAGAGTTATGCCGAGGCCATAAGTGATATTATGCCTTTTTATGCCGAAAATAATTACGAAGCTAACCTCCGCATCGGCTGGCTGTATTATTTGGCCAAAAATTATACCGCATCGCAAAATTATTATAACAGGGCCATCATTGCACGGCCAAATTCAGTAGAAGCACGGTTTGGTTTAATCAAAGCACTGTCGTTGTTAAGCAGTTGGGAGAAAGTGATGGAGCAGTATAACAGCATTCTTAAAATTGATCCCCAAAATACACAGGCAAACTATTGGGCAGGTGTAATTATCTACAACCGGAAACAGTATACCAACGCATCCAGGTATTTTGCCCGGGTAGTAGCTTTGTATCCATTTGATTATGATGGCAACCACATGTTAGGCTGGTCTTTATTGTTTTCAGGCAGAAAACCCGAGGCAAAGGCCTGTTTCGAACGCGCATTATTAATAAAACCTGGCGATACATCGAGCACCGATGGGCTAAACAGATCGGTTAAATAGGGCCTAACAGGCAATTAATCAATATATTTAGCATTTATTTATGCATTAAAAATAAAAAATTGATTTATAGGTATTTAACCATATCTTTGGTGCAAATTAAAATACAATATAATGCAACAAGGAACAGTAAAATTTTTTAATGAAACTAAAGGTTTTGGATTTATCATCCCTTCAAATGGCGATGCCGAAATTTTTGTTCATGCTTCAGGCTTAATTGACACCATTCGCGAGAATGATACCGTAAACTACGAAGTAGAAGAAGGTAGAAAAGGCCTAAACGCGGTAAATGTAAAAGTAGCTTAAGAAAACTCAAACACATAAATCGTAAAAGGTCCCGATGTAAATCGGGACCTTTTTTTATGCTATTGATTTTTACCCGTCATTGCGAAGAGGAACGACGAAGCAATCTTATTAAAAAATTTTAGGTTGGAACCCAATAGAGATTGCTTCGTTCCTCGCAATGATGAATTTTCTAACATAAAAACCTTAAAAATCCAATAATCTTCCAAATATTTCAGAATATGCTTTAGAATGTTTCTAAATAAATGTTTTATCGTTGTTTTGTCATATTCGTTTATAAATTAAACTCATAATTAAATACTTTTGCAAGAAATATAGATATAAATCCTAATCAAATGAGTGGTTTCGGAAATGCGCTTTCTTCATCAATAGGGAAGAAATTCATCATGGGTATTACAGGTTTGTTCCTGATACTTTTTTTAATTGTACACTGTTTTATTAATGCATTAATTTTCATTAATGATGGTGGCTTAACCTTTAACATTGGGGCACACTTTATGGCTACCAACTGGTTAATCAGGGCAGGTGAAATTGTGTTGTTTATTGGTTTGCTTGTACACATTTTTCAGGCATTGAGGTTAACCCTGCAAAACCAAAAAGCCAGACCAGTTAAATATGCAGTGAACGATGGTAAAGCTAATAGTAAGTGGTATAGCCGCTCAATGGGATTATTGGGAACGCTATTGCTTATTTTCTTAGTGGTTCACTTAAAAGATTTTTGGGTAGTTTCTCGTTTTACCGGAATTCCAACGGTAGATGCGAATGGCCACGAAGACCTTTATGCCGTAATGAGAGAGAAATTCCAGGATCCGGTAAGGGTTGCGGTGTACATCTTAGCTATGTTTTCTTTATGCTACCACTTATTGCATGGTTTTGCTTCGGCTTTCCAGACATTAGGCTGGAACCACTCAAAATATAACGGTATAATAAAAGGCTTAGGCGTTTGGTATTCGATTATTATTTCGATCCTTTTCGCAGCAATGCCAATTGCAGTTTATGCAGGTTTAATTAATTAGTTTTTAGCACAAAAGAGATATGTCAGATATTAATTCAAATATTCCAGAAGGCGATTTAACAAGCAAATGGACTAAGTATAAGTCTTCTGTGCCTTTGGTTAACCCATCGAACAAAAGAACAATTGAAGTAATTATTGTAGGCTCGGGTTTAGCAGGTGCTTCGGCAGCAGCTACTTTAGCCGAAATGGGTTACAAAGTTAAATGTTTCTGTTTTCAGGATTCACCACGTAGAGCGCACTCTATTGCAGCTCAGGGTGGTATCAATGCCGCAAAAAATTATCAGAATGATGGCGATAGTATTTATCGCTTGTTTTACGATACCATTAAAGGAGGTGATTACCGCGCCCGCGAAGCAAACGTGCACCGTTTGGCAGAGGTAAGTGCCAATATTATCGATCAGTGTGTTGCCCAGGGTGTGCCTTTGGCACGCGAGTATGGCGGTTTATTAGATAACCGTTCATTTGGTGGTACACAGGTTCAGCGTACTTTTTATGCTGCGGGTCAAACTGGTCAGCAGTTATTGTTAGGTGCTTATTCTGCTTTAGAACGCCAGATTGGTATGGGGAAAGTAGAAATGTACACCCGCCACGAAATGCTTGAGGTAGTTAAAATCGATGGCAAGGCACGTGGTATTATTGCCCGTAACTTAATTACAGGCGAAATCGAGCGTCACTTTGGTCATGCAGTAGTATTGGGAACAGGTGGTTACGGAAACGTATTCTATCTTTCTACCAACGCTATGGGTAGTAACGTTACAGCAGCATGGAAAGCACATAAGCAAGGTGCTTACTTTGCAAACCCTTGCTACACGCAAATTCACCCAACCTGTATTCCTGTTTCGGGCGATCACCAGTCTAAATTAACCCTAATGTCTGAATCGTTACGTAACGACGGAAGAATCTGGGTGCCTAAAAAGAAAGATGATAACCGTAAAGCTTCAGAAATTCCTGAAGATGAAAGAGATTATTACTTAGAGCGCCGTTATCCTGCTTTTGGTAACCTGGTTCCACGTGATGTGGCTTCGCGTGCCGCTAAAGAGCGTTGCGATGCAGGTTATGGCGTAGGATCTTCTAAACTGGCTGTTTATCTTGATTTTAAAGCCAATACCGAGCGTTACGGAAAAATCGAAGCTGCTAAAGCTGGTAATCATAATCCCGATAAAGAAACCTGCATGCGTTTAGGTACTGCAGTAATTAAAGAGAAATATGGTAACCTGTTCGATATGTACGCACAGATTACCGGCGAAAACCCTTACGAAACGCCAATGCGTATTTACCCTGCGGTACACTATACCATGGGTGGACTCTGGGTTGATTATAACTTAATGACTTCGGTACCGGGCTTATATTGCACCGGAGAGGCTAACTTCTCTGATCACGGCGCGAACCGCTTAGGTGCATCGGCTTTAATGCAAGGTTTGGCAGATGGTTATTTCGTTTTACCTTACACCATTGGTGCTTATTTATCAAAAGAAATTTCTACTAAAGCTATTCCAACTGATCACCCTGCATTTGTGGAGGCAGAAGAAAGAGCTGTAGGCATTTTAAATACCCTGATCAACATTAAGGGAACTAAATCTGTAGATCATTTCCACAAGCGTTTAGGTAATATCATGTGGGAAAAATGTGGTATGGCCCGTAACGAGAAAGGCTTAAACGAAGCCATTCAGGAAATCAGAGCCCTGCGCGAAGAATTCTGGAAAGATGTACGCGTACCAGGTGTTGCCGGAGAGCTTAACCCTGAACTGGAGAAAGCAGGCCGTGTAGCCGATTTCATCGAGCTTGGGGAGTTAATGTGTATCGATGCATTAAACCGTAACGAGAGTTGTGGTGGCCACTTCCGCGAAGAATACCAAACGGAAGAAGGCGAGGCATTACGTGATGATGAGAACTACGCATACGTTGCCGCATGGGAATTTAAAGAAGGTGTAAACTTCGAACTTCATAAAGAAGAACTGAAGTTTGATAATATTAAAGTAGCACAAAGAAGTTATAAATAGCAGAGTGCGTAGGGCATAGCGTTTTCCAGCGCTTTGCCCCATGCTCCCCGCCTAAATCTCAATATCATGAGTACAGGAAATATGAACTTAACGCTAAAAGTTTGGCGTCAAAAAAATAACAATACCAAAGGTGCTTTGGTTGATTATAAATTATCCGGTATTTCGCCAGATATGTCTTTCTTGGAGATGTTCGATGTGTTAAACGAAGATCTGATCAATAAAGGCGAAGAACCAGTGGTGTTCGATCACGATTGCCGCGAAGGTATTTGTGGAATGTGTTCGATGTTCATCAACGGTCGTCCGCACGGACCAAAAGATTTGGTTACTACCTGTCAGTTGCACATGCGTTCATTTAAAGATGGTGATACTATTGTAGTAGAGCCATGGAGAGCAGCAGCGTTCCCGGTAGTGAAAGATTTAACTGTAGATCGTTCTGCATTTGACAGGGTTATTGCTGCAGGTGGTTTCATTTCGGTAAATACCGGTAATGCACAAGATGCCAATAACCTGCCTATTCCTAAAATGCAGGCTGATGCCGCTTTTGAAGCTGCAGCATGTATTGGTTGTGGTGCCTGTGTAGCGACTTGTAAAAATGCTTCTGCAATGCTTTTCGTATCGGCTAAGGTCTCTCAATTGGCTTTATTGCCACAAGGTCAGCCAGAGCGTTATCGTCGTGTACAAAGCATGGTTGCTCAAATGGATGCAGAAGGTTTTGGTAACTGTACCAATACTGGTGCCTGTGAGGCAGAATGTCCTAAAGGAATTTCTTTAGAAAACATCGCCCGCATGAACCGCGATTTTGCCACTGCGAAATTCATTTCTGAAGAAACCGTTTAAAAATATACTGTGCATCCAGTTTAACAGCTGGATTGTTAAGCCTCCACCTAGTGGGGGCTTTTTAGTTTTATAACGTGTGGTATGGCGTATTGGTTTTATATCCTTAATCATTTCAAAGCATTGAAAGCTAAGATCAAACCGGTTAAAAACATGATAAAATTGGTATTTGTGAAAATGAAGCTAAAATAAATTTCAGTAATTTTTTGAGCCATTGTTGAACTGTAATTAACTATCATTTTAACATTTAGGCCCAGTATTGAAAACATATGAAACACTAAAGCTTAAAATCGAAAGTTAGGACAAGAATTTACGAACAAAATAAAAGTTTGCGAAACTGATAATAATTTTATGTATGCATATTAAAATTTTGCTTAAATGGAAATTTTATTCTGTATTATTTGCATATACATTAAAGTTTTTCTAAATTTATTGCTCCGAGACAGGAGAGAAAACATAAAACCCCGGCAATTTTTGCTGGGGTTTTGTGTTTTTTGAATTAAGAAAGGTGATTAGTTAAGCGCGAAATTAACGTTGATGTTATATTTTACACGTACTGGTACGCCAAACTGAATACCTGGATTCCATTTTGGTGAACCGGAAATTACCCTTATCGCTTCCTCGTTAATATCATCACTAACACCGCGAATTATTTTTATGTTGCTCAACTCACCGTCTTTTTCTACAATGAATGAAAGAAATACCCTGCCCTGAACCTTATTTCTTGCCGATTCTTTTGGGTATTTGATATTAGCGTTTAAATACTGATAAAAAGCTTTTAAACCGCCCGGAAATTCAGGCTGTTTCTCTATGGTAACAAAATCGAATGTTCCGCTGGCAATCGAATCTCTTGATGGTTTAACCTTAGCACCTGCCTTCATTACCATATCAGGTTTATTTGCAATATTAAGCTTGGCTATCTTTTCTTTAAGGGCAATACTTTCAGCGGTGTTTTGTTTTGCCTTGGTAAATACAAGGAGCAGGCCATTGTTATCATTAATTCCAAATAGGGCAGTTTTATTTTTGTCTTTTAAAATGGTTACAGACTCAATGTCTTCTTTTTTAAATTTACGCAGGGTATCCATCCCGTTTACCAATAAGGTGCCATCTAAAATAACGGCTGGTTTATCAGTTGATTTATTTACTTCCTGCGCGTGCAGGGCAGAAAAAAGTGTTAAAAGACTGAGGAGTGTAAATAGATATTTTTTCATGCCCAAATATAACATTTGTTGGCTTCTGCGTATGGCCAGAGGTTAACATAAGTGTATTTTTACTGAACTCTTGTTTTTGTGCCACGTGGAACCTCAATTAATACTGCTTTTATATTTGAAGCAGTTACGCAAAAAATAAAATCTCCGGTCATTTATTAACCGGAGATTTGATATCAAAAATATTTAATTAACTAAGCGTAAAATTGATGTTCATTACATATTTGCTTCGCACAGGAATTCCTTTCTCTAGCCCAGGATTCCAGCGTGGTGATGATTTCATTGCTCTGATCGCTTCTTCATCGGTTTCTTTGCTGAGGCTTTTAATTACTGTTATATTGGATAGGCTACCATCTTCTTCTACATTGAATGAGAGCATAACTTTGCCCTGCACATTATTTTTTTGGGCTACTTTAGGATACTTAATGTTTTTGGCCAGATAACGATATAAATTAGTCAGTCCACCCTCGTATTCTGGCGTTTTGGTGTCAGGTTGCTGAAGGCTTGCTGTCTTGTTATTGCCAGCTTTGGCAAGGTCGAAATTTATAGCCATGTTGTACTTTACACGTACTGGTTTGCCATTTTGCATTGCCGGGCTCCATTTTGGCGACTGTTTAAACAATCGGATGGCTTCTGCATTGGTTTCCGGGCTTAGGCCCCGTAAAACTACAATATCTGTTAATTTGCCATCCTTTTCTACTACAAACGAAAGCAACACACGGCCTTGGGTTTTGTTCTTTTTGGCAATTTCAGGATACTTTATTTCCTTTTTAACATATTCGTAAAACTTAGGCATCCCGCCCGGATATGCCGGTTGCTTTTGTACCGATACAAAATCGTATACTTTAGCGTCTTTGTTTTGTGCTTTTACCTGATTAATAAACATGGCACAGCCCATTAGGGCTAAAATCATTAGCTTTCTCATGGTTTTTTAATTAAAAGGTTAATTGTTTAATTCTTCTGTTGAAGCGGGATTGCGTTTTTAGTTGTAATAATAATTACGCCGTTATTCGCCTTGTCGCCATAAAGCTTTTTGGCAGCTTCATCTTTTAAAACCTCAATAGATTTAATATTGTCCTGATCTAAAGTCATGGTACTATCTTTTTCTTTGCCATCTACGATATACAAAGGAGATGAAGCACCATTTTTTAGTTTAATGCCAAGTTTTGAAATAGAAAAGCCTGATTCATTAGTGGTGCCCGACTGTGCAATGCCAGGGCGAATGGTGAGACCAGAAATTTTTCCTTTCAGATTTGAATCCAGATTGTCGTTTGAAATAATAGTGCTATTGCCCAGCGTTGAGCTTTTTGTTTTAATTTCTATTACCCCGGCAATACCATCAGCACCGTATACCGAAACCGCACTGCTGTCTTTAAGGATGCTTATAGATTCTATATTATCGGGTTCCAGCCCGATCTGGTTAATATCCCTGCTATATTGCTTATTGCCGTCAATTACAATTAACGGTTTTACTGTACCATATGACGAATTACCACGCAATTTAATGGTTGTGGTTTTAGAACCTTCTGTTTGGGCAAAACTTGCCAGGGCTAATCCCATTGCAAAGGTAAAAACGATTATTTTTTTCATAATGGTTATGTATTAAGTTAGAATTTTTTACCGAACTCGAAAAGTGGAGCATTCTTATCGATGCTGAGTTCTTTTATTTCAGGCTTTCTGAAAGTGCTATTTTTTGATACTTTGGTAGTAATGAGTATTGCTCCACCTTTAGCAGCCATACCATAAAGATCAATAGCTGCCTGATCTTTTAATACTTCAATAGATTCGATATTGTTTGGGTTTATAGTGCTTAATGGAGTGTTTTCAGCAAGCTTTACGCCATCCAAAACTACTAATCCGTTAAATTTAATATCGTTCCGGTTTTTAATGCTTAGTGGGGTTTTAACAGATTTTACTTCGCCATCGCTCAGCGAAAAATTAACATTAATGTTGTATTTTACCCGCACAGGTAAGCCATTCTGAATACCGGGATGCCACTTGGGCGATGCTTTAATAACCCTTAAGGCCTCTTCATCAGTACCGCTACCTAAGCCCCTTGTAATCATTACATCGCTTAATGCACCATTTTTTTCTACCACGAACGATAAAAATACTTTTCCCTGTACATTTCTTTCTTGTGCCAGTTCAGGATATTTAATCGCACCACTTAGATATTTGTAAAATTTGGCTATCCCTCCCGGAAATTCAGGTTGTTTTTCTATCGAAACAAAATCATAAACCTTTTTATCCTGATCGGGTTCGAGGTTACCCTCTTGCGCGGTTAAGTTGGGTAGGTAGGAAACAACCGTAACTTTATTCAGATTGGTATAACCAGCTGGTTTAGGCAATGTTTTGTTTTTAAATTCTTCTGAAGATTCGGGAATGTTAAAACTTACGGTAAGTGCATATTTGCCATCAGCTATCTTTTTGTAGTCTTTGTACGATAAAATGGATTTCATTACTTCCTCATCGCAACCTGCTCCCAGTTCAACATTTGAAGAAACATTTACAATCCTGCCGTTTTTGATGCTGAATTTAACCTGGGCGTTGCCCTGTACCTCGTAACTGTTGGCAAATGCCGGATATTTAATGTTTTGCGACAAGAACCGGTAAAAACCATTCCAGTTGGCATTGGTCTTACCTTCAATAGAAACTTTGTGTACTGCCGGCGCTTCGGTTGGCACTTCAGTAACCATTTGTTGTACCATTTCTATCGGCTTTTCTAACCGGATGTTATCGGTAATGGAGATTAACTTCTCGTTTTTACGTACCGTTGCCGAAGAGAATACGATAAGAATTGCAAACAAAGGGATGAAAATTCCATACTTCATAATGGCGATCTTTTTAGACCGCTCTTTATGAAGCATGAAAATTCTTTTTTTGATTAGCGATTTGTCTAGAAAATTGTTGGTTAATGCATTTGGCGAAATGCCGAACGATTTGCTGAGCAGCAGCATTGCATATTCGGCTTTATCACCCTGATATGCTGCTGCCAGCTCGTCTGCCAAAAACTCGTGTATATTTTTAATTGCCTTTTTATAGAGGTATATAATGGGGTTTAGCCAGGTAATGATCCCTAAAATTTCAAAAAACAAAATATCAACGGTATGCCATTGCTTAATGTGTGCCTGCTCATGGATATCGATTACGTCCATTTGAGGCAGATTCTGGTCGATAATTTTTTTGCCGAAAAAAGAAAAAGCCACTCCGGCTCTTCCCGGTACCAGCATTTTTTTTACCGCCAGTAAGTTAAATACCAATCTACCTAAGAAAAACAGGATACCCGCACAATAGATATAAACAAAGGCGTTTGCCCAAATCAGGCCGTTAGTGCGCTCTGATACTACTGTAGCTTGCTGTAATACGGCTTCCCAGTTAACTGTAGTATAAACCTGCTGGGCGGCCTTATGTTCGGTAAGCCATTCTAAACGAATGAATGGAATACATAAAGAAAGCACTCCGGCAGATACCAGATAAATACGATTTAGCGTAAAATAGGTTTCCTTATCCAGCAGCAGTTTATAAACACCGTAAAAAACAACCAAGTATAGGTTTACCTGCAATAGGTAGTGGGCAAAACTCATTTTGGCTTGTGTTTAATGTTATTGATCATTTTTAAAATCTCATCAACATCACTTAAATCCAGCTTTTCTTCTTTAACGAAGAAAGAGAACATGCTCTCAACCGAATTTTCGAAGTAATTGCCCAACAGTTTTTCTGTTGCATGGCGCTTATACTCTTCTCTGCTCACTAAGGGATAATACTGATGTGCTTTCCCGAATGCCTCATGACCAATAAATCCTTTGGTTTCAAGGATTCTGATAATGGTTGAAACGGTGTTGTAAGCCGGCTTTGGAAGTGGGAGTTCATCAATTACTTCTTTGACGAAGGCTTTTTCCAGTTGCCATAAAACCTGCATAATCTGCTCTTCGGCTTTAGTTAAATCTTTAATTTCCATCATGGTAATAATAATAATAAGGACAGGCAAAATAATTTGCTTAAACTAAAGTTAAAACTAATTGGTTAGTTATCCAAATTTTATTTGATAAATATTAGAAAAAAATAAAGGGCAGTCTGATTGGATAGCTTACTAAAGTAAAAGCTGGAAATTAGACGGGAGAATAAGCTTTTGTAGTAGTTTGCTTCTGGTTAGATGTTAATCAGGCTGTTTTTTATGCCATATACTACCAGTCCGGTGCGCGATTTGATATTGAGCTTGGCAAAAAGTGATTCGCGGTAGTTATCAACCGTTCGCGGGCTCACGTTCATGATATCGGCAATTTCCTTATAGGTAAGTTCGGTACTGCAATGTTGGAGAAATGTAAGCTCCCTGGCAGAAAAAATAGGTTTGGCATTGGTGTCTTTCAATGCAACCAAAAGCCTGCCCGATACGAGCTCGTTAACAAAAAAACCTTTTTCTACAATTACTTTAATGGCAGCAAACAGATCGGATGGGGTAGATTCTTTAAGCATATAGCCACCAGCTCCGGCCTTAAGCATACCAATAATTGCTTTTTCATCTTCGAGCATGCTCAGAGCAAGTACATGTACCTTTGGGAAATTGGTTTTTACCCATTTAGTTGCTGCAAAACCATCCATAACCGGCATATTAATATCCATCAATACCAGCTGAACATCGGGATGATGATTAATTTTCGATTGAAGGTCGATTCCGTTTACGGCCTCAAACTTTACTTCTATTTCATCAAATTCTTCCAATAAACTGGCCAACCCTGAGCGAAAAAGGGTGTGGTCATCAACGATAGCGATAGCGATACTAGGGTTCTGCATATAATTAAGGGTAGGGGATTTCTATTGAAGTTGAAGTACCCTCTCCTGGTGCCGAATTTAGTGTTAATTTTCCATTGATCATCTCAATTCTTTTATAAATAGAATTGAGGCCCATTCCGGATTTCCTGGCTTTGATTTCATCGGGGTTAAAACCAACACCATTTTCTTGTACAATCAGGCTGAGTGTGCCAGCTTTAAGGTGCGCATCAATCTGTATCTGGGTAGCCTGCGCATGCTTAATAATGTTATTGATAATTTCCTGAAGTAAACGGAGGATAATCAGGTCTTTATCTGGTGAGCTGTAGTCAGAATCCGATAGGGTATTGTTAACCTTAATGGTGTAGGCTCCACTCTTGCTTAGCCAGCTAATTTCCTGATCAATGGCATGACCAATACCGTTTTCTACCAGTTGTTCGCCATGTAAAAGTTTAGCCAGTTCTCTTAGTTCCTTAATGGATTTGTTAACCAGCTCGAGCGAATTTTCTATTTTCCTTTTGGCTTTAGCCTCATCGGATAAATTTACCGAGTTGAGAGTAAGCGTAGTGAGGCTGAGCAGCTGACCTACATTATCATGCAATTCAGTAGCAATGCTCTGCATGGTTTGATCTTGCACCTCCACACGAGCCTGTAGCATTTCAGCTTCGAATTTCTGCTGCATGTTCTGCTTCTCGAGAAAATGATTTTTTTTATGCTTGTTATACGATCTGATATAAAGCAATAAAAATATTGGCATCAAAAGAAATACCAGTGATGCCAATAATATTAATGAGATAACTTCCGTTGTCGAGCTCTGCATACAAATGAATAGGCCCAAAAGGCGTAGAGAAAAAAGTTAAGTGTTATGTAAATGATAGTGCGGGCATTATATCTTCCCAAATAAATACGTTGAGCAATGTCATCAAAGAAATTGGCTAAGGTACTCCCGAAGTAAAAAATCAGGGTTCCGCCAACCCACCAAAAGGCAGGATGATTGCTTAAATCGATGTAATTTTCATCTTTTAATAACAGATAGAAATACATTAAGCCATAAATAACAAAAATTACCGATGCTAAACTTATGGTAAAGGCATTGTATACATTTAAACCATATAAATAAACAAATATGGCATAAGTTATCATTGTGCCTATATAAATGCCAATCAGCCAGTTTTTTATCTTGATATACTGGCTGAGGAAAACATAAAACGCATAAGTGATGTAAGATATTTCTAATAGGATATATACACCTATATTGGTATGATATGTTTTGGCTGAATACCGGGCTATAATTTGAGTTAACACCACAAGAACCAGGTAAAGGTTGGTAATTATCCAGAACCTGGTCTTATCCCTATATAAAAAGTACAGGCTAAAAGCCATACTTAAATAATAGGGATAAGTATTAAATTTTGGCGTACACAGCTTTAATACCTGCTGTAAATCTAATTCTCCAGCAATTTTTGCTATCATATTTATTATGGTTCAGACAATGGGCTACGCTCATCGCAGGTAGGAGGGCATATTGTGGCCCTGTTTTCTGGATCAGTCGGTGGAGTATCACATAACTTGCCATCATGAGATTTATAAGCATATCCTTTTTCTACAAAGTAATCTGTTCCAGCTTTACCATCAATATTTTTAGTAATTACCAGTAATACCGTATTCATATCAACATAGCTGTCTGGAATTTTATCGCCATATTCGAGTTTATTGATTTGGCTGATGATATCGCTGGTATACCGGCCAAAGTAGATCCTGATGCCATCGCCATCCAGTTCCGCCATTTTTTTAATTAACGAAGTCATTTGAGCGGCCGGATACCAAGCTGCTTTGGTGTAGGTACCATTTTCTGCATTCTGGCTTTTACGGAATGCTTCGGTCATTTGTTTGGCAATCTCTACCGGAACAGTATTATCTGTGCCGTCTTTACTTACTTTGTCTTTGATCATAAAATTTGTTGGTTTAATATTTCAAATATAAACAAATGATGATATGTGCGATGGAGGAGTTCCTTAAAAAGTTAAAAACAGTATAAATACTCATACAATTCGAGGTCAAGCTGTGTTTGCCAGTGCATTATTGGCGATCGATGAACAGCTTGGTAGCTACATTCCTTAAAAGAGTATTTTGTTGTCTCAATACCGTAAAAATACCCTATTAATAAGGGCGTTTTGCACAATAATTCAATTGTCGCCTACCACTAATTTTGGTATTACAATAATAGCCAAATGAATTGCTGTTACTAGATACTGAAGTTGCATATCCTTAAAATGCTGTTTTTAGACTTGTTTTAAAATAAGTCTGTTTTGGAGAAGTTACTTAACTATTTAGAAAATTGTAAAATCATAATTTCATTAAACCTTTAATTCTTTCAAAATGATAAATAATATCCTGCTTCAGGAAAATCATAGCGCGATAAGCGAAAGAGAAGTTGAAATAGTGCATCTGTTATCAATGGGCTACAGCAGTAAAGAAATTGGCGAAATGCTTTTTATTAGCGAACATACTGTTAATACGCATAGAAGAAATATGGTAAGGAAACTCGATTTAAGAAATTCATACCAATTGATTGTATGGGCATTTAAAGAAAGAATATTGTCCCTTTAAGGACTAAGATATAAACAACCTCTCAATAAATAATAAAGCCTGCCATTTGATCGCTAAAGTCAAATGTGCAGGCTTTTGTTTTATGCTATTTTTTGCTTTTATGGTCTTGCTGGTTGTGGTGCCGGAAGTTCTTTTCTTGGAATTTGTGCCTCGCGCTGTGAGGTGTTATAAACAAAAGAAGCAATAATCGTAGCTGCTTGTTTCAGGTCGTCTTCTACCAGCCTATCGTAAGTATCCATATTGCTATGGTGTGTGCGGGTATTGTAATCGGCAGGATCCTGGATAAACTGAAAACCCGGAATACCAACAGCATCAAAAGCCTGATGATCGGTACCGCCTGTATTGTTAATGGTAACGGTGTTTGCGCCCAAATCGTTAAACGGAGTTAACCAGCTTTGAAAAATCGGACCAGCTCCTGCATTGCCCTGTAAATAAATACCGCGTATTTTTCCGGTTCCGTTGTCGAGATTGTAATAGGCTGATATTTTTTTCTGATCGGGGGTTAATACCATTGTTTTCGGATCGCCAAAATGTTTGGCTACATAACCTCTCGAACCAAACAAACCCTGCTCTTCTGAACTCCAAAGGGCGATGCGGATAGTGCGTTTCGGTTTAAAATCGATTGCTTTTAAAATGCGCATGGCTTCCATCATTACGGTAGAACCAGCTGCATTATCGGTAGCACCAGTTGCGGCATGCCACGAATCGAAATGGCCGCCAATCATTACCACTTCATCTTTTAATTTTTTATCGGTACCCGGTATCTCGGCAATTACGTTGTAGCCCTGTGGATCCTGATCATAGAATGAAGTTTTAATGTCAGCTTCAACTTCTACGGGCTTGCCCGCGCGTAACAGACGTAATATGTGTAAGAAATCTTCTGCTGCTACTTCCAGTTCAGGCGATACCGGTTTAGCATCAAGGGCATAAGAAGCGCCGTTACTGGTAAAAAATGTGCCTTGTCCGCCACGGGCATAAGTTAAGATTAAACCAACCTTTTCTTCAACCAGCATGGCATTTATGGCAGCACGTACTTCACGCATTTTCATCATTTGTGCCATTCTATCGGCCATTGGGCCGCCAGCAGGGCGTTGTCGTGGGCCTGCAGCCTGTGGTTTTGCAGCGGCCATTTGTGCTAAAGTAGAATCGGCATAGCGCGCAAAATCGGCTTTCGTACCACTGGTTAAAGGTGCACCCTGATCCATCATAATGATTTTACCAGCCAGTTTGCCTTTATATTTAACTAAATCGGCAACGCTATCGGCTTTAATAAGGATTACTTCCGATTTAATCGGGCCGTTTGTGCCAGGTGTCCACGCCTTTGGCGAGGCAATAATGGCATGGTAGAAAGGAAGTGTGGTAGCTGCATAATATTTATCGGTTTGCCAGCCTTTACCAAAAGTTCCCCAGGCTTCGAGGTGCGCGTTTTTAAGTCCCCAGTCGGTTAATTGTTTAACTGCCCAATCTTGTGCCTTTTTTAAACCCGGCGAATTGGATAAGCGTGGACCGCTTACATCGGTTAAATTGAAGGCTATGTCCATTGCTTTCGAATTTTCAAGACCTTCTTTCCTGATTTTTTGGACTATGGCTGCATCGGGGATATCTTGTGCAAAAGCCGAGAAGCAAAAGCCAAGGGCCAGTGCTGTAGTGGTAAATCTTTTGATCATTAGAATAATTTGTTAGGTGATTTTAATTTAAAAATACATTTTAAACCCCTTCAAATTGTTTTACAATGAGATTTTTACACGGATACAGACTTTTTTATGATATTTTGAAACAGAAACTGATTTTTTTTAACAGAACGGGCCTAAAATAAGCCTTGCCGATAGCTATCGGATGAAATAAAGCCCGATCCCGATATTTCATCGAGAGCGGGCTTGTAATATAAAGAAGAATTAACGCTAAAATGAAATACTGAATTGCTTTTCAAATGGATCATTTAATGCTCTTTTTGCTTACTATAAAATAACCGACGATAAACAGGATGAGCGCATAAATTAAGCTGGTCCATATTTCTTGTGTAAAAACAGGGAAATCAAGCGGATCGACACCTTTTTTTACTTTATTCATCCTTAAGGATAGAGTTGGCAGGCAATAGGGAATTAAATAAGCATATTTCCAACCAACATTGGCGGTAATGATCCCCATGATGGTGCCTACAAAGCCTATTCCCATGGGTTTCAGAAAATCGGCCCACACCAAACTCAGGATAAACTGCAGCGATAAAATACCCAGCGATGATAAGAATAATTTGGTATAGGCATTGATTAAAATGCCCGTTGGATCGTATTGATTGAAGTTGTATTTGGGCACAAGTACCTGCAGCAGGTGACCAAAACCATAGGTTAGTGCGGCAAATAAAAACAATGAAATAAATATTAAGCCTACTGCGTAGAGGTATTTTGCTGCATAGATAGCCAGTTTGTTTAAGGGTTGTGCAAACAAGGTTTTCCAGGTGTCGTTTTTATGTTCAATATTATTTACCGAAAAAGCCATAAATATAACATAGAATGGCATTACCAACATGCCCATTACACCAAGGGCTGCACCGCTGTACTGTGCCCACAACACCATTGGGGGGTAGTGAAAGCTTAAAATCTTTTCTGAACCGGAGTAAAAACCGAAAGTAATGAGTCCGCATATAATTAGCGGTAGCAATATAGCGGCCCAGAAAGCCAGGGTTTTCTTCGATTTGTAAAATTCGGATACTAACGAAATGTATAAAGAGCGCATATTAGTTGGTGTTGGTAATATCGAGGAATAAATTTTCGAGGTCTTTTCGCTGTTGATATAAGCTGCTAACCTTAAAGCCATTTTGCACCAGTAAGGCATTTAATGCCGCACTATGCTCCGTCGAAATAAAAGGAACGGTAATCTTTTTATCGGTTTGGCTTACAATTTCGTAACCCGATTTTGAAATCAGTTCGCCTGCTTTTTCAGTATCGTTTACATCAATCTCGAGCATAGGCTTACTTAGCAAATGAAGTTCATCGATAGTGCCCTGAAATAATAATTGCCCTTTGTTGATAATGCCAACATGAGTGGCTGTTCTTTCTATTTCGGCCAGTAAATGGCTTGAAACCAGAATTGTTTTATGGTGTTTTACCGCAAGCTCTATCATGAGGTTGCGTACTTCGATAATGCCGTTAGGATCGAGGCCATTGGTAGGTTCATCAAGCAAAAGCAATTCGGGATCTGAAACCAGTGCAAGTGCAATGCCTAAACGTTGTTTCATGCCCAGCGAATATTTGCTCGACTTTTTATCGGCGGCATCTGTTAAACCAACAAGGGCCAGCATTTCGCTGGCCTTGCTTTTTTTTATACCGAGTAAAATGCAGCGGTTGATTAAGTTTTCTTTACCGCTTAGGTGGCCATAAATGGCCGGTTGCTCTACCAGGGCACCTACACGTTTTAGTATAGCTATGCGGTTGTGGTTAATCTCCTTACCGAAAATAAATACCTGATCGGAAGGCGATTTTAATAAGTTGAGCAATATTTTAATGGTAGTGGTTTTACCGGCGCCGTTTGGGCCTAAAAAACCATAAATACTGCCTTTTGGTACTTGTAGCGAAAGTTCTTTTAAAATGGCCTGGTTGCCGAAGTTAAAATTTAAGCCTACAGTTTCGATAGCGTAATTACTCATTATGCTTATTTGAAAATAGCTGATACCTGTTTTACAATTGTTGTTGAAGCTTTAGCTGGTTTTACAACAATTTCGGCATCGTTCCTGTTGGTGCTTACCGTAAGGGTTAAAATCATCATCATAAATACTGGAAATAATAAAAATAAAAATGGCGATGTGTTTGCTAACTTTTTCATGATAGATTGTTTTATTTGAGAGGCAGTGAAGCTGGCATCAGCAGTTACTGCTTGGTTTTTTAAGTTGATTGCTGATGTAGTTTTCATATTGTTTTCGTTTTGATGATTCAAAGAAACTCAAGAAAAACAAGCTGCTAAAATGTATTATACCAAGTGTTCAAGATTCTAGATCAACAGCCAATTTTGGCGTTTGTCGATAAAATTTGACCTTTGGGCCGTTGGTAGAAAAAAAATGCCCGTTGGTAGATTGTGTTCGGTTTAAATTGAAAGTTTATTTACTTTGGATGCATCAAGCGATTAACACAATTATTGGCCTTATGCTTTTAATTGATAAACATATTTTAAATGAAGGAAAGTAAGGGAGTTCTAATTTTACATAGTATTTTCTGGGCAATAATTTTGATAGGTGCAGGGGGTATTCTTATAACAAGCACTTCGGAGGCAACGCTAAAAAGGGAATTAATTTCTTTTGGAGCCTTTGGAATCTTAAATGTGTCTGTGTTTTACATTAATTATATTTTCTTAATCCCTGAATTGATTAAGAAGAGAAAAAAGTATTGGCTCTACGTTATTGCTTTTTTTCTCATGATTGGGGTTGCTGCCTTAATAAAAACGGTAATTGCGGTTTTAAATCCTGCCGATATGATGGTAGTGCGGGGACATAAAAGTGAATATAATGTAAATGAATATTTTATAGGGAAAGCATTTGTAGGTGGTTTTTTCATTATCAGCAGTTGTATTATAAAATTCACCATCGATTGGTTCTCTAGTGAAAGGATTCAAAGAAATTTAGAGAGCGAACGCCGCGAAATGGAACTTCAGTTTCTGAAATCTCAATTAAACCCGCATTTCCTGTTCAACTCTTTAAATAATATTTACTCGCTGGCTTATCAGAAATCGGATAAAACTGCCGATGCCATTATGAAGCTTTCGGAAATTATGCGTTACATGATTTATGAAAGCAATACGCCAACGGTATCTTTAAGCAAAGAGGTAGATTATTTAACCAACTATATCGAACTGCAAAAAATCAGGTTTAAAGATGGCGCTTTCATAGAGCTTACGCTGAACGGAGAGATAGACGATCAGAAGATTGTGCCCTTAATGCTGATTTCGTTTGTAGAAAATGCTTTTAAACATGGTGTAGTAAACGACCCCTCAGAGCCAGTTAAAATAAATATTATTGCCAACCAGAAGATTTTGCATTTTAGTGTAATTAATAAAAAAAGCCATTTAAATAAAGATGCGCAGGGAGGGGTAGGTTTAACCAACGTAGAAAGACGTTTACAATTGGTTTATCCCGACAGATATAAATTAAATGTTGTAAATTCGGCTACGCATTACACCTGCGAACTGATGATTGATATATAACCGGAAACCGTTTGTAAGCCGGATATACGTTAAATCGTGAATTAAATTAAAATCTAAAATGAACCTAAACTGTATTGTTGTAGATGATGAGCCTTTAGCGCTTGATATTTTACAGGATTATATCTCAAAAGTACCCTTTTTAACCATGGTTAAAAGATGCGAAAACCCAATAGAGGCCTTGCAGATTGTGCAGGCTGGTGGGATTGATCTCGTGTTTTTGGATATTCAGATGCCTGAATTAACGGGAATCCAGTTTTTGAAGATTGCAGGTAATAAATGCCATTATATTCTAACTACAGCTTATCCGCAGTATGCTTTAGAGAGTTACGATTTGAACGTTTCTGATTATCTGTTAAAGCCAATTGCTTTCGATCGTTTTTATAAAGCTGTAGAAAAAGTACACAACCAGGTTAAGCCGGTAGAAGCCCCTGCAAGCGTGGCTCAGCCTTTAGTTACACCAGCACCATTTTCGGGTACTCCTAACCCGGTGCAGGATTATATTTTTGTTAAAACAGAGCATAAAATCCAGAAAATTTACCTGCACGATATCCTTTATATCGAAGGGTTAAAAGATTACATTTCTATTTTCACCAAAGATGAGCGTGTAATTACATTGCAGAGTATGAAGAAAATGGAAGAAGCTTTGCCACAGAGTCAGTTTATCCGCGTGCACAAATCGTATATTGTTGCTGTTGATAAAATTGAAAGCATTGAGCGGAGCCGTATTACTATCAACCAGAAAATTATTCCTGTTGGAGATACTTACCGCGACGAATTTTTTAGGGTAATCGGGAATAAGAATATTTAGTCATCAGTCCTGAGTCTTTAGTCTGAAGTCCAGACTCGGGGGTACGATTAAGCTTTTAGCTCTTTAATCTTGATACCCTCTACCCGATACTTTTTATTTAATACGCCCTACTCTGCACCTGATAAGATATTCTGCTCAACCTCCTGCCCTAAAACTTTCCTGATCTCATTTTCGGCTTCCAAAGTAATCTCGTTGGCTGTTTTTCCTTCAGGTTCTATGGGTTTTAATACCGTCCATTTCAGGGCATTGCCGGTGGTTAGGGGGTACATGCCGAAGCGTACAATCTTCCATGAATTTTCTATCACAACCGGAACTACCAGCGCATTGGGTACAACCTTTAAAATGGTAGCGATACCGCCAAACTGAAATGTTTTTACCTGGCCATCTTTAGCCCTTGTTCCTTCCGGAAAGATAACCGTGCTCCAGTTGTTTTCTTTCATGCGGCGGCCAAGCTTTATGATTTCAGAAATGGCTTGTTTATTGTCTTTACGGTTAATATTGGCCCCGCCACCCAAACGCAGGTTAATGGATATAGATGGAATGCCTTTGGTGAGCTCTATTTTGGAAATGAATTTGGCACTGTGTTTTCTCAAAAACCAGATTAACGAAGGGATATCGTACATGCTCTGGTGGTTTGCAGCAAAAATAATAGGCCTGTCGGTAGGCAAATTGTATTCGTTTTTAAAGCTGATGGAGTTGAACAGCGATAGCTGGCTATATGTTAAAAAGAAATTGAGCACATCAACCGAAATTTTATGTGCTTTATAGCCAAAAAGCTTGAAGCATAACCATTGAATGGGGTGGAAGATGCAAAGGAATAATCCGAAGAGGATATAGAAAATCGGGCTTAAAATGTAGCCAAAAAGCTTGCTCATCTGGTTGATTTAATGGATGGCAAAGATAAGAATAAATTATTCTGCTTTGATTATTCCATTACAATTCGCCGTTTTGCATCATGATTTTGGCTTTTAAAATTGCGGCTACGCTTATCGAATCGGTTATTTCGGCATTGAGCACCATTTGGTAGGCTTCTTCAAACGGTAATTTTTTTAGTATCAGTTCTTCTGTTTCTTCGGGCATGGCAATACCTTGAATAAGCCCGGTAGCTACATAAATGATGCTAAGCTCATCGCTTACGGAATTGGAAATGTACAATCTTTGAATTTCTTTCCAGTTTTGGGCACTCATGCCTGTTTCTTCCAGCAATTCCCTTCTGGCGCTGTCTAAAGGCGCCTCATGAAAAGGGCCACCACCTTCCGGAATTTCCCAGCTGTAGGCTTTTATGGGGTAACGGTATTGACCAACCAGCCAGGTATTGTAATCCTCATCAAGTGGTAAAATCCCAATGGCGAGGTTTTTAAAATGCACCTCACCATAAATACCTTTTCCGCCCGATGGGTTGATTACCTGATGCTCGGTTACGCGAATCCAATTGTTATCGTATTTTACATCGCTTTGCAGCGTTTTCCAGGGATTAATATCTTCCATATCGCAATATAAGCATATCCGCTTAGCTTATTGCGGTTTTGCCGGCGGTGGCGGTGGAATTTTATTTACCTTAATTTTGGTGAAACGGTAATTGATACTAAAGGTGAAATTCTGGGTATTGTTGGTCGAATAATTCTCTACCCTGAAGTTCTGACCTTCGTTAAAAAACGTATTGGTGCGGTTGCCTAAAATATCGTTGATGGTTACGCGCAGGTTTAATCTGTTACCTAAAAAGACTTTGCGGGCCGAGAAATTGGATGTCATAGAGCCTTTATTGCGGCCTTGTGCATTGGCATTATTGGCGTAATTTAAATTCGATTCGAAAGCTGTTTTAAAGGGCAGCTGCATCGATAGTCCAATTGCCGCCCTAAAGCTAATTCCGTCGCGGTTTAAAGAACTGTTTAGCTGCGATTTATAATTGCTTTGTATCACGCTGAAATTTCCGTTGGCCGATATTTTATTTGTTGGCCGGTAATTACCAATTAAAACAAGCGATAGCGATTGGTTGGTACCCACATTGTCGAAAGTGTTTTCAGATCGCGCAGTGTTTGATCCCGGAATTAAGGTAACTGTTCGGTAGCGTTCTATAACCCCCTGACTGGTAGAATATGATAACCTCGGGTTAAAAGACCACTTCTGGCCAAATGCCCCAAAATTGATATCAAACTGATGCGTATAGGCTGGTGATAAATTCGGATTTCCGTAAGAAATGTTCAGTGTATCAACGTTGTTTACCTGAGGATTTAATGTATTTTCCCTCGGCCGGTTAATGCGGATGCTATAGGTAGCCCCGATGTTGTAACGCTTGCGGTAAAAACGGTTTAAGGAGAGGTTGGGGAAAACGCTTAAATAAGGTTTTACATTATAGTTCTCGCCGGTAGATAAATCGAAAGCTACATCGGTAAGCTCGGCCCTTACACCCGTTTTTACGCCCCAGCCTACATTACGGTAATTATACGAAGCATAAGCTGCCCCGATGTTTTCGTTGTATAAAAACTGGTTCGATAATTTGTTGTTGCGTATAAATTGTTGCGTGGCAAAATTGAAATTTTCGATCAGCAGGTCGTTATCATTTTTCCTATAGCTAAAGGCCAGGCCGGCTTCAATACGGTCGCGCTTTTTAAATATTGGTTTTTCGTAATCCAGGGTAATATTCAATCCGCGGTTCCCGGTATTGTTATTGTTCTGCTGCAGGCTGGGTTTTAGCGTGCTTGTTTGAGTATAGGTAGTGTTGTAGCTGCGGAAATCGATATTTTTATTGGTGTTGAAATTTAGGCCTAACGATATTTTTCCTCCACTGGTATCGGTTTGCAAGTCGTAATCGGTATTAAAAACAAAATTGTTGCTGTTGCCGTTGCCGGTGTTGAGCTGATTACGCAGCCGGCTTTCTATGTGGCTTTCATCTAAATAATGAAGATCTGTTGAAGAATTGGAACTGGTATGGTTGAGGTTGTAATTGGTTGACAGGCGTAAACTCTGTTTCGGGCTAATGGTCCAGTCTAAACCCAATCTGAAATTGCCGCCATTGTTGTGGTTTTTGTAAGCACCGTACTGGTCATAGTAAAAGGTTGTATCCGGGAAGAAATTCTCGCGGAAATTATGGCTATCGCCCTTGCTCACGTTATAACGGTAAGCTGCACTACCGTTAAGGGCATAAGATTTACCCCGGTAGGACGCATTTGCGTTGGTATTGCCATTGCCTTGCAGGCCACTTGCAATGCCAGCATTCCCGTTAAAGCCAACTTTGAAACCTTTTTTCATCACAATATTGATGATGCCTTCGCCATCGCCGCTGTATTTGGATGGTGGGTTGGTTAGTACCTCTATTTTATCAATCGCATCTGAGGGGAGTACATTGAGCAGATCAGCTATGTTAGAGGTCATGTAGTCCGATGGTTTCCCATCTATAAACACACGGGTATTTCTTTTGCCGGCTATGGTAGCATTGCCATCAATATCAACCTGTACCATCGGTACGTTTTTAAGCACATCGGTTGCGGTGCTACCTTCGGCAAGCAGGGTAGACCCCACGTTATAGGTAACGCCATCAGCGCCAAATTCGATAGGTGGTTTTTGTACGGTAATGGTGACTTCCTGCAGTGAATTTTGCTCAGAGCTAAGTTTTAACGACCCCAGGTTTTTGTCGTAATCTTTCTCGGTTAGGGCAATGCCGTTTACTTTCAGGGAGGCATAACCTACAAAACTTACGCGAATGCTATAATTTCCCGGTTTTAGGTTCTTAATGCTGAACCGGCCATCTTCATCGGTGGCAGAAGTAACAACCGGCTGTTCGGAACCATCTATGTAAACGGAAATTACTGCCGATGGAATGGATAATCCACCAACTTCTTCAACCACTTTCCCGCTAATTACACCTTTTTCGGCAGCAAAGGCCGTAGAAGTGCCAAATAAGAGGGCTAGAGATACAAAGCAAAGCTTAAGTAAAAGTTTTCCCAATAGCTGATAAATTAAAAAGGTGCTTAGCAAATTTACTAAGCACCTTTGGTAAAATTAAAACGATCCTTCATCAGGACGGTTGTCCTGATCGTCTCTCTTTTGTTTTTTTGCACCCGTAAATGTTGTTTTTCCAAAACGGTAAGAGAAGGTTAAGTTACCCATTGTTCCCTGAAACTGGCGTTCAAAATCAACAATGGTTGCTTTATCTTCAGTAGTCATGCTCCACCTTCTGGTATTAAACACATCCCTTACATTGAAGCTTAACGAAGCTTTCTTGTTCGGGAAATCGTATTTGGCTCCACCATCTACACCATACATCGCATTACGCTTACCTTGCGCCATTACTTCAGCGGCGCGGTAATCGCCACGGAGCTGTAACGACAGGTTTTTAACTACGGTTAAGTTTGCGGTAAGGTTCGCATTCCAGCTAAAGCCACTGCTCGAAGGGATATCAAATCTGGCATCGCCGGCAAACTTAGCCTGATAAAGGTTTACGTTAGTGGTAAAATTTAAGGGTTTGATTAAATCAAAACGACCGATTAACTCTACCCCGCTATTAATCTGGTGTGATAAGTTTTGTGGTGTTGAAGTAATAATGCCGTTAACCGGTGTGCTTCTCACCCTTTGAATCACATCATTGGTTTGACGGAAATACAGACTTGAAGTTAAAGTTACTTTTTTCCAGTATTTGCTATAACCCAGCTCAAATGAATGCACATCTTCAGGGATTAGGTTGGGGTTACCACCTCTGTAGTTTAATGGATCAGAAACATCTAAAAAAGGGTTGGTATCCCATGGACGAGGGCGGTTAACACGGCGGGTATAGCTTAACTGAAGCTGGTTTTCGCCTTTCAGCTTTTGTGTTAAGAAAACACTTGGGTATATTCTTTTGTAATGGATGTTTCCTTCGCTGGCAGTTAACACATCATTGGTATAACCTTCGAGGTGTGTGTCTAAACGCGCATCTTCGCCCCTTAAACCTATCTGGTAACCAAAATCCTTAATCTGGTTCTGGTAGTTAAAATAAAGCGCATGCACCTGGTCTTTACTATCGAAACCATTAATCAATTTATTGTTGCGTATAAATACATTGGTGCTGGTTGGGATCGAATCGGCATATTGATCGTTGTTGCCTAAACGGATCTGGCTGCGGTAACCTACCTCAATTTTACCTGCTTTACCAACCGGCAAAGCATAATCGGTTTGGATATTGTAATTGGTGTTGTTACCGGTATTGAACACACGTTGCAAGCTTAACGTTTCGTTAATAGGCGTGCCGTTGCGGTTTGTGGTAGTTGTACTGTAGTTCTGGTCGTTGTTATTGGTACCGTACGAATAGCCAAAATTAAAGGTTAGTTCTTCTTTCGGTTTTTTAAACTTCTGTACGTAATCGAGGTTGGCATCGTAACTGTTGCCGTAACCGTCGGTAGTATTGGTTCTGTTGCTCAATAAAACCGGAGCTTGCGAAATGTTTAATTGCCTGATGTCAAGCAGTTCGTTACGGTCGTTTGCCCTGGAGTTAAAACCTCCTGATAAACTGATTACACTTTTTGGTGCCACATAATAATCAATACCGGCTTTGGCATTGTGACCTTTATCTAACGATTTTGAAACGGTATTTTGACTTGCAAAACGCGTTGTAGCCGCTTCTGATTTGTAGGTAATATCCTGAAATCCACCGCCGACACGGTTGCCATAACGGTAGCTGTAGTTACCATAAATGTTTACTTTACTGTTTTGGAAACTTAAATTGGTATTGGCATTGTAGTTATCGCGGTTACCGGCAGTTGCTGCAACCGAACCATTAAAGCCCAACCTGGTATTTTTCTTTAATACAATGTTAATAATGCCCGATTGACCCTCTGCATCGTATTTGGCCGATGGATTGGTAATTACCTCAACACTTTCAATTGAACTTGCCGGAATAGAAGCTAAAATTTGCGCCACATTTCCGCCGGCAATTAAAGAAGGCTTGCCATCAATTAAAACTTTAACACCAGTCGATCCGCGTAAGCTCACGTTGCCGTCCATATCGGTTGAAACTGAAGGTACGTTTTGCAATAAATCGCCGGCCGAACCACCCTCACTTACCAAACTCTGGTCTACTGAAAATATTTTCTTATCAATCCCCATTTGCATGGCAGCTTTTTGACCGGTTACGGTAATCTCGCTCAGCACATTGCCTTTGGCTGCGTTCATTTTAATTTCGCCGAAATTTAAGGCACCTGTAGTGGCTGTAATGGCTACGTTATCGCGAACCATGGTTTGGTAGCCTACATAGCTGATTTTAAAGGTGAAGTTTCCTTTCGGGATATCGGCCATTACAAATGCACCATTTACATCTGTTTGGGCTATTTTGGCATTTTTACCTGTCGATTTATCAATTAGAACTGCTGTAGCAAATGGAATGGTTTCTTGTGTTTTGGCATCTTTAAGCACACCCGTAATTTTTGATTTTCCACCGGTTTGGGCAAAAACATTAAAAGTTAGGGTTAAAAGTAATAGGGTAATTTGTATTGTTCTCGAATGTAAGAGTCTCATTAAAAGTTAGTGTTTGTCGTGTATTTTTATAAAGGGAGACAAAGTAACGGCAAGGAAGTTTAATTAAGGAGCCGTAACCATTTTATTACAGGCATTTTACGGTAATATTTTTGTTGGTTATAATTCGGTTTACAGTTAGCAATTGGCAGTTTTCAGTTTCGTTGAAAACAATGATGGAATATTACAATTGAACGATCTTCAAAATGTTACTTTTGTTTATCACATTGAGGATACAATAACAGATGAAAAAAATATTAATTGTTGATGATTTGCACCCTGCATTTAAAGAGCAGGCTATTGCTTTGGGATATGAGGTTGATGATGAACCACAGATTACACGTCAACAAACACTGGAGAAAATAAAGGATTATACAGGTATTGCGGTTAGAACGAAATTCAGGATCGATGCCGAAATTTTTGCTGCTGCACCCAATTTGAAATTTGTTGCCAGGGCAGGGGCCGGTTTGGATAATATCGATGATAAAATCGCTTTCGAAAGAAATATCGAACTGATTAATGCGCCTGAAGGCAATTGCGATGCAGTTGGCGAACACGCTACAGGTTTGCTGCTCTCGCTGATGAATAATTTCCGCAGGGCTGATATCGAAATCAGAAACGGTTTGTGGGACCGCGAAGGTAACCGTGGTTACGAACTGAAAGGCAAGAAGGTTGGCATTATTGGTTATGGCTTTATGGGGCAGAGCTTTGCTAAAAAACTTGCCGGTTTTGAGGTCGATGTAATGGCTTACGATAAATATAAAACAGGCTTTAGCGATGCCTTTGCCCGCGAGGTAAGCATGGAAGAAATTGTAAAACACAGTGATGTTTTGAGCTTGCATATCCCGTTAACTGCCGAAACTAAACTGATGGTGGATGATGAATATTTCTTCCACTTTAAAAAGCCGATATTCTTCATTAATACTGCCCGTGGCGAAATTGTAAAAATAGATGCTGTTTTAAATGCCATTAAAGCTGGTAAAATATTAGGCGCTGGACTGGATGTATTGCAAACAGAAAAATTTCCGGCACTGGGCGAACAGCCCTGGTATAATGAGTTAAAGCAGAATGATCAGGTGATTTTAACACCACATGTAGGCGGCTGGACATTCGATTCTTACCGTAAAATATCTGAAGTTCTGGCTGAGAAGTTAAGCGGACTTACTTTTTAAAAGCTGTAAGGTCTGTAACCCAATAACTGGAAGCATTATAAATTAACCATGTAGGAAAAAAACAGATGATATTTTTTGCCTCATTTCAATCATAATGTTTAAATTGAGTTACAAAATCTAACTAAATTTATCATGCCGAAAGATCACTTATATTCAACTACAGTAACCTGGACGGGCAATAAAGGCTCCGGTACAATGGATTATCGCTCATACGATCGCGATTATGTTATTTCAATAAAAGGTAAAGCTGATATTTCAGGTTCGTCAGACTCGGCCTTTTTAGGCGATAAATCTAAATACAATCCCGAAGACTTATTACTGGCTTCTATATCGAGCTGCCACATGTTGTGGTATTTGCACCTTTGCTCAAAGAACGAAATTGTGGTAATCGATTATAAGGATGAAGCGGTAGGTACAATGGAAGAATCAGCAGATGGAAGCGGCAGGTTTAGGGAAGTTACGTTGCACCCACAGGTTCTGATTGCCGATAAGGCACATTACGACCTGGCAGAAGCACTGCATAAAGAAGCCAATAAAATGTGTTTTATAGCCAATTCACTTAATTTTCCGGTGAAACACGAGGCTAGCTGTAAAGCAGAAAACGCTTAGAAGTTTTCAGTTGGCAGTTTACAGTTCGCTTTATGTTGAATAATCGTCCTCATTTGTAACGAGGATGGGATGAGGATTTTATCGCCTTTTATCAGACATAACACGCATTAAAAATACGAATCTCGACAATCCCCGTTACAAACGGGGATTATTTTTTGATAAGTTTTTCAGTTGGCAGTTATCAATAACCGCCAACTGAAAACTGTTAACTATTTCGCTGACCAGGTATTATCAGCTGGAGTAGCATCTACATAAATGCCATTATCCAATGTAATCGATTTTATCTTTTTGCTTGCATTAACCGTTACTGTAACTTCTTTCTGGTTGGCTTTCCAAACGGCAGGCGTTTTATGAATGGTATCTGTTTTGCCATCGGTGTACGTAACTACAACATCAAATGGAATGGCAAAACCACCTACATTTTTAACTGTTACCGTTGCTTTGCCGGCAGCCGGGCTAACTTTGGTAATTGCTAAATCAAGGTAGTTATTGGTGAAGAACCAGTTTTGGAAAAACCAGTTTAAGTTTTGCCTCGAGCCTGCATTCATCGAGTTGAAATAATCCCATGGAATAGGATGCTTGCCATTCCAGTTGCTCATATAAGTGTGCAACGCTTTTTTAAACAACTCATCGCCCAGCATATCTTTTAGCGCCAGATAAGATAAAGAGGCTTTACCGTAAGAGTTATTGCCATAACCTGCACCCGAAACCTGGTCAGACATCGAAATTACCGGCTGATCTTCTTCGGTTGATTTATCGTTAATGTATTTATCTACCCTGAAATTTTTGTAAAACTTATCGGCAGCTTCTTTGCCATGTTCTGCAATGCCAATCAGGTATTCGAAAGTGGTCGCCCAGCCCTCGTCCATATAGGCGTAACGGGTTTCGTTAATGCCCATGTAAAACGGAAAGTAGGTGTGTGCCACTTCATGATCTTGTACCAGTTGCGCAAAAACCGGATCGCCAAATTGAGAATCATTAACCATCATCGGGTATTCCATATCGGCAAAGCCTTGAAAAGCAATGGTTTTTACATAAGGATAAGGAATGCCCGGCCAGTTATTCGAAAACCAATCTAAAGCATTGAGGTTGTATTTAACTGAATTTACAAAATCGGTACCGGTAGTTGGGTTATACGCGGCTTGTGCACTTGCCCTGCGGTTGGTCTTTTTATCTACAATTACACTGGCGCCATCCCATACGTAATGGTTGCTTAGGGCAAAAGTAACATCGGTAATGTGTTTTACGGCAAATTTCCAGGTATTCCAATCCTTTTGTACGGTAACCTTACCGTCTTTCATTTCCTGTTCGTTTGCAATGTGGATCACTTCATCGCCATTGTACGATTTTTTTAAACGTGCCGAAATTTCAGGTTGTAGTACCTCATCAGGGTTTAAGAAATCGCCGGTGGCATAAACCACATAGTTTTTAGGAGCTTTGATCGAGAATTCGTAATCGTTAAAATCGTTGTAAAACTCGGCCCTGTCGGTATGCGGAATACGGTCCCAGCCGTTATAATCGTCGAAAACCGAAATGCGGGGATAACTATAGGCTACAAAAAAAGAATTGGGATCGATCTGACCTTCTCTGCCGCTTTCTTTCGAGAGTGGATAATCCCAGTTTATCTTAACCGTAATTTTCGATTTGGGAAGCAAAGGCTTGTTTAGTTTTACATTGCCAACCGTTCCCCAATCTTTACTATTCACTTTATAGGTTTCGCCATCAACCGAAAAAGCTGTAATATTTAAGCCCGAGCTTAAAAAATCAGGGCTTACTGCACCGCCTCTTGGCGAAGTTGGTTTATGCAGGTTATTAACAAAGCGGATAGCCAGGTTTCTTAAAGTATCAGTACTGTTGTTGCTGTACAAAATCTCTTCCTCGCCCCTAACCACTTTCGTTTCGGCATCTACCTTAATATCCATATTGTACTTGCCATGGTTTTGCCAGTAATTAGGTCCGGGTTTACCGCTGGCTGAGCGCGTACCTTTTGCATAGGCCGCTTTAATATTCCGTGGCATATAAAGCTCTTGTGCAGACGCTGCATAGCCGCCCAGGCCTATAAGCAGGGCTATAGAAAATAACTTTTTCATTTTTTACGAATAATTTTAAGCTAAAAATAAGACTAATGATTGAATTTTGAAGGAGTGTAGGATTGAATTTCGAATGAATGTTACGATTTGGCGAACTTCGCATATTAACAAAATGATTGAATTTGTTGAGTTTTGAATGATTGATATAAGGGGTTAATCTTAAAATAGAAGAATTTCATATTCTCGCTCAAACCTGGGTAAACTGAAAAATCATGGTAATTTATTTGCTTTTGTAATTTCCACATTTTATCTTCGTTATAATTGAAGCAAGACTATGTAGCAAACCAACTATGTAGTCTTGTTTGTTTTTTATAGCGTTTGAATAAAAATTAATAGAGCAATGACAGAGGTAACATATTATACCCAAGAGGGGTTGGATAAATTGAAAGAAGAAGTACATTATCTAACTACAACCGGTCGTCAGCTTATATCTAAAGCAATTGCAGAAGCAAGGGATAAAGGTGATTTATCGGAGAATGCAGAGTACGATGCGGCCAAAGAGGCGCAGGGATTGCATGAAGCAAAAATATCGAAATTAAAGAATACGCTGGCAAATGCACGCTTAATTGATGAGTCGAAACTGGATTTATCAAAAGTACTTGCATTGTCTATCGTTAAAATAAAAAATGTTAAAAACGGTGCAACCATGACTTATCAGTTGGTGGCCGAAAGCGAGGCAGATTTAAAAACTGGAAAAATTTCTGTTAAATCGCCTATTGCACAGGGTTTATTAGGTAAATCGGTTGGCGAATTTGCCGAAATTGAAGTACCTGCAGGTAAAATGCAGTTCGAAGTTCTAGAAATTTCGAGATAAGGTATAAGGCGGAGGGTATAAGGCTTAAGGGCTTTTCTCCGCTATAAAAACCCTAAACCTTTACACCTTAAACCCTTTACCTCAAATGACCATATTTTCAAAAATTGTTGCAGGCGAAATCAGCGCACATGTTGTGGCCGAAACTGCAGAGTATTTAGCCTTTTTAGATGTTTCGCCATTAACCGCAGGCCATGTACTGGTTATCCCGAAAATTGAAGTAGATTATATTTTCGATATGGAAGAAGACCACTATGTGGGGCTTTGGATGTTTGCTAAAATTGTAGCTAAAGGTGTAAAAACTGCCTTCCCATGCAAAAAGGTTGGTGTTTCGGTAATTGGATTAGAAGTGCCACACGCTCATATTCACTTAATTCCGATGAACAATGTTAGCGACATGAACTTTAGCAAAGAAAAACTGAAACCAACAACAGAAGAACTTGCCGAAGCTGCTGCAAAAATTAAACAAGCTTTGTTACAAGCATAAAAATAAAAAAGGTCGGCTGCGACAACGCCAGCCGACCATTCTACCCGTCTAACCCCCAAATATTTTAAGGTGCCGGAGCAACTGCAGTTGTAGTGTATACATATGGCCAAACAGAGCCGGGAGCAGCCGTACCAGGTACCGTAATGCCTTTATTGTCGCCTCTTTTTGCATCAGATGCAAAATAATACAATGGCCAGCCTTTATAGGTAAGTTGTTTTTTGCCGATTGCAGCCACTGTAATTACACCAAGATCGGTTTTTGCAATAACAGAAGGTGCAATAAGCACTTCAGATTGATAAACAGGCCATATTCCTTCCTGCGTAGTACCCTTGGTATAATTGTTAACGCCGTTTTTATCAGGAGCAAAGGCATAAAGTGTTCTGCCAAATGCATCTGTAAAATATTTAGTGTTACCTGTTCCTTCTACATAAGCACTGGTGTAGCTTTTAGTATTTGCGCCAATCAGTTGTGCATTGGCTATCATTAACGAATAGTCGGGCTTGGCTACAAACCAGATTCCGCCAACACCATCACCTTTTATTTCTCCTGCAGCTGCATCGCTGGCGTAGTAATACAACGGATATCCGCGGTAAGTGCTTTGCTTGCGGCCATCAGCACGGGTAACTTCGCCAACGTCGGCCTTATTTAAGTTTAGGTCGGTGCTTGCATCAGCCGAGTAGTACAAGGGCCATATTGCTTCGCAACCACCACTGCAGGTTGGGGTGCCCGCTACATCAGAAGCAAAGAAGTAGAGTGTTTTGCCGTCTTTATCCGTTAGTACCGTTCCGAATGTGGTACTGCTTGCCAGCTGAATACCTTTTTTCTGTGGAACAGGTTCGGGTTTCGGTTCTTCGGCGCTGTTCTTTTTGCAGGCCGTAAATACCAGGGCCATACAGGCCAGGGCCAAAAGGTTTCTTTTTAAGTAGATTAGCATAAGATTTCGTTTTTAGTTTTAACTTTAATAAAATAATATGCTGCTATTACGCCGTGCCTTTGTAAATAGTTGCTTCCAACAAGAAGATTTTTTGCTAAAACAGAAGAAATAAGAATAATTTCAAAAAAAAATATTTTTCAGGCAACCTTTTGTAAACTTATACCGTAATGTGTTTTGAAAGGAGAACATGTGACCGCTAGTAGCGATACCGAACATACTATACAAAAGCATATTCAGGGCTGTATTAGAAATGATAGAGATAGTCAGAAAGCACTATACAAACATTTCTATAGCTTTGCTATGGGCATTTGTTTGCGATACACAAACGACCGGCTGGATGCTGCAGGGATACTGAACGATGGCTTTTTTAAAGCATTTAAAAATATTTCAAAATACGAAACGTCGAAAGCGTTTATGCCTTGGCTTGGGCGGATTATAACTAATACCGCTATAGATTTTTACCGTGCCAATTTAAAATTTGCCGATCATGTAGATATTCAGGAACACGAAAATATTGTGCAGGTAAGCTCTGTGTACGATAAACTGGCTTACCACGATTTGCTGGCTTTGGTGCAGAATTTAAGTCCGGCTTACCGTACCGTTTTTAATCTTTTTGCTATAGATGGGTACAGCCACGAAGAAATTGCCGAAATGTTAAATATATCGGTAGGAACATCGAAGTCGAACCTGTTTAAGGCGCGGCAAAAATTACAGGAAATGTTAAAAGTTACTGAAACGAAAACTTACCAGGTAAGAAATTCGGAAGTAGATAGAAACCTTTTACAGGTTAGGTTAAATACAAATATGCAATGAAAGAGGGAAAAGACATAGATAAATTATTTAAAGATGGATTGGAAAACCCCGATCTGCCTTTTAATGATTTAGATTGGGATGATCTGGAGGAAAGATTGCATCCAAAACCAAAGCGGAGAATTGTGCCTGTGGTTTGGCTTGCTGCTGCGGCAGGAATTGCAGCCATGTTATTGATTGTATTTTTGCTGGTGAAACCATCAGGCAATCCAGTTGATACGGATAAAGTGGTAAAAAATGAAAAAGGGAATACAAAGAACGTAAAACCAGAAAATCCAGAAAATAATGCAGGTAAGGTTACCGAAACACCTTTAAAACAAAACGAGCCAAATGCCAATAAAGATGCAGGTCTGTTAACTTCGAATGAGCCTCATGATGGTATAGCGCAAAAACCGGTACAAAAAAATATATTGGTTGAGGGCAACACGTCAAAACAGAATTCGATTGAAGCAAATAATGTAAATCTGCTGGCTAATGTTGAATACAAACCAAAGCTAAGTGCTGAAGCTGATCCGGTAACTTTTAAAGATCAAAATCTGATTGCCAGTGTAGCAACCGGGAAACCTGAGCGGATGAAAGAGCTTGTTTTGAAGAAAAAATCAAGATTGGTGCTGAGTATTTTAGCGGCACCCGATTTAACCAGTGTGCAGAAATCGGGTATGAGCAGTTTAAGTGGCGGTTTTGGGGTAGAGGCTACTTATGTTTTAAGTAAAAAGCTCAGTATAACCACAGGGGCTACCTATGCCAAGAAAATTTACGATTCGGACTTTAGCTTGTATAAACCCAATACCAATTATGTTTTTAAGGTAACACCATCAAATATCCATGCCAATTGTGATGTAATTGATATTCCGTTAAATGTAAATTATAAGGTTTTTGGCAACAACCGCAATGCCATATCGGTAAGCACAGGACTTTCTAGTTACCTCATGTTAAAAGAGAAATACAGTTATAGCTACGATGGTGCTTATCAGGGGCCGCAACAATATGAAGTGAGGGGCAGTAATCAGCATTATTTAGGAATTGCCAACATTGGTGTAGAGTTTCAACACAAAATCAACAACAATTTAAGCATCAGTGCCAAACCGTTCATGAAAATCCCATTAACCGATATTGGTTACGGCAATTCTAGGTTATCGTCAACTGGCGTAGCCGTTTCGGTAAATATGAATCTATTCAGAAAAGGAAATTAGCACTTGCTATTGTTTTTGCTGCGGTAAGGGTACAAAACCAGTTTCTCCAGGTACAGGTTTAAAACTTTGCTCCAGCCATTTTTGCTTTGCCTTTTCAATCAGTTCCTTATCCGATGCCACGAAATTCCAGTAAATAAAACGTTCTTCGGGGAAGGGCTCGCCACCAAAAATGTAAACCGTTGTGTTCTCGTGCATGGTAAACGCGCAAAGTTTGGCATCGTTGGCAATTAGAATCTGTCTCGGCTCAAAAATATGGCCGTCGCTTTCTATGGCACCTTCCAAAATGTAAAGGGCACTTTCGCCAAAAAGGTAATCACCAATGTTTACTTGTGTACGCGTGGTACTTTTCAACTCTAAGAAATACAGCGGACTGTAAACCGGAACAGGCGATTTACGGCCAAAAGCCTCTCCTGCAATTAATTTAACCGAAACACCATCTTGTTCCCAGGCTGGGATATCGTTCTCTTCCACGTGGAAAAACTCCGGATCCATCTGTTCCAGATCCTTTGGCAATGCCACCCAAATTTGTAAGCCATGCAACATTTTATCGGTATGGCGTAAATATTCCGGTGTCCGTTCTGAGTGTACAATGCCACTTCCCGAAGTCATCCAGTTTACCTGACCAGGTTTAATTACCACATCAGAACCCAGACTATCTTTATGGGTAATTTCGCCTTCGAACAGAAATGTGAGAGTAGAAAGGCCGATATGTGGGTGCGGAGGAACATCCAGATTTTCATGATCGCTCATTGCCGCAGGGCCCATGTGGTCGATAAAAGAGAAGGGTCCAACCATTCTTTTCTCTCTGAAAGGCAATAACCTGCCAACCATAAAATTGCCAATATTGGCCGGGCGTTCTTCGATAATGAGTTTAATGTTCGACATGATATGCTGGTTTTTGAAGAGGTGAATTTACGGAAAAATATCGTCAATGGAGTCAAAGCCTCTCCGAGGTCGTCATTTCGAGCGGAGTGCAACGAAGTCGAGAACCATGCAGTGCTCAGCGAAGCTAAATCTGTCTTTATAGATTTCTCCGTTCCGCCACCGGTGAAAAACCGGCCGGCTCCAGTCGAAATGACGATTTTTCTATTGGCTCTGGCAATGGTAGGGGCAATTCAGATTTCATCAATAAGAGATAACAGCCGACACCGCAGCCTTTAAACAAAAAAAACACCCCTTTCGAGGTGCTTTTTAAACTTAAAAAGAAAAAATAAAGATTGTTATACCAATTGCATCAAGGCATCTTTGTTAAAGCCTTTCAGTTCTTCGGTGCGATTGTTTTTAATTTTTTCAACCCAATTTGGGTCGGCTAAAAGCGGACGGCCAACGGCTACCAGGTCAAAATCGCCACGGTCCATTCTGCGTACCAATTCATCTAAAGAGCTCGGTTGTGAGCTTTGGCCTGCAAACGCGCCAAAGAAATCGCCGTCTAAACCAACCGAACCAACTGAAATCGTTGCTTTACCGGTTAATTTTTTAGCCCAGCCCGCAAAGTTAAGGTCAGAACCTTCAAATTCTGGCTCCCAGAAACGGCGTTGTGAACAGTGAAAAATATCGATGCCGGCATCAGCCAATGGCGTTAACCATTGCTCCATTTCCTGTTCGTTTTTGGCCAGTTTAAAATCGTAGGCAGCAGGTTTAAATTGCGATAAACGAATAATTACAGCAAAATCTTCACCTACTCTTTTGCGCACCTCTTTAATTACCTCTACACCAAAACGGGTACGTTCTGCTAGGGTTTTACCGCCATAAATGTCGGTACGGTTGTTAGTGGCATCCCAAAAAAACTGGTCGATTAAATATTGGTGCGCACCATGTATTTCAACGGTATCAAAACCAAGGGCTTTCGCATCAGCAGCAGCTTGTCCGAAAGCAGCAATGGTATCGGCAATGGCAGCGTCTGTCATTGGAACTCCGTTTTCAAATCCCGGACTGTTAAATGATGAAGGGCCTTCAAATGGAGTACTTGGCACCCAACCCGAAGCATGATTTGCATGAATACCCTGGTGCCATATTTGTGGCCCCATTTGCCCGCCGGCACTGTGTACGCCTTTAATTACATTTTCCCAGCCTGCAAGTGCTTCGGTTCCATAAAAATGTGGAATATTCGGGTCTGCAGACGAAGATGGCCTGTTAATTACCGTTCCTTCTGATAGGATTAAACCTACCTCGCCAGCCGCTCTTTTGGTATAATAGCTGGCTACATCAGGTGTTGGTACTCCGTTCGGAGAAAATGAACGGGTCATAGGAGCCATTACGATCCTGTTTTTAGTATTTAATGTTTTAAGGCTAAATGGCCTGAATAAACTATCTGTGTTCATGTATTGTAGATTATAATTCTGAATTGATGATTTGACTTAACTTCTCGATGCCTTCTTTATTGCGTTTGTAATATGTCCATTGCCCAACGCGGGTGGCACATACCAAATCGGCACGTTGTAAAATAGATAGGTATTCGGAAATGGTACTTTGAGATAAGCCTGCCTTATATTGAATTTGCCCTACACAAACGCCAACGTTATCGAAATCAGCGTTAGGCTGTTCGGGGAAATTTTTCTCGGGCTCTTTTAGCCAGTTTAAAATTTGTAAACGGGTTTTATTAGAAAGTGCTTTAAATATCTCTACCTGATCCATGATGCAAATGTATATCGACTTTTCCCGATATGCCAATTAAAAGAATGAAATTTACAATTGTATGTTTGATTCAGGGTTTTTAACCGCAAAGGGCGCAAAGCTGTTACGCCGTCATTCTGGCGCTGGCCAGAATCTCTTTTTTTTAACCACTGAAAATACTAAAAACAGACTTTGTGTTCCTGGTGCATTTGTAGTAAAAAATAAACCACTAAGCCACGAAGGGCACAAAGAAATATTAAACCCTTTCCGTGGGCTCCGTGCATCCGTGGCAAAAAATAAACCACTAAGACATGAGGGACACCTGACCTCCGACTACACCAGTCGAAATTGCGGTAAAAAAAGAACGGGGATAAATCATACCGACCTATCCCCGTCATCTAAATTAACGCTCTCATATATATAAACAACCAAAAAGGCGATTTATTATATAACGCTTAAAATATTTTTATTTTTTTGCTGCTGGCTTTTTTGCTGCGGCTTTTGGTTTCTTTGTTTCTTCCTCGATTTCTTTTGCGGGAGCAGCTTTTTTCGCGGCTGGTGCTTTGGCTTTTTTAGGTGCTGCTTTTTCTGTTTCTGTAGCAGTTTCTTTCTTTTTAGCTGGGGCTTTAGCTTTTTTAACCTCAGCAACCGGCTCGGCAACAACTTCTTCCTTTACTTCAGCTGCCGCTGTGTTTTGTAAATAAATTGCCAGTAATTGTTTTAGATAAACATCTGGTTTAGGCATGTTAATTACGGTACCCGGCTCTTTATCCTGTGCTTGTTTGGTATAGGCCGATCTAATTTTGCCCCAATCTTTTGAATAAAGTTTGATGAACATCTCTAAAAACTGTTCTTCTGTATATTTTTTAGGCAACCTCCCCAGCACCGCCTGAATTTTTTCTTCTTTTCTATGTAATATCGCCATCGATTTTATTTTCTGCAAAGATAGCCGAATTTTATCATATTCAGGTTTTTGCTTTTTTAGACCCAAAATAGAATATCTGAATGATGAAGCTAGGCGCTTTTCTCCTCCACGCTTGTTTCTTTCCTTCGGTTTTTTACCAAACGTTCGCGATGCTGCATTCCCCATTCCCTCAGCTCATTAATTACACTGTCGAGGGTTCCGCTGTACTCGGTTAACTCGTAGGTTACCGTTACAGGTGTAGTGTGGAACACTTTCCTGATCACAAACTCATTCAATTCGAGTTCTTTTAATTCCTTGGAAAGGATTTTTGGAGTAATTTCTCCCAGCGATTTCTGAATTTCGTTAAAACGCAGCGGCCGGTCCTGTAAACTCAAAATCAAAGGGAGTTTCCATTTACCGTTCAACACATACAGTGCATCCTTAATGGCATTCATGCTGGCGGTGCAGGCAGATTTATCGTGGTGTTTATCTTTTGGTCCCATGAGGCAAAGTTACGTGCTTTCCTAAACGATACCACTATCCTTTGGGAAAGTAGTATCTTTTGGATAGTAAAAGTACCTAAGTTTGCCTCAAAAAAATTATGAATACAAAAGCAATTCAGATTACGTATTGGATATCAACAGCATTGGTTTCGTTGATGATGGTTTTTTCGGCCTATTCCTATTTTGCCAACCCGGAGGTTAAACAGGGTTTTCAGCATGTGGGTTTTCCCGATTATTTTAGGGTAGAATTGGGGATTGCCAAATTATTGGGTGCAATTGTTTTGCTGGTACCCATTAAAGGTTTGATCAAAGAGTGGGCTTATGCCGGTTTTACAATTGTATTCGTTTCGGCAAGTATTGCACACCTGGCCTCGGGCGATACCATTGGACATGCCAGTGCGCCCCTGATATTTCTGGCAGTTTTGACCTTATCGTACTTTGCTTACCATCAAAGTAAAAAAGCGGGTTAGTTGCATTTATGGAGCTTAAGCAGTTTCATTTGTACTTTACAGTGAAACGGCTTAAGTCCATTTATTAAAACGATTTAGATTGCATTGCAACAAATTAATGATGAAATATAAACTCTCGGGTTTTTATTTTATTTTGGGTTTGATATGAAAATCTATACCAAATATTCGGCCCTCGCTTTATTTGCCTCGATGGCTTTTTTTAACGCATTTAAGGATGGCGGTAAACCTCAAAAGAAGCCAGCTAAAGCTGACGAACGGCCTAACATCATTATAATTCTGGCCGATGATTTAGGATTCTCGGATATTGGCTGTTATGGTGGCGAAATTAAAACACCTAATATCGATTATCTGGCTGCTCAGGGCGTTCGTTTTAGAAATTTCTATAATACTTCGCGTTGTTGTCCTACACGGGCTGCCTTATTAACCGGGCTTTACAACCACAATGCAGGTATAGGCGAAATGACCCAGGACCGCAATATTGAAGGCTATCGCGGTGCCATAACCAAAAATGCCGTTACCCTGGCCGAGGTATTAAAAGATGCAGGTTACCGCACGGCTATGTCGGGCAAATGGCACGTTTCCAACACCGTTGAGCAACCCACGCCGCAAGCACAACAAGATTGGTTGAACCATAAAACAAGTTTTCCGCTGTTTTCGCCAATTGATCAATATCCCACCAACCGGGGTTTCGAAAAGTTTTTTGGTACACTTTGGGGGGTAGTCGATTTTTTTGACCCTTTTAGCCTGGTAAGTGGTACCACGCCGATAACAGAAGTACCAAAAGATTATTACCATACCGATGCCATTAACGATACCGCATCGACCTACATCCGCGAATTTAGTAAAGGAGATAAGCCGTTTTTCCTGTATGTAGCAGAAAATGCACCGCATTGGCCCTTACAGGCAAAACCCGAAGATATTGCCAAATATAAAGATACCTATAAAGCAGGTTGGGATGCAATCCGCGAAGCCCGTTATAAAAGAATGGTAACCATGGGACTAATTGATCCTAAAACGGCTCCGCTTTCCCCAAGAAAGGGGAGCGATAACTGGGAAAATAATCCCACAAAACAATTCGACGAAATGGCCATGGCCGTCCATGCAGCTATGATCGACCGCATGGATCAGGGGATTGGAAGGATTATTAAAGCCTTAAAGGAAACCAACCAGCTAGACAATACGCTGATTGTATTCTTAAGTGATAATGGGGCAAGTCCGGAAGATGCCATGCGTTATGGCCCCGGTTTCGATCGCCCCAGCCAAACCCGTACCGGCGAAAAAATTGCTTATCCCATTTATAAAAAAGTAATGCCGGGTCCGCAAATCAGTTATACCTCCATCGGGCCTATTTGGGCTAATGTGGCCAATACACCTTATCAGCTGGCGAAGGCACAATCTTACGAAGGCGGTGTACATACCCCGATGATTGCTTTCTGGCCAAAAGGCATTACGGCAAAGAAAGGTAGTTACAGTGATCAGGTTGGTCATGTAATGGATTTTATGCGCACTTTTGCAGAGCTTGGAAAGGCAAAATACCCAGTCAATTATAAAGGGAATATCATCAAACCTATGCAAGGCGAAAGTTTGATGCCGGCATTAAAAGGAAAGCAGGCGGTGGGGCACGATATGTTGTTTAATGAGCACTTTAACGCGCGTTATGTGCGCGCTGGCGATTGGAAACTGGTTAATCTTGCGGGCGATTCGACCTGGCGTTTATACAACATTAAAAATGATAAAACCGAATTAAAAGATCTGGCAGCGCAAAACCCCGGCCGCGTAAAAGCATTAAATGCCAAATGGCAGGCCTGGGCAAAAGCAAATCACGTGTTGCCAAAAAAATAGCTTTAAGCATTAATTGTAATGATTGCCAGGCTGGAAAGATTTACGGGGTTAATCTTTCCAGCCTTTTTGCATTTTCTTATAGGCTTTTTTACTGATTTTAGATTTCTTCTTTGATCTCGATTTCCCTTTCTTTTTCCGCGCATTAATGTTGTTTACCAGCGAATTTTTAACGCCGAGTTTGTTTTTCTTGCCCTTCTTTTTTCCCTTTTTCTTTGCTTTTACCATCACGTATTTCAATTGCTGTGCTTGTTTAACATCCAATCAGGGAGAAAAGTTCCGATAAAATGCATTGAGCTTTTTAACAAAGCAAGTTGAGCTGTACAGCAAAACGCTGCGGTTATAATCGCTATACCTTTGAGTTAAATAAAAACAGAAAGAATATGAAAATTTGGTTTATAACAGGTAGCGCCCGCGGTTTGGGCCGTAACCTAACAGAAACAGTTTTGGCCCATGGAGATAAAGTTGCTGCAACTGCGCGAAATACAGATGCTTTACAAGATCTGGCAGCTCAATATCCGGATCAGCTTTTTCCGATCCAGCTGGATGTAACAGATTATGATCAGGTGCATTTGGCAGTAGAATCGGCGGTGGCACATTTTGGCCGGATCGATGTACTGGTAAACAATGCTGGGTTCGGGATTGTAGGGGCCGCCGAAGCATTTACAGATGAGCAGGTGAGGAGCCAGTTGGAAACCAATCTGTACGCGCCTATTGAAATTACCAGGGCTGTTTTACCTTTTATGCGCAAGCAACGTTCCGGACGGATTTTACAAATCAGCTCGATAGGTGGTCGTGTGGGTAATGCCGGTATCGGTATTTATCAGGCTGCAAAATTTGGATTGAGTGGCTTTAGCGAAGTGTTGGCAAAAGAAGTGGTCGATTTCGGGATTTATGTAACCAGTGTAGAACCCGGAGGTTTCAGAACAGATTGGGCAGGCGATTCGATGACCTATGCGCCGCATATTGAAGGTTATGAAAAAGTAGAACAACGTGCCGAATATTTTAAAAACGGCGGGTTTGTACCCATGGGCGATCCGGCCAAGGCAGCCAAAGTAATGCTCGATTTGGTAGATAGTACTGAACCACCTGTGCATTTGGTTTTAGGCAGCGAAGCCATTGGTATGTTAAAAAATGCAGATGAAGCACGTACCGCCGAAATGGAGAAATGGATGGCTGTGAGTGTTTCAACAGATCATGATGAAGCCGATAATTTCCTAACTTCAGATTTGGGCAAAACCTTTTTGAAAAAGTAAATGCAGCTGTATTGAACATGGCTATGGTGCAATAGCTGTGTTCTTGCTGCTTTATAATAGCTGCTAAGCTGCAATTGCTTTTTTTATTTTATAAATTTGATTACATGCAAGAAAATAAAAAGCCCAATATTCTTTATTCCTGTTATTCGCAAAAAAACAGCGAAGGCGAGCAGTTTATTGCCCAGCATAACTTTGGTTACATGATTTCGGGTAGTTCGGAGCATTTTATTGGTGGCGAACAATTTGTTTTCAAACCGGGTGATTTCCGTTTTTTTAAAAGAAACCAGCTTACCCGGTGGACTAAATTTCCACCGCCGGGTGGAGAATACCGGTCTATTTCGATTTCGATAGATCAGGATACCCTGCATAGCATTAGCGAAGAGTATAACCTTAAAGCTACCGGTCCTGATAACGGGCGGGGAGCGATGCTTTTGGAGCCAAATAACCTGCTGAAGAACTATATCGATTCTTTAGGGCCATACCTGGATGGCAATAATGAATTTAATAAAGGTTTAACCAATTTGAAGGTTAAGGAAGCAGTAATGGTTCTGCTCGAAACCAATCCGGGCTTAAAAAATGTGCTGTTCGATTTTTCTGAACCCGGGAAACTTGACCTGGAGGCTTACATGAACGAACACTATAAATTTAACGTAGATATTAACCGGTTTGCTTATTTAACCGGCAGGAGTCTGGCTGCTTTCAAGCGCGATTTCCAGAAAATTTTTAATACCTCGCCAAACCGCTGGCTACAGCAAAAGCGCCTGGCCGATGCCCATTACCTGATCAGGGAAAAAGGTTGGAAGTCATCAGATGTATACCTGGAAGTTGGCTTTAAAGATTTGTCGCATTTTTCTTTTGCTTTTAAAAAGGCTTATGGTGTTGCACCATCGAGGATTGGAGCAATAGCTTGAAAATGATGACCTGATTTCAGATTTATGCTTTTTTACAGATTAGCAATAAAAAAAGCATCATTTTTATGATGCTTTAAAATAAGTTAAACTTTTTTAGGAGGAAGATCGAAGGCAATAGCCTCATGCTCAAAATGATCTTTGTGTGAGCCGTCGCAAAAAGGTTTATTTTTAGATAGGCCGCAACGACAGATCGATACTACTTCTCTGCCCTGTAAGCCATAAGTATTTCCGTTTCTATCTACAATTTCGAAATCGCCTTCTATTTTAACGGATCCATTATTGTTAATGGTAAGTTTTGTTTTAGACATGTGTTTTGTTAGTTTCCTGCAAAGCTAAAACATACTTACCGCAATCTCAGATCTGATTTTAATTTAGAAACATTCTCTGGTTCGCTGCTTTGTTCCTTTTTTATCACATAGGCAGTCATCTCTGTCCTGATTTTAAAACCGAGTTTTTGGTATAATTTGATGGCACCCAGATTGTCGTTTTTAACATGTAAAAAGGGTATTTCAGCACGGTTAAGAATTCTTTTAAGCTGCTCCTGTAAAATCTTAAACGCATAACCCTTTCCCAAATGATCGGGATGGGTACAAACAGCACTTACTTCCCGGTAAGGGCTGGGGAAGAACCGGTGACCTGCCATGGCAATCAATTGGTTTTCGGCAAATATGCCTGTGTAGTTACCCAGTTCTATTGTTTTGGCTAAGAACGGCCCCGGTTTAGTAAGCTCAACCAAAGCCGACATTTCGTTAACATGGCTTTGATCAAGGTCGGTCAGCCCTTCGTTTGTACTTTCGGGTACGTTTGGCCCCTCATAAACCAGCTGAAACATATCAATTTGCATGTGTAAAGTCCAAAAGGCTGGTATGTTTAACGGCACTTTGGAAAAGATTACAAACAAACTGTCGGGTTCGCTGATCTCGTGAAGTGTCTTCAGATTTTCTGCCGAATTATCTTTTAAGCCTGCAAACGCAGCAATATCTTTACGGTAGTATTTAACCTCATCCGCGCCTTTTGCAAAATGCCGATGCGCAGATGTTAAGGCATGGTAGATGGGGTTATCTAACAGGTGTTCCATGCCACAAAGATATTCAATAGCTGATTAATATCCGGCTTTGCAGCGGCAAGTTACGATGGCGCCGTGTATTATGAATGTAAAAATGATTCGATTAAACCCGCAGTAAATTCGAGTGTTTTAGGGTTGATATCAGGTGCACATATCTCCCCAATCATACTACCATGTATGCCCGGTAAAATTGTTAAACGCGAATTTTCAATCAATCTCGACATTTTAACCAGATGTTCCGGCGTAATTACGTCGCGGTCGGCCAGCATTAATAAAGTATCAGCTTTAATTCCCGCAATTTCATCATCACTCAGGTCAATGTAATTCAGCATGCGCTGCTTATCTTTCTCAAACATATTTTGCAGGCCTGCAGGATCGGGGTTCAATTCGAGATATGATTTTTTAAGTCCTTCGGGCATGTGTTCCAAAGTAAAGGCTCCAAAGCCATCATAAAAACCGTCTATTAGCCCTGTTTTCTGGTAATTGGCAGAAATAACAACAATTTTATTTACCACAATTGGGTAGCGTACAGCAATGTGAAGGGTAGTGGTACCACCATTGCTAAACCCCAGAAAATTGGCTTTAGCAATATTAAGCTGTTCGAGCAGTGTAACTACATCATTTGCATCCTGCTCAAAAGATTCAGGGGCATCGCGATCGCTGGTACGGCCATGGGCCTGCAGTTCAACAGCGATAAGTTTGTTGTTTTGGGCCAGATGGGGGATAAAATTGCCAAAGTTGGAGGGGATAGTAGAGCCGCCACCGTGGATCAATACCAGGGGAATTTCGCCCTTGCCATAAATCTCGTAATACATATTAATCCCGTTAACGGACATTGTTTCAGCTATTTTTTCAATTTCCATATCTTTATTATTTGTATTAGCCTTTTTTAGCCCTTGCCAGTGGCCATTTATTTTATAAATTTAGCATAAGTAAGCCATTAAATTATAGAACTGTTCTGGATATTTTTAAGTATATCGCACGTAATGTAGCTGTTTATCTACTGCTATCTCTTAGCACTTACCTGATGCTGATAGGAATTATCCGCTATTATCCGCTGCGCGATGATATTGGCTTTTTGCAGTTTAAAAAAGAATACCTGGATATTTTACCCTGGAAGATTGCTTTTTATACCCATGTGTTCACGATCATTTTTGCATTGCTGGCAGGCTTTACTCAGTTTTCTGCATCGATACTCGCTAAATATAAAGGGTTGCACCGTTTGGTTGGGAAGATTTATGTTTACGATATCTTTCTGAATTTCCCGGTAGCTTTTGTGATGGGCATTTATGCCAATGGCCTTTTACCTACTAAAATAGCTTTTATTCTGTTAGATTGTTTGTGGTTTTGGTTCACTTATAAAGCGGTAACCGAAATTAGAAAAGGGAATGTTTTAGCGCATAAAGAATTCATGATTCGCAGTTATGCGCTTACCTTATCGGCAGTTTCGTTACGGTTTTGGAAAATCATTATTTTAAGTTTTATGCATGTAGATCCTTTACCGCTTTATATGATCAATGCCTGGCTGGGTTTTGTACCTAATTTGTTGTTCGCTGAGTGGCTGATTAGAAAAAGGCGACCAAAACTAGCGTTCAAAGCGCACATTGTACAGAATTAAGGCTGCAATAGAACCGAAAATAATAATGCTGCTAAAGATAAAAACGGCAATAGAAATGGCTGTTACATGTTGATTATTTCGTGCTATCAGCTTTTTTCTGGTAAGTGCCGATATAAAGAAAGCTGCCAGTAAGGATATGAGTGCAGGAATGACAATAAAAATGAAGATAAATTCCATGAGCGTAATTTTTTACACTAAAGTAGCGATTAATTTGACAGGTGCTGATGGACTAAAAACAAAAAGCATTAACGGGTTAGATTAATGCTTTAAAAAATATTTAGATCACATGGAACAAATTATGTCGTAAACTGGATTTGCTGCACCAGGTAAGCTTTGCCGAATTTTTGCAGATCGTGGGTAACTGTAACTTTAATGGCTTTCCATTTGGGCTGTAAGGTATGGTTTGTTCGCATTTCCTTTACGTTTTGCCAAATTTCTTCAAGCTGGCCTGCAACAGTGTTATTTGCGGCTGTGAACTGGAGTTTATCGGGGATGAAGTAATAATCGTTTCCTGTTTTGCTTAACCTGATCGTTGGCCCGCCAACAGCGTAATACACCAACATTTGGATTTCGAAAGATTCGGTTCCTTTATATTTTTCCTGGTTAATAACCTTTACAAATTCGAAATAGTTGGAAGAAGCATCTTGAGGTGGATTATCGAGGTGGCGAAACCTTGCCTTTACCCGGTAATTCGTGCCCGCTTCCCTCTGGTCAAAACCTGATAAATAAGAACCTGCATCAAGATTTTCGGGCATCTTAATTAAAATATCCTTTTCGGCACCATAACGGTGATCAACAAGTAGCTCTACTTCTTGCCCGTTTTTTAAGTTGAGCTGGCCGTAGCGGGAGTCTTTTTTGCACGATAGAAAAGAAATGGTTAATAAAAACAGGACTAGTTTTCTCATAATGCTTTGATGTGGTTTTGGTTAATTTAGTTTTTTAGGAAACGATTGGATAGTTGAAAACGCTACAGTTTATTATTTTGAAATTAAGCCTTTTTCTTCTCCCCATTATATTTTTAAATATTACCTCAAAAAATGCACACAAAGAATAGTCTGATCTTTTTTTACCCGATTTAGACTATTTCTGATTAATTTGGGGTTTGATCCTTTAAGCAATAAATTATTTGAACAATGAAATTGAAAATCATACCCATACTCATGCTGATATTAATTGCAGGATGTAAAAAAACAAAGGTTTCCTATGATAAAAACACTGCAGCTTGTGGAATAAAAAATCCTTTGGAGAATCTGGCCTGGCTCAAAACCGAATTTCAGGATATAGCGGGGTTCCCTGAAATAAACGGGATCGTTCTTTATGAATTCAAAGGAAAGGAAGTGATTGATATTTACAAATCGTATTACAGCAGTTTAGATGGTCGTCAGTTTTATTGTGATGGCAAACGGGTGCAGTTTGATACTGAGCAAGATCTTAAGGATTACACTCAGAACAGAAAAAAAGTCTCCATATTATTCGGGCAGAAGTTTGCGCTATCAAAATAGAAAGCTGAATAAAGCACGTAAGCTAAGCAATATGGATACCTTTGTTTATCATTTTAGATCATTTGGCATGCGAAAATTTAATTCCTGACTTACGAAAGGACATAAAAAAAGCGCTGATTCAGTTTTATTAACTGTGTATCAGCGCTTTCGTAGCCCGTAGGGGAATCGAACCCCTGTTTCCAGAATGAAAATCTGGCGTCCTAACCCCTAGACGAACGGGCCATTAAATTAAAGAGTGTCTTTCAACTCCTTTGGTAGCGGGGACACGACTCGAACGTGCGACCTTCGGGTTATGAGCCCGACGAGCTACCAACTGCTCCACCCCGCACTCTATGTATTCGCTTCAAATATCGCGTTTGAAGGAGTGCAAAAGTAGGTTTTATTTTTTAATTTCCAAATCCTTTCCTGAAATATTTCCATCATAAAGTGTTTTTTTACCTCATTTAATTTTTGTTTGAGCTGTAAACAATTTAAAATGAAAGGCTTAATGCGTATTGCCTCCAGTAAATTATTTTTCATTTTTTTATGTCAATCTATTTTTTCTAAAAACATTTGGATAATTCGCTATTGCTTCGTTTATTTGTTTAAAATTAGTCTAAATAAGAATAATTATTTTCTCTCTTGTTCTTCGACTGTAAATTTTGCATTTCGATATAATTTTTGGTTAGTTATGTTGATTAAAAGTCCTGTTTACCCGCATCGTTATCGGATGCGGGTAAATCAGGCGCTATTTTTATTAAAGGTATGAATAAGAAGTTTTACCTCTAAAAAATCTTTATATCTTTAAGAGGTGTAGATAGTGTAATGTTTGGAAGTTCTCTCCCGTTTGAGGCCAACCTGAATGTTTCGGAAATTACATAGGACAGTCTGATAATTATAAGGCAACTTTCAGCTTTGATCTTAATAAGGTATTAACTGGAATCTAGATCAGGGTGCTGGAACTCGGTGCCAGAAGTTACATTGGTAAAGATGGTAAAAAGCTTTACGTAATTTGGAAAGGTGGTTCAGTTGATGAACATTTTATGATCGGGTTATTTAAAACTCGCAAACGGTGGCCGGTGTTGTTCTTGGCAAAGGATCAGAATAAATCATTTTAGGATAACGATCAATTAAAGCGCTTTTTAGTTAGTGAGATTTTAAAAGCCGTATAAACAACAAAAGCGATCATTTCTGATCGCTTTTTGTAGCCCGTAGGGGAATCGAACCCCTGTTTCCAGAATGAAAATCTGGCGTCCTCACCCCTAGACGAACGGGCCATTAAATTAAAGTGTCTTTCAACTTCTTTGGTAGCGGGGACACGACTCGAACGTGCGACCTTCGGGTTATGAGCCCGACGAGCTACCAACTGCTCCACCCCGCACTCTATACAATTCGTTTTTTCTTGTTGAATTAAATCCTTAACCCTGTTTCCGAATTGGAATGCAAAGATATAATTCGTTTCTTTGTACTGCAAATTTTTTTTAAAAAATATTTCAATGGCGCATAAAGCAGGTTTTGTTAGTATAATAGGTAAACCCAATGTAGGTAAATCTACCTTAATGAATGTGCTTGTAGGCGAACGACTTAGTATTATTACCCCTAAGGCTCAGACTACAAGGCACCGCATTTTAGGAATTGTAAATGAAGAAGAATATCAGATCGTTTTTTCTGATACCCCAGGTATAATTAAGCCAAAATACAGCTTGCAAGAGAGTATGATGAGCTTCGTTAATGGATCTTTAACAGATGCGGATGTACTTTTATTTGTAACCGATATTAACGAAGTGCATGATGAAGATGATGTGCTGGAGAAAATCCTGAACAAGGATATTCCAACCATTGTGTTGATTAATAAAATAGACCAGGCCACACAGGAACTGGTAGATGAAAAAATTGCTTACTGGAACGAAAAATTAAAACCAGTTGCCATTTATGCCATTTCTGCGCTGCACAAGCACAATGTGGATGGCTTACTGGATCGCGTTTTGGAAATGTTGCCTGAACACCCGGCCTATTACGATAAGGAAGATTTAACAGATCGTTCAGAGCGTTTCTTCGTTTCTGAAATTGTGCGCGAAAAGATCTTTTTAAATTATCAGAAAGAAATTCCTTACAGTACCGAAGTAATTGTAAAGAGCTTTAAAGAAGAACCACTTAAAAATGGCAAAGGTGAAATGATTAGGATTAGTGCCGAGATTGTGGTAGAACGCGATTCGCAAAAGAATATCCTGATTGGTACCGGCGGCAGCATGTTAAAGAAAGTTGGTACAGAAGCCCGTATTGAAATCGAGAAATTTTTAGATGCCAAGGTTTTTCTTGAGCTGTTTGTTAAGGTTATTCCTGATTGGAGGAGTAAAAAGAACTACCTGAAAAGTTTCGGTTACGAAAATTAATTTCGATTTTTAAGGATGAAGAAAAACATAACGATCTTGTTGTTGTTCGTAAGCGCGGTGGTTGCCGCCCAGGAATCGAACAATGGTAAAAAACTATGGGCCAAATCAATCCTGAACGAAAAAGCACCTGAGCTGGTTGTAGAAAAATGGATTTCGAAACAACCCGATACCAAAGGTAAATTTGTATTGATTGACTTTTGGGCAACCTGGTGTGGACCGTGCAGGGCATACATTCCTTCGTTAAACGATATTCAGAAAAAGTACGCAGATAAAGTAGTTATTATTGGCGTTTCTGATGAGCCAGCCGAAAAAGTAGAAGCTTTTAATAATCCGAAAATTAATTACTTCGAGGCGATCGATACCAAAGGTGCTGTGAAAAACCAGCTGGAGGTTAAGGGTATTCCGCATGCCATTTTAATCGATCCGAAAGGCATTGTGCGTTGGGAAGGTTTTCCTTTATTGAAGGATAATGAACTCACCGAGGAAGTGTTTAAAGGACTTTTGGAGAAGTATAAAAATTAATATTAACTGAGGTTACGAAAAATAACCGTACCTTTGCAGCCCGAAATAAATCGGTTAGTAGTTGATAGTCAATGGCTGATAGCCAAATAGTTTAAGCAGCTTGCCTAAACACCACGACCATTAACTATAAGCCATTAACTATCAAAAGAACACCCATGAGTAATATTATAGCCATCGTAGGCAGGCCAAACGTAGGCAAGAGCACCCTTTTTAACCGATTAACCGAAAGCCGTAAAGCCATTGTTGATGATATGAGCGGTGTAACCCGCGACAGACATTATGGAGTGGGAGAGTGGACCGATAAGCAATTTACCGTAATCGATACTGGTGGTTATGTAGCCAATTCAGAAGATGTTTATGAAGCTGCAATCCGCGAGCAGGTATTAATCGCCATTGAAGAGGCCAGCGTGTTAATTTTCATGGTAGATGTAACTACCGGAATTACTGATTTGGACGATGACATCGCCCAGGTTTTGCGCAGAAGCGATAAGCCTGTTTTTGTTGCAGCAAATAAAGTAGATAACACTGCGCTTTATAACGAAATTCATACTTTTTATGGTTTTGGCTTAGGTGAGGTTTATCCGCTATCTTCTATGACGGGTTCAGGAACCGGAGAATTACTGGATGAAATTGTCAAAAAATTCGATGATATCCCTGAGGAAGAAAACCAATTGCCAAAAATTACCATTGCTGGTCGCCCGAATGTGGGTAAATCTTCATTGGTTAATGCTTTAATTGGTAAAGAAAGAAATATTGTTACGGCTAATGCAGGTACTACCCGCGATTCGATTAAAATTCACTACAACCAGTTTGGACATGAGTTTATGTTAATTGATACTGCCGGACTGCGTAAAAAAACAAAGGTTAAAGAAAACCTTGAATTTTATTCGGTAATGCGTACCATCAAAGCTTTGGAAGAAGCTGACGTGGTGGTATTGATGATCGATGCACAGGAAGGAATCGAAAGCCAGGATATCAATATCTTCCATTTGGCTGAGAAGAACAAAAAAGGTATCGTAATTTTGGTAAACAAATGGGATTTGATTGAAAAGAATACCCAAACGATGAAAGCTTTCGAAGATCAGATTAAAGAACGCATTCGTCCGTTTACCGATGTGCCGATTATTTTTACTTCGGTATTAAACAAACAACGTATTTTTAAGGCTATCGAAGCTGCTTTGGATGTATATAAAAACCGTGGAAAGAAAATCCCTACATCAAAGCTAAACGACGTAATGTTGCCTTTGATTGAGAGCTTCCCGCCACCGGCATTAAAAGGTAAGCACATCAAAATCAAATACATTACGCAGATTAACGGAACATCACCAATGTTTGCTTTCTTCTGTAATTTACCGCAATACATTAAAGATCCTTATAAACGTTTTATCGAGAATAAACTGAGAGAGAATTTTGATTTCGCAGGTTCGCCGATCCAGATTTTCTTTAGACAGAAATAAGCTTAAAGGCTAAAGCTGAAAGCAAAAAGCAGTGCAGGTATTCCGCAAGGAAAGCAGCACTGCTTTTTTTATGGGTTATGTTTAATACAATGAAACAGTTGTTTTCACCAATATCATTCATAACAGAGCATTAAGCTTATGGCCTTACATTTTTGATATGGTTAAAGATTTGAGGTGTTTAAATCTGTGTTCATCCTTTTTATCTGTGGTAAAAAACTAACTTTGTTGTATGCAAATCGAAGTATTAAATAGCCAGGCAGCTGATATCGACATCATTTTCGATTTTTATGATATGGCTATTGCGCACCAAAAGAAAGTTTTTAACAAGCACTGGCAAGGTTTCAGTCGCGAGCTGGTGCAAACAGAAATTGCTGAAAACCGTCAGTATAAAATTCTGGTTGGTGGCGAAATAGCCTGTGTTTTTGCCGTAACCTTTAACGATAAACTGATTTGGGGCGACCGCGATCAGGATGCCATTTATATCCACCGGATTGTAACCCATCCAAGTTTTAGGGGCTATGCTTTTGTTAAGGAAATTATTAAGTGGGCCAGGGAATACAGTTTGGATAATGAGCTAAAATATATCCGGATGGATACTTGGGCTGATAACGAAAAGCTTTTGGAGTATTATACAGGTTGTGGTTTCGAATATGTTGGCGTGGTAACCATGCAAAAAACAGATGGATTACCCAAGCATTACGAGGGGATTAGCCTGAGCTTATTTGAAATTGTAGTGTAAGCCCTACTTCAATTCAATTTTCCAGCTTAACATATCATCAACTTCTCCAATGTGTATAAAGCCGTTTTTTTCTAATATCGAGTAAGAAGCTACATTATCTTTGGTGGTTGCAGCAAAAACCGATCTTACTTTTGGCTGCTCTTTCGCCCATTGCAATATCCGGCCTACAGCCTCAGTCATAAAGCCTTTGCCTCTAAATTCTTCGTAAGTGCCGTATCCGATTTCGATTTCTCCGTTTGGGTCAGGTTCGCCAACAAAACAAATATCACCTACCATTCGGTTATCGGGTTTCGAAATAATTGTCCAGAGGGTGTGGTAAAGGTAATCCTTGTCTTTATCAAAAACGTTAGGCAAAATGGTTTGTTGTAATGCTTCCTGTAGTTCTGGTGCAATGTTTTTTTTCGTAGGCAGCAAGTGAAATTCTTTTTCTAAAGAATGGTCGTCTTTAATGTATTTTAATAATTGGTTGTGTGTTAGCGGCTTTAAAATGAGGCGTGGTGTTTCTATCATTTTTGATGATGATTAATCGGGCTCAATATAATGCTTTCGACGTTAAAATCAGGCTTTTTCAGAACAAGCTTATGTTAATAAACTTTTATCACCTGCCCGGTAACAATGCCAAGCACACTCTTTTCAAAGGCTTTAATCACTTTCTCCATGGTTACGGGTATTTCACCAGGAAAAGCATCAAAATAAGCTGGCGAATCCTCAACTACATTCGGGCTAACCGCATTAAGGCGTACGCCGTTTTCGAGCTCGGGCGCTGCTGCAATTACAAATGAGTTTAAGCCTCCGTTTACTGCACTTAGTGCTGCGCCTGCCGCCACCGGATGATCGGCCAGGATGCCCGATGTTAGGGTAAACGAACCACCTTTGTTAATGTAGTGCTGGCCAATAAGTACCAGATTAACCTGACCCAATAGTTTATCCAGTAAACCTTTTTTAAAAGTCTCGCCTGTCATTTCTTTAATTGGTGCAAAAGGTCCTTTGCCACTGGTGCTAATTAAGGCATCAAAAGGCCCTGTTTTTTCGAACATTGCTTTAATCGATGCTTCGCTGGTAATATCAACCTGAACATCGCCTTTGGTATTGCCCACACGTATTACCTCATGTTTTTGAGCAAACGCATCGCTAACTTTTTTGCCTAAAGTTCCGGTTGCACCTACAACTATTATTTTCATGCTTTTATGTTTAAAGGTTTTGTAATACTAAGTTAACGTTGCTATTAAACATTAAGGTCATTTAAAAGTTTGTATCGTGTTAATTTTGCAAAATTATTTCTGCTTTTAAATCGGTTATAAACAGATCGATATGTGCTTTGGTTACATTGGGCATACAGATGATATGCGAATTTCCCTGTTCGGCAGCCAACTGCCATTTTTTACAGATTATGCCCGATGGTGCAGGGAAGTTTACGGTAATGGCGTTGGTATTGCGCCAGGCATCGATTCCCATTTCTTTGAGTTTTAATTCGGTATATGCTGCAGTTTCCAAACTATGCATGGCGCGTTCTTTTAAGCCTTCAAGGCCCAGGCGCTTAATGGTGTGCCACAAAAACAGTGGACTGTGCCCATTTCTTGATCCCGTAATGGTGGTATCAACACTGCCAATATAAGCTACAGAACGCGCAATTCGATCGCGGTTCGATTTTTTAGCAACTACCACACCACACGGCATGGGCGAACCAAAAAATTTATGGCCACTAATGGCAATGCTATCCGCTCCGTCTTCGAAATCAAATGCAGGGCGTGGCTCGATCAGGGCGCTGTACGTGCCTGAAAGGGCTGCATCGGCATGGATATAATAATGCTGGATGGCCAATTTTTTTAAAATCGCTTTAATTTTAGCTACATCGTCGCGGGCTTCGGTCATGGTGGTGCCAATGTTGGCCATAATAATAACGGGCATGTGGCGGTTCATTCTGATGGTGTATTCCAGGTCATCGTAATCGATTTCGCCACTTTCCTGCGTACGGATTACGATATTTGACATGTTGAGTAAATGCAGGTTTTTTTGAACGCTATAATGAGTGGCTTCAGAGTAATAAACCATGCCTTTTGGATGAAGCTCGCGGGCAAGGTATAATCCATATAAGTTACCTTCCGAACCTCCGTTGGTTACATAGCCCCACCAGTTATCCTCGGGTGCGCGGAAAAGGTTAGCAAAGAACTGCACCACTTCTTTCTCCAGTTCACGCGATCCTACGCCATAGGTAGAAGTAACAAAAGGGTCGCCGAGGTTATTCATCGGGTATTTTAAAAACTCAGCCAGTTCCTGATAATCGAAATCTTTTGCAACTGGATAACCCAGAAATAAATCGGTTTTACTTTTTACTTTTTCTAATAAATCACTTAATAGATGTTGATCTGTTGCTGATAATTTGCCTGCTGCCATAACATATTGAATATGCGGACAAAATTAGGTAAATCGAAATATAGTATTATTGTTTTGGCTTAAATAAGAATATTATATTGATTTTGGCTTGTTTTTTGAAATTGTATTTTTGGCTCTGTGATTGAAATGCACCTCAATACAAATAAAATACGGCTATTGGAGATTAACCAATGCCTGTTTAACCGCATTATCTGTCTGATTTGCGGCTTTATAGTAGCCCACATCTCCTAAATAATAGCGGCAAAGTAATGCTTTAAGATCATTTTGAATTACTGTTTTTGCATTGTACAGTTGAAAACGATCTATCGGAACATTTTTACGCTGGATAAAACCAATAAAATCTCTGAAATCGTTATCGGTAATAGTAAAGATATTAATATTCTGTTCTACAAAGCTTGCGCTATATCTGCTGGTTAGTACATTAAATACATAATCTGAAAGCACTTTTTTGCTCACCAGATTGCTGTAAAATTTATTGTATCCGGTAGTATCCAGTTTTACGAAAACATCAGGCTGTATACCGCCAATTGGTTTAATTTTTTTTACGGGTTGTGTATTTACGCCTTCTGCTTTTTCAATCGAATCCTGAAAGGAGGTGCGGTCGCCGGTTAACTCGCCGTCCATCATACGCTCATCCAGTTCGTGTTTATAGGCATCGTAACCTTTTTTGTACGATTTTTGGATGCTGCGACCAGATGGTGTGTAATAGCGGGCAATGGTTAGATTCAGCGCAGAACCATCGCCAAAAGCAAATTGCTCCTGTACCAGGCCTTTACCAAAAGAACGGCGGCCAACAATTATGCCTCTACCTAAATCCTGAATTGCGCCGGCTACAATCTCGCTTGCCGAGGCAGTATTCTCGTTAATCAGCACAGCCAGCTTACCATTTTGAAAAGCACCTGTTCCGGTCGAAAAATAATCGGTACGCGGCTCATGTTTGCCCTGGGTATAAACAATTAATTTATTTTCGGCCAAAAACTGATCGGCAAGGCCGGTAGCTGCAGTAAAATAACCACCGCCATTATCGCGCAGATCGAGGATTAGCTTTTTCATACCTTTAGCCTTTAAGCTGTTGGCTGCTGCAGCAAAATCGTTATCGGTATTGGCACCAAACTTACTGATGCGTACATAACCTGTTTCGCTGTTGATCATATAAGCTGCATCAATACTGCTGATGTTTACCTTACCACGGGTAACCATAATCCGACTGCTTTGTGCAATGCCCGGGTGTAACAAAACTACGCTTACCCCAGTGCCTGCCCGGCCTTTAAATCGACCGGTAAGCTGATCTTTGGGTAAATTTCTTCCGCTAACTACTGCGGTATCGATACTCAGGATCTTATCGCCCAGTTTTATGCCCGCCTGTGAAGCAGGACCATCTTTAACAACACCCGTAACCATCATGGTATCGTTAAGCATGTAATATTCTATACCAACACCTTCAAAGTTCCCTTCCAGGTTATCGCTCATATCCTGCGCATCGGTTGGTGGCAGGTAAACGCTATGCGGATCCAGTTGATGTAAAACGCTATCGATAGGTAAGTTTTGAAGCGAATCGGTATTGATATCATCAACGTAGTTGCCGTTAATGATGTGGAGGATTTCGTTTAATTTCTCGTCGCTGTTGCTGGCCAGCTGCGGACTTTTTTTAACGCCAAAGCCCTGGTCTTTGATAAATTTTATGCCCAAAAACATACCAGCTATTAAGATTACAGAATAGCTTATAGCGATCAGTATATTGTTACGGGTATTTTTTTTCATCAGCGTTACTGCAAATTTATGAAAATTAGCGGGTTGATATATTTTTTAACTGCATTTTCTTGTCTTTTGTTTATAATTTTTAACATTAATTAACCTGAGTAAAGTGCCAATTGAATTTTGTGGTACATATTTTTGAATTTTTAAGGTAGTATTTAGAAAGAATTTACCGAATTTTATCAAAATTAAATTTATGAACAGAGTAACCGAGCAAGAATCTAACTATAACCACATCGATCAGATGTCGGTGTTGGAAGTCTTGCAGGGCATTAATAACGAAGATAAAACTGTAGCGTTTGCTGTAGAAAAATCTTTGCCTCAGATCGAAAAATTAACTTCGGCAGTTGCCGAAAGAATGAAAAAAGGTGGCCGTCTTTTTTATATCGGAGCGGGTACGAGTGGGCGTTTAGGTGTGGTAGATGCATCAGAATGTCCGCCTACTTATGGCGTGCCTTTTGATTGGGTTGTCGGTATTATTGCAGGTGGCGATACGGCCATCAGAAGAGCTGTAGAATTTGCCGAAGATGATGCCGAACAAGCTTGGAAAGATTTACAGGAGTTTAATATTAACGAAAAAGATTGCCTGGTTGGCCTGGCCGCATCGGGTACTACCCCTTACGTTATTGGGGGACTAAATACAGCGCGTAAGTATGGGGTTTTAACAGGTTGCATTGTTTGCAATACCGGTGGGCCAATTGCTGCTGAATCTGATTTCCCGGTTGAAGTGGTGGTGGGACCCGAGTTTATCACCGGTTCTACACGCATGAAATCGGGAACAGCACAGAAAATGGTTTTGAACATGTTAAGTACCACGGTTATGGTTCAACTCGGCCGTGTGGTAGGCAATAAGATGGTTGATATGCAATTAACCAATCATAAACTGGTAGACCGCGGAACACAGATGGTTGCCGACGAGCTGCATATTGGCTACGAAGAAGCTGCTAAGTTGCTAAACCGCTACGGAAGTGTGCGTAAAGCAGTAGAAGCAGGGCAGCACTAAAAAATGATTGAAGGATGGAATGACCGAATTAAAGATTGACTTTAAACATTCACTCATTCAAAATTCTTTCATTCAAAATTCGTTTAATCAAAATTAAATAATGATTGAAGGATAGGATGATTGAATTGGAGATGGGCTTAAACATTCACTCATTCAAAATCCACACATTCAATAATGAAAAACTATGCACGAGATTGAGCCTTATTACCAGTGGAGAGATGATTATATCTCGGCAGAGGATGAGCGTTCCCCGTTTTACAATACAGAATATTCAGAGCTTTACTTCGATAAGCAGATTTATAATTTTTTGCTGCATCCGCAATGGGATGATTTTGGATCGAGTACACTATACCTGAAAATACTTTACGCTGATTACGATCGTAGTTATGCCATTATCGAGCTGATTGGCGAGTGGAACGATGCCATTAACAACGATATTATGTTGCTAAAACGCGATGTGATAGAGCTGATGATGGACGAAGGCATTAATAAATTTATCCTCATTGGAGAAAATGTGCTTAATTTCCATACTTCGGACGATAGTTATTACGAAGAGTGGTTTCAGGAAGTGGAAGACGGCTGGATTGTTGGTGTGAACTTTCAGCAGCATGTGATTTCCGAGTTTCGCGATAACAACATCGATTATTACATTAACTTTGGCGGCGATTTCGATAATCTGCCCTGGCGTACATTAAAGCCACTGCAATTCTTTAAAAAAGTTGAAGAACTGCTGACAAAAAGATTGAACTAAATGTTTATTTTTATATAATTTAATACACAAAAAATTAAAATGGAACAACAAAATTATCAATATCAGGACAACAGTGTTTTTGTACAGGAAAAATCTGTTTCCAAAAAATTCTTCGCCAACGTTTTCTTATGGATGTTCGTTGCGTTGAGTTTATCCACTGTGGCTGCTTATCTTTTTGGTACCAACGAACAGTTGATGCAGTATCTTTTAAATATTAACCCAGCAACAGGCAAAGTTAGTATGTCGATATTTGGTTATATAGCCATGTTCGCTCCACTAGGCCTGGTTTTATTAATGGGCTTTGGCTTAAGTCGTTTATCATTGCCTGCTTTAATTGGCGTATTTGTACTTTACTCTGTATTAACCGGAATTAGCTTAAGTTTTATCTTGTTAACCTATACTTCTGGTTCGGTAGTAAGCTGTTTTGCAGGTGCAGCCGGAATATTCGGAATTATGGCGTTTATGGGTTACACAACAAATATCGATCTGAGCAAATTTGGCCCGATTCTGATGGTTGGAGTAATTGGTTTAGTAATTGCCAGTGTAATTAACATGTTTATTCAGAGCGAACAATTTAGCTTGTTTATGGCTTTTATTGGTATTGCAATATTTACTGCATTAACAGCTTATGATGTGCAAAAGATTAAAAGAATTGGAGAAGGTATTGAGGCCAGCGGAGAGCAGGTTCTTCAGATTGAATCTAAGAAAATGGCAATAGTTGCTGCCTTATCATTATACCTTGATTTCTTAAACATCTTTCTCTTCTTATTACGCATTTTCGGAAGCAGAAAATAAACGTTTTAAACAGAACAATATTCTTAAGGCTGTGCAGTTTTGCATGGCCTTTGTAATTTTATTTGGCCGCAAAGCGATAATTTTTGGAAATGATGCCGCTTTGTTGCATTTTTGTATGCTTATTAAGAAAGACGGAGGGATTAGACCCAACGAAGTCTTAGCAACCTGTGCCACACAAGGTGCTAAATTCTATTCTGCAAATAGCGGAAACAGATAAGTTTAGGATTACGATTCTCGTACCAACTTTTTAGATAAGCCATTAATTTAGGAAACAAATATGAAGTATTAAGACAATTTTGCCTTTACTTTTTGCTGCCACCTAATAACAAGTGAGTTATCAATATTTCAACGCTTGATACTCGCTGCTTGCTACTACAACAACAATGAGCATTAGAGAAGAATTAGAAAAACGTATTTTGGTGATTGATGGTGCGATGGGTACCATGATTCAGCGATATACCCTAACTGAAGAGGATTTTAGAGGGGAACGCTTTAAAGATCATCCCTGCGATGTAAAAGGCAATAACGATTTGCTTAACATTACGCGCCCCGATATTATCAAAACCATACACCTCGAGTACATGGCTGCCGGCGCCGATATTATCGAAACCAATACCTTTAGTACGCAGCGCATTTCGATGGCCGATTACCAGATGGAAGACCTTTCTTACGAAATGAGTTTCGAAGGAGCCAGGGTAGCCAAAGAAGCGGCCAACGAGTTTATGGCGGCTAATCCCGATCGCAAGTGCTTTGTTGCCGGTGCCATTGGCCCAACCAACCGTACCCTTTCAATGTCGCCGAATGTTAACGACCCTGGTTTTAGGGCGGTTTATTTCGATGAACTCGAAGAAGCTTATTACGAGCAGGTTCGCGGGTTAGTAGATGGTGGTTCGGATGTGTTGTTGATTGAAACTATTTTCGATACTTTAAATGCAAAAGTGGCCATTGTTGCCATTAAAAAATACGAAGAAGTAATTGGCCGTAAGCTGGAGATTATGATCTCGGGTACCATTACCGATGCTTCGGGAAGAACATTGTCGGGCCAAACGGCCGAGGCTTTCTTAAACTCTGTAATGCATGCCAAACCATTGAGTATTGGCTTTAACTGTGCATTGGGAGCTAAAGAAATGCGTCCGCATATTGAAGAGCTGGCTGCAAAAGCAGGTTGCTATGTTTCGGCCTATCCAAATGCAGGTTTACCCAACGAGTTTGGAGCTTATGATGAACAGCCACACGAAACGGCACACCTGGTTGATGATTTTATTGCATCGGGCTTTGTGAATATTGTTGGTGGCTGTTGCGGTACCACCCCCGATCACATTGGTTGCATTGCTAAAAATGCCCGGAAAGCTGAGCCTAGAAAATTACCTGTGCTCGAGCCTTATATGCGTTTAAGCGGACTTGAGCCGGTAACCATTACACCTGAAAGTATTTTTGTAAACATAGGTGAAAGAACCAATATTACCGGATCGCCAAAATTCTCGAAACTGATTTTAGGTGGCGATTACGAAGCCGCTTTAGCCGTTGCCTTACAGCAGGTAGAAGGTGGTGCGCAGGTTATTGACGTGAATATGGACGAGGGGATGCTCGATTCGGAAGCAGCCATGACCAAATTTCTGAACCTGATTGCTTCTGAACCTGATATTGCCAAACTGCCCATCATGGTCGATTCGTCAAAATGGTCGGTGATTGAGAATGGCTTAAAGTGCTTGCAAGGGAAAGGGATTGTGAACTCGATTTCCTTAAAAGAAGGTGAAGAAAAATTCCGTGAAAGCGCCCGCAAAATTATGCAGTATGGTGCTGCTGTTGTGGTAATGGCTTTTGATGAGCAGGGACAGGCCGATAATTACGAACGCAGAAAAGAAATTTGTAAAAGAAGTTACGATATCCTGGTAAACGAAATCGGCTTCCCGGCAGAAGATATTATTTTCGACCCGAATATTTTAACCGTGGCCACCGGACTGGAGGAACACAACAATTACGCGGTCGACTTTATTAATGCTACGCGGTGGATTAAAGAAAACCTGCCTCACGCCAAGGTAAGCGGTGGGGTTTCGAATATTTCGTTCTCTTTCAGGGGTAACAATGTGGTTCGCGAAGCCATGCACTCTGCATTTCTTTATCACGCCATTCAGGCAGGTTTAGACATGGGGATTGTAAATGCCGGTATGCTGGAGGTTTATCAGGAAATTCCACCCGAATTATTAGAAAGGGTAGAAGATGTACTGTTAAACCGCAGAGAAGATGCTACTGAGCGTCTGGTAGAATATGCCGATACTGTAAAATCCAAAGGGAAAGAGATTGTTAAAGATGAAGAATGGAGAAAAGGATCTGTTGAAGAAAGATTATCACACTCATTGGTAAAAGGTATTGTAGAATATCTGGATGACGATGTAGAAGAAGCCCGCCAGAAGTATGCCCGTCCGATTCAGGTAATTGAGGGGCCATTGATGGATGGGATGAACATTGTGGGCGATTTATTTGGTGCCGGTAAAATGTTCCTGCCCCAGGTAGTAAAATCAGCCAGGGTAATGAAAAAAGCCGTTGCATACCTCTTGCCTTTTATTGAACAGGAAAAACTCGACAATCCTGATCAGGATCAAAACTCATCGGCAGGGAAGGTTTTAATGGCTACTGTAAAAGGCGATGTACACGATATCGGTAAAAACATTGTGGGTGTAGTACTGGCTTGTAACAACTTCGAAATTGTAGATATGGGTGTGATGGTTCCTGCACAGGATATCATCAAAAAAGCCAAAGAAATAAATGCCGATATTATTGGTTTAAGCGGATTAATCACTCCTTCATTGGATGAAATGGTTCATTTTGCTAAAGAAATGGAGCGCGAAGGTTTTACCATACCTTTAATTATTGGTGGTGCAACTACCTCGCGTATTCATGCTGCGGTAAAAGTGGCACCAAATTATTCGGGTCCGGCCATTCACGTATTGGATGCATCGAGAAGTGTTACAGTGTGCAGCACTTTGATGAACCCCGATACCAAAGACGAATACGTAGCCGGTATAAAAGCCGAATACGATAAAGCGCGTGAAGCACATTTAAACAAACGTTCGGATAAGCGTTTTAAAACATTGCAAGAAGCCCGCGAAAATAAATTTAAGATAGATTTTCAACCCAACCTGCCCGTTCCTGAATTTACCGGAACAAAGGTTTTTGATAATTACCCATTAGAAGAACTGGTACCTTACATCGACTGGACACCGTTTTTCCATACCTGGGAGCTTCGTGGAAGTTATCCGAAAATTTTTGACGATAAAAACGTAGGCGATGAAGCCAAAAAGCTTTTCGATGATGCACAAACCTTGTTAAAAAGAATTCTCGACGAGAAATTGCTAACGGCAAGAGGCGTAATCGGTTTCTGGCCGGCAAATGCAGATGGAGACGATATTCAGTTAACAGTTGACAGTAATCAGTTGGTAAATAACTCCGAACTGAAAACTGAAAACTCCCAACTGGTAACCATACATACCCTTCGCCAGCAGGCCGAGAAAGTAGACGGACAGCCTTATTATGCCTTGTCTGATTTTATTGCGCCGAAAGAAAGCGGTATTCAGGATTATTTTGGTGGCTTTGCTGTAACAACGGGTATTGGTATTGATGAACTGGTGAACGAATTTGAAGCCAACCACGACGATTACAACAGTATTATGGCTAAAGCACTTGCCGATCGTTTAGCTGAAGCTTTTGCTGAGCGCATGCACGAGCGTGTACGTAAAGAATACTGGGGTTATGCCAAAGATGAAAATCTAAGCAATCAGGAACTGATTAAAGAAGAATATGCAGGTATCCGTCCGGCACCGGGTTATCCGGCCTGCCCGGAGCATACCGAAAAAGGAACTTTATTTGCGTTGCTTGATGCAGAAAATAAAATTGGTTTACGCCTCACGGAAAGTTACGCCATGTATCCAACAGCAGCCGTAAGCGGTTTTTATTTCGCACATCCCGATTCGAAATATTTTGGTTTAGGTAAAATTACCAAAGATCAGATTGAAGATTATGCCATCAGAAAAGATATGCCGGTTGAAGAAGTAGAACGGTGGTTAAGTCCGAATTTAGCTTATTAACTCACTTTGTCATCCTGATCCGATAGCTATCAGATCAGGATGACAAAGTGAAGAACATATAATTTTGATATAGCAGTCATCAAAAATAAAAACTGATATTGTGTTTGAGATGCTTCATTGGCATTCAGCATGACAACTAAACCAGGTTATGAAGATTACAGACCATATAAAAAACGCAAAGGGTAAAACCTTATTCTCTTTCGAATTATTGCCGCCAATGAAGGGGCAGAGCATCCAGTGGGTTTACGATGCCATTGATCCTTTGCTGGAGTTTAATCCACCTTTTATCGATGTAACTTCCCTACGCGAAGACTACATTTATAAAGAGCAGGAGAACGGTTTATTGCAAAAGGTTTCGTACCGCAAACGCCCTGGAACCATTGCCATTTGTGCAGCTATTATCCATAAATATAAAATTGATGCCGTACCGCACTTAATTTGTGGTGGTTTTACCAAAGAAGAAACTGAAAATGCACTGATTGATCTGCAGTTTTTGGGGATTGATAATGTGCTGGCGCTACGTGGCGATGCCCGTCAGGCCGAAGCCTCATTTATTCCCACCAAAGGCGGTCACCATTATGCCACCGATTTGATTCAGCACATTAAAGATCATAACAATGGTAAGTTTTTGCATGAGGATATCGATACCTACAAAAGTGATTTCTGTATTGGTGTAGCGGGCTATCCGGAGAAACATTTCGAAGCACCTAATTTAAATGCCGACTTTAAATACCTGAAAAAGAAAGTAGATATGGGTGCTGAGTTTATTGTTACCCAAATGTTTTTTGATAATCAGAAGTATTTTGATTTTGTTAAAAAATGCAGGGAGAACGACATCAATGTACCGATTATTCCGGGGTTAAAACCAATCAGCACCTTAAAACAGTTAACGGTTTTACCTAAAATTTTCCACCTCGATTTGCCAAATGAGTTAACCGAAGCATTATCATATGCTAAGAATAATGCAGAGGCTAAAGAAATCGGTACCGAAGCCATGATTAAACAATGTAAAGAACTGATGGATTTCGGCGCGCCTGTATTGCATTTTTATACCATGGGCAGACCGGAGCAAACCAAAGAAATTGCCAGGGCAATTTTTTAACAGACTTTAAAAGACCTGTCGGCTATTTAATCCCTACAGGTCTGAATGTTTCCCGAACAACCTAAACTGTATTTGACCATGAATCATTTAAATAAAGACCAGCAAAACCTCAATACCATCTTAACAGACGTAAAACAACAGGGGATGGCTTATTTAAATCAAATTCATGATCGCGCTATAGCCAATAACGGTGTTGTAGAACTGATAAATAGTTTAAATGAGGAAGGCCTTGGTGCTGCGGGTTCTTTAAAGCAATTTAACGAGCGGTTCGAACCTATTATCGTGGCATCGTCAGGTCCGCGTTATTGGGGTTTTGTAACTGGTGGCACAACGCCTGCTGCTATTGCCGGCGATTGGCTGGCTACCGTTTACGATCAAAATACCCAGTCGGCAAAAGGCAATGGCGATATTTCCGCTTTGATTGAGCTCGAAACGATACAGCTTTTATTGTCGCTTTTTAATTTACCTCCTCAGTTCTTTGGAGGTTTTGTTACCGGAGCAACCCTTTCTAATTTTACTTGCTTAGCAGTTGCACGACAATGGGTAGGTAAACAACAGGGTAAAGATTTTGCACGTGAAGGGATTACGGGTAAGGTAAATGTTTTATCGGCAACTCCGCATTCATCGGCTGTTAAATCGCTGGCCATGCTGGGTTTGGGCAGTAACAATATTACGGCCGTTAAGGTAATGCAAGGTAATCGCGAGGCTCTTGATGTTGCCGATTTGGAATTGAAAATACAGGCTTTAAATGGCGAGCCTTTTATTTTAATCTCCAGTGCCGGCACGGTTAATACGGTCGATTTTGATGATTTTGAAGCCATTAGCCAGTTAAAGCAAAAATATAATTTCTGGTGGCATATCGATGCGGCTTTTGGTGGTTTTGCAGCTTGTTCGCCCCAATACAGCCATTTGGTAAAAGGTTGGGAAAATGCAGATAGCATTACGGTCGATTGCCACAAATGGTTAAATGTTCCTTACGAAAGTGCTGTCTTTCTGGTTAAGGAAGTCCACCAGTTGTTGCAGGTCGAATCGTTTCAGAATTCAAACGCAGCTTACCTGGGCAATCCAATGGAAAATTTTAGTTATTTAAATTTCCTACCCGAAAACTCACGCAGGTTAAAAGCTTTGCCAGCCTGGTTTACGCTAACAAGTTATGGAAAACAGGGCTATCAGGAAATTGTAGAAAGCAACGTGGAAATGGCACTACGATTTGCCGATTTTATTAACCAAAATCAAGCTTTCGAATTGCTTGCTCCTGTACGCTTAAATACGGTATGCTTTACTTTAACCGATGAAAACCGCGTTCCGGATTTTCTAGATAAATTGAATGCTGGCGGAAAGGTATTTATGACACCAACTTTCTACAATGGAAAGAAAGGAATCCGTGCAGCCTTTGTAAACTGGCGAACAACAGTAGCAGATATTGAGCTTGCTACATCAGCCATGTGCGAAATTCTTACAGAACTTTAACCATAAATTTATTGTTTTAAAAGCATAGCACTTATATTTGCAACAATGAAGTTTTATGCTTTTAAATACGTACTGATTACCTGCATTGCGCTAACTTTTTTTATAAAGGTAAGCCATGTGGTTTCGTATTTAAGCTATTCTGCCGATAACATTGAGGCTTTATCAACGCATGATGATGCAACCGAAAAAGAAGAAAAAAAGGTAGAAACCGAATATGCAATTGAACAAGTTGCCTTTCATGGCCAAACTTATTTTCCGGTGTTAGCGGCTAAAAAACTAATTATTCCCAATCCTCCTTTTTCTCTGGTATACTTCCCCGAGGTTTTAACGCCGCCCCCTTCCGTTTAACTGCATTTTTGCATTTACCAGGTTTTACATTCTTGTGAAATCTCTTAGTCTATTTTAAAAAATACAAAACCATTATATATGAAACGAGCAATTTCATTTGCAGTGTTTTTAATCGCTGCATCCCTAAAAATCAGTGCACAGGAAGTTGTGCAGAACAACATTAAGCCGATCGAAAATGCATTAAGCCAGGTTACAAAACTGCAACCTGTAAGTTTTAATTACGATAAGGCCTGGGCCGAAAAACTACGCTTATCGGCCAATCCTCAAATCGGCTTTGTAGGTGCCGAGGCTAAAAAAGCTGTTCCGGATCTTGTTTCGGTACAGGCAAAGGATTACTCTTCGGGTAAAAATGCCTTTAAAACTGCAACGATAACCAAGGTAGATTACGAAAGTTTAGTGCCGCTTCTGGTTGGCAGTATTAAAGAGCAACAACAGCAGATTGAAGAATTAAAGCGCGAAATTAAAGCTTTAAGGGCGCAACGTTCTAAATAGCTATACAGATAGGCATTATGATCCTGTTAACGAGATCGTCACCCTGAATTTATTTCAGGGTCTCTCTGTAATGAATTAATGTAAAAAAGGGATTCTGGCTTAAAACCACAATCCCTTTATATGTTTATTATCTGTAATAATTTTATCCTTTCAGCAAATAAGCCTTAAAGCCTTCAAAATCTACTCCTAACTGATCAGCCTGTTTAGGTTTGCTTTCTAAATCGGTAACCTGCTCCGGAATTTCGATTTTCGCGGCAATCTCTTCAGGGAAGATATCCGGAAACTTGCAGGCGTGCGCTGTAGATAAAAATACTGCTGCGCTTTCATCTGCCGGATTTTCGTTCCTGTATTTTTCTACTGCTAAATAGGCAATTGCCGTATGCGGACAAGCTACATAGTTAAATTTATGATCAATCGCTTTAATTCCCGCAAGCGTCTCTTCATCAGTAAAACGATAAGCAGTAACCACTTTCTTCAAAGCATCTACATCCTGGTTAAACAAGTCCATAATCCGAACCCAGTTGCTTGGTGCACCAACATCCATTGCGTTCGAATAGGTTTGTGTCGATGGCTTAGTTTCGTAATTACCTGTTTCTAAAAAGCGTGGAACGGTATCATTCACATTCGTAGCCGCAATAAACTGTTTTACAGGTAAGCCCAGTTTGTAAGCCAGTAAACCTGCGCCAATATTACCAAAGTTTCCGCTAGGTACTGAGAAAACTACATCGCTAAGTCCTTGTTTTTTTAACTGGGCATAAGTATTGAAGTAGTAAAATGTTTGCGGAATTAACCTCGAAATATTGATCGAGTTAGCTGAAGTAAGGCGGAATTTATTGTTCAGATCAGCATCTGCAAAAGCCTGTTTAACCAGCGCCTGGCAATCATCAAAAGTACCTTTTACCTCAATAGCACGAATATTTTGCCCATTGGTAGTTAATTGTAACTCTTGTATCGGACTAACCTTGCCCTCAGGGTATAAAATTGTAACACGCGTATTCGGTACACCTAAAAAGCCAAGGGCCACTGCGCCGCCGGTATCGCCTGAGGTAGCTACCAGTACATCTAAAAGCTGCTCTCCGTCTTTTAAGAAATAAGCCATTACGCGACTCATAAAACGAGCGCCAAAATCTTTAAAAGCCAAAGATGGTCCGTGGAACAGCTCCAGCACAAAGGTTTTGTCATCCAGTTTCACTGCAGGTGCCTCAAAATTAATGGCATCCTCAATCAGAGCTTTTAAGTCATCAGCCGGAATTTCATCTTTCAACAGGGCAGAAGCTACCTGATAAGCAATTTCTGGTAAGCTGTATTGCTCAATATTTTCTACGAATGCAGCATCCAGCTGTGGAATTTCTACGGGCATGTACAATCCTTTATCCTGTGGCATGCTGTTAAAAACGGCTTCTTTAAAAGAAACACGTAAATCTTTATTGTTGGTTGAGTATAGTTTCATTGTTTTTAATGGAAAAGGTAAGATGGATGATGGAAAATGTGATTTACATCATCCATCTCCCATTTTACATATTTACATAACCTTCGGCCCTTCGGCGTTAACCGGAGAAACGAAAGCTTTGCTGTTAATATTAATTTTATGTAAATGTTGCTGCTGCGATTTGGTTATTTTTCGCGCAGTTTCTTCGTCTCTGGTTAAGGCGAAAACTGATGGACCTGATCCTGAGATGCCGAAACCGATAGCGCCATTTTCCATAGCCAGGGATCTCATTTCTTCAAAACCGGGAATTAAAATTGAACGTGTTGGCTCTACCAGCACATCTTTCATGCTTCTTCCAATCAAATCAAAATCATTCATAAACAAACCGCTCACTAATCCGGCCACATTTCCCCATTGGGTAACTGCATCTTTAAGGGATACCTTACTGCGGATCATTTGGCGCGCGTCTTTAGTCGGCACATCTACCTCGGGGTAAACGATAGCCGCATACATGCCTGCGGGGGTGGGCAAAGAAATTACATCCAGTGGTTCGTAGCTTCTTACTAAAACAAATCCGCCAAGTAGGGCAGGGGCAACATTATCGGCATGACCGTAACCGCAGGCCAGTTCTTCACCTTTCATGGCAAAAGGAACCAATTCTTTGGTAGTAAGCAAATCGCCCATTAATTTGTTAATCGCAAATAAACCGGCAACAGTACTTGCCGAACTCGATCCTAGACCACTTCCAATGGGCATCTTTTTGTGCAATTCAATCTCTACGCCTACATCTAAGCGGTTTATATGTTTAAGATAGTGCTGTACGCTTGCGCTAACGGTATTTTTTGCAGCGTCTAAAGGTAAGCGACCATCGTCGCCGGTAATCTTTTTAATTACCACCCCTGGTGTATCGGTTAAGCGCATTTCAACTTCATCGCCAGGTTCATTAACGGCAAATCCCAGAACATCGAAACCACAAACTACATTGGCAACAGTGGCGGGGGCGAAAACTTTTATACTTTTTTCCATTATTAATAGGCTTAGCTTGGCTAAGCAGTTATTTGATTTAAATGATATTTTAAATGCACTAGGTAATCTTCAATAAAAAAAGAAAGCGTGTGCAGCTCGGTCTTTCCTTTTCCGGTATCGCAGGTATTTTGAAATTTTTCTTCTGGAATATTTTCAATAACCCGGATAATCTGGTAATTCAAAAGTTGCCAAAGACTTTTAACCTCAGCTATAGCTACCGCCTGATAATTTTGATAGGCTACCCATTCATCCTGATGATAAATGATTTTAACCCCCTGCTCATATTGGCCAACAATTAAACGACGGATGTTATTAGATGCGCTATCGATCAAATGGCCCAACAATTCCTTTTTCGACCACTTGTGTGGCTGTGGCTTATCATTCCAGGTGGCTTCGATAATGTTTTCAAAATCGATCATCGCCTGGTTAACCAGAAGAAGGATCTCATCTTTTATGGCTAAAACTGAATTCATACTGCTAATTGCTTAAGGTGCCCACGTTAATAATGTCGGCAAAAACCCCCGCTGCTGTAACTTCTGCTCCTGCACCAGGGCCTTTTACCACTAAAGGACGCGATTTGTAACGATCAGTTGTGAAAGAGATGATGTTGTCACTTCCCGAAAGCATAAAGAAAGGATGGCTGTCATCAACCATTTGCAGGCTGATTTCTACATTTCCGTCCTCCAGTTTACCAATGTAGCGTAAAACCTTACCGTCTTTGGCTGCGGTATTTTTCAAATCTTCAAAATAGGCCGCGTTGGCTTGTAATTCTGCATAGAAATCTTCAACCGATGTTGCATTTAAACAAGCTTCGGGTAAAATATTATCGATTTTTACATCACTGGCCTCTAATGGATAACCGGCATCTCGCGCCAGGATCAGCATTTTACGCATAAAATCTTTTCCATTTAAATCATCACGCGGATCGGGTTCTGTATAGCCAAGTTCCTGCGCTTCTTTTACTGTTTCGTAAAAACCAGCCTCACCTTTAAAATTATTGAAGATATAAGAAATGGTTCCCGATAAAATGGCCTCGATGCGTGCTACTTTATCGCCGCTCATCATCAGTTCTTTTAAGGTACGGATAATTGGCAGGCCTGCTCCCACATTGGTTTCGTAGTAGAAATCAACTCCAAATTTGCGCGCAGTATCTTTAAAAGATTTGTATTGTGCAAAATCGGCCGAGTTACCTTTTTTATTACAGGTTACTACCGAGATGCTGCTTTCGAATATACCCTGGTAAAATTCAATTGGCGATTCAGCTGCGGTATTATCAACAAAAACACAGTTAGGTAGGTTCATGGCTTTCATTTTTGCCACAAATTCGGCCAGATTGGCTTGCTCACCTTTGCCATCCAATTCAGCTTCCCAGTTATCGAGTGATAAACCATCAGCATTAAATGTCATTTTCCGGGTATTGCTTATTCCGGTTACTTTCACTTGCAAATCGTTATTGGCGGCAAGGAAAGGCATTTGCTCTTTTAACTGATTAAATAAAGTTTTGCCGATATTTCCGGTTCCCAGGCAAAAAATGTTTAAAGTTCTTTTCAGGTCGGTAAAGAAAGCATCGTGCACTGCATTTACGGCTTTTGATAAATCGGCTGCACTGATAATTACCGAAATATTGTATTCTGATGAACCTTGTGCAATTGCCCTTACGTTGATACCGTTACGGCCCAGCGCACTGAATAAACGCCCGCTCATGCCTGGAGTACGTTTCATGTTTTCGCCTACAATGGCCAAAACTGCCAGGTTATTTTCAACTTCTGGTAATTCAAGCTTTCTGGCATCCAGCTCCAGTTCAAATTCTTTTTTAATTAAGGTAATTGCATGTGCCGCATCAGTTGGCTTAACCGCAAAGGTGATGCTGTGCTCTGACGATGACTGTGTAATTAACACCACATTAATCTGCTCGCGCGATAGTAAAGAGAACAAGCGGCCGCTAAAACCAGCTTTTCCCACCATGCCACTACCACTGAGATTGATGATGCTGATGTGATCGATAGAAGAAATTCCTTTTATGGGTAAGTTAGATGATTTAACATCGCTTTTAATATAGGTGCCTGCAAAATCCGGTTCGAATGTGTTTTTGATCACAATCGGGATTTTTTTCATGAATGCCGGGATCATGGTTGGCGGATAAATTACTTTAGCCCCAAAATAACTTAACTCCATGGCTTCGGTATAGCTCAGCTCAGGCAAAGAGAAGGCTTTTTTTACAATCCGTGGGTCGGCGGTCATCATGCCGTTTACATCAGTCCAGATTTCTATTTCTTCGGCATTTAAGGCAGCGCCCCAAACGGCGGCAGTATAATCAGAACCGCCACGGCCGAGGGTAGTTACCCGTCCTGCAGCATTACTGGCAATAAAGCCGGTAACAAAAAGTACCTTGTTTTTATTTTCCTGGTAAAAATTGTTAATCAGCATTTCGGTTAGTTCGGTATCTACTTTCGCCTGACCGAAATTGCTGTCAGTTTTAATAAAATCAGCACCGTTAACATAAAGGGCATCAGTAAAATGCTGTGAAGCAATGTGGCTGATCATGAAAGTAGAGCAACGTTCGCCATAACTCAAAATCTGATCTTTAGTTTGTAAGCTCAGCTCTTTTAGATTACTAACTGCCTGCAATAAATCTTCCAGTTCGTTAAAAAAGATTTTTAAACGGGTAAATACGGGGTTTTGTGCAGCAGCTGGTAAAAGCGAGCGAATTACAGCAAAGTGTTTTGCTTCAATTGCTTTTAAATGAGTATCGTAATCTTCGCCACGTTCAGCCATTTCGGCCATCTCGGTAAGCAAATTGGTTACACCACTCATTGCCGATAATACAACTACCGGGCTGTTCTTCTGTTTTTCTTCGCCCACAAGGCGTAAGAGGGTTTTAATGTTCTCGGCCGAACCTACGGATGTGCCGCCGAATTTAAGTACTTTCATTAGTATGGGGGTTTATGGTAATGAAACCTGCACAATGGCTTATTAAGTTGTTATTTGGGCTTGTTGTTGCAGTTTTCAATGGTTTTAGCTTAAAAAAAAAGCGTCCCGACTGGTGTCGGGACGCTCTCTGTGTTTTATGTTTTTTCAATTTACAACAAATTAGCCCCGCTGGTTTATACCGGTGGTAATAATAATTGTTGTAATAATTGAAGAGTTAAAAATCATGTTGTCTTGGTGTACTTTTTACACCGTAAAGTAGAAGATAATTTTTTTAAAATGCAAATGTTTTGTAATTTTTATTTCGAAATTTTTATTAAAACGTTTAAGTAGGTGCGATAGCCATATTTTTCTAACATAAAATTTTTGCAAATAGAATTCCTGGTTTTTTCTGATTAGGCTAATCATAGATGCTGAAAGTAGCCAGAAGCAATACAATATTTTTTACATTTAGGTTGGCCCTAGTTATTACTGTTGTAACAAGAGAGGATAAGAATCGGAATATTTCAATAAAAACAACCAGAATATACAGGTTTTAAATTATTGTTTAACGTTTTACTTAGTGTAATTTGTATCTTTTTTTATTCTTGTAAAAAGGCTTGTAAATAACTGTAAATAAAATATTTACATAATAGTGTATTTGCTACAATATGTAAAAAATTAGTTATGAAAACTAGTTTTTCTGCTTGATAAGTATTTACCTTTGCTGTACTAACTTACTTATTGTTATGAGCAAAGAGAAACTGCAAAGGCCAGATTTAAGCTATTTAAATCTAGGCGAAAACGTTGCTGTAAAGTACCAATTATCTCCAACGGAATTAATTGAAGATGCGTTATTGAATAAAGAAGGTACGCTGGCCTCATCAGGAGCGCTGGCGGTTGATACCGGAAAGTTTACCGGACGTTCTCCTAAAGACCGGTTTATTGTTTGCGACAGCGTTACCGAAGACCAGGTATGGTGGGGCGATGTAAACATTAAATTCAGCCCCGAGAAGTTCGATCAGTTATTTTATAAGCTAACCGCTTATTTGGCTGACAAAACCATCTATGTTCGCGATTCATCAGCATGCGCCAACCCGGATTACGATATTTCTATCCGGGTAATTACCGAAACTGCCTACCAGAATCTTTTTGCTCACCATTTATTTATCCGCCCTGAAGCGCATCAGCTGGGAATGACACCCGAGTGGACTATTATTGCTGCACCGGGTTTTCATGCCGATCCTTCTATTGATGGAACGCGGCAGGAAAATTTCGCTATCCTGAATTTTACCAGGAAAATGATCCTGATCGGAGGAACCGGATACACGGGCGAAATTAAAAAAGGTATTTTCTCAGTACTGAATTTTATCCTGCCAGTATATAAGAATACACTTTCTATGCACTGCTCGGCCAATGTGGGTAAAAATGGCGATACAGCTATATTCTTTGGTTTATCAGGAACTGGCAAAACAACACTTTCTGCCGATCCGGAAAGAGGCCTGATAGGTGATGATGAACATGGATGGGGAGCAAGTTCTGTATTTAACTTCGAAGGAGGTTGTTATGCTAAGTGCGTAGATTTAACCCAGGAAAAAGAACCTCAGATATATAATGCTATCAGAACAGGGGCTTTATTAGAGAATACCAACTTTTTTCAGGGTACAAAGGATGTAGACTATGCAAACATCGACAAAACTGAAAATACCCGTGTAGCTTATCCTATTAATTACATTGATAATGCGATACTGCCATCAATAGCTGAGGTGCCCAAAAATATTTTCTTTTTAACCGCCGATGCATTTGGTGTATTGCCACCAATATCAAAATTAAATGTGGAGCAGGCCATGTTCCACTTTATGAGTGGCTATACCGCCAAAGTTGCCGGTACCGAAACCGGGGTAACCGAGCCTCAGTTAACATTTTCTGCATGTTTTGGCAAGGCTTTTCTTCCCCTGCACCCATCCAGGTATGCTGCATTACTGGGCGAAAAGATGGAAAAACACCAGGTAAATGTATGGCTGGTAAATACCGGCTGGACTGGTGGTGCTTATGGAATTGGTAAAAGAATGAAACTAAGCTATACCCGTGCCATGATTACGGCTGCCTTGAACGGAGATTTAGACCACAATAAATATAAGCAACATCATGTATTTAAATTAATGATGCCTTTAAGTTGTCCGGGTGTACCAAACGAAATTTTAGATCCGTCTAAAACGTGGGACGACCAGGAAGAATACTTTTTAAAGGCCTACGAACTGGCCAATGCCTTCACCGAGAATTTTAAACAGTTTGAGGTGCCCAAAGCATCAAAAAAGTATGACGAAGCGTTAAAATTATGTTAAAAGTGCTTTAAAATGCATTTTTTGAGCAAAAAATTTGCAATTCGATTTTTTTTTAGTTTTTATTGTGAAAGAATTGCCTCCGGCTGAGGCAATTTTTTTGTTATATGCCCAGGTGAGTTACCGTAAACTAAATGTTAAGTAACGATTTGATTGTTTATTGATTTATTAATTTGTAATTTAAAATCAATTTATAAATTTGTTTTTCGCAACAAAATCAGATAAGACACGTTGTGTGTAATACAAAAGAAATAACAGCTAAAAATTAAAAACAAGAACTAAAACTAAAATTCAAAAAAAAATGGCAAACGCACCAAAACCAACAACTGTTAAAAAAGAGAGCTCTTCAAGTGCATCTAACGTTTTCGCAACATTGGTAATTCCTATCTGTATTGTAATTGGCTTCATTATTTGGAGATACGTATTAGGAGATCCTTCTAACTTTATCGATAACAACAACGAAAACTTACCTTTGCCAAATAACTACCCTGGTACTGCATACAAAGGAGGTCCAATCGTAGCGGTATTAATCGGTTTATTATTAACTACAATCGTTTTCTCTATCGAGCGTTTAATCGTAATTAGCAAAGCAAGCGGTAAATCTAGCTTAGATACATTCATCATTAAAGTTAAAGGTTTATTAAACGCTGGTAACATCGATGCAGCTAAAGCTGAGTGCGATAAACAACAAGGATCAGTTGCAAACGTAATTAAATCAGGTTTAAAAAAATATAGCGAGGTTGAAGCTGACACTAACTTAGATGTTGAGCAATCAATCGTTGCCATCCAAAAAGAAGTTGAAGAAGCTACTGCTTTGGAAATGCCTATGTTAGAGCAAAACTTAACGATCATCGCTACTTTGGTATCTATCGGTACGTTAATTGGTCTATTAGGTACAGTAACAGGTATGATCCGTGCATTCGCCGGTTTAGCAAACTCAGGAGCTCCAGATCAGGCTGCACTAGCGGTAGGTATCTCTGAGGCCCTAATCAACACCATGACTGGTATCGCCGTTTCTACTTTAGCAATTATCATGTACAATATTTTAACTTCTAAAATTGACAAGTTAACTTATGCTATTGATGAAGCTGGTTTCAGCATCGTTCAAACTTACGCTAGTTCGCATAAATAATAAATTTTGAAAAAATTTTTACCGGCTTTATGGAAAACCGGGAAAAAGATCATCATTATTAAAAAGTAATTAAAATTATGCCTAGAATTAAAGTTAAAAGAACAAGTACAGTAACAGATATGACCGCCATGTGCGACGTAGCTGCACTGTTACTTACGTTCTTCATATTAACTGCTACGGCAAGACAACCAGAACCACTAGCGGTATCAACACCTTCATCTACGTATGAATTTAAGGTTCCAGCTGAAAACAATGCAATATTAACCATTGGTCAGGGTAAGGTTTTCTTTGAAGTAGCAGGCCAGAAAGTTAGGGCGAGAACCTTAGAATTGATGGGGCAACAATACAAAATCAGTTTTACTCCGGAAGAAATTAAGAAATTCTCTGTAGTAGGAACATTTGGTGTGCCGGTTTCAAGCTTAAAATCGTTTTTAGCAATGTCTGGTGCAGATCGTATGAAACCAGGAGTTCAAACTGGTATTCCTACAGATTCTACTGATAACCAGTTAAACGCATGGGTTTTACATGCACGTACTGCAACTGCAGAGATTAATCAGCAACCAATGCGTGTAAGTATCAAAGGCGATTCTAAAGAGGAGTATCCGGTAGTTAAAAAAATCGTAGATGTTTTGCAGAAGCAAAAAGTGAACAAGTTTTTATTGGTTACTAACGCTGAAGCTAGAAAAAAATAAAAGATGGCAGAATTAAACACAGGTGGGAAGAAAGCCACCCCGAGAGTAGATATGACGCCGATGGTAGATTTGATGTTCCTTTTGGTAACATTCTTTATCTTAACCACATCAATATCTACGCCACAGGCAATGGATATTGTTAAGCCTGATAAAGACGATAACAACAAAGACAACAGGTTGGAACTGAAAGCTTCTAAAACAATGACTATTTTATTAGGTAAAAATGATAAAGTAGCCTGGTACATGGGAGAAGCTGGTGCAACAGCTCCAACATACGAAAGTTTAGCTCAGGTTGACAAGTCGATTATCGAAAACAGAAAAAAAGCAGATGCATCTGGAGTAAAAGGCGAATTTGTGGTTTTGGTTAAACCAACAAGTGGCTCAAACTTCAAGAACTTTGTTGACATCATGGATGAATTGGAAATATTAAAGGTTAAAGTTCGTCAGATTGATGATGACAATATCCTGGATAGTGAAAAAGAATCAATGAAATCTCAAGGTATTTTATAATTCGTTAAATCAGTAATCATGTCAAAATTAGATATATTAAGAAGGGAGTGGATTGATGTAGTTTTTGCTGAAAAAAACAAAAACTATGGCGCTTACCAATTGCGTAAAACCAATGGTACCAATACCACTCGGGCATTAATTATTGGTTCACTAGTATTTCTAGCGCTTTTCTTTGCTCCGAAAATTTACGGATTAATTAAAGGTTCTTTACAAGAGGATCAACAAGTAGAAAAGGCGAAAGAAGTTATTATTGCACCTCCGCCCCCAGTTAACCCAGAAACGCCACCTCCGCCACCGGTAGAGCCACCGCCACCAAAGGTAGATCAGGTAAAAATGCCACCTCCAATCGTAAAGCCAGATGAGCAGGTACGTGATGAGGAGCCACCAACAGTTGAGAAACTGAAAGAGGCTGATCCAGGTCAGAGAGATATTAAAGGTGATCCAACTGCAGATATCGTAATTGCTGCACCAGTTGGTGAAGGCCCAAAAAGAGAAGCAGCGGTTGCTGTTGATGATAACCAGGTTTATGACTTCGTTAGTATCGAGAAACAACCAGAGTTTCCGGGAGGCTTACCTAAGTTCTACAAGTACTTAAGCGGTGCGATTAAATATCCGCCAATGGCTCAGGAAAACAACGTACAAGGTAAAGTGTTTTTATCTTTCGTAGTAGAAAAAGATGGTAAATTAACCGATATTACAGTAACACGTGGATTAGGAAGTGGTACAGATGAAGAAGCAATCCGCGTATTAAAAGCAAGCCCACGTTGGAATCCAGGTATTCAAAATGGTAAACCAGTAAGGGTAAAATACAACATCAACGTTAACTTTACATTGAACTAATTGTAGATGTTAAATTTTGATATCTTTAAGCAAAAATCGCCTAAACAGCGGTTTTTGCTCATTTTAGGGCTAGTGGCCTTCCTGTTGTATCTTGTAATGGGACTTGCCTTCATCTTTTGGCCTCCGCTTGCTTTGCGTTTTAATTTCATCCCAACATGGGGTCGCATCGCAATAGGCATCTTTTTAATTTTTTATGCTTTTGTAAGATTGTTAAGTCTTGGAAGGCGAGACTCAAGCCAATAATGAAAAATATTCTCTTCATTTTTATGGTACTTGCTTTAATCTCTTGTAAACGAAAAGATAAAAGTGCAGGTGTTAAAGAAACCCGAACCAGCGGAACAATGCGGATGCTCGTTGATGAAAGCGTTAGCCCAATTGTTCAGAAGCAAATCGATATCTTTCGCCTCGATTATCCTGATGCAAAGTTTGAAACGACGGTTAAACCCGAAGAAAAGATTATTGCAGCCTTTCTAAATGATAGCGTTCGTGTAATTGTAATGCCAAGATTGCTCACCAAGCAGGAAGAAAAGTATTACAACCAGCGTGGCATCAAAATCAATTCAATTCGTTTTGCTATTGATGGAATTGCATTAATTACAAACAAAGACAATATTGATAGTACTATTACCGTTAAAGAAGTGGTTGATGTATTACAGGGGAGAAATTCAGATAAGAAACTGGTCTTTGATAACGCTTATTCAAGTACCTTTCAATACTTAAAACATTTGGCTAATATCAGCCAATTTCCCGCAAAAAACGTTTATTCAAAAAATTCCAGTAACGAAGTTATCAAACTTGTTGCGCAGGATAAAAATTTTATTGGTATTTTGGGCGTGAATTGGCTTTCTGAACAGAATACCGAAATGGCTCAATACCTGGCTCAGGTTAAAATGCTGGGGGTTAAAAATGAAAAAGGAAAAGTAGGAAGCGATAAGTTTTATAAGCCCACGCAAGAAAATCTTATAAATGGAGTCTATCCGTTTCTAAGAAACGTAAATATAATTGAGTGCGAAGGTAGGGATGGTTTAGGCACAGGATTTGCAACATGGTTAAGAAGCCAGAGAGGACAGTTGATTGTACTTAAAACTGGACTTGGCCCGCACAAGTTAATGCCGAGAGAAATAAATTTAACTAAAGAAAGTAATAAATAAATTATAAATTGAACCACGAAGTATTTAGAGATAATGCTTCATTATTGTTAAAACCAATGTTGGGTAAGTTTGGTTGGAGATTTTGGATAAAATAGAACTCGCTCCGGCCCGATTTGGAAAACATTTAAAAACAAAAAATTGATCCAATGAAAATTTCAAAGAAAGCAATAACCTTAAATGTAGGTTTGGTGTTGATGGGTTCTGCAGTTTTTGCTCAAAGTTTAAGTGATGCGAAAAAAGCCATTGACGCAGAGCAGTATCAAAAAGCTTCATCGATGCTTAAATCGTTGGTAAGCTCTAAAGCCTCTGATGGCGCAAATTATTATAACCTGGGTTTGGTTTACCTAAAAACAGGTTACATCGATTCAGCAAGAGCCGTTTTTACTAAAGGTGTAACTGCTGATCCGAAAAATGCTTTAAACCTGATTGGTTTAGGCGAGGCTGATTTATTGTCGAATAATGCCACTTCAGCAAAAACCAACTTCGATAAAGCGATTGAATTGGGTAAAAAGGATTATCAAACTTACTTGCAAATTGGTAGGGCATATTTAGCTCAGGATAAACCAAGTGATGAAGTTTCTAAACCTGATTTTACCAATGCGATTGCAAATATCACTAAAGCTGATGAGTTAGATTCTAAAGATAAAGATGCCGATGTATTTTTAGCGTTAGGGGATGCTTATGCATTACAAAGAAAAAACTCTGAGGCATTAGGTCCGTACATGCGTGTTAATGATGTTGATCCTAACAACAGAAGAGCAAAAACGCAGATTGGCAAAATGTATAAGGAATCACGCGCGTTTCCTGAAGGCGAAAAAGAATTATTGGATGTAATTGCTGCAGATGCTAACTATGGCCCGGCTTACCGCGAATTAGGTGAGTTATACCTGCAATGGAGTAACTTCGGTACTGATAAAGAGAAAGCTGCAAAAGGAATCGAGAACTATAAAAAGTATCTTGATTTAACGGATAAATCTTTAGAGTCTCAGTTACGCTATATGACGTTCTTATTCTATGCTAAAGATTTTAAAACTTTACAGCAAGTAGCTTCTGCTATTCAGGTTCCGGCAAATAACCCTAAAGCAGCTGTTGTTGCCAGGATGAAAGGTTGGTCTGCCTACGAGAACGCACAGTATCCTCAGGCTTTAACAGATATGACCGATTTCTTTGCTAAAGAGAAAGATCAAGCTCGAATTTTAGCTAATGATTACCTTTATTTAGGTAAATCACAGTTAAAGGCAGGTCAGGATAGTTTAGCTTTAATAAACATCACTAAAGCAGTTGAGAAAGATTCTGTAAATGCTGATGCATTAGCTGAAGTTGCAAAAAGCTATTTTGATGCAAAGAAATATGAGAAATCTGCTCAGATTTACGAAAAAGCAATCAAAGCAAATCCTAATGGTAAAGGTTCGTTATATAACTACTATTACAGTGCACTGGCTTTCTATTTTGATTATGCCGGCAAATACAGCGCTAAACAAAATCCTTCTAAAGATGGTTTAGCAAAAGCTGATGCTGATATTGCAAAAGTAACGGAATTGGCACCTGATACTTATGATGCTTACTTATGGAGAGCACGTATCAATAACCTAATAGATGATGAAAAAGATCCTAAAGGTTTAGCTAACCCGTATTTTGAACAATTTATTCAAAAAGTGACTGAGAAACCTGAAGTAGCTACGGCTAGTGGTAAAAAACTTTCTGAAGCTTACGATTCATTAGGTGGTTTCTATTACTACAAGGATAAAGAAAAAGCGAAAGACTATTTTAACAAGAGTATCGCTGCTAACCCGGCAGGTACATTTGCCCCTGCAAAATTAAAGGAGCTAAATGCACCAGCACCAGCAGCTACAAAAGGCAAAAAATAAGTAAAATTAAATTATTTAGAAAAGGCAGAGTTTGGTTACTCTGCCTTTTTCTTTTACTTTTGCATCACAAAATAAAAGATTATGCAAGCGCAAAGTTCCTCTATAGATTTTTTACCGATTATATTTCAAGTAATTGTTGCTTTAGGTTTCGTAGTAACCACTTTGGTAGCTACACACTTATTGGGTCCTAAACGTAAAACAGCCGATAAATTAGAAACCTTTGAAGCTGGTATTAAAAGTGTGGGTAATGCACGTCAGCCTTTCTCCATTAAATATTTCGTAGTAGCAATACTGTTTGTTTTGTTCGATGTAGAGGTTATTTTCATGTACCCATGGGCCGTAAATTTCCGTGCGTTAAAAATGGATGGTATGATAGAGATGTTCATTTTTATGGGCACTTTACTGTTGGGTTTCATCTACGTAATCAAGAAAAAAGTATTAGACTGGAACTAGTTAGTTAACAGTTTTTAGTTCGCAATTGGTAGTTAATAACCTGCGGTTGTATGAACTGTAAACTGAAAATTGTCAACTACAAACCAGGCGTGTATCACTTACACTAACTGGACTTAATTTCGGTTATTTAGAAAGGTTCTAAATCTGGTGAATCTAGCTCAATTGCCTTTTAAATATTGTAAATTTGCTGCTCATTCTTCAAAGGGATGAGCATTTTTTGTTTATAAACATGAGTGAAATTAATATAGTTGATGCGCCTCCAGGAACCGAAGGGCCTGGCTATTTTGCCACCTCTTTAGATAAAGTGATTGGTTTGGCCCGCTCAAATTCTTTATGGCCGTTGCCGTTCGCAACTTCTTGCTGTGGAATCGAATTTATGGCTACCATGGGTTCTCACTACGATTTAGGTCGTTTCGGTGCAGAGCGTTTAAGTTTTTCTCCCCGTCAGGCCGATGTTTTAATGGTTATGGGTACCATCGCAAAAAAGATGGCTCCGGTATTAAAACAAGTATATATCCAAATGGCAGAGCCACGTTGGGTAATGGCTGTTGGTGCCTGTGCAAGTAGCGGTGGTATTTTTGATACTTATTCTGTTTTGCAGGGTATTGATGAGGTGATTCCGGTTGATGTTTACGTTCCGGGCTGCCCACCAAGACCTGAAGCCATTTTAGATGGTTTCCAGCGTATCCAGGATTTGGTTAAAAACGAATCGGGAAGAAGAAGGAATTCTGATTATTACAAAGAACTTTTAGGTCAATACGGTATTAAATAATGGAAGAAGCGACACTAAATAATACTATCCTGGCAAAACTTAGCGAAAAGTTTGGCGAAAAGGTAACTGCGGTTGCCGAGCCTTATGGTTTGCTTACTTTTGCAACAACAAAAGATGTAATCATCAATGTGTTGTCGTTTCTTAAAAACGATTTAAAATTTAACTTCTTAACCGATATTACAGCGGTTCATTATCCGGGTAAAGATCATGGCATTGCAGTGGTTTATCATTTGCACAACATGGTTGAGCAAGTTAGGATTAGAGTTAAAGTTTTTATTTCAGAGCAAAATCCTACTATTCCTACGGCAACAACGATATGGAAAGGTGCAAACTGGATGGAGCGCGAAACTTACGATTTGTTTGGGGTTAAATTTGAAGGACACCCTGATTTACGCCGTATTTTAAATATGGACGATTTAGGCGTTCACCCAATGTTGAAACAATATCCATTGGAAGATCCGAACAGAGTAGATAAAAAAGACGAATTTTTTGGAAGGTAATTTTATGAATCATAACCATCCGGTATTTACAGATAACGACCCGCAAAGTGAGCTGGTAACCTTAAACTTAGGTCCAACCCACCCTGCAACCCACGGCGTTTTTCAAAACGTTTTGCAATTAGATGGCGAACGTATTGTAAGCGGCGTTTCAACTATTGGGTATATTCACCGTGCTTTCGAAAAGATTGCCGAACACCGCCCATTTTATCAGATTACCCCACTTACCGACCGTTTAAACTATTGTTCTTCGCCTATTAACAATATGGGCTGGCACATGACGGTTGAAAAGTTGTTGAATATCCAGATGCCAAAACGCGTAGATTATCTTCGCGTAATTGTAATGGAGCTTTCGCGTATTGCCGATCACATTATCTGTAACACGATTATTGGTCAGGATACCGGTGCAACAACCACTTTCCTTTACCTTTTCCAGTTCCGTGAGCACATTTACGAAATTTTTGAAGAGGTTTGCGGAGCACGTTTAACCACAAACATTGGCCGAATTGGTGGTTTTGAAAGAGATTTCAATGATATCGCCTTTGCTAAAATCAATAAATTCTTAAAAGAATTTCCGGTTGCTTTAAAAGAGTTCGAAAACCTTTTAACACGTAACCGTATTTTTATCGACAGGACTGCAGGTGTTGCGGAAGTAACCAAAGAAACAGCTTTAGAATACAGCTGGACTGGTCCACTTTTACGCGCTACGGGTGTAGATTATGATGTTCGTGTAAGCGATCCATATTCTTCTTATCAGGATTTCGATTTCGAGGTTCCAGTAGGTACGAGTGGCGACATTTACGACAGATATCTGGTTCGTAACGAAGAAATGTGGCAAAGTGTACGCATTATTGAACAGGCTTTGGAAAAATTGAAATCAGAAGAAAAAGGTATTTTCCATGCCGATGTTCCTGAATTCTATCTTCCTCCAAAACAAGAGGTTTACAACAATATGGAAGCATTAATCTATCACTTTAAAATTGTGATGGGCGAAATTGATGCGCCAAAAGCAGAAGTTTATCACGCTGTAGAAGGTGGTAACGGCGAATTAGGTTTCTATCTGATCAATGATGGAGGACGTACACCGTACCGTTTACACTTCCGCAGACCAAGTTTTATAAATTACCAGATGTTTGCGCCAATGAGCGAGGGCATGTTATTGTCTGATGCCATTATCAACATGAGTAGTATGAACATTATTGCAGGAGAATTAGATGCTTAAAGTAGAAGAACAAACACCTGTAACGTTTTCATCAGAATTGCTGGCCAAATTTGATGAAATAAAAAGTCGTTATCCGGAAGGAAAACAAAAATCAGCTTTGCTACCCTTATTACACCTGGTGCAGGCCGAATTTCTTTGGGTTCCAACATCGGCAATGGATCAAGTTGCTGCGTATTTAAATATTCAGCCAATTGAAGTATATGAGGTAGCAACATTTTATACCATGTACTTTTTAAAACCACAAGGTAAATATGCTTTGGAGGTTTGCCGTACAGGGCCTTGCTGCCTGGTAGGTGCCGAAAAAATATTAAGCCACTTAGAAGACAAGTTGGGCGTAAAAGAAGGTGAAGTAACTGCCGATGGCCTTTTCAGCTTTAGAGGAGTTGAATGTTTGGCCGCATGCGGTTTCGGTCCGGTGTTACAAATTAGTCCGGAATATACTTTCTATGAAAACCTAACTACCGAAAGTGTAGATAAACTGATTGAAGATTTGAAAAATAAGTCCTAAGTCGCAAGTCTTAAGTCGGGAGTTAATTTAGACTCAAGACTATGGACTATTTGACTACAGACTATAGACTAATTAAAATGTCTCGAAAACTGTTACTTGAGCATATAAACGTACCAGGCATCAATACACTTGAAGTCTATCGCCAAAAAGGCGGGTACCGTGCCGTTGAAAAAGCCCTTAAAACTTTAACACCTGAAGAGATTGTTGAAGAAGTTAAGAAATCAGGCTTACGCGGTCGTGGTGGTGCGGGTTTCCCAACGGGAATGAAATGGAGCTTTTTGGCTAAGCCAGAAGGTGTTGCACGTTATCTGGTGTGTAATGCTGATGAGTCTGAGCCCGGAACTTTTAAAGACCGTTACCTGATGACATACATTCCACATGCTTTAATTGAGGGAATGATTGTTTCGAGTTTTGCTCTGGGAGCCAAGGTTTCATACATCTATGTTCGCGGAGAGATGATGCCTCAGATCCGTATCCTGGAAAAAGCGATTGCAGAAGCAAAAGCTGCAGGATGGTTAGGTAAGAACATTTTAGGAACTGGTTACGATTTAGAATTATATGTTCAGCCTGGTGGAGGTGCTTACATTTGTGGTGAAGAAACCGCTTTGTTAGAATCGCTTGAAGGTAAAAGAGGTAATCCACGTATTAAACCACCTTTCCCTGCTATTGCAGGTTTATATGGCTGCCCTACGGTAGTTAATAACGTAGAATCGATTGCTGCTGTAGTGCCAATTATCAATGATGGAGGCGATGAGTATGCTAAAATCGGTATTGGCAGAAGTACAGGTACCAAATTAATTTCAGCATCGGGTAATTTAGTAAAGCCTGGCGTTTATGAAATCGAATTGGGTTTACCGGTAGAAGAATTTATCTATTCTGATGAGTATTGTGGCGGTATTGCCAATGGGAAACGCCTGAAAGCAACAGTTGCAGGTGGTTCATCGGTGCCAATTTTGCCAGCTAATTTAACTTTAAAATATGCCAACGGCGAACCTCGTTTAATGAGTTACGAATCCTTATCAGAAGGTGGATTTGCGACTGGAACGATGTTAGGATCGGGTGGTTTTATTGCTTTTGATGAAGATCAGTGTATTGTTCGCAATACCTGGAATTTTTCTCGTTTCTACCACCACGAGAGTTGCGGACAATGTTCACCATGTCGTGAAGGTACAGGCTGGATGGAAAAAATCCTCCACAAAATCGAACACGGTCATGGAAGCATGGAAGATGTTGATTTATTGTGGGATGTTCAGCGTAAAATTGAAGGAAACACGATTTGCCCCTTAGGTGATGCAGCTGCATGGCCAGTGGCAAGTGCTATCCGTCATTTCAGAGATGAATTTGAATGGCACATTAAAGAGCCGGTTAAAAGCCAGAGCCAAAATTATGGTATTGCAAATTATGCAAACCCGATTGAAAAAGCTCCTGTAACGGAAGAGAAATAAAATCGCATTGGTTCGTGTTTTCACGAAACGAAAGCTAAATAAATACAATTGGTTCGTGGTGGCACGAACCAAGTAGAAAATAAAAGAATATCATTAACCATGAGTGAAAAAGTTAAGGTTACGATAGATGGGATAACAGTAGAGGTTGATAACGGAACCACCATCCTGAATGCTGCAAGGCAAATTGGAGGTGATATCGTTCCGCCAGCCATGTGCTATTATTCTAAGTTACAAGGCAGTGGTGGTAAATGCCGTACCTGTATTGTTAAGGTAACAAAAGGGTCGGAGAAAGATCCCCGCCCAATGCCAAAATTGGTTGCTTCTTGTCGTACAACTGTAATGGATGGGATGGAAGTGCTTAATATTACTTCGCCCGAAGTTTTGGAAGCACGTGCAGGTGTAGTAGAGATTTTGTTGATTAACCACCCTTTGGATTGTCCGGTTTGCGATCAGGCCGGTGAGTGCGATTTACAAAATTTAGGTTACGAGCACGGTTTGCAAAAAACACGTTATGAGTTTGAGCGCCGTACTTTCGAGCGTATTGATATTGGCGATAAAATTCAGCTGCACATGAACCGTTGTATTCTGTGCTACCGCTGTGTTTTTACTGCAGATCAGATTACCAACAAGCGTGTTCACGGTATTTTAAACCGTGGCGATCATTCAGAAATTTCTACCTATATCCAGCAGGCGGTTGATAACGATTTCTCAGGAAACGTAATTGATGTTTGTCCGGTTGGTGCTTTAACCGATAAAACTTTCCGTTTCAAAAACCGTGTTTGGTTTACCAAACCAGTTGATGCACACCGCAATTGCGACCATGAAAAATGCAACGGTAAGGTAACCCTTTGGTATAAAGGAGAAGATGTGATCCGTGTTACTGCGCGCAAAGATCAGTTTGGCGAAGTAGAAGAATTTATCTGCAATACCTGCCGTTTCGATAAAAAAGCTACATCCGACTGGACAATCGAACATCCAACACATATTGATGATACTTCGGTAATTGCATCTAACCACTACGAAACATTAAAACCATTGCCGGTAATTAAGCCAAATGCAGCGTTACAGGCAGCGAATGAAATTGAATTACATAAAACAGTTAAATACTAATGGATACAGGTTTTATCATAGAAAAATTTATTCTAGTAGCGGTAATTTTCGGTATCAGTTTGGTAATTGCCATGTATTCTACCTATGCTGAACGTAAGGTTGCTGCATTTTTGCAAGATCGTTTAGGACCGGACAGAGCTGGTCCCTTTGGTATTTTACAGCCTTTGGCCGATGGTGTTAAGATGTTTATGAAAGAGGAGATTATCCCAACTACATCAAACCGTTTCTTATTTATTGCAGGGCCGGGTTTAGCTTTACTTTGTGCCTGTATTGGTACAGCAGTTATTCCCTGGGGTAGTCCGATAGAAATTGCCGGAAAAACAATCCCTTTACAGGTTACTGATATTAATGTAGGTGTTTTATACATTTTCGGTGTGGTTTCTTTAGGCGTTTATGGCGTAATGATTGGTGGTTGGGCATCTAACAACAAATATTCTTTGTTAAGTGCTATCCGCGCGGCATCACAAAATATCAGCTACGAGATTGCAATGGGTTTATCCATCATTGCATTGCTTCTGATGACGAATACCCTAAGCTTAAAAGCTATTGTTGAACAGCAACATGGCCTTAACTGGAATGTGTGGTATCAGCCGCTTGGGTTTTTGATATTTATGGTATGCTCGTTTGCTGAAACCAACCGTGCTCCTTTCGATTTACCTGAGTGTGAAACTGAGTTAATTGGTGGTTACCATACCGAGTATTCATCTATGAAATTAGGTTTCTACCTGTTTGCCGAATACATCAATATGTTTGTATCATCGGCTGTAATGGCAGCTTTATATTGGGGTGGTTACAATTACCCTGGTATGGATTGGGTTGCAACACATGCAGGAACAACCTGGGCACCACTTATCGGTACTGCCGTTTTCTTTGGAAAAATATGTGCATTTATCTTTTTCTTCATGTGGGTACGCTGGACCATCCCGCGTTTCCGTTACGATCAATTGATGAATTTAGGTTGGAAAGGCTTAATTCCTTTAGCTATTGCCAACATTATAATAACTGGAGTTGTGATTGCGATTATTGAGAAGTTTTAATTATGGAATCATTAAGTAATAAGAAAAAAGTACTGGAACAAAAGCCACTGAGCTTTATGGAACGGATGTACCTTCCGGCAATCGTAAAGGGAATGGGCATCACCATTAGCCACTTATTCAAAAAAGAGGCTACAGTAAGATATCCGGAAGTAGAACGCGAATTCTCAACCAACTTTAGGGGGATGCACTCGCTAAAGCGTGATGAAAACGGTAAAGAGCGTTGTACTGCCTGCGGTTTATGTGCTTTATCTTGCCCGGCCGAAGCAATTACCATGATTGCTGCAGAACGTAAGCCTGAAGAAAAACATTTATACCGTGAAGAAAAGTATGCTGCAACTTATGAAATTAACATGTTGCGTTGCATTTTCTGTGGATTATGTGAAGAAGCCTGCCCGAAAGAGGCTATTTATTTAGACGGACCAATTGTACCTGCTGATTATTTGCGTAAAGATTTTATTTACGGAAAAGATAAATTGGTAGAGGCTCCGTTAGAAATGAAAAAATAATAATATTGTTCGTGAGGACGCGAACCATATAACTGAGATAATCGTCATGCTGAATTTATTTCAGCATCTCTTGTACAAGATCCTGAAATAATACCGATAGCTATCGGATCAGGAGGACGAAAAACAAATTAAAAACAACAAATTAATGAGTACACAAGTATTCTATTTCGTAGCCACATTAAGTATCCTCTTTTCACTGTTGGTGATTTTTGCTAAAAATCCAATCCACAGTGTATTGTACTTAATCCTAACTTTTTTCACATTTACGGTGCATTATGTACTGTTGAATGCTCAATTTCTGGCTGTTGTAAACTTCATTGTTTATATGGGAGCCATCATGGTATTATTCCTCTTCGTACTGATGTTGCTCAACCTGAATAAGGAAACAGAGCCATCAAAATCTCCATTAATTAAAATTGTTGGGGTAATTGCTGGCTGTTGCTTAATTGTAACCTTAATTGGTTCGTTAAAAGCGGCAAGCATTAGCAGCCCGTTAATTTTAAAAAATCCGGGATTAGGTTTGGTAGAAAACTTAGGTAAAGAGCTTTTCGGACCATTCTTGTTACCATTCGAATTATCATCTCTGTTACTGTTGGCAGCAATGGTTGGAGCCGTTTTATTATCTAAAAGAGATGAGGTAGAAGCATAATGGAAAATTTAACTACACAAATGGCAGGCGTTCCGCTAAACCACTACATCTATTTAAGTGCAATTATTTTCACTATTGGTGTAATTGGCGTGTTAACCCGCAGAAATGCAATCGTAATCTTTATGTCGGTAGAGTTGATGTTAAATGCAGTTAACCTGCTTTTAACCGCTTTCTCTGTGCATAGCAATGATCCTTCCGGACAGGTTTTCGTATTCTTCATTATGGCTTTGGCTGCTGCAGAAGTTGCAGTAGGTTTGGCCATCATCGTAATGGTGTACAGAAATACAAAATCGATAGATATTAATGTTTTAAATCGCCTTAAGTGGTAAATATATAATAAGAATGACAATAGAACAATTGATTTGGTTGGTTCCGTTACTTCCTTTTTTAGGTTTTGTAATTAACGGACTAGGCAGAAAATCTTTATCTAAAGGACTTGTTGGAATCATCGGAAGCGGCGTAATTTTAGCTTCTTTTATCATCAGCGTAGTTATTTTCTTTAGTTTACAAGGCGATACCCAAAAATCTCACGAAGTATTTTTATTCGACTGGATTAGCGCTGGCGCATTACACATTCCTTTATCATTTTTGGTCGATCCGTTAAGCTCGATCATGCTTCTGATTATCACAGGAATTGGTTTTTTAATCCATTTATATTCTACAAGCTACATGCACGATGACGAAGGATTTGGTAAATTTTTCAGTTACCTTAACCTGTTTGTATTCTTCATGCTATTATTGGTATTGGGGTCTAACTACATCGTGATGTTTATCGGTTGGGAAGGTGTTGGTTTATGTTCGTACTTGCTAATTGGTTTCTGGTATACCAACAGTGCCTATGCATCAGCAGCTAAAAAAGCTTTCGTAATGAACCGTATTGGTGATTTAGGCTTTTTGCTGGGTGTATTCCTAATATTCAATTTCTTCGGAAGTGTTGAATTCTCTAAAATTTTCCCTCAGGCAGCTAATATGTTGCCAGGTAAAGATACCCTGGTTTTGATTACCATTTTATTGTTTATCGGTGCCTGCGGTAAATCGGCGCAATTGCCATTGTTTACCTGGTTACCAGATGCGATGGCCGGACCAACTCCAGTTTCGGCGTTAATCCACGCAGCTACGATGGTAACGGCAGGTATTTACATGATTGCGCGTTCGAGCGTATTGTTTGATCTGGCTCCGTTAACCCAGCACATCATTGCAATTGTTGGTGCTGCAACCGCTTTAGTTGCTGCCATTATCGCCTTAACACAAACGGATATTAAAAAGGTACTGGCTTATTCAACTGTATCTCAGTTGGGCTATATGTTTTTAGGTTTAGGCGTTGGTGCTTATACTGGTTCGTTCTTCCACGTATTAACCCATGCCTTCTTTAAAGCTTTATTGTTCTTAGGCGCTGGTTCGGTTATTCATGCCATGCATCACGAGCAAGATATGCGCCACATGGGTGGATTAAGAGCTAAGCTTAAAACTACTTTTGCCACCATGATGATCGGTACCATTGCAATTGCAGGTTTACCACCATTCTCTGGTTTCTTCTCAAAAGATGAAATTTTGGCACATGCCTTTCAAGCCAGTCCAGTACTTTGGGGAATTGGCGTGTTAACCGCATTCTTAACCGCATTTTACATGTTCAGGATGATGTTCCTTACTTTCTCTGGAAAATACCGCGGAACACACCACGCTGAAAGCCATATTCATGAGTCGCCAGCTGCAATGACATTGCCTTTGGTAATCTTAGCGATCCTTGCTGCAATTGGTGGAGCAATCAACTTCCCGCACATTTTTGGCGGTAACGAATGGCTGGCACACTGGTTAACGGGAGCAGGTGTTGCCCAGCACGAATTGGATTTAAGTCATTCTACCGAACTCGCTTTAATGGGTACTTCGGTTGCGGCAGCAGTTATTGCTTTATTGTATGCTTATACTAAATATGTAAAAGGTGCACATGTTCCGGTTGCTGATGAGGCACCGCGTTCTGCATTGGCTAAATTATCATACAACAAATTTTATTTAGATGAGATTTACGATTTCATAATTACAAAACCTTTAGATATCCTTTCGAAATTCTTTTACAGGATTATCGATAACAAGTTTATTGATGGTATTGTAAACGGATTGGGATGGAGTACAAATGAAGCCAGTAAAGGCCTTCGCCTGTTACAGAGCGGAAACGTTGGTTTCTACCTGTTTATGATGGTATTCGGTATCATCGCGTTATTGATCTATACATTTAGTTACATATTATAAAAAGGGTTCAAAAATAAATAATGGAACAACTTTTACTACTTATATTTCTTCCGCTTGCGGGTGCTATTATTACAGCATTTGCAGGTAAGTCGGCTAAAATAGTGTCGACCGTATTTTCGGTGGTTTCCTTAGGGCTGGCTTTGTTTATCGCATGTAACTTCATTCCGAATGCAAGTACACAGTTTGAAGCGAATTTACCATGGATTGCTGATCTGGGCATTAATTTCCATGCAGGTATTGATGGTATTAGCATGTTGGTGGTATTACTTACCAACTTATTAATCCCGATTATCATCCTATCGAGCTATAAACACGACTACAAAAATCCAGCTGCTTTTTACGCATTAATTTTATTTATGCAAACCGGCTTGTTACTGGTGTTTACAGCATTAGATGCTTTCCTTTTCTATATTGGCTGGGAAGCGGCATTAATTCCAATTTATTTCATTTGCGCATTCTGGGGTGGAAAAGACCGTATCCGCATTAACATGAAGTTTTTTGTGTATACCATTGCCGGTTCGTTATTTATGCTAATGGGTATTATTTACCTGTACTTACAAAACCCGGCACATAACTTTGATATCCAGGCTTTTTATGCTTTAAATTTGGATGCAGCACAACAAGGGTGGATTTTCTGGGCTTTCTTTATTGCTTTTGCGATTAAGATGCCAATTTTTCCTTTCCATACCTGGCAGCCAGATACCTATACTGCAGCACCTACACAAGGTACTATGCTATTATCAGGTATTATGTTAAAAATGGGTATTTATGGTGTAATCAGATGGTTATTGCCAATCGTACCTGCAGGCGTTCAGGATTGGTCTTGTTTAGCTATTAGCCTATCTATTATCGGTATCGTTTACGCTTCTTTAATTGCCTTTACACAAAAGGATGCCAAACGTTTAGTAGCTTATTCATCAATTGCTCACGTAGGTTTAATTTCGGCGGGTATTTTTGCATTAAACCAGCAAGGTATGCAGGGAGCAATGGTTCAGATGTTGAGTCACGGTATTAACGTAGTAGGTTTATTCTTTGTTTTGGATATTATTTTCTCTCGCGTTAAAACCAATAAAATTGAAGAACTTGGCGGTATTGCCAAAGCAGCACCACACTTGGCAATTGCTTTTCTGATTATTGTTTTAGGAACAGTAGCTTTACCAGGAACAAACGGCTTTATCGGCGAATTTTTATTGTTGCTGGGTGTGTACAATGTTGGCATTTGGGCTGCTGCAATTGCGGGCTTAACCATCATTTTCGGCGCTGTTTACATGTTGCGCATGTATCAGAATGTAATGCTTGGCAAAACCAACGAATTAACCATCACTTTCACCGATATCCAGGGATCAGAGAAATTTGTCCTGTATTTGATCTGTGCTTTGATTATCGTTTTGGGTGTTTATCCGAAACCATTATTGCACTTAACAGAGGCATCTGTACAACATTTATTAGAACAGGTAAATCAAAAATTAACATCAGTAAAATAAGCAATGAATATTATAATAACCATTAGTATAACAGCTTTTATTGTACTTTATGCAGGTTTGTTTAAAGCAAATAAAGCATTATTGCCGCTTACCGTTGTTGGCTTACTTACTGCCTTAGGCTTTACTTTTTGTGCCTGGGGTGGCAATGCTGTTCATTTCGGAATGATGCAGACTGATAATTTCGCCCTTGCATTTTCTGGCGTTTGTATAGTTGGTACACTTTTGATTTTCTTATTAACCCAAAACTATTTTCACGCTAAAAGCGATAACGTTGCCGAATATTATACCTTAATCCTTTTCGCCCTTGCTGGGATGATTATGATGGTATCGTATAAAAACATGGCGATGCTTTTTGTTGGTCTGGAAATTATGTCGGTAAGTTTATATATCCTTGCCGGTATCCGTAAAAGAGATTTTGCCTCAAACGAAGCTTCGTTAAAGTATTTCTTAATGGGTGCTTTTTCAACAGGTTTCCTGTTGTTTGGTATTACTTTAATTTACGGAGCTACAGGTTCTTTCGATTTAGATAAAATTCAGGCTTACCTGGTAAATAACAGTACTGCAGTTTCACCGATCTTTTATCCGGGCGTAATCCTGATGATGATTGGTTTATGCTTTAAAATAGGTGCAGCACCTTTCCACTTCTGGACACCGGATGTTTACGAAGGCGCACCATCTTTAATTACCACCTTTATGAGTACGGTAGTTAAAACTGCTGGTTTTGCTGCTTTTTTACGTTTGTTTGCCGGACCTCTTGAGCCTTTACACGAGTTCTGGGTAATGCCGTTAATCGTTATTGTTTGCCTGACTTTATTCATCGGTAACGTAACAGCCTTGTTCCAAAAGAACTTTAAACGTATGCTGGCTTATTCAAGTATTTCGCATGCAGGATACTTATTGTTTTCTTTAATAGTTATAACTAAAAATTCTGGCAACAACGTATTGGTATATGCTGCCGCTTATACCTTTGCTTCGATCATTGCCTTTGCGGTATTAATTCTGGTAAAACAGAAAACTGGTAGCGACAGCTTCGAAAGCTTTAACGGTTTAGGAAAGAAAAACCCATTGGTGGCTTTATGTTTAACTGTTGCAATGTTATCATTAGCCGGAATTCCGTTAACAGCTGGTTTTATCGGTAAATACCTGATGTTCCTGAATGTAATGACCGAGTATAAAACCTTATTGGTAGCTTTTGCTATTTTAAATGCATTGGTTGGTTTCTACTACTATTTCAGGGTTATTGTAGCCATGTGGTTTAAAGATGGCGCAGATACAACCCTTACGACGCCTATACAATACAAAGTGGTACTATTGGTTTCAGTGGTAATTACACTTGTTTTGGGTATCTGTCCGGCAATAATTTTAAACCTGATATAGGTATGCTGTTGTTTAATAATTATTTGTAGTTTTACGAATAATTGAATATGCACGATTTTTGGAATAACCTGCATCAGCTAATTGATCCCGAGAAATTATTGAGGGAGGGCGGTTTCTATCTCGTTGTATTCGTAATCTATGCAGAAACCGGCCTGTTCTTTGGGTTCTTTCTCCCGGGCGATTATTTACTGTTCCTGGCTGGCATGTTTGTTGCTACCGGTAAACTGGATGTAAATATTGCTGTGCTTTTAGCCGGTTTATGTGTTGCGGCAATTTCGGGTAATTTTACGGGCTATTGGTTCGGACGTAAAACCGGGCCGGTATTGTACACCAGAAAAGATAGCTTCTTTTTTAAGAAACGTTATTTAAAAGCAGCAGAAGACTATTACCATAAACAGGGCGCATTCGCATTAATAATGGGCAGGTTTGTTCCGATTGTAAGAACTTTTGCACCTATTTTTGCGGGGGTAGTAAAGCTCGACTTTAAAAAATTTGCACTTTATAACGTAGTTGGAGGAACACTTTGGATCTGTTCTCTAACTTTATTGGGCTATTTTTTAGGTCGCCGCTTCGAAAAAGAAATAAACGATTATTTATTATATATTATTATTGGCTTTATCCTTATAACAACTATACCATTATTAATTACCTTTGTAAAAAGTAAAGTAGTGAAAGGTCCTGAAGAGGATAAAACAGATTTAAATTAGAAATGGTAAAAGACGATCATCACGCGTGGCATAGCGTATCTCCTGGAAACAATGTTCCAGAAATTGTAAACGCAATTATTGAAATTCCAAAAGGTTCAAAAGCAAAATACGAAATAGATAAAGAATCAGGTCTGATTAAATTGGATAGGGTTCTTTTTTCATCAGTTATGTATCCGGCTAACTATGGCTTTATTCCGCAAACTTATTGCGATGATAAAGATCCTTTAGATATCCTGGTTCTTTGTTCAGTTGATGTTTACCCAATGACTTTAATTGAAGCTAAAGTAGTAGGCGTAATGCACATGGTTGATAACGGCGAGCAGGACGATAAAATTATTGCTGTTGCAGCACATGATATGTCGGTAAACTACATCAACGATTTAGACCAGTTACCTCCACACCAAATGAAAGAAATTGTTCGCTTCTTTCAGGATTATAAAGCATTAGAAGATAAAAATGTAACCATCGAACATTTATTAGGTGTTCGTTATGCGCATAAAGTAATTAAAGAAAGCATAGAACTTTATAACACAACATTTAGAGAATTAGCTTAATGGATTTACCCACGGTCTGTTTGTTTTTAAATTCAGCGTTAAGTACAATACTGCCAACCCCAAATGTAGTTCTTGTAGCTTTACAGGAGCCCGATACCGGATCAGTTGGCTGGCGTTTGTTTTTCGCCTTATTTTTGGTGCTTTTAAACGGTTTCTTTGTGGCAGCAGAGTTTGCCATCGTAAAAGTCCGGGCATCACAAATAGAGATAAAAGCAAAATCAGGCAGTCGTGTTGGTAAAATGGCTAAAAGCATCATCCATAACCTGGATGGTTATTTAGCCGCCACTCAGCTGGGTATAACGCTTGCATCACTTGGCTTAGGTTGGGTTGGTGAAGGCGTTATGCATACCATCTTTAAAAACCTTTTCGATAGTTTAGAATGGGGACTTAGCGATGCTTCCATCCATACGGCATCAACAATTGTAGCTTTCTCGTTAATTACGATCATGCACATTGTTTTTGGCGAGCTGGCCCCAAAATCGTTTGCCATACAAAGGCCCGTAGCTACAACTTTATTCGTATCGTTACCGCTTCAGTTGTTTTATGTGGTATTCAAGCCCGCAATCTGGACTTTAAACAGTTTAGCCGCAGTTATTCTTAAACCATTTGGTATCGATACTGCTGGCGGTCACGAATCGCTGCACAGTACAGAAGAACTTCAATATTTACTCGATCAGGGTAAAGAAAGTGGTGCACTCGATAACAATGAGCACGAACTGATTAAAAACGTGTTCGATTTCAACGAGCGCGTGGTGAAGAACATTATGGTACCCCGAACTAAAATTTCGGGTATCGAACTTACTTCAGATAAAGAAGAGGTAATCGACACGATTATCAAAGAAGGCTATTCGCGTTTACCGGTGTACGATGATATTATGGATAAGATCGTAGGTATTATCCATGCCAAAGATATTTTGCCTTTGGTTGCAGCCGGTAACCAGCACTGGACTTTAAATGACATTATCAGGAAACCATATTTCGTAACGGAGACTAAAAAAATCAATGATCTGATGAGTGAGCTGCAAAGCAACCGCATTCAGATTGCCATTGTTTTGGATGAGTTTGGCGGAACTGCCGGTATGGTAACCTTAGAGGATATTGTGGAAGAACTTGTGGGCGAAATTCAAGATGAATACGATGAAGAAAAACCACTGGTTGAGAAAGTATCGGACAACGAATTTATCGTAAATGCATTTGCAACAGTTTATGATGTAAATGAGCACCTGCCACACGATTTACCTGAAGACGAAGATTTCGACACAATAGGAGGTTTGGTTTCGCATGTTTTCGGGCGTATACCTGAAGTTGGCGAAAGCAACGAATCGTATGGTTATTTGTTTACCATTCTTAAAAAAACAGAGCAGAATATCGAAACCATTAAGCTCGAACTGGTGATTAATCAAGCAGATATGGTTGATAATCACTAATTTCAACCATGCATATTTTTTACACACCGGATATCACCCAAAATACCTATACGCTTAACGAAGAGGAAAGCAAACACTGCGTTCGGGTACTTCGTTTAGCCGTTGGTGCTGTGGTTAACCTGGTTGATGGTAAAGGCGGTTTCTATACGGCCGAAATTACTTCCGATAATCCTAAAAAAGTTGCTTTATCGATATTAAAAGTAGAAACTGAGTATCATAAACGGAACCATTACCTGCATATTGCTGTAGCACCTACCAAAAATATCGATCGTATCGAATGGTTTTTGGAGAAAGCTACGGAGCTGGGGATTGATGAAATTACCCCCATTATTACCGATCGCTCTGAGCGAAGGGTAGTAAAAGAAGACCGCTTGAATAAAGTAATCACCTCGGCGGTAAAACAGTCTATAAAAGCATATCACCCTAAACTGAACGATGCCATTGCGTTCGATGCTTTTTTGAAACAACCTTTTGAAGGTGAAAAACTAATGGCACATTGTATTGATGAAGGAGAGAAGCAGTATATTTCACAGCTTGTGGCACCACATCAAAAATATCTGATCCTGATCGGTCCCGAAGGAGATTTCACACCAGAAGAAGTGAATTTAGCTTTGAACAAAGGCTTTAAAGCATTAACTTTAGGTGATAACAGGTTGCGCACCGAAACTGCTGCGCTGGCTGTTTGTTTTGAAATCAATTACCTTAACCGATAACCAGTTTGAAGTTTTCAGTTTTTAATTTTCAGTTTTCGAGATTCCGGACATGGACTGCATGCTTTGTGCTTTTAGTTTCCTGCATAAGTCTTTTCGCTTTCATTCCCCCAACCTACCGCATGGCGAAGCTGAAATATAACGGGGGTGGCGATTGGTATGCAGACCGTACCGCACTTCCAAATCTGATTGCTTTTTGCAACGCCAACCTTAAAACTAATTTTTACGCCGAAGAAAGCATAGTAGAAGTTGGATCGAAGGAACTGTTTAATTACCCTTTTGTTTATATGACAGGGCATGGTAATGTGGTTTTTAGCGATCAGGACGTTAAAAATTTACGACAATACCTTATTGGGGGTGGTTTCCTGCATATCGACGATAACTACGGTTTGGATAAGTTTATCAGGCCGCAAATGAAAAAGGTATTTCCTGAACTTAGTTTTGTGGAATTACCGGCAAACCATGTCATTTACAATCAGAAATTTAAATTTCCGGCTGGCTTGCCCAAAATACACGAGCACGATAATAAACGCCCGCAGGGATTTGCCCTGATCTATAAAGGCAGGATGGTCTGTTATTACACTTATGAATGCGATTTAGGGAACGGTTGGGAGGATTTCGGTACTTACCCTGAAGATACACAGGAAACACGCGCTAAGGCGCTTAAAATGGGCGCAAATCTGGTTCAATATGCTTTAACCCAATAAACATGTACAAAGTAAAAGTCAACGATCAGTTTTTATTCGAGGTAGAAAATAAGGATTCAGCATTTTTAGTAAATGGCGACCCCGTTCAACTTGATTTAAGCGAAATAAACAACAGCCACGCACATATTTTATATCAGCATAAATCTTTCCGTACAGAAATTGTGGAGGTTAATAAAGCGGAGAAAACCTGCAGGATTAAAGTAAATGGAAACACTTACCAGATTAGTATTGAAGATCAGTTTGATGCCTTGCTGAAGCAACTCGGACTTGATAACCTAACGGCAAATAAAGTATCTGAAATTAAAGCACCTATGCCTGGTTTGGTATTAAAGGTTCTGGTAGCTGAAAATACTGAAGTTAAAAAAGGCGATAACCTGCTCATTTTAGAAGCAATGAAAATGGAGAACATCCTGAAATCTTCTACCGATGGTACCGTTAAAAAGGTTTTGGTAGTGCAGGGCGATAAAGTAGAAAAGAACCAGGTGTTGGTTCAGTTTAAGTAGCGTTTTTGCGAGGCACGAAGCAATCTTAATGCGTATGCAAGGTAGCGATCGTTGTGGGCTTGCCTGCCTGTTTGCAGGCAAGCTTCGTCGGCTGAAAAAGCCTGCTCACAATGACGACTTTGGATGGCTTACGATCGCCTTAAACTAATTACAAAATATAAAACATAAAAAAGTCCCGGCTGTTTAAAACCGGGACTTTTCTTTTTTATTTACCTCTGCTTACCCTGTAAGGTTTTTGCGGAGGGTTTTTAAAGCTTCTTTTTCCTGCTGTGCTAATTTCTGGTGCACCAAGCATCGTCATGGCGCAACGGAAACCAACTTCGGCTGATGATTCATCCTGTTGCATAAAACGACGGGTTGCCGGGTTTAACCAGTAAGCCATGTCGTTCCACGAACCGCCTTTATAGACTCTCGATTTATCGTTAACCAACGTTACACCTTCTTCATTTAACAAGGTATTCTGTCTGTCGCGATACCCTCTTTGGTCGGCCTGGTAGCTTGTAGAAGCAGTGGCTCCCTGAGGATCTGTTGATTTAGAAATCGAATCGGCACGTTTAGTTTGCGCTTGTTTCTCTGCCCAGGTTTGTTTGCGGCCTGAATATGCATTTTCCTTAATCGGATTGCCATACTTATCCAGTGCAATTTTGCCGTTTTGAGCATCTTCTAGTTTTTTATTGGTGAAATAGTTACCACGGTAAGGGTTAAATGCATCAGCATCGGTAAATGTACCCGTTCTGTATACGTCGTTTACCCATTCGTTCACGTTTCCAGCCATGTTATACAAACCAAAATCGTTTGGTGTATATTGGATAACCGGAACAGTTAAATCACCTTTATCATTCAATGAACCGCCCACACCCATGTAATCGCCGGGTGCCCTTTTAAAGTTGGCCTGAATCATACCTCTGGTTTTCTTTTTGGCCGAACTTACGCCTAAACCATTCCATGGGTAGATTTTATTTTGGTTAATATTTTCATATTCTGTATTACCAATTAAACCTAAAGCGGCGTATTCCCACTCTGCTTCGGTTGGTAAACGGTAAGGCTGCATAATTACACCATCCTCTAAAGTCGCATTTCTTCTCGGCTGACTGTTTCTTCCACCACCTGTAGCTGCTGTTGAAGCGCCTGCTGTAGTAGTTGCCGAACCAGACCTGGTATTGTAGTCAACTGGTGCGTTCCTACCTTTATCATCATACTGGCCGTTTAAATAAGCATCAGTATTAAATGGTTTGTCAGGTCTTTGGGTTGTAGCTGCTGCAGTAGCATTATTGTTTCTGCCTGTGTTTCCACCAGCTAAAGTTCTATAGTCGGTTAAGATACCTTTTTCACGTAAGATAAATTCGTTTGCTCTGGAAGTTCTCCATTCGCAATAGCGTGAAGCCTGTTCCCATGATACACCTACAACAGGATAATCGCGGTAAGCCGGGTGCCTTAAATAGTTGTCTACGTAAGGTTCGTTGTAAGATAGCGCACGACGCCAAACCAAAGTATCGGGAAGCTCATTGTAATAATACTCACGATCTTCAGGATAATTGTACCTGATCCAATGTAAATACTCTAACCAATCGGTGTTCGAAACTTCTGTTTCATCCATGTAAAAAGACGGAACGGTAACTTGTCTTTTGTAGTTGTAGATATTAGGCTCAACACCTGCCACCTCAATGGCACTACCACCAACTACCAAAACACCACCTTCAATCGGGATCAAACCAGGGCCTGGTGCACGCTTGTATTGCGTAGCTACGGCAAAAGCACCAGATTGATTCTTTTTGCTTTTCCTATCTGCATAGGGAATACCTGTTTTGCTAGAACTGTTCCCACCTTTAGAGCTACAGCCAGAAAGGAGGGCGGCTAATGATAAACAAGTAAAAGAATATAGTATTAGTTTTTTCATATAATGCAACGGGATATAGCCTAATGGCCTTTCAACCGATAAAATTAAACAATTTTAAATGAATATATAAATAATGTGACAATAAAATATCTAATATATTTTTAAGCCATAACGTGTTATTTTTCTGCGTATTGTGTCTGTTTACTTTTTCAACGAAATTTTAGCTAAATAATTATAAATAAGCGAGATAATTTTTAAGTTCTTTAAAAACACTGCCAGTTTTTTCTCAATCTGCGAGTATGCAAGGAAATAGGCTTTGGCTCATTTTGTATAGGTTCTGAGCTGAAACAGTAAAGTGGTGGAATCAGAAATTCTTTTCAATAAAGCTGAATGGCAATTAAACACTGTTATTCGAAAATTTTGTTCACCGAATAAAAAACTATCGAAAATTAAGTTTATAATTGAATAAGATAATCGTGCTAAATTGCTGTTAATTTAATATTTAGGTTAAATGCAGTCACAGCGATATGTAAAAATCGTAGGTTTAATTAGTAATTAATGATAGAATTCGTAATTTGGTGAAATATAATTTTTGGTTTTACGTTACAAGATATATTCTCTAGTATTTGCTAAGTACCAAAATCTAAAATTACGGACCTTCAAAGGATGAATTTCAAGTATATCAGTAAGCTTGCTTTTTCTGCACTCTCCATGGCATTGCTGTATGGCAAAACAAATGCTCAGGTAACCATAGGGAATACACAGACAAATGGAAGTGAATCGAACAATATTGTAACAGCAGTTCCGTTCCTGCTTATTACGCCCGATGCCCGTGCCGGCGCAATGGGCGATGCAGGTGTAGCTGTAGCCGGAGATGTAAATTCGGCCAGTATTAATGCTTCGAAGCTGGCATTTTTGGATAAACCTTATGGCTTTTCCGTTTCTTACAGCCCCTGGTTAAAAAGCCTGGTGCCCGATATTAACCTGGCTTACTTAAGTGGTTTTTATAAATTAGACGATCGCAATACCATTGGCGCTTCGTTAAGGTATTTTTCTTTAGGATCAATTCAGCTTACCGATATTAATCAGCAGGATTTGGGTATTTCAAACCCTAACGAGCTGGCTTTTGATGTTTCTTTTGCCCGTAACTTTGGCGAAGAATTTTCATTGGGAACTTCTGTAAGGTACATTTATTCTAATCTGGCTTCTGGTCAGTTTTCATCTTCAGGACAGGTACACAGTGGAAATGCTCTTGCAGTTGATGTTTCCGGATTGTACAAAACCAGTACCTCGATGTTTGGTAAACAGGCTATCCTTTCGGCCGGTGCCAATATTTCTAATATCGGTACAAAGATGAGCTATTCAGATGGTGGCCAGAATTTTTTCCTGCCCACTAATTTTAAACTGGGCGGCGCATCAACCATTATTGTTGATGATTTTAGTACCATTACCCTTGCACTCGATTTTAATAAACTATTGGTGCCTACACAACCGATATACGATTCGAACAACAATATTGTAAGTGGCAAAGATCCGAACCGCTCGGTACCTTCAGGTATTTTTGGTTCGTTTAGCGATGCACCGGGAGGATTTAGCGAAGAGCTTAAAGAGGTTGGCATTTCAACCGGACTGGAATATTGGTATAACCAACAATTTGCGGTAAGGGCTGGATACAACTACCAAAGCCCGATGAAAGGCGATAGCCGCTATTTTACCCTCGGTCTTGGCCTGAAATACAACGTTTTTAACATCGATTTCTCATATTTATTGGCCAATGCGCAAACTAGTCCGCTGGCTAATACCTTACGTTTTGGTCTTTTGTTTAACTTTGGCGACAAGAAAGCAGTTAAAAATTAATCCTTTTAACGATTTCTGTTACAGTTTAACAATTAACCCAAATTTCAATGAAAATTAGAGTAGGCTTCGGATTTGATGTGCACCAGTTAAAAGATCAGCACCCTTTTGTAGTAGGAGGTGTAACGCTCGATCACCATAAAGGGGCTTTTGGTCATTCTGATGCAGATGTATTGCTGCACGCCATTTGCGATGCACTTTTAGGTGCGGCCAACCTTCGCGATATTGGTTTCCACTTTAAAAATACAGATGAAAGATGGAGAGGAATAAGCAGTTTAATCCTGTTGAAGGAAACCGTTAAATTGTTGAGTGAAAAGGGCTGGCAGGTAGGTAATATCGATGCAATGCTTTGTTTAGAAGCGCCGAAAATCAATCCGCACATCCCGGCAATGCAGCAGCACATTGCTGATGCGATAGGTATTTCTACCGAAGATATTTCTATTAAAGCTACAACAAACGAGCAAATGGGCTTTGTAGGCAGGGAAGAAGGCGTTGTAGCCTATGCCGTTTGTCTCATAGAAAAAAACTAGATATTCAAAGAAGTCAATTTTATAGCGCACTGATTATTAAGCTTGAGTTCTTTTTTTACTGTCTATGATGGAAACCTTAGACTACGGGCGGTTAGGTAAGAAATTGGTAAACCAATACAAAATATCAGTATTACAGCATTGATAATCGCCAGGCTGCTTTGCCCATAATTGCACTGGCAATGTATTGAAATATCCCAGTGAAGTTCATTTTTGCAAGGAATATTACTGTTGCCAGTCCATCTAATGTGCCCGCAATTAATGCTGTAATAAGTAGGTTTCCTAATGAAAGTACATTTTGGTTAGCTTTTTTCATGCATTAATCTTTTATATAGGCCAGAGGATAAATTTAACGGTTCTAATGCACAATCAGTGATTAAAACCGTTAAATAATTCAATTTTCTATAAGGCTACCTGCTCTTTCACATTACCGGTTCTTTTTAATGTTCCCCATGTTTCCAGCTCGCCTTTTATGGCTCTTCTAACCGACCGGAACAAAACAATATACATTAGTTGGCGCCAGAAAAAACGTTGAGGAAAAAGATAAAGCAGGTTTTTATATTTTTCTTTTTCCATTCTGAAAGCCATAGCCGCAAAAACCATATCTACTACGATAAAGATAATGTAGTAGAAAAGTACCTGGCCAAAACCATTGTGTAAACTTAAAATACCCGAAAAACCCGTTAGCGTAAGGTTGTTGATAGCACTGAGCGAAAATAAACCACTGATAAGCGATATGAGCATAAACAAATCAGCTAACGGAGAGAACAAAGGCAAAATAATCTGATAAATGAGGATGTTAGGCATACCCACCATACCAAAGTAGCCGTATTTTTTATTCAGTAAGGTTTTTCTGTTTTTCCAGAAACTTTGCATTACGCCAAAACTCCAGCGGAAGCGTTGCTTTAACAACATACTTACTGTTTCGGGTGCTTCGGTATAAGCCACTGCTGTTGCACAGTTTTTTACTTCGTAGCCGGCTTTTAAAATGCGCATGGTTAAATCGCAGTCTTCGGCTAACGTATCGATGGTGAAACCGCCAACTTCTAAAATTACATTCTTCCTGAAAGCACCAATGGCACCCGGTACTACGGTTATGGTATTCAATAAATCAAAAGCACGCCTGTCCATATTCTGGGCGGTAATGTACTCGATTGACTGCCATTTGGTAATAATATTGTGGGCATTACCAACTTTAACCGTTCCAGCTATTGCGGCTATTTTGTCGCTGTAAAAATAACGCATCAGTTCGGTTACCGCATCATTTTTAAGCTGGGTATCGGCATCAATGCAAACTACAAAATTGGCACTGGCTTTTGATATCCCATAGTTTAGGGCTGAAGCTTTACCTCCATTGGCTTTGCGGTAAACCTTTACTTGCGGGTGATTTCCAAACTGTTCGTTAATAATTTCGAAGGTTTTATCTTTCGAGCCATCATCTACAAAAATCAGTTCAAAATCTGGATAAGTGGTTTTTAAAAGGCTGTTAATGGTTTGAACGGCCGTTACTTCTTCATTGTAAGCCGGAATAATGATGCTTACTTTTTCAGTGGGATTTTGTACCAGTTTGGGCGCATTTTGTTTGCCTCTTTGTCGCTGCCTGATAGCGAGATACGCAATAAATAATGTTCTTAATATGGCGAGTACAATGGCTACCGAAAAGATGATATTCAAAGTCATGTTGCCGTAGTAAAAGAAATTGATGAAAAAGTAATCACCCGATCCCGAAAAACCGCTATTGGCTGTTGATTTAACTGCAGGCATCAGTTCTGAACGTTTTTTACCCATCAAATCGCCAACGGTTGTAAAGGTATAGCCTTTTGCTTTAAAGAATTTGATAATCCTGGGCAGGGCTGCAACTGTGGCCTCACGGTTACCTCCGGCATCGTGTAGCAGTAAAATATTGCCGTTATCCTGCTGTTTAACCACTTCGTTAAAAATCTGATCGGCAGTTTTTCCGGGTTCCCAATCTTCAGGGTCGATGAATTCGCCAATATTGATGTAATTTTCTTTACGGCTCTGCGCAACCGGTAAAATTTCGGAAATGTTCTGCGGTTCGGCATCGGCATTAAATGGCGCACGGAACAAAATGGTACTGTGCCCGGTAACCGCTTCAATTAGTCGGCGGGTAGCATTCAGTTCAAATTTTACGCGTCGCGGGCCAATAGCCGACATATCCGGATGGAAGAAAGTGTGGTTACCAATTTCGTAGCCATCGTTATATTCCTGCCTCAACAATTCCATATTCTGCTCGGCCATAATACCAACCACAAAGAAACAGCCGGGGACCTTTTCTTTTTTCAGGATATTGAGCACCTGTGGTGTATACACCGGATCGGGGCCATCATCGAATGTGAGTGCAATTTTTTTATCGGCTTCACCGAATCTTTTAATTACGTACTGCTCGGGTAAGCGGATGTATTGCTGATCGGCGATAGAAAAATTGGTTGGGTTGAGCGTAAATTTGACCATACCAGGCTGTGGGGTCGAAATCAGATCAAGAATTTCTCCGTCGCCGATGTACGAAATACCACCCATATTTAGCGAAGCTATTTTTCGCAGGTCGAAAGGTTTTTTCTTTAGGGTGTCTAAACTCAAATCGTTTGAAATAAAGCTCCATAAGCGTTTATCTTCAGATCCTAAACGCCACAGGGCAACGCCAGCAATATTCCAGTCGTCGGCTTTGCGGATTAAGTTAAAATAAGTGGCCGCATCGGTAAAATATACATTGTGTTTTATTCCGCTGCCATCGCTATAGCTGTAGTTTAAGTTGGCAGATTCGGGATCGTAATTGATTTTGCTTTTGTAGTTTACCGCATTAATCATGGCATCTTCGTAAGTAACCGATTTGCCAACACGATTTTGCGGCCAGTCGTAACCATAACAGGCGAGGGCCAGAATCACTTTATCGGCATCAACCTTACTGCAAATGTTATCCAGTTTTTCTTCTACCCATTCCTGATGTGAAATATCTCCCGCATTACTTTGTTCGGTGTGCTGATCGTAAGCCATCAACACAAGGTAGTCGTTGTATTTTTGAAGAATTTCGGGCTTGTAGTCGTCATTTTCCGGCGAAATATCCTGTGAAACGATTAGTTTCTGGGCGTGAAATTGGGTGTATAGGTTTTTCATGAAGGCATTAAAACCATCGCTGTTTTCGAGATTAAGCTCTTCAAAATCAATATTGATACCTTTATAACCATATTTTTTGGTAACGCTGATTAAATCGCCAATCAATTTTTCCTGTGCCTGCTGGTTATTTAACAGGCGTTTTACAGCTGCACCATCCCAATGGTCTTTGTTATAGTTCGAAACTACTGCAATGGCCGATTTTTTACCGGCATGGATAACTTTCAATGCAGCAGTATCGGCTTTATCCACAATCGAATCGCCGTTTAAGAAGAACGATTCGGTAGCCACCATATCTAGATGACTAATGTTTCTTTTTAAATCGGAAAGGGAGTTTTCTTTGGTAGCGGCCCAGCTTACATAGAAAGCCATATTGATGCGCTTGCTGTTGCCACGGTGGGTTAAAAGGCGGCGCTCACGGTCTTTCTTAATTTTTTCGAGCTGCGATTTCTCTATCGAAAAAGCTTTGTACTGTTGTGATTTCTTTAACTTATCTAACTGTTTTTGAGTTAGCGGTGTGTTGGTGTTAATAAAAGGCAAATTTGGTGCCTGTACCGACGATAAGGTGTAAACCACGCAAATGATTGCGATGATGAAGACTAAAAAGAAAGTGCGGCTAACCCATGTAAAGGTGTTCCAGCGGGTTTTAGTCTCAGTTTGAAATATTTGTTTTCCGGACATTTTTCTGTTCTGATTAATAGTCAAATGTCAATAACGAATATGAAGATTTTGTGAAAATGAAAATGGGGAGAAGTTTTTGTTTGTTATGCTATCAGGCTTTAAACTAATGGCTTCCGGTGTTGAGGCATAAAAAAACCGGCACATCTTCGATATGCCGGCTTAATATGAACATGCTGATTAAGATCAGCAAGAGGGATTATTTTATTCTTCTAAATACCCAAATCTGCCCTGGTTATAATCTTCAATGGCTTGTTGTATTTCGGCTTCTGTATTCATCAAAAACGGGCCATACTGAACAATAGGTTCATTTATTGGTTCGCCACTTAATATCAGGATCACGCTATTTTCTAATGCTTCGATTTCGATTGCTGTTCCCGTATTTTCAAAATGAACAAAGCTATCTACAGCGGCATTTTCACTACCATTTATTTTTATAGCACCTTCAATTACCGCAAAACCAGTGTTAAAGTTAGCCGGGAAAATAAAATTTGCCTTGGCTCCTTTATTTAAACGCGCATTGTATACTTCAATGGGAGTAAAGGTATGGGCGCTTCCTTTTATGCCCTGGTAATTGCCGGCTATGATTTCGATTTTACCTCCATTTTCTGGTAAATCGAAATGGGCCATATCCGCTTGTTTTATCGCCTGATAGCCGGGTTTCCCCATTTTATGTTTTGCAGGCAAGTTTACCCAAAGCTGTACCATCTGGAACGGACCTCCGGTTAAACTGTATTGTTCTTCGTGATATTCTTTATGCAAAACGCCGCCTGCAGCTGTCATCCATTGCACATCGCCGGGGTAAATTACGCCACTATTGCCAGAGCTATCGTGATGTGCTACTGCACCATGATACGCAATGGTTACGGTTTCGAAACCCCTGTGCGGATGTACCCCCACGCCACGAGGTTCTTTCCGAGCCGAGAATTCGATTTTTGAGCCATAATCCATTAAAAAAAATGGGCTCATATCGATCTCATATCCGCTTGGGAAAAAATTATGTACCCTAAAGCCATCGCCCACCATGTGTGGAGCGGGTGCTTTAAGTATGTTTTTTATTTGTTTTGTGTCCATTACCTTTTAATTTTTAATAAGGCATGGCGCATAGCGCAGGGAGCACTTTAAAAAGCTCCATGCACTTTGCTCTATGCTAAATTATGCTTGTTTCACGAATTGCAATTCGCCTAAAATGCGCACTTCTTCACTTACCATCACACCACCGGTTTCTAAAGCTGCATTCCAGGTTAAGCCAAATTCGCTACGGTTAATTTTTCCGCTTAAAGTAAAACCTGCTTTTGTATTTCCCCACGGATCGGTAGCAATACCACCAAATTCTGCAGTTAATTTTACAGGTTTGGTTTCGCCTTTAATGGTTAAGTCGCCATTAACGATGTAGTCGTCGCCGTCTTTTTTTACCGAATTAGATTTGAACTCAATGTGTGCAAATTGCTCGGCATCGAAAAAGTCTCCGCTTTTTAAGTGATTATCACGATCTGTATTTCCGGTATCGATTGAGCTGATATCGCCTTTGAAAGAAATTTCTGCATTTTCAAATTCATCACCCTCTGATGATAATTCTGCTGAGAAAGATTTTAAGCTACCGGTTACAGTAGTAATCATTAAGTGTTTTACTTTAAATTGTAATTCGCTGTGGGTTGGATCTAATGTCCATTTTGTAGTTGCCATATTTTTGTTTTTTGAGATGTTTAATATTTACAACACAAAAGTACAGCCTGGGTTTTACACGCAAATTGATGTATGGTAAGTAATTAGGGGGGAGGGGAATGGTTGAATGTTGTAATGTTAGCTTGGCCAAATCATTCACTCATTCAAAATTCAGTCATTCGTTTATTTGTTGGCCTGTTGAAATGTTAGTTTATCGAAATCATTCAATAATTCATTCATTCAAAAATCGTTATGGTTTAAAATGCTTATTGGCCAGTTCTTTTCTCACGCGGCTGAGTGATTCTGGTGTGATACCCAAATAAGAAGCAATCATCCATTGTGGTACACGCAAAGTAAGATTTGGATAAAGTTTAATGAAATCGAGGTACCTTTCTTCGGCGGTGGCGCTTAATAACATGTTAATCCTTTTCTGCATAAAGCGGATCGAATTATTGAGTAGCCTGATTTGCATGGGTTGCAAGCACGGCACTTTATTGGCCGCCTGTTCCATAAAATCGTTGGGCATTAGTACAGCTTCTGTTGCTTCAATAGCATCGATAAAAAATATCGAAGGTTCGTTGTTCATGCTGTTGCGGTCGGAGATCAGCCAGTTTTCGGGTGCAAACTGTAAAATATGCTCTTTGCCTTTTACATCGATAGAGTAGGCCCTTAATAAACCTTTACCCACAAAGAAGCCGTGTTTGAGGTTATCGCCAGTATATTGAAGGATTTCGTTTTTCTCGAATTTCTTTACTTTTAATCCAGCTGAAATGCTTTCAAACTGCTCATCAGTAATTTCTATTTTTTCTTGCAGGTACTTCTTAAACTGAAGGATCATAAAAAGGGGATGCTACTTTTTTACAGGTTTAATATCCGAAAAATCTACACCACATTTGCAATTACCACCGCAGCCATCCTTTTTTACCTGTACAGATTTAAAAACCAAACGGCCAACATATACCAATGCTACCGCAAAAAGTAAAAAGACTAAAATCGTTTGAATATCCATAACACAAATATAAGGGCTTTTGGGGTTTGGGTGTTCAATTGAATGTAAATTAATGGTTTTTTACCACAAAGCACACTGAGTTTTACACCGAGGGCGCGGAGCTGTTTATCGCCATCTTTTTTACACTATGGATCTGTAGCCACGGATTCACGGAAAACACGGAGAGAAGTGTCGAAGTGTTTTTTAATGTTACTAGAAAGATTATAACTCTGTGTAGCTTTGTGCTTTTTCTTTGTGAGCTCTGTGGTAAAAAAACGCGGTTAAACGCTATATTTCCATGAAGCCCACTGTTCCGCCTACCCAATCAAAATCGGCATTATAGCGTACGCCAATCATTTTTCCTCTGCTTAAACGGGCCAGGTTTATACATAATTGCGGTTCGCCACCATCCGGCCATAAATACATCATCCTGATTTCAGCTTTTACACCTCCATCTGGTGCCTGCACCGCAGGCTCGTAACTTACTTTTCTTTGTAAAATCCAGTTTTCGGGGTCTTTAATGCTGGTAATATCTGCAGCGCTGACATCAATGATTACACCCATCCCAGCGAAAGAGAATAAGGGCTTAAGCACATAGTTTTCTAAGTCGGCTGGAATGGTTTCCACTTCGCTTAAAAAGCGTGTTTCGGGTACAAATTCGCTCTTTAAAAAGGGCATGGTATATTTACTTATCCGGTAAAACCAGTTGGGGTGTGTTACCCATTCAATATCCAGTTCTTCGCGCGGATCGAAACTTTTTTTAAAAATTTCGGTATCGTTAGCCACTTCATCAAATATCAATCGGTTATAAATCCTTTTGAGTTGAACCAGCCTACCGTTTTCTTCGTAAAACAATTGCTTGCCAACTTTTTTAATATCTGCTAAAGCCAAAATCTTAATGCCCAGCATCTTTTGGGTAACGAAAAAATCGATAGCCGTTTTTTGGTTGAGTGCATCAACATCCATCAGTGCTACTTCTTCGGGTAGATGCCGGCCAACAATTACTTCCTTCAGTAGAGCAATGTATCTTTCTTCGTTAAAACCATTTAAAAAATGATTTACGGTATCGTCTATCCCAAAACTGCTTTTAAAAGTTTTGGCCAAATGGTGCTGAAAGCCATATAAAGATGGAAAGCCCTGCATTTCGATTAGCATAGGCGTAAGTGCCCCGGCTTCGTTTTTACAGATGCCGAAATCGAAAGTTAAGAAGTGAGGCTGTTCATTTTCATTGGGTACCTGCCAGTCTGCTGGGATTGCTTTTTGGGTAAGTGCTTTAAAGTTGGGCTGCTTAATGAGGTTGATAATTTCTTCTCCGGCAGCAATCAATTTTTCCTTTAATGCCTGCGGAACAAAAATTGGGGTTTCTGCAACCCGGAAAGGAATTTCGGGATAACCTTCAGCAAGACGGGTTAAAAATGCCTGGTACTTTTCTGTAGTAAATTGTTGATTGTACTTTTGGCGTTGTGCAGGTATCATAGGTTTTATTTGATTTTTGTTATCTAAAACTTAATTTCGATCCGATAGCTACCGGATGAAGCATCACGGCACGGAGAAAACGCTATGTTTTTTCCAAAAAGATTTCTCCGCTGCGGTCGAAATGACGATTACTGTAAAAAAGATTGCTTCATTCCAAATCTCTGCCCAGCGCTTCAGTTCGCAACCACAAGACTATACCTCCTGCAAATTCCCGATGGCTTTATGCAGAAAATTAGGCAAAATAACCTTTTGGGTTAATACTATCCTTGCCGGATCATCTAAACTATTTAGCATATCCAGGTATTTTTGTTCGCCATGCATATCTGCAATGGCTTTTTTTCTTTCATCCTGAAGCAGGTACATTTTCATGCCCACCGGATCGGCTTCCGGATGAAACTGGGTGCCGATAATTTCATCAGAAAAGCGGATCGACATCATACAGCGTTCCAAATCCACATGTTTACGCTCCTTTTCAATAGCTAAAAGTTTAGCACCCTTCTTCTCAAAAGCTTCAAAATCGGGTTCGATAACCTGCCAGTCGCGGCTATCTACAGAATAGAATGGATTGGTGATGCCTTCAAAAATTTCATCTTTTTCTCCTTCATCGGTTAGCGTAATCGGGAAAATGCCAAATGCGTTCGAACGCCTTTCGGTAACATTGCCTAACTGGTATTTCCGGCAGGCCAGCTGAAAGGAGTGACAGATTAAGAAAGCATATTTCTTTTTTTCTTCATTATTCTGGTTAAATGCCTCAATCTGATCGAGCAGGTTAAAGAAATCATTTTCCCATTTTTCGCCTTCACTTTCAACCGGGCTTCCCGGGCCACCGCTCGAAATATAAGCATCGTAATCAATGCCAGGTATTTCGCCTTTTTGCCTTAAATCAAAAATATCAAAGGTTAAATCGATATTGTTTTCGTTTCTAAAACGGGATAAAATTTCCTGAATTCCCCGCATACCCTGATTAGGTGCGCCGTTATTCATGTCAATAACAGCTACCTTTAAGCCTCTTTTATCCATTGTAAAATTACTTTGCGCCTATAAGTGTTTGAGTAGTAATGTAATCTACTACGGCTTCAAAGTTACCAGTTTGTTGGTAAACGGCCAACTGTCTGTCTGCACCGGTACCGTGCTCTAATATTTTGTGTACATAATTGATGTCATCGCGGCAGCCTAAATCATCTACTACGTCATCCACAAAATCCAATAATTCCAGAATCAGGTTTCGGCAGTTTATTTCCATTTCTTTACCAAAATCGATCAGGTTGCCATCGATACCATAACGGGCAGCGCGCCATTTATTTTCGTTAATAAGGGCACGGGAGTAACTGATAAACTTCATGTTTTGCAGGCGTAATTTATAGAGCTTGGCACATAAAGCCTGAAATAGCGCTGTAAAAGCCATGGTTTCATCAATCAGCATGGGGCAATCGCAAATGCGGAACTCAACAGTATCAAAGAAAGGATGCACGCGGATATCCCACCAGATTTTCTTGGCGTTATCCATGCAATTGGTTTTGATAAGGAGCTTTACGTAGTTATCGTAATCTTCGATGCTGTTAAAAATATCCGGAATTCCGGTACGCGGAAATTTATCGAAAATTTTTGTCCTGAATGATTTATAACCGGTATTACGCGACTCCCAGAAAGGGGAGTTGGTAGATAATGCAAACACATGCGGCAGGAAATATCTTACCTGGTTGGCAATGTGGATAGCCAGCTCACGCGATTGAAAACCAACGTGTACGTGCAAGCCAAAAATTAAGTTTGAACGGGCGGCTTCCTGCAGTTCGTTAACAATTTCGTTGTAACGCGGGTGTTCGGTAATTAATTGTTTTTCCCAATGCGAAAATGGGTGTGTACCGGCGGCACCAATTCTTAAACCTTGCTCTCCGGCCAGCTGCGATACGGTATAGCGCAACTGGGAAATTTCTTTACGGGCTTCAGTAGTGGTTCGGCAAATACCGGTACCCACTTCCACCACTGCCTGGTGCATTTCTGCTTTAACCTGGTCTTTGTGTATTTTTTGTGCGGCCTCTACAATTTTTTGTTCGTGAGAGGTAAGTTCTCTGGTAACGGGATCAATTACCATGTACTCTTCTTCTATGCCCAGCGTGAACTCATTCATATTAATGCGTATTTATTTTATCCCACTTATTTTTTTGGAGTTGTTTTTTTAGGTTTTGCCACTGCTTTTTCGGTTGTGGCTTTCTGAGCATGAGCCTTTTTAGGAGCTGCTTTCGGGGCAGATTTAGCAATTAAGGGATTCCCAGCAACAGAGGCCTTAATGTATTCGCCCCAGGTTAGATTGTCTTGTCCGTCTTTTTGTGCTTTGGCTCTTTCAATGGCATAATTTGCAGTAGTTTCTACAACCCAGTCGAAATTTTCCTGTCCAACACTTTTAACATCAGCATCAGGCGCAGGGTTACAGAAATCAATCGCAATTGGCACACCATCGCGCACAGCAAATTCTACGGTATTAAAATCGTAGCCTAAGTATCTGCATAGTTTTAAGGTATATTCTTCTACGGTTTTAAGTAATTTCGGATCGGGCGATTTACCTTCGGTAGCGTATCGTAAATGATGCGGATTGCGTGGGTCGTATTGCATAATGCGTACATGCTTACCTCCAATGCAATAACACCTGAAATATTCTTCAAAAATAATTTCTTCCTGCAACAACATGACCAGTTGTTTGGTACCGCTGTGTTTGTCAAAAAAATCTTCTTTATCATGTAATTTATAAACATCACGCCAGCCACCACCGTCATAAGGTTTCATGTATGCCGGAAAACCGGTGTATTCAAAAATAGCATCCCAATCCAGTGGCATGGCCAGGTTAGAAAAAGATTCACTTGTAGTGCCATCAGGATGTTCTCTCGAAGGAATTAAAGCTGTTTTAGGCACAGGAACCCCAATCTGTTCGGCCAGTGCATTGTTAAAAAACTTTTCGTCGGCACTCCACCAGAAGGGGTTGTTAATTACGGCAGTTCCAGTTATGGCTGCATTTTTTAAAGATGCGCGGTAAAACGGTACATCCTGAGATATTCTGTCGATGATTACAGAGTAACCCAGCGCAGCATTCTGAAATATTTTGTCGATTTTAACAGCTTCGGCTACAATGCCTTTTTCTGCTTTTTGATTAATCCTTTCGATTACGGCTTCAGGAAAAGAGCGTTCCTGTCCAAATAAAATCCCTATTTTTTTCATTATGTGAAATTTTGTCTTTTAATGGTAATGAAGCGATCGTGAGCGGTAAGGTTGTTTTTTATGCTTGTTTGCTCACGATGGTTTCATTGGTACATTTTTAGTTTTATGATATAACCCATTAAGGTTAACTGATGAATCGGTTAATTGTTTAACTGCCAGTTGAAAACTACAGTTGTGCGATGTAATTTGGAAACATTTCACGCCATATTGGCCAGTCGTGATCGGCATTGGGTCGGATATCAAGCCAGTGGTCGATTCCTTTTTTGCTTAATATTGCCGACAGGCGTTCATTATCTGGTCTGCACATATCGCGATCAGTAGTGCCCAATACAATTTTCATGTAGTGCAGTTCGGGATTACTGTTGTTTAACAGAAAATCGACCGGATTGTTAAAGTACACGTCATCATTGTAAAAACCATCTAACTGACCGGTAATATCAAACGCACCGCTCATGCTAAACATGTGGCTAACCAGCCAGGGATGCCTGAAAGCAAAGTTTGCGGCATGGTAACCGCCAAAGCTACAGCCTGCAGTAATAATTTTGCTGTGCCCGGTTTCCTGCCTGGCCAGCGGTGCAACTTCTTCCAGCAAATACTTGTCGTACCAGATATGGTTTTTTACCCTATCGGCCGGGTGAATGCTTTTGTTGTACCAGCTCAGCTTGTCAACTCCATCGGGACAATAGATTTTGATTTTGCCTTCATTAATAAACCCTTCTACAGCATCTATCAGTTTGAAATCTTTGTTTTCAAAGTATCGCCCCATGCTCGTGGGGAACAACAGGATGGGGATACCACTGTGACCAAAGATGAGCATGTCGATTTCGCCGCTGAGGTTAGGGCTGTACCATTTCTTATGTTCTTCTTTAACCATAACAAAAAATTGAATGATTTAAGGTAGAAATTAAAATCTATAAAAAGAATACTTTAAACGGTAATTTAAAGGTGTAATGTAAAAATTAACCTTTGATAATTAATAGTTTATAGAGATTTGTACCTTTGCACCCTAATTCTGAGGCGGCAGCCATGTGATAGGGATTTTTGATTATGATGTACACAACAATTTTACCGTTAAAAATTAATACAAACAGTTATAAGATACAATCAGCTCATTTAAAGCACGAGGTAGAGATTGATATTTATACTCCCGAAGGTATTTTGGGGAATGAAAAAATAGAACTTCTGTTATTGAATGATGGACAGGATGTTGCCAAAATGAATTTTAACCAGATTTTGGAACATGCACACCATGGTAAAAGAAATCACAGGTTAATTGTTGTGGCCATTAAAGCATCGGAAGAACGTTTGCTTGAGTATGGTGTAGCTGGTGTTGCCGATTTTAAAGGTCGCGGAGCGAAAGCCAATTTGTACACCGATTTTATCATTAAAGAGCTTTTACCTTTTGCTAAAAAGAAAATTGCCATGCCAATTACCGGAAAAATAGGTTTTGCAGGCTTTTCTTTAGGTGGTTTATCTGCTTTTGATATTGCCTGGAATAATCCATCAGCTTTTGATGTGGTGGGTGTTTTTTCGGGTGCATTTTGGTGGCGCAAAAAAGACCTTACCGATGGTTATACCGATGCCGACCGCATTATGCATGCCCGGATTGAAAGTACTGCCAGCAAACCTGAAATGAAATTCTGGTTAATGACCGGTACCGAAGATGAAAAGGCCGATCGCAATAAAAATATGATCATCGATTCGATTGATGATACCATTGATGTGGTTAAATTGCTCTTAAATAAAGGATATAAAAGACCGGATAATCTTTTTTACTACGAAAAAGTTGGTGGTAAACACGATGTTCCAACCTGGGAAAGTGTAATGCCTGCATTTTTAAGCTGGGCATTTGGCTATTAGGTTTAAGCAGCTATCCCCTCACTATTTTTTCTTAATTTTTGAAATCCGCTGACCTATAATTTTTGTAGGTTTTTCCATGTCTTTTATGGCCAGGGCTATTGCATCTTTAATCAGTTGTTTTACGGCTTCGTTTCTATATTCTGCAGGGTGTTTAACTGGGATATGCCTGATGAGGTTTCCGCTTCCGGCCAGCAATTGCTGCGGGTCTTTTAATAAAGCGCCTTTATTGAAACCGAGGTTTAAATGGTTGCTATAAATCGGGATCATACAGAATGAATCGCTCAGTTTATCTGAAAGGGAGTATACCGTTGTAAGCGCATGGGTATGGTAAAGCAGTTCATTGGCTTCAGGATGGAGCTCCAGTATGAATGTGCGTAAATCGCAAAAGAGGTCGATAAGCTCTTTCTCCTTAAAATTTAATAAATAGCCAAAATCAGGGTGTATAGGTTTAACTCCTGCCATTTTACTTAGTTTTGATTACTCGGGTGTTTAAAAGTAACGAATTTTTGCAACACCTCAGCAGTTCATCTGTGGCTTTAAATTTTACCTAAAGAATTAAGCAAAAACATAAATCTCCAATCCCGGAAGGCATAAAAAAGTATGTAAAGCAAGCTGTGAAAGCATTGTACGCCTGCTTGCAGTTAAATTACCTGTATTTGATGAAAATCCCGGTATCAAAAATTGTCCACAGACAGCTTTTTTGCCCACAAGCCTTTAGTGCGGCGTTTGTCCAGGTGTTGCAGGTTTTAAAAATGCTGTAACTACCTTTTGCTTCGTAAAAGGCATCGCCAATATCGTAATGTACGGGTGTTTTGATAGGAATTAAATGTCCGGCCTTATCTTTTTCGAAGCTGTTCAGCACATAATCAATCAGGCGTTTATATTGTTCACGGCTGATCATGATTTTTTTACAGTCGTTATCTTCGCTTATATTTTGATAATAAGTGGTGTGCATAGCCGATGTACTTAATCCGGAAATCGCCCTGATTGCCGTGCCCAGTTTAAGATCTTCAAAACCAGGTGTTTCGATATAGAACTTTTTATCGCCCCAGCCCACTGCCACGTATTGATAGCTGCTATCTGCCTCTAAAGTATTTTGATAGCTGATTTCTTTCGTCCAGTTTATTTGATCGCTAATCGCCGGCATCACAATATCGGTATGTACACCGTTGGTCATGATGTAGATGGCAACCTCGGATTTATTTACTGGTTTAGCGTTTATGGTAATGCGCGATAAACAAAAGGCAAGCAGGAAATAAAATCCGATCAAGCCAATCAGAAACAGACTAAAGCGTGCGGCATATTTAAGAAACCTTCTATTCATTTAATTAATTCGAAATTTATCCTTAATACAAATTTAAGCTTTCGGGTAACCCAAATGGCAAGGTTAAACAGGGATATCAATTTTATTGATGTGTTTATCGAAGATCGTGATTTTTTATGCAGATGCCGTATCGCTACCTTCACTTTATGATTAAAGGACTATTTGAAACACACATTTATGTAGAAAACCTGGAAAGATCTATCGATTTCTACAGCACTACTTTGGGTTTAACCCAGTGCCATTATGAAGCAGAACGGCGGATTGCCTTTTTCTGGATTGGTGAGCCTAAAGGGGCCATGCTGGGAATTTGGGAGAAACCAAAGCACGAAATTGATATCAGGCATTTTGCATTTAGGTGCGAGCTAGCTGATGTGCTCAATAAATCAGTCAGTTTTTTAGCGCAACGCAACCTGAAGCCTTATAATTTTTTAAAAAGTGATGATATGGTTCCAATGGTGTTTGCATGGATGCCTGCTGTAGCCATTTATTTTAACGACCCTGATGGCCATGCTTTAGAGTTTATTGCCATTTTACCTGGCGAGGGGCGACCAGAGTTAGGCGTTATTACTTATGAAAACTGGTTGATGATAAATCAATAACTACTTCCGTTTGGCATACATATTAATCCATCGCGTGCCTTTACTCCGTATAGCATCGTAAGTAATTTGTTGTATCTCATTTGTAAGCGCAGTTAACGCCAATTTATTTAGCATTAAGCGTGGGGCTGTTGCACGATAACCATAAAAACGAATGCGGCTAATTGCTCCCGAACTGATATCTGGTGGTAGCGGCTCGTGATAGGTAAAAATAAAACGGGGTTTTTTATTATCTTTAGAAACAACTGCGTAATTTAAATAGAGTACCAGGTTTGCCTCTTCCGGCGAATTTACCAACTGTATACTTTGTTCCTTTTCCAGTTTTGTTGTTATCGCATTCGCCAGATCTTTTGGTATTGACATCAGCACATAAAACCCGCCCCGTTTGGTCATCGCAGAGATTTCGCGATGTGGATTTAGCTGGTTGCTGTACAAAAAAGTTGAGCTGTTTATGTCAAAAGTCCAGTTGAAATAATCCTGGTAGCCTTTATCTTTGGTGTAAGGCAATATTTCTTTGTTGAACATCGTCGTAAATTCGGCTGAATTAAGGTTTGCGGCAGGGATAAAAATTTTAAGCAAAGGAGCTGAAATTCTGTAGGGATCTGATCGAACAAACACATCTCCTTTTTTAACTTTTAAAGCCGGATTTATTGTGGCTATGGAGCTATCGGAAAACACCTTTAAAATTGTAAGGCTGATTTTATTGTCTTTTGATTTAAAGATATTTCCGAAGGCGATTTCATTATTATAGCCTGCATTCAGTGTAATTTTACTGTTTCCTGTGTTAATACAAGTCGCCGTAAATAATGGCGTAATTTTTTGTAAGGGTAAGCCTATAAAATTGGTGTACCTTCTTAAACTATCGAAATGATAAGTTGGGTCTTGTTGCAAACGTTGCTTAATGTCGACCTCGTTTGTTATCCTGGATATTACTTCTGAAAAAGAAAGGTCTACTTTACTTCTTTCGAAAACACTGATCAGCGATTTGGTAAATGCACCATGCGACCGACCCGATTCATCATAAATTTCCAGCGCCTTTTCTGCATTTGTGCAGGCCGAAAGTGAGGCAAAACGCGAGTTTTTGGTTTCTGACGGTCTAGGAATGTTGGCTGTATCGGCAATTGTTAGTGTAGCAGTCATATCAAAAGGGATGCTTCCACGCGGAACATCCTTGTTTCCTTCAATTTCGTTATAACGATAACCATTGTGCATAGGTGGAGCTTCTTTTCCCATGGCAATATTTCCGCTATAACAGCAATCGAATAGGGTAGTCAGGATTAATTTTTTTTCTACGAAGCGGTTAAACAAGAGCTTTAAAGTATTGTCTTTTACCAGGCATCCGTGGTTGGGTGCGTAAAGGTTGCTCATGCAAATGGCCTGACTATAACCCAGTTTGAAAGGATTTTTTAAGGTTGCCGGATTATCGATGTAAACCCCATGGCCACAAAAAAAGAAAACTACCGCATCACCTGCCTTGCCTTTATTCAATATTTCGAGCATGGCATCCGTCATGTTTTTCTCTGTAGCGGCAGCATTTAACAGCATGGTAATATTTTCTTTTGGAAAACTGAAACGGTTTAAAAGCAATGATTTTATGCTTAGTGCATCGTTTACACAGCCTTTTAGATTGTGCCTGCTGCTTTTTACTCCCGGTGCATCAAAATATTCGTTTATCCCTATAACAACGGCATATTTATTTTGCGCTATACCATTTAGGGGTAAAAAGAAAATGAAAAATATTATTATGATCAGGAACTTGCGCATATCATTCATTTTTAATTAAATTTAGTTTTTAAATAACTGATAATGAAAGTAATAACTATTTTTTGTGCAATATGCTTTACATGTTTTACAGTTTTTGCACAAACCAGGGAAGTAGATAGTTTATATGAAAATTTATCCTATCAGAAAACAGATACCGGCAGAGTTATTGCACTTTATAATCTCAGTTATTATTACCATAAGTATAAGCCGGATTCTGCCATGTTGTTGGCAAAACAGGCTTTTGATCTATCTAAAAAGATCAAATTTTTAAGAGGCGAATCGTGGGCTTTAAACAGTATTGCAAATGCTTTTCATTCCCTGCATAATTATCCAAAGGCGATAGAATATTTTATTGAGCAGATAAAAATTGAAGAAAAAAGAGCTATACCAGAAAATATTGGGAGTGCTTACCTGAGTATTGCACTGGTTTATAACAGCGAAAAAGAAGTGAAAAAAGCTTTGTTTTATGCCTTCAAGGCCGATTCTATTGCAAAAGCGAACAAGCTGCCCGAACTTGCATTATACGCAAAGCTCAATATTGGAGATATTTATGAGAAGGCAGATAGCCTCTCATCAGCCATGGTATATACACAAAATGCCTATGAGTTATCGCTGCTTCAAAAAAACGGACTGATAACCGGAACTTCATTAAATAATTTAGGCAACATTTACATTAAGCGGGCCGATTTTGCACAGGCCTTTACTTATTACAAAAGAAGTATACCGTATTTAACTGCAGTTGAAGATTATAATACACTGGCTGAATGTAACTTAGGTTTAGCCAAAATTTACCGCGAGCAGGGGAAAATAGATTCTGCTATTTATTATGCGCGCTATGTGTATCAACTGGCCAGTAAAAATGAATTTTTAGCGAGGGCTGTAGATGCTAGCGCATTTTTGGTAAAGCTTTATAAAAGCCAGGATAAGATCGATAGCGCATTTGCTTATCAGGAAATAATGATTAACCTTTCTGATACCATTGATAGTAAAGAACGGGCAAAAGAAGTGCAAAGCATTACCATTGCCGAAGAAATGCGCCAAAAAGAAATTGTAGAAGCCCGGGAAAAAGAAGCTGAAGAAAGGCAACAGAAATTGCAGCTGCTTGCCATTGGTATCCTTATCCCCATCTTCTTTTTCATCAGCATATTTTTGAGCAGAAGAAAAGTAAATAAAAAGCTGATCGAGTTTTCGGGCATTGTTTCGTTGTTAATGCTGTTCGAATACCTTACACTGTTTATTCATCCCTTTGTTGCCGAAAAATCGCACCATTCGCCATTGATAGAAATTGTAGTTTTTGTGGTTATTGCATCCTTACTTACACCAGCCCACCATAGAGTAGAGCACTGGTTGATTAATAAGTTAAGTAAAATACGAGAACACCACCAGCAAATGAGGCAACTTAAAAACAATGACTAATAACCTGGATCAGCGACTTATTTTTTTGGAGGTGGCGCCTGACCATTTCTTCCTCCTGTATCGGTAGTGTCTTTCATTTTTGATGATGACATTACTTTTGTGCTATCAACAACTACTGTATCAGTCGTTTTTACGATAGTTGTGTCTGTGGTGGTTTCGGTTTTCTTTTCGTTGTTACAGCTTTGCAGCGATAGTGCCGATCCAAGTGAAACAACAATTGCCCCGGTTAAAATGATTTTTTTCATCTGGTTTGAGTTAAGTTTCTTGAAAGTTACAGCTTAAAATTTGTTTAGTAAATGGTTGTAAATCATTTTGTTGAAATGTGTAAACTGTTTCTGCTTGCTTAATAAGCGAATATTAAGCTTAAAATGTTAACCGCAGTTATTGCTATTTGGAAAGCAATAGCGATATTTAGTATTCAAAGCTATTTAACCTCCTAAGCCATGCAAGAAATAGATGTTGTTGCTTACGCCCTTTCTCAATTCGCTAAAATGGACAGTGCGGCCTTCGAACTTTCAAAGCTCAACTGGAAAATAAAACGATATAAGAAAGGCGAATTTTACAATGAACATAGAACAGTTTGCAAATTTCTGGGCTTTATAATAGATGGGGTATTCCGTTCTTATGTGGTTGACGAAAAGAGTGGTGAAGAAAAAAATGTATTTCTCTATTCGGGCAACCAGTTTGTAGTTACCTTTAAAAGTTTCATTAATCAGCAACCCTGCGATTACCACACGCAGGCCATGACTGATGCATTGGTGGTTTACATTCACATCGATGATTTACTGCAGCTCTACCAGCAATCGCACCAATGGGAAACCTTTGGGCGGCTTTTAGCACAAGAAGCATTTAATATTGCCATGGATAGGGCAGAGAGTTTTGTGTTTAAAACGCCCGAGCAGCGTTATCTGGATCTGATTAAATATCACCCACAGATTTTTAACAATATTCCGCTCTATCACATTTCTTCTTATTTAGGCATTCAGGGACCATCATTAAGTAGGATAAGAAAAAGACTTACAGGTAAATAACGATTTTAACCTGGGTTAAAATTATTGCTGTTTTTATGGCGGAGATTTGGGGTATCAAATTAAAACTAAAAACAACATGAAAAATTTAAAATCAAAAACAATCGTATTGGTACATGGCCTTTTTGTAAACAACAAAAGCTGGGAAAACTGGAAAACTTTCTTTGAAACCAAAGGGTATACCGTTTATGCTCCTGCCAATCCATCGCACAGTGGCAATCCCGAAGCACTAAGGAAAAATATCGATCCCAATTTAACCCAGGTCAATTTTGTTGATGTAGTCAATAACCTCGTTCAGTTTATTGATACCTTACCCGAAAAACCAATTCTAATTGGCCATTCCTTAGGCGGTTTAACTGTTCAGAAATTGATGGACCTTGGTAAAGGCGAAGCAGGTGTAACGATTGATGGCGCTCCTCCACAAGGTGTTATTCCATACGAATGGAGTTTCTGGAAATCCAATTTTACTGTGGTTAACCCATTTAAAGGCAACTCCGTTTTTATGCCGACTAAAGCCTGGTTTCATTATACATTTGGTAATACCTTGCCAAGAGTAGAATCAGATAAGGTATTTGATGAATTTGTAGTTCCCGAAAGCAGGGCAATTGCATGGGGAACATTAAAAAGCTATGCAAGAATAGATTTTAAAAAAGCCCATCAGCCACTGTTGTTCATAGCCGGCGAGAAAGATCACATTATGCCAGCAAGCTTAAATAAACGAAACTACGAAGCCTACAAAAATCAGGATAGTACTAGCGTAACTGATTTTAAAATGTTTAACGGCAGAAGTCATTTTATTTGTGGTGAGCGTGGCTGGGAAGAGGTGGCCACTTACATTTATAACTGGATCAGAAACTAACGTCGCTTTCCGTTTATGCTGGTAATGGCAAATTTACAATATTGCTTCTGAAATTGTTGGTAGAAGTTAAAGCGCCCAGGTTCGCCATTAATTGTTGCTTTGGCTTTTCTAATTAAAAATGAGATAATTGCAACATTATCATAGCATTAAATAGTGAGTTGTATAGTAGAAATCCCATTTTTAAACACTATCTTTGCGCCAAATTTATAGGCGCATTTTATGCAAAAGATTAGAAATATAGCTATTATAGCACACGTTGACCACGGTAAAACCACATTGGTTGATAAAATTTTACACTCTTGTTCTGTTTTTCGTGATAACGAACAGAAAGGAGAATTGATATTGGATAACAACGATTTAGAGCGTGAACGTGGTATCACTATCGTATCTAAAAACGTATCTGTTCAATATAAAGACGTAAAAATTAACATCATTGACACTCCTGGTCACGCGGATTTTGGCGGTGAGGTAGAGCGTGTATTAAAAATGGCTGATGGTGTACTTTTACTTTGCGATGCTTTTGAAGGTGCAATGCCTCAAACACGTTTCGTAACACAAAAAGCTTTGGCGCTGGGTTTAAAACCAATTGTGGTTGTAAACAAAGTAGATAAAGAAAACTGTCGCCCGGAAGAGGTTTACGAACAAATTTTTGAATTGTTCTTTAACCTTGAAGCAACTGAAGATCAATTGGATTTTCCGGTTATTTACGGTTCATCTAAACAAGGATGGATGAGTACTGACTGGCAGAAACCAACAACTGATATTTTTGCTTTGTTAGATGCTGTAGTAGAAAATATTCCTGCTGCACCAATTAACGAAGGTACTTTACAAATGCAGATCACCTCTTTAGATTATTCTTCTTTCGTAGGTCGTATTGCAATTGGCCGTGTTCACCGTGGTACTATTAAAGAAAACCAACCGGTTACTTTAATTAAGCGCGATGGTAAAATTGTTAAATCAAGAGTAAAAGAACTTTATACTTTCGAAGGTTTAGGTAAAGTTAGAACTTCTGAAGTAAGTTCAGGAGATATTTGTGCTGTTGTAGGTATTGATGGTTTTGATATAGGTGATACTATCGCTGATTTCGAAGCACCAGAGCAATTACCAGTTATCAGTATCGACGAGCCAACAATGAACATGTTGTTCACCATTAATAACTCACCTTTCTTTGGTAAAGAAGGTAAATTAGTTACTTCTCAACGTATCAAAGATCGTTTGATGAAGGAAATGGAGAAAAATTTAGCCCTTAAAGTTGTTGAAACTCAAGGTGCAGATTCGTGGTTAGTTTACGGTCGTGGTATTCTCCATTTATCAGTATTAATCGAAACCATGCGTCGCGAAGGTTATGAGTTGCAAGTTGGTCAGCCACAAGTTATTGTTAAAGAAATCGACGGTAAAAAACATGAGCCTGTTGAAACTTTAATTGTAGATGTACCTGCAGAAGTTTCTGGTAAAGTAATCGAATTGGTAACGCAACGTAAAGGTGAGTTATTGATTATGGAACCAAAAGGTGATTTACAACACTTAGAATTCGAAATTCCATCTCGTGGTATCATCGGGTTACGTAACAACGTTTTAACAGCTACTGCTGGTGAAGCAATTATGGCTCACCGTTTCAAAGCTTACGAGCCTTGGAAAGGTACAATCCCTGGTCGTTTAAATGGCGTTTTAATCTCTATGGATAAAGGTACAACTACTGCTTATTCAATTGATAAATTACAAGATAGAGGTCGTTTCTTCGTTGATCCGGGAGTTGATATTTACGAAGGTCAGATTCTAGGAGAGCACATTCGCGATAACGACTTAGTAATTAACATCGTTAAAGGAAAAGCTTTAACCAACATGCGTGCTTCTGGTACCGATGATAACACCCGTATTGCACCAGCAATTAAATTCTCGCTAGAAGAATCTATGGAGTATATCCAGGCTGATGAGTACATAGAGGTTACACCGCAAAGCATGCGTTTACGTAAAATCTTCTTAACAGAGCAACTACGTAAAATGAACGGTAGTAAAAACTAATAATTTCTAAATCTCCAAAAAGGGATTTAAATATATACAGCCCATTTCTTAATTGAGATGGGCTTTTTTTATGCTAAACCTTAATACGCGGAGGGATATAAAAATTAACAATTAAATGGCGGTTAATTTTCGTTTCAGTCCTAAATTTGTAAATTTATATCCTAATCTTTATCATGCTTAATAAAGAATTATCCTACGTGGGTATATTTTTCCTTAATATGCTCTCCCTTTTGCCATTGTTTGTTTTATACAGGTTGGCTGACTTGTTTTATGTGCTTTTGTTTTATGTTTTCGGTTACCGCCGTAAAGTGGTGAAAGAAAACCTGATGAATGCATTCCCCGAAAAAGACCCTACCGAAATTAAGACCATAGAAAAAAAGTTCTACAAGTTTTTAGCTTCGCTTTTTATTGAAGTAATTAAAATGAAAAGCATCTCTAAAAAAGAACTGAATAAACGGGTAGTTTTTAAAAATGCCGATCTGGTAGAGGCCTATCTTAAAAATAACGAAAGTGTAATTTTCTGCTCATCGCATTATGGCAATTACGAGTGGGTTTGTATGGCCATAGGCCTAAACTTTTCGGGCGGGCATTATCCCATTTACAAGCCATTGAGCAGTGAAGCTTTTGATAACTGGTTTATTAAAATGCGAAGCCGTTTTGGTAACCACATGGTTTCGATGCGACAAACATTAAGGTCAATTCAAGCAACCAAAAATGAAACAACCATGTTTACTTTTGGTAGCGACCAGGCACCTACAAGAGAAGATTCGAGTTACTGGACGACCTTTTTAAACCAGGAAAGCGCCATTCAGTTGGGAGTAGAAAAGATTGCTAAAAAAACAAACCGGCCAATTTTTTACCTCAAAATAAATTACCTGAAAAGAGGTTATTATGAAGTAGATTGTGTGCCAATATGTTTAAACCCTACAACAACTGTTGAGTTTGAAATTACAGAACTTCATACCCGCTTCCTGGAAGATATGATAAGGGACACGCCGCCTTATTGGTTGTGGAGTCACCGTAGGTGGAAATATAAAAGGGAAGATAATGGACCAAGAGCCGCCGTGAAAGGTCGAAATTTAGAAGCTTAAACCATCTAAATGTTGGCTTAATATCTAAATTGTATTAATGGGTATAATGTCTGCAAGCAATGAAAACCATCAAAAAAATACTCTTAATTTTCATTTACGCCTTTTTTTTATCCCTATTTGGGTTATTCCTATGGCATCCATATCTGCTTAAAGTATTAAAGTACCGTACACCAGGTGCCGAAACTTATAAAGTTTTTCCGCAGGAAATTGTACATAAAAGTGATTCAGCTTTTCATTTTATCCGGCTGGCAAGTCAGCGGAATGATCTGGATACACTTCATGTTTTAGACGGGAAAAACCAATCGGTTCCCTTAAAAGATTATCTGAAAAACGGAACAATTAATGCTTTTTTGGTTATTAGAAATGATAGCGTGTTGTACGAAAGGTACGATAAGGGGTATAGGGATAGCACCTTAACCACTATATTTTCTGGTGCAAAAAGCATGATTTCCATTATGATTGGCCAGGCTTTGAGTGAAGGAAAAATCAGGCACTTAAGCGATAAGGTGACCGATTACATACCAGAGTTAAAGGCTAACCCTGCATTTGAACAAATTACACTGAAAAATCTGTTGGATATGAAATCCGGACTGGATTTTCAGGATGCTATTGGAGGCATATTAAAGGCTTTCTTTTCTGATGAGGCTAAATATTATTATACCGATGATGTTCAGGCTGAGCTGATGAAAGTGAAGCTGGTGAATAAACCCGGTACAGTTTGGAAATACAAGAGTATCGATCCGATTTTATTGGGTTGGGTGTTGAAAAAGGCAACAGGGCAATCGGTTACCCAATATTTCGAATCACATCTTTGGAAGAAGATAGGATCCGAGTATAATGCTACATGGGGTTTAGATCAGGTAAATGGAATAACCAATACCGCCAGCCGTTTTCAGGTTACAGCTATCGATCTGGCTAAAATTGGTCGATTGTATTTAAATAAAGGTAAATACAATGGCCGGCAGGTGGTACCGGAGGCTTGGGTAGAACAATCGGTAACGATTGGTGCCGAAAAACCCGCTTCGGCAAAAGGTTGGCAGCAATCTGCCCATCATTACCTCTGGTGGATTCCGCAGGCTGGCGAAAATGGCGATTACGCAGCCGAAGGGATGCTGGGGCAGCGTTTGTATGTCGATCCGAAAACGAATACCATTATTGTGCAGTTTGCCGATCATGGCGCTGGTAATTACCCTTATCGCAGAATAAGCCGGTATTTAAGTGGCTTGCCATTTAGCTACCCTAAGCCTTAACCGCGAAGTGCGCAAAGAAAATAGGCGCAAAGTACGCAATTTAGTTTCGCTTAGCGTAAAACTTAGCGTTCTTTGCGGTTAAATTTTTAAACTGTACATTGCCTTTGCATGGAAAACAACGACGTAAAAATTTCGAAAAAGAAACCGATATTTCCGGTAACGCCTGCTTTGCAGAAATATTTGCGTACCTACCAGCGTGAGGCTAAGCTGCCTATTTCGTATCAGGATTTGATGCAGTTCAACGAGGCTTTTCCGTTAATGGATAAGTTTGGCAAGGATTCGCTTTGGGAAGGACCTATTTATGCCCAGGATTTAATTGAAAATCTGCATAACGGGCTGAAAGAAGTTTATGCAAACTTAAAGGCATCGGGCAATTTGCGTATTGTAGAGCATAAATACATCGATAAAATTGAATATTGTACTTTTGGGAATACGCATCCGTTCCGCATCAGGATTGTAAACCGCTTAAATGATGTTTACGATTATTTCTATATCAAAAAAGCTGATGCTTCGCGTATTTATGGCCTGGAGATGGAAGAAATACTGTCGCCTAATCAGGTTAATTATCTGGTAGATGGTGATACGCTGGTAGAAGAGCATATTGCAGGTATCCCCGGTGATGTATTTACCAAAGGACAGTTGTATGCACCCGAATTTAACCCAACACGTATAGCAAAAGAGTTTGTAAAGTTTAACGAGCGTTGTTTAATTATGCTTTTGGGCGATATGAGGGCCTATAATTTTGTAGTTCAGATTACACCCGATTTTGATGATATTCAGTTCCGTATCAGGGCAATCGACTTTGATCAGCAGTTTTACGAAGGGAATCTGAAGGTTTACCTGCCGCAGTTTTTTAAAGAGAACCTGCCTTATGTAAAAATGAGTATGGAGCAGCTTACCGATAAAACGGTGCTGCAATATCAGCAGGAAGAAAGATCTTCTATCGTACATCGGGTTAGGAGCGAGCGCCACCGTTTAACTGATTTGAGGGATGTATCTAACAAAGAGGAGCTAACTACACCCGAAAATATTGCTATGCTGAAACAGGGCATGAGCGATTATTTTAAAGATGCCAACTACCTGAAGTGCAATACCATGACCGATATTATTGAACTGAACATTAAAAATATTATCAGACAGGTTAAACTTTAAACAAGAAACGGCTGGTAAAATTACCAACCGTTTTTGAGTGAATCTAGAAAGAGCGTCCAAAATTTTTAGGCATGCTGGCCTTCGTGAACTCCTTCGGCAAATTCCTCTACAATTTTATCGTTAAATGCGGGTAAGTCTTCTGGCGTACGGCTGGTAACTAAACCCTGGTCTACTACAACTTCCTCGTCAGACCATAAGGCACCTGCATTGATTAAATCCTGTGAAATATTTTTAACAGAAGTCATTTTGCGACCCTGAACTACATCTGCATTAATCAGCGTTTGTGGTCCATGGCAAATAGCGGCAACAGGTTTACCATCGGCAAAGAAAGACTTTACAAAAGCGAGGGCATCGGCATTAACACGCAGCTGATCTGGATTAATTACCCCGCCCGGTAAAAGTAAGCCGTTGTAATCATCGGCATTTGCTTCTGAAATGGTTTTATCCACATCTACTTCTATCGACCAATGATCGTGATCCCAGGCTTTTATTTTACCGCTTTTTGAGGAGATGATGTGAACAGTTGCGCCTTCTTCTTTTAACCTTTTTACGGGTTCTGTTAATTCTACTTCTTCAAATCCACTTTCTGAAAGAACAGCAATAATGCGGTTACTTAATCGTCCCATAATCTTTTCTGTTTTTAATAGGTATGTATTAAAGACAGTTTGGGGAAGTTATTGTTTTTAGAAAGTTGAGATTGCGATTATTATGGTTGATTTAAATGGGCACTTGTCACCTTGAGCCTGTCGAAACGTTTTGATATCTATTTTAGATGAAATCGTTGGATAAATCCAAATAAAATTTATAGATGCTGAAACAAGTTCAGCATTGCGCTGATGCAATGAAAGGGCTAATCATTAGTTCTTCGGTGCTTAACAAAATACAAAGCTAAATTGCCCGCAATAACCACGTGGTTGAAGATGTTAGGTAATAAACCATAGTATTTGCTAAAGATATTAAACCGCTCTTTTAAACTTTCGCGGTGTTTTTTCTTACTCATGCCACCAACCAGATATTTGGCTACATAACGGTGTACATTTACGATATTGGAGGCTTTTTTAGCTGCTTTGATAATCCAATCGATATCTGAGCTGTATTTATAATTTAAATCGTAAGGCACAATAATGCTGCGGCGGATATAAATGGCCTGATGACTGATATTCATGCCGTATTTAAAGCTGGTCCAGTCAAATTTTTCGGGAGCTTCGTGTCTTCTGCGGCCTAAACTTTCCCAGTTATCATTGTACATTTCGGTTTCGCCATAATAAATATCCGCGCCTGGTGAACTGGCAAAAACTTCTTCCACTGTATGCAAGTCGTATATTTCATCCCCCGAATTCATAAAAAGCACATAGTCGCCAGTAGCCAGGGCCAAGCCTTTGTTCATGGCATCATAAATACCTTTGTCGGGCTCAGATACGATTTTCGAAATCTGGTCTTTATATTGTTCAACCACCTGCAGCGTTCCGTCAGTGGAGGCACCATCAATTACGATATATTCTATTTTTTTATAAGTCTGGTTTAAAACAGATTTTAAGGTACGTTCAATATCACGAACGTTATTGTACACAATGGTAATGACAGTTAATTTTGGCAAGGGTTGGGTTTTTTGGATTGGAGTAAATTTAATAAAGATTGTGTAATTTTTGTTTACTGTCAGTGAAAATGAAATTGGCCAAACATTTTGAATGGGTCCATATTATATGCTAAGCTGAAAGGTAATTTCTAGCGGTTATTTCGGCTGTAAATCAATCAAAGTTTCGTACAAATGAATATGTTCTGCAGCAATTACTTCTTCCGAAAAATCGGTGAGGATGCTTAACCGTGCAGCTTTTTGAATCTCATCTTTATTGGGGCGGTGGTAAAGCCACTCAATACCATTAGCCAGATCTTCGGCATTCTGGTATTCGGCCAGATAACCGTTTTGCATGTGTTTAACCATATCCGGAATGCCACCTGTAGTAAAAGCCACCACCGGAGTGGCACAGGCCAGACTTTCCATTACGGTGTTGGGCAAATTATCTTCCAGCGAGGGGGTGATAAAAGCATCAGCTGCTGAATAGCATTTGGCCAAATGGTCATCTTTATTGATGGTGCCCAAAAAAGTAGTTTTAAACGGGAATTCGGGCATTTCGGCATTCTCCTTATTGCCGAAAATAACAATCTCAATATTTTCTTTTTGAATGCCGGAACGGCGCGCTAAAATTTCTAATGCTTCTATTAAATAAGGTGTTCCTTTATGCTTATCGTTTTTTGAGGGCATAAAGCCACTCATCAGTACAAATTTATCTGGATTAATTTTCAGGATTTTTTTTGCTTCGGCCTTTACATAAGGCTTAAAAATTTTGGTTTCGATGGTGTTCGGAATAACGGTGGTTTTTCTGGTGCCCAGCAAACTGCTGAATTTTACCGATGCTGCCATCCACTTGCTCGGCGCTACAATATGAAAATTTAATTCGGTGTAGGCCTTCTGTTTCCTCATCCAGGTTTTATGCGAAATATCATGCTTGCCACTGATTTTTAAAATCGGGCAATTCCCACACTGCTGGTGGAAATGCTCGCAGCCATAGCGCACGTGGCAGCCGCCGGTAAAAGCATTGCTATCATGGAAAGTCCACACAATAGGTTTTTCCAGCTCATCCAGCTGCGCTAAAAATTTAGGGTTCAGAAAACCGTGGTTAACCCAATGTAAGTGGATAATATCGGCATTTTTAACATCGGGATGGTTGATAACCGAACGGCCAAACCATTGCAAACTAAAGGGTGTTTTTACCGATTTGCTTAACCATTTTGAAAAATACCTTTCTGATAAGATATTGTAAACGGCCCTGGCTTTTTGCAAAGGCGATTTACTAAAAGTGTCTATTTTGGGGTTTTGCCCAAATTTATAGTAAACCAATACTTTTGAATCGATTCCACTGGCTTTTAAAGCATTGCTCAGGCGTAAGCAGGCACGGCCTGCTCCACCATTTCCATCATAGGTATTTAGGTGTACTACTTTCAAATCAATCAAAAATACATTTTATTGTTTACGATTATAAAATCTGTTGCGTAATTTCATCCACATATTTTACCGTTCTAAAGGTTAGGCATGCCTTTTATCAAAAAAGGACTGTCTTTCCGGAGCCAAACTAACTTAATCATGATTAAATCCTTACTAAAATCACTTGCAGCCCTGGCTTTTTTATGGCCGGCGCATTCATTTGGCCAAAACCAAACTTATTTTGCTGCATATCCAGCTTTAACGCCCGATGCACAGACAATAGTATTTAGCTACGATGGCGATATTTGGAAAGTTCCTGTAAAAGGCGGTGTGGCATCGCGCATTACAGCCATGCAGGGCGAAGAAATTAATCCTAAAATATCTCCTGATGGAAAGTGGCTGGCATTTTCATCTAACCAGTTTGGTAATTACGATGTTTACCTGATGCCTGTTGCCGGTGGGGATATTAAACAGTTAACCTTTAACGATGCGTCGGATGAGGTTGATAACTGGAGCTGGGATTCGAAAACCATTTATTTTACCTCTGGACGCTACAATTCTTTTTCGAGTTATAAAGTAAATATAAACGGAGGTACGGCGGTGCGCTTATTCAACAATTACTTTAACACTACACACCACATCGCCGAATCGCCAGGTGGGGAGTTGTTCTTTAGCGATACCTGGGAAAGTATGCGCTTTGCCAACCGTAAACATTACAAAGGAGCTTACAATCCCGATATCCAGTCTTATAACCCGAAAACAAAAAACTATAAACGTTATACCGATTATATTGGCAAAGATTTCTGGACCAGTGTAGACCAGAAGGGAAATGTGTTTTTTGTATCGGATGAGGGAAACGACGAATACAATCTCTATACCTTTATCGGGGGTAAAAAAACAGGACTCACGAATTTCGATACCTCTATTAAACGTCCGTTCGTTGCTGCAAACGGAACTACCGTAGTATTTGAAAAAGATTATCAGTTGTACACCTACGATGTTGCAACGAAGAAAACGGAAAAAGTAAACATCAGTACATCTCGCAACCAGGTGTTGAGCAAAGAGCAGGAGTATGATGTGCGGGGCAATATTTCGGCATTTGATGTTTCAACCGATGGCAAAAAAATGGCTTTCATTTCGCGTGGCGAAGTTTTTGTAAGCGATGCTGATGGGAAGTTTATCCGCAAAATAACCAACAGTGGCGAGCGCGCAATGGAATGCAAGTGGCTGGCCGATAACAAAACGATTTTATTTAGTCAGACGGCTAACGGCTATCAAAACTGGTTTACCATAACCGGAGACGGCAAAGGAACGATAAAGCAATTAACGAAAGACAGGGCAAATAATCGCGATATTACCTTGAATAAGACCAAAACCATTGGCGTTTATTTAAGCGGTAGAAATGAACTGAAACTAATTGACCTTAAAAATTTTGAAAGCAAAACACTGGTAACCGATGAGTTTTGGGCTTTGCAAAGTGCCGCACCAAGTTTTTCTCCCAACGATGAATATGTACTTTTTACTGTTTACCGCAATTTTGAGCAGGATATTGTAGTACACAACATTAAGGGGAATAAAACCATTAATTTAACCAATACAGGTGTTACCGAAACCGGCCCGACATGGTCGCCAGATGGGAAATACATTTTCTTTACGAGTGCACGTACCAAGCCTTCGTACCCTACGGGTATGTCTAATGCCCATATTTACCGCATGGCTTTAGATAATTACGGAGAGCCTTTCCGTTCGGATAAATTTGACGACCTCTTTAAAGAAACCAAACCTGCTACTACAGAAGTAAAGCTTAATCCGGCGACTCAAAATGATAAAAAGGCAAAAACAGATACGGCCAAAAAGAAAACAGAGGTTAAGCCTACGCCAAAACCAGCAAACATAATTACCATTAATACCCAGGATATTCTGGATAGGATTGAGTTGGTTGGGCCTTCTTTTGGTGGTCAGTATGGAACGGATGCTTATGCCAAAGGCGATAAAACCTATGTGTTTTATTCTTCTAACCATGAAGGCGGTGCTCCGGGTTTGTACCGTACTACTATTGAGCCTTTTGAAGCCAATAAAACCGAAAAAGTAGCTGATGGTGGCGATTATTCACTGATTCAGGCTGGTGATAAGTTTTTTGTGTTAACGCGGGGAGTAATTAACAAGTATACTTTAGAGGCCAATAAGCTGGATAGGGTAGACCATGGCTACAAATTTACCAGGAACTTAAATGCCGAGTTTAACCAGATGTTTTATGAAACCTGGGTAGGGCTTGATGAAAATTTCTACGATGAGAAATTTCACGGGGTAGACTGGGATAAAATGAAAAACCGTTATGCCGCTTATTTGCCCTATGTAAATAACCGCAGTGACCTGCGCATCCTGTTAAACGATATGCTTGGAGAGCTCAACTCATCGCACATGGGCTTTAATAGTTTGGGAGCCGAAGAGCGTAAAAACTTAACCTATGTAACCAATGAAACCGGAATTATCTTCGACGATGAAAATCCGTTAAAAGTAGCGCGTATTGTAGCTAAAAGTAATGCTGCCCACACCGGTACAAATATTTTAGCTGGCGATATTTTAATAGAAGTAAACGGAGTTAAGGTAGATGAAAACATAGACCGCGATTATTATTTCAGTAAACCTTCTTTAGATCGCGAAATGACCCTGACCTTTAACCGAAATGGCAAGCAGGTTTTCGTAAATGTACATCCCGAAAGTACCGGTGCTTTAAGAGGTAACCTGTACGATGAATGGATTACCCAAAACCATAAAAATGTAGATAAATGGAGCAATAACCGTATTGCCTATTCGTACATGAAAAATATGGGTACCGGAGAGCTGGAAACTTTCCTGCTTGATATGGTGGCTCAGGAAGAAAATAAGGAGGCCATTATATTAGACCTTCGTTACAATACCGGAGGTAATGTGCACGATGATGTGTTGAAATTCCTTTCTCAGCGTCCATACCTGCAATGGAAATACCGTGGCGGGAAATTGGCACCACAAAGTAATTTTGGCCCAGCTGCGAAGCCGATAGTACTGTTAATTAACGAGCAATCGTTAAGTGATGCCGAAATGACTGCAGCTGGCTTTAAACAGTTAAAACTGGGTAAGATAATCGGTACGGAAACCTATCGCTGGATTATTTTTACTTCAGCCAAAGGTTTGGTAGATGGTTCTTCATACCGTTTACCATCGTGGGGTTGTTATACCATGGATGGTAAAAACATAGAAAAAGAAGGCGTTAAGCCCGATATTTTTGTGAAAAATACCTTCGAAGACCGCCTGGCTGATAAAGATCCGCAATTGGAAAAAGCCGTTGCTGAGATTTTGAAAGATTTGAAGTAGGGTTAATCGGGTATGGTGAGGAAAGATTGTTTTATTGTCGGATTGTTAGCTTGCTGGCAACCGACAATAAAGCTATAGAATGCTCTCACAGTTTAAACAATTAACCAATTTCAACGATTAACCAACTTGCATCAACTTAGCAATGAATCCAATTTAACAATCAAGCAATCGAAAGCTTTCACAGTTTAAACAGTTAACCGATTTAAACAATTAACCATTTTAGGCAGTTAACCAAATTTTTCCGTTTCTTTGGAGCTGGAATTTTTAAAATATGGCAAATTTATTAACCGACAGGGCTTTTTGGGTAAATTATTGGGAAAGTAAAAAAGGACTTGCGGTTCGGCTACCATCAAACTATTTGTTTCATCGCCAGCTGGCTGATGTAATTCAGCAAAACCAGGTTAAAACGGCTATAGAATTGGGTGGTTTTCCGGGATACTATGCAGTGTTTTTAAAAAAATATTTCAAACTGGATGTTACCTTATTGGATTATTTTGTACATCCGCCTGTTGTAAAAGAGCTGTTGGAAAAAAATGAATTGACTGAAAAGGATATCCACATCATTGAAACAGATTTGTTTAATTACACGCCCGAAAAACAATACGACCTGGTACTCAGCTGCGGTTTAATTGAGCATTTTAACGATACAGCCGATATTATTAACCGCCACATTGCCTTTGTAAAACCCGGAGGAACTTTATTTATCACCTTGCCTAATTTTAAAGCGGTAAATGGCTGGTTCCAGAAGAATTTCGATAAAGAGAACTACGATAAACACAATATCGACAGCATGAATCCGGTATTGCTTCAGAAAATTTGCGAAGACGCAGGGTTGAAAGAAGTAAAATCGGGCTACTTTGGCCGTTTTAGTGTTTGGCTCGAAAACGAAGACCAAAAATCAGCTGGTGTGCGTGTTTTCAAGAAAGCAGTGTGGTTAGCAGGAAAAATATTTACGAAGATTATTCCATTCGAGAGCAAAAATCTATCTCCATATATTATATTAGAGGCGAAAAAAAACTAGCGCTCTATGGCAATCAGTTGGGGTTACTCGCCTAAAATTGAAAAATATATCCCTTTGGCCGATTTTCCGGCCGATAAATATTTAATTATTGCCCGTAAGGTAATTGAAAACCTGGGCTGGAAATTAAGCCACATTTCCAAAACCGGGATTATAGCTTATACACCAATCTCTTTTCAATCGTACACTGAAGAGGTTTCTATTCGTATTCATGGCAATTTTGCCGTAGTAAAAAGCGAGTGCGTAGGTATTCAGATGCTTTTTAACGATTACGGGAAAAACGACCTCAATCTGGAGAAGTTTTTTAATGAATTTGAATACGTTCAATTCCACTTGCAGGATGTTTGGAGCGAAAGTCTGGCCGCATTCCATACCTTAATTGCCACACAGGATGATACCTATTTCGAGAAAGCTCCGCTAACGGCAAAGAATAAGATTAAAAACATCCTTTATCTTTTTCTACCTCAAAAGGGCTATCTGGTTACACCTATTCTGGTAATTTTAAATATTATCTATTATGTAATAACCCTTGTATTTGTCACCATTGTATTTAAACTCCGTAGTGAAGATGCGATTGTTTCGGAGGTAATTACAAATGCTTACTTAAACCTGGGGGCAAACAGCCGAGAATTGGTTTTAGAAGGCCAGCTCTGGCGTTTAATTACACATCAGTTTATTCATTTAAGTATCTGGCATGTGTTTTTTAATCTCTACGCACTCATTTATATTGGCCTTATGGTTGAGCATAAATTGGGCTCAGTTAAATTTCTGGTTACTTATCTTTTAAGTGGTATTTGTGGCGGTTTGGTGAGCATCATTTTCCATAAATTTGGTTTTATGGCCGGTGCATCAGGAGCCATTATGGGTATTTTTGGCGCTTTTATGGCCTTAAGTGTGAGTAAGGCATTCGAAAAGAATGCAAGTCGTGCACTTTTGATCAGTACTATTGTCGTAACCGTCCTTATGCTTTTAAATGGCATAGGTGGTAACGTAGATAACAGCGCACATATTGGCGGACTGGTTTCGGGCTTTGTAATTTGTTATTTGCTTTTTAATGAAAAGTTAGGGAGCTATAAAATCACTTCTGGCTTACAGTATGGGTTATCAAGTATGATTGTTGTGATCTTTGCCGCTGCGGTTTTAATCCTTACGCCAAATTATCAGAACAGGAAGTTTTACAAGCTACAGTTTGCCTTTGACCTCAATATTTCCGATTTTAATAAAGTCTATTCAATTCCAAAAGATCTTTCGAAAGCTGAAAAGGTAAAGATGATTGAACAATATGGCATACAGGTATGGCGCAAGAATAAACAGATTGTTGCCGAAATGAAGAAGCTCAAACTCGAAAGGAAGGAAAACTATAGAAGAGATTTTGATGGTAAGATTACCAATCTGGCCATCAAAATCTCTGAACTTTTACATCGCGAATACCAGGAAGAAACATCAAGATACCGTGATGAAATTGAGCAGCTTACCGACGAGGTGAATATCATTCGTGGTGAAGCCAGCACAAGCGAATTTAACCGCGATTAAGCGGTTTTTTTGTAAAGACCTATTTCGCTTAAAGTAATGCAAACAGGCGATTTGGTGATGTTGATTTTCACTTTATTTGTGGTAACCGCCGCATCGAGTTGAATTAATCTTTTGGCACCTATACTGGTTCCATCATAAACCTTTTTCCACGCTCCGTTTTCAAAAATCTCAACGGTATAGGCTTCAATTCGTTGTCCTAATTGAATATATTCCTGGAGGCTAATGATGTCGAAAGTTTTTGAAGCGGGTAAATTGAGTTCAATTGTAGCTTCGTGCACCTGATCTGTTGTAGCCCAATAGGTTGCTTTGTTATTATCCAATAATGCAGCTGCATTGTATTTGCCACCCCTGCTATTGCTCAGTTTTAGTTTTGCATTTTTAGCCAGATTATTGGCAAAGGTATGTTTAACCATATCGCCGAAGGTTTTTAGCGAGGCAACATCGTCGGCATGGAGCTGTCCACGGGTATCGGGAGCTAAACCAAGGTCTAAACCGGCACCGCGACCAACGCTTTTTAAATATAAATCAAAAAGTGTTTCAGGGCTTTTAGGTTTTTCGTTGGCGTGGAAAAACCAACCTTTTCTCAGCGGAACATCACACTCTGCCGGCATCCAGAATTTACCATTTCTGATGCCTTCCGGGCTTTGCGGGTAATTGGCTTGTCCCGGAACGGCAACACTCTTCCCATCAGGTGCCATTGGGGTAAAAGTAGCCCAGCTTGTTTCGGCTGCGTGCCCGTCTTCGTTTCCTACCCAGCGGATATCTAAACCAATATCGCTAAATATGTTTGCCATAGGTTGCATTTTACGGGTAATGGCCCAGGTGTTGTTCCAGTCGTAATAAGTGGTGTTGTCGATCGAACGCTTTTCTCTTGCTCCGCCATAATAACCATCTCCACCATTTGCACCATCATGCCAGCTCATAAAAAGTGCACCAAAATTGCTGTACAGTTCTTTTAACTGGGCCTGGTAAATGGCCAGATACTTATCCGTTCCGTAAAGGGCATTGTTCCGGTCCCATGGCGAACAATATACGCCAAACTTTAAGCCATTTTTGCGTACGGCCTGCTCAACTTCTTTAACCAGGTTGCCTTTACCACCTCTAAAAGGACTTTGGCTGATGTTATAACGGGTTGTTTTGGTTGGCCACAAAGCAAAGCCATCATGGTGTTTAGCTACTAGGATAATGCCTTTTAAACCTCCTGCTTTTGCGGCTTGGATAATCTGATCGGCGTTAAAATCGGTTGGGTTAAATGTTTTCGGATCGGCATCGCCAAATCCCCATTCTTTATTTTCGAATGTAGTGGGGGTAAAATGGATTAAACCGTATACTTCAGTATCGTGCCATGCCAGCTGACGTTTAGAAGGTAGTGCCCCATAAGGTTTGGGCGGGTTTTGGGCATAGGTTGCTGCCGAAAGAAATAAAAATAGAATCAATAAAGGTCTCATATTGGTTGTTGCTTAGGCTGACTAAAATACATAAAATAACGGTTGAGCGATTAGAATTAACTAATATTTAACCGGTTGCTCATCTAATTGCCAAATTATTTTTCCATCTTGATCGTTACATACGGGCCTCAAACATTTAATTTTATGATGCGTTTACCTACTATGATTTCCATGCTCCAGATTCCTCCAGACGGAGGTACCATATATACCGAAACAAACCTTAGCCAGTTTTTTCCTGAGCCTTTTAATACGATAACCAGTGCGTTCTTTTTGGCAATTGCTTTATACTGGACTCTTAAATTGCGCGGGAATTTTAGTCAGCATAAATTTTTAAGCGGTGCTTTGGTATTACTTTTTATCGGAGGTATTGGCGGAACAACCTATCATGGTTTAAGACGCTGGCCAGTATTTATTCTGATGGACTGGATGCCAATTATGCTGCTTTGCCTTTCGGCCGGAGTTTACTTTTTAGCTAAACTAACCAGGTGGTATTTTGCGGTTTTAATTGTGGCTGTGTATGCCTTTTTTCAGTTTTATGTGCGGCAACTCTTTAGTCATGGCGATTTTCAAGTATTTATTAACATAAACTATGCATTTATGGCCGCCCTGGTATTATTCCCTGTGTTTGGCTATTTGGTAAAAACCGACTGGAAAAATGGCAAATGGGTTGGGTTTGCATTAATTGCCTTCATATTTGCCCTTACTTTCCGCATTGCTGATAAATGGGAGATATTTACAATAGGCACCCATTTCCTGTGGCATACTTTCGGAGCCATGGCTTCTTTCTGTATGCTCAACTATATTTACCTGGTGAACATTAAAAAAACAAAACTTAATTAAAAATTCATTCTTAATAGTTGTATTAGTTCTATATTTAGGTTAATAAATTATTTTAGAAATGAAGAAACTATTGATCTTATCAGCCCTGGTATTGGGTTTAAACTTAAGCTCGAACGCTCAGAGTATTTTAAATAAGGTTGGAACGGCCGCGGCTGCTGCAAGTGGCTTTGATGCCAATAGCTTAACCTCGAGCATTCTAGGCAAGCTTACGCCTGCATTGAGTTTAACTCCGGCGCAAAAACCAACTGTAACTACCATTATTAAAGATTTTTTGGTGCAGAAAGCCACTATCATGGCTACACAGAAAACAGATCCTGCCGCTTATACGAGCAAATTCGGTAAATTGTATGCTGGTTTAAAATCTAAATTGGGTACAGCCTTAACCGTTGCTCAATTGGCGAAATTTACTTCGTTAAAACCTGCTGCACCAAGTGCAAGCAACGTTTTATCGCAATTGTTCTTTTAAAAAAAAAACGCCTGTCAAACTTAATTAGCAGGCGTTTTTTTTGGCTTAAAGCAGTTTAGATTTTGCTTTACTGTAATCCAGTTTCTTTTGTTTGCCTATAGCATATTCTATGCCTCCCCAAAGGTGGTTTAAGAATTTTTCTTCTGCCCATGCTTCGTTAGTATGCCCCATCGAAGTGTAAAATGCCCGGCCACCATCGAAATTGTGGTACCAGCTAAACGGATGGAAAGCACCGTTTTTACCACCTTTGTAAGATTTCTCATCCAGGGTGATTAAAACTTTAATATCGGGGTTGATATCTTTAAAGTTATAAAGCTCATCTTTGTGCAACCAAACCGAATCAGTGAAAAATTTGGTTGATGGATGGTTTTTATCTTTAATTACAAATCTGGCATCCTGTATTGCCGGGTGACTGGTAAAATAAGCTCCAGCAAGTTTTCCATACCATGGCCAATCGTATTCTGTATCGGTTGCCGCGTGGATCCCTACATAACCACCACCTGCCTGGATATACCTTTCGAATGCCGCTTGCTGGGCATCGTTTAATACATCGCCTGTGGTGCTTAGAAAAATGATTGTAGCATATTGCTTAAGGTTTGCTTCTGTAAAAACATCGGCATTTTCGGTAGTGTCTACTTCAAAATTGTGGCTTAAGCCCAGTTTTTGGATGGTTGTTTTGCCCACCCCGATAGAACCGTGCCTAAAACCTTTGGTTTTCGAAAAAACCAGGACTTTTGCAGGCTTTTTTACTGCGGTAAATGCCTGAAATAAAATAACGGTTGCAATTAATAAGCACAGTGAAAGGAATTTTTTCATTTTCGATTTGGCTAGTGTGTGTTGTTATAGTGAAAGCTAAAATTAAGAAAGTTGTTTGATAATTTCTAAACATCTTGCTTCGACCTGCTTACAAACCGGGGCAAATAGGGCATTATCCCAATAAGGGTCTGTAACTTCGTCGTTATCTAGAAAAAGTTGAATCTTTTTTTCTTCTGCTTCGGTTCTGGCCAAACTTTTAACATCTTTCAAATTATTCCTGTCCATAACCAAAATCAAATCGTATTGGCTAAACATGCTTTGGTTAAATTGTTGCGCGCGTTGTTTACTGATGTCGTAACCAAAGGCTTTGGCGGCTGCTATACTTCTGTGATCGGGTGCCTGGCCAATGTGCCAGTTGCCGGTACCTGCTGAGGCGATTTCCCAGTTCAGGTTTTGTTTCTCAGTTAGGTGGCGCATAATGCCTTCTGCCAGTGGCGACCGGCAAATGTTGCCCAGGCATACCATTAAAATTCTCATAATATCAGGTTCTTAATAGTTTTAAGGCTATTCTGTGCAATATTATTCTTTTTTTGGTATTACCTCATGATGATTTCAAAATTATTTAGACTTTGCCACAAATAAGTAAGTTACCGTATAGGTTTTACCATCTCTTTCGAAAGTTTGTTTTTGAGTAATGGTTTTGCCATTTAAAATTACAGTTTCATCGTTGCCAAAGCCCGTATTCAATGTAATTTCATTTCCGTTTTTAGTCCATTTGGCTTTATGAAAAGAAATCATATCACATAATGCTCCGGTAGAAGTAAAGGCATAAGATCCATTTGCTGAAAATCTTAAAGTATAATTGCTGTTGAGGCATGATGAATCATCTTTATCAGTTTTAAAATTGGTTACTGTACTGCCGTTAATCTGTATTGCCGGATTAACCATTGCCGATTCTAATGGCCAGTTGTATCTTGTAATATCAACATTAGCTTCATCATTTTTCTTTTTGCAGCCTAATGCCAGGAATAAGGTCAAAATTAAGAGTAGTTTTTTCATCACGTTTTTTAGTTTGTTTACCTTAAAACGAGTGGGTTAGGCAATACGCTACAAAAAAAATGCTCCAGCTTTTTTTATAACCGGAGCACTCAAATTCGAAATTCTATATAATTAGCCGTAAATATCGTTTAGCATTTTGGCTAAGCGCACACCGCCTTTTAACAATTGATTATTAAGTGTATCTACCCAATCAAAGTTGTAACGGTAGCTTAATTTAGCATCGGGCTTAGTGGTGTCGTAAATTTTGTTGCAAATGTTGTACGATTCGAAAATGCAATCTTTTAAACTGGTATTTTGCCAGTTGTAAAGCTGAACCGCCGAAGCATGATTGATGGCCTTAGCATATTCGGTATAGCTTAATTGCTGGTATTCAATTAGCTGCTCATCCCAAACGCGGTGGATATTCGATTTTTCGTTAAACCACAATACTGAAATGCGGTTACCACCCAAATCTTCTTTACGCGCTACGTGCATGGGTTGGCATAAATCACCAGCTAGGTGTACCAACATGCGCAATGCTAGTTTCTTTTCATCAGGCGTGCTACCTGCTTTCTTTAAAACGGCAATTAAATCAGGGATTTTGGTATATAAGCTTACCGATTTGTCGGTTTCCAGGAAATTAAATACGCCTTCCTTGTTCAATCCGGCTGGCAGGTTAACAAAGTGCCAGTTGTACATGTAATTGTAGGTCGAATCTGATTTGATAAAATCGCCCCAATTGGCGCACATGGCCAGGGTTTCGTAACCTAAAATATCCTGAACGGCTTTGCGGGTTTTAGCTTTTAGGTAACTATCGGCAATTTCGCCAACCACCCGGTGTCCAATAGTGCCCCAGGCACTTACCTGTGCAGGTGTGTAAGCTAAAAATCCTACGATTATAGCTGCAGCTAGTTTTTTTCTAATGGATGTTAAGATCATTCTATAGTTCTTTTTGGATGCAGGTAACTTTTTCTTTCAACGTCATTTTGATTTCGCGTTGATCGTTTATGCTTTCGAGCGTAAGGCTATCTGCCGAACGTTTTTTAATCAGGAAGTTTTTTTCGTACCGGCCAATTCGATAACAGCCTGATATTTTTTGTTTATAATTGGCATGGGTAAAGGTTGCGCCTATAATTAAAGTATCGCCCCTTACCGCGTAAACACCTTTTGCATATTCTTTCCAGATGCCGTTGTTGTAGCAGGAATCTTCGTAAAAATTAACCTTACTGTGGGTAACCAGATCGATATAAACCGAATCGCAGGTAATTTTGAAATGGTGTTGGGTGTAATTGCTCAGTTTATTGCTAAAAGCGACTGAATCTTCATTCCAAACGCCCTGCATAAATGCTTCGCCTTTGCCCTGGATATTAGGCCTTGGGCTACAAGCGATCTGTAAGATGGATAATGTAAAAAGGATAGTGTAGAAATACCTTAAACGGGGATGCAGTTTGTTCATGGTGTTTTAATCGTTGCGCTTAGGGAACTGATCATGGAATACATTGTTCTTTTTAACGGAGTTGTGTATCAAAAGCAGAAAACCTACTGCAAAACAAAGACTGGCTAAGGCACCAATAATACCCGTTAACGTGTAATATTTTGAAATTTCAGTGTAAGGGATATTGTTGCTGCTAATCCAAAATGGTATCAGGAGATAAAATAAGTGTATCAGTATGCCAATTCCTGAACCAATGGTCATTAAAACTGCTTCAACTGATTTTTTTTTGGTTAAAAAATAGCAGCAGGTTCCAAATACGAGGCATGGCGCGATAACAGATAGCAGGCTCATGAGTACATTAAGTATTGAAGTCATTTTTGTCTGTTGTTTAATTAGCCATGTTGATTTAGACCTGTAAATATATTTTAACTGAAAAGCCATTCCCACACAGGCGGGAATGGCGATCTTCTTTAGTTTATTTCAAGCTACCTACCATATCTTCCGGACGAACCCACTCATCAAACTGTTCGTTGGTTAACAGGCCTAGTTCTACAGCTGCTGCTTTTAAAGTTTTATTTTCTTTATGCGCTTTCTTCGCAATTTTTGCTGCGTTTTCGTAACCCACGTGTGGGTTTAATGCGGTAACCAGCATTAACGAATTTTGCAAATGTTTTTCAATTTCCGGCAAGTTAGCGGTAATTCCTTCTGCACATTTATCGGTGAAAGAAACGCAGGCATCGCCAATTAAACGTGCCGATTGCAATACGTTAGCCGCAATTAATGGTTTAAACACATTCAGCTCGAAATGACCTGACATGCCCCCTACTGAAACGGCTACATCGTTACCAATTACCTGGGCACATACCATCGTTAAGGCCTCAGGCTGGGTTGGATTAACTTTACCCGGCATGATAGATGATCCTGGTTCGTTATCCGGAATAACAATTTCGCCAATACCGCAACGTGGGCCAGAGCTCAACATACGTACATCATTAGCTACTTTCATTAAAGCAACGGCAGTACGTTTTAAAGCGCCAGAAAGTTCAACCATGGCATCGTGTGCAGCTAAAGCTTCAAATTTATTTGGCGCAGTAACGAAAGGTAAACCCGTTAAATCAGCAATTTTTTTAGCCACTAAAACATCATATCCTTTCGGGGTATTTAAACCGGTACCTACTGCAGTACCACCCAAAGCCAGCTCAGCAACCATAACCAAAGCATTTTTAATGGCCCTGATACTGTTATCAATCTGCTGTACATAACCAGAAAATTCTTGCCCTAAGGTAAGCGGCGTAGCGTCCATAAAGTGGGTACGTCCGGTTTTGGTAATTCCGGCAAACTCCTCCACCTTTTTAGCCAAAGCGTTTCTTAAATGGGTTAAGCCCGGGATAGTATTTTCTACGGTTAATTTATAGGCTGCAATGTGCATTGCAGTTGGGTAGGTATCATTTGATGACTGCGATTTATTTACATCATCATTCGGGTGAAGTACTTTTTTATCATCAGCCAGCGCACCACCGTTAATAACGTGTGCACGGTTTGCAATCACTTCGTTTCCGTTCATGTTACTTTGCGTACCAGAACCGGTTTGCCAGATCACCAATGGAAACTGATCATCCAATTGGCCGGCAATAATTTCATCGCAGGCTTTTGCAATTAATTCAGCTTTATCGGCCGAAAGCACACCAAGTTCGGTATTGGCAAGCGCTGCTGCTTTTTTCAGGTATCCAAAAGCATGGATAATTTCTTTTGGCATCGAACCTTCTGGGCCGATTTTAAAGTTATTGCGTGAGCGTTCGGTTTGTGCACCCCAGTATTTGTCGGCAGGCACCTGCACCTCGCCCATGGTATCGTGTTCTATTCTGAAACTCATTATATTTTAATTTTTGTTGTGGCAAATTTAGGTTTTTTGACTTTTAAAGCGTTGTATTTATGTAAGATATTTAGTGTATTGCGCAATATGTGGAGAAAATGTAGCCTGTGTTTCTGCTTTCGGCGGTAAAGGCGGACTAATGCCCGAATTTTTATCCTTACCGGCGGCTTCTACCAATGAAATCATATTCATACCTTTACGGCAAATATGCAGGGATTAGTTATTAAATCTACAGGAAGTTGGTATAACGTGCTGGCCGATAATGGCGAGCGTTACGATTGCCGCATTGTAGGCAAGTTCAGGATTAAGGGTATTAAAACCACCAACCCGATTGCGGTTGGCGACCGGGTGAAGTTTGAGCTGGAAAGGGATAGCAATCAGGGCCTGATTAATGAAATGCTGCCCCGCAAAAACTACATCATCCGCAAATCGATAAACCTGAGCAAGCAGGCGCAGATTTTGGCCGCTAATTTAGATATGGCCATTCTGGTGGTTACTTTAGCTTCGCCGCGTACCTCTTTGGGCTTTATTGATCGTTTTTTGGTTACTGCCGAAGCCTATGATGTACCAGCAGTTTTGGTATTCAATAAACTCGATCTGTTTAGTAAAGAGGGACTGGAGATTCTTCAGGAATTTAAAGATATTTATCAAAATATAGGTTATGCCTGTTACGAGGTATCAGCTTTAAAGGGAATTAATATCCCGGTTATTCAGGAGTTGATTACCGATAAAATTACCTTGATTTCAGGTCATTCGGGCGTAGGTAAATCGAGTTTGATTAATGCTTTGTTGCCCGATCGCGATTTAAGAACAGGTGAAGTGTCAGACTGGAGCGATAAAGGGCAGCATACCACAACATTTGCCGAAATGTTCGAATTGCCGCAGGGTGGTTTCATCGTAGATACGCCCGGGATTCGTGAGTTAGGTGTAATTGATATTGAAAAAGAAGAGCTTGGTCATTTTTTCAGGGAGATTTTCGAAACGTCGCATAATTGCCGTTTTAACAACTGCCGCCATGTTAACGAACCAGGATGCGCAGTTATTGAAGCCGTTAATGAAGGCGAAATTGCCATCTCAAGATATGAAAGTTACCTGAGTATTTATCACGGAAACGATACGAGGCACTAGTCGTATAAAGCTTAAAGCAGTTAAAGGCCTTTTGCCTACTTGAAAAGAGCCTGATGTACTTTGTGCCTTAGTGGTTAAAATAAATAGAAACGATATTAAATAAATGGAGAGATCTCTTTTGAGATTTGGGAAATATGAAATTTAAACTGGGAGATTTTGTGCGTTTTGTGGATGAGAAACGTGAGGGTTATGTTACCCGGGTTATCGATGCCCAAACTTTAGGGGTAACTGACGAAGATGGTTTCGAAATTCCGGTTGCAGTAAGCAACTTAACATCTGTACATGGCCATGGCGTTGTGGCAGAGGAAATAGATGTACCCAAACCTATTCAGGTGAATGTGCCAGGCCTTACTGAAATAGAGAATGGTATTTATGTTGCCGTAGCCACTGATGATAAGGCAGGTAATGTGGTGCATTTTCATCTGCAGAACCAATCGCCAAATACTCTATTGGTGAGCCTGAACACTGAAAGGAAGGAGAAATATGCCAGCGCTTATCATGGTGTTATTGCCTCTTACAGTTCCACCCTCGTATACTCGGCTGCTTTGGCTGATTTAGATCTTTGGCCTGAGTTTACTTTTCAGGTTTTGGTGGTGAGTACGGCCGATGCCAAACCTATCGATCCATTGGTGATCCGCAAGAAATTCAGGGCAAAAGATTTTAGCACTGAACAAAAAGCGTTGCCTAACCTTAAAAATAAAGGCTGGCTGATTCGCCTGGATGACCTGGTGCCGGTAACAATCGATGCGCAAAAATTAAAGGAAAGCTTTTTTAAATCTGCCGACGAAAAGAAGATGGTTGATGCACCTGCAAAGGAGATCGATTTGCACATCGAGAAATTGCGCGATGATCATCACTTTTTAGAAGCCAGCGAAATTTTGCAGATTCAGCTCACGCACTTTCAAAATGCGCTTGATGCAGCAATTGTGCACCATTTCGATAAGATGATTTTTATCCACGGTTCAGGCAATGGTACTTTACGTGATAAAATTCATAAACTGATTAGCAAAAATCCACACATTAAAACCTATATGGATGCCCGGAAGGAAAAGTTTGGATATGGTGCTACGGAGGTAGTTTTTAAGTAATTCTGTACTGTCATGCTGAATTTTTTTAAGAATGATTGAATTTTGAATGATTGAATGTCTGAAGCGTAATGCTGATTCATTCATTCAAAATTCACTCATTTTAGCATTCAAAAAGGAATGTTAGTACCCAAATTCCAAAACCACCACAATCGCATTATTGCTCAATGCTTCCAGCTCAACCTTTGGTAAATCCCAAAGCGCAAGGCCATCGCGGGCATGGAGTAATCGGCCCTCAATTTCAAAGGCACCATCTATAACAAAGCAGTAAAATTTGCTGTTGCTATGCTGCAGGGTGTAAACAGCCTCCTCGCGACCGGCAAAAATCCCGGCACTTAATTTAAATGGCAGTTTTGGGTTGGAAATGAGTTCGATTAACTGGTTCTGGTCTTTTTCAAAGTCGAACTGATAAAGCATTTCACTCGGGCGCAGTAAAAAGAAATCCGTTTTTATCCCCAGCTGCAGATAGTTAATGGTATCGTTAGGGTAGGGGTTACTAATTTCCAAAACTTCACCTTTACCCAGGTTTAACACTTGTACTTTACCAGTATCAATCGAAAATTCTTTGTTTCCCTGCACCACATCAATGCCGCCGGTAATGGGAAAGAAAATTTGAAAAGAATCTTCTTTGGAGAGGAAAAAGGAAACTTTCCCCCCTGCTAACGATTCGTCATTACAGAGAAAAAGGTTTTCAAGTGGCTCCCTGTGCTCGCTGTAATATTTTTCGAAATTAAAGGTGCTATACCTTCGGATTGTTGAATTTTCCGTCAGCCCACGCTGATCGGCCAGGTAAATTTTTCCGGGGCTAAGTTCCATGCTTAATCGATATTTTTTATAGAGTGGATGCTAACAAATGGCTGGATGGTAAAAATATTGGTGAAAACCTCTTCTTCAGTGGTTTCTTTATATTGCGATACCAGCAACTGATCGCCGATCGTATCATGCCAGATCAATGGCTTTGAAAAGAAGTTGATGGCAATTTTATGCTTATCCAGATGGTTGATATCGGAATTGATGATTTCGAATTTAAAATGCTCAAAAGTTAAAAACCGTCTGCCCAGATTATCTAAAACATCAGGAATTATCCCGTTTAACTGTCGCAGGTAGCCTGTAATAGCCGCACTAACCAAAAAATGGAGCTTTTCGGCATCAGGTACATGTAATAGTATTTCTGCAAATGAAGTAAACTGTTGTTCCTGGTTATAAAATTGCGATTGCATTTTGAACTCAGCAAAACTGTCTTCATGCACAAACTTACTCCATGGATTATTATCCATAGCATCGATTATTTTTCGATAGCATAAAACGATCACTTTTTTTGGCATGGCATAAAATTAAAAAAGACGTTAAGAAAACCCAACGTCTTTAATGAAAATAAAACAAATAATAAGGATGATATTATGCTTTAACGTTCAATTTAAATGTAAGATCGAACCCTGAGGTTAATGTTCCTGTTACTGTGGCAATTTCTACACCTGTTTTGTCGTCGCTAAAAACATTGTCGGCATTGTTGTACGTATAACCTGTCATTCCCTTGCTATAACCATTTACCAAAGCCAGCGAAGTACCGCTGCCTTCGGGAAAAGCAATTTGTGTTACATTTAACGATGTTCCTGCTGCATTATACACATGAACATGAATATGTGTTGCCCGGCCACTGTACCAGCCCGGAAAAATAGTAGTAAAAGTTACCAGCCCATTGGCATCGGTAGTTTGGCGGCCACGTAAAAAGTGTACCGATTGATAATTGGTACTTTGCATCCCTGTGCCGCCATATTCAGAATAATTGCCTTCTGCATCGCAATGCCAGATATCAACCAGGGCACCAGCCAGCGCCGCACAACTGTTATTCAGGTTGCCAATGGTTATCTTAACCGTCATTTTGTAACCAGTACGCCCATCGGTAATATCGCTACGCACGTACGATGCAGGTACTTTAGTAGGGAAAGGCCCCTCAGTTTCGGTTGGGGCTACAGTACAGGTTCCGTTGCTGCTGGCAGTTGTACCTGCTGTTCCCGAGCCTGATGTACTGGCGCCATCTGTTATGCTGCTTTTTTTGCAGGCTTCGATAATTACCGGAGTAGAAACTGCTCCAATCATTAAGCTTCTGATGAAATTTTTTCTTTCCATAGGGTTGACTGTTTTGCTTTGTTGATATAAAGGTAAAACCTTGAAGCTAAGTAACAGCGATGTGACGATGTATGCCGATTTTGTATCGTTTAATCACAAAAAAAAAGAGCTTGTGTTATACCTTAATAGTGTGTAATGACCGGAAGGCCAAAAGACACCGAAATTTGAGGTACGCTTTTTGCGATAATCGAATTTCTTTTTATAAAAGATTAAAACTAGCTTTGCCGCTATTAATGAAACACCTGGTTACCATATCTCTTGTATTTTTTAGCTTAACGCATTTGGCCAAAGCCGAGCGCGTTGAAGGGCTTAGAATATTAAACGAATATTGTAATGAGTATAAAATCAGTTCAAATGCTACTGATAAAAGCACTGTTCAGTTCAACGAACAGCGCAACCCTTATTTATTATCGTACACCCGACTTGCTTTAATTGGAACCCAACCCCAATTAAAAGTCGCAAAATATGTAAGCGTAAATCAGGTAGTCACCGATTTAACCATCCGTAAAAAACCGAAGAACAACAGTCCCTAGTACACTTCGTTAAAAGATCTTTTTAAGATTTTGAGCCCCCATTTATATCAATAACTGCCAAACTGACTTAATACTGACAGTGGCTTAGTTGTTGTAACACACCATTTTTTAATAAATAAATACAATTTAAAATATAATGTTAGGATTTTTAGCGAAGATTTTCGGAAGTAAATCAGAAAGAGATATAAAGCTTATTCAACCACTGGTTGTTAAAATAAACGAACACTACAGTAAACTTTCGGCGCTTAGCCATGATGAGTTACGTGGTAAAACCATCGAATTTAAAAGCAGGATTGCAGATTTTTTAACTGAAATTGATGGAAAAATTTCGGCCCTTAAAACTGAGGCAGAAAACGAGGAGTTAGATCTTCACGAAAAAACGGCTATTTACGATCAGGTTGATGCTTTAGGTAAAGACCGTGATGCGGAATTGGAAAAGGTATTGTTAGAAATCCTTCCAGAGGCTTTCGCAGTAGTTAAAGAAACTTCGCGCCGTTTAAGCGAAAACGATTATTTAGAGGTTACTGCAACTCAGTTTGACAGAGACTACGCTGCAAGAAAAAACAATGTTAAAATTGTTGGCGATAAAGCACAATGGGCCAATAAATGGGATGCCGCCGGAAACGAGGTAGCCTGGAACATGGTACACTACGATGTACAGTTAATTGGTGGTATTGTATTGCACAGCGGTAAAATTGCCGAGATGGCTACAGGTGAGGGTAAAACCCTGGTAAGTACTTTACCGGCTTACCTAAACGCACTTGCCGGACAAGGTGTACACATCGTAACGGTGAATGATTACCTGGCACGCAGGGATAGTGAGTGGAATGGCCCGTTATTCGAATTCCACGGTTTAAGCGTTGATTGTATTGATAAACACGAGCCAAACTCTGAAGAGAGAAGAAAGGCTTATGCAGCAGATATTACTTACGGAACCAACAATGAGTTTGGTTTTGATTACCTGCGTGACAATATGTCGCAAACGCCAGATCAGTTGGTGCAGCGCAAATTGCACTTTGCAATGGTGGATGAGGTCGATTCAGTTTTAATCGATGATGCCCGTACCCCATTAATCATTTCGGGCCCGATCCCGCATGGCGATCAGCATGAGTTTTACGAACTTAAACCACGCATTGAGCGTTTGGTTAATGCACAAAAAGCTTATGTTACCCAGGCTTTAAACGAAGCGAAAAAATTAATCAATGCTGGTAATACCGGTACCGAAGAAGGCGAAGGCGGTTTGGCTTTATTACGTGCTTACCGTGGTTTACCAAAAAATAAGGCTTTAATTAAGTTTTTAAGCGAGAGCGGTGTTCGTGGTTTGTTGTTAAAAACAGAAAACTACTACATGGCCGATCAGTCTAAGAACATGCCGAAGGTAGATTCGGAATTGTTCTTCTATATTGATGAGAAAAACAACCAGGTAGAATTAACCGAAAAAGGTATTGAGTTAATTACCCAATCGGGCGAAGACCCTCATTTCTTTGTACTTCCTGATGTAGGCACTGAAGTGGCTGAGTTAGAAAAATCTGACCTTCCTTTAGAAGAAAAGGTAGTTACCAAAGATGCCCTGATGCGCGATTATTCTGTTAAAGCAGAGCGTATCCACTCGGTAAACCAGTTGTTAAAAGCCTATACCTTATTCGAAATTGACGTAGAGTATATCATCGATGAGGGTAAAATTAAAATCGTTGATGAGCAAACCGGCCGTATTATGGATGGTCGCCGCTACTCTGATGGTTTGCACCAGGCGATTGAAGCTAAAGAAAATGTAAAAGTTGAAGATGCGACCCAAACTTACGCAACTGTAACCTTGCAAAACTATTTCCGTATGTACCACAAGCTTTGCGGTATGACGGGTACTGCAACAACTGAAGCAGGTGAGTTCTGGTCGATCTATAAACTGGATGTGGTTGAAATCCCGACCAACAGAAATATTTCGAGACAAGATCAACAAGATTACGTTTACCGTACAGTGCGCGAAAAATACAATGCTGTTGCCGACGAAATTGTAAAACTAACTGAAGCAGGCCGTCCGGTATTGGTGGGTACAACTTCGGTTGAGATTTCTGAGTTGCTAAGCCGTATGCTTAAACTTCGTGGTATAAAGCACAACGTATTAAACGCGAAAATGCACCAGAAAGAGGCTGATATCGTTGCCGAAGCTGGTCAGGCCGGAACCGTTACTATTGCAACCAACATGGCTGGTCGTGGTACCGATATTAAATTGGGCCCAGGTGTTAAAGATGCGGGTGGTTTAGCGATTGTAGGTACTGAGCGTCACGAGTCGCGTCGTGTAGACAGGCAGTTACGTGGTCGTGCCGGTCGTCAGGGTGATCCGGGTTCGTCTCAATTCTTCGTTTCATTAGAAGATAACTTAATGCGTTTATTCGGTTCAGAAAGAATTTCGAGCATTATGGTGCGTATGGGTATCGAAGATGGCGAGGTGATCCAGCATTCTATGATTACCAAATCTATCGAGCGTGCGCAAAAGAAAGTAGAAGAAAACAATTTTGGTATCCGTAAACGTTTATTGGAGTACGATGATGTGATGAACTCGCAGCGTACCGTAATTTACGCTAAACGTAAAAATGCTTTGTTTGGCGAGCGTTTAGATGTAGATATGAACAATATGGTGTTCGATGTTGCTGAAGATATTGTAACCGAATACAAAACAGAAGCAAACTACGAAGGCTTTAAGCTTGAAGTAATTAAAAACTTCTCATTGGATACAGCAATTACCGACAAAGAATTTTCATCAACCGCTATTCCACAGTTAACTGAGCGTTTGTTTGAAGAAGCTGAAGCGTTTTATGCACGTAAATCAGAAGCCATCATTCAGCAGTCGTTACCGGTATTAACACAGGTTTACGAAGAACGCGGTCAGCACATTGAGCAGATTGTAGTTCCGTTTACTGATGGTATCCGTGGTATTCAGGTAGCTGTTGATCTTAAAAAAGCAATCGATAATAAAGGAAAAGAAGTGGTTCGCTCATTTGAGAAAACCATTGTACTCGCTTTAATTGATGATAGCTGGAAAGAGCATTTACGCGAAATGGACGATTTGAAACAATCAGTTCAGAATGCAGTTTACGAACAAAAAGATCCATTGGTAATTTATAAAATGGAAGCTTTCAACTTGTTTAAAGATATGCTTAACGCAGTAAATAAAGAGGTGGTAAGTTTCTTATATAAAGGTGGTATTCCGGTTCAGCAAGAGCCAGATCAGGTTAGGGAAGCACCAGCTCCGGTAAAACAGCCTAAGTTGCAAACCACTAAACAGGAGTTTGGCAGAGAAGAGCCTGGTATTGAGTTTGGCGATACCCGCGAGGCCGTTCCACAACAACCAATTCGTAAAGAAGCAGCCATTGGCCGTAACGAGCCATGCCCATGCGGAAGTGGTAAAAAATACAAAAACTGCCACGGCGCTAATTTGTAATTAGCACATTATAATACATCAAGCCCCGACATTTTTTGTCGGGGCTTTTTTTATAACTAAATTTTTAAGTTTCAGGATTAGTTATATCTTTATCAAACAAACAGAGTCATTGGTAAACTGGTAGGCAGTTTATCTGTATGGCCATTAAAATGGAGCTGTAACCAAAAAAAAAACGGGGCGTAACCGAAAAGCCATAAGAGTAGGAGCACATACACAAATACACACAAATGAAAAGAATCTTTAACATTGCCGCTGTTTCAGCGACACTGCTGCTATCTGGCTGCGCCACTGTTTTTACAGGGACAAAACAAACCGTTCAAATTAATTCTTCACCACCTGCTGCCGATATTGAGGTAGATGGTGTTAAGGTGGGAGTAACCCCAATGGCAGTTCCCTTAAAAAAAGGTTTTACAGGTCAAACCTTAACGCTGAAACTTGATGGCTATGAAAGCAAAACATTCCAGCCGCAAACAGCTTTTAATGCTGTATCTGTGGTAAATTTCCTGTTTATTCCTGGTTTTATTATAGATGCAGCGACAGGCTCGATGATGAAATACGATCCAAAGGTTTATGAACATAAATTTGAACCTAAAAAATAAATTAATTTGATTCCATTAATGGAAATAATTCGAAAAGCCAGATTTTGAAAAGGATCTGGCTTTTTTATGTGAGCATGTTTTATATTGATAGCAGGCTTTATTTTTAGTATTTTTGAGATATGGAAACATTAACCATAAAAATTCCAGAAGATAAAAGCACAATTGTACGGCAGGTACTTAAAGAACTTGGTGTTACAATTCTCGATACCAATTCTAAAAATAAAACCTTGGTTCTAACTGCAGAATTACAACAAGAAATTATTTCATCTCAGCAACAAGTCAGTAACGATCTGTTAGTAACCCAATCAGACTTAGATGATGAAATCGATAAGTGGTTAGCGCAATAATTCAGAACCGAGGGCTCGCTATTGCAAATACCAACAAATTAACAATTTGCACAACCCATAAAGAATGCCGATTTTTGTAACAAATCTGGCATTCCTGTTTTTAAAACAATTTTCGTCTGCCTGATGTAATACCATCATGAAAATATTTTATACGTTAATCTTCAGTTTACTACTATTTAAAACATCTTTTGCACAAAAGGGAGAGGTTATCGTAATAAAAGATCCCTTAATTGATAGTTTAATTGCGAAACGGCTTGAAGTGTATAAAACTTCGGGCGAGGTAAAAACAGGCAAACCCATTGTTTCTGCCTACGGCTACCGGGTGCAGATTTTTTACGGATCAGACCGGCGGGAAGTTTTTAATGAGCAGGCACGGTTTAAAGGACTTTACCCTAAATTAAATACCTACCTCATTTATAAAGAACCCAACTATTATGTTCGTGTAGGCGATTTCAGGACCCGCCTTGAGGCACAACGCTTAATCAACGAACTCAGACCAAATTTCCCTACGCTGTTTATTTTCAGGGAAAAAATCAATGCCCCAAATTTAGATACCAATACTACTGATGATCAAAAATAAAGTACAGGAACTGGCCGCAAACATTTTTAACGATGTTGTAGGCTATCGTCAACATATACACGCTAACCCCGAACTATCTTTTAAAGAATTTGAAACCTCTTTATATGTTAAGGATAAATTAAAAAAATGGGGAATCGAATATACCGATTGCGCCAATACCGGTGTAGTAGGTTTAATTAAAGGCAACCTGCCATCTGATCAGGTAATTGCTTTACGTGCAGATATGGATGCTTTACCGATCCACGAAGCCAACGATAAGCCTTATGCCTCGAAAAATCCTGGTGTAATGCATGCCTGTGGGCACGATGTGCACACCTCTTCGCTTTTAGGAACGGCTTACATTTTAAGCCAGCTGAAAGATGAGTTTGGCGGAACCATTAAGCTAATTTTTCAACCGGCAGAAGAGTTGTTGCCAGGTGGTGCAAGCATCATGATCAAAGAAGGCGTACTCGAAAATCCAAAACCACACCATATCGTTGGTCAGCATGTTATGCCGCTAATTGATGCAGGTAAAGTGGGTTTTCGTTCGGGTATTTACATGGCCTCAACCGATGAACTTTATGTTACCGTTACCGGAAAAGGTGGTCATGGCGCACAGCCACACCAAAATATCGATCCAGTGGTAATTGCTTCGCACATTATCATTGCCTTGCAGCAAATTGTTAGCCGCAATGCCGATCCGCGTATTCCTTCGGTTCTTTCCTTCGGTAAGGTAACCGCAAGTGGTGCTACTAATATTATTCCAAATGAAGTAAAAATTGAGGGTACATTCAGAACGCTGGATGAAGATTGGAGAGCAGAAGCGCATAAACGCATGAAAAAAATGGCCGAAGGAATTGCCGAAAGCATGGGCGGAAGCTGCGATTTCGATATTCATAAAGGCTATCCTTTTTTAATCAACGAAGAAAAGCTAACGGCTAATGCCAGGGCTTTTGCCGAAGATTTCTTAGGCAAAGAAAACGTAGTAGATTTGGATATCTGGATGGCTGCCGAAGATTTTTCTTTCTACTCGCAGGTAACAGATGCCTGTTTTTATCGTTTAGGAACAGGGAATGCTGCGAAAGATACACAGTATTCAGTGCATACACCCCGATTCGATATCGATGAAGATGCACTAAAAATCTCGACGGGCTTAATGGCCTACATTGCTTTAAAGCAACTAGGAAATTAATGATGTAAAATGTAATTATGGGAGATGGATGAGGTGGTTTTTTTACTGCATCCATTTTCCAGCTCATATTCTTCATCACCCGTCTTCCATCATACATTATCCATTTTCCATGAAAAAGATATTTTTGTTTTTACTGTTAACGTTAGCTTTTTATACCGGTTTTGCCCAGGAAATCCAACGGTTTAATCCAGATACCATTAAAACCATTACGCTCGATTCAACTGTAAACATTAAGGCCGAAAAGCTGAATATCGAAACTTTCATCAATAAGGTAATAAACGATACTTCATTTTATCAGTCGTTCAGGGATATGAAACGCTACAGTTTCATTGCCGAGAACCGCATTTACAGTTACGATAAAAAGAACAAGGTTGATGGTAAGATTTACCGCAAAATAAAGCACAATAACAGCGGACCTTATAAAATGGAATACCTGGTAAAGCAGGATACCGGGAAAATTTATAAGAAGAACGGGAAGTACCAATTGTATACCGTTGAAATGTTCGATTACATTTTTATGAACGCCTACAATACCGATTTTGTACCTAATGCCCCGGCATCAGTTGGAAAAAGTGGTACAAATGAAAGTTATAAAGATAAACTCAAAACACTGATTTTTAATCCCGGCCGGCCGGTTAAAGTACCTTTTATCGGCAGCAAAACCGAAATTTTTACTGCCAATATGCGCCAGTATTACGATTATGGTTTTACCAGCGGTACCTATTTAGATTCTATTCCAGTTTACCGTTTTAAGGTTTCAGTTAAGCCCGGTTTAAGCAGCTGGACCAAAGATGGAATGATGATTAAAGAACTGGTTACTATTTTCGATAAACGTAATTTCAATATTCTGGGTCGTTACGTAGATATGAAATACAGCAATATGCTTTTCGATTTCGATGTACAGATGAATATTGAAATGGGGTATTTCGGCGATGATAAATTACCAACTAAAATTACCTATCAGGGCAACTGGGATTATCCTTTCAAAAAGGAAGAACGCGCCAGTTTTTTAATTGTCCATAAAGACTACAAACTCGAAAAGGGTAAATAAGGATGAATGATCGCCTGAAAGATTTATTATCTTTAAGCGAATAATTTAAATCTCTATCCATGCAATTACTCTCGCGTGCCAAACTGGTACTGTTTTTATTTTTATTTGCTGTTAGCCAGCTCAATGCTCAGGTTTTAACCTCGAAACAGATCGACAGCATTTCTGAAAAAACGTTAAGTGCCTTTAATGTTCCGGGTTTAGCTGTTGCGGTAGTTAAAGATGGGCAGGTAATCCATGCAAAAGGTTATGGTGTGCGCTCATTAAAAAATAATCAAAAGGTAGACGAAAATACGCTGTTTGGCATTGCTTCAAATTCGAAGGCCTTTACAACTGCAGCGTTGGCTATATTAATTGATGAAAAGAAACTCTCATGGGATACCAAAGTAACCGATATTATTCCCGAGTTTAAAATGTACGATCCCTATGTAACCTCCGAATTTAATATTCGCGATTTACTTTCACACCGCAGTGGTTTGGGTTTAGGGGCTGGCGATTTAATGATCTGGCCCGATTCGTCAACCGTAAGCAAGAAACAGATTATCCATAATTTACGGTATCTAAAGGCTGTTTCTGGTTTCCGCAGCAAGTGGGATTATGATAATCTGCTGTACATCGTGGCTGGAGAAGTAATTGAGCGGGTTTCGGGCAAAACTTACGAAGACTTTGTAGAAAGCCGGATTATGCAGCCATTGGGAATGAACAGAAGTGCTACCTCCTTTAACCGCTTAAAAGATAAATCGAACAGCATTGATGCCCATGCGCCGGTAAACGGAAAAATTACCGCTATTCCAAAAGATTTTTCGGAAAACAGCAATGCCGCCGGAGGGATTAATACGAGTGTAAGCGATTTGAGCAAATGGGTAATTACCCAGCTAAATGGTGGTAAGTATGGCGAAAAGCTCGATAAAACCTTGTTTAGTAAGCAAGCCCAAAACCAAATGTGGACCATGCATAGTGTTATCACCGCTGGTAAAGGTGCTTACAATAGGCATTTCTTTGGTTATGGCCTGGGTTGGTTTCTGAGTGATGAAAAAGGCTATCTTGTTGCCGAACATACCGGAGGCTTAGCCGGAATGGTGAGCGAGGTAACTTTAATCCCCGATCTTAAATTGGGAATCATCGTTTTAACCAATCAGCAATCGGGTGGGGCATTTTATGCCATTACGCAAGCGATTAAGGATGGATATTTCGGTATTACCGGGAAAGACCGTATTAAAGAACATGTGTCGAATGAGCAGGACGAAAAGGATGAAGCTAAAAAGGTAACCGATAAAATATGGGCTGATATTGCTGCCGCCCAAAAAAATGTAGTAAGCAAGGCTGATGAAAAAAAATATCTGGGTGTATATAACGATGTCTGGTTTGGCGATGTAACCATTAGCAACCTGAATGGCAAAATGCATTTTCAGGCCAAAAATTCGCCCAAATTAAAAGGCGATATGGTGTTTTATAAAGGCAATACCTTTATTGTGAAATGGTACGACAGGAGTTTGGATGCAGATGCCTTTGTAAACTTTAGCCTCGATAATGAAGGCAATCCACTTAGTATTAAAATGGAACCCATTTCGCCATTAACCGATTTTAGCTTTGATTTTCAAGACCTCGACTTAAAAAAGAAACCATAATTTAAACGAATTAATAAATATGAAAACCCTGTTCAGAACCACTGTTTTACTTAGTATTTGCTTAATTGCTTTAACATCAATGACATTTAAACCCAAACGCATCATCTTTTTTGGCGATTCTATTACCCAGCAAGGTGTATCTAAAAATGGCTATGTAACCTTAATCAAAAAATCACTCGATTCTACCAAGTACGATATTATTGGTGCAGGGATTGGTGGTAATAAAGTGTACGATTTATACCTGCGTTTGGAAGATGATGTGCTAAATAAAAAACCTGATTTGGTGGTGATTTATGTGGGGATTAACGATGTGTGGCATAAACAATCCTCTCATACCGGAACCGATTACGATAAATATTTAAAATTTTATCAGGCTTTAATCAATAAAATTCAAGGTGTGGGCAGTAAAGTTGTGCTCGTTACCCCATCAGTTGTTGGCGAGAAAAAAGATGGTACGAACGAGCTGGATGCCGATTTGAATAAATATGCTGCCGGAATCAGAGCCTTGGCTGCCAAAAACAATCTGCCAGTGTGTGATTTGAGAAAAATTTTTGCCGATTATGAAGCACAAAATAATCCTGAAGATAAAGAAAAAGGAATTTTAACCGTTGATAGGGTACACCTGAACGAAACCGGTAACAAACTGGTTGCCGATCAGTTATTGCCTTTGGTTAGATAAGCTTTCGTCATTGCGAACAGAAGAAAGGGATTTGCGGTGGAGTGAAGCAATCTTTACTGTTTAATGATGAACTTAAAATAGTATAATGGAAAGAGGTGGAACGGTTTACATCATTACTAATTTTACTCATACCGTATTATACACCGGGGTTACTTCTGATATTATGTTTAGGATAAAGGAGCATAAAGATAAAGAGTACCCAAATTCTTTTTCTGCAAAATATAACGCAAATAAACTTGTGTATTTTTGTTCTTATGATTCAATAGAGGAAGCGATTGCAGAAGAAAAGAGAATTAAAGGCGGAAGTCGGTTAAAGAAGATAAAATTAATACAGGCCATGAATCCTGAATGGAATGATTTGTGGGAGATAGTGAAAGAATGGTGAACGTCATTTAATTAACGTTTCGTCATTGCGAACTGAAGAAGAGGGATTGTGTGATGGAGTGAAGCAATCTTTCCAGCAGGTAATAACAGTTTAAAAATAAAATAATAGCATAAAAGATTGCTTCGTCGTGCCTCCTCGCAATGACGATCAACAGAAAGTATGATAAACCGCGAAACGATAGATAAGATAATGGATACCGCCCGTATTGAGGAGGTAGTTGGGGATTTTGTGCACTTAAAAAAACGCGGAACCAGTTTAATTGGTAATTGCCCCTTTCATGGCGAAAAAACACCTTCCTTTCACGTTTCCGTAACCAAGGGTATTTACAAATGCTTTGGCTGCGGTAAAGGAGGCGATTCGGTGCGTTTCATCATGGATCATGAAAAATATTCATATCCCGAAGCACTTAAATTTTTAGCCAATAAATACAATATCGAAGTAGAGGAAGCCGAACTTTCTCCCGAAGCTGCCGAAGCCCAGAGTGCCAAGGAAAGCCTTTACATCGTATCACAATATGCCAGTGCATTTTTTGTGAAACAACTTTGGGATACCGATGAAGGGCGGGGGATTGGATTAAGCTACTTTAAAGAACGTGGCTTTAGAGAAGATATCCTTAAAAAGTTCGAGGTAGGTTACTCGCCCGATGTTTGGGATGCGCTAACACAAAGTGCTACAAATGCAGGGCACAAGCTCGAGTTTTTAGAATCGACCGGTTTATCCATTAAAAACGACAACGGCAAAATTTACGACCGTTTCCGTGGGCGGGTAATGTTTCCAATCCATAACTTTACTGGCAGGATTATCGGTTTTGGTGGACGTACGTTAAAAACCGACAAAAATGTTCCGAAATATGTAAACTCGCCTGAAAGCGAAATTTACCATAAATCGAATGTGCTTTATGGTTTGTTCCATGCAAAAAAAGCCATCCGCGATTTAGATAACTGTTACCTGGCCGAGGGCTATGCCGATGTACTTTCCGTGCACCAGGCAGGCATTGAGAATGTGGTGGCCTCATCAGGTACTTCGCTTACCGTAGAGCAAATTAAGCTCATTGGGCGTTTTACCCAGAACATTACCATTTTATTTGATGGTGATGCCGCAGGGATTAAGGCATCGCTGCGCGGTTTAGACATGATTCTGGAAGAAGGCTTAAACGTAAAAATCGTTTCCTTCCCCGATGGGCACGATCCTGACTCGTACATGCACCATGTTGGGGCAGGTGCTTTTAAAACCTATCTGGAGCAAAACCGGAAAGACTTTATCCTTTACAAAGCCAATGTATTGCTGAAAGATGCCGGAAACGACCCGATAAAAAGAGCAGGTATTATCCGCGATATTGTGGAGAGTATTGCCAAAATTCCCGATCAGATTAAGGCATCAGTATTTATCCGCGAGTGCAGCAGTTTGCTCGAAATAAGCGAACAGGTCTTATCAGGCGAGCTAACTAAAATGCGTTCGGCTAAGCTTAAAAAGAACTTTGATAGTAACCAGCGAAGCAATCAATCGGCTGCTCCAAAACAGTCATTCTCTTCTTTTTCTCCTGGTCCGCCGGAGCCGCTTGGCCCACCCGATGATTTGTGGGATGATAGTTCCGGCCCGATGGGCTACGAGCCACAGGAACCTGTTAAAGAAGAAGAGTATCAGGAAAAGGAAATTGTGCGCCTTTTGCTGGCTTATGGACACGAATTTGTAAACTGGGACAAAATAGACGATATGTATATTGGTCCGTTTATTATGCAAAACCTGGCCGATGTAGAGTTTGACGATCCGCTTTGCAAAAAAATTATTAATTATTATAAATCAGAGATCGATAACGGTCGCTTGCCTACAGCCAATCACTTTATTACGCATAAGGAACGCGAAATTGCCGATTTGGCCATTACCTTATCAAGTTCAGAACACGCATTAAGTGAAAATTGGCTGAATAAGCACCTGATTTACGTTAAAGATGAATCAATGAACCTGAAAGCAACGATTTTGGGCGGAATTTTTCACCTTAAAAAGCGTAAAGTTGAAAATATATTGATGAGCCTTTTAAAAGAAATTAAAGAAGAGAAGGATGCCGATAACCAGATGATTTTGATGCAGCGTTACGGGGTGATTAAAGGGGTAGAACGCGAAATTTCTAAATTTTTAGGTTCGGTTATTGTGAAATGAGGATTGAATGTAGAATGAGAGAATTATTGAATGTATTTGACAACGATATGCTTAAATTCAATCATTCAAAATTAAACCATTCAAAATTCAATAATTAAAGATGGCGCTCCATAATGATTTAGGCCGTTTAGGCGAAAGTATTGCCAGGAAATATCTGGAAGACAAGGACTACGAGCTACTGGATGAAAACTGGACCTACGGTAAATCAGAAGTCGATCTTATTGTTTATAAAGATGGGATAATGATCTTTGTAGAAGTGAAATCGCGTAGTTCGGTTGCTTTTGGGGAGCCCGAAGATTTTGTCGGCAAAGCCAAACAGATACAAATGGAACTTGCCGCCAATGCTTATATAGAAATCATGAATCATCAAAATGATATCCGTTTTGATATTATTGCAGTTACATTTACCAAAAATAAAGATTATACATTAAACCATATTGAAGATGCATTTTGGCCTGAAGACTAACGCTATTAAAAAAATTATATACCTCGGTTTAACCTGTGCAGTGTTTAGTGCCTGCAAAAACGATGCTAGTACCAATTACCGCAGTTTTCTATCTCCCATGATTGGTGTTAACGTGCCCTTAGGCAACGAGATCGATGTAAAGGTGCAGTTTGGCAGCGGAGAGCCCATAGATTCGGTGGTTTACTTAATCGATACCATAAAAGTAATTGCCAAAACAGATACCGGAGCCGTTAAGCTTAAAACCGAAGGACTTAAACTGGGTAACCACCTGTTAACCGCGAAAATTTTCGGAGCAGGTAAATCAGAAGATATTACATCCAATATCAACTTGCTGGCAGCTAAGGCACCCGTAGCATATACCTATAAAGTAATAAAAACCTTGCCACACGATACCGCTTCATATGTAGAAGGTTTGGAATACCACAACGGCTTTTTTTACGAAAGTGCTGGCGATTACGGTCATTCGAGCCTGCGTAAAGTAGAACCTTCAACCGGTAAAATATTACAGAAAACCGATTTGGATAAACAATATTTCGGAGAAGGGATTACAGTGGTAGGAGATAAGATTATCCAGCTTACCTACCGCGAGAAAGTAGGTTTTGTGTACGATAAAAATACCTTAAAAAAACTATCAGAATTTGCCTACACCACCGGCCGGGAAGGTTGGGGACTTGCTTTTGATGGCGAAAAAATATTAAATACCGATGGTTCGAATACCATCTTTTTCCTGAATAAAGATAACTACCAGAAAATTGGTTCTATTGATGTATTTGATGATAAAGGGGCTATTCAGAACCTGAACGAACTTGAGTACATTGATGGTAAAATATATGCCAACGTGTATACCACCAATAATATGCTGATCATCAATCCCCAAACAGGCGTTGTAGAAAGCAGCATAGATTTATCGGGATTATTGCCGGCCGATTATTTCAAAACAGAAGATGCAAGGGCCAATAATGTACTTAACGGCATTGCTTACGATAAGGTTGGTAAGAGACTCTTTGTGGCAGGTAAGAAATGGCCACATATTTTCCAGATTGAACTGATTAAAAAGTAACCAAAAAGGCCGGATTTTAGTAAAAATTCCGGCCTTTTTGGTTTTAATCTTTTTTCTTGGGCTCATCCAGATAGCCATTAAAAAGAATGGGTTGCTTGTTTATACTGGTAGCCGTTAAAGAGGCATAACCATTGGTAGAAATATTAATGGTAAACCGGTAATTTTCCTTGCTTACATCCTTAGTATTAATCTGGATGGTATAGGCTCCTCTTTTATTTTTGGTTTCGGTATAACTAAAATCTTTCGAAGTAAATTTAATTCCGCCCTGTGTTGGGTCCATGGGGGCCGAAAATGCTCTGCCGTAATAAGGCAGGTAAGCTACAATACTATCTTTAGTTACCCTAACATCGTATTGCGAACCCGAAAGGTTAATACTCGATCCTCCCTGCCCGCCGGGCATCATCATCAGTACTTTATTGATGTCGTTATTAGCCATTGGGATAGCCGTATTGGCTACAAATATATAATTCTTATCGCCAACAATCCGGGTAGTGGTTTCTTTGTTTGTTTGGGCAAACAACTGAGTAGCAAAAGAAATAAATGCCAGGCTCAATATTAAATTTAAACGTTTCATAATGTGTGTTTTTAAATGTTTAACAATTTAAAGATGCGCCAATACGGAATATTCCATAATGGTGCCAAGAATGAAATGCTTAGTAAATTTAACGAATTTAGTTCTTATATAAAGGGTTTACGCCTGTAGAATTACTCGACTTATAAAGGGGATTGCTCTTTTCAGTTTCTGATGCGCCAAGTGCTGTGAATTTATAGTTTCCCGGTTCCAGGTTGTTTAGTGCTATCGTTCCGTTTTCATCCGTAATCAGGGTAATTAAACTACCACCTGGATTTTTGCCACCCTTAACAATAATGCCGCCAATTGGCGAGCCTGCAACCCTCGATTTAGGGTTACTTGCTGGTACAGAAATAACCAGTTTAAGGTTCCCGGCAGTGGGATTTTCAAATTGTATTTCTCCTTTTTCGTTTGTGGTGAGGTTAATGGTATTATCGCCTGTATTTTTACCTCCTTTAACCACAATACCGCCAATGGGCTGACCTGCAACAAAACTGACTTCACCAGTGGTAACATTGAGTTTGCCTTTTATTGATTTCATGATGCAGGGGAAATGCGATTCAGGATAATTGAGTTTACAATAATCGCAGTAGTGCCCTTCTGGAGCGGCCATTTTTAATTGCTGCGGTGCAGCTTCTTTTATAGCAGATGAAGTTGAGGTGGCAGATCTTTGTACTTGTGCAAAAAGAGCAAATGAAATGGATAGCAGAAATACCGCTATTGCAGCACATTTTTTCATAATATTTGATTAGAAGGATAAAATTAATCAAAAAATGTGGCTCTTGCTACTTTTTGCCCGGTGGTAAATGGGTTAATGGGCTTTTTTTGCCTTATTCTTCTTCGATGCTTTGGCAAAGGGATTATATGCCAGGGCAAGTTTAATCCAGTAATCGAGTTCATCGTTCCGGTTTAAAACATCGGCCGATACCAGGATGTAACCCTTCATGGGGCGGCCACCCATTACCATTTGTTCCCAGCCATCTTTATCGCTCAGGCTATCTAAAGTATTCGGGTCGAGGCGCACCATCATGTCGTTTCTGGAAATACCCAGGCACATTTTACCGTTAACCATAAAAACCAAACCGCTAAACATCACTTTCTCCTCTACATCGCTTAAATATTGCAAACGCTCGGCAATACGCAGTGCCAGGGCTTCGTTGTAAGTTCTCATTGTTCGTCTTTATAGTTTACTGAAACAAGTTTTATTCCATTCGAGGTAAAGAAATCTTTAAGTTTATCAAATTTTTCGGTGCAATTTTCACCAAAATGAACGTTTTCTGAACTCGCTCTTGTGCGGTGGCAATCAAAACAGATTTCAATAAAGGATATTACCTTTCTCTCTTTATTAAAGAATAAAATAGCATTATGCGGGTCATAACAGCTCATTCTGGTAGTTATAACACCATATTTTTTGGAGGTATAGCCGGTATTGTAAAATAAATCAGTTAATTTATCAATGTCCTTTAATGAAAGTTTTACTTCCTCTTTAACCATCCCCATGTCTATAACCCCTTCTTTAAGAGGTAGATGACTTGAAAATTCAGAAATGGTGTCCTGAAAAGAAATTATAGAAATAAACTCTGTTTGGTTAAAAGGATAGAACTGTTTTCTTTGTGCAGCATTATATTTATTGGTATGTAAGCAATGAGAGTTTTGCTCCATCAACAAGTCTTGCTCTTCTATCGATAATTTTTTTGATTTTTTTGTTTGCGCAAATAAAGCACTACTAATGCAAATCAGACAAAGAATATTTAAGATTTTTAACATTTTAGAAGCTTGTAGTGTTTAAAACTAATTTACATCTTTATAAACCATTTTTCAATAAACTACCGTTATTCTTTAAATTTACAAAATGTTATTAAACTGCTATCAGGAAGAATTTTTAGAAGCTGGATGTGATGAAGCCGGGAGAGGTTGCTTAGCGGGGCCTGTATTTGCTGCCGCAGTAATTTTACCTAAAGGTTATGTGCTTGAAGGCTTAAACGATTCGAAGCAGTTATCGCACGGGCAGCGCGATTTGTTAAGGCCAATTATTGAAAAAGAAGCTTTGGCCTGGGCTGTGGCATCCTGCGATCATGAAGAAATAGATCGTATTAATATCCTCAATGCCTCTTTTTTGGCCATGCACCGTGCAATTGAAAAACTAAAAGCACAGCCAGGCTATCTGGTTATTGATGGTAACCGGTTTAAAGCCTACCCCAGCATTCCGCATAGCTGCATTGTAAAAGGCGATGGTAAATATTTAAATATTGCCGCGGCTTCTATTTTAGCCAAAACCCACCGCGATGAATACATGACCAATTTGCATGTAGATTATCCGCATTACAACTGGCAAAAAAATAAAGGCTACCCAACCATTGCGCACCGAAAAGCAGTTTTGGAAATCGGTTTGTCGCCTTTTCACCGCAAAACTTTTAATGTAAGTGAGCCTCAGCTCGAGCTGTTTTCAAAAAACGCCTAAAATTTCGTATTTTCACAGCACGTGAAGATTCTGTTAATTACTAAGCGGGTTCCCTTTCCGCCAAATAGTGGTTATCCGATTGTGGTTTATAACACCATAAAAGGCCTGCTGCAACTTGGTGCAGATATTACTTTGTTTAGTCTTAACCCCAGCAAAGCCCGTGTTGATATAGAAGATATTTACGATCCGGTATTTGAACAGATTAAATACCATACCTGCGATCTGGATACCGAAGTAAATATTTGGTCGGCCTTTTTTAATATTTTCACTAACGAATCCTACAACGTTTCCAGATATTATAACGAAGATGCAGCCCGACAGCTGGAAAGCCTGCTTCGGGAAAATGCATTTGACATTATCCAGTTTGAAGGTCTTTTCGTTGTTCCTTATTTAGATGTAGTTAAGGCCAACAGCAACGCCAAGCTGATTTACCGGGCCCATAATATCGAATTTACCATGTGGGAGCGTCTATCACACTCCGAAAAATTCCTCATCCGGCGTAAATATCTTGCTTTTCTGGCCCAGCGGTTAAAGGCTTACGAAACCGACCAGATTAATCGTTTTCACCAGATTTTTGCCATTAGTGAACCCGACAGGCAAAGTATATTGCGGTTTGGCTGCGAAGTCCCCATGTCGGTTTTTCCGGTAGCCATCGATCTGGAAAAATATAAGGTAGATAAAAGTAAAACCAGTTTTCCTACACTTTTTCATTTAGGAGCTATGGACTGGAGGCCAAACCAGGAAGGTTTAGAGTGGTTTTTAGATGATATCTGGCCGGATATTGAAAAACTGAATAAAGACCTGCGCTTTTACATTGCGGGAAAAAACATGCAGAAACATTTTTTTGAGTATGATTCTGAAAACCTGATTGTTGAAGGCGAAGTTTTCGATGCGATAGAATTTATGAACTCGAAGGCAATTATGATTGTGCCTTTAATTTCGGGAACAGGTATGCGGGTAAAAATTATTGAAGGCATGGCCATGAAAAAATGCATTATTGCCACTGCCACTGCTGCCGAAGGTATAAACTGCCGTCATGGTCACGATATTTTAATCGCCGATTCGGCTGATGAGTTTTACCGTTCTATACTGCAATGCATCATTAACCCTAAACGCTGGATGGAAATCGGCGAAAATGCAAGGAAAACCGTAGAGAACGACCACGGGGTACATTTAATCTCTTCAAAAATGTTAAAGATTTACGAAGAACTGATTGGTATTTAGCATAAAATCAGGCAACAGCAGCATCGAAATCCGTTCATGCATTTTCAAAAAACAGCTAAAATCTCCTGAATTTTAGCCTTAAACATTGTCATTTTCTTAGTACTTTTGCCGCAACTAAAAAATTAGCATGAAAAATACCGCATTAACAGAAAAACACATCGCTTTAGGCGCTAAAATGGTTCCATTTGCTGGCTATAATATGCCGGTTACTTACGAAGGTATAAACGCAGAACATGCAACTGTTCGTAATGGAGTTGGTGTTTTCGATGTTAGCCACATGGGTGAGTTTATTTTAAAAGGTGAAAATGCATTAGACCTTATTCAACGTGTAACCAGTAACGACGCTTCGAAATTACACGATGGTAAAGTGCAGTACTCTTGCCTGCCTAATAAAGATGGTGGTATTGTTGATGATTTATTGGTGTACCGCATAGATGAGAAAACTTATATGCTGGTTGTAAATGCATCAAATATTGAAAAAGACTGGAACTGGATTGAGCAGTTTAATACCAATGGTGTAGAAATGCATAACATATCCGACCAGACTTCTCTTTTAGCTATTCAGGGACCAAAAGCTGCTGATGCTTTACAAAGCTTAACAGATGTAAACTTAGCCGCTATGGAATATTACACTTTTGTTAAAGGTACCTTTGCCGGTATTGAAAATGTAGTAATTTCAGCAACAGGTTATACCGGTGCAGGTGGTTTTGAGATTTATTTCGAAAACCAATACGCCGACCAGATTTGGGATGCCATTTTTGAAGCCGGAAAAGCACAAAATATTAAACCAATTGGCTTAGGAGCACGTGATACGTTGCGTTTAGAAATGGGTTTCTGCCTTTACGGAAACGATATTGACGATACTACTTCGCCAATTGAAGCAGGTTTAGGCTGGATTACCAAATTTTCGAAACCATTTACCAATTCTGAAGCTTTGCAGGCCCAAAAAGAAGCCGGAATCCAGAAAAAACTCGTTGGTTTTGAAATGATCGACCGTGGTATCCCGCGTCACGATTATGAAATTGCTGATGCTGAAGGAAATGTAATTGGCAGGGTAACTTCGGGTACACAGGCACCTTCGTTGCAAAAAGCAATTGGAATGGGCTACGTAGCCAAAGATTTTGCTAAAGAAGGAACTGAGGTTTTCATCAACATCCGCAATACACCTATTAAAGCAAAAGTGGTTAAATTCCCTTTTTATAAATAAGATTTGAGATTATAGATATGAGATTTTAAATGGCTTGACCATCAAGATCTCATATCTCCAATCTTGATACTCCAATCTCGTCAAATGTCAAAAAAAATAGAAGTTTGCTTAACACCCGCTTTGATCGATTTATACGATATTGAGCAAAGTATTGTGGTGGTTATTGATATTTTAAGGGCTACATCATCTATTACTTATGGGATAGATAACGGCGCAGAAGCTATTATTCCGGTAGCCCATGTAGAAGATTGCTTAAAATACAGCGATAGTGGATTTTTATTGGCTGCCGAAAGAAACGGTGAAGTTGTGGCAGGTTACGATTTTGGAAATTCGCCCTTTTCTTATACCAGCGAAAAAGTTGGCGGAAAAACAGTGGTTTTAACCACAACCAATGGCACCAAAGCCCTTCACCTGGCTCAAAAGAGAGCTTTTCAGGTGGTAATTGGCTCTTTTCTGAATTTGGATGCGCTTTGCGATTACTTAAAAAGCCAGGATAAGCACGTATTGTTGTTATGTGCAGGCTGGAAAGATCAGTTTAACCTGGAAGATACCTTATTTGCCGGTGCTGTTGTAAATCAGCTACGCAAGAGTTTTGAGCATTTTGATGATTCGAGTGTTGCGGCAGAGGATTTGTACCTGCTGGCTAAAGATGATTTACGAACCTACTTACATAAATCATCACACAGCCACCGTTTGGCCCAACTTAACATAGAAGAGGATGTTGTGTTTTGCCTGCAATTAAATATTTGTAAGGCCATCCCTGTTTTGCAAGGGGAAAGTTTAGTTGCTTTAAAACATTAAAAGCTAAAATTCAAGCCCAGGGCAATTGTATTTGCCCTGAAATTAGCCCCGTTAAATTGTGTTTCTTCTGGTTGCTTGTTATTAAAATAGGCCCTGTCTACACCGCTGTAAGTATTGATGTTATTAATCTTATAATCGAGCTCCAGTTGCAGCGTTTTGTTTAGCGGAACGGCCAGATTAACATTTCCACTAATGGAAAAAGAATTTGCCGCATGCGTAAAGCTAACGGGTTTCTGAAAATCGGGGATTAAATTCCAGTTCGCCTTTGCCGAATAGGTATAAAAACCACCCAAGATACCTGCAGTTACACGGAATGATTTGGCCTTAAAAGTTCCCTCAAGCCCAAAGTCAAAACCCTTGTACCTGGTTTGATAAGTAGAATTTAAGCCTGCACTAGTGATGTTACTGGCACTTTCTAGTAAATGAAATTTTTGCTGATGGTAAGATAAGCCGATAATAGGATTAACTGCAAACTGATCGAAACTAAACAGTTGGTAGCTAAGTTGTAAGCTGCTATTGAATAGATAACCCTTATTGGCGTTGAGCAGATCGAAGTAAAAAGCATTTTGCCGGTTATCGTCAGCATAATCAGTATCTTCTACTTCGCCTTTGGTAATATTGCCATATTGATTGCTGGTTTTTACCGTTAACCGGTCGGTAATATGATATTTTATGTCAAGCCCAAAACTCGGGCCTTTAAGGTTTTTCCAGATCAATTCTGATAAGATGTTGGGGCTTGTACCCGAAGCATTGCCGGCAATAGACCAATCTGATTTAGCTTGCTGGATGCCAATCGAAGGTTTAATTTCCCATTTTTTTTTGGTGTTTTGTGCTAATGCAGCTTCGCAAAAGAGTAGTAAAGTTAAGCAGGTTAATAAACGGTTAATGTTATGCTGGAAAATAAGCTGCATATTCTGTTTTTGGTTTTAAACAACAAAATACACATAGTGGTTTACTAAACCACCATGTGTAAATTTATTTATTTTAAAAAGGATATACTGAGGCGATAAATGATTTGTCGGTAGCAGAAAGTACAGTATTCCATCCCACTTCAAAATCACCAATGGTTAATTCGTTCGGAACCGAATAGTGCATGATTGAATATTTATCATACGAACTGTAATTGGTTTGTGTAGTGCTGTATTTAGCAAACAGGTTGTTGTCTACATCAGCCTGGCTCCAGTAATTTGGCGCTGCCGCGTAATAAGCATAAACAGCTGGTTTATCCCACGGAATAGATACAAGCGGATGCTGATGTTCGTGGATCATACCTAAAGCATGGCCAAATTCGTGTATCACCACACGGCTATATTCCGAATCGGCAGTTGATGCAGTAAGCCAGCCAAAGTTCATGGTAGCACCAGTACTTGGAGTCGATTTTCCAATGTAAGACCACGAGCCATCGCCACTTACAAAGCTAACCCTGATTTTAGCAGTATTATCGTTGGTTACAAAGTTGAACTTAATGTTGGCGTATTTTTCCCATTCTCTGGCATACTGTATTACTTTGTTTCTAATGGTCGAAGTGCTGCCATTTAAACTCACTTTAATTGTAGTGCCCGCAGTCCATTTTGTTGATTTTAATACGGCACCCCTTGGCGTAGTACCATCTAATGATCTTTCAGTACAGATCTTGATATCACCAAGTGGATTAACACTTAAGCTTTCGGGTTGATCTAAGGTTTCGGTTTGGGTAGGTTTTTCTTTTTTACAAGAATAAAGAGACAAAGTAAGGCATAAGGCAATAAGTGCTGCCTTATTTAATTTTAAGAAATTCATGTTTTAGGTTTTTAGGTAAAAATTAATGATCTGTGTTTTTTGACTGAAAAATCAAGTTAGAAAATAGTAAACACAGGGATTCTCCGCTTCTGTTGAAGCATAATCTGATAAAAATACATAGGTAGACGTTTAGGTTAAAATACCGTGCATTTTGCAAAGTATAATCCTAAAGTAAAATAATATTATATAAACACCAAAATAAATGTAATATTTTTATTGCATATGTGTAATCGTTACACTATGTTATGGTTGGATAAAAATATTCATGTTTGTAGTTTTAATATTACTTATTAGGGAGCTTGTATACCCTTTATTTTGTGATCAGGTCAGAAATAGTAGGACTGTTTTTAATGGTAATTAAGGCTTCTTCATGCGCAAGCCAGTAAATATCTTCAGCCCTTTTCATGTCGAAAGTGCTAATCGCTCCCAAACCTTTAGGTTCGATAAGTACATTACAGAATTTTGCTTTTCTTTCCATGTCGTGGTTAATAGACATGATGCCTGCACGCCCCATTAAATTGGTAATGCCCGTAATTTTATCAACCGGTTTTAAGTGGTTGCAAGACGATCCGATAATAAAATCGCAGTCTTCCATTAAAGGTTCGACCGGGAAATTGTTTAAAATACCTCCATCTACATACATCTGCCCATCAATCATAATCGGCTTAAAAATACCGGGTATGCAACTCGATGCATGGATGGACCTGATTAGTGGCCCTTTTGTAAAATATACCAGCCGGCCTTCGCTAAAGTTTACTGCTGCTATGGTTAACGGAATTTTTAGCTTTTCAATGGTATCTTCAGGGAAGTATTCTTTTAAAATTAGTGAGGTATTTTCGATATTAATTAAGCCGAGCGAACCTACCGCTGGCCGTACAAAACGCCATAACTTGGTTTTAAGGAAAATATTTAGTCCCTCTTCAGGATCTATACCAGCGGCAAAAAAAGCTCCGGCTATTGCTCCCGCACTTGTTCCGCTTATGTGACTAAAGGTAATGCCTAAATTGCTAAAGGCTTTTAAAACACCTAAATGCGCTATTCCTCTAATGCCTCCGCCCGATAATACAATGCCAACTTTCATAGGTTTAATTTAGGTAATTACTTTATTGCTTAATGGTTGTATTAAATTGTTTTCGGGTGGCAAACTATAAATTGCGAATTGAAAACTGCCAACTAATTCTGTTGTTTCGGCTTGTATTTCGATTTATTTAAAATTTTCTGTGCATCCTGTTCGGCCATGAGCTGTTGCAGGGTTACATCAGGATTTTCTTTCATATACTTCTTCACCATTTGCCATCCAATCCACACACCCAATTTTGGTGCCGAATCTCTGTTTTCACCTAAACCAGGTGTAAAAGGACCTTCTGATAAAAAGACCTGTATTTTTTGGTAATCAGTTTCGAACAAAAAATTGTTCGCTAAAAAATAAGCCCAAATATCACCTTCGAAATGCTGAGCCCATTCCAGCTGTTCTGTGCTGTAACCAATTTTAACCGAATCGGGTAATTGTTCGGGCAATACCTGATCAAGAAAGTAAAGGATTTTTCCCTGAAAAACCATTTTCGATAATAGCGATTTATTTGCATCAGGTTCGGCAAAAAGTTCTTCGTGAGCATAGGTTTCAGCTACGCGTGGCACTATATATTCTGGCGCAAACCTTCTTGACAGGTACAACGGAACACTTTGAACAATGGCTTTGTAAAATTTACTGTCTTTACCCAAAAACATATCGAGGCCAATGCCCAGATAGTTATCGCCAACTGGCATTTGGTAGGCAAAACCCGAAGCAAAAGCAATAAATTTTGGGGTTTTGGCTTTGGGATAATAGTATTTGATGTATTTGAAAGTTTCGGTTAAACCGGCTTCCTGGGTTTTAAGGTTAGGAAAAACACTATCTACCTCTTTGGTTAAATCGGTATAAGCCTGATCGCGGTAAAGTGTAGATAATGATTCGGTATTTTCATATTTGGTATCGAGGATCTTATGCAGAAAATCGTCATAAAATATGCCATACTTCGTACTTAGCGCTTGGTTTATCTCAACAGGATTTTTGCTTTTTCCTGCAAACAGCTCTTTATCAAATCGTTCTATTTTAATATCTACCGCAATATTGCTAACATCGGGCCTGTTGCTTTGCTTACAGGAAATAAATGCAATGGCAAAAAGAAAAATTAGATAAATTTGCCTATGTTTTACGTTATACATCATGTAGAACAAATATATATAAACACCTATAGCATGAAAAGAATATCGACCATTTTAATTTTGTTACTCTTCAGTTTCGGCGCCTGGGCGCAAAACTCTACCTTAACCAGTTACGGTTTCAGGTTAGGCTTAACTGCTACCCCAACCGTTGGCTGGATTAAACCCGAACAGGGAAAAACAAATGGTGTGGCTTTAGGATTCTCCTACGGTTTAATAGGAGATTTTAATTTTGCCCCGAATTACAGTTTTTCTACCGCTTTAACCATTACCAGCATCAACGGTAAAAGTACCGAGGTAAATGTATCACCCTATTACATGCCGCCTTACGTAGTTGGTGGAAATGCACCCAAAGCTTACGATTTAAAATATAAACTTCAATATGTGGATTTACCCTTAACCATCAAATTGAAAACAGTTAAAGCAGATGGAAAACGTTGGTATGGCCAGTTTGGATTATCGAATTCCATTAATATCAGTGCCAAGCAGAATGCAGTAAGTGGCAGTGAAGTTGTTGGTGATAATTTAAACGTATCAGACCATATTAAGCTTTACCGTGCCGGTTTAATAATTGGTGGTGGAGGAGAATTTGATGTTTCGGGTAACACCAGTATTTTAGCCGGTTTAACTTTTAACAATGGCTTTACCAATATCGCAACTGATGGTAGCCGGAATGTTAAAAATCACTACCTGGCACTTAATTTTGGTGTATTCTTCTAATCCTTGATACTCCAACTTCATCCTTGCTACTTCAATCCTGATACCTAATACTCGTTACCCAATATTCAATCTTGATACTTAATACCTACTAACTACGCTTTAACCCCGATCTCTTTATGAAAATCGCTTTAGCCCAACTCAATTACCACATCGGAAACTTTGAGGCCAACACCAAAAAAATAACCGAGCATATTCAACTGGCAAAAGATAAAGGTGCCGATCTGGTTGTTTTTGCCGAACTGGCGATTTGTGGTTATCCGCCGAGGGATTTTTTAGAGTTTGACGAGTTTATTGTGCTTTGCGAAAATGCAGTACAGGAAATAGCAAAACATTGTACCGATATTGCCTGTATTGTTGGCTTGCCGATAAAAAATGAAGTACTTCAAGGTAAGGATTTGTTTAATGCAGCCTATTTTATTGAGGGTGGGCAAGTAAAAGGAGTTGTAAGAAAAGCTCTTTTACCTACCTATGATGTATTTGACGAGTACCGTTATTTTGAGCCTGCTACACAATTTGGTTGCATTGATTTTAAAGGTAAAAAAATTGCGCTCACGATTTGCGAAGACCTATGGAACATCAACGATAACCCGCTGTATGTTTCCAACCCAATGGATGAACTCATTAAAGAAAAGCCTGATTTAATGATCAATATTGCGGCTTCTCCTTTTTCGTACACACACGACGATGAGCGTATAAAGGTACTGGCTGATAATGCCAAAAAATACCACTTACCTGTATTTTACGTGAACCAGGTTGGTGCGCAAACCGAAATTATTTTTGATGGAGGTTCGCTGGTTTTTGATGCCGACGGAGCCATGAAGGCCGAAATGAAGTATTTTGAAGAAGATTTGCAGGTTTTTGATCTCGAAGAGGTTGAACATGTGCGCAATAAATATCCTCAGGCCGAAAGGTTGAGCGATATTGAGCAGATTCATGATGCGCTAATTTTAGGAATTAAGGATTATTTCCGGAAATCAGGTTTTAGTAAGGCTGTGCTTGGCTTATCAGGCGGAATCGATTCGGCGGTGGTATGTGCACTGGCTTGCAGGGCGTTGGGTGCCGAAAATGTAATGGCCGTTTTAATGCCTTCCAAGTTTTCATCCGATCATTCGGTACAGGATGCCTTAGACCTGGTAAATAACATTGGCTGTATGCACGAAATTATCCCGATTAAGGAAGTTGCAGAAGCTTTTGATCAGATACTGGCACCGGCATTTAAAGGCTTGCCGTTTAACCTGGCAGAAGAAAATATTCAGGCGCGTATCCGCGGGATTATTAATATGGCCATGAGCAATAAGTTTGGCTATATATTACTCAATACCTCCAATAAAAGTGAGTGTGCTGTAGGTTATGGTACTTTGTACGGCGATATGTGTGGTGCAATAGGGGTGATTGGCGATGTATATAAAATGCAGGTTTTTCAGCTGGCCAGATACATCAATAAGGAACGCGAAATTATTCCGCTTAATACCATTGTTAAACCACCTTCGGCAGAGCTAAGGCCCGATCAAAAAGATTCTGATTCGCTACCTGAATACGAGATCCTGGATAAAATCCTTTATCAGCATATCGAAAAGAAACAGGGATCGAAAGCCATTATTGCACAGGGATTTGATGCGGCACTGGTACAACGGATATTAAAAATGGTTAATATTGCCGAATTTAAACGTTACCAAACGCCACCGATTTTAAGGGTTTCGCCTAAAGCTTTTGGTATGGGTAGAAGGATGCCTATTGTAGGGAAGTATATGGCTTAGGCTGTAAGGTATTGGAAGGTTTGAACGTTGGTTGAATTGTTGGAATGTTAAATTGCTTTATAATTCCTTTCTGAATAGAAATTTGCAATAAGGAGGTAGATTTGTAGGATGAAGTATCTCAGACAGGTGCTTCGAATTTATGAATTCCAGAATCCCACAAGGAGGTCGTCATCTCGATCCGATAGCTATCGGATGAAGCGTAGCGAAATGCCTGCCCGTACAGGCGGGGAGAGATCTGTGTGATAGATTTCTCGACTGCGTTGCACTCCGCTCGAAATGACGACCTCTTGAAGTTGTTATTAATTCTTATGCTAAAGTAGCATCAACCGTAATGGTGGTATTTAATAATTTAGAAATCGGGCAGTTTTTTTCTGCATCAGCCACTAATTCATCAAATTTATCTTGCGATAAACCCGGTACCGAAGCTGTTAACGTTAAATGCGATTCTACAATCTCTCCTTTTGAAGGATCGAGGTCAATCTCACATTTGGTTTCCAGTTTATCTGCAGTAAAACCTGCTTCAGTTAAGTTCGCTGATAATTTCATGGTGAAACATCCGGCATGTGCCGCTGCAATTAATTCTTCAGGATTGGTGCCCACACCTTCTGCAAAGCGCGAGTTAAAAGAATATTGTGTATTGTTTAAAGTAGTACTTTGTGTAGTAATGTTACCAGTACCTTCTTTAATAGAACCTTGCCAAACGGCCGTTGCATTTCTTTTCATGGTCAAAATTTATTTTTGGTTGATTTTTGATTGTTTAACAGCTAAAGATAATTATATGTTTGTATACGGAATGAAAATCTTTGTTAAGAAATATGCCTGTTTAACTTAATTATTCAATTTCCGAAATAGTTTCTTCTTCAGGCCGGGTGATTTTATTCCTAAATGATTGTATCAGTAAAATACCTACACCGATCATAATCGAAATATCGGCGAAATTGAATACACCCGTTTGAAAAATATAAAAGTCCATGTGCATAAAGTCGGTAACCGAGCCATGCACAATTCTGTCGTATAAATTACCGATTCCTCCTCCAATTAAAAAGCAGAGTGCAATTTGGATACTGATGGGAAGGTTGCGTTTAGCAAAAAGAAAGTAAAGGCCATAACCTAAAAATAACAAGGGCAGCCCTGTTAAAATAATCAGTCTGAAAATATAGGGCATCTCATCTCCCAGACTCAGAAAAGCCCCGCTGTTTTCTACACGGGTTAAGGTGAAACGTTCTTTAATGATACTGATGTGTTCGTAATCGCTGATGTTGGCGCGCACGATTTTTTTGGATATCTGGTCGCAACCAAAATTTAAGGTTAATAATAAGAGCAATACCGACCAGCGTAGGTTTTTTATTTTTTGCATAATTTTTTATCTGATAATATCGGCATCAACCGGTGTATAGCCTAAATGCCTGCTTAACGACATAATTTGCCCTTTATGATGAAACTCGTGGGTAATAACGTGGGTAAATAACTTCAGGGGATTTACAATTAACGTTTCCCCGTTTCTTTTTAGCTCAATTTCCTGTTGTTCATTTCCTTTAAATTTTTCAATAAATAAGCCGATGTACTCATCTACCTGCTTAAAATAGCTTTGACAGTTGCTTAAAAAATCCTGTTCAATGCCTAAAGCGCGTTCGCCAATCCAGGCACTATAGGTTTGGCAAATATGTACCAGTAAATTTCGGATAGAACCTCTGCCGAACGAACTGTTTTCGGTTAAAAAATCCTGTTCGGATATAGTCCCAATATAAGTTAACAGGGTATTTCTTGAGGACAAAACGAAATCATATTGTTGTTTAAGCATGGCCCGATTTTCTGATCCACTTTCTATATGGAATAATTAAAGCTAAAAGAATAGCAGCAAGGCTCAGGAATTTTGCAATAATATCTCCGCTTTTTACGTAAAAGGTTATTTCATCATTCAGGTTAATATTTGCTTTTATGGCTGTTCTTGTCCACCACTTGGTGCTTTGGGTTACATCGCCACGCTGGTTAATGAAGCACGAAATACCTGTATTGGCCGAGCGTGCCACATCGCGGTGTGTTTCGATAGCCCTGAGTTTAGCATACATTTCATGCTGATCTTTACCCGAGGTATTTCCCCACCAGGCATCATTGGTAATAACCGCAATAAACTGGGCACCATCTTTAACCGATTGGCCAACCCATTCACCCCAAAGACTTTCATAACAGATTACCGGCGCAACGCCAATACCGCTTTGTGCGTAAAGTACTTCTGGCTTATCTTGCCAGCCCCAGCCACCAACAGTTCCACCAAGTTGAGCGAATACACCATCCATAAAAGAAAATACTTTTGGGAAAGGCATTTTTTCTACACCAGGCACCAGCTTCGATTTATGATAAAACTGTACGTTCGCAGAATTCTCTACCTGCATGGCTGTGTTAAAATTATCCCAATACAGGTTGCTTTGCGAGTCGTACTTTGCCGAAACAGTTTTTTTTGTCTGGTAAACCTTTATACTTTCTATCCCGGTAATAAGCGTTCCGTTTTTGTATTTACTTAAGAAGTTTTGCAGTGCAAAGAAATCTGGATTTGATCTGATCCGATCCTCCTCGGCACGGTTAGGGATAGCCGTTTCCGGCCAGATAAAATATTCGGTGTTGGTTTGGCCAATTGAGTCGGAAAGATGTGTTAAGATTCTCACCTGCTCGGCAGTAGGTATACTCTCTAGTTTTTGATAAGGATCGATATTGGGCTGAACCACCACTACATTGCTGGGTGTTCCTTTTTGCTCAGCGTTAAAGTATTTTGTTAAAGAAATGGCAACCGGAATAATAACAACCAATGCCCAGATACCCAAAGTCCTGAACTTTAAATAGCCACTTTGTGTTTTTAATTTTTTGTAGGCTTCGAAAGCAATGATATTGCTGGTTAATATCCACAATGAACCACCGTAAACCCCGGTGTAATCATACCATTGTGCCAGCTGGTGCATACGTGCCAGGCCGTTACCCAGCGTCATCCAGGGAAAAGCCAGATCCCAGGTTTGTTGCAGATACTCTAATGCAATATAAAAGGAGATTAAGCCAATGTATGCTACAGTTTTATTAACGTACCTACCTAAACGGTAATAAAGCCAAACCGAAAAAGTCATTAACAGTGCACCCAAACCGTATGGGATTAACGATACTGGTATAGCTACGATAGGGTTGTTATATGCACTAATGGCATTGTAAACCCAGTAAATAGCCGCTGTATTCCAAACCAGGAACGTTAAGCCTGCAGTGAGGAAAATCCGCTTGCCTGTTTTTTTATGATCACTGTTCGCAATACTGTCAATTGCAATTAACAGCGGCACCAATCCGATTAATAACAGTGGTGTGGTAAATGGCATAGGCGGCCAGGCTAGCCACAGTAAAAATGCACTTAAGAGGGCGAGGAGGTAGGTTTGCTTGGATTTCATATAAAATTACTTGTCATTCTGACGTAGGAAGAATCTCTACACAGCAGAAAACTGACGCTGTTCTTGTTAATATAAGGCAGTATTACTATGTCAGAGATGCTTCTTGCCTCAGCATGACAGTATTGTTTATAAACTATCTAAAATATTTGCTTTTTTAGCTTCGTACTCTTCTTGTGTAATCAGGTGTTTATCGTACAAAGTTTTAAGCTTACGTAGTTTTAATGTAGTTTCATCTTCAACTTCTTCTACCACTTCGGCAATCTGGATAACCGGTTGCTCGGGTTCTGGTGCCGGAGCGGGAATTTCGGCAAAAGGCTGTGCACTTAAATTAATGGGAGAGGCTGTTGCACGGTTTTCTTCCAGTTTTTGCTGACGCAACATTTCTTTATACTCCTCCAACTGCTGATTTGCCGCCTGGTGTAATTTGCGTGCCTGTACTTTTGGAATAAATTCGGTTACAATATTTTCGCCATGTTGTGGCACACAGATAAATTTAGAACCGAAAAACTCTTCTTTAAACGAAACTTCTTTAATGCTTTTCCACGAAATATCTTTAAAATTCATGGTTAAGCCCAGGTTGCCCGGTTCGCAGTAAAAGATTCTTTTGTTCGAAATGGCAATGCTATCGGGTAACAAGTTTACAGCCGGCTTTTTCTGCACCGCTAAATATAAAAGCTCTTCGCCTGTAGTTAAAAGATCGTTTAATTTTCCAATCACCTTTTCAACCGCTTTTGGGTCTTGTTCGTCGCTCAGAAATCTATCTATACTCGTCATAATATTTTTTAAAATTGATGTGTTGTTTGTGTTCAGATGCTAATCTTCGGCATCATCATATTTGTTTTTGTTCTTTGTTGCCGGTTTCCCCGCTATGCAAATTACAAATTCTCCTTTTAAAGTATTGTTTTCAAAATGTGATTTTATTTCAGCTAAAGTGCCCCTCACAGTTTCTTCAAACATCTTGGTGAGCTCTCTGCTTACTGATGCCTGCCGTTCTGCTCCCAAATATTGTGCAAATTCTTCTAAAGTTTTTAATAAACGGTGCGGACTTTCATAAAGTATAATGGTACGCTCTTCTTCGGCCAGTTTTTTAAATTTAGTTTGCCTGCCTTTCTTAACGGGTAAAAAACCTTCAAAACAAAAGGCATCTGCAGGTAGTCCCGAATTAACCAAAGCCGGAACAAAAGCAGTTGCCCCCGGAAGGCACTCTACGGCGATATCGTTTTTAATGGCCTCGCGCACGAGAAAGAAACCGGGATCGGAAATGGCAGGAGTACCGGCATCTGAGATCAGGGCAATTTTCTGCCCTTCGTTTAAAAACCTGATAATTTCTGAAGTGGCCTTATGTTCGTTATGCTGGTGATGTGCGAAAACCCTTTTATCAATACCGAAATGCTTAAGCATGGGGGCGCTGGTACGGGTATCTTCGGCTAAAATTAAATCACATTCTTTTAGGATCCGGATTGCCCTGAAAGTCATGTCTTCCAGGTTGCCTATTGGCGTGGGTACGAGAAATAGTTTGCCATCCATTGTATCAGGTATTGGGTTCAGGTATCAAGTATCAGGTATCAAGTAGGGAGTATCGGGTTATTGAGCTGCGGATGGTTGAAAACTGCAAACTAAAAACTGAAAACTCTTTCTATCTTTGTAAAAAAAATAAAATAATGCTGCAAGTTAACTATATCCGCGAAAATAGAGAGAAAGTTTTAGAACGTTTAAGTGTACGTAATTTTAAACAACCAGAACTGGTAGACGAAATCATCAAAATTGATGAAGAACGCCGTTCCACTCAAACTTCGTTGGACAGTATTTCAGCAGAAGCGAACGCAGCCGCCAAACAAATTGGCGATTTAATGCGTGCGGGCAAAAAAGAAGAAGCTGAGGCAATTAAAACCCAAACGGCTTCTCATAAAGAAAATATAAAAAATCTTGGCGATAAATTAAATGAGCTGGAAACGGCGCAGCACAATCTGATTGTTCAGTTGCCAAACCTGCCTTACCATTTGGTAAAACAAGGCTCAACTGCCGATGATAACGAAATTGTGCTTACACATGGCGAACCGGCCAAATTGCCAAACAAGGCTTTGCCGCATTGGGAACTGGCCGCTAAATACGATATCATTGATTTTGAGCTGGGTGTTAAAATAACAGGAGCTGGTTTTCCGGTTTATAAAGGAAAAGGTGCCAGGTTGCAACGCGCACTTATCAATTTCTTTTTGGACCATGCTACAGCTGCAGGTTATAAAGAAATGCAGGTGCCACATTTGGTAAATGCTGCTTCGGGTTTCGGTACGGGTCAGTTGCCGGATAAGGAAGGGCAAATGTATCACTCAACAGTTGATGATTTGTATTTAATTCCAACGGCCGAAGTTCCGGTAACCAATTTATACCGCGATGTGATTGTTAAGGAAGAAGATTTGCCTGTTAAAAACACAGCCTATACGCCTTGTTTCCGCAGGGAAGCAGGTTCTTACGGTGCACACGTTCGTGGCTTAAACCGCTTACACCAGTTCGATAAGGTAGAAGTAGTACAAATTACACATCCAGATAAATCGTACGAAACTTTAGAAGATATGAGCCAGTATGTTCAGTCGCTTTTACAGGAACTTGGTTTACACTACCGCGTTTTACGTTTATGTGGTGGCGATATGGGCTTTACATCAGCCATGACTTACGATATGGAGGTGTGGAGTGCAGCCCAGGAACGTTGGTTAGAGGTTTCTTCTGTTTCTAACTTCGAAACTTACCAGACCAACCGTTTAAAACTACGTTTTAAAGGTAAAGAAGGTAAAGCGCAGCTGGCGCATTCATTAAACGGAAGTGCATTGGCATTGCCACGTATTGTAGCTTCTATTTTAGAGAATTACCAAACTGAGAATGGCATTAAAATCCCTGAAGCTTTGGTGAAGTACACCGGCTTTGATATGATTGATTAACTTTTTATTAATCGTCATTGCGAGGCACGAAGCAATCTTAATACGCCATTAAATGTTGGGCAACCAAGTCATGAATTTCTGTACTGACCGGGGAATAAGATTGCTTCGTCGTTCCTTCTCGCAATGACGATATACTTAATAAAAAAAGCTTTGCATCACTGCAAAGCTTTTTGTTTTTATATAGATAGATGTAATTTCGATTATAAGATCAGGATCAACAATAAGATGATGATGATAATGGCACCAACTGAAAGGTAAACACCACCAGAGATTGCGCGTGCCTGTCCTTTTAGTTCTCTTAATTCGCTGCGTAATGCTTTACGTTCTGCTTTAGTCAGGTTCGATTTGTCCATGTCTCTGATTTCTTCAACACGGGTTTTAATCCTTTCTAATTTTACAGCCTGCTCTGCAGTTAATTCGGTTGGGTTTTTAGCAGGTTTATCAGCTGCCTGAGCCGAATTAAAACTAATGCCTAAAGCAAAAACCAAGGCTAGCGTGTAGATGAATTTTTTCATAATATTAATTTTTTTAGTGTTCGACCTCTAACTAACAAAAAACCTACCAAAATGTTCTGGTAGGTTTTAAAAACAGCTAATTAAATGTTAAATGTGTTATTTGATTTCGAAAACCACATTAACACTGAAGTTTAACTTAATTTTTTTGAAGTCGATTTCAGGTGCGGCATCTGCAGATTCGGCCATTGCCGACTTCATCATGTAGTTTCTGTAAACAGGCTGTACAACATTGTCGCCACCATCCTGTATTTCAATTACGCTACCTAATTTATCGCCCAAAGCTTCTACCATGTAAGCCGCTTTTTCTTTTGCAGCCAATAGTGCTTTAATTTTCAGCTCTTTTTTCAGGCTTTCAATTTTGCTGTAATCGTAGCTTTCGATATTGGTGTTCGCAATACCTTTGGCATCAATTGCCTCGATGATGGCGTTAAACTTGTTTAAATCGCTAACTTTTAGGCGGTATTGTTTGCTGGCTAAAAAATCAGGATTTTTCTTTTTCTCTGTAGCATAGTTCCAGCTGCTTAAATTGCTGATGGTTAAATTTTCTTTCGCAATACCAGCTTTTTGAACTGCTGCATACAGTTGTTTCTCTAATTCAGTAATTTCTACTTTTTTCTTACCATTCAGGTATTCTTTAAGCGATATGCCGATGTAAATAATATCGGGTGTAACTTCTGTTTCGGAGGTGCCGCTCACATTAATTTTTCTGCGTAAATCTACTTGTTGAGCCATCGCTGTCGATAATCCTAAAAATGCAACTAATGCAAGTGCTATTAACTTTTTCATAATTCAAATTTTTCTTTGTGTGTACTGTAAAGATGTAAGTGCTGCACAAATTCCACACCGTGATTAAAATATTTTTTGTTTTCCCTGATAACGGGCTTCACTTTCAAATAGCTACAATCGGGCCATTATTTATTGAAGTGTAGACCGATTTATTGATCTATCTTGTTTATTTTCAGTTGGATATATTTTGGTGAAATATAGGCCAAAACAAGATTTTTTTAGGCCGAAAAGGTTAAAAAACAATTATAAAATATTTTTAAAATTTTGGTGGTGATGCCCCTCGTTGAGCTAAGATTGTAGCCAAAGCATGGCTTATACCTGTACTTAAAAAGGTTGATCTGGACTGAAAAATGTAAAATGGGTAGCGCGTGTTTTCTCAATCGAGAAAAATTATGCGCAAGGTTTTATGCTTAAATAGACGGAATTATATAGGGTTATAAAACCGAGCGCAGCAGAATATTTCTGCAGAATTTTAATCTTATTGTATCCTAAAAAAGATACAAATGGAGCGTGTTTAGCGGTTAAACTTTTGAAACTTTAACGGCAGTTGGTCCTTTTTGGCCCATTTCAACTTCGAAAGTAACTTTATCACCTTCTTTAATCTGTGTGATTAAACCATTGGCGTGAACAAAGATGCTATCCTGAGTTTCGGTGTTTTTAATAAAACCGTAGCCTTTACTATCGTTAAAGAAAGTAACTGTTCCTTTTTTAACCGGGCTTTCGTCAATAATATCCTCTTGTCTTGAAATACCAATCTGAATGTCTTCAGTATTGATTACTTTCTTTTTGCTTGGATCGGGTGGAGTAGAAGAGATGTTTCCGTTTTCGTCAACGTAAGCCATCATGTCTTCAAGCGTTAAACCTTTTTTAGCATTAGCCTGACGTTCTTCTTTTTTTTCTTGTTTCTCTTTTTGTTTCTTTAATCGTTTTTTTTCGTTCTCTTTTTTACTGTATGTTGCCTGAGATTTAGCCATATTTTATTTAATTGTTTTGTTTTAGAAGGGTGAGTGGAATGGAGAATTATGCAAAGATAACAATACTTAAGCATAAACACGATTTTATTCGGGAATGCGCAGTAATAAATTATCTCTGTTTTGTTTGCCAAATTCGCATTAAATCAGTTAGATAGCTGCCCAGCCTGCTTTATCTATCTGGTAAACGAAATTCAGTTTTACTGGTTCGCCGTAATAAGCTACTTCTAAATCGCCAACTTTGGTAGCTCCTAATTTCTCTGCAGCTTTCTGCGAACGGAAATTGGTAGCACCAATATGCAGGATTACCCGATCTACAAACTGAAATGCATAATCGAGCATCAGTGTTTTTAGTGCGCGGTTGTGCCCCTTGCCCCAAAACTCGCGACCGATAAAGGTGTAACCCACAGCAACTACACTGTTTTCTTCATCAAGATCATAATATCTCGAACTTCCCACAATTTTGCCAGTTTCTTTTTCGTAAACAATAAATGCGCCTTTCGATTCGATAGCGCCTTTAAAGAAATTCTGGAAAACAGCTCTCTGGTAACGGTCTTTGTTGGGATGCTGTTCCCAGATCAGCGGATCGGATGCTACCGCATACAAGGCTTCAAAATCAGTTTCTTTTAAGGGAACAATTTGAATTAAATCGTTCTCCAATGTTGGTTGTAAATCGAATTGCATATGGTTTGCTTATAAAAACGGCCGGCTAAAAAGCCAGCCGTTTGTGGTGTATTTTACTGTAGAGCCCCTGAAACCAAGCCGAAAGCTATCGGATCACGGTAACGGACTAGCGGTTTATTCTACCAGACCTTCAATTGCAACTACTTCGTTTGCTTCTTTCTGATAATCTACTTTATCAATTTCGAAACCGAAAAGACTTAAGAAATCAGATCTGTAACCTGCTAAATCGCCAATGGCTGGTAAAGTTTCGGTTGTAGCCTGCTCCCAAAGTTCGGCCACTTTTGCCTGTACATCTTCGCGCATTTCCCAATCATCGATCCTGATTCTGCCTTTTTCATCAACAGGAACCGGGTTGCCGGTAAATAACCTGTCGGCATATAATCTCTGGATTTGCTCAATGGTACCTTCGTGGATGCCTTCGGCTTTCATTACTTTGTACAATAAAGAGATGTACAACGGAATAACCGGAATAGCTGAACTGGCTTGGGTAACCAATGCTTTATTTACCGATACATAGGCTTTACCGTTAATATCTTTCAATTTATCGCCAATGGTAAAGGCTGTAGCTTCTAAATCGTCTTTTGCACGACCAATGGTACCTTTGCGGTAAACCGGCTCGGTTAATGCAGGACCAATGTAAGAGTAAGCCACTGTTGTAGCTCCATCAGCTAAAAGGTTCTCTGCTTTTAAGGCATCGATCCACATGGCCCAGTCTTCGCCACCCATTACGGCAACGGTGTTGGCAATATCTTCTTCGGTAGCTGGCTCGATCGAAACCTCGCTAACGTTACCGGTATGGAAATCGACAGTTTTATTGGTGTAAGTTTCGCCGATTGGTTTTAAGGTAGAACGGTGTAAAACTTCTGTATCAGGGTGTTTTCTAACCGGTGAAGCTAAACTGTAAATCACTAAATCTATCTGACCTAAATCAGCTTTGATTAATTCGATTGTTTTAGCCTTGATTTCTTTAGAGAAGGCATCGCCATTAATGCTTTTTGCATATAAACCAGCTGCATGTGCTTCTTTTTCAAACGCGGCACTGTTGTACCAGCCTGGTGAAGCCGTTTTACCTGCTGAAGGTGCTTTTTCGAAAAATACGCCAATGGTAGAAGCGTCAGAGCCAAAAGCAGCAGCAATTCTTGAAGCTAAACCGAAACCGGTTGAAGCACCAATTACCAATACTTTTTTAGGACCGTTGATAGCTCCTTTTGATTTTACATATTCAATTTGATTCTTTACGTTTTGAGCGCAACCATCGGGATGTGCTGTTAAACAGATAAAGCCCCTCATTCTAGGTTCGATAATCATTTTTGTTCTTTTTTACGTTTTGTAATGTTAAAATAAGGGCGCTTTAAAGGCCTCCTGAAAAAGCCGTTGTGCCCAAATCTTTAACGAAGATAAATTTTTAATTGTTTAACATTAAATGAATTTTAAATATTGAAGGTTTTTAATGGGGAGAGGGTTTGTATTTTTAACCGCAAAGGGCGCAAAGTTTTCGCAAAGAAACGCAAAGCTGGAGGATGGTTTAGGCGATTGGACTCCGGACCTCTGACTTTTTTTACCACCGAGGGCATTGAGTTTTACACAGAGGAAACAGAGGGTTATTGTTTAACTGTAAAGCGCGCAAAGCTGGGGGGGATTAGACTTCCGACTCCTGACTTCCGACTTTTTTAACCGCAGAGGGTACAGAGGTTTTCGCAAAGCGCGCAAAGCTGGAGGAATAGTTATTGGCGATTGGGCTTCAAACCGCTGACTCCGGACCTCGGACTTCTAACTCCAGACTTCCGACTATCACATATTTCTTTTATTTTAGCGGCACACAGATAAAACCGGTAACCATTAATGAAAAAGCTATTACTGCCCATCTTATTTATTTTGATGGCATTTGGGAAACTATCAGCACAGACTCAAAATCAGAACTCTGGCTGGTTTATGTTTTTAAACAATACTAAATTTAACGATAAATGGGGATTGCAATTTGATCTTCAAATCCGTTCGGCCGATGATTGGGGCTACGTTCGCAATACTTTGGTACGACCCGCTGTTCAATATTTCATTAACAATAAAAGTAATGTGGCCCTGGGGTATTTATGGCAAAACACCGAATTAAGGTTGTTGGGTTCTTCTAATAATTCTTTAACCGAACACCGCATTTTTGAGCAATATATTTATAACCATAAAATCAGTTCGGTATTTACCAGTCACAGGTTTAGACTTGAGCAACGTTTTATAGAGCGTTCTAACAACGATGACTTGTTTTCGCAGCGCTTCCGTTATTTCGTGCGGTTTATTAAACCTTTGCAAAAAGCTCAGCCAACTTTTACCAAAGGTGCTTTTGTGGCTTTGCAGAATGAAATTTTCTTAAACCTGCAGAACAAAAGCCAGCTTAATAATAGTGTTTTCGATCAGAACCGCGCATACCTGGCTTTGGGCTATCGTTTTTCGAAACAGTTTGATATTGAGGCAGGTTATATGAACCAGGCGCAACATGGGGCTACAGCTAATACCGTTAATAACATTATCCAGTTGGCGCTGTACACGAGGTTTTAATGTTTTAAAGTCATTTTTTGTATAGCAACTCTTACAAAGTGTTAAAGCAGTTGTATTTGATCTTGCTTTTTGCTCAATTTGCCGCGTGAAAAAATTTACCATTCTATTTTTAGCACTTTTGTTTGGCAAGCGGATGCATGCACAGGAGATTACAAGCTCTTCGGCCAACCAAACGCCGACCTCGAAAAGTTTATTTAATCCCGAGCACAAACGGAATTTCTCGCGTAAGGGCAATTTTTATTTTCACTGGGGATACAACAGTTCCTGGTATGGTAAAAGCGATATCCGCTTTCAGGGGCCGAACTATGATTTTACACTGAAAGACGTTGTGGCGCACGACAGGCAATCGAAATTAAGCTGGGATTATCTAAATCCATCTTTGATTACCGTGCCACAATACAATATCCGCGTAGGCTATTTTATAAAAGATAATTACAGTATTTCTATTGGCTGGGACCACATGAAATATGTAATGGATATTCCGCAAACAGTAGCCATTAGCGGGCACATCGGTCCCAATATTTCGCACGATAATGCACCAACCGGCGCATTGGCCGGCGATTATAATGGACAAAGCATAAATGTTAAGGAAAGCATGCTTACTTACGAGCATACTGATGGTTTTAATTACGCCAATATCGAGGTAGAACGTTACGATGATATTTGGGTAGCACCAGGAGGTAAAACCTCTTTAACATTAGAAACCGGTTTAGGTGGCGGACTAATGGTACCACGTTCTGATGTGCGTTTGTTTGGTCAGGGCCGTAATAACCATTTCAGCATTTCGGGCTATGGGGTTTCGGCGAAAGTTGGACTTAAATTCTACATCTGGAAAAACTTTTACCTGCAAAATACCACCAAGTTTGGAGCTACTAATTTAACCAATGTACATACTACCGGCTGGGATGAATTGGATAAAGCGAGTCAGAAGATTAACTATATCGAAAACATCTGGTTGTTCGGAGTTCAGTTTTAAAAGATAATGAAGGAGGCTTAAGCCTCCTTTTTTGTTTCCGCATCATCTTTCTGTTCTTTAATTGCCGCCGCAATTTTTGCAATATCTTTAAAGGGAATATCAGCAATGAGGTTGTGGATGTTCGCTTCTTCTTCGCGCCTTATTAATTTCTTTAATGGATGCTTGTCGTTTAGTATTTCGTTTTTATCGGGGTACCAGACAAAAAGATCGGCAGGTTCGCAAATTAAAAGTTTGCGTAATTTCTCGATATGATCTAACCTGATTGACCGGGTTTTACCATGTAGAATGTAGTGTGCCGAGTGTGGTGTGAAACCTGCTTTAGTGAGGTAGGTATGGGGACGTTCGATGCCCCGGGCCGTAAAAATTGGAATTACATTTAAAAATAACATATTGTTAATCGGTTAAGTGATAAAAAACGGTATTCAGTTTATCAGGGATGATTAAACAATAGCTATAGCGGACGTAAAAACCACAAAGTACCATTGAATATGATAAATATAGTTAGAAAGATTATAAAACAAAACTACAATTATTAAAACCGCAGGTGCTAAAACATAAAATTCAGTTCAAGGTATATAGCATGGCGTTGTTAAAAATTAAAATGACGTTTAAAGAAAATACAATACAGATTTTATTGAGTAAAGCGAAGTTCTTAAAACATAAATGGCAGGATGTAAAAAGTAGATTAACGATTTAAAAACATAAAATGTTTATGTTAAAAGGTCAAAGTTCTATGTAATAAATAAAATTTAGTTACCAATATTTATCACTGTAGTTCAGTAGTTTTTAAATCTGCGTTAATTTGCTGAAGCTCCTTGCCGAGTTTGTTTTGGTTAAAGAAGGCCGCGAGTGCTTTCAGCCTTTTCCTATTGTCGTATTTCAGGTTTGAATTTAGCTTTTGCTGGCATTTTGAACATAGTCTGGCCGTGCTTCTATCGGTTTCGGCTAAACTATTGGCTCCATTCATTAAACAATTGGCTTCAACGCAGTGGGTTAATCCGAATATATGGCCGATTTCATGTGAAGCGGTTTTTAGAAGTCTTTCGAGGCTTAAAGTAAATTGCTCATTTGTAAGGGGCTTTTTATGAAACCGGTAAATCGAGTTTACAGCCAATCCTTTATCATAAGATGCCAGCCCGAACACGAAATTCCATTTATCATTCGGGAACAAGTCCATTTCGGTTATGCCAAGCATGGCGATTGCATCTTTTGGCCTCCCAAGGGCTACAACAGTATCGCGGATATAGGTGGCTAAGAGTTGTTCGTGTTGCTGGCTTATCCTCCGGGCATGTGGTGGCACAATATTGTTGTTTACTTTGGGCAGCAATACTGTATTGAGCTGGAAAAACTTTTCTAAATACCCACGGGTAAGCTGAATTTGCTTCCACTCAAGCACCGAAAATTCTCCAATTGGTTTTAGATAAATAGTTTTTACTGTTTTGTTGGGCGTAAGTGGATGACTATTATGGTAATTGGCCAGGGTTTGAATTCGTTCCTGATGATTAAAAAGCCAGTCGCCTTTTTGTGGCTTTTTTAGCGGGATATCATTTTGAGCCACTGCACTAAAATAGCTGGAATTGCTGTTGCAAGAGGCCAGTGCTACAATGGTAAACAGGTGAAATAAAAGATAAGGAACCGCCTGTTTCATATTCTAATTTACATCCAGCAACCTTCTGTGGTAATTAATTTGCCCCAGGTGATAGGCGAGATGGGTAGCCAGATGGGTAAGAAAATAAGCGGTTGAGGTTTTTCCTTCAAGTACCAAAAGGGGATATTCGGCCTCCAGCTCTTCGGTCGTGATTTTATCGAGTGTTTGGTTTACAATATCGACGGTTGCATCTATCTTGATAAGCAGTTCTTCGCGGGGTACATCTTTTAAAGAAAACTCGAGGTCGCGGTTTCTGATATAACCACTGTTTCCAAGCGCAGCACCTATGTAAGTATTTAAATTGCCGATTAAATGCAGACAGAGGTTACCCGCCGAATTGGCTATGCTTTGATCGATGATCCATAAACTGGCCTCGTTTTGGTATGATTCAATTTCCGTTTTCAGTTTATGCAGATCGCGGCTGAAGAGTTTTTTTAGGATTTGGTTTAGCATGGTTACAAAATTAAGGAGTCATTCTTTTTGCGTCCTGAGATAAAATTTCTTTACCAGCCTTAGTAATTTCAAGGGTGGCGGGGGCTGCACCAGTTTCGCCCATTACGGTAATGTAACATGTGTATACGTAATCGCCGCTTTTAAACTGATAGTTATGATTACCGCCACTTCCATCGGGAGTAAATTTGCCGTTTTTAATAACCAAAGCTGGTTTATCGCTCATTTTACTTTTTATTGGCCAGGAAGTATATCGGAAATTGAAATTACCCAGATTATCAATCCTGATTCTGTACTTTGCTGTTTCAAAAAGAAGTACAGGCGCTTCAAAAACCTGGATTGTTGGATGTAATTTTGCTTTTTCGACTGCAATTAAACGAGCCCTTTCCGCGCTTTCTAATTTTGACTGATGGTTTACGCTGATTAGGTAGCCATCATAATCCAGCCATACATCGCCATTTAGCAACATAATTCCACGCCAACCTACATCATCCCAATTTGTTTCAGGGTTAGAACTGATAATCTTCCTGGTCAATTCTACATCGAAAATGGCTTTGTATCTTTTTATAAATTCCTGCTTGTTTTGAATAGGCGGAAGGGGGTATTCTCTTTTTAAGGGAAACCTGATTTTGATACTTAGCTTTTCAATGTTATCCTTTTTGATGCAGTCTATAAAATGATTAACAAGCGGGAGATATTTTTTATCGAGCTTTTGGCTGTAAGCTGATACATGGATAAATAATAATAGGCATAAAAACAGCTTTTTCATAGCTTGGAGCGAGTAGTTTAAGCAAATATAAATGTTATTAAATCTCTTTTACGCCGGAATTACATTTACCACCATTCTTTCGGGGGCAACCAGTGAAAGCTGTTTTACACATTTCCATTTCGAGCCTGTTAATCCTTCCATGGTGTCTACTTCTTCAATAATGTCGCCATATTCGTAAACGTGATAGGCGTAACTCCACAGTAAATTGGCCATTTCATTTTCATTAAATGCTGTAAACCTAATCTGGAAATCGGGAAGGCCTAGCGCATGCATGCCAATGGTGTCCATCAGTAATTCGCGGTTTTGAGGATCGTTACTTACATTGAAAAGCCTAACGTTGCAGAAGGCATACAGTGCCTGTACTTTATCGGTTTCCCAAAGGTTGGTAATGGCAACCGGGTTTAATATTTTATCGCCGTGAAAGGTATATACTGCACTGGGTTCTGTAACCTTGATTACAGCCGTAAGGAAATCCATAAACAGATTTACACGTGCTTTGTAGGCTAAGCTTCTCGACATTAAATCGGTAATCAGTATTTCGTATTGGCAGCTTTGCGCTATCTCATTGGCTTCCGGCCAGTGCCAGTTTTGAGTAAAAGCGGTATCGGGAAGGCCGACTCCAGCTTCATTCCTGTCGGGGATCAGGATGTTGAGCTGTGCAGGGAGGGTAGCGTCGGTCAGCTGAACAGGATAATCGGGAAAGGAAAAAATAAGGCTGCTTATAGAAAATGAATGATCTACGTTGGCGATTTGCTTTTTTACTTCCGCTAAAATCTGATCGGCATTGAGGTTGGGTTTGCCTGAAAATAAAAGCTTGGTCATCAGCATTTCCGGGGAGTTCTGAGGTTGGTTATCTTCAGCTATCGGTTCAATATCTGCTGTTATTGTGTTTTTCTTTTTAAATGGGTTGAATAAATTCATGCCTAAATTTAGCATGTTTTGGATATAGTGGGAGATTCTTTTTCATTTTTGCGAATATGATTTTCAATTACGATTTGTTATAGCCTATCTTATTAAAAATGGCATTTAATATTTACACAGTTGGCTCGTTAAAAGGATTGGTATATGCAAAAATGCAAATCATAAAAAAACGCCCCTGATTGCGCAGGGACGTTCTTTAAATAAGGTTTTATCAGGTTTACACTTTTCTTACTTTTCCTGAGCCGATTACAGTTTTATCAACTGTTGGGTTGCCAGAATAGTTTACACTTCCTGAGCCGCTGATTACCGCTCTGATGCTTTCGTCAACCGCGATATTAACCGTGCCTGAACCACTGATGGTTGTAGAAAGTGTTTTTACAGCAAATGATTTACCGGCAAAAGCACCCGAGCTGCTAATTACCACTTTAGCGTGATCGGCACCACCTGTAATGTTGATAGAACCTGATCCGCTGATAACACCGCTATAATTATCTACATCAGCCGTGGCTTTGATGCTGCCAGAGCCACTAACTGTAGTGGTTAGGCTACCTGTGCTGATTTTTCCACTAACGGTTATGCCACCATCGCCACTAACGGTTAGGCTGGCCAGTTCTTTTGCAGTAACGTAAGCTGTTATTTTTTTGCCATCATATTTGTTAGACCAGCTTCTAATGCTGGTTTGTGGGCGGATTACCAAAACGCCGCTTTTTACTTCGGTAACGATGGTTGCAATTGCTTCGGCATCTCCTTCTAAACGGCAGCTTTCGGTATTACCCAAGGTTACAATTACGTTAATTGGCCCTGCCGAGGCTACACCATTGAAGTTTTTAACCTCGCGGTCGTCTTTTAGGGATTTAGCGGCATTGATGGGTGTATGTGCTGATGCTGCTATATTAATGCCAGAAGTTAATGTAAATGAAGCTAGTAATAGGGCAAATAATTTTTTCATGGTTATAGATTTTATAGGTCTTTAATAATGATGAATAATCGGTTTTGAATATAAGACGGCAGTTTGGCTAAAAAGTTGCACCCGGTGAAAAATTTCGTGCTAATTTGGTGTCAGATTTTTAATGTCAGATGGGAACATCTGACCTCATCTAAAGGTTCCAGAACTAGATCGTCATTCCCGCGCAGTCGGGAATCTTAATGCAATGGGCTTTAAGATTCCCATCCGATAGCTATCGGATCAAGTTGGGAATGACGATCGTCTAAACTTAGGATCTCCATAGGTTATTGTACTTAACCCTTCTTAAATGTTAATATAAAATAGCGGGTCGTGTTTGAAATTGTCCACAGTTAGGCCTGCATCAACCGCAATGGTTTTCAAATCGTTGGTAGGTTTAATTAACCTGAGAGAAGTCAAGTTTTTAAAACTTGACTTCTCTGTAAATGTGCTAACCCTTCTTAATGTTAATATAAAACAGCGGGTCGTGTTTGAAATTGTCCACAGTTAGGCCTGCATCAACTGCAATGGTTTTCCAATCGTTGGTAGGTTTAATCAATGTATAAGTACCTGCCTTCAAAGTAACACGTACCGGCATGTCGAAGCCCTTAACATCGGTTACCCAACGGTAAGAAAGCGTATTGTTACTGATTTTATATTCGAGCACCGGAATTTTGGTGTAGCGCAAATACTGATCGAATATCTTATCTAATTTTAAACCGCTTTGTTTGGCCATGTATTGCTCAATCTGTGCTGTAGTAACTGTTTGGTGATAAAAGGTTTTGCCTAAGCCACGTAAAATCTGCCTGAATTTCTCATCGTTGTTAATTAACTGGCGAATGGTGCTGATAAGGTTCGCTCCTTTAGGATACATATCGCCCGAGCCTTCTTTGTTTACCCCATACGGACCAATAACCGGAATATCGTTACGAATGCTTTTTTGCAATCCAATTACATATTCATCTGCAGCGGCTTTGTTCTCGGTACACTCGGTAAATAATACTTCAGAGTAATTGGTAAAGCCTTCGTGGACCCACATATCGGCAATATCTTTCGAAGTGATGTTATTGCCAAACCACTCGTGACCACTTTCGTGGATGGTGATGAAATCCCATTTTAAGCCATGCCCGGTGCCACTTAAATCGCGGCCCAGGTAGCCTTGTTTAAACTGGTTACCATAAGCCACAGCGCTTTGGTGCTCCATGCCCAGGTGTGGTGCTTGCACCAGTTTATAACCGTCTTTATACCAGGGATAGGGACCAAACCAGTATTCAAAACATTTTAGCATGGGTTTTACATCTGCATCCCAATGCGGGCGTGCTTTTGCACTGTCGGTTTGTAAAGCCCAGTAATCGATGGTGAGTTTTCCGTTTTCGCCATTGTAGCTATCTTCCCAGTGCGAGTATTTACCAATGTAAAAACTTACATCGTAATTGTTAATGGGGTTGCCCACAAACCAGTTGTATTGCTTATAACCATCTGGCTTGTCAACTGTGTTTCTTAATCTGCCATTTGATATTTCTTGTAAAGTTTTAGGTACTGTAATGCTGATGAGCATACTGTCTACCTCATCGCTCTGGTGATCTTTATTTGGCCACCAGCAACTGGCACCCAGTCCCTGGCAGGCTACCGAAACAAAGGGGTTGCCAGCGCTGTCTTTCTTGAAAATGAAACCGCCATCCCAGGGTGGTGTTTTGGCCACAACCGGATTACCCGAATAAAAAACAGTGAATTTATCTTTGCTTCCTTTTTTTACTGCCTTTGGGAAGATTACAAAAACAGCATTGTATTCTCTTTTAAAAGCTAGTTCGGCACCTTTGTATACTACTTTTTCTACTTTAAGGTTATCGAAAAGATCGAACTGGAGCTTGGTGAAATCCTGTGTAGCAGTGAAAGCAAATTCGTTGCTTCCGCTAACCGATTTTTGGTCGATATCGATTTTAACATCCAGGTGGTAATAGTTGATATCGTAACAGGTACGCAAGGGTGTAAGGGTTCCGCGCAGGCTATCAGCACGCGAGTTTACCTGGTTTTTGCCCAGCATTTGCGCCTGCAGGCCTGAGATACTGCACGCGAGCGCTAAAATGGTGAATAGTTTTTTCATTTGTTTTTTATTAATCGTTTAAAACGATTGGTTATTTACGAACGCGTTAGAAACGCGCGCGAATAGGCTTGTTATTTAATTACATCAACTTCGATAAAGCTATCGTTAAAAACGGTTTGCGTAGCTTTAATATAGTCGGCTTCGGTTGCTTTATAAGGATTATCTACAAATTTTTGAGGATTGCGGGCAAACAACGGAAATGCGGTGCTCTGTACCTGAATCATGATGCGGTGTCCTTTTTTAAAGGTGTGCAATACATCCTGTAACTGGAAATTCACTTCTGTTTTTTGGTTGGCCACCAAGGCTTCAGGCTTTTCGAAACTGTTACGGAAACGTGCCGGCATTACTTCCGAACGTACCATTTGCCAGTAATTGCTCAAAGTGATGTTTTTGTTTGGCATATAGGCGTTGTTGGGTTCATCGGCTGGGTAAACATCAATCAGCTTCACAATAAAATCTGCATCGGTACCCGTTGTGGCAATTTTAAGGTGCGACATGATCTCGCCACCTAAAGTAATATCGTTATCCAAAACATCAGTTTGGTAAACCAAAACATCGGGACGGCGGCCTGCAAAACGCTGATCTTCGCTCATGTAGTTATGTGGGGTAAAACCAAGTGTAGTGGTTAAATCTTCGGTGTAGGGCACCGGTTTAAGCGGATCACTGATATAATTAACTGAGCCTGTTGTGGCCGGAGCCGTCATACTCAGTTTACCATCAGCGCCTAAATAGAGTTTTTGTTTGCTTGCCTTTTCAGTAGGCCATTTGCTAAAGGTTTCCCATTCTTTTTTGCCGGTATCGAACATGTATGCCTCTGGTAAGCCCGAGTTTTTATCGCCATTGCCTTTTAAAAAGTGGTTGAAGAATTTAGCTTCGATATTTTTTTGGTAGAAAGTGGCAATGCTATCGCCAAAATACACGTTACTGTGCATGGTGTGACCGGTTTCGCGGCTCCATCTTCCATGGCCAAAAGGCCCCATTACGATAGTGTTGTAAGCATTCGGATTTTTCTTCTCGATGGTTTTGTAAATGTTTAGTGGACCTGATAAATCTTCGGCATCGTACCAACCGCCTACTACCATTACCGCTGGTTTAACGGTGCTGTAGTGTTTTAGCAAACCACGTTTTTGCCAAAATTCATCGTAATTGGGGTGGTTTACCGTTTCCTGCCAGAAAAAATTGTCTTTATAATATTTGTCGGCATTGGTTAAAGGGCCCAGATCTAATGCAAATTGATAACCATCTTTGGTTTTAGCGTTAATCATCTGGTTGTTGTACCAGGCTTTAGAAGTAGTATCGGTTTTCTGTACCCCAAATACCGGGAAGGTAAAAAAGTAACTCTGTAAAAATGAGCCATTGTGGTGGAAATCATCAAAAAAGAAATCCGAAATGGGAGCCTGTGGCGATGAAGCCTTTAAAGCAGGGTGGTTACTTAAAATACCTGCTGCGGTATAAAAACCAGGGTAAGAAATTCCCCACTGGCCAACCTTTCCGTTGTTATTGGCTACATTTTTAACCAGCCAATCGATGGTGTCGTAAGTGTCAGAACCTTCATCAACATCTTTTTTGTTTTTTTTATTGTCGATTACGGGTGTCATATTGGTCCAGGTACCTTCGCTTTTCCAACGGCCACGAACATCCTGATAAACCACAATGTAACCTTCTTTCATCATCAGTTCTGATGGTCCTAAACGGGCAGGGAATTTATCTTCGCCATAAGGGGCCACACTGTAGCAGGTGCGCTGCATCACCATAGGATATTTTTTATCCTTAGTTGCATCTTTAGGGGTATAAATGGCGGTGAAAAGTTTTGTCCCATCGCGCATGGGGATATAAACTTCTTTTTTGGTGTAGTTGGCTTTGGGGTAATTGGCATCTCCCTGTGCAAAGGCAGAAGATGCCGAAAGCAGGATGATAAAGAGTTTAAAGTATTTCATTTTTTAAGAATAAGTAAGTTGGTTGCATTTGGTTGGTGGATAAACGAACCAATGCGGTGGCAATGTTTATTTATTGAGATTAAAGTTAGTATTTAAATTTCTTTATTTGGATGCGATCCTTCGACAGGCTTAGGATGACAGTTTTGCCCTTCCGGTTCGTGCGGACACGAACCGGGGAGCGGAATTATTTCAACACCGAAATCGTAATAAACGAACTGTTAAAGGTGTCGTGGTAAATTTTATGGGTTGCTTTCTGGAAATCGCCGGGCTCTGCCTGGTAAATATCCATAAACTTTTGCGGATTGCGGTCTGCCAGAGGGAACCATGAATTCTGAATCTGGATCATGATTTTGTGACCTTTTTTAAAGGTATGTGCTACATCAGGCAATGGATAATTTACTTTGGTAATGGCACCGGGTACAAAAGGCTCGGGTTTTTCAAAGCTGTTGCGGTATTTGCCGCGCATAATTTCGCCGCGTACCAGCATTTCGTAACCGCCCATAATCAGGTTTTTAGGGTTAGGTGTAGGGTTTGGAGCATCTTCCGGGTAAACATCAATCAGTTTCACCACATAATCGGCATCCGTACCAGTAGTAGAAACTACCAGGTTGGCTAAAACAGGCCCGGTTAAAGTAATATCTTCTGTTAAAACATCGGTTTGATAAGTTTTTACGTCGGGCCTGCGGGCTGCAAAGCGCTGGTCGTCGATCATGTACTCGCGGGTACGCTTCGCCTGAACGCCATCCTGATAGGGTACCGGATTATTCGGATCGCTTACATATTCATCCCAGCTATCGGTACGGCCTACTTTTTCGAAAGCCAGTTTTCCGTTAGGGTGTAAATAGAGGTTTTTCGTTTCTACATCCTGTGGTGGCCAGGTGCTAAATTTTTTCCATTCGTTGCTGCCGGTTACAAAAATATTGGCTTCGGCGGGGTTAAAATCGCCTTCGCCTTTTAAATAATGTCTAAAGAAAGGCAATTCGTATTGTTGCTGGTAATCGATACTGGTGGTTTTGCCAAAATTAATATCGCCCAGGTAAGAACCATCGCTGCGCACCCAGCCCCCATGGTACCACGGGCCTGCTACCAGAATGTTGTTTGCACCAGGGTTTTGTTTTTCAATAGCTTTATAAGTGGCAAATGTACCGTAGGCATCTTCGGCATCGAAGAAACCACCAACGACCATCACAGCAGGTTTAACATTGGTTAAGTGTGGGGTAATTAAGCGTGCTTTCCAGAAGGTATCGAGATTGGGATGTTTAAATAAATCGTTCCAGAATTTAATGCTGTCGGCAAAATAACGGGCTTTTAAATTTTTAACCGATCCGGCTTCCAGGTAAAAACGGTAATTATCCTGAATGGGGAACTGAAAACCTTTCGGGCCTTTATCTGGCGTAATTGGTTTTGGACGCGGCACACCAAAGCTGCCCATAAAACTAAAGGCATCCATTAAAAACAAGGTGCCACGGTGGTGAAAATCATCGCCCACAAACCAATCGGTAACGGGTGCCTGTGGCGAAACTGCTTTTAGTGCCGGATGGGCATTGGGCAGCGAAGTAGTGGAATAAAAACCCGGATAAGAAATACCGTAAATACCGGCATTGCCGTTATTTCCTTTTACATTTTTAACCAGCCAGTCGATGGTATCGTAGGTGTCGGTACTTTCATCAATCGCTGTTTTGGTTTTTTTACCGCTTACCTGCGGACGGATATCGGCAAAGGTACCTTCACTCATCCAACGGCCGCGAACATCCTGGTAAACAAATATGAAACCTTCGCGCATCATGGCCGGAAAATTACCTAAGCTCAATTTGTACTGATCTGCGCCATAAGGAGCCACAGTATAAGGCGTACGGTTAATTAAAAAGGGATATTTTTTGGATTGATTTTTGGGTATGTAAATGGAGGTGAATAGTTTAAGCCCATCACGCATGGGAATCTGGCGTTCTATTTTGGTGTAGTGCTCTCTAACGTATGCCGAATCGCTCTGCTGGGCCAGCAATTCATTCGAAATAAACAAACAGATTAGGAGACTGAAAATTCTGGGAAAGTTCATTTAAGTTTAGTTTTTAGGAATAAAATTTAAAGATAGCAGATTCGGGTACGATTCTAAAAAAACATCCCGTAAAAGGTTTGTTAGTAATGAGGTAAAATGGAAGATGGAAAAGGGAGGATGGATGGTGGAAGTGGATTTTACTAATATAGCGTCTTCGTCATCATGGTATCAAAATTTAGTTAAATATTGTTAAGGGATAATCTTTTAAGAATTTTCATCGTCATATAGATAATCGAATTAAACACAAAATAATGAACAGGTTATTGAATAAAGGATTGGTTGTTTTCGCTGCAGCAGCGATGATTGCAACTTTAAGCGTAGAAAGTGTTTCTGCCCAACGGCCAAGCAGGAGTGGTGGCTCTGGTGGTGGTAGCAGGTCGGGTTCAATCGGACCTTCAAGAGGAGGAGGTTCTATTTCCAGACAGCCATCTATGCAAGCTCCAAACCGGGGCAGCTTTTCGCCAGGCAGGGTAGGTGTCAGGCCAGAACGTCCGGGTTATAGTTACAACAGACCGGGCTATCGCCCAGGTTACAGGCCGGGCTATGGTTACCGTCCGGGGTTTGGCAGACCTTATTACAGGCCATATTACAGTTATTATAATTTCTATCGTCCGTTTTTAGGTTTCAGGATTGGTGTGCTGCCTTATGGTTACTATCCGTTCTGGTTTGGTGCCAATCAGTTTTACTATTCTGGCGGATTGTTCTATCAACAAAATAACAGTCAATATGAAGTGGTAACCCCTCCGGTTGGAGCCGAAGTTCCGAGCTTACCATCTGATGCAAATCTGGTTACCATTAACGGAGTAGATTATTACGAGTATAAAGGTGTGTACTACACCCAGAAAGAAAATGCCGATGGTAAAACGGTATATGTGGTAGCAGGTAAAGACGGTATTTTGAATACAACTGACGGCCCTGTTGATACGCACCAGATTGGTGATATCATTAACCAGTTGCCTGAAGGTTGTCGCGAAGTAACCATTAAAAACGAGAAATATTTTGTTTCGCCTGATGATGTGTACTACGAAGAAATTGTAGACGGCAATAACATTACTTACCGTGTAATTGGTAAGTTGTTTTAAGCAAATCCCCAGTAGTGATCAAGAGTTGTCAACTTTACTAACCAATTTACCAGAAAGTTGACAACTCTTTTGTACAAACTGATAGCCAAAACAGATAAACGATCAGAAATGCGCTCAGAAGAGACCCTGAAATAAATTCAGGGTGACGCGTATTACAGCCGCTCAAAAATCGATACTTTTACAGCCTAAATATTCCGATTTGAAACCTGTATCTCATCTGCTTATTATTCATGCGTTTTTTGCCGTGATGCTCTCTTCTTGTTCTGCAACAAGGCAGGCTGCGAAGCAAAAAGAAACCAGCATTTCGTCGGTTAAGTTTTTAGATGAATACGTAATGCCGTTAAACCATACCTTTCAAAATACAGTAGTTGGCGGTTTATCGGGTATTGATTACGACGAGGCCAGCAATCAATACTATCTCATTAGCGACGATCCTTCACAGTTAAGTCCGGCAAGAATTTACACTGCGCAAATCACGATTAAAGATAATAAGATTGATACTGTGCAGGTAACAGGGGTAAATTTTATCCAGCAGCAAAACGGAAAACAATATCCGCAATACCGTTCAGATAAGACTTTAAAAGCAGATGGTGAGTCGGTTCGTTATAATCCTAAATCGAAAAGTTTTATCTGGAGTAATGAAGGTGAACGTGTATTAAAAAACGGAGATACCATTACTGTTCAGCCAGCTTTAACCTTTATTACTAAGGAAGGCCGGTATTTAGATACGATACCTTTGCCTGCGGGCTTTCATTTTACAAAAGGAGAAAACGGACCACGCAAAAATGCCTTGTTTGAGGGCGTAACCTATGCTGATCATTATAAAACCATTTATGCCAGTTTAGAAGAACCGCTTTACCAGGATGGGCCGCAGGCCGCTTTTGAATTTGATAAAGCGCTTACCCGGATTTTAAAGTTTGATGCCATAACAAAGCAAAATACAGCACAGTATGCTTATAACCTGGGGGCGATGCCGGTAAAACCAACCGTAGAAAACGACTGGAATGTAAATGGCATATCTGAAATTTTAGCGGTAAACGATCACACTTTACTGGTGATGGAACGTGCCTGGGCTAAAGGGCACGACGATCATACGTTTATTAAACTGTTTCTGGTTGATTTGAACGGAGCAGAAAATGAAATCGATAATACTGGTTTTATTCAAAACCCACCCAAACCCTTAAAAAAGAAATTGCTTTTTGATTTCGATTCCCTTAACAGGCATATCGATAATTTCGAGGGCATCACCTTTGGTCCAAAATTATCAAACGGCAACCAGTCGCTGATTTTTTGCGTCGATAATAATTTCAGTAAATCGCAAACCCAGCAGTTTTTCCTGTTCGAGGTTATTCCTTAGTTACAATTTATAATGAGTAAAATAAAAGCGCTGCTCTTCGATTTAGACGGTACATTGATTGATTCGGAGAAATTTCATTTCGATTGCTGGAATACATTTTTATCCCCCTACAATGTTCAAATTGATTTTAAGGACTGGTTAAGCAATTATGCGGGAATCCCGCTGCCCAAAAATGCAAAAACCATAATAGACCGCTACAAAATTGATGAAGATTTAGATGGCTTTATTGACCGAAGGGAGAAAGTAACGTTTGAGGGATTTAGGACAACTGATATCCGGTTAATGCCACATGCCCTGGAGTTTGTACAGTTTGCTTACGAAAAAGGGCTTACGCTTGCAGTGGTTACAGCCAGTCCGAAATTGGATGTAGAAGCTGTTTTTGAACGCAATGGTCTGGCAAAATATTTCCGTTTGTTTATTACGCGGAGCGATGTAAGTAAATCAAAACCTGATCCTGAAAGTTATAACCTGTGTGTGGAGCGCCTGGGTTTGCAAAAAGACGAATGCCTGGTTTTTGAAGATACTATCAACGGGGTGAAATCGGCTATGGCTGCAGGCATTACCTGTTTTGCTGTGCAGGCCAATGTGCGGGCGCACCAGAAATTAAGGGTGGCCGATCAATTGTTCCTGAATATGGCTTATGCCCAAAAATATATCATTGAAAATGAGCTCATCGCCATTCATTAACTTTAGTCGGTTCATTTAACTGTCAAATCTCTTAACGGCCTGCTAAACTAAGGGCATATTGGCTATTGGGTTACAGCAACGCTTGCAGCTTTTAACCTTTTTTCCCTACATTTGGCTAATCAAAATTCTCAAGAAATTATGCAATACGATGTCGTTGTTATCGGTTCAGGACCGGGCGGTTATGTAGGCGCAATCCGTTGTGCTCAGTTAGGTTTAAAAACTGCAGTAGTAGAAAAATATAAAACTTTTGGAGGTACTTGCTTAAATGTTGGCTGTATTCCGTCAAAAGCGCTATTAGATTCTTCAGAGCATTACCACAATGCTGCCCATACTTTCACTACCCATGGTATCAACTTAAAAGATTTAAAAGTTGATATGAAACAAATGATCGCCCGTAAAGACGATGTTGTTGCTCAAAATACAGCAGGTATCACCTATTTATTCAAGAAAAACAAAATCGATTCTTTCGAAGGTGTAGGTTCTTTCGTAGATAAAAATACCATTCTGGTAACCAAAGCTGATGGTACTACCGAAACTTTATCGGCTAAAAACGTAATTATCGCAACGGGTTCTAAACCTACTGCTTTGCCGTTTTTACCAATCGATAAAAAACGCATCATTACCTCAACCGAGGCTTTAAACATTAAAGAAGTGCCAAAAACAATGGTTGTAATTGGTGGTGGCGTTATTGGTTTAGAGTTAGGTTCTGTGTACGCACGTTTAGGTACAAAAGTTTCTGTAGTTGAGTTTTTACCTTCAATTATTGGTACCATGGATGCTGGTTTAGGTAAAGAACTTCAACGTGTGTTAAAGAAAACTTTAGGCATGGAGTTTTACATGGGACACAAAGTTACAGGCGCTACCACCAAAGGTAAAACGGTAACTGTTACTGCCGATACACCAAAAGGCGAATCTATTTCTTTAGAAGCAGATTATTGCATCGTAGCTGTAGGTCGTACCGCTTATACCGAAGGTTTAGGTTTAGATAAAATCGGTATCACTGTTGAAGAAAGAGGTAAAAAAATTCCGGTAAACGAACATTTAGAAACTTCGGTTAAAGGTGTTTATGCCATTGGTGATGTGATTACCGGTGCAATGTTGGCGCATAAAGCCGAAGATGAAGGTACTTATGTTGCTGAATCAATCGCCGGACAAAAACCGCATATCAATTATAACTTAATCCCAGGTGTGGTGTATACCTGGCCGGAAGTTGCTTCTGTTGGTTTAACTGAAGAGCAATTGAAAGAAAAAGGAACAAAATATAAAGCAGGTTCATTTCCGTTCAAAGCGAGTGGTCGTGCTAAAGCCAGTATGGATACCGACGGTTTCATTAAAGTATTGGCCGATGCCGCTACTGATGAAGTTTTAGGTGTACACATGATTGGTCCACGTGCAGCTGATATGATTGCTGAGGCTGTTATTGCAATGGAATTCCGTGCATCAGCAGAAGATATTGCACGTACCTGCCATGCACACCCAACTTATACTGAAGCGTTAAAAGAAGCTGCTTTAGCCGCAACTGATAACAGAGCGATACATATTTAATCAATCGGCTATGCTGAACTTGTTTCGGTAGCTGTTTGATGTTTATACTTATAAAATCCCGGTATTTATATCGGGATTTTTTGTTTAACTACTTTTTCGTCATCTCGAGCGGAGTGCAACGTAGTCGAGAGATCTATCTCGAGGTAGATATTTCTCTGCCCGAAGCAGGCGGGCGTTCCGCTGCGCTTTAGTCGAGATGGCGACCTGGGGGCGCTTTTGTCTTTCTGCTTTGAGCTTTTGTCTTTCCACTTTAAGCTTCGGTCTTTACACATTCTTAACCAAATGATAATCTACACTGCTTGAAAAACAGCGTTATACGAATTTATTTTGCGGTTCAGATAATAAACAAACGATGAACTGTAAAAAACTATTTGGTGCGATCCTGATTGCATCACTGGCATTTACTGCCTGTAAGAAAAACCCAACCGATGAACCGATTATAGATCCACCAACCGAAGCGGTAGTTCCCGAAAAAATCGACAGTTTTAAGGAAATTGCATCAATTGATTTGGGTGGAGAATTTGCTTCAGAAATTTCTGCATACGATCCCTCAACCAAACAGCTGTTTGTGGTGAGTAACGATGGCGGAACCAAGGTTGATGTGGTGGATATGAGTAAATACCCAACCGTTACCAAATTGAAAACATTAGTTTATCCAAACAATGCGGGCATTAACAGTGTTGCGGTGAGCAACGGTTTACTGGCAATTGCTTTAGATGGTGCCGATAAGCAGGGAAATGGAGATGTGTTAGTGTTAAAAACCTCCGATTTATCAGAAGTTAAAAAGATTACTGTGGGTGCTATGCCCGATATGGTAACTTTTAGTCCGGATGGAAATTACATTTTATCGGCTAACGAAGGCGAACCGAATCTGGCTTATACTGTTGATCCTAAAGGAAGCATTTCAATCATCAATATCAAAGATAATTATTCGGTAAAAACGGTAGATTTCTCGGCTTTCGAATCGCAGAAAGCAACTTTAATGGCAGGTGGTTTCAGGATTTATGGTTACAATGCCAGTTTTACCCAGGACATTGAGCCCGAATATATTGCCGTTAGTACTGATTCTAAAAAAGCATACGTTACCCTACAGGAAAACAACGGTGTTGCCGAAGTGGATATTGTTGCCGGAACCATTACCAAAATTACCCCTTTGGGCACCAGAGATATCAGTTTAGCCGAAAACGCCTTTGATGTAAGCGATAAAGACAGTAAAAAAGTTTTGGGTACATGGCCTATCAAGGCTTATTATTTGCCCGATGCAATTTCATATTTCAGCACTGGCGGTACTGCTTACCTTGCTTTGGCAAATGAAGGCGATACCAGGCAGGATTATACCCCTAAAGACGCTAAGGAAGAAGTGCGCGTAAAGGATCTTATTTTGGACCCGGTTAAATTTCCGAATGCAGCAACCTTGCAGTTAGATGCTAATCTGGGCAGGCTTACCGTAACCAATACTGCTGGCTATACCGTGGTTGGTGCCAATAAAGTATATCAGGAATTATTTTCAACTGGCGGAAGAAGTGTAAGCATCCTGAATGCCAATACCGGCGCCTTGGTAGCCAATATTGGTAAAGATTTAGAGCAACATGTAATTGATGCTGATAAATACGATGATGACCGTTCAGATAATAAAGGGGTAGAAGTAGAAAGTGTAACTGTTGCACAGGTAAACGGAAAAACTTTAGCTTTTATTGGTATGGAGCGCGCAGATGCAATTGCCATTTATGATGTTACTACTCCTGCTGCACCGAAATTTGTTCAGCTATTCTCTACCGGCGATGCACCCGAAGGCCTGTTATTTGTAAAACCAAAAGATAGCCCGAATGGCAGAAGCTTATTAATTGTTTCAAACGAAGCAGATGGAACAGTTCGGTTCTATCAACCTGATAAAATATAGTCGACTCTCTTATTAATTATTATGTTTTGGGCCCCGGTTTTACATCGGGGCTTTTTTGTTTTGCACTATTTCATTCGATAAACCGTCATTCCCACGGATTGGGAATCTTAATGCCTTAGATAAGCTGTATAAGCTATTGAATTGAACAACATCTGGCACCATAATAACCACGCTTTACCCTTTAAGCTTCCAACTTTTAACCCTATATTGCAGCACAAAATAAAACTTTAGGGGTGCCTTCAAATCTGTTGGCTGAGAATATACCCATTTTGAGGTTAAAGGTAGAAGGTAAAAAGGTAGAGGGTAATGTCCTTCAGCCTTAAAACCCTCCAGCCATCAACCTCAAATGAACCTGATCCGGATAATGCCGGCGTAGGAAATTAGTTTGTCTGCTGCGTACAATGCATTTCTGCATTTTGAAGACTCCTGAAGTGTTATAAACAAAGATGAAGTCTTACAACCATGAATTATATTAATATTTTAACCATAGCAGGCTCCGATAGCGGTGGTGGTGCAGGTATTCAGGCCGACTTAAAGACCTTTTCGGCGCTGGGCTGTTTTGGTACTTCGGTAATTACAGCGGCAACAGCACAAAATACGATGGGCGTAAGGTCTGTTCATGGTATTCCACCCGAAATGATTAAAGACCAGCTGCAAGCCGTGCTCGAAGATATACAGCCTGCTGCCATTAAAATCGGGATGATTAACCGGGCAGAAGTGGTCGATGTAATCGAAGCTGAACTTAAAGCTTATGGCAACAAAGTTCCTGTTATTTTAGATCCGGTAATGGTGGCTACCAGTGGTCATAAGCTTATTGAGCCCGATACCATTACACAGCTAATCGATAAGTTGTTTCCACTCGTAAGCCTGGTTACCCCAAATATAGATGAAGCCGTTATACTTGCCGAACAAGCCATTCAGAACCTCGATGATATGGTTGCTGCCGGGCGAAAAATTATCGGAAAAGGAGCAAAGGCAGTATTGGTTAAAGGTGGACATTTATCTGGTCCGGTTATTTACGATGTGTTTATTACCGGCGATGCGGAACCTGTGATTTTGGAGAGCGATTTTATTGTCTCCAAAAATCTGCATGGAACAGGTTGTACCTTATCTTCTGCTATTGCTGCCGAAATGGGTAAGGGCAATAATTTGCTAACTGCCGTTAAAAACGCGAAGCAATATATTGCCGCCGCTTTACAGGCGGGTAGCCAGGTTACAACAGGTGCCGGAAACGGTCCGTTGAATCATTTTTTTAACCCTTCAAAACTAATTATACAATGAAATGGAGCGAGCAGGCCTGGGAGTTAGTGAAACCCATCTATGATAAGATTTTAACCATGCCTTTTAACCAGGAGTTAAGTGATGGTACTTTGCCTAAAGAAAAGTTTATTTTTTATCTGGCACAGGATGCTTATTATCTATTGGAATTTGGCCGGACTTTAAGCACCATTAGTGGTCGTGTTGATGATGCGGAATTGGTGATGGCTTATGCAAGATTTTCTACCGGAGCTATCTTCGCTGAGCGTAGCCTGCACGAAAGTTATTTTGTAGAATTTGGTCTGGATAGTAAGGTAACACCATCGCCGGCAACACTTTTATATACCAATTATCTTTTAAACCAGGCAGCTTATGCCAGTGTTGAAGTAGCTGCAGCAGCAGTTTTACCTTGCTTCTGGATTTATAAAGCAGTTGGCGATCATATTTTTGCACAGCAAAAGGGAAACGAAAATATTTATAAAAGATGGATTGATATGTACGCAGGAGCCGAATTTGCCCAGGCAGTGACACAAGCCATTAATATAACCGATGATTTGGCCAGGCACGTAAGCCCTGCTACGCGGCAAAAAATGCTCGATACTTTTGAAATGGCCACGCGGCTTGAATGGATGTTTTGGGATAGTGCTTACCAACTGGAACAGTGGAAGATTTAGCAGTATTGTAACTTTTTCTGCAAATATTTTGATATAAACTTAAAAAAATGTCGGTATTTCCAATAGATTTAAGGAACTTTGCAGCTTAATCTTATTATTCATACATCAGTTTTGGAAGAAAGCACGCACGATCAGGCCCTATTAAATACACCAGAAAGTAAACCTGTAGTAGCGCATAGTTCTCCAAAACAAGTACGTTTTGCCATCTCAGCCTTTTATTTTATGCAAGGGGTTTGCTTTGCAAGCTGGGCCAGCCGGATTCCGACTTTTAAAGCCTTAATGAACTTAAATGATGCAGAATTAGGTTCTATTCTCTTTGCATTGCCTGCAGGTCAGATCATGACGATGTTTTTTTCGGCAAAACTAACCACACACTTTGGTAGCAAGAAAATGCTTCAGGCCACAGCGCCCATGTATGCTATTGCCTTAACCTTTTTGGCATTGGCAACTACAGGCTGGCAATTGGCTGCTTTTTTGGTACTGTTTGGCATAACAGGTAACCTTTGCAACATCGCCTTAAATACGCAGGGCGTTGCCGGCGAAAATTATTACGGTAAGCCGATTATGAGTTCTTTCCACGGTGCCTGGAGTATCGGGAATTTAACCGGGGCATTAATTGCATTGGGTCTGGTTAACTTAAAATTAGGAATGTATACGCATTTCTGGATTATCGCCGCTATATCTTTAACTAATGTGGCATTTAACGCTAAAAAATTACTCAACTACAATAAACCCGATACGCTGGCCGAAAAAACGAAATTTTTTACCATGCCGCAGGGGATCCTGGTTTTATTGGGACTTATCGCTTTTTGTAGTATGGCTACTGAAGGAACCATGTTCGATTGGAGTGCCATTTATTTTGAAGATGTAGTGAAGTTGCCACATAACCGTGCCATTATTGGCTATGCCTCTTTTATGTTTATGATGGCCAGCGGTAGATTTTTGGGGGTATATCTGATCGGTAAATTTGGTCGGAAAAATCTTTTGCAAATTAGTGGTGCCATTATATCAATAGGTATGGCACTTGCAGTAATCTTCCCGAATATTTTTGTGGCGATTATAGGCTTTATGTTAATCGGTTTGGGTGTTTCGAGTATTGTGCCGATGGTGTACAGCATTGCGGGTAACAACAAAAAAGTGCCTGCGGGTAAGGCTATAACCATGGTTTCAAGCATCGGTTATTTTGCATTCCTGTTTGGTCCGCCGCTAATTGGTTACATTTCTCAACTATCTAGCTTGCGCTATTCTTTTGGAATAATATCTGTTTTTGGTTTGTTAATCACCTTTGTAATTACCAAAATTAAGGAAATAAACTAATTTTTGGTTAGTTGTTTGAAGCGGTTAACTGGTTAATTGAATAGCATATCGTTATATGCTTTCATGCTAAAGAGATCCTGAAATAAATTCGATAGCAATCGGATCGGGGTGACGCGCTAGTAAATTTATTCTTTCTTCATCAATCCATGTTCTTTTAAAGCAGCAATGGCCAACTCTATCAATCGCAGGTTTTCATCCTGGTGACCGTGTTGTACCTCAACATTGATGTATGGAATGTTGTTCTGCATGGCATAAACGGAGAGTGAACCATCGTTGGAAACAAATTTCGATTGAAGAATTACATTTACATTCGCTTTTTTTAAGGTCGAGAATAATTTCGGTTCGGTTACGTATAACAGGTCATCGTTATCCATCTGGAAATTGATATAAACCGAATCGGCCGTACTGGCTAAATCGTATCCGGGCAGGTATGAAGAAATTCCAAAACCTCCGTCGGCATTATTGTGCAGGGTTAAAAAATATCCCGTTGATTTTGGATCGTAAAAATCTACAATTTGCTTACCTGCATTTAATATGGCTTTCTCCACTTCGTTCGAGCTATAAGCGTCCTTCTTCAATCGTGTATTTACCCCGACTTCAGTATAAATGGCATTTGGATCAATCCGGTATTGATCGTCCATATAGGTAAAATTATAGTCTCTTACTCCACCATACTGGCAGTCTATCAGTTCGCCACCACTCCAGCGGATATAATCGAAACCAGCCTTTACACCCGTATCTTCATTGTCGTGAACCACCAAAAAGCGAATCCCATTAGGCTTATAGCTATATTTTACCAGCGTAATGTTGAGGTTTGCTACTTTAACAAATACCGAATCCGATGTCATGGCCGGGAAAACTGGCGGATGCTGGGCTTTTACAATGAGGGCTGTGCATATAAGAAATAGGCTAATAACGGTTTTAAACATAATCACTAATATACAATGTTGATTCGCAATTTGTTTGGATACAGCATTGTAGGATTATCTCCGCGTAAAATTTGGCGTTTGCCATGGTGGTTCATGTTGATACAAACCACCGCATTCGCATGGTGTATCACTTTCCGTGTTTTTCGCGTGCTCCGTGGCAAAAGAATGGCTCGTGTTGAGACGAACCTTGGCGTTCGCAGGAATTTAAGAAATAACTTTCCGTGTTTTCAGTGTGCTCCGTGGCAAAAAGTAGGTGGTTCCTGGAGACACGAACCACGGCCAGTAACGACCATAAAAAAAGCCCCGATTTGCATCGGGGCTGATTGATTGTTAATTTGGAGAGATATTAATGTCCGTGATCTAAATCGTATTCATTTACATCTTTATGGTCGTATGGTTCAACCATTAACTCATCGATGGTTTTTCCTTTTTTATTGAAACCAAGGCGCTCTAACATTCTGTCGAATATTAAGTACACTACCGGTACTACAATTAAGGTTAAGAACAATGAACTGGTTAATCCACCTACAATTACCCACGCCAAACCATTTTTCCACTCGGCACCTGCACCACTTGCAAGGGCAATAGGAAGCATACCAAATACCATGGCAATGGTGGTCATTAAAATTGGACGTAAACGTGCGTGGTTGGCCAGTACCAGTGCTTCCTTAGTTTCTTTACCTTCGGCTTTTAAGTGGTTGGTAAAATCGACCAGGATAATCGCATTTTTAGCTACCAGACCCATTAGCATAATTAAACCTAAAATGGTAAAGATACCGATTGAGTTGTTGGTTAAGGCCAGGGCAAGTAAGGCTCCGATTACCGCTAAAGGTAGGGAGAACATTACCACTAAAGGATAAATGAAACTATCATAAAGGGCTACCATGATCAGGTAAACCAAAATAATAGAGGCTAACAAGGCAATACCTAAAGTACCAAAACCTTCTGCCTGGTTTTCCTGGTCACCGGCCCAGCTGTAACTAACACCTACCGGAGCTTTTAACTTACCGTTTTTCTGTAATTCCTCTAATTTCGCCTGAAATTCGGCAACCACCGTACCTGTAGGGCGACCAATTGACTGTGCCTTAACCGATACCGAAGTAGATTTGTTTAAACGCTCCAGCTGACTTGGTCCTGAACCTTCTGTAATCGTTGCGAACTGCGATAATTTAATTTGCTTACCATCATTATTTACAAAAATCAGGTTACGCACATCTTCCACATTCTGGCGGTTGAAGTTTTGATACTGAATATTGATATCGTATTCGTATTCGCCTTTTCTGTATTTACCATCTGTGTTACCGGCAAATGCTGTTTGCATGGTAGAACCTACTGTTTGTAAGGTTAAGCCCACTGCCGACATTTTATCGCGGTCTACCTGAACGTTAATCTCAGGTGTTCCTTTTTCTACCGATAATTTAATCTCGGTAGCACCCGGAATTGCGCCAAGTACTTTTTGTGCACCTTCGGCATATTTTAATGCGCTATCTAAATCAGAACCCATTACCACCAACTGTATCGGCGCATTTTCTGCAATACCTAAGATACTAATCGGCACGGTTTTTACTTTTGCACCTACAAGCTCTTTAGCCAATGCACGGCTCATTTTGGTTGCGAAAATATCTGAAGAAACACCTTCACGCTGATCGCGCTCAACCAATTTAACGTTGATTTCAGATTTATAAGCAGTTGCCTGTGTACCACCAAAATCACCTGTCGATTGACCAACAGTTGTAATTAACTGGGTAATTTCTGGTTGTTTATCTAAGAAAGCTTCTGCTTTTTGGGTCAGGAAGTTCGTTTGCTCTAAAGAAGCATCCTTAGGCAACTCTAACTGCACCAAAAACTCACCTTTATCAGATTTAGGGAAGAACTCGGAACCAATGAAACCGCCTGCTAATAATCCGCATGAGCTGAAGAACATCACCACAACGATAATCAGGGTTAAAGCTTTGTGGTTTAACGACCAGGTTAAGATACTGGTAATCCACAATGTGAATTTTTTGAGCTGTTTCTCAAACCAAAGGATAAAACGACCAAATAGGTTTTTGCCTTCAATACGCTCTAACTTACCGAAACGTGAGAAAATAAGCGGTACAATGGTAAACGATGCCACCAACGATAGTAAGGTTGCAATGATTACCACGATACAGAACTGGCGCAGGATGTTCGAAACCAAACCGGTACTTACTGCAATCGGGAAGAATACTACCACAATTACGAAAGTGATCGATACTACAGTAAAACCAATCTCACGCGTTGCATCAGATGCTGCACGAACTTTGTTCTTACCCATTTCCATGTGTCGCTGGATATTTTCCAGTACCACAATCGCATCATCCACCAGGATACCTACCACGAGTGACAGCCCCAGTAGCGACATTAAGTTTAGTGTAAAACCGAATAAACCGATACCAATAAAAGTTGCGATTAACGATACCGGGATCGATACCATTACAATGATCGCATTACGTAAGCTGTGTAAGAAGAAAAGCATTACGAAGGCTACCAAAATTACAGCTAAAATTAAATCGTGGATTACGGCATCAGCAGATTCTAAGGTGAAAATAGAACTGTCGTTAACAATTCTGATGTCTAATTTATTGCTTGCATATTCATTTTTAAGTTTAGCAATAATGGCATGTACGCCTTTACTCACTTCTACAGCATTCGCATCACTTTGTTTAATAATCTGAATCGCGATAGAGGCTTTACGATCGATACGGGCTAATTTTTCAGTTTCTTTTTGCGAATCCTGAACATCGGCCACATCGCCTAAACGGATTTGTGCACCATCTTTACCAGTAGTTAAAACCAGGTTTCTTAACTCTTCGATACTTCTGTATTTACCCGATAAACGGATTAAAACGTCCTGATTTTGTGTTTTAACACTTCCGGTAGGGAAATCAAGGTTTGACGAAAGAATCATTTGCTGTACCTGCGGAACCGCAAGACCATAGCCCTGTAGTTTATTGGCATCAAGCGAAACCTGGATTTCGCGCTCTGAACCACCCACTAAGTTTACCTGGGCAATACCACTAACCCTCGAAATTACCGGGGCAATACGTTTGTCGATTAAATCGTAAAAACTAACGTCGTCCATGTTAGCAGAGGCCGACATGGTAATTACCGGTAAATCATCAAGCGAGAATTTACTTAACGAAGGCGTTTTTACATCTTCGGGTAACTCGGCCAGGATGGCATTTACTTTACGTTGTGCATCATTTAGCGAGATATCGATGTTTGCCGCATCTGTTAAAGTGATGGTTACGGTTGATAAACTCTCGAAAGATACCGAGTTAATTTTTTTGATGTTCTCCATCGATGATACCGCGTCCTCAATTTTTTTGGTTACGGTATTTTCAACCTCATTTGGCGATGCACCAGGGTAAATGGTCGAAATAGATACTACGTTGTTCGAGAATTTTGGAAGTAACTCATAGCCCAACGAAAAGTAACTGAGTAGCCCAAGTAAAGTTAGTGCGGTAAATACCACAATAACCAGCGAAGGCCTTTTTATAGATATATCTGTTATCTTCATTTTAATTTTTTATTGCAATTGAAATAATATCGTCCTCCGACAGGCTCAGGATGACAAACTGTAAACTGATAACTGTCAATTGAACTATTTTACGATACTTACAGCAGTTCCGTCAGCCAGGTTAATTTGTCCGCTGGTAATTACTGTTTCGCCTTCTTTTAAGCCATCCAAAATCTCAACATTATCTCCTAAAATGCGGCCCGAAACCACATTGCGGATTTTTGAAGTGTTATTGGCTTTATCCAGCAAGAAAACCTGGTTGCTGCTTACACTACCCACAAATGAGGTACGTGGAATAAGGATGCTTGGAGCTTGTTTAGGGAATTTAAACACAGCGGTTCCGTACATACCAGCTTTTAAGGTGTTTTTATGGCTGTTATTTACTTCAATCTCGATTGGGAAGTTTAAGGTAGCATCGGCTTTAGCCGCAATAAAAGTTACCTTGCCCGAAAAATTATCAGTTGGGAAAACAGAAGATTTGATCGTAATCTGATCGCCAATTTTAAGGTTAGCCACCTGCGATTCGTTTACATTAACTTTCAGTTTCAATTTAGAAACATCAACCAATTCGAACATTTGCGTACCCTGGGTATTTACAAAAGCACCAACTTCAATGTATCTTTTGTTTACGATACCGTTAATCGGCGATTTGATATTGGCATCGCTCAATTTGCGTTGCGAGGCCTGTAAACGCAATTTTGCATTTCTTGTAGCCAGTTTAGCCTGGTCTAACTGTTGTTGCGTAACACCACCGGTTTGGAACGAACTCTGGTATCTGGCTTCATCGCGTACCGCATTCTGGTAGTTCGCCTCAGCAGTTTCCCTGTCGGTATTGATGATTTCTGCATCAATGCGTGCCAAAACCTGACCTTTGCTTACTCGGTCACCTTCATCCACATAAATGGCGGTAACACGACCTGCGTTTTCTGATAAGAAGTTTAATTCTTGTTTAGGGATAAAATTTCCGTTTGCACTGAAATCTAAATCCACAATTTTTTTCTGTACATCTGCAACCCGAACGGCAACTGCGCCACCACCTTTAGCAATGAAAGCAGTTTTTTCTTCGTTCTTCTTTTTGTTGTTTTTTAAGACATAAGCTATTGCACCAAGGGCAACAACAACTACGATGATTATGGTAATTACTCTTTTCATTTCTATTGTACTAGCGATTTAATATTTCCGTTTGATTTGATTAATTGTATTTCGGCTATTTTATAATTTAATAAAGCCTGTGTATAACTGTTTTGTGCCGAGGTTAATGCGTTTTCGGTATCCAAAAGATCGGTTAGCGAAGCTAAGCCGTTGTTGTAGTTATTTTGGGTACTTCTGTAAATCTCTTGCGCCAATTCAGCATTTTTACGTTGCGATTTAATGGTGTTTAAGTTATTGCGCAACTGTATTTTGGCATTTTCGTAAGCCAGGTTTAAAGAGTTTGTGGTTTCTTTTCTGCTTTCCTGTGCCTTTTTAATGTTTACATCAGCCTGGCGGATTTTAGAACGGGTTAAGAAACCGTTAAAAATTGGCACTTTTAAAGTCAGGCCTACTGCCGAAGCTCCGTATCCGATTGCTGCTGCATTGGATTTTAAGAAATCGAAACCATCGCTTTGGCTCGAGTAAGTATAATTACCCGTTAAAGCCAATGATGGATAATATTCAGCCACATAAGCTTTTCTTTGCAGCGATAATAGTTTATCCTGGTTATTTAAAAGTTTAACCTCTGTTCTGTTGGCCAGATCGATAGAATCTGTAAATACAGGTAGGGTAGTTACTTCCGTTAATTCGGTTGCAGGCAGGCTAATCGGCGTTGCAACGGGCATTCCCATCGAAAATTTCAACTGGTTTTCCAATTGGGTAATCGCATTAACAGTTTGCTCGCGCTGTGTATTCAGGTTAGTTAAATTAACACTTATACGATCTACATCGATTTTTCTGGCCAAACCATTTTTATACTGGTTGCCCACAATTTTTTCAACCACCTTAACATTTTTAATGTTGGTGTCGATTACGTTAAGCTGTTGTCTGTTTACCAAAACCTGATAGTAATTGTTGGCTACCAGTTCGATAATCTGCTCTTCTGTTAACTGCGAAGTAAGGTTATAATATTCTTCGCTCGATCGTGCAGCCTGCAAACCGGTAAAAACCTGCTGGTTAAATAATTGCTGCGAAAGCTGAACACCGGCAGTCGAATTCCAGTTCTGGCCCAATTTGATCGCCTGTGTTTGTCCACCGAAATTAGCTACCAACTGACCGATAATCGGGTTGTAGGTTAAGCCTACGTTTCCGGTAATTTGTGGTAAAGCTTGTGCCCTTACTTCTTCCACCTTGTATCTTCCACCTTCAATATCCAATTTGGCATTTCGCACTTTTGTATTGTTCTGGAGCGCAAAAGTGAGCGCGTCTTTTAAGGTAACCTGCTGCTGTGCAATTGCCAGCTGCGGTAAAACCGAGCCGATAATAACGATGAGCATTAATCTTACCATTTTTATTCTAAGCATAATGTATTGTTTTTTTGTTTTTGGGTTCTTCTCTGTTTTTTCAGCCATTAACCTGAGGCTGTTTATTTGGGCTAACGTTAAGCGCTTAATCTATGCACCTTAAACCCCTTACGAATATGGTGGTCAGGTTTTTTTGCTTCATCGTCATTTTATTTAATGCTTTTTTGTCGGGGAAGAGGTCTTTGCCGGTCTCCATAATACACATGGTACAAAGGCCCATTAAGCTTTCCAGGTACAATTCAGCAACATGGGCGGTATCATCGTGCTCAATTTCTCCTTTTGCTTTAGCCTGACTAAAAATCTCGGCGAAAAAAGCCTTTTCCGATTCTTTTAGTGCATGCAGCTTGCCTTTAATCACCTCATCGTTCAGTAAATCCGGAATTCCCTCCGTAATGCGGAGCATGTAATATTTTTGGAAAAAAGTGTTCCGTACATCAATCGTGTTAAAAAGAATTTCCTGTACCGGCAGTTCAGGGTTGTATTTCTTTTTGATCAGTTCGAAGAAATCGTTAAACACTCTTTCAATCACCCCCACAATCAAATGCTTTTTATCCGGGAAATAATAATAAAGAGATGGTTTGGATACAGATAGATCTTCGGCAATATCGTTCATTGTGGTTTTACCAATACCAAAATGGATAAAGCGTTTTATAGCACCATCAATAATTTGCTCTCTCTTTTTATCGGCTACAATCATTTTACTTTTCTACTTTCTGACTTTTTTAATATTTTAGTCAAAAATAGTGCTAAAAAATGATTTGTCATGAAATGTTTGGCTAAACCAGAAGTAAGCTTACAATTTCATGACATAAATATACAGTTTTTGCTGTTATATATCTTTACAAACCAGTTGTTTATATATTTTGTTCGTAGTAATTAACATATTAACTGTACTATTTACCATCATTGCAATGGAGTGCTTGTCGTGGTTTATACACAAGTATTTATTTCATGGTCCGTTGTGGTTTATGCACAAAAGCCACCATCAAAAGGCTAAAACTTTTTTCGAATGGAACGATCTGTTTGCGCTCTTGTTTGCCGGCCTTTCGTTACTGTTAATGTATCTTGGCAGGAAGAGCCTCGATTACCGCTTTTTTGTTGGACTGGGAATTACTCTGTATGGCCTGATTTATTTCATTGTGCACGATTGGTTTGTGCACCGGCGTTTTAAAACCTTTAAAAGCACTAATGCTTACCTGCTGGCCGTGCGAAAAGCCCACAAAATTCACCATAAAAACAGGGGGAGAGAAAAAGGAAAAGCCTTTGGGTTGTTGTTTGTAAGGAAAGATTTAATCTCCTAAACAAAAAAAAATATTTAAAATTATTCTAAATAACTATTTTGTTAGTTTATGTTTAAGCTTATAAATATCAACTGATGAAAAAACTTATTCTTTGCCTGTCGTTACTTTTTGTTGGCGCGCTGCATGCACAAACAATTAAATTCACCGTAGAGGGAGTAATTCAAAGCCCTAAGAATGCAAAATTTGCTTATTTGGTAAGTGATGCGCCGGTTGTTGGAAAAGCAGATTTGTTTTTGATTAAGCCAATGGATGGCGACCACTTTCAGCTATCGACGACATTCGATCTAGCGGGACAGCTTTTAAGAGAGGGTTTTATTTTTGTGGATGAACGGGGAGATATTACTTTAGCTGAAGTAAAAGCCAGGATAAAAGAGAAGGTGTGGTTTGTGGGTGGGAGCGCTAATCTTAAGCGGGTTTTTCTCGAAGATGTTAAATTGGATATTGAAAACCCTTATAATCTAGCATCTGCAAAGATAATTAGTGGCGGAATTTATCTTCAGCAAACCATGGATGCAAGAACCGCATTAAAAGAAAGAAAGCTTTTACGTTTTATTAAGCAAAATGCCGATTCGCCTGTGGCGCTAATCGAAGTAGGTAACTTGATGAGGTTCGGAAATATGCCTGGTTTTTTTAAAGAATTTGATTTTAGCTCACCAAAAGAATTATACAGTGCACTTTCGAGCCGGTTACAGCAGAGTGAAGAAGGAAAGGCAATTAAGAAGAAGCTTGATGAGCCATTAAAGAATTAATCGCTTCGCAACTCTGTTTTAGCTTTACCCATTTTTGGCAGGATGCTTGCTCTTTTTTAGTAAACCTGTACGATGAGAAAAACTTACCATGTATTTGTGCTTTTATCACTGATTGTCATCACATCCTGCGGCAAAAAAACAGATAAAGAATGCGCCATTGCCCTTGTAGAAAAGCAATACGAAAATAGTAGCCAGGAGCTGAACTTTGAGCAGGCTACGCTTGATAGCCTGTATAATATTTCACCCAAAGCCTACGCCGATAGTATTGCAAAAGGCCATGAACTCGATTCGACACTGGCAGTACTCGAAACTGAAATCGAACATTTTAGTCAGGCAGAATCAGATAGTGTAGGCTTGATTAGTGCCAGGCTGACCAAAGAAAGGTACAGTTTACTGGAGCTGGCTAAAACCAAACCAAAGTTTATTGGCTGGAAGTTATCAGGTGTGACTAAGGCTGGTGATATGGCAGCGCCTTTGAGTTTTAATTTTGATCAGGCGATTAGCAAAATCGTTCCTTAATTAATTTTTCTTTTACTTTTGCAGCATAACAAAATCAACATGCTTCAAATTCAGGAAAATATTTCGTTAAAACCGTACAACTCTTTTGGTATTGATGTTAAAGCCAGGTTCTTTGCCGAAATATTTTCGGAAGATGAGTTAAAGGCTTTGTTTCTGCATGAGCTGGTAAAAACTCAAAAGCTACTTGTTATTGGTGGAGGCAGTAATGTCCTGTTTACACAAAATTATCAGGGACTCGTAATCAAAATCAGCATTAAGGGCATCGAATCTAAAGTTGCCGGAGATCAGGTTGCGGTAACAGCCGGCGCGGGCGAGGTATGGAACGATTTTGTAAACCATTGCGTAAAACATGGTTTTGCAGGGGTAGAGAATTTAAGTTTAATTCCTGGTACCGTGGGAGCTTCGCCTATACAAAATATCGGTGCCTATGGAGTAGAGTTAAAAGATGTTTTTGAAAGCTGTACGGCATTCGAGATTAAGACGGGAAAGATCAAGACCTTCAGCTATGCAGATTGCCATTTTGGTTATCGCGAAAGTGTTTTTAAAGGCGAATTAAAAGCTCAGTACATTATCACCTCGGTTACATTCCGTTTATCGGCAGTGCCAAAAATCAATACTTCTTACGGCGCTATCGAAGCCGAATTGAATAACAGGGGGATTGCGCAGCCCACTATTGCTGATGTTTCTGCAGCGGTATCGCACATCCGTGTGAGCAAACTACCCGATCCATCCACCATTGGTAATGCCGGGAGTTTCTTTAAAAACCCTGTAATTGAAAAGCACGAATTTGCGGATATTGTAGCAAAACACCCCGATGTGGTGCATTATGCTACAGCCGATGATAAAATTAAACTTGCAGCCGGCTGGTTAATTGAACAGTGTGGCTGGAAAGGTAAAGTAGTGGGTCAAACCGGTACCTGGAAAAACCAGGCTTTGGTATTGGTTAACCATGGCTATGCCACTGGTACAGAAGTGTATAGTTTTTCTGAACAGATTATAGACAGTGTGAAGGCTACCTTTGGTGTTGAGCTGGAACGTGAGGTAAATATTCTGTGACGAAACAACTCATAGGCATAAACCAGTACTTTTAGGGCCGTGCCAGAAATTTTTGGTACTAAGTTTGTTTGGATTATAGCGAATGGACATTAATTCATTTGTTTTTTTTAATCTACCTAAAGCTTAAATATCATGACAAAATTCGAATTCAATCACCTCGTTAATCATCACTCCGTATCGCTTAGATCTTACGCTTTAAATTTTACAAAAGACGCAGAAGACGCAAATGATCTGGTTCAGGATACGATGTTGAAGGCAATTACTTATTACAATAAGTTTAAGGAAGGTACGAATTTGAAAGGTTGGTTGTTTACCATCATGAAAAATACGTTCATTAACAACTATCGCCGTTTAGTAAAAACAAATACTTTAATTACGCAGAGCGAAGATATTTCTTCGGCTAACCTTTCATACAGTGCAACTAAAAACCAGGCAGAAAGTAAATTTGTGCTGGGCGATATCGATAAAGCATTATCGCAATTACCGGAAGAATATTATGTACCCTTTATCCGTTATTTTGAAGGTTATAAATACCACGAAATTGCCGATATGCTAGAAATTCCAATCGGAACTGTTAAAACACGTATTCACGTAGCACGTGGTATACTTAAAAAATACCTTAAAACTTACTCGAAAGAAATTGCCAGTACCGAAATGGCTTAAGATACATCAATTGGAAAAACCAGGGGCTCAGATTTTATCTGGGCCTTTTTGTTATCACTCCCAAAGCGAAACGTCATTTCGGGCGTAGTCGGGAACCACGTTAGTGCTCAGCGAAGCTAAATCTGTCTCGAGATAGATTTCTCCGTTCCGCTATGCTGCAGTCGAAATGACGACCCTTTTATTTAATTATCGGTTGTAGCCAACTAATATAAGGTATTCCCAAAATCTCCTAAAAAGCAAAAGGCCCGGAAAATCCAGGCCTTTTTGCTTATCATATATTTGGTTAGTTGATTCTTATTTTTTCTTTCAACAATTTGCCTTCTCTCTAATTTCGAAACAAATGCAAACCTCGAACAATAATGCGTTTTAAAGGTTTTTTGCAGTGTTTTTGTTTTGTGGTTATAAAGATAAGGGAAATTTTAAATTTGTCAAGCTTTTTTTAACTTTTTTATTATTTCTTTTGCTACCACTTGTCCTGAGATGATTGCAGGGGGCACACCGGGTCCCGGAACGGTTAATTGTCCGGCATATAAAAAATTTGTTACATTACTTTTCATTTTCGGCTTAAGGAAAGCGGTCTGTTTCAAAGTGTTTGCTAATCCATACGCATTTCCTTTAAAGGCATTGTAGTCTGCCACGAAATCATCCATGGCGTAACTGCGTTTAAACAAAATACTGTTACTGATGTCGTTTCCGGTTAAATCTTTAAAGCGTTTAACCAATAAATTAAAGTATGCTTCCCTTTTGCTTTCGTTATCTTTTAAACCAGGGGCTATCGGAATTAAAAAGAAAAGATTTTCGCAGCCCTCGGGGGCCACACCCGGATCGGTAACCGAAGGACAGCAGGCATAGAATAAGGGTTTGGATGGCCACTGTGGCTCCGTGTAGATTTCTTCTGCGTGCTGATCAAAAGGCTCATCAAAAAATAAATTATGATGAAGGATATGGTCCAGTTTTTTATTCAGTCCGATGTAAAACAGCAGACATGATGGAGCCATGGTTCGTTCATCCCAGTATTTTTCATCATACCTGCGATAGGTTTTCTCAAACAGTTGCTGTTCTATATGATGGTAATCGGCATTGCCCACCACAAAATCACTTTTAAAGTTGCCCTTGTTTGTAATCACCTGCTCGGCAATATTGTTCTTAACTTCAATTTTGCTTACTGTGGTATCGAAGCTAAACTTTACCCCCGCATCGGTTGCTATTTGCTGCATGGCGGCAACAATCTGGTGCATACCGCCCATAGGATACCAGGTGCCCAAAACCAGATCGGCATAGTTCATTAAGCTATAAAGTGCCGGGGTGTTTTGGGGAGTGGCACCCAAAAACAAAACAGGGAATTCAAGCAGTTTCCTAAGCTTATCGTTTTTAAAGAGCCGGTGAACATGTTTACGCATATCGCCCAATAGCTGCAGTTTAATTCCACTAATGGCTAAGCGTGGATCGAAATACTCCATTACACTATGCGACGGCTTAAAAACGTACTCGTTCATGCCCACCTCATATTTATATTTAGCCTGATTTAGAAACGATTGGAGGTTTTTGCTGCTGCCGGGTTCGAGTTGTTCAAATAGCTGGTATAAATCATCCAATGTTGCCGGTACATCGACAGTATCGTTTTTGCCAAAATAAATGCGGTAGGAGGGACTTAACCTTTTAAGTTCATAGAAATCGGCGGTTGTTTTTTTAAAAAGCTGATAGAAATTTTTGAAAACATCGGGCATCCAGTACCAGCTGGGGCCCATGTCGAAAAGAAAACCATCTTTTTCCCAGGTACGGGCCCTGCCACCTGCCATTTCATTTTTTTCGATAACGGTAACCTCACAGCCTGCTTTTGCCAAAAGGGCGGCGGCAGCTAAACCTGCAAAGCCGGCACCAATTACAGTAACCCTGGTTTTTTTGTCCATGGTGTAAATAAAAGCAATTTTGGGGATTTTGTTTTCAGTAATTAGCAGGAGGTGTCAACATTATTTAGTGATTGAATAAATTACCATAAAGGAATTAAGAAAATTAAGTAGGATTCGACTAGAGGCTTAATACCCTTGATTTCTTAATGATAGAAAGATAATTGCATGCCAGACAAACTCTTAATAGATTTCTTACCTTTGCCCAGCTCATGGTTAAATTACGCATTTTATTATTCATTCTGTTTTCGGGTATTGGCATGGCACAGGCCCAGTTGTCGCCTAAAGAAATTGCACTGTTAAAGGCCAATATGGTTAAGGCCATTGAAAGTTCGAAACTTACCGATTCTTTATTCAAATCACTAGATAAGCTGTCCAATAAAACGGCGCTTATTACCGGCTATACTGGTACTTTAGAAGCCCTAAAAGCCAAGCATTCGTGGAATCCGTACAACAAAATCAAGTTTGTAAGCCGTTCGCTTAAAACCATGAAAAAAGCCATCGAAATGGATAAGGAAGATATGGAAATCAGGTTTATGCGGTTTTCAATCGAGTTTTATACTCCCTCATTTTTGGGTTTTAGTAAAGATCTGGCTGAAGACAAGAAGGAAATTGTTAAACATTATCAAAATGGAAACTTCGGACTGGCAGATAAGGAATTGGTACGTAATGTAGCCAAATTTATGATCGACAGTAAAAGATGTACCGATACGGAAATTAAAATTTTTAAGAAACACCTCTAAATGAACTACACCTACCTGCTCATTAACATCGCTGTAATTTTTTTTCCACTCGTTTTATCGTTCGATAAAAAGGTGCATTTTTTTAGTAAATGGAGGTTTGTATTTCCGGCGATCCTGCTCACAGGGCTTTTGTTTCTGATCTGGGATATGCTTTTTACCAAACTCAATGTCTGGTCGTTTAACCCCGACTATGTTATCGGTATCAATCTTTACGGGCTGCCTTTAGAAGAAATTCTCTTCTTTTTAACCGTTCCTTATGCCTGTATTTTTATTTATGAGTGTTTGAATGTGTACTTCCCTAAAAACGAATTGCAGAAATACAGCCTGGCCTTAAGTAATTTAATTCTTGGGCTTTGCATTGCCATTTTATTTTTTAGTTATTCGAGGTGGTACACCCTCATTAATTTTGGCTTCCTGCTGGTAGTGCTTGGTTATGTAGAATATGTAAATGTAAGGCTCAGGTTTATGTACCGGTTTTTCAGGGCTTATCTGGTTTCGCTTATCCCGTTTTATATCGTTAACGGATTTTTAACCGCCATTCCGGTGGTGATGTACAACGATAAGGAAAACCTTGGCTTTAGGGTTGGCACCATCCCTTTCGAAGATCACTTTTATTTAATGGGCCTGCTGCTGCTGAATATTTATTTTTACGAAAAATATAAGGATAGGGCTGAAAGTAAAAGCTTATTAATTGAAAATTCAAAACAGGTATAGCCCCGTTTTACATTTCAGGTTATATTTTGCCGTACAGGCAGAGGGTATTAACAGGGGTTTCTGCCCGATGCTAACCCTAAAAATGAAATGCTTATTGTGCCACTTAGCCCCGGTTGGAGCGGTACCCTGCTGCAACGAGTACGAGGCAGCGAAGCGTATAAGCGGAAAACGGGAAGTAACCAGCTGTTTTGCACAGGTTTTGCGCTTCGAAAAAATGTCAATACCTCATTTAACCATTAAGCACTTTTTAATTACCTTCATTGCAAATTAATTGAATGGATTTACCAGTTTATACCAAACAGCAGTTGGCTTTACGGAACGGAGAAGATAAACCGCAGATTTGGGTAGCCTACAAGGGGTTTATTTACGACATGACTGAAAGTAAGCTTTGGCGTAACGGTAAACATTATGAGCACTGGGCTGGTCAGGATTTAACCGATGAGCTGGCCGATGCACCACATACAGAAGCTGTTTTTGAAAAATTTACTCCTGTAGCTATACTGGCTAAACCAAATTGATTTTAGTTAAAGTAGCCTGCTTTAACTCTTTAAATTCTGAGGGTCTTTTACCTACCATTTTATAAAAAGTATTGCTAAACGATGAGATGCTGTTGTAACCTACTTCGTAAGCAATTTCGCTGATGGTTAAGTCGGTTTCGAGCAGTTTTTCCATTGCTTTTATCATTCTGGCCAATTTAAGGTATTGGAAAAAAGAAGTATCCATGGCTGACTGGAAAAGGCGCGAAAGCGTACGCTCGCTAAAGCCGGTAGCTTTACCTACACTTTCTAAACCCAGCTGATCGCTTGAAAGGTTATCGATAACAAATTTCAGTACGGGCCTTAAACGCTGGTTTTCGGTAGTTGGCAGGGCAATGGGCAAAGGATGCTCGCTTACCACCGGCAGAATGTTTTTTAGGGTATTCAGAAAATCGTATTCTTTACTGTTGGGATTGATGTTGCCGTTCCAGCGCTCAGAAAATAAAAACATTTCGAGCAAAAGGTTATTTACAGGGTAAATCCCGATTTGTTGATAAAAGGGGTTTTCGTGATCGGTTGTGGTATCGAAATAAATATTCCGTACTACTGCGGCCTGATAGCGGTGTTGTAAATGGTGCTCTACGCCTGCCGGAATCCACACGTAGTGCCGGGCCGGAAGGAAATAAGATTTCTCTTTGGTGTATAAAAATATAATGCCACCTTCTACATAGGTTAACTGCCCCTTCAAATGTGCATGGTCTTGAAATCGGTCTTCAAACCTGCTGTGCCAAACATACATGGTTTCTGGTTTTTCGTCGATTGCAAATAAAAGGTCTTCGTTGCTAACTTTTATCATTTGGCTGGTTTAAACAAATATCTGTCGGTTTAGATAAAACAAAGTAACAAATCTGTATCGAAATTTGCATCATTAATTAACGGATATGAGTTTTAGAAAATATAAAAACCGGTTTAGATGGTATGTGTACATGATTTTGTTGCCTGTTTTTGTTCAGGCACAAGAGGTTGCCACACCAAATAATTTAAACATTAACCAGGTTTGGGCACTGGCCGATAGCAACAGTAAAAAAATACAGGTAAAGCATTTAGGTGCCGAGGCGGCCGATGCCCATGTTAAAGTAAGCCAGGCCGAGCGTTTACCTGAGATAGCTGCTGAAGGGATTTATGCCCACGTTTTTCCGTTGCCCATTTACGAAAACGGCCTGTTTCATACACCGGCGCAGTTTCCGGTAGTGCCTACTTACTATAAAGCCGGTGCCGATGCTTACTTTAACATCTATAACGGAGGTAAAACCAATACTGAAATTAGTGCATCGAAAGTAGAAAGTGAGCTGAGTCATATTCACAGCAGCCAAAATAAGCAGGAGATCCATTACATTGCCGCGGTATATTTTTACGATGTTTTCCGTAATATTTCTTATCGCGTTTTATTGGAACAGGATATCAGGGACCGCGAAAAGCAACTGGCAGAAATTAACCAATTGTATAAAAACGGCACCATATTAAAAAGTGATGTGCTGCGGGCCGAGCTGCGTTTATCTAAACAACGCATGTTGCTAACTGAGATCGAAAACAGCATTAAAATTGCCAAACAAAAATTGAACATCCTGATTGGTCGACCCGACGATGCTCCTTTAAACCCACAAATAGCAGCTGGCGAAACGGATGCTATTGCCCTGAAACAGGTAGACGAATATTTTAACGATGCCAAAAGCTCGGCTTTCAAAATACGGATTTCGGAAAAAGAACAGGCTTTGGCGCAGTTAAAGCTGAGAAATATCAAATCTAATGTCATGCCATCGCTGGGTTTCTTTGGCGAGTATGCTTTTGCCTATCCGCAAATCCAATTTTATCCTTATGCCCTTTCGCTTTACAGTACAGGCATGGTGGGCTTAAAGCTGAAAATCCCGATTTCATCGTGGTATACCAACCAGCATAAAGTTAAAGAAGCGCAAATAAAGCTGCACCAGCAGGAAGTAGAAGACGAGGATGTAAAAGATAATATCCGCCAGGAAGTGCAGGAGAATTACATTCGTTATAAAGAGTCAGTACAGCGTATTGCCGTGGCCGAAGAGAACATTAAACAGGCTACAGAAAGTTACCGCATTGTGCAGAACACCTATTTCAATCAGCTATCGCTACTTACCGATCTGCTCGATGCCGAAACCCAGTTGTTGCAATCGCGCTTTGAACTAACCACCGCAAAGGTAAATGCCAAAATACAATACTATCAATTACAAAAAGCCATAGGAAATTTATAACATGAACACACAAAAACAAAGTAAGGCCGATAAAATAATTAGCAGGATAACCACCATCATAGCGCTGATTGTACTGGTAGTATTGCTGGTTTGGGGTGGTAAAACACTGCTGAGATATATGCGCTACGAAGAAACCAACGATGCGCAGGTTGATGAATACATTAATCCGGTTACGGCCAGGGTTAGCGGTTACATTCAAGCCGTAAAGTTTGAAGAAAACCAGGAGGTGAAAAAAGGCGATACCCTTGTGCTGATTGATGATGATGATTACGCTGTGCAGCAAGATGAGGCATCGGCTTCGTTGCTGAATGCACAGGCACAGGTATCGGTACAGCAAAGTAATATTAAAACGGCCCAAAGTAATGCCGCGGTAATGCAGGCTAAAATTGCTGCCGCCAAAGCCAAGCTGTGGAAACAGCAAACTGAATATAACCGTTATCAAAAACTGTTCGATGCCGAGTCTGCAACACGCCAGCAGCTTGAAACGGTTGAAAGTTTATTGCAGGTAGCGCAGGCAGAGTACCTGGCTGCAAAAGAGGATTATGCGGCGGCAGTTTCTAAAACAAACGATATAAAAGCACAAAGTGAAGTGCTGTCATCCGAAATAGAAAGGAGGGCTGCGGTGGTGAAAAGAAATAAGCTCAATACTTCGTATACCGTTATTGTAGCACCCTATGATGGTAAAATGGGCAGACGAACCATACAGGAAGGCCAGTTGGTGCAAACCGGACAAACCATAGCTTATATTGTTGATCGGAGTGCGGGTAAATGGGTGGTGGCGAATTTTAAAGAAACCCAGATTGCCAAAATGTATGTTGGCGAACAGGTAAACATAGAGGTGGATGCTTTTCCGGATCAATCTTTTGCAGGAGAAATCGAGTCGCTATCCGGGGCTACCGGATCGAGGTTTTCTTTATTGCCTCCCGATAATTCAACCGGAAACTTTGTTAAGATTGCACAACGCATACCTGTGCGCATCCGCATCAATAAACAGGATAAAGGCATTGATTTGTTAAGTGCAGGAATGAGCGCGAGTGTAAAGGTTAAAAGGGCTCAGGGTCATGACTAATACCAAACCCATATTTAAAGCAGGGGTACCCGAATGGCTGGTTATTAGCAGCGTTTTTGCGGTGCTCATATCGTCGGTGTTGCTTTTTGCATTATCAACTGCCGATGGAACGGCTGCCGCTGGTTATTATGGTGCTACTGCCGCTGATGTGCAATTTTCTTTGCTGATGTTTTATGCCGCCGTAGCCAGCTTTGCAGTTGTAGAACGCCGTTTTTTTGCCCGTGTTGTAACTAAAGATTACCTTTTAATCTGTATTGTTTTGGAAATACTGATTACTTATTGTTGTTACCACACGCGCGAAATAGGTCTGATTTTCGCCCTGCGTTTTTTGCAAGGTATTGTGAATTGTGGTTTAACCAGTATTGCGCTCAACCTGCTGTTTAACCGCTTAAAATCAGAACATGCCAAAGAAACCGGTTACACCATTTTTTATGGGATGATTCTTTGTGTTTCGCCACTTACAGCTTTGTTTTCAGTGCCGATAGTAGAAAACTATGAGTATAATGTAGTGTACAAAGCCATGATATTTTGTTTTTTGCCCAGCGCTGCATTGCTTTTTAGTGTATTAAACCGGGTGCACATTTTACCTAAAAGCCATTTGTATAAAATAGATTGGCTCAGTTTTGTGCTTTTTGCCACCATGCTGGTGCTAATCGCTTATGTATTGATATATGGGCAGCAGTACGACTGGCTGGAGGATAGTACCATCGTTACAGCCATACTGGCAATTTTATTGTTGTTTGCGGTTTCGATTGCCAGGCAGCGCACGTTGAAAAGGCCAGCGGTTGATCTGGCCATATTTAAATCAAGGAATTTTGCCATTGGGATTGTTTTTCTGGTTATCCTGTATCTAATTCGCGGTGCATTTGGTTTAACTTCTTCTTATTTTATCAGTGTTTTGGGGATGGATTCGTTGCATGCCAACGAGATCATGATCTTTAATATTGCCGGTGTAGTAGCCGGATCGCTTATTGCTATTCGTTTCCTCATCCGGCAAAAACATCTGCGCCTTTTATGGGTAAGTGGATTTGCATGTTTGTTCGTGTTTTTCTTATGGATGGGGCAGTTGTTTTCGAGCGAAGCAGGCACCGCTAATTTTTACCTGCCTTTGTTTTTACAAGGATTGGGAGCGGGGATGGTGATGTCGCCCATTGTGATGTTTATCATGTCGTCAGTTCCCGATCGAATGAGCCAGTCGGCGGCTTCGGTGGGTGTTTTTGTTCGTTTCTCTACCTTCTGTTTAAGCCTGGCTTTTATTAATTTTTTTCAGTTGTATTTTAAGGGGAAACATAATGATGATTTGAGGGCTAGTCTTTCTGTACTGGATTTTAATCTGCCCGAACGGTTAAAAGGCTATCAGTCTGCTCTAGCAAACAGGGGCATGTTGAGAGATGAAGCTTCGAAAGTGGCGGTTGGCCTGTTGAATAAAGCAGTGCAAAAGCAAACCTTTTTACAGTTCTGTGTAAGCTATTACGATTTAATTGCGATACTCTGCTTATTTACCATTTTGCTAATCGCGTTGCAACCCGTAATTAGTCGCACGGTAATTAATTTAAGGAATAAACAACCTGCTGCCGCAGGGTTTTAGGGCAGTTGGCAGTTTACAGTTGACAATTTTCAGTTTGCTATTTACAGTTTGCAGATTCTGGAAGGGTTTTCTGCTGCAAGCAGATGGAGGGGAGGTGTCGTACTGAGCCTGTCGAACAGGTTTTCTAATTCCTTCGGCAGGCTCATAGAAGGATCGTCATTTCGATTGGAACCAGCCGGTTTTTCACCAGTGGTGGAACGGAGAAATCTATAGAGACAGATTTAGCTCCGCTGAGCACTTCTTGGTTCTCGACTATGTTGCACTCCGCTCGAAATGACGACCCCGGAGGGTCTGTTATTAATATTGATTTTTATCCAATAAATTAACCCTCCTGATGACAACTTAATTTTTATTGCTCTATAGTAAAGGCACTCAGGTTTACAAACTGCTGAATACGTGCTGCAACTTCTTCTTCAGTTAAATTTAACAATCTTTCTGTTCCGAATTTCTCTACGCAGAAAGAAGCCAGGGCTGAGCCATAAATAATAGCGTTTTTCATATTGTTAAAGTTAATGGTACCCACTTTAGCTAAGTATCCGATAAAACCACCTGCAAAAGTATCACCGGCACCAGTTGGATCGAACACTTCTGCTAAAGGCAATGCCGGAGCAGAGAAAATCTGATCTTCGTGGAACAACAAAGCGCCATGCTCACCTTTTTTAATGATTAAGTATTTCGGACCCATCGCAAGAATTTTCTCTGCTGCTTTAACCAGTGAGTATTCGCCTGATAACTGACGGGCTTCGGCATCATTAATGGTTAAAACATCAACCAATTTAATGGTTTCCAGTAAGTCATCCATCATAATGTCCATCCAGAAATTCATGGTATCCATTACAATTAATTTCGGACGGTTTTTAAGGCGTTTAATTACTGTTTGTTGTACCTGAGGTGTAAGGTTACCCAACATCAGGTATTCGCAGTCCTGATAACTTTCCGGAATAATCGGATCGAAGTTTTCCAATACATTTAATTCGGTAATTAAAGTATCGCGGCTGTTCATGTCGTTGTGGTATTTGCCCGACCAGAAAAAAGATTTTTCACCTGCTTTTATTTGTAAACCTTCGGTGTCGATACCATGTTTGGTAAAGGTATCAATGTCCGATTGAGGGAAATCATCGCCTACTACTGCAACAATTTTTGCTTTATTATAAAAGTAAGATGCTGCTAAACTGGCGTAAGTTGCTGCTCCACCAACAATTTTGTCTGTTTTTCCGAAAGGTGTTTCAATAGCATCAAAAGCTACAGTACCTATGATTATCAGGCTCATATCTATGTATTAAATTTTTTTTAATTTTTTTTCACTGCAAATATTGCATAAATAATTTAAAAGCCCTAATATTGCATTCCCAAAACGAACAAGCAGATATTCGCTGCAAAGCTTAAAGAAATTTGTTTTTTTGGATAGCCGGATTCCTTCTTAGCTCAGCCGGTTAGAGCATCTGACTGTTAATCAGAGGGTCGCTGGTTCGAGCCCAGCAGAAGGAGCGAAACCCACAATGAAAATTGTGGGTTTTTTGCGTTTAAGGCTATAATTTTCCTCTGCGTAGATGAGAAGTGCTCAATAAAAGTGGTCATCAGAAAGGCATGGCGAATGTTGTGGTTTTAAAACTTCACGTATCGTGAAATATCAGGGCTTCCTCAGCCAAGTCGGGCATTACGATAATTATTACTTAACATGCTTTAGTGCTAATAAACAAATTTTACAGTAGTGCTTGCTTTTTATTCAGGGGCAAAGGAATGGGAATCAATTGCTTGCCTGTAATTGATGTCGTATTTTGTATTGATATATTTGGATAAGACAATTATTCAGCAAATTGTATATTTGGTGGAGGCTTGATTGGATTCTGGTTCGCTTTCCTCACAAATTTTGTCTATCCATATATGAAATTAATTAAAGCAGTTTGTTTTATTGTGCAGTTTTGGCTGCTTATGAATAGCGTAAATGCTCAGGGAACACAAAAAAATCCAAAACAGAAGTACAAACTGCTGAAAAAGCAGTAACAGAAGGGGTGGGAGTTGCAGGTATTGCAGGGGTAAACTGGGCCGATGGCCGGGATAATTTTGTTGATGGCTGGGTAATCCCTTCTGGATTGACGGCAAGTGATAATTATTCAACGGTATCGGCTAAGGCCAATACTATATTAACCGGATTTCAGAATAACATGTCTGGGGTTAATACTGTAAGGCTTCCTATTAATCCTTCTAGTGTACTGGAATCGTGGTGGGGGGCTTATACCGGTGCCATCGATAGGGCAATTAGTAAAAATATAAAAGTAATTCTTGCCTATTGGGAAGGTGCATCTTCACGTAATGGTACCATTGATAATACCACACAGTTTTGGAATATGTGGCAGGTTGTTGTTAATAAATACGGCAGCAATGGCAATGTATATTTCGAACCGATGAACGAACCGCATGGTTATTCGTTATCGGCATTAACTAGTATTTATGCCGAATGGCTTTCGCGTTACCCGAGTGTGGCCCGTGGCAGAATTATTTTGGGCGGAACCGGTTATTCGGATAATGTAACCGGGGTTGGAGCTGATGGCCGTTTCTCTAGCTGTTTATTATCTCTGCATAATTATGCTTTTTGGGCAACCAGATCTCAATCGGCATGGGAATCGGATTGGAGAAGCCGCTTTGTTAACTATGCAAGCCGTACATTGGTTACTGAATATGGTGCCGCAATGACAACTGGAAAAAATTATACAGGAGCGGTTGGCAGTGACAATGAAATTGCTTACATCGTTGGTTCTACCAATGTCTTCAGAAATAGTCGTGTAGCCAGCATTTACTGGCCAGGTTTAAGAGATGATGATGCTTATAGTATCCAAAGACGAGGCGGTAGCGGTACTAATATTACCTTGAGTACCACCAATGCATCTGGAGTAAGTCGCATCAGATACGGCTGGGGTCTATAAATAACACATAATTGATGAGAGGTTAATAGAAAACCAGTCACAAGGTTTTTTTATTCGAAATAGGTTGTTCATTAATCGGGCAACCTATTTTGCGTTTTAAGGGTTAATAAAACAGACCTTATTTAAGCCAACAAATATGGCCATTTTCATTTGCAATAACTGGTAGCTGATCTCTTGATTTTTGAATTCCAACTATTATGATTTTTGTATTTCTACTCTTACTGGTTTTAGATTAAATTGTAATCCTTGTGCAAAACGCCAGATAGCAAAGGTTTACCGGCGTTTATTCTGCGAAAATCTTCATTTGTTTAGTTTGTAATTTATTGTTTATTAGCTTGTTGTGGTTTGTAAGTATATGTGAGTATTTATAAATTTTAGTATGTTTTTTCTTAAATATTTCTTTGTGCTGTGAAATAAAACGATTTATTTCCCAATGGCGTCCCCATTGTAAACATTCCATATGTAGCGAATTGTTAATTGATACAGTTTAGCCCTGCTGTGTAATGTTGTAACTACGAGAATTGAAATTTTTAACGATTAGATCTGAGATCTGTCATGCTCAAAATAACAACGTATAACAAATGAAAAAACGCTTACTCCTTGGTTTAGGTCTGTCATTAAGTTTCTATAGTGCGCTAGCTCAGCAAAAAGTAACAGACGGTACTTCAACAGACAAAAAACTGCCTAACAAAGATGCCATATTAGAGCTTGAAAGTTCGAATAAAGGTTTACTTCATACCAGAGTTGCTTTAAAAATTACTACTGATGCATTTCCACTATCAGCACACATCGCTGGTATGATGGTTTACAATACAGCTACCAGCAATGATGTTATTCCCGGAATTTATTATAACGATGGTACAAAATGGAATTTGGTTAAAGGATCAAAAGGCGATTCAGGTTCCATTTTGGTCGAGTCTCAGCCCGAAAAAGATGGTGTGCCTGGGAAACCAGGAGAGCCGGGTGGGCCTGGAGTGGGCGTTACCATTGTAATCAACCGCAGTGGTACCTGGGTGTATAACCCTGCTACCAATACCTGGACAAACATTAAAGGACCAAAAGGTGATAAGGGCGATAAAGGCGATGCAGGAGTAGTCGGCGTTCAGGGCATGCCGGGTACGAGTGGAACACCGGGTACTCCGGGTTCTGGCACTGCCGGTGCACCAGGAGCAGGTGTTACCATTGTAACCAACGACAGCGGTACCTGGGTTTACAATCCAACAACAAATACCTGGACCAATATCAACGGACCAAAAGGTGATAAGGGAGATAAAGGTGATGCAGGTGTAGTCGGCGTTCAGGGTATGCCTGGTACGAGTGGAACACCGGGTACTCCGGGTTCTGGCACAGCGGGTGCACCAGGAGCAGGTGTTACCATTGTAACCAACGACAGCGGTACCTGGGTTTATAATCCAACAACAAACACCTGGACCAATATTAATGGTCCAAAAGGAGATAAGGGCGATGCAGGTGTAGTAGGTGTTCAGGGTATGGCTGGCGCGAGCGGAACTCCGGGAACCCCGGGTTCTGGCACAGCGGGTGCACCAGGAGCAGGTGTTACCATTGTAACCAACGACAGTGGTACCTGGGTTTATAATCCAACAACAAACACCTGGACCAATATTAATGGTCCAAAAGGAGATAAGGGCGATGCAGGTGTAGTAGGTGTTCAGGGTATGCCTGGCACGAGCGGAACTCCGGGAACCCCGGGTTCTGGTACTGCCGGTGCGCCTGGTGCGGGTGTTACCATTGTAACCAACGATAGTGGTACCTGGGTTTATAATCCAACAACAAACACCTGGACCAATATTAATGGTCCAAAAGGAGATAAGGGCGATGCAGGTGTAGTAGGTGTTCAGGGTATGCCGGGCACGAGCGGAACACCGGGTACTCCGGGTTCCGGTTCTGTAGGTGCACCTGGTGCGGGTGTTACCATTGTAACCAACGATAGCGGTACCTGGGTTTATAATCCAACCACAAATACCTGGACCAATATTAACGGACCAAAAGGCGATAAGGGCGATGCAGGAGTAGTAGGCGTTCAGGGTATGCCTGGTACGAGTGGAACACCGGGTACTCCGGGTTCTGGCACTGCCGGTGCACCAGGAGCAGGTGTTACCATTGTAACCAACGACAGCGGTACCTGGGTTTATAATCCAACCACAAATACCTGGACCAATATTAACGGACCAAAAGGCGATAAGGGCGATGCAGGAGTAGTAGGCGTTCAGGGTATGCCTGGTATGAGCGGAGCTCCCGGTATCCCGGGTTCCGGTTCTGCAGGTGCGCCTGGTGCGGGTGTTACGATTGTAACCAACGACAGCGGTACTTGGGTTTATAATCCAACAACAAACACCTGGACCAATATTAATGGTCCAAAAGGTGACAAAGGAGATGCTGGTGCCGACGGTAAATCAGTAACCCTAACCAACAATACCGATGGCACAACAACCATTACCGATGGATCAGGCGGAACGGTGACAATTAAAAACGGTAAGGATGGTACTAACGGCACAAATGGTGCCGACGGTAAATCAGTAACCTTAACCAACAATACCGATGGTACAACCACCATTACTGATGGATCGGGCGGAACGGTGACAATTAAAAATGGTAAGGATGGTACTAACGGCACAAATGGTGTTGATGGTAAATCTGTAACCTTAACGAACAATACTGATGGTACAACCACCATTACCGATGGATCAGGAGGAACAGTAACAATTAAAAATGGTAAAGACGGAGTTGATGGGGCAGCTGGTCCGCAAGGCCCTGCAGGAGCCACTGGTGCTCAGGGTTTAAAAGGTGATAAGGGAGATACGGGAGACATTGGAGCGGCTGGTGCTACCGGTGCAACGGGAGCAATTGGTCCGCAAGGCCCTGCAGGAGCCACAGGTGCTCAGGGGTTAAAAGGTGATAAGGGAGATACGGGAGACATTGGAGCGGCTGGTGCTACCGGTGCAACGGGAGCAATTGGTCCGCAAGGCCCTGCAGGAGCCACTGGTGCTCAGGGGTTAAAAGGTGATAAGGGAGATGTTGGGGCGACGGGTGCTGTAGGTGCTACCGGTGCAACAGGAGCAATTGGTCCGCAAGGCCCTGTAGGAGCCACTGGTGCGCAAGGTTTGAAAGGTGATAAAGGAGATGTTGGGGTGACGGGTGCTACCGGTGCAACGGGAGCAATTGGCCCGCAAGGCCCTGTAGGAGCAACTGGTGCGCAAGGTTTGAAAGGTGATAAAGGAGATGTTGGGGCGACGGGTGCTGTAGGTGCTACCGGTGCAACGGGAGCAATTGGTCCGCAAGGCCCTGCAGGAGCTACTGGTGCGCAAGGTTTAAAAGGTGATAAGGGAGATACTGGAGCGGCTGGCGCTGTAGGTGCTACCGGTGCAACTGGTGCAATTGGTCCGCAAGGCCCTGTAGGAGCCACTGGTGCGCAAGGTTTGAAAGGTGATAAAGGAGATGTTGGGGCGACGGGTGCTGTAGGTGCTACCGGTGCAACGGGAGCAATCGGTCCGCAGGGCCCAGTAGGAGCCACCGGTGCTCAGGGTTTAAAAGGTGATAAGGGAGATGTTGGAGCGACGGGTGCTGTAGGTGCTACTGGCGCTACAGGTGCAGCGGGTCCACAAGGCCCGGTTGGTCCGCAAGGAGGTATCGGTTTAATTGCTAACGGTTTAAATACCACCGTTTCCGGTACAGGAGTAACTGGCGATCCATATAAGATTAATACGCCAAATACAACTTTAACACAAAATACAGGTACAGGCGATATTACCTACACCAATGAAGCCGGTACTGCTTCAACTGCGAAATTAAAAAGTGCAAATACCCCTAATATATTAAAAATAGGAACCGATGGCGGTTTGTTATTGGTGCCAACCGATGTGCTGTCGGCTACAAATGCCAATAACGGTTTAACCGTAACCAGTGGTGTTGTTCAATTGGGTGGTGCATTGATTAAACCAACGGTGATTACTACCGATGCAACTAACACCCTGGCCATCAGCGGTACACAAACAGGTAACAGTACTTATGTGTATAATGGAAGCTATACTTCAACTGCAGATCGTATTGTGGTTGCAGATCCGACTTCAGGCGTACTAAAACAAGTTAAAGCAGCGATGCCGAAGTTCTTCTATGCACCATCTGTGGTGGTACGTACGCATGATGCTGCGGGTGTTGTTTTATCCGGAACACAAACCTTAAATATCTATACTTTTTATACGCAACAGTTTGGATTTACAGCAGCAGCAGGTCAGGCCAGAAGTAATAGTGCCTCGGTACTACCCACATTAGCGGCCAGCGATCTCGATTATTTTATTACCTACTTCGATACAAATGTTTTCAATACCGTTACCATTTCTGCTGCAGGGATAATCAGTTATACGGTAAAATCGACCGCTGTACCCACAGAAGCTACATTTATGAATATTGTGTTTAAGGTTAAAGATTAACAGGCTATCCGAAAGAAGATGAACAATATATTCAGTAAAATTTATCGTTCCTGGTGCGGTCAGTTTAATCGCACCAGGAGTTGGAGCAAGATCCTGGTAATGGCAGTGGGAAGTATCTTATTAAGCATCCCTTCTGCCCGTGCACAGTTATTTGGCGATTTTCCATACAACCAAAGTTTTTTAAGCACTACGCAACCTGCCGAGGTTACCAAACCCACCGGATCGGGAACAAATGCAGCAACCTTTACCAGCACTGGTTTACAATTAACACCGGCTGCACTCAGTCAGTTTGGTGCCGTTTTTATTAACGATAAACAGTTTAATACCTCTGTCGGGATTAAAATTTCTTTTGAATATGCCATTTACGGTGGTACAGGAGCAGACGGGCTGTTGCTTTTTTTATATGATGCTGCAGTAGGGAGTCCGGTTATTGGTGCCAAAGGCCGGGGAATGGGTTATGCCTATGTGAGGGCCAGAGATGCCTATAGTACCGAACGGAATGACGGTTTAACGGGTGCCTATCTGGGTATCGCTTTTGATGCTTTTGGAAATTCCAAAAACAGGGTATTTCAGGGAGATGCACGTTTAAATGGAGTTACAACCGTTACGGATGCAAACCCGGTATGGAATAATGCAGCCAGCCATGTAACCTTGCGGGGAGCCAGAGGTAAATTTATCAGCAATAATGGCCTGGAGCTTGGTCGTACGGGCTATCCGGTTTTGAGAACGCAAAGTACGCTTTCTCCACTCGCAGCCACCAATGGCGGGGCGGTTATCAATGCAACAGGTACTTATAGTTTCGTGGGTGGAATAGCTGATAATTTTAATTTAAGGTCTGGTGCTTATACTACAGATCCGGCTGATCCCAATTATCGCAAAGCATTTATTGAACTCTTTCCCAATGCGCTGGGTGGTTTCAATGTAACGGTTAAAATTCAGCATCAGAGTACAGTTACCACAGTAATTGATAACTACTGGTATCGTGCAGATCCCAATTTCAGCTATACCGAAAATGCCAATCCGGTTACTACCGATTACAATACCAGCGATACCCGGGGAACCAGCACCATTCAAACTTTAGATAGCAGGGTACCAGCCATGTTCAGAATTGGTTTTGCAGCCACAACCGGTGGTTTTACCGATATCCATAAAATATGGAAGTTAAATGTAGTACTCCCTTATGCTGCAGAGGCTGCGGATGATCAGGCCAGTACCTGTAAAGTAACGCCGGTAGTGATCGATCCTTATGCAAACGATGTGGCTTACACCGGGCCTACTACCGGTACGCCAACGGCTTCTAATGCCAATATCGATTTTAATGCTTTTCAATTTCTTAATGCCGATGAAACACCGGCTGCAACTCCATACACTGTTACTACTACGCAGGGAACTTTTACTTATAGCACCAGTACGGGTAAGGTAACTTTTGTGCCTGTGGCTGGTTTCGTGGGCACAGCGGCTATAGCCTACAAAATTAAGGGTAAAAACAATGGTACCAATCAGCCTTATGGCGATGAGGGCTTTAGGTCGGGAGTAGCTACTATTTATGTCGCAGTTAAAAAATGTCAGGTCATTACCAATCCGATGTTGCCTTCGGGTAACGAGTAACTGCCGAAGCGATAATTCATTCAACATGAAAATAAAAACCTTACAAATATTAATTATTATACTCCTGCTTTTGCTGGGCTATCAGATCGAAACCCGGGCGCAGACAGGATCGGGGAGTAGTACTGCTGATAATTCAACTGTTCACATTGCTGCCGGAACAACCGAAATGCGTTTTTCAGAAAACAGTTATTTTGGCCCAAACGCCAACTGGACTATCGATGGGACACTGGCCATTTATAGCAAAAATGTATGGATTGCTCCTGGTGCAAAATTTAGCGGAACAGGCAAAATCATCATTTATAATCCCGGAGATAACCCTTACTATAGCGATATGGCTGCAGGGCCAACACAAATAGACGGGAACAATGGCGATTTTATCAACCTGATTGTCGAACACCGTAACACCGATAATATCAGGCTGGCCAATGTGGATGATCCGGGCTATAATACCCAAAATCCGGCTGGTGCAGATGCTGCAGCATTAAACATTGGTGGTACCTTGGATATGGCTGCTAACGGGGCCGATATCATTCTCAATGGGAATAATTTAGCCTTTAACGCAGCAGGTAAAATTAGCAATTACAGTTTATCGCGCATGGTGGTTACAGAGAATAGTCTTAACGGGCACATGATTAAAGACCTCAGTGCCAATACCTCTTTTGTGTTTCCAATCGGTATTGCAGAAGGCGATTATACCCCGGCTACTTTAACTCCTAAAAATGCAGCAAGGATATTTGCCAGCGTTCAGGATAGTCGGCCAGAAAATGGCCTTACAAGCATTGATAAAATACGGGGAATGGATAGGGTATGGAATTTATACGCTGCTGTTCCGGTAAGTGCAACCATTACGCTACAGCACAACTCAGTTACCAATGGTGCAGAATTTAACGATGCAAAAGCGTCAATTACGCAATACTTAGGCCAGGGCAAATGGGATCAGGTAAGTAGTACAAATCCTTCACCGGGTGTGCATACACGTAATAACGTGGGCATGGTAAATGATATGCTGGCCAACGGGGCTTATTTCACCAAACTTTCATTCAAGGGCAGTGATTTGATGATCCCTAACCTATTTACCCCAAATGGCGATGGGAATAACGATACATTCGAAATCCGCGGACTCGGGCTTTTTGGAGAAAACGATCTCGTTATCGTAAACCGCTGGGGTAATGAAGTGTATAAATCCAATAGCTACCAAAACAACTGGACTGGTGAAGGCCTAAACGAGGGAACATATTATTACGTGTTGCGGGTGAAAGAAAATTCAACTGCGCCATGGCAGGTTTATAAAGGGTACATCACCTTAATAAGAGCATTTAAAAGATAAGCGGTAGCCGGTTGAATGTGGCGTGGCGCATTCAAGATCAATTCATATCCTACCAAAAACCTACGCAAGCAAATGATCATGATAAAAAAAATATTCACCATAGCTGGCTTAATTTTCCTCTCCAAATTTTCTTTTGGTCAGCAGGATGCACAGTTTAGCCAATACATGTTTAACGGTATTTATATTAATCCGGCCTATGCTGGCTACCGTGAGCAGCTCAATGTGCATGCTTTTTACCGCAACCAGTGGACAGAAATAACAGGAGCGCCCAAAACCATGTCGGTAGCGTTAGATGCTATTGCCAATAACGGCAATGTAGGTTTGGCCCTCCAGCTCTCCAGCGATAGGTTAGGGGCGCAGCGCAACCAGTCGGTTTATGCCAATTATGCCTACCGTATTCGTTTAAATGCAGATGGCACTTCCAGGCTGGCGCTTGGTTTAGGTGTTGGGGCAGTTCAATTGGGTATTGATGGGGCAATGCTAAATCCAAACGATTTTGAAGTTTACCAGCCCACAGGCATGGAAAGCACCATTGTTCCCGATGCGAGGGCAGGTGTTTACTTTGCCAACGATAAATTTTACGCAGGCATAAGTGCCGATAACCTGGTTTCTCAGTACATCGATATCGATCGCTATGCTTTTATCCCGCAACCTAAACCACACTACTACCTTACCGCTGGGATGTTAGTCCCGCTGGCGCAGGATGTGCTGTTAAAACCGTCCTTTTTGTTGAAAGACGATCGTGGCGGGCCAACCAGTATTGATTTAAATGCCTTTGTGATTTTAAACGAAAAGTTCTGGCTGGGGGCCTCGTACCGTTCGGGAATAAAACTCTATGATAAAAGCTACCTGCAAAAAGACCTGAGCAACATGAACTCGGCTGTTGCAGCAGTACAGTTTTTCCCGACAGAAAATTTGAGAATAGGTTATGCTTACGATTTTTCGCTCGGTGCGCTACAGCAATATAGCGGTGGAACACACGAAATATCGATCAGCTACTTCTTCAATAAAAAGAACATGAGGATGTTAACCCCAAGATTTTTCTAAGCCATGGTTCATTCATCAATACCAAATATGACCACCACAAGTATGACAAGATTTTTATCTGTTTCTATCATAACTATATTTTTCTTGCTTTTAAATACAGGTGCAAAAGCCCAATATGTGCTAAACGCTGCCGATGCCCAGTTTGAGCTTTTCAATTACAGCAAGGCCATAGATCTTTACGAGCAGGCCTACCAAAAAAAGCAAACAAAATATGCTGCCGAGAGGCTGTACCAATGTTATTCGCTGGTTAACGATTATAAGCAAGCCGAAAGCTGGAGCGCTATTGTGGCCGGTATGCCAGAAGCAAAACCCGAAAATATACTGGCTTATGCCATAGCCTTGCAGCAAAATAGTAAATACAGCGAAGCTAAACAGCAGTTTCAAAAATATGGATCATTAAATAAAAACCTCAACCCCGCCGAATTAAACCGCTGGTTATTCAGCTGCGATTCTGCTTTGTACTGGATGAAAAATCCTAAAGAAGTTGTAATTACAAATGCAGGCAAACTCAATACGCCTCAATCAGACTGGGGATTAACGGCCTATAACAGTAGTGTTGCATTTGCTTCAGATCGCGGAACTATTGCTCCCCTTCAAACAGGTTCAAATCGGCCTTTCTTAAAGTTTGATGGTGCCAGGCAGCCCGATAAGACCATTTACGGCTGGACCGGAAATCATTATTTAAGGCTTTATATGCAAAACGGACAGGATGATAGTGTGCGTGTTTTCCCGATTCAAACTCATACAAATTACCACACGGGGCCGGCGAGTTTTACCAAATCAGGTAGGGAAATGTATTTTACGCTAACTAAAATTCCGCCGAAACCGATTTTTGTAAAAGGAAAACTGGCTACTGTTAATGTAGAAATATACTCCAGTAAATTGGATGAGCAAGGAAACTGGACAAATCCCCTTCCTTTTAGCTACAATAAAGTAGACGAATATTCGGTTGGCGATCCTTTTATCAGCGCCGATGGTAATACCTTGTATTTTAGTTCGACAATGCCTGGTGGCGCCGGAGGAGCAGATATTTATGTTTGCCAGCGAAGTGCAGATGGTAACTGGAGTGTTCCTGTTAATTTGAAGGCGCTTAATACCCCGGGCAATGAGCGCACCCCGGTATTGGGTGATGATCAGTTTTTTTATTTTAGTAGTGATGGTCGCATAGGAATGGGTGGATTGGATATTTACAGCGCGAAAATGCAACAGATGCAATTCAGCGACATTAAAAACCTGGGCTACCCCATTAACTCACCGCAAGACGATTTTGCCTACGTAAAAACGTCAGCATTGAACGGATATCTCAGTTCAAACCGTGTAGGTGGACAAGGGAACGATGATATTTACAGTTTCGCAGCACAACAGCTACTGGCGTTCAAACTCACCGGAATAGTTTTCGACAAGCACAACAATCTTCCCTTAAGCGATGCGATAGTTACCTTAAATAAAGTACAAGGGCAGAGTTTGAAAGTGCAGACCGATCATACCGGCGCATTTAAGTTCAATTTAGAGCAATTGTCAGATTATCAGCTCACAGGCGAGAAAACGGCATATCGAAATGATCTGGCTCAACTGAGTACCAAAGGTCTTACGACCAGTACAGTGATAGAACACAACCTGTATTTAGAAAAAGCAGAGCTGGATAAAGCCATCAGGCTCGAGAATATTTACTATGATTTCGATAAATCCAATATCCGGCCAGATGCCGCCATTGAGTTAAATAAATTGGTTAAGATAATGAAAGATAATCCAACCATCTGGATCGAATTGGGCTCGCATACCGATAGCCGTGGTAACGATCAGTATAATCAATGGTTATCGCAAAGCAGGGCCAATGCAGCTGTGCAATGCATTATTGATCAGGGAATTGATAAAAATCGGATTACCGCTAAAGGCTATGGCGAAACCATGCTCCTTAATAAATGCGCCAATGGTGTAAAATGTACGGAGGCAGAGCATCAGTTAAACAGAAGAACCGAATTTAAGATTGTAAAACTATAAAACGCTGTTGTGCGGCAAGGTGCTTTTGGTTGGGGATGACTTGAAAGCCCTTGTTAGCATAGCTGCGTTTTTATGGCTGGTTGCGGGCATCTGCTTCCGCTCTGAAAAAATACCCTAAAAAAATTAAACTTTCTGCGTTTACAGCCGTCCAAATTGTACACACAGCATAAAGCTTGATTTATTATTTACTTAAAAATTTAGGTTATGAAAAAGATTGTAAATGCATTGCTCTTATTGGTTATGGTTGTAAATTTTAGTGCCTGCGTGGTGCATACCCGTGGGCCCAGAGGAGAGTGGGTGCGCGGGCACTATGTAATCGGTCCTCATGGCGGCCGTTATTGGGTGCATGGCCATTACCGTTAACAAAGGGCATAAGGACTGAATGATTGAGTTTTGGAGGAAAAAATGGTTCGCTGTTCAATCATTCAAAAATCAATCATTTTCTTATTTGCCTTAACTTCTTAATGTTAAAAAATAACTTCATCATTGAGGAATTAAGGACATTAAGTGTTTTGTCTATGTTCCAATTACATTCAATCATTCAAAATTCAATCATTTTCTTATTTGCCTTAACTTCTTAATGGGAAAAAGTAATTCATCATTAAAGAATTAAGGACATTAAGTGTTTATGGTTATATTCCAATTACATTCAATCATTCAAAATTCAATCATTTTTTATTTGCCTTAACTTCTTAATGGAAAAAAGTAATTCATCATTAAGGAATTAAGGACATTAAGTATTTAGGGTTATATTCCAAATGCATTCAATCATTCAAAATTCAATCAATCCCTCCCTCAAAACTCATGTTTAAAAAACGTTTACGTAACGATTGTGATTTTTGAATAAGATTACAGGAATAAAATAATACATTAGCAGCATCAATCTTATTTAATATATGCAGGAAGAAATTCTTTTACAGATAAGCGGAAAAATTAAAGAACGTCGTAAAGAACTTGGCATTACCGTGCAGGAACTTGCCGATAAGGCATCGGTAAGCAAGGGACTTATTTCACAGATCGAAAATAGCCGTACCATACCATCGTTAATGGTGCTAATGGATATCATTAAAAGCCTGCAGATTGATTTGAACAGCTTTTTTAAGGATATCAATTTCCATAAAAAGGATGCACCTGTTCTGGTGAAGCGAAAAGACCAGTATCAGCAATTTGAAAAAGAGCAGGCCATGGGTTTTAACTATTCGCGTATCCTCACCAAAAACATTAAATTTTCTACTGCTGATTTTGTGTTGCTCGAGCTGGAGGTAAATGCACACCGCCCGATGGTTAAAACTGAAGCTTTCGAATTTAAGTACATGATTGAAGGTAAGGTAGAATACCAGTTCTCTAAAAAGAAAATTATACTCGAAAAAGGAGATTCGATGCTTTTCGATGGTAGACTCTCCCATACACCCGTTAATATTGGCGATGGAAAGGCATTAATGCTCGTTATTTATTTTTTTGAGTAACAAAATGATAAACAATGTTTATTAATACTTAACAAATTTTTACCTTCATGTTTATAAACACAAAAATAAACAAATGAACATGAAGAAAATTTTATCAGCTGCACTATTACTGCTGTGTATGTGCCTTTCAGTAATGGGGCAATCAAAAAAAGTTAAACACGTTGTTTTAATAGGCTGTGATGGTTTTGGTGCGTATGCATTACAGGAAGCCAAAATGCCAAATCTTAAAGCGTTAATGAGCAGCGGCTCCTGGACCGATAAGGCCCGTTGCGTATTGCCATCTTCGAGTGCCGTAAACTGGGCTTCGTTATTAATGGGAGCCGGACCAACCGAGCATGGTTATACCGAATGGGACAGTAAAGTGCCCGAAATCCCTTCAGCAACCAAAACACCCTATGGTATATTTCCTACCATATTCAGCGTAATCAGAGATCAGAAAAAAGAAGCTAAAACTGCTGTAGTTTACAGTTGGGGAGGTATTGGCTATCTTTTCGAAAAAGAGGCCGTTAATATTGTGGTTAACGGAAATGATAAAGACGATTTTTGTACCGACACTGCCGCGACGATTATCAAAAAAGAAAAACCTTATTTTACCTTTTTGCATTTAGATGAGCCTGACCATACCGGGCATGCCATTGGGCACCGTACGCCCGAATATTACAAACAACTGGAGCTGGTAGACCAACGCATCGGTAAAATTGTACAGGCCGTTAAAGATGCCGGGATAGCAGACGAAACCATCATATTGGTTACTGCCGATCATGGAGGTAAAGGTAAGGGACATGGGGGCAAATCGCTTGATGAGGTTCAGATTCCGTGGATTATTGCCGGCCCAGGTGTGCGCAAAAACCACGAACTTAAAGATGTAATTATTACCTACGATACCGCTGCTACTTTAGCCTGGATTATGGGATTAAAGCAGCCGCAAAGCTGGCGCGGGAAACCAGTGCAGGAGGCATTTATAAAATAACACTTGCTTCGGCCGGTGTAAACTTAACAATTTGATAACTTAACTTTTGTTTACAAATAATAAACTATGTTTACTATTGCGATGTTAAATAAAAGAGTTTATGGCTATCAGGTTAAAAGCGTTAAACAAAACATGCGCAATCGTTAAAAAAAGGTATTATGCCGGTAATAAATTTCAGCAGGCTCAAATTAATAAGCTCGGCAGTTAAAATGAGCCTGCTGCATGTTGCCCGCAAAAAAGCACTTAACTGGCCCTATTGGTTAATTACTGTGCTTGGTGGTATTGCTGCTTTTGGCTGCTATACCAGTATGTATGCTTTCAGGAAAGCCTTTGCCTCGGCCACTTTCGAGCATCAGGAGTTTCTGCATGTCGATTATAAAGTATGGCTGGTGGTTGCGCAAATGGTGGGTTATACGCTCAGCAAGTTTTATGGCATCCGCTTTATCTCCGAATCGGGTAAAAATAACCGGGCGCGGAGTATTATCCTGCTTATAGTTTTTTCATGGCTGGCCTTACTCGGCTTTGCATGCGTGCCTGCCCCTTACAATATTGTTTTCCTGCTGCTTAATGGTTTCCCTCTGGGGATGATCTGGGGTTTGGTATTTAGCTATTTGGAAGGTCGCAAAACCACCGAATTTATGGGGGCATTAATGTCTATCAGTTTAATCTTTGCTTCGGGCTTTGTTAAAACGGTGGCGCGCACGCTAATGTCGGTGGTTGGGGTAAGCGATAACTGGATGCCTTTTCTCACCGGACTTGTTTTTCTGTTGCCGCTCTTCTTCTTTGTTTTTTGCCTGGAAGTAATGCCTCCACCATCAAAGGAAGATAAGCAATTGCGTACCGAACGTGTACCCATGAATGCCAAACAGCGCACTAAATTTATTGCTGCTTTTTTACCGGGCATTGTGCTCACCATTATTATTTATGTGCTGCTTACCTGTATCCGCGATATGCGCGATAATTTTGAAGTAGAGATCTGGAACGGCTTAGGTATTCACGATAACCACATTTATACCCGAATCGATACGCTGATTTCGGTAGTGGTACTGGTGATGATCGGATTGTTGATCCTGATTAAAGATAACCTCAAAGCCTTTACCGTTATCCACATCATGATTATAGCAGGCTGTTTGCTAATTGGCTTTAGTACATTCCTTTTTGATAGGGGCTATGTAGGGCCGGTTAGTTGGATGGCGCTTTTAGGTATGGGGCTTTACATGGCCTATATTCCTTATAACGCCATTTTCTTTGAGCGTATGATTGCCAATTTCCATTACAAGAGCAACATTGGCTTCATTATGTATGTGGCCGATTCTATTGGTTATGTAGGCAGTTTCTCGGTGTTAATGCTGCACGAATTTGGTGAAACCAATGTAAGCTGGATGCATTTCTTTAAACAGTGTTTAATTACCGTACCACTTATTGGCGGTGTGTGCAGTGTGCTTTCGCTCATTTATTTCAGGCGAAAAACCCTGCTGACGAATAAAAAACAACAGCCCCTGCCGGCTAAACAGGTGTGGAGCAGTATTTCAGAATAACGATTAATATAAATTTGTGCCGGCCGGAAATTAAAACCAGTGCGGCACCCGAATAAAAATTCAATGACAAATAAACATTTCGATCTTATTGTAGTTGGTGGTGGTATATTGGGTACTTTCCATGCTTACCATGCGCTGCTTGCCGGTAAAACAGTATTGCAGTTAGAAAAAGATAATTATCCGGTAGGTGCTACCGTGCGTAACTTTGGTCAGGTGGTACCATCGGGTATGGAAGCCGAGTGGTTTGAGTATGGTGTAGCCGGACTTGAAATCTATAAATCTATCCAGCAGGAATTCGATATTTCAGTGCGCAACAACGGCAGTGTTTATATCGTATCCGATGCCGATGAGCAAACCTTAATACACGAGCTAAAAGCGCATTACGATACTTTAGGTTACGAAACCGAACTGCTTGGACAGGCTGCAATCTTAAATAAATATCCATCCATAAAATCTACTTATGCAAAGGAGGCCATATTCTTTCCGCAGGAAATTAGTGTAGAGCCGGAATTGATGATTTATCGCCTGCAGCAATACATGCAAACGAAGTTTGAAAATTATCAGTTGCACTACAATAGCCCGGTAACCGCTTGCCAGCGCAGGGGCAGCGGGGTAGAAGTAGGCTTAAAAAACAACAGTGTGCTTTTTACCGGCGATAAAGCTGTAATCTGTAATGGTTACGAGTTTAAATTGCTTTATCCCGAATTGTTTAGCGAAAGTGGTATTGTTGTAAGTAAACTGCAAATGATGCGCACGGTGCCACTGGCCGATGTAAAGCTATCGGGAAATATTTTAACAGGCTTAACTACCCGCAGGTACGAAAGTTTTGAGCATTACTGCCCTTCTTTCCACTCGATAAAAACACCCGAACATTACGAAGAACTTAAAAAATGGGGTATTCATATCCTGTTTAAGCAGGCGGTAGATAACAGCATTATTATCGGCGATTCACACGTATATGCAGATGTAAACCATTTCGACGACCTGGGTTTTGATCTCGGTCATCACATTAACGAATTAATGCTCGAAGAAGCCGCGCGGATTGTTGATTTTGACGTGCGCAAGCTGCAAACTACCTGGGCTGGCTTTTATCCGCAACACCCCACTAAACACATTGTAACCTACGATTTAGATGATTGTATCCATATCCGTACCGCCATTGGTGGCAAAGGTATGACCGCCAGCGCCGGTTATTCGGCTGAAAGCATTAAGAATATATTTAGTTAACAAATGCTAAACAAAATCATGGTGTTTTGTTAACTAAAAGTTGGTATTAGGCTAACATGCACGTCTTAATATTGCATCTATAAACCTTAAAAATTTTATAGATAAATGAAACATCTCTACAAGATGAAGACATGCATGGTAGCCTTACTGCTGCTCTGCCTCACGCCTTATTTTACATGGGCGCAAACAAAAATAGCAGGTCTGGTTAAAGATGATGCACAGCAACCCATCCCCGGGGTAAGTGTGCTGGTAAAGGGTACTAAAAAAGCCACTTCTACCGATCTTTCAGGTCGCTTTACCATTGATGTCAAAACTGGCGAAACTTTAGTGTTTAGCTCAATTGGCTTTCTTCAGCAGGAAGTTGAAGTAAGCGGAAACAACCTTACCGTAACCTTAAAAACAGATTCGAAAAATTTAAATGAAGTTGTGGTTACCGCACTTGGTATCCGTAAAGAAAAACGTAACCTTGGTTATGCCATTCAGGAAGTAAAAGGGGCCGATCTGGTAAAAGCCAGAGAAGCCAATCCGGTAAATGGTTTGGTGGGTAAGGTTGCCGGTTTAACGGTAGGTGTATCTTCCGAACTTTTAGGCCGTTCGTCGCTTTACCTGCGTGGTAACAATGTAAATCTGGTAGTGGTAGATGGGGTGCCGATTAATTCGGATACCTGGAACATCAACCCTGATGATATTGATACCTACACCGTATTAAAAGGCCCTGCAGCTGCGGCGCTTTACGGTTATCAGGCCTACAACGGTGCTTTGTTAATTACCACTAAAAAAGGAAAGCTGAACGATAAAGGCTTTGTGGTAGAATTAAATTCAAGCACACAGTTTAACAAGGGTTTTATTGCCTTGCCTAAAAGCCAGGATGAGTACGGCCCCGGCGAGCACAGTGCCTATGCTTTTGGTGATGGAAAAGGTGGTGGCTTAAACGATGGCGATTACGATATCTGGGGCCCAAAATTTGAAGGCCAGCTTATTCCGCAATACGATAGTCCGGTGGTAAACGGCGTGCGCCAGGGTACACCATGGGTAGCCCGCGGAAAAGACAACTTAAAGCGCTTTATCCAAACCGGATTGCTTTCGGCCAACAACATTGCATTATCTTCGGCTACCGATAAATACAATTTAAGGGTATCGGTTTCTAATAATTATCAAAAAGGGATTATCCCGAATACCCAGCTCAACATTAATAATTTTAATGTGAGCGGTACCTATAACATCAGCCCTAAATTAAAGGCTGAAGCTTATATCAATTACAGTCGTCAGTTTTCTGATAATATTCCGGATGTAAACTATGGCCCCAACAGTGTAATTTATAATATGACACTTTGGGGTGGTGCCGACTGGAATATCGACGATATGAAAAATTACTGGCAAGCCGGTAAAGAAGGCATCCAGTCTGTTTATGCGGAGTACCAGCGTTACCACAACCCATATTTTATGTCGTATGAGTGGTTAAGAGGCCATAAAAAGAACGATATTAACGGATATGCATCATTAAACTATAACCTGGTTAAAGGTTTGGATGTGATGTTGAAAACGCAGATTTCTACCTACGACCAGTTAAGAACAGAAAAAATGCCATTTTCGGCACACCCTTACGGTCGCGAGGAAGGTTTGGGCGATTACCGCGAAGACCGCAGGAGTATGTTCGAGAATAATACTCAGCTACTTTTAAAATACAATAAAAACGTTGGCGATCTATTCGAAATCAGTGCCTTTGGTGGTGGTAATGCACGTAACTTCAGCTACAACTCCAGCTTTACCACAACCGATTACCTGAACGTACCTAATGTGTACAATTTCTCTAACTCTAAAAACCCGGTAAAGGCATTTAACTTTAATTCGAAAATGCTCGTATTAAGTGCTTTTTATTCAGTCGATATCAGCTTTAAAAAATACCTGAATATCAATACTACGGGCCGTATTGATAAAAACTCTGCCTTGCCAATGGGCAACAATTCGGCATTTTACCCGTCGGTTTCTTTAAGCTCGGTAATATCTGATTATGTAAAAATGCCTGCTTTTATTTCTTTTGCGAAAGTAAGGGCATCATACGCTAACGTTAAAGATCCGGGTTTAGGTACTTTAGAATATATTGGCGCTACGCCGCTGCAAACATATCCTTTGGGTTATGGTGCCGAATATACTTCATCGTATGGTGGTCCGGGTTATGGCTTGTCTTCGCCATATAGCGTTAGGCCAACTTTTAACAACCAAACCGGTGCTTTTTATACCGATAACCTGATCGATTTAAATGCGGTAAAAGCGCAAAGCCGTACCAATTATGAAGGCGGTATCGACCTTAAGTTTTTAAAGAACAGACTGGGTTTTGAAGCCACTTATTTCCGTTATATCGACGGACCAAAAATCATCAGGCAAAACATTTCGCCTGCTACAGGTTACCAAACCAATACCATTAACGGCCGTAAAACACAAAACAGCGGTGTGGAGTTAAGTTTATCAGGCACGCCGGTGCTTACTGATAAGTTTGGCTGGGATGTACTGGTAAACTGGTCTACCTATAAGCAAATTTACAAAGAACTTGCGCCGGGCGAAACTTCGGTAGATCAGTTTTTCAAGACAGGCGACCGTATCGATAATATTTATGGTTCGGTGCTGGCTAAATCGCCAAACGGACAGGTAATCCACACTTCGAGCGGTACGCCCATTTCGTTACCGGTTAACCAGCTGCTGGGCCATGCCGATCCAAACTGGGTATGGAGTATCAGTAATAAGTTCAGGTACCAAAATTTCTCTTTCAGCTTTCAGTTAGACGGAAAAGTTGGTGGTGTAATGCAGGATTATGTGCGGTTGAAATCCTTTCAAGGGGGGCGCCAGATCGAAACCATACAGGGCAAAATGGGCGAAGCCAGGTATCAGGATTATGTACACGTAAACGATCCGAACTATAAAGGTACCTGGGTAGGCGATGGAGTGGTTGTAACCAACGGAGCCAAGATTAATTTCGATCCGGTTACAGGCGTTATTACCAATTACAACCAGCTTACTTTTGCACCAAATACCACTCCGCAACTGCTGCAGGATTACCTGGGCGTTTTTTACGGAGCGAAAGAAAATACCATGATGAGCCGTACCTATGCCAAACTGCGCGAGATAACCTTCGGTTATCAGTTGCCTAAAAAGCTACTGGCCAATACTTTTATCCGTTCGGCCAATATATCGGTAGTAGGGCGTAACCTACTTTATTTTATCAATTCTACCTATAATGATGTGGATGTAGATCAGTATTCGGGAAGAGAAGGTACTTCTACCTTGCAAACGCCAACTACCCGGAGTGTTGGTTTTAACCTCAATGTTACTTTCTAGCCATTCAAAAATACAAGATCATGAAATCAATATATCGCATACTGTTTCTTTTCATCGCAATGGCGGCTGCCACCACGGGATGTAAAAAAACTTTCGAAGAAAATTTTAATAATCCCAACCAGGCCGAGCATGTTCCGCCAAACTTATTAATCAATGGTATTTTGTACAATATGTACGAAGCGCCGTTTTCGGGTTCCGAACGCTGGAACCAATACACCGCGGCAAATTATTTCTATTATGCCAACAACAATTACGACTGGACAGGTGCATCTTTAGATTACACTACTTTAAAAAACGTAGTTAAAATGGAAGAAGAAGCCAGCCGTTTAGGTGGCGAGGTAGCTAAGCCTTACCTGGCGCTGGCCAAATTCTTTAAAGCTTATTTCTTTGTTAAAATGAGTTTAAAGGTTGGCGATTTACCAATGACGGAGGCTTTAAAAGGCTTCGCTAACCTCACCCCAAAATACGATACTCAAAAAGATATCTTTAAGCAATCGTTAAGCTGGTTAGATGAAGCCAACAACAGCCTGGCAACCCTGATTGCTGCAGGTAACAAAGAGCTAAAAGGCGATATTTACCTTAAGAATGATTTGTTGGCCTGGCAAAAGGTGGTTAATACCTTTAGGTTAAGAACTTTGATTCAGCTGAGCAGCAGGGTTGATGATGCCGATTTGCAGGTGAAACAGCAGTTTGCAACCATACTGGCTAACCCAACAAAATATCCGGTAATGGATAGTATGGCCGATAATCTGCAATTTGTGTACAACGAAAGTTTTAACAAGTACCCTAACAACAAAGATAATTTCGGTAATGATGCCTTGCGTTATAACATGGCCGGAACGTATTTAAATACGCTTTCGGCACTTAAAGACCCGCGGGCGTATATGGTGGCCGAACCTGCAAGAGGAATTGCTGAAGCCAATGCTTATGCACTTACCGATTACCGCAATTTTGTGGGTGCAAGTTCAGGCGAAGATCAGGGGGTGATGCTGGATAAAGTACAGAAAGGTTTGTACTCGCTTATTGGTCGTTACCGGTATTACAGTGGCTATACGGCCGAAAATACTTTTATTATTGCCTATCCCGAATTATGTTTCATTAAAGCAGAGGGGATAAACCGTGGCTGGGCTACCGGCGATGCCGAAAGCTGGTATAAAAAAGGCATTCTGGCTTCTATTGCTTTTTATGGCATTCACGATGGTAGTAATACCGTTACTTTTTTGAAAAAGGATGGAAAACTGGGCGAATTTGAAACCTATGCTGTTAATTTTTCTTTCGAAACCGATTATTACGCACAAAACTCTGTTAAATATGCTGGCAATACTGCCGATGGTTTGAAACAAATCCTGACCCAAAAGTACCTGGCTTACTTCCGTAATTCAGGCTTCGAAGCCTACTATCAAAACCGTAGAACAGGTGTGCCTGAGTTTCAGACCGGACCTGGAACAGGTAACAGTCAAAGGATTCCTAAGCGTTTTCAGTACCCGGATATTGAGCGCACCACCAATGGTGATAACCTTAAACAGGCTTTAACACGCCAATATAACGGCACTGATGATATTAATCAGGCTCCATGGATTGTTAAATAGGTGTTCTTAACTGTTTGGTAATCAGTTTGAAAATAGCAAAATGGCCTTTCTGGTAAAATGAAAGGCCATTTTGTTTAATAATTTTTGCAGTATTGTTTGCATAAACAATTAAAAAGCGCTAATATTGCACTCCCAAAACGAACAAGGGTATAAGATACTGCAAAGTATGCACCATTCGTTTAAGGAAAACAACCAGCATTCCTTCTTAGCTCAGCTGGTTAGAGCATCTGACTGTTAATCAGAGGGTCGCTGGTTCGAGCCCAGCAGAGGGAGCCAAAACCCGCAACGAAAGTTGTGGGTTTTTTGCGTTTAAGGCTGGGCGAGAAGTTTATCCTGAGCAGTGGCGAGAAGTTTTATAGAATGATTATCCCCAGAATCCCTTATTTCCAAATAATTGAGAATTAGGAAGTACTCTTCAAAGATAATCTTAAACCCTCTTGCATTAGGATTCCCGCCTGCGTGGGAATGACGGGGATTTTTATTTGATCTTTCAAGGGTAGCGGATCGGATAGCTACCGGGTGCAGTCGGGATGACGATCATTTTTATTGATCTGTTAAGGACAGTAATTTTAACAAGTTATTGAAGATAATCAAGGCTTAGTTTGCATTATTAAATTTATTAATGCAATTTTGTTGCAATTTGAAAGAGGAAGCTACATATCTGCAATATGTGAAAAGTGTTTTAGCGGTTTGGCTAATGATACTTTTTGTGGGCACCTCATTTTTCCAGATTTTTCACCACCATCATCAGGATTTACCCACGCATAAACACGACAACCAAACATCCGTACAGAAATGGGTTAAAAGTTGTGAAGTGTGTAACTGCGTGGCACATCATCATGCGGCAGCAATTTTAACCGCTCATCATTTCGAATTAACAGCGCCGGTAAAACCTACTGCTCCATTTGCAGGCAGGTATTATATTGGTTGCTATAAATTTACGCTACAAGGCTTTACCAACAAAGGCCCTCCAGCCATCATTTCCTGAAACCTCGTTTCATAAGCTTAGCAACGCCCAGTCCGGGCGGTTTTTTCCTATTCCCCAATTTTTAACCGGTTAACCGAATTCATTTCGGTTGGCTTAATCATTCGCGTTAGCGTATCAATTTTTCTATGAAGAAAATGATGATGCTATTATTTAGCACATTCTTTTGTCTTGGCTCATTTGCCCAAACCTACCCGGTAAATGGCCTCGTTACTGATGGTTCTCATCATCCACTTGCAGGGATAACCGTAAAATTAAGCAAGACTAATGTCTATGCATTGAGCGATTCTTTGGGCAAATTTTATTTTCAGCTTGTCAACGGATCGTACGAAATACAGGTAAATGCAATGGGTTTTCATCCCCTTACCAGCAAAATCGTGGTTGATGGGAAAGCCATTCAAAAGGTTTTAAAACTACAAGCACATACCCGTGTGCTGAAGGAAGTAACCATCAAAAGTAAAGCGAATGAGGAGCGCATGAGAGAGGAATCGTTAAATGTAGAAATCGTAAAAGCCGATTTCATTCAACGCAATTTGGGCGGAAGCTTAATGAATACCCTGCAACGCTTACCGGGGATCAAAACTATTGGCATTGGTTCCGGGCAATCTAAGCCTTTGATACGTGGCCTAGGTTTTAACCGGGTGGTGGTAGTAGATAAAGGAATAAAACACGAAGGGCAGCAATGGGGAGCCGATCACGGGTTAGAAATTGACCAGTTTGCCACCGAAGAAGTTGAGCTTATAAAAGGCGCTGCCTCTTTTGCTTACGGTGCCGATGCCATTGGCGGTGCCATCAATATCAAAGCGCCAGCTATGCCTGCACCCAATAGTTTTGGAGGCGATGTAAACTTAATTGGCAAAAGCAATAATGGTTTGTATGGCACTTCGGTACGGCTATTTCAAAGAAAGGAAAAACTCTTTTTCGACGGCCGGTTTACCTATCAGAATTATGGCGATTACCGTGTACCCACAGATATTTTGTATGTGTATGATTTTGCAGTTGGCCTGCACAAAAACTACCTGAGGAATACCGCAGGCAGGGAAACCGGCATCCATTTCAATACTGGGTATGTGACTGAAAAATTTAAAACCATATTTTATCTGAGCAACACGTACAGCAAAAGCGGATTTTTCGCCAATGCCCATGGTTTAGAACCAAGAAGAGTTGATACAGAATTACATGATGCCAGTGCCCGCGATATCTTGATGCCCTCACAACAAGTAAATCATTTCAAATTGATTAATAGAAGTACTTTGGTAACGGGGAATCATCACCTAGAATTGGAATTGGGTTATCAGCGTAATTTCCGCCAGGAGTATAATCACTATGTTAATCATGGTTATATGCCAGCAGTTTATCCGGCTACGATGAATATCCCAATTGATCTGGAAAGGGAATTCGATAAACAGGTTTACTCGCTCATGGCAAAAAATCAGATCAAGCTGGGGAAACACCTGTTGCAAATAGGCCTCAATGGCGAAATGCAAGACAATTTGATTAATGGCTGGAGCTTTTTAGTGCCTGCCTTTCAGCAAAAAAGTTTGGGCTTGTATGCTTACGATAAGTTTAAAGTAAACGATAAACTGCTGCTGCATGGAGCGCTAAGGTATGACATGGCACAACTGAATTTGTTCGGTTATACGGATTGGTTCTTTTCTGAAACGGCCGGCGGTTCGCAGGAAAAGTTGTTAAGGGCAGCTAACCTGGGCCGAAACTTCAACAGTCTGGTTTGGTCGGTTGGGATGAACTACAATGCCGGTTTGTTTGAATTAAAAGCAAATGTAGGGAAGAGTTTTCGCATGCCTATAGCAAAGGAATTGGGTGCAAATGGTGTAAACTACCATTATTTCAGTTACGAAAAAGGTAATCCAAACTTAGGTCCGGAGCAATCTTACCAGGCAGATTTTTCAGTTGCATTTAAGACAGAAAAATGGCTGGCCAGGTTAAGTCCTTTCTTCAATTATTTCCCCAATTACATTTACTTAAACCCAACATCGGCACACGATTATTTCTATGGTGCAGGTAATCAGGTTTTCGAATATGCAGAAAGCGAAGTGATGCGCTACGGAGGCGAAGCGCAGGTAAAATATCAGTTCGGTAAACAGTGGAGCTCTGAAGTATTGGTAGAATACTTATATGCCAGGCAATTGTCGGGAGATAAAAAAGGATATACTTTACCCTTTTCTCCACCTGCTTCGGCATTATTTAATCTAACCTATTCGCCGCAAAAGTTTTTGGGTAATGCAGATACTTACTTCTCGTTAGATTACCGCATTACTTCGGCGCAAAATAACATTGTGCCGCCAGAACGAAAAACAGCAGGTTATAATCTGTTTAATTTCCAGGCAGGTACGAGACTTCACATTGGACAATATCCGCTTAGCATCAGCGCGCAGGTACAAAATGTGTTCAATACCAGATACCTCCATCACACCAGTTTTTACCGCTTAATCAGCTTGCCCGAGCAAGGCAGAAATGTAGTGCTGTCTGTAAAAATACCTTTCAATTTCAATCATCACCACTAATTAAAAACCCATGAAAAAACAACAATTTCCATTACTCGTTTTAGGCCTTCTCCTTTGCTTCTCGGCTTGTAAAAAAGAGAGCGAAGCAATCGATACCGAATATCCGGTAATTGATGTAAGCGGAACGGCTTTTCCTCAGCAGTGCTCGGTAATTAAACGAGGTGAAAAATTCGTTTTCAAAGCAAAGCTGAGCGATAATGCCGAACTCGGTTCAGTAAGTATCGATATACACCACAATTTCGATCATCACAACCACAGTACAGAAGTGAATGAATGCAATTTAGGTGCGGTAAAGCAACCTGTAAAGCCATTCTTGTTGATCAAGGATTTTCCGCTGTCAGCAGGTCAGAAAACACACGAAATAGCACAGGAAGTGACTGTGCCAGCTGATGTGGATGCAGGCGATTATCATTTCCTGATTCGCCTTACGGATAAAGCCGGGTGGCAAACGCTTAAGGGGTTAAGTATCAAAATCAATTAACAAATCATCAATTTATTTTAAAACACAAAAAAATGAACACTAAAAACAAACTTAAAGCTGCTGCATTATTTATATTATTTACGGTTGGTTTTGCCGCTTGTAAAAAAGATACCGATACACCAACACCGGAACCTGTTGTTACCGCAAAAGAGCAAAAATTTGTACGGGTGTTAGTGAGCGATGAAACATCGACCACCTTAACTCAAATAGATCCCTTTGCAGCTAAAATATCCACTTTTACGGGAAAATATCCATTAGCCAATATTTATGGAACGGCATCTGGCCGCTATGCTGCTGTGTTATATGGCGCGCAAAACCTGGTAGAGGTTTTTGATAGCGGTTTGCAATCTCACGACGATCATGTGGATGTTGATGGTATCGCCAAATGGGCTGCTATTACTGCCAATGGTATTAAGCCCACCCATTTTAAAAGTAAGGGAAATGAATCTCTAATTTTTAACGATGGGGATGGTACACTGAGTGTGGGTAACGATGCGGATTTCAATACGGCAAATGCAAAATTTAAAGTTGTAAATGCAGGCTTATTGCCACACCATGGTGCTATGGCGCAATTTACCAATGGCAACTACGCCATTACTGCTACCAATACCGCAGGGGCATCTCCAACTAAGGTAATTGTTACCGATAAAAACGGAACATTAGTGCATGCAGCTACACAAAATGTTGGCAATATACATGGCAATGCAAGTGATGGGCAAAATGCCGTATTTGGTGCTTTTACCACGCCAGCAGCAACTGCCGGTGGCGTTTTGGTAGTAGAGCAAAATGGTACACAACGCGTTATCCCTAATCCCGATGGTTTTGGTGCATTTCGCCTGGCAACAATCTTGTATGCAGAAAGTGCCAAAAAATTTATTGGATATGTAGCCACAAAAGGTGCTTACCTGATTGATCTTACAGCCAATCGCATTAGCCCAATTTACGCCGGAGCAGATGCCTTTCAATGCAAGGTAGATTATGCAGGTAAAAACTTATTGGTTTTAACGCTTGATGGCAAACTGAGAATTTACGATTTAGCTTCTGGCAGCTTGAAAAAAGAAGGCGCAGCAATAACTGCAGTTGTAGCTACCGATACGTATAAGCCAGTTTTAGAAGCTACTGCAACATATGCCTACGTAGCCGTTCCGGGAGCTGGTGAAGTGCAACAAATAGACTTAACCGATTTTACCAAAGTAACCAGACACAAAGTATCTGCCAGACCAGTGAGGCTAACCTTATTTGGTTTTGAAAGCAGCGCCGGACATAACTAAGAACCCCAATACAATTAAAATGAAAAATTCAATCAGTAAATCATTTACATTGTTACTGCTGCTGGTAGTTTTTGCAACAAGCTGTAAAAAAGATACAGCGCCAACTATTGCTTCGCCAACAGCTACCAATGTGGAAATAGGGACAGCAAATAACAAGCAGGCCATAAGGGGAAGAGATTTCCATTTGAATGCAGATGTTATAGCTGGCGACAAAATAAAGGGGGTAGAAGTTAAGATCTTGCAAAAAGCCGGACAAACTTATACCGCAACATGGAAACTTGAAATGACCTGGGACCAATACAAGGGTGCAAAAAACACCAATGTACACAAGCATTTTACCATCCCGGCAGATGCACCGGAAGGGAAATATGATTTCTCTTTCATTGTGTTGGATGAAAACGGAACAAAGCTGGAAATCAAAGAAGATTTTATCATCATTGATGCAGCAAATATGCCCGTTGATCCTAAAATCGGACGAGATATATTCTCGCGAAACGGCACCATGATTTACTACATGGACACCTTTGTAGAGCAAGAGCTTATTTTTAAAAAAGGCGACGAATTTACCGCTCACGCTCAGGTAAGTGAGATAAAGGGTGATGGAATTTTGTACACCGTTCTCATCAAAAGAAAAGCTAATTATTTTCCAGAATCGGTAGACAAGCTTGACCTGAACAAAGCCATCGTAATTTCTAAAGTCGAACACAAAGGACTTCCGAATGCATCAAAAGTATCTACGCTAAAACAGGTAAATGGAGTTTACGGTGGCGAAACCATCACCATAGGTGCAGAAAAAGATGGCAATGAACCCGTGGCAAATCCGATCAGCGGCGAAAAAGCCTGGGAATCGGGAAAGTATAGTCTGGTGATTCTTTACAAAAACAGTACTTACAACATCAGTACCTACAAATCAATACCTGTTACGATAGTTTATTAAATTGAAAAAGAAAAGCAGTCTTTTTAGTATTTCGATCAGGTTGATGCTGATCATTACCTTCCTGTTAGGCATGCTGTTCGGGGCTGTTCTGGTCTTGCATCTGAATTAGTACTTGGCAAAGCGGATAACGAAAGTTATTCGCTTTGTTTGTTCAGTGTTGAATATTGGATCGTTATCATGAGCTTAGCATAGGGTTAGTTAATTTATTGTTGAAAAAGTTTTAAATAGATAAAAAACCTATAGTTTTACCGAAAAAAAACATGAAAACATTTATTTTAACAGTGCTTCTCGCATTTGCTACAACATTTTCTTTTGGTCAGCAGAGCAATTACAAATCATCATTAACAAAGCTAATGCAGGTCTCAGGTTCGGAAGTTGCCTATAAAGGTATTTTAAACCAAATGATTTCTATGTTTAAGCAGCAGCAATCAAGTGTCCCTAAAGAGTTTTGGGATGAATTCACTGTTGAAATAAATAGAGATGGCGTAAGTCAGCTTGTTGATCTGGTTTTACCAATATATCAGAAGCATTTAACAGAGGCAGACCTGCTGGGAGTAATTGCTTTTTATGAGACACCTGTAGGCAAAAAATTCGCAGAAAAAACTCCTTTGATCACTCAAGAGTCTATGCTTGCAGGTCAGGAGTGGGGTAAGCAAATAGGCCAAAGGGTGCTAGACAAGCTTAAAGCTAAGGGATATTTGAAGCAATAGCCCTCCTGTTTGATCTTAGCATCTGGCTAAAGCCAGATGCATAAATCTAAAATCTCTGGGTAGCGGATATCAAAAAAGCAAGCAACACATCCATTGCTTGCTTTTTTATAGTTTGTGTTTTGCGTTCAGGAATGCCGTGCGATTCGTACCTTAGGATGATAAACCAACAGCTATTTAACTCATGAGTAATAATCTATTAACGGCTCTTATTTCAATTCCCGAAGAAGCGGGATTTATTTTTCCTGGCAGGCATTTCGAGTATATATGCGGCAAGCCACTCTATAACGTAATGATCAATAAGCTTGAGGGGATCGGTCGGATCGGAAAGATTCTCATTAACACCGATTCCAGACGTATTCAAAGTTATTATGATCGTTCTGCTAAGGTAAAAGTGGTTAATGTATATCAGGCCGAACCTCAGGAAACCGAACTGGAACTCACTTCCGACAGGTCAACTGCCGCATTGCTTAGCCATGTGGATGGAGAACATTTTCTGCAGCTGGGGCCTATTTTCCCTTTCCTGAAACCTCAAACCATCGAAGACGCGATCGAAACTTATGATAAATATGTACTCAATCCCGAAGATTGGAAATGCGATTCTGTTTTTACCATGAAGGTTTTGAGTCGCAGGTATTACGATAGCGACAGGGATTTTATCCGCGAAGACCGGCCGAACACCTTTGTAGAGGATGGTATTTTGCACCTGTTTAACCGCACTACATTTTTGGCCCGTGGTAACCGAAAGGTAGGTGAAAAGCCTTTTGCCTATAGTATTGATGATATCGAGAACCATGCCATTGATTCGGAAGAAAATTACCGGATCGCTGTTCTTATTGATGAGAACCGCCATCGATTCCCCCGGTTTTTCGGCAGGTAGGGTAAATAATTGGCGGGTTTGTTCTGCATGTTTCGCTAAGGGTAATTTATTTCATAAAATCAATATTAGTGACAGCCCCTTCGGAGTAGTCATTTCGAGCAAAGTACAACGTAGCCAAGAACCACGCAGTGCTCAGCGAAGCTAAATCTGTTTCTATAGATTTCTCCGTTCCACTACCAGTGAAAAACCGGTTGGTTTCAGTCGAAATGACGAATCTTCTATGAGGGCTGCTGATGGTAGTTCGCATTAACCTGCACTTCTGCTCTATGGCTTTTGGGAAATTGGCAGAAACAAAGCAGCAATCTTCATTGGGCTTTAGTTGTTTTGGCGGGGATAGGGTCAGTACTTTCTGGTTTTCCACTTTTTGCTGTATTTTAGCAAAATACTGATTCAAAGTATTAATGCTTAGTCGCTCGCTATTAACCTTTCTTGGCATACTGTGCTGTTTGTTTGCTACAGCGCAACAAAACGATATTGAACCATTGATTAAGGCCTGGCGTACAGCAGATACCAGCCAAACCCACAGGGCAGAAGAAACCTATGCCGAACTCAAACATCGGCGGGAAGTAGTAGAAAGAATGACGGTAGGCAGGAATCAGGAATGGAAACGCTTATTGCTTGAACAGCAGAAAAGGGTTAGCGCATTGTATGCCTGGCTTGCCAACAATCCCAACGACAGATTAAAAGTAAGGATAACCATGTACGAGATTCTGGGCAAACTGGAACTCAGCGTGAAAAGAACGCCACAAGATTCGGTAGCGATTTACAACAGCGTTAAACTGGCTCATAAATTAAAAGACGAGCAGCTAAAAGCCGAAGTATATACCCTTTGTGCCGAGGTTGGCCGGGGTAGCAACAGGTATGTACTCTATAATTTAAAAGCCCTTGAACTCGAACGAAAGATTGGTTTAACGCATTTTAAGTATGTACATAACCGTTTTTTTAATGTAAGCCTTGGTTTATATCAGAGCAATAATTACCGGCAAAGCATCAATTACGGCTTGCAGTGCCTGTCGTTTAAAAATACGGCAAAAAAAACATGGGATCCCAGGGTTTACCTCTTCCAGCTCGATGTTGTAGGCGCAGCTTACCTTAAACTCGGCCAGTATGATAGTTCACGATATTATTATCAGCAAATAATTGATACGCTGACTAAAAAGCCAGATCCCGTTTCACAGGTTCATGTTTTATGGCTGGGCATTGCCAAAGGTAATATCGGCCATTCCCTTATCTTACAGGGTAAGGAAACGGAGGGCATCCCGCTGGTAAACCAGCAGTTAACGAGCGCCAGGGAGATGAAATCTTACAACAACATGGCCATTGCACAAAATATCCTGGCCAGTCTCGATTTTAGAAATCAATACTATAGTGAGGCTGTTGCCAAATGGAAGCTGGCTTACCAATGGGCATTGCAGAGCGAATATTATGTGATAGAACAAAAGCTATTGTCGCTAAAAGGCCTTGCCGATAGCTATCGTAAACTTAACCAGGCAGATAGTGCCTATAAGTACAGCGATCTGTACAACAAATTAAACATGGAGCGCCTGTCAGATCTCAGCTCGATGCAACTATCGGCCATTAAAGCTAAAATGGAGTTTGATGATCTGCAAAATAACCTCGAAGTAATTAATGCCCGGCTAACCAAAGAAAAGCTAACGCGTAATTTTGTACTTGGGGGTGTTTTTTTATTGATGGTTATTACTTTGCTACTTTATAACAGGCAAAGGCTTAAAGATAAACACGGAGCAGAAATGCTGCGTCAGCAAAGAACGGCTGCCGAGAAAGAGGTGAGTGAAGCGCGCGATAAGATTAAGGTTTTTACACAACACATCCGCGAAAAGGAAAAACTCATCAAAAACCTTGAACAAACCATCAGGCACAATAATGGAACCGATGCAGCCGAAAAGGAAATCATTAACGAAAGTTTGCTGCATTATGTGTTGCTTACCGATGAGGAATGGAGCAGGTTTAAAGAAGCTTTTAATAAGGCTTATCCCATATTCTTTCATCGGTTAAAAGAGTTAATCCCCCGCATTAATCCGGCAGAAGAGCGTTTGGCCAGTTTAATCGGCCTGCAATTAAACAACAGGCAAATTGCGAATATGCTGGGCATTAGCGCCGATAGTGTGGCACGAAGCAAGCGACGCTTAAAAAAACGTATCGATCTGCCCGATAATGTACTTCTGGAAGACTATATCTTAACCTTAAACGACTAATCCTTTCATCAAAGCGCATCGGTTTCTTCTAACCCGATGCCTGCCACCTCAGGCCCAACGATATTTCAGCATGTAGCGCATTTTTCAGGAATGCCCCTAAATGCTCTGTTAGGGGCATAATGTATCAGTTGTCCGCTTTTTGTCCGCCCTGTAAAACATATTCCTATAAGGTTTATGATAAAATTTGCGCATGCCTAAATCCAAAAGAAAGTTAAGTATTCCGCTTGTGATCATTTTGGTGGCACTATGCCTTATGATTCTGATTTGGCTATATTTTTCTTACCGCATATTAAAAATCTAAATATGAAAAAAACGCTACTATTTTTTCTGTTGTTTATTGCTGTTCATCCATTAATGGCTCAAGATGTTTGGTTGCAAAATCATTTCTCGCCAAATTCAGGGTCGGCGTTAAGTAATTTCGAAACGGTAACGGTATTGATTAACAATAACTCGGGTGTAATTATGCCCTCAAATACGATAACCGTTAATTATTCGATTAACGGCGGTGCAACAGTATCGCAACTGCTAAGTACAAATTTAACAGCTGGTGCCAGCTGGAATTTTTCTTTCAATACAAAAGCAAATCTGTCTGCTCCCGGAATCTACGTTATAAAGGTATGGGTTGCGCGGGCTGGAGATACAAACTCATTGAACGATACTTTACAATGGACCGTACAAAATGGTTGCCCGTTAACCATGAATCAACCTGCAAACCAGCAGGCCTGTAACGGAACAAGTACAACTCCGTTTAATTTTACCAGTGGCATTTCCAATGTGGTTTATAGTTGGACGAATTCAAATCCGGCCATAGGTTTGGCAGCAAGTGGCAAAGGCAACTTGCCATCGTTTAATGCCGTAAATAGCGGAACAGGTCCGGCTGCCGCAACCATAACCGTTACACCAAAACTCGAAACGAGCCAAACCTACAGTTACACCGGAAACATGCAAACATTTGTAGTGCCGCCAGGTGTAACCAGCATTACGGTTGATGTAAAGGGTGCACAGGGAGCAAGCGCGATTTACAACCAGCCGGTTACAAAGCCCGATGATTTAGGCGGGAAAGGAGGTAGGGTGAAAGCCGGATATCCGGTTACACCGGGGCAAACACTTAATATTTTTGTGGGCGGTATTGGCTACAATGGTGGTGGTACCGGAGCAGGATCGATAGCACAACCCGCCGGTGGGGGTGCTTCCGATATCAGGATAGGCGGAACAGCATTAGCCAACAGGATAATTGTAGCTGGTGGTGGCGGCGGTGGTGGAAACAATTGTAGCACCAATGCCGAGCCTGGAGGAGCGGGAGGAGGTTTAACTGGTGAAACGGGTTATCAATGTGGCAACCAGTCGGGTACAGCGGTTGGGCAAGGTGGAACACCATCGGGCGGTGGAGCAGCAGGTACCACACCTGCAACAGCAGGACAGCTGGGCGTGGGTGGCAATGCCGGTGGCCAGGGCACAGCCTCCGGTGGTGGTGGCGGCGGTTATTATGGCGGCGGTGGTGCCGCTTATGGTGGTGGCGGCGGAGGCAGTAGTTATACCGATCCTTTGGCCACTGATGTAGAACATACACAGGGTTTTCAAACAGGCTTAGGCGAAATTATCATTACTTATGAGCTGCCATGTGCCAATCCGGATACCAAAACTTTTACTTATACCATCAGCCCTACAGCAACTGTTGTGCAACCGGCCGATCAAAGCGTATTTGGTGGAAGCAATACCACAGCAATCAACTTTAACAGTCCTACAACTGGCGGATATCTCACGTTCGACTGGATCAATGATACCCCTGCCATAGGCCTTACGTCAAATGGCACCAGCAATATTCCTGCTTTTGTTACAACGAATACAACCAATGCACCGCTTACTGCTACTGTTACAGTTACACCAAAATTAATCAGCGGCATTTTAGATATTAATCAAACCGTAACAGGCAATTGCGTAGCGAATATCTCGCAAGTTAATATTGCACAATCTTTCAAAGCAGGGGGCAATTCTATGGCAGGAGCGGGTGTTTTACTAAATTCATTGGGAGGCAATGGAACCGTTACTGTTTCTCTGTGGGATAAACTGCCCAACGCAGGGGGCGTGCAGCTGGCCACAGGTACCGTAGCATCTTCTCCAAATTCGTGGGCAGATGTTTATTGGTCGCCGGTTGCAGTTACTCCGGGTACTACCTATTATTTAGTGCTTTCGGGCACAAACACAGCCAACTGTTTTGCCGGCAACATTAGTAATCCATACCCCGACGGACAGGTATATGCCAATAGCGGCTATCAATCGTTTCCAACTTTTGATTTTGCCTTTCGAACTTATGTTCCCGGTTCGGTAAGCTGTACGGGTACACCGCAAACTTTTAAGATTACCGTAAAAGCGCTAAAACCCGATGCGAATGGTATCATGTATGTGAAAAAAGGAAGCAGTGGCAATGGCGATAGTTGGGCAAGCCCAATTTCAGAACTGGCTGATGCATTAGTGGGGGCCAAAAGCCTGAATGCTGCTACACCAGGCAAGGTAAAACAGATTTGGGTAGCTGGAGGTATGTATAAGCCGATGTATAACCCGGCAGATAATGCTTTTGGTATTCCGGCGGGACGGAACAACACCTTTTTACTGGTTAAAGATGTGCAGGTATACGGTGGCTTTGCCGGTAGCGAAAACGCGCTGCCGCAACGCGATTTAAGCATCGCTGCCAATGAAACCATATTGAGTGGCGATTACAATGGCGACGATGTTCTTTCCGGCTATGGCACAACACTAAATTTAACCGGAAATACAGAAAATGCCTATCAGGTGGTGATGGCAGCAGGCGATGCCGGAACTGCCTTGCTTGATGGCTTTACCATCAGCGGAGGTAATGCCAATGGCGGCAACCTGCCGCAAATTAATGCACAACAATTTTTGGTAAGCTCGTGGGGAGGCGGCATGTACGTATCTAACAGTCCAACCTTGGCGGTAAACAAACTTCGTTTTGTAGGCAACAAGGCCAGTACGGGAGGTGCTATGGCCATTAACGGTGCTGCTGCTGCACCTCAAATGCAAGCGCTTGTTTTTGCCCAAAACTATGCCGAACAATCGGGAGGGGCATTATACGGCGCTCAAAACATGAACTTAACCAATTGCTCCTTTATCGGAAACAAATCAGCCGACCTGGCGGGAGCCCTGCTAAAAGCAGGAGGTATTTTATTGGCCGATCGGTGCTTTTTTGCCGGAAATGCCAGTGCAAACAGCGGTGGGGCTATTTATGATCAAAGCGCGCAGGGTAATACCTATATCAGTACGGTATTTGCTGCCAATCAATCGGGTAACAAAGGAGGTGCTTTATTTGTAGGTAATATTTTTAACACCCGCACCAATAGCTTTATCAACTGTACTTTCTCAGGAAATACGGCAACTCAGGGGAGCGCAACTGTAGAGTGGACCAGTGCCACCACCACCTTCCAGCAACAGCTGGCCTTTGTGAACTCGATTGTAAACGATGGCGAAAACGCTGTTGGTGCCGGAGGAGAAGTTAAGGCTTATCTCAAAAATACCCTGCTTAAACAAAGTACAGCAGTTTCAGCCAATGTTATTTTACAAGGTAATTCGGCCAGCCTGCTCAACATCGATCCCTTGTTTACCGACGCTGATGGTGCCGATAATTTATTGGGCACATCCGACGACAACCTCACCTTAAAATCGACCAGTTTAGCCGTTGGAGCAGGCGATAATAGCTTGTACACCGGCAATATCAATACCGACAAAGACCTGTTGGGTAATACGCGCTTAACTGGAACTCAAATAGATCTGGGTGCCTACGAAGCCTTGGTGCAGGCACAAACCATTACGGCAGCTAACCACACCAAAACTTATGGCGATGCAGCTTTTGAACCCGGTGCAACAGCTAGTTCGGGATTAAGCGTAAGCTATGCATCAGCAGATAACAACATAGCCGAAGCTTTTCAGGATGCTGCTGATGGGAATAAATGGAAACTGAATATCAAAAAAGCCGGTACGGTAAACATTACGGCCAGTCAGCCCGGTAATGGTGCTTTTAGTCCCGCTGCAGATGCGGTATTCAGCCTGGTAATCAGTCAGCGACCGGTAACAGTAAGTATTAAATCTACTGCGATACTTAGCAAGGTGTACGATGCCGGTACTGCAGGAACGGTTCTTCCAACCGATCTTACCCTGGCCAGTGGCGATGTGATTAATAACGACGATGTGCAGCTGAGCCTGAACTCCAGTGCAGCGCAGTACGATACGCCGAATGCCGGAACCGGAAAGACAATTACCTTGCCCATAAACCATGTTTTATTAACCGGTTTACAGGCAGGAAATTATAAAGTAGCCAATATTAGCGATCTCTCGAACTCCACCGCTTCAGTAACGCCAAAACCATTAACCATTACTGCCAATAATTTCAGTAAAGTGTTTGATGGCTTTGGCTATAGTGGTGGTAACGGGGTAAGTTATGGTGCTTTTGCCCTTGGCGAAGACCCGGCTGTACTTTCAGGAACACTTAGCTACAGCGGTACATCGCAGGGCGCTATAAGTACGGGCAATTATACCATTGTGCCTGGTGGACTAAGCTCGGCCAATTATGCCATCAGTTATACGAATGGTCAGCTGGTTATTTCACTCAACAACGTAAATATTTTAACCTTTAACAGTCAGACAGCAGGTAGCCTGGTTAATAAAACCTATGGCGATGCCGATCTCAATGCATCGGCCAATGCCAGTTCTGGTTTGCCGGCAAGTTACCAAAGCAGCAATTCATCGGTAGCAACAGTAAATGCTTCGGGGCAGGTAAGCCTGTTGGGTACAGGTACAACCACTATTACGGTAAGCCAGTCTGGCGATACAAATTATGGGCCGGCTACACCGGTGACTTTTCAGGTACAGGTAGCCAGAAAAACACTAACGGTTACAGCAAACGATTTTAGTAAAACCTATAATGGAGTGGCTTATACCGGAGGTAATGGCGTAAGTTATAACGGCTTTGTAAATGGCGAAACAGCAGCTGCACTTAGCGGAACCATCCGCTACAATGGCAGCTCGCAGGGTGCCCTTAATACCGGAAACTACACCATTATACCCGGCGGATTAACCTCGGCCAATTATGATTTCGATTACCGGAACGGCACACTCAGTATTGTGCCATCTGGTGCCAATGTAATTACTTTTAACAATCAGGTAACAGGTGCTACTTTGCTGCTAACCTATGGCAATCCGCTTGTCGATGCAGCTGCTGTAGCTTCATCAGGTTTGGCCGTAAGTTACACAAGCAGCAATCCGGCAGTAGCGCAGGTAAATGCTTCAGGGCAGGTACAAGTTCTGGCAGCAGGAATTGCAACCATTACAGCCAGTCAGCCCGGCGATGGTAACCATGCCGCCGCTACGCCGGTAAGTTTTACCATCAGTGTACAACAGAAACCGTTGACCATTACTGCTAATAATTTCAATAAAACGTATAACGCGATGGCTTACACCGGAGGTAACGGAGTAAGCTATAACGGATTTGTAAATGGCGAAAACGAACAGGCTTTGCAGGGTGCCCTAAGTTATATGGGTACGGCCATTGGTGCTAAAGAGGTAGGGAGCTATTTTATTAGCCCAACTGGATATACCTCCGGCAACTATGCCATTACTTATCAGGATGGAAGCCTAACTATAACCAAAGCAAGCTTAACCATTACGGCTCAGGCTAAAAGTAAAGTTTACGGCGACGCTGATCCGGCATTAACTTATACGGCTACTGGTCTGGTTGGTAGCGATGCCATTACAGGTGCTTTAAGTCGCGCAGTGGGCGAAAATGCAGGTATTTATGCCATTGGTCAGGGTACACTTTCCGCCGGTGCCAATTACAGCATCAGCTATGTGCCGGCCAGTTTCAATATTAGCAGCAAAACACTTAGCATTACCGCTCAGCCTAAAAGTAAAGTTTACGGCGATGCTGATCCGGCATTAACTTATACGGCTACTGGTCTGGTTGGTAGCGATGCCATTACAGGGGCTATAAGTCGTACGGTTGGCGAAAATGCAGGTACTTATGCCATTGGTCAGGGTACACTTTCCGCTGGTGCCAATTACAGCATCAGCTATGTGCCTGCCAGTTTCAATATCAGTGGTAAAACGCTCAGCATTACTGCTCGGCCTAAAAGTAAAGTTTACGGCGACGCTGATCCTGCATTAACTTATGCGGCTACTGGTCTGGTTGGTAGCGATGCCATTACAGGCGCTTTAAGTCGTGCGGTGGGCGAAAATGCAGGTACTTATGCCATTGGATTAGGAACGCTTAACGCCGGTGCCAATTACAGCATCAGCTATGTTCCGGCTAGTTTCAATATTAGTGGTAAAACGCTCAGCATTACTGCTCAGGCTAAAAGTAAGGTTTACGGCGATGCTGATCCGGCATTAACCTATACAGCTTCCGGTTTGGTAGGAACCGATGCCATTACAGGTGCCTTAAGTCGTGCTGTAGGCGAAAATGCAGGTACTTATGTCATTGGATTAGGAACGCTTAACGCCAGTGCCAATTACAGCATCAGCTATGTGCCGGCTAGTTTCAATATTAGCAGCAAAACACTTAGTATTACCGCCCAGGCTAAAAGTAAAGTTTACGGCGATGCTGATCCTACATTAACTTATGCAGCTAATGGTCTGGTTGGTAGCGATGCCATTACGGGTGCTTTGAGTCGCGCTGTGGGCGAAAATGCAGGTACCTACACCATTGGATTGGGTACACTTAACGCAGGTGCTAACTACAGCATCAGCTACTTGTCGGCAAACTTAAGCATTACCAAAGCCCCACTTTTAGTAAGCGCGAATCATGTGGCCATGTGCGAAGGGAATAACCTGCCTGTTTTTGGGGTAGCTTATTCGGGTTTTAAAAATGGTGATACCGAAAATAGCCTCAGCACCAAACCAACAGTAGCTACGGTGGCCAATAGCAGTTCGGCTGCAGGTAATTACCTGCTTAATCCGGCAGGGGCAGTTAGCAGTAATTATACCATCAGTTATGCAACGGGTAATTTAACCATTAATGCATTGCCCGTTGTTAGTATTACCAGCAATAAAGGACTCAGCATAAGTAAAGGAGAAACGCTAAATCTTTTGGCAACTGGTGGCGGAAATTACAGTTGGAGTATGGCAAACGGGATTACAGGTGGCCAAAACAGTGCTATGTTAACCATCAGGCCGGGCCAAACCACTACCTATAACGTAACGGTTACCAATGCCAGTGGCTGTACCCGTTCGGCTAATCTTACCATCGAAGTCCGCGATGATTTTGAAGCCGTAAAAGCCAATAACATCCTCACACCGAATGGCGATGGGGTGAATGACCTTTGGGTTGTTGAAAACATAGATGCCTATCCGAACAACACCGTGCAGATCTTCGATCGTGCCGGAAGGGTGCTGTTTTCTAAAAAAGGATACACTAACACCTGGGATGGCACCGTTAACGGGCAGGTATTAACCGAAGGTACTTATTATTACATTATAGATTTTGGGACAGATAAGCTTAAGAAAAAAGGTTTTATTACGCTGGTTCTACAGCAATAAGGATTTCCGGTTCACAGTTAATATAGCTTCACGATGAAAATAAAATGTTCGATATTATTCACCGCTATGCTGATTGGTTTTTCGGTTGGCTTAAAAGCACAATTGAATCCGCTTCAGGCACAATACTATACCAATCGCTATTTGGGTAATGCGGCAATGGCCGGAATAGAAAAAGGCCTGGCCTTAAATCTGAGCCACCGCTCGCAATTTAGTGGTATGCCCGGGGCTCCGGTATCGCAGAACCTCACGGCCGATTATGGCTACAACAGGGTAGGTATGGGGCTAAATGTAACCCTCGATAAGGCGGGTTTGCAAAATTTTGTGCGGGTACTGGCTAGTTACGCCTACCATTTGCCTTTAAACGAAAGCTCGATCCTGCATTTTGGCCTTTCGGCCGGAATTATGAACCAGCGTTTGGCCACCGACGAAATTAGTGGCAATCCAAATGATTACCTGGTGGGGCAATACAACCAGCGTCAAACACATTTTGACGGTGATTTCGGATTGGCCTTAACTACCGGAAAGATCAGTATTGAAGGCGCTTTACCAAATTTAAGAAACCTGTTCTGGAACGATAATGGCAGACTGGCCGATCTGCCTACCTTTTATTCGGCAGTGAGTTATAAAATCCCCGTTAACGATGCCGAGCTCGAACCTAAAGTGGCATACAGGGGGATTAAAGGCTTAGCAAATATTTGGGATGCCGGTGCCCAGCTGAGTTTAGTAAAAAAGCAAATTATGCTTAACGGCATTTATCACAGCACAGGCAGTACGAGTTTTGGAGTAGCCCTCGATTATCAGAAAAAGTACCTGATCTGTTTTTCGCACACCTTGCCAACCAGTGCTTTAGCCAATTATGCCAATGGCGATTTCGAAATTAACTTAAGGCTTAGGCTTTAAGTCTGCAGGCACTGAAGCGATTTTTTTAAATCCGGTAAGGGTTAAGCTTTTATACGAAGGCGTTAATTCATTTTTTTTAAATATATAGTTGTCATCCCGGAAGCACATAAGCCCTCAAAACTGGGGGCTTTTTGCTGTATAATCCGCTCGTAATTTTACTGTATTTTCAAGCCTGGTACATTTAAGATATTACGGAATTGTAACAGATCTGCTTCGGGTCATTGCGAAGCAATTCCGAAGATTATCCAAAGAAGTTCCGAAGGAACTCCGAAGAAATAGCTAAAAAATAGCCTTTTTATGCTGCACTAATTTTAAGCAGCTGTTTAAAAATGAATAAAAAATTCACCGGTCTACCATGTGGGTGGAGACACCCATTTCTAGGAAATGCAGATGGGTGGTGTCTCCACCGCCCATTTGATATTTTTGCAGAAATTTAAACAGTTTCTAAATCAACGCCATGATAAAAAGGATAGATCTGTAGCTTAATGAATCTGCGGATTGCGTACCACTGACGTTATTTAATTATTATTTATTAATCTGTGATTTATTCGTTTATGTCGTTCCGTCCAACAGGGCCATAGCACGGTATCACCGTTCTACTCAAATACGGCCTAATAAATTTTTCGGGCTCCACTGCCCCAGCCATTTCACTGGCTTCGAAAGAAAAATTTTCAGCCGGTGGTTTTTGTTTTTTCATATGCCTCTAAGTTTTTAATTGTATTCAAGCTAGCTACGCTGGTCTTTTTGGCAGCAAAAAGAAAGAGCCCTTCGGCGGCGGTGAGCCGAGGCAAGAAAGAGCAAATAAAATCAATTAAACTTTACTTAAATTGATTTTTATACCAATAAATTATCCATCAGGCATTATCCCTGGTGTTCGGGCGTACCGTTAGGGTCCATCCATACATATTCCCAGTGGTGCCCGTCCAGGTCGTCGAAACTGTGCTGGTACATAAAGCCATAGTCGGTAGCAGGATTTGGTATGGTAGCACCGGCAGCCACAGCTTTGTCTACCATTTCGTTAACTGCATCTTTGCTGTCGGCCGATAAAGCGATGGAGGTTTCTATTGCCTTGTGGGCATCTACAATTTCTTTCTGGGTAAAAGTCTGAAAAAAGGGTTTGGTAAGCAGCATCACATAAATGGTATCGCTAATGATCATACAGGTTGCCTTCTCGTCGGTAAATTGGGGATTAAAAGTATAACCAAGTTTGGTAAAGAATGCTACAGAACGGTCGAGGTTTTCGACTGATAAGTTTACAAAAATTTGAGTTGCCATAATTGTTTTGAGTTTGAGTATACCCAAAGGTACGGCTATGCTTGCTTGGTGTAAATGTGTAAAAACGACAAGTTAAGGGGTTAAACGCGACTAATGATTTTAATTAAAACAAGGTTTGCCGGTTTAGCTTAATGGTAGATTTTCTACAGTAGTGAGGTGAGATGTTTTTCACCATCTAAGGACATTTAGAAAGATGGCACGATTGCCAGTTTTATTTCATCACCTAAGACATATAAGCTCATGCAAGGGGAATTGCACCTACATGAAACTTATATGTCTGATATGGTTTTATTTTAGATGGTAATATATGAGTTGTAATCATCAATATTAATGACATTCCCCTTCGGAGTCGTCATTGCGACTGAAGTGCAACCTGAACCACGCAGTGCTCAGCGAAGCTAAATCTATTTAAAGATCTCTCCATTTCGCTGCGCTTCAGTTGAGATGACGGTTCTTCTATGGGGGTTGTCAATGGCGAAGGATCTGCTTTAATACCATACGAGGCGTTTCGATAGGTGATCAATGCTGATTTTGAACGAGAGAACAGCCATTATGGCCATTCAATCATTCAAAACTCAACCATTCAAAATTCCATTACGCCAGTACTTCTTCGCGCATTTCCTGGGCTGCTGCTACCATTTCAATCAGTGCTTTTTTGGTTTCATCCCAGTGGCGGGTTTTTAATCCACAATCAGGGTTTACCCAAAGCTGATCGGCCGGAACCACGGCTTTCGCTTTCTCTAAAAGCTGCACCATTTCTGCCCTCGAAGGTACCCTTGGCGAGTGAATATCGTAAACACCAGGGCCAATTTCATTCGGATATTTAAAGTCGGCAAAAGCATCAAGCAATTCCATTTGCGAACGCGAACACTCAATGGTAATTACATCGGCATCCATATCGGCAATATGCTGTATAATATCGTTAAACTCCGAGTAGCACATGTGGGTGTGGATCTGCGTTTCGTCTTTTACGCCGCTTGCCGAAATTTTAAAGGCCGTAACCGCCCATTTCAGGTAAGCCTGCCAATCTGTTTGGCGCAACGGAAGGCCTTCGCGTATGGCTGGCTCATCAATCTGAATAACTTTGATTCCCGCTGCTTCAAGTTCAACCACTTCATCGCGGATGGCCAGTGCAATTTGGTTACAGGTAACCCAGCGTGGCTGGTCGTTACGCACAAAAGACCACTGCAGTATCGTAACTGGACCAGTTAACATGCCTTTTACCAGGGTTGGTGTTAACGATTGTGCAAAGGCTGTCCAGTAAACCGTCATAGCTTTAGGGCGGTTTACATCGCCGTAAATAATAGGAGGTTTAACGCAACGGCTACCGTAGCTTTGTACCCAGCCGTTTTTGGTAAAGGTAAAGCCGTTAAGCTGTTCGCCAAAATACTCCACCATGTCGTTACGCTCGAACTCGCCATGTACCAATACATCAATGCCAATTTCTTCCTGCCAGCGAATGGCTTCTTCGGTTTCCTTTTTTAATAATGCATCGTATTCGGCAGGTGTAATTTCTCCCTTTTTAAATTGCGCCCTCCAGTTTCTAACTTCGGTTGTTTGCGGGAAAGAGCCGATAGTTGTAGTAGGGAAAAGCGGCAGTTTTAAAATATCCTGTTGTGTCTTTTTCCTGCTCGAAAAGGCATTTTCACGTTGTGCATCCTTATCGGTTATTGCACTAACCCTTTGCTTCACTGCTGTGTTATGGATCAATGCAGAGGTTCTGCGGCTTTCAATGGCATTTTTGTTCTCCGTGAGTTTCGCTAATGCCTCCTGCGTAGGCGTTTCTTCAGTCAATGCTTTCAGCGTAACTACCTCATCAATTTTCTGTTTGGCAAAGGCCAGCCATTGCTTAATTTCAGGCGTAAGGGTTTTCTCGTTGGTTTCGAGGTTCAGATCGCAAGGCGAATGCAATAATGAGCACGAGGGTGCAATCAGCACGCGCTCGCTGCCCAGTTGGGCCATTGCCTTTTTGATGATGGCTAAAGATTGCTCAAAATCGTTTTTCCAGACGTTTCGGCCATCAACCACACCCAATGATAGGGTTAACGTAGCCGGAATGGCATTTAATACTTCATCCAGCTGCTTGGGGCAACGTACCAGATCGATGTGCAAAGCCTGTACCGGTAAGCTGGTAGCCAGTGTAAGGTTATCTTTTAAGCCTTCAAAGTAAGTGGCTACCAATACTTTTAGCTGCGGAAATTGTTTCCTGATTTCGGCATAAACATAATTGTAGGCAGCGCGGGCTTTTTCGTTAATATCTAAAGCTAAAAAAGGTTCGTCAAACTGGATCCACTCCGCTCCCTGATCTTTCAGTTCTGTTAAAATCTGCAGGTAAACCGGTAATAGTTTTTTAATCAGGTCGATTTTATCGAAACCGGCTTCTTTTTCCTTGCCCAGCAACAAATAAGAAACAGGACCAATAATTACGGGTTTACTGTTAATGCCCAGCTGTTTTGCCCTTACAAATTCGTTTACAATTTTACCCGAGAAGAGACTAAACTCCTGGTTTTTATAAAACTCAGGCACAATATAGTGGTAATTGGTGTCGAACCATTTGGTCATTTCCATAGCCGTAATGTCTAAACCATCTTTCTGGTAGCCCCGGGCCATGGCAAAATACAAATCGAGTTCGTTATTGGTTTTCTGTAATACCACCTGGTTGTAACGTTTCGGAATGGCTCCTACGGTTAACGACATATCCAGGATCTGGTCGTAATAAGAAAAATCGTTTGAAGGGATCAGGTCGATACCGGCATCTTGTTGTAGTTTCCAGTTCTGATCGGCAATGTTGCGGCCTTTGCTCAGCAGCTCGGCCAGGGTAATTTTTCCGGCCCAATATTGTTCGCTGGCCTTTTTCAGTTCTCTGTTGCTCCCGATACGCGGGTAGCCTAGGTTGTGGGTTTGCATTGTTTCAACTTTTTAAATGGTTAATAATCATTGTAAAAAGCCCTGGTTAATTTCATAATGCAATAGTGAAGGAAGGATGAAGGAGCGCAAATACCACGAAACAAGCGGGCACAACAATTCCATAATGGTTTTGTACCAGTGTAACAGCATTTGTCTGACATCGGGCTTCAATCGCGAAAGCATTGTCAATCCGGGAGAGCAAGGTATCCTGACTTATAACCGTTTTATCACCTATTGATGTTTTTTGATAAAATCTTAACTGTTACTTACAGTTGCGCGACAGTTCGTGATTTGCACACGATTCCCTTTTCACTTCCGGTTGTTGAAATATATACAAGAACTTTTTTGCTTACAATCAGTTTTTAATTCTTTTCAAAGGTAGTTAAGCAGGTGTTAAAACTATTGATTGTGAAATAATAAGATGAAATACCTGTTTTGTCTTTATTTTTTAGTGTATTTTTCTTTTTAGTGATTAGATTTGGTTCCGTAAAAGAAAAATATTCTATGAACGAGCTTGACGAAACCGACTTATTGCTGTTGAAAATTTTAGGGCATAACTCCAGTTACACCACAAAAGAGCTGGCAGCGCAGGTAAACTTATCGCCATCGCCAGTTTTTGAGCGCGTAAAAAGGTTAGAAAACAATGGCTATATTAAAAAATATATCGCCATACTGGATGCAGAGAAATTTAACCAGGGTTTTATTGTTTTTTGCAACATTAAACTGAAACAGCACGATAGGAAAATAGGGCACCACTTTGTTGCCGATATTTTAAAAATAGATGAGGTGACCGAATGTTATAATGTTTCGGGCGATTATGATTTTATATTGAAAGTGTATGCCAGGGATATGAAACATTACCAGGATTTTGTTTTTAATAAGCTCGGCTCAGTAGAAAGTATTGGCAGTACGCACAGTACTTTCGTAATGGCCGAGATTAAAAATTCCCATAACATTAGTTTTTAAGGGGCTGTGGCATCTTTTTTTGTCTATGCGTTTGCCCCATTGCTTATCCTTGCCTCGGCTCGCCGCCGCCGAAGGGCTCTTTCTTTTTGCTGCCAAAAAGACCAGCGTAGCTAGCTTGAATACAATTAAAAACTTAGAGGCATATGAAAAAACAAAAACCACCGGCTGAAAATTTTTCTTTTGAAGCCAGTAGGATGGCTGGGACGGTGGAGGCCGAAAAATTCGTTAGGTCGGATTTGAGTAGAACGGAGATACTGTACTATGGCCTTGCTGGGCGCAATGCATAATTATGCCGCTGATTAATTGATGATTATTAAATAACGTCGATGGTTGCCTGTTGAAATGCCTATTTAAACTGGTAGGTTTTAACATAATCAAATACAACCTCGTCTGGATATACACCCTTGGTATAGTCGCCACCAAAACCCGTTAATTCGGTACTTAAGATCATGTATTCTGAAATACCCGACAGACCTTTACTGGTGCGGAATACTTCGGTTCCATCGATAAAGAAGACGTATTCTACATTGTTCCAAAGTAAACCAAAAGTGTGAAAGTTATTGTCGTTAATGGTTTCGCTTGGTACAATTTTACTTTCGCTTTTATGGGTTGCACCGTAGCCTCCCCAATGTACTGTATGATAAGTGGCGTTTGGATTCGGCTTCAGGTATTCAAAAATATCGACTTCTGCACCTACTGCGAGGGCATTATCTGGCTGTGAACCCATTGTATTTGTTTGTAGCCAAAAAGAGGAGTGTGTACCCAGCGATTTTTGCATTTTCGCCCTGCATTCAAAATAACCATACTTCTGGGCAAATTTACCATCGGTACACAGTTGCCCAACATAATATTTTCCATCAGTATCTTTAATCGTTTGTATAACCAGATTTCCTTTGCCATCAAGAGAAATGGTTTTATTGCCCGAAACAGTAGCATATCCCCTTACGGTTCCATCAGCCCGGTAAGCCCATTTCGTTGCATCGATTGCTGTTCCGTTAAAATCATCAATAAAAACAGGTGTCATCTGGCTAATAAAGTCGGCTGGTTTTAAAGGTTTTTGGAGAAATGGATCTGTTTTTTGCGGAAGCGCTGGTACTTCGGGAACATCATTTTTCTTGGCGCAGGATAAAAACAGAATAGCGACTAAAATTGAAACTGAGTTTTTCATAGTATATCTTAAATTTGGTTACAGGATAAAGTTGTATCTTTTCCAGGATAAGCAGGGGTCAAAATCCTTAATAAATGGGGCGAAAAATGCAAAGATATTATGGAAGGCTTATTCCAGCGATTGTAACTGCCTGTGGCTAGGAAGCCGCTTATTGCCTGTAATCTTAACATTTTCTTAATGTTCACAAAACTTAAAGGGTACACTGTCCAAATACCTTTGCCGGAAAAAGTTTTATGAAACGAATAGTTGCCCTAATGGCCTTATTGTGGCTTTCGGCTGGATATGTAGCCGCTCAGGAGAATCATGTGGTATTGATCAGTATAGATGGTTTACGCCCCGAATTTTATTTAGACCCGCAATGGGGCATGGTTAATGTACGTCAGGCCATGAAAAACGGCGCATACGCAGAGGGTGTAAGGGGCAGTTTTCCAACGGTTACCTATCCTTCTCACACTACCATTGTAAGTGGGGTATTGCCGGCCAAACATGGTATTTATTACAACACGCCCGTAGAGCCACTGGGTATATCGGGCAAGTGGTTCTGGTACTATAAAGATATTAAAGTGCCTACCATCTGGACAGCAGCTAAGGATGCGGGCTTAAGCACTGCAGGTGTAAGCTGGCCGGTTACCGTTGGTGCACCAATTACCTATAACCTGCCTGAGTATGTAATTCTTCCACAGGGTAAGGGAGAAAAAAAGGACGAGATTAAAGCCATGTCTTTAGAGTCGAACCCTAAAGAACTTTTTCAGGAAGTGCAGGATTTTGCGGTTGGTAAATTTAATACAGAATATGGTGCGTCGGTTGATTTTTATACCAGCGACCAGAATAAATCGCGCATGGCTGCCTATATTTTAAGAAGATATAAACCATCTTTCCTGGCTTTGCACATTGCACTTTTAGATCATTTTGAACACGAACAAGGCCGCGATGGTGATAAAGTAAGATCGGCAATTGTTGGTGCTGATGTAGCCATCAAAACCATTATGGATGCCGTAGAAGCATCGGGTATGAGCAAAAACACTACATTTATTATTACAGGCGACCACGGTTTTGTTGATATCCACACGCAGTTTAAACCGAATGTAGTATTAAGCAAGCTTGGTCTGTACGATGATGCCAATAAGGAAGGCTGGAAAGCTTACTTTCAGCAAAGCGGCGGATCTGCCTTTTTACACCTTAAAGATCCAAACGATAAAAAGAGCGTAGAGCAGGTAAAGAAGGCATTAAGTCAGCTACCTGAGGGCATCCAAAGAACCTTCCACGTATTGGATAAAGAAGGGATTGCTAAAGCACAAGGCGATCCAACCGCTGTTTTAGCATTGGCTGCAAATCAGGGTTTCAGTTTTGGCGCTTCGGCCACAGGCGATATGCTTGCTCCGGCCAACGGTGGTACACATGGTTACCTGCCAACAGATTTTAAAGAGATACAAACCGGTTTCGTTACTTTCGGTAAGGGAATTAAAGCAGGTGCTGTGCTGCCTTTAATTGGTCAGGAAGATATTGCACCTTTAATTGCAAAATTACTTAACCTGAACCTGAAAACAGACGGTGTTTTATATCCGGGCATACTGACTCCAGTAAAGAAATAACGGGCAGGTAATAATTAGAAAACGGCAAGGGCTTCGAAAATATATTTCCGAAGCCCTTGCCGTTTACGCTGTTTTTTTAACAGGTTTAAAATACACCAATGTAGTGGTTTCCTGTTTTGTTAATCAGTTTAGCACCTTTGCTTACGTTACCTGTTCTGCTGTTAATGATGTAAATGTTGCCATCTTTACCAACTGGTGTTACAGCTACAAAAACTTCATCGCCATTTACTACCCAACCCTGATATTGAAAAAAGTAAAGATCAGGTTCGTAAGGTAAGGTGATCTGTTTAGCAGTTTTGGCATTTAGATCTACCCTTGCAATAAAGCTTTGTTGTTCATCTGGATTAAAAGCAGAAGCAGCTGCTCCATCATGCGTGTACATGATAAAGGCAATTCCATTTCCGGCGTATGTCCAGCTTTCGATGTAGGCTCCTTTAACACCTAAAGCTGCGTCTAAGCTAAATTTATAGGCGTTGTCGTATTCGTTATTTGGACTAATGCGCAAGATATGGGATCCTGCCTCTTGTGTAGCCTGATAAATGTAACCATCTTCTGCAAGGTAAGAATTGAAATTGCGATAGCCATTGGTGTTACCTGTGCTCACGGTAGAACTGATTAAAGTTGGGTTCTTTAGCGATGGATAATCAACCAGTAACGATTTTGCAGGGATTTTAACAGTACCCGAATTATCAGCAAGGCCTGTTGCGGTATTGTACTTGCTTTTAGAAACACCAATAATTAACTTATTACCCGCTTTGTTTAATACCGGGCCGTCTAAACGCCCAATGTAAAAACCTTGCGCCTCTTCGGTTGCTAACAGTGGAATTTCATACTGCTCGTAAGTGTTAATGCCTGCAGCCTGCAAGTTTAACGACAATACTGTTGATTTTGCCCTTGCATATTTATAGGTTATTCCATCGGCTTCGGTAGTAATTTTTACACCCGAAACGTTTACTGCAACGCCGGTTTTATCGTTGTCGAATAGTTTTACCCATCGTGGTGAAGTAGTAGCATAGCTGGAAATATTTACCTTATCGCTTAATTCAGCGTAGCTGCTACCACCGTTTACTTTATACTTAGAAAACTCTCCTCCGTTTGGTCCGGTGTAAGCAATGTTAAAGAGTGTACTTCCATCAAGTGATGACTGTAAACGGGCTGTACGCTGCGACCTTACCGGAAAGCCATTGGTATAAACATCAATAGATTTGTTGGGGTCTTTGGCATCGTTTACACTTACCGAATACACCATTGTTCCGCCATTACCATCGCCCGGTGTAGTACCCATCAAGGCACCCGAAAGGGTAATCCAGCGGCTGGAGTTGCCCAGGTTCTCTTCTGGCGCTGGTGTTTCCTCGTTTTTCGAACAACCTGAAATCGTGGTTGCCATCGCTACAGCTCCAAGCATCAGGAGCTTTAAAAATTGCTTTTTCATATTAATGATTAATTAGATTAAAAATTGTTAATGGTATAGTTAAACTTTAAATAGAATGCTCTCCCAGGTTTTTGGGCAGCAAAATTATCGTAAGCCTCTTTGTTAAATATATTTTTGGCATCGAAACTGATCACCATCCTTTGGTTTGGGAAACGGTAGCTGGTGCCTAAATCCTGTATAAACTGGGTGGGGGTAATGTTAAATTCGTCGCGTTTAAGCTGCCAGATGGTTTCGAAGGGGTGTACATAGCCAAAATTGTAATACAGGTTCAAAGCCGATTTTTTCTGCAACAGATTATTTATGCGGTATTGTACATTGCCGTTTGCGGTAAAGAAAGGTTCGTTTGGAATCTGATTGCCGTTAAAGAGCGAAGCCCCATCCTGAAGCAATGCATTGAATTTCGAGAGATTCAATACCACATTCAGTTTGCGGTAGATGTAGTTTACTTCGGCTTCGAATCCGATCGATCGTACGCCTGATAGGTTTACGTTGTTAGAGGTTTCCATATTGGTAACGTTCCGGTCGCTTGATAAAAGCACGATTTTATCTTTGGTGTTACGTAAAAAACCACCTCCTGAAATTGAAATGCGATGTTGGTTGAAGTGAAAGGCACCAGCACGGAAGCCCAGGTTAAAATTATTGCTGATCTCCGGGCGGATTGATGGATTGGCAATTAAATTGTCGGCCTGGTTACCGAATATCTCCGATTCGCCGGGCATTCTTACTGCTTTCTCGGCCGAGGCAATTACAACGAAGTTAGGTTTAAGGGAATATGAAGCAGCAAATCCATAACCCGTGGTATTTCGGTCGTCGCTGGTTATCCTTTCTACTCGGGTAGGCTGCCCGTTTACATTTTGCTGTACAGGATCTGTCCGGTCTATTTTTTGCTGATAGTATTTACCAAATAAACTGGTTCTTAAACGACCTTCAAATGCTTCCATTTCGTATGATAAAGCCGAAACATTTTTAGTCAGGTCGCTGGTCGACAGATAATTTCGCTCCAATATGGTTCTCAGTTCATCCATATCCTGTCGGTCTACCACATAAAACATATGGTTAAAAACTACTTTGTGGTTTTCGGCAATATTGTAACTTAAACTGGCGCGTAAAGTGGCAATCTGCCTGCTGATGTTGTTCATGGTTGGGGCAGCCTGTTGTGCGCCACCCAGTGTACGCAAAGGCTCACCTTTTATGCCGATTACTTTCTGCCCGTCCCAGTTATAACGGTAACTTACGGTATCCTGAATGTATTGGTGCCTGTCGCTGTAAACACCGTTAAAGCTAAAGTTTAAGCCTTTTAAAAACAGGTTGTTCTTTTTATAATCGAGGCCGATTACATGTGCCTGCGATTTTGAAAACCTGCCCATATAAGGCCTGCTCATGTACTGGCCATGCTGTACCTCATCATAAGTATCCGATACATTATAGTTTACCATCAGGTTATCGGCCCATTTTACGTCGGTAAAACCCAGTTCGAAACGGCCACCATACGATTTATAGGCATCGTTAAACCGCTTTCCCCTGGTTTCGATCATTTGGCCATTGGGCTGTTCGTTACGTACAAACTTGCCCCATACTTCGTAATCGTTATCAGAGTAGCTGTAAAAACCTGAGCCGCGTAGCGTAAAGCCAGATTTGGCATCGCGGTACATGCCGCTTAAATCAGCCTGTTGGGTATTAAAAGAACCATACGAAACTGAAGCGTTTAGGTTGTTGCGCAAGCCGCCTTTTTTTAAGATCACGTTAATACCACCACCCAGGTAATCGCCGGAAAGGTGCGCGGGCAATACGCCTTTATACACTTCTATCCGCTCAATCATCGAAGGTGGAATATTGTTGAGGTTAAAAGAAGAACCATAGGTAGAGATTTCTATCCCATCAATAAAAATTCCGATGGCACGGCCCGACATTCCGTTTAAGTTGTAATTTGCTTCAGAACCGATACCGCCGCTCTGGCGAACCCTAACCCCAACAGTTCTGTTTAGGAGTTCGTTGGTTTGTAAATTCCGTAATGATGCTGCTTTGGTATCAATTACATTCACGGCAAAACCCGAAGTTTCGATCTTCCTTTTTTCTGTTTTACCCTGCACGGTTACCTGCTCCAGCTCACGATCGGAAATGCTTACCACCTTTGGGTTTAGTACAGTTTTGACTTTGTTTACATTAACTGCAAAGTTTTTGCTGCGTATTTCAACCGAGCTGATAATCAGGGTGTAGCTGCCGTATTTTACTGCCGTCATTTCATAGTTGCCATCAGCATCTGTCATGGTTTTTCTGTCGAGCTCCTTTAATAATACGGTAGCACCGCTAACCGCTTCTCCCTGCTCGTTGGTTATCTTGCCCAACAGGGTACCGGTTTGAGCAGAAGCGATAGAAGTAATGCAGGAAATGATGAAGAGTAGTAAACAGTGTTTCATTAAACAGGGTAATTTTCTATATTTGTTCTTTAGAATAGGTCTTAATAAGGATAACCTTGCCGCAAAGATAAAAGCTGAATATGACGCAATCGGGAGAAGAACTAACGCTTAAGGGAGAATATCAGCACGATATAGAAAGCGTGTTTTCGTTTAATAAGGCGATTGCTTTCAGCTATAATATGGATGCAGCAGACCGGAAGAAGATCGAAATCAGGATGAGCCACCCCGATGATAAGGCGTTAGAAGTTTTTCAGATGATTTTTGTGCTGAAAGGCAATGTTACGCTCGAGACTACCGATGCATTGGATAAGGTAAATATCAGCGTACATCAGCATAACCTTTGCAGGGTAGCCATTCAATCAGGACGCATGGTGATGAGCGATAGTAGAGACGAAGTGGTTTGCATTAACCTGAGTGCTGCATTTTTAAATAGGTACGTACCAGTTAACCATCCGGCACATCGCAGGCTCATGGCTGTACGCACAGGCAAGGAGGCCCCGGTTATGCTTTCACCGGTAAACTTGTCTGTTACGCCCGAAATTGGTGCAATTTTACAACGGCTGAGCGATGCAGCTCAAAGTAATTTCTGCGATCAGCTGCTGCTCGAATCTAAAGTAATTGAACTACTGGCGCTGCAACTCGGGCAGTTTGAGCAGCTTCAAGACAGTATAAGTATGCCAAAGCTTAAAACTGAAGAATTGGAAAGGATGCAGGAGGCACGGGAAATTTTAATACACCATGTTGGCGGAAAATTGTCGTTACGTGATCTGGCCCACCTTGTGGGCACCAATGAGTTTAATCTTAAACGCGATTTTAAAACTGTTTTTGGCAATACTGTATATGGTTACCTCAATCAGTTTAAAATGGAAAAAGCCAGGTCAATACTGCTTGCGAAAGACATTACCGTTGCCGAAATTGCTAAAAAAGTGGGGTACAAGCATGCTACACACTTTACCAGTGCATTTAAGAAATACTTTGGGTACTTACCCAATAAAATTAAAGCAGGCAAATTATCGTTATTGATCTTCGTGGAAGATATTATTGTTCTTTTTGATAATTTCTTTTGCTCCATAGTGTAGCAAAAAATTTAATAACTGATTTCTACAATAATTTCTGATAGCAGAAAAAGCGTAATCCCGGACGTTTGGCCAGGCTAATTTCGCCGCTAAATGCATAACCTAATTTGGGGAATAAAGCCTGTGTCGCTTTATTCTCGCTATTGGTATCTACCCTTAAAATGGTAATATTACGCGATTGTGCTACGGTTTCTGCCTGTTGCATTAAAGCCCGGGCAATGCCTTTACCCTGTAAATCGGGGTCTACGGCCAGGCGATGGGTTACAATTGCTTCTTCGGTAATGTCCCAGCCGGCATCGGTATACTCAGGGTCCTGATCGGTTGTGATGGCAGTAACCCCTCCAATTTGGCCGTCTATTTCAGCTACCCATAATTGTGATAAAGCAATATCCTTTGCAAATACCTCAGGGTTTGGATAGTCGTTTCCCCACTGGAAATTTCCTGCAGCCTGCATTAGCGGAACTACTTTGCGTACCAATTGCATTATACCTGCTATGTCTGCCGTTTCGGCCAATCTGATTGTCATGGCGCAAAGATAAGGGAATGCTCAAAATAAATAAACCACAGATGGAAAGGATGCACACAGATAGGGCATTAAATTCCACGTCTGAACAGCAGGGCAGGTCTTTGCATCCGTGGCAAAAAATAATGAATTGGTATACTGAGTCAAAAAAATAAATCGCTCATAAAAAGAATAACCACAGATTCAAATAAATGATCTGTGGTTATCTGTGGCAAAAAAACAGGAATTCTTTTATCGCGATTAGTTATTCAAAATCTCTTTGGTTTTGGATAAAGTTTCTGCTGCAGTTGTTTTGGGCAGGTTACTGATCTCGAACTGTTTTAAAGCATTTTCAAGCTGTTGCAGTTTATCGCTTTGATTTTTGTCTGCATATTCTTTTCTAAGCAGTTTTATTTTTTCAAAATCCTGCGCACCCTCAATCATTTTTTCGAAACGTACCGAACTAAACGGTCCCGGGTAAACCAGGTAAGTATCGCCGGCGGGCCATGCCGTAAAACGAGTATCGGTTAACGGACTTTTGGTCCAGCTGTTAAAGGCCCAGCGCAGGTAACCATCCATATTTTTGTTGGCCGTGTACCAGCCCATCCAAACCGACTCTGCCGGCGATGAAAAGCTAAAAGCATTTGGGTAAGGTTCGGTACAGCAGGTATACCAGGTGCTTATTTTACCTGCAGCATGGCGGTTTTTCAATACTTCGGCCGGGTATTCCCATTTAGAAGCAATGCAGTAGTTAAAAATATCTTTTTCAATTTCCTGGTGATATTCGCCGGCTAATGCGATTTTCCATTCGCTATCAATCGATTTTAGCAGGCTGATTACGCTTTTCATGGCAGGCATCGGCCTTTCATCCATGGCAATATACGTTTTGCCAAACCAGTTTTTCTGTTTCAGGTGACGGGTAAAATCTTTAAGCATGGTGCCCCAGAAAAGGTTATAACCCGGGGTGCCAATGGCCTCGGTAAAAACAGCCTCTTTGTTGGTACTCTCGTCGAAATAGCTGAATGCAATTTTCCAGGGTACCATACTGTAGCAGTTAATGCGCTGGTTAATGCCGCAGCTCATGGTAAAAGCTACATATTTATCAAACAGGCTGTAATCGTAACTCCAGGTGCCATCTTTTTTCTTTGTCCATTTAATCAGGCTGGGGTAGTCATCGTAAGTTTGGTGACCCCAGGGTTCGTTTACAATGCTGGTAGTAATGGTTTTTTGTCCCGCATTGGCCAGCATTTTATAGTAATCTTTCATTAAAGCAAAATGCTCGTCGCTCCATAATTTTACCTGGTGCACCCTTGCAATTGCTGCCGGATGTTGCCAAAGGTCTAAATCATAAGCCCACTGCTCTGGCGAAGTTAAAGTTCTGTTTACCACCCTAACCGAAACTTCGAGGCTATTTGCTTTATCGCCATTAATGCTAACGGTTCCTTTATAAGTACCTGCTTTTGCCCCCTGCGGAACTTTGATCGAGAGCCAAACCGGTTGGGTACTGTTAGGTGTTAGCGTAAGCACTTTTGTTTTGGTATCGATAAGGTCGGCAACGTACGATGAATCAAAATCTTTCGCTTTCCGGTAACCGCAACCATCTCTGAATTCGTCGGTAATTACATATTTGATAAAACCTGCTGATAGGTTTTCCTTTTTGATGGTATTACCTTCAGGGCTTTTTAAGTCGCTTATATTCAGGCTTACCGGGGCGGTGCCTTTTGTCCAGATCAGGATTTGGGTGTTTAGGGTTTCGCCTTTCCAGCCGTTCAATGCCCAGCTTTTATTGTTGTTTACTGTTGGCGGCACTTCGCGCGGAAAGCGTTGGTTGCTGCTTGCAAAGCTTAGGTTTAAACCGGCAGGTACTTTCGCCCATTGGGCAGTAACAGCATCTGTACTTAATTTGGGTACTTTTTGGAGCGCCAAACTGGCATCTTGTGCATTAACCGTTGCAGCGGTTAATAGGGTTAAAATAAATAGAGAAAACTTCATAATCCACAAGTTAACAAATTGTAAATCATACTGTAGAAAGCATTTTTAGCGCAATCGTTTGTGTGAATGTAACAAAGATGATGCAAGGATATAGAAGGTTGGAAGGTTAGGAGGTTGAAGGCTGGAAGGTTGATGGAGCAATTAAAATATCACTCACTGGTATATTCCAATAAATCGCCGGGCTGGCAATCCAATGCTTTACAAATGGCCTCTAACGTGCTGAACCGGATAGCCTTTGCTTTTCCTGTTTTAAGGATAGACAGGTTGGCCAGGGTTAAATCAACTTTTCCCGAAAGTTCATTCAACGACATTTTTCGTTTGGCCATCATCACATCTAAGTTTACGGTAATCGGCATAATTATACAGTCAGTTCGTTTTCGGCCTGTAATTCTACCCCACGTTTAAATATCTGCGAAATAATAAATACCAGTCCGGCAATAAATAAAAATTCAACGGCGGCATAATCAGCCTCCGGTTCACCCATTTGTTTCAATAGCCAGTTGGCATGGATGTGGTTCAAAAGTGAAACAAACCAGGTGGCCAACAGCACATAACCAATTAAAGCAATCCGTTGTGATACGGCTGCCGTAAAAGGATTGGCTAAGTTAACTTTTGATAAGGTTTTTATCACCAGAAAAGCAATAAAAGCTTTCATACCGAGTAAAGAAAACATAAAATATACCTTAATACTGTATTGCCAGAAACCAAGTTGCATGAGTTTATCTAAAGTTGCCCCCAGATAGAGGTTTTTGGTGATTTCGGGTTTAATGCAAGTTATTACATAAGAAACCAAAAGGGTGCCTGCTTCTACCATTAAACCAATAAAGGCTATCCAGGTTAAAACCAGCATAATGTTGAGGATCTTTTCGGTTGGCGTTTTCATGCTTATTGATATTTCTGATTAACACTATCAAATATCAATAATATTTTATTGATAAACAATAAATTTATTTCATTATTTAGATTTGGCATCTTTACGAAGCAGTTTGCTAACATGGCTTTCATCGGTAAGCTCAAATTCGGCTGCAATTTGCTTTAGTCCGAATCGACCGCTGGCCATTCGCTGTTCGATTAAATGTTTGCGGTAATCGTTAATGTAGCTGCGAAGTGTAAATCCGGTGTTTCGCTTAAAATATGGCCCGATATAATCTTCAGATAGCTTAAAGTGTGCTGCCATTGCGCTTGCTTTTAACTGCTTAGGCTGGTAAATGTGCTTATGCAGGTAACAGAAAAGAGCCTGTATATCTTTTGTACGCTGGCTATTGCTTTTAATTTCGGGCATGTTGCGCTGCATAATATGCGATAGGGTAAGGATTTGCGCCCAGATCAGCAATTCATTCTGCAGCATATTGTGCTTTAATGCCAATATAAGTGCAATTGTCTGGCTGGCAATCTGCTGGTCTTCTTCCGGGAAATTAAAACCTGAAAGGTGGGTTTCCCGGCTCTTGATCAGGTATTCCAATTGCCTGATCCCTAACGGGCTAACTTCGCTTTGATGGATGTAGATATCGGTAAATTTGATATAAACAAAATGTGTCTTTTCATCGATCTCAAAATAGTGTTCATCATCAGGACCGATTAAAAACAGGTTCCCCGATTGATAGGCAACAGGTAAATGGTTAATGAAATGAATACCTGAGCCAGATTTGACATAAATCAGCTCATAGTGGTTGTGCCTGTGCACAGGATGCGGCCATGCTGTTGCCTCGAACTCCGAAACCACAAGGGGTTGAAACTGGATGTATCGCTTGATCATAGATTTATACAAATTTATCAAAGTATTTTACAAAAGCGCCTGGTGGGTTATGCTTCACCTTTGCATAGTATTAAAAAAAACAGCAATGAAAAACATTAAAACCGCACTCGTAGTAGGTGCAAACGGGGTAATTGGAAGCAAGCTGATTGAGCATTTGGAAAGTTTGGACAATTGGAATATTATTGGTTTATCGCGTAGAGGAGGCTTAAGCACAAATAAAACACAATACCTCGCTGTTGATTTACTGAACGAGGCAGAAAGCAAACAGCAATTGAGTAAACTGCGCGAGGTAACACATATTTTTTATGCTGCTTACCAGGACCGGTCGGATTGGGCCGGCCTTGTTGCCCCAAACATGGCCATGCTGGTTAATGTAGTTAATGCAATCGAAAGTGTAGCGGATAACCTGCAACACGTAAGTTTAATGCAAGGCTATAAAGTTTATGGTGCACACTATGGGCCATTTAAAACACCTGCAAAAGAAAGTGATGGTGGGCACATGCCTCCTGAGTTTAATGTAGCACAGCAAGAATTTTTAACAGATCGTCAAAAGGGTAAAAAATGGACCTGGTCGGCACTCAGGCCTTCTGTTGTTGCCGGAACAGCTTTGGGCAACCCCATGAACCTCGTGATGGTTATAGCCGTATATGCTTCAATTTCGAAAAAATTAGGTATACCCCTTCGTTTTCCGGGTAAACCTGGAGCATATGATAAGTTGATGGATATTACCGATGCCGGATTACTGGCAAAAGCTACAATTTGGGCTGCTACAAATGAAGCATGTGCCAACCAGGCTTTTAACATTACCAATGGGGATTTAATCAGATGGAACGACCTTTGGCCAAAAATTGCTAGCTACTTTAAAATGGAAACTGCTACTCCCTTACCAATGCCTTTACAGCAAGTGATGGCCGATAAGGCCGCAATATGGACAGATATACAGGCCAGTTACGGTTTAGCCAATACGAGTTACGAAACAGTATCTTCATGGGCTTTCGGCGATTTTGTTTTTTCATGGGATTACGACTTCTTTTCTGACGGAACCAAAGCAAGAAGGCTTGGCTTTAATGAATATATAGACACTGAAAAGATGTTCTTCGATTTATTTGACGAACTTAAGCGTCAGAAAATTATTCCTGAAATTTAGGGTTAGAAGAATGGTTTAAACTAAAAAGCAAAGCAACCGGCTGGCTACTTTGCTTTTTAATGGAGTATATCTAAAGGTTATACATCCCGCCATCCACAATCAACTCCGATCCTAAAATAAACGAAGAGTCATCGGAAGCGAAGAAGGTAATCGTTTTCGCAATTTCTTCGGCATCGCCAAACCTGCCTACCGGAATTTTTTGGGTGAGGCTGTCGCCCATTTGCTTTAAATCTTCGTTAGATAAACCAAGTTTATCGGTGCTGTGCAATGGTGTAACAACCGGACCAGGGCTCACGGCATTTACCCTGATTTTGCGATCGGTTAATTCGGCCGAAAGGTTTTTGGCCAGGGTTAGCAACGCTGCTTTACTGGCTGCGTAAACTGTAGCACCTGCCATACCAATGTGGGCGTTTATAGAAGTGTTTAATATAATCGAACCACCGTTATTGATTAATGGTAACAATTGTTGTAAACTGAAATAAGCACCTTTAAAATTGATGTTCATAATTTCATCAAATGTTTCTTCGGTCATGGAGGCCAGGGCATCAAACTTTCCTACTCCGGCATTTATCACAACAATATCGAGTGATGGTGTAATGGTTTTTACCTGCTCGGCCAGTTTGGTTACTTCTTCCATGTATGCGCTGTCCGAAATTATGCCGTAAGCATTGTTGCCCAGCTGGGCTATTGCTTCATTTACGGATTGCTCATTTCTGCCTGTGATGATTACTTTTGCACCCTGAGCTAAAAAATCTTTTGCTGTTGCGAAACCTATGCCGCTATTTCCGCCGGTGATGATGGCGGTTTTACCTTCTAATTTTTTCATTATCTTTATGTTTTAATAGATCAAAGAGACGGCTAATCTCAATATCCATCAAGTAGGTACTTTTTAGTTCGGTACGTACTTTTTTGTAAGAAATGACCTCATTTTCTTTAAATGCCTGTAGCAAAATTTTATATGACAAAGAAAAGACAAGCCTATTATACCTGCTCAATGGAAGCTGCCCTAAATGTAATCGGGGGGAAATGGAAACTCACCATTTTGAACCGTTTATTATCGGGCCCTAAGCGTTATGGCGAACTTCACCGCAGTGTGGCAGGCATTACCGAAAAAATGCTTACCCAACAGCTGAGGGAACTTGAAGAAGATCAGATTATAGAACGTACCATTTATCCCGTAGTGCCGCCAAGGGTAGAATATGCTTTTACTGAGTCGGGCAAAAAGCTGGGCGACGTTTTTAAAGCTTTAGAAATATGGGGAAGTAATTTTCAGCACCGCATAAATCCAATATCGGGCAATGCCGATCACGATAAAAGCTGTTACGCATTTAAAGAGGAAGAACAGCCAGACCAACTTATCCACAACCCATAAGCACATCCTGATTTAATTTAAAGGAAAATCAGATATTTGCAGCAGCTTATCTTTTTATCCCTTTATGAAACCCTACCTGCAGCTTTTCGATTTTTCGAAGAAAATTAATTACCGGACTGAAATTCTTGCAGGCTTAACCGTTGCCATGACCATGATTCCCGAATCATTGTCGTTTGCCATACTTGCAGGCTTCCCTCCGCTAACTGGTTTGTACGCTGCTTTTATTATGGGCCTGGTTACGGCCATTTTAGGTGGCCGGCCTGGTTTGGTTTCGGGCGGGGCAGGGGCGACCGTAATTGTGCTGATTGCTTTAATGAAAACGCAGGGTATCGAATACGTTTTTGCTGCGGTAGCCCTCGCAGGGGTAATTCAGATTTTAGTAGGCTTGTTCAGGCTGGGCAAATTTGTAAGGCTTGTACCTCAACCGGTAATGTTCGGTTTTGTAAACGGATTAGCAGTAATTATTTTCATGTCGCAATTGCAACAGTTTAAAACTTTGGTAAATGGTACCGAAGTATGGCTAAGCGGCCCATCTTTATATACCATGCTTGGACTGGTATTGTTAACGGTTGCCATTGTAATTGTTCTGCCGAAAATTACCAAAGCAGTGCCGGCATCGCTGGTGGCCATTATTGCTGTTTTTATAATTGTGCTGGGTTTCGGCATCCATACCAAACTGGTTAAGGATATTGCGTCTGTAGCGGGTGGTTTTCCTCCGTTTCATATCCCCAATGTGCCCTTAAACCTCGAGATGCTTAAAATTATCTTCCCTTATTCGCTTATTATGGCAGGGGTAGGCTTAACCGAGGGGTTGCTAACCTTAAATCTGGTTGATGAGATTACAGCCACCAAAGGAAACCGCAACCGCGAAAGTATAGCGCAGGGCGTGGCCAATATCTTAAATGGGTTTTTTACTGGTATGGGTGGTTGCCCGATGATTGCACAAACCCTGGTTAACCTTTCGGCAGGGGCAAGGGCACGCTTATCGGGCATTGTTGCGGCGCTAACCATTTTGCTTATTATTTTAATAGGTGCCCCGGTAATAGACCGTGTGCCCATGGCTGCTTTGGTGGGGGTAATGATGATGGTTGCCATTGGTACATTTGAGTGGATGAGTTTTAAGGTAATTAATAAAATGCCTAAGCAGGATATTGTAATCGGTATTTTGGTGGCATTAATTACCATCTGGCTGCATAACCTGGCGCTGGCTGTACTGGTTGGGGTAATTATTTCGGCACTGGTGTTTGCCTGGGAAAGTTCTAAACGCATCAGGGCTAACCAATATATAGATGAAACCGGTACAAAGCATTACGAACTATTCGGTCCTTTGTTTTTTGGCTCAGTGTCTAATTTCAATGCCTTGTTTGATATTGCCGGCGATCCTGAAAATATAACAGTAGATTTTAAGCACAGCAGGGTTTTCGATATGTCGGGGATTGATGCCTTAAATAAGCTAACTGAAAAGTACCAGGGTGCTGATAAAAAGTTACAGTTAATGCACCTGAGCGATGACTGTAAACGGCTGCTTAAAAATGCCGATAAAATTATTCAGGTTAATATTGTTGAAGACCCCACATACCGCGTGGCAACCGAAAGATAATTCCATCTACATTGCGGCTGCCAATCCGTTTTCCTTCCTCAAAGGGTAACATACTTGCTATGTTTTATCAAATCTTTTACACAGGCTGAAAGGCTTACGGCTTTCGTATCTTAAATGTTGCTTTTTGCTAAAACGTTTAACTAGTTCTGGAATTTGTAACTAAAAAGCGCCTGTTTTATTGTACGCTGAGCCTCAGTTTTTCGTTAAATCCTGTTTTATAGGATGTTAAAATATCAACATATTTTATCAATATTTAATTTTTTATCTGTCTGTTCGACAATTATTTTAAAATAATTAAATATTATGCTGTCATTTTATAAAAATTTCATAAAAATGACAATTCAATATTAAAACGTTTTAGTATTATATATATTTGATTTAACCAAATACTAATTATATGAGAATTACTAACCTTTACTACCAAACTACCAGTCTTCGTGACCTGAGATCCTTCTTGCCGTTTCCGAAAAATTAAGTTTTAGCAATCCATTTTTTTTACCAATTAAAGATCCATTAACTATGCGATACTTATGGGCGTGCCTTGGCTTTTTTGCAGCGTTTACGTTAAACGTTTTACCAGTTTTTGCTGGCGCTAATAAAATGCATAAAGGCTTAGCAATTAAACACTTTGTTCTTCAGGATACGACGAAAATCAAGTTCGTTTCCTTAAAAGATTCATTGAGAAAAGACAGCTTAAATCAGATTAAGCAAAAAACACTTTACAATAAGTTATCTGGCGGTGTACAGAAGAACACCAGAAACTTATCTCTTTTCCCTGCCATTTCATTACAGCAAAATTTAAAGGGCAATTATGCTGGTCTGTACGTTCAGGAGCCATCGGGCGAACCTGGCAGCATACAGAATATGTTTTTAAGGGGAGCCCCCATGCCGCTCTTATCCAAAAAGGATGTGTATTCTTCGCAACCTTTGGTGGTGTTGGATGGGATTCCACTCATAGGCGAACATCCCTTCGCTTTTGATATCCAGCAGTACGATTTTAACAGGATTGGTCCGGCTACCAATTTGCTAAGCACCATCGATATTAACAATATCGCATCGGTAGAAGTATTAAGCGATTTAGCCAGCACGGCCATTTACGGTCCAAGGGGTGTAAACGGCGTAATCCTGCTCAAATCAAAAACGCCTGATGGCATTGCACGCAGCATTAGCTTTAACTCTTATATCGGTATGGTGCAAAAGCCAAACGTTAATACCATCAATGGCAAGTACGAAAACGAATTCAGACAGCGCTTTTACGATATCTATACCACAAACGGCAGGTACTCTGACGATGAGGCTTATCCTGTTTATTTAAGCGATTCGTTAAATAATGTTTACAGCGGTAAATCAGACTGGACCGATTTATACTATAAAAATGCACTGGTTTATGGGATCAACCTTGGCTTAACAGGAGGCTCTGACAGGGCAAGTTTCAGGTTTTCACTCGGTAATACTAAAAGTGAGGGAGTGGCCGATGGAACAGGTTTAGATCGCTACAGTGCCATGTTTAACATCAACATGAAGCCCGTTAAATGGTTATTGTTTTCGGCAATGATTAACGGTAACCGTTTAAACCGTACCCGCAACAGGAGTTTAAGAGACCGTTTTGCACAGATTAATTATTTCCCTGATCTAAGCGCACCTCTGGCACCCAATAAAGATTATTACGCCAGCTACCTGAACGAGTACACTAAAGGTTTCGACGATAATAAAACCAATAGCATACAGGGCTTTGCCAAGCTGGTAGGTACTTTGGGTAAATTTAAAATAAGCTCATCGTTTAATGTAGATTATAACGAAGGGTACCGCGATGTTTTTTACGCCCGTACATTATTGCAGGGAAATAGCTATGCATCTAACTATTATGGCTTTAACCAGCGCTTAATGATGGATAATAAGGCTACTTACGATCTGAACCTTAAAAACGTACACGATTTCCACTTTGAGCTGGGCCAATCCATGATGTGGGATATTTATAAGTATAACAATGCTTATGCTTATAAAGGTGCCAACGATTATATCAAAATTAACCTGCTTGATTCTAAGCCATTAAATGACAACGGAAGCGCTAACGGTGGTTATTTAACACCAGTTGCGTTTCCGAGAGAACTTACTTACAGGTTTTTAGATAAAACAGCCGATAACCTGCTATCATTTTATGGTAAGGTAAATTATTCGTACAACGATAAATATTTCGTTTCGGGTACCCTGCGTCTTGATGGTTCATCGAACGCGCAGCCTACCAAACGCTGGTTTTACTCGCCTGTACTTTCTGCAGCCTGGAACATCAAAAACGATTTGTTAAAAGACAACAAAGGGATTGATGATCTGGTACTACGCGCCAGTGCCGGTAGAATGGGCAGAACCTTTACCTACGATAATTATGCACAGGGACCACAGTACACTGCATCAGTAGGTTATACCGGAAACTTAACGGTACCGGGCTACAATGCAATTGGTGTACTTACCAGGCCTTACTCTTTTGGTTGGGTAGGCTATAGTGTGCCATGGTCGTACTCCGATCAGCTTAACATCGGCGTAGATGTGGCGATGCTTAAAAACCGCCTGCATGTATCGGCCGATTTTTATACCAAAGCAGAGAAAAACCAGTTGGTGGGCATTCCATCGTATGCTGAGTATGGTTACAAGCAATCGATAGAAAGTGGCCTGAACATGAGCAATACCGGGGTAGATTTAACCATTAGCGCTTTGGTAATTGCACAAAGCAAATTCTCCTGGAATTCGGCCCTTAATTTTAACCACAACAGCAATAAATTAACTGCATTGCCAAGAGGTTTAAATGAAATTATTATTGGCAACAGGTTCTTAAAAGTGGGCCAGCCGGTAGATCAGTATTGGTTATTGGAAAATGAAGGCATTTACACAGCAAACAACCAGGTGCCGGTAGTAAACGGACAACCTTTAAAATACAATGGTACGCCTTTAAAAGCAGGCGATCCACGCTGGAAAGACCAAAATGGTGACAACATTATCGATGAAAAAGATAAAGTATTAAAAGGTCACTCATTACCGGTTTTATCGGGTGGTTTCGATAACGCTTTTACTTACGGTAACTGGAGTTTAGGTACCAACCTCTATTTCAACCTGGGCCGTAAACTGATTAACCAGGATATGGCTAACCGCTTTGATTTTGTAAACCGCGAAGGCAATACCGATGTATCGTCGGTAAAAGAAATCACTTTCTGGGAGAAAAGAGGCGATTACAGCAAATACCCGCTGTACAATCCATGGAGCACTGTAATTCCATACCGTACCGATCAGGACTTGTTTTTGGAAAATGCTTCATTCCTGAAACTGAGATCTGTTTCAATCGGATACGATTTAGGAACCGTACTGAAAAAGAAGAACATCAAAATCAACAAGTTTTTTGTATACGGATCGGTTAATAATGTATTTGTAATTACCCCTTATACAGGGCAAGACCCCGAGCTGGTAAGTTACGATGGTATTGATACCGGCTATGGCCAGCCTATACCAAGAACCTATACCCTGGGAGTTAAAATGGAATTATAATATGGAAAGCAATACGAACAAAACATCAACAATGATGAAGAAGATATTATACACATTTCTGCTGGCTGTAGTGGTTTTATCGGGTTGTAATAAAGCCCTGGAAACCGATTCGACCCGCGTTGTGGGCGAGAAAAACATGTGGAATACTGTAGAGGATGCAAGGGCAGGTATTATGGGCGTTTATGCGCTTACACGTGCTGCACTATCTGATAACAACAGCCACTGGATTTATGGCGACGTGAGGCCTGGGGAGTTTACCAGCCCGAAGAGGCAAGACCTGAAAGCCATTATCAGCAACAATTTAAATGCATCTTACCCGGTAGTAGAATCGCTTTCCGATTGGACCAGGTTTTATGCCATTGTAAATGGCGCTAACGTTTTTATGGAAAACGTAGCTCATGTAAAGGCTACCGATAAACGTTACTCGGATAACAACATGACGGTAGATATTGCTCAAGCCAAGTTTTTAAGGGCTTTTGCTTATTTCTACATGGTACGCATCTGGGGTGATGTGCCTTTCATTATCTCCTCAAATGAAGGGGTATTTGAAAACAAACCACGTGAAAACCAAGCCAAGATTTTAGCATGGGTAGAAAGTGAAATGTTAAAGGCCGCAGCCGATTTACCTTACATTTACAGTGGAGGGGACATTCAGCAACCCAGCAATTATTACAACGAAGACAGAAGTCGTTGGGGTGGTGCCTTAGCTACTAAAGTTACAGCATATGCGGTTTTAGCACATGTTGCAGCCTGGACAGCCGATTATTCGAATGTAGCCAAGTATGCCAAATTTGTAGAAGATAATTATGGCAAAAGTGGTGGTGGCTTTACTTCGAGCACCGATCTGTCTAACTCAAATGGCTTTTTCTACAATAAAAACACCAGACAAATGTTTGGCTTTAACTCCGATTACGGTCACATTGATGGTTCATCAACTGGTCACCTTGAAGAGTTAACACTTGCCGAACCGATTATTACCAAAGCTATCCCGGATATCTATTTACCTAAAGATTCGATTCTGAAATATTTTAACTGGCCAAATGATGAAAGGTTTGCGGTGGATACTTTAGGCCAATCGAAATACGACCGGTATTTTACCAATTTAAATGGTAAATATCCCATTTTCAGTAAAATAAAGGTAATTCAGGGAGGAAGTACCGACCCCAACTTCAGGTACTTTACCAGTGCGCTTATTTTTACCCGCTTAGAAGATATTGTGCTTTTAAGGGCCGAAGCACTATCAGTTTTAGGCGACCAGACCGGCGCTGCTAATGAATTGCTGAGCATCCTTCTGCGAAGAACAGTTCCGGGCACATCTATTAGTTTTAATGCGAATGGCGATTTGATCAAAATGATTTTTGAAGAAAGGCACCGCGAATTATTGGGTGAGGGGCAACGCTGGTACGATTTGATCCGCTACAATAAAATCAGGCAGAACGATGCCAAATTTATGAACCTGATCAATTCGGGCGGTATTTACTGGCCAATTTCGCGTAAGCTTTTGTTGCAGAATAATTTATTAACACAGAACCCTTACTGGCGCTAAACAATAAAGAAATGAAACCATTATCATCTTTCAAATCGCAATGCGAAATGCTTAAGCTCATAATGGCTTCATCACCATTAAAATATAATCAGATGAAAAAATTTGTAAAATATGCGGGAGCCATAACCATGCTTTTATTGCTCACCCTGGTGTATTCGGCTTGTAAAAAGAACGGAGGCTATTACGAAGCTGCCGGTGAAACTGCGCCGTTTTCAGGGAATATATATGAATATTTAAAAAGCAAGCCTGGTATATACGATTCGCTTATTGTAGCGGTCGACAGGATGGGCCTAAAAAAGACACTTACCGATAGTAATGTGACTTTGTTTGCCGTAACGAACCCTAGTTTTCAGCTGGCTTTACGTAATTTAAATGCCCTAAGAAAGCAATCGGATAAAGATCCTTTGTTTTTAGCCAATATTGATGGTGTACAGTTGGATACCATGATTTCTTACTACATCATTAGGGGGGTAAAGCCAACCGATTCGTTAAAACTACAGGATGGTTTAAATTTAACCAGTGTAAAGGTTGCTTACCCCATGCATGCCAAATCGGTAAAAGGATCGGCATCGGGCCAGGTAGGAGCCGGACCCGAAGTAATCGAATTCAGCAATACCAAAAAAAGCAAGTTTATCAGAAACTGGTCTACCAGTACAACTGCTTCTAATAATATCCGCACTAAAAACGGAATTGTACATGTAGTCAGTCCCGATCACCTTTTCGGTTTTGATGGCTTTGTTACCCGTTTAACATTTGTGCCGCCACCACCAAACTTAATGGTTACCGTGGGTGGAACTTTCTCTACCAACCGCGAAAATGGTGGTGGGCCAACCAGTGGCGAGAACTCTAAAAAAGTAATCGATGGCGATGACCATACCAAGTTTTTATGCGATTTACAGGGCTTTTTAACCATGCAGTTTAAGCTTAAAACGCCAGAGGTATCGTCGGTTTATACGCTAACATCAGCTAACGATGCTGTAGAAAGAGATCCGAAAGCCTGGACATACGAGGGCTCTCAGGATGGTGTAACCTGGACCGAACTGCATCGCGTTACCAACTTCTTTTTCGAAGAAAGGTATCAGCAAAAAGTATTCAGGTGTACCAATACTGTGGCCTACCAGTACTACAGGGTAAATATTACCGAGTTAAGAAGTGGTGGTGTATTCCAGTTGGCCGAATGGACAATTAATAAAACGAAATAGATGATGGAGTACGGAAAAAATAAATTAGAAAAACTTATGAAGTCAATCCTAAAAAAGGAACATCTTTTTGTAGCGTTTGCGCTGGTTGTTTTTAGCGGATGTAAAAAACTATACAATTTGCCTGACGAAAAAGATTACTTAAGTAACAATGTAAATTTTAGTAATAAAATTCTCGAGCCGATTATTGGCCGTAATAATTTAATAGGCGGCTTTAATAGCGATAACTCAACAGCCCCAATCACCTTCGAAATCGTAAATGCAAGGTATGGAGATGGAAGGCCGGTAAGCGATATCTTTAAAAAAGTACCTACTTACGTTTGGACTTCTCCATATACGGGTTTAGAAAAAAGTCTGGCCGAAATTGAAGCCAAAAGAAAACTGGAGGAGCATTCTTTATTGGAAATCCGTTCTTCAGGGCAGTTTATATTGTGGGCATCGGCAACAAATCAGCTCATTAACCCAAGGCCAACCGATAGTACCAATTTTTCGCAGGATACCCGTTTTTTCGATGTAAAAGTTAAAAATACAGGTGGCGAGCGATTAATTAAAGATTTCCAGATCAGGCCATTCAGAGAGCGCCCTTACGAGCCGTCGAACGATTTTAATGCGTTTACAGGCTTACCTGCTCCCGATCCTAAATTCCCACTCGATAAAAAATTAAGGGATTATATCCGCCCTTATTTAAACAACGTGGTTGGTGCCAGCAGCAATAAAAACCTGGTAAGCAATAACGACCTGAAAGATGTGGTTGTTTACATCCGTCCGTTTACAGGCGGTAATGGCCATTCGTTGCGGATTAAAGCTTTAAATAAAGATTCGGTAGAAATCAATCCTGCATTTTTTAACGAAACCGTGTGGGATAAAATGATCCATGGTTTTAACATGCAGAAAACCGATAAGTATGTACAGTACGATGTAGCTTATCCAATTCCACTGGTAGAAATACCAACCTCGTACGCCACTGGCGGTTCGAGGGCAAAGGCAGAACTGAGCTATTCGAGAGGTGCTTTCGGTGGTGGGCGTATCATTGCCAATTTCGGTGTTGATTTCGCCATTTACAAGGCAGGCGACTGGGAAATTGTATTTCACTTTAAAACAGATAACCCAAAATTTGTAAACGAGTAGGCAACATTTAGCGCTAATATTATGAGAAAAAATATACTTTTTTATGCATTGCTTATAGTATGCATAATGTTTGGCACAAGTGCTTATTCGCAGGATAAATACATCATTGTGAATGGTACGGTTGTCGATAAAGAAACAAAACAAGGGGTGCCGGGGGTTTCGGTAATTTTAGAAGAAACCAATAAAGGTTTAACCCAAACCAATGGTAAAGGCCAGTTTACGGTAAATGTACCGGTTGGCGGAACGCTTGTATTTAAATTTTTAGGATTTAATACCACAAAAACCAAAATAACCGGGGCAACTAATATTACCGTAACCATTAGCGAAGACCGCAAGGCGCTTGATGAGGTAATTATTGTTGCTTACCAGAAAAGAAGTAAAGAAACCACTACAGGTTCGGCCACTTTAATTCAGGCAAAAGAAGTTCAGGATATTCCGGTATCAAACGTAGAACAACTTTTGCAGGGTAAGGTTCCGGGCTTAAACATCCAGAACAATACCGGTGCACCTGGTTTCAGGGGTTCGGTACAGGTGCGTGGTCTTTCGAGCTTAAGTATTTCGGGTAGTGGTAACGAATCTTTCTTACAACCTACATCGCCACTGTACATTATTGATGGCGTGCCTTTAGATGCTGATAAAGCTGCCGAGTTTGGTTTTCAGAGCCAGGGCCCGGGTGTGAGTCCGCTTTCTTTAATCCCGCAAGAAGATATCGAGAATATCCAGATCCTGAAAGATGCCCAGGCAACTTCGATGTATGGATCGAGAGGTGCTTACGGGGTAATTATCATCACCACCAAAAGGGGTAACTCTAAAGTACCACGTATCAGATACGTAACCAATGCTTTCGTTAATGCGCCACCTAAACTGCGCGAAACATTAGGCGGAAATTCTGAGCGTTCGTTAAAAATCCAGCAGATTATCCTTAATGCCCAAAACGTAAATGATATCCGTGCCATCTCTAACACACCTTTTCTGGCCGATAGTTTAAATGCATACTGGAACAACTCTACCGATTGGCAGAGCGTATTTTATCAAACCACCTACAACCAGAGTCACAACTTGGCTTTAGATGGTGGCGACCCCACCTTTAATTACAAGGCCAACGTAGGTTACTATACCGAAAAAGGGGTAATTAAAAATACAGGTTACGACCGTTACAACCTGAACATGAACATGGAGTTTAAACCAAACGAAAAATTCAGGTTCTTTGGTTTCATTAACGGTTCGGTAGGTAAGCAAAATAAAGGTAATGGGGTAGGTTTACTTCAATCGGGTGTTGCTGCCAATGGCCAGGCTTCTACTTTATTGCCGCCTCCATCTTTCTATCAGGCATCGGGTGGGGTATTATCGGCTTTACAAACTTTAAACGATAACAATTCAAGGAACTTACGTACCAACGTAGAAGCGCGTTACGAATTTATACCAGGTTTGGCGGCTTCTTCTACTTTAAGTTACGATTACACTTCCGATACCGAATCAACATTTACACCGGCTGCTGCCAATGGCCAGTATGCTAAACTATACGATTACGTAGGCAGAAACTTTCAGCTATACAACCGTAATGGTATTACCTACGCCAAAACTTTCGGCGAAAAACACAACATTTTCGTAAACACCTTTAACGAGATTTATAAGCAAGGGGCACAGGCAGGTATTACCCGTCAGGAAAGATTACCTAACGATCAGCTTCAGGGTCCAACAGGTTACGATGCCTACAACTCAAGAGGTGGTGGTGTATTGAGCAATTACAGAAATGCAACCATTGCATCGTTTGCCGGATCACTTTCTTACGATTACGATAAAAAATATGTGGCCGAATTTTCATACCGTTTAGATGGTACCTCATCAAGCGGATTGGAGAACCCATATTCTAAAAACCCATCAGTAGGTTTAAGGTGGAATTTTAACAAGGAAAACTGGTTAGTCGATTCAAAATGGTTATCGTATGGTAGTTTGAGGTTAACCTGGGGACAAAACATTGTACCAACCGGAAACCTGCAAAGCATTTATGGTATTTATAACCTTAACGGTAACTTCAACAATAACCCTACTATTGGTATCAATTACGACCTGGTTCCGAACCCGAACCTTAAGCCAACCACAACTACCCAGTATAACTTTGGTTTCGATTTAGGTTTGTTTAACGACAGGTTATCGCTAAACTTCGATACCTATTATAAAAAGGTAGATAACCTGTTGTTCGATAGGTTCTTGTCAAATACGACAGGCTTTAACAAACTGGCCAGTAACGATTTGGGTATTGCCAACTATGGTAGCGAGCTAATGGTAACTTTTAGACCGGTAGTAAGCAAAGACCTCGATATTTCAGTATCGGTAAACGGCGCATTAAACCGCGATGTATTGTTAAAACTTCCGGCCGAATATAATGGCCAGTACATCAGGTTCGATGGTTCGGGTTATTTACAGCACAATGTTTTCCGTGTGGGTAGAAATACCTTATCTAACTATTTAAGAATTAACCAGGGTGTTTACAGCACCGATGCCGATGTGCCTGTAGATCCGGTTACGGGGAAAAGATACCAGAGCAATGGCCAGTTTTTCTTAGGTGGCGATCCGATTATTAAAGATGTAAACGGCGATTATATTTTAGATAGCCGCGATTACGAAATTACAGGTAACTCGCAACCATTGGTTACAGGAGGTTTATCAACCAATATCAGGTATAAAAACTGGGGCTTAAACGTGTATGCAACCTACACTGCAGACCGTACCATTTTAAACAATGCCCTGGCCGATAGGATTGCCATTATGCGTAACCCTTTCTCGCAAACTTCGGTAGTGCCTTTAAATGATCTGGATATCTGGAGAGCACCAGGCGATGTAGCCAAATACCCTTACCCTTATGATTATGCCCGGTTCGATCAGATTCAGCCTTTGCGTGCCGACCAAACCCTTTGGCAGGAAAGCGGAAGCTATTTGAAAGTGAGCAACGTAACGCTTTCGTACATGTTCGATAAAAAATGGATCAGAAGATTCGGACTTAACCAATTGCGGATTTACGCTTCGACCAATAACCTGGTTACCTTTTCTAGATACAGTGGGCCTAACCCTGAGAACGTAACCACATTAGGTCGCGATATTTCGAATGGTTACCCTGTACCACGTACTTATAACCTTGGTTTAAACTTAGAACTTAATACAGGCAACTAATCAATATTATTATGAAAAAAGTTATCATTTATACTATAATTATGGCGGCAACTTTCTGTTTGCCTTCCTGTAAAAAGTTTTTAGATGTACAGCCTCTCGATAAATTAACGGGAAACAATTTCTTCCAGTCAAAAGAAGACGTGGTGGCCAACATTTATAATTTATCGCGCATTGTTTTTGGCAAATACAACGAAACACACTTTGTTGGTGCAACCGGCGAGTACCGTTCGGGCGAAGTACTTTACGAAAGTCAGTCGGATTTGGCACCTGCACGTGAGTTTGTAGAAATTTTAGGTAAAAACAACATCTTGTTTTTAATTTCCGGAGGCAGGCCATGGGATTTCTACAACTTTAGCCGCATTACCGATTGGACTGCGTATTACCAGGCCATTCAGGGTGCAAATATTTTAATAGCCAAATTGGATGAAGGCGTTCCCGGCGTTTCAGAAGCCGAGAAAAATTCGTTCAAGGCCGAAGCAGCATTTATCCGCTCGCTCAGCTATTTCACTATGGTGCGCTTATATGGCAACGTGGTGTACTATACCGATGCATTTCACTCTGCCGCACAGCCTAGAGAAAACTTTGTTTCGGTATTGAACAAGTGCATCGCCGATTTAAAAACTTATAAAAACAGTATCGCCTGGACTTACACCGACCCATCATTAAAAGGTGTACGTGCAAGCAGGGGCAGTATTGTGGCATTAATGATGGAAATGAACATGTGGAATGCAGGTTTCGATCCTAACAATGCCCAGAAATATTATCAGGAAACAGCCGATTTAGGTAAAGAACTTATTGCAAGTAATGCTTACCGTTTATTGCCAATTAACGAATGGGCAACAGTTGTAAAAGGCCGTTCAGACGAGAGCTTATTTGAGTTTTACCGCAGTATTAACTACGGAGATGCAAACGCAAATATTGCGCCGATTGCCGATATGTTTCTACACTATCCGTACAAAAGACCAGAATATACACACCGTGTAAGTTTTGCCTACTACCGCGGAGAATACATGCAGAAACTCTTTCAGGATGGTAGCGACAAGCGGATTACAAGCTGGTTTAACGAAGATATTTTTGCCGATAACGGAAAGTTCATGATGCTGAAGTTTGCACAAAATTCATTTTCAACAGGAGAGGAAGATGCCAACCCCGATAACACCTTTATGGTTTTCAGGTATGGTGGCGAAATACTACTGGCTGCCGAAGCACTGGCAGACTTAGGCGAAGATGCAGAATCTATCAAACTCCTAAATATGGTTAGAGATCGTGCACAAGCTTCCAAATATACTGGTGGCGGAGGTTCGGCCCTTAAAGATTTTATCTTTTACGAAAGATCAAGAGAGCTGATTGGCGAAGGTCACCATTATTTCGACCTGGTACGTACCAAGAGGATTTTAAGCAACCAGTGGTCGTATAATGTATTAACGGCTGATAAATTTAGCCGCGGTGCCTGGACCTGGCCAATAAATTCTGGTGCATTAAACAATAACCCCTTTATGGTACTGAATGAGTACTGGGTTAACGGCGGTAATTAATTTGATTAAAAAGATTAAGAAGAAGATATGAAAAAGCTAATGATGATATGTGCGGCACTTTTACTCTTGTTAAACGCTTGTAAACGTGACGAATATTATATAGATGGCGGTAGGGCCAATCCCGATTATCAGGGCAATATGTTGCAATACCTGAAAGATAAAAAAGTTCCGTTCGATACCGTAGCACAAATTGTTAAGCTGGCCGGTATGGAAGATCAGTTTAGTAAAGAAAACTTTACCTTTTTTGCTTTCGACGACGATGTGATTAAAAGAACAATCGGAGATATCCATACCAACGACAGGAATAAAAACCCGAGGTTATTATCCTTAAACCAACTGCTTTACGAAGCTGGAAAAGATACCGTAAAAACCCTTGATCAGATTAGTCCGCTAATTTGGCGCAAATACCTGCAACGCTATATGTTTAAGGGAGTAAATGCATTAAAAGATTATCCGCAGATTGATATGGATTTAAAAAGCATTTACCCAGGTGCCCTTCATTACGATTACAATAATGATGTATCAAACATAGGAGTGGTTTATAACAGCGCCAATGGTATTAAGTATATCGGTTACAGGCAGCTGGTGTTTTCTTATATCCCCGATATTTCGAAACCGAACGACAACTGGTACATCAGTTATATCGCGTCCTCAGATATTAAGCCAACCAATGGCATGGTACACAGCCTGCGCTACCAGGGTGCCTACCTCGGCTTTAGCCTTTACGAGTTTTTTAACGACGTGTATAATACCGGTTTAACACCAAGTAACAAATAATTAGCCTGTTGTAATTTTAAAAGAACAAAAACATGAAAAAAATAAAATACATGCTAATCGTATTTTTTCTTTGCTCCTTAGTTATTCAGGGATGTAAAAAAGAAGAAGAATTGGGTAGCGATCCATATGCAGATGGAAAGGCCGCATTGGGTATAGGCATGAGCCAAACTTTACTGCCGGTACCTGCAGAAGGTATTGTAGGCACAACGGTTACCGTTAAGGCCACCGGGCTTTTGCCATATAAAGATCAGTTAACCTTTATGTTTAACGGCGAAAAAGCGCAGGTATTAAGCGTAACTGCAACCGAAATTACGGTTAAAGTACCCGATGCCGGAAGTACAGGTATTACTTCAATTGCCATTGGCGATCAGTTAATACTTGGTCCGCAGTTTACAGTAACAGGCATTATCAAAAATGATATCACCTGGAAAGCAACCTCTGGTACAAATGGTTATGTAAGCCAGTTTTACGAAATGCTGGATGGCCGTGCGCTGGTAATCGGTGCCTTTAACAACTACGATAATAAGGGGATTATTACCAACATTAACCGCATTGCCAGAACATCGTTAGACGGCGATTACGACCGTACTTTCAGAACGGGCAGAGGAGCGAATGGTTCATTATCGCGCGTAATCGAAATTGGCGGCAGGTTTATCATTGCCGGAGGCTTTAGCGGTTACAACCAGCGTACCGAAAACATCAGCAACATTACCAGTTTATACCCTAACGGAGCAATTGATACCATTAAAATACAAACCAAAAAGAAACCAACCTTAACCGATACGGTTACCCAAAAATGGTTTCCCAAATTTAATGGCGGTACAAACGAATTTATCAACCGCATTTATCCGCACCAGGGAAAAATACTGGCAACAGGTAATTTCAGGTACTATGTAAAACGTACTTACGATAAAGATAATTACGATTTTACACGCGATACGGTTATTCTGGATAGTACCGAAATCCGCCAGATCTTGAGGTTTAACCTCGATGGTTCACTGGATAAAACCTTCCGTTTCAATACCGGAACCAATAAAGGTAACGTAAGTGCCAACGGACCTATCGATACCTACATGCACACCGATGCCGCTAACCTGGAAAAACTAATGATTTTTGGTAATTTCAATACTTTCGACGGGCAACCTGCCGTAAGGATCTTAAGGCTTGCAGCCGACGGAACGGTAGATCAGAGCTTTAACCCGGGTAGCGGGGTAGATAATGGTATCGGCTCCCTTACCTATAATGCTACTACCCACAAGTATTTAATTACCGGAACTTTTACCCGCTACAATGGCAAACCTGCAAACGGAATAGCCTTGATTAACGAAGACGGAAGCTTAGACGAATCGTTTAGCGCTCGATCATTCGAAGGTGGCTATCCTGGTTTTGCACGTCAAATTACAGGCGGCCTGATTGTAGTAGGCGGAGGTTTTAAAAAATACAATAATGTAACCCGTAATGGTTTTATGGTGCTTACCGCAGCAGGTTTACTTGCACCCGGATATAATGCCACAGGCCCATTCTCCGGAAACCTGTCGGATGTGGTTGAAACCAAATCTGCGGATGGAAAAAAAGCATTATTGCTGATCGGTGGCTTTAACCGTTTCGATAATCAGCCCTATAACAATATTGTAAGAGTAACTATTGAATAAGCCCAGTTAAATATAAATTAAGATGAGCATAATGAAAAAATATAAATTATTGATCGGTTTAATGGCCGCAATAATTACAACAGCCATATTTTCTTGTAACAAAGATTTCGATAGAACGCTTACCGCTAAAGATGGTACCGATACCACAAAGGTAAGATACGGCAGCCGTAAGGTTTTGTATCTGGTTGTTGATGGGGCAAGAGGACAATCGGTAGCTGCGGCCAATATCCCGAATATTACCGCTTTACTGCCAACCTCTATTTACAGTTGGGTGGCCTTAAATGAGCCCGAGTCTACACAGAATGCCAGCAATTGGGCAAACATGTTAACTGGGGTAAAGAAAACCAAAAGCCTGGTAAACGATGATGCACTTACCAATAATAACCTGCAGAACTATCCGATTATTTTTAAGCGGATTAAAGAAAGCAGGCCGCAGACTAAAATTGCGGCTTATACCTCATCGGCGGTGTTTAAGAGCTTAACCACCGGTGCCGATATCAGCGATCTGGTAGCTGGCGATGATCAGGTAAAGGCAGCGGTAATTAATCAGCTGAATACCGATACAGCCTCTGTAGTTGTGGGGCATTTTACCGATGTAGATAAAGCCGGTATCGCGTCTGGTTACGATAATTCATTTCCTGCCTATAAAGCAGCTATCGAGAAATTTGATGCTGGAGTAGGAGAGATTATCACCGCTTTAAAGAAACGTAAAAACTACGCAAACGAAGACTGGCTGGTCGTAATTGCTTCGAGCGATGGCGGTGCATTTACACTTCCACCAAATGCTGATGATCAAACCATTTTTAGTAAAACAGCCAATAATGCATTTGTGATCTATTACAGTGCAAGCTATAAGAAAAGAATCCTCGTAAAGCCATTTACCGGTAACCGTTATCTGGGTAAAACAGTTAAGCTGGTTGGACAAAACATCAGGGCAGAAATTGCACCGGCAGATGCAAGCGTTTATAACATAGACGATACCACTAAAATGACCATAGAGCTTAAGGTGAAAAAAAACAAAGAGCAGTTTTTCTGGCCAAGTATTTTGGGTAAGCGGAACGAATGGTCGAGCGGGCACCCAAGTGTGGGTTGGGTAATTTATCTCGAAGACCGCTACTGGTATTTCGAGTGGAGAGGTACCAAAGATGGCGATTATAAACAATGCAGAGGCGGCGACCTTATTCAGGGCCGTTGGGAAAATCTTTCCGTTAAATTAGAGCAACGCGGTAGTCAAAGATTTATCCGTACCTATACAAACGGTACTTTTAACAACGAGGTAGAAATTACGGCTTCAGGTTCGTTAGCCAATTCGAACGCACTTAAGCTGGGTTATTTAAATGGCCAGGGCCACGGAGAACCCGATGTATATGTTACCGATATCCGTTTCTTTAAGCTAAGCGTACCAGATGGTGTAATTCAGCAATATGCCTGCGAAACCGCTATTGATCAAAGTCATCCTTCTTACAATTACTTAGTTGGTTACTGGCCTGCTACTGATGGAAACGGCGATAAAATGATCGATCTTTCCTCGCAGGCCCGCGATTTCAAATTGCAGGGAGCATACGTTTGGGAAAACTTTAACGATTTGATCTGTCCGCCATCTGCCAGTACTTTGGCGGTGTTGGTGCCCCAAACATCAGATATACCCGTTCAGATGATTAACTGGTTAAAAATAGCCAACAAGCAAACCTGGGCGCTTGACGGAAGAGTCTGGTTAGATCAATAAAATTTTGATGATCATTTAAAAATATCAAAAATGAAAAAAATTATATACTCCCTGCTAATGGGTTTAACCATCATTGTTGGTGCCTATTCTTGTAAAGAATCGCAGATAGAAGATTTGAAAATACCCGATCCGGCTGGTAAAAGTATTACAGGCGAGGGCATTGTAGTTGGTAATGTAACCATGGATAACCAGTTTGTGAAAGTGCCCTTCAAAATTTCCCTTTCGGGTATGGCTGAAGAAGCTTTCCAGGTGGGCCTAACCCTAAATAACGATACGGTTACCCAGTTAATCGGTAACGGAGGTTTAACCAACGCAATATTAATGCCTTCGGCAGCAGTAGAATATCCTAACGTAATTAATGTGGCTTATGGCACCGATAATGCCGAAGGAATTGCCATTGTACGCAGGTCGGTACTGGAGCGTTATTTAGGTAAGAAAGTGGTTTTCGCTTTAAAGCTTTCGGCACCGGGCAAAGGCAATAAAATTGCAAACGGTAAATCTACTATTCTTGTGGTGATTAACACATCCGATTTACTGAAACAAAGTGATGTACATTACCTTACTTTCCAGGGCGGTGGTACCTATACCGTTGTTCAGGGGCCAAATTATCAGGTAGGTCCGGCAGGAGTTACCATTCCATTAATTATCAGTTTGGATAATGCCCCCACAACAGCATTTAATGTTAAGGTTAAAGATAATATCGATACCATTGCTACCTTGCTTTCGGCAGGTACGCTTACAAACGCCGTTCACCTTGCAGCTAAAGATTTTACGCTCGATACTTTGGTAAGGTTTAATACCGGTGCAAGCAGTGCTACCGTGAGGTTATCTATTCCATGGCCGGTTTTCGATGCCAACATTGTAGCCAATAAGAAATTCGCTTTTGCATTAAGCCTTAGCGATAATACCAACCACGTAATTCACCCTACAAAAGGTAAGGTAATTGTGGTAATAGAACCGAGTGTAAATCTTGATAACAACTCGCCGATTATCGGCAACGGTACTGGTTTAATTGCCAAATACTATACCAATACCCAGCTGGCACCAGATGACGGGCGTGAGCCTTTTGCTACCCGCGTTGATGGTACGATTGAATTTTCGGGCGATGGTTGGCCGGATAACGTGAAAAATACTTCTGGTACAGCTTTAAGCCGTGATAATTTTGCCACAAAATGGTCCGGCGAATTTTTGGCACCTGTAAGGGGCGATTATATCTTCTATCAAACCCGTTGGGATGATGGATCGCGTTTATATATTAATGGTAAGGCCATTATCGACGATTACACCACACAGTGGGATAAACCTGAAAGAAAGGCTACTATTCGTTTAGAACGTGGTATCAGATACAGAATTGAAGCACACCACCGCGAAAATGTGGGTGGCCAGCAGGCTTACCTCGAGTACGAAGTGCCATCGGCCGGTATAACGGGTAAACGTGCTATTCCAAGAACACAATTATTTCCAACCCCATAAACATAAATAGATATGAAAAGTAACATGAAAAGATTATTCAACATCTGTGCGCTTTTACTGCTTATCGTTGTGTTAACGGTAAAATGCAAAAACAGCGATACCGAGGAGGTTGTTCCCGTAGTGGAAGAGCCCAAACCACTGGTAGCTTTCGATTATAAAATACCGGATCCGGCAAAATACCAGGAGGTACAGTTTACAGCCGACCCAAAAAATTATAAATCTTTGCTATGGCAGTTTGGCGATGACAGTACTTCGGTTGAAGTTTCGCCTAAACACGTGTACCGCTTTCCGGGTACTTACCGCGTAATTTTAACCATCCGTAACGGACAGGGCTACTCTGCAACCAAAGAGATCAATTTAAAAGTTGTCGATCCGAATTTCGACCCGACCAAATATGGCGAAAACTACATGAAAACCATTGGTGGTAAGTTTTCGGTTAACCTGGAGGCCGGTGCAGGTCCTAATTCTGCCGAAGGCTCTAGTAAACTTGTAGATCAGGACATCAATACAAAATTCTTACAGGCAGGTTTTGATGGGACGCAACGCTGTACTTTCGAACTTAATACACCACAGGTGGTTGGTGCCTACACCATGACTTCGGGGAACGATGCAGCCGACCGCGACCCAAGGTACTGGATTTTACAGGGCTCGCTGGATGGTATTCAGTTTACCGATTTGCACACCGTAACAGTTTGTCCATGGGCCAATGAGAACAGTGGCGTAAGCAGGAAACAGACAAAACTTTTCCACTTCGATAATTACATTGCCTATAAGTTTTACAGGCTTTACATCAAATCGAACAGGGGAAGCCGTATATTCCAGCTTGCCGAGTGGACAATCAATAAAAAACAACCATAAGTTAATATTCTCTCCACACCATTTGAAAATACATGAGGCCTAAAAACTTCATGTATTTTTTTTGGGAAGATTTTTTCAGAGATCAATAGTTTAAATTTAATTGTCATTTAGACAATTAAAAACCTGAATTCTCTCTTCTATTTAAATTATATTTTATACTTTAGTAAAACGTTTAACTAACGTTGTTTCTAACCGGAATATAAATTTCAATACACACATTATGAACAAAATCAAAACTTTAAAATTTTTAGGCTTACTGGGCTGCATGTTTGCAGGTGGTTTGCTAAAAGCGCAGGACCGAAAGGCACCAGCTTATCCCTTAATTACGCACAATACCTATTTCAGCATCTGGTCTAATACTGATAAATTAAACGAATCGTCTACCCAGCACTGGACAGGTGCCGAGCATTCACTTTTGGGGCTTATTAATGTAGACGGCGGGATTTACCGCTTTTTGGGTAAAGAAGCTACGAATTACAAAACCATAGTACCTGCATCTGACGAAAAGGGCTTTCAGGTAAATTATACCGAAACCGAACCACAGGGCGACTGGAAAGCAGAACACTATAACGCTGCTAGCTGGCAAATCGGTGCAGCACCTATTGGCGATGATGCAAAAACCGTTAAAACCTTATGGAAATCGCACGATATATGGGTGCGCAGAACATTTAATGTTGCCAACCCGAAATCAATAAACGAACTGTTTTTAAAAATAAACCACGATGATAACATTGAGGTTTACCTGAACGGCAAGAAAGTATATACCAAAGAAGGCTGGACAAATACCTTCCAGTACATTGCCTTGAGCAACAGCGATAAAAATACATTAAAAGCTGGTTCCAATGTAATTGCCATTCATTTAATTAACACAGCAGGTGGCCGCTACCTCGATTTCGGCCTGGTTGATAAATTAAAAGATAACGCAGAAAAAGTACAGCTGGCTAAACAAAAAAGTGTTGATATTAATGCTACACAAACCATCTACAACTTTACCTGTGGCAAAATCGATTTAAAAGTAACCTTTACATCGCCATTGTTAATGAACGATTTAGGTTTGTTTGCACGTCCGGTTTCTTACGTTTCTTACCAGGTAAAAGCCAACGATAGCAAAACACACCAGGTTAAGGTTTATTTAAGTGCATCAACCAATATTGCGGTTTACAGACCTTCGCAAGAGGTAACTACCAGCAAATACAACACGCCAAAATTGTCGGTTTTAAAAGCCGGTACTGTAGAGCAACCTGTGCTTCAGAAAGCAAGTGATGATATGCGGATTGATTGGGGGTATTTTTACGTTGCTGCACCAAAAACCAGCAATGCCATTCAGTTTGTAACTGCCGAAAAAGATGCCGCCGATGCTTTCAGAAACGGCAATGCTGCCTCAACAGCTAAACAAGGTAAAATGCTGGCGCTAAATACCCTTATTCCTTTTGGCAATGTAGGTAAATCGGCTGTAGAAAAATTTGTTGAACTGGGTTACGATGAGATTTATTCGGTACAATACTTTAACCAGAATTTAAGGCCATGGTGGAATACTTCGGGTAAGGAAACCATCGAAGGTCAGTTAACAGCGGCGGCTAACGAATATAAATCTGTAATTGCCAAATGCGAAACCTTTAATAAAGCAGTATATGCCGATGCATTAAAATCGGGAGGAAAAGAATATGCCGATTTGTGTGTCTTAGCTTATCGCCAGAGTATTGCCGCCCACACATTAGTGAAAAGCCAGCAGGGCGAAATTTTATGGCTATCAAAAGAGAACAATAGCGGTGGATTTATCAATACCGTTGATGTAACTTATCCATCAGCTCCATTATACCTGATTTATAATCCACAATTGTTGCAGGGTATGCTAAATGGTATTTTCTATTTCAGCGAAAGCGGAAAATATCCTCACCCTTGGGCTGCACACGATTTAGGGACCTATCCTTTGGCAAATGGCCAAACTTATGGCGAGCCAATGCCGGTTGAGGAATCGGGCAATATGATTATCCTAACTGCAGCTATTGCTAAGGCACAAGGAAATGCCGACTACGCCAAAGCACATTGGAAAACATTAACTACCTGGGTTGATTATTTAACCAAAGAAGGTTTAGATCCAAAAACACAATTGTGTACCGATGATTTTGCCGGTCACCTGGCGCGTAACGCCAACTTATCGGTAAAAGCTATTGTGGGTATTGCCTGTTATGCGCAAATGGCACAAACTTTAGGTTATACAGACGTTGCTAAAAAATACCGCGATATTGCCGAAAGCATGGTACCAAAATGGATGGAAATGGCCGATGCAGGAGATCATTACGCTTTAACCTTCGATAATAAAAACACCTGGAGCCAGAAATACAACCTGGTATGGGATAAGGTTTTAGATTTAAATCTCTTCCCGCAGAAAATTTATGATACTGAAACCAAATATTACTTAACCAAACAAAACAGGTACGGTATTCCATTGGATAGCAGAAAAGCTTACACCAAAAACGACTGGATTTTATGGACAGCTACGTTTGCCCCAACAAGAGCAGAGTTTGAAGCTTTGGTACATCCGGTTTATAAACATGCTATAGAAACAGAATCGAGAGTACCATTAAACGATTTCTATGATTCAAACACAGGTATCCGCGATAATTTTAAAGCACGTAGTGTAATCGGTGGTTTTTACATGAAAATGTTTGCCGATAAACTAAAAGCCAAATAAGATTTAATTTATTACCCTTTAAATTAACAATCGAAGGTCTTGCATTAGTGCAGGACCTTTTTTATTTAGTTTTCAGCTTGCGCTCATTTTAGCTTCGCGACTCTGTCGCGCTTAGATTAAACGATAAAACTAAATGCGCTTACATGCCTTATATGGTAAAACCACAGCGGCAAACTAAAATTCAAACTCCAGCTGATTGCTTTCTGGTTTTTCAACGGGGCCGTCTTCATAAAAGCGCGACAAAGTAATACCGAGCAGCCTCACTTTCGATGCACCCAAGTCAGCTTCTTCAAGAAGCTTAACCGCTTCCTTATACATTATCTCTGCCTGGTAAATAGGTGTAGAAAACGACCTGCTCCGCGTTATGAGTTTAAAATCGGCAAATTTTATTTTTAAAGTAACTGTTTTACCACTCAACTGATATTTTTCCAGACGTTTGCTAACGGTTTCACTAATCTGTTTCAATAAATCATGCATTACCGCATCATCATTGGTATCTTCCGAAAGCGTATCTTCAGCACCGACTGATTTTGTTTCGCGGTGAGCTTGTACCGGTCGCTCGTCTATTCCGCGAACTATTTTGTAATAAAACCTACCCGATTTACCGAACTGTGCAACCAGCTGCGATTCGGTTAATTGCTTTAAATCCGCCCCCGTATTTAGCTGCATGGCCTTCATTTTGCCTGCAGTTACTTTACCCACACCAAAGAACTTTTCAACTGGGAGCTTTTCCATAAAAGCTTTAATCTTCGATGGGCCAATAAACGTTAAACCATCTGGTTTATTCATGTCAGAAGCTACTTTAGCTACAAATTTATTAACAGATACCCCGGCTGAAGCGGTTAAATTCAATTCATTTTTAATGGCATCCTTAATCGACTGCGCAATATCAATTGCAGATCCAATGCCCAGTTTGTCTTCGGTCACATCCAGATAGGCTTCATCAAGAGATAAAGGCTCAATGAGATCGGTGTAACGGCTAAATATTTCCCTGATGGCTTGCGAAACAGCCGAATAGGCATCGAAACGAGGATATACAAAAATAGCTGTAGGACATAACTGGTAAGCTTTACTGCACGACATGGCCGAACGGATTCCAAATTGACGGGCTTCGTAACTTGCGGTAGCCACCACACCCCGACTATCGGGTTTGCCTCCAACCACAATGGGTTTGCCCCGGTATTCGGGAAAATCACGCTGTTCTACCGATGCGTAAAAAGCATCCATATCAATGTGGATTATTTTCCTTAAAACCGTATTGCTTTCTTCCGACATGAATGCTAAAAATAATCCACAGTAAACCCTAATGTGAGTTGCAGATTAAAAACAACTATAACTAGGGTAGCGGGGATTAATGTTTGCCTAAATTTCGCTATTTTTTTTAGCATTATAGGATTAGATTTTTTTTCTTTACAAAATATGGAAAGATCGATCCGCTTTTATAAGAATGCAAAACACGAATGGTATGCCGATATTCCCGAATGGGCTGGAGCACTGGGCGACCTGCAAATGGTTGAGGGAGCTGATGATTTGTTAAACTGGATTGCTGCTTCAGCAGCCGAATGTAAATTGCTGATGGCAGATCAGCATTTTGAGCAGGCCGAAATTTTAGAGCTCGTTTACGTTCGTGACGAAAACCTGGGTGGTGGTGGCGATTATATACTGGAAACCTTTAAAGGCGAAGTTAAAAACCACAGGCTTTGGCTTTGCCATGTAACCGAATTTGTATTTAAGCAGTTGCCAGAGCGCATTTATTTTAAAGCGTTAGATCAATAATGGAAAGACGCTTAGTTTAAAAGATGATCTACCTTATTGAGCAACGAATCCATTTCGAAAGGTTTTTCCATAAAATCGTTGGCACCGGCATCCATAGCCGACTGTCTGATATCCCTGCTGGCCGAAATCATCAGAATTGGAATTCCGCTGTATTGCGGGTCGTTTTTTAATTGCTTGCAGATATCCCTTCCGTCGTAACCGCTCATCCAGATATCAAGCATAATTAAATCTGGCTTATTTTTTACCGCATCAATTACCGCCCCGCCGTCATAAGTATAATCAACATCATAGCCCATCACTTCCAAAATCATCGTCACAGCGTCAACAATGCCTTCGTCATCGTCTGCAATGAGTATTTTCTTATTTCCCATTTTGTAGTTTTATTTCCATTCAGTTCTCTTTACACTTTGTAAAAGCAAACATGATCATTAACCTTTAACTATTAATACATTAAATATGCTTTTTGTTTTAAAAAAGTAAATATTTATTTGTTAGTTCAGGACTTTAAAAATGATATAATTTATTGGGAAATCCATAAAAAATCATTCTAATTTAACACAGTTTTCATTTGCTAACTCAGGTGTTCTTAAATTTTTTTAGCCTCACTAAACAGATAATTTGCAGTGCTTATAAATTATTTAGGATTTTAATGCTTTATATTTACAGCATTAATTCAGGTTAATTGAATTTAATGGCCAAAAATGGATAGTATTAATATTAAGAAGTTAGCGAAGGCTTTAAATTTATCAACGTCAACAATTTCGCGCGCTTTCAGGGATAATAGCGACATTAACGTGGCTACCAAAGAGCGCATACTAGCCAAAGCAAAAGAATTAAACTATCAGCCTAACCACTACGCCAGTAACCTGCGCGAGCAAAAAAGTAAAACCATTGCGGTTATAGTACCCGAACTGGCCAACAATTATTTCTCGCAGGCCATACATGGTATAGAACGGGTAGCACGCGAAAACGGTTACCATATCCTCATTTATGTAACTGATGATGATTACAAAAAGGAGGTTACTTTTATCCGTCACCTGCACAATGGCAGGGCCGATGGTATTATCATGTCTGTATCAGGCGAGGCCAACGATCACAATTACCTGAATAAATTTGGGACAAAAAGGCTGCCTCTGATATTTTTCGACAGGATTTACGAAGATATTGACACCCCGCGTGTAATTACCAACGATTACGACAGCAGTTTTCTGGCTACCGAACACCTGATAGAACAAGGCTGTAAACGTATTGCCTATCTGGTGGTAAATAAAAGTTTATCTATCGGTAAAACCCGTATGCAGGGCTATATCGATGCACTCGCCAAACACCAGGTTCCTTTTGATGAACATCTGATTGTAGATTGCAGCAATAGTTACGAAGAAAACAGCATCATTATTAAAGAAGCATTAACCGGATTAAAACCCGATGGTGTTTTTACTTCGGTAGAACGTTTGGCATTTGCCACTTACTATGCCTGCTACGATTTAAAGATCAATATCCCGACTGATTTAAAGGTGATCAGTTTCTCCAGTTTGGAGATTGCCCCCTTACTCAATCCATCGCTCACCACCATTACCCAGCCGGCTACCGAAATAGGGGAAGAAGCTGCGCGGTTACTCTTCTCAATCCTGGATAGCAATGCCAATAAAAACACTCCAAATGAGGTGGTTTTAACCTCTAAAATCATCAAGAGAAATTCGACTTCAGCAGTCTAAAAAACGGTCCGAAAATCTCCTCTTTTTTTAACTCAAAAAATTCAAAAAAAATCGACACTTAGTGTAAAATACGCAGAATTCTGACCCGTTTTCGGGAACGTTCCCGAAAATTGACTTCAAAATGATCCTGATTTTTCGGGAACGTTCCCGAAAAATTGGTTAAAAATAGCTTAGTGTAAAAAATACACTGTAATTTAAAATTTAACATTTGTAAAATATTGATAATTAGATGTTTAAATGATTAACAATTATTTAACGTTGAATTTAGTTATGTCTAAAAATGAATTTTTCAGCTTAAAACTTTCGGCTAAAAAATGGCTCTAAATATATTTTTTAAATAAATTTTGAAATGTCATTATGTGCTGTAAATTAGGCCTATGTGTAAATCACTATAATATTTAACCAAATTTTTATACTTAAACGAGCTTCAAATATGAGAGTATTTTACCTGTTAAAACAGGGGCTTTTGGTGCTGTTAGTTTTTTCAGCATTAATGGTAAAAGCACAAACCGGATCGGTATCTGGTAAAGTGCTTGATGAAACCGGCTTGCCATTACCTGGTGCTTCCGTAATTGTTAAAGGAACAACCAGAAGTACATCAACTGATGCGAATGGCGTTTTTAAACTGGCAGGATTATCAAACGGTTCTATAACTGTATCTGCAAGTTTTATCGGTTATCAAACCCTCGACAAAACAGTTAGCGTTTCGGCAAATGCTACTGTTAATTTCCAATTGGTGCCCGATGCACAAAAACTCAACGAAGTTGTGGTAATTGGTTACGGTACTGCCGAAAAGAAAAACCTAACCGGATCTATCACTACGGTTAATGCCAAGGATTTTCAAAAAGGTACCATTACAACACCCGAGCAGCTTATCCAGGGTAAGGTAGCAGGGGTTAACATCGTTTCCAACAGCGGTCAGCCAGGTGTGGGAAGTACCATTCGTATCCGCGGTGGTGCATCGCTTAATGCCAGCAACGATCCTTTGGTGGTGATAGACGGGGTGCCTTTCAGCGGAAACTCAATTGGGAATGCGCCGAGTCCGCTATCATTGGTAAACCCGAATGATATTGAAACCTTTACCGTTTTAAAAGATGCAAATGCAACAGCCATTTATGGTTCGAGGGCATCGAACGGGGTAATTTTAATTACCACCAAAAAAGGTGCTTCAGGTGCTCCGGTAATTAATTTCAGTACCAATAACTCTATTGCAACTGTTGCTAAAAAGGTAGATATTTTATCTTCTGAGCAAATCCGCAGTTTTGTAAATGCCAATCCAAATGCTTCATATGATGATGGTAAGAAATTTACTGCCTTACTTGGTGGTGCTAACACCGATTGGCAGGACGAAATCTATCAGAATGCTTTCTCAACCGATAACAGCTTAAGTATTGCCGGTTCGTTTAAAGGCGTGCCTTACCGTGTTTCTGCAGGTTATTTAGATCAGCAGGGACTTTTACTTACCGATCATTTTTCGCGTGGTACTGGGGCTATCAGCATTTCTCCTAAATTATTCCAGGATCACCTTAAAATTGATTTGAACCTGAAAGGAGCATTAACCGATTCGCATTTCGCTAATGCAGGTGCAGTAGGTTCGGCCATTCAGTTCGATCCAACCCAATCGGTAACTGCCAATAACAATTTTGGTAATTATTTCGAATGGTTAAGAAGTGATGGTTCAGTAAACCCGAATGCACCACGTAATCCGGTAGCGCTGATCAGGCTTAACGATAACAATGGTAAAGCTGAAAGAAGTTTTGGAAATGCGCGTTTCGATTACTCTTTCCACTTTTTACCAGAATTGCACGCCAATTTAAATTTAGGTTACGATGTTTCTAAAGGTCATGGCGCTGTGCATGTTCCCATTTTTGCAGCACAAAGTGTAGCTACACAAGGTTCTTATACCCACTCTTTAAATACCGAAACCAATAAGCTTTCTGAGTTTTACTTAAACTATGCACACACCGCGGCAAGTATAAAAAGCCGTTTCGATGTAACAGCAGGTTACGGTTATTACGATAACTCTAAAACAGGTTACAATTTTACCTCATACAAAGGAACAGGTGAAGTGCAGGTAGTTCCGGTTTTCCCTTTCTCTACCGATCGCGATAAATTGCTTTCATACTACGGAAGGTTCATTTATACTTTGGCCGACAAATACATTTTATCAGGAACTTTAAGAGCCGATGCTTCTTCTAAATTCTCTGAGAAAAACCGTTGGGGTTATTTCCCTTCAGCTGCCTTTACCTGGAGAATTTCCAACGAAAACTTCTTAAAAAACAGCGAATCGGTTTCTGATCTGAAATTACGTTTAAGTTATGGTGAAACCGGTAATAAAGATGGTATCGGTTATTACGATTACCTGTCTAAATATTATGCCAACAGCAACACTGGCCAATACCAGATTGGTAATACTTTCTACAATTATTACACACCTGCTGCCTACGATCCTGATTTGAAATGGGAAACCACAACCACTTACAATGCAGGTTTAGATTATGGTTTTATGAAAGGCCGTTTATACGGAAGTATTGATGTGTACTACAAAAAAACTTCCGATTTGTTAAGCAAAATCAACATTCCGGTGGGTACCAACTTCAACAACGAACTAACCACCAACGTGGGTAATATGGATGTAAGAGGTGCTGAAGCGAGTTTAAATTTTGCTGCCATTAAAACTGAAAACACCAGCTGGGATTTAGGCGTAAATGTTGCCTACAACAAAAGAAAGGTAACCAACCTAACACTTAATCCCGATCCGGCTTCGAAAGTGGGTGCGGGTGATATTACCGGTGGTACTGGTGTAACGCTAAAATACAATGCGGTTAACCAGATTCCGGGATCATTTTATGTGTACAAACAGGTTTATAATGCCGATGGCAAACCATTGGAAGGTGTATATGAAGATTTGAACAAAGATGGCGTAATCAATACGAGCGATCAGTATTTCTATAAATCACCCGATCCGAGCATTACCCTTGGCTTCAATACTTCTTTTTCTTACAAAAAATGGAGCTTCACCACTTCACTTAGGGCCAATTTCGGCAACTATGTGTACGATAACGTGTCTTCAAACTTTGGTATCAGATCAAATATCTTAAGTCCGTCGGGGGTAATCAACAATGCGTCAACCGATTTCTTGTCTACCAATTTCCAGAACAACCAGTTCCTGAGCGATTATTATGTTAAAAACGCTTCGTTCCTGAAAATGGATAATGCAGGTATTTCATACAATGCCGGAAAATTATCTAAAAACGGAACCGCTTCGTTAAGGATTTCGGCAAACTGCCAGAACGTTTTCACGGTAACAAACTACAATGGAATTGATCCTGAGCTAAGCAGCGGTATCGATTACAACCTGTATCCACGTCCGCGTACATATACCTTAGGTTTTAATGTTGGTTTTTAAAAAAGAGATAGAGATGAAAAATTCATTTAAAACGATATTGGCATCAGGTATTTTATTGTTGTCATTAAATTCATGCAAAAAAGGAGACCTGAACGTTTTGCCTACCAACGATGTTACTTCGGCAACCGTTTACGCTACTCCGGCAGGTTATAAACAAGGTTTGGTTAAACTGTATGCTACTTATGCATTAACCAGTTCTACCGGATCGGATAATAGTGATATTGGTGGATTAAACTCTGGTTTCGCAGACTTTTTACGCCTATTCTGGACTTCACAGGAGCTGGTTACCGATGAGGCCATTTGTGCATGGGGAGATACCGGTATTCCTGAACTGGATTATGGCACACCAAGTGTAGATAACCAGTTTTTAAGAGGTTTGTATTCGAGAAGTATTTTACAGATTACCGTTTGTAACGAATTCCTTCGCGAAAGCACGCCAGAAAAACTGGCCTCGCGTAACATTACAGGTGCCGATGCGACTGCTATTGCAAAATACCGTGCTGAAGCCCGTTTTTTACGTGCTTACCAATACTGGGTATTGTTAGATGCTTTTGGTAACCCACCTTTCGTTACCGAAAACGATGAGATTGGTAAAGTGGCTCCAAAACAAATTCAGAGAGCTGCGTTGTTTGCATATGTTGAATCAGAACTTAAAGCAATTGAAGGCGATTTAGCTGATCCCCGCACCAACGAATATGGTCGTGCAGATAAAGGTGCCGACTGGGCTTTACTGGCCAGGTTATACCTGAATGCACAGGTTTATACTGGTACTGCTAAATATACTGAGGCCATTACTTACTCTGGTAAAGTAATTGCAGCTAACTACAGCTTAAAAGCCAATTATATGGATCTTTTCAAAGCTGATAACAATATCAACAATACCGAAAACATCCTAACTATAAATTATGATGGCGTAAACGGTACCAACTATGGCGGTACAACTTTCATCATCAACGCTGGTATTAATGCTGATATGGGTACTGCATCTTACGGTGTGCCAAATGGTGGTTGGGGAGGTAACAGAACCCGCCAAAACCTGCCTGCATTATTTCCTGATGCAAATGGCAATGCCGATAAACGTGGTACTTTCTTTGGTGCCAAAAGTGCAGTGGATGAAATTGGTGTGTTTACCGATGGATTGCGCGTAACCAAGTTTAAAAATGTAACCTCAACCGGCACTACTCCGGCATCGTTAAACGGAACTTTCAGCTCGCTTGATTTTGCTTTGTTCCGTTTAGCCGAGCAATATTTAATTTATGGCGAAGCCGTAGCCCGTGGTGGTTCTGGCGGTACAGTTGGTCAGGCATTAACTTATGTAAATGCACTACGCCAGCGTGCTTATGGTAACGCAAGTGGTAATGTTACCACTGCAGCTTTAACGGTTGATTTTTACCTGGATGAGCGTGGTCGCGAGTTGTATTGGGAAGGTCACCGCCGTACAGATTTGGTACGTTACGGAAAATTTACCGGTTCTACTTACTTATGGCCATTTAAAGGTGGTGTTAAAGCCGGAACATCCATTCCAGCTCACCGCAACATTTACCCAATTCCGGCAGCAGATTTAATTGCCAACCCGAATCTGGTTCAAAACACAGGTTATTAATCTTAATATTTAATAAGATATGAAATCAATATTTTTCAAAACCTTAGCCTTTTGCTTCATCGCCTTATCGCTTTGGTCGTGCAAAAAAGACGAAACCCAAACGGTTTCAGTGGTTGGAACGGCAGGAACGCTAACTGCATCAACTACTACATTGAATTTAGTACAAGCCAACGGGGCACAGGCAGCGTTAACACTAAGCTATCCTTTGGCTACATCAACAGGTTATGTGGTACCTGTAAACACCACCTTGCAGTTTGCTTTAAAGGGTACCAACTTTGCTACCCCAAAAGAGATTGTAGTTACCACTAAAAGCTATGCACCTACAGTAACCGAAATCAATAACATGATTTTAGCTCTAGGTGGAAAAATTGGCGTAGCTGCCCAGGTTGAAGTACGTTTAAAATCGGGCGCAGCTGCAAACGATTTAACCTATTCGAATATCATTACTTTAAGCGCTACACCATATTTGGCATCGGCCTGGATTTATGTTCCTGGTAACTATCAGGGCTGGAACCCAGCAACTGCCGATAGTTTGGTTTCGCTAACCAGCAATGGAATATATGTAGGTATCATCAAGTTTGATGGTGGTAATTTTAAAATTACTCCTGAAAAGAAATGGGATGTAGCTTATGGCGATGCAGGTAGCGGAGCAATTAGCACTTCAGGCGGAGATATTGCTTCAGGTGTTGCCGGCTTAAAACAAGTAACGGTAAACATGACAGCCAAAACCATTAAAATAGAAGATGCTAAAGTTTGGGCAGTTATTGGCGATGCAACTCCAGGCAAATGGGATACCGATACCGACATGAAATTTATCAATGATGGTAAAGGAACCTGGAAAGTAACCACAAATCTTACTGTTGGTTCAATTAAATTCAGACAAGATCATAAATGGGATGTTAACCTTGGTGGCAGTGGAGGCAATTTAACTGCTGGTGGTGCTGATATCGCAGTAGCTACTGCTGGTAATTATACCATTACGCTGGATGTTGCAGGGAATAAATACACCCTCGTTAAAAATTAATCATTAACTAAAATCGCCCTGTGAGGATCGTTTTGGTCTTTGCAGGGTTTTTAAACCTTTTCAAAGTTTAAGCATGATCAGATTTCTTACCTCAGCTATTTTTCCTTCCGTTCTTCCGTTAAAAAATAATGCTCAAACTAAAATCCATCTCCATGCAAATGGTGTGCGATTAACAAAAATATTCCTTACCCTGCTTATGCTGTTGGGCAGTGCAAACCTGTTTGCCCAAAAATTAGAACGTATCGAACCTATGTTCTGGTTTACCGGTATGCAAAACCCGAAATTGCAATTACTGGTACACGGCGATCAGATTGCCAATGCAACCGTAACCTTAAATTACCCTGGCGTTAAACTGGTAAAAGTTAATAAGGTCGAAAACCCAAATTACCTTTTCCTCGATTTAAGCCTTTCATCAACCGTAAAATCGGGAACGTTTCCAATTAACTTTCTGGTAAACGGCAAAAAAATATTCAGTTACAGCTACGAATTAAAAAACCGCGATAAAAGCGCTGGCCGGATTCAGGGCGTAACGCAAAAAGATTTCATTTACCTGTTAATGCCCGATCGGTTTGCCAATGGCGATAAAACCAACGATGTGGTTAACGGTTTAAACGAAACAGCCTTAAACCGCGACAGTATGTACTACCGTCATGGAGGCGATTTACAAGGGGTAATGAATCACCTCGATTACCTCAACGATTTAGGCGTAACCACCGTTTGGATGACTCCAGAGGTAGAAAATGATATGGCACAAGCCTCTTATCATGGTTATGCCGTAACCGATCACTATAAAATCGACCCTCGCTATGGTACTAATGCGCTCTACAAACAATATGTAGAATTGGCCCATACCAAAGGGATGAAAGTGATTAAAGATATTGTGCACAACCACATTGGCACCCAGCACTGGTTTTATAAAGATTTACCGATGAAAAGCTGGTTAAACCAATGGCCGAAATATACGCAAACCAGTTACCGCGATCAAACCGTAATGGATACGCACGCCGCTACAGCCGACCGTAAACAAATGTTGAATGGCTGGTTTGTACCATCAATGCCCGATTTAAACGAGCAGAACCCTTATGTACAGAACTACCTGACTCAAAATCACATTTGGTGGATCGAATATGCCGGAATCGACGGATTGCGTTTAGATACTTATCCCTATAACGATCCCGCTTATATGGCCGATTGGGCAGTTAAAATTAAAGCTGAATTCCCCAGATTGTCAATTTTTGGCGAAACCTTTGTAAACGGAGTGGCCAATCAGGCCTTTTTCACCCAGGGCAATACGGTAAACCGGGGTTTCGATACCCATTTACCCGGTATTACCGATATGGCGGTTAAAGATGCCATTTACGAAGCTTTAAATGGTAAAAATGGCTGGACAGATGGCATAAACCGTTTATACGATGTAGTTGCACACGATTTTTTATATCAGGACCCAACCCGGAACTGCATTGCACTCGATAACCACGACATGAGCCGTTTTTACTCGGTAGTAAACGAAGATTTCGATAAGTATAAAATGGGAATGGCCATATTATTAACCATGCGAGGCATTCCGCAAATGTATTATGGTACCGAAATTCTGATGAAAAACTTCTCTAATCCTGATGGTTTGGTACGTGCCGATTTTCCGGGAGGATGGGAAGGCGACAAGAAAGACAAATTTGTGGCCGATGGTCGCACAACGAAAGAGAACGAAGCTTTAAATTTTGTTAAAACCCTGGCCAATTTTCGTAAAAACAGTGCAGCCCTGCAAAGTGGAAAGCTGATGCAGTTTGTACCACAGGATGATGTTTATGTTTATTTCCGGTACACCACCAATGTAAAAGGTACGGTAATGGTAATCGTAAACAATACTGAAAAAGAGAAAAACTTAAACACAGAAAGGTTTGTTGAACGCACAGCCGGAATTACAGTAGCCAGAAATGTGCTTACCAACGAAACTGTAGCTTTTAAAGAAATTAAAGTGCCTGCCAAAACAACTTTGGTACTGGAGCTGAAGTAAGGTGAAGGGCAGAAAGTTGTAAGGCGGAAGGTAGTTACAATATGCCCAAAAAATACCTTCACATGTAATACCATATACCAAAAAAACATAACGAAATGCAAGATAATACTCATACTCAACCTTCTACCTTCCACCTTTCGCCCTCAGCCTCAATTAAGGCCTGTCTTTTCGATTTAGATGGTGTACTGGTTGATACCGCTGTTTACCATTATAAAGCCTGGAAACGTTTGGCCAATACCATGGGTTTCGACTTTACCGAAGAGCAGAATGAGCAATTGAAAGGCGTAAGCCGGGTAGAAAGTTTAAACAAAATTTTGGCCTGGGGAGGTGTAGATAAAACCGATACCGAAAAAGAAGAACTGGCTACCTTAAAAAATAGCTGGTATGTAGATATGATCACGAAAATGACCCCTGCAGAGGTTTTGCCGGGCACTGTCGATTTTCTTATAGCGATACATCAGGCGGGTTATAAACTGGCACTGGGTTCGGCAAGTAAAAACTCGGCAACCATTTTAGAACGCACACAACTGGCGCATTTCTTCGATGAAATTGTAGATGGCAATAGGGTTACCAAATCAAAACCCGATCCCGAAGTTTTTTTAAAAGGAGCAGAACTCTTAGGCTTCAAGCCGGAAGAATGTGTGGTTTTTGAAGATGCCGTTGCAGGTGTAGAAGCAGCCAAAAGAGGTGGGATGAAAGCCATTGGAATTGGTGAAAAAAGCGTGCTTACCGAAGCCGACAAGGTAGTAAGCGGATTAGATAAATTAACAGTTAAAGATTTAGAAAGTTTATAGTTGCTAATCGGGCCATCATTGCGAGGCACGAAGCAATCTTAATGCGATAGAGTTTATAGAAGTTGAGCCGAGGGGGCAAATCTAAAAAGATTGCTTCGTTCCTCGCAATGACGAAAGCGAAAGAAAATGAAAAATTACATTAAAGCAGATGAGTGGAACATTATCGAAGAAGGCTTTGATCCACATTTAAATAAAATTTCGGAAAGTATTTTCAGTTTGGGTAACGGCCGCATGGGGCAACGTGCCAATTTTGAAGAAACTTACACCGGCGAAACCCTGCTGGGAAATTACGTGGCAGGTGTTTATTATCCCGATAAAACCCGTGTAGGCTGGTGGAAAAACGGCTACCCTGAATATTTTGCTAAAGTTTTAAATGCGGCAAACTGGGTGGGTGTCGAAGTTAAAATAGACAATGAAATCCTCGATCTGGCCACTGCAGAAGTAACCGATTTTAAACGCGTGCTGAACATGCATGAGGGTTATCTGGAGCGTACTTTCACTGCAAAATTAAAAAGTGGTAAAACAGTTAAAGTTAAATCTACCCGCTTTTGCAGCATTGCCGATGATGAGGTCGGTGCAATCCGGTATAGCATTACACCTTTAAATTTTGATGGAACCTTAACGTTAACACCATTTATTGATGGCGATGTTAAAAACCAGGATAGCAATTACGACGAAAAATTCTGGGATCAGGTAACCGACGAAATTTCGGGTGCTGAAGCTTACATCCAGTTAAGGACTAAGAAAACTGAATTTGAAGTTTGTACCGGAAACCACATTCAGGTTTATCAAAACGGCCAGCAATTAAATATTGATACCACAGATGTACGTAAAGAAAAATTTGTAGGTCAAACATTTTCTGTTGCTGTAAAAGCAAATGAAGATGTAACACTGATTAAAATTGCAGCTAATTTATCTTCAGAAAGATATCCCAAAGAAACACTTTTAAGCGAAACCAAATCGGTTATTGCTAAAGCCACCGCTAAAGGCTTCGATACCTTGTTGCAAGAGCAGGCCGCCGCCTGGGCAAGCAAATGGGAAGAAAGCGATATCGTTATTGAGGGCGATGTTTCTGCACAACAAGCCATCCGTTTTAATATTTTTCAGCTTTTTCAAACCTATACCGGAAAGGACGATCGCCTGAATATTGGCCCGAAAGGATTTACCGGCGAGAAATACGGAGGTTCTACCTACTGGGATACTGAAGCTTATTGTGTGCCTTTTTACCTGGCCACTGCTCCGCAGGAAGTAAGCAAAAACCTGCTGATTTACCGCCACAAACAATTGGGTAAAGCGATTGAAAATGCCGCTAAGCTAGGTTTTAAAGATGGAGCAGCGCTGTATCCGATGGTAACCATGAACGGCGAAGAATGCCATAACGAATGGGAAATTACCTTCGAAGAAATTCACCGCAACGGAGCCATTGCCTTTGCCATTTACAATTATATCCGTTACACCGGCGATGAAAGTTACCTGTCTGATTACGGTTTGGAAGTACTCATCGGCATTGCCCGTTTCTGGAAGCAGCGTGTTAACTGGAGTAACGAAAAACAGCAATATGTAATGCTGGGCGTAACCGGACCTAACGAATACGAAAACAACGTAAACAACAATTGGTACACCAATTTGCTGGCTACCTGGTGCATGAAATATGCAACCGAAGCTGCTGAAACCGTACAAAAACAACAACCAGAAAAATACAACAGCCTGATTAAAAGCTTAAGCTTTGATGAGCAAGAATTTGCAGATTGGGCCGATATCATCGAAAAGATGTATTATCCTGAAGATAAGGAACAGGGCATTTTCTTACAGCAGGATGGTTACCTGGATAAAGAACAGATCCTGGTTAAAGATTTGCCAGCAAGTGAAAGGCCGATTAATCAGAAATGGAGCTGGGACCGCATATTACGTTCATGCTTTATTAAACAAGCAGATGTTTTGCAAGGTTTATATTTCTTTGAAGAAGACTACGATCTGGATACCTTGAAACGCAATTTCGATTTTTACGAACCGCGTACCGTTCACGAGAGTTCTTTATCGCCTTGTGTGCACAGTATTTTGGCCGCCAAATTGAATGATGAAGCGCGTGCTTACGAATTTTACCTGCGTACTGCACGTTTAGATCTCGACGATTATAACAACGATACCGAAGATGGTTTGCACATTACCTCGATGGCAGGAACCTGGATGAGTGTTGTTGAAGGCTTTGCAGGTATGCGTGTGCGCAACGGCAAGTTGCAGTTTAACCCTTTCTTACCGGGCAAATGGAAATCATTTTCGTTTACCATTGGTTTCAGGGGCGCTACCTTAAAAATCAACATCACCGAAAACGGTATCAGCATTAAAAACAATACCGCTGTAGGTTTAGAAATCGGAATCAGAAACCAGGTTTATAAATTGGATGGAAATGCCGAAATTGAAGTAAATAACGCCGAGTTGGTATGATAAAGGTAGAGGGTTTAAAGGTTGAAGGTAGGAGGGCAGCCCCGCAATCTTCAATTAACAAGGAAAATTTTAAAATATCACTCTTGTCCCCCTTTGGAGGGGGCAGGGGGAGGATGTTAACCCTTTTCTCTATCTTTATAATACTCGTTACCCAATCCTTTGCACAAAAACAGCCCGCAAAAATGAACGATAAACAAATCGTTATCTATCAGTTACTGCCCCGTTTATTCGGGAATAAAAATACAGCCAATATTCCCTACGGTACCATCCAGCAAAATGGTTCGGGTAAGTTTAACGATATAACCGATAAAGCTTTAGAAGGGATTAAAGAACTTCATGTAAATTATGTTTGGTACACCGGGGCCATTGCCCACGCCAGTTTAACCGATTATTCGGCTTATGGAATTAAGGTAGATGATGCCGATGTGGTGAAAGGAAGGGCGGGTTCGCCGTATGCTATCCGCGATTATTACGATGTAGACCCTGATTTAGCTGTTGATGTTAAAAACAGGATGCAGGAATTTGAAGCCCTGGTAAAAAGAACACATGCTAAAAACCTGAAAGTAATTATTGATTTCGTACCCAATCATGTGGCAAGGAGCTATCATTCGTATGCCAAACCTAAAAATGTGGCCGATTTTGGTGCACAGGATGATGTAACGAAGGGTTTTAGTCCTAAAAATGATTTTTATTATATCCCAGGTCAAAAATTTCTGGTGCCCCAACACGAGCCTAAGCAAACACTTGTTAGGGTTTTACAAGATGGAAAGTTTGATGAAAACCCGGCAAAGGCAACCGGAAATAATGTTTTTGCAGCACAACCCAAATACGATGATTGGTTCGAAACCATTAAATTAAATTATGGCGTAGATTACCAGAATGGCGATAAAACTTATTTTGATCCTATTCCACCAGTTTGGCTAAAAATGCGCGATATTTTAACCTATTGGGCCAATAAAGGAGTTGATGGTTTTCGTTGCGATATGGCCGAAATGGTACCGATTGCCTTTTGGAACTGGGTAATTCCGCAGGTTAAAAAAACTAATCCAGGTTTAATTTTCCTGGGTGAAGCCTATAACCCGCAGGTTTATAAGCAATATTTAGATGAAGGTAAATTTGATTACCTGTATGATAAAGTTGGTTTGTACGATGGTTTAAAAAGGTTGATCAGGAACGAATCGAGTGCTGATGTGAAAGCGATTAGTACGGTTTGGCAGAAAGAAAGTGCCGGTTTTGGCAATCGCATGTTACGTTTTCTGGAAAACCATGATGAAGAGCGCATTGCTTCTGCAGGTTTTGCAGGCAAGGCCGAACTGGCGCTACCAGCTATGGTTGTTTCGGCAACTTTGGGCGCGGGTCCGGTAATGCTTTACTTCGGTCAGGAAGTTGGCGAGCCCGGAAAAGGCGAGGAGGGTTTTGGTGGCAACGATAACCGCACTACAATTTTTGATTATTGGGGCATTCCAAATCACCAGCAATGGATGAACGGAGGTTTATTTGATGGAGGCAAATTATCCGCCGATCAAAAACAGCTAAGGGCCTATTATCAAAAACTTTTAAAGGTAACTACAAGCAGCGATGCTGTTTTACATGGTGATATTTACGAGGTTCCGGTTAGTGGCAACATGAACAACCGCATGTATGCTTTTATCCGTTACTCGGGCAAGCAGCGCCTGTTAGTGGTAGCCAATTTTGATCGAAGCCAAACTTTAATGGCTGGTATCGAAATACCCGATCACATTTTAAAAGTAAAAGCTTCATCTCCGGTTACGGATTTGTTGAGCAATAAAAAATTAAATATTCCGGCAGGAACGGCTATACCCGTAAAGGTTGGACCGATTTCGGCACAGGTGATAGAGTTTTAACAATAATGATGCATTAACCGCTAGAACGTGAAGCGGCATGCGCCATGCGCTTAGCGCTTAGACTAAAGAAAATGAGTTTAAAAACAGTATTCGAGAACCCGAAATTAACACTGGTTCAGATTATCAACATGAGCGTTGGATTTTTCGGTATCCAATTTGGTTGGGATTTGCAACGGGCCAATATGGGGCGTATTTACGAAAACCTTGGTGCCAATCCCGATCAGGTTCCCTTATTGTTTTTAGCTGCTCCTTTAACCGGACTTCTGGTACAACCGGTAATTGGCTACCTGAGCGATCGTACCTGGCACCCTAAGTGGGGTAGAAGAAGACCATATTTTTTAATAGGGGCCATTGTTAGCAGTATAGCTTTAATTTTTATGCCGCACAGCAGTGTGTTATGGATGGCTGCAGGTTTATTGTGGATTTTAGATGTTTTTGGCAATATCGCCATGGAACCTTTCCGTGCTTTCGTAACCGATAAACTGCCCGATAGTCAGGTAAACAGAGGCTTTATTATGCAAAGTATGATGATTGGTTTAGGAGGAAGTGTTGCCTCGGCCTTGCCCTGGATTATGAACAATATTTTCCATTTAACAAATACCGCGGAGCAGGGCAACATTCCCGAAAATGTTAAGTTCTCTTTTTATATCGGTGCATTTTTCTTTTTTGCCGCTGTAATGTGGACGGTACTTACCACCAAAGAATATCCGCCACAGGATGTTAATTTCAAAGAAAAAGTAAAAGCAAGTAACAGTGGCTTTGGTGGCGGGATCAGAGAGATTTTTCATGCCCTGCGCAATATGCCTAAAAGAATGCAGGTGGTATCGCTGGTACAGTTTTTTACCTGGCCGGGTTTGTTTTTAATGTGGTTTTATTACACTACAGCAGTTGCCGTTAATGTTTTTGGAGGTAAAGATGCTGCCGATCCGGTTTATGCACATGGGGCCGATTTTGGGAGTTTAACATTGGCTTATTACAGCGTGGTTACCTTTCTTTTTGCCTTAGTACTTCCTAAAATTGCCGATGCTTTGGGGCGAAAAACCACGCATGCCCTTTGTTTGATTTGCGGTGCTATTGGTTTAATTAGTGTGGCCTGGGTGCATGATAAAAATATGTTGTATTTATGTATGACAGGGGTAGGCATTGCCTGGGCAAGTATTCTATCTATGCCCTATGCCATGCTAAGCGGTTCTTTACCGAAAGATAAAATCGGTATTTATATGGGCATTTTCAATTTCTTTATTGTACTGCCCGAAATTATTGCCTCGCTGGGTTTTGGCTGGTTAATGCGCAATGTGCTAAATAACGATAGGCTGCTGGCCGTTCAGCTCGGTGGCGGTTTAATGATTCTGGCTGCTGTAATTTGCTATTTATTTATCCGCGAAAAGAAAACCGATGAGGTGCTGGCTTCTAAACTGGAAGTAGAAGAAAATAGAAGTGTTTAACCTTTTTACTTATAAGTTATACGTCATTGCGAGGAGGAACGACGAAGCAATCTTAATGCGGTCGTAGTAAGATTGCTTCGTTCCTCGCAATGACGAGTGTCTATAAAAAAAAATAATTTCTAACCAAATGAAAAAAGTATTTTGTTTCTTGCTGTTAATAGCAGCAACGCATACCGCCTGCAAAAAAGCGGCTAACGATACCCCTGAACCTACACCGGTAAACCAAACATCCGATTTACCCGCCGGGGCAAAGGATGGCGTTGTTTTTATCAATAATGGAACATCGGCCATTGTAACGCTTTACGCGCCAGGTAAAAAAACTGTGGCGGTAACAGGCGAGTTTAACAATTGGTCTACCACCGCATCAGCAATGAAAAATACTCCCGATGGAAATTACTGGTGGATTCAGTTAGATAACCTGAACCCTAACACAGAATATGCCTATCAGTTTTATGTTGATGGAAACCTTAAAGTGGCCGATCCCTATTGCGAAAAGATTTTAGACCCCGATAACGACAGTTACATTTCGGCGGCTACCTATCCGAATCTTAAAGCCTATCCAACCGGAAAAACAAACGGAATTGTGAGTGTCATGCAAGCCAATCAGCCGGTTTACAGCTGGAAAAACACCAGTTTTAGCCGTCCTGATAAAAGCAACCTGGTTATTTATGAGTTATTGGTGCGCGATTTTACTGCCGACCATAACTATGCTTCGACGCTTGCCAAATTAGATTACCTGATCGGCTTAGGTATAAATGCGATAGAACTGATGCCGGTTAATGAGTTTGAGGGGAATTTGAGCTGGGGGTATAATCCATCATTTTATTTTGCACCCGATAAATATTATGGCACCAAAACAGCTCTGCAAAATTTTATCGATGAGTGCCACGGAAAAGGTATTGCGGTAATTATGGATATGGTATTGAACCACTCCTTTGGTCAGTCGCCGATGGTGCAGCTGTATTTTGACGGTTCAAAGCCAACTGGTTCGAGTCCATGGTTTAATGTTGATGCCAAACATCCTTTCAACGTAGGTTACGATTTTAATCACGAAAGTGCTGCAACGAAAAAATTCTCGAAAGATGTCATCAAATTTTGGATGCAGCAGTACAAAATTGATGGTTTCCGTTTCGATCTTTCCAAAGGCTTTACCCAGAAATCATCGACCGATGATGCACAGTTTAGACTTTATGATGCCAGCCGTATTGCGATCTGGAAAGATTATAACAGTTATATCAAAAATATCGACCCTAATTTTTATGTAATACTCGAACATTTTGCAGAAGAAACGGAAGAAAAAGTTTTGGCCGATAATGGTATGATGCTTTGGAATAACCTGAATCACGATATGAATGAAGCCACAATGGGCTGGCTGGGTGGTTCGAATTTTCAATGGGGCTTTTATACCAACCATGGTTTTGCTAAATCAGAGAATCTGATAAGTTATGGCGAAAGTCATGATGAAGAACGTTTAAACTTCAAAAACATCAGTTACGGCAACGGTTCTGGCAGCTATATGATTAAAGGAAATCTCGCTACTTCTTTGAAAAGAGAAGAATTAATTGCGGCATTTTTATTCAGTATACCGGGGCCTAAAATGATCTGGCAGTTTGGTGAGCTGGGCTACGATGTAAGCATCGATTTTAACGGACGCACCGGCGATAAACCCATCAGGTGGGAATATTTCAGCGATCCTAACCGCAAAGCGCTATACGATGCTTATGCGAAATTTATCAGGCTAAAAAAGAACAATAGCATTTTTAATACTACCAGTTTTACTTACAACCTTGCCGGAGGCGTTAAGTACATTAAATTAACCGAAGGCAGCAATACTGTTATTGTGGTAGGTAATTTTGATGTGGTAACCCAGGCCGCTAATATCGATTTTGGAGGCACAGGTACATGGCTCGATGCTACTGGCACCAGTATAAATTTATCTTCTGGTACTTACACCGGAAATCTGGCTCCAGGCGAGTACCATATTTTCAGTAAAACTGCTTTAAAGTAATGTTAACCCTGCAGGTTTTTTAAACCTGTGGGGTTTGGTTGAAAACTTTAAAAAAACCACGAGGTTTATTAAGTCAGCTGGTAATAATCTTGTTGTTTTTAGTTAATATTGCTTTAACAACAAAGCATCCTAAATGAAAGATAAACTAACGCATCACTTGCTCTGGGAACGGCTACGCGCCGGCGATAAGGATGCGTTTTTTGATCTCTATGCCGAACTTTATTACCCGCTGGTCAATTTTGGGATTAGGGTATGTGCCGATGCCGATACTTCAAGCGAAGCTACCGATCAGGTTTTTACTACCATTTGGGAAAAGCACGAAACCCTCACCAGGGTCGAAAATGTGGAAGCCTATCTCCGTACTTTTTTAAAGCGTAAACTGCTGCGGATCCTCGAAAGAAAGCGCAAAATTAACGACGCCCTTTTTAATGCAGGTGCCGATGGCGATTGGATGGAAATGAGTTACGAAGAATTTATTGTCAAAGTACAAAGCGATGAACTGGTGAAACATCAGCTCAAAAGTGCATTGGAAAAACTAACCTTCCGCCAAAAACAGCTTATCCATTTAAAATTTTTTGATGGTTTTAGTTACGAGCAGATAGCCGAACAAACCAATCAAACCATTAAAACAGCCTACAATACCATTTACGATGCACTCAAAATATTGAGGAAAGAGTTTAAGGGCTAGTTCATTCGATCATTTGTTTACTGGTAATTCATTACGGTTTTGCACCGCGCTATTTCACTTGCCATTGATTAGCGAATAAATAGACCTTTTTGTTGAAATTAAATTTCCTTCTCTCAGGCTCTTCAAGGCATATATTTCGTTGTGTTAAAAAAAAGTTAAAATTTCCTTAGGAAAAAGTAAAGCTTTTAGGCACTGATATATAAAAGGCAAAAATAAAATGGTTGATAGAAGTAAATTCAATGCAGAAGACTTCCTTGTCGATAGTACTTTTCAGCAGTATTGTGCTGGAACGGATGCGCTATGCATTGGATATTGGGAGAAATACATCAATGCCCATCCCGAGCAGGCATTGGTGATAGCAGAGGCAAAAAAATTATATGTGATACTGAGCGGAAATAAACGCCCCTTAAATAAACAGCGCGAAAATTTAGCAGAAACGATGTTTCCGGTAGTTGAAACCGTAAAGCTTAAAAGTTATGGCTGGTTAAAAATTGCAGCCGCCATTGTTTTGGTGCTGAGCTCAGTGCTTTTATATCGCTTATATTTTAATAAAGGGAACCAACGCACCGTACAGCAGGTTTATAGTTTTACTACCAAAAGTGGCGAACGTAAAAAAATTATTTTAGAGGATGGCACTTCGGTATTGCTCAATGCAAAAAGTAATTTAACCATTACCAAAGGCTTTAACGATAAGTATCGCGAAGTAACCTTAACCGGTGAGGCCTTTTTTGATGTGGCGCACGATAAAAGCAGGCCTTTTAAAGTACATACCAGCGATTTTAACATCAATGTGTTGGGTACTGCGTTTAACGTTAAAGCTTACCCTGATGAAATTACCTCAGAAGCAACGCTTATTCGCGGTTTAATTACAATGGAGGCCGTAAACGGAAACGGAGGTACCATAACACTAAAGCCAAGTCAGAAGGTTACCTTCTATAAAACGCAGGTGCCAAAGCAGTCAACTAAACTGGTTAACCCTACAACGCCAAAACCAGAAATTACCATTAACCACTATACCAAAATTAAAGATAGTACGATTGTAGAAACCGCCTGGACCCAGAATCGCATAGAGATTTATGACCAGGATTTCGACGAAATTAAAAATATACTGGAAAAATGGTATAACGTGGAAATCAGGTTCACAGATCCGGAAATTGAAAAATACCGTTTCACGGCAACCATTACCAACGAGACAATAGAAGATGTTTTAAAGGCATTAAAAGAAACCGAAAACAATTTTAAATATGAGATAAAAGGAAAACAAATCACCATCTCAAAATAGAGACAAAAAAAGGACGGTGTTGGAGCACCGCCCTTATAGGTTTCTTTTTTGATTAATTAACTGGCAGTTTATGCGCAAACAGATTGCTGCCAATAACTTATGCAACCAAAAAAAACAAAAATATGATTTATTATTACTTACTGCAAGGGCATCCGAGATACAGGAGGCTTTTAAAATTCATTATGCTAATGAAACTAGCCTGTATTATGGTTTTCATTACCTGCCTTAATGTTTCAGCATCTGTTTTTTCCCAGGAAAAAATCTCATTAGATGTTAAGAAAACAAAGCTGGCAAAGGTTTTACAGATTATTGAGCAGCAAAGCAGTTACCATTTTGTTTACAGCTCTTCTTATGTACCCGTAAACCGGGATGTAAGTATTACTGTAACCAACACTTTGGTTACCGATGTGCTGGCAGCTATTTTAAACAGAACGAACCTGAAATATTCTGTTTCCGATGGCGGCTTAATTGTCATTAGCAAAAATAAGGAAGTACCCATTACCGGAACTGTAAAAGATGCACTTGGAGGTGCTTTGCCCGGTGCCAGTGTGCGGGTAAAAGGAACGGGTATTGGTACCTCTACCGATGTAAACGGTAAGTTTGCTTTAAATGCTCCCGAAAATGCTATTCTGGTCGTTTCTTATGCAGGTTTTCAAACCAGAGAACTTCCAATCGGCACTAAAACAGTTATCGATATCGTGCTCATAGAAGATACCAAGCAACTCACCGATGTGGTAGTTACCGCTTTGGGTATTAAGAAAGAAAGAAGGGCTTTAGGCTATTCGGTTACGCAGGTAGGTGGCGAAACCTTAACCCAGGCAAGAGAAAATAGTGTGTTAAACTCATTGGTAGGTAAAGTTGCCGGTTTAGATGTGAGTTCAACATCGGGTGGTGCTGGTGCGGCAACCAGTGTTATTATCCGCGGTGTTTCCAGTCTGGGCCAAAGCAGTCAGCCTTTATATGTAATTAATGGTATTCCGATGGAGAGCGAGCCTGTAGGTAGGTTCAATGCCAATTCTGTAGGTAACTCTGGTGGACAATACGATAATGCGCCCGATCGTGGTGATGCTATCGGTAACTTAAATCCTGATGATATAGAAAGTATTTCGGTTTTAAAGGGTGCGGCTGCAGCGGCATTATACGGTTATCGTGCCAAAGCTGGTGTAATTTTAATCACCACCAAAAGCGGCAAGGGAAACAGCATAGAGTTTAACAGCAACTATGTAGGCGAGCAGGTGATGGACCGAACAAACTGGCAGTATGTTTATGGTCAGGGTGTAAACGGACAAAAACCAGCTACTCAACTTGCTGCAGCCTCTACGGGTGGATCGAGTTGGGGCGCACGCCTGGATGGCTCGAATGTGGTACAGTTTGATGGAGTAAGCAGACCTTATTCGGCTCAGCAAAGCAATATCGAAGATTTTTATAAAACCGGAAATAGCTTTACCAATACTTTAGCTTTAAATAAAACTTTCACCGGCGGGGTAATCCGCGTTTCGGGAAGCGATTTGCACAACAACTCTGTAGTGCCTAATTCAGGTTTGAACAGGCAGAATTTTACCTTGTCGAGCACTTTCGATCCGGTTAAAAACCTAGTAGTTGATGCCCGTTTTAACTATATTTTAGAGCAGGCTAAAAACCGCCCGATGGTTTCGGATGGTGCGGGTAATGCCAATTACAATGCTGCTTTTTTACCAACCAGCGTAAATATTAACGATTTAAAACCGTGGAAAAATGATAAAGGAAACGAAATCCTTTATAATACAGGTAATCCTTACGCAACTAATCCCTGGTTTGCAGCTTACGAATTTATCCACAACACCAAAAAAGAACGTTTGTTAAGTTCGGCCAATGCAAAATATACTTTCGATAATGGATTGTTTTTACAGGCAAGGGCAGGTAGAGATGCCTATAACGAAACCTATTTGGGCGTAACACCTTCGGGCACGGCTTACGATCTGGATGGGGGTTACACTGAACAGTTAACCAATTTTTCTGATATTAATGTGGATGGTTTAATCGGTAAATCTTTTAAAATAGACGATTTTTCGATTACCCCAAATATTGGTGCCAGTTATCGCCGTACTAAATTAACGCAAACTACCAACCAGGGCGGTTCTTTCCAGATCCCTGGAATCTATACCTTATCCAATACCGGCGGAAAAACGGTTAGCGTTGTTCAAAGCGATCAGGAAACACAATCCATTTATGGTACTTTAGAATTTACTTATAAAGATATCTTTTACTTAACAGGAAGCGGAAGAACCGACTGGTTTTCTACTTTAGCAACGCCAGGAAAAGATAATAAACTGAGTGTATTTTATCCAGCTATTAGCGGTTCATTCGTCTTTTCTGAACTATGGAAGCCATCTTTCTTAAGCTTCGGTAAATTAAGGGCAGGATATGCCGTAGTGGGGCAGGGAGCTTTACCGTTTAAAACGCAATTGTATTATAACCTGCGCAGCGAAACGGTTAACGGAAGTCCGATTGGGAATATCGTAAATCCATCCATCCCAAATGCATCATTATTTGCTTCGAAAGCGAAGGAGCTCGAAATTGGTACTGAAATGCGCTTCTTTGGCGATAGGTTAAATCTGGATCTAACCTGGTATAACAAAAAATCGAGTGATGAAATTCTGGATGTACCCACTTCAACCACCACAGGTTACAATGGTGCCACTTTAAATATTGGCGAACTTCAAAATAAAGGTGTTGAGGCATTAATCTCAGGTGTTATATTAAAAAATAAAGATTTCAGTTGGACATCAAGCGTAAACGGATCGTATAACGATAACAAGGTAATTACGCTGGCACCAGGTACCGCCTCGCAGCTGTTGGCCACTTCCAGAAGTAATGTTGGCTTTTTACAAAATATAGCAGGCTTGCCGGTTGGTCAGGTAATGGCTTACGATTTTAAATACGATGCCAGTGGCAATATTGTTAAGGATACCAACGGTGCACCAGAAAGAGGCGAGTTAAAAGCTTATGGTTCTGCCTATGGTAAATGGAGCGCAGGCTGGAACAACGAATTTAACTATAAAGGCATTAACCTGTCTTTCTTAATTGATGGCAAGTGGGGCGGGAAAATTTTCTCGGCAACCGATTACTATGGTTATGTTTTCGGACTTCACCAGGCTACTTTAGAAAATCGTGATGCGCTGGGTATTAATGCAGCCAATTATTATACCACCTATGCCAACAACGTTTCAAAACAATTTGTTCAAGATGCCAGCTTTGTCAAATTCAGACAGGTGATATTGGGGTATAATTTCCCGGCAAAACTGTTCAACAATAAGATTAAAGGCCTCAATTTAAGTTTTGTTGGGCGTAACTTATTCATCATCATGAAAAAGACAGATAACATCGATCCTGAATCGAGTTATAATGCCACTTTTCCGGGTATGGAGTTGGGCGGTGTGCCGCCTGTGCGCACCTATGGTTTAAATTTAAGTGTTAAGTTATAATCCTCTAAACGAATTGAAAATGAAAACGATCATAAAATTATACATACCACTTATTTTATCTGGATTAGCATTGATAACTGGGTGTACAAAAGACTTCGAAAAAATTAATACAGACCCGGTTTCGGTTGGGCAAGAACAATATAATCCTAATTATTTATTATCAACAGCACAGCTAAACTATACCGGAAGTATCGATTTCGCTTACGAAACCTGGCGCGGGAATTTAATTTATGCCTCTACCATGATGCAAGGAATGTCATCAGTAATTGGTTATTGGGCCGGCGATAAGTACATGTTAAACGAAGGTTATACTGCCGCCTACTGGGAAAAGGCTTATCCCGATCAGGTAAAATACGCTGCCGATCTGGTAGAATTTACCAAAGGAAAAACCCAATACAATAATGTTTATCAAATGGGCAGAATCTGGAAAGCCTTAATTTTTGAGCGCCTTACCGATTTATATGGCGATGTGCCTTATTTTGATGCAGGTAAAGGTTATTATACCGGAAACTTGTACCCTAAATACGATGCGCAACAAGCCATTTATGCCGATCTTTTAAAAGAGGTTGATGAGGCAGGCAATGCCTTAAGCACAAGCGGAGATGCAGTAACAGGCGATTTGGTATTTGCCGGCGATGTGGCAAAATGGAAACGATTTGCTGCCAGTTTAATGTTGCGTATGGCCATGCGTTTAACCAAAGCAGACGCTACTTTAGCACAAACTTATATTAACAAAGCAGTGGGCAAAACCATGACAGGCGATGCAGACAATGCTTTTTTCAAGCATGATGTTAATGGTAGCCGGGTTACCCAGAACAGAAATGCCCAGGTTTTATTGGGCGATGGCGGTCAGGAGAATTTTTATACCAGATGGAGCAGTACATTTATCAACTACTTAAAAACCAATAACGATCCGCGTTTAAGTAAAGTAGCCGTAACTAAACTGTATTTAACTGATGGGACTAAAGATCAGAACCCTGCTTATATTACTACAGCTGCGGTACAGAAAGGAATGCCAAACGGAAAAGATTTAAGTGGTATTGCCGGTAGAGATATCCGCCAGGATGCATCTTATACCGATTTTACAGATTATTCTTCGCCTAACCCAGGCATGTTAAAGCGAAACGGTAATACCTTTATCTTAACGTATGCAGAAACTGAGCTGCTTTGGGCCGAAGCTGCCCAACGTTATGGTATTGGTGGTTCGGCCGCAACACATTATAATGCAGGTGTAACCTCAGCCATGACTTATCTTTCGCAGTACGATGCTGCCATGGCCGTAAGTGCATCCGATGCTGCTGCTTATTTAATTGCACATCCTTATGTGGCGGCAAATGGTTTAGATATGATTGCTACGCAATACTGGGCACATACCATCACCATGCTCGATTTTTACGAAACCTGGTCTAACTGGAGAAGAACCGGACTTCCGGTTTTAGTGCCTGTGGTGTATCCTAATACCAACACAGGAGGCTCCATTCCCCGCCGTTTTCCTTACCCGCTTTTTGAAGGTGTATCTAATGCTACCAATTACAAAGCAGCATCAGCTGCAGTTCCTGGTGGAGATAAACTGGTAGGTAAGGTATGGTGGGATAAATAAAACAAATCATCCCTTTTTACTAACCGGCATTGCTAAAAGCGATGTCGGTTTTTTTATGCACAAGCCACTCAAAACTTTGATTCAGTCAAACGTTTGTGCGGCAATTTATCGTGCTTTAACTTCAATACTGCCTTTGCGCTTAAACGTTGTTGTAATCTTTGAAAAATATGCGAAAAACAGGCCCGTACTAAATTTTTAGGTGAATTTATTTGCCGTATTTTCTTCTTAACTCGATCAAACGTTTGCGCATTGTTTTAGAAAAAAATGTGATTTGTTTGACCTTACCTTTAAGTAACAAACAAAACTAGCGTTCCCGAAATAACCTACTGATTATAATTTATTGTAAGCAGTAAAATAACAACTAATCAAACCTAAATTTTTTTTCATGACCAAATTTTACACCCGAAGAATCGGCATTCTCGCCGTTTTTCTGCTGGTTGTTACATCCGTATCAGCCCAGTTAAAAATTACCGGAGTTGTCAAGGGCTCCGACGATGGTTCAACCTTGCCAGGAGTATCGGTAAAGGTTAAACGTTTAAGCGCAGCTACCAGTACCGATGAGAAGGGAAGGTTTAGCATTGCTGCCGCCAAAGATGCTGTATTGATTTTTTCTTATGTTGGCTATAAACCCCGTGAGGTGGAGGTTTCGGGCCGGACTGAAATTAATGTTACCCTAACGGCAGATTCGAAAGCCTTAACCGATGTAATTGTAGTAGGTTACCAGAAGCAAACTACACGAAAAGCCACAGGGGCAATTCAGGTGGTTAATGCCGAACAAATTCAGAACCTACCCTCACCAAGTTTCGAATCGTTGCTGCAGGGAAGGGTTTCTGGTATTAATATTCAAACCTTTTCGGGCGAACCGGGTGTTAGAAATACCTTTACCGTTAGGGGGAATTCTACCATTAGCGGCAATTTAAATAGCGATGACCTTGATTTAGCCAGGACAATGAGTACGCCGTTATTCATTATTGATGGAATTCCTTTGTCGGTAACCGATTTAGAAGGATCATCGGCCACTGGTTCAAACTACCTGGCTGGTATCAATGTGAACGATATCGAAAGCATTGTGGTGCAAAAAGATGCTGCTGCTACAGCGGTTTGGGGATCGCGTGGTGCCAATGGTGTAATTGTAATTAAAACCAAAAAGGGAGCTACCGGAAAACCTGTTGTCCGTTTGTCTTACTACACAGGTTTAACCGAGCGCCCTGAATTGCAAAGGACCGTTGCAGGTGCAGAAGAGCGCCAGCAAAAGCTGGATTTATTGAGACAATATGGTACTTACGATCAGTTGGCTTCTATTCCTCAAATGTTAACAGATAGTATTAACCCTTCTTTTAACAATGCTACTGATTGGCAGGACCTGTTTTATAAATCAGGCAGAATTAGCAATTATGATGTTAACGTTTCTGCAGGTAATGAGTTGTTGAACTATCGTTTATCAATGAACTATTACGATGAAGATGGTATTGTTCGGAGCACAGGTTTTAAAAGATATTCGTTTAGAGGAAATTTTGATTTTAAACTTTCGCCTAAAGTAAATACCAATATGATCCTTGCAGCTTCAAGAATGGATAGAAAACGTGGACTAGGCAGAAATAGGGATGAAATTGTTCCGGTAAGTGCTGCTGCTATGCCTTCTTCTTTTGTAAAACTTACCGATCAGGATTACGATTTTTACTACGGGCAATACGATAAGATCAAAGATCAAAATCAATCGGATCAATTTAGTTTGTATAGCCAAACCAATGTAGATATTGTTAAAGGTTTGCAGTATTCGTTTCAAGGGTCCCTTTCAGGAAACTTAGAGAACCGCGATCGTTTTCAGCCATCAGAGCTTGATGCCAATGGCGTGTCATACGCATCAAGTAATAAATCAAATTACTTCAGTTATTATTTGGCCAATGTTCTAACTTTTACCCGGACAATTAATAAAGACCATAGTTTTAACATTGTAGGTATCCAGTCTTATCAGTTCGATCAGAGAAGGAAAACCTTTGTTGAAGGCTATAATGTACCGACCGATAACATTCAGGTAGTACAGGGAGTGCCACAGAAAGATTTGAGTGGATATTCTGATTTGGGTAAAGCTGCACTGCTTTCTTTTACAGGTCAGTTTTCTTATGATTATAAATCGAAATATATCTTAAACGCATCTTACCGTGCCGATGCTTCATCGCGTTTTGGTAAGGACACCAAATGGGGATATTTTCCGGCTGTATCATTAGCCTGGGTTGCTTCTGATGAGTCTTTCCTGAAAAATTTCGAATGGTTATCGTTATTTAAAGTAAGAGGAAGTTATGGTTTGTCTGGTACTCTTCCTGATGATTTCTATGCACCTTACAACGTTTGGGATGTAGGTTCGAGCACTTATGATGGAATTGTTACGGCATATCCGTCGTTTACTAAACCAATTACACAGCCAGATTTAACCTGGAACAAATCTGATCAGCTTAACATTGGTGCCGATATTTATTTGTTTAAAAACAGACTTAATATTTCTGCCGATTTTTATCGCAAACAAACTAAAAATCCAATATTAACCTTCCCGTTCCCATCATACACCGGCTACAGCCAGGTTTCTTACAACGTTCCATTAAAAATATTGAACGAAGGTATCGATCTTCAGATCCAGAGCAGAAACTTAAGTCCTGAAAGCAAATTACAGTGGACCACCAATTTAAACGTGAGTTACAATAAAAACAGATTGGCTTCGCTGCCTGATGGTAACAAAAGTTTCTATATGGATAGCAGGGGCTATAATCAATCGTTGTATTTTACCGTTGGCGGACCAGTTTATGGCTGGGCGCAAATGCTTTATCAGGGTGTGTACAACAACACAGGTCAAATACCTGTTAACCCGCTTACAGGAAAATACATCACTTATTTTAAAGGAAATTATGTAGTTAAACCTGGTTTCCCGGCCTGGAAAGATGTTAACGCCGATTACGATGTTTGGAGCGATGAAGATAAAGGAGCAGCCGACGGAGATTTAAGACCATCAGGAGATCCAAATCCTAAATTTACCGGTGGTATTTACAATGAGTTTAACTACAAGAACTGGTCGTTTAGCGTTTTAGGTACCTTTACATTAGGACGTGATATAATCAACAACCTTAAGGCCAATCAGTATGCAAACGTATTTAACTTCGGAAACCTGGCCGAAAACTTTGCAGGTCAACGTTTACCAGATTTAAGTCAGGTTGATTATTGGACACCTCAAAAAGCTACTAATCCTAATTACTCAGCTGGTTTCCCTGCTTTGAATCCTTACGGAAGTAACTTCTATCAGTTTTTACCATTTAGTACACTTTGGAATGAGAGCGGCGATTATTTTAAAATCAAAACCATCACTTTGGGTTACACATTTAAAGGGAATTGGTTAACAAAAGCAAAAATTAAAAGTGCCCGTGTTTACGGTATTATGGATAATATTTACAATTTCCAATCTGCTACAGTTCCTGATGCAGAGCTGGTTACGCCGCAGGGTGAATACACAGGAGGTGCTTACCCAATACCAAAGAAATACACATTTGGTGTAGAAATCACTTTTTAATCATTAAAAGGAACTTATCATGAAACGAAATACAAAAAAATATCTTTTAATTTCACTTCTGGCACTAACAAGCATGTTGGGCTGTAAAAAGGAAATTAATCTGGAACCTGAAAATGCAACCTACGATCAGGTATTTTGGGTGAGCGGACCAAACGTAGAAAAAGCTACGGCTGGAGCTTATTCTTTATTAAGAGATGCTTTCAGAGCTGACAGAAGCTACTTTATTTTTGGCGATTTAGCCGCTAACAACTTTAAGCTTGGTGGCGATTACTGGAATTATACCGCTTTAGTTAAAGACCAAAACTTCAACTTTAACTATGCCCCTTATTTAGAGGGAAGCGTTTACGACTGGAGCAGGTTTTACAAGGTGATTAATCAATGCCACCTGATTATCGAAAACATCAAAAACATTCCAGATAGTAAATTTACCGGCGGTAGAGCGCAAAAAAACAGGTTAGAAGGTGAAGCCAGATTTTTAAGGGCTTACACCTACTTCTATATTTCAAGAGTATGGGGCGATGTTATTTTAACTACCGAATCTTTTAAAGATCCGCTTAACATTCCGGCATTACCACGTACCGAAGAAGCTAAAACATTAGATTTTTGCCTTAAAGATTTATCGTCAGCTACTGCGCTATTAGATTATAATCAACCAAAAACCCACGCCAGCAAAGGTAGTGTGTTAAGTTTAACTGCTAATATCTATGCCTGGAAACACGATTATGTTAAAGCCCAGTTATATTGCGATAGTGTAATTACATCAAACCGCTATCAATTAGAAACTGTTGCCGACTATAATAAAATTTGGGCGGGTAATTCGAAAGAAAGTATTGTAGAACTCAATATGCTTTATGATGCGGTGAGCAGTGCCGAATCAAGCGGTGGTTTCTTTAATGTTTTCCTTTCTGATCCGTTTATTAAAGACAGAGGAACAAACAGTGTATGGTCTGCTACTGATATTGCAGACGAATTATTTGCTGATACTGAAACCCGCTACGATCATACTTTCGCGACAGCAAGTGATGGTAATACCGTGCTTTTAACCAAATATTTAAACGTTAATTATTACGATCCCAACGATGCTACCAAATATGTAGTAAGCAATAACCTGGTATTGGAAAGATTGGCAGATATCTACTTGTTAAGGGCTGAAGCCAGATTTAAAAACAATAACCAGGCTGGAGCGCTTACCGATTTAAATTTTGTTAGACAAAGGGCTCAACTGGCCGATTTTAGTGGTTCGGGAGAAGATTTGTTTAATGAAATATTAGATGAAAGAAGGAGAGAGCTATTGGGTGAAGGTTATAACGCATTCGATATCATTCGTATGGGTAAACTGCAATACCTTTTTCCTGATGCCTATACCACCCCGCGTATTGCACAAAAAGGGTATTACTGGCCACTTAATATGAGGACTTTAGCCAAGCAAAATCCATTATTAACTCAGAACGAATGGTGGAAAGGCCATTTTTAGAAATCAAAAACAACAAGAAGATGAAAAATATATTTAAAACATTATTTGCTGTTTTAGCACTGGCTGTTATGATATCGGCCTGTAAGAAAGATGATTACTTTGTAGGTGGAACCTTGCACAATGCAAAGGTGAATATGACTACATACGATTATTTAAAAAGTAACAGCAGCAAATTATTCGATACGCTGTTAATCCTGGTGGATAAAGCCGGATTAAAAGATAAAATAAACCAGTCGGGTGCCAGCTTTTTTGCCCCAACCAATTACGCGATCAGAAATTACCTGAGTTATAAAACTACTTTAATACAGGTTAAAGATCCTACCAAACGTTACACTTTAGATTCATTAATCAAGTATGACCTTAGTCATTTTACCGATTCAATAAATGTTTATCTGATTCCGAAGAAAGTCGAATATGCAAACATGACGAACGATGGTACTTTGTATGCTACCTCAAAAACAGGCGTTAATGCTGTTGTGTCTTTCGAGTACACCGACGATCCAAAACTAGGTTACAATTCCAATAGTGCCAACAGGCCTCAGATTATGTACTACACTTTTCTAATTAAGCCACTTACTGCACCAATTGTGGCCTCAGAGATTTCGGCTACAGATGGTACCAGGGTTAAGGTACAAACCTCAGGGATTGAAACCAATAACGGCATGTTGCATGTATTGGCTAACGATCATGTACTCTATTTCACCAGGAAAAAATAAGGGTATTGTTTAAAAAGATAAATTATATGAAAAGATATCAATATAGCCTTCTGGCATTGTTCGCAATAGGCGCATTTGCTGTGGCATGTAAGAAATTACCTGATGGATTTATTAGCAGTGGCATTAGGTATGAAGAATCTCCGGTTACCATTCAACAAGGAAGATTAAGGGTAAGCACAGCTTTAAACGTAGATGGTTCCAGTCAGCCATTAAGCATTAAAGTGCTCCATTATTATGATAAGGCAACCGGGAAAATAGTAGACGATATGTTTGCTAAGCAATATAAAATAAAAGTATGGACAGGTGCTTATGATCCGCTGGTAGATACTACCGTTGCAAGAATCCAGGCTAAACAAAAGGATTCTTTGGTTAACCCAATAACCGTTAATAAGGCCAGTGGACAAATTGAAGCCAACTACACCAGTATCAATATTCCCATTGGTAGTTATCAGTTTGATTTGGAAATTACCAATCCGGCAGGCACCAAAACCTATCCTAAAATCGGATCATTTGATGTGGTAACAGCACCAACTTACGAGATCCCTTCGCCGGCAACCAATGGTGCACGTAAAGTTGGCGACGAAACTAAAAATGTTGGTTTACAGGCTCCGATTGTTACGGTTACTAAAATTGGCGATGGCGATAACAAAGTGATCTTAAAGTATACCGATAAAAATGGTGTAATTTTCAATCCTGCTGCAGGTGAGGTTACTTATCGACCGCAACCAGGTTTAACTACAGGCTCGTTGCAGACCATGAAAATGTATGCCATGAAAACAGAGTTGTTTTCTAACCGTACTGAGTTTACTTTTGGTACCACGCCATTCCCATTAATTTCTTTAGGTAACGGATTGAATTACTATTACAGGATTCCGACACAATATTTGAAGTTTGATAACCCGGCGTTACCAAACGATCAGTATTCTGCCAATCCACGTTTCTCATTCCAGTCTTTTCAGCCGGGAATTTATGAGATAACCGTAAAACTTCCTGATGTAACACACAGATAATAATCATGGTTATTTTTAAAAGCCTGCATTTGCCAAAAGCAATGCAGGCTTTTTTATTGGTAACATTTCTAATGCGATTTTTGATTAACCACACAATAGTTTGATATTTAGAATCCAAACCAACTAACGCAATGAAATTCAGATTTGTACTAGCTACCTTACTAATAGGAGGTCTTATGGCCCAGGCCCAGCAAGGCCCTAAAAAAAATCAGTCAAAAGAAACCGTTACCACCACACAGGTTACCGTTAAAGAAGAAGCCAAACCGGGGAATAATGAGCGGAATATAAAAGTAGAAAGTACAGTGGTGAGCAACCACTCGGTAACTATTGATGGCAAGGCCGTACCCTATAAGGCAACTGCCGGCACCCTGCCTGTTTGGGATGAAGAAGGGAAAGCCATTGCAGGTTTGTTCTATACCTATTACGAACGCAGTGATGTGCAAAACCGAGATAAAAGACCCCTGGTGATTTCTTTTAACGGCGGTCCGGGTTCTGCATCAGTTTGGATGCACATTGCCTACACTGGTCCGGTGGTATTAAATATCGATGACGAAGGTTACCCTGTGCAGCCTTATGGATATAAAGAAAATCCATATTCGATTTTAGATGTAGCCGATGTGGTGTACATCGATCCGGTAAACACAGGTTATTCGAGAGCGGTAAGTAAAGATATTCCAACCAACAAATTTTTTGGCGTAAGGGCCGATATTAAATACCTTGCAGAATGGATCAATACCTTTGTAACTCGCAACAACCGCTGGGCCTCGCCTAAGTTTTTAATTGGTGAGAGTTATGGTACCACGCGTGTTTCGGGGCTAGCTTTAGAGCTGCAAAACAATCAATGGATGTACTTAAACGGAGTGGTATTGGTTTCACCTACCGAGCTGGGTATTGAGCGTAGCGGTCCGGTTGATGCAGCTTTACGCTTGCCTTACTTTGCAGCCACAGCCTGGTATCATAAAGCCCTGGCTGCAGATTTACAAGGTAAAGATTTAACAGCAATGCTGCCCGAGGTAGAAACTTTTACCATTAACGAGCTCCTTCCGGCCATTTCGCAAGGCGGTATGCTTAGTGCCGATAAAAAGAAAGCCATTGCAGGTAAAATGGCCCGTTACTCAGGCCTTTCTGAAAAGGTTATTTTAGATTACAACCTCAACGTGCCTACCGATTTTTTCTGGAAAGAATTATTAAGGGATAAAGGTTTTACCGTTGGTCGTTTAGATTCGCGCTATCGCGGTATAGATAAAATGAGTGCTGGCGAAGGCCCTGATTATAATGCTGAGTTAACTTCGTGGCTACATTCTTTTACGCCGGCTATTAATATGTACCTGCGCAACGAGCTTAACTATAAAACAGATTTAAAATACAATATGTTCGGCTCGGTTTATCCCTGGGATAAAAGTGGCGACCAAACCGGAGATAACCTGCGCCAGGCCATGGCACAAAACCCTTATTTACATTTGCTGGTACAATCGGGCTACTACGATGGTGCCTGCGATTACTTCAATGCCAAATACAGCATGTGGCAATTAGATGCCGCCGGTAAATTACAGGATAGGGTAAGCTGGGAAGGTTACCGTAGCGGGCACATGATGTACCTGCGTAAAGATGATTTAAAAACGGCCAATAACCATATTCGCGAGTTTATTAAAAAAGCCCTGCCAAAAGCAGGAGAGGCTGCTAAGTTTTAGCCAGGCTGATCGTCATCTCGACCGACGCTCAGCGGAGTGGAGAGATCTATGTGGATAGATTTCTCGACTTTGTTGCACCCGAAAGGACACAAATCCAGAGTTGACAACTTTTACAGGCACAATGCCATTTAAGTTGTCAACTCTTTACTACAACCTTTTTAGCTTCATTTGAAGCGCAATCCCGGTGTAAAAATTAATGTCAGTCCTGCTTTCCATTACAAGTCCGCACTCGTTCCTCGTTTGCGGGCCTTCCATTTCAATCAGGGCTATATAACTTGGTGCGATGGTACGGAAACCCCTCATAGTAGCAAAACCTACGTAAACTAAACCCGACCATAGTGAGATGCCGGTTTAAGCAGCTGTTTTTTATTTATTTATGGTGTGCTTGCTTGTTTCACAGGTTTCGACCGGCAGAAACGGGGGCGGGACTGTTTTAACCTAAAGATAGCTGCAATTGCTTTTCAAATCGTAAATGATAATAATCGGCTTTGCGACAAGTATTTGTATAGTAAAACTCTAAACGAAAAACACATCACTGCAAACTAAAAATAATTACTTATTTTTGTGGTTCAATTATGCAGCAGATAAAAACATCATTCGATTTTGAAAAACCTATTGCCGACCTGGTTCAGCAGATAGAGAAAGTTAAGCAAGTTGCCGAAAAAACTAAGGTAGATATGTCTGCCACTTTAGATGAGCTTGATGGTAAATTAGATGAAACTACCAATAACTTATATAAAAATTTAACCGGTTGGAACAAGGTTCAGATGAGCCGTCACCCAGACCGCCCGCAAACACTCGATTATATCAACATGATCTGTGATGATTTTATTGAGTTGCACGGGGATAGAACAGTTAAAGATGATAAGGCTATTATCGGTGGTTTTGCTTCAATAAATGGCCAAACAGTAATGGTTATCGGTCACCAGAAAGGTAAAAACACCAAAGAGCGTCAGTACCGCAATTTTGGTATGGCTAATCCTGAAGGGTACCGCAAAGCTTTACGTTTAATGCGTTTGGCTGAAAAATTCAACAAACCAGTAATTTCTTTTATCGATACCATGGGCGCTTACCCGGGGTTAGAGGCCGAAGAACGCGGACAAGGCGAAGCCATTGCCCGTAACTTGTTAGAAATGTCAATCCTTCGCGTGCCGATTATCTGTGTCGTGGTAGGAGAGGGCGCATCAGGTGGAGCTTTAGGTATTGGTATTGGCGATAAGGTATATATGCTTGAACATACCTGGTATTCGGTTATTTCTCCTGAATCTTGTTCATCTATTTTATGGAGAAGCTGGGATTTCAAAGAAAAAGCAGCAGAATGCCTTAAATTAACTTCCGACGATATGTTCGGCAATAAGTTAATTGACGGAATCATTCCTGAACCTTTAGGCGGCGCACACCAGGATCCTGAATTAATGGGACAAACCCTAAAAGAATACATTGTTAGAGATTTAGCTTCTTTAGGTAAGCTAAAAACCGATAAACTGATCGAACAACGGATTGATAAATTCTGTGCGATGGGTGTTGTTAACGAATAATCATCATTAACTAAAATAAATTTGAATCCTGTTTGGCTATGCCTGGCAGGATTTTTTTGTTAGGCAATTACCAAAACCTCACAGGTTTTAAAAACCTGTGAGGTTTATTTTACCACATAAAAGCAGCTACAAATTAATGCAGCTGCTTGTAAGCTATTTTAAGATCCGCTTACTATTGCGGAGCTTGTTGCGGGAAGAACATCGATAAACGGCCTTCCAGGTTATTAAATGTTTTTTGAAGCTTGTCACTCAATTTATCCTGACCAGCTGCCTTACTGGTTTTAATCATTCTATCCAGATAGTATAAACCTGTTTGGATATTCTGAGAACCCGTTAAGCCTTTTGATTGGGAAATATCGGCCAGATAGTTTAATTCCTTACTGATGTAATCACCCGATTTTTCTAAAATATCGTTCGCTCTGGCAGTTTCACCCAGTTTATATAAGTTTTCGGCCATGTAGAACTTCACAACTACTGTACGGATACCGAAGAATTTATCAGGCATTACCTCATAATATTTATCCACAACTTTTTTAGCTTCTGCTATTTTACCATCTTTAATCAGGCTGTTGGTTAAGCTGCTGAAAATATTGGTGAAGATAAAAGTGTCATCTGATGATTGTGGATCTAAATATTTAGCGGTTTTCATATTACCCCATTTAAATTTAGTCATCACGTTATTGTATAAAGCTGGCGTATTTAACTGCTCCGGACGTTCATCTGTCGAAGTAGTGTCGGCTTTAAACGGCAATAAACGTAAAGCTAAACCTTCGCTGTATAAATATTTGTCTAAACCGTTATACTGCTCAGAAGGTACTGTAGAAGCGAAATAAATCGGACGTTTCCAGTTGTTGTGCGCAAGGATATCGAACATCGCTAAAGTTCCTTTGGTGACATAACCTTTGTTAAACTTCCAGTCCATTTCGGTAGTAATTTTCGAGGCATCTGCCGCCGAAACCGTTCCGGTACTTACTACCTGCTGCGGATCTACCGTAATTTTAAAGTTTTTGGTTGGCAGGAAATTAGATTTCGATCCATCCTGCATAGGTACTTTATCGCTCTCATCGTTTGATAATAACAAATCAACCACGTTTTTAAGTTCAACGTTGCCAGCAAGTTTATAATCATCGTAAGGCATTACATCGCGCTCACCCTGTACATACTGCTCAGGTTTCATGGTAATTGGCAATGGAGCAGACTCATTTTGTTTTTGACGCAAGCCGTTAATATACCAGTCAGTATCAAATAAACTCAGGTTTACAATACGCACATCCGGACGTACATTTTCTACCTCCTGAATATACCAAAGCGGGTAGGTATCGTTATCGCCATAAGTAAATAAAATGGCATTAGGCGCACACGATTGCAGGTAATCTAAAGCAATATCATGTGGAACCAGTTTGGTAGAACGGTCGTGGTCATCCCAGCCTTGCTCGGCCATAATAACCGGCGCAGCCAATAAGCCAATTACTGTTGCCCCAATGGCACCTGCCGTTGGGCTTACCTTCTTAAATACCCATTCTTTGAGGGCTAATGCCCCCAAACCAATCCATATGGCAAAAGCATAGAAAGAGCCTACATAGGCATAATCCCTTTCGCGTGGTTCAAGCGGTTTCTGATTTAAGTATAGTACAATTGCAATACCGGTAAAGAAGAATAACAAACCAACTACACCAGCATCTTTTTGGTTGCGTTTAAAGTGCCATAAAGCACCTATGATACCCATAATTAAAGGTAAAAAGAAGAAACGGTTATAAGCTTTGTTATCAATGGTTGATGGTGGCAAATTGCTTTGATCGCCACGTAACCACGAGTCGATAGGTTTAATTCCGCTAATCCACTCACCTTCAAAACCGCTACCCTGACCCTGCTCGTCGTTTTGGCGACCAACAAAATTCCAGAAAAAGTAACGCATGTACATGTAACCAATCTGATAGCTAGCCAAGAAACCAACGTTATCAACCAGATTAGGATTTTTAGAATCGTCTAAATGCATCCACTCTTTGTAAAACTGGGCATGTTTAGGGTCATCGCTATACATGCGAGGCAACAAAGTATTGTTATTGTACTGGTAATCGGTTTTTTTGCCGGCTACTTCGTATTTCTCTTTTCCTTTTCTCCAGATGGTTTTTCCCTCTGTTACACCCGTTCTTTCTGAGTTGTAGTTAGGGCCATAACCTAATGGTCTGTCGCCGTATTGCTCACGGTTCAGGTAGCTTAAGAAAGAGAAAGCATCTTTAGGTGCACTGTTATTTAAGTTCGGATCGGCTTTAGCCCTGATAATGATCATGGAAAACGATGCATAACCGAAAATAATCAGTACTGTAGAAATTAAACCCAGGTTTAAAAGTTTCTTTTGGTGTTTAATTGAATAGCGGATACCCCAAACCAAGGCGCCGATTAATATAATGGCAAAGAACAAAACACCAGTTCCAAAGCCCATACCCAATGTATTTACGAAGAATAAATCGAAGTATGCACCAAACGAAACCAGGTATTGGATAATTCCGTACTGGATTACCGCCAGAATTAAAATCCCAACAACTAAGGTTTTAAAAATACCGCCTGTGGTAGCTTTATCGGTTCTTTTGAAATAATAAACAAAAGCCAGCGCGGGGATAGTTAATAAGTTTAATAAGTGGATACCGATAGATAACCCCATGATATAGGCAATGAATAGCAACCAGCGATCAGCCCGCGGCTCGTCGGCATGTGCCTCCCATTTAAGGATAGCCCAGAAAACAATCGCAGTAAATAACGACGATTGTGCATAAACCTCCGATTCAACTGCCGAGAACCAGAAACTATCAGAAAAAGTATAAGCTAGTGCACCAACAGCTCCGGCACCCATAATGCTGATCAGTTTACCAGTGGTAAGCTCTTCGCCTGCTTTAACAATGGTTTTTTTAGCCAACGCAGTGATTGTCCAAAATAAGAATAAAATAGTTGCTCCACTCGAAACGGCCGAACCTACGTTCATCCAGTAAGCAATCCGGGTTAAATCGCCGGTAGCAAAAATAGAGAAGAACCGTTGGATCATTAAGAACAAAGGTGCTCCTGGCTGGTGAACAACCTGCATCCTGAATGCTGATGCAATAAATTCGCCGCAATCCCAGAAGCTCGCAGAAGGCTCTAAGGTTAAAACGTAAGTTAGTGTAGCAATTAAAAAGCAGATCCAGCCTACTATATTATTAACTTTTGAATAATTCATTGGTTTGTTTAATGATATTAAAAATTGTTTTTACATAAAAATGCTGCCGAAATTAACTATTCTAGTCGATAAAACAGGTAATTTTTTGGATTGATTTAACAAAATTTAACGCCTTAATCCCGTTCGCTTCGAGGATTTTGGCCAATCCGGAAAATAAAAAACCACGGACCTGAAATGTAAAATCTGCCCGTGGATTAAAATTTGAACTGTTTTTAGCTTAGCCTGTTGCAAATGGGGTAAACCTGATAATGTGATTGTTGTATTGTTTTTCGAGGTTTTTGCTTAACCCGTCTTGTTTAAAGGCTTCTGTAAGTTTTACCATTTGCCCTAAATAGGCCAGGTAAAAGCGCACATCCTGCTCTGCGGCGAGCTGGTTTTTGCTTTCTGAAACGTCTGCCAAATGCGTGAGCTCCTTGTTGACATAATCGGCAGTTCTTTTAATCATTTCATTTGCCCGATTCAGGTCGTTTAAACGATAGAGGCTTTCTGTAAAATAATAGGTGCTCATTACCTGGCGCATGCTGTAAAATTTAGTGGGAATCACATCCATAAATTTATTAGCTGCCTTTTTGCTTTCCGCAATTTTACCTTCGTTTATCAGGCCATTTAATAAACCGTTAAACATGTTCGATAGCATGGTTACATCATCCGATGACTGTCTGTCTAAATGGTTGGCATTTTTAATGTTACCATAACCATAAACGTTCATCAGGTTGTTGTATAAAGGTATAATGTTAATGCGGTCAAAATCTTGTTCAATTGCCGTATCTGGTTTTAAAGGCAGTAGCCTTTTGTTCAGTCCTTCCGAGTATAGGTATTTATTCAGTCCTAAATATTGCTCATCGGGCATTGCTCCGGTAAAATAAATCGGGCGTTCCCAGTTATTATGGACCAAAATATCAAATAAAGCGAGCGTGCCTTTGGTTACATAGTTCTGGTTAAATGTCCACTCCATGCTATCGGAAATCTTGCCTGCATCCTCTTTGGGTACCGTGCCTGTATCTAAAACCTGCTGCGGACTTACCGAAAGTTTCAGGTTTTTGGTTGGCAGCACATTGTATTTTGAACCATCGTTCATGGTTACCTTATCCGCGTCGTTATCCGATAGCAGTACATCCAGGATTTCTTTCAGCTCAATACGCTGCGTAATTTTATAATCCTGGTAATACATAATGTCGCGTGTTCCGGCTACATATTGGTTCGGTGTTAAAGTAATAGGCAGGGGCTCCGATTGGTTTTGTTTCCTTCGCATCCCATCAATGTACCAGTCAGCAGTAAATAGGCTTAGGTTTACTACACGTACATCTGGACGAATGTTTTCCACTTCCTGTGCATACCAAACCGGATAGGTGTCATTATCGCCATAAGTGAATAAGATGGCGTTTGGTGCGCACGATTTTAAGTAATTAACCGACATATCGTGGGCTACATGACTATCCGATCGGTTATGGTCATCCCAGCCTTGTTCGGCCATAATAAGTGGTGCAGCAAATAAAGCGATAATGGAGGCGAAGATACTTGCGCGTAGGGGAGTTAGCTTTTTAAACGCCCAGTCTTTTAACCCGAATACACCTAAGCCGATCCAGATGGCAAAAGCATAAAAGGAGCCAACATAAGCATAATCTCTCTCGCGTGGCTCAATGGGCACTGAGTTTAAATACACGACAATAGCAATACCGGTAAAAACAAACATTAAACCAACAACACCAGCGTCTTTCTGGTTGCGTTTGAAGTGCCAAATCGCACCAATTAGCCCGATAATTAAGGGTAAAAAGAAGAAACGGTTATAGGATTTGTTTTCTACAATTGATGGTGGCAGGTTTTTCTGGTCACCTAATCGGATGGCATCTATAGGCTTAATGCCGCTTAACCAGGTGCCTGGGCGACCCCCAAACTGGCCATCTTCATTATCCTGCCTGCCCACAAAATTCCACATAAAGTAGCGCATGTACATTTGGCCGGTTTGGAAAGAAAACATGTATTTCAGGTTCTCAATTAAGGTTGGCTTATGCGTATCGTCAAAGCCCATGTAATTTTTATAGAATTTAACATGCTCAGGTTTGTCGCTGTACATGCGTGGCGCAAGGGTTTTCTCGCCAAAAACATATTCTGATCTGGTACCCGCCGATTCGTATTTTTTTTCTCCTCTTCTATACAACTGTCCGGTTTCTTTAATGTCGATCTTTTCCGAATTGTAATTCTCGCCATACAACAAAGGCCTGTCGCCATATTGGGCACGGTTTACATAACTTAAAAAGTTAAATACATTTTCGGGATCGGTATTATTTAAATTGGGTTTGGCCTGTGCCCTGATAATTAAAAGTGCAAAAGAACTGTAACCAAATAAGAGCAATACGGTAAATAACAGGATTAAATTTAATGCCCTTTTGTTTTTAAGAATGGAATGGCGGATGCCGTATACCAGCCCTCCGATAAGCAAAACAGCAAAGAACATAACACCGGTTCCAAAACCAAAACCCAGGGTATTTACAAAGAAATAATCAAATTTGGCTGCAGCCGCTATAAGGTATTGGATGAGGCCAAATTGTACAACCGCTAATGTTGCAATTGAAACCAAAAATATTTTTACAACGCTTTGCCAGGTCGGTTTAGGGAACTTTTTAAAATAATAAACAAATATTAAAGCTGGTATAGTTAGCAAATTCAGGATATGCACGCCAATAGAAAGGCCCATGATATAAGCTACAAACAATAACCAGCGGTCTGCTTTAGGTTCGTCGGCCTGCGATTCCCATTTTAAGATGCCCCAGAATACGATGGCTGTGCAGAGCGATGACAGGGCATAAACCTCTGCTTCCACTGCCGAGAACCAGAAACTATCAGAAAAGGCATAAGCCAGCGCACCAACCAGACCTGCGCCCATGATGCTGATTGTTTTTGGAGTACTTATAGCTTCACCTTTTTTAACAATGGTGTTTTTAGCGAGGGCAGTAATGGTCCAGAAGAGGAATAAAATAGTGCCTGCGCTGGCCAATGCCGAAGCTACATTCATAAAATAGGCAATTTTGGTTTTATCGCCTAAGGCAAGTGCTGAGAATAATCGCTGGATCATCGATACCATTGGTGCTCCTGGCTGGTGCACCACCTCCATTCGGAAGGCTGAAGCGATGAATTCGCCACAGTCCCAGAAACTTACAGATTGATCTAATGTTAAAATGTAGGTGGTTGCGGCAACAATGAAGCATAGCCAGCCCCCAATGGTGTTAATCCTTGAGTAATTCATAGTGAAAATTTAGTCTTTGATAATAAATGATTTAAGTGGTTCGCAGTAAAAAAAGTCGCAGAAAAAAAGAAAATGTTGCACGCTATATGATGATTTTTTTATCTTTGCATCGCAATCAGGAAGAGCGGGAAAGAAATTAAAAATATTTTAAAATCACTCTTGCAAATTTGAAATAAGCTTCCTACATTTGCATTCCCTTTCGAGGAAATATCTTCGAGAAGTTTTTGTCCGATAGTATAAGGGTAGTACAACGGTTTTTGGTACCGTTTGTCTTGGTTCGAATCCAGGTCGGACAACAGAAATTTAACGTCGGATCATGTTTTAAACAGACATGATCCGATTTTTTTTAACAGCAAACTACACGGACCCATGCCATTGCAGTTCAACCCGGTTAAACTTTTTTCCGGAACAGGTTCTAAGGGATTATCACTTAAGATTGCCGAACACTACGGCAAACCACTTGGTAACGTAACCATTCACAAATTCAGTGATGGCGAATTTCAACCTTCTTTCGATGAATCAGTTCGTGGTAGTGATGTTTTTCTAATCCAGTCTACTTACCAGCCTAGCGATAACTTAATGGAGCTCTTGTTAATGGTTGATGCCGCTAAAAGAGCATCTGCACATTACATAACTGCTGTAGTTCCTTACTATGGTTTGGCCCGTCAGGATAGAAAAGATAAACCACGTGTGGCTATTGGAGCCAAATTAGTGGCTAACTTATTAAAGTCGGCAGGTATTCACCGCATCATGACGATGGATTTACATGCTGCACAGATACAGGGTTTCTTCGATATTCCGGTTGATCACTTAGACGGTTCGGTTATCTTTGTACCTTATATCAAAAGCCTGGGCTTAAAAAACTTAACTATAGCATCGCCTGATATGGGTGGTTCGTACAGGGCACGTACATTTGCCAAGTTTTTTAATGCAGAGGTAATTATTTGCGATAAACGCCGTAAACGTGCCAACGAAATCGAATCGATGTCGATTATTGGTGATGTGCAGGGACAGGACGTTGTATTGATCGACGATATTTGCGATACCGCCGGAACCTTATCAAAAGCTGCGGCCTTGATTATGGAAAATGGTGCTGCAAGTGTTAGAGCGGTTTGTACACATGCTGTATTATCAGGTAAAGCTATCGAAACGGTAGAAAATTCGGTATTAACCGAGTTGATCGTTACTGATACCATTCCTTTAAAACAGGAAAGCCCGAAAATTAGAGTACTAAGTACAGCAAGTTTATTTGCAAGGGCTATTGCCAATGTAAACGAACACGGCTCAATTAGTGATCTGTTTAGAGTATAGTTAGATTAATCGTATAAACTGGTTAATCGGTTAATTGTGGGTTTTGTGCTCAGTTAACCAGTTAAACTTAAGCAAGAATTTAAATGGTAGCAGGTTAAAGAAGCAATTCCCAATACCTGATGCTTAATACTAATAAATAAATAAAATAAAAATGAAAACAATCGCAATTAGCGGTTCTCCAAGAGAGAACGTAGGGAAACGCGATGCCAAGGAACTTCGTTACGAAGGTAAAGTTCCGGCGGTATTGTATGGTGGTAAAGAACAACAGCATTTTGCTGTAGTTATTGCTGACTTAAGAGACGTTATTTATACCCCGGAAGTGAACTTTGTGGAGATCGACATCAACGGTACTAAAACTAAAGCTATCGTTAAAGATACTCAGTTTCACCCACTTACCGACGTATTATTACACATCGATTTTCTTCAGTTATTCGACGAGAAAGAAATCGTTATGGAAATCCCTGTTAAATTAACCGGAACTTCTCCAGGTGTTAAAATGGGGGGTAAATTAATCCAAAAATTACGTAAACTACGTGTTAAAGCGTTACCAGCTAACATGCCACAAAACGTAGAAGTAAGCTTAGAGAAATTAGAAGTAGGTAGTTTATTCCGTGTTCGTGACCTTTCAGGTGATAAATACGTAATCACTAACACTCCTGAAGATACTATCGTTTCTGTTGCAATGTCAAGAGCATTAAAACAAGCAGAAACTGAAGCTGCTAAAGGTAAAAAATAATTAAGGGATTACCCTGATTAAAAGATTACACAGATTAAAGGCGGTAAAGAAGGAATTCTTTATCGCTTTTTTGTTGTATAAGAAATTTGGTCCCCAAATGTTTTAACTCACCATTAGACACCAATATTTCATCTTTAGCCTTTGGTCTGTCTACTTTTTGCCTTAGTTATTGATCTTTCCGCTTTAAGCTTAATCTTCCGCCAAACACTTAACACTAATCGCCGGGCTTTCCATAATCCGTTTTCCATCTTCCATTAAACATTTTATCTTTGCGCCATGAAATATCTTATCGTAGGCTTAGGGAATATTGGTCCGGATTATGCGCATACAAGACACAACATTGGTTTTGATATTGCCGATGAACTGGTTAAAGGCTTAAACGGAAGTTTTGATAATATTCGCCTGGCTTATTATGCTGAGGTAGGTTTTAAAGGCAAGAAACTGCACGTAATTAAACCAACCACTTTTATGAACCTGAGTGGTAAAGCGGTAAATTATTGGATGAAAGAGCTTAAAATAGCGCCTGAAAACGTGCTGGTGATTGTTGATGACCTGGCATTGCCACTGGGTAAGCTCAGATTAAAACTGCAGGGCTCAAGTGCAGGGCATAACGGCCTTAAAAGTATAGAAGAAGTTTGCGGCGGACAAAACTATGCCCGTTTACGTTTCGGTATCGGAAATGATTATCCCAAAGGTCGCCAGGTAGATTTTGTATTGGGGCTATTTGATAAAAACGAACAGTTAGAACTTCCGGCGTTAATTGATAAAAGCGTAGACCTGATTAAGAGTTTTGTTACCGTTGGCCCGGCCCACACCATGACGGCTTTTAATAAATAATTTAATAATTTAGGTTAATCGGTTAATTGTTTAAATCGGTTAACTGGTACTTCCGTCATGCTGAATTTATTTCAGCACCTCTACCTTTAAAAGTTATAGGGGCTAGGTTCCAGTTACTATGCTTTTTTGCTCTGCGCATAACGAAGAATCTCAATACAAAACTATTCTTAAGATTACGCTAGGTCTTTCTGCTCCATACAACTTCAAATAGCACTACTGAGCTTGCTCCTTAAACCCGATCGAAGTGGTTCCGGTGCTTCATCTACAAACTGTTTTACCAGGTATATCAGCGCCGGAAAAAACGGAGAGCGGGACTGAACCAGGCCAAAAGCATCAGCAATTGATTTCCAAAAAAAAAGGTGTTTATTGGTGAGGGATTAAATATAAGAAAGATGCTGAAATAAATTCAGCATGAGGAATCGCGCGAGATACTGCTGGAAAAAGAATTCAATTAAGCAAAAAAAGACCATCTTTCGATGATCTTTTAAGTAAAATATAGTTAGTTAATGATTATTTAACTTGCTCTTGTGCTCTTGCAATATAAGCATCAATTAACTGTGCTTCTGCACTTTCAGGATATTGTGTTTTTACTTTAGTATAAGCATCAACAGCACCTTTAAAATCTTTTAGGTTTTCGTTCACCAATCCTAATTTCTTTAAAAACATTGGCGAAGTAAATTTACTCGCTTTGTCTGCAGCTTTTTTATAATAAGTAGCAGCTTGTTTGTAATCTTTTAATTCGCTGTAAGCATCGCCTAATAAACCTAAAGCTAATGGATCAGCAACCGGGCTACCTGTAGCGCTATATTTGCTTAACGATTCTACTGCTTGTTTAAACTCGCCTTTACGTAAATAAATACCACCTAAATAAAGGTTAGCTAAGTTTGCCGATTTGGTGTTATCGTATTCTTTGGCAATTTGCTCAAAACCAGGGAAACCAGCGTCGCCTTTAACCGCTTTGTTCGATAATGAATCTACTCCAACATATTGCTCAGCTTTGTACATTTTGCTCGCAGCTTCTTCAGCACGGCCTTTTAAGTACACACCCTGATACCAAAGGTAGATTAGAACTAATACAACTACAGCGCCTGCTATAAAAAGTAAGCTCTTATTATTCTCTTGTAAAAATGAACCTTTTTTAGTCGGTTGAATTGTCTGATTATCTGTTGTAGACATGTTTGTTTAAAAAATTAAGATTGCAAAAATACATTTTTCAATCAAAGTATCAATCTTTATTTTGAAGTATTTAATTAAACATTAGTTATTTAGGAGCCAAAAGTGCAAAATGCCTGTCACAATTAACGAAGCAGGCTAATTAGCGTGTTAAACCAGGTTTGGTTGTCGCTAAAAATACCTGTACGGTTAATTACCAGGTAAACTGTTTGGCTTTCCGAACGGCTGATGGTTGAGCGGATGCGGATAGGCTGCCAGAACAAGCCGAAATTTTTGATGGCTGAAGCGGGGAACAACTCGTCGAAACCCATATAAACTTCTTCTATATGCGATAAAGGTACCTCCAGCTGTTCATCGCCGGTGATAAAGATCCCGTTCGAAGCCAGCAGTATATTGCCCTCGTGTTTGTGTCTCGGCTTTAAAAATGAAAATAAACCAGCTATCTTTTTAATCCATCCGGTACCCTTTTCATTGGTCAGTTCATGATCGTAGGACCACAGAACATTTCCTTCTAACATTTTTTGTGCAACCATTGAAATTTTTCCTTGCTATGAAAGTACAATATTTTTAAATGTAATTAACGTTAATTTTAAACATTGAATGTTAAGCAGCTAAAAAACGGTAAATTTGTGACATATTTATGTGGTTAAAAAACATTACCCTGCTCAATTTCAAGAACTACACCGACGCTGATCTCCGTTTTTCGGAAACGGTGAACGTTTTTACGGGTAATAACGGATCGGGCAAAACCAATATGCTTGATGCTATTCACTACCTCTGCCTGTGCAAAAGCTATTTTAACCCAATAGATACCCAGCAGATTAAAACAGGTGAAGAGGTTTTTATGATTCAGGGCGATTTTGACCGGAGTGAAAAGAATGAAAAAATTTCCTGCGGGGTAAAACGCAATCAGAAAAAACAGTTTAAACGCAATAAAAAAGAATACGATAAACTGGCCGATCATATTGGCTTGTTTCCGGTGGTTATGGTTTCGCCCTACGATGTAAACCTGATTATGGAGGGGAGCGAAGAACGCAGGAAGTTTATCGATAACGTAATTTCGCAAACCGACGGGCATTATCTCGATCAGCTGATTACCTATAATCGTATTCTGGCCAACCGCAATGCTTTATTGAAGCAGATTGCCATTACCCGCAAATACGATCCGGCATTGCTCGAAATTTTAGACGAGCAGCTTGTAATGGCAGGCAATAAAATATTTGGCATCCGTAAGGCCTTTATGGATGAGTTTATTCCGATGTTTAACCATTATTATACCTACCTTACCGAAAATAAGGAAGTGGTAGAACTGAATTATCAATCGCAGCTCAACGAAGCTACTTTTGAAGAATTGTTGAAAAAAGCTGTGGAGAAAGACCGAATACTTGAGCGAACCACCACCGGAATACATAAAGATGAGCTGGCTTTTGTAATCAGCAGTATGCCTTTAAAAAAGTTCGGCTCGCAAGGACAGCAGAAATCCTTTTTAATTGCTTTAAAACTGGCACAATATGCCTATCTGGCGAAGAACAAGGGATTTAAACCTTTACTTTTGTTAGATGATATATTTGATAAGCTGGACGATAACCGCGTTCAAAAATTAATGCAAATGGTATCACACCATGATTTTGGACAAATATTTATAACCGATACCGGAAAAGAAAGAGTAAAATCGATTTTTGAAAAAATAGAAGTTGATGTAACTTTGTTTGAAGTTGATAATGGAACTATAGAAAATGCGTAAACCTAACGATGTTACTTTAAAAGATGCCATAAGCAAAATGCTTGATGTGTATCGTATACGCCGTAAGTTCGATGAAACGTCCATTTTATCGGTATGGCCCGAAATTATGGGCACCGCCATTGCAAACCGTACCAAGCAGATTTATATTCATGATAAAAAGCTTTTTTTAAGAATTGAGTCGTCGGTAATTAAAAATGAGCTGATTTTAGTTCGTCAGGGCATTATTCAAAAACTGAACGAGCATGCCGGGAGCGAAGTGATTACAGAGATGATCTTTTTATAGGCAAAATAAGGGGCATAGGTTTTCTGCCTATACCCTAAGAAACTCTGGATCGAAGACTCCAAACTCCCGACTCCCAACTCAAAACTAGCCCTTCCCTCCGCCAAATACTTTAGATAGTATCCAGATTAACAGTGCAACCACTACTACCACGATAATAATACCCGACCATACGCCGGCTTTAAATATACCTTCTACCAGCTCACAGCTGCTTAAGGTGGTGCACAAAAATGCAATTAGTGCTATTGGGAATATCTTTTTCATATTGATGTTGATTTCTTAATAGGAACATCAAATAGTTAAGAAAGTTTTGCGGAGCTTCAATAATTGCTGTTGCGCTGGTGTCAGATGTTACCTTCTGACGGTGTAAAATCCTGAGTTTAGTGCAAAAAAAATCGTCATTTCGATCGAAGCAAAGCAACAACCGAAATGACGATCAGGAAGATGGATCAATCTTACATTTTCCATCCTCCATCTTACATTTTGTTTTTATTTACCGTTTACCTTCAACAGCTCTACCTCAAAAATCAGGGTACTGTAAGGAGGAATGTCTGCTCCGGCACCACGCGCTCCGTAAGCCAAGTTGTAAGGGATATAAAATTTATACTTCGAACCTGCAGGCATTAATTGTACACCTTCAGTCCAGCCTGCAATAACAGCATTAAGCGGGAAAGAAATCGGCTCACCTCTGTCGTAAGAGCTGTCAAACTGTTTACCATTTAATAAGGTACCTTTATAGTGTACCAATACCGAATCGGTAGCTACTGGTTTAACTCCTGTGCCGGCAGTTAAAACTTCATATTGTAAACCACTTGCAGTAGTTTGTACGCCTGCACGTTTTCCGTTTTGTTCTAAAAACTCTTGTCCTTCTTTCATAATTGGTGCGTATTTAATTTTATTTGCTTCAATTTCTGCTTTGTTTTTAACAGCCGATGCTTTGGCCAATGCATCGTTAATGCATTGTTGCGCCTGTTGCTGGTTTAAAACCACCTTGCCACCTGTAAATGCATCTTTTAAGCCTCTTAATAAAACCTCGTAATTTAAGGTAGATAAACCGGTAGTTTTTAAGCCGGCACCAATTGAAGTGCCAAAAGCATAACTGGTAGAGTCTAAAGTAGATTTTAAGGCTGTAACAGTTGTGGTTTTACCTGCCGTTGTTGTTTTTTTTGCAACTGGTTTCTTTGCTGCAGTTTTGGTTTGTGCGTAAGAGGCAACAGTAATACCCGAAAGGCATACCGCTAAGAAAATTCTTTTCATTCGTATTAATTTGTTTTCATTTGTGATGAAGCGATCATGATTGTTTGTTTAATTCTTGCTAAATCACGATGGTTCATTGATTGTTTATGTGTAATTATTTTGAGCAGGTTAAATGGTAGACGCTATTTTTTCAAGCACGTAAGATACAAAAATGCTAAAACAATAAAACCCCGAATTTTCGGGGTTTTATTGCAAATATTTTGTTTCAACAATTAGAAACGCTCGTCTGCTTTGAAGAAGAAGTTTCCTTCAATTTCTGCGTTCTCGTCAGAATCTGAACCGTGAACAGCGTTAGCATCAATTGATTTAGCATATTTCTGACGGATAGTACCTTCTGCAGCTTCAGCAGGGTTGGTAGCACCGATTAATTTTCTGAAATCTTCAATTGCATTGTCTTTTTCTAAAATAGCAGCAACAATTGGTCCTGAAGACATGAAGCTAACTAAATCTTTGTAGAAAGGACGCTCAGCGTGTACTGCATAAAACTGACCAGCAGTTTCTTCAGTAAGTTTAGTATATTTTAATGCTATGATTTTAAAACCTGCATTGGTAATGTCATTAATAATAGATCCGATATGGCCGTTTGCTACCGCATCTGGCTTAATCATGGTAAAAGTTCTGTTAGTGCTCATTGTGCTTTGATATCATTTTTTTTGCAAAAATACGTTTTAATTGATGAATATAAAAGGATAACACTAAATACACCTTATTTAGTATTAAAAATTACTTAGCTTTGCAGCGCAAAAAATATATGCTTACACTACCCGAATTAAAAACATTACTGGCTTCGCCACAGCGCATTGTAATTACCACGCACCATAAACCAGATGGTGATGCAATGGGTTCATCATTGGGCTTATATGGATATTTAATTCAGAAAGGTCATCATGTTAAGGTGGTTACACCTACCGATTACCCTACTTTTTTACATTGGATGCCAAACAATGGCGACGTAATTATTTTTACAGAGCAGCAGGAAGAGGCCGCCAGGTTAGTAGAAGAGGCTTCAGTTATTTTTTGCCTCGATTTTAACACTTTGAGTCGCATTAACGAACTTGGTGAGTTGGTTAGGGCCGCAAGTGCTAAAAAGATCATGATCGATCACCATTTAGAACCCGAGGATTTTGACGATTACCGCTGCTGGGATATCAATGCCTGTGCTGCTGCACAACTGGTATACGAATTTATTGTAAATCAGTTACAGGATGGCGAGCTAATCAATAAAGATGTGGCTTCTTGTCTGTACACCGGTATCATGACCGATTCGGGATCGTTCCGTTTCTCGTCGGCTACAGCTGCAGTGTACCGTATTGCTGCCAATCTGATTGATTTGGGTGCCGATCAGGCTAAAATTCACGAGCTGGTTTACGATAATTCAAGCGAAAACCGCCTGCGCTTTTTAGGTTATTGCCTGTCTAACAAACTCGAAGTTTTAAGAGATTACAATACCGCTATTATTTCGGTTACTAAAGATGAGCTGGCACAATACCATAGCATTACCGGCGATACTGAAGGTGTGGTAAATTATGCACTTTCGATTAACGGTATTCGTTTGGCTGCACTAATTGTAGAACGTACCGATAAAGTAAAACTTTCTGTTCGGTCAACGGGCGATTTTCCGGCCAACGAGATCTGTAAAAAGTATTTTAACGGCGGTGGTCACAGAAATGCAGCCGGTGGCGCATCAGAAAAACCATTAAATGATGTAGTTTCGGAATTTAAATCGATATTAGAAGATTATAAAGAACAATTGCTGGCCTGATAAGGCAGAAATAAACAATCAAAACTTAAAAAAGTCAAATTAAATTTAATGAAAAAGGGAATTATTATTCTAGCAGCAGCCACTTTAGGTTTAGCAGCATGTAACAAAGAGAAAAAGGGAGCCGGAGGGTTATTATACACTGTTCACCACTCAGCGGGTAACGAAAAAATCAAAGAAGGCGATATCGTTAAAATGAACTTTATTCAGAAAAACGATAAAGATTCAGTTTTATCAAGCACTTTTGATAGCGAAACTCCAGCTGTTTTCCCTGCACAGAAAAAAATGTACGCAGGTGATATGAATGATGTATTAACTTTGTTCGGAGAGGGTGATAGTGCAACTTTTAAAGTGAACCTGGATACTATGGCTTTCCATAGCAAACAACCAAAACCAGAGCAGTTCAAAAACGATAAATACATCACTTTTACTGTAAAAATCGAGAAAGTATTCAAGAAAAAAGCTGGCGAAGCTGATTCTACTTTCAACAAAAGAGCTTCAGAATTTTTCCAGGCTGATTACAAAGCAACAGCCGATAAAAAGAAAGCTGCTGAACCTGCTAAATTAAAAGCTTATATCGACGATAATAAATTAACTACTAAAACTACTGCAAGCGGTTTACACTACATCATTGAAAATGCAGGTAGTGCAGAAAAAGCAGCAGTTGGTGATACTGTATTAATTGATTACACTGGTAGAGTAACCAAAAAGAACAAAGATGGTAAATACAAAATCTTTGATACCAGCGATGAGAAATTAGCTAAAGCTGAAAACGAATTTAAACCAGGTAAACCTTATGGCCCTCAAAAAATGCCTGTAGGTGGTACAATCCCTGGATTTACCGAAGGTTTACAGTTAATTGGTAAAGGTGGTAAAGTTCAGCTAATTATCCCTTCTAACCTGGGTTACGGCGAGCAAGGTGCGCCTCAAGTGGGTATTATGCCATTTAGCCCAATTGCTTTCGAAGTAGAAATTAAAGATATTATTAAAGGAAAAGCTGCACCGGCACAAGCTCCGGTTCAAATGCCTGCTCCGATAGTTAAAAAATAATTTTTAATACCAGATTAAGAAAATCCTGCTTATTTATTTAAGCAGGATTTTTTTTGGTCGTTTTTTTGCTGTAGGAGCGAAATAAAACATTTCTACGATTTATTGAAGCTTATTATAGTCTATCTTTGTAGGGATTTATACGGATTAATGAAAATGAAAAACGGAATTATACTACTATTGGCCGCAGTACTTGGCCTTTCAGCCTGTAACAGATTTGAAAAAGGCGAGGGCGATATGACTTACAAAATCTATAAAAGTGAGGGTAAACCAAAAATCGAGGATGGCGACTATGTAAAATTAAATGGTATACAAACGGTAGAAACCAATACCAATCCCGATTCGGTAATGGTAAATACTTACGATAATGAACGCCCGGCATTTTTCGCCATCAGTAAATCGATGTTTAAAGGCGATTTAGCATCAGGATTAAAACTGCTTGGTGAAGGCGATAGTGCCGTTTTTAAACTGAATTTAGATTCGATGGAGAAATATTCTGGCCAGCCAAAACCAAAAGGATTAAAGTCGAATATTGCTTCCTTTACCATAAAAATTGAAAAGGTATTGCACAAGGGAAAAGATCCCGATTCGATTTTTGATGCTAAAAAAAGACTTTTCTTCGAGGCAGAATACAAGGCTTTAAATGAAAAAAACAAAGTAGTAGAGCCTGCTAAAATCGCTAAATATATAGCCGATAACCAACTTAAAGTTACTAAAGCTCCATCCGGACTGCAATATGTAATTGCCTCACCTGGTAATGCAGAAAGAGCGGTTTTAACCGATACCGTATTAATTGATTATACCGGTCAGTTTACCAACAAAAAATCTAACGGAAGCATTAATGTTTTCGATACTTCTGATGCTAAAACGGCAAAAGAAGCAGGTGTTTTTTCAGAAAGTGTACAATATGTGCCGCGTAAACTGCCTTTGGGCCAATTGCCTCAAGGCGTGGTGCAAGGCATCCAGTTAATTGGTATTGGTGGTAAGATTAAAATGATCCTGCCATCACGTTTAGGCTTTGGCGAAAATGGCGGTGGGCCTATTAACCCATTTACACCATTGGTTTTTGATGTTGCATTAAAAGGAATCATTAAACCCGACGTTGCACTGCCTTTAAGTAAATAGATCTATCAATAAAGACTGAAAAGCACAAGGAACATCGATTTTAAATGTTCTTTGTGCTTTTTTTATGTCCTGGAAATTATAAAACTATAGCAGATAGTTAAATAAATGATTAAATTAGTTTAGCTAAAACTAATCATCCCACTGGTCATGCTGCGCTCAACCATTGTTGTTTTGTTCATGGGCCTGAAAAATCTGCTGTTTAGCGTGTTTTTCAACAGAGGATCTATATCCTGTTCCGATGGACAGAAAATGGAGGGTAGGAGTTGTGCAATAAAGATCAATACTAGCGATCTGTTCAAACAGCAAGGTGTTTGTTTATATAGCTGTGTTTGGCGGATATTAGTCCCTGCAAAAATCAATTTACAGTCTATCTTACCTGATAACATAAAATTTAAAGCTTTTAATGAAATGCTTATACCTGTATAAAAAGTTGTAAACTAAATGGTCAAATTTTGTTTAAACCATTATCTGGTAAAGCCAGTTATTAAGAGATAAATAGCTAAACTAAACTTTATGCAGAAGATTAAGCTCTTTTTGGTTGATGATGCTTATACATTGGTAGCTTGTGTAGATAAGGTATTAAATAAGGCTGCCAATATAACGGTTGCGGGTAATACCACATTTAAAGCAGCTAATCAAAAGATCATTCAAGCAAAAGTGCCTGATATTGCCATTGTAAATTTTAGCAGTAACGAAAAGGAGGGCACACAATTGTTAGCGATGATTACTAAAGAATTTCCTCTACTGAAAGTTATAGTAATATCTGCCCGGGACGATTTTAACAGCATTTCGGCCATGTTGAAAGCTGGGATTAATGGATGCTTACTTGCAGATGTAAAGCATACCGAGTTGCATAAGGCTATTAATAAAGTAATGCAAGATGAAACTTATATACAGCGTGCCATTGCAGGTAAATTTATTAATGGTTACCAAAAAGAAAACCATGTTACTCCCATCAATAATTTATCGCCAAGGGAAATAGAAATCATTAAACTGATTGCGAAAGAGCACACCTCTGCTGATATTGGAAAAATGCTTTTTATTTCGGAACATACTGTAGAAACCCACCGTAAAAATATTTGGCGCAAAACCGGGGTAAAATCTATTATTGGCTTGTTGAATTTTGCACGCGAACACCAGCTGATTTAAGCAATAAGCCCCCATAGCTTTAAAACTATGAGGGCTGTTATTTTTAAGCCTGAGCTTCTAAATACTGCGCGTAGCAATAGCCTTCTTCACCATCATTGGTTCTCACCAGCCACCACAAATCATTGCTCCGGTTTACCAGGGTAATTACTTCGCCATGGGCCGCCTTGCCTACAATAGGCTGGTCGGTACCAGGACCTTTGCGAATATTTAAATTGCTGCTTTCTGTAACCACTTTTGCATGGGTAACGGCAGCATCGATGGCTACGTTTACATTCAAAACGAGGTCGCCAGATGTGAAATTTGGATCAATCTCGTTGTAAACGTCCCAAAGGTGATCCTTAGTTGCTCCATCAGCAGCAGTTCCGTCTATATATAAAATTCCATCTTGTTCCCTAACGGCTAAGTCTGTTATACCTGCTGCAGTCGCTGCGTCAGTTAATGCTTTATATTTATCTTCTAATGCCATGGCTGCTGTTATTTAATGGTTAGTTTATTGTCGATTTTTTTTGGTTTTAATGCACTTAAATGCTGCATTAATGTAATTAAAGAAGCTTTTTTAAGCTCGCCTGTTAGCACAATTACGCCATCTTTAACCTCCGCTTTCACCGTTGGGAAATCTTTGGTTGCATCGGCAACATTTTTAACTAAGACAGTATCTTCTGAAATAACTACCGGAGCTTCTACCGGCTTAATAGTTAGGTTGTTGATGACTGATTTTACACCTTTTTCTGCCTTTGCAATTTCCTCTGCTTTGGCTTTCGCGGTTTCATCATCAACTACGCCCGTTAAGGTTACATCGCCCTTAGTAACAGCCACCGTAATGCCTGTAGCTTCTTTGGCCTGGATAGCAGCCTGAATGGCAGCATCTTTGGGTTTACAGCCGGCAAAAAATAGCGTAGCTGCAATAACCATACTCATTAATAAATTAGTTGTTTTCATCCTTTTGGGGTTTATGTTGATATTATTTGAAATTCAAAATATTGAAACTGAAATAACTACTTATCGGCGGGGATGAATCCGATTAATCTAATATATGAAATAGGTTTAACTCATTTGTAAATAAAAAATAAATAAACTGTTAAATCCAGTTTTTAAAAGGAGTAATGGTGAGGTTGGAATTGTAATATTTTTCTTGGTCGGTAACTTCTTTACTTACCCAGTCGGGCAGGTTAAAAGCTTCTGTTTCGCTTTCCAGTTCTATTTCTGCAACAATTAAACCTTCATTTTGCCCCGAAAATACATCTACTTCCCACATTTTTCCTTCAAATGCAATTTCGTACCGTGTTTTCGAAAGTTCAGCTTGCGAGAAGTGATCCAAAAGTTCTACGGCTTCATCTAGCGGGATTTCATATTCATATTCTAAGCGGGATGCACCAACAGTTTGCCCTTTAATGGTTAAAAAACCCTTTGTTTCTGTTGCCCGTACCCGTACTGTTTTATTTTTATCGGTAAGTAAATAACCTTGTCTGAATAGCTTTCCGGCTGGTTTATTCAGGCTATCCCACTTTTGTTGATTGATTAAAAATTTGCGCTCTATTTCTTTTCCCATTATTCGGAGAGTTGTTTTAAAATATCCATGGCTGCCACAATATCTTTCGAATCTACAAATATATGGTCGTGATAATAGGCCGCTACTACATTGCAGCTTATGCCATGTTGTGATAATGCAGTAGAAAAGGCTGCTGTTAAGCCTACAGCTGTTAAAGAAGAGTGTGCTGTTAATGTGATCCACGAGGCGACAAAATCGTATTCTAAACCCAATTGATCAGCAATTTCTTTCTTTAGAATTATTGTTATTGCCTCTTCTTCTTTGAATAGGCAAACCGCAAGGTTGATATCTATTGCATTTAGATTTTCAACCTTACAGAATACAAATTCGCCAGGATTATGTACTGGTTTCATTGTTTTTAACAGCTTTTCTAAGCTTTTTTCGCCTGTCATTTTATTTCGTTCTTTTCTGTAAATCTGTAACCGGCATACTAATCAATCGTCCGATGGGCTGTTTACCACGATAAGTGATTACGCGTAACATACTGGCATCTTTAGGTACCTGTAGTGCTCCGGTATACTTAGGATAAAAACGATCAGGTGTCGAGTTGTCAAAACTGTAGTAGATATCTAATCCGTCTATTTCGGGTGTTAACTCTACCATTAATTGTTTGTCGGCACTGCGTTTTACTGTAAAAATCGGGTCGTAAATGGCTGGCGAATATTTAATTTCGGCAAAATCCAAACGTTTAAAATGCTGTTCGGTACGGTCAACAAAGTTGGTCCAGTTTTTCTTTTCAATCGGGCTCCATATCGATTCTGAAATGGCAAAGGCGCGCGGCCAAAGCATATATTCTACCTGGCGGAAAGTAAAAACCTGTTCTGTCCAAAGATTGGCCTGTGCGCCGATTACATATTGTGCATTTACACTTGCCGGTACAGGATTAAACTGGTAGGCTTTATTTAACCGTAACGAAGCGTAAACCCTTGGTTCGGTAATGGCATCAGCCTGCATGTAATCGAGGTAAGCAAAATCAGTTGGACTCATCACCACATTGTGCTTATCGTTAGCAGCCTGTATGCCGTATTTCATGCCCCTCCAGCTCATTACTGCCGCAGTTGGCGATACACCGCCCTCTAAAATCTCATCCCAACCCATAAATTTCTTACCTTTTGCCACCACAATCTGCTCAACACGTTTTTCGAAATAAGCCTGCACCTGTGGAATAGTTTTTAGGCCTTCTCTTTGCATCAGTTGTTTAATCTGGTCGTTCTTCTCCCAAAAGTTATGCGAGGCTTCATCGCCACCCATGTGGATGTATTTGAAAGGGAAAAGTTTGGCCACCTGTGTAATTACGGTATCTAAAAAGGTGTAAACCTTTTCGTTGGCTGGACAAAGGGTATTATCTACCAAAGCAATTGGAGGTGCACCACGGCTCCAGTCCATTATTTTTTCGCCAGAGCGGACTTTATAGTTCACCGCATCCGGCGTGCACGATAGCTCTGGATAAGAGGCAATGATAGCCAAACTATGCCCCGGTACATCAATTTCGGGCAGGATATTTACAAAACGTTCCTGTGCATACTGTACCAGCTCTTTAATATCTTCTTGTGTATAAAAACCACCATAAGTGCGGGGCTCATCGGCAGTTGGTGGGATAAAGTCGCCAAAAGTCCCGGTTTTTTTAACGCTCCAGGCACCTATTTCGGTCAGTTTAGGCAAGCCTTTAATCTCAATACGCCAGCCTTCATCATCAGCCAGGTGCAAGTGCAGCAGGTTAAACTTATAGCGCACCATATCATCAATAAACTGCTTTACTTCCTGCTTGGTAAAAAAGTGACGGGCTACATCGAACATTAAACCACGCCAGCCCAGTTTCGGGTAATCGATCACATCTACGCAGGGTGCTTTCCATTTAATGTCTTTTACCAGTTCCTTACTTTCTATTTCGGCAGGGAAGAGCTGCAACAAAGACTGCACTCCATAGAAAATGCCTGCAGGCTTATTTGCCGTAATAACAATCTGTGTAGGGTTTACATTTAACTTATATCCTTCTGCACCCAGTTGTGTATCATCCTGGGCATTCAGGATTAGTTTTACGGTAGGGTGGGTAGAACTGCTTAACGTGCTTACAAATTTTCCTGTAGCGGTGGTAATCCGTTCTGATAAATAAGCAATTGATTGCTTTAACTCTGCACTTTTGGTTGTTTGTATAATTACATTTTCGGGTAAAGTAAATGTACCGGCCTTTTTCATGAGTGATACAGGCTCTGGGATAATGGCACAGGGCGTTTGAACAATACTAGCATCTGCGTCGCCGCTTTCAGTTTCAGAAACAATATTTTGAGCGAAAGTGCTGGCTGTAAAAAAGCAGCAAGTGATAATCAGGAATAATTTTTTCATTAAATAAATAACTGCGGATTAACCGAATAAGTATTAACCTGCAATTTATTAAAAAAGATTTAATCGGAGGTGTTTGTTGGAGGGAAATGTGAAAGAGGGAAGAGATCGTTAAGGGCTCCCGCAGATTTTGCTGATTAGCGCGGAACTGATTTAGCAATCCATTTACTCAAATAAAATTGCAAAGGTTTTTAGTCAGATACTTCTTGCTTTTTCTGGTTGAATTTTCTGATAATTATCGATATTTCTCCATTCCCTTTTTTTACCCGTCTGATCGATCCGGTATGATTGTCAATAAAATTGTTGATTAACTCATCGCTATACTTTTCTTTTCTCGCCATCTCAATCAGGTCAGAAATAAGTGTGGCAGGGGTAGCAAATAGCCCATACCTTGACCACCAACCTAAAGCAAGTGTTGTTAGCATACTTTTTAAACGTAATTTTTTTGCACAGGAGGTACAAATAATTTGAGCCTTTTGCTCGTGATTGCATCCCAGGATGAAAGACATTAAAGTGTTAAAAGTATAGCCATGCAATTCACTTTCGTAGTTGCAATTGGTGCAAACAGTGTTTCTGATCTCTCTAACTAAAAGTTCCCTTTCGGCTCCTTCATAAAAATTGGTTTCATCCTTTACAAATTCAATCAGGTTTACATCTAAATTCCTTTTTCTAATCTCATCATGCAGCACAGATACCACTTCCGTGCGTAAGTCTTTGGCACTCCGGATGATTTTTAAAATGGTTGCGTCGTCGTACTTTTCGTAGTTTTTACGAATGTCTTCTATGGGGATCATATGTCTTATGATTAAATCACAAAAACCGCATTAACCATGCTTTGGCTTTTTCATCATCAGTGAAAGATTTCATCGGGATGGGAGGATTTTGGAATGTAAAGAGCAGTTTCATTATCAATTGTGCCAGGCCAGGTTTCGAAACCATGGCCATTGCAGTGTAAATGTGTGGCAATTGTTCGGTCGAAAATTTTCGCGTCGCTTTATCGGGCACTGGAGAATTTTTTAGGTAAATTAACAGGGGTACTTTCTTGTTATGGGTAATTTCCTTAACCAGCGCAACATTGGCCTTAATGTTTTCTACGGTACGTAAAATACTTTTACTGTAGGCAACCAGTATGCCTGTATCGGTCAGCAGGTAATCGGCAATTTCGCCTTCTATAAATTGATTATCTACATTATTCTCCATTTTACCCCCTTAAATGATATGCTTTTGGTTTGGTAAAAGCCCTTAAGCCCTGGTGAGAAAGGGTTGCCCCAATGCCCGAATATTTTCTCCCGCTCCATGGTAGGGCAGCACTTACTCTATCGCAGCAATTCCAGTAGCCGGAGCCTGCATCGAGTTGAGCCAGTATTTTTTCTGCACGCGATTGATCGGCAGAGTAAACAGATGCCGTTAGCCCGTAATCCGTATCCTGCATCATTTTTAAAGCTTCGGCATCGTCTTTAACTTTCATGATGCCTATAATGGGGCCAAAGCTTTCTTCCTGCATCACCAGCATATCGTTGGTTACTTCGGTTAAAACTGTTGGCTCAAAATAATAACCTTTTCCACTGATGGTTTTGCCCCCTGTTAAAAGTTTGGCACCTTTACCAAGTGCATCTTTTATCTGGTTCTCTAAAACCGAAATCTGTGCTTTCCGTGTTAAAGACCCAAGATATACGCCATCTGTTGTTGGCAAGCCACTTTTCCAGCTTTTTACCTCATTAACAAAGGCCGATAAATAAGCCTCATAATTTTTTTCGTGCACATAAATACGCTCAACTGAGCAGCAGCTCTGTCCGTTGTTGTAAAATGCACCATCAGCAGTACCAATTGCTGCTGCGGAAACATCTGCCACATCTTCGGCAATGTACAATGGATCTTTACCGCCCAGTTCCAATTGGCAGGGAACCATTTTAGGTGCAACTTTTTCGTAGATGTATTTTCCGGTCTGGTACGAGCCTGTAAAGAAATAGCCGTTAAAATCCATTTCCAGTAATGCTGCTCCGGTTTCCTTTGCACCAATGGCAACCTGAAAAACTTGATCGGGTACACCTGCCTGCTTTAATAGTTTCTCGATCTGAAGTCCGGTTAAGGTAGCATATTCAGATGGTTTGTACATGACGGCGTTTCCGCTAAGTAAAGCAGGGATAAAAACGTTTACGCCAACCAGGTAAGGGTAATTCCAGGCAGAAATATTGCAGACTACACCCAGCGGTTCGTATTTAATAATTTCTTTTAAGCCGGGTTCATCAATCATCACCTCATCTGCAAGGTATTTTACGGCGTGATCGAGCATCCACTTAATCCGGGCTCTTGCACCGTTAATTTCATTGCGCGATTGCTGCAAGGGTTTTCCCACCTCGCTGGTTAATATATGTGCCAGTTCTTCCGTTTCAGATTCGAGTAAAGTGCTGAAAGCGGAAAGGATGGAAATCCGTTCAGTTAAACTTTTGCCAGCCCACAGTTGCTGTGCGCTTTTAAGCATTTCGAACTTAGATTGAAGACTTTCTTTTGAATCTTCGGTTAAACTGGTAATAATTTCTTCGGTTGCCGGATTAATGATTTGCATCTTGTTTGCGGTTAACAATTGAATTTAAAAATGCGGTGTGTATATTTTTGCTAAAAGGACCTTGCTGGTCTTTTAATCTTTCGGGATGCCATTGAACAAACAACAGGAAAGATTTTCCTTCGGGTTGTATGCGCTCCATGGCTTCAACTACGCCATCGGCCGATAGTGCACTGGCCACAAGGCCTTTTCCGGTTCTATCGGTACTTTGGTGGTGGTTGCTGTTTACCAGGCCCTTATCGGTGTTTACAATATCGCTTAACCATGAGGATGGGTTGATGCTAATTTCATGGTACCTGTCCGATTTATCGGGCATTTTAGCATGGTCGAATTTGCCCCAGCTTGGTATATCGGGGATGAGTGTGCCGCCAAAAAATACATTACCTACCTGTATGCCTCTACAAATACCCAGGACAGGAATGGCATTGGCTTCGGTATAGGCTAAAACCTTAAATTCGAACTCATCACGGCTTTCGTCCATGTCATCTTCGTAGCAAAAGGGATAATATTCGGGATGCTGGTAAAAACGGGGATGCACATCTTCGCCACCGGTTAATACAATACCCTGGCATTTTTTTATTTCGTCGAAGTTATTGAGTTTATAACCCAGCCGGATCACTTCAACGGCTTCGTTATAGGATAATACCCAGTTGCGGTATATATCAAATTTACTGCAATCAGTAACTCCAATTATAATTTTATCAGACATCATTATTCATTTTTTTGCCACAGATTTCACAGATTGGTATTTTCGAAATTTTTAAACCTAAACTTATTGTGGTTAATCCCAGCTATAATGCAGTTAGATACAGTTGTTTAAAATCTTCGCGACTTACCGGCTTCGGATTGTTTGGGTGAGCAAAGTCTGCAAAGGCTAAATCGGCCAGTGTTTCTATATGTTCATTTTTAACGCCAATATCACTTAATTTATGCGGAATATTTACCCTTGTATTCAAATCGAACAGATATTTTACAACAGCATCACCGCTTTGTTCGGGAAGTGCTAAAGCGCTAGCGATTTTCTTGAAGCGGTCTTCGAAGCCTGCAATATTAAACTGCATACCATAGGGAATATTTACGGCATTGGCCAGGCCATGGTGGGTATCTAAAAGAGACGATAGCGGGTGAGCCAGAGAATGTACTACGCCGAGACCTTTCTGAAAAGCAATGGCACCCATCATCGAAGCCATTAACATTTTGCTGCGGCTTTCTAAATCAGGATGGTTGGTTGCCTGAACCAGCGAATCTTTAATCAGCGAAATTCCTTCCAGAGCAATCCCATCACACATGGGATGAAAATTTTTGGCCAGGTAAGCTTCCATATTGTGTGTTAAAGCATCCATCCCTGTAGCAGCAGTAATGAAAGGAGGTAAATCCATAGTTAACTCCGGATCTGCAAAAACAATCTGCGCCATTAATTTGGGTGAAAACAGGATTTTTTTCTGGTGCGTTTCATCATCGGCAATTATAGCGCTGCGGCCAACCTCGCTGCCGGTGCCAGATGTAGTTGGGATGGTGATAAAATGTGGAACTTCGTTGGTTACATAAACATCGCCGCCAATTAAATCGTCGTATTTAAATAAATCTTCGCGGTGATTAACGCGGAGTACAATGGCCCGGGCAACATCTAAGGCCGCACCACCACCTATACCTACTATGCTGTCGCGTTGGGTGCTATCCCAGGCATCGGTACCTTTGTAAACATCGCTTTTTACCGGGTTTTTATGGATATCGCTAAATACCTCAACCGAGATGTTTTTTGCCTTTAAATCTGCAACAATATTTTTGAAAAATGGAAGTTGTGCTATAGTGGGGTCGGTAACGATTAAGGGGGCTTTTAAATTGTTTTTAGCCAGATAGGCCGGCAATTCTTTTACGGCACCTGCACCGAAACGAATGGTGGTTGGAAAGTTAAACTGATGGATCTTATCGAATATCATGTGGTTCTGTTTTATTCAGTAGTTTATTTCTGCTCTGTTTTTTGTAGAGATGCTGAATCCCGTCCGGCCATCCGGGCGGAAGTTCAGCATGACGAATTTTAAATAATTTCTAAATACCTTTTCAGTTCCCAGTCGGTTACTGCTTTGGCGTATTGTTTACATTCCCATTCGCGGGTCATGGTAAAATGCTCGACGAAATCTGCACCCAGTAATTCTTTGGCTAAATCAGAATTTTTCATCTTTTCAGTGGCTTCGAATAAATTGCGCGATAATGTTCCGTTCGATAAATCGGTGTAGCCATTTCCCTTTGTTGCAGGTTGTTCCAGTTTTAGTTTGTTTTTAACACCATACAGTCCGGCTGCCAAACAAGCAGCAATTGCAAGGTATGGGTTGGTATCTGAGCCTACAATTCTGGTTTCTAAACGTGCGGCTTTTTTACTTCCGGGCAGTGCGCGCAATGCCGTGGTGCGGTTATCAATTCCCCAGGTTAAGGTGGTGGGTGCCCAGGCTCCTTCTACAAGGCGTTTGTAACTGTTAATGGTGGGTGCAATCATAGGCAAAATATGAGGCAAACCATGTAACTGCCCTGCCATGTAGTTTTTCATTGTTGCACTTATTTTATCGGTATCTTTTTCATCGTAAAACAGGTTGTTTTGATGCCCATTACCCCACAAGCTCTGGTGCACATGGCCACTGCAACCAGGTAAGTTTTCATTTATTTTAGCCATAAAAGTAGCTAAGATACCGTGCTTGTAAGCGATTTCTTTAACAGCTGTTTTAAACAATATAGCCTGATCTGCAGCTCGCAGGGCATTGGCATATTTAATGGCAGCCTCGTATACACCGGGGCCGGTTTCAGTATGCAGTCCCTCAATCGGGATATCGAATTTATTCAGCAACTCAAACAGATCGCTCATAAATTCGTTTTTATAGCTGCTGCGCAAAATGGAATAGCCAAACATACCCGGACTTAGCGGTTTCAGGTTGTTGAAGTTTTTTTCATGCACCGTTTCGGGTGTTTCAGTAAAATTGAACCATTCAAACTCCTGTGCAAAAATGGGAGAGAAACCTTCGTTTTCACATTCGGCAATAACCTTTTTTAACAGTTGCCTGGGGCAAACAATATTTGGCCGATCGTGCTCATCGATAAAATCGCCTAAAAAGAAGGGAACTTCGTTTTCCCAGGGAATTTTTCGAAATGTACTTAAATCGATTTTGACCTGGGCATCGGGATAGCCGGTATGCCACCCAGTATATTTTCCATTTTCGTAGGCCAGATCGGCGGCATCCCAACCAAAGGTAACATCGCAAAAACCTAAACGGCCTTCAACTAACGAGGCAAATTTTTCGGCGGCTACATATTTACCCCTTAAAATACCGTCGATATCTGCAACAGCTAACTTTACTTTGCCAGAGGGATGGTTTTTAACATAATCCAGAATTTCTTTGCTTTTACTCATTCATTAACCTTTTTAAAAAGTTTATACAGTAGAAATATGCCTAAAACAATGCCCGAATAAATTAATCCTAATTTAAGATTATAAATCAGCATTGCGATAAAAGAAACACACGAAATAATCAGAGCAATAACAGGAAACAGCGGGTAAACGGGTGTTTTAAACGGTCGATGCATTTCGGGTTTGCTTTTGCGGAGCACCATTAGCGAAATCATTGAAATGATGTAAAGTGTTAAAGCACCAAACACGGAGATAATGATGATTTCGGCTGTTTTGCCCGATAACAGTGCTATAATTCCGATGATCATATTACCGATTAATGCATTGGCCGGTGTCTGGAATTTTGGTGAAATTTTACCCAGTATGGCCGGTATGCTCTGTACGCGGCCCATTTCGTAGGTGGAGCGGCCAGCGGCCAAAACCAATCCGTGAAAAGAGGCCACGAGCCCAAATAAACCAACGGTAATTAACAGGTGATACATCAAATGGTTATCTCCGGTAATCATCGAAAGGGCAAGGGGAAGAGGTGAATCGGAAGTTTCGCCCGATTTCCCGTTTTTATATACAATGGTCTCCCAACCACTAATACCAATTGTTGAAATGAAAACGAGCACACACAAAACCACCAGCGTAAATATTCCCCAGCCAAAACCTTTACTAATATCGCGTTGCGGGTTTTTAGTTTCTTCGGCAACATTGGCTACACCTTCAATACCCAGAAAAAACCAGATGGCAAAGGGGATGGCTGCAAATATACCGCTCCAGCCGTTGGGGAAATTATTGCGGATAAGGTTTTCAGTATGGAATTTTGGCAGGGTAATGCCCGAAAACAAAAGAAGTTCGCCTACCGCCAACACAGTAACAATAACCTCGAATGAAGCCGCGGCCTTTACGCCATATACATTTAAAGCAGTAAAAATAAAGTAAATGGCAATGGCAGAAGTAAGAATAGGTACCTGCGGGAAGAAAGCATTAAAATAGGCACCAATGGCAGAAGCAATGGCCGGTGGGGCAAAGATAAACTCAACCATTTGTGCAATTCCTGCAATGAAACCAACGTTTTTGCCTAAAGCGGTATTGGCATAATCGAAAACACCACCTGCTTTTGGAATGGCACAAGCCAGCTCGGCATAGCTGAAACTAAAGGTAACATACATTACCATAATAGCCACGGTGGCTATGGCCATACCGAGTGTGCCACCTTTTTCGAGGCCTAAATTCCAGCCAAAATACATTCCAGAAATAACATACCCTACACCAAGTCCCCATAACATAAACGGGGTAAGTGTTTTTTTTAAGCCCTTACTTTGCTCCATATGTGCCTGCCATATTAATTAGTTTTACAATGATTTGCTCGAAAATGATAAACTATTGGCCTCGGTATCTGCTGTTTAAATTAGTGATTTTTTTATTCTTATCTTATAAATTAATGGGGTATTTCGGTTTAATTAATGGCGCTTAGTGTTATCGTTTTTTAATCAATATCCGGTTGGCGAATGAAAAGTACCATACAGGCTTTAATCCAATAATTTATTGTTAATTTTTTTTAAAAGACATTTTTAAGATTGCCTGTTTTATTATCTTGCGTTACCAAACTTATTTTTATGCTTGATAACGCACTCAAACCCTCCGAAAATTTCAGGAAGATGGCACGTAAGTCTATCGGATCCATTTTGCTTTTTATATTCACTTATTTGTTGTTAATTTTTGGAGCCATTTGCCTAACACTTATTTGTGCATTTGCGGGCTTTATGCTGATTGCTGCCAAACCCATGTTTATTACCATTATGCTGGGTGGAGGTTTAGTATGCTTTGGGATACTGATTTTGGTTTTCCTGGTTAAATTTATATTTAAGTCGAATAAAATAGATAGGTCTCATTTAACACAAATTACTGAAGCAGAACAACCCGAACTTTTCAAAATGATTGATGGTATTGTGAAAGAAGTAGGTACAGATTTTCCTAAAAAAGTGTACTTGTCTTCAGAGGTTAATGCATCGGTATTTTATGATTCCAGTTTCTGGAGTATGTTTCTGCCTGTTAGGAAAAATCTTCAGATTGGACTTGGCTTAATGAATTGTATATCTGTTGATGAGTTAAAAGCTATCCTTGCGCATGAATTTGGCCATTTTTCTCAAAAGAGTATGCGTATGGGAAGCTATGTGTATAATGTTAATCAGGTAATCTACAATACGCTTTACGAAAATGAAAGTTACGGCAGCTTTGCACAGAAGCTAGCCGGAGTAAGTAATTATTTCGCGATTTTTGTGGTTTTGGCTAATAAAATCATCAGTGGTATTCAGTTCATTCTGAAAAAGATTTATGATATCGTTAATTTGAATCATTTGGCCCTGTCTCGGGAAATGGAGTTTCATGCCGATGCCGTAGCGGCAAGTGTTGCTGGTTCAGAAGCTTTAATTACAGCCCTTCATCGTTTGCAATTGGCCGATTATTCACTAAATAACGTTTTCGATTATTATAATGCTAAAATCAGGGAAAAAGAGAAAACCAATAATATTTATCCTCAGCAAAAGTTTGTAATGGATTTCTACGCCAATCTTCAGGGGATCAGGGTTGAAAATAATTTACCTATTGTATCTGATGAGCATTACAGCAAATTCAATAAAAGCAAACTTGTTTTGAAAGATCAATGGTCGTCCCACCCCAGCACTAAAGATAGGGTAGCACATTTGAGGAATTTAAATTATCCGCTTAGGGGATATGGAGCAGGAATAGCAACAGATTTACTCGTAAATAAAGATCATGTTTTAGAACAAATTACAAAAAAGCTCTTCGATGCTATTGATTATGGCAGTTCACCACTTGTTTCGGATGCCGGGAAGTTTGAAACAGAATTTTTAGAGACCCAGCGCAAGAATTCTTTCCCCCGGCTATATAATGGTTATTTTGATTTCAGAAACCCGATAATTGAGCTTGAATCAAATACCTTCGACAAGCCTTCAACATCACTTCAATTGCAGGCTATCGATTTATTCGGCGATGAAAATATTGGTTTATTATATCTGCGGGATGGTATTAACAGCGATTTAAATACAATCAAACAAATTGAGGATAAAACATTTCCTGTTAAAACTTTTGATTACGACGGGCAGCGCTATACTCCAGAGGATTGTTTAGAACTGATTAAATATTTAGAAGCTGAAAATGAAGCATTGGAGGATCGTTTAAAGCAACTCGACCATCAGGTATTTGAGTATTTTCTGTTACTGGCCTTTAAACACAACAGTGTTGCTGAGCTTAGAGATCTTTACAATAATAATAAAGCAATTAACACGCTATTAGAAAGCCAGAATGCAAAATATGCTAAAATGGTAGAGGTAGCTTCTTTTATGCATACCAGTACACCACTTCAAACGATAGAACAGCAAATGTATCTGGTTAAAGATGAGGAAGTGGTTTTTAAAGAGCAGCTTGGTTTGTTGTTAGCGAACACCTTTTATGCCGAACAAATAACAGTTGAAGATAGAGCGCAAATAGAAAAATTTATCGCAGCGAATTATATATATTTTGCAGGTGGCAGCTATTTTGATGATCAGGTTGATGAACTTTTTGGCACGCTGAACTTATTTGCAAAGATCATTAACGATACAAATTTTAAGGCTAAGAAGAATTTGCTTGATTTTCAGGCAGCCCTTGAAGTAGCCTGTTTAACAGAAAACAATAAGCCGGTAGCCATTTAAGCTACCGGCCTTAAAATTACTCCGAATCCCGGTTTTTATTTACAATCTGACTATCCCTCGTATTTTTCTGCACCGTAATGGCACCAAATAGCGAGAGGAGAAAGGCAAAGGCATAAAAACCTTTTTCGCTTGGTAAAAGTGTTGCATTCCACAAACCGATTACCAGGAGGGTGATGGTTAACAAGGTAGAAAACCAGCTTAACCCATAATAAATTTCTGTAACGGGAATGCCTTCCAGTTTATCGCGAACAGCTTTTTGTAAAGAAATTACGGCAAAAAGGCCAAACATCAATACGGTAAAATAATATCCTTTTTCGTTTAGGAGCATATCAGAACGCCACAGGCCCACAATAAAGCCGATCATTCCGATACCTAATGCAATCCAGGCGGCTGCCACGAATGCATTCGATGGTTTTTGATTCATTGTTTTGAGATTTAATTTAATTCATTAGAAAACGCTAAAGCATTATAAAAGGTATAAAAATAGAAATATAAGTTTAGTGTGGGCGAAATACTTTTCGGCCAAATCGACCGTCAAGGCTAACAATAGCAATTTTTAGCTAAAAATATTATATTAGTAATATGCTAACATTGCTTACTTCTGCGCAAATGCGCCACGCCGATCAGTTTACTATAGTCAATAAGCCCATTGCATCCATCGATTTGATGGAAAAAGCTGCGCGTGCATTTGTACAATGTTTTATCAGGGATGAATTTGATGCCAGCAAGAGCATCGCAATTTTTTGTGGGAAAGGCAATAACGGGGGCGATGGTTTGGCTATTGCACACTTGCTTTTGGTTAATGGGTACGATAACGTTAAAGTTTATATCGTAAATTTTAGTGCGAAACAAACTGATGATTTTGCAATTAACCTGCAAAGACTGGATGAATCGCGTTGTAAAAAAGCCATCATTAACCAGCCCGGTGATTTAAAGCACATTAAGCCCGATTTAATTATAGATGCCATTTTAGGTTCGGGCTTAAATAAGCCTTTAACCGGCGATTATGCTGAGCTGGCGCATGCCGTCAATAAACTAAATAAAAAGGTATATGCAGTTGATGTGCCCACTGGTTTTTTTGCAGAAGGCAGATTAACAGATAATTATAACGGGATAAAGGCCTATAAAACCATCTGTTTTCAACGGCCAAAAATAAATTTTTTCTTCCCCGAATCGGCCCTGGCGACTGAAAAGTATGAGGTAGCAGACATTGAGCTGGATGAAGATTTTATCAGGCAGCAGGATACCGATTTTTACCTTACCGAAGAGAAAGACATTCAAAAAATACTTAAAAAGCGCAAACTCTTTAGTCATAAAGGCACTTATGGGCACGCACTCATTATTGCAGGCAATACCAATACCATGGGAGCAGCCTTACTGTCATCGATGGCTTGTTTGCATAGCGGGGCAGGTTTAACTACGGCCTGTGTACCCGAAAGCGGGCTAACAGCACTCAATACCATCCTGCCAGAGGTTATGGCCTTGCCCAGGGTAGAATACATGCGTATTGAGCATCCGGCAAAATACCAGGCCATTGCTATTGGCCCGGGTTTAGACGTGGATGCTGAAAATGAAAGGCTGTTAGAAAGTCTGATAACGGCCAATCGCGAACTGATAATAGATGCCGATGCCTTGAATATTTTGGCAGAAAGACCAGATCTGATTAAAAAACTAGCCAAAAACTCGATCCTTACCCCGCATGTTAAAGAATTCGACCGTTTATTTGGCGAGCACAATACCTGGTGGGACCGAGTACAAACGGCAAGAGAACAAGCCCGGCAGCTGCAAATTGTAATTATACTTAAAAACCAATACACCTTTGTTTGTCTGCCCTCTGGTAAAGTTCATATTAACCCAACCGGAAACCCAGCCATGGCACAAGGTGGTATGGGCGACGTTTTAACAGGGATTATTTCTGGCCTGGTAGCACAAAAATATACAGCAGCTGATGCGGCTATCGCAGGCTGCTATATTCATGGCCAAACAGGCGATGATTTGGCAAAAGAACAATTTGTAGTTACCGCATCGCAGCTTGCGCAAAACATGGCGAAGGAAATTAAAGTGCTTATATCCAAATAGTTTGTTTAACTGGCTTGCTGCGGTTGTGGAAAAAAAGCCAGCTTAAACTTCGTACTTCCTGCCCGTAAATGTATAGTTTAAAGGAAAATTTTAAATAACAGATAGCTTAAACTTACGGAAAACTTAAATTATTATGGCACAAAAGGAGTACACACTGAATGAGCTCATTCAGGAATCGGCAGAAAATCCACATGAAAACGATTTTTTTGAATTGGAAAAACCTGCCATGCTGGAGGTGAACTTAAAAAACCAAAAGATTTTGGCCAAAGCCGGTTCAATGGTTGCTTACATTGGCAATATCGACTTTAAAAGAGAAGGCTTGTTAAGCAAAGGCTTAGGTGGCTTGTTAAAAAAAGCCATATCTGGCGAAGGCACCTCGCTAATGCATGCCGCCGGAACAGGTAAACTCTACCTAGCCGATGAAGGCAAGAAAGTAAAAATTATTAAACTCCAGAACGAAGCCGTTTTTGTGAATGGTAACGATGTACTGGCTTTAGAAGAAAGCATCAACAATGAAATTAAAATGCTGAAAAGCATTGCTGGTATGATGAGCGGAGGTTTATTTCAGGTGAAGCTATCGGGTAGTGGTTACATTGCCATTACCACTCATGGTGAGCCCATTTTATTGCGGGTTACAGGTAACCAGCCGGTTTATACCGATCCGAATGCTACAGTGGCCTGGTCTGAAAACCTTAGTCCAAACATTAAAACAAATTTAACCTTTGGTTCTTTTATTGGCAGGGGAAGTGGCGAATCTTTCCAGCTGGAGTTTTTTGGCGAAGGATGGGTATTGGTACAGCCTTACGAAGAGGTAAAGTACGCAGCAAAATCTTAAGTTAGTTGTCTTTTGGTTGGTGGCAACACAAAGCAGGATTTTCTAAATCCATTATCATTGACAGACTTCAATAAAAAGTTTCGTCATTGCGAGGAGGAACGACAAAGCAATCCTACAACAAGCGCTATAATTTATAGTTTAAGATTGTTTCGTCGGCTGAAAACAGCCTTCTCGCAATGACGATCAGAAGAAAATGAAAACAAAAAATCCCGGCATTTTTCAAGGCCGGGATTTAATATATCTGTTCATCTTTTCTATCTACACACCTCCCATTACGCTCAGCTTATCCATGGTAGGGTTAATACTTCCGCCCATAGGTTCTATGGTTACCGCGAAAGCTTGTGCTTCCTGTATGGCCGGCATTTTAACCAGTGCTTCGTTCGAAGTAGAATCGCTTTTGCCAAATACGCCTAAACTTACCGGTTTACCATTTACCATGGCCCATAACTGATATTCGTGCTCCTTATCGGTTTTAGGTAAATCCATGGCCACATAGTTAATCAATACACTTTTATCTTTTTTGTTCCAATACACTTTCATTTTAGCAGTAGGACTAAATGGCTGGCCCTCCATATTAATTGTTGTCCATTCTTTGCTATCGGCCATTGCGGCCATATTGTTCAAGCCCTGGTTTTCGAATTCCAGTTTGCTTACTACACCAGCAAACTTTTGTTTATCCAGGTTTAAACTGGCAATCTGATCATGTGCATCGGTAAGCTTGTTGTATGTGATAAACAAGGCGGCAGTGCTGATAATCAATAAAGCAACACAAGCAACCAGTGCATAACGTAAATTTCTCACTTTACCATCACTTTCATCCAAACGTATAATTTTGGGTTCTTCAGTGTAAATAGGCTCTGGTTGAATGTTATCCTCCACCTCGTTCAATCCCAGTTTTTCAAATAGTCTTATTTCTACATCTACCGATGGTTCTACCGCATTTTGCACAGCATATTGCTCAATAGCCTGCTCAATAGCCGCTATTTCAGCTTTCACCTCAGGGTGCTGAGCTGCTATTTCCTCCACCTGCAACGCTTCTTCGGGTGATAAATCACCTAAAACGTACAGCTCAAGTACTCCAGATTCTATATATGCCTTTAAATTTTCCACGCTCAATTAAAATTCCTTCTCAATTCTATAATAGCCAGTCGTATACGCGTTTTTACCGTACCCAATGGCAGATCTAACTTTTCTGCGGCTTCTACATGCGTAAAGCCTTTATAATAAACTAAATCGAGAACAGCCTGCAGATCGGGTTTAAGGCCGTCTACAAGTTGCTTAACCCCAAGCGTATCGGGGTTAAATGTAACCTTGTTTTGTTCATCAACGAAACTTACGTTATTTTCTATATCTTGGTTTTTGAGTGAATTCTTAAAATCTTTAGAACGGAGTTTGTCGATCGATAAGTTACGGGCAATATTCATCATCCAGGTAAACAAACGTCCTTTGGTATTGTCGTAGTGTTCTGCAGACTGCCAGATTTTTACAAAAGTTTCCTGTAAAACGTCTTCAGCAAGTTCGGTATGGGTAATAATGCGCGAAATTACACCGTAAATAGCCGAAGAATACATGCTGTACAGCGTTTTTAGTACCGCGGGATCTTTCGATTGCAGTGCTTGAACAAGTTCTGGCTCGGTTAGGGTTAATTTTTTAAATGCAGTCACTATTGATTACTAAGTTACAATACAGAACACTAAAAGCAAAAAAATGTTTTATAAACGCATTCCGTGTAGGAATACCTTATAAAACATTTTTAAAAACCAGGTGAATACCGAATTTATACTATCCCATCAATCGGGAAAAGATGTTTTTCTGCATGGTAAGATGAGCGTACCAATGGTCCGCTTTCTACATATTTTAAGCCTTTGGCCAAGCCAACTTCTTTGTACATGGCAAAAGTATCGGGGTGTATCCAGTCTACCACAGGGTGGTGGTTACGTGTTGGTTGTAAATACTGGCCCAAAGTTAAAATATGCACGCCGTTGGCAACCAGGTCGTCCATAGCTTCGAAAATATCTTCTTCAGTTTCGCCTAAGCCCAGCATAATACCGGTTTTGGTTCTTAAACCAAATTCCGAAATTCTTTTCAGGGCTTCTAAACTTCTGTCGTATTTAGCTTGAATACGTACTTGTCTGGTCAGGCGTTTGACCGTTTCCATGTTGTGCGATACTACTTCCGGGCGTTCTTCTAAAACGCGGTATAAATTATCCCACTGACCTTTAAAATCTGGAATCAGGGTTTCGAGTGTAGTAATTGGGCTTTCCCTGCGGATAGCTTGTAAAGTTTCGGCCCAGATAATCGATCCGCCATCTTTTAAATCATCGCGGTCAACCGAAGTAATTACGCAATGTTTAACACCCATTAATTTTACTGAATTGGCTACACGGTTTGGTTCGTCTACATCAACAGCCAGAGGGCGGCCTGTTGCAACTGCGCAAAAAGAGCAGCTACGTGTGCAGATATTTCCTAAAATCATAAAGGTTGCCGTACCTGCACCCCAGCATTCGCCCATATTAGGGCAATTGCCGCTTTCGCAAATGGTGTGAAGCTTATGGGTATCCACTAAACTCCGAACTTGTGCGTATTCTTTACCAACAGGTAATTTAACACGTAACCAATCTGGTTTACGTTTAACTTCAGTTACAGCAGGTACTACCGGTAAATCAATCATGCCACAAAGTTAACGAATAGGATTGAATTGTTGCAATGCCGAAATGTTTGAGCGTTGTAATAAATAGTAGAGGCGTTTAACTGGTTAATTGTTTCAACTCGTTAACCGGCGCTTAGCGATTCGGCGCTGGTTTAGGCCTCCCAAAAGTGCCGTAATTTGCCACCTAAGCCATATTGAAGCGGCAGCTCCCGATTGTAGGCACTGTTTTTGCTTTTTATGGTGTGTTTGCTTGTTTCACAGGTTTCTATCGGGACTACAGCGGAAAGAGGAACTGTTTTACCCGATAAGCAGTACTGCACCTTTTCAAAATGAGAAAAATGGATGTGTTCCCAAGCTGGATTAATGCTAAATGCTGTCTGTAAATGTTATATAAAAATCATAAGCTAAACATTGCAACTTTAAAGGTTTCAACTTTCTAACTAAATCTTACATTTGCAATATGAATACTGGCTTACAGCTTTACAACACGCTTTCGCGCAAAAAAGAAGTTTTTCAACCCTTAAATGCACCCAATGTTGGGATGTATGTTTGTGGTCCTACAGTTTATAGCGATGTGCATTTAGGCAATTGCCGCACCTTTATTTCCTTCGATTTAATTTTCAGGTATCTTAAATATGCCGGCTATAAGGTGCGCTATGTGCGTAATATTACCGATGCAGGTCACTTAGAGGGCGACAGGGATGAGGGCGACGATAAATTTGCAAAGCGTGCCAAGCTGGAGCAATTGGAACCGATGGAAATTGTACAGAAATACACTTTGGGTTTCCACGATGTGCTACGCATGTTCAACACCTTGCCTCCAAGTATCGAACCAACGGCTACCGGACATATCATTGAGCAAATCGAAATGATTAAAGTGATTATTGCCAATGGTTATGGTTATGAAATTGATGGTAACGTATATTTTGACGTAGAAAAATACAGCAAAGAATATAATTATACCATATTAACCAACCGCAACCTCGAAGATATGCTGAACAATACCCGCGAACTGGGTGGACAGGATGAGAAACGTGGCAGGTTGGATTTTGCACTCTGGATTAAAGCAAAGCCAGAAACCTTAATGCAATGGCAATCGCCATGGGGCATGGGTTTTCCTGGCTGGCATATCGAATGTTCGGCCATGAGTGCTAAATATTTAGGTTCAGAGTTTGATATTCACGGTGGTGGAATGGATTTAGCCGCAACACACCATACCAACGAAATTGCTCAATCTGAAGCATGCAGCCATAAACAACCTGCGCGTTACTGGATGCATACCAATATGCTTACCGTTAATGGTACACGTATGTCGAAATCGGCTGGTAACGGCTTCTTGCCTTTAGAATTATTTACCGGTGCACACCCGCTGTTAAAAAAGGGTTATAGCCCAATGACGGTTAAGTTCTTTATGTTGCAGGCACATTACCGCAGTACTTTAGATTTTTCTAACGATGCTTTGGATGCTTCGGAGAAAGGATTCAGGCGTTTAATGACGGCGGTTGGCCTTTTAGATAAACTACCCGTATCAGAACAAAACGATTTTGATATCGATGCGCTGAAAGAGAAATGCATCCACGCAATGGACGATGATTTTAACAGTCCGATTTTAATTGCTGAATTGTTCGAAGCTGTTCGGATGATTAATACCGTTTACGACGGTAAAGGAAAAATTTCGGAAGAAGCTTTAGCTAAATTAAAACAGTTGGTACACGATTTCGTGTTCGATATTTTAGGCTTAAAAGATGAAGATGCCGGAAGTAACGACTTAAATGGCGTTTTAGAAATGGTAATTGATTTAAGAACCGAAGCTAAAGCGAATAAAGATTACGCCACTTCCGATCGTATCCGCATTGGCTTGCAGGAGTTGGGTATTCAGCTTAAAGACGGTAAAGAAGGAACTACATGGAGTAAGGCTTAAGGCTAAATAACTTTTTATAATGAAAAAGATTGGTTTGGTAGGCGGAATAAGTTGGGTATCGACCATCGATTATTATAAATTTATAAATGAGGGAGTAAATGAATGCCTCGGTGGATTAAATTTTGCCGAGTGTTTAATTTACTCCCTTAATTTTGGCGATGTACAGGATAAAACCTGGGAAGGATCATTTGAATTGCTTTTAAATGCCTGCCAAAGTTTAAAAAGCAGTGGGGTAGAAGCCATTGTGTTATGTGCAAATACAGCCCATTTATTTGCCGATGAAATTGAAAGTTGTATCGCTGTGCCCATTATTCACATCGGTACTGAAACAGCTAAGGCTGTAAATAATGCCGGGATTATAAAAATTGGCCTTTTAGGCACTATATTTACCATGGAGAAAGATTTCTATATCAAAAAACTCCAGGCTAACGGATTGGAGGTTTTAATTCCAGAGCATCAGGATACCCGAAATTATATCCAGCATACACTAAAAGAAGAACTGGGCAGAGGCCTGATTTTACCGCACACCAAAGCACGGTATGTAGAGATTGTTAATGAATTGGTTGCAGCGGGTGCCGAAGGTATTATTCTGGGCTGTACCGAAATTCCGATGCTAATTAGCCAGGATGATTTTAATATCCCGGTATTTGATACCACTAAAATTCACTCCAAAGCAATCGTTGATTATATTGTTTCATAAAATAAACTCTATTTTAGACCAATTGAATCTGTTTTCCGTTAAATTGATCATGAATAAAAAAATATTTATCCTGCCTATTATTGCCCTGATGGGCGTACAGGCTTGTAGAAATAAGCAAGCTGATACCAGTCAGAGTGAAGAAAAAATAACCCTGATGTCGCCTGAATTTAATGCTGACAGTGCCTATGCCTATACCAAAGCGCAGGTAGATTTTGGCCCGCGTATTCCGGGTACAACGGCTCATCAAAAATGTGCCGATTATCTGGTGGCCAAATTAAAGTCGTTTGGTGCAGATGTGAAGATAGAAGGCGAAAAAACAACCACCTATGATGGTAAAAGCTTTCAGCTGAAGAACATTGTAGCAGCTTTTAATCCAAAACAAAAGAACCGGGTTTTAATTACAGCCCACTGGGATGCCCGTCCTTTTTCAGATCAGGATACCGATCCCGCCAACCATACCAAAGCCTTTGATGCAGCAAACGATGGCGCCAGCGGGGTTGCCGTGATTTTAGAAATGGCACGTCAGATCCAGCAAAAACAGCCTAACGTAGGTGTCGATTTCGTATTGTGGGATTTAGAAGATTACGGCAAAGCCAATGATGAAACGCCTGATGAAACTACCTGGTGTCTGGGCTCGCAATATTGGGCCAACCAGGCTGTAGCCTCTGGTTATAAAGCGCTTTATGGCATTAACCTCGATATGGTAGGCGGGGGAAATGCACAGTTTACACAAGATGAGATCTCGCGCCAGGCAGCACCGGATGTAGCCAATAAAGTGTGGGATATTGGCAACGAGATTGGCTATGCTTCGTATTTCACCAAAATTCCAAGTGGTAAACTGGTCGACGATCATTTCTGGATGAACAAAGCTGGCGTACCATCTATCGATATTATCCATTACAATGATAACAGTGGCTTTTACATCAACTGGCACACCCAACTGGATAACTTAGCCAATATTGATAAAAATACTTTGAAAGCTACCGGTCAAACCGTTTTGGAAACCATTTACAGGGAAAAATAAGTCAATAATGTGAAATTGTTGATTACTTTTAAAACCATACCCTAAAGAAAATTTTATATTCGCCAAACTATATTTTTATACTGATAATGAAACAGATATTTTCAACTGCCATAGCTTCACTTTTAGCACTGAGCACATTCGCCCAAAAAAGTGATGGAACGACCAAATCTTTAGTAAGTGCTGAGAAAGATTTTGCCAAAGCAGTGGCAAAAAACGGAGATAAAGATGCCTTTCTTGAGTACTCGCTGGGCAGTGCTTTGGTATTCAGACCAAACCCCGTTAATGCCAAAACTTTTTATACCAATAAAGCAAACAGTGAAAACGAAATTTCGTGGACTCCAAATTTGGCCAAAGTATCGCGCAGCGGTGATTTAGGTTTCTCTACAGGTCCGTATGAAATTGGTGCAACAGATAAAAAATACGGTCAATACCTGTCTATCTGGAAATCAGAAAACGGCAAGTGGAAACTCGCGATTGATTTAGGTACAGAAAGCAACAAACCTTTGACTAAAATTACACCACAGTTTGTTGAACCAAAAGATCACGTAGCTCCAAAATTCTTAAATGAAAAAGAAGTAAAGGCCGGCAAAGAAATTATTTTAACTACCGAGAAAACTTTAAATACCTTATTAAAAACGCATGGTATTGCTGCATTTGGTGGCTTTTTAACTAACGATGCACGTTTACTTTTCCCGGGTAATGAAGCCATTGAAGGAAAAGGTAAAATTGTTGCCTTCTATAATAGTATGGTGAGCAAAATTAGTTTAAAAACAACTGGTGTAGATAAAGCAATTGGTAGTGATTTAGCCTATACTTACGGGGTAGCTACCATTGATTATAAAGCAGACCTAAGAGAAAGCTTTAACTATGTTTTTGTTTATGAAAAAGCTGCAGATGCAAGCTGGAACTTAATTGTACAGGCTTTTGTACCTGCCGAAAGATAAATAGCAAAATGTGAATTGAAAGAGGGCTCTCCGTAAAAAGAAGCCCTTTTTTTATGTCGGAACTTGTACTTATCTGTAGTTTGGGTGTGGTTTCAGTCCCACCCCGATAGCTATTTGTCTGAGGTTGGGTAAAACAAGCACAATATTTGCGTTTCAAAAAGAAAAATACCACAAATAAAATTGTTCATTTTACGTTTAAAATTCATGCATAAAAAAATACTTTTATTCTCCGCTCTTGCTTTGTTGTGTTTTAATGTTTCGGCACAGAAACAAAAGTTTGATGTGCAGGGTAAAGCTGGCGCAAGGGGAATTATGCCCGAAAATACCATAGAAGGGATGTTGAAAGCGCTCGATTTAGGTGTTACTACTTTAGAAATGGATGCTGTGATTTCGAAAGATAAGCTGGTAGTGCTTTCGCAGGAGCCTTATTTTAACAACGAGATTTCTTTACAGCCAAACGGAAAACCCATTAGCCTGAAAGACCAGAAGAAGTTTAACATTTATAAAATGGATTATGAAGAGGTAAAAAAGTTTGATGTAGGCAGTAAGGTGCACGACCGTTTTCCGGGTCAAATGAAATTTAAAGCGTATAAACCCCTACTTACTGAAACCATTGATGCAGTTGAGGCTTATGTTAAGGAGCATAAACTGGCCAAACCAGTTTACAGTATTGAAACCAAAACCATTAAAAACGGCGATAACGAATTCCATCCCGAACCTGCTGAATTTGTGGATTTGATTATGGAGATTATAAATGCTAAAAAACTCGCCAAAAGGGTAATTATCGAGTCGTTTGATATGCGTACGCTGCAATACCTGCACGAGAAATATCCGAAGGTGCAAACCTCGCTGTTGATTGATGAGAAAGAACCTTTTGAGTCGTACATTGAAAAATTAGGCTTTAAACCGACTATTTACAGTCCATATTCGATATTGGTAGGTAAGGGACTGGTAGATCGTTGCCATGCCATGGGGGTCAAAATTATACCATGGACGGTGAATACGATTAAGGATGTGAAATACTTTAAAGATTTAGGGGTAGATGGCATTATAACCGATTACCCGAACATTATGGGCCAGCTGGATAAATAGGAGCTGATTCATATTTCTAATCCTATCGGTTGGTATCCTCACCGACCGAAACAGAATAGTCTGATAAACAAAAAAAGCGCTGGTTACAGCGCTTTTTTTGTTTATCTACTGGAAATGCCTAGTGGTGCGATTCAGCAGCTTCTGAGTGATGCACTTCAGTTTTTTCGTGCGAAGTACCTTCTTCTGCATGGTGGAAAATTGGTCTTGTGAAAGCCACAAGCAAGATTAAAACAATAATCCAGGCAGTTAATGGTAATGCCCAAATGCCTTTAGTTTGCTGAACTGGTGCGTGTGAATCGTGAGCTGACATATCGAAATATTTTGATTTTAAAAATTTATGCTTTGTAATGTGCGGTAAAGATAATAACAAAATTAAAATAAAAAGATTAAACTACTGATTTGTATGGCGAAAAGGATAAAGGCAGGCCTTTACCCCTGTAAATCATAAATCATCGCCTTAGTGCTGTTCAGTTTGCTTTTAATCCGATCCTGATGCTCCTGTAAAACACTGTGTTTATCCTGCACTGCATTAAACAGTTCAGCTTTTTTAAAATAATTGGCTGCACCGGCAAAATTTTGCTGCTGCTCGGCATGCAGACCTAAATTTTCGTAAATATGGGCTTCGCAAACACCGGCAACCGTTAAAGCTTTATCTGCAATCTGCTTAGCCAGCTTATGCATTTTCAAGGTAATTACCAGCTTTAAATAAGGTTCATAAACTTCCGGAAAATCGGCATCCAGTTCGATACAGCGCTTGTAATAATACCCCGCAGTTTTATAATCTTTAAAACGGTAGTGGTATAAATTTCCAAGCTGAAAATAGCTCCTGGCGTAATCCGGGTCAAAAGCAATAAGTTCGGTAAAATACTGAAGTGCTTTGGGCAGCTCGCCCCAGTTCAATTCTTCAATAGCCTGCAGATATTTTTCATCTGCAGTAGTATAAATGTCCATAACGGATATAAATAATTTTGATAAGCGCTTAGGGCTTAACAAAGGGTAATTAAAAAGATTTGTTAAATGTAGTTAAAGGGTAGTCCCTTAAACCTTAAGGATTGGAAAGGAAGTTTACCTCAATACCCCAACCCTTTAAGCCACAAGACTGGCTAAAGTTTCTTTGTTGGATATGTATTTGACGTAGCATTGCTGTGAAATTTGATGCAAATATATTTATTTCCAGCTAATTGCAAATATTTAAAGAAAATTTTAGTGGTTTACGTGCGCTAAATAAACAATGCAATAGCTGAGTAAACACATCACATTATTGAAATTGAAAGCATTAAATACGTTTTCCAGGCAGGCTTTTGTATGGGTTATTTTTAAAGCAAAAAACCAGAAGAGCAACGAGACCGTAATATCCAATATATCGAAATGACCATTCGTAATGTGAAACAGTTGAAATAATTCGAGCCCTACAGCGAATACAGGCGGAATTAAAACACAGTCGATTTGCCGCTTAAAAAAATTAATGTAGAAGCCTTTTGAGGTTAGGGTAATGCAGAACACCCAAAGCCCCTCGGGTAAGGAATAAATAATGTATTTGTTTAATGGTAAACTACTGGTGATGCTATATTTTAAGTCTTCGTAAGTTTTTAGTGAGCTCAGCTGAATGAAAATCTGGTTAATCAATGTTTTATCTGTCCGGTAAAAGAGGTAGATAAATAAACTGATTACTAACGCCGGGACAATATACCAATAGTGTTTTTTCAAGATTTGACGAGCATTAAGATTTTAAAATAAGCCAATGGTTTTAAGGCAATTTCTTTTTCGGGTTTAAACCGTTCGATAGCCTTAATATTATGGATGTAAAATAAAGATTTCAATTGAAATAAGCCAGCACATAAGTTAAAAGCCCGATCAACATATTTTAACCAGTTATTGGGAGTAAAATGGTTTAATATCAGCAATTTTCCCCCTGGCTTTAATACTTTATGGCATTGCAATATAAGTTTTTCGGGGTTCTGGGCTACAGCAATTACATGCGACAATACTACATAATCAAAGGTTTCTGCTTCAAAGGCCAGCTCTTCGCCATTCATTTGGAAAAGTTCAATATTGCCGGCCGCATGCTTTTTAGCTGTGTTGAGCATAGCCGAAGAAATTTCTATTCCGGTAACCCGATGTTTTTGGTAAAGGTGAAAATGTGAGCCGTTACCTACACCAATTTCGAGCAGCTTTCCGTGGGCTAACTGGTTAATTTCTTGGAAAAACCTTTTCTTTTGCGGTTTAAGAAAAATATCTACCAATGGATAGAAAAAGGCAAAACGGTTATAAAAATTGGTTAGTGCGCTCAATTTATTCAGGTTTAAAGGTTAACCAAAGCGTTTTCAATTTGTCGCCTATGCCTTAATATATGAACAATGGCATGCTCCAATATTTGTTCAACGTCGTATTCCTGGCCCCATCGCGTGTGTATTTTCTTATCAGCGTTAAATTCTTCTAAAACAATATCCGGTTGCCCTGCGAAAAGTGCTTCATTGTAGGCAAAAGCTTCATTCAGTCTGGATATGTAGGGGCTAATTGTGTTAAACGATAACCTTTCGGGCCTTTCTGTTTTAAGGCCAATAGCATTTTCGATGTAGACCGCATAACTAAAAATGGCAGCAGTTACATGGGTTAAAATGCTTTGGATCGAAATACAATCGGGGTTAGTGCTTTTCGGTTCGATGGTTTTTAGCAACTGCTCATTAGTGACAGGACCTATCACTATAATCAGTTCATCTATTGCTTTTTTATATTCAGCTAAAAGGACAGCTTTTGCACCGGTAAGTTTTTGGTCAGGCATCGTTATCACAAATATAATTGTTTGCAACTACTTTCAATTCGTGCCGAAAATATGTTGGTCTGGATTTGCAGTTCAAGTTGGTCTGGATTTGCAATTAGGAGTGTTCGAAACATTTTGAATTTTAAAAAAACAAATCCTTTTCCACATTTCTGTTGATAATATTTGTTTTTATGTTTGGATTAAAGCCCCAGTTTTCCTGCTGTTTCCTATTGGTGTTGT
>NZ_CAESCM010000003.1 GCF_903166585.1 Pedobacter ghigonis
CTTTAATGTATTGAGAAAAGCTATTTTTATCCTGAATGAAGTCAAATGTTTTTTTTAGGAGCCACTTTATGTTGCTCCCCAATTTGGTTCAAAGAAATTATACTCATTTCAATCTTATTGTTTAATACTAAATATCGTTATAAATATTTGAATATCAAATATTTATGACGATAAGTTAATAGCATTGGTGGGGACACCAACCAGTAGATTGTCTTATTATCGGTTGGTGTCATCACCAACCGAAACTGTTATCAATCGGTTTTTAACTCAAAAGGCATTCTTCTGAACCGCGTTCCGCTGGCAGCAAAAATGGCATTGGCAAGGGCAGGAGCAAAGGGAGGTAAGCCCGGTTCTCCAACGCCTTTAACTTTTCCGCCATCGGCTAGTATATGCACTTCAACAACAGGCGCTTCGTTGATGCGAATCAGCGGATTATCGTAAAAATTTTGCTCTACCGTTTTCCCATCTTTAAAGGTAATGCCGGGTTTTATTGCTGCACCCAGCGCCATGATGATGGCACCCTCTACCTGATTTTTAACATTATCTGCATTCACCACCGCACCGAGATCAATAACGGCATGCACCTTATCAATGCTAATGGTTTTATCGGGGTGATGGGTTACTTCTACAACCTGTCCGGCGAGGCCGGCGAAAAAATCCCATACGGCAACACCGCGACCTTTACCCTGAGGTAGTTTTTGTTCCCAGTCGGATACTTCTTTTAGTTTAAGCAGCACTTTTTTGGTATCGGAAGGTTTCGTGAGCAGCTCCAGCCGAAAATCCATCGGGTCTTTTTTGGCTTTATAGGCCAGTTCATCAATAAAGCCCTCGTGTGCAAATGCGAGTGTTGAACTCGTAACCGAACGCCATGCAGCTACAGGAATATGTAGGTCGGCCCTAACATAGGTAGTTTTTAAATTGGGTATTTCGTAAGCCTGCTCCGCAATGCCCTCCATCATAATGCTATCTACTTTTGTGCGGTCGAAATTGGCCTGCATCGATTCAAAGTAGGAGGGGCTGATTACTTTGTGCTGAAAAGTGCTCAGTTTTCCATCAGTAGAAAAGCCTGCCGAAAGTTTCGAAAAAGTCATTGGCCTGAATGGCCCTTGAGTGGTAGTATCTTCTCTCGACCAGATTAGCTTTACGGGCACATCAACCAGTTTGGCCACATTTACAGCCTCAACAATGTAATCGAAATACAACCTGCGACCAAAACCACCACCAATAAACTGGTTATTTAACTTCACATTTTCGGGTGCAAAGCCTACTTGTTTGGGTAAATCGTTCGCACCGCTACCTGTCATAGCGCTGGCTACCTGGGTCGATGTCCATATTTCCAGTTTGTTACCTTGTATATGGGCAGTACAGTTCATAGGCTCAAGGGTATGGTGCGCCACCATAGGAGTTTCGTAAAAAGCTTCGAAGGTATTTTCGGGCGAAATCTGTACTGCTTCAACCGAACCGATGTTTTTGCCGGTTATTCCAGGTTCTGCCGCGAGTTTGCGCAAATGGTTTTCATAATCAACAGTATTAAATGTTTCATTACCATTGTTTTCCCAAACTACTTTCAGTTTTTTACGCGCCTGGCTAACGGTCCAATAGCTATTGCCGATAATGGCGATGCCCGTATATTTATATTTTCCAACAATACGCTCTATCGGTCCGACTGTTTTAATACCTGCAATTTTCATCACCGCTGTAGCATCGTAACTTTTTAAAGTGGCGCCAAAAACCGGACTTCTTTCTACAACAGCATACAACATACCTGGTAGCTTTACATCAATACCGAAGCCAGCCTTTCCATTTGTTTTAAGCGGGATATCCTGCCGTTTCGTTACTTTCCCCAAAATTTTAAAGTCTTTGGGATCTTTCAATTTTGGGTTTTTAGGTAATTCTATTTTCGAGGCTTCCTCAATCAGCTTGCCGTATGGAAGTGTTTTTTTACTGGCTTTATGAATTATTGTTCCGTTTTCAGCATAACATTCAGCAGTATCAACTCCCCAAATCCTGCTGGCAGCGATAATCAGTACTTCTTTGGCTGCCGCACCTACCTTACGCATGGGCAGATAGTTGGTGCGGATTGAGGCACTTCCACCTGCACTTTGACCACCGCCAAGCGCTTTTTCACCATTCGATTGCTTGATAATGATCTGATCCATGGAAACTTCAAGCTCTTCGGCAATTAATGCCGGAAAAGATTGCAGCGTTCCCTGGCCCATTTCCGGTTTGGTATTGAAAATGGTAATCTGTCCGCTGGATTCGATCAGGATATAAGGACTAAAATTGGCGGAAGCAATATCCATCACCATTAATGGATTTCCTTTTGCCGATAAACCTAGCCAAATTGCAAAGCCCGCAGTACCTGCGCTTTTAATGAAATGGCGCCTCGAAATTTCTTCCATAGTTGTATGTTTTAATTTTGTCCTTTTCAGGTGTGTTGTTGAGTTAAATTGGTATAATCAGCCATCGTATCTATATCTATATGCCCCATTTCGAAAGCTATTATAGCTACATCATTTGGGTTTTCGGCCATAATGGCCTTTGCACCGCTATTGCCCGTTAAGGCTAAAAGTTGTGCGAAATATTTTTGGGTAAATATTACCGGTGTACCCAGGGTGCTGGCATACTGGCTGGCAACAATTCCCTTTCCGCTTATTTGCTGCGCTTCAAAAAGGGTTTTAAATATTGCAGCATTGATGAAAGGCTGGTCGGACACGGATAAGATTACGCTATCCAAATCTGAATTCCTTTGCAACATCGCACTAACACCGGCTACAATACTGGTTGATATTCCTGCTTCCCATTGCTGGTTGATGATAAAATCTGTTTTCAGTTTTGCTGCAAGTTGTTTAGCGTGCCCGCCCAATACGGTTAGCACAGGTGAAAAACCACTTTCAATTGCTGCCTCTGTTACAATATCGATCAGCTGTTTCCCATTAAAGGTAAGCAACTGTTTAGGTTGCCCCAACCGGCTCGAATTTCCGCCTGCCAGAATAATGATTCCTGTTTTCATATGCCAACATGTTGATGTATGGGTAGGATTTTGTTTTTCAATGGTTCTTTTGCAGCACCGGAAAAGAAGGCCTTGATTTCGGCAACAATAGAAACGGCAATTTCAGCTGCAGTTTCGGCACCGATATCAAGTCCAACAGGGCCATGCACCCTGAGCCTGTTTGGTTCGGTATCTAAGCCCAGCTCATCCAGCATTTTCAGAAGTTTCTTTTTAGGCCCGAGCGAACCAATGTAAGGTGTATTGGTGGCCAGCAATCTGCCGAGCAGTTCTACATCGTAATTATAATTGTGGGTCATTAGTACAAATGCGGTGCGTGCATCGCTTTTCGTTACATCAACTTCACTTGCTTTGGCAACCAGTACCTGATCTGCCGTTGGGAAACGACCTTTGGTAGCCTGGGCAGGTCTGCCATCGATAACGGTAACCTGCCAGCCCAGTAAATGGCACATTTGAGCAAGTGGCTGGGCATCATTGCCGGCACCTGCAATAACCAGGGCAATCGGGGTACTGATAAATTCGAGAAATGCTGTAACTGGCTGATTATCGAAATTATAATCCTTAAATACTGAGGTGTTGCTTAGCAGCACCTCCTGAAGATCGTCTTCAATGCTGCTGTTTATTAAACCCGGGATATTTTTGAAGCTGGTATTGGCCTTTAAAAATAATTGTGTACCGGCATGTTGCTGCTGTTCTAAAGAAAACAGAACGGCTATAGCCGCATCCTCGCGTTTGCCGGCCACTTCGTTAAGTATCGCTATCGGATTGTTATCCGTATCTGAAGTTAAGGGCTCAAAAAGAATATATACAATGCCGTTGCAGCCCAGTTGTACACCAAGGTTTGCATCATCCTCATCGCTGGTATCGTAAGTAACCAGCCGGTTTTCCTGCAGGTGTATTGCTGCCAGCGCCTTACGGAGTGCATCTCCTTCCAGGCATCCGCCACTAATGGCTCCGGTAAGCTCACCGGTTTCCGTAACCAGCATCCTGGCACCGGGCCGGCGGTAAGAGGAACCTTCCACCTTTACTACTGTAGCCAGCGCTGTCCTGATATTCGCTTTACTCGCTTTATGGTAGGCTTTCAGGATCTCAGTAATTTCGTTCATATCTGCTCAAAGTTTATCGGTTTGATAGCCAGTGCTAATATTTTATTTTGAGTGGCTATTTAGCAGGTGCATAAGCTCCCGTTTTAAGCCAGATGGTCCATTGCTTTTTAAATTCGGCATGACTCAAAGGTGGTAACGTACGGCCTTCGCCCGGGTTCCAGCCCGATAGAACCAGACCATCATCGGCATGTTCGAGCAACTTTTTCAGGTCTTTATTCCCATTTTGTTTCGGATCTACCAATTGTTTGGCCAGCTGATTGGCTGAACGACCCTGAAAAATCATTTTCATGTTTGCCGGAGGTAAATGCCAGTTCGGATTGCCGGGTGGCGTATGTTTTCCGGCCGTATTGGTGGGTTGGTGACAGTTGGTGCATTTCATGGCATACACACCTTTGCCATCTACACCGCGGCGCGGACTCATGGTATGCAAATGGCTATCATCGCCCTGCAAAGGAATATCGCCACTGGGATGGCAGTTAATGCAGCGCGGACTCTTGAGCACACTGTACACTTTTTTGAAAGCTGCAACCGAGGCCACACTATCTTTAACCACAGCTGGCGTAACGATTGGTTTAACATCGTGATGAAGCGTAAAAGCCATAAGGGTTACCAATGAAAGGATTATCCCCATTACGGTTGCTATGCGCAGCGTACCCGCATGCCCTTTAGTAAAATTTGAAAACTTTTTCCTCATCCTTTACTTTCTCCTTTCTTTTGCAGCTCGGCGGCCAGGTGTATCGCTTTGCGTATCCGGAGATAAGTGCCGCACCTGCAAATGTTACCGGCCATGGCCTGGTCAATATCAGTATCGCTCGGGTTGGGGTTCTCGCGCAACAGTACCGCCGCCGACATTAACTGACCTGAATGGCAATAGCCACATTGTGGAACATTTACCTCATTCCAGGCCAACTGCAAAGGGTGATCGTTATTTTTAGATAAACCTTCAATGGTTCTGATTTTTTGCCCCTTGGCACGGCTCACTTTAGTAACGCACGATCTCACAGCCTCGCCATTGAGGTGTACCACACAGGCCCCGCATTGCGCTACCCCACAACCATATTTGGTGCCGGTTAAGCCAACCAAATCGCGGATGGCCCAAAGTAAGGGCATATCAGGATCGGCATCAATGTCGAAATTCTGGTCATTAACGTTTAATGAAATCATAAGATTCGTTTTATGTTTTGTTAATTATTGCAGTTGCTGCACAGCTTAACTGCGCCAGGATGCGGTAACAACAGTTAAACTTTGTTCAATGTTCTAATTTACAATTTTGTACTGTAAAAGTTTGCTGATCGGTAATTTTGGTAGAAAGACCAGTAATTTGGGTAGGGTTGGCTTGTAAATGAAGGATTATTTATCTACACAAAAGGCATCCCGAAGGATGCCTTTTGTGATATTGTTTTATCAGAATTGGAAATATTGATATGGTTTAACCAGTCATTTTAGCTGCAATTTTAAGCTATAATAAGATACAAGGCTCAAATTAGCCTAGTTTTTTCCTCAGCCATTTTCGTACAGGTTCATCATACCATTTCAAAGTGATGTAAGCCAAAATAATGCTGCCAATTAAAATTAACAAGGCATAAGGCCAGGCTTGCACAATGGTAGTGCCTTTGTTGTTACTGATCCACGCAACATAAAAATACACCAGTGGATAATGCACGAGGTAAAGCGGGTAGGAAATATCACCCAGAAATTTGCATATCCGGCTTTCTGTTTGGCTATGTATTACGCAACTGGCCCCCATATAAACGATGAGCGGAAAAACAAAGATGATACATACGGATTCATAGATTCCGTTCATCAAAAGATGCTCAGCACCACCAATGCGTGGCATATATAAAACAATGGCAACCAGTAAGCTACACCATAAAAAGGCGTGTTTAATGTGCGTGGGTTTCGCTATTCGTGAGAGTAGCAAACCTGCAAAGAAAGGAAACATTGTGCGCGTTATGCCAACACGAACCTGTTCTACGTTTAGTGTCCAGCCACCGCTAACATCGCCATTAGGACTGGTGATAGCCAGATGAGCCAGCGCTGCCGCTGCAATTAATACCAGGATACTTAATGCCGTTTTAGAAAATTTTCTGATACCGATGGCATACAGGATATTGGCTATATATTCGAAAAACAACGACCAGCCCACGCTGTTTAATGGATGCATTTCTTGCCAGCCCCGTATATCCTGTGATAGGGGAACGGGCAGTATGGTGTAACCTATGAGCATTACCAGTAGCATTTTCCACAGGGGAATGGTGTGTATGAGTGGCCAGATAGTTGAATCGGTAAAATAGAAACCAATTGCTCCGAGGGTCATCCCTAATACCACCATGGGTTGAAGCCGTTCTAAACGGCGCTTAAAGAAAGTACCCACAGTCATTTTATTCCAGCGGTCGTCGTAAGCATAGCCGATTACAAAACCCGATAAAAGAAAGAAAAAATCGACAGCAAGGTAGCCATGGTTAACCAGGATGTCGAGATGTCCGGTGCCTAGTGGTTCAGTGAGGTGAAAGGTTACAACAATAATGGCAGCTACACCGCGTAATCCATCGAGTATTGGATAATGTGGCTTTGCTGAAAGATTATCAGACATTGTGGTGGTTATGTTTTCGCTTATAAATGGTTATTTGTTGAATTTGTAAAATTAAATAAATCCATATTTTGCTTTCCACTTATTGTATCAAAATACCTGCAAATAGTCTCATTCTGTACAAGCATGCAAATGTGGCTACGGTACAAAAATAAAGTAGCTCAGACAGCTAAAAGCAATACAGTTTTGTTTAAGTACCCAAATTACCTTAATTTGGAGGAAACAAATCCACAATAAGCTGAATTTCTTTAAAAAATTACTGAGAAAGAAATCTCAAATCCTAGATGAGGAAAAACTACCTGAAAGATACCCGGAAAACGCTCAGGGAGATTTTTATGTAGAGAACCAGGTGTGCATTTGGTGCCACGCACCGGAAGCCGAAGCACCAGACCTGATTGATCATTCGAAGATTGAATATGGCCATTGCTATTTTAAAAAGCAGCCACAAACTCCCGACGAGTTAAATAGGGCCATAAACGCCATGCAGGTTTCTTGTATTGCAGGCCTTCGATACGGAGGTAAAGATGAGGAAATATTAAAACGCCTATACAAAGCCGGATTAGCGAATGAATGTGATCACAAACCTAAAGGTAGGTAGAGATTAATCTCATTTTGTATGACCATGGAGGCATGGAAGGCACGGATTTAAGGAGATATTTTTAAAGTTATAATCTTGCTGCGATAAAGCCCCAAATTATTTAAAAGCCGCGCTATTAGCAATTAACAAGATCCCCAGGCCAATTAGCACGATGTAACTATAGCTAAAAAACTGATCATCCTTCATCCGGGCATTTATAAACCTGCCCAACAATATGGCGGATATTAGCGCAGGCAGCGACCAGCAATAATAGCTGAATAAAACCCAGGTAAACAAGCCACTTATTCCATATCCTATTAACCCGACCATACTTGCGATTAAAAAATAAGCTTGCAATGTTGCCCTGAAATGTTGCGCGCTCCATCTGCGTTTCGCACCATAAACCACAAGAGGCGGGCCATTTATCCCATAAGCGCCGCCCAAAACACCCGAAAGGAAACCACAGCCAAAAAGCCAGCGTTGGTCGTCATTCCTGAGCTCTGTTAGTTTTTTGCCGGTTAACAGATAAATAGCGAACAAAATAATAATCAGTCCTAAAATTACCTTTACCAACGATTCCTCCACATGCACCAACAGCCATAATCCGGTGGGGATACCCATAATGGCATAAATAGTGAGATTACCAGCGCTTTTAAAGTGTATTTCTTTATGATCCTGAACAACCACGAATCCGGCAATGGTAACCGAAACAAGCACTGAAAGTGGCACTGCCAGATCAATCGGCATGAAAAGCGCCAGCAATGGTACCGCGACAAGCGACTCACCAAAACCGAAAGCTGAACGGAACACGGTTGCAAGAAAAATGATAAGGGAAACAGCGAAAATAACAGGACCGGCAGACATGACCAAAGACACTAATCAGTGCTTGTTTTACCAATAATCAGCCTGTTAATTGGTGTGTTAAATGCCGCTTGGTATTCCTTTAATATAATGTATTTATGAGGTTAGATCCTTAAATAAATGGCTGATTAAACATAAAGGCTTGTTACAATATTTTTTTGGTGATTATGAACGGATAAGATTAGACCTGTAATTATTCATGGACGGGATTGCAAATCGCGATCAACGGAGATTACATAAAACTATAATTACTTAGTTTCAATAGTATTATAAATTATTAGTAGTTTAACCTTATTTTATATAATAATGTATATATTACGGCGTCAAAAATAGTATTTTAAAATTAATAATTGCGCATTTTTAATAATACAAATCTTAATTAACAAACTTGGAATGAAAAAAAACTACCTTTATTGCTTAAGTATCTCACTGCTAGCTATCACATCCTGTAAAAAAAATACCTCACAGGATATCTTACCACTTTCGAAACCTAAACCTGTTGCCACCATAAATTTAATAACTGGAGTAAATAGTTGTTTTAATTGGGAAACCGGACCGTATGTAACCCTAACTAATGGTCAGACTCGTATTTTACCATGGTATAACGGTGCCACTACGCAAATTCCAAACTTTATTCTTAACGACTATAAGAAGGAAGATGGTTGGGAGTTATTATATAATTTTTTATCGGGTACAGAAAATGGTCAAAATTATTTATTTTTCTATAATAAATTCACAGGCATTATTCGTACGTATTATTTTTTAGCAGATGATGTTACGTTAGGAAGCAATGGTATGTGGGGCCTTGGTTTTACCAATGAACATGCATTATTGAATAATATTGGATATTTTGCAACACCGATAGATGAAATTAGTCAAGAGCCATTGGCTATATCAAGTAATTTAAGCCTGGATGCGAATACCAAAGGCATTGCGAGAGGTTGGAATGCATTTGATACGGAAATCACATATGATCCAATTGCTAAAGATAAAGCAATCAAGATGCGTGTGTTTTCAACAACAAGTAATATATCACAAGTGAGCTTATCTGGCGATGTGCAATTAAGTTCATCCGGAACAATTGTGAGCGTTGCAACTAAAAATGGTTTACAAGATGCAGCAAGCTCTGCAGCTAAGTCTGGGGGAGATGCAGCGAAAGATTACATTAAAAGTAAGGTTAAATCTGATAGCTCTTCTTTCATAAAGAAAATATTTGGTAGTGCTGCCAGTCTTGTAGTAGGCGGGGGGGTTAAAGAAATTATAAATGCTGGTATTAACTTATTGTTTGGATCATTTATAGGAAAAAAAACTGAGACAACGGCTACTAACCAAAAGATTGAATTTAAAACTAATGGTTCAATCAGTTTAAGCGGCACAATAAGTTCGAGCTCAGCAAATAATGTATCTTCGATTACAGGTCTTTACACGCCGGGTACACGTCCAGATTTAAGCAATTTCCTGCTTCCGTGTTTCGATAAGCAGCTTGGTGTTTGGAATTTAGAAACCAAACCAGTTGTACAAACATCTCAACACGCTTTTGGGGGGAACTTCATGCCGCCTTATGATGATGTCTACCAAAGATTTTATATGTTAGATCAAAGCTCAATTAAGGTTAAGGTAAATCCGGATTTAATACCTGAATTACAATCATACGAGGTTACCTCTGATTTGTTTTACTACAATAAATTTAAGGGAAATGAAAACTGGAACAATTCTATTGTTGGAAATAAAATAACAGGAGGTATTTTAGCTTATGAGGATAGCGCAAACAAGTTCTATCAGATGCTGAGTGGATCATTTTATGAAGATATTCACGGACCTATTCCTGCTCCTGGCAACCCGAATGAGGATCAGGAAATTCCAAGTATTCTTGTAAATGGTTTTAATAAGAACTTTGTGGTAAAGGTAACAGTTACTTTGATTCCCAAGGTTGGTTATGATCAAACACCTATTGTGATAACCCGATCTTATATACCGGATTATCAGTACTACTAGTGAATTAGAAGTGGAGGGGAGTTCTTATCTCCTCCACTTATTTCAAAGGCTCACAGCATTTTCTAATATCAAAATAGAATAGCTGGAAGTAAATACTGATCGTCTATTATTGCTGAAATTTTAATAATATAAATTACTCATTAGGCAATAAACTATATATAAATTCTAATAAGAACCCGAAAATCGATCGTCCGCGTTTGTAAGGATGATGGGCGGGATTATCGACTCTATCGCAATTTCAAGTTTATATTTTTAGAACTATTATAATGCATTCGAAATTGTGCGCCCCAACATGATCCCGCCCCAGACTGCCGCGAATGCTGTCAAAATTCTTTTAACACAAAAAAGCCCCACATTTCTGTGAGGCTTTTTGTGATCCCGCTGGGATTCGAACCCAGGACCACTACATTAAAAGTGTAATGCTCTACCAGCTGAGCTACGGAATCTACTTTGTTTAAAACGTTATCCGTTTCCTTTAAAGTGGTGCAAATATAGGGTTCTAACCTATTTCCTGCAAATAAAAAATCGTTAAAACTGCTAACTGTATTGATTTATAGGTGAATTAATTATTTACCTTCTCTTTTTTAAACATAATTGATATTTTTATCGCTCAATATTTAAGTCCAGCATGTACAAATCTTTCCGTTTATTCTTTTTTCTGCCTTCGCTCTTTTTATTTTCATGTCAGTCTAATCCATCAAATGAAGCAGCACTGGCCAAACACAAGCAGGATTCGCTGGCTTCTTGCGAGAAAAATATGCCCAGCCGTTTTGGTGCAGTAAAAGATACTTCGAGTTTTGCCAGTAAAGCACTCAGTCATGAGGGCATGGTGTTAATTCCTGCCGGAACGTTTGCCATGGGCGCCGGAGATAGGGAAGGCAGGGAAGACGAATATCCGCAACATCAGGTTAAGGTGTCTTCTTTTTGGATGGATGTTACCGAGGTTACCAATGCCAGTTTTCAGAAATTTGTAGATGCTACCGGTTATGTAACCACTGCAGAGCGTAAACCCGATTGGGAAGAAATGAAAAAACAGTTGCCTCCGGGTACACCCAAACCACCCGATAGTGTTTTTGTAGCTGCATCGCTGGTTTTTTATCAGCCTAAAAGCGTTACTAGTTTAAACGATGCCTCGCAATGGTGGGCCTGGATTAAAGGTGCCGACTGGAAACATCCGCACGGGCCAAAGAGCAGCATTAAAGGCCGGGAAAATTATCCTGTAGTACATATCTCATGGGATGATGCGATGGCTTACTGCAAGTGGTCGGGCAAACGCTTACCAACGGAGGCTGAGTGGGAATTTGCTGCACGTGGTGGCTTAAACAATGCGAAGTACCCCTGGGGTAACGAAGATATTGAAAAAGGCAAACCTAAAGCCAATACCTGGCAAGGTAGTTTCCCAATAAAAAATACCGATTGGGATGGTTACAATGGCCTTGCCGCTGTGAAATTATTTAAAGCGAATGGTTATGGCCTTTATGATATGGCTGGAAACGTTTGGGAGTGGTGCAGTGATTGGTATCGCCCCGATTATTATGCTAAACTTTCTGGAATTGCCAGTAATCCACAAGGACCGTCTGATAGCTACGACCCGATGGAACCAACGGTGCCTAAACGTGTGGTTAGGGGAGGTTCGTTTATGTGTAATGCTTCTTATTGTAAAGGTTATCGGGTAACTTCCAGAATGAAAACTTCTGCCGATACCGGCCTGGAGCATACCGGTTTCAGGTGTGTTAGTTCCAATTAAGCAGGAGCCTGTTAAATTGAAAATCACGCAAACGTTTGTTAAGTAAATTATTGAAATATTTGTTTAGTTTGGCGCTATCAAATTAAACCGAACCGAATATTTATGCAACAAACAACAAAACCAGGCCAAACGCAGGGGCCAAAACCGCTCATTATTATATGTGCCTTATTCTTTATTTTTGGCTTTGTAACCTGGGCAAACGGAACCTTAATTCCTTTCTTTAAGTTATCTTTTGGCTTATCAAATTTACAGGCATTCTTTGTAACCTTTGCCTCGTATATGGCTTACTTCTTTTTGGCTTTACCATCATCGTGGATACTGAAAAAAGTTGGTTTTAAAAATGGAATCGTATTAGGTCTGGTTATTTTAGGCTTAGGCTCCCTAATCTTTATACCGGCAGCTCAAACCCGTACTTTTGGTCTTTTCTTGACTGGTATTTTTGTTCAGGGGGCAGCTTTGGCTTTGCTTCAAACAGCTTCAAATCCATATTTAACTATTATTGGCCCAATTGAGAGTGCTGCAAAGCGTATCAGTATGGCTGGTATCTGCAACAAGTTCGCAGGTATGATTGTGCCATTGGTTATGGGTAGCCTGTTCTTAAAAAATGCATCGGAGGTTGAAAAGCAAATACAGGCAGCAACAGGAGCAGCGCACGAGCAATTGTTAAACGAGGTTTTAGGCCGCGTTAACATGCCTTATATTGTATTGGCTATTGTGTTTTGTCTGTTTGCGGTAGTTATTAAATTTACCGATTTACCAGAGGTCGAAGTTGAAGAAGATGTGGTGGATGAAACCAAAGGCGAAGTGGTAAAGCACAAAAGCATATTCCAGTTTCCGCACTTGTTTTTAGGCTCACTATGTATTTTTGTATATGTAGGTGCTGAAGTTATGGCCGGCGATATTATCGGAATTTATGGTCGTGAGTTAGGTATTAGCGCTGAGATTAGTGGGAAGTTAACTTCGATTACCCTTTTTAGTATGTTAATTGGTTATATTGTAGGTATTATAGCTATTCCAAAATACATCTCTCAGCAAAAAGCACTTAGAATTTGTGCTATTTTAGGTATCGTATTTACCGTTCTATCTTTTGCCATTTCGACCTGGTTTGCCGTTATTTTTGTAGCCTTATTAGGTTTGGCCAACTCATTAATGTGGCCGGCAATTTTCCCGCTGGGAATTAGCCACCTGGGTAAATTTACCAAAATAGGTTCAGCAATTATGATTATGGGTATTGCAGGTGGTGCTTTAATGCCTTTATTGTATGCTTTCTTAAACGAAAAATTACATGTGCACTTCCAGCTGGCTTACCTTTTAACGGTATTGCCTTGTTACCTGTATATTCTTTACTTTGCTATTAAAGGACATAAAGCCGGATTAAATTTAAAATAACCCAAACCAAATAAATTTTATGAGTTAAGCCCGGTCTGAAAAGATTGGGCTTTCTTTTGCCATTAATTTTCAGTTATTTTGGCGAATTATAAACGAGGTCCGAATCTCATACCTCAAATTACAATACTCATATCTCAATAATGAATAAAGCTATTTTTCTCGATCGCGATGGTGTACTTAACCACGAAATATACGATTACATTACGCGTGTTGAAGATTTTAAAATCCTTGATTATCAGATTCCCGTATTAAAGCGTTTTTTTGATGAGGGTTATCTGTTAATTGTAGTCACCAACCAGGGTGGTATTGCCTTAAAACGTTACAGCGAGCAGGAATTGGCCATTATGCACCAGATGTTGCGCAATGCTTTCGTAGCCAAAGGTGCAGATATTGCTGGTTTTTACTATTGTCCGCATCACCCAACTGTAGGTGGCGAGTGTAAATGCAGAAAGCCGGCATCAGGAATGGTTCTGGATGCTATTGATATGTACGATATTGATCCAAAGCAATCGGTAATGATTGGTGATAAACCGCGTGATGTGGAAGCAGCCAACGGAGCAGGAGTGAAGGGAATTTTAATTGACCCGGATGAGCAGATTAGTTACGAGAAGGTTAAAGAGGTTCTTAGTCGTGAGTCTTTGGTTTAGTTTAGAGTTTTAAGATTGGGAGTTTGGAGTCGCCAATTGCCTAAACCCAAACAGAACATTTGATAATTCCTTAAATGCACGGGCTATTCTTTTAAAATGTAGCGCATAAAAAAGTCCTAAGTTGTTTTAACTTAGGACTTTTTTATGCGCTTAGAACTCAAAACTCCAAGCTTAATTCTCCAGACTATTTGCCCGCTGCCTTAGCGTGGTCTGCTAAGAAAGTAGCTAAGCCGCTATCAGTTAAAGGGTGTTTTAGTAAGCCTACAATAGCAGCTAAAGGAGCTGTAATTACATCAGCACCTAATTTCGCGCAGTTTACAATGTGTAATGGTCCGCGGATTGATGCAGCTAAGATTTGTGTTTCGTAACCGTAGTTATCAAAAATAGTTCTGATATCTTCGATTAAAACTAAACCGTCGCTCGAAATATCATCTAAACGGCCTAAGAACGGAGATACGTAAGTTGCTCCTGCTTTAGCAGCCAATAAAGCCTGTCCGGCAGAGAAAATTAAAGTACAGTTGGTTTTGATTCCTTTTGAAGAAAAATATTTAATGGCTTTAACACCATCTTTAATCATTGGCACTTTAACCACAATTTTAGGGTTTAAAGCAGCTAATGCTTCACCTTCTTTGATAATTTCATCGAAAGTGGTCGAAATAACTTCAGCACTTACGTTGTCATCAACGATATCGCAGATGGCTTTATAGTGGTTAATTACATTTTCATCGCCGGTAATACCTTCTTTAGCCATTAAGCTAGGGTTGGTAGTTACACCATCTAAAATGCCAAGATCTTGCGCTTCTTTGATTTGATCAAGATTTGCTGTGTCAATAAAAAATTTCATGCTTATAAATTCTTAAAGTGATTATTAGGTTCTGCTGTTAGAACCCCTGAAGAATTTAATATCCCCCCTTCAGGGGGTTAGGGGGTAAAAAAAAGGGCAAGCACCTTCTATCGCACCGCTACAACCTTCTACCCTTGCTATGTTCCCATCCTGGGGGAGTTCAAAGGGAGCTGGTCGTAAAAGACTTGCCCGGCCACAAAGGTAGAAAAAGAAGTTGTTTTGCAAAACCCATTTCTTTAATTTTTTATAGATTATTGCTATCTGACTGATTAGTAAATTAATAAAATTTAAATGTGTACTTTTAAATAGGCTATATAAAATCAAAAATAACGGTTGGGTTTATTTATTATTTATATTCGAGTTTTATATTTATATATGAATTAATAATTAAATCGATTTAGGTTTGATTTTACCAGAAAAAGTGAAATTATTGTACAATCTTATCATTATGGTAATTGTAATTATGTAGCTGTTTAATTATAAATTTTCTATTTTAACTGCTTTTAATTGAATAAGGGATAAAATTTTTCAAAAAATTATGTCAACTCTGTAATTTACCAAAAATTTTTTCTATCTTAGTGTTTCCTATACACTAACAACTAACGAGCAAAGAATGGAACCAAACAGTGGATTGTACGATGCGCAATTTGAACACGATGCCTGCGGTATTGGGTTTGTTGCACATGTGAAAGGGCGAAAATCGCATCAAATCATCTCCGATGCACTTACTATTTTAGAGAATCTAGACCATAGAGGGGCAAGTGGAGCAGAACCGAATACCGGCGACGGCGCTGGGATTATGATTCAGATTCCTCACGAATTTTTTTATGATGAATGTTTAAAAGCTGGCTTCAGCTTACCAGAAACCAATAACTATGGTGTAGGTATGCTCTTTATGCCAAAAGATATCAGATCAAGAGAAGAGTGCAGAGAACTGATTTACCGTGCTGCAGAAAAACTTGGTCTGGAGATTTTAGGTTTCAGAAAAGTTGATGTAGATACAACAGATATAGGTAGTATGGCGCTTTCTGTTGAGCCGGAAATCGAGCAGGTATTTATTGCCCGTCCGTATGCCGTAGCTCCAGGAGCAGATTTTGAGCGTAAGCTTTATATTTTTAAGAATTACCTGATTAAACTGATTGTTAATACTGTACATGGCGGTAAAGATTTTTATATCGTTTCGTTATCGGCGCAGACTATTATATATAAAGGTCAGTTAACTTCTTTGCAGGTTCGTACTTATTTTAGCGATTTAAGCGATAAACGTGTTGTTTCGGCCTTAGGTTTGGTTCACTCACGTTTCGCAACCAATACATTCCCGTCGTGGAGACTTGCACAGCCTTTCCGCTTTATTGCACACAACGGGGAGATCAATACTTTACAGGGAAATTTAAACTGGTTCAGGGCAGGTGTTAAATCACTGGCTTCTTCGCATTTTACGCCTGAAGAGCTGGATATGCTTTTGCCTGTTATCGACGAAACCAACTCCGATTCTGGCTGTTTGGATAACGTAATCGAATTGTTATTCCATGCTGGCAGAACCTTACCTCATGTTTTAATGATGTTAGTGCCTGAAGCATGGGATGGTAACGATGATATGGATCCGGTTAAAAAAGCCTTCTACGAGTTCCACGCTACTTTAATGGAGCCATGGGACGGGCCGGCTGCAATTGCTTTTACCGATGGTAAATTAATTGGTGCCACCTTAGATCGTAATGGTTTACGTCCTTCGCGTTATGCTATTACTTCTGATGATCGCGTTATCATGGGATCTGAAGCTGGAGCATTAGCGATTGATCAAAGTACAATTATCGAAAAGGGTCGTTTAACGCCTGGTAAAATGTTCGTTGTGGATATGGAGCAGGGCAGGATCATTAGCGATGAAGAAATTAAAACACAGGTTTGTGGCGGAAGTCCTTATGCGGATTGGATTAACCAATATCAGATTCGTTTAGAGGAGTTGCCTGAGCCGCGCTTAATGTTTACCGGCTTATCAACTGAATCTATTTTTAAATATCAGCAGGTTTTTGGCTACAGCAGGGAAGATGTAGATCTTTTGCTTAAGCCAATGGCGCTTGAAGGTAAAGAACCTATTGGTTCGATGGGTACCGATACGCCACTTGCTATTTTATCACAACGCCCGCAACATTTATCTTCATATTTTAAACAGCTTTTTGCTCAGGTTACCAATCCGCCTATCGATCCGATTCGGGAGAAAGTGGTGATGAGTTTGGCTAGTTTTATGGGTAGCAACGGTAACTTGTTAGATGAAAATCCTAGACAAGCACACTGTGTAGCCATTAAACATCCAATTTTAACCAACCAGGAGTTAGAAAAACTGAGAAGTATCGATACCGGGGTTTTCCAGGCTAAAACTTTACAAACCTATTTCAGGGCCGATGGTAAACCGGGTGCAATGGCAAAAGCTTTAGACCGCTTATGCCGTTATGCAGTAGATGCCGTTGAAGATGGTTTCCAGGTAATTGTGTTAAGCGACAGGGCTATCGATTCTGAACACGCTGCAATGCCTTCTTTATTGGCTGTTTCTGCAGTACACCACCACTTAATCCGTAAAGGTTATCGTGGTGCTGTTGGTATCGTTATCGAAGCTGGTGATATCTGGGAAGTACATCATTTTGCTACGTTATTGGGCTTTGGTGTTACGGCAATTAACCCTTATCTGGCGCTAGAAACTATTGGTGGTTTCCAGGAAGAATCTGGTTTATCGGCAGAGGAGTTAACTAAAAATTACATCTATGCAGTAAACAGCGGCTTGTTAAAAATCTTCTCTAAAATGGGTATCTCTACCTTGCAGTCATATCAAGGCGCACAGATTTTCGAAATTTTAGGTTTAAATAAACAAGTGGTTAATACTTATTTCACTGGTGCTGTTTCGCGTATTGGTGGTTTAGGCTTAGATGAAATTGCAAAAGAAACATTAATTAAGCATCACCGCAGTTTTGGTCCGGCAACGCAGACCGAAAACTTATTGCCTGCTGGTGGTACCTATAAATATCGTCGCAGAGGTGAAGCGCATTTATTTAATCCGCAAACCATCCACTTGTTGCAAAACGCAACGCGTAAAAACGATTTCAACATTTTCAAACAATACTCTAAGCTGGTAAATGAGCAAACTCAACAGGCTTATACCATCAGAGGTTTGTTCGAATTTAATTATACCCGTCCGGCGGTCCCGTTAAATGAGGTAGAATCTACTACCGAGATCTTAAAAAGATTTGCAACAGGAGCAATGTCGTTCGGTTCTATCTCGCACGAGGCTCACTCTACTTTAGCTATTGCCATGAACCGCATTGGCGGAAAGAGCAATACCGGTGAGGGTGGTGAAGACGAGATGCGTTATACTAAATTGCCAAATGGCGATAGTATGCGTTCGGCCATTAAACAGGTAGCTTCTGCCCGTTTTGGTGTAACCAGTTATTACTTAACCAATGCTGATGAGTTGCAGATTAAAATGGCTCAGGGTGCAAAACCGGGTGAAGGTGGTCAGTTGCCTGGTCACAAGGTGGATGACTGGATTGCAAAAGTTCGTCACTCAACACCAGGTGTAGGTTTAATTTCTCCTCCTCCGCACCACGATATTTATTCGATCGAGGATTTAGCCCAGTTAATTTACGACCTTAAAAATGCCAATCGCGCTGCAAGGATCAACGTTAAACTGGTATCTAAAGCAGGTGTAGGTACTATTGCAGCCGGTGTTGCAAAAGCACATGCCGATGTAATTTTGGTATCGGGTTTTGATGGTGGTACAGGTGCTTCACCGTTAACTTCTATTCAGCATGCTGGCTTACCTTGGGAGCTTGGTTTGGCAGAAGCACACCAGACTTTGGTTAAAAACAAATTACGTAACCGGATCATCCTTCAAACAGATGGTCAGTTAAAAACAGGTAGGGATATTGCTATTGCAGCGTTATTGGGTGCTGAAGAATGGGGTGTGGCTACTGCTGCATTGGTTACTTCGGGCTGTATTATGATGCGTAAATGCCACCTGAATACTTGTCCGGTTGGTGTGGCGACACAAGATCCGGAATTGAGAAAATTATTCACTGGTGATGCCGATCACGTAGTAAACTTGTTTTATTTCCTTGCCGAAGAATTACGCGAAATTATGGCTGAATTAGGTTTCAGAACCATTCATGAAATGATCGGTCAGGCTGATGTTTTAAAAGTACGTGAGTTGCCTGCAACCGACTGGAAATTAAAGCACCTTGATTTATCGGCTATTTTATATAAAGCGGAAGAGAATGGCTTGCCTTTATTCAATACTGAGGCGCAGGATCATGGTTTAGATCACGTTTTAGATCATAAACTAATCGCAGCTGCACAATCTGCTATTGAAAACAACGAACCTGTTTTTGCAAGCTTCGAAGTTAAAAATACCGACCGTTCATTAGGCACTATGTTATCTAACGAAATCTCTAAGGTGCATTTAAGTGCAGGTTTGCCGCCTGATACCATCAACTTTAAATTTGTTGGTTCGGCCGGACAAAGTTTTGGTGCATTCAATACCCGTGGGGTTACTTTATCACTGGAAGGTGAGGCGAACGATTACGTGGGTAAAGGATTGTCGGGTGCAAGATTAGCCGTTTATCCTTTTGCAAATTCGACTTTTATACCTGAGCAGAATATCATTATCGGTAACGTGGCATTGTATGGTGCTACTTCGGGCGAGTTATTTGCACGTGGTAAAGCTGGTGAACGTTTTGCCGTACGTAACTCTGGTGCAACAGCAGTTGTAGAAGGAGTTGGCGATCACGGTTGTGAGTACATGACTGGTGGTGAAGTGTTAATTCTTGGTGATACAGGAAGTAACTTTGCAGCTGGAATGAGTGGTGGTGTAGCTTGGGTTTACGATGCAAACGGAACTTTTGCACGCAAATGCAACAAGGAAATGGTTGATTTAGATCCGTTACAGGCTGAAGATGAAGAACGCATTTTAGCTTTGCTTAAATCGCATATTCGATTAACAGACAGTAAGGTAGCTGAGTTTATCTTAAGCGATTGGAAAACACAATCAGCTCACTTTGTAAAAGTATTCCCTAAAGAATACAAAGCAGTTTTAGCAAAACGTAACCAACAAGTAAAAACACACTAAGCCATGGGAAAAGTAACAGGATTTCAAGAATACGATAGAGTTGCGCCCACCAGAGAAGAGGCTGCAACGCGTGTAAAACACTATGGGGAATTTTTAAACGAATTGCCCGCAAAAGAATTAAATAATCAGGCTGCGCGCTGTATGGATTGCGGCGTACCTTTTTGCCAATCGGGGTGCCCGCTGGGTAACGTAATACCTGAGTTTAACGACGCAGTTTATCAGGGCAAATGGGAGCAGGCTGCCAACATTTTATTAAGTACAAACAATTTTCCTGAGTTTACGGGAAGGATTTGTCCGGCACCTTGTGAGTCGGCTTGCGTACTGGGTATTAACCGCCCGCCGGTTTCTATCGAGGAAATTGAAAAGCATATTATCGAAATCGCTTTCGAAAAAGGATTTATCAAAGCAAAAGCGCCATTAATCAGAACCGGTAAAAAGGTTGCAGTTATTGGTTCAGGTCCGGCTGGATTAGCCGCTGCTGCTCAGTTAAATAAGGTTGGTCACGAAGTTACCGTTTTCGAACGCGACGATGCACCAGGTGGTTTATTGAGATATGGTATTCCTGATTTTAAGCTTCAGAAAAATGTAATCGATCGCCGTATCGATTTAATGAAAGAAGAAGGAATAATTTTTAAATGCAATGCCAACGTTGGCGAAAACGTAGAGATTGGTACCTTATTGAGAGATTATAGCGCCATTGTATTGGCCGGTGGTTCTACCATTCCACGCGATTTGCCAATTGACGGTCGTTCGGCTAAAGGTATTCATTTCGCAATGGATTTCTTAAAGCAACAAAATAAGCGTGTGGCTAACCGCAAGGTTGAAACCGAAGACATTATGGCTACAGGTAAAAATGTAATCGTAATTGGTGGTGGTGATACCGGTTCAGATTGTATTGGAACTTCTAACCGTCATGGTGCAAAATCGGTAACGCAGTTTGAAATTATGCCAATGCCACCACAAACCCGTAGCGAAAATATGCCTTGGCCAACTTATCCGATGCTATTGAAAAATACTTCTTCGCATGAGGAAGGTGCGCAAAGAGCCTGGTCGGTAAATACCAAGAACTTTATTGCCGATGAAAACGGTAACCTTAAAGCATTAAAAGTGGTAGATGTAGAGTGGGAGATTGATGCAAATGGTCGTCCGGTTACTTTTAAGGAAGTTCCGGGATCGGAAAAAGAGTTGCCTTGCGAATTGGTACTGCTTGCAATGGGTTTCTTATACCCACAAAAAGAGGGATTAATTGAAAAATTAGGTGTAGAGCTTGATAACCGTGGAAACGTAAAAGCTTCTGAACACACTTATCAAACCAATATTGCTAAGATTTTTGCAGCGGGCGATGTTCGCCGCGGACAATCGCTGGTAGTTTGGGCCATTTCAGAAGGCAGGGAAGCTGCCCGTAAAGTAGATGAATACTTAATGGGAGCAACCAAACTGGCATCGAGAGATGCTATTGCTTATGCTTAGTAGGTTTTAAATTCTATATTTTTAGGGTCGTGGTGCAAACCACGACCTTTTTTGTTTAAAGATGGCAACCGATTCATGGATTGACACGGAATTTATGCTATGGCCTGGTGTCTAACCAGACGCTTATCCTATCGGTCGGTGTCCACACCGACCGAAACAAATAGAGGTGTTGGTGGAGGCACCGACCTTTAGATTATAGAAAAAACATTCCGTGTAGTCTGCGTCTCCGTGGCTATATTTATCCTATCGGTTGGTAGAGACATCAGTCTTTAGATTATATAGAGAAAAACTCTTCGTGGCTATATTCTAGTTCAATCAAAACAGCAAACCTAAAACAACTTCAACTGTTTATCCTTTGGTGGTTTCTCTTTCCCAAACACGGTCCTTCCACCGTATTTCCAGCTGTTTTTTCTTTCCAGCTCAATCACTTTCTCAAAATCCATGTTGGGCACAAAGTCTTTTTCTGCATTACTGGCAATACGATGCAGCGATTTTATCGCTTCCTGTTTATCGGTAATGCCAATTTTAGCTTTCTCAACTGCCTGGCGCAAAAAGCTTATGGTTTCATCGTAAATATTTACCGGAACCGGAAAAGGGTGACCATCTTTACCTCCGTGTGCAAAAGAAAACCTGGCCGGATCGGTAAAACGTGATGGCGTTCCATGGATTACCTCGCTCACCAACGCCATCGATTGCAGGGTGCGGGGGCCCATACCTTCAAGTAAGAGCAGTTCTTCGAAATTATCGGGCTTTTTCTCTTGTGCCAGCCACAAAATACTACCCAATCTTTTTAGGTCTACATCTTTGGCTTTTACCTCATGGTGCCTGGGCAATACCAGTTTTTGTATTTCGGCGATCATTCGGGTAGGTGCTTCAGTAGTCAGGTCCATCATGGCTGCTCGGGTGGGATTGGCTGCTGAGGCAGTTAGGTTTAATATTTGACCCTGGTTAATTCCACAAATTCCCGTATGCGGTTCTTCTACAAAAGATTTTAAGTTTTCAGAGTGCCAGTGGTAGCGTCTGGCTGTGCCGCTGAAATCGCTCATCCCTTGTTGCACTATGGCCCAATCCCCATCACTGCTTAAAATAAAATTATGGAGGTAAAGCTGAAAACCATCCTGAATAGCCGTATTATCTACTTTTGCACTAAGCTTGCTCGATCTGACCAGCATTTGCCCATCCAATCCGGTTTTTTCTGCCACGCGCAAAAGTTCGTTTGGAGTTTCGCGACTTAGCTTCCCTTTGCCACCACAAATATAAATGCCCAGTTCTTTTGATAGTGGGTTAATGGCTTTTTTCAAGGCACCCATTACGGAAGTAGTAATACCCGATGAATGCCAGTCCATGCCCATTACTGCACCTAAACTCTGAAACCAAAACGGACTACTTAAGCGGCGTATTACTTCTGCTTTGCCATATTCAGCTAAAATAGCTTCAGTTATCGCAAGACCAAGTTTGGCCATACGCTGTGCCAGCCAGGGCGGAACGTGGCCATAATGTAAAGGTAAATCTGCGCTTCCTGATCTTTTCAATGCTAACAAATTTAGTAAAAATATTGCAATATAAATTATATCTCTTACCACAGATGCACAACATCCATGGAGTTCTAATAATATTTCCGTGCTAATCTGCGTCTCCGTGGCTGTTGATCTAATGGGATAATCTATTTGCTGCCAATGATGCACGGAACTCACAGAGCAATACCTATGCTAATGTGTAACTTCGTGGCTATTTTATAATTGATCTTCTAAAATACTTCCGTGCTGGTTAAACGATTGGCCTTATATTTTGTTATCTTCAACCGGAGGCATAAATTTAAACCAGCTGATGCGCAAATTTCTTCAACGTTTATTAAGCAATTGGATTATCCGCATGTCTAATAAATACAGCTCGCGTCCCAACCGCAGGCGTATACATGGCGCATTAAACAAACTTTTCAAAACCATTGTTAAAACCCCTGGAAAGCGGGGTCTCATTTTAGAAATCACCGAAGCAAACCGGTTTATCATTCTCTCCGATCAGCATAAAGGAGCACGTGATAACGCCGACGATTTTACCCTTGCTGAAATAAACTATCTTAAGGCACTTGAACATTATGCCATAAATGATTTTCATTATATCAACCTCGGCGATAGTGAAGAGCTTTGGAAAAACTTAATGGAATCGGTTATCAGGCACAATAAAAAAACTTTCGAGGCAGAAAAGATTTTCATAAATAAAGGCATGTTTACCAAAATATTTGGCAATCACGATCTGTATTGGGACAACGACCCGCTGGCAGGCTTTAACCTCAACCGCATTTACGGGAAAAAAATACCCATTTATGAAGGAGCTATCTTGCGCATGCCCGTTGGTTCGCAATTGCTGGATATTTTTCTTACACACGGTCATCAAGGCGATTTGCAAAGTGATGGCAACTGGTTTAGCAAATGGTTTGTTAGTACGGTATGGGCGCCGCTGCAGGCTTACCTTCAAATTAACCCCAATACGCCGGCCTACGATAACCAGCTTAAAACTGCGCACAATATTATGATGTACAGCTGGGTGGCTACGCAAACCAATAAAGTGCTGATTACCGGACATACTCATCAACCAGTTTTTGCCTCATTAACACACCTGGAAAGAATTTACCTCAAATTGCAGCAGGCCAAAAGAGATAATAAGCAGGAAGTTATCGCTGCTTTAAATGCAGAGTTGGTAAAACAAACCAGTGGAGGCGATAAAGCTCCGCGCTTTAGAAAATATAAACCCAATTATTTTAACAGCGGTTGTTGCTGTTTCAATGATGGCGATATTACCGGTATAGAAATCGAAAAGGGATTAATCCGCCTAATTAAGTGGTCGTGCCATAAAACCGGCCAGCCTGAACGGATTGTACTCGAAGAAATGAAACTTGATCTACTTTTAGAAACTGATTTACCTAAGCGGTAGTTTCACATAAAAAGTTGTACCTAAACCTTTACCCGGACTTTCGGCCCATAATTTCCCTTTATGGATATCTATGAATGCGCCAGCCGTAATCAGGCCAAAGCCATTGGCACTTTCTGTACCGGTGGGTTTAGCACTTAACGGTGCAAATTTGGTGAAAATTTTATCCAGGTCTTCGGTGGTTAAACCAACGCCCTGATCGTTAACCGAAACGGTAAGTTCGGTTGTGGTAAGCTGATGCGATATATTAATGGCTGTTCCCAATGGAGAAAACTTAATTGCATTATCAATCAGCTGGCTAAAAATTACAGTAAGTTTATTTACATCTCCAAATATTAAGATGGGCTCGTAAATATTTATCGAAATAGATTGTCCTTTGTGTTTAAGGGGCAAGTCAAAATTTAGTTTTACCGCTTCGAGTACTTCTTTTAAATCGATCTGGGCTTTCTCCGGTTTATATCCGCCTGCAGCTTTTTTAGCCGGAATTAAAATTTCATTCAGGCTATCGACCATTTTTTTCGACTGTGAATTGATTTTACTGGCAATTAATACCGCCTTATCATCAATAGCAGGTATTCTGCCCATCAACTCCGATTGCAGGGAAATGGTTGTCATTGGGTTTTTAAGGTCATGGATCAGCACATGGAGGCGATCATCATAGGCCCTGAACGCATTGCGTGTCGCTATTCTCGATGCCAGGATATCCATCACCATTTCTGCCAGCAGGCTAAGCATTTGGGTTTGTGTTTCAGTTGGTGCTATAATTTCAGCCGTAGAAACATAAATTACACCTAGCAAATAACCCTCCGGTGTTTGAAGCGGAGCTGTAATGATCGAGCTGCCGCCTTCGTTTACAACATTAAAATTATGGCAAAGTGGCAATTTAGGATTAACTGGTGGATGACCAACTACCGATTTTTGAAAAAGTAATGCATTCCCTTCAAAACAGATGCCTGCGCCAGGGGCTTTAAATATGCCGGTGGCTAAGTGGGATATCCTGTCGAAAGTGTATTCGGCCTCGGTATCCAGAATTTCGTAATGCATCAGTTTAGCTAAGCGCAGTGCTTCATATTGGGGTTTGGTATTTTCAACTACTTTTTCACTGTGCATGGCCTGGTTGTTTTGAATGAAGAGATGTTGCAATAAAGGTAAAGATTATGATTAAACTGATAAATAATATAAACAATTAAGTAGTAAATTTAGTTAATATAAAGTTGCAGGTAAGGGAGGCCAATTGTTTAATTACCACCAAATAAATAAATAATGAGACTATATATTGAACGTAAGCCAGTTAAGGTTTATCCTGATACTAAAAGAGTTATTGCCCGGTTTTTTTTTAACGGAGAGGAACGCGCATTAGAAGTAATTAAAAAAGTATTGCTGTTTTCTGATGAAAAAGTATTCTCGCTGGTATCGCCAATATTGCAGGAATATTCTAAACGGCATAGAAACATAACCAAAATTTTAACGCGTCACTGTAAAAAACTGAAGAAGCAGTTTACCGCACTTGGTACCTCGTTCGAGCATATTGACGAATATACACGCTTGCTGATTGGCGCTTACTTTACACACGAATATTCGATCGAATCGGCTGCTTTTTTTAATCCAAGCATAGTCGAAGATCCCGATCAAACCGATCTGGTTGAGGGAGAGAAAAGGGTAATCATCAGTTTTAGGGCTGTGGGAGAAGGGCATATATCTTCCATTGTCTTCCGCCGGGCTTTAATTGATAAAAACAACAATATTCAGGTTTTGCCTGTAGGTAATTATGTAGATGAGGCCGAGGTGGTTAAGAATGCCATTTATGCTAAAAAACTATTTTTAAAAAAGGCTGCTTATGCACAGATCGATCCGTCTGTTTTGGAAGAAATTGAAGCAAAACTCGACGATAAATTTGAATACACCAGTTTAAGCAATCTCATCAAAGATTCTAAAAGTCTGAATAAAGAAAATCCGGAACGCTTAATTGAATATGATAAAGTGCTTTGGCTTTCAGATACTTATCATACCATCAGTTTTTCGAAAGACACCGATATTTCTGACCGCGTTATTTTTCCGATCTCGGAATTTGAACGCAAAGGCATTGAGGATGCCCGCTTTGTAAAATTTGTAAGAGAGGATGGCAAGGTTTTATACTATGCCACTTATACTGCATTTGATGGCTCCCTGATCATTCCTAAACTGGTACAAACAGAGGATTTTTACGAATTCAAAGTTATTCCCCTGTACGGCGATGGTGCCCAGAACAAGAACCTGGGTTTGTTCCCGCGAAAAATTAACGGAAAATTTGTGATGATGAGCCGTATTGATGGCTGGAACAATTACCTGATGTTTTCTGACAAAATTAACGTTTGGGAAAACCCGATTTTATTAAAACAGCCACGTTATGATTGGGAACTGGTTCAAATCGGAAATTGCGGTTCTCCAATTGAAACAGAAAAAGGCTGGATTGTAATTACGCACGGTGTTGGCCCTATGCGGCGGTATTGTATTGGCGCAAGTCTGCTCGATCTTGAAGATCCAAGAAAAGAAATAGGTCATTTAAAAGAACCTTTAATTATACCCAATGGCGATGAGCGCGAAGGTTATGTACCCAATGTAGTTTATTCTTGTGGGTCCATCATCAGTAATGGCGAACTGATCATTCCTTACGGATTATCGGATTACAGTTCTTCATTTGCTACCGTAAATTTAGAATTATTACTAGATCGCTTATTGGAGAATAATTAAGTTATTGGCGAGCCAATATATCCTGCTTCGAAACTTCAATGAATCCGTCACCGCGAAGCAAGATTGTGTGAACTGATGCAATCTGGGTAGAAGGTTAATTGGTAGAATCAACCTAACTACACTTATCAGCCTCAACCAGAGGCGATGATAAAGTTTCGTATTCTGCCTCGGCAGCTTTAAGTATAGCCAAATGTGAAATGAAGTAAGCTAATGTACTTTCTGCACCCTGGTTTCTGTTTACACTGTTAAACTGCAGGCCATCGGCACAACCATTCGTTTCAAAATCATATAGCGGAATATGCAGACTGTTTTTTCCCAGAAACCATTCGTAGCTGGTGTGCATTAAACTTAAATACTGATCATTTTTAGTGATTTCGAAAGTTTTGGCATACAATAATACCATGGCCATAGTTTCTATAGCCTGCTGGTCGTAAACCGGGCTTTTACCATGTTTCTTAAGCCATCCGGCATTTCCAACCGGGTTTAAGTATCCATTCTGAAAAGAAAATGTATTTAAAAATGCAATACTTTCCATTGCTGTTTTGTATGATGCCGCGTTGCCGGTAACTTCGTAATGGTGTAGCAGCGCCAGGGGTAAAATGGCATTATCGTAAGTTAGAATATCCTCAAACCAGTGCCAGTCACCATCTTTGTTTTGCTGATAGGCGCTTATTATTGCATTGGCCAGCTGGTTAATTTCATTGATAATCAGCTCATCGCCCGGATGTGCGCACAGGTAGTACGACAAACCAATTAGCGTATTGGCTTTTCCGCGGATGTATTTCAAATTTTTAAAATGAGGAACCGCGTGCCAAAAAAGCTCGCGTCCAAACTCACGGTAAGAATTGTTGGGGGCACTACAAATTAAGTGACCAAGTGCCCAGATGGTACGCCCGAAGGAATCTTCGGAACCTATTTCATCCAGATACTGCCTGTCAAAGCTTAAAAAATTGCGGAAATTGCCATCCTCCACCTGCATGTATTGAATAAAGCTGAGGTATACCGGCATAAATTTCAGTGCATTAGGGTTCTTGTCATACTCGCAAGCCATAAGCGACATGATCAAAGCCCGAGCATTATCATCAATACAATAGCCTTCTTTTAGGTTCGGTACGCCAAAGCGCGCATGCTGAATGATTCCGGTATCATCAGTTAATAATGCAATATGGCTAAGATTAAGGGCAGGCATCCGCTCTACATCTATAATTGGCGGAATAGCTCTTTCCGGTTCCTTTTCAGCGTTTAATGCGTCTTGCAAAGCCTTAAGATATACATTGCCAATAGCAGGCCAGCGCAAGTTTAAGCCATAAGCGTAAGCATTTTGCTTTAATTGCTGGTAGGTATCGTTATCGCTTAATAATTCATTTACGATGGCGGCGAGGTGGGTATCATCTTTAAAATTAAACAACCTGCCCCGGTTGTCGGCCAATAATTCCTGAGCGTGCCAATAGGGTGTAGAAACCACGGCAGCGCCTGCACCGATGGCATAAGATAAGGTGCCACTGGTAATTTGTGCTTCGTTTAAATAAGGGGTGATGTAAATGCTACAGGCGGTTAAATACTGGTGCAATTCGCTTTCGGATACAAATTTGTTGACGAAAGCAATATTGTTTTCTACGCCCAGTTCTTTTGCCAGGGCTTTTAAACTGTCGCGATACTCTTCTCCATTGTGTTTAACCACGCCGGGATGGGTATTGCCTAAAATTACATATAAAACTTCAGGGTGTTGAGCTACAATTTCGGGGAGTGCCTTTATAACCGTTTCCAGGCCCTTATTGCGACTAATCAAACCGAATGTAAATAAAACTTTGCGACCCTTAAATAAGCTGCTCTGCGTAATTTCATTATTTACGATAGGCTCTAAATCAGGTACGCCATGTTCTATTAGCTTGATAGATGCTTTGGGAATCTGGTAAATACTGGTTAAAAACATTACTGCTTTTTTGCTCATCACGATAATTTTAGCAGCTTTAAATGCAAGCTCCTTTAAAATGGTAAGCTGCATAAAATTAGGCTCTTTTAAAACCGTATGTAAAATGATGATAAAGGGTTTCTTCAACCTGTTAACCAACGATAGCAGAAATACACCACTGTTACCGCCATATATCCCAAATTCGTGTTCTATAATACAGGTATCTACCTCACTATTATTGATGAAATCGGCTGCCTCAATGTAATCCTGCTGATTTTGCTGTCGGATAACAAATTTAACCTCTTTGCCATAAGCATGTTCATGGATATTATCTGATTCGTTTAGGGCAACCACAAAGCTTTTTTGAGGATCATAATCTGCATTTAAACTTAAAGCGGTAACCAGGTTATGGTTAAATGTTGCTAAACCGCACTCGCGGGGTGGACAAGTAGAAATGTAGGCAATTTTCATAGTTATCTCGGGTAGATTAGTATTTAAATAACATGGCTAAGCCTAAATAGTTTGTGCTTTCGATAAATGAATGAAAACAAGTACAAGCCAAGTAGCGCTTTGAGCCAAATAGGAAGCGGGAAAATACACCCGCTTTATAAAAAATAATTATTTGAAAGCTGCTTTTAACTGTTCTGCAGCGTAAGCCTGTGCAGCTTTAGCTTCCGGAACAACAATGGCCATTCCGAAGAACTCGTGCGTTACACCATCGTAATTTTTACTTGCCACTTTAACGCCATCGGCTTTAAGTTTATCAGCCAGTATTACTCCATCATCTTGCAGCGGGTCTATTTCGGCGGTAATAATAGTTGTTGGGGGCAAGCCCTTTAGGTTGGCATTTACCAGCGAAATTGCAGGATCCTGGGCTTCAATCATCGTGTTTAAATATTTTTCTGTAAACCAGCCCATCATGGCTTTATTCAAAGGTTTGGCCTTTTCGTATGTTTTGTACGATGTGGTATTCATATTGGCCTGTGCAATGGGATAAACCAAAAGCTGGTGTACCGGAATCATAATCTGTTTATCGCGTGCCATTATCGAAACATTGGCCGCTAAATTTCCTCCGGCACTTTCGCCTGCTACAGCAATTTTGCCAGGATCGGCCTTTAAATCAAAAGCATTTTTAATCGCCCACTCGTAGGCTGCAAAAGCATCGTTATGCGCCGTCGGAAATTTATTTTCGGGCGCTAAACGGTAAGCTACCGAAATTACAACCGCCCCAACCTGTTCTGCCAAAGCCTGGGCCGAAGCATTATACACATCGAGGTTCGCAATTACAAAACCACCTCCATGGTAATAAACGATAAGTGGGTAAGGTCCATTGCCTGTTTTTGGGGTGTAAATCCGCAGATGTATCTTTCCTCCGTTGACAGTTATATCTTTTCCGGTAGTGTCTACTTTGGAGGCAGGCACGCTAATGTGGTTTTGTTCAGCCAGATCCATAACAGCATCCGTAGGTGTGTGGTTTTTGCGGGCATCGGTAGCGCTTAATGTTTCGAGGGGCTTATCACCATAACTGGCTAATTTTTCGATAACCGTTTGCATTTCAGGTTTAATGGTTTTGCCCCATTCGGGTGGTGGACCAGCAGGTTTTAAACTGGTAACAGCAGCCGAATCAGTTAAGGTAGTATCGGTCGTACTACCCGTTTTGGTATCGCTGCTACAAGCCCAAAGCAACGTTGTACCCGCAAGTAAAAATGCTGTATTTTTTAAATGTTTGATTTTCATGAGTTTAATTTTATTTCTGTTGCTTCTATAACAGTATGAATGAGTTAAGAGTTTTTACAGCCTTACAACTTTGTAGAATCTGATCGAAATCCAAACATCTTTAACTTCTAAGGTGTTCTAACTGTAAAAAAATATGCTAGCAGAAATTACGGGCTTACCCGATCAGGTTTTTGGGGTAAGGGCCACAGGTGAAGTAACCAGCGAAGATATTAAACATGTTTTGCTGCCAGGCCTTAAAAGAACCGCCGATAAGTTTAATGAAATCAGGTATTTACTCGTTTTAGATACCGATGTTAAAAATTTTACAGCAGGTGCCTGGGTGCAGGATGCCAAAGCAGGACTACAAAATTTTACCAAATGGAAAAAAATAGCTGTTGTAACTGCCGAAAAAGGAGTGGAGTGGTTTACCGATATTTTTACTGTAGCCACCCCCGGTTCTTCTAAAGGTTTTAAACCCGATGAAATTGAAGCAGCCAAAACCTGGTTACTCAGCAACGATTAATAAATACTAGCTATGAAACCTCTATGATTTTTTAAACCATACTTTGGGATGAATAAATCTGGTAGCTTCATCACAATTGAAAATAAATTGAAACGGATGAAAAATTCAAAAACGCCGGCTGAAAGTAGCAAGGCTACAGCGCCGAAAAATGCAAAAGCAAAAGGAGCCGATGAAAAAGTAACATCGGCCAAGGATGCCAAAAAAGTAGAGGTAACTAAAGACACTCCGGTAAAACATAGGAAACCGTAATTTTTTGAACCAGTTTTATGACATTAGACACCGATAACCTAAATAGTTTTTACAATAAAGCTTTCGATTGGATTATAAGCAGAGGACCATCTGTAATATTGGGTATTGCTTTATTCATTTTAGGGCTATGGTTTATTAAACTGTTGGGCAAATGGTTGCAAAACGGAATGCACCGCAAAGATGTAAACCCATCGTTGCGTCCGTTTCTTACCAGTTTAGTATTGATTACTCTCCGCATTTTACTGGTGCTAACCGTAATGCAGATCATTGGTATTCAGCTTGCCTTTTTAACCGTACTGATAGGTGGTATAGGCGTTGCAGCTGGTTTGGCTTTATCCGGAACCTTGCAGAATTTTGCAAGCGGTGTACTTATTTTATTGCTTAAGCCCTTTATGGTAGGCGATAATATTATTGCACAAGGGCAGGAAGGAACAGTAACATCAATCCAGATATTTTATACCATAGTTAAAACTTTCGATAACCGTACGGTAGTTATTCCGAATGGAAAATTATCTAACGAAGTCATTATCAATATTAGCAGAGAAGGCAGCAGACGGGTAGATATTGAAATGAAGTTTAGTTACGGAATAGATTACGAGCTTTTAGTTGGGGTTTTTAACAAAACGGTAGATGAATTTAAGGCTTGCTTAAAAACGCCCGAACGAAGAATAGGGGTATCGCTTTTAGAAGAAAGCGGTTATAAAGTGATTTTCAATATCTGGGTAAATGCACATGGTTTTACCGATACAAAATTATCTTTTCAGCAGGAGTTGATGAAAAACCTAAAACTAGGCGGAATAAAATTACCCGGAACAACTGACTAATTTACTCCTTTTTTGAGTAAGGCATAAATCTTATCCATCAGATCGTCGATGTTAAAAGGTTTGGCCATAAAATCATCAGCTTCAATTCCATCAAGGGTATAATTAGTTGCATTATAGCGTGCCGAAATCATTAAAACCGGAATGTGCTGTGTAGTATCGGTAGCCTTAATTTCCTTCAAAAGTTCCCTTCCATCGGTGTCTGGCAGCATAATATCCATAATAATCACGTCTGGATTAAATTCGTGAACATGGCTGATGAAGTCTGCACCTTTGTTTAAACCGGCCACATTAAAGGCCTCGCTTTCTAAAATCAGGGTAATAACATCAAGGATTGCATGATTATCTTCGATAACCAAAATGTTTTTTTTTGCCAAAATAGGGATGCTTTTTTTATTAGTTGCAACAAATATAGAATAAAAAACAATCCTTAAAACCGAATTTGCAGAATTCGTACATCATGCTAAAAAATAAACTAATATTTGTTAATTCGTAAATTCAAATACGTTTGTCTTATCTATAATATATGAATAAATTTTCTGTCGACTTAACCAATTGTGATAAAGAACCGATTCACATTCCTGGTAAAATTCAGTCGCATGGTTTTCTGATAGCCGTTGTTAAAAAAGACCTTACCATAAGTTACATCAGCGAAAATGCAGGAGATTTTTTTAATGAGCAGGCTAAAAACCTGTTAAATAAACCTCTTGCCGTGGTTAATACATTTATTAGGCAGCAAGATCCTGAATTTAATATAGAAGATCTGCTTAAACTGGGTATTATCCGCGATAATTTCGATGCCATTAGTCCGCACCCGGTTGAGCTGGATGGGAATCCTTTTTACCTGATCATTTCTCCATCGCCTAACAATTGGTTGCTGGAATTCGAACCGGTAACGCTGCAATACGATATACAAAGTTCGATTGGCCGCTCGGCATCATCCATGCTGCAGGGAAAGAATGTTTCTACATTGCTAAGGGGTGCAGCACTCGAGGTTAAAAAACTGATCAATTACGATAGGATCATGATCTACAAGTTTTTAGACGATGGTCATGGTGAAGTAGTTGCTGAAGAAAAAGAGCCTGATCTAGAGCCGTTTTTTGGCTTGCATTATCCTGCTTCCGATATACCAAAACAGGCACGTGAGCTGTACAAACTGAATCTCACACGTTTAATTGCCGATGTAAATAAGCTCGATGCACCTATTTTAACCTTTAAAGAAAATGAACCACTCGATTTAACCAATGGCGGATTAAGGGCTGTTTCGCCTATACATGTTCAGTATTTGAAAAACATGGGTGTTCAATCGAGTTTTAGCATTTCGCTTATTTCGCATGGCGAATTGTGGGGATTAATTGCCTGCCACAACTATAGCCCGAAATTTATCGATTATAAAGCGCGTGAAGGTTCTAAACTGGTAGGACAAATTCTGTCGTCGGCCTTAGAATACCGCCAGGAAGAAGAAGAGGCTGAAGTTGTTGAGCTGTTTAAAAATACGGCCAATGTGCTTTCAGAGCATTTAACACGCGATAAGTATTTAATTGAAGCCATTACAGGGCATAAAAGAACAATTTTAGACGCTACAACGGCATCCGGAGTAGCCATTATTTTCGAAAATGAACTCAAAACCATTGGCGAAGTGCCGGTTGATGAGGACATTCGGGAACTGGCCGACTGGTTAAAGAAAACCACCGATGAGTCTATTTATTACACCCATCGTTTATCAGAAATACATTCTCCGGCTAAAAAATATAAAGAGATTGCATCGGGTATTTTATCGTGTACCCTAAATAAAGAATTGGGCGAAATGATTATCTGGTTTAAACCCGAACAGATTACTACTGTTAACTGGGCAGGTAATCCTGAGAAACCGGTAAGTCCTGATGAAAATGGTTTATTAAATCTATCGCCCAGAAAATCTTTCGAAACCTGGTCGCAGGTGGTAAACAATACCTCCGAAAAGTGGCGCGCCGAAGAAATTTCTTCAGTACTGCGTATCCGTGAGATCATTATTACCGATATCAATAAAAAAGCGAACGAGATCAGGCTGCTTAACGAGAAACTACAGGCTGCATACGAAGAGCTGGATACCTTCAGTTATACCATCTCGCACGATCTAAGAACTCCGTTAACTTCGATTAAGACATATACCGAACTGTTGCTTAAAAACAAAAGTGTGGATGATAACGACAAGAAGATGCTCGACCGCATTTTGCATGGTGCCAATAAAATGAATTTCCTGATCAAGGAGATTTTAAATTTAGCCAGAGTAGGACGTTCGGATATAAATTTTGAAACAGTTGACATGCCTTTGTTGTTAAAGGAAATAGAAGCCGAAGTTTGGAATGCCTTTAAAGCAGATAAAACCGAACTGGTTTTAGGTCAGTTGCCTAATTTAAAGGGAGATAGGACGATGATTGCGCAAGTGTTTACCAATTTAGTTGGCAATGCCGTAAAATACTCATCAACGGTCGATAAACCCAGAATTGAGATATCGGGGCATGTTGATGGAGAAGAAACCATTTATGCCATTAAAGATAATGGTATAGGGATTGATAATAGGTATTACGATAGGGTTTTTGAATTGTTTAAACGCATGGACAATGTAAAAGACATTGAAGGGACAGGAGTAGGATTGGCTATAGTTAAAAGGGTTGTGGAAAGGCATAACGGAAGGGTTTGGTTCGACAGTAAGATTAATGCTGGTTCGACCTTTTATGTAGCATTTAAAAACAGATAAAAATGAAAACACCAGATATATTTTACGTAGAGGATGATATAGATTACGCATTCTTTATGCAGAGTGCAGTGCAGGAAGTTAAAGAGACTTTGAACCTTACAATTGTAGAAGATGGGAGCGAGGCCTTATTGAAGCTGCAGAGTTTTGCCGACAGTAAAATTAAACCGAAGTTGATTTTACTCGATCTAAACCTGCCAGGCTTATCGGGGCTTGATTTATTGAAATTTATCAGGGATATTCCTTACCTCAAATCCATTCCGGTAATTTTGTTTTCTACCTCCGATAATCCGGAAGATGTAAAAGCTTCGATGGAGTTTGGTGCCAATGCATATTTAACCAAACCCAGTGGCTACAATAATCTGGTAAAATGCGTACACTCGGTGCACGATTTTTGGTTTAATCAACACCTCAGGTTAAATTAGCAAAACAATTGTATTAAAAGATCCGGTGGTAAAAGCCGGATCTTTCTTCTTTTATTAATACTTTACTTAAATACACCTTATGATTGCCAGTTTATTGAGAACCGAAACGGCCGCCAACCACAAAGCGCTCGAATCGTTAATGTTCGTAAATGAAATAATGAATAACACTTTAAGTGTAGAACAATATAAAAAACTATTAACTATAAATTACATCATCCACCAGAAGCTCGAAAACGAATTGAGCAATATGCTTGATGCAGACATAGCCGCCGAATTGGATATGAACAGCAGGCTAAAACTCACTGCCCTAGAAAAAGATCTTAATTACTGGCAGATTGATAATTTAACACTGCCAGGCCTGGATTTCGAACTCTTTATTCCACAGAAAAAAACCGGTGAAGTTTTGGGTGCCTTGTACGTGCTTGAAGGGGCTACATTAGGCGGAAACGTAATTAAACGCCATATTTTAGCCAATAAGCACTTTAAAGGGCACGAAGAGGGCTTAAATTACTATGGGGTTTATGGCGAAGAATTAAGCGAAAAATGGAAAACCTTTATTTCTATACTCAATAAAAGGGTTGCTGAGGCCGATTATGAAGCTTGTATAAAAAGCGCCAATCTTACCTTTAATAACCTCATTAACCTGGCTAAGCAATTTAACTAAGTCGCTGAATTTTAATCACGAAAAACGAAAAAATACGTCTACAATAGTGCCAGGGCATTTTTTTTATTTGTGTAAATGTGCAAAACTTATTTTAAATTAATATTTGCTTTCTGTTGTAAATTCAAGGTAAATATGTATAATTGAAAAAAATAAATTTTTTAAACCTTAAAAACATCAATTAGCGATGGAAAAATTCTCAAAAGTTAAAGCTGCTGTTGCTGCGATTGAAGCAGATGTAGAAAAATTTTATAATGCTGGCAATGCAGCTGCTGGTACTCGTGTGCGTAAAGCAATGCAAGATCTTAAAGTTTTAGCACAAGAAATCCGTGCAGAAGTAACTGACAAGAAAAACTCTGGCAAATAATATTTCGCGAGTAAGAAACAAAAAGGGTTCTGGTACGCCAGAGCCCTTTTTGCGTTTAAGCCCTGCTATTTCGGCCATCTTCCTGAACTTGTTTCAGGATCTTTTGTATAGATTGTTTGATAGGCTTAAATACACGTATATCCAGAAAGATATATCATCATGTATTCTTAATTATTCAAGTGCTATTTCGGTCGTCTTCCTGAACTCGTTTCAGGCCCCCTTTTATAGATTGTTTGATAGGGCTTAAACACCTGGATATCCTAACAGATGTTTCCTCATGTCTTCTGTATTATTGAAGAGATGCTGAATCAAGTTCAGCAAGACGCATATTTCATTTTTTTTGCTGGAGCTTGCCCCCTATAAAAAGATAAAGCTCCCCATCGCGGAGAGCATCTATCCAACTAACAAAACATATTTTTTATTTGATTGAGTATTTACTCAATTTTATCCTTTTTTAATCAGTTTGTATTCAATTACCGGTTTACCACGCTCACCGCCATCAGCAGAGATATAGCTGTTGAATTTTAATTTGTAAACATTTCCGGCTGAATCCTTAATTACGTAAAACACATCTGTTTTAACGCTACCACCGACTCCGGCCTGACTTGGTGAAGTTCTCCACGAAGAACCTATTACATCTCTTGCTGCTGAAAATGTAAGACTAGCAACATCAGATTCCGCAAATGCAGCATAAGCTTTAGTTGTTGTAGCAACCTTTGCAGCAGTAACATTACCTAAGTTATTAGTGGCAACATAATCCTGAAACCAATATGGTGATCCTAAGCCTGAATTATATGTGCTATAGCTCCATGAAATATCCCAACTTGCTTTAACCGGCTCTGCCTGCACAATTTTGTTGTTCTCTAAGGATACAAATACTAAGTTGTAGTCTGAACTTTTGGCTACATCCAGTGTTTTGATGGTGGTTTCACCTAATCTTGCATACTGTATTTTGTAACCAGAACCATTACGGGTTACTTTTAGCTTGAACCATTTATCTTTATCCTTATTTCCTTCATAGCTTAGAAGGTACACTTTATTTTCTGATTCGGTTGCACTTACTTCTGCAAAAGCTGTTTTGGCAATGTCACCATCCCAGTAATCAACCAGAGATACAGTAAGTGGATCAGTTATATCATGGTTTAAATTAACCGCTGTTCCCGGATCGGCCAGTGTTACTGCATTAATGTCGGTTTTTGAAGTAGCAGTTGCTGTAGTTTGATAAGAAGGATTTAAAACAACTCTAAATTTACCGTCAGAAGTTAAACCAATATTGAAACTTTTTCTATCAACAGCGGTTTGCTTGTCAGCACTAAAATCTACATATACAATATTGGTATAATTAGATTCAGCTGTTTTACCGGAAAGGGTTAAAGTACTTCCATCTGAAGGGGGTACTACAACTATAGGCTCTTCAGTGTTCTTTTTACAGGCTGTAAAGGTTACCGCTAAAAAAGCGATTGCAATCATTGAGTTTAATTTATTCATGTTTATTGTAATTATGTTGTTTTTGTTAAAGTTTCTCCCAGTTATAGCTTAATCCTAATACATACGAGCGTCCATAACTGTAAGGAACAGTAGCGCCACCGGTGCTATGTGCACCACCGCTTGCCGTTGAGCTATTGGTTAATTGAGTAACATTGAATAGGTTTTTTACGCCTGCATTAATGGTAAGCGATTTAAAGAGGTTTTTGCTGAGCATTAAATCTGCGGTATGGAAATCACCAATTTTTACCAGCTTTGCTGTACTGGCATTGTTTTCTGTACTCAGCTGGTAGCTTGGTAAACTACCAGTATACTTGTAGAACAGGCTAATACTTCCACGTAGTTTAGGAAAAGTATAGCTAATGTTTGAGTTTAGCTCTGTAGCCCAGGCAAATTCAGGGGTAGAAAGGTTATTGTTCTCGCTTAAATCATTATAACGGCCAATGTAGGACAGGCCCAGGGTAGCCTGAAGATTCTTTTTAAAAATAAGTACATTATCCAAAGTACCACCTGCAGTTTTATATTTCGACACATTGATTAAGGTCGTTACCGAATTATCAGTTGGAGAAGTTGCAAATTCAATTCTGTTCTTAACCAGGTTGTAGAAACCGGTTAAAGTAGATCGGAATTCAATATCTTTTTCCTGAATGCCCGACCATACCAGTGAGCCATTAAAACTGTTAGATTCTTCCGCCTTTAAATCAGGGTTACCTAAAATATTATGACTGGCATCGACAAAATCATAATATAGTTCCCTTAACGCCGGCGAACGGAAACCTTTGGCATAGGCTAAACGTAAATCGAGGTCTTTGGTTAAAATGAACTTCGCATTTAAAGATGGAATTACCGGAGGAGCATCATAAATAGAATTTTTAATGAATCTTAAGCCCGGTCTCAGGTTTATTTTGTCTGTTAGCTTTAATTCTGCGGTAACAAAAGTGGCATAATCGTTAATCACTGGCGATCCATTAATCCTTTGCCCGCTGGCTGCATCTCTACTGTATTCGAAACCAGGCTGAAAGGTTACCGATTGATTAAGTACATAAATAGCTGTAGCCCTAAAATTAGTAGAGTTAAATTTGGCAATATCCTGTTCTCCAGCTCCGGTGCTTAATTCTTCCGTATTGTTCGTAAAGTCATGTATTACCGTTCTGGTTGCGCGATCTAGATTAGTAAAGCCTGCAATTGCGGCTAACTGTAGCTTATTACTGATTTTATATTCCGATTGCAATTGTTGGGTATAGCGGTGGGTCGTGTAGGTTTGCAGCCTGCCTTTATAATTGTTGGGGTTTAATCCGGCACGAACATCAATATCTTCTTTAAGTCCATCCAAACGGTACCAAATGCTAAAATTATTATTACGATAACCAAGTTTAGTGTTAGCCAAAAACTGCTCTTTAGGTTTCCAACGGTTGGTAATCACATTAACTTCATCTATTGTAGCCGTTTTTGCCGCTAAATTCCATCCGCCAAAATCATTGTGTGTAAAACCTGCCAGTACACTCCAGTGGTTATTTTTCCAGCTGGCAGTAATATTCTGAATATGGTTACCTTTTCCGGAGAGTGCTTCGTACTCGTCGCCAGCAGTCTCTTCCTGTACCCGTGCAGAGAGATTAAGCAATCGTTTTCCCGGGTTTTTGGTAATGATATTGATAACCCCTGCCAAAGCATCGGCACCATATACCACAGACATTGGCCCTTCAACAATCTCAATCCGCTCAATAGTATTAATGTCAATCTGGTTTAAACTTTCGCGCGTGTCTGAGCGGTCAACCATAGGTATACCGTCTAAAAGGATCTTAACGTTTCTGCCCGTCATACCCATTAACTGAATATCCGTCGTACCGAGGGTTAAGTCGTTACTAAAGCGAAAGCCCAGTTCAGTATTTAAAATTTGCTGCACATTGGTGGCTGCCCTAAGCTTTATCCGCTCGGCAGTAATAGTGCGTACATTGTAAACAGAATTGCGTAGTGTTTGCGGCCCGTACTGCCCGGTTACGACCACATCTTTTAAATCATTTGCCTTTGCGGTATCAACTTTAATTTCTTGAGCCACAGTAACAAATCCACAAAGCGATAAGGCAATTGATAAATATATTCTCATTTATTTAGACTAATTATAAATAATTGTGCAAATTTGTGCATTATCACTCAAAGGAGATAACGTTAAACGGATAATTAATGCCGCGAAACGGATTAAATAGAAAGCAGAGGTGGGGATGAGGCTTTTTATATCCCTGAACAGTATATGTAAGTCTCATAAGTGAGAATTAAAACAAACAAGTTATCAATGAAGATTAAGCGCTCAGTAAAGGCTAAAGGAACGGTATGCTATAAGAATGTTTATCCGGCAAATTTTGCAGGCTTAAAGGATATAGAGGAAACAGAGATTGCCATTAAAACACCACATACGCATGTAGATGTTAAGGAAATGTGGTTCGAAGGCATTCACATCAGTTTGGTAGAGCTTGAAAGTGATCAACCTGAAGATTTATGCTTTGAATCGTCACAAGCGCACATTGGGCTGTTGTTTTGCTTAAGCGGGAGCTTAACCCCTTCAGGAGAGGAAGCACAAAATTTTTTATCGCTCACTAAAAACCAGCAAAATATTAACCTGGGGAAGATCAATCATATTACTTTCCGGATTACAGAGAAAACAAATTTGGTATATATCCAGTTAACCGATACCTATTTTCAGAAAGCAATGGGACGCGATTTCCATCAGGATACACTTTTGTCTTTAAGAGAACCTATAACACCCGAAGTGAACTCAATTTTGCAAAGCTTAAGTCAGGCCAATCATTCGGGACGGGTAAAGCGTTTGTTTTTGGAAGCCCGCATGCTTGATCTGATTGTGATCCACAGTAACCAAAAGATTGAGAAGCAGCGGGTTACTTTAAAGGAAGAAGATTTAAAGAAGATTATTTATGCCCGGCAACTGGTAGAGCGCGACCTGCAAAAGCCCAGCTCTTTAATTGAGCTCTCGCGCAAAGCCGGCATTAACGATTTTAAACTTAAAAAAGGTTTTAAAGCGCTAACCGGCCATACGGTATTCGGCTATCTGTATAAAATCAGAATGGAAAAAGCGCATTATTACCTGGCTAAAGAAAAGCGAACAGTTAATGAAGTCGCTTTTCTGGTAGGTTATAAAAATGCACAGCATTTTATTGCTGCCTTTAAAAAACAGTACGAGATTTTGCCTGGTAGTTTAAATAAGCATTAATTATAGCACAAACGTTTGCCTGTACTATTCTTTAACCTCATTAATAATCAGGTCTGATTCTACAATGGTATTGTAATAAGCCTGATTTTCAGGAACCGGGCTATGAATCAGATCCAGCAGGATATTAGCAGCCTTTTGTCCTTGTAAATAAGGGTATTGTTCTACCGAAGCAACCGGCGAATTATCCAGGTAACTGATAATAGGCAGGTTTGCATAACTCACCACATCGAAATCGTTAATTACATTTAACTTTTTAAAATACTTGATTAAAAATAAAGCCACATAATCGTTAAAGGCAACAATCGCGGTTGGTTTCCTCTTGTGGTTTAAAAACTGCTCGGCAGCTTCGATGGTGCCTTCTTCTGTTAAATCGCAGTTTACTACTAAAGAAGGGTCGAACTTTAAACGGTTAAAGGTAATGGCCTGCATGTAACCATCTTTACGCTCTTCGCTGGCATACAGGGTACTTGGTCCGTTAATCATACCAATACTTCTGTGTCCTTTTTTAAGCAGGTAGTTTACCGCCTTAATGGTTGCGCTCTCGAGGCTGCAAGCTACATAGTGTACATTTTTAAAAGGAGGGATCCGATCAAAAAACACTACGGGAATATTGAAAGAATTTAATTTTTCAAAATGATCGAACTTAGAGGTGTCTTTACTGATGGATACCAGTAAACCATCCACCCGTTGGTTTTTCATTTTTTCTACCAGTTTTACTTCCTGTTCGTAGTTATCGTGCGACTGCGCAAAAATTACCGTATAGTTTTTCTTGATCGCTTCATCTTCTATTGCAGAAATGGCAATAGAGAAAAAGTGTTCAGAAAGTTCGGGTAAAATTACACCAATAGTGTAGGTTTTGCCTTTTTGAAAAAGTATAGCCGCATTATTAGGCTCATAGTTCAGAGACTTGGCCAGCTGTTTAATCTTCTCACGGGTTACTGCTCCAATGCTCGGATGGTCATGCAGCCCTCTCGATACACTTGAGGGTGAGATGTTTAAAATTCTGGCTATTTCCTTTATGGTTGTTGGTTTCGATTGCATTCTAAGTGCTAAACTACATTAAATTTCTTCAATATGTAATAATACAAAATTAATCAAACGTTTGCGTTGTTTTTTTCTTTCAAATCTTTTCTTCAAAGCATTAAATATCGATACATTCGGGCCGCAAAACAGATTGCCTGATTAATACTTAATAATATAAAATTTATAGATAGAAAGCAACTCGCGGGGACTAAAAAATGGTTTTAGCATATTATTAGTGTCGGCGTGTATAAAGAAACACCCCCAATGATTAACAGAAATGCCCCTTGTAATGAGGGGTGTTTTAAAAAAAAACGAGAAGTGTTCGTACCACTCCTCGTTAAATCGGGTTTATTCCTGCAAGCAGGAAACAATAAGTTATCTAAGCTATATGTTAACCCTTTTCAAAGGTATAAATTTTAAGCATTTTTTAACAGGATAAATTGTTGCAGAAATTGCTATCTTGTGAAGCAATATATTTTTAACCAAATAGATAACCAATACGTCAAAAGGATAAGTAGAAGCCCGTTTTACGCCAAACAATCATCACTCCGTTATATCAATTGTCCTTTTTTTGTAGCTGTAAATTTTTAATTTAACTGTATCGTACCAAATAATTTAATAAATTTAACATTAGGTTAATAGTGATGTTATTTCTTTGGCGCACCTTAAAAACCTTAACCGTCATCCCAGATTGTTTATGTACAAAGCATTAGAAAGTAATTTTTTTCTTCTGGTCAAATTAGACAAAAATAAAGCATTTAACCTGGTGTTCGATGCTTATTGGAATGCGCTGTACAAACAAGCTTATAAAAAGGTACACTGCACCGAGCTGGCACAGGATCTGGTTCAGGATGTATTTGTAAGCTTGTGGGATAAGATCGAACTATTGGATGCCGAGGGTAGTGTGCTGGCTTATTTATTTGCGATCCTTCGCAACAAAATCCTGAAACTTTACGAAAAAGACAGCGTACGCTTAAAATATGCCGTAAGTGTAACAGCAAATGTAGCTCCATCCGATGTGCATTCGCAAAATACCATCTTAGAAAAAGAACTGAAAGCCATTATCGATGCCGAAGTAGAGCGGATGCCGGTGCGCATGAAAGAAATTTACCTGCTTAAACGGGAAGACGATCTCTCCATCAAACAAATTGCGCAAGATTTGTCGTTATCCGAACAAACCGTCAAAAACCAGTTGCAAATGGCTTACCAGCGTCTGCGTGCCCGGGTTAAGGATTATGATTCTTCGCTGGCTTTACTGGCTCTTTTTATTGCGAAACACTTATAATCTCACTTTTCTTTTTGCGTAATAACCGGTAATAATGCCTTTAATAAGGTTATAGGCAGGGTTTAGCATTTATTTATAAAAAAAATAATAATGCCATGGTACTTTATGCCAGGCAACCGTATACACATATAAAAGCCACTATTTTGAATACGAACGAAATCAAATATTTAATCGGAAAATACAATAACCAAACTGCCACACCAGCCGAAAAAAAGCTGGTAGAGGAGTGGTACGAGCGTATTGATGGTGCTGATTTAACACAAAATGAGCTAGCAGATATTGAAGTCAAAAAACAAATTTTAAATCGGGTAACTGCTAGAATAAACCATGTCGATAAACCAAAACCTAAGCAGATTAAATTAAATTATGCACTGTTTTTTAAAGCGGCGGTTATTTTAATCGCTTTAATTGCGGGTACATATAGCTATTTCAACCAAAGCGATCGCTCTCCCGTTTTGGCTACCTCAGTTAAAACAAATACAAAACCAATTATTCCGGGAGGCAACAATGCAGTACTGCAACTGGCCGATGGTTCTCAGGTTATACTTAATAAAACTGCTGATGGGCAAGTGGCAAACCAATCGGGGGTGCAGGTAATTAAAACGAAAAGCGGTGAGTTGCTTTATAGGTTTACGGGTAACACAACTGCAAAAGCAGCAGCCATCAACACAGTAAGCACCCCACGCGGTGGCCAATACCATTTAATTCTGGTAGATGGTACTGAGGTGTGGCTTAATGCAAGCTCGTCGGTTAAATTTCCTTCTGCTTTTGTTGGCAACGAACGTAAGGTAGAAGTTACTGGTGAAGTGTACTTTGAAGTAGCTAAAAATAAAACAAAGCCATTTATTGTTCATACCGATCAATCTGATATCAAAGTGCTGGGCACTCATTTTAACGTAAACACCTATGTTGATGAAACTTATCAGCGTACTACCTTGCTCGAAGGAAGCATTGAAATTAAACGTGGCAATAAAAAGGCACTTTTAAAACCTGGTCAACAGGCTAGCCTGAATGGTAAAATTGATGGTATTGCAGTAAATGAGATAGCAGATCTCGAAGCTGTAGTTGCCTGGAAAAATGGCTACTTCCAGTTCGAAAAGTCAGATCTCCCATCAGTGATGCGCCAGGTTTCGCGCTGGTATGATGCAGAGGTGATCTACAATGGCAAAATTCCGGCAAAACAATACTCAGGCAAAATACCTAGAAATGTGAGTATAGCAAAATTAGTCGAAATGCTGGCTTACAGTGGTATTCATTGCAAAGTAGAATACAATCAGATTACAGTGAACCCTAAATAAATAACCAAACCAAATCAAACTATAAAGTGCAGCATATGAAGATATAATACTCCAGACATTCGATTTCAATCCGCTTAAAAGCAATGCAAAGTGTTCGTACCACTTTATTTGCAATGAGTGGGTTAAAAACCTGCGCCAGCTAATCTGCAGCAGGGACACAATAAGTTATCTAAGCAATTATGTTTTAAACCCAAATTCAATCATGAATTTTAGTACATTTTTTATGCCCGGATCATTAATCCGGCGTAAGCCCACACAATTAATATTGGTGATGAAGCTAACCGCACTATTTTTATTCGCTTGTCTGTGCCAGGTAAGCGCAAGTGTTTATAGTCAGAACATCACATTGAAACAAAAAAATGTTTCGATGGAAGTGATATTTAAATCGATAGAAAAACAAACCCAATACGTTTTTCTTTACGATAACCTTGAACTGCAAAATGCACACAATATAAGCATCGATGTGAAAAATGCGCCACTTGAGCAGGTGCTTAATTTATGCCTCAAAAATCAGTTACTGAGCTACAAAATATTTGATAAAACAATTGTACTCAGAAAAAAAAATGAGCTGATCTCAAATCCGTTTTTCGAAACGATTAGTGGTAAGGTTTCAGACGAAAATGGCTTGCCTATTGTTGGCGCAAGCATAATGGTTAAAGAAACGAAGTCCGTAACTTTAACTGATGCTAATGGTTACTTTTCAATTAATGCCAACGTGGGTACCACGCTGATTATCTCGTTTATTGGTTACACTACCAAAGAAATTGTTATTGACAGCAAACGTGATTATAAGATTTCTTTACAAGCTGCCACAACCGAATTAACAGATGTGGTAGTTACAGCTCTGGGGATAAAACGTTCAGAAAAATCGTTGGGTTATGCCGTACAAAAAGTAGCGGGTAAAGATCTGCAAACCGTTAAAGGTGTAGATGTTGCTACTTCATTAACCGGAAGGGTTTCAGGTTTGGTAATCAAAAACTCAACGGAGTTTAACGCCAGGCCAACCATTGAGTTACGGGGCGAAAGTGCTTTGCTGGTAATTGATGGTGTACCTTATGGTAACATGTCGTTAAGAGATGTACCAACTGATGATATTGAAAGTGTCGATCTGCTTAAAGGTCCTACGGCATCGGCTTTATACGGCTCAAGGGCTGCGGGTGGTGTACTTTTAATTACTACTAAAAAAGGCCCTGCAGGTAAGGGATTTTCAATCGATATCAACAGTAATACAATGACCTCGCTGGGTTACCTGGCCATACCAGAAGTGCAAAGCTCATACGGCAGGGGACAGAACGGCGTTATTGATAACGATTACGTTTGGGGACCCAAACTTGATGTCGGTAAAACTGCCAGAGACTGGAACCCGGTTACCAAACAGTTTGAAGATAATATGCCTTTGGTATCTAAAGGTAAAGACAACCTGAAGAACTTTATGTCAAGCGGCATCATTCTTAACAACAATGTAAGCATTGCCCAAACTGGCGAGAAAGGGAGTTTCAGGATTGGTTTAAACGATATTTACAATAAAGGCCAGTTTCCAAACCAAAACCTGAATATGGTAAATTTAACCATGGCAGGAGAGATGAAGCTGAGCGATAAATTTAAACTGGAAGGACACATGGGCGTAAGTCGCCGCTGGGCCGACCAAATTTGGGGCGGAGGATATAATAACCAGGGCTATTTGTACCAGTTAATTATGTGGACAGGTACTGAATATGACATACGAGATTACAAAGATTACTGGAAAGTGCCTTACAAAACACAGAACTGGATGTACACCAACTGGTACGATAACCCGTATTTAATTGCGAATGAAAAATTAAATGGTATCGAAACCAATACGCTGAATGCCAATGTTACAGCCAATTACCAGATCAACAACGATTTTAGTTTATTGATACGATTAGGTTACGATAACTACAACAATAAAACAACCTTCCGCAATCCAACTGCCAACATATATTCTACCCGTGGTGGTGCTGTAAACGGTAGTGGCTGGAATGCCAGAGGAATGTATTCTATTCAGGATGCAAAAGGTTTCAGTACCAACGATGATGTAATCCTAAGCTATAAGAAGAAACTAAACAAGTTCACAATCGATGCTTTGGCAGGTGGAACAGTTTATTATTACATTGACGAATCGTTAAGTGGAACAACTAAAAACGGATTAATTTCGCCAACTTTTTATTCATTAGCTGGTTCGGTAGAGCCACCTACAGTATCGCAGGGGTATAGCACCAGACAGATCAACAGTTTGTATAGCAGGGCTTCTATAGGTTATAACGATGCCATCTTCCTTGATTTTACGGGTAGAAACGACTGGAATTCTGCACAACCAAAAGCATCTCGTTCTTATTTTTATCCGTCAATTGGTTCGAGTATCGTAGTTTCAGAATTGGTAAAACTGCCTAAGGTAATCGATATGTTCAAAATCCGTGGTTCGTGGGCTGTATTTAAAACTGCTTTGAGCGTATATGCCAACAACCGAACTTTTGGCACAACAACTGCCGCATGGAATACTTTAAATTCTGCCAGTTATCCGTCTTCGTTATTGGGTAATAGCTTATTGCCAAGTTCGCAAAGAACATACGAAATCGGTGCTGCGGGTTATTTATTTAAAAAACGTTTGCATTTTGATGTAGCTTATTTTAATAAATATTACTACAACCAGCAGGTAAGTACCTCAATTCCTTCATCATCGGGTTTCTCATCAACTTTGGTTAATACACAGGAAACTTACGAAAGAAGAGGCCTTGAAATTACAGTTGATGGTTCAGTAATCCGCAATAAAGATTTCGAATGGAATTCTACTATCAACTGGTCTAACCAGCACCGCTATTACGTAAATCTCGATCCGGTATATTCGGCCGATAATTTATGGGTTAAAAAAGGTGAAAGGCTAGATACCTATACCGATAATTACTGGCTTAAAGACCCTGAAGGTAATGTAATACACGAAAGCGGTTTGCCGGTTTGGAGCGATTACGTAAAGAAATTAGGTTATGGTGAACCCGATTTTAGCTTTGGTTTTATCAATAATTTCAATTACAAAAACTGGTCGTTAGGCATTAATATTGATGGCCGTATTGGTGGCTTAATGTACAATTACATTTACGATAAAATGTTCGATTCTGGCACCGCTCCCGAAACAGATAACGAATACCGTTACAATCAGGTAGTATTAGGACAAAATAATTACGTAGGCCAGGGTGTTAAGGTGGTATCAGGCAGTGTTACTTATGATAAATATGGTCAGATTACCAGCGATACCCGTAAATATGCAGTAAATGATGTGCCAATTGGTTACCAGGATTATGCACAATGGTACCGTGGTGGCGATGGAAGGGTACAGAACGAATCTTTTGTAAAGCTGCGCGAAATTTCATTGGGTTATCGTTTGCCGTCAAAAACAGCAAGCAAACTAGGCTTAAAGAATGCATCTTTCTCGTTAACAGGGCAGAACCTGTTTATGTGGACCAATTTCAAATACTCAGATCCCGATGTTGATACCGAGAACCTAAACTCGCCATCTATGAGAATGGTAGGTTTTAACGTTAAGGTTGGTTTCTAGTTATTTATTGTTTTTAAAGAAGATTTTATGAAAAGTAAATTTTTAAAATATAGCTTATTATTGCCTGCATTGGCACTATTAAGTAACGGTTGTAGCAAGTTCGAAGATATTAATACCAATCCAAATGCAACTACCCAGGTAAACTCGGCTATGCTGGCTACCGGTATGATCTTAAATATTACACGTGGCGATATCAGCAGTACCAAATCATTTATGCAGCCATTCTTACTGGGTAAATATCTTACCTGGGGAGAAGGGCAGGAGAACTTTCAATACAACAAAATTAGCCGTACAGATTTTAGTCGGATAACCCTCTTGCGTAATATTACCCCAATGGAGAATTATGCCACCAGCGATGGATTGAAAAAATCCTATCAGGCATTGGGCCATTTTATCAGGGCATGGCAGTTTTTTATGACTACCATGCAGGTTGGCGATATTCCTTACACCGATGCAGTTAAAGGAGAGTCTGATGCGGTATTACAACCCAAATATGATAGCCAAAAAACAGTTTTCCTGGGTATTTTGAACGAACTCGATCAGGCCAATGCCTTATTTGCATCGGGAGCAACTTTTGAAGGAGATCCTATTTTTGCCGGCAGTACCGACAAATGGAGAAGGTTAACCAATAGTTTTGAGTTACACGTTTTAATCAATCTCCATAAAAAAACAGGAGATGCCGATTTGAAAGTGATTGAACGCTTTAAAGATATTGTAGCTAACCGCCCATTAATGCGCGATTACAATGATAATTTTGCACTGGCTTACAATGCAACTGCCGGACAGAATTATCCATGGAGCGACGTTCCTGCCGGATCGGGTAATTCATTCGTTAAATCGAATTATACCATGTTAACCAACGTGCTGCTTGATCCTTTAAAAGCAGCTAACGATAAAAGGCTTTTTTACTATGCCAAACCATCGCCGGTTAAAATTACTGCCGGTGTTTCGCAAAGCGATATGGCAGCTTACCCTGGCGTAGAGCCTTCCGATTCGTTTTCGAGTTTGCAAACCAGAAGGGTGAATAAAGATTATGCCGATATTAACGCCCGTTATGTAAACCTTGTAAATGCAGAGCCTGTAGGTGTTTTTAACTATTGGGATTTACAATTTATCCTGGCTGAGGCTGCTATTCGTGGCTGGATAACAGGTACACCGGCGCAAACTTATTATGCCAACGGTATTACTAACTCAATGAAGTTTATAGCACAATATACCCCTGATTTGGCCGACTATAACCATAACATGAAAATGGATGCGGCTTATATCGATGCCTTTCCTGCTACAGTGGCTTTAACAGGAACCACCGAGCAACAAATAGCACAGGTAATTACACAAAAATATGTAGCCAGCTTTTTGCAGGGAAACAAATACCAGGGTTGGTTCGAAAACAGAAGAACAGGTTATCCGGTATTTAAACTTAACTCTACAACCAACTTAAATTCCCCATCTACTAATTTTCCTTTAAGATGGCTGTATCCTTCAAACGAACTGAACTACAATTCGGCTAACCTTTCAGCCGCAGTTGCCAGTCAGTATGGTGGTAACGACGATGTAAACCAGGCCATGTGGCTTTTAAAATAATACGCGCTCAAACCAATTTAAAAAAGTTCTCCGGCACTAAAACCGGAGAACTTTTTTGTTTTAAGGCACAAGTAATCCATACGTCATTTATCTTAACAGTATTATATTTATAAAAGCATATTCATATTTTGCTTCGATTTATAAATAACATGATAGCCTTATATATAGTACTTTTTCTCGTTATCGCATTTTTAGTAATAACAAATCTGCCTGTTTTTGGTCGCTTACCAAGAGGATTAAGGCTGGCCAAAACCCAAGAGTTGCCTAATTATAGTAAGGGAGCCTTGCAAAATCTTTCCGTTACGCCTATGCAACCCGAAGGTGTGAGTTTCTTTACCATTTTAAAAGCCTTCTTTTTCGAAAAGCATCCAGATAAAATACCCGAACAGGCACTTCCCTTTAATCAACCTGATTTAGATACCAAAGCTAAAAGCGATGCACCCGAAATTATCTGGTTTGGCCATTCTTCCTATTTAATCAAAGTTGATAGATTACGCGTTTTAGTCGACCCGGTTTTTAGTAAAGCACCATCGCCATTTTCTTTTATTGGCAGCAAGGCCTTTCCGGGTACCGATGTGGTAAAAGCAGCTGATTTTAAAAATATTGATGTGCTGGTAATTACCCACGATCATTACGACCATCTCGACTATCAGAGCATATTAACCATTGCACCCGCTGCAAAAACAATTGTTACCTCGCTTGGCGTAGGCGAGCATTTAGAAAAATGGGGAATTAAAGCCGATAAAATCACCGAACTGGCCTGGAACCAATCGATAACGCTATTTGAGAAGCTCGAATTAACTGCTGTTCCGGCAAGGCATTTTACAGGAAGGAAATTTAAACGCAATCAAACACTTTGGTCGGCCTTCGTGCTGAAGACTGTTAATTATAAACTGTTTTTAGGCGGCGATTCAGGCTATGATACACATTTTGCCCAAATTGGCGAAACCTATGGGCCATTCGATCTGGCTTTATTAGAATGCGGACAGTATAATGCCTATTGGCCTTACATACACATGTTTCCTGAAGATACGGTACAGGCAGCGATTGATTTAAAGGCAAAAGTTTTAATGCCGGTGCATTGGGGGAAATTTAGCCTCGCCATGCACCCGTGGAACGAACCGGTTAAAAGAGTAGTAGAAGCGGCTGCTGTTAAACATTTGCCCCTGGTTACCCCACGCTTAGGCGAAACAGTAATTTTAAACGAGCATATGCCAACAGAAAAATGGTGGCTGGAAGCATAAAAACTAAACAATAATTAAGGAACGGTGTTTAATTGAAAAATAATACCATCATGAAAACCGATCTTGTAGAAATCTTTCAAACCATTAGGGCTGGTATGCAGCCTTACGCTACACGTGGCTACACCGTGCACGAAAATTCTGAAACAGGCTACGATCTGTACAGTGAAAAAAATATAGCCGTTAACGGTGAAAAGATAACCGAGCGTTTTTTTGCCGGTGTTTATATTAACGGCAATGCGGTAGAGGTGAAGGTTAACACCGAGGAATTTTCTACGTCGAACCAAAACTTAGCCGATTTTGGAGAAAATAAAGCAGGTTTAAAAAATAGCAGTCTCGACGATGTAAAACTCCGTGAATTGGAAACCCTTGTAGAGATTATACACACTAACTTTAAAGAAAAGGAGTGGATTTAATAATTTGATGCTAAATTTGCACCTGAATTTTTTCTGAACTAAACTTCTGGTGATTGAGCATTTTAACTTCCGATAGCAACTGGCACAATGAATTAATAAAGGCACTTGCCGCTAGTCAGGTTAATGGCAGATTCTTTTCAGAAGGACCATTTCAATTGTTAAAGTTAACCGATCAGCTCATCATCCATTTGGTGAGTTTAAATCATCCGTTCAGCCCGCAAAACCTTATTCAGCTTCAGGAAAAATATGCCATAGCAAATATCAAGCTTATTCACCTTTGGGAAGACATTTGGCGTTCGAAAACTGCACAGGTATTAGCCAGGCTTACTTCATTACTTGGCCAGAATAAACGGATTCACGGCCGTAAAACAAAGGTTCAAAAAATAGCCAAACCAGTAGCCGATACTTTTTTAAATGATAACCATTTGCAGGGCGCGGTGAGCAGCCGTTATAAAATAGGTTTGTTCGAAAAAGAAGAACTCGTTGCCGTAGCAACTTTTTCTGCCCTCCGTAAAATGAACCATACCGAAAACTATAAATCGGCAGAGCTGATCAGGTTTGCTGTGAAGGCAGGCTATTCCATCACAGGTGGCCTGAGCAAACTCATTTCGTATTTTGCAGCATTACATCAGCCTAACGATGTAATGACTTATGCCGATCGGGATTGGTCGGCAGGCGAAGCGTATTTGAGGCTCGGCTTCTTACAAACAACAGCTATAGCCCCTCAATACTACCGCTTAAATGAACAGCTTCAGCGCCAGTTGATTAAAGATGCGCAAACTGTAGCTGCACAAATATTTAATACCGGAAGTTTAAAATTCATACTTCAATTTTAATGGATCAGCACAACCTCATCATCATTTTAGGCGCAACGGCATCGGGCAAAACCAAGCTGGCTGTGCAGGTGGCGCATGCTTTAAATGGCGAAATTATCAGTGCCGATAGCCGTCAGGTTTTTAAGCAAATGGATATTGGCACAGGGAAAGACCTTCAGGAGTATAATTTAGCAGATATTACGATTTCTCACCATCTGATTGATATTTTAGAGCCCGGCGAACGATATCATGTAGATGCTTTTAAGAACGATTTTTACGAAGCTTTTGAGCAGATTACCAGCCGAAATAAAATACCGATCCTTTGTGGTGGTACCGGGATGTACATTCATAGTCTGCTGCAGAACCAAACTTTTACCGCTATCCCTGTCAATCAGTCTTTTAGAGATCAACTGGAGTTGCTTTCAAAAGAAGAACTGATTATGCAACTGCAAAACAATCCCAATCAAAATGTAGGGCATGTTGATCTATCTTCTAAAAAAAGGTTAATCAGGGCATTGGAAATTGTAGCTTATTTAAAGGAGAATGCGCTCGAAACGATTGACCGGCCAGTACTCAAGCCTATTATTTTTGGCTTAAAGAACGAGGTAGAAGTTACTCGTGCTAAAATACTGGCCCGCTTAGACGAACGTTTTAAAGCAGGTTTAATAGAAGAGGTGCAACAATTGCTGCGGGCAGGCATAAGTAAAGAGATGCTCATCTTCTACGGACTCGAATATAAGATTATCGTGAATTACCTCGATGGGTTACTCACACTAGAAGAGTTGAAGCTTAGGTTAGGCATTGCCATTTGCCAGTATGCCAAAAGGCAGAATACCTTTTTCAGGAAGATGGAAAAGGACAATGTCGACATCATCTGGCTCGATGCTTCGGCAGATTCCAATCAGTTAAAACAGCTGGTATTGCAAAAAGTTTTATCGTAGTTTAATTAAGTCAAATTAGTTATTTTAAGGCTACTTTATGGGTTAAAAAGTGCTTAAAAAGCCCTTTTGGCACAGCCTTTGTGTTTGTAGAAGCATATTAGTTTAACTCAAAAAACAATATCTTAAACATGAAAACAATTACGAAAATTATTGCTACATCAGCAGCTGTTGTGGCTCTATTCTTTACTACAAATGTCAATGCGCAATCAAGTCGGAATTTAGGAATAGGATTAAATGTAGGAGCGGGAACATCAACTGGATATGGTTTAGTGATAGGTGGTGATATTAGATATCAATTTAATGTAGATAAGCAATTATCTATTCCGGTAACCGCTGGTTATAATAACTTTTCTATTAAAGATTCATACGGTGGTGGAAGCTTTGGTGTAATCCCTGTTAAAGCAGGTGCCAAGTATTTCTTTGACGATTCTGGTGCAGGTGCTTATGGTCTTGCAGAAATTGGTGCTGGTTTCGGTACCAACAAAGGTTCGGGTACTTCATTCGTTTATTCGCCAGCAATAGGTTATGCCTGGAGTAATGGATTAGATTTAGCAGCCAAATATGAAGGTTACTCTAATAATGGCAGTATTGGTTTTGCCGGAATTAGATTAGCTTACGGATTTAGTTTGTAATCATTCCCTTTATTATAATGAGAAGCCTCCTTTTTTAAAAGGAGGCTTTTTTATTTCATAGTATTCTGAAAAAAATGAAAATTTAAAATCTGGTAGCCTGGTTTTGTCGTATATCATTTAAACCTTTATTTGATAACTTAAATACTCTACCAATGAAAACAATTACCAGACTTTTTGCAACGGCATTAACCGCACTTGCAATATTAAGCACCAGCAGTTTAAAAGCCCAAGAAATGAGCCAGACAACGAGTACAAATGGCATGGCCTTTAAAATAGGAGTTGGTGTTAACGCCGGATTGTTTCCAGATCGTTCTGAAATGGATTATGGCTACGGCGCAGACGTAAAATTGCAATACGATTTAACTAAAGATGTTGCTTTAACCGCTTCTGCAGGTTATACCCGGTTAAGATGGAAAGGCAGCCCTTTAAATTTTCAGTTTATTCCGCTAATGGGTGGTGTTAAAACCTATGTAATAGACAGGATGTATTTGAGCGGTGGCCTGGGTACAGGCCTGGCCGTTAAAGAAAGTGCGCAAATGAACTTTATTTACACCGGTGGTTTAGGCTACGAATGGAACAATGGACTGGAAATTGGTGCCCGTTACGAGGGCTACGTAAACAATAGCGCGTCTGATCTGTATTTCATGAAAACAGGCCAATACAACCTGCGTATAGGTTATAATTTTAAATTATAATTAAAATATCATTTATTTTAAGAAGCCCTGCAATTAGCAGGGCTTTTTTTATTAATTTAACATTTTAATTGCTATTTTGAGCCGAAAACCAAATACAATGAAAAAAATATTCGGAATAGCCATCATAACCGCACTAATGGCCTGCAATCAGTCAGAAAAAAAGACTACTGAAAATAAAGATTCCGTAAAAACAGATTCGGTAAGCGTTAAAAACGCTGTAACGATAAAAGATGAAAAAAAATCGGTAATTTTTGCTCAATATGTTGAACTGAAAAATGCATTGGTAAAATCTGATGCTGCGGTTGCACAAAAAACAGCCGAAGCTTTGAAAAATAGTTTGGCAGCTTACGAAGGTTGCGAACTTACTGCCGAGGTTGCGGGTAAAATTGCAGGCAGTAGTAATCTGGTAACACAAAGAAAAGACTTCACGGTTTTAAGCGCCGATTTAATTGCTCTGGTTAAAAATGCTGAAATCGAAAATGGAACCATTTATGTACAGCATTGCCCGATGGCCAATAAAGGCGACGGTGGCGACTGGCTATCAACTGAAAAGGAAGTTAAAAATCCTTACTACGGAAACGAGATGCTTGAGTGCGGAAGGGTAGTGGAAGAAATCAAATCGAAATAACAGGCACGATTTGTTTTATTAAGCATGATTGTTACGTCATCCTGACTAATTATTCATATTAATTTAACAGATTTGTTATGCATGTATATTAATTTTATATAATTTAGAAAGCTATAAACACAATACAATAATATGTCAGATATTGCAGAGATCAAAGTTGATGGTAAGACAATAGAATTGCCAGTAATTACAGGAACAGAAGACGAAAAGGCCATTGATATTTCAAAATTAAGAGATCTTACAGGTTTTGTAACTTTAGATACTGGTTTTAAAAATACAGGTTCTACAAAAAGCAAAATCACTTTTTTAGATGGTGAAAAAGGCATACTAAAATACAGAGGTTACGGCATTGAGGAGCTTGCCGAAAAGTCGGGATTTTTAGAAGTTGCTTACCTGGTTATTTATGGAGAGCTTCCAACACAAACGCAATTAGACGACTTTCAGAAAGAGATCAGCAAGCACACCCTGATTCATGAGGATATGAAGAAATTCTTTGATGGTTATCCGTCAAGATCTCATCCAATGGGTCAGTTAGGATCTCTAATCTTCTCTTTATCTACATTTTATCCTGAATGTTTAAAGCCAAACCAAACTGCAGAAGAGCAAAACCTAACCATTATTAAATTACTGGCTAAGTTGCCAACGATAGTTTCGTTTATCTATAAAAAATCATTAGGCCACCCGCTTATCTATCCAAAAAATAAATACGATTATGTTACCAATTTCCTTTGGATGACATTTGGCCAGCGTACTGAAGATTATGAAGTAAACCCGATTGTGGTAAACGCGATGAACAAATTGCTGATCCTGCATGCAGATCACGAGCAAAACTGTTCAGCATCTACCGTACGTATTGTAGGTTCGTCTGATTGTAATTTATACGCATCTGTTTCGGCAGGTATTGCTGCACTTTGGGGGCCGCTTCACGGTGGTGCAAACCAGGCAGTTATCGATATGCTCGAACTGATTAAAGCAGATGGTGGCGATACTGAAAAATGGATTGCCAAGGCTAAAGATAAAAATGATCCTTTCCGTATGATGGGCTTTGGACACAGGGTTTACAAAAACTTCGATCCAAGAGCAAAAATCATTAAAAAAGCTTGCGATGATATTTTAGAGAATTTAGGTATCGACGATCCGATTTTAGAAATTGCTAAAAAACTGGAAGAAGCAGCCTTAACCGATCAATATTTCATCGACAGAAAATTATATCCGAACGTAGATTTTTATTCAGGTATTATTTACCGCGCATTAGGCTTCCCATCAGAAATGTTTACCGTTCTTTTTGCTTTAGGACGTTTACCGGGATGGATTGCACAGTGGAAAGAAATGCATGAGAACAAAGAACCAATCGGCCGTCCGCGTCAGGTTTACGTTGGCGAAACTGATAGAGAATTTGTGGAGATTAAAGACAGAAAATAGTTTCATTAAGCATAAAAAAAACCACTCGAAATCCGGGTGGTTTTTTTGCGTAATACTTTTTTATAATAGCCGTCATCTCGATCGGATAGCTATCAGATGAAGTGCAACGGAATGTCTGCCCGTACAGGCGGGGAGAGAGCTATTCCGATAACACTTTTGAATTAGATCTCTCCGCTCCACTGCGTTCTGGTCGAGATGACGACTCTTCTTCAGTAGTAACGAAGCGCGGGTTACGTAGCTACGTAATAAATTAAATTAATCATTACCATTTCCGATACTTTAAAGGCAATCCAGTACAGTGCAAAGATCCAGAACATTTTAACGATAATGCTGCCGGTTTTACGTTGATAGAATACTTTTAATGCGCTAAACATGTACCAACAGATCCAAACCAGCACGCCCAATTCGATAATTGTGGTTAAAAACCCGGTGCCTTTCAATACATGTTTCATTAAGGGTTGAGTGAAAATTTCAACAATGAAATAGGCTGTCATTCCATGGATGGTAAAAATCAGGTGATTTAAATAATAAATGTGATTTTTCCTGAAATTCCACATGATAAAAAGCGCCAGTAAGGGCATCAGTAAAAAGTATTGTTTTGGCCGGTTATGCTCCAGGGTTTCATTAATTACCTCCGATTTTTCGCCAATGGTGATCGCCCTCTTTTTGATTAGCTTTTCGTACCAGCTATCCTGATCGGCCGAAGGAAGTTTTTGCTGGCGTACCAGATATGCTGCATAAGTACTGTCGTTCCTTTCGATATGGATATCACTGTACTCATCAATAATCTCTTCGAGCGAATCAGATTTAAGTGTAACGTTTTCAGCTTTTAACCGGCTCAGCTCAGTTTCCTGATCTTTAAAGCCCAGCTTTTTAAATTCTTTAATCTTTATCGCATTATCTAAAGATTTTACTGTCTTTTTAATAATGGCATTATCAGCAGGCATTCCTGCAAGTTTAAGCGCTCTGCTTACACTATCGGTTACATTCTGATTTTTTTTCTTTTCAACCGTGATTCCATCCTCGTCATGCTTCTCCTTTGCTACATGCTTGGGCGAATAAACCACCAAAAAATATACAATCGAAACAAAAATGTACATGCTTACCGGGTTGATGTACCTGGCTCTTTTACCTGCCAGATAATCGAGTGTAACTTTACCGGGTTTGGTTAGGAGTGGGGCAAGCGTTTGGAAAAATTTGTTATCGAAATGAAAATAATGGGCAATACTATGACTAATAAAAGCCCAGAAACTTTCTTTTAACTCTAAATTGGGCTGACCGCATTTACTGCAATAATGTGATTCTACATGCGAACCACAGTTTAAACAATCGTGTTCTTTTCTGTACTTACCGGCTGACATAAGAGGTTATTCGGAAATTATTTAATGTGGAAATTATAAATGATTAATGGCTTCTACTTCGGCACGGGTGTGTTTATGCTTAAATATTACAACAAAAACGACTGCAATAATGAGCACATAAATGGTAAAAGTTAGCCAGATGTTATGCCAGTCTTTTACATCTAATGCCCTGCTCAAATCTCCGTTTGGCAGCACATCAATGCCTTTGTTTTTAAGGAATTTAAGCAAGTGTACGTTGTCTTCTTCACTTCTTACATATTTGGAAAGTGAACCAATACTATGATAATAAGTAGTAAAGAAACGGCTAATCATCCAGCCTGAAACCAAACTGCCGAATACGGCTCCAAAGCCATTGGTCATCATCATGAATAAACCCTGGGCAGAAGAACGGATTTTTGGTGCAGTAGATGTTTCTACAAACAACGATCCCGATATGTTAAAGAAATCGAATGCCATACCGTAAACGATACAAGAAGTAATAATCATCCAGAGATTGGTTGACGGATCGCCGTAGGCAAATAAACCAAAACGTAACACCCAGGCAAACATCGCAATGGCAATAACCCATTTAATTCCAAATCTCTTCAAGAAGAAGGGGATAGCGAGGATAAAAAGTGTTTCAGATACCTGCGAAATCGATAAAATGATGGTTGAATATTTAATTACAAATGATTCGGCAAAAACCGGGAATAACTTAAATTCATCTAAAAAAACATCGCCATAAGCATTGGTTAACTGTAATGCCGCCCCTAAAAACATCGAGAAAATAAAAAACAAGGCCATTTTATAATCGGCAAAAAGCTTAAAAGATTCGAGCCCAAGTTTTTGTGCAAATGTTTTCTTGTCGCTGATTAAGTTAAGTGGCTTACAGGCCGGCAGTGTAAAAGAATATACCCCTAAAAGCAAGGCACTTATACCAGCAATGTAAAACTGGTTGGCACTGGCTTTATTGCCCGTTAAATTGGTAATCCACATGGCAGCAATGAAACCGATGGTACCCCAAACCCGGATGGGTGGAAAGTCTTTAATCACATCGAAATTGCCGTTTTTTAGGGTAGTGTAGCTAATAGAGTTGCTTAGCGCAATGGTTGGCATGTAAAAACACATGGCCACCAGTATTACCCAGAAAAAGGTGTGTGGGTTATCTACCTGTGGCAGATAAAACATGGTTGCTGCGTAAAGAATATGCAGAATAGCATAAAGTTTTTCTGCGTTGATCCATTTATCAGCTAAAATACCGGTAATTGTAGGCATAAACAGCGAGGCAATGCCCATTGTAGAAAAAATGATTCCAAAATCTGCGCCATCCCATTGTTTGGTTCCAAACCAATAATTTGCAATTGTAATTAACCAGGCAGCCCATACAAAGAATTGCATGAAACTCATTATAGTTAAGCGAAACTTAACGTTCATAATAATAGTTTAGTTTTGATTTTTGAAAGTAAAAGCTGAATATAGAACTATTTTAAGTCATAATCCAAAATGAGCCTTAATTATTTTAAACAATTTGGATCATTTTGGATTTTAGCTTTTTTATTGGGAAGATTTTGTAGAAAAATCTGAAAAGATTTATTTTTTTTAATACCTAAGGAGGGAAAATTAGGATGTTCCGCGTTTATTCAGTTCATCTCTTAACCTTGCGGCTTTTTCATAGGCTTCTTCAGCTATGGCCTCCTGTAGTTTTTGTTGCAACTCTTCTAAGGTAAGATCGCTATAGCCCGGTTGCTGGCCTGCGGTAGGCAAGGTGTCGGCTTCAGGTTCCTTAGCAATCGAATCCATATTTTCGAGAAAAAGAAAATCATTTCCTTCAATTACAATCCCTGCAGAAGCGAGGATAAATTCGTAGGTATAAATCATGGCGTTAAACCTTACCGCCAGTGCGATTGCGTCCGAGGTACGGGCATCAACTTCATGCGTGTTTTTGCCGTCGCTACAAATCAGTTTGGCATAAAAAACACCGTCAACCAGATTGTAGATAATGATTTCCTGAATGTTGATATGAAAAGTATCAGCCATCGATTTAAACAGGTCGTGCGTTAATGGCCTGCTTGGAGTCATTTTTTCAATTTCTATGGCAATGGCCTGGGCTTCGAAGGCACCGATAATAATGGGTAAGCGCCTGCGTCCGTTCACTTCTCCTAAAACAAGGGCATAAGCACCAGATTGCGTCTGGCTGTAAGATAAACCTACAATATCTAATTTAACTTTTTTCATATTTACGATAAGACCTTACAGGTTTTTAAAACCTATAAGGTCTGTAAAATATTATCCCTTATGTGCTTTTAATGCCTCAATTAATTTTGGTACAACTTCAAAAGCATCACCAACGATACCGTAATCGGCTACTTTGAAGAAAGGAGCTTCCGGATCTTTGTTAATTACTACAATCACTTTCGATGAACTTACGCCTGCCAGGTGCTGGATAGCGCCAGAAATACCAATTGCAATGTATAAATTCGGGCTGATGGCAATACCAGTCTGTCCAACGTGCTCCGAGTGAGGTCTCCAATCTGCATCAGAAACTGGTTTAGAACAAGCAGTAGCAGCACCCAATAAGCCGGCAAGCTCTTCAATCATTCCCCAGTTTTCAGGGCCTTTTAAGCCTCTGCCTGCCGATACTACCAGCTCAGCATCAGGTAACGAAACTTTATCGGTAGCCCTTACAATATCTTTAATAACAGTGCCCAGGTCTGATTGTTTAACATCAGCGGCAAAGTTTTCTATAGTTACATCGGTAGCATTTTCTTTAACACCAAATGCATTCGGGTTTAAAGCAATTACTTTGTTGGCAGAAGTTAATTCGGTAATTGCAAAAGCCTTCCCAGAGAAAGCGGTTTTCTTAACTGCAAATTTACCGTCAGTACTTGGCAATTCAACAGCGCCATCGGCTAAACCTGCTTTAAGTTTTACTGCAATACGTGGCGCTAAACCTTTACCTGAGAAAGAGTTAGATAATACCACAATTGCTGCACCTTCTTTCTCGGCAGCAGCAGCAATAACACTGGCATAAGCCTGGTTAACGAAAGATTTTAACTGATCGGCACTTACATTTAATACTTTGGCTGCACCGTATTTTCCAAGTTCTTTTAATTCACTTTCGGCAACATCGCCAATAGAAATGGCGGTTAAGCTGGTAGATTGTTGATCGGCAATGGCTTTGGCATAAGAAACAGCTTCGAATACTGATTTCTTAAATTTGCCTTCAGCTTGTTCTACATATACTAATACTGACATATATTTATCCTTAAATCCCTTAGCGGGAGTATTATAATTTATTATTATTGATTTATCTCTGCTCGGTCAGGCAACTGAATTGCTAACTGACTAGATTACCTTAGCTTCGCTATGTAACAGGTTAATTAGCTGCTCGGTTTGATCGGCAGGAATTAATTTTACGGTTCCGCGAGGGGCAGGGGTTTCGTATTTAGTTACCCTGGTAACTTCATCGATGGCCACAGCCTCTACAACTGCCAAAGGTTTTGTTCTTGCGCTCATGATACCGCGCATGTTAGGGATTTTAGGTTCTGCTACACCTTCAGCACAGCTGGCTACAAATTTACCCGAAACGGTTAATACTTCTTTACCACCTTCAATTTCTCTTTCGATAGTTGCAGTATCACCGTCTATATCAAGTTTTTTAATAATTGATACTGAAGGGATATCTAAAAATTCGCCAACCATGGCTGCAACCTGGTTACCATTGTAATCGATAGATTCGCGACCGGTTAAAATAACATTGAAATCTTTGTCTTTAGCGTATTCTGCAATTTGCTTAGCCACAAAATAAGCATCTCTTGGAGCTGCATTTACCCTAACGGCATCATCGGCACCAATTGCCAGTGCTTTTCTGATGGTTGGATCGTTGGCGGCTTCGCCAACATTGATAACGGTTACTGTTCCTTTACCACCTTCAGTTAGCTCAATTGCCCTTGCTAAAGCAATTTCGTCGTACGGGTTAACAATATATTGTACTCCTGCGGCATTGAATTCGGTATTATCGTTGGTAAAAGTTATTTTTGTCGTTGTGTCTGGCACATTACTGATACAAACTAATATTTTCATATGTTATATGTTTATTATATAAGGTCTTTCTGCAAATTTAATTAAAAAAGCAAGGAATAAAAATGTCAACAACCCGTTTAAGTAAGTTATTAGATTTTTTAGAAAGTGATCCCAACGATCCGTTTATACTATATGCCTTAGCCACAGAGTATAACGCGCAAAATGATAAAGAAAAAGCCTATTCTTTTTACCTTCAGTTAACTGATCAGCATCCCGATTACGTAGGCACCTATTACCACCTCGGCAAGTTACTGGAGAAAGATGGCCAGAAAGAAAAGGCGATTGAAATTTACCAGAAGGGAATGCAGGTAGCACGAAATAAGCGCGATATGCATGCTTTCTCCGAATTGCAAGGCGCTTATAATTCGGCAGCAGGATTAGATTATGAAGATGATTAACCCAATTTTCAGTTAACAGTTATCAATTGACAGTTTGTAAATTACAGTTATCAGTTTAGATTAATGCAACCCAAACCTATTGCTGCCAAAAAGCAGTGGCTGTTTATCCGGAATGTTATTTTTTTTACATTCACCTCTTTTGGTGGGGCACAGGCGCATCTGGCTTTATTGCTTAAATATTTTGTACAGAGCACTAAATTTATCTCAGAAGAGGAGCTTTTGGAGTTAAATGCGTTGGCGCAGGTATTGCCCGGACCGGCCTCTACGCAAACATTGGTAGGTATAGCCTGGAAAGTGGGAAAGCTGAAACTGGCTATCATTACCTTCCTGATCTGGATTTTACCAACGGCAAGTATTATGACTTTTGCTGCTATCAGTTATGCCATGCTCGATCAGAAGCAAAAATTTAATGCAGTTTTAGAATATATCCAGCCCATTGCCCTCGGTATTGTGGCTTATGGTGCCTGGCAGCTGGGCAAAAAGGTACTTTCTTCTCAGGTATCGATATTCCTGGCCATTGCTTCGGTTATTGCTACATTGGTTTTGCGTAATGCCTATGTTTTTCCATTATCGATATTAATCGGTGGGATGATCTCATCGGCCATCGAAACCCCGAAAGAGGAAGCCGAACTCAGGGTTAAACTGTTTTCGAACGTTAATCCCCGGAAATTAATTTATTTTTTGGGTGCCTTATTGCTTTTCGCCCTGGTGGGCGCTATCATTAACCGTACATCGCCTTTTAGTTTGCCTATCCGTTTACTGGAGAATTTTTACCGTAACGGCATACTGGTTTTTGGAGGCGGGCAGGTGCTGGTGCCTTTAATGTTTACCGAGTTTGTGGAGATGAAGCATTATCTGCATGCCTCGGGTTTTTTATCGGGTTTTGCGCTGCAACAGGCCTTACCCGGACCAACCTTCTCTTTTACCAGCTACCTGGGGGCATTAAGCATGAAAAATTTTGGCTATGGCCTATGGGGGCAGATTTTAGGCGGTTTAATTGGTGTAATCGGTGTTAATTTACCGGGATTAATTCTCGTTTTGTTTATCGTACCTTTTTGGGATGACCTTAAAAAAATCTCGCGAATTAAGCACAGCCTTTCGGGTATTAATGCAGTAAGTGTTGGTTTTATTATTGCCGCGTTTATTCTGCTGTTAATTCCTATGGGTTTTAACTGGCTGTTTTTAGGCATTATGCTGGTTACGTTTTTGTTACTCAACTTTACAAAGGTGAGCCCGCCAATTATCGTATTGGCCGGTATATTACTAGCCTATTTGTTTTAGTATCAGAATAAAATATCTCCGGAAGCTATAATGATCTATCTGGTGGGTGAGGACCCCCACCTCTAGCAAGCGCTATTGAGCGGTGTCTGCACCGCCCAATAGAGAAACATACCTCCCGAACTTTTAATTATAGGTTTTTAGCTAAACAATATATGCTCTGAGCTTATAATTATATGTTTTTAGTTAATCAATATATGCTCCGAGCTTATAATTATATGTTTTTGTTTAATCAATATATGCTCTGAGCTTATAATTATATGTTTTTAGTTAATCAATATATGCTCCGAGCTTATAATTATATGTTTTGTTTAATCAATATATGCTCTGAGCTTATAATTATATGTTTTTGGTTAATAAATATATGTTCCGAGCTTGTAATGATCTAGGTAGGTGGGGACACCCACCTATAGCGTGTCTAGTGGGCGGTGTCCCCACCGCCCATTTGAGCAGAATCATCATTTCGATTGGAGCCAGGCGGTTTTTCACCGGCGGCGGAATGCCTGCCCGTACAGGCGGGGAGAAATCTATAAAGATAGATTTAGTGTCGTTGAGCACTTCGTGGTTCTCGGCTCCGAAGGAGCTGTCATTTTTCTCAGAAATTTAAACGTTTCTATATGTCTGGGACCTGTAATTATAGGTTTTAGCTAAAAAATGTGAAGCGGTTTAAAAATAAATAAAAATCACAGGTGTATCAGATATATAAAACACTCGTCATTGCGAGGAGGAACGACAAAGCAATCTTAATGCGCTTGATAAGCAGCGATCGTTGTAAGATTGCTTCGTCGGCTGAAAAAGCCTTCTCGCAATGAAGACCCCGGAGGGGCTGTCACTAATATTGATTATTTTGAGAAGTGTCTGGTTAAAAACGAAAAGGGCCTGTATCTGATAAGAATACAGGCCTTTTTATTTATGGTGTGATCCTGATTACAAGGATCATAGCTGGATTTAGTTAACCGGGTCCTTCGACTACCTTTTTCGATTCATTGGGAGGCTGAGGATGACAACTGATTATTAAAACGGTGGATCATCATCACTATAATCATCCATTTTTGAAGGACGGATAATCACATTACTTTGCTTTTCAAAATCTTGCGATGGGTACATTCCGGCTGCCGGATCGGCTGCAAAAGAACTTGGTGGTGCATTAAAATCATCTTCAAGATCCTGGAATTTAACAAACTTACCTACGAATTTAAGCGGTACAATACCGGTTTCACCGTTACGGTGCTTCGCAATAATTACCTCACCAATACCCGCCTGCGATCTTCCTTGCTCATCTTCGGTAATACCATAATATTCAGGGCGGTATAAGAACAATACCATATCCGCATCCTGCTCAATTGAACCTGATTCACGTAAATCGGATAACATTGGCCTTTTTCCCTGTAAACCAGGTCTACTCTCTACCGCACGACTTAACTGTGATAGTGCCAGTACCGGCACATCGAGTTCTTTGGCAACAGATTTTAGCGCCCTCGAAATACTACCGATTTCCTGCTCACGGTTACCACCACCTTTACCTTCGCCTTTACCATGCATTAGCTGCAAGTAATCGACAATTACCAGTTGAATGTCGTACTGCGATTTTAACCTACGGCATTTAGCCCTGAACTCAAAAATATTTAGTGCAGGGGTATCGTCAATTAATAGGGGAGCTTCGGTTAAGCGGCCAATTTTACTGTGCAGCTGTTGCCATTCCCACTCCTGTAAATTTCCTTTTCTGATTTTTTCCTGCTCAATTTCGGCTTCTCCCGAAATAAGACGATTAACCAGCTGAACCGACGACATCTCCAAAGAGAACACCACACATGGTTTGGCAAAATCAACCGTTGCGTTACGTGCACAGGTAAGTACGAAGGCCGTTTTTCCCATCGCCGGACGAGCCGCGATAATTACCAAATCCTGTTTTTGCCAACCCCCTGTAATTCTATCTAAGCCTGTAAAACCGGTTGGAACCCCCGTTAAACCATCTGTTTTTGTTCTTAATTCTTCGAGTGATGCTAAGGACTGCTTAATGATATCCTCCATTTTCTGCGTATCTCTTCGCAGGTTATTCTGGGCAATTTCGAAAAGCCCTTTTTCAGCCTGGTCAAGCAAATCGAAAATATCAGTGGTATCTTCGTAAGCATTGGTAATAATTTCAGTCGATATCCTGATCAGCTCGCGCTGGATATATTTCTGAGAGATAATACGGGCATGAAACTCAATATTGGCAGCAGAAGCAACCCTGTTGGTTAGGCTGGTGATGTAATATGCACCACCAACAATCTCCAGCGCGCCCATGGTGCGCAATTCGGAAGTAACGGTTAAAATATCTACAGGTTTCGATTTTTGGAACAAAACGTGGATGGCCTCAAAAATCTTTTGATGGGCGATATTATAAAATACATCCGGCTTTAAAACATCAATTACAGCCGATAGGGCATCTTTTTCGAGCATGAGTGCTCCCAAAACTGCCTCTTCCAGGTCTAGTGCCTGTGGTGGGATTTTCCCCATCGAACTCACTGTATTGCTCAGTCTGCTCTTTCGGGCAGCGAAGCTGTTTTTTCCGCCTTGTTCATTATCGTTACTCATTCCACAAAAGTAGTTAAATTTTGATGGGCTTGCTTGAATAAGTTACTAGCTCTTTGTTAACAAATTGAAGCATAATCAAATTGATTTTTTTAAGCCTTTTGGCCAGGATAATTTTTTTTGAACAATTAAATGTGAATAAGAATAATATTGATGAGGGCTAAAACATTTTATTTGAATACTTTTGCCTAACAATTTCAAAACATGGATAATTTTAGAAGACCACAACGCGCAAAAGAGAATAATGAGTTTATATTTGGTATCAGGGCTGTAATAGAGGCTGTTAAGGCTGGAAGAGATATTGAAACCATTTATCAGCAACGTGGTTTAGGTGGCGAATTGTTTTTAGAATTGAAGGCACTTTTAAAAGATACCTTAATCCCTTTAAATTCGGTTCCTATCGAGAAACTGAACCGGATGTCGCAGAAAAACCACCAGGGGATTATTGCTGTAATATCGCCCATTACCTATCAAAATATTGAAGATATTGTACCTGCCGTTTTTGAAAAAGGAGAGGTGCCGCTGATTCTGGTTTTAGATAGTGTAACCGATGTACGTAACATGGGCGCTATTGCCCGTACGGCTGCTTGTGTTGGCGTTCATGCCATTGTAGTGCCGTTAAAAAATGCGGCGCAGATCAATGCCGATGCCATTAAAACATCTGCTGGTGCTTTGTTTAATATTCCGATTTGCCGTCACGCCAACCTGCATAAAACCTGCTTGTTTTTACAGGATAGCGGCTTACAGGTGGTAGCTTGTACGGAAAAAACAAACGATTTAATATATGCGCCTGATTATACCATGCCAACGGCAATTGTAATGGGCTCAGAAGATGAAGGAATTTCGAACGACTTACTTAGGGTAGCCGATCATTTGGCTAAAATACCAATGGCGGGAAAAATCGAATCGCTGAATGTTTCAGTAGCAGCCGGGGTAATTTTATACGAAGCGATCAGACAGAGGAAGGTGTAAGGTAAGGATGTAAGAGGGAAAATGTGAGATGGAAGAGGGAAAATGGGAAATGGGGGATATCGAACTACGCTCCATCAACCATCTTACCTCATCCATTTTCCATCCTTATATAAATTTATTTCCGAAGCGCGATTTTACTTCTGCAACGAATTCTTTAACGCGTTGCTCTTCGTTTCTGGGGCAAATCATCAGCATATTATTGTTTTCTACTACAATGTAATCGTGCAGACCCTGCATAATCACCAGCTTATCTTTAGGTACATTTACCATGCAGTTCGATGAGTCAAACATAATTACCTGCTCTGAAGGGATAACGGCATTTCCGACATAATCTTTCTCTGCCATCTCGTAAATCGAAGCCCAGGTACCCAAATCCGACCAACCAAAATCGGCTGGAAGCACGTAGACATTTTCTGCCTTTTCCATAATACCAAAATCGATAGAAATATTGGTGCACTGGAAATAAGCGTTGTTGATAAACTCTTTTTCACCTGTTGTATTCATATCAGCCCGGCCCAGATTAAATATCTCATACATATCTGGCAAGTGTTTCTCAAAAGCTTTCAAAATAGCTTTAGACGACCAGATAAAAATGCCCGCATTCCACAAAAAGTCGCCGCTTTGAATAAACGATTTGGCCAGTTCTAGGTTAGGTTTTTCTGTAAAAGTTTTAACCTTGTGTAAATCGGTATCGGTATTGAGTACGTAATCTGTATGCTGTATGTAACCATAGCCTGTATCCGGGCGGTTCGGTTTAATGCCCAAAGTAATCAGGCAATCGTTTTTCGAAGCAGCATCCAAAGACTGTCCGATCGATTTTATAAACTCATCCATATCAGCAATAGTATGATCGGAAGGCGCAACCACAATGGTCGAATTTGGATTTAATTCGGCAATTTTAAAACTTCCGTAGGCAATACATGGTGCTGTATTTCTGAGTAAGGGCTCTGCTAATATTTGGTTTTCGCTTAACTGCGGTAGTTGTTCTTTTACAAGGTTTACATAAATTTCGTTGGTAACAATAAAAATATTCTCAGGCAGACAGATTTTTAAAAATCTGTCATAGGTGCTTTGTATCAGTGTTTTACCAATGCCAAAGAAATCAATAAACTGTTTTGGATATTCTGTTTTGCTTACCGGCCAAAAACGGCTTCCTACGCCGCCGGCCATAATTAAGGCATAATAATCTTTATTCATTTTATGTTTTAAAATTACACAATCCCCTCGTTTAAGAGATCGTGTAAATGGATGATGCCAAAGTAAGTGTTTTGTTCCAGAACTAACAACTGTGTTATGTTATTTTGTTTGATAATCTCCAGGGCATCCACTGCCAATGCATCATGCTGGATGCTCTTTGGTGTTTTGCCCATAATATCTTCGGCTTTTAAATTTTCAATCGTATTGTTGTTTTCCAACATCCTTCTGATATCGCCGTCGGTAATTACCCCAAGTACATGGTTGTTGTTATCTACAACAGCTACAGCACCCAAACGGTTTTTACTAATTTCGATCAGCACATCTTTTACGGAGGCCTCTGGCGAAATGGATGGTTTTTCGTTGGATAGGGCCAGGTCTCTCGCTTTCAAATAAAGTTTTTTACCCAATGATCCGCCGGGGTGGTATTTGGCAAAATCGGTTTCGTTAAACTCGCGGCATTCCAGTAAACATATAGCCAGGGCATCGCCCAGGGCCAGTTGTGCAGTGGTACTGGTTGTTGGAGCCAAGTTATGCGGGCAAGCTTCTTTTTCGAAAGCTGTGTTCAGAATCAGATCTGCCTGTTCGGCCAGGAAAGAGCCTAATTCGCCCACCATACCAATTAAAAGGTTGCCCGATGTTTTGAGCAAAGGAACAAGTACTTTAATTTCGGGCGTATTGCCACTTTTAGAGAGGCAGATAATGACATCGTTTATCTGGATCATGCCCAAATCGCCGTGAATTGCATCGGCAGCATGCATAAATATGGCTGGTGTACCGGTTGAATTAAAGGTTGCCACAATTTTTTGGGCAATAATGGCACTTTTGCCAATTCCGGTTACAATCACCCGGCCTTTGCAGTGTAAAATGCTGGTTACGACTTTTTCAAAATCGTTGTTGATATTTCTGGCAACGTTTAATATTGCTGCTGCTTCGAGCTCTAAGGTGCTTACAGCCGATTGTATAATTGATTTTTTACTTTTCAAAGAGAAAATAATTGTCTGTTAATACTTGAAATTCTTGTAAAATTATGTTATTTTGGATAGAAAAATAGCATCGCATATTTTATTACACAAAATGGACGTGAAAAAGTCGTTATTTGATAACCTACAAAATTTCTTCGGGTTTGACAATTTCAAGGGTGATCAGGAGTCGATCATAACAAATATTTTAGAAGGCAATAACACATTTGTTATTATGCCAACAGGCGGAGGAAAGTCGATTTGCTATCAGTTACCAGCTTTAATGAGCGAAGGGACGGCAATTGTTATTTCTCCGTTAATTGCATTAATGAAAAACCAGGTAGACCAATTGCGGGCTTTTGGTGGAAATGACAGTATCGCTCATTTTCTGAATTCATCTCTCAATAAATCTGAAATTACGCAAGTTAAATCTGATCTCTTAAGCGGTCAGACCAAATTATTGTATGTTGCGCCCGAATCGCTGGCGAAGCAAGATAATATTGAATTTCTAAATCTGATTAAAATCTCTTTTGTTGCCGTAGATGAGGCACACTGTATCTCTGAATGGGGGCACGATTTCAGGCCGGAATACCGCAAAATAAAACAGGTTATTGCAGGTTTGGGCAATAATATTCCCATTATAGCTTTAACGGCGACTGCTACACCAAAAGTGCAGCAGGATATTATGAAGAACCTGGGGATGACAGAAGCTACCCTGTTTAAATCATCCTTTAACAGGCCGAACCTGTTTTACGAAATCCGCCCCAAGCGCGATATTACCAAAGAGATTATCAAGTACATTAAATCCAATCCCGGTAAATCGGGTATTATTTACTGTTTAAGCCGTAAAAAAGTAGAGGAAGTTGCCGAAGCTTTAAACTTAAACGGTATTAGTGCTTTGCCATACCACGCAGGTTTAGACCCCAAAGTGAGGGCAGAAACACAGGATAAGTTTTTGATGGAAGATGCCGAGGTGATTGTAGCTACTATTGCCTTTGGTATGGGGATCGATAAACCGGATGTACGTTTTGTAATTCACCACGATGTGCCTAAAAGCATGGAAGGCTATTACCAGGAAACGGGCAGGGCCGGACGTGATGGCGGCGAAGGGGTTTGTATTGCTTTCTACTCGCAAAAGGATGTAGATAAGCTGGCTAAGTTTATGAAAGATAAACCGGTTTCGGAAAGAGAAATTGGTACACAGATATTAAAAGAAGTAATTGATTATGCCGAATCGGGCGTTTGTCGCCGTAAACAGATTTTGCATTATTTTGGCGAAAACTTTAACGAAACAGGCTGTAACTGCATGTGCGATAACTGCAAGAAGCCTAAAAAACAGTTTGATGTTGAAAATCAGTTATCTACACTTTTAAAATTCATCGACAAAACAGGCGAGAAGTTTGATGATGCCCACTTACTGAACGTTTTCTTAGGTTTAGAAACCGCCCAAACCATTGCTTACGAACACAGCAAAGTGCCTGAGTTCGGTATTGGTAAAGAAGACGGCGAACTGATGTGGAAATCGATTGTGCGCCAGGCAGTGCTAAATAATTTCCTTTTTAAGGATATCGATAATTATGGTTTATTAAAATTAACCAGACAGGGAAAAGATTTTATTGTTAATCCGTATAGCCTGAAGTTTATTTTAAACGAGCCTATTGAAAGTGGTGCCGACGATGATGATGACGACGTTAAACAGGGAACAGGCGCTTTAGATACGCACCTTTTATCGCTGCTGAAAGATTTACGTAAAAAAATTGCCAAGCAGAAAAACGTTCCGCCATTTGTCGTATTCCAGGATCCTTCACTAGAGGAAATGTGTACGCATTACCCAATCGCTATGGATGAACTTCGTCAGATCTCGGGTGTAGGCTCAGGAAAGGCGATGAAATTCGGCACACCTTTTATCGAACTGATTAAAAAATATGTAGAGGATAACGACATTGAGCGCCCTATCGACCTGATTATTAAAACTCAGGCCAATAAATCGCAAATGAAAGTATCTATCATTCAGAATATCGACAGGCAGATAGGTCTAGAAGATATTGCAGATTCAAAAGGCATCACCTACGAGGAAATCCTGAAGGAGGTAGAATCGATTGTAAACTCCGGAACAAAACTCAACCTGAATTATTTCATTGATGAAGTAATTGACGACGACAGACAGGATGAAGTTTTTGATTATTTCAGGGCAGCAGAAAGCGATTCTATTGATGAAGCCTTAAACGAGCTTGGCGAAACTGACTACACGCGCGAAGAAATTCAACTGATGCGCATTAAATTCATGTCAGAACTAGGGAATTAATGTAAGATGGGAGTGGTAACATGGATTATGTATCCAGTTATGATTCCCATCTTCTTTTAATTTTCCATCAAACATCTTCCATCTAACATTTTACATCATTCATCACCCATCATCCATGCTTAACTACTTAGATAAAATAAAAAATACAGATTCAGGAAATTTCTTTTTAATGGCTGGTCCATGTGCTATTGAAGGCGAAGAAATCGCCATGCGTATTGCAGAGAAGATTATTACCATTACCGATAAACTTCAAATCCCTTATATTTTTAAAGGTTCTTACCGCAAAGCCAACAGAAGCAAAGGCAGTTCTTTTACAGGCATTGGCGACGAAAAGGCCTTAAGGATTTTAGAAAGGGTTGGCCGCGAATTTGGTGTGCCTACGGTAACCGATATTCATGAAAGTGACGAAGCGGCTATGGCAGCAGCTTATGTAGATGTGTTGCAGATTCCGGCGTTCCTATGTCGCCAAACTGATTTGTTAATTGCAGCAGCCCAAACCGGGAAAGTAGTTAACGTTAAAAAAGGCCAGTTTTTATCGGCTGGTTCAATGAAATTTGCGGTAGAGAAAATTAAAGAAGCTGGTAATGATAAAGTGATTTTAACCGACAGGGGCAATACTTTTGGTTACCAGGATTTAATAGTTGATTATCGCGGTTTACCCGAAATGCAAAGTTTTGGCGTACCCGTGGTAATGGATTGTACGCATAGCTTGCAGCAGCCCAACCAAAGCAGCGGCGTTACTGGTGGTAAACCCGAATTGATTTCGACCATTGCCAAAGCAGCTATTGCCGTTGGTGCCGATGGCCTGTTCATCGAAACACATCCCGATCCGGCTAATGCGAAATCAGATGGTGCCAATATGCTGCATTTAGATTTGCTTGAAGAAACTTTAACCAAACTGATCCGTATCAGACAAGCGGTTTTGTAATGGTTTCAAACAAAGGAGTTTTTTTAACTGCAGAGTGGCGTAAGCTTGCACTTGCACAGTATGCTGTGGATAAGGAAATTCTTTTAAAATATTTACCGCCTAATACTGAACTGGATAGTTGGGAGGGGAAATATTATGTTAGCCTGGTTGGATTTATGTTTGTCGACGTAAGGCTGCTTGGCTTCAATATTCCTTTTCATAGTACTTTTGAAGAAGTAAACCTGAGGTTTTACGTGAGGTTTAAAGCGGGAGATGAATGGAAACGTGGCGTGGTATTTATTAAAGAATTTGTACCTAAGCCGGCGATTACTTTTGTAGCCAATACGCTTTACAAAGAGAACTACCAAACCCTGCCCATGAAACATATCTGGATTGAACAGGAGCATCAGCTGGAGGTAGCTTATCATTGGAAAAACGAAACGTGGAATAAATTTTCTGTTACTGCAGACCCAATAGCCAAAGATATCGAAGTAGGAAGTGAGGCCGAATTTATCACCGAACACTACTGGGGTTACACTAAAATTGACAACCAGCATACTTCAGAATATGGAGTAGAGCACCCACGCTGGAAAGCCTATGCAGTTAAAGATTATAGTATATCGGTAGATTTCGGACTTAATTACGGTGATGAATTTGCCTTTTTAAACCAGGCAAAACCTGATTCAGTGATGCTGGCAGAAGGATCGGAAATCAGGGTATTAAAAAGGGAAGCGTTTTAGATAGGGATCGTCATTTCAAATTAGCACAGGGTATTGATCTATCGGTTGGTGTCAACACCAACCGAAATAAAAACTTTATATGCTGTTTTAATCTCCATGCCAATGCTTTATTGCTTTCCTTCAGTCCTTATCAGGCGTGTGAGAACACTCACCTCTAGCAAATGTAGGCCGTCATTCCCGCGCAGGCGGGAATCTTAAAGCTATGGCGATGTGATTTCACGATTATTGTAATGCTGAATGCAATGAAGCATCTTTTGCAGAATGTGTTTCATTTGAGGGAGGTTCTTCTCTACCTTACCATTGACAGATATATAAAATAATCGTCATTGCGAGGAGGAACGACGAAGCAATCTTACAACGATCGCTAGTTGAAATTGAAGTATTGCTTACCCTCCCATAGTAGTAAGATTGCTTCTTGCCTCGCAATGACGACTCCGAAGGGACTCTCACTGGTATTGATTTTTATGCAATAAATTATTCCTCAGAATTACATTAAACCTTCGTAATCACGAAAGAGGTTCTTCTGTTATTTTTCCTGCCCAGTTCAGTTTTATTATCCGCAATTGGCTTGCTTGCGCCAAAGCCTTTAAAAGTCAGCCTTTTGGCATCAATCTGGTTTTTAATCAGGTAATCGTACACTGCATTGGCGCGGTTAAAAGATAATTTCTCGTTCAGTTTATCGTCGCCCACATTGTCTGTATGTCCTTGAATTTCGATATTAACCGATTCATTTTGGTGCAGGAACTCAATTAATAAATCGAGCTCACGGATGGAAGCGGGTAGGAGGTTAAATTTATTGGTGTCGAAAAAGATATTGCGAAGGGTTACGTTACCACCTTGTTTTATTTTTTCGATCTCTACTGTTATCTGGTAGGGTTTGTTAATGTCGGCGGCTTTGAGCTCGAAATTTTCTGAATAAAACAGGTAACCTTCAGCGTTTACATTAAACAGATAATCGCTTCCTATGGGCATTACCGCAAGGAATTCGCCCGTTTCAGGATCGGTATAATCATCAAAAACGGTTTTGTTGGTTTTAAGATCGATTACCTGAACGTTGCTTCCGATGGTTTTTTTAGTGTCTTTATCTCTTACTATGCCTTTAACGTAGGTAATTTTAGCAGGTCTGGCTTGCTCCGGAATGCCAAAACTGTAAATGTCCTGCGCACCAAAGCCATTCTTTAAATTAGACGAAAACAAGCCAAAATTTCCATCGGCGCTTACTACCAAACCACTTTCATCATCGAACGAATTAATGGGATAACCAATATTAACCGGTTTCTGCCATTTTCCGCTGTCATCCATGCGGCTGTAGTAAATATCCTTGTTGCCAAAACCCGGCCATCCATCTGAAGAGAAGTAGAGAGTTTTCCCATCTACATGTAAGAAAGGCGTATTTTCATCGTAAGCGGTATTAATATCCGGACCAAGGTTCACTGCTGGTCCCCACTTGGCGTCGTCGGTAATGGTGCTTTTCCAGATATCGTAACCACCAGACCCTCCGGGGCGGTTGCTGATGAAATACAAGGTTCTGCCATCCGGACTAATAGCGGGTTGCGATTCCCAATATTCGGAGTTTACCGGCTTACCCACATTGTAAGGCTCGCCCCAGTCTTTGCCTTCGCGGTGCGAAACGTAAATGTCGCACCTGCCTAAACCGTCGGGGCGGTTACAACCTGTAAAAAACAGGTATTTACCATCTGGCGAAATGGTTTGTGCACCTTCATTATAACGGGTGGTATTTATTTTGGCTGATAACGGCGTAGCGGAAGTCCAGGTATTGTTTTTAAACTGCGAAGTCCAGAAATCTTCGTTGCCATTAACCTGTCGGGTAAATATCAAGGTTTCGCCATCTGCAGTCAATGCAGGGAAATACTCAGCATCTGTTGTATTTACCCCTTCACCGAGATTGCTAGGCGAATATTTTACTGGTTTTTTAACCGCCGAAATGGCGAAATCGCAATCCAGTAAGTATTTCTTTGCTTTTTTAGCGCGATCGGATGAAGCATCGAGGGCTAAAAAGGTGTCGAAATCTTGTTTTGCCTTGGTGTAATCCTGCGTAGCAAATTCGGTTTCTGCCAGGCCAAAAATAACCTCCGGTTTTACGCTTTTATTAATGAGTATGGCTTTTTGATAAGCTCCTTTAGCTTCGGGATATTTCCGCTGGATTTTGTAAACCCCTGCCAGAACAATATAGGCATTTTGGAATAATGGATCGCTTTCAACAGCACTTTTCAATAACTGTTCAGCACCTGCAAAATCCTGCTTTTGGATTGCAGCACCTGCGTTCTCAAAAGAATTTTGTGCTTTTTTATTGCCCGAGCCTTGCGCAAATGCACAAAAGCTCAAAAAACTAAAACATAGGAACAGACAAAACCTCATACATTAACATTTGGTTATAAAGCTAATGTATTGTTTTTAAGGAATATTTAAAAATTTGTGTGTTTGTAAAGAAATTTCCCACTTTGGATTAGCCATCACATAGTCGATAATCATTGGTGTAATTTCCTTTGATTTTGACCATTCAGGCTGGAGATAAAGCTTACATCCCGGCGATACCATTGCTGCATATTCTTCGGCCCATTTAAAATCGCTTTTATTGAAAACAATTACTTTCAGCTCGTTGGCAAAAGGGGTAATGTCTGGCCTTGGCGCTTTAAATTTTTTGGGTGATAAACAAATCCAGTCCCAGTTGCCCGATAGCGGGTAAGCACCAGAAGTTTCGATAAAGGTTAGAATTCCTCTTTCTTTCAGCTTATTGGTCAGGTAATCGAGGTTGTAAATTAAAGGCTCACCACCGGTAATTACAACGGCTTTACCCGGAAAGCGGTCGGCATTTTCTACAATAACATCCGAAGCGGTTAGCGGGTGCATTTCGGCATCCCAGCTTTCTTTTACATCGCACCAGTGGCAACCCACATCGCAACCGCCCAAACGGATAAAATATGCCGCTTTGCCGGTGTTAAATCCTTCGCCCTGTATGGTGTAAAATTCTTCCATTAAAGGAAGTAATGTGCCGTCTTCTGGAATGTCTTGTTTCATTTTTGAGGATGCAAATATCTTAAAAAAATATGGGGAAGCAGTTCCTATTTCGAAATTTAATAGAAAGATGAAATAATACTGATATTTATTTGCCGTATTTTAGCTGTATGAAGTGGTTTAAAGCCTTAAATAACAATCAGATTCCCCGTGCCAACGACATTAAAACCATTTCGGTTGATGGCAAACAGATCTGTGTAATCAATAATGAAGACAAGCTTATCGCTACCCAATCACATTGTCCGCATGCAGGGGGGCATTTTAGCGGTGGCTGGTGTAAAAATGGTAATTTGATTTGTCCTATTCACCGTTACGAGTACAGCCTCGAAACCGGAAGAGGAGCAGAAGGGCAGGGAGATTATATTCGCATCTATCCAACCGAACTGAGGGAAGATGGCTTGTACATTGGCTTTGAAGAAAGCTGGTGGAGTAAACTTTGGGGGTGATTGGTTTATTAGTAGGTTAACTGGTTAATTGTTTAAATCGGTTAACTGGCTCCAAACTCCAAGCGCCCAACTCCAAACTGTTTTATGGGTTAACTGGTTAATTGTTTGAATTGGTTAACTGGCTCCAAACTCCCAACTCCAAACTAAAACTTTTCGCTTTAGTCTTTAAGCTTTTACACTAAAAAAGCGATCCAAAAATGAACCGCTTTCCAGTATTTTTCGGGGATTGGGTTTTACCTTAAACCTTCCGCCTTATAACCTTCTACCTTTAAGAATATATCTCTTTCCTTGCCGATGCCAATGTATTCTTCAATAAACCTACAATGGTCATTAAACCTACGCCGCCTGGTACCGGAGTGATGTAAGATGATATTGGCGCAACATTGTCGAAATCGACATCGCCATACAATTTAAAGCCCGATTTGGTTTCAGTAGAATTTTCGCGGTTAATGCCCACATCGATAATAATGGCACCTGGTTTAACCATATCAGCTGTAACAAAGTTCTTTTTACCGATAGCTGCTATTACGATATCGGCCTGCAAAACCTGTTCTTTTAAATCTTTTGTACGCGAGTGGGTAAGTGTTACGGTACAGTTTCCCGGATTTGCATTACGGGCCATTAAAATACTCATTGGGCTACCCACAATATTACTGCGGCCAACCACAACGCAGTGCTTGCCGGTTGTATCGATATTGTATTCTTGTAACATGAGCAAAATACCGTAAGGCGTTGCCGGAATAAAGCATGGTAAATTGCGCATCATTCTGCCCAGGTTTACGGGGTGGAAACCATCTACATCCTTGCGGTAATCGATCTTTTCAGTTACTTTTTCAGGGTCGATGTGTTTAGGTAGCGGTAATTGAACAATTAAGCCATCTACATCATCATCCTGGTTAATTTCTTCAATTTTAGCCAGCAGTTCAGCTTCTGTAACCGAGTTGTCATAACGGTGAAGAGAAGATTTAAAACCTACCTTCTCACAGTTTTTCATCTTACTTGCCACATAAGTTTCGCTGCCACCATCGTTACCTACTAAAATGGCAACTAAATGCGGCTTGCGCCCTGTTTTATTCAAAAACTCAGCTGCTTCTTCGGCAATCTGAACTTTAACTTTTTCTGATACGTATTTACCGTCTAATAGTTTCATGTTTAAATATCGGGGTAGCAAGTATAAAGTATCAAGATTTCAATTGCTTGCAACTTGATACTTTACACTTGATTCTATTTTTAGTCTAACTTCAAAACCGCCATAAATGCAGATTGTGGGATTTCTACGTTACCCACCTGGCGCATGCGTTTTTTACCTTTTTTCTGTTTCTCCAATAACTTACGTTTACGGGAAATATCACCACCATAACATTTCGCGGTTACATCTTTACGTAAAGCGCTCAATGTTTCGCGGGCAATAACTTTAGCACCGATAGAAGCCTGGATTTTAATTTCAAACTGCTGACGTGGGATCAGTTCCTTTAATTTCTCACAGATTTTCTTACCGAAATCGTAAGCGTTACTGCGGTGAATCAATGAAGATAATGCATCAACAGGTTCATCATTAATTAACATATCTAAACGAACCAAATCCGATTTACGGTAACCAACCTGATGATAATCGAAAGATGCATAACCTTTAGAAATGGTTTTCAGTTTATCATAAAAATCGAATACAATTTCGCCCATTGGCATTTCGAAAACCAATTCTACACGATCCGATGTTAAGTAGGATTGATTAACAATAATACCACGTTTTTGGATACAAAGCGACATTACCGGACCGACAAACTCAGCCTTGGTAATAATATTGGCTTTGATAAAAGGTTCTTCAACAGAATCCAGTTTGCTTGGGTCTGGTAAATCAGATGGGTTATTTACAACAATTTCGACACCTTTGGTTGTATGCGCAATGTACGATACGTTGGGGACTGTCGTAATTACCGTCATGTCGAATTCACGCTCTAAACGTTCCTGAATAATCTCCATGTGCAACATGCCCAGGAAACCACAACGGAAACCAAAGCCTAAAGCTGCAGAACTTTCCGGTTCGAAAACGATAGAAGCATCATTTAGCTGCAACTTGTGCATCGCTTCGCGTAATTCTTCAAAATCTTCGGTATCAACCGGGTAAATACCGGCAAATACCATTGGTTTAACTTCTTCAAAGCCTTGAATAGCACCCTCAGCCGGTCTGGCAACTGTTGTGATGGTATCACCAACTTTTACTTCTCGCGCTTCTTTAATGCCGGAAATAATATAGCCCACATCACCAGTTTTAACCACATTCCGTGGAGCCATATCCAGTTTCAAAATACCAACTTCATCAGCCAGATATTCTTTACCTGTATTGATGAACTTTACTTTGTCGCCTTTTTTAATTTCGCCGTTTACTACTTTATAATAAGCAATGATTCCTCTGAATGAATTAAATACAGAGTCGAAAATTAATGCCTGTAATGGAGCTTCAGCATCACCAACAGGAGCTGGAACTCTGTCTACAATTGCTTGTAAAATTTCAGGGATTCCCATTCCGGTTTTACCAGAAGCAGGAATAATATCATCACGGTCACAACCTATTAAATCAATTATCTGGTCTTTAACCTCTTCAGGCATTGCGCCCGGTAAATCCATTTTATTTAAAATCGGGATAATTTCAAGGTCGTGCTCTAAAGCCAGGTATAAGTTCGAAATGGTTTGGGCCTGTATACCTTGCGAAGCATCAACGATCAGCAAAGCGCCTTCGCAGGCAGCAATTGAACGTGAAACCTCGTAAGAAAAATCTACGTGCCCAGGTGTGTCGATCAAGTTAAAAACATATTCTTCACCACCAACTTTATAGTTCATTTGTATGGCATGACTTTTAATTGTAATGCCCCGCTCGCGCTCCAAATCCATATTATCGAGCAATTGCGCCTGCGCTTCACGCTGCGAAATCGTCGCTGTATATTCTAATAACCTATCAGCCAGGGTACTTTTACCATGGTCGATGTGTGCAATAATGCAAAAATTACGTATATGCTTCATCTTTGCGCAAAGATATGTTTTTTAATGGAAAATGTAAGAGGGAAAATGGAATGCTGTGATGGCTGAATTTTTATTGTTTTGGAAAGCAAAAACAGTGGTTCTTCGGCTGTGTTAGCTTTCTTAAACTTTATCCTGACTTTATTTTCAATGCTCTTCCAACGTGAAGTCGGAAGCTGCATTAATTACTGATAAACAGGATAAACACAGATAACATTGGTCGATCTGTGTTTATCCGTGTTTAATAAACTAAACCTTGATTTTCTTCCACTTGCCTTTTTTAAACAGGATGTATGCAGCTACAGCGATACCTGCTTCGGCGGTTGGTATTGCTATAAATACGCCTGTTGGTCCCATTTCTAAAAACCTGGCCAAAAAGTAGGCTAAAGGAATCTGGAAAAGCCAAAAAGCAAAAACATTAATTTTGGTAGGTGTCCAGGTGTCGCCGGCACCATTAAACGCACTGCTAAAAACCATGGCTGCACCGTAAATAACAAAACCAATACTTAAAATTTTAAGCGCTTTACTGGCAACGGTAATCACTTGCATATCGGCTGTAAAAAACGCTGCAAACAAATGGCCACAGGTTAAAAACAATACACTCACCACAGCCATGAAAATTATAATGTATTTTAAGGTTTGGAAAACAGATTTTTCAGCACGGTCTATATGTCCGGCACCTAAATTCTGCCCAACCAGGGTGGCAGCAGCATTGCTTAAACCCCAGGCTGGTAGCATAAAGAACATCATTAAGCGCAGAGCGGTTTGGTAACCTGCCGAGCCTGTATCGCCACCTGTAGTGGCCACCAGTTCAGCCAAAAACACCCAGCTGCAACTCGCAATTACAAACTGGAAAATGGCCGGTGCCGCAATTTTTACAATGGCTTTAATCTGCTCCCAATCGGGAATAAAATGACTGATGCTGATTTTTAATGCATTTTTACCGTTAAAAAGGTTGTAAACCTGGTAGGTTACACCCAAAGCCCGACCAATGGTAGTGGCAATAGCAGCACCGGTTAAACCAAATGCAGGTATCGGGCCAAAACCGTTGATGAAAACAGGGCAGAGAATAATGTTGGCAATATTTGCGATCCATAAACTTCGCATGGCTATGGCGGCATTTCCGGCACCCCTGAAAATACCATTAATTAGAAACAGCAAAACAATAATGATGCTACCGCCCATCATAATGCGCACGAATGAAGTACCGTGGTCGGCGGTTACTGTAGTTGCGCCCATCAGCAATAAAATATCGCGGGCATAAATTAAGCCTAAAATACTGATAATGAGGTTAACGCTTACGGCAATTAAAATAGTTTGCATACCTGCCTTTGAAGCAGCTTCAGGGTTTTTCTCACCTATTCTGCGGGCTACAACAGCCGTAGCGGCCATACTTAAACCGATAGCCAGCGAATAAATAATAGTTAATACAGATTCTGTTAAACCAACGGTTTGTATCGCGTTACTGCTATTTTCCAAATGGCCAACAAAATATAAATCAACCAGTGCGAAAACAGATTCCATGGCCATTTCAAGCATCATGGGGATTGCCAGTAAAATAATGGCCCTTTTGATACTAATAGCTGTTAGGTCGACCTCGTGGCCCTTTATAGCCTGCACGAGCAGCTCGAAAAAAGAAGATAGTTTGCCCTTTGTCTTTATGGACTGTGACATATAATAAAGTTAAAATGTAATGAATAAACCAAATGATACGCATTACGCGCACATACCTAAAATTAAAATCGGAGGGAATCCTCGGTATTTAGAACCTCAAACGGATTGCAGATACTATCATGGTACTGGTCTTTTTGATAGATCAAAGATAAAGAAAAATTCTAAACGTCAAATTTTGAGGACGATTATTTTAGTTGGTGGTTAATTTTGCCATGGAGGCACGGAACTCACGGATTAATATTTTGATCAAAACGCCTGCATAACTAATTTATACACTAATCCATACGGCTCACAGACCATTGGTTTAACTTTAAAAGTTCTGATGGTTAATCTGCGCAACTAATTTATACACTAATTCATAATCTACGGTTCACAGACAGTTGGTTTAACTTTAAAAGTTCTGATGGTTAATTTGCCACGGAGTCACGGAACTCACGGATTGATATCTTCAAGCAAATGATCTGTGTAATCCAATAAACCTTTAAATACTGTAAGCTTTGATCATTTCCTCAGTAACCTTAGTGCCTCTGTTGGTATTCAGGTCAATTAATACGTAGTCAAAAATGCCATCAGAAGCTACCTTGCCGGTTTTTTTGTTAATGATTTCGAACTGCACTGAGCAACCTTTTTCGTGCATGGTTAAAATTCCCGTGCGGATCAGCATCAAATCGTTCATCAACAGGGGGCGCTTGAAATTGATATCAACGCGGCTTACCACCCAGCCTAAGCCTAATTTGGTGAAATGTTCCCAAGGCATTCCGTAAAATTTTTCCATCTGCTCGTAACGTGCAGCCAATACATAATCCAAATATTTACTGTTGTGCACATGGTTAAACATGTCTATATCATCCGGACGTACGCGCAATTCGCTTTCAAAGATGCTGTATTGATTCTTTTCCAAGGGTAAATGTTTTGTGCAAAAGTATACAATTGTATATTTTTATTGCTCTTTTTTCGTATTTTTGATAGATGGGCAGGTTAAAGCTATATGACACAAGTATTCCACGCGAAACAATTGTTGAAGCGCGTGAAAGTGTTTATCTAAACCGAACCTCCGTACATAGCTTCTTTGCTGTGTTGCAGCTCAACCACATTTCTGTTGCCATGAATGGTGGTAAGCCTTTAAAATCGCCTCAAGGCAAAGGGTTAGTGATCCGCAAACCGACCGTATAATTTTCTTCTATGTCTTTTGATAAAGAAAATCCTGAAATGCTTTTGTTGTTGGCGACATTTGGGCAGTTTAACGTTAATTATTTGATTGTTGGTGGTTTTGCCGTTAACCGATACGGTTATAATCGCACTACCAGTGATAGATATCTATCTTAAAGACACAAAAGATAACAGGCAGAATCTGATTTATGCACTTGATAAAATGGGATATGGCAGATACGATATGTTATTGGATGTGCCTATTATTGCTGGCTACTGTGAAGTTTTAATGGATGATGGTATGTATGCAGATTTAATGACCGATATTCCAGGGTTAGATAAGACTAAGTTTGATGAATACTTTGAAATGGCTACAGTAGACGAAATCAATGGTGTTAAAGTGAGGTTTCTGCACTATAATCACTTATTGGATAATAAAAGAGCAACGAATAGACCGAAAGATCAACTTGATGTTTTAGAGTTGGAACGCATTAATAAGCGAAATTAAGTTTCTTGCTTTGCCTTAAGTTTTCTAAACCCGACATAGTAGGTGTTCTTTTACAAACCTTATGGGTTTCTCCAGCTAAGTTGCAGATTCAAAACCATAAATTTAAATAAAAGATCATGGAAAGGCCGGGAGTGTATCGACCGATTTAAAAAAACGGAGATTGATTTAATAAAATTAATTTATTTCCTTCGGCCCGGATTTATCATTACTCATAAACCTCCATTCTTGTTCATAAAGCGATTTATATTGAACCATAATTTTAATATCAGACTTTTCGATCAATGGCCCCAGGTATTCATCATCTATTTTGATTAAACTTAATCTTTCACCAACAGGTAGCACTTCATTTTTCCATAAATTTGTAAGCATTACCGCTTTTGTTGAATCTAGTTTGTGATCGGTTTTTATTTGTTTAAGAATTTCGGCTATGTTTTGATAAGGCTTAGACTTATAATAAAATGCATAATCGGATACAATTGCTGGCCCTAAACCTTGGTTTGTAATCAGAAGTTCGTAATGATAGGATTGAACTTTATCGTTGTTTTTTTCAGAAAAGCTATTGGAATAGCTCATTAATAACGGTTTTACTGATGCATATTGCTGAGTTCGTTGTAATCTGGTTTGGTATAATGTTATAATTATTGCGCAAATACTTGTTACAACTGCACATACTCCAACAACGGTATTTAATGATAATTTGGGTTCTTTGCTAACTTTCGGTTTTTGCATTTTGGGGTATTAATGGTGTCTAAGTCCTAAAATAGAAAAACTTCAGGATTCATTCTCATTAACGATTAAATATTTACGCTAATAATCAGGGGATTAAGAACTAAAAAAGTATCTGCACTGTCATTTGCTTTTAACCAAAAATAGCTTTATCTTTGCGCCACAATTAATTAATTTATTGCTTTAATATTATTCAAGAAATGTATTTAAGTCCAGAAAAGAAAGCCGAAATCTTTAAACAACACGGCGAAGTAGAAACCAACACTGGTTCTGCAGAAGGTCAGGTAGCGTTATTTACATACCGTATTGCGCACTTAACAGAACACTTAAAGAAAAATCGTAAAGATTTCTCTACACAGTTGTCACTTCAAAAATTGGTAGGTAAACGCCGCGGTATTTTGGCTTACCTATACAAAAAAGATATTGAGCGCTATCGTGCTATCATCAAAACTCTTCAGTTGCGTGATATCATTAAACAAAAATAAGCGCAAGTTTATCAGAAAAGCCATTCTTTAGAGGATGGCTTTTTACTTTACTGCAAAAAAAATAGCAGGGGATTATCATAGATAGATTTTTTAATTCTATCTTCGTTTGCAAAAACAAAAACATATATAAACAAAGGTGTGTAGAAAGAGGAAAACACACCATAATTCTATTTAAATGAATGTAATAAAAAAATCGTTCGACTTGGGCGATGGCAGAATTGTAGAAATTGAAACTGGTAAACTGGCTAAACAAGCTGACGGTTCGGTAGTAGTAAAAATGGGCGATACCATGTTGTTAGCAACAGTAGTATCAACAGTTGGTGCTAAACCAGGTACTGATTTTTTACCTTTATCGGTTGATTATCAGGAAAAATATGCGGCTACAGGTCGTATTCCGGGAGGCTTTTTACGTCGTGAGGCAAGATTATCTGATTACGAGGTTTTAATCTCTCGTTTGGTTGACAGGGCTTTACGTCCAATGTTCCCTTCAGATTATCACGCTGATACACAAGTGATGATTTCATTAATTTCTGCTGATAAAAATATCATGCCTGATTGCTTAGCTGGTTTAGCTGCATCGGCTGCATTATCAGTTTCAGATATTCCTTTCAACGGTCCGATTTCTGAAGTACGTGTTGCTAAAATCGATGGTAAATTGGTAATCAATCCATATGCCAGTGATTTAGAGCGCGCAACTCTAGAGTTTATGGTTGCTGGTTCGGCTAACGATATCGGTATGGTTGAGGGCGAGTGCGACGAGATTCAGGAAGATGAAATGGTTGAGGCATTGAAATTTGCACACGATGCCATTAAAAAACAATGTGCTATCCAGGTTGAATTAACTGAAGCTACAGGTAAAACTGTAAAACGCGAATACAACCACGAAGACCACGATGCTGATTTAAAAGCAAAAGTTTATGCCGATACTTACGATAAAGTATATGCATTAGCAAAATCTGGTTCGAACAAAGATGAGCGTAAAGTTGGCTTCACTGCAATTATTAACGAATTCTTCGAAGCAATGCCTGAAGATACTGCTGATTTAACTAAAGCAATGGCTAAACATTATTATCATGATGTTCAGTACGATGCGATCAGAAATCTATTGTTAGATGAAGGTATCCGTTTAGATGGTCGTAAAACAACTGAGATCCGTCCAATTTGGAGTGAAGTAGGTTATTTACCTGCAGCACACGGTTCGGCTGTATTTACACGTGGCGAAACACAATCTTTAACCACCGTTACATTAGGTAGTAAAGATGATGAGCAAATGATTGATGGTGCTTTCTTTAATGGTTACCAAAAATTCTTATTGCACTATAACTTCCCTGGTTTTTCAACTGGTGAGGTAAGACCAAACAGAGGTGCAGGTCGCCGCGAAATTGGTCACGGTGCATTAGCACAACGCTCTTTGAAAAAAGTATTACCACAAGGTGAGGCAAATCCTTATACTATCCGTGTTGTTTCTGATATTTTAGAATCAAATGGTTCGTCATCAATGGCAACAGTTTGTGCGGGTACATTAGCATTAATGGATGCCGGTATTAAAATCAAATCTCCGGTTTCAGGTATCGCAATGGGTTTAATTACCGACGAGAAAACTGGTAAATATGCTATCCTTTCTGATATCTTAGGTGATGAAGATCACTTAGGTGATATGGACTTTAAAGTAACTGGTACCGAAAATGGTATTGTTGCTTGTCAAATGGACTTAAAAATCAATGGTTTATCATACGAAGTTTTAACTAAAGCTTTATTGCAGGCTAAAGAAGGTCGTTTACACATCTTAAACGAGATGAAGAAAACCATCAGCCAGCCGAATGAGGATTACAAGCCACATGCTCCACGTATTGTTTCTTTAACTATTGATAAAGAATTTATTGGTGCAATTATCGGCCCTGGAGGTAAAATTATTCAGGAAATGCAACGCGAAACCGGCGCATCTATCTCTATCGAAGAAGTTGATGGAAAAGGTATTGTTGAGGTATTTGCTGATAATAAAGCATCAATTGATGCAGCAGTTACCCGTATTCGTAACATTGTAGCTAAACCAGAAATTGGCGAAATTTACCAGGGTAAAGTAAAATCAATTATGCCTTTCGGAGCATTTGTTGAAGTAATGCCAGGTAAAGATGGTTTATTACACATCTCTGAAATTTCGTGGGAGCGTTTAGAAACCATGGATGGTGTGTTAAAAGAAGGTGATAAAATCGAGGTTAAATTGTTAGACATCGATAAACAAGGTAAAATGAAACTTTCACGTAAAGTTTTATTACCAAGACCTGAAAAACCAGCTGCACCAAAAGCTTAATTAGGTAAATGTCATGCTGAACTTGTTTCAGCATCTCAATAACGAAAACCCTTTCAGTTAGCTGAAAGGGTTTTTTGTTTAATGTGAAACGTTTTCTTAGATTTATTGAGTTCTAAATCGCTTCTCTATTATGAAGAATACCGCACTGCTTTTGTTATTTTTAGTTTTGATTATGGCTTGCAACCAACAAGAGCATAAATCAAAAGGCAACACCAATAAAAAAAATACATCGAGAACCTTCGAAAACAAAGTAATTAATTTCAGCGAAAAAAGCTTGATTGCCTTTATGGATAGTGTTGGAAGGCTTTCAACTGATTCATTGGTGAAAAAAACTTCTTTTTATGCCGATTCTGTGTTTTTAGCTATTCAACAAATTAACCGGAAGTTAAATGAATTAGAATATAGTACATTAAAAACGGCTATTAAACAGAGATCAATAAAGATTGATCAAGCTGAAAAAATCTTTGGTAAAATAGAACTCGACAGTATTTATCTGGGTAAAAAAAATATTCCGGTTAAATTTTATGCTTTTGGTAAGGGGAGTAGAAATAAAAAGGAGTTTGCAATTTCTTTTGATGAAGATCGGGTCCGTGAAAGAACGAATCTTTATTTCTTTAATGCTGATTCACTGCTGGCGAAGAAATCGGTGTACAATCATTATGGTCTTGAACTTAATTATTATACAGATAGAGATGGTAAAACGATTGTTTATTATAGAGAAGATTATATTACAGGTTCGGGGATTTGGTGGAATAATTTAAATTTCTACAAATACTATAATAATCGTTTCATACCTGTATTGAATGAACTTTCTAATGGGAATTCTCAAGATGATATTTGGGGGCCGCGTGTGAAATGGTTGGAGTCTATTAAACTTAAAACTAATCCTTTGACTTTAAAGATGATTTATAATCATGGCTTTCGTGAATGGAAACATAAAGATGAATGGAAGTTAAATGATTTGTTAAGCGATTCGACTATTGTAAAATATACTTGGGACGAAAATAGCAAAACATTAAAAGGAGCTTACGAAAAATCGAAGATTACAAAACCACAAATTTTAACTTATTATGTTGAGGATAATGAGCTGCTATATATAAACGTTTTTTTTGATCTGTTAAAGCACAAGATGAGTAATAGAGAAAAAAGAAAATTAATCTTAACTTATTTAAATACAGTCAAAAACCACGAAGAAGACAGGCATTCCAAATGAATAATATATTTTTAAGCCTACATATAGAAGCTTTTCTTTGACATGAAATGATAACTTGAATGCTTCTCACTAAAAACTTTCATGGTTCTTTTGTAACTTGCAGTATTGCTACGAAAAAGGAAATTCTTACCAATTCGTCATGCTGATCCGATAGTTATCGGATTTATTTCAGCATCTTACCTGTTATTAAGACCCTGAAATAAATTCAGAGTGACGATTGCTTTTAGACTTTGCTTATGCAATATGAAAGCGATTTATTCGCATTATTGAAAGGATTAATACCTAAATATGAAATACATTATAGCCCCATCCATACTTTCGGCCGATTTTGGCAATTTGCAACGCGATATTGAAATGATTAACCAGAGTGAAGCCGATTGGTTTCATGTGGATGTGATGGATGGTGTTTTTGTTCCGAATATATCTTTTGGTTTTCCGATCATGGCTGCTGTTAAAAAACATGCAACCAAACCCCTTGATGTTCATTTAATGATTGTGGAACCTGATAAATATATTGGTGATTTTGCGAAAGCAGGAGCAGACCGCATTACTGTTCATTACGAAGCCTGTACACACTTGCATCGTAGCATTCAATTGATAAAGGCATCGGGCTGCAAAGCGGGGGTGGCATTAAATCCACATACACCAGTTACTTTATTGCAGGATGTAATTGAAGACCTGGACCTGGTGCTGATTATGTCTGTTAATCCCGGTTTTGGCGGTCAGGCTTTTATTCACAACACCTATAAAAAAATACAGGATCTGAAGGCATTGATTAAAGGCATTAATGACGATTTAATTATTGAGGTAGATGGTGGGGTAGGCTTGCAGAATATAGCTGCACTGGTATCTGCAGGTGCCAATGCTTTTGTAGCAGGAAATGCAATTTTTGCCACTGAAAGCCCTACAGCAACCATTTCTGAGATGAAACAATTAACCCATAATAGTGTGAGTATTTAATAGTTTTATTGCTAAATTGTTCTGATGATAATGAGTATTTTTTGCAGCAATAAATGCTGATACTTTTTATTGCCAAACAAATACCTGTTGATACTAAAAATGCTCAAATTACGGCTGCTCTTTCTGCTTATCATTGCCGGTTGCGGTTTAGCTGTTGCCCAACCGCTGGTTAGGGTTTCAGGGATCGTGCAAAATGAAGAAAAGCTTCCGCTGGCGCAAGTTACCGTTATCGTATTAGGACAGGCACAATCAACTGTAACCGACGAATTTGGTGTATATACCATTTATTCAAAATCCAAATCCTTTAGTATTAAATATTCCCTCTTGGGTTATCAGCCCCAAACCATCAAATTTAACGAACGTTCTGGGGCAAGGATATTGCAAAAAGTTAATCTGGTAGCCAATATTAACGAATTGGAGCAGGTAAACATTACCAATAAACAAAACCAGCTTAGCAACGCTACCACCATAAACGTTGCCGATATCGGTGCCATGCCCTTGGTTTCAGGTAATTTTGAAACGATGCTTAAAACCTTGCCAGGGGTATCTACCAATAATGAGTTAAGTGCGCAGTACAGCGTTCGTGGTGGTAATTTTGACGAAAATTTAATTTACATCAATGATGTAGAAATTAACCGGCCTGTACTGATCCGCAACGGCCAGCAGGAAGGGCTTAGTTTTATCAATTCTGATCTGGTTAGCAAAGCAAAGTTCTCTGCAGGTGGTTTTGAGGCAAGGTATGGCGATAAGCTTTCGTCTATTTTGGATATCAGATACGATAAACCAGATAGCAATCAAACCATATTAAGTACCAGTCTTTTAAATACCTCTTTAAGTACGAAACGGGTATTTAAGAACAGTTTTTTACTGGCTGGTTTGCGGTACAAAAACAATACGAGTGTTTTAATTAAGCAGGATGAAAAGGGAAGTTACAATCCCAATTATGCTGATGCACAGGTACTATATCAGTACGATTTTTCGCCCAAATTTAACCTCAGTTTTTTAAGTAATTTCAATAGTGGCCAGTTTAAACTAGTGCCTACCAACCGCGAAACCCAGTTTGGTACTTTAAGCACCACATTGAAGTTAAATGTAGATTATACCGGGCAGGAGATAGACGATTACCAAACTTTTGGCAGCGCCCTTACAGCAACCTACTCGCCGAGACCAAATTTAGTGGTTAAATTTATAAACAGTTATTTTAATACAATTGAGCGCGAACGTTTCGATATTAACGGAAGCTACGTTTTTGCAGAAGTAGACAATAGCTTTTCGGGCGAAAATTTTGGCCCGGTTAGTAAAAACAGGGGCATAGGTAGCTATTATAATTATGGCCGAAACAGCTTGAATACCCAGGTTTTTGCCTCGGAAATAAAAGTTGATCAGAATTTTAACAGCCATGTTTTTTCATGGGGACTTAAATTTGACCAGTCGAAGTATAATGATCAGTTGAATGAATACAACTATACCGATTCTGCAGGTTTTATTTTGCCTAATAATGGTAAAAGCATTGTAATGCAGAATGTAATTAACGTTAAGAATAACCTCGATATCAAAAACTACAGTGCCTATATTCAGGATAGTTACTCGCTTTCCAGCTCGGCTGAGCTACAGCTAGGTGCACGCGCTACTTACAGTTCTTTAAGTAAACAACTCTTAATCAGTCCGAGGATGCTGATTGCTTACCGGCCTAACTCTAACAATAAAATTTTAAGGTTTACGGCTGGCGTTTACAAACAACCGCCATCATACCGTACCATCCGCAATTTCTCGGGTGTTTTAAATATCGATCAGAAAGCACAAAGTTCTTATAATACCTCTTTGGGTTATGAATACGCCTTCGATGCCTTTGGCACACGCTTAAAATTTACTTCTGAAGCTTATTTTAAATATTCCGACAGGTTAATTCCTTACAAAATTGATAATTTAAGGATAAAATACCTCGCAAATGAAATATCGAAAGGCTATGCCTATGGTGCCGATTTTAGTATAGGAGGGGAGTTTGTGAAAGACCTGGTTTCTTATTTCAGGATGTCGGTGATGCATGCCAATGAAGATATTATCGGTGATAGTTACGTGCAAAACGGTACCACCATTTATCCGGGTTATCTAAAACGACCAACAGATCAGCGTTTAAATTTCTCTATTTTCTTTCAGGATAGGCTGTTAAACAGTCCGACTTATAAGGTACACTTAAATGCACTTTATGGTTCGCGCTTACCTATTGGCCCTTCACAAACGCCCAGGTATTCAGATCAGTTTTTTGTTCCATCTTATAAGCGTGTAGATATTGGTTTTTCAAAAGATTTCCTCGATGATGCGGCCCTGCACAAACCGAAATTTTTAGACCGTAATTTCAGTTCGGTGATTCTTTTTTTCGAGGTTTTTAACCTGCTCAATATTAACAATACAGTTTCTTACTTATGGCTAAAAGATGTAGACAATGTGCAGTACGCCATTCCAAATTATTTAACAGGCAGACAATTCAATTTAAAGCTGATTGTTAAACTGAAAAATAATTAAATAAGTGAACTGTTCCTTCATAACAAGTGATTGAAGCGACCTTGTAGCTCAAAATCTGCTGAAAAAATCAAACCATTTAAGCTCAAAAAACAGCTTTTGTATTGTATTGGTTCAGTGTTTTTATGAGGTTACAGATCTTATTGCAAAAACTGCAACAAAAACATCAATTTTAGTCTTTTTTTTAACAATATTTAATTTTTTATAATACGATTTTGTGGGCATAACTGCTTTAAAAATTTTACATTTACGCCTATAAAACATTATATAATAAGATGAAGCATAATTTTGGCGCAGGCCCTTGTATTTTACCTCAAGAAGTGTTTAAACAAGCAGCTCAGGCTGTTTTAGATTTTAACGATGGATTATCGATTTTAGAGATTTCGCACAGAACAACCGAATTTGAGGCAGTTGTTGCAGAAGCTGATAAATTGGTAAAGGAATTATTAAATGTGCCATCGGGATATTCCGTTTTATTTTTACAGGGAGGTGCAAGTTTACAGTTTGCAATGGTGCCAATGAACCTATTGGGTGATGGACAAACTGCAAGTTATTTAGATTCTGGTGTTTGGGCCAGCAAGGCTTTAAAAGAAGCTAAATTAGTGGGTAATGTAAATGTAGTGGCTTCTTCGAAAGATGCTAATTATACCTTTATTCCGAAAGATTTCGAGATTCCGGCTGATAGTGCTTATTTCCACTACACTTCGAACAATACCATTTACGGTACTGAACTTTTCGAAACCCCTAAAACCACTGTTCCGGTAGTTTGCGATATGTCATCTGATATCATGAGCCGTGTGATTGATGTTTCACAGTTCGATTTAATTTATGCTGGTGCACAAAAAAATGTGGGTCCGGCAGGATTAACCATTGTGATTGTTAAGGACGAAATTTTAAATAAAATCGACCGTAAAATTCCATCAATGCTGAACTATCAGTCTCATATCGATAATGGTTCGATGTACAATACTCCACCGGTTTTCTCTATCTACGTTGCTTTATTAAACCTGCGTTGGTTAAAATCAAAAGGTGGTGTTGCTGAAATCGAAAGAGAGAACAAGCAAAAAGCCGAAGCACTTTACAGAGAGATTGATCGTAATCCATTGTTTAAAGGTACTTGTGCATTGGAAGACCGTTCTAAAATGAATATTTGTTTCGTGATGGAAAATGCCGAACTGGAAAAACCATTCCTGAAATATGCAGAAGAGCAAGGTATTGTAGGTATTAAAGGCCACAGAAGCGTTGGTGGTTTCCGCGCATCGATGTACAATGCTTTACCAATTACAAGTGTACACGCTTTAATTGATGCCATGCAGGCATTTGAGGAACAACAGGCAAAAGTAAATTAATGTAAATTGTAACCACAGATGATCGCTGAGATTATTTAATCAATGTAATCTCTCAATCTGTGTAATCATATATAACAATGTTTAAAATATTAGCAAACGACGGAATTGATCCGATCGGAAAAGAATTATTAGAAAAAGCAGGTTTCCAGGTAGATACCGAAACTATTGCACAAGATCAACTGGCTGAAGCTTTAAAAAACTATGATGCGATTACAGTTCGTAGCGCTACAAAAGTTAGAAAAGAGCTGATTGATGCCGTACCGAATATTAAATTAATTGGTAGAGGTGGTGTAGGTATGGACAATATTGATGTAGAATATGCACGTAGTCAGGGTATTGCGGTTGTAAATACGCCTGCAGCTTCTTCTTTATCGGTAGCCGAACTGGTATTTTCTCACTTATTTACCGGCATCAGGTTTTTACAGGATGCTAACCGTAAAATGCCTGTTGAAGGTTCAAGTCAGTTTAATAACCTTAAAAAAGCTTATGCAAAAGGAACTGAATTAAGTGGTAAAACCATTGGTATTATCGGTTTCGGTCGTATTGGCCGTGCAACAGCTAAAGTTGCTTTAGGTTTAGGCATGAATGTTTTGGCTTACGATTTATATCCAACTGAAACTGAAATTACTTTAGATTTCCAGGGAGGTCAATCGGTAAGTATTCCAATTAAAACTGTTTCTTTAGACGAAGTAATTACCGGAAGTGATTTCTTAAGCTTACATACACCATTTGCGGATAAGCCGATTTTAGGTGCTGAAGAGTTTGCTAAAGTGAAAAAAGGTGTTGGTATTGTAAACTGCTCACGCGGTGGAACAATAGATGAGCCTGCTTTAATTGAGGCATTAAACTCAGGTAAAGTTTCTTTCGCAGGTTTAGATGTTTTCGATAACGAACCTACACCATTGGCTGAAATTTTAACACACCCTAAAATCTCGTTAACACCGCACATCGGTGCATCAACAAACGAAGCTCAGGAGCGTATTGGTTCTGAATTGGCTACCTTGATTATCGAGCACTTTAAGAAATAATATATAGCAGACCTTGCAGGTTTTTAAAACCTGTAAGGTCTTTTTAATCCAGCGCTTTTAATAAAGCCCAGTAGCGATAACCTAAAATCGCCTTTTGCCACGTGCGCAGCTTATTCGGATCTTTTTTATACAAACTGGGTAAAACAGCATTATTAATTTTAACCAGGATTTTAAACAGCGCTTTTTTCATACTTTCTATATTGCTGTAGTTTTTTATTAAAGAAATAGAAGCCGCCAGCCATTACCAAAATTAAAAATACCACAAGGTAATTAACCAGGTTTTTACCTTTATCCCTTTTGTCGGCAGCTAACTTTAACTGCTCATTCTGATCCTGTAATTTTTTGATGGTTTGCATGTAGCGCTGTATACGCTCTTCTGAATGATCAGAAACGGCTATTTTCTGTTGGTTCTGAAGATCTTTGTAGTCCATCAGTACTTTAAGCTCGGTAAAAATGTTATTATCGGTTAAAACAACCTGACGCAGAATTTCGTTGGAATTTTTAATGTCGCGCTTGGTTTGCCAGCCAAAAATCCCTGTACGCTGGTTAAGGCTTTCATCGTACTGACCAAATTTAGCACTTCGTTCGGCCAATAGTGAATTTATTTTGGCCCGTTGGGCAGCATAAGCCGTGGTATCTTGTTGCGCAAAAAGCTGAAGATTGGATAAGAGGACAAAAAGTAGGTAAAAATATTTCTTCATCTGCTATAAACGTGAAAAAGAGTGAACTTGTTTTATTTTCCTAAAGATGCGTTAAGTGAGCTTTAGTCTTTCCGCTTTAGCGTTTATGCTTTTGCCTCTCAGCTTCCGTCTTTATGCTTTCAGCTTCTAACCAGCCTTGGAATGAAACTCCACCCTTACAATATCGCCCAGGTGTAAGCCTAACAAACCACTGGCTTTACCTTTATTAATGGCAATTTCGAGGTGATTACTAATACCAAAGAGGCAAAGTTTTTCACCTTCCTGTACTTCGTTGTAATGCCAGCTCAATTGGGTAATGGTTTCGCTTTTTCTAAAATGCAGCGTAAAATCGCGGTTTTTCTGTATGCGGGTAAAGAGATCTTTGGTAATGTTGGTAATTACGTTGCAGAAAGTATCGATATAAACTACACTTCCACGAATCACATCTTTCTCAATAACAGGATGTAAAAGCATTTTTTGCTCAATCTCTGCTACAGGCAAACCAATATCCTTTAGCTTACCACCTTTAGCCAGGTGTGTTGCAGCTTTTACAAAAATATCAACAAGAGGAAAGTGGAGATATTTCAAATCCTGCATAATATTCAGCTCTACCACATCTTCCGGATGTTCATCAAAAAGCAGGGAGAAAATACCATTATCGGCACCTACAAAATAATGATCGCGGTGCTTTACAGCTATGTATTTCGTGTTTTCACTATACACAGAATCGATGCCGATTAAGTGTACCGTATTTTTTGGGAAATAGGGATAAGCGTTCTTTAAAACGAAAGCTGCGTAAGAAATATTGAACGAAGGAACTTCGTGGGTAATATCAATTAAATTAACATTAGGCATAAGACTCAGCAGACTACCTTTTAGTGCACTCTGGTAAAAATCTTTTGAACCTAAATCTGTTGTTAAAGTAATTATCCCCATTAAAAATTCATTATTATTGCTTATTCTTGTGTACAGGCCTAAGCGTCTGCAAATATTCAAATTTTAATTAATATACCCCGATAACTTTTTAAAATACTACAGTTTGAACGAATTAAAATTAACTCTGGATACCGTAAATCCTGCTCACTTTTGGGGGCCGAATAATGAGAATTACGAAATGATTAAAGGTGCTTTCGCGAAGTTGAAACTTGTAGCGAGGGGAAGTGATGTTAAGGTTCTCGGTGATGAACAGGAACTTAAGTCTTTTGAAGAGAAGTTTAACCAGCTGATCGCCCATCTCGAAAAATATAGTTCGCTAACCAATAACGATGTAGAATCGATACTGGGAGCGAAAGCAACAAACCTGGCAAAAAAAGATGCCGAACAGCCAACCGGTGGCGGCGGAGAAGTGATTGTTTTCGGTACAAACGGCTTATTGGTTAAGGCCAGAACGGCTAATCAGCGCAAAATGGTGAGCAGTATTGCTAAAAATGATATTCTTTTTGCCATCGGCCCTGCCGGAACCGGTAAAACCTACACTGCAGTTGCTTTAGCGGTAAGGGCATTGAAAAATAAAGAAATTAAGCGCATCATTTTAACCAGACCGGCTGTAGAAGCAGGAGAGAACCTAGGCTTTCTTCCGGGCGATTTAAAAGAAAAGATCGATCCGTATTTGCGTCCGCTTTACGATGCGTTGGACGATATGATCCCCGCTGAAAAGCTGAAGTTTTATATCGAAAACCGTACGATAGAAATTGCTCCTTTGGCATTTATGCGTGGCCGTACGCTTGATAATTGCTTTGTAATATTGGATGAGGCCCAAAACGCCACCGACATGCAGTTAAAAATGTTTTTAACCCGTATGGGTCCGACTGCTAAATTTATCGTTACCGGCGACGTTACCCAGGTCGATTTACCGAAGAAACAGATGTCGGGCTTGTTTAATGGCTTAAGGATATTAGAAGACATTAAAGGCATTGATATTATTTATTTAAGCGGAGAGGATGTAGTTCGACATAAACTGGTTAAAGATATTCTTAAAGCTTATGGTGATATTCAGTAAACGGATGATGTAAGATGGATGATGTAAAATTTAGGATGTTAAAGCCTTCAAAACCATTATCCATCTAATATTATTATTATGGAAAGTATATATTTACAAAATAACCTAAAACTTTCTTTCGAGAAACTGCCACATACCATTCGTGTAATCATTTCGAAAAACAATGAAGAATGGGTTTGTAAAAAGGAAAGGCTTAGAAAGCTGCTCGAATTTGTTAATATTGATGAGGCACACATTTTTAAAGGAAGGCTTCAGTTGATTAAAATGAATGATCATATCACGCTTCAAGTGAAAAATGAAAATATCAGCACCATTTTGACAAAGACTTTTATTGAGGTTTTAAATAAGCTGAAATGAACTTAATCCCGTAGCTTATTAATTGCGGCTTTTTTAGTAAATTATATCTTCGGACTTCTAACCCCAGTCTTCGGACTTTCCATCTTTTTTCCTATTTTTACCCCCTCATGAAAGCACTTAAAGAAACCCATTTTAATTTTCCAAATCAGAGCAATTTTTACAAAGGTAAAGTTCGCGATGTGTATACTATAGCTGATCAGTTTATGGTAATGGTGGTGTCAGATCGCATTTCTGCATTTGATGTGGTATTGCCAGAGGCTATTCCGTTCAAAGGACAGGTGTTAAATCAGATTGCAGCCAAGTTTTTAGCCGCTACACAAGATATTGTACCCAATTGGGTTTTAGCTGTGCCAGATCCGATGGTAACTATTGGTCGCATTTGCGAGCCTTTTAAAGTAGAAATGGTAATCAGGGGTTATTTAGCTGGTCACGCATGGCGCGAATACAGTGCCGGTAAACGTTCGGTTTGTGGTGTTGCTTTACCTGATGGTTTAAAAGAGAACGATAAATTGCCTCAACCAATTATCACCCCAACTACTAAAGCAGCTGTTGGCCACGATGAAGACATTTCGAAAGAAGATATTTTAGCCAAGGGAATTGTTTCTTTAAGCGATTACGAGCAATTAGAACAATATACTTACGCACTTTACCAGCGTGGAACTGAGATCGCTGCAAAAAGCGGATTGATTTTGGTAGATACGAAATATGAATTCGGTAAGGCAGATGGCGTAATTTATTTGATTGATGAAATCCATACACCTGATTCATCACGTTATTTTTATGCAGAAGGATATCAGGAACGCCAGGATAATAATGAGCCACAAAAACAGCTTTCGAAAGAATTTGTGCGCAAATGGTTAATCGAAAACGGCTTTCAGGGTAAAGACGGGCAGGTAGTGCCAGAAATGACTCCGGAAATTGTAAACTCTATTTCGGAGCGTTACATCGAACTTTACGAAAAGATTGTAGGTGAGACCTTTATAAAAGCAGATGCAGATGCCATTTCGAGCCGCATCGAAACTAATGTTTTAAAGGCACTTGAAACACTTTAATTTTCGAAAGAAATTTATACATTAGTGCAATAAAGATTAGAGAGATGAAATTTTCAGTAGATAAACACGACAAATATGTAAGCTTAAGGTTGGAAGAAACCAGGTTTACAAACGATAATGCACCCGGTTTAAAATCTGAACTGTATTTACTTAATGCAGAAGGATTTAAAAATATAATTGTTGATCTTAGCCATGTTACGGAGTGTAATGATGCGCAGGATTTAAGCTGTTTATTGGTTGGCGACAGGCTTTGCAAAGCGGCTGGTGGATTGTTTATCGTAACCGGAATTAGCGATGAGCTTGCTACAATTGTAGAATTATCAAACATATTTCAGTCTGTAACGTTTGTTAATACATTAGAAGAGGCAACCGATTTCATCTTTATGGATGAACTGGAAAAAGAATTCAGAGGCGCTAAATAATCTATATTATCCAATAATATTATAGCCTCGTAGTTTTTCAAAATCTACGAGGCTTTTTATATCTCATCGTTATGAAATTTGAAGTTACCATTTTAGGAAGCAGTTCGGCAACTCCTGTTTTTAACCGGAATCCATCGGCACAGCTTTTGAATTGTAACGAAAAATGCTATTTAATTGATTGTGGTGAAGGCACTCAGCAACAGCTGGCTAAATTTAATTTGAAGGCCGCCCGCATCGATTATATATTTATTAGTCACCTACATGGCGATCATTACTTTGGTTTGATCGGTTTACTTTCCAGTCTGCATTTAAACGGCAGGATAAAGCCAATGCAAATTTTTGGGCCAAAGCCACTGCTCGAAATTCTCGAAATCCAGTTTAAATATTCAGATACGGTTTTGCGCTACCCGATAGAGTTTTTTCCGATTGAGGCAGATGAACCGAAACAGATTTTCGAAAACAGCGACCTGATTGTAAAAACAATTGTCTTAAATCACCGTATTCCCACTACAGGCTTCCTTTTTCAGCAAAAGAAAAGGCAACGTAAACTGATTAAGGATAAGGCCGAAAAGGTACCGATGGCTTATTACACCGCTCTGAAGAAAGGAATTGATGTAGAGCTGCCTAACGGAGAAATTTTAAGAAGTGAAGATTATACTGTAGCTGCCGATCCGCCGAGAGCATACGCTTACTGTTCTGATACGTTATTTGATGAAAGTTATTTTCCGACGATAATGGGCTGCGATACGCTTTATCACGAAGCTACCTTCATGCACGATTTATTGGATAGGGCGAGAGAAACGCATCATACTACTGCTCAACAGGCTGCTGAGGTGGCTAATATCATTGGCGCAAAGAAATTGTTGATCGGCCATTTCTCATCGCGCTACAAAACCTTACAAATGCTCTTCGAAGAAGCTCAGGCCGGTTTCGAAAATACAGAGCTGGCAGTGGAGGGGAGGACCTTTCAGCTTTAAGGGGGTTACCCAATTTAATTATACGATAACTGTGCTGATCTCTTTAAATCTGTGGGAGGGTTAAAGTGGTTTCCCGCTGATTACGCAAATTCCGCTGATTAGTTGTTTTAAGATACTCAGGATTTTCGGGCCTACAGTTAATTTAATCTGCGCTGATCTCTTTAAATCTGCAGGAGATTTTGTGGTTCCCGCCGATCACGTAAATTTCGCGGTTGGTTAAGTAATTATTAGTACTTCTAATATGTATATCTTCATTTCTGATTTGTACTCCGTGTTTCTGTGGCAAAAATTAAGCATAAAAAAAGCCCTGAATTTCTCCAGGGCTTCCGAATTTATAAAAATTAATTACTTGTCTTTTTTGTTGCCACCTCCAAACACCGAGAAGTGAACATAACGCTTCGGATTGGCTTTTAAGTCGATCATTAAAGCATCCAGGTTTTTAGAAGCATTATTTAAGTTTTCGTACATTTTATTGTCGTTCAACAACAAACCTAAGCTTCCTTTACCGTCTTTAATACCTGAAATTACACTTTGTAAATCGGCAATGGCGTTGTTGGCGTTATCTAATGTTTGTTTAAAATTAGCAGCTGCAAATTTATCGGTAACGGTGTTAATGTTGGTTAAGATATCGCTAATCTTTTTATTGTTGTTGTTCAGGTTAGCGGTAATTCCTTCCACATTTCTAAAAATAGCTTCAATACGGGCACTTTCAGATCCTACCAAACCATCTACTTTTTTCGATGTGGTTTCTAGTGAAGCTAAAGTACCAGCAATACTGTTGAAGCTTTTGTCAACATTTTTCTGAAAATTAGGATTCAGGATTGAGTTTACACTGCTTAAAATAGAGTCCATTTTACCAATAATCAATTCAGCTTTCTTTTGTACCGGCTGAACCTGCTCCATTAATCCTTTTTCTACATTGGCATTTAAAGTATAACCATCTTCAGCCATTTTTTTTGAGTTACCCAGCGACATTACAATGGCTTTGCTACCCAATAAATCGGTTCCTTCTAAACGGGCAATACTGTTTTCCGGAATTTCGTATTTACTATTGATGCTTAAAGTGGCAATGATAGTTCCGTCGGTTTGAAGCTCGAGCTTTGCCACCCGGCCAATCTGGTAACCATTAATCAGGATGGGTTTAGATACAGTTAAACCATCAACTCTGGTGTATTTTGCAAATAAAGTGGTTTCGTTTGAGAAGATAGAATTCCCTTTTAAAAAATTATATCCAATTATTAATAAAGCAATGGCAAACGCAGCTAAAATACCTACTTTGGTTTCGTTCTTAATCTTCATGTTGTTTCTTTAATGGCTACAAGTCTTGTTATCGATCTAAACTTGTTAGAGCGTAATTCATTTTTAAGCTAAACTTTATAAATACACAAAGCCAGCATTAATTGTTTGGTAAATGTTTTATATTTCTGCAAAGTTAAAATAACTATCATTTATAATGCCACTTATTTAACTTCGATATTCTTTTTATAGGTTTTTATTGCATCCACAATAGAATTCGCTATCTCACTCTGGCCTTTTGCTGAGTTAATGTATTTCTCTTCTTCCGAATTTGAAATAAAACCAACCTCAGTAAGTACAGCGGGCATTCCACAACGTTGTAATACCAATACGCCTTGCTCTTTAACCCCTCTGCTTAACCGCTCATCCCTGTTGATGTAGCTGTTCTGGATCAATTTGGCAAATTTAATACTTTTATCACGAAAGGTATTTTTTAGTAAAGATAAAAGTATAAAGCTGGCCGGATTGCTGGGATCGTAACCATCGTATTTGGTTTTATAGTTTTTTTCGAGTTTGATATCGGCGTTTTCACGGATAGCAGCATCCTGCTCTTTCAAACGGTGCGAGCCGGCTACCAATGTCTCTACACCTTTTATATGTTTATTGCCTGGTGGCATGGAATTACAGTGAATGGAGATAAACAAATCTGCGTTAGCCGCATTGGCTATTTCTGCACGTCTGTATAAGTCAACATCAATATCTGTTTTTCTGGTGTAGATGAGCTTAATTTCTGGTAATTCTTCTTTTAAGAGCTCGCCCAACTTAAGCGCTACTTTTAACGAAACATCTTTTTCTTTTGAAAAACTGCCCGAAGCACCCGGTTTACGGCCGCCGTGACCCGGATCAATTACAATGGTTTTAATTTTGTAACCCTGCGCAAATGTGTGTGTAACAGCTACTACCGAAAGAAAAAATAGGCTAACCAGAAGTTTAATCTTCATTTAATTGGGGTTGTTAAAATGATGTTTCAGCTATACGCCTGTAATTTTTAATTGCCTTAATAATACCATCAACTATCTCTTTTTGTCCTTCGGGAGAGTTCATATAATCTTCTTCATCCGGATTACTCACAAAGCCGATCTCGGTTAAAACTGCCGGCATTGCTGCTCTGGCCAGTACTGCGAGGCTTTTTTCCTGTACACCACGATTAATACGGCCAGCATTAACGTACTCTTGTTGAAGCATTGAGGCAAACTTTAAACTCCTGTCCCTGTTGGTTTGTTTCATTAAAGATAACATAATATCGCTTTCGGGCGTATTGGCAATAAAGCCTTCGTAGTTTTTTTGGTAGTTATCTTCCAGAAACATCGATGCATTTTCACGTTTAATTACTTCGTCCTGCTCGCCCAAGCGCCCTGTTCCCGATACAAACGTTTCGGTACCACGGGTTGAAGTGCTTTTTGAAGTAACCGTTCTGTAAACCGGAACTTTTCTGCCCCTAACTTTTTTATAATAATCAACCACCCGCGAAACGCGAACCGGCATATCGTTTAAGTGGATAGAGATAAAAAGATCGGCTTTTGAGTTGTTCGCAATATTAATGCGCTCATAAAGGGGAATAAATACATCCGATTCTCTGGTGTAGATCACTTTGATGTCTTTCAGGCTATCCTGAAGTGCCCGGCCAAGGTTTAAAGCTGTTTTCAGGGCTACATCTTTTTCCTTCGAATAAACGCCATGTGTAGCACCGTCTTTGCCGCCATGGCCCGCATCAATTACAATTGTTTTAATTTTATATTCCTGTGCAAAGGCCTGATTATCAAAGGTGTTTGATAGCGTCAGACAAATAATAAATGTTAAAATGGATTTAAGATACATCAATGGTATATTTTTCACTAATTTTGAACGTTTTTGATTAAACATTTGTGCAAAAATAACATTCAAATACGAATTTGAAACTTCTTAAGAGCTCTATTTTACTAATTTCTGTCATTTTATTAACACACGTTGTTAGTAAAGCTAACGCATTTTCTCATTTTTCATTGCAGCAAATCATTAAGCAAGACACAACTAAAAAGGATACAACCCAGAAAAAGGGCAAAAACAACAGTAGTATCGATCAGAAAGTCGAGTACAAAGCCGAAGATTCGGTGAAAATGAGTGCCGACAAAAGTATTGTTTATCTGTATGGAAATGCCCGGGTTATTTATGGCGATTTCGAGCTCGATGCCAGCTACATTAAATACGATAAAAAGCAAAATACCATTTTTGCTACCGGAGTAAAAGATCCGAAAACGGGGAGGTATACTGGGAGGCCGATTTTTAAATCAGGTGCCGATGGAACTGCTATAGCCGATTCTATTTTTTACAATTCGGAAACTACACGAGCCAAAGTATATGGCGTTTTTTCTGAGCAGGAAGGCGGTTTTTTCTCTGGCGGACAAAGTAAAAAGCAGATAGACGACGAATTGCACATTAAAAATGTAATGTACAGCACCTGTAATTTACCGCATCCGCACTTTGGTTTAATGATTTCTAAAGGGGTGGTAACCGAAAAGCAAATTATCACAGGTCCGGTTTATATGGTTATTGAGGATATTCCAACTTTTTTTGGCCTTCCTTTCGCATTTTTTCCAAAGCCGAATAAACGTACTTCAGGTGTAATATTACCCACACCGGGTGAGGATGCAACCCGTGGATTTTTCTTGCAGAATGGTGGTTACTATCTGGGTTTAAACGATTACTGGGATGCCAAAATAATGGGCTCTATTTACACCAATGGCTCTTACGAAACCAGTTTATTAAGTAATTACACCAAACGGTACAAGTTTAACGGTAACATTAACCTGTCTTATTCAAGCTTTAAAGATGGGTTGGAAGGAACCGAAGCTTTTAGAAACCCAACCAAAAACTTCAGCATTAACTGGAGTCACAGTCAGAATGCCAATGCTAAGCCGGGTACTACTTTCAGTGCCAGTGTAAGGTTGGTATCGAGCGGTAAAAGAGGATATTATAGAAATACGGCCGCAGGTACTTCGTACGATATTAATGCCATTTCTACCAACTCAACCAGTAGTAGTATCAGTTACGCCAAAACATTTTCAAATAACATGAACTTGTCTTTGGCTGCATCAAGTGACCAGACATTAAGTACCAGAGCCATATCATTGCGCTTACCAGAACTTACATTCAACGTTCCTACATTTAACCCTTTTAATCGGAAAGATGCCGTTGGAGAACAAAAATGGTATCAGAAAATAACTGTTGGTTATAGCTTACAGGGAACAAACCGGATTGATACTTTCGATAGTTTACTTTTTGATAATGATGGTTTGAAACGTTTAAGAAGCGGGTTTGCACACAGTATTCCGGTTAACATGTCGTTTACAGCCTTAAAGTACTTAAACTTTAGTTTGGGCGGGACCTATAACGAAGTATGGAATTTCCAGAGTGTAAACAGACGATACACGCAGTTTGCCGATAATACTTATACCTTTAGAGAAGATACGCTTAGTGGTTTTAAGAGGGCGGGGAGTTATAGTCTTTCTACCAGTATGTCGACCAAGATTTACGGCAGAAGAGATTTTAACCCGCAGGGTAAAATACAGGCCTTAAGGCATGTAATGACGCCGAATGTTTCTTTCTCTTATTCACCCGATTTTACTAAGGCCGGAGCGGGACCTTACAGACCAGCTATCGACCAAAATGGAAACGAGATTTTAACCAACGGCTTGCCATTAAAATATTCTATTTTCGATGGTATGGCACAGCCGGGATCTTTCGGTGGGCCAAATGCTTCAATTGGTTTCGGGATTGACAATACGGTAGAGTTGAAGGTGCGAAATAAGAACGATACAACCGGTACAGGATCGAAAAAGATCCCCATTATACAAGGTTTGAGTTTTAGCGGATCATACAATTTTTTAGCTAAGCAATACAAGTTATCTACCATAGGTTTTAGTGGTCGTTCGCAGTTTACAGATAAATTGGGGATCAACTACAATGGTACTTTAGATCCTTACGCGCTAAAAGACACAACAGTAAATGGGCAGAGCATGAAAATAAGAGAAGACCGCTTGTTTTACCAAAAAGGGAAATTCTTGCCACGGCTTACAAATTTTGGTTTCTCTTTCGACTATAGCTTAAACCCAGAAGCTTTAAAACGTAAAAATGAAGCTAACGACAAATTAGGAGAAGCAGCCAATAAAAAAGGACTGACTGATATTCAATCGGAACAATTGGCCGCAATTAGCCGCGACCCGAATGCCTTTGTGGATTTTAATATTCCGTGGAATTTTTCGTTTTCATACAGTTTCCAGTATTCAAATGATGGAAATATTAGTACGATTTCCAATACACTTAACTTTAATGGTGATGTTAACTTAACTCCTAAATGGAAAGTTACCTTCAACTCAGGTTACGATTTTAAAAACAGAGGCTTAACGCCAATGAATTTGGCCATTTACCGCGATTTACATTGCTGGGATATGAGTGTTAACTGGGTTCCTTATGGTGCTTACAAGAGTTATTCGGTAACCATTAAAGTAAAAGCATCGATACTACAGGATTTGAAATTGAGCAAAAGACAAGGTTTTTACAGCACATACCAATAAATTTATGCTAGCCGAAATTATTACCATTGGCGACGAAATTCTGATAGGCCAGATTGTAGATACCAATTCTGCATGGATGGCCCAACAGCTAAACCTAACCGGAATTTCGGTAAAACAAATCACTTCGATATCTGACGACGAACAACACATTCTGGATGCTTTAGCCCTGGCTGAACAAAGAGCGGATATTATTCTTATTACGGGCGGTTTAGGACCAACTAAAGATGATATCACCAAAAAAACACTGGCCAGGTATTTTAACATGGGCTTTAGGCGCGATGAAGGTGCCTTAGAAATGGTGCGTCAGATTTTTGAAAAATTTAAACGCCCCCTAATTGATGTTAATATTCAGCAGGCCGATGTACCGGATGGTTGCGAAGTAATTGTAAATAAAAACGGAACAGCGCCCTGCATGTGGTTTGAAAGAAACAACAAAATCTTTGTTTCTATGCCTGGTGTTCCATTCGAAATGATGTACCTCATGGGGGATGAAATTCTTCCCCGTTTAAAACGCAGGTTTGAACTTCCGGCCATTGTACATAAAACAATTCTTACAGCAAACATCGGCGAATCATTTCTGGCCAAAGAAATAGAAGAAATTGAAGATGCATTACCGGCTCACATTAAGCTGGCCTATTTGCCCAAACTAGGGCAGGTGCGTTTGCGTTTATCGGCGAAAGGCGATGATGAAGCTAAATTAAAAACTGAGGTGGAAGTTTTTGCCAAACAGATTATGGCAAAGGTGGATAAATTTGTGGTGATCGATGAGGACATTCCTTTAGAAAAGGCTATTCTAAACATCATGAATGACCGTGGCCTAACACTGTCTACCGCCGAAAGCTGTACCGGTGGATATATTGCTCATCTAATTACCCAACATCCGGGCTGTTCTTCAGTGTATTGGGGCGGTGCGGTTACCTATGCCTACGAGCTCAAAGAATCTGTGCTTGGTGTAAAACCAGCTACACTGTCTACATTCGGGGCAGTTAGCGAAGAAACGGTAAAGGAAATGGCAGAAGGGGCTATCCAGCACTTTAAAACCGATTATGCTATTGCAGTTAGTGGAATAGCCGGACCAGATGGCGGAACAGCAGACAAACCAGTTGGCACGGTTTGGATTTCAGTTTCTTCGAAAGATAAAACCGTAGCTAAACTGTTTAATTTCAGCAACAAACGCCTTCAAAACATCGAACGTTCGGCAACTGCAGCATTAACCATGTTATTAAATCTACTTAAAGAAACAGTTTAGAAGGAATAAAAACTGTATTTTTGTGGCGTTACCAATATAAAATACTGTAATTTAATATGGCTCAATACGAACTATTGTTACCAAAAATGGGTGAAAGTGTTGCGGAAGCAACGGTGATTAAATGGGTAAAGCAACCGGGTGATGCTATTGATTTAGATGATACCATTCTGGAAATCGCTACCGATAAGGTAGATTCTGAAGTTCCTTCGCCGGTTGCGGGTAAATTGGTTAAACAATTATTTAAGGAAGACGAAGTTGCCCAGGTTGGTGATGTAATTGCGATTATAGAAACCGAAGGAGGATCTGCTTCTCAGGTAGAAGAAATTGCTGTTGCCGCTCCGGTAGCAGAAGAGAAAACTGAAACGATTCCGGGGATTGAACAATTGCCGGTGCAAAATACAAGCCAGCAAGCCGATTTTAGTGCTGCAGAGCGTTTTTATTCACCTTTGGTTAAGAACATTGCCGCACAGGAAAATATTTCGCTTGCAGAGCTTGATGCAATTAAAGGCTCTGGTGCCGATGGCCGCTTAAATAAAGACGATTTATTAAACTATATCGCCAACAGAAATGGCGGAAGCGGTGTTAAGTTATCAGCTACCATAGCCATAACGGCACCACCTCCGGTTGAAAAAGCAAGCGAGAGCAAGCCAAATACTCAGCCCTTAGCACAACCTTCTGGCGCAAGTAAGCCATCTACCACATCGGTAAGCGGTGGTGATGAGATTATTGAGATGGACAGGATGCGTAAGCTAATTGCCGATCACATGGTGATGAGCAAAAGCACTTCGCCACATGTTACGTCATTTGTTGAAGCCGATGTAACCAATATGGTTTTATGGCGTAATAAAGTGAAAAACAGTTTCGAAAAACGCGAAAACGAGAAAATTACTTTTACGCCGATTTTTGTTGAAGCCGTTGCAAAAGCAATTAAAGATTTCCCGATGATTAATGTTTCGGTTAATGGAACACAGATTATCAAAAAAGCGGATATCAATATTGGTATGGCAGCAGCATTGCCAAGCGGAAACCTGATAGTTCCGGTAATCAGAAATGCCGATCAGTTAAATATTGTAGGTTTAACCAAAGCCGTAAATGATTTAGCCGTACGTGCCAGAAACTCGAAATTAAAACCCGACGAAACCCAGGGTGGAACCTTTACTTTAACCAATGTAGGTAGTTTTGGCAATGTAATGGGCACACCAATTATTAACCAACCACAGGTTGCTATTCTGGCTGTGGGTGCTATTAAAAAGAAACCTGCAGTATTAGAAACCGAGCACGGTGATGTAATTGCTATACGCCACATGATGTTCCTTTCATTGTCATACGACCATAGGGTAGTTGATGGTTCGTTGGGAGGTATGTTTGTGCGCAGGGTTGCCGATTATTTAGAGGCCTGGGATTTGAACAGAGAGATATAACAAGTTTACAGTTAAAAGTTTTCAGTTGGCATAACGCCAGCAATCTAAACCTTTTACCAGTTTAACCATTAAAGAATGTTAGATTCAATTTTAAAAAAGATAGTAGCCGATAATGTGTTGCATGCCAAATGGTTAAATACATTGTCTTACATGGAAAATGCAGGTGCTAAAAAGATTTCAGCATCCGAGCATAAAGAAAATGTTAATCTCATTATTCTTAAACATGCTGCCGAAGAACATCGCCATGCCTATTACCTGAAAAAGCAGATTGCAAAGGTTGATGAAGCCTTTTGTAAAACTTATACCAATGCAGAGCTTTTATCGCCCAACAACACTAAATATTATTTGCACGCTCTAGATATTGCGGTTTGCCGTTACTTGAAAGCAGCGTTTAATCTTTCTGGTTACGATTTAAAATTTGCAGCTTACCTTTTTGTTACTTACGCAATAGAGGTTCGTGCCGATGAGCTTTATCCAATTTACCAGGCGGTTTTAGATGAGGCGAAGAGTAAGGTAAATGTAAAGTCGATTATTTTAGAAGAAGAGGGCCATTTAGAGGAAATGATTAATCAGCTGGTTAACTTTTCACCTGACTGGGAAAATCACGCCGCTGAAGTAATTAAAATAGAGAAAGACCTGTTTGATAGCTGGGTAGCTGCTTTAAATGTAGAGCTGCCGGTAAATGCTTAATTGATATAGCATTGTTGCAAAATTATAATTCTGAACAGTCAAGTTTTAAAAAAACTTGACTGTTCTCGTTAAAACCAATTCCATTTACCATTGTTTCTAAATAAAAACAAGTAGTATGTCTAAATTCTCCGATTTAATCAATGGCGAAAAACCCGTTTTGGTTGATTTTTTTGCTGAATGGTGTGGTCCTTGCAAAATGATGAAACCCGTTTTGGATCAGTTAAAGTCGCAGGTGGGCGATTCTGCATCGATTATCAAAGTAGATATCGATAAAAACCAGCCTGCGGCAGCAGCCTTTAATGTGCAGAGTGTGCCTACGCTGATTTTGTTCAAAAAAGGGAAACCTGTTTGGCGCCAGAGCGGTGTGGTGCAGGCTGCACAGTTGAAGCAGGTTATCGATCAGCACGCTTAATTAAACCTCTACAACGGTTTTGGGTGTTACAGCAAATATCCTTTCGTTATTTTTAGGGTAAACGGTATACAAGCCTGTAAACAGGCTAAAAGCAGGCAAAACAGCATAACTGCTGCCAAAGTAAAAACAAGGAAATTTGAGCCGTTGTTTAGCCTTACCTACTATGGTTACACCCGGATGGATGTGCCCGCTAATGGGATAAAGTTCAGCTGCATCATTTTTAGGTGCATCGTGAATGAAGCAAAATGGCCCTAAGCAATAACTGGGATCGTGTATTTCAATTCCCATTTTCGTATAATCTGCATGGGCCAGTTTATCGTGATTCCCTTTTACGAGCAGTAATTTTAAATCAGGATATTGTGCTCTCCACCTCGAAAAATCATCAATATCTGTGTTTAAACCATGATGAAACATGTCGCCGGTAATGAGTAGGGTTTGGGGTTGATATTTTCCAATTAAACCACTTAACCGTTGCAAATCGCTCAGGGCAATGGTAGCTGGCACTTGCACTCCGGCTTGCCTGAAATGAGCAGACTTTCCTAAATGTAAATCGCTTATGGCTAAAAGTTGGTGGCCAGGTAAAAATAAAGCCCGCTCTTTATCTAAAATCAGTTCTTCTCCGTGGCTTGTAATGGTCATTAATAAATATGTGATAGTGTTACCATTTAAGAAATATAATAACTTATAAGGCGTATTGCCCTAAACTTATATTTTCTCAAATGCCCTATATAGTTAAAAATATTACTTAATTTTTTCTGATTCTGCTTTCATCCTTGCAATGCGCTGCTCCAGTTCTTCCGAACTCATATTTTCCCGCAAACTATCTACCTTAATCGGAAAAGAAAGCGGGGTAAAGCTTTTCGGGTGGGCAATTACAATTGCGCCATATTGAATTCTTTCCAATGCAGCGGCCAATCGCGGTTCTTCCAGTTGCTGATAAAAAACTTCATCGTATGCTTGCCGTAAAAGTAAATTATGTTGGTCATAATCACTAAAAACATTAAAAAATAAACCTGCCGATGACTGTAGATGTTTATTGGCCACATATTTTCCGGGGTAACCCTGAAAAACCAAACCCGAAATGCAGGCAATATCGCGAAATTTCCTCCGAGCCATTTCGGTAGAATTGATGCTGAGGGTGATGTCTTCCGTTAAATTTTTAGGCGAAAAAACTTCGTAAGCAATTGATTCGTCCATCGGTATTTCTGTTTCACTGAGCAGCTCAAATCCATAATCGTTCATGGCAATAGAGAAACTGATGGGCAGCAATTTGCTCAGGCGGTAAGCTACAAGCGCAGCAAGCACTTCGTGTACCAGCCTTCCTTCAAAGGGATAGGCGAACAAATGGAAACCTTCTTTGTTGTTAATCAGTTCGATTAGTAATTCATCGTTACGCGGCACATGCGAGCGTTTTTCCTGCAATAAAAATAGGGGGTAAACCGAATCCAGCTCCTCATCCTGATGGGTTTTATCCAGTGCTTCATTGTATTTCTTACGTAAAACCGAGCCTAAATTTGACGACAAGGGCAACCTGCCGCCATTCCAGCTCGGCGATATCGCATTTTTTTGTTTGCTGTTGCGCACAATTACCGTCATATCCTTTACATGGATAAATTCGAGTACGCGACCAGCCAGTCTGAAGTTATCGCCTGCCTTTAGCCGGGTTACAAAATATTCTTCTACCATGCCAATGTAGCCTCCTGAAAGGAATTTTACCTTCAGCATGGCATCACTTACAATGGTTCCGATGTGCAGGCGATGGCGCATGGCGAGCTGACGGCTTTTTACTTTCCAAAGCCCGTCTTCATCCTTAGTTACTTTCTTAAATTCGTTATAGGCACTTAAACTATCGCCGCCTGAGGTAATAAACTGCATTACCCAGCCCCATTCCTCAGGGAGGATCATTTTAAAAGCATGGGTGTTTTTAATCTCATTGTAAATCACCTTGTCGTCAAAGCCATCGCCAATAGCGAGGGTAACCAGGTATTGTACCAACGTATCAAAAACCATAATAAAGGGTTCTCTGCTTTCTATATTGTTGGTTTTGGCGGCTTCTTTTATTGCGGCGGCCTCTACCAGTTCCAGCGCATGGGTAGGCAGGAAATATATTTTAGAGGTTTCGTGAGGCGAGTGTCCCGACCGGCCGGCACGCTGTAAAAAACGGGCTACACCCTTAGGCGAACCTACCTGTACTACCGTATCAACAGGCTTAAAATCTACCCCTAAATCTAAGGATGAAGTGGCGATAACAGCTTTTAACTGACCCGTATGCAAAGCATCTTCAATCCAGTTGCGAAGCTCGAAATCTATTGAACCATGGTGTATGGCAATGCGTCCGGCCAGTTCGGGTTCAATATTGAGCAGATGCTGGTACCACATTTCCGATTGGCCGCGGGTATTAATGAAAATTAGGGTTGTTTTGCTTTTTTCGATAATCGGCAATAGTTTGTAAGCCAGCTTTAGCCCTAAATGCCCTGCCCATGGGAGTGTTTCAATATCATCCGGCAGGATAGATTTAATCAGGATTTTCTTTTCCAGGTCAGCCTTAACAATAATGCGTTTGGTGTTGATATCAGGTTCTAAAACATCCAGTGCTTCTTCAATATTTCCAATGGTAGCAGATATCCCCCAAACCCTTAAAAACTGTTGTTTTTCCTGCCTTTGTAAGCCTTTAATGCGCGAAACAGCCAGTTCAACCAGTACCCCGCGTTTACTGCCTAATAGCTCATGCCATTCGTCGGCCACAATGCATTTCAGGTTTTTAAATAAAGTTGATGATCCTTTTTGGGCCAAAAGCAAATGCAGGCTTTCAGGGGTAATCAGCAGGATTTCAGGCATCGATTTTTTTTGCTGAACTTTTTCCGCTTGACTGGTATCGCCATTTCTTACACCTACATGCCAGTCTAGTTCCAGTTCCAGTAAAGTTTCGCGCATCGCCCGGGCAATATCTTTAGCCAGGGAGCGGAGCGGGGTAATCCAGATCAGTTGCAACCGGTCTTTTGCTTTTTTATTACTGCTTTCGGAGGCGTTCATGGCCTCAATTACAACTGCCAGAAATAAAGAAAAGGTTTTGCCGAAACCAGTAGGGGCATTTACCAGGCCACTATAACCATTAAGATAATACTGCCAGGCCGCTTCCTGAAACTGAAACGGCCTGCGCTTATGTGTTTTAAGCCATTGTTTTATCTTTTTATAACCTTTGGTTTTGGTTTGGTCCATTGTTTAATTTTTTATACAAACTTTGCATGTTTTTAAAACCTGTGAGGTTTAAGCGATTAGATTACAAAGTAGATTGCAGCAACTGCCTTAAATCTTCCAGTGTATTAATTTCTGCTGCTTTTTTATCTTTTCTCCACCGCAATATACGGGGAAAACGCAAGGCTAGTCCTGCTTTATGTCGTTTGCTTTCGGCAATACCTTCAAATGCAATTTCGAAAACCAGTTCGGGTTTAACGGTACGCACAGGGCCAAATTTTTCGATGGCATTACGGGTTACAAAACTATTAACCTCTTTAATTTCTTTATCGGTTAAGCCCGAATAAGCTTTGGCTATGGTTACAAGATTTTCGCCATCGCGTACGGCAAAAGTATAATCGGTAAAGAAATTTGCCCTACGGCCACTTCCTTTCTGCGCATAAATCATTACAGCATCAACGGTATATGGGTTGATTTTCCATTTCCACCAATCACCCCGTTTACGGCCGCTGTGGTATAACGAATTAAGCTTTTTGAGCATAATGCCTTCGCTGTTTATAGCCCGAGAAGTTTGTCTTAACGCAGCGAGTTCTTCCCATGTGCTGCAATTTATAACCGGGGAGAGGATTACCACGCTTTCACCTAAATTGCCAATAACACTGTTTAAAACTTGTCTTCTTTCGCTTAGCGGTTGTGTTCTAAAATCCTGTGCTTCGTATTCCAGTAAATCATAAACAAAAAAAACGATAGGAGCGTCTTCCAGCTGTTTTTTGTTAATTGTTTTACGGTTCAGTCGTTGTTGCAATGTGCTGAATGGCAATACTTTTTTATCTTGCACGGCAAGTATTTCTCCGTCTAAAACGATTCCATCAGGCAATGCATCAGCCAAAAAATGCAATTCGGGGAATTGTTCGGTTACCAGTTCTTCGCCACGGCTCCAGATAAAAAGCTCGCCATTTCGTTTTATAATTTGGCCACGTATGCCGTCCCATTTCCATTCTGCCTGCCATGCCGTAATATCGCCCAGGTTTTCGGGCTCCTGCTCCAAAGCATAAGCCAGACAAAAAGGGTATGGCCAGGAACTATCGGTATTTACATGGATTCCATTAACGAGCTCATGGAAAGTAATTTCGTAAGGGTTCCATTTCCCCATAATACTGTGCATAATCTGCGCACTATCTAAACTGCTTTGTTTAGCCAAAGCATTAACCAGCATTTTGTTTGAAACGCCTATTCTGAAATTTCCGGAAATCAGTTTGTTAAAGATAAAGCGTTCCTGCGTTTCCAAATGGTTCCAGGCATTTAAAATGAAAGCCTTTTTGGTATCATCGTCTTTTCCTTCTAGGCTATGCAGGTCTTCAATCCATTTGTAAAGCTGTAAATCGGAAGTGTGTTGTGCAGGCGGCAGGAGGAGGGCAATGGTTTCGCTTAAATCCCCCACATTGGCATAGCTTTCAGAAAATAACCATTCTGGCGTTTGGGTAATTTCGATTGCCCAATATTTAAGCAAGGCTGATTTGATCGGCCTTTTTGGCTTTTTTCCGGTAAATAAAGCAATTACCCAAACTTTATCTTTATCATCAGCAGTGTTGAAATAATGAACCAAAGCTGCTATTTTATCATTGGTTTTGTTGCTGAGCTCGAGCTGCTGAATCAGTTGTGCGAAATGTTTCATGGTAATTTACTTTCGTTTTGCCCGGCTAAATCAACTTTGTTTTCTTCATCATCTTCCTGCCCGAATTTGGTCAGTACTTCACTGGCTTCAATACCTTTCTCATTTAAAAAACGGCTAAATGCAGCTGTAAAACCATGTGTTACATATACCTTTTCGGCTCCGGTTGCGGTAATGGCTTCCATGAGGCCAGTCCAATCGGCGTGGTCGCTCAGTGCAAAACCTGCATCAGCACTCTGCCAGCGGCGATGTGCCCTAACCTGCATCCATCCAGAACAGATGCCTGTAACCGGATGGGCTAAATTTTTGATCCATCGGCTATCACGCATAGCAGGTGGAACAATCACAATTCCTTTTTGCAAGGCTTCTTTAGTGGTTTCCGGTACTATCCTGATGGTTTCGGGTAAATTTACACCCGCATTTACAATTACCTTGTTCAGGTTAGCAATACTGTTGTGCACATATATCGGAACGTTGCCCGCCAGGTTTTTAATCAGACGTTGCGCCTTGCCCAAACTATAGGCAATTAATACACTTGTTCGTTGCTGGCTGATATTATCGCTTACCCAGTTTTGAATGCCGTTAAAAACCACTTCTTGTTTTTGCCATTTGTAAACCGGTAAGCCAAAAGTACTTTCAGAAACAAATGAGTGGCATTTTACGGGCTCGAAAGGCGTAGTAATGCCATCATCTTCAATTTTATAATCGCCCGATATTACACATATTTCACCCTTATAAGCCAATCTTACCTGTGCCGATCCAATAATATGCCCTGCCGGGAAGAATGAAATGTTTACGCCATTGCGGGTAATACTTTCTCCGTATTCGAGCGTTTCTACATTTAAGTCTTCACTAATTCTGCGTTGAATTATAGGCTTGGTAAGCGTATGGCAGAGATAATATTTGTTGCCAAACCGAACATGGTCACTATGTCCGTGTGTGGTTACAGCGTAATCTACAGGCCACCAGGGGTCTATGTAAAAATCTCCCTGCTTGCAGTAAATGCCTCTTTTGGTAAATTCGATTAGTGCCATGCCTATTTAAACAATAAATGTATCAATTGGTTTTAGTTTAATATCGGGTAATTAGCCGATAAATTAAAATATCGGGTAATTAGCCGATAAATCGAAATATCGGGTAATTAGCCGATATTGTTTGTTGTTTCTAATTATTTTAGCGATATTGGTATTATGATTTGCATTATAACAGGCGATATTATAGGCTCACGTAAAATAAAAGACACCTGGTTAGCAAGCTTAAAAGGGGCGCTAAAAGTTGTTTCGGGTAAGCATAACAGGTGGGAGATTTTTCGGGGCGATAGTTTTCAGGTAGAAGTAAGTGCAGCAGAAGCACTGAAAACAGCCATATATTTAAAGGCTTGTATCAGGTTAAACAAGGCAGCAGATGTGCGGATGGGCCTGGGGATTGGTGCCGTGCAAGGCAAAAGAAAAAAACTGACGGAAGATAGTGGTGATGCCTTTGTGTACTCAGGTGTTGCCTTTGATAGCTTAAAACAGGTAAGGCTGAACCTGGCCATTAAAACCAGTTCTGCTGATTTTGACGAAGAAATAAATACACTGATTAAGCTCGCCCTCATCGCCATGGATGGCTGGGGCATTGTAGCTGCCGAAATGGTTAAATTGGCGTTGGAGCATGAAAATATATTGCAAAGCGAATTGGCTGCGATTTCCGGCAGAACACAATCATCGGTTAGTGAAGCTTTAAAGCGTGCTCATTTTGCCGAAATAATGGATATGGATAAGTTGTACCGTAAAAAATTGAACCAAATGTTTTAAAATAATGGATATCTACCTAATCAAGCTTATTATTGCCCATTTAATTGGGGATTTCTTTTTACAGCCAGGCTCCTGGGTTGAAGAAAAAGAAATAAAGAAACTTAAATCAGCCAAGCTTTACCTGCATGTAGCCATACATATTGCGTTGATATTCCTGATATTTTTAAGTTTTGGCGTATGGAAAGTGGCCTTCCTGATAGGAGTAATTCATTTCGCAATTGATGCACTCAAATTACTGTTTCAAACGAAGAAAAATGCTCGTCTACTGTTTTTTATCGATCAGGTGTTGCATTTCATATCTATTGTAGCAGTATGGCATCTGTTTTATAAAGGAAGCCTGGATATCAGTTATCTAAACGAAACCAAAACCTGGATAATCATTTCGGGGGCGCTGTTTTTAACCATGCCTACCTCCATTACCATGCGGGTTATTATTGCCCGCTGGATTCCGGATAACCAGCCCGACAGCCCAAAATCATTACAGAATGCCGGTAAATATATCGGCATACTGGAAAGGGTATTGATATTTGTATTTATATTAACCAAGCATTTTGAAGCAGTTGGCTTTTTGCTTGCAGCAAAATCTATATTCAGGTTTGGCGACTTAAAAGAAGCCCACGACCTTAAGCTAACCGAATATGTTTTAATCGGAACCCTGCTGAGTTTTGGGATTGCTATCGTAACGGCTATGCTAACCCAAATGTTTGTGGTATAAAAAAAGCAGCCCGAGAGCTGCTTTTAAGTTCGATTATCTGTTATTTTCCTCCAGGAGGGCAGTTTTCTTTTAAAAACTTGGTGTAAGTTAACGATAAATGCTCGCTGGTTCCATCACCTTCAGAGATGCTGTGTGTACGGTTTGGATAGCTCATTAATTGAAACACCTTTCTGTTTTTAATTAACTCATTGATCAGCATTTCAGCATTCTGATAGTGTACGTTATCATCGCCGGTACCATGGATATATAGTAAGTTACCTTTCAGGTTTTTAGCATGTGTAACCGGTGATCCTTTCACATAGGCTTCTTTACTTGGGAAAGGTGTACCCATATAACGTTCCTGATAAACATTATCGTAGGTTAACTGATTGCCCACTGCTGCAATGGCAATACCTGTTTTGTAAATTTCAGGATATTGGAACATCAGGTTCAGGGTAGATGAACCACCACCGCTCCAGCCCCAAACAGCTACACGGTCTTTATCCATAAAAGTATTGGTAGCCAGTAATTTCTTGGCAGCCATAGCCTGATCGCGGATATTGATTACCCCAATATTTTTGTAAATTCCTTTGTGCCATGCGCTTCCTTTTGGTACTGGTGCGCCTCTGTTATCCATTGAGATGTAGATGTAACCATCCTTCGCCATATCGCCGGCGTATAAAAAGTTTCTTCCTGCGCCATAAGTATCAAGTGCAGTAGCCGAAGCCGGTTCGCCATACACATAAAATACAACCGGGTATTTTTTTGATGGGTTAAAATTATCAGGCTTTTTCATCCAGCCGTCCATTTCTACGCCATCTTCGGTTGTTACTTTAAAAAACTCAACTTTATTTTTTGGTGCCTCTTGTTTTGAAAGCTGGGTGGTGATGCTGCCATCCATGGTAAACGGATTACCAGTTGTAAAATTCATCCACTCTGTAATTGGCCTAACAACAGCACTGTTATACGAATGACGGGCAAATGCAGCATTTGGAGAGATATCATAATTGTGTGTACCCGGTAATACCGAAGGGCTAACCTGCTCTAATTTACCTTTTCCATCTAATTTGGTTTTAAAAAGGTATTTCTGCGTGGCATTTGTTGGAGAGGCCAGGAAATAAACCATGTTGTTTTTAACGTCAATTAATTTAACATCAATCACATCATAATTTCCTTTGGTAACCAGGGTTTCTTTTTTGCCATCCAAACTGATCCTGTACAAATGGTTCCAGCCGTCTTTATCAGATACGATAGTAAACTCTTTATTGTCGTTTAACCATTTCCACTCGTCTTGTGCATCAATCCAGGCTTTGGCTTTTTCGGTATAAACGGCTTTTGCGGTACCAGAAGCGGCATCGCAGATAAATACTATACTTTCGTTCTGCTCGCGGTTAAGTTGCTGTAAAATTACATTGTTGCTGTTGGGCACCCATTGCATACGTGGAATATAGTGCTGAACATTATCGCCCGGTACATTTAACCAGTTGGTTTTAGCGGTATTGATATCAACTATCCCAACTTTACAGGCCGATGGATTTTCGCCAACTTTAGGGTATTCAACCGGGATGGTATAAGGGTAAATCGAATCGGTATTATTGATCATCAAAAAGTTTTTGATCTTAGTAGCGTCGAGCTGCCAGTAAGCAATCGATTTTCCATCCGGGCTCCACCTGAAACCATCGCGGCAATCGAATTCTTCTTCGTAAACCCAGTCGAAAGTACCGTTAATCATGCGATCGGTACCATCCGTAGTTAAGGCTTTCGCACCGGTACCATCGGCATTTTCTACATATAAATTGTGTTTGCTAACGTAGGCTACTTTACTGCCATCGGGCGATAATTTGGCAAACATTAAAGAAGATGCCGGCCTGTCTTTTCCAATTTGTACAATCTTATTGGCTGTTAAATCGGCCAGCCAGTAATCGCCACGTGTATCGTAGCGCCAAACTTTTTTGCTATTGGTATAAATTAATGCTTTTGTACCATCGTCTGATAACTGAAAGCTTCTTACAGCAATAGCATCGTTATTACCTGCCGGCGTTAATAAGGCTCTTGAAATAATTGTTTTTCTGTCGCTTTTAGGAAGGGTTATGGAAATAATTTCTCCTCCGGCGATCTGATAGTAGGAATTACCATCCTTTGCCCAGTTAATGTTTTGGGCACTTACATCAATTACAGCACATATTGCAATGCAGGTAACTGATAATCTGAGTAATAGTTTTTTAATCATATAAAGTTAGGTCATAAAAAAAGCTTTTTAACTTTTGGGCTAATTTAAATAAAAAGCCGTCAGTTAAAAAGCTATTAATTAGCTGTAAATGGTTAATTATTCACCACCACCTTGCATTTTTGCTAAATCTTCCATTGTAACTACTTCGTATCCGGTTGGAACTTCTTTCGAAATTGGGCCAACTTTACCTTCTGCTATCGATTTTAAAGTAGTAGTAGTTTCGATACCTCTTTGAACCAAGGTGTATTTTACCGGGAAAGCTGCTAAACCAGGGAAATAGTTTTGAGCACCTACATTTGGTAATTCTACATCTTTAGTTGCCCAAAGCTCGTGTGAAGCACCTTTATCATCTTTGTAAGTGTATTTCTCTGCGTTAAAGCCACCTACAGTTTGTTTTTCGCCTGTAGCTTTGAAATCAGAAAACTTTGGCAATCCGCCCATTGCTTTTTCGATATCTTCTTTTGATTGTTTAACCGCGAATTGTTTTTGGGCAATTGGCACATCGATTAAAAGTAAACCCGTTTTATCGTTGTTGTCTGATACAATTCCAATTAAAGCCGGACCTTGCTCCATTTCAATTTTAGTTAAACCATTGTTGAATTTAACTTTCAGTTCTGCAGGTGGTTCTTGCCCGCCCATAGCCGATTTTTGTTCTTCAGTTAATTTGTATACCAAGCCGTAAGTAAGGGTACCTTCGGTCATTTTCTTTTGCGCATGAGCAATTACAGCACTACCTACTAAGATTAAAGCTACAACGCTTGTTTTGATTGATTTGAACATGTTTTTATTTCAGTTTAGTTTTTTACCAGTTAATTTTTTCTTTTTTTAGAAATGAAGCAATTCCTTTTTTAAAATCTTCACTTTCTCTAACCCGGGCATTGATTTGAACAGCAGTTTCCAGGCTTTTTTCCAATAAAGGGTTATTTGTTTGACTAATAAGTTGTTTGGTAATCATTAATGAATTTCCAGAACTTTCGTTACACAAACTTAATGCAAAATCTTTTACTTTTTGATGAATATCTGTTGAATTTGTTACAAAGTTGATCAAATTATATTTCTGTGCCTGCTCTGCAGAAAAGGTTTTTCCGGTAAGCAGAATTTCCTTGGCAATGCTTTCGCTAACCTTCTGTTTTAAAAAGCAAGAAACAATCGCCGGCACAAAGCCAATTTTAACTTCAGTGTAACCAAAATTGCTTTCAGGAGTGGCAAAAATAATGTCGCAGATGGTAGCCAAACCACAGCCTCCGGCAATGGCGTGCCCCTCAACCTGCGCAATAACCACTTTTGGCAAATAATAAATGGTGGTGAAAAGCTTTTTCAGGTTGTTAGAATCGGCTACATTCTCTTCAAAAGTATTGTGCTGTAGCTGCTGAAGATATTCTAAATCGGCACCAGCGCTAAACGAACTGCCGTTTGCGTTTAAAATTACCACTTTAACCAAATCATCTTCTGATGCTTTTATAAAGGCTGAAGTAAGTTCGCCGATGAGCTGTGGGTTTAAGGCATTTCTTTTTTCAGGCCTGTTGATCGTAATTGTTGCAATTCTTTCGGCAACATGGTACAAAACCAGATTTTCCATGTTATTGGGTTAGTTGTATCAAATATGCTTTATTTTTCTTTAAAACATAGGCATCTTTTCTGTTTTTCTGTAATTGTTTGATCCGATAATCCTTATTGGTTGCATCGATTAATAAGGTTTTAAACTGGATATCCAGAGGGATGCTGTTTAAATCGAACTTACTGTTCGCAGTAAGCCAGATGGCAGAAAAAGAACCCGAACCTCTCAATTGCCTATGGTTTAGTTGGTTGTCTATCAGTAGGATTTTGTGCTGATAAAATACAATCTGTTCATCCTTTAGGATGAAATGGTTGAGAAGGGTATCTTTTTTTAAATTAACGAAGCGGATGCGATTAATTTGCATCGACATCAGGGCAGGTTTAATGAAAAAACCATAGCTTTTGTCTGTTTCTTTTAAATCGGTAACGAGGATGGTTTCCTTTCCCCGCGTAAAAGCAGCCGCATAGTTTTTTCTTAATGAAAAGAAGAGAATATGATGTTGTTGTGAAGCTGTTAAGCTGTCATGAGCGACGAGTGATTGATAACAGACAAAAAGAGATAAGGAGGAAAAGATAAACCTTTTATTGAATTTAGCGAGACCATAAATGAATAAACACAAACTAAAGCTCAGCACTATAAATTCAGGTAAAGTAATGTAAATGGAAGAAAAAGTTGCAAAAGGCAGATTGGCTATCCACTTTAGCACTGAATTGGTGAGATTGATTAACCATTCGAACACAGGAGCTAAAAAACTGAGCCCCGGAATTAGTACAGCAATCCCCAAATACATCATCAATACCAGCGGCAGCGTAATAAAAAGATTTCCAAAGAGGAAATAAAGTGGAAACTGGTGGAAGTAATAGATGCTTAAAGGGAAAGTAGCAATTTGTGCGGCCAACGACATGGCTATAAAATTCCACAAGTTATCAAGCCATTTATTTTCTACATAAAGCAGGTTATATACTTTTGGCTGTAAATAAAATAGTCCGAACACAGCTAAATAGGAGAGCTGAAAACCAACATCCCAAATAGAGAAAGGATTATAAATTAGCTGGCAAAAGGCCGAGAAAGCCAAAATGTTATAGTTGTTTGTGTTTTTGGATAATGTTTTAGCGGTGATGAACACGCTGATCATAATTGCCGATCGGACTACAGAAGGAGATAAGCCTGTGATTAAAGCATAGCCCCATATTAAGCCGCAAATTAAAAGGAGTTTAGTGATTTTTAACCTTCGGTTGCGATTCAGGATCTGAAATATAAAATCCAAAACCACATAAATAATGGCTACATGCGCTCCCGAAACTGAAAGCGCATGTAAGGTGCCTGTGTTGGCGTAAGCCGCTAGTGTTTCCTGGCTTAAATCGGCACGGTAACCCAAAATCAAGGTCGATGCCACCGCAAAAGCCTCATCGCTTTTAATCAGCCTTCTAAACTTTTGTATTTGTTCCTCTCTTAAAGTTAGTGCAGATTTAATAATGAAATTGCCGCTATTCTTATTGGTTTTAATAATCTGACCTTGCTGTACAAATGTTTGCTGGTAAATATGCTGCGTGGCCAACCACGACCTGAAATTAAATTCAGCCGGATTATACGGAGGATCAATTGCTGCAAATTGAGCAGGTACGATAATTTCGTCTCCATATTTTAGTTGTACAGGCGCTAAACTATCAAGTCTTAAAGCAACGAGCAACCTCCCCGATAATTTAAACTGCTTACCGTTTGAGTAACCCGCTATAACCTTAGCTTTAAATCGTAAGATGTTGTGGTTTTGCTGAGGTTCGTCATTTACCCAAATTTTTAACTGTTTGCAATGTTCGTTTGTGAAATGGCTCTTGTTAAGTCTTTCGTTGTTTAGCAGGCTGACAGAAGCTCCCAGAAAGAAAATCAGCAACAAAACTAAAACCCCAACGATTCCTTTAAAACGGTAAACATTTAGTCTTTGATAGTTTAAATTTACGGCCAGTATGCCTAATACCAGTAACAGCGTTGCCGTTGTTGTAAAATACAGGCAAGGGCGGTAAGGCAAAAAATAAAATAGCCCAATCCCAATAATTAGGGGACATAAAATCCTTACAAAAACATATTCAGCTTTAAACATGCTTAGAACTGGTAGCGGATCTGAACCTTGGCTTCCGATTTTTTATTGCCTTTTATTTCATCCAGATAAGTACCTACAGTTTCTGTACCCGGGTAAAAGAATACAGCATATCTTAGCCATATATTCAACTTTTTAGCTAGATTGTACTTGAGGTTTAGATAGCTTCTAAAACCCTTTCCGTTGTACATTCCAAACGAAAAACTATATAATACGTCATCTTCATAAACATAGATACGGCTATTATAAGTTGGCGTATTAAAATAGGCTAGCCTAATGTTGCCCGTTAGCTTCGAAAACATAGGCGAATAATCAACATCCTGATAAACCATATAACCAAATTCTCTTTTGCCACTGCCTTTTTTGTACTGTGCTACTTCTGCGCGGTTTTGTATCGTCCATTTTTTATTCAGCTGTCAGCTAAGTTCAAGCCGGTACCCAGCTTTCTTTACATCATCTAAAAACTTAACCGGAACATTCAGATCGGTATTCTGCTGTTTATTTTCGGTTTTAAACCGGGCTAAAACTTTAAAGGTTTTGCTGGGGGTGTAAACGGCCTGCCCAAGAATTTCGTAACCTTTAGAAGGAGCATCAACGCGGTATTTGAACCAGGGGAATTTAAAATAATCGCCATACAAAGAAAACGACCAATGTTTATTTGGGATAATATTCAAGCCAGCATATAATCCTCTTTTATTTACTGCCTCTGTCGACTCGGATACGCCCTGATTAAAAAAGTTATGGTAATTTTTACTGTAATTGCGGTAGGTTACTGCTGCTGAAACAGAGTGAGATAAACTAATCAGCACTCCGTTTATGGCCGCAATTCCACCATTTAATGCTTTTCCTAGCTCACCATACCAATACATGTTCTTTATAGTGTGATTGTAAAAGAGCCCCAGGTTGGTTAATTTATTGCCCGTAAAGCTGTATTTATCGTAAAGCGCTGTTTGGGTGATAAAACTGTTATCGTACCGACTTTGATAAGCAATGGCACCTGCACCAAACTCGTTTTTAGTGTACTGTAGGCTAGACCATAAACACGCTGTGTTAAACTGCCTTTATTTTTAATCTCTGTTGGCGTGCGGTGCAAGCCTGTCTGATTGATAGTAGACTGCACAAGATCGCCTGCCTTATCTGCTTTTTGGCTCGCATCTAAATGCCTGATAGAAACAAAAGGAGTGAGGTCGAAATGTTGGTACAGATTAATGGTTGCTGCTGCTCCTCTGAAAACAGATTAATGGTTGCTGCTGCTCCTCTGAAAAATGAATATTCATTGGTTGAGGTGTATGGTCTCAAACCCAGGTCCTTTTTAGCAACGCTGGTTACATCAGGACCTTTGTCAAAAGAAAATCCCGACCATAAGGTTAATCCCTGACCAAATTGTAAAGTATAATCACCTGCCACCAGTTTTTTACCTTTCCCAGTTTGAATAGCGCAACATTGGTCGAAAAGAAATCGAAAGGTTTATCTATAAATTTTTCACCCGCATCTTTATCTAATGTTAAGGCCGCCGAAATTATAGAAGCATAGTTATACCGGTACCGCGTTTGAAAACGTTCAGGTGAACCTAAATAGCGGTTTCCAGGCAAATCGGTAAAACCCTTTTGTTTTTCTAAGGTTTGGGCATAGCGCATTATAATATCGTGCTCACCAGCATTAATAAGATTTTTTAATTTCAATCCACCATATTCTGCTATGTTGCTTACAGTAACAAATGGAATAAGATTTTCTACAGTTTTAACATCAAAGCCATCAATGCTTTGTAATTCATGCACGTCCAGCAATTTGCCATTCTCTTTGGTGTAGGCAAAGAAATTGCTGATTTGAAGCGGTGAAATAAAAACCAGCGTTTTTAATTCTTCAACCGTGGTGTTATTTAAATTAATGGGGTGCTTTCGGTATCTGGTTAATACTTCTACCAGTTCAGTTATGTCGTAATCATCAGGAAGGTTTTCGGCAACGCTTTCTACGATATCGCGTATAGTTACTTCTTGTTCTGTTGTTTGTGCATTTGCAATAAATCCGATCATCACAAATAGCATGCTTAAAATTTGAGCGCGCATAATAGATTGTTTTTCAGTAAAATGAATTAGATGAGGTAATGGAAGTTCGGATGATTTTTGCAGTTGTGACTAAAGCCAACATCGCACTCGTACAGGGTACAGTGGAAATAATTTATTGAATTGACACGGAAAGTCAATTTGATGGAAATAACTGTTTGATTGCGATTGAAGAACGCTAAGAGATTATGCAAATAGCCTTGAGCAGCTATACAGCGGGTAAAAAGGAGAAACAACAAAAAATACCATATTTTCATAAGCGAGCGTTAATCGGTTAAAGAAAACAGGGGTGATTTTTTGTTCTGTAGAACTAATATAGAAAAAATATTTTTAAAACTACAAGGTGTGTAATTTTAAAAATACTTATAGCTAAGGCAGTCGTCGTTTAAAGTTCCTGCGAGAGGTTAACCAGAAAGCCTTTCAGTTTCTCCAGAGAATCAATAATTTTCTGATTTTCTTTTACATCAGATTTATTGTTTTTCAGGTAATCTTTAGCGCCCTTTAAAGTGAAGCCTTTTTCATCAACAAGATTGAAGATAATTTTCAGGTTTTCTATGTCTTCGGGAGTGAAAAGGCGGTTACCTTTTTTGTTTTTCTTAGGTTGAAGGATATCGAATTCTTTTTCGTAAAAACGAATCTGCGAAGCGTTTACATTAAACATTTCAGTCACTTCGCCCATGGTATAATACATTTTATTAATGTCTCTTTCTTTATACGGCATATTTTGAGCTTGATTATGAGTGTTTTATATCGATTAATTAAAGTATTCAAATGTAGCTCGATTTTTCCTTAATAACGCAATAAAATTTTAATTTTGTTCCCTCCAATAATATTGAAATGACAGCAAAAGAGATTAGACAGGCATTCCTTAGTTTTTTTGAATCGAAACAACACCATGTTGTTCCTTCCGCACCGATAGTGGTTAAAAACGACCCAACCTTAATGTTTACCAATGCGGGTATGAATCAGTTTAAAGATTTGTTTTTGGGAGAGGCTGCCATCAAATATGCTCGTGTTGCAGATACGCAACGTTGTTTGCGGGTTTCGGGTAAACATAACGACCTGGAAGAAGTGGGGATTGATACTTACCACCACACCATGTTCGAGATGTTGGGCAATTGGAGCTTTGGCGATTATTTTAAAAAAGAAGCTATCGCCTGGAGCTGGGAGTTACTGACCGAAGTTTATAAAATTCCGAAAGAAAAATTATACGTTACCTATTTCGAGGGCGACGAGAAAGAAGGTTTAGCGAAAGACCAGGAAGCTTATGATCTTTGGAAACAATATATAGATGAGAGCCATATTTTACCGGGAAATAAAAAAGACAATTTCTGGGAAATGGGCGATACCGGACCATGTGGCCCTTGTTCAGAAATCCACGTTGATTGCCGTACCGACGAAGAAAAAGCTTTAGTGGATGGCGCTACGCTGGTAAATGCCGATCACCCTCAGGTAATCGAAATCTGGAATAACGTATTTATGCAGTTTAACCGTTTAAAAGATGGTTCATTACAAAGTTTACCAGCCAAACATGTAGATACCGGAATGGGTTTTGAACGTTTGGTGCGTGTATTACAAGATAAAACATCTAACTACGATACCGACGTTTTTCAGCCAATGATTCAGTTTATTTCTGATAAAGCTGGAATTAAATACGGTGCTGATGAAAAGACCGATATTGCCATGCGTGTAATGGCCGATCACATCCGTGCCATTTCATTTGTTATTGCCGACGGACAGTTACCATCAAATAACAAAGCTGGTTATGTAATCCGCAGGATTTTACGCCGCGCGGTACGTTATGCCTATACTTTCCTAAACTTTAAAGAGCCTTTCTTAAATCAGTTGGTGCCTTTATTGGCAGAGCAGTTTAAAGGGGTTTTCGATGAGCTGGTTTCGCAACAGGATTTTGTACAGAAAGTGGTTTTAGAAGAAGAAGTTTCTTTCCTACGTACATTGTCGACAGGAATTCAGCGTTTTGAGAAATATCAGGCTGTAAATAATACTGTAGAAGGTAATTTTGCTTTTGAACTTTCAGATACCTTCGGCTTTCCGATCGATCTGACTGAGTTGATGGCAAGAGAAAAAGGCTGGTCGGTTGATTTAAAAGCTTACGAGCAGGCATTAAAAAAACAAAAAGACGATAGTCGCGCCGCTACCGCAATCGATACTAGTGACTGGGTAATTGTAAATGCCGATGATCAAAGTGAGTTTGTAGGTTATGATGACTTAGAAATTGAAACCGAGATTTTAAAATACCGTAAAGTAAAAGCTAAAGGCAAAGAGCAGTTTCAGCTGGTTTTACGCCAAACACCTTTTTATGCAGAAAGTGGTGGTCAGGTAGGAGATACCGGCCGTTTAGAAGACCACAGTCGCCAGTTTTGGATTGATATTACAGATACCAAAAAAGAGAATGGCTTAACAGTTCATTTTGCAGATATTTTGCCTGATAATCTTGAAGGTAAATTCTGGGCAGTTGTAGATGAAGATAAACGTGTTTTAACTGAAGATAACCATTCAGCCACTCACTTATTACACGCTGCCTTGAAACAGGTTTTAGGTCAGCACGTTAACCAAAAGGGATCATTAGTAAATGCTGATTACCTGCGTTTCGATTTTTCACACTTTGCAAAAGTAACCGAAGAGGAGCTGGCACAGATTGAAGTGATTGTAAACCAGAAAATCAGACAAAACATTAAGCTGAAAGAGCAACGAAACGTACCTTATCAGGATGCGATTGAAAGCGGTGTAACAGCTTTATTTGGAGAAAAATATGGCGATTTTGTTCGGATGATTACTTTCGACGATCATTTTTCAAAAGAACTTTGTGGTGGTACACACGTAAAAGCTACCGGTCAGATTGGTTCGTTTAAAATCGTTTCAGAAAGTGCTGTTGCTGCCGGTGTTCGCCGTATAGAAGCAATTACTGCCGACAAAGCCGAACAGTTTTTCCTGGACCAGAGAAAAGAACTTGGTCAGTTAAAAACATTATTAAATGGAAGTAAAGATCTGCCAGCTGCAGTACAAGCTTTGCTTGATGAAAATGCGAAGCTGAAAAAAGAGATCGAAAAATCGACTATCGAACGGGTAAATACCTTAAAGCATGAAATTGTACATCATGTGAGAGGTATTAATGGGATCAATTTAATCGCTAAACATATTGATATACAGAGTGCTGAAGCGGTTAAAAATCTGGCATTCTCTTTAAAAGATATGGTTGATAACCTGTTTCTGGTTTTTACTACAGAAATTGATAGCAAACCAGGTATTACTGTAATGCTTTCCGATCATTTGGTGAAGAAAGGGTTAAATGCTTCGAATATTGTTCGTGAGCTTGGAAAAGAAATCCAGGGTGGCGGTGGCGGACAGCCTTTTTACGCAACAGCTGGAGGTAAGAATCCGGCGGGTTTAAAAGCGGTATTGGAAAAGGCCGAAACTTTTATTCCTCACGCACATTAAGCGTATATACAAGCATAAAAAAAGAGGCCCTAAAGCCTCTTTTTTTATTTTAATGTCTGCCATGTTTTTCGCGATGTCCTCTAGAGAATAAACTCGTATTTACATATCTATCATGGTGTCTGTTATCTTCCCTGTAACTTCTGTAGTTATTTCGGGGCGAACGGTATCTGATTCTGTCGCCGCCACCATAAGAACTACGGTAATAATTATTATGGCTGGCATATCTTACCCTGTGGTTATTGTAACTGCGGTAAGGATTATCTCCATACACTACAATTTTTCTGCCGTGGTTAAGGTTATAGCCTCTGTATCTGGCTGGTAAATATCTTGATCTGGTCCATCTGTTTCCACTTAAGTAAACAAACTGTCTTTGCGGAACACAGTAGTAAGACTGTACTTCGGGGAGGTAGTAGTAATTAACATCCTGATATCCTGCGGGGATCCATGCGGGTTGTGAGCCAATATTTACATTAATACTTACCTGAGCGTTAGATTGATTAGATGTTAAAGCCACGATACCTAAAATCGCGGAAAGGATAAATAACTTTTTCATAATAATCTATTAATTTGTGTGTGTTTAATGTAATTCAAACGTTGTGCCAAAAAATCTATTGTAACAGATATATAAAAAAAAGGAGCTCGTGAGAAAATCCTTTTGTTAAAGCTGAATATTATTAATTAGTGTTTTCCTTTACCATTTCCGTGGCCCTTACCGTTATTTCCTTTTCCGTAGATCTTTTTAGCCTGGCCCGGAGGCATTCCATGAGGATGCCCTTTTACTACGTAATATTTACTATCACGGCTATCTCTAATGATCAGCTGTCCTTTATTGCCTTTGTATTTTGCATATTTTACCTTATCATTTCTGAAATTCAGATATGGCTTAGGCGAATTGATCACAACCTTGTAACCGTTGTATAAATCATAATTACCGTACCTTGATGGCAAAGAGTTGGCAAATACCCAGTCATTTCCGTTTAAATAAATAAATTGTCTTTGAGGGACATAGTAATAACTTTCTACCTCCGGAAGATAATAGTAATCTACGTGATCATAGCCTACCGGCCCCCATAATGGTTGAGACCCAATATTAATATTTACATTCAACTGCGCTTTTGCTGGCAGGCTGAGAAATGAAACCATCATTACTGCAGCTATAAAAAATAATCTTTTCATAATTTCTTAATTTGTGTGTTTATCCGTCTAATTTCAAAGCACGTGCCAAAAAACTAAACGTAAAAAAAGAGCTTCAACCGAAGCTCTTTTTTTACGTAGTTAACGATGGTTGTTTCTGTGGTTTTGCTCACCATTTCTATCGGGCCTGCGGTTATTGTTTTGATCTACATGTTTAACTACTTTTATATTTCGTGGCCTGTTACGTTCGGGACGTACTACAGTTACCTGTTGAGCATAATTCGGATGGCCTTTAACTACATAGTATTTAGCTTCGCGGCTATCTCTTATTACTGCCTGACGGCCACCATAATTTTTATAACGGCTATATCTGCTAACATAAAAATTGTTTTGCAAATAAGGTTTTGGCTTGTTAATTACTACTTTATAGGCACGGTATAAATCAAAGTTACCATATTGTGACGGCAAGTTATTTGTCCATACCCAACGGCCAGCGTTTAAATATATGTATTGGGCAGAAGGAACATAATAATAAGCATTTATATCAGGGAAATAATAATAATCAACATGGTCATATCCGGTTGGACCCCAAACAGGTTGCGAGCCAATATTTATATTTAAACTAACCTGCGCTTTTGCATGATCTACGCCGAATAATGATACCATCAGAACTGCGGCAAATAAAACTAACTTTTTCATAATCTTAAAGGTTTTTGTGTGTGTTAATTATTGGGATAGACAGTGGCAGCAAACAGTAGTTTAATTAGGTATTACCGATTTAACATTCTTTAACGGATTCGTTTTATTCAGTTAGCTGAGTAATTTTACTCAGTATATTGCGTAAATTGTAAGTTGCCTTGTATTTTATTGATTGTCAGTTTTTTGATTGTTGATTGTAGAAAGGTTATTTTGATAGGAATTTTAAAAAAAATCTCCATAAAGCCTTTTTTAACGAAAGACTAAATAATAACTATATTTGCCTGTAATTTTAACATATAAAGCTTTAATGTCTTTACAAAATAGCAATTTCGAACTCGTTTCAGGACTGGAAATCCACGTTCAGTTAAATACCAATACTAAAATATTTTCAGCAGATAGTGCCGCTTTTGGTGCTTCGCCTAATCAAAATATATCAACCGTTTCGCTGGCATTGCCAGGTGCTTTACCAAAGTTAAATAAAGAAGTGGTAGCTAAAGCGGTTCGCATTGGCCTGGCATTAAATTGTACCATTAACCAGATCAATCATTTCGACAGGAAAAACTATTTCTATGCCGATTTGCCTAAGGGGTATCAGATTACACAGGATAATCAACCGATTTGTGTTAACGGTTTCCTGGAAGTTGAGCTTGCTGATGGATCGACAAAGAAAATCGGTATTAACCGCATTCATTTAGAAGAAGATGCAGGTAAAAGCATTCACGATCAGGACGATCACTATTCTTTAGTTGATTTAAACCGTGCCGGTGTGCCTTTAATTGAGATTGTTACCGAACCTGATATCCGCAGTGCAGAAGAAGCTTCGGCTTTATTGGGTGAAATCAGGAAACTGGTTAGGCATTTAAATGTGAGCGATGGCAATATGGAAGAAGGTAGTTTGCGTTGCGATGCCAACATTTCGATTCGCCCACAGGGATCAACCGAGTTTGGAACCCGTTGCGAAGTAAAAAACCTAAACTCCATGCGTAACGTACGCAGGGCTATGGATTTTGAATTTGGCCGTCAGGTTGAAGTAATTAGTAATGGTGGTAAAATTATCCAGAGCACGCTTAATTTTGATGCGGAAAATGGCACTACTTCGCCCATGCGTACCAAAGAGGAAGCTAACGATTACCGTTATTTTTCTGATCCCGATTTGCAGCCTATTCACATTTCGGATAGCTGGTTAGCTGAAATTAAATCGGCCATGCCTGCATTGCCAAACGAGATTTCGAAAAAGATGATTGCAGAATTTGGGATCAGTAAGGCAGATGCAGCCATGTTTGCTGAAGACTTAGCTTTACTCACGTATTTTAATGCAGCCTTGCCAGTTGTAAACACCCAAAAAAGTTTAATTAACTGGCTTATTGGTCCGGTTAGGGCTGTTTTAAACGAAAAAGGTATTACAATTGATGCTTATGCTGTGAAACCAGAACAACTTGCGGCAGCCATTAATCTGGTTGATGATAAAAAAATAACCCAGCAAATAGCCATACAGCAATTATTACCTGCTGTTGAAGCTAAGGCTGAAGCCAATGTAGCGGAACTTGCACAGTCATTAAACCTTTTAATTACCGATAATGGTGATGAGCTGGGCGTTTTTATTGATGAAGTGTTAAATAAATACCCGCAACAGGTTGAAGCATATAAAAAAGGGAAAAAAGGCGTTTTAGGCTTGTTTGTAGGCGATGTTATGAAACTGGCCAAAGGAAAAGCCGATGCTAAGAAATTAAATGAACTAATACTTGAAAAACTGAAATAATGAGAATAAAACAATTGAGCCTGATTGTGCTGATTGCAATTGCTTTCACTGCATGTAAACCAAAAGATAGTTTCACGATTGACGGAACTTTCCAAAATCCGGGGACAGAAAAAAAAGTGTTTTTGTATGGGATGCAAAGCAGTAATATGGTTGCAATCGATTCGACCAATTTATCAGAGAAAGGCGAATTTAAATTTATACGCAAAACCCCTTCAGTAGACTTTTTCAGGGTATCGGTAGGTAACCACGAATTTATGCTGATTGCTAAAAACGGCGACGAAATTAAACTGGAAGCTGATTTGGCCGATAAAACCATGGCCTATAAAATTTCGGGTGCAAACGAGGTTGATAAATTATCGGAGCTTAACGGCATCAGAAATACCTTTGCCAAGCAAGTTGAAAAGTTACAGGCCGATTTCGAAGCGAAAGTAGCTACACAGCCGCAAAACAGGGCTACTATTTTAGAATCGATGAAGCCTCAGTACGAATCTTACATCAATCAGTTAAATACACAGATCTTAAAATTTGCAAAAGACAATAAAGGTACATTGGCTAGTTTTTATGCCATGAATACATTAAGTCCGCAGGAATTTGAAGCTGAACTGGTAAAATTTGCAGATGAGGTTAAAGAAGATATTAAAGGTAATGCCACTGTAGACGCTTTTGTGAAGCAAATGGCGCAGTTAAAAGCGGTACAAGTTGGAGAAACAGCACCGGCATTTACCATCAACACAGCCGAAGGTAAAGCAGTTAGCTTAGCCGATTATAAAGGGAAATACGTGCTGGTAGATTTTTGGGCATCATGGTGCCAGCCTTGCCGTCAGGAAAACCCGAACGTGGTAAAAGTTTATAATCAGTACAAAACTAAGAATTTCGATATTCTGGGTATTTCGCTTGATACCGATAAAGCAGCCTGGTTAGGAGCTGTTAAAGCTGACGGATTAACCTGGACACATGTATCGGAATTGAAAGATTTTAATGGCGAAACGGTAAAAAAATACCAGGTGCAAGCAATTCCGACTTCATATCTGATTGATCCGGCAGGGAAAATTGTGGCTAAAAACCTTCGCGGAACAGCGCTGGAAGACTTCTTAGCCAAAACGTTACGTTAAAACAAATTTCATGTTAAACTAATTTAAGTAATTAACAATTTCTTAACTTAGGCTTAACTAAATATTGCATCATAGACAGTACTTTCGTAACAAATATTTAACTATGAACAACGCAGGTCAGAAAATATTAATTGTTGATGATGAACCAGATATTCTGGAGCTTATTGAGTACAACCTAAAGAAAGAGGGGTACCAGGTTTTCACGGCAACCAACGGTCAGGAGGGAATTACAGTTGCAAAGAAGGTTCATCCTGATTTGATTATCCTGGATATTATGATGCCTAAAATGGATGGGATTGAGGCTTGCCGTTTAATGCGTGCAATTCCTGAATTCAAAAATACATTTATGGTTTTCTTAACCGCCAGAAGCGAAGAGTATTCGGAAATTGCCGGTTTTAATGTAGGTGCTGACGATTATATCGCCAAACCAATTAAACCAAGGGCTTTGGTAAGCCGGATCAATGCAATTTTAAGAAGAAATGCAGGTACAGAAGAAGTGTCAGAAAATAAGCTGGAAATTGGCGATTTAGTAATTGACCGCGAAGCTTACCTCGTTTTTCAGGGTGGTAATAAAGTTGTGCTGGCTAAAAAGGAATTCGAATTGTTATATCTTCTGGCTTCTAAACCCGGTAAAGTTTATACCCGCGAATCGATCCTTAAAAATATATGGGAAGATTCAGTAGTGGTTACTAACCGTACTATTGATGTACACATCCGTAAACTGCGCGAAAAATTAGGCGAGAATTATGTTTCTACCGTAAAAGGAGTAGGTTATAAATTTGAGTTAGCGTAAATTAATTTTACCACAGATATACACAGATTAACACAGATTTTTTCTGATGATTAATCTGTGTTTTTTTTTGCACATGCATGTCAAATGTTAAACCCTGATCTATGTTCATCCTTTTTATCTGTGGTTAATTTCTAAATCAATAAGTTAGCGTAAATTAATTTTACCACAGATATACACAGATTAACACAGATTTTTTCTGATGATTAATCTGGTTTTTTTTTTGCACATGCATGTCAAATGTTAAACCCTCATCTGTGTTCATCCTTTTTATCTGTGGTTAATTTCTAAATCAATAAGATAAAATCGTATTTTTGCGCTTCATTAATCACACCACAGTTTGAAGTTTCCAAATTTTAAAGACCTTATCCTTTTCGAAGACAACGATTTTATTGTCATCAACAAACCTCCGTTTTTAGCATCGCTTGATGAAAGAGGCGCGGCTGGCGAAACCAATGTTTTGCGTTTAGCCAAGCAGTATAGCTATGATGCACAGGTATGTCACCGTTTAGATAAGGAAACTTCTGGTGCTTTAATTATCGCTAAAAACCCTGAAGGTTACCGCCATGCTTCTATGCAATTTGAAAGAAGAAAGGTGAATAAAACTTACCATGCAGTTGTAGATGGCCATGTGATTTTTGATCAGCTAATGGTTGATTTACCAATCTTAAATGATGGGAATAAGAATGTAACCATTGATAGGGTTGAGGGAAAACGCGCCGAAACCATTTTCGATTCGCTAAAATATTATAAACACTATACTTTGGTTGAGTGTAAGCCAATTACCGGCCGTATGCACCAGATTCGTATCCATTTAGCCACACAAAGGGCTGCCATTGTTGGCGATGATATGTATAAAGGGAAACCGGTATTTCTTTCTTCGATCAAAAGAGGTTACAGGTTAACCAAAGGCGAAGAAGAACAACCTATCATGAAGCGTTTTGCGCTACACGCGAGACACCTGGTATTTAAAGGCCTCGACGATAAAGACATTGTAATCGATGCACCATATCCAAAAGATTTTGCAACCTTAATTAAGCTGTTAGATAAATTTGACGCTTAATCACTGGTTTTTCTGCAGGAATATAAAAATAGAAAAAAATGTATATCCGCTTTGTAAATTACCTTGATCAGATTAACCTGTACCGGAAATCAAAAATATCAAACCGTAATTTCTTAGTTATATTGGCTGTTATCGTTGGTGTTTTAGCCGGACTTGCTGCTGCAGCTTTAAAAAGCCTAACCCACCACATCGAGGAGTTTCTCCAATCAGACTGGCACTGGAAATATAAATACTACCTGTACTTTATTTTTCCGATGATCGGGGTCTTTTTAACGGTTTTATACATCAGGTCTTTCATCCGGAGAAGTAAATTCGAAACCGGTTTAACCCCTTTATTATACGCTATTTCGAAGAAATCGAGCAGGGTAGAAGCGCATAACATTTATTCGCAGGTAATTACTGCAGCGGTTACCGTAGGTTTTGGTGGTTCAACGGGTTTAGAGGCACCGATCGTAACCAGTGGTTCGGCTATTGGTTCAAATTTGGGTCGCTTTCTAGGACTCTCTTATCGCGAAATTACCATGTTGGTAGCCTGTGGTGCGGCCGCAGGTATTGCAGGTGCGTTTAATAGTCCGGTGGCAGGTATTGTTTTCGCTATTGAAATTCTGCTTCCCGAGTTTACTATTCCGGCATTTATTCCATTGCTTTTATCGGCAGCAACCGCAGCCGTAGTAGCCAGGGCGTTTTATACGCAACAGTTATTCTTCCTGGTAACTGAGGGCTGGAAAATGAATGCATTGATTTACTATGTGCTTTTGGCGGGTTTAATCGGCTTGTTCTCCATCTATTTTACCAAAGCGAATTACGCAGTTAAAGGTCTTTTCTATAAAATTAAGCATCCTTACACCAAGGTAATTGTGGGCGGTTTAATGCTGGGTGCTTTAGTATTTCTTTTTCCAACCTTATATGGCGAAGGTTATATTACCATTAAAGGCTTGCTAAAGGGCGATTATCTGGCGGTAATTAACAATAGTATTTTTGATGATTACAATAGCATTCCTGCCATTGTAGTGCTGTTTACCGTAGTTACCATTTTCATGAAATCGCTTGCTACCCTCATTACTTTAGGAGCAGGTGGTAATGGCGGTACATTTGCACCAAGCTTAATTATGGGTGGCTTAATCGGGTTTATTTTTGCCTACACGGTAAATTTATCAGGCATAGCACATTTAAACGTATCTAATTTTATTGTAGCGGGTATGGCCGCTGCTTTAGGATCAATCATGCATGCGCCTTTAACAGGTATTTTCCTAATTGCCGAAATTACCGGCGGCTATATTTTAATGGTGCCATTAATGATTACTACAGCGATTTCTTACGCCATTAACCGCGGTTCGCAAAAGCATTCTATTTACACCAAAGCACTGGCCGATAAGGGCGAACTTTTATCACACGAGGATAAGGACACCACAGTTTTGAACCAGATGAAACTGAAATACCTGATTGAAAAAAGCTATCCACAAGTGCAGATGAACGACAGGCTTTCGCTGAAAATGGGTGAGATTATGCAATCGCATAAAAACATCTGCGCCGTTACCGATGAAACCGGAGATTTTAAAGGCATCATTTACATCGAAAAATTGTTCAATGAAATGATGAGTAACCCGGATAAGGAAAACTTACAGGCCGCTGATTTGGTACAAACTGCACCAAACACACTTACCGAGTCTGATGATCTTAAAATGGTACTGGAAAAGATGGAACAGGAAAATGTATGGATTTTACCGGTACTTTCTGAACAAAACCGTTATCTGGGTTTCGTTTCTAAGACTGCAATCTTTAACAAATACAGGGCTTTGCTGATGCGGCAGAATGATTATATGGGGTAGTTGGTAAATCTTTAGGAGATCGTCATTTCGACCGAAGTGGAGAAATCTTTTAGTGGATATTCTTAGTAGATCTCTCCGTTCCGTTGCATTTCAGTCGAGATGACGAATGCCTATAGTAGAGAAAGGTGTAATTAAAGCAAAAAGCTGAAAGCCAAAAGAATTGGACTGTTGCCCGGCTAACCTTCAAACATTCCAACTTTAAAACTTTTAAACGCAAAGGAAAAAAGCTGAAAGCCAAGAGAATTGGCCTGTTGCCCGGCTAACCTTCAAACATTCCAACCTTAAACTTTTCAACTTAAGCAAAAAGCTGAAAGGCAAAAGAATCGGACTGTTGCCTGGCTAACCTTCAAACATTCCAACCTTAAACTTTTAAACGCAAAGGAAAAAAGCCAAAAGCAAAAAAAATTGGAATGCTGTCCGGTTAACCTTCAAACATTCCAACTTTAAAACTTTTCAACGTATTATCCTATTCAGCTCTTTTTAGACCGAACTTCTCAATCTTACTGTATAAATGGCTTCGCTGAATATCGATTTCATCGGCCGTTTTAGATACATTCCAATTGTTTTTCTCGAGCTTGAATTTTATAAACTCGCGTTCTGCGTGATCTTTATAATCCTGAAAATTATTAAACGAATCGAAAGTAGATGCAAGGCTCGAACCACCCGAACTGGCAATCTGAGCACTGGTTGCAGCACCAATGTTTGTCCCGCCGCCTGGATTGGCAAAGGCACGCACATCATTTTCGGTAATTACTTTATCACTCAAAATAATCAAACGCTCAATCATGTTGTGCAGCTCACGCACGTTACCAGTCCAGGGTAATGCCTGTAGTGCCGACATTCCGCCTTCGTTTATTTTTTTAACCGGCATGCCGTAATCGCCACAAATGCGTTCTAAAAAGTTTTGTGCAATTACCGGGATATCATCCGTGCGTTCGGTAAGGTGTGGTACATGAATATTAATTACATTTAAGCGGTGGTACAAATCCATGCGGAAATTACCATTCTCAATTTCTTTTAATAAATCTTTATTTGTTGCCGCTAAAACACGCACGTTTACATCAATTTCTTTTTCGCCACCAACACGGGTAATTTTATGTTCTTGTAAGGCGCGAAGTACTTTTGCCTGTGCCGACAGGCTCATATCGCCAATCTCATCCAAAAATAAAGTACCACCGTTAGCCAGTTCAAACTTACCAATGCGTTGTTTTACCGCAGAGGTAAACGATCCCTTTTCGTGACCAAATAATTCACTTTCAATTAGCTCCGAAGGAATAGCCGCACAGTTTACTTCAATTAAAGGACTTTCTGACCGGTTCGATTTTTCGTGTAACCAGCGGGCAACCAATTCTTTACCACTACCATTTGCACCTGTAATTAATACGCGGGCTTCGGTAGGGGCAACACGTTCGATGGTTTCTTTGATTTTCGAAATACTTTCCGATTCGCCCAGTATTTCGCGTGTTTTACTTACTTTACGTTTTAAAACTTTGGTTTCAGTTACCAAGGTTCCACGATCTAAACCATTGCGTACCGTAATCAGTAAACGGTTTAAATCAGGTGGTTTGGAAATAAAATCAAATGCACCTTTTTTGCTGGCCTCGATAGCGGTTTCTACCGTACCATGACCAGATATCATAATAAAAGGTAAATCGGGCTTGATAAGCTGTGCCTGTTCGAGCACCTCCATACCGTCCATCTTATTCATCTTGATATCGCACAGTACGAGATCATAATTACCTTTTTTGATCATCTCGAGGCCATCAATACCGTTATCGATATCTTCAACTTCGTAATTCTCGTATTCCAGAATTTCGCGCAAGGTACTCCTTATCGCTCGTTCATCGTCAATTATTAATAGTTTAGCCATTAGCGCTTTATTCTTTTATTTGAAATGCGAATATATTATTTTTTAATTAATGTATAGTTTTTTGTACAATTTATACGCTATAAACCCAAAATGTGCCGAAAGGTTTTTAATCTTAATAGGAATAATCAAGTTTAAACTTGCTCAGATCTGCTTGGTGCGCTTTCTTGCGGTTTAATTCCACTTCATAAATACTTTTGCCCAGGTTTTTCATGAAAGGAAAACAAACTGTATCGTATTCATATTTATTGTCGTTAAATATGCCATCCTCATTACTATGTACTACCGCGGTTAAAAAATATTCAATACCGTTTTTAAAATCAACGAAGTAAGAATTGTCGATAATATAACCGTAGCTATCGCCATATTTATTAAAGATCCTGATGTTTGGATCGGGACTAATGTGCTCGCGGCCATAATAAAGCATTTTAGCATAAGTTGGCCAGAATTCTTGCTGATCGTACTTCGGAAAATCACTTTCCGTTGGGTATTTACTCATATAGGTATAAATGAGTTTATAATCAGCCGCAGTTAATTTAAACCTTTCTTTTGCAGGAAAAGCTTCCGGAAAAATCAATTTTTGCATCAGTTTCTGTTGATCATTAATTGCAAAGGCATTTTTTCCGGCCAGGCTAAAAGGTTTGTTTACCAGTTTATCGGCGCTATCCAGATAACCTTTGCCCATAGTGAGATTAGTTAAATTTAGCACGTAATCTTTTGGGTCATATTGAGGCTGCTGATTATAAACCAGTTGATTTCCGTTATAAAATTTAACCGGATTGGTGTGTTTAGCAGATTCACCAGCATCGCCAATAGCCAGACGGTTTAATATCCGGCTGTCGTTAAAACCATTGGCTTTTAGTTTCTGGTTAATTTCTGTACGGCCAATAAATTCGAATAGCCTGTTAAATGCATCATTGTCACTGGTGAGCAAAATCTTTTTAACGTAATGTGCCACAGATGGCAAACCGTTGCCGGCGCTGGTGTCTTTTAATACTTTCGTTTGCCCTTTAAAAGCACTATCGGTAATCATTGTGCTTTGAGCGGTTAAGCCCGTACTTTTTAAACGGTTTACTTTCTCCAGCGCAAAAATTACAGCCGCGAGTTTAACAGTACTGGCCGGATAAAAATAGTGGTGTGGATCTAAATTGTAACTGAAGGTTTTAAAGCTGGGTTTGTTTTGGGCGTCGCGGTTAACCTGCGTATAAAGCAGCTGTATCTGGTTTTTATCCGGATGATTAAGCACAGCTGAAAAAAGCGCAGGTTTCGATTCCATCAGTTTTTTGAGGAACACTGTATCGGTTTTTTGCGCCATGGCAGATAAGCTGATTAACGAAAGTGAAACAATTAAAATTTTTCTCATGAGTAATAATGTGATTCCTAATTTAGCCTTTTCTGCGAAAACGAGCATTTTCCATCATCCATTTTACATGTTCGTTAATTTTCTTACATTTGCGGCGCTTTTGGTTTCCGGCTTTACACCCGGAATTAAAAGGGAATACAGTGTAAATCTGTAACTGTCCCGCAGCTGTAAGCTCCTTAACGGATTTCTAATCATTTGCCACTGTGCCGACTTGTCGGGATGGGAAGGCCGGAAAACCGGGAGTAAGTCAGAAGACCTGCCTTAGCATTATATTTCATAGCTTTCGTGGATTGAAGCTAGGGGTGAGGTACTTACGTTTTTCGTATTTTCATTTCTTTTCTATCTGTTGGCTGTGGGTTAAACTCACAATCAAATGATCAAAATTAAAGGTGTTTTACTAAGCACCAGGTTTTTCTTTTTGCTGGCACCGCTATTGGGCATGGGGCTTCTTTTGCCTGCTATTTCAATTGCACAGATCGATACAGCAAAAGCCAATCAATTGCAGGAGATTAAAATAACGGAGTATAAAAACTCAAAGGTAAATTTATCACCAACTCCTGTACAAATCCTCATTGGATCGGAATTAAAACGCCTGAACAGTCTGTCGGTCGCCGATGCCATACGCTATTTCGCTGGTGTACAATTAAAAGATTACGGAGGTGTTGGCGGTTTAAAAACTATTAATGTGAGGAGCATGGGCAGCAACCATACTGCTGTTTTTTATGATGGTGTGCAGCTTGGAAATGCCCAAAACGGCCAGGTAGATTTAGGAAAATTTTCTTTAGATAACCTCGAGGAGATTGCTGTTTATGTTGGTCAAAAACCCGAATTACTGATGCCGGCCAGAAGTTATGCTGCTGCCAGTGCACTTTACCTTCGAACAGCACAACCTGCTTTTAATGAAGGGAAAAAGTATGGGTTGGGTGTTGGTTTAAAAACCGGCTCATTCGGATTGATTAACCCTAATATCAGTTATAAACAAAAAATCAGCAATAAAATCTCTCTCCTTTTAGATGCCAGCTATTTAGAATCTAACGGCAAATATAAATTCAGGTATAAAGAACTGGCATACGATACCACCATTATCCGGAATAACAGTGATGTTAAATCGGCAAGGGTAGAAGCAACGCTGTTTGGCTTATTACCCGATAGCAGCAAGTGGAACCTTAAATTATACAACTACAATTCGGCCCGTGGACTGCCAGGCGCTATTGTTTCGAACAGGTTTACGTTTACACAGCGCCAGTGGGACGATAATAGTTTTATTCAGGCTTCGTACCAGAATAAAAGAAGTGCCCGCTATAATTTTATGTTCAATACGAAGTATGCATATAGTTTTATGCGTTACCTCGATCCCGAATTTAAACAGCAATACAGCTTTTTAGACAACCGCTTTACCGAAACGGAGTGGTACATCTCTGCTGTTAATCTTTATAAATTATCCCGTATTTGGGAGGTTTCGCTGGCTACTGATTATAGTTTGCAACAGCTTGAAGCCAATTTGTACGATTTTGCTTATCCTAAACGCAATACCGGTTTAGTAGCACTTGCCAGCGCCTTTAACCTGAAAAGATTGAGTATACAAGCCAATGTTTTAGCAACCCTGATTGCAGAGCAGGTTAAAAATGGCAATCAATCTGCCAACAGGCAGGAATATACTCCGGCTTTAATGGCATCGTGGCAACCTTTTCAAACCAAAGATTTCCGCATTCGCAGTTTTTACAAATCCATTTTCCGGATGCCCACTTTTAACGACCTCTATTACACGTTTATTGGAAACACCAAGCTAAAGCCCGAATACACCAGTCAATACGACCTGGGTTTTACTTACGGACATACTTCAAACGGTAGGCGTTTGGCTTATTTATCCCTTCAGGCCGATGCCTATTACAATTTGGTAAAGGATAAAATTGTAGCCATTCCCGGTAATAATTTAGGCAGATGGACCATGGTTAACCTCGATCGTGTGCGTATCAGAGGCTTCGAAACCAATATTCAAACGGTTTGGGATTTAGATTTACAGTTGAAGCTGAAGGCAAGTGCGAATTATACCTTCGAAAAAGCAGTAGATATTAGTACCACAGCCTTCAGGTATGGCGATCAGATTCCCTACATCCCTGTACATAGCGGATCAGCAAGATTTGGCATTGATTATAAAAACCTGGTATTTAACTACGGTTATATCTATACAGGCGAACGATATAGTCAAAAGGCAAATATAGCAGCTAACTATGTTAAGCCGTGGTACACCCACGATTTAGCACTTGGTGCAAATTTTTCTTACCACCAAAGCAGGTTCTTCATCAATGCCGAAATCAATAATGTTTTTAACCAGTATTACGATGTAGTACTCAACTATCCCATGCCTGGTCGTAACTACCGGCTTACTTTATCCGCTAATTTTTAAACCAATTTAAAATCACGATATGAAACACAAATTACACCACGTTTTAAAACTAACCGGCATTTTGCTTTTAACAGCCCTGGCATTTGCCTGTAGAAAAGATACCCCGGTAGATGAAGACGCTGAACAGGGAGCCAAAACCCCATCATTAACCGTAAAGGGCTTATATGTTTTGAATGAAGGCAACTGGGGTTCTAACAAATCATCTTTAGATTACTATAGCTACGATGATGGCAAATATACGAGAAATATATTTGGCGCGGCTAACCCGGCTGTTACTTTAGGCCTGGGCGATGTGGGTAACGACATCAAAATTTACGGTGCTAAAATGTATGTTGTTGTAAACGGAAGCAATAAAGTAGAAATTTTAAATGCCAGCAACGCAAAGCAGGTGGCTAAGCTGGATATCAACAATCCGCGTTATGTTACCTTCTATAAGAATTTCGCTTACATCACTTCTTATGATGGCTACGTAGCTGTTGTGGATACCACTGCGTTAAGTACCATTAAAACTAAAATAACGGTAGGTAATCAACCCGAAGAAATGGCGGTTGTAGGCACTAAGCTCTATGTGGCCAATTCTGGTGGTTACAACTATCCAAACTACGACAGAACGGTATCGGTAATTGATTTAACAACCAATACAGAAACCAAAAAGATTGATGTAGCCATTAACCTGCACCATTTAAAAGCAGATAAGTATGGCGATGTGTATGTAACTTCTAGAGGTGATTATGCAGCCATTGGTTCATCGCTGTATGTAATCGACACCAAAACCGATGCCGTCAAAAAGAACTTCAATATTCCTGTTAGCGATTTCTGGATTAATGATGATGATGCCTATCTGTTTTCTTACAGCTATGCTACCTCAAAGTCGACCTATGTAAAACTTAACGTAAAAGACGAAATAGTTGTAAGCAACAATTTTATAACCGATGGTACTGAGGCTTCGATTACGCTTCCGTATGGTATTGCTGTAGATCCAACATCAGGAGATGTTTTTGTTACCGATGCCAGAGATTACGTTACCCCAGGTACCATTTACTGTTTCGACAAAGCTGGCAAAAAGAAGTTTACGTTTACCACCGGTGATATTCCGGCACACATTGCATTCTTATTTAAATAACATAAACACACACAAAATGAAAAAATCAATCATCTATTCAATGCTTTTCTGTCTGTTCTTATTCAGTTGTAAGAAAGATAACGTACTCGGGCCTGATGTAAACCTACTGGTTAAAGCAGATGCTGTACAAGCTAAGGTAGCGGTAGCAACCAATTTTAGCGCAGGTACAAACAATGGCCAGGCTTTTCAGCACGAATGGAAATTAGATGGCAAAGTAGTAAGCACCGTTTACAACTATAACTTTACTGCCACAAAAGCAGGTACTTATGTTTTAGCATACAAAGGTTATAACGAAGCTGGTGAGTTTACACATACCTATACCATTACCGTTCCGGTTCCGGTGGTAGAAATTACACCAAACAGCAGCAAATATATCAGCCGGATCTTAGATTATTTACCGGCACCAGGACAATTTGTGAACGAAACTTTGGGTAAACCAGAACAGGCTCAGAAACTAATTGGAAGTACTACCAACCTCATCTCTTTAGGTGGTTTTGGTGGCTACATTATTTTCGGTTTCGACCACTCGGTGGTTAACAATACAGGTAATGATCTGGCCATTTATGGTAATCCATCGGGCGCTCCATATCATTTTTCTGAGCCAGGCATTGTAATGGTTAGTCAGGATAGCAATGGCAACGGCCTTGCAGATGATGAATGGTATGAACTGGCCGGAAGTGAATACACCAAAGCTACAACCATTAAAAACTATGAAATTACTTACACCAATCCTAAGGCATTTGCAAATGTAGCCTGGAAAGATAACCAGGGAAATAGCGGTGAGGTGAAGGTTAATAATTTCCACAAACACAATTTTTACCCTGAATTCGCTGCAAATCAGGAAACAATTACATTTAAAGGCACCTTATTACCTCCTTCAACAGGCAAGGTTGGTAGTATTGTGATCAGTTCTCCTTTTGATTGGGGCTATACTGACAGTTATTCGACAGGTGATGATTACAAAACCAATCTGTATAACAGTTTCGATTTATCATGGGCGGTTGATAAAAGCGGAAATAAAGTTGATTTAAAAACAATCGATTTTGTTAAGGTGTATACCGGTCAAAGTGCCGATGCAGGTAGCCTTGGAGAAATTTCTACCGAAGTTAAGGGTGCAGTTGATTTAGGAATTAAATAAATACGAGCATCTACCTATAAATAACGTCTCAATAAAGAAAGGTCTGCCTGGTGCAGGCCTTTTTCGTTAACATCGTTTCTAATAAATACTAACAAGAGTTAATCTGCATCTGGTTAGTTTAAAATATTTTCTTGCAAGACTCAAAACGTATCGAATTAGATGCAAATCATATCAAAAAAGACTGAAATCATATCATGCAAGACTCAAAACGTATCGAATTACATACAAATCATATCAAAAAAGACTGAAATCATGTCAAGCAAGACTCAAAACGTATCGAATTACATACAAATTATATCAAAGAAGACTGAAATCATATCAAGCAAGACTCAAAATGTATCGAATTACATACAAAACACATCTAATCATAATGAATTTGTATCAGGCTGGTTGGTTCCGGTAATTCGCCAGATTAATTTAATGTTTAAGTGTTAACCTAAGTTGGATTGATAAAATGCTTTTAGCGCTATTTACAAGCCGTTTGATATGAACGTTCGCCACCCTGAATTTAGCTCAGGTTTTTTACGGCTTGAAAGATGCTGAAATAAATCCGATAGCTATCGGATCATCATGACGATTAGCTTTTCCCGCTGATTACGCGGAAAAGGGCGCAGATTATAATTTTGAAAAGAAGCTGTTATTTGGATAAACAATACCGCTATAAATCTGCGCATTAATCCGTTTAAATCTGTGGGCAAATGATTGGTAAATATTTCCCGCAGATTACGCAGAAAAGGGCGCAGATTATAATTTTGAAAAGAAGCTGTTATTTGGATAAAAAATGTCCTTTTAAATCTGCGTGTTTATCATTTAGATCTGCGGGCAAATAATTGGTGGCATATTTCCCACAGATTGCACAGAAAAGGGCGCAGATTGATATGAACGTTCATAACCCTGAATTTATTTCAGGGTCTTTACGGCTTGAAAGATGCTGAAATAAATCCGATAGCTATCGGATCATCATGACGATTAGCTTTCCCCGCTGATTACGCAGAAAAGGGCGCAGATGTTGATTTGCAAAAGACGCTGTTATTTGGATAAAGGATACCGCTATAAATCTGCGTGTTAAATCCGTTTAAATCTGCGGGCAAATAATTGGTAGCATATTTCCCGCAGATTACGCAGAAAAGGGCGCAGATGTTGATTTTCAAAAGAAGCTTTTATTAGGACAAAGAAATCTTTTTAAATCTGCGTATTAATCCGTTTAGATCTGCGGGCAAATAATTGGTAGCATATTTCCCGCAGATTACATAGAAAAGGCCACAGATTATAATTTTGAAAAGACGCTTTTATTAGGACAAAGAAATCTTTTTAAATCTGCATATTAATCCGTTTAAATCTGCGGGAAATGATTAGCAAATTTCCACAGATTTCTCGATTCCGTTCGAAATAACAAAATATGCACCTTCAATTCATCAAATCCCATCTTTTATAGTTGTCACAATTTTTTTGTTACATTTGCGGCGCTTTTGGTTTCCGGCATTACATCCGGAATTAAAAGGGAATACAGTGTAAATCTGTAACTGTCCCGCAGCTGTAAGCTCTGTAACGGTTTTTCTATTCTTTTGCCACTGCTCCGGCGCTCCGGAATGGGAAGGCAGAAAACCGGGAGTAAGTCAGAAGACCTGCCTCAAGCATTAATTTCGTAGCTTTCGGGGATTGAAGCTGGGGTTTGAAGTACTTAACGTTTACGTATTTTCATTTCTTTTTACAATCTGTTGGCTATAGGTAAAACTAACCATCAAAATGAACAAAACAACAATTTTAGCAGCTGCTGGTTTAGGCCTGGCACAGCTAATGATTAGCCAGCTGGCTAATGCGCAGCAAAAAGACACTGTGCAGCTTAAAGATGTGGTAATTTCTGCCACTAAAAACGATCAAAAACAATCACAAACCGGTAAAGTGGTTAGCATCATCAGTCGCGAGGTGTTAGAACGCAGCAACGGAAAATCGTTACCCGATTTATTAACTGAGCAGGCAGGTATTATCATCAGTGGAGGTAACAGTAGCCAGGGAAAGGATAAGAGTATTTTTTTCAGGGGCTCGGGTAGTGGTTATACCCTGATATTAATTGATGGGATTGTACAGAACGATCCATCGAGCATTAGCGGTACATTCGATTTACGTTTATTTTCAATCGATCAGATCGATCACATCGAAATTTTAAGAGGCGGTCAATCTACCATTTACGGTTCAGATGCAGTTGCAGGAGTAATTAATATTGTAACCAAAAAAGGCGGACCAAAAGGCAATACCATTTATGGAGTAGCCAGTGCCGGAAGTTTTGAAACTTATAAGGGTACAATCGGTTTGAATGGCGCTGTTGAAGGCTTTTCTTACAACATTAACTATACACACCTTAAAACCGATGGTATTTCAGAAGCAGTAGCACCGGCAGGCAGCACAGCCGAATTTGATAAAGATGGTTTTAAAACCGATGGAGTTAACGCTAATTTTGGTATCCAGCTGGATAAGCGTTTCTCTGTTAATCCGTTTTTACGTTACTTCTATGGTAATTATAAAATAGATGAAGGCGCATTTGCCGATGGTTTACCAGCCAATAATTCGATATTGAAGCAGTTTAGCGGAGGTTTTAATGCCGAATATAAACTCAATACCGGAAAAATTACGTTAAACTATAGTCACGAGAGCAACTCGAACGATGTAAACTCGAGCTTCATGGGCTTTGCCAGTAATTTCGTAAACTACGGTAAAATGAATGTAATCGATTTATACTACAACCAGAAACTCGGTAATAAATTAGATTTATTAGTAGGTATCGATAACCGTAAAACAAAACTGATTACCGATTCAAGCAATCCAACAACCAATATCTTTGCAGCTTACGGGTCGTTGTTCTTACACAATTTAAGTGTGTTTAACCTCGAAGTAGGTGGTCGTTACAACAAACATGATCAGTATGGCGAAAACTATACCTATTCGGTAACCCCAACCATCAACATCATCAAAGAAGTGAAACTGTTTGGTACAGTATCTACAGCATTCAAAGTACCTACCTTAAATATGCTTTTCGGACAGTTTGGAGCTAATTTAAACCTGAAGCCAGAAAAATCGCAGAACTACGAGGCTGGTGTAAACCTAAGCTTTGCCGACGATCAGTTTAGCTTGCGCGTAGCAGGTTTCAAACGCGATTTAACCGATGCAATTGTTTATACTACAGGATATACCAATCAGGGTACCCAGAAATTTAAAGGGCTAGAAGTAGAACCGGCAGTAAAGTTTAGTGTGTTTAACATTAATGGTTATTATGCCTATGTAGAAGGCAATACCGGAACTGTAGATTTCCTGATCCGCAGACCGAAAAATACTTTTGGCATTACAGCAGGTGCACAGGCGACTAAAAATTTATACATCAGTGCCAACTACCGTTACTTTGGCAAACGTTTCGATACCAATTTTATATCTTATTTAAACGAAGAGTTGCCATCGTACAAATTGCTTAACGCTTATGTAGAATATGCTTTAGCTAAAAAACGCGTGAAATTGTTTTTTGATGCCAAGAACATTCTGAACGAAAAATACAGCGAAATTATTGGCTACAATACACCTGGCTTTAACTTTAATACAGGCGTAAGTTTTAATATACGCTAATAAAAAATTAACTTTGCTTAAATAATAACCAAAATACAATGTCTCATTTAAAATTTAATCCACGCACCCTGATACTGCTATTAATGATATTGGCCATAACGGCTTTCCGTTTGCTGGTAACATTTAATTCAGATGAACTGAAGTTTGCTAATTTCTCTTCTATAGGAGCAGTGGCGTTATTCGGTGGTGCCTATTTTAAAGATCACGCCAAAGCATTTGCTTTTCCGTTGTTGAGTTTGTTTTTAAGCGACTTTATTTTAGCTTCAACCATTTTCAGTAAATACAATGGAGGTTCATTTTTGTACCAGGGCTGGTACTGGACCTATATTGCCTTTGCCTTGATGGTTTTGGTAGGTAGAATTCTACTTAAAAATGTAAACGTGGTAAATTTATTGGCCTCAACATTAACTATTGTGCTTATCCACTGGTTGGTTACCGACTTAGGTGTTTGGATTAATAATCCATTATATACACAGGATTTAGCAGGTTACTGGAGCTGTTTGGTAAAAGCCATTCCATTTGAAATTAGATTCTTAGAAGGAACGGTTATTTACGGAGCTTTACTTTTTGGCGCTTTCGAGATTTTAAAAGCAAAATATCCGGTATTAAAATTAGAAGCGCAAGCTGCATAATAATACCTTTTGAAAATAGAAATCCTCTTTTGATTCAGTTCAAAAGAGGATTTTTTTTAACTTAGAATATCCAATTACATTTTACCTTTTCCATTTTACATCAAATGAAAGTCGTTTCTTTTTTACCCGCCGCCACGAAAATGATTTACGATATGGGCCTGCAGGATTATCTGCATGGTGTTACCTTCGAATGTCCGAAAGAAGCAGCCGATCAACCCAAAGTTGTACGCTGTATCCTGGAAGGTAAAAACTATTCCAGTATAGAAATCGACAGGATTTTTTCGGCATCCAAAGCACAGGGGAAAAGCCTGTATTGGGTTGATGATGCACTTCTGGAAAGCATTGCACCCGATGTTGTATTTACACAGGATATCTGCGAAGTATGCAACATAGATACGGTTTGCACCGAAACCGCAGTAATGAAACTGAGCAAGCAGCCAACTTTGGTTCCGCTTTCGCCCAATAACCTGCAGGATGTTTTCGAATGTGCCATTACCATTGCCAGGGCATTGGGAAAAGAAGAGGTAGCCTTTAGTTATCTGGCAGGATTACAACAGAAAACCGATCAGATTTTGGATAAACTGAGGGAAAATAAATCACCTTTGAAACGGGTAATGCTTATGGAATGGATAGAACCAATATACAATTGCGGGCACTGGATTCCTTTTCAGATTGCTGCAGCAGGAGGGGTTGATATGCTTTCTAACCCTGCAGGCGATTCGATTGTTACCCCATGGGATAAGATTTTAAAGTATAATCCCGAGGTTTTGGTTATTGCACCCTGCGGCTTCGATCAAAAACGCAGTCTTGAAGAAATGAGCTTGCTTACAACGAAGGCAGGCTGGAATGATTTAGAAGCAGTAAAAAACAATCAGGTGTACATTGCAGATTTTGATATGTTTACCCAGCCAAGTGTTGGCACTCTGGTTGAAGGCATTGAGGCTTTAGCCTGTATGTTTCATCCGCAGATTTTTAAAGCAGATGAAAATATCGCTAAGAAGTTTATCAATTACGCTCAATCACTTCAATCCGTATAATCTTTAATCAGTGTAATCTATTAATCGGAGTAATCATTTTATGAAATTAGTTGTTTTAACAGGAGCAGGGATTAGTGCCGAAAGTGGATTGAAGACTTTTCGTGATTCGGATGGTTTGTGGGAAGGATATAACGTTTACGATGTGGCTACTCCCGAGGCCTGGGAAAGAAATCCGGAGTTGGTGCAGGAGTTTTATAACGAAAGGAGACGACAGGTGGTAGCGGCTCAACCCAATGCTGCGCATCGCATACTGGCCGAATTGGAGAAAGATTTCGATGTAGAGATTGTTACCCAGAATATAGACGACTTGCACGAGCGTGCCGGTTCAACTAAGGTTACGCACCTGCATGGCATTATAACGCGTTCGCAATCGAGTTTGCGCCCTAGTTTAACTTACCCCATTGAAGGAACCGAAATTAAAATGGGCGAACGCTGTAAATTAGGTTCTCAGTTACGTCCTCATGTAGTATGGTTTGGCGAAGCGGTACCTATGATCGAAGTAGCTGCTAAAATTTGCGAAAAAGCTGATCTATTTGTGCTGATCGGAACCTCACTGGCGGTTTATCCTGCAGCCGGATTAATTGATTTCGTTCCCCGTGAAGTAAAAAAATACATTATCGATCCTAAAACTCCCGATGTTAAGCGCTATCAGCATGTAATTACCATCGAGCAAAATGCAGTAAACGGAATGGAGCAGCTGAAAAGTATTTTAACAAATGGATAAGAAAATCTGCATTTTCAACTGGAGTGGTGGTAAAGACAGCACACTGGCACTACATTATGCGCTTCAGGATCCCACAATCGAAATCAGGTACCTCGTTACTACTGTTACCGAACAATATAACCGCGTTTCGATGCATGGTGTTAGAGAAGCATTGCTGATTAAACAGGCTGAAAGCATTGGTATTCCATTGTATCAGATCCGTTTAGGAGAAATGCCCGATATGGAAACATACGACAATACTATGCGTACACACCTCAGTAAATTTAAAGCAGAGGGTATTACCCATTCTGTTTTTGGCGATATTTTTCTGGAAGACCTGCGCGTGTACCGCGAAAATAAACTGGCTGAAATTGGTCTCGAAGCTATTTTCCCGCTGTGGCAGAAAGATACAAGGCAACTGATCGGGGAGTTTATAGATTTGAACTATAAAACCATCATTGTTTGTACACAGCAAAACCTAAAAGATATCTGTGGAAAAGTAATCACTGAGGATTTGATTAATGGCCTTCCCCCTGAAATTGATCCTTGTGGCGAAAATGGCGAATTTCATACTTTCGCCTTTGAGGGACCTGTATTTAAGCAAAAAATTGCTTTTTCAATTGGTGAGCAGGTTTTCAGAACTTATAATGCCCCTACAAAAACTACTTCAGAAAGTGATTCTCCTTGCTCAACTACTGCGCTTTCGGGCTTTTGGTATACTGATTTGGTTGAATAAATTTTCTTTTATAAAACATTTTGGCATCATTTTTTCTTTAGTATCTGTAATTAACTAAAATCGCACATGAAAATGAAAATTGTTTGGCAGGTTAGGAGCCAGACAAACGTCATTTAAAACTAAAAGTTATGAAAAAGATATTCGTGGTAATCGCACTAAGTTCAGTAATGTTTGCCTGTAACAATAAGGCCAAAGAAGAAGCAGCATTAAAACAACAACAGGCAGAAAAACAATTGGCCATAAAAGCTGTAAAAGATAGTTTAAGGTTAGATAGCTTTAAAAAAGCAGAAGTAGCTAAAGTAGAACAGGAAAAAGAAGCTAAACACCAGGCAGAACTTGCAGCAGCAAGGAGAGCCGGAGCTAATTCTTCAAGATCATATGCTAGCTCAGGTGGCAGCTCGAGCGGTGCTTATGGTGGTACACAGCCAACAGCCAAGAAAAAAGGCTGGAGTGATGCCGCTAAAGGCGCTGTAATTGGTGGTGCTGCCGGTGCAGTAGGTGGTGCTTTAATCGACAAGAAAAAAGGTCGTGGTGCCATTATTGGTGGCTTAGTTGGCGCTGGTGGTGGTTATCTGATCGGTAGAGGAGAAGATAGAAAATCAGGTCGTGTACAACCTAAAAACTAAAAGCTTACTTGATATAATTAAAAGCGTTGCGGTGTAAAAATCGCAACGCTTTTTTTGTGCACCATAAAATCATTTTTATATTGCGCAAAAAAAATCCTCATGACAGACCAAACTCCAGCAGATAAAGGCCAGATTCAACATTTTGTAATGTTCTGGTTAAAACCACAGTTAACCAAAAGTGAAATAGCCGATTTTGCCAATTTCTTCGAAAGCCTCAAGCCCATTAAATACATTAAAACTTTAAGTTATGGTTTGGCCGCAAATACCCCCGTACGTCCGGTTACCGATAATTCCTTTACATACTCTTTAACCATAACCTTCGCAAATATCGAAGATCATAATGCTTACCAGGAAGATAAAACACATCTTGATGCTGTAGAGAAATTCTCGAAAAACTGGTACAGGGTAGTAGTGCACGACACGGTGATTGCTTAGTTTTTACGCCTGTACATTTTATTAGCTTCTCGTCATTCCCGCGCATGCGGGAATCTTAAAGCGTCTAAATATTCTATTAGCATTTTAACCATATAAGTCATTTAAGGGCAGTTAAAACTTATATTATCTCTATATGTCTTATATGGTTAAAATTACGTGAATTTATGTGTCTAGGTACCAAACTTCCCACATATTTGGCAAAATAAGCGATCGAAATTATATTTTGTATTAATTATTAATTATCATTATATCAATAGTTTAGGTTTGTTCACTTAAACTAATCACTGATTTAAATTTAATTTTGTTCCCCTGAAATACCTTAAATTTCAAAATATAATTTTGATTAATAAATTAATCATCAGTAAATCAGTCGTTTATGGTCTTAATATTGATGTCTGTTATAAGCGGCTGTAAAATCACTGCGCATTAATTTAAAGCGCTCTATTACGGTTGTGATAAATGCTTCGTCAAGTATTTCGAATACATCATTTACACCTCCTCCACTCAGGTCGAGTTCGGCTAATTTGTAGCTTTGCTCGAAAGAGCCTTGTTCAAATTTCACAATGTATTTCTGGTTCATCGAAAAGATGGTGATTTTACACTCAGGGTGTGGTAGTTCTGCTATAACTCTCATTTTAAATAATGTTAGGTTTGGTGGGGTTAACTTGTGGTTGGTAATCGTTAATCGGTATGCCGTTTAGTTTACCGTAGCTGGTTATGATTTCAAAACGCGCAAATAGTTCTTCTTTGTACCATTGGCGCGCTCTGGTTAGTTTAATCACATCGGCATGCTCAAAAGTTTTGTAGGCATAATTTTTTACGCTTTCGGCATTTTCCCAGATGGAGAAAGTAGCCTGATCCAGAAAAGGATTTTCTCCAATACCTGCAGCGAGGATAAATCCGGGGGCTGTTCTCATGGCGTCGGCAGCTCTTTTAATGTTTTGCCTGAACTCTTTGAGGCGGTTAAACCGGATTGCTGCCCGCGTAATCACGGCAATCCTTCCGTTGTATTCGTTGTTATATTTAATAGTTTTAAAAGGCTCTTTTTTAGACCATAAGCCATGGCTTGATAAAGGTTTTAATAAAATGGTACAGCTTTCTATGTTAAAAAGGTTAAACCATTTTATAACCAGTGAATTGCTGTAAAAAGCTTCGCAATCTTCCTGGTTCTCCCAGGTTGTAAGTAATGCCCAGTGTTTGAAATCGGTAGCCAGGTCAACCTGTGCATTTTTGCCGCTACCCATTAATTTCCAGAACCTGCATTTTTTGTTGAGCCATAAGGGTAAGCGCAAAACAGCCATTCCGATAAAGGCGAAGGGAATGGTAAGGCTACGGAATTTTGTAATGGTTAAGGCTGTAATCAAAACAATCAGGATTTAGCTGCCAAAACTAATGAATTTAAGGATAGGTTATCGTTCAAAATTTCGTCATTAAATCTGCAAGGGCATTGCTTATTGCAAATCATCATTAACTTTGGTTATAGAATTAGCAAGATGGCAGAAGATTTAACAATAACCCAGAGTACATCAAAAGAGGAGCAGTATCAATCCATTATCCCTCAAATAGAAGCTTTGCTGTATGGCGAAACTGATTTTGTGGCCAATATGGCTAATGTTGCCGCGGCATTAAAAGAACAGTTTAACTGGTTTTGGGTGGGTTTTTACCTGGTGAAACAAGATGAATTGGTTTTGGGGCCGTTTCAGGGACCGGTTGCCTGTACGCGCATAAAAAAGGGAAAAGGCGTTTGTGGTACTTCATGGGCAAAGGCCGAAACCATTATTGTGCCTGATGTAGAAGAGTTTCCGGGGCATATCGCCTGTGCTTCGGCGTCAAAATCTGAAATCGTTCTTCCTTTAATTGTAGCAGATGAGGTAATTGGAGTATTGGATGTAGATAGCGAGGTGTTGAATAAATTTGATGATACAGATCAGATTTATTTAGAGCAGGTTATCGTTATTTTGTTAAATAATTTATCGATATAATTTTTGAAACTGGAAACCGAATATTACCTGAATGAAGATGTGGTTGCGCTCGCAAAAGATCTGTTGGGTAAGGTATTGTACACGAAAGTTGAGGATCAGATTACCGCCGGCATAATTGTCGAAACGGAGGCCTATTTTGGTGTAAAAGATAAAGCATCGCATGCCTATGGTGGCCGCAGAACGAACCGTACCGAAACCATGTATGCAAATGGCGGAATAGCTTATGTATATCTTTGCTACGGCATGCATCACTTATTCAATATTGTCACATCTGTAGAAAACGAACCACATGCTGTGTTAATCAGAGGTATTGAACCACTGGTAGGTATTGATGTAATTGAAGCGCGCCGCAAAATGCCTTACACAAAGGGAGCAATAGCGGCCGGCCCGGGTTCTGCTGCTAAGGCATTGGGTATTGATAAAGGTTTTAATGCAAAACATTTGGGTGGCGACGAAATCTGGGTAGAAGATCACAATATCCGGTATAAGGAAGCTGAAATTGCGGCTTCACCAAGGGTTGGTATTGCCTATGCACAAGAGCATGCCTTATTGCCATGGCGCTTTTTTGTAAAAGGAAATAAATATGTAAGCAAGCCAAACAAAGTTTAACAATGTGGGTCTTTACTGAGATATTAAGCAATAATCGAAAGCAGGACTGGAAACATTACCTGCTTTTTTTGTAATATTGAGACGGTGAATTTCCTTATTAACGTGATACTATCTAATTAAAATAGCTGAAATGATTAATTATAACCCTAAAGATTGGTTTACTTTTATTTTTCATATCCATAAAGCCGATACCTTCCGAAAACTATGGCCTTTAATGTTAAGTGTAGCTGCATTTTCGGGTTTGGTTTCATTTCTGGAGCTAAATATCTTTAAGTTATCCAAAAGCGATTATGTGAGTAATATTGGTATGATGCACAGCTTGCTGGGTTTTGTAATCTCCATGCTGCTCGTGTTTAGAACCAATACTTCTTATGACAGGTGGTGGGATGGCAGGAAGCTGCTCGGTGGATTAACCAATGTAAGCCGCAATTTTGCCATGAAAATTAAAGCGCTTAAGCTGCCGGAAGAAGATTTAAAGTTTTTTGAATACGGCATTCCAAAGTATGCGTTTGCCTTAAAAGAGCATTTGAGGGAAAAAAAGTATTTTGGGAAAAACAGCTTTTTAATCGAGGTAGAAGAGCATAAACATATCCCTAACCAGATTGCTAGTAGCATGATTTCGAGACTCTATGAGCTTCTTGAAAGAGGTTTGATTTCGCAAGAGCAACTGATTGTGCTGACCAACGATGTAAACCAGTTTACTGATATTTGTGGCGGCTGCGAAAGGATCAAGAATACGCCTATTCCTTTTTCTTACAGCGTGTTCATTAAGAAGTTTATTTTTGTGTATGTGCTTACCATTCCAATTGGTTGGGTATTTAGTTTGGGTTATTATCTGGTGCTCATTGTTCCCTTTATTCTCTATGTATTAGCGAGTTTAGAGTTGATAGCTGAAGAAATAGAAGACCCATTTGGTCAGGATGCGAACGATTTGCCGGTTGATCAGATTTGCACCAATATAGAAAAACATGTAGAGGAGATTTTAAGCTAATGATTAAAATTGCCTGGCATCAATTATATGCGCATCCTTTACCGGAAGGGCACCGTTTTCCTATGCTAAAATATGAGTTGATACCCGGTCAGCTTTTGCATGAAGGTACCATATCGCAGGCCAATTTGTTTCATCCCGATTGTGTTGATGAAGCCACAGTTCGTTTAACTCATCAAACGGAATATTGGGAACAATTACGCGATTTAACCCTTTCGCCACGTGATCAGCGAAGAATTGGTTTTCCACTAAATGCGCAGCTATTGGAGCGCGAACTCCGTATTGTACAAGGCACAATAGATGGTGTGCATTATGCAAAAGCGCATGGCATAGCTTTTAACGTAGCTGGCGGAACGCATCATGCCGGTAGTAATTGGGGAGAAGGTTTTTGTTTGTTGAATGATCAGGCTGTTGCTGCTAACTATTTATTAAATAATAATTTAGCTAATCGTATATTAATTATTGATTTAGATGTGCATCAGGGAAATGGCACTGCAGAAATTTTCCAGAAACAACCCAAAGTTTTTACTTTTTCGATGCATGGCGATAAAAATTTCCCGTTCAGGAAAGAGCTGTCTGATTTGGATATAGCCCTGGAAGACGGTTTGGAAGATGAGGCTTATCTTACACTTTTACATATCAACCTAAAAAAGGCATTTGAAAGATCGAAGCCCGATTTCGTTTTTTACCTTTCGGGTGTTGATGTACTCTCTACCGACAAACTGGGCAAGCTGGCTCTAAGTAAAGCCGCCTGTAAAGAACGAGACAGGGTGGTGCTGCAGGCTTGCAAAGATAAAGGCTTGCCGCTGCAGGTGAGTATGGGTGGTGGTTACTCGGCAGATATTAAAGAAATTGTAGATGCACATTGCAATACCTATAGGCTGGCTTTCGATTTATTTACCTAGGCTGTTACGCCAAAACTATAATATCCTTATCTTCGCGCCGATATGTTGGAGATTATTTACGAGGATGAAAACCTGATTGCCATCAACAAACCACATGGCTTGTTGGTTCATCAATCGTCTATTGCGCGTGATGCCACCGAATTTGCCTTGCAACTGCTTAGGGATCAGGTGGGGAAGCATGTAAGTCCGGTACACCGGCTGGATAGAAAAACAAGCGGGATCTTATTGTTTGCTTTTGATAAGTCTTCTGAAATTGCTATGCATCAGCAGTTTATGAATGCAGAAACCGATAAAAAGTACCTCGCTATATTGCGCGGCTATACACCTAATGTGATGGATATAGACTACCCCTTAGCTAAGGAGAACGGAACCATGCAGGATGCCTTTACTTCTTTTAAAACACTGCAAAGGGCAGAAGTTGATGTTGCTTTTGGTAAACATCCTACATCAAGGTATTCGTTGGTTGAGGCAAGTCCTAAAACAGGCCGGATGCACCAGTTGAGGCGCCATTTCAGCCATATTCTACATCCCATTATTGGCGACAGGACACACGGCTGTAACAAACAGAATAAGTTTTTTAAAGAACAGTGGGATATGACCACCATGTTGCTGCACGCCTCTGAGCTTTCATTCATTCATCCGGTTAGCCAGAAACAAATACACCTTAAAGCTGGTTTACACGATGAATTTAAAAGGGTGATGGATTTTATGAAAATGAAACTCTAGCACAATTTTTGCCTTCAAAATCAGTTTATATAGCATCTATGATTAAATACTTACGTTTTTCCCTTCCGGTTTTAGCGCTTTTTGCAGCCAGTTGTTCTTCAGTTTATATGCCCAACGTTCCAAATACCCCAATGCTTAGTAAGCAGGGCGAGTTTAGCGGAGGCGGTCACATTTCTTTAAAAGGTAATGCCAGTATTAACGGTGCCTATGCGGTTTCCGATCACATTGGTTTGCTTTTTAGCGGATCTACCATGAACAGCGAGAGAAAGGCCAAAAATTTCGGACATAAACTGATTGAAATTGGTGGAGGTTATTTCGATACTTTTGGTCCGGATAATAACCGCATTATTGAAATCTATGGTGGTGTTGGAAAAGGCTGGAGTGATATTACTTTCCGTGATTTTAAGGATGATGTTTTAGTTAGCAGCGAATTACAGGAGGTAGATTACCGCAAAGCATTTTTGCAGGTTAATTACAGTTCTAAAAAGAAAAACAATCTGCATTTGTTCGGAAAGGATTTTCCAATCAATTACGGAACAGCGTTAAGGATTAGTCACGTAAAAATGGATAGGTTCTTTTTAAACGGAGTGGTTCAGCCAAAAGAAGATAATATTTTCTTTGAGCCTGTTTTCTTTACGCGTATGGCTTTAAGTAAAACTTTCCAGCTCCAATATACAACAAGTAGCAATATTGGCTTAAAGAGCCGTAAATACATGTCGGCGGGCAATTCTATTTTTACTATTGGAGTTGTGGTTAATGTGGGAGGGAAGTAGGTTGGTTTATTAGTTCATTTGTTAATGGTTCATTGGTCAATGGCTCATTAGTTCATTGGTTTTCAGGGAGCTAATTTTCAGATTCTATTCTTATAGTCTGTCATCCTGAGCCTGTCGAAGGACTGTATAATCAGGTTCATTAGTCATTAGTTCATTGCTTTTCAGGGAGCTAATTTTCAGATTCTATTCTTATAGTCTGTCATCCTGAGCCTGTCGAAGGACTGTGTAATCAAGTTCATTCGTCAATAGTTCATTGATTATTAGTATATGCAGCGTACATAACTTACTCACTGTAATTTGATTACTGGTTATTTAGCGCCTTCGTTTTATTCTGAAACCTTAAAAACAATAGGATAGAAGCCGTTAATAACCCAAAAGTTAATCCATACCAGATTCCGTTTACGCCCAGATTGAATTTAAAACCCAACAAATAGCCTACAGGGATTCCAACCACCCAATACGCCAGAAAGGTAATAAAAGTGGGTATATTAACATCGCCCAGACCGCGCAATACGCCCAGACCTACCACCTGTGTTCCGTCAAAAAGCTGAAAAAAGCCTGCAATAATCAGCAATTGAGCTGCAATGGCTACCACTGATAAATCTTCGGTATAAATAAAAGGCATAATGTTATGCGCCAATACAAAAATTACGGCTGTACAGGTCATAAACAGTAATATAACATGGTAACTGGCTATGGCTGATTTACGCAGATCATCAAAATTTTTCTTGCCCAAATTGGTGCCGGTTTTAATGGTAGCGGCAGAAGCTACACCACTGGCCATCATGTAAGTCATGGCCGCTAAGCTAATGGCTATCTGGTGTGCAGCCTGTTCAACTGCGCCGATGGTTCCAATTAATACTGCCGCGCCACTAAAAGCACTGATCTCGAAAGAATATTGCATGGCTACTGGCGCACCAATCTTAATAATTTTGAGGGCGCGAACCTTATCAATAAAAGTAGCTTTAAAATGAGTAAGGTATTTTTTAAAATGTTTTGACCTTAAAACATAAAAGCACATCACTGTAGCCATTAAAAGCCTGTCGATCAGTGTGCTCCAACCCACACCACTTACCCCCATAGGTTTGATGCCAAACATTCCCTTAACAAAAATGATTCCGAGGGTAATGTTTAAGGCATTGCCCCATATCGATACGAACATGGCCTGTTTGGTAAAGCCCAGGCCTTCTGCAAACTGTTTAAAGGTCTGGAATATCAACAAGGGAATTATGGATACGGAAAGCAGGCCCAGGTATGGCTTGGCATATTTTACAACAGCTGGTGTTTGATCGAGGTGATCGATAACCAATAATACGCCGAAATGTACCAGGCAATAAAGCACAACACCAACTAAAATATTAATGATTAAGCTGTTTGATAATAAGCGGCCGCATTCTTCGTAATTCTGACGGCCGTTTTCCTGCGCAATCAAGGGCGTTAAACCATAAGAAATACCCAGGCCAATCACAAGAATTAGAATGAAAATGCTGTTTACCAGCGACACGGCAGCGAGTTGAGTAGTGTCGGTAAAATGGCCTACAATAATACTATCTGCCATGTGCACCAGCGTATGCCCAACCTGTGAGCCTACAATTGGCAGGGCAAGATGGAGATTTTCTTTATAGTAGGGTTTATATTTTTGGTAAATTTTAGAAAACATAGGTAGGCAAAGGTCGGATTTTTAAACCTCAAAAAATAGGAGTGTAGAAAAGTTAATATACACCCTCCAGGTTATCGTCCTTTCGAGCGGAGTGCAACGCAGTCGAGAAATCTATCGAGCCAGATCTTTCAATTCCACTACGTTCCAGTCGAGATGACGTCCTTCTTATTTGAGTCAATCAAGAATAAAGGAGAATAATGTATTTGGGAAACCTACCGTACCGCTGTAAAATATTCCTCCCGTTCGGTCGTATGCGATTTGATTACATTTGTCAGGATCAAATTAACCAGTATTTTTTGGGCTTTGCGGTAAGAGCTGCGCATCAGTTTGCTAAACTCTTTAAGCGTTATTTTTTCGTTTTCTTCCAGATATTGAAGCAGTTTTTTTTCATTATCCGAATAAGAAATCAGCACACCTTTATCTTTGTAATCGTTTTTTAATACTTCTACAATAATTTTGCTGGCCAATACACTTTTATCGTCGATCCGGATATAGGCCCACCATTTGTTCTGTTCATCGAGGGCATAGTGAGGTTTAGTGTCACTTTCCGGAATGTTTACCACCAATACCAGTTTGTCGTCAACATAAATCTCTTCAAAATTGGGTTCAATTGCAGGTTTGCAAAACTGGTGTGCCGAAGTAAGGATCATGTATTTTTCTTCTTCTTCCGATTTCACACCTTTAATCGAACCATCATCGGCAACGCCAACCAGCAATTTACCACCTTTATTATTGGCAAAGGCCACAAGGCTTTTGGCAATTTTTCCGGTATTGTTAATGGTTTTTTTAAAATCGAGCATAACACCTTCGCCCTGCATAATTAAACTCTTGATACTCGGCATAATCTAAAAATTAATAGGCAACACGGGGAGTTTCGCCCTGGTGCAGGTTTCTTACATATACTTCATTCATTACAGTAGCACACAATTCGCCACTTTTGGTGGTAATTTCCATTGGATACGCTTTTACAAACTTTCCGGTGGTTCTTAACGCATGTGTAGCTTCAGCAAGCATTTCGTCGGTTATAGTGATGGTAAAATACAAAGCAGAGCGCCCGGGTTTTAAATATTGTATAGAAGCACTTTTAAGCCATACACGTACTTTAAATCCTTCGCGCTGCATTAACTGATCAAATAATAAAGCATAAAACGGATCGGTTGCTGCATAAATTGTACCACCAAAAATAGAGCCATTGTAGTTCTTATTCAGGAAACTCTTACTCAGTTTAACTGTGCAGCTTCTAAATTCATTTTCAAATTTCTGAACCCAAATGCGCTGAAAAAATAATGGAGGGTAAAAGCGCATTACCCATTTAAGGGTGTTTTGAGAAATAATCATACTTACTAATATCAGAAAGTTTTAGCACCTTTTAAAGTTTTGTGACGGTTGATTTGGTAATATTTGCGTAATTTAGGTTATGCATGTATACGACACCATTACCGCCGCTTTAAGCGATTTAGACAACAGGGGTTATAACCTGGATTTTAATTTAACTGCTGTTGGACTGGAATGCAAATCGATCAATTTGTTCCTGATGCCAGAGGAGTTCGAAATTGAAGAAGTGTATCGTTTTGAGGGGATGACCGATCCGGCCGATAGTTCAGTGGTGTATGCCATTTCATCAGCTACCGGAAATTTAAAAGGCGTTTTGGTAGATGGCTACGGGGTTTATGCCGAAAACGTTTCGCCCGAACTGCTGAATAAGCTGAAAATACACCACGAATAATTTACAACGGTTAAGTTTATGTATTGATAATCAATTCGATATCTTTAAATAGCGCTGTGGTTAGCGAAGAAAATTAAAACCAAATGATTATAAGGTTGTTAGAATTATAGATAACAATAAAAACTATGAAAAAAACAATCTTAAGTCTTGCTTTTGCTGGTTCTTTAATATTAGCCACCTCAGCATGCAATTCGTCTAAAAATATGGCTGGTTCTTCAGACAGTACGAAGACGGATTCTACCAAAGTGATGGATACCACTCAGAAAATGACCGACACTACCAAAAAATTACCTGATACCACAAAACAGATGCTTCATTAAGCACATAAAAGCCACACCTAGTTAAGTGTGGCTTTTATTTTAAAATCTATTTTAATTTATTTGTGTTAATGCGTACTTTCAGCGACTAAACCCAAATATTTAAATGGACCAGCAAGCCCAAACAAACAAACGTAATGTAATTTTCTTAGTCATTGTAGCCGCCCTGGGCTATTTCGTTGATATTTATGATCTTGTATTATTTTCTGTAGTTCGCTTAAAAAGCTTTACTGATATTGGTATTTCGGCCGAGCACATGCGTACCGAAGGAGAATATGTGCTTAACATGCAAATGTTTGGTTTATTGCTTGGCGGGTTATTATGGGGGATTATAGGCGATAAATTTGGCCGCATTAAGGTATTATTCGGATCTATATTAATGTATTCATTAGCCAATATAGCCAACGGTTTTGTTACTGATATACATGCTTACGCTATTGTCAGGTTTATTGCAGGTATTGGTTTAGCAGGAGAGCTTGGTGCAGGGATTACGCTGGTTACCGAAACCATGGATAAAGAAAAACGTGGTTACGGAACAATGGTTGTGGCCGGGATAGGCTTATTGGGTGCCGCTGCTGCTGCAACAATTGGAAAACATTTCGATTGGCAAACCTCATATTTTGTAGGTGGTGGCATGGGTATATTATTATTGTTTTTGCGGATAGGTACTTTCGAATCGGGGATGTTTAAAAATGCTGAGCAGGATAAAGCTGTGTCAAAAGGTAACTTTTTTATGCTATTCTCTGATCGCAAACGGTTCTTGAAATATCTGGCTTGCATTTGTTTGGGGCTTCCACTTTGGTTTATTGTAGGTATCCTGGTTACACAATCGCCCGAAATTGGTAAGGCTTTGGGCGCTAAAGATGTTTTGAATGCCGGCACAGGAATTATGTATACTTATTTTGGTATTGCCATTGGTGATGTAGTTTGCGGTGTACTGGCTCAGGTTTTAAGATCGCGCAGGAAAACTGTGCTTATTTTTCAGGGTTTATCAGTAATTACTGTTATAGTTTATCTTACCAGTACCGGTTTAACCGAAAGTAATTTTATACTCATTTGTTTGTTTATGGGCTTTGCCGTTGGATATTGGGCTACATTTGTTACTATCGCAGCCGAACAGTTTGGTACCAACATCCGCTCTACCGTAACTACTACCGCACCCAATTTTGTTCGTGGTGCATTAATTCCTATCACTTTCCTTTTTGAGTTTTTTGTACACCGTTATCACATCATTCCGGCAGCATTTATTGTAATGGGGGTTTTAACGGCAATTGCCATGATTTCTGTATTGTACTTAAAAGAAAGCTTTAGTAAAGATCTCGATTACCTGGAGGAATAATCAAAAGCAGGCTGGTCGAATCACAGTCAATGTCAATAAAATGTACTATCTAAACATAAATCAGTATAGCTATTTTAATAGCCTTAAATTTGTATGGAAATAGAAAGAGCCATCATGTTGAAAGAAGAAGTAGCAGCGCGTTATAAGCAAATACAAGATGAGATTTGCCGTGGATTGGAAATTGCCGATGGCAAGGGGAAGTTTGAAGAAGAGCTTTGGGAGCGAAACGGTGGGGGAGGCGGACGTACCCGGATTATGCAAAACGGTGCGATTATCGAAAAAGGTGGTGTGAATTTTTCGGCTGTACACGGCAAATTACCCGAAGCCGTTAAAAAAGCTTTTAATGTAACCGAAGATGACTTTTTTGCAACAGGTGTTTCTATTGTAATCCACCCGAACCATCCGCTGGTACCGATTATTCACATGAATATCCGTTATTTCGAACTTAATGAAAACACACGCTGGTTTGGTGGCGGAATTGATTTAACACCACATTATGTTTTTGAGAATGATGCCAGGTTTTTTCACCATAAATTAAAAAATGCCTGCGATGAGTTCAGCACAGATTTTTACCCGAAATTTAAAACGCATGCCGATGATTATTTCTTTATTAAACACCGCGAAGAAACCCGTGGTATTGGCGGCATTTTTTATGATCGGTTAAAACCAGAAAATACCAATTTAAGCTGGGAACAGATTTTAGATTTCTCTATCAATGTTGGCGAAACTTTTCTGCCAATTTACACTGAGTTGATTGACCGTAACCGCGATAAAGAATTTACTGAGCAACAAAAAGAATGGCAGTATCAGCGCCGGAGCCGTTATGTAGAATTTAACCTGGTTTACGATTCTGGAACTAAATTCGGACTGGAAACCAATGGCCGTATCGAATCAATTTTAATGAGCTTACCGCCACAGGCCAATTGGGGCTATAATGTACAGCCAGCTGTTGGTACTGAAGAATATGAAACTGTGCAATTGCTTAAAAAAGGCATAAACTGGGTGTAGGTTTTAAGCGATACAATCGCTTTTCTCGTCCATCCACGATACAAACGTGGACGATTATGAATCGTCATGCTGATCCGATAGATATCGGATTTATTTCAGCATCTCTATGGGTTATTCGCGATAATTAAAACAGCCTTAAATCTGGTACAACTTCATGATAGCCAGCTTTGAGTTTACCAGTTCTGAAATCGTTGACAATGTTATGCGCCAATCGTGTTGGCTCCGGAATCCGGTAGTTTCCAATACAATTTTTAATTACTTCGAGGCTTTGTTCCTGCGTAATTAAATGCCCGGCCGATATGTAAACCGGCGCACAATTATTTTTGGTACGGAGTGAAAAACCAAGTGTTTCGCTATGGCTTTTAATTGTTGTTGTGCTAAATTTATTGGGTTCAGGCACATGATTTTCGCCATACAACAGACTTTTGGCACAACCAATTGTCGACTGATTGGTCAAAATACCGAAATGAGATGCAACACCCATGCGCCTCGGGTGTAATATGCCATTGCCATCCAGTACCACAATGTCTGGTTTATTTTCAATCAGCTCCCAAACCTTTAATAATGCCGGAACTTCTTTAAAGCCTAAAAAGCCGGGCTTGTACGGAAAATTGGTTTCGAAAGTGGCTAGCGCACAAGATTTTAAAACCATAGCCGGATATTCGAGCAATACAATTGTAGCGTACATAGTCGTGCTGTTTTTGTTGAACGAAATATCAGCACCTGCAATGGTTTTAATTTTATCTACCTGCTCAAATTTTAATTGTTTGGCGAGCTCAATCTGGTAAGCTGTAGCGTCCTGAAAGCTATAATGGTCGTACATATTTGAAGTACAAGTTTGGAGATAAATTGTTTTTATCAATCATGTTCCAACAGTAAATATACTTAAATGCTAAGTAAAAATACGCAGCAAAATAAGGGTGATATTACGCTGTTTTAATATAGCTGTTTGCTGGATATTTGTTTGACAACCTTAAGGAATAATCAGTACAAAACGCTCTTTTATTCTTTATAATCGGATTGAGCCTTGAGTTGTAGGGAAACCGAAACCCTTGTAAAAAAGAGGATTATCTATAAAACAAAAAAAAATGGGATTTTATTCAACTGAACCGGTAAATCCGGCCAAAACAACAGTAACTTATCTGTGGACAGGATTACGTACCCCTGGGATTTTTATTGTAGAAGTTCAAGGCGATGCACCAAATTATTCTTACGGCTTTACCTTAACACGTGATCCGCAGTTTGTTGGTGGACTTAAAATTAATTCTATGGGCTGGACAGGACCTTTAGCAAGTGGTACAGCGCCATATATATCGAGAGGTTCATTTCCTGGGCATTTCCAAAATCAAATTGTAATATCAGGATCAAACGGAGATTTTTTAATCCCTGTAAAAGAAGTTCCACACGACCAGGTTGATAGTTATATCAAATCTCAGGCTGAAGAAGCTGTTGGTGTGTAATTAAATAAATTTAAACGATATTCCCATTTGATGCATAATATCAAATGGGATTTTTTTGTCAAAAGGGAAGAGGGGGAATTCCTATCAGATAGTCGTAACAAAAATCCGCATACTAAAGTCCTTTTATTTAGCTAAATTGGTTCGGAAAACAAATAAATAGCGGTAAACAATTTAAAATGGTTTTAGTCCAAATTTTAATGCTCACTTCATTCTATGCCATTGCTAAAATTATCGGTGTCGTATTCATCTATTTTTTTACCCGACAATTAAACCGAAGTTTTAAGCGCGAGCATGGCGTTATAGCATATTCAGCGCCAGAGGAAATTCAGGAAAGTGTGGATGAAATAGAGAAAATAGTTGCAATTGATTTTATAGCAAATTCGGGTGAAATTGCACTCGTTAAAAAGGTGGATAATCACAGCCTATTTATAGAAATTGTTGATGCCGACCTTAATCACAAAGAAACCATTAGTTTAGCCGATGAAATTTTCAATACTCATAAATTCAATAAGTTTCAATGTTTACCAGATCGTCATTTCTATTTTAATATATCTAATTTTCAGGCAGAAAGATGGAATAAATGGCACTTGAAGATCGATTTTTCTGGAAATACAATACAGAAAGTTATTGATGATCTGGAGGAGAAATACAAATATTCACACGATAGAAATTTAGTTTTTTTTGATATTAGAAAGTTCAAGGAAATTAATCTGATAAATTTCTTTGACGATTTTTTTGAAGAAGACAGTTTTGATTATAACCGAAGCATGGGTGATCCGATAGATCTGTTTTACTCTTCAGATTACAAGCGCCTGAGCCTTTGTTATTTTTTTAAGGATGAAGAAGAACCACGCGGAAATTTTTCTGTTTTTAATATAGAAGATTATGAAAATCCGAAATTAATATCTTCTTTGAAAATCGATAGTTATGGCAATGATATTAAATTCAGTAATGATCATACTAGAATTGTATATTGGCGTTGGGAATGCCAGGATAAAAAAGGATTTGTAATTCAATATGTAATTCTAAAGCTTGAAGAATTTTCCATTACGCTGGAAAAAAGGATTAATATCAAATATGGCCATAATGTTTTCGGTCATATTTATTTCTTAATCAACCAAAGCATTGTTAAAGTGGATTACAACAAATTCAGGATTCGCCATATTGAAACGAATGAAAATAAAATTATTCCACGTGATGAGCATTCGCCTTATTGTTCAAACGAAAACACCTTGGTTTACCTGAATAATTATCAGTTAGAAAAATTAAGTTTTTCTTAAGTAAAACGGAGGCTACAGGGATAATATCTAAGATTATTGATTTGTCCTATAATTAATATTATGTTAAGTTACACTTTAGCAACACTTACCTACTCGCTATAATCAGGTCAAAATATCACAGAATAAATTAATGAATCAGTGCGCTATCTTGATGGAATTATAATTCCTGAAGTTTACGGCTAAGCTCCTGAACTTTGTCTGTAGCTTTTTTACGGGTGTAAATGTCAAGCAGCAGCTGAACAGTTTTTTTATCGTTCGGATTGATTTCGTTGGCGCGCTGTAAAGCAAATTGTGCGCGATTAATTAAACCATTGTATTTACTGGCTTTATCGGCATCATTCTTTTTAAGCGTTTCGTTAGCAGTATTGATGTACGCGATGCTGAGTTGGTACAAAGCGTCAAAATAATTCTGATCGGTTGCCAAAGCTTTATCGTAAGCTAAAATTGCGGTAGAATTGTTTCCGCCAACTTGCTGCAGGTAACCGTAAAGAAAATAAAGCAACTTACTACCCTTTTCAACCTGTAAGTTTTTTTCAATCAGCGAAGTGGCTTTACTGTAATTTTCGGTATCGAGTAAAAGATTAATGTAATCGTTGGTTAAGAAACGGTTAAACGGATTTAGTACCAGTCCTTCTTCCAGCGTTCTGATTGCAGTTTCATAATCAGATTTCACTACATACATTTGCGCCATTTTTTGGTAAACCGATGGATTTTTAATGCCGTTTTCTTTGGCACGTTTAAAATAATTTAAAGACTCCTCATACGATTGAATGTTTAAAGCGCAAATGGCCGTATTTAATGCCAATGTAGTATCGGCAGGAAACTTATTGCTCACTTCCTTTAAATCGGCAAAGGCTTCCTTGAATTCATTATTGAAAAAAGCTTCGTTGCCTTTATCCTGCTTTTTGATCAGGATATTGTGGTCGGATGCTTTAATCAGTCCGGAATTATCGTTGTACCTATCCAGTGATTTGGCTTTGGCCACCGCCTCTACCGCTGTATCATAATATTTGTTCGAATTGCCCTGATCGGTATCAATTATAGCGGCAAAGGAAGTTAAGTAAGATTTAATTGACCAGGTTTCGGTCCAGTTTTTGGTTTTACTGTCTTTCTCGGCCGATTCAATTGATTTTAAACCATCGGTAATGATTGCCAGTTGTTTCTTTTGGTCTTCTTTATTGGCAATTGAAGCCTGCAATTTACCAACCGAATTTCTTGCGATCAGGATTTGGCTTTTTTGAGCTGCAGCGTTAAAAGAGACTAAAGTTAAAGCGATCAATGATATTTTAAAGCAATTCTGCATAGGATAAAGAAATGAGTAAAACTATAATAAACCATAAAAATAGACATAAAAAAAAGAGCCCCGAAATTTCAGGGCTCTTTTTTTAAAACGTTAACTAAATTATTGTTTAGGCAAAGCGTCTAAACGTTTTTTAATTTCGTCATAGTTTTTTGTGTCGTTTCTGAAAGCGTAAATGGTTTTCAACGTTTCTAATGCACCTGCATTTTTGCTGTCAACCTCTAGTGCTTTTTTGTAAAAAGGAAGTGATTTATCTAACAAAGCGTTCATTTTAGCGGTTACTTCGTTAAATTCTTTTACTTTTTTCTGGTCGATTTTATTTCTCTCTCCCTGTAATTTTAAAGCCTGGCTGAAATAAATGTTTCCTAATAAAACCTGATAATTTGCATTATTTGGTTCTTTAGTAGCCAAAGCCACTAACATTTGCTCCGATTTTGCAGCATCACCCCTATCAATATAAATTTGGGTTTCAGTTTTGATCCATTCTGTGTTTTCAGGAAATTTTGCAGTTGCTTCTTTAATTACAGCTAAAGCAGCAGTGGTATCTTTCTGTTTGGCTAAAATGGTGCTGATAATTTCATTATACAAATCTTTAGATTGTGGCGCATTAAAAGCGATTACTTTTTTAAACTGGGTAATCATGCCCGGATAATCTTCAATCGTTCTTGCTGCAATACCAGCATTTAAATACATTGAAGTATCTTGTGGGTTAATTTCAGTTGCCTGAACAAATTTCTGGTAAGCTGTTTTAAAATCTTTTTTGTTGTAAGCAATCACACCACCGTTTCTAACTGCATTAATTACGTTGGTTTCAGCCAGATTGATATTATCTTTCTCTGCACCTTTAGTATCCAGTTTTTTAGCTTCAACAATTGCTTCTCTTGCAATTTTTAAGTTTGCATCGGCATTTGCTGTGCTCACAGAATCTAAAATTGCTGCTGAAGATGCGAAAAGCGCACGGTATGACCATGCTTCAGGCATTACTTTAGATTTTTCATCGGCAATGGCTTTGTCGGTGTGGGCCAGGCCTTTAGCTAAAGCTTCTAGTTTTTTTGCTAATGGAGTTGAAGCATTTGACGAGGTTAGCTGGAATAAGCCCCAATCGTTTCTTGCTGCTGAAACTTCGCTTTTCTGAGCAAAAGCAGCGCTCACTGCACCTGCCAGAAATATACTTAGAAATACTCTTTTCATAATTTTTATTCTAATCTTAATTTTAGTTTAATTTTCTTCCGTTTCGTTATCTGAATCATCATCTTCGTCAGCATCATCAGCTTCTGGTGTAGTATCGGCTTCTAATTCTTCTCCATCAACTACAATACTTTCTAAATCAACTGTTTCTTCTTCATCTTCCTCGTGGTCGATTTTGGTTACCGATGCAATTTCATCGTCGCCTTTTAGTGAGATTAAGCGTACCCCTTGTGTTGCGCGTCCCATAACCCTTAAAGCTGATACCGGAATCCGGATAACAATGCCTGAACGGTTAATGATCATCAAATCTTCGCTATCAGTAACGTCTTTAATCGAAACTAATTGCCCGGTTTTTTCGGTAACGTTAATGGTTTTTACTCCTTTACCGCCACGGTTGGTTACACGGTAATCTTCGATATCGGTACGTTTTCCGTAACCTTTCTCTGATACTACCAACACAGTAACTTCAGGATTGTTTACAGCAATCATGCCAACTACTTCATCCTGGTCGTGCGCCAGCCTTACACCACGTACTCCGGTCGCGGTTCTACCCATCGGACGAACAGTTGATTCGTTGAAACGGATGGCTCTGCCAGAGCGTAAGGCCATTACCACTTCACTGTTGCCATTCGTTAAACAAGCTTCTAACAATACATCGCCTTCGTTAATGTTAATGGCGTTGATACCGTTAACACGCGGACGTGAATAAGCCTCAAGAGAAGTTTTCTTAATAGTACCTTTTTTGGTACACATGATAATAAAGTTGTTCTCTAAATACTCCTGGTCTTTCAGGTTTTTAACCTTGATGTACGCCTTGATTTTCTCTTCTTTCGGAATATTGATGATATTCTGGATTGCCCTTCCCTTGCTGGTACGCGAACCTTCCGGAATTTCGTAAACCCTTAACCAGAAACATCTTCCAGCTTCGGTGAAGAATAGCATATAGTTGTGGTTTGTGGCCACCAACATGTGTTCGATAAAGTCTTCGTTACGTGAGGTACTACCTTTTGAGCCCTTTCCGCCTCTGCCCTGCGCTTTAAATTCGGTTGCTGGCGTACGTTTAACGTAACCTTCGTGAGAAATGGTAATTACGACCTCTTCATCGTCGATGAAATCTTCCATGCTCATATCTTCTGCAGAGTGAACAATGGTGGTTTTACGGGCATCGCCGAATTTCTGTTTTACTTCTTCCAACTCATCCTTAATGATTTTCATCCTTAAGCCTTCGTCAGCTAAAACAGATTTCAAGTACTCGATGGTTTTCATCAGCTCAGCATATTCTTCTTTAATCTTATCACGTTCTAGTCCTGTTAAACGACGTAAAGTCATATCGAGGATTGCACGTGCCTGAAGGTCGCTCAAACCGAATTTCTCCATCAAGCCTACACGGGCATCTTCAGGAGTTTCAGAGGCACGGATTAATTTAATTACTTCGTCTAAGTGATCTAAAGCAATTAAATAACCTTCTAAAATGTGTGCACGTTTTTCGGCTTCGGCTAATTCAAATTTGGTACGGCGAACAACAACATCATGACGGTGGTCTACGAAATGCACAATTAAATCTTTCAGATTTAGCATTTGCGGACGGCCTTTTACCAATGCAATGTTATTTACACTAAAAGATGTTTGTAACGCAGTATACTTATATAAGTTATTTAATACGATAGAGGCATTGGCATCGCGTTTAATTTCGTACACGATACGGATACCATCTTTGTTCGATTCGTCTTTGATGTTCGAAATACCTTCCAGTTTTTTCTCGCCAACCAATTCAGCAGTACGCTCAATCATTTGTGCTTTATTTACCTGATAAGGGATTTCGGTAACAATAATTACCTCGCGATCTTTTATGTTTTCGATTTCGGCTTTGGCACGCATTACAATACGTCCACGACCAGTTTCAAAAGCTTCTTTTACGCCGGTATAACCATAAATGATACCACCGGTAGGAAAATCTGGAGCTTTTACAAACTTCATTAATTCTTCTACAGTGATTTCGCGGTTGTCGATATAGTTGATTACGCCATCAATAGCCTCAGTTAAGTTATGCGGCGCCATGTTGGTGGCCATACCTACTGCAATACCACTCGATCCGTTAACTAAAAGGTTCGGGATTTTTGAAGGTAGAACCGTTGGTTCCTGCTCGGTATCATCGAAGTTTAACTGAAAATCTACTGTATCCTTATTAATATCAGCAACCATTTCTTCAGCCAGTTTACTAAATCTGGCCTCGGTATAACGCATTGCAGCCGGCGAGTCACCATCAATGTGGCCAAAGTTTCCTTGTCCATCTACCATTGGATAGCGTAAACTCCAATCCTGAGCCATACGAACCATAGTGAAATAAACAGATGCATCACCATGCGGGTGGTATTTACCTAAAACCTCACCCACGATACGGGCAGATTTTTTATAAGGCTTACCGCTGGTTACGCCCAGGCCCAACATACCGTATAAAACACGGCGGTGTACTGGTTTTAATCCATCGCGTACATCAGGCAAAGCCCTCGATACGATTACCGACATTGAATAATCAATGTAGGCCGATTTCATCTGCTCTTCTATATTAATTGGAATGATTTTGTCGTTCTGCTGATTCTCTAAATCTTCTGCCATAAATTATTATTCTCGTTACTTAAAAACGATGTTTAAAAAAGGTATTGTTATAACCTTGCGAATTTAACAAAATTATGCCGAAATAAGGCATTGTGGAAAAGTTTTGAGCTTTGATTAGGCTTTTGAATCTCCCGGCTGTTTTTAATTCGCTGTAGGCTAGTTTAAACGTTTTTGGATAAACCTATCCGGTTTTTAAAACCTGCTGGGTTTTATGCGGTTTGTAGAGAACTAAAATTGAGTTTATGGGGTAATTCTGATACTTTTGCGCTTCAACCTTCTATACTATGGCAAACGAAAAAAAATCGGCAATGGGTTTTATTATGGTTACCCTCCTGATAGATTTTACAGGTTTTGGGATCATTATTCCGGTTTTACCAAAGCTGATACAGGATTTTACAGGTGGTGGCTTTGGTTTGGCAGCAGAATATGGTGGTTGGCTAACACTCGCTTACGCCTCAGTACAGTTTATATCTTCGCCTATTATTGGTGCGCTTAGTGATCGCTATGGCCGCAGGCCGGTTTTATTAAGCTCTTTGTTTGGTCTGGGTATTGATTATATTTTCCTGGCTTTTGCGCCTTCTATGATCTGGTTATTTGTAGGACGGATTATAGCGGGGATCACCGGCGCAAGTTTTACTACGGCACAAGCATATATTGCAGATATTTCGGCACCTGAGAAAAGAGCCCAGAATTTTGGTTTGGTGGGTGCAGCTTTTGGTGTAGGTTTTATCTTAGGGCCTGTGTTGGGAGGTGCCTTTAGTCATTTTGGTACCCGTGTTCCTTTTATGGTGGCCGCGGGTTTATCGCTAATTAACTGGCTTTATGGTTATTTTATTTTACCTGAATCGTTACCGGTAGAAAAACGCCGTGCTTTTGAATGGAAAAGAGCCAACCCGATAGGTTCGTTGCGCAGCATTGGTAAGTATCCGGCCTTGATGGGTTTAATGGCTACTTTATTTTTATTGTATTTCTCCAGTCATTCGGTACAATCTAACTGGACTTTCTATACCATGGAGAAATTTAACTGGGATGCTTCTTGGGTAGGTTATTCGCTTGGTTTTGTGGGCTTGGTAATTGGTGTGGTTCAAGGTGGCTTAATCCGGGTTATTTTACCAAAAATTGGCGAAAAGAAAGCGGTTTATTTTGGTTTGATGTTATATGTAATCGGTTTTGTAGCTTTTGCTTTTGCAACAAAAGGCTGGATGATGTTTGCCTTTATGTTACCTTATGGTTTAGCCGGAATTGGTGGGCCAGCGATGCAAGGTTTAATTTCTAACCAGATCCCTGCAAATGCACAAGGCGAAATGCAGGGCGTTTTAACCGGTTTGCAGAGTTTGGCTGCAATATTTGCGCCCTGGGTAATGACACACATTTTCGCTTATTTTATTGAGGGGCAAGCGCCGGTGTATTTTCCAGGAGCACCGTTTATTCTGAGTGCTGTTTTAACTTTGGTTGGGTTGTTTATTGCACTTCGGTCGTTGAAGAAATACCACTAGTACAATTTTATTTATTTCCCGCGGATTAAATATATTTTATCTGCGTGCTCTGCGATATCAGCGGGAGGTAAATTAGATTTGCATTTTATAGTTTGCCCGCAGATTTAAAAAGATTAACGCAGATCAAATTATGCTATCATCTACGCGCTTCGCGATCTCCGCGGGAGATTTGAAGTTTTATTCCACTATTGTTTTCCCGCAGATTTAAGGAGATTGAACGCAGATTAAATATGCTATCATCTGCGTGCTCTGCGCAATCAGCGGGAGGTAAATTACATTTACTAGTTTTTCCGCAGATTTAAAGGATTTAAACGCAGATTAAACAAATATACTTTTGTCAGCGCCCTTTTCTGTGAAATCTGCGGGAAATATTAAACACTTACAACAACTCATTTGCCAGGTTGGCCAGTTCACTTCTTTCGCCTTTATGCAGTGTGATGTGTGCATACAGCGGATGGTTTTTAGCATTTTCAATAAGGTATGATAAGCCATTACTTTCCGAATCCAGATAAGGCGTATCAATCTGGTAAATATCGCCGGTAAAGATAATTTTGGTGTGCTCTCCTGCCCTCGAAATGATGGTTTTTACCTCGTGTGGGGTTAAATTCTGGGCTTCATCAATAATGAAGAAAATCTTGGTTAAAGTTCTGCCACGAATAAAAGCCAAAGGTGCGATAGCTATTTTTTCGGTGGTGATTAGTTCATCAATCTTTTCTGACATTTTATGGTCGCCGATAAACTGTTCTTTAATGAACCGGAGGTTATCCCAAATGGGTGCCATAAAAGGATCGGTTTTCGATTTCGCATCGCCCGGCAGGAAGCCAATATCTTTATTGCTTAACGAAACAATGGGCCTGGTAACGTATATCTGCCTGAAGTTTTTGCGCTGTTCCAGTGCGCTGGCTAAAGCTAGCAAGGTTTTTCCGGTTCCGGCATTGCCCTGTATGCTTACCAGTTTAATGTTTGGATCGAGCAATGCGTGAATGGCAAAAGCCTGTTCAATATTTTTGGGTTTAATTTTAAATATTGCATCCGTAGAAACTGCCGAAATGGTTTTTAAGCTGTTGTTGTAAAATACGTTGGCGGTTTTTCTTTTGTTTTTAAGAATGTAGAAATGATTGGCACTTTTGGCGGGGAGCCCGATATCTGTAGCATCAGCAAACGGTTGCTGTTTTACGGCTTCAATAATTTCAGTCGAAAAATCATGCAGTTCAGTTTTCCCGGCATATAGTTCATCTACATTTTTAATTTTACCGGTTTCGTAATCTTCGGCGTTTAAGGATAAAGCTTTGGCTTTTAGCCTCAGGCAGATATCTTTTGATACCAACACAACGCGTTTATCGGGATGTTCGGCCTTTAAACTTAAAGCAGCATTTAAAATTTTATGGTCGGTTTTGCCCTTGCCATACACTTCTTCGGCATTTACAGCGAGCGGAATTTGGTTTAGAATTACTTTAAACTTACCCGAATTAGCCTTTTTAAGCGGAGTCCAGTCGCTGATGAGCTTTTGCTTAGCCGTTTCATCGATCAGTCGGATAAAGCTTCTGGCTTCGAAATTACGGGTATCGTTACCGCTTTTGAAATTGTCGAGTTCTTCGAGCACCTGAATTGGAATGGCCACATCATGCTCATGGAAATTGTTAATCGCATCGTGATCGTAAAGGATTACGGAGGTATCCAAAACGAAAATTTTCTTGGTTAAACCGGGATCTGCTTTATCTTTTTTGGCCATAAGGTAAATTTAAGCTTTTAGCCATAATAAGCCGAAAATTTGCCATTCTTTTTTAACGTTCCAATTCGTTATTGGTGTTGGGCACTATCATTATATTGCCAAAGTACATTGATAATTTTCCAGGAACCATTTAGTTTAACCAGGTGCATGTAATCAATCCATTCATCGGCAAGTAGTTTTACAGAAGCAGTCCTGTCTGAAACATCAAGAAACTTAAGATCTTTTTTAGGGTTTGCAGGGAATTTGTCTCCCTTTTTGTTGTAGCTCTCAGCCAATAGAACCATCGATTCTGCTGAAGTTTCGCGCACATAATCTTTTCCCGTAGCCTTATCTTTCCAAAAAGTTCGTTTAACCAGTCGCGGGTGTAAAGCCTGTTCCATTTGTTTAGGATTGGGCTTGTGTTGCGATTCAATATAATCAAGGGCAGCGCGTTTAATGGCTAAACTATCTTGTGTAGTTTGTGCGAAACATGCTGTGGTTCCTAAAAGTAAGATGCTTAAGCTGATGATGTACTTCATGACGTTAATGTGCTATTTGCTTTAAAATAAGTAACTTGTTATTGTTCAGGGTAAATATATTCATATCAAACTTTCTGATACGCCATTTATTTGCAGCAGGTATGTCAGTTTTTAAGCCCTTGCCCTATCCTGAAAGATAAAAAAACGATAAAATTTTTTAATTCAAAAAAATAAACGTTAATTAGACGATTATTTATTGTTATGAGCACAGCAAACTATGTAATAGGTGTAGATTACGGGACGGATTCTGTTCGTTCGGTTTTAGTCGATACCGCTAACGGGAAAGAAATTTCGGCCTCTGTTTTTCTTTATCCGCGATGGCAAAAAGGTTTATATTGTAAACCTGCTATTAATCAATTCAGGCAGCATCCGCTAGATTATATTGAAGGTTTGGAATACACCATTAAACAGTGTATAGAAAAAGCCGGTGGTGCAGAAATTGCCCGCCTGGTGAAGGGAATTTCTGTTGATACCACAGGTTCGAGTCCGGTGGCAGTTGATGCAAGCGGTACTCCCCTGGCCTTGACTCCTGGTTTTGAAGAAAACCCTAACGCCATGTTTGTGTTATGGAAAGATCATACCGCAGTAAAGGAAGCGGCAGAGATTAACGAGCACGCTACCAAATTCAAAACGAATTATTTAAAATACGTAGGTGGAATTTATTCATCTGAATGGTTTTGGGCTAAACTTTTGCGCACCTTAAGGGTCGATTCGGCAATTAAGAAAAGCGCCCAATCGTGGGTGGAACATTGCGACTGGGTTCCGTTTTTACTTTGTGGCGGCAAAGATGTGGCTACAATGAAACGCAGCCGCTGTGCCGCCGGACACAAAGCTTTATGGGCAGAAGAATTTAACGGTTTACCACCAGAAGATTTCTTTAGCAGCCTCGATCCGCTTTTGGCGGGTTTCAGGGCCAAATTATTTAACGATACCGATACTTCTGATATTGCTGCCGGGACTTTATGTGCCGAATGGGCGGATAAGTTAGGCTTAAATACAGATGTAGTAATCGGTGTAGGTGCTTTTGATGCACATATGGGAGCCGTTGGTGGTCAGATTGAGCCCTATTATTTAAGTAAAGTAATGGGTACAAGTACCTGCGATATATTGGTGGCACCAAACCAAGATTTACATGGTAAACTGATTAACGGTATCTGCGGACAGGTAAATGGTTCAGTAATTCCGGGGATGGCTGGTTTAGAAGCCGGACAATCTGCTTTTGGTGATGTATATGCCTGGTTTAAAAATTTAATCAGCTGGCCATTAAATAGTTTATTAACAGAATCTGAACTGATAGATGAAGCTACAGCAGTGGCATTAAAGGAAGAGCTTGAAGCCAAGATTATTGCCAATTTGAGTAAGCAGGCTGATGCTTTAGAAGACGAAGATTATGCAGAGCTGGCTGTTGACTGGTTAAACGGCAGAAGAACACCTGATGCCAATCAGGAACTTAAAGGTGCCATTACCGGTTTAGGTTTGGGTACCGATGCCCCTAGGTTTTTCCGTGCATTGGCTGCCGCAACCTGTTTCGGGGCTAAGGCTATTGTAGATCGTTTTATAGAACAAGGCGTTCCTGTAAAAGGGATTATTGGAATTGGTGGTGTAGCTAAAAAATCAGCTTACATTATGCAAATGATGGCTGATGTATTAGAAATGCCAATCAGGATTCACCGTTTTGAGCATACCTGCGCTTTAGGTGCGGCCATGTTTGCGGCAGTTGCTGCAGGTGTTTATCCAAATATTGAGGCTGCCATGGCTGCAATGGGAACTGGCTTTGAAAAAGAATACAAGCCCAATGCGAAAAAGCAAAAGCTTTACCGCCAGCATTACCAGCAATATTTAGGACTGGGCCGTTACCTGGAGAAATACAATAAAAAAGACGTAAAACCATATTTATCATGAGCAACTATCAGGATATAAAACTGGAGGCCTACGAGGCCAATATGCAGTTGCCCAAATTGGGTCTGGTACTTTTTACTTTTGGTAACGTAAGCGCTGCTGATCGTGCGAAAGGTGTATTTGCCATTAAACCTAGCGGTGTGCCTTATGATGATTTAACTCCTGATAAAATGGTGATTGTGGATTTTGATGGTAACACGGTTGAAGGGAACCTTCGTCCCTCTTCTGATACCCAAACACATGCTGTTTTGTATAAACACTGGGAAAATATTGGTGGCGTAGTACATACCCACTCTACTTATGGTACGGCATGGGCACAGGCACAAAAAGCCATCCCGATTTTTGGCACCACCCATGCCGACCATTTAACGGTTGATATTCCCTGCGCCCCTCCCATGGATGATGCCATGATTAAAGGCAATTATGAATATGAAACGGGTTTCCAGATTATAAACCATTTTGAAAGTTTGGGTTTAAGCCATAAAGAGGTAGAAATGATTTTAGTGGGTAACCACGCTCCTTTTACCTGGGGAAAAACTGCAGAAAAAGCGGTTTACAACAGCGCAGTGCTAGAAGCAGTAGCACAGATGGCTTTATTAACGCAGCAAATTAATCCACAGGCACCAAGGTTAAAAGACTCGCTCATTGAGAAGCATTATGAACGCAAGCATGGAGCCGGTGCTTATTACGGACAGAAGTAATTAGTTCGCAGTTTTAAGCTGGCAGTTAGGGATCCTTAGGTAAGGGTTGCTAAAAGGTTTTTTTAGCCTCGTACGGTTTACGGGAGTTTAATAAACCTGATTGAAGTGAGCACGAGGCTGATGAAAATCGGCTGAGTAAAACGGAAAGCAGGACTACCTTAACCGATGAAAAACAGGAACCTGCTTTACAAAAAATGAAAAGAATATTTCGGTCTGTGAGGACACAAACCGATAGTAAATTAAAAACAACATAAACAGTAATGATTGATTTAAAAAAATTACAGGTTTGGTTTATTACCGGAACACAGCATTTGTACGGCGAAGAAACCTTAAAACAAGTAGCAGCGCATGCACAACAAGTTGCTGATTCGTTAAACAAGAATGGAAATATCTCGGTTTCTGTGGTGTACAAACCGATTGTGAAAACTACCGAAGAGATTTTTGAAACTTTACAGCAAGCCAATATCGACGAAAATTGTATAGGGGTAATTACCTGGATGCACACTTTCTCGCCAGCTAAAATGTGGATCAGAGGCTTAAATGTATTGCAAAAGCCTTTACTGCACTTACATACTCAGTTTAACCGCGATATTCCGTGGAATACCATTGATATGGATTTTATGAACCTGAACCAAAGTGCACACGGCGACCGCGAATTCGGTTTTATGGTTTCGCGTATGCGTAAAGACCGTAAAGTAGTGGTTGGGCACTGGCAGGATGAAGAAGTAGCTAAACAGATTGATACCTGGTGCAGGGCTGCTGCAGGCTGGAACGATTGGCAAGGCGCTAAATTTGTGCGTTTTGGAGATAACATGCGTTTTGTAGCCGTAACAGATGGCGATAAGGTTGAAGCAGAAATGAAATTCGGTTTCTCGGTAAATACTTATGGCATTGGCGATTTAGTAGCTGTAATTAACGGAATTGATGAAGATGCTATTCAGGATTTGCTAAAAGAGTACGAGGCTACTTACGAGATGGCCGATGATTTGAAGGCTGGTGGAGCCAGACATCAATCGGTTTACGATGCTGCCAAAATTGAACTTGGTTTACGGAAATTCCTGGTTGATGGTGGTTTTAAAGGTTTCTCGGATACTTTTGAAGATTTACATGGCATGATTCAGTTACCAGGTATTGCGGCCCAACGCTTAATGGCCGATGGTTATGGTTTTGCCGGAGAGGGCGACTGGAAAACAGCTGCTTTGGTACGTGCCTGTAAAGTAATGGGAGCTGGTTTACCCGGTGGAAATGCTTTTATGGAAGATTATACTTATCATTTCGATCCTTCAAATGCATTGGTTCTAGGTTCGCACATGCTGGAGGTTGATGCCAGCTTAGCATCTGGAAAAGCAAGTTTGGAAGTGCATCCGCTGGGTATTGGTGGTAAAGCCGACCCTGCACGTTTAGTGTTTAACGTAGGTGGTGGCGATGCCTTAAATGCATCGTTAATTGATATGGGCAACCGTTTCCGTTTACTGGTAAACGAGGTTAAAGCAGTAGAGGCCGAAAACGACCTTCCTAATCTTCCTGTAGCCCGTGTACTTTGGAAACCACTACCGGATATGAAAACGGGTTGTGCAGCATGGATTTATGCAGGCGGTGCTCACCATACAGCATACAGTCAGAATTTAACTACCGAGCACTTATCAGATTTTGCAAACATCGCAGGATTAGAATACATAAACATCGGTGCTGATACCAAAATCAACCAGTTTAGAAATGAACTGCATTGGAATGAAGTTTTTTATAAAGGTTAAGCAATAAAGCGCTCGATAATGTTAAAGCCGATAATGATCTAAATTATCGGCTTTTTTATGCCTATTGTTCAGCAGCGATACAATCGCTGTTCTCGTGCGTCCTCGTTACAAACGCGGACGATGTTTTTTGTCATTCTGAGAATGACAGATTTATCTACTCCCCAATCTTTGCCATAGCCTTAATTACACCGTTTTTTGGATCTAACCAGCTTTCAAATTTATTTTTAATCTCGTCAAAATTAACCTGATGGGTGATATAAGTTGTGGGTTTAACCAAACCAGCTTTCATAGATTGAATTACATGCTCAAAATCTACAATGGTAGCATTTCTGCTGCTCATTAAGGTCGATTCGCGTTTGTGGAATTCGGGGTGGTTAAAAATTAAATCTCCTTTTTGCAGGCCAATGAGTACAAATCTTGCTCCATGAGCCATGTAGTTTATTGCATTGTTTATGGCTTTTTGGTTACCAGTTGCATCGATTACCACAGTTGGCATATCGCCATTGGTAATTTGGCTTAACTGCTCCGTTACATTAGGCGATAAGGCATTGATGGTATGTGTAACACCTAATTTTTCTTTACAAAAGTTCAGGCGGTCATCATTTATGTCGAGTGCAATTACTTCTGCGCCGGCAATACGGGCAAATTCCATTGTACCCAAGCCGATCGGACCAGCTCCTATTACCAGCACAAATTCGCCAGGCTGCACTTCTGCCCTGCGCACCCCATGGGCACCAATGGCCAGAGGTTCTACCAAAGCAAGTTCATCGTAACTCAAGCCCTCGCCATGCAAGAGCGTACGCGATGGCACGGTTAAATATTCGCGCATACCACCATCTACATGCACACCGCAAACCTGCATTTTAACACAGCAATTGGGTTTGTGCATGCGGCATGCAATACATTCGCCGCAATTGAAATATGGAATAAAGGTAACAGCCTCTCCTATTTTAAAATCGCTTCTGCCATCAATTGCAACCAGCTCGCCCGAAAGCTCGTGCCCTAAAATGCGTGGATAGTTGAAGAAAGGTTGTGTGCCTTCAAATGCATGTAAGTCGGTACCACAAATGCCAATTCTCTTTATTTTAATAATGGCCTGGTCTTTTTGAAGTTCAGGTTTTTCAGTTTCTGAATATTCGAAAGTGCCAGGGGTTGTACAGGTAAGGGTTTTCATTTATTGTTGGTTAATGGTATAAATTGGTTAATCGGTTAACTGTTGGCATAAACTGCAAACTAAAAACTGTCAACTGATTACGCGTTTGCCAAAGCTCTGTCTAAGTGCACATATCCGCCATCTACATGGATAATTTGTCCGGTAGTGTGACTTGATTTGTTGGACATTAAAAAAACGGTCATATTCGCAATTTCTTCAGCGGTTGTCATTCTGTTTTCTAAAGGGATTTTAGCCGTAATTTCGTTCAGCTTTTCTTGTGCGTCGGTTAAGGTTTCGATCCAGGTTTCGTAGGCTGGTGTCCAGCATTCGGCTACTACAACTGCATTTACCCTGATCCCATATTTTAAAAGCTCTACCGCCCACTCGCGGGTTAATGCGTTTCTACCGCCATTGGCTGCTGCATAGGCTGAGGTATTACCCTGACCGGTTTCGGCAGTTTTTGAGGTAATGTTTACAATGGCTCCTTTGCTTTTAATCAGCTCGGGTAAGGCATGATGTGCCATTAAATAGTAATGTACTACGTTTTTGTGCAGCGATGCCATAAAGCCTTCATAATCTCCACTTTCCAGGCCTACTCCATCATTCACGCCAGCATTGTTAACCAAGCCGTCTATCCTGCCAAATTTAGCTACGATTTGCGCAACAACCTTTTGGCAATCTTCAGGTCGGGAAAGTTCGGCTACAAACTGTTCGGCTTTTTTGCCTTGCGCAGTAATTTCGTCAACCACTTTCTGGTTGTCTTCGGCCTTTCTGCCTACAATTACGGCAATGGCATCTTCCTTAGCAAATACTTCGGCAATACTTCGGCCAATGCCTTTAGCCGCGCCGGTAATGATAATAACTTTTTCTTTTAACTGTAAATCCATATTTTTTTCTTTTTTTGCCACAGATTTCACAGATAAACACGGATTATGTCTTTACATTGAGTATCTGCGTTTATTCTTTAGTCTGTTGTTTATCCTTAACTTTAAATCTATAACTTAATTAATTTTCTATAGTCCCTGATCGCTATCGGATTCATTTCAGGGTCTCATTGTGAAATAAGAGATCCTGAAACAAGTTCAGGATGACGATACTATTGGTTATTCATAATAATAATATCCTTCTTCCTCGATTCGGGTAATACCTTCAAATCAATCAATTTTCCATCTTTTAAAGTTCCTTCTACCGTAGTTTGGTATGGCGCATGCAATTTAAAATGTACGTCCCAATCCTTCGGCCAGGCTGGAAAAAGGTAGATCTGTTTTCCATCTGCCTGCAAAAGCATTTCCTGTAAACCAATCATTCCGGAGCCACCCCAATTGTGATCGGGTGTCCAGTCAAAGCCTGGCCCCCAAAAGGCCGGAAACCTTCGTCCTGAATCTTTTAATTTTAAGGTAGTTAATTTGGCTGCGTCTTCGGTTAAACCTAATCTGGCGGCAAAAATATTATCCTGTTTCCATCCTACATGACTGCGAAATTTAAGTACATCGGTATCATATTTAAAGGTATTGATGGCGGTATCTAAACCGGCCTTCCCGATACCATAAATACCCCATGGATAAACCGGATATAGTTGCGGACTTTCTACATTATTAATCCTTTCCCAAAGTTTTGCAGGAGCAATGGTGGTATGCCCCTGAAAAGATCTGAAATTGATATCAGGAATGGTTTTAAGCATTGCTATCCATTCGTTACGTTTATTTTCGGTTAAGCCAGGCAATTCGACCAGGCGCTGGAGCACCGTTTTCAGCGCTGCAATGGTAGAAGTTGAATTGTATGCCATTTTATAGGTTTCGGCACCTGAACCAGGATACAAAACCAAATGCCCGTCACCATCAAGTGCCTTTGCACCACGTTGTTTGGCTAAATAAGTATAGTGATCTTTAAAAAAGGTCAGCGAGCTTTCCATTAATGGCAGATACTTATCTATATTCCGGTTGTCGTACCGATTAGTTTCGAGGATCATCATACAAAACTCCAGAACCGTATCCCATTCATATTCGAGCCAGGCGTTATATTCCACACCTTTATCAAAATCAGCTGTACGTTTCCAGCCGTATTCGGCAGGATTTGGTAATCCGAAATTCTCCAATTGCTCGGTAAAACTTGCTCCTTTATGCCGCCATGCAGCTTCTGTTCTGATTTCTGCATTCCTGAGTAAATTGAGATAGAAATCGAACTGTGGTGTCATCATATCGAAATCGCCACTTTTAAGCATAGGCCAGTAAACCAAACGCTGATTTTGTGCGGTATGGGTACCTCCTCCCCAGTTTCTGAAATCGGGAGTATATTTTAAAGCCGTATCGATAAGCTGCGGATCGAAAGTGAATAATCCGCCATTGAATTTAGTGGGATATTTACCGAATGCATTACAGCCCAGCATGTAGCGGAAAAGCTGATAGTTTTTAGCCGATTGGTTAGCGGCTTCATCTTTAGCCTGTATGTAAATGAAACTTTTGTTCCAGTAATTATTCCACCATTTGATACTGGCTTGCTGATCGTTTTTGACGCTTTGATTAAGACTGTTTAGTTCCTTTTCCCAGATATCAATAGCCGCAGTTTTACTGGTATGTAGTGTAATGGTGAGGTGTTCGGCTGTAGTTGGTTTTTTACTTTTCAGGCTCCAGGCCTTAAAGGGGGTACCCAAATAAGTTCCATTGTAATTTCCAGCAACTACCATATTATCTCCCTGCATAGAACCGCCAAAAACAAGGTTTTTTATGGGATTAAACAGTTCAGTTTTTCTATCTTCCAGCCCTTGCTGCTTTACAGTTACATCGAATACCGTTTCTGCTTTGTTTTGGTGGTAAAACTGTACACGGTTTTGCTTAAAGGCAATTTCATCTTTAAGGGTTTTTACTATGCCTTGCGGTGCCCATTTGTACGAATTCTGATTGTTTTCCTTGCCTTTTGTAATGCGATCTTCAAAACGCCAGCTTTCGTAGTTAGCAGTTGTTGTTATTTTTTCGCCCGATTGGATGTTTAAATGGATAACGGGTTTAAAAACATCTACCCATACTTTGATTTCGGCTTTTGTTTTTCCGTTTGCACCTGAGATTTGCGCATAACCACCTTTCAAAACCAGTTCTTGTTTAAAAGTTTGTCCAGCAAATGGATTCGGGCTGAACTGGAGCTTGATTCGGCCAAGTTTTAACAGGGTATTGTTTTCATCGAAGGTTCCGCTGCGGGAAAGGTAAAGGTAAACTTCGCCTTTTTCTACCCAGAGGTTTAAACCGATATCGCCACCGCCAACCGGCATAGATTCGGCTGAATTGATACTTTGGCTAGTCCAAACTACGTTAGCTAAATCTTTTCCTTGTGAAAATGCAGCTGGTGAAGCGAAACAGAAAGGCACGAAGAGCACCAAGGCAAGTTTTTTAGTTTCAAGGTGCATTATTTTCGACCACCTGAGAGATCTAAGAACACCTGAGGAATGGTTTAAAAATATTGACCATATCAGGTTCCTAAGCACATTTAAGTCCATTAATAATATACTGCTCAGCTTTTGTGTCTTTGTGGTTAAAATCATGGTTATTGCTCCCAATTATCGGTACGGAAAGAGGAAACCGGCAGGCCATCATTCCCAAATAAATCGCCGTTTACAAAATCTTTAAAGGCATAACGTACCGCTACAGGTATTTTTACCTCTTCGGCCGAAACGATTACACTGCTGCCTTTTATCGCTGCTTTGGCTGGATAAAATTTCTGGTCTGCGCCCGCAATCTCAAATAAAGATAATGTTTTACCAAAAGAAGTTAATCCGTTAGACACATTTTGAAATTTAATGGTGGCAGTGTTTTTTTCAATACTTACCGATTCATACGTAGGACTAAAAGCACCAAAGCCTTTAATACCATAAGTTTGAGCCAGCGCTAAATAAGCAAGCCTTTCGCCTCCTTGTTTTTTATGGGCAGGGTGAATAGATTTTTCTTCGCCAATATCCATTAAAACCGCCATTCCGCTATTGGGTATTTTGCTGAGCGATTTGCGCTGGGCATCTCTTAAATAAGCCGAATTATAATTGGTGCCTGGTTTAGCTATTAGTGAATAATTGTAAGGGGCAATTTGTGCGTAGTAAAAAGGAAATTCGCCGTTATCCCAGTGTTGTCGCCAGCTCGAAACCATGGCCGGGAATAAATCTTCGTAACGCTGTGGCCGCTCGTAATTTGATTCGCCCTGATACCAGATGGCACCCTTAATGCCATAACCAATAACCGGATAAAGCATGCCGTTGTATAAGGTAGTTGGCGTTCTGCTTACTTCTTTAATGGAATCGACTTTTGCAGGGATTTTAACTTCTGTAAAGGGCTTTAAATCATCTGGCGACATCCAGGCCTCGATAGTAGAACCGCCGTAACTATCGTTGATTAAACCAATGGGTACATGTAGCATTTCGCTCAATAGCGAACCGAAATAATAAGCGGTAGCACTGAAATTCGAAACCGCTTCTGGCTCTGATAGTTTCCATTGCGAAGGCTTGCTGTTATCCTGCCGCTCGGTGATAGATGAACGCGGAACAGTGTACAACCTAATATTTGGATTTGAAGACTTTAAAATCACTTCGTTTGAACCGATTATGGGTTGGCTTTTAAAACCTTTCATGGGCATTTCCATGTTAGACTGGCCACCACAAAACCAAACTTCGCCGATCAGGATGTCTTTCAGGGCGAGTTTTTCGCCATCATTTAGTTCAATTTCGTATGGTCCGCCGGCTGAAGGCGTAGCCACTTTAACTTTCCATTTTCCAGCCTGATCTGAACTTACGATATAGCTTGATTTGTTCCAGGAAGTCACAATTTTAACTTTGCTTGCGGGTTTTGCCCAGCCCCAGATGGCTACATTGCTTTGCTGCTGGAGCACCATGTGATCGGTAAAAATGGATGCAGGCTTAACTGTGGCGAAGGCAATGCTGCTGCAAAGGCTTAGGAATAGTATCAGTTTTAATTTCATTGTTGTGTTATTTTTTTAGCGATTACCGTGGTCGTCATTTCGAGCGAAGTGCAACGTAGTCGAGAACCCGAAGGCTCTGCGAAGCAAAATCTATTATAGATCTCTCCATTCCGCTTTGCTTCAGTCGAGATGACGATCAGAGTAATTTTATCTACTCAGCGGCAACCAAACCGACATTTCTGAATGGCCCCGGTTGCCCCAGGCAAAGTATGGTACCAGTTTTAATGTTGTTGCTGTATTTTTATCATCAATGGGTTTGTAAAGTACATTTTTCCAGCTGTTAGGCGCTACAATTTTAGCAGTGCCCGTTAATGCCATCACCCTCGCTCCATCAATATCCATGGTTTGGGCTTCAAATTTGGTTGAGGCAGGTACAAAAGCATTGAAAATACTTTTGCCCGGTAAATCGGTCGATTCTAAACAATATACCACAGGGCCACGCTTTACGGCTACCTGATTCCGGTTCTCCTCTACTAAAGGATTGGCTTCAATTAATACAGCCTCCATAGGTAAATTTAAATCAATCCTATCGCCTTTTTTCCAAACCCGGTTAATCTCCGCGTATGTACCCGGAACTGCTTGTATCTGTTCAGCTTTACCGTTAATGCTGATCTTTGCATCGTGTGTCCAGGCGGGGATTCTTAAAAAGATCGAATAGGCTTTGCCCGCACTTTCTTTCATCGTAATTTTGATCTTACCATCCCATGGATAATCGGTTTCTTGGGTTAAGGAAACCTTGCTGCCGTCAGCCAGTGTAGTACTTAAGTTGTTACCACCATATAAATTGAACCACAAGCCTTTATCTGAAACGCTGTAGGCATAATCGCTCACTTCGGCAATGGTACGCACTACATTTGGTGGACAACAGTTAGATAAAGCGATATAAGGTACACGATCTTTCGACCAGCGTTGTTTAAAGGGCAAATCATTTGATTGGGCAAGCGGATTGGTATACAAGAAATTCTTACCATCTAGACTAATGCCTGATAAAACGCTGTTGTGAAGTGCGAGTTCCATCACATCGGCATATTTTGCATCGCCGCTAATCTGTAGCATGCGCCAATTCCAGAGTACATTACCAATGTTGGCGCAGGTTTCGTTGTGTGCCGTAAAGTTGGGCAGCTGGTAATCGCGTCCGAAAGCCTGGTGTATTTTCTGCACTTCAGCCGGGTTGTATGAGGTTCCATCAGGCGACGTGCCATCGTAAAGCGAACCACAACCACCGGTAATGTACATTTTATGCTGGTTTATGTCATCCCACATTAAATTAAGCGTTTTCAAAAGCGAATCCTTACCAGTTTCGGCATATAAGTCGGCAACGCCAGCATACAGGTAATTGGCCCTTACTGCGTGCCCCATGGCTTTGGTTTGCTGTAAAAACGGAATACGGTCCTGGTTATCATCCGTTCCGTCGTCTATTTTTCCTTTAATGGCAATTAAATGTTTAGCCAGTTCGAGATAACGCGGATCTTTTGTTGTACGGTACATTTCTACCACGCCCATATAGTGTGATGGACAAATTGCATTCCGGGCCAAAGTAGGCGAAGCTGATTTGTAGAAATTATACAAATAATCGGTAGCCTTTTTGGCGATATTGAGCAAGGTGGTTTTACCTGTAGCGCGGTAATGAATGCAGCCGGCGGTCATTAAGTGGCCAATATTGTAAGATTCGAAACTCAAACGATCCTGAAACTGGTTGTTGGCGCCGGTTTTTCGCTGCTCGATCATGGCTTTGGTGTAAATGTAGCCATCTGCACGTTGCGATTTACCGATTACCGCAATCGCTTTATCCATCATATCGTTCAGCTTGGGGTTTTTGGTCGAAGCGTAAAGCACCGCTACTGCTTCTAATGTTTTGTAATAATCACCATCATGGAAAGATGGACCTGCATGTGATCCGGTATCTAAGCCTGCCGCAATTTCGAAGTTTTTAAAGGCATGACTGATTTTAGGGTCGTTATAAATGGCCCACATGTTGGGTACCATGGTTTCGGTAGCAACTTTAAAGCGGTCGGCCCAGAAACCTTTTGTCCAGGTTACATCGCTCAGGTTAATGCTGTGCAGTTTGGCATAAGGGCTGTTTGAAGTATTTACCAGCGATTTATCCTGTGCTTTTGCCACGGAGGCTAAAGCCAAAAAAATAAAGACTAAAGCTGATAAAGAAATGAATGACCAGCAACGGTTCAGTATATCATTTAAAAACGAGCAGTTATGCAATTCTTTTTTTATCATTTTTCTTCAATTTGAATGGTAACCGGTCCCAATAAGCCAGCCGGATTTAATGGCTTTCCTTCCAAACGAAATGGTGCCGTTGTTTTGGTAATTCTTTTATCTTCAGGTAATTTACTATCGCCGATTAAACGGTTAGCCCAGGTGTTTACTACCTCAATGCTGATTTGGTTCTCCCCTTTTTTAATGGCTTTGCTGATATCCAGGCGATAAGGCGGGGTCCATAAAGTGCCGCAAGTAATGCCATTGATTTTAACCTCTGCCATGCTCGAAAAAGCACCTAAATCTATCCAGGCCTTTTGCGTATCGCCCTTATAAGTGAAATTTTTGGTGTAAACTGCAGTTCCGGAATAATAGCGGATTAATGAATCAGGATTTTTGGTCCAATCACTCAGTGTAGTAAACAAAACAGGTTTGGATGGGCCACCGTAGGCAGGATCGAATTGTACTTGCCAATCTTTAGCAAGATCCTGAGTGGTTTTGAAGGTTGACCAGTTGACTCCATTATTCGTTTGCGTTTTTTCAGTTTCTTTCTCAAATAGAAAAAATAAACTTTGGTTAGGAAGCATTTTATAAGTAAAGCTTGTTCGCCCCCTCTCGTTAGTCCAGTCATTAATGTCCATTAACTTATCGCTAACAGCATCATAAACTTGTGGGAATCTATTCATTACACGGAATGAAAAATATAAAACCCTTTCTTTGTTATCCTGATTAGATATGAAGTAAATTTCCTTACTGTTGTATTGTCTGTGAGAAAAGGCTATTTTCCTAGAATGTATTGGAGGTGAGTCTAGTATGTCAAGATTTATATCACTTGCCTTAAAATCTTTTGTAATATTTAGCTTGTCAAAATTTTCGCTATAGTATGGAGCTTTAATTACGTTACCCAATCCAATCTTCTTTATAAAATTAGTTGCGATCTTTTTATCCCATATTTGATTAACTATCGAATCAAATTCAGCTTTGTTCGCATGCATTAGTCCCGTTTGATAAAGTGGCTTATCTCCAATAATTACCTTAGCTCCTGCTTTTATCAACTCCAAAAGTTTTTTAACTGTTGCATAACTTACGTACTGGTAATTGGGGTTCATTTTCATAGCCCCCGGGAATACCAAAATTTTATAAGTAGCACCACTTGCAAAAACAACATCACCATTTTTAACGGTAGCAGTACCCAATACATCGGGGTTAAAACTATCGTAAGCATAGCCACGTAAAGGGTTTACCCAGTTTTCCGGATCGGCCATGTTGGCCGAATGGGTTACGCCAGCAGGGATTTGCCTTAATGGTTCTCCAATATTTGCCAAACGCTTTCTTTCCGATTCGACAACATCAGCTCCAAAAATTCCCGGTAAGGTTTCTACCAACCTATCGGGCAAAACCGAACGGCGGGGTAATTCTTCGCCTGTGAAAACAGCAATATCAATCACTGGTTTGCCTTTCTGCAACAGATTTTGTGTGCGTGTAGCATAATCTATCCAGGCTTTTCCGAGTTTCCACCAGGTTTGGTCGCGCTGAAAGTAAAGACCTACCCCATCTAAGGTCATCCCCGGCTTTCTATCCACCCAGGGGTTGTGCGCAAAAACGTGGTAGCTTAGTTTGTTAATTCCCAGGGCATAATTACGGTCCTGCAGCGTTTTCATGTTTCCTGGACTTTCGTTCCAGTCCATCCGTACGGTGGTAAATGCTTCGGCCTGAATAATATTTTTACCATAAATACGTGCACCAGAAATGGCATCGAGCATATCATTTGGTTTATCGTGCGTAGGGCTGTTCAGCCAAAATTCGCCCATGGGTACATCTACGGTTTTATAGTGTAACAGGCCATCGCTTACCATGGTAGGTGCCACACTCTCGGCTGTAAAGGTTACACCTTTTTCTTTTGCGAGCTTGGCCAATGTTTTATAAAACTGATCAACAACCAGTTCGGCAATGGTTTTTCTTACATCGTATAAAAAATCTTCAGATACTTTTGTACTTTCTACCGGTAAACCCGTCATGATGGGCAGATAAGGTGTTAAATCGTAACCTCTGCGTTTTAAAAATTCAGCTTTAAACAAAGGCGACCAGTTCTGGCTGCCACACTCCCAACTGTCAACATGGAAAACACTCAATACCTTTTTAGCAATTTCGGGTCCACCGTGTTTTAAAGCTTCTCCGTACCAGTTATCGAATTGAAGTTTAACGGCTGCGGGATTAAATTTATCGCACTCTAAGCCCATTCCACCACCTGCGGTAGCATTGGTATGGCCAGTAGATGTATGTCCTATTCTTAGAATGGTCCAGTTTCCTTTTGGCGCTTTCCAGTTTAAAGTACCGTCAGGATTTAATTTGCTGGTAAGGTTAATAATGCCTTTTAACGGAACGCAAAGATTTTTGGCAATTTGTTCCTGAGTGCTTCTTTTGCTCAACCGCCAAACCGAGCCATTTTTCCCTTCAAACTGATTAATCTGCGCTTCGGCAGAAAGTTCGAGATTCACCAGCTTTAAAGAAGGCTTCCACTTGGCTGCATCTAAATCTTCTGCTCCTGGTTCGGAACCTGTTTTATCGTAAATAAACCTGAAAAACTTAGCTGTGGTGGGCACAATTGAATGTGTAACATCTTCATCGGTATCCTGCCAGCCGTGCCGCGGAGCCTCTAACCTGCCAATGGAACGATAGGTTTTTCCGTCGTTACTCACCTCGATGGCCAGGCGCTGGGCCTGATAATTATTGCCGCTCACCCTGATGGTTACCGTTCGGCAAGTGAAAGGTTTTTCAAACTCGTACTGGATATAGCATGGTTCGCTGGAACCAAAGTTTTTCTTATTGCCAGGCGTTATCAATCCGCTTGCATCAGCACCATTACTAGCCGTAATTTTAGGGATTACCGTGCGTGTAGAGATGCCTTCGCCAATAGGTGAAGGATAAGCATACACCGCTATATCGCGGTAATAATCTTCCTTACTTTCGGGTTGAGGTAAATGTATTTTAGTGATTGTATTACTGATGTTTATTTTTGACCAAATTACTTTTTGCATAGATTGCTCAGGTTTAATCCAGGGGCCACCAGCCAGGGCGAAACCATCGCTTACATGCATACCCAGTTTAAGGTTTAAACGTTTGGCTTCACTCATGGCAAACTCGACCATTTGCCACCATTCAGGCGTAAGCTGCACACTGGGTGGATTGTAAAGCGGTGTTTTATCTGCGCCCTGGATGCTCATTAAATATGCTCCGCCAATGCCATTGGCTTTCATCGCTTCCAAATCGGCAGTTATACCTGCTTTTGAAACGCCAGCCTTAATCCAGTACCAAAATACCCAGGGCTTTGCATTTTCGTTTTGAGCATAGGTTTGCCTTGAAAAGCTTATGCTTAACAATAAAACAACGGACAGTATCTTAAACCAACTAAGTTTCATTTTTCGCAGAGGCAATTATGATTTGTGTGCAATTTTATAGCCGCTTAAACCGAAGTAAAGCACCACTATAAAGCAAATTAGCGGTATGCAATAGCCAATCTGAATGTTATCGCCATACATATCAATCAGGCTTCCCATACCAAAAGGCAAAATTGCCCCACCAACAATCGACATAATGAGCCACGATGAACCCGGTTTGGTATCATCGCCAATGCCGTCGATACCCAGTGCAAAAATAGTTGGGAACATAATCGACATGAAGAATCCGAGTCCGCCTAAAGCATAAACGACGTAAGAACCCTGTCCTAAAATAGCTACCAGGCACAAGAGTATCGAAATAACGGCATAAATGGCCAGAAGTTTACTTGAAGATACAAATTGAAGTATGGCAGTACCTGCAAAGCGCCCCACAGTAAATAAGAGTCCGTATATGGCTAAGTAAGAGGCAGCTGTTTTCTCGTCGAAACCACCACCTTGTTGCGCCATTCTGATGAAAAAACTGGTAACGCAAACCTGTGCGCCCACATAAAAGAACTGTGCTACAACTGCCCACTTGAGGTGTTTGTGGCGTAATGCTCCAAAAAAACTGCCTTTGGCTTCACCATCAATGCTTTTGGTTTTGATTTCGGGAAGGTGGATGAAATAAAATATAACTGCAATAACCAGTAAAATAATTCCCAGAGAGATGTATGGTGTTTTAACTGAAGCAGCTTCTTCCAGAAAGTAACTGTTGCGGCTGGTTTCAGTCATTGCTGCAAGTTGATCTTTGGTATGCGATTTTCCGGAAAGGATAAACAAACCACCAATCATTGGTGCTACCATGGCCGCTAAACCGTTAAAAGATGCGGCTAAGTTTAACCTGCTGGTGGCTTTTGCCGGATCGCCCAACACGGCAGCATAAGGATTTGCCGAGGTTTCGAGCAGGGTTAAACCACAACCAATAATAAAAAGTGCAATGAGAAAGGTAATGTACGAAAGGTTATTCGCCGCCGGAACAAACAAAAATGCCCCAAATGCGAAAGCCAGTAAACCTGAAATCATAGTCGCCTTGTAGCCCCATTTCTTCAAAACAATACCTGCTGGAATGGCCATTAAGAAATAGGCAAAGAAAACCGAAGTATCAATTAAGGTGGATTGCCGGTTATTTAAATTACAGGCCTTTTTAAGGTGTGGAATGAGGATAGAATCGAGGTTATGTGCCATTCCCCAAAGGAAAAAAAGGCTAACTACGAGTATAAACGGCAATATGTACTTCTTCCCCGATGATGGATCGTGCTCAGTTACAATTTCAGTTGGTGTGTTGTGGTTCATTATATTTGGTTTTATTGGTTCATTCGTTCAATAGTTCATTTGATATTAGTGTCATTTGTTCATTGGTGGTGGTATGGCGCTTAGATATAAGCATCCAGACTAACGAACGAATGATTACTGAACTAATGAACTTTTTTAACTACAAGCAAATGGTCGCAAACCAGTACTACGTCTCCGTGCTGGTTAATGATTTCTACGTGCTCGGTTACGGTGCCATATTCAGGTCTTTTGCTATCTCCTTTTTCAGAAATGGTTACTGTTGAGTGGATGGTATCGCCAATGAAAACAGGTTTTATAAAGCGAAGCTTATCGTAACCCTTCGACATGGCTTCGGGGTTGATCTCTGAAGCGGTAAGACCGATACCGATGCTGAAAATCATGGTGCCGTGTGCAATACGCTGTTTAAACGGTTGGGTAGCACACCACTCGGCATCCATGTGGTGCGGAAAAAAATCGCCGGTATGCCCCGCGTGAACAACAAAATCTGTTTCGGTTATGGTGCGGCCTAAGGTTACACGTTTGTCCTGTAATTGGTAATCTTCAAAAAATGTTGATTTGAAATACATAGCTTTCGTTTTTTTAAGCGATACAATCGCTTTTCTCTTTCATCCTCGTTGCAAACGAGGACGGCTGTTATTTTCTTAAATAGATTGCTTCGTCGTGCCTCCTCGCAATGACGATTATTTAACCTTCACCCCACCCGTATCGCTCGATTGATAGGCACTCTCTACAACTGCCATGGTATCGATAACATCTTCAACACTTGTATGTAGAACATCGGTTGAGCCTTCATTGTAGCGCATTAAATTGGCCATGGTACCGATAAAGGCTTCCGGAAACCAGGAACCCTCCAGTTTTACGGTTTGCCATAGTGGTGTTTTACCTGCTTCTACCAGGCAATATTCAAAAACATCAGGCACACCATGCGGATAATCCATCAATAAGCCGATTTTAGCTACAATGGCTCCTTTGGTTCCCTCCCATTTGATGTAGCTTTCCTGGTGATTTGGACCAAAATCATGATCGTGGTTGGTGTTAATTACCGCGTGCATGGTATCGCCATAATCGAATAAAATAGTAGAACGCGAAGAAGACAAACTTTTAGCCGGGTGTTTTAAGGTTTTAGCCAGCACACTTTTAGGATTGCCTAAAAATGAACGGATTAAATCAACATAATGGATACTGTGGTACTGAATTTCCAAACGCGGGTGAATAATTACATGCGGGAAAATTTCCCAGGGGGTTTTAACGGTAACACGCACTTCCATGTCGTAAAGCTCACCAATCAATCCTTTATCAATCAGGTGTTTTGCAGCACTTACAAAAGGTGCAAATCGCAACTGAAAGTTAATGGCCGCCTTAAGGTTTTTTGCCCGGCATAAAGCTAAAATTTCTTTGGCCTGGTTAAAATCATCGCCCATTGGTTTCTGTATTAAAACCGCTGCACCATCGGGCAGTTGCTTTAACGTTTCTATATACTGCTCGGGCATGATGGTAACATCGAATACCGTATTTTTTGGTGCTGCGGCAACTGCCTCGGCAAGGGTATCAAAAACATGCGGAATACCGAAAGCATCGGCCAGTTTCTGTGCCCTTAATTTGGTACGGTTTACAATGCCATAAACTTCGAAACCAGCGATTTTATATGCAGGCAGATGGGCATCAGCCACAATTCCACCAGCACCAATAATGATAATCGGCTGTTTGGTTTCGGGTAAAGTTGGTTTATATTGGATATCGATACTCATTTAATTCAATTTGTTAATCTGGTTTTGAGCTGCTTCAATTAAACTTGAAGATTCTTCCGGGCTGTGCATCGCTTTCAAAACCATTTCATCAATAATTTTGGCTATTTGTGTCCAGTTTTTATGCTGCGGCAGCATGTTGGCCACCTCATGCAACTGTTCTAATTTGTGGTAATAAGGAATAATTTCATTCACTTCGGGATCTTTCCAGGTCGACAAGCGGCAGCCGATGCCCCCTTCCAGCGTCAGCAGTTTATCTTGCTTTGTATTAGTGGCAAATTTCAGAAAATCGTAAGCTACATCCTTGTTTTTACTGCCTTTGGCAATGGTGTAAAGCCAATACACATTTAAGGATGCGGATGCCTTACCGGCAGCTGCAGGCAGTAAATCTACCCCAACTTTCCCTTTTACCTTCGAATTTGCATCTACTTCGCACATTCCGGCAAAGCCAAACCAGTTAATCATCATGGCGGCTTCGCCATTGGCAAAAGCCACTCCGGCAGCCACCGATTCAAAATCTTTTGATTGAGGATGAACAGCGGTTTTATCGTTCACTATTTTCCGGTAAAAATCAAGGCCATCAACAGCGGGCTGGCAATTAATGCTGATATTTCCAGCTTTATCTACCAGGCTGCCTCCCCTGGTCCACAGTTGGAGGCAAAAATCGAAAACCGTATTGTGACCGTCGGGATAACAGGCAAAGATGCTCCCGTACAGCTTATCGGCCGGGCGGTTGAAAAATTGAGCTACCTGATGAAAATCTTCCCAGGTTTGGGGTACTTCGAGCACCTTTCCATATTGTTTTAGATAATTGGCCTGCTCGGATTCGTTTTCAAACAAATCTTTGCGGTAAATGAAACACTCCGGACCATCGTGAAAGGGCAATCCTACTACTTCCCAACCAAAACGCTGCAAGCTCAATAAAGATTTGCTCCAACCCTTAGGAAAGCCTACCGGTTTATTGGTGTTGATGTAAGGGTTTAATATCTCAAATGCCTGACTCAGGTAACCTTCATACACCCAATCGGTATTGATGTGGGCAATATCGAATAAACCATTTGCCAAACCTTTACGTGTAATGGTGCTCTCGTAAAGTTCGTGTAAATCCATAATCACCAATTCCAGTTGAAGTGTGCAACCGGAAACTGCACAGTAGCTGTCCCAGAATTTCTGCATAGCAGATTCGAAGGGACCAAATTTACGTACGGCAATTCTGAAGGTATCGGCTTGGTTAGGCATTGGCAATGGTACTGTGTGTAATAAATTCTTTGATGATTTCCTCGTTGTCCTGACCCAGTTTTGGCGAACCTTTTGGTGAAGTTAATAATTCTCCATCAATACGGATTGGGCATCTGGTGGTTTCATATTTATAGCCATCCAACATTTGAACTTCCTGTATCATATTTAATACTTTGAAACCATCATGTTGCATTAAAGCGTTCCAGTTTAGTACATCCGAACACCAGATATCGGCTGGTTCTAATTTTGAAAGCCATTTTTCGGTGGTTTGGCTAAGCAAATGACTGGCTAATATGGCTTTAATTTCATCGCGTTTATCGAAAGCTTCGCTCACTTCAACATAATCTTCGAGCTTTTCGCAGCCCAGCAAATTACCCAACTGAGGAATAGAACCCATGGCCAGCGCCAGGTAGCCATTTTCGGTTTGGTAAATGCCATAAGGGGCACCCAAATAGGCATTTGCATTGTTCTGCTTCGATCTTTCGGGCAAAGCACCACCATCGTTCATAAAGGTTGTAATGGTTTCAAACTGAAAATCGTAGGCCGATTCCATCATGCTAACCTGCACAAAACCACCTTCGTTTTTGATGGCCTTGCGGTATAAACAGGCTAATATTCCCTGGGCGAGATGTGCACCTGCCAGCATATCTACTATGGATAAGCCCATGGCAACCGGACCACTATCTGCATTGCCGGTAAGGGAGGTTAATCCGGTAACAGATTGCAATAACAAATCCTGTCCGGGTTTATTTTTCCATTCGCCATCAGTTCCATAGCCCGAAATTTCGCCGTAAACAATGGCCGGATTTAAAGCACTAACGGATGGGTAATCGAAACCTAAACGTTCCATTACGCCCGGCCGGAAGTTGTGGATCATCACATCTGCTTTTTTAAGCAGCTCGCGTACCATTTCGCAATCTGCTTCGCTTTTTAAATCAACTTCAAAACTTTCCTTATTCCGGTTAATGGCATGAAAAACCGACGATTCGCCATTCATAATCAGATTTGAAGTGTAAAGGGTACGACAAATATCGCCTACCCCTAAACGCTCAATTTTGATTACACGGGCACCCATATCAGCCAAACGCAAACTCGCAGAAGGCCCCGAAAGGAACTGACTGAAATCGATAACTAAATAATCTTCAAGCGGTCGCATAATTTTATTTTTTATATTCTGTATTCTTCTCCCGTCGTCCCGACCGTAGCGGAGGGATCTGTTTTAAAAGATTTCTCCATTTCGCTGCGCTCCAGTCGAAATGACGACTATCTATCGGTTGCTTTGTGGTTCGTGTCACCACGAAACACTCTAAGTTATTCGTCATCCCGACCGTAGCGGAGGGATCTGTTTTAAAAGATTTCTCCATTTCGCTGCGCTCCAGTCGAAATGACGACTATCTATCGGTTGCTTTGTGGTTCGTGTTACCACGAAACACTCTAAGTTATTCGTCATCCCAACCATAATGGTGGGATATGTTTAAAGTAAACATGATCGTCATGCTGATCCGATAGCTATCGGATTTGTTTCAGCATCTCTTCTACTGTAAACAGACCCTGAAATAAATTCAGGGTGACGGATTGTCTATTTTATTTCAAACTCCCTGTTAATACTTTCCGTATCAAAACCTAGTTTGGGTGCCGCTTTTTTGGCAAATAACTTTCTTTGGTTCAACCGGATCGGGCTTACCGTGGTTTTGATACTTTTTACTCCGTCCAAATCAATCTGTTGCTCAATGTTCAGGTTTTTATAGGTACTTAAAGCAGTGGCTGTTTGGTAATTGAGCACCTCGGCACACCAGATACCATTACTTTCTAACAGGTTAACCCAGTTGCCGGTATTTTCCTGTTTAAAGGTTTCGGCCAACCGTACAATTAATTTATCGCGGTTTTCGAAAGCTGAACCTGCTTCAACGTATAAATCTGTAATGTCGCAATTGATAATGGCGCAAATATTTGGCAGGTTTCCCATGGCCATGGCAATATAACCGTCTTTGGTTTCGTACATGCCATAAGGCGCACTTAAATAAGCGTGCGCACTTCCTTTAGCACCGCTTCTATCTGGTAATTTTCCCCCATCATTCAAATAAGTGGTAATTACCTCAAACTGCACATCTAAAATCGATTCGAGCAGGCTCACTTCAACCAGTACACTTTTATTGGTTTTGGCTCTTTTAATTAAAGCTGCCATGATTCCCTGTACCAGGTGATTACCGCACATAATATCCGAAACAGATAAACCAAATGGAACGGGGCCATCAGTATCTACCCCCGATAAAAAGGTTAAACCAGAAACCGATTGTACCAATAAATCCTGGCCGGGTTTGTTTTTCCACGGTCCCTCATTGCCATAGCCGGTAACCATGCCGTAAATAATTTTCGGATTAATTTGTTGTACCCGGACATAATCCAGGCCAATTTTCTCCATTACTCCGGGCCTGAAATTATGCGTCATCACATCCGCTTTGGCAATCAATTTTTTAAGCTTTTCTAAATCTTGCGGATTTTTTAAATCTGCGGTATAACTTTCCTTATTGCGGTTAATGGTATGAAAAAGCAAACTGTCTTCATCAACAAACAGATTTTTGATCGATAAAGCGCGGCAGGCATCGCCGGTTTGAGGTCGCTCGATTTTAATTACGCGCGCGCCCAAGTCGGCCAGTTTTAAGCCAGCCGATGGTCCTGCCAAAAACTGACAGAACTCTAAAACCAAAAGTCCTTCTAACGGCCTGTTCATGATACTGCTAAGCTTTTAGATTTTTGATATAATTCGTTCAAAACAGTTAAAACTGTTATTTCATCACCTTTGCCCATCAAATAATCGCGCACTACATCGCCGGCATGATCCTGAAAATACATCGAACCATGATAGCGCGGACGGAGAAATGCACGCTGCAAGGCAGGTAAGGTATTTGAAAAGTAATTCTGGCTTTGCCGGTTTACTTCTTCATTTTTCCAGGCTGCCAAATGACCTGGCTGACCTCCACTTTCGAAATATAGTGTTGACTGACAAGCTGGTGAACCAACAAACTCAGCATATTTGGCCGCCATTTCGGGATTGGCACATTTGGCAGAGATAGCCAATCCGGTGCCGCCCAGTGTGCTCCTCAAATTGGTTTTTCCATCCAGCGAGATCATATCATGGAAATGCAGCACTTTGCGCGCATAACCATTTCTCGAATAATTGGAATATCCGTAGGCAAAAGGACAATAGGCAATTTCGTCGGATAAAGTCATGGCTTCATAAACCTGAATCGGATTCCTGCTAAAGTTGGCCGGATCTATTTTTGATGCCAGTTGGCGATACATTTGCAATGCTCTTACACCGGTTTCGATCGATACTACCTGATCATCGCTTTGGCAGGGATCTTCGCCCAGAGAGCAGCAAAGGGTGTAAAAATTCATTAAAACATCGATCGGGATGCCTGCAAAAGCGACCAGACCGGCGTCGGCCAAAGCGAGTAAATCTTCGAACGATTTTGGTAAAGAGAAGCCTCTTTCTATTAATAAATCTGGCCGGCTGGCGGCAACAGGCGTAGCAGCATCAATGGGTAAAGCCCACAAATGACCATCGTAGGTATAACTTTCGTATGATTGCCCCAACGAATTGTTTTCCTGATCTTTTAAATAGGCCTCGCTAAGGTAAAAATCTAAAGGAACAATTGATTTGGTTTTGGCCGCAAAGCCAGCCCAGGGGTGATCGATTACCAGCAGATCGAAATGTTCGGCCAGTTCCTGGATAGAGAAATCGGCAAATTGCTGCAAACTCCGCTTTTCCCAGGTGATGTTCACATTAGGGTGCAATTCTGAAAAACGCTGTGCGGTTGCCACCATAGGCAATAACCCACGACTGTGGTTCCAGGTTATTCCTTTTAAATTAATCGTCTTCTCCACTTAATCTTATTATTTAATGTTTTTATTCTTATTCGTCATGGTTCGTGTCGACACGAATCATCGTTTATATTTCCAGTTTCGGTCGGTGAAACACCAACCGATAGGATTAATTTTTTTGTTCCGTCATTTCGAGCAAAGTGCAACGGAGTCGAGAAATCTGATTATAGATCTCTCCATTTCGCTGCGCTACAGTCGAGATGACGACTTTTTCTCTAATGGTTGGTGTCCCCACCGACCATGTATTTAGGCCTAATTCCCTTCGGTAACTTTCCTGCTATGAACTGCATTTATCTCATCATTTACCCGTATTAATTACTATTGATGATGAGGACAAACCTGCCGATGTTGCCGTTAATTGAATTGTTCCGGCTTTTTCTGTAGCCTGTAAAATAGCCAGACATAAACCATGAAAAGCTTTGCGGTAACTGGCTTTAAAAGGCTCCAAACTAGCCTGAAAACCATTGTCTACCCCCGCAATAAAACCTGCACCTGCTACTTTAAAATCAACAAGGTTATCGGCATTCGGCACTACATTTCCGGCTGCGTCTAAAATACGTACGGTAATAAAAGACAAATCCTTACCATCGGCTTTGATCTGTTTCCGATCTGCTATCAATTCAATTTTAGCAGGATCGCCAGCAGTTTTTATTTCACGAACCAGAACCTTTTTTCCGTTTTTGCGCGATACCGCTTTGAGTGTACCCGCTTCGAATTTTACATTCCATTGCACGTGCAGATCATCGTTCTGTTTTGATTTTTTGCCTAATGATTTTCCATTCAAATAGAGTTCTACCTCATCGGCCTGGTTGTAATAAGCCCAAACCTCAACCAGTTTACCTGGCTCCCAGTTCCAGTGTGGCAAGATGTGTAGCACGGGCTTATCAGTCCATTCGCTTTGGTACATGTAGTAGGAATCTTTCGGGAAACCTGCTAAATCTACAATACCAAAATATGAGCTACGTGCCGGCCATGGATAAGGTAGCGGCTCGCCCAGGTAATCAAAACCTGTCCAAACGAACAGTCCCGAAACATGGTCATATTTCTTTGCTGCTTTCCAGGTTTCTTCGTGTGTAGAGCCCCAATAGGCCGAAACATTGTCGTAGGCAGATGCCGACCATGCTGCATTCCCTTCTGTGAATTTTGTTTTTCCGTCTCTCGGCCAGCGGCGAATGGTATCGGCAGTATCGTAAAAACCTCTGGTTTCTAATGCTGAAGTGGTTTCGGTAGCCAGAAATTTAACACCCGGATAATTTTTAGGCCAGTCTTTATACAGTTTATGGTTATAATTTAAGCCATAAATATCCAAAGCATTGGCTTGGTAAATAAAGTTTTTCTTCGCGTCGGTTTCGGTCAGGGCCGAAATTACAGGACGGCTTTGATCGAGGTTTTTAACGATTGAAACCAGTTCTTTTGTGATGGCTACACCAGTACTATCGAACTGCTCGCGGATCTCGTTACCAATGCTCCAAAGGATAATAGACGGATGATTACGATCGCGGAGGATCATATCTTCCAGATCGCGCTTGTGCCATTCGGCGAAATTGAGGTGATAATCGTTTTTGTTTTTCTTCTTTGCCCACATGTCAAAAGCTTCATCCATAACCAGAAAACCCATTTTATCACATAAGTCTAAAAATTCGGGTGCAGGCGGATTGTGTGCCGTACGGATAGCGTTTACGCCCATCGCTTTCATGATTTCGAGCTGACGTTCCATGGCGCGTACATTAACAGCAGCACCTAAAGCACCTAAATCGTGATGCAGGCAAACACCCAATATTTTGGTAGGTATTCCGTTTAACGAAAAGCCCTTTTCGGCATCGAAATGGAAAGTTCGGAATCCGAATTTAGTTTCGTAAGTATCGATGGGCTTGTTGTTATGAAGAATTTGAGTAACCAGTTTATACTGAAAAGGCTTAGCCAACGACCAAAGCACCGGGTTTTTAAGCAGGCTTTCGCTGTTGACGATTAACCCTGCCGTATCAATTTTGATATTTTGAGGCTGTGTTTTTGAAATCAATTTGCCATTGGCGTCGTATATGGTGTGCACTAAAGCTACTGCCTGCAGTTTGAGGGTTTTGTTCGCAATTTGGGTTTTTATACTCACCTTGCCTGTAGCATCGGTAGTTACAAATGTTCCCCATTTTGCAACAGCTACCTTTGCTGTTGAGATTAGCCACACATTTCTGTAAATGCCCGATCCTGAATACCAGCGCGAATCGGGTTGTGCAGAATTGTCGACCTTTACGGCCAGGATGTTCTTGCCGGGTTTTAAAAACTTACTGATCTCGTAAGAAAACGAGCTGTAACCATAAGGACGCTTGCCCAGATAGTGGCCGTTTACCCAAACTTCGCTGTTTTTGTAAACGCCATCAAATTCAATACTGATCAATTTGTTTTTGAAGTTGGCCGGCGCAGTAAATTCTTTTCTATACCAGCCAATACCGGTTGGTAAGCCTCCACCCTCTGGTTTTGCAGGGTTTTTCTCGTCGAACTTGCCTTCAATGCTCCAATCGTGAGGCAGTGTTAATTTTCTCCATTTCAAATCGTTATAAGTAACCGATTTTGCCTTTGGTTCATCGCCTAGGTAAAATTTCCAGTCTTTGTTAAAACTGATTCTACTTCTGGTTTCCGTAATCCTGTCGGTTGGTGTCTCACCGACCGAAGATTGGCTATACTGGCTGGGGAGACACCAACAAGCAGGAATTCCATTCCGCTTTACTTCAGTCGAAATGACGAATAAGGCATTTGCCCCGCAATATTGCGCACCTAATAATCCCGATAGGAAAATAATCAAAACCTTATAACTGCCCGGTATTCTCATTTCTTAATTATTGAACAAAATTCACTTTACTTTTTCCTAAATCTTTCGAAGTGGCTACGGCAATGCCACGCTGGTCTTGTTTATTCACCGCGCAATAAAAGTGGTACACCACATCCTTATATTTGATTACAAATGATTTGTGTGCATACAGCTCATCGTACTTTTCTGACGATTCGATCAGGTTGTTGCCTGTCCAGTCGGTCCAGTTTATCAGGTCTTTAGATGCCGCGAAGCGGTTGAAAGAACCTTTTCTGTCCTGCCAGAAAGCACCGAAGTAAAACATCACGTAATTATCGCCTATTTGTTGGATCACGGCATCGCCGGTTATCCCAACCGGATGGTGAACCACCGGATTTTTCATAAAGCGTTGCCAATGCACCATGTCATCAGATACTGCCATACCAATACGTTCGTACCAGCGTGTTTTTTTGTTATTCGCCAGCGAATCGCCAACAGCATTGTAGTACATTACAAAAGGATGGCCGGTTAACTTTTTCTGATCGGCAATCACCGTACTTTTAAAAAGTTTATGACGGTTTTCCCACCAGCGTACATCGCTGTCGAGCGAGCTTAATACAGGTTTATCCAATCGTTGCCACTCTTGCACAACTGAAGGATGTTTATCGGTGTATGCCATACCGATTGATAGAGGCTCTACCTCGTATCCCCGTTCTTTACCACCGAAGTACGACATCCAGTATTTGCCATTAAAGCTTTTGGCCTGGTAACTTCCACCCCATCTGATATCTAAAAGAGCATTGTAACCGGCTTTTTGGTTATCGTCCCATTTACCCGAATCGGCAAACGACATTAACTTACCCTGGTTTTCCCAATGCAGTAAATCGCTGCTTTTTGCCATCCAGGTTTCGTAACCTCTGCCGCTAAAAATCAGGTAAGTCATGTACCAGTATTTACCTTTTCTAAATATGGTTGGACAATCCATTTTATGGTCTTTGTCATTCGGAACCATTACCAGTCCGTATTTGAAAGGGGTTTTAACTTCCTGGTAAATCTTTTCCATCTCGGCAGCAGATACTGGATTTTTAGTATCCTGAGCCAATGCATTAGCCGTCGTTAAAATGCCAATTAGGTATATCCAGATCGTTCTCATGTTATTTCACCTTAAATTTATAATAACCTGAACCGATAGCCACTTTCATTCTGCCATTAGCTGTACCCATGTTTTGGAAGGCCGAATTATTGGCTTCTGAAAGACTTTGCTGAGGCGAAACCGGAATATAAACCACAGCAGTGGTATTCACCGGAATGTTTATCGCTATCTCAAAACCATCAGCCGTTTTTTCCCAGTCGGTTGAAATGTTGCCATAAACAGATTGGTAGGCCGTATGGGCCGAAGTTAAATCGCCCACCACTTCGGGGTAAATTTTAATCTGGTTAAAGGCTACCGAATTTTCAACCTGGCGAATGCCACCAACCCCGCTGTAAAACCATTCCATTAAATGCCCCAGCATAAAATGATTATTTGAAACACTGGGTAATGCTGCCCAGCTTTCGGTTAAGGCAGTAGCACCTTTGGCCAATTGCATACCATACCCCGGAACATCACTACGGCTATTCATATCGAAAATCACATCCGAGCGGCCGGCATCTTCTAAAACCCGCAACACATAGCGGTAACCAATATCGCCTGCGGTTAAACCATTGTTGTTGTTTTTGATGTCTTTGATGAGGTTATCGATTACTGCCTGCTTGTCTTTTTCTTCAACCAGCCCCATATAAACGGCCATGGCATTTGCCGTTTGACTGCCAGAGCCATATTGTTTGGTTTGCGCATTAAAGAATTTGTTGTTAAATGCTTCACGTACCAATACCGCACGATTGGCATAAGTCAGTGCATCAGCTTTTTTGCCCAATAAGGTTGCTATTTTTTCGAGTACTTTTAAATCGTAATGGTAAATGGCAGTAGCGGTAATCCCCATTGGGGTGAGCTGCGAAACGCCCGGAGGTTTTGGTCCGAGGTCATACCAATCGCCCAAACCTTGCGAGAGGATGTGTTTATCGGCTTTTGTACCTAAGTATTGAATGTAACGCTGCATGGTTGGGTAATGATCAACCAAAGTTTGTTTATCGCCGTACCATTTGTACAAATCCCAGGGTACCAGAATACTGCTGCTTCCCCACTCAGGCGAATCGCGGAACATATCGCCACCCCATTCGAATTTAACATATTCGGGTGCGATTTCGGGAACCAGACCATTGGCCAGCTGTGAGTTTTGCATATCCACTGCTGCTTTTTCAAACAAAGGTGCCGCGGCATAATTGTAATTTACCGAGCTGCCCATTAAATGCAGCTGTTCCAGCCAACCCAGTTTTTCGCGGTGCGGACAATCGGTAAATATGCTTACCATGTTGCTTTTTATTCCCCAGTTAATCAGTTGAAAGGTTTTGTTGAATAATTCGCTGGAAGATGAAAATTTACCAACTGTTTCGGCAGCATTGCGTATATGCAGGCCTTTTAAATACTGAATCACAGCTTTCCGGGATGGATTTTCTTTTCCCACCGGTACGCCCCCTTTAACCTGCAGGTACCTGAAACCGCTATAAAAAAATCTGGGTCGCCAGGTTTCTACTCCGCTACCTTTTAAAATGTAGGTGAAATATGATGGGCCGCCCATGTTTTTCTGGGTAGCGGTGCCATCTTCTTTTAAAAGTTCTGCAGGTGTAATGCGGATGGTATCGCCTTTTTTGCCACTTACTTTAAGTTCAATAATGCCCGAAGCATTTTGTCCAAGATCATAAACCCATTCGCCATTAGCAGTTTGGGTAATCTGCTGTGCCTGAAAATGATCGAAAATTTTTAAAGGTTCTTCTTTTTGTGCATTTAGCTTTGGTCCGTTAACCAACAAGGCGTTTTTCCATTGGCTATCGTTAAAAACCGGCAGGTTCCAGTCCTTTTGCGCTAAAGTGGCATTGTAATCTTCGCCTCCGTAAATGCTCGAAAAAGTAACTGGCGAAGGTGCCGTTTTCCAGCTTTGGTTGCTGATTACATTTCCTGAAGTTCCATCGCTATACTCAATAAACAAACGACAAATCATTTTTGGGAAGCCGTAGGCAACTTTTAGTTTCCGGTACCTTTCTTTTACCGGTGGAATGTAATAAAAACCATTGCCTAACATTACCCCAACTGCGTTTGAACCTTTTTTAAGATGTCTGGTAATATCATAGGTTACATATAAAGCTTCGCGGTCGTATTTTGTCCAGCCGGGAGCTAAAAAATCATCTCCTACCTTTTTGCCGTTCAAAGTCATTTCGAAATGACCTAAGCCTGAAACAAAGGCAGTAGCCCTTTTAATGGTTTTGCTAAGGGTAAAATCTTTGCGAAACATAGGCAGAATATTATTGCCATTAAACTTATCCTTTTTACCATCTGTAGGTAACGCATTAACGTTAGAATCGGCCAGTTTTTCGTAAGCAATCCATTGGGCACCTTTCCAGTCAGCAATATTTAACAAGCCCATTCCGAAAAAAGCCGGTTCGCTCCAGGCAGATTCATTCCCCCAATTATCCCATACTTTAATTTTCCAGTAGTATTTTGTTGCCGGTAATAATTTTTGACCTTTATATTTTATCTGGATAGATTGATTGGTAATGGTTTTTTTAGAATCCCAAACATCGCCTTTGTTTTGCTTTAAAGTGCTCAGACTTGTGGCCACTAAAATCTGATATCCCTTTTGCAGCACATTATGCCGCGTAGATACCAACTGCCAGCTTAAATGTGGCTGAGTTACGTCAATTCCAAGCGGATTTGAGCGGTATTCGCAGCTTAAGCGCGACACCTTAATCTCCTGGGCAAACAGCGAAAAAGTGAACAGGTAAAGAAAAGAAAAGATTACAAGTTTGTTCATTAGCCGTATGGTATTGCTCTCGATGCTTTGATTTAGGTTTATAGTTGGTTATCGTGTTCAATTTAGTTAGAAATAAATTCTCGGCCTGTATTAAATAAGCTGTAGAATTTGCTTAACTTTAAATTTTACATGTAATTCAAATATAAATCTTTTTTTTAAATATGAAAACATATATTGTTGTAATAATTATATAATTTCGTTCTGAACGAGAAATATGAAAGCATTTTGTATGTTTGAAACTGTAAAAAATACGATACAACCAAATTAAACCTGTATGAAAGAAAATGAATCGAAGTATCAGGCGCCAGCTTTAGATAAAGGACTTGATATTTTAGAGTACCTGTCGTCTCAATCCATCCCACTATCACAAACCGAAATAGCCATTGGTATAGAAAAAACACCCAATGAGATTTACCGGATGTTAATGAGTTTGGAAAGCCGCGGTTATATTCTGCGCGATGAGGTTTCGGGGAAATACCGGTTATCGCTTAAACTTTTTTACCTGTCGCACCGCCACTCGCCTATTGATGAGCTGAGGAAAGCAGCGCAGTTTCCTTTGGAAGAACTGGCCAATTCGATACGGCAATCGTGTCACCTGAGTATTCTGTACATGAACCAGGTAATGGTAATTATCCACGCCAAAAGCCCGGGGCCAATTGCACTTTCCATCGAAGAAGGGAATTTGTTTCCTTTGCCATTAACTGCATCGGGTAAAGTGTTACTCGCTTATATGCCTGAAGCAGAAAGGAATACCGTACTGAAAAACAATGCCATTTTTAAAAAATATGCCAAGCCACAGCAGGAAGATTTCTTAAGTTCTTTAGCTGATATTCAACAAACAGGCTCTTATTTCAAAAACAGTGATGCTGTTTCGGGCGTAACTGATATTTCTGTGCCCATTGGTATTGCCAATAATAAAGGGATTATTGCCTGTTTAACCATTTCGATGCTGAATGCTCTTAATGCCGATCAGGCGATCGAAAGCGATGTAATTTTGGCCGAAGCCAATAAATGCGTTAAAAAAATAGAACAAAGAATTGGAGTTTAGGCGTTTGCATTGGGTTTAACCCAATGCAAACTCAGGCGTAATTATATTGTTAAAATGTTTGATATTTGATTAAATGTATATATGTTTGTACATATAGATTGACTAACAAATAGCGGCTTCAGTATGGGGCAGCATAAACAATATAAACTACAACCCTATGAATAAAAATATAGCATTAGCCATGCTGGTTGCATTAGCCGTACCCGGTACATCGTTGGCTCAAACCAAAGCTATTGCGCCAAAAGCACAAAAAAATGTAACACCGGCTGTAATGAATCAGGTTAAAACTATGGCCGAAGCACTGATTAAAAAAGGTTTTACCGCTGGCGATGGTTATGGCGAAGTATGGATCAGGGATTTGAATACCTTTATCGAATTGAGCTGTAAGGTTAACGATAAATCGCAGATCAGGAAACACCTGATTACATTTTTCCAGTTTCAACAGGCTGACGGATCTATTCTGGATGGCTATATCCCGTCAAAACAGGCTGGCTCGGAAGGTACTTTTTATAAATCAGACCTTGTACCGGGATATCTTGGACATAAAAATACGGTAGAAACCGATCAGGAAACCTCCTTGATTCAGGCCATTGCAAAGTATATCAATATTACAGGCGATAAATCCATTTTAAATGAGCAGGTAGCCGGCTTACCGGTTAAAAAGCAAATGGAAAGGGCTATGGATTTTCTGTTGAAAGAAAGGTTTAACGAGAAATATGGCTTGATTTGGGGTGCCACTACTGCCGATTGGGGCGATGTACAACCCGAGCAAGGCTGGGGCGTGGTAATTGACGAGAACACCCATAGGGCGATTGATATTTACGATAATGCCATGTTTTTAATTGCGATAAACGACTTTATTGAGGTTGGGGATTTAAATCCGGCCGAGATTACCAAATGGAAAGGCATTTACAAAAGCGTTCGCCAGAATATTAACAAATATTTATGGGATGATAAAGCCCAGAAATATATCCCGCATATTTATTTAAACGGCTCCCCTTTTCCGGCTTCGTTCGATGAATCGAAAGTTTACTATCACGGTGGTACAGCGGTTGCAATTGAAGCTGGTTTGCTAAGTAAAAAACAGGTAAAGGAAGCTTATGAAAAAATGCAGAAAAACGTAAAAGATGCCAATGCTGCAACCATCGGCCTTACACTCTACCCTGTTTATCCGGCCGGTACCTTTCAGAATAAAGTTATGGGGCCATATTCTTATCAAAATGGTGGCGATTGGACCTGGTTTGGTGGCAGAATGGTTACCCAGTTAATCAGGTATAATTTATTGGCAGAAGCCAAAGAAGCACTAGACCCGATGCTGGCACGTGTAATCAGCAATAATGGATTTTACGAATGGTATAGACCCGATAATAAGCCAAAAGGTTCATCGAGTTTTAGAGGCGAAGCCGGCGTATTGTGGACCGCAATAACAGCACTGGAGAAAAAGAAGTAGTTTCTAAGTAAAAACCAAAAAAGGGATAGTAAACCAGGTGTTTGCTATCCCTTTTTTTGGCGGATCGTCATTCCCGCGCAGGCGGGAATCTTAAAACGATTACTAATTGAAATTAAATTGATGCTAATGAATTCTCCCCCGAAATGACGATCCCGGAGTAAAAAATCAATACGTATCTTTTGGTTCTTTACCTAGCTTTACTACTAACTTCCCGCCATTTTGGATATCCTTAAGTTTCATGAAGGGCGTTTTTAAAGGCTTACCGTTTAGCGAAAATGACTCCACATACCGGTTTTCGCTATTATTATTATGTAGGGTTACAATTTCGAAATCTTTACCGCTGAAATATTTCTTATTGCCCTTGATTCTGATCGTATTGAAAACTGGCGCAGAGAGGCCTGTTTCTGGTGAGGCATCGGTAAAGCCCTTCACATCAAAAATACCCATCGAAGCCAATACATACCAGGCACCAAGCTGTCCCTGATCTTCATCCTGCCCGTATCCGTAACCGTGAATACCTTCGGTGCCATAAAATTCATCCATAATTTTTCTGACCCATTTTTGCGTAAGCGATGGTTTGCCTGAGAAATTAAAAAGCCATGAAGTGTGCAGATTGGGTTGATTACCGTGGTTGTAAAGTCCTTCCAGTCCCGAAAAAGCATCTAATGTTGTTCCACCTCCAAATTTATTTTTTTCAGATACGGTGAAAATGCTATCCAGTCTGCTGTTAAAATCAGCTTTACCAATGGCTGCAATTAAAGCGTCCGGGTTTTGGGGAACATAAAAAGTATATTGCCAGGCATTTCCTTCCTGAAAACCTCTCCAGGCCTGTTTCGGATTGAAGTTGGAAATAAAATGGCCATATTCATCTTTTGGCCTGATGAATTTGGTTGCGGGATCTAAAATGGTTTTCCAGGCATTGGAAAGTGTAGTTAACTTCTGGTAATCGGCTGTTTTATTTAAAATTTTTGCCCATTGGCCAACTGCGTAGCAGCTGAATGCATATTCTAAGGTATGCGAGGCCGAAAACTGCCAGCGTTCGCTGGCACCACTACCGCTATCCAAATGATTAACGTAACCATATTTCAAAAACCGATCTAAATCGGGCTTTCCTGCACCAAATGGCCGGTTTTGAAACGCTAATTCATTTTTGAGTGCAGCCTGATAAGCGGTTTTTACATCAAAATCGCGTATTCCTGAGTTGTATGCTGCTGCCATGGCCAGGCTCACGAAGTTGGTACCCACGCCAGATACGTACCGGCTATTGGCAATCCCGTCAGATAACCAGCCCGAATCTTTATACACCAGCAACTGACTTTTAACCCAATCTGAATAATACTCAGGATAAGCTACAGCCCACAGCTGGGTTAAATTCCAGAAAGCGCCCCAAATTGCATCGGTATTGTAATGGTTATGTAGCGGAACATGGTTCTTATCCAGCGGGATCTGACCAATCCCTCCATCATTTTTAGGGTAAGCACCATTTACATCGCTTGCCAAACCACGTCCTGATAAGGCATGGTATAATCCGGTATAAAACTTCGTCAGATCTGCTTTATTTGCCGAGGTTACCCTGATTCTTCCCAGATAGCTGGCCCATGTATTTAAGGCCTGTGCCTTAGCCTGATCAAAAGAAAGGTTTGAAGCTTCTTTAGCCAGGTTTAGTCTTGCGTTTGCGATTGATGTATACGAAAGTCCGGCTTTTAAGGTAATGCTTTCCTGCTCTTTTGTAGTAAAAGTGAGGTATAGGCCTGCTCCTTTGCCACGGGTGCTCTTGTTTCCTGTGGTAATTTCGCCACCGTTAAATGTGCCAAATTTTAAAGGCTTTTTACTGGCTACAGCAGAGAAGTACATTTTTACGTTGGCACCAGGCTGATATTTCTGTACATATACAGGTTTCGTAATTACATAACCTTCAATTCTGCCATCACTGGTGAGGTAAACCCTTGCATCACTTACCTCTCCGCTCTCTCCCTGTTGATGGCCAATATCGAAAAGGATGTGTGCTTCGGTTGATTTTGGAAAAGTATAGCGATGAAAAGCTACCCTTTTAGTAGCTGTTAGTTCGGCTTTAATGCCATAATCTTTCAACAATACCGAATAATAGCCTGGTGTGGCAGTTTCATCTTTATGATCGAAAGCAGAACGATAACCGGTTTCGGGATGTTCCAAAGTTCCTGCCAGGGTTTGCAGTTTTCCGGTTGATGGTGCAAAAACAACCCCGCCAATCTGAAATTCGTGAAAATTGGCAAAACCCTCGATAGAAGTATGCCTTTGGTCGTATCCTACAGCTTCCCAGCCACTTTTATTGCCATAAGAGCCGTTGGTTGATGGTGCGGCTTTAGCCATCCCAAAGGGAACTGCCCCGGGTGTAAAATAAAACCAGCGGCTGTGCGCTGTACCAATGCGTGGATCGGCATAAGCCAGCAAATCGTGGTCTGACTGTGCTTTAACCGGTTTGTAACATAAATTAAGCAGCAGTAAAACGGCAAGTTTGTGCTTTATATTCATAGGTGAAGTTCTTTTTAGTGAAAAAACACAGGCTTATCTGCTTCCTCTTTCCAGTCATTTTCTATCTCTTCGAGCGATTTACCTTTGGTTTCGGGAAGCAATTTATAAACTGCAATAAAGGCTACGATACAGAAGAAGGCGAAAAACCAGAAAGTACCCGCACTACCCAGTTCGTTTAGCAAGATTGGTGTAATTTGCCCTACTATTGTATCGGCTACCCACATAACCATAATACTAATGGCCAATGCTCTTCCGCGTATGGCTCCCGGGAATATCTCTGCCGCTACCACGAATTTTAAGGGGCCAATTGAACAGGCAAAAAAGGCGAGGAAAGCCAAAACGCATACCAAAAGCCAAATGCTTGAGGTTGCGTTAAAATAAAAGCATATACCGGTTAAGATCAGCGAAATCGCAGCTCCGGCAGTTCCGTATAAATAAAGTGGCCTTCTTCCCCAGCTATCCACTTTCCAGATGGCAAACAGGGTAAAAAGTACGTTTGCCAGACCAAAAATAACCTGACTGATGAGAGAATTACTTAACGAAATGCCCGCATTACCGAGTATTCTTGGTCCGTAATAAATAATTGCATTAATGCCGCTAAACTGCGAAAATAAGGGTAATAAAATGCCGATTAACAAGGCTTTACGCATTGCTGGTGCAAATAATTCTTTATATGAATTTTTAGTGCCGTTGCTTTCAGTTGCAAACTGATTGGGATCAATTTCTGAAGGCGCTTGTCCGTTAATTTTACTGATAATTAAAGTACCTGCAGCGATATGGCCTTTTTGTATCAGCCATCGAGGGCTCTCCGGAATGAGCAATAGTCCGAATAAAAATAAAACAGCAGGCAACACACCCATACCCAACATGCCCCGCCAAACTTCCTGATTGAAAAGCTTGCTCAAGGCAGAAGTATCAGTGAGAGCTGTTGAAGCACCGCTTAATAAGGCTGCATTGCTGAGGTAAGCCACCAATATACCCAGTGTAACTGCAAACTGATAATAAGTAACTAAACGGCCTCTAATGTGCGCAGGTGCGATTTCAGAAATGTATAAGGGCACCACATTGGAGGCAATACCGATGCCAATACCACCTAACAGCCGGAATGCGATAACGCCCGGCAGATTGGGAAGTAATGCGCAACCCAGGGCCGATGCAACAAAAAGGATAGCCGTTAAAATCAGTGGTTTTTTCCTTCCAAACCTGTCGCTCAGTTCGCCCGAAAGCGCCACCCCAATGATGCAGCCCAACAAGGCCGAAGATACAAACCATCCTTCCTGAGAGGCACTTAATGCAAACTGCTTTTGCACCAGCGGTAAAACTCCTGATATAACGGCCATATCGAAGCCGAATAAAAAGCCGCCCAGCGATGCTACCAGCGTTATTAAAAAAACACTGCTTCTTTTTTGCTCACTCATAATTTTTATTTTGGTTAAAAATTTAATTGGTTTTGACCATGGATTGTAAATCCACATCAAATCTGACCGCTGTTTTATAAAGTTACAGCAGTCAGGTCATCTTTTACAAATGCTTTAATTACTTTAGCCCTTCCACTTCCCGCATTAATCAGCGTATAACTTTCGGCGGCAGCCGGAACTACAAAAGTTTCGGCATAATGGAATTCACTCAGCTGGCCATCTGTATTTTTTAATTTGATGGTTGTACCCTCCACCAGCATCAAAATATGGCAGGCATTATTGGTTTTTACCGTGATTTCACTGTCAAACTCCATGCGGTGAATATCATAAAAATGTTCGATGTGCGTTGGCAGATGGATCAACTCCCAATCCCCTCCTTTTTCAATCACCGATGGTTTCGAAATCAGCTCGTTGGTTACCACCTTCCCTTTCCGGTTAAAGTCAAGGTTTTTTAAAGCATGTTCAATGTTAATTGGCCGGGGCTGACCATCCAGACCTAAACGAACCCAATCGTACATTTTAAAGGTAAAAATATAAGGTGTTGCACTGATTTCGAGTACCAGGTTGTTGGCACCGGCACTGTGCACCGTACGGTTTGGGATTAAAAAAAGATCATGTTTCTTCGCATCGTGTACCTGCACAAAATCTTCGATATTTATTTCCTGTTTTAGCTGCTGACTTTTAACTAATGCCTGATTAAATTCAATTGGATTGATATCTTCCTGAAAACCCAGGTAAACTTTAGCATCCTCCTTACATTCAAGAATATAATAAGTTTCATCCTGCGTAATGTTTTCGCCAAATTCTTCGCGGATGTATTTCAATGAAGGGTGACATTGGATCGAAAGATTTCCACCACTCATCGTATCCAGAAAATCAAACCTGATCGGAAATTCGGTGCTAAAAACCGAAGCATGTTTACCCAATACAGCCTGATTTTCGCTAAACATCAGAAAATCAAAAGTAACTTCTAACAGGTTCCCGTTACTTTCGAATACTATGCCGTTTTCGGGAACAATCATTTCGAAAGACCAGGCATAATTTACCTCATCTTTATTTAAACCTTTAATGTTTTCCTGCAACCAGTGACCGCCCCATGCGCCTGCTTCGAACCATGGCCTAACCCGAAATACCGACTGGCTGATGTGTTTTAAGCCTTTCTTCAGTTCATTTGCCTCGATCCACTTTACCGATGATTTGTGCTGGGCATCTGCAACGATACTAATGCGGTTTAAAATTTCTGCTTTGTGTTTATTCAGCACTTCCCAATCTACAAAATAAAAGCGCTTGTACATTTCGAAAGCACTAGCAGTAGTGGCAGCTCCCAGGTTAGTTACAGAGCCTGCACGCATGCGGTACTGGATTTCATTTTTAGGAATATCGAGGTAAATGATTGGTGCATCCCAATTCGCTAATGAGGCACCCATTCCAATTACAATATTTATTTCACAAGCAGTGTCGGGCTGGATTTGGCTAAATCCAGGTTTGAAAAAATCTGCAAGCTTAAGCGTAGTTTTTTTACCCCAAACACTTTTTGCTTCACCCAGAAAAGGATTTACCAATTCCTGTACTACATCTGCACTTTTCATTTGGCTTGTTGTACGCAGCCAGTTAACTTTTAGATGCTTATTGGTAAAGATTTGTTGTAAAGCCAGTTCTGTTTCGCGCCAGAAAATACCAACATAACCATCTATAATTACCGTTCTTTTTTCAATAATCCAAGAGGCCAATGCAGCATAACCATCAAATATTTTGCCCTCACCCAAAGCATGAACCGGGTACAGATTATAAGCATCTGCCGGCTGATTGAAATGATTGATATTTTCTGGTAAAATGTTTTCTCCACTTTGTCTCCATTGTTCAGTGGCGGGTGTTTCCTGAGGATTATTTTTTACTTCCATAAACGGGCTACTATCTTATTAAAGAACAAATGTATATATGTATATACATTTATCCTAATGTTTTATTTAATTTCTTTTACCTAGCTTGAATAATAAGCCTTTAACTACCATCAGTTACTTTAAATAGCAATAAGGATGCATACATGTGTTGTTGTTTGTACATGCTTTTTCTATCTTTGTTTCAACAGCATAAGCGTAATTGTAGTATTTAAAGCATTGCTGCATAAAAAATGAAATTTTCAATCGATCATAAAAGCCCTGTGCCTTTGCACATTCAGGCAGAAGAATTATTGCGGAATCTGATTAAGGATCCCGAATATGCCACTAAATTTCTGCCTAACGAAGTGGATATGGCTAAGCAGCTGGCCATATCGAGAACAACGTTGCGCCAGGCCTTAAACAAATTGGTTTATGAGGGCCTGCTGATTCGTAAAAAGGGTATCGGTACTAAGGTTGCTGAGGTTTCGGTTAGTTCGAAAGCAAGCAACTGGTTAAGTTTTTCGCAGGAAATGCAGGCAAGAGGCATTCCGATTAAGAATTTCGAACTTCACATCAGCTGGGTATATGCAGATGAGAAACTGGCCCATTTTTTTGATATTGGTACGGATAAAAAGGTTCTGAAGCTAGAGCGTTTAAGGGGAAAAGAGGAAGGCCCTTTTGTTTATTTCATCTCTTATTTTCACCCCAGGATTGGCCTAACGGGCGATGAAGATTTTAAACGCCCTTTGTATGAAATCCTGGAAAGAGACCATTCGATAATTGCGAATTTATCGAAAGAGGAAATTAGCGCCAAAGCTGCTGATAAATTTATGGCCTCCAAACTGGATGTTGAGGTTGGGAGTCCCCTGCTTTTTAGAAAACGTTATGTTTTTGATCAGGGAGAACGGCCAATTGAATATAATTTAGGCTATTACCATGCCGATAGTTTTGTGTACACTGTAGAAAGCAGACGGGATAGTTAAGCTGATATTAACCGGGAACGATCAACATGATTTGATGGTTCCCGGTAATTTTAAATGCATACTAGTAATTGTAGCGAACGCTATAGTTTCTACCCTTTTCTATTGTGATTTCGTACAAGTTATTTCCTATTGATTTAATTTCTGCTCCATTTGCCACCGGTTTAGACTTGCTTTTAATCCTTAACTTTCCGGTACCAACAGCGGCATTTATCCTGATTTCCTTTTTGTTCATGTAAACCGCGATATCGCCATTTGCCGTAGGTACTTTGCCTTCCATCCAGGCCAAACCTCCTAAGTTGGGCTCGATGGTGTAGGTTTCGTAACCTGGAGAATCAGGACTAACGCCTAGATAATATTTGCCCAGTAAATAAATCGGGCTTGCACCCCAGGCATGACAAAGGCTTTTTCCGAAAGGCCGGCCGTACATGGCCAAATGCTCGGTTCCTTTCTTGTTGGGATCATATTCTTCCCAGAAAGAAGTAGCACCGAGTTTAAGCATACCACCCCAATAGTTTTTCATCTCTTTTAATACGTATGATTGTTCGCCCATGGCACAAAGTGCTTCCAGTTCATAAAAACGCATGTATGGCGTGGTAATTTTATTGATGCTGTCGTTCAGCAATACATGTTCTTTTACCGCCAGCTTTTGTTCAGGCGTAAAATAATCGAAAAAGATGCCGAACATATTGGCGTAACGAGTTACATTTTCTGTCGGTTTACCTGCCACCCTGCTGTGTACCAAAGCATGTTTGTTCTGGTTCCAGTACAAATCAAATATTTTGGCTTTCAGTACTTTGGCCTGTTCTTCATATCTGGCTGCACTTTCGGTATCGTTGGCGAGTTTCGCGCATAATGCCATGGTTTCTAAGCTACGGGCATAAAGCAGTTGTTCGAAACTTACTTCGCCATCTTTACTCAACTTATCGGCCCAATCAATGAAAATCCAGTCGCCCGGCATCCATTCCAATAAGCCATTTTTGTTTTTCCGCCCATCGATGTAGGTCATTAAGGATTGCATCCTGGGATAAATGTCCTGCACAAATTTTTTGTCGCCAGTAAATTTATAGTAATCGTAAATGCCCAAAAACCAATAGAAAGAGTAATCCATAATGGTATTGATATGTGCTGTAACCGGATCTTTGCCACGTTGGGCCAAAAGGGTTCTTTTTACCGTTGGTGCATCAAAAAACGAATAATAGTTCATCAGGTAACTCTGGTAGGCATCGCCGCTCCACACCCATCTGTCGCGTTTAATCCCGTCGATAAAAAACTCGCGGGTATTGAGGTGGAAGGTATATTTGGCAACGTCGTAAATCTTGTTCAGCTCCGCATCTGAGGATTTAAAACTTCCTCTTTCGCTAACCGGCGCATACTCATAAAGCATAGAAACGGAATCGGCAGAAATACCGCTTCCGGGCTGAAAGTTAACATAGCGGAAGGCTTTGGAGAGCGGCATTACCGAATCTTTTTTACCGGCCAGATCAATATCCAGGTAATCGAGCGTTTCGCATTTGTCGGTTGATAAGGCTTCTTCTTTTGATTCGCCGTAATAGATACTGAGTTTGCCTTTACCTTTTAAACCGTGTATTTTTATAAAGCCAAAGGTTTCTTTGCCAAAATCGGCTACATAACCGGCTCCGGCTTTATCCGTTTTTACGGAAGCTTGTGCAACAACAGGTAATTTAAACGCAGATGGTAAGCTGTTAGGGTCGGTTAAGCCCCATGAGCCCGCCGAAACAAAGGTAGTACCCGATTTATCGGAAGTTTTCCCACTCGCATCAATCCATTCTTTATCTTCGAAGGTGGCTAACCAGCTTTCATCTGATACAACAGTTTTGCCCTGCACAAAAATGGCGGGCACTGTAGCCTGACTATATACTTTCAGGCTAAGTTTATGCTTCCCGGCAGGAATTTGGATGGATTTCGGGAAACCGGTAATGGCCTGTCCGTCTATTTTAACGTTATAAGTGCCTTCTACAAAGAGTTTAACCTCCTCGGGTTGGCTAAGTGTAAATTCTTTATGGAAATCGACCAGCACATAATGGCTATCCATTTTCCAAAATACAGGAAAAAACGAACCACGTTCTGTTCGCCGGTTCTGCATCACATTGCTCATGTAAATATCAAAATCGCCTGGATACCAGATCCACGATGCTTTTTGCGCAAAAGTCGGGATTACCATTGCCTGGAGCAAGGTAATGAAGAGTATTTTTTTTAGGTTTTTCATATTTTTTATTTTGGTTCGTCATCTCGACTGAAGCGCAGCGAAATGGAGAGATCTATGCTAGTTAGAGATTTCTAGTGCCCGTTAAAGAAAATATATAGTGCAAGCATTACAACGGCCAGGGCAATCCACGAAATCCAAACCATTCGGTCGGGTTTTTCGATATTGGCTTCGTGTGCTTCGTTAGCCGTATAAACGCTGGGTGTTCTATCTAAAAGTGAAATCAATATGGCGATAACCAATAAGCCTGCAAAAATCAGGAAAGACAGCATCAGGTAATGCGGCCAGAAAGTGTATTCGCTGGGTGGCAAAACCCATAAATAAACAATTCCGGTGCTCAGACTCAGTATTGAACCGATTGATAACGTAAAATTTACGGCCTTACGGGTAGTGCGTTTCCAGAATACAGTCAACAGAAAAACAACTGATAGTGGCGGAGCAATAAAACCGAGCACAGATTGAAATACATCAAAAAGGTTTAATCCTTTAATGTTATCGATGGCCAGCACTACGATTACAGCGAAAAGACAGCCTGCAACCACAGTTAAACGGCCTATATTGATAATCTGCTTATTAGTAGCCTGTGGATTAATTTTCTTTACATACACATCCATGGTGAAAACGGTACTCAAAGAGTTTAATGAAGAGCCGATGGTACCAACCAAAACCGCAATCAGTACCACAATCACTAAACCATTCATGCCCGGAGGGAAAAGATTGGTTACCATGGTCATGTAGGCTTCGTTAGGATCTTTCAGGTTAGGAAAAAGTACATAACACAATATGCCGGTTACGATGAATAAAGGCAGCGAAAGGATTTTTAACCAGCCGATAAAGCTTACGCCCAATTGTCCTTGCTTAAGGTTTTTAGCGCCCAAAACCGACTGCACCATGGATTGATCGGTACAGAAAAAAGCTACAGCAGCTACCGGATAACCTAAAAGTATAGCATACCAGGGATATTTTGGATCACTTGCAGGCTGTATCAGGTTCCAGAAATGACCAGGTGTTTTACTATACAAAGCCGAGATGCCTCCAACCTTGTGCAGGCCTAAAAGGGTAAGTGAAAGAGATACAGCAATGAGTAAAATCATCTGGAAAACGTTAACCTTGGCAATGGCTTTTAAGCCTCCAAAAAAGGTAAACAGGCCGGCAAAAGCAACCAAAACGGTAACCGATTGCCACATGGGGATGCCTAAAATCTGCCGTACCAAAAAACCGCCTGCAAACAGGCCTAATGATAGCCAGGAGATTAAAATCTTAACCAGGGCATACCAAGCTAGTATATTTTGGGTCGAATCGCCATAACGGTTCCCCATAAACTCGGGCATGGTGCTTACCCGCGCAGCCAGGTATTTCGGTGCGAAAACGATAGCAAGCAGAAATAAGAAGATGAAGGCATACCAGTCAAAATTGACGGCCACAATGCCTGTGGTGTAGCCGATACTGGCAAAGGCCAGCAGCATGGATGGACCTACATTTGTGCCCCACATGTTGAAACCAATACTGGCCCAGCCTAACGATTTATTGGCTAAAAATAAGGTTTCATCTTTGCTTTTTTTCTTCGAAAAACTGGCGCGGTACCCAATCACCATGAGGATGATAAGGTAGGCCATTACGATGATGTAATCTAAACTGGTTAAACGTTCTACAATGTTGTGCATTTGGTTAGTTTGGTTTTTTATTTGTTTGCCACGGAAACACGGATTGGCACGGAATTACTTCTTTATCCGCCCGCGGTAGGTGCCCTTTAATTTGTCGTCATTGCGACTGTAACGGAGAAATCTAATACATTCAATTAAAGATTTCTCCATTCCGCTGTGCTCCAGTCGAAATGACGACCATCTATAACCGGAATGAATAGTGCCTCGCAATGACGAATTTCTATAGTCCTATCGATTCTCTCGTGATGTTATAACTGGTTAATATTTCATCAATTTTTACGGGCAAACCTGTTTCCAACGATCTATCCATGGCCTGTAAAAGCGCTATGGTTCCTATTCCCTCTTTTAAATCGGGATAAGCGGTAAACTTGTTGTTAATGCTATCGGCAAAATAATCCAGGTAATTCTGGTATTCGCCGGCATGGTGACTTTGCCCTTCGAAACGGAAATAATGCTTTAAAGTAGCATCGCCCCAGGTAATGATTTTCTCTTCACCGGTTTTGGTAGTAACCGAATAACGCAGTTCGTGGTAATCGGCCTGACTAGCCCCTTCTGTTCCGCGTAAAATACAGCTCATTCCACTATCGCGGCTTGTCGGCTGAGTTGGCCCGGTATAGGCACCACTAACACGAGCAATTCTGCCGTCTTTAGCCTTGAAAATGAAGTGCATGGTGTCCTGGTTTTTTAAGCCTGCTTTTTGGCCATTGCTACTCAGCATACCATAACCCATTACTTCTTCAATATCGGGCATGTACCAGCGAATAAAATCGACCGGGTGACTTAAACCACCATACAACCATTTAAACGATTGTTTTAAGGACCAGCCTTTCTCTAAAAACCATCGGTGATCGGCATGGTAATGACTTTCGATGGTGATTAACTCGCCGATTAAACCTTTGTCAAAATCTTTTCGCTGCCGCATGGCTGGTTCGAAAAACCGTGAGCTCTGACCAACAAAAATTTTCTTTTTCGTTTTTTTACTGAGTGCTAAAAGTTCGTTTGCCTGCGAAAGGTCGTCGATAAATGGCTTGGTGCAAACCACATGTTTATCGTGCTCCAAAGCCAGCTTAATGTGCTCAAAATGCAAATGATCAGGGGTGTAAATCGCAATCATATCAATTTTGTCGCTTTTCAGCATGTCGTCGTAATTGGTGGTCCAGTTTTGAAAATCGAACTCCAGTGCGCGTTCTTCGCACAGTTTTTTATTGGCATCACAAATTTGAATCAGTTTAAATTTGGTGCTTGCCAGTGAGGCAGAAATGGTGCTTCTGCCCTCGCCTAATCCTAATATTCCTAATCTTAACATAGTTTGTTTTTTGTAAGCTTTATTGTTCAGTTTACGACTGAGGTTAACTTGTATGCGTTTGTCATCCTGAGTTTTATTTTATTGGATAAAAATCATTATGAATGACTTCCTATGCGTGGTCGTCATTTCGAGCGGAGTGCAACGTAGTCGAGAAATCTGTCTCTATAGATTTCTCCGTTACGCTTCGCTTCATCCGATAGCTATCGGATCGAAATGACGATTCTTCTATTGGGTCTATCAATTTATCGGTTTAAAGAAAACCCAAACCTCGCCGGGTTTGGTGCCTGCTATTCCTTCCTGGTATTTTTTCATTAATGTATTCCATTCGTCTACTTTAGGGTTGTTTTCGGTTGTTTTGGGGTTCAGTTTATTTAAATCTGCACCTTTGGGTATGCTGATAATCAACATCAGCTGGCGGTCTTTTTTAAAGATAACCAGGCGTTGAAAATCTGCATTGCAAAAACCTTTTGATATTTCGGGCCATTTCTCGAATTGTGTTTTGTGGTAATCGAGGTATTCTTTTTGCAGCTTTTCGTCATTAACCAGATTGGCCGATAGGATAATATTGTCCCATTCTTTTACCGGTGCTGTTCCACATTGCTGTTTCCGGTCGAAATCGTAAAACATATTCTCATACAACTTAATCTCAGTGGCATTGAGCCTTTTTAAAGTTTGTTGTAAACTTTCTGTTTTTAAGGTTGAAGTATAAACCACCAAACGGTTTTCCCAGCTGTAAATGGATGATCTTAAAAGGTTATTTTCTCGGGCAAATGCTGTCAGGGTTTTATCGTTGGGTACTGCACCGGCTTTAAAAATCAGCTCAAAGACTACGGGCTTATCTATTGCGTTATTTATTTTCCGGGTGGCAGAAATAAGTGATTTATCTTTCAGCAGGTACTGGTATGGAGGCGTTAGTCCTGCATTTTGTTTGATTTTTTGGGAAACCTCCGGCCCATTATTCTCCCATAAATTATCTGGTCCGTTGGCATTTTGCAGGTATTTTTCGCTTGGTGTCCAGTTATCTTTAATGGTTAGGTACGAAGATCCCTCATCCGTGTAGAGGTAAAACCAGTGGTCGGGAAGGTGTGCATACCTGGCTGTGTAAATGCTATCGATCACATTTTTGGTAATAAGAGAGTTCGGCTGGGCTGATAAAGTGTAAATGCCGGCCACATCGTACATGTGTTTGCCGTAATGGTGGATTTTATTGCCGCTGATGGTATTATCCTTCATCGCATTTTTGGTTTTTGTCCAGCCCCAGCCCATGCTAATTCCGGAGTAAGAAACATCGCTGATTTCGTTATGGATGATTTTCAGCCCACGCACGTAACCCGCACCAATACCAACTGCACCCCAATCTTCGTTGGTTACATCGGTAATCAGATTGTTTTCGATCAGGTTGTTAGCCGAAATTTCGCGCTCATCTGAAGGTTGATAAGGCAAATGTACCTCAGTAGCTTCATCCGAAAAAGTACCCATGAGTATACCCGATCCGCCAATATCTTTAAACAAGTTGCCTTTAATCTGATTGTTAGTCGTTCCTTTTTGGTAATCTATACCGGTTGAAGCATGGTGTTCGAACCTGCAACCTTCAAAATCGATGTGATTGGCATAGCTGATTTCGATAGCCGAAGCTGGCCGGCCAACCCAGGCCTGGTTCTCTAATGTAGGTTTATCGGCAGTTCCGGGCTGGTCTAACTTATAGGCATCGAGCATGTACATGCCTGCCTGGTGCGGTACGTGGCCTTGCTCGGAAGGCCATAACCATGATGCGTGTTGAAAAGATATTCCATGAAATGAAATGTAAGATACGGGCTGATCGATGGTTCCTTTCACCTTGACCAGCGTTTCCAAAGCCGGAACAACGACATCTGCCTGCTGCATGTTTTGATTGGATTTGGGCCAGTAATATACTTTATGCTGCTGTAAATCTTCGAACCATTCGCCTGGCTCATCTAAAAACTGAATCGCATTCGTAAGGTAATAGGCAGAGTTTCCAGTTTTGCCAGAAATCCATGGCGCTGGCCAGGGATGTTCTGATTGTATGCGGCTTTCGGGCTGTAAAAAGGAAAGCTCAGCGACATTGTTTTGGGTTTTTACCGATTTTACCCGCAAATTGGCAATGGCCCACCATTGATGGATCACCATTTCGATACCTTTTGCCTTACTCAGGTTGATGTTTTTGTTTAAGGGGATTTTGCAGGTTTGAGATTGCGCATCCCAGGATAAAATCCTGTTCATGGCATCGCCATTGGCATCTTTAGCCCGTACAGCCTTATTGCCATTTACCCAGAGCTGCCTGAATAACAAAGTGTTATCGGCAAACATAGGGGCATCAGCCACCCAAACTTTACCCATGGCCGTTTTGGGCAAACCCACAACAGATGTGGTTAATTTCTTCCAGCCCTTAATTTTTACACCGCCACTAAAAATAACACTTGCGCCGGGAGCAGCCATAATCTGTGTCGGATTATCTTTTGTGCCTGAATCTTCCGGGCGAAGGACAATGGTTTCGTCTAAAGTGTAATGACCATTTTCAATGATGATATTAATCCCGCCTTTAATCGAATTATCGTTTAAGCGCCGCAACTCCCTCGCCTTCCGGATGGCAAAATGCAAGGATGCCAAGGGTTTGGCTTTGGTTCCAGTGTTGCGGTCTGAGCCCATTTTAGAGACATAAATATCAGCCGCATTTGCATTTAGATATAATAAGCTAAATATCAGTATAATAACAAGGTATGCTTTTAATCTTAGATTACTTAGTTGGTAACTTTTTAGGCTTATCATCATCTCACTAATAAGATTGCTTCGTGCCTCGCAATGACGAAACCTCGCTTTGAAAAATGGACTTCAGGTATTTGGTGTTGGCGGTAAAGTTGTATTTCACATTAGTAGGCTGTTTGGCATCACGGCTACGTTCTACAACGAGCCAGCCGCTCCAGCCCATTTCATCTAAAGTTTGTTTTACATTTTTGAGGTCAATTTTGGGGTCGTTTTCGAGCCAAACCCCATCTTCGTTGGTGGCATGAATTTGTATGATGTTTTTGCGTCCCAATATCCTCAGCTCCTCGTGTAAATCGCGGCCATTTTTGATCGCATTAGAAAAATTGAAATAGCTTCTGATGTTTTTACAATTGATTTCCTTCAGCAACTGCAATTCGCCTTTGGCATCCAGTGCGGTTTCGATACCAATCACTACACCTGCCTTTCGAGCCATTTTGCCTGCGATTTTTAAGCGTTCAACAATGGGTGCCCTCAATTCTGGGTTTTTAACCAGATCGCCCTGTATGCCCAGCGGTAAAAAAACAACTTTAATTTGCATGGCTTTAGCGGTATCTAAACAATCCTGCACCATTTTTTGGTAGGTAGGACGTTTGGCAAAAGACTGCGCATAAAAACCGGTCATGGCCAATGCACAAAATTCGAGGTTAAGCGTTTTTGCTTTTTCTATGTATTGCTGGCGGATGCCCGGGTCTGCCAGTTTATTGTCGAAGGTTTCCCGGTCACCCAGCCCACCCATATCGATTTCCAATCCATCGGCTCCAATTTCGCTGGTTAAGTCTAAAGCACTTAATTTCTGACGTTTGAGTATCATCAAATCAATCACAGCTACTTTGTATCTGCTTTTTAGGGGAGCCGCCTGCAAAATATTGGGCAGCATTAAGCCGCCGCTAATTAATGCGAGATTTTGAATAAAGGTTCTTCTGTTTTGGTGTTCCATAATTTAGTTCAGGCTTTGTGGAAACATTTTTTGCAGGTTCTCAAAACCCATTACAGCGTTTTTGGGTAATTTTTCTCCCTTATCGCCGAAAACATACAAGGCATTTTCTTTTTCGATGGTTACTTTGCTTTCATCGTATTTTCCGGATTTGTCTTTTACCGCATTACCGTTAAGCTTGAAATATTTAATCAGAAAGTCGTAAAGGGCAATGCGTTTATTTGGGCCGAAATCATGCTTTTCGTCGGGTAAATGCACATTTTCAACTTTATCTTTTACGCCATAATAGCCATACATTTTTTGCAGGTATGGAAAATCGTGTTCAGGCGTATGTGCGGTCCAGTCGCTGCCATCCGATACGAGTAATTGTGGTCTTGGTGCAGCCATTGCAGCCAGTTCTACATTATCGGTTCCGCCAGCGCATTGATGAATGGGCATACCGCTTTCGCAAGGGCAACCACCATAAAAGTATGATGACATGGCCACCACCGGTGCGCTGAGCTTAATGCGGTTATCCATGGCAGTCATTAAAATCGAGTGACTGCCAGCTCCCGAACCACCACTAATGGCTACCCTGTTGGTATCGGTTTCCTTTAATTTGGTGAAATAATCCAAAATGCGGATTCCACCCAATGTTTGCACGGTTTGGGCCAGGCTTTTTCTGTGATCTTCATATTTAAACTGCAACATCGATTCGCCCCAGGCAAAGAGGTCGTAACTGAAGGCCATTGCGCCCATTCTGGCCAGCATGGCACAACGAATCTGACAATCAGCACGGTAACGCTGTTTTTCCCAATGTCCATCAGGACTTAAGATAAGCGGTATTTTTCCTTTGATATTTAAGGGTTTATAAAGTGATCCGTTAATCCAAACGCCGGGTAAAATCTCCAGCGCTATGTTTTCAACCGAATAGCCGTCGAAAATTCTTTTAGCGGTTATAATGGGCTTCGCATCTGGTTTAGCTGGTAAAGGTGATAGTTGCAAAGCTTCAAAAAGCTGAGGTTTTATTAAGGCTTTCCGCTTTTCCCAGCTCGCTTTATCTGTATATTTTGAAGCTAAGCTATCGAGGTAAGCCCAACCATCCTGAACCTCCCAACGGTAATATTCGTATTCTTTAAGCTTGTAAACCCCTGGTTTCTCTTTGTTAACTTTCATGTCCAGCGGCGTAAGCACGTTGGTTAAGGTTTCGTCAACGTTTGCCCGAAAACGCCATGTGGCATAATTTACCCACTTATCTTTTACCTGTGGTTCAGCATATTTAATCTTTACGTTATAGCGGTTTTCAATGGCTTTAAGTACCTCTATTAAAGGTTTTTTGTAGGCCTTATCTGAATTTTGAGTTTGGGCAGAAAGCATGTCAATGAAAGACACTGAACCCAAAATAAATAACACAAGACATCTAAAAATTTTGCCCGTCATTGCGAGTGCTGATTTTTCATCAGCCGAAGTAATCTGTCTTACCTGGAGAGATTGCTTCGTCGTACCTCCTCGCAATGACGATTTTCTTATATTTCTCATGGCTCCTCGTTTTTGGTTTCTGTAATTACCGGTGCGGCATATCCGTTCAGTTTTGGCCAAATACCATTTTCAATTTTCTTCAATTTTAGCTTCGAGGGGTCTACTACTACGTGTTTGATCTTTTCCCTTCTCCAGGTATAAATGAAATGCAGCATGCCATCAGCCGTTTGGATTACAGCCGGATAAGAATACTGGCTAATGGGCGAGTCTTCTAAAATCAGTGCTGCGTACCAGGTTTTACCATCTTTAGAAACAGAAACATTTAACGGTGTGCGTGCTCCTTTCGCTAAATCGCCCGGAGGCAACACATGGTTGTACACCAATACCTGACGGCCATCTTTCAGTGTAACGGCATCGGTACCCGAATTGTTATTGGGTAATGTAGTTTTGGTGAGCGGTGTCCAGGTTTCGCCATTATCAGCCGACCATGATTCGGCAATTGCCCGGTTAGCGGTACGTGCTAAAATTTGCAGTTTGCCTTTTCCGTATTGCAAAATGCTGGGTTGAATGGCTTTAAGCCCATTTTCTTGTAATGGGCCTACGGTACGCCAGGTTTTGCCGTTATCTTTAGTTACCTCGAAATGTACTTTCCAGCCATCACCTTCCCTGCTCGATGGCGCGAAAAGGTTTCCGTTGCTTAGCAATACGGGCTTATTTTTAACCGGGCCGATGTTCCCCGCAGGCAGTTTTGTAGCTTCCGACCAGGTTTTACCGCCATCTTTTGAGGTTCGCATCATGCCCCACCACTCTGAAGGTTTTGGACCGATCTTGTAGAATAACAATAAATCGCCGCCGGGTACCTGATACAAAACCGGGTTCCAGGTAGGTAATCGTTTACCATCGGACATAATACCGTTCGCTACCGAAACGGGTGCCAGCCATTTCCCATCAACAAAACGGCTGATGTAAATCTCCACATCTGGATTTCTTTCTTTGGTACCTCCAAAAAATGAGGCCACCAGGCCTGTTGGCGTTTCGGCGATAGTAGCCGAGTGACAAGACGGAAACGGTGCCTTTTCGTATAAAAACTCTTGCTTAACTATACCGGTTTGCCATTTTTCTACCTGGGCATTGGCGGTTATCGCTACTGCGAGAACTAATCCTAGTGTAACGTATATTTTTCTATTTAACATCATATTTTCTTAGTCATTCTTCTATTTTCGCCACATCATTTCCAGCTTGACTGGAAATCTTAATATAGTCGCTTGCATTCCTTTTGCTTTAAGATTCCCGCCTGCGCGGGAATGACGGCACTGCTGGGGAAACCATTACTGTTTTGCTGCTTTTTCTTCTTTAATTTTTTTAGTGTAAGCACTGTAAAGCGCTCTCCAGCTACGGCCGTTGTTATTGAGCAATTGCTCCGATTTGGTTTTATAGATCTCAAAAATGGCCGAAATCTGCTTCATGTTTTTATAATCAACAGCCTGCTCCCTCGCCTGTTTTAAGTAAGCGAGTATTTTAGCTTCTTCATCGGTTGTTAAATCGGGCACTATGGCTTTGTAGCCTTTCATGGTAAAAGCCACCTTTCCGATGGTATATTTATCGAGGATCAATTCTACCTGATCGGCTGTTAGGTTTTGGTTTAAGCCGTCCATCAGCGCTTTGTGCACAGCAGCAGGCATGGCCGAATCGGCGATAATCTGTTTGTCCAGGTCGCTTAATTTGGTGCCGGTTACCGGATTTATCCCATCCGGAACTGTTGATGAAGGATGGTCGTTATGCCAGTCCCTGATGGTTGTTAAATGCACTGCGATGATGTGCTCAACTGCTGTTTTTTTGCTTGCATCGGTTAAATTTAAAGCTGAAACCCATTCTTTGGCTTTGCTGGTAATTTCCTCAGGTACAACAATTTCTTTTGTTTGACTGAATACATTTACTGAAATCATCAGTAGGCTGTTCAGCATAAAGAATCTTAAAATCTTTCTCATAATATTATTTTATATTGGTTTAAAAATTTTGTTTAATGTGCAAATGCGCGTCATCTTGGCTGTTTTAAACTCTGCTATGCGGTTGACAGCGTCCAATAGAAGAATCGTCATTTCGACTGGAGCCAGCTGTTTTTCACTGGCGGCGGAATGGAGAAATCTATAGAAACAGATTTCTCGACTACGTTGCACTCCGCTCGAAATGACGAGCTCTGTGGTGAGATGCTGAAACAAGTTCAGCATGACGGTACCGGAGTTATTTCTGCTCCACCACAAACTCATAATCTCCCGAGCCTACCTCATAAATGGCCCTGTCTTTTTCTAATTTTATAAATTTTAAATCTTTTATTGAGCCTAGGCTTTCTGTAACTGCATTTTTGTTTTTAGCAGGAATGTAAAGCATAGCTGTTGTATTGGCCGGAATGCTAATTTTCCAGTTAAACTTATTGGCTGTTTTGCTATAACTGCTTTTAATCAGGCCATAAGCGGAATGATAACCCGCAGTTACCTGGTCCAAACCGTTAATCATTTCGGGTTTCATGGTAATTTTTTTAAACGCCGGACTTTCGGCCTTAATACCCGCCAGATTTTCGTAATACCAGATCAGCAAATCGCCCAGCATCATTACATGGTTTTGCGAATTCATTTTCGGATCGGCGGTATTTCCGTTCCAGAGCTCCCAGATGGTGGTTGCACCGTTATCGATCATGTAGCCCCAACCCGGGTAAGTTTTTTGCGTGGCAATGGTGTAGGCCAAATCTGGCCGGCCGTAATCGTTTAAGCAGCGCATTAGCCACTGTACCCCAACCAAACCATTACTTAAATGCCCTTTATTGGTTACTTCAACCGTGTACACGATGTTTTTGAAAACCTGATTAATATTCGCTTCAGGTACCATTCCGAAATACAGCGGAATAATGTTATCCGTTAAGTTGTTGCTGGCATAAAAGCCTTTTTCATTGTAGAATTTCTGATTAAATGCTGATTTAATTTTATCGCCTAAGGCTTTAAATTCTTTGTAATCACTATCATTTCCGCTTATCTGGCTAAACTGCATCATCAGTTGTGTAAAGTGGTAGTAATATGCCGTCGAAATCAATTCGGAAGGATATTTTTTATCTGCACTTTTACCTCTGCCCGCCTCAATGGTTACAGGTGGCATGCACCAATCGCCATAACTGTCTTTGGTGAGGATGTAATCTTTCATGTACCGCTCCTGCATGTAGCGAAGCCACTTTTTGATGGCTGGATAATTATCAGTCACCGCATTTACATCACCGGTTTGTTTGTAGAGCATTTCGGTAATGAGCACAATAGAACCCGGCCAGCTCATGTTATCGCTGTAATATCGCCAAAAAGCAGGGGCAACATCGGGAATGGCACCATCTTCTTTTTGTGCATTCCTGATATCCTGCAACCACTTGGCGTAAAATTTACCATTATCGAACAGGAAATTTTCGCCGTGTGCTACAGCACCTCTGTCGCCCAACCAGGGCATGCGTTCGTTGCGTTGCGGGCAGTCGATCGGGATACCCTTATAGTTACCGGCAATTCCCCACCAGGCATTTTTAAAAATCTTGTTGGTTAGCGCATTTGAAGTTTCGAAAGTGCCTACGGTGTTCATCTTGTCGTAGATCATTTTTCCGGTAAAATCAGTCAGGCTGGGTGTATAATTCAATCCAGATATTTCTACATACCTAAAACCGCGGTAAGCAAAAGTCGGTTCCCATAATTCTGGTTCGTTTCCTTTAAAAGTATATAAATCAGTGCATTTGGCATTGCGCAGGTTTGCGGTAAACAGCTCGCCATTTTCCTGTAGTGATTCGGCAAAGCGTAATTTAATTTGTTTGCCCTTCTGCCCCTTTACTTTAATTTGTAGCCAGCCAACCATGTTCTGTCCCATATCCAACAGGTATCTGCCACCCGGAATTGCCTTAACTGAAAGGGGTTTCAGGGTATTCATCACCCGCATGTTTTCGTTCATTTGGGCCTCAATGGTTCCCGAAGGTTCCTGTACAAATTCTGCTTTGAGCCATTTGCTGTCGTCAAAACCTGCCTTATTCCAGCCAATCGCTTCTTTTGTTGCGTCGTATTCTTCGCCGTCGTATTCGTTATTGGCCCTGATAGGTCCATCGGCAGTACCTTTCCAGCTGTCATCAGTATCGATATTGGCCATACTGCCATCACTGTAAACGATACGGATGTTCAGCAGCATTTTAGGAAAACCAAATGTTTTGATTTTGTAGGGTTTTTCATTTTGCCGCATGGCGAAGAAACGACCATTACCTAAAACGGCACCTACCGCATTTTTTCCTTCCTGCAAATACGAGGTAACATCGTAAGTATTGTACTTTACGTTTTTATTGTAATCGGTTGGTGAGGGAGTGAGTACCTCCTCGCCTACTTTTTTGCCATTGAGGTAAAGCTGGTACAAGCCCAGGCCGATAATAGAGGCCGTGGCATATTTTACTTTTTTAGTGCTTTGAAATTCCTTTCTGAAATAACGTGCGGATAAGCGGGAATCCGTTTTGGTGTTATCCCAGGGAAAAGCCCTGTCGAAACCAATCCAACCTTTCGGCCAGTCTTTGTAGCTGAGTAAGCCCATTGTCCACGAATTAGTGGCTGACCATTCGCTTTCGCCGGCAGTAGTCCAGGTTTTTACCTTCCAGTAACAGCGCATTCTGCTATTCAGTACCTGTCCGTTGTATTTAACGTGGATCGATTCTTCGTTATTTACCTTCCCCGAATTCCAGAGATCACCTTCATTTTGTGCCAGTTTTTCGGCTGTTGAAGCCACCAGGACCTGATAAGCTTTTTGCGTAACATTACGTTTTGATGAAAGGATTTCCCAGCTTAACCGGGGTTGTGTTACATCAATACCTAATGGATTAACCAACATCTCGCATTTCAGGTTTTGCAGGCTTACCTGAGCCACAAGTTTCTGGAATGGCAGCAACAGCAGCAGCATGATTATCGATATGTAGGTTTTAATGTTCATTTTTTTTTGTGGTGATTACACTGATTTATGGATTACTCCGATTGTTATCTTTTATTGTAATGTTTAAAGGTTGTAATGTTCTAACGACTAACGTTTCAACATTCAAACTTTGCAACCTTTTAACTTTTTTAGTTTTATCATTAATTAGATTGCTTCGTCGTACCTCCTCGCAATGACGTGTTTCTGTCAGAAAAATCAAAATACAAGGTCATATCCAACGCCCTTGCCGGTTCTTTTTCAAAATCGTAAAACACATGCTTCATGCCCATCGGGCCGGTGGTTTCTGGTTTTTGCGTTTTGGTACCAATAGCAGATATTCCATTCATGAACGAAATATCCCCGTTAGGAAAAGTTGGGCTCATGTTATCATATTCTGTATCTTTCGATTTTTTTGGCGTAAATAACCTTAAGAAAACATCTTCCCGATCGGTTACTACCTTGAAATTTTGTGTTTTGCCAATAAAATCGCACCAGTACATGTTTGAATAATAACCTTTAAATTCAGGATACTGCCATGGCGGTTCTCCGGTTGCCGAATCGTTATAATCTTTTTTCCAGATACCCAGCTGCGTGCCTTTCATGCGGTTTTTCCAAACCCGGTAAGGGCCATTGCCTTTATAAGTTACGCCTTTAATTTCGGTTTCGGGGTAAGAAAAGTTTAGACCGACGAAAGTGGTAAAATAAGCGGCTGGGAAATATTTTACCTGCATTTTTAACCAGCCCGATGGATAAATGGTCCACTCTAAGGTGTTGTAACTCTCTTTGCGGTCAAAAGTAGAAGCAATAACCAGGTTTTGTCCGTCCATTCTGGTTGTGAAATTTTTGAAGTTATTTACACCTTCCTGTAAAACCGGACCGTTGTTAAAGGGGATAATTCCTTTGGCATTTTCGGCTTTCTGCAACAGGCCGGTAGTTTTATCAAAAGTGAGTTGGATGCCATTAGCCGAAACCTGGAAAAGCGTTGCTGATTCTTTCAGGTTCACTTTAGATGTGCCGGTAGTTACTACTAGCTTAGCGGCATCATCTTTCGGCAGGCTGATTGGGAAGCTCCAGGTAAATAATTCCTGACCGTAAACATCTTTTGCAGTTAAATATAAGGCATCGAAATTCTTCCAGTCGGCAGGAAGGTTAATTTGTAGTTTTCCTTTTTGAAAGGGTTTAATATCGGGCGCATCAGCTTTGCCTGCTTTGAAATACGTTTCGGTACCATCGCTTTTCAGGCTTTTCAGTTTCCATTCAAAGCTGCATTGATTCAGATTGGTAAAGGCATATCTGTTCTCCAGGCAAAACGCTCCGTCAAATGCTGCTGTGATTTCTCTTTTTTCGACAAACACAGGACTCCAAACTTCCTTGATCGTAAAAAAACTACCTTCTTTTTCGTGGTAAGGGCCAACAATACCATCTGGGCCATGATTGCCATCGGTATCTAAAATGCCGTTTTTATCTGTGCGTACTACAGCCTGGTCGGCAAAGTCCCAGAGAAAGCCTCCGGCCGAAAGCGGATTGTTCCACATCGCGTTCCAGTAATCCTCAATACCCGCACCGTGGCCACCATCCCACATGCCATGAAGGAATTCGGTAGGCATTAAAATGCTATGGCCATGATCGTAATTGCCAATGCCATAATTAAATTCGCGGTAATGCGTGGTTTCAAAACCACCAAAAACTTCCCAGGGATGGATTAACGGTCTTTTTTGAATGTCGTTTTCAGGGAAAAGGTGATCGAGCTCGCGGTTATGGCCACCTTCGTTTCCATTGGCCCAAAATATAATAGACGGATGGTTTTCATCATTAGCCATCATTTCTTTAAATAATTTGGTGCCGGTTGGGGTATCGTATGTGCCGTGCCAGCCTGCCAGTTCATCCATCACAAATAAGCCTAATGAATCGCAAACGTCTAAAAAGTGGCCATCAGGCGGGTAATGCGACATGCGAACGGCATTCATGTTCATTTCTTTCATTAACTTCACATCGGCAATGCTGATTTTTTTACTGGTGGTACGGCCAGATGATGGGTAAAAGGAATGCCGGTTTACCCCTTTGAATTTTATTTTTACACCGTTAACATAAACGCCATCGCGCTCGAGTAGTTCTACCGTTCTGAAACCTATTTTTTTGGTAAGCGTATGAAGTGTTTTTCCATTCTTGCTTAGCTTAAAAGTAGCGGTATATAAACTCGGGAACTCTGACGACCAAAGTGCAGGGTTTTTAAACGCCTGGTTGATCCTGGTGCTAGCCCCTGTAATTTTAAAAGCGGCACTGCTACCGAATCTATTTCCTTTTACATCGGTTAATTGCACAGAAATTTGATCAGCATCACCTGTGGTAAAAATGTGTGCATCCAATAATCCATTGGCCTGCGCATTAATCTGAACCCTATCGATATGGATTTGGGGCAAAGCTTCCAGGTAAACCGGACGGAAAATACCGCCGAAAATCCAGAAATCAGCCTTGCGTTCTGCATTGTTAACCGATTCATTGGCAGAATGCTTAGCTACTTTTACTTCAAGTAAATTATCGCTTCCAAATTTAATCAGTTTGGAAATGTTGTATTTAAAAACATAAAATGAACCTTGGTGGATCGCTCCCGCCAGCTGACCATTTATTTTGACTTCAGTATCGGTCATCGAGCCTTCAAAAACGATATTGATTTCCTTATTTTTCCAGGCAGTGGGAACATTGAATTTATACTTGTAAAGGCCTTGCTCCTTACCTTTATTTTCTTCTTTATTGAAACCGTAATTGTATTTGCCAAAGCCCTGCAGCTCCCAGTTTGAAGGAACCGGGATGCTTGTCCATTTGCCCGAATTCATGCCTTCGGTACAAAAGAATTCCCAGTTTACTGTATTGTCGTTACCCGTACCCGATAGATATAATTTCTCTGTTTGTTGTGCCTTGGTCAGGCAAAACAGTAAAATAAAGCAAAGAAATAGTGATGCTCGTTTTAACATTAATTGGTTTTAAATTGCTGGGTTAATGGATTATCGGTTCGAAAAGGCAAAGCGGGTAAACCATTGCCGTAAAAATTTCCGGTTGGGTTTTCTGTCCAGTTATAGCGCACCGCTTTAGGCAGCGCTACATCTTTAGCAGAAACCCATACCTTGCCCGCTTTGATAACTGCATTGGCTGGTACAAATTTGCCATCAGCGCCTGCCAGTGTAAAGCCGGTAACAGTGCCAGAAGCGTTTGCTTTTAAATATTCGAAATCTAGTATGGCTTTATCGCCTTTAAAGGCGACCGTTTTATAAACAGGACCAGAAAAGTCTGTTTTTTGCCTGTAAGTTTTGGCTAAAGCCCAAAGTGCTAAACGCCTGCCTACCTCCCATTTATAAGTGGGGTGTAAATCACCACCGTTATCGTTTAAATCGGAAGTTGAAACCAATCCGGTATTGGGCAAGCGTAAGATCTGATCCTGTGCCTCCCAAAAAGCAGGCTCTGTATCAGCGGTCAATACCACTTTATCGCTTTTTTGCTTGCTGTAATCGAAAGGCGCAATCTGCACATAATAAAAAGGCAAATTACTTTCGCCCCAGGCTTTGCGCCAGAGGTTTATCAGCGTTTTCATTTTATAACTGTAGCTGATCTTTTCGTTCAGAAAGCAATTGGTTTCTCCCTGATACCATAAAAATCCAGCGATTTTAAACTTTGAAAGCGGTTCAATCATCGGTGTATAAAACTTACCCGGATCGTTACCCACTTTTTCGTTTTTGAAATAGGGTTCTGCAGCAAATGCTTCCTGACTAATCCAGGGCTCGATGGCACTGCCGGGTACTGCTGAAGAAATTACACCCACCGGAACGCCGAGCTTTTGCTGTAATTCCTTCGCAAAGAAATAACCTACAGCCGAAAAGGCGCGTAAGGCAGAATCCTCGGCTACACCCCAGCTTTTATGAATAGAATCGGGTTTAATCAACGTTTTTCTATTCACCAGGAAAATTCTAATCTGTTTGTTTTTGGCCTGTGCAACTTCATCAGCCGGAAAACCCAATTTGTCGTTTTTAGGTTTCGGGATTTTGGCAAGTTTACGCATGGCATATTCCATGTTCGACTGGCCAGAGCAAAGCCACACCTCGCCAATCAGGATATTACTGAGTTCGATTGTATTGGAACCAGCAATGACCATACTTTGTGGCTCTGCCGATGTTTTTAGTGGATTTAATACCACTGCCCAGTTTCCGTTTTGGCTGGTAATCGCTTCTTTTTTCTGGCCTGCAAAAGTAACCGTTACTTTTTCGCCAACAGCTGCGAAGCCCCAGATCGTGATGGGTTTATCGCGTTGCAAAACCATATTGCTGGATAAGATTTGAGGCAACAGGATTTTGGCATTGGCGTTAAGTGAGAAAAGCGATAAGAGCGTAATGATTATCGTCATTGCGAGGAGGTACGACGAAGCAATCTTTTTAGCCTTGCACAAAGATTGCTTCGCTTCGATGAAAAATCGAAAGCTCGCAATGACGGATATCGTTGAACTGTAAACTGTCAACTGCTTCATAATCCCTCCGTTTTTAAATATTTAATCAGGTAAACAGCTTCTTTTTTCTCGGCTTCGCCCGCATTTTTTAAATCGTAGGTCTGATCGGCAGGCGTATCAACATCCGGGAAACGGCGAACATCGCCTGTGCGCAACACAATGCGCGAAACATTGGCTACGGGTTGAAAGGCCAGGCTGGTGAGCACATCTTTGCCGTTAACCGTTATGGTGTAAAAACGATTCGCGGTGGTTAGTTTTAGTTTAATATCGTAAGTTTCGCCAGCTTTATATTTTAGGAAGTTTTTGTAACGTGCACCTGCTTTCGCACTTAACACGCCTGCAGTATCGAAAGTTAAACGAACGGTAGCCATGCCTTTCTCGTCCTGCAGCTCAATTTCCAATAAGCCAAAATTATCCTGTTTCGGAGTGACTGAGAACGAAGTACTTAGCTTAGCCGATGCAGGAAATACGCGTTCAGCTTTGGCATAATCAAAGGGATCTTTGTCTTTTAAAACCAGATTGCCGTTTTCTACCTTTACTGGAGCCCACAGCGGACTGTAAATATTCCAAGATGCTAAAGCCTGTTCGGCCGGCATTTTACTAAAATCATCGTTTACATGCGTTTTTGCCGTGGTGCTTACAGGTACCGGAATACCAGAAACCCAGATATCTTCTTTATTCATGCTGTAGGTAACCCAAAGTTTCCCGTCGGCAGGTTTTCCGTTGCCTTCTTCAATGCCGCGCACATATTGTGGACCATAGGATTTGTAATTGCCGCCATAGCGCATCGGAGAGATTTCGCCGTTAACTAAGGACAGGTCGGTATAGTCTAAGCCATTTTTGCTGGTAGAGATGGCCAGCGGCCAGCGGTATTCGGATGGATTATATACTGTTGCATAATTACCATCGCTTGTTTTCTGTCCCCATATTTTGGCGTTGCTGTTTACAAAACCGGGTGCACGGAAAGCACTTTCGGGCCAGCTTTTACCATTGTCGGTACTGATAGCAGTTAATGCATTTTTCCATAAGCCTACTACGCGGCCATCAGGCAAATGGTAATAGCTAAACGCTTTGTATTGCTTCTGCAAGGTGATAAGCGGATCTTTTCGGTCTGCCTCTTCGTTCCATTGCTGGGTCATTAATTTATTAGCTAACAACTCATTACAGGCTTCAACAAAAGCTTTGCTTTTACTTTTTGTATAATAAGGATATCGGGTGTTTTTTTCTGAATAACCTGGATTGTAGTGAATGAAATAAATCGGTCCGTACTTGCCGTCTGCCTGAATTTCGCGCACTGCCCGGCCAATTCCATGTCCGTCGTTCGGATCGTCTTTGGCATCGAAACTAATGGCATAAAAGCCCAAAACCAGGAATACGTTTTTGGTGGATACATAAAAACCCATCCGTTGGTGCATCACCGCATCGAGATCTTTAGCTACATCGCTACGTCCTTCTTTTGTAGTGCCATCAGGAATCCGGTAAACCGGAAAAATTACATCGGGCTTGGTCCAGGTATAACCATCTTTTGACGATTGCAGTAAAGTTTGTCCCGGCGGGATGCTTTCTCCCACTTTATCGCTTAAATATTCTACATAAAAACGATTATTCCAGTAAGCCAGCATGGGTGCGTGGTTGTAAGTCCAGCCAAAGTTTTCGGCCAGTTCGGGGTGTTCTCTGTTCGCCCTGAAAGTTTGAATATTGTGCACGCCCACTACCGGTGTTAACTGACCATGATTATAATCGGCATTAACCAGTGTTTTGCCCGTGTAACGCACGGTATCTTGCGCTTGCGCGTTCGATATCGCCAATGCAAACAAGAGGAATAAACTAATTATTTTAAATATTTTCATTTTTATTGTTTTAACCACTAAGGCACAAAGGCACTGAGTTCTTATCTAAACCTTACAGGTTTGTACGAATTATCTATTCTTTAATAAAGCCTCAATTACTTTCTTTTTCACTTTTATAATTGTTCCGTGTTTATGCCCTTCGGGTATCGAAACTTCGGAAGTCACATCTTTAAAGGATTTAAAATCAGCTGTTTTATAAGCCGAATAAATCTTTTGTCCATAGGCATCAAAATAAATCAGCCAGTCTTTTCCGGTTTTTACAACCGTAGGGCCTTCGGTTAATTTCGGGCTAAAAGTTTCAGACACATTTTTGTAAGGCCCCAAAGCTGAGCTGGCAAAAGCTACCTTTAAATTGCGGTTCGGACGGGTATTGTCTTTCAGTACCAGTACATAATCTTTAGTTGCGCGTTTCACAATCACGGCATCGATAACACTAAAACCGGGATCGAGAAATAATTTCGGCTGAGAAAAAGTTATAAAGTCTTTAGTGCTAACCGAGTACATGCGGTGGTTATTTTCCTCTTCTTCTATTCCTTTGGCAAAGCGGAATGGTATGGTTGATGCCCAAATAATTACAAATTCTCTTTTTTCATCATCGTAAAAAATTTCGGGAGCCCAAACATTGACGGTTTTAGGTTCGTTCTCCATTACCGGTATAAATTGCTGAGCACTCCAGTGGACGAGATCTTTGGAGCTGGCATAACCAAAACCTTTATCGCCTTTCCAGCTGCAGGTCCAAACTAAATGGAAAGTGCCATCCGGACCCTGAACAATTGATGGATCACGCAATACTTTCTGAGTGCCAACTGCCGGTTTTAAGAACGTTTTGTTTAAATCGGTCCAGTGATAGGCATCATAACTATACAACAGGCGCAAGCCTTCTGTGGCCGGTTCGTGGAACGAAGTAAATAAATATGCCTGTTTGGAGCAGGAAGTTAACGCACAGCAAAGCAAACCAATTATGGCTAACCGAAATGATGATATGAACTTTGATTTTAACACGCTTTTTTATTTGTTATTTCTTTACTTCCCTGATCGTCATTCCCGCGCAGGCGGGAACCTCACATCCTTTAAATAGATTTCTCCATTCCGTTTCACTCCAGTCGAAATGACGATTATCTATAAGTTATCTAAAATCAACACCCAGTCGTTACCATTTGCAGGGGTTCCCGGAGGATTAAACTCATGAATCCCTTTGTTTTCAAATTCACCAATCGGCGTTATTTTTCCTGTTCGTGGGTCAAACCACGATGCCTTTACATCATCACCATCAATCTTACCCATTTGCACTTTGAAATTTTGGCCTGTATAGGTATAAAAGAAGGCATAGTCTTCGCCTCGTGTAGCGAGTACACGCTCGTACTTTTCTCTGTTTTTACCGGCAACCAGTGTCTGGTCGGGTACACGATCAAAATAATTATGCGATAGCATCAGCTGTTTTAAATATTGCATTTGAGTTGCCCCTTTGGCATTCAGTGCGGTAATCCACTGGTCTTTTGGACCGTAAGCAGGTTTTTTATCCGTAAACTTGTACATCTGCATTACCGAATTATGGCCGTATGTGTAGCCAAAAGCCCCCGCAAAAACCGACCAGTAACCATACCTTCTCACATCAGCATCCTGCCAGCGTGGTTGTGTAGTATCGTGCAAACCCTGAGGAATATCCTCATACGAGGGTTCGCCATCGATAGTAGGTTTAACAGGTTTTAGCTTATAATCGGCTTCAATGTATTTCCAGTTGTCTTCGCCGTAGTGCAACTTTTCGTTTTTAGAAGTATCCTGCTCGTAACGGCGGTGGCCCGATTGTACCATGTCGAAATCGCTCCACGGCGAATTGTGGAACCATTGCGAAGAGGCTGTTCTACCTCTTGGGTGAAAAGTAATTAGGTGATTCGGATCGTTGGTCCTTAGGGTCTGACCGATTGTATTCCATACTTTCAGGCCGTCAGAACCTTTAATGTCGCCACCATTTAGCCAGATGATATTCCACCTGTCACGGTATCTTTTAGCTAAGAATTCAGCATATTTTTTGGCTTGCGCTTCCTTTACTTTTCCAGCCTTAACATTGGTTCCCCAAACGGGTACTAAAGCCATGTAAAGCCCTTTTTCGGCCGCCTTGTCTACAATGTAATCTACGTGGTCCCAATAATCGTAAGCAACAGAATCTTTGGGGTTATTGCCTGGTGTAACCATTGGCCTGGCTACATCGGCATGCACTACCGACGAATCTAAATACACATTGCGCGAGGGCACATCATGCAAAACCATTACCTGGATAACATTAAAGCCTTTTTGCTTTCTATCTTCGAGGTAGGTATTGGCCTCTTCGCGCGTTAGCCTGCCAAACAGTAACCAGCCTGTATCGCCCAGCCAGAAAAAAGGTTTTCCGTCGCCGGTAGTTAAATATCTGCCGTTTTCGGAAACCAGTAAGCTCTTATCGCCAAAATGCGGCTTTTTCTTACAGCCAAAGGCGAGTAAGGATATCATTGATAAAAGAAATATTTTAGATTTAAGCGTCATAACTAAATTTTATTGATGATAATTACCTCGTCGCCTGCACCGGTTTTAGTGATTTTGGCAACTGTATTTCCGTTTATTTTCTCTTCTTTCAGTACTTTTCCGGTTTTAGGGTTCAATACTTTCAAACTGAATTTACCGCTGGTTTTAGTCAGGTCTACACTTATGGCTTCTGCAGTGGCGTTGTATAAGACATAGGTTTTTCCCACATTTTCCAAACCATATTGCTTCGTGTTTTTTCCTGCCGGAAGAAAGGCTTTGGTACCTGCAATTAGGTTAAGTGTAGCTTTATCAATATGATCTACGTTAGAAAGTGAACCGCCTGCCATCAAAATGGCCCAGCCGAAACTATCGTAGCTATCGCCCGAATAGATTACCGCTTTTTCAGGGAATTTGGTTTTATATTCAGAAACAGCATGATAAACCTCTTCAAAAGATGTTTTCTTAGGTTTTAATAAGCGTGCGTGCTGACGTGGGGCAAGGCTTAAACCTCCTTGCGGTGCATAGGCAGTACCATCGGCCTGATAGTGCCAATAGCGGATATCGATTAAATCGATTACGTTTGCGCGTTCTGGATCGGCTAAAATGGCATCCTGTACGTCTTTCGTTACGCTTAGCCCAATAATCGGGTGTTTGCCGGTTTCCTTTTCCCATTCTTTAATGGTGTCGATCCAGAATTGTACAAAATGCAGAGGGCCTGTAAATTCGGCACCAATAAGCTGGATTACGCCTGAGTTTCCGTCGAAATTTTCCAAACATTTCCGGATATAAGCTTTATGGATTTCCCTGCGGTGCGCATTGCTGATATCGTAAAACTGCTCGGCCATAAAAATGCGTTTATCGCCTGCATAAGGGACTGGCTCGGGAAAACCTGTACTGTTGATGTTGTTTGCGGTACGCCATGGGAAATCGGCATAGTGCGCACCAGCTTCAATAATGTTATGCTGAAAATAGTTCTCGTGAATGAGTACGAGACCTTTCTGATCGGCCAGGTTAGCGAAGGTTTTTAAACGGTCCCAATACCAGAGGTTGTATTTGGTGATGTCATATTTACTCAAACCATCCCAGGCTTTATCCTGGCCGCTACGGGCAAAAGGAAGTTCGTAAAATGGTGCCCAAACTTCTCCGTCCATACGGCGGATACGCTCGTGGTCGTCTCTTCTCCTATCGTACCAAAGGCCGTAATTGTGATCGATGATTTTAACCTGACCATTTTTCATCGAATCGGTTATTTCCTCTAAATTATCGGTTAAGCCATTGCCTTCACGGCCTGGTACAAAACGGGTAATGTGGAATTTAGTGTTTTTTAAGCCATGCGGACGGGCGCTGCCATTCCACCAGGGTACTTCCTGCCTGTCGCCGAGCACAATTTCGTTGCCACGGGCAATCCAGCCATTCTTAATACTCATTATACCAGCTGTTTGCACGGTGCTGCTGCTGTGAAATCCTGAGCTGGTAACAGATTTAGCCTGACCTTTATCGGTTGGGATTTTATTTCTTTCTGTTGCCGAATCGATATATTCGGATAAAGTTAACGCAGGTTTATAAGCCAGTTTGGTGAGTTTAAGGGCAACATCAACAGGCGGACTGCTCGATGCTTCGGTTTCAACCGGGAGTACAAAGGTTCGGGCATCAACGCTGTTGCCTAACCTGTCTTTTAACTGGGCATAATACAAACTACGGGGCTGGATCTGCTCGTTCGACATGTCCCAGTAACCGTTACCTGCAAATTGTGCCCAGGTACCAAAAGCCCAGTTTTGCGCAGTGGGTGGCTGGTAATTGTCGACCCTTGCTGCACTACATTGCCAAAAAACACTGTTTGCAGCACTCCAGCCTGCTCCCTGGCCATCCTGACCACGGTTGAGATAACTTAATGCCTGCCCATCAATATTGACGATATCGAACAACACTCCTGAAGCCCAGCTATCGTAAGCGCCGCTAAAACTAAATGGTAAATACGATTGGCATTGTACAAAAACATTAGGTCCGGGTGCGCAAAAACCAACCGCGAAATCGTGGTAGCCATATTCTGAATATAATCTTTGGAAAAGCGTTTGCTGGCCTGTAGTTAAAAAGGTATTGCGTCGTTCGCCACCAATTTCAGAAACCGGAGCTAAGGATTTACAATCCTCAACAGTGATTCTTTTGGCCGTTGCCAGAACATTCACTGCAGAACCTACAAAATGCTCGAAAACAACCTGGCGTACCCAGGCATCTTCTGCGTTTTCGATGCAGATAGCCGTCCAGCGATGATATTCGTCTTTAATATTGTCTTTGTGGTAATCTGATTCGAGTTTTAGGTGCTCAATACCAACCTGTGCAATCCGGCCATCCCATTTGTATTTAGCAACAGTTGCACCACCAAATTTAGCATCGAGTGCAGTAGTAATGGGCGCATCGAAAGTAATTGTTGATCCGTTGATGGCGGTAATTTTACGGTCCCAGAAAATATCTCTAGTACCGGGTTTCCAGCCGAGCGCACTTTCGCCACCACCAAATTCTACCGTTTTTAAGGTTTCGATCCACTCTTTTGTGGATGGACGTTGTATTGTAATTCTATCGCCTACTTTAAAGCCATTTGCATCGGCCAGCGTAAGTTGCATGGCATTAACAGGCACATACGTATCGGTAATGGCAACTGCCGCTTGTTGAATTTTATTGTTTTTGCCCAGGATCCTGATCAGGCCAATACGATCTAAACCGGTAGCGAAAATCCTGGTGCCATTCTCCCCCATTCCGCTCCCCCTGATGATTACACCAGAAGCCGAAATTTTTAAGGTTCCGGCAACCTGATAAGTTCCTTTTTCTAATAAAACTGCACCACGTAAACCATCCTTGCCCGGTTGCAGCGCAGAAACCATATCAATAGCACGCTGAATATACGGAGTCGCATCGCCCTCAACCACCGGAACCACAATTTTAACTGTAGCCGTGGGAATAACTTTTTCGCCAGCCATGTAACCGGCATAAGAAAAATCGGGAATGCGGTTTCCCTGGGCATCAGCAGTGTACGCCATTTTACCATCTTTACCCTTAAATATGGGCTTTGGTGGCTCAACTGGCTTGGTTTTCTGACCAAAGGATACCTGGCTCACTAAAAACGCAATCACCAGAATGGAGATGGTTTTAAGTGGTGGTGCCTTTAATATGTGGTTAGTTTTTGGCATTTATGTTTTTGTTATCGTTTACGTCATTGCGAGGCACGAAGCAATCTTAAAGCAAGCGCTATCGTAGTAGAATTGCTTCGTGCCTCGCAATGACGATTTAACTATGGCCTAACTTTACTAATATCAACTAAACTATTCAAATACACTTCAATATTGGCATAACCCGATTTTGTAATGCTTGCGGCATCTTTTCCATCTTTCGGGTTGAGGCCATGCTTAGTTTCCCAGGCATCCGGAATACCATCCTGATCGGTATCCAAATAAGGTTTTCCATTGTATTCAGGATAACCGCCAACCTGGGCAATATCCGAAATGATGCCTTGTTTATACGAATCGGCTGGTAAGCGTCGTTTAACATAACTTTGTTTAGCCGGCAGTTTCCCATCTTCTACGTGTTCTATTTTGCCTGTGCTAACCTGTTTTACAATGCGTTGGTCAACAGCATCACGAACCGGCAAGCTTGCTCCGGCATTAGCCAGTACATAATCGTAAGCTTTTTTAGTGTCGATGATTGAAATTTTCGCCATTGGCAAAGGTTTATCAACACGCATCGAATCGAGCAGTTTTTGTTTGTCGCGCTTAGTTTCTGGTTGTACACCACCATCCCAGTTGTTTTGGGTTACTTTTGGATTGCCCTCAGTAATATTTCCGGTAACGTAGGCTTTACCAAATTCGTTGGCAAATTTCTTGTCTCTCCCCGATTCTGGCTTTAAGATACGATAAGAAATCGGTTCGCCGGCAGGTGTAATAGGTCCTGGTTTGTAGTAGTTGTTAACGAAACTATAAAAAGAAGCATTATCTCCTCCATCTGCACTGCGGTTCCACCAGTTGAAGATTACATTATTGGCAAAGCCAAAGTCACCATACATACCAACTGATGGATTACGGCTGATATTGGATGCCCAGAGATTACGCATAAAAGTACTGTTCAAACCGCCGATGGTACTGCCAAAAGCATGGTTGTAAGTATCTAAAGCCTCCGAAAAAATAGAGTTTTGAATGGTTACGTTCACAGTAGGTAGCTTTTCGGGCTTAGAACCATCTTTTTTATCATAAACATGGCGGTAAATCGACATGTTTTCATCCAGTCCCCAGCTTGCCGAAACGTGGTCGATCATGATATTCCCTACCGGATTGCCCCCAATGGCATCATCCCTGCGGGTTACATCTGTAGCACCTCTGCGGAAACGCATGTAGCGGATTACTACATCATGTGTATTGATCCAAACCGATTCGCCGGCAATACAAACGCCATCACCCGGGGCACTCTGGCCTGCAATGGTAATGTACGGTGCGCGGATAATCAATGGTGTTTTAAGTTTGATGATCCCTGATACGTTAAAAACGATAATCCTGGCACCGCCCTGTTCGCAGGCTTCGCGCAGGCTGCCCTTGCCCGAATCGTTTAAATTGCTTACAACGTAAACTTTACCCCCGCGACCGCCAAATGAATAAGCGCCGCCACCCTCGGCACCCGGAAAGGCAACTAGTTTGGATTGAGGTAAATCGCTGGGTTTGGCTGCCCATGGAATATAGGGTTTGCCATGTTTGGCCTCCTCATCGATAATTGATTTTACCTTCAGGAACTGAAGATCCGATTTCTCTTCTATGCTGTTTAAAAGCGAATCGGCTTTCTTTTCCATCGCCTCAGGTATTACCGGATATTGTGCAAATGCTACATTTCCTACGGCACAAAGGGCCAGTACGCTAAAAATTGAGCTCCAGGTGCGCATATTATTTAGTGTTAGGTTTTACAATTGAAACCGGAACCACGCTATTTAAGTATACTTCGATGTTCGAATAACCACTTTTGGTGATTTTAGTGGCATCGGTAGCATCCTTAGGGTTCAAGCCGTTTTTGATTTCGTAAGCATCTGGCATACCATCATCATCAGTATCTTTGTAAGGTGTTCCTTTATATTCAGGATAACCACCTACCTGCGAAATTTCGGTAATAATGCCCTGTTTGTAAGAATCTTTAGCTAAACGGCGGTGTTCGAACTGAAAAGCTGAAGGTTTGGCTTCAGGATGAACTTCGATTTTACCGGTAGCCACCTGTTTAATTACACGGGTATCAACCGGATCGCGTTTAGGTAAAGTAGCACCAGCGTTGGCCAGTACATAATCTTTAGCCTGTAGTGTTGGGATAATGCTGATTTTAGGCATTGGGAAAGGTTTTTGTGCTTTCATGGCCGGAAAATATTTGCTTGCCGTTTCGAAAGACATTAAGCCTCCTTTTTTATCTTCCATTTGTACACCGCCATTCCAGTTATCGCGGGTTACTTTTTCGTTTCCTTCGATGATGTTGCCATTAACATAAGCCCTGCCAAATACCACATAAGGTAATTTACTACGGCCCGATTCTGGCTTTAAAATGCGGTAGCTGATTGGATCGCCAAGTTCGGTAACCGGACCTGGTTTATAAAAGTTGTTGATGATATTATATTGTGCAGTATAATCGCCGCCATCAGTTGAGCGGTTGTTCCAGTTAAATACCACATTATTGGCGAAGTTGAAAATACCGTTCCAGCCGATTGAAGGGTTACGCGCACCGTTATCGGCCCAAAGGTTACGAACAAAGGCACAGTTCTCGCCACCTAAAGTGCTACCAAAGGCGTGATTCCAGTAATCTAAGGCTTCAGAAAAGATCGAGTTTTGGATGGTGATATTTACAGTGCCCAGTTTTTCTTCGGTTTTACCAGTACTATCATTGTACATATGGCGGTACATCGACATGTTCTCGTCTAAACCCCAGCTGGCCGAAACGTGGTCGATCATGATATTACCCACCGGGTTACCACCTATGGCGTCATCCCTGCGGCCCACAAAAGTTTCGCCCCTTCTGAAACGCATGAAGCGTACAATTACGTCGTGTGTATTTAACCAAACCGATTCGCCGGCAACACAAACGCCATCGCCAGGTGCAGTTTGACCGGCAATGGTAATATAAGGTGCACGAATAATCAGCGGTGTTTTTAAGCGGATGATACCTGCTACATTGAAAACTACAATGCGGGCACCTCCCTGTTCGCAGGCATCGCGCAAAGAACCAGGCCCCTTATCGTTTAAGTTTTTTACCACAATAACCCTACCGCCATGACCGCCAAAACTATAGGCACCACCACCTTCAGCACCCGGGAAAGCCAAAAGCTCTGATTGTGGTAAATCAGTGGGACGGCCTGCCCATGGAATATAAGGTTTGCCCATTTTGGCCTCTTTCTCCATAATTGGCTTAGCTTTTTCCCAGGCAATATCCGATTGATGATAGGCCTCTTTCATCATAGAATCTGATGATTTTTTAATGTCGGCCGGGATGTTTGGATATTGCGCAAATGCATAATTTACCGGGAGCGTTAATGCTGTTGCAACCAACAGATTTAAAAGGTTCTTTTTCATTTGTGTTTTGCTTGTTTGGGAAGCGAAAGAATTTACGCAAATATTTTTGGTTAGCAGGAATGCCTGAACAAATTTATTAAAAATTGCGGCTCATTTCTTTGTTTATCCTTTGTTAGTATTTTGGTTAGAAAGTATATTATATTTCAAAGTTGCATGCAAATTGGGGTGGTTTACTGTATAATTTTGGCTATGTTTTGTATAATATTACCAATTGATAATATTAGCTGTAACAAATCAAATTCATTCTCTCAACCCTGTTACAAGATATAAATAAAATTCATATATAAATGTAACATTCTTAAATGAAAAAAGGAAACAGATTAATGTTTCCTTTTCCAAACCAATTATAAAAAAACCGGGGCGATGAGCAAACCGCCCCAAAAAAACTATCAGCGTTTACTTTAGCGGGTCGAATGCTCCACCCCAGGTATTGTTTTGCTGCAGGTTAACGTTGTTGTTTAGCGATACCGTAGGGATACCAAAAAAGTATACGCCTGATTGATAGGCAATATTATAAGTATCAAGCTGTTTTGTGCTTACCGTAAAGCTTGCGGTGTATAATGCATCCAGGTTAGTATTTGCTGAAGCATCTCTTGTACCAGAAATATAGTCTGTTTTGGTACCTGTGTTTTTGAGTACTATGGTTACACCCAATCTTCTTTTTCCATTTAAGGTGCTTTCCAATAGTTTACGTCTTCTTAAATCCCAAAAGCGTTTACCTTCAAAGGCAAGTTCAATTTGTCTTTCTTTAATAATTGCATTCACCAAATCATTTCCGCTTAAACCGGCTGTTAATCCATATAATCCATCCGCTCCTGCTTCTATACCTGCCCTTTTTCTGATATTCACCAAATTGGTATAAGCTTCCTGGCTCTGGCCGGTTTCTGCTGCGCACTCTGCCAGGTTTAGCATTACTTCTGCATACCTGATCTCTATCCAATCTGTTCCGGCATTTTGAAAAGTGGCCAGTGTTAAAGCCGGATCTATTCCTTTTCTTAAATATAAACCCGAAGAGGTAGCGCCAGAAGGTTCTGTAGTGGCCAGTACATTTTTATCGTTTGTATAATAATAGGTCCACAACCTGTATGATGAATTACCTGCAAGCGGCCAGTTACAACCATTATAAGCTATGGTTTGATCGAACCTTGGATCGCGGTCTTTGTAAAATGTAGCGAGGTTGTATGCGTATTTTGTAGAACTGCCTGCATCCTTTCCATCTTTCATTGGAAAAGCCAGGGCCATATCCCAGGTAGGTAAATTTGAACCACCTGTACTACCAATGTATTTTGGAACAGTTGCATTTGGATAGGTATTGTTGTTCTGCCCAATATCAGTTGTACCGGTATTATAAAGTGTAGCAAAAACGGCTTCCGGATTACGTGGTGTACTTCCTCCGGCGCTGCCTTCGGTGGTCCACATGCTGGCATCAAATTTATTATAAAGACCAAAACCGTTGGTAGAAAGTGTAGCTATAGCCTGTGTATTGGCGGTATAAGCATCCTGCCATCTCGAAGCCAGGTTACCCGGGTTAAATTCGGGCGAAGCAAATGTTAATAATACACGGCCTTTGAAAGCTTGTGCTGCACCTTTTGTTACACGGCCATAGTCATCATTTTTTGGCCATTTTACCGGAATGTATTTGATACATGAATCAAGGTCTCTGGCAATCTGAGCAAATGTTTCGGAAGTGGTATTGCGGGGCAAAAGTGCTGCTTTTTTTGCTTCTTCGCCAACGGCATCAAGTGGAGTTAATACCACAGGTACGCCTCCGTATAGTTTTACCAACTCAAAATACCTGAAAGCTCTCCAAAAATAGGCTTGCGCAATAAATCTTTTCTTTACAGCCGGATCCAGTGTACCAGCATTCACATCTCTGATGAACATGTTTATGGTTCTGATTTTGACATAATTACCAGCTGTATTGGTATTGCCTAAATCGGTAACGGATTCAATTGTAGCTGTTCCTTTTACAAAAACATTATCACCATATTGCTCATCGGAAAGTGAATTAACCGAGGCACTTAAACCACCAACATTACCAAACCACGAAGGTTGGTTCTGGCTGTAAATGTAATCGATACTTAATTTTGTTGTGGTAGAATCGTTGTAAACCTGATCGGCTGTAAAACTACCTAAATCTTGCTTTTCGAGCACTTTTTTACAGCTGGTAAACATGAATGATGCTGAGCAGGCTGCAACTATTAATATATAAATCTTTTTCATGACAATTAATGATTAAAGGCCAACATTTAAACCGAATGAATATGTTTTAAGCGTTGGGTAAGTACCCACCGGACTGGCAAAATCTCTGTATTTACCAGGGAAAGGATTAATAAACTGAACCGGATTGGTAGCTTGTGCAAATACCCTTATGCTTGCAATACCGAATTTTTCGGTAAACCTGGTTGGAATGGTGTAAGCCAGATTGGCATTGGTAATGCTAAGTTGTGTAGCAGAAACCAGCCAAAAATCTGTTGTTTCGTAAATACTCGAAAAATATGGATTTGGATAAGCTGCATTGGTATTGGTCGGAGTCCAGTGGTCGGTCCAGTAAGATGGCCTGTTGCCGTAAGCCGAAGCACTTGTTCCACTAGGTTTTAAACCGCCAATACTGGTTTTGCCACCCCACGACATGCCCATTACCACATTTAAGCTTAAACCATTATAGCCAAGGTTAAAATTCAAACCTAAGTTATTGTGGTTGTTTTGTCTGGTGGTAACAAACTGTCTGTCTTTCGTATCAATAACGCCGTCGCCGTTAACATCCTCGTAGTTAATCATACCAGGCTGCAAAATGTCGTTCAGGATTTTAACTTTTTTGGGATCATTTTGTACTGCCGAGCCGTTAATTCTTTGTGCAATAATGGCATCAGCTTCTGCCTGTGTGCGGATAATGCCCAAAGATTTGTAACCAATTATACCTCTGTCGCTCGAATATCCTGTATTGTCATCAATAGTGCCCAACTGCGCTGCAGAAACATCATACTTAATGTTTCTATTGTCGTTCCAGGTGTAAAATGGTGTAACACTGTAGTTAAATTTACCTGCCTGATCGCGGTATGTAGCACTAAACTCGTAACCAAACATATTGGCTTTGGCAAAGTTTTCGGTAGGCACTGCAGCACCAATTAGCGCAGGTACTGAGGAAGTTAGCGTAGAGAGTAAGTTGTAACCATGTGTCCAGAAATAATCTCCGGAAATGGTTAGTTTATTTTTAAGGAAACCCAGGTCAAAACCGTAATTGGTTTTCAGGTATTTGTCCCACACTACCAGTTCGTTCGGAATGGCAATGTTGGTTTTGATGGCAATACTTCTATCGATTTCGTTAAAAACAGCGCCCCCACTGCTTCCTGTACCTAAATTATACGAAGCAAGGTATTGATAAGCTTTAGTTGCATCAGTACCGGTTAAGCCTACCGAAGCCCTTAATTTAAAGAGATCGATAAATTTAACGTTGTCTTTGAAGAATTTTTCCTGCGATACTACCCATCCAGCTGATGCTGCCGGGAAGCCGCCCCAATTATGCCCTGGTGCAAACCTCGAACTACCGTCTCTGCGATATACCAGTTGCAACAGGTATTTATTATCGTAATCGTAGTTTAAGCGGGTAATTAGCGATTGGAAACCTGTTTCGCTAACCTGACCAGACTGATTTGAGGTTTGCGTACCCACGGTGAAATTTTGGTATGGTAAGCCACCGGTTACAATACCTTCGGCCATTGCAGCAACACCTTCTGATGAAAGTTCGCGTTGCTCGAAAAGCGCAAGGGCAGATATATTGTGTTTACCAAAAGACCGGTTGTAGTTTAGGCCCGCGTTTAACTGATAATTGTCAGAGAAAACCGGATTAAGTCTGATCCTATCGCCATTTTTAATTGGGAATACCCCCTGAAGTGTTCCGCCCGGGATGTGGTTATTGGCACCTAAGCCCGAGTATTTATAATAGTTAAAAGTTGTACCGTACTGTTTGCCATTAGTACTGTTGATGTTTTTATTCAATGTAGCTGTAGCGGTTAAGCCTTTAACGCCAGGAATTTCATAATTAACCTTACCCAGCATATTCATTACATACGATTTGGAACTCGTAAAGTTGTCTGAATTCTGGATCAGGAAGAAATTAATGTTCTCTAAACCACCGGTATTACTAGCCCCCAGGATTACCGGATTTCCATTGATGAAATATTCAGACCATGGGTTAACATTTTGCAAGGTAGCCACATCGTTATCTAAACTTTCTGAAGTACTGTTTAATTTGTAATAATAACTGCGTGAAGATGAAACGTCGGCACTGATTGAGGTCGATACGGTTAAACGTTTCGATAGTTTAGCATCAATGCTTGCCCTTAAACCATATTTGCTCGAATTAACACCTTTGAAGTTCGAATTTTGAGTAATATAATCGCCACCAACAAAATAGGTAACCTTATCGGTACCGCCGCTGATGTTTAATGCCTGGCGATACATATTTGAAGTTTGAAAGGCCTCTTGTAACCAGTTGTGGTTGTTTTGGGCATAATAGTCAAGTTCATCCGGTGTATTCCATTGTGTAAGGGTTCTTGTTGGCTCGGCAACACCTGCTGTTTCGATATAACCGTTGGCATTTACAATTTTATTGGTTAATACCCCGGCGCTGGTTTGCTGATAAACCTGGGCATTTAGGTAATCGTTTACGAAATTACCCAATTGTAAACCGGTCATCATGGTAGGGAGTTTGGTGGCATCAGAAAAACCTACAGAGCTACTGAAGTTAATGCGTGGCGCACCCATTTTCCCTCTTTTGGTTCTTACAATTACCACACCATTTGCACCCGAAACCCCATAAATGGCTGCCTCAGCATCTTTCAATACCGAAACGCTTTCTACCACGTTTTGATCCAAAAGGTCGAAATCGGCCTGGGTTCTGATTACATCATCAATTACAAAGATGGGATTAGTACCTTGCTGACTATCTTTAGAATATACCACAGGATTACGAACCTGAATGGAAGTTCCCTGCCCCGGACGCTGCGTACCACCAGAAATAGATAAGCCGGGAACAGTTCCACGCAGTGCAGCACTCAAAGATAAGGCCGGCACATCTTCTATCGTTTTCATGTTTACGGTTGAAACAGCACCGGTTAAAGTAACTTTTTTCTGTGTGCCGTAACCTACAACAACAACATCTTCGAGATTTTTATTGTCGGATACCAGTTTAACGTTAAAATTGGTTTGGGTGCCAACGGTAATTTGCTGGCGTACGTAACCAATGTAAGAGAAAACCAATACATCGCTGTTTGATTTTACCTGTATCGTAAATACACCATCAGAGTTGGTGCTCACGTTGCTCGGTACTCCTTTTAAGCTTACGTTTACGCCGGGAATCCCCTGCCCGTCTGCCTGATCAACAACCTTACCGGTAACCTTTCGGTCTTGTGCAAAGAGTATTGTGCTTGCCAGCAACGTAAATAGCAAGGACAAAGAAATTTTTTGCAAAAATTTTAAGTTCATCTTATTATTTGGTTAGTTTTTAATTCTTTTACACGATTTGTTCCGATCAACATACCGGTGTATTTCTTCGTTTAATTTTGCTTGTTAATTGGAGTGCGCTAATCTGAGATAGAGAAAATAATGTTTGCTTTTTCTTGTCTTATTTGATTTTAACAAAGCATCAGAAATAATCAGATTTTTTAGTTCTTCGCAAAAACGGCTAAAAACAGAATTGATGATTTGGCTCATGTTTTGTTTTGATCTCAGTATTTAATTTTTGGTTAGAAAGTATATTTAATTCAAATTTGCTGACAGATTATACTCTTTTTCGACAGAATGTTATCTAATTGTTATAAGATATTATCAGTCGCTAGTTACTGGTATAAGCTGTACTCAACAATATTAAATGCTAAGTACAAGGTAAGTATTAAATTCATATATAAATTTAATATTTAAATAAAAAAGTGTTAAATCGATAAATTTAACATTTAGAGTGTTTAAAAACGTTGTTTGGACGTTTATTTTGAAGTTTTGGTAAAGAAAGATTTACAAAGGAAAAGCAGGTATTTTTTAATCTATTCCGGAGAATTGATCTTCAATGCATTGTTTTTGCATCGCAGAAATGCTATTGCTGCCTGAACTGGCTGTAGCTAAAGGGCTTTTGCTAAGCGCATATTATTTTTTAATATCGGTAACAAACAAAAAAAGAGAGCACTCGCTGCTCCCTTTTTCTTCTAACCAAATATATAAAATTGTGGCGGTGCTAACCGCCGTGATAAAGCTTGTCTACCGTTGTACTTTTATGCTCACGTTAATGTATGGCCGTTTTTCATAATCGGAAGTAACGGAATTAATTAACAACATGCCGTATTTACCCTCTGGAGTCAAGAAAAAGACGGCATTGCCCGCTGCCAAACCTGCAGCTGCAGTAGTAGCAACTGTTGCATTTAAATTAATGGTTCGTGCCTTTGCAAGTGTTTCTATAGTTGATCCGGAAATGGCACTTGTTAAAAATATTGTTCCCTGACTGGTAACCGGAGCACTAAATTTGGTCAAGCGTTTTTGCCAGGTACTTACATCATAAATGGGGAATGTTGTTGCCGGTGCGCTGGTGTTATATAAATTTACGGCATACAATGTATTTCCCTGCGCATCTTTATACATCGTCCTGTAGATGCCAAAATCTATTTTTGCTGAATTAGCGGATCCATTACTATAACTGTATGTAGAAGCATCGTTCAGTGAAATGAAAGATGGGAGCACTTTACCAACTGTATCTGGTAAATAGATATCTCTGTTAGCATAAATCATATAACTCGGATTTACATCAATGGTTACTTTTTTATAACCATCTCCAATATATATTCCCTTCTCATTTAAGGCATAAATTCTGAAACTTTGCTTTCCGTCGCGTAGAGCTGGATAAGAAGTGTTTGGAATTTTATAAATGAATGAAAAACTTCTGCGTTTAGTTGCATCTGTAATCGGATAGGTAATACGTGACGGTTGCGCTGTTCCGGCGGAAGTTTCTACCACATAAGAATACATATCTTCATTTGCTGAATTGATGGTGAAATCAATCCATACCTCTTCTTTATCATTTACCACTTTATAATCGGTAACACAGCGTGGATCGCTGTTATTAAAAGTTACAGTTACATCCGTAAACATGGTAAATATGTTTTCTGCTTCCTTTTTGCAAGATGCGAATAGGAACGCACTTAATACAATCAGGAATAGCTTTTGAATATTTTTAGTTTTCATTTTTAATCTTTTTAAATCAGATATCTGAGTTGATTATTTCCTGGTTTAATCTAATGGATCGAAAGTACCTCCAGGCCATCCAATTGTTGGAAGGATGTTAGCTCCGAAATTCACAAAATCATTATGAAAAGTATAGAAATAGTGAAATTCCGGAATGCTGTATGCCCCAAAATTTGGCGTGGTAGTAATGTTTCTGAAATATTTTTGATAAGTAGTTTTATCGTTGATATTTAAGGTTTCTCTAAACATTACACCATTGGTTACGGCTTCTAAAACACCTTTGTCTTTCAGGTCAGCGCCTGCCGGCGGATTAACCAATGCTACTTCTAACTTAGACATGTTTCCAGTTAATAAATGGAAGGTACGCGATCTTCTCAGATCAGCATTCCGTTTATTTTCGAACGCAAATTCGATTTGACGTTCGCCTAAAATCAAAGTGCGTAAATCAGCTGTACTACCTGCCAGTCCTAAACCGTAATCAGCATCACCTTGTACAATTCCTGCCCTCACTCTGATCTGTCTAACCAGATCTTTTGCCCCTGATATATTCCCGGTTTCATTCAGGCAGTCTGCATAATTTAGCATCACTTCTGCAAATCTTAAATCAATCCAATCCATGCCACTTCCCCCTACACCATTTGAATAACTTACTGCACCTGCTGTTAATGCCGGGCTAGTGAAGCGTTTTACGTAAACTGCATTTCCGTTTGATTCATTTATAGCAGTATTGTAAGTCCATTGTTTTCTGGTTGTATTGCCACTTAGCGGGTATAAGCTTCCATTTGTAGCAAAAGTTGCGTCAAATCTTGGATCGCGATTTTGCCAGAACATTACAGCATCGTAAGGATAGGTTGCAGATGTTCCTCTTGGTTTACCATCTTTCATCGGATAGGCATCGAGCATTTTTGTTGTTGGCGTATACAAGGCGCTATAAGAACCTTGCTCTGATGTAGGTCGGTTGCGAGACTCGCCGTTATGCCCCCTATTCGCAATCGTATTCGAATAGGTTCTTACCAGAATAGCTTCTGTGTTGGCAGTTCCTTCTACTCTGAAAATATCAATGTAATTAGGCATTAGCTTTTTTCCGGCAGCTATACATAAATCATAAGCTTCCTTATTAGCTGTTAATGCATCAGTCCATCTCGATGCCTGATAAGGATGCTTCCCATCATTAGTAGGATTGAATTGTGGACTAGCCCAGTAAAATAAAACCTTAGCCTTTAGACAAGCAGCAATGAGTTTGGTGATTTTACCTCTTCCATCACCATCTGCCGGGTTAAATCCTTCTAGCATTTGCATGGAGGTATTTAGGTCTGAAATAATTGCTGCAAAGCATTCTCTGGCACTTTTTCTACCGCCAGCGTAAACATTATCTGCAAGCTGTTGCTCTAAAATTAACGGAACACCACCATACACTTTTACCAATTCAAAATAGGTCATTGCCCTTAAAGCATAATATTGACCTAATAAGATGCGCTGCCTGTCGGCTGCCATGGTTCCTTTTGGAATGTTGGTAATGGCATCATTACATCTGGCAATATCCCAATACTTATTGTCTCCTGGGTTACCACGGTATTGGTTTCCCACAAATCTAACGTCATTAACGCCAACTACACCTTCCATACCCAATGCAGCACGTTCGTTAGCATCTCCATTTGGAAAATAATTTTCATCACTGGCCAAATGCACTGCATATCGGTCTGGAATCACCTGTAAGGGAAATGCAGGAATAACGACATCATATACCCTATTGAGGTGTAATTGTACAGATCCTTCGTTATCCCATATCGCCTGGTCTATGCCTTCGGTATCAGGTAAAAGGAAAAATTCATCTTTGTTTACACAAGCTTGCAAACATGCGGCAAGCGTTAGTACAATTGCTGCCCTTTTTATGTTATTTTTAATTTGCTTAATCATTACTCAAAAAATTATAAGTTAACACTCAAACCCAGCGATAGCGTCCTCAATATTGGATAATCCCATGCACTCGAAGTATATGGATCCTTATAAGGGAGCGGGTTAACAATTGTCCATAAGTTATTTCCAGTTAGCATGATACGTACACTGCCAATACCTAATTTATTGGTAAACGAGGTCGGTGCTTTGTAACTTAATGTCATGGTATTAATCCGAATCATTGTTCCATCTACCGCCCAGAAATCAGAGTTTTTAGATAAAGAAGGGTCGTCAAAACGTGGATATTTACCAGCCATTGGATTTTCTGATGTCCAGCGATCCTGCCAGATAGTTAACGTATTTCTATTGGCTGCAGGTGCTGTTCTCGCTCTGCTGTCATAAAATGCCTTCCCGCCAAATTGTGCGTTAATATTGGTGCTTAAAGCAAAATTCTTATAGGTTAAATTAAGCGAGATGCCTGTTGCCAGAAATGGATTAGTGCTCTTGTAAATCGGTAACATATCGCTGTCAGAAATTACGCCATCACCATTTGTATCTTCGTAATACAACCAGCCTGGCTGAGGTACGCGATCGTATAATCTGTAATTAGGATATTTGGCCATCCATGAATCAACTTCAGCCTGGGTTCTGAACATTCCGATTGATTTTAAACCAATGTTGTTAGAGTTGTATACCCGTGGATCCGTGCCAAACCCGATCAGCCAATCGTTAGCTATGTTATTAAATAAGTTACCTGGAGCGTATAATGTTCTGGTGACAACTGAATTGCCATAGCTAAAATTCACATTGGTACTCAGTTTAAGATCTGATGTGAGATTTGCTTTGTATCCAATGCTGAATTCTGATCCCCAGTTGTAAGTTTCTCTGTAGTTAATAATTGGTGCCGCAGTACCAAACCATAACGGATAACTGTTATTGCCTCCCAAATCAAAGGCATCGTAATTTCTGTTTTGGAATACCTCAACACTAAAATCAAGTTTATTATCAAACATCGATGTTTCTAAACCAATATTAATGGTTCTTTTCTTCTCCCAGGTAATATCAGGATTAGCCAAACGTGAACGGTTTAAACTGTTTTGAGTAGAGTTGCCATATAAATAACCGTTGGTTACATCGATTAAGAACCTATCCTGCCATAAACGGTTTCCAATCCTGTCATCACCGGTAAGTCCAACATTTGCCTTAATTTTTAAGAAATTAATGAAACTTAGTGCTTTACTGTTTTTAAAGAATTCTTCCTGACTAACTACCCAGCCCAAACCTGCGTTTGGAGAAACGCCCCAGCGATTTCCAGTCGCAAATTGAGATGATGCATCAACACGCGCAATAACCTCTAATAAATACTTTTTGTTGAAATCATAATCAAAACGACCAAAAAATGAACGTTTTGATGTCGCTGTTCTTGAAAAATCCTGACGGGTTAAAGTTGAAGCGTCAAATGCCCAGTATTGATCTGTTCCAGGAATTAATTGGTTCGTATAACGAACAGTAGATGCCTGCGAATTACCTTCGCTCTGTTCACCACCTACCAGCAAATTTGCCGTGTGTTTGCCAAAGGTTCTTCCGTATTGCAATGTTAAAAATCCCTGATAACTATTGTTTTCTGAAACACCTGGGGTGATTGTTGCGCTAGCTGCATTTGTTGGCTCAACATAAAAAGATGTTGGAGAGGTATTAACCAGCTGATCAGTGAACAATTCATTATTATTCCCCATTCTAGCATAGTTATATAGCCTATATGGAGGAATATACTGCGTGCTCTTAGCAGATCCACTTGCCTGAGAGATCTGAAATTTAGCAACAAATCCTTTTAAGAAAGTCGGTTCATACGTTAAACTCGTATTAATGCGATATCCTTTATTGCTCCGGTTATTGTAATAGCCTGACTCAGCTACTGCTTGTGGGTTTAAATTATTATTATTAACCCCGTTATAATTGACAAAGTTTCCATTAATACTAATAGGTACCCACATTGGGGTGGTTATAATTTTCTCGAAAAAGTTGTTATCCTGATCGTTTGCGTTATGATGTTGCTCTCTTGTGCCATAGTCAACATTAAAATTCACATCTGCCTTTAAGCCTTTGGCTACCGTAGCCACCACACCACTTCTGAAACTATATTTATCAAATTTCATTCCTGCGTAGTTAGCATTTTCACTTTGATAACTACCTCCTGCAAAAAAAGTAATTTTATCACTTCCACCAGAAATACTCACATTATGCCGTTGAGTAGCTGCTGCCTGCCAAACTTCATCGTACCAGCTTTTGTAATTTAATGTTTTAAGGTATTCCAAATCTGCAGGGGCAAAAAACAGTGATTGAGAAGCACTCTGCATTCTGTAAGTGTCGTTTAAAAGTACAGCCTGATCGTATGCGGATAACATTTCTGGTACTTTTGCCGCATCCGAAACACCTAAGTAGCCATTGTAGGTAATACTTGGTTTGCCAATTCTGCCTTTCTTCGTGGTAACCAAAATTACACCCTTTGCACCAGAAGCACCATAGATTGAGGCCGAAGCATCTTTCAGAAAGGTTAGATTTTCTACCATCGAAGCATCAATGTTATCAAAGGCGTCGCGGCTAACTATTATTCCATCTACCACATACAAGGGCTCTGCTGTAGCGCCATTCAATCCTGCTTGCTCTGAAACGGTTGAATTTCTGATATTAAAGGTAATTGGTGCACCAGGTCTGCCTGATGCTTGACTAACGCCAACACCCGCAATTCTGTTTCGCATAGCACCTGCTAAATTTGGGGCCGGAACATCTTGAATTTCAGCTCCGGTTATAGTTGCTACTGCTCCTAATACTTCGCTCCTTTTTTTTGTTCCATAACCAATAACCACAACTGCGTCTTCATCTAAACTTTGTGCATCTTCTACAAAGCTTACCATTATATTGGTTTTGCCGGCCAGCGGAATTACCTGTCTCACGTAGCCCACATAAGAAAAAACTAGTGCATCAGTTGATGGATCGGCTACCAACGCGAATTCGCCTTTATCGTTGGTGCTTACATTATTGGTTTTACCGCGTATACCAACGGTTACGCCGGGGACAGGCTGGCCGTCTTTCTTGTCGACAACCTTACCCGTAATTTGCCGTTGCTGTGCAAACAACGAAATACTGATAATTGTCAGGAGCGCTAACACCCAAGATAATTTACGTAGAAATTTTAAGTTCATATTAGTTATTTGGTTAGTTTTTTAGTATTAATTATATCCATATCAATGAAGCCGCGCATAGCATGCAACATTTTAGCTGGTAGTGATAAATGTGCTGAGCAGGATCTGAAGCTGCTGAGTACTGTTTAATTAATAATGTTTTCCGGTAAAGGTGGGTGTTTGTTTTTTGCTTTTTACGGCTTGCTAGTTAGGCAATTTTTCAGATTGCGTTAAACAGATCTTTCCTAATGTGAGTTTTTGTAAAATTGGCTCATAGTTTTTGATTTTGCGTTAAAAATTTGGTTAGGAATACGCCTTATCGCCAAGGAGTATAGTTATTGTTTTAAACTTAAAGCGATGGAATACTAAGCCGTTTTATGCTTCCGAACTAATCTCCTCGCTTCAAGTTGTTTAATCAATTATTAGTTGATACAATATAAGGATAAATTCATATATAAATGAAATATTCTTAAATAAAAAATGATAAAAAATTTTCAGGCACCGGGCCTGATTAAAATTAGTTGCCCTGAGCCTTTAATTTACGCCTTTTTTCCCATTCAATACCTTCTTTTTTAAGGTCGTAACCTGCTGCCGAAAGGTAATTATTGATGCGGCCTTTGTACTTTCCGAACCAGGCATGTTTTTTATCCGACGATTCTGCATCCATGGCGCGCTCGCGGGCTTCGGTTAACCAAACCAGAATTTGTTTTTTCTGCTCGTCGGTTAATGTAAGTATCTCTTCCTGATAAGCTTTGTAGGTAAGCGGCAGTACGCCATAAGTCATTCCGTTTTTAACACCTTCAATTTGCTCGCTGTTTAATTGCGCAGATAGTTTACTGATGTATTTTTTATGAAGTTTGGCCAACGATGCCTCTACTGCACGGTTTTGTTTGGCTAGCGCCGAATCCCTCAATACTTTATTGTCTTTGTTCTTTTCTTTAATTTCTTTAACCTCAAGATCTCTCGCGGTATAAATATCATTCAGGTTACTGTATTGATCTCTGATGATTACCGTAACTTTCTCTGCTTTTTTAGTATCGGTAATACCCAGGGGTACTACAATTTTAGCAGCACGCTCGGTAATGGTTTTGGTATAGGCGGTCTTATCGGCAACGGCATTGTTTTGAGCAAAAACCGTGGTTGCAGCTAAGCACGTTAACAACAGGGCTAAAATCTGTGATTTCATTTCTTTATATTTTTTAATTAGCATTTCTTTTTTTTTCAAGGTTTACATCTCCGCAAAAATGCACTTTTATGCCCAGTTCGTCCATTGCAGCAGCTTTAATTCTGCAGGCTTCGTGTGCCCCGGCTTCGTAATTGGTATACACAACCTGTATGTGGTTGGCTTTGTGGCGGGCCATTAGCTGGTCGCGACTTACCCCCTTTAAAATGGCTTGCATAATTGGCCACTCGGGTGTGGTTCCCTCCCATCGTCTTTTCGTTTCGGCTTCTGGTAAAGATACTACTTCGCCTACACCTAAATCGCAATGTAATTCATTATCCTTTATATATACGCGGCTCCATACAATAAAACCGGGTTTGCTAATGCCTTTTAACGAGCCACCACCCAAACGGAAATACATGGCCGGTTGCCTCTCGCTGCTTGCGCCGGCATAACCATTTATAAAATGTGCAGGCGGTGCTGCCCCCGAAATGAGAAACAGCCATACGAAGCCGTCAATTTCGCCATCTTTGTAATATTCGCCCCAGCGGATATCGTGCAGGGTATTTTCGCCTGTAATACCCAGTTCTTGCCAAAGCTGGTAGGTTAGCAAAGCGTCCAGGCCGGCACATTCATCTACTTCATTAAAATGAGGCAAAGCCTTTTTGGCATAAAGTTCTTTGCCGTTTAACGCATATACAGGCGGACGATCTTCATTGTTTAATAATCCTTCAACCAGATCACTTGAAACAGTTAAATCTTTTAATCCCTGCTGGTATTGTATGCCTATAGTATCGCAACTAAATTCATCAGCAATGCGCAGTGCTGCAATATACATGCGGCATTGTTCGAGGGTTTGCCTTTTCGTTAACTGTGTAGCTTCTTCATTGCCCCAGTTAAAAGTCATTCCTTTTTGCAAAAGCCAGTTTAAAACACCTTCAGCTTCCTGATCAGTTACCTGAAGCATAGCCGCGTATAATGCCGACTGGCTAAGGCGCTCTTTAAAGAAACCAGTGCGGTGCAGCAGTTCATCGGGAATGATAGCATTGTACATACCCATACACCCTTCATCAAACACACCCATAATTACTTTTCGTTCTTTCAGGCTTTTGGCAAAGTCGCGACCTTTTTTATCATCGCTTGATGGAATTTTATTTAGCGCAAAACTTTTAACGTGACTTTGGTCATAACTAACTTTGCCGGTAGTGAGCCATTCCTGTAAACCGTCGTTAAAAAAATCGTCGGTAAAATTCTCGCTCCATAAAGTGCTGTACGGAATTTGTGCTTTGGTTAAGCAGCCGTTCAGGTTTAGCATACCCACCAATCCGGGCCATTGTCCGCTCCAGTTGGCAACCGTTAATATCGGGCCGCGATGGGTAGTTAAGCCGGCCAATACATGGTGTGAGTATTGCCAAACGCTTTCTGCAACGATTAAAGGCTGCTCAGGATCTATTTTCCTGAAGATATCCATACCCATTCTTTGCGAATCGATAAAGCCATGTTTTTTATCCGGATCGTAAGGGTGTGCACGTTTAACCGTCCAGCCAAATTTCTCAATTGCGGCAGTTAATTTTTGCTCCATTTCGGCTTGTGCTTCCCAGCAACTCTGGTTTGCCGAAAGGCGTAAGTCTCCGCTGGAAACGATAAGAATTTCGCTTGGTTTATCTGGTCTCATATTTTATTAATGAACATAAAATTTACAGGAAAATAATTTGTTCGTTTGTAATTTGGTTATGACATTGTGCCTCTATACAAAACTCAGCAATGAAATACAGCATTTTATAATGTTTTTTATCAAATTAATATAGGATATTATCATTTATCTCCCTAAATTAGGCTCTTGCAATTGGTGTAAGCACAAACATCAAATGGCAGACCTAACCAAATTTTTTAATTAAAATCATGAAACCTCATTTTCATAAAGTTCCCATTACCCTGCAAAGTTCTTTCAGTATCCGTCACGATATTAAACCCGATTTCGGCAACATCTGGCACTACCATCCGGAGCTGGAATTACACTATGTGATTAAGGGTGAAGGTGTGCGTTTTATCGGCGATAACATCAGTAATTTTGTGCCTGATGAAATGGTATTGCTGGGTGAAAACCTGCCACATACCTGGCGCTGCAAGGATGAGTATTTTCAGGGTAACCCCGATTTAACTACCGAGGCAATGGTGATCCACTTTCTCCCCGATTGTTTGGGCAAGTACATGCTCACTTTGCCAGAGGCTTACCTGATTCCAAAACTATTTGAAAAGGCAAAAAGCGGAATGGTGATTAAAGGAAAGGCGAAGGATAAACTGATTGATTTAATGCGGGCTGCAGTGGATGCTACTAATCTCGACCGGATTATTATCCTGTTATCGATTTTAAAAACATTGGCCGAAACTGATGAATATTCGACCATTGTAACGAGTAAAAATACTTTTTACCAGAGCAATGAGTCTGAAACATTGCGCATTAATAAGATTTGCAATTATACTTTGAGTAATTATAAAAAGGATATCACTTTAGAAGAAGTGGCTTCCTTAAGCAATTTGAGCGTGACTTCTTTTTGTCGTTACTTTAAGCTGATGACGAAAAAGACTTTCTACGATTTTCTGATCGAAATCAGGGTGAGTCATGCCTGCCGCTTCTTAATCGAAAATAAATTGCCAACTGAGATGATTTGCTTCGATTGCGGTTTCAATAATGTTTCTAATTTTTACAGGCACTTTAAAAAAGTAACCGGAATGACCCCGCTGGATTATAAAAGGAAGTATTTGAATTAAAATTTTAAAACCTTACAGGTTTTAAAAACCTGTAAGGTTTAACTATTTCTTTTATATAAACACCTCAATATTTAAATCACTTCTTAAGGCAGTATAATCATCAAATAATTTTTCTACTTCTTTAACTACATTTGGTGTAAAGGTGCCTACGTTTCTACGGGTAAATGTAGAAATGTTTAAGCCACGTTTTTGCAGGAAATATTTAGAAACTACCGGATAAACGTTGTGCATCACATCCATGTTATCAATTAAAAATTGTTGTACTTTTTGTACTTCATCTTTAACGGCTTCATCATTATAGTGGTCGCAAAGCCACACAATCAACTCTGGGAAATAATTGCCCTGAATACACGATAAACCAGCAGAGCCAGCCTTTAAAGATGCTACGGCATGTACCACATAAGCATCATAAAGTCCAAAAGCGTTACCATCAGTCAGTTTTATTTTTTGCTTAATGGCTTCAATATCGAGCGAAGTATCTTTATGGTAAATTACCCGGCCTGTAGCAACAAACTCAGCAAGTTGTTCAGGTTTTATTACTCTTTTGTAAGGCACCGGACATTCGTAAAAACCCAAAGGGATATCGTTTGTTTGTTTTAACAGGTCGAAAACACGGTCGTTAAAAACAGCATCGCTTTCGTCTTCATCGGCCAGTAAGCTGGTTATCGCAATAACTGCTTCAACGCCCGTATCGCTCACTTCTTTTACAAAATCGGCTTGTTTGGAAATGGCTCCGCCAAAAGTTCCGGTAGCCACCACCGGTACCGCACCATTAACCACTTTTACGACATGTTTTATGGCCTGAATACGCTCTTTATCACTTAATTCGAACATTTCGCTCGAAAGGCAATTGGCAAATAAACCCGACGAACCGGCCTGCAAATAAATTTCTGTAAGCTGGGTAAGTGCCGGATAATCGATATTTCCGTTGCTTAAAAAAGGCGTAAGCATAACCGGGATGAACCCTTTTTGTGAGTTTTCCATTGTATTCTGATGGGATAAAATTGTTCTAAATAATTGCCTGGTTAGACCTTAACCGGGGCCTGGCTGGCCGTTTTAATTTTTCTGTTTTTAATTTTCGTCAGGAAAAGCCCTGTTAAAAAAATGGTTAAAGTACCGGTTACAATAATCATGTTTTTATGCAGCGGATTTCTAAAAGCTTCATATTCCGGAGGAAGAAGTGAAGAAAATGTCATCCATATAATTACGGCTATGCCGATAATGGTTGCGGTTATGGCCTCATGGTTTTTGGTTTGCCTGCTGATAATGCCCAGTAAAAACAAGCCCAGCATACCGGCTGCAAAAATACCAGATAGCTCCCACCACACATCGAGTATGCTTTTTACCCCAATCATGGCAATACCGGCAATCATGCCTAGTAAGCCAAAAGCTACTGTTGCGATGTGTAAAAGCGATAAGTTTTGCTTTTCGCTAATTGCAGGTTTAAAATACCTTTTATAAATATCGACCGAAAATACCGTTGCCGAAGCATTCATGCCCGAACTGATAGTGCTCATGGCTGCCGATAAAATAGCCGAAACAATCAAGCCTACTAAACCTACTGGTATTTTTGTAACCATAAAATGCGGCATAATTTTATCGCCGTAATCAGCAGGTTGTAGCGCATTTTGTACTTTCAATATTTCAGCTGCTGACGCATGTAAAGGCAAGCGTTCTACCGCTACCTGGTGTTTAATGGATTGAACCAGCTCCGGGTTAATTTCGTAATAGGCGAATAAGCAAGATCCTATAATAAAGAATAATAAGGATGCCGGAATATATAACCACACACACAACCAGATTGATTTCGATGCCGCCTTGCTTGATGAAGCGGTATGGTAGCGCTGAATGTAGTTCTGGTCCATACCGAAATTGTTCAGGTTAATGAAAAAACCATAAAGCAGTACCACCCAAAACGACGAACTGATAAAATCGGGTTTGAAACTACCCAGACTAAATTTGTTGGCCGTTTTTCCAATCTCTACAATTTTAGCTACCCCGCCTGGCATATTGCTGATGATCAGATAAAGGATGAGCAGCGCGCCAAATGTTTTCACAATGGCTTGTACTACTTCTGTCCATATTACCGCTTCAATTCCTCCTAAAACGGTATATACAATGATGCAGATGCCCATTACAATCATAATCAGCTGCATCGAGTAGCCGGTTAAAGCCTGTAAACTTAGCGCAATACCAAAAAAAATGGAGCCCATCCGTGCCAGTTGCGTCAACAGGAAGCATACTACTGCATATACTCTCGCCCAGGCACCAAAGCGCTTTTCGAGGTGGGTATAAGCCGATATTTCTCCTGTATTTCTGTAAAAGGGTACAAAATATTTGGAGGCTACCCATGCGGCCAGGGGCATAGAAATGCTAAATACAAAAGCATTCCAGTTACCGCCAAAAGCTTTTCCGGGTACTCCTAAAAAGGTGTTGCTGCTTAAAAACGTTGCATAAATAGATAAACCTATTGCCCATCCGGGAATGAGGCCCGAAGCTTTTGTAAATTGCTCGGCATTTTTATTTTTCCTCGAAAAATAAACACCAACTAATATCATTCCAACCAGATAAATGGCGATAATCGCAAGATCGAATATAGGTAGACCCTTCATTATTGGTTGGCTCGTTTATTAATTTGGTTAAAACAAATATGCGTGTCTAAATAGCTGTATTCATATAAGATTTTGGCTACATATTGTACCATCTTATCTTATTGAACATCCAAAGCGTCGATACTGAGCCCTTTGGTTTCAGTAGCCACAATTCTCAATTGATAGGAACCCGCATTAATCATACTGCCGGTATTGGTACTGTAATAGTTCCATTTACCAGCCTTGGTTGGCGCAAATGCTACCTGTTCTGTTTTCATTAAAGTTCCATCTGCTGCTAAAAATTCGAGTTTTGCTTTCAGCACCTGTTCAAACGGATTGTGGTATTTAATGGTTAAAGAGTAAGTATCGGCAACACCTACAGCAATATGCCAGGTTAAAACGGCATCAGTATTGGCTTTAAAAGTTACCCGTTCTTTGCCCATCAGTTCTTCTTTTGCAATGTTGCTACCTTTTAATGCGGCATCAGTTGCTTTGTAGGTTGCGGTGCTTTTTAAATCGTAAGCGGGTTGTAAATGGGTAACAGGTAAAACGAAAACAGTTGCTGTGCGGCTATCAAAAATAATTCGTTCGCGTGGATTAAGCCTTTTGCGATACAGTTGGTAGATTTCTGCCTTACTATTGGTTAATGCGGTTTTGGTATCTTCGAAACCTTGCGGCACACTGCTGTTGCGGTTCAATGCCACAAAAGTGTCTACCGTATCTGTTGCGGTAAATTCGATACTCTCCTGTCCACGAGAAGCTTTAAGCCATTCGGCACCGAACAAATTGGATGGCAAATTGGTAAAACCTGTATTTTCTCCGATAAACTGCTCCTCGCCTATATCGAGCCAGTTATGCAGCTCTGCGTTTTTTATTTTAGTTAAAAGCGATGGGCTTGCTGGCGCAGGCTTAATGTTCGGGTTTAAGCTGGCAATGGCTATAGCCGAAATAACTGCCTGCCCAACTTTTACCTCCGGGAAATTGATGCTAAGCGCGCCACCTTTAACCGTAGTTTTGATAGTTTTCTTCAACAAAGCATTGCTGCCGGCTTCTTTCCAAATGTCTAAATCATGGATTACCGTTTTACCGTTTAAAGCTACATCGAATAAGCGCATTCCTTTCGCATCTAAACCTCCGCCAATGCCCAACCAAGGCTCCACAAAATACAGTTCAACCAAATATTCGCCATCAGGCAATGGGAAGTGGTATTTAAGCTGATCACGGCCATACCTGAAAGTTTGAAATAATTTCCAGTCGGAAGTACCGGCTATGGGTTGAAAAGTACGGCGCTGACTGGCAAAAAAAGTGGGTACACCGGGGAAATCTTTTGTCCAGGAGCTTGATCCAAAACAGTTGTTCGCCGTTAAATTCCTGTCGGCCGACCATTTATTGCCCTTAGTGTCGGTATAATCATCGCCGCCACAATTCATTCGGTAAACATAATGATAGTTTTTTTCTGGGATTGTGATTTGCTGCTCGCTAACCAGCAAGTTGAAATTCGGGCTTTGGGGTAAATTTTGTAAAACGATCTGATCTTTAGCCACTGCTTTCCCGTTAACATAACCCACAGCGTATAAAACATTGTATTGAACATCAGGCTTATCCCATTGGAAATGTGTACCTATAGCACCGCGTTTTCTTTTGCCTAATGATTTGCCGTTAATGTCGTTAAAAAGCTCAACTTCATCACAGTTCGAATATACTACCACACTATCTTTTACCCCGGCTTTGCTCCAGCGGTTTGGCCAGGTGTGCGATACAATGTAAACCATTGGTTGTGTTGCCTTTGGCGCATAATTAGCCCTGAACATGTAAAAAACATCAGTAGGTTCTTCCCAGGGGGTAAACATGCCTTTGTAATTTACCGGACCAATCCGATCTAAATCGCGAAGCCCCTCGCCACCCTGAACCCGTCCCGGATTATCGTGAGAATTGTACAGCCAGAAAAAATGACCAGCTGTTTTATCTTTCACCGATTCGGCCAGGCGTACTTTGGTTTCCATTAAGTCGGTCATTTTGTTTTCGGTATAACCTTTACCAGCCGCATCAACATCATGCAGATCAATGGTTCGCCAGGCACCATACTCGCCTACCAAAACCTGTCTTTGCAAATCTTCGCCATAAGTTAAAGGATTGCCGCCGTATGTGCCTGTCCAGTTTTGGGGCACATCCCAATCGGTGCCTTTGCCGCCATTACAGGTAGTTACTTTTCTTTGCGATGAAGCTGTTGGATCGAGTTTGCGGATTAATTCGGTGCACTCACGGGCAAAATCTTCAGGCAAGGTACTTTCGTTTTCAAGTCCCCACAGAACCACTGCGGGACTGTTCCGTCTTTCTTTTACCCAATCGGTTAAAAGTGTTTTGAAATTTTTTCTAAACTCAGGCGTATCGTACCATATATGAGCTGCCATTTGCGTCCAGCACAAAATCCCCTCCTTATCCCAGTAATCTGAGTACAGTAAATTGTGCGGCTGGTGCGCATCACGGAAAGCATTAAAACCGGCCGCTTTAATCTGCATCACCCGCGAACGGATCTGCTCAGGGCTAAAAGCATGGCTCTGACCAATTAAATGCTCATATTCGGCTATACCATTGATAAAAACAGGCTTTCCGTTTAATAGAAATACCTTTTGACTGGCCTGTTCGCCTATAGGCCAGCTAACCCAACGAATGCCATAAGGCGTTAGCTGTTCGTCGAGTATCTTGCCGTTTTCAAGAATTGTTGTTTTTAAAGTATAGCGATAGGGATTTTTAAGCGACCACAGTTTAGGATTAACAATGGTAGCGGTTTTTTGCGCCACATCTATTTCTTTTCCTGCCACCAGATTAACATTGTGTTTTAATAGCTGGACCACTTTTCCGGAGGCATCAAGCAAGGTGTTGGAAACTGTGACGAACCTGTTTTTGGAACTGTAATTTTTTAAGGTAGTGGTGAAGTTTAAAACAGCCGCTTTTTCCGAAACTTGATTATCGTTCCAGATGTGTACGCCAAAGGGCATTACGCGTACTTCGTTGGTAACAATTAAATGTACCGGCCTAAAAATGCCCATGGGTTGCGAGCCTTCTGAAAAGCCACGTTCGGTAGAACAACCACCATCAACCCAGGGTAAATCCTGGATATTGGATGGATGATCGGCTCTTACTGCCAGTATATTTTCACTGTTATTGAGTTTAATTGCCGCCGTAACATCGAGCGTAAATGTTGTTCTTCCGCCAGCATGGTAACCTACCTTTTGACCATTGAGCCAAACTGTTGCATAAGAACCCACACCTTCAAAATATAAAAAGAACCGCTTGCCTTGCTTCAATTCATTGGTTTTGAAAGTTTTGCGGTACCAGGTATAGCCATGCTTATTGCCATGAAGTTTGCGTTGGTAGCCTTCGTATTGATCCCAGTTATGCGGCACATTAACTTTTTTCCAGTTTCGAGTTTGATAGGTAAACGCCTGAAAGCCATCAAAAGCAGTGCTGCTTTTCTCGTCGGCAACCGTAAGCCAATTGGTGTTTAAGGAAATGTCTTTGCGAATTTGAGCTTTAGTAAAGTTTATACTCCATAAAGTTAAGATCAATAAAACAAATACACGTTTGTTAAATTTTAGTCCGTGCGGACACGGACCAAGGCGCGTGAAATTTTTTAACCTAATATTCTCTTTTGCCAGGGTACGTGTCACCACGGACCTTTTACTACTCAAAATATTATTAAAACTATTCCTGAAACTCCTTATCATTTCAAATCTCCGTTCAGTTTATAGGTTTCGCCTGCTTTGGTATGCAGTTGCACAACCAGGTTTTTGTAATGCAGCGTGCAATCTCCACCGGTTTTAGATTTAAGTGTAAATGAAGTCAATGTCCCGTTCTCCCAGCTCAAATCCACCTCAAAACCACCCCTGGCCTGTAAACCTTTAATGCTGCCCGTAGGTATGGCTGTTGGTAAGGCTGGCAAAATATCCAGATACCCTTGATGACTTTGTAAAATCATTTCAGCTATGCCTGCTGCACCGCCAAAATTGCCATCGATCTGAAATGGCGGGTGTGCATCGAAAAGGGTTACGTAAGATCCCGCACCGTTGTTGGCAGGGTTCATTAACATTTTTACGAGTTTCATGGCGTGGTCGCCATCTTTAAACCGGGCCCAAAAGTTTATTTTCCAGGCCAAACTCCAGCCCGTAGCATCATCTCCGCGATATAACAGCGATTGCCTTGCGGCCTGCATCATTTTGGTATCACTATCCCAGGTAATGTCGTTACCCGGATAAACACCCCATAAATGCGAAACGTGACGGTGCTTATTGGTGGTATCGTCTTTATCTTCAAGCCATTCCTGTAACTGGCCGAATTTGCCAATCTGGTTGGGAGCCAGCTGTTTTAGTTTTTCTTCCAATGTTTTTTTTAAATCGGCATCGGTATGAAGCACATTGGCAGCTGCTATACAGTTTTTAAAGAGCGATCTGATAAGCTGATGATCCATGGTTGGGCCGGCTACTAAACCACCATTTTCAGGAGAGTTGGAAGGTGTACTGATTAACCAGCCCGTTTTAGGATCCTTCACCAGAAAATCTACAAAAAATAAAGCCGCCTGTTTCATCGCAGGGTAAGCTTCTGTTTCCAGGAATTTGCGATCCTGACTAAACTGGTAATGTTCCCATAAATGCTGACTTAACCATGCCCCGCCTGTCATCCAGATGCCGTGGTTAGAAGCGTTTATCGCCGCGGTTCCGTTCCATAAATCGGTGTTGTGGTGTAAAACCCAACCGCGAGCATTATAATATTGTTTGGCCGTTTCGCTACCTGTTTTGGTTAAGCCTTTAATTTTTTGGAATAAGGGCTCGTTTAAAGCAGAAAGGTTGAGTATTTCTGTTGGCCAGTAATTCATTTCCAGGTTAATGTTGGTGGTATATTTACTGCCCCATGGCGGGGTTAACAAATCGTTCCAGATTCCCTGAAGATTAGCAGGCTGTGTACCTGGTCGTGAACTTGAAATTAACAAATACCTCCCATACTGCATGTACAAAGCCGCAAATGCAGCATCATTTGAACTTGCAAATTTGGCCAGGCGCTCATCAGTTGGCAGCTGCTCATTTTCTGAACGTCCAAAACTTACCTCAAATTTGTTGTAGTACTGCTGGTATTCTTTAATGTGGGTTTGTTTAATTTCAGCATAGGTTTTCCCTTTCAGGCTGTTTAATGTTTTAACATTGGCAGTAGCAGGCAAACCTGAAACATCCTGTGCATTAATAAAATTGGTGCCAGCCGTTAAATAGAGCGTTACTTCATCGGCCTGATTGATGCTGATCTTGTTGTTAACGATTTTTAAAGTTCCCTTCTTAACAATGGCCGTTAGCCTACTCTCTCCTTTTAAGGCCCCATCTTTTACCTGTACGCTTAAAGACAGTGTTTGGTTATCAAGCATCTTTACCGACGATTTACGGTGCGAACTTGATAGCACGGCATCAAAACTAATTGCTTTGGGTTTATCGGCCGTTAAATGAATTACTATGGCCTGGTTAGGCTGACTAGCCAGATATTCGCGCTGATAATTTACACCATCAATCGTAAAAGTGGTTTTAGCTATCGCAGTACTCACATCAAGTGAGCGCTTATAGTTGCTAACCAACGATTTACTTTGCCTGAAGTATAAATTTAAATCGCCAAAAGGCTGATAACTTGCCTGATATTGCGGTATAGCAGGCGGATTTTCGTCCTGTATTTTATATTTCCATTCCTTTTCCAGCGAAACGCCTTGCGAAATGTCAGCGCCAACGGGATAAATTCCAATCTTTTTGCTGGTATCTTTATAACCTACCAATCCCCCTTTATCGGCATAATTGAGTACCTGGATGGCGATTATATTTTTGCCTTTTTTGACCAGCTTTGCTGGGATGGTATATTTTCTGGGTTCGGTGTTATCGGTGTTGCCCACCAACTCACCGTTGATATAAGTGAAATCCTGATCACGAACGCGGTTGAGATCGAGTACGAGGTCTTTTCCTACCCAATTCTCTGGAACATCAAAACTTGTTCTAAACCAAACTGCTCCGTCTAAATTGGCTAAACCCACAGTCTCCCAGCCATCAAAAGCAGGCACTTTAATGGTTTTCCAAAGCTTATCATCAAAACTGGTTAATGCAGGGTTGCCCTGAATGCCCTTCCCCGCTTTCATCTGACTTACCCAGGCATTCCTATCACCTGATTCGCTCTGCAGGCCCATAAATTCTGCCTGAGCAAGGGCTTCTGCCTCTTTTTGCTTCCCTTTAAAAAGCAGGTCTCTAATATCGTTTAAATATTTATAGGCACCTTTTCGGTTGTAATCTCTTGGCTTGCCGGTCCACAGGGTTTCTTCGTTAAACTGGATGTGATCCTCGGCTGTTCCGGCAAAAAGCATAGCACCTAAGCGGCCATTACCAATTGGTAAGGCATCGGTCCATTTTTCTGCAGGTTTGTTGTACCATAAAGTATGATTATTTTCCTGCGCCCAACCATTCGATTGAATGGTTACCGCTAAAATTAAAGTGCCCAGTAAAAATTTAAATTTCATGTTATTGTCCTTTGTCGCCAGATATAATTTCGATGGTAGCCGTTACTTCCTTTTCTTTTTTAACCGGCGTTTTTATCCTTCTGAAATTATTGTTCCCTAAAAATATGTTTTTGGTTTCAGCGCCACTCAACTTTAGGTAATTATTTATTTCGGCCGAAGGAAAAGCATTGTATAAAAACAAATCAGAAACATTGGTAAGATCTACTACAGCGGCATTTACAGGTGTTTTATTGCTTTTTAAGCCATCAATAATGAGGTTGTTTACTTTTAAGGCTTTTACAGCAGCACCAATTTGTGTATTTATGGATACATTATGCAGTTCAATATCAGTGGCGTTGCTGATCGAAAAGCCGCTTTTGGCTTCGAGGTTAATATCGTTAAAAGTAATATTGCTGATAGGCATTTCCTCCAAACCGTTTAAATAGGCAGCCTGATTTACCTGCCCCGTAATATTGGCGAAATGGATGTTCCTGAATGTAGGTGTACGCTCTGAAACTGGCTCGGGACTGGTTTTGGCGTATTGCATATCCAGTACAATGGCCTGCTCCCTGATGTTTTTCATGATGATGTTGCTTACCCTGATCTCCTCAACCACACCTCCTCTTCCACGGGCAGTCTTGATACGGATTCCCCGGTCAGTTCCGTCAAATACACAATTGGAGATGGTAATTTTGCGCACATCGCCCGACATTTCACTGCCGATTACAACTCCGCCATGGCCTGATAGCATGGTGCAATTGGTAATTACGTAATTCTCAGCAGGAACAGCCATCTTTCTACCCGGAGCGTCTTTGCCCGATTTGATGGTGATACAATCATCGCCTACGCTGATGTGGCAATCTGAAATGTGTACATTTTTACACGATTCGGGGTTGATCCCGTCTGTATTGGGTGAATGCGGATTGTTGATGGTGACTGCATGGACCTTAACGTTTTCGCAGAATTCTGGATTAACCGTCCAAAATGGGGAATTACGAATGGTGATACCATCTATCAATACATTTTTGCAAAACATGGGTTGTATAAATGGCGGACGCAAAAAGCCACGTCTCATTTGCTTCGGATCATCAGGTAGGATTATATCCTTGTTCAGGCTGGCAAAGGTGGTTTGCCATTTCGATATCGGCTGACCTTCTTTATAACCTTCTACAAAATCCCACCATTTTTTGCCGTGCCCGTCTATAATACCGCGACCAATTATAGAGATATTTTCGGCTTTATAGGCGTAAAACAATGGCGAGAAACTGGTTACATCTACCCCTTCATAGCGGCTCTTCACCATCGGAAGGTAATCGTCGAAGTTATCGCTAAAATGAAGCTCAGCGCCAGCATCGATCAAAATCGTGATGTTGCTTTTTAAATGGATTGCGCCAGTTAAATATTTACCTGCAGGGAAATAGACGGTACCACCACCTGCTTTTGATGCTGCTTCGATGGCATTTTTAATGGCTGTAGTGGCGAGTTTGCTGCTGTCGTTTTTAGCGCCATACTTGATTACATTATAGTAGCTCTGGGCACTAAGGCTTACGGAAGCTGTTATCGCAATTACAAAAGTTAAAGTCCTGATTAAATATTTCATCTGCTTCATTAATAAATTTCGTCAAGCTGATCCGATAACTATCGGATTTATTTCAGCATCTCTATATCGTCCTCGTTTGTAACGAGGACGGGTGTGATCAGCGATTTTATCGCCTATTCGTATAATTTATCTCTACTTGTTGAGTTTCAAACTCAATCCTATTTACTAATCCGTAGTGACGCGGTGCTTAACACTACGGACAGGGCTTGTATGTGATCAGCGATTTCATCGCTTCATCCCCTTAATTCAGCTGCACTTTTACTGGCTTCAAATCTTTGCCTTTAAAAATCACTTTACCATCTGCAAATACCAGAAATCCTTTGCCTTTATTGTATTTAGTTCCGGTTTTATCCCACAATACCGTTAAAGTTTTGTTGTGGTACGAAACGTTATCGAGGATAAACCAATCCCATTGGTTTTTAGGGATTAGCGGATATATTTCCAAAGTATTGTCTGTTCGTGGTTTAATGCCAACCAGGTCGTTGATAATTAAATCGCAAAAAGTAGAATGGTTATAAAAACTACTTCTCGGATTATCACCTTTTAACCATTCGCCATTCTTTTCATCCTGATATTCACCAACATAAGGCTTGCCGTTTTTAGTGTGCGATGCAGCGAATTTATGTAACGCCGCATAAAATACGCTGGCATTCATTTTACCATGCTGCTTGTAATTGGTAAGCAGGTTCGCCAATCCTTTTAGGGTTTGAGAACTGGCAAATGGCCAAAGCGCGCCGTCCCATTCGCAGCTGTGGCCCGAGCCCCGTGTTCTGAAAGTTGGGTTTCTCCGTTCAGCTGTAGTTAAGCCCCAGGGCGCATTAAAACCTGCGGTATCCAATAGCTGATCCCAGGCTTTTGCATAGGTAGCTTTATCATCAGGCAAATTAAAATCCCATGGAATAAAGCCAATGGCTTCGCGAACTTCGGCATGACCTCCCTTTGCTTTCCTGGTTTCAAAAAAGGCCGAGGCTGGGTTCCAAAGGCTATCCTGAACCAGTTTCTTAACCGAATCTGCCTTGAGATTGTATTTGCTAACTAAGGTGTTGTTACCAAGCATTTTACCAATCTTACTTAAAGCAATGGCATTTCCATACATGTAGCTGTTAATGGTTGGTCGCTGGTTCTGGTCTTTCCGCGATCCGCTTATCGATTCTTCCATCCCATCTTTCACATCATTTTGCCAGAACAATCCGTTTTTAAGTTTACGTTCAGCTTCCCATTTGGCATAATCTTTATCCAATGCAGGCAGAATTTCCTTTAAAAATTCCTGATCAGGCTTTACCAGATTGTTTTGATATACCGCATCGTCGATCCAGCTGCTAAATTGGTGAAAACGCTGCTTCGTTTGACCTACATCAGCATGGTACAACCAAAATTTCACATAATCCTGTAGGTAACTGTTGTCTTTTAACCACCTTCCCTCGTAAAGGTGATGGCCTAATGCACAGCTAATAGAATTGTATTTGCCAGCATGTTTAACCGGCTCAATAAATTCGGTAAAAATGAAACCCTCGGGTGTTTTTACCAGATGCTTGCGGTAGGTCCACCAACGGTAATAATAATTTTGTTCCAGCACTTCATCCGGGCATTCGAATAAAGGGATTTGCTCTGCCAGCCAGGTAAGTGCTTCGGCATTAGGAACATAGTTTTTTACCGCTTCCGTATCAATTGAATTGAAATAGGTAACGTATTTCTTCAGCTTTTCTGTTCCTAAAATAGTTTTTTGCTGTGCAAAACCGGTAATAGTGCATAACGAGAGTGTCGCAGCAGCTATCAAATTTCTTGTATTTATCATTATTCAAATAACCAATCTATGTCTTTTCCCCTGCCATCTAAACCAGCGTTAAAAATCCGCAGTTCCTGTTTATCATCAATAAAACCTAAAACCAAACAAGCCCCTTTGCCTAAAGTTAAGCTATGTGTTCCGGCTGCAAAAGCATAAGCGTGCACATTTACCGGAGGGAAACCATAAGGCACCAGGGCATTCGATATTTTAATTTCCGACTGACCATAATTATTGGCGCTTGCATCGGTTTCCAGCTGTGGTGGCGCAAGGAACTGAGAATTCTTCTGGTTGAAAAATCCTACCAGTAATTTTACCGGCACAGCTGTACTGAACTTAATTTCAGTTCCGTTTTTGATTTGATCTGCTTTAGCCAGTTTAATGCCTTTTAAACCCAGCAATTCATCGGCAAGCTCTTTAATTTTAACGGTTGTGTCAGTAAAAACAACAGCACCTTTGGCTAAAATATAGCTTTCAGGGTGGTTTAAAATCTTTACATCAGCAGGTTTATAGGTTACCGTTTTAGCTGTTGCTCCTTGTTTAACCGATTTTAGCGAATCGATACTATGTTTAAAATGGTTGAGCTCTTTGGTAAAAACCGGTAACATTTCGCGCCAGTGTATAAATGTTTTATCAACCCCGCGCATCGGGATTTTGCGTTGTTTGGTTTGCATGCTATTGGCATACAGGTAGCTTTTCTCGGTGCGTTTAACCAGTTCGGCATAATGTGTTACGCTTTTTTCGAGAAACGGAAGTGCCTGATCAAGGTCTGTAACACTGTTAGAATATTTATAACGTAAAATCCAGAGTGCCGCTTTTACCTTTTCGGCGTAAAAGTTCGCCATGGCATCGTAACAATACATGTCGTTTTTAAGGCGGTTAAATTCTGCGGTATCTTTGCTTACCGTTGGTGCTGCATTTTGTATGGCGGTTAATGCTTTCTGACCATGCGCGACCACTTCTTTAGCTATTTGTACAGGTGTTTCGCCAATGTGACCTTGCTTTCTCCATTCTTTTTCGGCGTAATCGATAATCATTTCGCCTTCAGGAGCTTCCGATTCGTACATTAAGGTAAATACACCATAACGGAAAGGGTTAATTAATTGGGTCATCAACATGCCCAGTGTTAAGGTTTGGCGGTTTCCATCGGTGATGCCATATCTGCGCAAGAGTTTGGGCGATATTTCTCCCGATTCTTCATAAGCATTTAATATTGCTTTGCCGCCAGTTAATGTGGTGCCATATTTATTGGCGAGTGCCTTACCCCAGTAATTAACTTCCTGGTTGCGGTCTCTTTGCGAATTCCATGCGTACCTGGCCCATTCTTTATACCAGATCCAGTCGCGGTCTACCTCCAGCAAGCGTCCTTTTACTTCGTCGGCAGTGTAAGGCCAGTCCCAATAGCTGGCTTGCGGGTACAAGTGTAAACCTTTAGCGCCATAAATTTTGTTCATGGCCTGCACCGATTTCTGAATAAAATCAGCCGAACCATATCTGAAAGGCTCTAAATTGGCCAGAATGTGTACGTTAGAGATGTTTACTGTACCGATTGAGGCCAGTTTACGGTTCAGCTCTGCCCAGGCACCGCGTGGTGTGTAGGTGGTTAAAGCTTCGCCGTTGAATTTATTTTCGGTGTACAGGTTTTTATATAGCGGTAAGGCAGCTTTCATTACGCTTGGGGCATCGGTATCGTGTGCGCGTAATACAATAGGTGGCTCTTCTTTTATGCCGGCAGCTTTTAATCCGTCTTTTACACCCGGGATAATGGTTTTGGTAAACCAATCGATATCATCCTGCCCCACGCCTTCCATAGCTTCGCCCAATGCAACCATTAAGCCTACATTTGGATATTTTTCTACAAATGCTGCGATCGATTTTTGGGTATAATCGGCAATTAAGGGAATAATCGGACGGTTACGGTCCTGAGTTTTTAAACCATGTTTATCAGCAAATGGCTTTGGGATAATGATATTGTAAAACATCTGAATTACCCAAATACCCCGCTTATCGGCTTCGTGGGTTAAAAACCTGAAGATTTCCTCGTTCTTTTTAAGTGTGGCATCGTCTACTTCTACTGCGTAAGGATAGGCTTTCAGTCTCAATAAAGAAGAAAATGGATGGCCGTTCCAGAGATAAAGCGAATTGTAACGGTTTTCTACCATCATGTCCAGATATTTAATCCACAAGGCTTTGTCGTAAAGCCAGGGGAAAGTTTCTGGTGTGTAGGGATATTCGTAAACATCGTGACCAGGAAGATAATCGGGCTTTTGCAAGCCAATACAAGTTCCGCGGAGTACCATTTCTGGCTGATCGGAAATGGCTAGTGCAGTTGGTAATTTACCGGTTTCGTTAATTTTATCGGCCAGTTCAATGCAACCATATAAGGTGCCCGATGCATCATGACCTGCTATATATAAGGTGCCACTTTTATCTGTATAAATGGTATAAGCTTCTTTTTTGGCATTGGCTATTTTGCTTTTTAAGGCAGCCGGAAGTTTGCTGGCCAAAACCGCATCAGTAAATATGCCGATGATGATACCTGGCCTGCTTGTAGCCTTTTGGCCTTGCGCTGTTATGCTTGCCTGATAACCAATTTTATTTAAAGCTTTTAAAACCTGCTCGGCGCCAAACTTTACCCTTACATGCGCAGTTGCTGGTATTAATATATTTTTTTCGGTGCGACTTGCGGCACTTGAAAAAGAGATCGATAAAAAATAACAGGAAATAAAAATCAGAAAATTTCTCATGCAATTGGCTCTAATAACAAACCCTTAAACATTAGGATTTTGTGTAATATTCGGTTGTAATATTATTTAAATATAAAAATAATATTCAAATATAAGTAAATTAGCCTTTGGCTTTTGTAAAATTTATGCAAGGTAAAGCCCTTTTAAAGGTTTATGGCAGGTATGACAATATCTGTTAATATTTAGACAAGAAGATAAAATTTTTAATCAACAATATTTATTTTATTTGTAGTCGTATTCTAATCAATTATAACATTAAGTCCGTTTTTTAGGCGCTGGTAAGCTCAATTTATAATTTAAGAATGCCAAATCAAAATACGTATATTACATTATCAATCAATTTAAACAACAAACATGTTTTCACTCAAAAATAAAAGAGCAGTAGTTACAGGCGGCGGAAGTGGAATTGGCAGGGCTATTGCAACTATTCTGGCCAAACAGGATGCTGAAGTACATATCATCGAACTAGGTACAGCACAGGCACAAGATACACTTGATGAAATTAAGGCTGCCGGCAAACAAGCTTTTAGTTATGCCTGCGATGTTTCAGACCACCAGGCGGTTAAAGCTGTTTTTGAACAGATTGGAAGCATAAATATTTTAGTAAATAATGCCGGTATTGCACATATTGGTAAAGCCGATACCACTGAAGAAAGCGATTTTGACCGCGTAATGCGCGTAAATGTTAAAGGTGTTTACAATTGTTTGTATGCTGCTATTCCGCAAATCCGTTTGGCTGGCGGTGGCGTTATCATTAATATGGCTTCAATTGCAGCACTAATTGGTTTGCCCGATCGTTTTGCTTACAGCACGGCAAAAGGTGCAGTAAAAGCCATGACCATGAGCGTAGCGAAAGACTATATCGGCGAAAACATCAGGTGTAATTCAATTTCTCCGGCAAGGGTACATACGCCCTTTGTAGATGGCTTTTTACAGAAAAACTATCCGGATAACATCCCCGAAATGTTCGAGAAATTATCTAAAACACAACCTATCGGCCGTATGGCTAAACCTGAAGAAATTGGCGCGCTTGCTTTATATTTGTGTAGCGACGAAGCTTCGTTTATTACCGGCTGCGATTACCCGATTGACGGTGGATTTACGACCCTGAACAATTAATACCCTATTTTAAATACAATAAAGAACCTTTTAACATGAAATTAATAAGATTTGGCGAAGCAGGAGCAGAAAAACCAGGAGTAATTATCAACGATAACTATTTCGATGTATCTGCCTTGGTTAGTGATTATAACGAAGAGTTTTTTGGTGGCGATGGCCTTGAAAAATTAAAATCAGCTATTGCATCGGCTGATTTACCACAGGTAGATAAAGGTGTGCGCTTAGGTCCTGCTTTGGCACGTCCCTCTAAAATTATCTGTGTTGGTTTAAATTACAAAGACCATGCGGCAGAAACTAATGCCCCTATTCCAGCCGAACCCATTTTATTCTTCAAAGCCACCAGCGCTATTGTAGGCCCGAATGATGATTTGGTGATCCCTAAAAACAGTAAAAAAACAGATTGGGAAGTAGAATTAGCTATTGTTATTGGTAAAAAAGCCAGTTACGTATCAGAAGAAAATGCCTTAGATCATATTGCTGGTTATGTATTGCACAACGATTACAGCGAGCGCGAATTCCAGCTGGAGCGTAACGGACAGTGGGTAAAAGGAAAAAGCGCCGATACCTTTGCACCAATCGGGCCATTTATTGCTACACAGGATGAAATTGCTGATGTACACAACTTACGTTTGTGGTTAACCGTTAACGGCAAAACTTTACAGGATGGAAATACCTCGAACCTGATTTTCAATGTGCCGTTTATGATTGCTTATATCAGTCAGTTCATGACTCTTTTACCTGGCGATGTAATTACTACAGGTACACCTGCTGGTGTAGGTTTAGGACAAAAACCTGAGCCATGGTACTTAAAAGCAGGCGATGTAGTGGAATTGGGTATTGATGGCCTGGGTACAAGTAAACAGACTGTTAAAGCTTACAGCGAAAACTAATATGAAGAGATATTGCCTGGCGCTCGATCTGGTTGATGATGAGCAGCTTATTGCAGAATATAAGCAATATCACCAATCGGTTTGGCCTGAAATTAAAGAAAGCATTATTGCTTCCGGGATCGAAAACCTCGATATATATTTAACGGGTAACCGGTTATTTATGATTATGGAGGTAAACGAAAGCTTTTCCTTCGAAGAAAAAGGAAAGGCCGATTTAGCCAACCCCAAAGTGCAGGAATGGGAAACTTTGATGTGGAAATTCCAGCAGGCATTGCCAGGTGCCAAACCGGGCGAAAAATGGATCTTAATGGATCAGATATTTAAACTTTAGTGCTTTTACAATATGATTGATACCCACGTACACTTTTGGAATTTCGACCCGGTTAGAGATAACTGGATTAATGAGGATATGCAAACCATCCGTAAAGATTTTTCTCCTAAAAACCTCTTAAGGGTGTATAGCGATTTGAATATTACCGGATGTGTTGCAGTGCAGGCCAGTCAATCGGAAGAAGAAAACGATTTTCTTTTAACCCTGGCCGGACAGAACGAAATTATAAAAGGCATTGTAGGCTGGGTTGATTTGTTAAACCCTGATCTTGACGAGCGATTAAGCTACTGGAACAATCATAAAACCATTAAGGGCTGGAGGCACATCCTGCAGGCTGAGAATCGAGATTTTATCCTCAATCCAGCTTTTATTGCTGGTGTTAAACAGTTAAAAAAATACAATTATACATACGATTTGTTGTGTTATCACGACCAGTTGGAAGCCATTATACAAATGGTTGATCAAATTCCCGATCAGCCATTTGTATTGGATCATTGTGGCAAGCCAGATGTAAAAAGTCAGGATTTGAAATTGTGGGCTGAAAACATTAAAACTTTAGCTGCAAACCCCAATGTGCAATGTAAAGTATCGGGTTTGTTAACTGAAGCAGACTGGAAAAACTGGACAGAGCAAGAACTGTTTAACGCCTTTGACGTAATATTTGAGCATTTTGGCCCTGAACGCGTAATGTATGGCAGCGACTGGCCGGTAATGTTACTCAGCAGGCCTTACGAGGATTGGTTTAATTTAGTAAATAAATATACCGAACGTTTCACTGTTGCAAAAAGAAGATTGATCTTTTCTGATAACGCGAAGGTTTTTTATAGTCTTTAAAGACTGTTTTTAAGCCCCGTGTGGCTATTACCTGGCGCTTAAATTCTCCAGAAACCAAACATGGCCGATAGTGCAGGATGGAGATTAGAATATATAGTGTTAGTTTTCGGTTTTTAACACCCCTGCGGCCAAGACAATAAATTTAATAATGAGCAAAAAAATTACCTTTCCTTATCACTCTCAATATCCTTCGGTAGCTGACCTTAGAAGTAAAGCAAAAAGAAGAATACCAAAATTTGCATTCGATTATCTGGAAGGCGGCTGTAACGAAGGGCTAAATCTGGTCCGTAATGAAACTGATTTCGATAATATATATTTAAAACCTAACTATTTACGTGTTGGTGGAGATATTGATATGTCGGTTGAGCTTTTTGGCCGCAAATACAGTGCTCCTTTCGGTATTTCTCCTATCGGTTTGCAAGGCTTAATGTGGCCCAATGCGCCCGAAATTCTAGCTAAGGCGGCAGCTAAACACGATATCCCCTATACATTGAGTACGGTATCGACCAGTAGTATCGAACGGATTGCTGAAGTTTCGGAAGGAAAAGCCTGGTTTCAGCTTTACCACCCTACTGAAAATAAACTTAGGGATGATATTTTATCACGCTTAAAAGCAGTTGAATGTCCGGTTTTGGTTGTGCTGGTAGATGTACCTGCCTTCGGATTAAGGTATAAAGAAATTAAAAGTGGCCTTTCAATACCACCTAAAATGTCGGTAAATAACATCTTACAGGCATTTGCAAGACCATTATGGGGTATAAAAACACTACAGCATGGTATCCCCTCTTTTGCCACCTTAAAACCTTATATGGAAAAAGGGATGGACATGTCGCAGCTCGGACAGTTTATGAACAGAACGTTTACAGGCAAGGTGGATATAGAAAAGGTTTCGGCCATCCGCGAAATTTGGAAAGGACCTTTGGTATTAAAGGGTATAGCTACCGATGAAGATATGCAGGCAGCTATACAGATTGGTGTTGATGGAGTTATTGTTTCGAATCATGGTGGCCGTCAAATTGATGCGGGCGAATCATCGATTAACTCTTTAATTAAACTCGCCGGCAATGAAGCCTATAAATCAAAACTCAAGATTATGCTGGATGGAGGAATCCGTTCAGGGGTTGATTTGGCCAGGGCACATGCAGTAGGTTCTGAATTCAACTTTATGGGCCGCCCGTTTATGTATGGCGTTGGAGCATTGGGTAATGAAGGTGGAGACCATACCATCAATATGTTTAAAACCCATTTATATCAGATTATGCAACAGCTCACGATCGAAAAAATTTCGCAATTCCCCGAAAGGTTATTGTAATTTAAGCGAGATATCTCTTTGCACGATCGTCATTGCCAGCTTGACTGGCAATCTTTTCTTACTAGTTGGTGTCGCATCAGCCAGTTCATAGCGTTTTTGCATGATCAGTGCTAGTTCATCCCCCTGCCCCCTTCAAAAGGGGGGCGAGATAGGCTACTTGATTAGCTCTAAGAATCATGCTATTCCGTCATTATCCGTGCTTCCGTGGCAAAAAGCCTTACGCATAAAAAGACCTCACAGATTTCTAAAACCTGTGAGGTCTATCCAGTGTTTCGGTCGGTGAGACACCAACCGATAGATGAAACAGTTAACCTATTTCGAGAACTTATAAGTTGTACTGGTCTTATACGTTTCGCCCGGTTTAAGTACCGTAGATGCAAAATTCGCGTGGTTTGGTGCATCAGGGAAGTGTTGCGTTTCTAAACAGAATGCCGAACGGTGAGGGTAAGATTTACCACCTTTACCATCTTTATCAGCGCCCGTTAAAAAATTACCACTGTAAAACTGTAATCCAGGCTCTGTTGTAATCACCGATAACACAATACCTGTTTTAGTGCTTTTAACAACCGCTACCGGTGCTTTACCATCGTGATGGGTTAATGCAAAGTTATGGTCGTAACCTTTACCAAATTTTAATTGCTCGTCGTTATCGCCAATTTGTTTGCCAATCAATTTACTTTTGTTAAAATCGAAAGCAGTACCTGCAACAGGTTGTAATTTACCGGTTGGAATCAAGGTAGAATCTACCGGCGTATAAGCGCTGGCATCAATCATTAATTCGTGATCTAAAATGGTGCTGTCGCCTTCGCCGTTTAGGTTAAAGTAAGCGTGGTTGGTTAAGTTTACAATAGTGGTTTTATCTGTAGTGGCTACATAGTCGATTTGCAGGGCATTATCGTCGGTTAGCGTATAAGTAACCTTAACGTCCAGTTTACCCGGATAACCAGCTTCCCCATCCTGAGAAACATAGCTCAGTTCCAGTTTGGTACTGTCTACTTGCTTCGCTTCCCACACTTTGCCAAAAAAACCATCGGTACCACCGTGCAAGGTGTTTACACCATCATTAAGCTGCAATTGATATTCCTTTCCATCTAAAGCAAATTTACCTTTGCCAATCCGGTTTCCGTATCTGCCAATCAGCGCGCCAAAAAACGGTTCGCCTTTTTTACGGTAAGCCCCGATGCTATCGTAACCCAATACTACATCAGTTAATTTATTGTTTTTATCGGGTACCAGTAACGAAACCACCCTGCCTCCGTAATTGCTAATCGAAACCGAAGCCCCCTGCTTATTTTTTAATGTGTAAAGTTTAACGGCTTTGCCATCAATGGTAGTCTGGTATTTTAACGAATCGTTTTGGGCACCGGCTTCGGCTGCTTTATTCGATTTGGTATTGCACGAAGTAATAACCAGCGCTACACACAAGGTAGCCAGCGGCAAAGCCTTTAAGAATGTTTTTTTCATCTTTATTATTGGTTTTAGGGTGATGAAGCATTCGTGATTTGTACAGATTAAAACCCGCATGCTTTCATATAGATTTATTTTTGGTTAACGCTAAAGTAGTAAAAAAATAATTAACGTTAAGTTAACGATTATAATATTATTTCTCTTAATATTGATCATCATTCCCTACATCAAAAAAAATCACATAATTTAGCAAGAATATGCACGATTTGAATTTCAGACCTAAAGCTTTTCTTTTCGATTTAAACGGAACCATGATTAACGATATGGAATACCATACGTTGGCCTGGTACAGCATTATGACCGAAGATTTAGGTGCAGCACTGGATTACGAAAGTGTTAAAAGGGAAATGTACGGTAAAAACCACGAAGTACTGGAACGTGTTTTCGGCAAAGGTAAATTTAGCCCTACTGAGGTAGAACGCCTTTCAGTAGATAAAGAAAAGCGCTATCAGGCAGGTTATTTACCTCACCTGGCCTTAATTGATGGGCTGGCGAACTTTTTGGAGCGGGCAAAGGCTGCACATATTCCAATGGCTATTGGCTCGGCAGCCATTCCTTTTAATATCGATTTCGTGGTTGATGGTTTAAGCATCCGCCATTACCTGGATGCGATTGTAAGTGCCGATGATGTGCAAACAAGTAAACCCGATCCGGAAACTTTTTTAAAGGCTGCAGCGGCACTGGGTATTGCTCCGGCTGATTGCCTGGTTTTTGAAGATGCACCGAAAGGAGTAGAATCGGCCCTGAATGCAGGCATGCCTTGCGTGGTATTAACCACCACACATACCATTGAAGAATTTGATGGTTATCCGAATATTTTAGGGTATATTACTGATTACAATGACACTAAATTAAATATGCTTTTTTAAACATGGGAAAATATTTAAATCAAAAACCTGTACTGGTTGCCGTAGACTGCATTATTTTTGGTTACGATGGCGAAGAACTGAAACTTTTGGTTATAAAAAGGGCCATTGAGCCGGTTAAAGATCAATGGAGCTTAATGGGAGGCTTTATCGGCGAAAACGAAAACCTCGATGGTGCCGCGAAACGTATCCTGCTGGAACTTACCGGACTGCACGATGTATATTTAGAGCAGTTACATGCTTATGGTAGCCCCGATCGCGATCCGATTGAACGCACCGTATCAGTAGTGTATTTCGCCCTGATCGATATCAATAAATACAGCAAACAGATTAATGATCAATACCATGCCGAATGGTTTAAAATTAAAGATGTACCTGAACTGATTTTCGATCACAACATTATGGTAAAAGCGGCTATGGATAAAATCCGTTATCAGGCAGCCCTCCACCCCGTTTTGTTCGAACTTTTACCTAAACGTTTTACCATCCCGCAACTACAGGCTTTATACGAGCAGGTGTACGATGCACCGATTGATAACCGGAATTTTATACGCAAAATTACCGCCAGTGGTTTGCTCATTAAACAAACCGATAAAGATAAATCGAGTTCCAGACGTGGTGCTTTCTATTTTAAACTCGATAAAAACAAGCATAAAGCCCAGTTTCAATCGTTTTTGAACTTTATACCGAAGGCTTCAAAATCGTAATTTGGTAAAGCATGGCGATCTGTTTTTGTTCTGCTTATTTTTTTAAGAAAAAAGATGAAAAATATTTTCAGATCTTACAAATTTAAAATCAGCAGGTTACAAACAGATAACATTATTTTAACGCTAAAGACCAAAAACATTTTATAAAAACATTTGCAAAGAAAGGATAAATCTCTATATTTGCACCTCCTTAAACAAAGGGAAATGATTCCGTAGCTCAGCTGGTAGAGCATTACACTTTTAATGTAGTGGTCCTGGGTTCGAATCCCAGCGGGATCACAGAAAATAGTATCAAAACTACGTAAAAGCTTGCAAATCAAATGATTGCAAGCTTTTTTGTTTTGATGGAAAAACTAAAATACTTACCGATTCTCATATTAAAAGTGTGTAATTCGGTGAGTAATTTAGGTACTAAAAGAACTCACCGAATTATTTATAACCACTTGTTTAACAAGACGTTCGACCATCGAACGTCTTGACGTTTTCAGACTGCAGGGCTAATTTTGTTAACCTTAATTCAGTTTATATGAAAACTAATTTTAGCCTGCTTTTTTATCTTAAAAAGCAGAAAAACTATCGTGGCGGCAATGTCCCAGTTTACTTAAGAATAACTGTTGGCGGAAAAAGGGCAGAAATGACCAGCGGTCTTGAGTGCGATCCTGAAAAGTGGAATACCAAATCAGGCAGACAGGATGGAAAAAAGGAAGATGTCAGAAGCTTTAATGCTCATCTGGACAATCTCCAGTCAATGATCAACCAGATTTACAGGGATCTTTTTGGCGCAGGCGAAGTTATTACATCCGAAGGCATTAAGTGCAGATTTATCGGTCGGGAAGTCCGGAAGCACACCTTGATGGAAGGCGTCAAAATTCACAACGAAAAGATGGAGGTTTTGGTAGGAAAGCAGTATGCCATTGGTACCTTGAAGCGCTTTCAGGTTTTGGAAAGACATCTTACCGCTTTCATGAATGAGAAATACCAAATAACAGATATTAACATCAAAAATATTGACCATGCGTTTATAAGAGATTTTGATTTTTTCCTAAGGTCGGTAAATGGTTGCGCCAACAACACTACGGTAAGATATCTAAAGAGCCTTGGAAAAATTTTGCGCATTTCAATGAGCCTAAAATGGATCGACAGCGATCCAATGTTCGGGTACAAACTAAAAAGCAAGAATGTAGAGCGGTCGTTTCTCACAGAGGAGGAGTTGACAAAAATTTCTGAAAAGCAGTTCTTAACCGAGCGGTTAAGTCAGATACGTGATGTATTTATCTTCTGCTGTTTTACAGGTCTTGCCTATTCTGACATAGAAAAATTAAGCCTATCGAATATTAAAACAGGTGTAGATGGCAAGAAATGGGTTTATACAAACAGAACCAAAACGGGAACCCGGTCGGCTGTTCCCCTATTACCACCTGCAATAGCAGTATTGGAGAGGTATAGCGACCATCCATATTGCATCACCAAAGACAGGGCATTGCCAGTTTCGAGCAATCAAAAGCTAGATGAGTATTTGAAAGAAATCGCTTCTGTATGCGGAATTGATAAGCCCTTAAGCTCACATATTGCAAGGCACACATTCGCTACCACGGTTACTCTCCTCAATGGGGTGCCGATGGAAAGCGTATCGAAGATGCTTGGGCATACAAATATCAGGACTACACAGATATATGCAAAGGTCTTGGATATCAAGGTAAGTGCAGATATGGCGCTTTTAATTGATAAATATAATTAGATAAACAACCAACAACTGACAAATATTTAAAAATATTAGGCATTGACTTCTGTTTTGGTTAAATTTGTATGATGTTAAAGGAATTGAACAAAAGAGTTATCGTTGTGCACTGGAAGAGATTTGCCAGTACGGACATCGACGTGTTTTCAAGTCTAAAGGGATTTTGCGACAGCTACCCCGCTTATAACTATCATACATTGAACAACTATCTTTCCAAAAAGAAGGTTCCATTCGAAAATGACGAAATCAAAATCGAAAGACAGCCACTGATACAAAAGGTCAGAAGACCCGACCTTCCAAAGGTATTGTTCTGGGACTTTGATTTTGACAAACTTGACTGGAACAGAAGTTATAGAACCGTTATGGAACGAGTGCTTGATAAAGGCGACCCTAAGGATTGGGAGGAGATGATCAGGTTTTATGGGAGAGAAAATGTGGTATATGCCCTGAAAAACGACATTACCTATCTTTCTGACATGACCCTGAAAGCCGTTTGCGAATATTTTCAGTTGAGCAAAGAAAAACTCAGATGTTACACAAAGAAACAGTTAAATCAGGGACACTGGATCTAATCCAGACGTTGATGAAAGATCATCAGCTCAATTCTTTTTACCTCGTAGGCGGTACCGCTCTATCTTTGAGGATTGGGCATAGGGAATCCATAGACATTGACCTATTCAGCTCTTCGGATTTTGATGGAAACGAACTTGCCGAATACTTACGAAATAAATACGGCGCAGACGTAAAACGCCACAAGGAAAATTATGCCAGCGGAAGCATTGGGGAAGTAGATTTTGATTTTATTTCGCACAAATATCCATCCATCAAACCCATCGAAAATATAGAGGGAATTAGGATGATGTCCAATCAAGACATATCGGCCATGAAAATCAATGCAATCGTTAATAGTGGACAACGGATCAAGGATTTTATCGATATACATTACCTTTTAAAGGAAATACCATTGGATGAAATTATTGGTTTCTACTGCCGAAAATATCCAAATGTAGATCCTAACACCGCCAAGTCGTCTTTAATGTATCATAACGATATCGATTTCAGCGTTCCAGTAAAGTTGATGAATGGAAAGCTAAAATGGCAGGATGTTCAGGGTAGTATAGTAAAAGCAGTACGGGAATATACCCGTATTCAGGAAATCAAAGAGCTGAACAATAAGTTGAAAGAAACAAAGAACGACAATAAAAATGAACGAGGCAGAGGAATGGGTCGCTAGGTTTGCGAATGCACTAATCCAATCATTTCGGCGAACAAACCGTCCCAAAGGTAATGGCATTTTCATTACAAGGCTCAGCGGGAAAACATACTTCGACAGCTTCACCAGCGGCGAAGTATGTTTTCTATCAAATCCTAACGGCTTGCCGTTGGCACAAAGGGATTCTTCAAGGGTTATCACAATTTGTGATAACCTGCCATCAATGTGACTATTTAACTCATCCGAATATTTGCACCACTTAGGAATATGATTGCTGATAACACCTAAAGTCGTCTGGGGATAGAAAAGAAAAAGCTGAAAACTATTGTTTTTTTAGACCTGTTAGCGGTAGAGGAACCGCCTGTTCCTAAACGAAAAAGGATCGGGTTCAAACCGGATGACATCCATTCTCGGATTTGATTTATTTCTTAGCAAACGAAGTGAGCACTCAATATTTGGGTAGTAGATAAGAAGATGAATGCACTCAACTACAGCTTTTTCAGAAGTTCATTTTTTTCTCTTTCGCTTGCCAACAATCGTTCATAAAGCTCTACAATCTTTTCAATAGTATTAAATGTTGGTTGGTAATTTAGGGAACTGGCTATTAATGTTGAGTTATCACTACTGTAAGTTTCACTTAATAAGATGTATAAGTGCTGGGTATCGATTTTAATTCTCTCTAATCTACAGAGCAATTGCCAGTTGTTGTGAACGATGATATATGCAGAAACAGTTTTAACCAGAAACAACGGCAGGGTTCAAAAATTGAGGATCATCCCAATGTTGCTCAGTTCATAAAAATCATCAAGAACAATGTATCTGCAGTTGCTGAGCAGTCCAAAAAAATCCAAGAAGCTGTTGAGGAGTCAGATGACAAAGAGGAGCTTGTAGGTAAAGAAAAATTTGTTCACCGTGGAAATGATGTCGATCGTATAAATGAATTTCCCTTTACGCAATTTTATGAAGAATTGTTAACCCAAGTTATTCAGGACGCGGATTCGCAGGATGTAAATGATACAATTCTGGAACATTTGAGTGAAGCGCTTGTGCCGGAAGCCTTTTCTCTTAGTCTTAAGGGTGGACTATATAAGTACCTGCCGAAAGGAAGTAAGAAGTATAATTTGATTTATATGAATCAGATTCCAAAAATCATTGATTTTTTTTTGAAGCAGCCTTAATTTTAGATCCTGACTATGTTCTTATGCACGGGAGGATTGGAACTCTAATGATGATCTTAGGCATGCATTCCGAGGAGGAAGTTAAGCAAAAAACAATCTTGTAAGCTGCTTTTGTTAGGATGAATAAAGTTATATAAACTTATGGTCGATTAGGTTATGATATTAGATCAAAATTGTAGGGTTTACTGGAAGCAACTGAAATTTAATTTTTTTTAAAAAAATTACTATGTATACGTTATGTTTCGATGTTGTATCATTTATAACAAAATTATAAATTGTATGTCCAGTAATATTTGCAAGCTTAAATTTACATTCACGCAATTTATTTGATTAACTTTTAAAAACTGAAAAATGCATTTTAATTATTGTTAACAGCACATATTTGAAAAAATCAAATAACTAAGTTTGCGAACAAACCTTATTTCTTATTTTAATGAATTGCAAAAGAACAGTTTAATTGTATATTTGGTTGTTTAAATCTATATTAACTTTATCTCATTCTTATGAAACAAAAAAAAATGGAACGGCTCCATTTTACAAAAGGCCTGATTTTAAGCACATCAAAGGTATTTCTTTTATTACTTATTTGCATTGTAATATCTCGGTGCGCCAAAGATAGATTGATCAATAATGTTAAGGGGCTCAAAACCCTTTCGGCAAGTTCCCCCGATTTAGCCAATCGGCTTCTAGCTATAAAAAACTCTTATGTTGCACAGGGGCTCCATCAAAAAATACAGCCTAACCTAAGTGAAAAGCTCACATGGACACCAGATTGGAAAAATCCAAGGATTCAGGTTGTGAACGATACTGTTTCATATGTTTTTTTTCGCTTGATTGCACAGGTAAAGCAAGGTGGGAAATCGTTTGTTGCCACGGAAATTGGAGCAGCGTCTTATTTAATGGTTAAGAATGAAAAAGAATTTTATAAAGCTTTTTATTTTCGCCCAACAGCTGGCGAAAATGATACACCTTCAAGAGAAATACTAAATATGCAGAATTTTAGTGGTAATTTATTAGTTACAAACCTAAAAGATGGAAAAAATTTCTTACTTGAGTATTCAAACGGTGAGTTGAGTGTGGGCTATCAAAAGAAAAAAATGCTATCTGCTAACAAGCTAGCTCTAAATGGACCGCCCACTATCTCTTACTGGGAAAGCCAGTGTAGATATGAAATGCGAGAGTGCACTTATGTATCCAGTGGAACGGTTTCTTGCGGAGGCACTTTTGGATTTGAGGTTGTTTATAGTGAATATTGTAATTTTCCTTCCCCAATATGCGGAGTGGCGTTTTGGCTTAGCGATTATGCTGATAGAGAAGTATGTGTAGATGTTTGGTTCCCTGATCCGCCAACAAACCCTGGAGATGGCGGAAGTGGTAATAACGGAAGCACCGGAACGACCGCCGAACAATTCAATCAACGGATCAATTTAAGTAGCCTAAGTCCATGTGCTTCTTCAATAATGTATTCCCTTATGTATCAAACTGAGGGTTCTGTAGTCGCAATGATTCAAAAATTTTCGGGAGAAGTACCGGGATACACTTGGAATTTGAGCACAGGTACTTTAGCCGCGAATACAAATGCCACAACATCAAAAATTACTGGCGGTGCATCTACGAAGGTAGATGTTGACAAATATACAACGGGGCGAGACCTCGCCCTAGCAAGAACCCTACTTCATGAGGCTGTGCATGCCTACCTCGTTTCTTATTTTTCAAATAATCCAATTTTAGCGCAACTATCCTATCCGGACATGGTATTGGAGTGGCAAAAAGTTAAAAAACCTGATTTGAATGCTATACAGCATATTGAGATGACAATTGAATTTAAAAATGATATTGCTGCAGGTCTTAGGGAGTACGGAGATCTCCACAACATTACTTTCTCTACTGCAACGGAAAAGGATCAGTTTTACAGCGATATGGCTTGGGGTGGTCTTGAGGCAACCCCCGCGTATCAACAACTTAACTCTACTGATAAGAACAGAATTCAAGATACCTTAAATGCAGAACAGTATGGGAAAGATAGAAAAGGTGATCCAAAATCTGGAAAAGGAAACCCATCCGGATGTTAAATATAAAAGATATGAAAAAGCAAATATTCAGTTTAGTGATTGTTTTAACAGCTTTGGTTGGCTGTGTGCTTAATCGTAATGGCAGTTTTGAAAAAACCATTTACAAAACTAAAAGCGATAAGATAATTGTTACAGGTACCGTATACGATACACACAAAAACAATAGAACATTACCAGGCGTAGCGATAAAATCTGCAGATACAAACCTTTTAACGACAACAAATCGTGACGGTAAATTTCGCGTTGATCTTAGCGAGGGAAAGCATATTATTCGCGCTAGCTATATTGGGTATTTAATGACCTCAACACGATCAATAGAACTTGTAAAAGGGGATTCATTAGTAATAGATTTTGTATTGAAAGAGTCACGTATGGAAACAATCAATTAACAATTATTAAAAAAAATTAATTGAGCATACAAAATGTCCAGTCACGCATATAGAACTCCAATCGATGATTGTGTAGTTGTTATGGAGAACCTATAAGCGTAATATCATAAAGAGAAGTTATCATGATATCGGATGGGTTATTTATTGTCAATATGAAAGTATATTCATATATTAGCAACAGCAATTGCAGCTAAAACGTATCGAAAAAAATGGCGAGTGATTAGGTGAGTCAAAATCGAAAACCGCATACAATACTAATTAAACCCTGATTTTAGCACTAGGTGCAAATCCCAGCGGGATCACAGAAAGCCTCACAGAAATGTGGGGCTTTTTTGTGTTTTGGAGCTTTTGACAGATATCGGGCAGATGCACTATTTCAAAGTGTTTCGATCAATAACAATAGAAATATAAGCTCAAGATTGCGATAGAATCGCTATTCTCAACCGTCCTCGTTACAACCGAGGACGGTTGGTGTAAGATTAAGCTGCTTAACTACCTTAATGGCTTAATGGTGGCTAATTTTATCCTTAAGCAATTAAGTACATTAAGAAATGTTGAATCGCAGTTCTCAGCAATTCTCGTTACAAGCGAGAACGGTATTTACCTTTAGGTTTGTGGTCACATTCATCAGCTAGTTCCGCCTCGTAAAGACGTTTTAGTATTTCCTCATCCTTACCTCCGTATCGAAGCCCTGAGATACATGAAACCTGCATTGCACTTATTGCCCTATTGAGTTCATTGGGAGTTTGTGGCTGTTTTTTAAAATAGCAATGTCCGTATTCGATTTTCGAATGTTCAATCAGATCTGGCGCTTCGGCTTCAGGTGCTCCACAAGTAATACATACCTGGTTCTCTACATAAAAATCTCCCTGGACGTTTTCCGGGTATCTGCCTGGTAGTTCCTTATCGAAAAATTTTCCAAATATTTTCATTATGCTATTATTGATTGTGGAGGAGTAACCACTTATTTAGCGTTTTACCAGCCAAATTTTCTTTCCTGCGCATTAAGTAATTTATCCACTTTCCTCCACTTAGGATCGAAGTCAATTTTATAAGTGAAAGATACGAATCTGTCTTCTGATTGCGCAGACATTGTTAAAAATTGCGCTACAGGTGCATCCTTTTCAGCATAAAATAACATATCTATTCCTTTATCTGCTGCGAGCCTGGAAACTAAATGGCAAATGCACATTTTCTTTAGCCCATCTAAAAAGAAATCCTCAATTGCTCCCATATCCAAATCAGGATTATCTTCAGCAATTTTATCAGTAAGGTCGATACTTATCCTAATGTGATAAGGACAAAATTCTTTGAACTCATATTTGCTAAAAGCTTTATCAACCCAGCCTGTCCCTGGCTTACCGTTTGGCATGGTCAACTTTAGCAACGTAAATGAATGTGGTGGATATACCTTCTCTGAATAGCTCACTTTCTCCCAATCAATGGATGAGGACTTCTTTGCCAATATTTTTTTAAAAAACTCCACGCTATTGGGAATAAAAATCTAGTTTGTAGAAGATAGAGACATCGGAAGTTTATTTGCAGGAGCTTTGCCGTAGTGGCCAGTGTACCATTCAATGAGTTTATCCGATTTAAACTGACTATTCCCATTCACTCCCCTAATAAACCGTTTAGCGGATTTGGTTCCATCTTCGCCTTTCATGGCCTGGCAAATAACATAATCTACTATAATTTTGTCATCTGGTTTTGGGCCTTTGTAAGCTAATATCGCACCATCTTTTCCAATAATGAATGGTGCAGGATCGCCAAGTTTCAAAATCTCTCTGAATTCAGCCGATGAAGCATTGTTAACTAACCTATTGGTATTTAATGTCGTATCAGAGCCTACAAAAAGCGTAGCAAAAACTACATCCGGATATTTAGCAAAACGTTCCTTCAATAACAGGTATGATTTTTCTTGCTGCTCAGACAGTTTCTTATTTCCCCAAACATATAGATAAACCGTTTTTTGCGGGTACAAATTGCCAAATGTTTCACTCTTTCCATTCTGATTTACAATTTGGATATCAGAAATATGGGTACTGGTGTAATCATTGTAATCTTTAACCAAGAGTTTGGCAAAACCCTTAACCATCATGGTGCAAGAACTGGTAAAAACGCAAAGCGCGAGGATAAGCAGGTAAGTAGATTTTTTCATAGTTTAAAATTTCTTTGGTGCTGTAAGTATAATAGGTTATAATGTATTTAGGGTAGACGACAAGGATTGTTCGGAGGTTGCATCGCCATTTATATTTTTGTTATTAGTAATAAGGAACAAATCCATGAAGTTGCTTAACGATCTTAATGGTGATAGCAAGCGCTTATGATTCAGCCCGTCCGTGGCGCAAGCTAAGCGGGTTGCCAGTTAAAATTGTTCCGGTACTGCAGCGGACTAATATTCATTTTTGAACGAAACGTTTTATGAAAGTTAGAAACATCTTTAAAGCCGCTATCGTAACAGATTTGAGAAATTGATTTGTCGGTGTTTATTAACTCGCGCAGCGCATAATCGACCCTGTAATCATTAACAACCCCAATAAAAGTTTTACGGGTGATCCGTTTGAAATACTTGCAAAAAGCATGTGTAGACATGTTGGCAATATTTGCAGCAGCCTCCAGTGAAACCTCGTGTTGGAAATTGTCAACAATATAAGCGAGTACCTGGTGGATACGCTCCATACCAGAAAATGACAAGAATGCAAACTCATTTTGTTTTTGCAGCATAGAGTACCGGGTAGCTGTAGCAAGCAGTTGCAACAGATCAAGCAGTATGATGAGTTTTTTAAAACTGTTGTTTTCCTGTAAAAGCGCATTCATCATTTGCCGGGCAGCTGTGGTATCACCGGTAAATTGTAAGCCACTACTACTGTCCTTTAGTAGCTTTGTTATCTTGTTCATCTCCGGTATGTTGAAGAAATAATCACCCAGAAAGTCTTCACGGAACTGCACAACTATAGAAACCGATTCCTCGGCCGCATCTTCCGACGTTTTCCAGTAATGTGGGAGGTTGGCACCAAGCATAACCAGATCGCCTGCAAAATAATCCTGCATATGTGTGCCAACATATCGTTTGCCCGAACCCTTTACAATAAGGGTTAGCTCAAACTCAGGATGATAGTGATAAGGGGCAGAGAAATATTTTTCGATAAACTTGCTCGCCGCAAAGGAAATGTTTCCGGAGGTTTTAACTGCTTCAAATGCTGGCTTCATTTATTGATAATATTAACTCTTTAAGTTATCATATATAATTGAAATGACAAAATAATCCATAAATCAGCCAATATTTCCGTTTTTTGCAAGTTGCAGATGCTGTTAGTTTGTGTTAAAAAAACAGCTATATGAATAAACTCATTTTACCTTCGTTAAACGAACCAATCTCTTTAAACGAGGCACAGATCAATGCATTCAGGAAAAACGGGCACACGCTTACAAAGGGAATTTTGAACGCCGGAGAAGTTGCCGTTTACAGAGAGGCGATTAATGAAGCTGCCTATAAATACAATACAGAAACTAGGAAGCTCGAGGAACGTGATACTTATGGTAAGGCATTTTTACAGATCATGAACCTGTGGGAATCGGATCAAGCGGTTAAGAAATTTACACTGGCAAAACGTTTTGCAAAAATTGCAGCTGATCTTCTAGGGGTAGACAATGTTCGCCTTTATCACGATCAGGCCCTGTATAAAGAATCTGGAGGAGGATTTACCCCCTGGCACCAGGATCAATATTACTGGCCACTGAGTACTACCAATACAATAACCATGTGGATGCCCTTAGTTGATATCGGCGAAAACATGGGCATGCTTACTTTTGCATCAGGATCACATAAAGCAGGTTCGGTTAAAGATATTGCTATTTCAGATGAGTCGGAAGTGGAACTTAATGAACATATCAACAGAAAGGGATATTCTGTAACCAGAGCTGATACAATGAATGCCGGTGATGCCACATGGCACTACGGATGGACCTTGCATACTGCTCCTGGCAATGAATCTAACGTTACAAGAGAGGTAATGACGATCATTTATTTTGCCAATGGCGCTACAGTAACTGCGCCCATCAATGAGCATCAGGAAAACGACAGGAACCGCTGGTTACAGGGCTTACAACCAGGTACAAAGGCAGCAAGCGATCTTAATCCATTGCTGTTGTAGGTCGCAGGTCTTCCAGGTAAATTATGCGTTTTAACCATGAAGGAATGATGGTGGCTTATTTTTATCATTAAGTATATTAAGAAAGAGCTGTTTTATAGTCAGATATGATGCGCTAATTATCTGCTGAAATAAAGTGGCTTATTCATCATTAAGTAATTAAGCACATTAAGAAGGATTGTCTCTCATGGTCAGGATGTCATTAACACTTAAATATGATGTGTTAATGATTGATATAGATTAGATCACTCCTCCCTCAACCCTATCAAGTATTGCTGCCTGAAGTACATTTACATCAATATCTTTTAACGCTTTAAACTTAATGCAATAGCCCGTAACGCTTGCCTTACCAATTGTTGCACCATAGGTTTGGGCTAAGTATAGCTTATCTTTAATCCCCATAATGTACACTGAAATACCGGTGGTATTGGCGCTGAGACCGATCTGATAAAAATCCTTGCTGCTGCCATCAGCATAAGTGATGGTGTATTGTCCGTACCCGATGTTTGGATTGGAAACAATTTTACCTTCACTGTTTTTACCATCAAGGAACCAAAGTCGTGCAGTTGGCATGAGTGCTGTAATGATATCATGCAGCGTCTGCATATCGCTGCGTTTGGCTTCTGGTTGGTTGGTAATGTAAGCTTCTATTTGGGCGGATATGTTCATTTATATGCTGAATAATGCTGTTAAGCGTGATGCCAACACTCAAATATACTATATTTTAAGGTCGAATCGAAGCCTCTTCTGGCGCAAGTCTTAGTGCTGCCAGGATCTGGAAATGGCCTGACTTGTGCCTTTTAGAAAATTAATAAAATGACCATATTTTTTTGTATCTTAGGTTAAGAGAATAATTTCAGTTTAATCGATCTGATTAAAATTTTAAAGACCACTACCCCACCTTAATTCCACATTCACCCCACGTTTAGGCCACCTTTTAGCCAGGTTTAGTTGGTACCTGATTCGCCCCATGCTGGGGATTGCTTCTACTCTGCAATGAGAAATAACCAGTACTATTGGCTATAGCTGCTGGCTTTGGTTGGTAAGGCGTTGAATAACTGAGTTAAGAAAAACTAAATAACAGGTACAGTAATGTTAAACTTGGGCCGGCTTTGGGGTAATTAACTGTTAAAGGATGGTGAACTATTCCTGCTGGTTCTAAATCTGTGACTTTCGTGCATCTGCGGCAAAATAAAGCGAATTACCTACCCCTTTTCCCCTACAGCTACCAGCATTTCGCATGGCCCCTCAAAACCATTTGCTGTTTCAAACTCCCCAAGTGCTGTTTCAATTTCGTTCCATACAGCAACCTTCTCTGATTCTGATAAACCGCTCATCATTTGATGTAATGCTCCGAACGATTCTTTTTCGAACTGGAGACATTGTTTAGCCGATTCACAAATTAAAGGGGCATTAACCAGGGTTGATTTTACATTTTTAAAACCAGCAGTTGCAAAAGCATTTTCGATAACTCCTTTCTGGCTTAAACTAAAAGGACCGGGCTGGCCTGGTACTGGAGGTGGCAGTTTCGCATGTTTGCGGATGATAGCTACCGGAGTTGAGAAAAAAGTATTCTTTTCGGGTACAGAGTAAACAATCGCGGCTATTTTTCCGCCGGGTTTAAGTACCCGTAACATTTCTGTCAGGGCCTTTTGTTGATCAGGAAAATAAATCAGTCCAACCCGCGAAATCACAACATCAAATGTTTCGTCCTCAAGCGTGAGGTTTTCGCCATCCATTACAGCTGTTTCAATGTTGTGCATTCCGGCTTGTGCAGCCATCTGTTTGGCATATTCGAGAATATTGGCTGAAATATCGGTAGCCAGCACGCGACCGCCTGGACCAACCATTTTGGCGGCAGTTATGGATTGCTCTCCGGCTCCGGCAGCTATATCAAGCAGGCTTTGTCCGGTAGTTACGCTGGCCATATCGAGCATTTTTTGAGTAGTTTTGCCCAGCCACTGGTGCAACAAAGGACTCCATCGGTACCAGGCTTCCGCTGCTTGCTGCCATTGCTGATGGGTAGTTTGTTTGTATTTCAGCGGATCGAATTGTGGAGGTGTTGAATCCATAGCCTTAAATATTGGTGCCATTTAAATTTAAGCATAGAGATTGGTTTAAATTGTAAAATGGGTTTACAATTTAATCTACTACTCCGGCCGTCACCCTGATCCGATCTTATTCCTGGGAAATGAATAATGAAGGTGTGCGGCCATAGGCGGAAAAAGGCCTGTAATATGGAACAATAACGAAAGCATTAAGATTAGCTTCGCTGAGCACTTCGCAATAACGATAAGCGAATGAAATAACGTAGCTCCTTCTAAAATGCTCAGGACGACAATTTTTAAGCGCAGCACTTCTGCACCCTGATATCCGGCATAGGAGATTTTCGCCGGAAAAAGCACGAAAAACTTTGCACGATCTTACATGTTCATACTGAACAAGGCAGGATCAAGCGCGTGATTTAGGATGAGTGCAAGCAAGCGCATAGAGACTGCCGTTATTAAGGTTTTCGTAGGTTTTTACAAGAATTGCGTAGCAATCTTTTATACCGATAAAAACAACATTATCACATAAAAAACAGATCCAAGCCTTGATTTTTGGTTACCTTTTTATCAAGAAAAAGGTAAGAGCCCCCGCGGCGGCAAGCGGAAGAAAGGTTGTGGATTTGGAATAATAGCGAAAGCATTAAGATTTCCGCATGCGCAGGGATGACGGATCTAGGCAATAGAGATAAGCGAATGAAGGTCCTTCGATTCCGCTAAGGATTGAAAATCTTATAAACAAAAAAGCAGGCAGCTCCTTTTACGGAGTGCCTGCGTTATAAAACGATGCTTTTCACATCAAAATGTAGGGTGCTATTTATCTTTAATCTCTGCCAATAAAGCAGCAAGCGCCTTTACTTTATCTGGATAAGTTGCAGCCAGATTATTTTTCTCTTCCTTATCTTTATTCAAATCATAAAGTTGTGGCGCATCCAGATTTCCGGTTTCAATACCTACAGCCTTAGCAAAAGCAGGTCCTTTTTGAGGTGTAATGTATTTCCAGTTGTCTTTAATGATGGAAAGCGCTCCACCCTGCTCAATATAAACTGAACGACCGGTTTTATTTTTCCCTAAAAAAGCAGCCAATTGGTTTTCGCTGTCCGTTGCTGTTCCGGCGGGTATTTTGGCCTGCAATAAGGCCGCAAAAGATTGAATAAAATCGATTTGCGAAACCAGCGCATCAGACACTGCAGGTTTAATACCTGCAGGCCAGTTGATGATAAATGGAACGCGCGTGCCTCCTTCTAAGGCGCTGTATTTACCACCCCTAAGCGTTCCTGCCGGAGTATGTCCGTTGCGGCGTGTAACGGCCTCATCCTGGTAACCATCATCAAGCACCGGACCATTATCACTGGTAAATACAATCATGGTATTTTGGGCAATACCCTGCTGCTCCAGTTCCTTCATAATTTCTCCTACTGTCCAGTCTAGTTGCAAAATGGCATCACCTCTGGCTCCTAAGCCACTTTTATCCTTAAACATGGTAGCGGGCATACGCGGTACATGCGGTTCAGTTAAAGCGAAATATAGGAAAAAAGGCGACTGCTTTTTCGACGCAATAAATTGTTTTGCCTGCGTAAGGAAGGTAAAAGAAAGCTCTTCATCTACCCAACGGGCCATTTTTCCACCCGTCATAAAACCAATGCGGCCAATGCCGTTTACAATGGTATTATCGTGCCCTTGCCCTGGTGTACTCTTCATCTTTAACAGCTCAGGGTTTTCTTTTCCTGTAGGCTCATTTCCGATTTTCTGCTTGTAATCTACAGCAATGGGATCATTCTTATCCAATGCCACAACCTGATGATCCTGAAGAAAAACAGTAGGAACCCGATCGGCAGTAGCCGGGAAAATAAACGAATAACCAAAACCAACTTCGTTAGGTCCGGGTTTAATTTCTCCGTTCCAGTTCTTTTCTACCTGCTCGCCTAAGCCTAGGTGCCATTTACCCACAATTGCAGTTTGATAACCAGCTTCTTTAAAAACTTTTGGTAAGGTCTTCCTGTCCGTTGGAATAATCAATGCAGCATCGCCGGGAAGAATACCTGTTCCTTTTTTCCGCCATGGATATTCGCCAGTCATTAAGGCGTAACGCGCAGGTGTACAGGTAGCTGAAGTAGAGTGTCCGTTGGTAAAACGGATACCTTTGGCAGCAAGTTTATCCAGATTTGGGGTGTGCAATTTAGTTGCACCGTAGCAGCTCAGGTCGCCATAGCCCAAATCATCGGCACAGATTAAAATTACATTTGGTTTTTTCTGGGCAAAGCTCTGCAGACCAAAAAAAGACATTAAAATCAGTAATGGAATTTTCATTTATTTAAGTTTAATAGGAACTATGTTTTCATCAGCTGTAAAACAGCGCAAAATGGCACTGTAAACAGGCCAATATTAAGCATTACTTTAGAAATAAATTACAGTTAATTTTTGGTTACCATTGCGCAAACGTTTGATCATCTGAAATTTAACTTAGCATTATCAATCAACTTTTTAGCCTATCGTCTTTCTATAGATACCATTATGGGCTAAACTGTCAGGTCGTTATATGTACGATTTTACCTTTGCAGAAAATTTAAGGAATCTGTTTTTAAAGATGGGCCAGAATGGCTCGTCTTTATCGTTAAATGCTTAAGACTATGCAGGGTAAATCAGCATTGTTAAACCCAAATACGCTTGCTACTCTCTTTAATATATAGACTTGCAGCTAACAGTAGGGCCATTTTACGATTACAATCAAACGGTTGCGCAATCTTTTTTCTTTTATCTGGCTGTAAATCTTTATACATTCGGTTGACGTTGTAGAAAGACTTATCACTTATCATCGATTGACTTTCAATGATTTATATGAAGTAAAAAACTACGTTATAACCAAATTTAAATAACCGTGCATTAATACCCCGATTTGTGCTGTCTGAAGGTTATTTAACCCCAACAACTAAACCAATTAAGCCTGTAGCTAATATATAGTTCCGGGATATTTATAACCTAACCTACAAAAAACCTAAACATGAAAAGTAAACTTTTACTCTTTACTGCCCTGGCCATAACGTGCCTCGCTGCCTGTAAAAAAGCAGCTGTATTGCCCGAAGAAGTAGCAACAAATCCACCTCCTAAAAGCGGAGCAGTGGTCGAATCGGCTACACAAACCAATATTTTTAATGTTACCGAAAAGATCAGTGCTTCAATTGAAAAAGACCGCTTAAAAAACGGTTACCAGTTAACAGATTTTACAGCAACCGGTTTGTACATGGCCCCGAATGCAACCCTTGATATTACTGTAGAACAAACAGCGGGCACCCGTTTACCTAAATTATTGATTGGTACCTACTCCAGATATGGCACCTGGAATACCCAGCCAACCGTTGTACAGTTAACCGCCGGAACCAACACCATTACCAATGCAGCGGGTGGTTTGTTGTGGATCAGGTATACCAATGCCACTACCGGATCAACCGCTAAACTAACTTTTAACAGTGGCTACCAGTATGCACCTTACTTTAAACTGGGGGTAAGTACAAATTCCGACTGGATTAATCAATTGCAAACCTACACCACACCTGATGTAGTATTGGAAGGTAGCAATTGCTTTATTGTTGTTTCGCGTGCAAAAGCAATACAGTACCAAACAGAAGATCAGGCGGCGATATTGAATAAAATTACCCAGGTAATTGCTCTCGAAGATGATTTGAATGGTTTAGATAATTCATTGCCGGCACATGCAAAAAATGTACATACCTATTTGCTTACCCAGCACGAAGATCCGGCTTATTATTTCTTCGCTTACGATTACCGTACGGCTTACACCACTTCTGATGTAAATGCCATTTTAACCTTAAGTAGCGTAGGTACCAACGGCTGGGGCATGTGGCATGAGTTAGGCCACCAGCACCAGATGATGTGGCGTTGGGGTACTTTGGGCGAAGTTACCGTTAACCTTTACAGTTTATATGTACAGCGTACCCTTACCCCTTCTATTAACAGGCTCGTAAATGATGGTACCTGGCCAAAAGTTTTCACCTATTTAGGCAAAGCCGATGGCACCAAAGATTACAACGGATCAACAAGTTATGCCAATCCTTTAACCGACGTTTGGATCAGGTTAGCCATGTTCCAGCAATTAACCCTTGCTTATGGCGATAATTTCTACAGAACACTGGCCAAAAACATGCGTGTAGAGAATCCGACATTGGCCAACGATGATGCAAAACTTCGTTACTTCATGCTTAAAGCCTGCAACATATCGGGTAAAGACCTGAGCTATTTCTTCCAGAAATGGGGTTTGAATTTATCAACTGCGGCAGCTACCACGCAAATTTATGCAGATATGGCCGCATTAGGCCTACCTGCACCAACTACCGATCCTTCTACCCTGCAGGATAATGTTGCACCACTAACCGAGTTGAGCAAAACAGGCTGGACCATCAATTCTTTCAGTTCAGAAGAAACCAGTGGCGAAGGTGCTACTAACGGCCGGGCTGCTACTTTAATTGATGGCAGTTACAGCACTTACTGGCACTCAAGATGGACAAGCACTGCTACCAGCTATCCACACCAGATTGTAATTGATTTGGGTTCTTCTAAAACAGCAAAAGGATTAAGTTTAGTTCAGCGAAGCGGATTAAGCAGGGCAATTAAAGATTTTCAGGTGTTAACCAGTACCGATAACGTAACTTTTACTGCGGTAAACAATTACGTGGCACAAAATGCCGGCGGAGCACAATATTTTGCCTTTGGAAGTACCAAAACCTTAAGATATCTTAAAGTAATTGCCAATAATGCACACGATGGTTTGCAATTTGCATCCTTAGCAGAGCTGGGGCTTTATAATTAAAAAAAACGGGCCGGTTTCGGCACGCTCTTCTGTCTCAAATAATCAATAAAAAAGCGGCATCTATCCAGATAGCCGCTTTTCATCATTAACTAATTATTTATTTTCTTAAATACTGGCTTTAACTTCGCCGCAGGTAAGCATGTTTTTAGGGTAATAAGGATTTTGAATGGCCTTATCATCGCTAATCCAGCTGGTACCTGTCATAGGGCAAACTTGCTTATAAAGGCTCATTTTTTCTGGTTTGAACCGCTCAATTACCGACCACATTTTAACCGATAGCTTATCCATATCGCTCCGTTGCTTATTGATTGACTGGGTTGATGCAATAGCCTTTGCCAGGCTGATCATTTCCTGACGGGTGGTGGTAGCTTCGTTCATTTTTTCGAGCGATAGCTTTTTAAACTTGAACTGGTTTAAACCTGTTATCAGTTCGTTTGCAAACTTTATCGCGCTGAGCGAATCTGATTTAACCAGGCTATTTTTAATCCCCAGGTAGCTGGCGATAACGCTTTCTTTCAAGGCTTCGCGTTTCTGTGCCAGTTCTGGCGTACCCACTTCTTGCAAAGAAGTATGTACCTGTGCTTTTGCACCATTGCCAAACCATAAGGTGGCACCGAGCAAAACAATAAGGTAAGGTTTCATATTAGGCATTTGAATTTGATTTTTTAGTTATTTTTTCAATTTCCAGCAACATGTCTTTCAGGTGCAGCTGGTTTATTCCGCTGGTTTGCGGAACAAGCAGTTTAATGGTTTCCTTAATGTCGTTTAAATGCGTTATGGCTTCTAAACGCACATCACTGCGCTGGGCAGTAGTCATGGCCTTACCATCAGCAATATCTTTCGGGTTAATAAGCATATTTAACTTTTCGAGGTAAGAACGTTGCAGGCTCCGGCGAAAAACATCGCTGGCTTCTACTCCACTGAATTTAATCCAGGTGGTGTTTTTCAAATCGTTTAGATATTCTTTTACCGGATACGGATCGGCAGAGTTTAGTGCTTTCTGGCTGATGTTATAAATTAATCCCTGGCTCAAAAACATGTTTAGCATTTGGTTTTGCTGTTCCACAATATCGTCCATACTTTTGGTGGCAATCCTGCTGGTAATCGATGCCGGGTATAGCCAGAGTGGCGCATCAAAAAGCTGACGACCTACATAATCAACTACTCCTTTTACACGCTTTTTAGGTACTTCGGTATACACAACACCTGCCTCATCTGTACTTCTTTTGGTTACATAACTGTTGCCAATATTTTTCATTACATGGTACAGGTAACGGCTAAACTGGCGCACCACGGCTTTGTGCATATCGCTTAAATTGCCGTAAAGATCGCCCGGTTCGTAAGTCCATTTTACCAGGTTGGGCACTACCCTTTTCAGGTTTTTAATGCCGTAATCACTGGCAGCAATAGCATCGTCGCCAAGATCTTCGGTCTGGCTGCGTGGATCTTCTTCTTTACCTTCGCCACCAAACCAAAGTTTTGGGTTGGCTGTAAGCGAATCGAGAATCATTTTTTTGGTAATCTTCTCTTCGACATATTCATCTTTTGCCTGATCGTAATAGCGGTAACCCCAGTTAATGGCCCATTTATCGTAAGCCCCAATACGTGGATAAATACCTGCCGGTGCAATGTGATCTTCAGGCTGGGCCACGTAGTTAAAACGGGCATAATCCATAATCGAAACGGTATGGCCGTTGGCTTCTACCCATTTCTTATCCCTTAATTTTTCTACAGGCGTTTGGCTGCTTGCGCCCATATTGTGCTTTAAACCAATGGTATGGCCTATTTCGTGTGAAGAAACAAATCTGATCAACTGCCCCATCAACTCATCGTCGAAATTCATTTTCCGTGCCCTTTCATCCAATGCACCCGCCTGGATCATATACCAGCTTTGTACCAGTTTCATCACGTTGTGGTACCAGCCTACATGACTTTCGATAATTTCGCCACTACGCGGATCGCTAATTCTGGGGCCATAAGCATTTGGTGTTTCGGATGCGTAATACCTGATTACAGAGAAACGGGCATCTTCCAGGCTCATGGTAGTATCGGCCTCCGGCCATTCTTTACCTACGATGGCATTTTTAAAACCCGCTTTTTCAAAAGCCTTTTGCCAGTCGTTTATCCCTGCAATTAAGTATGGACGCCATTTTTTTGGTGTTGCCGGATCGATGTAATACACAATTTGTTTTTTAGGCTCAACCAGCTGACCGCGTTTATACTTCGCTAAATCAGCATCTTTAGGCTCAAGGCGATAACGCTCAATAAAGTACTTGGCATCTGCATGTTGTCTATCTTCATCAAACAGGATGTATTTATTGTTAAAATAACCTACCCTTTCATCAGCAAAACGTTTGCGCATCGGCACTTTAGGTAACAGTACAAAAGAAGTATTCAACCGTACAGTTACGGCTCCGGTTAAGGCACCCGAAGGAATATTGCCTGCAGAGGTGCTGTAGGTTTTGGTGGTCTTAATTTCGATATTGATAGGATAAGTACTGATCTTTTCAATAAATGAACGGTCATCAGCTACGCTACCCAATTTCTTATCTGATTTTTCTGTCGTACCGATTGAAACGATCGGGTTATCCTTTTTAAAGAAATCAGTAACCTCAATTACGGCATTACCTGTTTTAGGGTTTTTAGCTTTAATTTCGAAAGCAGCAACAATCGGGTTTTCCTGCGATTGCATTACCGCCTTATAAATAGATTCTTCGCTGCTTTTTACATCCTGACGGTACAATACAGATCTGAGCAACAGGTTGTTGTTATTGCCTTTTTCAAAGTAAATGGTTTGCTCGTTGGTTTGCTCACCACCGAAACTCCCCATACCCTGCGGGGTGGTTACATAACGTGTTACCACTAAAATATAACGGTTAAGCATACTGTCGGGCACTTCGAAATACCATTTCTGTTCTACGCGTTTTACATCGAACAATCCGTTTTGGCTTAGGGCACTTTCGGGGATCAGCTTGCTGTAATCGGCCGGGGCTTTCTTTGTTGTACTGTCAGTTTTTACTTGTACTTTTTGTCCGTAGGCAGCTACTGAAAGCATGCAGGCTATCGGAAAAATAATCTGTTTAATCTTCATCTTAAAACGGGAGCTTTTCGTCGGTATTTAGGGTTAAATTGGGGTTTTTCTTAAGTACGTTAAGCGGAAAAGGAATGATGTACAACCTCGAAGTGGGTAACAAAGTATAAGTTTGTTGTGGTACGGTCTTGTTCACAATCGGAAACTTGCGTACCACTGTTTTTGCATATTCAGCCTCTGTATTTAAGCGTTTTAAATCCATAAAGCGGTTGAAGCCCAAAAACAATTCTTTTCTGCGTTCATTGATGATAATATCCATCGTTTCTTTTCGGGTTGCAGGTACCGGAAGGATAATATTGCCCGAAAGGATGCGTTTTTCGCGGAGTTTATTTACCACCGCCATGGCACCGGTTAAATCACCTTCCCTGGCCAGACACTCGGCCTGCATTAAATATACCTCAGTAGTTTTTAAACCCACTGTTGGGTAAAAGAATCTGGTGTAAAAAATGCTGTAATAGGCTGAGTTTGATCCAATATCCAGGAAGCTTGCGCTTGTGGTATTAAAAAACATATTAAATCGGGCATCATTAGTACCAAACAACTCTCTCAATTCCGGGCTGATGATCCAGGTATAACCAAAGTTTGTTTCATTGTACCCTTGTATATACATATAACTCAGCACCTCAGGATTGTTTGGTGCGATGATTGGTGTAACTGACGGACCACCTTGTTTTGTAGTATAATTAACCAGATCAAAAATCTGATTATTGTAAGCAAGTGACTTTTCGCAAGCTTGTTTTGCCTGTGCAATTTCCTTTTTAAATAAATGTACTTTGGCTTTCAAGGCCCATGCAAAGGCTAGCGATGGATGATAAGGATCTGCCGGCTGTGCCTGAAGGTATGGAAGCGCGTCGTCTATATCTTTCTGGATAAAATTATATACTTCAGCTACTGATGATTTAACCGGTTGTGCCTCTAAGTCATATTTATCCATGATACAAATTCCGCCATCGGTTGCTGCAGTGGCAGCGTTATAGGCTTTGGCGTAAACGTTTACCAGCAGAAAGTGATCAAATGCCCTTAAAACTTTGGCTTCGGCTTTGGCCAGTGTTTTTACATTGTCATCGCCCTTGCTTCCATCCACTAAAGAGATAATGGTGTTCCAGCGATTAATGTAAACGTATGAGCGATCGTAAAAATTAGATGAGGTAATCATCGAAACACGATCGATATTCTCGTTAAAGCTAAAATGTACCGTATTAATATTGGGTGTAACACCAATAAAATTCGATTCCTTCATCCACATATCATCTACCAGATACTGAAAATTGCTGATGAGATAAGCACGGTTAGGATAAGATACCAACTCGTAGTAATCTTGAGCATTTTCTACCAGTAATGAACCTGTTGGAGTAAGATCTGTATATTTTTTGCATCCGCCCATTAAAATAACGATCAGGAACGCGATAATAGTTATATTCTTTTTCATCTTGTTAAAAGGTTAGATTTAAGCCAAACACAAATGATTTAGGATTTTCGAGTGTTCTGGTGCCTGTAAGTCCCGAGAAAGATTCCGGATCGATATCATCTCCGGCAGCGCTGGCATACCATAAATTATTTACTTGTGCAGTAAATCTGGCTGATGGAAGTTTGAATTTTCCAATCATGCCTTTAGGTAAATTATAGGATAAAGAAATATTTCTTAGTTTGATATAATCACCTTTAACCACATTTACATCTGCAGCTTGCCACATGGTATTAATGGTACTGGCACTGTTGATTAAATTTTCAGGGTAATCAACCAATAAACGAGGAACATTAGGTGTATTTCCATTTTTGAAACGCTGGGTAATGTTCTCATCGGTTACATCGTAAGCACTGATATTCATTACATCTTTTCTGATTACGTTACCACCAGAAAAGACCAGTAAGGCGCCCAGTTCGAAGTTTTTATAAGAAATACGTTGTGAAAATGAACCCGTGTAAGTTGGGGTTATAGTACCCATATTTACTAAACTCCCAAAGTTGTTCAAACTTTTTATACTGGAAACAATGGGGGTTCCACTCGAATCAAAATCAATACTGGCCTTGCCATTCTCATCTAAAAAGTATGGATAACCATTTACCATACCGCCATATCGATAAGCATATAAAGTGTTATAAGCAGTACCCTCAATGTAATACAATGCTGGTGAAGCAACATAGTTGCCAGCTTGTGAGATCGCACTGTTCACCTTGCCGATCTTGTTTTTGTTAAAACCAAGTATAAAGGTCGAACTTAAAGTCAGGTCACCTGTCCTCAACCAATCGCCTCCTAGTGTGAATTCGATACCACGATTAATTAATGTACCGTTATTAATGGCTCTCGATGCCGCACCTACGGTAGGATCTAACTCCGTATTAACAATTAAATCAGTACTCTTTTTATAGTAAAAATCAATACTTCCCCTTAAACGGTTAGATAAAAATGCATAATCTACACCACCGTTATAGGTTTGGGTTTTTTCCCAACGTAATTTAGGGTTGGGTAATGAAACTATATCAATGTATTGTAACGATGGAAAAAGGTTATCACTTCTTCTTCTGGCGGTTAAGTATTTAGAACTTTCCGAATTCTGATTACCATTAACACCGTAAGTGGCTCTCAGCTTTAAAAGGTTAATCCACTTCTGTTCCTGAATAAAATCTTCGTTGCTGGCGTTCCAGCTTGCACCAACCGACCACAGCGGACGGTTTTTATATTCGGGATCTACTCCAAAAAAATCTGCCTGATCTACTCTTACACTACCTGTAATGTTATATTTATTTAAATACGTATAACCGGCATTGGCATAAGTTGATAGGTTTCTGTGTTTGATTTCCTGTTGTGTTCTACCTAAAACAGATAAGGTTCTGTTGCCACCAAAAATATAACTTGGTAATCCGGTTTGACTAACTGCTTGTGTGTTAATCAAAGTAGAGGTAAGTGTAATCGGATCGTAACCATATCTCAGGTCTTCAATACCACGTGGTAAAAATGTTTGGCGCATCTCAAAACCTGCAATAGCTGAAATAGCGTGTTTTCCCTTATCAAAAGAGCGGTCGAAACTCAATTGGTTCCTGAAAGTGTAACTGTTGCTTCCCTTTTCCATTTGTCCATATCTTCCGCCTGTTGGAAGTCCGAAAGTATAAACATTTGTTGCTGGTGTGTAGCCCACTAGCGAATTATACGCCGAACGCATCTTGAACGAATTTACATCATAATACTGGTCTGACTTAGTGGATGTATTTTCGAACTGCAACTGACTTGAAAGGCTAAGACCTTCCATTAATTTGGCCTGTACATTGGCAAAGCCCCTCAATGCAATATTGGTCGCATTAATTTGTCCTTCGTTTAATGATTCGAGTATATTAAAACGGTACGAACGGTATTGCGTATTATTTTTAAGCGCAGCCACAACCGAACCGTTTACTGCAGATCCGGCAATACCATCAGGTAAATTCACATAATCGGCATATACCAGGCTGCCATCGGGGTTAACGATAGAAGCATAACGGGGCTGAATTCCAGTGTAAGCATCATAAGATCCATCAGTTGAAACCGACTTGGTATAAGCACCGTTAAAACCTAGTGTGGTGGTTAACCATTTATTTACGTTATAGGTATTTTTAAAATAAATATTCAGCTTTTGATCATTGTTGTTGATTACCCTTTGAGCAGAGTTATCAAAATTTACCGAAGCATAGGTATTTGATTTTGAGCTGGCAGAACTAAATGAAAGATTATAACGCTGGCGAAAAGTATTTTGCCATACATTATCACGGTACTGCGCGTAGTAATCGGCATTTCTCCAGTTTGCCAATTGCTGGTTAACCTGATCTTCAGTAAGCTTACCCGCATCTCTGTCGCGGTACAATTGGTAAAGCGGGCTATAATATTTAACTGAACCATTAGCCACCGTGCCGTAAGCATTAAACATCGATTCGGTTGTGGTATAACGGGCGCGTTCTTTATTGTACACGTCTGTTTCCAAATCTAAAATATCGGAAGTGGAAGCGTAATGCATCGAATTAAACCTGGGCTTGGTATCGATAAAGAAATCGGTATTCAGTGAAATTTGAACAGGGCCGTTTCCTTTTTTTGTGGTTAATACAATAACACCATTGGCCGATCTTGAACCGTAAATGGAAGAAGCAGCAGCATCTTTTAAAACCGTTACCGATTCGATATCATAAGGATTAATATCTTCAAGGGCAGTTTCAGAAGGTAGTCCATCAATAACAATTAAAGGATCTGTTCTAACACCAGTTGTGTTGATGGAAAATGTTCCCCTTCCACGTATAACCTGCTTATCGGCACCTATTCCAAATGGATTTTTATCATAAGCTAAACCGGCCACACGGCCTTCTAAAGCCTCCAGAATATTGGAATTGATCTGCTCGTTCAGCTTTTTTTTATCTACAACAGCAAATGCTCCGGCGTTTCTTTCGAGTGGAAGGGATTGAAAACCATTTACCACAACCTCAGCCAGTAAGGAGGCATTGGCATTTAAACGAACGGTTACCACTTTTAACGCAGCAGTACGATCGATGCGCTGTGTTTTAGATAGATAACCGATGTAATCAATATCAAGTGTATTGTATTCGTTGGTTAAGTTCATGCTGAAATGACCGTTACCATCGCTGGTGGTATATTTATTGGTTCCTTTTAACCTTATTGATGCACCTGGTAGCGGCGAACCTAAACTATCGGTTACCATGCCGTGCAGGATATATTCGTCTTCGGTAAATGCCGTTGAGGGTTTTAAAACAATCGTATTGTTATTAATTTCATAATCGAAAGGCTGATCTTTGAAAACCGTTTCGAGTACCGTTTTTAAAGAGCTGGTACTAATTTTAGCCGTAACAGGTTTGGCTTTTTTAAGGTATTCGGCATCAAAAATAAATTGATAATTACTCTTTTTCGCAATTTCTGTAATTACACCATTTATGGGTGCATTATTGAACGTAAAAGTATAAGTTGCAGTTTGTGCCTGCGTGGTTTTAAGGCCCAGTGTAAGCAAAAACAGCATTACAAAAGCCATAACCCTATTAAGTTGAAGGGATGATTTCAATTTAAAATTCTTTAAAGTTTGTTAGTGGTTGTTGATAAGGCGGTAGAAATGTTTTTGCGTAAAGCTTACTTCATTACAGTTACCCTCCTTCCTTCTACTTTAAACTTAAGGCCACTGGTGGTCGATAACATATCCAATACAGTAGCCAGGTTTTCCTGCATATCTATACGGGCATAAATGCGTTTTTCGGGGATTGAGGTATAATCTATATCCAGCTGGTACCAGCGGCTCAGGCGTTTCATAATTACACCCAGTTCTTCGTTTTCGAAAGCGAAGAATCCTTGCTGCCAGGCGGCCATATTGGAAACATCAACAGCCGATTTACTTAACTGGTTGTTTTGGATTAACGCAGCTTCGCCCGGATGTAAAATCAGACTGGCATTGGTTGTAACATCTAAACAGTTTACCTTACCTTCTAATAAAGCAGTGCTTATAAAGTCATCATCCGGATAGGCAGATAGATTAAACTTCGTTCCCAGAACGGTAATTCTTTCCCTTCCCGATGAAACTATAAAAGGATGTCCGGCATCTTTGCTTACTTCAAAATAAGCCTCTCCGCTTAAAGAAACCCTTCTTTCGGCCTGGTTAAACCCAACAGGGAATGTTAAACTCGATCCTGAGTTTAAAACCACCTGGGTGCCGTCAGAGAGCGTAACTTTGTATTTTCCACCCAAAGGAGTAGTAATGGTTTGTAAATAACTGTTGGTATCTGCAACAGCGCTTACGCGTGTATACACAATGCGGTCGCCCGATGATTTGGTGATCTGAACGCCGTAAGCCGTTGTAATGGATTTGTTGGCTAAGGTATCGAGGTTAATTTCCTGGCCATTACTCATTTTAAGTGTAGCCAAACTTCTGCCCGGCAAAACATCGGCCTGTTTCCACAAATAAGTATAAGCCAGGTAGCCGATTGAGAGTACGACTAAAATACTGGCCGCAATTTTAAGCAGCGATTGTGATGTAGGTTGTAACCTTACTGTTTGTGGTTTTTCATCAACGGCATCAATATTCGCAGAAATCAGCTGATGGATATTGTTTAAATGCTTTTGCAGGTTTGTATTGGCCTCGTATTGCTCTTCTGTTTCCAAAAACGCTGCTTCAATAAGTGTGTGTAAATCAGCACGATCGGCCACGTTAAAATAATCCAGCAGCTGATTAAGTTCAGCTTCGGTAATTTCGTTGCTTAAAAAACGGGAATATAAGTTTTCTATTTGCGGAGTTATTTTCATCTTGCTTTGTTAGGTATACGCAGCAAAAGCAAAAACACACTACTCCTGAAATAAAATAAATAAATTATTTATTTAAATGCAGTGCAATTGCGAAAATCATGAACTCTTTCGAATGGAAAAATACATAATCCCTCATGCTTTTGGTAGCTTTTACCAGTTGGTTGCTTACCGTTGAGGGACTGATGTTTAATATAGATGCGGCTTCTTCGTAACTCTTCCCCTCTATGCGGCATAGCATAAAAATCTGTTTTCTTTTTTCCGGTAACCGGTCCAAAGCCAGATTTAAAACTGCCCGCCGCTCTTTATCCAGCAAATATTCTTCGGTTTCGTTGTAAAGTTCCGAATAATGATCAATCAGGTATTGTCGCATTTTGGCATCTTTAGCCAATAAACGGTAATGATCGTAAATGCAGTTTTGGGCAATTTTATAAATCCAGGCCTTAATGGGCTGGTGCTCGTCAATGAGGTCGCGTTTTAGCCAAACTTTTAAAAATACATCCTGCAAAAGTTCATCGGCTACTTCCTGTACTTTTACCATTTTTAAAATGCGTAGGTAAAGGTTACTGCTATAATGGTGGTAAACTTCGTCAAAAGCTGCTCTGTTTCCAGATTTTAATAAGGAAATAGTATCAAGGCCAACCTCCATGCTTTTGTTCATTAAGTATTTTACCTGTTTGGTACACAAAAGTAAGTATAAAATTGCAAAAGCTTTTATTTTACAGCTTTATAGCTATATTTTAACATTTAAAATGGCGTATTAAAACAAAACAGTCAGGCTTTTTAAAACCTGACTGTTAAAATTCAATTAATGCTAAGCAAAAGCAAAATTGTTATTTAGTTTCGATTAGTACATTTCCGCCGTTTTTAAACAGATCGTGAGCAATAAAATAGCCCTCATTCGTTTTACCGTTTACCTTAATCTGGCTAATGCCTCTTCCCTTTCCGGGCTTGGTAATGGTTAAGGTTTTGCCGGTACTGGTTTTCCATTTCACTTCATCAAACAAGGGTGCAGTTACAATATATTTGGGGTCGGTAGCCGAAAATGGATATATACCTAGCGCGCTGAAGACATACCAGGCCGACATTTCGCCGGCATCGTCCATACCCGACAGTGCTAAACCATCGCTACCTATGCCATATAATTCGTTTAAAATTTTATCGATTATCTTCTGCGATTTTTCGGGCTTACCAATAAAAGTATAGGCAAATGGAGCCTCATGGTCGGGCTGGTTACCCTGACAGTATTGGCCAATCATGGTTTCTACATTGCGGGCAATGTATTTCGGGTTCCAGGGCAGGGTAAATAACGAGTCCAGTTTCGATTCAAAACCTGCTGCGCCGCCATAAAGTTCAATCAGCCCCGGCATATCGTGCGGTGCATAAAAAGAAACCTGCCAGGCATTGGCTTCGCGGTACATGTATTCGTAGTAAGGATATTGCGGGTTGAAGGGTTTAATCCAGTCGCCGTTTTCTAATCTGCCACGCATAAAACGAGTTGATGGATCGAACATGTTTTTATAGTTTTTCGATCTGGCCATTAAAATGCGGTAATTGGCAGTATCGCCCAGTTTTTGCGCAATCTGTGCAAGCGAATAATCATCGTAAGCGTACTCCAGCGTTTTAGATACGCCGGCTTTGGCTTTGGTTTCTACATGCGGGTTCTTCACGTCCGGATCAGAAATGTAGCCCTTTTCGATATACTCTTTAATAAACGGTCTTGCACCACCGGCTACATTGGCATTGCGTAATAAAATCTGGTAGGTAGCCTGGATATCGAAATCATCAATTCCCCTTAAATAGGCCCCTGCAATGGACGAAGCACCGTGGTCGCCATGAAAAAAGGTAGGGATAAAACCTGTTTTTTCGCCTACATCCTTCATCGATTTAATTACATCTAAAGTTACTTTTGGTGTAATTAAGCCCAGCAGCACATCTTTATTGCGGTAAGTATCCCAAAGCGAAGGCTCGGTATAATACCTGAAATCGCTTTTTACAACCTGGCGTTTGGCATCTTTATATTCGCCATTTATATCGCTGCGTAAGGCCGGCCATAAAAACGAGCGGTACAAACTAGAGTACAACATTTGCTTTTGTTTGCCAGTGCCTCCCTTTACTTCGATGTTCGATAACAAGTTCTCCCAGGTACTGGTGGCTTCGTCACGGATTTGCGCAAAGGTTTTCTGGCCAATTTCCTGTTTCAGGTTTTCTTTGGCATTGGCAACGCTCACAAACGATAAGCCTATTTTTAAAGTCACCGGCCCCTTGCTTCCATCGGCTAAATGTACAATGGCATAACCCGATCGTTTGCCTGCATCGGTAATATCCAGTTTATCAATCTTTCCGTTTACTTCAGCATAAAAATAAACGTTCTCACCTCCCTGAAAGCCTTGTATGGCCGATTCTCCGTCTTGCGCTATATTCCAGGTAGAAACGCCGCTATTGGCTTTGCCCATGCTAAAAAGGATTTGCCTGTTGCTGTTGTTTTTATAATCATATTCGTGGAAACCGCACCTTAAAGTCGAAGTAAGCCTGACATTTACCTGATAATCATCCAGATAAACCTGATAAAAACCAAGCGCAGCGCTTTCGTTTTTATGCGAGAATTTAGAGCCGAATTTACCGGAAGGATTCGATAGCGGTAAAACAGGGATATTACAAAGGTTCCAGTGCCCTTTATTGGTATGTGCAAATCCGTAAATGGTATCGTCTTCGTACTCATAGCCTGCTCCCGAACCAAATTCGGTTATCGGGCTCAGTTGCACCATAGCATTTGGCAATGAACTGCCTGGAAAAGTTAAACCCGCCCACGATCGCCAGCCCTGTGGCAACTCATAGCCCAGTATTTTAGGATCTGTTAAAGGTGCTGTGCCAATAAAGGTGTTTACATATTTGGTTAACCGGGCTTTGGTTTGTGCCTTTACCTGTACCTGATAAAAGCTCAGGGCACTTAGAAATAAGATAAAGTGTAATGATTTGGTTAGGGATTTCATTTTACATAAAACGTTTTAGTGTGTGCTATCAAATATAGAAAATCTATCAGGTCCGTCAACAAAATATCACAATAGTTACCAATTGATTTTAAATAGTTAGCTATAATCTTATGCTTAAATAATTGAATAATATGCCAAATATCTGGATGCTTTAATCTGAGTGTTTCAGTTCTTGCCATGCTATTTTATATATCTTTGGTTACACACTAATCAAATAACCCTTATGCTTTTAAATTATAGGCAACGTTTCATTTGCATGCTATTTTCGTGCTTGCTATTTCAATTTACAAACCGGGTAATGGCCCAAAGTAAAGAAAATCCTGCTTTCACCATGTGGCATAATAAACCCGCAAAAAAATGGATGACTGAAGCCTATCCCATTGGCAATGGACGTATTGGCGGGATGATTTTTGGAGGTGTTGATCAGGAGCACATTCAGTTTAACGATAACACCTTATGGACCGGAGATGAAAACGACCGGGGCATGTATCAGGCCTTTGGCGATTTGTTTATCGATTTCAACAATAAAGATCAGCAATTTACCGCATACAGCCGTAAACTGGATATCACAAGGGCGCTTCATACCATTAACTATACGCAAAATAGCATACAGTTTAAACGCGAGTATTTTTGCAGTTTTCCGGATAAAGTGATGGTATTGCGCTTTACGGCTAACCAGAAAAAGACTTATTCGGCTGCTATAGGTTTAAAAGACGCACATCAAGGCACTATAACAGCAAATGGAAATATTATTCAGCTAACAGGTAAACTGCCAAACGGCATGACTTATCAGGCTACTGCTTTGGTTAAAGTTGAAAATGGAAAGCTGAGTACTGTAAAAGATGGCGACAACGAAAAACTTAAAATAGAAAATGCAGATGCGGTAACCATTGTTTTTACGGCTGCAACCAATTACATCAACAAGCGCGAACAAAACTGGAAAGGCGAAGAACCTGCACCTAAAATAGAACGCATTTTAAATGCCGTTAAAGCAAAAAGTTACGATAACCTGCTGAAATCCCATATCAGCGATTATATCCAGCTGTATAACCGCCTGAGTTTAACCCTTGGTACCAGTGATGCGGCAAATGAAAATCTGCCAACATACCAAAGGTTAATTAACTATAAAAAGGTAGCCGACCCTGCACTCGAGGCTTTGATTTTTCAATATGGCAGGTATTTATTGATTAGTTCTTCCAGAGCAGGTGGCTTACCGGCCAATCTTCAAGGGTTATGGAACGAAAGCAATACCCCACCCTGGGGAAGCGATTACCACTCTAACATCAATATTCAAATGAATTATTGGCTGGCAGAACCGACAAACCTTTCCGAATGTCAGGTACCTTATCTCGATTACATCAATAGCATGCGCGAGGTGAGTAAAATGCATACCCGAAAGCAATATCCAAATACGCGTGGATGGACAGTAAAAACAGAGAACAATATTTTTGGGGGCATGAGTTTCTTGTGGAATACACCGGGCAGTGCCTGGTATGCGCAAGCCCTTTGGGAGCATTACGCTTTTACGCAGGATAAAGCTTACCTGAAAAACTTCGCCTACCCGATTATTAAAGAAATTGCTGAATTCTGGGACGACCATCTAAAAAGACGTTCTGATGGTACTTTGGTAGCTCCTATGGGTTGGTCGCCAGAGCATGGCCCTACCGAAGATGGCGTAACGCACGATCACCAGATTATTTACGATCTCTTTACCAATTACATCGAATCGGCTGATATTTTAGGCATTGATGCCGATTATAAAAAACACATTGCCGATTTGAAAGCACATTTACTAAAACCAAAAATCGGTAAATGGGGACAATTACAGGAATGGGAAACCGATCGCGATGATCCGAAAGATCAGCACAGGCATATTTCACACCTCTTTGGTCTGCACCCGGGCAGAGAAATCAGCACCATTAAAACACCCGAACTGGCGCAGGCTGCAAAAGTAACCTTAATTGCCCGTGGCGATGAATCGACAGGTTGGTCGATGGCCTGGAAAATGAACTTCTGGGCCAGGTTGCAGGATGGAAACCATGCTTATAAAATTTTACAGAACTTTATTACTCCTGTGGGTGGTTCTGGTACCGATTACAATAAAGGTGGTGGCATTTACTCGAATCTGTTTTGTGCACATCCACCCTTCCAGATTGATGGAAACTTTGGCTATACTGCAGGTATTTCTGAAATGTTATTGCAAAGCCAGGCAGGCGAATTACAGTTTCTGCCCGCTTTACCCGATAAGTGGACAAGTGGCAACATTAAAGGCTTAAAGGCCCGCGGAAATTTCGAAATTACCAATCTGCAATGGAAAGATGGTAAAGTGGTGGCTTTAGCCATCAAATCACTATCAGGAGAAAAATGCATTGTAAGGAGTCCTAATCAGCTTAAGGCTACTGCAAAAGGCATAACTGAAGAAAAAACGGGCAAAGATTTCAGGTATAGTTTTAATACCCAGGCTGGAAAAGTGTATCAATTTAATTAAATATATTACTGTGTGATTGAATGGCTTTTGGTTATTTGTCATTCAATCACCCGGTAATTCAATCATTCATTAACGCTATCATTTCCGTAATTCCTTCCTTCAATAATTCTTTCATTCAACTTCTCTCATTTATCGATTCAAACATTTATTTCTTCCCTGCGTTTTACCTTAAAGCAATTACAAGATGAGCACGACCAATAAATTACTAACCGAGCACAATGCAAAAGTTGTGGTACAGGATTTTTTAAATGCACTGAACACCGAAGATTTTAATCTGGCCAGACAGCAATTACATGATGATTTGTATTTTAAAGGCGTGATGGGCGAAAGGAATGGTGCAGATATCTATATCGCCGATATGGAGAAGATGAAATTCAAATACGATATTAAAAAAATATTTACTGATGGCGAAGAGGTTTGCCTTTGGTACGATATTAATATGGGCGGTAAAACCATCTTTTGTGCTGGCTGGTACCAGCTCGATGATGAAAAAATTAAATCTATTCAGGTCATATTCGACCCTCGACCGATTTTATAATCAACAAACCTGCTTAAGTTTTCTTACATTAATTTCGCCTTCAGCAAGCTGAAAACGGAACATTAAAAACTCATCTGTTTCGGTAATTTCAATGTGCTCAATTGTACCAGACTGATTGTTTTCGGTTGCAATTACATCACCGGTTTTTAGCTCTAACAGCGTTGAAGTGGGCAGTTTATCGTTAACGATGGTCATTATTATTGGCAAAGTTTAAGGTGAAACAGGTTTTATCGGCATTCGACGATACTTTAAGGGTACCGTTGTGTGCATGTGCAATTTCTGACGCGATATACAAGCCTAAGCCAAGTCCTTTTTGGTTGGGTTCTACCTCGCCCCGCGAGAAAGGTTGAAACAAGCGCTCCATAGCTGCTGCAGGTATTTGCTTTCCGGCATTGGTTACACACAGATTAAATTCATTGCTGTTACTGCTGGCGGTTACTTCTACAGCCGAATCAACAGGAGAGTAATTCAGTGCATTAGCCAGTAAATTAGAAAAAAGCTGTGCCAGGCGTTTGCCATCTGCATGAATCGGATGCGCCAGATCGAAAACCATATTTATGCGTCGCTCCGGCCAAATGGCTTGCAATTCTTCCACTACCTCGGTTAATAAACGTTCGTGGTCTTCGTCTCTAGTGCGGTTTACCGAAATACCTGAACCCAAACGGCCGCTGGCAAAATCAAGGATATTATCAATCAAGCCATTCATCCTGAAAGAAGCATCGGTAATAATTTTGGTTAAGCGGCTACCTCTTTCGTCTAAGTTTAAACGTGATAAAAGTTGGGCACTGCTGGATATCGCATTTAAAGGATTTTTTAAGTCATGACCGAGAATAGCAATGAACTGATCGCGTACGATAGCGATTTCCTGTTCCTTTTTAAGCTCTTTTTCCACTTCGGCTACCTGTTCAAGGGCATCTAAATGAGAAGCAATTAATTCACCAAATATGGTAAACATGCCAATAATGGTCGGATTTTTAAGCTTTGCAGGTTTCGGATCGATGGCACAAAGGGTTCCGAAAAAATTGCCGTTTTTTAAGGTAATGGGAACAGAGATATAACTTTGGAAACCATACATTAACGGAGTGTGGTGCCCTGCATATTCTGGGTCTTCATCAACATGATCGATAACGACTGCATTTTTGTGCTGTCTGATTTCGTTGCAAATTGTGGTTTCCAGTTTAAGTTCGCCGCCAACCTTTAAGCCAAAGTTTATTTCATCGTGCACAGCACAGGCGATCCATTTATCGGTAGTTACACGGGCTACGGCAGCAAAACCCATTCCGGTAGTGCGGCACACGATTTCTAAAATATTGGCTACAGAAGAAATATTATTTACTGCATCAATATCAGCTTGAATGTTTGTTTCGGGGTTTTGCAAGGCCGGATTTAATAATTTTCCAGCAATTTAACTATATTTCTTTTCTCAAAAAACAGGGCCTGCACAACTTAGCCTTTATTTTACACAGATTAGGTACTAAAAAATTAAAAAGCGTATAAATACGGTGTGTATTATTGCTAATTGTGAAGTTTGATGTGAATGTTATTTTCGATAAAAGCAAAAACCGCATTTATATGTTGGGCTATTTTTAAAATAAACCTCAGAAACATATAAATGCGGCAGCGTAATATTAAGCTTTTAATAAAGCTGGTTTTTCGTGGTAAGTTTTCCAAAGCAACTCGCCAAACAAGGTGTTCGACCATGCAAACCATGCTCTGGTAAAGTTAGCTGGATTATCTTTATGGAACGACTCGTGCATGAAGCCTTTGCCTGCATGTGTTTTACGTAAACTTTCGATGCACGCTTTAATTTCGGCATCATCTTTTGAAGTTAAGGCACGCATGGTGATACTCATTGGCCAAATCATATCCTGACCGGCGTGCGGTCCACCGATACCTTCGGCTGCTGTGCCTTTAAAGAAATAAGGATTATCTTTTGATAAAGCAAATTTCCTCGTATTCTGATAAATCGGATCTTCGATTTTCATTGCACCCAGATAAGGTAAACCCAATAAACTAGGCACGTTCGAGTCATCCATCAGGTACGAACTACCAAAACCATCTACCTCAAATGCATAAATTTTACCGTATTTCGGGTGGTTTACAATGGCATGTTTTTGAAGTGCAGCATTTACCTCATCGGCCAGGTTTAATAAGCTACTTTCTAATGTTTTATCGCTGTTTAAGGCTTTAATCATTTCTGCTGCCTGTTTTAAGCTCGATACCGCAAAGAAGTTTGAAGGTACCAGGAAAGGAAAAATAGTCGCATCATCACTCGGACGGAAAGCCGAACAAATTAAGCCCACCGGGTTAACCGGAAAACCATAACCTGCCATTGGCAACGAATCTGTCGGCTGCGTGGTTTCCCTTTGGAAATGATAAGGACCTTTTCCTTCTTTACGTTGTTGCTCTTTGAAGGTTTTTAAAGTGGCTTCAATTCCTTTTTTCCAATCGGCATCGAATGGTGTTTTATCGCCTGTTTTTTTCCAGTAGTGGTAAGCCAAACGAATCGGGTAACATAAGGAGTCGATTTCCCATTTACGCTCGTGCACACCTGGTTGCATAGCGGTTTTATCTGTTTTCCATTCCCCTACTTTGGTTGCATCGCCATAAAAAGCATTGGCATAAGGGTCTTTCAAAATACATTTGGTTTGGTGGATAATTACACCGGCAATTAGCTTTTTTAGGGGCTCATCCTCATTTACAAATTGCAGGTAAGGCCACACCTGTGCCGAACTATCACGCAACCACATCGCATCAATATCGCCGGTGATTACATAAGTATCGGGCCTGCCACCATTTTCGCTGTGATAAACCGTAGTATCTAAAGTGTTTGGAAAACAATTTTCGAACAACCAGGCTAACTCAGGGTTTTTAACATTGGCCTGAAAGGTTTTGATGGCGTTATCTACCGCCTTACTTTGAAAATGTCTTTTTGCCGCGGCTACACGTACAACCGGAAATTCGGGAGCTAAATTAGCTGCAAAAGAGAATTTGGAAGCCACTACGCCTGCTCCTAACAAACCTGTGTTTTGTATAAATGTTCTTCTTTTCATTATGATGTGTTATGGTCTTTTTTTAGTTTTGTCTAAACGAGGTTCAGCTATCGTTGATGCATGATCTGTTTTAATGATAGGGATTATTCGGTTAGCGTTTAACAAATATTATTATAATTTTTCGAAGATCAAAATTGAAATTGCCAATTCAGCTACTCCTAAATCGATTTTCCAGTTGAGCATGAATTACGCGGACAATACCGGCAACAGCAAGTTTAGAAAGGCATAATAACCATTTGAATTTGTATCTTTATTAACCAAACTTACCGCTATGGATGCAGCACAAAGCACACTTTCAAAACGTATCTTATCGATTGATATATTGCGTGGATTGGTGATGATCATTATGGCTTTAGACCATACCCGCGATTTTTTTCATATCGGAGCCATGACAGGCGATCCTCTAAATCCTGATACCACTACAGGAATGTTGTTTTTTACCCGCTGGATCACGCATTTTTGTGCACCGACTTTTGTTTTCCTTTCCGGGTTATCAGCCTATTTATCCGCCCAAAGCAGAACAGCTGCACAGGCCAGTGCATTCTTATTTAAGCGTGGCTTATGGCTTATATTGATCGAAATCGTAATCATCACCTTTGGCTTAACCTTTAATCCTGGCTACAATTTTATTATCCTGCAGGTAATTTGGGCTATTGGTACCAGCATGATCTTTTTGGCTATTTTCAGCCGTATTTCTTATAAAACGGTGCTCATAATCGGACTGGTGCTGGTTTTTGGGCATAATCTTTTTAACTTATTCCCGGCACCAAAAGACCCGGCTGCTGGAATGATTTTAAAAGTATTTTTTACTGCATCGGGTACGGTTGCACCGCTGTCTGCCAATCATTTCGTAGGTGTGTTTTATGCAATCCTTCCGTGGACCGGGGTTATGTTCGTGGGCTATGGTGTTGGTGCCTGGTATAGGAAGGGGTACGAAGCAGAACGCCGTCAGCGCAATTTATTGATGGTAGGCTTTTTAACGGTGTTTGTATTCGTAGCTTTGAGATTAATCAATGTATATGGCGATCCGGTTCCGCGTAAAGAATATGATGACCTGTTTAAGAACCTGCTCACTTTTTTCAACGTAAACAAATATCCGCCATCGCTGCAATATATCTCCATGACCTTAGGCCCGGCGATGCTCTTTTTGGCCGTTACCGAAAACGTAAGCAATTGGTTTACCAGAATAACTTCGGTATATGGTGCTGTTCCGTTTTTTTACTATGTGCTGCACTTTTACCTGCTACACACGCTATTGATAATCGTATTTTTTGCAACCGGCCATAGCACTAAAGAAATTGTTCAGATTCCATTTATGTTCAGGCCGGCAGCATTTGGCTTTAGCTTGCCAGTGGTTTATGTAATATGGCTTAGTGTGGTGGCATCGCTCTATTTACCTTGCAGGTGGTTTAAACAGTACAAAGAAACACACCGGCAATGGTGGTTAAGGTACGTTTAGCCTTTTTTCCATTTTATGCTGCAACCCACCGCCTTGGTTGTGGTAACAGCGGGCTTTTTACCTGTGGCTAAATTATTGATTGCATTTTTCACATAATCTTCTTTTGTGGCGTTTTCGCCTTCAGGATCATTATCTATTGCACCAATGTATTCAACTATATTTCCTTTGTCGCTTTTATTTACCAGGAAAACATGCGGCGTTCTGCTTGCACCGAATTGTTTGGTAACTACGTGGTCTGGATCGAGCAGATAAGGGTAAGTGAAATTCTTTCCTTTGGCCAGGGCCTGCATTTTATCGAAACTTTCGGCTGGAACGGCACCCGCATCATTTGGGTTAATGGCAATAACCGGATATCCTTTGGCAGCATAACTGGCATTTAGCTCAGCAACACGATCCTGGTAAGCCTGGGCTACCGGACAGGTATTGCAGGTAAATACCACAATAAAACCTTTGGCATCCTTGTAGTCGGCCATAGATACGGTTTTATTATCTACATTCTTTAAAGCGAAATCTTTAACCACATCGCCAACTTTATACCCTTCGCTTTGTGCACAGGCACCTAACGAAATTAACATCAAGCCAATTAGAAATAAATGTTTCATAACCTCTTATTTTAAGTTTAACAAAGTATTTTTGAGTTGTTTCTCCGTAAATTCCTGTTCGTAGAAGCGTCTGGTTTTTTGTTTCACAAATAATGTTGCGGGTATAGCGCCTGTCCATTTGGGGTCTACCCTTTCGATATATTTTTGCTGGTCGGTTTCGTTTAACAGAAACACTTCAGCTTTGAGCTGGTTCTTTACTACAAAAGGTATTACCTCTTTTTGCAGTTTCGATTTAAAATCTACACTGATCAACAGTACCTTTACGGGCTTTTTTAAATTGGCTACACGCAGTTTTTCAAAGTTTGGTAATTCGGCCACACATGGGCCACACCAGGTTGCCCAAAAATTAACCACATAGGTGGTGTCCTTGCCGGCGGCAATGCGTTTATCCAGTTCATCGAGCGTTAACAGTCTTACCTGTGCGCTTAACGAATAACTAATTAAAGATAAGCAGATTAAAAGAAATATACGCATAAGATGAATAACGAAATTTAGGTGGGTTTGTTTTAACGATAATCGTCATCTCGACTATAGCGCAGCGAAACGGAGAGATCTAATGTAGATTTCTCCGTTTCGCTCCCGATGAAAATCGGTGAGCTTCAGTCGAAATGACGGAAGAGATCTAGTTAACCGAACCTGATTTAACAAATACGCGCTGATACGCCGGCAATGTTAAATCATCAACAATAACCCCTCTGGTAGTACTGGCATGGACAAAAAAGCCATTATTGAGGTACACACCAACATGGTCTACATCGTTGCCGCCAAAAGAAAAGAATACCAGATCGCCTTCTTTTAAATTATCTATAGGTTTTTTCCTTACCACATTGGCCTGATCGCGTGAGATACGTGGCAAGGTTACGCCATAAATCTCTTTCTCTAACAAATAGGCAAATCCCGAGCAATCTATCCCACCTTTATCTAAACCACCAAAACGGTAACGAACGCCCGTCCAGTCGGTAATGAAACGGTAAAGCGGTTTGCTTTTTAAATTACTCATGGCATCGGCTGCTTTCGCTCCTTTAGTATCGGTTTTAACGGTGTATTTACGCGTACCGCACGATGACAGGAATAGCACTAAAGCAACCAAATAGAAAGCGTAAGGTTTAAAGCTAGTATGCATAGGTATAAATTTAGTAAGAAGGGCTTATGGTTAATATTCTTTATCCATAAGCCCTTAATCTGCTTAATTTTTAATTAAACGCTGTATTTCATCCAGTTTCAGTAAAGCTTCAACCGGGGTTAAGGCATTCACATCTAAATTGTTCAGCGTATCTCTGATTTTCACTAAAATCGGATCGTCAATCGCAAACATCTGCAATTGGTAGGCCTGATTTTGTACTTTTTTAATGCTGTCTTTTATACTTTGGCCTTCTGTACGATCTATTTCGAGTTTTTTCAGAATTTCATTGGCCCTGCCAATCAATTTTGGCGGCATACCAGCCATTTTGGCCACATGAATACCAAAGCTGTGCTCACTTCCACCGGGAACAAGCTTCCGTAAGAAGATCACCTTATGGGTCATTTCTTTAACTGAAACATTAAAGTTTTTAATGCGGGGCATGGTATTGGCCAGCTCGTTTAGCTCGTGGTAATGTGTGGCAAAAAGGGTTTTTGGTCGCGAGGTTGGGTGTTGGTGTAAAAACTCGGCAATGGCCCAGGCAATCGAAATACCATCATAAGTGCTGGTTCCACGACCAATTTCATCCAATAAAATTAAGCTATTGTCTGAAATATTATTCAGGATACTGGCCGTTTCATTCATTTCGACCATGAATGTACTTTCGCCCGAGGAGATGTTATCAGAAGCACCTACACGGGTAAAAATCTTATCCACAATGCCCACTTCAGCATCTTTGGCCGGCACAAAGGATCCCATTTGGGCCATCAATACAATCAAAGCAGTTTGACGCAAAATAGCCGACTTACCCGCCATGTTGGGACCAGTAATCATGATAATCTGCTGGCTTTCTGTATCCAGGTACACATCGTTGGTAATGTATTCCTGCCCTACCGGAAGTTGCTTTTCAATTACCGGGTGGCGACCACCTTTAATATCGAGTACCTTATCTGTCGTAACTTTTGGCTTATTGTAATGATTTTTGGCAGCCAGTTGTGCAAAACACAGCAAGCAATCCAACTGGGCAATTAAGAATGAATCGAGTTGGATAGGTTTAATGTAACCTGCTGTTTCATACATCAGTTCGTTGTACAAACGCACTTCGATAGCCTGAATTTTCTCTTCAGCACCTAAAATCTGGTCTTCGTACTCTTTAAGTTCAGGCGTAATGTACCTTTCGGCATTAACAAGGGTCTGCTTACGGATCCAACCTTCGGGTACTTTATCTTTGTGGGTATGGGTTACTTCTAAATAATAACCAAATACATTATTGAAAGCAATTTTTAATGAAGGGATACCCGTGGCTTCGGCTTCGCGTTTCTGTATCTGAACAAGGTAATCCTTGCCACCAAATGCAATTTTACGCAGGCGGTCTAAATCTTCATCAATGCCATCGGCAATAACATTTCCTTTTACCAATAATGCTGGTGGATCGGCTTGTAATTCTCTTTCAATCCGGTCGCGAATGGCCAGACAAGGGTTTAACTGATCGGCAATTTTGATTAAAAACGGATTTTTAGAATCGGCAGCCAGTTTTTTAACTGATTCGATATGATACATGGCGCGTTTGAGCGCTACCAGTTCGCGTGGACCAACACGTTGTAAACCCACTTTAGAAATCAGGCGTTCTAAATCGCCGATTTGTTTAATGTGCGATAAAAATTCTTCCTGTAAAGTCTCGTTAGACACAAAGTATTCTACCATACCCAGGCGTTCCTGAATGGGTTTCAGCTCCTTTAACGGCATGATAATCCATTTTTGCAGCAAGCGCGCACCCATTGGCGTGCAGGTATGATCCAGAATATCGAATAAGGTTACTGCATTGTCGTTAGGAGAGTTAACCAGTTCAAGGTTACGGATGGTAAAGCGATCCAGCCACATGAAGCGGTCTTCTTCAATGCGGCTTATCGAGGTAATGTGCTGCAGGTTACGGTGTTCGGTTTCGCCCAAATAGTGCAAAATAACACCGGCAGCCACTATTCCGCTTTGCAAACGGTCTACACCAAAACCTTTTAAGGAGGTTACCTCGAAATGTTTCATCAGCGTTTCGTTTCCGTAATCGCTGGTAAAAGGCCATTCATCTAAACCGAAAGTATAAAAGCGGTCGCCAAAATTTTCTGTAAAGGCCTGCCGTTTCGATTTCTGGAAAATAACCTCTGTAGGTTTAAAACCTTGTAAAAGTTTATCGATATAATCACTATTGCCTTGCGCAATTAAAAATTCGCCGGTCGAAATATCTAAAAATGAAACACCCAGTTGTGTTTTATCGAAGAAAACGCAGGCCAGGAAATTATTCGATTTCTGGTTTACGATATTATCGCCATAAGCCACACCGGGCGTAACCAATTCTGTTACACCACGTTTAACAATGGTTTTGGTTGTTTTGGGGTCTTCCAGCTGATCGCAAATGGCTACACGCTGGCCCGCACGAACCAGTTTAGATAAATAGTTATCGAGAGAGTGATGCGGAAAACCGGCAAGCTCGAGAGCACCACCATTTGGGCCTGTTCCTCTGCGGGTTAATACAATACCTAATATTTGTGCTGTTTTTACGGCGTCTTCGCCAAAGGTTTCGTAAAAATCGCCTACCCTAAATAATAACAATGCGCCCGGATACTTCGCCTTAATAGCGTTGTATTGCTGCATTAACGGGGTTTCTTTATTCGTGTCTTTAGCCAAAACTGAAATTAATTTGCAAAAGCCATAAAGATAGCACGAATATGCATTGTACGGCTGTTTTGTTGAAAAGTTGAAAGATTGTTAGTGAAATCAGTTTCCAATCTACAGTTGGCAGTTTTAAGCTAGCGAACATGAACCGTTAATCAGTTCAACCAATTAACCGATTAACCAATTTAAACATTTTAAATTAACGAGCATGAACAGTTAACCGGTTTAAACAATTAACTCATATTTGAAAATGAAGGGTTCGTCACCTTTCGGAAAGTTTAGTCCTGCTATCCGCTTTACTTCTCCCGATGAAAAATCGGGATCGTGCCCGCTCCTATCAGGTTTAAGAACAATGGCCGGTCAGACTCCACTTTATAAGATTAACTTATTTGCACAGTTTTATAATTTAAACAATTAATCACAGTTAAGTGTTAATCTTAAAATCAAAATATTTAGAACATGACGATACAACTGAATGCCGACAAGAACTTAACCATACACCAGGAATACGAAGAAAAAATTAAAGGCCTGCTAAATGAAGGACTGAGCAGATACACTGATCTGATAACACGTTTGGAAGTTCATTTATCAGATGAAAATGGTAGTAAAGACGGTTTAGCCGATAAAAGATGTTTATTAGAAGCCCGGATTACAGGAAAAGATCCTGTTGCGGTAACCAACCTGGGTAATACTTACGATTTAGCGCTTAACGGTGCTTTAACGAAATTAAAAAATACACTTGAAAAAGTGTCCGGTAAGTTGAAGGTTCATTAATTAAATCACTTCAAAAGAGATGCTGAAACAAGTTCAGCAAGACGATAAGGAATGATATAAAGGGATTCGTCATTGCGAAGCCGGGTTGTGTGAGCTGAAGCAATCTTATAAAGCAGTAACTACTTGGATTGCTTCAGCCAATAAAAAAATGGCCACGCAAAGGTTTTTTATATTCGACTCTTTTTAAACTTTAACTCTTTCGAGTTCTTCGATATAGCTTAAAAAAAGTCGCATTGCTTTTGTTCTATCTTCAGTTACCTCAAATTGTAATTTGTGGTACAGGTAATCCTCCAGGTCAAAATTGCTTACAGGTGGCAATTCTGCTAAAACTTCTTTACGATGATCTAAGCCAAACTTTAAAGCGGCATTAAACTCATCTTTAAATTGCTGCGAAATTTCTTTATTGGCTACCCATGCAGCATACATAAAAGGCAAACCGGTAAACTTCTTCCATTCTTCGCCCATATCGTAAACGAAAGCAAAATCCTGTGTTTTCCCGAAAGTACGGTCGCCGATTAAAACAAAAGCATCTGTTTCTGCATTTTGATCAGTTGTAAATTCTACCTCCTGCTCCCAGTGAAATTTTAATAAAACTTTAGCCAGGTTGTTCGAGGTGCGGGAATGCGCATCCAATCGTAGCGTTTTAATTTCACTAACCGGTACATTGCTGAAAATAAATACCGAATTTACTGCGCCATCGCTTCCAATACAATAATCGGCAACGATATTAGCATTTGGGACTAATGGAATAGCAGCTACAGGCATCAAACCAATATCTGCCTGACCGTTAATTACTTTAGCAGCGCAATCTGAAGGAATATCTAAACTTAAATCTATCTTATCGATAATAGGCGAATGGGCTAAGCCGTATATAAATGCTTTGGTATTGGTGTAGGCAACAGCCGATATTTTGATCTTATTCAAGGTGTTATGTTATTTTATGTCATTCTGACGATAGGAAGAATCTCCAACCTACTGTCTACATAATTAAGTTCTGTGGAAAGTTCCTGCTATCAACTAACAGGTGCTTCGTTTCTTAGCATGACAGCATAAATTTATTATCCAATCACTAAACCGTCTAGATGAACGGCACTATTAAATTCAAGAACGGTAAATTTTCCATCCTCGAAGCCCATTTTGTATAACACAGTATTCTGGTGTGGAAATTCGGTCATTTCGCTTAATGGTTTTCCCAGTAACAGGCATAAGAAAACCCTCATGGCCCTTCCGTGCATGCAAAGTAATACTTTTTGCTCTTGTGGCCGGGTCATTAAAACTTCCATAGGTTGTTTTAAGCGTTCGTATACATCCTGCACACTTTCACCGCCTTCAAAATGGGCACTGTAATTACCCTCCTGCCAGCATTGCAACATCGACCGAAAAGCTTCACGTGCCTCTTCTGTATTGGGTTTTCCTTCCCAAACTCCCCAGGCCAGCTCGTCTAAGCCCGATAAACGTTCCCATGGCAGGTCCGAATCAATAAATTTCTGTACGGTTTGCCAGGTACGCTTTAAATCGGAAGTGTAGATTTTATCGAAGCCCACATCCTTATAGGTTTGATAAAAAGCCTCTGCCTGCGCCCTGCCTAAATCATTTAAATCAGCATTTATACCCCTGCCTTGTACTATGCCCTGTCTGTTCAATTCTGTTTCGCCGTGGCGGATGATATAAATTTGCTTCATATTTTTTATTTAATGAATGAGTGATTGAGTTTTGAATGAGAGAATTATGGTGTACTCAATAACGTTCAATCAATCTCTCATTCAGTCATTCAATCCTTAATTTACCACTGGTAATTTATAATAAGCAGGTTTCTTTTCCTCTTCGAAAACAACATGCTCAAAATCGGTTACTACATTATATAAGGTGTCGCGCTCGATGGCTTTTCTGCCTACTTGCTTAATCAGGTTTACGAGTTCTTTGGTGCTCATTGCCGGATTCTGTTCTTCGGCACCCGCCATCGAATAGATTTTGGTAGTATCATCCAATGTACCGTCAATATCATCTACACCATAGTTCAACGACAATTGTGCTGTTTCGCGACTAATCATTGCCCAATAGGCTTTAATGTGATCGAAATTATCCATATAGATTCGGGCGATGGCATAATTCCTTAAATCTTCTATTACCGAAACTTCGGGCACATTACTCATCTGGTTATGCTGGTTGCGGAATTTTAGCGGAATAAAGGTTTGGAAACCACCGGTTTTATCCTGTAGCTCGCGAAGTTTCTCCATATGATCTACGCGGTGCCAGAATTGTTCGATATGACCATAAAGCATGGTGGCATTGCTACGCATACCCAGTTTATGCCATTCTTCGTGTATAGCCAGCCATTGTTCGCCCGTACATTTATCTTTGGCAATCTGATCGCGCACCTCAGGGTGGAAAATTTCTGCACCTCCGCCCGGAATAGATTCTAAACCGGCCTCTTTCATCAGGCGCATTCCGGTTGCGTAATCAATTTTAGCTTTCTTAAAAATATAGTGGTATTCTACCGGCGTTAAAGCTTTAACATGCAAATCAGGACGGTGTTGCTTAATAGCTGTAAACAGCGATGAATAGAAAGCCACATCATACTGTGGTAAAACACCGCCAACAATATGCACTTCGGTTACCGGCTCATCGTCGTATTTTTTTACAATATCGAGCATTTGATCCATGGTTAAGGCCCAACCTTCTTCTTTTTGCTTCAAGAGGCGCGAGTACGAGCAGAATTTGCAATCGTAAACACAAAGATTGGTTGGTTCTAAATGGAAATTGCGGTTAAAATAAGTTTTGTCGCCGTGTTTTTGCTCTCTTACAAAGTTGGCCAAAACGCCCAGATAGCCTAATTCTGCGTGCTCATAGAGGTAAACGCCTTCGTCAAAACTAATCCGCTCTCCATGAAGAACTTTGTGTGCAATGTTTTGTAGTTCAGTTGATAAGTTGGTATCAGCTAGTATTTTTTCAACCTGATCAGTTGTATTCATTCCTGAAATATTTTGAACAAAAATACAATAATGAGGCGATTTGAAAATCATTTTCTTGTAACAAACCGGTATTTATTATTTCGCAATACATTATTTGAATGTTAGCAGGATTAATTTTTGAATGAGTAAATATGCATCCTGCCTTAAACATTCAATCATTCAAAATTTAATTATTTAAGTAAGTCTTATATTCTTCAGGCAAGCTTCCGCGCTAATCAGTGCGTCCGTGGCTCAAATAGATTGCAAACAAAAAAAGCACCTCTTTTCAGAAGTGCTTTCGGGTATGTTTTTCAATGTTAAATATTATCGTGCAGCTGGTACAAATGTTAAAATGATGTTTGCAGTTCTGCCACCAAATTCAATTGGCGATTTTAATACCATTTGTGTGCTCGAAAGTTCGGTTAATACTAAACGGTAACCTTCACTTACGTTTTTAGCTTTATCACCTTCGTAGATTTTTTTAAACTGGAAAGTCTGGTCTTTTGGTGCTGCCGACCAGAAAATAGTTTGCATTACCGATCCGCAGGCACTTGATGACGGTAAAGTATACGATCCGTTACCGCTGTTGGTTAATTTCCAGGTACTGCCCTGAAAGCATTTATACGATTTCTCACCGAATAAACCTTGCACAGCGCCATCAGGTAAACCTTCTAAAGCTACGTTGCTTACTACCCAGTCGCGCACTACTGTACCTCTGCTACCGGTAACTCCTGCGGTTACCCTTTTGGCAGTATTGCAGCTTTGTAACATTACTAAAGTAGAACATGCGATTGCGATAGCTATAAATAATCTTTTCATTTTAGTTTAATTTAAATTTCGTCAAAGTTGTTACATAAATCTTGCCAAAACAATTACGAAGTTTAAATTAGCTGCAAAATATTAAATTGCAATCTGATATTATTTCGATCAACCCCTATTATCATGAAACCCGAAACCCTTGCTATTCACGCATCTAATCTCGTTAACAGTGCTACAGGCGATGTTACCCCTCCCATTAATCTGTCTACAACTTTTTTTCGCGATGAGCATGGCGGGTATCCGGGCGGCCACATGTACAGCCGGGTAAGCAATCCAAACCGGTCTGCTTTAGAAAACACTTTAGCCAAATTAGAATACGGTGAAGATGCAGCTGCCTTCTCATCGGGAAATACTTCGGGAATGGCCTTGTTCCAGGCGTTAAAGGTCGGTAGTCATATTATTGCACCAGATGATATGTACTGGGGCTTTAAAAAACAACTGCTTACCATTTTCGCCGATATACTTGAATTTGATTTCGTCGACCAAACAGATCTGGAGCTGGTTAAAGCTTCTGTTAAGCCCAACACTAAACTCATTTGGTCGGAAACACCTTCCAATCCCTTATTAAAAGTTACGGATATCAGTGCAATAGCTAAAATTGCAAAGGCAGCCGATATCACTTTTGCCTGCGATAGTACTTTCGCCTCTCCTATTTTACAAAACCCGATTTTGCTGGGGGCTGATATTGTGATGCACAGCAGTACCAAATACCTGGGTGGCCACAGCGATGTGTTAGGTGGCGTTTTGATTACAGCGAAAAAAGATGAACTATGGGATAAAATTAAGAATGTGCAGCAAACCGGTGGTGCCGTTCCATCGCCTTTTGATTGCTACCTGTTAACGCGCAGCATTAAAACCCTCGCATACCGTATGAAAGGTCACTGCGAGAATGGTGAAAAAGTAGCCGATTATTTAAATCAGCACCCACAGGTAGAAGCTGTTTTTTATCCGGGATTAGAAACGCATCCGCAACATGAAATTGCTAAAAGCCAAATGAAAGATTTTGGTGGTATGATGTCTTTCCTGGTAAAAGGTGGTGTAGAGGCAGCAAGTAAAGTGGTTAATAAAGTGCAGTTATTTGCGCAGGCTACCAGCTTAGGCGGGGTGGAAAGTTTGATTGAACACCGCTACTCGATTGAGGGACCGGATAGTAAAACACCTAAAAACCTATTGCGCATTTCGGTTGGACTGGAGCACGCAGATGATATTATTGCCGATTTAGAACAGGCTTTGAGTTAACTTATTTTTTAATCCTATAAGGTTTTAAAAACCTTATAGGATTATCTATAGGACTTAAAAATTATTTCGGGTTACAAACCGTAGTTAATTTAAGCGAATAATTGGCTTCTAAAGGCTCATTGGTTTGCGCCAAACGTTGCGAACCGGTATTGGCCGGACAAGCAATATCGCCTGCTGCATCATAAACCAATTTATTGCCATTGGCCAATAACTCTTTAGGTACATAAACCTGCACTTTGGTAATGGAATAGCCCGAAGGAAAATAACGCACATAATAACCATCAGGATGTTTGGTCCAGATTCCGCTCGGCACATCGCTTCTTGGAGGTGCCATACCTGCAATAATTGCATATTTTTCCATATCAGCATAGGTATAATTGCCTGATGCCACCAACTGTCTGATGTTATTTTCGGCTTCAAACACAGCTTTTAAGCCCGATGGCAACTGATCTTTAGCTTTTTCCATTACATCAAAAGGCAAAACCCCCAAAGCACCGCCTTCTAACTGGGTAAGTTGTTTAGGCGTAAGTAATTTAATGGCTGTAAGTTTAACCTGTCCGCTGTAATCAGCAAATTTAGTACGGGCAATAATGGTCCACAATAAAACCTGAATATCATGCTGTTCTACTTCAGGGTGTTTTTCGGCACTCTTTAATATCGATACTACAATTTCTTCTTTGGGTCCTAACACCGGAGCAAACATGTAACCATCGCCTTTTGATGGGGCAAAGGTTCCGGCTTTGAGGCAATAGCTTTTATTGGTCATTTCATAAAAACCCTCGCAAAGCACATAACCGCCTTCCGGATTTTTAGGCAATAAATATAAAGGCTGAAATTTCTCATTCGATTTAAAATCGGGCATCATCTCGCCTTCGCGGTTTACATCTTCGAAACTGGTGGTAATGGCAGCAGGTTGTTTCAGAAATTTATCAACGCCTAAGGCTTTAGCGCCTTGTGCCGTACCCACTTTTAACAGTTTATCTTTTAAACCGCCAAACTGGGCATTAACGTTGTTTAAGCAGGCAACAGTAAATAATATTGCCAAACCAAAGAATTTTACATTTTTCATGATGATTAGATTTAGATAGGTAACACAAACTTAAAGTTTTAACCATTAACTTTATATTAAAATATTTGTGGAGCCTTAATTATTTAAAATTAGCACCCTCATTTACAGTAACTTGTTTTAAAATCAAAATTTTATTTTGTGGATTAAAATTAAATTCAGACATTTGGAATATTATTTGGCAGCAAGCTAAGTAAAAGTCAATCTTCAGAGGTTGATTTATAAAGAAGTGGCGAGAGACTGGCTCGATGACCCACTGGCAACCCTCAGAAAGAGAAGGTGCCAATTCCTGACCGGTTAACATGGTGTTATCTGGTGATATAAATTTTAACTGATGAAAACATTAAATCTTCAATCGCTAAGCGAACCCAGTTCAAACCTTAAAAATGTAGGAAATCTTTCTATGTCTTTTATGTGTTGCAATATGCAGGCGATTACTTGTATGTGCTGTTGCATACAGTAATTTAAAAATCTTCCCTTTTTGTGTTTTTCAAACTGGAAGGTCCCGCTAAAACGGGATACGCCCACACAGGTTTAACCTTTAGGTTAGTCTGATCCCTACAGATTATTCAACATTTAAAAATTTAAGCATTAAAGATTATGTCAACTTCATATAAATTCGAAACTTTACAAATACACGCAGGTCAGGAAATCGATCCAACTACAGGCTCAAGGGCTGTTCCTATTTATCAAACCACTTCTTACGGTTTTAAAAATGCTGAGCATGGGGCTAATTTATTTGCCTTGAAAGAGTTTGGTAATATTTATACCAGGATCATGAACCCAACCAGCGATGTTTTCGAAAAACGCATTGCAGCTTTAGAAGGTGGCGTAGCAGCATTGGCAGTAGCATCTGGTCAGGCGGCACAATTTATTGCCTTAAATAATATCCTCGAAGCTGGCGACAGTATTGTTTCTTCTTCTCACGTTTACGGTGGTACTTATAATCAGTTTAAAGTAGCATTTAAGCGTTTGGGTATTCATGTCGATTTTGCTAACCCGGATGTGCCTGAAGAATTTGAAGCTAAAATTACCGATAAAACAAAAGCTATTTATTTAGAAACCATTGGTAACCCGGCTTTTAGTGTGCCCGATTTTGAGAAAATAGCCGCTATTGCCAAAAAATATGATCTTCCGTTAATTGTTGATAATACTTTCGGTGCTGCAGGTTACCTGTTTAAGCCATTAGAACATGGTGCAAACGTAGTGGTACAATCGGCTACGAAATGGATTGGCGGACATGGAACCAGTATTGGCGGTGTAATTGTAGATGGTGGAAATTATAACTGGGGAAATGGTAAGTTTCCACAGTTTAGCGAACCATCAGAAGGTTACCATGGCCTGGTTTTCAGCGATGTTTTCGGTGTTGATGGTCCTTTTGGTAATATTCAGTTCATTATCCGTGCACGTGTAGAAGGTTTGAGGGATTTAGGTCCGGCTATTGCACCATTCAACTCTTTCCTGTTATTGCAAGGGCTCGAAACTTTATCGCTTCGCGTACAACGCCATGTAGATAATGCTTTAGAACTGGCTACCTGGTTAGAAAACCATCCGGCAGTTAAAGAAGTGGCTTATCCAGGTTTGGCCAGCAGTAAATACAATAGTCTGGCAAAGAAATATTTAAGCAATGGCTTTGGAGCAGTTTTATCATTCGAGTTAAACGGCAGCAAAGAAAGTGCGACCCAACTGATCGATAATTTAAAGCTGATTTCGCACCTGGCCAATGTGGGAGATGCCAAAACGCTGATTATCCAGCCATCGGCTACCACACACCAGCAATTAAGCGATAGCGAACAACTGGCCGCAGGTGTTAAACCGAACTCGCTTCGCGTATCGGTTGGTATCGAGCATATCGACGACATTAAGGCCGATTTTGAGCAAGCTTTTGCAGCCATTGGCTTATCAGTAAGTGCAGCCAGTTTACAAGCCTAATCCTTTTTTATTACCATCAGCATTATTTTAGCATGAGCACAGCATCAACATATCAATACAACAAACAATTTAAGCTCGAAAGCGGAAAAAAAATCCGTAATCTGCAAATCGCTTATCAAACATATGGCAAGTTAAACGCAAAGAAAGATAACGTGATATGGGTTTGCCACGCGCTTACTGCCAATGCAGATGTTTTTGAATGGTGGGAAGGCCTATTTGGACAAAACGCTTTATTCAATCCTAACGATCATTATATTGTTTGTGCAAATGTATTGGGCTCTAACTATGGCACAACCAATCCTTTAAGTACCAATCCGGTTAACGGCCTGCCCTATTACCTGTCGTTTCCGCAGTTTACTATCCGCGATTTTGTTTCAGCACACCAGCTTTTAGCAGCGCATTTGCAAATCGATACCATTAAATTATTGATTGGTGGTTCGTTAGGTGGACAACAGGCGGTTGAATGGAGCATTATTGAGCCGAATAAAATTGAGAATCTGATTTTAGTGGCTACGAATGCGGTACACTCACCCTGGGGAATTGCCTTTAACGAAAGTCAGCGACTGGCAATTACTACCGACCGTACTTTTTATGCCAATAAACCTGATGGAGGACTTAAAGGTTTGAAAGCAGCAAGAAGTATTGCGCTTTTAAGCTATCGCACCTACAATGCTTATGGCAGTACGCAAGTAGAAAGTGTAAACGATAAAACCGATAATTTCAGGGCTTCATCTTATCAGAATTATCAGGGCGAGAAATTAACCAAGCGCTTCAATGCCTACAGCTATTATTATTTAACTAAAGCAATGGATAGCCACAATGTTGGGCGCAACCGCAAGAGTATTGCCGATGCTTTAAAATTGGTTAAAGCCAATACACTGGTAATTGGTATCGAAAACGATTTCCTTTTCCCGATTTCGGAACAGAAATACCTTGCCGATCATATTACTGGTGCCGAATTTGCTGCCATCCATTCAGAATACGGTCATGACGGCTTCTTAATCGAAACCAATGCTTTGACCAATATTATCGGAACATTTATTAAAGAGAGTCGCGATAAAAAAATAATCAAGTTGCAGCATACTGCATAGAAAGCGTATTAGCAGAAAGACAAAAGACTGAAGCAGAGAGTGTAAAGCAGAAAGACAGAAGACTTAAGCGTAAAGCTAAATAATAAAGACAAAAACAAATATAAGAACAATAGGATCGGCTAAAATCCGGTTATCTGTATAATCACAAAATAAAAATGAGTAAGAATTTAAAAATCGGTTTATTTGGTTTCGGAGTTGTAGGACAAGGTTTACTGGACATTATCCAGAGCCAGAACCTGAATCTTGAAATCATTAAAATCGCGATAAAAGATCCAAAGAAGAAACGTACGCTCAATAAAGATTTATTTACTACCGATCGTAACGAAATACTGAATAATACCGAAATCAATACAATTGTTGAATTGATTAACGATGCTGATGCTGCATACGAAATTGTAACTACCGCCTTAAAAAATGGTAAGAATGTAGTTTCGGCCAATAAAAAAATGATTGCTACACACTTAAAAGAGCTGGTAGATTTACAGGCAGAGCATGGTACTTCCCTGTTGTACGAAGGTGCAGTATGTGGTAGTATTCCAATTATCCGTAACCTGGAAGAGTATTATGACAACGAATTGTTCCATGCCTTGAGCGGAATTTTTAACGGTTCTTCTAACTACATTCTGTCTAAAATATTTAACGAAAACCAGAGCTACGATTCGGCATTGAAAGAAGCTCAGGATTTAGGTTTTGCCGAAACTGATCCTATTCTGGATGTGGGAGGTTACGATCCGAAATATAAACTGGCGATTGCTACAGCACATGCTTACGGCATATTTGTAGATCCTGATACCATTCTGAATATTGGTATCCAAAACCTTTCGCAATACGATATTAAATACGCACGCGAGAAAAACTTTAAAATCAAACTGGTGCCAACAGCCCGCAAGGTAAATACCAAGGATGTGGTAACTTATGTTTTGCCAAAACTGGTAGCCAAAGATGATTTCTTGTATAATGTAGAAAACGAATATAATGCTGTAGCGGTACAAGCTGCTTTTGCCGATAAACAGTTTTTCTATGGTAAAGGTGCAGGCGGTCACCCGACTGGTGCAGCTGTACTATCGGATATTGCGGCTTTGCGTTACGATTACCGTTATGAGTATAAAAAATACCACTCAGAAAACGGTGTAAAACATACTGAAGAAATTTTACTGGAAGTGTATTTGCGCTATGCAGATGAAGATTTGATTACTTTATTGGAATTCGATAACATCAGCGAGCGTTATGCTGCCGATAGCTATAAATATGTGGTTGGAACACTTAAGCTGGAAAGTTTAATCAAAAACCGCGAATTGCTTTTAGATCCGGCTGTTTTTGTAGCCTACACCGGCAGACAGATTTACAAGCAAGAGCTGCTAAGCGAAAATGTTTTTGCCGAAGAACTGGCAGCCCTTTAAACTCAGAAACTGTTTAAATTTCTGTGAAATTCAAACGGGCGGTGGAGACACCGCCCGTTAGCAACGCTAGAGGTTGGTGTCCACGCCGACCTGATAGACCTGCAAATTGTTTATTCATTTTTAAACAGCCTAGTAATTTTTAAGGTTAATTTTTTTATTTGTTTTGTTGTTAAGCATAAAGGCCGGAGCGATTCCGGCCTTTTGTGTTTTATTTAACTTTTACATATTTTTCTACAATCACCCGATCTACCCCTTCTCCTTCTACCTTTTCTACCCCTTGCTGAATTAAGGTATCCTGCTTAATGCTCAGCTTAAAATTAAAGGTATTGCCTTCCCAGTTCTTATTTTTATAATATTCCAGATGTTCAGTATAGTTATCGTTATCCAGTTTAAAACTTCCGCCGCCGGCATCAAAACCGGCTGTATCTTTAGGGTTGGTACTATGCTTTAAAAATGCAAAATGCGTATCGTTAAACATTTTAATCATTTTTAGTTTGCCCGTATAATCGGTTACCTCGCTTTTACCATTTTGCGTGGTAGTAGCCGAAACCAGCTGCCACGTACCCTGAATGTTTAGCGATTCTTTCTTTTTTTCAGCCGGTCCATTGCACGCTGCCAGCGAGAGCAACGCCAAGCCAATTAAATAATTTAATTTCATATTAAGCAATATATTTGGTTAGTGTTTTTGTTATCCGCGCCCAGCCATTTGCATCAGTTTATGTGCTAAATCTTTACCTAAATAGCTATCAATAATGCGGTGTACCAGATAGAGTATTGGAGTCATTAAAATGGCTACAACAAACTTGTAAGTATAACCCACCAAACCTATGGCAAAAACCATTTTCCAGGTGTAATGGTATTGTGGATTAAGGTAAAAGGCAATAAAAATTACAACAAAACTATCTACAAACTGAGAAACGAGTGTTGAACCCGTAGCCCTCAACCACAGTGCACGTTCGCCGGTTATCTTTTTAATGCGGTGAAAAATCAGTACATCAACCATTTGACCTATAATAAAGGCTGTAATTGAGCCGACAATAATCCACATCCCCTGCCCAAAAATACCTGCAAAGGCGTTGTTCATGTTGAGGTCTTCACCGTTAATTTTTTGGTGAACCCAGAAATCGGCTGCACTTAAATGCATAGATCCCCAAACTACAATAAAGGCAAAGGCGATTAAAATGGAGGTAAGAATGGATAGAAACCTTACCTGTTTCACACCGAAATACTCGTTGATGATATCTGTCATAATGAAGATAATGGGCCAGGTTAATACCCCTGCCGACATCACGAACGACAAATGTGGTACACCTAATAAATTGATGTCGAACTTTTTCATGCCCAGGGTTTCTTCAACACTGAATAATTTAACACCAATAAATTCTGATAATATGGCATTGGCCACAAAAAAACTACCCAGAACAAGTAGTAAACGGCTTTCTTTCGTTTTAAAAGTCATAGGCAATAAATCTAAATATAATCTGTCACATTACAACGCAGATAATGCTTTTTAACAGGAACCTTACGTTCAATTACACGGTAATTTTTCCATGCTGACCGCTAAATACAATTTTTACAATCGCTCGACCCATAAATTTAGGTTAGCAAATTAAATCTCCCAATCTTTGCGCCTCCGAAAAACTAACAGATCATGGCTAAGAAACAACACTTCTATTTAATACTTATTTTAGGTTCACTTGCTGCCCTTGGCCCCTTTTCAATTGATATGTATCTGCCAGGTTTCGTAGATATTGCCAAAGATTTAAAGAGTACAGAATCTGTTGTAGCCCTATCTTTATCGAGCTTTTTTATTGGAATTTCTGCTGGTCAGCTTTTGTACGGGCCTTTACTCGATAAATATGGCCGTAAAAAGCCGCTGTATTTTGGTTTGGGTCTTTATATCGTTTCTTCGTTTTTATGCTTAGCCGTAACTGATGTAAACCAGCTTATTGTTTTGCGTTTTGTACAAGCCATAGGAAGCTGTGCCACTGCTGTAGCTTCGGTTGCCATGGTGCGCGATTTGTTTTCAGTAGAAGAAAGTCCGAAGGTATTTGCTTCATTAATGCTGGTGATTGCAGTTTCCCCTATGCTGGCCCCTACTGCCGGTGGTTATTTAATTTCGGCGCTAGGTTGGAAATACGTATTCGTATTTTTAGGTTTTATGGCGGTTCTAATGCTTTTAGCCTCTATTTTCAAGCTGCCTGAAAGCTATAAACCCGATCCAAAATATTCGTTGAAGCCGAAACCTATATTAACCAACTTTTATACTGTATTGCGTGAACCTCAGTTTTATACTTATGCGCTAATCAGTTCTATTACCTTTTCTGGCTTGTTTGCCTATGTTTCGTCATCGCCAACCGTGTTTATGAAAATTTACGAAGTAAGCAAAACAGGTTATGGCTGGATATTCGCTCTCTTATCGGTTTCCTTTATTGGTTCGAGCCAGGTGAATAGTTTAATCTTAAAATGGTTCAGCAGCAAAAAGATTGTGACCTGGGCACTGGTGGCACAGTGTGTATTTAGTTTAATGTTCTTAATTTTTGCTTTAAATAACTGGCTCAATTTATACAGCACCATTGGTTTTATCGCTTTGTTTCTGGCCTGCCTAGGACTCATTAACCCCAACGCAGCGGCATTATCGCTTGCCCCGTTTTCAAAAAATGCCGGTAGTGCTTCGGCTTTAATGGGCGCATTACAAATGGGTTTGGGTGCACTGGCCTCGGTTATGGTAAGTTTATTTAGTGAACATTCGGTTGTACCTATGCCTTTGGTAATGACAGCAGCAGCGTTTATCGCGTTATTTTGTTTGTTGATTGGTCGCAGGTTTATTGTTAGCGAAGTAGAAGCAAGCGCTGACGCAGCTGTGGTGGCGCATTAAGTTTTTATCTTACCATAAGGAGACTAAGCGCACGAAGTTTTTAAGCTCATTTTATTTCCCGCTGATTTCGCAGAAAAGACACGCAGATTTTAGTAATTAAATCAATATGATCTGCGGGAAAATATTGGTGCAGCATCTTATTTTATCTTACCACAAAGACGCTAAGCGCACAAAGTTTTTAAATGCTTTTTATTTCCCGCTGATTTCGCAGATTAGGAACCACAAGAGCTATTTACAAGCTGTTCGATATGAACGTTCGGCACCCTGATCCGATAACTATCGGATTTATTTCAGGGTCTTTATAGCAGGAAAGATGCTGAAATAAATTCAGCAGGACGATGAGCTTAGATTTAACATCTATAACACAGGCTTTCAAAGGAATACTGATCGAACTCAGGTTAGCAATTAAATCAATATGATCTGCGATAAAATCTTTTAGATCTGCGGGAAAAAGTAGTGTAAGATCTTTTTTTTTCTTACCACTAAGACCCTAAGCGCACAAAGGTTTTAAATACTTTTTATTCCCCGCTGATTTCGCAGAAAAGACACGCAGATTTTCAGCATGACAACTTCTCTAAAAAACCTTTGTGTTCTTCGTGGTAAACAACTATGGCACTAAAAACTTATAAATCAAATAGCAAATAAGCGTTCCTGCAGCAGCGATAATAAAACCGCTCAAACGTTTCTTTTTGATAAAACAAATCAGAATAATCCCTGAAATAGAAACCAGTGTCATCAGTACAGCCGAGATATCGATAATCCACGACCAGGCCTTGCCAGAATCCCTCCCTTTATGCAAATCGTTTATTACCGCAACAACACCCATCCGCGTAACCGAAAGTTCGTATTTGCCTGTTTCGCGATCGATAAAAGCATCTGCTACATAGCCAGGTCCGTTAAAAGTTAAGCTTAACTCCTGTTCTTCGATCCTGAAATCGTTCAAAGCTCCTTTTACCTCATGTTTATTCCGCAGGAATTCTACTAACTGCAGTTTATTAATTTTTGATGTATCGGCAACTTTAATCCATTTGAGGTTAACGATTCCCGAATCTTTAGTAACTACTTCTTTGCCTGTGGTAAACCAATCGGCATGGTTTAAAGTTAAACCCGAAACGGCAAAGAATAAAAGGATGGTAAAACTTACCATCGAAAGGTAAATGTGCAGCCATCGCGATAATCCCGCTAAACGCTTTTTACCTTTTCCTTTGCCACTCTCCTTTTTTACTGCCTTTTTACCTAAGCCTGCTGGTGCGACAATAACACTACTTTTTTGGGGTTCCGATTTTTCTGTATTCAAGTGATGCTGATGCTAATTCCGGATTGGGGGTTAATGCTAATTTTTGTGCTGAGCCTGCAAATTTCATTTCTTTCGAAATAAGCTGGTAGGTTCCATGCTCGCGGGCTACTTCGATATAAACGGTGTAGTTGCCTTCTTTTACCAATTGTCCGTTATCGTTTTTGCCGTCCCAAACTAAGCTATACTTCCCCGGACCACGCGTTGCAGAACTGGTTGAGCTCAACTTTCCTTCGGCACCTTTTTTAAATTCATCTCCGTTTGATCTCGTCCACGATTTTAAGTCGGGTAACCAGCGCGGTTTATTGTACCAGATGGCCAGGTTGCGAACAGGATTCTTCGCTGCATCTTCTACCCAAACCGCTACAAAAGGACGACGCACCCTTCGACCATCAGCCGATTCGATATTCGCAATTTCGAGATTAACCAGCAATTCAAATTTGGTATTCCAAAGTTTATCGGCACGGTTAATCTTTGGGCTGGTAACAGTCTTTTTCTCATCTACAAGCTCATATTTTGTCCAGTTTTTACTCTTAACCTCTTTACCATCTTTAGTAACCAATAAATAAGCGATATCATTATTGCTGGCCGTTAAACGCGCAATTTCATTTACGGTGAGTACGTTAAAGGCTGTCGCTAGCGCACCAGCCTCACTCGCATTGGCTGCAATAACTGTAGCACTGATAATCTCTGATACAGGCTTTCCACTGCGTGGATCAACGATGTGCGAATACCATTTGCCACCTATGCTAAAACCCCTGCGGTAGTTGCCACTGGTTGCCACAGCCATATTCGCAACTTTTACCGTAGTTAAAGCGGCTTCGTTTTCGGCAGATGCCTTAGGGTTGGTAATTTCAATATTTTCGGTTTGGCTACCTTTAATCACCATATCACCACCTATATTAACCAGCACATTTTCAATCCCTGGTGTTTGCATAGCTGCTTCTGCAGCCTTATTGATGATGTAACTTTTGGCAAACGAGTTTAAAGCAAGTGGTGCATCATCCAAACGCGTAACGGTTTTATTTTGCGCATCAAGACTGTAGTGTTTTTGTTTAACCAGGCTCACTGCATCCTGTAATGCTGCTTCGGTGGGTAAACGATTGGCTTCAGCAGCCTTTTTCCATACCCTGCTAATTACTTCTGCCGAAGCATCGATAGCGCCATTGGTTGCCGTTTTATAATGTTCGAACTGCTGTAATACCTCAAATAATTCGGGCGAAATTTTAACGGTTTGCGGGCTGTTATTCATCCATTTGCTAAATTCACTGTCGGCTTTATAAGCACTTAAAATATGATCTAAACGATCAATTTCATTCAGGGCGCGTGCTTCTGCCAGGTCGGCTTCGGCTTGATTAGCTGCTTTAAATTTTAGTTCTAACGATGTTCCCAGTACATTTTCGTAATTGGACACAAAAGTGCGGAAGGGCTTAACCGGCTTAACAAAAGATGAAGCGGTAAGCACCAAAAGGAAGACTGTGGCCAGGTGTTTAAATTTCATATTTACTGATAATTGGAGATTGCTTACAAAGAAAATGGTTTAATTTGGAATAATTTTAAATAAGGTTAAATTATATTGGAAATGATACGTTTTTGATCCACTGTTTTTTGAATTCATATCAAAGCCAACATCATTTGCATTGACACGATATTAAAGTGAGGGTTTAATCGGTTACAAACTTTAATTGATGCCTCTGGCCTGTCGTTTTTAAGGTCTTTGCTATAGGCTTTAAGCTTTTTTTCCTATTTTCGCTTATAAGATGCTGAATATACAATCTAAACTTCCTGGCGTAAGTACCACCATTTTTACGGTGATGAGCAAACTTGCGGCAGAACACAATGCCATTAATTTATCGCAGGGTTTTCCAGATTATGCTTGTGATCCAAACCTGGTCGAACTGGTAACTAAGGCTATGCAGGATGGTTTTAACCAATATGCACCCATGCCTGGTTCTCCTGTTTTGAAAGAAACCATTGCTGCAAAAGTAGAAAACCTATACAAAGTAAAATATAACCCTGATACCGAAATTACAGTAACTGCAGGAGGTACACAAGCTATTTTTACGGCCCTGGCTGCTATCATCAATGCCGGTGATGAGGTAATTATATTTGAACCGGCCTACGATAGTTACGCACCAACCATTAAACTGCTTGGCGGACTGGTTAAGACCTATGAACTTGCCCCTCCCGATTATGCCATAGACTGGGACATGGTGAAGAAGCTTTTTACGTCCAAAACCCGGATGATCATCTTAAATTCACCACAAAACCCAACTGGGAGCATTTTATCAGCTGATGACATGAAAGCCCTGATTAAACTGGTTAGTGGTACAGATATTTTGATTTTGAGTGATGAAGTGTATGAGCATTTAATTTACGATGAGCAAAAGCACCAAAGTGTAATGTTATATCCCGAATTAAAGCAGCGGAGCTTCATTGTAGCCTCTTTTGGCAAGCTTTTACATGCTACAGGCTGGAAGCTCGGCTATTGCCTTGCACCCGAAAAACTAACCAAAGAATTCAGGAAGGTACACCAATTTAATGTTTTCAGCGTTAATAGTCCCATGCAACAAGCTATTGCCACTTATTTGCAAACACCTGCCAATTACACCGGAATTGCTGCCTTTTTTCAGGAGAAACGTGATTATTTCAGGAGTCTGCTGGCCGAAAGCAGATTAGAACTACTACCCTGCAACGGATCGTATTTTCAGTGCGTTAGCTACCGGAAAATCAGCGATGAAAAAGATACCGATTTTAGTATGCGGCTGATTAAGGAATTTGGTGTGGCCACGATACCTGTTTCTGCATTTTACCAGAAAGGTACCGACCACAAAATCATCAGGTTCTGTTTTGCCAAAGAGCACGAAACACTGGCTTTAGCTGCAGAGAAATTAAAGAATATTTAACGGCACCAAACTCATATAGAAATGGAAGCACCTGTTTACACTCAAATAGAAAACCTGAAAGTAACTGTTTTTCAGGCTTATCTTTTTTGGGAAAACATCGATAAGAACCTCTTAAACCTTGCCCTTCGCCTCTCCATGGGTGTACGGGAAAAAACAGATTTAATTATCCTGCCCGAAATGTTTAACACCGGTTTTAGCATGAACTCCGAAGCCCTGGCCGAAGAAATGGGTGGTAAAACCATGCAGTGGATGCACAAAATGGCCGATTTATACAATTGTGTAGTTACCGGCAGTATCATTATAAAAGAAAATAACCAATATTATAACCGCTTAATCTGGATGGAACCAGATGGAAAGTATCAGCATTACGATAAGCGCCATTTGTTTGGCATGGGCGATGAAGACGAGCATTTTAGCCCTGGAAAGCAAAAACTGGTGGTTGAGCTCAAAGGCTGGAAGATTAGACTGGCCATTTGCTACGACCTCCGTTTCCCGGTGTGGTTACGTAATGTAGATCAGGAGTACGATATATTACTGTTAGTGGCTAACTGGCCTGATAAGCGTTCGGCCCACTGGAAAGCCCTGATTCCGGCTCGTGCAATAGAAAACCAAAGTTATGTTATTGCTGTAAACCGTGTGGGCCATGATGGCAATCAGATTTACCACAGTGGCTTATCGATGTGTTTAGATCCTTATGGCAATACCGTTTATTACAAGCCAGAAGACGAAGATTTATATACCTTTAGTATCAATTACGAAGAACTGGTTAAAATCAGACGGCAGTTTCCATTTCTTAAAGATGCAGATAGATTTACCATTAGTTAGAAAATAACCAATTATCAAATTCCAATTTACAAAATACAACTACCGATTAACCAGTTAAACGATTTAAACAATTAACCAAACAGCTACCAATTAACCAGTTAACCAATTTATACAATTAACCAAATAAAACAACAAACCATCCAACATACATGTTTAACCGCCGTAAATTTATAAAAGCCTCTGCCCTTTCTGCCGGGTTACTGGCCATTGATAAAAGCAGTATTGCCAACGTAGTTCCGCAGAACAACCAAAAAGCAGCTAATTTCCCGATTGTAATTTCGACCTGGGATTTTGGGATTGCGGCCAATGCCGATGCCTGGAAAGTGCTTTCTACAGGCGGTCGTGCTTTAGATGCTGTTGAGCAAGGCGTTTGGGTTCCGGAGGCTGATGAAAAAAATCAGTCGGTTGGTTATGGTGGTTTACCTGATCGTGATGGCCGTGTAACGCTCGATGCCTGTATTATGGATGAACAAGGCAATTGCGGGGCGGTTTTAGCGCTTGAGTATATTAAACATCCCATTTCGGTAGCACGTAAAGTAATGGAAAAAACGCCGCACGTAATGCTGGCGGGCGATGGAGCACTTCAGTTTGCATTGGAGCAAGGCTTTAAAAAAGAAAACCTGCTTACCCCTGCTAGCGAAAAAGCATGGAAAGAATGGTTAAAAACAGCCAAGTATGCACCGGTAATGAATATTGAGAATAAGCTTTATCAAAAAGCTGCTCCTCAAAAATTACCCGGAAACCAATATAACCACGATACTATTGGTATGTTAGCCATCGATGCCAAGGGAAACATTTCTGGTGCCTGCACCACTAGCGGCATGGCTTATAAACTTCACGGTCGCATTGGTGATAGCCCTATTATTGGTGCAGGTTTATATGTAGATAATGAAATTGGCGGTGCAACTTCTACAGGGGTTGGCGAAGAAGTAGTGAGAAATGTAGGTTCGTTTTTGGTAGTAGAACTGATGCGGCAAGGTTACAGCCCTGAAGCAGCTTGTAAAGAAGCCGTAATGCGTATCATTAAAAAGAAACCCGAAACCGCTAAAAATATCCAGGTGGGTTTCCTTGCAATCAATAAAAAAGGTGAATATGGCGCTTATGCTATTCAACAAGGCTTTAGTTATGCGGTTTGTAATGCCGAAAAACAAGATCTTTTAATTAAAGGAAAAAGCTACTATTAATCATTTACGATATTCATAGCTCACATCTAAATACAAACTCCAATGGGATTACTAGCAAAGATTTTCGGTAAAAAGAACGTTGCCGAGCGCAAAGGCGAGCCAGATATGGTTGTTGTTCCGGAGGATAATGAAAAAATGGATTGGGCCATTGAAAAGGCTGTGCTCACCTTATGGTATTTTGAAGCCAGCCTGAAAAACCCTTTGCCACACCAGGATTACTTTTCAGTTAAGGTGATGATTATTGACGGAGATAAAGGAGAGCATATCTGGTTAACCGATCCTCATTTCGATGATGAAGGGAATTTATTTGGTACTGTTGGAAATGCTCCGGTTAATGTACATAGCGTAAAACTGAATCAAAAAATCGGGATTAAACGCGAGCTGATATCTGATTGGATGATTATCGAAGACGGTCGATTAATTGGCGGTTACACCATCAGGGCTATCCGCGATAACATCCCCGATAAAGATAAAATGGCCTTTGATCAGCAGATCAATTTGTACATTGATGAGGGCGTTGATCATTTTAAAACAAATCTGGAAACACCCGAAGGTGCCATTCTATCTTTAGAAAAAGCTTATAATTACAAGGATATCAATGCAGCGATGGATTGTAAAGATTTTTTCGAAGAAGCTACCACAATGCTCTCAGGCATGGATATGGACATCAATAAAGCAATAATCGCTGAAACTGCAGAATTGTTAAAATTGTCTTTCATCAAAAATATTGAAGAAAACGGCTTTCCTGATTTTTCAGCTATCCAGAATGCATTCCCCGAACGTAAAAAGATCGATGAAACACACTGGGTAATTACCGAAGTCTGCTGGCATCCGGATGGTGGCAAATCTGTTCAGCAATTAAATACCTACAAATCACCAAAAGGTTGGGTGGTACTTGGCCCAAATGGACCAAAAGCATAATATCAAACCAAGCACAACATGAATAATAAAGGAACAATTGGCGGATTAGAAGTATGTGCCAATTCTTATACTTCTGCCCTGGCTGCACAAAATGGCGGTGCCATCAGGGTAGAATTTTGCGATAACCTGGCCGAAGGCGGTACCACACCCAGCTATGGACAGCTGGCGCTTGCTAAAAAAAATCTTACCATTGCCATTTGGCCGATTATCCGTCCGCGGGGTGGCGATTTCTTATATTCCGATATCGAGTTTGAGTTGATGAAGGAAGATATAATCGCCTGTAAATCTTTAAAATGTGATGGGGTGGTTATTGGTATACTTCATGCCGATGGCAGCATTGATAAAGCCAGATGTGCCGAATTGATTGCACTTGCACAGCCCATGGGGGTAGCTTTTCACCGGGCATTTGATATGAGTAACAACATGGATCAGGCCTTAGAAGACCTTATTGAGCTCAAAGTTCAACGGGTTTTAACTTCAGGTGGTGCACCAAACGCCCCGCTGGGTATCGAAAAACTGGCTCAACTCGTTAAACAAGCTAATGGCCGCATTGCGATTATGCCTGGTGCTGGTATAAATGAAAGCAACATACAGGAACTGATTACCAAAACCGGTGCTAAAGAATTTCATGCTTCGGCAAAGGGATTTGTAGCCAGTAAAATGGAGTATAGAAATACCGAAACCAAAATGGGCAGCATCGAAGATGAATACCGTTACGAATTAACTTCTGAAGCGAAGGTTAAGGCTTTAACCGAAATTATCGGAAACAATTTAAATAAATAGTATTCAGTTAATTAGTATATTTAAGTAACCATTAACTATACTAATTATGATCAAAAAACTAGTCCCCCTCTTTGCGGTGGCTTTACTATTGGCGGCATGCCAGAGTAAAGAAGCAAAAACAACTGAAACGGTAGCTACCGATACTACAAAGTATCCGTACACACCTAAAAAAGTGCACAACTGGCAAATGAACCCTGAACCTCAGAACATGGTTGCGGCCATGAGCGCATTAAAAGGTTTTGCATCATTGGATACGGCTGCTGTTAAGCCTTTTCTTGGCGACAGCATCTGGCTTATGGTAGATAACTATAGCTTTAAAGGCACCAGAAGTCAGTTTTTAGGTGAAGCCCAACACGAAATAGACCGATTTAAGCATATCCAGATTGATATGGAAGATATGGAATCGGTAATCAGCAAAGATAAATCAGAAGAATGGGTGAGTTTGTGGTACAAACAGATCTCGACGATGAAAGATGGTAAAACCGATACCGTAAACTGCTTTAACGATTTTAAAATGAAAGACGGTAAAGTGGTGGGCTGGTCTGAGTATGTGCAACACCCGATGAAGGGTAAGCCTTGATGATGAGATATCGTGTTTTGACATGCTCAAGGTGATGATTTTAATAGATTATCCGTCATTTCGAGCGGAGTCGGGAGATCTCTTTATAATTACGTCCTTCGACAGGTTGCCGTTGACAGAAACTAATAGAATTCTCGTCATTGCGAGGAACGAAGCAATCTTAATGCGCTCGTTGTAAGATTGCTTCGTCGGCTGAAAAAGCCTTCTCGCAATGGCGAATTTTCGCAACTAATTTTTATGAAATAAATTAATCCTACCATTGACAGACCCGGTAGAAGAATCGTCATCTCGACTGAAGCGCAGCGAAATGGAGAGATCTTTAAATAGATTTAGCTTCGCTGAGAACTTCGTGCGTCTTTACTGCGTTGCACTCCGCTCAAAATGATGCCCCTGAATGGGCTGTTATTCACATTAATTTTTATGAATAAATTAACCCTCAGGATGAGAAACTTTAATTTTCTATAATCTGAAAAAGTCAGATGGAAACATCTGACTTCACTTATACTTCACAGCTGATTAATCGCCACTACCTGGTACATAATGCAGGCCTGGTGTTAAATAGTGCAATAAAATAACCCTCGAATAACGGTAATTGATAGGCGATAAAAGCAGCACACCGCTTAAAATCAAGGCAACATAATACCAAAGGTTTTCGTAAACCAAGGGTAAGCCCAAAATGTATGAGGCTACGCCTATGGTAATGATCTCGGCAACATTCATGGCGTAACTCACAAACATGGCTACGTAGAAGAAACCCGGTTCACGCTCGAATTTTAAATTGCAGTGCGGGCAGTTAATATTTGTTTTTTGAAGTCTGAACGAATAAGCATTTCCCGTAAAAATATCGCCTTTGCGGCAACGTGGGCATTTACATTGTAAAAAGGATTGAAATTTTGATAACTCAGCCATAATATTCTGATTTGATACTACAAAGTTAGGCTTTAATATTCCACTAAATTATGATCTGTGTCATGTTTATCAGATCATTTGTTCATTGGTATCATGCTACCCTTTTACTATTTTTCCTTTAACAGTTTTAATCAAACCTTTCTCAGCAAGCATTTTTACACCACGGATTACCGTTTCTACCCGTAAGCCAGTCATATCGGCCAGCTCCTGCCGGGTTACCTTTAAATGTTCGCCTACAGCAATATCGTGCAGCAAATAGTTGATAATGGTGAGTAAACGGTGATCGGCTTTTTCATTGGCCAGTTCTTCGAGCATCATCGATTTATAAAATAACCTGTGACTCAGCGTCTGGATCAGGTTCATGCTAAAATCTGGCTCATGCTTAATCAGGCTGAAAAAGTCATCCTTATTTACGGCAATAAGCTGCGAATCTTTATTGGCAATGGTAAAGGCCAGATAAGGCCTGTTAATGAGCAATGCAGGTTCGCCAAAATGTTGTCCTGTTTTAAAAACACCCTGAATAAATTCCTTGCCTTCATCGCTTACGGTTACCATGCGCACCTCTCCCGATTTAATGAAATACACATACCTGGGCTGCATGCCGGGTTCGTAAATCATCGAATCTTTAGCGTAAGTTTTTACCTTTAAACCGCGATCAATCAGCTTCTGAATATTCATTTTTCAGGGAGCCTTAAACTAGCCTAAGGTTTCTTTCATTAACCGGGTGTAAAACTCCTTCAGTGTAATACCCATAGCTGCTACCTGTTGCGGAATAAAGCTGGTAGCCGTTTGTCCGGGAATGGTATTAATTTCAATAAAATAGAATTTTCCGGTTTCATGCTCAAGGAAATAATCTACCCGTACCACACCCCTGCAGTTTAATTTTTTATATACATCGGTTACCACCTGTTGTACCCTAACCAACTCTTCATCAGTCATGTTGCCTGGGGTAATTTCTTCGGTAGCACCGGGTGTGTATTTAGCTTCAAAATCGAAGAACTCGTTTTGCGGAATAACTTCAGTAGTTGGCAAAACAATAACCTTTCCTTCGGCACCAAAAATACCGATCGAAAACTCACGGCCACTCACAAATTCTTCTATCAGGATCTGGCTATCTTCTTTAAAAGCTTTTTCAATTGCCGCTTCCAGGTCGTCGGCATGTTTAACCTTGGTCATACCAATGCTGCTCCCGCCACTGTTGGGTTTTACAAAATACGGAAGCCTTAAATCCTGTTTAATCTGATTTACATTGTAGTTGCCATCTTTAAAGATCTGCACCGATTTAGCGGTATATAAATGATCAATCCCTTCAACAATGGCTTTGGTATAGCCTTTATTCATGGTGATTGATGAGGTTAACGCATCGCAGGTAGTGTAAGGAATGCCAATCATATCGAAATAGCCCTGCAACTTACCATCTTCTCCCGGCGAGCCGTGTATGGCAATAAATACACCGTCGAACTTTATCTTTCTTCCTTCTAATGTTAAAGAAAAATCGTTTTTATCAATTTCAATTTTTACCGAATCGGCAGGCTCGTAAAACCAGCCCTTTTCGTTCAGCATAATTTTATAAACATCGTATAATTCGGGGTCGATATGTTGCGCAATAGTTGCCGCACTTTTTACTGAAACAACCCATTCGCCTGTGGTACCGCCTGTTAACAATGCTATCGTTTTTTTCATGTCTGAAATCCTTATTATAAATAGAAATTGATTATAAATATATCCTCAAAAATATAAATATCTTTGTGCATTAGTTAATTTTGACTGGTAGAATATTCAATAAATAAAATCTAAATAATTGGACGGATAATTGCTTGTGCAGGTATTCTGTTTTATATTCAATGATTTAAAATAGCTACATTTGAGCTTACACGCATAACCCAAAATTTAAGATTCATGTCTAAATTTATAGATTATTTAAAAACGAAATCCTTTAGAAACAACATTTTAGCAGCCGTTATTACCGTTATTGTTTTGCTGCTAATCGCTTTTTTTAGCTTAAGATATTACACCAAGCATGGTCAGGGCTTAAATGTGCCGTTGGTTAAAGGACTGCCATTTGAACAGGCTGTAAAAAAACTCGGAGATGCAGGCTTAAAATACGAAGTAGATTCGGTTTTTATTCTCGACCAGCCAGCGGGTATTGTTATCGACCAGGATCCAGATCCTAATACTTTTGTAAAAGATAACCGTACCATTTACTTAACAATTAATGCGGGTAAAACACCCAATACAAAATTCCCTGATATCGCGTTTAAAACCCTGAGAGAGGCACAGGCACTTATTGAGAGTTCGCGTTTAAAACTTGGCGATACCACTTACAGACCAGATGTGAGTCGTGATGTGGTATTGGAAGCTTCATTTGGTGGCCAGCCCATTACTGCTGGTCAGATTGTTCCCGTAGGCTCACGAATCAACCTTGTTTTGGGCGATGGACGCGGAAATGAAGAAGTAGAAATCCCGCAGTTAATGGGCTTAACCATGGACGAGGCGAAATTTAGCTTAAAAGGCTCGAACCTGAGTTTAGGTACCATTATTTACGATGGTCCGATAACCGATAGCGCAGCTGCAGTAATCATTAAACAAGACCCTGTGGTGGCCGATTCGGTGACCAAAGTGGCCATTGGCACTAAAATAAACATTACTTTATCTAACAAACAACAATAATTACGCATAATATACCGATGACTGAAGTAGAAAAAAAGAATATGAGTACAGGCAAAAAAGTAGCCCTGATAGTTGCACTGGTTGTGATTTTAATTGGTGGTTATTTTGCACTAAACCTTTACCGACTGTACTTTGCCCCTAACGTTACCGAAAATCAAAAATACCTGTACATTAAAACGGGAAGCAGTTACAATGACCTCGCAGCTGAAATAAAGAAGAAAGACCTGGTAAAAAGCATTTCTTCGTTTACGGCAGCAGCCGGAAAAATGAACCTGGCCAATAGTGTTAAACCTGGCCGTTACCGTTTATTAAAGGGAATGACCAACCGTACTTTGATTAACCTGATTAAAGCCGGTAACCAGGATCCTGTTAAGCTAAAGTTCCATAACATCCGCAAGAAGGAAAACTTTGCAGCCTATTTGGCCAGCAACCTCGAAGCCGATTCTTTAAGTTTCATTAATGCTTTAGATTCTACTGCCCTGATTGCCAAATATGGTTTTAATCAGGATAATGTTTACACCATGTTTATCCCAAACACCTACGAAATGTATTGGAACATTTCGCCGGTTGATTTCTTTGAAAGGATGCACAAGGAATATGATAAATTCTGGAATACAGAACGCAAGCAAAAGGCAGCCAGCTTAAATCTAACGCCAGCTCAGGTTTATACCCTGGCTTCTATTGTAGATGGTGAGGCGCTTTACGATAAAGAAATGCCAATTATTGCCGGCTTGTATTTAAACCGTTTAAACAAGGGTATATTGTTACAAGCCGATCCGACTGTAATTTTCGCCAATAACGATTTTACGGTGAAAAGGGTAACAGGGAAGTTGTTGCAGGTACAATCGCCTTACAACACCTATAAATATGCAGGTTTGCCTCCGGGGCCAATTATGATGCCGAGTATAAATGCAATCGATGCTGTATTAAACCGCGATAAGAACAATTACATTTACATGTGCGCCAAGGAAGATTTCTCGGGTTACCACAACTTTGCCGAAACCAAGGCTGAGCATGAAGTAAATGCCAAAAAATACCGTGAGGCTTTAAATAAAAGGAACATATTTAAGTAATGTATAGCCACAGTACAAAAATACGGGTGCGCTATGGCGAAACCGATCAGATGGGTTATATGTATTATGGTAACTATGCCCAATATTATGAAGTAGGCCGGGTAGAAATGCTGCGCAGTTTAGGTATGAGCTACAGCTCTATGGAAGCGGATGGTATTATGATGCCTGTTTTAGAACTAAAATGCAAATACATTAAACCTGCACTTTACGATCAGGAAATTACGGTAAAAACAATTATTAAAACCCTCCCTGGTATCAGGATCTTTTTTGAATACGAGCTGTATAACGAAAAGGAAGAGCTGATTAACCTTGGGGCCACCACCCTGGTTTTTGTAGACATGAAAAAGAATAAACCTACAAATCCACCCGAAAATTTTATGGAGAAATTATCGGTATTTTTTAATTAGTAATACAATGGAATGGTTACACCGGCAATTATTACATCTTAAGCTCTATTCGAGGTTTATCGAATGGACCAAAGGATGTGTTTTGCCTGGTTTTAGTCCACTCCCATTATATACGGTTGCCACTTTCTTTTTCAGGGAAATTGGGAAGGATACCCTGGTTAATAAAGCCTCATCGCTGGCTTATAGCTTTATGCTGGCCATTTTTCCGGGCATTATCTTCCTTTTTACGCTTATTCCATTTATCCCGATAAAGGGTTTCCAGGATCAGCTGTTAAACCTCATCCAACTCGTATTGCCGCACAATGCTTTCGATGCTTTTGAAACAACTTTAAAGGATATCATCAAAAACCAAAACAGGGGATTGTTATCCTTTGGTTTTTTCTCTGCACTATTTTTTGCAACCAATGGGGTTAAAAACCTGATGAAAGCTTTTAACAAATCATCGTTGATTATCGAAACCCGGGGTTGGTTAAAACAGCGTTTAATTGCATTGATATTAACCGTTATCATCTGTTTTTCGATCATCATATGCATCAGTGCCATGGCTTTAGGCGATATTTTACTGACTAAAATTAATGACGAATTACACTTAAAAGACAGCTTTCTGGTTTATACGGTAAACTTTACCCGTTGGGCCTTATTGGCCGCACTGTATTTTATTACCATTTCTATTTTGTACCGCTACGGCCCATCTCATACCAAAAAGTGGAAGCTTTTTAGCGCAGGCTCATGGCTGGCCACTATTCTGGCTTTTTTAACCATCTGGGGTTTTTCTTACTACATTAACCATTTCGGTTCTTATAATAAAGTGTACGGCTCAATTGGTACTTTAATCGTAGTGATGATCTGGCTTTACCTCAATTCTTTGATTTTGCTGATCGGTTTTGAGCTGAATGCCAGTGTTGATGTAAGCAAAAGAAGCGTAAAAATTATCCGCCCTACCTTTAATCTCTTCAAAAAATCGGAGCCAATTGAAGAAAATATTCAGAAGAAATAATTTTTTCTCGCTCTGTGTTAAGTAATTATCAATTTTATATAAAAAAAACACAATCAGAGTTTGCAGATTTAGCCGGAGTTTGTACTTTTGCATCCGGAAAGCTGGCAGAGTGGTCGAATGCGGCAGTCTTGAAAACTGTTGACTGTAACAGGTCCGGGGGTTCGAATCCCTCGCTTTCCGCCCAGAAATACTAAACCCGACAATAGTCGGGTTTTTTGTTTTACAGGATTTTCGCCAGGCAATAATGCTGAGGATATTCCAGCCAGTTATCGCCTGCTGATCATATAGCATCATGCTCCGTATTTTCTTCTACCCTGGTAAGCGCTAAAACCATAGCAAATTCACAGTAAGTCCGCATTATGGTGATGAAACGCGGATTATATGCGGACTCACTACGGATTTACCCTTAATCTGGTATGAAGTTGATTGCCGTATGATCGCTCATTTGCATATGTTCAGAAGCGGTTGTTTAGGTAGCCTTTCACTAATGTTCACCTAAATACAAATCCTTCAAAGCCTGGAAAACATCCTCCAGATGTTATAAATGAATCCCTCAATTGTTAAGCTAGATTTTATATAATTCTACAATTTGTTTATATAATTTTAAGATATCTAAGTGTTCCACTCCATTAAAAACCCTCACCTGGAAAAGGTAAAATGCAAGGCCATAGATTTACAAAAATAGCTTTAAAGGTTCATAAATGACCTTTGGAAGCACATTATGTATTTTCTTTCCAGCAGAAAAACCACCTTGTTTCGCCGGCTATTCAACCATAAAAACATCATACAACAGCGTCGGCTGTTATGAGTGTAGAATGAACGGGCTTTTATTTTCATCAATCTATTACCTACCTTTGCTTTGCATTGAAAAACTTAAGAATAGATATCGTTGCAGTATTGCTATTGTGTTTGGGCTCTTTTTTATTCCCGGGCCTTAGTTATGCGCATGCATCAACTTCTGCTAATACAATGCACAGTTCATGTTCTAAAAAGGGGGATAAAAAAGCGACGATGAAAGATTGTTGCCACGCTAAATCCAACCAAAAAACAAAAGATAACGGTTGTAACAGCAAATGTAAGCATCGCTCTTGCCGCTGCTGCGCTTCCTGCCCTACTGTAAGCCTGGCTTTAGTATGCGATTTTAAAATTGAAAATCAGCTATTTGCTATTGAGAAAGCGCAAATCGGTTACAAGCAATCTAAATACACTTTCGGATTTATTTCTATCTGGCAACCGCCTAAAATAGCTTAAATTAATTGGCTGCATAGCCAAAAATGCGTTCTTCTTAAAACAAGAATAGCTACCCAATATTTAATTTATAGCATTTTTAAATAATTACAATGAAATTCACATCAAAAATATGGATGGTAATAGTTCTGCTATTATCTGCTACAAGCATTTTTGCCCAAATTAAAAACGCACAAACCGCCAGTTTAAAAGTATTCGGAAACTGCGAAATGTGCAAAAAGACCATCGAAGCTGCCGGAAACCTAAAGGGTATCTCAAAAGTAGAATGGAACAAAACCTCTAAAATAGCCACCGTTACTTACGACGAAAAGAAAACGGATACTGATGAAATACTAAAGCGGATTGCTTTAGCGGGTTACGATAACGAACGATTCTTAGCTCCGGCCGATGCTTATGCAAAATTAGAGGAATGTTGCCGGTATGAACGGGCTATTAAGCTCAAAACCCAAACAAAAGAAAGTCTGGCTATGAAAGAAGATAATCATAAACCACAAGCCACCAGACAGAATGCCTCTCCGCTGAAGCCAGTGTTCGATGCTTATTTTTCGGTAAAAGATGCCATGGTAAAAAGCGATGGCAATACGACAGCTGGTTTGGCTACCCAACTGCTTAATGCGATAAAAAAGGTAGAAATGGATAAGCTGACAACAGCAGAACATACCGTTTGGATGGCTGGGCTTAAGGAGATAACTGCTGATGCCGAAAGTATTTCAAAGCTAAAAGAGATAGCACAACAGAGGCAGTTTTTCTCTTCGTTATCTAAATCTATATATCAACTGGCCAAAATTGTAAAACAAGATAGCCCTGTTTATTACCAACACTGCCCAATGTACAACAGCGGTAAGGGCGCCAATTGGTTGAGCAAGGAAGCAGCAATCAAAAACCCATACTATGGCAGTAAAATGATGACTTGTGGCAGTATTGTGGAGACCTTAAACTAATTGAAAATTACACTTAGAAACGAACGCATGAAAAATATATTTTTCCCTATAGTTTACCTGGCTATCCTTACAATAACTTTTATTTCTTGTAGCGAGTCATCGAAAACAAAGAGTTCAACAGCGCAAAAAGAAAATCCGGCAGTTAAAGGCAGTATTAACCCGGTTACAACGCTCCTATCTGGTTATTTAACACTAAAAAACGCTTTGATTAATGATAATGGCAATGAAGCTGCAGCGGCCGGAAATAAGCTTTTAGCCGAATTAAGTAAAATTGACAGCACTGCTATCCCAGATGCCAAACGTAAAGAATACACAGACATTGCAGATGACATTAGTGAAAATGCTACACACATTGCTGCCAATGCCGAAAAAGTAGCGCATCAAAGGGAGCATTTCGAATCGCTGAGTAACGATGTAAGCGATCTGATTAACTTGTTTGGTGTGCAACAAAAATTGTATCGGGATCGATGCCCAATGTACAACAATGGCAAAGGAGCCATATGGATTAGCGAAACCAGCGAAATTAAAAATCCATATTACGGTAAACAGATGCTCGCCTGTGGTTGGGTAGAAAAGGAATATTAGAATGAAGAAGAAAATAATGACGGTGTTACTGCTGCTCTTATTTCTCTTTCTGCTTTTTCAGCTTTATCAGCCTGTCCCAAATGTAAACAGGAAACAGGCTGGTGTAAGCGATTTCCTGCAGTTTTATCAGGTTCCTGTCCGAATCGGGAATATCCTGGTAAATTCGTGCTACGACTGCCATAGCAATAATACCCGTTACAGTTGGTACAATTATATCCAGCCTGTACGGTTGCTTGTTGAAAAGCACATTGCTTCTGGAAAAAGAGAGTTAAACTTTAACCATTGGAGCAGTTATTCGAACCGGAAGCAAAGCAGGCTTTTACAAGCCATCAAAAAGCAGATCGAAAGCAGAGAAATGCCCCTGTCATCATATACTTTACTGCATAAAAATTCGAAATTAGATGATGCCCAAATAAAAACACTAGTGAACTGGCTTGAAAGCCAAAAGTAGCTTACCTTAAAAAATATCAAATGAGAATATATAAAAGTATGCCCAAAATAGTACTGCAAGTGCTTTTACTCTTGCTTTGCACCAATACGTTATTTGCACAAAAAGTAGTTACCTATCATCTTAATGTTAAAGATACACTGGTAAATTATGCAGGTAAAGAAAAAAGGGCAATTGCGGTAAACGGGCAAATCCCAATGCCTACACTTACCTTTACCGAGGGCGATACCGCAGAGATTGTGGTACACAACCAACTCAAAGAGAATACCTCCTTGCACTGGCATGGCGTATTTTTACCCAACAAAGAAGATGGCGTACCATATCTTACCCAGCAGCCCATTAAGCCCAATACTATCCACACCTACCGTTTTCCAATCATCCAGAACGGAACGCACTGGTATCATTCGCACTCGGGCCTGCAAGAGCAGATTGGCATGTACGGTAACTTTGTAATGAAGAAACGGAACGCCGATAAAACTTTCAGGAAAGGAATAGACGACTTACCAACTCTGCCTGTGGTACTCAGCGAGTGGACTAACCTGAATCCGGATAATGTACACCGGATGCTTCATAACGCCAACGATTGGGCAGCGATAAAAAAAGGCGCTACACAATCCTATTCAGAAGCTGTTAAGCAAGGTCAGTTTAAAACCAAAGTTAAGAATGAGTGGAAACGGATGACCGCAATGGATGTGAGCGATGTTTACTACGATAAGGTAATGATGAATGGCCAGGTTAATGCCGATTTGAAAAGTATAGATGGCAAAGCCTTAAAAGCCGGCGATCGCGTACGGCTCCGCATTTCGAACGGAGGGGCTTCCTCTTATTTCTGGCTGCGTTATGCGGGTGGTAAGATGACTGTTATAGCCAGCGATGGTAACGATGTAGTTCCTGTAGAAGTAGATAGATTAATTATTGCCGTATCCGAAACTTATGATGTGGTGCTTACTATACCCGAAAACGGAATTGCCTACGAATTTATGGCGACTACCGAAGACAGGACCCAATCTACCAGTTACTTTATCGGGAATGGCATCAAACAGTTGATTTCGCCGTTGCCACGCCTCAAATATTTTGATGGTATGAAGATGATGAACGATATGATGAAGATGAATGGCGACCTCGACGATATGGGCATGAAAATGAGCCTTAACCAGATGGATATGAACGTGGTGATGTATCCGGAAATTACCGGCGAAGCATCAGAAAAAGAGGCGCACAATAAAAAAGGAATGAACATGGAGGCAGATCCGAACCGCTATAATGCAAATGCACTGGGCGATATTGTTACCTTGAATTATGCTATGCTTAAATCACCGCATACTACCACCTTGCCTAAAACAGCACCTGTTAAGGAATTGAAGTTTACCCTTACCGGAAACATGAACCGCTACGTTTGGAGTATGGATAATAAAGTGTTGAGCGAGAGTGATAAAATACCCGTAAAAAAAGGCGAAGTATTGCGCATTACACTGTACAACAATTCGATGATGCGCCACCCTATCCACTTGCATGGCTTCGATTTTAGGGTAATTAATGGGCAAGGAGAAAAAGCCCCCCTTAAAAACGTGCTCGATATTATGCCTATGGAAACCGATACCATTGAGTTTCTGGCAAACGAAGAAGGCGACTGGTTTTTTCACTGCCATATTTTATACCACATGATGGCGGGAATGAACAGGGTTTTTGCTGTAGGCGATTACAAGAATCCATTGTTGCCCGATAAGGCAGAAGCCTACAAAGCATTGCAAAAAGAAAGTAATATGCCGCATTTTATGGCACAGAACGATTTTGCCTCAAATGGTAATGATGGTTCGGCAATGGTGCAAGATGCACGCTGGTCGGTGGGTACCGAATGGCGCCTGGGTTATAGCAATATGCATGGTTTTGAGGTAGAAACACATGTTGGCCGCTACATCGGAAAAATGCAATGGCTAATGCCTTTTATTGGTTTCGACTGGCGTTACCGCAAAATGGGTATCGACGAACATGAAAAAAACATCTTTGGTCAGGTTAACAAGAAAGATAGCAGAAGTGCGGTAAGCCTCGGTGTAATGTACACCTTGCCCCTGCTAATCGATTTTCAGGCCGAAGTTTATCATGATGGGATTGTACGTTTGGCACTGATGCGCGAGGATATTCCGGTATCAAAAAGGCTTAGGGCTGGTTTTATGGTCAATACCGACCTCGAATATATGGCCGACCTGAGGTATGTAATTAATAAAAATATGGGTATCCGTACACACTACGATAGCGATATGGGATTTGGTGTAGGCTTATCGCTTAATTATTAAGTAATGGCCGGAAACAAGAGAAGGCCACTCCTTTCGGAGCAACCTTCCCGTTTCTTTAAGCTAATTCTTAAAATATTTGGCTGTCTGGCTAAGAGACTTTCTCTTCTGCGTGTGTTATACTTAAAATTGTTTAAGCATGTCCCTCAACAGGGTACCATTGGCAGCATCATAGAACCGTTATTGCAAGGAACGAAGAAATTTTAATGCGATCGTTTTAAGATTACCTGCCTACTGCAGGCAGGCTTCGTTCCCGCAATAACAACCATGGAAGGACGGCCATTATTTTTTTCCGTTCATATCCATAAAAATAGATTTAATGCCTTCTAAAAGTTCTTTCCTTTCGCTAGCCAGCACCAGCGGAAACCACTCGTCGGTATGTAACTCTACCACATGCTCATGGATGAGGTAATGCCTACCCGACCGAACCCGACGCTTATTGCCGGGAATAATGGTGCCGGATAGCATTTTGATTATAATTTTGGTAATCATCCTGATGTATTTAGGAGAATCTTCATATTTACAATCTATGAAGAGAATCCATAATCCATTCATGTTATTATACTGTATGCTTGCTTTCATGTACCGAGCTTATTAAAAGATGATGACTTTAATATACCAGTAGTTATAGGCTGAAGCCCCATGCCACCCGGAAGCCTACGAAGTTATTGGTGTGATCGCACTTATAGTATTTACCATTACTCTCCCAGCGCAGGCCGGCATCGATATAATTGTTATCATGGAGGTAAAATATCATTCCGAACTGCGGGGCATACAGAAATGCCGCTTTTTTACCTTCCACGCAGTTGGTTTTGTTCAGGAGAAAGGAAACACCAATTTCGGACTGTATATAGAGGTTACTCCTGTAAAAATACTTCAAACCAGCTTTAACCGGAACAAGATGAAGGTCGTCTACCAAACGGGAATAGGTGCCGGAAACAAAGATATTATTGAACCCGGTGTTTACTGAGGCATATAAGAGGTTTTCAATAAATGGAAATTCTGCTTGAACAGAAACACCAAGTGGTGCCTCGTACTTCTTTGCTAAATACCCGGTTGCCAAACCAGTTTCGATACCCAGAGAATACCGGATACCTGTTCCGCCATAAACCTGTGATTGCCCATTGGCACTTTGAAAAAGAAATAGAGATAAGAATAGAGTTAATGCGTTAATTGTTTTCATGATTTCAAAATTTTAGTGAATAGAAATCCATCACCATAAAAAATATTTTTGGTGAATTCGTTTAGAGAGATAATGTATTGAAAGAAGGCTTATCGCTCGACAAGCCTAACGAAGATATCAGAGTGTTGTTTGAAATACCTTAAAATATTAAGAAATAGACTTATTGTTGTTTCTTGGCATAGTATGGTGTGCAATTGTTTCAGAAACAGTCTTTTCTATGCTTGTATGCCTTAATATTTCGTTGTATTTCTCCAATAACTTGATGTATTTATTCATCCAGAAATAGACTGAATTGGCATCGCCGTTGGCAAAATCTTCGGTATGCGCATCAAAAGCTTCGTTAATGCTGGTGTTTGTCTTCGCAAAGGTTTCGGGCAGTTCTATTGAAAAATCATGGCCTATTACACTTCCTACTTTCCAGATGATTTCGGGGTTAAGGCTTTTCTGATCGAACCAATTGTAAATTGTTCTCCTGCTTACATTTAATTTACGGGATAATTCACTTATTCCCATACGGTCCCGGCGCACAACGCGCTCTAGTACCTGACCTACATTTAAACTCATAGCGGTTAATTTAATTTAAAACGAATATTTAAATTTCATCAACATCGGGGACGACTATGTTACTGCAATTTAATAAATTTTTTGTTAACAAATGCAAAATATACTTACTGTTTTAACGTTGCGGTAATTAATTGGCAACCAGTAAATCAAGCTCTTCGTAACGTGAGTTGTTGCTGATATAATCGGGTATAATTTCCTTCATTTTCTTTACCATATTCAGGTCGTTTCCATCGTTATTCAGGACAATCAGGTCTTTAATAATCTGATTTACGTACAGATAATTATAAGCTACTTTTTGCGAAATTTTAATTTTTGGATGGTGCGTAGCCATAATTTCCTCTTCCATCAACAACAGTTCTTCGTATAGCTTCTCGCCTGGTCTTAAACCGGTAAAAACAATATCGATATCGCTGTATGGTGTTAAACCAGCCAGTTTAATCATGTTAATGGCTAAATCAACAATTTTGATTGGTTTGCCCATGTCGAATAAAAAGATCTCGCCACCTTTACCCATAGCACCAGCTTCCATCACCAGTTGTACTGCCTCGGGTATGGTCATAAAGTAGCGGGTTATTTCAGGGTCGGTAACTGTTATTGGTCCCCTGCGCTCAATCTGACTTTTGAACCTTGGGATAACCGAACCGTTAGAACCCAATACATTACCGAAACGGGTAGTTACGAAGCGTGTGCGCGAGGCATGTGTAGTAATTTCGCCATTTGGCAGGATTTCGGGGCTGTTTAACGACTGGATATAAATTTCGGCCAAACGTTTTGAAGCGCCCATTACATTGGTTGGTTTAACAGCTTTATCGGTCGATATCATTACAAATTTTTCTACCCCAAATTCCAGCGATACATCGGCCATGTTTTTAGTACCTAAAACATTGGTTAAAACAGCTTCAGCCGGATTATCTTCCATCATAGGTACATGTTTGTATGCCGCAGCATGAAAAACAATTTCTGGTCTATACAATTCAAACAGCGTACGGATGCGGTTGATGTTTTGCACATTGGCCATAAATATTTTTACATGGGCCAACTGGAAATTATCTTCCAGCTCCAGTTTCAGATCGTGTAAAGGTGTTTCCGCCTGATCGCAAAGAATAACCATTTTAGGGTTATAGTGTAAGGCCTGCCTAACTATTTCTGATCCGATAGATCCTGCAGCACCTGTAACCAAAATACATTTACCGGATAAATCTTTAAGAATATTCTTTTTGTTGAGTTTAATAGGCTCGCGCTCTAGCAGGTCTTCAATTTTTAAATCCCTCAATTGGTGCGAATCGAGCTTACCATACAGCCATTTATCAGATGGTGGGACCATAATTACCTTAATGCCCTGGTTTACGCAGGTATCGATAATTTTCTTTTTGTTAAGGGTATTTACAGCATCCTCGGCAAACAGTATTTTTTTTATTCCATATTTATCCTTTAAAAACTCAACTGAGCACGAGTGGTATACTTTTTTCTGCTCGAGGTATTTATCTACCCGATCGCGATTATCATCGATAAAACCTACTATATTCAAATTCGAATCTTCATTTTGTTCGATGGCATTTTTAATCAGGATGGCTTTTTTATCCGAACCATAAACCAGGATATTTTCCTTGGTTTCGGTTTTAAGTTCTTTAAAAAAGTAAAACACCCCTTTAACCAGTGTACGCATTAAAATGAGTAATGATGAGGAAATAAAGAAATTCAGAATCAGCGCTTTGTCCATATGGCCCCAAAGCAGTTGAAATCTTTGTGAAAGGATTTTATTTACACCAATAAAAAGCAAACTAGTGACAAAAACAGCTAGAAAAACCCTTAAAATATCTTCGGTATTGGAGTAGCGGATAATGCCTGTATGGATACGCAATGCAATAAAAACGCCTGCAGCTATGGCACAATAGAGGCCTACGTACATGAAATTACTGGCGTTAAAAATATCCTGGTAATAGCGTGTGTGGGTTAATAAAATAGATATAAACAAAGTCCAGACAACAATCATCTGGTCTATGAGTAAAATTAACCATCTTGAGTGCGCTTTGTCGGGGAAAAAAAACTTTTTCATAATTGAGAATCATTAAATTTTGTGTACTGATTATTGAGGTATCATTCTGTAAAGTGGAAAAAAATCTGTCTCAGCATATATTTGGTTACCTGATTTTTCTACCAGTTGATTATAAACAGGTTTATTGGCAATGTACCGCCAGCTGTAATTATCTAGAGTCATATCCGAAAAACCCAGTTTCCATTCAAAAAGAGAATCTTCTTTAAAACCAAGTCCGCCGCCTAAATGATAGTACTTCATATCCCATTTCCGCCCCAGTTCACTGATTTCGTCAACAAGGAACTTAGCTGGCGAACTTTTCAGATAATTGGCGTTAGTAGCAATTAAATGGCCCTGAATGATTCCATTTGTACAGGTGATAATACTTCCGCAAACCACGGCTTGCTCTGAGTAAACCAGAATTAATTTACAATTGAATTCGGTTGAGTGAATGAGATTAGTAAAATGATCTTCAGTAAAAAGATAAAAATCAGCTGCCTGAATGCGGTTCATGTTCGATTCATATAGTCTTGTAAAACTGGCAATATCAGCCTGTGATTTCGTTTCAACTGCAACATATCCCAACCTGCGGCATTTCTTAATACAATCTTTTGTAGTTTGCCTGTACCCTTTTCGTTGATCTTCAATATTTTGCTGTAGATCAATGGCTACCGTTTTCCCGTTTGGGAATAAGCCATCGACTTTTTGCAGCAGTTCATTTTGATCAAAAAACGGATGAAGTTTAGAAAAAACTGAAACATAACCGCCTTTGCTTAAAAAGGATACAAAAGCATTTAAAAAACGTTGTATCAAATTGCTTTCAATATCGGTAAACTTTCGGTTAGAAATGGGGCCTGAATAACCATAAACGCAGTGTAGATCATAATATGAGGTATCATGTATTGCTCTTTCCAGTAAGGGGATGGCAATAAAGTTACTCTCTTCGCAATACACAAATAAAAGGGGTTTTCCGTTTGTAGCCAAAGAATGGTATTGCCAGGAATGATAAAAATCGTAATCCTTAGCTAGATTAACATATTTAATCCAATCTTCCTTCTGTTTTAAAGTAAGTTGTAAAGTGGTTCCGCAAGCATTATTTTCAATTACCATATCAATTTATTAAAGAAAACAACCAGTTAATTATGAAGCAATCACGGGACTACGGTATAACGGAAAAAAATCGACATTTGAAACAGGATCAAATGACCTTTCGTTTAGGAGGCTATTATATAACTCGTTGTTGGCAATGTACCGCCAGCTATTAAATTCAAAACATAAGTTAGAAAAACCCATTTTCCAACCAAACAGGCTGTCTTCTTTAAAGTTAACTCCGCCACCAAGATTAAAATACCTGTATCCGAGTTGTCTACCAATTACGGTAATTTCGTCTGTCAATAATTTTGCAGGTGATTCGAATAGATGGGTTGTTCTGGTAGCGAGGAGATGCACCTGCATTATTTCATTTGTACAAACCACAATAGCACCCGAAATGGCAATGTCATCCTTGTACACCAGAAACAGTTTTGCGTCAAATTCATCCGACGAAAGTAGCGCTACAAAATAAGCATCATTAAAAAGATAATAATCTTTGGCCCCTACCCGCATCATGTTTTCGGTGTAAATTTCAGAAAAGACAGATGCGTCTTTTATATCGGTAGAAACCCTAACTTCATAATCGCGCTTTCGCAGACGCCTTATTTTTTCTTTTACACTTTTCCGGTAGCCTGCGCGCTGGCTTTCTATTGTTGTAGTTAAATCTATCGCAACAGTTCTTCCATTAGCATGCACACCAGAAAATTTTTCCATTAACCTTTTTTGATTAAAAAATGGATGTAGCCTAGAAAATACTGTTACATTTTGTCCTGTTTCTAAAAATTCAATAAAGGAGGCTTTAAAACGTTCCATGAAATCGTCATCAAGAAAGTTAAAATCCATGTTCGAAATAGGTCCAGTATATCCGTAAACAGAGGTAAAATCAAAAAATCCGGAACCTGGAATATTTCGTTTCAGGAGCGGAAAAGCGATGTAATTTTCATTTTCTTCATATACGAATAGTATTGGCAATCCGCTCTTATCTAAAGAGTGATAATACCAGGTATGATAAAAATCGTAGTGCATAGCATGCTTTACATAATCAGACCATTCTTGTTTGTCGTCAATTGTAATAATCTTTCTCATTTTGAGGCTATTAATTTGGTGAAAATTAAGTTAATGGATTAATTGAGAGCAAGTATAACAGAAGAGTTAATTACCATTTTTATAAAATCTGATTGCTGTGAAACGGCTTGAAAACCAACTTTTTTATAAATAGAATAAGCGGCCAAGTTATCTGAATGTACTTCTAGAAATATATTTTTGAGATTGAGGTTATAAAAGGCGTAGCGTAGCAGAGTTAATGAAGCCTTGTATCCAATACCTTTTCCCCAGTATTTCTTTTCGCCTATAAACAGGTGAAACTCGGCGGTTTCGTTATCGATATCAAGCAGCTGAATATTGCCTACATACTCGTCTGTGTTTTTTATGCAGATTGCAAACCGTTTTTCGTTGGCTAAATTCAATTTATTTAACAACCATTTTTTTTCAACTTCAACTGTTATGGGATCCTTTATCACAAATTTGGTGTATGACCATACTTCAGGATCATTTCTCCACTTGTAGGATACATCAGCATCTTTCAGTGTTAAGGGTCTTAAGTAAATTTCAGTGTTCATATGAGCGGTTTTAAAGCATTAACAATGATATTCATATCGGCAAGATTATAGCGATGGTCTATAGGCAATGAAACAAGATTTTTAACCAAAAAATATTCATAACTATCAGCATCTGCCCATTCGTAAACATTTGGCCAGTAAGTTGCTACAAATATTTTTTTTTGAATAAGCTGCTGTTTTACAGACGGATTCTTGAGTAATAGAGGATAAACCATTGGAACATCTTCTGCCGAAAAACTGAGTTTTAAAAGGTTATGATCTCTTAGGTATTGATGCAAAAACGAAAAATTTTCTCTTCTGCGATCTGCACATTGCTCATAGTCTATGCCAGCCAATATCGTTTCTGTTAATACCGACATCTTTTTGATCTCGTTATTACGCAAAACATTGTTGTTATTGATGTAATCTGCGTAGCCCTCCTCGATATTCATATCAATACTCTTGATGAGATGCGAAAAACGATCTACTGATTGATCTTGTGTTAAATTCAAACCTAACTTGGTCGATATATTGAGATAAGCACCATCAGGAACTCCAAAAAATTTTCGACACGAATAAAAAGTATCACAGTTATCAATCGGTTTACAAAAAAAAGCCTGAGCGTTATCAATAATTAGGTTCTTGATTTCTTTACACAGTTTTTTAACGGTTTCTGTTTTAACACCAAAGTAATTCGTGTATAACAGGCAACTGCATTCGTCGATTTCGAAATTTATAATTGGATCTAAATTTTCATCGATATGATAAAAATGATAACGTACGTTTAGTTTTTCGAGGGGCTCCAATAAAACCTCGCAAGTATAGTATGGAAGATATATTGTGGTATATTTCCTAACCCTTAATACATATTCCAATGCATTTCGAGCTGTATTTAATGCGATTAAATCTGGATAAAAGACTTCCTGTTGTGATAGTTGAAGCGCTATGTAACCACCAATAGTTTTGGTAAGATGCGTTTGATTTTCCATAGTGTAATCTTCTATCCTTGATCTGACTTGTACATCCTGCTTTCTACGGGCCTGTAGTACTCCTGTAAACTTGCCGGAACTCTGGCGTTGTAGCCTATTATTTGTCTTAAATCGTTATCTATTTTTTCTCCGAACTCGTATCCTAAAAACCTTGGATAATCGAATTGCTGTTTAATATAAGGCTTGGTAAATCCTAAGGTTAATGCTCTGCGCTGTTTGCGGGTAAAATTAATACCACCAGCATGCCAAATATTAGAATCGAACAGTATAATACTCCCCTTTTTAGCTACAGCTTGTTCAGCAAAGGCTTTAAAATGTTTTTCTTCAGGCTTCATATCCAACTTATGGGAACCAGATAAAAAATGGGTAGCGCCATTAAATATGGTAAAATCATCGAGTACGATAATCATTTGAATCATAAATTTAGATTCGCGGGAAAACGAACGTACGTCGCGATGGATATTATGGATATAAGATCTGCTCTTTTTGGTGCTAGTTACCCCATTTATTCCATTAAGAATATAATTTCCACCCAAAAAATCACGAATTTCCCTGTCACAGTACAACTTACTCAAAAGCTCGATAGCGAAATTATCCCGCTCAAGCAAATGATGTAGTGTACCTTCCATATTTTCTTCAATTCCATTTAAAACCTGTAATTCTCTTCTTAAAAGGTACGCGGTTTCGAATCCTGTGGTAATTTCTGAAATGAGTTTGTGATTGATTGCCTTTTCATAGACAACCCATCCGTACTCATCTATAGCACCCCTAAAATCGGATAGAGTGGCTAGTTTATAAATAAATGTATTCTTCACAGTTCATTGTTTTTGAGATGGTTAGTGTTGTTTAGTCGTGTTTGGTTTTAACTGTATAAATTTTGAAAGGATAAAAGTTGATTTGTGCAAAATATTTTAAGAAGCAACAGATACTCCTATCCTGACCCATTCATAATTGAGCCATTCGATAAGCTTTAAAATCAACTATATTTTTTATAAAAAGCAGTAAATTTGACGCGTTGCGATTATTGGAAATTCCACAGCAAATAGGTGTCGGAGTTTTTTAGTACAATGAACTCGGATTCCACCTAAATTTAACTAAGTTTAACCCTTAGTCATACTCACTTTTATACTCAGATTTTTATGGCAAATAAAATCACAAAAATGATTAGCGTATTATGGTACAATAATATTTTTTCAACATTGTGGCATAATCTAATTTTAGGTTATTTTCCGAACATTCGATTAATCGTTTATAAACGGACAAAAGTTTCCCTTCATCAAACTGCCAAATTAGACATCAAAAGGCGAGTCCAGGTAGGTTCTGCCTGGGAGGGTACTAATTATAGTTCTTCTACTTTAATGATTGCAGAAAACGGAAAAATGACCGTTCATGGTGATTTTGATTTTCATACAGGAGCCTATATAGCTGTAAATAAAAATGCTGTATTAGAAATAGGGAGCGGTTATACAAATAATGATGTCGATATCTCATGTTTCATTTCTATCAAAATAGGGAATAATGTTGCCATCTCTAAGGGCGTAATTATTCGAGATTCTGACAACCATGAAATTGGTGAAGATGGTAAGGATATTAGTAAACCAATTGAAATAGGTGACAATGTTTGGATTGGTCTGCGAGCAATTATTCTAAAAGGTGTTAAAATAGGGAACGGTTCTATTATTGCAGCTGGATCTTTAGTAAACAAGGATATTCCCGCAAATTGTTTGGCTGCAGGAGTTCCTGCTAAAATAATTAAAGAAAATATCAGCTGGAAATAAGCTTCAAAATGTTCTATATATTAAAAAAAAGATACGTAAAGGTTTATGATGCAACCTGCATTATTTTTAACATCTGTGCGTTTACCAGATTTACGTCAAACTTTTGTTGGGCAAGGACTCTTCCATTGCGACCATTTAAAATTATATCCATTGTATTGGAAAGGTAATACTTCATTGAATTAGCTAAAGCAGAGATATCTTTAACAGGAATAAGAAAACCGTTTTTTTCACCAGGTAAATCTGTTACGGTTTCTCTGCAACCAGTTGAATTGCAAGTAATGATAGGCCTCCCCATTGCCATGCCTTCTAATAAACACCTTGGCACTCCTTCCCCATAGTATGAAGGTAAAACTACTACAGAGGACTCTTTTATGTAAGTTTTAACATCATTCACTTCTCCCATATATTCAATAATATCACCCAATTTAATTTTCTGATATAACTCCTCTCCAATGGCATCTATATTATCATCATACGACCCAATGAGCTTAAATTTGGCGTCTGGAAAATTTTGTTTAACCAATTTTGCAGCTTCATAAAATTCTTTAATGCCTTTTGCATTGATTAATCTGGAAATCATTAAAAAACTTATATGCGCTGTTTCTGGTTCCGAATAAACATAATCTGTTAAATCTACACCAGACCCATTTACCACATGCACTTTATGCTTTAAATTAATGATTTTCTCAACCAAAAGTTTTTTGCAATCATCTGGGTTTTGAAAAATTATATCAACCCTTTTATTAGCTGCTAGGCTAAACTTCAATAACATCTTGGTAATCTTACTCACCAGGTTCTTCTTTGTTTGCGAATCTGTAAAATTATATCCCAGCCCGGTTAACATGGGTGTTATACGTTTAACTCTACATAATTTAGAAATTAGTGTTCCATATATTATCGGTTTGAAAGTATAAGGAAAAAATATATCCGGTTTAACTGTCTTAATTAGTTTATATAAGCTAGCGATATATTTAAGATCAGATAGAACCGAAACATTACTTCCCTTTAGATCATTCTCATGAACAACTACATTTAACTTTTTTAGCGTATCGGCAACTGATTTCTGAAGAATTTTTGGGGTAAAAACATGAACCTGATTACATTTTACCAATTCCTCTATTAATTTACCTCTAAAACCTAATAAGGTATGGGAAGAATCGCAAGCTATTAAAACTTTTTCCATCGTATTAAATATTATCCAATAATAAAAATGTTAAAGAACAAAGCCACCTATTGCTAGGTGGCTTTACTATTAGGTTAAGAAATCTATTCTTAATTATCTTGGTCCTGCTCCTTTTGTCACAATCGCAGGAACATCTTGTGCTGCATTTAATGCTGCTTTGTATTCGTAATTTGGTGCCCAATTACCAGCTGGAGTAGTGATGTTATTGGCCTCACAATTAACATATACATTGGTATTTGCGCCTGTAATGTAACCCGGAGGATCTCCCGCTAAATCTGTAGAGATAGGCATTTTACAATTTGAGAAATAATCATTGTCTGTACGTACATTTCCGCCTGCACGAGCTCCAACCGAATAACCATTATTATTTAAATGATAGTTATTGAACATGTGTACGCTTCCGTAATTCATTGTTGGTTCGCGCTCTGAAATATTGTACCAAAAATTGTGGTGTAATGTTACATGTAATCTGCCAACATCAGTTCCTTCAGATTTTGAATTTATACCCGAACTAATTAGCACTGATAAAACCTGATCGTGAAATTTGTTCCATGATATCGTTACATAATCAGATCCTCTGGCAACGATAACATCTTTACTGTAATAATCATATCCATGATCACGATCCACTGAAAACTCACAATGATCTATCCATACGTGGTGAGCGCCTTCGGAAATGGTAACTCCACCATAGGTTATATAATTGCTCATTTTAAGATTTTGAATAATAACATTACTTACTCCTGAGCCTAAAAGCTGAAATGATGCACCTTCAACTGACGCTCCTGATAAACCAATAATTGATTTGTTAGACTTTACGTAAATTGGATCAACGCCAGCTCCTTTTATCGCACCAGAAATGTAGACAATTTTTGGATTGTTATCACCCTCAAGTGCACTTTTAAGCGCTGATAATGAACTTACAGTAACCGTAGAACCTCCCTGACCACCTGTTGTTGAGCCGTTTACGGTAGCATAGCCTAAAATTAACTGGCTTGCATCCGAAGATCCAGGATTAGTTGGTGCGGTGTTATCGGGTGTAGTGATTGATGTATTTCCGGTAACAGAATAGGTATATTTTCTACCATTAGTTAATGGATTCGAGTTATCGGATGCTGAAAAATATAAGTACCCCGTCCAATGGCTAAAACGCCCCTTACCTACATTTCTAATATCATCGTGTAGCGAATGGGCTGGTCCGATTTCAACACCATTTTCGTAAACTTTTAAAATTGATGCTGAAGGTTGGTTTCCTGAATCACTTGTTATACTCGGATCAATTGGAACTCTATAAGCAAAGCCTGAATCTTTTTTGCCTGTGCTTACATCAATTCTGGTTAGGCCGGTAATCCCTTTACCTACCGCACTTATTGCATTAGTATCACTAATAGCTTCAGTATTGTCGAGAGGCGTTAACGATTCACTCCCTTCTTTTTTACAATTACTGAAACCAATAATTATTGTTATTAATAAACTGGGTAAAATCACTTTGTTAAATAATCTTTTTTTAGACTGCATATTTGAATTTTGTTTTAATTTACCCCTCTAACGCTAAACGTGTAAGTTGTATATTTTCAAAAAATGCAGTAGGTCAGATATTTATGTATTTTTTTCAAGAAAAAAAAATACGATTATTCTTTGATCATCAGTCAGTTAAGTTTTTTTGATTATTCGTTTTTTTAAAAAAAATATAAAGTTTTACTTTTTTACGATATGACATGAATATGACAATCTGTTTCAATTTTCACACTTTTTAAGTCGGTGTTTACACTTTTTCCATAATAATTGTGAAACCAATTCACAAAATTGTAAACCCCTTTCTTTACAGAAACCACTGGTTCATAACGCAAGTTATTTTTTAATGGATCGATATCTGCGGAGGTTGAGCTTACATCACCATCTTGCATCGGTAGTAAGTTTTTTATTGCCTTAATTCCTGTGTGTGTTTCAATTTCGTTTATAAAATCCAGTAAACTTACTGGTTCACCTCTTCCGATATTATAAACGGCATAAGGTGCGCTTGAACTAGCAGGATCTGGACTTTGATCGTTCCAGTTTGGATTTGCTTTCGCCGGATTATCAATAACACGCACAATACCTTCAACAATATCATCAACATAGGTAAAGTCGCGTTTCATATCTCCATTATTAAAAACTTCAATTGGCTTTCCCTCCAAAATGGCTTTTGTAAACATAAACAATGCCATATCGGGGCGTCCCCATGGTCCGTAAACAGTAAAGAACCTCAAACCAGTTGTAGGTAAATCGAATAAGGAACTATAAGCATGTGCCATTAATTCGTTACTTTTTTTAGATGCGGCATACAGCGACATTGGATGATTTACACTATCATGAGTGCTGAAAGGCATTTTTTTATTCATTCCATATACACTCGATGAGCTTGCATAAAGCAAATGGCCGATTTTAAAATTCCTGCAGCATTCCAATACATTTAAAAAACCTTTAATATTGGTATCAATATATGCTGAAGGATTAGTAATGCTATAGCGAACGCCAGCTTGCGCAGCCAAATTACACACTGCGTCGAATTCAAACGTTTCAAAACACTCGTTTAATTTTTCGTTATCGCATATATCTAGTTTTACAAAAGTGTAATTTGGGAATTTTGCACTTGTTTGAGGCGTACCATATTTTAAAGTACTAACATCAATTCCCGTTTCGATTAATCTGTCATGCTTTAGATTCACGTCATAATAATCGTTGATATTGTCTATACCAACAACGGTGTCTCCTCGTTCTAACAAGCGTTTAGCCAAATGAAAGCCGATGAATCCGGCGGTACCAGTAATTAAAATTTTCATAACAGATTATGATTTAGTTTATTTTTAAAGAAAAATTTTTGACATAGAAAGTGGGACCAGATTGCGTTTGCAACCTGGCATTTATCAAAACCCTAAACTTCAGCTATATGGCTTGAAGAAGAGATTGTGCAAATATTTTGGGACTTCTCTGCTCCAAATAAGCCCTAACGGCTTCACCAGGAGCTAAATTTGAATTGGCTATTGTATTCAACATTGCGTTAGCTAATGCATCGACATTTTCAATTGGTACTTTTGAAATATCTGGAATGGCATCAATTCCACCAGCGCAAAATGTGGTTACGATTGCTTTATTTAAAGCCATCATTTCCAGTAGTGTATTAGGAAAGCCTTCCTTTATAGAGGACACCACACACAATTTTGCTATTCTGTAATATGGCATGGGATTGGCAATATGTCCTTTAAAAATGACTGAATTTGTTAAATTGAGTTCCTTTACCAGCTCCAATAATTTATCGAGTTCCCTTCCCTCACCTAAAATTAAAAGTTTAAGATCCGGGTAATTGCGATGAACTATGCTAAAAGCCTTAATTAGAATGTCAAAGCCTTTTTCAGGTATAAGTCTGCCTGCGGCACATATAAATTGCAGCTCATTTTCCTCAAGTGTTATAGTATTTTTTGCCTGCTCAAATAAAGTTGGCAGATCGACTGGATTAGGCTGAACAAGCGTTTTTCTTTCGTTGATAAAACGATTGTGCTCCAACAGCTGCTCTTTCATTAAATCGGTCTGGCAAATTATTAAATCGGCTCCAGGATACCCTAGCTTGTAGATTAAGCTATATAAATATTTTTTGAATCCGGAAAACCTTGTAAATACTGAGGTACACTCCCTTACAACCAATTTTGATCTTAACCATCCCATCCGCTTAAAAAAGCCTAAATAAGCATTTAAGTAAGGATGTGTACTCATTACTACTTCATCCCGCTTAAATGCTCTTATTAAAACAACGAGTTTTAAAAGGCCAATGAGAATATTGGTATTAGATAAGAACCTCGAAGCTATATTTGAAGGTATAACTAACCGGGATCCCTTGTTTCTTTTCAAGAAAGTCAATTCCCCATTAATTGCAACTGCCATTTTTAATAGCACTTGTTCTGCCCCATTTGGTTCGTCAGTTAAAGAAATGACCTGAAATTGCCTATGATTAGTGCTCATATACTATTTGTAAAATTTATCAAACACTAACTTTTCGTGCCAGTTTTTTAAAAGGGGTAGTAATATTAAACACTCTTCTCTTCCCATCAACTACAATTTTATCCTTCGTAAAACTTATTTGATGTATACCTCTTTTATATGTTTCATCGGGTAAAATTTCAAAAACTGTTTCAGTTTGATACTGGCTTTCGGTTAAACTTATTACCTTGTTCATTTGTATAGAACCTCCATAACAGGTTGATGAATTTTGCGTTGGCCGATACATGATGCCTCCCACACAAAACAAATTACCAGCACCTCTGCAAGCCTTGTTTTCAACAAGTATGGGGTTTAATTCATGTGGAAGGTAATCCCCATCGATATGGTTGGAATAATAAATGAATAACTGATTATTTATTCCTGACACACTAGTAAACAGCCAATATTTACCTGAGTAAAAAATAATTGAAGAATCGACAAACTGTTTACCCTCAACAAGGACTTTTTGTTTTTTTAGCTTTGTGGGATTATTTTTATCAACCTTGTATAGTCCTATTTCCAATGATTCAGAAGTTTCTGGGATACAAAATAAATCTTCGTCATTTTGTAAGAGATATGGATATGACAAATGAATCTGGGAAGGTGTAATTCCGCTAATATTTTTCTTTGTTTTAAAATCAAAATTCTCCATCATCATGATTTTCCCTTTCCCCTGCCAAAAATTTAGTTCTTCATAATAAATTTTGATATTATTTTTATCCTTTATAATAAAAGGATCGGCAGCGTAATCCACATTATCTTCTTTTAGCCAATTTACTGAGGAAAGTTTTTTGTTCGCCACCAGCTCTTCTATGGATTGATCGACAACACCAATATTCCATTTGTCTATAGCGAAACACTTTATAAATAAATTATATATACTAACAAACATGAGCGTACTTCGATTTATAATAATTTAGATAACAAAACCATTAAATAAGGTATGTAATCATTCTCCTTTTTTAACTGTCCTCCAAAACTGCTTTTAAATTGGTTGATATTAGCCAGGGCCTGATCTTGTATATCAGTGGCATAACCCCCTAAATCATATGTTACAAACCCCACTTCCTTAAAATATTGTATATCTGCAAAATGGAGCAATCTATTTGCTCTACCGATTATTGCCCGAATATTGGTGCCATCTTCATTTCTAAATAACGATGATGAATGCAGCAATCGGGCTCTCTTCGAATGCTTATCGATAACATAACTATGCATTACAATATCAACATTATCATAAGTAGCTTTAGTAATCAGCAAGTTGGAGTTGTAGCTCTTTAAATTTTGGTATTTTAATTTGGGAAGCTTTTTAGTTTCGGAAAACTTATTGTAGAAAAGAAGGAATGCCTCGATATCTTCACCAACTGATGTTGTAACGCCATCCTTTAATGCTCTTCTAATTTCGTAATTGGTATTCTTATCAAAAGCATTTTGGATATCAGAGATATTCTCAGTCAGATCGATAATTTTGGTATGAAATAACTCCTTTTTAAATCCAAATAAAGGTTTGTGATAGTGGCTTTGTTTGTAAATTGTAGTTAAACAGTTCCAGGGCGTAGGTTTGTCACTGTACCAGATTACTTTACGGCTTAAAAAGGGTAAGACCTTTAATTTAATACTTAGCATATATTTTCAAGATTAGTATAGTGATCAGGCTAACGCTAACTGATTTTTCACGCTATTTTTTTGACCTTTTAACCATTGTGAAAGCACCAATAATTTCCAGATTTGTGCTGATCGATTCCATTTTCCGGTTAAATGTTCTCTAATTATTTCTTGTGTTTTCGGTACATTAATACCCGGAATATTTTTGAGATCGTTTTCGGAAAGATTGTCCATCAGGTAATCCTTTAATTCGCTTCTAAACCAGGTAGCCAATGGCATGGTGAACCCTGCTTTTGGTCTGTCAAAAAAGTGTTTCGGCACATGCTGATACAATAAGTCTTTCAAAATCCGCTTCTGAATGCCATTATTGTACTTAAAGCTAGTGGGTAATGTGCGTGAAAATTCGATTATGCGATAATCCATTAACGGAGAACGCGACTCCAGTGAAAAAGCCATGGAGGACCGATCGACTTTGGTATTTATATCACCATTTAAATATGTTTTAATATCAAAATCAGAAACTCGCTCTAACAAAGGTTTATTTGGGTTATTTAAAATCCGCATCATGCCTTCGTCTAATTTCAAATTCTTTTCTAATAACCATGAGTTCTCTAAAGTACCCAGCATATTTGTATATAAATTCTCAATTTTATCGATGGAAATACCCATCGCAATCAGTTTGTGTCGATATTTTGGTGATAGATGAACCAGTGATGCAATCGCTTTGCGCATCCCTACCGGAAGGTTAAACAAAAAATTCACATCATTTATCCATCTATAGCGATGATATCCTAAGAAACCTTCATCGCCGGCATCACCGCTTAAAGCTACCGTAACATGATTTTTCGTGTATTTACACAATACCAAAGAGGGAATTGCGCTCGAATCAGCAAAAGGCTCATCATAATACCTTGATATATTTTCTATCAAATCTATCCCTTCGTTGTAGTTACAGGATATAGTGTGATGATCTGTGCCTAAATGTCGGGCTACTTTTTCGGCATAGCGACTTTCGTCAAAGCCTGATTCGTTAAACTTTATAGAAAATGTTTTAACCCTATCTACATGTTTTACAGCTAATGCAGCAATCAACGATGAATCTATACCGCCAGATAAAAACACCCCTAACGGTACATCAGCAAACAATCTTATTTTTACGGCATCATTTAATAAATCAGACAATTGATGTTTCGCATCTTCATAAGTACCGGTAAAACTATTACCTGCCGAATAATCCAGGTCCCAATATCTTGAAATTGCTAAATTTCCGCTATACATATCGAATTTAAAACTGCAACCTGCTTCAAGTTTTTTAACCTCGTTATAAATTGATTTGGGCTCGGGAACATAACTCCACATCAAAAAATCGTGTATCGCTGTTTCGTCTGTTGATAGATCTCGGCCGATATTTATTTGACTTACCTGGCTGGCAAATTCAAAAGACTGACCCGAATGGGAATAGTAAAAAGGCTTTTTCCCAAGACGGTCTCTGGCACCAAATAACTCTTTGGTAATTGAATTGTAGATAACAAAAGCAAACATGCCATTGAAATGCTTAACACAATCAGCTCCATAAGCCAGGTATGCTGCGCAAATTACTTCAGTATCTGAGGTTGTATTAAATTCATAATTCTTTCCAGCAAGTACTTGTTTAATATCTTTGTAGTTAAAAATTTCGCCGTTAAAAACAATTCTCAGATGCTGATAGGTGAAAGGCTGATTTGATCGGGGATCAAGATCTATAATAGATAACCTGTTGTGACCTAAAGTAATACCATCATAATGTCTGAAGGCAGAAAAATCTGGTCCGCGGAAACTTACCCGATCCAGCTTTTGAGCAATTACCTCATCCGGATACCTGAATGTTGACCCATAAATTCCACACATAACTAATGTTTTATAAGTTCTAGTTTATTATAATAGGCAGCAGCATATTTTGTTGCCGAAATGCTGATATGGTATTTTGATTTAAAATCGTTTAGGCTATTTTCTTTGATCGATTCTTTATTTTTAAAAAACATCGATGTTTTCAATGCTTCATAATAAGATTTAACCGTATTGTCTACACTCAAAAATCCGTTAACTCCATGTTCAATCATGTTTTTAATGCCTCCAACCGGAGTACAAACCGAGGTGCAGCCAACAGATAAAGCTTCAATCAATGAGATTGGCATACCTTCGAAATCACTCGATAAGCAAAAGGCATCAGCTACGCTCAAATAATCTCCAATATTATCTTTTGCACCTAAAAAGGCTATGAATTTATCGTTATCAACCTTTTTTTGCAGAATATCATATAGTGCTTCATTTTGTACTTCACCAATGATCAATAGTTTACATTTTTGTTTTTCTGTTTGATTAAAGTATTGAACCGATTCGATTAATAGCTGTTGATTTTTTTCACTTGAAATTCTACCAACATGAACCAAAAGAAAAGCACTTGACTGTGACTTGTATTCGGAGACGAGAGCATTGTAGTTACCTGTAGTTTTTAAGCTGTTGCGTCCGTTCTCTATGATGATGTCGTTATTGAGCTGGTAATAATCTTTAAAAGTTTGACTTCCATTTTTGGAAATGGTAACTGGTACAACCCAGTTATTTTTATATAAAAGCTTTCTAATATTTTTTACTGTGCTATTTGTACACTCTGTATTTGCTGTTGAATGGATGGTATGAAAGAACTTAGTAACATGATTAAGTATTCGATACGGTATCGCATATTCAAACGAATTGGTGTGCGTACTCACTATATCGGGCTTAACTGCATTTAACCACCTCGTAAGTTTCAAAATAACCTGAAAACTAAAGCCTGGTTTTTTGTTAAATGAATAATAATGAACCCGGTCACTTACATCGTTTATAAATGAGTTGGAATCTTCGTTTTCGGCAAGTGATAATAAATGAACCTCATTTTGATCGTTTTTAGCCAGTTCATTACATAAATCAACAACAAAACGCTCGGCGCCACCCTTTCCTAATGAGGCAATAATATGTACAATTTTAATTTTATTCATGATGATAGAGAGAGTCTGAAGGTTAACACCTTATCTTAAGTACTGGCCTTAAACTTTAAGCTTCCTTAATTTTAAGACACATTTTCACAAGACTGGATGGCAACATGTATATGGCTTTTAAGAGCATATATTTCGGATAACTTGCTAATGAATTGGTCTCCCTTATTGCTTTGTTGATATAGGCATAAGGTAATTTTTTATCAGAACTAAGTAAATAGGAAGCGTTACCGAGACTTCTCCAGTAATCTGCCATAAAGTGTGGTTTTGTGGTGGTCTTTGAATTGGTTAAGTATGCTTTAACATGTTCTAATTCTTTATCAACCAGCTCGATACTCATATTTTCAGCATAATTCATTCTTAGTATTTTATTAAACATGAGTTTAGCATTGTTTCGCTTTATAGAACCATTTGGTCCAACCCTGTAATAATACAACAACTCTTTTACTACATGTATCTTAGCATTTTTACTGATCATCCGAAGCCATAATTCTCCATCCTGCACGTAATAAAACCTGATATCGTATAATCCCACCTCCAGCAATTTCTCTTTTTTAACAAAAGCACTTCCGTGAGGAAAGAGTGCCCGATGCTTTAATAAACTTTCTTTATGATCTCTGCACGCCGAAAAACTGACATCCTGATATACAACATTGCCGAGCAAATCAATTACATAGCAATCAGAGCCAATAACATCTACCCAATCATTTTCTTTTGCAAAATTTAATTGTAGCTCTAATCTGTTTGGAGCAGAATAGTCATCAGCATCTTGCCGGGCAATGTATTTACCTTTTGCCAGCAATATGCCTTTGTTTAAAGACTTAGGTAGTCCCAGGTTTTTTCCATTCTCTATAAATCTGATTCTGCTATCAGTCTTTGCAAATCTCTTACAGATCTCTATAGATTGATCTGTTGAGCCATCATCAATAATTATAAATTCAAAATCTTTATACGTTTGCGCCAAAATTGAGTTAATCGCCTGATCGAGGTATTGATCAGAATTATAAACCGACATTAAAACAGTAACTTCCATAATTTGATTGATTTACGATCATTAAATGTTTGCACTTAAAAACCGACTATAAAAATTCACCTCAGTAATGATGTTTTTAGCGATATCGAAATTTGCTTTAGACCATTTTAAGGCATTTTTTCCAAGCATTTCTATCTTCGCATCATCTTGTAATAAGTTGCTGATTTCATGCCCAATCGTATCCAGATTTTCTTGATTTGGCGCCTCGACCATTAAACCATTTATATTATGAGTGATACATTCTCTAATGCCTGGTGCATTCGCCCCAATGCTGGGAATACCACAAGACATTGCTTCTAGCAAAGCTTTTGGATTTCCTTCAAATACCGATAATATGATTGCACATTTTGCCTGATTGTAATACCTGGGCAAATCGATGTTTTCTACTCTTTCTTTCCAGTCGATTGATTTACCACCGTTTGTAGCCTCTTCAACATAATTCCTTAAAGCACCATTGCCTATTATGAGTGTTTTTAGATTAGATTTTTTTACAATCTGCACAATAGCTTCGATGTTTTTTACTTTGTCCAATCGGCCTACAAATATTAAATCGTAAGTTTTGGGCAATGGCATGGGTTTAAAAACGCCCAGGTTTATGTTATTACTCATACACAATATCTTTTTAGGTGTGATATTGTAGTTATTAATAATATAACTGCAAGCTTCGGATGAGGTAGTTAAAATAAGATTGCATAAATGAAAAGCAATCCGTTCCTTAATCTTAGTCAGCCACGGAAGTTCTTTAAAATGAGCTATATAATAACCCATTCTTATAATTAATGGAATATTAAAAAAGAACTTCAACCATAAACCCATCCATGAAGCTGGAAACTGGTTAGTTTTAGATAAGATGACTTTCTTAAAATCACTCCGATAAATAATTAAAGAGATTAGATTGTAAATCAAATTCTGACAGGTAAAAGGAATGTTTTTAGGTATCCAGGATGGCATTTCCAATACCTTAAACCCATCATATTTTGCTACATACTGTTTATCATTACGTCCGTAGCTGTAAATAATCAATTTAAGGTTTAACTTCAAACATAATCTTTCATAATAATCAAGTTCGCGAGATAGTTGTCCCTGATTGTTCCAGATCTCCAAACTTATATTAGGTGTCATTAACAATAACAAACTATTTTTCATAAAACAAATGAGGTGGTTAACTGATATATAGATATTATACTATGTTTTAATTCGAAATCATTCGTCTTAGAGTGAGGAAAATAATTTTGAGGTCAATTGATACATCATGATTGGTAATGTACCTCAGATTATGCTTGATTTTTATTGGGATAATTCGTTGAACATAATAATTCTCAGGATCTTCAGCGTTTGCAAGAAGCTCATTTTCATTAAAAAATTCAACTGATGCCCAGTCTGTTATGCCTGGTTTTACCGACAACACAAAACGTTGGTTATCGGTATACATATCTACATATTTTCTTACTTCCGGACGTGGGCCTACTAAGCTCATCTCACCGCTTAAAACATTAACTAACTGCGGTAGTTCATCTAGTTTATACTTTCTAAGCCAATGCCCTACTTTCGTAATTCTGCTATCATTGTTGCCAATAGTTAAAAGGCTGCCCGTTTTTGTGCTGTAGTACATAGTCCTGAATTTCAACAATTTAAAATCCCGCATATTCCTTCCCACCCTACTTTGCTGAAAAAATATAGGCCCCTTGCTATCCAAAGCCACTAATATCATGATCAAGATAAGCAAGGGCAACAATATGATTAAGCCCAGTCCTGATCCAATTATATCCATAATTCTTTTTGCGTCGATTTTCATACCGCTACAGTGGTTAAAATTTCAGATTGAAGTGCATTATCCCTTGAAATAAATTGAATATTTACAACGCTAATTAGCGAGGTGATGATAAAATTAATTTCTTCTGCAGTTAACTGAGGATAGATTGGAAGGGATATTTCTGTTGCGTAGTTACGATATGCAACAGGATAATTTTTTATATCGTAACCTAAATTTTTAAACACAGTGAGCATTGGCATGGGGATGAAATGCACATTTATCGCTATGCCTAGCAAAGCCATATCATCTATTATTTTATCCCTTTGCTCTTCTGTTAATCCTTTAACACGAACAGGAAACAAGTGATAACAAGATTCCCGGCTTTCGTCAATTAAAGGTGGAGCAATGAACCAGGGTTGACCTTTTAATCCTTGTACATAAAGTTCAGCGATCGTTTTCCTGGCTGGCAAAATGGTTTGCCAGTATTTTCTGATTTGTGCCAGGCCAATAGCAGCGCAAATATCAGGCATGTTTATTTTCATTCCCGGAAAAGCAACATCGTAACGCCATCCTCCGCCTTTTGATTTCGCTAATGCATCTTTGTTTTGCCCGTTTAGCGTAAACATTTTCAGATAACTATACTCTTGTTGAGGTATAAACTGTTTTGGCAGGTTTAAACAAATGCAACCGCCTTCTGCCGTGGTTATATTTTTTACTGCATGAAACGAAAATATAGTAACATCGCTTTTTTTAGCTGCTTGTTGACCATCGTATCTGCTACCAATAGAATGGGCCGCATCAGAAATTAATAAAATTCTGCCTAGCTTGTTTTGATTCTCGCTATTTGGGACAAATTTTTTGGTAACTGAGGGCGATTTAATAATAGCTTTTAAGGAATTGTAATTACAAGGCCAACCGGCAAAATCTACCGCAATTACGGCCTTTGTTTTAGATGTAATTGCTTTCCTAACCTGCTCAGGATCCATGTTAAAATCATCCATAACATCGACCATTACAGGCCTGGCACCACAATGCAACACACTTAAAGCAGTTGCACAATAGGTATAAGCAGGCACAATTACTTCGTCGCCGGGACCTACACCGAACCACTTTAACATCAACATGGCTCCCGATGTCCATGAGTTTACACAAATTGCGGCATCACATCCTGTCAGTGTTAAAATTTCTTGTTCAAAGTCCCTCACTTTGGGGCCAGTCGTGATCCATTTGTTATTAAGTGTATCCAATACTTGATCGATAACTGATTGATCGATATACGGTGGTGAAAATGGAATATTCATAGCGCTTATATAGTTTTTTGGTTTAAAATGTTGATGACAGGAAAAATTAATCAACAATTACTTTGGGACGACAGGGTAATAAAACGGGAAACTGAAAGGGGAATCAGGATACTTTTAGCGTATCTTGTTTCTTTGATTTGAGATTGTATAAGTGCAATACACTAAAGTATAAAAACAAGGTAGGCCCACATCCACTACCTAAAAGCCATTCGTTATGAAATAGAGCATTGATGGAGATAGCCAAAAATGAAAGGCAAAGGCAAACTAAAAGCGCGTAATCTTTATCCTTCAGGTGCGATAGCGCAATCCATGTAATTTTAATAATCTTTCGGTAGATAACGAAGAGTAGTCCTCCTCCTAAAACCAGACCTAAATAGGTTATGAACATTAAATAAGAGTTGTGAGAAGTAACCAAACCGCTTTGGCCTATTCTGAAAACCGGATTACGCCCGGCAACATCCTCCCAGGTTTTATCTGCAAAGATTAAACCGTAAGGGTTAGCGACAAGTATTTTAATGTTTTCGCCCATTAAATCACCTCTATCGCCATCTGATGACCTTTCGTTTTTTGAAAGAATATTTTCTTTTCTTCCGGAGGAAAGATCATCTATGGTAGTTCTAAAACTAAAGGCAACAATTGCAAGAAACCCGAAGATAAAAACAACTTTATGTTTAAAATATAAAAGCCAAAAAAGGATAACTGAGGCACCAACGGCAACTACCGCTGATCGATTCATACCGTATAAAATAATATACGCGCTCAGTCCCAGTGCCAACAATCCTACAGCTATCTTTTGTTTGTAAACAGTTACGGCAACAATTGCAAAACTACATAATGCAGCGATCTGGTATCCAAATGAAAAGATATTTGTTGAAATACCCGATGGCGACTGAACTATAAATTCGCCACCTTTTAACAAACTGCGCAAGCTATCTCCCCGTGAAGGCATGTAATGGTTAAGTACCATCACCAGAGATGAAAAAGCGAGTAAAGCGTAGAAAATTATAATCGATTGTTTAAAGCGATGATAATCTGAAGCAACCACGTAGTTAAAGTACAGCGCGCAAACCATTACAACAACGATTACAACTGAAAAGTACTTAACATCCTGATAGCCTAGAACATATAAAAAAAAGGCAGCTACAAAAAGTACAATTACCTCTGTTTTATAAATGAATACCTCTTCTAAGGGTTTTGCCGTTAAAAAAAGCAGCGGCAAGCCAAACAAAAGTGGGTTTGGCAGTAGTTTTATCATAAATATATTGAATGTTAAAGTATATAAATACAAAAACATCAACAGTAAAATTGCCGCTTTCGGAATCATTGTAGTAAGCTAAAATTTTGAAAAACAATTAAAGTAGTTGACTGATGGTATTGTAAGCGTTCTTAATTTTGAAATCTCTAATCTGAAATAAGAAATACTTCCTTAAGTAGATTTTTAGTAACCCTTTTTTTTGGTATGATGAGTATTTGAAACTATCAATAAGTATATTAAAATCGTTTATCATTTTTCGTTTTCTGATCTTCGGATCGATCATACTCCAGATCCCACCGGGATGGATTCTATAACAACTCATTATTTTGGGCCATACGTAAAGTTTGAGGCCACTGGTGGAGGTGATATAAAGCTTTAAAAAATTGTCTATTGCGATTACTTTATCAACCGACTGACTAGCCCCAAAATTTTTAAATTCATCTGTTGCCCGGAACACTAACGAGGAAGTACGCGTTTCTTCTTTTTTTCCAATCAAAAAATCATCGAATGTATATTCTAATGGAACAATATTCTTTGCCACGTAACAGGTTTCATCCTTATCATCTATTACTCTGGAGTAATGACTGCAGGCAACGAAATCTTGATTATCTTTTAAAAAATCAACCTGTTTTTGAAGTTTATCAGCATCTGTCCAATAGTCATCGCCATCGCAAAAAGCTAAATATTTACCTGTAGCATTTTTCAACACATTGAGCAGGTTTTTTACTCCACCAGCATTTTTTTCGCCCGATAATATTTTGATTAAATCAGGATGCTTGCTTTGATAGTTTTGGATAATTTGTCTGGTATTATCTGTAGAATAATCCTCTCCTATTAAAATTTCAATTTTAAAATCGGTTTTTTGCAGCAAGAATCCCTCAATAGCCTGTGCTATGTATTTTTCCTGGTTATAAGTTATACAACAAACACTTACTGTTATTTCGTTATTTAAACTTTCCATTATAATTAGTTAGGTCTTGTGCCGTTGATTGATTGCTCTAATTGCCTGGTAATTAACATCCCATAATTTTCAACGGTCTGCTCATTTCTTTCAGGCACCAGTTTAGGTACTTTGAAGTAGTTTTGTGTCCTTAACATGGTTCTGCAGATAAAATCTATGTCTGAATTGGTGAGCTTGTGATAGAGTGGTAAGCAGACCACTCTTTTTACCACCGAGTCGCACACGGGCATGGCTACGTTATTTACATAAGGCAGTCCTGACAATGAAGGGTAAAAGTATCTGCGACAATAGATCTTATTCAACTCCAGTTTTTCAAGGCAGGCATGCATTAATTCCTCACTATCGAAAATGATAGGCAAATACGCAAAGTTATAGGTGCTTTCATTATTAATTTTTTGAAAGCTACATTGCAAATTAGTTAAGCGACTTAAGTAATGTAATGATAATGCCTTCCTTCTTTCTAATATTTCGTCTACACATTCCAAATTGCATAAGCCCATAGCAGCATGAACTTCGCTGTTTTTGCCGTTTATTCCTGCACAAGAGTAGGAATCGATGCCGCTAATACCAAAATTTCTGATTGCTGCCATTTTCTTCAAAAGATCAGCGTCTTTGGTAAAGACTGCACCGCCCTCTATGGTATGGAAGAGCTTGGTTGCATGAAAACTGGTTATGCTGATGTCGCCATATTCAAAAACAGATTTGTTTTTATATTTTGTACCAAAACAATGTGCTGCATCATAAATAACTTTTAAAGAATACTTATCTGCAATAGCCTGAATTGCATCTATATCGCATGGATTTCCATACACATGTGTTGCCAGTATGGCTGTAGTTCTCGGCGTTATTGCTGCTTCTATCTGCTTAGGATCAATATTAAAAGTTTCCGAATCAATATCTACGTATACCGGTGTACACCCCTGCCAAATAATGGTATTTGTTGTAGCTACAAAAGAAAATGGTGTTGTAATAATTTCACCCTCTAACTCAAGTGCCTTAATTGCAATTTGCAAAGCTATTGTACCATTAGACAGGTACAATAAATGATCTAAACCGAGGTAATCTTTCAATTTCAACTCTAGATCATTAACTAGCGGACCATTGTTGGTTAGCCATTCTCTATCCCAAATGCTATTCACATAGCTAAGGAAATTCTCTTGTTTAGGGAGAAAAGGTTTAGTTACTGGTATCATCTTTTGAAAATTAAGTTTGTGAAATCTGTTATCGCATTCATTTTTATTAAATAGCTCACTCCCAGATAGACTGTGAAATAAAAACCACTTATGATTAATATTTCGAGTGCGGTTATTAAGATGAAATGTTTTGTTAAAAACACATCAAGAGCATAGCTAAAGGCACCAACGATTATTGAAAGTAAAATGGTTGGTAAAAAATCAAGAACCTGTTCTTTAAAATGGTAATTGATTAGCTTTCCACTGTAAATCGTATTGAGGTAGTAGCTGAAAAAATTGAAAAATAATTGAAAATAAAGCAGGCCATATATACCAAAAGACAGCACACCGAAAATACCGAGAACACTAAGCGATTTTTTGATAAACTCTAAACGTAAAAGAGAATCACTACGTCCTTTTACCTTTAAAATATTTAGATTAAAAGATTGTATAGGATAAATAATACCTGATATGCATAAGATTTGAAAATATGGAACTGCAGGCAACCATTTTTCGGTTAAAACAAGACGAAAAAGAGGTTCAGCAATTATGCATAGCAGAATCAAAATCGGAGCAATCCAAAAAATAAGTTGCTGTATAAGCCTTTTATTTACTGCCTTAAGTTTATGGTCATCATCCGCAATCTTTGAAAACATTGGATAAGTAACGGTATTAACGGTTGATGATATAATGCCAATAGGCAATTGACTCATTGAATCTGCCCGCGAATAAAAACCAAGTTGTGTAGCAGAATAATATTTCCCAATAATTAAGGTGTAAATATTTTGGTAAACTGTATTCAACAAGCCCGAAAGGGTCATCTTGTATCCAAAATGAAAGTGTTTTTTAAAACTACTGTAATCAAACACAAATGTTGGTCGCCAGTCTGAATAAATCCAATGCAATACGGTGGATAAAAGCGAAGTCATTAAATTCATCCATACCAGGCTCCAAACCCCGTAGCCCATTTTTGCTAAAACAATCCCCACTATCCCTCCGCCAATTGATGCAGGAAGTTGTATGTTGGTTTGTGTTTTAAAATCCATGTTTTTAACCAGACATGCACTTTGGATACAAAAAAAACCGTTAATAATTAGCGTCAATCCATACACCCTTACTATTTTGATGAGTATAAGATGATCGTAAAATGAGGCTATTGCCGGAGCTGCAAAAAATAGTATTAGATAAATAACACAGCTGCCTATGAGGTTAAAAAAAAAAACTGTACTGAATTCCTGCTGGCTGGCATCAGCAGTTCTAATTAACGACGAACTTAAGCCGCTATCTGTTAAACTATTGCCTAATGCTACCAGTACAGAAAGCATGGCTATCAAGCCAAATTCTGCTGGCACCAATAACCTTGCAAGTACAATTGTTATTAAAAAACTTATAAGCTTTGTGCCAAATTGCTGACCAACTGACCATATAATACCCGAAAGCGTTTTTTCTTTTAAGCTCATGATCTTTTATAAGCGAGCATTCACAAATTCAATGGGCAAATGCGATTTTATATCATAAACTACCGCATCAGTTTTACATAAACTTTTAAGATCTAAATCATTAAATTCCTGATGGGCTACTGCTAGTAAAACACCATCGTATTGACGATTTATCGATTCCCGGTCTTCACAAACAACACCATAATGAGTTCTGGCTTGTTCAGCATCTGCCCAGGGATCATGAATAGTTACCTTAACTTTATATTCCTGTAGTTTTCTAACAATGTCTATTACTTTGGTATTGCGTATATCAGGGCAGTTTTCTTTAAAGGTGAATCCTAAAATCAACACTTCAGATCCAATGATACACTTGCCATTATAAACCATTTTTTTGATCAACTGTGCCGCTACATAAGCGCCCATACCATCGTTAACGCGACGGCCGGCAAGTATAATTTCGGGGTGATAACCAATTTCCTGAGCCTTTTGAGCCAGGTAATATGGATCTACACCAATACAGTGACCTCCAACTAAACCTGGTTTAAAATTCATGAAATTCCATTTCGTTCCGGCAGCTGCAAGTACCTCGGACGTATCTATGCCTAACTCGTTAAAAATCATGGCCAGTTCGTTTACAAAAGCAATATTAATGTCGCGTTGGGCATTTTCAATTACTTTGGCAGCCTCTGCAACTTTAATGGAAGATGCCTTGTAGGTTCCTGCATTTATAATTGATTTATACAGTTCATCTATTTTTGTGGCCGCTTCGGGAGTAGAACCCGAGGTTACTTTTCTAATGTTGGCAACAGTATGTTGTTTATCTCCCGGATTAATACGTTCAGGAGAATAGCCTACAAAAAAATCTTCATTGAACACTAGTCCTGATTCTTTGGCCAGAACCGGTACACAATCTTCTTCTGTTGCACCCGGGTATACGGTTGATTCGTAAACCACGATATCGCCTTTTTTAAGAACGCTACCTACAAGCAGGCTTGCTTTAATTAGCGGTGTTAAATCAGGACGGTTATTTTTGTCAACCGGCGTTGGCACTGTAATTATGTACACTTTACAAGAGCTCAATTCATCCGTTTTGTTGGTACAAAACAGCCCTTTTGGTGTACTACAACTAAAGCTCAGTACTTTATTAAGCGTTGATTCGTCTATCTCTAAAGTGGAATCATTACCCGCGTTGAGCTCATTAATCCGGCGTTCAAGTATATCAAAGCCAACAACTTTATTTTGTTTCGCAAATTCTACTGCTAGTGGCAGGCCAACATATCCCAGCCCTATCACAGCCATTTTTATAGGTTCTAGTGTCTGTTGCATAATTGTGTAGATTGAATATTGGTTTTTACAATTTGGTTAACTGGGATCTGGGTGATCAATGCGCACTCAAGGTGGTCGAAGCACATGAGCACATTCTGGCCCTGCACTTTTATTATATTACCTTCAAGGTTATGAAACAGACCGCTTTTAATTCTTACTCTATCGCCTGCAGAAAGACCATCCAAGCTAACAACCCGTACATCGTTATAATTTTTTACTACTTCTTTTAGTTGCTCAATCTCTGTGTCTCTAATCACCGCTGGTTTCCCCATGAAATAGACATAATTCATCACCCCCATTGTGTAGCGTACTTTGGTGAGTTCTCTGTCGTCTATCCGAACAAAAACATAACCATTAAATAAAGGTGTAGACACCATTTTTTTTCTGTCAGCCCACTGGTTTTGTACCGTTGTTACAGGGCAAAAACTCTCTATGCCTTGTTCTTGCAACAATTGATCAGTTTTTTTTTCCCAGCGCGGCCTAACATAAATCACAAGCCATTTTTTGTCTAAGGGCCTTCTGCCCGGAATTTGAGGATTCATTTTGTTGATTTAATTAATGAATAGTTAAACTTAGATTGTTCCCCGGCCTGCGTAGCGCCTTTATTAGATGATAAAAGCATTGGTGATATTTATCGTTAAATTATATGGCTTCGCCATATCACTTACAGCAACATTTTTTTTGGGGCGGGAAACTTAATTGGTAATCTGGTATTGATTGGTATTGGTAATCTGGTACTAACTGGTATTCGTAACTTGGTATTATTAATCTGGTAGTTATTCGATTTCGGTGGTTAGTTTTACCTACCCGTAATCACAGTATGGTTTATTCGGTGTTACTATTTTTTTATTCAACTAGATTTATTGGACCTCACAAACAATAAGTTTGATTGGCCTATTAAAATATTGTCTAATTTGTCATGGCATAGCCATAACCACTATAGTTATATTTCTGATTTTTATCCCGTTTGGCATCATTAAAAACCACTAATAGATTTTTAAGTTTATTTTCCTCACTAATATCTTTTAAGATGGATAGCTGATAATTTTTGGTATAATTATACCTCACCAGATAAATACTTACATCAACATAAGAGGCCAAACTAAAAGCATCTGCTACCTGGCCTACGGGTGAGGTGTCGATAATTATATAATCAAACCGATCTTTTAAAGTATCGATAAGTTCACCTACTCTTTCACTCATCATTACCTCAGCCGGCGATTGAGGGATTTCACCGCAACCAATAACACTTACATTTTCGCTTGCTGTAACGGGTTGAATAATGTCCTCAAGACTAATTTTTTCATTTGTTAAGTAATCTGACAATCCTACTGCTGAGGATAGCTTTAGATTATTCAATAGTGCCGGTCTCCTTAAGTCAAATTCAAGGATGACAACTTTTTTATCCAGCATACCTAAAGTAGTTGCCAAATTGATACTAAAAAATGTCTTGCCCTCTCCTTTCATACTAGAGGTTACTAAAATCACCTTATTACTGCCTTCTCTGGTCATGAAACCAAGGTTCATTCTAATGTATCTAAACAGTTCTGATATAGTAGAGCGGTTATCGCGTTGAAAAACGTTTGTTTGTTTATCAAGATTATGAGAAAGTTCACCCAACATTTTTGCTCCGGTTAACTCAATACTTCTTGCATCTTTTACCGTATTATTAAAGAAACCTCTCACATATATGATACTTGCCGGTACAAAGCAACCGAATAAGAAACCACATAAATAAAGTACATTGGTTTTTGGCGATTCTGGTATAGTGTTGTAAGCAGGCTTATCAATAATCTGAAATGTAGGCACTGTAGTAGATAAAGACAAGGCAGTTTCTTCACGTTTTTGAATTAAATACTGATATATACCAGATTTTACACTTTGTTTACGGCTTAATTCCAGTAGTCCACGTTCCAAAAACGGCACAGCTTTACTTTTACCCTTATATTGAGAATAATTGGCAAGTATACCACTGCGTTCAATTTCGTACCCGTTTTTAATGGAATTCAGGTTTTCCAGGATATTTGCTTTTAAGCTTGATAACTGGCCATTTAAGTTAAGTACCAGTGGATTTTCTGCACTTGCTGTACGCAACATCCGGTTTCTTTCTAACTGCAATTCGTTAAACTTTGCAATCATTACGTTTAATACCGGATCTTTGATTCCCATTGCACTGGGTGCTAATGAACTCTCTCCTTGTCTGCTATTAAAATATTTTTCTATTGATCTGATCAGGTTTAACTGAGTTGTTGACGAAGACAACATTTGATCGTATTCGGATGATCTTGAATTATTGAGTTGTGCATCTATACTAACATCAGAGATTTGATTCTGTTGTTTGAAGCTTTCGATGTTCTTTTCTGTGCCAGACAGATCGCTAACTAAAGATTTTAACCTGTCATCTATAAATTTAATGGTATTTTGGGCAATTACTTGTTTGCTGGTATTAATGTGATTATCATATTCCTGTATTAATTCAGTTAATATATCAACACCCCGCTGTGTTAAATTATCATTTATACTTATCACAACTGTATTTGCATCTTTAACTACAGGAAATATTTTAAGATTGGCCAAACTATACGACTCGGTTAATGCGTATAAATCTCTGAATTTAACGGATATATCACCAAAGTCTTGCGTGTAGGCCAAGCCTTTATTAACTCTTATAGAAAAATTCGGAGTCTGTATCACTGAGCCATATGGTACAACTACACTTTTTTGATTATCAACAAATCTAAATAGCGAGTCGCTGATACCTGCAATACTGATGTTTCTTGCATAAGCACTGCTTTTTAGATTAAGTACCTCAACATTTACTGGTAGCGTTTTACCATAAAGCTCTATAGTTTTATAGTTCACTTTCTTATGATAAGTTGTTTCCAGATTCAGTTTGCTTAAAACTTTATAGATTAAGTCTCTTGATTTTAAAATTTCTATTTCATTGTCAACAGTTTTCACCGTTTGAAACATATTTAATTCGCTGAATGCCGTTGTGTTAGACATTGCGGCTCCATTTTTATCATCTTGTATAAGTAATGTACTACTTATCTTATACTGTGGCGAGGTAAGATATATTTTCCCATAAACAAATGCTAATGAAGCAATTATGCAAATTAGAAAATATGGCCAGTTTTTAGCAAACCTTTCGAAGGTTTTAGTAAAATCGTTTAAGCCGTTTAAATTTTGTACCGATCTCATGATGTTAATTTTAATGGTTTATCTATTCAAAACTGATGAGATTAATAACGCTACAGCTGATAAAGAAGCGATTACTATTGGCATCGTACGGGTATTCGAACTAAACTCTACACTTTTTGATTTATCTGGCTCCACATAAACAATATCGTTCTGCTTTAATGTGAAATACGGCGAATTCAGTACATCCCTGCTATTGAGATTAAGCCTCTTCATAATTCGATTTCCGTTTTCTTCTCTTATTATCAAAACATTGTTTCGTTTGCCATAAACAGTCATATCCCCAGCCATTCCAAGAGCCTCTAGTAAATTTATCCCATCTCCCGATATAGTGAAACTAGATGGGTGGTTTACTTCTCCGATTACTGTAACTTTGAAATTCACAATTTGAACATCTACAATTGGCGTTTTTACATACTTCACCAATTTCATTGATAGCATGTCCTGTGCCTCGGCAACTGTTAAGCCCTCAACTTTGACATTTCCTAATACCGGAAAATTAATTTCACCATTTTTGTTTACGGTTTGTCCTGCTCCCTTAGCAAATTCGCTGGCCGAAACATTGACCCCTGTATTGTTGGCGAATAAAACATTAGACTCCTGACTTTGGCTACTTACATTAATTCGAAGTACATCCTTTTGTTGAATCTTTATTGGTTGGTTATCGATTTTTTTCGCGTTAGTTTCATTAGCCAAATCGCTAAAGTAAACCAGATTTCTTGCACCCCCACATCCGCATAAAAGCACGATGCATAAGATGGATAAAAAAGATAAGTGTTTCATAATTTTAGTTTTAGAAGCATTAATCGCTGTTTGTTGAAAACTAAGGTATAGACTTAATTATCATTATTTTCGGGTCTAATTAGTTTGGTAATTAAAATGTATAAGTAATGTAAAGCTTTACAGCTATCGAGCTTTTTTATTAGTGATTGACCTGAATGGGGTTGTTTTAAAACAAAAAGTTTACACTTGCCATTTTACATTCCTATACACACTACCAATTTTAGTTTTGAAAGTTGTCTGAAAAAAGCGCGCAAATCGTCGAACTTTTCTCTAAACGAAAATAATTTTAGGCAGATATGCACCTTGCAATCCTGCTAAATCTGGAAAAAATGTAAAAAATAAAATAGCGAGTTGTGAAAAATAAATTGTCTTTACTCTTGTCATTATTAACCTTGGATAATAATGAAATCCCTGGTCGCTTTTTGTGATCTTCAAATAAAATATCATGTCGATCATACACAGACACAAGTATCATAGAGTCAATTAAAACACTTTGGTTAGATACCTATTACAGATGAATAAAGGTTTAAAATGTGAGCTGAAAACAGTTATTACTTTCCTAAAATATGCATGAATAGCTCATTTGTTGATTTGCCTTTGCTTTCTTCTTATATGTCTGTCTTATTATAAACCAATTAAAGAAAGGCTAAATAGGTTTTCAAATTGATAAAAGGAATCGTTGAGAAGTGATCATTGGTTATGCTGTCATTTTTTTTTAATTACCCTAGATCCTCCCTTTTTTTTCGACCGGTTTAAGGATAATAGAATTCATATTTATAACCAAATCTTTAAAAAACTCTACTTAATTGTAAATTTTATCTTCAAAAAACGTACTGTTGTTTAAGATCATTCCCTGAAACTGGTGTGCATACTTAAAAAGTGTAGTTATATAAGCTCGTGTCAGACCATTTTTGGAGCTTAAATCTATAAGAAAACATGTGTTAGAGGGAACAATGATCTTTCGTATAACCTCACTTCCAACTCTGCATTTCTGTAAGGTAAAAATGAAAAATCGCTATATCTTATAGCCTTTCCTAGACGGTTCAAAATTTTACGGAAAGCTCAATACAGGAAGCCAGAAGCCCAGGGTATTTTGGCAACCAATAGCATAGATGCCTGATGTTGAAACGTAGTTCTTTTAGGATTACAAAAAGATATGTGGGTATATTTCCCTGATCTTTAAAACCGGTCATATCTTTTAAAACGCCTATTTCCAAATATTTATTCAAATTAGATTATAACCAATTGCTTATAGCATCCAGTTATCTTCATGCTGAGATTCTTAATTCGCCTTAAATATAAGTTTACATAAAACGTATAATTGACATCATGAAGATTACAATTCCAACCAATATCTTAAGTTAACGACTATTAAAGGGTATATTGACTTGGATTAAATTTCCCGATTAAAAATGAAAAGAATTCTGATCATTGAAAATAATGCAGACTTGTTGTCAAGTTATACAGAAATCCTAACAAAAACAGGATTTGAAGTACTTATCGCTCTTTATGGTGATACAGGAATAAATGAGGCTATAACGAAAGTACCTGACTTGATTTTATGCAACACTTTAATACCACACATTGATGGATTTGGTGTGTTAGCTGTTCTTTCTAAGAATTCGGCAACCGCGCACATTCCATTTATATTTGTTAGCCACACAGCTAAATCAACAAACTTTAGAAAAGGAATGGATATGGGTGCTGATGATTTCATTACTCGTCCTTTTCGCGACAATCAATTGATTAAGGCTGTAGAAGCAAGACTCATCAAATCAAAATCACGCGTTGATGCCAGTCAGTCGTTACCCGAATCGTCTGATAACAAATTTCTCATTGAAAAAGGCATAGATCAACTCCAGGAAACTATTCTGCAAAGCAATTTTAGGCGAATAAAAAAAAAGCAGGTTTTATACTCCGAAGGTGATTACAACCAGGGTATTTATTTCTTGAAAGAAGGATGTATTAAAACCTTTAAGGTAAATAGTGATGGCCGACAGTTGATCACAAACATATACAACAGCAACAGTTTAATCGGATTGGGTTATTTAATGATAGATGGTCCACTTGGCGAAAGTGCCGAAGCAGTTGAATATTCTTCAGTTTATTTTATAGCAAAAAAAACAATTTTAGATTTACTAAAAGCAGATACCAATCTTAACCATTACATTATCCGGATGTTATCTAGTGATTTGGCACATAAAAATGATCGGTTGGTTGAATTAGCATACGAGTCGGTTAGAAAAAGACTTTCAAAAATAATTATCCAATTAAATAAAAATTCTTTTCCAATTAATGAAGTAGAAATTTCTAGAGACGAACTTGCAGGGCTAGCTGGAACAGCTACTGAAACGGTAAGCAGAATATTGACTGATTTTAAGCAACTGGGCTTGATAAAAAGAAACGGAAATTTCATCAATATTACTAATTATGAAGGATTAAGTAGAAGTTCAAATATATTATTCATGCTGCCTTTTTTTGAAGTATTTTGCGAATTTGTAAATCATATTTTACGCTAATGGTCAACAATTCCTATGATAGATATCATTGTCTGCCCCGAGGAAACTCGGTAGCTTGGATCATTAATTATGGGAAATATACTTTTCGCTACGGATTTATCGACAAGTTCAATCTCTGCAATGAACTTCGCCTATACCCTATCTCAAGTCAATGAGTGTAAGCTGATTGTTGTTCACGTTTACCAGGTTGCGAAACCCAAAACATGGCGTATGCACCGGTTTGAAGATTATGTAAAAAGCAGAAGGGAATTTCTGCTCAATAAGCTTAATAAGTTCTTATCAAAAGGGCTTAAAACTGATCATACACTATTAAATATCGAAATTCATCTTAAAGCAGGAAATAACGTTGTTAATTCAATTCTCAATATTACTTCCAAATTTCAGTGTGATTTTTTATGTATTGGTACGAGAGGAAAATCTAATGCGATTATCGGTACAACGGCGAGCAAACTTATCGTTGCTTCACCAGTACCCGTTGTCAGCATCCCCAGCAGGCAGTCTGTGAAAAAGTTAACCAATATTTGTTACGCCAGCAACATGGTAAACTATCAAAAAGAAATTAAAAAAGTTATTGCATTTGCTGAGCCATTGGATGCTGCAGTAAGTATGTTACACATCGCTGATCCAGAAGAAAATTTTCCAAAATCTAGCGCAGTAGAAACCAGGTTGCTAAAAAAAACCGAAAGAAAAATCAAAGTTAAATATGTTAAGCGAAATCCTGCAAATACATTATGTGAAGATATTAACTTTGCTGTAAAAAAAATAAAACCTGACCTAATGGTTTTTTTTATTCATCGTTCACAATCCTATTGGAATGCGATGTTTCATCCATCCAATATCAAGCCGTTATCCTTTTATGCAAAAATTCCGATCTTAAGTTTTAAAAAATAAATTTTTATACTTGAGGTACTATCTTTGAGAAGATAATATTTGAAAGTGCAGAGGCAAGCCCATTTAACCTTTTTGCATTTTCCAGATGCCAAAATTTATACTTCGTTGTGTAAATACCTGCCAGTAATGGGCCTATAACATAGAGATTGTCGTTCGCTGCTAAGCTTTCATCAACAGCAAGGCCCATGCCATTTTCGTTTATTTTTAATAGCTCTGTGTCTAACAGATTTTTGATCAGTGTGGTTGATGTCTTTGCAATATGTTCTGCTCCTGTACAGTTAATGACGATGGGAAAAGCATCCTCATATTCCTTTTCGATAACAGTATCGGTTGCTTTATAGGTAAAGATTAGTCCTCCGTTATTGTTCTGTTCATCGCATAGCTTAATGAATCTGCCTTTTAAAAAATGAAGTTTCCCAGTTTTTACCAGCTCAGCTTCCGCAATGTAATAATCCTCACTGGTGCGTCGGGTAATCCGCGTGTACGACCAACCATGTGTCCTAAAAAACTTCAATGCTTCTGTATCACTCAGCTTTTTCTGTATTTTAAAAAATCTTTCATTTAAACTGTAAAGTATTTTTCCAGCCGAAAGCTGATTCTCAAGCGCATTTTTAACATCTTTTTCAATGGCATCCATTAATGCATCAGCAAAATAGTTTTCTTTTTCCTCGAGATCTTTTAAATGCTTAAGGATATGATCATGATCTGAATTTACATCCAGTCTGTCAGGCAATCCACTGCTTGATAAGATCACTATCTTATTGAAACTGTCTTGATTTATCTTATTGCGTTTGTTTAAAAGGTATACCATTTCGGATGCGCTGGCGTTAGAACCAGTGATCAAAATATTCCTAATTGGCGGTGGTAATAATTTAAGGGCTGCATCTAATTTATTTAGGGTTGCATCTAATGAAGGCTCATAAATATCCTCAATATTTAAAAAACGATTGGATGAGTTGCCATTCATATGGCTTATATCCAGGCCGCCGGTACTTAAAACCAAGACATTGGTACTTATAAAAAGCCGCTCTCCCACCGATATCATTTCAACAGTGTATTGATTTTTATTTTGCTTTACAGCATTAATAACTTCACCGCAAATCAGGTCGATATTAGCAAGGTTGTCTGCTTTACACTCAGCAATTATATTCTCTAATTTTTGAGCCAAATATATACCGTATAAAAAACGTGGAATATAAACGCCATCTACATCAGCGTGATCCAATTTATCAGAACAGGATAATATCCAATTATTTAAGACCTCTTTTTCTTGCGCTGTTATTGCCCCTTGATCTCCACTTCTGAATTTTTCTAACCATTGAAAAAAAACAGGTTTCTCTTCTTCTAAAAAGAAATCTTTTACAGGATTGATGGTAAGAGAATGAACCGACGCACGGTTTCCATAAGCAATGCCCTTCCAAAACTCATTATTCTTTTCAATTACAGCAATGTTGATTCCATTATTAAAAAAGGAATGCTTCCGGATTTTGGAAAGAATATTATAAAGGGTTACCGACGAGGATAACCCGCTGCCAATAAAAACAATATCATAAATTTCCATAAGGAGTACACCTATATAATTTCTAATACAATATACTCGTTTTCTATCAGTTATTAAAAGTCAAATTAAAAATTGTAAAGTCGGTTTCAGCGGTGTAAAGTGGTTGTTCCTATAGCAAATTGCTATGCCGGGCGGACAAAAAAAAATCGGAAGAAAAATCTTCCGATAATTACTGGCCATGGCCACTGTATATGTTTTAAAATTCCGAGATTTTATGATTTTATTACACTACTATCGGCACTTTTTTGTAGTTGTACATTAATACGCTTCAACACATCATCAATATCAAAAGGTTTGCTAATGTAGTCATCAGCAAAGGCATCAATAGCTTTCTGCTCACTGTTATTTTGTGCCGACATAACAATAATCGGGATGTGTTTTGTAAAAATATCTGTTTTTAAATCTTCGCATATTTCTGCGCCGTTACCATCAGGCAGCATCACATCAAGCAGGAAAAGATCGGGCATTGCATCCTGGATATTCTTTTTTAACTCTGCAAATGATGATGAAAGCTGTAATTCAAATCCTTCATCGCTCAGCAGAATTTCAATAACGTTTCTGATCTCCTGATCATCCTCTAAAATGTGTATTCGTTTTTTTCCCATGTTCAAATTATAATGTTTTGGTTTAACCGTTAGCATGGCTTTCGCTATACGATCGTAACAGTAACACCCAAACCCTCTAAATGTTTTACAATTTGTTCAGAAATTCCTTTATCGGTTATAATGTGATCAATTTCTTCCAAACCGCATATTTTTCCAAAGCCCCTTTTGCCAAATTTGGTCGAATCGGCCAGAACAATTGTTCTTTGCGAAGCGCCAATCATTTTTCTGTTTAAATGGGCTTCCATAGCGTTTGTGGTTGTTAACCCGAAATCCAGATCTATCCCATCTACACCTAAAAACAGTTTATTAAAATAAAAATCCTGCAAAACCTGCTCGGCATAAGCACCCATTACTGATGATGAGCTTTTTCTTAGCAAACCACCCAGCTGAATTACTTCTATGCTGGGCTCGCGCATTAACTCAAGCGCAACATTTAAAGCCGATGTTACCACAGTTAAATTTGTGGCAGGGGCAATATTTTTGGCAAAATAAAGTACGGTGGTACCCGAAGCGATTACAATCGAATCGTTATCGTTTAACATACCCGCTGCAGCAATGCCTATTTTATTTTTTTCAGTTGATTGCAGTTTTTCTTTCTCATTCACAGGCCTGTCAACCGTGTAGGGGTTATTTACAGTTGCCCCACCATGTGTTCTGAAAAGCAGGCTCTTATCTTCAAGTAGTTTTAAGTCCTTTCTTATTGTTACAGACGAGACTTTCAGTTCCTTACACAAATCAACCACGTTGATGTATTGATCACGTTGCAGGCGACTTAAAATAAACTGATGCCTCTCAGCCAAATTCATCATAGCATATCTAATTAAATCGCTGCAAAATAACAATAAAAACAAGCTTTAACATATTTTATATAAATAATTAATAAAATTTTAACCCGCTTATTATATTATTTCGATTATGATTTCTTATAATTGCGTATTGTTTCGTTTTATTATTTTTGAAAACACAACGAAAGCAATTAAACATAAGCGTTCGTAATTAAAGGATGAGACCAATGAAGAGATTACATCAACATATACTTGCCGAAAACATCAATTGGGACCTCATTATTATTGGCGGAGGGGCTACCGGTTTGGGGACGGCCTTAGATGCCGCCAGCCGTGGACTTAAGACCTTACTGGTAGAGCAATCGGATTTCGCTAAAGGAACATCAAGCAGGAGTACCAAACTCGTGCATGGAGGAGTGCGCTACCTGGCGCAGGGTGATATTGCCCTGGTGAGGCATGCTTTGAAAGAACGCGGGTTGTTACAGCAAAATGCCAGACACCTGGTGGATAAAGAAGCATTCCTTATCCCCTGCTACAATTGGTTTTCTACACTCAAATACCTGGCCGGATTAACGCTATACGACTGGCTTTCGGGCAAATACAGTTTTGGAAAATCGAAATACTTTTCAAAAAAAGAAACACTAAGCATGATGCCGGGCATCAAGGAAAAGGGCTTAAAAGGCAGCATCAGATATTACGACGGCAAATTTGATGATGCCCGCTTAGCCATCAATATTGCACAAACCGCTGTAGAAAACGGAGCTGTTTTACTAAACTACACCAAAGTTACCGCTTTATTAAAAAGCGAGGGCGACGCAGTTACAGGTATTGAAACTGAAGATGTACTCACCGGAGAAAAAGCCAGACACCATGGAAAAGTGATAATTAATGCCACAGGCGTTTTTGTTGATGATATCTTACAAATGAATAACCCCAATGCAAAAAAACTGGTACGTCCGAGTCAGGGGGTGCACATTGTGTTGGATAAAAGCTTTTTAAACAGCGAATCTGCGCTGATGATTCCAAAAACATCGGATGGAAGGGTATTATTTGCTGTTCCGTGGCACGAACATTTACTTGTGGGCACCACCGACACCCCTTTGGACGAACATAGTCTTGAACCCAGAGCTTTAAAAGAAGAGGTCGATTTTATTATGGCTACCGCAACCAGTTACTTTAAGCGTAAGCCATTAGAAACAGATATCCTCAGCGTTTTTTCGGGTTTAAGACCGCTTGCTGCGCCTACAAACAACAACGGCAACAGCACCAAAGAAATTAGCCGCGATCACAAACTAATGGTATCGGCAAAAGGCTTAATTACCATTACTGGCGGTAAATGGACCCCCTACCGCCGTATGGCTGAGGAAACGGTTGACCTCGCCATTTCGCACGCCGGTCTCGAAGCGAAAGCATGTGTAACAGAAAATTTAAAAATCCACGGCAGCACCGATATTAAAGGAGATCATTACCTGGATACTTTTGGCTCAGACCGTGATAGAATCGAGGCATTGATACAGGAAAATCCTAATCTGGCTGAGAAACTGCACAAAGATTTCCCATACACCTGTGCCGAAGTAGTATGGTCGGCAAGGAACGAAATGGCCGAAACTGTAGAGGATATTTTAAGCAGGAGATTGCGCATCTTATTTATTGATGCGCAGGCAGCAAAAGATATGGCGCCTAAAGTGGCCTCGCTCCTTGCGCAAGAATTATCAGCTGATCCCGACTGGGAAGCAAATCAGATTGAAACTTTTAATACCTTAGCCAACGGTTATATTTATTATCCAATACATATAAAAAGCGGAAAGGCTTTAGCCCACTAACCAAATTCTTAATTATGAGCAAGTACATCCTGTCTCTCGATCAGGGAACCACAAGTTCGAGAGCAATTATTTTTGATCACAATGGCGACATTATAGCCATAGCGCAGCGCGAATTCACGCAAATTTATCCCCAGGCAGGCTGGGTGGAACACGATCCGATGGAAATATGGTCTACACAACTGGCCGTTGTAACTGAAGTAATTGTCAAAGCCGGCCTAACCGTGAGTGATATCGACTCGATCGGGATTACCAACCAGCGCGAAACAACAGTGGTTTGGGATAGAGAAACCGGTATGCCAGTACACAATGCTATTGTATGGCAAGACCGACGCACTTCTGCTTACTGCGATGAAATTAAAGCCAAAGGTCTATCGGGTAAAATACAGAAAAAAACCGGACTGATTATAGATGCCTATTTTTCGGCCACCAAAGTAAGATGGATCCTCGAAAATGTAGCAGGTGCCAGAGAAAAAGCCGAAGCAGGTAAGCTTGCTTTCGGAACCATTGACAGCTGGCTGATCTGGAAATTAACCGCAGGCGAAAAACACGTTACCGATGTAACCAATGCCTCGCGTACCATGATTTACAACATTCACACTTTAGGCTGGGATGATGAATTACTGGAGCTATTTGGTATTCCGAAACAGATGCTGCCAACAGTTAAATCATCGAGTGAAGTATACGGCGAAACAGCAGGTAGGATTCTGGCTGCAAAAATACCTATTGCAGGGATTGCAGGCGATCAGCAATCGGCTTTATTTGGCCAGATGTGTACCGAAGTGGGTATGGTAAAAAACACCTACGGCACCGGCTGTTTTATGTTGATGAATATCGGAACGACACCCAAAATTTCGGAAAATAATTTACTAACCACCATTGCCTGGCAGATTAACGGTGAAGTACAATATGCTTTGGAGGGCAGTATTTTTATTGGTGGAGCAGTAGTACAATGGCTGCGCGATGAAATGGGTTTAATTTCCAAATCGGCGGATGTAGAAACTTTAGCTAAAAAAGTAAAAGATACCGATGGTGTTTACGTAGTGCCGGCCTTTGCGGGTTTAGGTGCACCACACTGGGACCAACATGCACGCGGAACCATTACCGGCTTAACCCGCGGCACCAATAAATCGCACATTGCACGCGCTGCGCTTGAAAGCATTGCCTACCAAACCATGGATGTTTTAAAAGCTATGGAAGCCGATGCCGGTGTAAACATTGCCGAACTACGTGTAGATGGTGGCGCTACCGCCAATAACCTTTTAATGCAGTTCCAGGCCGATTTGTTGAATTGTAAAGTGATCAGGCCAAAAGTAACTGAGGTTACAGCAATTGGTGCAGCTTATCTGGCCGGTTTAGCTACCGGTTTCTGGGAAAACATCGACCAAATCAGATCGCAGTGGAAAATAGATACCACTTTTGTAGCTGAGGAAGGTGTAGACAATACTGCCCGAATAAAAGGCTGGAACAGGGCTGTAAAAGCAGCCAGGGTAAACGCAGAAGATTAAAAATAAGATATTCGCTAAGAAATTTAACGTATGAACATATATCTCGCAGAATTTATTGGCACCGCACTCATGATCCTTTTAGGTAATGGTGTGGTAGCCAATGTTGTACTTAAAGGTACAAAAGGAAACAATGGTGGCTGGATTTCCATTACCACCGCCTGGGCACTGGCCGTATTTGTAGGTGTAGTAGTAGCCGGGCCATACAGTGGTGCACACTTAAACCCTATTGTTACTTTGGGTTTAGCCATAGGCAAAGGTTTTAGCTGGTCTTTAGTACCTTTTTATATCCTGTCGCAATTAGCTGGAGCCATGGTGGGTTCATTTCTGGTATGGGTAATGTATAAAGACCATTTCGATGCTACCGAAGATCAAGGGTTAAAAGCCGCTCCATTTGCCACTGCTCCGGCCATCAGAAATAATGCTTCCAATCTGGTTTCAGAAATTATTGGCACATTCGTGCTCATATTCGTAATCTTTTATTTCACCGATGCGAGCATGGGTACCAAAGAAAATACTACACCAATTGGATTAGGTTCGCTTGGCGCTATACCTGTTGCATTTTTGGTTTGGGTAATTGGTTTGGCCTTAGGTGGTACTACGGGTTATGCCATCAATCCGGCCAGGGATTTAGGTCCAAGGATTATTCATGCACTGATTCCAATGAAAGGTAAAGGTAGCAGCGGCTGGGACTACGCCTGGGTGCCGATAATTGGCCCAATAGTCGGCTCAACTTTAGCGGCAGTAGTTTACCTGCTCATGCACAAATAAGCCAATCGTCATCTCGACCGAAGCAAAGCATAGTGGAGAGATCTTTAATCAGATTTCTCCACTATACGCTAAAAGACGATCCTCTTCAAAATACGCTCATTACTGAAATGCAGCCTTCCCTACCTGTTCATCGCCCAGGTAAACCCAAATTGCACCTTTCAGGTATTTGGTAAAAGAATCTTTCATATCTGCTAAGGTTACTTTATTAAAGTTAGGCACCATATCTTCCACCAGTGTGTAACTTCCCAATACTTCAGCCTCACCCAAATCTTCTACAATTGAGCTTGCACTTTCCTGGTGCCTGTAGTAACCATCACGATGGTCTTTTTTCAAAGCATCGAGGTAACGCTGACTGTATTTTCCTTCTTTGATGTTGTTGTAAACAGTAATCATAGCCTTAAAAGCTTTCTTGGGTTGCGTGGTGCTTACAAACATAGAACTATACGGAATCTGCTGTGTCTTAATGGTAGCACCCGGCGCGTAAGACAAGCCTAAACGCGTTCTCAACTCATAGTTCATGCTTCCGCTTAATGCATTAATAATCAACACAAAAGCATGATAGTCGGGACTGTTCATGGTGGGTGCATTCATGATGCAGCTCATGTAATTGGTGGCAATATCCCTTTGTTCAACTACCAGACGCTCGCCGGTTAACATTTTACGATCGTAAACCGGAGGTGTGTAAGGTTTTCCTTTAAGCTCCTTAAAAGATGCCTGTATTTTTTGTTCCAAAGCTTCTTTGGTAATCTTACCGGCCACAACCAGAAACATTTTGTTTTTGTTTAACAACTCGTTATGGTAATAATTACTCACCATTTCGGCGGTAAAGCCACCTACCGTTTTACTATTCCCCAATGGATTAATGCTGTACGGCGAATCTTTAAACATGCTTTCCATGCTCATTTGTTCAACCCTGGTTTCGGGATCAGACTGACTGTGGTAAATAGCCGAGATCATCCGCTCTTTGGTAGTCTGAAATTCAGTTTTATCAAAAGCCGGATTCACCACAGCATCCGAAAACAGCTTCCATCCCTGATCCAGGTATTTGGAAATACAGTTCATGCTGATGGTGCCATAATCTGTTGTAGATGAACCTGAAATAGCGATTCCGTATTCATCGGCCAGTTCCTGATAATCGACCACACTATAATTTTTAGTGCCGCAGGTGGCCGCCGATGCTAAAGCCAGGTTTTCTATTCCCGCTTGTTCGGCAGTATAATTCATTACACCACCCTTAAAAAACATGCTAATGCTAACCGTTTCTTTTTCAGTGGGTTTTAAAATTACTTTCAAGCCATTAACATCAAATGAAATCGCTTTGGTTTGGGCATCGCTATATTGGAATAATGCCACAAAGGCAATAAAAAATATAATTCTTTTCATGAGATCACTTAATTTGTCGATTTAAAAAATGTTTCGGGTTTTACCGTTTTCATACTCGCATTATCCATCATTAAACCAGCACAGTAGGGCTTATCTTTAATGTATTTACGCACATAGTCCAGCAAATCCTTTCTGGTTACCTTATTCACCTCTTCTTCGTAATGGGTATAATAATCTATTGAGGCCGATGCCCACCAAAAAGAAAGTAAATGCGCATAATCAGAGGTTACTTCTCTCCTTTCAACCTGTTCGATTGACAGTAATCTTTTTGCCCGCTCAATCTGCAGATCAGACAAATAATCTTCATTGGCCCAAAGCGAAATCTGTTTCAACACTTCATCATAACATTCTTTCACCTTTGCCGGATTTGGGCTCACCATTAAACTTATTGGTCCGGTATATTTCTGCGTATAATAATTTACATCTGCTTCCTGCGCCAGTCCGGAGTTAATTAAAGCCTGCTTCATTTTCGAACCGTTCTGGTTAACGATAAACGAAAACACATCGGCAGCATAGGTTGCCGGGATATCATTACGCGTATCGGGGCCATGCCAGCTAAACAACATGTATGGCACCGGACTTTTATTCGATTCTACCAGATAATAGTCGTTTTTAGTAAGCGGTTTAAATTCTGGAATTGGCCATTTTACAAAAGGATCTACTTTCGAGGGTTTCCAGCCGCTAAAAATATAATCAACGTAACTAAAGGCATCATCAACCTTTACATCCCCGGCAATAACCAACACCGAGTTATTTGGCCAGTAATATTTGTTCTTAATCGAATCCATTTTTGAAGGAGTAGCCGATAAAATTACCTCATGGCTGCCGATTACGTTTTTCCGTGAATAATTTGCACCCCACATATGGCGCGAATTGGCTTCCATTAAAGCAAAAATCGGACTCGATTCGTGACGGGTAAACTCGGCATTTACCACTTCGTTTTCGAGCGCCATGTCTTCCTTAATAAATTTCGGATAGCGGATAGAAGAATTCATCAGGCTTAGGCCGGCCTTTAAATTCGCAGCAGGCAGTGTAAAAAAGTAATTTACTACTTCCTCTCTGGTAGTGGCATTGGAGTTAATATCCAGATCGTTCATCCGGCCGTTAAGGCTTTCAAAATCAGGATAATCTTTGTTCGCCTTAAAGAACAGGTGCTCATATAAATGGCTCAACCCGTTAAATTCGTCGGTTTCGGTAAACGAACCATTTCTGCATGCCATTTCTATGGTAACCAGTGGTACCGTACGATCTACAACAACCAATACCTCCAGGCCGTTAGGCAGCTTTTTGAAGTGCATATTTTCAGCAAGCTTCTTTTGGGCAAAAGCAGAACCCAAACACATCATACATGCGATAACGCTAAATAATCGTGAGAGCATAATTTCAATTAATTTTTTTGGGCAAATAAGTGCAAATCTTTTACTTTATCAAATAATATACTCACAAATTGAAAATAATTTTTAGCCTGGCTATATCCTTAAATTGTTATCGTTTATCGGCCTTATTAATTATCTTTGGTCAACATCGGCTTTTAACTGTAAACCTAACCAAGCATTTTGCAAGCGTACTTCCTCATTGTGGATACTGAAACATCCGGCCTGCCTAAAAACTGGTCGGCTTCCTATGCCAAAGAAAATAACTGGCCGCATATTGTGCAGATTGCATGGGTAATTTATGATGCCAGCTATCAGGAAGTGAAGCGCGAAAACCATTATCTCAGCAATACGGGTTTTGTTATAGATAAGGCTGCGCAAAAAATACACAATATAAGTGAAGAGTACTTACGGGTACATGGAGAAGATAAAGAAGAAATTATGCTCAGGTTTTATGCCGATATTAAAAAGTATAAACCTTTAATTGTAGGACATTTTATTGAACTCGATTATCATATGGTGAATGTTGAGCTGTTTAGAATGGGTAAAGAAGATGTTTTTAAAGAGCTGTCCTTTTTCTGTACCATGAAAGCCAGTGCTTTGTATATTACCGATTCTGTAATCAGCCATTTAAAACTTGATAAATTTTATACCATATTGTTTAATGAGGTACCGGAGAATATGCACAACGCACTATCGGATGCGCTGAGTGCAGCTAAAATATTCTTCCACCTTATAGAAAGTAAAAAAATAAGTTTATCATCGGTTTATAGTCAGCAACATAGCTTTAACCGCGAAAAGAAGAAAGCAAAAGCATTTTCGTTCAAAAAAATTTTAAAAGGAATTTTTAATGGAAGATAAATTAGCCGACCGCATTTATACCGCCCGAATCGGAGATATCACTTTTAAAAAAATAGTGAGTTGCGATCCAGGTACCCCAATATTTGAAGCGGCAATTAAAATGGCCGAACAGAAAACCAGCTGCCTATTTGTTAAAGATGAAGCACAAGGTTATATGGGGTTTGTAACCGATATAACTTTAAGAGATGAGGTTATTGCCAAACAATTAAATGCAGGCTTAGCGATTGAAACCGTTATGGACCGAAACATTGTAACCATAACGCCCGATGCTTATGTTTACGAGGCCATTCTGATGATGTTCAGTAAAAAATCGCGCTACTTGCTCGTAAACGATAACGGTAATTTTGTTGGCTTTTTGAGCCGCAACAGGTTGTTAAGCGAACAGGCCGAATCTCCTTTGGTTTTTATTCAGTCAGTAAAATCGGCGGTAAATACCAGCGACCTGAAGTTGAAATGGCAAAAAGTACCCCATATTGTTGCACAATTGCTAAACAGAGGGGTGCACCCCAAAATCGTAAACGAGGTGGTAACTACCATTGCCGATACCATTTCGTTCAAAATTATTGAAGATGTAATTGCCAAACTCGGGCCACCGCCTGCAAAATTTGTTTTTATGGTTTTGGGCAGCGAAGGCCGTAAAGAGCTGAGCCTTAAAACCGATCAGGATAATGCCATTATTTACGAAGATACCCCCGAAGATAAACGGGCGGCCGTACGCTCCTACTTTCTCGATCTGGCTACGCAGGTTTCAGATAAGTTGAATTATGTTGGTTTTGTATATTGTGATGGCGATTACATGGCTACCAATCCGAACTGGACACATTCATTATCACACTGGAAATACAATTACAAAAACTGGATCGAAGAAGCTTTACCCGAAGCAGCGGTAAAGTTTGCAGCTTTTTTCGATTGCAGGGCAATTTATGGCGATTTAAGTATCATGGAAAGCTTAAGGTCTTTTGTGGATGAAGAACTGCAGAAACCGATAGAGAAATTTTATGTCTACCTGGCTAAAAATGCCTTGCTGTATGAACCGCCACTCACCTATTTCAGAAATATCCGCACACAGAAAATACAGAAGAAAGAGGTTTTCGATATTAAAACCGCTATGACACCCATTGTTGATCTGGCCAGGGTTTATGCCCTGCAAAACAGGATTTTTCAGAAAGAAAATACCGGCGAACGTTTAAAAACCTTAAGAGAACTCGGTGTATTTACAGAAGAGCAGTTTAACGAACTTTCGCAATCTTATTATTATTTGATGGGTTTAAGGCTTAAACACCAGGCCAATTTAATCATTAACCATCAGGCAGCGCCCAATAACTTTATTGAAATCGATACACTGACCAAAATTGAAAAGGTAACCTTAGTCGAGATCTTTAAAATAATCCTCAACTTTCAAAGCGGAATCAGGATGAAGTTTACCAATACTTTGGGCTAAAATCACAACGCTTTTCGAGGTTATTGCTTAGCATTGCCATCAATTATTTGAAGGTAATTTTTTCTTGTTACCCTCCTCTTTATCACATTTTAAGTGGTTATAATTTGATTTTTTTGCATTAAAAATTTCTTTTTTTATTTAACCATTTCTGCAACAAAACCAAAGTTTAAAAGCCTAATAAATAATACATCCAGGATATAACCGCAAAACCACATGTTCTTACAGTTTAACCTGACTAGACAATCAAACGTTTGCGTGTTATAATTATCACATTTTTTATCATCCAAAATAAAAGCTGTAAAAACTGGCTGATTATGTTTTTCAGGCTTCACGAATAAATGTATTTCAGACAATTATAACACAAACGTTTGCGCTGATTTATTTTAACGAAGTATGCTTACTGTGTGTAACTTAAGGATTACAAAACAAACAGAAACTAACTTATTGCGCTTCATTTTTAATTAAACACTGAGAGATAGCGGCCAGGTTTGGCAAATATTGATGATGTGATCTTCCGGTATTATGAAGATCAGGACATGTGGCTGAGGTAGGCACGTTAAACAAGGCATTATTAACCAATTGCATATTATCAAATTCCTAACCTAAAAATTATCTAATGAAAAAAAACAGTCTACTTTTTGCAGGCCTTGTCTCCGCCTGTCTGTTTGCCCTATCTTGCAAAAAGGCCGAAACCTTACAACCTGAGGAAAAAACGCCTACCCTGAGTCATAAAATGGCTACCGCAAACATTATTACTCAAACGCGTAATGTAAATGTAGTGTATTTTGTGCCTAACGACCTCGATACCTTAGCCGGTTACCGTAAAAGATTAAGTGATCTTTTATTGTGGACGCAGGACTGGTACAAACAGGAAATGAACCGGAATGGTTATGGTAACAAAACCTTTGGTTTGGCCGATGATGGTTCTGGTGGCGTCAAAATTCTAACCATCAGAGGAAGCTTACCAAAAAGCAGTTATCCTTACTCAGGAGGTTCGGGTGCTGTAGCGAGCGAAGTAAATGCATATTTTGCTGCTCACCCAGCCGATAAAACCAGCGATCATACCTTAATTATTATACCAAGGTACTCTATCGGTTCTAATGGTACGCCCAGTGGTGGCCCTTTTTACGGTACGGGTAAATGGTGCTATGCACTTGATTACGAAGAAATGGATATTGCCAACCTGGGTTTAAGCACTACCGTGGGTAACCGTTTCAGTGTTTGGTTTGGTGGTATGGTACACGAGCTGGGCCATGGTTTAAATTTACCACACAACAGGCAAAAAGTTTCTGAAAACTCTACGCTGGGTATGGCGTTAATGTGGGCCGGTAACGGAACGCTTGGTAAAAGTCCTACGTTTTTAACTGCTGCAGATGCTGCTATTTTAAACGCCAACCAGGTTTTTAACAATAACTCGAATACCTATTATGGTTCAGTTACGACAAACATTCCTAAAATTTATGCCAGTTACGATAGTGGTCTTGCATCGATTGTGGTGTCGGGTAAATTTACCTCAACAGGCAATGTAACCAGTATATTGTATTATAACGATCCAAACGTAAATAACGAAGGTACGGGCGTAAACAAAGATTACAATGCCATCACCTGGGAGTCGAAAAAGATTGGTACCGATAGTTTTAGGGTAGTAATGCCAATTGCCGATTTACAGGAAAAAGCAGATGGAATTCCTTACGAGCTGAAAGTGAAACTGGTACATGATAACGGTACAGTAACCGAACAGATTTATGCATATACCTTTTCGGGTGGCTTGCCGGTGCTGGGTTTCTCTACTAAGAACGAATTGAGTAAAACCGGATGGAGCATTGCTTCTTTTAGCTCGGAAGAGACCAGTGGCGAAGGGGCTACAAATGGCAGGGCGATCAGGTTAATCGACGGAAATGCAAGCACTTACTGGCATTCGCGCTGGTCGAGCTCTGCAACTACCTATCCGCATAATGTGGTAATTAACTTGGGTTCTTCGAAAACGGCTACAGGTTTAAGCTTAACCCAAAGAAGTGGTTTAAGCAGAGCCATTAAGAATTTTGAGTTGCTAACCAGTACAGATGGGGTGAACTTTACTTCGGTAAACAATTACGTAGCACAAAATGCAAATGGGCCACAGTACTTCGATTTCGGAAGCGCCAAAACCTTTCAATACTTTAAAATCATAGCCAATTCGGCGCAGGATGGCTTACAGTTTGCCAGCTTAGCAGAACTGGGATTATACTAATAAAATTATCGTCATTTCGAGCGGAGTGCAGCGTAGTTGAGATCTATTTAAAGATCTCTCCATTTCGCTACGCTTCATCCGATAGCTATCGGATCGAGATGACGATTCTTCTATCGGGTCTGTCAATACTGGGCTTAATTATTGGATAAAAATCAATATTAGCAACAGCCACTCCAGTGTCGTCATTTCGAGCGGAGTGCAACGTAGTTGAGAAATCTATTTAAAAATTTCACTCTGTTGTGCTCATCCTACAGCTATTGGATGGGAATCTTAAGCATAATGCATTAAGATTCCCTCTTGCGAGGGAATGACGATCTCGATTTTCGATCATTTAACCCCTACGTTAACATACTTTTAATTCTTACGCTGATATTGATTTTGCTTACAAACTTTTATAACTTTAAGTAAATAGCATTTTTTAACCAAATAATTAAAATCAGCACTATGGGAAAATTTGTGATTACTAAAAGGACTAACGGCGAGTATCAGTTTAATCTGAAGGCCGGTAATGGTCAGGTTATTTTAGCCAGCGAAGGTTATTCTTCGAAAGCAAATTGCGAAAACGGAATCGAATCCGTTAAAAAGAATGCTCAGGATGATTCGAAATTTGAAAAGAAAACATCAAGCAATGGCAAGCATTATTTTAGCTTAAAGGCAAGCAACGGACAAATTATAGGTTCGAGCGAAATGTACGAAAGCGCAGCAGCAAGAGATAACGGTATTGAATCTGTTCAGAAGAATGCCTCGGATGCAGAAACAGATGATCAGAGTTAAATGCATAAAAAAAAGGGAGCCATTTGGTTCCCTTTTTTAAATATGATTATCGCCTGAGCGAAAATTTCTATTTTACTGCATCAATTACAGCTTTGAAAGCTTCTGGGTGATTCATTGCTAAATCAGCCAATACTTTACGGTTTAAACCGATTTCTTTTGAAGCTAGTTTACCGATTAATTGAGAGTAAGAAATACCGTGTTGACGCGCACCAGCGTTGATACGTTGGATCCACAATCCGCGGAATTCTCTTTTCTTAACTTTACGGTCACGGTATGCATATTGCAAACCTTTTTCTACTGTGTTTTTAGCAACAGTATAAACCTTACTTCTTGCTCCCCAATAACCTTTGGCTAAATTAAGGATCTTTTTTCTTCTTCTTCTCGAAGCTACTGCGTTTACCGAACGTGGCATGTTGTTGTTGTTTTTTGGTAAGCGGCGTCCAACTAAGGAACTTTAATGCCTGATACCTGGTGAAATTAATGAATTACTTTCCGATGCAAAGCATACGTTTTACGTTACCTGAATCTGCATCTGTTACAATTCCTGCATTTCCAAGCGCACGTTTACGTTTAGTACTCATCTTGGTTAAGATGTGACTTTTGTATGCTTTGTTTCTTTTGATTTTACCTGTTCCAGTAAGCGAAAAACGCTTTTTAGCACTGGAATTGGTTTTCATTTTTGGCATAACCTGTTATTTAATTTATAAAATTGTTTTTATTTTTTTGCTACTTTAGGCGCAACAGTTAGGAACATACGTTTACCTTCTAACTTCGGTAATAACTCTACTTTTCCTACATCTTCCAAAGCCTGGGCAAATTTTAACAATAAAATTTCTCCCTGTTCTTTGTACACAATTGCTCTACCTTTAAAATGCACATAAGCCCTAACTTTCTCACCGTTCTCTAAAAAGCTTACTGCATGTTTCAATTTAAACTGGAAATCGTGATCGTTGGTGTTAGGACCAAAACGGATCTCTTTAATTACAGTTTGTTTGGCATTAGCTTTAATTTCTTTCTGCTTTTTCTTTTGCTCGTAAACAAATTTACTGTAATCAATAATCCTACAAACCGGTGGTACAGCATTTGGAGAAATTTCTACCAAATCCAATTCCAGTTCATCAGCAAGTGCCAAAGCTTTTGCCAAAGGATAAATCCCCGGTTCAACATTATCGCCAGCTAAACGCACTTCAGGCGATTTTATATACTGATTAATGTTATGCTCTGCTTCTTTTTTCTTAAAAGGTGGACGTGGTCCCCTGTTAAATCCTGGTCTTCCTAATGCCAAATTTGTACTATTTTAATTTAAACTGTTATTTCTTTTCTTAATAAATTGTTGAACTCTTCCAACGTCATTTCGCCTAAATCTCCTTCACCATGTTTACGGACAGAAACTTTTCCTTCTGCCATCTCTTTATCGCCGATAATGAGCATGTATGGGATCTTTTTAACCTCCGCGTCGCGTATTTTGCGACCGATTTTCTCATCGCGAAAGTCAATCAGCCCGCGAATATCGGAATTATTTAGTTCATCTAAAACTTTTTTTGCATAATCTTCATATTTTTCTGAAATAGGAAGAATGATAAACTGCTCCGGGCTTAACCATAACGGGAAGTTTCCGGCACAATGTTCAATCAATACTGCAATAAATCTTTCTAACGAACCAAACGGCGCACGATGGATCATTACCGGTCTGTGTTTCTGGTTATCGCTACCGGTATATTCCAGTTCGAAACGCTCAGGCAAGTTGTAATCTACCTGAATGGTACCCAACTGCCATTTTCTACCTAAAGCATCTTTAACCATAAAATCGAGCTTAGGACCATAAAAGGCCGCTTCGCCATATTCTACAACTGTATTTAAACCTTTTTCGGCAGCAGCTTCGATAATTGCAGTTTCCGATAATTTCCAGTTTTCATCAGAACCGATGTACTTCGCTTTATTTTCAGGGTCTCTTAATGAAACCTGTGCGGTGTAGTTTTCAAAACCCAACGATTTGAATACATAAAGTACCAGATCGATTACTTTCTTAAACTCATCTTTTACCTGCTCTGGCATACAGAACAAGTGTGCATCATCCTGAGTAAAGCCACGTACACGGGTTAAACCATGCAATTCGCCACTTTGTTCGTAACGGTATACAGTACCAAACTCTGCAAAACGAACCGGAAGATCTTTGTAAGAACGCGGTTTTGTTTTATAAATCTCGCAGTGGTGCGGGCAGTTCATCGGTTTTAAGAAGAACTCCTCTCCTTCCTGCGGGGTTTTAATTGGCTGGAACGAATCTTTACCATATTTTTCCCAGTGACCAGAAGTTACATACAGGTTTTTATGGCCGATATGTGGAGTAACCACTTGCTCGTAACCTGCTTTAGCCTGTGCCTTAGTTAAGAAATTAACCAAACGCTCGCGCAAAGCAGTTCCTTTTGGTAACCACAATGGTAAGCCCATGCCCACTTTTTCAGAAAAAGCAAACAATTCGAGCTCTTTACCCAATTTACGGTGATCGCGTTTTTTAGCTTCCTCAATCATTGCCAGATATTCGGTAAGCTCGCTCGCCTTAGGAAAAGTTACACCATATATACGGGTTAACTGTTTTTTAGTTTCATCGCCTCTCCAATATGCACCAGCCACATTCATCAGTTTTACTGCTTTTACAAAACCAGTATTCGGGATGTGCGGACCACGGCATAAATCGGTAAATTGACCCTGAGTATAGAAAGTAATTTTTCCATCCTCCAAACCATCAATTAAATCGAGTTTGTACTCATCACCTTTCTCAGTGAAATATTTAATTGCATCGGCTTTACTTACACTTTCGCGTACAAAAGTTTCCTTTTGTTTAGCCAACTCAATCATTTTAGCTTCGATGGCTTTGAAATCATCAGAAGAAAATTCCTGATCGCCGAAATCTACATCGTAGTAAAAACCGGTTTCAATGGCCGGACCAATACCAAATTTAGTTCCCGGATAAAGGGCTTCTAAAGCTTCGGCCATTAAGTGGGCTGATGAATGCCAAAAAGTTGATTTACCAGCTGCATCGTTCCAGGTTAATAATTTAACCGACGAATCAGCCTCGATTGGTCTTGTTGAATCCCAAACTTCGCCATTAACCTCGGCGGCTAATACGTTACGGGCTAAACCCTCAGAAATTGATAATGCAATTTGGTGGGCAGAAGTGCCCTTTTCGTACTGACGGACAGAGCCATCAGGTAAAGTAATGTTAATCATCTACAACTATGATTTAAAGTTTAATAAAAAAGTTTTAAAAGATCACTTACAATGTGATACTAATTTGCTGCAAATATAGGAGTTTTTCGGTCAAAAAGCAAGTTTTAGTTGAAGAGTGGTACGATGCCACGGAGGCACGGATTAACACGGATTTTTCGGGGTCGACATTGCGAGAAGGCTTTTTCAGCCGACGAAGATTGCCTGCAACGGGCAGGCAATCTTCCAGCGATCCTGCACCAGACAAAGCGCAATAATGCCACCGATGCACAGATTAACACGGAGCAACTTTTTGACCTTATATATTTTATGTATTGATTTGTCTAATATGGTTAACCATTAAGCGGCACGCAAAAATTTATCCTTCAAATATTTACGCAAAGGTGCATCTACAAAGCGCATAATGAGGTAAGCCAGAACAATTAAAAGTATTACCGAAACAGGAATTACACCAAAAAGCATCATGCCTGTTGGTTTCACTACCGCTACATAGGTTAAGTAAATCCACACAAAGGGATAATGCGTCATGTAAAGCGGGTAAGATATTTCTCCTGATAACCTACATACATTTTTTAAAGCAGGGTTTAACACAGCTCCTGCACCAAGCGATACCAGTAATGGAAAATAAAGGATCACAATTATGGGCTCGGTAATCCAGTTGTACTGATCGCGGTAAGGGAATAAGAAAGCCATCAGCAGCAGGATGCTAACACCTATAAAACCCAGTTTATTTTTGATGATCCAGTTGAAACGATAAACCATCATTCCCGCCATAAAAGAGAAAAGTACTCTTGCACCGCCATCAAAGAAGTTCTGACCTCCCCAGCCTCCACTTACATTGGTATGGATCACAGCTATATAACAAATGCAGGCCGCTCCTATTACAGTTAATACAGTTAGTATCTGTTTGCTGAGTTTGAAAAGGATGAGGATATAAAATATATTCGCAATATATTCCCAGAATAACGACCAGGCAGGAGCATTAAGGCAAAATAAATTGGTGTAACGCTCGGGCATTGCCGGATAAGGAATTAGAAATGCAGAAGCTAAAAACAGTAAAAGTGTTTTGCCAAATCCATAAATGGCGTAAAAATCGCTGTAAGGATCAAAAAGGAAAGTTAGCAGTCCCAGTACAGAACCGATTAACACCAGGGGATGTAAACGGATTAACCGCAGTTTAATGAACTGCATTAAAGTGATATGTTCGGCTCTGCTATCGTAAGCATAAGCAATTACAAAACCCGATAAACAGAAAAAGAAATCGACAGCCAAAAAGCCGTGAGATAGAAAATTCTTGTTATAGTCTGTAATGGCAATTTCCATAAAATGGTAAATAACCACTATAATGGCGGCTACGCCTCTTAGTCCATCTAAGATCTCGAAATGTTGTTTAGTATTGAGTAGGTTCGTTCTGTTTTCTGCTGTAATCACTTTGGTTAGGTTATATCTGAGGCCAATAATAGGAAATATGTCAGTATTACAATTAATATTTTCAAAAATGATACAAAAAAAGCCTGCCCCATAAATGGAACAGGCTGTTATGTTTTGTTGTTTGTATGCGCTTAATTGCCGCCGCCGCCAAATACCCTTACCTGGCCTGCACCGCCACCTGGTCTGTTTTGTCTAAAACGTTTCATCATGTTATCCATTTTAGTTTTATACTCGTCTGCGGTAATTAGTTTTGCTTTTTTTGGAGCAGTTACATCTTTAGCGCTTACGTTTCTGTACTCAATGCTTTTAGCGATTGAACTGTTTCCTCTGCCTTCGATAGCTAAAACTGCACCTTCGGTCCACATGTTTGGATTAGGAGAAAAATCGAAGCCCAAATCATTGGTGTACCAGATTTTAGTTTCTTCAACCACGTTTTTATCCATATCTAAAATTTTAATGGCCCTGGTTGATCTTACAATAGCCTGATGGCAGGTAAAACCTAAAATCTGTTTAGTAGAATCCGTTTTAACCACTTCAATTTTTGGAGCCGGTGCTGGTTTTGCTTTAGTAGTATCGTTTGGATTACCACCACCCATCCTGAAGGAAGAAATTGGTCCGGAGCTGGCAAGGGTTAACTTGCTTGGCATATAATAGGTCGTATCGTTCAGGTCGAAAACCTCGATTAAACCTTTATCAGCGAAAGTATAGTAGTACTCGCGGTTACCGCCGCCACCACCAAAACGCATCATCATCCGGCCCATGCCGCCGCCACCGCCACCTGCACCATTGCTATCCTCGGTTTCTTCAACCGGCATATAGCTCGCATTGGTTGCGGTAAATAATAACTCAAAATTGCTTTTGCTCGATGAAGGCATTCTGGCTTTCATCTGATCGGTTAACTGGATACCATTGGCAGATGCCATAGCAGCTGGATCGATCGTGTTTTCGAATTGTATAGCTCCTGAAGTTTTTTTCTTTTGCGCGTTTGCAACCGACGCAATCGATAAAACACCCAATAAAGCGATGAATATTTTTTTCATTTTGTTTTGAATTTGTTAGTTAGAGTTTAAAGCCTTTAAAAGGTTTAACAAAGGTATTTTAGATTTAACGTAAAGCTTGTTAAAAATTGTTAATTAAAACAGTAAGATAAACTAAACGAGCCCATTAAAGGCTAAAAATCTCCCTTGTAATTTATTTTTTACAAACGCTTTTACATAAAAAAACCTATCAGGTTTTTAAAGCCTGATAGGTTTGGAATTAGTATTCTGTACTTTCCAGCCAGCCATTACACAGTACATCGGCAATGTGCATGGTTTTTATGGGTAGATTGTTTTTATCGATATAACCTTGCAGGTGCAGCAGGCAGGATAAATCGGTCGAAATGATATAATCGGCACCTTGCGCCATGGCGTGATTTACTTTTTGCTCGGCCATTGCCGAAGAAATGGCATCGAATTTAACCGCAAAGGTACCGCCAAAGCCACAACACATATCGGTATCTTCCATTTCGATCATTTCCAAACCATGTACTTTTGAAAGTAACTGACGGGGTTCGTCTTTAATTTTACATTCGCGTAAAGCACTGCACGAATCGTGGTAAACAGCTTTTCCTTCAAGCTCGGCCCCGAAATAATCTTTCTTAGCCACTTTAACCAGAAAATCGGAAAGCTCCCAGATATTCGATTGCAAACTCCGGCATTTGTTGTGTACAATGGTATTGGTAAACAGATCGTTAAAACCACCTTTTACCATACCTACACAGGAGGCCGATGGTGCTACGATATAAGTGTTTTCAGAAAAATCGTTTAAGAATTTAGTACCTACCTGTTTGGCTTCATCCCAGTAACCAGCATTATAGGCTGGTTGTCCACAGCAGGTTTGTTTTGAATTATAGCTGACCTCGCAACCCGATTTCTCTAACAATCTTAAGGTATTAAAAGCGGTTTCAGGATATAACTGATCTACAAAACAGGGCACAAATAATTCTACTTTCATCATATTCTTTAGCCTACAAACTTACAATTTTGGTGCTTCTTTGCGTTCGATTTTTTTCAAAACAAACAAAAGAATTAAACCAATAATGAAAAAAGATGCCAGGGCGATAATAGAATAACGGATATTTCCTGTGATTTCTTCTATGTAAGCAAAACTAAATAAGCCGATTACAATAGCCAGTTTCTCGGTAACATCGTAAAAACTGAAAAATGAGGTCGTATCCTGTGTGTCAACAGGTAAATATTTAGAATAGGTAGAACGCGATAATGACTGGATTCCGCCCATAATTAAACCCACAATAGCCGAAAGTGAATAGAACTGATACTCATTCGTGATGTAATAACCGTACACACAGCAACCAATCCAAACCAATACAACCATAATCAACACATTTACGTTACCAATCTTTTTGGCCAGGTAAGACATGAGCATAGCGCCCGGAATAGCTACCAGTTGGATAATCAGGATTACCGCAATTAGTTTAGCTGTGCCCAGTTTCAATGTTTTTTCGGCAAAGCCTGCAGCCGCCAGCATAATGGTTTGTACTCCCATCGAGTAGAAAAAGAAAGAAAACAGAAAGCCTTTCAATTTTTGAATCTGTTTCAGCTGTCGCCAAACTTTTGTTAACTCGCTAAATCCGTCTTTAATAATATTGGTTTTAACCCTGCCAGCTTGCGGGGCTCCATTAGGCAGTGCCGAAAAAGGAATTTGCGAAAAGGCAATCCACCATACACCAACCAGCAAAAATGATAAACGCGGAGGAAAAGAAGCATCGGTGATACCAAACCACTCTGGTTTTAGTACGAACAGAAAACAAATTAACTGCAATAAAACTGAGCCGATGTAACCGTAAGAAAATCCTTGCGCACTTACGCGATCCTGGTGTTCTTCAGAAGCGATTTCGGGTAGGTAAGAATTACTGAACAAAACCCCGCCAATATACCCCATGGCTGCTAAAGCAAACAGGATGATACTCATTTCGAGGGTATCGAGTTTAAAGAAATATAAGCCAATACAGGCCAATCCACCCATATAGGTAAAGAATTTCATAAACGACTTCTTATTCCCTCTTCTGTCGGCAATTGATGATAAAATGGGTAAAGCCAGCGCCATAATCAGATAAGCGAAAGACAGCGCATAGTTAGATAGTGAAGTATTAACATAGGTCCGGCCAAAGAAGGTTACCTTATCTCCATGTTCTTTAGTGGTGGTAATAATGGTGTAATAAGCCGGAAAAATAGTTGAGGTAATAACCAGGTTATAGGCAGAGTTTGCCCAATCGAAGAAAGCCCATGAGCGGATGGTTTTCTTATTGTTTTTTTCTATCATTAACTAGCAGTTAAGTTATGGTGGTGTATCTGTCTTTTGTATGGATTATAATTTCGATCGTAAAAATAGAAATAGCTGCGAAAAGTTTTATTATAAAGTCTATGATTTAAAATATCAAATTCAAATGGAGATGAGGTCATTAGTTCTCTATAAATCTTTAAAAGTTTTTGATTTATTATCGGTTCATCCTTTTTAAGACATCTTAAACCGAAAAAAAACATATCATTCTGATCCGTTTCTTCTTTCGCTAAATCAAAAAAAGCAAATACCTGTTCATCGAAATTTGAATGAAATACTTCTACATCGTTATTAGCCCGATCATTATATCTTTTGATCAAGAAATCTCTATCTATCTCTATTTTCAATGTTGTTAAGATTTCAAAAATCTCATTTCCATTAAAATTCGTTTCCCAGTATGAATTCTCTATATTTAAAAGTTCGTAAAAGCATGCATAAAATGAGAATTCAACATAATTCTTATTTTCAGAAAAATCATGTCTTCCATAATGTAAATCTATCTTTTCTATTAACTCCCTTTCATTACTAATCATAAATACATTTTTCGCTTATATCTGTTAAATATAATATTTCTTTCCATCCGTTTTTATCTTGCCAGCATCTAATAATTCGCGGATGATTTCGATGCGTTCATTTTCAGCGCCATTTTTGATATTCATCACCAAATCATCAAGCACAAGTGGCTCTTGTTGCAGCAGCGAAATGATCTCGAATTCTATTTCATCAATCAGCTGGCTTTGGTTCTCTGCTCTTTTTTCGGCCAGGCAAACATCGCATACACCACATTTAGCAGCATTTTGTTCATCAAAATACTCAAGCAGCTGTATGCTCCTGCAAATGTTAGAGGATGCATATTTAACTACGGCGTTAATTTGTTTGTGTAAAATTTCTTTCCTTAAGCCCAGGTATTTTACATCCAGATCGAAATGATCCATATCTACCCGTGCGCGGATATATTGCAATTGTGGCTGATCGGTTTGCTGGATATAGGTAAGCAGTTCAAGCACTTGCAGTTTGTTTAATAAAGCTACAACATCGCGATAAGATAAACCGGTTCGTTTGGCGAGGTCTGCCTCATTTATTTTCACAAAACCATCAAAAGCCCCTCCGTGCGAACGCAATACGGTTTTAATCACGCCATCGTAAGCCTTATTTTCGATTTGGAAACGGTATATATCTTCATGACTGGCAATAAACATGATGCGTGAAGGCAAAAACACGCTTTCGGAAAGGGTGAGGTAACCATCGTGTTCCAGAAATTTTAAACCGGAAATTGTTTTTAAAACACTAATATTAAACCGTTTGCAAAAATCAGCTAAATCGAAAGAAAAGGTAAGTCCCTCTCCTGCTCCAAAAGCCAGCTGAAAGTAATTGCCCAGGTAGTGGTATATCTTTCTAATTTCATCAGGTGTTGGAAAACTATCCAGATACCGCGATTCGAGACTCAACACGTCAGACTGATTAGCCAGCAGCACTGCATAGCTCCGTTTTTCATCGCGACCAGCACGGCCAGCTTCCTGATAATAAGCTTCTAAACTTTCGGGCAGGTCTAAATGCACCACAGTACGCACATCCGCTTTATCTATCCCCATACCAAATGCATTGGTAGCCACCATGATACGGGTTTTGTTTTGTTTCCAGTCTTCCTGTTTCTGAAAGCGGATATCTCTTTCCAGGCCCGCATGGTAATAATCGGCCTTGATTTGGTTACGGTTTAAAAAGTTAGCTACTTCTGCTGTTTCCCTGCGGTTACGTACATAAACCAGGCCTGTGCCTTTTACATTGCTGCAAATATCAATCAGTTTTTTGTATTTATCTTCATTGCCAAAAACCACATAGCTTAAATTCTCGCGGGCAAAGCTTTTAATAAAAACCTGCGGATCTTTCATCTCGAGTTTGGCCACAATATCCTCACGCACAAAAGCCGTTGCTGTAGCCGTTAATGCAAGTACCGGAACATTCGGGTGGATTTCGCGGAGTTTAGCCAGTTGCTGGTAAGGTGGCCTGAAATCATAACCCCACTGCGAAATACAATGGGCTTCATCAACAGCAATCAGGTTCACATTCATGTAAGAAATCCTTACACGAACCAGGTCAGAAAGCAATCTTTCGGGCGATAAATAAAGAAACTTAATCTTGCCGTAAATACAGTTATCCAACAAAATATCGATTTCTCGTTTGCCCATACCTGCGTAAATGGCAATGGCTTCGATCCCTTTTGCTTTCAGATTTTCTACCTGATCCTTCATCAGGGCAATTAATGGTGAAACCACTATACAAATCCCTTCTTTTACCAATGCCGGCACCTGAAAACAAATCGATTTCCCTCCTCCTGTTGGTAAAAGCGCCAGGCTATCTTTCCCTTCTAAAACCGAAGCAATAATATCTTCCTGCAGTGGCCTGAAAGCCTGGTATCCCCAATATTTTTGTAAAATGTCTATTGCTGTCATAAATCGGCGATATCAAAACTATAAAAAAGCTATTGATATTGCCTAAATTGCGGCACAATTAATCAAAAATTTGATGAAGCACCTTTATTTTCTCTCTGCCCTCACCCTAATGTTTCTAAATTCGAATGCCCAGGAAAAAAAATGGGATATCGAAAAATACCAGGGAACAACCAAGAACTTTACTTTAAATACCGACGAAGGCACCTGGATGAATCTCGACGTAAGTGCAGACGGACAGGAAATTGTTTTCGATTTATTGGGCGATATTTATGTAATGCCTGTTACCGGCGGTATAGCTAAACTAATTAGCGGCGGTATTGCCTGGGATGTTCAGCCACGTTTTAGTCCAAATGGAAAATACATTTCCTATACCAGCGATAAAAGCGGTGGCGATAACATCTGGATCATGAACCGCGACGGATCGGGAAAGAAACAGATCACAAAAGAAAGCTTCAGGTTATTGAACAATGCTACCTGGACACCTAACAGCGAATATATTGTGGCGCGTAAACACTTTACAGCAGGCCGTTCGTTAGGTGCAGGCGAAATGTGGATGTACAGCATTAATGGCGGCGATGGTGTTCAGTTAACCAAACGTAAAAATGACCAGCAGGATGCAGGCGAGCCGAATGTTTCGCCTGATGGAAAATATGTTTACTTTAGTGAAGATGTAAGCCCCGGCCCGAATTTCGAATACAGCAAAGATCCCAACGGAACAATTTATGCCATTCGTCAGCTGGATTTAACCACAGGTAAACTAAACACTTTAATTAACGAACAAGGTGGCGCATGCAGACCACAGGCATCGCCAGATGGTAACCTGATTGCCTTTGTAAAACGGGTGAGGTTAAAATCTACTTTATATGTACAAAACCTTAAAACCGGCGAAGAATGGCCGGTAAGTGAAGAACTATCTCACGATCAGCAGGAAACCTGGGCTATTTTCGGGGTTTATCCCAACTTTGCCTGGACACCAGACAGCAAAAGCCTTATCTATTATGCAAAAGGCAAAATCAGGAAAACCGAAATCGGCACATTAATTAACAGTACCATTCCTTTTCAGGCCAATACCATTCAAACGGTTCAACAAGCGCTACACTTTGAGCAACAGGTTTTCAGCAATGAGTTTTCGGCCAAAATGTTGAGGCAGCTTACGACTTCGCCTGATGGAAAAACTATTGTTTTTAATGCTGCAGGTTATTTGTATAAACAGGAACTACCAGCCGGAACACCTGAGCGATTAACCAATGGTTTGGATTTTGAATTTGAACCTGCTTTTAGTCCCGATGGTAAATATGTAGTTTACACCACCTGGAGCGATGAATTACGCGGTGCCATTAAAAGAACCGACTATAAATCGGGCAAAACCATTACTTTAAGTGATGAAAAAGGCTTTTATTATTCTCCCCAATATTCAACCAAAGGCGATAAAATTGTTTTCAGAAAAGGAAGCGGCAACGATGTTTTAGGTTATAACTATGGCCGCGGAACCGGTATTTTTATGATGGCTGCCAATGGAGGTGCCAAAACTTTAGTATCAGAGAACGGCATCCGTCCGCAGTTTAACAACACCGATACCCGCATTTATTTCCAAAGTTATGCCGATGGTAAAAAAGCACTTAAAAGTATCGATTTAAATGGTGCCAATGAGCGTACTCATTTCACTTCTCAATATGCAAACCAGTTCGTGATTAGTCCGGATAACAAATGGGTGGCTTTTAACGAGCTGTTTAATGTGTATATCACCCCGATGATTAATATTGGTGCTGCCCAGGATGCTTCGGCAGGAAATAAAGCGATTCCTGTAACCAAAGTTACTACCGATGGTGGTACTTATATTCAGTGGAGCGCCGATAGCAAAACCCTGCACTGGACATTAGGCCCAAAATATTACAGCATTGATGTAAACAGTGCTTTCAACTTTGATGGCAACACACCAAAAACGCAGGCTACATCAACCGATATTAATCTGGTGCTTAAATCGGATTTACCAACCGGAATTGTAGCTTTAAAAGGTGCCCGTATCATTTCGATGAAAGGTGAAGAAGTAATTGAAAACGGAACGATACTTACCGATGGTAATAAAATAACCGCCATTGGCAAAGTTGATGCTGTAACCATCCCTGCCAACGCTAAGGTTATTGACGTAAACGGCAAAACAATTATGCCGGGTATTATTGATGTGCATGCGCATTTGCGTACCAGTCCTGATGGGGTTACCCCGCAAAACGATTGGAGCTACATGGCTAACCTGGCATTTGGTGTTACCACTTCGCACGATCCATCGAGCAATACAGAAATGGTTTTTAGCCAGAGTGAAATGCTTAAAGCCGGTCGTATGGTTGGACCAAGGGTATATTCAACAGGTTCTATTTTATATGGTGCTGACGGTGATTTCAAAGTCGTCATTAATAGCCTGGATGACGCATTGGCCAATTTACGCAGGTTAAAGGCTGTAGGTGCTTTCTCGGTAAAATCGTACAATCAACCCCGTCGTGAGCAACGCCAGCAGATTTTAGAAGCAGCCCGGCAACTAAAAATGGAAGTGGTACCCGAAGGTGGTTCTACTTTCTTTACTAATATGAATATGGTTGCCGATGGACACACCGGAATTGAGCACAGTATCCCTGTTTTGCCGGTTTATAAAGATGTAACCACGCTTTGGAACAATACTGAAGTGGGCTATACCCCTACTTTAATTGTGGCTTACGGTGGTCAGTGGGGCGAAAACTACTGGTACGACAGAACCAATGTTTGGGAAAACGAAAAGTTAATGACCTACACACCACGCTCGATTATTGATGCCAGGGCACGTCGCCGGACGACATCAGAGTACAGTGATTACAACCACATCGATATTGCAAAAGCGACAAAACAGATTGCAGATGGTGGTACCAAAGTTAATTTAGGTGCACATGGTCAAATTCAGGGACTTGGTGCACATTGGGAGCTTTGGATGCTGGTTCAAGGCGGATTCTCACCTTTACAGGCCATTAAATCGGCTACCTTAAATGGTGCACATTATTTAGGAATGGACAAGGAAATCGGATCATTAGAGGTAGGTAAACTGGCCGATATGGTTATTATGGATGCCAACCCACTTGATGACATCCGCAATTCGGAGAAAATTAAGTATGTAATGATTAACGGCCGCCTTTACGATAGTGCAACCATGAACGAGGTGGGTACCAGAGAAAAATTAAGAGGCAAATTGTGGTTCGAGAACACGAGAGGAAATGGCTTTATCATCCCAACAGGAGATTCAGAAACCTGGACTTTCACTGTTCCTCATTGTGATTAATATATAAACACCATGTAAGACTTTTGGCCCAACAGAAGATCTGAGCTTATAAGTCTTACATGGTAAATTACATCCCATATATGAAACCCAACAAAGTATACAACATTGCCTCAGCTGCTTTTCTGCTTTTAGGCTGCCTGGTATTTGCCTATGATGGTTATAGTTTATTGGGAATATCGACAGTAAACCTGTTTCTGGCCTTAATGGTTATGGCTTATGCCAGTTCTTTTATTGCCTTAATGAAAGACCGTAAATCGGTTATTTCTTGGCTATTGCTGATTTTAAATTCCATCATTGTTATCTGCATCATTTATTTCTTAACGCATTTTAGCATGAAGATGTAGTATCTTCATTTCATTAAATACTGCCCTAAATGAGGATTACGCATTGGTCGGTGAGGACACCAACCAATAGAGAAAGTATTTAGTTAAACTCTTCATTTCATTAAATACTGTCCTAAATGAGGATCGCGCACTGGTCGGTGAGGACACCAACCAATAGACAAATACTTTAGATTAGGCGATGAAATCGCCCGGTTATTTCCACACGCGTTAGAAACGAGCGTGAGCCTATAAGTACTAAACAAACGACTTACAGAACCAATAAGCCGTATTCCCGCAATGTATTAATGGGCTTCGAATACCAGAACAATTCGAAGTTTTCCCTTTCACGCTCAAAATCGGCTTTAATATCCTGAAAGGTGCTAACACCCTCGTTTGATATTGCGATTTTGGTTAATATATCAGCCAGCCATTTGCCTTCATTTTTGTTGGCCTGTACGGTAAAGGTTTCTTTTTTATCATGAAAAGTTAGCGAGGCCAGCTCCCAGGTATTTCCCTTTTTCGATTTGGTAAAATAATCTACCTCCGGCTTACCTCCTATCCAAACCACTTTGGCAGTAGGCTTGGTATTAAAATTTTGATCATCGTTTAAGGCCCTTTCAATAAAATCAGCTGGTATTTTAGTTCTCGGAATCTTAAAATCGAACCAGTCTTGCAACTCGTAATCGAAACAGATGCCATGCATAAAGTTGAACAACGATTTCTTTAAGCCGAAACTGAATTTATTGTGGTCGATGCCCGTTTTATCGATATAATTAATGTCGTTATTGGCAAAAGTACCGATTGTTTCAGTTTCCTTTACTACTCCAAATTTCTCAGGATACATGCCTACAGGGCTATGCGCCGTCATGGCAAACTGGTGCCAGAAACCCGATTGCAACACACCTGCTTCAAAAAGCTGGCGCACCATCTCCAGACTATCAACCGTTTCCTGTACTGTTTGTGTAGGATAGCCATACATTAAATAAGCGTGTACCATAATGCCAGACTCGGTAAAGTTCCGGGTTACCCTTGCCACCTGCTCCACAGTTACACCTTTATCTATAAGTTTTAATAAACGATCTGATGCTACTTCCAGTCCACCCGAAACGGCAATGCAACCCGAAGCTTTCAATAGCAGGCATAAATCGCGGGTAAAGCTTTTTTCGAAACGGATATTCGTCCACCAGGTTACCGCAAGTTTTCTCCTGATAATTTCGAGGGCTACCTCTCGCATTAAAGCTGGCGGAGCCGCCTCATCTACAAAATGGAAACCATTCTGTCCGGTTTTCTGGTACAAATCTTCTATCCGGTCTACAATTAGTTTAGCCGCAACAGGTTCGTAAACCTTAATATAATCTAAAGAAATATCGCAAAAAGTACATTTTCCCCAATAGCAGCCATGCGCCATGGTTAGTTTGTTCCATCGACCATCGCTCCACATGCGGTGCATCGGGTTTACGATTTCAATCACCGAAATATAGCTGTCAAGTAGCAGATCGCTGTAATCTGGAGTGCCTACATCTGCCTGTTTGTAGTCGTTTCTGAATGCATCATTGCGGTAAACCACCTTTCCATCTTCGAGCAGAAATGTCCTTTTGTAAAAATGGGCTGCAGCAGGAATGGGATGGGTAATATTATGATATAACAGTTCGATCGGTAATTCGCCGTCATCTAAAGTGATAAAATCGAAAAACTCGAACACGCGTACATCCGACAACGATCTCAGCTCTGTATTCGGGAAACCACCACCCATTGAGATCTTAATTTCCGGATGATTTGCTTTAACCCATTGGGCGCAGCGGAAAGCGCTGTACAGATTGCCGGGAAAAGGTACCGAAATCAAGAACAACTTTGGGTCAACAGCTTCAATCTTCTCTTTTAGTACCGAAATCAGGATCTGATCGATGTAGGTTGGTGACTGTGCTAAAGCTTCATACAATTCGTCGAAAGAATTGGCGCTTCTGCCTAAACGCTCGGCGTAACGGCTAAAGCCAAAGTTTTCATCGATACATTCTACGATATAGTCGGATATGTCTTCAAGATAAAGCGTTGCCAGGTGTTTGGCTTTATCCTGCGTACCCATGGCGCCAAAAGCCCAGTCGAGTTCTTCCAGTTGCGAAAAACGCGAAGCCTGTGGCAGAAAATCGTCGCTGCAGATTTGTAATGCCAGAGTTGGATTTTTCCCTTGCAGAAAAGCTATCACCGCATCAATCGTTTTTAAATAATCATCCTGCAAGGCATGAATGCGCTTTGCATTATCACTTATGGTTTTCCCCCCATTGACACTTCTACCCTTTGCGGCATGACTGAATAAATCCTGCAATCCTTTTTTCGAAAAAAGCTTCAAAATAACTTCGATGCCTAAATCGGCCTGTGTTGAAGTGATATTTTTGCTATTCAGAAACCCTTTAATATACGCTGTGGCTGGATAAGGAGTATTCAGTTGGGTAAAAGGTGGCGTAACAACAAAAAGTTCTGTTTTCAAAAGAGAAAGGATTAAAATGCAAAAGTAAGGGATTTTTAGCAGTTTAATTAGGCTAATTCCTACAATCGTTACCCTCTGCTTAGTAAAGGCTAATTATCATGTGATTTCTTTTCTGCATTAACCTAAATATTTCCCACAAATTAAAATGATATCAACCATTACATTTTCAAAAAGTAAATTGAAATCTGCCGAATCTGCGTTTCTTTTCTGCGTAATCAGCGGGCAATATTTACTTAATTATTCTCCCGCAGATTTAAGTGATAATCGCAGATTAACCATCACGTTGCATTTCAAAGACAATTAAATCCGCGACATCTGTGTAATCAGCGGGCAATGTGCAGCTAATTATTCTCCCGCAGATTTAAATGATAATCGCAGATTAACTATCATCACTTAGCATTTCAAAGACAATTAAATCCGCGGGATCTGCGTAATCAGCGGGAAGTATATAGTTAATATCCTCTCGCAGATTTAAATGATAATCGCAGATTAGCCATCACGTTGCATTTCAAAAACAATTAAATCCGCGGGATCCGCGTAATCAGGGGGGAAATGTATAGTTAATAATTTCCCTACAGATTTAAACCATATTTTCAATCAACCAGGGCATCTTCAAACGCAATTAAAACCTGTGAGCTATAAACTAAAAACCCAATTCAAACGTTTCATAACTACATCAACGCCTTTTGCTAAATGAGATTTTTGCCCTTACTCCTGTTGCTGCTCTTTGTTCAAGTTACATTTGCTCAAAAAACCTTTCTTTTCCCGAAAGTTAAAGCACAGGGAAATGCTGTTGCACAGCTTACGCCACAAAACTGGACACTAATTGAAAGTGCAAGCGGTGATTTAAATAACGATGCTGCAGATGATCTTGCATTGATTTTCGAATCTAACCAGATTATTGATGAAACACGAACCTACGGCGATAACCATTCCGACATTATCAAAGAAACCCAGAAACCCCGAATTTTAGCGATCTACTTCAAGGATAAAGCCAGTGGCGATTATAAACTATCCGCACAAAACAACGACTTCATTTTACGATCCGAAGAAGGTGGTAAAGTTGGAGATCCGTTGCAGCAAATGGCCATTAAAGATCAGCAACTGTTTTTGAGGTTTAAGGGTGGCAGCGAATGGCGCTGGGAACTGGGTTATACCTTTAAGTTCCAAAACAAAGATTGGTTTTTAACCAGTGCCATTAACCTTTATTTTAACCAGAATACCGGCGATATGACCGAAAGGATTTACGATTTCAGTAGCCGCCAGTTGTTTACTACTGTTGGTAATTTACACCGGCGCGATATTGCCAACCGCAAAACCAGCGAAGTGCTATTTTTTAACCAGTTAAGAACTTTCAAAACCTTTAAAAAGCCATGGGCATGGGAGATTATGCCGAATGTTTATTTGTAGGTTTGAATTACAAATTCTGCGCAATTACAAAACCACTTGCCCAGGCCCACTGAAAATTATAGCCACCAAGCCAGCCGGTCACATCCATACATTCCCCGCCGAAAAACAGATTAGGTATTTTTTTACATTCGAGGGTTTTAGAAGAAATTTCGCTGGTATCAATCCCACCACGCATTACTTCGGCTTTATCGTAGCCTTTATCGCCTGCAGGTTTCACCTTAAAATAATGGATGGTTTGCTCAACTAAATCGAGTTCTGCTTTCGTTAAAGCCGCAACAGGTTTGTTTAAAGGTAAAAACTTGCCCAATGCATCGGTAAATTTCCTGGTGTAAAAACGATGCAACAAGGTAGATAATAAGGTTTTGCCATTGTTTTTCCGTTCATCATCTAACAACTCAACGATATCATGGTTGGGCAACAAATTGATGCGGATTGTTTCTCCCCGTCTCCAGAAAGAAGAAATTTGCAAAATAGCCGGACCACTTAATCCCCAGTGCGTGAAAAGAATATTTTCTTCAAACGCGATTTCATCATTGCTCACTTCGCAGAAAACAGAATTGCCCGAAAGCTGTGCAAACCATTCTTCGTCTTTCCCGGTAATGGTTAGCGGTACCAAAGCAGGAGCTGTTTCTATAATTTTAAGTCCGTTTTTACGGGCAAAACGCAGCGCAAAATCAGTAGCTCCCATTTTAGGGATGGGTAGTCCGCCGCTTGCTATAACTAGTTTTTCGGCTGTTAAAACTATTGTTTTTCCATTCTTTTCGTAACTCACTTTAAAATGGTCATCCAGTATTTCAATCTCGTTTACCGCAGCATTACATCTAATTTCCTGACCAAAATCTTCGCAAATGGAGGTAAAAACAGCAACCACATCTTTTGCATTCTTATCATCAGGGAATAGCTGACCTAAAGTTTTTTCCTTTCCATCAATGCCGTATGTTTCAAAAAAGCTGATGGTATCTTCAACTGTCCATTGGGTAAAGGACGATTTTACGAAATGCGGATTGGCAGAGATAAACTGCTCTGCTGATGCGAATTGGTTGGTATAATTGCAGCGCCCGCCACCCGAAATTAGAATTTTTGCTCCTGGTTTTTCATTTTTTTCGAGTACAATTACCCGCTTGCCCAGATAGCCCGCCTGCACTGCACACATCAATCCACAGGCACCCGCCCCAATAATTATCGCATCTGCATCCATCAATAAATTTAAATATTGTTACTTTTGTGCAAAATTAGCATAATTTTCAACCCCTCATGGCAAAACAGATAAGCGAATTAAAATTAGGTATTTTAGGTGGTGGACAATTGGGCCGGATGCTCATCCAGCAAGCCATCAATTACAATGTTACTTCATTGGTTTTAGATCCTGATCCAGATGCGCCCTGTAAACACATTGCAAATTACTTCGAAAACGGTTCAATTACCGATTTTGATACGGTTTATAATTTCGGCAAAAAAGCAGATATCATTACCATCGAAATTGAGAAGGTAAACATAGATGCGCTGGAGCAACTGGAAAAAGAAGGCAAAAAGGTTTTCCCGCAGTCGCGTGTTATCCGTTTAATACAGGATAAAGGCGTACAAAAACAGTTTTTTAAAGAAAACGATATCCCAACTTCACCCTTTCAAATTGTGAATACAAAGGAGGATATTGCAAACAGCCAGTTCCAGTTTCCATATATCTTAAAACTGAGAAAAGACGGATACGACGGAAAAGGTGTGATGAAAATCAACAGTGCCGCCGATTTAGATAAAGCCTTTGATGCACCTTGTATTATCGAAAAACTGGTCGACTTTGAAAAGGAAGTAGCGGTAATTGTGGCACGCAATGCCAATGGCGACATGAAAACATTTCCGATGGTAGAAATGGAATTTAATCCGGAAGCCAACCTGGTTGAGTTCTTGATTTCTCCTTCAACTTTTGCCGAAAGCTTACAACAAAAAGCCGAAAATATTGCCAAAAATGTAGCTTCGGCGATGAACATTACCGGCATATTAGCGGTTGAAATGTTTGTGTGCAAAGATGGCGAGTTATTGGTTAATGAAGTGGCTCCCCGTCCGCACAATAGCGGTCACCAAACCATTGAAGGTAATTATGTTTCGCAATTTGAACAACACTTGCGTGCGATTTACAACCTTCCATTAGGCGATACCAGCAGCATAACTAATGCAATTATGATTAACCTGCTGGGCGAAAAAGGCTATGAAGGCGTAGCGAAATACGAAAATTTAGAAAAAATATTAGCCATTGATGGTGTTTATGTGCACTTGTATGGCAAGAAATATACCAAGCCTTTCCGTAAAATGGGTCATGCTACCATTGTTGATATTGACAGGGATAAAGCCATTGAAAAAGCACGGTTCGTACAAAAAACATTACGCGTAATTGCATAACCTTTACCATAAAATTTAAAAAATATATCATGAGCAATACAAATTCATCAAACTTCAGTGTCGGCATAATAATGGGTAGCAAATCAGATTTACCGGTTATGCAGGATGCTGCTGATATACTAAAAGAATTTGGAATCAGTTACGAAATTACTGTGGTTTCGGCGCACAGAACGCCTGAGCGAATGTTCAATTATGCCAAAGAAGCACAAGGCAGAGGGTTAAAAGTAATTATTGCCGGTGCTGGCGGTGCTGCACACTTACCTGGTATGGTGGCTTCCATTACAACATTACCTGTTATTGGTGTACCGGTAAAATCATCGAACTCTATTGATGGCTGGGATAGTATTTTATCGATCCTGCAAATGCCAAACGGTATTCCAGTGGCTACAGTTGCTTTAAACGCTGCTAAAAATGCAGGTTTACTGGCCGCTCAGATTTTAGCTACTGCTGATGAATCTTTAACTGTAAAAATGCAGGCTTATAAAGATGATTTAAGGAAAAAAGTTGAGGAAAGTGCTGCTTCAATGTAGTCTTTAGCCCTGGATCCGTTTATGAAAAAATATAACAGACTGAATCCTAAATAAAGATTGTCATCCTGAGGGTTAATTTATTTCATAAAAATCAATATTGTAACAGCCCCTTCTGAGTCGTCATTTCGAGCGGACCCGATAGCTATCGGGTGCAACGTAGTCGAGAACCACGCAGTGCTCAGCGAAGCTAAATCTATTTAAAGATCTCTCCATTTCGCTGCGCTTCAGTCGAGATGACGATTCTTCTATACCGTCTGTTAATGGTAGCTTGTCGAAGGACCTGCTTAAACACAAAGCGAGGCATTTCGACAGGCTCAACGTGACAAACTTAAAAAGAAACTAAAATTAACCATATTTTGCATTTAGTACATTTAGTAACTGAAAATTGCTAAATGTAAACTAATTCAAATTCGGATCAATCGGGAAATTGCTCACATGGGCAAATTTTGGTCCTAAGTGCACAATCACGTCGCGCCAGAGCTTTTCGTCATCGTTACCAAAAATCAGATCAACATTAGGGATATTGCTTACCATCCAGGCATTATCATCAATCTCGCGGTCTAGTTGTCCTACACCCCAACCCGAATAGCCCATAAAAAACTTAATTTCATCAGCACTTATGGCATTGGTATTCATCAGGATTTTAAGTGTTTCGAAATTACCACCCCAGTATAAGCCATCGCCAATAGGCTCCCCGCTTTGCAACTTATCGTAGCAACGGTGTATAAAATGGAGGGTATCAGCTGCTACAGGCCCACCAAAATAAATGTGATTATCGGCCTGCCATAAATCTTGGATTACATCATTTAAAATTAAGTTTCCTACCTGATTAAGGATATAGCCAACCGTCCCCTCTTCGCCATGCTCGGTTAACAGTACAACTGATCTTTTAAAATTCGGATCGGCCATAAAGGGTTCTGAGATCAGCAGGCGGCCAGTTTTCGGTTTAATGTTGTTAAGCATGACGATAATCATTTGTAGCACCGTAAAAGATGCCTATTTTTGTTTATGCAAGTTACAAATGAATTTCTACAAAACCTGCGCCAAGATTACAAAAGCGCTTCACTAGACGAATCAGACGTAGACAACGATCCGATTGTACAGTTTAAAAAATGGTTTGAACACGCTGTTGAAGCTAAAATATACGAACCCAATGTAATGACGCTGGCTACAGCCGATAAATCGGGCAGACCTGATGCACGTATCGTATTACTAAAAGGTGCTGATGAGCAGGGTTTCAGGTTTTACACCAATTACCTGAGCGCCAAAGGAAAAGAACTCAAGAGAAATCCATATGCCTGCCTGGTATTTCACTGGCCCGAACTGGAGCGACAGGTAAGAATTGAAGGTTCGGTTGAGAAACTCGATAAAGAAACCTCAGAGGCTTATTTCAATACCCGTCCTGAAGAAAGCCAGATTGGTGCTATTGCTTCGCCGCAAAGTCAGGTGATACCCGACAGGGCTTTTTTAGAGCAAAAGGTTGCCGATTTTAAAGTTAAAAACCAGGATAAAACTATTGTTAAACCTGCACACTGGGGCGGCTATGTGGTGAAACCTACACGTATAGAGTTTTGGCAAGGACGCAGCAACAGATTGCACGATCGTATTAATTTCGAATGGATTAAGGGCAGCTGGGTGAAAAGCAGATTGGCTCCTTAAGTAGAAAGCTGAAAGCAAGTTACCTTAAACAAATAGAGATCGGCTATCCAGCACGATCTCTATTTTAACTAATCATTAACTAACCTAAATTTACTAGGAAGTACCTTTATTGAAACGCCTTCATTTTTCTTAAATCTGGCGGTAATTTTCTTTTCTTTTTATAAGCAATTAAAAAGCTTTTTTGTTTTTCTTGATGACTCAAATATCCTGAAAATGACATGCTTTTTAAAGTGAGTACCGATGAGTAATTGCTTTGTATCGACTAAAAAAAGCGATTAAAAATTTAACATTTCATTTAACATTTTTTAACTATATATTTTTGCTAATCAGCATTTTAAACAATAATAAATAGATTAAAATTTAAGATAAAAAAGGGGAAGCATCCTTTTGAATCCCCCCCTTTTTTAATGACTACACGAGCTGTTATCTTGCTTTGGTATAAGTCCATTTTTCGTAGAAGAATGTCCTGTCGGCACCAGACTGTGTCATGATGTAACTTACCTCTAAAACTTTGGTATTACCCGAAACAGTAAACTTGTTTACCCCTGCCGGATTTAACCTTGCCGCCCGCACAGATGAGTTGGTTCCCTGTCCGTAATAGTTGGTTACCGAAGTTACATTGCCATCAGCATCCATTGTAAATATTGGGGCAAAGTTGCCATAAGCTGAAGTAGATGTACCGCTTTTAATCGGGTGATAATAATTGTTGGCATACAGATAGCCATCGTATTCTACCACAGATGTAGCACCGGTAGTCCGTAACTCCTGGGTCATTGGGTAATATCCGGTTAAAGTACTCGAAGTATTATCAACCATGGCGCTTGAAGCCGTTACAGTATACACGCCGTCATATTTATTTTTCGCTACTATTAAAAACACCCCTGTTCCGTAATTACTGCTAATGGTTCCGGAAGAAGCAGATTTAATTTTAATGCCCAAAGCATAGGTTTTGGTAAAATCGAAAGTCGCCGTATTCAGTGTCAGGTGAAAAGTTGCCGTTTTTGATCCTTTGGGGATCGTTACATTGTAACTGGGCACAGTGTACAATGATGTAGGCAATACGGTGTAGCTGCTGCTCATGGTGGCTACAGCTGCATCATCAAAACCTAAAACCATATTTACATCTTCGGCCGCGCCATCTACCCCTGTATAATTTATCGTTACAGGAAAATCGATCGAAGCAGCTGCATCAAAAGATTTGGTAGCAACAGCATAGGCCGTAGAGCTGGTTCTTGAAGGCAAATCAGCCAGTTCGATAATCCCACTCGAACCATTCTCGGTATAAATGCCATCTTGTTTGGTACAAGATGTAAGGCCTGCAGCGAATACCAACAATGCAAGACTAATTTTTTTATAATTTTTCATTTCTTTCTGTTTAAAATCAATTAGTTAACATCCCAAAAAATCTTCGAAGTGTAAGCGCTTAGCCCTGTTGGTACATTGGGATTAAGGTTATACTCGGTAGTTGGGTAAAGGTTTCTAACCGGAAGTTTATCGGCCGATGTTGCCGACGATTGCAGCGATACAAAGGTTGTGGTGGCTCCTGTGCCTGAAATTGCCGGATAGCCCGTTCTTTTGTACTCTTGCCAGGCCTCGTAACCATCAACAAAATTTAATGCAATGTATTTTTGTGTAATAATTGCTTCCAAACGTTGTGCAGCAGTAGTTGCGGCGCTATAATTCACGAGATAGTTACCTGCATTTGCGGTTTTATAAGCCGTTAAGTAAGCATCTAAAACAGCAGTAGTAGCCGAAGTGGTGCTGGCACCCGTTTTTTGAAGGTAATTGTAAGATGCTTTAATCCCATTATCGAAATTGGTAGCGGCATCGCCAGATAGCGTGTGACCATTTAAAGCAGCTTCGGCAAGCAGGAAATAAGTTTCTGCAGCGGGCATAATCAATTGTCCCATTACCCTGCTTTTAATAATTCCCTGGGTTTCTGGGGCATTTAGAGCAGTTCCAACGCCGATGTACCAGGCCGGATAACCCGAAATCCATGAACTTACATTGGTTTCATTACCCAACTGGTTAATTGGTGTAGTGCCCGCCACATAATTTTTGTAGATCAGCGCGCCACGCGTAGCGTCAGACAGTTTGGTACCGTTGTAGAAAGAAAAAATCCAGCGGGTAGGAATCTGCTGTGCGGCATACGCACCATTACTGCCAGTGTAAGAAGAGTGATAGGTATTCCACAGCGGGTTCTGCCTTGCACTTGTACTTACATAACCTGGATTAATGGTCACATCTTCGGTTAAAAATCCTTCAGCAGAAAAAGTATTGAATGCACTGGTTGTATAAGCAGCCAGTGTACCGGCCTGTGCACGGGTTAAAATGCGCAGTTTAATGTTGTTGGCAAATTTAATCCATTTGGTGGCATCGCCTTTAAACACAATATCGGCACTACCCAATGCACTCACTACCGAACTTGAGCCATAAGTTTGCAGGTCTTTAATGGCCGCATCTATTTCGGTAACTAACGATTTATAAACTGTGGCAGCATCATCGTAATGCGGTGTCAGGTTATCTACGCCAGCCAAGCCTTCGGTGTAAGGCACATTGCCATATTCATCAACCAAAATCTGATAGTAATAAGATTTCATAATCCGCGCTACTGCATTATACAACACATATTTATTTGCACCTGTGGTAGAAGTGATGATATACTGATAGCTCCTCAAATCGGTAAATGCCGAGTTAAACAAGCCGTTATTGGTACCCGAATTCCAGTTATAGGTAAAAAATGTTGATCCGGTAAACGAATAACCGCCGGCATTAGCCTGATAGCCTGCCATCCATGCACCGTAATTGAAATAAGTAATAAAATTTGAAGCTGTATTGTTCAATACTGCCGGCAAAACCAGGTTTGGAGATGATGATGTTGCAGCGTTGGTATTTTCGTTGATATCCAGATAGCTTTTCTTACAGCTTTGCACCGTAAAAACAGTAATCAGGATGATCGATAAATTTAAAAGTCTTTTCATAATTCTTGACATTAGAAAGTTAATGATATAGTTCCTCCGTAATATCTGGTTGGAGGGGTTTGCGAAAGTGAAGTAATCCCCACTGCATTGCTGTCAGCACCGTTATTGCTGTAATCAGGATCGGCGTATTCATTCGATTTAGGCATCCAGATAAATAAATTTCTACCCTGTGCACTAATTGTAGCCGATTTGATAAACTTTACATTCCGCAATACTGATGATGGCAGTTTATAAGACAATGCCAGTTCGCGCAGTTTCCAGTAATTTCCTGAATACACATAATTGCTGGTTACGCTCGAATATAAACTGCTGCTGGTCCAGAAACCTGCACCGCCATCAGAAACAGTAATGCTCTTGTTGGCTACATAGGTACCTGTTGTACTGTCGTAATAAGAAGAATTAGGGAATACAAATTTCTCTCTATTGTAATAAGCGCTACGGGCAGAAGAGCCTGAGAAATCGTAAGTAGAGCCTGCTGAGCTATACTGAACGTAATTTGAGCGGTATTCGAATAGACCTGAGAATGTCAATCCTTTATAGCTTAATTGAAAATCAAGTCCCAATCTATTCTTCGGAATGGTGTTTCCTAAAATGTTACCTTCAGTTTTACCAACAGGATAGCCTGTATTCTGATCAACAACTACCCTTCCTTCCGGATCGCGGATATAATCGGAACCAATAATTACCGGATAAATCTGGCCTACCTGACCAAAAATGGTCGAACTGTTGCTTACGCCAATGCGGGTTAAATCGTTAGATAATGACACCAGTTTATTGTTATTGTAGGTGTAATTACCTCCAAGGGTTAGTTTCCAGTCGCCTTTTCTGATTGGCGTAAAGTGTAATGCAGTTTCCAAACCTTCGTTGGTTAATTCGCCTGTGTTAAGCAAATAATAGCTGTAACCAGTTGTAATGGGTACACCGGCCACAATGGCCTGTCCGGTAGAACTGGTATTGTAATACGTAACCGAACCATCAACCAAACCTTTAAACAACCTGAAATCTACACCACCTTCGTAACCTGTGGTAATTTCGGGTTTCAGGTTGTTCGAAACCAGGGTATTGTTAGGGGTATAACCAGTTCCATAACCATAACCGGTTTGCGAATCGAATGTAGACTCGAGCGAATAAGCACCACCGTTGGTACTATTGCCTACGTTAACGTTACCTACTTTTGAAATACCAGCCCTGATTTTCATGTAATCGATTACCTTGCTGTTTTTTAAGAAAGCAAAAGCATCAGTTGGGATAAATGACACATCTGCTGCAGGGTAAAAGAATGATCTGTTAGCCGGTGCCAGTACCGAAACCCAGTCGTTTCTACCGGTTAAATGTAAAAAGAGGTATTTTTTATAACCAATGGTTGCATCGGCCCACACGCCGTACTGACGGGTGTTGTAATTCGACTCATCAGCCGAAGGCGTTCCGGTAATGTTACCCAGGTTATACAAATCGGTAACCTGTAAACCACTACCCGAAGCATTGAGGTATTTGTAGTTGTAGCTTTTTAATGAAGTACCCACCAATGCGTTGATCGAGAAATCTTTAATATCTTTCTTGATATTGGCAAAAAAGTCGGTACTGAAGTTACTGGTACTTAACATCTGATCAGACACACCACTGCTTTCGTTGGTTTTTGCCGAATGATCGAGGGTGTACTGGGTGTAAGTAAAACCAGTTGTGCTGTTCTTATTCTTATAGTAGCGGTTGCTGATAGCTGCCCTGTAGGTAAAATCTAACCAGTCAGTAGCCTTATACTTTAATTCCAACAAACCAGTTAAATACTCATTCTGTGTTTTTTGTCTGTAATTATCGATAGCCCAATACGGGTTTTCATAATAGTCGTTATAATAATTATCCGGACTTCCCCAGCCCGAAGTATTTTGCCAGTCTTTGTAGCTCAACAATGGAATCTGACCAGGCGTATTCAATAAATTATTATAAATCGTAGAAGTTGCACTGGTAATATCATATTTATTCTGGGTGTAGCTTGCATTGTAATTGGCTGTGAAATTTTTGCTGAAATTTCTCGATCCGTTGTATCTCAAAGCAATACGGGTATATTCATCTTTGGGTGTAGTACCCGATCCGTTAAGATATTGTGCAGACAAATAGGTTGATGATTTCTCATCAGCAGCAGAAATGGAGAAGTCGGTCTGGTTAGAAACACCGGTATCCCAGAAATCATATTTATCATCTGTAGCCGAGTAACTGGCATATTGTTGTGTACCATTTTCGAGCACACGCCCGATAGGTTTTAAAGTACCGTCAAATGCTGGCCCGTATTGCTGGTTCTCAATAGGATCGTAAACCTGAGCACCAGAAGTAGAACCTGAGCCAAAGCTGTTTTGCAAAAGTGGATAGAAACTAACCTGTTCCAGCACTGTCGTATTCGAAAGTTTAATTACTGGCGTGCCTTTCTTGCCTTTTTTAGTGGTAATGATCAACGCTCCGTTCGAAGCATCAGAACCGTATAGCGCAGCACCACTGGCACCATTCAAAACGGTAATATCGTCTACATCATCCGGATTAAGATTACCAAGCAAAGCATTGGGCACAACGGCACCATCCAATACAATCAGGGCCTGATTATTACCTGTAATGGAGCGGTTTCCCCTTAACACCAAACGGTAACTCGGATTAACACCGCTACCTACAGCATTAATCTGCAATCCGGCTACTTTACCTGCCAAACCACCTGCAATAGTAGGCGATTTACCTGCAGTAAGCGACTCGCCATCTACACGGGTAGAAGCATACCCCTGCTCGCGTGCTGCCCGTTTTATACCTCCGGCAGCCACTACCACTTCATCCAGGCTGTTTACATCCGATTCGAGTACGATATCGATATTTCTGGCATTTACATTCTGTTCTCTGGTTTTATAGCCAACAAAAGTATACACCAGAATGTGTACACCCGAAGGCACTTTGATAGCATAAGCGCCGTTGACTCCGGTAGTTACGCCGTTATTGGTTCCTTTTACCTTCACACTCACCCCGGGCAGTGGCAAACCATCTTCTTTTGCCGATACCACTCCTGTTACCGTTCTTTCCTGAGCCGAGGCCTTCATCCCCAGCAAAACAATAAAGAACAACAAAAACTTTAGTAGTTTTCTTTTCATTTACATTTTAGTTTAATAAGTTAATAATGTGTTTTGAAGAATTAACCACAACAAGTACCGCAACAGAACCGTATGCCCTGTATCAATTGAAACCTGTTAAATGATTAGTTTAATTTTTCATTGTTACCGGAAATTGAAGGGAGATCCGGTCCATCACGAATAATTGTAGCGAATAATAATTCAGCCACTAATAAAGAAATTTGAGAATAACTAAAATTTTAAGAAACGATAAATTAAGTTTATGTATCGATAAATCGTTTTAACATTGTTAAATGACATTTTTTAACACAATTTTTCGATTATTTTATTAATACACCAAAAAATTAAGCGCCTAAACACTGTTTAAAAACAGTATATCTCAGCAAAGGAACAAAACTTAACCAACAAGACCTCGAAAGCTCGTCTATTTTCAAAAGAACTATCAAAAGCACCAAAATCCAGGAACAATTAGTGATAAAAAGTAGCATAATTCTGTTCGGATTCTTATCGGTGAATATATCCGTCAGGCATGATAGAAGTCAGTTACAAATAAGTAAATTCGTCCATTAATCTGTTAAAATGATGAAACAAATCGCAGTAATAGGATCGGGTACAATGGGAAATGGCATCGCCCATACCTTTGCACAATTCGGATATCCCGTAAACCTGATTGACATAAACCAAACAGCCTTAGATAAAGCGCTTGATACCATTGGCAAAAACCTCGACAGACAGGTAAATAAGGGTACTTTAACAAACGAGCAAAAAGCAGTTACACTTCAAAACATCAAAACATTTACCAGTTTAAAAGCGGGTGTTGAGCATGCAGATCTAGTGGTAGAAGCCGCTACCGAAAATATAGATCTTAAACTGAATATTTTTAAAGAACTGGATCAATATGCTCCTGCGCAAGCTATACTGGCATCTAATACCTCCTCTATTTCCATTACGCAAATTGCTGCGGTAACTAATCGTGGCGACAAAGTTATCGGGATGCATTTTATGAATCCCGTTCCGGTGATGAAGCTGGTTGAAGTGATTCGTGGTTACGCCACCAGTGATGAAACGACTAAAACGATCATGGCGCTATCTGAAAATTTAGCTAAAGTTCCGGTTGAAGTAAACGATTATCCCGGCTTTGTAGCCAACCGTATTTTAATGCCAATGATTAATGAGGCCATTTACACGCTTTATGAAGGTGTAGCGGGTGTTTACGAAATTGATACCGTAATGAAACTGGGCATGGCACACCCGATGGGGCCCTTGCAACTTGCTGATTTTATTGGTTTGGACGTTTGTTTGGCCATATTAAAAGTGCTGCACGATGGTTTCGGAAATCCTAAATATGCACCATGCCCTTTATTGGTAAACATGGTAGCTGCTGGCAAAAAAGGTGTTAAAACCGGCGAGGGCTTTTATACCTATACCGCAGGTTCAAAAGATTTGGTGGTAGCAGCTAAATTTAAAAAATCCTAATTTTTTTAGCATTTAATTTTATATTTGTGGTATGAATGAGCATCTAGATCCAAATGCAAGTCACTTAACCCCTACCGATCGCGATATTGAGCGGGTGTTAAGGCCACAGGCGTTCGAAGATTTTACCGGGCAGGAAAAAGTGATGGAAAACCTGAAAATTTTTGTTCAGGCGGCAAAACTTCGCGGAGAAGCTTTGGATCATGTACTGTTACATGGCCCTCCGGGATTAGGTAAAACGACACTGTCTCATATCATTGCCAACGAAATGGCAACAGGCATTAAAGTAACCTCTGGACCAGTATTGGATAAACCCGGCGATTTAGCTGGCTTGTTGACTGGTTTAGATGAAGGTGATATTCTGTTTATAGATGAGATTCACCGCTTATCGCCCCTGGTTGAAGAGTACCTCTACTCGGCCATGGAGGATTTTAAGATCGACATTATGCTCGAAACCGGCCCTAATGCCCGTTCGGTGCAAATTTCATTGAATCCCTTTACTTTGGTTGGTGCCACTACCCGTTCGGGTTTGTTAACTGCACCTTTACGTGCACGTTTTGGTATTAATGCACGACTGGCTTATTATGATGCCAAATTACTAACTACCATTGTGCTCCGTTCTTCCGAAATCCTGAAAACACCAATCAGTGATGAAGGTGCTTACGAAATTGCCCGCAGAAGTCGCGGTACACCCCGTATTGCCAATGCCCTCTTGCGTAGGACCCGCGATTTTGCCCAGATTAAAGGAAACGGCACCATCGATCCGGAAATTGCGCGTTATGCTTTAGATGCTTTAAATGTTGATGAACATGGCTTGGATGAGATGGATAACCGCATCCTGACCACCATTATCGATAAATTTAAAGGCGGTCCGGTGGGCTTAAAAACCATTGCCACAGCTGTTGGCGAAGATGAAGGTACTATTGAAGAAGTTTACGAACCGTTTTTAATACAGGAAGGTTATATCATGCGTACTTCGCGCGGCCGCGAGACTACCGAAGCAGCTTATAAACATTTGAATAGGAATTATCCCGGGCAAAGCGGAAGGTTGTTTTAAGCAATTAATATTTCCCGCAGATTTAAAACGATTAAAATCGCAAATCATACAGATTAAATTGCCAGGCATTATCCAATTAAATCTGCGTACCTTATCTGTTAAATCTGCGGGAAAATAAAAATGTAGTACGGCTTCGTCAATAAAGTCCATACGCTTTCCGAAAAATATTATCTGCAATGTTATCTGTATTAAAGTTGACCAGTAAGCCTAATTTATATCCTGATAACTTTAAATAAGTAAGCAGTTGTTTGTGGTGCACATTCAAAATAAATTCAACAGATTTTAGTTCAACAACCACCTTTTTTTCTATTACGAGATCAAGTTTGTACCCAACATCCACTGTAATTTCTTCATAATACATGGGTAATGAAACTTGTCTTTGTACAAATAATCCAGCCTTTTCAATTTCGTATTGTAATGCCGCTTCATAAGCTGATTCGAGCAAACCAGGACCAAGTGCATTATAAACATTGAAAATGCTGCCACGCACGATATAAGATATTTCATTTTCAGTCATAATTAAACTTAATCATTTCTTCTAAAAAATTAGTTATCAATTTATTATTCAATCTGACCGGAGCGCTGCATAAATAAGCAATCAATACAAGCTGTAAGGGACACTTGGGAGTATCTGCTGAAAAGATTGCTTCGCCCTTTCACCTTGCCCCATTTTTCAGCTGGCAATGACGTATAAAAAATCCGTCATTGCGAAGAGGAACGACGAAGCAATCCTTTTTACTAATCTTAATGCTGACTATTTAAGATTCAACTATACATTTCAAGTCCTCCCGATCTTAATTTCCCTATCATTTCATTGCAGAAATTTAACATCTCTCTGAACATTTATAGCCTTTTGGTGTTCATTAGATACAAATCAAACAAGTCATGAATATCGAAATACGTAAACTAACGCTTGAGGATTACGCCGATCTAAAAGAATCCATGCTCCAGGCTTACGATAGCATGGGTGGTTCTATCTGGCCTAAATCGAGCATTGCAAAGCTTTTAAATCTTTTTCCTGAAGGACAACTCTGTATTGCCGTTGATGATAAGGTAGTAGCCTGTTCGCTATCTATAATTGTAGATTACGATGAATATGGCGACCGCCATACCTACAAACTCATTACAGGCGATTATTCATTCTCTACACATAATCCGAATGGAGATACGCTCTATGGTATTGAGATTTTTGTACACCCCGAATACCGCGGGTTAAGGCTCGGCAGGAGGTTGTACGAAGCCAGGAAAGAACTCTGCGAAAGTTTAAACCTGAAAAGCATCATTGCTGGTGGTAGAATCCCCGGCTACCATACCTATGCCGAAACTTTAACTCCGAGACAATACATTGATAAGGTAAAAGCCAAGGAGATTTACGATCCAACGCTAACTTTTCAGATTTCAAACGATTTTCACGTTAGAAAGGTACTGAAAAACTACCTGCCAGGCGATAAAGAATCGAAGGAATATGCCACATTAATTGAGTGGAACAATATTTATTACCAGGGAGTTGATGCTTCGGCCCGTTCGGCCATGACCATACGTCTAGGACTAGTGCAATGGCAAATGCGCCTTTTCCCAGATATGGAATCATTTTATGAGCAGGTAGAATTTTTCGTTGATGCTGTAAGCGGATATAAATCAGATTTCATCATGTTTCCGGAGTTGTTTAACACCCCTTTACTACAGCCTTACAACCACCTGCCCGAAATTGAAGCCATGCGCAAACTGGCCGAAAAAACAGAAGAAATTGTACAGAAAATGCACGAGTATGCATTGAGCTATAATGTAAATATCATTACCGGAAGTATGCCGCTACTTGATAATGGCAAGCTTTATAATGCCACTTACCTTTGCCATCGCACCGGAAAAATCGACGAATACCGGAAAATCCACATCACACCAAACGAACAGAAGTATTACGGTATGATTGGTGGCGACAAAGTGCAGGTTTTTGATACCGACTGCGGTAAGATAGGAATCTTAATCTGTTATGATGTTGAATTTCCTGAATTGAGCCGCATTTACGCAGACCAGGGCATGCAAATATTATTTGTTCCGTTTTTAACCGATACGCAGAATGGTTATACACGCGTTCGCCATTGCGCACAAGCCCGTGCCATCGAAAATGAATGTTATGTAGCCATTGCCGGGTGTGTGGGCAATTTACCGAAGGTAAACAACATGGATATTCAGTTTGCACAGTCGGCTGTTTTCACGCCGTCAGACTTTGCCTTTCCTACCAATGCCATTAAGGCCGAAGCCACTCCCAATACTGAAATGGTTTTGGTGGTTGATGTAGACCTGCACCTGCTTGATGAGCTTCACCATTATGGTACAGTAAAAGTATTAAAAGATAGAAGAACCGACCTTTATCAGGTTAAACTTCTGAAATAAAAACAAAAATGCCGGTCGCTATTATTGCAACCGGCATTCAATCGGTACTAAAGCTAGTTATTTACGCATAGCGAACCAAACGATTAAAGCAATGATAATCAGTATTGGTAAAACCCATTTCAAGGCCTGTCCTGCCCCATTTACATCTTTCTCAGTAACTGCGGGTTTTGCTGGCCCGGGGTTTTCTTTATGGCTTTCGTAATCTTTTTCTATAGGTCTGTGAGCTCCTCCAGTTTCCGTATGTTTTGGATCTATATTTTCCATGATATTAAACGTTAAATGTGTGCCTAGTTGGTCAAATTCCGGTTCTTAAAAAACTATAAGCTATTTTTTAGTTTCTGTATTTAGAACAAGCGATTAGTAAAAATGTTTTAATGCTAAGCCTTATCTTTGCAAACTGGTGTATAACAATTCTGCAAAATATAGTCAACTGATAAAAGACGAAGCGCTCCGTTTGGGCTTTCTGTCGTGCGGTATTGCGAAAGCAGAATTTCTGGAGGAAGAAGCGCCACGCCTGGAGAAATGGCTGAGCCAAAACCACCATGGCGAAATGAAGTACATGGAAAACTACTTCGATAAGCGACTCGACCCGAGGCTGTTGGTTGACGGTGCAAAATCGGTGATCTCACTTTCGTTAAACTACTATACAAACGAAACACAAAATGACCCCAATGCGCCAAAAATCTCTAAATACGCTTACGGACAAGATTACCATACCGTAATAAAAGATAAGCTTAAAGAACTTACCCATTTTATAGAAACGAACATTGGTGAGGTTTCGGGCAGGGCTTTTGTAGATTCGGCACCGGTTTTAGATCGTGCCTGGGCAAAAAAATCGGGTATTGGCTGGATTGGTAAAAATTCGAACCTGATTAGCAAAAACAACGGTTCTTTTTTCTTTCTGGCCGAGTTAATTATAGATCTGGAGCTGGATTACGACCACCCTTACCAGGCCGATTACTGTGGTAGCTGCACACGGTGTTTGGATGCCTGTCCAACGGATGCGATTATTGCCCCACAGGTTGTTGATGGTACCAAATGCATATCTTACCTAACCATTGAGCTTAAAAACGAGATCCCTGGCGAATTTAAAGACAAGATGAGCAACTGGATGTTTGGCTGCGACATTTGTCAGGATGTTTGCCCCTGGAACCGCTTTTCGAAAGTACATAATGAAGCAGCCTTTAAACCCGAAAATGGTTTGCTGGATTTGAACGCCAAAGACCTGACTGAAATAACTGACGAAGTTTTTAAAAAGGTTTTCAAAGGCTCTGCAGTTAAACGTACTAAGTTTGCCGGGTTAAAACGGAATATTGATTTTTTAAAGCCTGAATAAATGAAAGGTTTGCTCACTGTTTTATTGTTGCTTACAACTTTCTCCTTTGCAAGCGCTCAGGAGCTCAAACTCCCCAAAAGAAAATTAAATGCCTTAACCGGCAAAGCATTTGCACTTAGTATCAGCGATAGCAGTCTCAGCTTAGTGAATCGTGAAAAAATCATATTCAGGGAAATTAAAAAAGGTAACATCCCGGATTTCTTAAGAAAACTGGTGCCTATGGACACACAGTGGACTAATCAGGTAAGTAATCAGACTTACCAAATCCGCTATTATGTGCTTCCAGATTATTTTGCCATCGGCAATAACAACGATTATTTTTATGTCCCGATGACACCCATATTGGCTCAAAAGGTTGCAAGGCTTGCCAAATGTTTGCTCCCTACTAAAACCATTGTCGATCATATTTATAGCAAGGCTACGATAAAACTAAACCCTCAACCTATACCACCAACAAGGGCAATGACCACCTTACCTGTTTTTATCGCGCATACCGATTCAATACAGCAGCAGCTTAAAAGCTTGTTTCCTGATCATCAACCGGGGAGCCTGACTGCCGGAGATAAAAAAGACATTATTATTTCGAATAAAATTTACGGAGAAACAACACCCAGGGTAGTAATTTATGGCTGGCATAAACCAGATGGCAAAGCCATACAGCCGGTTTATAATAAGCATACTAATACCTGGGCCGACTATAGTCATGGACTGAGGTTAATCCAGAATAAAATTTACATCAACAATAAAAAAGCCTCCCTTAAAAAAGTTTTAAAGGAGGCTGAAATATGTGATGCTTTCAGTAATGAAGGCCCGATTAACAAGCCGTATTATCCGATATTTAAATCCTACTAGTTTACAGAGAAACTATTATCGCTCTTAACCTTATCGGGTACATGTGCGCTTCCCATTACTACTTTGGATAGTTTCTTAGTGGTTTTAATTTCAATTTTTACCTGCTGATCACCTTTTTCCCAAACTCCAATGGTACTGTGGTGCTTTTCAGCACTCCCATCAGCATAAGTTAAAGTTAAATCGATAGGCAAAGGTTTAATGCTTTTATTTTCAATTGTAATTACATAACCATTGCTGCTTTTATCTACCGCTTTTATGGCCATATCAGTTACGCCACTTTCAAAAAACCAGGCTTTCCAAAACCAGTTTAAGTTTTTGCCGCTACCTTCGTTCATGCTGTTGAAGAAATCGTATGGCATGGGATGCTTGCCGTTCCAGTTTCTGATATAGGTATGTAAAGCTTTAATAAACAATTCATCGCCCAGATAATCTTTCACAAACAAATAAGCCAAACCAGGTTTAGGATAGGAATTGGTGAAAGTACCCGATCCTTTCAAATCAGGAGTTAAGGTCATAATCGGGCTATCGTCTTTACCGCCCGAGGTAGATGCTGTTGGCTGCACACCATATTCATCAACAATAGTCGAATCAATCATCGGCGATATAAGCCACTCACCTATGGTTGCCCAACCTTCGTCCATCCAACCGTATTTTGTTTCGTTAATACCCATGTAAAACGGAAACATGGTATGGAAAATTTCGTGGTCGGTTAGGGTAATGGCATCAGTACGGTTATCAACCGGGTTATCGTTTACCATCATCGGGTACTCCATCTGGTCTAAACCATCAAAAATCGTTTCGTGGTTGTATGGAAAAGGCCATTTCGGAAAAGTATAACTCATTGATTCGACGGTTTTACGCGCAAAATCAATCACTTCGTAGTAATCTTTGTGTTTTGGATTAAAAACAGCGTCCACTCGGGTACGTCGTTTAGTTTTGGGGTCTACCACCAAACTGCTCGATTTCCAGAGGTAATGATCGCTCAAAGCGAACACAAAATCGGTCACATTTTTTGCTTCAAATTTAAAAGTATTAAACGCATTAGGCTGGGTTACTTTCTTATCAGCCAGATCTTTACCTGTAATCACATCAATTACAGCATCATTCTTCTCAGCCGATAACATTCTGGCTACAATATCTTTCTGAAAAACCTCGTTTGGATTTTTCAAATCACCTGTGGCCCAAACGCCATAACCGCCGGGTACAGTAATGGCCGCATTAAACTGGTCGAAGTCGTTGTAAAACTCTTCCGCTCCGGTATAGGGAAATTTGTTCCAGCCGTCTACATCATCGTAAACAGCAATGCGCGGAAAGAAATAAGCCACAAAGTGAGATCCTTCATCTACCTGACCTGTACGCATATGCGAACCCTTATTTAAAGTATAATTATAGTCAACACTAAAGCTAATGGTTTTACCGGGCAACACAGCAGGCACGTCGACTGTCATGTTGGTACCGTCAATTTTAAAACCGGTGATGGTTTTACCGTTGGCAGCCAGCTTATCAATGGTTACACCTTCGCCTAAATCAGACTCCGAGAATTTGGCTTTCCTTGGTGTTCCTTTTTTGTAAAGATTAGGGTAAAGCTTAAACCAGATTTCCTTTAAAGTATCGGGGCTATTATTGGTATAAACAACCTGTACTTTACCTTTTAACAAACGGCTAACCGGATTAAAATCTACCTGAATATCATACTTTGATGAATTTTGCCAGTAATGTTTACCAGGCTTACCACTGGTACTCCGGGTTTCCTTCTGATAGGTTTGCTGAAATACGGGCTCAATTGGTAATTGCGTTTGCGCATTGGCGCATATTGCTGAACACAGTAAGAGGCTTAATAACTTTATAATTTTCATTCTTAGGGCTTAGAGCATGGCGCTGGGCGTTTAGCATTCGACTTAATTTAACTGAACAATTTAATTAAGCAATACAACAATTAACCAGTTAACCGATTTAAACAATTAACCAACAATCTACTTTCCAAATTTCATTTTCAGCTGCTCCAACATATCCGTGTTGATTGGCTGTGCAGGTTTCTCTGGTTTTGGCTGAGGTCTTTTTTGAAATTGTGGTTTATTAGCTGGTGCACTGTTCTGAGGTCTGGCGCCTTTATTTTCGTTCTTCTTAGCGTTAAACTTCGCCCACTCCTCGTCTAGTTTCTTTTTAGTGTATAACGGAAAATCGCCTTGTTTCATCCAGGCGTAATAGCTTGGCTCTACAGCAAACACCTGTGCAGTTGTTTTGCCTTTATGTTTACCGAAATTGAAGCATACCTCATTATTATCGTTGTATACCATACGACCGGCAAAATCAACAGGTTTATTGATATTGGTAAAAACATGGAGTGCATCCACGTCATTCACTACAGGAATGCTTTTTTCCCCTTGTTTGTTTTCAAACTCGGTTTCTTTATACATTTCCAATTGTCCGAGTAATACTTTGTAAGTAGCAATTACATCAGCTTCGGCAGCATGGGCATTAACTAAATCCTCCTGACAGTAAAATTTATAGGCAGCCTTTAAGGTGCGTTGCTCCATTTGGTGGAATATGTTTTGTACATCCACAAACTTCCGGTCGTTCATATCAAAATCAACCTCGGCTCTTAAAAATTCTTCTAAAAGCATAGGGATATCAAATTTATTCGAGTTATACCCAGCCAAATCGCTATCACCAATAAAGTCTGCAATTTCTACAGCCAAAGCTTTGAAAGTAGGTTCATTTGCAATATCTTCATCGTAAATGCCATGAATAAGGGAAGTTTGTAAAGGGATAGGCATTTCTGGATTTACACGCCAGGTTTTAACAGTTTCAGAACCATCTGGCATGGCTTTTAAAATTGCAATTTCTACAATTCTATCGGCTCCAACATTTATTCCAGTAGCTTCTAAATCAAAAAATGCTAAAGGGCGCTTTAAATTTAATTTCATTTCTTTTGATGTGAGATTAGCGACATTAGATTTGGGATCGGCATGTCAAATTCTTTTTTCCAAAAATGCTAAAAAGGTTTCATTAGTTCTATAAAACCACTTTATTAATTTATAAATTTAATTTTCAAATTATTTTAGAATCTTAATTGCTACACCTAAATTGCGCCAATTTATATACGCTCTAATGAAGAATATATCCACCCTGATTATCCTGTTTTTTTTATCGTTAAGCACTTACGCTCAAAACTTTACTTACGGGGCTGTTACCCACGATGATTATCAATTCGACAGAAAAACGCTTGATAGCAATGCCAATGCCATTGTTTTAAAGGAATTTGGTACTGCATCTATACAGCTCGATGACAATACGCATAGCCTTGTACTGGTTTTTGAGCACCATGTAAAAATGAAAATCTACAATAAAGAGGGTTTTAAAGAAGCCAATATTGTGATTCCAATGTATAAGGATGATAGCCGCGAAGAAACCATCAGCGATTTAAAGGCCTCTACCTTTAACTTAATCGATAACAACTTTGTAGAAACAGTAATGGATAGAAAAGCAGTTTTTACCGAAAACCGGTCTAAATATACCCGCTTAACCAAATTTACCCTTCCTAATTTGAAAGAAGGCTCGGTAATCGAATACAGTTACATTTTAAAATCGCCAAACCTGTTCAATTTTAAAACCTGGGAATTTCAGGGCGACATCCCTAAAGTAAACAGCGAATACCTGGTTTATATTCCCGGAATTTATAACTATAACGTTTCGTTACGGGGCTTTCAAAAACTTACCGATCAAAAAGTAGAGCTAAGCAAAGAATGCCTGCGCTTATCGGGTGCCGCTATCGATTGTTCGAAAATTACTTACCTCATGAAAAATATTCCTGCATTTATTGAGGAAGACAACATGACGGCTCCCAGTAACTTTAAGTCTGCGATTTATTTTGAGCTTTCCGATGTTCAGAATTTAAACGGAGGCAAAACTTCTTATACCAAAACCTGGAAAGATATCGACCACGAGCTGTCGACTGATAAATCGCTGGGCTCGCAGATGAAAAGGAAAGACCTTTTTAAAGACCTTATCCCCGGAATTACCAAAGGTGCTTCTGATGAGCTCGAAAAAGCAAAGGCTGTATTCAATTATATCAAAAAACAGATCAAATGGGATAATTATTACGGAAAGTACTCGCCCGATAACATTAAAAAAGCACTCGAAACACGCTCCGGTAACGTAGCAGATATCAATCTGAGTTTAATTGCTGCGCTTTCGGCTGCTGATTTAGATGCCGAAGCCGTTATTCTTTCTACACGCGATAATGGAACGGTAAACAAGCTTTACCCCGTAATGAGCGACTTTAACTATCTGGTTGCCAAAGTAAATATTGGTGATAAAAGTTATCTGCTAGATGCTACAGAACCACTTTTACCATTCGGACTATTACCACTAAGGTGCATTAACGATCAGGGACGTGTAATTAACCTCAAAAAACCGTCATACTGGATTGACTTAAAAGCGAGCATGAAGTCGGTTACCAACTATATTCTTTCGGGAAAAATGACCACCGATGGTAAAATTGTAGGCACACTTACCACCCATTCGATGGGCTACTCGGCATTTAACAAAAGACGCGATATTTTACGTTATACTTCGCCAGATGAATATGTAGAAAAGCTGGATGAACGCTTAACGCGGATTAAAATAACAGATCACCAGATCTCGAATCTTGATAGCGTAGAAAACCTGCTGACTGAAAAATACGAAGTGGAGTTTACCATAAACGATGGTTCGAACCAGAATCAGTTTTATTTCAGTCCTTTTTTCATCAATCCGATTTCCAAAAACCCTTTCAACTTAAATGAGCGTACCTACCCGGTTGATTTGGGTGCAGGATCTGACGAACGCATTACCCTGAATATTACTTTACCAGCCAAATACCAGTTGCAGGAAAAGCCAAAAGATATGGCTATTGCTTTACCAAATAATGGTGGCAGATATATTTTGTCGAGCAAATTAGAAGAAGACAGCATTAGCTTAAATCAGGTTTTACAGTTTAACAATGCTATTTACCAGCCAGATGAATATCTTTTCCTTAAAGAATTTTACAGCAGGATTATCCAAAACCAAAAGACAGAATTTTTATTAAAGAAGTAAACTAAAATGAGAATACTACTTACCTTTTCCCTTTTATTGCTCGCTTCTTTTACTGGCTTTGCCCAGGATAATTACGATACCGACCTTGTTCCTGCCAATTTGCGTAACCGCGCCAATGCCTGCATCCGTAACGAAGAAACCACCATCGATATGCGCTCGCCGGATAATGTGATGATGAGCGTTAAAAAAGCGATCACTGTTTTTAACGAAAATGGTGAAGATGAAGCACGCCTTGTAATCTTTTATGATAAAAACATCTCCATAAAAAGTATAAAAGGTGAAGTTTACAATGCTGTGGGCAAGTTAACCAATAAGTTTACCCAGAATGATTTTACAGATGTAAGTGCAGCCGATGGTTTCTCGCTTTTTGTAGATAGCCGTGTGAAGCATTATTTGCCATCGGTAAGCCAGTACCCTTATACCGTAGTTTACAATTACGAAATCAGAAACAAACAAAACCTGCTTATCCCCGACTGGACTCCCAAACCAGCCAACGATGTTTCGGTAGAAAAGAGCAGCTATACTTTTATCAGCAAACCAACTGATCAGGTAAGGATAAAAACACAGAACTACAGTGGCGTGCCAGAAGTGATCACAGATGAGAAACAGAAGAAAAGCACCTGGAAAGTTAACAATGTTTTAGCAGTGAGAACCGAGCCCTATAGCCCTGACCCCGAAACTTACCGCACCAGCATTCAAATTGCCCCGCAAGAGTTTTACTACTATGGTCATAAAGGCAATTACACCAGCTGGCAGGATCTGGGCAAATGGATATACGACGATTTGTTAATTACCCGCACGCCATTATCGCCCGCTACCGTACAAATGGTTAAAGACCTGGTAAAAGCAGAAAAAACAGATAAAGATAAAGCCCGTAAAATTTACCAATACCTGCAGGAAAAAACAAGATACATTAGCGTACAGATCGGGATTGGTGGTTTCCAGCCCATTGCTGCCAGCGAGGTAGACCGATTGGGCTATGGCGATTGTAAAGCACTGGTTAATTACATGCAGAGCTTACTAAAAGCCGCCGATATTGATTCGTACTATTGCGTAGTAGAAGCCGGCTCGGAAAAGAAAAGCCTGAACCCGAATTATGCAAGCATGGCTCAGGGCAACCACATCATCCTGTGTATGCCTTTAAAAGGCGATACTACCTGGCTCGAATGCACCAGTCAGAAAATACCATTTGGGTTTTTAAGCGATTTTACCGACGACAGACTGGTATTGGCTTGCACTGCCGATGGTGGCAAATTGCTACATACTCCTAAGCTAACCACAGCCGAAAACAAGCAAATCAGAACAGCTAACCTAATCATTGCCAGCAACGGAAGCATATCGGGTAAAATGAATACCGTTTATTCAGGTGCACAATACGACAACCAGGAATCGCTGATTGGCAAATCGGTAACAGAGCAGCATAAGCTATTAAAAGAAGCCTACAATATCGATAACATTGATTTTGATGCAGTGGTTTTGGCACAAAAGAAAGATGCCGATCCGAAACTAACTGAAGAAGTGAGCCTTAATATCAGAAATTATGCTCCTGTAAATGGTGATAAGATGTTTTTGCAGGTTAATGCCTTTAACATTAAAAAATCGGCACCCGAAATCAGGAACAGAACCCTGCCTGTGTATATTAACCGCGGCTATACCGATGAAGATACGATTGTTTATACCCTTCCTGACGGCGTAGATACAAGCTTAATTGCAGCACAGGATAAGACTTTCAAGAGTGCTTTTGGTCAGTACACCAGCAAAACCAGCGTTAGTGGCAATAAACTTACTTATTACCGCAAATTTGTGTTAAACGATGGCACCTTTCCGGCAAACCAGTACGAAGAATTTTCGAAGTTTATTAACGACGTAAACGGAGCCGATTACCTGAAACTGGCGCTTAGCTTAAAAAAATAATTCCGAGGGCGATACCAATAATCATGATCAGGTACATTAAGATTTCAGTAGAGGCAAATCTTTTGTATTTCGTCCAGAACGAATAATCATTTTCTTGGTTTGGCATAGATTGTAATTATACGCCAAAAGTAGGTAATTAGATTTAAAGATTTGTTATAGCTTTTTTTCATACAGAATAGATATTAACACAATCTGCGTCTTTTTCTGTGAAATCTGCGGGAACAACAAAGCTCAATACATTAAATTATTTTCTCCCGCGGATTTAAGAAGATCAACGCTGATAAATGGACCAATCTCAATCAGCGGTCTCTGCGAAATCTGCGGGAACTATAAAGCTCAATACATTCAATTCTTTTCCCACGGATTTAAGATAATCAACGCAGAATAATAGAACCCAATACATCAGCGCAGTCTGTGAAATCTGCGGGAACAACAAAGCCCAATACATTAAATTATTTTCTCCCGCCGATTTAAGAAGATCAACGCTGATAAATGGACCAATCTCAATCAGCGATCTCTGCGAAATCTGCGGGAATAACAAAGCCCAATACATTAAATTATTTTCTCCCGTGGATTTAAGAAGATCAACGCTGATAAATGAACCAATCTCAATCAGCGATCTCTGCGAAATCTGCGGGAACAACAAAGTTCAATACATTAAATTATTTTCTCCCGCCGATTTAAGAAGATCAACGCTGATAAATGTACCAATCTCAATCAGCGGTCTCTGCGAAATCTGCGGGAACTATAAAGTGCTATGTATTCAATTCCTTTCCCACGGATTTAAGATAATCAACACAGAATAATAATCAGCACTATCTGCGGGAACAACAATGCCCAATACATTAAATTATTTTCTCCCGCGGATTAAAGAAGATTAGCGCTGATAAATGTACCAATCTCATTCAGCGGTCTCTGCGAAATCTGCGGGAACTATAAAGTGCAATACATTCAATTCCTTTCCCACGGATTTAAGATAATCAACACAGAATAATAGAACCCAATACATCAGCGCCGTCTTCGAAATCTGCTGGAAACTTAAGCAACATCCAACCCATTTAAACCACTCAACTCCTTATTCCTCAAAGCTATATCTTACCATTTTAAGTCACAAGAGTGTAAAACAAACCCTGTTTCCAGGTCCATATTTCCTGTTAGGGCAACATTCGGGAGAAACCACCGTATAAATAACTCATTATCAAACAATACTGAATGAAGAAACAAATCCTGGGCATTGCTGCGATTTTTTTAGTGGGGATGAGCATTGTCGGAACAAGTTGGAAAGCCGTGGAGCTTCCACAAACACAACAACAGGCGGTAAAAAACATTGCTGCCGATAGCCTCTACAATCAATATATTACCAACCTCTACCATAGCGTTCATCTCGATTCGGCGGGATTAAACGAACAGGTTTTCGAAAAGGCACTAACCGGTTTCTATAACATGAAATATTCGGGTTTATTAAGTGCCAAATCCATTTTAACCATCGCCGATTTCGACCAGGAAAGCACCAAAAAGCGATTGTACATCATCGATTTAGCACAGAAAAAGCTGATTATGAATACCTGGGTTGCGCATGGACAAAACAGTGGCGGCGATAAACCTGCACATTTTTCGAACAGCGTAAACTCTAACCAAAGCAGTTTGGGTTTTTATGTAACCGGCGAAATCTATTATGGAAAGCATGGGCGTTCGCTTAAATTAGATGGTATGGACCAGGGTTTTAACAATAAAGCACGCGAAAGATCAATTGTGGTACATGGTGCTGATTATGTTTCTCAGCATACCATCAATGAACTTGGCCGCTTAGGCAGAAGTCAGGGCTGTCCGGCGGTATCAGCGAAACTGGCCGATCAGGTAATTAACAACATATCCGATCGCACAGTATTGTTTATCAATAATTCCGATCAATTATACCATTCTTCTTTTTTAAACGAAACACTGGCGGCTAGCGTAGCCTTAAATCAGGAAGGAGTTTTAGCCGCACAGGTTGATTAATGGTGCTTAATATTTTTTGCATTCATATTTTTGGGCAGGAGTTTGATAAAAACGGGTGTGCATGGGGCAAGTAAATCCCATACCCATCTGTTTCCGTCTGCTTCCTTTTCGCCACAATCAACCACTTCGGCTCGTTTCAACAGCTTTTTAACCAGGCTTTGAATCCACTTTACCTTTACCAAACGGTTAAAAGACAAACCCAGGTAATCGCAATACACGTGTACCAAAATCTCCGCAATTAACGAGCGGTTACTAATGGCAAGCCCTTGCCCAAACTCGGTTTTATAATCGGCTTTAATAGTATCTGCAAGTTGGTTAAAACGAATATCTGGCCTAACACTCAGGTATTGCCATAAAGCAGCATTACTATACACCCTGATAATTTTCGGTTCGAGGCCTACTTTAATCAGTTCTCCTTCCAGTTCGTAAGTTTTCTCCATTCAGGCTTAATCCGTTTTTTATAATTAGAGTAAAATACCGGCAATTTGTTAATCCCATTCATATTAAATCTACAACATGGACAAATAGCCCCCTCTTTTGTTTGCTTACAATGCGTAAAGCCTTAATAAGCTTAAATTGTCCATTTTACTTTGAAACCTTCCTGCCGTGCGCAGCGGCAAATCAAAGTTACTTTGAAACCTTCCTGCAGTGCGCAGCAACAAATCAAAGTAAAATGATGATTTCAGCCTTATTCTTCAATTAAATCTATAAGCTGTAGCGCGCTTTTTTTTGATAAAGATAACTGGAACCAAAAAAACGACTGTAAACCTTTGACATTTAACCAAATCCATACCAGGCCATTACATTAAGATCGGCCAGCGGCCTATTGTGAGTAATTTTATTGAGCCCTTTGCCATTATTTTAAGCATATTTGAGGTTTGAAAAGATAAGACTATTTAATGAAGATTGTAATTGCAGAAAAGCCATCTGTTGGCCGTGAGCTTGCTAAAGTTTTCGGGGCAACCACCAGAAAAGACGGATACATTGAGGGTAAAGGCTATTCTTTTACCTGGGCATTCGGTCATTTACTGCAATTGGCACCACCACAGGATTATGGTTTTATTGGCTGGCGTAAGCAACATTTACCCATGCTGCCACAAAAATTTAAACTGGCTATCCGTAAAATCAAAACCAAAGATGGCTTTGTTGATGATCCTGCAGTAAAAAAGCAGCTCGATACCATTAAGAAACTTTTTGATGAGGCTACAGAAATTATTGTAGCAACGGATGCCGGGCGTGAAGGTGAATTAATCTTCCGGTACATTTATTACTTCCTAAAATGTAAAAAACCGTTTAAACGCCTGTGGATTTCCTCTCAAACAGATGAAGCTATAAAAGATGGTTTCAGGAATTTAAAACCGGGAACCGATTACGATACTTTATTTAATTCTGCCCACTGCCGCTCTGAATCTGATTGGTTGGTTGGTATGAATGCCACGCAGGCCTTAAGTATTTCGGCAGGAAACCGTACTGTGCTTTCGCTTGGCCGCGTGCAAACGCCTACTCTTGCCATGATTTGTGCGCGCTACCTGGAGATTAAAAATTTTGTACCGCAAACCTATTATCAAATCGCTATTCTGTTAAGCAAAGATGAACAGGTGTTTAAGGCCGTATCTACCTCAAACTACAAGGATAAAGAAGAAGTTGAAAAACTTTTTGCCCTGGTAGAAGATGTGGCATCGGGTTTCCCTACTGGTGGTAATATTACCGCTGTAGAGGCCAAACCACGAAAGGAACCACCTCCGTTATTGCACGATTTAAGTAGCTTACAACAGGAGGCCAATAAGAAGAAAGGCTATACAGCCGATCAAACCCTTAATATTTTACAGAATTTATACGAGAGCAAGCTCGTTTCTTATCCACGTACAGGCTCACGCTATATTGGCGATGATGTGTACGCCGGCGTGCCTGATTTGATTGCTAAATTTACCGATCATCCTGATTTTGGAAAACAGGCGCAGTTTTTACAAACCGTAACATTGAACAAAAGAAGTGTTAATGCAAAAAAAGTAACCGATCACCATGCCGTTTTACCAACGGGCGAGCAAGCTTACGGACTTAGTCCAGATAAACAGGCAGTTTACGACATGGTAGTTGGCCGGATGATTGAGGCTTTTCACCAGGAATGTCTGAAAGACCTGACCAAAATTACCATTCAATCGGGTGTTACTTTCGTTGCTAACGGAACAGTAATCCGTTCGGCGGGCTGGAGGGCGGTATTTAACGATCCGGAAGATGATAAAAAGGATGAAGATAATGCTGCACTACCTAAAGTAGTTGTTGGCGAACTTTTACCTATCAACGAAAAAACACTGCTGGAGAAACAAACCAAGCCTAAATCAATGTATAACGAAGCATCTCTGCTAAAAGCCCTCGAAACCTGTGGTAAAGAGATTGAAGATGAGGAGTTGCGTTATGCCATGAAAGATAGTGGTTTAGGTACACCCGCAACACGTGCTTCGATTATAGAAACCTTAATTACCCGCGAGTACATTACCCGCGAAAAACGAAATCTGGTACCAACCAATAAGGGGCTGGCCGTTTATGAGGTGGTGAAAGACAAGCAAATTGCACAGGCCGAGCTTACCGGGCAATGGGAAAAAAGGCTCGAAGAAATCAGGTCGGGATCGTCGGTAAAAGATTTTAAATCAGAAATTACCGAATATACCAAAATGATCACCAACGAATTGCTGATTGCCGGAGCAACTATTTCGGGTAAGATTAATGAAGAAAAGAAGCTGGAAAAAGCTTAGAAACTGTTTAAAAACGAATAAAAATTCACAGCTCTGTCAGGTGCTTTGGGCAGTGTCTCGCCCATTTGATATTGCGCAGAGATTTAAACAGTTTCTCAATTAAAGGTTTTTTTAATTAACTGCTCCAACGATGTGCTCAGGTTTTCGTCTTTTTGAATAAAGCCAATTGCGCCTGCCGCTAAAAAATTTTGTTCGAGTGCGGCCTTGTCGTTGCCGCTAAACATACAGATTTTAAGAGCTGGCTGTATGCTCAGCATTTCTCTTACTATGTTTGGAGAACTGTCTCCTTTAGGCATATTAATATCTAAAAGTACAAAATCAAACTGCTCCTTGCCCAGTAACTCCATCGTATCGGACAGATTACTCCTTTCGGAAATGACCGGAGATTTTATCCATTTAGCAAAAATCCGCTTCAGTAAGAGCCTCATCAGCTCACTATCATCGGCAATTAGAATTTTAATGTTTTCAACCATTTCGGAAAAAATGTAATTTACCTATACTTCATCCAGGTTAGCCATAGCATCATACTGCAAATTGCACTTATTCTGGCATTTAGATTCCTGGGGATTAAGATGACACAGGTAAAAATAATGATTTTATTGTCTTTTCACTTCAACTGATCTTATTATTTCCTTACAGGTCCATAAACTCCCATGCGCTGTGGTATCCGCCCAGTTTTTCGGTGTATGCAATAAAATCTGCATAAAATTTTGATTTAGACAATGTAGCGCTATCACCAATTACCACAAGCTTTTTTCTTGCCCTGGTCATTGCCACATTCATCCGTCGGGTATCTGATAAAAATCCGATTGTGCCTTCGGCATTGCTCCTGGTTAAACTAATGTACACCACATCACGCTCCTGCCCCTGAAAACTATCGATGGTGTTTACGGCAATTTGATTACGGTAAGGTGTTAAACTGTCATTTTCATTAATCAGGGAATTTAAAATTTGTACCTGTTGTTTGTATGGAGAAACAATGGCTACCGACGGAAACGGAGCCGGATTATTTGCTGCCAGCAAATTTTCTACCAGATGTGTTAAGTGTCTGATCAAAAAAGAAGCCTCATCAGGGTTTGTGGTACTGGTTCCGTCTAATTTTTCTTCAAAACTACAACCGGCAGTATCCATAAAATTAATGGGTGCATCATTTGCAAAAAGCAACTGATTAGCCACCGAATGATGTGCCTGTAATGCATCCTTATAAAATACTTTAGAAGAATAACCCATAATATCCTTATTCATCCGGTATTGTTCGTTTAACAACACAACCGATTCAGGATGAAGGCCTACAGTTTTTTCGAGTAAAGTATTGCCTAAGCCATTTCTGGATGCTTCGTTTGATTTTATTGTGGGCGAAAGCTGAAAGTGATCGCCAGCCAAAATTACTTTTTGTGCTTTTAATATGGGTATCCAGCAAGCAGGTTCCAATGCTTGTCCGGCTTCATCAATTACAATGGTTTGGTATTTTAAGTTACGTACGGTATAATGGTTTGCACCAACCAAAGTTGCCGTAATAATCTGGGCTTTGGTAAACAGGTTATCCATAATATACTGCTCTGTTTTTTCTACCTCCCTGCCAATTTTATGGGCTTCATCAAACAAGGCTTTCCTTTGGTCGCGTTCTGCTTTACCAAAGCTACGCTTATATTTGTGGGCCATGTTTTTATACTCGCTGGCCTGTTTCTTAAGCGCTTTAATGGTTTTCATATCCGGGTGACCAGCCATTTGATGATCAAGTGTAGCCGCAAGCAATTTTTCTGATACCCTGGCCGGATTGCCTACCCGGATTACCTTTAATCCTTCGGCAGCTAATTTTTCGGTCAGCAAATCAACAGCAGTATTGCTGGGCGCTACCACTAAAATCTTTTGATCGCTATGTTTAGCCAACGATTTAATGGCGTGAACAAGTGTAGTGGTTTTTCCGGTACCCGGCGGCCCATGTACAATGGCCAGATGATCGGCCGAAATGATCTTATTAACCGCAAGCTGTTGCGATTCGTTTAAGGTGTTGGGAATTATAAACTTCTCTTCGCCACGGAAGGAAGGTTTATCGCCCTGTGTTAAAATGCGGATCAGTTTATTTTCTGACTCGTTTTCGGCTAAATGTGTAGCCTGTTTTAGGGCAGCCTGCATTTCGTCGTAACTGTTGTTATCAAACAACAAATCAACCCCTAGTTTTCCATCTCTTGTCCAATCGGGCAGTTCATCTACCCTGAAAGTAATTTTCATCCGACTGCCGCTCTGGTGGGTAATTACCCCTTCAATGCGGTCTTCTTTGGCATCGTGATTGGAAAACAAAACCACCGATGATCCAAACCTGAACTGATGCGAAAAATCCTGATGCGTAGTGCGTTCGAGTTCTACGGTAAGGTAATCACCTCTGCCTATCTCCGTATTTCTGATGGCTATAGGGTACCAGGTTAAGCCCAATGCCCTCCTATCGACCGCAGAAGTATTTTCGGTAAGCTTTAAATAAGACTGTAAATCTTCTTCGCGCTCTATATTGAGCAAATCCTGAAGTTGTTTAAAATATTCTTTTGGCAATAGATGAAGTGTTTAATTGTTGAATGGCTTAACTGTTAAACTGCAAATTTTTAACTGATTACAGCACCAGCTCCTGGTGTAACCTCAGTAGTGTTTCTCCTGCATCAACACAAAGCCCGGGATGTACTTTTGAGCATTGTACAACCGTGCTCCGGGTAGCGGTAAGCCACCTGAAACGCGAAGCCTGATCGTATTGACCAATCGGCCCCGATCCTTTTGCAGCGGTGCTGATCCTTTCGAAAGCACAAAGATTGGCTTTCAGTTCGGCTAAGTCGATTTTAGGTGAAAAGGCTAATATGCGCGCTTCATCCAGGACAAAAATGCTCTTTAAAAATTTCTGCTTAGCGCAAAACAGTATAATCCCCACATTGATAAATTCTTCGCGTTCTACCCTTGGCATCACACGGATCACAGCATACTCAAATAAGAACTTCTCTTGCATATTGTGCTTCTTTTATAATGGTATCGGCATGTGATAACCTGGTGGTTAAAAAATGTGCGTAAGCTTTACGGTGATCGTTTGTATTGCTAAAATTAGTTTCACCTTCCAGCCAGTTATCCGGAATTAACGCAATCACAGCTTCAATTTTTTCAGGCGTAAGTATGGCTTTAAAAGTTTCATTTACCGCTTCTAATTCGGTTGCCCATGGCAACAGCACATGATCTTTAACCAAATAGAAGGGTTTAATAGCCTGCTCTTCCCAATTTTGCCACGAATGGTGAAAATATAGTGAAGCACCGTGATCGATTAACCAGAGCTCCTTGTGCCAAACCAGCATATTGGTATTTCTGCAGGTGCGGTCCATATTGGTTAAAAAGCAATCCAGCCACACAATCTGCGAGGCTAAGGTTGCATCAACAGTGGTAACCGTTGGGTCGAAGGTAATGGCACCTGATAAATAGTGCAGCGCAAGATTTAATCCTACACTCGCTTTTAGCAAATCCTGTATTTCTTCATCAGGTTCTGTACGGCCAAAAGCTTCGTCGAGATTGGCAAATACCAGTTCAGGTACGCGCAAACCCAAAATCCGGGCAATTTCGCCACCAATTAATTCGGCAATCAGCGCTCTTGGCCCCTGACCAGCCCCGCGAAATTTCAGTACATATAAAAAGTTATCGTCGGCCTCGGCAATGGCAGGCATCGAACCTCCCTCGCGCAATGGCGTAACGTACCTGGTTACATTTACTGTTCTTAGTTGTAAATCGTTCATAAACACGGATAGAACGACATTTAATTTATGGAATGTAGCATTCTAAACTAGCGGCAAATTTAACAGAATTAAAGCAATTATTTGGTCAAAGTTTAGTCAGCCAGAAAATGATTAAAATTTCCCGGGCAAGTACTTTATCAATATATTTTAGAGAGAGAATGATGCTTTAAATCATACAAGGCTAATCGTGCCCGAGGTATTCATTCCCTGTAGGGGTCATTGCTGCCGACCATTGTACCGATTCGCGGTTAATTTTGATTAGTCCCAGGCTTTCCAGTTCTTCGTAATCTTCTTCCATGCCGCCCAGAATAGAGGAACTCACCTGTTGATTGATTACCTCGAGTAGAGATATAATTTCTGATCTTTCCATAACAGTTAGCAATTAAATACATTTTGATTAACATAAATATAATCAAAATGTTTCCTGCTTAGCCAAATTGCAAGCCAGAAAAAGTATTTATTTCTTTCGGAGAGCCTGCCGCTTATTCCCTGCTATAAAAAAGATCGTTAAGCTAAGTCTTTAACAACTCAGTACACAGGTAAAACATATTGAAAAAAAATATTCAAGGTTAAGCCTAAAGCTTAAATCCCTCTTTACTAAGAACTTATTTTTGAGGCGAAGGCTCAAATTGAGCATCCAAGTATAATCTTAAAGTAAAAGAAATGTTAAAACTATTGCAATTTTCTAAACTACTCCTATATTTGTCCTCGAGAGCGTTAATTTAGATACGGGTATATGGCTTAGGCTGTATGCCCGTTTTTTGTTCTGGCAGTTGAAGCATGCCTTACAACTTTATCCAAACAAATCCTTAACCAGGGGCTATAAGCCTGAGGATTAAGGTTAATATCTTCCTGTAAGGACACTAAATCCATATACTTAAAGTCTTCTACTTCTTCCCGATTGATAAGCGGCAGTTCGTCCGTCATTCCGAAAAAAACGTGGTCTACTTCATGCTCGGTTAATCCGTTATCAAATTCGGCCTTGTAGGTAAATTTAAAAAGGTAGCTAATCTCGCACTCCATCCCCATTTCTTCTTTAAGCCTCCTTTTAGCTGCATGAACATTGCTTTCGCCAATTTTCGGGTGACTACAACAGGTATTGGTCCATAAACCTCCCGAATGGTATTTACTTTTGGCTCTTTGCTGCAGGAGCAATTCCCGCTTAAAATTGAAAATAAACACAGAAAAGGCACGGTGTAATGCCCCTACTTCATGTGCTTTCATCTTTTCCATCTGCCCCCGGGGCACATCCTCGCCATCTACCAATATAACGTGTTCTTCCATTTATATTACATTTAACTTGTTCCTGATGATTGAATCAAACATCAAACCAACTTTACGCGTATTTGAAATTCTAATCCTTTCAGTCATGATTTTTTCGGCGCTTAACCGTTTTATTTTTACAAAAAGCTTTTTATAGTAGATGTAGGTTAGATACACCCCATTCCGCGAACTTGCCGGCAAAAGCTTAATACCTGCAAGGGCTGCATCAAATTCTTCTTCTATTTCGGTTTCTATCTCTTGTTTTTGGGTATCACAAAATGCAGCCAGATTAACATTTGGAAAATAATTACGCTTTAAACCCTGATGATCAGCTTTCACATCGCGCAGAAAATTTACTTTTTGAAATGCTGAGCCCAGTTTCATAGCATAGGGCTTTAATCGTTCGTAATCGGCAATTTGGCCATTGGTAAATACTTTCAAACACATTAAACCTACAACTTCTGCAGAACCCAAAATATATTCGTTATACAACTCGGCAGTATATTTGGTTTCCGAAAGATCCATTTCCATGCTTTTCAGAAAGAGAACGATCAGTTCGTGATCTATTGTATACTGATTAACAACTTTTTGAAAGGAATTCAGGATCGGATTTAAGCTGATTCCCAGATTAATCGCCTCAAAAGTATCCTGTTTAAATTTATCGAGCAGTAACTTTTTATCATAGCGATGAAAACTATCTACTATTTCATCAGCCAGGCGCACAAAACCGTATATAGCATGAACGGGAAGGCGCAATTCCTTTCCGAGCATATATATACCAAAAGAAAAACTGGTACTATATCTTTTAGTGGTTAGCCTGCTGCAATCGGCAGATAGTTGATCAAAAATTTCTTTCATGTACGGCTTGGAATTGGATAGATTGTTCAAATTCATCAAGTGTTTTAAACCAATTGATGTGATCAATGTTTTTTAATTTGCTAATAACCTGGCTATTTCCGGCGAGGTGGATCTGAGCGGATGCACATATGGCCGATAGTTGATTGATATATTGCTGAGCTTTAACCGGAGCTTGTGTTTTAACCATAAAAATGAGCACATGATCTGCATTCAATACCGGATAAACTTGTTCAATAGCAGCTAAAGGCATTTTACTACCTAAAAAGACTACCTGCTGGTGATGTATGCGCAACATATAACTGGCAAAAAGCAACCCGATATCATGGTCTTCATATTCGGGCAAAAAAAGTAGCCATTTAGGTCCCGCACCCTTTTGAACGGGAATACTATCGATATGGGTAAATATTTTCTGGCGGATAATATTGGATAAAAAGTGTTCGTGTGCCGCGCAAATATCGTCTTTACGCCACATTAAACCTAAACGCATCAGCAAAGGATAAATAACCTTACGGTAACAAACCGAAAGCCCTAAGCCATCTATGCTTTCATCTAACAGGCGGTAAAAAGAAAACTCATCAAAAGCAATACCGTGCCTTACCAGTTGCGAAATATAATATTCGCTATGCTCATCATCTGGTGCCTGGGCAAATTCCTGATCAAGCAGCCTGTTCATTTCGGCATCAGAGAGCGAACAGATTTTAGAAATCTTTAGTCCGCTTTTAATTAAACTTACAATATTCAGCAACCGCTTTAACTGGTTGTCATCGTACAGCCTGGTATTCCCCTGCGAGCGCGCGGGACTTAAAGCACCATAGCGGCGCTCCCAAATCCTGATGGTATGCGCGTAGATGCCCGAAAGCTGTTCCAGGTCTGAAATAGAGTAAGTCATTATATTTTGTTCAAATATATTGCTTAAAATTTAAACAAAAATAATTCTCTGTTTATTTTTTTAAAAGAATCTACTCAGGCTAACGAATAAACATAGGCCTTTAAAAACAAACAGATTAAAAAAGAGCGGAAAAATAAAAGAGAGCGATGCTGGTAAATGTAAGCTGGCGCTTACTAAAGAGCTTCTTCTGTAAGCAATACGCCTTTTTCGCCATTACCGGTTTCGATGGTATGTACATGCTTATATGAATGGCTAAACAGATCGTAGCCATGTTCCATTTGTTTAATGGCAACAGTGCTTAAGGGATATTTAAAATTGGTTTGCATACAAAGCAGGTTATTATTGGCCAATAACAAGAAATCACAATCGTAACCTTTTTCTTGCAATTCAATAACCTTTTTGGTAATTGACACATTTAACCGGTTGGTTGTACGGATTTTGTTTTTCATGAGATATTGTGTTTAGGTAAATTCCGGGATGATAATTCGCTTAATAAATATATCTATAAAATATTACGATTCAAAATATAATATATTGTTTTACAACGAATTAAATCACACTCCTGTGTGTTTTGTTGCTACAAAACATTGCCTTTAAAACCTACTGAAGCAAACATCTTGAGCTGTAAAAACACTATGTATCATATTTATGACATAAAGTGTTAAAAAAGGTTACGCTGTTAAAATTAATTTCTAAAATTAAAATGCATGCTCTAATTTAGCTCTACTAACACACACGCACTTAATGAAACTAACATGTATCGTAATTGATGACGATATTCATGCCGTTAATGGTATAATATCTTACATCAATGCACTGGCCAATATCCAGCTTATCAAATCGTACACCGATCCCTTGCTGGCTTTAAACGAAATTACAGCAGGAGAAGCAGTCGACATTATGTTTATGGATGTTGATATGCCCCTTATTTCCGGGCTGGAGCTTTCCAAAGTAATCAGGCATAAAACTGATAAACTTATTTTCACCACGTCGCATTCAAAATACGCATACGAAGCTTTCGAAATGTACGCCAGTGCCTACCTGTTAAAGCCCTACACCTTTGCCCGTTTCGCCGAAACCATCAACATGCTCTTTCCTAAAAGGCCGGCAACACCCAATATAAACCTTAAACAAGAGGATGATTACTTCTTTGTTAGAAACAAAAACGACAACAATAACCTCATAAAAGTGCGGTATCCTGATATCGTAGCGGTAGAAAGTCTTCAGAATTATGTCAGAATTTTTACATTAAATGAAACAATTGTCGCCTATATCGCCCTATCCGAAATCAAAGTAATCCTCCTTAATTACGCCAATTTTGCTCAAGCCCACCGTTCGTTCATTATTGCAAAAAACTACATTGAGAAGGTTGAGGGCAATACTTTGAAGATGATTAACAACCTGACTATCAATATTGGCAGCAGTTACCGCGACAGCATCCAGGACTACATTAAAGAAAAAACGATTAAAACTAACCGCTCTTAAAGTTAAATTTTTGTTATTTTCGTATCACTAACCAATAAGCTCCGGGCTTTTTTTGGATGGTGATGTATTTGCCGTTCCCCAATTTACAAGTCGTTTACCAAATGAAACTAACAAAACAAAAAGAAAAAAAGTGGCCCGTTTTAAGCTGGATAGCCAGTAAAAAACTGCATATCATTATCTGGCTTGTCTTTATCTTTTACGAAGCCATTATTGTAGGCTTAATTAATGGAAAGTTTGGCCGTTTGGCTCCCTATGTTTTATACTACACGCTCAACATCACCACTTTTTATATACATGCACATATAGTTTTAGCCATAGGCCTTAACAAACCCAAACAAACCGCATGGAAATTACCATTACTACTCCTGGTCGAAATTGCTGCTTATTTTAGTATCTCCATCTGCCTCGATTATATCATTATCAACTATACCAATTATACCGGATCGAGAAGGATAACACTCGATCTGGTCTATTTCTCTGCGCCTTTATACCGCTGCGTTTATTTCATGTGTTTTTCTACAGGTTATTATTTTTTAACGCGTTATATTAAAGAGCGGAAAAAGACCGAGGAGCTGGAAAAACAAAGGCTAAACAATCTTATTCAACTCGCAAAATCCGAAAATGCATTTTTAAAAGCCCAGATACAGCCACATTTACTGTTTAATACTTTGGATTTTATTTACCAGAACGCCCGCGAATCGTCGCCTGTTGCTGCAGAAACTATCCTTTCGCTTTCAGAAATGATGCGCTATTCGGTAGATAACAATAAGGACAAAGATTTTGTATTGCTGGCAGAAGAAATTAACCAGGTAGAAAACCTGATCAATTTGCATCAGTTACGCCAAAATCACGGTATAGGTTTACGTTTCTGGTACGATGATGAAATCCGCCACATTAAAATTATACCCATGGTGCTCATTACCCTGGTTGAAAATATTTTCAAACACGGAGATTTGCTAAATGAAATTTATCCTGCCGAAATAAGCATAAAAGCTGAATCTAGTAAACTGATTATCGAAACGGCTAACCTGATTAAAGATACTAAAGACAGTTCGGGCTTAAATTCAGGCCTGGAGAACATCAAAAAACGTTTAACCTATACCTATGGTAAGGATGCAGAATTTAAATATGCAGTAACCGATGGCAACTGTTTTAGCGTAAGATTATCGATCATACTAAGAAAAGACAATCAACTTTAGTATTTTTACGTGGAAATCCCACATTACAATACAATTTCAAAAGAAATGATGATTTTCCTTGCCGAATAAATAAAAATCAGCAAGGAATGTTAATTTTTTCCTTTTTAAGTGCTGAAATTGTAATTTGCGTCATCTAAACCTATCAAAAATGTCAATAAGTTGCATCGCTATCGATGATGACCCCCATTCATTAGAGAGTCTGATAGCATACATGGATAAGCTTCCCGATTTAAAGCTTATTCAAACTTTTACCGAACCCATTCAGGCTTTGGCAGAGATTTCTGCTTCCAATCCTGTTGATATTATTTTTCTGGACGTGGAAATGCCTTCCCTTTCGGGCATTGAACTGGCTGGCTTACTCAGACAAAAAACAAAACACCTTGTTTTTACAACTGCCCATGCCCGTTATGCCATTGATGCATTTAAAGTAGATGCAGATGCTTACCTCCTTAAGCCCTACTCTATTTTGCATTTCACCAAAACCATCAATAATTTATACCCAACGGGCAAAAAAGCAGTTAATCCCTTTTCTATTTTTGAAGAAAATTTCTTCTACATCCCTTTACAAGGTCAGGATGGCAATCTGGTTAGAATTGACCTGAATGAGCTAATTGCAGTAGAAGACATTGACCATGATGTACAATTTAAAACAACTGTCAATACTTTTTTAAGCTCGAGGTCGAACTTTATCAAAATGCTGAATATGCTTAAAAAGCATTCTGCGTTTATTCAGATCAGCCCAACGGTTATCATTGCCAAACAGCATATTAAAAGCGTTTTGGGCGATAAGATATTGTTATCAAACGAAATTGCATATACCGTTCTTGATGCCTATAAAGATCAATTCGCACGCTTTGTAAAAAGCAACTTTACCGGAGAAAACACCCCGCCAGACACCTTATAATTAGCTAAATTTTCACACGCGCCTCTTCCCTCTTTTTATTTTCATCAAAACATTATTGTACAAACTTTGTATTAGGATAGTCTATTTAATAAATTAATTGATTATCCGTTTTGAAAAAAGTATTGGTTGTGGATGATGATCCAGATGTATTAGAGGTAGTGCAAGAGATATTAGAAACCGAAAATTACCAAGTTTATCCGCTCTTATCTCCACGGTTTATTTTTAAAGCCGTTAGGGACTTTAACCCTGATCTGATTATTCTGGATATTATGTTGAACGGAATGGATGGGCGTGCTGTGTTTAAAGAGTTAAAGTTAAGCAGCGAGAGCAATAACATACCGGTTATGCTTACATCGGCTAGGTTCGACGAAAGTTATGTGGTATCGCAAAGCTACAACCCCGACGATTATTTGCGCAAGCCTTTTACGATAAGCAGTTTATTACAAAAAGTAGGCACCCTGACCGAAAATTAAAAAACCAGATATGAATTTAAAATTAGTGATTGCAGGCTTTTTATTATCTGCTGCAGTATCAGCACAGATAAAAGCACAAACCAGACCTGATAAACTGTATTCGATGAGTGGTATCGGATTGGCTTTCCCAATGGGAGAAACTTCTGATTATTTTAAACCTAAATTTTCAACTTCACTGGGTTTGAATTTAGGCCTGGGCGATGGCGGTTTGTTTCTCTACCCTAAAGTAAGCTTGCATGCCTTTACTTTTAACCAGATTACCCCCGATGCTGGCTACACCTATACTTTACAAAAAGGCAGATCCACCACTTACCTTTTAAATGTAGCATTGGGTTATCGGAAAATTGTAGATAAATGGGCTTTTTACGGCTTTGCTGGTGCCGGTGGCGGAATTATCTTAACTCCGCAGGCCGGCGTTAACACATCCACACTGCAAGTTACCCAATCCAACAAATCGAACGGTTTGGGCATTGCCGAAGCCGGGGCAGGTATTGAATACAACCTGGGCGGAGCGAATTTATTTGTAGAAACCAGTTACATGTACGGTTTTGGTAAAATACAGAACCGCACTTTTAATACCATTCCTATTACCCTTGGCATTAAACCCAATTTGAGTAAATTGCTCAGCAAACTGTAATTACCCAACATACAAAATACAGCAGCGGTTACGTTAGATAAGTAACCGCTTTTTTTATGCTAAAGAAATAATCAAAATTATTTTTATACTAATTATTTTAGCATAGATTTGTAGTCAAAATTCATTCCATGTTGTACGCAGTTGTAGATATCGAAACCACTGGCGGTCATGCCTCAGCAAATGGCATTACCGAAGTTGCCATTAACATTCACGATGGGAATGAAATAGTAGAATCGTACACCACGCTGATTAATCCCGGGATAGCTATTCCGGCGCACATTACTGCACTTACAGGGATTGATGATGCCATGCTGAAAGATGCTCCCGTTTTTGATGATGTAGCTTTGCAAATTTACCAGCTGCTAAACGATAAGGTTTTCGTAGCCCACAACGTTAATTTCGATTACTCGTTTTTAAAACATCATTTAGGAGTGGCAGGTTACGATTTGCAGTGCACCAAACTGTGTACCGTTAGGCTCAGCAGAAAATTAATTCCAGGCAAAGGCTCCTACAGTTTGGGTAAACTTTGTACCGCGCTCGAGATTCCGATATACAACCGGCACAGGGCTGCCGGCGATGCCGATGCAACCAGTATTCTTTTCAATCTGCTGCTGGCGAGTGATGACAAGGGGATTATTGCAGAAATGCTTAAAAAAACCTCGAAAGAACAAGCTTTACCGCCCCATTTAGATAAAGCTTCGATTTTAAGGTTACCCAACCAGCCCGGTGTTTATTATTTTAAAGATAGTAAAGGCAAAATTGTGTATGTTGGTAAGGCAAAAAACCTAAAAAAACGGGTTATCAGCCATTTTACCGGCAATAACGCTAACCGCCAGCGCCAGGATTTTCTGCGCACCATACACCATGTTGATTTTGTGGTATGCGGCACCGAATTAATGGCTTTAATTTTAGAAGCCAATGAAATTAAACGCCTTTGGCCCGAAAATAACAGGGCCATGAAACGTTACGAGCACAAATACGATTTGTATGTATTTGAGGATCAAAATGGCTACCTGCGTTTGGCGATTGATAAACATAAAAAAAACAACCGCGCATTTCAGAGTTTTAATAATCTGCTGGAAGGTTATAATTTTTTAAACCAGATGGTTGATAAATACCAGCTTTGCGCCAGGCTATGTTACCTCCAAAAAACAGCAACCAAATGTTATGCGCACGAAAACGGGCAATGTTTCGGAGCATGCAGTGGTATTGAAACCGTAACAGTTTACAATAAGAAGCTAAATGCTGCACTGGCAGATATTCAAAAACAACAGCCTAGTTTTGCACTGGTTGATGAAGGCCGGGATGCCAACGAATTTAGTTGCCTGTTAGTAGAGAAAGGCCAGTTTTACGGTATGGGCTATTTTACCGATACCCAATATCTTTCGGATGGATTAGCGCCAATTAAAAACGACTTATCCACCTATCCTTCTAACAGTTATATTTTGAACCTGATTTTAACACATGCGGCGCAATACCCGCAAAAATTGTATAAATTGTAGCTATGTAACTCTACCTGTATGGATATTTCAACCTTTCGTACTTACTGCCGCTCATTCGATGAAGTTGTTGAAATGCCGCATTTTGAAAAAACTTCTTTCCGGGTAAACAAAAAGATATTTGCCAGTTTAGATCTTCAGCATAAGCGTGCTACATTTAAGTTGTCGGTAATCGACCAGTCGGTTTTCTGCGATTATAGGCCTGATAAGATAAAACCTGCAACGGGTGCCTGGGGCAAGCAAGGCTGGACTATTTTTGAAATAACCGATCTTCCTGATGAAATGGTTATTGATGCCCTTACCCTTTCCTACTGCAATGTGGCACCACCAAAACTAGCAGTGAAGCACAAAAGACACTAATTTCCGACTACACAAACAGATTAATACTAAAAAGTAGTATAAAAATTTGCGTAAGTGATTCCTTACATTTATATTCGTAAGTAATTACTTACATAATCATGAGAAGAGATGTATTTCAGGCCATTGCCGATCCCACTCGAAGAGAAATTATCAACCTTATTACCCATAAAACGCTAAACCTGAATGCCATTGCCGAAAATTTTGACATGAGCAGACCAGCTATTTCGCAGCACATCAAAGTGCTCACAGAATGTGGCTTAATTGAAATGAAGCAGCAAGGTCGCGACAGGTATTGTTACATTCAGTTTCAAAAACTGGCAGAAGTAGCGCAATGGGTTGAGCAATACCGCACCTTCTGGACCAGTAAATTAGATGCTTTGGCAGTACACCTGTCAAAGGACGAACAGAAATAAAATTTAAACTAAACCCTATAAAAATGGAAAACGAACCACTTATTGTAGAACGGGTATACAATGCCCCTATCAGTAAAGTATGGAAAGCTTTAACCGATAATAATGAAATTAAACAATGGTACTTCCAGTTAGCAGATTTTAAGCCAGAAGTTGGTTTTAAATTCGAATTTACCGGCGGACCAGACGATGGACCTCAATACCTGCATTTATGCGAAATAACCGAAATTATTGAAGGCAAAAAACTTGTTTACAGCTGGCGTTATGATGGTTACCCCGGAAACTCGCAGGTAAGCTGGGAGTTATTTGAGCAAGGCGACAAAACTTTACTAAAACTAACTCATACGGGTTTAGAAAGCTTTGCTGCTAACGGTTCGGATTTTGCCAAAACGAGCTTCAATGGTGGCTGGAACTACTTTGTTAACGATGCGCTTAAAAATTATCTTGAGCCGGCAGCTTAACTAATCCTCATCATTATACCGGGCGTAATGAATGCGCCCGGTATAATCGTTAAATTTCTGCTAAAGCCTGTTTTATAGCACCGTAAATATAATCGAGGTCAGCATCGCTGATCACATAAGGCGGCAGAATATAAATGATATTGCCTAAAGGTCTTAATATAATGCCTTTATCTAAAAAGTAAGCATACAACAAGTTGCGCAGGTTACTTAAATAAGAAGTTTCATTACCTGTTTCCCATTCAATGGCGATAATTGTGCCTGTTTGTCTAACCGATTTTACTTTGGTGTGCCCTTTTATTTCCTGTAAAAATACAGCATGTTTAGCCTCTACCCGCTTAATATTAGCCAGGGTTTCTTCTTTCAGTAAAATATCTAAACTCGCCAGCGAAGCTACACAAGCTATAGGGTTTGCTGTAAATGAGTGCCCGTGATAAAGTGTCTTTAGTTTATCCTCACTTAAAAAGGCATCAAAAATTTCATCGGTACAGGTAGTGATTCCCAAAGGCATAGTGCCTCCGGTTAAACCTTTACTTAAACAAATAATATCAGGTTTCTGGTTCAGTTTTTCGCAGGCAAAGTAAGTTCCGGTGCGACCAAAACCCGTCATTACCTCGTCGGCGATAATTAAAATACCGGCCTTTCTGCAAGCTGAAACCAGTTCATCAAGGTATTTTGCTTCGTACATTAGCATCCCACCCGAGCCTAAAATTAATGGCTCAAAGATAAAACAGGCGGTATCTGTCAACTGCGAAATATAAGCAGTAAGCTCCTCGATATTATCAGCATTTGGCAGCTCAATAAAATCGACATCAAAAAGCAAACTGTTAAAGGCATCGGTAAAAATGCTGCGTCCGCTAACCGACATGGCGCCAAAAGTATCACCGTGGTAAGCATTTTTAAAGGCCAGGATCCTGGTTTTGGGTTTACCTTTATTATCCCAGTACTGCAGGCACATTTTAAGCGCTACTTCTACGGCTGTAGAGCCATTATCGGTATAAAAAACCTTGTCTTGTTTACCCGGTAAAATAGGCAAAAGCCTTTCAGCCAGCAAAACAGCAGGTTCGTGGGTAAAACCGGCAAAAATTACGTGTTCAAGTACGCTAAGTTGCTCAGCAACCTTTTGTGCAATATAAGGGTGTGAATGACCGTGAATATTCACCCACCACGAAGAAACTGCATCAATATACTTTTTACCGTTCTCGTCGAAAACGTAAACACCTTCACCCCTTACAATCGGAATGTGGGGTAAAGCATTTTTCATTTGGGTATAAGGATGCCAGATTACTTTTTTATCGCGTTCGGCTAAATTTAAGTTGGTATCTGGAGCTTGAAATTCTGAAGTATCTGACATAATAATTAATGATTTACGGAATATTGATCTTTTAAAAGCTGTGCTACGGTTTTATCTGTTTTAAAGGTGATTTCATCGATGGCTAAATCTTCAATTTTAACCCACCTGAAAGCCTGCAAAATTTCACCTTTCCCATCGAAATCGTAAATTTTAGCTTTAAAAGCCAGTTTTAGGGGTGCTTTTTCCTTAACCAGATAGTACACGCTAATCACCTGACTATCGTTAAACGATGATTTTTCATAAAAATCTGTAGTGTAAAAATGCGAGAGTACATTAATTTCAGCCTCACATTCTTCTACAAATTCACGCTTCAATCCGTCTATCAAACCTTCTCCTAACTCTAAGCCACCTCCGGGAAATTTACTGAAACGGAAGCCATATTCTTCTTCATCACTTACCAAAACCTCGTTATTCTGGTTAATTAAGAGCCCGTACACGCGGACATTAAAGTAGCTCATTTTCGAAATGCTTTTTATTTTTGATTACAATTTCAGGTGTCCACACAATTTCTTTTCTAAAAGCTTCCGATCGTACCGGACACTCGCTCATATGACAATAGTGGCAACATTCGGGCAAACAGGGATCGGCATGAATAAAAAGCTCAGCCTTGCGTACACCGTTTGAATTGATGAGTTCATCAATCTGCGAAATTTCGCGATGCACTTTATTTAAATCGAAATAGTAAGGTAAAGTTACATGGCAATCGATATGAAATTCGGGGCCATACTGCTGTGTGCGCAGGTTATGTACATCTATCCAGGGGTTATGGCGGTTTTTCTGCAATACTTCCACCACCTCTTCCACCAAAGTAAAGTCACTTTCATCCATTAAGCCCCCAACCGAACCACGCGTGAGTTTATAACCCGAGTAAACAATATAAAAACCTACCAGAACAGAAAGCAAACTGTCCAGCCAAATAATATTTGTTAGCTGAATCAGAATTAAGCCTACCACAATGGCAGCGCTGGTATAGGTATCGGTTAACAAGTGCCTGCCATCGGCCTGCAAGGTAATAGAATGCTGATCTTTTCCTACATTAATAAGATATAAGCCAACAATCATATTAACCAGTCCGGTAATTCCAATAATCAGCGTTCCCTCCAGCAATTGCCCTACTGTATGTGGGTAAATGAGGTTGTAGGATGATTTGAAGATAATGATAACACCCGCAATCAGGATCAGGATTCCCTCTACAAAGGCAGAGAAGAATTCAACTTTACCATGTCCGTATGGATGGTTTTCATCGCGGGGTTGCGTACTGAGGTAAATGCTGTAAAAAGCAAAACTGCCGGCAATTACATTTACGATACTTTCGGCAGCATCGGTTAAAATGGAGTTAGATCCCGTAATAAAATAAGCTGTAAACTTGGCCAGCATCAATAAAACGCTCACCACTAACGACAATACAATTGCTTTTTTCTTTACCGACACAGTGCTTTTTTGTACAAAAATACGCTTATCGCATAAATTAAATGAGAAAAATATAGGTTTTTTAGTGCAGAATAATATTTGGTTTATATATTTGCGCTCAAAGTAATTAACCATGAGCACCTTATCGAAAAGAATCAACAGCCTGTCAGAATCTGCAACCCTTAAAATGACCAAACTTGGCCGCGAACTAGCGTCAAAGGGCATTAATATAATCAGTTTAAGCGTTGGTGAACCCGATTTTAACACGCCAGACCACGTAAAAAATGCTGCTAAAAAAGCATTAGACGAAAATTATACACGCTACTCGCCGGTACCGGGATATCCTGACCTGCGCCAGGCGATCGTAAATAAACTTAAAACAGAAAACAATTTAGATTACGATATTTCTCAGATCGTGGTTTCAACAGGTGCCAAACAATCGTTATCGAACGTAATTTTAACATTAATTGATCCGGATGATGAGGTAATTATCCCTACACCTTACTGGGTTTCTTATTCAGAAATGGTTACGCTTGCCGAAGGTAAATCTGTTTTTATCGATACAGATATTGAAAGCAATTTCAAAATTACGCCTGCACAGCTAGAAGCAGCCATTACCCCAAAAAGTAAATTATTCATGTTCTCTTCGCCTTGTAACCCAACCGGTTCGGTTTACAGCAAAGAAGAGTTGGCAGCTTTAGTAGCAGTTTTCGAAAAACACCCGAATATTTACATCCTTTCTGATGAGATTTATGAGCACATCAATTTTGTAGATAAGCACGAATCAATTGCGCAATTTGATAGCATTAAAGACCGTGTAATTATTGTAAACGGTTTCTCTAAAGCATTTGCAATGACTGGCTGGCGATTAGGTTACATTGCTGCAAACAAAGAAATTGCTGCTGCAAACGATAAGTTACAAGGACAAACCACTTCTGGTACTTGCTCTATTGCACAACGCGCAGGTATTGTGGCTTACGAACAAGGCTTAGAAAGCGTTTTAGTAATGAAAGAAGCCTTTTTGCGCAGAAGAGAACTGGTTTACAACTTATTAAACGAAATTCCAGGTGTAAAAACCAACCTGCCTGATGGTGCTTTTTACTTCTTCCCTGAAATCAGCTCTTTCTTTGGTAAAAAAGATGCTGATGGCAACGTAATTAAAGATTCTGCTGATTTAGCTTTATATCTACTAAACGTAGGTCACGTAGCAACTGTAGGTGGCGATTCGTTCGGTAACAACAACTATATCCGCTTATCTTATGCAGCATCAGACGAGAGCCTGGTTGAAGCATTAAGAAGAATTAAAGAAGCTTTAGGTAAACTAGCCTAATTAACTAACAGTTAATGGTTTTCAGTTAACTATATCACAACAAACCCCTCGTTAATTCAGTTTAACGAGGGGTTTATTTTTATCCGGTACCTGGCATCACACCGAGAACCAAAAGTATCTTTTATATTTTGAAAATGAAGGCCAGTATTTCATGGCAAATTAGTCCTTCTTTCCGTTATTAGTCCGCATCCGGTGAAAAACCGGCTTTGCGGGCTATCCACTTCAATAAGGTTTATTAACCGCGACAGCTACACAGTATTCACCTTTGCAAACTGCCAACTGCCAATTGAATTAACTTCTTATCGCCTCAACCGGGTCTAACCTCGAAGCCGAATATGCTGGCCAGAATCCGGAAATAGTACCGATAATAATCGAGATCCCGATTCCTAAAGCAATATTATTCAAGCCCAATATGATATGGAAATCTGTTGCAGCACCAATCCCAAGCGCAAACAGGTACACGAGTAACAGCCCGAGCAACCCTCCCAAAATACAAAGGGAAATAGATTCAAATATAAACTGTAGCAATATGAAATAATTTTTAGCGCCCAACGATTTTTGAATCCCGATAATGTTGGTCCGTTCCTTAACCGAAACGAACATAATATTGGCAATACTGAAACCACCTACCAAAATAGAGAAGCCACCAATAACCCATCCGGCAATATTTACCATTTTAAACATCGAGTCTAGCTGGTTCGATAAAATGGTGGTTTTATTCAGCGCAAAATCTTCTTCCTGTCCAGGCCTGATGCGGTGAATAGAGCGCATTAAACCCCTCAATTCACTTTCTACCTCTTCCAAACTCACATTATCGTTACCACGCACAGTAATTTGTGGTCCGTAACGTTCGCTCTGGATATCCAGTACACCTTTAGCAAAACTGATCGGAATATTTACGTTTTTATCAAGCGAAGTACCCAGCATATCTTCACCCTCTTTTTTGAAAACACCAACAACGGTTAATCGCCGGCCTAAAATCTGAACCTGCTTTCCTACCGCTCTATCTCCATCAAAAAGACCATCGGCAATATCAGAACCTAAAATACAAACCGGCGAACCATTTTTACTCTCATTTTCGGTAAAGTAACGTCCATCCTCTAGCTCAAAATTCCAGGTTTTATTAAAATCGTGTGAGGCTGCCCAAACCGAAATCCCCTCAACCGAATTACTTCGGTACTTAATGGTCCGGTCGTTAGTCGATATTTCGAAGGTTACGCCTTGTGCATTTTCAATCCTTTCGCGTAGCGCTTCAAAATCGCGTAACGAAGGCTGAGGGCGGTTCATGTATTTCCACCAGGGATAATTATCGCCAAAGCTCCAGGGCCATTTTTGCACATAAATGGTGTTTGAACCTAGTTTATCAACGCTCGATTGCAGTTTACCCCGAAAGGTATCTACAGCAGAAAATACCGCAATAATGGTAAAAATACCAATGGTTATAGCCAAAAGCGATAACATGGTACGCAATTTATTCTGGCGCAACGCATCAAATGCAAAACGGAAACTCTCGCCTATTAGCCTAAAGATTATCATAATTAGAGATTAGATGCAAAGCCTGTTAAAAGGTTACAACATATCTTCAAAACTAATTAATTTTTATGGCTGCGAGGCACTAACAAACTGTATAATTTAACTTAAAATGAAGTAAAACATAATATACTTCAAATGCGTTTGATAAAATACCGAAAAGAAAAATTAAATTCGTATTTTTGCACCTCAAAAAATTCATCAGGAATGAAATTATCACAATTCAAATTTAACTTACCTGAATCATTGGTAGCCAATAACCCGGCTGAAGAACGCGACGAAGCTCGCCTAATGGTTTTACACAAAGACAGCGGTAAAATTGAACATAAAATTTTCAAAGACGTTTTAGGTTATTTCGACGATAAAGACGTAATGATATTGAATAACACTAAGGTTTTTCCTGCCCGTTTATATGGTAACAAGGAGAAAACCGGTGCAACTATCGAAGTTTTCTTATTACGTGAATTAAATAAAGAACTGCGTTTATGGGATGTTTTGGTTGATCCGGCCCGTAAAATCCGCGTTGGTAATAAATTATACTTTGGTGATGACGATTTGTTGGTTGCTGAGGTTGTAGATAACACTACTTCACGCGGACGTACTATCCGTTTCTTATTTGAAGGTACCGACGAAGAGTTTAGAAAAAACGTTGAAATTTTAGGCGAAACACCACTTCCTAAATACATTAAACGTAAAGCCACCGCTGAGGATAAAGAGCGTTACCAAACTATTTTTGCTAAACACGAAGGTGCTGTTGCAGCTCCTACCGCTGGTTTACACTTTAGTCGCGAGTTAATGAAACGCCTTGAGCTTAAAGGTGTTGATTTTGCTGAAGTAACTTTACACGTTGGTTTAGGAACTTTCAGAACGGTTGAGGTTGAAGATTTAACCAAACACAAAATGGATTCTGAGCAGTTTATTATCGAGCAAAAAGATGCCAATATTGTGAACAAGGCTTTAGAAAACAAAAGAAAAATCTGTGCAGTAGGTACTACTTCTATGCGTGCAATCGAATCGGCTGTTTCTGCAAACAGAACTTTAAAGGCTGCAAACGACTGGACCAGTAAGTTTATCTTCCCTCCTTACGATTTCAGTATTGCAAACTCTATGATTACCAATTTCCACACGCCAGAATCTACTTTATTGATGATGGTAAGCGCTTTTGGTGGCTACGAAAACGTAATGAATGCGTATGAGGTTGCAGTTAAAGAAAAATACAAATTCTATAGCTATGGCGATGCCATGCTAATTATATAAGTTTTGCGGTTGGCGTTTAGCGGTTTAGTGCTAAACGCCACACCCTAAACGCACAACTATGAAATACTACGCTATAATTGTAGCAGGCGGTTCTGGCAATCGGATGCAAACAGAAACCCCAAAACAATTTTTATTGCTCAAAAACCTCCCGGTTTTAATGCATACCATAAAAGCTTTTGCGCAAAGCGAATCTCAGCCTAAAATTTTATTGGTTTTAAATAAGGAGCAGCAAGCTTACTGGCGCAGGTTATGCGATGAATTTAATTTCCGCATTCCACACCAGGTGATTGATGGTGGTACAGAACGCTTCCATTCGGTTAAAAATGCGGTTTATACCATTGAAGAAGATAGTTTTGTGGCTATACATGATGCTGTTCGTCCGCTGGTTTCGAAAACATTAATCGATAATGCTTATCAGGCTGCAGCGCAACGGGGTAACGTTATTGCCGCTGTACAATCGAGCGATAGTGTACGGCAATTTAAAAACGACAAAACATCGGCATTGAAGCGCGATGAGATCTATCTGGTACAAACACCTCAAACATTTAGCCTTAAGGTGCTTAAAGAGGCTTATAATCAGGAATTCGATAGCCATTTTACTGATGATGCCAGCGTGGTAGAATCAATTGGCTATAACATCAATATTATTGAAGGTGAACGGAGTAATATTAAAATCACCTATCCTATAGATTTGGAGCTAGCCGAGTTGCTGCTCAAACACTAATTTTATTGTAAAAGGAGTTTCAATAATTGAAACTCCTTTTTGTTATTCATCTGTTTTAAAGTGTACTTAAAAGAGGTGCATAGCAGATCCTTATATTTTATGCTGCCCTGCCAATAATTTTAAGCAGAATGGCAATCACTGCGATAACCAACAAAACGTGGATTATACCGCCAACATCGCCGAAGCCGTGAAATATAAATCCGATGACCCAAAGTATTACCAATACTACTGCGACTAAATACAATAAATTTCCCATAGTGTTAATTTTTTAGTAATGTAAATTATTGCAGTATTAACACCTGATTTTTAGCTTTTGTTTAAGATTTGTAAAGATTTATTGGTTTGATTTTTTTTTGCCCGCAGATTAAAGAGGATCAACGCAGACACATTACATAGTTTCATCAGCGTACTCTGCGAGATCAGCGGGGAATAAACCTCCAATTACTCTCCCGCAGATTTAAGATGATAAACCGCGGATACAATACATAGTTTCATCAGCGCGCTCTGCGAGATCAGCGGAAAAAAAAAATCCAACTACTCTCCCGCAGATTAAAGAGGAAAAACGCAGATACAATACATAATTTCATCCGCTTGCTTTGCGAAATCAGCGGGAAACACAATTTTCAATTATTCCCCCCGCAGATTAAAGAGGATCAACGCAGATACAATACATAGTTTCATCAGTGTGCCCTGCGAGATCAGCGGGAAACAAAACTCCAAATTATTCTCCCGCAGATTTAAGAGGATAAACGAAGATACAATACATAGTTTCATCAGCGTGCTCTACGAAATCAGCAGAACCAAACCTCTAATTATTTTCCCACAGATTTAATTGATCAATATGCAGATTAAATGGATAGCACTATCAGCGTACTCCGCGAGATCAGCGGGAAACAAAAAAAGGAATTGTTACAAGCATAAAAAAACCTCCCGGTTTCGCCGGAAGGTTCCTTATTTTGTTGTTAGTATTCGTCCTCGTTAAAGAAGAAATCTTCTTTCGTTGGATAATCTGGCCAGATTTCCTCAATAGTTTCATAAGGCTCGCCATCATCTTCTAATGCCTGCAGGTTTTCAATAACTTCTACAGGGGCACCAGAACGGATACCGTAATCAATCAATTCGTCTTTAGTTGCAGGCCATGGTGCGTCTTCCAAGTGCGATGCTAATTCTAATGTCCAATACATATCATCAATTCAATTTAATTCGTATTCCTTTATTATGCGCAAAGTATATTAAAATTTTTGAGCAAAACAAACTTATTTTTCAACTATCAAACCCGCGGGATCCAAATGTTTTCTTCCGCGTTGAAATCCATCGTCAGTTTTCGTGCCAAAACAAACAAATAATCGCTTAAACGGTTCAGATAAATCGTTACCCGCTCATCTACAAAGCTATTTTCTGCAAGCTCAACAGCAAGGCGTTCTGCCCTTCTGCATACGCACCTGGCCAGATGACAGTAAGATACTACAGTATTTCCGCCGGGCAGTACAAAATGTTTTAAAGCAGGTAAAATTTCATTCATCTCGTCCATCTCCTTTTCGAGCAGAACAATGTCGCTATCATGCAAATCGGGGATTTTCATTTTCGATTTCTCAGGGTCGGCCGCTAAAGATGCGCCTACCGTAAACAAACGATCCTGTATTTCCTTTAACAACTGTTTGTAATGCGGATTAATATCCTGGCACATGATTAAACCGATGTAGGAATTGAGCTCATCAACGGTTCCGTAGGTTTCGATACGGTGGTGAAATTTAGGCACGCGGGTACCACCAATAAGTGAGGTTTGACCCTTGTCGCCGGTTTTAGTGTAGATTTTCATAATGAAAAGGTTAAAGGCAGGAAGTTTAACGTTTAAAGCCTTATGCCATCAACCTTAGTTAATTTTCTCCCAATCGCTACCACTCTCTTTCAAAGCCTGTAAGCGTGGTGAAACATTTTTCACTTCGGTGTTTAAATAATCGTTTTCGATCAATCCGTCGCGCATACGTACAATCCGATGTGCGTGCTGGGCAATATCTTCTTCGTGTGTTACCAGAATAATGGTGTTGCCTTTGCTGTGAATCTCTTCTAACAAACCCATAATTTCGATTGAGGTTTTGGTATCTAAGTTACCGGTTGGCTCATCGGCAAGAATGATAGAGGGATCGTTAATGAGTGCTCTTGCCACAGCTACACGCTGGCGCTGACCACCCGAAAGTTCGTTAGGTTTATGGTCCATACGGTTACCTAAACCCACATTCTCTAAAGCTTTGGCAGCTCTGGCCTGACGGTCTTTTTTACTGCTTCCGGCATATATTAATGGCAAAGCCACATTATCCAGTGAAGTTGAACGCGGTAACAAGTTAAAGGTTTGAAACACAAACCCAATTTCTTTGTTACGCACTTCGGCAAGCGCATCATCACTCATGTGACTTACATTTGTGCCATTTAACACATAAGTGCCGCTTGAAGGAGTATCTAAACAACCTAAAATATTCATCAAGGTCGATTTACCCGAACCAGATGGTCCCATCAGTGCTACAAATTCGCCTTTATTGATATCTAAAGAAACTGATTTTAAAGCGTGAATCACTTCAGATCCAATAACATATTTACGGCCAATTTCCTTTATAGTAATGAGTGGTTTCTCCATGTTTTTTCTTTTTTAGACAAGGGCAATGGCAGGTATGTTACAAGAGATTAAAAATTTCGTGCCGAAATACCTGTAATTGTTATTTCTCGATGATTTTAGGTACCATAAAAAATTCGTCGCTATGTTTGGCGGCATTTTTTAAGCCTTCGGCAGTAGTAATTTCCTGTTTCACCACATCTTCGCGCCAAACATTAACCGATTCGTTCATATAAACCAAAGGTTTTACATTGGTGGTATCTAACTCATTTAATTTTTCCATGAATGATAAAACTTTATTCATTTCCGGAATCAAAACATCCACTTGCTGCTCATCAATATGAATCCTGGCCAGATCGGCTATTTTATGAATGGTTTTTGCGTCTAAATTCATGCTATACTAATTTACTATCAATCAATTGGTAAACCTGCTCTTTTAAGGCATCCGAGTCATCGGCAGCCATTGAGGCAGTGTTTATAGGTTTGTGGACGTAAATATCGCAAATTCCCGGCTTACTTCCATACTTTGCGCCATCATCCCAGTTAATTTGCCAAACATTGGCTAAACTTACCGGCACCAGCGGAATATTTTTATCGATGGCAAGGCGAAAAGGACCGTTTTTAAATTCGCCAAGTTTAGGGGGGTAATGATCATCGATCTTTCCTTCCGGAAAAATAATCAGGCTCATGCCTTTCTCTAAATTTTCGCCAGCCTTTTTGAAAGCCCTGAAGGCCGAAATTTTGCTATCGCGGTTTACAGCAATATCAATGGTTTTAAAGAAAATACCCAGCACCGGGTTGTTCAAAAGTTCATCTTTTCCCATAAAATGATACTTCCCATGCCCCATAATGCAAAAAATCATGATATCGAGGTTAGAGCTATGGTTGGCACAATAAATATAAGTTTGATTGCGATCTAACTTTTCCTCATAATGATAGGAGAAAAACACTCCGGCAAAAAAACTGCAAAGAAAACTGTTGGCTTTTCTGAAGAAATTTAATGCGCCATAATACTTTTCATTGCGTGATGTTAGATAATAGAAAGGATAAAACAGCGCAAAAAAGAACATGATGCAGAAAAGAAACCATATGCGGTGCAGCTGACGAAGAATTTTAATCATAGAAGCATCAAAAATATAAAATAGGTTGACATAATTACATTTTGTTTAAATGATTTTTTGGGCCTGTCTAATTGGAACTCTGGTTGTAAAAGAAACCAGGAATATAGCGCTTTTACCGGAGCAATCAGTAAATTATAGTTAACTGTAATCCTTCGACCGGTTCAGGATAACAAAAACTATTAAGGCTGCACCTAAATTGATATAAAATTGATCACATGTTATACAATGCTTGCATTTTATTTTTAATTTCGTGCCATTATGAAAGAAACAGTGGTGAGCGGCATCCGCTCAACAGGAAAATTACATTTAGGTAATTATTACGGTGCAGTAAAAAACTTTGTGCAAATGCAAAACGATTACAATTGCTACTTTTTTATTGCCGATTTACACTCTTTAACAACACATCCTACCCCGGCCGATTTACATGGCAATATTAAACATGTACTGGTTGAATACCTGGCCAGCGGAATAGATCCGGAAAACAGTACCATTTATATACAAAGCGATGTACCAGAAATTGCTGAGCTTTATTTATACCTGAACATGAACGCCTATATGGGCGAACTGGAGCGCAGTACTTCTTTTAAAGATAAGGTGCGTGCAAATCCTGATAATGTAAATGCAGGTTTGTTAACCTACCCTGTTTTAATGGCGGCTGATATTTTGATCCACAAAGCCACTAAAGTACCGGTTGGAAAAGATCAGGAGCAACACTTAGAAATGGCGCGTACATTTGGTAACCGTTTTAACCGCCTGTACAATACCGAATATTTCCCTGAACCTTATGCGTTTAGCTATTCGGATAAACTGGTTAAAGTACCAGGTTTAGATGGCAAAGGTAAAATGGGCAAATCAGAAGGCGAAGCCAATGCGGTTTACCTTTCTGACGATCCGGAAACTATCCGTAAAAAAGTAATGCGTGCGGTTAGCGATGGCGGCCCAACTGAAGAAAACCAGCCAAAGCCAGAGCCTATTCAAAATCTGTTCGATTTAATGAAAGTGGTTTCGAGTGTAGATACCCACCAGCATTTCGACGACCTGTACAACAAAATGCAGATCCGTTATGGCGATTTTAAGAAACAACTGGCCGAAGATATGATTATTGCCACTGCCCCAATGCGCGAGCGTATTCAGGACATTGCCAAAGATGATTCTTATTTAAGACAGGTAGCCAAACACGGTGCATTAAAGGCTCGCGAAAGCGCACAAAAAACGATCAGGGAAGTACGTAGTTTAATTGGGTTTAAAAGTTTTTAATTAATATTGTGATAAGCGCTTAGCGTTTGGCGAAACAACGCCTCCCGCAAAACGCCGAACGCAAAACGCAAGAACATATGCATATAGCAATTGTAGGGAATATTGGTGCTGGTAAAACTACTTTAACTGGCCTTCTGGCAAAAAATTATGGTTGGGAAGCTTTGTACGAAGCTGTAGACAATAATCCTTATCTGGAAGATTTTTATAGCGACATGAAGCGCTGGAGTTTTAACCTTCAGATTTATTTCCTGAACAGCCGTTTTCAGCAGATTACCGATATTGAAGTAAACAAACGCAACGTAATACAAGACCGGACAATTTACGAAGATGCCCATATTTTTGCAGAGAACCTGCACGATATGGCCTTAATGACTACCCGCGATCACGACAATTACCGTGCAATTTTCGACAACATTACCTCGTTTATTAAACCACCCGATTTGTTGGTTTACCTGCGTGCATCGGTACCTACTTTGGTTAACAATATCCAACGCCGTGGCCGCGAATATGAAGCTGGGATCAGGATCGATTACCTTTCTAAGCTGAATGAAAAATACGAAGCCTGGATTAAAGGCTACAACCTGGGTAAATTACTGATCCTGGATAAAGACAAATTGGATTTCACCAATAACCCCGAAGATTTAGGAACAGTAATCCAGTCTATCGAGGCCGAAATTAACGGTTTATTTTAGCCATTTGCTTAAATGCTGATTCAAAATAATTAACATAAGATGGGCAGAGATTTTCAGCACGAAAACCCAATGAACTGGAAATGGGGAATCTTTTATTTCAATAAATCAGATTCCCGTATAAGTGTTCCGAAGCGCCATAAAATATTGGGCTGGACACTCGACTTTGCCCATCCGGTTTCTTATGTAGTTCTGTTACTAATTTTTGGTGCAGTTATTTTATTAAGAACCTTAAATAAATAGTATGCCTAAAATTATCGGAATTATTCCTGCCCGTTACGCCTCTACCCGCTTTCCGGGGAAACCCTTGGTTGATATTGCCGGAAAAACGATGATACAACGGGTGTATGAACAGGCTTCAAAGGCTGAAAGCTTATCGAAAGTAGTTATTGCTACCGATGATGAGCGGATTGCCGATGAAGTAAAAAGATTTGGCGGCGAATTTGTATTCACAGCAGCACATCACCAAAGCGGAACCGATAGATGTGCGGAAGTAATCGAACAATTACCCGGGTTTGACATCGTAATCAACATTCAGGGCGATGAACCTTTTATAGAACCTGCACAGATTGATTTACTGGCCAGCTGCTTTACCGAAGAAAAAGTGGAGTTGGCCACCCTTATTAAACCTATACAAAGCCAGGAAAGCATTTACAACCCGAACAGTCCTAAAGTGGTAATTGATGTAAACGGCCGCGCGATGTACTTTAGCCGCAGTCCTATTCCTTTTATTAGAAACGGCGAGCCGGGTGTTTGGGCAGAAAAACATCAGTTTTACAAACATATTGGCATTTATGGTTACAGAACAGCTGCATTAAAGGCCATTACCAAACTGGCTCCATCTTCATTAGAAATAGCCGAAAGTTTAGAGCAGCTCCGCTGGATCGAAAACGGGTTTTACATCCAGACAAAAGTTACCGATTTAGAAACTGTTGCCATTGATACGCCCGAGGATTTATTGAAGTTGAATAAACTGCTGAAGGCATTGAAGTTAGAATAATTGAATGCTTGAATTTTGAATGATAGAATGGATACATTGTCTCAACACTCAATCATTCAAAACTGTATCAACAAAGAACCAACTCCATCTGAATATTGCACCTGGTATAAGGCGTTGGTTTTCCTGCTACTTTCTTAAAACCAAGTTTATGGTAAAGGTTAATGGCTGGTTTTAAAATGGTATTGCTTTCTAAATAAATTTTGGCTGCTCCAAGTGATCTGGCTTTATCGACAATGGCCGAGGCCAGTAAAAAACCAATATTCTTGCCCTGCGCCTTTGGCGAAACAGCCATTTTAGCCAGTTCGAAATCATATTCGCCATCATTCATTTTAATTAAAGCACAAACGCCAAGGGGTTCACCATCAAATAATGCCACCAAAATATGGCCTCCCTGATTTAAAATATAACTCTGTGGATTATCCAGCGCTTTATAATCAGATTCTTCCATTTCGAAATAAGTAGAAATCCACTCTACATTTAGCGCCCTGAATACTTCCTGGTATTGAGGTGTATAAGCTACAATTTCAACTTTCGAGCTGTCGCGTTCTTTTTTCTTTTCCATCACCCGTCTTAATAATGTTTTCTGTTCGAGCAAAAACTCCCACTCGCCTATCGCCTCCCAAAGTTTATTTTGTGTTTGTGCCGATAGCTCTTCTATTGCCGCATCCACATCAATCAGCTGGTCTTTAATTTTATAGGCAACCTGCATACCTGCATCAGTTAAGCTAATCACATTTCGCCTGCCATCTTCCTTATCCTTACCCTCTTTCACATAGCCCTTTTTTAGCATTTCGCCTATAATTTTACTTACAGATGGATGCGAGTGACCAATCTTCTTAGCCAGTTCGGTTATGGTTTTCTCTTCGCCCTGCGATAAGGAATAAAAAACCGGGAACCACTTGGGTTGCATATCTATGTTATAAAGCTGATAAATATTCGCAGCATCTTCTGTTACCTTATCGGTTAACATCCTCAATCTGCTGCCTATTGCTACTTTTCCTGTTTGTTCGAAAAAATCCATAAATAATTAATTACGTAATCAGTTACGTAAATGTAGCTAAATATTTTAATTATTAGTATATTCAAAAAAAATAACGCAATCAACATCTCATTACGCTATGAAAAAAATCGCCCTCACGATGCTGTTAGGTATCTTTACTCTTGTTGCCAAATCTCAGGACCGGATCGGATTATTGGTTAAAACCAATGTATTAAATGCTTTAGCTAAACGTCCGGCTATATCGGTTGAGAAAACTTTTGCTGATAAATATGGTTTAGAGCTTTCTTACACCACTGGAGAATTAAACTGGGGCAGAGATTATAAGTTTAATGGTTTCCTGCTGCGCGCTAAAATCTACTCAGATCAAATTGAAATAAATGCGTTAATCCCTTTCTATGGTTTATATGTTGGAAATTTAAATAAGCAGATTATTTCCAATGCAACGGTTGATAATACTGGTTTCTTTTCTATAGGCAGAAATAGAAATTTCGAAGCCAATTCTTTCCGAAGCGGTATAAATATTGGTTTTTTATTTATCCCTAAAAAGCGTTTTATCCTCGAAGGAACTACTGCCCTCGGTTATGGTAAATATTTTAATGTTAAAAACTACATCTCCGATCCTATGCCAAAAGGATATCTCGATTTTCAGCTGTGGCTATCTGTCGGATATTATTTTTAATAGCCAGGGCCTTAATAAACCTAAAATTTGTAATTTCGGGACATGAGAAAATTATCGATCTTCGTTATCAGCTGCTTAATTGTATTTTCTGCCTGCCAATCTAAACAGGACAAAGAAGCCGGATCTGTTGAGTTCAAAAACGTTAACCAAAGTATTGCCAAATCATTCTCCGATTTAAAAACTCTTGACACCTTCAAGATTGAGCTTACCGGCAGAAAACCCGAAGATATGGTATTGACCTTTACCATTAAAAAAGCTGATGGAAAGGAGATTTATAACGCCAAAATAAAAGGTACAGAGCTGTTAGGCAGTACCGATCCGAATATAGATTTAACAAAAGAGAAAGACCAGATTGTTTTCATAAAAACCATTGCTGACGATTTTTTTAGCGATGAAAACTTTCTTGAACCTGCTGTAATGCCTGAAGATAAAGCCGATAATTATGTTCCGGACAAGCCGCTTTACGAAGAACTGAAAAAAACCGGATTAAATGGTTTCAAGTATCGCTTAGGTAAAGAAAACAACATTTACATTGCCTGGAGCGAGAAAGAACAAAAGGTTAAGGTTTATTATAACTGTTGCTAGCCGGATGTAAAGATGAAAAGGCCCGAAGATATCGCCAGCCGGTTAAAAGAAGTATTGTTAACTGGCTACTGGATAGCCAACACCAATTATAAGGATCAGTTACTTAGCATTAGCTGGGAGCAAGCCATTTATCCGGTAGAAAACCTGAACACTATTGCGGCCCTAACTTACCACATTAACTATTACTTAGCAGGCCTTTTAAACGTACTTAAAGGCGGTGCTTTAGAAATTAAAGATCAATATAGTTTTGATCTCCCTCCTATCCGGTCATCACACGATTGGCATAAATTAGTAGAAACCTTTCTGAAAAATTCAACAGATTTCGTTAATGAAGTGGCGCAAATGCCTGATGCCAAATTAGACGAAACATTTGTAGATGAGAAATATGGCACCTACCTGCGCAATATCGAGGCTGTAATTGAGCACAGCTATTATCACCTTGGGCAAATTGTGCTGATCAAAAAATTAATACCAGCCTAAAACCCTACTGTACTCCTGCTGTACAGGCATCAATTCTGCTCAAAAAAAATATTAAAAGTATTTTATATAAACTAACCGAATAGTTGTATTTTCACGCCCCATAGCCAAACAACTATTTATCAACGTTTTCTCTGTACATGCTCAAAACTCTCCTCTCCGTTTTAATTTTTTCGGTATTACTTATTCCTGCGTTCGCCCAAAAGGCCAGTATTAAAGGCATTGTGGTTGATACCGTCGAGAAAAAAAACCTTTCAAACAGTTCAATACTACTCATTAACAGCAAAGATTCTATCCTGGTTAAAGATATCAGGGCCAAAGCCAATGGCGAATTTGAACTGTCAAACCTAAAAAAAGGCAATTATACTCTGGTAATCACCTACCCTAAAATGGCCGATTATATCCGCGATATACAGTTATCCGATTCGGCCAAATTTAACCTGGGCAAAATTCCGATGGACACCAAAGCCACACTATTAAATGAGGTGGTAATTAAAGCGCAAAAACAGGCCATTAGTATAAAAGGCGATACCATAACCTACCAGGCCGATAGCTTTGCAGTGAAACCCCATGCCAATGTGCAGGAACTATTGAGGCGCTTACCCGGAATTGAGGTAGATAGAAACGGAGCCATAAAGGCTGGCGGCAAAGATGTAAACACCCTTTTGGTTGATGGAGAAGAGTTTTTTGGCGATGATCCGCTACTTGCTGCCAAATACCTGAAAGCCAATGCCGTTAGCGAAGTACAGGTTTACGATAAAAAAACAAAAGATGAGGAACTAACCGGCATTAAAGAAGGCGATGCGAAGGAAAAAGTAATGAACATTAAGCTGAAAGAAAATGCCAAAAATGGTTACCTCAGCACTCTTGATGCCAATAGCGACCTCAGTCATTTTAAGAACCTGGGCGGTATGGCCGGTATTTATAAAGGCAAGTTAAAAACGGCTGTATTTGGCTCTACCACGAACCTGAACCAGGACTCGAAGGCGAGTGAAGCCATGAGCAAAATAAAGGGAAATGATTATGATGTAATTGAAGTTGGAGACGATGGCAGTTCGGTAATGATCAGTTATGGTGGTAGCGATGACGATGATTATTTTTCACCCTCAAATGGTCTGCCCAATGTAACAAGCTATGGTGCCCATTTTTCGGATAAATGGAATGAAAACAAAGTCAGCCTTAAATTAAACTATAAAGGCAATAACAAAAATGTTTTAGACCGGAATACCGCTAAAAACCAGTCGCTGTTGCCCAACGGAACAAATTTCTTTAGCACGGGTGGATCGAATAGCGAAACCAAAAGTGCGGGACAAAGTTTAAGAGGTAACGTTGAAGTTAAATTAGATTCCTCGGCTACGCTTAAGGTATCTTTTGCAGGCAAAAAGTCCAGAAACAGCAGAGAAGATATCAGTACAAATGAAACCAGGAATGATGCCGGAGATCTGGTAAACAACAGCGAGCAGCTTAATACCAGCGATGGCAATAGCACCCAGTTTAGCGGTAATATTAACTATGCCAAAAAATTTGCTAAAAAAGGCCGCACCATTTCTATCGATTTGCAACCAGAAGCGAATAACAACAGTGATATGGGCGATAACATCAGCAAAACAAATTATTATTATGCCAGTGGCCTAAAACCAGATAACCGCAATTACCTCAACGATAATTCTGGCAGAGAACGATCTATAGCTACGCGGATATCGTATACCGAACCACTGAGCAAAAGACTTACACTCCAAACAGCCTATAGTTTTAAAACGATAGCTTCTAACAGCCATAAACTCGTTTTTGATAGAGACCTGAATAATAGCCGTATCGATTCGTTGAGCAACAATTTCGACTTTAATAATTTTTCGAATGTGGGTAAGGCTTTACTGCAATACCGCGCTAAAAAGTTTTCTGTTTCTGGCGGTATGGAAGCTACCGAAACTACTTTCGAACTGAATGACCTGGATAGGAAAAATCAATTTACCCGCAACTATATCAACTGGGCACCACATACCAGTTTCGACTACAGGATTGGTAAGTCCACAAGTATGTCACTGAGTTATTCAGGTAATACCGATCAACCTGGTTTAGAGCAACTTCAACCTATCAGGCAGGTAAACAACCCGCTTTACCAGGTAGTGGGTAACCCTAATTTAAAACCATCGTTTAACAATGGTGTAAACTTTAACATTAACAGCTTTCAGCAAAAATCGCAGCTGTACATGTATGCTTATGTAAGTTATAATTTCACTAAAAATGCCATTGTAAGTACCAGTACAGTTGATGAATTTAATAAAACCGTTACCAGTTACATCAATTTAAATGGCGTAAACAGCTTGTATGGCAGTGCCAGTTTGCACAAAGGCTTTAGCAAACTGCATTTAAATACCAATATCGGTTTAAGTTATAGCCGTAGCAATTCGATGGAAATACTCAATAATCAAATCAACAAAGCCGTAAGAAGTAGCCTGAGCATACGTCCGCACATTGGCTACCACAGTTCTGTGGTACAGTTTGACTACAGCACATCTTTTACTTTCTTAAACGGCAAATCCTCAATTGGTGCCATAAACAATGGCAAAAGCTTTAACCACAATCATGATATACAAGGTACCATAAACTTACCCTACAGCACCGAATTTAGCACCAGCATCAATCTATCATATCAACCGGCAAACAGTTCGTTTAGCACTCCGGTAAATGTGGCTATCTGGAATGCCTATTTATCAAAAAAAATGCTGAAGGCTGAAGAATTAGAATTTAAAATATCGATTTCAGACATACTAGGAGAAAGAATTGGTTATAGCCGTAATGTTGGTGGTAACAGCATTAGCGAGAACACTTATAGCTTTATCCCCAGATATGTTTTAATTGGTGTAACTTACAATTTAACCGGTAATTTTATTAAAGAAGATAAAAAATAATCAGGCATGAAAAACGCATTCTTAACACTTATAATGATGTTAACGGTTATGCTGGTTAAGGCACAGACCGTTTTTATACAAAGCGCAAAAATAACTTTCGAAAAGAAGATAAATCAAAAACAACAACTTGCAGAAAACGACTGGATCTCTGACGATGCCCGTGATAAAATGAGCAAATACCGCATATCTAACTGGGATTACCATTTTAATGACAGTGCCTCTATTTATCGTGCCAAACCAAAAGAAACTGTAAGCGATAATCAATTCTTTTTCTTTTCGGGCGATAATACCAGCGAGATATTTACTGATTTTGGCAAAAAAACAAGGGTATTGAGAAAACCAATAAGTGGCGAAGATTTTATACTTAAAGATACTATCCCGCATTTAAACTGGAAAATTATGCACGATGTACGTAAAATAGCCGGATACGAATGCCGTAAAGCCATTGCCGTTATCAACGATACGGTTTCGGTGGTTGCCTTTTATACCGACGAAATATTGCTGCGTGGCGGTCCCGAAGGATTTACCGGTTTACCGGGTATGATTTTAGGCCTTGCCATACCCCGGTACAATACTACCTGGTTTGCCACCAAAATTGAGGCTAAAAATGTTCCGATATTAGCCATTGCTGCACCAACCAAGGGTAAAAAAACCGACAACGAAAAAGACTTTAAAAAACTGATCGATCTTTACACCCGTTACGACGATAAAAAGAAGCCCAGAAAAACAGAAGACATCAAAAAAGAGATCTATAATTTACTGTTGTAAATTTATTCAACCGATAAATCAGTCAATATCAACCATATAAAACCCTCAAAAAATATTCTGACTACTACTTAAAACCGGCGATAATTTTTCGTACCTTTGTATCCCGTACAAAAGCAATTAACCAGTGGTTAAAAACTGGTTGATTTCACAAATTATCAAACATGACTAAGTATATTTTTGTTACGGGCGGTGTTACTTCCTCTTTAGGTAAGGGCATCATTTCCGCATCTTTAGCTAAACTTTTACAGGCACGTGGCTACCGTGTAACCATTCAGAAATTCGATCCGTACATCAATATCGATCCGGGAACTCTAAACCCTTACGAGCACGGTGAATGTTTTGTAACCGAAGATGGTGCTGAAACTGATTTGGATCTTGGTCATTATGAGCGTTTCCTGAACGTTCCAACTTCACAAGCCAACAACATCACAACCGGCCGCATTTACCAGAATGTAATTAATAAAGAACGTAAAGGCGAATATTTAGGTAAAACCGTACAGGTTGTTCCCCACATTACCGACGAGATTAAACGCAATATGCGTATTTTGGGCGAAAGCGGTGAGTACGACATTGTAATTACCGAATTAGGTGGTACCGTTGGCGATATCGAATCTTTACCGTTTATTGAGGCTGTACGTCAGTTTAAATGGGAAGAAGGCAATACCAACGCTATTGTAATTCACTTAACACTGGTACCTTACTTAGCTGCTGCAGGTGAGTTAAAAACTAAACCAACACAACACTCTGTTAAAGCTTTATTAGAGTACGGTATTCAGCCTGATATCCTGGTTTGCAGAACAGAACACCACTTAAGTTCTGACCTGAGAAAAAAAATTGCCCTATTCTGTAACGTTAACATCAATGCGGTAGTCGAATCGATGGATGCATCAACAATTTATGATGTGCCATTGTTGATGTTAAAAGAACAACTGGATAAAACTGTTTTATCGAAATTAAAACTGCCTACCAAAAACGATCCGGATATGGAAAGCTGGAAAGATTTCCTTGGTCGTTTAAAAAACCCAACTGCCGAAGTAAGAATTGGTTTGGTGGGTAAATATGTAGAATTACCTGATGCCTATAAATCAATTATCGAATCTTTTGTACACGCCGGTTCGAAAAATGAATGTAAGGTAAAAGTGGAATACATCCACTCAGAAGGTATTTTTGCCGATAACGTAAAAGAAAAATTAGGTCACCTGCAAGGTGTTTTAGTGGCACCTGGTTTTGGTAGCCGTGGTATTGAAGGTAAAATTGATACCATTAAATATGTTCGCGAGAACAATGTTCCTTTCTTCGGGATTTGCTTAGGTATGCAATGTGCAGTAATTGAGTTCGGACGTAACGTTTTAGGCTTAAAAGATGCACATACTACTGAAATTGAAGAAAACACTGCAAATCCGGTAATCAATATGATGGAAGAGCAGAAAAAAATAACCAATAAAGGCGGAACCATGCGTTTAGGCTCATACCCTTGCGATATTAAAAAAGGTACAAAGGCTTATGGTATTTACGGCAAAGCGCACATTAACGAGCGTCACCGTCACCGTTACGAATTTAACAATGAGTATTTAAAGCAATACGAAGAAGCAGGAATGATTGCTTCGGGTATGAATCCACAAACCAATTTAGTTGAAATTGTGGAGCTTAAAAACCATCCGTTTTTCGTTGGCGGACAGTTTCACCCTGAATTAAAATCAACAGTTGCTAATCCTCACCCACTTTTTGTTAAATTTGTCGCCGCTGCGATGGAGTTTGCGAAAAAGAAAACGAATTAAAAGCAGTACAGACACAAATAATGGATAGAAATACCTTTACAGGATTGTTCCTGATTATGATCATTTTGGCAGGATCATTTTACTTTTTGAAGCCGAACGAGGCCGAAGTAAAAAAAGCCAAAGAAATAGAGCGCCAGGATTCTCTGAAAAAAGCCGGCGTTTCTCCAGTACTAAATGACACTACAAAAACTGCAGTTGTTAACCCTGCTGTAGATTCTTTAGCGCTAAAAGGCCCTTTTGGTACTGCAATAACCGGAACCGAATCGAGCACTGTTTTAGAAAACGAGAACTTGTTAATCACCCTAAGCAATAAAGGTGGTAAAATTTCATCAGTTGAAATTAAAGGACAAAAAACATTTGCAGGTAAACCTTTGGTTTTATTTGCGGGCAACCAGAACAAATTTGGTTTAAGCTTAAACGCAGCCGGTAAAGTAATTAACACCAACGATTTATACTTTACACCAACTAAAACCGGTAATACGGTTACCATGCGTGCAAACTATGGTGCCAATGCTTATGTAGAGTATGTTTACGATTTAAAAGCATCAAGTAACAAAGTTGCATTCAATATTAATCTGGTTGGCTTACAACAAGTAATTGCAGGTAACAATATTGGTTTAAACTGGCAAACAACCTTATTACAGCAAGAAAAATCGATTGAGAGCGAGCACCGTTACTCTGCACCTTATTACAAATATTTAGATGGCGACGTAAACCATTTAAGTGTTTCGAAAGATGAAAAAGAAGAACTTACTAAAGGAAAAATCCAGTGGTTCTCTTTCAAACAACACTTTTTCTCAGCTTCATTAATTGCAAAACAAGCTTTCGAAAAAGGAAGTTTAGAAGTTAAAATCCCAACAGCACCTGGTCAGGTTAAATTTTACGATGCCAACATGCAATTGCCTTATGCGCACACTGCAAATCAGGTTTACGAATTGGAGTTCTACTTTGGTACCAACAAGTTCTCTGCTTTAAAAGCACAGGGCTACGATTTAGAACAACAGGTTGATATGGGTTACTGGCCTTTAAAATACATTAACCGTTTCATTGTATTGCCGGTATTTAATTTCTTAAACAGCTTTGGCTGGAACTACGGTTTAATTATCCTGGTACTAACCATTTTGCTAAAAGTAGCTTTATCGCCGCTTACCTACAAGTCATACCTATCAATGGCTAAAATGCGTGTATTGAAACCAGAAATGGATGAGATTAAAGCTAAAGTAGGTGAAGATAACCCAACATTGGTTCAACAGGAATACTTAAAACTATATAAGAAAGCCGGTGTAAACCCGCTGGGTGGTTGTTTACCAATGGTACTACAGTTGCCACTGGTTATGGCCTTCTTCTTCTTCTTCCCTAACTTGTTTGAGTTACGTGGTGAGAGTTTCTTGTGGATGAAAGATTTATCGACTTATGACGAGTTTATCAAATTTGGTGTAAAAATCCCTTTCATTGGCGATCACTTAAGTTTAATGTGTGTATTGATGACCATCTCTACATTGATTATGACTTATTTTAACAACCAGGTTTCTGGAGCAACAGGTCAGATGAAATACATCGGTTACATAATGCCGGTTATTTTCTTAGGTGTATTAAATAGCTATCCTGCCGGATTGAACTATTACTACTTCCTGGCCAACTTAATGACTTTCGGTCAGCAGTTCTTAATCCGTAAAATGGTTGATGATGATAAAATCCACGCTTTAATACAACAAAACAAAGCTAGACCAGCTGATGAGAAAAAGAAAAAATCTAAATTCCAGCAGCGTTTAGACGATTACATGCGTCAGCAACAACAGCAACAACAAACTAAAAAATAGTTTCTTGCCTCTATACGAAAACCCTCAATTGCTTTAAGTAATTGAGGGTTTTTAGTTTAAAGGCTCACCACAGTCCGGTACGATCTCAACTAATGGTTTCTCCTCCATTTCCCATCATCCATATTACATTTTCCATCTTCCACCTTTCGCTTATAATTGTAATATTTGGCATACAAGTTTCCTATTCAGCTAAAAATTTCCAATTTTAGGAGATTAAATCTCAACCAACAAATTAATTAACTTATTAAAATGCATAAGAGACTAACAATTATTCTGTCTTTCGTTGTCAGCCTAACCTACGCGCAAAAGAAACCATTAAACCACAGTGTTTATGATACCTGGGAATCGGTAGGTTCAAAGCAGTTATCCAATAATGGTCAATGGGCCATGTACAGTATTTTGCAACAGGAGGGCGATGCACAACTTTACCTCAATAACCTTAAAACCCATACCAAACTAAATATCGCACGGGGTCTTAATGCCCAGTTTAGCAACGACTCTAAATTTGCTGCATTTAATATCCGCCCGTTCAATAAAGATTTACGCCAGGCTAAAATTAAAAAAACAAAAGCCGATGAACAGCCGAAAGATTCATTGGGCATAGCCAACTTAACTACCAATGCCATTACGAAGGTTGCAAGGGTAAAATCATTCAAATTTCCAGAAGAAGGTTTCGGTGTTTTGGCTTATTTAAGCGAAAAACCAGATACCGCAAAAAAAACAGTAAAACCTGTTGAGAAAAAAGATGCTGAAACGGATTTTGCAGATGATGAACCAGCAGGAAAAGGTAAAACTGATGAAGGCACTGATTTAGTGATCAAAAACCTGGTAACTGGAACAGATAAAACCTATAAATTCGTTACCGATTATTATTTCAGCAAGGATGGTAAGCAATTGGTGTTTACCTGCAGCGGATCTAAAAAAGACAAAACCGCTCCTCAGGGTGTATTTTTATTAAACATCGAGAAAGGCACACTTAAAACCTTAATTAAAGGCAAAGGAAGTTTCAAAAATTTCACTTTTGATGAGGAAAACGAACATGTAGCTTTTGTGGGAGAACAGGATCCTGAAAAGAAAGAAATAAAAAATTACAACGTTTATTACAACTCTTTAACTTTAGATACGGCTCAAATATTAGTCGATTTCGATATGCCGGGCTTACCTGCAAAATGGACAGTTAACGGCGATGGTAAAATTACTTTTAGCAAGGATGGCAAGAAATTATTTTTCGGCATCTCTCCCATTAAGAAACCAAAAGATACTACCATAGTAGATTTTGAAGTAGCCAAAGTGGATGTTTGGAACTACAAAGATGATTATCTGCAACCTATGCAGCTTAAAAATGCAGATAGAGACAGTAAGAAAAGCTATTTATCGGTAATTGATGTGTACAGCAGCGATCCTAAGGTAATTCCTTTAACCGATTTAACCCTTCCCGATGCCAGTATCATAGCTGATGGTGATGCAGACCAGGTTTTAGCCACTACTGATTATGGGCGCAGAATTGAATCGCAGTGGAGTGGCTCAACCAGCAAAGACTACTATTTGGTAAATACCAAAAATGGACAACGTAAAAAGATTATCGAAGGTTTAAATGGTTATGCCATGGCTTCGCCCGGAGGAAACTACGTTTTATACTTTGATAGAAAAGCAGGCAGCTGGAACACTTATGCTGTAGCTACCGGAAAAGTAACTACATTAACCACGGGCTTAAATGTAAAGTTTGTAGATGAAGAGAATGATGTGCCTGATCTTCCTTCGGCATACGGTTTAGCAACCTGGACGGAAGACGATAAAGCCGTTTTAATTTACGATAAATATGATATCTGGTCGTTTTCACCAGATGGTAAATCAGTTGCAAAAAACATTACTGCCGGTTTTGGCAGGGCAAACAACCTCACGTTTCATTACGAAAGAGTGCAGCAAGACAGAGCTGAAAGAAATGCAAATAAATTTGTTAAAGCAAATGAACTGGTTTGGTTATCGGCTTTTAATAATGTTACCAAAGAAAATGGTTTCTATCGTACCAATGTAGGTTCGGTTAAAGCGCCTGAACTGGTGGTAATGGCCAAGTTTAAATACTCAGACCTTGCTAAAGCCAAAGATGCAGATGTTTACATTTATGATAAAGCCAGTTATGTAGAATCGCCAAATATTTACGTAACCAGCGATTTTAAAACAGAAACGAAATTAAGCAACACCAACCCACAACAACAAAACTACAATTGGGGAACGGCTGAGCTGGTAAAATGGACTACCCCGAAAGGCTACAAAGCAGAAGGTATTTTATACAAGCCAGAAAATTTCGATCCGAACAAAAAATACCCGATGATTGCTTATTTCTATGAGAAACTAACCGATGGTTTATATAGCTATCAGGCACCAGCGCCTACTCCTTCGCGCTTAAATATTTCTTATTTTGTAAGTAATGGTTACCTTGTTTTTGCACCAGATATCAGTTACGAAACTGGTCACCCTGGTCAATCAGCTGTTGAATATATCAATTCGGGCGTAGAAAGCTTAAAGAAAAACAACTGGGTTGATGGCAGCAAAATTGGTATTCAGGGTCAAAGCTGGGGCGGTTATCAGGTTGCTTATTTAATTACGCAAAACAACATGTATGCAGCGGCCTGGGCTGGCGCACCAGTTGCCAATATGACTTCTGCTTATGGTGGTATCCGTTGGGAAACCGGTATGAACCGTCAGTTCCAGTACGAGAAAACACAGAGCCGTATTGGTGCTACCCTTTGGGAAAAACCTGAGTTATATATCCAAAACTCACCCTTATTTATGTTCCCCAAAGTAAATACACCTGTGGTAATTATGGCTAACGATGCTGACGGGGCTGTGCCATGGTATCAGGGAATTGAAATGTTTACCGGCCTGCGCCGTTTAGGTAAACCAGTTTGGATGTTAAACTACAATGGTGAAGCACACAACCTGGTTCAGCGCCAAAACCGCAAAGATATCCAGATCCGTGAGCAACAATTTTTCGATTATTACTTAAAAGGTGCCAAAGCACCAGTTTGGATGACTTCCGGAATTCCTGCAACTGAAAAAGGAAAAACATGGGGTTTTGAGTTAACCGACGATAAACCGTAATTGAGTTTGGAGTTCTAAGCTGGGAGTTTAGAGGCTATGATTCAGAAACGATAGTTCAATTCGAACAATTAAAAATTTAAATCCATGTTACAAGCTTATAAAGAGGGTGTAGCATGGATTTTTTGTTTGGATAAATCACTAAAAATTCATTACCATTTTTCGATCTTAAACAGGACGATCGCTAGTGACTCCAAGCCCCAATCTCCCAACTCCAGACTCTCCCCTATGAACTATCGGTTAAAAAAGCTATTTTCACGCATCAAAAAACTAAACACTCGTAATGGCATTAAGCAGAATCTGGTCGGCATTTATTATTGTAGCTATTGTTGTAGCAGGTATTAAATGTATTTTCTTTGGGCAAAGCGATATTTTTAACTGGATGGTGATTGGTAAAGCCGATGATCCATTGAACCCCTTGCACCTTAATGGCATTATTGAAACTTGTTTAGGGGCTGTTGATATTTGCTTAAAACTGATTGGCATTATGGCTTTGTTTATGGGGTTTATGACCATAGCCGAAAATGCAGGAGGTATCAGATTGTTATCCAGAATTGTAGGCCCTTTTTTTTCTAAGCTTTTTCCCGAAATCCCAAAGGGACATCCCGCAACAGGCCATATGGTTATGAATTTTTCTGCAAATCTTCTAGGTTTAGATAATGCTGCAACTCCCTTCGGACTAAAAGCAATGGAAAGTTTGCAGGAGTTAAACCCTAAAAAAGATGTTGCTTCCAATGCGCAAATTATGTTTTTATGTTTGCACGCATCAGGTTTAACCTTAATACCAGTAAGTATTATCGCGGCCAGGGCATCTTTAAAAATTCCTTCAGCTAATCCTACTGATATTTTTGTGCCCTGTATGATTGCTACTTTTGTGGCTACCCTGGCTGCTATGTTTATTGTTTCCTTTAAGCAAAAAATAAATGTTTTTCAACCAGTAATCCTGGCCTGGGTTTTAGGCTTATCAACGATAATTGGTGGTTTGGTGCTTTATTTAACCACTTTAAATCTAAAAGAATTACAATCATTTTCTGGAATATTGAGCAACGGCTTAATTCTCCTGATCTTCTTCCTGATTATATTGGGTGGCTTGTATAAGAAAATAAATATTTTTGAAAGTTTTGTAGATGGTGCGAAAGGTGGTTTTGATACTGCGATCAGAATTATACCATACCTGGTTGGCATGTTGGTTGCCATAAGCCTGCTGCGCACAAGCGGTACTTTCGACATCATAATTGATGGACTTAAAAGTTTGTGTACGGCATTAAATCTCGATTCCAGGTTTATTGATGGTATTCCAACAGCGCTGATTAAACCCTTGAGCGGAAGCGGTGCCAGGGGGATGATGATTGATACCATGAACATACATGGTGCAGATTCATTTCCAGGTCGTTTGGCCGCTATTTTACAAGGTTCATCTGATACTACCTTTTATGTTATTGCTGTTTATTTTGGTTCAGTAGCAGTTAAAAATACCCGATATGCTGTTGGAGCCATGTTATTAGCTGATTTGGTAGGTATTATTACTGCTATTTCTCTTTGTTATATGTTTTTTGGTTAATAAAACCTATATGATAAAAAATCCTTGTTCGGCTCAACCAAACAAGGATTTTTCTTTATGAGCAGTATTTTTACAGCAACCTTTAAGAAACCGAAGCGGGCAAAGAAATCCTGCTGATAATTTCATCAATGGCATCAGGATCTATGGCTGCGTTTTTAGAAGCACACCATTTTTCGCTCTTGTTATCTAACCAGATACAAAAAGAATGGTAACCATCTAAAACAACAGCGTAAGTTTCATGAAAATCATCTTGAATACGCATGCAAAATCCTTTAAAAATTTTGCCTCTAACAATAAATTGCAGGGTTGAATAATTTTCTAACATGGCTCATTATATTTTTGGTTAATTTATAACACTTTGTTAACGAGAATGTTTTGTTAATTTTAAGGAATTAATAAGTTTTTTCGTTATCGTTAAAAAAGACTTAACCTATGTTTAACATGTTGGAATAGCCTTTAGCTATTAAACGCTTTTTCGAAGGTAAAAATATCTCGCATTGCAAATTTAAAATGGTTCGTCCTCTTTTTACAATGGCCGTTTCGGCTATAATTTCATCTCCTTCACTTGCAGTAGCAAAATAATCAATGTAGTTATTTACCGTGGTATATCTGTCGTTCAAACCCATGGTGTAAACGGTGGCACCAATCAAATCGTCGATAATACCTGCGGTTACACCGCCATGCAAAATCTGGTATGGGTTGGTCATTTCTTTGCGTACGGTATATTGGCAAACTAAAATACCAAACTCTGCCTTTACCAAAACCGGGGCGAGCCAGTTCATAAAATTAGAAGGCGATGAAGTAATGACTTTGCCTATTGATTGCCTTAAGAAATTTAGTCTTTGTTCGCTTAAAGATTCTTCCATGAGGTATGAAATTTTTGATGTTAGATCGAGATACTAAGATAGCGAAGGTTATCGTCTTTTCCGTACAGGTGGGAATCCTCATACGAAATATAAACCTGAGTATTACGATTCCCAATCAAGTTGGGAATGACGAACGCCTATACGAAATCCACTAGCCAAACCGTCATTCCCGTGCAAACGGGAATCTTAATGCCAAATATAAGCTTGAGTGTTACGATTCTCATCTGCTAGTGATCGAATCAAGGCTTCCTAAATAGATCGATATTTTCCATTAAAAAAGAAAGCGGAAGATAGCATCTCTCCCACTTTCTAAACGAAACATTAACCTTAAACAAGGATAAGTTTAACCGATGATGAAATAGGTATCAAACCCCATGTTTCCATTTTCCATCATCCCTTTTACATCTTAAGAACAACTTCATTATATCGGAACAATAATTTTAAAGCTCATATTCCTGCCCATGTTGTAAATCCCTGAGCGGGCATTTGGTGAAGCCGTATAATATTCGAAATACTTTAAACGGTTTAAATTGGATTGATAAGCTGTATTAAAAATATTATCAACCTGAATAAAAACATCGAATAAAGTTTTGTTTTTCCGGCTTACAATTGTCGATCCGACACCCCCATTAAGTAAAGTATAGCCTTTGGTAAAGGTTTCGGTATCATCTAAACCATAAAACTTATTTTGATCAGCAAAAATAGCCGCATCAATTTTAACATAAGGTTTGCTTAAAAAGCCAATAGCATGCTGCGCCGTTGCTTTAAGTTCCGACCTGATCTGCAAAGGCGGGATAAAGGGTAAATATTTTGCTTTATCGCCCTGCTTCGCCAATAGTTCCTTGTTTTGGTTTAAGCCCACAACATAAGCCATGCTGTTGTTAAAAGTTAGCCATTTAATCGCTGCCGGATGCAGGTTAACAGTTACTTCCGCACCATACAACCGCGCTTTTGATTGCTGATACTGATAGGTTAAATTGCCGGGTACAATAACCACCGGATTTCCATTTGCATCAGTTAAACGCGATTGGTAAATGTAATTCTGAATGTTGTTGTTAAAAAGCTCCAGACTAATATCCGCATCCTTTAAGTAAGCAATTAAACCAATATCTTCCTGAAGGTTAAATTCGGGTTTAAAGGTTCTGTTACCCAAATAAACTATGTGCGCACCCGGATCTAAACCGTTAGAGCCAATTTCGGTAATATTGGGTGCACGGTAACCCCTAGCAATGTTGGCCTTGATTAATAATTTCTCTGAAATATTATAGGTTAAGCCCAAACTCCCTGATACACCATAATAGTTTTTGCTAAATGAGGGAAATTGCAAATTTGCACCCGGAGTAGCTGCGTTTACCTGTTTACCAAAACCGGTTTGTGCATCGGTACCTACATAAAAATCGGCCCAGTTAATGTTTCTCCTGTCAAGCCTGATTCCGCCCGAAATATCAACCTTACCAAAGGTTTTCTTGGCAAAATAGAAAGCACCAATATCAAAGAGATCGTAATCCGGAATAGGAAAATCGGTAGCTGCTTTGCTCCTGTTGGCCTGGTACATACCATTTACACCAATTGTACTTTCAATCCCCGAAAAATCAGGCAGGTTATATTTAAGGTCGTAATTGAAAGTATTTAACACCACATACAAACCAGCCTGCTGGGGTACAGTTGGGTGATTATATTCACGGCGTACGCTTTGTTGTCCGCCTAAAAGGATGTTCAGGTCGCTGTTGCCAAATTTAAACTGGCTGGTATTGTAAAACCTGTAATGCTGAATATGCTGATGTAAGGGATTTAAGCGGTAAGTATCCAATTCATTATCGGGTACAATGGGCCTGTTTTTAATATCGTCGCCATCATCCAGTACCTGACGCGTAAATTTCCGCGAAAGCGAGTCTCTGCTCCCATCGGGTATTTCCATTAAATTATTATAATAGGTTACGGCAGTTTTCGAAAAACCCCAGTGTTTATCTACCCGGGCAGATGCCGAGAAGTTATATTCCCTGAAAGCCGTTCCATAAACCAAACCATCTACCCTATTTTTATAATTGTGTGCTGTTTTTCCGGTTCCCCTGAGGGTAAATTTCCAATCGTTTTTAATGAATGCCAATCCCAGCGACGAGCCAATCATGCTGTTATTGGTTTGGTAATTGGTTGTAAAATCGCCTTTCAACTTTCCATTTTCGAAATTCGGACTATAGGGAATCATATTGATAACACCTGCCAATGCATCCGATCCGTAAGTTAAACTGGCTGGTCCTTTTACCACTTCAGCCCTTGCAATTCCATACTCATCAACCTCAATACCATGCTCATCGCCCCATTGTTGTCCTTCCTGCCGCAATCCATCATAAAGCGTTAATACCCTGTTATAGCCCAATCCACGAATAAACGGTTTAGAAACATTCGGACCTGTGGTTACCGCTGTAACTCCGGGTACCCCTTTTACAATAGCTTCGATCAGATTGGTATTCACATTCTGATCCATCGCTTTTTTAGCGAGCACGGCAATGGGCACAGGGCTTTTACGCAGTTCAGTAGCCCGGTTTACCCCGGTAATAACCACATCCTTTAAATTTGCTTCCATCGAAATCAAATCGACGTTAAGGAAGGTCGTATCGTTATTTACTGTGATTTTAATTTTTTTGTTCTGATGCCCAACACCAGAGAATAAAACATCGTAACTACCCGAAGGGATATCATTAAAGTGATACGCACCAGATTGATTTGATTTGGTAGCTTTATTTAAACTAAGAATTTTAACGGTAATATTTTCTGTCGGACTATTTTGAGAAGTAACCAGACCTTGCAATACGGTTTGCTGCGCCCTGGAAACGAGGCCAATAAAAAGAAAAGTACTAAGGAGTATAAAAGCTTTCATCAATCTTTATTTGTCTAAATATAATTTTAGACAAATCTAAATTTAAATTTATACTTATCAAATAAAATATTTAGATATTATTTATAACTCTGTTTTTTTTGCTGCTTAATCTTTATTATATCTATCTTAGTGAGGGATTTATTCCAATTAAGCTTATCCCAGAAAACTAGAAATCAACAGATAGAATATGGACAATCAAAGCCCAGCGCTATTAAAAGATGGCGACCAGTGCCTGGTAGTTGCCGGTACACATAAAGGGAAATCGGGTACGGTACGTGATATTAACACCAGCAAAACGGGTCACATTACCATCACCGTAGTGCAGGAAAATACAGTACGCTTTAAAACCCTCGGAAAAAATGTGATAATTACCCAACCAGATGGCAATTAACTGACGTTTTTGAGCTGTTAATCAACATTATTTCTATACGCAATTACAGCAAAACAGCAAGCCTTAAAACCAAAGTCGCTCGCATACAGATACTTTCATGTTTTCGTATCTAAAACTTACACTATCGTGATTTGGGTGGCTACAAATGGCATAATTTTTATAATTTTAACGGCAATATGCCGATGTCTTTAACCCCGCTTTCCGAAGCAGATTTGTTGCAGTTTGAAGATCAACTTACTGACCAGGAAAAGTCAGTTCACGAAAATTTCACAAAGCTGATTCAGTTGTACCAACGCTTTCAATTAAATGAGCAATCGCTGAATAAGTTTGAGCATATGGCTTCGGCTATGCGCATTAAAAGTGACTATGAGCTAAAGAAAACACACTGGGATGGTGAATTGGCAGAATTAAAAAAGCAGTTCAAATTACTTGATAACCGGATTACCGCTGCAGAGCAAAAAATGTCGCGGGGCATACCAGACGACTTGCTGATAATGGAAAAAATGATTGCCGAACAGGAACTCATTGTGGCCGATCAGGAAAAACTAAACCAGGCCGAAGCTGCATTAATCAGCCACGTGCGCGAGATCGATATCGAATATGGGAAGCAGCAGGAAAAACTGAACCAGCAACGCGCACAGCCTAAAACGGAAAGCTTAACCAACATTACCGAAAAACTGGATGAGTTGCGTGCGGCAGAACAAAAAACAAAACTGAAGGCAAACTTAATCGCCCTCCTGCCTATTTTAGGTATCCCCTTATTGTTCGATTACCTGGCCAAGAATTTTGGCTTGTTAAGTACCCAGCCTGCGCATTCGCTTATAACCGGGCACTTTATTTTTCTGATCGTTTTAATTTTGGTCGAAATATTTTTAGCCGATAAAATCCGTAAAAAGGTTGCGGTTTACCTGGCCTCAGGCTATCTGAAAGCACAGCTGAAGCAATTAAAGCAATACGCTGCAGAAAACAAACAGAGTATTAACAGAATCGAAAACACCTATAAAATTAAGCTGGCAGATATTAATGCCTAAAACATTAACTAGCTACAGCAATCTTTTGCAGGTTAACGTCTGCTATTATTCTGCGTTTGCGATAACGGTTAAAGGCGATAAACAATATCATAACAAGTACAATCAGCGCCAAATTTGCAATACCAAGCAACGTTTGACTTTTAACAGCAAACAAATTGGCCATTCCGTAACTGAATACCGAGCTCACCATGTACATGGCCCCACCTGTAAAACCACTGGCCATGCCTGCGTTTTTGGAGAAACGGCTAAGACAGTAACCGTAAATAATATTAAAAATAAAGCCTCCACAAAGGTGTATGCCAATGGTAAAGCCGATTACGGTATACAGGTTGCTTGCCAAAGCTGTGCTACTGATCATTAAAATTGCCAGAGTTGCTTGAAAAACCAATGCTACTGTTACCTTTCGCGATAAGGGTACATCGATTAGCGATTTTGCAATAATACCGCCAAACATCAACGAAAGACCAGATAATAACGAGCTGTAACCCGTAACCACAGCCGAGTAACCCAAGATACGTTCAATAATAAAAGGGCTCGATAAACTGTAAACAACTACCAAACCAAAACAAACCCCTATAACCGCCAGTCCCAACATAAAATCGGGTGTTTTGAGCATTTTACCATAGGTTTCTGCAATGGCTTTGGCTTTAAAAGCATGAAAGTGTTTTAAAGATTCGCCACTATACATTATTTCGAGCACCAGAAAAATAAGCGATAAGGCACCCAGAAAATAGAAATTTGCACGCCAGCCAAATAAACTTTGCAGATAACCACCTAAAAAAGGAGCCATAATGGGTGCACAGGCCCAAATAATGGCAAAAAGGCTTACATAATGTTTTAATTTGGCACCACTATAGAGATCGACAAAATAAGCTCTTTTTCCCACTACAATTAACGCGATGGTTAGCCCCTGAATAATACGCATGGCATAAATAACGTGGATATCGGATGTAGCAGCGATTATAAAACTGGTGAGTGAAAAAACTGCAAGCGAAAAAATGCTGATTTTAAACCGGCCAAAACTATCTAAAATACTACCTATAAAAAGCTGGCTTACCCCTATACTAAACATGAACAATACCAGCGAAAGCTGTACCGCCGAAGCCGAAACCTGCAAATCTTTCGCCATGGCAGGTAATGCAGGCAGATAAATATCGGTTGCGAAGCCAGATAGTGGGATCAGTGCCAACGCTAAAACAGTACTGAAGCCCTGGTGGTTTTCTTTTAAAATTTTCATTAATGTGTGTTGGTTACAATAAACGTCTCACAAAAGACCGATCAGTCTTTTGTGAGACGTAAAAAAGATTAATTTCCGTGAGCGGCCTCAGAAACAGATTTCCAGGCTTCGAAAGTGCTTAAACGCTCCCGATAAATCTCTGTTACAGCAGCATAGGCAAATTTACCGAACAATACGCGTAATGGTGGATTGCTGTTATCAACCAGATCTAATATCGGTGCGGCAGTTGCCTGCGGATCGCCAAAAATGCCCGGAGCCGACGCTGCTTCCTGAAAGCCTTGTTTTACCGGATTGTAGGCATCAATAGCTGTGGTTTGCGAAGCTGAAGCTCCTGCCCAGTCAGTCGTATAGCCATTTGGTTCAACCAGGGTAACATGTATTCCGAAATCTTTTACCTCCGAGGCCAGAGTTTCGCTCAGCCCTTCTACTGCAAATTTCGAAGCATTGTATATGCCCAATACCGGCAAGGTAACTAAACCTAAAAAGCTCGATACCTGGATGATGTGCCCGCTCTGTTGCGCGCGCATTACTGGCAATACAGCCTGCGATAACCAAAGCACGCCAAAGAAATTGGTTTCCATCTGGTTGCGGGCTTCTGCTTCGCTGGTTTCTTCTACTGCACCAAACAAGCCATAACCTGCGTTATTAATCAGCACGTCTATTCGACCAAAATGATCGGCAACTGCTTTTACTGCCGCAAAACTGGCATCCCTGTTGTTTACATCCAGCTGTATGGGTAATAACTGATCACCGTATTGTGCTTTCAATTCGGTAAGCGATTCGAGATTTCTTACTGTTGCGGCAACTTTATCGCCGCGTTTTAAAAATGCTTCAGTCCAGATTTTTCCAAACCCGCGCGAAGCTCCTGTGATTAAGATTACTTTTGACATTTTATTTATTTGTTAAGTAGTTCATTGGTCATTGGTTCATTAGTTAATTGGTCAATAGTCCATAGCCAAGCATATAAGGTGATCATATTCACAACCTATTGGATATTGTATTTTGATTATTGGTGATTAGTTCATTTGTTTATAGTCCATAGCCAAGCATATAAGGTGATCATATTCACGACCTATTGGTTATTGTATTTTGAACATTGGTTATTTATCACTTCATAAATATACCAATCGGTCTTTATTTGATTAAAAAAATTAGATCAGGTAGGATTCAAAATCGGCTTTGATGCTATCCATAATGATGTTCATTTGCTCATTGGTTTCCAATACTTTACTGCATAAAATCGCTCCCTCTATCATTGCGAATGTTTTGATACTAAAGTTTTTGGCGTTCATGTCTGTGCGCAATTCACCATCTTCTACGCCATCGCTCACAATGTTAAAAATCCTTTTCTGGGCCGAACGGATTCCCTTTTTTACATATTCTTTAATGCTGTCGTTTGTGTCGTCGGCTTCGGTGCCAAAATTCAGTAAAGGGCAGCCGCCATCTTCACTTTTAATATTTTTATAGGCTTCAATCAGGTTAAAGAGTTTCTCTTTTGCTGTTCTGCCTTGCGCAACAGCCCTATCCAGCGAATTGGCCAGCGTTGTGGTTAAATAAAAGAAAGACTCTTTACAAATCTCGTCTTTGTTTTCGAAGTTTCCGTAAATACCACCTTTGGTTAATTTAGTCGCCTCCATAATATCGCTTAGCGAAGTTGCAGCCATTCCTTTCTTGTTGATAATGGTTGCTGATTTTTCTATAATAAATCTTCTGGTGCGCTCTGCTTTATTCATGTTCGTAGATTTAAGCCTCAAAATTAAACCATTTGGTATATTTTAAAGAATGCATTTCAAAAAAAGACTTTTAAATTACTTATGCTTTTTATTCCGTTTCGCCATTGGCATCGCCTGTTAGTACGGCGCTCATGTAATCAAAAAATGGTCGCATGGCTGCAAAGGTTTGTCCGGCATGCTGCAGAAAACCTGGGTCAAGCACTTCCTTATCATCAAATTTCCGGACGAGCAGAAACTGTTTGTAGCGTAATAAATCAATTTCAGGATCATCTTTAGCAAAACCTTTAGGCGCTGTGGCCAGCTGCTCACCTTTTAATGTACCAAAATTATTTACGAATTCTTTGCTGCCTATAATTTTTCTTAATGGTGTTCCGTCAAAGGCAATATCTTCTCTAATCAGCTTGATATCTGTCGGCGAGGGTGCCCAGAATCCGCCTGCTACAAAACTGTTGCCTGCCTCGATATGAAAATAATAGCCACCTCTCCTTTGTTTCGATGCCCGTTTAAAACTGCCACTCCAATGCGATTTGTACGGGGTTTTATCTTTAGAGAAACGGGTATCGCGGTAAATCCTGTACAAGCTCTTTTTGCCGCTTTGGGTTTCAATTACATCGGTTAAATTCAGTACGTCCAAAAGTGCAGACGCAAATTCTTCGATATAAGTTTGTTGTGCTATAAACTCTTCTTTATGGGCGTTAAACCATTCACGGGTATTATTTGCTTTTAATTGAGTAAGAAATTCGATACTTGATGCGGGTATCTTCACTGCTTCTGCGCTATTTTTCTTCATTTTTCAGGGTTAGAAATTGAATCAAATATAGCGAGGAAAAAGGGAAGGTAAATAACAATTAGATAATTCATATTATAATAATCGTTCAAGTTTTTATACAAATGTATCCATTTGGTTATCACAGAACCCCTATGAGATCGTCATTTCGAGCGTAGTGCAACGGAGTCGAAAAATCTGATGAGAGATCTCTCCATTTCGCTGCGCTTCATCCGATAGCTATCGGATCGAGAGGATTGTTATGATAAAAACAAATTTTAAGCAGCTATATTATAGTTATTTTTATAGCTGACTTGATTTTTTATAACTGCAGCAACCCTTAACGCTATCTTGTTTCTGACGACATTAATTATGCTCATGCTGTGCTTCCCTTCATCCTTTTTTCTGTTGTAATATGTTTTGAATTCCTGATTATGTTGAATTAGAGATAATGCACACATATGCAATAATCTTTTAAGTTCTTTATTCGC
>NZ_CAESCM010000004.1 GCF_903166585.1 Pedobacter ghigonis
AAAAATAGTCTTCTTTTGTTTTGTCTGTTAGACATCACCTTTAAAATAAAGCTCCTTAATCATGTACTTCGACCAGTACTTCATTAAACCCGCTTTCGCTACATTGACATCTCTTTTAAGAACTTATCGGCAGTACCTCGCGGTTGCCTTTCTATATATCTTCAGGTGTTGGTTTCAGCCGGTCTTTTTTGTCCAGCCTTCAGTTTTCGCCTGTTTCAATCTTTTTTGTTTGCTGTCTGCGACATCCGCCGCTTTAGCTTTTTTGCCCTTCCTTTCGGTTGGGAGTGCAAAGGTAGGAATCTTTTTTTTAACTTCCAAATAAAATAATTTTTATTTTTTCGTTTCCCTTTTTCCTTTCTTCGCTATTTCAATATGCTAATTTTATTTAGCTTCCTTTTCCTTCAGGAGCGGGCTGCAAAGGTAACAATCTTTTTCCTTCCTGCAAGCTTTATTTTAAAATAAATCCTGCCCCATCTTCACCATTGTACGCTTTTCAATTAACTTCCTCTCCTTCCGAGCGGGTTGCAAAGGTAGGAAAAATCACAACACCCACAAATGGATTTGCAGGTTTTTTGAGGGAATTCGGCTAAATAATTGGTTTACAGCAGGAAATAATATTTCACTACCACCAAATAGCTATGAACCTCAAGCGTCTAGAGGTATAATCATTATCTTATAACTGAGATAAAATAATATCAAGAGGGCCTGGAGACATGGAATTGGCTATGGCAATCGCATTTTATTATGTACAAAATGAAACCTAAGAATTTCTAGACAGATTTCGAATAAACTCATTTCATTTGAAAAAGGCATAGTAATTAACAGAAAAACTTGAGCCACGGCAAACGCGCTTTTTAATTCTGTTATGGAAAAGACTACGACTGTAGCTTTTGCCTAATAAAGGCAGCTATTATTTTTGAGCATTGTTGTAACTCCTCGAACATTTTTATAAGTTTGATTTATGCGTTTTAATATTGGCCTGATGTTATTGGTTATTTTCATAGTATCGGCCTGCCGGAAAGGAGAGCATATAACCACTGATCCAAACGCCAAACTAAGTATTTCTAATCCCGAAATTTTATTCGATACCATTTTTACTTCAGTAGGATCGGTTACGAAAAAAATAAAAATTGCCAATAAGAATAACAATGCGGTTAGAATAACAGAAATAAAATTGGCAGGAGGCAACACTTCTCCATTTACCATTAATATTAATGGAGAAAGCCTGTTAAATAAAAATGACCTAATTTTAAATGGCCAGGATTCGATTAACCTTTTTGTAAAAGTTACCATTAATCCCAACATCCAAAACCTTGCTTTTTTAGTGCAGGATTCGATTATTTTAAACACCAATGGAAACCGGCAGGTAGTGCAACTTTTGGCTTACGGTCAGAATGCCATATTTATAAACAATGCGGTTATTGGCTCCAATACCATTTGGGCAAAAGCCTTGCCTTATATTATTAATGGTACGCTGACTGTTAAAAGCGGTAATTCTCTTACCATCCAACCCGGCACCAAAATTTATTTCCATAAAGACGCCAACCTAAACGTAGAGGGGACACTAACTGTTAACGGAACGGTTAACGAACCGGTGCTGTTTTGCAGTGATAGGCTGGAAAAAGTATATCATGATGAACCCGGACAATGGAAAGGAATTTTTATAAAAAGAAATGGAAATGGGTTAATTAAATATGCTATTATCAAAAATGCATCAGTTGGCATCACTTCCGATTCCTTATCGTTGAACTCGAACCCAAAATTGATTTTAAGCAGCAGTGTTATTAAAAATATGCAGGTTGCAGCGTACATAGGCTACCATTCGGAGCTTTTGGCATTTAACAATCTAATGTACAATTGTGGCAATTACCTTATTTATGCCGTAGGGGGCGGAAATTATAACCTTAAGCACAATACTTTTGCAGGCTATAACCTCAATTTCCCACGAAAGACCGCAGCTTTGAGCTTTTCCGATTATTTATCAGTTAATGCTTATAATGAACTTCAATTAGATTTAGTCAATAATATCGTTTGGGGCAGTTTAACTAATGAGCTCGATATCCAAAGAAAAACTTCGGCAGCGCTGCAACTGAATTTATGGAACAATCTAATCAGAACCACCAACAGCAGCTACAACAATAACGGCAACATTCTAAATGCAGATCCACTTTTTGTTGATAGGACATTGGAGAATTTTGAATTGCAAACCAGCAGTCCTGCTATAAAAAAGGGGAAAGAACTAAGCACAGACCTCTATTTCAGCAGTTACCTGAATAAAGACCTTAAAGAAAATGCAAGATTTTTTCCCTCAACCTTAGGCTGTTACGAAAAATAATCACTTTTTTTCACCTCATCGAAAACAATTTGACATAAATTCTCGTTTATATATTCGAGAGCGTTAATTTAGATGGTAAGGGTCGATATTTCACATAAGAATATCGGCCCTTTACTTTTTACCTCACTTTATGTTTAAATAGGATTCCAGAAAAATCCGCACAAAAAAAAAGCCATTAACAGTTTAGCCCTGCACCACCTATAAAAATAAAGAGCCTTGCACACATCGTGCAAGGCTCTTTCTGTAAAAATCCGTTAAAGCGATATTATTTATACAATGGAAATGCGCTAACCAGGTTAATTACCTCAGCTTTTACCGCATTAATATTGGCTTCATCGTCTGGATTTGTTAATACCTGATCAATTAAATCAACAATTTTCTCCATTTCAGCTTCTTTTAAACCTCTTGTGGTAATTGCCGCAGTACCAACACGGATACCTGAAGTTACAAATGGCGATTTATCATCAAATGGCACCATGTTTTTGTTTACTGTAATTTCAGCTCTTTCCAAAGCATTTTCAGCAACTTTACCGGTAATGTTTTTATTGCGAAGGTCGATTAACATCAAGTGGTTATCGGTACCGCCAGAAATAATTCCGTATCCTTTAGCCACAAATGCTTTGGCCATAGCCTGTGCATTGGCAGCAACTTGTTTAATATAAGTTCCGTACTCCTCACTTAAAGCCTCGCCAAAAGCAATTGCTTTAGCAGCAATAATGTGCTCTAACGGACCGCCTTGCGTACCTGGGAAAACAGCCATATCCAATAAGTTGCTCATCATACGGATTTCGCCTTTAGGTGTTTTTAATCCCCATGGGTTTTCGAAATCCTGTCCCATCATAATCATACCACCACGCGGGCCACGTAAAGTTTTGTGGGTAGTAGTAGTTACAATATGACAATGAGGAAGCGGGTTAGCCAACAAACCTTTGGCAATTAAACCAGCTGGGTGAGAAATATCAGCTAAAACCAATGCACCAATTTTATCAGCTACCGAACGGATAAATGCATAGTCCCACTCGCGCGAGTAAGCAGATGCACCGCAGATAATTAATTTTGGTTTTTCAGCTAAGGCAACTTCTTCTAGTTTTTTATAATCGATTAATCCGGTTTCTTTTTCAACACCATAAAATAATGGCTGATATAATTTACCAGAAAAGTTTACCGGCGAACCGTGAGTTAAGTGACCACCGTGAGAAAGATCAAAACCTAATATTTTATCGCCTGGCTGAAGGATAGCAAGCATAACCGCTGCATTGGCCTGCGCACCAGAGTGTGGCTGAACGTTAACCCATGCTGCACCAAATAGTTGTTTTGCCCTATCGATAGCAATTTGCTCTACTACATCCACTACCTGGCAACCGCCATAGTAACGTTTTCCTGGTAAACCTTCAGCATATTTATTGGTTAATACTGAACCAGCAGCTTCCATTACCTGCTTGCTTACAAAGTTTTCTGATGCAATAAGCTCTAAACCATGCTCCTGGCGGTTTAACTCCTTATCAATAAGTTCAAAAATTTGGTTGTCGCGTGTCATCGTTATATTAGGTTTGTATTTTTTTTGCAAAAGTAAGAAATTCAAAGCTAATTTAAGCGGTATTACGATAATGCTTTCACATTAAAGTTGTTAAAGCCGCTTCCGATGGTTATCTCTACGATTTGTTGTTGCAACATTTCTAAAATAGCCAGGAAATTGTACACAAAATGCACCTTATTTTCTGAATTTTTAAGCACCAGTGCAAAATCTATCTGCTTATTGATATCTAACAGATTGGCAATAAAATGTTTTTGCTGCTCAATAGTATAGGGATATTGAACTACGGTATGTTTAACTTCTTCGCTCCGCAGCTCATACTTCTGCATGGTACGATGATAAACTGTTAAAAGTTTATATAAATCGAGGGAAAGGAGTTCATCCTGGTGAGATGAAGAAGCAGCTGCCAAACTTAAGTCGAAAGCTATATTACCCCGCTGATCCTGTTTCATCCGGCCATCTTCCAAAACTTTCATTTCTTCGGCAGCCGATTTAAACTGCTTATAGGCGATAAGCCGCGCAATCAGATCCTGTTCTGCATTGATTTCGTTTCCGGCTTCGTCAATTTCAATCCTGGGCAAAAGCATTTTCGATTTAATGCGCATTAAAGTTGCTGCTACCAGAATGAATTCGCTGGCCACTTCTACATTCAGCGCCAATAGCTGATGGATATAGGCCAGGAAATCGTTGGTAATCTTGGCAATCTCCACATCCTGAATATTGAGTTCATCGCGTTCTATAAAGAACAACAATAAATCGAAGGGACCTTCGAAAACCGGAAGTTTTATTTCAAAATTCTCTGCCTGCATGCGTAGGGGCAAACATAACGAAAATTTCAGGTCTTAACAATCTGGCCGCTAATAGCAATAAAAAGATATCTTTAACGCAATCCGCCAAACGCTTACTGCTAAACAGCTAATCACTAATCGCTTAACCGTCAATAATAAACCATTATTTTTCTCTTCTATATTAAAACAAATTTCCCTTACTTTGTATCTTGTTTTTTACCATAAATTTCGAATGCAAGTAAAAGCTGGCCCCCTGCTTTCCAAAATCAACTACCCTGCTGATTTAAAGCAATATAACGAAGCTGACTTAGAACAAATAAGTCAGGAATTACGACAATACATTATCGATGTAGTGAGTGTGAATGGTGGCCATTTTGGTGCCAGTTTAGGTGTTGTCGAACTCACGGTAGCACTACACTATGCGTTAAATACACCATATGATAAACTGGTTTGGGATGTAGGTCACCAGGCTTACGGACATAAAATCCTTACCGGTCGAAGAGATTTATTTCACACCAACCGCGTATATGGAGGCATTAGTGGTTTCCCAAAAATTTCGGAAAGCGAGTACGACACCTTTGGTGTGGGCCACTCATCTACTTCTATTTCTGCCGCCTTGGGTATGGCTGTTGCCTCGCAGCTAAAAGGCGAGACCGACAGACAACATGTCGCCGTAATTGGCGATGGTGCCATGACAGCCGGTTTAGCTTTTGAAGGTTTAAACCACGCCGGGATCGAAAACAGCAATGTACTGGTTATCTTAAACGACAACTGTATGTCTATCGACCCGAATGTTGGTGCGCTGAAAGAATACTTAACCAGTATTACCATTTCAAAATCATACAACCGCTTTCGCGATGATATTTCTCATGTACTTGCAGGGCTTTCTAAATTAGGGCCAAATGCACATAAGTATGTGAAGAAAATAGAGAAGAGTATTAAAGGTACCCTGCTTAAACAAAGCAATTTATTTGAGGCCTTAAATTTCAGGTATTTTGGCCCGGTAGATGGTCATGATGTAAAACGCCTTGCACAAACAATAAAAGACCTTTCTGCAATTCCAGGCCCGAAACTGTTACACTGTGTTACAGTAAAAGGTAAAGGTTTTGCATTAGCCGAAAAAGACCAGACCAAGTGGCATGCACCAGGCCTTTTCGATAAAATTACCGGAGAAATTAAAAAAAGTACGCCAGATAAACCTCAGCCTCCCAAATACCAGGATGTTTTCGGACATACCATGGTCGAACTGGCCGAGGCAAACGATAAAATTGTAGGAATTACGCCAGCAATGCCTTCCGGCTCATCATTAAACATCATGATGAAAGCCATGCCTAAGCGCGCCTTCGATGTGGGTATAGCCGAACAGCATGCTGTAACTTTCTCTGCAGGTTTAGCAGCGCAAGGTCTGGTTCCTTTCTGTAATATATATTCCAGCTTTATGCAAAGGGCTTACGATCAGGTAATTCATGATGTAGCCATTCAAAAACTCAATGTTGTTTTTTGTCTGGATAGGGCAGGATTAGCAGGTGCAGATGGAGCAACCCACCACGGCGCTTATGATATTGCCTATATGCGCTGTATTCCAAACCTGGTGGTTTCTTCGCCTATGAACGAAGAAGAATTGCGCAATTTGATGTTTACGGCTCAACAAGAAAACATCGGTCCTTTTGTAATTCGCTACCCACGTGGTAATGGCGTAATGCCCGATTGGAAAAGACCATTTAAAGCGTTAGAAATTGGTAAAGGCCGTAAAATATGTGATGGAGAAGATGTTGCACTATTAACCATTGGTCATGTAGGTAATTTTGCAGTAGAAGCCCGTGCCGAACTGAATACCGAAGGATTTTATCCTGCACACTACGATTTGCGTTTTGTTAAACCTTTAGATGAGCAAATGCTGCATGAGGTATTTACCAAATATAAACATGTAATTACTGTAGAAGATGGTTCACTGCAAGGCGGCGTAGGTTCTGCAGTTTTAGAATTCATGGCCGATCATGGTTACCAGGCCAACGTAATCCGCTTAGGCATTCCCGATCAGTTTATCGAACATGGCGAACAGCCCGAGCTTTGGGCCGAATGCGGATACGATAAAAACGCCATTGTACAGGCAGTAAGAAAAGTTGCTGTAAAAAGAACAACCGATAGTATGGCTGGTTAAAAGCAAAAAGCCTCAATACACCGATATAAATCCCATTGCAAAAAATGCAATGGGATTTTTTTATGTCAATAGCTGTATTATATAAAAGTAAACCTTGATAGATAAATTAGGTACTTAACCCATGTTGATCAGATGAGTTAATATTGTAAACTCATGTAAAGGCCGTAACAATTACGCTACCATAATTAACCAAATAATATTAAACAAACGTTTGATTTGCTATATTAGCTGCCTAATTAAAATCTAAATTTATTATGTGTGGAATAGTAGGCTACATAGGCTTTAGAGAAGCCTGGCCAATTGTATTAAAAGGCCTTAAAAGATTAGAGTACCGCGGTTATGATAGCGCTGGCATTGCATTAATGAATGATAGTGGGCAGCACATTTACAAAAAGGCAGGTAAAGTTGCCGTTTTAGAAGAATTTGCAGCTTCTCAGGATAAATCTGGCACTATCGGAATAGGCCATACCCGCTGGGCAACGCATGGTGTACCATCTGACCGGAATTCACACCCACATACCTCAAACAACAATAAACTTTCCATCATACATAACGGTATTATCGAAAACTACGCCACTTTAAAAGAAGAATTATTGGAACGTGGCCATGAGTTTAAAAGTGATACCGATACAGAGGTACTCATCCACCTGATTGAAGAAATTCAGAAAATTGAGCAAATCGACCTGATGGAAGCGGTACGTTTGGCACTCCAGGAAGTGAGCGGCGCCTATGCCATTGTAATTATGGATAGAGAAAATCCCGATCGCTTAATTGCAGCACGTAAAGGAAGTCCGATGGTTATTGGTGTTGGTGCAGGCGAATATTTTATTGCATCAGATGCCACACCGATTATCGAATACACCAAAAATGTAATCTACCTGAAAGATGGCGAAATTGCATTAATTACAAAAAGTGATCTTTTAATTAAGCAGCTCGACAATGTGGTGCAAACCCCATTAATTCAGGAACTGGAACTAAAACTAGAGATGCTTGAAAAAGGAGGTTTCGATCACTTCATGTTAAAAGAAATATACGAACAGCCGAGATCGATTAAGGATTGTATGCGTGGGCGCATATACCCGCAAGAAGGCAAAGTTCAGTTGGGTGGAATAAAAGAGTTTGCAGATAAACTAAAAAATATCGACCGGATTATCATTGTAGCTTGTGGCACTTCATGGCATGCCGGTTTGGTAGGGGAATACCTGATTGAAGAATATGCCCGTATACCGGTTGAGGTAGAGTATGCATCAGAATTCAGATACCGCAACCCCATCATCACCGAAAAAGATGTGGTAATCGCCATTTCGCAATCAGGCGAAACTGCCGATACCATGGCTGCTATCGAAATGGCCAAAGAGCGCGGCGCAACCATTTTTGGCATCTGTAATGTTGCTGGTGCATCCATCCCGCGTTTAACACATGCCGGTGTTTACACACATGCAGGTCCGGAGATTGGCGTAGCTTCTACAAAAGCATTTACAGCCCAGGTAACCGTGCTAACGCTAATGGCCTTTTACATGGCCCAGCAAAAAGGCTCCATTACCACTTCAAAGTTAATTGAGCTGTTAACCGAACTAGACCATATTCCTGAAAAAATCCAGGTAGCTTTAGAATCGAATGAGTTAATCAAAGAAGTTGCCGAAAAAATCAAAGATTCCAGGAACTGTTTATTCTTAGGTAGGGGAAGTGGTTTCCCGGTGGCCTTAGAAGGCGCACTAAAACTAAAGGAAATTTCTTATATCCACGCAGAGGGTTATCCAGCAGCCGAAATGAAACACGGCCCAATTGCGCTTATTGACGAGGAAATGCCGGTGGTATTCATCGCTACGCAAAATTCATCTTACGAAAAGGTAATCAGCAACATCCAGGAAGTAAAAGCCCGTAAAGGTAAAGTAATTGCCATTGTAACAGAAGGCGATACTGAAGTGAAGAAAATGGCCGACTACTGTATCGAGATTCCTGATGCAAACGAAGCTTTCTTACCACTATTAGCCACCATACCACTTCAGTTACTTTCTTACCACATTGCGGTAATGAGAGGCTGTAATGTAGATCAGCCAAGAAATCTGGCTAAATCCGTAACAGTTGAGTAGTTAAAAAATAAAGCGCTGATTAAAAAAATCAGCGCTTTATTTTTTATTTAGCCAGTATAAAATCTTTCTCCATCAACGTCAAAAAGCAATCTACTTTAAAACCTGATAAATCTACTTCAATTTTAAAACAATTTTATCTTCCATATGTTTAACATCGCAAACAAGGTTTTGTTTTCGAATAAAATGAACTAAATTATGACTGCTATTAGAAAAACGATTGTATTTAGTAAACTAATTTTCAATTTTGTCGGTTACATGGTTAACCAATTTAGAGGAAAATAAAAAATTAGTTAGGTTCATCAATCAAATTAACACTTCACTGAAATATTTATCACGGTTAAAAATCGTGATAAATATTTCTAAATGAACTTCTCAAACCAATGGTTAACAAACCTGTTCTGTTCAAACCCAATGCGTTGCTTTCTCTCCGGTAAGTACCGGCAACTTCTATCCTTAAATTATATTTCGGGTTTAATAAATAAGCTACCTGCCCCTTTACATAATATAAATCGGTGCCAATCCCCTGACCAATATGGCTGCCATACTGTACCGATCTGGTATCATAACTTTTAAAAATATCACCGCCATAATTCATATCAGCAGGATCCAAGCCATACCGCGAGTACAATGCTTGCCCTTGTAAGTCAAATCTATTATAACTGTAATTTAAAATCCCTAAAAACTCCCTAAAGTTTGCGCCTCGAGGGTGTGCTAATGATTGATTATAATTGGCATAATTAGATATTCGGTCAAAATGGGCATAAGTATAAGGCCTTGCGGTATTAAATTCAGCAAGATAGTTTAAACCTGGCACCTTAAATAAATCCGATCCACGTACCCCAAACTGTACAGCAAACTTATTGGCCCAATAACCATTCCCCTTAAAAAATTCTTTTGCAGTAAATTCGTCAAACATAAACTGGCCATATAATGCTGTTTTTTCTAATAGTTCATATTTCAGGTTAATCCCTAAGCGCATTTTATCTGGTGAGGTCGTATTCGTATTCTCAACTGGGCGCAAAAACATAAAAGGGTGGATATAATTAAAATCAAACCCACGTTTGCCTTCTGGTTGCGCATCAGCCCAGGTTACAGCCTGAAAAAAGCCTACCGAAAAACGTTTCGTAGCATTCCAGTCTACATAATGCGCAGCCATCCACTTTCCTCTGTCTCCAAGTCTTCTATCTGCAGTAAACCGCTCTGCTCCCGGATCCAGCATATAGGCAAATATGGTCTGGTATTGAACACTTCCTAAAGTGGCACGTACACGGAAAAAAGAATAGTTTGATGACACATCAGATAACAGCATCGAACGGTATCCATCACCTATAAAGTTCTTGTCGTAGCCTAAAGCAAAATTCAAATGCTTATTCGGCGTATAAGATAAGAGTGCCGTTACGTACGACCAGTCTTGCTTGTCTACCCCCAATTTACCATAACCTTGCCCAGGCACAACCTGATTGGCTACAATAAAATTATTTATATAATTGGCAAATTTCCCCTGGTTCTCGAAACCATTTAAATAGAAAGAAAATTGCTTACCAACATTCCCACCTACCTGAAAGCCTCTCGTGTTTAACCAGGTTGTACGATCACTGGCAACATCTCGGCCAATTTGAAAATCAGGCAAAAAGTCGGCATAAATGCTATAATCGTCATCCTTAAATTCTAAAAGGTGTTCCTGAAACAATTTACGGTGTACCCACCTTCTTTTGTTCAAACTATCAGTACCGGCATTCATCAAAGAATCATATTGCTTTTGCAAAGCGCTATCATCTGCATAAAAGCCTTTAATAGCCGAGTGAAATTTCGATTGGCGATCATATACCGATGTACTTAGCTTTTGGTAAAACTGATAATCGTAAGGGATAATATTATTGGGAGTAGGATTTTGTGCTTTCGTACTTAAAGCAAAAATGGCCATAAAGGCCATAAAGAGGATTTTTTTCGTCATTTTCTAATCGTTAATAATTTGATCTAATTCTTCAAATACCGAATTTTTACTTTTGAACTCCGGGACAAGCTTTTTCATGTTGATTACCACTTGTCTATCATTACCTGATCTTGCTGAGGCAACCAGCTCATAAATCTGTTTTTCTACATCAGCAAATATATATTCACGCACCTTGCCAATCATAATTTTTTCGTGGTGGGTGGGCATGGTATTCTCGTTATCATTCAAGAGCTCTTCGTAAAGTTTTTCTCCCGGTCGTAAACCAGAATATTCAATCTTCACATCAACATTGGGTTCTAAACCAGCTAATCTGATCATTTTTTTGGCCAATTCTACAATCTTAACCGATTTACCCATATCGAAAACGAAAATCTCACCACCTTTACCCATGCACCCTGCTTCCAGCACCAAACGGCAAGCCTCAGGTATGGTCATAAAATAGCGGGTAATTTCAGGGTGCGTAACCGTTAATGGTCCACCTTTTTCAATCTGCTGCCTGAAGCGGGGAATTACAGATCCGTTTGATCCTAAAACATTGCCAAACCTCGTAGTAATAAATTTGGTAATAGGTTTGACATTTAGCTCGTTAATGTATTGTAAACCATTACTAAAAATAAAGCCTTCTGTACTTAACGAATTGTTTAATGATTGAACATAAATTTCGGCAATCCTTTTAGAAGCCCCCATAATATTAGTGGGGTTTACTGCCTTATCGGTAGAAATCATCACGAACTTTTGCACACCAAATTTAACAGCTTTATCCGCAATAGTTTTGGTACCCAAAACATTAGCCTTAATCGCCTCTGCCGGATTATCCTCCATCAAAGGCACATGTTTATAGGCCGCAGCATGATACACATAATGTGGTTTATAAGTATCAAATAACTTATCCATACGTTGTTCATCTCTAACATCACCTACAAAGGCATGAAAATTCTTATTCTTATTGTTTTCTTCTAATTCAAGATACAGTTCGTGTAAAGCTGTTTCCAATTGATCACAAAGAATAATCAAACCCACCTCGAATTTAGATAGCTGCCGCACAATTTCACTACCAATAGATCCGGCCGCGCCAGTAATCAGGATTCGCTTTTTATTCAGCATTTCACCAATGCCTTCTATATCAATCTTAATAGATTTACGATTTAATAGATCCTCAATATTCAGCTTTTGAATCTGCGCAGACTTTAACTGTCCATTGGTCCAAACATCAAGTGGCGGGATATTTAAAACCTTTATATCATTTTCTAAACATAAATCTACAATCGCATCTTTTTTATCATCGGGAATAGTGTAAGAGGCAAAGATAATTTCATCCAGCTCATGCTCACCAATCAAATAGGCCAGGTTCGCAGCGTCCAAAATTTTCACACCATCTATGGTCTTGCCCACCTTGCGCTGATCATCATCAACAAAGGCAACAATATTTTTATTTACACTTCCATCATGATCAAAAGTTCGTTTAGTGGCCAGGCCAGCTTCACCAGCTCCGTAAATAATTACCTTTTTCTTATCCAGGTTAAGGTTCTTCACATAAATAAAGAAGTATTTAATCAGCACTCGATAAGTCATCAACAGCAAAAAGCTGGCTAAACCATTGGTGATTAATATAGTAAAAGAAATTAAGGGGTATTGGAAAAAAGTAATTGAAATTAGATTTAGAACAAAAAAAGTTCCGTTACAAATAATTACTGATAACAAAATGCGGAATGAATCCTGAGCGCTGGTATAACGAATAATGCCCGTAAAGGTCTTAATATGAAAAAAAACAGCAATATTTATGGTTCCGAGAATCAAAAGATTCCGGGCCAACTCTGGCAATTCAATTGCAGTTAAATCTAAGTTATTCTTAAGTGAATAAGCAAATATTAAAGAACAGGTGCATATAGTCAAATCTAATAAGAAAATGACCCAGCGGGGAACAATATTAATTTGTGTAAACAAAATACAATAGGCTAAATTTTAGTAAAGATACACATTATAACAATCCTAATACAAATCTAATGCGATAACTTCATCGTTTTCAAAAGCATCCGGAATCTCTGTTAGTCTTGCCACGCTACTACAGCCCTCAATACTTACCCCCTTGCCAATCTTAGCACCGCCACCAATATATGAATTAGGATATATACTGCAAAAATCTCCGATGAACGCATCATGATCAATAGTTACGTTAGCATTAATCACTACGTGCTTACCAATAATTGCTCCCGACTGAATCACAGCACCGGCTAAAATTACACTTCCTTCTCCAATTACAACATCGGCTGCAACCGTAGCTTTAGGATGCACTATAGTGCCAAATTCATGTACAATATATTTGGAAATATTTCGCCTGATCTCATTATTACCTATTCCAATAATAAGCTTTGCCTGTTGCTCAATACTTTCGTGATAAGAAGAAACAGGAACACCGTTGATTACTGATAAATCTTGATTATCATCAAAATAGGTGACTAACTGATCATCATTTAATTTAATCGTATCTCCAATCACCCTTGCGTGGCCTCCACCACCATAAATTACCCAATCACTCATTACTTAACTTTAAGTTAAACAAATGTTCTCTACCCTCAATTTTAAATCTTAAGGTTACGAAAACAACCAGGCACATTGCCAACAAGAATAATGCCGATAAAAAATTAGCCTGTATAACAAAGATAATAAGGAGGTTAATAACCAATTGAACAGCCAAATAAAGCGCTACAACAGCCAGTTGTGGCCATTTTTTCTCATTAGCTAAATATTGATAAAAATGTGAGCGGTGTGCTTTAAAAATATTTTCCTTCCGCATTACCCTGAAGAAAATTGTAGTCACTGTATCCAATCCGTATACCAGTAAAAATAAAATGTAAACTGGATTCTGTGTTTTAAAAATCAACTGTCCTAAAAGAAAAACAATAATAAAGGCAATACTTACACTCCCTACATCCCCCGCAAAGCATTTGGCTTTTTTTCTAAAGTTGAAAAAGTTAAATACCAATACAGATATAATTATCATAAGCAATAGTTGTACAGATGTAAAATCAACAACATACTGATCGATATAATAAAGGGTGCCTAAAAGCAATAAACTATATCCACCTGTAATCCCGTTAATGCCATCCATAAAATTATAGGCATTAATAGTACCTATTACTACAACAGCTCCTATTGCCGTAAAATACCAGGGGAAATAAATTACATCCAGTTGTGTAAAGAGCAATAGCACCGATAAACCATGTACTATCAATCTCACTTTGTTATTAAGCGTATGCATATCATCCAGAAAGCTGATAAGCGCAATGAGAAACAAACCGATACTGAAAAACAGATAGTGAAAGTCAAAAAGAAAAAAAGCAAGCAAGCCTGCCAGGCTAAAAATAATCCCTCCTCCACGTATAGTAACACTAGAATGAGAACTTCGATGGTTAGGTTTATCAATGATATTAAATCGATCTGCTATTTTGAAATAGGTTATTTCAAGAAAAAATAGTGCCGAAATAATTAGAGTAGTTTCTAAAAATGTCATAAGTAAAATACAATTTTCGATTCTTCAGTTATGAATATATTTATTTTTGCTCCTTTATTTTAGATATTGTCCTCTTATTAGTTATCGACCTTTCTTTATCAAAAATCCAGCCCCATTTATTAAAATAGTACACCGCAGATGTAAGATACATTTTAAGATTTCTCCAATCACTTATGGACTTAAAAAGATGATCATGGAAAACTACACTATTTGGATAAAAAACATTTTTAAACCCTGCAGCAATACATCTTCTACTTATATCTAGATCTTCCATATGCATAAAAATTTTCTCATCAAATCCTTGTATTTTTTTAAGTGCTTCTGAAGAAAAAACCATAAAGCATCCGGAAAGATATGGGACTTCCATTATTTGATTATATCCACTAAACTTTAATTCAAAATTGTTAGTAATTTTTTCCTTAATGGATTGAACTGGCATAAATCTTCTAATAAAGAAATCTATGGGGCTTGGAATTAATTTAGCTAGATATTGAACATTTCCATTTGGATACAATATTTTTGGCATAATTAGCCCAATTGATTTATCTCTTACCATAAAATCAATAATATTTTCTAAAACACCTTCGTCATAGTAAATATCAGGGTTTAGCACCAAATGGTATTTTGTATCATCTATATACTTAAAAATACCAATATTATGTGAGGTGCCATAACCAGGATTTTGGGGGTTAGAAATATATTCCACCCTGCTATCTATTATGATATTCTTTAACTCGTCAGTGGGAGAATTGTCAATCAATACTAATCTAACATTTAAATTAGTATTGAGAAAACTATTAATTGCGTTTAAAAGCTGAGTTCTTTCATTTTTATAAATTACTAAACTACAAACAATATCAAACATCTTTTTTTGATTTACAGTTAATCATAAATAATAATATTAAGTAATGCCTTTATTAAATTTAATCTAAAAAATATCTTTTCCTTAAAATTAAATTTACTTTTACCACTCGATGTATCCGAAGTATTTTTATCATGCTTCCTATGGAATAACAAAATATTTGGTAAAAATTTCACTTTGAATTTAAGTTCTGCTACTAAGCCAATATACGAATCGTGCATTGGTAAATCTTTTGGAAAAGGTAAGCATTTATTTAAAACCTCTTTATTAAAGGCCATACAACATCCTATATAACTATTTCGGTAAAGATTTTTTATGATGCCCTTTTTTGAATTATTAAACTTAAAAAATGATGGTATGATAGTTTCAAATTTATCGTTTACAACCTCACAATCTGACAACACAAGATCGTGATCGATTAAATATTCACACATGATTTTTACTTTATCTGGGGCCCAAACATCATCTTGATCTGCTAAAAAAATAACATTACCACTTGCATTTTTTAAGCAATTTTCAAAATTATATATCGGACTATAAAATTTTTGACCTTCAAGTATTCTAATTCTCGAGTCCTTTAATGATTTTATTTTTGTAATAGTACCATCTGTCGAAGAGTCATCGGATATTATTATTTCATCATTTGGATTGATTTGGTTCAAAATTGATTTTATTTGATCAATAATATATTTTTCACCATTATAGGTTGCAATGCAGATAGAAATCATAAAAAATTATTCTAATTTTTTGTTATATTGAACAAAATCCATACGAATGTAGGAATACATTATAATCATTACTAGCATCCCTGTTGAACTAACCAATAATGGATTGGTCCCACAAATAAATAAATAAGTCGCAAAAGCAGGAATAATATATCGATTGTAAGTATTAATTTTTTTATTAACGATAATATTAATCATTGGATAAATAATCAATACTAAAAAAAATAACCCTAGAGGAATTCCAAAATAACGTATTAACTCGATATAAGTAAGTTCAACTTGAGAAGTAAACCCATTTTTACCAATTGAATAAAACCTACTGCCAAGCCCTTGACCCCATAATAAATATTGTGGATGTTCTTCAAAATTATCCATTAGAGATACATAGTGACCATGTTTAGTCTCCGCTGATGCTTCCTTTTTTTCAAATGATAAACTCAAAGCAAACATTGTTATGGCTGTAAACAATAATGTTAGAGTAACTAAGGAGTAAAAGGCGTTTTTTCTTTCTTTCAGAAATATATAAATCCAATATATAAGAACACAGATGGCTGAAATCATGTTTGCCCTCGTACCAGATATAATCAAACAAATAAAAAATGTTGATATTAAAATTATTTTTTTCACTGAGAAACCCTCTCTTACAATTACCGAGCAATAATAAGACAAAGGAAAAACTAGCATTGGGCTTGTTTTATAATAAATCATCGAAACAGTATATCCATAAAAATCCCTGTTGGCTATCATCATCGTTTCTGTTCCTATAACTAGATAATTATATACTTGTCCAAAAAGAGCTACATTATAAATCGGTAAGAAATAGATAAAAATTGTAATTAAGGGTATAAGAATCGAACAGTTCGTTATATACTTTCCAATATCAATATTCATATCCACTACAACTATCAATAAAAATAAAATGGAAATAGATTTTAAAAATCCAAATGCAAATGCAAAATCAGTATATCCCCCCCCCTGAGCAATGGCAGTAAAAATTCCGAAAACAGTAATAAATATCAAAAAGAATATAATTATTATATTTTCTTTATAATATTTTATTTTAGATGTTAATTTTAAAATCAACCATCCAAATATTACTAATATAAATGCTGGTATTTTTAAATGAAAAATGCGGTCGCTTGGATCTATTAATAGAATCAATACAAGAAGTGACAATAAAAATTTAACAATCCGAACAATCATATTTTAGTTTTAAAAAAACATTCTAAAAATAGAGCTTTTATATTTTATATCGAGTTTTACATATCCTCAAAAACTGCGACATCTTACAGTCTTCCATTTTTAGACACTTAAAAAGGATTAAAGCCTCTCAAGCGTGTTTTATAGTATAAAGGAGTATACAAATCTTTAATACTATATAATACTTCCTATTACGATAACTATTGCGCTATTATAATTCAATACATCAAGAAATTTTCCTTTTACAGGAATATTAAAACAAACTTTGCTTAAAATCAACGGATTTATTTAATTACAAATGTTTTTGTTAAACATATTATACTATATAACAAAAATATTCATAAACTATTAAAGCATTCGCTTGAGCCATTCATTTATAGAATACTTGTGCAATATTTGTTCAGGAGTTGGATTAAATTCGGCTTTAAAAAAAGCAGTGTCAAAATGTGGATTTTCCCTATCTATTACTAATATATTTTGTGAATCGTAAAAATCATAATTTACAATATCGCTATTTGTTGTAATTATTTTCTTTTGCGCGCCCAGCAGCTCTATTGTTCTCATGGTCAAACCAGTCTGTTGCGAATGAGCCATATCAAGAGTGGCCTTTGACTTCATAATTAAATCCAAATTCATTTTTGTGGTGATAGGTTTAAAGATAAGGTACTCTTTATTACCTTTTAGTTCTTTACCTACAAGCTTATGTAAAAGATAATTCATGTACCCTGTATAGAGAATTACCTTATAGCGTAATCCTTCCTTTTTGCAAAAATTCACAATTTTTTTTACTAGTCTCAGCCTGTCTGAATGATACCAACCTAAGGAATAAAGATCATATTTGACCTCCATCCCACCATATTGCCTTTTATCATACTCTCTCCTAAAAAAAAGAGGATTAAAAATAAATTCTTTGTTTTCGAGACAATCCGCCTTGTCAAATGAATAGACATTGTCAAAATTTTTAGCTGTTATTTTACTTTGCGGTATCCTAACAATAGAATCCCAGAGGTATAGAACCCATTTGCTATTCGGATTCTTGCTTTTGATTTTATCTATAGCATTCTGCGAAAGACATTCTCCTTTTATTACAAAGACAAGATCATAGTCAGATTTCGAGGAATTTGCTATATGCATACTTGTCTTTTCCCTATATGATTTTATCTTATCCCAATTATTTCTCCTTAGATAATACCTGTAAGGGATTCCTGCGGGAAATTCCGAAAAATAATCAACATCATAACCTAATAAATTGAATTCATTGATTATAGCCTGATCATAATCATAAAAACCGATGCCTATAAATAAAACTTTTTTCCTATCCATTATTTAAACAACCCTTTTTCTTTCATTTCAGTAATACTCGCTTCGTATTTACTTTCTTTAATTTCTTGTGTAAGTACCCATTCAGTAAATTTCTTAATACCATTTTCAAAATTGTACTCAGGCTCAAATCCAAGCAGTGCTTTTATCTTGGTAAGATCGGCATAGTTATGACGGATGTCACCCAGCCTGTAGTTTCCCGATATTTTTACATTTGTATCAGCACCATAATTTTTTATAAGCGTGTCAGCTACAGTAATAACATCGGTAGCTTCACCTGTACCTACATTAAATACTTCACTATTTGCTTCTTCTTTTTCAAGGCCAAGAATTGTAGCAGCAACTACGTCATCTATATATACAAAATCACGTGTTTCTTTACCGTCTTCAAAAATATTGATGTCTTTACCATTCTTGATAAGCGTTGAGAAAATAGACAGGATGCCTGTATAAGGATTTGATAATGATTGACCCGGACCATAAACATTCTGATACCTAAAAGCTACGGGAGCAATTCCTATTGTAGGGCAAACAGTCATGATCATTTGTTCCTGGTTCTGTTTTGTAATACCATATACAGAAGATGGGTGAATTTTAGACTCCTCATCTGTCGCAACCAGCTGTAGAGGTTTTGTTGCTCCTTTGTATTTCACTTCAAAATCTCCTGAAGTCATATATTCATCAGTCCTATGTTTAGGATAAACATAAGCATTTAAGTCTTCAGACCAATATCTGCCCTCTCCATAAATAGACCTTGAAGAAGCAATAACAACTTTTTTAACCGAATGCTTTCCATTGGCAAGCAGGTCAAGCATTAATGCAGTACCACCAATATTAACATCGGTATACTTCTGAATTTCATACATAGACTGGCCTGTACCTGTTTCGGCAGCAAAATGTACTATAGCATCCTGGCCTGCTAGGGCCTGATTCCAGTCTTCTTTTGAGGTAACTGTCCCCTTGATAAACTTTACTTTTCCTTTTATTTTCAAAAATAAAAAAGAATTCTCTTCGGCATTCTCACCATGAATTTGTGGCGACAAAGTATCAAGTACAGTTACATTATATCCTTTATCAATTAATTGCAAAGACAGGTTAGAGCCTATAAATCCGGCACCGCCGGTAATTAGAATGTTTTTCATTTTATCTTATTTTATTTTAAAAAATCGCCTTTTTCATCTGTTTTAAGCCACTCGCCCCTCTCAAAACAATATCGCTTAATAATTTTTGCCGGAGCACCCACAACAATACAAAAATCAGGAATAATTCCCGAAACTATGCTATTAGCCCCTATAGTACAATGTTTGCCAATATTACTTCCTGGCAAAATTACCGAATTATTATAAATTTTGCAGTCATCACCTATTGATACAGGTTTTACTTTTATCTTCTGCCTTTCAATGGGAAGGTTTATATCTTCATAAGGATGATGAATATCTGTTATAGTAACATTTGCAGCTATTCCAGTGTTTTTACCTATATATATACTTCCTGCGCAGGTCAAATGCAGGTTTTGTTGTATTGTACAAAAGTCATCTAATATAATATGAGGTGTAAAAACTTCCCCTTCATAACTTCTAAATCCTTCAATCCTTGCATGATAATTTATAGATACATTATTATGAATCGAAATAAAACCAGGCGTAATTATTAACGGCTTTCTAACAATTACATTTCTCCCTAAATCTTTAAATGCAGGTTTATTCAAAACATACCATATACGTCTGTACAGAGCCAAATAAATCCTTTCAAGCATATTACATTTTTTTTATAAAGTCATTAAACATTCCTTCCTTAAACGGCTCAAACATAATACATTCCTCAGAATCTATAAAATCATTCTTATCCAACTCACTTACATCAACTGCATTTTCAACAAGGTATACATTCGGATTATCTATAACATCCTGATGTGTCAGATAATCTTTAATTTTATAAAGATAGACCTTAACCTTATAATGTAGTGCTTCATATACCGCGGTAGACTGTATCGCAAAAATTGCTCTTGAAACGGAAAGTATTTCGCCCATAGATCTCTGAGATGCTATTACTTCGATTGTATCATAAGCTTCATACAATGATGTAATTATATTAAACTCCTCAAACTGGTTGGGATGTAGTTTTATACATATCGTGCCTTTATAGTCGTCTTTCAATAAGCTGTCTATAAAATACAGTAAATCATTGCTGTAAATATTTGCGAATATAATTGTAAGATCATATTCTTTTGATTCATTGACTGTTCTCTTTGCATAAAAATTATTCCCCATTGGAATGATATTCTTTACCGGATAGTTTAAATTGCCGGTCCAGAAATCTGAAAAAGAGAAAAACGTATTAGGGAAAGTTTTCAATTCTCCCGATTGAATAGTATCTGGATACGAATACGCAGGATGCACATATCCTATGAGTCCATGCTGAAGTTCAATAACCGGAATATTCAATTTATTAGCCGCCAAAAACAATCCTTTCTGGATTCCATTCTGAACAATAAATATAGCTTTAGGTCTTATCCTCCTGAACAAACGCCAATAATAGGCATTGGAAATCTTATAGCTAATAATTAAAGCAGCTATATCATTTGTAAGATTGAGATCAATGTTAAACTCGCAATTTAATATCTCTACAATTTTAAAAGATTCGGAAGTCTTTTTAGTAAACTTTTGCTTTATTCGCCATTTGTATGTCGCCATCAGTAGTCCAAAATCAAAAACCGACTTATAACGACTATTAGCAGTATCTTTATTAAAACTCTCAATCATTAAAGAATCATTATAGATAATGCTTAATATGTCATCAGATATAACATCTGAATCTTTTTTATTAACATCCTTATTTCTTGAGGCCGTAAAGCAAATGTACTTGTATTTCTGTAGGGTTTTTAGATAAAAATTGATGTATCCCAAAACATTGCCAAACAAAATAGAGAGCATGGTCAGTTTAGATCTTTTCGCATTTACAATAGGTAAAAGCTTAGTATCGCAAACCTTAAAATACAGTAAGTAAAAAACATCGTGCCTTACAATATCCCAATACAATATCCCCTCACTGTTTTTCTCTTCAAAAAAACTATTGGCGGTTTCAATCTTCTGAAATTTATCTGTAAACTCTATTATATCCATTTAAATATCATAATTCTTATACCTTAAGATCTTAGCAGGTATACCTCCTACTATTGCATTCTCAGGGACATCTTTAGTTACTACTGAATTCGCTCCGACTATTGCATTACTCCCTATAGTAACACCTGGGGAAACTAGAACATTAACGCCAATCCAAACCGCGTCTTTAATTATAACATTTCCAAGCTTAGGTTTTATCTCATCTTTTAGATTGTAATCGCAATCAACTTCTGAGGATTGTGTCCAAATGCTAAAGAAAGGACCAATGCTACAATTTTTACCAATGTTAATCTCACATCCTTCAGATGCCTGCAACACAGAGTATCTGCCTACATAACTATCTCTCCCCAAATCTATTTTGCCTGCGCCATACATCAAAACCCCTTCTCCATTAAAGTAAAAAGATGGATGTATGGTATATATAGACCGGTAACTATCATATACATTTTGCTGATAGCTCTCTTTGAATAAGGAGAATATTTTAGCAATTATTTTTTTTACAATACCCATACTATCAGTGTTGTTTTTTTGAAAAAGCACTAAACCAAGGCAAAGGATAAATGCTGTGACAATAAATCGCAATAGAAGAGAAAAAGACCAGATAACTTACAGCAAGCGTAATGGCCGCACCAATTGGGCCAAATTTAGGAACAAGTAAAAAGTTCAATCCTAGATTTATGGCAACATTTGCAAATGACATATAAAAAAGGATTTTTGTCTTTTTTAGGTAGAAAATTATATTTGCAAATAGCAGATACATACCCTGAAAAAAATATCCTAACGTAATCCATATCACATACTTAGAGCCTTCTGCAAATTTAGCATCTACAAACCATTCAAAAATAAATGGTGTAAGTATCCAAAGAGACAGAACAGTAACTACCATAAGACCAATAAAACCGAAGTAAACCTTTACAACTTTTGACTTTGACTCATGTGTGTTTTGAGTAAACAATTCATAACTAAATGGTATAATTGCATTAGCAAAGGCTCCGCATAAGATTGATATCGCTGAACCTATAACGTATCCTATATTATAAATACCCAAAACGTCTTTCCCGTAAAAATGATCTATAAACATCCTGTCAGACATATTTATTACCATGCATCCAAAAATATGGGGAACAAGGGGTAAACCAAACATCAAGGAATCTTTCATATTAAAGGAGCTGATTTTTTTCGTCAGCAAATTCCTTTTTTTCAGCATTATGTACAATGCTATAACCGAAAAAATAGCAATTGATAAATATTGTCCAATAAATCTACCCTCATATCCGTATTTAAATACAATAACAAGTAAAATTGATAGTGCAACATTTAGCATTGAAGAGGATAAGCTAAACGTTATATATTTAGCAGCTTCATCTTTAATCTGATAATCAATAAGCAATAACGAATTAAAAAACGATAAAAAACAGGAAATAGGTATTGCAAGTACCCATATAGCGGGAACATCGAAGTAATGCTCTATTTGTGTGTGGAAAATAGCTGTTACTAAAGTTAAAAAGAAGGCAATAAAAAATGGAGGTATAATAGAAGAAGTAAAATAACTCGAATAATTTTCTTTTTCACCTTTAAAATAAGCAACAGATATTGCCCCTTGAATACCTAGTGTAACCAAGGGTAATACAAAACTCGAAATTGATGCTAATAATGCTAAAATACCGAAGTCTTTAGGCACAAGATAAAATGTGAAAACTGGCAGTAAAAAAAAAGCTATGCCCCTTTCTATGAAAGAGGCAATGGTATAAAGGGAAAAAGACTTTAATAATTTCATCTAATAGCGTTCTTGAAAAATTACAAAAAAATATCTGCTATTTTTCTCTAATCGTCAAGCCCTTTCCCAGCAACATTATGTCTTAATTTCCACTCCCCGTTTTCACCCTTGCCCCATAAGTGCGGAGATCTGAATTTATCACATAGCTCGTGGAAATGCTCCGACTCCATGCCTATATATTCCATAACGTCGTTGAAGTAACGATCCGGGAATTCACCGTCAAAACGGTTTACGAGCGCAACGCCTTCTTCTCTGGTAAGGTGTCTGTTCCTGATTTCCTGAGAAGCATCATATGTAGCTCTTCCTATACCAAATTTAATATAAGTAGTATAGAAGTGAAGATCATCGATCTTATCATCAATACCACTATATTTACTAAAAGTACCCTGAGTCCTGTGAGGCCTTGCTTTAAAACCTGTATTTTCAACAGCATAATAATACACTTCCTGAGGAGTCCATTTCAAATAATAACCTAAATAATGAACCTCAATATTAGCTCTTTCAAGATCTTCTGCCCTTGGAGGAAGATATGCCATAAGGTCACTTAACTTCACATCATATTTTTCCATAAGTTCTTTAATAGAAACACCTGCAAGGTAAATCTCGTCAAGTTTATCAAAACTGTGGTATGACTTATCTCTTAGAGATGTCATGTTATCAGCTATAGGATTACCATATTCTGCTTCATTTTCTCCATAAAAAATAAGGCTTATACCATGTTGTGCAGCAATTTTTGGAGCAAGGTTTTTTTGCCCTAATATAAAAGTCTGGAAAGGGTGCATTAAATTTTCTATAGACAGCTTGGTAAGCAATTTCATTACTTTACCATTACGGTAAAATGAAATGTTATCAAAGCCACTATCTAACCAGTTTCTCCAGTTTTGTAGACCATAATCAGTATATAAAATTGGGGGCCAGGTAACTGTCAAAGGATTCATTCCGTACTTATATTTAAGTACGTGTGCCTGGTATGCACTGTCTTTACCTCCACTGCCCGGTACAAGGCAGTCATAAGAACCATCATTTTTTCTGTGCTTATCAAGAAGTTTTATAAGCTCCTCTTCACGCATTCCCCAATTAATATTATCCTTAATCTCTGCAGTTCTACAAGCATCACAAATCCCTTCCTCATCAAAGTTCATAGTTACTTTTTTACTATCAATGGTATGCTTAAACTCAACCGTAGACGCCGGCCTTTGATTAGACATTACACATTTTGTACAGAACTTTACATCATGCGGCAGACCATAGTAGGTCTCAAATTTATTCTCTGACATTATAATAAGTTATTGGTTATTGCCCAGTTTTTATAAATTGAAACGCCTTTGTCGGCGCTTTTCTCAGGATGAAATTGTGTTGCAAAAATATTATCCTTTATAACCGATGAACAAAATTCAATATCATCATAATTGGTTAAAGTTAATCTAATTGCATTATCATCAGGTTTTACATAATAAGAATGCACAAAATACATGAAATCGTTATTATCAAGCTCATGCAGTGGTGTTTTACTCCAGTCATAATTATCTGCATAGATCCTATTCCATGCAATGTGCGGAACTTTTATCTTTCTGTCTTCGAATTGCTCGGGAAATCTTTTTATTATTCCCGGGATAAGATCAAGGCCTTTACCCGTTCCAAATTCTTCACTTTCAGTAAAGAGTAATTGCTGTCCAAGGCATATCCCAAACAATGGCTTACCCGCATTAACCATATCTTTAATGGGGTTTTCTATATCCAGGTTCTTAAGATTATTCATAGCCTCATTAAAAGCTCCTACACCTGGTAATATAAGCGCATCAGCATTAAGAATATCTTCTTTATCAGAAGATATTTTCGCATTCATTCCTACAGTATCACATGCCTGTTTAACACTGAACAAATTACCTAGCTGATAGTCTATTATAACTACTTTTTTCTTACTGTTATCCATTATAATCTGCACTCTATTTCGTTAGCCAATAACTCTTTCTTCACATCGGTAATACTACAAGGTTCAAATGTATGGAAATTTCTTTTTTGTTTCAAAAACTCAACATTCCCTTCCAGATCTGATGCTGTAGATTCGTTTTCTTTTATAAAATCATAATGAAACAAAGATGATATCATTACCGCGTCCGGATTGCTCTGTTTTAAAACATCAACCACATGTCGCTTATTGCCGGCACCACCATGAGCAATTACAGGTATACTCACCAAACTAGTTATTTTAGATATAAGGTCATTATCAAAGCCCTGGCCGGTTCCTTCCTTATCTACGGAGGTAATAACAATTTCTCCAGCTCCAAGCTCATCAACTTTCTGGGCCCATTCAAAAACATCTACACCGGTATACTCACGTCCATTATCGGTATAAGCAAGATATTTGCCTTCAGACTCTTTTATGGCTTCAATTGCGACAACAATAGTAGAAGAGCCAAACATTCTTGAAGCCTCTTTGATAAGCTGTGGGTTCTTGATTGCAGCCGTATTAAGGCATACTTTATCTGCGCCTACACGAAGTACTTCTTTAATATCAGAAATTGACCTTAGGCCTCCTCCAACAGTAATGGGAATAAATATCTTTTTTGCTGTTTCAGTTATTATGTCATGAAGGCTGTTTCTTTCATATAAAGATGCTACAACATCCATGAACATTAATTCATCTGCCCCCTGTTCGTAATAATATTTGGCAAAATCTGATGGCTTACCTAACACCCTTAATCCTTCAAGATGTATACCCTTAACTAGATTAGGTCCTTTAATGTCTAATCGGGGTATTATTCTGGTTGTTTTCATTTACTATTGTTTAAATAAAATTCTGCTAAATTCCAGTCTGCAAAAGTATCAATATCAATACTTCTTTCTTCAGGCATTATGATTTTTTTTATTTTTTTAAATTCACTAAGAGGTGATTTTTTAACAGCCTCCGCATTTATAAGGTACATTGAGCCGTTCAACGCAAAAACCTGAGGACAGTCCTGCCTTCTTTCAAAATTTCCTTCTTTACTTTTTTTAAGGTAACCGTCGTCGTTTTCTTCAAAAAGCGTAAAGTAAGGATTCTCTTTTGAATACTTAACACTTACAACCATATCAGTATCTCCACTATAGTCTGCAATCAGATTTTTAAAATCTTCTTGGCTCCTAAAAGGAGATGTAGGCTGTAAAAGCAATATTGCATCAAAGCAGCAACCCTGATTTTCATAAAATTTCAGGGCATGCATAATAACATCATAAGACGATGCTTTGTCTGTTGCGAGTTCTTCTGGTCTCTTAAAAGGAATCTTGACACCCATCCTATCTGCTATTGCAAAAACATCATCATCGTTGGTTGTGACACAAATCATATCATCCCCCTTCATGTTTTCCAACGCAAATTCAATGCTATATGCAATAAGAGGCTTGTTTCCTAACAACTTTGTATTTTTGCCAGGCACCCCCTTTGAGCCTGCCCGTGCAGGAATCAGGTAAAGAATCCTCATAAGGTTATATGTTTTATATCAACCTGAGCTTTTTCAAAATCTTCATGCTTGCCTACATCCAGCCAATAGCCTGCAAAAGGATATGAAATCACCTTAAAGTTGTTTTTTATAAGGCTCTCCATTAAGTCTGTAGCATTAAAGAAAGTATTGTTCGGGATGTTTTGCAGCACTTTCTTTTTCATCAGATAAATGCCTCCATTAGAGTAATAAGTATAGGTAGGTTTTTCTTTAAAACTTTTTACCTGCCTGTGGTTAGTTTCAAGAACAGCATAAGGGATACTCACTTGATAAGGAATACTTAGCACGGCAAGGTCTGCGTCTTCTTCTATAAACTCTAAAAAAAACTGTTCATAATCTATATTGGTCAAAAGGTCAGAATTGGTCACCAGTATATAATCGTGTTTAAAATTCTTTATTTTTGAAACCGCTCCAATTGTTCCAAGAGGTTCATCTTCCCAAATATATTCAATTTCAACATTCTTATTTTTACCTTGTCCAAAATGTTCTTCAATCTGTTTTCCAAGGTATTTGATACAAACCCAGAAATCATCAATGCCATATAAAGCCAAGCGATCCAGATTATGTTCCATAATAGCTTTGTCCCCCACTTTTAAAAGAGGTTTTGGAACTGTATCTGTAAGTGGCTGCAGCCTTTGTCCTCTACCACCTGCCATAATTACAGCATCTACAGGAAGATAAGATCTTATATTCCTAAAGTTAATTATATTTACAACTTTATGATTCTCATCAACTACAGGCAATATCCTAAAATCCCCTTTTCTATATTCTATTATCTTTTTTATATCGTTCTCACCTTTTGTAATATATCTGGGATTCTTTTGAATGATCTCATCAACAATACTATCAGTACTGATTCCTTTTATCAGTCCCCTTCTTACATCACCATCAGTAAGTGCACCCAAAAGTTTGTCCTCTGCATCCACAACAAACAGTATAGCATCATGTGATAACATCTCCAATACTATCAATGCTTGCTTTACTGTACTCCCCAAAGGGATTAAATGGTCACTATATACCCTCATAGAACTTTTTTATAATATTAATTATAACACTTACAGCACCACTTTTATAATACACATTATTTCCATTATAGTTCCCTTTAGCCATTGCATTTTGTATTGTGTCATAAAGTGCATCTTCATTAAATGGACTATTTAGAATATTAAGGCTCTGAGCGCGCCCCTTCTGCCTGTCGCCTACATTCACTACATATTTTCCAAAAGAAGCTGCTTCGATAATTCCGCTTGAAGTATTTCCTAGTAGTATTTTAGCATAATACATTGCCGAAAAATAATTGGCTTTACCAAAATTTTCTATCAGTAAAATCCTCTCCGGCATTTCTTCTTTTAATTTTATAATCTCTTCCCTGAATATCGAGCCGAGGGTATCTGCATTAGGCATCGTTATAACTAAAAACATCTCTTCAGCTATTTTAGCCATTGCCTTTTTCATGATTCTTGCATAGATAAGGTTATCTGCAGGTGAAACAGTTTCCGGATGAAAAGTCACAAGCGCATACCCTTCATCCGGAATAGCAAATTTATCAAAGAAAGCCCTTTTCTCTATGGGCTTGAAAGAAGGCATATTATCAAGGCTCAGCGAGCCTACACTATAAATGCCGTAATTACTGTCCAATAAATTAATTATTTTTTCTTTAAAGTTGTCTGCTGCTGTAAAGTGAAGAACAGATGCTAAAGTAATCTGATGCCGGTAAATATTATCTATTGCCCCCAAGGTTGTTTCTCCTCCGTGGATATGGCCAAATTTTACCCCAAAGGGTATACCTGCCTGCACGGCAGCACTCATTTCAAATCTGTCTCCCAGACATAAAACCAAGTCATATTTATGTACTGCCCAAAAGTCAGCAAATTTCAGGACAGTAAGTCCGTAGGATGTTGTTATTGATTGTTCATCATCATTTGATACAAGTGATGATACTTTATGAATACATCCATATCCATCTTTTATTATATCGTCTATAGTATACCCATGGCTTTTTGATAGATGCGTGCCAAAAGCAATTATTTCTAAAGAAAAAAAACTATCTGCTTTTAATTTCTCTAAAAGTGGGAGATAAATTCCATAATCAGCTCTTGAGCTTGTTAGTACACCTAATCTCATATGATATCCGTCAACAATAATTTATCAAATTTATTTTTATCAACGGTTAACTTTCTGCCTACAACATTATTCCATTCCATAGGAGATATACCATCACCCGGCCTCAGTGCTATTATATCATTATCAGTAATAATATGACCTTTAGGCAAATCATTATTTAGATGTATGCTTTTGCGAGCTATAGCTATATTTTTCAATTCACTTTCACTTGGCTCTTTTATCCCGTTGCCGCCAATTGCCAGCTCAATATTGCGAATAGCTTTGACCATCTGTATTAATTCACCAGGCTCAAGTGAGGCGACATGGTCAGGTCCCGGCAATGTACGGTCAAGCGTAAAATGTTTTTCAATAATTACAGCACCCATAGCTACTGCAGCGATGGGAATTTCTATTCCTAATGTGTGGTCAGAATAACCAACTTCCACACCAAAATCTTTCTTAATAGACAGCATTGCCTTTAAGTTCACATCTTTCATAGGAGTAGGATATTCAGTATTACAATGCAATATTGATATTTTATCTTTTGTAAGCCCGTATTCAGTCAGAACATCTGTAGCTTGTTTAATATCAGATTCTGCACACATTCCAGTAGATAAAATAACAGGTTTTCCAAAAGAGGCCACAGCTCTTAGGTAGGGGAAATTTGTTACCTCACCGCTGGGAATTTTAAATAATGGAAGTCCAAGGTCATTAAGATAATACAGTCCATCGACATCAAAAGCTGTAGAAAAAAAATGTATTCCTTTTTCTTTACAATACTTAATCAGTTCTATATGATTCTCATGGCTTAATTCAAGCTTTTTAAGCATATTAAATTGAGAATCATCGCCATCACCTATGTTCTTATTTTGATACTCTGCCTTTTTCGCATTAGGACTAACAAGTTTCTCTGCTACAAAGGACTGGAATTTAATATAATCAACTCCAGCAACAACAGCAGCATCAATAAGCTGTTTTGCCATATTCATATCGCCATTGTGATTTACCCCTGCCTCGGCAATAATTATTGTATGCTTTATCATAAACCTAATTTATCTCCAACTTTTAATGTAGCTTCAGATTCTATTTCTAATATTTCAAGAAAATTATCAGCCGTCTTAACTAAAAAGCCTTGTTCTGTTTTTGCTAAAAGCTGTCCATTTGTACCGATATAACATGGAGCATTTTTAACTATTCTTGCTCTGTTGATTTTAACCTCATTGCCTCTTATATTTGTAGTAGCCATAGGCCCTGGTTTATCTATTGATCGTACGAAATTGAAAATGGCCCTAGATGTTTGATTCCAGTTAATAATCTCATCTCCAGCCCCCCTCCTTCCGCAATAAAAGCCTATCGGATGAATTGTATTTTGTACAATTCTTTTAGAGGTGCCATTCTGTATTTCCTTTATTGCATCGTACAAAATATTCGCGCACTCAGTATAAGCTATGTTTAAAAGTGAACTATAAGTATCTTCATCGCTAATCGTATAGCTTCTTTGCAAAAGGATATCTCCAGTATCTATTCCTTCATCAACATAATGAACAGTTATTCCAAATTCCTTTTCATCGTTAATTAATGCCCAATTTAGAATATTTCTTCCTCGATAAAATGGCAGCTTGCCCGCGTGGCAATTGATTACTCCGAATTTTGGCACCTTAAGTATAGTAGATCTGAAGATTTGGTTAAAGCTCATTGAAACTAACAAATCTAACTTGTAAGAATTTGCCTTAACAATAAATTCTTCTGTATTTATTTTAACAGGAAATAGATAATCAATATTATATTTTTCAGCAAATTCCTTTAATGTGCTATCATTTGTATCTGAACGTGGTACTATAAAAGCTATTTCTATAGTTTCATCACTAATCAATTTCTCAAACGCTAAATGAGACCAAGGCCCATCAGCTAAATATCCTATTTTTATTTTTTCCATTAATTACTTCAAATTATTTATCGCCTGCAATCTTACCCCACTAGGTATATTAACTAGGCGATCTGCAACGAAAATACTATTTATAAGACTATCCGTTTGGCAATCTTTAAACATAGGCAATCGATTCAGTAATTCCCATACTGGTCTGGTCATTATCCCATTTGCATTTGTAAATTCCAAAAACTTATTTCTATGGTTCAGGTCTTCTAAAAGAATTGCATTAAGCCAGTAGTTAGCCTTTGAGTCTACAGGTTCGTTAATAAAAGAGATATTTGAACCGTTAAAAAACCCTTTATATAGCGAAGCAAGATTTCTTTTGTTTTCAACAAATAGGTCTAGTTGTTCTAATTGAGCGCACGCTAAAGCCGCATTTAAATTCGGCATTCGATAATTGTAGCCTATTTGATCATGTACGAATTCCCATCTATGGGGCACTTTGGCTTGGGTAGTTAAGTGCTTTGCTTTTTTTGCAATGGCCTCATCATCTGTGACTAATGCACCTCCGCCACCGCAAGTAACTGTTTTATTTCCATTGAAGCTAAATACGCCTACCTTCCCAAAAACACCAGTATGTTTACCTTTGTAATGACTACCTAATGACTCGGCTGCATCCTCAACTAAATCAATTTTCCATTGCTTACAAATCGCTGCTATTTCATCAATTTTACATGGAAGTCCAAAAGTATGCATAGGTACACAAGCGGCAATCCGTTTACCAGTTACCTTATTATAGCTACCATCGGCTCGCAATTCTGCATTTCCTTCTAAAAAGTTCCTTAAGGCTGTAGGCGACATCCCTAATGTTTCTTTATCTATATCAATAAAAACAGGTGTTGCACCAATGTATGAAATAGCATTTGCAGTTGCAATAAAAGTCAAGGCCTGTGAGAGCACTTCATCATCTCTTTCAACGTCAACAAGCAATAAGCCTAAATGTAAGGCATTAGTACCATTTACAATAGCTATGGCATACTTGGCTCCCGTAATTTTTGTCATCATTTCTTCGAAGCGATTGACATAAACTCCAACTGAAGAAACAAAAGTAGAGTCTATAGCATCTAAAACATATTTACGCTCATTTCCTATAAATACAGGTTCGTGCAAGGAAACAAAGTCTTTATCAGGGTATTGTTCTTTTACAAAATCAACGATTTTCTGAAATCTCTCCATCTCTTACATTTTTGCGTCTAAATATTTCCCAGTTTCCTTGTGTCCAAAATCAGGAATCATTTGGTGGAATAAGTTAATTATTTGATCTTTGGACCATTTCTTTTCGGCCTTGTAGCTTGAAATAGTAGTTGCAAAATTGTTTAGTTTATCATTATCAAAATGAAGTTCATTTTTAATGATTCCCAAATTCTCGAATTTTGCTATATCCAAAACTTCATTTGAAGTAAAAAATTCTTCAAAATCTTTTTCTCCTGTGGTATCACTAGCGGTGAATAAACAAGGCCATTTTTTGTCTTGTGGTAATGTACTCATCAATGCTCTTGCTTCTTCTTCAGTTTCACAGAGATAAGGCTCATAGCCCAACTCTTTCAAGTATTTAACCGCGATATCAGCAAAAGTAATTAAATGCAGCTCTTCACTTAACTTGGGAAAAAAAACATCTCTATTTTCCCCAAAAATACATGACATTAAACATAATTCACCAGATTCTTTGGGAATAACGAAATACCTTTTAATGTCATTTGGAGCTACGATGGGTTGTTTTTTTTGAATTCGCTGATTAAATCCATGTAATAAAGAACCATCTGAAAATGCCACATTAGCAAAGCGAGCTGTAGATATGACGATTTTCTCACTTTTGCGCATTAAAAACATCTCCATGATCCGTTTTGATGCCCCCATCATGTTTACTGGATTAGCAGCCTTATCTGTTGAAACGCAAAAATATTTCTTAACGCCTTTTGCTATAGATTGATCGATGGTCTTAACTGTATTGAATACATTCACATCAATCATTCTCATTAAGGTAAACGGGTCCTTTTCACTTCGCACATGCTTCAATGCAGATAAATTAAGTACATAGTCAAACTCACCATCTGCTTCAATAAAGGCATCATATTCTATAGATCCAATGTCTAAAGCAAAAGTTTGAAAATCACCCTCCATATAGCCAAATGAGCTCCTGATATCTCTTACCAGCTCAACCATATTATTTTCACTGATATCTACAACATGAAGCTTTAATGGATTTCTTTTAAATATTTCCTTGGTTACAGCCTGTCCGATAGAACCTGCTCCACCCAAAACCAAGAATTTAGATTGTGACACTTTTTCATTAAGGGCCATTGCGTGTTGAGCAATATCAACCTCAAACAATTCTTTTTCACGTCCTATTAAGTTAAGAATATTCATAGATTTTTAAGCGAGAATTATTTTAAGCATTCTACGTAAGATTAAGTAAATACAAACCAAAATTCCCCCAATAAGTCCACCAAAAATAATTCCTTTCGATTTACCAAATTGCTCTTTGGTAAGTGGATAAATTGGTGAATCGACAAGTTGGATTAATGGTGTTTCTTTGAGTAATGACATTCGCGTCATTTCCAAATTCTTAATCAACTCACTCAGCACCGCTTTATTTGTTTCTGCAGTATATTGAGACCGTTGCACTGGAACCATACGTTGCACTTGCCTAGTAGGGTTTAAGTTTGGTGTAGCATCAGTAATTGCTACTGCGGTAAAAATTGCACCATTCATAATTGCCCTAACAGAATCTGTTTTTTCTTTCAGAATAGTTACATTTTCTAATGATTTTTTAGTCTTTGTATTTTTGTAGAACTCATTAACGGTTTTAACGATTTGATTATTGAATTCTTTAGAAAACACTTCCACTCGAGATTTAACATCAACCCGAATAATACTTAGTTCTTTATCAGGTTTTGATACCTTTAAGTAATTTTTATTGATGTCATCAACAATATTAGCTAAGATACTATCCTTTTCTCTAGAAAGTGTTGACAAACCAAGTGTATTGTTATCTTTTGTTGTAAACTGAATGTTCTTTAGTTTAGGATTCACATCCCAATTTTTTCTTAACTTATTAAATCCAATGTAATCATTAACTAGCATTCGTTGTTTCCCATCTCTTATTATTGGGGAAAGAAGTGCCCTTTGAATCATAGTTCTTGATTTATAAAGTTCTATGATATTATTTCCTTGAAATATCCCACTTCCGCCACCACCTAAATCTATACCAGCCGCCGATGCCAAGCCTGCTAAATTACTTAATCCACCTCCACCTTTTTCATCTTCTAGTACAAAGGTAGTAGTTGCGGTATATATCGGTTTTTTAATAGTTGCATACAAGAAACCTAAAGCTCCCCCCAATAATCCGAATGATAAAATGATTATCCATTTAGATAAAAGGTATTGCCACCATTCACGGATTTTAAGGATAAGTTCCTTTAGTGAAAGTTCATCACTATCTGCATCTTTATATTGTTGACTTTCTGTTGTCATTATTTTATTAGTACCTTATTTAATAGATTGCCACGGCTCACCCCCTCCCAGGCCTCGCTATGGCGATCCTTCCTGGGGAGGGTTAAAGCTTTATCTTAATAAACTCACAATAATCGCTCCCAAAGAAGCTACCGCAGTTCCGATCCCTATCCAGCTCTGCGCAGTCATCCTTTCTCTTTCTGCCCTTTTAGGCACCAAAATTTCTGCACCTGGCTTAATCACCGGATTATTATTAAAAAACAAAAATTTGCTTACAGCAGCAGCTGAACCATTTGCATACTTAACATAGCCCCCTCCTTTACGAGCATTAGCTGTAAACCCGCCAGCACCGTTAATATATTGCCTTAAGCTTTTTCCAGGAAGATAAACAATACTGTTAGGATTTAAGACCTCTCCGGTTACCCGAACCGTTTGTAAGGTGCGTGGTACTCGAATGATATCACCATCTTCTACAATCAAATCAAATTTAGACTGAGGATCTTTAAGAATACGCTCTAGGTTAATCCCTACCAGATCACTTTGGATTAATTTTTGTTCAATCTCCTTAGCAACGGTGTCTTTCGCTCCAGTTTCTTGAGCCCTTTTTAAACCCAAAAATTTCTTATCTTCTTCTTCTTTATTGTTAATCGCATTTTTATCCTTTGGATTTACCTTCTCAGCGCCAGGTCTTTTTAATGAAGCTCCATCAGCATAAGCAGATGAGGTTAAGCCCCCTGCACGGCGAATCAAATCAGAAATTCGTTCATTTTTGTTAATAATAGTATATACTCCTGGATAAACAACCTCGCCTTCCAGTTTAACTTGCTTTTGGACCGCATAGCCCTCTGCATTGCGTACCGATACAATATCAAAAGGTTTTAATACGAAAGGTTCTCCTTCCAATTTTAAATTTTCATTTACATTTACAATAAAAACCTCAGCAGTTTGTGCCGTGGCAGAAGTAGCCTCACTATTCCTTACCCTTCTCGAGATTTCAATCCTGTTAGGCGTAGCTCCCTCTTTGAACCCACCAGCCAATTGGATTACTGACTCTAAAGTCATGCCATCCGCAAACTGAAAACTTCCAGGTGCACGTACCTCTCCCTGAATACTTACCTGATATTCATCTCTTAAATCGAAGATGGATGAAATCGTAACCTTGTCTTCTCGCTGTAAAGCAATATCCGTTTGTGTACCAGCAATAATTTTAGCCACATCAAATGAAATCAGCGCCTGTGTATTATCCGGATTCAAACGGTTGATATAGCCACGATTTAAAAAAGCTTCCTCGGTTAAACCATCAGCCTTATTAATCAAACTACGGAGTGTTAAACCCTTTTCCAATTCGTAAACGCCTGGACGGAACACTGCTCCTAAAATCTCCACACGGTTGGCAAAGCGATCTAATATCGCCTCAACCACATATTTATCTCCATTTTTTGGCACGTAAATAGGGAAATCGACAGCAGGAATATCATTGATCCGGCGATCGCGATCGGTATTTTGGAAAGCCTTGATCTTAGCGGTATAAGCTTGTGTTGTAAAACCACCTGCAAAATCGATTACATTTTGTAAGTTCTCACCTTTCACTACCTCGTAAAGTGCTGCTCTTTTTACTTCACCACTAATTTCCACACGGTCATCATATACCGGAATATTGATCACATCCTGATCCTGTAATCGGATATTAGCTTGTTGAATCCCTTTTAATAAAAAATTATAAATGTCTAAAGTTGCGATGACCCTATTGTTACGGATAATTTGAATTTTACGGAAAGATCCGTTTTGAGCTGGTCCGCCTGAAGCGTATAAGGCATTATAAACAGTAGCCAATGAAGGTAGGGTATAAGTACCGGGTTTAGTTACATAACCAGTCATAACCACTTTGATACTTCTGATATTACCTAAATTGATCGCCAAATTTGTCCTGCCCGATTTTAGAGAGGGGTAAGTTTTACTCATGGCCGTTCGGATTTTAGCAGTGGCCTGATCAATACTTAATCCTCCAACGGCAATTCGGCCAACATACTGCAAATTGATAATACCGTCAGGGCTTACTTCCAAATTATAACTGGCTTCATTATCTCCCGTTAAGTCGATTACCAATTTATCATCGGGTCCGATTACATAGCCTTTAGGAGTAGCCATGCGTAAATTGGGTTCAAAGGTAATATTACCATTTCTAAACAGCTCTGATCCAAATATTTTCGGCCCGATTTCGCTATCTTCTTCTTTTTTTTCGTTATTAATTTCGCCACCAGCAGTAGTTTCACTAAGCTCTCGGCCTGTAACCACAGGTTTTTGCTCTACTTGTACGGCAGAGCCTTGTTTCCTCACTTTAGCCACTCTTGCGCGCAGCTTTTGAATCTCATCGGCTTTCATGCCTTGGGCAGAAGCCATTTGTTCCAACTGGGCATCATTATAGCCTACAGATTCTGCTTTTTTAATCATTTGCAAAATCTGCGCATCCGATAGTTCATCAACCTTTACGTTCGAATAATTCTGCGCAAAAGACTGAAAATGGACAAATAAACAGAGAACAAGAAGGGATAGAAATAATTTTATGCTTTGTTTCATAGGTTTCCGAAATAATCGGCAGGTAATGTTATTCAAAATAATTTAAGGTTTTAAAACCTCCTTCATTCAGGTACTCATCTTTCTTCATTAAATGAAGATCAGACAAAGCCATCTCTTTAACTAGTGCTGGCAAATCATATTGTGGCTCCCACCCCAGCTGGGTTTTAGATTTGGTTGGGTCGCCAAGTAAAAGATCAACTTCTGTTGGCCGGTAATATTTAGGGTCTACACGAACTACTGTACTACCCAAAAATAACTTATCAGGGTCTAAGCCTAAACTACTAACCACCTCAACATCTAAACCGATGATTACACCTTTTTCGTTTTCATCCTTGCCGCTAAACTCAATAGCTATACCCAGTTCTGCAAAACTCATGCGGACAAAATCGCGCACAGTAGTGGTTACACCTGTGGCAATAACGAAATCTTCGGGTTTTTCCTGTTGCAGAATTAACCACATGGCTTCGATATAATCTTTGGCATGTCCCCAATCGCGTTGCGCAGAAAGATTTCCCAAATATAAACACTGCTGTAGGCCTAATGCAATTTTGGCCGCTGCGCGTGTAATTTTACGAGTCACAAAAGTTTCTCCCCTTAACGGGCTTTCATGATTAAATAAAATCCCATTACTGGCAAACATGCCATAGGCTTCACGGTAGTTTACGGTAATCCAGTAAGCATACATCTTGGCAACAGCATAGGGCGAACGCGGGTAAAAAGGAGTACTTTCACTCTGTGGAACAGCCTGCACCAAACCATATAATTCAGAGGTGCTGGCCTGGTAAATTTTGGTTTTACGAGTTAAGCCCAAAATCCTGATGGCTTCGAGTAAACGCAAAGTACCAATACCATCGGCATTAGCGGTATATTCAGGCATTTCAAAGCTCACATGCACATGGCTCATTGCTGCCAGGTTATAAATTTCATCAGGTTGTGTTTCCTGAATAATCCGGATAAGATTGGTTGAATCAGTTAAATCGCCATAATGCAATTTAAAATTTACATGGCTTTCGTGCTGATCTTGGTAGAGATGATCAATCCGATCGGTATTAAATAATGATGAACGTCTTTTTATACCATGCACAAAATAGCCCTTTCTAAGCAGAAATTCTGCCAGATAAGCACCGTCTTGTCCAGTAACGCCAGTGATAAGGGCAACCCTCATAAATTATCATAGGTTTTAAGCACGCAAACATACATAATAATTCTTTTGTAAAAAAACGAATTGATTAGCTGAATAGAATTGAAATGGATAAATGCACAATAACACTCCTGAATCTTTTGGCAAATGAAATTAAATCTCAACAACATTTAGCTCTACCAAGCCAACAATAACACAAAATACTCATAATCAATGTATTAAAAAAAACACAAAAGAATCAAATGAGCTCCACTATTTCCATTGATAGTTCAGAATTATTTTTATTTTTACAGCTCCTTATTGTCTCGCTAAATATTTTTATGAACAGAATCCCACTGGTTATCTTTTTACTATTGATTTCATCCGGTCTTAAAGCACAAAATACAGCCGATTACAATTATTCGATTGGCATAAAAGCTTTTAGTATAATACAATTACCTAAAATCCTGAATCAAACCAATGTGCAGGATTATACCAATGTTTACGGAAACGGTTTATTCATTAAGTTTAACGATAACCAAATCAGTTATCGCATCAATGGAAATTATTTTAGGGATGATATCAGATTCGATAATAATTATGAAACCGCTAATGGTACCGTTACAGATTATAGCTTTAAAATCGGCTTCGAAAAAAACTTTACCTACTCCCGGATTCAGCCTTACTTTGCCTTAGACCTTGGCTACCGTTCCAATCGCTTTACAGGCACGCTACAGCCCAACGGAGTTTCATCGGTTAACAGAAATGCAGATATTTCAAAGAGTGGTTTAGTGGTCTCCCCTTCAATTGGATTAAAAATAAATATCCTCCCGCAATTACTTTTATTTGCAGAGAGTAATTTAGATTTTTATTTTTCTTATGAGCGGCAGGACATTTCAGAACCCAACAGTACTTCACGGGCGGTAAATACTTACAATAAATTAGAAAGCTTATTAAATCCAATTTCTGCTGGATTACAGTTTCAGATTAATAGAAAAAACTAAGAGATAATAAGATTGCTAACCAGCCTTACTATAGCCTGGCATCTGCCAAATCGCGGTCGATAAAAGATTTAGTATCAAAAATCAGTGTTCCCTTTTCCCTGAAGCGGGTGTAATCAATAGCTAAAAATTGTTGGTGTGCCACGGCTAAAATCACCACATCATATTGCCCAAACTGGCGGCTATCAATCAACTGGATTTGATATTCAGCTTTTACGGCTGTGGTATTTGCCCAGGGGTCGTAAACGTCAACTTCCATACTGAACGATTTCAGTTCTTTATAAATATCAATCACCCGGGTATTGCGGGTATCGGGGCAATTCTCTTTAAAAGCAAAGCCCAAAATCAAGGCTTTAGCACCATTAATCACTTTGTTCTTAGCAGCGAGCATTTTAACAACCTTATTGGCCACAAATAGGCCCATATTATCATTTACCCTCCGTCCGGATAAGATCACTTCAGGCTTATAACCCAAAGCTTCAGATTTATGGGCCAGATAATATGGATCTACCCCAATGCAATGTCCACCTACCAAACCCGGTTTATAATTCAGGAAATTCCACTTGGTAGCTGCAGCGGCTAGTACATCCGCCGTATCAATGCCCATGCGGTCGAAAATTAAGGCCAGTTCGTTTACAAAAGAGATATTAACGTCACGCTGTGCATTTTCAATAGCTTTAGAAGCTTCTGCCACTTTAATACTGGGAGCTAAGTGCGTTCCTGCAGTGATAACCGAGGCATAAAGCTGATCGATTTCGGATGCAATGGCTGGAGTAGAGCCAGAAGTTACCTTTTTAATTTTGGTGAGGGTATTAACCTTATCGCCGGGATTAATCCGCTCAGGAGAGTAACCACAAAAGAAATCAGTATTATATTTTAGCTTTGATTTCTTTTCCAAAACCGGTACGCAGTCTTCTTCAGTACAACCTGGATAAACGGTCGATTCGTAAATGACAATATCACCTTTTTTAAGCACCCCACCTAACATATTGCTGGCAGCAAGTAAGGGTTGCAAATCTGGTCGTTTAAGATGATCGATAGGAGTAGGGACGGTGACAATATAGATCGTACAAGCTTTCAGATCATTCAGCTGTGCACTTAATTTTAATCCAGCGCTTGTGTTTTCAGAATTAAGTACAAATTTCAAATCATCCAGGTTGGCTTCGTTTGTACGGTCTTCGAACTGATTAAGTTCCACTACCCGGGTTTCATTGATATCGAAACCAATTACTTTATATTTTTTAGCAAATTCGATAGCCAATGGTAACCCCACATAACCCAAACCTATAATGGCAATCTGCTTTTTTGTATTCATTTTTATTTCGGTAATTGGGCAAAGATAAGATAAATCGGATAAGCTGAGCGCGCTTTCAGCAATCCGTTAGTCGTCACCCTGAACTCGTTTCAGGGTCTCACCTAAATTAAGTACAATGCATTAAAAGATGCTAATCACGGAGTAGCTATTAGGCATTAAAAAACAACAAAAGCACTAATAAAACAAATCCGATAGCTATCGAATCAGCAGGGTGATAAGAACAGATACAGGGGATATAAATAGACTAAAATAAAAAATCACCAATCAGCAATAACCTGAATGGTGATTCGATATAATTTAGTTAGCCTATTAAATGGTTTATTTAATCTGCTTCAGCAAATAACTACCATAACCACTTTTAACTAGTGGCATAGCGATAGCCCTGAGCTGCTCCGCATCAATAAAACCCATTCGATAAGCAATCTCTTCTATACAACCAATTTTTAAGCCTTGTCTTTCTTCAATAATTTGCACGAACTGACCAGCCTGCATTAAAGAAGTAAATGTTCCGGTATCTAACCAGGCCGTGCCACGGCTCAATACGCCTACCTTCAATTTACCACGTTCTAAATAAATGCGGTTCACATCGGTAATTTCATATTCACCTCTTGGAGATGGTTTAATATTTTTAGCGATTTCTACCACCTCATTATCGTAAAAATATAATCCTGGCACCGCGTAATCCGATTTCGGGCTTACAGGTTTTTCTTCAATTGAAATGGCTTTTTTACTTTCGTCAAATTCGACAACTCCATAGCGTTCAGGGTCCGATACCTGATAGGCAAACACTACGCCACCATCTGGATCAGAACTGGCCTGTAATAATTTAGCCATGCCATCGCCATGAAAAATATTATCACCCAATACCAGAGCAACTTTATCCTTACCAATGAATTCTTCGCCAATTACAAAAGCCTGCGCTAAACCGTTTGGTTCTGCCTGTACCGCGTAGCTGAATTTACAGCCCAATGCTGCACCATCGCCTAGTAATTTTTCGAAATTAGGCAGATCGTGTGGGGTAGATATAATCAGGATTTCTTTTATACCCGCCAGCATCAAAGTAGAAAGCGGATAATAAATCATCGGCTTATCGTAAACCGGCATCATCTGTTTACTGCAAGCCAATGTTAAAGGATGCAAACGCGTGCCGCTACCGCCGGCTAAAATTATACCTTTCATATTTTATTTAATCGGTTTTTAAATTACAGTTAACCGATTTAAACGGTTAACCCATAACAATTTTATTGATCTTTAATTTTAGATATACAATCCTCCAGACTATCTCTCCAGTAGGGAATTTCGATATTAAATGTTTTCTTAATCTTCGTTTTATCCATTACTGAAAACGGAGGACGAGTAGCTCTAGTTGGATAAGCCGATCCTGGAATCGGATTTACTTTTACCTGTGTTTTACTAATGTCAAATATAGCAGTTGCAAAATCAAACCACGATGTTACCCCTTCATTGCTATAGTGATAAATACCATAATCCCTTTGCCCGGATTCGATGATATCATATATGGCATTAGCCAAATCGATAGCATAAGTTGGTGTACCTACCTGATCAGCAATAATATTCAGTTCATCCCGTTCCGCACCAAGTTTAAGCATGGTTTTAACAAAGTTATTGGCATATTCAGAGTACAACCAGCTGGTGCGGATAATAAAATGAGCTGGCAAATTCGCGGCAACGACCTTTTCCCCGTCCAACTTGGTTACACCATACACATTGATGGGTTTAGCTTCGTCAACCTCTTTTAACAACTTTACATCATTCCCTTCAAAAACGAAATCAGTAGAAACATGAACCAAAGCTGCATCATTTGTGGCACAAGCTGATGCCAGATAACCTGCACCGGTCTCATTGATGGCTTTAGCTAACTCAACCTCATCTTCAGCTTTATCAACAGCGGTATAAGCTGCGCAATTAATTACAAATGTTGGTTGCTCTTTTGCCAATAGCGTGTTGAGTACGGTTTCATCTAAAATATTGCCATCCTGCTCAGCTGGAAAAACAATTCCGGTAATCCCCCTACGCTCTGCAACTGTTTTTAAACATTGCCCTAGCTGTCCGCCAGCACCAATTACTAATATTTTGCTCATATATGCTGTAAAACTGAAAAGGGTTTTAAAAGAAGGTCCTTATCTGAAATAGCCTGATCCTCTTCTGGAATCAACCAGTCGATGTTCAGGTCGGCATCGTTGTAAATTACGCCTGTTTCAGAAGCTTTATTGAAAAAATTATCACACTTGTATAAAAACTCAGCAGTTTCGCTCAATACCGAAAAGCCATGTACAAAGCCGCGAGGAATATACAACTGCAATTTATTTTCTGCACTTAAACGTACGGCAATATGTTTGCCGTAAGTAGGTGAGCTTGGGCGCACATCAACCGCGACATCCAATACTTCGCCTTTAGTAACGCGAACTAATTTAGCCTGTGCAAATTCTCCAGTTTGGGCATGTAGACCACGTATTACTCCATATGAAGAATAAGATTGATTATCCTGTACAAATCTACCCGATAAACCCGTTTGCTCTTCAAAGGTATTTTGATTAAAACTTTCAAAAAAATAACCCCTAGGGTCTTCAAATACCCGTGGTTTAATAATTAGACAGTCTTTTAATCCCGTTTGTTCAATTTCCATTATTTGCTGTTGTACTGTTGTTCGTAATAAGATTGATAATTGCCTGAAGTTACATTGTTTAACCAGTCTTCATTTTGCAGATACCAGTCTACCGTTTTAGCTAAGCCTTCTTCAAATTGTAAACTTGGTACCCAGTCTAACTGCTCCTGTAATTTAGTCGAATCGATAGCATAGCGCAAATCGTGTCCAGCACGGTCGGTTACATAGGTAATCAGTTTAGCAGACTCCCCTTTTTCACGCCCCAATTTTTCATCCATGATGTTGCACAACAGATTAATCAGATCGATATTTTTCCATTCGTTATGGCCACCAATGTTGTAGGTATCGCCAGTTTTTGAGTTGTGGAAAATCACATCAATGGCACGGGCATGATCTTCAACCCATAACCAGTCGCGTACATTTTCGCCTTTACCATAAACAGGTACAGGCTTATTGTTTTTGATATTATTAATGGCTAACGGAATCAGTTTCTCAGGAAAATGATGCGAGCCATAATTATTTGAACAATTGGAAATTACACAGTCCATGCCATAAGTGTCGTGATAAGCACGAACAAAATGATCAGAACTGGCTTTTGAAGCCGAATATGGGCTGTGAGGATCGTAAGCCGTAGTTTCGGTAAACATACCTATTTCACCCAAAGCACCATAAACCTCATCGGTGCTTACATGATAGAAACGTTTCTGCTCGTAGCTCCCTTTCCAGTGAGCTCTGGCTGCATTTAATAAATTTACCGTGCCAATCACATTAGTCATTACAAAAGCTGTCGGATCGGAAATAGAACGATCTACATGGCTTTCTGCAGCCAAATGAATTACAGCATCGAAATTCTCTGTTTTGAAAAGCGCATCAATCGCGTGTGCATCGGTGATATCTTCTTTTACAAACCGGTAATTGGGCTTATTTTCGATATCGGTTAAATTAGCAAGATTACCCGCATAGGTTAATTTGTCTAAATTTACAATCTCATATTGAGGATAATTATTAACGAAACGGCGTACTACATGAGACCCTATAAATCCAGCACCACCAGTAATTAAGATTTTTTTCACAGTTATTAAATGAATTTCAGTCAGCTAAATTAAGCCAGATTTAGTTGAATTACAACTAATTTTGTTTTTTAGTGTCGATTATTGTTGAAGTATTTAAACATTCTCCGAAATTTAACAACCAAGGTTGTTAACACACAAGTTAATTTGCATGTTTTTAATAAGAGCTTTATTTTCAGAAAAAAATTAAAGAAGTTGTTGCCATTTCATTAGAAGGAAAGATTCAAAATATGTTTTTTATCGTTTCGTTTTTCTGCTAGCTTTTTCCGCATCCATTACATTAATTGAATTATCAAGTTTATTAAATACAATCTCCTCACCAACGATAAAAGCTTTCGGATTCTCAAGCGGTGCAGTTAAAATCTCAAAATTTGCGATCTCATGACCAGAGTGAACCCGCATTGTATTGTGATTAACTACCGTGTAATTAACTGGATTGAAACTCGTGTCAAGATGATAGAAGATTTCTATATTAAGCTTATGCTTTAATAGTTCACCAAGGGGAGACCGCTGAATTCTTCTCATGTGAGCATTCCAGGCTCCAGTTTGGTGGGTTGGCTGGCCAGAAGCAACATCCAAAAACAAGGAAAAAATCCTTCTAAGACTATTTAGCGCAATCTCGCTATTTTGATATTCTTTCATCCGATTTTGAATCGCATCTAAATCTATCGAAAATAACCGCTTTGTATACCGTACCATATGAATCATGTGATCCTTGAGATAAGTAAAATATCCATAGCTTTTCAAAATTGTTCTGTACTGATCAACACTAGTAAAACCGTACTGCAAAGCCCGAAAGGCAATTGCCTTAGCTTCTTCCACTCCATCCAAACCAATGAGATGGTGCAGAATGATTAAACCCCTATTTTTTTCATAAAATGAAGGAATTTTCTTTCCTTTCTTATCAACTCTGGTAGAAACAATATGCACATGATTATTAGACGTGTCACTATGGAAATATATTAAATATGGGTTTTCTCCATAGCCCATTTTATCAAGCCATTGTTCTGCGACTTCTGTCAGCTGCATTTTATTATGAGACCTACCATTTGCTGAAATGCACAAATGCAGCTGTGCATTTAATACTCTTGGATTTAGAGATGCTATCATTTTAAAATATGCTTTAAAATGTCTTGTCTTAATATCTCTAAATATTGACAATGAACCGAAATTTTTGACGCTCATTAGCTCCCCCTTACCAGAGGACACCTTTCTGCTGTTATAGTTTACAGCAGAAAAGCGGCTGCTTGAAGAAAGAAACACTATTTCCATAATTGTAAAAACGATCTACATCAAATCATTTGCTTATCAGCCGCATTAGCATCAACATTGCCTTTTCTACATTTTCTTGGGCGGCTATGCAGTTAACAATTAAGTTATATAGTTCGATACTATGATATTCGGAGATAATTTCCTTTAAAGGCTCCCCTATAAAACTACACAGAGCACTATTTGCCGATTTATATTCTATTGCAACCTCATCCAGCCATTTTACTAAATCTCGGGCATCAATAAGGGTGTGTGATTTCCTACCGGAGATGACTTGCCTTACATATTCCGCCTGGGAGAGGCCCAAGTTCGTTGATTCCTCTTTTATTCTTCGAAATTCTGTTTCAGTAAACCGGCAATGGAACGGCACATTACAATATTGATTTCCATTTTTTGATTTTTTCATAGCCAAACTAAATTACTCCCTTCCTGAAATAAAGGTTAGGTGGTCCGCCATAAAAATCGCAACCTAAAAATTAATTGTTTGATGATCACTATAGTGATCTATACCGTTTTCTTTTAAAATAGTTGTCAACAAAAAAATAAGCAATCGAACATTATTCGTTTGACGAATCGTTTAAAAAGAGGCTATTAGCATGGAAATTAACTTTTCGCTGCTACTATCATTGAAGATGTGATATGCTTTATATGTTAAAATAGGAACAACTATTAGGTCACATATTTTCATTTATTAGAAGGAGTCTAGGAGATAGTAAAAAAGAAGTGGAATTTAACAATTAACCTGATATAATTTTCCTCCATACTCGGCCTATTTTAGGCGCTCGATAGGAAAATAAAATTGAATTAAAACTACATCGCTATAGTGATCACCAACGATTTTCATGTAATAAAGCTGTTAAGATAGACATCCAGCTTGCAAACGGCTACTTCACAGAAAATAAATGAATACCTATTAAGGAAGAAATTTACTAACCCTAATCCATTTTCAATAGTTATTTGCAAAAAATGAGCTTTTTAGCAAATCGTAATAAATTTGACGCAGCAAGGAAGCTCGTCCACCAAAAAAATAATCCTCAGGTAAATAAATTCACATCGTTCAGAATGCAAAAATGAGTATTGAAAATAGCCAGAGCTATACGAGTGCCAGCAGGCTGCTGTTATTTATAGATGCGAAACTTAGCTAGAATAGCTCGCCAAAATACTATATGTTTACATCGCAGCAACAGAACTCTCCAACTCCCTATACCAATCCTCGCCATACTTACGAATAAGTGGTCCTTTCAGGAAACTGTACACCGGTACCTTAAGCTCGCGGCCAAAAGTACAGGCATCGTGGCAGATGTGCCAGCGATCGTAATTCAGCACATCAAACTCCGGGTATTTCGTAATGCGGATAGGGTATAAGTGGCACGAAATGGGTTTTTGCCAGTCTACCAAACCTTGCTCATAAGCCTTTTCTATAGCACACTTAGTAATGCCACCTTCAAAAAGCACGTAGGCACATTCTTTATTTTTATCTACACAAGGCGTAGTTAAATCGCCATCCTCATCTACTACATACACGCCTTGCTCTTCAATAGCTTTAATCCCCTTTTCGTTTAACAAATGCTTTATCTTTGGGTAAATATCCTCCAAAATCGCCTTCTCGTCATTATCCAAAGGTGCACCCGAATCGCCTTCCACACAACAGATCCCTTTACATTTGCTTAAATTACAAACAAAGTTTTCTTTCAATACATCTTCGTGCACAAGCACTTGTTCTACTTCTATCATCATTACTCTTTTGCTAAAGCATATTTCAGCCCATCGGCCGATTTTAATTCCATCGTTACTGCGCCCACCAATATTTCTACCTGTGCTTTTACCGGCACACGGTTGCCATCATCGGTTACCCAAAGGTACAATCTGCTGTCTTTTTTAAATATCCGGCCCGGCTTAATAGATGGACTAAATTTTAAACAGCGAATATTACCCAGTTTGCTCTTGATGGTTTCTTTACCTATATATTCTACTTCGAGGGCCGAAATCTCATCACCCAAAAAATAGTTTAATTTAAATTTATCGCCAACCTTAATTTTACTGATATCCAGGCTACGGGCAAAATAATAGGCCGATACCAGATCGAAGGTTTGATTGGTTGGGGTACTAAAAGTTCCCCTGTTCGATACTACTTTCTTACCATCCTGGTTAAACCTGGCCTTATCCTGACGGCGGTAACTGGCCTCGCGGATATTTTCCTGGTAGAAGTAAGGTAACAGGTCCGTTTTATCGATATAAGAGTCGTAATGATCTCTTACCTTATAAAAGATATCGAAGGTTCCTGAGGTCTCCGCGTCAACTGTTAGCTTGTAAGTTGGCTTATTATCAAACTTTAAATCAGAATTACTAACCTTTATCGTAGCCTCTGCAGCAGTGATAAAACCATAACGTAATTTATATTTTAAAACTTCTCCCTCCTGAAATACAGGCTCTTTCTTAAGGGGCAGCTCCTGCGCCTGTGCATAAAAACTGCATAACGCAGCCGTGACTATTAAAAACAGTTTTCTCATCGCTTTTGTATTCATTTGTGTGTACTGAAAAGAAGTATAGTCTTTAAAAAAGGGAACACATTCTTTCTTGATGAAGATATACAAAAAGCAAACCAATTTTTAATCTTTTCGTTTATAAACCGGAACGGTAGAACAAGGCTCGCCAAACATAATGCTTTTAACCACGGGCGTTAACAGGTTGGTTACCTCTACATAGGCCGAAACGGGCACTTCTATGTCGCCACAACCTTTTACTACTACACGTTCATTGGCATAATCCTGTGGATTGATTTTAGCCAGTGCTTTCGAAAACAGAATAGCTTCCAAAGTATCCAGTCCGCCAAACACCACTTCGTTGGCATAAGGCTTCATTCTGTTGGCCAGCAGCATGTAGGCCCATGTGGGTACAATAGCATCGGCAGAGCAGATAATGGCTACATTCTTATCCTGATATTGCGCCCAGTCGTGGTTTTTGATAAACTCCCTGAAATCCTTCTCCTTCAGCATCAGCCCATGAAAAAGATTATCCACAATATCATACAGCACTCTTTCGCCTTTATGATAAAAGTCTTCGAGGTTTAAGGTTACCAAACCACTGTTGGCTACTTTATTGATGATGTTTTCCTGAATTTCCATGGCCTTAAATAAAAAAACCGTTCCGATAACTGATCGGAACGGTTACAAAATTACGTATTTTCTAATTAATAGAATTTCACACGATTGTCTTTTATCTGTGCATTATCTTGTAAAGCCTGGAAAGCCGCCCCTAACGAACGCTGACCTAAGCTTAATAACATACCTTCTTTTTGTTTAAACATGTTGGCAATTGGTGCAGGGTTCGTAAATCCATCAACTGAGAATACATACACACCACGCTCACCCTGAACAGGAGCAGACACTTTTCCTGGCTGAGAACCAAATACACTACCAACCAAAGCATTTTCTTGTGCCACACCTGGAATTACCGGGTTAGCAAATACAATGTTCTGTACTGGGCTAACCGGACGAGCTAGCTTCGCACCAACCTGATCGATATTTCCTTTACTAGCATTAGCCAGTTTTTCTTTTAACAATTTAGCTTTAACCGCATTGCGCACCATTGGCTCGATTTCCTTTTTAACATCGGCTAACGATAGGGTACCTTTAGGGCTAACATTGGTTAAACGTGCTACCACATAAGCATTGCTCATGGTATAGATTTCAGGTAACACATCTCCTTTATCAGCTGCGTAAGCATCCTGAATTAATTTACGTGGGTTATCTAAACCTGCGGCGAAACCTTGTGTAGCTGCTACTCTATCAGCAACTGCAAGTTTTAATCCTTTTTGTGTAGCCAGTTTAGCAAAATCGTTTCCTTTTACATCAGCAAGGAAATTACTTGCTGCTTTATAAGCCGCTGCCTGCGTTTTGCTACTCGCAGCTAATGTTTTCTCTACATAAGCCAGTTTAGCAACTTTCGAAGAACCAATTTGTTTTTCGATTTTGATTACATGGTAACCGAACTGAGATTTAACTACTTTAATATCTCCGGTATTGCCATCGAAAGCAGCATTTTCAAATTCTGGCACCATAGTACCACGTGCAAATGTACCCAGCTCACCACCTTTATCTTTCGAACCATCTACACTGTAGTTTTTAGCAAGCTCAGCAAAATTGCCGCCTTTTAAAATTAAGCCTTTTAACGAATCGGCTAATTTACCTGCTTTATCATCACCGCCAACTTTAGCCGGATCGATTAAGATGTGGCTGGCTTTTACCGAATCAGGAGAGAAACGGCTGGCTACAACTTTTACAATTTTATACGAGTTACCTGATAATTTAGGACCATAGAAACTGCCTGCAGGCAATGCAAATACTGCCGAATCAACAGCCGGATCTAATTTACCTTTGGTTAGGTAAGTAAAAGGAACTTTAACATCCGAATTGATAGCTGCAAAAAGCGAATCGTTTTTAGCTACCTGGAAATCAGCAGCAATTTTATCTACCTGCGCTTTAACCGCTAACGAATCGGCTTTGTTAGGGCTGATGCTGAAAGTTACATATTCAAATGCACGGGTTTCAGTTGGATTGTTGAAACGTGCTTTGTTGTTATCATAATATTCAGAATAATCGCCGTCAGTTAATTTAACCGATGCATCCGGAACAGAAGTATAATCTAAACTTACATATTTGAAGTTTGCCAGTTTGTTACGGTTGTTATATTCATCAGTAGCTTCTAACGAAGTTACATAAACCGAATTACGGATTAAGTTAGAATATTTGGTTTGTAAGGCCTGGTTTTTAATCTCCAATTGTAACATATCAGATTGTTGTAAAGCCTGAGGTTCTTTTGATTTTAAGAAGTTCATCAGGGTTACGCGGTCTAATTGTCCGGTTTGAGGATTAGAAAAATATTGTTTAACCAATGGGCTTGGGTTCTGGCCTTGCAATAAATCAAACAGCTCGTCTTCCGAAACAGTTAAACCCAAACGGTCGTACTCTTTTGTTAATAATACTTTAGCCAGTTCTGCATTCCAGGCCTGATCTACAGCCATAGCAGTCATTTGTGCATTTGCACTACCGCCGTATTGTTGTTTCATTTGGTTTACACCCTGATCAACCTTTGGACCGAACTCATCGATACTGATTTCGTTACCATCAATAGATCCGACAACTTTTTGATTTGCAGACCAAAAAGGTTTACCTACGTTAATTGCATCACCTACTAAAAATGCAACAATTGCAAAACCGATTGCAAAGACCAGGATATAGCCTGCACGGTTACGCAAAAATGTCATTAATCCCATATTGTAATTATAAATTTATTTAGTTCTTTTTTAAGAGGGCGCAAGATACAAATTTGCGTTAAAAAAGAAAACACAAAATTTTATTTATCAAACGCTTAATTATAAGGAGGATGTAGGCGCTAAAATGGCTGATGGACGTTGGCGGGATTTGCCTGTAAAACTGACTTCAAAACCACTGTATTTTAATAGAATCAATCCATCATCCCTTTTACCTCTTCCATTTTACATGAAGTCAAAGTGCCACTACTAGTCTATATCCAGCTATAAAGTTCCCTTCGAATTAATTTCACCGGTTCCGGGGCCCATCTCGTAAGTACTGAAATCCTGAGGGGCCTTAAAATCCCTTGCCCTTGTAAAATCACCGTTTACACTCAAAATATCAACAGTTTGATTTGAATAGAAAATCTTCTTCGATTCATCCCAGATCAATTCCTGAGAAGAAAAAGTATCGCCCTTGCTATTTTTTACCACTACATTTTTCCGGAATTCGGTTTTGAGCTCAGTATCTTTCCTGATCGCGTAATCGCATACCAGATTCCCATCAACTGTGCCTTGTGGATTATAAAAATCGATGTTTACGCCTTTAATCATTTCTTGGTAAGAACTCCCGTTAGAAGGTGTAATCTTATCCAGTATTGGCGCATAGCCTTTTGCCTTTACCCTGGCCGAATCGCTGTAAATAATCTCAACCCCGGTAGTACGGTCGCGGGTTAGCGTTATTTTGCCGGCTGAAACTGAATTGGCTTTTTTTAGATCGTCGTCTCCACAGGAAGCCAAAAACAATGGCAACGCCAGAAACAAACCATATAAAAATGTTTTCAATTTCATTAGTCTACGCGGTACTTACGGAACCAGGTATCATTTAAGGTAAAGCCAAGGTGGAAATTAATATACTGTTCTTTAACCAGGTTATTGTTTAAAGTACCTCTTTGTCCAACCTCGGTTGTAAAGTTGATTTTATAAAATGCAGTACCTCCGTTTGCTGATGGTAGCGGGAAACCAAAACCCAACGAAGCGCCCATTTGTTTAATATTCTGATTGTTTACCTGAATATACGTTTTATCGTAATTAAAACCTAAGCGGTAATCAACACGTTTCATGTAACTGTTGTAAGAATAGGCATCAGGAGTCCACTGTCCACCTAATGATGCTCCCCAGCTATCTTGCAAACCCTGGCTAACATTATTAATGGTGGTTTCCGACCATTTGCTCATTCTAAAATCAGCACCAATCATCCATTTATCATTTTGCTGAATAGCGATACCAAAGTTATGTGTTAGCGGTAAGGTCAGGTTAGATTTTCCTTTATCAATACGGCTCAAAGTATCTAAAGCCGGCTGCTCATTTCCATTGGCATCTCTAAGGTAACGGGTTGCAAAAAAGGTTTGGCTCGAGTTTACTTTACCAGAAGTGCTACCCGAATAACCCAGGGTTACTAAGGTTTTCTTACCTACGTTAAAATCATATTGAATACCGTATGAATAAGCTAAACCACCTACACTGTTTTTATTTTGAAGCTTAGCATTATAGGCACCCACAATGGCGTTGCTGTATTCGGTTGAACGCGTAGTTTGCAGGTTACCAAAAATGTATTCCAAGTTGGCACCAACTCTTAAATGATCGCCAAAACGATAGCCATAACCAAAGTACGCTTTCGATAAACCACCTTCACCTTCGTAAACCTGATCAACCGAAGTAGTATCAATTTTAACGGAGTTTCTGTAAGTATAACCCAAATCAGAATAGGGCAAAATACCAAAGCTCAAAGCTGATTTTCTACCTACTGGTGCAGCAAAAGCCAAATGGCTAAAAGTAGAGTTGAAAGTATTCTCGCTTAAATTTCCCCTGCTTAAGTTATTGATACTGGCACTCATACCAATATCGATAGTGGTTAACGAAATACCGGCGTACGATGCAGGGTTCTGCATGTTGATATAGTTAAAACCGCTTACTTTATTTACAGCAGTAGAAATTCCACCCATTGCCCGCAATTGTGGCAACAAAGAGCCTTTTATATTACCAAGCCCATATCTTGAATATGGCGATGATGTAGTAACCTGTGCCTGAGCACTTAAACCACCAACTAAAACGAGTATGGCTGCAATATAATTTATTCTTTTGTACATTTTAATCTGCAATAGCTTCATTTAATCCTTTTAATACCAAGTAGGGATCTTTTATAATTTGAGGCGCAAAGATGCTGTTTTGTAATTGCTTATACAAAAAATTAGCATCGCCACCGGTTATAATTACCTTCAAAGCACTTTCTTTTTTATTATTTAGGGCAATAAAGCCTTCAATTTCATTTATTACTCCTTGTAAAACGCCGTTTTTAATTGCCGATTGTGTATCCGTCCCCTCTGTTATCTCTTCGCGCTCATTCCATTCCACTAAAGGCAGGCGGCCGGTAAATTCGTGTACAGCCCTGAAACGCATATTAATTCCCGGACTGATGCTCCCACCAAAATATGCTTTCGACTGGCTTAAAACATCATAGGTGATGCATGTGCCCGCATCTACAATTAAACTGGCACCTGCCGGAAATAATCCATTTGCACCCAAAACAGCTGCCCATCTGTCTAATCCCAAAGTCGCAGGCGTTTTATATTTGTTCTGCACGCCATTCGTTAATAAGGCCGAAAAACGCGTATATTCAGTATGCTTCTTTAAAAACCCTTCAAGCTGGCTAATTTCCTGATTAACACTGCTTATAATTGATTTATTGGGTGAAAATTTTTCTATCAGCTGAGCCAGATCAATAATCCCAAGTTTATTAAAACGCTGATGGTGAACGATTTCTTTATTTGAAAAAACAGCTACTTTAGCAGCAGAATTTCCAATATCAATGCTTAACGTGCGCATTTAAAATTTCCTTTTATCAAATTATACCTTAGAAATTCCGAAGATCCCAATTCTATCCATCAAATTAAAACTAAAAAAGCTTTAACGCTAAAATCATGCACAAAGCTATTAATCTTTGTCAAGTTTCACTCCGGTTATTTGTTAAAAAAGGTTAAACAAACAGAAAGTACTGCACCGAAAGCACGAACAAAAGAAACAAAGTTTCGTAAAACCAACGCTTTTTGGCATTGCTAAAATAGTATGCTAACAGTACTGCACCCGGCGGCACGCAAAGCAGAAAATGCCAGGTACGGAAATTGGGTTTGAGGTAAAAACTGACAATAGCCACAATAAACATGAAAAAAAGCAATTGAAAACTCTTCCGCGTACTGATAAAACTCCTGAAGAAATTTTCGCGCAGCTGTAATGATGCAAGGATAATGATAATAGCTACTGGAATAAGAACCAAATAATCATTATAGTTGATTTTAAACACCGATGGAAACTTATTACCCAATGGTTTCCAGATCTGGTAAAAAGAACTCAAATTATCTTTCCAGTAATAAAACACGGCCAGGAAAAAGAATACAGTAATAAAACCGATTAACCCGGCTACCCACTCGCGCCAATTAAATGACCTGAAAAGCATTAAGGCTAAAAAAATCATGAGCAGCATGCCCATAAAAGGAAAATAAACCAGGGTACCAATGGCAATGATCATCCCGATATCGAAAACAGTAGTAATAGAATTGGCGCTTTTTCCGAGTTTTAAAAACTTATCGATAATCCAGATGAGCAGGAAATTACAAATCAGCGCCGGATTTAAAGTCATAAAGGGCATAAACAAACTCGTTCCGGTTACCAGCATTAAACCAGGCAAAAAGCTCGGTTTCCCCAACAGGTTATGATTGTTTACCACCCGGTTAAAGATCAGAGCCTGTATATAAACCAAAACCGCCGCAATAAAAATATTGGTCTGTGCAGTAAAGGCATTATCGAGATCTACATTGATCAATAAGCGGGCAAAAGGCTCCAGGAAATCGAAGTTTAACTGCGATGGTGTTTCATAAAAGATAGCCATACGCATAAAAAATGTGTACGCCAGCAAAAATATGAGGTTAACTGGATTTAGCTTTCTAAACTGATTAATCATGCCTTTTTAACGATTAGGCAAAGTAAAGAAAATAATTTAACACCAGAGCAGAAAGCTGAAAGACTAAATTTACCTAAACTCGAAAGGCTAAACCCTCGCGTATTTTTTCACCATATCGTCGATAATTTTCGCAGTTTCGTCAGGGAAATCAAATTCGTGCTTTTGAGGGTTTTCGACCCAGTTTTTGATAATGGGTAACCAGTTGCGTGTGCTTCCCCAGATCACGGGCAAACCAAATTGCTTTAAAGCGTAAGCATTACATTGCTGCTCAAACTGGAAACGCATGGGAGCAACCAGCAGCTTTTTCTTTAAATAAAGTGCTTCAGCTGGTCCTTCAAAACCGCCTCCGGTAAACAGCCCTTCGCAGGTAGCCAAGCTTTTATTGAATTTCTCGTTGTTTACAGGCTCTACAAAAACATTGCCTTCCTGATAAGCTACCTTACTGTGTTTAGAAAAAACTTCCCATTTCACATTCGGGATTTGGGTAAAAAGCTTTACCAAACGTTTATCATCAATAGCCGGAAGGTACACGGTGTAATGACCTAAATTTACACTTTCCAAGTTTCTGATTTCGGCCCTGATTACCGGCGTATGGATAAAAGTATCGTAACGATCGAAATGGAAACCAATATGATATTTAGTAGGGGCGTAACGGCTTAAAATCAGCTTACCCCAGTCTAATGTTTTAGGTCGTGGTACTTTTTTCGATTTAAACGCTGCCTGATGGCTTAGAGAAACACATTCAATACCCTGCAGTTTACAGGCCCAGGCGCTTACCGGTTCAAAATCATTAATAATCAGGTTATAATCTTTCAGGGGAAGCTGTTTCATATCTTTTCTAAAACGGAAAAGATTCATGTTTAACCAGGTTTTATAATGATCTACACCACCTTTCTTGCCAAAAATAAAGCTAAAACCGTGCAACTGGTATTTTACCGGTTGACTGAGTTTAACATCGGCCTGTGTGCCACTCACTAAAATATCCAGTTCACCATATTTTTGAAGCAATGGAATAATTTCCCTGGCCCTGCTAATATGTCCGTTACCGGTTCCCTGTATCGCGTAAAGTATCTTCATTTGTGCCCGAATATCTAAAATTATTGGGCAATTTCATATTTTATATTCTGTAAAAGAATATTTATGTCCAGTTTACTCTTTAAATCTTCGGCATCAGACAGCAGTCCTTCATCCAGTTCATCTTTGGTAAAATGCTGGTGTTCATATTTAAAAATCGTCCAGTTTTGGTTTTCATATTCTAAAGCGGTTAAACTTTCCACCCAATCGCCACTGTTTAAATAAGTAACACTTCCTTCATCGGTAGCAATTTCCCTTTTTTCGGCCTGGTGGATATGCCCGCAAACCACATATTGATAGCCCTTTTCAATTGCCAGCTCGGCCGCTGTTTGCTCGAAACTATTGATGAATTTAACTGCATCTTTAAATTTCGCCTTTACTTTTTTAGAGAAACTCATCTTCTCCCTCCCGAAAGCCGTAAGCACCCAGTTCACAAAACTATTGATCAAAATTAAGGTATCGTAACCCACAGCCCCCAGTTTGGCCAGCCATTTAGAATGTTGCATCGTTACATCAAAAACATCTCCATGAAAAAACCAGGCTTTTCTGCCATCAAGCTCTAAAATCAATTTATTCTGCAGATGGAAGGTACCCATTTCCATGCCATCGAACTTGCGCAGCATTTCATCGTGGTTGCCGGTTAAATAATGCACCTGCACCCCCTCCGAAACGAATTTCATCAGCTTGCGGATGACTTTCATATGCGATTCGGGCCAGTAACTTTTGCTGAACTGCCAGATATCAATGATATCGCCATTTAAAATCAATGTTTTGGGTTTAATGCTTTTAAGATACTTCAAAAGCTCTTTAGCATGGCAGCCATAGGTGCCCAAATGCACGTCGGAGATTACGACTACATCGACATTTCTTTTATCCATAAACGGGAAATTTTAGGGGGAAGAATCTTATTACCGCCCGGTGTAGGCAGTTCCTGCATAATTTAGATTTGTTACCACTCTTCTTCCTCATCGAGTTTTACCTCAAAAGGGCTAAAGAAATAAAGTACAACAATTAACAAACACACGGCAAAGAAAGACTCTAACATATCATCTGATTTTACAACACAAAGATAAGACGCTGTTTATCAAACAAATGTTACGACATTGTTAAATTATTATTCAATCTGATAATGTATGTTAAAAGAGGTGAATGGTATAAACCGGTTAATTGTAAAACGGCCTATTTGGCAAGATTGATAAAAATAAAAGCCCCATAAGATCTGAATCCTATGGGGCTTGCATATCAAAGCGCAACTTAAGCTTTAACCTTAACTGCTTTCTTTTTTTTCTTTTCTTCGTTGTAAAAACCAAAACCCAATCCGGCCAACAACAGGATTGAGCCTGCCAGCGAGATTTTCTCACCTGCATAATAGGCTGTTGGGTGGAAAATGAATTCAAGTTTGTGATTACCTGCTTCCAGCTGAGCTGCACGCAAAACATAATCAGCTCTGAAATAAGGTTTTTCAACACCGTCGATATACATTTTCCAGCCTTCTTTGTAGTAAATCTCTGAGAAAACTGCAATTACATCTTTGGCAGAAGAATATTCGTAGGTTAAATGATCGGGATTGTAAGTAGTTAAACGAATAAAACCTTCCTGACCAGTACCTAAACGTTTGGTATCAATTAAATCCTTATAGCTTTCATCTACAATGGCTTCTTTTTTAGCATCAAAACTACTGATGGCTTTCATTTCTTCATCAGCATTTTTAGCAAACTGTACACTTTGTACAAACCAGGCATTACCGGCAGCGGTTGCATTACGCTGCATTTTATACGATCCGTTTTGAGGATCTTGTGTAATGATGTATTTGGTATTTAACATATCCAGCACATCCTGGTTGATGCTTTTGGTCATTTGATTCTGAATCAATTCATCATAACGCTTCAACTTAGCAGCATGGTACCCCCCAATTGTTTTATGATAATTTGATGTGCTGGCATCACTAAAAGTATTTATCGAAGCATCAAACACTCTAAAATTTGGATCCTTATCTGCGGCGATAAAATTATCCACATCTCTTGGTTTGAAGAAATCTGAAGCCGTTTTTTTAAATTCGAAATTCTGATTATTTAAATACCTGCGATCTACTTGCCACATGTCAATCAGCACTGCCAGCGCTAACAAACCTAAAGCAAACTGTGTATTTAATTTTTTAGTTATTAGCGCCCAAATAATTCCAAATCCGATAATTACAAAGAAAAACGAACGCAAAGCATCTGCGCGCCCTATAGCAATTCTATCCTCAACCAATCCATTTGCAATTTTGTGGGCGATAGAAGCATTGTTTTGTAAAGTCTGAGTTAAAGCTTCAACAATTTGGTTATGATTTGAAGCCTTAAAACTAAAAAACAATGTAGGTACAATTGCTACAATTAGAGCAAAACCACCTGTGATTCCAGCAGACCAGGTTAATTTTTTAATCAACACCTTTTGATCTGTATTTCCCTCCTGCACCTCTTTAACGGCTAAAACCGCTAAAATTGGAACCATTAATCCAACAACGGCCAAAATAGACTCAACTGCACGGAACTTATTGTACAGTGGGAAATAATCAAAAAACAAGTTACTAACAAAAGGAAGGTGACGGCCGAATGAAAGCAAGATAAATAATGTAGTTGTCGCTAATATCCACCATTTTAATTGACTCCGAACAATGAATAATCCAAAAACAAACAGGAAACAGATAATAGCACCAAAATAATATCCACCTTGCGTGAAAGGTTTTTCGCCCCAATACTGTTGCATATTTAATTGTCCACCCAATTGTTGAATGGCTTGTGAAGTTTGAGTTGGATCACCACCAGTGATTTCAGCAACTGCTTTATACATATTGCCTTCTGGTTTTACCAGTTCCTCTACACCAGACGGTCCTCCATATAAATCAGGAATCAAAAATGTAAAGCTTTCTCCAACCCCCTGACTCCACTGGTAAGCATATTCTTTCGACATCCCGCTCTCTTTTTCTGTGGATGCAGTCTCTGTTGAGGTTAAATTAGATTTACCACGATTTGTTTCTTTGGCATATTCTGCTGTCGACCATAGTAAACTTGCATTGATCATTATCGCGATTACTATAGAAAAAGCAAGAAACCCAAATGACTTTAAGAGATTCGAAACAGTCTTATTTTTAACGGCCTGATAGATTTCGATAACAACAAAAATAAATATAGCCAACATCAGATAATAAGTCATCTGAACGTGGTTTGTTCTTATTTCGAGGGCTAAAAACAATGCGGTTAAACTTGCTCCATACCAATATTTTCCCCTAAGGGTTAATAATATACTTGCTATTATGGGCGCAAAAAAGCCAATTGCAAGCGCCTTGCTGCTATGCCCGCTGGCAATTAAAACAAAATTATACATTGTGAATGTAAAGGCTATTGCACCCGCAGCTGCCAGCCAGGGATTGACTTTTAGTACAATGAATAAGAAATAAGCGCCAAAAAGCAATAAAAGAACCGTTCCAGTAGGGTTTGGTAGCGCTTTAGTAATTAAAGCAATTCCATAAGTTGCACCGTTATAAGCATAGGGTACCCAAATTTGATAGGCGGGCATACCGCCAAACATCTGGTTAGTCCAAAGTGGTGCCTTACCATCTTTTTCTTTAAATTCCATAATTTCCTTTTGCATAGCTTGTGATTGAATCACATCGCTCTGCGCAGGAGCTTTACCTACCAAAACAGGACTGAAGTAGGCAAATGTAATGACTACAAAAAATGCAATAATGGCCAGGTGTATGCCATTTTTATTAAACCAGTTATTCATTAAGGTTTGTTTAAGTTTAAACGAACGTCAAAAATAAAAAAATGGGCGGTATAAAAAAGTAATAAATTAAATGCAACGCAATAAAAACTAGATTTGTAGAAGAGAATAAAAATTCAATCTATTTAAAGATGAGAAAGTTTGCTGTTACAATCGCATTACTGAGTCTGGCTTTAACTGCTTTTTCGCAAGTGGTTAGCCTAAATACCAATGAAATTAAAAAACTTAAAGCCCAGCTTAAAAACAACTCAGAAACTCAAAAATTATATGCAGGCTTCGCAAAAAATGCATTAAATTACCTCGAAGAGCAGCCTAATGCTGTTGATACCATCCGCACTGAAGGTTTATTAAAAGGTAATCCTAAAAAAGAACGTACGCGGCAGGCACTGGCCGATATGAACAAAATGTTTGCACTGGCTTTGCAGTACCGTTTAAGTGATGATGAAAAATATCTCCACAAATGTGTAGAGTTTCTTGAAGCCTGGGCAAAAACAAACCAGCCCAACGGCGATCCAATTGATGACACCAACCTGGATAAAGCCATAGAAGCTTACGACCTGATTAAGGCTGATATCAATCCTGCAGCTAAAAACACAATTAAAAAGTGGCTTGCTGAAACTGCACTAACTGAAATTAACAGCAAGCGGATGAAAGCGGGAAGGGCCACCGCCATTAACAACTGGAATGCCCACCGCTTAAAAGTAGTTGGCGAAATTGGCTACGCATTAAACAACCTTGATTTTATTAACTGGACTATCGATAACCTCAAAAGCCACATTAACATTAATTTATATGCCGATGGCACCAGCCTGGATTTTAAAGAACGTGATGCCATGCATTACCACATTTACGATTTGGAGCCTATGTTAAGGTTGGCGATCATGATTGACCATGCAAAAGGAATCAATTTTTATAGCTACGAATCGCCCAGGGGTTCATCGATTCAAAAGTCAGTCAATTGGTTAATCCCATACATTAAAGGCGAAAAACAGCACGAAGAATATGTAAATACCACTGTAAAGTTCGACCGGGACCGGGCGAAAAATAATGAAGCAGGATTTGCCCCAGGAACCATGTTTAAACCAGAGCTGGCATTACCCGTATTAAAATTAGCCGTCTATTTTGACCCTGGCTTAGTCGAGGTGCTCCAATCAGTTAATGGTAAAGAAAAAAGCTGGTCGGGTATTTTAGATCAATTGCAACAGGATAGTAACAAAATTCAGAACAAATAAACTTTCAATAATTTTTGAAAGTTTAATAAAATATTTTATATTTGTTTATGGAATTAGCAGCAGCAAAATTAAAGTTTATAGAAGCCTGGGGCAAACTTGGCTCAGAATGGGGCATTAACCGTACCATGGCACAGGTTCATGCTTTACTGTTAATTTCTGCAGAAGCACTTACCACTGAAGAGATTATGGAAACGCTGAGTATCTCTCGGGGAAATGCCAACATGACCCTCCGCGATTTGATTGGCTGGGGATTAATTGAAAAACAACACAAAGCCGGTGAGCGTAAAGAGTACTTCTTTGCCGATAAAGACGTGTGGAACATTGCACGCCAAGTAGCTAAAGAACGCAAAAAAAGAGAACTTGAACCTGTTTTAAAGGTATTAAACGAGCTCTCGAACGTTGAAGGCGATGATAAAGACCCTGAGTTTAAGACTTTCAAAAAATCGATTAGCGATATAAACAAATTGGCTGGCAATGTTGATAAAACCCTCGAAACCATGCTTAAAGCAGAAGAAAACTGGTTCTGGGGATCAATATTGAAAGTGTTTAAGTAAATAGGAGAATAGTAAGGTATCGAGTAGGAAGCAAAGAATAAGAACTAAGTAGTAAGTATCAAAAAAAAGCTAAGCTAGTGTATTAAACCTGGCTTTATTTTTTAACCACATGTTTCAATATTTATTGAAAATACTAAAATTTAAATAAAATGAAAACACTTCAAAATCATGTTATCCTGTTCGATGATGAATGCCCCATGTGTTATGCCTATACCAAAACATTTATCAAAACCGGTATGCTCGATAAAAATGGGCGTGAAGCTTATCAAAACATGCCCGCAAATATTTGCCCGCTGGTTGATCGTCGGCGGGCAGCCAATGAAATTGCACTGGTAAATACCCTAACAGGCGAGGTAACTTATGGCATACAAAGCTTGTTTAAAATTATTGGCCATGCCTTACCTATCTTCAAAACGCTTTTTTCATTTGGGTCCTTTGTTTATTTCATGCAAAAATTTTATGCTTTTATATCTTACAACAGAAAAGTTATCATTCCTGTAAGACCCAAAACGAATGCAATTCAGCCAGATTTCAAAATACAATACCGCCTGATTTATTTACTTTTTACCTGGCTGGTTACGGCTTATATTTTAACGGCTTATGCTCATCTGCTAACCCGCTTTGTACCCTTGGGTACTAGCTATAGGGAATATTTGATTTGTGGTGGACAGATGTTATTTCAAGGCATAATTATCCTTATTTACCGAAAAGATAAACTCTGGGATTACCTCGGTAACATGATGACCATCTCTTTCGCCGGAGCAATCTTGCTTTTACCCGTACTTACAGCTGCTCATTACTTTCATCTCGATCCTATTTTATTTATTCTCTATTTTTTAATCGTAGCAGGGCTCATGTTGCTGGAGCATTTGCGCCGAAGCAAAATTTTAAACCTCGGCTGGGCCATGAGTATTAGCTGGGTACTTTATCGTTTAATTGTTTTAATACTAATCCTATTATTTTAAAATCATGAAGTTTAGAAAAATTGTCCTGGCAGGTGGAAACGGCTATTTGGGTGGCGTACTGGCCAAACATTTCAGTCCAATAACCGATGAAATTATTATCCTTTCGAGGAAAGCACAACCCAAAAACGGCAATATTGAAACTGTGGTTTGGGATGGAAAAACAACAAACGAGTGGACTAAAGCACTCAACAATGCCGACCTGCTTGTAAATCTCTGCGGTAAAAACGTAAACTGCAGGTACACCACCAAAAACAGGAAAGAAATTATTCAATCAAGACTACAACCTACGGCTTTGTTGGGAAAGGTTCTACAGAAAATGGATAACCCACCTAAACTCTGGATCAATGTTACTTCTGCTACGATATATCGCCATGCCGAAGACCGGTATCAGGATGAAATAAACGGAGAAATCGGTACAGGTTTTTCTGTCGAGGTATGTAAAGCCTGGGAAAGCAGCTTTTTTGAGAATAATACCTCGCATACCCGGAAAATTGCTTTAAGAATGGGCATAGTACTCGGTAAAAAAGATGGTGCCTTTCCACGGCTCCTAAATCTTGCAAAAGCAGGTATGGGCGGCAAGCAGGGCAATGGCGAGCAATATGTAAGCTGGGTGCACGAGCAGGATGCTGCCCTCAGTATCCAATGGTTGCTCGAACAGGAAAAAATTAGCGGGGTTATTAACTGTACGGCTCCTGAACCGGTTAAAAATTACCTGCTAATGTCCGCCATCCGAAAAACCTGTGGAATAACCTTTGGTTTTCCAGCACCCGCATGGTTCCTGGCAATAGGTGCTAAAATTATAGGCACTGAGACTGAACTGATTTTAAAAAGCAGGTGGGTTAAACCTACAATCTTGTTAAATACCGGATTTGAGTTTAAATACCCAAGCATTGAATGTGCGGTTGAAGCTATTTTAAAATAAGTTTTTGCATGCATAACCGAATCCATTAAAAATCTCAAAACAGACGTGATGCCCACCTTATTGTTAAAAACAAGAATTTATGCACCAGTAGAAAAGTGCTTCGATTTAGCCAGAAATTTAGACCTGCACATGGAGTCGATGAAAGGTACTAAAGAAAAAGTGATAGCTGGAAAATTGAGTGGTTTAATCGGACTTGGCGAGAACGTTACCTGGCAGGCCAGGCATTTTGGGTTAAGTTTTAAGATGACAAACAAAATTACGGCAATGAAACCTCCGTTTTATTTTGTTGATGAAATGCTAAGCGGACCTTTTAAAAAACTGCACCATCAGCACCATTTTACTTTAACAAATGCATATACCGAAATGACGGATATTTTTGCATTCCAATCGCCCGTGGGTTTACTTGGTCGTTTGGTCGATCTGTTATTTTTGAAGCGTTATATGTGTAAATTACTAATTGCCCGAAATCAAGTCATAAAGTTAGCAGCAGAACTCCCTTAAAACAAAAAACCCTGAACAAGTTCAGGGCTAGAATTATTTTACTTCTTCGTAATCGACAAAATCGCCGAGTTTATCTGTTTTACTCTGATCGGGCCGTGGCGGCATATAATCTATTGAAATAGAACCTTCGGGTTTAGATCTTCTTTGTTGCTGCTGACCTGTGGCCTGACTTTGCATCTTGCTTGCCAGGTTATTAAACAGCATAGGTAGTATCAACCTGATCAACATTCTGATCAGCCAGAGCACCAATATTGTTATGAAAATGAATTTTATTAATGTCATGTTAATAATTTACGCTTATTACAAATATAGACGACACAAAATTTATTTTGTTACTTTTTAGGTCTTTAATTGCAATTTGATTACAAATATAATACGTATAAAGCGCTATAAAGGTTTTAGGGAGATTTTAATCACCTTGTCTTTACCAGGCAATTTATCTTCAACTGATACAACTTTTACACCTGCTACAATATCGTTAACGATAAAGAAATCAGGGCGGCTAGGCAATTCTTTTGCATCCACAAATACAGGCCAATTCCAGTTCTTCTTTCTAATCCTGAAGTTTTTAAACAAATCCTTCAAACTCCATAACTTCAAATCCTTTTTTAGATCTATTAAGATTACCCCGTTTTGTCCCCTACTTCCATATACCGCTGTGGCAGAGGCATCTTTTAGCACATTTATAGCCAGGACGCTGGAAGGACGGATGTAATCTGTTATTGCCGCACTATCAACAACGACACCATTCACCACATACAAGGGAGACTTGCTTATTGGAATTGAAACCCTGCAAATCATAACTATCTTCCGATCGGCAACAGGACTAATAGTTGCCTTCGTATTAATAGATTCCTGGGCAAATGCAGTAGTAGTTAATGCAAAAATTAAAAAGCAAAAATAAAGGTGTTTCATTAATCTTCTACAATTTCAGCAACGCGGCCTACCTGGCCATCTTCGAGCCGAACTTTTATTCCCCTGGAGTGGAATGCGGATGAAGTAAGCAGATCTTTTACTACGCCGTAGGTAATGTTTCCCGATCTTTGATCTTTCTTCAAAATAATTCCGACTTCTAATCCCGGATAAATATCTTTTCTGTTCTGCCCGTCCATTGTGCTGTATTGTGATGATGAATGAAACACCAAAATTCCACAATAATTTTGAATATCTATGGTAATTTACTGAAATCTATTTCTGGTTGCTTACCAACAGTGGTTCTGTTCAACACTTTTCTTGGCGAGGTATAATCATTAAAAAAACCGCCGTTTTTGAGATAAAAAGATCCTTTGTTAATTCCACCCTGATAATCCATCCTGTAACCCTTCATGCCTGTATTATCGGTCGTAAACCTGGCCGATTTCAACTCCGTCCAAACGCCTTTATCATCGCATATCCATTGGTTATTAAACAGTACTTTCCTGGATAGATCTCCTTGAACCGGCGAAAAATTTTCTAAAAAGGAATGGAAACGTTTTAAATAAGTTTTGGTTTGTGGTCTGGTAAAGCTGGCTATCAATTGCCATTTATTGGTTTCAGGGGCAAAAAAGTAAGCGGTATAAGTGGTTAGGCTATCTCTTCCCGGAACACCATGTAGTAAAAACTTATAGGTGTTTCCAGCTTTCCACATGTAATTTAAATAGCTCTGTCCGCCTGCTCCTTCATTGCCAAATTCGCCGGTATGTACATTCTCGCCTTTCTTTAACATTTTAATTTTGTGCGATTCAGGAATGCTTTTAGGATCGTCGGTATTGAAAGGACTCCAAACCGAAAACAGGATATGTCTTTCGGTAGGACTGTTAACCTGCATCCCAAAATAACCTTCGCCAAAGCCGTTAGCCATAAAATAAGAGCCCAGAATATCTTCGCCTTTGGGCACGGTAACTTCGTTGTAGTACCATTCGGCATTTACATTTTCGGGTTGCAGGTAGTTCAAATGAACAGATGGCCCACGACGGCCCCAATGAAAGAAATTGCCTTCATTATTTTTAACATAGGCTGTTTTACCTTCAACAGCCGATCCGCTGATTGCTAAATTTGCCAGAGATGGAAATTTGCTACCACTTTTGCTTAAGCCTTTAATGGTGAGGGCAACGTAGCCTGTATCTTTAACCGTCCACTCGCCAATTTTGCCATCCAAAGTCTTACTTTCATCAAAGTTTACTTCTTTCGGTTGATTGTTAATTGAAAACGATAAGGTTGACTGCCCTTCAACAACTGGTTTTTCATTTACAGAAACGATTACTGTACCCGGTTTAGCCACTCTAAAATATGCTGTAAAATACTCTTTCGAATTTGACCAGTTTACAATTCCCCTATTTGACAGTGTTCTCTCAGAATCCTGATGTAATGAGCTGTAAGCATTACCACCAAGCGGAAGTGTAATAATTCCCTGGTTTTGGGCATAACCATCCAGCCCGATAGCGCTGAGCACGATCAGCGTTACTAGTTTTAAAGATTTCATTTAATGATTTTTAGATAACTTATTGAATTGCAATTCTAATTGAAATTATCTAAAAATCACTTATTAAAACCAAAACGTTACTTAGCGAATTTCTCGTTAAACATTTTCTCCAAAGCAAACATTTCGTCACGCAATTTTGCGGCTTGTAAAAAGTCCATTTCTTTGGCTGCCTTCTGCATATCTTTACGGGTATTATCAATGGCACGCTGCAATTCTCCCTTGCCCATGTACTGCACAATCGGATCGGCAGCAATACTGATTTCAGCATTTTCGACATAGGCTCTGGCTTTATTATCACTTGCCTTTTGCGAGAAATCGAGTACGGAAGTCTGTTCTAAAATTGCTTCACGCGATTTGCCAACTGTCTTCGGTGTAATACCATGCTCCAAATTATAAGCAATCTGTTTTTCCCGGCGGCGGTTGGTTTCATCAATGGTTTTCTCCATACTGTCAGTCATCCCGTCAGCATACATAATAACCCGGCCTCTATCATTACGTGCTGCACGGCCAATGGTTTGAATTAATGATTTTTCTGAACGTAAAAAACCTTCCTTATCGGCATCCAAAATGGCAACAAGTGTTACTTCAGGTAAATCCAAACCTTCACGCAACAGGTTAATCCCTACCAAAACATCGAATTCGCCCAATCGCAGGCCACGAAGGATCTCTACCCGCTCTAATGTCTTAATTTCAGAGTGGATATACCGCGTTTTTATATTCAAACGATCAAGATATTTGGTTAACTCTTCGGCCATACGCTTGGTTAAAGTTGTGACCAAAATCCGTCCGCCATCTTTAATGGTCAGGTCTATCTCATCCAGTAAATCATCAACCTGGTTAATGGCAGGCCTGATTTCGATAATTGGATCCAACAAGCCCGTTGGCCTGATTACCTGCTCAATTACTACCCCTTCTGATTTTTCCAGTTCATATTCGGCCGGTGTGGCACTTACGTAGATCGTTTGTGGAGCAAGTGCTTCAAATTCGTTAAAATTTAAAGGCCTGTTATCCAGCGCAGCCGGCAAACGGAAACCATATTCAACCAACGAGAGCTTACGCGACCTATCGCCACCATACATGGCCCTGATTTGTGGTACTGTAACGTGACTTTCATCAATTACCATTAAATAATCATCCGGAAAGTAATCTAACAAACAGAAAGGGCGCATGCCCGGCTGCCTGCCATCGAAGAAACGCGAATAATTTTCAATACCTGAGCAATAGCCCAGTTCTTTCATCATTTCGATATCAAAATTGGTTCGTTCTTCTAAACGTTTGGCCTCGAGTAAATGCCTGTCGGCTATTAATTGGTTTTTTCTAATCTCGAGCTCCTCCTGAATGCCCCAGATAGAAGAATTGAAACGATCTTTAGGCGTTACGAAAAGATTGGCCGGATAAACTGCCATGTCTTCTAATTTTTCTAAAGTTTTACCAGAAACCGGATCAATAGTAGAAAGCTCTTCAATATCATCGCCAAAAAACGAAATGCGGTAAGCGTGATCGAGGTAAGCAGGATAAATATCTACCGTATCGCCCTTAACCCGGAATGTTCCGCGTTTAAAATCGGTTGTGGTACGGGAGTATAAAATTTCTACCAGACTGTGCAAAAAGGCATTCCGCGAAATTCTTAATCCAACTCCAAAACGGAAAACCATTTTAGAAAAATCCTCGGGATTACCCATACCATAAATACACGAGATGGACGATACCACGATGATGTCGCGCCTGCCACTCATTAAAGATGATGTGGTGCGCAAGCGCAGCTTTTCAATCTCTTCGTTAATGCTCAGGTCTTTTTCGATATAAGTGTTGCTCGAAGCGATAAAAGCCTCTGGCTGATAATAATCGTAGTAAGAAACAAAGTAATTGACAGAATTTTCAGGAAAAAAATTCTTGAATTCGCCATAAAGCTGTGCCGCCAGTGTTTTATTGTGGCTTAAAATTAATGTTGGCTTTTGGGTTTGCTCAATTACGTTTGCTACCGTAAAAGTTTTGCCTGATCCGGTTACGCCGAGTAAAGTTTGATAATGCTCGTTGGCGTTTACACCATCAACCAGTTGTTTGATGGCATTGGGTTGATCTCCGGTAGGTTGATATTCTGAGGTGATTTTAAATTTCATTGGTAACCAAATTTACTGAAATTTTATGATGCTAAACAATTTAGCACGCTTTATTCAACCATCGAAAAGTAATTTTGTGTGGAGGAATTGGAAAAACAAAAAAGTAAAATTCAAAAAGCAAAGAAAACAGCGCTTACATAATTATGTAATTTCAAAATGAAAGCTATGTAATTTCAAAATAGAAACTATGTAAATTCAAAATAAAAACTAAACCAACTGTTAAGCAAAAATCCCCATTGAATTTCTTCAATGGGGATTTGACAGAAAACGTCAGCTGTAAACGATTTATTTACTTGCAGCTTGCTGCATTGGGTTCTTCCCAACCGACTGGCCTCTAACCGCACCACCGGTTTTTGCTTTGTAAACTTTAAATTTACTTTCTTTCGCTTTACCGCCCCAGCCATTGTTACTGGTATCGATATCAGCTGTTTCGCGTAATGGATCGACTAAAATAGAAGCCACCTCTTTATCTTTTACGTAAAACTTAGAAGTTTTCAATTCGTTGTGTCTCCAAATCTGCGCCGGAATACGGTCAATTTCTTTGGTGCCATCTTTATAGGTAAACTCAACAATGATTGGCATAACCAAACCGCCTTTATTGCTAAAACTTAGCTCGTAAAGGAATTTATTTTCATATTTATCCTGATCGGCTGATGAGACTACTTCAACCGGGATAGTACCTTCCATTTTGGTTACAACAGTGGTATCGATGCTCACCATTCCACGGTCATATTTATAGTAGAAATCCTGAGCTGCAGTATTTTTATCTACATAGAAATTGATTTTCTTGTCTTCGCGGTTTCTGATTTTCGAAATATCTTCAAAGGCATTTACAGCTGGTTTATCAATCTTAATCATTCTCGATCTTGCTGCAGGCACTTCTTTCGGGAAATCGGCTTTCGCAAATTTCACACTGTCCAAAGCAATATCGCATGGGTCGGTTCCGTAAAACCAGCCTCTCCAAAACCAATCTAAATCTTCGCCACTGGCATCTTCCATGGTACGGAAAAGATCTGCAGGCTCGGGGTGTTTAAAGGCCCATCTTCTGGCATATTCTTTAAATGCATAGTCAAATAGTTCTCTGCCCATAATCGTTTCGCGAAGAATATTTAAACCAGTTGCAGGTTTTGAATAGGCATTCGGACCAAAACGGGCAATATTTTCTGAATTGGTCATAATTGGTTCCAACTCATCCTTTGGCAGCTTCATGTAATCAACAATCGTGTAGGCCGGTCCTTTTTTACTCGGAAATTTATTGTCCCAAAGCTCTTCGGTTAAATACTCAACAAAAGAATTTAAACCTTCGTCCATCCATGTCCATTGACGCTCATCACTATTTACAATCATAGGGAAAAAGTTGTGCCCAACTTCGTGAATAATTACACCCAGCATACCGTTTTTGGTACTTTCGCTGTAAGTTCCATCTGCATCTGTACGGCCATAATTGAAACAGATCATCGGATACTCCATTCCATTAGCTGCCTCAATACTTTGTGCAACCGGGTACGGATAAGGAATCGTAAAATCAGAATAAGTTTTAATGGTATGGGCTACAGCACGGGTAGAAAATTTGCTATATAAGTTATAGGCTTCCTTCCCATAAAAGCTCATACACATTACCGTATTGTTATTGGCCTGTATTTTTTGAGGCATGGCATCCCAGATAAACTTACGTGAAGAAGTCCAGGCGAAATCGCGCACATTGTTGGCGTTGAAAACCCAGGTCTTTTTGGCTGTCGATTTCTTAGCTTCGGCAGCCTTAGCCTCAGCTAAAGTCTGGATTTCAACCGGAGCGGCAGCAGTTTTGGCTGCATTATATCTGCTTAACTGTGTTGGATTTAAAACCGCACTGTAGTTAATACATTCGCCTGTTGAACCTACAAGGTGATCAGCCGGAACTGTCATTTGCACTTTAAAATCGCCGAAAGTCAGGGCAAATTCGCCTCTGCCTGTAAACTGGTGGTTTTGCCATCCCTGGAAATCGCTGTATACGCATAGACGCGGGTACCATTGCGTCATGGTAAACAAATAATTCCCGTCAGCCGGGAAAAACTCGTAACCTCCACGGCCGCCTACCGCCATACGGTCGGTAATTTTATAATTCCAATCAATGTTGAAGATCAATTTCTGTCCGGTTCTTAGCGCAACAGGTAAATCAACACGCATCATGGTTTTGTTAACGGTATATTTTAAATTCTTACCAGTAGCATCAGTTAATTTAGTAATGTTGATGCCGTTACCATTATTGCCTTTTGCACTCAGCTGATCTAAACTTTGTGTGGTGCCGAAAGCAGGCATTTTAGTTGCATCCTGGTAATTGGCATTTTTATCGGTGCTGTGTTCGTTTTCATCGAGTTGTAACCAGATATAGGTTAACGGATCGGGCGAATTATTGGTATAAGTTACCGTTTCTGACCCTGTGAGTAATAGATTTTTCTCATCCAATTCACATTTGATGTTATAATCGGCACGTTGCTGCCAATATTTAACTCCCGGTGCGCCACTTGCAGTACGCTGCTCATTTGGGGTTGGTAAAATGGTACCCAATTGCTCAAATTTATTACCGTGGTTACTACCAGGATTATTCTGGGTATTTTGGGCAAAAGCTAAGCTACCAGAAAAAAGTAGCAGGCCTGTTAAAGTAAACAGTTTATTCATTATGATGTTAGTTAAAAAGGAATTCGTTCTAAAGCCATCTTTAAAGCCAGGCTAAATACGGCTGCTGATATAAATAAAACCCAGCTCAATCGCTTGATGCGGGTATAGTTAAAAATTAAAAAGGTAATGAGTAACACAATCATCACCACAAAAATCTGTCCTGCCTCCAGGCCAACGTTAAAGCCAAATAACCCCCAACCTATATTTTGGTCTTTGGCCAGCATCATCCTTATTGAGTTGGCAAAGCCCATCCCATGTATTAAACCAAAACCCAGGGCCAGGGAATAGTTAATTTTGACCGATTTCAATGAAAAGTTCTTCCTGAACATATTACTGACAGCGGTAATTACAATGGTACAAGGGATTAAAAATTCTACCCACTTACTATCGAACCTGATGTAATCTAAAACACTTAAAAGCAAAGTTAGCGAATGACCAATGGTGAAAGCAGTAACCAGTATGAGCACTTGTTTCAGGTTTGTATAGCTGTAAATAGCAACAAGCGCCAAAACAAAAAGCTGATGATCCAAAGCATCAATACTGATAATGTGTTCCCAACCCAGTTTAAAATAAAAGATAAAATCTTGTAACGGCATGAATAGTAAGCTAACTATCTCAATTAAAAATAGTTTATAAAGACTAAAATTATGCTTTTAATTATAAAAACACCAAATATCCTTTACAGAAAAAGATAAATCCCAAATTTGTTACCGTTTTTAGAACGGTAAGTTTTAAGAAACACCTGTGTTTACAGTTGTAAACTAAACTGTTGTTTCATTATACATGGACAACACGGTATATTCATACGGGTAATTTAATTCATTTTATATGGCATTTTGAAGGTTTTGGGCTAACAATTAGAAGTTTCTTCAGGAAGGCCCCGCAAAAGAACGCGGATTAAAAAAATTATTGATCAGGCTTAGTTACTGGCTCAACGAAAATTTTAATATTAAACGTACACCCGTCGCACCAGAAACTGAGCAGAATATTTGGCCGTTTTGATTTTAAAAACCTGCAGGTAGAACGCCGTGGACATAACACCTTGATTACATTTAACAAGTAGCCAATTTATCTGTTAACTTTGCGTTATAGTCCAAAATATACCGATGCGTAAATTAAAATTTGTTGTTCTGTTGTTGTGTTGTACATTTTTTGCTGTTGAGGCTGGCGTTAAGCATCCTTTACATGTGAGTACCACCGAAGTAAACTTTAATGCAAAAGACAAAACGCTCGAAATTAGCTGCAAAATTTTTTCGGATGATTTTGAATCGATTTTAGCCAGATTATACAAACAAAAAACAGACCTAAGCAACCCAAACATGAAAAGTGCGATGGATGAGCTGGTTAAAAAATATTTGTTATCGCATTTACAGGTTAAGGCTAATGGAAAAGCAACAACCATAAATTACATTGGCTATGAAATAGACCACGAAGCCACCAATATTTACCTTGAAGTTGAAAAAATATCAACTGTAAAATCGATTGAAGTTAACAATACCATTCTGTACGATCTATTTGACGACCAGATGAGTATTATACATATTGTGAAAGGTCCTGTCCGTAAAAGCAGCAAGATACTCTACCCTGAAAAGAAGTTTGCTGCAAACTTTTAATTGTAATTTTTGTATTAGATAATGGTTAGGCGTTAAATTACCATTAATTTTAATAGCTATATTATTTAAGTTAGTATGAGCTGAGGAATATTTCTTGTTATCTTTTTTTAAATCCGTGTTGTTAAAATAAGTTATGCACCTAATCATCTTCTCCAACATATTAACGCCTCGGATTAAATATATTTTCAGTTTTATATTTAAGGATATACTGAAAACGGAAGTGGAATTTACAAGCAATAGTCAGTATTTTCTGCAAAGCGAGCAGGTAAAAATCAGCTATGGCGATGAAGCCCTGGGTGATGAACTTTTTTTTAAAAGTACACCGCTGCTTTTCTCGAACAAGCTCGAAGAAATCAAACTTAAAAGCATTTCGTTTGGCGATTATCAGGTTCCGTTTGCAGTGGAAGGCTCTGCGTTGACTTTTGATGTTTTTGCAGCTTCTTTTTTCATCATCAGCAGATATGAAGAATACCTCCATCAAAAAGTTTCCGCTACCGATTTTAACCCTACTAAAAGCAGGCAACACAAATGGCAGGTTTTAAACCGGCCGGTTATCGATGAGTGGGCACTGATCATCAAGAGCATGATCCGGAAAAAACATCCGAATTTTAAATTCCATGAGAAAAAATTCCATCATCAACCCACCATCAATTTCAACATTACACCCAAAATGCCGAAAGGTGTTCTAAATAAGACCAGATTTATTTTTAGTTCGGTTTTCAAAAAGGAAAACAGCTATTTCCGTTCAAAATTTGATCAGCTAACAGGTGTCGATGTAAAAAGCGAGGAAGTACTGGATCAGGTAAACGGGTTATTCCGTACTAAAAGGCACCAGCCTTTATATTTTGTTGATTTCCAGCAGATACCACTAGCTCACAGCAATGTAAATGTGATCTCAAAAGCCCTAACGGCCAAAGCCGTTGGCTTATTAAGGCCATGTGCAAGCGATAAACAAAAGATAAGCGAAATTAAAGACGGCCTGGCAAAACTGAAGAAAATCCGCCCGAATATTATTCCTTTAAGCAGCCAGCAACTGGAAATTTTAAAATTTCCAATTTGTTACCTGAATATCCTCAACTCGGGTATCACTACTGATTATTCCATGGGCTACAGCACAGTACCCGGTTTCAGGGCAGGAACCTGCACACCTTTTAACTGGTACGATTTACAACTCGAAAAGGTTACGCCTTTAACCGTAAACCCTTACTGCCTAACCGACCATGTACTTCAGTATTTAACTACCGATGCTGCCATAAAAACGGTGAACCAATATGTTGATGCGGTAAAAGTGGTAAACGGTACTTTTCACAGTAGCTGGCAGCTAAAAAGTTTATCGGAGAACCCCAGGTACAAGAAATTAAAAAGGGTGTTTAACGAGATGCTTAATTACGCAGGTAATTGATTTTAGTTTAAATTCTTAAGCTTAAAATTGCTAAATTTAGGGCAGAAAAACTGTAACCGTCTATCTTTAAACAGGGCACAGCAAAACCGATATTATGATTTTCGATCTAAGCAAAACCCAATCTATCGCCAATACCTTTATTGCCGAACTTCGGGATGAAAATATCCAGAAAGATTCGATGCGTTTTCGCAAAAATATGGAAAGGGTTGGAGAGTTTTTCGCTTACGAAATCAGTAAATCACTTAAATATAAAACCACAGAAATTACCACCCCGCTTGGATTGTCAACATGCGAAGTATTAACCGAACAACCTGTGCTTGCGACAATACTCCGTGCAGGTTTGCCACTACAGCAGGGTTTGCTTAACATTTTCGATAAAGCACCATGCTGTTTCATTTCGGCCTACCGGAAAGTTAAAAAGAGTGGCGATTTTATTATCCAGATGGATTATGTTTCTACACCCGATCTGGAAGGCAGGGTTTTGATTATGGCCGACCCGATGCTGGCCACCGGCCAAAGTATGGTGATGTGTTGTAAGGAATTGATTAACCGCTATAAAATTGCCGAATTGCATATTGTCGCCGCCATAGCCAGTACTGAAGGCATTACCCATGTTAGGGCCAATTTACCCAAAGCAAAACTTTGGCTTGGGGCCATTGATGAAGAAATGACCAGCAAATCCTACATTGTTCCGGGTTTAGGCGATGCCGGCGACCTGGCCTACGGAGAAAAGGTTTAAGTAATAACCTTTTTAAAACCTATAACGCAAAACCTGTGAATATTCTATTTGTATGCAGTAGAAACAAATGGCGTAGTGCCACTGCTGAAACCCTTTACAAAAACCACCCGGATCATGATGTGCGTTCGGCTGGCACCGCAGCATCTGCCAGGACTAAAATCAATGCAAAGCTTATTTTGTGGGCCGATGCAATTTTTGTAATGGAGAAAAAGCATAAACAAATCCTTACCGAACGTTTCGAAGATGAAGCATTAGAGAAAGAAATCATCATTCTGAACATCCCTGATGATTACGAATATATGGACGAAGAACTGGTGGAAGAGATTCAATCAAAAATGACGGCTTATTTATAATTCCAGCAGCAATAGCACCTACCTTTGCAAAAACGACAATTACATTAATGAAAAAACATATCTTCTTTGACCTTGATCATACCATTTGGGATTTTGACCGCAATGCCGAAGAAACCCTGAAAGAGCTTTACCAGACCTATAAATTAGACACACTGGGTATTACATCCTGTAGCGATTTCATCAGCATTTATACCGAAAACAATCACTTGCTATGGGCCGATTATCATTTAGGAAAAATTAGCAAGGATTTCTTAAGGGCTGAGCGGTTCAGTAAAACCTTCATTCAACTGGGTATCCATCCGGATGCGGTGCCACACCAGTTTGAAGCCGATTACGTAAACATTTCGCCAACAAAAACCAATTTGTTTGCAGGTGCCGAGCAGGTATTGGCTTATCTTCAACAAAAATATACCCTGCATATTATTTCGAATGGCTTTAAGGAAACAACTTTAACCAAAATGAATTTATCGAAGCTAAATCCCTATTTCGAAAATGTGATCATATCAGAAGATGTGGGCGTTAATAAACCCAATCCCGTTATTTTCGAATATGCACTCGATAAAGCAAAAGCACTAAAAGCAGAAAGCATTATGATTGGCGACAGTCTTGAAGCAGATATTTACGGCGCATTAAACTTTGGTATGGAAGCCATCTTTTTCAACCCTATGCAAAAAGAGAAACCGCAAGATGTGAAGCATCAAATTGTTCACCTAGAAGAGTTGTTGAAACTTTTTTAAGTTTACTCCTTTTTTGTTTGGTTTTGGCATTGCTTTGGCAAGGTTTCAATACACACACAAATGAAACCTTAATTAACATGAAAAAAACCATCCTATTAGGCCTGGCAATGCTCTTTGCTACCCTAAGTTTTGCTCAAAACAACCGCAATTCAGCTGAAGTATTCCTGCAAATTACCAAAACCGGCAAGTATACCGTATACTTAGACGATGAACTTGTGGGATCGGCCACGGGCAGATTCCGTTTTTACGATGTATATAATTCTAAACCCGAGCTGTCTATAATGCAGGGCGATAGGTTAATCCTAAAAGAGCGGATTAACGTAAATGCACAGGAACGCCTCCTTTTAGGTTTCGATAACGGCAGGTTGAATGTAATTAAACAACTTAGTCTGTTCCGTAACAATCAATATGCTTTAGATGATTTTTATGGTTATACCGGAGATCCCAATACAGCTTCTATTCAGCCAACACTTGCCGACCTAAACTACAGGCTATTATCACCCGAAGCTTTTCAGGAATTTTATACCAGCTATAAAAAATCAAGTTTTGATAACGAAAGGGTGAGGCTTATCAATGCAGTAAATAAGAAAGCTTCATTTTCCAGCAGTCAATGCAAACTCATACTCAAATCATTTACTTTTGATGCTGAACGTTTAAAAATTGCAAAAAGCCTGTATCAAACGGTTATAGACCCACAAAATTATTTTACAATTGCCGAAACGTTCGAATTTTTCAACTATAAAGATGATTTTTTGAATTTCATTGCTAAAGAATAATTCGCTTATCTTTATTCTATGAGGGCTGCAAAAATTAAGGCATCGATACATAAAACGGTCGATGCCTATAAATCAAAACTTTCTGCTTATGCTGATGATATTTTTCAGCAGCAACCGCCAATAGCCGGTTGGAGTTACAGCGAAGTATATTCACATATTTTCGATTCGAGCCTGTTATCGCTTATGGCTTTAGAACACGCTGCAAAAGGTAAAGGCGAAGATAAACCCACTCATTTTGCGGTTAAACTCATTTTGCTTTTAGGGGCACTTCCTCCGGCGCAGCAGTATAAAGTACCTCAAAGGCTGGTCGACAGGGTTAAAAAAATCAGCAAAACGGAAGCACTCGATATTATTTTAGAGTTTGAAGAGGCTTTAGATGACAACTATCCTTTGGTTGGCTTAGCTACCGCTACCTGCAAAACCAAACATCCAAGGCTAGGGTATTTAAATGCCAAACAATGGCTAAGGTTTATCGAAATTCATTTAAAACATCACCTAAGGCAGTTAGAAAGAATAGAAAAGAGTTTTCTGGCGTAAATTAATTTCACCATATTTGAGTAATCCTTAACACTCAACCTCATGAAGAACGCTTTTTATCTGTTAGCCCTTATTTTTTGTTGCGCCTGCAAAAGCGAAAAAAAAGAAACCGCACAGGCCATGATCCCTACACCTGCAGGGATACAGGGACTTCAGAAAGGTAATACAACAGCTGCTCCAACAGCCAGCACAAAAAGTAATCTTATTTTTAATCCACCACATGGCGAGGCCGGACATACCTGCGCATTGGCAGTAGGAGCACCCTTAAACAGAACGGCTGCCGTTCAATCCAAACCAGCGGTGGTAACCCAACCTGCTCCAGCACCTGCAGTGCCTGTAGCCAATACCGCAGGCAAAAAATTAAATCCCAAACATGGCGAACCTGGTCACCGGTGCGATATTGCAGTGGGTGCCCCCTTAGATTCTAAGCCTTTGGCTATAGCCAAAACAATGCCGGCTCAGCCTACGGTTACACAGGTTTCGAATATTAAAGTGGGCAAAGGCTTAAATCCACCACACGGGCAACCTAACCACCGTTGCGACATTGCCGTTGGTGCTCCCTTAAACAGCAAACCAGCCCCAATCGTAGTTCCTCCTCCGGCTGTCGAAACCAAAACACCCGAAACCAAAGCCATAGAAGCCAAAACCGAAGGGAAATAGTTATTGCACAATTTGAATTTTCAATATCGCGCTTAACGCACATTTTTTTACATCTTTGCGTTAATGAAATTACCCGCCATAAAAGGTTTTGACGAAGAAGCATTTAACAAGTATTTTAAAAATACAGGTTGGGTTATGTTCGGGAAGGCATTAAGCTTGATCGTAAACGTCTTAATCACACGCTATCTTGGCCCCGTTTTATTTGGTGATTTGAGCTTTGGCCTATCTCTGGTTGCCATTCTTGCCGCAGTTGGGGCCCTTGGTCTCGACACTTTTATCATCCGCGAAATTATTCAGGAACCTGCTAAACGAGATGAAATTCTGGGAACATCATTATGGCTTAGAATGGTTGCCAATGCGCTACTTATCCCTGTTGCTCTTGGTATTTACTTAATCAGCCATAACTTGTCACCTAATCCTGGTCCTCCTTTAACTTTATTGGTTGGCCTGCTTGCTTTTGCTTCTTTTTTCAAATCCTTTAATATAATCGATGCCTATTTTCAATCGCAGGTGCAATCCAAATATGTGGTTCAGGTACAAAATATCTGCCTAATTACAGTATCGATTATAAAGGTTGCTATTATTGTTTTAGGTCTGCCACTAATCTATATCGTTGGAGCTTACGTTTTGGAGGGACTAATTCTAGCGGCCGGACTGGTAATCGTTTATCAAAAAAGAGGCTTTAGCATTTTTAACTGGACATTTGATAAACAAAGGGCCAAATCATTATTAAAGCAATCTTCGCCGCTAATCCTTTCGGCGGTTATGGTTTCTATTTACATGAAAATAGATGTTCTAATGCTTAAAAGTATAGGAAGCAAGGCAATCGGAATATACAGTTCTGCCCAAAATCTTAGTGAGGCCTGGTATTTTATCCCGGTTGCAATTGTAACTTCTGTATTCCCCGCATTACTAAATGCCCGTAAAACTGACCTTGAGCGTTACCAAAAACGCTTAAAAAACCTTTATGATTTATTGGTTTTTATAAGCCTTCCGGTTGCATTGTTTATTAGTTTTTTCGGTTCAGACATTATTCATCTCGTTTATAAAGGAAAATATGATGGTGCCGGCCCTATGTTATCTATTCACATTTGGTCAGGAATTTTTGTCTTTTTAGGCACAGCAAGTTCTCAATATTTAGTAGCAGAAGGTTTCACAAAAATTTCGTTTTACAGAACTGCGGCCGGTGCGTTAATTAATATCTTATTAAATCTTGTGCTTATTCCAAGATATGGTGGTGTTGGAGCGTCAATTGCAACCCTTATCGCTTGTTTTGTTTCCACATTTTATCTATTATTAATCCCAAAAACCCGCCAACAGGGTATAATGATGTTAAAATCATTACTTTTGGTTACAGCATTTCAAAAAATATTTAAACGTTGAGTACTCTTAAAGCATTAACAACACTAATTGCCAAACCAAACAGGCTTAAGGCATTATTATCATACGGACATAAAGGATACTTAAACAGCATTGGCTGGTTTACGGCCTTTGATAAAAAACAAGCCGTGGATGGAAATGGGAGAGCATTACCCTGGGTGACCTATTCCTTTATCGATTTCATTAAAGAACGAATCAACAAAACGCAGCATATTTTCGAATATGGATCAGGCAGCTCTACATTATTTTATGCAGAGCGCGCAGGTTCAGTTACATCGGTAGAGCACGATAAGGGTTGGTACGATAATGTAAAAAATACAAGCCCGGCTAATGCGGAAATGATATTCTGCCAGTTAGAAAAAGATGGCGAATACGCTAAAAAAGCAACCCTGCTTAACCGTAAATTCGATATCATTATTGTAGATGGCCGCGACCGCGTAAATTGCTGCAAATACAGTGTGGATGCTTTATCGGCAAACGGTGTTCTGGTTTTAGATGATAGTGAGCGCGAAGTTTACCAGCCAGCACGTGTGCTTTTAAAAGCGCAAGGCTTCAAAGAAATCAGTTTCAGCGGAATTTCGCCCGGCTTATTTTACGAAAAGGCTACTTCTGTTTTTTACAAGGAAAACAACTGTTTAGGCATTTAATCCTACTATGTTATGCTAAGCGAAGAAGTAAAAACGGCCTACGATAATTTTTATACCAATAGTGATGTAGCCTGGCGAATGCTGGGTGCCAAATATAAAGCACAAAACATTGTCGAAGTTTGCAAAGGCATTAAACCCAAAAAAGTTTTAGAAGTTGGAGCAGGCGATGGCAGTATCTTACATTTTTTAAACGAATGGACCTTCGCACCCGAACTTTATGCTTTGGAAATTGCACAAAGCGGTGTCGATATCATTAAAGAACGTAACCTATCTAAACTGAAAGAAGTGCAAACCTTTGATGGCTATAAAATCCCTTACGAGGATGATGCTTTCGATCTGGTGATTTTAGCGCATGTTTTAGAACACGTAGAGCACGAACGCATTCTTATCCGCGAATTAAAACGGGTAGCAAAATATATTGTAGTAGAAGTACCCAAGGATTACCGTTTTGGCGTAGACAAACGCATGAAACACTTTTTGGATTATGGGCACATTAACATGTACACCCCTACTTCGCTAAGATTTTTACTACAAAGTGAAGGCCTGGAGATTTTAGCCGATAAAGTTTCGATGACGGCCACCGAAACCGTAAAATTTAATGAGTTTATTAACCGCAAAGCCCCGAAGACCTTTACCAAAAACTTAAAAATAGAACTGGAATATCGTATTAAAAAAGCTTTAGGCAATTTACTGGGAAAGAAAAAACAAGAACAGTTTGCCAATGCTTATACCGTACTCACTCAAAAATCAGATCATAACCTGCATATATTTTAGGTAGTAGTGCACGACTGCATGATCGTCATTTCGAGTAAAGAGAAGCGAAGGCAAGGAATCTGTCTCGAGGTAGATCTCTCCGCTTCACTGCGTTCCGGTCGTGATGACGAGGCGCAAAACGATTGTCCAATTTATTGATAGGTAATTGAAATAAAACAAACATGCAAAAACTTGCCCCCATAGCCCTTTTCGTTTATAACCGTCCGCAGCATACCGAGCGCACATTAAACTTTTTGCAACAGAATGAATTGGCAGCCGAAAGTCAGTTATTTATTTTTTCTGATGGAGCCAAAACTCCGCAGGATGAAGAGAAGGTTAAAGAGGTAAGGGCAATCATCAATAAAACCAAAGGTTTCAAATCGGTTAAAGTAATAGCGCGGCAGGAAAATGCCGGTTTGGCCAATTCAGTAATTGCTGGTGTAAGTCAATTGGTTGACGAATACGACCAGGTAATTGTTTTTGAAGACGATCTGGTTACTTCGCCGCATACCTTAAGCTATTTTAACGATGCTTTAAACCGTTACCGCGAGGAGGAAAAAGTAATGCACATTGGTGCCTACATGTATCCGCTGGTTGCAGAAAAGCTCCCCCAATCGTTTTTTTATCGTGCTGCCACCAGCTGGGGATGGGCGACCTGGGGAAGGGCCTGGAAAAACTTCGAACCGGATATTAACCTTCTAATGAAACAGTTCGACAAGAAAAAGAGAAAAGCCTTTTCTATCGATCATACCATGAATTTCTGGAAACAGATGCTGGAATTTAAAAAAGGCAAAAACAATAGCTGGGCCATCAGGTGGTATGCTTCTATTTTTTTAAAAGGCGGCTTAACACTTAATCCCTCGCAATCTCTGGTCAATAATATCGGGCACGATGGAACCGGTGTACACTCTGGCATAAACGACATTTATAATGTAATTATCAATCCGAAAGCCATAACGGAGTTCCCAACAATAATTGCTGAAGATGCTAGCGCATACAAATCGATAAGAGGATTTTTGGCCAAAAGGAAGGGAAATATGGTAACCCGAATCAGGCGTTTTGTTAAAGAAAAACTAACACAATACTTTTCTAAAAAATAGCAGTTTGCTAAAAAGCCAATCAATGCTATAGCTTCTTGTTGTAAGTTATTAAAAAAATGACAAACCTTTTTTTAAGCGGTCATGTTCTTTTTATACATCGAAACTATAAAAAATAAAAACATGAAAACAACAACAGCAACCGCAGAAGTATTAAACGATCTCATCCAAATTAATAACGACCGCATTGAAGGTTACGAAAAGGGCCGTCAGGAATTAAAAGATGGCGATGCCGATTTAAAATCACTTTTCCTCAATATGATTGGCGAAAGCCAGAAATATAAAATGGCTTTGGCGACTGAAGTATCGGCCTTAGGCGAAGATATTGAAACCGGAACCACCAACTCGGGTAAAATTTACAGGGTTTGGATGGACGTGAAGGCCATGTTTACTGGAAACGACCGTCAAACGGTTTTAAATAATTGCGAATTTGGCGAAGATGCTGCCCAAAATGCTTATAAAATGGCTTTAGAGAGCGAAGATCTTCCAGCTAACATCAGAGAGTTGATTTCGGATCAAAAAGCATCACTCAGGACTTCGCACGATGAAATTAAAAGATTGCGCGACGCTCATGCCTAATTGATAACTTATATAAAAACGAAAAAACTCCCCTAGTTTATAACCTGGGGAGTTTTTTTTCAAGTTGCAAGCAGAAGAGATTTCTCGACTCCGTTACACTTCGAAATGACGATGTTCGAAGTACAAAACTAAGCTTCTAATTCTTTATCTAAATGTTCGGTAACCCGTTGAATGGTATTATCGATCGTATTGCTTAGAATGGTTAAGTAAGAACCTTTTTTAGCGGTCTCAATTGCGATTTGCAAACATTCGGTACTTTTATTGTTTATAATAATTTCCTTGTTCGGATCAACTTCCTTAATCCCTTTTACCAGTAAATCAACTAGCTCCTGCTGTGCTCGTCCCCGAAGGTACTTCTCCTGACATACGTAAATCTTATCAAACATCTGAGCCGAAATGCGGGCTGTTTCTATAATATCTTCATCTCTTCTGTCGCCGGTTGCCGAAATAATCCCCACATGTTCAGTTGCCTCTACACCTTGCAGGAAACCTTTAACACCATTAAAGCCATCGGGGTTGTGTGCAAAATCTACCAGCACCTTAAAATCTTTGAACCTGAAAACGTTCATCCTTCCCGGCGTGTGTGCAGCAGAAGGAATAAAAGTTTCTAATGCCAGACGGATATCTTCAGGTTTGTAGCCCCATAAATAAGTTGCCAATGTTGCAGCAAGCACATTCTGGATCATAAAATTTACAGAGCCGCCAAAAGTTAGCGGAATGTGGGTGGCTTTATCTACCCTTAATTTCCAGTCGCCAGTTTTTATGGTAATGTAACCGTTCTCGTAAATGGCGGCAATACCACCTTTTTTACAATGCTCTTTAACTACCGGATTATTTTCATCCATGCTAAAATAAGCCACATTACAGCGGGCATCTTTCGCTATGCGTACACAATAACCGTTATCGGCATTTAATACCGCCCAGCCTTTACGCCTAACCGCCCCGATGACAACGGCCTTTACACGGGTTAAATCGTCGAGGTTATGGATGTCTGAAATCCCCAGGTGGTCTTCCTGAATATTGGTTACCACGCCGATATCGCAGGTATTAAAACCTAATCCGGCCCTTAAAATTCCTCCACGGGCTGTTTCAAGCACAGCAAATTCTACCGTTGGGTCTTTTAAAATAAATTCGGCACTCACCGGGCCTGTGGTATCGCCTTTCATTAACATCGTATTGTGTACGTATACCCCATCGCTGGTAGTAAAACCTACACGTTTACCATTACTGCGGATAATATGTGCAATTAAACGCGTAGTGGTGGTTTTTCCGTTTGTTCCGGTTACGGCAATGATTGGAATCTGCGACAGCTTTCCCTGAGGATAAAGCATATCGATAACAGGTGCAGCCACATTTCGGGGTAAGCCTTCGCTTGGCGCTAAGTGCATCCTGAAACCTGGAGCTGCGTTTACTTCCAAAACAACCCCTCCGTTTTCGGTTAATGGCTGGGTAAGGTTTTGCGCCATGATATCTATCCCGCAAATATCCAAACCAATTACCCTCGAAATCCTTTCGCAAATAAAAATATTTTGTGGATGTACCACATCGGTTACATCGATCGATGTTCCGCCTGTGCTCAAGTTAGCTGTCGATTTTAAATAAACAATTTCTCCCTTTTCGGGTATAGTTGTTAAAGTATATTCTTTCTTGGCCAATAAATCCAGCGTATCGCGGTCAACTGCTATTTCTGTTAACACATTTTCGTGCCCGTAGCCGCGGCGTGGATCTTCATTTTCCAAATCAATCAACTCCTGAATGGTATGGATTCCGTTTCCTCTTACATGCGCCGGATCGCGTTGCGCTGCAGCTACCACTTTATGGTCGATTACCAATACCCGGAAATCGTATCCGGTTATGAACCTTTCAATAATTACCCTTCGTGAGTAAGTTTTGGCATATTCGAAAGCAGCTACTGCGGCTTCCATGGTTTTCACGTTAATCGTTGCTCCCTTGCCATGGTTGCCATCCAAAGGTTTAAATACCAGCGGGAAGCCCACTTTTTTAACCGACGCTTCTAAATCATCGATATTCGAAATGGTTACCCCTGCTGCAACCGGAATGGCAGCCTCAGTAAGCAAACGCTTTGTTTCCTCTTTGTTACTGGCAATATCTACAGCTATGCTGCTTGTTTTTTCGGTCATGGTTGCCCTGAAACGGACCTGGTTTTTACCATAGCCCAGTTGCACCAACGAACTTTTATTCAGCCTGATCCATGGAATGCTTCTGCTCACCGCTTCTTCAACAATAGAAGCAGTACTTGGTCCCAGTGCTTCAAGCTCTCTGATTTCTTTCATCCGGCGGATATCGTGCTCCAGATCGTACTCTTTATTGTCGATAAGTGCTTCAGCAATCCGCACGGCAGCTTCTGCAGCATAAACGCCAACTTTTTCTTCCAGATAACTGAACACCACATTGTAAATGCCTTCGGTTTTGGTCATACGTGTTCTGCCAAAGCCAGTATCCATCCCCGCAAGGGTTTGAATTTCTAAAGCAATGTGCTCAATTACGTGTCCCATCCAGGTGCCTTCTTTCACGCGGGTAAAAAAGCCTCCCTCTACACCTTTAGAACAACGGTGGGTAAACATGCTGGGCAGCAATTTCTCAATCCTTTCGCTAAATCCTTCGATCACGTTGGTTGGCTTCTGTTCCATATCCTCCAAATCCAAACGCATTTGAATTAGCTTTTTCCTGTTAATCGACCAAATATTTGGCCCTCTTAGTACTTGTATGTTTGATATCTTCATGTAATGTTTTGCTCGCTTTTTAATGTTAATCAAGGCGTTGGGGTGGCCAATTACCAGTCAGTTTACAGCATAAAATGCTGACTGTAAATTATGCATTTATTCTCAGAATAGCGCCTACCTTTGGTTAAATCAATTTTAATGGGTATTTGTTTTATTTTTAGGTACATGCTTGTTAATTTTATGTTATATTATTTCAACTTTTGTTAATAACTTAAATAATATTGACAAAAAAAGTCGCGTTTTTTATCATAAGCCTATATATTTGGATTTTTTGATATCAAATACACAAAAAATGGTTCCGGAAGGTAAACTCATCATTATTGGAGGCGCAATAAACACAGGCAGCTTTGCCGAAACTCAATTCGGATTGCCTGATAACATGAACTTTTTTGAGCGTGGAATTTTAAAGCGGATTACAACCGAGTCTGTAAAAGATACCGAATCACGTTTCGAAATTATCACAACAGCATCCCTAATGCCTGAAAAAGTAGGCGAAGAATACATTAAAGCCTACGCGCAATTAGATGTGCACAATGTTGGGGTATTAAACATTACCAACCGTGAAGAGGCCAATGCCGACGAAAACTACGAACGTATTAAAGCGGCAGAAGTAATTATTTTTACCGGCGGCGACCAGCTTCGCCTTTCATCTATTTTTGGCGGCACTAAAATCCATCAGCTCCTGCTCGAAAAATACAGAACCGAACCAGTGGTTATTGCGGGTACATCGGCCGGAGCAGCAGCCAGCTCAAAAAACATGATTTACCAGGGCAGCAGTAAAGATGCCTTATTGAAAGGTGAAGTTAAAATTACTGGCGGACTTGGCTTTATTGATGATGTAATTGTAGATACACATTTTGTACAACGCGGCAGAATTGGTCGTTTACTATATGCAGCAGCCAGTAATCCGGGTATCTTAGGCATTGGCCTTGGCGAAGACACCGGCCTTTTCATTTCGGATGGGCACGTGATGGAAGCCATAGGCTCTGGCATGGTAATTTTAGTGGATGGACGTACAATGGCCGATACCAATTTAACAGATGTTGAAATGGGGCAACCGGTATCGATCAAGAACATGGTGGTGCATGTAATGTGCGATGGCGATGTTTACGACCTGAACGACCATAGTTTGATTATCCAGCACCCAAAAGTAGCGCCGATAGCGTAATCAGTGGGCAATTATTGCTAACTTGATACTAAATCATACTACTTCATCCTAACAAAATGAAACTAATTATACACGGAGGCTTTTTTAGCGAATCGTCTACCAACCAGGAAACCAAAAAAGCGAAGCAAGATGCACTCGCAGAAATTGTAAGCCTTGGCCATGCTTATTTGCAGCACCACACCGCTTTAGAAACTGTAGTTTACACCGTTGCCTTACTCGAGGATAACGAACTGTTTAATGCAGGTATTGGCTCACAGATTCAAAGCGATGGAAAAGTGCGCTTAAGTTCGGCCTTAATGGATGGTAAAACTGAAAAGTTCAGCGGTGTAATTAATGTTGAAGATGTTAAAAATCCGATTAAAATTGCGCAAAACCTGCTAACATACGATGACCGCGTTTTAAGCGGACAGGGTGCGCAGGATTTTGCACGCAGAAACGGATTCGAGTACTTCAATCCTATCATTGCGCAGCGCCAAGCCGAATACGAAGCCAAATTAAATCAAAAAAATAACAAAGGTACCGTTGGTTGTGTAGCCCTCGATGCAGCTGGAAATATAGCCGCGGCCACTTCTACCGGAGGTAAAGGCTTCGAAATTCCCTGCCGGGTAAGCGATTCGGCCACAGTAGCAGGCAATTTTGCCAATGCCCATGCGGGTATTTCGTGCACCGGTGTAGGCGAAGATATTGTAAGCGGTGCACTGGCAGCTAAAATTGTAACACGGGTTACGGATGGTTTTTCTTTAAAAGATGCTGCCGATAAATCTTTCGCCGAACTTAAAGCTTTTGATGGCTTTGCAGGCATTATAGGCATATCTGCAGCAGGCGAAGTGTACCACTGCGATTCTCATCCATACATGGTTTGGGCATCTTTCGATGTTAATTTACAGGTATTTAGCTGAAATTAAATTTAAAGTATTATTTTTGTTGCATGACCAGGATTGTATTGGCTTTAATTTGCCTTTTTGCATCAGTACAACTACGTGCTCAAAATATCGATAAACCAGAAATCCAGGAACCAAACGGAGGTAACGCAATCAATATTGCCGTATCTAAATTTGAATTGGAAGACGGCAACTCTTTTTTTGAGGAAGCAGAAGATTTAGAACGAAAAGGTGACTACAATGAAGCGCTAACCCTATTTGGCAAGGCAGCATTCGAGTATAACGCGGTAAAGAATTTTAACCGCTATGGCCAGGCTGTGATCAAAATGAGCACCATGCACTATCAATTGGGCCGCTTTTCTGATGCCGAACAAATCCTGTTAAACGTTGCTTTAAAAAATTATTCCAAAACCGGCAACAGGGTGGGTGTGATGAATACTTATAGCCTTTTAGGCAAAGTTTATCTCGCCAATACCAAATACACGCAATCCATGTGGTTTTACACCCAGCAGGGCATATTGGCTAAGCAATTAAAAAGCAATAATTCCTACATCGAATCGATGCTGGGCATTGTGCAGGTTAAAATTAAAAAGAAAGATTTTAGCCTGGCCCTCCGCGATTTAAAATCGGCCGAATGGTTTGCCAATTCTGTTAAAACAACCCAATACAAAAGCCAGATTAAAGATGCGCGTGATGTAATTGCCAGTAAAACCGCTGGAAAAAAGGGCTAAAATAAAGCGCTCCTGCCCCAATTATTTAATTGTTACTATTCATTTGGCAGCTCATTTTGTGCAAAGCAATACGAACATGCCTAAACATTAGTGTCTTGCAAATTGATTTTCGTACTAAACTGACCATTTATCGTCTGCAAATGGTCAAATTTCGATAGCTTGTTAAAACAAAAAATTAGCGCTAACGTTCTCCTATTGTTATTGTTAAATAAAAAGCTTTTAGCTAGATTTGATCAAGTTTTAACAAGAGACGGTAATAATGCTGTCTCTTTTTTGTTTTTTTGCTAAAATGGTATCATATTGGCTATATAGAATTGGAAATGGATTTTAAATCATTTAAAGAGATGTTAAGAAGAATATTTTTTGTAATTTTTACTGCAGCAGTACTTGCTTGTCATGCTGCACCTAAAACTCAGCCAATGGTTGAGGGTGTTACGAATGTGAAACCAGATGAGCAACAACAACTCGTTATTAAAGAAGTTGTTAATTTAATTGAGAGCTACAACTACAAAAAAATTCAGGTCAACGATTCTATATCTTCGCTTATTTTAGATAAGTACATCAAATCTTTAGACCCGGGAAGAAACTACTTCCTTGCTACTGATATCAAAGAGTTCGAAAAATACAGATATACACTTGACGATGACTTTAAAAACGGCGATTTAAGCGGTCCGTTTTACATCTACAATGTTTACGCAAAAAGATTAAATGAATACTTTACTTATTCTTTGGCGCAGATTAAAACCAAATTCGATTTTAACCAGACTGATAGCTACGTTTACGACCGCGAGAAAATGCCATGGGCTGCTACTTCAGCTGCGTTAAACGATACCTGGAAAAAACGTGTTAAATACGAACTGGTTAACTTAAACCTGGCTGGCACCACAGATGCTAAAAACGTAGAAACTCTAACCAAACGTTACCAGAATTTACAATCGCAAACATCGAAAACCAATAACCAGGATGTTTTCCAAATCCTGATGGATGCCTTTACCGAATCTATCGATCCGCATACCAATTATTTTGTGCCGGCAAGGGCTACAGAATTTAACGAAGAAATGTCGCGTTCTTTCGAAGGTATTGGTGCCCGTTTACAATTGGAAAACGAGGTCGTTAAAATTTCAGAAATTATTCCGGGTGGACCAGCTTTTAAAGGCAAACAATTAAGCGCCGGCGACAGGATCATTGCTGTAGCACAGGGTGATGGTGAGTTTGTTGATGTTATTGGCTGGAGACTTGACGTTACTGTAACCAAAATTAAAGGACCTAAAGGCACCAAAGTACGTTTGAAAGTAATTCCTGTCGGGAAAGAAATGTCGTCTAAGCCGGTAATTATTGAGCTTGTAAGAGAGAAAATCATTCTTGAAGATCAGTCGGCTAAGAAAAAAGTTAAAACCATTACCTCAAACGGTAAAGATTATAAAATCGGTATCATCTCATTACCGGCATTCTATGCAGATTTCAAAGCCGCAAACGCAGGTGATAAAAACTATAAAAGCACAACCCGTGACGTAAGAAAGCTGGTTGATTCGTTAAAAAACATCGATAAAGTAAATGCTATTGTATTGGATTTACGCGGAAACGGTGGTGGCTCATTGGTTGAAGCCATTTCGTTAACCGGTTTATTCATTGATAGAGGCCCTGTTGTTCAGGTGAAAGATTTACGAGGTAAAATAGAAGTAGATGAAGATGAAAACAGCGGTGTAGCCTGGAACGGTCCGTTTGGCGTAATGGTAGACCGTTTAAGTGCTTCAGCATCCGAAATTTTTGCCGGAGCAATTCAGGATTATGGCCGTGGTATTGTAATGGGCAGCCAAACCTATGGTAAAGGTACTGTTCAATCATCAATCGATTTGAACAAACTGGTAAACCCAAGCATGTTGCAAAGGGTAGCCGGATTAATTGCTAAAGATAAAACCGTTGGTACTTCTCCAAGTTCGGCCAACCCGGCAGATATTAACCTGGGGCAGATTAATTTAACCATGGCTAAGTTTTACCGTGTTGCTGGTAGCAGTACACAGCATAAAGGCGTAACACCTGATGTGGTTTTCCCTTCTGTTTACCCAATGGATAAAATTGGAGAAGATACCGAACCATCTGCCCTGCCATGGGATGTGATTGCCAGCTCTAACTTTAAACCTGTAGCCAATTTAACTGCTGTAAAAGCTCAACTGATTAAAAACAGTGAGCAACGCATTGCCAGCTCTTTAGATTTTAAATACCTGAAACAAGATATTGCTGATCTGAAAAAACGTGATGCTGAAACTTCTGTAACCTTGAACGAAGCTAAACTTAAAGCAGAGCGTGATGCACAGGAAGCTAAATCGCTTGCCAGACAGAATGAATTAAGAGCATTAAGAGGCTTGCCAGCAATTAAAAAAGGTGATAAAATTACCAAACAAGACGCTTTCGATTTTATTGAAGATGAATCGTTAAAAGTAATGGGCGATTTTATGCAACAATCGGGTAATTATGTAATGAACCTGGGCATCCCTGCAGCAGAGAAAATTAACAAGTAGTAAAATACTTAATCATAAAAAAGCCTATCAGTAAAAAATCTGATAGGCTTTTTTATTGAGATCAAATTGAAAAATCAGGATAAAACCTGAACATGCTATCTACTTCTTAGCTTTGAATTTTTAAGCCTTTTTAGCATTATTTTGCGATTGCTGCATCGCCATCATTTCTTTCATTGTTTTATTCATGCCTTCGGTACTGCCATCTAAAAAGATCACATTACCTTCGCTATACTCGGCAAATTGTTTAATTGCCTCTGTCCACATCGTAAATAAAATTACCGAAGTATCTAAATTGGCCTGTTGCATTTCGTGTGCAGCGTTGGTCATACCCTTTGCTACCTCTTCTCTAAACAAGGCAATACCCTGACCACGTAACTGGGCAGCTTCGCGTTCGGCTGTAGCTGCAATTTTAATGGCATTACCATCTGCCTCGGCTGCTTTGGTTTTGGTAATCAATAAAGCCTGACCTTCGTTTTCGGCAGCCGCTTTTAAGTTGTTCGATGCCACCACACGGCTCATTGAGCGCATAATTTCCTCATCAAAAGTAATATCGTTTAACTGAAGATCCTGAAGGTGGTAACCCCAGCCATCCAAAACCTGATCGATTTGCTCTTTAACGTGCAGTACAATTTCGTTACGCTGTGCCAATACATTGGCCTGCTTTTGCGTAGCCACATAAGCCCTTATCGAACCTTCAATGGTTCTAATCAAAGCCTGCATCAGGTTAGTCGCATCAACGAATTTAAAAGCCACATTTTTGATGGTCTCTTCGTCCTGGTTAATTACAGAATATAAAAGCATGGCTTTAAAGTAAACGTTGGCCTGATCTTGTGTAACCGCCTGGAAAGATAATTCAACCGAGCGGTTCTGGATCGATATACGCGAGTAAATCTGCTCAATTAAAGGGATTTTAAAATTCAACCCTGGTCTAAGTAATCTTTGGTATTTGCCAAAAACGGTTACTACCGCTATTGTACCCTGTTTAACGGTTACAAATGAGCTTAACAGGATAATTACCCCAAGCGCGATGAGAATGTAAAGTGTGTATTGCATAATTAGATTTTTTTATGAAGTTATAAAAATTCATACAAACTCCATCAGGCATTTTGTAGCTTTAAGCTTTCTAGCTAACTTATAAACAATGAAAATTAAACTAATCTTTGCTGCTGCTGGCTCTTTACTGTTGGCTGCGTGCCAAAATAAGCAACATCAAGATGCGGATGTTGTGACTAACCGCTCCGAATTTTTTGATAAAGCCGGGATGGACACTACTGTAAAACCCGGAGATAATTTTTTCTTATATGCCAATGGCAAATGGATAAAAAATACCGAAATCCCAAAAACAGAAACCGGCTGGGGCTCTTTTTATACGCTCCATAACGACAACCTTAAAAATCTGAATAAGATTCTCGAAAATGCTTCGACAGCGGTTGCGGCAAAAGGGAGTGTAGAACAAAAAGTGGGCGATTTTTACGCCAGTGGTATGGACACATTAACTATAGAAAAATTAGGTATTGATCCCATAAAACCACTTCTAGCCAAAATAGATGGCATTAAAAATGATAAAGATTTAGTCGGTTTTATTGCTGATGGCTATAAAAATGGGGAAGGGGATTTATTGGGATTTAGTATAGATCCGGACGATAAATTAAGTACAAAAAATGCATTATCATTTTCACAAGCCGGCTTAACCTTGCCTGATCGGAGTTACTACTTAGAACAGGATGAAAAGGCAAAGAAAATAAGAGCTGAATATACTAAATACATCACAAAAATTTTTAGCCTGGCAGGCGATTCGGTAAATGCAGCCAAATACGCTGAAAATATTTTAAAACTTGAAACAAGTATTGCGCAATCGCATTCTACCCCGGTGCAATTACGTGATCCGCAGAAAAACTATAATAAAATGACAGTGGCCGATTTTCAGAAACAGACCCCAAACATCGAATGGGTATCTGTTTTGAACAAATTGGGCACTATAACTGACACGGTTATTGTTCGACAGCCAAAATACTATCAGGCTTTATCAGCACTGGTAAAAAGTCAGCCAATAGAAATCTGGAAGGAAAAGCTAAAATTTGATGCTTTAAGCAGATCTGCAAATTCATTTACCAAGAAGTTCAGAGATGCTAAATTCGACTTCTTTTCTAAAACACTTTATGGACAGCAAGCCCCCACCGAAAGGTGGAAAGCCATTGTAAATGCTACAGATCGTAGTCTGGGCGAGCTTTTGGGCCAGTTATATGCTGAGAAATACTTCAAGCCGGAAGCCAAAGAACGCATGTTAACTTTGGTAAACAATTTACAAAAAGTGTATGCAGAAAGAATCCAGAATGTAGACTGGATGACAGCGGAAACCAAAAAGAAGGCATTAGAAAAATTAAACGCATTTATTAAAAAAATCGGCTATCCAGATAAGTGGAAAAAATATGACGATGTTGAAGTTTCGAAAAATACTTATTATGCAAATCTCCAATCGGCAAATAAACATGCCTATAAAGAAATGATCGATAAGCTCGGTAAAAATGTCGATAAAACAGAATGGGGCATGACACCGCCTACTGTCAATGCCTATTACAATCCATCTTTTAATGAAATTGTTTTCCCTGCCGGTATCCTACAGTTTCCTTTCTTTGATTTTGCTGCAGATGACGCCATTAACTACGGTGCAATTGGTGCGGTAATCGGGCACGAGATGACACATGGCTTTGATGATCAGGGTCGCCAGTACGATGCTGCAGGTAACTTAAAAGAATGGTGGACCAAAGCCGATGCAGATCAATTTAAAGTTAAAGCAGGTAAAGTAGAGGCCTTTTATAACAATTTCACTTTACTTGACAACCAACATGTAAACGGATCGCTAACACTAGGCGAAAATCTGGCTGATATTGGCGGACTAAATATTGCATATGATGCATTTAAACTAACCGAACAAGCAAAAGACGACAAAAAAATTGATGGTTTTACACCAGATCAACGCTTCTTTTTAAGTTTTGCCCAGGTTTGGAGAATTAAAGACCGCGACGAAAGTATGCGCGTACGCTTAAAAACCGATCCACATAGTCCGGAAATGTTCCGGGTAAATGGCCCTGTTTATAACATGGAGGCCTTCTATAAAGCATTTAATATTCCTGTCACGGCAAAAATGTATGTGGCGCCCGCAAAAAGATTAGGCGTATGGTAAGTTAAGATTTTAGTTAAGAAAGTTAAAGGTCCATTTCTTGAATTGAAATGGACTTTTTTATTGGGTTAAAACAAAAAGGTTTATTTTTTTGTCTTATCTAAAAAAATCATGAACGTAAAACGAACCTTCGGAACCATATTAACCATTTTAGGTATTATCGGCTTAATTTACGCCGGATATGGCTTTGTTAACCACAATCAGAACAGCAGGGGATTGCTGGTTTATGGAATAATCGGATTAATTTTCTTTGTATCCGGAATTGGATTAGTAAAGAATACGAAGGATGAGAGTTAACCCTTCCTTCTAAATTTCCTTGATAAAACAAATAAGAGAATTGCCGCACCGATTGCAAGTGCTAAATAAATACCATCTTTAAAATTATCGGTTTGGTTTACCTGCAAAATAACAGCAGGCATATTATTGCTTCTTTTTGTTTTTGATAATCTGATACTGGCTAAAAGCTACAAGGCAACCTGCCAGAATAATAATACCCGCCGATAGTAAATTCTTTGGATTTTGCTGAATATAATATGCTGCTGCCAATACCAATATTACTGCGGCGATACCAATAATGTAATGAAGTATTAATCCTTTTTTCATAGCGCAAATATTCTGAAATAAACCGAGATTGATGTCGGAGAAAATTAATCTTTTAAACTGATTTTATTGTTATCGAATTTTAGCTGATGACCAATAAAATCAATATCTGTTAATTCTTTAATCCGTTTAAAAGCTCTGTGGCTATCATCAATGGTTAAGCGGTTAATTTTATCCTGCTGAACAGATACCACATCGGCGTATAGAAAATCGCCCTTTGAATTAATCTTAAGCTGGAGTAAAGGCGCAATTCCATTATTTCCTTTTAAGCTAAACATGCCATAAGTACAGAAATTACCCAAACTGTAGGCGATAAATTTGTTTTTATACACCTCAACTGCGCGGCTTACATGCGGGCCATGCCCTAAAACCACATCCGCACCAGCATCAATTACCGCATGTGCAAAAGCATAAACATTGCCTCTATTTTCTTTGTAAAAGATTTCGTTTTTGCGTGGCACATGTTCAAATCGGGCACCTTCGCCGCCACCGTGAAAAGACACAATTACAATATCGGCCATAGTTTTTAAGCGCGATACCAGTGCCTTAGCACTATCTATCTTATTTATAGATACCGTATTTTCGTTCGGGGCAAAAGCACAAAACGCATATTTAATACTGTCTTTTTCAAAAATTTCGAAGGGCTTGTTTACCTGTCCGGCGTAATGAATCTGTAAAGAATCTAAAATCCGTGCAGTATTTTTTCTTCCCCTCGTATCAAAATCGCCTACATGGTTATTGGCAATGCTCAGTACATTGAACCCTGCTTTTTTATAGATCGCGGCATAACGTTCGGGCATCCTGAAAGCGTAACAGCTATTTGGGTTAATGCCATTGCATTTATTAGAGTTCCCCGAATTCAGGAAACAGCCTTCCAGGTTACCAAAAACAATATCGCCTTTAAGCAAACTATCTACAGCCTGAAAGCTATTTACAGCATCGTCGGGAGGAAGGTTCGTTTTGGATGGAAAAGCCGACCCCAGCATAATATCGCCAACAGCGGTGATAGAAATCGTATCCTTTAACTTTCTAATTACCGTATCCTGTTTGGCTACTGGCGCAGTAATAACCTGAGCGTTGTTGCTGGTACAACCGATTAAAATAATAAGTGCAATGGGAAAGATTAAGATGGTGTTAATGAGCTTCATTAGGGATTCATTTTTTTAAGTAGTCATCTCGACTGGAACGTAGTGGAACGGAGAGATCTATCTTAACAGATTTCCCGACTACGTTTCACCCGATAGCTATCGGGTTCGCTCGAAATGACTGCTTGGGCTTGTAGTAAACAAAAAATCCTCCAAAATTTCTTCAGGAGGACTGTATATTTTAAGTTTTGAGAATTATAAACTGATAACTGTAAACTGCGACCTGATTATTCTACCGTAAACTCCTTCTTAAACGATTCCAGTACGCGCCCGCCCTTGTAAAAATAACGGCTGTAGTAAGGCTCGTTCAGGTTACTGATAACCACTCCGCGAGAACTTGATGCATGTGCAAATCTGTTATCGCCCAGATAGATACCTACGTGTGAAATACTTCTGCTTTTGATCTTAAAGAAAACAAGATCACCTTCTTTTAAATCTTCTTTAGACAAGGGATCTACCATGCTAAAAATATCGCGAGAATTTCTTCTGATAGTAGTGTTGAAAACTTTATCGTAAATCGCTTTAGTAAAAGCAGAGCAATCAATGCCTCTTTTGGTATTTCCACCATAACTATATGGCGTTCCGATCCACTCGTATATAAATTTGTATAGCTTTAAATTCGAAGTTGCATCTACTGCAACACCCATTACCTGCGAGAAATACTGCGATGCAAGATTATCGGGGTCATTTAATTCTTTACCAGATTCTTTTGTTTTAGTTTGCGCAAATGCTGCTGAGAGCGTGCAAATAGCGATTAGAGTAGAAAACAAAAATTTTTTAATCATGTTATACAGTTATGTTTGGGTATTCACTTACACATTAACGTACACCACATGGGCTTATTGTTGGTTGCCAAAAGTATTAATTATACAAATGTTATCCAAATGTTAGATGTTAAAAAGTAAAAGTTATTAACATTTCTATTTTCACGCAATCCTTTTTGAGTTAAATAATTGCTGAAAAATCATCTTTTGTCACAAAAATTTTTCCTTTCAACAGGCAGGCTAAAGCGCACAAAGTGGCAATATTTTAAATTATGTAAATAATAGCATACGCAAAATTAAATTTTAGAATAATTTAATTCCAGATTACGATAAAGGGTGTTGTTTTAATTATAAAAAATCGGCTTATAATCTTTACAAGATTAGAAAAGGCGATTCCCAATCATATTCAATTGTAAAACAAGTGTTAAATGTAATTTTATGGCCGGGAATATGATGTTTTTACACTCGAAAGTGCCAAAAATTACAATAAAAAAATTAGATTTGCTGTCGCAAAAAAACAAATACCCTAAAATGAGTGCAGTAGAAATAAATAAAGATACCTGGTTAAAGTGGTTTGAGTCGATGTTGCTGATGCGCAAGTTCGAAGAGAAAACTGGCCAGTTATACGGACAACAAAAAATACGTGGATTTTGTCATTTATACATTGGACAAGAAGCTGTAGTTGCAGGTGCAATATCTGCAATGCAAAAAGGCGATTCTATGATTACAACTTACCGTGATCATGCTCATGCTTTGGCTTTAGGCGTTAGTGCAGATAGCATTATGGCCGAAATGTATGGTAAAGCTACCGGCTGTTCTAAAGGTAAAGGTGGTTCAATGCACATGTTCAGTAAAGAGCATAACTTTTATGGTGGCCACGCCATTGTTGGAGGTCAGATTCCACTAGGTGCAGGTGTTGCTTTTGCAGAAAAATATAAAGGAACAGATAATGTTAACATTTGTTACATGGGCGATGGCGCTGTACGTCAGGGTGCATTAAACGAAACGTTTAACATGGCCATGTTATGGAAACTACCAGTAGTTTTTGTTTGCGAAAACAATGGTTACGCAATGGGTACTTCGGTACAACGTACTACCAACATGACCGATATTTATAAAATTGGTTTAGGTTTCGATATGCCTTGTGCTCCTGTTGACGGAATGGATCCGGTTGCGGTTCACAACGCAATGGACGAAGCCATCCAACGTGCACGTAAAGGTGAAGGACCAACTTTCTTAGAAATGAGAACTTACCGTTACCGCGGTCACTCCATGTCAGATCCGGCAAAATACCGTACTAAAGAAGAGTTAGAAGATTATAAAGCAAAAGATCCTGTTGAGTTTGCAAGAGAAACTATTTTGAAAGAAAAGTATGCAGACCAGGCCTGGATTGAAGAAGTAGAAGCTAAAGTTAAAGCTACAGTAGATCAGGCAGTGAAATTTGCCGAAGAATCTCCTTGGCCAGAGGCATCTGAGTTATACAAAGATGTTTATGTAACTGAGAACTACCCTTACGTAATGGACTAATATTAATAAGATTTCAATTAATTAGATATAATGGCTGATGTAATTAAAATGCCCAAAATGAGCGACACCATGACCGAAGGGGTTTTGGCGAAGTGGCATAAAAAAGTGGGCGATAAAGTGAAAAGCGGCGATGTTTTGGCAGAAGTAGAAACTGACAAGGCAACAATGGACATGGAATCTTATTGGGATGGTACCCTTTTATACGTAGGTGTAGAAGAAGGTCAGGCTGTTCCGGTTGATGCCATCATGGCCGTTATTGGTAAAGAAGGTGAAGATTATAAAGCTGCTTTAGCTGCTGAGCAAGGTGCGGCAGAAGGCGAAAAACCAAAAGCAGAAAGCACTGAAGCACCAAAAGAAGAAGCCGCTCCTGCTCAGGGTGGCGGATTAAGTGAAGAAGAATTAGCAGCAAAAGGCGTAACGGTAATCCGCATGCCTTTGTTAAGCGATACAATGACTGAAGGCGTAATTGCTGAATGGCATAAAAAAGTTGGTGATAAAGTAAAAGATGATGATGTTTTAGCTGATGTAGAAACCGATAAGGCAACTATGGAGGTTATGGGCTATGCAACCGGTACTTTATTACACATCGGTGTTGAAAAAGGTTCGGCAGCAAAAGTTAACGGCATTATTGCCATTGTTGGTCCTGAAGGTACTGATGTTAGCGGTATTTTAGCTGGCGGAGCTCAAAGCTCAAAACCTAAAACTGAAACTGAAAGCGCTGAAGCTCCGAAAGAAGAAAAACAAGCAACAACTGCTGCTGCAAGTTCATCTGCACCAGTTGCTGAAAGTTCATCAGCTGATAGCCGCGTTAAAGCATCTCCGTTAGCGAAGAAAATCGCTAAAGATAAAGGAATCGATTTATCGCAGGTTTCGGGTAGTGCTGAAGGTGGCCGTATCATTAAAAAAGATATCGAGAACTTCAAACCATCGGCTACTCCTCAGGCAGAAGCTCCGAAAGCAGGAAGTGCACCAGCTGCAGCTCCGGTAATTCCAACGTTTGTTGGTGAAGTTAAATTTACTGAAGCTCCTGTTTCGCAAATGCGTAAAGTTATTGCAAAACGTTTAGCTGAAAGCTTATTTACTGCTCCACACTTTTATTTAACAATCAGCATTGATATGGATAACGCAATGGCTGCCCGTACGGCAATCAATGCAGTTGCTCCAGTTAAAGTTTCTTTCAACGATATCGTTATTAAAGCGGTTGCTGTTGCATTGAAAAAACACCCAGCTGTTAACTCATCATGGGGTGGCGATAAAATCCGTTTCAACGAGCACACTAACATCGGTGTAGCTATGGCTGTTGAAGATGGTTTATTAGTACCTGTTGTGCGTTTTGCAGATGGTAAATCTTTATCGCACATCTCTGCAGAAGTTAAAGATTTTGGTGCAAAAGCTAAAGCTAAAAAATTACAACCGGCAGATTGGGAAGGTTCTACTTTCACTGTTTCTAACTTAGGTATGTTTGGTATCGATGAGTTTACCTCAATTATCAACTCTCCTGATGGTGCAATTTTATCAGTTGGTGCTATCCAGGCCATTCCTGTTGTTAAAAATGGTGCTGTTGTTCCAGGTAACGTAATGAAGTTAACTTTAGGTTGCGATCACCGTGTGGTTGATGGTGCAACCGGAGCAGCTTTCTTACAAACTTTAAAAGGTTTATTGGAAGAACCAATCAGATTATTAGCATAATCAGTTTTTAAAACTGAAAACATAAATTAAAGCCATCCCTAACCGGGGTGGCTTTTTTGCTTTGCGCCTGCCTTACAAAATGGCGTTTAATTTATTATTTTTGGTTAAACACTAACTTAAACCATATGAAGAAAATACTTCTTTTTACAGCCTGCATTGCTTCTTTATCTGCCTGCAAGCAAGGAACCAAATCTGATACCAGTACAGAAAACAAGGCATTTGCGAGCATGTGCGAGCAATACTATCAGGACGGTTTAAAGCTTAACCCAATCGGCGCAACTTATATTGGAGACGAGCGTTATGATGATCTCCTGCCAAACGATGGCTCACAGGCTTACATTAAAGCATACAAGGCATTTAACGAGCGTTATCTGGATAGCCTGGGTAAATACGACAGGGCAAACCTTAATGCCAATGATAAGCTCTCTTTCGACTATCTGAAAGATCAGTTAAGTATCAGTTTAGAAGGTTTAAAGTACCATTCAGAATATCTTCCGTTTAATCAAATGTTTGCCTTGCCTTTAACCATCGGTCAACTGGGTTCGGGTACCGGCGCACAACCCTTTAAAACGGTAAAAAATTATGAAAACTGGTTGAAACGTGCTGCTGCCTTTTCGGTTTGGGCTGATACAGCCATAGCCAACTTTAAAAAAGGTGAAGCCGCAGGTATTGTTTTGCCAAAAGCTTTGGTGGTTAAAATGATTCCACAGATGCAAAGTATGGTGGTTAGCACTCCTGAAAAAAGTTTATTTTATGGGCCAATTAATTCACTACCCGCTGATTTTTCTGCTGCTGATAAGCAAAAATTAACAGAAGCATATCGCAATGCTATCACCACCGTTATTGTACCTACGTATAAAAAACTGGCAGATTTTCTGCAAAACGAATATCTGCCGAAAGCAAGAAACACTTCTGGATGGTCTGCGATGCCAGGCGGTTTGGAGTGGTACACTTACCTTGTAAAACAACAAACCACTACAAATAAAACGCCCGAAGAGATTTATCAGACTGGCTTAAAAGAGGTAGCCCGTATAAAAGGGCAAATGGATAGCATCAAAAATTTGGTTGGTTTTAAGGGCGATTTAAAGGCCTTTTTCGAATACATGAAAACAGATAAAAAGTTCATGCCCTACAAAACGCCAAAAGAGGTATTGGCAGCTTTTGAAGACATTCATCAGCGCATGAAACCCAATTTGAAAAAGATGTTTGATGTGGAGCCTAAAACACCATTCGAAATCCGACAAACAGAGGCTTTCAGGGCAGCATCGGCCAGCGCTGAGTACAATCAGGGTTCGGCAGATGGAAAACGTCCGGGAATCTTTTATGTTCCGATTTTAGATGCCAAAACGTTCAATACTACTTCAGGTATGGAATCACTTTTTCTGCACGAAGCCATTCCTGGTCACCATTATCAGATCTCTTTAACTCAGGAAAATAAATCATTGCCTAATTTCCGCCGCTTTGGTGGCCATAATGCTTATGTAGAAGGTTGGGCACTCTATTGCGAATCGTTAGGAAAAGAATTGGGCTTATATCAGGATCCATACCAGCATATGGGTGCATTGGGCGATGAAATGCACCGTGCCATCCGCCTGGTGGTTGATGTGGCCATCCATACCAAAAACATGACCCGTGAGCAAGCCATTAAATATATGACCGACAATGAAGCCATCAGTACAGATGGGGCAACTGCAGAAATTGAACGTTACATGGGAATTCCGGCACAGGCATTGGGTTACAAAACCGGCGCAATGAAAATAAGGGAATTAAGAACCAAATATGAAAAGGAACTTGGATCAAAGTTCAAATTATCAGCTTTTCATACCGCTGTTTTAAAAGATGGCTCTTTCCCGCTTTCCGTTTTCGAAGCTAAGATGGATGCCTGGGCAGAAAGCCAGAAATAAATTTTTTAGCCTTTTTGCGAAGGGTTTAAATTTCGCAAAGATTGTAATTATTTAGCCTTGGGTTTAAACCCAAGGTTAAATTTTGCGATAACCTAAAACCCATCTCAATAAAAGAAAATTCTAAACCCTTTCGCACTTACTTTGTTAATTAATAAAACACCCTAGCCATGGATAAAGAAAAATTAATACAGGAAGCCTATTTGGTTGCGCATAAAATAGAAGAAAACGGAAACTTCCCTAATAATCCGGTTCTTCCTTTAATGGTTTACAAAGGCACCTTGAGGCTCCATCCGGATGACAATGAAGAAGTAATTAAAAAAGTTTTTGCGCAGAACGGATATACCAATGCCTGGGTTGATGGTATTTTTGATTATCACCATTACCATAGCAATACACACGAAGTAATGGGCGTATTTTGTGGCAAGGCCGATGTACAATTTGGTGGAGACCATGGTGTTTGCATTGAGCTCGATAAAGGCGATGTGGTGATTATTCCAGCAGGTGTAGCACATAAAAAACTCAACTCAACCGACGACTTTACCGTTGTGGGTGCTTATCCGAATGGAGCCGATTACAACATTAAATATGGCAAGGCCGATGAGCGCCCAGAGGCTGATGAAGATATTGCAAAAGTAAAAAATCCGGACAGCGACCCAGTTTATGGTAGCAAAGGGCATTTATTTGAATGCTGGTACAATCAAAATTGCGAAAATGTGTAAAACTCTTTCGTTGTAACCGTCTAAAATTCTTTAATTTTCGGGTTTTAAATACACTATCCCCGATATAAATGAATTTTCGATATATATGTTCCGCATTAGCCCTCTCCGTAACTTTAATAACTGCCTGCTCAAGCAAAAAATCTGAAGAGAAAAAGGCCGCCGAAAAAAAAATACGCACAAAAGACGATGACAAAGCCGATAGTCTGTTATTGGTTTACAACCCACAAAAAGGGGATAAGTGGATTGCTGATTTTGTAGATAACCTGCACAGAAAATTTGGTTTCAACGGCAATATGCTAGTGGCCAAAGATGGTAAAATCCTTTACGAAAAAGCCGTTGGCTGGGCCGATTACCTGCACCGTGATAGCTTAACCATTAACTCAGAATTTGAGCTGGCTTCTATTACTAAAACGTTTACAGGTACCGCTATCATGCAATTGGTAGAGGCGGGAAAACTTTCATTGAACGATAACGTTAAGAAATTCTACCCCAACTTCCCTTATGAAGGCATCACCGTAAAGCTCCTGCTTTCGCACCGCAGCGGTATGATGAACTATGTGTATTTCATTGATGATATCTGGCGCAAGGAAAAACGCAACATGAAAAAAGGCGTAACCAACCAGGAGGTAATGAACGTAATTGCCGAAAGGAAACCTAATCCATATACTAAACCCGATAACCGTTTCCACTACAACAACTCTAACTTTATGGTACTGGGTGCCATTATTGAAAAAGTTACCGGTCAGCGCTATTCGCAATACATGATGGAACATGTATTTAAACCTGCAGGCTTAAAACATACCCATGTCTATAGCACTACTGAATACGAAAAAATACCCGTTGATGTAGTTGGACATGACCGCAATAGCTTTAGATATTCTGTTGCGCAAAACTTTTTGGATGGGCCTGTTGGAGATAAAGGTATTTACAGCACGGTACACGATTTAGTATTATTTGATAAATACCTGAAAAACGGAAGATTACTCACCAAAAAGAGTCTCGATTCGGCCTATGTAGGTCGTAATAAACCTATAAACGGCCATTTTAACTACGGTTATGGCTGGAGAATGTTCGATGGTGAAAATATGGATAAAGTGGTTTATCACACAGGATGGTGGCACGGTTTTCGCCACATTTACGTTAGAGATTTAAATAAGAATATTGTTATTATATTTTTAGGTAATTTAACTAATGGCAGTTTAATGCATTTGGATGAGCTATACAAGCATTTTAATATGCCAGTTATACGTAAGGGAGCGTACCATGGTAATGGAAGTTTGCCAGGCTCGGATGAAGATTAACTGCGATTAATTTCTCTTTGAGAGATATACATTTTACAGAATTAACGTTTAATATAAAATAAAAGACACAAAGGTATGTTCGATAAATTATTCGCGGCTCAACAAAAAGCTGAAGAAATTAAAAAGCGTTTAGATACCATATCGGTATATGGTGAGGTTGAAAACGGTGCCATTAAAATTACTGCAACAGCAAATAAAGCCATCACAGGCATTGCTATAGATGAGGACTTTTTGAAGAATGCAGATAAAGAAGAGCTAGAAGAACTGCTTCTTACTGCCATTAATAAAGCCTTAATCAGTGCCGAACAGGTAAGTGCAGCCGAAATGCAGGCTTCAGCACAGGATATGCTGGGCGGCTTAGGTGGCATGTTCGGACAATAAGAAATTAAGCTCCTCGTACCAGATACTTGCAACAACAATTATGAAATATACATATTACGGCCAATCATGTTTTTTGCTCGAAACTACTAGCAAAAAACTCTTATTCGATCCTTTCATTTCGCAGAATCCGCTGGCCAAAAACATAGATATTAAGGCTATTGAAGCCGATTATATATTGGTAAGCCATGGTCACGGTGATCACGTAGCTGATTTGGTAGCTTTAGCGAAACAAACCCAGGCAACTGTAATTGCGATGCCCGAAGTAACCGACTGGGCTAGCAAACAAGGTGTAGAAAAAGTACACGGAATGAACTTTGGCAAATTTACTTTTGATTGGGGAACAGTACGCATGGTACCTGCTACGCATTCTTCAGGGCTGCCTGACGGAAGTTATGGTGGTAACCCTGCAGGCTTTGTTTTAGAAGCAGATGGTAAACAAATCTATTTTGCCGGCGATACCGGTCTAACCATTGAAATGAAGGTTTTAGCCGACATCTACAATTTAGACTATGCCATTTTACCAATTGGCGGTAACTATACTATGGATGTAGATGATGCATTGGTTGCTACCAAATATTTCGATTGCGACAAGGTAATTGGCGTACATTACAATACCTTTCCGGTTATTGAAATCGATACAGCTGTAGCTTTAGATAAGTTTAAACGCGAAAATAAAACCTTATTGTTGCCAGAGATAGGTGAGACGATAAGTTTATAGTTTTATACGGATTACAAATCCATAGTTCGAACGGCAGTGATTGCAAATCACGACCAACATAATGTAGTGTCGTCATTTCGACTGAAGTGCAACGAAATGGAGAGATCTGCCTAGAGACAGATCTCTCCATTTTGCTTCAGATAAAAAAATCGGTTATCTCAATCGAGATCACGGCGGTTTTATCCGCACGCACCAAAATAAAAAAGGGTCCCGATTTGCACCGGGACCCTTTCAAATTATAAAACCTAAACCTAGTTCTTTTTAGCAGCGGCTTTGTTTGCTTTATAACGCATATCAGCTGTACCATCTTTTTTAGTTGGGCCAGCAACCTTAGTTACTGCTTTTGCTTTATTTTCTTTAAAACGCATATCAGGCGTACCATCTGCTTTTACTTTAGCAGCTGTGGTAGTGGTTTTAGTTTCTACTTTTTTTGCCGATTGCTTAACGCCTGCTTTAACAGGAGCTACAGTAGTTTTTACTTCTTTTTTAACTACAGTTTTAGCTTTAGCTGGTGCTGTAGTGGCAGGGGTTTGAGCAAATGCTGTTGTTAAACCAAATGCTGCGATTGCGATTAAACTCAATAACTTTTTCATACTCTTTGATTTTGTTTTTTTAGTGGTTAGAAGCGTCTTCGTTTTACTCCGAGATTTCGCCTTTTCGATTTTTATTTTACTCGTTTATTTTGTTGATATAAAGTTCATTATTCGGAATGAAGATTTAATGAAGATAACGAATATTTTTATTTTCTAATAACCGATGCCACTCAAAGTAAAATTTATGTTGATGTTATATTTTGTACGTGTAGGCTTATTCAGTAGTGTACCCGGAATCCACTTTGGAAAAGTTTTTACAATCCTCAACGCCTCTTCACCCAAGCTTTTATTTGGAGAACGCGTTAGGGTTATATCTTCCAAATTACCAAACTCATTTACAATAAAAGAAAGAAAAACTCGCCCCTGAGCCCTTTCCTTGAGGGCTAATTCAGGGTATTTTAAGCCCTTTGCTATAAATTGATATAATTTATTTATGCCTCCAGGAAAGCTAGGTTCTTTTTGCAATTTATTCATCGATGTTGGCTTCCCTTCAATATCAAAATATGAGGTATCTGTTAAATTGCTCTTTTCATCATACACTTCTTTTATTGCCAGGTTACCATTATCATAAAAAACCTTCCTTTCGCCAACATGTTTATTATTCATATAATTTGTTTCTGAATAAATTGAAGAATTTGGCCAATAAAAAACAGAAGGCCCATTCAACTCATTATTCAAATACATTTCAGAACTTAGGGCAACCCCCGTAGAATCGTAGCTAAGCCATGCACCAGATTTATTATTATTAATATAAATCCCTTTCATAAATGCTCTTCCATTTTTATATTCCAGGTAATATCCGTTCAGCACCGTTAATAGCGAATCTGAAAAAGTTTCTCTTTTCATAATTACGAAATTTTTGTCAGATGTTATTCTTATCCAGGTTGTACTATCTTTTTTAAATATTTTATATATCGAGGTTGCTTTACTAATCTTTTTTGTGGGGATTCCGTTAAAGTTATAAGTAATTAAAGTATCACTTTTTTGAGCCAGGCATCCAAACGAAATAAAGCAGGCAAAGAGCGTAATGAGCGTTTTCATACTAGTGTGCCGCCAACCAGTTATCGCCTTCGCCTATTTCTACAACAATGGGTACGGTAAGTTTAATGGCATTGGTCATTTTATCCTGGATAATGGCTTTCATGGCTTCCTTTTCTGTTTTCAGTACATCGAAAACCAACTCATCATGCACTTGCATGGTCATGGTCGATTTTAAATTTTGTGCCTTCATCTCTTTGTGGATATTGATCATAGCAATCTTGATCATATCGGCTGCAGAACCCTGAATAGGTGCATTAATGGCATTTCGCTCCGCAAATCCCCTTACAGTTTGGTTAGCAGAGTTAATGTCTCTTAAATAGCGCCTTCTTCCCATGATCGTTTCAACAAAACCATTTTCGCGGGCAAAGTTCATGGTATCGCTCATGTATTGTTTAATACCAGGATACTGCGTAAAATACTGCTCAATAATTTCGGCGGCTTCTTTACGCGGAATACCCAGATTTTGCGATAAACCAAAAGCCGATTGACCGTAAATGATACCAAAGTTCACCGCCTTGGCATTTCTACGCTGCGTACCATCTACTTCCTCAATACTTACGCCATATACTTTTGCAGCGGTAGCGGTATGAATATCAATGCCTTTGTTAAATGCATCGAGCATATTTTGTTCCTTGCTGATTTCTGCTATGATACGCAACTCGATTTGCGAATAATCGGCAGATAACAGCATGTGGTTTTCATCACGAGCAATAAAGGCCTTGCGCACTTCCCGTCCACGTTCGGTGCGGACCGGAATATTCTGCAAGTTCGGGTTGTTGGAACTTAAGCGTCCGGTTGCTGCTACAGCCTGGTTGTAAGAAGTGTGAACCCTGCCGGTTTTAGGATTAACCATTAGTGGCAGTGCATCCACATAAGTTGATTTAAGCTTCTGCAACTGGCGGAAATCCAGAATGTCCTGTACAATATCACTTTTACTTGCCAAAGCGGTTAAAACATCCTCACCGGTTTGGTATTGCCCTGTTTTGGTTTTTTTTGCTTTGGGATCTAGCTGCAGTTTATCAAATAAAACTTCGCCCAGTTGTTTTGGCGAAGCCAGGTTAAATTTAATCCCTGCCTTATCATAAACATTCTGCTCAAACTTAATAATATCGGTTTCAAGCTCTTTAGAATAAGCCTTCAAGGTTTCAATATCAATCCGAACCCCTTCCTTTTCGATATCAGCCAGTACATATACCAAAGGATTTTCAATTTCTTCGGCCAGTTTGGCTGCGTTCAGTTCGGTTAATTTCGGTTCGAATACATGTGCCAGTTGCAAAGTAACATCGGCATCTTCTGCGGCATAATCAACCACATCAATTACGGCAACATCGCGCATGTTCAATTGCCCTTTTCCTTTTGGCCCAATCAGCTTAGTAATGGATATCGGCGAATAACCGAGGTAATTTTCCGACAAAACATCCATTCCATGACGGGTATCGGGATCAATTAAGTAGTGCGCCAGCATGGTATCAAAAAGTTTTCCTTTTACCTCCACGCCATACCATTTCAATACTAAAATATCGTATTTGGTATTTTGACCAATCTTTTCAATGTTTTCATCTTCCAGCACAACCCTAAACTCATCTACAATGGCCTGCGCTTCTTCGCGAACAGCCGAAACCGGAATATAGTAACCTGTACCCGGCTTTACCGAGAACGAAAGACCAACCAGGTCTGCCATATTCGCATCAGTACCGGTTGTTTCGGTATCGAACGAAATCCGTTTCTCGGCCTGTAACAACTTAATTAATGCAGCACGTTGCTCAGCAGTATCAACCAGCTGATAATCGTGCGTAGTATTTTCTATGCTCTTAGCAGGCAATTTTTCTTCTGGTTCTTCTTCAAGCGTATTGGTATACTGAATTACCTCTCCAGACTGGTTGCCAAACAAATCAGTTTGTGTACCTTCCTGAAACTTGGCCGTAGTAACCGAAAACTCATCACCAAAAACCCTGCGACCCAGCGTTCTGAATTCCAATTCTGTAAACAAAGGATCCAATAAATCGCGGCTTGGATCGCAAAGTTCTAAACTTTCCTCATCCAACTCAACCGGAACATCCAATAAAATGGTAGCCAGTTTTTTCGAAATCAAACCTTGTTCGGCAAAGTTCTCTACATTTTCCCGTTGTTTGCCTTTTAACTCGTGCGAGTTGGCAATAATATTTTCCATCGTGCCATATTGCTTAATTAAAAGCTTGGCCGTTTTTTCACCAATTCCAGGAATGCCGGGGATGTTATCTACCGCATCGCCCCATAAGCCCAAAATATCAATAACCTGATCTACCCGTTCTATTTCCCATTTAGCCAGAATTTCTTTTACACCAAGTATTTCCATATCGTTGCCCATACGTGCGGGCTTGTAAATGAAAATATTTTCGGATACCAATTGTCCGAAATCCTTATCAGGTGTCATGCAGTATACCTGGTATCCTTTTTTCTCTGCTTTTTTGGCCAGTGTACCGATAATATCGTCGGCCTCATAACCATCGGAGGTAATTACAGGAATGTTAAAGCCAGTAATTAGTTTAACTACATAGGGCATGGCAGCGGCCAAATCTTCGGGCATGGCCTGGCGCTGGGCTTTATAAGCTTCGAAAGTGGTATGTCTTTCGGTAGGGGCTTCGGTATCAAAAACCACCGCAATATGTGTTGGTTTCTCTTTCTTTAAAACATCGAGCAAAGTATTGGTAAAGCCCATTACCGCCGAGGTATTGATTCCTGTTGAAGTAAAGCGTGGATTTTTACTTAATGCAAAATGCGCTCTGTACATTAGCGCCATACCGTCGAGAAGAAAGAGTTTTTTCATATTATGATTACACCGATTTTGTGATAGCTTCGATAAACTGATTTATCGGATTGTTAAAGATCAAAGTTAACAATCTATAGAACTAATAATATGAAATTTTATGAACTGTATCTCAAAACCGGTAAAATTGCCTTATTTTTAAAAAACCGAATGGATATGAAAAAAGCCCTAACGCTGATTATACTTATTTTTACTACTACATACGCCATCCATGCCCAGGATTTTATCGTTAAAAATAACGATGACGTAATTCGTGGCACCATAAAAGGCACCGATTACTTTTCAGTTTTTATTAGTGCTAATGATGAAGCCGATGTAATATTACCAGCTAAAGACATCAAGAATTTTTTCTGGAACGGCGATAGCTTCGTCAGTAAAGGTTTTGCAAACGGACGCAATTTCGAATACCGTTTTGTAAAAGTAATCGAGATGGGCACCGTTAACCTTTATTCGTTTGGAGGTGGTACGCTTGTTCCGGCCGTGAAAGAAAAAAAGGTAAAATTCAGACCTTCCATTGGCATTGGCACCGGGACCGGAGGCTTTGGTGGCACGGGAATGGGTGGTGGAATCAGCATTGGAGGCGGTAACAATTCGGCTCCCGAACGACCAGCAGGTGCACCTGCTGTACGTTATTTCATCGAAAAACCTGGAGCTGGACCGCTACAAGAAGTGCCCATGAAAGCCATAACCGATGATGCTAAAAAAGTTGAGGTTAAAAATATCCTATTACAAAAAATGGGCGATCAGCCTGCCCTAAAAGCCAAAGTGGAAACCAGCGCCGAATTTAACAGCCGTGATGTAATTAATTTTGTAAAAGAATATAATTCGATCAAGAAATAACAGCAACCTATTCCTGAATGTTCTTTTTGTAAATTTCTAAACTGATTGGATGATCATTTTTAATCTCGCAATTCCATAAAGTTTCCTGATAAATAAAGCCTAGCTTTTTCACTAGTTTTTTACTGTTATTGTTCTCTGTTTCAACCAACGCTACAATTTTCGCCAGGTTTAACACTTTCGATGCATAACCAAACACTGCAGCGGCTGCTTCTTTTATGATGCCCAGGCCCCAATATTCGGGCAATAACCAGAAACCTATTTCGGCCCTTTGATCAGATTTGCTTAAATCATTAAATCCGATGGACCCCAATAAACTCAGCGTTTTTTTATCGCAAATTGCCCACCACATACCCGTTTCATTTTCCTGAATTTCACGAAACCAGCTTAGTTGACTGTTGGTTTCCTCAAGTGTAGAGTAATTTACACCATAATAACGGATTACATCGGGGTGCGATAATCCTTCAAAAACAAATGGCAGGTCATCAGGACAAAATTGCCTCAGTAAAAACCTGTCGGTATGTAATGTAGCCGGTGCAAACATTATCTGGCACAGCAGTTTAACAAATGATCATTCACCATTCCGGTTGCCTGCATGTGTGCATAACAAATGGCAGTACCAAAAAATTTAAAACCACGCTTTTTCATGTCTTTGCTAATGCGGTCAGACAATTCAGTACGCGGAGGTACATCACTCATTTTTTCGATGGGATTTAAAATCGGTTTTCCGTCTGGCACAAAATTCCACATGTATTTGGAAAAACTGCCAAATTCTTTCTGGATTTCGATAAATAACCTGGCATTGGTTATGGCCCCATTCACTTTTAAACGGTTCCGGATAATGCCTTCGTCGTTCATCAACCTTTCTACATCCTTTTCAGTAAAAGCAGCAACTTTTTCTACCTCAAAACCGGCAAAAGCCTTTCGATAATTTTCGCGCCTGCGGAGAATGGTAATCCAGCTTAAACCTGCCTGCGCGCCTTCCAGTATCAGAAACTCGAATAAAATCTTGTCGTCGTAAACGGGTTTACCCCACTCTTCATCGTGGTATTTAATGTACAGCGGATCGGAACCGGCCCAGGAGCAGCGGATTGATGAATCTTGAGTCATATTAGGCGAATTTTGAAGGTTAAATTATAAATTAATTCTCATTCCTTATCGTCAACCTGATCCGATAGCTATCGGATTTGTTTCAGGGTCTACTTAGTGTGATTTGAGGAGAGATGCTGAAACGAGTTCAGCATGACGATTTTCGGCCTGTTCTTCGGCTAAACTCCCGACTCCAAACTTAATTCATCCCAATACTCCACAGCTCTTCTGTAGTGCGGAATTACAATGCTTCCACCCACCAGATTAGCGATCATGAAAATTTCGTTCATTTCATCGTTGTTAACGCCTGCATCGAAACATTTTCCGAGGTGATATTTGATACAATCGTCGCAACGCAGCACCATCGAAGCCACCAGACCTAGCATTTCTTTGGTTTTCACATCCAGCGCACCATCAGCATAGGAAGTGGTATCGAGAGCAAAGAAACGTTTAATGTTGGTATTTGCGGTTTCCATAATCCTATCGTTCATTTTTTCGCGATAGCTATTAAATTCTTCTACTAACTTTCCCATGTATTCAAATTATTGAATGTTGATTTTTTAATGAGTGAATGCGCATTGGCCTTAAATTCAATGCATTTAATCGAAGTTGATTTCTTCCAGCGGATTCCAGAATACTTTCTTAAAGTTAAGCACCTTATCGTTTTTAACTTCAACACCTTCTTTTCTTAACAGTTCTTCCATGGCTTCGGGTGGATCGAAATGAAACCTGCCGGTAAGCAAGCCACTACTGTTTACCACTCGATGCGCAGGCACCTTAGGTTCTGCTGTTCCGGCATAGGCCATGGCATGGCCAACCATCCGCGACGATTTAGCCGCTCCCAAACTTTTAGCAATGGCTCCATAAGAAGTAACCCTTCCTTTCGGAATGAGTCGTGCAATCTCATAAACCTGTTCGTAAAAGTTGGTGTCCATTATTCAAAAGAAAACTGAATATAATTAATATTCTTATCGTGTAATAAATATTTCTTTTCGTAATACGTTTTGATCGACAATACTTCATCAACCAAATCAGAAGTATAGAGGTGATCGGTGTTTTTGTGCACAACTAAACCCAGCTCCGCTACCTTTTCGCAGGTATAAGCGTATAGCTGATCGTTATCGGTTTTTAAATTTACACAACCACCTGGCTTAAGCACTTGTTTATAGCGGTTTAAAAATACCGGAAAGGTTAACCGTTTTTTCTCGCGGCTATCCTGCGGCTGTGGGTCGGGGAAGGTAATCCAGATTTCATCCACTTCACCTTCATGGAAGTAATCGAGCAGGTTTTCGATCTGAATCCTTAAAAAAGCTACATTGTCAATCCCATCTTCAATTGCTGTTTTGGCTCCACGCCAAATGCGGTTACCTTTATAATCAACGCCAATAAAATTCTTTTCAGGGAACAGTCGAGCCAGGTTTACCGAATACTCGCCCTTTCCGCAAGCCAGTTCCAATACAACCGGATTATTGTTTTTAAAATGTTCTGCAGCCCATTTACCTTTTAAGGCTTTTCCTTCATCTAATTGGTATACGTTTGCAAATGTTTCTATCTCTGCAAAACGTCTAAGTTTATCTTTGCCCAAGTTTTCTTTTTTGAGACAAATTTACAATTAAATCATTTAGCAATTTGTTTTTTCAGCCGATAACTCGTCTGTTTTAATTAATCAATCGTATTTTTGCAGGCTATTAAAGAAACAGATTTTGGAAAAAAGTGCTAAAATATATGTTGCAGGCCATCGTGGCATGGTAGGTTCGGCTATTCACCGCAAACTGCAGAAAGAAGGCTATACCAATATTATAACGAGAACTTCAGCTGAATTGGATTTACGTAACCAGCAGGCCGTAACCGATTTTTTTGCCGAAGAAAAACCTGATTATGTATTTCTCGCAGCGGCAAAAGTAGGGGGCATTGTAGCCAACAATACTTACCGGGCCGACTTCCTTTACGAAAACCTGGCCATCCAAAACAATGTGATCCACAATGCTTATGTAACTGGTGTTAAAAAATTAATGTTCCTGGGTTCGAGCTGCATTTATCCTAAAATGGCACCGCAGCCTTTAAAAGAAGATTACCTTTTAACCGGCACTTTAGAGCACACCAACGAGCCTTACGCCATTGCTAAAATTGCAGGTATTAAAATGTGCGATGCCTACCGCGACCAATATGGCTGTAATTTCATTTCGGTAATGCCTACCAACCTTTACGGCTACAATGATAACTACCATCCACAAAACTCGCACGTTTTACCAGCATTAATCCGTAAGGTGCACGAGGCTAAAGCAAACGACGAAAAAGAAGTGGTAGTATGGGGTTCGGGCACACCTATGCGCGAATTTCTATTTGCTGATGACCTCGCAGATGCATGTTATTTCTTAATGCAAAACTATAGCGAACCTAACCTGATCAATATCGGCACCGGTCACGATTTAACCATTAAAGACCTGGCTTTGCTAATTAAAGCGGTGCTGGGTTATGAAGGTGAACTGGTATTTGATACCAGCAAACCAGATGGTACACCACGCAAGCTAATGGATGTATCCAAACTCCATAACCTGGGTTGGAAACATACAATCGAACTTGAAGAAGGTATTGGCCTGGCTTATCAGGATTTCGAAAGCAGGTACTAAAATAAACTTACAACAGTGCGCAGCCTAAAATCCTGCGCACTTATTATTTACCCGCTATTTTTTGGCAGCCGGATCATAGACCGCCACCGCCACACGACTATCGGCACAACCGTAATATAAAAACCATTTCTTTTTAAAATAAACAAGTCCCTCAATAAAAACAGTACCCGATGGATATTGCCCGCTTTTTTCGAAAGGCGCTGTAGGCACAAAAAAAGGCTGATCAAGGCGTGCTATAACTTTTGAAGGATTATTTAAGTCAAACAAAACTTGCCCGGCTGAATAAGTGTTGGCAACATAAGTAGAATCGCGGTCAGCATCTCCTCTGTTTTTACCATTGTACAAAACCAAAATACCTTTATCGGTAACAAGTGCTGGCGGCCCGCATTCGGTCAGGTCGCTGTCGAAATAATGTTTTCTGGGTTTTACAATCAAATCGAGGTCTCCTTTTTCATTCAAAGCCGGCTCCCAGTTAATAAGATCAACCGAGGTAGCAATATTCATAAACCGTTCTCCCCAATACATCATGTACTTGCCATTTATTTTTGTAATTACCTGTTTGCCCTTTTCTACTTTGGTAACGATAGATCCGGATTTGCATTTGAGGTCTTGAAATTTACCGTGATAGGCTTTCCTAAACGCCGGACCATGTTTAGTCCAGTGTTTTAAATCTCGGGAAGTGGCTACGGCCAACCGGAATACATTGCGGTTCCACTGGGTATATAACATTACGTACAACCCCTCTGCGGTGACTGCAATTCGCGGATCTTCGCAGCCGCCTGGCCACTCATGTTCTTTCTGTCCATCTTCATTCGGATAAAGCACAGGCTCAGGATTACGTTTCATTTTAATGCCATCACTGCTTTCGGCAATTCCTATCCTGGAGGTACGCTTGCCAATTCCATTACCCGAGCGATCCTCTCCGCGATAGAGCACATATATTTTGTTTTTGTTTACCGCAGCAGCAGGGTTAAACACATCGCTCGCCTCCCAGGCAATTTTTTGCCTACTCATCGGATCGAAGAAAACGCTTTCAGCTTTTGGAGCAATAATGGGATTCACATTTTCAGGCCGTATAAATGGCCCTAAGGCCCAATCGGGAAGCTGATTCTGGGCATTTACAGAAAAGGCCAGTGGAAGAAAAACTACGAGAAGGAATAACCTGAAAACGATTTTGTTCATAAGCTATGATATCTGATTAATCTGTTAAGCCAAAATTTGAATCTGCTTAAAAGATTTATGGTTAGATGCTACTAATTAAATCAATAATACTCATATAATCTATTCAATTTTTTGTTTAATTGTCTCATTCTGCAAAGCATCAAACTGTTTATTTATCTGATAAATCATTCAAATTCAGCCATTCTTTTATTTACTGTAGCAATCATTTTTTATTATAGTTAAAACTGATATATTTGATACTATAAATAAATTTTAACTATATGACTTTAGTCCAGCTTGAATACGTAGTTGCAGTTGATACTTACAGAAGCTTTGTTACCGCTGCCGACAAGTGTTTTGTAACCCAGCCCACGCTCAGTATGCAGGTGCAAAAGCTGGAAGAATTACTGAATGTTAAAATTTTTGACCGGAGCAAACAACCGGTAAGCCCAACAGAAATTGGCGTGCAAATTATTGCGCAAGCCAGAATTGTATTGCAGGAAAGCGGTAAAATCAAAGAGCTGATCAGCAGTCAGCAGCAGGATGTTTTAGGCGAATTGAAGATCGGTGTTATCCCAACAATTGCACCCTATTTATTACCAGAAGTAATTTCGGCTATGCTGGAGAAATATCCCGAACTAAAATTACTGATTTGGGAATATACCACCGAAGACATTATCCATCACCTAAAAACGGGAGTATTGGATTGCGGGATTTTGGCTACACCTTTAACCGATCCAAATATTACCGAAACACCTTTGTATTACGAAAACTTTGTAAGCTACATTAGTAAAAGCAGCAAACTATATAAAAAGAAAGCTGTAGATGCCGAAGATTTAAACGACGAAAATATCTGGCTGTTAAACGAAGGACATTGCATGCGCAACCAGGTATTGAATATTTGCCGTTCTACCAAAAACAACAGGCTGCAGGGACTGGAATACAATACAGGGAGTGTAGAAACACTTGTTAGAATGGTTGATTTAAATGGCGGGGCTACGCTCTTGCCCGAATTGGCTATTGCGGAGCTCAATGCAAAACAGACAAGCAAAATACGTCATTTCAAATCGCCTGAACCTGTACGCGAAATCAGTTTGGTAACGCATAAAAACTTCATTAAAAAGCGGATGCTGAATGCTTTAAAAGATGAGATATTGGAAATTATCCCGAAAGCCATGAAGCAAAAAAAGAAAAAGGATATTGTTGGGATTTAAGGCTACTTGCTCCAATATCGCCACTTTGAGTTCTAGTTCTTCGAACTAAGATGCTAATTCCTTATCCTTATCTACATGCGCAGCCAGCTTATAGCCAGTTGTAGCCGGATTTTTATCTTCTAAAAAGATTAAGATAATGAGCGAGATAACGGGAATTAAAAAAGAAATGAAAAACCAGAACCAGAATTTACGTCCGGTTCTTTTAGCCAAAAAACCAGCCAGCAACTGGGGTGATAATAATAGTCCAAGTACAACTGCGCCGACGATAATTTCTGGCATCTGTTTTATTGAATAAGATCTTGCAAAAAGACTGGCTAAGCCCTTATTGATTTTGTTTCTCTACCGGAGGCGCAGATAACAATCCTTTAATATCGCTTTCCACTTCTTCCTCGCCTTTTTTCTTTTTCTTGTTTTTCTGGCTTTTTCCGCTTAAACGTTCTTCAATAACTTTATCGTACTCAACCTGTTGCTCAGGTCTTAAAACATTGCGGATATTTTTGCTGGTTTCGTTCTGAAGTTTATAGAATTTATCTACATCTTCCTCTTTCGAGTTACCTGCCTGTTGTCTCTTAATTAATTCGGCTTGTTCTTTGGCTTGATTATAAGTAAAACTGTAAATCACACTTTTTTGCGTACCATTCAGTTTTAACCTTTTTTCGAGCTCATCTACATTCTTTTGTGCAATTTCTGTAGGTGTGGGCATTTTATTCTGTTGTGCACGCACCAATCCGTTTACACCAACAAGAATTAAAAATAAAAATACAAGCCTTTTCATGTTAACCGTTTAATATCTGCGAAGTTACTTAATTATCTTAAAACAAGAAAGTCCCGATTTACACCGGGACTTTCCAAAATTTTATTGGGTTTTAATTACAATGCTTTTTTGTAAAGCTCAGCAACTGCATCCCAGTTAATCACGTTCCAGATTGCCGCTAAGTAATCAGGACGTTTGTTTTGATATTTTAAGTAGTAAGCGTGCTCCCAAACATCAATACCCAAAATTGGTGTACCTTTTACTTCAGCAATATCCATTAAAGGGTTATCCTGGTTTGGCGTAGAAGAAACCTGAAGTTTTTTATCAGCACTTACTGATAACCAGGCCCAACCTGAACCAAAACGGGTTGCACCAGCTTCCTGTAATTTAGTTTTTAGCTCAGCAAACGAACCAAAAGTTTCGTTAATAGCTTTAGCTAAATCGCCGGTTGGCTCACCACCTTTATTTGGGCCTAAAATGTTCCAGAATAAAGAGTGGTTATAGTGACCACCACCATTGTTTCTAACAGCAGCAGGAAATTTTGAAATATTTTTTACAACGTCTTCGATTTTAGCAGTTGCTTCAGGTTTACCTTCTAAAGCTTTGTTTAGGTTGGTAACATAAGCCTGGTGGTGTTTATCATGGTGGATTTCCATGGTAGTTTTATCAATATGCGGTTCTAATGCATCGGTTGCGTAGTGTAACGCAGGTAATTCAAAAGCCATAATATGTTATGTTTAAAGATTTAAAAATGTTTCTTGTAGCAAATATAACATTAGAACGTTAAGATTTGTTCATGTTATTATCATCAAATGGTTTTCTTTAGCAAGTTGTAATGTTGCAGAAGTTGAAAGTTATGACAATCAAGGCGATAAGTGCTGTTTATTCCGGAGATAAAAAATGCTTCATGTTTGATGGTACATAGTTGGTAGTCAGATTTCTTCGATTCGATTATAGATCACTTAGCGACTAACCAACTATAGGCCATAAAACTTACCTCTTTTTAGCGAAGAACCCCTTCATTAATGTTGCACATTCCTCGGCCATTACCCCACCTTTCAACACCGTTTTAGGATGCAGCAAACTTGCTCCTTTAGAAATAAAGCCTCGTTTTTCTTCTCTGGCACCATAAACAATGCGACCAATTTGTGTCCAGTAACTCGCGCCCGCGCACATTACACAAGGCTCGATGGTAACATACAAAGTGCAGTCTTTTAAGTATTTGCCACCAATGGTTTGTGCTGCAGAGGTAAAAGCCTGCATTTCGGCATGGGCAGTTACATCGTTAAAGCGCTCGGTTAAATTATAACCACGGCCAATAATCCGATTTTTACTTACCACTATCGCCCCAATCGGAATTTCATCCTCAGCCAAAGCTTTTTTAGCTTCTTCAAGCGCCAGTTTCATATAATGAATATCTTCTGCTTCAGGATCGGTATCTTCGAAATTATAAAAACTCATGGCGTAAAGATAGGGTAACACTTCCGAAGTTTCCAAAAGCTAAAGTGCTGGCAACCCAGAAAGGCGTGAATATTAAATCAGCTTACTTCCGTTAGGTACTTTACGTTCAACAGCTGTAAGTACGATATCCCCGTTCTCATCGGCAAAACCAGTTACCAAAAATTCCGACATAAATTTACCAATCTGTTTTTTAGGGAAATTCGTCACCGCCACAATCTGTTTACCAGGCAATTCTGCCAGGGTGTAGTGTTTGGTTATCTGTGCACTACTCATTTTTATTCCAAACTCCCCAAAATCGACCTTAACCTTATAAGCAGGCCTTCGGGCCTCGGGAAATTCGAAGGCTTCTAAAATAGTACCAACCCTCAATTCAACTTTTTCGAAATCGTCCCAGCTAATCTCTTGCATAACTTTAATCTAAATGTGTAAGAAACAAAAATATAAATTCCTGTGTAAATCTGCTTCCGATACCATCAAATGAAAGAAATGTTACCTAAGCCGTTTATCTCATAACATGTTTCATATCCCAGATTTTATAAAAAATTTGTGTTTTATATTTTAACAGCTATCTTTATGCAACCGTTTGCATAAACCAAATATTAAATTAGCTTAAAACCATGTATTTATTAGGGATTGATTTAGGAACTTCATCTATAAAAGTTGCAATTGTAGAAGTTGCAACACAAAAAAATGTGGCAACAGCCCAATATCCGGAAGAAGAAACCCCAATCAAATCATTAAAACCAGGCTGGGCAGAACAATCGCCCAACGAATGGTGGCAAAATGTGCAGCAAGCCATTTTGAAATTAAATGCAACCGGCCTGTTTAATCCTAAAGATATCAGTGCAATAGGCATTGCTTACCAGATGCATGGTTTGGTTGTGGTAGATCAAGACCAGCAGGTATTGCGCGACAGCATTATCTGGTGCGACAGCAGGGCGGTTGAACTGGGCAACCAGGCTTTTGAAGCTATTGGGCAAGAGAAATCGTTAAAACATCTGCTCAATTCGCCGGGTAATTTTACAGCTTCTAAGCTGGCCTGGGTAAAAGCAAACGAGCCCGATATCTATGCTAAAATCGACAAAATTATGCTCCCCGGAGATTTTATTGCGATGAAATTAACCGGAGCCATTACTACCAGTATCTCGGCACTTTCTGAGGGTATTTTCTGGGATTTTGAAAGACACGAAATCTCGAAAGATGTAATGAACCATTACGGGTTCAGCTATAACCTGATTCCAGAAATAAAACCCTTGTTCTCCAGCCACGGACTTTTAAAAGAAGATATTGCTAAACACCTTGGCTTAACAACAGGCATTCCGGTGGCGTACAAATCAGGCGACCAACCAAACAACGCCCTTTCGTTGAATGTGTTAAAACCTGACGAAGTGGCCGCTACTGCCGGAACATCGGGCGTGATTTACGGCGTAAGCAATAACCTGACCTGCGATAAACAATCGAGGGTAAACACCTTTGCGCACGTAACTTATAGCGAAACACAAAAGCACACCGGCGTTTTGCTTTGCATTAACGGCACCGGCAGCATGTACAGATGGGCTAAGCACACTTTTGCACCAAAATCAACCTATGCAGAACTAAACAGCTTAGCAGCAAGTGCACCGATTGGCAGCAATGGCCTAAAAGTACTTGCATTTGGTAACGGTGCTGAACGTATGTTAAATAATCAATATACCGGCGCACAACTATTGGGCATCGATTTAAATATCCATACCCAGGCCGATATTTTCAGGGCCGTGCAGGAAGGCATTGCCTTTTCTTTCCGATATGGATTAGATATTATGCGGGAAAACGGCATGAGGCCGCAGGTGATCAGGGCAGGTAGAGCCAACCTGTTTTTAAGCGATGTTTTTGCCCAAACCTTCGTCGATGTAACCGGCATCCCGGTGGAACTCTATGAAAACGATGGCAGTGTTGGTGCAGCTTTAGGGGCCGGCATCGGGTCGGGGATTTTTAGCAGCGCAGAAGAAGCTTTTAAACAACATGAGGCGATTAAAACATTAACACCTCAAAACAGCGACGCATACGAACCAATTTATCAGGACTGGAAAAACATATTGGTAAAACAAATAAACAGGAAATAGACAATGGCTGATAGTTAATAGCCTGACTGGCCCTTAACTATCGGCAAAAAACCATCAACAAAAAACACCATGACAAAAGTAGTAACAGGAGCGAAAGAATTTTTCAAAGGTATTGATCAGATTCAATTCGAGGGCTTAGAAAGCCATAACCCATTAGCATTTAGGTGGTACGATGCCAACAAAGTAGTAGCAGGCAAAACCATGAAAGAGCATTTTAAATTCGCCTGTTCGTACTGGCATTCATTTAATGGCAACGGTGCCGATCCATTTGGTGGTGCAACCCATATTTTTCCGTGGGATGAAAAGAAAGATGCTGTAGAAAGAGCTAAAGATAAAATGGATGCTGCTTTTGAGTTTATTACTAAAATGCAAATTCCTTACTACTGTTTCCACGATGTAGATGTAGTGGATTATGGTGATGATATTGCAGAAAACGAACGCAGACTTGAAGCATTGGTGGCCTACGCCAAACAAAAACAAGCCGAAAGCGGCGTGAAGTTACTTTGGGGAACAGCCAATTTATTCAGTCACAAACGTTACATGAACGGAGCCTCTACCAATCCCGATTTCCACGTACTGGCACATGGAGCTGCCCAGGTTAAAGCCGCCCTTGATGCTACAATCGCCCTTGGCGGTGAAAATTATGTGTTTTGGGGAGGTAGAGAAGGTTACATGAGCCTGTTAAATACCAATATGAAACGTGAGCAGGAGCATTTAGCCAGATTTTTACATACAGCTAAAGATTACGCCCGCAAACAAGGTTTTAAAGGCACCTTCTTTATCGAGCCTAAGCCATGTGAGCCATCTAAACACCAGTATGATTATGATGCGGCTACAGTTAGGGGCTTTTTGCAGCAATACGATTTACTGAACGACTTTAAATTAAACCTGGAAGTTAACCATGCTACTTTGGCCGGCCATACTTTCCAACACGAGCTGCAGGTTGCAGTAGATAGCGGCTTATTAGGCTCAATCGATGCCAACCGTGGCGACTACCAAAACGGCTGGGATACCGATCAGTTCCCGAACGATATCAATGAACTTACCGAAGCAATGCTGATCATCTTAGAAGGTGGTGGCCTTCAAGGTGGCGGTGTAAACTTCGATGCAAAAATCCGTCGAAACTCTACGGATCCAAAAGATTTATTTTACGCACATGTAGGTGGTATGGATATTTTTGCCAGAGCACTAGTAACAGCAGATGCTATTTTACAGAAATCGGACTACAAAAAAACGAGGACCGACCGTTATGCTTCGTTCGACAGCGGCAAAGGAGCAGAGTTTGAGCAGGGTAAACTAAGTTTAGAAGATTTAAGAAATTATGCAGCAGAAAACGGCGAGCCAGAAGTACGCAGCGGTAAACAAGAGTATCTGGAAAATTTAATTAACAGGTACATCTAATTGCAGGCTAAAAGATTAGGTTACAAAATAATAAATGTCAATTTAACATTTTATAACAAAAAAATTTGAAATTTAACTAATGATTTTATTACATTTAGCCCTCTAAACCAAATAACTTATCTTAAATGAAAGTCACAGATTACATTATTTTTCTAGCCTACTTTGCCATTGTAGCAATTTATGGTTTTTGGATTTACCACCGTAAGAAGCAAACGCAGATGAGCAGTAAGGATTATTTCCTTGCAGAAGGTTCACTTACCTGGTGGGCAATTGGCACATCGTTAATTGCTTCGAACATTAGTGCTGAGCAATTTGTAGCCATGAGTGGTGACGGATTTAAAATGGGATTAGCCATTTCTACTTACGAATGGATGGCAGCTGCAACATTGGTAATTGTTGCTACATTTTTTATTCCGGTGTATCTTAAAAACAAGATTTACACCATGCCACAGTTTCTAAGTCAACGTTACAATGGAACTGTTGCAATGATTATGGCAGTGTTTTGGTTGTTATTGTATGTTGTCGTTAACTTAACCTCAATCTTATATTTAGGTGCATTAGCCGTAAGCAGTATTTCGGGCATTGGATTCTGGTATTGTATGATGGGCTTAGCCATTTTTGCTGTAATTATAGCATTAGGTGGTATGAAAGTAATTGGTTACACGGATGTTATCCAGGTAGCATTCTTAATTTTCGGTGGTTTGGCAACAACCTATCTGGCACTTAATTTAGTGAGCGATCACTTTGGCGGAAACGGAGTTCTGGATGGTTTAGCCTTCTTAAGAGAAAAAGCACCCGACCATTTCCACATGATATTTAAGAAAGATAGTGCCAATTATGCTTCCTTACCGGGTATGACTGTACTACTTGGAGGTATGTGGATTGTAAACTTAAACTATTGGGGCTGTAACCAGTATATCACCCAGCGTGCATTAGGTGCTGATTTAAAAACGGCCAGAGCAGGTATTTTATTTGCTGCCTTTTTAAAGCTTTTAATGCCGTTAATCGTGGTTTTACCGGGTATCGCTGTTTACATGCTGTATCAGGAAAAAACAGGTATCGATGTAAATTCAATGATGCCAGGTGGCGAACTTCGTCCGGACAGGGCTTACCCAACTTTATTGAATATCTTGCCAACAGGATTGAAAGGTCTATCTTTTGCGGCTTTAACTGCTGCAATTGTGGCTTCTTTAGCGGGCAAAATCAATAGTATCTCTACCATTTTCACTTTAGATATCTTTAAAAAACACATTAACACAGAAGCAAACGAGCGTAAGCTGGTAAGAACCGGCCGTACTGTAGTAATTGTTGCAATGGCTATCGCAATCGCCATTTCGCCTTTCTTAGGTATCGACAAAAAAGGTGGTTTCGAATTTATTCAGGAATATACAGGATTTGTAAGTCCGGGTATTTTTGCCATGTTTATTTTAGGTTTCTTCTGGAAAAAAACAACTTCGAATGCAGCTTTATTTGCTACAATTGGTGGTTTCGGTTTATCGGTACTGTTAAAATTCTTACCAGGAATGATGGATCTATCTTTCCTACACAGTTTCGGATTCTCGGTAGCCAATGCTGAAGGGATTTACGAAATACCTTTCTTGGATAGAATGGGTTTTGTATTTGTAATTTGTATTGTAGTGATGTATGCCATTAGTATGTTCGAAAACAGCAAAGGAGATAAATCACATGGTTTAGAAGTAGATACAAGTATGTTTAAAGTTCATCCTTCATTTGCAGTTGGATCGCTGTTAGTGTGCGGAATTTTAGTTGCACTTTACTCTATTTTCTGGTAAAATTAAAAACCAAGATTATGCAAAAGGCTCGCAATGAAAATTGTGAGCCTTTTTTGTTAAGAGAATTGGTAACTTTATTCAACAGGTTAATAGCTATGTTATGAAAGCACCCGATTACTACCAACCCATAATGCCTTACCTCTGTGTTAAGGATGCGAGCCAATTTATCGACTTCATTAAAACTGTTTTCGATGCTGAGATTAAATTAATTGTACCGCGTGAGGATGGGAGCACCATGCATGCAGAAGCCACCATTGATAAAGGAACAATTATGTTTACACAAGCCAACGAAATGTATTCGCCCTATGGTTCGGCTTTGTTTATCTTTTCGCCCAGGGCAATGGCATTTTACGATCAGGCTATTGCCAATGGGGCAACTTCGGTACAAGCACCTGATGAAAGGGAGTATGGTTTAAGTGCTGGCTTTACCGACGTATGGAATAATACATGGTGGCTAGCTGTTCCTGCTGAGGAATAATTGATCGGTGGATTACCACTATTTTCGGTTGGTCAGGACACCAACCGATAGCGTAAAATTATATCGCTCGTGGAGACACAAGCCATGGCGTGTAATTACTGCGCGCAAGGGCCATCAGGAATTTCCTTACTGATTTTTAAGACTTTGGTAACTACCAGTGTTGAATCAAAATCAGCCGAAACGGTAGAGGTATCTGATTTGGCAAAGAAGCCTTCCAGTTCTACGTAAACAGGTTCATATGGCTTTTCGAAACCCAGGTTGCTGTAAGATAGCTCAAGGGTTCTTACGCTGTCTTTAACCCAATACTCGCGACCGTCTTCGCAGAGGGTAAACGATTTCATTTCGGGACCAAAACTATACAAACCCTTAACCGTTTTCAGGTTACTATTCTCTCCCTCGGCATTATCTTTTCTATTACAAGCGGTAACCGCTACGCCAAGGAGCACAACAAATACAAAAGCTTGCTTAAATAACTTCATTTTATATGGTTTGATTTATTTGATCGATCTTTTTAACACTTAAATTGGACGACAAAGCAGATGCCAAAAATGAGAAGATGCCTACAGTAACAAAAACTAAAACAAAATCTTTCCACTTCAACCCTATAGGATAAGCATTTACCAAGGTTTTATTCTCTTCACCCATTTTAATAAAGCCATAGGTGTGTTGGAAATAGTAGAAAATAAGTCCGATTATTAAGCCAAGCACGCAGCCCGACATGGTAATCATCATCCCTTCGAATAAAAATATACGTTTTATTAACTTTTTTCCGGCACCCAGGCTACTCAAAATGGCTACATCTTTTACCTTATCAATTACCAACATGGTTAACGACCCGATGATATTAAATATAGCAATAATCAGGATAAAAGTAAGAATAATATATACTGCCCATTTTTCGGTGTTTAGAATGTGATAGAGCGATTTATTCTGCTCTGCCTGGTTCCTCACCTCATAATCTTTTCCGACCTTTTCAATCACTTCTTTTTGAAAGCGGTCTACATCCGTGCCCGGCTGCAGATTGATCTCAATAGCCGATACTTTTTTATCTTCGCCAAGCAACTCACGGGCAAAATCGAGCGGAACAATAATACCATTATCGAAATCCTGCTGCACTTCAAAAACCCCGCTTACACGGATACTTTTTGCTACAAAATCGTCGGCTGGGTTGATATTGTTCACCGAAATATCTTTTTTAGGAGAATAAATTTCCAGTTCGGTAAAGGGGTCGACAGTATTAACGGCGAGATAGCTCTGCAAAGCCGAGCCAATTACTGCGCTGGCTCCACTGCTATTGTGCAAAACAAAACGGCCTTCTTTTATCGTACTATCGAGTTTGCTGTTTTTCAAATAATCTAAGCTCACGCCCTTAACCATCCCCACAGCCTGCTTATTGTTGTATTTTAACAAGGCATTTTCCTGCAATACCTCGGTAAAAGCATAAACGGCTTTATTTTCCCTCAAATGGTTAAAATAGGAAGTGTTGGGGTCGAAGGTCTTTCCTTTAGCCGGTGTAATGGCAATTTGAGGGGTAATGGTATCGAACATACTCAGTACTACCGTTTCCAAACCATTAAAAACCGATAAAATGATAATTAGCGCAGCACTGCCCACCATTACGCCCACCATCGATATGCCCGAAATCAGGTTGATGGCATTGGTAGATTTTTTGGCAAAAAGATACCTCTTGGCGATATAGAAGGATGTGTTCACTGCGGTAAAGATAGTTAAAATGGATGATGTGAGATGGAAGATGGATGATGTAAAATGTATAGTTCTATCAACCCTTTTCCATCTTCCATTTTACATTTTACATTTTACATTTTACATTAAAAAAACGGATTATGTTGCTTTTCAAAACCTATGCTGGTAGCCGGTCCGTGGCCGGGGTAAACTTTGGTTTCATCTGGTAAGACAAAAAGTTTATCGGTAATGTTTTGAATTAATTGCTGATGGTTGCCGCCTGGTAAATCGGTTCTGCCGATGCTGCCATAAAAAAGCACATCACCTCCCATTAAAATATGATCTGGGGCATTGTAAAAGCACAAATGGGCAGGCGAATGGCCCGGAGCGAAAATTAAACTCAGTGTGCTGTTACCAAAACTAATGGTTCCAGTTTCAGGCAGAAAAGTATCTGGCTCCGGCGAAAGTTCGTAATGGTTAAAACCCATTTGCGGCGCATAGCCTGGCACAGCTTGTAATATCGGCAATTCGCCCCTGTTAAACTGCGGCTTTAAACCATAGGTATCGAACACAAATTTATTACCAAAAACATGGTCTAAATGGCAATGCGTGTTGAGCAACAAAACAGGTTTAAGGTTATTTTCTTTAATAAATGAAACCAATTCATTCTGCTCGTAGCCTTCGTACATTCCCGGATCGATAATTACGCATTCTCCGGTTTCATCGTATAAAACGTACGTATTTTCGCTATACGCATTAAAAGTTAATGTTTTTACTGTAATCATATTGTTGTTAATTTTTCCATCTAAAGGTGGAAATAAGTTTATCAATATCTTTTTTAATGAAATTGATTACGGGCGCAATCGAGTCGTACTGCGGACGTTCGTTGAAATATAATGCCCCCCTGAAATAATGTTTTGCACTATCGGTTAAAAAAAACTGAACCGATGAGGCAGTATTTCCTTCAATGGCATAATAGATTCCATATACCTTGTGATCGGGATAGTTGATGAGCTTCTGATCTATTGCACTTGCCTTGATGGTGTGTTTAAAGGCGAGCTCGCGGGTATATTCCAAGAGCCTGTCGTATTCTGGTTTTCCGGCTACTCCATGATAGGTGAGGTGAATGTATCCATTAAATTGAGGGAAATGCAAGTTATACCAAAAAGGCTGCGCATCTCTTCCAGTATAGGTTTCAATTTTAGCATAAACCGGATAATCAAAGCTAAACGGTGCATTCGTGGCAAATTTTTGATAGGCCCTTGCTGGATAATAAATTCGAAAATAACTTTTTGGTTTCGGACTATAATCGTGGTTTTGGCAGGCTGTTATACATAAAAGCAGTGCAAAGGGTAAAAAAATCAGCAGTTTTAGTTTCATTCCTCAGAAGATTGCTTAATGGTTAACAGCATAAAGATAAACCAAATTATTTATTCCAGATAGCCCAGGCTTTTTCGGCTTGCTGATGTAGCATTTCCAGCCCGTTTTTAACTTTTGCCCCATTAGCTGCAGCTTTAATCAAAAATGCTGTTTCGAGCGGATTGTAAACCAGATCGTAAGCCAAATGGTTAGCTCCAACCAAACTGTAATCGATATCAGGAAAGGTATCTACATTTGGCGACATGCCTAGTGGAGTAGTATTGATTAATAATTGATGTGAGGTTAAAATTTCAGGTGTGATATCCGAATACAAAATGGCCCCTTCAGCTGCTTTCCGTACAACTACCTGATATTCGATATTCAACTTTTCTAAAACATATTTTACTGCCTTAGCTGCGCCACCATCGCCAAAAACCAATGCTTTGGTATGTTGCGGTTCCAATAAAGGTGTTAATGATGCTTCAAAACCATAGGCATCGGTATTATAGCCCTTTAAATAGTTTTTGTCTTCAAAACTTTTAATAGAAATGCAGTTTACCGCGCCAATTTTATCGGCAGCTTCATCTACCTCGTTTAAATAGCAAAGTACATTTACCTTATGCGGGATCGTTACATTTAAGCCACAAAGCGTAGGGTTTGCACTCAACAAATCGGGTAAGGATTTAATATCTTCGATAGGAAAAAGTTCGTATTGATGATCGGCAATCCCCTCGTTTAAAAACTTCTCGGTAAAATATTTTTTAGAAAATGAATGAGAGAGCGGATATCCGATTAAGCCGTAAGTTTTCATAAGCATTATATACATTCATTGCGAGACAGTACTTCCCCAAACAGGGTAAGCCATGCCTCGCAATGCAGAAATTTTTATATTATTTACCTAAGTTTAAGAAATGATCGAAAGTATCGCCTCTTAATCCCAAACGGATGGTTTCCAACGGAATAACTTCGGCTGGTGCAATATTACCCAGGTTTACATTTGCTCCAATCAGCTTGATAAACCAAACCTGTTGCTCTTTTTGGGGTGCTTCCCAGATGATGGTTTCTTCTGGTATCTGTGTCAGGATTTCATCTACCAATCCTTCGCGTACCTCGCCGCTTCCACGGTAAATACCTACATTACCACCTTCGCGTGCTTCGGCAATAACTTTCCATGAACCGGCTTCAATTTCAGCCTGCATCAGTTTAATCCACTTGTATGGTGCAAATATTTTGGCAGCGTCTTTACTACCCACTTCCGAAATCACGGTTACCTGTTTGGCCAGTTCGCTAATGTAGGCACACTTTTTATCGTGCTCAATATCAATAGAACCATCCGAAACTTCGGCATACTCCATTCCATACTGATCGAGTACCCGTTGGTAATCTGAAAACTGATTACGGATAATAAATGCTTCAAATAGTGTTCCGCCAAAATAAGTCGGAATACCTGCACTTTTGTATAAAGCTAATTTCTCTTTAAGGTTCGGTGTTACGTGTGAGGTAGCCCAACCCAATTTTACGATATCTGTATGTACGCCTGCAACGTCAATAAAATCTTCAACCTGGCGCAGGCTTAATCCCTTATCCATAACCATTGTTAAGCCTTTCTGGCGTGGTTTAGATGGACGTTCGGGAACGTTTAATAATGGATAATTCATATGGGTACAAAAGTGAAAAAAATTTTGAGATTTATTTGTTAAATTTTTCTCACAAGGTCGTTACCTGATATAGCGGTTTATAACGTTCAAAATGGCACTATTATCTTGTAATTGTGGCAAATATTCGAATAAGATATAGTGCTTTTCAGGATCAGTTGTTAAAGCGGTTTCTAAATATCCTAATGCATCTGCATAGCTGCCCAGGGCAAAAAGGTAGGCTACCATGCGGTAATACAACTCGGCTGCTTCCGGATTGTTTTTAATGGCCTCGGCCATAGTTTCCGATGCTTCCAGTAGTTTACCCTGCTCGTACAATACGGTGCTAAAATCTAACCAGGCTTCAATATCGAGCGGATTAAATTCTAAAACCTTCTCGTAAGCTTCTATTGATTCATCAATCTGGTTCAGTTTGTAATACGCATCGGCCAGTGCAAACCAGAAATCGGCATTTTCGGCCTCCAAATCGATTGCTTTTTTATAAAAATGAAGCGATTCGAAATAACGCTCCTCAAAATTCAGCGTAACACCAATTCCAAACCAGGCATCAGCCATTTTAGGATCCATTTTTACCGATTTTTTGTAATAAGAACGGGCTTCGTCCATTTTCTCGAGCTTCTCGTAACATTCGCCAATGGCACAATAGGTATCGGCATTGGGTGGTTCGTACTCAAAAGTCTGTTTGTAAACGTCAATGGCCTCGGTATACTTATCTAACTGAACCAGCGCATTGCCTTTGTTAAAGTATGCCGAACTGAAATCTTCTTTAATCAGAATGGCATAATCGTAAGCATCAATGGCCTTTTCGAAAAGATTTAGTTTATGAAAACTATTGCCCAAGTTGTACCATGCCGCATACGAATACGGATCGGTATCGATATATTGCTGATAAAACTTAATGCTTTCTTCCTGCTTATCCAGTACATCGTAACAGAAAGCCAGCTCGTATAATCCGTCCTGGTTTTCCATATTCTGCTCTAAACTAAGCTTGATGTAGGTAATGGCATTTTCGTAATCAGACATGCTCTGGTAAACGTAAGCCATTTGCAGTAAAATTTCGTCGGTACTTTCGGCAAGGCCCAAAGCTTTTTCATAATTCTCTAAAGCTTCGTCAAAGCGCTCGGTATTCTGAAAAATATTACCACGAAGCAAATAAATATCCGGTTCTGATGGTTCCAGTAGTTCGGCTTTTTGCAAAGCGATAAAAGCCTGTTCATGGTTGTTGGTTAAAATGTACAGGTGAGCCTGTTTAATTAAAAAAACAGTTGCGTAAGGATGCTGACTAATTGCAAAATCAACTACCTGCAAAGCTTTGACCGGATCATTTTTCTCAATGTAGAAATCTACAATGTATTCAAAAGCGCCTGCATCGAAGAAATATTGGTCCTGATTGCGGAGCATTTCTTCGTAACGTTCTACTGAGCGTTGTGCGTCTTCGTTGGATTCAAAAAAGAATTCTTCTTCCATATATTATACTATTAAAGAACCGTGCCAATTAGCAGAAAAACACATTATAATTTTACTATTTTTAATTATCCGTTTTTAAAATAATTATTAACATCAACCATTCAAAATGATGTAAATAGCTGACTATAAAGCTTATTAAGTGTGATTAAGATGTGTGGATAATCAATAGATTTTTGCAACATCGCGGTTCCTTTTCCCTTCTTTCACAAAAATACTATAAATTTATGACACAAACGTAATGAAGAAGTCATGAAAGGATCAGTCATTTTTGCCCTGCTTTGGATCTGCTTTGGCCTACAGGCCTTTGCGCAAAACGATGAGGAAAGCGCTGTTAAAAAAGCAGTAAATAATCTTTTTATCGGCATGAGAACCAGCGATAGCACCTTAACGCGTACGGCTTTTGCTACTGGCGCAGTAATGCAAACCATTGTTAATAAAGATGGAAAAGTGAGTGTACGAACCGAATCGGTTAATAATTTCATCAAGTTAATTGGCACTCCACATGCAGAACAGTATGATGAACGGATTGTATTTACCAAAATACTAATTGACGGCCCGCTGGCTTCGGTTTGGACGGATTACAAATTTTACCTGGGCGATAAATTTAGCCACTGCGGTGTAAATTCCTTTCAGCTGGTAAAGGGCGATAAAGGCTGGCAGATTGTTCATATTATTGATACGAGAAGAAAGGAAGATTGCAAAGATTAAATGGCAGGCTTAATTTAAGCTGTTGTAATATTCAAATATTTTAATCAGGTCTTGATCCTCCTTTGGCTCTAATTGCTCGTTTTTGATATAAGCCAATATCTGATCTTTTTTGCTTACCAGAGCATTCGCAACATTCTTTGCAGATGGGATTAATTTTTGAAATGTACCGTTTTTACCCGCAGAGTAACTAATATACATTCCCAATTTAGTTACCTTCTTTTTTGTGTACCAGTCTTCAGCCACATCTTTTTTTATCACATACTGTTTTAACAGCATTATGTTGCCACTAACGGCAACTTCGTAAAATCCTTCTGCATTATCGATTTTCATTTTGGCAAAATGATGGGCATTACCTAACGAATCGGGTACTATAAAAGATTGTACCGAATCTTGAACAGTATAAACGTTATTATTTTCAGAATACTCGAGCTGTTGGGTTTCGATATTATACCGTAAAACTTTTAGGGTAAATTCTTCTTGGTTAGCTGTTTTTATTTTACAAGCAGCATAGGCCTCATTAAAATAAGCACTTCCTTCTATATTGTTTTTCACTACAGATACCCGAAGTGGTTTCCCCGCAGTCCCAACCGTAACATTTTGCGCATAGGAAGAAACGAAAATACAAACCAGAAACAGCAATAAAAAGATTTTTTTCATGAGAATAATTGATTTCAAAACCATAAAACTTACTCCATCTGTTTATTTCATTTAGAAATAAGATAATTCGAAAATAAAAAACAAAACAAACCAAAGAAAACAACTAAAAACACAAGAACTAGCATGGCTTAACTTAACAAAAGTTAATATACTAAAACATTTTAGCAGATATTTAAAAGCAATTTATAACATTTTTAACATAAATCTCTTTTTTTTTGATTTAGTGGCAAAAAAGAAGGTACTTCGCGCAATTTATTAACTTAACTAAGATTAAAAACCATGAAAAAACTCGTACTGTGTTTATTCATATTTTTATTTTGCAGCATTGTGCAAGTAAATGCCCAAAGTAAAAGTATTACCGGAAAAATAGTCGCATCAAACGATGGACTTCCCCTTCCAGGAGTGAGTATCCGTATTAAAGACACAAAAAAAGCCACAACTACTGGCTCAGATGGAAAATTTACCATCAGCGTTAACCCGAATGAAGTGCTTCAATTCTCTTACATCGGATTTGTTGCCAAAGAAATTACTGTTGGTACGCAAACAAACCTCAGCATTAGCCTGGAGCCCGATTCGAAAAGCCTGAGTGAAGTAACCATTTCTACCGCATTGGGTATTAAACGTAAGCCAAAAGAAATTGGTTATGCTACACAACAGGTAACAGGCAAAGCTTTAACTTCCAGCAGACCAACCAATTTAGCAACCGGTTTATCAGGAAAAGTGGCTGGATTACAGATTAACCAGGCCAATAACCAAATTGATGCCGGAGACCAGGTAAGGGTAGTATTGCGTGGTAACAGGTCGTTTACCGGAAATAACCAAGCACTTTTGGTATTAGACGGGATTATTGTCCCCTTAAGCCAGTTAAATTCGATTAACCCGAATGACATCGAAAATGTAAACATTTTAAAAGGTGCAAATGCGGCGGCATTATACGGATCGGATGCGTCCAATGGGGTAATGATTGTAAGTACCAAGCGGGGATCTGCTGATGGAGGTACCATCACTTATACTAATTCCACTTTACTAAATCGTTTAAGCTACTTCCCAAAGATGCAAACAGAATTTGGAGGTGGTACTACTCAGGATGATTTCGGATTTGGATTATACACACCTTTCGAAAACCAGACCTTTGGTGAACGCTTTGATGGAAGCGTAAGACCTTTAGGACGTATTTTAGAAGACGGAAGCTACCAAATGGTACCTTATACCTATAAAGACGGCGAAAAAGAAAGTTTCTTCGAAACAGGTATAGATGAGCAGAACGACATTGCCTACTCAGGTGGAAATGAAAACGGAACTACGTATATCAACCTTCAACGTGTAAACAGTAAAGGTTATGTACCGGGCGATAAATCAAACAGAACAGCAATCCGCGTTAACGGAACACGCAAAATCAACAAGTTCTTAGCCGATTATTCATTTAACTACACGCAAAGAAATTACGATAAAAGTACCAACCAGGTATATAACAACGTAATTAATACACCAGGTAACGTGCCATTAACGGAGTATAGTGATGTAACTTCCAAATACGGTAACCCTAACGATTATTACAACGATTACTACCAAAGTCCTTATTTTGGTTTACAACAAAACCGTAACAACGAAAGAAGAGACGATTTGTTGGGTAATGTATCTTTCACCTATAAACCACTAGATTGGATTAGCTTAATGGCAAGGGGTGGGTTAAGTACAAAAAATACGCAAGGTAAAAACAAAAACTACGCGTATACCTATTCTGATTTTGCACACGACTCAGGCAAAGGTACTGCTGCCACGCAATACATCAAATCATCAGTAGGCGATTACAATGAATTTGAAAGCAGATATACCGGAGATTTTCTTGCAACGGCTACTAAAACGTTTAAGCAATTTAAGTTCACCGTAATTGGTGGTGCACAGGTGATCCAAAAAAACTATAAATACATGACTCAGTCGGGGTCTAACCTTGTAGTTGATAACTTGTTTAACATTAATAACCGTACAGGTGAAATTGTAGGCTCTGAAACAGAACGCAACTCGCGTCAAATGGCTGTTTTTGGAGATATCACCGCAACTTATCATGACTACTTAACGATCCACATCTCGGGCAGAAATGACTGGGATTCGAGATTGGCAAAACGCAACCGCTCATTCTTCTACCCGGCCATTGATGCAGCCATAACGCTTACAGATGCAATTCCTGCATTAAAAGAAAGCAGAGTGATCAGCAACTTAAAAATCCGCGGGGGTATATCTAAAGTTTATGCTGTACAGATAGATCCGTACAAATTAGTTTCTACCATCAATCCAGCAAGTAATTTCCCTTACGGAAGTACTGCCGGTTACTCTATTGATAATGTTGTATACGATCCGAACTTAAAACCAGAGCAAACCATCTCCAAAGAGGTAGGCTTCGATATTGGTTTCTTAAATAACCGCATTACCTTAGAAACTTCGGCATACCTTCAAAACACAAAAGATCAGGAGATCATTAATGGTATAGATTTATCTGGTACAACCGGCTACACCAATGCCATTATCAACACAGGTGAAGGCCAGAATAAAGGGATTGAGTTTAGCTTAAATGCTGCTCCGGTTATTGGCCTTGCCAACGGTTTCAGATGGAATGTTGGTGTAAATTACTCTTATAACACCAATAAAGTATTATCGTTATACCAGGGACAAAACCAATTGGGTATTGGCGATAACAACTACATTGTAGTTGGCCAAAGCTTCCCATCTTTACAGGTAAGTACTTACCAAACAGATCCACAAGGACGTGTTATTGTAGATGCGAACACTGGTTTACCGCTTTCGAGCCCAATTAATAAAGATTTTGGTCAAACTAACCCAAGCAGTGTTTTAGGTATCAACACGAGTTTCACCTTTAAAAACTTTACCTTATCAGGAGTAGCAGAGTACCGCAGTGGTAACGTTTTCTATAATAGTTTTGCCAGCACCCTCGATTTTGCTGGTATCAGTTATACATCTGCTCAGGCAGGCCGTGAGCGTTTTGTTTATCCGAACTCAGTTATCCAAACTTCTCCGGGCGTATTTGTACCGAATACAAACACAACTACAATAAATGGTAATGGATCGTTTTGGGCTGATGGAATCCGCAACAATACCGCTTCAAACTATGTAATGAGTGCTGCTTTCTGGAAAATCAGAGAGCTTTCTCTGGCCTACCAGGTGCCTACCCAATGGTTACAGAGCAGAGCGAAATTTATTAAAAACGCGAGTATAGCCCTGATAGGAAGAAATTTATTTATGTTCAGACCGAGTGACAACATTTACACTGATCCGGAGATTAACGTGGGTACTGGTAATGCGCAAGGTGTTAATAACTTAAACCAAACACCGCCTACTCGTATTTATGGTTTTACTGCAACAATCGGCTTTTAATAATTAACGAAAAGACATGAAAAAGAAATTGATATACATGTTTACAGTGTCGGCAGTATTATTGCTTGGCGCATGTAAAAAAGGATTTTTAGATATTAACGATAATCCGAATAATGCTACCGTAGTTAAGCCTGCGTTGGTTTTAACAGGTGCTTTAAACAATACAGCTGCCTATACTACCGGTGGTTCTATTTTTTACAGCTTTGCCGCTTTATGGATGAACTACTGGATGACACCAGGTGGTGTTTCTGGCTGGTACGAAGAACGTTCTTATAACTTTACCACCAACTGGAGTGGCTCTACAACACTTTGGGCTAATCTTTACGACAATGTAAACGATTACACTTACTTAGAAACACAGAGTAAAGCATCAGGACAAAACTTTTATGTTGCTATTGCCAAAACAATGAAAGCATGGGATTACCAGTATCTGGTAGATTTCTATGGTAACGTACCTTATACACAAGCATCAAAATCGGTTGCTTTCCTTAATCCAAAATATGATAAAGCGCAGGCGATTTATGAAGATCTGGCCAAACAACTGGATACTGCAGCAAACTTATTTAAAACCGCAGCAGTTTCTCCTGCCGATGCATCAGCAGATATTTATGCTAAGGGAGACCTAAAAAAATGGGGAAGGTTTGCCAACACTTTAAAATTAAGGATCCTATTGCGCCAATCGGAAATACCAGGCAGAGCACAATATATTAAAGATGAGATTGCAAAAATTAATGCAAATGGGTTCGGATATATTGGAAAAGGCGAAGGAATTGCCAACAACCCGGGTTATTTAAACACAGCCGGTAAACAAAACCCTTTCTGGGCAGTTTATGGCTATGGTGTTGATGGCACAAAAACCGCTTCGCACGGTTACATGTTGGCCAGCACTTATGGATTAGACTTTCTTCAGGATAATGATGATCCCAGATTAGGTAAATTCTACACTACCGTTAACGACGGTGCAGGCAGTACTTACGTAAGTTTGGTTTGGGGACAGGATGTTAATTTCGATCAAACCCTAACAACAGTATCGGGTATCGGTAAAGGAATACTAAAATCATATGATCAATCGCAACCGATTATGACCGATTTTGAGAGTTTATTCTTACAGGCCGAAGCTGCACAAAGAGGATACCTTACCAGCAGTGCAGAAACCAATTATAAAGCAGCCGTTACGGCTAACTTCGTTTACCTTGGCTTGACTGAGGCTGATGCAACAACTTATCTTACCGATCAGGCTGTGGCAAAATGGACTGGTACCGACGAAGAAAAAATGGCCTTGATTATTAAGCAAAAGTGGGCGGCCATGAACGGTACCAACGACATTGAGCCCTGGACAGATTACAGACGTTTAGAGCTTCCTGCAGATATGCCAATCTCTATTGCTTCAACAGTAACTACCAAAAAAATACCGGTAAGAATGTTATATCCACAAAGAGAATACAATACCAACTCTGCCAATGTAATTGCAGAAGGTACAATTAACCAATTTACTTCCAGAATTTTTTGGGACGTTAAATAAATCAATTAAAACGATGAAAAATAAAAACATATTTAACGGACTTATTGCAGCAATATGCGCAATAAGTTTATCTTCTTGTTTAAAAAACAAAAACGAGCAACCCGATTTTTCGGCTACAACTCCTGTGGTAGAAATTCCGGTTGGTTCGCCGGTTGGAGATGGCAGTGTAAATTCTTTAACTACCTCACTTATTCAACAGGATGTACCAAGCGATTACTTTTTTTACATTAATTATGCTGCATCAAGCACCAAAGCAACTGATATTAAGGTAACGCTGTCAATCGATCCGGCAGCGCTTACTGCTTATAATGCTGCACATACTTCAGATCCGGCATTAACCCAGGTGCCTTCGGCGGCATTTACAATGCCAACAACGATTACTATTCCCGCCAATCAGCGTAGGGTACAGGTTCCGGTTAAATTTGTAAGCACAGCGCTCGATCCTGCAATAGCTTATGGTTTACCTGTTACCATTACAGATGCTTCGGGAGAAGTGATTAGTAAAAAATTCGGTTCGGTAGTGGTTAAAGTAGCTGTAAGAAACAGATATGACGGAAAATATAGCTTCAAAGGTTATGTTTTTAGAGAAGGCGACCCTATTTTAACCGGAAACTTTAAAGGTTTAACCAAAGATTTACCGAGTAATGGTGCAAACGCTGTAGATTTTGGCCAGGTTTGGTCGAACGGTAGTGGTGTTGGTGGTATTGATGGCTTAACTATAAATGTTAACCCTGTAACCAACAAGGTAACCATGAAAAGTACAGCCAATGCAACTTTGATTAACGATCCGGCATACGATAGCCGCTATGACCCGGCGACTAAAACTTTCTATATCTCATTTAAATGGGGTACCAGTCCAAGTAGCCGATCAGCAACAGATACGTTAACGTATCAATCAGCCAGATAAATTATGCTGATTAAATAGTGTTTTATAAAGAAGGCCTGTTGATTAAATCGACAGGCCTTCTTGTTACCACAAAGTTTTATTGGCTTATAACCCGTTTATGCTATTTTTCAGTTAAATCTGCAGCACCTTTTTTAAACAATTCGGCCTGTTTGTTCAGGTTATCTTTAGCGGCACCTGTGGCCGCAGCAGCCTGTTTTTGCTTAGCCTGTACGGTTGCAGTATAAGCACCTGCCAATTGTTTGTTTAAATAAGCCTGTAGTTTCAATCTTTCAATTGCACCACCAATGTTTTTGATTCCTTTTTCGGTAACCTCAGGGTTAGTGTTAGCTCTTAAATACTGAAAATATTGGCCAATGGTGGCAAAAATTTTGCTTCTGTCGCCGGTAGCCATAATATTCTCGTAAAAGGCCTGATGTTCATCTCTTGGATCGCTGATGTATAATGTTGCAACCGAACCGGCAATATGGTCTTTAGTCTCGGCATCTAAAGTTGCTAAAGCCGAAGTACTTTCCTGTGGTGCGAGTTTTGCCAAACCGCCAATTCCGGCAGCAATTACCTTGTATGAACGGTCTTTTAAACTTTCGTTCATTAAAGCTTTATAGGTTTGGTCGCCTGTTTCTGCCAGTTTGCTTATCGCTGCCGATCTTACTTCGGTATCTTTGTCGCTTTTGGCTAGTTGGAGCAAAATTGGCAAGGCCGTAGCTTTAATTTGGGCATCTTCTAAATTCAGGCCATCAATGCTCAGCGCACGTAAATCGGCCGATTTATCTTTTAGTGCCGCTAACAATACCTGCTGCCCGCTGTTGGCTTTGCTCTGCATAATAAATTGCAATGCTTCAATCCGGTTGGCATAGCTTGGGGCATTTTTATACTGGAAGTAATAATTCTCGGCTGTTTTATTGTCGTTGGTTTCGCCCACCACAATTTTATCCACGTCGAAATCGATCAAATCAGGTTTGCTGCTTACATCGAAACTAAAGTTCTGTTCACGGCTGTTAATCAGGATTTCTTTTCTGATTTTTTGTCCGCCGGCATAAATATCGATTTTAACCGGAAGGGTAAAAGTCTGCACGCTGGCATCTTGCGTTTGTTTAACTTTAATGGTTGCTTTACCATTTTCGTAACCATAATCGATGCTTAAAACCGGGTGACCTCCATTGTAATACCATTGGTTAAAATAAGGGCTCCAGTCTTTACCGGTTACGTCTTCCATCGCCAGGCGTAACTGGTGTGTTTCGCCATTTTTAAAAGCATTGGTAGTTAAATAACGGTTAAGCGATTTGTAAAAAGCAGCATCGCCCATCTGGTTTTTCAACGCATAAAGAATAATCGATCCTTTGGCATAGCTGATGTTATCGAACATATCTTCCTTATCGTTATAATAAAAGCGGGCCAACACCGGGCTTTCGCCTTTTTTAGTCGAACCAAGGTAAGATTGCAGTTTTTCGTAACGCGATTTATCTTCAGCATCCTGTCCGGCATCGTGGCCATGCCAGATTACCTCGCCAAAAGTGGCAAAAGATTCGTTCATGGTTAAGTTAGACCATGATTCGGCTGTTACATAATCGCCAAACCACTGGTGGAAAAGCTCGTGTGCAATGGTACCTTCTTCATTTCCATCCAACAGCTCGCGGTCTGTTTTTTGTACGTGCTCACCATGTAGGGTAGCCGTGGTATTTTCCATTGCTCCCGAAACGTAATCGCGACCCACAACCTGCGAATATTTATTCCATGGATAATCTACTCCCAGCAAATTGCTGTAAAACTGAATCATATCAGGTGTTTTACCAAAAATCTGCTTTGCATAAGGCGCGTATTTGGGCTCCAAGTAATAACTCACCTCTTTACCTTTATAGGCATCTTTAGTGATTTTAAACTCCCCTACGGCCATCATAAACAGGTAAGGTGAGTGTGGCAAATCCATTTTCCAGGTATCGGTTCTTGTACCATCGGTATTGGGTTTCTGGCTCACCAGTTTTCCGTTTGACAGGGTGGTGTATTTCGATTTTACCGTCATCGAAATTTCCTGTGTTGTTTTTTGGTCGGGTTTATCGATGGTTGGAAACCAGGCCGATGAAGATTCTGTTTCACCTTGCGTCCAGATTTGCGTTGGCTTATTTTTATCGGCACCATCCGGATTGATAAAGTACAAACCTTTGGCATCGGTTATGGCCGCGCTACCCTTCACCTTCAACTCATCGGGTTTGGCTGTGTAAGCAATGTACACAGTATATTTTTCGGTGTTGGTATATTTTTTATTTAAGTTGATATACAGCTTATTATCGTTGTAAGTGTATTTAAGTGGTGTATTCCCTTTTGGCCCAACCAGCGCAATGCTTTTAATATCCATCCCTTGCGCATCAAGCGTTAGCGAATCGGTAGCATAAAAATGAGGCTTTAAAGTTAGCCAGGCTTTGCCGTACAAATAGCGCTTTGCATAATCGAAAGAAACATCGAGTTTGGTATGTACCAGGTCGTTAACTTTGGTTGCGGTTACGCGGTAAACACTTAGGTTATTTGATTTTTCAGCAGTTTGTTCCTGTGCGAAAAGAGGATTGGCCATAAAAGCAGCAGCCAATATTACCCCACAGGCAATAAAATTTTTATTCATTTCTTAAGATTTAATAAGTCAGTAATCTTTGAGGCAAGGTATTAAGAATTGTGGTAATTTAGTAATATTTAAAACTAATTGGTTGCAACGGGTTTTAAAATGTAGCCTTTAGCAGCCAAGCCTTTGATCAGGCCTTCATCACCAACCAAATGGCCTGCACCAACGGCAATAAACAACGATTCTTTTTCCATCAAAGCAGGCAGTAGGTCTAACCAGCGTTGGTTCCGGTTTTTGAGCATCTCGGTCATAAACTCCCTGGTTTCTTCATCCTGTGTTTTAAAGAAATCGCTTAATTTATCGATATCCTGAGCAAGGTAATAGGTGGTAAGTTCCTTTATTTTAAGCTTATTCTTATCCGATTCTCTAACAGATTTTAGTAAGGCTTTACGTTGTTTCTGTAAATCGCCATCAAATAAAAGTGCTCCCTGGTATTCGGCGGTCTCTAAACCATAAAGGGACTTTGCATTGCTTTTGGCATATTTTTGAAAGCTATCATCTATTCCATCGTTCACTTCCTTTATTTCGGGATTTTCGAGCAGCATAATCAATACACCAACCATGGCTGGCTTAAACCTGTTCATTTGTTTTAAATTAATAGCCGGATTTTTGGTTTTCAGATAATCGTCAACTTCTTTATACTCTTCCGGTGTAAATAAACTATCGAGCGTATTGTTTTTCATCATTAAAAACGGAGCCATTCTTCCCTGTACTGTGCTATCCATTACAATTTCGCCTACTACGCCATCAACTGATTTCAGTTTCTCCTGCAAAACCCGCATGGTATCGGCAAACTTTCTGCTGGTAAAATGATGTGTTCCAAATAAATAAGATGGTTTCTTCAAGCCTTTTCCTGAAATTTCCCATAACAGGCTATTGGTGGCCTTTTTTGTTTGTGCATTAAGGCTAAGCCCAAAGCCCAGGAAAGCAATGAGTAATAATTTAATGTTTTTCATTGAGTAGTCGTTTTAGTAAATGTTAGGGCAAGATATTAAGAATTGTGATAAAGTTAAGCTCCAAATGTGTGCTGCTTTCCTTTATTTTTTTGTTGTTTTGTGTAAACCGATAGAGATATGATTACAGATATTCAATCCATTTTAAACAAATTGGGCATAAATGCCGATAATGCGGCATTTAGCACAGGGAGCCATTGGGGAGGAGCAGCAAATGCAAAAACATTGGAAAGTTTTTCGCCTGTAGATGGGAAACTGATTGCCTCGGCGAAAGTTGCCACCGGTTCTGATTATGAAACTGTGGTGCGCCAGGCGCAAACTGCGTTTACCGAATGGCGCAGCATCCCTGCACCAAAAAGAGGTGAAATTGTGCGACAGTTTGGCGATGCCCTACGCGAAAACAAATCGGATTTGGGTACGCTGGTTTCGTATGAAATGGGAAAAAGCTTACAGGAAGGGCTTGGCGAGGTACAGGAAATGATCGATATCTGCGATTTTGCTGTAGGTTTATCGCGCCAGCTATACGGCTTAACCATGCATAGCGAGCGCCCCAACCACCGCATGTACGAGCAATGGCATCCGCTTGGTATTGTGGGCATTATTTCAGCATTTAACTTTCCGGTTGCGGTTTGGAGCTGGAATGCAGCGCTGGCACTGGTTTGCGGTAATGTATGCATCTGGAAACCATCAGAAAAAACGCCTTTAACAGCTATTGCCTGCCAGCACATTATTGCACAGGTTTTCAAAGCAAATGCAATTTCAGAAGGCGTATGCAGTTTGATCTTAGGCGATAAGGAAGTTGGTGAGCTGATGACAAATGACGGCCGCATTCCTTTGGTTTCTGCTACAGGATCTACACGAATGGGTAAAGCCGTTGCCACTGCTATTGGTGCACGCCTGGGCAAGAGTTTACTCGAATTAGGTGGCAACAATGCCATTATTATTTCAGCACATGCTGATTTAGATATGAGTTTAATTGGTGCGGTATTTGGCGCTGTTGGCACCGCCGGACAGCGATGTACCTCTACCCGCCGACTGATTATACATGAAAGTGTTTACGATACCTTCGTCACAAAACTGGTTAATGCCTATGGGCAACTCCGCATTGGCAATCCTTTAGATCAAAACAATCATGTTGGTCCGCTGATTGATACCGATGCAGTTACTGCATACCTTGATTCGATTGAAAAATGTAAAGCAGAAGGCGGTCGTTTTGTTGTAGAAGGTGGCGTATTATCGGGCGAAGCTTACCAAAGTGGTTGTTATGTAAAACCATGCATAGCTGAAGTAAAAAACGATTTTAAAATTGTGCAGCACGAAACTTTTGCGCCAATTTTATACTTGATCAAATACAAAACACTGGAGGAAGCCATTGCCTTGCAAAATGGTGTTCCACAAGGACTTTCATCTGCCATTATGACTTTAAACCTGAGGGAAGCGGAGCAATTCTTATCGGCCAGCGGATCGGATTGTGGTATAGCTAACGTAAATATCGGTACTTCAGGCGCCGAAATTGGCGGGGCATTTGGTGGCGAAAAAGAAACCGGTGGTGGTCGCGAAAGTGGATCGGATGCCTGGAAAGCCTATATGCGCAGACAAACCAACACGATAAATTATGCCAATACCCTGCCACTTGCACAGGGTATCAAATTTGATTTGTAGATAATGTTGCATTACAAATGCAGTGCACACCGTTTGCAACGGAGACCGGTGAGACAAGCGATTTTATCGCTATTAAAAATGCAGATCGCTGCAATTCTAATCGTAAACGAGGAACATATTCTTAAAATAAAAAGGCCCTGGATAGAAATTCAGGGCCTTTTTGGTAAAATGTATGATGGAGTTAGAATAGTTTTTCTAATAAAGCTACATCTATATCACTATAGCGCGATAGCTTACTGTTGGCCAGTACAGCTGGTTTTACAGCTACCTGAATAGTACTTTCAGCTGCAGTAAAATCTCCCATTTTAATTTTCGATTCTGACCCGATTACAGCAGTATGTTCTTCGGTAGAGCCAGACAATTTTAACGTTGCAGCATCTTTAATCTCAGTCGATAAATTAACTGTATTGGCAGCTATGTCTGCCGAGGCCCTGTCGTTAAGCACAACGTTTAGGTTTAACAGGTTGAATTTGCCTGCTGTACTTACCGTTGCTGTGTTTGAAGCTTCGATTGTAGCCAAATTATTAACATGCGCGATAACCATTAAGGTATTTTTATCAAAAGAACTGATTCTTAATTCAGCACCTTGTTGTTGCACCATCGCATTTTTGCCGTAGTATTGATCGTAAACCTCCACACTCTCTTTAGCATCCTGAACCAGGATTAATTTCACATTGCCCGATACCACAATCTTACTGATGTTTTTAACATTGGTTAAAGCGGTATAGCTGGCATTGTTTTCTGTGGCGTGAGCTGCCACTGTAGCGCTGCTTAAAGTAACCATTACCAATGCAGCTGCAAATAATTTTTGAATAGAATTTTTCATGATCTTAATATTTTATGTTGGATAAACCTTTTATTTTAAATCCCTTATTACCAGGTGTTTTTATGTAAATAAGACGGCCGATTATCCAAAACGTTTCAGGCAAAAAGACGCTATTATACCATGCCCATGTATTTATAGACGAACGCCCGAATAACCTATACGAAATTGTTTTATGGCTTGGCCAAAAATTGTCAGGATAGGGTGCATTAAAGACAGTATGTTAAAAAAAGTTAAAACGTAACACACAACTAATATATTAGTTCTATATTCGTAAAAACAAAACAGATTCTTTCTATATGAAACGTTTATTACTCTCGCTGTGCTTTTTTGTTACCATTGCATCGTACACAAGAGCGCAGAGCCTGCATACCATTAAAGGCCGAACGGTTGATACCGCTTCGACAGCCATTTTATCGAGTGCTTCTATTGCAGTTTTAAATGCAAAAGACTCTACTTTGGTAAAATTTACCAGAGCTGCAGAAAATGGCACTTTTGAGCTTACAGGCATTAAAAACGGCAAGTTTATCTTATTGGTTTCTTACCCCCAGTATGCCGACTTTGTAGATCATTTTACGCTCGATTCTACTTCACAGGTTAAAGATTACAGCAAAATAAACCTAACGGGGATGGCTAAAATCCTCTCAGATGTAATTATTAAGGGAGAAAGAACAGCTATCAAGATTAAGGGAGATACGACCGAATTTAATGCATCAAGTTATAGTATACAGCCGAACGATAAGGTAGAAGATTTGTTAAAAAAGTTACCAGGCATTCAGGTTGATAAAGACGGTAAGATCACGGCACAAGGGAAAACAGTTCCGAAAGTATTGGTAGATGGTGAAGAATTTTTTGGCGATGACCCGACACTGGTGACCAAAAATTTAAGGGCTGATATGGTTGATAAAGTACAACTTTATGAAAAATCAAGTGATCAGGCTGCATTTACCGGAGTAGACGACGGGCAGAAAACACAGACCATCAATATTAAATTAAAAGAGGATAAAAAAAGTGGCTATTTCGGTAAGGTAGATTTAGGCTATGGTACCGACGATTTTTATAAAGGCCAGGTTTTGTTTAACCGTTTTAAAGCCAAACAAAAATTCTCAGTTTATGGAACAGCCGGTAATAATGGTACAACCGGCTTGAGCTGGCAAGACAATAATAAACTAGGCACAAGCGGCGATAATATGCAAGTGAGCGACGATGGCAGTATGTGGTTTAGCTATGGCGGAGGTGATGAACTGGAAAGTGGCAGCTATTATGGCGAAGGTATACCCAGAGCTATAACAGGAGGTGCGCATTACGATAATAAGTGGAACGATGATAAAGAAACCATAAATACCAATTACAAATTGGGTGCTTTAGGCATTAAAACCACTAAAAATACAATCAGCCAGAACAATTTACCAGATGGAATTATTAACACCAATACCGACGAAAACTCTGACCGGAATGTATTCAGGCAAAAACTGGATGCTACCTATACCATTAAATTAGATACCACAAGCAACCTTAAAGTAATTGTTGACGGCACATTGAAAAATAGCGACAATACCTCCAGCTCAAACAGTAAGGGTCGAAGAGGTGATGATTCTTTGCTAAACAGCAATGATCAAACAACCAGCAATGATGGTAAGGAGCAGAACTTTAATATATCTGCACTTTATACCAAAAAACTTAAAAAATTAGGCCGAAACTATTCGATTAGTGTTAGTCAAAAATTAAACCAGATTAACGGCACAGGTTTTCTGCATTCGGATGTTAAATACTTCGATGCATTGGGAGCACAAACCAGTGGTGAAGTAACCGATCAGTACAAAACCAATAATACCCGAAGCGCCATTTTTAACACCAATGTAACCTATAACGAACCAATTACTAAAGCAGTGGCTTTGGTACTCAACTATGGTTTCGTGCTTAACGATAGTCGCTCAGACCGCAGATCTTTCAATCAGTCTACACCGGGAAATTACGATGTACTGGATACAGAGTTTAGTAACGACTTTAAAGCTACACAATACATCCATCAGGGTGGAGCAGTTTTTAACTACAGAAAACCCAAAACAACCATTAGTTTAGGTAGCAGGATCAGTGCAGTAAATTTCGATCAGATAGAACAGCTTTCGAACAAAACCTACAACAGAAGTTTTGTTAACTGGTTACCGCAAGCAAGCTACCTCTATAAATTCTCTGCCCAAAAATCTTTACGCATTGGCTATAACGGAAATACCACTCAACCTTCAGTTAGCCAGTTGCAACCAGTAAGGGTTAACGATAACCCACTATATCAACCTGAAGGTAATCCAGATCTGGCACCATCGTTTGATAGCCGTTTTAATGTTAATTATAACTCCTATAAAGTTTTAACACAACAGTCACTATATATCAGCGGTAGTTTTGGTTTCGTAAACAAAGCTATTGTAAGCAACACCCAAACCGATGCTGTTGGTAAAACAATCGCCAAATCGGTTAACTTAACCGATAAAACACCTATTAACTATAATTTTTATGGCGGTATTAGTAGAAAACTGAAGTTTTTATTTGATACAAATATTGGCCTCAATTTAAATGCAGGTGGCAATACCAGTTATAATTATGTAAAAAGCCAGTTAAGCGATGTTACCGAATTAAACGAAATAACAACCACCCGCTTCAGTCCGTCGATAAACATTAACCGTTATAAAGATAAGAGTGAAATTTATCTGAGTTTTGGCCCAAGCTACAATTCTCAGGTAACATCTTTACAAAAAGACCGCGCCAACAAGGGATGGGGTATGCAGGGCTGGGGAGGCATGAGCTTTACCTTACCGAAGAAAATTAAACTTCAGGCCGATGGCGAATATACTTATACCCCAAGTTCGCAAGCTTTTGATACCAGTTTCGAGCAGATTGTGGTTAATGCTTCCATCACTAAATCTTTCTTTAAAAAGGAAGACCTGAAATTTACTATTCGCGGAAACGATTTGTTTAACCAGAACCGTGGCTTCAGAAGGTATGCTTATTCCAACATGATCACACAAACCAACTACAACAACATTAGCCGTTATTTTATGTTCTCGCTGGTTTGGGATTTTAATAAAATGGGAGGTGGAGCACCTCAAAAATAATCAACCAAAAAAGACTAAATATTATATACCTGATCTTTTAAAATTATTATAAAATGAAATTAAGATATGCCATAATGATGCTTTTTTGCACGATAAATTATGCAATGGCACAACATGCAAGGTTTGTACACCAGGGTACGATTCAATTCGAGAAAAAGATAAATATATACGCCTTGCTTAAAGACCAGATTAAGCGTTACCCCGATAATTTCTGGAGTGCGCAGGCCTTCGAACAGTATCAGAAAAATAATCCGCAGTTTAAAACTTTAAAAAGCGAACTTATTTTTAAAAATGATCAAACGTACTTTAATCCAATACCCGACGAAAGTGTTGGCAACAACTGGGCAAGTAATTTTGCCTCGGCCAAGCAGAGCAACATTATTTTAACCAATTTAAAAAACTCAACCAGTATCAATCAAAAATCGGTTTACGAGGAAACCTACCTGGTTAAAGATTCTGTACGTAAAATAAACTGGAAAATAACTGATGAATTCAGGGAAATTGCCGGTTATAATTGTCGCAGGGCAAATGCACTAATCATGGATTCGATTTATGTTGTGGCCTTTTATACTGATTTAATTCCGGTTTCGGGCGGCCCTGAAACTTTTAGCGGATTACCAGGTATGATATTAGGAGTGGCTTTACCGCGCGAGCATATTACCTGGTTTGCTACCGCAGTAAAAGATACAGAAGTAGCGACTACGCAGCTCAAAATGCCCGCTAAAGGTAAACCTGTCAGTAAAAAGCAGCTGAGCGATATTCTAAAAGGAGCTTTAAAAGATTGGGGCAACTATGCCAGCGATATTTTGAAAGCGGCAGATATGTAAGCCTGAATTATTATTAATTTAGCTTTGAAAATTAATAATGTACAGCGCACTTTATAACCATATTAATAAATTTATAGATTTGAGTAACGATGAGCAGGAACTTCTTGCCTCATTACTCAAATCTTTTTCGGTTAAAAAGAAAGCTTTTTTATTGGAAGAAGGGCAAACCTGCAGGGCCAATTACTTTGTGGTAAAGGGTTGCCTCCGACTCTATTTTATCGACATTAAAGGTGCCGAGCAAACCACACAATTTGCTATCGAAAACTGGTGGATTACCGACTTAACCAGCTTCCTCTTTCAAAAAACTTCAGAATTTTATATTCAGGCAGCAGAAAATACCGAGATGATTGCCATTGAACATCATCATTACGACGAAATGTTCCATAAGTTACCTAAACTGGAAAGGTATTTCAGGCTGATTTTACAAAAAAACCACCAGGCCTCCCAAATGCGGATCAGGTATCTGTACAGCCAAACTGCGGAGGAAAGATACCGCCACTTTAACCAGCTCTTCCCCGAATTTGTACAGCGGGTACCACAATACATGCTGGCTTCTTACCTTGGCTTTACGCCTGAGTTTTTGAGTAAGATCAGAGCGAAGAGATCAATTTAATTGAAAATAGGACGAGTGTTCATCCCTTAAGGAATTCTCTTTGAATTTTTAATCTAAATCCCGTCAACCTAAATTTATTTCAGGGTCTCTATTACCTGAGAGATATTGAAATAAATTTAACATGACGAAAACGAATGAAGCATTTCTTAAACTACATTAAGTTTTTTAAGGCTTAGGATGCGGAACTTTACATCGTAATCAAAAACAATAAAAAAATGGAAAGCAGAATTGATATCCCAAAAGTAGATCCGGCAGCATACCAGGCCATGTACGCTTTAGAAAAATATTTATCAGCCAGTAAAATCGATCCGATTCTTTCAGAGCTGATTAAAATGAGGGCATCGCAAATTAACGGCTGTGCATTTTGTTTAAACATGCACTCAGCCGATGCACGCAAAATTGGCGAAACCGAACAAAGGCTGTATTTGCTAAGCGCATGGAAAGAAACCACCCTGTTTACCGAAAAAGAAAAAGCGGTTATTGCTTTAACTGAAGAGGTAACTTTAATTAGCAACCATGTATCGGATGCTACCTATAACAAAGTGGCCAGTTTCTTTAGCGAAACTGAAATCACCAATATCATTATGGCCATTGTTACCATTAACGCCTGGAACAGAATTGCCATTACCTCCAAAGTAATTGTTGGATAAAATTTCCAAACCTATCAGATTTTAAAAATCTGATAGGTTTTTAATCTTTTTTAGCTCCCCAAATACTAACCTTGCGACTTCCTTAGCACCTTCCGGCTGGAAATGGGTATTGTCTTTTTGCCCTTTCGGGTAAGCTTCATACCTGGCCGAATCTAAATTCATAAAGTAATTTTTACGCACATATTCCTGACCTTTTGTGGTAAAGAATCCGGCTGAAAGTGTGGTTAAATCAATAAGCGGCACATGCAATGCTTTGGCCACCTCTTTTACGGCTTGCGGGTATTCGCCATGAGCACTGCCCAACTTACCATCCTTCCAGGGGTAATTGCGTGTAACCGGTGTAATCAGGATGGGTAACGCACCTTTTGCCCGGGTTTCATTTACATACATTTTTAAAAAATCTTTGTAACCTGGTATATCTACATAGCGTTCTGGTTTATCTTTTGCGGCATCGTTGTGGCCGAACTGAATCAATACGAGATCGTTTTTCTGTAAACTATCTAAAACTTCTTTCCACCGGCCTTCTTCAAAAAAACTACGCGTGCTCCTGCCTCCTTTTGCCTTATCAACCACCAAAGCGCTATCACTTTTTATCAGTTGGCTTAATTTTTTCAGGCTATCTTTTTGCAGAAAGGATTGAAAAACCTGTCCCCAGCCGGTAAGCGGATATTTCTTTTGCAAGTACCCCTCATCTAAGGTATAATCTGCAACAGTCGAATCGCCAATTAAATAAACCTTAACGGGCCCAGGTTTGGTGATGAAAGACATCAGTAAAAAACCAGTAGCCACAACTGCAATAATAATTTTAGAGTGTTTCATTTTGCTGATCAATTATTTAATTGGCTCCACCCTAAACCAATCGTATTCGGCAATTCCCGAATCGTTTGTCTGTGTATCGCGTATGGCAAACAAGCCCATTTTTGCACCAATCCATTGCCCGGCTGTAGCCTGAAACTCGTCGCCAACCAGATGAAAGGTAATACCATCTTCGCTGTAACTAAACCGGCATTTTGCTCCATTAACTACCTGCACCCTTAACTGCACCGATACCGATCCGACAGTTGTCGGATTTAATCTGGCAATTTCCATTTCATTTTCAGGCTTGCCTTTATCTGCACTTTGGCAAACACCATACATCAGGTATAAGCCATCCTTTTTACGCTTAACGCTAATCTGGGCATAGCTTCTCCCCATAATGACCAAGCCGGTGCTTTCATTTTCCAATTTAGGGTTGGGCTTAAAATTAAGTTTGGTGGTTACCCTAAACTCATCAGCAGGAAACTTCTGCATCAATAAATTGGGTACATCCCAAAGATTTTTAGCCTCATCAGGTATTTTAGATGTATATAATTTTAAAACTCCTTTGCTGGCATCGGTAAACCACCAGGTGGCTTGCGGGTTTGCCTGCCACTGCCATTGTAAGCCTAAATCAACTGTTCCAAATTCATCACTTTCAGCCGGATTTTCGATCGGATATACTTTACCCACATTCGGCTTTTTATAAACTGCAACCGGCTCGCCAATACCATCACCGTCTTTATCCACACCAATTACCGGCCAGTTATTAATCCATTTCATGGGTTGTAAGTGTACCACACGGCCATAGGCATCCTTATCCTGAAAGTGTAAAAACCAATCTTCGCCGGTTTGAGTATTCACCCAGGCACCCTGGTGCGGGCCGTTAACGGTCGATTTACCCTGATCCATGGCTACTTTTCTTTCGTAAGGCCCGTAAACATTCTTACTTCGCAAAATCAGCTGCCAGCCAGTAGAAACACCCCCTGCAGGTGCAAACAAATAGTAATAGCCGTTGCGTTTATAAAACTTAGGCCCTTCAATAGTGGGATCGAGCTCATGTCCGTCGTAAACAATGCGACCTTTGGCTGTTGTTTTCATCCCATCGCTGCTTAGCGGCATAATGGCCAAAACACTTTTAATTCCAGCCCGGCTACCTGCATAGGCATAAGCGAGGTAAGTTTTTCCGTCTTCATCCCAAAAAGGGCAGGGATCTATTAAACCCTTACCGGCAGCAACCAATTGTGGTGCAGACCAATCGCCGGTAATCTTTTTGGCTTTGGTCACATAAATCCCGAAATCCGGATCAGGGTAATAAATGTAAAATTCGCCATTGTGGTAACGGATAGCAGGTGCCCAAACCCCATTGCCATGTTGTGTTTTCTCAAAATGATCAAAAGGAGGCTGGCGCTTTAAGGCATGGCCAATAATTTTCCAGTTCACCAGATCTTTGGAATGCAAAATCGGCAAACCCGGAACAGCATCAAAGCTGGAGGCAATCGTATAAAAATCGTCGCCTACTCGAATAGCATCCGGATCGGAATAATCGGCGTTTACAACCGGATTTTGATAAGTTCCGTTGCCCTGATCCGACACCCAAACTTTAGAAACATATTTATTTGACGGATTTTGCTGCGCAAATGTGCCAGCAACAAAACCTATAATAAGGATCGAACTAAGGAAGTATTTCATTTTACAATGCTGTTTTTCGTAATATTTGGCTAGCAATGGCTTACCAACAAGATTAAGCCTTTTTTTATTCCAAGGCAAACAGATATTGTGCAATCGTTCCCGACATCGTTTGCATCTTTTAATTTCGCTAAAACTTCTTTCCGGCGGATATTAATGTTTAAAATTGTTCATCATATATTTTAAAACACGGCTGCGTGATGAAGTTCATACTTTTGCGTGGCCGATTTTATTTTATACCTAACCAAATCGATATGAAAACAATTGCCTTATTCTTTTTAATAGTCATTGCCCTTGCAGCACATGCAAAAGAGATTAAACCCGATTTTATTGTTGCTGCCGATGGGAGCGGGAATTTTAAAACGGTGCAGGAAGCCATCCATGCAGTACCCGATTTCCGAAATAAAACCACCGTAATTTTCATTAAAAAAGGCACTTACAAAGAAAAACTGATTTTAGCAGCATCGAAGAAAAATGTGAAACTGATTGGCGAAAGCCTTAACGAAACCATTTTAACTTACGATGATTATGCCCAAAAGAAAAACACCTTTGGCGAAGAAAAGGGCACCTCAGGTTCATCCAGCTTTTACATTTACGGCGAAAGCTTCTCGGCAGAGAACATCACTTTCGAAAATTCGTCAGGTCCGGTTGGACAGGCCGTAGCGGTTTGGGCCGGTGGCGATAAATCGGTTTTCATCAATTGCAGGTTTTTGGGCTTTCAGGATACGCTTTATACCTACGGCGGCAACAACCGCCAGTATTATAAAAACTGTTACATTGAAGGTACAGTCGATTTCATTTTTGGCGCAGCAACCGCCTGGTTCGAAAACTGTACGCTTTATTGCAAAAAGGCAGGTTACATTACAGCAGCATCAACCGCCGATACTACCAAATTTGGGTATGTTTTTAACAAATGTACTGTTAAAGGCGATGCCCCGGCAAACAGCTTCTATTTAGGAAGGCCCTGGCGACCTTATGCAAAAGTGGCTTATCTAAACTGCACATTACCCGATTTGATCCGCCCGGAAGGCTGGAACAATTGGGGCAAGACCAGCAATGAACAAACCGCCTACTATGCTGAATACAAAAGTGTTGGAAAGGGCGCAGATCCAAATGCGAGGGCCAAATGGTCTCACCAATTAACGGATATTGAGTACAGTGCCTATATTTTGGAAAACGTTTTCCGAGGCTGGCTTCCGGAGGGCAAATAAATCATTTAAATAACTGACAATCAAAACAAAAGCACCTTAAACAAGGTGCTTTTTGCGTTTATTTTCCGGCAACGATTGCATAGATTTCTCTTCTGTTTTAGGAGCAAACAACGTACACTTGTTATACGATTAACCAAATATAATTTAACAGCATCAACAATGAAACAGATAACAGGTAGTTTCTGCCGGACAAAAATAGCGCTCACATGTATTTTAATATCAGCTGCATGTTCGGCTATTGCTCAACAAAAGCAAGCATTGCCCGTTATTCAGCAGGTTAAATTTAAAAACGACACCACCAGCATTACCAGCTTTGGTGCTAAAGGCGACGGGCTTTTTTTAAATACACAGAGCATTAACAAAACCATTGAGGCTGTAAGTCAAAAAGGTGGCGGTGTGGTGTTAATCCCTTCCGGCCTATGGTTAACCGGACCAATTGAATTAAAAAGTAATGTAAATCTACATCTAAAACGCGATGCCATCTTACAGTTCACCGATGACTTTAACCAATATAAACTGGTTCAGGGAAACTGGGAAGGACAACCGGCCTGGCGTAACCAAAGCCCTATTTCGGGGGTTAACCTACAAAATATAGCCATTACCGGCGCAGGTATTATTGATGGAAACGGCGGTGCATGGCGCATGGTAAAAAAAGATAAGCTTACCGAAACCCAATGGAAAACACTGGTAGCCTCTGGTGGCGTGGTAAGGGCCGATGGCAAAATGTGGTACCCATCAGAAAAAACGGTTAAAGGCTCGAACACCAAAAATGCCGGGGTAATTGAAGCGGGTAAAACTGCTGCCGATTATGAAGATATTAAAGACTTTCTCCGCCCTAACCTGGTGGTATTAACCGGTTGCAAAAAGGTGCTTTTAGAAGGTGTAACCTTTCAAAACTCACCCGCCTGGAACCTGCACCCCTTGCTTTGCGAAGACCTGACTTTGAGAAACCTGCAAGTTAAAAACCCATGGTTTGCACAAAACGGCGATGGTGTTGACGTAGAATCGTGCAAAAATGTATTGATTGAGGGCAGCACTTTTGATGTTGGCGATGATGGTATCTGCATTAAATCTGGCAGGGACGAAGCTGGCCGCAAACGTGGTGTACCTACCGAAAATGTAATTATCAGAAACAATGTGGTTTACCACGCGCATGGTGGTTTCGTTATCGGAAGCGAAATGAGCGGCGGAGCCAAAAATATCTGGGTATACAACTGTTCTTTCATTGGCACCGATATTGGTCTGCGTTTTAAAACCACGCGTGGTCGCGGCGGTGTGGTCGAAAATATTTATGTAAACAACATTAACATGATCGATATCCCCGGTGAAGCTATTTTGTTCGACATGTATTATGCAGCTGTTGATCCGGTTCCTTTGGCAGGCGAAAAACGCGAAGCCATTAAAACCGTTACCGTTCCGGCTACCGAAGCAACTCCTCAGTTTAAAAATTTCTACATTAAGGATGTAGTAGCCAATGGTGCCGAAAAAGCAATCTTTTTCAGGGGTTTACCCGAAATGAACATCAAGGATATTCACCTCGAAAACGTAACCATTCAATCTAAAAAAGGCATTGAAATTATTGAGGCTTCGAATATTTTCCTTAAAAACGTTAAGGTTATTACCAAAGATACCAATCCGGTTGTGCACGTACAAAATGGCAGCAATATCAATATCAACGGGCTTCAGTATAAAAATGGTGCTGAACTTTTGTTCGACATTACTGGCGAAAAAACAAAAGCCCTAAAAATAACAGGAACCGATGTTTCAAAAGCCAAAAAAACATCAGCTTTTGGCACCGAAGTAAATCAATCTGTATTGGAGATTTCAAAATAATTAAGATGAAGCGATCAATCATATACCTTACAGCAACCTTAGCGTTCCTTACTGTTTTCGTGCAAAATGGCTTGGCACAAAAGAAATTATCTGAACAGCTAACCTTAACGGCAATGGAAAAACTGTTTCAGGATACCACCTTACTTAAAGGCGCGAAAGGTCCGAAATGGACTTACGATATGGGCGTAGTTTTAGAAGGTGCAGCAGCGGTTTGGCGCAATACAGGCGAGGGAAAATATTTTAAATATGTGCAAAGCTCGATGGATGCCTATTTAGATAAAGAAGGCAACATTAGCACCTATAAAGCCGAAGATTTTAACATCGATAACGTTAAAAACGGTCGCTCGTTGCTGTTGCTTTACAAAGTTACCGGACAGCAGAAATACCTGTTGGCGGCAACCAAACTTTATGATCAGTTACAGCAACAACCGCGAACCAAAGCAGGTGGTTTCTGGCATAAGAAAATTTATCCGAACCAAATGTGGCTGGATGGATTGTACATGGGCGAGCCATTTTATGCAGAATATGCCAAACTGATGAAAAAAGATGCTGCTTTTGACGATATCGCCAAACAGTTTATTTTAATGGAGCAAAACTCGCGCGACAATAAAACAGGCTTATTGTACCATGGCTACGACGAAAGCAGGGCTGAGCAATGGGCCGATAAAACAACTGGTCGCTCACCCAATTTTTGGGCCAGAGCTATGGGCTGGTACATCATGGCATTGGTTGATGTGCTCGATAATTTCCCCGCCAATCATCCTAAAAGAGCTGAATTGTTAGCCATTCTAAACCGTACGGCAACTGCTGCTGTAAAATACCAGGATCCTAAATCGGGTGTTTGGTTCGATATTTTAGATATGCCCACCAGAAAAGGAAATTACCTGGAAAGTTCGGCTTCGAGTATGTTTGTGTATGGCCTGGCCAAAGGCGTGCGCAAAGGTTGGTTAGCCTCATCTTTTATGGCTGCCGCTAATAAAGGATACGCGGGTTTAAAGAAAGAATTTGTTGAGCCTGCCGGCAACGAAAGGATCAACCTCACCAAAACCGTTTCCGTTTCCGGGCTTGGCGGCAAACCTAAATACCGTGATGGAAGTTTTGAATACTACATCAGCGAAAAAGTAATCACCAACGATCCGAAAGGAGTTGGCGCTTTCATCTGTGCTTCGGCCGAAATGGAAATTGCAGCGTTGCCTAAAACCGGCAAGAGCTTAACCGTAACTGTCGATAATTTCTTCAACAACGAATACATAACCGGGCCAACGGGCGATAAAATCCCGTTTCATTATGTTTGGGAAGAAGACGATAACAACGGATTCTCGCTTTTTGGTAAAATATTTAACGATGCAGGTGCAAAAACTACTACGCTTAAAGCCGCACCAACAGCCGCAAACTTAAAAGGAAGCGACATTTATATCATTGTAGATCCGGATACCGAAAAAGAAACAGCCAATCCGAATTTCATGAATGCCGATTATGCTAAACAAATAGCGGCCTGGGTTAAAGCAGGTGGAGTTTTGGTCTTGCTGTTAAATGATGCGGGCAATTGCGAAATCAGCAAATTCAATGTACTGCCAGAAACTTTCGGGATTAAATTCAATGAAGACAGCCGCAATAAAGTGCAGGGTGCAAACTTCGAACAAGGGGCAGTAAAAATCCCTGAAGGAAATGCAATTTTTAAAACCGCTAAAAAAGTTTACATCAAAGAAATTTCGACAATCGTAGCTAAAGCGCCAGCCGTTTCAGCATTGACCGATAATGGCGATGTACTGATTGCTACTGCAAAATATGGTAAAGGAACAGTTTTCGCGGTTGGAGATCCCTGGTTTTACAACGAATACATTGATGGCAGAAAGTTACCTACAGATTTTGAAAACTTTAAAGCAACAAACGATCTGGTAAACTGGCTAACGAAGCAGGTTCCGGGCAAGAAATAAATGATGGTTCGTGATGACACGAACCATGGGCGCATGAAAAAGAAAAGCATTCCGTGTTAATCTGTGCCTCCATAGCAAACAGGCCCGGATCAGGCATCCCTGGCAAAAACTAACAAACAAAAAAATGAAAATAAAAATAGTATTAACCCTGATTTGTAGCACACTTATGCTGTCGTGCTTTGCGCAGCAGCCTACAGATTCGACCGCTGAAAAAATGTTGGTTTATCAGCTGGGTAATGGTGGCTGGCCAAAACAACTGGAAGATAAAAGTGTGGTTAACTATGGAGCAAGCTTAACGCCTGAGCTTTTGGCCAGGATAAAAGCCACTAAAGATTTACATGCCACCTTCGATAATAAAGCAACCAGCAGGGAGGTAGTTTATTTAGTTAAAGCGTATAAAAAAACACAGAACGCAAGCTATTTGAAGGCGGCTGAAAAAGGAATTGATTATATCCTGGAAGCACAGTATGCCAATGGTGGCTGGCCACAATATTATCCGGATAAAGCACTTTACCGTTCAGAGATCACCTATAACGATGATGCCATGATTAATGTACTCGATATCCTCGAAGACATTGTAACCCAAAAAAATGATTTTGAAGTCGTGAATGCGGCTTATATTCCAAAAGCGGAAAAAGCAGTTTCAAAAGGCATAAGCTGCATTTTAAAAACACAGGTTAAACAAAACGGGGCATTAACCATTTGGGCTGCACAATACGATAAAGACAGCCTGTTACCTGCAAAAGCACGGAATTTTGAGCCTGCATCTTTAAGCACAAGCGAATCGATGGGCATTACCCGTTTTTTAATGCGTTTTAAAAATCCTTCGCCCGAAATTAAAGCCGCCATAACCGCTGCCTACAATTGGTTTAATACCTACAAAATTGCAGGTTATCGTTTCGAAAGGGGCACCGACCCGAAAACCAAAGAAAAAAGTGCGGCACTGGTTGCCGATCAGTCATCAGTGGTTTGGGCGCGTTTTTACGACCTCGATAAAAACATCCCGATTTTCGGCGACAGGGACAACAGCATTAAGTTAAAACTGGAAGAGCTGATTCCCGAACGCAGAAACGGTTATGCCTGGTACGGTAGCTGGGCACAAAAATTTATAGAAAAAGAATATCCGAAGTGGTTAGCCACAAACGGGAAATAAACATTGTATAACTCGTCATTGCGAGGCACGAAGCAATCCTACTACTATAGCTGGGCATCACTACCGCTTTAAGATTGCTTCGTGCCTCGCAATGACGGAAATTGGAAGACCAATGATTTTAAACAAAGAAAATTTAAACAGCATCAGCAGCGAAAAGGTTACCAAACCAGGCGCTGAAATTTTGGCATTACCAGAAAAAGTAATCCAGTTTGGTACAGGCGTTTTACTGCGTGGTTTACCCGATTATTTCATCGATAAGGCCAACCGTCAGGGTATTTTTAATGGCCGCGTATTGGTTGTTAAATCGACCTCAAAAGGTGGTGCCGATGCTTTCTCACAACAAGACAACCTGTATACCCTGTGTGTTAAAGGTATTGAAGATGGGGTTAACGTTGAGGAAAATACCATCAATTCATCAATCAGCCGTGTGCTATCGGCTACACAGGACTGGGCTGAAATTTTAAAAGCAGCACATCAGCCCGAAATGCAGGTGGTAATTTCGAATACTACCGAAGTGGGTATTGTTAAAAGTGAAGATAAAATTACCGATAACCCACCACAATCTTACCCGGGCAAATTGCTTGCCTTTTTGCACGAACGTTACAAAGCCTTTAACGGTTCGGCAGAAAGCGGGATGGTAATCGTGCCAACCGAACTGATTAGCGATAATGCAGATAAACTAAAAGAGATTGTACTGAACCTGGCTATTCAGAACAAACTGGGCTGGGATTTCGAAAACTGGTTAAAAACCGCCAATCATTTCTGCAAAACCCTGGTCGATCGGATTGTACCCGGAAAATTACCTGCAGCCGAGCAAAAAGCCATTGAAAGCGAATTGGGTTACGAAGATGAACTGATGATCATGGCAGAGCCTTTCAGACTTTGGGCCATCGAATCATCGAGCGAAAAAGTAAAAGAAATCTTATCGTTTGCCAAAGCTGATAAAGGGATTTTCATTGTTCCATCAATCGATAAATTTAAAGAATTAAAACTCCGTTTATTGAACGGAACCCACACCATTAGCTGTGGGCTGGCCATTTTAGCCGGCTTTAATACGGTAAAAGAAGCCATGGCCAACGAAGAGTTTTCGGCCCACGTGCTAAAACTGATGCAGGATGAAATTGCCCCAGTTGTGGTAAACGAAGACATTACTTACGAAGAAGCCCTTGCTTTTGCAAAAAGTGTAATCGACCGTTTCAGTAACCCGGCATTAGAGCACAAGTGGCAGGCCATTACCTTAAACTACACTTCAAAATTGCAGATGCGCAACATGCCTTTAATCAGAAGGTACTACGCCTTAAAAAATGAGGTGCCTCAGCTTACTGCGCTGGGTGTAGCGGCCTACATCCTTTTCATGAATGTAGCTAAAGATGGCGATGCTTTTGTTGCAAACTTAAACGGAAAAACTTACCCTATTGACGATGAATTTGCCGGAATTTTAAACGAATACTGGAAAAATCCTGAATCTGTGGTAGACAATACCCTTGGCGACAGACGTCTTTGGGATAAAAACTTAAACAATTACCCCGGCTTTAACGCGGCCGTAAAATCGTACGTTGATTTATTACAAAATAAAGGTGCAAAAGAAACTTTAGGTAACTTGCATTCAGAAAGAACAATATAAAATGGTTACGAGAATTTTAAAAATCCATCCTAACGATAATGTCTTGGTTGCGCTTCAAAACCTGGCAAAAGGCGAAACTGTTATCCACGATGGGCAGGACTATATTTTACAGGATGACATTCCGGCCAAGCATAAATTTTTTATGCAGGATATGAACCAGGGCGACCACATTATTATGTATGGTGTGTTGGTTGGAAAGGCACAGCATTTCATCCTAAAAGGTGGCTTAATGGATACCGAAAATACCAAACATGCGTCTGATCCTTTCGAATTCCGTCCGTACCATTACGAATGGCAGGCACCTGATGTTTCTAAATTTGAAGGCCGTACATTTAATGGTTATGTCCGCAGCGATGGCCGCGTGGGAACAGCCAATTACTGGTTATTCATCCCAACTGTTTTTTGCGAAAACCGTAACCTTGATGTAATTCGCGAAGCTTTACATAACGAACTGGGGTATGCTGTAACCGACAAATACAAATCGTACGCACACCAGCTGGTAGAAGCTTATAAAAACGGCGAAATTTTAGCAGAGGCTGATCCCGCATCCATCGGGCAGGCCAATCCATCAGCCAACCGTGTTTTTAAAAATGTTGATGGTATAAAGTTCTTAAATCACCAGGGTGGTTGTGGTGGTACCCGTCAGGATGCTGCCGTTTTGAGCAAGTTATTGGCGGCTTATGCCGATCACCCCAATGTGGCCGGTGTTACCGTTTTAAGTCTGGGCTGCCAGAATCTGCAGGTGCATGATTTTATGGAAGACCTGAAACACCGCAGCCCTAATTTCGATAAACCATTATTTGTTTTCGAACAGCAGCAATCGCAAAGTGAAGAACAACTGGTTAAAGAAGCCATTAGAAAAACTTTTATCGGCTTAACCGAAATCAATAAAATAGAACGCCAGCCAGCACCATTAAACAAATTGGTATTGGGCGTTAAATGTGGCGGTAGCGATGGTTTTAGTGGCATTAGCGCTAACCCTGCGGTGGGTTATACCTCCGATTTATTAGTAGCTTTAGGCGGAACAGTACTGCTGGCTGAGTTCCCTGAGCTATGCGGCGCGGAACAACAGCTAATCGACCGTACTAAAGACGAAACTGCTGCTCGTAAGTTTATCCAGTTAATGACAGCTTACAACCAATCGGCCGAAAATGTAGGTTCGGGCTTTTTCATGAACCCCTCACCAGGCAACATTAAAGATGGCTTAATTACCGATGCGATAAAAAGCACCGGTGCTGCAAAGAAAGGTGGTACATCGCCGGTTGAAGATGTTTTGGATTATACCGAACCTGCAACCAAACCAGGCCTCAATTTAGTTTGTACACCCGGTAACGATGTAGAAGCCACTACAGGTAAAGCGGCATCGGGCGCAACCCTCATTTTATTTACCACCGGCCTGGGTACACCTACCGGAAATCCCGTTTGCCCAACCATTAAAGTATCGACCAACAATGCCCTAACCAAACGTATGGGCGATATTATCGATATCAATTGTGGTCCGGTTATCGAAGGCGAAAAAACCATCGAACAAATGGGCGAGGATATTTTGGAATACTGCATTAAAGCCGCAAGCGGCGAGGTGATTCCAAAGGCCGTCTTATTAAATCAAGACGATTTTATTCCGTGGAAACGCGGTGTGAGCCTTTAATTGCGCCATGGTCAGTGTCCGCACTGACCACAAAGATTAAACTTAATCTTAATTCCGGCTTGTGGAGACACAAGCCGGAACAAACAGAAATATTAACCAGATATGACCAGAACAACATTCATATCGTACATCTAACCATAGCATGAAACCTTTTTTAGACGAAAATTTTCTTTTGGAAAGCAAAACTGCGGAGAAACTTTACCACAATTTTGCCAAACCATTACCCATTATAGATTACCACAATCACCTCATCCCGGAGCAAATTGCCAACAACACACAATTTGCCAATATGAGCCAGGTTTGGCTGGCCGGCGACCATTACAAATGGCGGGCCATGCGTGCCAATGGCGTGGATGAAAAATATATCACTGGCGCAGGTTCAGATTTTGAAAAGTTCGAGAAATGGGCAGAAACCGTCCCTTACACTTTGCGTAACCCTTTATACCATTGGACACATCTAGAACTTCAGCGTTATTTCGGCATTACTGATTTACTTTCGGGCAAAACCGCACAGAAAATTTACGAGGAATGCGCTGCTAAACTGCAAACACCCGAATATTCGGTACGTGGCTTATTGGCAAAAATGAATGTAGAATCGGTTTGCACTACCGACGATCCTTTAGATAGCCTGAACTTTCACCAGCAATTGGCGAGAGAAGGTGCAAACCTTAAAATGTTACCTGCTTTTCGTCCAGATAAGGCCATGAACAGCGATGATATTGAAGGTTTAAACGAATACATTGATAAACTGGAAAGCGTAGTGGATAAAACCATCAGCAGTTTTCAGGATTATATCGATGCGTTGAAAAGCCGTCACGATTACTTTGCAGCTAATGGCTGTTCGGTATCTGATCATGGTTTAGAGCAAATTTATGCCGAAGATTATACCGAAGCCGAAATCAGCGCTATTTTTGATAAAATCCGTGGTAAAAAAGGAATTTCTTACGAAGAGAACCTGAAATTCAAATCAGCCATGCTGGTTTATTTTGCCGAATGGGACCACGAAAAAGGCTGGGTACAGCAATACCATTTAGGTGCACTACGCAACAACAATGCCCGCATGTTAAGGCAATTAGGCCCTGATACCGGCTGGGATTCGATTGGCGATTTTAGCCAGGCGCGTATGCTTTCTAAATTCTTAAACCGTTTAGACAATCAGGATAAACTGGCCAAAACCATCATCTATAACCTTAATCCTGCCGATAACGAATTAATTGCCACCATGATTGGCAATTTTAACGATGGCTCGGTAGCTGGCAAAGTACAGTTTGGATCGGCCTGGTGGTTTTTAGATCAAAAAGACGGTATGATTAAACAATTAAATGCACTATCGAACATGGGACTTTTAAGTCGCCTGGTGGGTATGCTTACCGATTCGCGCAGTTTCCTTTCTTTCCCACGTCACGAATATTTCAGAAGGATTGTTTGTAACCTGTTTGGCACCGACATTGAAAACGGAGAATTGCCTAACGACCTGGAGTGGGTTGGTAAAATTGTGCAGGATATTTCGTACTTTAACGCAAAAAATTACTTTAAATTTTAACCAAAATCAGGCTTTAACGAAGAATTTCATTGGATTCAACGCATTTCAAACGTTTTACTTCCATTTTCATACCGTTGCAGAAAACAGCATGAAAAAAGCCGATTATCTACAAAAATGAGTACCCAAATATTCGATTCATCAAAAAAAGGAAAAAAAGTTTTAAGCTTTGGTGAAATACTTTTACGCATCTGTCCGGATATGGATGGCCAATGGTTAAAAGAAAACAAACTGCCGTTTTATGTGGGAGGTGCCGAACTTAATGTGGCCACCGCCTTAGCCTTGTGGAATGTACCTTCGGCTTACTTGTCGGCTGTGCCCGATAACTCTGTAACCCGCGAAATTGTGGAATATCTTAATGTCCGCAATATCGATACTACGCCAATGGTTTACGATGGCGAGCGTTTGGGCCTCTACTATTTACCAAAAGGAAAAGACCTTAAAAATGCTGGTGTAATTTACGATCGGGCCAATTCGGCCTATGCGGGTTTAAAAGTTGGACAAATTAACTGGGACGAAGTTTTTGAAGATGTAGCCTGGTTCCATTTCAGCGCCATCTGCCCAGCCATTAACCAAAATATTGCCGATGTATGCCTGGAAGCACTTAAAGCCGCCAGTGCTAAAAACATTACCATCTCTTTAGATTTAAACTACCGCGCCAAGCTTTGGAAATACGGCAAAGAGCCAATCGATATTTTACCTGAGCTGGCTAAATATTGTACCTTAATTATGGGCAATGTTTGGGCTGCAAATAAGATGCTGGGTACAGCACTCCACCCCGATTTGCTGCCAACCGAAGGTTATGCAAAAGAAACGTTACTGCAACAAGCAACTGATACTTCTAAAGAAATATTAAGTTTGTTTCCGGCATGTAAAGCTGTAGCCAATACCTTCAGGTTCGATCACGGCAAAGGCATCCGTTATTATACCGCCATTTATACCAACAACGAACTAACCGTTTCAGAAGAATATGTTTCGGAAGAAATTTTAGACAAGGTGGGTAGCGGCGATTGCTTTATGGGCGGATTGATTTATGGTTTCTACAACGGTTTACCGGCTAAAGAAACCTTAAATTTTGCTACCGCAGCCGCATACGATAAATTATACATTGCAAGTGATGCCACAACCAGCACCGTGGCCGATATAGAAAAACGAATTATATAACCATGATCAGTAACAAGCACAAAATTTTAGATGCCATTTTAGAGCAAGGCATGCTACCCCTTTTTTATCAGGATAGCGAAGTAGGAAGTGTAGAAATATTGCGTACCCTGTATAAAGCCGGTGTTCGTGTTTTCGAATACACCAACCGCGGTAAATCAGCCTTGCCTAATTTTAAAAAGCTAAAAGAAATCCGCGATGCAGAAATGCCCGACCTTTATTTGGGTATTGGTACCATTAAAACCCCTGCTGATGCGAATGCTTTTATTGAGGCCGGAACCGATTTTATTGTTGCGCCGATTATCAATCCGGCTGTTGCCGAAATTGCCAACAAAATAGGCATGCTATGGATTCCGGGTTGTATGACCCCAACCGAAATTAGCGTGGCACAAGAACACAAAGCCATGCTGATTAAAATTTTCCCCGCTAATATTTTAGGCCCCGAATTTATTTCTTCAATTAAAGATTTATTTGCCGGGCAGCTATTTATGCCAACCGGAGGTGTAGAAATTGATGCCGATAACTTAAAAACCTGGTTTAAAGCTGGTGTTTGCGCAGTTGGTATGGGCAGTAAACTAATCAGTAAAGATGTGATGAGCAAAGGTCTTTACGATGAACTGTACGAAAATACCCAACTGGCACTCAACCTCATTAAACAAAGTAAATAACCCCAATCCCTAACCACACACAACCGAAATGAGCCAAACAAAAATGAGCAAATACAGATGGACGATATGTACACTGTTATTTGTTGCAACCACCATTAACTATTTAGATCGACAGGTACTCTCACTTACATGGAAAGACTATTTTGTTCCCGAATTTCATTGGACAGATAGCGACTATGGAACCATTACGGCACTGTTCTCTCTTTTTTATGCTGGATCGATGTTGGTTGCAGGACGTTTTGTTGACTGGATGGATACCAAAAAAGGTTTCCTCTGGGCCATCGGAATCTGGTCGGTAGGTGCATGTATCCACGCTTTTTGTGGTATTGCCACTTCAGGCATTATTACGGGTACCTGGGCCATGAGTTTTGCAGGAGCAAAGCAGGCACTTTCTACCGTTGGTAATACGACCTTAATTTTATCAACCAGCCTTTCGCTGTTCATTTTTGCCCGTTTTGTACTGGCCCTGGGCGAGGCAGGAAACTTTCCGGCAGCCATTAAAGCTACCGCAGAGTATTTCCCTAAAAAAGACCGTGCATTTGCCACCAGTATCTTTAATGCGGGTGCAACTGTTGGTGCTTTGGCCGCTCCTGTTACCATACCGTACATTGCCGAGGCTTATGGCTGGGAAATGTCATTCATTATCATTGGTGCCTTAGGTTTTATCTGGATGTTCTTCTGGATTATACTTTATGGCAAGCCAGAAAACCACCCACGTGTAAGCAAAACTGAGCTGGCTTATATCCAGCAGGATATTGTTGCGCATGAGCAAGTGAGCGAAACGGTTACTGCAGCATCGCCAACAAAGAAATTATCATTTACCGATTGCCTTAAGTTTAAACAAACCTGGGCCTTTGCTTTTGGTAAGTTCATGACTGATGGTGTTTGGTGGTTCTACCTGTTCTGGTCGCCGGCTTACCTGAAAGATATTTACAAAATGAGCGGTACTGAAAGTGCTTTCCCACTATTTATATTGTACGTAATTACCTTGTTATCGATTATCGGAGGCTGGTTGCCATCTTATTTTATCGGTAAGAAAAACATGAACCCTTACGATGGAAGGATGAAATCGATGTTAATTTTTGCTTTCTTCCCATTATTGGCCTTAATGGCTCAACCTTTAGGACATTACACCTACTGGTTACCGGTAATTATCATCGGTATTGCAGGTGCTGCACACCAGGCCTGGTCGGCAAATATATTTACTACCGTAAGTGATATGTTTCCTCGTCAGGCCATTGCTACCGTAACCGGAATTGGCGGTATGGCCGGAGGCTTAGGATCATTTTTCATCAACAAAGGCTCAGGCGTACTGTTTACCTATGCCGGCGATACCCAAATGACTTTTATGGGTTTCCAGGGTAAAGAGGCAGGTTATTTTATCGTTTTCTCTTTCTGTGCTATTGCTTATTTAATTGGATGGACAGTGATGAAAGCACTTGTTCCGAAATATAAAGTGATAGAAGTTAAATAATTCAAAACAAAAGATTTAGGCATCATAACAAGTGCCTAAATCTTAATACTTTTTTTAAAAACGTTAATCTATACTTAAACTATAGACTAACAATTATAAACCCTAACAACCAAACCAAAATTGAGTACACCGCTAAACCTCGAAAGTATTTTCGTTGAAGAGAGCCAGATTCCAGATGAATTTAGGCTCAAGGAAGAAATCAATCAGAAAGAATTCCTTTCCAATGGTGAAATGAAACCCTGGAACGGACCTTTTAACGAAGTTTTTTCTCCCGTATGTATTAAAACTCCAGAAGGTTTAAAACGAAAACGGATTGGAAGTTTCCCGGTATGTACCGAAAAGGAATCGACAGAAGCTTTAGATGCTGCAGTGGCGGCTTACGACAATGGTCGTGGCCAGTGGCCAACCATGAGCGTTGCCGATCGTATTGCCTGCGTAGAAAACTTTACCCATAAAATGATTGAGCAAAAAGAGATTGTTGCCAAACTGATTATGTGGGAAATCGGTAAATCCTATGCCGATTCGGTAAAAGAGTTCGACCGTACGGTTGAATATATCTATGCTACCATTGATGCGTTAAAAGATATCGACAGACAATCTTCGCGTTTTGAAATAGAGCAGGGTATTGTGGCCCAGGTGCGTCGTTCGCCGCTTGGGGTAGTACTTTGTATGGGGCCGTTTAATTATCCTTTAAACGAAACCTTTACCACTTTAATTCCGGCTTTGATTATGGGCAACACGCTTTTATTCAAACCACCTAAACACGGTACTTTATTGCACTACCCTTTATTAGAGGCTTTTCGCTCTAGTTTTCCGAAGGGAGTGGTAAATACCATTTACGGCCGAGGTAATACTATTGTTCCGGGTTTAATGAAATCAGGGAAAATTAATGTACTTACGCTGATCGGTTCGAGCAAGGTGGCCAACGAGCTGAAAAAACTACACCCTAAAGTAAACCGTTTAAGGGCCATTTTAGGCCTTGATGCCAAGAATGCAGCCATTATAACCAAAGATGCAGATCTTGATCTGGCAGTTTCTGAAACCGTATTGGGTTCGCTTTCTTTTAACGGACAGCGTTGTACCGCAATTAAAATTGTTTATGTACACCGCAGCCTGGCGCAGGAGTTCTTAAAACGTTTATCGGCCGAGGTAGAAAAATTAAAATTCGGTATGCCATGGGAAAAAGGCGTAAACCTTACCCCCTTGCCAGAATTAAATAAACCCGAATATTTAAAAGATTGTATCGATGATGCTGTTGTACACGGTGCCAAGGTAATTAACAAAAACGGCGGACAAACCCTCGAAACCTTTGTTTATCCTGCCATTGTTTATCCGGTTAACAGCAATATGAAACTTTACCGCGAAGAGCAGTTTGGCCCGATTGTACCTGTGGTACCTTTTGATGATTTAGAAGAACCAATAGAGTACTTAATCGGTTCGCCACACGGCCAGCAGGTGAGTATTTTCAGTAACAACGCAGCGGTTATTTCTTCGTTAATCGATCCTTTGGTTAACCAGGTGAGCCGCGTAAACATCAACTGCCAGTGCCAGCGTGGCCCGGATGTGTTTCCGTTTACCGGCCGTAAAGATAGTGCCGAAGGTACACTCTCGGTTGTAGATGCGTTGCGTTCGTTCTCGATCAGATCACTGGTAGCCACTAAGTTTACCGATAGCAATAAAAAACTTTTGAACGAGATTGTTAAAGGAGATGATTCGAACTTCTTAAGTACGAAGTATATTTTCTAGTTTCTGTCATTCTGAACATAGTGAAGAATCTGTTTAAGAGGAGTCAGCTGTTACCAGCTGACTCTTTTTATATCTGGTTTAATTGCTATACCCCATTCTTGAAAGATTACAACATAGCCATGGTCGTCATTTCGAGCGGAGTGCAACGAAGTCGAGAACCATGTAGTGCTCAGCAAAGCTAATCTTAAAACTTATGCATTACGATTCCCAATCAAGTTGGGAATGACGGATTGCCTATAGCCGTTAATGACGAACCCCGTAGGCTCCTTAATAATTATTATAATAATAGCCAATATCATCAACCAGCTGGTTATAAATCGGCTTGGTAAACTCCAGAAACAAAGTACTTGGTGGCGGTGGAAGCAGCTCCCTGCGTTTTGTCATGGCCAGTTGCTGTTTGCTTAATGCCCGGTCGTCGCCTTTATAACTCGCCCAACTGTCTCTCCATACATAAGTTCCCGGAAATTTTTGCTGGCGCACCAGTTTTTTAGTATTCCAGTCCATAATACTCATATCCAGCAAGCCTGAAGATGAAATATTCTTTTCAAAAATACTGAGCGTGGCCTTAACCGTGCCGTAAATGGGTTTTCTTTCCCGTGTTTCGCCAATTACTACACTATCGCGTTTGAGCTTTTCCACGCGTTCTTTCACGTAAGTCTGCCCAACTACAAAATTATCGAAATTTAGGCTCAATACCTGGTCGGGAACAATTTTCTGCTCAGTAGCCTGCTGCTCTCCATAAAAAATCACAAATTTATTGCGCGCATATTTACCAATAAACTGATCGATTTGCTGTTGAAAATAATCGGCACTTAATTTATACAGGCTGCTGTTTACAATAATGGGTTGCACCACTACACGGGTAACCGCGGCCCAATAGGCATCTTCCATTTTTGCTTTCGCATCCTTGTAATTCGGTTGCAGGTTCAGTGTTTTTTCGAACTCGTAATAAGCTTTTTTTGCTGCCAAACGGTTATTTTCCCTTAAGTAACCTAAGCCTGAGTTGTATCTCGCTCCCGCAGCCATGTATTTACTATCTGCAAGCTCATTGATATATTTCGAAGGGCTGGGCACTATAGCCAAACAAGCCGGACAGCTGTTGATATCATCGGCCAGCTGGTTTATTTTCTGGTAATCGTACATAATCGATTCCCATCTGAACAAGTCGTTCGATAATTTGGCCTCATCAATTCTCCGCAAATGACTCTGCAAGGCCAAATCATAAGCAGTTTTAAGCACCTGCATCGCTTCGGTGTTTTTAGGCGAGTTTTGCAACCTGCTAACCGCCTTATTTACCGACGCATCGTAGTCGCCTTTTTGCAGCGCATTCTTTCCTGTGGTACATCCTCCAATAATTATTAAGGATAAATAAATAAAATACCGTAATCTTGAAACGTTTTCCATGGCAGAGGTTTTTGCGTTAATAAACAAATATACTTTTGTAAGGCAATAATTTCCCTATTTATTTAGAAGACGATTGATCATGAAGATTAGTTACAAAGAATTTGAATTAGCATTAAAGCACCCGTTCTCGATATCCAAATTTACCCGAACCAGCACACCTTTAATGCTGCTTAAAATAACTTACGAGGGAATTACAGGTTACGGAGAGGCCTCAATGGTGCCTTACATGGGCGAAAGTTACGAAACGGCTTCAAGCTTTTTAAAACAGGTAGATTTAAGCGCGTTTAAACATCCTTTCAATTTTGGGGAGATTATTAGCTATCTCGATAGCATTGCGCCCGGACAGCCCGCTATAAAAGCTGCTATCGACATTGCATTGAACGATATACAAGGGAAAATTTTAAATAAACCCTGCTATGAAATTTATGGGGCAACCCCCACCCAAATGCCTGTTACCTCTTATACCGTTGGTATTGATACGCCCGAAGTTATCCGCGAAAAACTGAAAGATGCCAGTGCCTTTAAGGTAATCAAAGTTAAACTGGGCAGAGATAACGATCAGGAGATTATCGAAACCATCCGTAGCATGACTCAGGTGCCTCTATATGTTGATGCCAACCAGGGTTGGAAAGACCGCATTAAGGCCATTGATCTGATTTACTGGCTGCATAACAATGGTGTGGTTCTAATTGAACAGCCTATGGATAAAAATGATTTGGCTGGTAACGCCTGGTTAACCGAACGCAGCCCGATTCCGCTACTGGCCGATGAAGCAGTACAGCGTTTAGCCGATATGGACAAGTTGAAAGGCGCTTACCACGGGATTAATGTAAAACTGATGAAAAGCTGTGGCATGTACGAAGGCCATCAGATGATTTTGAAAGCCCGTGCTTTTGGAATGAAGGTTTTAATTGGCTGCATGAGCGAAACCAGCTGTGCAACATTAGCTGCAGCCGCGTTAGCACCATTGTGCAACTGGGCAGATTTAGATGGTCCATGGTTAACCAAAAACAATCCTTTTACCGCTCCGGCTTTCGAAAATGGAAGATATATTTTAAAAGATTTACCCGGATTAGGACTTGAAGGTGTTAATGAGCTGATGTGGAATGAATAGCCAAAATGCACATTCAATCATTCAGTCATTCAACAATTCAATCCTTTTATAATTTTGGATCTTTTTCCTTAAAGCTTTTCCTGATGTCTTTGGTAAGCTGATACTTGAAATAAAACAAGCAGCAGGTTACCCCCACTAAAAATCCTGCAGGAAGATATTTCGCGTTGTTGTAACACCAAACCAATCCAAAAATAGAAAGGATAATGGCCAGGTTATAGAAGATATTTAAAGCAAATTTTTTACCCACGTGGAAATGAATGATTAAATGAGAAAATTTTTAATGAGCGAATGTCGGCTTATTACCTGAGCATTCACTCATTAAAAACTCAATAATTATATTTAGTAAACCGGCATATTCGGATCGTAAGCCTCTTGCCAGGCCAAAATCCCGCCTTTTAAATTGTAAAGGTTATCTAATCCGTATTGTTGTTCTAACTGCATTACAGCTGCAGCACTTCTTTTACCACTACGGCACTGAATAATTACTGGTTTATCTTTCGCAACCTTATCAGCCTCAATTAAAATTCCACCCAACGGAATATTTTCACCGTTTAGATTAGAAACTTCATATTCGAATGTTTCACGAACATCAATTAATTGAAAATCTTCATTGTTGTCGATTTTCTCTTTTAGTTCTTGTACCGATATTTCTTTCATTTTATTAAATGTATTTATGCAAATATAAGAAAATCAGCCTTACTGCCTCCATCAAAAAAATGCCATAAAATTTTGCTAAAAACTGTAACAACTTAAACCCTTAGGCGTTTAATTATAAATAGTTACAAATGGACAAACTGAACCGTTTCTTTTGGTTTTGCTCTGGCGCTCATATCCCGACACTGGAAAAATATCCTTCAGAACAAAATAAATATACCGGCATTGGTGCCACCATCTTTTTTACAGGCTTATTTGCAGCCCTTTCAGGCGGTTATGCCATGTATTTTGTATTTAAAGGCGATGATCTGGCGGTAATTTTTGCCATCATTTTCGGCTTTTTGTGGGGCGCTGCCATTTTTAATATGGACCGTTACATCGTATCCAGCATCAATAAAAGCGCAAGTACCAATAAGCAGCTGCTACAGGCAACGCCACGTATTTTACTCGCCATTATGATTGGGATGGTAATTTCGAGACCAATTGAGCTTAAAATTTTTGATAAAGAGATTAAAGAACGGTTAAAAGTGAGCTACCTGAATGGCCAGCGCGCTAAAATAGATACCCTGAATAAAGCTTTCGAGAAAAAATACCAGGTAGAATTTGGCCGTTTAAACCAGCAAAAAGCTACCCGCGATTCGCTCGAAAAAGGCATTAAATCCGACCGGCAAAAACTGAACTTTGAAATATTCGGGAATAAAACAACCGAAACATCAGGTGTAATGGGTTATGGCCCTTATGCCAAACGCAAGGAAGCCGAAATTGCACAACGCACAGCAGAGCTCGATTCGCTCAAAGCAACCATTAATAAATCGGAAACTTTTGTTGATAAACGCAAAGAATTTGATGGCCTGTTTACCGAAAAACTATACACCAAAAAGCAATTAGACAGCCTCGCCAACATTGCAGGTTTTGCCGATCGTAACTGGGCACTTGGTCAGCTTAAATTTAACGTAGATGGCAGCCGCGACAATAACACCGCAATTGCAGTAACTTTTATTGGCCTGCTGTTTATCTTCTTCGAATGTTTGCCTGTATTTGTTAAACTGATGAGCGCCCGTGGCCCTTACGATTATGCCATTGCCGACGGAGATGAGGTTTCGATCTACCATTCTAAAAAAGATAAAGATTTTCATTTTGAAGTCGCCGATAATATCCACGAAACCCGGGTCGATTCAGAATCATCCAAACGAAAGGAAATTATTAAAGGAAAAGCCTACCGCGACCTGGAAAAATACGACTGGGACAGCTAGGTTTGAGGGAATAGGGAAAGTGAAAGGTTTATCAATGGTTTATAGTTGATGGCTTATAGTCAACGGCCAGTTCCCGATCTAACCATTAACTATCGACCATTAGCCAAAAAAGGCTAGCTTAAAATCTCCCATTTTTATTAAATTGCCCTCATAATACCCTTTTTATGAAGAATTTTCTAGGTACCGCAATCGGGAGCCTGCTCTCACTTGCAGCTTTTGCCCAAAACGAAATTAGTTATGCCGTTTCATTTCCAAATGCCATCCACCACGAGGCAGAAATCAGCATGCTAATTCCCAATGTCCCGGCAGGCACATTAAAGGTGCGCATGAGCCGATCATCGCCGGGCCGTTATGCCACACACGAGTTTGGCAAAAACATATACCATTTAAAAGCTTTCGATGGTACAGGAAAAGCCTTAACGGTTAACCAGCCGGCAGGCGATGTTTACGAAATCCCCAGCCATGGCAACAGCGTTAAAATTACCTATACCATTTTCGGCAACTGGATTGACGGCACCTATGCCGGTTTCGACGAAACCCACGCCCACATGAATATTCCGGCAACCTTTGCTTTCCCCATTGGAATGGATAACCGCCCCAGAAAGGTAAAGTTTAACTATACCGGTAAGCAAAACTGGAAAGTGGCCACCCAGCTTAAACCTGAGGCCGATGGAAGTTATTTTGCACCCAACCTGCAATATTTTATGGATAGCCCCATTGAAATTGCAGACTATAAAACCGCAAGCTGGCAGGTTAAAAATACCGACGGCAAAGTGCAAACCATCCACCTCATTTCGCATTCAAATGATGATCAGCAAACGATCGATAATTATGCAGGCATGCTTAAAAAAATGGTTGATGAGCATTTAGCGGTATGGGGCGAGTTCCCAACCTACGACTATGGTCATTATTACTTTTTAGAAGATGTTTACCCCGATAATGCCGGAGATGGGATGGAGCACCGGAATTCGACCTCCATTGTACAGCGTACGCCAAAAATTGCAGGTTATGAATCCAATTTGCTGGGCACATTTTCGCACGAATTTTTCCACAGCTGGAATGTAGAGCGCTTACGCCCCAAAACCTTAGAGCCCTTTAATTTCGAACATGCCAACATGAGCAACGAACTTTGGCTCGCCGAAGGTTTTACCCAGTATTACGGCAACCTGCTGTTAACCCGTGCTGGTTTAAAAACAGAAGATAATGCCATCCAGACTTTTAATGGTTTAGCAAACGCGGTGCTGCTTTCGCCCGGAGCGCTCAACTTTTCGCCCATCGAAGCGAGCAGATACGCGGTATTTGCCGATGCCGGTGTAGCGATCGACCAAACCAACAAGGCCAATATTTTTACCTCTTACTATACTTATGGGGCAGCAACTGCGCTGGCATTAGATCTCCGTTTAAGGGCAGAATTTAAGCTTACGCTCGATGATTACATGCGTGCACTGTGGAAAGCTTACGGAAAGCCGGAAATTGCCTATACCATTCCGGATTTAGAAAAAACTTTGGCAAGCTTAACCAAAAACCCAGCTTTTGCTTCCGGCTTCTTTAAAAAGTATATTTACGGCACCGAAAAAAATGATTATGCACAATTACTGCTCAATGCAGGATTGGTATTGCGTAAGACAAACCCAGGGCAAGCCTATACAGGTTTTGGAAATATTGGCGCAATAGACGACAAAATTATTTTATCGCAAACGCTGGCGGGAACACCGGCATATCAGGCAGGCCTGGATATTGGCGATATTTTATTAACAATAGACGGCATAAAAGTGAAAAACGTGATGGAGGTAGTTAAAATTAACAGCGATCATAAACCCGGCGACATCCTCGATATTACTTACCAGCACCGGGGAATAGAAAAAACTACTAAATTAACATTGACCGAAAATCCGGCCATGGAAATTGTGAGCATTGAAAAAACAGGAGGAACCTTAACACCTGCCATGCAAAATTTCAGAACGAATTGGTTAGGCTCACAGGTTAAATCGAAAACAACTAATTAAACATAAAAAATGAAGAAAATCGCCCTTTTTGCCTTAGTCGGGATGGCAGGTTTGCAGCTTAAAGCGCAAAACATCGATAAAATTATTACCCGCGAATATACCGACCACCTGATTAAAACTTTAAGTGCCGATGATATGCAGGGCAGGGCTACCTTTACCCCTGGTATTGATAAGGCCGCTACGTTTATCGAATCGGAGTTTAAAAAAATTGGCTTACAGCCTTTAACCGGCGAAAAAACTTTCCGTCAAACTTTCAATAAATACCGCGTAACCAACCAAAACACCAGTGTTAAAATTGATGGACAGGAGATTACTCCCGAAAACCTGATTATTTCTGGCGTAGTAACGGAAAACGTTAGCCTCGATAAGTCGAATACTGCTGTAGTTAAATTAGATCCTGAAAAACCTTTTGTAGCTCAGCTTAGGGCAATGACAGAAGCAGGTAAGAACCAGATTGTTTTGGTTGACAGCAAGTTTGCCGATTTGTTTAAGCGTTACAGAAATTATTTCAGCAAACCTGCAACTGTTGATGAAAAAGACGTAAAAGCAACTACCAGTGCAGTACAGGTTTTTGTATTGGGTAAAGATGCAGCAAGCGATTTTTCGGCAACCATCAAAAGCAAAGTAGATAAAATGCCATTGTTTAATGTTGCGGGTGTAATTCCTGGCAAATCTAAAGCTAAAGAAATTGTAGTATTCTCGGGCCATTACGATCACCTGGGCTTTTTAAAACCAGTAGACGGCGATAGTATTGCCAATGGAGCTGATGATGATGCTTCGGGTACAACAGCTATGATAGCTCTGGCTAAATATTATAAAGCGCAAAAGAACAACGAACGTACCTTGATTTTTGTGGCCTTTACTGCTGAAGAAATTGGCGGCTTTGGTGCAAAATATTTCTCAGAGAAATTAAATCCAGACGATGTTGTGGCCATGTTTAACATCGAAATGATTGGAAAAGATTCTAAATTCGGTAAAAACACCGCGTTTATTACGGGTTACGAAAGATCAGATTTCGGCAAGATTTTACAAAAAAACCTGGCAGGAACCGAATTTACCTTCCACCCGGATCCATATCCTGAGCAGAATTTATTTTACCGAAGCGACAACGCTACACTAGCGGCTTTGGGCGTTCCGGCACATACCATCAGTACCGATAAAATTGATATCGATAAATTGTACCACTCGGTTAAAGACGAATACAGTTCTTTAGATGTAGAAAATATCTTATCAACCATTAAAGCAATTGCGAAGAGTGCAACCAGCATTGTAAATGGTACTGATACGCCGACAAGAATACCGAAGCTGAAGCAATAAGACGAGTTGAACAGACCTCTCAGAGCTTATAGGACCGTCACCCTGAATTTATTTCAGGGTCTCAATAGTACAGGAGAGATGCTGAAATAAATTCAGCATGACGATGTGATAAAAAATATGATCGGTTGAGTAACTGCATAAAACAAAAAAGGCTTCTGATGTAAATCGGAAGCCTTTTTCTGTTACTTTTATTATTTGCTCAAATACATTGATTTGTCTTTGTAAAGCTTGCGGAAGTAAGGATCTTCCAGATCTTTAATGAAGCGGATCGCCTCACCAGTCGATTTCATTTCAGGGCCAAGCTCTTTAGTTACCTCAGGGAACTTCTCGTAAGAGAAAACCGGCTCTTTAATGGCATAACCTTTCAGTTTACGCTCGATGGTAAAATCTTTCAGCTTCGATACACCCAGCATAATTTTCGCTGCGATGTTGATGTAAGGCACATCATAAGCTTTCGCGATAAACGGAACCGTACGCGATGCCCTTGGGTTCGCCTCGATTACATATACCTTTTCATCTTTAATGGCAAACTGGATGTTTAATAAACCACGTACATCTAAAGCTTTTGCAATTTTAACCGAGTATTCTTCCATTGCTTTAGTTACCGTTTCTGATAAGCTAAAGGTAGGCAATACAGCAAACGAATCGCCAGAGTGAATACCTGCAGGCTCGATGTGTTCCATCATACCTACAATGTGAACATCCTCACCATCAGAAATTGAATCCGATTCTGCTTCTTCTGCTCTGTCTAAAAAGTGGTCGATCAGTACGCGGTTGCCCGGTAAATCGCCCAGCAATTTCACTACTGCTTTCTCCAGGTCTTCGTCGTTAATTACGATACTCATACCTTGTCCACCCAGTACATAACTCGGACGAACCAACACCGGATAACCTACCTCATTGGCTACAACAATAGCCTCTTCAGCATTTTCGGCAACTCCGTATTTTGGATAAGGAATATTTAAATCTTTTAACAGATCAGAGAAACGGCCGCGATCTTCAGCGATATCCATGTTCTCGAAAGATGTTCCGATAATTTTGATACCCTTTTCAGTTAACTTTTCAGCCATTTTCAGGGCTGTTTGTCCACCAAGCTGAACAATTACACCTACTGGTTTTTCTAATTCGATAATTTCGCGTACATGCTCCCAGAAAACCGGCTCGAAATAAAGTTTATCGGCCATGTTAAAGTCGGTAGAAACCGTTTCAGGGTTACAGTTAACCATGATGGCTTCGAAACCTGATTCTTTTGCTGCCAGTAAACCGTGTACACAAGAGTAATCGAACTCAATACCCTGACCAATACGGTTAGGACCTGAACCCAATACGATTACTTTTTTACGATCGGAAGAAACAGATTCGTTTTCCTCTTCGAAAGTTGAGTAGTAATATGGTGTTTGCGCCGGGAATTCCGCAGCACAGGTATCAACCATTTTATATACCCTGCGAATACCCAGCTCTTTTCTGCGGTCATAAACTTCATCTTCGGTTACGTTACCCAATAACCAGGCAATCTGCACATCCGAAAATCCTTTTTGTTTTAAGGTAAAGAAGAAATCGCGTGGGATATTATTTAATGAATATCTTTTTAACTCAGTTTCTAAAGCTACAAGCTCCTGAATCTGGTTTAAGAACCATTTATCGATTTTGGTTACCTTACGGATCGACTCCAAAGGAACGCCCATCGCCATGGCATCTTTTATTAAGAACAGACGGTTCCATGAAGCATGCTCCAAACCATCCATAATTTCTTCAATGTTACGTACTTGTCTGCCATCTGCCCCTAAACCTGAGCGGCCAATTTCCAAACTCTGACAAGCTTTTTGTAAAGCTTCGATGAAAGTACGGCCAATTGCCATTACTTCACCTACCGATTTCATTTGTAAACCAAGCTCTTTGTTGGCTCCTTTAAATTTATCGAAGTTCCAGCGTGGTACTTTTACGATTACGTAATCTAAAGTAGGTTCGAAATATGCTGAAGTGGTTTTGGTAATCTGGTTTTCAATTTCATCCAGGTTGTAACCGATAGCCAGTTTAGCAGCAATTTTTGCAATCGGGTAACCGGTTGCTTTACTTGCCAAAGCTGATGAACGCGATACACGTGGGTTAATTTCGATTGCGATGATTTCGTCATCAGCCGGGTTAACCGAGAACTGAACGTTACAACCGCCGGCAAAGTTTCCGATGGCACGCATCATTTTAATCGCCTGGTTACGCATTTCCTGGTAACAACGGTCAGATAAAGTCATGGCCGGTGCAACAGTAATCGAATCTCCGGTGTGGATACCCATAGGGTCGAAGTTTTCGATCGAACAGATAATGATTACGTTATCGTTGGTATCTCTTAACAACTCTAACTCATACTCTTTCCAGCCTAAAACTGCTTTCTCTACCAAAACCTCGTGCGTTGGCGAAGCTTCTAAACCACGTTTAAGTGCAGCGTCGAATTCTTCTTTTCTGTGCACAAAACCACCACCAGAACCACCTAAGGTATATGATGGGCGTATTACCAATGGAAAACCAATTTCCTGAGCGGCTTCTTTACCTTCTAAGAATGAGTTGGCAATTTTCGATTGAGCAACACCTACGCCTATATCAACCATTAACTGGCGGAAGGCTTCACGGTTTTCTGTTTTCTCGATTGCATCAACATCAACCCCTACAACTTTAACCCCGTATTTTTCCCAAACACCGCGCTCTTCTGCTTCTTTACAAAGGTTTAGTGCAGTTTGGCCACCCATTGTTGGTAGTACAGCATCAATTTTAGGTAAATTTGCATCAGCAATGTGCTCTTGCAAAATCGCTTCGATCGAATCAACTGTTAACGGACGCAGGTAAACATGGTCGCCGATAACTTTATCCGTCATAATAGTAGCCGGATTAGAGTTGATAATTGATACGGTAATCCCTTCTTCTTTTAAAGATAGGGCCGCTTGAGAACCCGAGTAATCAAATTCACAGGCTTGGCCAATAATAATTGGTCCAGATCCGATAATTAGTACTGAGCGAATGGAAGTGTCTTTAGGCATGATAAAGCTTAAACAATAATTAAAATTCTAAAGTATAGGTTCATTTAAGAACCTTAGAAAGCAACGAGATTTAGTGCTATTGCGAAGAAAAATCCCAACTGTTCTGTCGGGATGCAAAGATACATCTTTAGCGCGATTTTAAGCTGATTTTTTTAAAATAAAAAAGAGGCCTTAATTCTGCCTCTTTTTAATCTTTTCTTTTGCTAAAACACTTACTGCTGTAATTTAATTTCGCCTAAATCTGTAGTAGCACTATCTTTCACTGCCACCTTTTCAATAATGGCATCTTTGTACGGTGCGTTGGCTTTTATCCAAACCGTATAAACGCCTTCTTTAAGGTTAGAAAAGGCGAAAACTCCCTCGCTTAACTGTGCCTTTAAGGTGTCTGTTCCAGCTACCAGCGAAACAGAAGCGGCGGCATCTGCAGGACTGATTTTACCAATAATTCCGCCTAACCTGGTATTGGTATAGGCAATTGCCCCGAGGGCAAATACAATGAGCAGCGCTAATATTGCACATAACTTTTTCATTGGTTTAGTTTTTAATATTCAACTGTCTAAAATAAGTAACACCAATTAGTACAAATAGTTTTAAATAATGAACAGGCGAAATTTAAAACGTACTAATAATTATACACAATAGTAGTGCCGAAATATACAATTGTAATCTGAATGTTAATAAGTGTTAAAATAACACTAAGAAACTGCGCCCAGAAGTCAGAATTAAGTCACGAAGTTGTGATGTTCGCATTATTGGCAATAATGTTGTAATAAGCACAACATATATGCTTTTTGTATATACTTTAGACAATGATCTAAAGCTTCCCCCGCGGATTATTTCCCCGCCATGAGGATTTCTTCATAAATAGTTTGTTTGGTTTATTATCCGGTTAGAGGAGCCCTCCTCAACCGGATTTTTTCTTTTAGGGCATTTTCCACTACATTTGAACCTTGTCAGCATACATTTACGTGAATAAAAATATTAAAAAGATCGCCGTTGTTGGTCCCGAGAGTACAGGTAAATCAACCCTGTCGCAATTATTGGCCAGGCACTACAAAGTTTCGTGGGTTCCTGAATACGCCCGCTACTATTGCGAAAACCTGGTTACAGATTATACTTTACAAGACGAAGAAAACATGTTTTATGGTCAGGTGGCCCTCGAAGATGCGATCCTTGCCGTAACAGAAAGCGATTTTATTATTTGCGATACCACTTTTGTAACCGTTAAAATCTGGAGCGACGAAGTGCTGGGCGTAACCCCGCAACCGGTTTTAGATACTCTACCTAAAAGACCATACGATTTATACCTGTTAATGGATATCGATTTGCCCTGGCAAGACGACCCATTGCGTGATTTCCCTGATAAACGCGAATACTTTATGGAAGTCTGGCACAAAGAACTAAAAGCACTCCATGCAAATTATGTAGTAATTAGTGGCCTGGGAGATGATCGGGTGGCCAATGCTAAAAAAACGGTTGATGATTTTTTAGGTCATTAGGTAATCAACTTTTATTCATTTGAAAATGATTGTCAGTACCTTTTGGCAACCAGTAGCCCCGCCATCCGCTATAGCCCTCATGAAAAATTCGGGTCCGCCGCTGCTGCCGGGTTTAAGAACCCAGGCTTTTTAGCGTGATGCCTACAACAGATAATAGCTGTATCTGCCTGGCCACCTAAACCCGGTAGAACGTAAAGCACGGAACAAGGTACGAGTGAGGACCTGAAGGGATAGCGGGACTAAAGATGCCAAGCACACAGAACCGTCAGTTTTCCAGCCAAAAAGAGCAATAAATTCTATAAATTAAACGATTAAGGTGTCATTTCCCTAAATTTAGCATCACAACACCTCTCTTTAAATGAGAATTGCCAAATAATTCCCTACATTTGCCCCATCATTAGGGGTGCCTTGTTTAAATAAACACAAAAACAGGCTGAGAACATACCCATTTTGAAGCATAAAGCCAGTAGCATAAAGCCTAAAGCGCTGATAAATCATCAAGCTTTAATCTTTTAGCTTTCAGCCTTAAGCTTCAAATGCACCTGATCCGGGTAATGCCGGCGTAGGGATTGGAGTTATGGAAGTTTAACTAAAAATCGGGGAAACCCCTTTTTCCGGTTGGTTTAACTAAAAACAAGAACATTGAAAAATTTACTATTTGCAGCGCTTGTTGCAATGTTGCCTTTCTTTGCATCGGCACAATTTGCTGTTACCGGTAAGGTAACGGATCAAAACCGTAATGCCCTGCCTGGGGCCACCGTTAAAATAAAAAACAAGAAAACCATTGTACTGAGCGATGCAGGTGGAAATTTCACCTTATCAAACCTTGCTAACGGAAAATACACCTTTGTAGTGAGCTATGTGGGCTATAAAACTGAAGAGAAAACAGTAAGCCTTTCGCAAAACAGCACGATAGATTTCTCTTTAACTGCACAGAATTTCCTGGCCGATGAAGTGATTGTAAGGGCAACACGGGCCAACGAGAAATCGGCAACTACCTATAAGAATATCGGCAAGGAAGAAATCCAGCAAAATAACTTTGGTCAGGATTTACCTTTTATTTTACAGAATACGCCGGGCGTAGTGGTTAATTCGGATGCAGGTGCAGGCGTTGGTTATACCGGAATCCGCATACGGGGTAGCGACAATAGCCGCATAAACGTAACGGTTAACGGCATTCCAATTAATGATAGCGAGAGCCAGGGAACATTTTACGTAAACATGCCCGATTTTGCTTCATCTGTAGATAATGTTCAGATTCAGCGTGGTGTAGGTACTTCAACCAATGGTGCCGGTGCATTTGGTGCCAGTTTAAATATCCAGACTACTGCAAGCGAAACCGAACCTTATGCAGAAATAAACAGCACTTACGGTAGTTTCGATACCTGGAAAAACACCGTAAAAGTTGGAACGGGCTTAATTAATAACCGTTTTAGTTTCGATGGCCGTTTATCGAGAATCAGCTCTGATGGTTATGTAGACCGGGGTTCATCTTTACTTAAATCTTATTTCTTATCAGGTGCTTACCACGGCAACAAAGATTTATTGCGCGTAAATGTTTTCTCGGGCAACGAAAAAACTTATCAATCATGGAATGGTATTCCGCAATCGCGTTTAGAAAATGATGTGGCTGGTATGAATGCTTATATAGCCCGGAACGAACTTAGTGCGGAAGATGCAGCCAACCTGTTAAACTCTGGAAGAAGATATAACAGTTTCTTGTACAATAACCAAACTGATAATTATGTTCAAAACCATTATCAGTTAATCTACGCCCGTCAGTTTTCTGATCAGTTCTCGTTTAACGGTGCTTTGCATTATACCCAGGGCTCAGGTTACTATGAAGAGTACCGCGTGCAGAATAAACTGGCTGATTATGGCTTAAATCCGATTGCCATTCCCGGAGGTACACCAATTACCAAAACAGACCTGATTCGCCGCCGCTGGTTAGATAACGATTTTTATGGCGTTACCTATGCATTTAACTACGTGCCGCAAAAGAACCTTAACTTTACGCTTGGTGGTGCTTATAACGAGTATAAAGGTGCGCACTTCGGACAGGTTATCTGGTCACAATATGCATCAAATGGCAATATAGACAGGCATTACTATGATAACGATGGTTTTAAAACTGATTTCAATACCTACGGTAAGGTTAACTACAGCCCGATCGAATCGTTAAGCTTGTTCGCTGATTTACAATACCGCCGCGTTTATTACGATATTGCCGGAACTGAAAACAAACTGAATACACTGGCCATCAACAAAACTTTAAATTTCTTTAATCCTAAGTTTGGCGCTACTTACTTCATCAATCCTGAAAGCAACGTGTATGCTTCATTCAGCGTAGCCAACAAAGAGCCAAACCGCGATGACTATACCGATGCAGCAACGGGTGCGACTCCTAAGCCTGAAAGATTGAACGATTTAGAACTGGGTTACCGTTTTAAAAACGAAAAATTAAACATCGGTGCCAATGCCTACGGAATGTTCTATAAAAACCAATTGGTGGTTACGGGCAAAATAAATGATGTGGGTGGCAATTTCCGCCAAAATGTAGACCGGAGTTACCGTCTGGGTATTGAGCTGGATGGTGCCTACACCATTAGCAAGCAGTTTATCTTAAATGCCAATGCCGCTTTAAGTCGTAACAAAATCAAAAACTTTACCGAGTATTACGATGATTACGACAACGGCGGTCAGGTGGTAAATAACTATCAGCTTACCGATATTTCGTACTCGCCCCGTGCCGTACTTTTTGGCGAACTGGTTTACAAGCCGGTTAGTGGTTTTGCGGTAGCCTTACAAAGCAAATATGTAAGCAAGCAGTATTTAGATAACACCCAAAATAACGACCGTACCATAAATGGTTATTGGGTAAGCAATGCACGTTTAGGTTACGATTTCAAATTTGCCGGCGTGAAGAACATTAATTTAGGCTTATTAGTTAATAATATCTTCGATAAGCGTTATGAAAACAACGGCTATACTTATGGTTACCAGCTAGGCGGCAGCAGGGTTACCGAAAACTTCTTTTATCCACAGGCAGGAACTAACTTTTTGTTAAGCCTGAATGTGAAGTTTTAAGAAAGCTGAAAGACTAAAGCTAAAAGCTGAAAGATCGCCATTGCTTAAGGAACAACATCTCCTTAGGCAATGGCGATTTTGTTTATATTGCAATCCCGATCCAGAACAATAGTTTAATATGAAATACATCGAAAAGCTCCACTACATTACACACGACATCCCAAACCTTTCGCACGTAGAGCAGGCGCAGTTTGCATGCGAAGCAGGGGCGAAGTGGATACAATACCGTTGTTTGAGCAAAACCGATGAAACACTTCTGGCTGATATAAATGCCATTGCCGAAACCTGCGATGATTGGGGCACTACGCTAATCGTTACCGATCATGTTCATTTAAATGGCAAAGCCGATATTCAGGGTTTTCATATTGAGGATATGGATGCCGATTTCACAGCTATCCGCAACAAGGTGGGCAACGATATTACTTTAGGTGGTTCGGCAAATACGATAGAAAACTTAATCCGTTTAGCTAAGCAAGGTGCAGATTATGTGGGCTTTGGGCCATTTGCTACAACCGAAACCAAAGCCAACAATTTCCCCCTGTTAGGAATCGACGGATATTACGAAGCAATGCAAGAACTTAAGGCGGCAAATATTCAACTACCCGTTTTAGCGGTAGGCGGCATTAAAATTTACGATGTAGAAGCCCTAATGCAAAGCGGTATTTATGGCATCGCCGTTTCGGGAGCCATTAACTTTGCCGATGATTTTATAGCTGCTTATCAGGATTTTTACACAATGATTAAAGAAAGTGCTGTTAATTAACACTTTATAGTTTGAAGCCCGTTGGATATTTTTTAGTTTTGGGATAAACCCTAACTACTATGTCGGAAAACGCTCTTCAAACCAACGCACCCTGGAATCTTTATAAAAAAATAGCTTTCAGGTTCTTCTTTATCCTGCTACCCCTTTTTATCATCCTGAATAATAACGGCGCTTTCACTTTCCTCTCACGTTTTCTGCAGCTACCCGGGTTAGTGTTGCACCACTTTATTCCGTGGTTTGCTAAACATATTATACATTACAATTACGATTTCACCATCTATACCAATGGGAGTGGCGATACTTCATATGATTGGGTACTGCTGCTTTGTATGTTTATTGTATCGGTAGCAGGCTGCATTATATGGTCGGTTTTAGACCGCAAACGCAAAAGCTACAATGCTGCCCATTATTGGCTCGTGGTGCTGGTAAGGTTTTACCTGGCCTTTACCCTGGTACTCTATGGTTTAATAAAGGTAATTAAGCTTCAGTTTCCCGATCCTTCTTTAACCAGACTGCTTCAACCCTTTGGTGATGCCTCTCCAATGGGCCTGGCCTGGACTTTTCTTGGTTTTTCTAAAGGCTACAACATTTTTATGGGAATTGTAGAAGTTTCGGCCATTTTACTCTTATTCCGCAGAACAGTAATTGTTGGTGCTTTTTTATCGCTTGCCGCAACTGGCCATGTAATGTCTATGAATTATTTTTTCGATGTGCCGGTAAAATTGCTCTCTACGGCGCTGGTGGTGATGAGTCTATTTATTTTAGCCCCACATTTTTTAAAACTATATCGCTTTTTTATCAAGTATGAAAACCAGCAGCTCGATAAAATGTACCGTCCAACCTTTAAGAAGCGATGGCTTTATATTTCGGCCTACAGCTTAAAGTATTTATACATCACTGCTTCTGTTGGTTACCTGTTGTATTCTTTTCTCCAGCAAACCAAAATTTATGGCAGTGCCGCACCCAAACCATTTTTGTACGGCATTTATAATGTAGAAAACATGACACTAAAGGGAAAAACGCTGGCACCATTAACAACAGATAGCATCCGGTGGAAACAAATGGTTATTAGTTATGCGGGTTATGCAAGGGTAAAAACGATGAACGACAGTACGTATAATTTCTCAACAGTTTTTAATACTAAAAAGAAGGAACTCACACTGGGCTCACTAGATAAAGAATCGATTAAATATACTTTAACTTACCGCATTACCGGGAAAGACAATCTGATTCTTTCTGGCCTGAAAGGAAAAGATTCCATTACAGTAAGCTTTAAAAAGAAGGACCTCAAAGATTTCAGGCTAATTAACCGGGGCTTTCATTGGGTGAACGAACATCCGTACAATCGCTAATCATTTTACCCCCAACTGATTCTTCCTGCACTATACTTTGTGCGATTTTTTTATATTCGCAACATGTCATCACACCACATTGTAAAAGAAAAACAGGAACCGGCTTTGTATATCGACGAGCTTGGTAATTTTAGCGAAGAGTTTTTGGGGCAGCTTTTAGAATGGAGCCCAACACTTTTGGTTAACGGCAATAATTATGAAAAGATTATTTCGCTGGGACTGAAAGTAGATGTGCTGGTAAACGGCACCAATCAGGATGTTCAGGAAGATACCAAAACGATTCAGGGACCGGTTGATGCTTTGATGGTGGCCATTAACTTTTTATTTGAGGAAAAATATCCTGCAGTTAATGTAATTGCCAAAAAGTTCGATCTGGAAAAATTTGCCGGATTTGAAGATAAAATTAACCTGGTGGTATTTACCGAACGTGCCAAGCATTACCCCATTAAATCGGGTTTTTCGGTTTGGAAACCAGCTGGCAGCGAATTTTTAATTCATGGTAACCGTTATCTGGAAGTAACCAACCTGATGCAAACCGAAGAAGAAATTTTTGAAGTAGTAAACGATGGCTTTGTTGAATTTACCTTTTCTGGTCAACCTATTTTTATAAGCGAACCGATATGATTACCCTTAGAAAAGCAAAAGAACAGGATATAGAAATCATTAGGGATATTGCCGCAGCAACCTGGCCATCTACGTACCTCGATATTATTGGTCAGGCGCAGATTGATTATATGCTGGATAAAATGTACAATCAGGGCGAACTGCTGAAACAACTGATGGAAGGCCATATTTTTCTCATTGCCGAAGCAAATGAAGAACAATATGGTTTTGCAGGCTATTCTGTCATCGACCACGAAGCACGCATTTATAAACTGCATAAATTATATGTGCTGCCATCTGCCCATGGTAAAGGCGTAGGTAAAATACTCATAAATGAAGTTTTTAACCAGGTAAAAGATGCCGGCGGAACAGCATTGCAGCTTAATGTTAACAAACACAATAAGGCTAAAGATTTTTACTTAAAAGGTGGCTTTACCATAAAAGAATCGGTACAACTCGATATTGGCGAGGGCTATATTATGGATGATTATGTAATGGAATATAAATTCTAGCTTATTTTTTCAAACCCAGGTAATACTCCCGTTCGCTTTTATCAAAATGTTCAATAGCGTAACGCAGCATGGTTCGCGGCATTGTTGCGGCATGCATTTCTAAAAAAGAAATTAACCTGCTCCTGCCTTTCGTACCGGTGTGCCTGAGCCAACCACCTGCAGCTTTGTGTATTAAATCTTCGGTATCGTTTAAAAGCAGTTCTGCAATACCAAAAGTAGGAGTTAAATCGCCTTTGCGGATAAAAAATGATGTACTTACAATAGCAGTGCGCCTGTGCCACATATTTTCTGACTGGGCAAGCTCATATAAAATATCCCTGGGTTTATCGAATAAGTAACTGCCTACAACAAAACAGGCTGAACGGTCAACCAGATCCCAACTGTTGATGCGGTCGTGCCGGTTAATGTAAAGCTCAAAAAGCGCTTTCTTAGTACCCTCACTTGTTTTTTTATCTCTGGCCTGAAAATCCATGATGCTTACAGCGCCAGCCCGGTGTTCGTGAACTGGGCTTTCCAGCAGCCTTTCGATCTCTGTAACCGGCATGGCTATAAATGCTTTGGCCATTTCGAAAACCTGCCCCATCCTCACACCCATAAACTCATCTCCTGCACCATAATCGCCCGCTTCGGTTTTAAAATAACGGTAAATTTTTTCCAGCTCAGCATTTGATTGGAAAGCACTAAGTTGCTCGATAAAAGCAGCAGCGGTTAAATTAATTGTTTGCTTTGGAATTTTTACTAAAGCCATTATCTGCAGGTTTTCTGCTTAAATATACAAAAAACAGCAAGGCCAAGCACTTCATATATCAATGTCATCCTTGAGCCCGTCGAAGGACTCGTTAGCTCCTAAAAGACTTTCGACAGGCTCAACATGACAAACAGTACTGAAAGATCTAATCCCCTGGCTTCATTTAATTTTTCATCCTTCCCTGCTCTGCCTCAGTACCTGTAGCGCGGCGGCGTGCAGGCTTGATTTCGTTTTTACCAAAGCGATAAGTAAAACTGATCCGTCCAACACGGGTTTCATTTTTTTGATGTACAGTATAAGTTAAGCCAGGATATGCGCTTGATAAATTATTCTCCGACATATTGAAGATATCAGACAGCGCCAGTTTTAAACTTGCTTTTTTCTTAAACAACGTTTTGCTCAAACCTGCATCAATAGAATAGCGCGCCTTTAAGCTAAGCGTACCATAATCAAGTGGCGATTCGTAATTACCGTTTAACTCGGCCGTAAAGCCATTTACGATGGTAAAGGTTTGCTGCGATTTAAACTGGAAAGATGTTTTTCCGGTTTTCAGCGCGCTTCCCGCTAAATCCGGAGCCTCAAAGCTCAGATAGAAAACATTTAAATTGTTATTGGTTTGCCACCATTTGGTAATTTGAACAGGCACATTTAAGTTGGCATTGTAACTGATATTGGTAGCAATGTTGGCATTTGTTTGGTAAAGTGCTTTATTAGCCGCATCAGGTAAAATCACTTCGGCAATTACATCATTTACCCTGCTATAGCCGATAGATAAGATGTATTTCTGCAATAGTGTATAGCTCAGCTCAAAATTATGGGTGTACTGCGGATTTAAGAAAGGATTTCCTTTGCTGTAAGTATATTGATCGAGATAATAAATAAACGGATTTAAAGCATCGTAACTTGGGCGATCAATCCTCCGGCTGTAAGAAAAGCCCAGCTGATTGTTCTTAGAAAGGTTTTGTTGCACAAACAGGGTTGGAAAAAAATCCCAATAGCTCCGTTTTACCACAGTATTGGTCGTAATTAAGTTTCCTTTCGAGTTGGTTTGCTCCATCCTTAAACCAAGCTGTACACTGGTATTTTTAAACTGTTTGTTAATATTGGTGTAAGCGGCATTAACATTCTCGTCGTAAACGAACTGGTTACTACGACGTACATCGTTTTGCCAGTTGTTATTTACAAATTCTTCAGCCTGCAAATCGTTATCGGTTTTAACCCAACTGCTTTTAACACCTGCCTCCAGTTTAACAGTTTTGCTTAACGATACATTGTAATCTATCTTAAAGGCTTTAATATCTATAATAGAAGGGGTACTGTTCCTGATGTAACTGATGGGACGAATACGGTTACCATTGGCGAACAAATAATCGTTTGCATAATCAGAACCATCGTTTCCATTGTATTTCGAATAATCTATATCAGCCGAAATTTCTGAACCTGCTGTATCTAAAACAGATTTATAGTTTAAATTATATGAAATGTTGTTGTATTTGTTGGTTTGCAGGCTGTTCGAAATTAATGTAGAATCTACTTTTTGAAAAGACGGACCGATTAAAGTATTGTTCCCTGCAGCTTCGGTACCATGGTTAAAATAACCGTTTACCAGTACACCAATGGTGTTTTTCTTATCGATAAAATAATCTAAGCCTGCCTTAAAGTTATTGTTGTATTGTTTTCTGTTACTCTCGCCAACCTGCATAAAGTAAGTATCGGGTGTTCCGTTCGAAATACGATCAATAGCGATCAGGTTATCGCGTTCAAACTTACCATAGTTGTAGTTGCCAAAAAGATTCAGTTTTTGCGTGCGGTGGTTCAGGTTTATACCTGCATTTGCCCTCAGGTTTTTACCGTAACCCAACGAACCATTTACACTACCATTCGTGCCGCCGTTTTTATTCTTTTTGGTTTTAATGTTAATAATTCCTGAATTACCCGATGCATCATATTTAGAAGATGGGTTGGTAATCAGTTCGATGCTTTCAATGTCAGAACTCTGCATATTACGGAGCAAATTAGCTACATCGGCGCTGCTCATGTAAGTTTGTTTTCCATCAAGCTGAATCAGCACACCTTGTTTACCCATCATCGAAATTTTGTCATTCTGATCAACCGTTACTCCCGGTGCTTTCTGTAAAACCTCTAACGCCGAAGAGCCAGTCATGATAGAACTGTTAGCAACATTCATCACAATTTTATCCATCTTTCTTTCAATCAATGGCTTTGTAGCGGCAATGTTCACCTCCTTTAAATTCTGTGCAGTAGCAACTAGTTGGGCTGTTCCGAAATCAATTTTCTGATTGTCTTCGGCTACGGTAATGGTTTTGCTTTTAAAGGTTTTATAGCCCATGTTACTGGCTTTGTAAAAGTAGCTTCCTTTGCCTGGAACGATAAAACCAAAGGTACCGTTAGGGTCGGTAAAGGCTGTTTTAACGATACTCGAATCTGCTGCTTTGAAGAGCACTACGGTAACATAATCTGCCGGTTTATTGTTTTCATCCAAAATTACCCCGCTAATATTGGGCTTAGCTGTTGTTTGGGCAAAAAGCTGTGTAGTGGTAAAAAAGAAACTAAGGATGAATGATATTTTGTATAAATTTTTCATTGGTCTGGTTTAAATATTTAAAAAAATCGGGCAAAAAAATTTCCATAACGCCCGTACAGGCATTTTCCATTTATTGCAAATCATTTTAAAGTTTAGTTCGGAAACGAAAGGTTTCCATGATTTTGTTATAGATAAGACGACCGTTTTTTTAAAAGGTTACAGGAAATCTAAAAAAGACCGAAGTTTTGGAGTGTAGTAACGATAAGATGGCTACAATTAACCGATTAACCAGTTTAAACAATTAATCCAACTACAAATGACCAATAACCAATTTGCAATTACCAAATGAACTAATGACCAATGAACAAGTGATCAGTGAACAAATGAAACAAAAAAAGCCACAGATCAACAAGTTTGCACCTGCTGTTCTGTGGCCTTTTGATCTCTTAATGAGAAATATTATTTTACTCCAAGCACATCAACACCTTGCTCAAAAATAACATCAACCGGGATATTCTTTTTGGTTAAACGATCCAGGTCTGTTTGTAATTCCGGATGGATAATGGCTTTTTCTTTTTGTGCCTTTTCTACTGCAACTTTATCGCCATTGCCCTGAAGCGTAATGATGAATGCACTTAATTCATTCATAGCAGATGCAAATTTGTCGAAATTTACTTTGTAAGTTCCTTTAGCCGTACGCTCAAAAGCGCCTTTTTCCTGAAAGTAATTAAAGCATTGCATATTGGCTTTACCATGTGCTTCCGAAACGCCAAAGCGTACCGAACGCAAAATACCAGCCATAAAAGTGGTGTAATAATCTTTTATATCGCCCTGTAATTCTCCTTTTTTAAGCAGACCAGTTACCATGTATAAACCTAAAATATCAGCCTTACCCTCTTCCAGCCAGCTGTATTGCTCTTTTAAAGCGGCGCGAACAAAACCTTTACCGGTAATTGTTTTTTTAATGCCTAAGCCATGGGCCACTTCATGGAACATTACGTTGGCAAAAAAGGCATCGAACTTAATGTATTTTTGCTGCTCGGCATCGATCAGTTCTTTCGAAATAGGAACTAATATTTTATCGAATTTAGCCTGCATTGCATTTTTCAGCTGTGAGCGGCGGGTGCCTTTTTCCTGCTGTATTTTTTCGTCGTTAGGTAAGTTAACAGCAATTGTTTTCGATCCGGCATTGCAATCGCCTGCATAATATACAACATCATACGCGTTCAACTCCGAATCCGTTCCTGGTGTTTCGGCTTTGTATTTTGCTTCAACCGGTAAGTTTTTCTGCAGTTCGGGCAGCATTTTAACATACTTGGCCAAACGCTTGCTCCACTCTTTATCCTTAATTAAAACATAAGCCTCGTAACTGGTGCGGGCATTGAAAAGTTTATCTTCGTAATTTTCAATCGGACCGATGATGATGTCCAAACCATTGGTTTTCATATCCAGCCAAGCGTAATCACTAGCTGTAAAATTATCTGTTACCAAAGCATCAGCCCTTAGATTTAGATATTTTTTCAGGCCGGCATCTTCTGCTATTAAAGCAGCCTGTTTTAACAACGAACTTGCTTTCTGCAATTCAGCAGCAAATAAAATGTGGTAAGGTACAGTTGATAATTTACCGGTACTATCTTTCCTGATAACAGAATAAGCTCCAAACTTATCGGCCAGGTCAGATTTTTCTACCGCATCTTTGGTCATGCCATAAGGGTAGAATGTTGCACCTTCAGGTTTCGCTCCAACTCCCTGCACAAAAGGCTTATCATTGTTCAGCCTGTCCCACGGACCGTAATTAATGTTTACAAAATCGCGTGTTTTTTCATCTTTTATGGTGGCTAAAAGGCTATCACGTTGCGGATATACCTGTTTCCAGTACAACTCGTCCATAATTTCTGCCGCCTGAATAAGGAGTGGCAATATTTTACGATCGTTAACACTTAACTGGTTAATATTGGTAGTGAGTTTTACCTTTTCGTAGATAGGCAAACGATCTGCAACATAACTGATCAGGCTGTCTTTTTGCACACCACCGTTTTTATCATCAGTAGGTTTAGAACCGCCGCCACAGGCAGATAGCATAGCTACAGAAACAGCCAAAGCAGGCAGAAGTATTGTCGATTTGTATAAATTCTTCATATTAAAGTATATCGGCGCTAAATTAGTAATTTTTGAAAGCTTTGTATAAAGTTTGATGCATTGGGCGAAGTTTAGCCTAACTTTGTAACTTCATTCTTTTAATCAACATGCCCATGCTGTTTTCTAATTTATACAAAACCTCTATTATAACTGCTTTTTCGCTAACAATGGTTTTAAGCTCATGTACTACCAGCAAGTACGCGGCAACCGAAAAAATCTACAAGGATAAGGCAAAGGGTTTTGCAGAAATTATTGGCACTGTACCACCAACTGGGCAACTTTACGATTCATTAAATGCAACAAACCAGCAGTGGATTGGTTCTGTAAATTTTGGGATACGTAAACCCAATTTTGTTGTAATACACCATACCGCTCAGGACAGTCTGGCACAAACAGTTAAAACATTTTTTTCAACCAAAGCTGGCACCAGTGCACATTATGTAGTTAGCCGCGATGGCAAAGTGGTACACATGGTAAACGATTATTTGCGTGCCAACCATGCTGGTATAAGTAAATGGGGAAAAGATACTGATCTGAATTCTTCTTCTATTGGTATCGAACTGGATAATAATGGTTTAACCGACCCCTGGCCCGATGCACAAATTAATAGTTTGCTGAAGCTACTGGCTACTTTAAAGAAGACCTACAGCATTCCAACCGCTAATTTTGTTGGTCATGCCGATATTGCGCCAAAGCGTAAAAATGATCCGAAAAATTTCCCCTGGAAAAAACTGGCCGATAAGGGCTTTGGCTACTGGTACGATGATGTGCTGAAAAATCCACCTGCCGATTTTAATACTGAAATGGCCTTGAAATATATCGGTTACGATACCAGCAACCTGCCTGCTGCAATTACCGCTTTCAAAATCCATTTCATTCAAACTGATATTACGCCAACCTTAACGCCTGTAGACATTTTGGTGCTGTACAATGTGTACACGAAATACTAGATGATGGAAAACGGATGATGGAAGATGTAAAAGGGGGAACATATCGTACACAGTTAACCAATTCAAACAATTAACCACTATTAAAAAAAAAGCACAGACAAACCACGCTAATCCGTGTTCATCTGTGCTTATGTGTGGTTAAAATAGCTAAAACTAATTCGGCTTCTTAAACGTATCTTTTAATGTAACTGTACGGTTAAATACCAGTTTATCGGCTGTCGAATCTTTATCCAGACAGAAATAACCTTTACGGATAAATTGATAACGGCTTTCTAAATTAGCATCGGCCAAAGCTGGTTCAATGTAGGCGTTTGGCAATACTGTTAAGCTTTCTGGGTTTAAATAATCTTTAAAGTCGCCTTCTTCTGCATCAGGTGTTTCCGAAGTAAATAAACGATCGTACAAACGGATCTCGGCAGTTTTAGCATGTTGTGCGCTTACCCAGTGTATGGTTCCTTTAACATTTATTCCGCTGGTATCATTTCCGCTCTTCGATTCAGGAATATAAGTACAACGAATTTCGGTAACATTACCGTTTTCATCTTTCACAAAATCCTCGCATTTAACGATGTAAGCGAATTTTAAACGCACCATTGCCCCTGGTGCCAAACGGAACCATTTTTTAGCCGGTACTTCCATAAAATCTTCGCGCTCTATCCAAAGTTCCTTGCTGAACGGAATTACACGGGTACCTCCGCCATCTTCTGCTTCCGGATTGTTTTCGCCAATTAAATCTTCCGAATCTTTATCATAATTGGTAATAACCAGTTTAATCGGATCTAAAACCGCCATTACTCGGTTAGCACTCTTGTTCAAGTCTTCGCGGATACAGAATTCGAGCAAACTCAGCTCAATTAAATTTTCGCGTTTGGCAATACCAATACGTTCGCAAAACTCGCGAACACTCTTTGGCGTAAAACCTCTTCTGCGCAAACCCGAAATGGTTGGCATGCGCGGATCGTCCCAACCGTTAACCAAATTTTCGTTAACCAGTTGCAAAAGTTTACGCTTACTCATTACTGTTGAGGTAAGGTTTAAACGTGCAAACTCATACTGTTTAGAAGGGAAAATCTCTAACTTTTCGATCAACCAATCGTACAGTTCGCGATGCGAAACGTACTCCAAAGTACAAATAGAGTGCGTAATATTTTCTATACTATCGCTTTGGCCATGTGCAAAATCGTACATGGGGTAAATGCACCATTTGTTACCGGTACGGTGGTGCTCGGCATGTTTAATGCGATAAATAATCGGATCGCGCATTAACATGTTTGGGCTAGCCATATCAATTTTTGCCCGCAAAATGTAGGCACCATCAGCAAACTCACCATTTTTCATTTTCGTAAAAATGGCCAGATTTTCTTCAACACTGCGGTTGCGGTATGGGCTATCTTGTCCGGGTTCAGTTGGTGTACCTTTCAGGGCTGCAATTTCATCAGCCGAACTTTCATCAACGTAAGCTAAGCCTTTTTCAATCAGCTTAACAGCAAAACCGTATAATTCATCAAAATAATCTGATGCATATAATTCGTTTTTCCAGTTAAAACCCAGCCACTTAATATCTTCCTGCTGGCTGTTTACGTATTCTGTTTTCTCCGTAACCGGATTGGTATCATCAAAACGCAGGTTGGTATACCCGCCATATTTTTGTGTTAGTCCGAAATTTAAGCATATTGCTTTCGCGTGGCCGATGTGTAAATAACCATTTGGTTCTGGCGGGAAACGCGTAACCAAGGTTTCATACTTACCACTATTTAAGTCGTTCTCAACAATTTCTTCAATAAAGTTCAATGACTTCTCTTCACTCATAAAAACCTGTAAATTAGGAATGCAAATGTAAAAAGATTGAGCGGATTTATACAATGATTAAAGGTTTATTAGCCCACAGTTGTTAGTTAATGGCGCATAAACCTGTTACTAACAGAATAAAAGCTAAACTGTGAATTATTTCAACCCCGCCTGCAACTGGAAACCATTGCGATAACTGCAGGCAATAAACATTTTTCTGCAAGCGGCTTATTGCACAATTGCTTAATAATTCAATACATTTACAATAACTTAATATTCATTATGAGCAAAGTATTAAACCGGCCAATTCGCGTTTTGGTGGCTAAAGTTGGGTTAGATGGCCACGACAGAGGCGCAAAAGTGATTGCAACCTCTTTAAGGGATGCAGGAATGGAAGTGATTTATACAGGCCTTCGCCAAACACCCGAAATGGTGGTCAATACTGCTTTGCAGGAAGATGTTGATGCCATAGGCATTTCTATCTTATCGGGTGCCCATATGACAGTTTTTCCTAAAATTATTCAGTTGATGAAAGAAAAACAGTTAGACGATGTGCTGTTAACAGGTGGAGGCATTATTCCGGAAGGCGACAGGGCAAAACTGGCTGATATGGGAGTGGGCTCGCTATTTCCGCCAGGTACAACAATGGCCAGCATTGTGGCATATATACAGAATTGGGTTACAGAAAACAGAAATTTTTAAGCTATGGCATACCAGAATTTAATATCAGAAATAAAAGACCAGATTTTATACATTACCATTAACCGCGAAAAAGCACTAAATGCTTTAAACAAAGATACTTTAGCTGAGCTGGCGGATGTAGTTGCTTTTGCAGATCGAACAACTGAAGTTAGGGGAGTAATTATTACCGGTGCCGGCGAAAAGGCATTTGTTGCTGGGGCCGACATCAAAGAGTTTTCTGATTATAATGGCAAACAGGGTGAAGCACTGGCAAAGCTCGGACAAGATTCAGTTTTTAATGCAATAGAAAATTCTACTAAACCTTTTATCGCCGCAATTAATGGTTTTGCACTGGGTGGGGGATTAGAACTGGCCATGGCATGCCACATACGTATAGCTTCCGAAAATGCAAAACTGGGGCTACCAGAAGTTACCTTAGGGCTAATACCAGGTTACGGCGGCACACAGCGCCTAACGCAATTGGTTGGAAAGGGTAAAGCCATAGAAATGATTATTACCGCCAACATGGTTACAGCTGCCGATGCATTGCAGTTTGGATTGGTAAATTATGTGGTACCGCAAAGTGAGCTAATCGCTAAAGCCGTAGAAATTTTCAATGCAGTTAAGCAGCGTGCACCACTGGCAGTTTCTGCAGCACTGAAATCGGTAATTGCTGCTGTAAATAACAACAATGGTTATGCTACGGAAATCGAAGCATTCGGAAAATGTTTTGAAACAGCCGATTTTAAAGAAGGCGTAGCTGCATTTGTAGAAAAAAGAAAAGCCATTTTTTGTGGCAAATAATGCGCCGTAGTATTAATTCGATCTCAACATAACAAAATGTTGCAAAACACTTTCCAATTTAGTTTTTTTAAGTAATTATACCCCATCTAAATTGCTAATCCGAACTCATCGGTTAATAAAACCTAATTATTTGATGTTCTTTTTAGCATAAGAAAGGTGCTATTAATTAAAAAGAAAATATAATAATTGATGACGAGGTAAATATAGGGCTATTACTTTCCAAATTTTTAACCAAAAATGGGTTTGAAGTCTCAATTACTGGAACTGGCACCCTGGCTTTATCTGTTTTAAGCGAACAGACTTTCGATCCGGTATTGTGCGATTACCGCCTCGAAGATATTGATGGGAGAGACATTCTGGTCAAAACAAAGGAAAATTACCCGGCTACCAATGTAATCATTATTACTGGCTATTCTGATATCAGGCTTGCTATAGAATTGATTAAGCTGGGCGCTTACGATTATATATCGAAACCCCTGCTTGCCAATGGAAATTTGATCACACTGGATGTACTACCCGAGGAGCTAAAAGCTTTAGTACCTTCAAAATATACGGAAACCGCGTTTAAAGGCTAAAACTGTCAGTTAAAAGCCAAATCTGCGAAACGCAAGGTTAGATATAGAATTAGCTGCCATTATTACCGTTTTAAAACAAGTTAATTTCAATAAAACCAAAGCAGCAAAGATTCTTAATATCGATAGGAAAACACTTTACAATAAAATATTGCGCTTAAATCTTGATGAATTAAATTGAAATTAGGCAAAACAAAAACTGCCTGTTTATCATTTAATACATACCAAGCATTTAAATTATGTCAGTATTCTCTTATAAGCAGCGTAACAACATTAACCTTGTTATTATTATTGCCCTTGGAATATTAATTGCCTACTCGTTACAAAGTATTTTCAGTGCTATTTTAAGTACCCTGGTGCTTTATACCATCATGCGCCCCGCCTACATCTATCTTGCAGAACGTAAAGGCTGGAACAAAAGGCTGATTGCTATTTTTTTGATTGCCATTAGTATCATACTAATTGTACTGCCATTTTATGCTTTAAGTAGTATGGTAATCAGCAAAATTTCAGAATTAAGAAACAATGAAATTTTTTTCAAAAACCTGCTGGTTAAATTACAACACCTTAGTCCGGTAAAAATTAACCAGGATTTAATCCAGGAAGGATTGAACAGACTGGGTAACTGGGCAACTCAATTGTTTCCCTCATTGATATCAAGTGCAGTAAATATTATTTTAAGCTTGCTGGTAATGTACTTTTTACTCTACTTTATGTTAATTGAACGGAAGAAATTCGAGTTTTCGTTAATTAAATATGCACCATTCAGAGAGCAAAATGCACTTCGTTTTGGTGATGAAATGAGAAATACGACCTATGCCAATGTATTGGGTCAAGGTTTAATCTGCCTGGTTCAGGGTTCATTAGTTAGTCTCTCTTTTTTAATTTTAGGATATAAAGATCCGTTGTTTTGGGGCATAATAACCACATTTATATCGTTTGTACCGGTTTTGGGACCTCCGGTAATTTTTGTACCGGCAGCTATATTACAAATTGCAAACGGGAATAATTTTGCAGGCTGGGCCATGCTTGTTTTTGGTTTTGTGGTGATCATTAACATCGATAATGTACTACGGTTTATCATTGCAAAAAAAGTTGGCAATATTCACCCCATAATTACAGTAATTGGCGTAATTATTGGTATTCCTTTATTTGGTATATTGGGTCTGGTTTTCGGCCCTTTGCTACTTTCGTATTTTATATTGCTTGTTAAAATTTACGAAACCAGTACGCTCGCATCAGAGAGATTGGAAAGAATTAAAACAAATAATGAGCATATGGAGTTATAAATATAGCTTAACAATAAAATAATGTAGTAGTTTTATATTGTACTTAATTGTTAAACCCTTAAAATAGATTAATTATGAATGATAACTCAAAAGTTGTAGTTGCGCTTTTAGCAGGATTAGCTGCAGGTGCAGCGCTAGGAATTTTATTCGCACCAGATAAAGGTGAAGAAACGCGCGACAAATTAAGCCAATCGTTAAAAGACTTAGGCGATTCTATTAAAGATAAGGCTGCAGATGAAATTAACAACCTGGCGAGCCTGAAAGATAAAGTGGTAAGCTCGATCAAAACCAAATTAAGAAGCGTAGAAGAAGAATATAGCGACGACGTAGAACACGCTTAAAGAATAATAACAGGCATAACCGGGCATGAGCCCCAGTTAAATCTCATCTGAATTATGCAGGAAAATAAAGACAAAAGCATTGAAGATCTGGTAGATGATGCCAAAGGCTTTTTAGAAGCCAGGGTAGAGTACACCAGGCTTTATCTTCTAGAAAAAATATCCAAGGTTTTTGCAGATCTGGTAACGAGTGCAACCGTTATCGTTTGCTTTGTATTGGCCTTTTTGTTCGGTTCTGTTACACTTGGGCTTTACCTGGGCGAAGTTTTAAACAGTTATGCAGGCGGTTTTGGCTGTGTATCGTTGCTTTACATTTTAATTGCTGTAATTGTATATTTCACAAAAGATAAATACATAGAAAAAGCAATCATCAACATTGCTATCAGAAAGTATTTTGATAAACTAGCAGATAAGGAGGATGGCGATGAGAAGCTATAAAACAATCAGAAACCTCGAAGATCTGCAGGCTAAAAAGCTTGAGTTGAAAGTAGAATATACCCTGAAGCAAAATATGCTTAAAACAGATGCAAAAGCATACTTTCATCAGTTTACTTTAGGTGCGCTGATTAAAAAATATGCTACCCCAAGCAATTTGTTCAAAGCCGACGAAAAGCTGAACATCAGTAGTACAGCCATGTCTTTGCTTCTGCCCATGATTATGAATAAAACCATTTTCAGAGGTGCAGGTTTTTTAACTAAAGCAGCTGTTGGATTGGTTTCCGGAAAACTTGGAAAATCGCTTGATGCCGAACACCTTTCTGCCATTTTTAATTCAGTAAAAGGTTGGTTCAGCAAAAATAAAGAAAAAAAGGAAAAGAAGTTTGTCGATTATGGCATCCCGCCAGATAGCGAAACTTATTAGTTTAGTGGTTCATTTGCCATTTGTTTATTAGTTAGCAAATTGCAGATATCATTTCAAAGCAAAAGCCTCAGAATTTTAAATCCTGAGGCTTCTTTATATTTAATATCCCTTGTCCTAATGGCCATCAACTAATGAACCAGTGGCCAATGAACTATAAATCTGTTTTAATCTTAAGTTCTTTCAATTGTTTATCATCAATTGTACTTGGGCTGTCAATCATCACATCGCGGCCCGAATTATTTTTAGGGAAAGCGATTACATCGCGGATTGAATCTAAACCAGCAAAAATTGAAGTTAAACGGTCAAATCCGAAAGCAATACCACCATGCGGAGGTGCACCAAATTCGAAAGCATCCATTAAGAAACCAAATTGCTTTTGTGCTTCTTCTGCACTAAAACCTAAATGTTTAAACATTAAAGCCTGCAATTCGCGGTCGTGGATCCGGATAGAACCACCGCCAACTTCGGTACCGTTAATTACCATATCGTAAGCATTGGCACGTACATTTTTAGGATCAGTATCCAACAAAGCAATATCCTCTGGTTTTGGAGAAGTGAACGGGTGGTGCATTGCATGGTAACGTTCAGTTTCTTCATCCCATTCTAAAAGCGGGAAATCCAATACCCAAAGGGCAGAAAATGTATTTTTATCGCGCAAACCTAAACGGTTACCCATTTCTAAACGAAGCTCGTTTAATTGCTTGCGTACTTTATCGGTCGAACCTGCTAAAATTAACAATAAATCGCCTTTTTCAGTTTCAAAAGCTCCGCTCCATTGTTTAAGATCTTCTTCATTAAAGAATTTATCAACCGACGATTTGATGGTTCCATCGTCGTTATGGCGGGCATAAATCAAACCTGTAGCGCCTATCTGCGGACGTTTAATAAAATCTGTCAGTTCATCTAACTGCTTGCGCGTATAGCTTGCAGCGCCTTTGGCATTGATACCCACTACCAGTTCGGCGTTATCAAAAACAGGGAATCCCTTACCTTTTACCAGATCATTTAATTCTACAAACTGCATAGCAAAACGGGTATCGGGTTTATCCGATCCGTATAAACGCATAGCATCTGCATATTGCATACGTGGCACTTCCGGTAAATCGTAATTACGCACCTCTTTAAACAAAGTACGGATTAAGCCTTCGAAAGTATTTAATATATCTTCTTGTTCGATGAACGACATTTCGCAGTCAATCTGGGTAAACTCAGGCTGACGATCTGCCCGTAAATCTTCATCTCTGAAACATTTTACAATCTGGAAATAACGGTCGAAACCAGAAACCATCAGCAACTGCTTAAAAGTTTGCGGCGATTGAGGTAAAGCATAAAACTCACCTTCGTTCATACGGCTAGGTACTACGAAATCTCTTGCGCCTTCTGGTGTCGATTTAATCAAAACCGGGGTTTCAACTTCGATAAAATCTAAAGCATCTAAATAACGACGAACTGATTGTGCCATTTTATGACGCAAAACCAGGTTATTACGCACCGGGTTACGGCGTAAATCCAGGTAACGGTATTTCATGCGTAACTCATCACCGCCATCGGTTTCATCATCAATTAAGAAAGGAGGTAACTTAGCTGCATTTAAAATCTCCAATGCAGTAATTTTAATCTCCACATCGCCGGTAGGCATTTTTGGGTTTTTATTGCTCCGCTCTACAACGGTACCGATGGCTTTAATTACAAACTCGCGGCCAAGGCTACGTGCTTTTTCGCAAAGCTCGCGATTATCGTCCATGTTAAAAACCAATTGGGTAATGCCATAACGATCGCGGATGTCGATAAAAGTCATACCGCCTAAATCTCTTGATTTCTGTACCCAACCACATAAGGCTACATTTTCACCTAAGTTATTCAGGTTTAATGCACCACAAGTTACTGTTCTTAACATATGTTTAATCTAAATTGAGCGGCAAAAATACCGATTTTGTTTTAAAGTTTCGAGTACAAGGTTTAAGGAAATTTTGTGGTGGCAGATTTGTTGTTTTTAACCACAAAGACACCAGCCGCACAATGAAATAACGATCAACTTTTAAGTTAGTATTTCTCTTCGAGTACAATTTCTACAGCAATTATTTTCCACTCGCCGCTAACGTTTTTCCAATGCACCATTTCTTCGGTTTGGATGGTTTGTTTTTTAGAGAAAAGCAACAGGTTAGGTCTGATCACAACAGATTTCCGGGCAATTTTTTCGGTAAAAACACCTTCTTCGAAGGATGATTTTATGCGGTAATAACTGGTATCGAAATGTTTGATCCCTTTAAAATACTTTCTTAAATCGATGGAATAATCTCTTTTATTGAGGCTTACACCTCCGGCTGGCGTAAAAACAAAAGCAGGATCGAGGATGGCAAGGTAAGCATCTGCATCTTTGTTGATTAAAGCCTGATTGGCCGTTTGATGTATATCGTTTATTGCTGAAATGATTAAATCGGTTTCCATGGCATGAAGTTAAGGCTTTGTTACAGGGTTTTCAAATTAATGATGAATGGACTACAGTTTTTCCACAAAACGGCATCTCTGGCTAAAAGGTTTAGTTTATTGCACCAGCCTGTGTTAAATAAACCCCATTGAACGGATGCCAATTTCCTTCAAATTGGCTGGAGGAAAAGCGGGACTGAAAATGCCAAAAGCACAGAAACGTTCATTTTCTAATGAGATAAGTTATAGCTATAGAAGATTTTTCATCTCCTCAATTCCATCATGCAGAATTTATTTCAGCATCTCTTTATTCTTTGCGTTAATTGTAGAGAGTCCCTGAAACGAGTTCAGGGTGACATCAAAAGTGAATGATTTAGCCTGATCTTGAAATCTATTCTAAACTTTTTTATACCTTGATGCAACGTTTTAAAATCTCTCCTGTCTTATAATCAGAATATTCAAAATTTTGGAAGCCGTATACATCGATAAAAACCTAGATCTCGTAAAGGAATGCATGCAGGGAAGCCGCACTGCGCAGTTTGAATTGTACAAGCTGTATGCGAAAGCGATGTATAACGTGGCGCTGCGCATTTTAAATTATGAGGAAGAGGCTGAAGATGTTTTACAGGAAGCCTTTTTAGACGCTTTTACCAGAATTGTTGATTTTAGGCAGGAAACCACTTTTGGGCTTTGGCTTAAACAGATTGTAATTAACAAATCAATCAATTATCTGCGCAAGCGTAAAATGGAATTTGTAAGTACCGATGAAATAACGGAGGTGCCTGATGAAGTGAGTTTTGATGATTACGAGGTACAATTACAGGCTGAGGAAATTAGAAAAGCCATTACCGAATTGCCAGATGGCTACCGGGTGGTATTGAGTTTGTACCTTTTAGAAGGGTACGACCATGAAGAAATTGCACACATTTTAAAAATAAGTGAAAATACAAGTCGCACACAGTATATGCGTGCCAAAAAGAAGTTAAAAAGCATTTTAGAACAGAAAGGGATGAGAGATGAATAATGGCAGATTAGAAACCTTTGTAAAAGAAAACCGCAAAGCCTTCGATGTAATGGAACCATCGGCAGCACTTTGGGCCAAAATTGAAAAGGAATTAGACAACAAAAAGAAAAAAAAGCCGGTAAAGCTGTATTTATGGATGAGCGCCGCAGCCGCTATAGTAGTGGTAATTGGTTTGGCCTTGTTGTACACCGTAAAAACGCAAAACAGCAATTTGGAAATCGCCGACGTTAGCGCTTCGTACGCTAAAAAAGAGGTTCATTTTGCAGGCTTAATTACCGAAAAGAGAGACAGCTTAGCCATTTTCGCTTCGGCTAACCCCGAGTTGTATAAAAAATTTACCGCTGATTTGAGAAAGCTTGATGAAGATTACGAAAGATTAAAATCGGAACTACCTACATCGCCCAACCAAACTTTTGTGGTAAAGGCTATGGTGAAGAACCGCGAAATACAGCTACAACTCTTAAAACAACAATTGTTAATTATAAATCAGGTTGACGATTACAAAAGGGTTAATCAGATTTAGAAAGCTTAAAGACCAAGGGTGAAAAAGTCCGAAGTCCGGGGTCCGAAAGACGAGAGCTTAAAGCAGAAAGATGAAAAGCTTAGGTGCGCTAAGGTTTCTGAGGTGGTAAAAAATAGAGGTTAACTATATAAAACATTAAAATTACGCGCTTTCGGGAAAAGAATTTGGGAGGAAACGCTCACCACATTGAATTGCTTATGCCAGCCGGCAGGTTTTAAGCCATTTAATGTTTAACAATTAACAACATGAAAACAATAAAAATACTTCTAGCCTTTATGGCTTTAATAGCCGTAAAAGCCAATGCCCAGGAGGCAACAGTTAACAGCCCGTCAGAAAAAACGGTGATAGAAAATGTAGAAAAATCTACCACACTGGCCATGGTGAGCCATCGCCAAAACACGCAGAATGGGAGTGATGCCGAGCGCACAAAATCTTTCAGCAAGAGTTTTAGTGTAGATAATAACGACAAGGTTAACCTTAACAATCAGTACGGATCGATCGTGATTAAAACCTGGGACAAAAAAGAAGTTAAGGTTGATATCGACATTAAAGCTTACAGCAACTCTGACAGTGATGCCCAAAAATTAATTGATGGCGTAAGTATTGAGGCCAATAAAACAGGCGATGTGGTATCGATAAAAACTAATTTTGCTGATCGTGGTGGCAATAATTTCATGGGCAGGATAACCAAAAACGGAGTTACCAAACGCCGGGAACTTAAAATCTCCTACATCATTTATATGCCCGCTGTTAATCCGCTTACAGTAATGCAACAGTACGGTAACGTAAATATGGACGATTTTTCGGGTCCTACTTCGTTAAAAGTACAGTACGGAAGTTTAACCGCCGGCAATTTAAGCAACACCAACAACTACATCAATGTGCAGTATGGTAAATGTACCGTTCAGGATATAAACGCCGCGGTAGTAAAACACAGTTATAACGGCCCGGTAAGCATTGGTAGCGTAGGTACTTTAGAACTAACTGCCGAATATGTAGCAGTAAATGTAAATACCATCCGTAAATCGGCCGATATTAAGGTTGAATATGGTGGAGGCTTAACTGTTGGTAACATCGGTGGCAATTTATTGCTTAATACCGAGTATGCAAAGGTTGATATCAATAGCGTAAAAGGAAATACAGTTATTAAACAAGGCTACGGTAGCTTAAACCTGGCCAGCGTAGGTAAACTTAATTTAAAAACCGAGTACACCAATGTAACATTAGGCGCTCTAAATGGCGATGCACTAATTGACATGGAGTACAACAAGCTCAGCGTGGCCGACATTACCCCGGCTTGCCACAACTTTACTTTTACCGGCGAGTATGTAAGTACAGCCCTTGGGTTTAACGACCGGTATAACGCAAACTTTAATCTCGCCACATCGTATGCCGGCTTCAAATACGGCTCAAACGTATCGGCAAGTAAAGTTAGCGATGACGACGAAACCAAAAAATATGCAGGTAAAATTGGTTCAGGTGGCGGCGCTACTGTAAACATCAAATCAGAATACGGATCAATCACCTTTAAATAAGAATTTTAGAGACCAAATAAACTATAGTCCTGTCTATTTTATAGGCAGGACTTTTTTATTTACCACTGTCCGATAACGGATATCAAAATGTTCGATTACGAACACCTCTATAATTGTAATTGCCAATAGGTCAATCCAGATAGCCTTTTTTCAGTTGGTATAAAAATTGAAAGCCAAAATCATCGAGATTAAACTAAACAAACTATGAAAAAAATTCTTTTAATGCTTCTATTGCCTTTAACGCTACTCGCGCAATCGAACAAATTAACCAAAGCGGATAAAATTTATGGCCTTTCAAAATTCTGGCAAGAGGTAAATTACAATTTTGTTTACCTAAATAAAGTCGATCGTGCAAAATGGGACAGCACATATAAGGCTTTGATTGTAAGCATTCCTGAAACCAAAACCGACTATGAATATTATCTGGAATTGCAACGGTTTTGCGCCATGCTAAAGGACGGACATACCAATATCTATATGCCTGCAGGTAAAGATTTTGAACCGATGAACACCATGTTTGGCGATTATCGTTTCTTTATCGAAAACGTAGAAGACAAAGCCATTATTACCCGGGTTAACCTTAGCAAGAAAAATGAAATTCCGGTTGGAAGTGAGGTGATAGCTGTGAATGGTAAACCCACAGCACAATACGTGGCAGAACATGTTTCGCCCTATATTTCCTCTTCTACCGATTATGTTTTGATGGATTGGAGCATTAGTAAACTGCTTCAGGGTGTTGAAGGCAGCCAATTCGAAATTAAAATCAAAAAACCCAACGGACAACTTTTAACCCTCAACTTAACCCACAAACGGACTGAAGAAAAAGAGGTTTTCCCTGCATTTCCAGCCGAATCGGCTTTGCTCGACTTTAAGTGGTATCCCAATAATGTAGCCTACGTTGCACTTAACTCGTTTGGGGATGAGAAAATAGATTCGCTTTTTACCGCCAAATTGCCAGAACTTTATAAAGCCAAAGCCATAATTGTTGATTTGCGGAATAACGGTGGTGGGAGCACGGGCATTGGAAGCTATATTCTGAAATATTTAACCAACGACAGCTTACTCTACGGCTCTCGTTATTCGACCCGCCAACTCAATTCAGCTTTTAAAGCCTGGGGCCACTATACCACAGCAAAAGATACTGCTAATAGTGAGTGGAATAAGAAAGCCCTGTTAACTTTCCAGGATAACTATTTTTATCACTTTGATTACAATCCATTAAAGAATAAGCTTGCGGAAAAGCGGATTGTTGTTCCCACAGCTCTATTAATTGGTCATAACACAGCTTCTGCAGCTGAAGATTTTTTAATTTATGCCGACAACCAAAAGCACATGACCAAAATTGGCAGAAACTCTTTCGGAAGTACCGGACAGCCTTATCTTTTTGATCTTCCAGGTGGTGGCAGTGCAAGAGTATGCACCAAAAAAGATACCTATCCTGACGGGCGGGAATTTGTAGGTTATGGTGTAAAACCCGATATAGAAGTGATTCCAATCGTAAAAGATTTTATGGCCAATAAGGATACTACACTGAACACTGCAATCGATTACCTCAATAAAAAGATAAAATAATCAATCCCTTAAGTCCCGGTAAATTTTGCCGGGACTTTTTATATTTTAGCCTTTCTATGAGGATTTACATTTTTGCATTGCTTTTGATCTCAGGTTTCGTCCAGGCCCAGGAAACTCCAGTGGTTAAATGGGCAACACAGGAAACTTTTTTTGAAGATTTAAGCGGTAAAGATTTACCAGACTTTGAAGGACTCACCATCAACCAAAAAACATTTGGTAAAGCTGATTTAAAAAACCAGATAGTGGTGATTAATTTCTGGTTCGAAAAATGTCCGCCCTGTCTGGCAGAAATGCCTGAATTAAATAAACTGGTTGGCGAATACAGGGAAAAGGGCGTACGTTTTATCGGGATTACACATGACACACCCATGCGCGCGAGGCGTTTTCAAAAACGGAATGGCTACCAATATGAAATTGTTTCGTTAACTCATGACGAAATCAGAAAGCTGAACATTAACCATGGCTTCCCTTCCAACATCCTGATTGGGAGCAATGGCAAAATAGTTTATGCTACGGCCAACATCTCTTTCACCGATACGGCATTTAAAGCCAAATCGGTTCTATTTGAACAAAAATTAAAGGCAGAGATTGAAAAAAATCGAGGATCAGGCATAAATATCCCGAAGAAATAGGTTAACTATAAAAGAGATATGCTTATCTTAGTTTTAATCAGGCATATTTTGGCCACACATAACAAATAGCTCAAAACCAGGCAATGAAATCTGTTAACAGCAAAAATATATACCTCACCATCATCACTTTAATTGTCTGGTTTTCGCTTGCTCTGCAATTTAGTTTAAGCTTAGCACTTTATAATGGAGCGGTTTTGCCAACCCTTAAAATACTGTTGTCTTTTTTCACGGTTTTAACCAACCTGGGTGTGGCCATCTGCTTAGCAGCCCAATTGTTGTTAAAGCAAACTGCCTTAGGTGTCTTTTTCTCGAAATCCTCAACACAAACTGCTATAGCCGTATATATATTTTTAGTGGCTTTGGTTTACAATGTAGCGCTACGCGGTTTAGATCAGCCACAGGGCTGGCATAGCCTCAGCAATGAACTGCTGCATGTCATTAATCCCTTGCTCTTTGTAATCTACTGGATTGCTTTTGTAGATAAAGCCAAACTCGAATACAAACAAACCATTGGCTGGCTGGTTTACCCGCTGCTGTATGTTATTTTTATCGTGATAAGGGGCTATTTGATCAGGCAATATCCTTACCCTTTTATTAATGTGGTAAAAATTGGTTACCCCAAAGCGATTTTAAATACCACTATTATTTTGGTTGTATTTTGGATTCTATCTTTAATTTTTGTCTTTGCAGGAAAGAAAACAGTTAAAGCTTAAAGCACATACTCATCGTTTATGGGTTTAACGGGTTCAGGAATTTCTTCTTCTTCCAACATCTGTAAAAGGTTAATTTCAATTGTCCGGGTAATTTGATTGAGTGGTACCCCTGCCGAATTATTTTCGAAAGGATTAACCAGACTCATACCGTTAATCTGTGTAGATACAAATACAAAACCGATTAACCAGCCCAAAAATATAGCTGCAGGCCCTGCATCCTGACTAATAACCAGGGTAAAGGTGACAACAAACAGCCAGATAAACACCTTCGTTAAATAACTATAGGTAGTTGGGAAAATGGTATTTTTAATCCTTTCGCTCATACCCATCGAATCAGAAAAGCGGGTTAACATTTCGTTAATTTCGATAAACCTGAAACCATCAACAGCACCAGATTTAGAAAGCTGCTGCAAATCTCTCGATTGGATATTCAAAAGCGCATTGTGCTTATTGTTATGCTTTTCCATTTCCTGTAAATCGGCTTCTGGCAAATACTTCGTGTAAATTTCATCAACTGTCCCCCTCAAATTGGCTTTTAAGGCATATAAAAAAGCAATGTGCCTGCGAATCATCCGCTTCACACTTTCAGGGTCGTTATCAGCATAATTAATCAATGCCCTGGCAAAAGAACGCGAATCGTTAACCAGTGCGCCCCACACTTTCCGGGCTTCCCACCACCTATCGTAAGCCTGATTGTTGTTAAAGCCAATAAAAAAAGCGATGGCCGTACCCAAAACCGTTGGAATAATGGATGGAATAGAAAAATGATGGGCGATTAGATATTCGCGTACGAAATAAGCCGCTGTGCAGGAAGCGATCATAATCAGATCGACATGCCATGTATTTCTTAAAATTCGACTTAACCTAATATTCTGTACTAAAAGCATATATTCTAAATGGAAAATGAAAATACAAAACTAAAGGCAAAATGTTTCATTCGCGACGAAATTTAATGGCAGACAGTGCAGGTTGCCGATTGTAAACCAAATGTTTATATTGGGAAACCAAATATTCCCGAATTTTTATGAGCGACGCTTTACCTAAGAACAACATTTTTAAAGTTATTGGTGCATCATCACTGGGCACTCTGATTGAATGGTACGATTTTTACATTTTTGGCAGCCTTGCCGTAATTATCGGTCACCAGTTATTCCCTGAAGATGCCGGCGCATCGGCCCTGATTAATACCCTTGCTATATTTGCCGCTGGCTTTATTGTACGCCCATTTGGCGCTCTGGTTTTTGGTCGCTTAGGCGATTTAATTGGCCGAAAATACACCTTTCTTTTAACGTTGGTGCTAATGGGAGGATCGACCTTTTTTATAGGCCTCATTCCCTCTTATAAAAGTATTGGCTACGCTGCGCCTATTTTGGTACTCGTATTAAGGCTAATTCAGGGTCTGGCTCTGGGTGGTGAGTATGGAGGTGCCGCAACTTATGTTGCAGAACATGCTCCTGAAAATAAACGTGGCTTTTTTACCAGCTGGATTCAAACTACTGCGACATTGGGCTTATTCCTTTCGCTGGGTATTATTGTAATTACCAAAAACATTTTAGGTGCCGAAACTTTTGGCGACTGGGGCTGGCGGATTCCTTTTCTGCTATCCATTGTGCTGGTAGTGGTATCCATTTATATCCGGATGAAAATGCACGAATCGCCCCTGTTTTCGAAACTGAAAGCGGAAGGAAATGTTTCAAAAAATCCGTTAAAAGAAAGTTTCAGTAATAAGGCAAATTTTAAAATGGTGCTGCTAGCTTTGTTTGGTGCTACGATGGGCCAGGGTGTAATTTGGTATACCGGGCAGTTTTATGCGCAATCCTTTTTAGAAAACACCTGTAAGCTTGATTTTAATGATTCGAGATATATTTTACTGTGGGGTATCGCTTTTGCCACCCCGTTTTTTGTGGTATTCGGAGCCTGGAGCGATAAGGTGGGCCGAAAATGGATAATGCTTACCGGTATGCTGCTGGGCATTCTTTTTTATCGTCCTATTTATCAGATTTTTCTGGACGACACCGATTACACCAAAATTGAACAGGCTGATATTTTATCTTCAACTGCTGCCCCGGCAAGCGCTGTATTAATCCAAAATTCGGCTGATAGTTTAAGAACAGTGGTAACCAAAGTTGTGCTTAAAAACGGTGCTTCTTTTAACCGCGTGCAAACCGATACTGTTACTTTAAGCAATGGCATTTTACCAGCAAAAGAAATCATTAAAGATAAGGTTCTACCCGAGCCTGTATTCTGGAAGTTTGTGGGGTTGATATTCTTCCAGATTTTATTGGTTACCATGGTTTACGGACCTATTGCAGCATTTTTGGTTGAGCTTTTCCCAACCAAGATCAGATACACCTCTATGTCTTTACCATACCACATTGGCAATGGTGTTTTCGGCGGGCTTGTTCCTTTTATTGCCACTTTAATAGCCAGTTTTTCGGGGTCTACACCATTATCGGGCTTGTGGTACCCAATTGGTATTGCCGCATTGAGTCTGGTTATCGGCACTATTTATTTATCGAACAAAAGAGACGAAAACATTAACGATTAGCAATTAAGAAAATGAATATACTGAAGAAATTTTTAGGCTTAATCTGGATGGTTTTAGGGCCATTGGCGATGACATTTTTGTTTTTACAAGCCGTAGATAAAGTGGGTTTAACCCATACCGATATTGAGCGTACTAATACCATTTTGCAGTGGGGGATTATCCTGTTTATTTTCCTGCCAATAAGCTTAGGCCTAATGATTTTCGGCTTCTATGCCTGGAAAGGTGAGTACGATAAATTACCGGAGAACTCGGAAGATATATAGGTATTATTTTTACCGCTTGCGCGCGTTTCTAACGCGTGCGAAAATAACACGTTGTATTTTACGACACTAAGTACATTTTGTCACGGAGGCACGGAATACACAGAAAAATCTGTAATAATCGGTGTCTCCACGGCTATTAAAGCTACAGCCAAAAAATTAAAGTACCCGCAGCAATAAACCTTTCAGGTATTCGCCTTCCGGGAAAGAAATCCTAACCGGGTGATCTTCCGGCTGGCAGAATTGTTTAATAATCTGTACTTCTTTTCCTGCATCGAGGGCTGCCCAGGCAATAATTTGCTTAAAGGTTTCGATGTCAACCGCTCCGGAGCAAGAGAAAGTAGCCAAAAGGCCACCTTTTTCTAAAAGCAACATACCTAAACGGTTCAAATCTTTGTATGCCCTGGCCGCGCGGTCTAAGGCCGAACGAGAGGGAGCATATTTTGGCGGATCGAGCACAATCACATCAAACAACTCGCCCGATTCTTTAAAGGCTCTTAATTGTTTATTTACATCCGACTGGATGGCCGTAACTTTGGCCTCGTCGAACTGATTAAGTGCTACGTTTTGTTTAAGGGTTTCTACAGCAAGCCCTGAACTATCTACACTCGTAACATTTGCAGCACCGTTAGCTAAACTATTTAAGCTAAAACCACCGCTGTAGCTAAAGCAATCTAATACCTTTTTACCTTTGGTATAGCTGGCTAAAATGCTTCGGTTATCGCGTTGATCGCAATAAAAGCCCGATTTTTGTCCTTCGGCAATATTAATGTGGTAGGTAATCCCGTTTTCTTTAACCGCTAAAAACTCTGGTGGGTTTTCACCCCAAAGTAAGCCATTTTCAACCGGCAAACCTTCGTGGGTACGGGCAGTGGCATCACTTTTATCAAATATACCTTTGGGCTGAAGTTCAGCTTTTAAGATTTCTACAATTTCGGTTTTTACCTTTTCGATACCTGAACTTAAAATTTGCAGCGAGAGAAAATCGGCATACTGATCAACAATTAAACCAGGCAAGAAATCAGCCTCGCTAAAAACCAGTCGACAGGTATTCGTTTGGTCGCCCAAAATAAACTGGCGCGAAGCAATGGCTTGTTTTAACCGGTTTTGGTACCAGCTAAAATTAATTGTTTGGCTTTCATCCCATTCCAGCAAACGAACAGCTACGCGCGAGTTGCTGTTGTAATAACCATAGGCTAGAAATTCCTGATCAAAGGCATATACTTTTACCACATCACCATCTTCGGGTTTTCCCTTAACTTTTTCAAGCGCACCAGAAAATACCCATGGATGCCTTTGTAATGCTGCTTTTTCTTTGCCTTTTTTTAACGTGATTTCTACCATGCTGCAAAGGTAATTAAAAGCGGGCGAATGTTAAATGTAATGTGGAAGATGTAAGGTTTTAACCAATTACAAGAACCTGTTCCCGATCGTTTTCTGCATCTTAACCAACTCAGTATCTAAAATTTTGGTTTCGAATTCGGTAACCGGCCTTTTGGCCTCAATCATCGAGATCAGCAATTCGGTAGCTACCTGACCCATTTCAAAAGCAGGTTGTTTTACTGAAGTTAATGAAGGCGAAAACAGTTCGACCAGGTTTGAGTTGGTAAAGCCTGAAATAGCAATATTATGGGCCACTTCAGGGTTGGTTTTCTTCAGCGCCATAATACAACCTGTTGTTAAGCGGTCGCTCGAAATAAAAATTCCATCGGGTTTGAGCGGCAAAAGCTCTTTAACAGCCTGCTCGAGCTCGGCGCTATGCATACCGCCATGCTGGCAATACTTAACCAGTTCGGGTTTAAATTCGATATGATATTTAGCCAGTGCAGCTTTATAACCTTCCAGCCGTTCTTTTGTGATCGACAGGTTTTCTGAATTGGTTAAATGCGCGATGGTTCTTTTTCCGGATAAAATAAGATGCTCGGTAGCATCGAAAGAGCCCTTAAAGTTATTGGCGATTACTTTGTGGGTTTCAAAATCTTCGGGTACCCGGTCAAAAAAAACAATTGGCAAGCCCTTGCTGTATAAGTCTCTGAGGTAGTCAATGTCCTGTGTTTCAGACGATAGCGCAATTAAAAGCCCATCGATTGAACGCGAGGCCAAATGCTCTACGTTGAGCTTTTCTTGTTTATAAGATTCGTGGCTCTGTGAAATAATTACATGGTAATCTTTATCGTAAGCAATAGATTCGATGCCGTTAATTACCTGCGAAAAGAAATTATTGGCAATTTCGCTCACAATAATGCCAATTGAATAACTGCGGCGTTCTTTAAGGCTCCTGGCGATAGGGTTCGCCCTGTAATTTACCTTCTCGGCATAGGCCAGAACCAGTTTTTTCGTCTCTTCACTAATTTCGTAACGGTCTCTTAAAGCCCTTGAAACTGTCGATGTAGACAGTCCTAATGCTTTAGCAATATCTTTTATGGTAGATGTTTCAAATCTCATGGCATGTACTTGCGTACAAGTTACAAAAAATATCGCTGATGGCTATTCTGCCAAACATTTTAATAAACGTCATAAACACGTTTTTGGGAACGTTTGCACAGATTTTTAGTTAAATTCGGTTTCAAACGGTTTTTAGTTTGTAAAATTGTTACATCAACGTAACCAAATATAAACAAAGTAAAACATCCCGAAACTAGAATTTTATTCTACATGCAAGCGATTGCAGCACTTTAAAAAACCAAATCATTTCAAATAATTAAATAACTATGAGCAGAGTTTTACTCTTTTTAGCACTTTTCTCTTTTTTTGGATTATCTGTGGCCCAGGCACAAAACAGGCAATTAACAGGAACTGTGAAGGATAAATCGGACGGGCAGCCTTTAACAGGCGTGAGCGTATCGGTAAAAGATTCGAAAACCGGCACTAGCACCGATGCCAATGGTAATTACAAAATTTCCATTCCAGGAAAAGGCGCAACCCTGATTTTTACTTATGTAGGCTACAAAACCAGAAATGTTACCGTAGGCGATCAAAGTAAAATGGACATTACACTGGAAGAAGATGCCAACACCTTGCAAGAGGTTACCGTAAACATTGGCTACGGTTCAGTACGTAAGGAAGCTTTAACAGGCTCGGTTTCTTCGGTTACTGGAAAAGATATTGATCAGTTTCCGGTGAGTACAGCTGCACAGGCATTGGCCGGAAAGCTGGCCGGCGTATCGGTTACCACTACTGAAGGGAGTCCGGGAGCTGAAATTGTAATCAAAGTACGTGGAGGAAGCTCACTTACCGGCGATAACTCTCCGTTGTATATCGTAGATGGAATTCAGGTAGAAAACGCCTTATCCATTTTATCGCCAAACGAAATCCAATCGATCGATGTGCTAAAAGATGTGGCATCGACCTCTATTTATGGTAGCAGAGGTGCTAACGGAGTGGTGATCATTACAACCAAAAGTGGTAAAAAAGGTCGGCCAATAGTTTCTTTTGATGCTTATGCAGGTGCTCGCCAGATTGTAAATGAGCTGGACGTAATGAACCCTTACGAATTTGTTAAATACCAGTACGAACTGTATAACAACAACACCAGCCAGGATGTTAAAGACACCTTTACCAAAAAATACGGCACTTTCGAAGATCTTGATATTTACAAAAATATTCCCAATATCGACTGGCAGGATAAAGTTTTTGGTCGCCAGGCCTGGAGCAACACCGAAGTGTTAAACCTTGCAGGTGGAACATCGAAAACCACCTATAATGTTTCGGTAAACAATACCAAAGAAGATGGTATTATGTTAAACTCGGGCTTTAGAAGAACTTTTGCTTCGATGCGTTTAGACCATAAATTTTCGGATAAATTCAGGGTTGGCCTGAATGCCCGTTACAGCCGTCAGCGTGTTGATGGAGTGGGAACAACTTCTACCGGCTCGCAAGGTACCAACCGTTTAAGAAACTCGGTACGTTACCAGCCTTATTCGGGCGGATCTGATTCGGGAGATTTATTTGATGCTGATTATTTAACAACAGGATTAACCAATCCGATTACTTTAGCTAATCAGGAGTTGAAATACGATTACCGCAATGATTTAATCACCAGTGGTTACGTACAGTATTCGATTCTTAAAAACCTGACCATCAAAAGTACGGTAGGTTATAACAGGACCAACAGGCATGTAAATGTTTTTAACGGCCCTGTAAGTAATGTGGCCCGTAACAATGCAGGTTTACCTGCTATTCAGCTTGATACAGTTGCCCAAAAATCATTCATCAACACCAACACCATTAATTACAAACCCAATCTGGGCAAAGATCACAGCCTGGATTTATTGGTAGGCCAGGAAATTAACATGGTTGATATCGATTCGAGAAGTACTGTACTTAAATTTTTACCAATCGATATTTCAGCAGAAGATGCTTTTGTAAGCCCAGCCCCTGCAAATACCATTCAGGACCGACCTACTTCTTTAATTTCAGGAACCAGACAATTTTCAATATTCAGCAGGGCTTCTTACGGCTTCAAAAACAAATACCTGGCTACCGTAAACTTCAGAACAGATGCTTCATCGCTATTTGCAGCAGGCAAACAATGGGGTTATTTCCCATCTGCACAGGTAGCCTGGAGGGTAACAGAAGAAAAATTTGTGAAAGATCTTGACCTAAACTGGTTAGATAATTTTAAAGTTAGAATGAGTTATGGTGCCGCTGGTAACAACCGCATTGGTCAGGATTTGTTCAGAACCTTATTCTACCTAAGCTCTACCACCGGAGGCTATGCCGAAACAGACGGATCGGTTTCAACAGGTTTGATTTCGGGTACAGCTACAGGTAATATTCTGTCTAACCCGAACATTACCTGGGAAACCAATATTTCTAAAAACCTCGGTATTGATATCGACTTATTCAAAAACAAACTTTCACTTAATTTAGATTACTACGATAACCGTACTAAAAACCTGCTTTTAAATGCAAATGTACCTCAAACTACGGGCTATTCTACCCAACAACAAAACGTGGGTAAAACCCAAAATACAGGTTTCGAGCTGCAGTTAAACTACCAGGCCGTTAAAACCAAAAACTTTAGCTACAACACCAGTTTCAACATTTCGTTTAACAAGAATAAAATTGTTGAACTGCAAAACGGCGTAAGTTCTTACATCACCCAATCGGGTTGGGTTAACAGCCTAGGCGATTTTAAAGTGGAAGTAGGTCAGCCAGTAGGCCAGTTTTACGGTTTCATATCTGATGGGCGCTACACCGTTGACGACTTTACCTATGTACAAAATGCCACAACCGGAGCTTACACCTATACGCTTAAGCCAACCGTAGCCAATAGCAGGGTATTGTTGGGTAACCGCGACCCGCAGCCCGGCGACATGAAGGTGCAAAAACTTTCTTCTTCATCGAGCATGATGATTGGAGACGACGACAGAACTGTATTGGGTACCGCACAACCGAAATTTACAGGTGGTTTTAACAATCAGTTTGCTTATAAAAACTTCGATTTAACCGTATTCGTAAACTTTAGTTACGGAAGCAAAGTTTACAATGCCAATAAATTAGAATTTACTTCACAATACAACGTAAAAGACAACAATTTACTCGCAGTAATGAACGAGAGGTGGCAGAATTTTGATGCCAATGGCGTAAAGGTAACCGACCCGACTTTATTAACAGCCATGAATGCCAATACAACGTTATGGACACCTACCGGAGGAAACTATGCCTTAACCTCTTACGCAGTTGAAAGTGGCTCTTTTTTAAGAATCAGCAATGTAACTCTAGGCTATAGCTTACCCCAAAGCATGATCAAGAAAACCGGCTTCATTTCAAAACTAAGGGTATACGGAACGGTTAACAACCTATACACCATAACAGGTTATACCGGTTACGATCCGGAAGCCAATACACGCCGTTCAAATCCGCTTACACCGGGTATTGATTATGCAGCATACCCACGTAGCAGATACATTCTGGCTGGTATTAACATGGTATTTTAACCTCAACATTAAAGAAAATGAACAATAAATTTATAAAATCGGCTTTAATGGTAATTGCTGTTGGAGCATTGAGTATAACCACTTCCTGCAAAAAATATTTAGATGTACAATCGCCATCAACTTCATCACCTGATGTAGTTTTCGAAAGTACTGCAAACACCAATGCGGCCATTATAGCAGTGTATAACCGCTTATGTGGCGATAATGGTTATGGCAGTCGTATTTCGACCTTATTTGGCCTTACAGCCGATGATTTTAAAACCTCAGGAAGTTACAGCTCTTCGGACAGGAGAGGAATTAGTATGTACGGCGCAAGTTCGGATAATACGGATCTGATTAACCCATTTTTGCAATTGTATGCCGGCGTAGAGCGCGCCAATATCTGCATCAACTTTATTCCGGCATCTAAACTTTATGCCAATGGATCTGATGACGAAAAAGCCACTATGAAACGCTACTACGGCGAAGCCCTGGCTTTAAGAGCACAGTTTCTTTATGAACTGATCCGCAACTGGGGTGATGTACCGGTATCATTCGTGCCATCGGCCGATGCAGAAACTTTGTACGGAGCAAATGTAGACCGCAATAAAACCTACGATCAGATTATTGCCGATTTAAAAATGGCCGAAGATTTAGTGCCCTGGAGAAGTGGCATTACCGAATATGGCAGTTTCCGCTTTACAAAAGGAGCAATTAAAGGTTTAAGGGCACGTATTGCATTGGCCAGAGGAGGTTACTCTTTAAGATCGGCCAGCCACACCATGGAGCGCAGTGCCGATTACTTGACTTATTATAAAATTGCTTTGGATGAGTGCCTGGATTTAATGAACCACCGTTCGGAACATAATATCAATCCTGTTTACGAAAATGTATTTAAAACCTTGCATACCACTACCCGTTACGATGATGCCCACGAACTGATGTTCGAGGTGGCTGCCTTTGGTGGTAATGCCGCTACAGATAGTAAGCTGGGTTATTATAACGGTATCCGCTTTAACTCTGCCTCTACTTTCGGTTCGGGCGGTGGCGGTATGAATGCTATTCCAACTTATTTTTATGAGTTCGATGTTACGAAAGATTGCCGCAGGGACGTTACCATTGGCGTTTTTGAAATTACGGCAACTTCGAAAAAAATCATCAATACTTTGTTTAACATGACGGATGGAAAATTCCGTAAATCTTGGACAACCTTTAACGGCTCATCTGCAGCACAGAATTTTTCGATTAACTGGCCAATTTTACGCTTTTCAGATGTACTGCTCATGTACGCCGAAGCCGATAACGAAATTAACAATGCACCTTCTGCAGCAGCAATTAACGCATTGCAGGAAGTACAAAAAAGGGCTTATGCGGGTTTCGAAAGTCAAATTCCGGTAACTCCAACCGATAAAGCGGGCTTTTTTAATGCAATTGTTAAAGAACGTTTGCTTGAATTTGGTGGCGAGGGCATCCGCAAGTATGATTTAATCCGTTGGAATTTACTGGCCAGCAAATTTGACGAAACCCGCACCAAAATCCGTGCTTTAATTGCCGGCACGGGCGATTATGCCAGCGTACCCAATTACATTTATGCTAAAGAAGGCAATTATTTACTGGGAACCAGTGTAAACGAAGTGGCAACGCTTGATCTTTACGGTGGCGTTCCGAACAACGTATTTGCTTCGCCGGGTTTAAATACTTCTTCAGCCCCAACAGGTTACACCACCAAAAACTGGAGAAAAGCGGTAACAGAAGAAAACTCGATCACCAGTACATCAACCGGTATTGCCTTTTACTTCGAAGCAAACAAAAAGGAACTTTTCCCATACCCAAAAACTACTTTAATTGAAAATCCAAGCATGGTTCAAAACTTTGGCTATTAATACAGGTATTATGAAAAAAATTATAGATCAACTGGGGTTTAAACTAATTATTTTATCACTGATGGCGCTGGCCGTTTCTTCTTGTAAAAAAGAAGATGATGTGCCTGCTGAACCGGCCAGGATATTTAAACCCAGCGATGTTAAAATTACTGCCGGCGAAACTTCGGCCAAATTAACCTGGACCTTACCGCTAATGTCGACCGGGAAAGCGCTGAAATACAGCATCGACTTTTCAACAGATTCATTATTCGCAACGGTAAATTACACCACTACCGCCGATACAGCTGGCGTAACTGTTACAGAAGATAATCTGGCGGTTAGAACAAAATATTATGCAAGGGTAAAGGCCAATGCCACCGAAACTCAGCCCGAATCGAAATACGTGCGTAGCAGTGCCTTTCAGTTAACCGGCATTCAATTGTTTGCAGCGATACGGGACAACGAAATTAAAGAAACTACGGCCAAACTGTATTTTACCAAAACAGCAGGCTTAACCAGCATTGTATTAACCCCGGCCACAGGTGCCGCGGTTACTGCTTCGTTAAGCAACAGTGAGGCCACTGTTGATGGTTTTAAAGCCATAACAGGCTTAACGGCAGGCACAAAATATACTGCAGAGCTTTTTGCGGGCACTAAAAGTAAGGGGCTGGTTACCTTTAACACATTAGCTCCTACAGTTTATACCGTAAAATTAAACCCTGGCGATGACCTCGCAGCAGCCATTGCCAGTGCCGCGAATGGTGCAGTAATCGGATTAAACCCGGGCACTTACAATATATCGGCCGCCAGTACATTCATCACCCAAAAAACCATTACCCTCAAATCTACCTCGGGCGAACCAAAAGATACCAAAGTAAATTACAAGGAATTCGATATTGAAGGTACCGGAGCGGGGGTAACATTCTCGGGCATCGAATTTGACGGAACCGCCGGTGCATCACTATATTTTATCAACTTTATTGGCTCACAGGCTTCAAATGGTGCAGCAGCAACCTTTACCAACGTGGTTGTTGATAATTGTGTTGTGCATGGCTCTACTACTTCGTTTTTACGTGGCGACAGGGGAACGGCAGCCCGCGATTTCAAAATAACTGCGATTACCGTTAATAATTCTATTGTTTACGATATGGGAGCCAATGGTTCTTCGGCCTATTACACCTTCCATGTAAACAAAATGCAGTTTAATACGTTAACGGTATCGAAATCTACTTTTTACAATGCAGGTCCGGGTTTGGTAACAGCTAGTACAACTTATGCCGGCGATGTTATCCCAACAGTTGCCATTACCAACTCTACCTTTAATGGTTTTGGCGGAAATGCGAAATACGCTTTATTAGATGCGAGCGCAAACCCGATTAACTTTACAATCCTTAACAGCATAATGGCGAATACTCCAAAATCAGGTACCGTTAATGCCGCTGCCATCAGGGGAACGGGTGCAGGCAGCACCTTAAAAATTTCGAACAGCAATTACTTTAATTTATTTAGCGCCTTAACCGGCGGTACTGCTTTAACTTTTGGTACCGCGACACTGGCCAGTAACCAAAGTATCAATACCGGCTGGACGGCAACCACGACTGATTTTACGCTTCAGGCGAGTTCTGTTTTAAGAACTGCCGGAAGTACAGGCGGGCCAATTGGCGATCCGCGCTGGACATATTAATTATTTTTAAAGGGCAGGCTTACATCTGCCCTTTTTTATTGAAATTTATAGCATGGCACCAACCGATCGAATGACGAAACCAACCTTGATCCACTTAGCTTTTACCATCCTTTTTTGCATCGGCTTAATCCCCCAAATCCATGCACAAGACCCCAAATATCCCGCTACCCTTACCGTTTCGAAAGATGGCAGCGGAAATTATAGCACCATACAGGAAGCTGTAAACTCAGTGCGCGATTTAGGCGAACAGGAAGTTAAAATTTATGTCAAAAACGGCATCTATAAAGAAAAGCTGATTATTCCCTCCTGGAAAATCAAAATTGCTATTATTGGCGAAAGTGCCGAAAATACCATCATCACCAACGATGACTATTCTGGCAAAGACTATCCCACAGGTAAAGATGCTTTTGGCAACACCAAATTCAGCACTTATACTTCATTTACAGTGTTGGTTCAGGGCAATGATGTAAAGCTCGAAAATTTAACCATCATAAATGCTGCAGGCCGCGTTGGGCAGGCAGTTGCGCTACACGTAGAAGGCGATCGTTTTGTAGCCAAAAACTGCAGGCTTTCGGGCAACCAGGATACGCTGTATGCCGCTATCGAGAATAGCCGCCAATACTATCAAAACTGCTACATAGAAGGCTCTACCGATTTTATTTTTGGCAAGGCTACCGTTGTTTTTGAGCACTGCACCATTAAAAGTTTAACCGATTCTTATGTTACGGCTGCTTCTACCTCAGCAAACCAACCCTTTGGCTTCGTTTTTATGCATTGTAAAATCATTGCCGAGCCGGCTGTAACAAAAGCTTACCTTGGCCGGCCATGGCGACCTTATGCCAAAACCGTTTTTATGCATTGCGATTTAGGCAAACATATTCTGCCGGTTGGCTGGAACCCATGGAAAGGCGACAAGATGTTTCCGGATAAAGAGAAAACTGTGTTTTACGCAGAATACCAAAATACCGGTGCAGGAGCATCGCCCAAAACACGCTTAGACTGGACAACACAGCTTAGCGATAAAGCCGCAAAAAATTATACCCTTAAAAATATCCTGGGCGGAGCCGACAAATGGAACCCCACAGTTAATTAGTGAATATCAATATGAAAAATAAGTTTTACCTGGCATTTGCACTGGCAGCATTAACAGCTACCTTATCATTTACTTTCATTCAAAAGAAAACTACGCTGTACATAATAGGCGATTCTACTGCAGCCAATAAAGATCCCAAAACCTATCCAGAAACCGGTTGGGGAATGGCATTACAAGCATTTTTTAAATCAGATGTTACCGTTGATAACCGCGCGCTGAACGGGAGAAGCACTAAATCTTTCCGAGCAGAGAAACGCTGGGACCCTATTTTAGCACAACTGAACCCCGGCGATTACGTTTTTATAGAATTTGGGCACAACGACGAAAAAGTAGATAAACCTACAGTAGGGGTTTCGCTGGCCGATTTTAAAACCAACCTGATTAACTATGTAAAAGAAACCAGGAGCAAAAAAGCTTTACCTGTATTGCTTACTCCCATTTCGAGAAGGAGTTTTAAAAATGGTGTGTTAATCGATTCGCACGGCGATTACCCACGCATCACGCGCCAGGTGGCCGACTCGCTGCAAGTGCCATTAATTGATATGCTGGTTAAAACCGAGAGCTTGTTAAACCGTTTAGGGGAGGAACCTTCTGTTAAACTATTTAACCATGTTGATTCCGGAAATGTGAATTATCCAAACGGGAAGAAAGACAATACACATTTAAGTCCGGAGGGGGCCAAACAAGTTGCAGGTTTAGTAGTAAAAGGCATCAAAGAGCTAAAATTAGATCTGGCCAAAAAACTTAAATAAGCGATTACCGGCAATTATAGCGACCAAAATTGGTAATCGCAGCGTTAAAATAAAAGATCAGTACAGGGCGCTAAAAATATAATGGTTAATATTGCAGCAATGAATACCGGTTTATACAATCCTTTCCAAAACTTCGATTTTTTATATAAAATCTGCTTTTTAAGTGGTAAAACCTTTAACACGTCAGTTGAGCAGGTGCCATTAATTCCAAAATGGTTACTGGCGCAGGCAGGTTTAAGCGGCGAAGAGCAAATTCAGTTTTTGGATGAGAGTATCCGCTCATACAATACATTGGTTATTCCGGTTAACAGTGAGGTAAACGAGCAGTTTTTAAACCCACTTGAGGCTAAAATAGAAGCAGCCTTTGCAAAAGGTTATGCTGCTGTTTCGGAACTGCCTGAGCTGGATTTATTTAACTGGATTGGTAAATTTTTATATGGCTTTGTTTACATCGAAATGCATGCTGCCCTGCGTAAGGAGATGACCTCCGATGGCTTAAACATGTCGCAATCTTTAATGATGAAATTTGCCAACCTGAATTTCATGATGCAAAATTTGTATACCAGTCTGGAATTTGAAGATTTTACGCCCTGGTCTATCACTGTGGTTAAACTCGAAAACGGAGAAACCCCATTCAGTTTCCGCGATGAGATAAATACCCTTACTTTTTCGTTAAAGATGAAAGATTTCGGGATTATTGCCTGCTTGCAGGATAATGGCACCAACAAACGTTACCACCAGGAAATTGTGAACGAGATAGCCGGAAAAAGCTTAACAGCCGAACAGTTTGAAGAGGTTACAGCGCGTTTTTATTACTCGGCCTACCTGTTTAACCGCTTGCCCGAATATACCTTTATGCCGGTTGATGGCACCACCTATATTGAAGCCATGCCTTTACGTGGCAACATGAGCAAACCTTTGTTTGATGTTTGGCAACACAAGGTTTATGCGCAGGTTTTAGAAAACTTTTGGAAACCCTGGGGTTATGTAGTGTTCGAAATTATAAAAAACCCTGAGCAGCCGATGAGCTTTTTCGAAAAGCCTTGTTTACCGAATGCAGGGTAGGGAGCTTCTATTTTTTACCACAAAGGGCACAAAGAAAAAACACAGAGCGAGGAGTATAATTTTAGTGATTAGGTCAGAATCAACGTCATTTTTCTCGGTATAAAACTCAGTGATCTCAGTGGTTAAAATTTATACGCAATTCCATCTCACATCATCCATCTTACATTTTACATCATCCATCTTACATCTCCCATCTTTTACCACAAAGGGCACAAAGGAAAACACAGAGCAAACAGAGCAAACAGAGTAGGAAGCATAATTTTAGTGATTAGCTCAGAATCAACGTCATTTTTCTCGGTGTAAAACTCAGTGGTCTCAGTGGTTAAAATTTATACGCAATTCCATCTCACATCATCCATCTTACATTTTACATCATCCATCTTACATTTAACATCTTCCGTCTTTCATTTTCCCACAGATTAAACAGATAAACGCAGAACCAATGCCATTTTCTCGGTGTAAAACTCAGTGGTCTCGGTGGTTAAAATGTCTCCGCAATTCCATCTCACATCTTCCATTTTACATCATCTATCTAACATCTATTTACCTCGATCCGGTCAGCAGCGTAAAGAAATTCTGCAATATACCCGGCACAAAAATAATGGTAAAAATTAAGCCGGTTAGAGCCCCAAAAAAGTGCGCATCGTGGTTAATGCCATCGCGCGAGTTTCTGGAAGCATAAGCACAATAAATGAGGTATATAATGCCAAATATCCAGGCGGGGATTCCGAAAGGAATAAACATGATATAAATTTTCGATACCGGGTTAAACAATATAAAGCTGAATAAAACAGAACTGATAGCACCAGAAGCACCCAAGCTATTGTAGTTAAAATGATCTTTATGTTTAAAAATGGTAGGCAAATCGCTTAAAATCAACGCCAGAAAATACAGCAATCCAAATTTAAAGCTGCCCAGTAGCTGTTCTAATGTAAAAGCAAATGCCACAAAGGTAAACATGTTGAAAAACAGGTGCATCCAATCGGCATGTATAAGCCCGCTGGTAATTACCGTCCACACTTTATGCCCTTTTGATACACTGTAGGGATGCAACATAAACTTGCCGTAAATGCTATGATCGTAAAAGGCGTAAAGGCTTGTAATAATCGTAAAAACAAAAATTAGCGAAGCAACAGGTGCTATATTGAAATATTCCATCGGGTTATTTTAAATCTAATTGAGCTGCCGTAACCAAACGGGCTACAGGATATCTGTTATGTGTTTTTTCGTAATAATCAGAATTTTTATACACAAAGTCAAGTTGTGCAGGCCCATTCTTTGCAAAATCAGCATCAGCAGCTTTTTTCGCTTCAAGCTTTGCTTTTAACTCCGGGTTATTCTTCAATAGTTCAGCAGCAGTATCTTCAAAAACATAGGCCGAGTAATGCTCTTTCATATCCAGAATCGAATCGAAAAAATTCCAGTTAAAATAAGAATCAATAGCTTGTGGCTCGAGGGTTTCTACAATATAGCGGTTGCAGGGCTGGTTTACATAAACCACAAAGTCGCCGGCATAGTACTGTAGGCTTTGTTTCACAGGGTTTAGTTTTACCGCCGAATGGAGGTAATGCCCTTCGTAAGGCCTGGTACTGGTTTTAAAATCACCGATGTAATAACTCTCTACCTCAATTTTCTGATCGGCTTTTATCTCCCTCAGCTTTACGCCGTTTAACTTCAACAGGTTAATTACCCTATCCCAGGCTTTGGGAATGATGTAAGCAATTGGTTTCTGTACGGTAATGGCCGGCTCAAATTTATTCCATTCTTTAATAGTTTTGGTGTAAGGTTTACTGCGATCATAATACAAGCGGTTGGCACCACTTACCATACTGGGCTTTTGTCCCGATTCAAAACCTTTAAAACTTAGCTCTTTTACTTCGTTTTTATTCAACTTCCAATCCAACGGAAACGCTTGTTGGTCTGCCACAAAAGCATCGGCTTTTTGCTTGTTTTCGCCAATAATTCCGGCATCACGCTCCACAATATCTACATAAGCCTGCAAAAGTTTATAAGTAGCATCAACGCGTAAATCGTACGATTTCAGCATGTGTGTTTCGGGCATAAAGCCAATGGTATTGTGCAGGGTAGTGTAACCGGTTGAATACCGTGGCGACTCGATAAAACCCGTAATTCCGCTTTCAGGTGTTTCGCCAATCGAGTTTACATAAGGAATCATCGGATAACCTTGCTTCTCCATCGCGGCATACAAACCAGGCACCAAAGTTTGTGTTAAGTAATTGGACAAAATACCGTTCAGCTTATCCTTTTGAGTTGGAATAAGGGTCATTACATATTGATAATCTGCCCCGTTGCTTGTATGCGTATCAACAAAAATTTCGGGCTGCCAGGTATTGAAAATCAATTGAAAGGCAGCCGAATTTTTAGAGTCTGTTTTGATAAAATCCCTGTTCAGGTCAAGGTTTTTGCCATTGCCCCTAAAACCGTAAGCCACAGGCCCATTCTGGTTAGCCCTCGAAGTACCTGTACGGTTAAAGCTACCGTCGATGTTGTAAAGCGGAATGATACAGATCACCACATTTTTTGGCAACTTCTTTCCCTTAATCAGATCGCGCGCCAGCATCATAGAAGCATCTATTCCCTCTGGCTCGCCCGGGTGAATACCGTTATTGATCAGTAAAATTCGTTTATCGCTTTTCCGGATAGCGACAGGATCGAAAACTTTATCTTTCGACAAAACAAGAAGGTGTAAAGGCTTTCCAAAATCGGTGCTCCCATAGCTGAGCAGCTTAGCCTCAGGGCAACCCTTAATCAGATTTTGATAGTATGCAATGGCAGCAGTATAAGTTGTGGTTTCGGTTTTACCACTAAGCTCGAAGGGTGTCTTTTGTGCCCATGCTTTTACTGCAATTAATAAAAAGCAAAACACAAAGCATTTTTTCATTAGTATATAATTTGTCTTTTAGGTAAATTCAGACGTAAACACTTGTACTAAAGCGTTTTACGGTAAGACTTAATCTTCCCGAAGAAATATTTGAAGCCTATGGTATAAGCGTTATAAACATCGGGCGAATAATTTTTAAACTTAACACTTGGGTCGTTATAGCCATCAAGCCCTTCGCCAAAAGTAAAGTTACTTTGCGCATTGATATTAATAACATAGCGCATGTAACCGTAACCATCTTCGATATAATAGTTAAACCCGAAATTAATGGGAACCAGCAGGTTAAGGCTTTTATCCTCACCCGGAAAAGGCCCGTAGCCTGGATCATAAGCAGCCCAACTTGGTTTATACCTTACTACGCCGGTCATTTTGTTGTTAATTACCCCAATACCAGTACCTAAATACAAACCTCTGATATTATATAAGAACTCGCTTCTATCGTAATTAACGATCTCGCCGAGCATTAACTTGGCATTAGCCGAAATTGAAGTATATTGATTGATAAATTGACGGTTATGTGGGTCGGTTACAATATCTCCGCCCTGAACCCTGCCGTATTGCGCTTCTAAACCCAGCGTTACAAAGGGGGTAACATGAAAATCGAGTACGCCGTAAGTGGTATAACCATAACTTCCTTCGTACACGTCGGTGTAAGAGCGGTTGATACCAGCGCCTAAACCATATGAAAACTTGAAATAATTGGATTGGGCAAAAGAAAAACTTCCGATAAAAACAAGGAGAACGGTTAAGTAAGTAACTTTCAAGAGGTTCGAAATCATATTGTTTTTTTACAAAAATAATATGATTATTGAATATCTATAACTTTTACCTTTGAATTATGAGTAATTACAACAACTTTAACAAATCTTTAGAACAGAGATTTATCAAATATGCCAAAATAGACACACAATCCGATCCAGGATCGCCAACCTGCCCATCTACCTTAAAACAAAAAAACTTAGGTCAGGAATTGGTTAACGAATTGCTCGAAATTGGCGTTTCTGACGCAGAAATGGACGATAACGGCTATGTATACGGAACCATTCCTTCAAATACCGATAAAAAACTACCTGTTATTTTCTTTTGCTCGCATATGGATACCTCGCCCGATTGCAGCGGAGAAAACGTGAAACCGATTATTCATGACAAATATCAAGGGCAGGATCTGGTTTTACCAGACGACAACAAAATAGTGATCAGAATGTCTGATCATAAAGACTTAAAACACCAGATTGGCAACGATATTATTACTGCCAGTGGCACTACTTTATTGGGTGCCGACAACAAAGCCGGATTGGCAGAAATTATGGAAGCAGCCGCTTTTTTAATGAAAAACCCGGAAGTAAAACACGGTACCATTAAGGTTCTTTTCACCCCTGATGAAGAAATAGGCCGCGGCGTTGACAAGGTTGATTTGAAGAAGCTAGGTGCCGATTTTGGCTATACCATTGATGGCGAAACGCTGGGCTCAATTGAAGATGAAACCTTTTCGGCTGATGGAGCTACGCTTAGCATTTATGGTGTAAGTACCCATCCGGGGTTTGCGAAAGGAAAAATGGAAAGCGCGATAAAAATCCTGGCGGAAATTTTAGATACCCTCCCTAAAGATACCCTTACACCTGAAACTACACATCAAAAAGAAGGTTTTATCCACCCGGTAAGCATTAGCGGGCAGGTAGAAGAGGCAGAAGCGCAGTTTATTATCCGCGATTTTACCGATGAAAAACTCGCACAGCATGGAACTTTTTTAGCACAAACCGTAGAAAAGGTGATGGCAAAATACCCAAACTCGACCTACAATCTGGAAATTAAAGCCCAATACCGCAACATGAAACAGGTTTTAGATCAGCACCCTAAAATTGTGCAGTATGGTATCGAAGCTATCGAAAGGGCTGGGGTGGTGGCCAAACAACAGAGCATCCGCGGCGGTACCGATGGTTCGCGGCTTTCGTATATGGGTTTACCTTGTCCCAATATTTTTGCCGGCGAACATGCTTTCCACAGCAAACAGGAGTGGGTAAGCGTTCAGGATATGGAAAAAGCAGTACAAACGATCATCAACATCGCCTGTATATGGGAAGAAAAAGGATAACATTAAGTAGGGTTCTGGAGTTTAAACAGACTCCATACCTTCAACTCCAAACTAATAAACAGCTTGCCCGATAGCCAGGCTGCTTATTTTACCCTCCTTATTGATTTCGAACTTAAAACAGGTGGTAAAATTGCCCCATTGATCGGAGTGGAAATGCCCATACACGTCTAATCCGTTATTTTCAACTTTATCAATATGGGTAAAACGTTCGTGGCCCAATGCTTTTTTAAAGAAATTGTTAAATTTCATTTGGTTGCCATCATCGTAAAAAGCAACATCAGGGGCAAACAAAGGGAACCAGATTTTCTCATCTCCTTTTTGTAAAGCCATTATTGCAGCTTTTACCTTTGGGTTCGATAATTTTGTTAAATCTACCGACATAGCGTTATGGTTTTAAGGTTGAGCAGAATACAGTTTATTAATCAACACTGAATGCATTGGTTAATATTCAAAATTATAAAAAAGATATTTTCAAAGCACGGCTTATTTATTAATTTAGATTCAAATGATAACTCTCGAGAACGAATACGTAAAAGTTGGCTTATCGGCCAAAGGTGCTGAATTGCAGGGCTTGTACGGTAAAGAAACCAACATCGAATACCTGTGGAATGCGGATGCAAAATATTGGGGTAAACACAGCCCGGTATTATTCCCGATTGTTGGCTCGTTAAAAAACAACAGCTTTAATTACAAGGGGAAGAATTATGAACTGCCGCGCCACGGTTTTGCCCGCGATTATGTTTTTGAAATTGAAAAAAACACCGAAACAGAGGCTGTTTTTACTTTAACACAAAATGAAGAAACCTTAAAAGTTTATCCTTTCAACTTTGAGCTGAAGCTCAAATATAGATTAATAGATAGAAAACTGAACTTGACCTACGAGGTAATCAATACAGGCACCGAAGAACTGCTGTTCTCCATTGGGGCACATCCCGCTTTTGCAGTTCCCAATACTTCAAATACCACATACGAAGATTATTACCTTGCCTTTAATGCAGACCAGCGGTTAACCTCCTGGAAACTTGAAGACGGATTGGTTTCTGATGAGACAGAAAACATTGAACTGGGCGGACATAAATTAAACCTCAAACATGATTTGTTTTACAACGACGCGCTGGTTTTTAAAACCTTACAAAGTAACTGTATCAGTTTATTAAACACTAAAAACGACTTCGGACTGCATTTCCATTTCGAAGACTTTCCGTTTTTTGGTATTTGGGCTGCTATTGATGCTCCTTTTATTTGTCTGGAACCCTGGTGTGGCGTAGCCGACGGGGTAAACCACGATCAGGACCTGGAGCGTAAGGAGGGAATAATCAGATTGGATGCCGGTAAAAACTGGGAACGCTTTTGGGAAGTGGAGTGTTTTTAAGAGCGTGATCGTCAATCTGTCCCGATTTTGCATCGGGATCGGGGCCACTTATTAATTGATGTAAACAAAAAAGCGATGCTGAAACAAATCCGATAGCTATCGGGTCAGCATGATGGTAGATAAGCAAACTTTCATTTCTTAATCTAGTTTAAGAAAATTGTGAATTGCAGGTATTAATTTGCTGTTTAAATAATTATCCCACAAAATGAAAAACAGCGCACATTTTCCTCAATTATTTCTCCGTCTGGCCCTGGGCATAGGCTTTATTTTACCCGTTATGGACCGCTTTGGCTGGCTTGGAGCACCGGGCAACCCAACCGTTGGCTGGGGCAACTGGAGTATATTTTTAGATTACACCAACTCATTAATGCCCTTTTTAAGCAGGCCATTTGCTAACATTATGGCGATTATTGCTACAGCCGGCGAATTGGTTTTTGGCGTTTTACTTATTATTGGCTACAAAATAAGGCTAGCAGCAATAGGCAGCTTTCTGCTTACCCTGATGTTTGCACTATCCATGTTAATATTTGCAAATTACAGGGCACCGTTTAATTATTCGGTATTTGTTGTAAGCGCATCGAGCTTACTGCTGGCCACAACACCTGATTATAAATGGGCTATTGAAGCTAATAATAGGTAAAGATGAATGATTACCACCCCTTATTCAGTACTTCAACAGCTTTATCCAGGAGCTCATCTTTTTCTTCCGTAATTCCTTTAATAGTTGGATAAATCTTATGATCGATTTTTACACCAGTTCTTTGTGTTTGTCCGCCATCAGGATAGAAAACGCCAATGCCTGATATCATTGTATTTAAACCTCCGGGAAGTACAATTGATGAAACATTCCCATCAGCACCAGCAGTTGTACTTCCAATAACTTTTACATTGGCGGCGCTTTGAAAAGCCATGGTAGTATATTCTGCCTGGCTTTGACTGCTTGCATTTACAATTACTACAACTTTGCCCTTGTAGGCATCATTTGATGATTGACCATTTTGCAATTCAGGCCCAAAGCTAAAAGAACCGGGATATGCAACATTTCCAACACTAAACTTTACGAAAGCACTTTTTTTGTTTTTAATGTAATTTCCAAAAGTGAAGGGCATAAACTCTGATGGATAACAGCGCATATCAACTATAATTCCTTTAGTATTAGCAAAAAGTTTCTTTATTTCTGGTAGTTGTGCATTTTTATACTTACCAGGATAAACATAGCCGATACTATCGTTTAATAACTTGAAAGCCTGGGCCTGTTCAGCAGCTGGATTTTTATAAGCTAACATCAGTTTTCCCAAGGGTACGGCATAATCAAAAATTTCATTACCTCTTTTTACGCTAATCTTAATAGAAGGATTATTACTCCTAAGTAAATAATTAACTGGTAAATCGCGTAATTGAGTATCATAATTGGATGCCGGAGTTAAAGGGAGATAGGTTTTTACCATTTCAGCAACATCTTTATCATCAATTTTAACAATCACATCTCCCAATGCAAGCTTGCTCTTTACATCTAATGTATCGGTATGTAGCGCCGTTATGGTAAGTGCATTTTCAATAAATTTTGTCTGAAAAGGTACAGCGAATTTTCCTTTAAATTGATTTAAGGCTGTGCTTCCCGACCATAAATTAGCATGCGTATCATGCACACGGGCAATTAAACTCAAAACAGCCAAAGCATAATCTTTTTCATCCCTGGCTCCAACAAAGTCTGGTAATGCCGATGCAATTACTTTGTTCCAGTCTTCACCTATAATATCCCTGTAAGGGAAAAAGTAGTTGATCATTCCCCAATAACGATAAAGCGAGAGCAAACGGTAACCAGCATCAGGATAAGCCATTGTGCTATATGCCTTTTCATGCTTAAACTTTGGGTTTCCTACCTGCTGCTCCATCTCCACGTAATAGTTCTTATCTATATTGCGGTTATCTCTGATATATTTCAGTTTATCGCCAAGCGATTTTTGTAACACAGAACTATTCAGAAGGGAACCGTAATCAGGAACAATTTCATATTTATCAGCGTCAGATTTGGCACAACTTTTACAAATTGCTGGTTTAGGCAAACGATCTAAATATTGCTCCAAAGCAGCACTTAGCTCACGGTTATTTTTCGCTGCTATTACCGGAGGCAAAAGCCTGAAAAGCTCGACATCCCAATTGTAATCACCTTTAGCTACAGCCGGATGATGGTATTTCAAAAAAGCCCAGAACTGACCTGCCAACGTTAGGTTTATTGTTTTCTGGGCATTGAGTTCAATCTTACTAATTTGCGATCCTGTTTGAAACGCAGTGTCTAATTCTCCTTTTAATACTTCTCTTTTCTTTATTTTAGCTTGTGTTACAGGTTGTCCATCGATCAAAAGTTCTAAATGATCAAACCAGGCTTTACCATCACCAATCAATAAACCGCCAACATGTATAGCCTTAACATCATCACCTTTATAGGGTAGCTTAATGCTGTAAACTTTCCAATCTGTGTTTCCTTTAATGCCCCTGTCTTGCATGTTATCAAAACCCATGTTTTTTTTATCCTCTCCATCCAATCTCATCCATAAACCGGCATATCCTGTTGCTACATTTTCCGTTTTAATATAGCCTTTTAGTTCTATTTCCTTGCCCACCAAAAGTTCATTAACAGGAAAATCAAACACTCCGAATTCTGCTCCACTGTCAACCTTCCTAATCAATAAACTATATTTTCCAGATTGTTTTATGCTACTATCTATCCCTACTGCATAGGATTTTTCTTGTTCTTTATTAAATGAAAGCAACCATGAAATAGGTTTTTGGGTACCAGAATTAATATCTTCAAAATCGCCATTAAACTTAAATTGTGATACAGCATTTTGAACAAGAAAAAGGGAAATAACGCAGATAAATAAGAGTGTCTTTTGCATAAACGTTGATTAGATTGATGCAAATTAATGATTTATAACCTTTTAAAAAATACTATGTCCTAAATTCTTCGTTTATTCTTCTCCAGGTCCTGCTATACAGGAAAAATAACGCTTAAACATTTATTTTCTTGATATATATAAACCCTCCTGTGTAGTAAAAACCCTTACACCTAAAAGGGTATTTTTACCTTTTAGTTTGTTCGTAACATGTTGATAACTATATTTATATCGTTAAAATTAAATCAACGGGACGATTTAGATTAAAACAACAAAAGTCTTTCAGCAATGGAAGACTTTTTTATTTAAAAAAACACGCTCCTGAGAGCGTGTTCATTTAATGTTATTTTGTGGAACGATTGAGAAGTAATTTAAATGCTTTTTAATACCCTCACACAAATATCAAAAAGATAAACGAGCAATTTCCATTCAGTTTTATTCATCTGAAAAATAGCCATTTACAAAAAATCAGCCAATAAACTGAATAAAACAGGTTTTAATGAATAAATGAGTTTCTGGGATATTGCATGGTAAATCGCCCGGTCAAGAACCACCCTTAAATTTGTCTCAACTGCCCCCGTTTTTACCTAGCCAAAGTCTGTAATTTAGTATCAACAAAACGAAAAACATTATGGCAGCAATGCACCCTTATTTAAACTTCGATGGCAAGGCCGAAGAAGCTTTTAACCACTACAAATCTGTTTTTGGTGGCGAATTTACCTTTTTTGCAAGGATGGGCGATGCTCCTGAAAGCGATAAACTGGCTGAGGCAGAAAAAAACCGCGTAATGCACGTGGCACTCCCGATTAATGAGCATACCATTTTAATGGCTTCCGATTGCGTGCCTTCTGCAGGCCACGTACTTACAGAAGGAAACAACATGTACATTAATTTACAGGCCGAAAGCCGCGAGGATGCCGATAGGTTGTTCAATGGCCTTTCGGCTGGTGGAACCATTGAAATGCCAATGGCCGATATGTTCTGGGGCGATTATTTTGGCAGCTTTAAAGACAGGTTCGGCATACAATGGATGGTTAACTTTACCAACCCAAGGTAAACCAAAACCAGCGCGTTTATAGCGTTAACCGGCTTAGCGTTTCGCGGGTTACCCCCAGATAAGAAGCAATCAGGCTTTTCGAAATTCTTTTTTGTAAGGACGGATATTGGTTACTCCACTGTTTATAGCGCTCACCAGCATTATTACTCAACAGGGCCAATACCCGTTTTTGCAATGCCATGTTACCAGTAGTATATTTCTTGCGGAAAAAGTACTCCATCTTTCGCGATGATGCACAAAGCTTTTCCTTATTCTCGAAAGTGATGGAAAGGGTTTCGGTATCTTCGATACAATCTACATTTAAGGTTGCGGGCATTCCGGTATTAAATGCATTCGGATCCGAGAACCACCATTCTTCCATCGCCAACTGCAAAATATACTCCTTGCCTTCATCGTCGGTATAAGAAGATTTAACAATTCCTTTCAGCACAAAATGTTCCTGACTGGCGGTATCGCCAGCTTGAATAATGTACTGGTGTTTTTTATACTTCCGCTTTGTAAAAAAAGATTCTGCGTGTTTAAATTCTTCGTCGGTTAAACAAACGATTTGGTGAATGTGCGCCCTGAAAAAATTTGTTTCCATATTTTTTATACCCTGCCCCAAATGTAATATTTATTCAAGATTTATAGCAGTTCCAAGTCTTCCGATTCTACCGCAGTGTGACAATCATCACATTAAAATAGTGATATATGTCCTTTTAAAGCAGCCGGGCATTGCATTAAGTTTGCAGCACACAAACACACAAAACCTAAGTCAACACACAAATGAAACTTAAATTACTGACCGTTTTAGCTGCATTGGGCCTGTTAGCAAACCAGAAATTAAATGCACAAAGCCTGGCCAAAATGAACTGGTTTAACGAACCCGAACAATGGGAAATTAAAGACAAAAACACTTTCAGCTTTTTTGTACCTGCCAGAACCGATTACTGGCGCATTTCGCATTATGGCTTTACGGTTGATGATGCCCCTTTTTATTATGCTACTTATGGAGGCGAGTTCGAAGCCAAGGTAAAAATAACAGGCAACTATGTTACTACTTTCGATCAGATGGGTATTATGCTCCGCATCGACCACGAAAACTGGATCAAAGCCGGGGTAGAATTTGTTAATGGCAAACAAAATGTTAGTGCGGTAGTAACCCATAAAACCAGCGACTGGAGCGTGGTTGAACTCGAAAAAGCGCCGGCATCGATCTGGATGAAAGCCGTTAGAAAACTAGATGCAGTAGAGATTTTCTATTCGCTCGATGATAAAAAATATACCATGATCCGTACCTGTTACTTTAAAGATAACTGTCCGGTAATGGTTGGGTTGGTAGGCGCTTGTCCGGATGGCAAAGGTTTTAATGCCGTTTTCGAAAACTTTAAAGTTACCCAAACTCCCGACCAGCGCAGGCTGGACTGGGCAAAAAAACAGCAAAACTAAAATAGCTTTTACCCATAATTTAATGGCAGGCAGATTTTGCAGGTTAATCCGGCAAAATCTGCTGATTTAAATCTCAGCCAGCGCATTCGCCAAATCTTCAAAACCGGGGCGTTTTTGTGGGTCTGGCACCAAACAGGCATCCCTCAGGCCTGCTATACTTCCTAAAACTTTTCCTGTAACAGATTGCCGGTGTAGAGTCAGTAAATCATCAAGCAGGTAGCCATAAGCCAGCACTTCGATCCGTTCTAATGCAAAAACCAGTTCGGCATTAAGCTGATTATAAAAACTGGCTGCTCCAAAATCGCCAAATAAAGCACTCCCTTCATCATCGATCAAGGTGTTGTGTGCATATAAATCGCCATGCATAATCCCTGCACCATGTAACTGGGCAGCCAGCGAAGCGATTATTCTGGCAATGCCTAAAATCTGTTTTTCAGTCAGTACCCGGTCGGCAGGAAAAACATCGCGTGTACAGCTCTCCAAACTTGGCGGATTGCCCAGGTTATAAAAATGATGCGGAATAAGCTCCATCACCAGACCTTTTTTATCTTCAGGGTGCAAGGCAATCTGCCCAATCAGGTTAACCAGGCCGGGATGAAAACCTGCAGCAATGTAAGCCATCATCTCATCCTCCGGCAGTCCATCACTGGTTACATCGCCTTTAAAGATCTTAACCGCTACCTCCTGTATTTCATCGCTAATGGTACGGTTGGCTTTTGAAATTACACCCGATGCGCCTTCGCCCAATACGTGACTAATTTCCAGATCATGCCAGTTGATGGCCGAAAGCTTTTCAACTGCAGGGGTTTTGCTAAAATTATTCCCCGAAAAGGCAATCCAGGCTAACTTAGGCATGGTAGCGATCCATTGTGGTAACTCGTGCAGCTTATTTGCTGCAATGCGCAATAAGCCCAGGTTTTTACATTGGCTAAGCGTTTCAGGCAATGCCACCAACCGGTTTCCTGCCAGCATCAGTTTTTCCATGCGTGGGCAAAGGCCAATTTCATCTGGTAAGGTGCCGATGTTGTTATTCGTTAAAATCAGCCAGCGGAGGTTCGGGTTTAATGCTCTGGCAGGTACCGTTTCGATCTGATTCGATTTAAAACCTACAATTTCGAGCTCGGGGCAATCTGCCAGCACCTCAGGCACTACTTTAAAATGATTTTCTGAACAGAAGAAAATCCGTAATTTCTTTAAGCGACCAAAATCATCGGGCAATGCAGACAGCCTATTAAAGGAAAGATCCAGCACCTCCAATGTATCGGCCAGGTCGAATATGGCCAAAGGGAAGTGGCTCAGGTTTTCGGTTAATTTCAATGATACCGATCCTTTAAGTTCGCCGTTTTGCAGTTGTAATAAGGTTTGCCCCATGATATACTTCGATTTTAATTACGCACGAAGATACCGCTATATAAGGAAATGAACATCACATAACGAAAACTATATTAAAATAAAAGAAAATAGATTTTATCTATGATTAATTTCTTCAGGCAATAAAATTACACTGACCCATCCAATCAAAAGAAGCGGCACATGTGTTTCATCGTGGCTACCCGGATTTATTTTTTATTTGCATAAGTAAATTAATGCGCTATATTTACAAAAAACTTTAGGGGTGCCTAGTGCTGAGAAATACCCTTTGAACCTGATGCAGTTAGTACTGCCGAAGGGAAAAGTGAGTGCAACATCTGTTGCCGTCTTTTCGTACCCTGTTAGGGGCAATCTCTATAGTTTTTCCAAATTTTTTAAACATGGAAGTAACTATAAACAACCAAAACCATTTTCTTGGCGAAGCCTGTTCTATCGAACGCATGCTTAACTATCTGGCCGTTCCAACAACCAATGGCCTGGCCATTGCCGTAAACCAAACCATCGTCCCGAAATCGAGCTGGCCCCTGCATACTTTACAACCAGGCGACCAGATTATACTCATTAAAGCCACCCAGGGCGGATAAAATGAATGTTTGAATTTTAAATGGGTGAGTGGAAGATGCAGGCCAATTAATCCTTCAGTCATTCACCAATTCTGCCATTCAATCCCTCAATCACTCAATTATTGAATTATTCAATTATTCCAGCATTCAATCACTCTTCTAATATGAAACAAGAAAAAACGCCTAACGCCGAAGTAATCAGCCGCAGCCCCTTTCCGGCATCTACCAAAATATTTGTCCCCGGAAAAATCCACAATATTCAGGTGGCCATGCGCGAAATCCGTTTAACCGACACCAAAATCCATAATGGATTTGGTTTAACAGAACCTAACCCATCGGTAACCGTATATGACACCAGTGGTCCTTACACCGATCCTAACGCGGTTATTGATGTAAGGAAAGGCTTACCGCGTCTGCGCGAACAGTGGATAAAAGACCGCTTAGATGTAACGCAGCTCGATCAGCTCTCATCAGCATACGGACAGCAGCGCCTGGCCGATAGTAAACTCGATGTTTTAAGGTTTAACCATATCAATAAACCTTATCAGGCAAATGCAGGAGCCAATGTATCGCAAATGCATTATGCCAAAAAAGGCATCATAACTGCCGAAATGGAATATATCGCCATCCGCGAAAACCAGCAAATCGATCTTTTAAACGAACAGCTGGGCAAACAGCATGAGGTAATGAACCACCAGCACCAGGGTAACAGCTTTGGTGCCAATACCCCAAAAGGCTACATTACCCCCGAATTTGTACGGGCAGAAGTAGCTGCAGGCCGTGCGGTAATTCCATGTAACATTAATCACCCCGAGCTAGAACCGATGATCATCGGCCGGAATTTCCTGGTAAAAATAAATGCCAATATCGGTAACTCTGCAGTTACTTCGACCATTGAAGAAGAGGTAGAAAAAGCCGTTTGGGCCTGTAGATGGGGCGCTGACACGATTATGGATTTATCCACCGGAAAAAATATCCACGAAACCCGCGAATGGATTATCCGCAATTCGCCGGTGCCGATTGGTACGGTTCCGATTTACCAGGCGCTGGAAAAAGTAAACGGAAAAGCAGAAGACCTTACCTGGGAAATCTTCCGCGACACGCTTATTGAGCAGGCAGAGCAAGGCGTAGATTATTTTACCATCCATGCTGGCGTATTGCTTCGTTATGTGCCATTAACGGCCAAAAGGATTACCGGTATTGTTTCGCGTGGCGGATCGATTATGGCAAAATGGTGTTTGGCACACCACAAGGAAAACTTCCTTTACACCCATTTCGAAGAAATCTGCGAAATTATGAAGGCTTACGATGTGGCATTCTCGTTAGGAGATGGTTTAAGACCCGGCTGTATTGCCGATGCCAATGACGAAGCACAGTTTTCGGAGTTAGAAACTTTAGGCGAGCTGACCAAAATTGCCTGGAAACACGATGTACAAACCATTATTGAGGGCCCCGGGCACGTACCCATGCACCTGATTAAGGCCAACATGGAAAAACAACTCGAACACTGCTCGGAAGCACCTTTTTATACCTTAGGCCCATTAACTACTGATATTGCTCCGGGTTACGACCACATAACTTCGGCTATTGGTGCTGCCATGATTGGTTGGTTTGGTACCGCTATGTTGTGTTATGTAACGCCAAAAGAACATTTGGGTTTACCGAACAAAAAAGATGTGAAAGATGGAGTAATTACCTATAAAATTGCTGCCCATGCGGCTGATCTGGCCAAAGGTCACCCGGGCGCACAATACCGCGATAACGCCTTGAGTAAAGCACGGTTCGAATTCAGATGGGAAGACCAGTTTAACCTTTCGCTCGATCCCGATACCGCTAAGGAATTTCACGATGAAACCCTGCCAGCTGAAGGCGCTAAGATTGCCCATTTCTGTTCTATGTGCGGGCCAAATTTCTGCTCGATGAAAATTACGCAGGATGTGCGTGAATACGCCGCACAACAAGGGCTGGAGACTACAGATGCGCTTGCCAAAGGGATGGAGGAAAAATCGAAAGAATTTACCCAAAAAGGAAGCGAAATCTATTCATAAAACACGATGGAACTGATTGTAATTGCACATCCAAAGATTTTAAAAGACGAAGCTTTATTGGTAAATCAGCTTTTTGAGGCTGGTTTACCCATTTTTCATTTGCGTAAACCAGAAGCAGATGAAGCCGCGCACCGGAAATTTATAGATGGTATTTTACCCGAATACCATAACCGTATTGCCTTACATCATTTCCATTCCCTGGCCGGCGATTACAACATCAAAAGAATACACCATACCGAAAGCTTTAGAAAGAACAGTACGGTGGGCGATTTTACCCAGCCTTACACTTTCAGCACTTCGATACACCAAATGGGAGAAATTGATCAGATCAGTCAATACCATTACAGTTTCTTTGGCCCTGTTTTCAACAGCCTCTCCAAACCGGGTTATATGGGTATTGCCAACAACGGATTTAGCATAAACAGGTCCAAAACCACAAAACTGATTGCACTTGGCGGTATTGAGATAAACAACATAGACCAGGTAACAGCCATGAACTTTGATGGAATTGCCCTTTTAGGCAGTATCTGGAACGCCCCGGCTCAGGCTTTAAACAACTTTAAAAAAATACAGGAAAAATGCCAGCACCTTTTAACCTTACAACAATGATCTACCCTTTACAATACATCTCACAAGCACCCAAAACCGGCACCCATTTGGATGCCATTGAGCAGGTGCTCCAGGCAGGCGGGAAATGGATCCAGCTTCGCATTAAAAACCTACCCGAAGCTGAAATACTGCCTTTTGCACTATCGGCTCAGGAATTATGCAAGCGTTACGCCGCAAAATTAATTGTGAATGATTATCCGCACCTGGCCAAAGCCGCGAGTGCCTTTGGTGTTCATTTAGGCCTGCAGGATATGCCTATACCCCAGGCCCGGCAAATTATCAACCCCGATCAGATTATTGGCGGCACCGCCAACACTTTCGAACATATTCTGCAACGCGTGGCCGAAGGGGTCGATTACATTGGCCTTGGCCCCTTCAGGTTTACCCGCACCAAAGAAAACCTTAGCCCGATAGTTGGCCTCGAAGGTTACCGGAAACTAATGGAGCAGGTAAAAAATGCAGGCATTACTACCCCAATTATTGCCATTGGCGGAATTGAAGCCGATGATATTGAGGCCATTCTCGAAACAGGTGTATATGGTATTGCAGTATCGGCAGTATTGACCAACCAAACCCAAACATCGGCTGTATTAGCTGATATGAACAGCAAATTAGCCTTGAACTCTTTTTAAAAAATTATGTTAAAAATAGCAGATCAAACCTTTAGCTCGCGTCTTTTTACCGGAACCGGAAAATTCAGTTCGGCAAAAGAAATGGAAAGCGCCTTAATTGCTTCGGCTTCCGAACTGGTTACCGTAGCACTTAAACGCGTTGATTTAAAAACCAAGGATGATGACATCTTGCATCATCTAAAATACCCACACATTAATTTACTGCCCAACACCTCGGGGGTACGCAATGCCAAAGAGGCCGTTTTTGCTGCACAGCTGGCGCGCGAAGCTTTGGAAACCAACTGGATTAAACTCGAAATTCATCCCGATCCCAAATACTTAATGCCCGATCCGATTGAAACGCTGAAAGCCACGGAAGAGCTGGTTAAATTGGGTTTTGTGGTGCTGCCTTATATCCACGCCGATCCGGTTTTATGTAAACGTTTGGAAGATGTGGGTACGGCAGCGGTAATGCCGCTCGGATCGCCAATTGGCAGTAACAAAGGATTAAAAACCATCGATTTTTTAGAAATCATCATTAGCCAGAGCCGCGTACCGGTAATTGTTGATGCCGGAATAGGAGCCCCATCTGATGCCGCCAAAGCCATGGAAATTGGTGCCGATGCCGTACTCGTGAATACCGCCATAGCCATTTCTAAAAACCCAACTGATATGGCCATCGCCTTTAAACTGGCTGTTGAAGCCGGAAGAATGGCCTTTGAAGCTAAACTTGGCGCGCAGCAACATTATGCCGCAGCCAGCAGTCCACTAACCGCATTTTTAGATGATGAGTTTTAATCCCCTATTCGAATCGTACAACTGGGACGATACCAAAGCCAGTATTTACGATAAAACAGCGGCCGACGTTGAAAATGCCCTTGGCACACAACAAAGAAGCCTTGAAGACTTTAAGGCACTTATTTCGCCTGCTGCTTTGCCCTACCTCGAAGATATGGCGCAGATTAGTCAGCGGCTAACCTTAGATCGTTTTGGACGCACCATACAAATGTACATTCCGCTGTACCTATCGAACGAATGCAACAACATTTGTACCTATTGTGGTTTCAGTTACGACAATAAAGTAAGGCGCAGAACGCTGAACCCGATGGAGATTATGCAGGAGGTTGCCGTAATTAAAGGCATGGGTTACGATCATGTGCTGCTGGTTACCGGCGAAGCCAACCAAAGTGTGCATACCGATTACTTTAAAAAAGTGCTCGATCTGATTAGCCCCCATTTCTCGCACATTTCGATGGAAGTGCAGCCCCTTGACGTGGCCGATTACGAAACGCTTATTCCGCACGGCTTAAATACCGTACTGGTTTATCAGGAAACCTATCATCAGGACGACTACCGCAAACACCACCCCAAGGGTAAAAAATCGAACTTTCTATACCGTTTGGAAACACCCGATCGTTTGGGCCAGGCGGGTATCCATAAAATGGGACTAGGGGTTTTAATCGGTCTGGAAGACTGGCGTACCGATTCTTTTTTTACGGCATTGCACCTCTCTTACCTCGAAAAACAATACTGGCAGAGCAAATTCAGCATTTCTTTCCCCCGTTTGCGTCCATTTAGCGGAGGTTTAGAACCGAAAGTAGCCATGAACGATAAGGAACTGGTTCAACTGATTTGTGCCTACCGTTTATTTAACAGCGAAGTAGAACTTTCTATTTCTACCCGCGAAACCATCGCTTTTAGAAACCAGGTAATTAAACTCGGCATCACCGCCATCAGCGCAGGTTCAAAAACCAATCCGGGCGGTTATCAGGTAGAGCCGCAGTCGTTAGAGCAGTTTGAAATATCAGACGAACGTTCTCCACAGGAAATTGCGGCCATGATCAGAAAACAGGGTTACGAACCCATTTGGAAAGACTGGGATATGAGTTTGATTCACAAATCATGTTAATAAAAGCAGAACAAAAACGCTATCAGCGGCAAATGCTATTGCCCGAGCTTGGGCCTGAAGGGCAGGAAAAACTGAAAGCCGCCAAAGTACTGGTTATTGGTGCCGGCGGATTGGGTTGCCCTGTGCTGCAATACCTTGCAGCTGCCGGCGTGGGCGAAATAGGTATTGTAGATGATGATGTGGTAGAGTTGAGTAACCTGCAAAGGCAGATCCTCTTCAATGCTACCGATATTGGCCTGCCAAAAGCTACTGTGGCCCGCGAAAAACTTCGTCTGCTTAATCCTCATCTTAGCATAAAGAGCTACATACAAAGATTCGACGATACCTGCGCAACAGCTATTTGCAGCCACTACAACCTTGTTGTAGATTGTTCTGACAATTTCGACACCCGTTACCTTGTTAACGATACCTGCGTGGCCATGGGCAAAACCCTGGTATTTGGCTCAATATTAAGATTTGAGGGACAGATTGCTGTTTTTAACCACAATGGCGGAGTAAATTACAGGGATTTGTACCCTGAACCGCCCAGCGAAGACATTAGCTGTATCGATGGAGGTGTAATAGGCACCTTACCCGGCCTCATTGGTTTATACATGGCCAACGAAACCATCAAACTCATTTGCGGAGTAGGCCAAACCCTCGCAGGTAAACTCATGAGCGTTGATCTGTTGAACAATACCAGCTACGTGTTTAGCATTAAAGCCGATACAAACGCAACAAACAATAAGCCCGTTCAAATAAAAAAGGAACTGCCCATAAAAGAAATAGACCGCAAAACCTTAACGGCATGGCTGGAAACAAAACCCGAAGAGATTTGCTTAATCGATGTGCGCGAAGCCTACGAACATGAAGAACACAACATTGGAGGGATGCACATTTCTTTATACGATTTAAACAGCGCTGTAGACCGTATTCCGGCTGGCAAGCAAGTGGTATTTTATTGCCAAAGCGGGCAAAAGAGTAAAATGGCGGTTAAAGTGCTTCAGCCACATTATAACGGTGAAGTGCATAGTTTGAAGGGAGGGATTTAAGTTAAATCGCGATGCCGATCTGGAGGAGACAGGTTTCCTTCTTGCCGTCATGCTGAACTTGTTTCAGCACCTCTACATTGCGCAGGTTAGTTAAGGAGAGCCCCTGATCTCGATGTAAAAGCTTATCATCCTGAGCCTGTCGAAGGACTCTCACTATTCCCATACGTTAATCTCTCTGTCATGCTGAGCGCAGCGAAGCATCTCTACTTTGTTTACGTCGATCAATAAGAGACCCTGAAACGAGTTGAGGGTGACGAACTTAGTTCAGAGTAACTTAATCCACACACCGACCCCACTCTATACCCATCCCTTCTTCCCAAAAAAGCGGGTACCTGAAAAGATACCCGCTTCCGGTGAAACAAATAATAAAATCTAATACCCCTTATTCTGCACAAAATCCTTACTCACATCCAGCGTAGTTTGCGGGATCGGAAATATCCTGCGGATAGGTTGCGAAACCGGCTTGGCACTAAAAGCCTGCTCGTATTTACCAAACCTGATCATTTGCGGACGGCGATACATTTCCCAATAGGTTTCGAAAGCAATTTCTTTGTAAAGCTTCGCTTCATCCAAAGTGCTAATCGCTACGCCGGGAGCGTTGTTATGATAAGCTTCACGAGTTCTCGAAGTGCGTAATAAATTAATATCAGCCATGGCCAAAGCCATTTGCCCCTTGCGGAAATAGGCTTCGGCCCTTAAAGTGTACATTACCCCTAAACGGAAAAGCGGGATATCTACGTTGCTAGCGCCATTTCCATCGCCCGGATCGTATTCAAACTTAAACACCCTGGCACCACGGTTAATCTGGTTTTGTGCAAATACAGCCTGTGCAGGGTTATCGAAGTTTAATTCGCGCGTAAAGTTCATTTTGGTGGTGGTACTTTTCTCCATTACCAGTTCCGATACTTTAATCCGGCCATCTGAAGTCATTTCGTAAGCGCCTGTTGAAGTTAATTTCGGTCCGTATTGCTGTCCAATCATGATACCGCGGTTAAAGTGAAACCACAATTGCGTGGTGCTTCCGGTTATAAAATCAGTTGCAGGTACACTTCCCGGGGCATCGTTGGTAAACCAGGTACCATCGTTGTACTGGTATTTTCTCGAAAAACGCGGATCGTCGTGATTGCCATCCCAGGTATCGTAGAACTCAGGCGTAATACAGGCCGCATTAGTACCTCGCGTTCCCGGCGAGGGGCGTTGGTTACGCTCTACACACACGTAAGCAAAAGAATTTGAGCCGTTACGGATCTTATCTATTTTTTGGGTAACCACCCAGATCAACTCTGATCCGCCCTCATTTTTAATGGCAAAGTTGTCGAAGTAATTGCTGTTAAGGCGAAATTTCGGCGAACCGATCAATAACGAAGTGTAATAAATTACCCGGTCCATATCGGTTTCGTTACTGTTTACCGATTTTTCGTTAAAGTTAAAAGAAGCCGCATAACGGTCTTTGTAAACTGCGCGGTTCAGGTACATATTGGCCAGTAAACCATAAGCAGCCTCTTTGGTAAAACGGCCATTGTGAGTATTTTGAGTGCCTAATGTAGCCAGGTTAGGCACCAGCCCTTCTACTTCGGTAATCAGCTCATCAATAGCAGTAGCGGCCTGCTTAATCTGCAAAGGCGCACGGTCGTTCATCGGATCGCGGAAAGGCGCCTGCCCAAAAAGATCTAAGGTGGTATAGGTGTAGTAAGCCAATAATCCCTTAGCTTCGGCCAGGTAGAGTGCTTTTTGTGGATCACTGCTGTTGCTCACCTCGCGTATAGCCGTTAACGAACGGGTAATGCCATTGGTTAGCATGTTCCAGTTATCGGTAACAATGGCATTATCGGCCGCCCAGGTAAATTCGTGCATCGAGCGCCATTTACCGCCATCGCCCCAGTCGCTGCCCCGTGTAGGCAAAACAGCTTCATCTGTTGTATATTCCTGAAGGGCGAAAACCGCCCCGTGATCTACAAAGGTACCTTTACCCAACCTATCGTAAGCCGCAGCCAATGCTCCTGCCGGACTGGATGCGTTTTCGCCCAGCACCTCATCAATTACAACCTCATCCAGTTTGGTGCAGCCAAATAAGGTTAAGGCTACCGTAAATAACAGGATCTGTTTGGCTTTTAAAAATGTATTTAATTTCATGGTGATAATAATTATAGTTTTAGGGTCAAACCGAATAAGAAAGTACGGGCAGGAGGGTAGGCCGTGTAATCGATACCCTGCGACTGGTTACCCTCAATCGCTTTCGGACTGTTAATTAACGGATCGTAGCCACTGTACTTAGTAATGGTGTACAGGTTTTGTCCGGTGATGTACACACCTATTCCCTGTAGCCATTTTAAGGCCGGCACTTTAAAATTATAGGCCAGGCGGGCAGAGTTTAAACGGATAAAGTCTGATTTCTCCAGATATAAGGTAGACAGCAATGGTGCATTGGCCGGGTTAGCGCCCGATTCGAAGTACTTTTGCGAAACATTACGATCAGAAGCCAGGTTATTAATATTCAAGGCATTCAGCCCGGTATTATTTAACAGGTAGCCACCAGTTTGCCCGATAATAGAGAAAGAGAAATCGATGTTGTGGTAGCTCATCTGGCTGTTAAAGCCATAAGTAAACTTAGGCAAAGCACTTTCGATGATAATTTTCTTGCCGAAAATATCTTTACCGTCTTTATCAAAACCCAGGTGCTCTAACAGGTAAAAAGAGCCTGCAGCATAACCACTCCGGTAAATATTGGCATTTACACCCGATTGGCCCGGCCCTGAAATACCACCACTCAGAATTTCAGAAACCGGCAAACCCTGAATCTTGTTATCCAGCGTAGCGGCATTGGCATCTACATTTAAACTGAAGTTCTTGGTATTGATCAATCTTGATCCCAACATCACCTCAACACCCTTATTTACGATTTTACCATCAATGTTTACCCAAACTTTACTTGTTGGGCTTAACACCTGCGATGGGATATACAAAATGGCATCGGTAGTGGTTTTGTTAAAATAATCAACCGTACCGTAAATCTTACCTTTCAGCAATTCGAAATCAAGCCCTACGTTAAACTGCGATACCACTTCCCATTTCAGATCGGGGTTAGGGGTACGCGTAACCGATACACCATTAACCAGGGCCAGGTCGCTGTTCAGGTAGTAACCATCTGGTGCCGATAAAGCATAGCTGGCTTTGGTAATTTTATTCTGCACCTCCTGGTTACCGGTTTGGCCCCAGCTTACCCGCATTTTCAGATCATTAACCAAAATGCTGTTTTGCAGGAAGCTTTCTTTCGCAATATTCCAGCCCAGGGCAAATGAAGGGAAGTAACCGTATTTGTTGTTGGCGCCGAAACGCGTAGAACCATCGGCACGTACCGAAGCGGTTAAGAGATATTTGTTATCATAAGCATAATTAACCCTTGAAAAGAAAGACTGCAATTCGTTTTCCTGCGCAAAGCCATTAACCGTGGTGGGTTTACCCGAAAAGCCCGGATTATCTTCAGGCAGTACGCCCTGACCTTTAGCTGCAATACCATCAATGGTGTAGCCGTTTCCGTTACGCTCGAATTTCTGATACGAAAATCCGGCCAGTGCTTCGATTTTATGCTTATCGATTAACAGATTATAGTTTAAGTAATGCTCTAATAAACTGCTCTTCGAGTTCAGGTTGTATTTGACATAGCGCCCGTTCGGCGTAATATCTGTCAGGTTAGGAAAAATGGTGGTGTTTCTGTTGGCCACCGAGCGGTCTATCCCGAGATTGAGCTTATACTCCAGTCCTTTTACAATCCTGAAGGCCACATCCAGATTACCCAAAACCCTTAGCGTTCGGGTATTGTCGCGGTAAATATCAAGCAGGTAAGCCGGATTGTAGTGTGCATTCATGTTAAAGTTGGTGTACTTGCCGTTGTTATCGTAAAGCGGCCAGGTAGGGTTGGCCATTAGCGTATGGATAACCAGCTGACCATTTGAACCGCCATCATCGCTGGTAGGCACGCCCTTATCGCGCGTTTCGCTGGCGGTAAGGTTAATGCCAACTTTCAGCCGCTGATCGTCTAAAAACGACTCAGAAGCATTAATCCTTGCCGCATTTCTTCTAAACTCACTGTTCTGGATAATCCCTTCCTGATCTAACTGCGATGCCGAAACGTAGTAATTACCCGTGTTGGTTGCTTTCGAAAAAGACAAGGAATTGTTGCGCACTTTAGCCTGACGGTAAATTACATCCTGCCAGTCGGTATTGCCTCCATGATCGTAGGCTTTATCTTTTATAGCTGCGCGGTATTCGTCGGCCGTAAGCAGGTCGAGTTTTTTTGCCACATTCGATATGCCCAGATAAGAATCCAAAGCAAAGGTACCTTCGCCTTTTTTGCCTTTTTTAGTGGTTACAATTACCACCCCATTCGAGCCACGGGCTCCGTAAATGGCTGCTGCAGAAGCATCTTTCAATACCGAAATCGATTCGATATCGCTGGTATTTAAAAAGTTGAGCGGATTCTTAGCTCTCGATCCGCCAAGGCCAACATTCTGCCCGCCCGGACTTACATCATCGTTGGTTAAAGGCACTCCGTCAACCACAAATAAAGGCGTACTTCCGCTACGGATAGAACCAACACCACGAATGGTAACATCGACACCGCCACCGGGCTCTCCACTGCTGTTTACCACCCGTACACCGGCAATTTTACCCTGAAGCAGGTTATCGGCCGAGATAATGGCCCCTTGCCTGAAACTCTTTTCATCCAGCTGAGTAACCGCTCCAGTAACATCTTTTTTGGTTTGCTTTCCGTAACCCACTACCATTACCTGATCGAGGGTAGAAGCATCGGGCTCGAGCTGGATGGTTAAGGTATTTCCGGTAATGGTTACTATTTTGTTTTTATAACCCACAAAAGATACTTCGAGTGTTTTGGCTTTTAACACATTAATTTCAAATGCGCCTTCGCCATTAGTTACTACGGCATTTTTGGAGTCAGATTCGCGAACGGTAGCCCCCGCAACCGGCAGCCCGTTTTCATCCAGTACTTTGCCCTTTATCTTCTGCGCTGCAACTGTTTTGTGCTGAACGGTCTTGTTTTTTTCAGCCTTGCTGATGAGTACAACCTTATCCATAATGCTGTAGCGAAAATCTGCTTCACGGGCCAGTTCATCCAGAATGGTTTTTAATGGCCTGGTATAAGAAACCGCATAAGCCTTTTTATCGGCCATAATGGCTTCACTGTAGCTAAATTTATAACTCGTTTGCTTGCTCAGCTGCGAAAAAATATCGACCAGGGTTTGGCTGGACAGCCTGTGTGATTTGGTAAAATGTTTGTTAGTAAACGCCCCCGATTGCCCTATCTGGACAAACAGGAAAAGGATAACCAGAAAACATATTTTTTTTAGGTTAAAAAAAGTATATTTAAAATGCATATTTAAATTATTAAATGATTTAATATTTGATTAACCGCGGTTGTTACAGCAACCGTGGTTTCTTATTTACTTACCGTTATTATATTTCCATGCTGTACTAATTTTAAGTGTGTGATGTATTTAATTTGATCAAGAATATTTTGCACCGGTAGCGCTGTATTGAGGTAAAGGGTTATCCGCGTATCCCGGATGGCCTGGTCGCTTGCTTTAAAGTCGATACCATAATTGTAATTTAAGCAGGTAAATACCTGCTCCAGGCTCACATTATTCAGTTCGAGATCTTTCTGGTACCAGTTGTACATAAAAGCATGGCTTACCTTCGCCTTGCTAAGTCCCGTGGCAGGTGTAAACACAGCACTTTCGTTCGGTTTTAGAAAAGCTACCTGCTTGACCGAAGCTACTTTTACCCGTCCCGTAACTACGGTTACGCTGGTTTTATCGGTACCGAGCCCTATGTGAAAGGAAGTGCCCAATACTTTGGTAGTAATTGCCCCCGAGCTGATGATAAAGGGATGTTTATGGTCTTTAGCCACCTTAAAAAAAGCATTTCCCTTTAATAAGGTTACTGCCCTTACGTTATGGCCAAAATGTTGCGGATACTGGAAACTGGAATGGGCGGCCAGGTATACCATACTGCCATCAACCAGTTTTACCGAGTCGATATTACCTGCAGTGGTAAGGGTAATGGCTTTAGGGTTAATTTTAGCATTTAGCAATATGCCCGCGCCTACGGTTAGCGCAACCAGGGCAGCCGCAGCATATTTGATATAGCTCGTCCACGATTTGGCAAAGTGGGCCTGCTTTTTTATCTGCGTATAAATTTGTGCCGAAACAGCGGCTTTTTTACCCATCTGCTCGCCATCCCATTCGGCATGCTGGTATTCATCACTAAAGAAACTTTCCAGCAGCCTACTTTCGGCTTCGGTAATGGTTCCCTTTTCTTCTTTTTCTACCAGGTGCTCCAGGTAATGCATTTCTTTTTTGCTCATAGTACTTGTATTCGGGTATAAGTACCAAAGGGGGCAAAAAAGTACTATGGCAGGCTGTTACTAAATCGTTAAGTTATGGTTAAGCAATATTAACACGTAAATCCCGAAGGGAATAATCAGTCCGGAGGTTTCGTTGCTGTGAAACCTTAACTGCTTTAAAGCCGATGAAAGCTGATTTTTAACGGTTTGTTTAGAGAGGTTAAGCGTTCTGGCAATCTCGTCGATATCCATCTCCTTTATTTTGTTCATCACCAGAATCTCTTTTCTTTTTTCGGGCAGGCGTTCCAGCAAAGCATAAAGCTGATCCGTCAGTTCTGCCTCGAGTGTACCTACATTATCGATCAGGTAACTTTCAAAGTTATCTTCCATAATGGTGGTATCGAGCTTTTTCCTTCGGTATTCTTTTAAAACCTGGTTTTTAGCCGCCCTGAACAGGTAATTTTCTATCGAAAGAATGTTTACTTCGGTACGGCGTTCCCATAGGTCGGTAAAAATATCCTGCACAAAATTCTGCGAAAGATATTCATCCCTGGTCATCCGAAAACAGAATGCATACAGTTTCTCCCAATGGCGGATATAGATGTATTCAAATTCTTTCAGGCAGATCATAGAGATGATTAATTTTTACACCTAAGAAATGAAAAAGATGTAGCCTGAATTTTACTTGAAGGTTATGTTTTAATTAAATTTTGGTATTTCGCCTGCAGGTTAGGCAAGGTAACGCCAGCCCTGACTGTATTTTTTTTACGGCTAAACCGAAAAACAAATGGCCAAAGAGGCTTTTGAACTAAATAGGCGATTTTCAGTCGATTATACCCAATTTTCTACCTTTTCTTTAAGGATTTTCATCTTTTTTTTAAGCAGAATATAGCAGCTTTGATTTAACCAAACCCATATCCTTCCCGGCTTCGGGGAAGATATGAAAACGTTATAGGCAGGCTGTCCCCAAAAGCAGGCTTATACAACAAATTAACCAAAACGATTAATTATGAAAAAACCACTACTTCACAAGCAAGGCTTTCTGAAGGTTTACCAGGCTCCGATCCCAATTGCTTTCGGCTGTTTGTTACCTGAGGTACAGTTGCCCATGCAACCTTACCACCAAACGTATGCAACAGTACTGCTATGCAGTGATGCCAAAATCCTAATGTTTCCAGTTCAAGGCCAAAATTTACAACCGAATTAAGCAAGCCCCCAAATTTTAAAGATAAAACAGTTAAACAGTTTACCCGGCGCATAACGCACCATGAAGAGCCGCTTTAAGCGCTTTTCATGCTGCTGTTCATGTAATAGCCACAATTGTGGCCCGGGAATTTATTTGCCCTGCCGAAAGGTGTGGATGGATCTGTATTGCTGTTTTTAAACAGACAAGCCAACAAACATGATATAAAATGAACAAAAAAAATCAAGCATTGGATTCATATCCAAACCCGCTTCAACCGGTATGTTTATTTAAGAACATCCCCAAAAAGATGGGTTTATTTTTAGTGCTGTCTACCATGATTAACTGTGCCGTTAACCTTAAATCGTACGGAAATAGCGCAGCTAACCTGGCAGGCAACTGCTTTCAGGATACCACCAAAAAAGCAAAGCAGCCGGTTGCTATCGATTCGGTGGTACTGGTAAGCTATGTATCCAAAAGAAATGCAGATACCGTTAAACTCAATCAGGTAAGCAATTATCCTTTTATCTCCCTGCAACAAGCCTTAAAAAGTAATACCAAGGGCTTATACGTGCAGGAAATTACCGGCGAACCAGGCAGTGCCAGCCAATCGATGTTGTTGCGAGGCTTAAACCGCCCTTTACTTTCTAAAGCCAATGTTGCAGAATCGCAGCCTGCTGTTTTTATTAACGGTATTCCTTTAATCAGCGATAATCCCTTCGTTTATAATGTACAGGAGTACGATTTTTCGCCTATAGGACCGGCTACCAACCTGTTATCGGCCATCGATCTCGATAACATTCAATCCATAAACGTAATCAGCAACCTGGCGGCCGTTGCTATTTATGGCCCGCGTGCCGCTAATGGTGCCATCTTAATTACCACCAAAAATGCACACCAGGGTAACCGCGAAATTTCGGTTAACAGCTATTTCGGTTTTGCCAGTAAAAACAAAGTAACCACTACAAATGGCCGCGACGAAAGCCTCTTCCGCAACATTTTTTACAATAAATATGCTACGGCCGAAGATTTCGACAAATACCCGGCTTACCTGGCCGATGCCACCAACGAAAACTATTACGGCCGCTCTGACTGGACCGACCTGTACTACAAAAATGCAGCATTGCACACCATCAATGCCAGCATAACCGGCGGAACCTCGCGCTCTAATTTCAGGTTCTTTGCAGGCAACACTTCTAACGCAGGCAATGCCGACGATACCCGCCTGAACCGTTACAATGCAGCTTTTTTCATCAACGTGTTGCCACTCAAATGGCTCACCATCTCAACCATGGTTAATGCTACCCGCCTTAACCGCGACCGCAACCGCTCTTTGCGCGATCGCTTTGCAGAAATGCAATACGTACCCGATCTCATTAGTCCGATAGCGCCCAATAAAAGTATTTACGGCAACTATTTAAGCGAGTACGAAAACAAAACCATCGATAACAATATCAACAATGTAATACAGGGCTCGTTCTCGGCCAATGCCAAATACAAAAACTTCGATTTTATTACCCGCGTATCGTTTGATTACAATGAGGGCATGCGCGATTTGTTCTACCCCACCACTTTAATGGATGGGAACAATTACATCTCCAACTTTTATGCTTACAACCAGCGTTTAAACATCGATAACTCTATCGCCTATAATTTTAAAATAAACAAAGCCCATGTGTTTAAAGCCATGGTAGGCCATACCCTTTCGCGCGATGTAAATAAATACAATTACCTGCAGGGTTATAAAGGTACCAGCGATTACATCAGGATTAACAGCGTTGATGGCGACGTTAGCCACGGCGATTATTTACAGGCTGAAGGTTTTTACACCAAGAAATTTACCGACAAACAGAAAATTAACGTTAGCTCGCTATACAGCAGTTTCGATTATACGCTGAATAACGAGTTTTTTGCCACTTTGGTAGCCCGTACGGATGGTGCCTCGAATATGCAGGCCAATAACCGTTGGTTCTTTTCGCCATCGGTTAATACCAAATGGGACCTTAGCAAATACCTGAAGAACAAAAACCAGGTAATCAACAGCTTAAGCTTAAACGCATCTTATGGTCGCCTGGGTACACTTAACATTACCGATTTGTATGGTGCAGGTCCGCAATACGTAAGCGATCTGGGCTGGAGCTCCAATAAATCAGTAGGTTCTTATGGTGGTATTGGAACGCTTTCGCGCCCTTACAGCTCGGGCTGGATTGGTTACGATATTCCATGGGCTTATGTACAGGCACTTGAATTCGGAGCTGATGCCGCATTCTTAAACAACAGGTTACAAACCCGCCTGTCGTTCTATTCAAAAACCAATAAGCGCATGCTTTTAGGCGTTCCGGTAAATGCCGAATCGGGTTATACCAAAGCGTACAAAAGCGGCATGGAGGTAAACAATAAGGGCATAGAACTGGCCCTTTCTGCCCAAATCCTTAAACCTAAAACCAGTACGCTGGGCTGGAATGCCGATTTCAATATTGCTTTTAACCAAAACACATTAAAAGCCTTGCCCAACAACCTGAACGAGATTACCATTGGCACTCAAAAACTAACTGTAGGTAAACCTGTAGATCAGATTCTGGTATTGCAAAGCCAGGGGGTTTACCAAACCGATGTAGATGTGCCTGTTAACCCAGCCAACTTCCAGATCATGACTTACAAAGGCCTGAAACTGCATGGTGGCGATCCGAAATGGAAAGACCAGAACGGCGATTACATCATCGATGAAAACGATAAGGTAGCCATGGGCGGTTATATGCCACGCATTGTCGGCAATTTTAGCAGCACACTGAGCTATAAGGGTTTTAACCTCGATTTTAACATCTACTTCGCGCTAAAACGAAGCATCATTAACCAATCGGCAGCCAACCAGCTCGATTTCATCAACAAAACCGGTAACAACAACATCAACTCGGTAAATGAAATCACTTTCTGGCAAAAAGGCATTAGTGTAGCCGATTATCCGATTTACAATCCGTGGAGTGCAGTGCAATCGTACCGTACCGATCAGGATATTTTTATCGAAAACGGCTCTTATGCCAAGCTAAGGTCTGTTTCGCTGGGTTACGATATCTCAAAGCTCAGCTATTTCAACAAAACCTTCCGCAAAATTTATGTGTATGCCTCAGCACTTAACCTGTACACCCTAAAAAGTTATACCGGCGGCGATCCCGAACTGGTGAGCTATACCGGCGAAGATACCGGTTATGGCCTGCCGATACCGAGAACATTCACATTAGGTTTAAAAATTGATTTATAAGCACATCCACATGTATAACAAAATAAAACCATCCAGAAACGTAATCAAAAAGATAGGCATATTGATGCTGTTCGGTTCGGTATTGCTATCGGGCTGCAACAAAGAACTCGATATCAATTCTACCCACCTGGTAAACGAAAGCAACAACTGGAAAAGTTTAGCCGATGCCCGCTCAGCCCTGCTGGGTTCGTATGGCTTACTCCGGGCTGCACTTGCCGATAACAATGCACACTGGCTGTATGGCGATGTACGCATGGGCGATTTTAAAGCCACCTCGCGCCTGGATATAAAGGCCATTACCGAAAACAACTTAAACGCACCTTATCCGGTAGTAAAATCGTTGAGCAACTGGCGTAAATTCTATGCCGTAATTAACAGCTGTACTGTTTTTATCGACCGTGCCGGCGAAATTTTAAAAAACGACAAACAATACACCGAAGAAAATTACAAAATCGATGTAGCCCAAATGCGGGCGCTCAGGGCCTTTACCTACTTTTATATGGCCAGGATCTGGGGAGACATCCCGCTGATTACCGCTTCTACCGACGGTAATTTTATCGAACGCCCTAAAGTAGCATCAGCAATTGTATTGCAGTTTGCCACCACCGAATTATTGGCTGTTGTGAATGCTTTGCCTTACCGCTACGGTGCATTGCAAAACGGTTTCAACCAGCAAACCTATTACGGTAAAGTTGCCCCTTACTGGGATGGCATTTTACTGAACCGCATTTCGGCCTATTCCATTCTGGCACATATTGCTGCATGGCAGGGAAAATACCTCGATGCTGTGGCCTATTCGAAATTTGTAATGACCAACTTCGGTTTAAGTGGTGCCATTTATACCACCACACAAAACCTAACCAAAGTAGATGGTCTGTTTTACGGCAATAACGCCTCGCAACTGGTAGGCTTTCCGTTTAACTACAATACTTCCGAAATGAGCGCTGTAGGCCATATCGAAGACCTGGCGCTGGCTGCTCCCATCATTTCAAAAGCAGTACCGCAAATTAAAATGCCTGATGATGTAATTGCCGGCATATTTAACGAAGCAAACGACCTCAGGTTCAGGTTCGATCCGCTTACCGGTTTGCCGGTATCCGATTATTTCAGCGGTTATGGCACCTCAAACACCGTATTCAGTAAAGTAAAATGCATCCGAAATGCCTCTACCGACGGCACCTTGGCCATTTACAGCTCGGCCCTGGTATTTACCCGCATTGAGGAAATTACACTGCTTTATGCCGAATCGCTGGCCGCTATAGGCAGTATGGAGGATGCTACCGATGCTTTAGACATTGTACGCAACAGTCGTGGCATTGGCCTCTACAAAGGCACAAACGACGGATTGATCGATGCCATTTTTGCCGAGCGCCGCAGGGAGCTAATGGGCGAAGGCTGGCGCTGGTACGATCTGGTACGCTACAACAAACTGAAAAACAAGGACCCCAAATTTACCGACCTGATTAAAAAAGGCGGCATTTACTGGCCTGTTGATGAAGAAGTGCTAAGCACCAATGCAAAAATTACTCAAAACGAATATTGGAGGTAACGATGATAAAAAGTATTAAAAATATAGCCTGCTGTATGGCCATAGCCCTGTTTGCTCTTGCCTGCAAAAAAGACGATGGCGCCTACAACTACGAAAACGAAGCCAATGTGTTTGATGGCAATGCTTATGCCTACCTCAAATCGCAAACCGGTAAATACGATTCGCTGCTTAAAGTATGCGAACGGGTAAGCTGGGCAAAAGATACCTTAACCAATGGTAAAGCCATTACCCTGTTCTCGCTTACCAACCGCAATTTTTCCGTAGCGCTAAACGCCCTGAACAACCTCAGGTTAAGCCAGAATAAAAAAGCCCTCAGCATTGCCAATCTGGATGCAGACCAGCTGGGTATTTTACTCGACCGGTACATCGTAACTAATAAAATAACCACCGATAGCCTACACTTTGCCGATGGGGCCTTCTTAACGAGCACCCGTTTTAAATATGGCATGAATGCACAAGAACTGAACTCGAATGCCAGTGGTTATGTTTTTGGCGGGCCAAAAGGGGTGGTTTACAGCGATGTTAAAAACTCGCAGTACACCAAAGAATGGAAATCGGCCACCACCCAGGCGGTAAATATCGAAACCAACAATGCCATTATCCACGTGCTTTCGGCCTCGCACGAATTTGGTTTCGGCGAATTCCTCATCCGATTAAATAAATAAATCATTCCGTTATATGATACCAAGAAATAAATCAATTGCCTTATTTTTTGCAGCCATTGGCGCACTGGCCATACTGGGTTGTAAAAAATTATTGCCGAGCGATTCCGATGCCTTTAATAAAGATGCCGGATTTAAACAAACCGTTTACAAACCCATACTGGGGCGTACCACTTTAATGGGCGATAACTTCAATATCGAAAGCTCATCCTTACCACTAACTTTCAAAATCGTTTCGATGCGCAATAGCGATGGCATTACCAGTCCCGAACTGTTAAAGCCTTTTCCGGTACTGGTATGGAAAAAAGCCTACGATGGAAGCGAGAAATCGATTCAGGAAATTGAAGCCAAACGTACCACCGAGCAGCATACCTTGTTCGAAGTAGGCCAGCACTCGGGCGAGTTTATTATGTGGGCAGAGGCCAAAAGCAATATTGTAAAGGCGCTACCCGATTCGGGCTATGTTTTCGATGTAGAAGTATCGAACAATGGCGGCCGTAAATACTTCAACAACCTGGTATTGCAGCCGCAAAGAGAGCTGTCTTACGAACCCAACCGCATTAACCCGCTAACCGGGGCCAATACAGGCGGCACCATTACCCCAACATTAATGAACGGTATAGTGGGCGATAAATCAGGTCAGCCCATGGCAAGCGGCGACATTACCATTCTGTTTAATAAAGTGGGCGAGGGCAATTCCATTTCCTTTAAGTTTTTAGATACCCTGCTCAAACCGATCGACCCGGCCAAATTTAAACTCACCAACTGGAGCAAACTGGTACATGGCTTTAACATGAAAATGAGCACTACGGCTGTAAAATACGATGTGGCTTACCCCATTCCGCTGGTAGCCCTCCCAACGCCCTATACCAATACTACCGGTACCCGCGCACGCGTAGCCTTTGCTTACGATCGCATTGGCTTCGGAGGTTTCAGGGTAGAGGCCAGCTTGGGTTTAGACTTCGCCATTTTCGAAAAGGGCGACTGGGAGGTCATCTTCTGGTTTAATAAAGATAATCCACGGTTTACGAACGATTAGCCCTGAAAAAATAAGTTGAACATGAGTTTTTACAATACAGACATGACTAAAAAATACATCCTAAATTTATTGCTTTTTGTAGGGCTAATGGTATGGGGCGGCGCAGTATCGGCCCAAACCCTCATTACCCTGAGAGGAAAGGTGGTTGATAAAAATGATGGCAACGGCATACCGGCTGTAACCATTATGGCCAGTACCTCAACCCGGGCAATAGGAATGACCAGAGATGATGGCTCATTTACGGTAAGCGTCCCCAACAACGCAACACTTACCTTTAAATACCTCAATTACAAAGATTTCACAATCAAGTTAAATGGCAAAAACGATTTAAAGATCGTAATGACCGAAGACCTTACTTCATTAAAAGATATTGTGGTAGTGGGTTACGCTCAAAAAACAAAAGAAACGGTTATGGGTGCGGTAACTTCGCTAAAAGGCAAAGATATCCAGGATGTGCCGGTAAGTAACGTAGCCGAGTTGTTTCAGGCCAAAGTACCCGGTTTAAATATTCAAATCAATACCGGTAGTCCGGGTGCTGCACCAACCATCAATATGCGTGGTTTATCAGGTATCAGCGTAACCGGATCTGGCGACAATGCCTTTTTAACGCCAACCTCGCCTTTGTTCGTAATTGATGGGGTACCGGTTGATTTAAATACCGATTACCAGTACGGTTTTTCGAGCAATGGCCCGGGCATTAATCCCTTATCGTTAATACCTGCCGAGGATATTGAAGAAATCAACTTCTTAAAAGATGCCAGTGCAACTGCCCTATACGGTGCCCAGGGGGCTTATGGGGTAATTTTGATCAATACCCGCAGAGGTAAATCGAAAACCCCGATTATTCAGTACTCAACCAACTTTTTCTTCAATACCCCACCAAAACTGCGTCAGGTAATTGGTGGTGCGGCCGAAAGTAACTTAAGGCTTTGGGAAATTTATACCTATGGTGCCAATGTATATTCGGCACGCCAAAGTATCGACAATACCCCCATGCTGGCAGATAGTTTAAATGCCTTTTACAATAACTCTACCGATTGGCAAAGCATTTTTTACCGCTCTACCTATAACCAGCAGCATAATGTAAATGCAAGCGGTGGCGACGATTCTTTCAACTATAAAATTAACGTGGGTTACTACGATGAGAAGGGAATTCAGGAGAATACCGGCTTTACCCGTTACTCGCTCAGTATGAACACCCGTTACAAACCCAGTTCGAAATTTAACGTAAACCTTATTTTATCAAGCAGTTTGGGCAATAGCCAGAAAGGAAGTGGCAACGGCATCCTGCAAACCGGTGTGGCCTCCGGAGCCGGATCTTCATCGCTGCTTCCAGGTCCGAATTTAATCAACAGCAATGCAGCATTGGGCGCTTTAATTGTTGATAACGACAATAAAGCCGGCAACATTAAAACCAGTGTGGAAGCCCGCTACGAGTTCCTTACCGGACTGGCACTTTCTAACATTACCAGTTACGATTATTCGATGGGAACCACCGAAACCTTTAACCCCGCCATATTAAACAACAACGTGGCAGGTGTTTATTCGTACAACGATAAGCGCAGCACCTTGTACAACAGGGCCATGCTCAGTTTCAACAAATCGTTCCAGAAAGATGTGCACAACCTGGGGGCTTATGTTTTCTCTGAAGTATATGTGCGTAATTTCCAGGCACACGCCATTAAACAAGATCAATATACTAACGATCAGTACCAGGGACCTTTTGGTACGGCAGCAGCAAGCTCGGGCGGTGGGGTGTTAGATAACTACTCCGATTCGAGAGCAGCGTCGCTGGCCGGAAGTTTATCTTACAACTACAAAACCAAATACCTTATTGAGGCTACTTTCCGTTTAGATGGGACTTCGAGTACAGGCCTAAATGCACCCTGGGCACGAAACCCATCGCTGGCCGTAAAATGGAATTTCAACAAAGAAAATTTCCTGGCCAATTCTAAATGGCTCGATGTAGGTATGCTCCGCTTATCGTGGGGTAGAAACATTGCCCCTGTAGGTAGTGTGTTTGATGCCAATGGTACCTACGATTATTATGGCAACTACAACGGTATACCTACAACAGCAATAGATTTTAATAACCTGCCAAACATTAAATTATTACCCACATCTACTACCCAGTACAATGCGGGTTTAGATTTAAACCTGTTTAAAAACCGGATTACACTGAATTTCGATACCTATTACAAAATGGTTGATAACCAGCTTTGGGAAAAGAACATTACTACCCACAATGCCTTTACCAAGCTAAAAACCAACGAAGTAAGTAACGTAAACTACGGTTACGAGCTGGCTGTAAGTTTCAGGCCGTTGCCTGCCACCAGCAAGGTAAACTGGAGCATCAGCATAAACGGGGCTTATAACAAAGAAAAAATTACTGCCCTGCCCGATGCAACCCGTCAGCTTTTACTGGATGGTGGTGCTACCGGACAAGCCATATTGTACCGCCTGGGCCGAAATTCGTTAACCAATATCCTCTATAATTTTAAAGGGGTATTTGCTACCGATGATGATGTACCTGTAAATCCGGCCAATGGTACCCGCTACCATACCTTTAACGGTGCCGTACCGGTATATTTCAAAGCAGGTGATCCTTACTATGCCGATATTAACGGCGATTACGTACTCGACTCGAAAGATATGGTGGGTGCAGGGAACTCACAACCTTTAATCAACGGTGGTATCAGCAGTTTTGTATCGTACCAGGGCTTTTCGCTGAACGTGATTATGGCCTATACCTGGCACCGCGATATCCTGAACAACCCTTTGGCTTCGAGCTTCCAGAACTTTGCTTCGCCTTTTTCAGCAAACAACCTGGTGCCCATTACTGCGTATAACATCTGGCGCCAATCGGGCGATGTGGCCAGCTACCCGAACCCTTACGATTATTTACGTTATGGCAATTATTCGGCTACCGATAAATCGACTCAGTTTTTGCCTTTCCGTTACAACCAAACCCTGTTTCAGGAAGATGGCTCATACTTAAAACTGGCTACAATAACCCTGGGTTATACCTTTAAGCCACAATTAACCAAACACCTTGGCATTACCAGTTTAAGGGTATTTGCCACGGCCAACAACATCCACACTTTTAGTTTTTACTCGGGTGCCGATCCCGAAAATGTGAGTTCGCTAGGCAGGGATAACTCTGGTGGTTACCCCGTACGCAGAACCTATGCTTTGGGCTTAAACATTCAATTATAAACAGGATAACGATGAAAAAAACAATATATCTACTATCAGCACTGGTGTTGTTGAGTGTAAACTTTAGCTGTAAAAAGTTCTTAAACGTAGAGCCCCTAAGTAAGCTATCGGGTAATAACTACTGGAAAACGGAAGGCGATGCTGAAGGCTTTGCAATGGGCCTTTACCGCTCGTTCAGGGAGGCTACCATGCAGAGTGTGCTTTTCGAAATAGGCGATACCCGTTGCGGCTGGGCCATCCCCTCAACCAAAGGCTATCCCCCACGTATCGATTTTACCTACATGGCTACCAATAACCTTAAAATGGCCATTGCCGCCCGTGCCGACCGCTCATTGCCAGGTTACGAGGCCAATGCCATTAACGAATGGTTTCAGCTTAACTCCCGTTACGATCTGATCCAGAAATGGGCTCCTTTTTACAAAGTAATCCAATCGGCCAATATTATGGTTAAAGAAGTAGCAGCCATGCCCGATGGCGCAATTTCTCCTGCCAAAAAGAAACAATACATTGCCGAAGCCGTATTTATGCGTTGCGTATCCTATTTCTTTTTGGTACGCTTGTTTGGCGATGTGCCTTACTATACCGAAGCCTACAACCAGGAAGCCCTGCCTCGTACCAATATGGTTAAGGTGTTAAAAGGCTGTTTGGAAGATATGGGCGCCGTAAAAAATGATTTACCCTGGACTTATAACGACCCGACCTATAAAGGCATCAGGGCCATGCGCGGTGGCGCCATCGATTTAATGATGCACCTGAACATGTGGTGTGCCGGTTTCGATGCCGGTAATGCCCCAACCTATTATGACCAGGTAGATCAATTGGGTAACGAACTGCAGGATATTGGTGTTGACCAGGAAAAAGCTTACCGTTTACTGCCTATCGAGCAAACCTACCTCATCATGTTCGGTAAATCGCAGGAAGGATTATTCGAAATCCAGCTGAGCGATAATACCGGCGAGAACACCGCCAAACTGCGTTACAAATATTCGTTCTCAGTGGTACACAACCCTTTCTTTGCCAGCAGCGACAGGCCGGTAAGTGAATTGGTGTACAATGCCGATTTCATGAAGAAAATTTATCCCGAAAGTGGTACCGATAAACGCAAAACGGTATGGTTTGATGAGAACATATACGATCAAACCGGTTTATGGCAGTTCTATAAATTTTATAACCGTGCGGCCCTGGTACAGTTTAGCGATGATAACCCAATTATTTTCCGCCTGGCCGATGCCATTTTACTGCATGCCGAAGCCCTTGCCGAACTGGGCAGGGATGGCGAGGCTGCTACCTTACTCAATGTAATCAGGGCCCGGGCAGGTGCCGATCTTTATCCGGCAAACCCAGGCGAGGGCAAAATTAAAGATGCCATCTTTTTAGAGCGAGCCAAAGAACTGATGGGTGAAGGGCATCATTTTTATGATCTGGTTCGTACCCGGAAAATCCTCGATCCCAAATTTACGCCGAACCCGCTTTCGTTCTCCGCGTTTCAGGCAGGCGCATGGACCTGGCCTATCGATGCCAGTGCAACCATTAACAATCCTTACATGACTTTGAACAATTACTGGCGCTAACCGCCCCTAAAACAGATGATACGGTTTAACCCATTAACAGCATAAATTCGACATGAATAAGTTTAACAAAAATACGCTGCTGCTCAGTCTGGCCCTTGTGCTAACCGGCTTAGCCTTTAGCTGCAAAAAATACGAGCACTACTTAGATGGAGGTGTAAAAGAGGCCAAATTTGACGGTACCATTTTACAGTATCTCCAGGCAAAGCCCCTGCATTTCGATACCTTAACGCAGGTAATTAAACTGGCCGGCATGGAAAGCACGTTCAGCAGCGATAACATTACCTTTTTTGCCCCAACCGATCCAACTATCAACAGGGCTATCCGCACGCTTAACAAAGAACTCCGCTCAACCGGAAAAGATACCGTAACCAAACTTTCGGATCTTAAACCGGCAGTATGGAAAACCGCACTTTCGCTTTATGTATTTAAAGGCACCAACCGCCTTAAAGATTATAGCCAGGTGGATACGCTGGCACTGAACACCTACAAAGGGCAGGGTTACATTTCTTACAATGGTGCACCCATGAACATTGGTGTGGTGTATAACGATGCGGTAACCAATGCCAATACCTCCAACGAGGTAAGGGTAAAATATGCCGGCTACAGGCAACTCATGATTTCCTATATCCCCGATCTCTCGCGTCCGCAAGCTTTCTGGATCAATGCACCTGTGGCTTCATCAGACATTAACCCCACCAATGGGATTGTGCATGCGCTCAAAATGGAAAAGCACTCTTTTGGCTTTAACAGCACCTATTTTAACTCAATTGCGATAGAAAATGGAATTGGGAATCAATAAAAACAGCATTATGTTAAGAAACAGACAAATCTCAGGTAAAAATATGGGCCTGGCCTGCCTGCTCCTGCTGGCCCTTTCCTTCGCTTCGTGTAAAAAGGAAAACCCAATAAGCGAAGATCCCTATGCAGGCGGTAAGGTTGCCCTGGGTATTAAATTCACTTCCGAAGTATCGGATACAGAGCAGGTAAACGGCGCTACGCAGATTACCTTCGAGGTAACCGGTCTCATGCCTTTTAAAGATCAGGTAAAGTTTTACATTAACGATACCGAAGCCAGCATTACCAAAGTAACCGATAAAACCATTACCGTACTTTTTCCGGTAGGAGCAAGTACCGGCGGAACCACCCTGATTGTAGGTGACCAGATTTATTTTGGCCCGGCTTACCGCGTAGAAGGCAAAGTAGAAGTAGATGCCACTTTTGCAGCCAATACCAGTTTTGCCAGCATCAGACAGGTTTTACCATTACCCAACGGCAACCTGGTTATGGTAGGTTCCTTCGTCAATTATATGGCCGCTGCTACTACTAAAAAACCAATTAACAACATTGTATTAACTAATTCGAACGGCTTCATTACATCGGGATTTTCTACCGGTAAAGGCGCCAACGGAGCCATATCTTCTATTCTGAGGCTAGCTAACGGCCAGTTCATGGTGGGTGGTACCTTAACCAACTACAACAATCGAACAGGTATGAATAGCATAACCCGTTTAAACACCAACGGATCTTTAGATTCATCATTTGTAGAAGTGGTAGGCAAAACTTCCGATCACTCTTATGATACGGTAGCCACTTTTAACGGTGGGGTATTGGGCTTTGTAAATAAGGTTTTTAATTATAACAACAGCATTTACGTAGTGGGTAGTTTTAATAATTACGCCGAGTTTTTCTACGAGCGTTCTACCCGCGACAATAAAGTGGTGGGCTATACCAAACTCAACAACTTGTTAAAAATGAACATGAACGGTAAGATGGACTCGAGCTATAATTTCAATGTGGCAACCAATCTGCCATATGTTGCAGGCAATGGGCCCATTAGCGATGCATTAATGCAGAGCGATGGTAAAATTATCCTGGTGGGTTCATTTACCACCTACCAGGGTTTAAACAGCAACCGGATTACCCGGATAGGCACCAACGGTTTGGTAGATGCTACTTACCCTTCGGGTACCGGTGCCGACGATGCCATAACCGCCATTACTTACAGTGCTACCTCGGGTAAATATTTAGTAGCGGGTGCATTTAGCAATTACAATGGCTTTGCCACCAAAGGCCTGGTGATGTTAAATACCGATGGTACGGTGGATAAAAGCCTGGCACTTAAAACCATCGAAGGGGGCAGTATCAGTAAAGCCTTCCAGTTAAAAAATGGCAAAATACTCGTATTCGGTTCGTTTAAAAAGTATGATGGCATTATCCGCCAGGGCTTTATGGTATTAAACCCAAATGGAAGCCTGGCTGCCGGATACAACAATACGGGCAAATTCCAGGGCATTGTAAGCGATGTGTACGAAAGCACTGACATTTTTGGCAACCCTACCGCCCTTATTGCAGGTACAATTTCCCTTTTCGATAACCAGCAGGTATCAGGAGCAGTCCGTATCTCCCTTAAACCCTAAAATCATGTTCTTAACTAAATCAGATACAATGAAAAATAGAATAAAAAAGCAGGCGTTTAGCTACCCACTGGCAGCCCTTTTGATCGTTGCCATGGTTGCTGTTGTTTCCTGCAATAAAGAGCTTGCCGATAAAAAAGATTTTTCTGAGCATACAGGAGGCGGCATTCCCGAAGACCAAAAGCAAAAAGTATTGTACGTAATTGTTGATGGTGCCCGTGGCGAATCTATTTTCAAATCGCCTACGCCTAACCTCTCGCGCATGATCAAAAATGGCATTTTTACCATCAATTCCGTATCAGACGAAAATGGTTTAAATGCCACTTCATGGGCCGATATGCTTACAGGCTACGACAAAACTAAACATAAAGTATTGAGCGAAGATTTTGCAAACAACAAACTGGCTGATTACCCCATGTTTTTTAAACGTGTTAAAGATAACACCGCGTTAAGAACTGCTGCATTTAGCATTTCGCAAAGCTTAAGCAGTAAGCTCATTAGCAATGCCGATGTAAACAGCACTTTTACTACCGATGAGGCGGTAAAAACGGCTACTTTAACCGAGCTGGCCAATAATGATGCTTCCGTAGTACTAACCGAGTTTCAGGGCGTAGATAAAGCCGGTGCGCAATATGGTTACGATGCCAGCGTGCCCGAATATGCCGCAGCGATCAGCAATATCGATAATTATATTGGCGAGTTAAATACCGCCATTAAAGCCCGCCCCAACTTTAACAAGGAAAACTGGCTCATCGTAATTGCCTCAAATAAGGGAGGGAACTATCCGGTAATCCCGGCTTTAATGGATCAAACCCTATACAGTAAGCCTTTGTTAAACAGCTTTGTGATTTTGTATAATCCCAACTTTAAATCGACCATTTACAATAAACCAAATAACCTAAATTCCCTTCCTTATTATGGAACTTATGCCAAACTGAATGGCGATACCCTGGCCAGCACCGACGCTGCCAAATCGAACATCTACAATTTTGGCACCACTGGCGAATATACGGTAGAATTTAAGTTAAAAGTGCAGGCCTTCGGCACACAGAATGCCCCCATTTTCTTTAAAACATCGAGCCCAGCCAACGCTACTACCGGCTGGTGGATCATCCACAACGGATCGAACGGGACATGGCGATTGGGAGGCCTCGCTTCCTCAACAATATCTACCCCTACAACCAGGGCGATGGAAACTAACATCTGGTACAACATTGGGTTTAAGGTCTATTTCGTGGGTACAGTAAGGTACGTTCAAATCTATCAGGATGGCGATCCGATAGGCTCACCAATAGTAATAACCGGTAGAAATGCGAACAACAGCGAACCTTTAGTGGCAGGCTACCGTTCTGGTTTCGGCAATAGCGCAACCCAATTTATAACCGATATCCGGATTTTTAATGTGGCTGTTCCCGATGCCATCATTAAAGATTTTGCCTGTCAGGTAGATTTAGATGCCCGCCATCCAAACTACAATAATCTAATTGGTTATTGGCCTTCACTCAATGGTGCCGGTACATTGATTAAAGATAGCAGCAAATCGAAAACCGATTTTGTTTTACAGAAGAGTACCCAGTGGCTCAGCTTCGAAGATTACGACAGTAAATTTTGCATTAAACCAACCCCCGAACTATATCAAAAAGTTCCTAGAGGTATTGATGTACCAAGGTTTATTCTGGGTTGGCTAAACATCAATGCAACAGGCTTTAACCTCGATGGTAAAGTCTGGACACCTATTTACAACAATATTTTAAAATAACCGAGGCCATGAAAAGTAAACATATAAAAGTTTTAACTTCTGCTTGTGCTGCACTTTTGCTGCTTACACAGGCCTGTAAAAAAGATTACGGCTACGCTTTCGAAGATGGCTACAGCAAAACCGAGGTAGTAGATACCTTTGGCAACCAGGAACTCGATACCTCCAGGTACAAGGTAGACCGCTCACAGTTTAACCTGGCCAGGGTTTTCCCAGGTTTGGTATCCATTACCGAACCACGGCTTAAAAACAGCAAAGTAACACTCGATTTCGATTTTGTGTACGCCAACAATGCCAATTTAAGAATTTCAGTACCGCCGCAAGGCTGGTTCAGTACGGGCATGTATGCACCCGCCGGCGAGCTTATTGAGGTTAATGTACCGGCCAACGAGTACGGCATGACCGCCCAGATTGGCGCCTGGGACGATGACCTGACCAGCCTGGCCACCAAACTCAGGGCACCGGTTATTTACAGTCGCCATACCCTGGCACCAGGCAAAAATCTCATCCGCAACCTTTACGGCGGTCAGGTTTACATTATCCCGCCAAGGGCACTGGGCCGCAAGGTAGAATTCACTTTTTCCGGAACGGTTAAATCGCCCGATTTTGTACTGGGCCAAACCACCGACGAAGAATGGAAAGCCATGATTGCCAAAACAACCGTACCCTTTTTCGAGCTGCGTGGCAAGCGGATCATCTTTACTTTACCTATATCGCGTTTAGCCAAATTTCCGATTGCCAGCCCAACCGCTTTAATGCAAACCTGGGATGAGCAGATTCTGCACTGCTACTGGGAATGGTATGGCTTATCAGAAAATGCAGCCGATGGCCGCGATTTAAACCCGATGTTACCATGGCGCATTGTACACGATATACAGCCATCAGTAGGTGCACAACATAGCGGCTACCCTGTAGTAGCCATGGCCAACGATAACTATTTTCAGCAGGCGGTAACCCTGAGTGGCGTTATTGGCCAAAACTGGGGTACTTACCACGAGCTAGGCCACAACATGCAAATGAACAATACCTGGAACTTTGATGGCAATGGAGAAGTATCGAACAACATTTTCTCGCTCAAAGTAACCAAATACCATGGCTACAAACACAGCAACTATAAGCGCTTAATGAGTGCAGCGCTGGCTTTTGTTACACCTACAGGTACCAAATCTTACGCCAATGCATCAGAAGATGCCAAATTGGGCATGTTTATCCAGTTAATGGAGCGCTATGGTTTTGAGTTTATTACCTACTTAACCACCGAAGCACGGCATGCCCGGTTTACCTCATCCAGCAACCAGGACAAGATCGATTTCTTTTACGAACGTTTATCCGAGTTTACCAAAACCGACATGGAGCCCTTTTTAACCAAGTGGGGCATTACGGTAAGTATCGTTTCCAAAACCAAAATTTCAGCCAAATACCCTTTGTTAACCGAAGCCGTTTGGTTGTCAGATCCAAGTTAGTTCATCCAAAAAACATAAAATAAACCAACAATGAAGAATTATCAGTTTAGTTTAAAAAAATACAGCACGCTGGCCATACTACTGCTGTGTGCCGTTATTTTTGGTTGTAAAAAATATTACGATCCACCGGCAGTTTTCGAAAAACAGGAAATTGTTTCGGTAAAGAAAAGAAAGGTTTTACTGATCGGTATCGATGGTGCAACCGGCGAAGACATGAAAAAAATTATGCCCCCTGTTATCAGTTCCATACTGCCAAACAGTAAGTATTCGTGGCAGAGCAGGAGCGATGCTCCTGTGAGCGATGCCGGTACCTGGAAAAACATCATGACAGGTATTGCTACTATCCACAAAATACAAGACAGTACCTTTATCGTTCCGGAAAGCGCCAGTGAGCACGATCCCCTGGTAGAGTATCCTTCGTTTATTGAGCGCCTGCAAGCCACCCCAAAAATGCGTTATTCGGTAGCCATTTCACCCTGGAAAACCCTGGTTGATCGTTTGCTGCTGTATGCCGACGAGCCCATTGCCGTAAACAACGATGCTGCCGCAGCCGATACCGCCGTAAAGAAAATTGGCATTAGCAAAGCCGATTTAGTGGTGGTAAATTTTAACCAGGTAAACCAGGCTGGATTGAAATACGGCTACTCAGCCGATGTACCTGAGTACAAAACTGCCGTAACACAGGTAGATACCTACATAGGTAAACTGCTCGAAGCTGTTAAAGCCCGTAAAACCTATAACAATGAAGAGTGGCTGGTGGTTATTACTTCTAACCATGGGGGGTATAACAAAGGCTTTACCAGCCAAACCGAACGCGAGCGCAACTCGTTTAACATTTATTATAACCCCGCTTTTAAGAAAGTAGAAATTGATAATGTGCCTTTAACCGATGGCTTTTTATTTCCGGCGGCAAAAACCGTTACCGATGCAAAAGCGACATTAGCAGCAGCAAATTCAGGCATTTATGAAATAGGTGCATCAGGCGATAAAACCTTCCAGTTCAAGGCCTTCGTTAAATCCAGTTCTTCATCAAACGGACAGAATTTTGTACTGCTCTCCAAATCAAATGCTTCGTATGGTACCGTAAACGGCTGGAACTTCATGGTACAGGTTAATGCCGATGGCACCCGGAAATTCAGGGTAACAATGGGTTATAACACTTCCAGCTTTTTCTTCATCTATGCCCCCGCCAATTTCGATTTAAACAAATGGTATGCGCTTACTTTAAAGATTTATACCAATGCTGGTAAAAGAATGGCTGTATTGTATGTAGATGGTGTGGCTGGCGATGCAGTTGATATCTCCGGCAGAACCATCGGCAGCGGTGCGAACGATTTGTTTCTGGGCAATTTAAGTATTTCCACAAGTGCAGCGGTAGCTTCGGGATCTTTTGCTGTAAACGACATTGCCATTTACAACAAAGCACTTTCCGATACCGAAATTAGTGATTTTACCTGCAGTAACAATGTTACCCTATCTAACCCCAATTTAATTGGCTATTGGCCGTGCAAGCAGGTAGATGGCGACAAAATGCTTAACCAGGCACCAACAGCTGTAGGAAAAGACCTAACCATAGCAGGAAAAGGTGGTTTATGGAATTCGTTTGAAAGGAAGGTTTGTAATGCTACAGCTCCATCAGGCAATACCATCATGGCCGTATCCAATTCAGATATCGCCTCGCAGATTATTTACTGGTTTGGGGTAAATGTAGATGATGCCTGGAAACTAAACGGAAAATCGTGGCTCAAACTGTATGAAGTAGAGTTTTATAAATAAACTAAGCGAACAACGATTAGAAATAGATTTCAAATCAAAAATTAAGTGGTGAACCGTCCTTTTCTTTAGGTAAACCGGTTCACCATCACTAAAAGATTATACAGATGAAACACAAATACTTTATTATAATCCTGGGTATTGCCTTATGCTTGGCTGCCTGCAAAAAATTTGCAAACGAAGCTTTTAACGATACCACTACCCAAAAGGAAACTTTAGCTGTTAAAGTTATTAATGATGATGACCAGTTGCCAGTGGCAGGAGTTAAAGTTATTATTAGTCGCCAAACAGAGGCATCGGGGATTTATACGCAGGTAGATACCATCCGGACGGATAAAAATGGCCAGATAAGTACCAAATTACCCTACCCTAATAATATAAAAGTTGAAGTAGACACCACCTATTATCACAAAGGCGAGCAGACGCTTTATTTTAACAGTGCCGCAAGCGTGGTTTTACATACTACACCTAAGTATGGTATGTCCCCTTTGAATATAGCGGTTAAGGATGAGGCTAATACTGGTGTTGCCGATTTTCCACTTCTAATAGACACTAAAGCTCCAGGGGCTGATATTTACACCTCTACAGGTGGCCTGGAGCATGCCGGAACCAACGGGCAGCTAGTGGTATCATTGCCCTATCCAAACGCGGTAAGGGTAATAGTAGGCGATACCATGAAATATTTCCCCGATACAGTAAAAGCAACGCTAAAGAATGTAAGAGGGGAGACCGTTAATTTAACAGCAAGGCTTAAACCTAAAACTGTACCTTTAGAGGTAACTGTATTAGATAAAGACAATAGTGCCTTGCTACCCGGTATTGATATCGTAGTACTCCAAAAATTAACTGGCGAAAGTGATTTTAAAGATATTGGACTAGCTGGTACAACGGGCAGCAACGGAAAATTAATTTTGAATGTCCCTTTTGAAGGTGAAGTCAAAATTAAAACCACCGATCCGGCATTCTTTTATCCCGATTCTGCCATTACGCGCATGGCCTATGTGCAAAACAGAAAAGTAATATTACAATCAAAAAAACTTGTACCTAAAGCCCCTGTTGATGTTTCAGTTTATGACCAGGCAAATAATCAGATTTTACCAGGAGTAACCGTTAGTGTAAGCTCAAAAATTACTGGCGAAACAGCATTTAAATTAGATACTACTGCAGTTACCGACGAGAATGGAAAATTGAATGTTCGTGTACGTTTCTCTGGTGAAATGAAATTTGAAGTACTTAATGATACTTACTTCACTTCCAAATCTGTTACCGTAACAAACACCGGTTCGGCAGCGAAACAGGTTAGTTTACCATTAACAGTTAAAACCGCCGCCTACCCGGAGCCGGTACTTACAACTTTGATGGTGAGCTCGCTTACCTTGAATAACGGGATTACTTTAAATGCCCCAACTGATGTAGCCAACGATAAGCGCGGCAACATTTACATTTGCGATCAAAACAACAACCGCATTATACGGGTAAGCAGAAACGGCAATACTACCGCTTTAGCCGGAAGTGGTACAGCAAGTAGTGTTGACGGGACCGGAACAGCGGCAACATTTAACAAACCAAAAGGTATGGTAATTAACCAGGCCGGAACAGAATTGTATGTAACCGAATATTCAGGCAATAAAGTAAGAAAAATAACCATTAATCCAACCAATATGGTAGCTACTGTAACTACCATAGCAGGTAGCGGGACAGCGGGTACTGCAGATGCCGTTGGAACAGCGGCTACATTTACTAATCCTAGCGGGATTGATTTGGATGAGGCAGGTGGTGCATTATACCTCTCAGATTTATCGGCCAGCACATCGGCCGGTAGGATTCGTAAAATAGTACTAAGTACCAATGCCGTTAGCACACTTGGTACAACAACGATATATGCACCAAACGCAATTGCCCTGAATCCTAACAAAACATCAATTTACTTAGGTTCTTTCGGAAATACCTTTGGATCTACTGAAAGTTATCTCTTCAGGGTTACGGTTTCATCAGGTGCAAGAACCGTATTAAAACAAACAAAAACCACCAATTTTAATGACCCTTCCGGAATATTTATTAGTCCTGCTGGAGTAATTTTTGTTTGTAGTGAGAAAGCACATTCTATAGCAAGAGTAACCAGCGAAGTAACTACAAATTCGACATTTGGTTTATTAGCCGGATCAGGCACAGATGATAGTATAACAGGTGTTAATGCAGTTACAGGTACTGCAGGAAATGTTGATGGCCCATCTGCCAGTGCCAGATTTAACCTACCCTGGGCTATAAAATACAATGCACATGCTGGTAGTTTCCTCATCGCCGATCAGGGAAACAACAAAATCCGGATAATGAAATCCAGTACGATCAATTAAAAGCGATCCGTAACGATCAGCTAAGGGATCGTGGATAAAATTGCAGTAAAGTAGGCTGTTCTCGACAAGGGAGCAGCCTATTTTGTTAAAACGAAGGTAAGCGTTAAAGAGGGGATACGTGTAGCTAAGATACACTTAGGTGTCTTAGGTGGTGAAAAATGTGAAGAGATCTTTTAGAGAGCTGCTACGCTCAGCATTGACAAACGGGCAGGGAATGACAGATTAAGTAAAGTTAGCTATCCTATTCCTTCCCCTTCTGATTACTCAAATAAACCTTTGGCGTATAACCAAACTGTTTCTTGTACTCGCGGCTAAAATACTTCGGATCATTAAAGCCTACCAAATGCGCTACTTCGGAAACATTGTAAACCCTCCCTTCCAATAAAACTGCGGCCTTTTTTAAGCGGATTGATTTCACAAAATCGTTAACCGATAAATCGGTAATCGCCCTGATTTTCTTATACAGCACCGGCTGGCTCATCCCAATTTCGCGGGCCAGTTCCTGCACACCAAAATGCTGATCGCTTAAGCGCTCTTCAATGCATTTGGTAATCTTCAGCATAAACTTATGATCAACCGTATTAATCGTTACATCCTGCGGGTTCAGGTTAGCCTGCTCGCCAAACTTGCGGCGCATGTTAGCCCGCGATTGCAGCAAATTGCGCACATTCAGCAACATCAGTTCGATACTGAAAGGTTTGGTAATGTAGCTGTCGGCTCCGGTTTCGAGCCCATCTACCTGCTGCGATTGCGAAACCCGGGCGGTTAACAAAATCACCGGGATATGTGCCGTACGCTCGTCGGTTTTAAGCTTGCGGCATAAATCCAGTCCGTTCATTACCGGCATCATTACATCGCAGATCACCAGATCCGGCAACTGCTCACTGGCCATCTCCCAGCCTACCTGTCCGTTTTCGGCTTCTAAAATCTGGTAGTTCTGGCCAACAGTATTGCGCAGCAACTGTCTGATTTCAGGATTATCTTCCACCAGTAAAACCGTTTCCTTAAAAGTCTGTTTCGGACTCAGGTTACCCACAGCAACATCGGGCACCGGCATAGGCACTACATAGGCGCTGCTTTCCTGTCCGTCGGCAGCCGGTTCAAAAGGCTCCAGCTGCTCTACCCAGCTACCGTCTTTTTTCAAAATTACCGTAAAGCAGGTATCGCCCGCCTGTGCCTCGGTTTCGGGAACACTGGCCATTAAAAGCTCACCGTTATGGGCGGTTACAATGCTTTTAGAAAGGGCCAGGCCAATACCTGAACCAATGTGCACAAAACCCGGACTATTTACCTGGAAAAAATCGCTAAAAAGCTTACTGGTACTGCTTTCCGGAATCCCGATGCCATTATCGCGCACTTCAATCTGTACCTCCTGCCTGCTTTCTTTAATGCTTAGGCTAATAGATCCGTTATCGCGGGTAAATTTAAAGGCATTCGAAAGCAGGTTAAACCAAACCTTTTCCATTTGCAATTTATCGAACCAGATCAGTATCGGTTCGCCTTTGTATTCGAAATGATAAGCAATATTGCGGCTTTCGGCCAGTTGTTCGAAGGCATTAAAAATTTCGCGTAAAAACAACACCACATCCTGCTGTTGAGGATGCAGTTTCAGGTTGCCTGTTTCAGTTTTCCTGAAATCCATCAGTTCGGTTACCAGCTGCATTAAACGGTCGGCATTGCGTTTTATAGGTAAAATCTGATTGTTAATTACCGGCAGGTCTTTGGTGCTTTTAAGCAGGTTTTCCAAAGGGCCTAATATCAGCGTAAGCGGCGTTCTGATTTCGTGCGAAACATGCGTAAAAAACCGCAGTTTAACCTGCTGCACATCCTCCGTCCGTTTTAACAGCGCCCGTACAAACAGGTAGCGCACAATAAGGAAAAGCATTGCTGAAAACAGCAGCAAATAAACGCCATAAGCCCACCAACTGGCCCAGAAAGCCGGCTGCACCCTGATTTTGATGGTAGCCACCTTAGCCCCCGGAATGCCATCGTTATTGGTGCCTTTTACCATAAAGCGGTAACTGCCGGCAGGTAAATTGGTGTAGCTGGCACTTGGCGTAGCCATGTCGTTCCAGCCACGATCAAAACCCTCTAAAAAATAAGTGTATTTGTTCTTATCGGGTTTTACAAAATTGAGCAGGGCAAACTCGATGGTAAAATTATTCTGGTCGTGGTTAAAAGTAAGCGTTTGGCCTGTATTGATTTCTTCGGCCAGCTTTCCATCCTTATCATTTACATATTGGTTAAACAATTTCAGTCCCGTAAAAATCAGCGGCGAAGCATAGTTGTTCAGCTCAATTTCGCGCGGATAAAAAGAGGTGAGACCGTTTATGCCCCCCATAAATATCTCGCCCCGGCTATCGATAAAATAAGACCGTGCATTAAACTCATTACCCGCCAGCCCGTCGCTTTTGGTATAATTCCTGAACCTGCCCGTTGCAGGGTTAAGTTCCGATAAACCATTGGCCGTGCTAAGCCATAAATTGTGGCTGGCATCTTCAACTATCCCCAGTACATTGTTGTTAATCAGCCCGTTCTTTTCCTGAAAGGTTTTAAATGTTTTGGTTTTAGGGTTGTAGATACTTAAACCGCCAAAGTAAGTTCCAATCAGCATTTCGCCCGCGCTGTTTTCGGTAATGCAGTTAATGTAATCAGATTGAAGTCGATTGCTTTTGCCCTCATTTTTATGGAAAACCGCCAGTACCCCCGTTTTAAAATTGTACTGGTACAGGCCGGTGTTGGTACAAATCCAGAGGTCGCCACGACTGTCTTCATAAATATTCTGAATATTTTTTTTACGCAGATAACGGTCTAAAATGCTTTTGGTAGTGTGTGCGGGGTACTTCCCATCTTTTTTGGTAAGGGTAGAAAGCCCGTTCAGTGAGCCAATCCAAATGGTACCGCGCCGGTCTACTTCGAGCGCCAGGATTTCGGCCGTACCTACTGCCCCTAACGAATCGCGTACATTTTTAATGTGCTGTGCTTTGCCTGTTTTCGGATCGAAGATATTTAAGCCGCCGCGGTGCGTACCGATAATAATTTTATCGCTGTTCGGGCCTTCCATCTTCATGATTTTAATCAGGTTGGAGCTGATGCTTGATGAATCGGTAGAATTGCTTTTATAACTCTTAAAAGTATAGGTTTTACGGTCGTAATAATTTAGTCCGCCACCCTCGGTAGCAATCCAGAGGTTGTGCCGGGCATCTTCCAGTACGGAGCTCAGCACATTGCCGCTAATGCTGGGCAAAAACCTGCTGTTGCGGTAAACTTTAAAGCGTGTAGCCACCGGCGAAACCATGTTAACCCCGCCAAAATAAGTGCCCAGCCAGATGTTGTGGTTTTTATCGGCAAATATATTGTGGATAGAGTTATGGCTAATGGTACTCCCAATTTCGGGGTCGTGCTGGTAGTTGATAAAAGTGACCAGATTGGGATTAAAAATGCTCAATCCATCCTGTGTGCCAACCCACAAAAGACCTTTTTGAAGTGTAATTTCCCTGATATCGTTGTGAATAAGCGAATTGGGATTTTGATTGTCGTGCTGAAAAACCCGGAGGCTATTGTGCACGACATCAAAGCGGCAGAGGCCATTGCTTGTACCCATCCACATGTTGCCACTGGCATCGGCTGTAATGGCAGTAATGTAATTAGAAGGCATGGCTGATGGAAAGTTCAGCTTCTTGTAGTGGTAACCTCTCTTATCATGGGTTAATAATACCACCCCATTGCCGGTACCTACCCATAAATTACCGTGTTTATCTTCGCTGAGGCTATAAATACTGTTGATCGGATCGCTGGTCCTGGTGCTGAAACGAAAAATCCTGAACTTATTTTCTGCCCGGTTTACCAGTAAATTTAATCCGTTTAAGGTACCTACCCACAGGTTCTTATCTCGATCCTGATAAATAGACTCCACATTGTTGCTGCTAAGTCCCTTTATCCGCACAAACGAATCGCTTGGTGCATGGTACAGGTTTAACCCGCTCGAAGTGCCGGCCCACAAGGTCCCTTTAGCATCGGTTAACAGCGAATTTACCTCTACACCCGAAATGCTGGCAGGGTTTTTAACTTCGCTTTTGTAAATTTTAAAGCGATAGCCATCATAGCGGTTAAGCCCCTGGCGTGTGCCAAACCACATAAACCCTGTGCTATCCTGGGCAATAGAAATTACCGAGTTTTGCGACAGGCCATTTTCGACCGTGAGGCTTGAAAAAGAAACCTTAAGCTGGCCCTTCGCCGAAAAAAAAGTCAGGGAAATTAACAGGCCAAGCAACAGCCTAACAGGCTTATCACATCTCATATTCAATTTTGTAGGTTCAAGTTAGTTAGCTATCCAATAAATATAGGAAGATGATTGCTTTCCTGAGTGTTATCGAAGGATTTTACCACGATATTACGGATTTTTCTACCCTTTCTTTTAGAATCTTCGTCTTTTTTTCGTGGATAATACACCAAATTTGATCAATACAAATGGTTGTAATTTATTGGCCAGTGGCTTAGCCCGGCAAAACAGCACAGCCATACCAAACAAGAAAAGAGTTAGTTGATCAATAGCCGGGATAAGTGGGCCAACCGTTGTGCTCACTTATAGGCCGGCAAAGCCCACAATTGAAGCCCTTTACGTTACCATTTAATCGGTGACCATTTCCCATTCTAAATAAGCCTCAGCATATGCCGTCCCAAAACACCCATAACCGCCTTTCAAACCCTTTAAAAAACGCTGTCGACATCAGGATGCTCGAGCCCATTATTTTCTATTCGGGCAAGGCCGATGAGCTGCAGATCCATTTAAAAGAATCGCTCAGTGGCGAACTGATTATTAGATCGTTAAATACGGCGATGCTCGAAATTAAAGCCGTATTAATGGCCGATACCAACGAGCCTTTAAACTGGAAACAGAATAAAGAATGCCTGAAGATTGTATTTGATGGTGAATTGAAAGCTGTTGAAGGGAATGGGAATAGTGTGATTAAAGTGATTTTTTAATTTCGGCATTAGGTATAAGAAAATCCGTCATTCCAAGAGAAGCGCAGCGGAACCGAGGAATCTATTAACGCGACCTTACTCCACAACCTTCATCGTCACCCTGAACTTGTTTCAGGGTCTCTCCATAAATAACGCAAACAAGATAAGAGCGCTTCGACGGCGGCGAGTCGAAAAAGGGTTATGCAAACAGTAGCCAAAGAATTAGGGTTCCCGCATACGCGTGAAGGACGATCGGAAAAAGGACTCCTTATCGGAATACACGTCATTGCGAGGAGGAGCGACAGCCTGTCCCGCTTAATCCGGAAAGCAATCTTAATGCGATCGCTAATAATAAGATTGCTTCAGCTCACACAGCCCGGCTTCGCAATGACGATCTGGGAGGGGGGATCACCTCTCGATAGTAGAGATGCTTCGCTACGCTCAGCATGACAAAGCGAGAAAAGAATCACAATCTCAGGGTATATCCAAAACGTTACCAAAGCACCCTTCCCTTTAGAATTTTCTACCCGATCCCTTAGGATTTTCGTCTTTTTTGAACCTGCAAAAGCACAATTTTGCCAAAACCAATATAAAAAGCCCGCAACCGGGCTTAACCCTAATTAAAAAATACCTAAACTATGAAGAGACTACTGTTCAGCATCTGTTTACTGGCTTCGGTGGCAATGGCCCCTGCCCAGCAGGCTGCTGATGAGAAGGAAGCGATGAAAAGCCTGATTGATAAGCAGTTTAAATTTGCTCAAAAACAATATCAGCTTCTGGCTAAAAACACACCCGACAACCGCATGCCGAAAACTTTTTATGCCAAAAGTAACCGGCTCGAAACCAGCGATACGCAATGGTGGTGCAGTGGATTTTATCCCGGCTCACTCCTTTACATTTACGAATACACCAACGACCAGGCAACCCTCAAAGAAGCCGAAAAACGCCTCGCCATACTCGAAAAAGAAAAGCATTACACCGGAAACCACGATTTAGGTTTTATGATGTTCTGCAGTTTTGGCAACGCATACCGCATTACCGGCAAGCCCGAGTACAAACCCACTATCGATACAGCAGCCGCTTCGCTGGTTACGCGTTACCGCCCGGGCGCAAAGGTGATCCAATCGTGGAACAGCAACAAACTGTGGAAAGGCCCTGTAATTATCGATAACCTTATGAACCTCGAGCTATTGGCCTGGGTAAGCGATCATGGTGGCGACCCGAAATACAAGGAAATCGCCATTAACCATGCCGATACTTCATTGAAAAACCATTTCCGCTCCGATTACAGTTCGTACCACGTGGTAGATTACGATATGACCACCGGTAAAGTATTGAAAAAAGGAACTGCTCAGGGGGCATCCGACGAATCGGCCTGGAGCCGTGGTCAGGGTTGGGCCCTGTATGGTTATGCCATGATGTACCGTTTCACCAAAAACAAACGCTATTTAGAACAGGCCAAAAACATTGCCCGTTTTATCATCGATAACCCCAATATGCCTGCCGATCAGGTACCTTACTGGGATTTTAACGCTCCCGGAATCCCGAATACCTACCGCGATGCTTCTGCCGCAGCCGTTATTGCCTCGGCCTTATTAGAACTGGGGCAGTACAGCAGCAAAAGCGAGCAAAAATTATTTGTGGGCGAAGCAAGGAAAATGATCATTTCGCTTTCTTCCGAAGCTTATAGTGCCAAACCAGGCCAAAACGGAGGATTCCTGCTGATGCACAGCACCGGGGCCCTGCCGCTTAAATCGGAAATCGATGTGCCCTTAAGCTACGCCGATTATTACTATCTTGAGGCGCTGATGCGCTATAAAAACTGGTATTTATAACCCACAATATGGAAAGAAGAAAATTTATAGGAGCTTTATCCTTAACCGGAGTATTCGGAATAGTGAATCCGAAAACGGTACTCTCGGCTACAAGCAGCGAAATGTCTGCACGCTTAAAAAACGACCGCGAATACTGGTACAAACTTTTATATAAAATTGCCAGTCCGGTGGTTTCCAATCTGGCCAGTGGAACCCTGGTTAAAAACATGCCTTTAATTACCGCGCCCAAATTCGATTCGCGCTCACCAACAGTATCGTACTTGGAGGCAGTAGGCCGTACTTACGCGGGTATCGCACCCTGGCTTGCCCTGCCCGACGATGAGACTGCAGAAGGTACCTTAAGGAAAAAAGTACGTTTACAGGCTGTTCAGGGTTTAGATAATTGCTTTGCAGCCAACAGTCCGGATAAACTGAATTTCAGTAAAGATTACCAGCCCATTGTAGATGCAGCCTATCTGGCCCAAACCTTTTTAAGGGCACCTAAAGCCCTGTGGGAACCATTAAAAGCCGAAACCAAACAGGCCATTGTGGCCGCTTTTAAATCGTTGCGCAACCGTAAGCCTTTTAAAAATAACTGGTTGCTGTTTGGTTCTATTACCGAAGCCTTTTTACTTTCCATTGGCGAGCAGCACGATGAGGCCCGCCTCAATGAAGGCGTAGATGCGCTTACCGGCTGGTACAAAGGAGATGGCTGGTATGGCGACGGACCTAACCTGGCTTTCGATTACTATAACTCATTCGTGATTCACCCGATGATGGTTGATACTTTGTCCATTATGCTGGACAAGAAACTGGTAAAACAAGAGCGTTACGACCTGGCTTTAAAACGCATGCAACGTTATGTGGTAGGTCAGGAGCGGATGATTTCGCCAGAAGGCACCTATCCGCCTATTGGCCGGTCCATTACATACCGCACAGGTGCTTTTCAGGCATTAAGTCAGGCGGCGTTGATGCATAAACTGCCAGATACCATTACACCGGCACAGGTACGTTCGGCCCTGACCAAAGTAAAACAGAATTTATACGATGTGCCCGGTACTTTCGATGCCAAAGGCTGGTTACAGCTTGGTTTTTGTGGTCACGACCCCGAGATAGCCGATTATTATACCTCTACAGGTAGTTTGTATATGGCTACACTCTCATTCCTGCCTCTGGGATTACCCGCCAGCGATGAGTTTTGGGCTGCACCCGCTGCCGACTGGACCGCAAAAAAGGCCTGGGCTGCAAAACCCTTCCCGAAAGATTATCATGTAGATTATTAAAGTATACTAGCAATTGCAATGAGGTTAGTTCATCCTTTTATGGGAAGAACTAACCTTTTTTTGTTTAGTTCAGGCTCTCAATTGTTGCCCTTCAAATCGACGCCAGCCTAAAACACCCGGTCGGTCGGACGGGTGTTTCAGCGTCTCCTTTTAGCCAATGCAAGCAATCGTCAAGTATAAACAATATCCCAAAAATCATATCTTAACTCAGGTTCTCCTAAGCCAATTTATTCATACATTCATCTCTTTAGCTATTCAACATTAAAAGCCGTATTCCTCTAAGCATATTAACTATTTAAACGTTTCATTTTTTGAAAACATGAGCATCCCAAACAGAATTAATTGTCAGATCTTCCATTAGTGAATTACAATATATTGAACGTGACTATTGGTTGCGTAGTTAGGTGAAAATCGTCAAGCAATATTTGGCGACCCTATAAAAAAAGGAAACACCTCCAATGTTTCCTTCCGCTCTTAAAGTGCACCAATTCGTAAACACTTTCCCCATTTACCCCATTCGGTAAAAGAATTCGTCGGCTACAATTTTACCATCTTTAACTTCGTAAACAGCTATTTCACTCATTTTAATGCGGCCATGTTCTTTATAGGTAGCATCGATATCCATTACTAACGAAAAATGATGTTCGGCAACAATAGGGTCGCAGCAGGTGGCGCTGTGGATTTCCTGTACGCTTTCTTCCCAACCCAGGGTTTTATCCTTTACGGCGGCTTTACCTTCGGTAAGTTCCATCGGCGAACCTTTGGGCTCGTGGCTTACAATATCATCGGCATACAGTTCGTCGATGGCCTGATCGTTTTTGCCTTCACGGCATAGCTTTACCAATAGGTTAGCAACTTCTTGTGTGGTCCTAATTTTATGTTTTTGGATATTATTCAGACAGTTGAAGCCGGCAAATTGTTCGCCACGGCAGTCCGTTAAAAACCAATAACAACAGGCCTTTGTAATAAATAAGATATAAATTGTACCTTTAAATCAGGTCGGGAGAGGAGGGAAAATGGAGGAAGCATGGTGGAATAGGGAAAATGGGAAATGGAGGATAGAAAAATGAACTATTGAACTATGCTCCCTAATGAACGAATGACAAATGAACTACTGAACCAATAAACCATACCCTCCTAATGAACCAATGACGAATGAACCAGTGAACCAATAACCCAGTGAACCCTCTAAGCCTGATTGCAGATATAAAACGCGGGGATGAAGATGCCTTTGAGCAAGCTTACCTGAAATGGCGGAGCAAGGGCTACTATTATTTCCTTCGCCGTACTGCCTCAGAAGAAGATGCGAAAGATTTACTGCAAACCACCTTTTTAAAACTATGGCAATACCGCCACACCTTAAACGCTGCTTATTCGCTCGATCAGCAATTGTTTCACATCGCCCGTACCGTACTGATTGATTACATTAGAAAAGCCAACAAGCAAAAGGCCAATCAAGTGAGTATCGAGAGTACAGGCGAGGCACCAGGCGAACCGAATTACCAGTCGATGGAGTTTGATACGAAGCGCCGCATGCAGCAAATCCTGAATGAAATGCCACAGCTGCGCAAAAAAGTATTCGAGCTGCATAAACTGGAAGGATACAGCTACAAGGAGGTGGCAGCCCAACTGGGGATTACCGAAAAAGCCGTAGATAACCATTTGGCCAAAGCCCTTAAAAAGCTCCGCAGCGACTTCCCTTTACCGCTATTCCTTGTGATTTTGATGCTGCGTTAATTTTTTTTCAAAAAAAATCGACCAGGTGGAGGACTTTCTCCTTTTACCGCGTATTACCTGATAACAAATTGATATGATGCCCGTAACAGCAGAACTGATTGAGCAATTTTTCCTGAAACAATGCAGCCCCGCAGAAGCGCAGGCGGTTGCCGATTACCTAAATGCCAATCCGGCTATACTGGATGAGTATTTAAGCGAAAGCGAATGGAACAGGGAAATTGAGCACGACGATAAAACTGCCGCATTTTGGGAGGAGATATGGCTGGCCATTAAACCGCCTGCCTTAAAGCCCCTGCGCAGTTATGCTTTTATAAAATACGGTATTGCCGCAGCCATTGTAGCGGGCCTGGTTTTTTTTGCGTCGGTATTTTTTACCCGCCACGAGCCGGTTACGCCGCCTCAGCAGCAAGTGGCCAGTACCTTTAGGCACATAATGCTGCAAAACAGCACCGGCAGGGTTAAGGAGCTGAGGCTTGCCGATGGCTCTATCGTGGCCTTAGCACCCGGAGCTAAACTGGAATACGATGAACCTTTTCAGCACAGCAGGCGCGATATTTTACTGGAAGGGGTGGCAGTATTTAAAGTGGCGAAGGATAAAACCAAGCCTTTTACTGTTTACAGCGGTGAATTGGCCACCACAGCACTGGGCACAGAGTTTAAAGTAACTGCCCTACCAAACGCTCCCGAAACGATGGTTGAACTGTTTGAAGGGAAAGTGGTAGTAAAACAACATGGAAAGGACCAAACAGGCAAACGGAGTTATTATTTGTATCCGGGCGATAAGCTTACTTATAACAAATTAAAGGCTTCATTTGATTTAAGCCGGCAACAGGCAAAGATGGCTAAGCAACAACAGCACCTGCTTGTATTTGATAAAGTGAACCTTTCGGATGTTTTTGATCAGCTGGCCAGTACCTATAACGTACACATACAGTACGCCAACGACGATTTTGAAAAGATGTATTACATTGGCAGTTTTGATCAGTCTGATTCGATACAGCATATTCTGGAGAATATTGTGAAAGTGAACGGGCTTAAACTGATCAGGCCAAATGATAACGAATATATTATTACCCGGTGATAAAAATAGCAGAGAGACTGTGCACGGTTGATCTGCCCCACTGTTAAGTACAATAACCAACCAAAAAGATTATGAGAAACTGTTACACTTACTAACCACAAACTGCCCTACAGGCCAACAGCACTCCACCATGCTTTAAACCGGGCAAGGGGCTTATCGTCCTGACTGAAGATCAGGCCATGCCCGAAATGCCGAATCACCATCCCGCAGCAATACTGTGCAGGATTTGTATTGCCAAAAAAACCAAATAACAAAAACATGAAAATCAACTATTCCAAAATTAAACATCCGCTCATTGCAGGGGCCATTTTACTGCTCTGTTTGCTAACAGGTCACCCCGTTTTTGCGCAGCAAACCACTACCGTGAAAGGCCTCGTTACCGACGAAAAGAACCTCCCGCTACCCGGTGTATCGGTTTCGGCCAAAAACCTGAACGGAGGGGCATTACTCAATACACAGACCGATCCGGATGGTATTTTTCAGTTTAAAGCATTACCTGCTGGCTCCTACAGCTTCATTATCCGCTCGATAGGTTACGAAACCCAAACCATGAGTGGATACAGCCTTAAAGCCGGAGAGCAGATTACCATTACTGCTAAGCTGAAAGAAGAAAACAGTATCCTGCAAGATGTAGTGGTAGTGGGCTTTGGTACACAGAAAAAAGTAAATTTAACCGGTGCAGTAGCTACAGTTAAAATGGACGAAATACTGGGCGACCGGCCGGTAACCAGCACTTCGCAGATTTTACAAGGTGCATCGCCAGGCTTACAGGTTACTACCAACAGTGGTCAGCCGGGCGTACGAAGCAATTTAAACATCAGGGGCTTTACCTCCATTAACGGTGGCTCGCCGCTGGTATTGGTTGATAATGTGGCCATGGATATGGATGATATTAACCCCAAAGACATTGCTTCGGTAACGGTGCTCAAAGATGCATCGGCATCGTCTATTTATGGTGCCCGTGCAGCATTTGGAGTAATATTAATTACCACCAAGCAAGGCGGCCGCAACCAACCCATTAAATTCGAATATTCGGGTAACCTGGCCACTACCACTCCAAGTACTTTGCCACAAAAAACAACGGTAAGCGAATTTGTGCAGGCCTTGAGCGATTTTGGTACCACCTCTTACTGGGCAGGGCAAAATGTTAGCACCTGGCAGGGCTTATTGCAACAGTACGAACAAAACCCCGGTCAGTTTCCGGCATCAGGCATTGCCACCCAGGGCGGTATTCAGTATCCTTTGGCGCAGAGCGACCTGTACCAGTCTTTTATGCCGGGCGGATTTGAGCAGCTGCACAACCTCTCGTTTAGCGGAGGCTCTGAAAAATCGAATTTCAGGGTATCAACCGGTTATACCAACCAGGATGGGATTATAGCCACCAAATCTGATGCTTTTACCCGTTATAACCTGAACGCCTACCTGAATACCAACCTAACCTCGAAATTAATTGCCAGCATTAACGTGCTCTATCACAACTCGGTTAGAAACACACCCAGAGATTACAACGGCCTTTTTTATAATGCCATTACATTTGGTCCTTATGCACCAACAGGCTACGGCATTGCGCCAAACGGCTCGTCTCTACCCTACAATACCCCCAATAATATTTTAGAGAAAGAACCTTATAACATTAATAAAGACAACAACTTAAGGTTATTTGGTAAATTACAATACAACATTACTACCGGCCTTAAACTGAACGCCGAATACACTTTTAACCAGATTAACACCAACCGCACGATACAAACTACTGTAAACCAGTACATTAATCCGCTAAACTTTACCGTATCGCCCATTAGTGTAAACTCGAGCTATAACCGCTACAACAATGGCGTAAACTACAATGCAGTAAACGTTTATGCCAATTACAGTACCGTATTTGGGCAAAAACATAACTTCGATGCAGTACTGGGTACCAACCAGGAGAAAAACACCGAAAACAACTTTGAGGTAACCAGGTTAGGGGTAATCAGCCAAAGCTCGCCATCCATTTCGGGCAGTACGGGCAACATTACAAGTGCCGATGCTTTTTCTTCGTTTGCGGTTTCGGGTTACTTTGGCCGTATAAACTACAATTACGATGGCCGTTATTTGTTCGAAGCCACAGGGCGTTACGATGGTTCCTCACGCTTCCCCTCAGGTAGCCGCTTTGGATTTTTCCCTTCCTTCTCTGCCGGCTGGAATATCATGGGCGAATCGTTTATGAAAAACATCAAAACAACGGTTACAGCGCTAAAACTAAGGGCTTCTTACGGAGAGATTGGTAACCAGGTGGTGTTAAAATCCAATGGAGATCAGAATTATTACCCATACATCCCGGCTTCTTCGCCAGCCAACTCTACCTGGATAGATCCCGTAACCGGTGTATTGCGCGTAACCGTACCGCCACCTGCGCTGGTAAGTGCCAGCTTTACCTGGGAGCGCGTACAAACCTCAAACATCGGGCTCGATTTTGGTTTCTTCAACAACCGCTTAACCGGATCGTTCGATGCCTATATCCGTAAAACACTGGGCATGCTGGCACCGAGCAATGAGCTACCGGCCATATTGGGTACTGCTGCCCCTTTACAAAACGTGGCCGATTTAAAGGTGAAAGGCTGGGAACTTAATCTGGGCTGGAACGATAAGATAAACGAATTCAAATACTCGGTTAACTTTAATGTTTCTAATAATCAGGCTTATATTACCAATTACAATAACCCGAGCGGCCTACTGAATTTTAATGCCGACGGAACCATCTCCAATTATTTTATTGGGCAGAAAATTGGCGACATATGGGGCTACGTTACCCAGGGCTACTTCGGAACAGGCGATTTTGCCGCCGGAACGCTTAATGCCAACCTGCAAAACGGAACACTGCTACCAGGCATAGCGCCTTACCGTGGGGTGAATCAAAACCCGGGCGACATTCGCTTTGTTGATTTAAATAACGATGGTACCATTTTTACAGGCAACAATACCCTGGCCAACCCCGGCGACCGCAGCATTATTGGTAACAACAACCGCAGGTTCCAGTTTGGCTTTAATGGAAATGCCGCCTATAAAAATTTCGATTTCTCTTTCTTCATTAACGGAGTAGGCAAGCGCGACATCTGGATCAGCAACCAGGTTTATTTCCCTTACCTTGATCAGTTTAGCGGTATTTATGCCCATCAACTCGATTACTGGACACCCACCAACACCAATGCTTTTTATCCGAGATCATATTCGAATGCATCGGGCAATACCGGCACCAGCCGGATGGTACAAACCAAATACTTATCGAACGGCGCTTATATCCGATTAAAAAATGTTTCGTTAGGATATACACTCCCAGCCAAATGGTTAAAGGATAAGATGAAGGCCAGAATCTTCTTCTCGGGCGAGAACCTGTTTACCTTCGATCATCTGCCAGAAGGACTGGATGCAGAAGCAACGAACCTGGGCAGCGGTGGTATTTATCCCTTTATTAAGAAATATAGTTTTGGTGCCAACATTAGCTTTTAATGCCGGTGAAAACGAATAAACAAGGTACAAAACTTAAAGAAAAAATTATGAAAACTCCTATCATATCACTAACCCATATTAAGCACCTGATGTTATGCGGCATTTTAGTCGCAATAATGGGTTGCAATAAGTTAGCGCTTAAACCCGAGGGCCAGCTAACCCTCGAGAATACCCTTTCTGATTACAATGGCTTTTTAACCTATTCGTGGCAGTTTTACAATGCTTTTAATGGCTACACCAACGATATGCTGGAAGATGAGCTAAACAGCGATATGTTTGCACGTGCAAATCCGAACGGGCAGTCGCAATGGATCTGGCAACAGGTTACCATTCCCTCCTCTTCCGATTCGTACTCGAGGCCTTATGCCAATATCCGCACCATTAACCTGATGCTGGATAATATCGATCAGTCTACATTAAATGCTGCCGACAAAGATCACTGGCGTTGCATAGGCTATTTTTTCAGGGCTTACAATTACATTACCCTCCTTAACCTGTATGGCGATGTGCCTTACACCGAACATGCTTTAAACGATAAATCGGAAGAACTGACCCTGCCACGCAGTGCAAGAGATGTGGTAGCGACCAACATTTTAAAAGACCTGCAATACGCCGAAGCAAACTTAAAAAACGGTGATGGCGATAACACCATTAACGTGCATGCAGTTAGGGCACTCCTTTCGCGCTTTGGCTTAAGGGAAGGTACCTGGCGTAAATACCACGGTTTAGGTGGTGCCAACACCTATTTACAGGCCAGTGTAGATGCTTCTACCAAACTAATGGTCACTTACCCCACACTGAACACCAACTACGACCTCGATTTTAACAGCGTATCGTTAGCAGGAGCGCCTGGAATTATCCTGTACAAAGCCTATGTAGCCAATCAGATTACCCACAGCCAGTCTACCCAAACCCGCAATTCATCGGGCCGTTACGATCTGACTAAAGCCGCTGCAGATATGTTTTTAATGAAAGATGGCGAAACCCGTTTTACAAGCCCACTGTTTCAGGGAGATAAATCGCCTTTTACCGAATTCAGGAACAGAGACAGGCGTTTGTACTACTGCGTACCGCCGCCCTTTAATGTAAATACCAATCCACCCAGCCTTACTTTTACCTATACCACTAACCCGGTTGATACTTCGTACTTCGGTTTAATGCAGGCCATTTCGGATGGCACACATAAAACATTGCCAACCCGCAACTGGAATGGTTTTGTGGTAAGACAAGAACCACACTACGTAGATTTTCCGAACGGACAGCCTTACTCGGTTACCTATACAGGTTACAGGTTTTATAAATATTACAACCAGCAAGTACAGGATGCGCAAGGACAAGACATTAGCGATTGTCCGCTGTTTAGAATGGGCGAGATTTTGGCCAACCATGCAGAGGCTACTTACGAACTGGGCACGTTTAGTCAGGCCGTAGCAGATGCAACCATCAATAAACTGAGGGCCAGAGGGGCCGTAGCCGCCTTAAATTTAAGCGCAATAGTAGCCGACCCTACCCGCGACCAAAGCATAAACCCTGTTTTGTGGGAGATCAGACGCGAAAGGGCGGTAGAACTGGTAGGTGAAGGTTTCAGGTTTGATGACCTGCGCAGGTGGAAAAAAATGGAATATGCCATGAAAGAAAAACTAGGCCGTTACCTCACCAAAGGTGTGGATGTACCAGCCAATAGCATTATACCCATCCAGAACGGAGCATCGGCAGGCTATATTTCTTATTTAGGAGTACCTCCGGGCACTTTTCCCGATTATTATTACCTTTATCCTATTCCATCTAATCAAATCGTGCTTAACCCTAAAATTGTACAGAACCCGGGCTGGAAATAACAGCCTCAGATATAATTACCCAACAACAGGAGCTTGCTAAAGGCTCCTGTTGTTCGAATACCTCAAACCAATATAATCCCGATCCTACCTTATGAAAAGCAGCAAAAGAAACGTCCTCAGATACACCTTCCTGATCTTGGGGTGCACACTATCACTTTCGGCAGTAAAAGCCCAGCAAAAGCCAAACATCATCTATGTATTGGTTGATGATTTGGGCTATGGCGACCTCGGTGTCCTTTTCCAGAACCAGAAAGATAAAAACCTGCCGGCTTTAGTTACGCCTAACCTCGATGCCATGGCAAGGGCAGGAGCAGTGCTTAGTCAACAATATGCCAATGCACCGGTTTGTGCACCTTCGCGGGCCTCATTGCTTACAGGAGTAAACCAGGGCAATGCCCACATCAGGGATAATCAGTTTGATAAGGCCCTCGAAAACAACCACACCATGGCCACTGTACTCAAAGATGCCGGTTATGCCACTGTAGCCATTGGGAAATGGGGCTTGCAGGGAACTGACGAAAAGCAGCGTCCCAACTGGCCTGCCCACCCATTAAAAAGAGGTTTCGATCAGTACTATGGTTATATGCGCCATGCCGATGGCCACGAGCACTACCCCGTTGAAGGCGTTTACCGCGGTAAAAAAGAAGTTTGGGACAATTACAGTGAGGTATCGGCAGATTTGCAGAAATGCTACACCACCGACCTTTGGACCGCAAAAGCCAAAGATTATATTATTGGCTTTGAAAAGCAGCATCAGGCTAAACAACCTTTCTTTATGTACCTGGCATACGATGCACCACATGCCGTATTGGAGCTACCCACACAAAGTTACCCCAAAGGAGGCGGCCTGAACGGCGGTTTGCAATGGCTTAACCAGAAAGGAAACATGATTAATTCGGCTTCGGGCACGGTAGATAGCTATACCCATCCCGATTATGCAAATGCCACTTACGATGATGACCGCGATCCGGCTACCCCAAATAAGCCCTGGCCAGATACCTATAAAAGATACGCAACGGCTGTAAGGCGATTGGACGATGCAATAGGTGATATCCGTGCCTTACTATCAGACCTTAAAATTGCCGACAATACCATTATCGTGTTTACCTCTGATAATGGGCCATCGATAGAATCGTACCTGCCTAAGCAATATGTGCCTAACCACCCTACCTTTTTTGAGAGCTATGGTCCTTTTGATGGCATAAAACGCGATTGCTGGGAAGGTGGTTTGCGTATGCCTTCGGTAATTGCCTGGCCTAAACGCATCCCTGCTGGCAAAGTGGTGAATACCCCCTCTATGCTATCAGATTGGTTACCCACTTTTGCAGATGCTGCAGGCGCGCCCATTCCGGCGCGGGTTACCGGCGTATCGCTGGTGCCGGCTTTAACCAATGCGGGCAAACAAATAGCAGGCAATGTATATGTAGAGTATTTCGAATCGGGCAGTACCCCCGCTTTTAGTCAGTTCGAAGCTAACCATGCCAGCCGCAAACGAAACCAGATGCAGATGGTGAGAATTGGCGATTTAGTTGGTGTGCGCTACAACATTAAATCGGCAGCCGACGATTTTGAAATCTACAATGTGGTTAAAGACCCTAAACAGACCAATAACCTGGCTAAACACGCAGATTTAAGCGGGCTACAGAACCAGCTCCGTAACAGGGCACTACAATCGCGCATGATGGATCAGGAAGCGAAACGCCCTTATGATAGCATCGCCATTCCAGGCATACAAATGCCTAAAAGTACTAAACCAGGCTTAAAATGGTCGTTCTTCCCGGGCATCTTCCATTATGTGTCGGTTTCAAACCAATCGAAGCCCGCAGCAAGCGGAATAGTTCAATCTTTAGCTACCATTACGGCTAAAAATAAGGGACTGGTTCAATATCAAAGCCTGTTAAAGATCGATAAAAAAGGCACTTATACCTTTAGGCTGAGTACACAAGGCAAAGCTTTTGTAAAGCTGCACCAGATTAACCTGCTTGATGCCGATTTTGGTTATACCAGCGGTAAGGAAATTGAAAAAACAGTTAGCCTTGAAGCAGGTTATCATCCGCTAAGTATTTATGCCTTAAAAGGCACCAATACTAGCCTCAAACTGGATTTTAAAGGCGACGATGGCGTATGGCATAATTTAAGCGGAGAGAACGCGGTGTACTAGAGGATGGGGGGATGGATGATGGACTTGAACTATTGGCTATTAACCATGAGCCATTAACTATCAACCATCCCTAATGAACCAATGACGAATGAACTATCGAACCACCCTTTGTAACATTTCTTTCGGTGAAGCTTAACTATACCAATTTATCATAACTTTAATGAACTGATAAAATTTTAAGATGACAACAAGAAGATTTTTTTTACAAAAAGGAATATTAGGTATAACTGCAGCAACGCTGGTTAATATCCCGGCTGTTTTCGCAGCGCCTGTTGAAGCAAATGTCGCTGTTGAAGACACTTTTAAATTAGCCATTGCAGGCTATAGCTTTCTGAATTTTAACCTGGATGAATCGCTTAAAATGATGAAAAAGGTTGATGTACGCTACCTCTGTATAAAAGATTTTCATTTACCCTTTAAAAGTACAGCAGCAGAAATTGCAGCCTTCCATGCTAAACTTAAAGCCAATAATGTAGTAGGGTATGCCGTAGGCCCCATATACACCAAAAACAAGGAAGAGATCGATAATGCTTTTGATTATGCAAAGCGGGTAGGTGTCGATTTGCTGATCGGAATTCCGGCTCATGCTGATCTGGAATATGTTGCCCAAAAGACAAAAGAATACAATATTCGCTATGCCATTCATAACCACGGCCCTCAGGATAAATTATATCCCAACGCAGAAAGTATCTATAACCTGATTAAAAACCTCGATCCACGTGTGGGAATCTGCTTTGATATGGGGCATAACAAAAGAGACGGACGGGATTCGGTTGCAGACCTTCAAAAATTCTCGAAACGGATTTTTGATATGCATTTAAAGAATGTAACCTCAGCCACAAATGAAGGTACTACCTGCGAACTCGGCCGTGGTGTAATTAATATCCCTGCCTTCGTAAAAATGCTGAGAAAAGTTAATTACAAGGGCTGCTGTAGCTTAGAATACGAAAAAGACATGAAAGACCCATTAGCAGGCATAGCTGAATCGGTGGGTTATTTTAAAGGGGTTAGCGATGCTACCCGCTAGGGCTGTTTGTAAAGTGTACCGCTATAAATCTTCTTAACTGACTATACTCAGCTTATGAAAGCGCTTGTAAATACTATTTTAATTCTAATTATTTCTTTTGGTAATGCACTAAATGACGTTCCTAAAAACAAGTTACAATCTGGATGGTATCTGATAACGGATAATAAAATAGCTACTTCAATTAAATTGAATAAATCTGATAAAGTCTATAAGATTGAAAAGGAGATATTAGTAAAAAGCATACTAGATATGGAGATAACTACGGAAAGATATGGCAATAAGAATCATCCAATATTAAACTTCACTTTAGATAATGATGCAAGTTCAAAACTGGCATCATTACCCTCGGGTTTTAATAATGATAGGCAAGTGGGACTTATAATAAATAACAAACTTATTCAAGTCTCAAGCATCTTTGGCAAATTTTCCGGAAACAAAATAAGTCTGTCAAGTCAGTATACAAAAGAAGAATTGCTAAAGCTTAAAAAATCAATTGAAGATGAAAAGCACTAGTCGTAGTAAAAAACATAGCCTTAAAAAAAAACGCTCATCTTACGATGAGCGTTTTTTTGAGTAGAGCCAAGCGGCGAAAGATCGAACTTTTATGAACATTGTGAAGCGATAGTCAATTTTGAAAAAGTTGTGAAGAACAAAATTGAGGGGCAGTATAGGGGAAAGAAATTATTATAAGTGTTTTTCAGTTATCTGGTTGATGACAAGCTATAGTAGGACAAGACATATTGCTACATAAATTATTTTAATTAAAATAGCCGGGCTTCAATGATTATAACGATAAGATCGTTGACGACCTGAAAGTGGAATGCAGGCTCCAAAATCTAGAGCGATAGCTGGACATTTATGATCGGTTTATTGCTGGTCCATTTAAATTTACTTTCTTTTTGACAGTAATGAACTTAATTTTTCTTATATTGTTAGTACCTTTGGATTATGGCAGCAAGTCGTGTGAACACTCAATTGAACCTAAGTGCATTGGCCAAAATGATGTCCAATGCGGGTTTGCAACGCCTGCTTTTTGCTAAAAACTTCAAGCAGCAGGCTAGACAGCTGAAATGCCTCTTACAAAAAAATGGAGTAGAAGTAGAGAGAAAAACTATATTCTCCGAATTGATCGACATCTCCTACAACCACCTCCTCGCAAATTATCGCCATGAATACCTGTACAAGGTGGCATTGTTGAACAGTTATGTGCTGGAAAACCACTCGCTATCGGATACGATACTGTTGAACGAGTTCAAGATCGGAAATTCGAAGGCCGATGCCGTGCTGGTCAACGGAACGAATAAGGTTTTTGAGATCAAGACAGAGCTTGATAGCCCGGAGAGACTGTGTACACAGATCGACGACTATTACAAGGCCTTCTCAGAGGTATATATCGTTGTTCACCATTCTGAAGTTGGCAAATACGTTAACTGCGTGGACAGTCATGTTGGTATGATGGCATTTTCCCAAAACAATGAAATAGCGCTGGTCAAACCAGCTAAGTGCCACTGCGAGAAACTCGATAGCTTAGCGATGATGAAGTCATTGCGCAAAGACGAATATTTAAGGTTGGTGTTTAATGTTGCGGGAGCACTCCCATTGGCAACACCAGTTCAGCTGTTCAAGGAATGCGCGAAACTGTTGTCTGCTTTTCCCGTTTTAGATGTTCAAACTGAGTTCCTCAGCATTATCAAGCGGCGTATCAGCCCTTCTACCAATGACTTGGTACAGAATAAAATTGTCCCTGCTTCGCTACGACTACCTTGCTATTATTATAATCTAGATCAGAATGACTATCTTAGCTTAGTTGAAAAACTAACTTATCAGCTATAAATTAACGTCATGTATCTACCATACCTTAGGGGAAAACAGTTTGAACTGCTTGCATTGCGAGAGCTATGTACCCTACCACTAGACAATAATAAGATCTCTCCGGTTGTTGAACCACTAAAAAAAGACCTGAAAAGTATCGAAACCGCGTTGACTGCCCTAGGCCGTATAAACATCGTGATGCAATTGATCGTAAACCCCGAACACGGTGAGTTAAAGGGGAACGGCGAATCCGTCCTCAATTTTATCGATAGGCTTTATGAAAAAGGATTCGTCCATGTTATCCCGACCTATCTGATTTCCAGTGAACGTGATTTCAACTATTTCCAGAATACTGCAACAGCAAGAGGATATCTCAAATCGGGCTATTCCCTTGTACACCTCAACCACATCAGCAGTGTCACTGAGCTAAAAGCGCTCGTAAATGCCAGCGAGATCCAGTTCAATATCATCCACGTGAACCATCAGATGTCATTGAAACGTGGGTTCAAACGTGAAGGGCTGGCCCTATTAAGTGATCCGTTTAACAAGCAAAAGAAGAATGCCGACTACTTGCATGTACAGAGTGAATTTTTTTCCAATGATTATCTTTATTATACCGACGAGGGCTTTTCGGCCTTTTCTGACTACCTAACCATAGGATCGGATTATGTAGAGGGCGGAATGCTACCTTATGCGGTAGCCATTCACCTTACCTATAAGGATCAGGCTTCCGGGGAGATCTGGATCAAGCATTTCACTTCGGATTCGAATGAAGATTATAGCGATACGCCCGGTAAGTTTGGGGAGGCACTAGACAAGCTTATCGCTTTTATCGATTTAGAGCAGCTGAATACAATAGCGTGCGAGCAGTTTCGTGACTATCATTCCCGTGGAGCATTTCCGGGACTTGGTGTGGTCAAAAAGCTTTCGATCATGCACCATATCGAATTGATCCAAGGCTTAATTTAATACAGAATGTTGTGCTGTACAAACTGTTTTTCCGATCAAGGATTGAAAAAACGGATTGAGTCCCTGTCGACCAAGCATGGCAACTGTAATTTTTGCGATTCGAAAAATGTAGCAGTCGTCAATTGCACTGATCTTAGTACCGAATTCGAGCAGCTATTCGAAATGTATGTTGAAAATGGAGATGCCAAAAAATCACTCGGAAACGATCGGCCCGTTCAGATCCATGAGCACTTGCTGGAATACTGGCCACGACTTTTCAATTCTGGGTTGCTCACGAAAAACAACGTTCTACAGCTGATAAACCAGATTGGACGTGGCTGGGACCATTTTCATGATGAATTTTTTGAGATACCGATGGAAATCCGGACGTTGCTGGATTCTGCAATGGGTGCTGCAGAGGATCTGGAACTTCAATGGGAAATGTTTTCCGATGAGATCAAAACAAGGAACCGCTTTTTTATAGGTGAGAAAATCGAAACTGAACGACTTGAAAGTGTATTTGGACGGTTGGTGATCTATTACCCTCCTGGTACGGAATTTTACCGTGCAAGGATTTCAGATAGCCATTTACCAGTTGCTGAATTGGGAAAGCCGCCTAAGAGCCTGACTTCACCAGGCCGAGCAAACCCAATTGGGATTCCGTATCTTTATATTTCCGACAGTAAGGAGACAACGCTTTACGAAACCAGGGTTGCCCTTCATGAAGGTATAACCGTCGGAAGATTTGTGACCACTGAGACAATCAATGTTGTTTCGTTAAAAAATATTGCACACCATGGCCCATTTGAAATCATCGACCGCGGCTTTGCGCTTGACGAATTTATTCTGATAAGGCAGTATCTGATCAAATTGGAACATGAACTGTCCAAGCCCGTTAGAAAGATGGATGTTCATCTTGATTACCTGCCAACCCAATATCTATGTGAATTCATCAAATCACTTGGTTTTGATGGAGTGGAGTATAAAAGTGCGATGAATGCCGAAGGCTATAATATTGCCATTTTTAAAGAGGGAAAACTGGAGTGTATCAATTCTGCCTTCCATCATGTTACAAATCTCACCTATGAATGGGAACCAAAATAATTACTAATGGCATACTTTATAAAAAGTAATAAACAAACCAAGCTTAAGCCAACTTGCTCCATTGTAAATTCCAAAAGGGGTTTTATAAATGTCTATGATCCATAATGTTATTACACCAAGTTTAAAATCTTCGTTTCACCAGCTGCAGGTGGGAAAACAATCAAATCCGTAAATTCTAGATAATGAAAAATCCTGATACAAAAATAACTGTTCAAACTAAAATTCAATATCCCGCAACTAACACTCTCGATCGAGAAACGAGATGGGTTGCAATTGAATTACCTGCCGAAGATAATTTTGGAGAATTGGAACTTTGGGCATTTCAGGGAATTATTGTCTCAATAGGATATATGGACGATGAGAAGCAGAGAATTATCGGCAGCGGTGTTATGGTCGCGCCAGGTATTTGTTTAACGGCAACTCATGTTATGGATGTAATGCGAAATAAAAATGCGCTTGTCTATTCATTTCCATGTAAAAATAGCATGAGGATTTGGCGCCCGCAAGATTTTCAGGCAGAGCAAAGAGTAACGGCCGAAATAATGCCTTTTCAACGAGCTACTCCACGTTATATTGATGTGGGTATACTGTCGATTTCGCCCTTTTCAATATTTAATGATAATAGTGATTATGTTTTTGTTCCTTTGGAAGTTTCGATTCCAAAAATCGGTGAAAGGCTTTGGGCTGCTGGTTATAGAGAGATAGAAAATGATGGTGTTCCGACACTATCATTTTTTTATACCTCAGGTATTGTAACAGAGCAATATCTTGAAGGAAGAGGAACATTTATAAATGGGCCTTGTGTAGAAGTGGCTATGGAGACCCTTGGTGGAATGAGTGGTGGACCCGTTTTTAACAATAGGGGGAGAGTAATAGGCATTATATCTTCGAGTTTAGATGGACCAAAAGGCCCTACATATGTATCAATGATTTGGACTACTCTTATGTCTACTGTTATGGCCCCGTGGCCAGAGAATCTTTGGCCTGCGAACGTTGCGGGGATGCAAGTTCCGATTGATAATGGTATCAAGCTTTCAGGCTCTGGTAGATTAGATAGTGCAGGTGCATACAAAGTAAAATTTCCGGAACAAGACTCAGAATCAATGCTTTCGATTTTTATCACTGCTGGTATCGACGTGCCGATTGAAAACTACGATATGGAAGATTTCGCTTACGAAAATTTTGAAGAATACCTAACAGGTGAGGGCCTCAAATATTTATCAACAGTTGATAAAGATATTTTTGATAGAGCATTGATTCAAACTGAATATACAGAAATTATCAAATTATTCAGTTGTTGCGACGCCACCCTGCTGGAGGGGATTGAAGATTTGAACATTCAATCTGTTAAGGTATTGGATGATGGAAACATTGGTGTTGACGCTCTCTATAATCTACGTATTGTATTTATGAGACTCAAAATTCCACGCCAGCAATTTGAGGCCCACAAAAATCATATCTGTTCACTCGAAGGTATGCACGATCAAGTAATTGATGAAGATTACGTATATTATGATCATTACACAAGACCTTTTTTTCGAGTTAATTTTAGTTATAGTATTGAATCCAGAAAATGTAAGGAAGTAAGATTCCAGGCCCTTACTTTGAAAATCTAGTGGTTTTTGTCTTTTAGATTTTAGTGCGCTGTGAAAATGTTATTTTTAATTGGATTGTGAAAGTTGTTGTATTTTAACTCTTCAATCTGCTTATGGCTGGAGATTTCAGAAGGATTGATCAACCAGTTCAGTAGCGAATTGACCAGCAAATAAAAACAAGATGAAGTTTTGAAAATATTGATAATCAATATTTCCAGCTGGTTAATTTTCACCGAAATATACTGACTCCCAATTCCGAAACGACATGGTCACCCCAAGCGAAATCTCTAGCAACTCTAAAGAAATAACTTGGTGTACCCTCGATAAGCTGAATAGTATTGATCTACAGAGATAATTAGATCATGGATCTGTTGCAGAAATTTTTGAAAATTATGCTATGTTGGACATCCTAGATAAAATGCATCTCATCAAGCCTTATCCCTCCGTCCAAGGTGGACTTCTTTACAAGAGAAATTTCTTTGGAATTACTCTCTGGATTCTCAAAAATACTGGTGTTGAATAAAAACGATTAATTTAGATATGAACTTTATAGAAAGAAAGATTTCTGTTAAACGGGCAATTTCTATTTTGGCTAAGAATGGTGTCGCTGTTGACGATAGGGAAACAGACGTTATCTTGGAGTTTCTTTATTTGGTGGCAAAGAATTATAACAAAATAGAAGATGTGCAAAACGCTCAAAACCCTAAGAAGAAGTCGAACCTGTTAAAATCGACTTAAGTATATTCTTATAGCTACTTTTTAGACCATTTTGGATAAAAGTCTAAGAAGTTTTTTAGTGATTGTCGAACAGGATTTGGCCAAGTTGTAACAGTTTGGGCCACAGATTTTTATTGGCATAAAAAAAGGAAACAACCTGTATGTGTTGTTTCCTTATGTAGCCCCGAGCAGAATCGAACTGCTATCTAAAGTTTAGGAAACTTCTATTCTATCCGTTGAACTACGGGGCCATTTAAACAGCGGCAAATATAATAAAAGTTTTGATGCAGCGAAGCCCATTACAAGAAGCATTTAATGAAATAAAATTGTTTATAAAGAAACAACGGCTATTCTTCTAGTTAGGCAAAACAAACTCATTTTAACAGAAACATCTTTTAGATCAGTTAATTAAAAAACTGTACTACTCACCATAATAAATCTTTTGAATAGCCTCATCTTTGCCTTATCAATTTATAAATAACATGAAATTAGCAAATAATAAAATTCTGATTACAGGTGGCGCAACAGGCATTGGCCTGGGATTGGCCGAAAGATATATACAAGAAAACAATACGGTAATTATCTGTGGCCGGCGCGAATCGGCTTTGCAGGATGCAGCAGCAAAATTACCTTCGGTAATTACCAAAACATGCGATCTATCGCATGAAGCAGGCAGGATTGAGTTGTACAACTGGATCGCAGAAAACCACGGAGATTTAAATGTATTGATAAACAATGCAGGCATCCAGAACTGGATGAACATTGGAGATGACGATTTTTATGAAAAAGCAAATGATGAAATTACTACCAATGTTTTGGCACCTATTCATTTAACCAAACTGTTTACCCAATTAGATGCGCTCGATACCATTATCAATGTTACTTCTGGCCTAGCATTCGTTCCACTTTCTTCAGTACCTGTTTATTGCGGAACCAAAGCTTTTATGCGTTCTTTTACCCTTTCCTTGCGCCACAGCTTAAAAGACTCGAAAATAGAAGTGATTGAAATGATTCCGCCTGCTTTAAATACTGATTTAGGTGGTAAAGGCATCCATGATGCACATCCTGCAGTGAGGGATTTTGTTGAGTCGGTATTTGAACAGATGAAAGCAGGAAAAACCGAATTAACTTTTGGCACAAGTGGGGATAGGGCAAATGCAAATAACGATACTATAAGCGAGTATTTTAACCGCATGAATCCATAATTCAGGTTTGATATTCAAACAAAAAGCCATTTGATCGACTTTGGATCAAATGGCTTTGGTATTTAAAAGTAGGATTATCTGATTACGCTACCTTCCTGAAACTTCTCAGCTGGAACTACGAAAGTCAGTTTACCTTCGGCATTTTCGGCCATTAAGATCATACCCTGCGATAAAATCCCTTTAATTTCACGTGGTGCCAGGTTAACAATCATGCTCACCTGCTTACCAATAATATCTTCAGGTTTATAATATTCAGCTATGCCCGAAACTACCGTACGTTCATCAATACCGGTATTAACGGTCAGCTTTAACAGTTTTTTGGTTTTTTCTACCTTTTCGGCAGCTATAATAGTGGCTACACGGATATCCATAGCCGAGAAATCATCAAACTGGATATTCTCTTTAGCTGGCACTGCAACAGCCGTAGCCGCAGCATTGCTGGCTTTGCTCTGGTTTAATTTCTCGATCTGGAAATCGATAGCCGCATCTTCTATTTTATCGAACAATAGAATCGCCTCGCCAATTTCATGACCACGCTTAAGCAGATTAACCGATCCGGCATCCTCCCAATCGTGACCACCGTTTTTAAGCATGTTCATTAGCTTTTCAGCTGTGAAAGGCAAGAATGGTTCGATTAAAATCTGGATATTGGCTGCAATCTGCAAAGCAATATTCAGGATCGTTCTTACACGGTCTTCGTCGGTTTTAATTAGTTTCCAGGGCTCGGTTTCGGCCAGGTATTTATTACCCAAACGGGCTACGTTCATTACTTCGGTTAAGGCTTCCCTGAAACGGTAATTTTCGATAGAAGCCGATATTTTAGCCGGATAGCCCGCCAGTTCATCAATAACCGCCTGATCTACCGCTGTAATTTCCATACAGGTAGGCACCGAGCCTCCAAAATACTTATGGGTGAGTACTACTACACGGTTTACAAAGTTACCCAGTATGGCTACCAGTTCGTTGTTGTTTCTGGCCTGAAAATCTTTCCAGGTAAAATCGTTATCCTTGGTTTCGGGTGCAGTAGCGGTTAATACATAACGCAAAACATCCTGCTGCCCTTCAAACTCTCTTAAATATTCGTTTAACCATACCGCCCAGTTTTTGGAGGTCGATATTTTTTGGCCTTCGAGGTTTAAAAACTCGTTAGCAGGTACATTATCTGCCAGTGTATATTCACCATGGGCCATTAACATTGCAGGGAAAATAATACAGTGGAAAACGATATTATCTTTACCGATAAAGTGTACCAGTTTGGTTTCATCACTTTTCCAGTATTCTTCCCAGCCGCATTTATCGCTTTCGTAGCTGCTGATATAGTACTCTTCTGCTTTAGGGTTCCAAACATCCAGTTTGGCATAGTTACAAAGCTCTTTAGTGGCCGAAATATAACCTATCGGGGCATCGAACCATACATAAAGCACTTTGCCTTCAGCATCGCGTAGTGGAACGCGTACGCCCCATTCTAAATCGCGGGTCATGGCTCTCGGCTGTAAGCCAGCATTTAACCAGCTTTGGCATTGTCCGTAAACATTTGGCCGCCATTCTTTATGGCTTTCTATATACGTTCTTAAACGTTCCTCGTACTGATCTAGTGGCAGAAACCAGTTTTTGGTTTCCTTTAAAATGGGTTTATCGCCCGAAAGGGTCGATTTAGGATTAATTAAATCGGTAGCATTAAGCGTAGAACCACAATTTTCGCACTGATCGCCATAAGCATTCTCGTTACCGCATTTAGGGCAGGTACCGGTAATGTAACGGTCGGCCAGAAACTGCTTTGCTGTAGCATCGTAATATTGCTCGGTAATTTCTTCAGTAAACACGCCTTTTTTATAAAGGGTTTCGAAGAAATCGGCCGCAGTTTGATGGTGCGTAAGTGATGAAGTACGGTGGTAAATATCGAAAGAAACACCAAACTCCTTAAAAGAATCACCAATAATTTTATGGTACTTATCAACTACTTCCTGAGGCGTAATACCTTCTCTTTTGGCCTTTAAAGTAATGGGTACGCCGTTTTCGTCAGATCCACAAATGAACTTTACATCGCGCTTATTCGACCGCAGGTAACGGGCATAAATATCGGCAGGAATGTAAACACCGGCAAGGTGCCCAATATGAACCGGTCCATTGGTGTATGGAAGTGCCGCGGTTACGGTATATCTTTTTATTTTACTATTATCCAAAACAATTTTTATTAATTTGGCAAAGATAAGTGTTTTGAAGATGATTAAGCAGCCCCCGTATTTAAAAAAAGGAGATAAGATTGCCCTGGTTTGTCCGGCAAAGAAATTACCCAAACCAATTGACCATGCCATAGCGCTTTTAGAAAGCTGGGGACTGGAAGTTATTTTGGGCGATAGCGTATATGCCAGTCACCACCAGTTTGCCGGTACCGACAAATTAAGGGCTAAAGATGTTCAGCGTTTTTTAGACGATCCATCCATCAAAGCCATTATTGCAGGCCGTGGTGGTTACGGTACCATCCGGATTATTGATGAACTTGATTTTAGCATTTTTAATCAGCACCCGAAATGGGTAGTTGGTTTTAGCGACATTACGGTACTGCTTTCTCACCTGATTGCCCAAAGCAATACGCAATGTATCCACGCACAAATGCCTTATACTTTTGACGAATCGACAGAAGCGGCACTGCTTGCTTTGCAAAATTCTTTATTTGGCGTGAAACAGCATTATACCTACCAAAGCACCTTTAAAAATAGGGCTGGTGTAGCCGATGGTGTATTAATTGGTGGTAATTTAACTTTACTGGCCATGATGCAGGGTTCGGTTTCAGAAATGGATTACGATGGCAAAATCCTTTTTCTGGAAGATATAGGCGAACACGAATACAGTATCGACCGGATGTTGCGCATGCTGAAAAGGGCAGGTAAACTGCAGAACCTGAAAGGTTTGATTGTCGGGGCCTTTAACGAAATTGCTGAAGAAAAGATCTCGTTCGGGCAAACTGCCGATGAGGTAATCTGGGATATTGTAAAGGAATACGATTATCCGGTTTGCTTTAATTTCCCAACGGGACACATTAACAATAACCTCAGCATGGTTTTAGGGGCAGAGTTAGCATTAGAAGTAGAAACAAACAACGTTCAATTTACATATTTATAAGATGGCTATTTTAGACAATTTAGGGAAGTACAGAAACACAGGAATTTTACTTTTACGCCTTGGCATTGGGGTGATGTTTATTATACATGGCTTTCCGAAACTGGCCGGCGGTCCCGATGGCTGGACAGGCTTAGGTGGCAGCATGAAGGTTATCGGTATTAATTTCTTACCTATATTCTGGGGATTTATGGCTGCTGCTACCGAAACTTTTGGTGGTTTTCTATTAATCGTAGGCCTGTTTTATCGTCCTGCCTGTATTTTATTGGTATTTACGATGATTATAGCCGCTCTGGTTCACTTTGGTAAAGGCGACGGACTGGCGGGCGCGAGCCATGCCATCGAATTGGGCATTGTATTTTTCAGTCTGATTTTTATTGGCCCTGGAAAGTATAGCGTAGATAAGAAATAGTTGGGGTATAGCCCAACATGGATCATAAAAAAGGGTTCGGAGGTCAATCTCCGAACCCTTTTTTTATAAGGATATTAGCTTAAAATGTGTTTACCAAAGGGTTAGTGTTTAACTCGCCTATTGGAATAGGGAAAGTATAACGCTGATCGGTAATGGGAATAGAAGTACCTGCTCCAAATGATGGAAGTGGTGCAGCTTTCCGGGCTAAATCATTATACCTGAAACCTTCTGCCAAAAGCTCTATTCTTCTTTCTTTTAAAATTGCTGCTTCCAAAGCGGCCGGTGTAATTAATACGCCATATACAAAACCGGCATCAGAACGCGTACGAACGGCCTGCAATAAGGCTTTCGAACGGATCAGGTTACCTCCTGGTGCTAATGCTTCCGCTTCGGCAACATTTAACAATACTTCGGCATAGCGGATAATCGGCACAAAATCAATAAATGGCGATACCGCACCATATTTAATCGGGTAAGAATGCAATACACCTGAAATGGTTGCATCTTGCGTTAAAAGTGATTTTCTGGCATCAGAGGTTGGCCATACCGGATCTGCATAAATACCTGCACCCGTTTTGTTTAAAGAAAACTCCAGGTTTCCGTTTCCAGCCCAGCTGTAGTAATAACCAAGTTGATTTTGTGTACCTGGAGCATTGGTATCGGCCATCGGGAACGAGAATATCGATTCGGAAGTAGTAAACGGTGCCTGAAAAACACTTACAACACTTGGTTGCAAGGCATGGGCTGTTCTTGCCGAATTGGTAAATGGTGCAATTTGCGGAACCAGTTTATTGCCTTCCTCCAACACTTTGGCATAGTTACCCATAGCTAAATACACACGGGTTTTTAGGGCAATAGCACTGTTTTTATGGGCACGTGTAGTACGCAATAAAGGGGTGCTGTAGGTATCAGGTAAACCCGCCTCAGCTTCGTCAAGATCTTTAATAATTTGTGCGTAAATGGCAGCAACTGTACTGCTTTTAAGTGCATTATTAGCCAAAGATGTTTCGGGTGTTAAACGAAGCGGCAATCCTCTCGATGCACCATTATCAGCGATGTAAGGCTTTGCAAAAATTTGTATCAGCGCAAAATAGTTTAAGGCCCGGACAAATTTAGCCTCGCCAGCATAGTTTGCGTTAATAGCAGGTGTTAAAACCGTACTGTTTTTAGCCAGTCCATCCAGAAACAGGTTTGCCCTGTTAATGGTTAAATAAGCCTGCGAAAAGAAACTCGCCACATAGGTATTGGTTGAGTTATTGGTACCCTGATAAACATCGTAACCCGTAACACCATTACCGGTTCTGTTTACAAATTCTTCTGCCCTGATGTCATTATAGATCAGATAACGGCCACCAAACAATGAACCTGATTTGGATGATACATACAAACCGTTTACCTGTCCTAAAATTCGGGTAGGGTTTGCAAATGCTTCCTGATCGGGAAGGGTAAGTTCCGGAGTCTTTTCTAAAAATTCTTTCTTGCAGGAAGAAATACTTCCAACTAGGGGAATTGCAAGTATAGCTGCTGTAGCCAACTTCAATTTATATGTTTTGATATGAAATAATTTCATGGATATGCTGATTAATATTATAAACCTAAACTAATACCAAATGTAAATGATCTGCCCTGAGGGATAGAGTTACGCTCTACACCGCTGGCCAGGTTGCTGTTACCATTGGTTGATATTTCCGGATCCACACCTGTATAGTTTGTAATCAGGAAGGCATTGTTTACCGATGCGTAAACACGCACACTGTTTATACCTGATTTGCCAAAAACACTTTTTGGAATGCGGTAACCCAAAGTTGCTGCCTGTAAACGTAAGAAATCACCTTTCTCTACGTTGGCATCAATAGCAAATGAAGATCCGTTCGAAACGTTATCGCCATATACTACCCTTGGAATATTGGTTTGCTGACCAGGAGTTGTCCAGGCATTTAAAACTTCTGTTGAGTTGTTCCAAACGCGTTGATCTAACAAGCCGGCACGCGAACCGTTGTAGATATAGTTTCCACCCGAAAAAGTAAACATGAAGTTTAAATCGAAATTGCCATAGTTTAACGTGTTATTAAAACCACCATACCATTTAGGCAGGGTTCCGCCAATTACCTGTGCATCGCCAGCAGGAGATGGGGCAGCGGTTCCATCGAGGTAAGTCCAGGCGTTAGCGCCCCCAAAATGCAGGTACTGAACTTCACGTCCGGCTGCATTAATGTAAATTCTGCGTCCGTTTGCTGGGTTTACACCATTTGTTCTCACCGCATAAATACTACCAATTGATTCGCCAACCCTTGTAACACTTGCAGACTCTAAACCTCCTGTTGTACCAATAATTTGCGATACATTAGGATCTAAAGCAGTTACTTCGTTTTTAATTGTGGTAAAGTTTAAATTGGCTGTCCACGAAAACTTTTCTGTTTTAATGGGTGTACCACCTAATGCAAACTCAAAACCTTTATTGTACATCGAGCCAACATTGGCAAGAATAGTTCCGGCCGGGTCGTTCGGAATACCTTTAGATAAAGCCTGAGGAACATTTAACAATAAATTATTAATGTCTTTTTTGAAATAATCGGCCTCAAAGGTTAATCTGTTATTGAACAAGGCAACGTTTAAACCAAAATCAAGCTGATTACTGGTTTCCCATTTCAACTCTTTGTTACCTGCCTGACCAAAAATCCATGCAAAAGGCGTTACGCCGTAAAGTCCGGGGCTGTAAGTAGTATATTCGCTATACGCAGGCACATTTGCATTACCTACGCGACCGTAACTTGCTCTGATTCTTAACGAATTTACTGTTTTACCCAGTGCCGAATTTTTAAAGAAATCTTCTTCTGAGATGGTCCATCCTACAGATCCGCCACCAAAGTTACCCCATTTATTATCTGATGATAAAGCAGAGTTTCCATCTCTTCTGAAGTTACCACTGATGTAATATCTTCCTTTGTAATTGTAGCTTGCACTTGCCAAATAGGCCTGAAACGCAATTTCGTTAATACTGTTACCACCCGGTACGTTTGTAGTAAATGTACCCTGAAACTGATCAAAGAAAGTAGGATCGCCCAATCCCTGACGGATAGCGCCCCAGTTTTCTGTCCTCGTATTCTGAACATCGCTACCGATAGTCAGGTTTAAATTGTGTACGCCGTTAAATGTTTTCTGATACTGTAAAGTGTTAATCCAGTTCCAGTTATTTCTGCGGGCAGTATTGTTATAGGCATAACCATTAAACGAATATCCATCACCCTGAAGCGGGTTCCAGAACTGAATATTTTCGGTATTTGCTCTTTCCCACGAGAAATTAGACCTGAAGTTTAAGCCATCTATAATTTTAAAGTCGGCTCCTAAATTGGTTAAGAACCTGTTATTTTCCGAGCTGTTAACATCTTTATCAATCAGTACAGTTGGGTGTGCCCAGGTACTGGTTATCAGGTTTGCAGCATTACCTACGTTATTGGCCGAAATATTATAACCACCTGCTGCATTATAAACCGGCACGTTTGGCGCTATGGCGATGGCTATACGCCCCAAACCTGATGAGTTAAATGCTGCACCCGGAGCCGAGCCACTATTAGGTGCCTTGTTAATGCTATTGTTATAATTCACGTTCATGCTTAAGCTTAACCAATCGGTAGCTTTATGCGTAGCGTTTATACGGGCAGAATACCTTTTGAAAGTATTATTTTTAAGGAAACCATCCTGATCGGAAAGTCCGCCTGATAAATAATAAGTTGTTTTAGCAGTACCACCGCTTAAGGTTACGTTATGGTTTTGTGATTGTGCTGTTCTGTAAACTTCATCGTACCATTTGGTATCAACCAACGATCCATCAGCATTATAACTTGGAAAGAAGCTTTTATTATTCGCATCTCTTTGTGATGCTGGTACTGCATTTGGATTTAAAACCAGTGCATTTGCAATGGCCGTATTTTTGCTATCCATGTATTGTTGTGCATTTAACAACTCGGGTAAACGTACTGCATTGTTCACACCGTACCATCCATCATAGGTAATTTTAGCATCACCGCTTTTTCCCTTTTTAGTGGTAATTACCAATACACCTGCTGCAGCTCTCGAACCATAAAGGGCAGTCGAAGCTGCATCTTTTAAGATGTCGATGGTTTCAATATCAGCCGGGTTGATATCGCCCAGTGGATTGTTGGTAGCAGAGTTTGCAGATGCATCACTTGTTGGAAAGGGAATACCATCTACCACAACCAATGGAAACGAGCTTAATGAGATTGAACTCACACCCCTTACACGAATAACCGGCGGATTGTTTAACAAACCATTGGGTTGAATAATACTTACCCCTGCAGCTTGTCCGGTTAAACCCTGCACAAAACTTTGAACGGGCTTGTCTTTTAAATCTTCGCCCTTCACGCTTGCGGCTGAGCCAGTGAAATCGCGTTTTTTAGTTACACCATAACCGGTAACCACCACGTCGGATAATGTTTTAGAATCACTTACCAAAGCCACGTTAATTGTGCTTGCCGCACCAACGGCTCTAGATTGGCTTAAATACCCGATAAATGAAAATTCAAGCGCCGTAGCCCTGCCTGAAACGCGAATGGTGTACTTACCATCAGCACCAGTTATAGTACCGCCTGCAGCACCCTTAATTTTAACACTTACGCCTGGAAGGGGTAGCCCATCTTCCTGACCCGTAACGGCCCCTGTGATTGTTCGGTCTTGCGCTATTGCAGTGCTTGCAATAAAAAGCAATATGAACAAACTTTGTAGAAGTTTTTTCATAAGAAAATTTAGTTTAGTTAATGATTGTTAAATAAAGTTTTAGTGTTTGTTATCTGTTTTTTTAGGGAGAATGATTTTACAACGACTATCAACTATTATTACTGACACATAATTAATCAGCCATAAAACATGATATAAATATTACTCAAAATGTATGTTACACCCCTAATAGTCGAATTATTAATTGTTAATGAAATAGACGTGGGTCTTCTCTGGCCGCAATTGGGCTAATGATTGTACAATATGGCATAATTGCTCCGGTAGCAATGAACACCAATATGAACAACCCCGGTTGGAGTTTTTTCATGAATTAGTTTAGTTTTAGGTCAATAATTTGTCAATATAAAACTAACTAATGTGTAATGCAAATTTTACAGATAGAAAAGCGCTGTCATAAATGGCATGAAAATGTAGATATGAGGATAGAAATCAGGGCAAAATATACCGTATTGAGCCAGAAACGAATAAAATGGTTAAGGAACCTGGGATTTTAAAAAAAATGAATTCGCACGAATAAAATACAATTACATTAAAATGAGATTAGAAAATTACCTCATAAATAAGCGCTTATAAGACAAGATTATCAAAATCATTAATGTTTTACGCATCAATTTCTATTTCGTTTTTTGAATTGTCTTCAGTTTTAGTGGAAACAAATGTGGAAAAGCAGAAGTAAAGATTCACATAAAAAAAGAGCCTGATTATAATTTATAATACGGGCTCTTGCAAATCTTAATGTTGTTTCTTTCTTAATATTAATCGATCATAATCGGCGGTTGATTAACATTACCTATAGCGGTAATTGCTACGTATGTGGGAGAAGCACTATCCAGAATAAATTTTCCGGTAATTGTTAAAATACCATCAGAAGAAACTCCATACTGTGAAACATAGGTACCAAAAGATGGAAGACTTGCAACAGATGGGTCACCATTGATATATTTCGCAAAATCTGCATAATAATCTGACATTGCCTGTCCAGTATTTACAGGAACACCATTAACGAAAGTACCAAATTGAACGGTAAAATATGGCCCACTAAGCGTATAACCCAAAAAGGTTATTACTACTCGCAAAATGACTAACAGCAGGCCCCCATAGAAGGCCATTTTCCTGGGCTGTCATACTAAAAGGGTGTGTAAAAGTGGTTCCAAAGGTAATCCCTCCGCCATAAGCCGTAGCGTATTCTCCATTTCCATTTAGATAAACTGGAGTACAATTATCTCCTCCTGTACTTGGCGGAGCATCGCCTGGCGTGTAGTTTAATGCGCTGTTCTTAATTACATTGATAATTGGCTTAAAATCAGCTTGGGTTTCTTCTTTTTTTTTGATTCCTTTTTGCAGGATGCAAAACCGATTACAACTAGACATACCATTGCCGCTAGTTTTGATGACCGTGTTTTCATTAATAGGGTTTAAGTTAAATAATGCTAATATATTATATAAGATAATATCGTATCACAAAGGATATAGTAATTAAAATATAATTATACAAAAAGGAACCTTAGCCCTGAAGAAAAGGGGGCTTACTATCAATTGATAACAAGCCCCCTTAATATTTGTAACTATTGCAAATTATAGCCAGTTAAATCTCTTATGATTACCGTCCTGAGAAGGCGCATTAAGTTTAGATTTAATAATAAATTCAGATGGATATTTTTTCCCCTCGTATGAAGATACTACCCAATCCACATAGAAAGGTTCTTTATCCACCTTTAACCTATATTCCTGTTTCTTCCCTTTAACTTCATAGTTTACGAAATACTCAGCCTTTCCCGTATCATCAACCTTTGCAGTAATATAAACTGTATTTTGATCTAATTTGTAGATATCATCTAAAGGAACCGTGGATTCTGCAAGTCGGGTTACCATTGGGAAATATTGTTCTAAAGAGATCAGAGGGAAGCTTACGGAAGCTTTATTATTAATCTCATCATTTCCCGATTTAACATTTATGGTCGCCAGCGCCAACATTTTAGCATCTACTGAAAGAAGCTTCTTCGCATCGTAATTATATCTTGCAAAAAGACTCTTATCCTTATTAAAAAGATACCAGTTTCCAACACGTTTCTCATTTACATAATTACCTCTCAAAACAGTCAAGCCATTCTTTTCAATAGTATAAATTCCATTGAGCTGATTATTGATTGTTTGATAGGTTAATCTCGAGCCATCAGGAAGATCCATTTTTTGTTGGCGGAGATTTTGTGCATTTGATGAGAACACCGAAATGCTAAGCAGGCAAGCTAATAAATACTTCATAAATAAAGAGTTATAATTCAATTTACCAAATTTAACAATTACTTTAAAAACAATTCAGTTATAAACCAGAAAAGAGAGCTAAGTGCTCCCTTTTCTGGTTGTAAAATTATTTGAAGTGATTATCTACCGTTTTTATATTTAATGATAACAGTAGCCTCTCTTGGAGTCGTAGTTTGATTCCAATCGAAATTCAATGTGAACGTTTTAGTTGCCGGATCGTATTTATTATCCTTTCCAGGCGTGTTACGTAAATTAGGCGTTCCTAAAGATTTCATAGTAACCAGGTTTGTTGCCGGATCAATTACAATCTGAAGATTATCAATACCGGCTACTCCTGAAGCATTTCCAGCCCACTTTAAATTACCAATTTCAACAGTTGTACCGTTAATCGTTGTTAAAGTTAAGTCAGAGTTACTTGAAATATTACCACTCAATGCATCGTTTGCAGGTACGCCTGGAGCAGTGTAACGGGTAATGACACTTCCAGTTTGCATGGCATAAACACCATCCCACTGATTTTTTGCAGTTACATTTAAAAGTACAGTGCCAAAATTTGAGCTCGCACTGCCAAAACTAGTGCTAGTGATAGAAATTGGTAAAGCATATTTAGTAGTAAAGCTAAAGTCGGTTGTTTTATAAACAACCTTTACTGTAGCTTTTCTTTGGCCAGCAGGAATAGTAACCACTGGAGTAGAAATGGTATATAACGTGCTTGGCAATACTACGTAAGGCACATAAGATGCAACGATAGATTTCTCAGCGTTTAGTTGGGCTACTGCCGCAGGATTAACACCAATATTCACGGTAATATCCTGTGAAGCTGGATTCGCCCCACTCAATTGAACAACATAGGTAGCTTCTACAGCAGCTCCAACGGCATAAGATACCGGAAAAACTGTGAAAGCCGACCCTCCGGGTGTCTCAGATGCAGGCGCGCTTGGATTTGCAAATTCAACCACACTCGGACTGTTGTCCGGGTTCATTTGATCGAATTTATTCTTTAGGCATGACGACAACATCGTTGTCACCACTAATGCCGGAATAAGTAATTTAAATATTTTCATCTTTTTATGCTTTATAAAGGTTTAGCGTAAAATATTGGAGTAGTAGTCGTGATTCCTTTAGGCACGTTTTCTGTGTTTACTTGGAACTCAATCGCTGGATAAAGAATCCTACTAGGAAGTTTATCTGCTGTACCTTTTGCTGATTTAATTGATGCGAAAGTTTCAAGTGCACCAGTTGCACCATTCAAAATTCTAGGATATCCAGTTCTTCTGTATTCATTCCAGCCTTCTTCGCTGGTAATCATATTAACCGCAATATATTTTTGGGTAATAATTGCCTCTAGCTTTTGCTCATCAGTTGCAGCAGCAGGAATATTAACTGTAGCTTTACCTACGTTAGCTGCTTTATAATTAGTAACCAAAGTGTTAACTGGAGTTGCCCAGATATAAGTTCCTGCAGAATTCTTTCCTAAGTAATTATAAGAAGCTGAGATACCACTATCAAACAATGTTCCGCTATTACCAGCAACAATATTTACACTAGGAAGTGCAGCTTCTGCCTGAAGGAAGTAAGATTCTGCACTTAAAATTAACACAGTACCCATAGTTGCACTTTTCAGCACGCCAGCCACATCAGTTGCAGCATTTGCAGTAGTTCCTGTTGCACGTGCAGCACGTGGCTTACCACTATACCAATAAGAACCCGCAACACCGCGTTTTACTGGCTCTGTATCGTAACCCAATTGGTTAGTTGATGGCCCAACAAAGCTAATGTTGTTACCGCTGATATTATTGGTTACAGTAGTACCGTAAGAAGCATAAATCATTTGACCACGAACATCATCTGCTAATTTACCACCATTATAGAATGAAAGTATCCATGGAGTTGGTACGTTTGACAAGCCACTGGTTAACGAAGTACCTGCATTATTCCATGCATAAACGCTCCATCTTGGGTTAAATTGATTGGCGTTACTTGATGAGTAACCAGGTTGAACGATTGCATCATCAGTTAAATAATCTGCCGATGCAGTTGGTAAAGAAGCTTTTGATGTATTAACCCAGGCAGTTAATGCACTTACGTTTCTAGCACGCACTAACATTTTTAACCTGATGGTATTTGCAAATTGCTTCCATTTGGTAAGCGATGTGGCTGCACTACCACCAAATAATGGGTCTTGACCGACTGCCACAGGTATTGTACTGGTCTCAGCAGCTGTGTTCAAAATAGCAATAGAAGAAGTTAAATCAGCAAAAACCGCCTGATAAACATCAGAAAATTTATCATATTTTGGAGCCAAGTTGTTTAAACCTTTACCTACTTCAGAATAAGGCACATCACCATACTGATCAACAAGTTTTTGGTATAAAAAGCTACGCATAATTTTTGCCATTGCGTAATGGTATTTTAATGGCCCGTTAGCAGTTGAATTATCAATTACGTAATTCAATTGGTTAATAGCATCGAAAGTACCTGTGAAAACACTTGCATAATCACCAGTGGTGAAATCGTAAGTCCACACAGTACCCCATCCGCCATAACCACCAGCGTTTGCTTTGTAGCCAGCTGTCCATGCTCCAACATTATCATAGTTATTCATTGCCGCTGCAGATGTTACAATTGCTTGTGGCAATACCAACGTAGGGCTAACCTGGTTGTCGGTAGTTGGATTGTTTGGGTTTTCGTTTACATCAAGAAACTTTTTACAAGCTGAACTTGACAAAATTACCGCCCCCACAATAAGTATATTAAATATCTTTCTCATATTAATTTATCAATTAGAATGTTACCGTAACAGATCCACCAACAAATCGGGTTGGAGGTGTGTAGCTTAATGTACTGATACCAATTGCATTGTTACCCAGCATATAATCAGGATCTGTAAAAATATTTTCTTTTGGTGTAAACAAGAATAGGTTACGACCTTGGGCCGCTACAACAATTCCTTTAATAATTTTGCTGTCACCTAACCATTTTTTAGGAATATCATAAGATAAACTTACCTCACGGATTTTCCAGTAAGCACCGTTAAAAGCATAGTTGGTTGCGATACCTGTATTGTATGCCGATGATGGCCAGAAGCCAGCACCGCCGTCTCTTACAGTAACAGATGTATTTGCAACATATTGACCACTAGAATTTAAGTATGATGAATTAGGGAATACAAAACGCTCACGGTTGTAAGCTACAGTTCTTAAACCAGAACCAGAGAAATCGAAACTACCTGCATCTGCATACGCAATGTAGCCGCCTCTGTATTCAGCTACAGCAGCTAATCTTAATGATTTATATCTTACCGCTAAGTTGGCACCTAAAATATGTTTAGGGCTTGAGTTTCCTAAAATCACACCACTTTCAGTCGCTGATGGGTAACCAGTACGAGGATCAACAATTACACGGCCTTGAGGATCTCTTCTATAATCGATACCCCTTAACATTGGATAAGTTTGGCCAGCTTCTGCAACAACCTGCACACTGCCACCTGTTGAAAGGTTTAAACGAGTTACAGCATCACTGATTGATTTTACTTTGTTATCGTAATAAGTATAGTTACCACCGATATCAATTTGCCAGTTACTGTTGCGGAAAGCAACAAAATTTAAAGTATTCTCTAAACCGAAGTTAGTTACTTCACCTGTGTTGGTTAAGTAGCTAGAGAAACCTGAAGCAGAACTGATTGATACTGGAACGATTTGATCTGTGGTACTGGTGTGATAAGCTGTTACACTTAAAGAGATACGGTTATCCCAAAGCTCTGCATCAAAACCACCCTCAAAACCTTTTGTTCTTTCAGCTTTTAAGTTAGGGTTAACAACTCTAGAATCAATTCCGTATCCAGGAATGTTGTTATATGGATAACCACCAGATTGGCTAAATGTTGTTAATAAGTTATAAGCACCTAAGTTTACGTTACCTACTTCGTTGTAACCAGCACGTACTTTTAAAGAGTTAACAAATTTGCTGTCTTTTAAAGCTGGTATAGCATTGCTCACAATAAATGATGCATCTACAGCAGGGTAGAAAATTGATCTGTTTTGTGTTGGTAAAGTAGACCACCAATCGTTACGAGCTGTTGCGTGTAAGTATAAGAAGTCTTTGTAACCCAATCTTAAATCGCCATAAACACCCTGTTGTCTAGCAGTAGAATTGCTTTCAGAACCACCAATATTTGCAGCTGTACGGTGAGCGATGTTAAATAAACCTTGGAAAGTTAAACCGGTAGCATTAACACCAATGCTTTTTCCAGTATTGTTTCTTAGTGAAGCTCCCAAAGTAAAATCTAACTTGATATCTTCAGTTAATTTCTTGTTTACTTTAGCTTGGAACTCCGTTAACAATTGAGTTGAGAAAGATTCTCCATCAGAAACACTTCCTGGGATATCGTTGTTTTTCAACGAAGATAAACCTAGGTTTTTAGTATAATTTGACAATACGAACTTATCTGTCCAGTTTTTATTAGATGAATTTTGAGTAGTAATGTTTACACGGTATAAGAAACTTAACCATTCTAAAGGTTTATATTTCAAATCCAAGTTACCAGCCAAATAATCATTACGAACATCCTGACGTTGATTATCTAATGTAAAGTAAGGGTTAGCATAATAAGCATTATAGTAACCATTAGGGTTTGCAAATTTATTATTCTGCCAATCAGAATAATCAGTTAACATAATTTGCGCTGGAGTTTGCAAAATCTGATCATACATTGATGAAGTTGCAGTGGTCACATCGTAACGATTTTGGATATAGTTAGTAGTGAAATCTAAGCTAACACCTTTACCAAAATCACGGCTACCATTAAAACGTACTGAAAAACGGTTCCATTTGTCTTTTGGGGTTGTACCAGCCACATCTACATACTGTGCAGAGACATAGTATTTAGATTTATCATCGCCAGTAGTCATTGAAAAATCTGTAGTGTTAGTTAAACCAGTATCCCAAAATTCTTTTTTAGAATTATTTGGAGAATATACTGCTGTTTGCAAACTTCCGTCTTCCAAAAGATCACCAATTGGACGAACAGTTCCATCAAAAGCAGGACCATACTGTTGGTTTTCATGCGCGGTATAGATCTGTAAATCAGAATCGGCACCAGAACCAAAGCTGTTCTGCAAACCTGGATAAAAACTAATCCATTCAGCATTTGCAGTTTGACCAATTTTGTAAGTAGTTACACCATTTTTACCTTTTTTGGTTGTGATAATCAAGGCACCGTTAGATGCTTCAGAACCATAAAGTGCTGCTGCACCACCACCATTTAATACCTGGATATCTTCAATATCATCAGGGTTGAGGTTTCCTAAAATACTGTTAGGAGAAATGATGTTATCTACAACAACCAGCGCCTGGTTATTACCCAATAACGATCTGTTACCACGAAGAACTAAACGATAGTTCGGGTTAACACCCGTACTAACTGCATTCAGCTGCAAACCTGCTACCTTACCAGAAAGAGCAGAAGCAACGTTCGTTTGCTTAGCCTGTGTTAACTGTTCTGCGCGAACTGTAGTTGATGCAGTACCCAACTGAGCTTTTGTGGCTGTTAAACCTCCAGCTGTTACAACAACCTCATTTAAAGACCTGGCGTCTGATTCTAAGGCTACTGAAATTCTTGCAGATGAGATTGCAACTTCTTTAGTTACATATCCAACATAAGAAAACACAAGTGTTTTTCCATTTGATGGTACTCTTAGTGTGAACTTTCCGTCACCGCTTGTTTGAGCACCGAGGTTTGGCACCTCTTTAACTTTAACAGATACACCAGGGATCGGTAGTCCGTCTTCCTGAGCTGTAACTGTACCAGTAACCGTTCTTTCTTGGGCAAACGCTGAGAATGCGCACAGCACAAGAATGAACAAACTTTGTAGAAGTTTTTTCATAATTTGAAAATAGGTTAGTTAATGATTATTTAAGTGCTAAAATAGAGTTAGTTATGATTAACACCAAATTTATTTTAACAATTTTTAACACTTTATACACAATAATGTCATAAAACACTCTAAGAGCTCAGAAACCCATCTAAAAAGATGAAAACTAGTATGTTAGTTTTAATAATTCGCATGATTAAGCAGACATATTTTATAGTTTTGTTAAATAATTCTCCTATGCTACCGCCGTTTTCTGATCGATTTAACACCTTGTTTACAATAACTTTTTACCGTAAAACAAAACAGCCTCCTGAAATAAATTCAGAAGGCTGTCTGTTTTTATTTGCTAGTGAGTCTAAAACTATTCTTTACAAATTTGGTTGCATGTCACCATTCAAGAGGAAAAGCATCTTCATGATTTTTAGAAATTTAGCACATAAGTAGATAATAGCTTAAACAACAAAAGGCCCTAAAAAGGGCCTTTTGTTACGATATAGTTGAAGAATATTAAATAATACGCTTCATTATGGAAGATCTTCCAAAAATCCGGTTTTATGATAACCACTCACTTTATAAACTGTACCACTAACATTCAGTTCGAAGTAAATAGAATCAGTCGGAGTTTTAGAAACCGGTCCTTTAGTGCCATTAGGAATAATTTTTCCATTAGCAATAGTAAAAGTCGCTGGCTTGCCGGCAACAGTTGATATATTAGCAATATTATTGGCAGAAAAAAGCTTATTCGGATAATCTACCCCGGTTTTTCCTTTAATTGCCAAAACTACAGCACCTGATTTTAAACCTGCTGCCTGCACCCACATAACGTTAGGTGTATTCTCTGAAGTATTGAAAGTATACAAAGTAGAGTAGGCACCTGCCTCATTTACTTTAACGTGCCAATCTCCAGCCATATCCTGAACGGCGGTACCTCCCGGTTCAGGATCTTTTTTACAAGCACTTATTGCAACAGTAACAAGCGCAATAAAAATGAATATTATATTAATCTTTTTCATGATATCAATTTATTGTTAAACCAATTATTTACCCCACCAAACTTTAGTATAGATAGGAACCTGCGCTGGTGTATTAGAGTTTCTGCTTTTCTCAAAATCAGGATATACAAATCTTCTTGGAAAATTGCCTGCACCAGTTACTCCATTTGGCGTGTAAACCAACTGACCTGGGGCATAGCCCGCATCTGTCGAATAAACCGCACTGATCTTAGGGTAGCCTGTTCTGTTTTGTTCGAAGAAAGCTTCTAATGCATGTGAGCCAAATAGTGAGGCCCATTTCTGAACAATAATTGCTTCAAGGTTTACATTTATATCAGCTGATGCCGGATAAGCATAAGTTGTTGCAAGTAAAGTAGCTCCATTTAAGCCAAGTTTTGCAAATGCAGCCAAAACGCCGGCATCATAAAGATCTTTTGCGCCTGCACCTCCAAAATAACGTAGGCGAGCCTCTGCCTGCATAAAGTAAGATTCTTCTTTTGAAATTAGCGGAACAGCATCCGTAGCATTTACCACAACATTAACTGCATTATTGTATTCAGGGTGTGCAGCAGCGCCCAGATAATCTCCCTGATTAATGGAAATAGGATCGGCTTCACCAAAATATACTTCTGCTCTTGGATCTTGGTTTTTCTTTAACCAAGAGGTAAATGTAACACTTGCTTTTAAGTTATCAGGGGTATTTAACCTTCTGAAATTATATTCATAAAAAGGGTTACTTTTATTCGGTACATCTGTAAATATATCTACCTTGGCATCTTCATCAAGAAACTTAGCGCCATCCTGATAAAGTTTCAATATACCAGCCTGTGCTTCTGCAGGTTTGGCATTCACCATCCTTAAATACATTTTTAATTTTAATGTATTAGCAAACTTTTCCCAGCTAGCCATAACATCTGCTGATGCTCCTTTCTTACCAAAAACAAAATCTGTTTTAATTTGCGCATCTGTAAGTGGTGCTGTTTTATAATCTTTAGCTAAAGCTGCATTAATTTCAGCAATTAATGAGGTATAAATGGTATAACCGTCATCAAATTTAGGCTGAAGATTTCCTCCCGCTTTAAGTGCTTCCGAATAAGGAACTTTATCAAATAAATCAACCAATACTTCATAAGTATAGGCTTTCATTACAGTATTCATGAGGTTATACCTCCAATCCTGAGCAGCTACAGATTTGCTAATGCCCAATTGATAATCCGTTAAAGCACCTGCAAATAATTCAGAGTATGGCCCATTAATAAAGTTCGATGTTGCCTGAACATCGTATGAATCAACCGTTCTGAATTGGCTTGAATTACTGTTTTGAGTCCAAAACTGAGACCATAAACCACCAATGATTGATAAGTCTCCTCCGGTTCTGGAAACTGTTGAAATTACCGCAGAGGGAAACAAGGTCTCAACCGTTGCAGATTCAACAGGGGGATTATTAGGACTTTGGTTAATGTCGAGCTTCTTACAACTCGCAATAATCAACAAAGTCGAAAAAGCTAAAACTTGCGTTTTTCTTAATATATTTTTCATACTCAGATGCGATTAAAAGGTTAAGTTTAAAGAAATACCAACATTACGAACAGATGGTCCTGTTCTGAATTCCCCAAACTCACTGGTTAAATCATTACCAAAGTTAGAAACCTCTGGATCAATAGTTCTGTTTTCTCTAGGCAACCAGGTAATCAGGTTACGTCCATAAACAGTAAGCGTAGCCCTATCTGCTCTGATTTTTTGAGCAATCGATTTTGGCAATGAATAAGATAATGTAATATCTCTTACTTTTAAGAATGTTTTATCTAAAATTCTATTCTGATAGGCAACTGCTTTACCATTGTTAGTATAATATAAAGCATTTACATTTCCTTCAGTAATAGGGGTCGTGTTCTCTACATAGCTTACACCACCGCCAGGATTATTAACCTGCACTACTGAATTAGGAATGATAAACGTTCTTCTATCATTGTACAAAGTTTTGATGTCGTTACCTACGAAATTCAGCAAATCTGCTGTTCCCGAATAAAACACACCACCTTTACGATAATCTAAGGTAAAGCCTAAAGTAAACTGTTTAAATTTGAAAGAGTTAGTTAGCCCCATAATAAAATCGCGCTGCGAAGTTCCATAGCTTTCATTGTTATCAGCAAGCAATGGGAATCCATTACTACCAACAACGATTCTTCCTTGTGGATCGTATTTTGCAACTGGTGCTTCCAAAACACCTAATGGCTGACCTACTCTTGCTACAAACTGAGCATCATAAGCCGTGTTTAAAATTAATTTGTCTAAGCCATCAGGTAGCTCAAGTACCAGGTTACGGTTTCTTGTAAACGTATAGCCAATATCCCAGGTAAAGTTTTCATTTTTAACAGGTGTACCCGTTAATGCGATCTCCACACCTCGGTTACGAACCTTACCAAAGTTTACTACTCTCGAAGTTACACCTGACGATGGTGCTGTTACAACCGGGATAATCTGATCTTTAGTTACACGATTATAGTAAGAGACATCTAAACCTAAACGGTTATTAAAGAATCTGATCTCGCCGCCAAACTCAGTTTCAGTACTGATCTCAGGTCTTAGATCCGGATTGTTTAATACGTTAGAAACCGAGTAACCAGGAACGCCAGCAATCGGGAAGATAATGTTACCAAAACCTAACGCCGCACTTGTTCTCGATAAGGTATTGAAAATACGGTAAGGATCAGTATCACTACCAGTTTGACCAACTGCAGCCCTAACTTTAAGGAAGCTGATTTTAGCAGCAGATAAATCCCATGCATCAGAAAGAACTACAGCCAGGTTTGCTCCAGGATAAAAGAAGCTTCTATTATTTGATGGAAGCGTTGAACTCCAGTCATTTCTTGCATTTAATGTTAAGAAAGCATAGTTTTTATAGCCTAATGTAGCAGAAGCATAGGCGCCAAACAATCTTCTCTCACTCTCAGCACTTGTACTGGTTGGATCGTTTGCACTATTGTTAATCTGATAAAAACCTGGGATGGCCAGATTTTCAACGCCTGTATATAATGAGCGGTAACCCCGGTCGTTATAGTTAACTCCAATTAAAGCATTGATATCGAAATCTGTTCCGAATTTTTTAGTAAACAATGCATTGAATTTCGAATCATATTCGAAATATCTTTCAGCACCCTCAACTACGTTACCAACACTTTCTTGCCTTACCGCACCTTCATCGTTTCCGCCGCCAGCCCAGCTACCAATTGCAGGATTGTTTTTGGCATTCCAGAATTTAGTTGCATTGTTGGTTAAATCGGCTCCTTGTTGGAACTGGAATGATAACCAGTCTGTAGCTTTGAATTTAACATCTACGTTTCCATAAAAACGGTCGCTTTTGAAACGTGAGCCATTTTCGTAAACAGAATAATATGGGTTTTGCGCGAAAGGAGAAAAATAATTATCTACATTGTAGAATTTATTATTGTAATCTTTAAAATTGGTAAACGGATAATCTACAGGGATCTGTAATAAATCTTCGTAAAATGAAGATCCAATCCCAGATACCGCCTGACCGGTTTGAACAGCCCTTGTATTTTTACCTACGTAATTTGCAGAAGCAGTTACAGTAAGCCCCTTATATTTGGTTGAACCATTTAATGATAAGTTATTACGCTTATACATATCGTTCGATCCTGGCAGAATACCATCACTGTAGATGTTGCCATAAGAAAGGTGGAACGTGGATGTTTCATTACCACCGCTTAGTGCTAAAGTGTTGTTAAATTCCTGCCCTGTATCAAATGCGTCGCGAAAATTATCCTTCACAGCTACAAAAGGTTTTGTTTCCTGATCGCCGTTAATAATCGGACCCCATGGTCTTGTCATACCGTCCAGTTTTGGACCCCAGCTTCCGTTTTCAGCCAACCAGTTTTGCTTGCTCCAACCTTGACCATATTGATCCTGGATACTTGGAACAATAGCAACATTTGTAAAAGATGCTGCCGAGCTCAAATCAATTTTTAAGGCGCCTGCCTTACCTTTTTTAGTTGTAATTAAGATTACACCATTCGAAGCTCTGGAACCGTACAATGAACTTGCCGCCGCACCTTTGAGGATACTGATTGTTTCAATGTCATTTGGATTGATATCGTTTGCGCCATTTCCAAAATCGTAATTCTCAGAAATGTCTCCAACTGTACCTTCTGCTGATGTGCCACCTGGCCTTGAATTGTTAATCGGAACTCCATCAATTACATAAAGCGGCTGATTATTTCCTCCAACAGATGAAAACCCCCTTAAAATTACTTTACTCGACCCACCTGGAGACCCCGATGTAGTAGATATATCAACACCGGCAACCTTACCTTGTAAGCCTGCAACTGCATTGGTTGGGGCACCTCTGTTGATGTCTTCAGTTCCAACCTGTGTAGAAGAGTAACCCAGGGTTTTCTTTTCTCTCGAAACCCCTAATGCAGTTACCACAACTTCTCCAAGTTGTTTTGAATCTGAAGATAGAACTACGTTAATTACGGTTTGAGTACCAATCTCACGAGTTTGAGTGGTAAAACCAATAGACGAAAACTCTAGTGATTTTGCTGTAGATGGAACTTTTAATGTGTACTTTCCACTAGGATCCGTCGATGTTCCTAATGTTGTTCCCAGTACCTTGATGCTGACTCCAGGAATGGGCAATTTGTCATCTTGCGCCGTAACAGTTCCTGTGATTGTTCGATCCTGTGCCATTGCATTTATTGCAAAAAGCATGAGAATGAACAAACTCTGTAAAAGTTTTTTCATAGTAGAATAGGTTAGTTAATGTGTAAAAATAATACGCTAAATTAGAGTTACTTAATTCCTCAAGCAAATTATTTTTAACGTTTTTTAACTAATCTTGTCCTAAACACGCCCTAAGGCCGATTTTATAAGCGTAACTTTTTCGTTAACTAAAAAATTAGGGGTCAACTTTGACTTATAGGGTATGTTAATAACTACAGAAAATAACGTTACCTAGCAGTGTTTTCCCACCCTCCCAAAAGTTCCTGAAAAGGGGGTCGTTAGCCAGGTAAACTACCTGCCCGCGACCGAAATCCTGAACGCCGATAAGCAAGCCACTTTTGAGTTCTTCTCTTGCTTTTTTACCAACTATACCGGCCATTAAACTTTTTTCGTTAACCAGGCCTACGTTCCAGCCCTTGGCAAATGGTTCGTATATTTTTCTATCTGTTTTTAAGCTGTAATAAGTTTTGCCCAGCCCGTAAGAAAATGGGTGAGAAGCATCGAGGTTAATTTTATAAATGGCACCAGGTATGGTGGTTTCGAAATCATCCCTGTCTTTATCCTTAAAAAGAAGTTTGTTGGCATCCGGCTTTTCATCTTTCTTAACCGCAGCTTCTCTCTTTTTAATATCAAAGCCCTTTTTATCCAAAACACTCTCAACTGCATCTTCCATTAAAATCAGTTTCCCGCCTTTATTTAACCAGGCGGTTAAACCATCGCCTATATATGGGCCATAGCTGCCATCGGGCAGAATCAGGATATTTACCTTATTGATATCTAAATTATTAATGTCTTTAGCATTGATAATGCTGGGTGAGAGATTTAAATTATGTTCCAGATAAAACCAAACTTCGCCAAAAGCAAGCGAAGAAACCTCCATGCCCGATACAACAGCTATTTTGGGTTGTTTTAATAATGGATAAACATTAGAACCGAAATCTTTGCCTTTTTCTACAAAACCGCTCGAAACTGCCTGAATGGGCTTGTCTAATTTCCGTGCAATCGCAGCCAACTTATCTTTTACTCCCCTCATCAGCCTTTCATTTTCAGCCCTAAGTATTATTAAGGTCCCGGCGGGGTAATCTTTGCCGTTTACCGAAAACGGCTGATCGGCCTGCCTCACTTTGATATTTTCTTTTTGCAAGGCAATTAACACCTGAGCGTCTTCACTCGTACCCCAGCTAAATAACCAGGCCAGTGGCTTATCGATCTCGTTACTTGCTATTCTAGGCTCATCGAGGCTAGAAAATTTGCCTTTGATATTTTCCTTACTTGCATAAGCTTTTAATCCGAACACATAAGGTAGCGCCCAGGCAGTAATATCATAGGTATTCGAATCGGTTACAACGGTATGTGGTTCTAAAAGCACATTGGCCAGCACTGCGCGAGATTGCAGCACATTTACAATTAAATCGTTCCGGCCTACCGAAAAATTCTCTTCTTTTTGTGTATCGTAATCGTAACCACGGCCTTGTTTATCGCCCCCAAAAGCAAATTCTATTTTATTTTTAGTTAACAGCTCAGCCAGCTTTTTTAAGCGCGACAGGTTGCCTGCCTTAATGATATAGCTTTTGTAAATACCAGGCGCACTGATAATCCCTTCCTGAAAGTATTTCTTATATTCTTCTAAGAGTTTATTGTGGCTTAAAGCGGTGATTTCAACCGTCGACATTCCTGTTGTAAAATGGTGGGCAATGCGGTCTTTCAGGGTTAACGTGTCGCCATCGTTGGTTACTACCGATAAACCCGCCCTGATGCCCCCTTGCTCATAGGTCATCCCGATCGATCCGTTGTATAGCGGATAGGTATCGCCATAAGAGGGGTAAAGTAAATCGAAACGCTCTTTGGTGAAATATTGCCAGCCTTCTGCATCGAAATACTTGGCATTATTTTTCCCAACTACCACCTGAAAGCTTTTTTGCCATGGTGTAATATCCTGGTGAACAGGCTCGGCCGCTGGCGCAAAATAATAGGGCTCATTGTAGCTTTGTTCGTGAAAATCGACATGCACCTGAGGCATCCATAGGTTGTATAAAGCCAATCTTTGCTGGCTCTCTATTTGCGTTTGCCAGGCCCAGTCGCGGTTTAAATCGAAATAATAATGATTTGGCCTGCCGCCCGGCCAGGGCTCAATGTGCTCGCGAGAAGCAGGATCAGCATTAGGTGTTTTTCCAACAACACTGTTAAAATAATTCACATAGCGATCACGTCCGTCAGGATTTAGGCAGGGATCGATCACCACCACAGTGTTTTTTAACCATTCGGCAGCAGGCTTATTGGTGCCCGATACCAACGTGTATAACATCTTCATCGATGTTTCGGTAGAGCTTGCTTCGTTGCCGTGTACATTATAACTTAACCAAAGTATGGCTGGCTGGTTAGTCAAATCAACATTGTTGTTGGTTCCGGCTGTCAGTTTTAAATTATTATTTCTGATTTGTTCCAACCGGTTTATATTTTCAGGCGTTGAAACAATGCCTACCAGTAGTGGCCTTCCTTCATTTGTTTTGCCATATTCAATTAGTTTAGTGTTTTTCGGAGAAGCCGCAGCAGTCTGCCTGAAAAAATCGGCTACTTTATGGTGCGGTGTAAAGTGCGTGCCAAGTTCGTAACCCAGAAAATCGTCCGGGGTTTTCAGCTGCGCCTGTACCCATAAAACAGAGCTCAGCAAGATGAGGCAGAACGTTAACAGTCTTTTCATGCGAAAATAATTTTACCTAATGTACTAATTTTGTTTTTTGTTGTTGCTAAAGCTTAATTTTACATCACATTTTTTACGACCACATGATCACAACCGAAAAGCTATACGACCATTACCTTAAAAACCCTGTTATTTCTACCGATACGAGAAACATTACTCCCGGTTGTATCTTTTTTGCCTTGAAAGGTGATCTTTTTAATGCGAACGAATTTGCTCATCAGGCAATAGAAAAGGGAGCAGCCTACGCTGTAATTGATGAGGAAAAGTATGCAGAAAATGCACAGTGTTTATTGGTAGATGATGTTTTAAATACCTTGCAGGATCTGGCCCGTTATCACCGTAAGCAACTCAACATCCCTGTTATCGGCTTAACAGGCAGTAACGGAAAAACCACGAGTAAAGAGCTGGTAAATGCTGTATTGGCCGAACGTTATAAAACTTTTGCCACTTTTGGCAACCTCAATAACCACATTGGTGTGCCGCTATCTATCTTAGCGATTACCGCCGATGTGCAGATTGCCGTGATAGAAATGGGCGCTAACCACCAGAAAGAAATTGAACTGCTTTGCACCATCGCCCAACCCACCCATGGTATTATAACCAATGTTGGGATGGCTCATTTAGATGGCTTCGGTGGTTTTGAGGGCGTAAAAAAAGGAAAAGCAGAGCTTTATGCTTACCTGAAAGCAAACAATGGTTACACTTTCATCAACCGGAATAATCCATATCTGCTCGAAATGAGTGCTAATGCAGGCTTAAATAAGCTGATTTATTATGGCACCGATAACGGAAATACGATTAAAGGAACACTAAAAAGCAGTGATCCTTTTATTGAGGTAGCATGGACAAACCACGAAGCTGAATCTACAGTTAAAACCAATTTAACAGGCAGTTACAATTTCGAAAACATACTTGCGGCCATCTGTATTGGCGATTTCTTTGACATGATTCCTGAAGAAATTAATACTGGTTTAGCTAACTACCAACCCAAAAACAACCGCTCGCAATTAACTAAAACTGAAAAAAACACGGTAATCTGCGATTTTTACAATGCCAATCCCAGCAGTATGACTGCTGCATTAAATAATATTGCTGTTCTATCTGCCGCAAAAAAGACAGCTATTTTAGGCGATATGTTTGAGCTTGGCCCTGAATCTCCAACTCAGCACCAGTTAATTGTTAACCAGGCACAAGAAAGCGGATTAGACCAGCTGATTTTTATCGGCAAATACTTCTACGCATTTAAAGAAGAGGCCAATGCCTTGTTTTTCGAAACACCAGCAGAAGCGGCCGATTATTTACAGCAAAATCCTGTTCTGGATCATTTGGTATTGCTAAAAGGATCGAGGGGAATGAAATTAGAGCAATTGCTTGCGTATCTGTAGATCGCTAATCTCTGCCAAATGGTTTATTGAACGAATAAGAAGCTATAAATACACTTACACGTGGATATATGCTCATTTACCAGCAGAATAGATTTATGGTTTTCAGATATTTTTTATAAACTTCATCTATGGAATTAACTGATCTGTTTTTGGTTTTTATAGCTTTTCTACTTCCGATAGGAGCTTTACTGGATCTCATGAAAGATCAGTCTACTAAGGGAACAAAAGTCATCTGGAGTTTGATGATTATTTTTATTCCACTAATTGGCCCACTTACATATTTAGTGTATAGCAGATATATTTTTTTGTTTGCAAAAAACACGCATCTTGTTGATAAAGACAAATAATTTAAATTACAGATTTATTTAGGTCAATATCACCCTTGTACAAAGAAAGTCTTAGAAAAAATTACGCCCTACTTGTCGTTATTGCGCTTGCTCAATAGCCAGGCCCACATCGCTCACTTCCAGCAGTGGGTTATCGCGCATGTTCTGCTCAATTTCGATATCGAATTTTCCGTTGCGTGGAAAATGGTAGTTGGTAAGCATAGGCAGGGTATAGCTAAACAGATTACCAGATCCACTTCCCAACCATTCGCCATCATTTTTGGCTAACTTGTATTGGTAGCGTCTGGTTACCTTTTGCTTCCCGTCTTTAAAGTGCGCCAGGATAAAAATATTGGCATACTTATAATCAGCAGTATGCCTTAATTTGAAGTAAATGTTATAACCTTTGGTGTAATCCTTAATCTCAAATGGTGTAGAAATGTGGTTACGGTAAGTCCAGCGCCGATCGGCCACCTCAACATTACTGTCGATTACACTACTACTGGTACAGCCTGCCAACAACGATACCATTACACAAAAACCGAAAACCAGCAGGTTTATTTTATTCGGCAGCAGGTTTATTTTCTGAACCATTGTTATTGTTTCGACGGTTATTGTTTTTCCTACGATTATTTCTGTTTTTATTTTTGCTTTGCTCTAGCTTTTCTCCCTGCACAGCATTTCCTTCAGCTTTTACAACAGGTTTTTGCCCCTGAGCTTGTTGCTGTTGTTGTTTAGGCTTATTGTTTTGAGGCTTCGGGCCGTTAACATGCGCAGGTTTAGGCACAGCCTGCTGCTGCCCCTGACCTTTAGGCGCAGCGTTTTGTTTTTGGTTTTGCTGTGGTTTTCCGCCCTGTTGTGACTTTTGGCCACCCTGTTGAGGTTGAGGCTTATTGTTTGGCTGCGCACTTTTCTCGCCTGCAGGCACTCTGTCGCGGTTGTTTTTTTGGTTGTTGCGGTTATTTTTCTGATTATTGTTGCGGTTCTGGTTGTTTTTACCGCGCGAACGCTCGTCTAAACGGGTTAAACTATCCTGACCAACCACATTTTCATAATCGAAAGATTTCTCTACCACCACCGGAGCTGCAATCTGGATCGCATCTTCTTTCAGGTTTGGTACTTTTTTTCCGGCTTTGTTTAAAGCCATAATTTCTTTTACGCGTGCCGCTTTAACCGGAATCCAGTTTTCATCGCCCTGATAACTAAACCACATTATTTTTTTAAAAATATCGGTTTTCTGGTGGCGGGCATAACCTGCCTCAGTATCTAAATTCTCAATTCTATCCGGAATGTCCTTTAAGGCATCTAAATAGGTATCGAGTTCGTAGTTTAAGCAACATTTTAACTTACCGCACTGGCCGGCCAGCTTTAAAGTATTGAGCGAAAGGTTTTGGTAACGTGCCGCAGCGGTAGAAACCGTTTTAAAATTGGTTAACCAGGTAGAGCAGCACAGTTCGCGGCCACAAGAACCTATCCCGCCTAAACGGCCGGCTTCCTGGCGCATCCCAATCTGGCGCATTTCGATCCTGATGCGGAAACTTTCAGCCATTTTTTTAATCAGCTCACGAAAATCTACACGACCATCGGCAGTATAAAAAAACGTTGCTTTGGTTTTATCGGCCTGGTAATCTACATCGCTTATTTTCATTTGCAAACGAAGATCTAATGCCAGCTTACGGGCTTTGTGCATGGTTTCCCATTCCATTCCCTTTGCTGCATTCCACTTCTCTACATCTGCTTCGGTAGCCTTACGGTAAATTTTCTTAACTACCTGATCGATTGAAGTTTTGCGGCGTTTCATCTGTATACGCACGAGTTCGCCAGTAAGCGAAACATGCCCCACATCGAAACCTCCGGTTGGTCCTTCAACGGCAACCAGTTCGCCAATTTCCAGGTAAATATTATCGCTGTTTAAGAAAAATTCTTTACGAGAGCCTTTAAATTTGATTTCGGTAACCTGAAAAGGTTTATAATTAGCAGGCATATCCAGGTTGGATAGCCAATCGTGTACTTCCATTGTCTGGCAACCACCGGTGCCGCATGAGCCATTACTCTTGCATCCATTAGGGGTGCAACCACCACCTGTTGAACAACTTCCACATCCCATATTAATTGTATATATATTGAGTCCCCGCAGGGAGCGTTTTAAACTTGATAATTTTTACCAGTTGTAAAGATACATCTAAAAACAGAATTTTAGGGTTTGCATTTCTTTCAATGTGGTAATGCGCCTTTTCCAGTTCGCCAATTATAGCTTCTGCCATAGGCAAGGTAAGCACGTGCATACTTAGTTTTTTTGCCGTTTCGAAGGTTAGGGGGGGTAATTTCACCAGTTCTTCGGCACCGCTTAAAATTAAACAGCACTCGCGTAAATAATTTACGCCGTACTTTAAAAAATTCTTTTGGTTCTCGCGGCCCCATTTGGCGGCTTCATCGGTAAAGTTAATCAGATCAGGCACTTTATTGCCAAAACCCATTCTTAGCCAGGCGGTAAATGTACCCGAGCTATCGTTCTGCGTATCGGCAGCCAATGCCTTGGCCTCAATTAAATTCCCATCGGCCAGAAAGGAATAATCGGTAGCCTGATGTTCGGTTAAACCGCTGGTATTTAGTAAATATCTCGTAACTTCTTCTGCTGTAAGTTTCGGTATTTTAACAATCTGTGTTCTTGATAGAATAGTAGTTAAAATCTGGTCCTGACTTTGGGCAATCAGAATGAAAAGCGTATTCGCCGGTGGTTCTTCAATCAGTTTTAACAAAGCATTACCTGCTTTATCCAGATATTCGGGCAGCCACATAATTAAAACCTTGGTTTCGGCTTCAAAAGCTTTAAAACTCAGTTTTTTAATAATATCGTGGCATTCGGCAATGTTAATGTTGGCTTGTTTATTGGCTGCATCCAGTTTAGAACGCCAGATATCCATATCAAAATAAGGATCGCCTAAAACCATATTCCGCCATTCGTCCAATACATCAACAGCAGTTTTTACACTGGCCGAAGCAAAGAAAGGATATGAAAAATGAAGATCGGGGTGAATTAACCGCTCGTATTTTCTACAACTCGAACATTCGCCGCAGCTATCATTTTCTCTTCTATCCAAACAATTGATGTATTGCGCATAGGCAATGGCCAGTGGCACAGCACCAGAACCCGCAGGCGACAAAAAAAGCTGCGCATGGCTAATGCGGTTTTCTTTAACCGTTTGCACCAATTGTTGCTTTACTCTTTCCTGTCCTATGATTTCTTTAAACTGCATTTGGTGCAAAATAAGAAATAGATATGAGATTCTTACATTAGTAGGCTTCATCTTCTTTTCCTACCGTTCTTTTTTAGATTGTAAAGACATTCAAATCCGCTGTTGTAACAATATCGGTTCAACATTAGCGAAAAGTGCTTTTTGCATATTTCCCAAGCCACCTTCCAGTTTAATTTTAGATTAATTTCTTATCTGTTAGCAGATTATCCTATTTGTTAAGACAGATTAATATATTTATCCAACTAACGATTAAACTAAATGACTTTCTCTAAATACATATTGCTGCTCGCCCTGAGCATTTATTCCGTTTTCGGCCATGGCCAGGATAAGACCATTAAAATTATTGTGCTTAACGAAAAAGGGCAGGGCTTAGAAAATGCCACCGTTCAACTTCTTACAGCACCGAACCAAACTTTAATTAAGGCAGCCATAACGGATAAAAACGGCATTGCTAATTTTACAGAGCCAGCAGCCGGAGCCTACCTTTTTAGCGCAAGTGCAATTGGGCATAGCACACAAAAAACTGTTTCACTTTTATCGCCCTTTACCAATAAAACCATCACCATCAACCTGCCAGTAGCCGAAAAAAGCTTGGGTGAAGTAAATGTGCAGGGCAAAAAGCAATTTATTCAGCATATTCAGGGAAAAACGATCGTAAATATCGATGTCGCTGTTACCAACACAGGCACAACGGTGTTAGAGGTATTGGAGAAATCGCCGGGCGTTATTGTAGATAAGAACGGAGGCATTAGCCTGCAAGGCAAAGCAGGTGTACTGGTACTGATTGACGATAAGCAAACCTTTTTATCAGGAACTGAGCTGAGCAATTTACTGGGAAGCATGAGTTCATCGCAGGTAAACCAGATCGAACTGATTACCAACCCCTCAGCAAAATACGATGCCAGTGGAAACGCTGGGATTATTAACATTAAAACCAAAAAGAACGGACAGGAAGGCTTTAACGGCTCCATAATTACTGCTTTCGGACAAGGAAAATACTATAAAAACAACAACAGTTTATTGCTTAATTACCGCAAAGGCCGCATCAATACCTTTGCCAATTATGGTGTTAACTTAAGTAAGAACTTTACCGATATTTACGCTTTCCGACAGTATTTCGGGGCAAATGTTTCGGTTAGCCCCTTTTTAGATCAGTCGTCTTCTTTCCAGTCAAAAAACAGTGGCCATTTGTTAAAAACAGGACTCGATTATTATGTTTCTGATAAAACGACCATTGGCTTAACCTTAACGGGTAATTTAGGCAAACGCAATGGCCGGAGTGAGGCTATCGCCACCTGGAAAGGCAATTCGGGCAAAATAGACTCAGCCATCGGCACTTACAGTACAACCAATTTCAAACTCAAAAACGGCGCTGTTAATGTAAATTTAAGGCAGGTTTTAAGCAAAACACAAGATCTTGCCATTGATTTAGATGCCTTAAAATATGATATAACTAACGATCAGGTTTTTACTAATAAATTACTGGCTGCCGGCGGATACGTTAAGGGCTCGGTTGCGCAGATCCCATCAAACCTGAAAATATTATCGGCCAAAGCCGATTACACTATCCGTTTCGGTAAAAACCATAAACTCGAATCGGGTTTTAAATCATCCAGCATCAGTACCGATAACATTGCAGCCTACCAGCTTTTTGACGGAAACAATCTTTCCGAAGACCTAAACAAAAGCAACCATTTTTTATACAAGGAAGATATCAATGCGCTGTACAGCACCTTTGAAAGTAAGTTTGGAAAATTTAATGCACAGGCGGGCATACGCTACGAAAACACGCATTACGATGCCAACCAGTTGGGGAACAGCATCCGCAGGGATTCTGCATTTTCTAAAAATTACAGCAACCTTTTCCCGTCGGGTTACATCAGCTATGCAGCAGATTCTGCCAACACTTTTAGCCTAACTGCTGGCCGCAGGATCGACCGACCGGCCTATCAGAAATTAAATCCTTTCGTTTTTATTATCAATAAGTACACTTACCAGCGTGGCAATCCCTTCTTTTTACCCCAGTACAGCTGGAATTTAGAATTAACGCATCAGTTTAAGCAACTTTTAACCACAACTTTATCATATAGCGTAATCAAAAATTATTTCTCGCAGCTTTTCCTGTCAGAAGGAACCGATATTTTGGTGTACACAGAGGGTAATGTTGGCAGGATGCACAATTTAGGCTTATCTGTTTCTTTACAGGTTTCGCCATTTAGCTGGTGGTCGTTAAATGCGCAAAGCACTTTTAATTATAAGCAGTTAAAGGGTTACCAAAACGTCAATTATGCTTCGTCGGTTAACCAGCTGCAATCGAGCATAAACAATCAGTTTACCATAAACAAAGGTTTAAGCGCCGAAATTTCGGGCTTCTATATTACCAGGGCGCGTAACGATCTTCAGGAACTATTATACCCAACTGGGCAACTATCGGCAGGCCTGTCGCAAAGCTTATTTAAAGGGAAGGGGAGCTTAAAACTTAGTGCCAGAGATATTTTTTACACCCAGGCCATGGAAGGCTTAACCGATTTTCCTGCAGCAAGCGAATATTTTATCCTCACCAGAGATAGCCGGGTAGTTAACCTGGCCTTTACTTACCGCTTTGGCAAACCTTTAAAGGCGGCTAAAAGATCGGCCGGAGGCGCAGCTGATGAAATTAACAGGGCAGGGACTTAGTTGAGCGGTTTTCAGTTGACAGTTCTCAATTTTCAATTCTCAGTTTCATCGACAACACAATTAACCAGTTAACCAATTTAAGCAGTTAACCCAAAAAAACCGATTAAACGATATTTATATGAAAGTTCGCCACCATGGGTGGCAGCACATCAAAGTAACTTTGAAACCTTCCCACCATGGGTGGCACCAAATCAAAGTAAAAAGGCTAAACGGTGAACTAGCTTAAAGCCCAAAAACCCATTTCGCAAAAAACACTACCTTTGGACTTTTAAATTTTACAGGCAAGCTAGTATGCTTCGCCAAACCCCTAACGCCAAGCAAGATTATGGCCAGAATTTTAGCTTTTGATTACGGTACCAAACGTATCGGCATTGCAGTAACCGATCCATTGCAGATTATTGCTACCGGCCTGGATACAATCCACCCAAAAGATGTAATTGAGTACATTAAAAAATATATGCTTACCGAGCAGGTTGAGGCCTTTGTAATCGGCGATCCGAAACAAATGGACGGATCACCTTCCGATTCGGCGCAACATGTAAAGGGCTTTGCTACCTTGTTAAAAAAATCATTTCCGGATATCCCCAGGCATTGGGTTGATGAGCGCTTTACCTCTAAAATGGCACACCAGGCGATTATGCAAAGCGGGCTAAAAAAACAAGACCGCCGCGACAAAGAAAGGGTAGATACCATTGCCGCAACCATTATTCTACAATATTTTATGGAAACCAACCGTTTATAACCAACAAATGAGCCTGATAAACGACGATTTACAAGATTTACTAATTGCCTACTGCGAGCCTGAGAGCGAGCTCTTACAGCACATAGACCGCGAAACCAATCTTAAAGTGTTAATGCCCCGCATGCTTTCCGGCCATTACCAGGGCAGGGTTTTGAGTATGCTCAGCAAAATGGTTTCGCCTAAACGGATTTTAGAAATCGGCACTTTTACCGGTTACGCCACTTTGTGCCTGGCTGAAGGGCTAACCAAAGATGGCATACTTTATACTTTGGATGTTAACGAGGAGCTGGAAGATATGGTGCGTGGCAATTTTGCAAAATCGGCATTTAACCACCAGATTAAGTACATCCTGGGCGATGCCAATTCTACAATAAATGATTTAGACGAAATTTTCGACATTGTTTTTATCGATGCCGACAAGAAAAATAACGGTACTTATTACGACCTGATTTTTGACCGTGTACGCCCCGGTGGAATAATCATTGTGGATAATGTGCTATGGAGTGGAAAAGTACTTCAGGAGAAACAAGACAAAGACACCAGAAATATTACTAGTTTTAATGATAAAATAGCTGACGATAAGCGGGTTGAAAAATTAATATTACCCGTTAGGGATGGTTTGTTTGTGATCAGGAAGTTATAACAGATCGTCATTGCGAGGCACGAAGCAATCTTAAAGCGCTGGGTTGAATATCGATAGTAGTAGGATTGCTTCGTGCCTCGCAATGACGGAAATACTAAAGAAATGAAGAAAATCTTTACTTTTTGTCTGTTCCTTTTAACAGGAATTGCTGTAAAAGCACAAGATACAGACGAGTATATTGCCGAGCATGTAGAATACGCACAGGATTTAATGCGCGATCATAAAATCCCGGCAAGTATAATTCTTGCAGTTGCCATACACGAATCGGCATCGGGCAATAGCAGAATTGCACAGCACCTCAATAACCACTTTGGGGTGAAAGGTCCAAACAATAACGCCGAAATCCGTTCTTCATACCGCGATTATTTAAATGCCGACGAATCTTACAGCCATTTTGTGGAAATTATGGAAACGCGCGAGCCTTTTAACAACCTTTTTGCCAAATATGATCAGTACGATTATAAAGGTTGGGCATACGGGATCAGACGTTGTGGTTACGCCCACAGCAGAAGCTGGGCTTCGCAGGTAATCGGCCTGATTAAAAAGTATGAGCTGTACCAGTATGACGAACGCCCGGAAGGTTACGAAGAACCTGTTTATGCCAGTCCTGTACGCAGCAGGAAAAGAAGTACAGCCCGGTCAAAAACATACACGGTTAGAACAGGCGATAACCTAAGTGTAATTGCCAAAAAGAAAGGCACTACGGTTAAGGCGCTGATGCAGAAAAACGGCATGAAGAAAGTAAACTTAAAACCAGGGCAGAAAATTAAGTTTTAAGTCAGTTTGCAATTTTCAATTGTCAGTTTGTAATTCCACAGTTAACCAATTAACCGATTTAAACAATTAACCATATACAGTTTGCAATTTTCAGTTTTTAGTTAACCAATTTAAACAATTAACCCATAAACATCCCCATGCGTTCAGCTAATCATCTCATCATTATTGCGGCAATCCTTGTTTTTTTTAGCTCATGCGGCACCAGAAAGTTTTCGAAAAACAATAAGCAAATCGAAAAAGAAGCCAATAAAGCGAACAACAACAATTACAAGAGCTACAATACCTTAAGTTATATCGATGAGTTTAAAGGGGTAGCTGTTGAAGAGATGAACCAGAGCGGCATCCCGGCCAGTATTACGCTTGCGCAAGGTATTTTGGAGTCTGGTAGCGGAAACAGCGACCTGGCCAAATATGCCAACAACCACTTCGGCATTAAGTGTACATCTGAATGGAAAGGCAAAAACTATTTTCGCGATGATGACCAGAAAAACGACTGCTTCAGGGTGTATAAAGATGCCCGCGAATCTTTCAGAGATCATTCAGAATTTCTGAAACGCAAGCGGTACAGCTTCCTTTTTCAATTGGATAAAAACGACTATAAAAGCTGGGCGCAAGGATTAAAAACGGCTGGTTATGCCACCAACCCACGCTATCCTGATTTACTGATCAACACCATCGAAAAATACCAGCTTTACCAGTACGACCAGGCAGAGAGCGAAAAGCAGAAGATTGCCCGCGAAGACCGTGTTTTTTCAGAAATTAACCAAAATATCCCCAAAGAGAAAGCCAAATTTACACCAGTTGAAACACCTCCGGCAGGTGCCAAGCCTATTTTAGCCGACGGAACTTATACTGTTGTAAAAGGCGATACTTTGTATAATATTGCAAAACGTTTTAACTTAACCGTCGATCAGTTGAAAATGCTGAACGAAATGAGTGCCGATGGCATTAAACTGGGTCAGGTGCTTAAGGTTAAATAATGTTAAGTACAAACCCGGCCTGCCAGATATTTGTAGTTTTGTAATCTGATGAAATTTTTTGTTATCCTTATTCTGGCTTTCGGCTTCAGTACCGCACTTTATGCACAAACCAAACCTGTGCAAGGCATTGTTATTGACAAAGAAACCAAACAGCGACTGGCGAAAGTTTACATCTATAACATCCGCACAGGCGACGGGCTCTATAACAACACTAAAGGCGAGTTTAGTACTTTTGCCATTCCGGGCGATACCCTGGTTGCCGCTTTATCGGGCTACGGCGTAGATACAATAGTATTTAAAGGTCAAACGGCAGCATACTTCCAGCTTAAATCGCTGGGTATCCGTTTACGTGATGTGGTTATCCAGCAGAAACGCCTTACGCCACAGCAACTGTACGAAAAAAATGTTCAGGAATACCGCTACCAAACCATGAAGGGCAGCAGCAAAGACCTGTTAAACTTAGGTAATGGTGGCGTAGGCTTAGGTATCGATGCCATTTACAACCTCTTGAGCAGGCAAGGTAGAAATGCTCGTCATTTGCAAAAAATCCTCGAAAAAGATTACCGCGAAGATTTGATCGATTACCGTTTTAATGCCAATTTGGTACGTCAGGTATTGGGTATTAAAGATGATGAGCTTACCGATTTTATGCAGCAATACCGGCCAACATACCAGTTTGTACTCGATGCGGATGATTATGCCTTTAATATGTTTATCCGCAATGCCTACAAAAGTTACCGGATAAATCCAAAAGCATTGCAATTGCCTCCATTGCCTAAAATAACCATCGAGAAGCTGTGAAAGCGCCCATCTTCATCGTTAAAAAGCTGCCGGCCGCCGGCATGGCCCTGTTTCCATTCATACTGGTTAAATCGGCAGGGCTTAAAAACGATGCAACAATCATTAACCACGAAAAAATCCACCTGCGCCAGCAACTCGAATTACTTATTCTGCCTTTTTATATCTGCTACCTGCTCAACTATTTCGTAAACCTGATGAAATACCGGAACCACCATCTGGCCTACCGGAACATCATTTTTGAAAAAGAAGCATACAACCACGAGCACAATCTGCAATACCTTAAAAATGGCAGTTGGTACGGTTGGTTGAAAAAGATATGAAAGCGCTGTTTTACTGGCAAATGCAATTGTCATGCTGACAATCATTTTGTTAAATGCTTTTTATCTCTAAAAATTTTGTTTTTCTTTGTAAGTAATGAAGAACTTTTTAGCTGCCATAGCCCTTATTCTAAGTCTCTGCTCTACAAAATTATATGCTCAGGAAATTGATACGATTCCGATCAATACCAAAGACCTGAACATAAAATTAAAACGCAGTCCGCTGCCGAGCAGACAAGGGCCGCTAAATTTCGAACCCGTAAAAATTAAACCGCTTGTTGTAAATGCCAAAATAAGTTACTGGAAAACCAGAACCAATATTGGTATTAACATTAACCAGGCGCAGTTTAGTGATAACTGGAAAGGTGGGGGTACAAACTCTATTGCAGTAGGCGGTTTGCTTAACTGGAAAGCAGAATACAATAAAAACAGCTATAGCTACGTAAGTGAGGTGGTTTTGCAATATGGCAAGATTAAAAACAAAGACCAGCTGCAAAAGAAAACCAACGATCGTATCTTCTGGGATAATAAAGCATCATTCCAATTATCAAAAAGCTGGTATTTCTTCGGATCGGTGAGTTTCGAATCGCAGTTTGATAGCGGCTACAGGTACTATAGAGACGGTAACGGCGATGAGCAACAAGTGCTTATTTCGAGGTTTATGGCCCCGGGTTATTTGACCGAATCGATCGGTTTTGAGTACAAACCTGTAAAATATTTCTCTACCCGTATTGGTACCGGTACCGCAAGGCAGACCTTTGTGCTCGATACAGCTGTTTACGATAAAAAACCAAATGTTTACGGGGTTGATAAAGGCAAGAAATTCCGCAACGAACTCGCTTTCCAGGTAGTAAGTGCTTTTGATAAGGATATTTTTACCAATACCAACCTTAAGGCCCGTTACCTGATGTTTGTTCCATATGAAAACATTGGCTGGTCGCGAATTGACCACCGTTTGGATGTTGCGCTTACTGCAAAAATTAACCGTTTTATGAACACCAGCTTAACCGGAGTAGTATTATTTGATAAAGATACTGATGTAAATATTCAAGCCAGTCAAACCCTGGCGCTGGGCTTTGCCTTTACCTTTCCGAGGTAGCGGTATATAAATTAAAAAAAGACCACAGTTTACGCTGTGGTCTTTTTTTTAGCCCATTTTTTTAAGCTCCGCCGCCAACTTTACCAATTTCCCAGTAAGGCATGGTAATCATCTGGCTGAAGCGTACACCCCGTTGTTTAAGGTATTTTTTAAACTGTTGTACCGATTTTGCGCGCCCGGTGAGATAGAAGGTAGCATTTTGCCACATTTCCCAGCACATAGGATGCATATTATCCATCCAGGTTATCGCATTTTGTGCCGGCGCGCTCAAATCTGATGGTACCACATCAATCAACAGGTTAATGTGATCAACCGAATCGAAATTTTCTTCCTGCAATTCCAATACACCGAAATACTCTACATCCTCATCTAATGCTTTTTTTCCCAGCGACTCGTACAGCCCCATGCTGGTTTCATCTCCAAAGAAGAAATGCTGATTGGAAGCTTCGTTGTACTTTACCCTTGCGCGGTCGGCAATAAGCTTTAAATGATCGCCTTTTTGGATATTAGCGGCAAAATTAAATCCGGGTCCTTGCTGGTTTAAATAAAAAATAACCTCGCAGGTATCGTTTTCATGATCGAAAGCCGATAAGGTATAGTGACGGTACTCGTTGGCATTTACCCTAAAAAGCACCTCGTTGCCCGGCATAAATTTCGCGTCGAAAAAATCGCCCTTAAAGGTGATACATTTCAGGTTGCTGCTGAGCATTTTTGTTTCTACAACCTCTACAGCGTATATTTTGTTGCTGATCACCTTTTCCATTGTGTTGACCAGCCATGATGGTAACTTAGGCATCGTATTAATTTGTTTAGTAACTTTGAACAAAAGTAGTTGTCTAACAAACGGATCTTTTTATACCAAAAGGATTAAAGTTTATATCAAAAGGATTTTATGGCCCTAAATATTTATGACGGCGACGAGAGATATTATGTTGTAGGGAACAAACTCGACAATAATGCACTTAATCAGGCCCTTGTAACCGAGCGGAGGGATAAATATAGCTTTCCGTTTGGCGATGCAGAGATTGTGGAGATCGCTTTTTCGGGAATTTATATTGTTTACGGCGATATGCTGGTAAAGAAGAGCCGCCTGCGCATCAAATCTTTTGATGAACCTGATATGGTTGAGCTACATTTTTCGATTATGGGAGGGGGGATTATGGAAAATTACCTCACCAACAAACGCCTGGATATTAAAGCCAATCAACACAATATTATCTACAGCCCTGATTTTGATGGAATGGCCGAGTTTACGGTAGGTGGCCCGCATAAATTCTTTGAAGTAAACTTCGAACGGTCGCGCTTTATTGATTTAACGAGCGAAAGCAGTACGTTATTAAGGAATTTTGCCGAAAACATCATGAATAACCGTTCGGTAGAAATTTCATCGGAAAATCTGCCCATCAGTTTGGCCATGCACAGCTGTATCAACGATATTATGAACTGCCATTTCACAGGTGGATTAAAATTATTGTTCCTTCAATCTAAATGTTTGGAGCTTTTGGCGCTACAGGCACAGGCTTTTGAAGAGGCGGCTAAGAAAACAGAGCGCCCGGCATTAAAATCGGCTTACGATAAAGAACGGATTTATTATGCGAGAGAATACTTGTTGGCAAATGCCTGCAAACCACCTTCTTTAACCGAACTGGCAAAAATAGCCGGTATAAACGAGTTTAAACTAAAACAGGGCTTTAAGGAAACATTTGGCAACTCTGTTTTTGCTTACCTGAGCGACTATAGACTCATGAAAGCAAAAGAGCTTTTGGCCGATAAACAGGTCGACATTAAAAATATCTCTGAGGATTTAGGTTACTCATCGGTACAGCATTTTAACAAGGCCTTTACCCGGAAATTTGGCTTAAGCCCCGGCAAAGCGCGGTAATATTTGCGATGGGTTTAACCCCATCGAATATAAGTTTTTAGCTTTTTTTACGTTTCTTCTTCAAATCCAAATAATCCACATAGTACAAAACCTTAATCGATAAACTGTTATTTTGAGGAGCATTTAAAATCCCGCTCAGGTTCTTGTTGTAACGCTGTGTATAAAAAGTATCGTAAGTTTCGGCAGCATCTTTATACGAAAGCGAAAGTGTACTTCCGGGTGCAAACTGCCAGGTATAAATTAAATCGATGTTAAAAACATTGTAATTGCGGTCCATTCCGGTTAATGATGCGCCCTGATAATCGGTTAAGTTACCATCTGGCTTAAGCAGGTAAAATTCCTTATTCCTTCTGTCGCTCCAGTAGTGTCGCAACACCACAGTAATCCCCATCAGGTTGGTAAAAGTATATTTGGCATCGAACGAGTTTTCTACCGTTCGGCGATCATACCTTGAAAAAATAGCTTGATTGCCTTGTGTAGTAACCCAGTTTACATAGTTGTAATTCGGGTTAAAGTTTAAATCCAATCCAAACGCAACTTTATCGTTAAGCCTTAAGTTTTGAAAAAAGTAAAAGTTATACATTTTACCTTTAAAAAGCTGTTGTTCAAAAAAGCGTATGTTTCCGCCAAAATTATACGCTTTGGCGCGGTTGGGATTGATGTACAAACTTACACCATAATTTTCGGGAGCGTGGTAAACCTGCCCGTTCCTTGCTTCGTAAAAATCGTTGCTTTTTCTGTCCCAGCTTACATCCAGCTCTGCCGACCACTGGTTTTTAAACTGAACCCAATACCCTCCGTTAAAACCAATTTTTTGATAAGCTGCTGGAATCGCCCTACGCGAATAGTTTAAATTTAGCCAGCTTTCAAATTGATTGTACCATTTGCTGGGTTTGTATATGTTGTAGCCAACGCCAATGCGCTGATCCAAAAAGTTATTGTTGGTAAAGAAACCCATATCCGATGGATCGAATTTATTATCGGCATATACCTGGTTGTAGCTCCAGGTAAAGTTACCGCTCTGTTTCCCAAACCGCAGTGTATAGCTGTAACCGGTACTGCTTTCTTCGCCCCTCAAATAGCTCATTTTAGCACCACCGTTTACGAAATATTTATTGTTTTTGTTATTTAAATTGAAAAGGAGCGCGCTCACATTCGCATCGTAAGCAGAGCCTTGCCGCAAAACATTGGTATTGATAAAAGTGGCCGAACTGTTGTTTTTTAAAGATTGATCGAAAACCAGGATGTTGTAATTGGTTAAGGGCTGTGTTTCTACCTCACGAAGGTTACCCTGTGCGTCTTCCACTTCCGTCTGCATGCTGTTGGTAATGGCATTAAAAATACCGATGCCCAAACCCTTTGCCGTACGCCCCGAAATTTTGGTAGCATTTAAAACCTTGGCCTCGGTTTGGTCTTTCACAATTTTATCGTTTCCAACCCCGCTGTAATTGTAATAGGCCGGTATAGAGCCAATCCGTTTTGAATAAAATAAATCGCCTTTGTTAAATAACTCGGTTCCTTCGGTAAAAAACTGCCGGTTTTCATTAAACTTTACCTCAAAAGGGGTAAGATTAAGAATGCGGTTATCTGATTGCACCTGACCAAAATCGGGCACCAAAGTCATATCCAGAGTAAAACTGTTGTTAATACCATATTTCACATCCATACCGCCATTGAAACGCGAAGTTGTGTTTTTAACCCCCGGTTGATTTATAGGGTAGTGGTTTACGTAGGCAGACAGGTATGGCGAAAAAGAAAGCCGCAAGGGTGGTTTAATGTCTTTAATACCTGTCCAAAGCCCTTCCTGATTGATAAAACCATTTACCTTTGGGTCAACAAAATTCCAGAAGGTTTGGGTATTGCTGCGCTGTATCCTGCGGCTGAAATTTAATCCCCAGTTCTGTACATCCTTGCCTGAAAAGCGCAGGGCAGAGTAAGGAATTTTCATTTCGCAGGTCCAGCCTTTATCGTCGATTTTAACTGCACTTTCCCAAACTGCATTCCAGTTTTCGTCTTCATTACCTACTTGCGAGTATTTGGCATCGAACTGCACACCTGCAGCGGTAACAAAAAAGCCATTGCCATTCATTTTATCGTAAAAGGGATCGACAATAATGGAGATGAAATCGGCATTTCCAATATTATCCCTCGAAACCAACTCATGCGAAACACTATCCGGGCTATCGTACATGCGTGCATAAACGTAAATGGCCACATCATCGTAAAGCACCTTCATTTCGGTACGCCGATCAGCGGTTTCTACCTTCCCAGGGTGAGGCCTGATCTGAAAAAAATCGGTAGCAACCGGAACATCTCTCCAGCAGGCATCGTCTAAAACACCATCAATTTTAGGGCTTTCAAGCGTTCTTTTAGCGGCTAAATGCTTTTGTTTGGTAATATCCTGGGCCTTGCAAAAAGCACATATCAATAGTAAAACCGGGAGGATGCAGCGCTTCATTCGTTTAAGTTAATCGGGTATAAGACTAACTCTCCGGGAAAATGTTGCATCAAAACAGAAATATAATCGCCCGGCCATAAAGTTTTGACTTTGAGTTGCTAAGATTTACAATCAAAATTTGATACATTTGCCTTTTATTAAAAACAAGTAGCTTTTTGCCATCCGGCACTAAGCCTTTAGCTTAAAAAAAGATGTTTGATAATTTACAGGACAAGCTAGACAGAGCGTTTAAAGTATTAAAAGGACAGGGCAGCATTACGGAAATCAACGTGGCAGAAACCATGAAAGAGATTCGTAAAGCATTATTAGATGCCGACGTTAACTATAAAACAGCAAAAGCATTTACTGATGAGGTAAGGCAAAAAGCTTTGGGGCAAAATGTACTTACAGCGGTTTCGCCGGGTCAGTTGCTTACCAAAATCATGAACGATGAGCTTGCGGCCTTAATGGGCGGCGAGGTTACCGAATTAGATACCAAAACCAACCCAACCATTATTTTAATAGCAGGTTTAAACGGTGCGGGTAAAACCACATTTGCCGGTAAACTAGCCTTGCATTTAAAAGGTAAAGGCAAAAAACCTTTATTGGTTGCCGGCGACATGTACCGTCCTGCCGCTGTTGATCAGTTAGAGGTTTTAGGTACCACAGTGGGCGTTTCTGTTTATGCCAACCGTGCTTCAAACGATCCGGTGGGTATTGCTTTAGAAGGTATTGCCCATGGTAAACAAAATGGAAATAATGTAATCATTATCGATACCGCCGGCCGTTTAGCGATCGACGAATCGTTGATGAACGAAATATCGGAGGTTAAAGCTAAAACCAATCCACACGAGATTTTATTTGTAGTGGATGCCATGACTGGTCAGGATGCCGTAAATACAGCAAAAGTATTTAACGACCGCTTAGACTTTACAGGTGTTGTTTTAACTAAATTAGATGGTGATACCCGCGGTGGTGCGGCCCTTTCAATTAAATCGGTTGTAAACAAACCGATCAAATTTATTGGTACAGGTGAGAAAATGGAAGCACTTGATGTTTTCTATCCTGATCGTATGGCTTCGCGTATTTTGGGTATGGGTGATGTGGTTTCCCTTGTTGAACGTGCCCAAATGCAGTTCGACGAGAAAGAGGCGGCAGAACTCCAGAAAAAAATCCGTAAAAATAAATTCGATTTCAACGACTTCTATAACCAGATTCAGCAAATTAAGAAAATGGGTAACATGAAAGACTTGATGGGTATGATTCCAGGTGTAGGTAAAATGATGAAGAACGTAGATATTCAGGACGATGCGTTTAAATCAATCGAAGCCATTATTAACTCGATGACTCCATTCGAAAAAGAAAATCCTGATGCCATCCAGCAAAGCCGCCGTTTACGCATTGCAAAAGGCTCGGGCAGCAAAGTAGAAGAAGTAAGCAAGCTGATTAAGCAGTTTGAAGATATGCGCAAAATGATGAAGCAGTTTTCGAACCCGGCCGCAGCAGCAGCCATGATGAAAGGTATGCCTAAAATGCCGTTTGGAAGATAGGGTTTAACTGAAAGCTTAAAGCGAGAATAATATATAGCACATAAAAAAATCCCGATCAGAAATGGTTGGGATTTTTTTATATGCTTTTCATTCTTGTTTAGTTAAAGCCTTGCCCCAGGCTTAATCCAGTAACGCAGGTAAAAAGCAGTTCCATATAATAAAGTTAACGAACTCTTATTCCAAAAAGTGACTAATTGAATTTGATTGCGATATCTAATTGAGTTCTAACTTTACTCCCTTGAAAAACACCTGGCTTCCATTTCTCAGAACTTGTTAGTAATCGTTTGGCTTCATTATCACAATAGATATCGAGTCCCTTCTTAACTTTAATATCAGAAAAGCTACCGTCTTTTTCGACAATCAATGACATAATTACAGTTCCCTTAATATTCTTTGCTTCAGACTCTTTTGGATATTTTAGATTCGTTTTAATGTAATTATTCCATTCAGTATAGCCTTTTGGATACTCAGGCTGGGAATCTAGACTAATAAAATCAAAAACTTTATTCCCAAAATCTACTGGTGTATTTTTGGTAGCTGTATTGGGAATGGCAATATCTACTCTTGGCGATCCAATAATATTTGAATCTTCTTCTGGTGGTAGGCTTTTATATACATTATCAAAAAAAGTTTTTGTCTTATTCCATTCATTTAGATACTGTTTAGTTAAATCTTTCTCTCCAGAAAAAAAGAAAACATCGACATTTTTATCTTTGGCATTAATTTTTGTAACATATTTTTCATCTGCTATCACAAAAACATCCATGTTTTTTGGAACCAATAAATAATAAGTACCGTCTTCATTTATACCGCTCTTCCTATCCCTCAAACCTAATAATCTAATTGAACTATTTTTTAAAGTGTTTTTACCATCTAAAAAAATATGTCCGGTAACTCCAACAAATTCGTTCTTTTTTTGAGCTAAGCTGCAAAGTGTCAGGATTAATAAGTAAAAAGTAATCAATGTTTTTTTCATGGTAAAAAAAGTGTTTTTAACTAAAGTATGGTAATTACTTTATTAAAACAATTCTTATATTAGTCAATAAATATTCATCCCGAATAAATTTACATCCCACTTTATTTTATTAAAAAAAATTGAATGCTTGTAAAAACATACGGGAGTGCTGTTTATGGCGTAAATGCACTTACCATAACCATTGAAGTGAATATTAGTGCCGGTACCAAATACTACATGGTAGGCCTGCCCGATAATGCTGTAAAAGAAAGCTTGCGGCGTGTGGCCAGTGCCATTACGGTTTCGGGCTTTAGAATGCCTAAACAAAAAATTATAGTTAACCTGGCGCCTGCCGACCTTAAAAAAGAAGGTTCTTCTTACGAGTAATGGTGCGCGAGTACACCAGACTCAGCAGAGCAGTGGCCCCTAAAACAGTTGATGAACCACTGGTGGTTCCAAAAGACTTTCCTAAAGGGAAGAAGCTGGCCGCTACAGACGGTGTTATCAAACAACGATTTGATGAGATGAAAAAACTACAGGCTAAAGGGTTGTCCAACAACGCAATTGCAAAATCGCTAGGGATGCATAGGAATACCGTCAGGAAATACCTGTCGATGGATGTGTTGATGCGGAAGTCCTACGGAGAAAGGGGGATGA
>NZ_CAESCM010000005.1 GCF_903166585.1 Pedobacter ghigonis
GCCTATATCGGTGGTGTCCACCTCTTCCCATTCCGAACAGAGAAGTTAAGCCCACCAGAGCCGATGGTACTGCGGTAACACGTGGGAGAGTAGGTCGGTGCCAAATCTTAAAAGAAACCCTTTAACAACAATGTTAAAGGGTTTTCTTGTTTTAGGGCATTTGAGTGGGAAGCAAAAAGATAAAAGCTTAAAGGCTAAAGCATAAAGCGGGAGGCACTGCTTAGAGCTTTAGTCTTTTGGCTTTAAGCTTTCAATAATAGCCCTGATGGCGGTGGAAATCCCCTTTTGGCTCGAAGAACATACCTAACTCGCGTTACCCCTCCAAAAGGATTGAAACGAACAGCAGGACGGAACCTTTACTATTAGCATTGGCTTTGCGCTTCAGAAAGAATTATAAAATTTCGTTTTAACAAAATAATGGAACTGTAAATGGAGATTGTGTGACGCAATCAAATTGTTAACAAAACTTAATAATTAAAATGATGTTGATAATTTAAAGTTGATTTAAAACTGATTTGATGCTAAATATGTTAATATCACGAGGTTTGCCGTAATATTTGGTTATCTTTGCTTACAACAAATATATAAACACGAATAATGAGTTTTTTTGCAGATAAAAGAAGGGAAGTGATGGTGCATATAGAACAGTATATGCTGGATATGATGGATACCTATCTTAAACCGATCGATACCAACTGGCAGCCATCTGACTTTCTACCTGACTCTACAAGTGATACATTTTATCAAGATATAAGAATACTAAGGGATAATGCAAAAGATCTTTCATACGATCTTGTAGCTGTATTAATTGGTGATACGATTACAGAGGAGGCTTTGCCTACTTATGAGTCGTGGTTAGCAATGGTGCAGGGACCAAGTATGAAAGAAGATGGTGGGTGGATGAAGTGGAACAGACATTGGACTGCTGAAGAAAACCGTCACGGGGATTTGTTGAATAAATATTTATACCTATCGGGTAGGGTGGATATGCGCCAAATGGAGATTTCTACACAATACCTTATTGCTGATGGTTTCGACATCGGTACCGGACACGATCCTTACCGCAATTTTGTTTACACTTCTTTTCAGGAGATGGCAACCAATATTTCGCACAGAAGAGTAGCTTCGTTAGCCAAAAAAGATGGCGATACGCTATTGTCGAGAATGTGCGGTGTAATTGCTTCTGATGAAGCCAGACATGCAAAAGCTTATAAAGATTTTATGAGCCGTATCTTTGAAGTTGATCCAAATGAGGCGATGCTTGCTTTTGAAGATATGATGCGCCAAAAAATTGTAATGCCTGCTCACTTCTTGCGTGAAGTTGGTTTAAAAATTGGTCAAACTTTCGGTCATTTTACTGATGCAGCACAACGTTTAGGCGTTTACACGGCGATTGATTATGTTGACATTATGCAACAGTTAATTGTTGACTGGAAAATTGAAGGTATGCGCGACTTAAACGAGGCCGGAGAAAAAGCCCGCGACTACATTATGGCTTTACCTTCGCGTTTGTTGCGTGTAGCGGAAAGAATGAAAAATCCTACGATTGATTATAAATTCAGCTGGATTGCAGGATAAGCCCCACTGATTTTACCATATTTAAAACCTGTTGCCTATTGCAACAGGTTTTTTTTTAGGGTTAATAGAAAATTTGATCTTGCTTAGCCAGGTTAAAGCCTTTATTTTGCAAAGCTTGTTGTGCCTTAGCGCTCCACAATAATGGGTTGGTATGGTTAAAATGGATGAAATACAGCTTGCGTTTTACTGCTGCTGTTTCGTTTTTAAACAAATCTGTTGTTTCTGTAAGCAAAGGGTGAGGTACTTGGGCAATTGCCCTGTTAGCAAGTTCGGTATTGCTATAAAAGGTAGCATCAACCATGGCTACATCTACATTTTTAACTTCTGTTATAATATCTTTATTCCACTTGCTCCATTTGTCGATATCAGGAATAAAGAGATATTTTTTAGTAGGGGTAATAATTTTAAAGCCGGCAGTTTCTGAAAATTCATCACGGTGAGGTACCGTAAATGCTGTTACTGTATTATTGGAGACAGTAATGGCTTGGTCGGCCGAAAGCCCAATAATATTGATGTTGTTTAACTTGACAAGTTGGCTCCATGGTCCATTTTGCTCCAGAAAGGCTTTTAACTTAGGCAATACATACACTTTTAAACTTTTGGTTGCCATTACTTCGCGACCAAATTCCATTAAGCCGGTATAATGACCAATATGGGCGTGCGTAATAAATACGCCCTCAGGAAGATATGGATAGGCATTGTTGGTTTGCGATTTAAAATGTTGCAACTGTTGTTTGATATCGGGAGTAGCTTCGAACAACCACCATTTTTTATTAACCGGATCGACCAGGGCAAGGGAAACCACCTGTTTCTGCATTTTTGGATTAGCCCAGGCTATTTTACAACAGTTTTTCTGGCAGCCCATGTGTGGGTAGCCACCATCCTGCGCAATACCTAAAGCGATTATGTAAGTGGTTTGGGGTAGTGTAGCAGCCCAGGTATTTGCACTAAACAGGACAACAATTAGAAAGATTAATCTTTTCATTACATGTTTCTCCTGTATTGTCCGCCAACTTCGTAAAGGGCGTTGCTAATTTGCCCTAATGAACAGATTTTACATACTTCCATTAACTGTTCGAAGATATTATCGCCGGCAACAGCCGATTTTTGCAACTGTTTCAACAAACCGGCGGCTTTATCTTGGTTACGGTTCTGGAACTTTTCTAATGTAGAAATCTGGAACTGTTTTTCTTCTTCGGTTGCCCTGATTACTTCCCCCGGAACAATGGTAGGCGAACCGTTTTTATTTAAGAAGGTATTTACGCCAACAATAGGATATTCGCCAGTATGTTTCAGGGTTTCGTAGTACAGGCTTTCTTCCTGTATTTTTCCCCGTTGGTACATGGTTTCCATAGCTCCTAAAACACCACCACGATCGTTTATTCGTTTAAATTCTGCCAGTACAGCTTCTTCTACCAAATCGGTTAATTCTTCGATGATAAAGGCTCCCTGTAGCGGGTTTTCATTTTTGGCCAGGCCTAACTCCCGGTTTATGATCAATTGTATGGCCATCGCCCGTCTTACCGATTCTTCGGTAGGTGTAGTAATGGCTTCGTCGTAAGCATTGGTGTGGAGCGAATTACAATTGTCGTAAATGGCATAGAGAGCCTGTAAGGTAGTCCGGATATCGTTAAAATCGATTTCCTGGGCGTGCAACGAGCGACCTGAAGTTTGAATGTGGTATTTCAGTTTCTGCGAACGATCGTTCCCTTTATATTTGTTTTTAATGGCTTTTGCCCAGATTCTACGTGCTACACGGCCAATTACTGCATATTCAGGATCGATACCGTTAGAAAAGAAGAAAGAAAGGTTAGGCGCAAAATCATCGATATGCATGCCCCTGCTTAAATAATACTCCACAAAGGTAAAGCCATTACTCAGCGTAAAAGCCAGTTGCGAGATGGGATTTGCACCTGCTTCGGCGATGTGGTAACCCGAAATGGATACTGAATAGAAGTTCCGTACTTTTTCATCAATAAAATATTTCTGGATATCACCCATCATCCTTAGGGCAAATTCGGTAGAAAAAATACAGGTATTCTGTGCCTGGTCTTCCTTTAAAATATCAGCCTGAACAGTCCCACGCACGGAGCTGATGGCTTTGGCTTTAATTTGCGCATAAACATCAGCAGGCAGCACCTGATCGCCGGTTAGGCCTAAAAGCATTAAGCCCAAACCATCGTTTCCTTGTGGTAAAGTACCATTATAAGCAGGCCTTTCTGCATTTTTGGCTTTATAAATGGCCTTAATTTTAGCTTCAACTTCCTTTTCCAGTCCATTTTCGATAATGTACTTTTCACATTGCTGATCGATAGCAGCGTTCATGAAAAAGCCCAGTAACATTGGTGCTGGCCCATTAATTGTCATCGATACCGATGTGGAAGGTGCACAGAGATCAAAACCCGAGTATAATTTCTTGGCATCATCTAAAGTGGCGATGCTCACACCTGAATTACCAATTTTACCGTAAATATCGGGACGGATGTGTGGATCTTCACCATAAAGGGTAACCGAATCAAAAGCGGTAGATAAGCGGTGAGCCGGTTGGCCTAATGAAACGTAGTGGAAACGTTTGTTGGTCCGTTCGGGTCCACCTTCACCAGCAAACATGCGGGTAGGGTCTTCGCCTTCGCGCTTAAGTGGAAATACCCCTGCTGCATAAGGAAATTCGCCCGGTAGGTTTTCGGTGAGCAACCACCTTAAAATATCGCCCCAGTCTTCGTAACGGGGAAGCGATACCTTTGGAATCTGAAGCTTCGAAAGCGATTCGTAAAACAAAGGCTGTTTAATTTCTTTATCGCGGACTTTATAAATGAAAAACTCTTCCTGATAAGCCTTTTTTGTTTCGGGCCACTGGCGCAATAGCCTTTTGCATTCACCGTCGAGTTGTTCTTCGAAAAAGGTGTAGGTTGCCTGTAAATTTCTTGACACCCCGTCCTCCGGACCCTCCTCTAAAAGAGGGAAATTGATTTCCTTCGTAAGATCAATTACACCTTTGAGCTGGTACATTTTACGGGCAATAGTGGCCTGTTTAGTTACCCACTCGTTATACATCTGGCTCGATTCTGCAATTTCAGCCAGATACCGGATGCGATCGGGTGGAATGATATAAATCTTTTCGGATTGATCTGTAGTCAATTCCATTTTGGCTTTGAAATCAGTTCCGGTTTTAACCTTTATCTGCTCCATTAAGGCCACAAACAAGTTGTTCATGCCCGGATCGTTGAACTGGGAGGCCATAGTGCCATACACCGGAATTTCATCGTCTTTGGCATCGAAAATGTTATGGTTGCGCTTATATTGCTTGCGCACATCCCTCAACGCATCTAAAGCACCTCTTTTATCAAATTTATTAATGGCTACGAGATCGGCGAAATCGAGCATATCTATTTTTTCCAATTGCGTAGCTGCACCAAATTCGGGTGTCATAACGTACAATGAAACATCGCAATGCTCGGTAATTTCGGTATCCGACTGGCCAATTCCCGAAGTTTCGACAATAATCAGATCGTAGCCTGCTGCTTTGCAGATATCGATACTTTCCTGCACGTTTTTCGACAATGCCAGATTGGCTTGCCGGGTAGCCAGCGAACGCATGTACACCCTTGGATTGTTGATCGCGTTCATCCTGATCCGGTCGCCAAGTAGGGCACCTCCGGTTTTTCGCTTAGAAGGATCGACAGAAATAATGGCCAGCGTTTTATCTTTCACCTCTACCAGAAAACGGCGCACCAGCTCATCAACCAGTGATGATTTTCCAGCTCCACCGGTTCCGGTAATACCCAGGATAGGAGCAGTGTTATTTTGTGATAGTCGCTTTAATTCGTCAACAAATTTTTGTGCGCCCTCCGGATCATTTTCTGCAACAGTAATGGCACCGGCTATGGCTTTAATATCTTTTGCCGGAATGGTTTCTAATTCGTTGGTGATACTGGCTTTGGTAACAAAATCAGTTTGCACCAGCATATCGTTTATCATGCCCTGTAATCCCATCTTACGGCCATCATCGGGAGAGTAGATTTTCGAAATCCCATATGCCTGAAGTTCTTCAATTTCGGCTGGTAGGATTACCCCTCCGCCACCTGCGAATATCTTAATATGCCCCGAACCTCTTTCCTGCAACAGATCGTACATGTATTTAAAATATTCGATGTGACCGCCCTGATATGACGTCATGGCGATGCCCTGTACATCTTCCTGAATGGCGCAGTTTACAACTTCATCAACCGAACGGTTGTGCCCCAGGTGAATTACTTCGGCTCCCGACGATTGCAGGATACGGCGCATGATATTGATGGTTGCATCGTGGCCATCGAATAAAGAAGCAGCGGTTACAAAACGGATTTTATTTTTGGGCTTATATATTTCTACTTGTTGCATAAACTGAATTTAAAGCAAAGGTAATTTTAAATCTACCTGTGTTTGTCATTTAAATAGCCGGATAAGCAATAAGTTGGTTCTGTATTGGAGAGATTTCGACTAAAGACTCCGAACTAACGATTCCAGACTTAAATCAGGCTTTTTCCGACTGATATTTGGTATGCAAATGTAGTAAAATATGCGGCGCAAACCGCGAATACCCTATACCGTTACGGCCTTTAGTCTATTCTAATTCGCGCCCAAACTGAAGCAGATAGCCATTGTTATCGTAAATGGCAAACTCCCTCATGCCGAATTCGAAATCTTCAATAGGGTAGCAGATTTCGCATTGATCTTTTAAATTTTCCCAAAGCGTTTCCACTTCGTTGGTTTTGATGTAAAGTGAACCGCTCATAATGGGTTTCGGGATATTGCGGTGAGCATTGGGCATACTGAACATGATCTCTATCTCATCTTTAGTGAGGCTGAACCAGCTCAGATCATCAAATTTTGTGGCACAAGTGAAACCTAAAACTTCGGTATAAAATTTTAGGGTTGCCGGCATATCATGCGATTCGAGCATGGGGGTAAGTTTGGTGGCGGTATATTTTGGCATTTTCTAAGATAAAAAATTGAAGTTAATTTTTAATGTCAGGCCAGGGATAAGTAAAACTATTCTGGCTCTAGAAACAACCAGGAAGATAGAGACCCTGAAATAAATTCAGGGTGAGGATTACCTTTAAATAAAAAAAACTATGCTGGTGGCATAGTTTTCTTTGAATTATTTATTGGTTATTTCTGTTATTGGTTCTCCTACCGTTCCGTTTGGCATTTGGATGTGGAGTAGTGCAGCCAGTGTGGGTGCAATATCAGTCATGTAGTGTGTTTTATTGGTAGCACCTGGTTTAATACCCCAACCCATAAACACAAGTGGAATATGCGAATCGTATGGGTTCCAGTTACCGTGCGTAGTACCGGTACTGCCGCCATTAAACCAGTTTGGCTGCAAAACGTAATAAATATCGCCGCTTCTGCGTGCGTTATATCCGTTGGTGATCATCTTTTTCTGAATCTCCTGAAGCGTGCTTTGAGAAATGTTCGCAATATCTACTGCATTCTGAAAGCCATCTAAAGTTTTTAAGAATTCAACTGATGCTGATTTGATTACATTGAAACTTACTGAAGCTTTATCTGTTTTCGCGTGGTCGAAAATGATCTGGTTGTTCATCGATCTTAAAACCACATTGTTTACTTTGAATTTATCGTTCAGATAAGTATTTAATTTATTGGCAATATCCCTGTCGCTTACAACACCAGAAGGCATTTTGTTTTCTTGCATAAAGCCTGGTACGTGTGCAGCACCGTGATCGGCAGTTAAGAATACGGTATAGCTACCTTTACCTACTTTTTTATCCAGGTAGTTAAAGAATTCTTCAATGTCTTTGTCTAAACGCAAGTAAGTATCTTCTGCCTCAATAGAATTAGGTCCGTAAGCGTGACCAACGTAATCAGTAGAAGAGCAGCTAACCGCTAAGAAATCGGTAATGTTATCCTGACCTAAATCTTCTGATAAAATGGCCAGTTTAGCTAAATCTAAAGTAATGGTATTGCCATAAGGAGTACTTCTGATCGCATCGAAATTTTTATCGATATTTTGGGTTAACTGGTGTGGAAAAGTATTGTTTTTGCCTTCATATTCTTTGGCATCGGCAGTACTGTTTACGTAAGTGTTAATTGGGTATAATGTTTCCCAGTTTTTAGCGTAAAACTTATTAGCCAGTTTTAATTTGTTATAGTCAGCAATCCAGTTTGGTACTTCTTTCATGTAATAGCTACTGGTAATCCAGTTTCCGGTACTGCCCTGATACCAGTAAGCCGCATTTGCAGCATGGCCTGCAGGAAGGATAGAACCCCTGTCTTTTAACGAGATACCGATTACTTTACCTTTAAAATTGGTGGCTAACCTCAACTCATCGGTAATGGTGGTGGTTAACATATTTTTTGGCGACATGTTTCCTTCAGAAGAAGGCGTGCTGCCAACCGTAGTTGCGGTCGAATCTTCGGTACAATAAACATTCTTTTTGGTCTCCGGATCGTACCAATCGTTACCAATAATGCCATGTACAGCTGGTACCGAACCTGTGTAAATACAAGTATGGCCACAAGCAGTATAGGTTGGTGTGTAAGGAATAAATGTATTTTCTACTGAAAAACCTTCGTTTACTAATCTTTTTAAACCACCATTGGTATAACGGTTGTAAAAGCGATACAGGTAATCCCAGCGCATTTGATCTACAACCAGGCCAACCACCAGTTTAGGGCGGGCTACTTCGGCTGGAAATGCTTTAGCTGGTGCAGGTGTTACTTTTTTGGATTGCCCGAAAGCAATAGAAATAGAAAGAATTGAAACTGAGAGAATCAGACCGGGAATTTTTTTCATTTTATCTTTATTAATGCGGCTAAAGTAACCATTTTTGAATGAAGAAATTTTTTATTTGTGTAAATATTTAGAAGCGAAACAGGCGATTTCTGGAAGTAATTTAAACGCAAACGGTTGTCTAAATAACATTAATCAAAAAACGGTCATTGGGTATTACATTCGACATCTTTTTGTTTATGAAAAGTATCTACAGGTAGAATTTTGATTATTAAACCTGCTCATTTTCATGTGTTTGCAGTTGATTTGTCTAATAAATTAGAGTTAACACTATCGCAATTAACACAATCGTTTGCGTGGAGAAAAATCAGCTCATTTTGATTTTTGTGGTTAATTTAATATGATAATTAATCACCTAACCAAAATGTAAAACTATGAAGTCAACTAAATTTTCGACCTGGTCTTTAATGGCTATGGTTACCCTCGTTTTTTTCTCTTTTCCTGTCAAAAAAGTATTATTGCAGAAAACCCACAGTTATCAAAGAAAACCCTGGGTTTGGCAACAGCTGCTGCGTTAAGCGGGGAGAATGCAGCGCCATCAGAACACCTTTATTTTTCCTTTCCTTCGGATGCGATTGCTAAACTGCATAAAATAAAAATTACACAATCAGCTAATGCCGAATATTTTTCGGTGCACAATTATGCGGGTGGCTATGCAGGTTTGCAGCAAACCCCCGATAATTCTTTTGGAACACCCAACATTCTGATTTCTTCGCTGTGGGACCCAAATACTGCGGGTGGGGTTTATTCGGAAGTAGCTTACACAGGGCCAGCGACCATTAGCAGCCGGTTTGGAGGTGAAGGGGATGGTTACAAAACCATTAATCCTTACCAATGGGAACTTAATACCTGGTATAATTTAGCCCTAAGGGCATGGAAATTAAACGGGAAGTTATATATCGGATCTTTTATCCAAAATCAAACCACCGGAGTTTGGTTCCACACGTCTACACTGGCCATCCCTGAGCGTACACAGTTTCTGGGTTCCAGTAACGATGCGTTTTTAGAAAACTGGACCGGAACTAATCCTGCTTATGATGGCAGTTTTATCAGAAAAGCCTTTTTTAAAGATTGCTGGAATTTAAGTACAAACAATACCTGGGAAAAGCATACCAGCAGAAGTTTTAGTGCCAATGCCGGCGATGCCGGTAGAAACGGTATTTACGACAGGGCTTTTAACTCGGGATATGATGCTACGGAGGATGCTTATTTTATGGAACACGGTGGAAATGTTCAGCCGGGTTCGGGTTTCGGTACCGGGCGTACATTGGCACTTCCGGCACAAACCAATCAGGGATCGGCACCCACATTAACCATTGCAGAAGTGCAATCGGCAACAGCCACCAGCAACGGTAATACGGTAAGCGTAAACTGGACGAATAACCAGACCAAAAGCCCTCAGTTTTCATCAAAAGTAGAGTTGCTTAACCCATCTGGTACAGTAGTTAGCACAGTAAATGAAGTATTGCCTCAAAAAAGATCGGCCACCATTAGCAGTACTTTAGGAAGTGGGACTTATTCAGTAAGAATTACCATCACGGATATTTTCAATCAGAATTCTACTCCATTAACAGTGCCTGTTACCAATGGCATTACAGCAAATACCTGGTACAAAATCAAAAATGCATCAAGCGGTCTTTATCTCGCTATCGAAAATAACAGCACAGCCAATAGTGCTTTTCTGGTTCAAAGCATCAGTGCCACCGGAAATGGACAAAAATGGAAATTTAACACTCAAGGAGCAAATTATGTGATTGTTAATGCCAACAGCAATAAGGCACTGGATATAGCCGGCGGTACACAAACATTAAGCGGCAATATTATTCAATATACAATTACCAGCGGTGCAAATCAACAATGGATTATGCTTCCTGTGGGTACAAATAAATATGTAATTCAGAGTAATCTATCTAGCCATTATGTGTTGGATAACCCGGGGAGCAGTACAACGAGTGGTACTAAGATTGTGCAATATAGCATTAATGGTGCTTCTGGTTCTGCAAATCAACAATGGATATTAGAAGCGCAATAATATAAGAACCAAGAGGTGAGTGGTACAAGGCACTCACCTCTGTTATTAATTTGTATTTTGGAGGATAATAATCAATTTACAGCGCTTCGGCTACTACAAAAGTGCTTCCACCAATATAAACCAGGTCTTTTACACCAGCCGATTGGATGGCAGTTGCTTTGGCTTCAGCTACCGACGAATAAGTATTTCCTTTTAAGTTAAATTCGGCGGCCTGTGCTGCAAGTTCACTGGCGGTTAACCCTCTTTCTAAATCGGGTTTGCAAAAATAATATGTAGCATGTTTAGGCATAAGCGATAAAACTTTAGAAATGTCTTTATCCTTAACCATCCCGAAAACAATGTGCAGGTTTTGATAAGGCGTTTGACTGATGTTTTTGATTACTTCGCTAATTCCGGCCTCATTGTGTCCCGTATCGCAGATTACCAAAGGGTTTTTACTTAAAGTTTGCCAGCGGCCTTGCAAGCCTGTTTGTTTTTTAACCTGACTTATTCCCTTAAAAATACTGGTTTCATTGGTTTTGATTTCCGTTTTCTCGTTAAGCACCGTCAAGGTTTCTAAAACAGTCAAGATGTTTTTATGCTGGTACACACCGGTTAAATCGCTTTGCAGATTTTTATACCTGATTTGATTATCCTGATAAACGGATAGCGAAAGTTTGTTGTTCCTGATCTTAAAGTCCTGAGCCCTTAAAACTGCATCTGCAAAAATAATCGGGGCATTTTCTTCCTTTGCTTTTTTTTCGAAAACCGGAGCCGATTCGGGATGGGTTTCGCCAATTACAACCGGAGTATTTTTTTTAATAATCCCTGCTTTTTCACCCGCAATTTCGCCCAGGGTATTGCCCAGCATATTAGTGTGGTCTAAACTGATATTGGTAATTACTGAAATGAGCGGTTTAATGATATTGGTCGAATCTAACCTGCCACCCAGGCCTACTTCAATTACAGCAATATCTACCTGATGTTTGGCAAAACAATCGAAGGCTAAGGCAACGGTAACTTCAAAAAACGAGGGTTCAACTTCTTCAATCAGTTTTTGCTGGTTTTTAACAAACGAAATCACTTCCGTTTTGCTGATCATCTTTCCATTGATCCGGATCCGCTCACGAAAATCTTTTAAATGCGGGGAAGTATATAAACCGGTTTTGTAACCCTGTGCCTGTAAAACCGAGGCCAGCATGTGTGAGGTTGAGCCCTTGCCATTGGTACCACCTACATGTATACTTTTAAACTGATGTTGTGGATTACCTAAAGCTTCGCAAAAAATGATGGTATTGGTTAAATCTTTTTTAAAGGCCGAAGCACCTACACGGGTAAACATGGGCAGTTTACTGTATAAATAATCTAGTGTTTGCTGGTAGTTCATAATAATGATCAAATATAAGCTGAGTATCGCTATTATGAAATGAAATAATGAAGATTTTGTTAGCGTTGATGCAGGTTACAAACAAAAAAAAGCACAGGTATACCTACCTGTGCTTTTCGAATTATTTATTTAAATTATTATTTCACTTTAAAGTTGAAGATTACGATACCCGTTTGTACATCAGGGGCCGATTCTAACTTATTTAAGCTGGCTCCCATTACGGCTTGTTCGCATTTTCTCCATAAAGCCAAATCGGATAGGGTAGTGCCTTTTGCACCTGCACGCGCCTGAACCACTTTACCATTTTTATCGACCCGGATTTGGACAGCAATTTTACCTGCGCTTTGTCCGTCGTCTTGTATACGGGGGATATCGATAAATTTTCTGCTGGCAAGCGAAAGCTGAACATTTCCATTTCCTGAACCGCCTTCACCATAATTAGAAGCTAAAGGATCACCGTCTTTATCGCCCTGGTTTCCAGGTGTACTGCCAGTTCCATCTCCTTGCCCTTGTCCGGTATTCTTTTTACCTTTGTACAAAGCATTTTGATTGATAACCGGTTTTGCAGGTTTTTCTTCTGTTTGTGCAGTTGGGGTAGTAGTTTTAACCTTGGTGGGTTTGGTATTTACCGCTAAAGCCTCTTCCGTATTCTGCGTCTGAATTTCTTTTTCGCTCGATTCGGTTGAAGTATTCGGAGTAACTTTTTCTTCTGGTGTTACTTTATCAGGTGCTTTTTGGTTTGCATTCGGATCAACAGACGGCTCTTCAATGCTGGTGTAATCGTCGCCCATACCTTCTGCCGCAGTACCATAATTTACTACCATACCACCCATACCAATATCCTCTGGCGGCTGGAAAGAGCCGATTACAATGAAAAAGCTGATCACAAGCAGAAAAGCCATTATCCCGGTAGAAATGGCAACTGCTTTTGGGTAATTATTTTCTTCTGCAGTATTCATTATTTTTTAGGCTCAACAGCTAAAACAAGTTTTAATTTCAGTTTATTGGCAACATCATAGGCTACCATAATGTTTTCGGCAGGTACATTTTTAGCTACGTACAATATGATGGTTAAATCGGGGGCCAGTTTTTGGAAGCCTTCGATAACCGGTTGTAACTGATCTTCTGGTGTCGGTTTCTTATCAACGAAATAATTTAACTTTTCGTCTATAGTTACGGTAACTGCTTTTTTGGCTGTAGATTGTTGTCCGCTTGATGATTGGGGCAATAACAATTTAACTACCTGAGGATTTACCACAGCAGATGCCAACAGGAAAAACAGCATCAGGAAGAACATAATGTCATTCAGTGCCGATGTATGTACTTCTACACCTCCTTTTGTTCTTTTGCGTAAATTCATTATTTGCCCGGTTCTTCTAATAAATCAATAAAGTCAATTGCATCAGTTTCCATCTTAAGGATGATTTTCTCTACCATAATATTTAAAATATGGTACAATACATAAGCAATAATACCGATAATTAATCCGGTTGCCGAAGTAATCATTTTGGTGTATAAACCGCCCGAAATGGTTCCGATTTCGATAGCTCCTTTAATTGATACCTGGTGGAAAATGGTAATTACCCCCACAATAGTACCTACGAAACCAAGCATCGGTGCAATACCGGCAACAATACCCAATATGCTGATGTTTTTCTCGAGTTTAGAAACTTCTAATTTACCCACGTTTTCAATGGCACCTTCAATTTCTTTAATCGGGCGACCAATGCGTCTTAAACCTTTTTGCAACATACGCGAAAGGGGAGAGTTATTGTTCCTTAAAAGCGACATGGCTCCATCTAAATTGCCCGATTGGATATATGACCTGATCTGGCCCATCAGGTTCGATTCATCTTTAGTCGCTTTTTTAATGGTTAAGTAACGCTCTACAAATATAACCAATGCTAAAAAGGCCAGAAATGCCAGGGGAATCATTACCCAGCCGCCTTTAAACAATAGATCGATAAAATGTAGTTCTGGTGCAGGCTGTGTTACGGCCTGGTTAATTGCATTTGCTGTGTCTTGTAATGCTTGTGTGGTGTCTTGAATTAATAAAGTTATCATTATGGTTGTGTGTTGTTAAATATGGGTTGTACGTAAAAACCTTTCCCTTTAAGTTTTTTCTGTAATAAATCTCTTTGGCTTATTGCTTCTTTTTCGTTGGTAAATGTACCCAGGCTTATGTTTTGACGTTTGCCCGGCATTTTCGCAATTTTAGCCGTTATACCTACCTTTTTTAAGGTTTTAATGTGTTGCTCGGCTTTTTCAATGCTTCCGAATGAGGCACTGATTACTTCAAATGTAACCGGACCGGTTTTTTTAGCTTCTGTTTCTGGTTTAGCCGGTACTGCTTCTGCTTTTGGCGCTACAGGTATTACTTTTGGTGCCGGATTTTTAACGGTATCGGCCTTTTTCTGTACCTGATTGGCTTTTAAAATGCTATCTGTTTTGGCGATAGAATCTTGTTTTGCTTTCAGGGTATCGATTGCCACCTTTGTCGAGTCAATCGCTGCAGGAGTATTGATTACTGGTTCTGATTGTCCGTTAAACAATTCGGGTTTAACCAGGTAGGTAATGGCAGCAGCAATAATGATAACCAGGGCTACAATAACCACTTTTAACCAGGTAGACATGCCTTGCGATTGTTCTTCGTGCTCAATAGGATCGTGGCCAAAACGGTTTGGATGTTCTTCGTGCTGATGTTTAATAAAAGCAGGAGCCTCAATAACAGGTTCAGCAGGTTTAACCTCTTCTTCGAGTGGAATATAAGTTTTCGGCTGTTCTGATTCTGGTGTATGCCCAAAACGGTTCGGGTGTTCCTCATGTTGGTGTACAACTGCTGGCGGAACTTCTACTTCGTGTGCCTCGGCAGTTTTACTGGCTTCTTCCTGTTCTGGCGTATGTCCAAAACGATTCGGATGCTCTTCGTGCTGGTGAATAATGGCTTCCGGAACTTCAACTTCGTGATGCTCATCAATCGCAGTTGCTTCTTCTGATTCGGGCGTTTCAATTAAAGCCGGATCGGGAACAACAGTTGCAGGAGTTTCTGCACTTTTTTCAACTGCTTGCCCGGTATGTTGTAAGGTTTTTTTAAGATCGTCTTTTACCTCGTCTAACTCTACATTTTCTATTACTGGTTGCTGGTAAGATTTATTTTGAAAAGGTGCAGGTGCAACCGGTGCTTCGGCAATTTCATCATAAACAGCATCATCTTCTTTGGCCGGTTCTGCCTGTGCTTCTTCAACCACAGTGTCGGTAAGTGAGGGCAAGCCGTAAAACTCAGAACCATAGTTCATGTTTTTAATCGGTTCGAAATCCAATCCTTGTTCGGTAAAAAACAAACGACCGGTATTTTCTAACTCAATTTCATGATCCTGCTCCAGTTTCTGGTTAACTTCTTCAACAAATTGTGCGATGTAATATTGGGCACTTTCGGCAGAGATATTTCTTTTGGTCGCAATAAAATCAGTTAACGCTTTTTCTTCGGTAATATCGGCAGCAAACTGAAGGGTATAGCCAGGAGGTAAAAACGTTTGTTTTTCCTTATCGTATCTACCGGGATATTTCTTTTTATAAAAAGTTCCTAAGCCGGTAATCCCAACTTCTTTGCGTTGCTGCAAGAGTTCTAAAAGGTATGATAAGATATCCATTCGGGTAAAATTAGCGTTTTTATTTTAATTTGTTAATTCTACCTTCAAATGTAGCAATGGCCATATTTTTAATTTTCGGTTAAAAAATTGAATACAAGAAAGATATGATTTTTTATGGATGATAACGATTTAAATTATGTTTTCGCAAAAATCATACCTGTATCTACCCAAACATAACGTAGATAAATACAGAAATGGTATATCTGCAAGCAAATGACTAAAGCTTTTCCGATAAATTATAAAGGTAGTGTAACCAATGGTACAATTTCCTGAAGGGTGATTTAACTGCTCAGCGGAGTCCTGAACAACTCTCAGTGTTATAAAGATGCTGTGGCCAGGATAGCGGATGCTGAAGTGAAAAAGTGTTTTACCTATAATTTATTTAACCACTGAGGCACAAGGATACATCTCCCGAATATAAAAAATACCATCGTAAATATCCGTCCACGATGCCGATTCGGTAAAATGATACACGCCCTTCATAAGGAAAGGTTTTTTATTGTCCGGATTTTCTTCACGAAACTGCTTAAAGTTTACGAAAGTATAGGGTACTGTTTCAGGAATCCAGGTTTCAAAACTGTTCTTAGCCGGTAGTTCTACAGTAAACTTTTTATCGGTGTAAGTTCTACCATAGCTTCCAACCCTGGAGTTAAAACCTAAGATATAAGTTTGTTCGTTAAGCTGTTTATCTGCTGTGAATAAATTGCCCATAATTTTAGTCTCTTTACTATTGTGCCATTTTGAGTTTTTGATTAGTTCGGGGTGTTTAATAATATGGGCATTGTGTGCCCAAACAATTATTTTTTCTTTTGGAAACTTGTACTTTAAGAGCCATTTTAAATTCTCTGCCATTTGATTATCCCTAATTTCAGAATCATCACTTTTTTTGCTTAAAAAAGAAATCTCACTTTCAGTTAATGCCATTAAGCTTTTAAGCAGCATCGTTTCAAAAGACGTAGGATCAGCTGCGGAAAGTTCGTGGCTGATTTGTTGTAGTGCTGCCTTAAATTTTCGCTGTTTTTGAAGGTTTTTATTGTACGTTATCGAATCGATAAAAGAGAGAAAATCTACTTGATATTTTTCAGTGTTAGTGTAGTTAATCTTTTTTCCTTTTAAATAATTGTCGATAAATGTTTTCAAATTTGTATCGCTGTAGCTGCCAGTTATCTGATTATCGAAACCAGATATGATTAGTGGATTTTTATCTCGATAAGTTTTTGGTACATAATTGTACAATAAATCGTCGCAAGAATTACATTTGCTCCATATACTAAAAATATTATCCGATAGGAAAGGATCAATTTTAGACTTTTGTTTTTCCAATCGATCCCAGCCTTCGTTTAATGCAAAAAAGTCACTTTCAAATGCCAAAACATTAAATCCTTTTTCTTCGTGAAGATATTTGACTAATCTTGTTTTCGCTAGAAAAGCTGGCGAGTCGCCATGATCCTGTTCGCCCATCATCACCACCCTCGAATCTCCAATTGCTTTTCCAATGGCCTGCAATTCAGAAAAATCAGTCGAATCTGGTGATATGGTTTTAATATCAACCCGCTCATCTGCTACAAATTGTTTTATATCTTTTTGTACGCAAGCCGAAAAAACAATTGAGATAAGTGCGCAGGATAATAATCGGTTTAACATGGTTTATTATTTGATCAGTTAAAAATTTGAAATATAATGTTTTTAACTCACTTATACCTGCCATTCCAACTATTTTGTCCATCGAAAACAGACCTTTTGCAATCTGGCATTTACTAAACAGCCATAACAAAAAATGCCTCCCGATTGCGGAAGGCATTTTTTGTTATGGTTAAATTTCTGAAGTTTTGCCAGGCATTGCCTTGGCAGAAATCGAGTGTTTCCTATTTTAAAACGAATAGGTCAATCCACCAAAAATGTTAAACCCGTTTACCTGGTAGAACAGGTATCTGTTGTAGTTCTTATTCAAAATGTTATTTGCTTTGGCAAAAACAGAGAATTTATTGTTAATTCTATAATCTGCCCCAATACCTAAATCAACAAAACCTTTAATGGTTTCGATTGATTCGATTGAAGTATTCGGCACCACATACTGTTGCGGGTTAACAGGATTAGCAATGTATAATTTTGCTTTAACATCGTCCTGAATAACAACAGCTGCGTTAAAGCTTAACTTTTTGTTGTAGGTGTAAACAAAGTTAGAGCTTACTTTTAAGCCTGGTTTAAACCACGAGTAAGTTTCCTGAGCAGGTTTCCAATCGTCGATATTTAGTTTACCAGTCCATTTTAATGCGTCGCTCACCTGTACCGAGATTTCGCCTTCTAAACCGGTAAGTTTGGTTTTGCCGAAATCATAAATCACATCAAACTTATTAAAATCAGTATAGTTATTTACAAACAGTGGCATGTCATCAAACTGTTTTACATAAATACGGGCTTTATAACCGAAACCTGGTCCGCCGGTACCTTTAATACCTGCACTAAAGCTTAATTTTTCGATGGTATTTCTAATATTGATATTGCTGTTTAACCATGGATTTTCATCAGTTAGACCTTTAAGCGAGTTTCTGTTTACATCTCCTTTTACCTCACCAAAAACCTGCAGGTAATCGGGGATCAAAGTGAAATCGGCAGTAACGGCAGGGAAAATCCTCGAGCTGCTATAAGTACCAAATTCCTGCACAAAATTAATACCTGCTGTGATTTTTGCACCATTAACCTGCAAACGGATGTATGGGTTTAAGCGCAATAAATTGTTGCCAACATTGGTTAAAGCATCTTTGGTATTGCCAAATTCAGTTGAAGCTGCCAAACCTAAATTAAAAGAGCTAATTCGCTTGTTTAAATAACCATTCAGGCTGAAATAGTTTTCTTTAGCGCTAAACTTATCGCCCCAGATATAACCGTTCGCTTTTAAAGCATAGCTAAAGGCATCCTGGTCTTCTGTAAAGTTCTTCACCATTTCACCTTCCAGCTCTACAAAGGTTAAAGCCTGCTTTTCAGGGTTAGGATTTAACGTTGGGCGCACATCATCAATACCGTAAAAATAGGTGCCGTTGCGTTCGAAATTCAGCTTGCCGCTAAAAGTATTTTCATCCAATATGCTGCGGCCGAAAACACTCAACTGCTGACTGCTGCTGTTCTGTTTGTTCAGCTTTCCTTCCTGACTAAAATGTCTGAAATAGCCACCAAGTTGTAAGCCCTCATCTTTACCTGTATTAAAGTAAGCCTCTCCTAAAAGCGTAGCCAACGAACCAAAGGCCCCTTTAACATAATTGTTTACCAATATACTTGCTTTTTCTTCGGCAAGGGCCTGGGCTTGTAGCTTTTGGATATCGCTGTTCAATTCCAGTTTTCTGTCGGTAATGCTGTAGTTCAGTTTGGCCTTGTAGGTTTTAACATCATCCAGGTTCGGACTTCTTCTCAGTTTTACTGCCTCTGCCAAAATTGGCTTATAGGGGCGAACCACTTCAATCTCTTCGTTTACAGCAGTTTTTTCTTCAGGCTTTTTATCCTGCGCCTGTGCAGTCATTAATCCAGCAGCTAAAAAAAACAGTGAACTATATATATATTTAATCGATTTCATATTGCTACTTCTTCTTGTTTAGTTTTTCCAGTTTTTCTTTGGCTGTAGGGATGATGTCATCCTTACCGTCGTAATTATCAATGATACTGAGAAGTGTACTTTTTGCCTGTAAATTATCTTTCAGGGCCACATAGTTATCCGATAGCAGGATGAATGATTTGGCTACCCAATAATCGTAAGAGGCCATGTTGTTAATCAGATCGAAACAGGTTTTAGATGAGGTTTTGTAATCACCTTTATTATACTCTACTAAAGCCAGGTTGTATTTCGCCTCGGCAGCAGCAACCGTTTTGGTTTTGGCCACTACGTTTTTAAATTCTTTCACCGCTGTGGTGGTATCGCCTTTTAATAAATAAGCTTTACCAGAGAATAAGCCCGAACTGTTTTTTTCTTCTTCAGAGGCTTTCTCCGAATCTTTAGTTAACTGCGCATATTTTAACATGTCATCTGGCATGTTTAAGGCCGTGTAAGCCTTTAACAGATTGTTGATGGCAAAACTATAGTGCGATTTATAATCGGTAGTGGTTTCGAGTCTTTTTAAGTAAACGATGGCTTCGTTATACTTTTTCTGATCGAGGAATAACTGTGAAATACTCACCAACGAACGTTCTGTATAATCGCTGGTCCAGTCGTTTAAGATAAACTCGTAATCCGGAATAGCTTCATCCGGACGTTTTAGTTTCACCAGCGATTCGGCCCTTATAAATTTGGCTTCTTTCTCGTGGTTGGCTTTAGGGAATTTATCGAAATAAGCATTAACAGCCTGGAAAGCACCGTTGGCATCGCCTTTTAAGTATAGGTTGTTTACAGCCGCAAAAACGATGTTATCCTGCTCATTGCTCGAGTAATTGCCCAGTGGAGTGGTGTTTGCATAAGTAATAAAACCATTGGCATCGCCACGATCTACATAAATGTTTTTGATCGATTCCATGGCCTGTTTAGCTTCATCAGCAGTCGGGTAATCGGCAATTACCTTTTTAAACGATTCCAAAGCCACATCGTCCTGATCCTGGTTATACTGTACCAAACCAATGGTTACCAAAGCTTTCGGTACATAACTGCTGCGTGGATATTTGGCTACCAGGGCTACCAAATCGGATTTCGATTTATCGAAGTCGCCTTTATTGAAGTAGGTATAAGCCGTTTCGAAACCTGCATCATCGGCATAATTCGAATTTGGGAATTTAGACAACAAACTCTGCATGGTGCCAATTTTAGCATCGTACTGGTTTTCTAAGCCCTGGATCATCCCTTTCTGGAAAGTGGCATAATCTTCGGCGCTGGTGTGCCTGTTTATGATTTTGTTGTAATTGGCCATCGCATCGCCGTAATTCTTGTTTACGAAATAAGAATCGGCTAAACGTATGGTGGCATCATCGATGGTTTTCTGGTCTTTATCATTACCAGCTAAAAATTTCTCGAAATAGTTAGCGGCTTTGCTGTATTTTTCATCTTCGAAAGCTGCGTAAGCGAGGGCGTAGTTGGCAAAATTGTAAACCCCTGTTTTGTCGGCATCGGGCATTTTCAAGAATTTCTCGAAGGTGGTAACGGCCTCGCCATATTTGCGCAGCTCGTACATCGATTCGGCTTTCCAGTAGGTGCTTAAAGCGTGTATTTCATTGTCCTCAGCAAATTTTTCTGAACGTAAGAACATCGATAATGCATTGGGGAATGCCCTTTCGTTGTAAAACTCCAATCCGCGGAAATAGGTAACTTTCTGGTAAGCTTCTTTGGCTTCTAAGGTTTTATCGGGAATTGATTCTAAAATATCAACCGCCGCCTGGTAATTTTTGGTGGTAAGCAATACTTCGCCCAGCAAAGTTTTGGCTTCGTTGATTTTGCGCGATTTCGGGAAAGTTTTTAAGAAACCCTGTGTCGCTTCAAGCGCTTGCTGGTGAAATTCCAGTTCGTAGCTTAATTTGGCATAGTTTAACCAGGCTTCTTCCTGAATTGCTTTGTCGAAATCTAAACGCGAAGCCCTGAAGAAGGCACTTTGGGCTTTTTGTTTATCGTTTAACTGGATAAAAGCTTTACCCAGGGTATGCATACCGTTTTGCAGGTAAACATCATCCGTATTCAGCTTTTCTAAAACTGTTACCGATTCTTTGTATTTCTTATTTTGGAACAAAGAGTAACCATACTGGTAAATGAAAAGGTTGTTCTTAGTCTCGCTTTTATCTTTGGCATAAAATTCAGCAAAGTACTTCTCTGCATTTTTAAACTCGGATTTTGCGAAGTAAGAAGCCGCAACCAAACTCAACATTTCGGGTTCGAACTGTTGTTTGGTTTTTTGCATAACCGGTAAAGCATAGCTGATTACATCATCGTAACGCTCATCTAAATAATACATCGAAGTGATGTAATATGGATAGCTGGCTTCGTAGGTTGGCGAGCCCTTTAGCTTTTCGAAATTGGCAAGGGCAGTTTTATACTCTTTGTTTAGATAGTTGATGTAAGCAAAATAGTAGGTAGCACTTTCCTGAAAAGCACCTTCTTCTTTTTTAACTTTCTCGAATAAAGGTTCTGCTTTTTCGTAATCTTTAAGTTCGAAATAGGCATATCCCTGTTTAAACTGGTATTCGTTTCTTTGTTTGCCCGAAAGGGTAGAAGGATCGGTTTTTTCGAACCACTCTAAAGCTTTTTTATAGTTTTTTTGGTTAAAATAAGTTTTTCCAACATAAAAATAAGCCAGTTTGGTATTCGGGTTTAGCGGATAATCGCGGATAAAAGCCTGAAACAAACTTTCGGCATCGCTATTGGTTAATTCAAGCGCGCAAACGGCAGCATAGAATTTTGCATTTTCTTTTAACAGCGAAAGTTCGGCATTGCTCTCGGTTTGGGTAGAAGGCTTATAACGTTGTAGCTCAACCAGTTTAAACTGTTGGGCAGCTGCCGTATATTTTTCTTTGTCTAATAATTCTAAGCCAGTTTGATAGTTTTTATTAAGGTTTTGCACGGCGCTAACCTGGGCGTAGGCGCTAAAACCTCCTGCTACAAATAGCGGAATTAGTAAGTATTTTTTCTGCATTGGTTTCAAATATGGTTGGTACTAAATTAGAAATAGTATCAAAGCTTATCAACAGAAGTAATTAACATCTGTTAATAACAGCAATAAACGATAGGATTTTTGGTTTGGTATTGGCTAAAGTACGAATGTGGAAAATTAGCCGCCTGGCTATTGGTTCATTAGTTCAGTAGCCATTAGTTCATTGGTGGGGTTGTCGCAGATGACGAAATTGCCTAGTAGTTTAACTGGTTAATCGTATAAACTGGTTAACTGTTTAAATCGGTTAACTGTGTTGTAATTGTTAAGTTGTTAGAGCTTGTTACATTGCTAACTGGAAACTGTGTACCGTTTATTAGCTATCGGCAACAGTTTAGACTTCAGACTATCGACTATGAACCAATTGAGCTGAGGACTCAGAACTCCAATCTCTTAACTCTAAACTAATCTACCCCTGGCTTGCCAGCAGATACAGTACGGCCATCCGGATGGCAACGCCGTTTTCTACCTGTTCTAAAATGATAGATTGTTTGCTGTCGGCTACATCACTGGTAATCTCTACGCCACGGTTTATCGGACCAGGGTGCATCACCACGATTTCTTTATCAAGGTTATCTAAGATCTGTTTATTTAAGCCATACATCATGGCGTACTCTCTTAGCGAAGGGAAATATTTAATATCCTGGCGCTCCAGCTGGATACGCAGCATATTGGCTACATCGCACCAGTTCAGGGCTTTTATCAGGTTATGTTCTACTTTTACACCAAGCTGGTGGATGTGTTTAGGAATCAATGTAGTAGGGCCGCACACCATTACCTCAGCGCCTAAACGCTGTAAGCAAAGGATATTGGAGATGGCTACGCGTGAATGCAGGATATCGCCCACGATCACTACTTTTTTACCTGCAACATCGCCCAGTTTCTGGCGGATAGAGAAAGCATCAAGTAAGGCTTGTGTTGGATGCTCGTGTGCACCATCGCCGGCATTTACGATCTGTGCTTTAACGTGTTTGCTTAAAAACTGACCTGCACCTGCATATGGATGACGCATAACTACCATATCTACCTTCATGGATAGAATGTTGTTTACCGTATCAATCAGGGTTTCGCCCTTGCTTACTGAGGAAGAGGAAGCCGCGAAATTAACCACATCGGCCGAAAGTCTTTTTTCTGCAAGCTCGAAAGAAAGCTTCGTTCGGGTAGAGTTTTCGAAAAAAATGTTGGCAATAGTAATATCACGAAGTGAAGGCACCTTTTTAATGGGCCTGTTTATCACTTCCTTAAAATTATCTGCAGTTTCGAAAATCAATTCGATATCATTCCGGTTAATATCTTTAATGCCTAAAAGATGTCGGGTTGATAATTTTTCAGCTGCCATTTTTAATTTATTGTTTTTCCGATAATAAAACTACTTTGTCTTCACTTCCTTCGCTTGTCCAGGTTACTTTTACCTGTTGCGAATTTAGGCTGTCTACCTGATGTCCGATATAATCGGGCTCAATTGGTAAGTGCCTGCTGAACCTCCGGTCTATTAAAACCAAAAGTTCTACTTTTTCTGGGCGGCCATAGGCTAATAGCGCATCTAGTGCTGCCCTGATGGTTCTACCGGTCCAAAGTACATCATCAATTAAGATTACTTTTTTGCCTTCGATAATAAAATCGATAGAATTGCTGCTTGCGGTAACCAGTCCGTCTTTACGGCGAAAATCATCCCTGAAAAAAGTAATATCGAGGTTTCCCTTTAATATTTTTTTGTTTTTAAGGATGGTTTGTAGTTCCTGGTGAATACGGTCGGCCAAAAAGATACCTCTTGGCTGAATGCCAATTAAAACGGTATTCGAGAAATCGTCGTGGTTTTCAATTAACTGATGGCAGAGCCTCTTAATTGTAATCTGAATTTTTTGTCCGTCAAGAAGTGTTTTCTTTTGCATTGAAGAAGGATTGGGCAAATATATAAAAATGTTTTAAGGTTGGAAAGCCGGATGCCGATTGTTTTGGCTTTCGTTTGCTAAATTATTAAGTTTCAGTTATTATCAATTGCAATATTTTATACCTATTGCTGTTGGTAATCATCAATGAGTTGAAGAAGTTTGCTGTTTATTGCTTTTACTACTTCGAAAGTGCCATTGCCAATTTCTTTGCCATCAATTACGCTCACCGGCCAGGCATTTTTAGTCGAACTGCTGATAAAGGCCTCTTTTGCGGTGTATAATTCTTCGAGTTGAAAATCTCGCTCAACTATTTTGTACCCTGCAATTTCGAAATTTAAAATTTTACTGCGGGTAATTCCTCTTAAAATTTCTGTTTTAGGTGTTACAATGTGATGATCGGTTACCATAAAAAAGTTTGCCCTCGGGCATTCTCTGATAAGGCCGTTATTGTGGTACAACAAATCTTCAGCTCCACTGTTTTTAACAAAAGATTGCAGCCTGATAGCTTGCAGATAATCGATTGTTTTAACCATGGGCAACTGGCGCTGGTGGTTGTAGCTAAGTAGTTTCAAAGGGTTTATAAACGGATCTGGATTAGCCCCTAAAGGTGTTTGCGTTATGATGAGGTTCGGTTTGCTCATGGTATAGCCATCAAGGGCAAAACCACCTGTTAAAATTATTTTGATGCCTGAGTTGGGGATATTGTTTTTTTCAATTAGCTGGTTTATACTTTCGCTTAGTTGTGCGCGGTTAAAGCCCACTTCCATATTCATTTCCGCTGCAGAGTGGTAAAACCTGTCGAAATAATCGTCGATAAAAATGGGTTTATGGTTTACCGTTTTAAGAAAATCGAAAATGCCAAAGCCCCTTTGCACAGCTAAATCACTAACCGAAATTTTGGCCTCTGCAGCCGGGTACAATTTGTTGTTTATTGAAATATACATCGCACTGGTGGTGTTTGATATGATATTTAAAATTAAGCTAATTGAACTTGAATTGCTAAATTTTTGATGGAATTAAGGGCTAATAATACAAAAACCTGATTTTTGTACAGGCGTTAATTGTTAATTTTAGCCATGTTTAACAAGCCAATAATCTTTTTTGATGGTGTATGTAACCTTTGTAATGCATCGGTTCAGTTTGTTATTGCGCACGATAAAAAAGATCAGTTTAGTTTCTCAGCTATTCAGGGTGAGTTGGCTAAAGAAGTTCTTCCTAAATTTAAGGTAGACCCGGGTGAACTCAATACAGTCATGCTTTTAGCAGAAGGAAAATTATACACCAAATCTTCTGCAGCATTGCAGATTGCAAAAAAACTAAGCGGGGCCTGGCCGCTTCTGTATGGTTTTATCATTATCCCGAAATTTATACGAGACTGGGTTTACAACATCATCGCTAAAAACCGATACAAGTGGTGGGGCAAAGAAGAAAGCTGCTGGGTGCCAACTCCCAGGTTAAAAAGTAAATTTTATCCCTAGCAGTTACTGGTTGTTGTTCTTTTTGCGTGGCGACCAAAGCCAAAACGTGAGGATAATTAAAGGAATGCAGATGCTTAATGCAATTACAATCATAATTGCCCGCTGTTTAACCATATCGGGCTCAGTAGATGTAAATACATATACCGCTTCTTTAATGGCAAAAAGTGTAATAATGGTACAGATTACAGCAAATATTTTCCTCATGGTTTGAATTTGAATGCAAAGATTGCATAAATTTTTAAAAGGAGGGAATTGACAGAATAAATTTCCAATCGCAGCGTACAAAATAATATTCGTCATCATCTCGACTGAAGCGCAGCGAAATGGAGAGATCTGTTTTGGTAGATCTCTCGGCTACGTTACACTTTGCTCGAGATGACGACTTCTTATTAAAACAAAAAAGCCGGTTGGAATACTCCAAGCCGACCTCTTTTTAAACCAAATAAACCAAAAATTACTCTGCTGTTTTTACCGGAGCCAGGTCTTTTAATTCCTCTTCAGTAAATAAGCGGTAATGTATTTTAAAAGTTTTTTGAAGCGGGGTTTCTAAAGAAAAACCACCTACACCAAATCCATCCAGCACATCGAGCGTGAAATGCGAAAATTGCCAGTATTCAAAAAGATCGCGGTCTACCCAAAATTCGCAGTTTTCTACTTCGCCGAGGCAAACATCGTTCATGCGCAAATAGTAGCCTCCTTTTTCAAAACATTGGGGTTGCGTGCCCTCGCAACAACCACCTGCCTGGTAAAAGATCAGCTCGCCGTGTTTTTCTTTAAGTATTGCAATCAGTTCTTTTGCTTTGGTTGTACTTTCAATCCGCTTAATCATGGTAGCTTTTGGATTAAGATCCTCAATAGTAAAAATTACGGCAGATCTGTAATAAACCTGCCGCAATCAAATTAACCAACGGTGGATTTAATTTTTTTACTAAAAGAAACCTAGTTTATTTTTATCATAAGAAATAAGCATGTTTTTGCTTTGGCGGTAATGGCCCAGCATCATTTTATGGTTTTCCCTTCCTACGCCCGATTGCTTGTAGCCCCCGAAAGGCGCACCTGCAGGGTATGCGTGATACTGGTTTACCCAAACACGGCCCGCCTGAATGGCTCTCGGTACCTGGTAAAGTTCGTGCGCATCGCGGGTCCAAACGCCGGCACCAAGGCCATATAATGTATCGTTTGCTATCTCAATGGCTTCTTCAACGGTTTTGAAAGTTGTAACAGCCAGCACCGGGCCAAAAATTTCTTCCTGGAAAATCCGCATTTTGTTATGGCCCTTAAAAATGGTGGGTTTAATGTAGTAACCACCACCTAAATCGCCACTAAGCTCATTTACTTCGCCTCCGGTTAATATCTCGGCACCTTCTTCTTTACCAAGTTTAATGTAAGCCGCAATTTTTTCGTATTGTATTTTCGAAGCCTGAGCACCCATCATTACCGTACGGTCTAACGGACTTCCAATTTTAATCGCTTTTGTACGTTCAATAACTTTGGCGATAAATTTTTCATAAATATCTTCCTGTACCAGCAAACGGGAAGGGCAGGTACAGATTTCGCCCTGGTTTAAAGCAAACATTACCGCACCTTCAACCGCTTTATCTAAAAAGGCATCGTCTTCGGCCATTACCGAACTGAAGAAAATATTAGGCGATTTACCACCCAGCTCTAAGGTAACCGGGATGATATTTTCAGTTGCATATTGCATTACCAAACGCCCGGTTGGGGTAGAGCCGGTAAAGGCAGCTTTGGATACTTTTGGATTGGTAACCAGTGCACGGCCAAGTTCTGCGCCGAAACCGTTTACTACATTTACTACTCCGGGAGGCAGTAAATCGCCTATCAGTTCCATTAATATCATAATCGATACCGGTGTGCTCTCGGCGGGTTTTAAAACCACGCAGTTACCAGCAGCAAGGGCAGGGGCCAGTTTCCAGATTCCCATTAACAGCGGGAAATTCCAGGGGATAATTTGTGCTACCACACCAATAGGCTCGTGCACGATTAAGGATACGGTATTGTGATCTAATTCAGAAAGAGAACCTTCTTCGGCGCGGATTACGCCAGCAAAATACCTGAAATGATCGATACCCAGAGGCAAATCGGCGGCCAGGGTTTCGCGTACCGCTTTACCGTTATCAATCGTTTCAACTGTGGCCAGGTATTCGAGATTATCTTCCATCCGCTGGGCAATTTTATTGAGTATAATGCTCCTTTCGGTTGAAGAGGTTTTACTCCAGGTTTTAAATGCTTCGTGTGCAGCATCAACGGCGAGGGCTAAATCTTCTTTGGTAGAATGTGCGGCTTTGGTAAATACTTTTCCATCAATGGGAGAGACATTATCGAAATACGCACCTTTTACCGGTGCTACAAATTTTCCGCCGATGTAATTATCGTAGTGGGATTTGAATACCGGTTTTTCAATTAAGTTTTCCATAATTATTATTGAATTTTTGCGGTTCGAAAACAACTTTTGGGTCTTTCTGAAAAAGATATCCTTCTTGTTTTCTTTACGGTTTTAAGATTTGGTTAATACAAACCTACTTGCAATTGTGCGGCGATGATAGTATAATTGCCTCAACCGATAGCATTATTGTTGCAGTGTGGCAAAGCTTGCCAAAATACCTTTATATTTGAGTAGAGTAATGCTCGCTAACCAAATCTTTATTGTTATGGCACATGTACTGGATCAGGTAAGTTTAAGTAAAACGGAAAGTTTACAAACTTTAGTAGAGAACCGGACCTCTTATACTTTAGCGCGTTGCGAGCTGAATGTTTTTGAAACCTATACCGAATCGTACAGGGTTCCACTTACTTTTAACGATTTTGTAATTACGAGTATGCTTCGGGGTAAAAAGGTAATGCACTTGTTCGATAAAAAAGGTTTTGACTACTTTCCGGGCCAAACCGTTATCGTTCCGCCGGCAGTAACGATGAAAATTGATTTTCCGGAAGCCTCAAATGTAAATCCTACCCAATGTATTGCACTGGCAATAGATCAGGATCAGATTAAGAAAACCATTGCTTATTTAAACGAGTTTTTCCCGAAAGAAGGGAGTAACGAAAAGTGGTTGTTAAATTACGATCAATATCATTTTTACAACAATGAGGAAATTGCTTACCTGATTAACAAAGTGATCCGCATTTGCTCCGAACGCTCAAAGGAAAAAGATATTCTGGCCGATTTAACCTTAAAAGAATTGCTGGTAAGAATAATGCAAACCCAGAACCTGAATATCTTAAACAGCGATACCCATAATCCCAACCATAACCCACTGGCTTTTGTGCTCAACTACATTAAGGCCAATTTAAACGAGAAGATTAACATTAATAGTTTAAGCGATAAGGCCTGCATGAGTAAAGCTACCTTTTACCGCCTGTTTAAACGCGAGTTGGGCATTAGTCCAAACGATTTTATTTTAACCGAAAAAATTAATAAGGCCAAAGTGCTTTTATCGCAGCCTGGAGGTAAAGTAGCGTCTATTAGCTATGAACTGGGTTTTAGTGATGCCAATTATTTTATCCGTGCCTTTAAAAAGATTGTGGGCATTACGCCCGGTGCTTACCAGCTACAGGTTGCCAGCCAGTTAATCCATTAAATCATTTAGCTTATCGGTCAGCTGTTTTAAAGGTTTGGCAAAAATACTGTTGTTCATTCGTTTAGTAAGCCAGGTAAAAGGAATACCAACCAGTGCCAGTAAAGCCATTTGTATAAAGAAATTAGGCAACTGAATTACTTGTTCAAAGGTATGGTGTACACATAAACGGTATGCCAGCAAGCCAATGGGGCCAGCCAATGGCAAAAAGATGTACCCGAAAATTGTTTCGCCCCTTAAAATCTTTTTTATAGCCTTAAGGTTATCGTTAAGCACCTGTTTGGTGTTGGCATTGTAATCTACAGCCGTTTTAATTTTATTAAAATCGCGCACACCCAGCGCCCTGCAAATCTCGTAGGTAGCAACTATGAGCAGAAGCAATATTTTTAAATCGCCGCTAACAAATATGGCGAGGGCTAAAAGCGGGAGGTCAATAATTCTGATCCACCTTAATTTCCATTTCAACTTAAAAATCAGCTCCTGTAAAAGGCTGTGTGCTTTTTCATCGATAGTGAGTTTCGAGGTTTCTATCTGGTTGGCTTTTGCGCTAAATTCTACACCCAGGTTTTGCCATTCTTGTTCTAAATTCATGTTATTTGCCTGTTAAAAGTGTGGTTAATTGTTGTTTAATACGGTGTAATTTCACGTTGGTATGATTTCGGGATATCCCCATCATTTCACTGATTTCGGTATTATCGAAACCATCGAGATGCAGCATCACGATACTACGGTCAATTTCTGTTAACTGTTTAATGCAGCGGTATAGCCAGTCGGCTCGTTCTGATAGTTCAGGCGGGTCGAAATAATGATCGAATACCCCACGTGTTTTAAGCCTTGTTTGTTTTTGCTGTTTGCTTAAAAAAGAGAGCGATACATTTAAACTCAGCTTATAAAGCCAGGTCGAAAATTTGGCCTCACCTTTAAAGCGTGGATAAGCCTGCCAGCTATGGAAAACAATTTCCTGGTATAAATCTTTGCGGTCTTCCTCCTCATCGGCATAGAGGTTTACCATTTTATAGATAATGCCTTTATGTGCTTCGAGTTTATCGAGATAAGATTTTGCTATCATACCTTATTTAGCCTGGTCTGCTGGTTTAGTCGTCGATTTTAATGTTTTCTGATATTGGTAGATTCCGATAACCAAAGATATTGCCGCCACAAGCAATAACGGATATTTTAAAAAGTAGGGTAAATTGGTGCAGCTTACTACACAAATTAAAAATGCTGTTGTTCCGAGTTTTGAGGTTTTGGTTTCCATATTGCTTCAATAACTGATTAATTAATTTTGAACAGTTAGTAAGCAATGGCGACAAAAAATTACAGGGAAGTAAAATTAATTTTCAAGGTATTTTTTAGCATAGGTAATGCCCATCAAATCGTATCGTTTAAACTGCGTTTTCAGGCGTTTTTGGAAATCGGTATAGTTGCGTTTTTCTTTCGGACTCCATAAAACTTCGCTTAAGGCATCCAGTCTTGGAAACAGCTGATATTGCACTTTGGCGGGGTTGGTGATGTATTCGCTCCACAAACAGCCCTGTGCACCCCAAATATATCTGGCCTGCTCGGCATTCAATTCTGCCGGTACAGGTTCGTAATTATACACGCCCATTAAAGGCGAAAGTTTATTGGCGGTTAAACTATCTTCTTTTGCAAACTGAGCGTGATTAAAGTACATTTTGTCTTCGGGTGTCATAATGGCTTTGTGGTTTTGTTTTGCGGCCTCAATGCCACCTTTTTCACCCTGCCAGCTCATTACCACTGCATTTGGAGCCAGTCCACCCTGTAAAATCTCATTCCAGCCAATGATGGTTTTGCCTTTGCTGTTAACAAACTGCTCCATCCTTCGGATAAAATAGCTCTGCAGCTCGCTTTCGGTTTTTAAACCATTGGCCTTCATAACCTGCTGCGAAACGGCCGATTTTTTCCACCATACTTTAGATGCTTCATCGCCACCAATGTGAATATAAGGAGATGGGAATAGGGCCATTACCTCGGTTAAAACATTTTCTAAAAACTTAAAAGTCGTATCTGAAGCCTGTAGTACATTGTTGTATTTGTTCATCATGCCCCAGGTTTCGGCTACCGCGTACTTTTTGTTCGGTTCGGTGCCTAATTCGGGGTATGCAGCAAGTAAAGCCATGCTGTGTGCGGGCATTTCAATCTCTGGTATAATGGTAACGTAGCGTTTAGCTGCATAATCAACCACTTCTTTAATCTGTTCCTGCGAGTAAAAGCCGCCATGGCGAATGCCATCGGTTTTAATCACGGCATCTTTTGGCGTAATTTTTACCTCGTTTGGTAAAACTTGATATTTGATGTTTTCGTTGCCTTTTCCCGGCCATAAACCAATAATGCTGCCATTGCGCCATGCTCCGATTTCGGTTAGTTTAGGATATTTTTTGATCTCAATTCTCCAGCCATGGTCATCGGTTAAATGCCAGTGAAAGTAATTCATTTTATGGAGGGCTAAATAATCGATGTATTGTTTAATAAAAGCCACATCAAAAAAATGGCGACTCACATCAAGGTGCATGCCACGGTAACCAAAGCGTGGATAATCGGTAATTGAAACAGCCGGAATGGTTAGTACAGGGGCTTTGGCTGTTGGTAGTAATTGAATAAGCGTCTGGATACCATAAAAGGCAGCAGTATCTGAACCTGCCAATATGGTAACAGCGTTTTGATCTGAGTTTAACTGATATTGACTGGTTTTTACGTGGGATGGATCAATGATCAGGTTGATCATATTTTTGCGTTTGAGATCCAGGTTTTTGAACCACTTTAATTTTAAATTGTAGTTTTTACTCAGGTATTCATCCAGAAAACTGATGCAGGCATTGCCACCAAAATCAGTATACAAACTGGTGGTAATATCTAATTGAAAAGGTTTTTCCTGTGCTTTGAATTGAAGTGCTACCGGCTGCGGAATAATACTGATCTCCTGTGCCGAAATTTTGAACGAAATAAGGATCAGGAACAAAAAGATAATTTTTCTCATGATGAAAAGACTAGGTTACGCTCTTCAAAAGTAGTAATAATAGGAGGGATGTGCGAGATAAGTAGGGAAGAACGGATTATTTTGTTACATAATAAAGAAAGTGGTCATTGCGAGGAGGTACGACGAAGCAATCTTACAACGGTCGTTGCGCCCATGCCAAAAAGATTGCTTCGTCGGCTGAAAAAGCCTTCTCGCAATGACGGCAACCTAAAACAAAAAAAATCCCGATAACTTTCGCTATCGGGATTAATTTATCAGTTAAAAAGAACTAGCCTTTTTTAGCTTTGCTTTCTTCGCCTTCTAATTGCGATTTCAATTGAGCCAATACGTCTAAGTCTCCTAAAGTAGATTTCTCTACAGAATCTTTAACTTTTTTAACCGCAGTTACAGCAGCTTTAGCTTCTTTTTTCTTAGTTGCTCTTTCTTCAGCAACAGCTTCAGCTTTAACCTCTTCCCAGATACGGGCGTGAGATACTACGATACGTTTTGCTTCTTTGTTGAATTCAATGATTTTGAAGTCATTGGTTTCTTCAGCTTTAACTGAAGTACCATCTTCTTTAACCATGTGTTTAGTTGGTACGAAACCTTCTACACCATATGGTAAAGCAATAACAGCACCTTTATCAGTTACTTTAACAACAGTACCCTGGTGAACCGAATCTAAAGTGAAGATCGTTTCGAAAGTATCCCAAGGGTTTTCTTCTAATTGTTTGTGACCTAAGCTTAATTTACGGTTATCAACGTCTAATTCTAAAACAACTACGTCTAATACATCACCAACTTTAGTGAATTCGTTAGGGTGGTTAACTTTTTTAGACCATGATAAGTCAGAAATGTGGATTAAACCATCGATACCTTCTTCGATTTCAACAAATACACCGAAGTTAGTCATGTTTTTAACAGTTGCTTTGTGCTTGCTTCCAACCGGGAATTTAGCAGCAACTTCTTGCCATGGATCGTTAGATAATTGTTTAATACCTAAGCTCATTTTGCGCTCGTCTCTGTCTAAAGTTAAAACTTCAGCTTCGATCTCGTCACCAACTTTTAAGAACTCTTGTGGGTTTCTTAAGTTTTGTGACCAGCTCATTTCAGAAACGTGGATTAAACCTTCAACACCTGGGATGATTTCTAAGAAAGCACCGTAATCTGCAACAGTTACGATTTTTCCTTTTACTTTAGAACCAACTTGAATGTCAGCACTTAAGTTCTCCCAAGGGTGTGGAGTTAATTGTTTCAAGCCTAAAGCGATACGTTTTTTCTCATCATCGAAATCTAAAACAACCACGTTGATTTTTTCATCTAATGATAATACTTCTTTCGGATGCTCTATGCGGCCCCAAGAAATGTCAGTAATGTGAAGTAAACCATCAACACCACCTAAATCGATGAACACACCGAAATCAGTAATGTTTTTAACAGTACCTTCTAATACCTGACCTTTTTCTAATTTAGAAACGATTTCTACTTTTTGTGATTCTAAATCGTCTTCGATTAACACTTTATGAGAAACTACTACGTTTTTAAACTCATGGTTAATTTTAACAACTTTGAATTCCATTGTTTTACCCACGTATACATCGTAATCGCGGATAGGTTTAATATCAATTTGAGATCCTGGTAAGAAAGCCTCAACGCCCATAATGTCAACAATTAAACCACCTTTAGTACGGCTCTTAACGAAACCATTGATGATTCTATCATTTTCAAGCGCCTCGTTAATTGCTTCCCATGATCTTTGGGTTTTAGCTCTTTTGCGAGAAAGGATCAATTGACCGTTAGCATCTTCTGGTGCTTCAACGAATACGTCAACTGAATCGCCGATTTTTAGATCTGGTGTATCACGGAACTCAGAAGTAGAAACTAAACCGTCTGATTTGAAACCTACGTTTAATACTACATCTTTGTTGTTGATTGAAACAACGATACCGCTGATGATTTCACCTTTAGTGATCTGGTTGAATGTTCCGGCATACATATCTTCAAACTTTTTACGGTCTGCTTCATTGTAGTTACCAAAAACTTTTTCATCTGCATCCCAGTCGAAATCTTCGCTTGGTGTTGCTAATGATGATTTGATCGATTCGATCGAAACTGAATCAGCTTCTGATTCAATCGTTTCTTTTTCAGTCAGGCGTCCGCCTTCTCCCTGAAGTTCAGCTGTTTTAGCTGCTAATTCTTTTTCTGCTACTTGTTTTTTAGCCATTAATTAATTGTCTCCTTTTTTCCCTATTTAGGGACTGCAAAGGTAATACTTTTTTTAATTATGGAAAAGTTTTTTTTAATAAATATGGCTGATTTTAAGCGCTTTATAATTTTGCTCTTGAGTAGAGGTGCCTGAAAGGCGAAGCGGTTATTTTTATAGACGGCCCATTTTTCGAAATGAAACTGTTTTATTTTTGCATTTTAAGCATTTTATTTGGCCAATTATTTGAAAATGAACGTTCAGCAATAATCGGAAAATGCAGTCCCGCTATCGCTTATAGTTCTCTACCGATGAAATATCGGGATGCGGGCTTCCGTAGAAACGTTTGATAATTATGGTTTTATTTCTTTGTAAACGTCCCCCTAGTAAAACCCTCACCAATTAAGGTTTGTTCATCCCTGATCAATAGCATGATGGTGTTTTGCTGGTCGTATAATTTAATCATATCGCCATCAATAACATATTTTGAGGTAAAAATCGAATCGTTGTAGGCATCGCTCACGATAACCGAATCTTTCGATTTAAAATTGAACGTTTTATACTGGATGTCTTCGCCACTGGCAAACGTGCCCGTAACCACTTTTTCGGCTACAAATGTGATGTAGCAAAAATATCCCACAACTAAAATAACGATTACTGAGAAACCAATTATAAACTTGTTGCCACTGGCGTATTTAAGCGAGAAGTATAAGATAGCAAACAAAATAACCGCTACCACAGCAATAAAAATAATACCCGAATAATCTTTGTTCGATTGTGGTACCGATGCTGCAATGGTATTTTTTTGTACCGGAGCCTTTACGGGCGAAACCCGAACCAAAAATTCTTTACTCACCCATCCTTCGCCATTGGTTACTTTAATTTTAAAGAAAGTTGTATTCGATGAATCGATAACTGCTACATTTTCATCTTTAGGCAGGTAGCCAACAATTTTGCTTTTTGCATCGGCTTTTTCGCGCACACGTAAATCGTCGGCCGTTACCCGATACATGTCTTCACTAGCTGTTGCCGTTTGTGTTTGCGTATTCGGTGTTGCTGTATTGGCTGCAGGTTGGGCAGGTTTAGTTGCGGGAGCTATTTTCTCTAAAAAGTCTTTGCTTGTCCAGCCCTCACCATTTTTTACTTTTACCTTGTAAAACTTTGCATCGCTGGCATCTAAAACGGCTACATTTTCGTTTTTCGGGATAAAGCCAATGATCTTGCTTTTCGCATCTTTACTTTCCCTAACCCTTAATTTATCAGCGGTAACACGATACATATCTTGTGCATTAACCGTAAGCGAGAGCATAAAAAGGGCAAAAAACAGGAATAAGGTTCTGGTCATAGGTATGGGGTTGCGCAAAGCAGTTTAATTAAAAAATCTGGCAACGACGTTAAGAGCAAACATCGTGCTAAGTGCTCCAAAATTAGGAAATACTTTTAATTAGTATGATAAAAGCGGAAGTTAAATGGAAAACCTTTTTACCAGCTACCTCCTGTACCGCCACCACTGCTGCTACCACCGCCCCAACTGCTACTGGATGAAGATGAAGAGCTGCTGCTACCCGAAGAAGAACTGGAAGAACTAGACTTAACCAACATGGCCAGGGTAATCCATTTTATAAATTCTTCGCGCTTGCAAAAGCTGCATTCATTTATCAGTTTAGCCTGCCCTTCATGACTATAAGTTGCAGCTTTAACGGTTACTTTTTTATCCAGTTTATAGGTTCTAAAGCTGCACGATGGACATTCGGTATAACTGTTGTAGGCTTCGGCAGGCCAGGCTTTAATGATGTGTTCCTGATGGTCGGCACTTTCCCAAATATCGTAGTCGTAAGCCTGGATTACTTCTTCCTTGCGTTGACCCTTGGTTAAAAAAGGTTCACCTTCTATGTTGATATCGCGATCGACCCTTACCATTTCTTTGTTTTTGCTATCTAAAATTAGTTTAAAGCGGTCGATGGTTTTTACACGCTTAATCAGGTGGATGATCATCGCAATCAGGATAATTGGAGAAAAAAAGATTAACCACCAGTTTTTCTTATGGAAGGCGACAACAGCATCAAAGAAGTTTTCGTCGTCCTGGTGTGCTTTGCGTATTGAAGAAATATAAAACAGGTACCTGAAAAAAAGGGTCACTGCTAAAATTCCGAAAAGGATATAGGGTACATGTGCAAGCCTGATACCGCTAAACAGCTCGAAGCTTTCGGTAAAGACCACAACAAATACCGAAATAAAAGCAAAGATAAATATACCTGCGCAGCCCTTTGCTATGGTTGTATCGTAGCTGTTTTCTTGTTTATTAAGGCTTTTCAGGCTAATGCCACTTTTTGCTTGCCGGTTTACAATTTTAAACACACCGAAAAACGCCACGATAATTACTAGGCAAGGCAACCAAAAATTTTTGAGAGGAGTACTGGTTTCGCGTTGTGTAAAGAGCTGGTTAAGTTCTTGTTTATTGCCGGGGTTTAAAATAATTTCACCAATGGCATTAATGGTATTGGTTATACCTGTACTAAAATCATTTTTCTTAAAGGCTGGAACCAGGTTGTTTTGGGCAATGTGTTTAAGCGTAACATCCGGTAAAACGCCTTCGGTTCCTGTGCCGGTAATGAAGCGGTATTTGCGCCGGTCTTTAGCTATAAATAAGAGGAGGCCATTGTTGCTTGTTTTCTGTCCAATACCCCAGTGCTGAAACAGCCCGTAGGCAAAATCGAAATCTTCTTTGTTGTGGTCGAAATCGTTAACAATAACTACAGCGACCTGAACATTGGTTTTATTCTCAAAATCGGCAATGGTACTGTTCAATGAAGCAACAATACCACTGCCTAAAATATTATCGGGGTCGCTAACATAGCCACCGCCATTGTTTTTCGGGTCGGGAATATCTTTTACCTGATATGCAGTTTGTGCAGCAGCACAATTGGCCAGGAAAAGAAAAAGTAAAAAGGCAAAATGTTTGGTTAAAAGCGTTTTGAGCATTGTATTAATTTAGGTTTAAAATTATTGCGTCAACATTTAACAAACAGATTCCAGTATGGTTTACTCTTTTAAAATTTTTGCCAGTACTTTATCCAGTTTAGCTTTATTTTTCATGTAAGGCTCAAGGTCATACAGCTGTACCGATTTAAAGTGGATTGGATGACTCTCGCTTTGTAAAGAAATATAACCTGAGGTTAATGGTTTGCCGTCAACTTTGGCTTTAGGATCATAGTTAGAAACGCTACCGCCACCAATTTGTGGTTTGGTATATTCTAAAACTACCTCACCACCAATAATGTGCTTAATTACCGAATCGCCTAAAACTAAAAACTCTGCGGTTACCCATTGGTCGCCGGCATAGGTTTTCGATTTAGAATCTAAACAATGTGGGGTAAATAATTTACCGTTGTAGTTAATTAAGGTGCCTGGTGTACAAACATTACTGGTGTGGCGTTCGTGTTCGCCGTCGCCACCTAAAATTTGTCCTTCAATAGAAATGGGGAAATCCTGGTTTTTTAACATGGTTGCCGGATCCTGGCAGTGCAGCATCGCACCACTGTTTCTAAATGCCCAGCCCGGACCACCTTTTACCTGATCGCCAACAAAGCGGTAGGTTACTTTTAACAGATAGGCCGAAAAAGGTTTTTTGTAAAAAATATGGCCGTATTGGTCGTCAAATTCTTTGTATCCATCATAACCTACTTTCATTAAGCCATCTTCAACGCGGAAAGTGTTGGCATAATTTTCTTTGTAATCGTGTTTGGAGATTTTAACGTTCCAGTCTTTCAAGTCTTTTCCGTTGAAAAGATTAATCCAGCCTTTTTGGGCATTGGCACATAACGTTGCGGTAACTAAAAATAATGCCGTAAGGCACATTGATCTTAATTTCATATTTGCATTTGGGTTAGGTGCTAAAAATATGAATTTTTTTCTAATGTATTCAGGTGGCAGTTTAAGGTTGTATCTGGCTATTGAGGAATGAACTATTTTGCCACAGATGCACGGAATAACACGGAGATTTTTTTGCACCTAGCTCACTAATGAGCCGATGACTAATGAACTATTTTGCCACGGATGTACTGAATAACACGGAGGTTCTTTTGCCCACAGCTCACTAATGAACCAATGACTAATGAACTATTGACTAATGAACCAAAAACGGCTCCACATGATACAAAGCAAAAGTAAGTTGCTCTTCTTGTGTTAAATCTGTATTGTCTAAAATGATGGCATCTTCTGCTCTAATCAGCGGACTTTCTTTCCGGGTGGTATCGGCATAATCGCGGTGGGCCAGGTTTTCAAAAACTTCTTCCAAAGTGGTATCGTTATTGCCTTTGCTCTCCAGCTCTTTGAAGCGGCGTTCGGCCCTTATTTTTGGATCGGCTGTCATGAAGAATTTAACCGGTGCATGTGGGAAAACGGTAGTGCCGATATCGCGGCCATCCATCACAATGTTTTTCGATCTGCCCATGCGCTGTTGTTGTTTCACCATTTCATGGCGTACAATCCGGTGTGCTGAAACTTCGCTAACATTTTCTGAAACCGGCATTAAGCGGATTTCGTCAGAAACTTCTTCGCCGTTAAGGGTAATATGCGATTCGTAATCGCGCGAATGGAAATTTAGTTCGATGTGTTGCAAAGCATCTTCAACTTTGGCATCGTCGGTAACATCAATGTGGTTACGCAAAAAATATAGGGTAACGGCACGGTACATTGCCCCGCTATCTACATAAATGAAACCTAATTTTTTAGCCAATGCCTTTGCCAGGGTGCTTTTTCCGCAAGATGAATAGCCATCAATAGCTATAACCAAGTTTTTCTTCATTCTGCTACAAAGGTAAAAAAAGCCATTGGGTTTGCTAACTTTTTTTAAATCGATATTCTTTATACTTTTGCCGCATGTTACCTAGCAGAGAAGAAATTTTACGATCAGCCTTATTTAAAACCTCACGTAGTGGGGGTAAAGGCGGACAGAACGTAAATAAGGTTTCGAGTAAGGTAGAGCTTGTTTTTGATATCGAAACCTTTGCGTATTTTACTGATGAAGAAAAGGCTTTGCTTAAAGAAAAGCTGCAAAACCGTCTTGATACTGAAGGATTGCTGCATATTGTTTCTCAGCAAGATAGGAGCCAATTGCTCAACAAAGAGAAAACGATAGTAAAACTGATTGATTTACTGAAAAAGGCATTGATTGTTCAGAAAAAAAGAAAGCCAACCAAAATCCCTAAAGGCGTTATCGAAAATAGGTTAAAAAATAAAGCTGCTACTGCTGAGAAAAAGAAAAACAGGAAAATGTTTGATTTTTAATTCATTAACTGCTTTTTTTACTACTTTTTTAGTTGTTTTGCTAGTCGGTTAAAAAAATCTCATGAGCCGAATGGTTTGAGGTGTAAATAGGCACCAAAATTGATGGTGCAGGTTACACACAAATTAAACCAAATGAAAAGAACAATCTTAGCCTTGGCCTTTATGGCCACACTTGCTGCCTGCAAGAAAAACCCTGATGAAACTCCAAATTCCTCCCCGGAAGAAAAATTATCTCCTGATATTGCCTTTACCGTTAATGGAGCAACAAAAGAACCCCAGCTTTTATATCAACCATCCGAAACGTTTAATTATTTGGGATTTGGTTATGATGTTACGGATAAATTTAATGATGAGACTTCTGTAAGGGCAAGCGTTGTCGACATTTCGGCTTATGACGCGAGCGCCAGTTACATGGTTAACATTGCAAGAGGAACTGAAGGGGCTTGGACAACTATTCAGGCTGAAAATGCAGCAGACCTATCAGCAAAATTTTCTAGCTTATACGAAGCGACTGATGGCTTGAAACTTTTTGGGAATACCATTGATAAATTTCCAGGCTTTGATATTACCGATAAAAAATATGTTTATGGATACTATTCTCATTACATGATCTGGAAAAGATATAATTTTTGGGATGATCAAAAACGTGTTAATAATTTTTTAACAGCTGATTTTAAGCGGGATATTACTTTGTTGAGTGCTCAGCAGCTTGTAGAGAAATATGGAACTCATGTTTTAATCGATATTAAAATAGGTTCTAAATTCGACGTGCTTTATCAGGCAGAAGCACCTGATAATGGAAGGAGAGGAGCGATTATTATGGAAGGCTTACGTTATACCCTAAAAAGAACTTTTGGCTTGCCTACCGGCTATTTAGACGAACCTAAACTCCGCGATTTAAATGATAATGCTTCAGCAAAAATCTATTATCGTTCAACAGGCGGGGATATTAATAAATTAAAACCCGAAACCATAAATAACAGGGTGATTTTAAATTTGAATAACTGGGTTGCTTCAACTACTGAAGATAAAGCGCGTTTCATTGGAGCTTCAGATGATGGCTTGGTTCCCATATACAACTTTATTAATGATTCGGTAAAAAAAGCTGAGGTAAAAGCTTACATCGAACAATATTTTGCGGCTAAAACAGTGAAGTTGAAAAATTAATAAACAAAGAAGGGCGATCAAAATCGCCCTTCTTTGTTTTAGTTAATGGGTTTAAAAAGTATGACATATCAATTTTTGGTTAATCGGTTTATACAATTAACCAATTAATCGGATGGTGTTTGACCGAAGCAATAGCGTAGTTACTAATAATTAAGCCATATCACAATTCAGCTATATTTTTCCAAACCTATAGTACAAGCTTAAGCCACCATAATTTTGCGCCTTGGCTACACTTTTAACTTCCTTGGTTTTAAAAATGATATTAAAATCGGCCGTAAACCTCTTCGAGCTGTAGTTTACCCCAAACTGTTGTTCAAAAACAATGGGTTTAACGCCAAAAGTTAGGGGACTATTGTCTTTAAACATACTTCCCTGAATGGTTGCATCGTAAGCCACAAAATTGAGTTGCGGTTTTACGTAAAAGAAAAACTCTGAGTTGTTTAGGCTTTTGGTTTTAGCATTTCCAATTACTGCATTATGGTAAGCGGTGTTGAACAATTGATTGATTTTACCAGCCCTGAATAAAACTGAAGCTCCCAAACCTGAAAATGTAGTGCCTAAATTGGCATAACCCTGAGCACTGATATCGGCAATTGGATCTTCTGGCCTGAAAATGAGCTTGCTGTAATTTGCGGCTAAGTTTACAGCTACTTCATTTTTAATCTGGTAATCCCAGCCAGCCGGAGTGTAAAAGCCAACTGTTTTATGCAAAAAGCGCTGTGCAGTTTGAGCAAGCGAGTTGGGACCAACCGTACCCAATTCTACACTGGTTTTTAAAACACTTTCGTTTTTGTAAAAAACCGAGTAAGCTGCACCTGCGTATAAGTAACCGGCAAAGGGACGGTCCTGATCTTCTTTGTTGGGTACCTGACCCCAGTAAGGTGTGTACATTTTTTGTCCGGCAGAAATTTCGTAGGTTTTTTTCTCGATTTTATCCGATAGCTTTTCGGTATTTAAAGCCCTGCGGAAATAAATAAATAACCCGTTGGTATAATAGCGGTCGTTTAAAGTGGCCAGATAGGCATCGTTTTCGGTTTTAAAACCAAATTCGTTTTTAAAGGATTGTGCAAAACCGGTTGATACAACCAGACAAAAAACTAAAGCAGCTAAAAGTGATTTCATAAAAAAGTCCCGATGATTATCGGGACTATAAAAGTATTTATTGTAATTGGATTTTTAATCGTTCTCTGTCAAAAGATTATAAATTAGTTTACAATCGGCGCAATTTTAACGCTTAAATCCAATGGTTTTTTTACTTTGTTTTTGGTGAGGGCCAAGTCAATCACTTCGCTCATTTCACTTACGTAATGGAATTTTAGGTCCTTGATATAGCTTTCTTTAATCTCTAAAATATCTTTGCGGTTGCTTTTGCAAAGGATAATTTCTTTGATGTTTGCTCTTTTTGCAGCCAGGATTTTTTCTTTAATTCCACCCACAGGAAGTACTTTTCCACGTAAAGTAATTTCGCCCGTCATGGCCAGGTGTTGTTTAACTTTGCGTTGGGTAAAGGCCGAAGTTAATGCGGTAAGCATGGTTACACCAGCCGAAGGGCCATCTTTTGGCGTAGCGCCTGCAGGCACGTGCACGTGTACATCCCAGTTATCAAATAAGGTATAATCGATACCGAACTCTGCTGCATGTGCACGTAGGTAAGCCAGGGCAATTACAGCCGATTCTTTCATTACATCTCCCAGGTTACCGGTTAAGGTTAATTTACCTTTTCCGGGACTTAAGCTCGATTCGATAAATAAAATATCGCCTCCAACACTTGTCCAGGCCAGGCCTGTAACCACACCAGCCACTTCGTTGCCTTCGTACAAATCCTTATCGTAAATCGGCGCACCTAAAATACGCTCTACATCTTCCGGATTTAAGTTCGCATCGTAGCTTTCTTCCATGGCAATTTTTGTAGCCACACCACGAACCAGTGAACCTATTTTTTTCTCTAAACCACGCACGCCCGATTCTCTGGTATAATCTTCAATCACCTTCTCAATCAGCGCAGGTTTAAGGGTAATATCCTTGGTTTGCAAGCCATGGTTTTCTTTCTGTTTCGGCAACAGGTATTTTTTGGCAATTTCGATTTTTTCCTCAATGGTGTAGCCGTTTACTTCAATAATCTCCATACGATCAAGCAAGGCAGGCTGTATGGTGCTTAAAGAGTTTGCTGTAGCAATAAACAGGATGTTCGATAAATCGTAATCCATTTCTACATAATGATCATAGAAAGCATTGTTTTGTTCAGGATCTAAAACCTCCAGTAAAGCCGATGATGGATCGCCCCGGTGGTCGGTTCCTACTTTATCGATCTCATCCAATACGAATACCGGGTTATCGGCACCTGCTTTTTTTATAGAAGAAATAATACGGCCAGGCATAGCACCAATATAGGTTTTACGGTGACCACGAATTTCAGCTTCATCGCGGATACCGCCCAATGCCATACGCACATATTTACGACCTAAAGCTTTGGCGATCGATTTGCCTAATGATGTTTTACCAACCCCTGGAGGGCCAACCAAACATAAAATAGGGGCTTTCATATTTTGTTTTAGTTTCAGTACGGCCAGGTATTCGATAATACGCTGTTTCACTTTTTCTAAACCAAAGTGATCTTTATCCAGGATACGTTGTGCTCTTTTCAGATCGAAATTATCTTTTGTAAACTCGCTCCATGGTAAATCCAGAAGGAGTTCTAAATAATTTAACTGTACCGAATAATCTGGTGCGGCAGGGTTCATTCTACCCAGCTTGTCTAATTCTTTATCAAAATGCGCAGCAACAGCTTTGGTCCATTTTTTCTTTTTGGCCCTTTCCTGTAAAGCATCAAATTCTAAATCGGCAGAATTGCCACCCAACTCTTCCTGAATTGTTTTTAACTGCTGGTTTAAGAAATAATCGCGTTGTTGCTTATCTAAATCGGTACGTACTTTCGATTGGATCTGATTTCTCAGTTCAAGCATCTGTAACTCTACCATTAAAAGCTCCATTACTTTTTGAGCCCTTTCCTGCAGTTTGTCCATTTCCAGGATTTTCTGCTTATCGGCCATTTCGGCATTCATGTTTGATGAAATGAAATTGATCAAAAATGAATTACTTTCGATGTTTTTAAGCGCAATACTGGCTTCGCTCGGAATGTTTGGCGAAAGCTGAATAATTTGTGCCGACATTTCGCGTATCGACGCAATGAGTGTTTTAAAGTCTTTGTCTGCTTTATGTTTCTGCTCCTCAAATTTTTTAACAACAGCTTTAATGTAAGGCTCGTTCTGAACCTCTTCAATTAAGCTGAAACGTTGCTTACCCTGTATAATTACTGTGGTGTTACCATCGGGCATTTGCAACAGTTTAATGATGTTTGCAACGGTACCAACGGTGTTTAGCTGCTCAAAAGTCGGATCTTCGATCGATACGTCTTTTTGAGAAACTACCCCAATAATTTTGTTCCCCTTGTAAGCTTCTTTAATTAGTTTTATCGATTTATCCCTTCCAACTGTAATCGGAATAACTACACCTGGAAATAAAACGGTATTCCGCAAAGGCAATATGGCCAGGCTTTCAGGCGTTTCCTCATTGTTCATTTCCTCCTCGTCTTGTTGAGACATTAAGGGAAAAAACTCTGTATCTTCATTGATTATTGGCATAGCTGTATGGAAATCAAATATATCTTGTTTACTCATTATCACATTTTCCGCTAACGACAAACTGGCAGTTTGATCGTATTCACTTTGTTTAATTTTTATATTAAGTTAACAATTTCAACTCTTGTGCCAAAGTAAAAATTATATTAATGTTATGTTAAAAAGGCAGGGCAATTTAAATATTTCCTTCAATATCATATAAAGTATTTTTTTGCGTTTAAGCTAATGTTTGGTGACTTTGTGCCCGAACAAAAGAAATTAAAACTTTTAAATTATCAGAATAGGATTATATTGCAAAAAAATTGTCCTATATATTGTATTGGACGTTAGATTTGTTAAACTTATTAATCATACATGAACTATTTTAAACAGGCGATTATAGCACTTATTATTTTTTCATCAACAGGCAGTTTTGCACAGGGTAACTACGAAAGAAGCATGCAGGCAATGATGAAAGGTGATTATAAAACAGCCGCTGCACAATTGGAAAAAGCCAGTGCCAAGACACCTGACAATGCAAATGTATTGCAGATGCTTGGTTATTCGTATTTCCAGAACCGGGAGTATGAAAAATGTATAGATACTTACAGCCGTTTGCTTGTAGTAAAACCAAATGAAGTTTCTGCCTACTATTACCGTGGAATTGCCAGATTAAAAATTGCTAACGATCCGAAAGAATCGTTGAGTACCATGCGCGACAATTTTTACCAGGCATCGCTTAAAGATTTTACCAAGGCTATTGAAATTAGTGGTGAAGAAGATACCCAAATGTTTCAGAACCGTGGTTTAGCCTATAAAGATTATGCAATCTTTAAATCGTTTAAAGCCAAGAAAAAAGACGAGAAAGCAGCTTGCATTGCACTTTTTAATAATTCGATTGCCGATTTCCAGAAAGTATTGACTTTGCAGCCGCTTAGAAAAGATATTATTGATTGGGTAACTTACGATAAGGCGCAGATTGCTACCTTAAAATAAATAACCATACCCTTTAATGTAAAAGGAGCCTCGATTTGGTCGGGGCTCCTTTTTTTATTTCAACTTACCAATAATCAGGTATTTTTTAAGGTTTAACAGCCTGATTTTTTGCTGTTTGTTTATCCGGTACAAACTATCAGGGTAATAGGTTAGGGTATCCTGCGATCGGTATAGGATGTTTTTATTATCGATGATAATTTCAACCTTATTAATTTTTAAATCGTGCTTTTCAACCACAATTTTTTTAACCGGGATCTTTTTATTGTCTGAAGTATAGACATCGGAACCATTTTCCTGTGCAATTTTAAAACTTCCGCGCCAGGAGGTTTTATTGATATCGGCATTTACAAAAATGGCCAGCTCTTTCTGCCAGTCGGTAATGGTGGCCGATTTATTTTCGGCCGCTCCATTTACGCTTACTGTTTTTTGTACAGTTGGGTTGAGTTTTTGCAAACGAACTATTTCCTTTCCAAAATAGCCCTTAATGTCGAAATATAAAAAGCTGGTATTTGCATCGGCAGCTTTCCGTTGGTTACAGGAAAGCAAAGTCAGGGCAAATACCGCTATGTATCGTTTTTTAGTCATTATACTAAAACGTTTCCAGTCATTTCGGCCGGAATATCTACACCTAAGATCCTTAAAACAGTAGGGGCAATGTCGCCTAGTTTACCGTCGGCAATGGTTTTGTAGTCATTATCAATTAGAATACATGGAACCAGATTGGTGGTGTGGGCAGTGTTAACCGAGCCATCGCCATTAACCATATATTCAGAGTTGCCATGATCTGCCAGAAGGATAAATGAATAGCCATTTGCCAGTCCGGTTTTAACTACAGTTTCTGCACATTTATCGGCAGTTTCTACTGCTTTTACTACAGCTTCAAAAACACCGGTATGACCAACCATATCAGGGTTTGCAAAATTTAAACAAATGAAATCTGCCCAACCGGTTTCCATTTCTTTGGTAATGGCATCAGTAATTCCTGCAGCACTCATTTCTGGCTGCAAATCGTAGGTTGCCACTTTTGGCGAAGGGATTAAAATGCGTTTTTCGTTTGCGAATTCAGCTTCCCTGCCGCCTGAGAAAAAGAAAGTAACGTGCGGGTACTTTTCTGTTTCTGCAATTCTGATCTGGTTTTTATTGTTTTCGGCCAAAACTTCCCCGATGGTTTTGGTCAGGTCATCTTTAGTGAAAATTACATTTACTTTTTCAAAACTCTCATCGTAGGTAGTCATGGTTACATAATACAATGGCAGTTTGTGCATTTGTTGCTCTGGGAAATCTTTTTGCGTTAGCGCAGTTGTAATTTCACGCCCTCTATCTGTTCGGAAGTTGAAGCAAATCACCACATCATCAGGTTGGATTGTTGCTACCGGAGCACCGTTATCCTGTGTTAGCACAACAGGTTTTAAGAACTCGTCGGTAATGTTTTCATCGTACGATTTTTTGATGGCAGCCAAAGCATCCTGTGTCTTTTCGCCAATACCGTTAACCATTACATCATAAGCCTGTTTAACACGTTCCCAACGGTTGTCGCGGTCCATAGCGTAATAACGGCCAATTAAAGAAGCTAGTTTAGCATCTGTATGTTGAATGTGGTTTTGTAAATCGGTAATGAAACCTAAACCTGAGTTCGGGTCGGTATCGCGGCCATCTAAAAAGGCGTGAACATAACTTTTTACGTTCGATTCGTTCGCGGCATCGCAAAGTGCTTTTAAATGCTCAATATGAGCGTGTACACCTCCATTTGATACCAAACCGATAAAGTGTACTGATTTGTTGTTCTTTTTGGCATAATCGAATGCGCTTACTAAAACAGGGCTATTGTGCAGTTCGCGGTCGGCAATGGCTTTGTTTATTCTGCCCAGTTCCTGGTAAACCACGCGGCCGGCACCTAAATTCATGTGGCCCACTTCCGAGTTTCCCATTTGTCCGGCTGGTAAACCTACGGCTTCACCAGATGCTTCAAGCTTAGAATTTGGATAATTCTGTAATAACGAATCGAAAAAAGGAGTGTTAGCAGCGTAGGCAGCATCAGAATTATCTTGTTTTCCGTAGCCCCAACCATCCAGAATTATAAGCGCGAGTTTTTTATTGTTTACCATCTTTATTTTGAAAATTATTGATCAACATTAAAACATTTTTACTTTAAACCTGTTTTAGTGTTTTGTTTATATGGCAAATATAACTTTATTGAATGTTATACAAATTAAGAAATCCTTTTTTTGATATGCTAATGGCATAATTTTAGCTGTACGCTTCTGTATAAAATACAGAAATGATCCGGAGCTTATTCTTATTAATCTTTAGTTTATCATCATTATGCCGTCCCATAGCTATCCAGGCTGATATTATTGATGATTTGTCGTCGTATTTTAAGGCAGGCAATGCCAAAGAAATTGCCAAAAATTTCGCTTCTACCATCGAACTGATTATTGTTGATGAGGAAGATGTATACTCAAAAGCACAAGGTGAACAAATTTTAAGAGACTTTTTTGTCAAGCACCCACCTACTAAAACAAGTATTTTTCATAAAATTAATACCAACCCCAATTACCGTTTTGGTGTCGTTATTTTAAGTACTGCCAAAGAAACGTTCAGGGTTTCGATTACCATGAAAAAGTTTAATACGGCATTTTCGATTACAGAGTTGAGAATCGAACCAGCAAAGGATTAAAATCGGGTATTCAGCCATTCATCATATCTTTATATCCATCAGTAAATTGTCTGCTAACAAATAATTCTTATTTTTGCGACATTAAAATCTACATTTTGGATACTCAACTTATACATCAATTCATAAAAAATGCCCTTACTGAAGATGTTGGCGATGGTGATCATACCTCCTTATCAACCATTCCATCGGGCACACAAGGAAAAGCAAAACTCATTATTAAAGAAGATGGTATACTGGCAGGAATAGAACTTGCTCTAGCCATTTTTAAGGAAGTAGATGCTGGATTAAAAGTTGATGTATTGTTGCACGACGGCGATGTAGTGAAAGTTGGAGATATTGCGCTTACCGTTACCGGAAGTACCCACGCAATACTGATTGCCGAGCGTTTGGTTTTAAATTGCATGCAACGCATGAGTGGCATTGCTACTAAAACCAACCGCATTGTTTCTTTACTGAAAGCGACCAAAACAAAAATTTTAGATACCCGTAAAACTACACCTGGCCTGCGCTATTTAGAGAAATGGGCAGTGAGAATAGGTGGAGGTGTTAATCACCGCATCGGGCTTTACGATATGATTTTGATTAAAGATAACCATGTTGATTATGCAGGCGGGATCTCGAACGCGATTAAGGCTGCTCAACAATATCTTTCCGATCAAAATAAAAATCTCCAGATTGAGATCGAAGTACGGAATTTAGAAGAGCTGAAAGAGGTTTTAGCCATTGGTGGTGTAGACCGCATTATGCTCGATAATTTCAGTTTCGAAAACCTTAGGGCTGCGGTAGCCTTAATTGATGGGAAATTCATTACTGAAGCATCGGGAGGTATAACCGAAGAGAATGTAGCCGAATATGCGGCATGCGGAGTAGATTTTATTTCAATGGGCGCGCTTACACATTCTGTAAAGAGCCTGGATATGAGTTTAAAAGCATACTAAAGTGATTTGCGCTAAAATTAAAAGCTTATTTTTTGTATCATTGTAGGCTATGGTTACGGTTTATTCGCTCAGTGCTTTATTATTAGCTTACCTTTTTGGATCGATACCAACAGCTGTATGGCTTGGTCAGGCCTTTTATGGCGTTGACGTTAGAGAATATGGCAGCGGTAATGCAGGCGCTACCAATACTTTTAGGGTATTGGGCAAGAAAGCCGGTATTGCGGTAATGATTATCGATATTGCAAAAGGCTATACTGCAACCAATCTGGCTTATTTAATCGGTTTATCTGTAACCGGGCCACAAAATTCTGCACCATTTGTAAATTACCAGCTTGCCTTGGGCGTAACCGCAGTAATGGGACATTTATTTCCTGTTTTTGCCGGATTTCGCGGGGGGAAAGGAGTTGCCACACTTTTTGGAATGATTTTGGCAGTTAACTTCGAAGCATCTATGCTTTGTGTTCTGGTTTTTGTTATTGTATTGCTGATTACGAAATATGTTTCGTTAAGTTCCATCTGTGCCGGATTTACCTTTCCGCTCAGTGTAGTTTTTCTGTTTCAAGTTTCCATAAAATCGGAAGTACTATACGGAATGGTGGTTTGTGTACTCATTTTAGTCACCCACCAAAAAAACCTCGAAAGATTGCTTAAAGGCAAAGAATCTAAAGTGTATTTGTTTAAGAAAAAAGCTAATTAATTAACAAGTACATTATCGAAAACTTATTTTCAATATTCCTGTTAATATGGATATTACAAATAAGGGATGGATATCATTAACGACAGATTTTGTGAAACAATTCTTATTTCCGGCTTAAAAACGGAACTGTAATGATTGTTGAATAACCAAGAAAACTAAATTTATAAAAAATGAAAAAGTTATTTTTAACAGCAAGCGTTGCTGGTGTTTTACTGTTCAACTCTTGTTCTACAGTGCCTTTAACCGGCCGTAGCCGGTTTGATCTGGTAAGCAACGATCAGGTTTTGCCAATGGCATTTCAAGCATATAATACCTTTTTAACAGAAAATAAAACGACGGTTTTACCAGCATCTAATGCGCAAGCCTTAAAGGTGAAAACTATCGGCAGCCGCTTAATTACCGCCGTAAAATCGTATATGAATAGCAATAACTATGGTAATTTAATTGCAGATTACCAGTGGGAAGTGAATGTAGTACAAAACAATGAAAAAAATGCCTGGTGTATGCCAGGGGGCAAAATTGTAGTATATACCGGAATCTTACCGGTAACACAAGATGATGCCGGTTTAGCTACGGTAATGGGGCATGAAATTGCACACGCCATTGCAGGCCACTCAGCCGAACGCATGTCACAGGAAATGGTTGCGCAGGGTATAGGTGCAGCGGCAGGTGTAGCCTTATCTAAAAATCCAAAAACCCAATCTATCTTCAATACGCTTTATGGCGTAGGTACCCCTGTTGCGATGCTTAAATTTAGCCGTAACCAGGAGTTAGAGGCCGATCGTTTAGGTTTAATTTTTATGGCTATGGCCGGTTATAATCCACAAAGTGCAACCAGTTTCTGGAACCGGATGTCGGCAGCATCAGCCGGAGCACAAAAACCGGCCGAGTTTTTAAGCACTCACCCTAGCGATGAAACGCGTATTGCGCAGATTCAAAAATATTTGCCAGAAGCACAACAATACTATAAGAAGTAAGGTAGAAGGCTTAAGGTAGAAAGGTGGAAGGTTTTGCATGATGCATAAACTTTCCACCTTTTTTGATTATTATCATATAGTGAGATCGTCATTTCGCGCGCAGCGCAGTCGAGAAATCTACTTTGAGATAGATCTCTCCACTCCACTGCGTTCCAGTCGAGATGACGACAGTTAGTATAAGCGGGTCGCTTTGCGCTGGTTCAATGAACTAATGCCTGGTGAACAATTAAACTAATGAACAACTATCCGCCCAAAACCTTCAAAATGGCGCTGGCTTTAAGCAAGCATTCTTCATATTCTTTCTCTGCATCGCATTGATAGGTAATGGCTCCACCCACCTGAAAGGACAAGTATTTGGACTCAGCATTAAATAAAATGCTGCGGATAACCACGTTAAAATCGAAATCTCCATCCGGACTGATACATCCAAAAGAACCTGAATAAATACCGCGTCTGGTTTCTTCATATTGTTCAATAAGCTGCATGGCCTTAACTTTAGGTGCACCTGTCATAGAGCCCATGGGGAAGGCATTTTTAATGGCATCGATAAAGTGGATCTCCGGATCGAGCTCACAACTAATAGTCGAGATCATCTGGTGCACCTGTGGGAAGCTGTAAATGCCAAAAAGCTCGTCAACCTTTACAGTACCTTTAACAGCTGATTTGGCAAGGTCGTGACGCACCAAATCAACAATCATTACATTTTCAGCCTGCTCTTTAATATCGTTTCTTAGATTCTGTTTAATCAGTTCATCAATATCAGGATTTGTACTGCGCTTTGCTGTTCCTTTAATCGGTTGTGATATTAAACGGTTGCCACGTTTGCACATAAACCTTTCGGGCGTGGCCGATAAAATATACTGGTTGTACACTTTAAAGTAACCTGCAAATGGGGTTGGCGAAAGTTGGTTTAGCGCTTCAAAAGTTGCAACAGGATTAATCTGTGCATTTTCTGCAAAGAATTCCTGACAAAAATTAACCTCATAAATATCGCCACGGATGATATGGCTTTTTAAACTTTCAATTTTGCTGATGTACTGCGCTTTTGAAATTTTTTGATTGATATTTAACGTTACCGGTAAATTTTGGCTTTTGAATGGAAAGCTGTTGATTTCATCTAAAATGGTTCGATCGCCAATTAATATTTCAATTTTACCATTTTTAAACGCAATAAGGTATTCTGGAATAAAGAAATATAAATCCGGAAAGTTTAACTGATCTGCATGATTAGATTGCAAATTTTCCGTTTCGTTTTTAAGATCGTAACTGAAAAAACCGAAAAGCCATTGCTTATTGATCGACTGAAACGCTTTAAACTGATCAAAAGCAGTACCTGAGGCACATTTTAGTTCGCTTTGTACTCCTGCTGCAATTACAAAATCGTAGGCCGAGTAAGCGTCTTTATATTCGTTGGAGTCAAGAAAGCAGCAAACATCGAACTGGTTAGCCCAGTGTAGTGCTTTTTGTTTAAAATCTGATATGTTTTGTAAGGTTTCCAAGCTGCGGCAAAGGTAAAAATAGCGCTGGTAATTGTAAGCAATTAATTTTTATCTTTTGATTGAAACTTCTTGATTAAGGATATCGTCATTTCGAGCGGAGTGCAATGGAGTCGAGAAATCTATTTCGAGGTATATATCTCTATTTCACTGCGCTACAGTCGAGATGAAGATTGTTAAAACAAAAAAGCAATCCGTTTTGGATTGCTTTTTATGTATTTCCGTCATTTTCAACCAAAGAGCCTGCCTCTAAAGGCTGGGAGAAATCTATCGGTTTGAAGATATATTAATGTAATTCTAAAGTTTGTGCCCTGTCTGGTCCTACCGAAAGGAATTTGATTGGTACTTGCAATTCTTTTTCTAAGAAAGCAATGTATTCAGTCAATTTAGCCGGAATTTCATCAACCGAAGTAATTTTAGTTACATCAGTCGCCCAGCCATCAATTGCTTTTAATACTGGTTTCGGTTCGATAGAAATGATATCATAAGGCATATAATCAATCGTTTCGCCATTATATTCGTAGTGTGTACAAGCGTAAATGGTATCGAAAGTATCTAAAACATCAGCTTTCATCATAATTAATTCGGTAACACCGTTTAACATGATGGCATATTTTAATGCAGGAAGATCAATCCAGCCACAACGACGGGCACGGCCTGTGGTTGCACCAAACTCATGACCTAAGGCACGTAAGTTCTCACCAACTTCGTTGTCTAACTCAGTTGGGAAAGGACCACCACCTACACGGGTGCAATAAGCTTTGAAGATGCCATAAACAGCACCAACTTTATTTGGAGCAATACCTAAACCGGTGCAGGCACCAGCAGTAGTAGTGTTGCTTGAAGTAACGAAAGGATAAGAACCAAAATCAACATCTAATAAAGTTCCCTGTGCGCCTTCTGCTAAAACAGCTTTGCCTTCTTTCAGGTAACCGTTTACAAAATGCTCACTATCTACATGAGGGATAGTTTTCAAGAACTCAATAGCTTCGAAGAAAGCAGCTTCTTTTTCAGCCAATTCATATTCGAAACCTTCGTAGTGAGAAAGAATTTCAGTATGTTTTTCTACTAGTTTAGCATAGCGCTCTTTAAAATCAGGTAGGGTAGTATCGCCAACGCGTAAACCATTACGGCCGGTTTTATCCATATAAGTTGGACCGATGCCTTTTAGCGTAGAACCAATTTTGTTTTTACCCATGCGTGCCTCGTTGGCTGCATCCAGTAACTGGTGACTAGGTAGAATTAAGTGTGCTTTACGGGCAATAACCAGTTTACCATCGGCAACAGGATCATGACCAGCTTTTTTTAAATTATCTAATTCTCTTTTTAAGATAATAGGGTCTATTACTACACCATTTCCGATCAGGTTCATGGTTTTTTCGTTAAAAATTCCTGATGGGATGGTATTTAAAACGAATTTTTTGCCATCAAACTCTAAAGTATGTCCGGCATTTGGGCCGCCCTGGAAACGGGCAATAAGATCATATTTTGGACTTAGTACATCAACGATTTTTCCCTTTCCTTCATCGCCCCATTGCAGGCCGAGAAGTACATCTACTTGCGTCATTATTTAATAAATTAAGCTGGTTTTATTTGTATTATAATTTAATTTGTTTCCAGATTTGCTGCTGTAGCGACACTTTCGTTTACTTTATTGGCCATACTGCAATCAGAGCAGAAACCATACAGGTTTAACGAGTGGTGTTTAACATCAAATTTTAAGAGATCACCAACCATGGTTTGGATCTGGTGTATCCGGGGGTCGCAGAATTCTACTACTTTACCGCATTCGATACAGATTACGTGATCGTGCTGGCGGTAACCATAAGATTTTTCGAATTGCGCCATGTTCTTACCAAACTGGTGCTTGGTAACTAAATCGCACGAAACCAATAACTCCAGCGTGTTGTAAACCGTCGCGCGGCTAACGCGGTACTTCTGGTTTTTCATGTGGATGTACAGGGTTTCTACATCAAAGTGGTCATTTCTTGAATATATTTCTTCCAATATAGCGAAACGCTCTGGTGTTTTACGTAGATTTTTGTTCTCTAAATAAGCCTCAAAAATCTTGCGAACGAGCTCATTTGTTTTTTGTTCAGACATAGTTTTTAAACTCCATTCAAAGGTAGTCAATTAGTTTGATTGTTCGAGGGTTAGATTGTTGAAATGTTGTAATAAGTCGGAGGTCGGCAAGACCGAGGTTCAAAGTTCAGTCTGAAAATAGCGTATAACTTACCACCTTGACTTCCGACTCCGGACTTCCCACTTTCGGACTAATTATGCATCAAACCTTGTAACCCCGGTAACTCCTCTAACTTTTAACAAATTTTTAATCAGGTTTTCTAAATGTTCGGTATCGTTTACAAAAATCATAATCGATCCGTCAAATATTCCTTCATTGGTATCAACAGTAATCGACCGCATGTTCACCTTAAAGTCGGTAGAAATAACCCTGGTGATGTTATTAATTAAACCAACATCATCGATCCCTACAATGCGTAAACCGGTTAAGAAGGTAAGTTCCTGTTGTTTATTCCATTTGGCTTTAACTACCCTATAGCCATAATTCGACATCAGCTGGGCTGCATTCGGGCAATTGGTGCGGTGGATTTTTATTCCTTCACTTACGGTAACAAAACCAAAAACATCATCGCCCGGAATCGGATTACAGCAGGCGGCCAGGGTATAATCTATTTTCTGCTGGTCTTCGCCAATTAATAAAATATCATTTTCTGAGCCTTTAATCTTGGTTTTAACCATATCAACCGTTAGGTTTTCTGGTCGCTCAGGAGCCCTGCTTTCTACTTCTTTCTCACTTGATAAATATTCTTTAATGTCTTTAAGTTCTATTTTGCCCAGGGCAACATTAACAAAGAGCTCCTGCGTTGAGGGTAGTTTAAAGAAATAACTCAGTTTTTGAAGGTTATCGGTATTGTAGGTGATTTTAAGCGATTTCAGCTTTCTTTCTAAAATCTCTTTGCCATTTTCGGCAATTTTTCGCTTTTCTTCTTTTAGTGATGACTTGATTTTCGACTTGGCCTTTGCAGTAACCACTACATTGAGCCAGTCTTCTTTTGGCGTTTGCTTGCTGGAGGTAATGATTTCTACCTGATCGCCGTTTTGCAATTTGTAAGAAATAGGTACAAGTTTATGGTTAACCTTGGCACCAATACAGGTTGCGCCTACGTCAGTATGAATCTCGAAAGCAAAATCTAAAGCGGTAGCGCCTAATGGCAACTGGATTAAAGCTCCTTTTGGTGTGAAAATGAAAATCTCGTCCGAAAAGAGGTTCATTTTGAAATCATCGAGAAAATCCAAAGCATTGGCTTCCGGATTATTCAGCATTTCGCGTACTTTCTGGATCCATTGGTCAAGTCCGTTGTCGTTGCTCGATTCTTTGTATTTCCAGTGTGCAGCGAAACCTTTTTCGGCAATTTCGTTCATTCTTTGGGTACGGATTTGCACTTCTACCCATTGGCCGCGTGGCCCCATCACAGTTGTATGCAAACTTTCGTAACCATTTCCTTTTGGCGATGAAACCCAGTCGCGTAAACGGTCGGGGTTGGGGCGGTATAAATCGGTAACTATTGAATAAGCTTTCCAGCAATCTGCCTTTTCATTTTCGGGTGCCGAATCCAGGATAATCCGGATAGCAAAAAGATCGTATACCTCTTCGAAAGGGATGTTTTTCTTTTTCATCTTGTTCCAGATGGAATGGATTGACTTTGGCCTGCCGTATACATCAGCAACCAATCCTTGTTCGTGCACTATTTCATCAATAGGCTCAACAAACTTTTTGATAAACAGCGCCCGCTCTGCTTTTTTCTCGTTGAGTTTCTTGGCAATAAATTTATAGGTATCAGGATCGAGATATTTCATGGAAAGATCTTCCAATTCTGATTTTATGGCATATAAACCTAAGCGGTGGGCGAGGGGAGCGTATAGATAAATGGTTTCGGATGCGATTTTAAGCTGCTTGTGCCGTGGCATAAAATCCATGGTACGCATATTATGCAACCTATCAGCCAGTTTAATCAGGATTACCCTCACATCGTCGGCCAGGGTAAGCAGCATTTTACGGAAATTCTCGGCCTGCAAAGAGCTGTTGGTATCAAAAACACCCGAAATTTTGGTTAAGCCATCTATAATTTTAGCGGTTTTTTTACCAAATTCTCGTTCAATATCTTCTAAAGTAATGTCAGTGTCTTCCACTACATCGTGCAACAGAGCGCACACAATAGAGGTAGTGCCCAAACCGATTTCTTCGGCGGCAATTTGTGCCACGGCAATGGGGTGATAAATATAGGGTTCACCCGATTTTCGGCGCATATCTTTATGGCTTTCGAGTGCCATATCAAACGCTTTACGGATTTCCTTTTTATCGCCCTTCTGTAAAGTAGATTTACTTGCGCGTAATAATGCCCTGTATCTTTTAAGAATCTCTTGCTTTTCTGCCTCTAAATCAATCACTAACTCTGTTTTCATTTGTATTTTTTGCGTAAAAATTGCGTCTTATTTATGAATAAAACTTATATTAGTTCTGTGGAACAACTAATATATGAAATAACACCTAACTTTGTAAAAGTATAAATTTATGAAAATTAAAGGGCTCTTTTTTCTTTGTATTGTAATGATTTACGGTGTTTCACTGCAGGCGCAGGAACCAGCTGCCCCTGTATTCCCAAAATTGGGTAAGAGCGATACAATCAGAGTAGCCTCTACCAACGATAATGGGGTGATGATTCCGTGGATGCAATTGGAAGATGTTTCTATTTATGCGGCCAGGATATGGAAGTCTCCTGCCGAACAAGCAGCTTACAACCGTTTAAGATACAATGTGTTAAAAGTAATGCCTTATGCTCTATTTGCCAAACGCAGGTATGAGCAACTTGAACAGGACCTGGCCCGGACACCGGAGAAAAAGGAACAAAAACAACTGGTTAAACAATGTGATAAAGAAATTAAAGACATGTTTAACCGCGAAATAAAGGAACTAACAATTACTCAGGGACAGATTTTAACCAAGCTGATAGACCGTGAAGTTGGCCGGACCACCTACGATATTGTAAAACAAACCAAGGGAGGTTTTGCCGCGTTTTCTTATCAGATTGTTGCCCGCGTGGTTGGCCATAATTTAAAAAGCACTTACGATCCGACAGAGGATAGGGATATAGAATCTATTATCCGCACATCGGGTTTTTATCAATAAAAAATAATGCAGGAAAGCATTCCGAATATTTATCCGTTTAAGGTTAAGAAAATCAATGGCGACGATCAGCCTTTATCTGCCTACCGGAATAAAGTAGTACTCATCGTAAATACAGCATCGGCCTGCGGATTTACACCGCAATTGAAAGAATTACAACAGCTTAAAGACGAAATTAATCATCCTGATTTCGAAATACTAGGCTTCCCCACAAACGATTTTGGTAAACAGGAACCCCTTGATGGTACCGATATTGCTTCCTTTTGCGAAGTTAACCATGGCGTTAAATTCCCTGTTTTTGATAAAATTATGGTACGTGGGCAGTTCATGCACCCACTTTATCAGTTTCTGAGCGATAAAAAACAAAACCATAAATTAAGCTCGAAACCCCGCTGGAACTTTCACAAATACCTGGTAAACAGAAATGGCGAACTGGTTGACTTTTACCTGCCGTTTACCAAGCCTTTAAGTACAAAAATCAAAAAGAAAATTCAGCAGTTGCTGAATCAAAATGCCCGATAAAACCTATGAAATTAGATATTTTAGTTATAGCCGTTCATCCTGACGATGCTGAGCTTTGCTGTTCAGGAACAATTTTAAAACACATTGCATTGGGTAAAAAGGTTGGCATTGTTGACCTCACCCGTGGCGAACTGGGTACACGCGGCACTGCTGAAACCCGCGACGAGGAAGCTGCAGACTCGGCCAAAATACTGGGACTGCATGTTCGCGAAAACCTGGGTATGCGCGATGGCTTTTTCCAGAACGATGAGTTTCATCGTTTAGAGGTAGTTAAAGTGATCCGTAAGTATCAGCCTGAAATTATTTTAAGTAATGCCTTAGAAGACCGTCATCCCGATCATGGCAGGGCAGGAGACTTGGTTTTCGATTCGGTATTTTTATCGGGTTTACCAAAAGTGGAGACGGTTTTAAATGGTGTTAAACAAGAAGCGCACCGCCCGAGGTTACTTTTACAATATATTCAGGATCGTTATTTAAGACCGGATATTATTGTCGATATTACTGATCATATGGATGCCAAGATCAAATCGATACAAGCTTTTAAGACTCAGTTTTACAATCCAGATGTTGATGGATTGCAAACTTATATTTCATCGCCCGAATTTTTTGAAAGTGTGATTGGCCGTGCCAGGGAATTTGGCAAGAGTATCGGTACAACCTTCGGAGAGGGCTTTACCTCGAGGAAATTATTAGGAGTTGATAATTTGTTTGATTTGAGATAGCCTTTTTTTAACCGCAAAGGAAAGAAGGATTCGCAGAGAACGCAAAGTTAGACCCAACATATTAAATTATTCATGATGGTTTCGTGCCTGCACGAACCATTTTTTGCTTTTAGGCTCCTAGTCCTTACTTTTCTTTGCGAAAACTTTGCGGTTAAAATGAAAGTCCAACAAAACCCGCATTTGTTTGTTATTTTGAAAACGAATAATAATGGCGAATATATTTTCTTCTCTCAAAAACGCATATAAGCTTTTTAAACATGTAGATTTCGATAAGTTAGATGCCTTATCAAAAAAAGTTGATCTGCCTAAAATGGTCGAAACGATTTCCAACCTGGATGATAAACAGATTCAGGGGATGATGAAAATGATGGGAGGAGGGCATAAAAAGAAAGAATTGCCACCCATTGAAGGCGATTTTTATCACCTGGGCGATGAAGCTTTAAAAGATGAGGATCGTGAGCTGCAGTTAAAAGTGCGCGCTTTTTTAGAAAAGGAAGTTAAGCCCATAGTAAACCAATATTGGAACCGGGCCGAATTTCCATTCGAAATTATACCCAAACTTGCTGAACTGAACATTTGCGGATTAACCTACCAGGGTTATGGCTGTCCAGGTAAATCGAACCTAATGGAAGGTATTTTAGCCATGGAAATGGCCAGGATTGATACTTCTATCTCGACCTTTTTCGGTGTGCAAAGTGGTTTGGCCATGGGCTCCATTTATTTATGCGGATCGGAAGAACAAAAGCAGCAGTGGTTGCCTTTAATGCAACAGTTTAAAATTATCGGTGCATTTGGCTTAACTGAGCCTGAAGTGGGCTCGGCAGCGGCAGGTGGCTTAACTACAACCTGTAAAAAAATAGGCGACAAATGGGTTTTAAATGGTCAGAAGAAATGGATTGGCAACGCAACCTTTGCTGATATACTGGTGATTTGGGCACGCGATGAGGAGAGTGGTGAAGTAAAGGGTTTTATTGTTAAAAAAGACAATCCGGGTTTTGCTGTAGAAAAAATGCAAAATAAAATGGCACTTCGCATTGTGCAGAACGGACTTATTACTTTAACCAATTGTGAAGTAGATGAGGCTGATCGTTTACAAAATGCCAATTCATTTAAAGATACTGCAAAGGTTTTACAAATGACCCGCGCAGGCGTAGCCTGGCAGGCTGTAGGTTGTGCCAGGGGAGCTTATGAGAATGCTCTCGATTATACCCGAACCCGCAAACAGTTTGGTAAACCGATTGCCTCCTTTCAATTGATCCAAAACCACCTGGTAGAAATGCTATCGAATTTAACGGCTATGCAAACACTTTGTTTTCGTTTATCGCAACTACAGGATCAGGGTTTGCTGAAGGATGAACATGCTTCGCTGGCCAAGGTTTTCTGCTCACTGCGCACACGTGATGTAGTAAGTAAGGCGCGCGAGGTAATGGGGGGAAATGGTATTTTATTGGAATACAATGTGGCCCGTTTCGTTGCCGATGCTGAGGCTATTTACTCGTATGAGGGCACGAAAGAGATTAATACCCTCATTGTTGGACGGGCAATAACGGGGTTTTCGGCTTTTGTATAGCTGTAAACCTATGAGGTTTTTAAAACCTCATAGGTTTAATATTATTTAAAAGGATGCTTATTAAACGCTACCTGGCTCATGGCACTTTTTTCGTACAAAGCAATACAGGCTTTATTAAAAACCGGATCAAAATTAACTTCACCGGGCGCTAAGCTTTGCGGAACGCTTGCATTTTGCATAAAGAAATACACTTTGGTATTGCCATATTTGGTGTGTGGCATTAAATTACCATAATCTTCCAGCTCTTTCCAAACCGAATCTTTAACTGTTACCACATAAATACGCTGTACAGGCCCTGTGTTATTATCGTTTCTGTATTTGGCAATTTCTTTAAAACCAGCTTTCATATCTTCAATCCCTGGTTGGTTAAAAGTATCTTTAACCATAAAGAAAATTAGGATTAAAACAATTGCTGTAATGCTATAAATAAGAGATTTTCTGCTCATGCCTACAATAAAGGCAATATTTTTTCCATAATGGTCAAGCCTTCGTCAATATGTTTTTGTTCAATGCAAAGTGCCGGACGGAAGCGGATTGTTTTTTCGCCACAGCCCAAAAACATCACATTGTTTTCCAGTCCTTTGCTTATAAAACTATTGCGCATTTCTTTATTTGGGAAATCGAATGAGCAGAGTAATCCTCTTCCGCGTACATTAGTCATCTGATCGAAACGTTGCGCTAATTTTTCAAGCTGACTGCTTAAATAGCCACCCACCTTTGTTGCATTTTCGCAAAGTTTATCTTCAGCTATAATCTGCAGAATTTGGGTTGAGCGCACCATATCAACCAGGTTACCGCCCCAGGTAGAATTAATACGGCTCGGTACCTTAAATACATTGGTTTCTATTTCGTCGATCTTTTTCCCTGCCAGGATGCCACATACCTGCATTTTTTTTCCGAATGCTAAAATATCTGGACGTGCTTTTTCGCTAAAGTGCTGGTGACACCAGAATTCGCCCGTTAAGCCAACGCCGGTTTGCACTTCATCGTAAATTAAGCAAGCTTCATTTTCATCTGCAAGAGCTTTTAACTGGATCAGGAATTCTTCGCGCAAATGGTTGTCGCCACCTTCCGATTGGATTGGTTCTACGATAATGGCGCAGATATCATCTTTATTATCGGCAAATGCCTTTTTAATTTGAGCAATAGATGTTGCTTCAGTTTCGATAGCTTGTGACAGATTACTGCCCGATAGCGGAAATTTAACCTCCGGAACCGAAACTCTTGGCCAATCGAACTTGGCGAACCATTTGGTTTTATCGGGCAGGGTATTGGTTAAACTCAGCGTATAACCCGTGCGACCGTGAAAAGCTCTTTCGAAATGCAATACTTTAAAGCCCTTTTCGCTGGTGTAACCCTTAGCAAAGTTCTTTTGCACTTTCCAGTCCATGGCCACTTTCAAAGCATTTTCTACCGCCAGACCACCGCCTGCTATAAAAAATGCGTGGTGCAGGTAATCTGGGATACCCACTTCGGAAAATGTTTCTACAAATTGTGCGTATTGCTGGGTGTAAACATCAGAGTTAGATGGGTTAGCCAAAGCAGCCTGAAAAAGACTTTGCTTAAAAGCCTCATCATTGATCATTTTGGGGTGATTGTATCCTAAGGGAACAGATGCAAAACAGGTGAAAAAATCGAGCAGGGTTCTATTGTGTTTCGAATCGTAGATATACGCGCCCTGACTCTTTTCCATATCGTAAGTCAGATCGAAACCATCAGCTAAAATGTGCTTACTTAACGATTCACTAACGCGGTTTGCAGGTACTGTTAATTGATACATAAACTTGGTTTTGGTATAATCCAAATTTAGTTAAATGTGCCTAAAATCAAAATTTAAGCACTTTTTGTGCCTGTAAAGCAAAAAACAGGTTTAAACAGTTTAAAGTATGTTTATAGACAAATTTGTGTTTTGGACTTCACAGATGTGGAAAACTTTTTAGCTTAAAAATCACGATGAGGTCCTCTTGTGTCTTAAATCCATACGACAATTTATCTCCATCATCATTCAGAAACAGAAATAATTTTAATACTATTACTATACTCTATCTATACTTTAGGTATGCTTTAACTATGCTTTAGCCATATATAATGCTACTATATACCAGCCGTGGTATTTACATGGCACAACTGCACCCTTAACATGTCCTTAATGCACGCTGTTTAAACGAAAACTGCGAAGTAATTTTACATAAGCCAACGAAATGATAAGGGATGAAAAAAGACTTAATAGCAACCGTTTTGATAGAAAAACCAATTGATGAGGTATGGAATCACTGGACAAATCCACTTTCTATAAAAATTTGGAACATCCCTTTTGAAGATTGGCATTGCCCCAAAGTAATCAATAATCTGAAAGATGGAGGTTCATTCTTTTTCAGAATGGAGCATATAAATGGTCATGATGGTTTTGATTACACAGGAATTTATGATAAAATAATTCGTTACGAATCAATAGCAAGTACCTGCAATGATGGCAGGCGAAATTTAGTAGAATTTCAGTCATCAGCAAACAATACCATTATCAAAGAAACTTTTGAACCGGATAAAACAACACCCTTAGCAGTTCAGCAGGATTTTACAGATTCCGTTTTGAAGCGGTTTAAACGGTTTGTGGAACAACAATAAAAACTTTCTGTAAAGTTCTAAATATTATTACTTTAGCGGTTGAAAAAAGATAAATACTGCCTTAATTTTCATTAACCAAATAAATTATAACAACAATCTACACCTATCACTTACCTACCTATTAGCTTTATGAAAAACAAAATTAACCCCAAACACCTTGCGGTGCTCAGTTTGGCGCTATTATTTATTGGATGCGCTAAAACGGAACCCGTACCTGAAGTAACTGTACCAACTTCCCCTACTTATTCTTTTTCAGGTACCTCGCCTGATGAGCTTATGTTTGAGGATGGTGAAGCCATGTCGGTAATGACCAACGAAAGCAGAAGATTTGATGTCAGCAATGTTTTACGTGTTACTGCTGTGAATAATACAACTATCGAGATCGCCAATTTTGCCCCGGTTGATATTTCTGATGCCACAATCGTTGTATCTATTGTTGGTCAGCCAGAAAAGGTCAAATTATTACATATTGGAACGATCAAAGGGCATAGGATTAAACAAATCCAGTATCCCTTTATTAGCGGACAGGTTGAATATCCTGACGTTAATAATAAAACTGTAAATCTGTCGGCCTACAAAGAAGCAGGTATCAATCCAACAGCCATCAGTTTTGAATTTACAGGAACAACGCCATTAATTACTAAGCTTAAAAAGTTGAGTATTATTAAATGGCAACCTAAAATGCACGATTTTGACCCGGAGAATTTAGATAACAACTGGCTGGATGAGCCTACTGCAAAGCAATTCAGGATGTTTACGGGTTTCATGATCAATTTTGCTTACATGTACACCGATGCAACCATGCGCGGGCGTATAGTTGATGAATTAATAATAGGCAATGATGGTGTAACTGCGCTCACTACAGCTGAAAAAGAGGCCGATTGGATAAAAGCCCAAACGCGTACAAAAATCAATTGCGGTTTAACAGATACGCGTAAAGTTTCGGGCTTAGGCGGCGGGAGCACTTTCGGTATCCCGGATTGGGTTACTTTAAATTTTATGACCAATAGCTATACCACTCCTTTTCATGAAATGGGGCATGTTTTGGGTTATAATCATAGTTCATCTATGACTTATCCTCAGAACAGCAGGGGGAATGTACCGGTATTTATGGCCCGGCAGGATGAAATGAATAAAGCCGGTGATTTTCCGGTAACGTTAAGCAATTATTATAAACCTGATGATGTACCGGCACCAAAAGCTATCACCTCTGGCTTAGTACAAAAGCTTGGAATGAAAGACGAATGTATTTATTGATTTGTGGTTATACCGGAATGTAGAATCGGCAATTATAAACTAAAACTGGAAGCCTGAAATCGCTCGATTTCAGGCTTCCAGTTTTTAATGCTAATATGGTGTAGCCTTATGTCTTAGAGAGGTTTGCTAAATTATAGTTGCCCGAATATTTAAAATTTAATCGATAGTTTTTCCGATACCAAAGCGTTATCCTTATAATATTCAAAAAACCAGTTACCGTCTTTTTTTAAAACCACTCCGTTAGTACTGGTATTGCTGGCGATATAATAATCGGCTACAGTCGTTTTTAGCAAAGTAAGTACAATTTTAGGTGCTGAATCGATCAGTTGGTAACCATTGTTGATGGGTTGCGCATATAAAAGGGCTTCCGATTGTTTGGTGGTAGCTACAGCAGGTTGAGTAACAGGAGCAGGTGCAACTGTTTTTACTTCTTGGGTAGGTGTAACAGGGGTTGAATTAACCACAGCAGTACTGCCCGCTTCATAATGTAGATCGCCAAAAGAAGCAAAAGCATCTCTCATCGCAGCATTGTACGATTGCTTGTATTCTTTCTCTCTGCTTTTACCTTCTTTACTTTTCAGTACAATATTTCCTTTACAATCTTTAAGCACAAAGGTAAGATTGGTTACAAACATGCTGTTGTGTTCTTCTACGTCAATTACCAGAGCCTTACATCTGTCGGTTGCAATTTCTGAAGGTATTTCGGTGTTATCGTAATATACAGTGAAGCCTTTATCTTCAAAAAGCGCTTTGGCCAGTACATTTAAATTATACTGATTAGGCTGTTTGAGAAAGCCGAATTTTTCAGGTACAATTAAATACTTATAATTAATAGCGGCCGACTGTCCTTTTGCTGTAAATGATAAGGCCAAAAGAATGATAAAAAAATATGTTTTCATAACAGATATTTCGGTGAGGAATAAGATTCATGTTGAAGTTATGCAATGAATTAGAGAAAATCAAATTTGATAAATGTTAGCTGATTTAAATCTACGCTTTGTCGTCTGCTGGGACGCTAATTTTAATGATTTTTTTACCGTGTTTCTGGTATCAACATCCTGTAATTCACAACTTTATTGATATTTTTGCTTGAATGTGTATAAATATTCATACTACATCTATTAATTTGTGGTGTTGGTCTATTTGTGTCGCTTTAAATCACAGTGAATAATACCTTTATAATAAGAATCAAATCAACGGGACGATTTAGAAATCTTATTTGGGCTCCACAGCAATGTGGAGCCTTTTTTTATTTTTGAAACTCAAAATATTTAGCCCTTAAAACTTATCCTGCATGCCAAATAAGCCCATTAAGCCTCCGGTGTGGATAGCCAAAATACGTTCATCGCGGTGCAGTTTCCCTTCTTTTTCTAAATCGCAAATGGCATAAAACATTTTTGCCGTGTAAACCGGGTCTAAAAGCAATCCTGTTTGCGCAGTAAACGTTTTAATAAAATGAATCAGCTCTGGAGTATTTTTGGCGTAGCCGCCGAAGTGATAGTCTAAATGCAGTTCTAATTGTTTATCTATTGGAGTGTATCGGGCAATTTCGTCTGCTATAAATGCGCCACCTTTTAAAACCGGTATAACATGAAGTTTGGTATGGAGTTGTTGTTTTTGCAAACCTTTAAGTAAGCCGGCAGCGGTAGTTCCGGTTCCGGCCGCACAAAAAATATGATCGTAGGTTTCGGTTAATTCGCCAATTATTTCGGCACAGCCAAGGGTAGCTTCTATTGATGCGCCACCTTCATCTACAAAAAAGGCTTGTTGATTATCTGCAAAGTGATTTTCGAAAAGCTGGTGTTTATTGCGGTAGCTTTCGCGGTCGGTAAAAATAAGTTCCATACCGAATAAACTGCACAGCAAGAGCATTTCGTTTTTTACGGCTTCGCCACGCACAAAGGCCGTAGCTTTTAAATCTGACCTTGCTGCGGCAGCAGCAGTGGCGACCAGGTGGTTAGAATAAGCCCCGCCAAAAGTAACCAGGTGTGTTTTGTTTTCGGCTTTCGCTTTGGCAAGTATGTATTTCAGTTTACGCCATTTATTGCCAGAAATGTAAGGATCGATCAGGTCGTCGCGCTTTACCGATAAATGGCTGAAAGGGGCAAAGCTTACTTTTTGTTCCGGGCTGTAGATTTCTTTAAACACATGTAAAAATAAAAAACACCCGGGTATTTCGGGTGTTTTTTATTTTAATCAGTCAGGCTTGTAAACCTGCGGTTATGTTTTTATTTCCCAATACCGAATCCAAAACCGGCATTAACTACACTGTACTTGGCCTGGGTATATGAGGTATAAAATTTAAAGAAACCGAATTTTAACTGGAAACCTAAACTTCCCCTCACGCCATCTATATCGGTTTGTTTAACCGCTACCGGGTCAACATAGGTAGCATTGGTTCCGCCATCGGTAAACTGATAAGTACCTAAAGCTTTTAAATTGGTGTTCGAGGTCTGGTAACCTACACTGGCAAAAGGAGTGAAAAACAAGATTTTTTTCGAAACAATGGCATCGAAATTTACGCCGTTAAATTTCGCATCAATGCGTTGGTTCGAATTACCCGTATTGTTGATGTCTAAAGGCAGATCGTACTTGTATTGTGTAAAACCTCCTGCTATGGCAACATCTACCGGAAACAGTTTCTCGGTTGTTGAACCCATAAACAAAGGCAATAACTCAACCTTTGCACCAAAACCGATCATCGATAAGCTTCCTAAATCGCTACCCAGTTTTATTTTAGGCATGGCCCTTAAGGTAACATCGATGTTTTTAGGTAGGCCAAGTGTAGCCTGTATTTGTAATGCAGGTACCACATGGAAACCCACACCTTGTGGCAGGTTGAAAAATTTACCTGTAGGCGTACCACTGCTGGTATAAATTTGCATTTTGCCACCTTCGTGGTCATCGCCAAAAGCAGTTGGCCCAATTGAAGAAGCTCCGGGAGCGGGTTTAATGTTGCCCAAACCCAGGGTATTTACATCGTAACTTCTGCCTGCTTGTGGTACAAAAGATGCTGAAGCCGATACCCTTACATCAAATTTTAAGAATCCTTTCGATTTGGCGGTGTTGGTCCAGCCATCGGTTAAACCCAGTCCTAAACCTTTGTACAAAGGATCGAAATAGGCATTAATTAATTTGGTCGCATCGGCAGGACCCGAAACAAATAAGCTTCCAACATCCTGCTGTGCACTTACTTTTTGAGCGGTTACCAATAAAAATAAGGCACATAATGCCTTTAAAGCGTAGCATTTTCTCATATATAATAATTTGATTTAGAGTAAAGATAGAGCTGTTTTTCGCAAAACTGTAATCATTAAACAATTCTTGCTGTTAAAAGTTTATTTTTGCACCATGGAAAATGTGGTCGAATTGCAGGAATCGGAAGAGCAGGAATTATATGAACATTTAAAAATTATTGTCGATAAAGGGCAGTCTTTGCTACGCATCGATAAATTTTTGATGGTTCGTGTAGAAAATGCCTCGCGAAACCGTATTCAGAATGCCATTGATGCAGGTAATGTGCTGGTTAACCAGAAGCAAATCAAATCGAGTTATAAGGTTAAACCTTTTGATGAGATTTCGATTGTGTTGCCTCATCCGCCACGCGATACCGAAGTTTATCCAGAAGATATTCCACTGGATATTATTTATGAAGACAGCGATTTGCTGGTGGTAAATAAATCCGCCGGTATGGTGGTGCACCCCGGTTTTAACAATTATACTGGCACGCTGGTTAATGCTTTGGCTTTTCACTTTGAGCAGTTGCCGCAGTTGCCGGGCAATGATGGTCGCCCGGGTTTGGTACACCGCATTGATAAGGATACTTCGGGTTTGTTGCTGATCAGTAAAAACGAGAAATCGATTACTCATCTTGCCCGTCAGTTTTTCGATCACAGCATTACACGTAGGTACATTGCCTTGGTTTGGGGCGATATCGAAAACGACGGTACCGTAACAGGCTATATTGGCCGAAGTGCGAAAGATCGCCGTGTGATGGATATTTACGATGATGAAGAAAAAGGTAAATGGTCGGTAACCCACTATAAGGTTTTAAAGCGCTTGGGCTACGTTACGTTAATTAGCTGCGAACTCGAAACCGGCCGTACGCATCAAATCAGGGCACACATGCAGCACATTGGGCATCCGCTGTTTAGCGATGCCATGTACGGCGGCGATAAGATTTTAAAAGGAACTACGTTTAACAAGTACAAACAGTTTGTTGAAAATTGTTTTGAGTTATTGCCCCGACAGGCTTTACACGCGCAGAGTTTAGGTTTTATACATCCAACAACGAAAGAATATATGTACTTTGAATCGCCGCTACCCGACGATTTTAAAGCTGGTTTAACTAAATGGGAAAATTATATCGCTACATCATAAAATATGCTTCAACAGTACCTTTTATTTAATGATGAATTTCATGCGACAGATGCACCTGTTTTAAATGCCTCTAACCGGGCTTTCAAATTTGGCGATGGTTTGTTTGAAAGCATGCGGATGATTAACAACAAGCTACAGTTTGCCGATTTACATGCCGATAGGTTAACCGCTGGTATGAAAGCCCTGAAAATGGACGGACATGCCCTAATGGACGATTATTTTTTACGCCAGAAAACTGCCGATCTGGCCAAAAGGAACAAGTGGAATGGTAACGTGCGCTTTCGCCTTTCGGTTTACAGAGAAGGGGCAGGCGTTTATACACCTGAAATCAATAAAGCAGGTTACGTGCTGGAAGGGATTCCTTTAACTGCTTCAACATACGAATTAAACGGCAAGGGCCTCATTATCGATGTTTTTGATGAAATGACCAAGCCGGTTAACAAGCTGTCTAATTTTAAAACCTCAAACGCCTTGCTGTATGTAATGGCCGGGCTTTTTAAAAGTCAGAACCGTTTGGATGAGGCCATGATCTTAAACCAGCATGGTTTTCTGTGCGAAAGCATTAGCGCCAATGTTTTTGTGGTTTACAATAAGCAGGTTTACACCCCGGCATTAACCGAGGGGTGTGTAAGTGGTGTTATGCGCACAGCCATTATGCAGCTGTGCAAAATGAACGATATTCCGTTAATCGAAGCCCAGATTAATCCTGAAATATTAAAAGCGGCCGAGGAAGTTTTTATTACCAATGCCACTCAGGGAATACAATGGGTAATGGGCTATGGCCGTAAACGCTACTTTAACGAAGTTTCGAAGGTTTTAATCGATAAGCTGAACGCTCTATAGCCGTAATCAGTGATAAGTTTATGAGGCAAATTTCTTTTGCTTCGTTGATGTTACATTTTATTCCTACGGATTTGTGTTTGCCTGAACTATATTTTTAGTATTATTGGTTACACACACAAATTTAATCGAAATGAAAAAATTACTCATTCTCGTAATGGCTTGCTATGGCCTGAACGCACGTTCACAACAGTTGAACGAATCCAGAAACTTTCTGTATATCTATTCAGATTCTACAGTTTATGCACAAAAGATCAGATTACGCCCCGATTTTAGCGGCGGGTGGTCGCTCCGGGCCGATTCCAGGCGGGTGCCGGTATCGCAGGTCAAATTTTTCAACAATGAGGATGGTTTCTTTGCCAATACCCGGAAACTCAATCTTTTGGGACAAGCTTCCTTTGCTGAGCGGATAATTGAAGGTAAACTCAATATTTATCAGGAAGTGGTTTACGATGATACTCCCATTGATGCCGAATACTACGGTTTTAGAGATTACAGGAGGCAAGTGGTGAACAACCGAATGTTCATGAACAAAGGCTATAACGACCTGAAAAAAGCAAACTACCGCAATTTAAACGAGGCCATGGCCGATAATCCTAAAAGTTTAGCGTTATTAAGGCAGTACAGAAACACCAAAATTACCGGCATTGCCATGTATGTAGCAGCCGGGGCTGCAATTATTGCCAGTGGGGTTACACTGATGTCGGAGGGTAAACAAGTAGGAACCACATTCGGTGGTATGCCCAAATATGCAGACCGTAGTTATACCGGCAGTTTTGTTTTGCTGGGGCTTGGTGCTGCTTTGAGTATAGGTGGTTATTTTGTCGGCGAATCTGGTAAAAAAAATATCGAAAGGGCTGTCGATAATTATAACCGCTAGGGTTTAAAATGATAACCAGACAGCAACTAATTAAGCCTGTCTGGTTATTTTTTAAGCTTTACAAACGCATTCCCCTTAAGAAATCTTCAATCAACATGCGCTTTTTACCTTCGTACTGGATGTCTAAAAGTTTAATGAAGCCATCTTTAGCGGCAAATTTTAAATAGGTTTTGCCATCTGTTAAAAAGCCTCCGGCAACAATACCCGGTTCCTTATCTTCGAATTCTGCCTTGAAAACTTTCAGGGTTTTATCATTTAAAAAAGTAAATGCAGTAGGGTATGGGCTCAAACCACGGATCAAATTATAAATGGTTTGCGCCTGGTTGTTCCAGTCGATTTTACAATCGTCTTTAAAAATTTTAGGTGCATGTTTTAAATCTCCGCTTTGTGGTTGCGGTTGTTCACTTACCTCACCTGCTTCAATCGCTTTAAGCGTTTTTACCAACAGGTTGGCACCAATATGCATCAATTTATCGTGCAGGCCGCCAGCGGTTTCATCATCAGCAATGGCAACACTGTCGCTAAGGATAATATTACCTGTATCAATTTCATGCGTAAGGAAAAAGGTTGTTACACCACTCTCTTTTTCGCCGTTTATAATGGCGTGATTTATAGGGGCAGCGCCGCGGTATTGGGGTAAAAGCGATCCGTGCAGGTTAATCGTTCCTTTAGGAGGCATATTCCATACCACTTCTGGTAGCATTCTAAAAGCTACTACCACCTGTAAATCGGCTTTGTAGCTGGCTAGGGTTTCTAAAAATTCGGCGTTCTTAAGTTTTTCGGGCTGAAGCACTGGTATATGCTTTTCAACCGCGTATTTTTTTACTGCACTTTCGTTAAGCTTTTGCCCACGTCCGGCTGGCCGGTCTGGTGCTGTTACTACCGCAACAACATCAAAATTGGCTTGTACCAGTGCATCTAACGAAGCTACAGCAAAATCGGGGGTGCCCATAAAAACTATTCTCATAAGAAAGTGTTGTGTTTTAAAAATAACGTGGCTGGCCACTTAAAGTTTTGCAAAATAACTAAAAATAAACCCATACGTAAAGGTAAAAATGGTACAAGGCAAAGATGTTGTAAAAGCAAGTGGATTGGTGTACGTAACCGACAGTATGCCTGGTATATACCGGAAGGGCAAACCCGGTAAATTTCATTATGAAGATAAAGACGGTAAAAAAGTTACTGAAGACAAACATCTCGACCGGATTAAAGCCCTGGTAATTCCGCCCGCCTGGCAAAACGTATGGATTGCCAATAAACCCAATGCTTATTTGCAGGTTACGGGAATTGATGCCGCCGGGCGTAAGCAGTACAAATACCATCAAAAATGGACCAGCCGCCGCTCTGAAGATAAATATTTTCGTTTGCTCGAATTTGGCAAAGCCCTGCCCAAAGCCCGGAAAAACTTGCAGAAAGACCTCCGTCGAAAAGATTTCGACGAACGTAAGGTATTGGCCATTTCGGTTGATGTCCTCCAAAAAACACTCATCAGGGTAGGGAACGAAAGTTACAAGCAGCTTTATGGCTCTTTCGGACTAACCACCCTGCGCGACAAGCATGTAAAAATACAAGGCAGTAAAATTATCATGGATTTTGTTGGTAAAAAAGGAGTACAGCAGAAAGTAGAGCTGAACGACCGGACATTGGCCAAACTGGTTAAAAAATGCAGGGATATTCCCGGGCAGGAGCTTTTTCAGTTTTACACCAATGGAAGCGAACATAAAAGTATCGATTCTGGAAAAATAAATGCCTACATCAAAGAAATTACCGGCGATGATTTTACTGCAAAAGATTTCAGGACCTGGGGCGGAACACTCGAAGCCATGCGGCAGTTTGCCCAGTGTAAGCTTAATGAAAATGCCGAATTAAACAGTAAAAAAACAATTGTTGCCGTTTTAGATTGTGTAGCTAAAAAACTCGGCAATACCCGGGCGGTGTGTAAGAGTTCTTACGTTTACCCGCTTTTGCTTACAGCTTACGAAAACAATGAGCTGGAAAAATACCTGAAAAAGATGAATAATAATTTGCTTAAAGGGAACATTAGTCTGGAGCACAACGAAAAAGTGTTATTATCTTTTTTAAAATCAGGTAGCAAGTAAAAAAACCGATTATATTTGTTTTTTATCCTGTTATGCAAATCAACCTCGACGATAAAGCCAATATTTTTAATACGCTTATAGAAGAGTCTCCAATGCCGATAGCGCTTTATGTTGGCGAAAATATGGTTATTCAGGTAGCCAACAGGGCTATGCTTAAAGCCTGGGGCAGAGATGCATCGGTAATAGGTAAAGAACTGGCCCTTGCACTGCCCGAGTTAAAAGATCAGCCCTTTCTTAATATACTTAATCAGGTAAGAACTACCGCGGTGGCTTACGAAGCCAAAGAAGATAAGGTGGTACTTTTAAACGATAATGTACTCCAAACCTTCTATTTCGATTTTATATACAAACCACTAATGGATACCGACGGAAAGGTGTGGGGGATTTTAAATAACGCTACTGACGTAACCGAACTGGTAAATGCAAAGTTTAAGGTTGAGCAGAGTGAAGCCCTGTTCCGGCAGATGATTTATGATGCGCCTGTAGCTATTGGTATTTTGAGGGGAAGGGATCTCGTTATTGAAGATGCCAATGATGATTTGCTAAAAATATGGGGAAAAAGTAAAGCTGTAATCGGACTGAAACTTTTAGATGGCTTGCCCGAAATTATTGGCCAGCCTTTTCCTGATCTTTTATTGCAGGTGTACGATAGCGGAGTTGCCCACTATGGTTACGAAACAATGGCCCGGCTGGAGCGCAATGGCGTTTTAGGCGATTTCTATTTCAACTTTGTGTACGATCCGGTATTTGGTCAAGACGGACAGGTAGCCGGTATTATGGTTGTTGCCAACGAAGTTACGGCCCAGGTAATTTCCAAAATGGAAGCTGCCAAAAGTGAAGAACGTTTTCGCAATTTTCTGTACGATATACCAATGGCTACTGCCTACTACGAAACGGAAAACATCATCATCAGTCTGGCAAATGATGAAATGCTCTGTTTTTGGAACAAGGATAAAAGTGTAATTGGCAAGACCGTTGTAGAGGCCATACCCGAATTGAATGTTCAGCCTTTTGTAGGGATTTTAAAGGATGTGTACCGCACGGGAGTTACTTATCATGCCGATCAGGAAGAAGCCCGGTTATGGGTTAATGGTAAGGAAGAAAAACGTTGGTTCAGTTTTACCTATAAACCGCTAAAGGATTCGAATGGTAGGGTTTATGCCATTATCCATGCCGCAATGGATGTAACCAAGCAAGTGCATTTACAACAACAAAAAGACGAATTTTTGGGTATAGCGAGCCACGAATTAAAAACACCCGTAACCAGTATAAAAGCCTACGCGCAAGTGCTCGAACGCATGATCAGGAATGAGGGCGACGAGAAAAAGGCAAGCATGGTGCGTAAAATGGATCAGCAGCTAAACCGCCTAACCGGATTGATTGGCGATTTACTGGATGTAACCAAAATTCAGTCGGGTAAAATGACCTTTAATCCGGTAGAATTTGATTTTGATGCTGCGGTTGAAGAAATTGTAGAAGAAATGCAGCACATCAGTTCCAAGCATAAAATTATTTGTGGTTTAGCAAGTAATGCGATTGTTTTTGCAGATAGAGAGCGCATTGGACAGGTAATTACCAATTTTTTATCGAATGCGATTAAATACTCTACTGATTCCAGTGAGATAGATGTAACAACCTTTACCCAAGGTAGGGAAGTTATTTTGAGTGTTAAAGATTATGGCATCGGAATTTCGGCAGATATGCAACACCTTGTATTCGATCAGTTTTACCGCGTAGATGGAAATTTACAGCATACCTATCCGGGATTGGGCTTAGGCCTTTATATCTCGGCTGAAATTATCAAAAGTGAGGGCGGCAGGATCTGGGTAGAAAGTACAGCGGACCAAGGGGCTACTTTTTTCTTTGCGCTTAAAATAAAATCGTTCAGATAATACAATTACTGCAATCTGAACGATTATTTATGCTTTTGGAGCTTTTTTGATCGGGTGCACAGGTTGCTCTTCATTTTCACGCTGTTGAGCCGGATTATTTGTTCTAACAGGCTTATTGGGTAAACTGTCGTTTGCTTTTCTTACAGTTTTGTGATCAACAGGTTCCCTGCCTTTAGGTACTTCTTCCTGGTAATTGCTTCCTGGTTTGCTGCTTTTAACTTTTGGACCGCTCATTGCTTAATGATTAAATGAATGAATTTTGAATGTTTAAGCTTCTAAAGTTGAATGTTTCAGGTTTTAATGTTGACAACACTCAACAGAATACGCTATTTAATAACAATGCTTAATCTGTTAAGTTTGAAAAATTGTCTTATCATTCTTCCATTCAATCAATCAATCAGCCATTCAGTCGTTCTCTCATTCCATCATCCCTCATTCAAGAGCTACGGATAAAGCAGATACTTTTTACGCATGGTTTTATACGCGCTCAGGCCTGGTTCCCAGCTAGCCCTGATTTCGGCTTCACTTTTTCCATCAATAATCTGTTGCCTGAAATCACCAACACCCACCAGTCTTTCAATGGTACCCATTTCTTTGCTTAACTTAGAATTAAAGAAATCTTCTTTTTTAGGCGATGCCCGGTATAATGAAATTAACCACGACAAATTAACCTGCCTGCTCTTGCGCAGTTCGGCTGTATCGTAGGTTCTTAAATCCAGTCCGTAACAAACCTGATCCTGAAACAGTGGTGTTTCAGACATGCCTTTTATACTTTTGGGTGTAAAGCTAAAATCGAATTTACCTTCCAGATATGGTGCACCAACCACCGTAAACGGGAATTGAGTACCCCGACCATGATTTAAGTACGTGCCTTCAAATAAACAGGTAGATGGATAAAGTAAAATAGCTTGTTGTGTATTTAAGTTTGGAGAAGGTTTAACCGGTAAAGTGTACTCCATATCGTGTTTATAATTGGCATTTTTAATAACCGTAATCTTACATTTCACCTTATCCTTTAACCAGCCCTCGCCGTTTAACATTTGTGCATATTCGCCAACGGTTAAACCGTGTGCAATGGGAATAGGCTGTATGCCAATGCCCGATTTATACTTAGGATCTAAAATTGGTCCGTCAATTAAATAACCGTTCGGGTTTGGCCGGTCTAAAATCAACAAAGTTTTTTTGTTGGCTGCACAAGCTTCCATGACATGTTGCAACGTATTAATGTAGGTGTAAAACCGAACGCCAACATCCTGTATATCGAAAACCATGATGTCGATATCGGCGAGATCTTCTGCCGTAGGTGTACTGTGTTTGCCATAAAGCGAAATGGCTTTAATCCCCGTTTTAGTGTCTACATCATCGTTTACCGTAACACCGGCACTTGCATTTCCCCTGAAGCCATGCTCCGGACCAAATATTTTCTGAATTTTAACGCCTAATTTTAACAGGCTATCTACCGAAGTTTGTGTGCCGATAACGGAAGTGGGGTTAACTACCATGCCCACCCGTTTGCCTTTTAAAAGGGACAAATATTTCTCTGTTTGCTCGGCACCTGTTTTAAGTTCAGATGGAAGTTTCATCTTCCTGATCATCAGTTTTTTGTTTTCGAGGCCCTTGCCACCGGCAACTTCTTGTTCAAGCGGTTTGGGTTGGCCACAGGCCGATAAGGCAATTAAACTGGTTAAAGCAAAGCTGAGGTATTGTTTCATATCCGGTATATTCTAATCTTATGCAGCCGCGGCAAAACAACTTACCAGGGTTAATGGTATTTGCTTCAGGCAGGCTGCATGATTTTTAAAGTTGGTTATTTATTTTCGAAAATGCCATTTTTTAAAAGGAATTGAGCATTTTTGTTACTTAGAAACCTGTTAAAATTGAATTTCGAATATTTTATAGCCGGGCGGATAGCCGTTAAATCAGAACGTACTTTTTCAAAGCTCATTGTTCGCATTGCGATAGCAGGCGTAATGCTGAGTTTGGCGGTTATGATCCTTTCTATAGCCATTATTAAAGGTTTTAAAACCCAGATTCAGGATAAAGTGCGCGGTTATTTGGGCGATGTACAAATTACACGCTACGACCTGAATAATTCTTTTGAGCATTCGCCATTTGTTTTAGATGATACCACTAAAAACGACCTGAAAAACAATCCCAATATCGAATATTTTTATCCTTTCGCTACTAAACCTGCAATTCTTTCGGCCAATAACGAAATAGAAGGGATTAATTTTAAGGGAGTAGATAAAAGTTATAACTGGGATTACATTAAACAACATCTTATTAGCGGAACCATCATCAATTTTGCTGATAGTACCAGGGCGATGCAAGAACTGTTGATTTCAAATTATACGGCCAACCGCTTAAAATTAAAAACAGGCGATGATTTTATCATTTACTTTGTACAAAACCAGTTGCGCCCGCGGAAATTTAAAATTGTGGGTATTTACGATATTGGCGTAGAAGATATCGATAAAGGTTTTGTATTGGGCAACCTGAATATTGTTAAACGCTTAAACAACTGGGAACCTAACGAAATTGGAGGGGTAGAGATCAGAATTAAAGATTTTAATAAACTTCAACCCGTTGCCGATGAGATTTACGAAAAACTACCACGTAATCTACGTTCCTTTTCTATTGAAGAAAATTTCCCTAATATTTTTACCTGGCTGGGGCTGCTTGATGTAAATACCAATGTGTTGCTCATTTTAATGCTGATTGTAGGGGTAATTAACATGGTTACCGCCTTGTTGATCATGATTTTAGAGCGCACGAACATGATTGGGATGCTTAAATCGTTTGGGGCAACAAACTGGAGCATCATGAAGATTTTTCTTTACAATGCTGCTTATCTGATTGGTATTGGCTTATTGCTCGGTAATATTTTAGGTCTTGGGCTTGGCTTTTTTCAGCAGGCTACTCACATTTTCAAACTCAACCAGGCTTCGTATTTTTTAGCCTATGTGCCAATCGAATTTCATTTTATTGATGTGCTGTTACTCAATGTAGTTACTGTAGTGGTATGTTTAACGGTGTTGATTATCCCTTCGCTTTTAATCAGTAAAGTTTCACCATTAAAAGCAATCCGCTTTAAATAAGACATAAAAAAGCCTGGGTCATCAAATCAGATCATTTTCGATGCCCAGGCAACCTAAACCTAACTTTTATTCTCTTGCTAGTTAACTTTTTTCAAAATGTATTCATATTGCAGGTAAGCGTATGAGGTAGCCGGTAAGTTTTCGGTAGCTGCCGGCTTAAACTTCTTTTTAAGCGTAAGATCGGTCGCATTGCTTTTAACCTCGTATTCGCCATTTAAAATCATGTTCCAGTCAAAATCGGCGGTATAAACACCTTCATTAACAAAAACAGCAAGCCCTTTATCAAAAGTATATGTACCTGATCCTGCTGTAGGTTTGCTGGTATTTTTGTAAGAAATACTGAACTGTCCGTTCTTTAATGAAGCAACTACAGGATAAGTGCTCGGTACCGATTTTACACTGTTGGTTACCACCAGTAAGCCGGTATAATCGCCATCGTTTACCACATCAACCTTATTGGGCTTCTTACAGCCTAGTGACATGCCAAGGGTAAATAAAAGGATGATGATTTTAGCTTTCATACTCCTTAAACGGAATCCGAAAGTAAAACGCTACAGTCTAACCGAAATCCATTCAATTCCTTGCGTGCTATGTAAAAACTCGGTTCTGGGTGGGAGATTTAAATAGGGGTAGGTTACTTTAGAAAGGTATAGACCCGTAGGGTGCGCCGGATCTAAAGTTTTAGGTGTTTGCAGGTTAATTAGCAAGCTTTCAAATTCATCTAAACTCAGTTCGCCTAATCCGGTTTTTAAGATTTTTCCCATTAAAATACGGATCATTTTGCTTAAAAAGCGGTTGCTGGCAATGTGAAAGCGAATGCGGTCGCCTTTTTCGTTAACAAATAAGTCAGCTTCCATTACATTACAGATGGTATGTTCGTATTTGTTGGGCTGGGTACAAAATGCGCGGTAATCTTTATATTGTGGAAGCAGATTCACTGCCGCTTTCATCTTTTGAAGATCAAGTTGCGGAGTCTGGTAAAAAGAACTTTGGTTGCTTAAGAAAGGATCTTTATAAGTATGGATAAAATAATCGTACCTCCGTTGAACAGCATCGAAGCGGGCATGTGGGAGGCCTTCCATTGGAATGATATCGAAAACGGCGATGTTTTGCGGTAGCGCTTTGTTTAAGCGATAAAGCAGATCGAAATCGAAGGCTTTATCAATATCGGCATGAAAGAAAAACTGACTGGCATGAACATGTGCATCGGTTCTGCCACAACCAATAATTGGAACTTGCTGTTTTAAAATTTGTTCCAGTGCTTTTTCAATTACCGCCTGTACGCTAATGGCACCTGGTTGTTTTTGCCAGCCATTGTAATGCTGACCCTGATAAGCAATGTGGAAGAAGTATCTCATTATTTTGGATTGCAATTTTACGGAAATTTTGGCATCAAGGACATTAAATTCATAATTTGCCGCTCAAATAATCGAGATGAACATTACCAATTGTCCCTGCGGGAGCGGTTTACTTTACCAAAACTGCTGTAAACCATACCATTTAAAGCAACAAATCGCACCTACAGCCGAAGCCTTGATGCGTTCGCGGTACTCGGCTTTTGTAGTGTATGATGGTGATTATCTAGTTGAAACCACACACCGCAGCAAACGGAAGGGCAATAGCAAAGATGCCTATTTAAAAAGCGCAAAAAATACCAAATGGCTTAAACTCGAAATTGTTGCGGCAACTTTTGATACCGTAGAATTTAAAGCTTATTATCTCAATAAGAAATTCCAAACCGAAGTACTGCACGAAAAATCTAACTTTAAGTTAGAAGACGGGAAATGGTATTATGTTGATGGGGAATTCTATAGTTAAGGTAAAATCGCAGATTTAATATAAATTTTGCGAATTGAATCGCAAATTTCACATGAGTTTTGCGAATGTAATCGCAAATTTAATAAAAACGACTTTTCATGGCTTGTTGTGAAAGGTAAGAAAACTATACTTTTTTTGCCTCATTCCAATACACGTCCATTTCGGCAAGGGTCATGTCAGCCAATGTTTTACCGTTTTCTTTTGCCTTACTTTCGAGGTACTGAAAACGTTTAATAAATTTTTTATTGGTTTTTTCTAAGGCATTTTCAGGATTGATATTAATGAAACGAGCGTAATTGATCAGCGAGAAAAGTACATCTCCAAATTCTGACTCGGCTTTTTCTACATCAATAGCGATATTATCGGCTACGTTAAATTCCGATCTAAATTCCTGTAGTTCTTCCTCTACTTTTTCCCAAACCTGGTTTTTATTTTCCCAATCGAAACCCACTCCACGGGCTTTCTCCTGAATACGGGAAGCCTTAACGAGTGCGGGTAATGAACCCGGAACACCAGCCAGAACCGATTTGTTGCCTTCTTTAAGTTTAATCTGCTCCCAGTTACGTTTTACATCTTCTTCATTTTGCACTTCTATGTCGCCATAAATATGCGGGTGGCGGTTAACCAGTTTATCGCAAACTCCGTTTAAAACATCTGTAATATTAAATCCGTTGGTTTCTGAAGCAATACGCGAATAAAAAACCAGGTGCATCATTACATCGCCCAGTTCCTTTTTAATTTCATCCAGATCGCCTTCCAAAATTGCATCACTTAACTCATAAGTTTCTTCAATGGTTAAATGGCGCAGGGTTTCCATGGTTTGTTTTTTATCCCATGGGCATTGGGTACGTAAGGTATCTAAAACGGTTAGCAAACGCATAAAAGCGTCGGCAGGATTATTTGCACTGGCTGGAATTGGATTGTTAGGCATGTTTTATGGTGTTTTTACAACAGGGTGTGTAATTAGCTGTTAACGAATGCTAAAATACCAAACCCAGGCGATTAAGAAAAGCTGAAAGGGAATTCTGAACCATAAATATTTAATACCTGGTCCGGGTTTATATAAATCTTCGTAATTGATGCGGTGCTTTGCCGCATAAATATTGGATGGTACAACGGCAAGCAGAAAAAGCATTACTGCGAAGCCGGTGTAGTATCTGATGCTTTCAATCTGAAGGGCAATGGCAAACAAAATTTCGAGTACGCCGGTAATCAGGATAATTTCGACCTTTTTGGGAATAAAAAGGGGAATCATAGCGGCCATACTGGTTTTAAACTTAAAGTGGCCAATAGCCGTAAAAAGCAACATCACGCCCATAGCCATATTGCCAGCAAAAATATTTCCTTTATCGAATGTGGTATGCCCGCCAAAGGCAAGCAGGGCAACATAAACAACGAGTAATACGAACAAAGGTTTCATGCCTCAAATATGTAAATTAACAGGCAAATACGTTTAAAACCTGGTGTAATGGAGTTGTAAAAATCACGAAATCAAATTAAAGGCAATTAATATAGTGGCGATAAACAGCACCACTAATCCTGAAAGGAAAATAAAATCTGCACTTTTTTCAAGCCTTTGACTTACCGCATCGCCTTTTCTCATCGAAATAAAAGATAAAATACAACTGGTCATAAATAGGATAACGGCTGCAACGGCAAACTCATCAATAATCGAACTATCGGCGAGGTTTAGTTTTTTTAAAGAGGTGAGCACAATAAAACAAATCCCCAGTAAATTGGCCGAAGTACTTAAAATGTGTGGCGAACGGTTCTCTGCCATGCTAATCTTTTTCCTCCAGTTTAATTTTTTTAGTAATGCGGTAAACCCGTTTTTTCTTCTCGGGTTTATGTTCTTCGCCCATTAAAATACCCCAGGGTTTAAGGTTGTCGATCCGGTCGAAAATGATTTTGAGCATAGCGAGGTAGGGAATACACAAAAACATACCCGAAATACCCCATATCATTTCGCCAACCACAATACCTATAAAGGCAAACAGTGCATTGATTTTTACTTTAGAGCCCACCACCAATGGCATTAAAATATTCCCGTCAATAGCATGAACACCAACAAAAGCAATTAAAACCAATAAAACTTTACCTGCACCTGCAGTGGCGAAAGTAATTAAACAGCTAATGAGTAAGGCAAAGAAAATGCCCAGATACGGAACCACATTAAAAATGCCTGCCACCAAACCCAATAAAACTGCATATTTTACCCCTAAAAGGCTGAGTACGGTAATCATTAAGATGGTTACGATTAGCATTTGCAAGAACAAACCAATAATGTATTTCTTAATGATATACTGGATTTGCGATACAATTTCGCTTACCTTTTCTTTGTGTTCTTCTTTAAATACTGATGTTAAAAAGGTAAAAAGTACCCTGCGGTAGTTTAGAATAAAAAAGGTAAACAAGAGGGTGAAGCCCAGGAATAACAGGGTTGAAGATAACGTAGCCAGCGTGGTAGCTACAATAGCAGCACTGGTTGCGAGGGCTTTTTCGGTACTATCGTTCAGGTAAGCTAGCTGTTTTTCGGAGTTTACATGAAAGGTTTTCGAAATCCAATGTTGCAGTTCATGGTAAGATACATCTGCTTTTTCCTTTAACAAAGGCCAGTCTGCCCACAAATCGCTCAACTGATTTCCGAAAAAATATACAATACCGCCAATTACCGCGATCATTAATATCACTGAAAGCAGTGTTGATAAACTTCTTTTAAATTTAAACCGTTGTTCCAGAAAATTGGCTACCGGAAGCAATAGTATGCCCATTAAAAAGGAGAAAAGAAGTGGAGCGAGGAGCGACTGCCCTAAAATGGCTATGTAGGTTAAGCTAATTAAACAGAAAAGTACCAGCGCAAGCTTAGGCAGGAATGATAATTTGTCTTTCATAAAAATAAGTTCTGTTTAATACAATCAGGCTGGCTAAATGTTTTAATCTATGTAGCGGTAAAATACCTGTACAAAATATTAATATTATCTGTCTTTTTTTGAAAAATATCGGAATTATAAAGGATATAGCTGGTAGAGTAGTTATTACAGATGTAAATAATTTCTTAAAGAGCTGTGACACGCGGGGATGGGTAACGTTATTGCTTCAGTTGTATTCATGGGGGCTCCGCCATTTTCTTTCGAAGCAAGTGAGATGGCTGGGGCTGTGGAGGCCGAAAAATTTATTAGGCCGGATTTAAGTAGAATTGAGATACTTTTCTAAGGCCTTGTTGGATGGAAATGCATAAACGATTATTGAATAGTGTTAATGATAGCTTATCGAATGACTCCCGCTCAAATAACCTCAAGGTGCTTCGATTACCTGTCCCAATTTTTCATCGGGAGGCTCTAATTGACAAATTTTAAGAGAACCAACCTTACAGGATGGTTCTCCATTAAAACTTTTTAATAAACACTGGCTTTATCCAGTAGCGAAATATCTTCTGCGCTTAACTTTAAATTAGCAGCTTCGGTAAAAGATTTGAGTTGGTTTAAATCGGTAACGCTGGCAATTGGGGCTGTAACCGACGGATGGTAAAGCAGCCAGGCCAATGCTACCGATGCCTGTTCTACGCCATGTGTTTCTGCAACCTGATCTAATGCCCCAAGGATTTTAAAACCCCGGTCGTTCAGGTATTTTTTTGCGCCACCTCCCCGCTGACTTTTACTTAAATCGGCTTCGCTGCGGTACTTTCCGCTTAAAAAACCACTGGCCAGCGCATAATAGGTAACTACGCCCAGGTTATGTTCCAGACAAGTTTTTTCGTGTTCTGCTTCAAATCCTTCACGATCGTATAGGTTGTAACCCGGCTGGTACACTTCGTAACGGGGTAAATTATGCTCGTTCGAGAAAATTAACGACTCTTTTAATCGATTGGCCGAAAAGTTCGATGCGCCGATCCAGCGTACTTTGCCGGCTTTAATCAGGCTATCGTAAGCGCTTAGGGTTTCTTCTACTGGTGTATTTTCATCATCATAATGCGAAAAATACAAGTCTATATAATCAGTTTGCAGGCGGTTTAATGAATGCTCGACCTGGTTAATGATGTAATCTTTTTTAAGCGATTTGCCCTGGCCCATATCTGAGCCTACTTTGGTGGCAATAATTACATCGTGCCGTTTGCCATGCGTTTTTAACCAGTTTCCAATAATGGTTTCCGATTCTCCGCCTTTATTGCCAGGCACCCAACGCGAGTAAACATCGGCTGTATCTATACAATTAAAGCCACTTTCGATAAAATGGTCTAAAATTTCGAATGATTTTGCCTGATCAATGGTCCAGCCAAAAACGTTGCCGCCAAAAACAACCGGTGCTATATTTAAATCTGATTTACCTAATATTCTTTTTTGCATGATTTGAATTTTATAATAGGATTAACAAACAGAATTAAATGCAGTTTTAAGAAAAGGTCTTGTTAATGTCAGTGTTTGTTTCAGTTATCAAGATTTAACCATCATCTTCCCTCATCCATTTTCCATCTTACGTCCCCTTTACTGCTCTCAGCATCTCCCTCTTTCCAGGTGCACCAGGTAGTTTTTCGATGTTAAAGCCACAGGCTTTTACGGCCCGTTTTAATTTTCCGGTAATGGCGTAGGTTACAAAAGTACCCCCGGGCTTTAAAAAACTGCAGGCATGGGCAATAATCTCATCACTCCACATCTCGGGCTGATGCTGCACAGAAAAGGCATCGTAATAAATAATGTCGAATTTTTTAGGCGTATTAAATGCGGCTAAGGTAGTATGCGGAATTTCGAGTGTGCTTAACGCCGATAGTGACTGAGGGGCTTGAAGGGCTGCCTCATAGTTATTGATAAAAGTATTCCAAATGGCTTGCGGTACATAGACCGAATAACCCGTTTGTTCAATTAATGTTGTTGATAAGGGAAAGGCCTCGATACTGGTGTAATCGAGTTGAATATTATGGATTTCGCAGTATTCGAGGCTTAAAATAAAATTTAAACCCGTTCCAAAACCGACTTCCAGAACAGCTATTTCAGGCTTGCCGGCAGAAGCAAATTTTAACCCAGCCTCAATAAATACGTGTTTGCTTTCCTGCAAGGCACCATGTTTGCTATGGTAATGTTCGCCTATGGTTTCGTTGTAAAGGGTATTCGAACCATCAGCGGTTGGGGTTATAATGTTCATGGGGCCTGGTGGAATTAATGATTTCTTTATGGAGGGCAAAATTAGCATTTTCTATCTGCCTTTCGGCTTTTGTTATTAGCTTTGCCTTAAATCTTTAAAAATGGATATCGAAACCTTCAGAGAATATTGTTTGAGTTTGCCCGGTACAACAGAGGGTATGAAATGGGGCCATTTGTGTTTCATGATCGAAGAAAAAATGTTCTTCATTATCGCCATTGACGAAGATAACAGTTTCTCGATCAAATGCGATCCGGAAGAATTTGATGCCCTAACTGTAAGAGATGGCATACAACAAGCTCACCACATGGCTAAACGCCAATGGATCCGTGTAGCCAATTTAGAGGTATTTAACGATACTGAACTAAAAAGCAGGGTAGAAGCATCGCGCGCCATGGTATTGGCTAAACTATCAAAGAAAGTTCAAGCTAAATACGCGTAGTTTATTCGCGGAGCCACAAAATTATAGAGTTTTGCAGATGCAATTTTCAGCTAAGCATTATTGCTCGGTTTTGGGTTCCTCTTTTTTCGAGTTGTCTTTTTTTATGCCTTTATCAGCATTCAATTCCTTCGACTTCATGATATTAAAACGGTACATTTCTTCGATTCCAACTAGTTTGCGGGTACATTTTTCAATATCAGTGCCTTCTTCCCACAGGTAAGGGCGGAAGCTGTAGGTTTTGGTGCCATCTAAATTGGCAATGAACTGGTTCCAGCTACTCCAGCGTAAGCCTTTGTAAAAATTAGACAGGTCGCTGTCGAAACAGAAAACCAAAAACTCGCCATAACCTGCACCAAGCGGTTGCCAGCTTAAACTGTTGGGCTCCAGGTAATATACGTTTTTAATATCAGGGCCTAAACCGCCATAGTTAATGGCAAAAAAACCACCAACGGCATCATCGGCAACCAACAGATAAGGCATGTTATCGCCATATTCTTTAATGGTTTTGCCTTTATTCCATTCAGAAACAGAGCGGTTTAAACGCTCGCTTCCCGAACCTAGAATCCTGATCCAGCCATTATCAACCATTATACCTCCGGTATTGTAAATTACCGAACCCAGGGTAGAGTAGGTAGAAATCTGCGTATTGTATAACACTTCTTTAGCTTTTGTCGAATCAACCGACAGAATCTCGACCTTGTTTTTGGCAGAATCGATCCATTTTTTTACCAGGGGCCACGCCGGATCTTTTTTATTAATTAATTCTTCGGCACTAAACAGTTTGTTTTGTGCAAAGCCGGTTAAAGAAACAAAAGTTAAAGCCAGGATGGAAAGTGTTTTGATTGCGCTTTTCATGGTATGATGGAATGTTTTTTCAAAGATAGAATGATATTTAACAATAGCCGAAAGGAGGACAATTAATTTTTGAATGTTAACCAGAAATCAATATAAAAACAAACGCCCCAATTAAAATCGGGGCGTTTACAATATAGGGATGAAATATTCTGTAGGTTTTGGCAAGTTGGTAAAAGCCTTACGCCTTCAACCTTTATGCACTTCACCTTAAATTACCACATTCTGATCCTGTCTTCTGGTTTTTTATATAATTTATCACCAGGTTTAACATCAAAGGCGTTGTACCAGGCATCCATGTTTACAGGGGCACCAATTGTACGGTACGGGCCTGGAGAGTGAGGATCGGTTTTAATTAACTGGGCAGCACTTTCTGGTAAGATGTTACCTCTCCAAACCTGTGCCCAGGCCAGGAAGAAACGTTGATCTGGCGTAAAACCATCAATTTTTTCATTGCTCTGGCCTTGTTTGGTCATTTTGAAAGCGGTATAAGCTGCATTTAAACCACCTAAATCGCCAATGTTTTCACCCATGGTTAATTTACCAATTACATGTACGGTATCCAATACGGTGTAAGCGTCAAACTGTTCGCCAAGGGCTTTTGTCTTAGCATCAAATTTAGCTTTATCATCGGCAGTCCACCAGTTTTTTAGGTTACCTGCAGCATCGTACTGGCTTCCGCTATCGTCAAAACCATGACTCATTTCGTGACCAATTACTGCACCAATACCGCCATAGTTAACGGCATCATCGGCATTAGGATCGAAGAAAGGGAATTGTAAAATACCTGCAGGGAAAACAATTTCGTTTAGCGTTGGGCTATAATAAGCATTTACTGTTGGCGGAGTCATGCCGAAGCGTTTGCGGTCAACAGGTTTACCCAATTGATTAACCATTTCGTTATAGCTCCAAACACTTGCATTGCGTAAGTTTTGGAAGTAAGTACCTTTATTGATCACTAAACCATCGTAGTTTTTCCATTTTTCAGGATAACCTACTTTTGGTGTAAAAGCATGTAGTTTAGCCAGTGCTTTCTGTTTGGTTTCAGGGCTCATCCACTCTAAACCATTAATTCTGATTTCGAAAGCTTTACGCAGGTTCACAATCATCTGGTTCATGCGTTCCTTCGCCTCTGGTTTAAAATATTTGGCTACATAAAGCTGGCCCAATAATTCGCCAATGGTGCCATCGGTTAACGACGACATGCGTTGCCAGCGTGGTGTTTGTACTTTCTGGCCGGTTTGTGCCTGGGTAAAGGCGAAACTGGCTTTCACAAAGGGAGAACTTAAGCTGGATGCCGATCCTTTTAAAATGTTCCATTCCAAATAGGTTTTCCAATCGGCTACAGAAACTGATTTTAACATGCCATCTAAGCTTGCCATAAACTTAGGCGACGATACTAATACAGTATCCTGACCTTTAATTTTAAATTTTGGCAGGTAGGCTGACCAATTGATATCTGGTGTTTTTTTATTGAGCTCGGCAACAGTAAGTTTGTTATAAGTGGCGTAAGGATCACGCATTTCCAAACGGCTCATCTGTGCTTCTGCAAATTGCTTTTCGATGGCAAAAACAGTTGCTGCCTTTTGTTTGGCCTCTTCTGCACTGCTACCGGTTAAGGTAAACAGGGTAACCATATAGGTATTGTAAGCCTCGCGGATTTTGACACTGCGGGCATCGTCTTTTAAATAATAATCGCGATCGGGTAAAGTGGTACCACCCTGACCAATGTTAACCATGTATTTGTTTACATTTTTACGGTCCTGGCCTACACCTACACCAAACATGGCGCCGGCTAAACCATTTACGCGCATGTACGCCACCTGATCCAGAACGCCCGGGATATCTTTAATTTGCTGAATTTTAGCTAAATCGGCTTTGATTGGAGTATAGCCTAAATTTTCGATGGTTAAGCTATCCATTGCAGCGGTGTAAAAATCGCCCACCCTGCGTTTTACTGATCCGGCAGGTGCTGTTTTATCGGCTGCAGCATCTTCAACAAGTGTTTTTACTGCGTTGATGTTGAAATCGCGAAGTTCGTTGAAAGAGCCCCAGCGTGTTTCTTTAGCCGGAACAGGATTGTTTTTTACCCAGGTACCACTTGCATATTGGTAAAAATCATCGCCCGGCTTAACCGATAAATCCATATTGGCTGGGTCGATAAATTTTTTGATGGTTTGTGCGTTTGCAGAAAAGCCAGCAGCAACTATACCCAGTGCCGCAAAATATCTTTTCAAATTTTGGTATTTCATTCGCTTAAAATAAGTTAGTTTATAATGCGAAATTTATGAAATACTAATTAATACTGTGGTAATATATTAGAAATATTACTTGTAAAACCAGTAGTAAATTTTTGCCAAACCTAGCCGTCTGATCAAATCTGATGCTGAAAATGAGATTTTAATAGATTTCATCTGTTTATATATTTAATGGTATTCTTCAGATGGATCCTTTTCTGATTATTTTAATCGTTTGAGGATACATTTTTTAAATCTTTTATACACTATTAACATTTTTTAACAAATTTTATTGTGTGGCTGTAAAAATTATTGCTATTAAGAATGATTCGGGATAAACCATTTTATTTTCCATAAATTTGATTTCAGATCGTTTAAATACAGTTTAGTATATACCGGGCTTAAGGGCCGGGGCGTTAAGTAAAGAGGTATAGCATAATAGATAATGAGCCACTCACACGATAATCACGATAGCTGTTGTAGCAGCAAAGCACATTCCGAGCCCAAAAATCAACACCATAACCATTCGCATGACGAAGGCGATGATCACGATCATGACCATGGCGGTGATCCATCTGCCTTTCAAACTTACTTACCTGCAATTGTTACGCTGGTAATGTTGCTGATTGGGATTGCTTTCGATAATTTTTTTAAGGTACCTGCTTTTCAAACCATCAGGCCATATTGGTACATTTTGGCTTATTTACCTGTAGGTATTCCGGTATTACGCGAAGTTTGGGAAACCTTTAAAGCTAAGGCCTTCTTTACCGAATTTTCTTTAATGTCTATCGCTACCATTGGTGCTTTTGCTATTGGCGAGTATCCCGAAGGCGTAGCTGTAATGCTTTTTTATACCATAGGGGAGCTCTTCCAAATGGCAGCTGTAAACCGCGCAAAAAGAAATATTTCTGCCTTGCTCGATGTGCGTGCAGATGTGGCGCATGTGATCAGAAACGGAAAATACGAAGATGTAAACCCCGAAAAGGTAGCCATTGGCGAAACCATACAAGTCAAAGCAGGAGAGAAAATAGCCCTGGATGGCGAAATGTTGTCTGAAAAAAGCAGCTTCAATACGGCTGCATTAACCGGCGAAAGCAAGCCCAGAACCATAAATAAGGGCGAAAGCGTTTTGGCGGGGATGCTAAACCTGGATAAGGTTATCGAAGTAAAGGTAACCAAAGTTTTTGCTGATAGTGCTTTATCGCGCATATTGGAGATGGTGCAAAATGCTACTGCGCGCAAAGCCAAAACCGAGCTGTTTATCCGCAAGTTTGCCAAAGTTTATACCCCAATAGTGTTTTTTCTTGCACTGGCATTGGTTACAATCCCTATTCTGGTTTTAGGCAGCGACTACCATTTCCAAACCTGGTTGTACCGGGGACTGGTTTTTCTGGTTATTTCTTGTCCTTGTGCTTTGGTTATTTCTATTCCCCTTGGTTATTTCGGTGGTATCGGGGCTGCGTCGGCAAACGGTATTCTGTTTAAAGGATCTAATTTTTTAGAGCTCATTACCAAGCTGGATACTGTTGTGATGGACAAAACCGGAACACTTACCAAAGGTGTTTTTAAAGTTCAGAAAATAGAAAGTACAATTAACGAGGCAGAGTTTTTAGCGCTACTAACTGCCGTTGAAGCAAAATCGACCCACCCCATTGCCAAAGCGATTGTGGTGTATGCCAACGGAGCAGATCTTCATCCGGCTACTAATTTGGAGGAAATTGCCGGAATGGGTTTAAAGGGTACGGTAAATGGCAAAACTGTTTTAGCCGGAAACGCAAAACTTTTAGTGAAATTCAATATTCCATTCGATCTTAAAATACAAGAGATAGAAGAAAGTATTGTAGTGGTAGCTGTTGATGGGCAATATGTGGGTTATGTTTTAATTGCTGATGAGATTAAGGAAGACGCTGCAGCTGCGGTTAAACAATTGCACGAAAATGGTGTAAAGCAAGTGGTAATGCTCAGCGGCGATAAAACTACTATTGTTAAAAAAGTTGCCGGCCAGTTGGGTATCGATGAGTATTATGGCGATTTATTGCCTGAAGATAAAGTGGCGAATCTGGAGAAAATTAAAAGTGATAAAACCAGGGTAGTTGCTTTTGTCGGCGATGGCATTAATGATACGCCAGTATTGGCTATTAGTGATATAGGTATAGCTATGGGCGCGATGGGAAGTGATGCTGCGATAGAAACGGCTGATGTGGTAATTCAAACCGACCAACCTTCTAAAATTGCTACCGCGATTAAAATTGGTAAGGCTACAAAAAATGTTGTGATCCAAAATATTACACTCGCCTTTGCTGTTAAAGCTCTTGTTTTAATTCTGGGTGCCGGTGGATTGGCCACCATGTGGGAAGCGGTTTTTGCAGATGTGGGTGTAGCTTTGCTGGCTATTTTAAATGCAGTGCGGATTCAGAAAATGAAGTTTTAATGTCTGCTGGTTTATTATCATTAAGCAATTAAGGTAGTTAAGAAAACTATATCCAATTTTAATGCCATTAACTTGTTGATATTGAATGAAATATATGATAAAAAAAATGAGCATACTTATATATTCTCAAAGATTTAGATTAATCATTGTTTTGATTCAGGGTGGCTTGACGTGTTCAAAAATACAATTGCAGTTAATACACAAATCAATATAAAATTATACTCTGTACCATTTCTTCCACCACCTACCACAAACCAGCCTTCTTTAAAGTGCACCATAATAATGCCCATTATTAAAACAAATATGCTGGCAAAACAGGCCAGGCGGATGTATTTATTAAAAATCAGCAGCAAGGCGCAAAGTACATGCGAGAGTTTAATGCTCCAGGCAAGGGCCACACCAAAAGGAGCAAAGCCAACTTTGTTCAGGTATAAATTTCCGAAATCGTTAATGCCGCCATCAAACATGCCAAACACGCTGTGCGATAATAAGATAATGGCTACAGAAAAGCGTAAAATGGCATAGCCAATGCTTAAGTTTTTAGCGTTCATATAGTTTATGCAAGGGTTTAAAAACATCTCCAGACAAATACTAAAATACAAAAAGCAATACCAACCCAAAAATAGAATGTTAGTTCAGCCTGCTAAGAAATCGAAAACAGGCAGGCTTCAGTACGTAATGATAAGGTGTTTAGCTGCTTTAGTCTTTCGGTTTCCGCTTTGGTCTTTCAGCTTAATTAGCTATTTTTGGGCTTTTATAACAATTTTTCATGAGCATTTCCACCAAGTACAATCCTGCAGAAACAGAAGATAAATGGTATAGCTACTGGCTATCTAAAAAGTTTTTCCACTCAGAGCCTGATGAGCGCGAACCCTACACCATCGTAATTCCGCCACCAAACGTCACAGGAGTACTGCACATGGGGCACATGCTTAACAATACCATTCAGGATGTTTTAATCCGCAAGGCGCGTATGCAAGGTAAGAACGCCTGCTGGGTGCCCGGAACCGACCATGCTTCTATTGCTACTGAAGCCAAGGTTGTAGCCATGTTAAAAGAACAGGGGATCAATAAAAAAGACCTTTCGCGCGAAGAGTTTCTAAAATACGCCTGGGAATGGAAAGAGAAGTACGGCGGTATTATTTTAGAGCAATTGAAGAAACTAGGAGCAAGCTGCGATTGGGACCGTACACGTTTTACCATGGAGGAAGATCTTTCTGAAGCGGTTATCGATTCGTTTATCCACCTGTACAAAAAAGGCTGGATTTATCGCGGTATCCGTATGGTAAACTGGGATCCCGCCGGTAAAACTGCAGTTTCTGATGAAGAAGTAATCCGTAAAGAAGTTAATCAAAAGCTGTATTATATTAAGTATCTGATTTCAGGTACAACAGATCAGTTTTTAACGATTGCAACCACGCGTCCTGAAACCATTATGGCCGATGCGGCGATCTGTATTAACCCTAACGACGAACGTTTTACACACTTAAAAGGCAAAAAAGTGTTCGTACCGCTGGTTAACCACGAAATTCCGGTTATTGAAGATGAGTATGTGGATATCGAATTTGGTACAGGTTGTTTAAAAGTTACCCCTGCACACGATTTGAATGATTATGAGCTGGGTGTAAAACACAATTTACCGGTTACCGATATTCTAAATGATGATGGCACCTTAAACGAACTGGCAGTTATTCTGGTGGGCGAAGACCGCTTTGTTGCCCGTAAAAAGATTGCCAAAATGCTTGAAGAGGCTGGTCATTTAGATAAAGTTGAAGATTATAAATCGCAGGTGGGCTTTTCTGAACGTACCGATGCTGCAATTGAACCTAAACTTTCGATGCAGTGGTTTGTGAAGATGAAAGAAATGGCACAACCGGCGCTGAATGATGTATTGAACGGAGAAGTAAACCTGATCCCGAATAAATTTGAAAATACCTACCGCCACTGGATGGAAAATGTACGCGACTGGAATATTTCGCGTCAGCTGTGGTGGGGACAACGTATCCCGGCCTGGTACGATGATAAAGGAAACTGGGTTGTTGCCAAAACCAAAGATGAAGCTCTGGAAGAATTCTGGAAGAAAAAACATTTGGACGAAAGCTGTTCAGATGCTGAGAAAGCAGGCTTTAAACACCAGTTAGAGCCATTTTTACGTCAGGATGAAGACGTAATGGATACCTGGTTCTCCTCATGGTTGTGGCCAATTTCTGTTTTTGATGGTTTTAAAGATCCAGATAATAAAGACATTAACTATTACTACCCAACCAACGATTTGGTTACGGCTCCCGAAATTTTATTCTTCTGGGTGGCCCGTATGATTATGGCAGGACACGAGTTTATGGGCAAAAAACCATTTACCAATGTGTATTTAACGGGTATTGTGCGCGATAAGCTGGGACGTAAAATGTCTAAATCGCTGGGTAACTCACCCGATCCGATTGGATTGATCGAAAAATATGGTGCCGATGCTGTACGTGTGGGTATGCTTATGTCATCGCCGGCGGGTAACGATTTAATGTTCGATGAAAGCTACTGCGAGCAGGGCCGTAATTTTGCTTCAAAAATATGGAATGCCTTCCGTTTGGTTAAAGGTTGGGAAGTAGATGCAAACCTCGAAAACCCAAATAAACAGGCTATTTCTTGGTTCGAAAACCGCTTTAATGCCGCTTTAGTTGAAATTGAAGACAACTTTAAACAATACCGTTTATCGGAGGCTTTAATGACTACCTATAAACTGGTTTGGGACGATTTCTGTGCCTGGTACCTGGAAATGGTTAAGCCTGCTTACCAGCAACCGATTGATGCCGAAAGCTATCAGGCTACGGTTGGTTTCTTTGAGCAGATTATTAAACTGTTGCACCCAAATATGCCTTTCTTAACGGAAGAATTGTGGCATGATGATCTGTTTGCTGTACGTGGCGAAATGGATTGCTGTATTGTTGCCGAATTCCCGAAAGGAGGCAGCATTGAAGAACAGTTATTGAAAGATGCGGAGGTGATTAAAACTGTTGTTGCCGAGATCAGGAATGTACGTAACCAAAAACAGATTTCACCAAAAGAAGCTTTGCCTTTAAGTTTGAAGGTAAATTCTGATATCGACTACGAGAAATGGTTAAATATTGTTTTCAAACTGGCCAATGTTTCGGAAGCTGAGATTGTGAACGATAAAATTGTAGGTGCAACCGCATTTATGGCTGGTAAGGACGAGTTCTTTATTCCGCTAACCGAGAATGTAGATGTAGATGCAGAACGCACCCGCTTAAATGCTGATTTGGTGTACTTACAAGGTTTCTTAAAATCGGTTGATTCGAAACTAAGCAACGAACGTTTTGTACAGAATGCAAAACCCGAAATTATTGCCAACGAACGCAATAAAAAGGCCGATGCTGAAGCTAAAATTAAAATCATTGAAGAAAGTTTAGCGCTTTTAGGATAATCATATAGTCATCAATACCTGCAAGGTTTTTAAAACCTTGCAGGTACAATATTTAATAAAGTATGTTACGCTCTCAAACCTTATTATACCTTTCTTTTTGTCTTATGTTTTCTCTTTCTTCTTGTAAAAAAGAGGATAAAGAAGAAGAATTGAAGTATCCTATTTCCTTGAAATATAAAACATATAGCAAGGCTAAGATGAGAATGTGGACTATAGATGGCGAAATTTTTGATCAGGAAAAGATCAATAAATTTGTTGGAAATAGTTTTGATAAATCATTTAACGCTGATTTTTACCAGATAAGTTTCAAAAGCCCTGATTCGGCAGATGTCCGCTTTCCGCCCGCACTACACGGTTTGTGGACATATAAAGTTTTAGATTCTTCCAATATTGAATTTAAAGGCGATGTTCAATTGTTTTTTGCTTCTGTTTTTGGAGATCAGGCAAGTTTAGACCGGGCATTTTTAATTTATAAATCTAATATTTATACCCAGGGGCTTAGAATCGTTTCAGATCCAAAATTACTTCCTTCTACTATTTACAGAGCGGATCTTGGGTTCGGCGCTACCGGAAATAAAAAGACACTATCTATTCCAGGATACCTTTATCGTATGCGTTTGTATAAAAGAGCATCAGTAATGGCGGGGCACATGTATGGAAAATTCAAAGAGAGCTTCCTGAATGAATTACAAGATCGCGATACTTTGGTTATACAAGAAACTAAAAACAACTGGGCGCTTTAAAATATTTTCATTTAACTCTTGGTTTCAAGACCTTGAAATCCCTTTAACAGTACATTGTTAAAGGGATTTTTCGTTTCTCTCTTAAAACCCTAAATTATTATTTCAAACGTTTTCCAAAATAATAAGCTTATTGCAATTCCAATTGAAATGGGCTTCAAATCGCTTACTGGATAAGTTTAGAGCAGATTAAGCTTTATTGAGCAAAAAATGGTTTCAAGAATAATACCTATTGAGTTTTAGTGCATCTTATTTAAAATACTATTTTAGCTCATTCAATATGGTTTGATGAGAAACCTTATTTGTTAATATGGCCAAATATGGAAAATTCCAGAAGGAAATTTATTAAGCAATCTGCAATATTTGCTGCGGCAACCTATGCCGGTACAATGGGAATGAGTGCTAAAAGTTATGGGCGCATCATCGGTGCAAATGATAGGGTACGGGTAGGCGTTGTTGGGTTTTCCGACCGTTTTAAAGAAACACTTCTGCCTTGTTTTATGAACCACAATAAAGAGCTGGACTTCGATATTGTTGGTCTTTCTGATTTATGGAATTACCGCAGGGATTTAGGCATTGCCCATTTAAAAGCAAAATTTGGTCACGACATTAAAGCCTGCCGCAACAACGATGAGCTTTATGCCACTAAAGATCTTGATGCCGTAATTATCAGTACAGCCGATTTTCAGCATGCTTTACACACCATCGAAGCCGTTAAAGCCAATTGTGATGCTTATGTAGAAAAACCCTTCGCCGAAACCATGGATGATGCTAAAGCAGCCTTTAAAGCAGTTAAAGCAAGTAAGCAGATTGTACAGATTGGTTCTCAGCGGAGGAGTGGTGAAAATTATACCAATGCAGCAAAATTTATTCAGGATGGTAAGTTTGGCCCCATAACCGCGGTGGACCTGGTTTGGAATGTAAACCAGCCCGGTAGGTGGCGCAGGCCAGATTTAGTGGCTAAATTAAAAGAAGAAGATATCGATTGGAAGCGTTTCTTACTTAACCGGCCGGTTGAGGCTTTCGATCCAAGAAAATACTTAGAGTACAGGTTATTTTGGCCATATTCATCAGGGATGCCCGGACAATGGATGAGTCACCAGATTGATACCGTCCATTGGTTTACCAATTTAAAGCATCCACGCAGTGTGGTGGCCAACGGAGGCATTTACACCTGGAAAGATGGCCGGAGAAACTGGGATTCGATGGTTGCCGTATTCGACTATGGTCAGCCCGATACTACCGATGGCTTTCAGGTAACCTTTACCTCGAGAATGCAGAATAGCGTAGGGGATGTAGGCGAAGTATATTACTCGAACGGTGGCGAGCTCAATCTCATTACCAATAAAGTTTCGCCAAAGGGCGGTTTAAAGGAAAAAGAAGCCGCTGCAATGGGCTTAAAAGCTAACCTTTTACCCGACTTCGATTTAAGTAAAACCGAAATCAAAGCAGCAACCGGCGCAAATATGGGCGGAGATCCCTTAACCTCGGGCCACATGCGCAACTGGATGGAATGTGTGCGCAGCCGTAAAACGCCTAATGCACCAGTGGAAGCCGGTTATTCGCATTCAATTGCTAATATCATGACCAACGCTGCGGTAAGAACAGGTGCAAAAGCCACCTTTGACGAAGGCAGACAAGAAGTAATCGCAAACGGAAAAGTATTTAAATATTAATTATCCAAAACCAATCATGTCAAAAATTAAAAAGTATAGCATTCTTGCTTTTTCTCTAATTAGTTTATCGGCGGCAGCCCAAAAAGCCAAACCCCTGTTTGATGGCAAAACCCTAACCGGCTGGAAATCGGTAGCTGGTGTAGCTCCATACAAAGTTGAAGAGGGAATGATTGTAGGTACCATGACCAAAGGAACACCTAACTCATTTCTGATTACCGAAAAAGAATACGGCAATTTTATTTTAGAACTGGATGTTAAACTTGAAGGCGAAAGTACCAACTCTGGTATTCAGACCCGTAGCCACATTAAACAAGAAGCCAATAACGGCAGAGGTATGGTTTTTGGCCGTCAGGTAGAAATCGATCCATCGGCGAGGGCATGGAGCGGTGGTATTTACGACGAAGCCAGAAGAAACTGGTTATACCCTTTAGAATTAAACCCATCGGCAAGATCTTTATATAAAAAGAACGAGTTTAACCATTACAGAATCGAATGTATTGGTAACGAAACCAAAACCTGGTTAAACGGACAGCCGGTAGCCTATGTAATCGATACTTTAGATCAGTCGGGCTTTATTGGTTTGCAGGTTCATGGTATTGGCAACAACACCGAAAACGATGGTAAAAAAGTTTATTTCAAAAACATCAATATCCAAACAGAAGGCCTTAAAGCCAAAGCTTTTCCAAAAGGATTTTACGTGGTAAACTTAACCCCAAATGCTTTATCACCTTTCGAGAAAGCTAATGGTTACAAACTGCTTTTTGATGGTAAAACCAATGCCGGCTGGATTGGCGCTTATAAAACGGCGTTTCCGGAAAAAGGATGGAAAATTGCCAATGGTACAATCAGTGTTGAACCTTCAGGCGGTGCCGAATCTACCAATGGTGGCGATATTGTAACCAAAGAAGAATATGCTGCTTTTGATATGTCGTTTGAGTTTAAACTTACTCCCGGCGCCAACAGTGGTGTTAAATACTTTGTTACTTTAAGCGAGAAAAATACAGGCTCTGCCATTGGTTTAGAATACCAGGTTTTGGATGATGTACTGCACCCGGATGCGAAATTAGGTCGCGATGGAAACCGCACTTTAGCCTCTTTATACGATTTAATGACGGCTAAAAAAGAATCAAGATATTTACGTCCGATAGGGAGCTGGAACAACGGTCGTTTGGTGGTGTATCCTAATAACAAAGTAGAACACTATTTAAACGGAGTTAAAGTTTTAGAATATACCCGCGGCTCAGAAGAGTTTAAAAAACTGGTAGCCATTAGCAAATACAAAGACTGGAAAAACTTTGGTGAAGCACCACAAGGGCACATTCTGCTACAGGATCATGGCAATAAAGTAGATTTCAGGACCATCAAAATAAAAACCTTAAAATAAGGTCATCACTCAAATCAGTTAAAAAATACTGCGAAGTACAGGGTATCAGTTACTTTGTACTTCGCATTTGTGCTTCATGGCATTTGGATTTATAACCGCTTCAAGCCATTAGCCTGCATGTAAAAAGTTAGAGAGCTCGGGTATTGCCTGTTCACTTTTTACTACCTTTAAAACATAATATTTAAAATAAAATACAATTTATATCATGCATCGTCGATCTTTTGTTAAACATTCCGCGTTATTGGGCTCTGGTTTATTGGTTGGTAATCAGGTTTTTGCTGATTTATACGCCGATCAGGTCATCAATGTGGCCATGATTGGCTGCGGCGACAGGGGCAAAGGTGTGTTATCAGTGATTAAATCGATTCCTGCAAAATATAAAATTGTAGCCTATTGCGATCTGCTGGATTTTAGGCTTAAAGAAACCGAAAAGTATGTTCCGGCCAGTGCAAAGGCCATAAAGGATTACCACAAGGTTTTAGATGATAAAGGTATTGATGCCGTTTTTATTGCAACACCTTTAAGCGAGCATTTCAAAATTGCAAAGGATGCCGTACTTGCCGGAAAACATGTATACGTAGAAAAAACCATGACTTATAATATTGAGCAGGCCCTGGCCCTCAAAAAGCTGGTTAAGCAACACCCTAAGCAGGTTTTTCAGGTAGGTTACCAATATCGTTATTCGCCTTTGTACTTTAAGGTGAAAGATATGATTCAGAGTGGTTATTTGGGTAAGGTTACTCAAATCGATTGCCGTTGGGACCGCAATGGCAACTGGCGCAGGGCAGTGCCCGATCCGGCTCTGGAAAGGAAAATTAACTGGCGCATGTATAAGGAGTATTCAGGTGGATTAGCTGCCGAATTACTTTCGCACCAGATTGATTTTATTAACTGGGCTTTCGAAACACAGCCCGACGAGATTATGGGCTCGGGTGGTATCGATGTTTTTAAGGATGGCCGAGAAACTTACGATAATATTCAAGCTATTCTACGTTATAACGAAAAAGGGATGATTGGCAACTTTGGTGCCACTTGCGGCAATGCGCACGATGGTTACCTGTTTAAAATAAAAGGTACCAAAGGTTCGGTGTCGCTACTTACCAATACCGGTTTATTCTATCCCGAAGAAACTACCAAAAAAGAACTGGGTATTGTCGATGGGGTAACGGGTGCTACAAAAATTGTGGTAAATAAAGATGGGGGCATCCCAATTTTGGATAAGCCAACCATCGATGGAACCAATTATGCACTCGATGAATTCTATAAATCGATAACTACCGGTAAAGAACCTGCTTCTAATATCAATACCGGTACACAGGCAGCAATATGCGTGGGGATGTGTAACGAGGCCATTTACTCTGGCGAAAAGCAGGTATGGAAATCAACGTACAGTGTTTAGCGCTTTGCCTAGATGATCCACTACGTTGATCATCATCCCCTGAAAACGGGAATCTTAAAGCGAGATGCAGGCCTGGTCATAGTATTAAGATTCCCAGGCAAGCTGGGAATGATGGATTTTCTATTTGTGATCCACTTTTCCGTGTTATCCGTGCTTTCCATGGCTAAATCACAGACTCAAATATTCCGGCATTTCCTCTGCAAAGTTAAAGCTGCCTTTCTCCAGGTCCATCTTTGCATAAACATGCTGCAAGCCGTTGGTTAATACAATCCACCTAGCCTGGTGAATAGAATTGTACCGGGCAGCCTGATCAAAAACCGATTGCGTTATTTTTACTTTGGGTGCTTTGCATTCAATCAACATCAGTTTTTCGCCGGCAGTGTTGTACACTAGAATATCGCTCCGTTTTTGCAGCTGGTTAAGTAACAAACCACCCTCAATCTGGATCAGCGTACGCGGAAATTTCTTTGCTGAAATAAGGTTTTGTATAAAATGCTGACGCACCCATTCTTCCGGCGTTAGCACCAGGTGCTTTTTCCTTAGCTCGTCGAAAATAAAAACCACATTATCCTTTCGTGTAATTTTAAAAGGATAAGGCGGAAGGTTTAGCGGGGTAGGGGTAAATATTTCAGTTTTCAATTTCAGTTTTTTAGCATTTAAGACCAACGGTGTGCACAAAATCTACATTGCTTAGCTAAGGGTGTTCTCGCTAGTTTACCACAATTGGGACAATTGTTTAAAAATATCTTTTCCTGGTTTAAAATTCTTTGAGCTACCCTTACCTCAAAAGAATCGTAACCATCTTTTAGTAAGTTCAATATGCTTTCATCCTTCGTAAGCCAGTCAGCTTTTTTATAAATATTTAGTGCCCTCGGCGTTATGGTAGGGTCAGTATCTAATCCAAGTTTAATCAGAGAATGGCTGTGACGAATCGCTAGCCGCTCATCTGCAGTTAAGCATTTGGAAAAATAAGTCACAATGTATTTTGCCGTATCCTGATCCATTTACTTCAAAGTTATGGCTTTTAAGCCATTTACGTTTTACAAATTCCTCGCCAGCCTGAAACCCAAATCTTCTATTTTAAATGATTTAGGATGGCTGCGCCGGCGGTTTGTGGCCATACAACCCCGATCTTCATCGCTCCAGCCGCCACCACGGATAATGCGGTACGAGCCGTACACGCTTTCATCGTAAATATCCGAGCACCATTCCCAAACATTGCCCAGCATATCATATAAGCCCCAGGCATTGGGCATTTTGAGACCCACCTGCTGCGAGGTTTTTCCGGAGTTTGGTTTGTACCAGGCAATCTGATCCAGTTCGCCGTACCTGATGCCGTTGGTACCTGCTTTACAGGCGTATTCCCATTCGGCCTCTGTAGGCAACCTAAAGCCATTGGCCGCTGGTTTAAATAGCACTTCCTCGGCTTCCTGGTCAAAAATATAACAAGGGGCTAAATTATTTTTTTCAGATAAGGCATTGCAAAATGCTACGGCATCGCACCAGGTTACGGTTTCTACCGGGTGTTCATCTCCGGTAAATGTACTTGGTCTGTTGCCGGTTATTTCAAAATAAAGCGCTTGTGTTACCGCGTATTTTGCTAAGTAAAAAGGTTTTATTTCAACTGTCCAGCTTTGCTTAATCCGGTCGTCTCTCAGCACAATTTCGCCAGCAGGTATTTCTACCATGGCAATCGCTGAAAGGTTTAATTCGTGCACCATTGTTTTTCTCTGTAGCTGATCGGTTTATAAACCCCAAAGTTAATATTATGTGCATAAACAAATCAGTTAATTTCTTTAATCGTTCAACCTAAATCGTAATTTTACAGGCCATGACAGCTGCCGAAATAATCAAAGATATTAAAGCCCGAAAATTTAAACCCGTGTATTTACTGCATGGAGAAGAATCATACTACATCGATCAGGTAACCGATTACATCGAAGATAAGCTGTTAAATGATGCCGAAAAGGGCTTTAACCAAACGGTGTTGTATGGAAAAGATACCGATATGGCTACGGTTTTAGGTGCGGCCAAGCGTTACCCCATGATGTCAGACTATCAGGTGGTGATTGTAAAAGAAGCGCAGGATTTAAAATGGGGCAAAGAAGATGGTGGCAGTAAAGAGGGCGAATTTGTGCTCAATTATTTCGAAAAGCCTTTACCCAGTACCATTTTAGTGCTCGCTTTCAAATACGCCAATTTCGATAAGCGGAAAAAAATTTATAAAGCCATCAGCAAAAGCGGCCTGATCTTTCAGTCAGACCCCGTGCGCGATTACAAACTGGTACCCTGGATCGAAGATTTCATTAAAGAAAAAGGGTATAAAATCGATCAGCAGGCGTCGGCATTAATGGCTGAGTATTTGGGTACAGATTTATCTAAAATCGCCAACGAGATCGAAAAACTAATGCTTAATGTACCTAAAGATCAAACCATCAATACTGATCTGGTGCAAAAAAACATTGGTATCAGTAAAGAGTACAATGTTTTCGAGTTGCAGAAAGCGCTGGCTATGCGCGATGTACTGAAGTGCAATAAGATCATCAATTATTTCGCCAGTAACCCCAAAGCCAACCCTACGGTGATGGTGCTGGCCAATTTAGGCGGTTATTTTACCAAGCTGCTCAAATATCATTATGTACCCAATAAAGCCGATGCCGCATCAGCATTGGGGGTGCCTCCGTTTTTTATCAAAGATTATGAGGTAGCTGCCCGGAACTACAATACCGGCAAAGTTTTCCAGATCATAAGCCTGCTGCGCGAGTACGATTTAAAAAGCAAAGGATTAGACAGTACCGGTAATGTTGATGATGGCGAATTGCTGAAAGAACTCGTTTTTAAGATTATACATTAATCTTTTTTTCGCAAAAATCTATTTTATATTAGCCATCAAACGTTTGCGTAATTTTAAGGTGATTTTATTATAATTAAATATCGGTATTTTAGAAATTGATACAGTAAACACAAATGCTAATCATTTCTAAAAGAACCAAATGAAAACTAAAATCTCTATCTTTTTATTACTCCTGTGCTGCACTTTTGGGGGCTATGCACAGCGTTTAAAACCTTACAACCTTTCTTTTCCTAAACTCGCCGATAAGTGGGATGAGGCTATGCCACTGGGTAACGGTATGCTGGGTGCATTAATCTGGGAAAAAAACAATAAACTCCGTCTCTCTTTAGATCGTGCCGATTTATGGGACGAGCGCAAAGCGATGGACATCTCGAAATTCAACTTTAAATGGGTTGAAGAGCAGGTGCACAAAAACAACTATGGCGCAGTACAAAAACTGGGCGATGAACCTTACGACCGGAGCCCGTTCCCAACCAAGCTGCCTGCCGCCGCACTTGAATTTGATATGGCTAAACTGGGTAAAGTGGTGGCCAACGATCTTGATATCGAAACCGCTTTGAACACTGTTAAATTCGATAACGGAGCCGTATTTAACTGTTACATCCATGCTACCGAACAACGCGGTTATTTCAGCTTTAGCGACTTAAAAGCTACCGATTTATTACCAGCCCTGATTGTACACAATTACAGCAATAACCAAACCGAGAAAGGCGATAACAGCCACGCCGGGGTGGGCTTGCAAAAGCTTGGTTATGGCAAAGGCACGGTTGTGAACACCGCCAATAGTGTACGTTATCACCAACCTACCTACGAAGGCCATTATTTCGAGGTGCTGGTGCAATGGCAAAAAATGGGCAAGAACAAAATTATTGGCTCGTGGACCATTACCAGCGATAAAGCAGCAAGCTTGCCTGCTATTTCTACAACAGCAAAAGAGCCTACCGGCTGGATTGAACACACCGCCTGGTGGAAAAACTTCTGGAGTAAATCGAGCATTTCGGTACCCGATGCGCTGATCCAGAAACAATATTACCTCGAAATGTACAAGCTGGGTAGTGTATCTCGTAAAGGTGCGCCAGCCATTACCTTACAGGCAGTTTGGACAGCCGATAACGGAAGTTTGCCACCCTGGAAAGGCGATTTTCATAACGACCTGAATACACAGTTAAGTTACTGGCCAACCTATACCGGTAACCACCTGGCAGAAGGCGCCACCTTTACCGATTGGCTTTGGAAAATAAGAGACCGTAACCTGAGCTATACCAAACAGTATTTTGGCGTTGAGGGCTTGAATGTGCCGGGCGTGGTTACGCTAAACGGCGACCCTATGGGAGGCTGGATTCAGTATTCGCTTTCTCCAACCGTTGGGGCATGGGCTTCGCAACACTTTTACTGGCAGTGGAAGTACAGTATGGATGATACCTTTCTGAAAACAAGGGCTTATCCTTATATCCACGATGTGGCCACCTATCTCGAAAACATTACCCGTTTAAAAGATGGTGTGCGTAAATTGCCGCTAAGCTCCAGTCCAGAGTATAACGATAATAGCATCAAAGCCTGGTTTTTAGAATGGACCAATTTCGATTTATCGCTAGCTAAGTTTTTATTTAAAGCGGCAGCCGAAGTGAGCCAGGCCAATGGTAAAGAAGCAGAGCGCAAGCACTGGTTAACCATTTTGAGCCAGTTACCCGAATATGAAGTGAACGAAACCGGCTTTACCATAGCGCCGGGTGCAAATTTAACCAGTTCGCACCGCCACATGTCGCAATATATGGCCATTTACCCGCTCGATTTGCTTGATGTTAATAAAGAAAAAGATAAAACGGTAATCGAGAACTCTTTAAAACGCATAGAAGAAATGGGTACCCGGGCCTGGTGTGGTTACTCTTTTAGCTGGATGGCTTCTTTATACGCCAGGGCTTACCAGGCCGATAAAGCAGTAAAACAACTCGAAATATTTGCCAGTAATTTCTGTTCGGCAAACAGTTTTCACTTAAACGGCGATCAGAAAGGCGGACAATATTCGGGTTTCACCTACCGTCCTTTTACGCTCGAGGGTAACTTTGCTTTTGCACAGGGCGTGCAGGAACTGCTGGTACAAAGCCGCAATGGCTATATCCAGGTTTTCCCGGCAGTACCCCAAAGCTGGGCCAACGTTTCTTTTAAAGATTTACGTACCGAAGGGGCATTTTTAGTAAGTGCAGCCAAAGAAAATGGTGTGCCTGCTAAAGTAAAAATCTATGCAGAGAAAGGTGGTGTATTGCGCATTAAGCTCCCTTTTAAAACTTACCTCGCTAAAGATGTACCGGCAGGAAGTGTAAAAATGGGCGATGATGGTATTGCTGAAATAAAGCTTAAAGCAAAGCAAACCGTGACATTTGAGAATGGTTATGAGTAGTTTTTAATTAATCCTTGCAGACTTTATTCTGCATTACGATTCCCATTTTCACGGGAATGACGGATCGCCGTAGTGGAACACCTATAGAAAAACCGTCATTCCCAGCTTGACTGGGAATCGTAATGCTAATTGTAATGTTCTTCTCTAGCGGTTCAATGCCCTCTCAAACCACTACCCCAGTTTCACTTCCAATCCACAACCCTGATCTCATCTCCGGTACGGATTAAACCCTGTGCCTGAGGAAGGAGGTTCTGGCCGAACATAATTTTTTTATTGATGGTGCGGTAGCCGGCTAAGGTGCGCAATGGTTCCTGGCCTTTTTCGCCGGTTTGCTGGTTGATGGTAATGAGCACACAGCGTGCACATGGTTTTACTGCCGAAAACAGTACATCGCCAATGTAGAAACTTTTAAAGCGGTCTTCCAAGTGTGCTTCGCCACCCGTAAAAACAAAATTAGGGCGAAACCTATCCATCAGTACCGGTTCCTGTAATTTTTCGTTAAGCCCGTTTAAGGCCGATTCACCGATCATCAGGCAGGGATAACCATCGGCAAAACTTACAATTTCATCGTTCCCGGCATAGTCGCGGTCAACGTAACGCTTCTCTGCCAATGGCATTTTTACCAGCTTTACCTTAAATTGCAGGTAAGCTGAAAACCACTCGCTTACGGCCTGGTTTACTTCCAGTCCGGTAGAAGCATCATCCCAGATATTTACTGGTATTTGCTCGCCTGTATCTTCATCCAAAGCAAAAGAAATAGTTACTTCAGGAGTTAGTTTATGGACAACAGTTAGCTTTCCATCGGCAATGCTAACCTGTAAAAGTGCCAGTTCAAAATGTTTGCGCTGGGTGATAAACATTCCCGTTTCATTTACAAGCATCCACCTTCTGTCGTATTTTAAACCCTTCTCTTCCAAATGCGCTTCGTTAAGTCTAAATCCGCCCAGCGATTTTATCGGGTAAACATATATTGCAGAAAGGGTAAGCTCGTTCATGCTTTAAAGGTAAAAACAAAGCGGTAATTATTGTGCACAAAGATGAATACAGTTTATGCATTCAAAGCGGCTGTTATGGCAATTTTTAGGCAGAAGGGAGGAACTTGATAAACAATAGTTGCTTACAAGGTAAAGCCTACCGTATAAACCTGTTTTTTATAGGCACCCGGCGACATGCCCGTTAGCTTTTTAAATGATTTAGAAAAGTAAGAAAGGTTATCGAAACCAGTTTGGGTAGCAATTTCAGAATAAGAGAGGCGGCTGGTGGCTAGCAAATACTGCGCGCGTTCTATCCGTTTGCCCAGTATGTAAGTAACGGGCCTTTCGCCGGTAAAGGTTTTAAACAGGCGAGAAAAATAATCAGGATGCTGGTTTACACGCGATGCCAGCCCGGTTACCGATAATTCCTGATGAAGGTTAACCAGGATATACCCTACTGTTTCGGCTATTTTGACGGGCGTTTGGTGGTTTTCTGACTTAAAGCATAGCTGTGGGGCAAGTAAACGGCCCATTAACTGGAGCAATATTCCTTGTGTTTCCAGGTAGCTGGCCACATGTTGCCGGTTATTCAGTTCCTGGTATTCTTTATAAAAAATGTTTTTTTCGTACACTTTAGGGTCATCAGACCTGTTAATGCCCCGGCCGGGATTAATTTCTAGCAAACGCTTAAAAAGCGCAACATCCATGGGGCTCGCCTCAATTTTTGAAACTGTACGGTTTCGCGCAAAAAGTGAAATGCCATCTGCCGATTCTTCAAAAAACTGCACAAAATACTGACTTAAATAGTCGTTACAATGCAGGTTGCAGAGGGTAAAACTGGGGATAATATAAAGGTAACCAGCTTCGAGCGGCAAAACCTGCGATTGATCGGATATTTCGCCCGAGCCACCATCTATGTAATAAATGCGGTAATAGGGACTAATTACGTTGCGGTAATCCCATTTAGCTGAAAGTTTTACATAATCAACATTAAGTAACGAAAAGGTATGCTGCAATACACGCTTAATCATTTTTTAACAAGTCGGATTTTTACAATAAATAATTGTTGCACGCTGATTTGCGTAGGGTAAGATACTTATTTTTGATAATACCGGCCAAATCTGATGCGCAGCCCATTAGGGGATTTATTTTTTACTGGTTAATTTTTAATGCAGCATACCGATGCTATACCATAAACTTATTTAGCGGCTGTGTAGTTGGGTTGTGCTACCGTTTGCATTGTTTTAATTTGCTGATAATAAGCTTGTTGAATTGAATTTCAAATATTGTTATATCAGATTTTTTGTAAACTGATGTGCTATTAATATATTTGTTATGCAACCGATTGTTTTGGTCGCATTAACCAAATAAAACTATGATCTACAAACGATTGATGAGCTGTATGGCACTTCTTATCTGCTGCGCATCTTATACTATGGGCCAAAATGCGGGTCCTTACGTAATCAACGCAGTAAACAAACCCTATTTATTGAGGAGTTTTCTCCTGTTTGAAGGAAAGAAACGTACCCATGTTATTTCGGTAGGGACACCCGAAAAGCTAAATTATACCTACGATTTGAAACAAGGTGCCTTGCTGCAGGTGTGGCGAGGTGATTTTATGGATGTAAAAGAAATGTGGAAAGACAGGGGAGAACCCCAGTTAGCCAAACCTTTGGGGACCGTTTTGCCATTTTCTGCAGCGCCAGCCCTTGCTGTACTGGCCGATAAGGATGCTGCCTGGCCCGATTCTATTGCTTTTGACGAGCTCCAAAATAAAGGCTATGTGTTAGATAAGAACAAAATGCCTGAGTTTTTATATGCGGCTAACGGTGCCGATGTAAGCGATAAAATAACCGTTCAAAATGCAGGTGCAGCACTAAACCGTACCATTAGCATCAGCAATGGCAAGCAGCCACTGTATTGCCGTATTGCCGCTGCGCCAATTATTGATGCTCATAAAAACAATACCTACAGCGTTGGCGATAAAGCATACACCGTAAAAGTTGCCGATGGCACGAAGGCTTTCATCAGGAAAACCCAAAATGGTAAAGAGTTACTGGTGCTATTGGCCAACCCAACCGATTCGTTAACCTATTCGCTAACCTGGTAATCAAAACATGAAAAGAACTAAATACTTATTGTCTCTTTTGTTATTTGGCACAAGCCTTGTAACGGTAAAAGCACAAACCGAAAGCCAGATTTATCCCATTGTAACCATACCCATACCAAAAGAAATTGCACTTGAAGTTGGCGGCATGACCTTTTTGCCTAACGATGAACTGGCTGTAGCTACCCGTAAAGGTGAAGTATGGATTATTACCAACCCCTATATGAAAGACGGGCAGCAACCCAAATACCGGTTGTTTGCACATGGTATGCACGAAATATTGGGTTTAAATTATATCAAGGGTGATATTTACCTTACCCAACGTGCCGAAATTACACGCCTGCGCGATTTGGATGGCGATGGAGAAGCAGATGAATACAGCACCATGTATTCGTGGCCACTATCAGGCAATTACCACGAATATGCCTATGGCCCTATATTGGATAAGGACGGGAACATGGTGGTTACCCTGAATGTGGGTTGGATTGGCTATGGCGCAAGTTTATCTAAATGGCACGGCTGGATGCTCAAATTTACGCCCGATTTTAAATTAAAACCCTTTGCAACTGGTTTCCGCTCACCTGCAGCCTTGGCACTCAATGGCGATGGTGAAATATTTTACGCAGAGAACCAGGGCGACTGGGTAGGATCGGGCAGTATTACCCATGTTGAGGAAGGCGATTTTGTAGGTAACCCTGCCGGTTTGGTCTGGGCAGACGAACCTGGTTCTCCGGTAAAGCTGCACACGAAAGATATTCCGGATACTGGCGAGCCCAAGTTCGAAGTAGCTAAAAGGGTACAGGGATTAAAAAGCCCTTCGGTATGGATTCCGCACTCGATTATGGGTAATTCTACATCGGGCATCTTAAATTATTCGGACAATGGTAATATGGGGCCTTTTAAAGGACAACTTTTTGTAGGCGACCAATCGCAGAGCAACATTAACAGGGTGTATTTAGAAAAAATTAAAGGTGTGTACCAGGGTGCGGTATTTCCGTTTCGCCGCGGATTTTCTTCCGGCATACTCAGAATGAACTGGGGTTCAGATGGCAGTATGCTGGTGGGCATGACTTCGAGAGGCTGGTCATCGACCGGAAAAGCTGAGTATGGCTTGCAACGTTTGACCTGGTCGGGCATTATGCCATTTGAAGTACAAACGGTAAAAGCACAGCCTGATGGTTTTGAACTGGAGTTTACCCTGCCGGTCGACGAAAAAACAGCCCGCGATGCCGGTACCTATAAATTATCGACTTTTACTTATAAATACCATCATATTTACGGTAGCCCTGTAATTAACCAGTCGGCGAGGAGCATTAAAGCTGTGGTGGTTTCTCCTGATCATAAACGTGTGCGTTTGGTACTGGACAGTTTAAAAGAAGGTTATATTCACGAAATCAGAATGGAAGGGTTGCGTGCGGAAAAAGGCAATACACCTTTGCTGCATAATTACGGGTATTATACCTTAAACAGGATTCCGGATGGAGAGAAAATAGCCCTGACTGCCGAAAATAAACCCACAGGTAACATGGTGGGAGAGCATGCTATGGCAGGAATGGATCATCACCAAATGGGCAATATGCCCGCAAGCGGCGGGGCTGTTAAAGGTAATACCGATGCCAGTAAGCATGTAACCACACAACCCGAAAACTGGTCCAAAGGACCTGATAAAACTATTTTGCTGGGAACCAAACCTGGTTTGAAATTCGATATAACCAATATTACCTTAAAGGCGGGCACAAAAGTGAAGTTAACCTTTGCCAATGCCGACGATATGCTGCACAATTTTGTGCTTACCACGCCGGGATCGGGTAATGCGGTAGGCGAAATGGCTTTGAAAATGGGACTTGACGGCGAAAAGTATGATTTTGTTCCCGGTAGCACCAAAGTGCTGGCACATACCGTATTGCTGCAGCCTGGAAAATCAGATACGATTTATTTTACAGTACCTAAAACCCCTGGCGTATATCCTTTTATTTGCACCTACCCGGGTCATTATATGGTGATGAAAGGCCTGATTAAAGTGATTAAATAACACTCGCATTTAACAGCCAGTAATTATGAATAAGCAGATTGAGCCTGAATTTAGCGCTTAATCTGCTTTTTTATTCCTTAATTTTTAATGTAATGGCTTGGCGTTATGCCATAAACCCTCTTAAACTCGCGGCTGAAGTATTTTACATCATTAAACCCTACCTGTACCGCTACCGAAAGAATAGAGGTTTCGCCCTGCTGCAATAATGTAACAGCATGTTTTAAACGCTGTGTTTTAATAAACTCATTTAGTGAAAGGTTGGTGAGCGCACTGAATTTTTTGTAGAGCACCGATTTACTCATGCCTATTTCTAAAGTAAGGGCAACAATATCAAAATCTGCATTGGCTAAATTCTCGTCAATAATGAGCTGTAGTTTCGATAATAGTTTTTCATCAGCAGAGGCATTAGGCTGGTGCATCATAGGAGGCAGCTGCAACTGTTCGCTGTATTTCTTTTGCATGGCCGTTTTTAAAGCCAGCATGTTGTGGATATTGAGTTGAAGGATTTTATTGCTGAATGGTTTGGTTATATAAACATCAGCACCATGCTGCAAGCCTTGTATCTCATGTACCTGTGCCGATTTAGCGGTGAGCAGGATTACCGGAATGTGTGAGGTACGGACATCTGTTTTAATTTTTTTGCAAAAGGTTAACCCGTCCATAACCGGCATCATGATATCGCTGATAATCAAATCAGGCAGGCTGGTACTGGCCGTTTCCCAGCCCTGCAAGCCGTTTTCACTTAGCTGTACCTGGTAATCGTTCTCCAGCGATTGCTTAATAAAATCCCGCAGTTCGGCATTATCTTCTACAATAAGCACCGAAGGCTTGTTTTTATCAGGGCTTGCAACTGTTTCGGTAAACGGGATTTCGGGAGCATAATCAGGCTCATACTCCAGCGCATAGCTTTCCGATGTCATCAGCTTATCGGTATAAGCCGTTGTTAAATGGCTGTTGCCCAGTTGCAATAATACTTTAAAGGCTGTGAAACCCCGTTCGTGCTCAGTAGCTAAGCTGCTGTTTACCTTAACTTCTCCTTTATGCAGTTCTACCAGCTTTTTAGACAGGGCCAAACCAATACCCGTACCCATGCTTTGGTCTTCCTGATAAAAGTTCTTGAATATATCGTCGATGTTATAAAGCGCAATGCCTTTTCCGTTATCGTTAACGGTAACACATACTTGTTCAGGGCTGTTTAGCTCAATCACAAGGCTTATTTCGCCATCGGCCGGGGTAAATTTGAATGCATTGGACAGCAAATTGAAGAACACCTTTTCCATTTGGTTTTTGTCAAAATAAACGGGTATGGCTTCATTTGTAGTTTTAAAAGTATAGCTTATGTTTTTGGCTTCGGCCAGGTGCCTGAAATTTTCATATACCCCGCGTAAAAAAGCCACTATATCAGTTTCGGTAAAGTATAAACGCAGGCTTTCCGAATCGGCCTTTCTGAAATCAAGCAGCTCGTTTACCAGGCGGTATAAGCGCTCGGTATTGTTTTTAATGGTTAAAGCGTATTGGTGTACAATGGTGTTATCGCTCGTAAGCTCTTCCAGTTTCTCGAGCGGGCCTAAAATTAGCGTAAGTGGCGTTCGTATTTCATGCGATATATTGGTGAAGAAATCCAGTTTCATCTGGTAGTTTTTCTTCTGGTGTTCGGCTTCAATATGCTCCAGATAGAGCTCTTGTTTCAGTTTGGCTTTCGCCCTGAAAAATTTAATAATGTAGGCCACAATAAAGTAAATGGCTATGGCATAAAGTAAATAAGCCCAGATGGTTTTCCATATTGGCGGTAAAACGGTAATGGTAACCGATTTGATTTCCTTACTCCAGATACCATCGTTATTGGTTGCCTTAACCAGAAAAGTATAGGTTCCTGCCGATAAATTGGTATAGGTGGCAGTAGGTACTTCGACATTGTTCCAGTTGCTTTCAAAACCTTCCAGCTTATAGGCATATTTGTTTTTACTCGGTTTTATAAAGTTTAGTGCCGAAAACTCTAAGGTAAAATTGTTCTGCAGGTGGCTAAAGGTGATGTTTTTGCTCAGGTTAATATCTTCGGTAAGCAGTCCGGTTTCATCGTTAATTTTAACCGGGTTATTAAAAAGCTTTAAGTTCGAAAGCACCACTTGAGGGGCAGTATTGTTTTTTTCTATTTTCTGCGGATCGAAGGTAACCAGGCCGTTAAAGGTGCCGAAAAACAATGCTCCGTTGGCCGCTTTGTAAAAAGAGCTGGTGTTAAACTGGTTGTCGGGCAAGCCATCCAGCATGTTAAAACTCCTGAAAAAGCGGGCTTTACGATCGTATTTTACCAAACCATTATCGGTACCAATCCATAAATTGTTTTGATTGTCTTCAACCAGGCTTAAAATGTTATCGCTGGGCAGGTTGTTTTTATAGTTAAACAGCTCGAAGGTTTTATTGCGCTGATTGAGCAGGGCTAAACCCTTGTGGTAAGTACCAAGCCAGATATTTCCTTCACTATCCTGCTGAATGCAGTTAATATTCAATTTAAATGCATGGTCTGGTTCACCTTTGTAATCTTCAGGCTGTATGGTCAGGTTAGGTGAGAGGCTGTATAAGCCGGCTGGAGTACCAATCCAGATCTTGTTCTGACGATCCTGAAAGAGTGCAGTAATTTTTTTATTAAATCCGCTGTTGCTACCCGCTAAATTTAACAGCTGAAAACGTTTGGTTAAAGGATCAAAAAGGTTTAGGCCTTCGTCGGTACCAACCAGTACCTGCTGCCCGCGGCTCACCAGCAGGCAGTTCACATTATCGGATGCGATATTGTTGCTGTTATTTCCAATCCCCTTGCGCTTGTACACGGTAAATTTTCCGGTTTGGGGATCAAAATAACTTAAGCCTCCAACTGATGTGCCGATTAGTACATGCTGATACTGATCAATCGCTATCGCTTTAACCAGATTGGAGCTAAGGCTGTTTGGATTGGCTGGCGAATTCTTATAGCTGATAAATTGATTGCTTTGCCTGTTGAAATAGTTTAAACCACCAGCTTCGGTACCTATCCACAGGTTATGCTGTTTATCTTCTACTATAGCACTTACTATACTGCTGCTGATGCTATTGGGCGAAAGGTTATTCTGATAGCTTTTAAAAGGGGTATTAACCGCATATACCACGTTTACACCACCAAAAAAAGTACCTATCCAAACCGAGCCGTCTTTATCCTGAAAAATATCATGAATGGAGTTTTGGCTTAAACTGTTTGCATCGGTAACATCGTGCTGGTAATGCTGAAAAGTAAACGAATCCGGATCGCCGATAGAGAGGCCATCCTGTGTGCCAATCCACATCTTGCCATTTTTAACCGCAATGATTTTCCGGATGTTATTGTTAACCAGGGTTCTTTTATCAGCACCGTTTTTGGCAAAGTGGCTAATCTTTTTGGTGGCCATATCCAGGATTTGTATGCCATTGGTTTTAGTGCCAAACCACAAATTGCCGTTTTTATCCTGTGCAATGGCTTTAATCTGGTTGCCATAAAATACATCAAACGCAGCTTCCTGATGCAACAGCACCTTTAGCTTTTTGTTGCTGAAAAAAAGTTCGTATAAGCCAACCGAAGTACCTACCCAGATATGCTGATCCTTATCTTCAAAAATTTCGCTAACCTCGTTACTGCCTTTACCCAGCTGGATGGGAATAATTTTTTTACTGTTTGCTGCAATAAATTTTAATCCGGTTAAGGAGGCTATCCAAAGTTGCTTTTGTTTATCCTCTACAATTTTGGTTATCCCCGAGCCAATTGGCATAATATGCTCGAAAGATTCGTTAACGGGGTTGTATAGGTCTAAACCACTGTTTATTACCCACATGCGCTGGTCGTTCCTTATTTCCAGGCATTTAATGAAATCGTTTGAAGAGATTGAACCGGTATTTTGCGGGTCGTTTTTAAAAATCCTGAATGTGCGGCCGTCAAAGCGGTTTAAACCGTATTTTGTGCCCAGCCAGATATAGCCCGTAGTATCCTGATTGATAGATAACACCGAATTGTTAGACAAGCCGTTGCTGATGTTTAAGTGGTTGAAAATTAGCTGGCTACTTTGGGCGTGGCTTTTAGTGGCATTAAAAAAAATGCAGTAAAGCCATATCAATACCAATGAAAATCGAAGAGCCTTCAAATTTTTGTCGTTAAGTTCTGCTTGTTATTTGGTCTAAATGCTATTGGGTAGCGCTATTATTACTGGCAATCGTTCCTAATATCTAACCGGGATGAAGCGATTTGCATTAGCAATAATCAAATTTAGGAATGAAAAGGAAATATTTACCCTTTTTAAGGAAAAAAATTACCCTTCAACTGGCAGAACTACAGCAATTTCGAATAAGACAAAAGGCCGGGTAAACAGTGCCACATAGAGGCTTACAGCATTTACACCACCTTTTACAAAACGAAAAGAACCGGATACACCTGGAAACAGGCATGCACTAACCAAATTAAAAATGATAAAGAGAAATTTACTGATCGCCGCTTTTACTTTTGCTTCGTTAACCACTATAACGAGTACAACCAAAGCCCAAACCGAAGAAAAGTTTATTACACATAACCTGGCCCTTTGCCAAAAACGGGTAAAAGAAATGTTGGCCAGCAAAAGCCTTACGGCTACAGCTTTTCCGCAAACAACCGATAAAGAAGGGAAACTGCGCAGTGGTGGCTTATACGAGTGGACTACCGGCTTTTTTCCGGGCAATCTATGGTATGCTTATGAGACCAATAAAGATGCCGCACTAAAAGCACAGGCCATCCAGTGGACAGAAAAGTTAGCACCGCTGCAAACCTTTACCGAACACCACGACCTTGGTTTTATGATGTACTGCAGCTATGGCAATGCGTACAGGCTTACCCAAAACGAGAGTTATAAGCAGGTTTTAATGAATTCGGCCAAAGCATTAAGTACCCGCTTTAACCCGGTTACCGGTTGTATTAAATCGTGGAATGTGTTTAAATCGTGGCATGGCAAAGAGAGCTATAATTTCCCTGTAATTATCGATAATATGATTAACCTCGAGTTGCTGTTTTTTGCCTCAAAAGTTTCGGGCGATACCAGTTTCAGGCATATTGCCATTACGCACGCACTTACTACGATGAAAAACCAGTTCAGACCCGATAACAGTTCGTACCATGTGGTTTGTTACGACGATAAAACCGGTAAGGTACTGGCACGCGAAACCGCACAAGGCTACGCCGATAATTCTACCTGGGCGCGCGGACAAGCCTGGTCTATATACGGTTATACCATGACCTACCGCGAAACCAAAGATGTTCGCTTTTTAAAAATGGCACAGGGTTTAGTCAACTATTTTATCGACAGTAAAAATCTGCCTGCCGATTTCGTTCCTTACTGGGATTTTAATGCCAACCAGGCAGGTTATACACCGGGTGTAAACTCCAATGCCAATAACATTAACGTAAAATACCGCGATGCTTCGGCAGCAGCGGTTACCGCATCGGCCTTGTTAGAACTGAGTACTTATACTACAGGTAAAACTGCCAAAAAGTATAAAGATGCAGCCGTAAAAATGCTTCACTCGCTGGCCACACCAGCATACTTTGCGGCAACAGGTACCAATGCCGATTTTATTCTGAAACACAATGTAGGATCGATTCCGCACAACAGCCAGATCGATGTACCTTTGGTATATGCCGATTACTATTTTATGGAGGCATTACTCAGGTACAGGAAGCTAAACGCAGGATTAAAACTGTTTTAAGAAAATTTAACCCAGTGTGGTGAAAAAGGATAAATTTCACCCCTAAAAGGAAAAAAATACCCCCTAAATTTACAACTGGGGGGTAAATTTGATACCAAACAACCAACTATAAACTTTTATTGAATTAGTGTTATGAGAAGAATTCTGCTATTTTCAGTCTTCCTACTGACCGTCTTTTCGAGTTCTGCCCAGCAGAGTAAGATAATAACCGGAACTGTTACCGATCAAAAAACCGGCGAAACCATAGCCGGTGTTAGTATAAGTATTAAGGGCACAACCAAAGGTGGCGTTACCACCAGGGCACAGGGTGAGTACAGCATCAGTATACCTACCGATCAGCCAACGGTTTTGGTATTCAGATACGTAGGTTACCACGCCAAAGAGGTAACTGTAAACCAACAAAAAACAATAGATGTAACCTTAGCCGAGCAAAACAACGACCTGGATCAGGTGGTGGTAGTAGGCTATGGTACGGTAGCCAAAAAAGACCTTACAGGTTCGGTAAGCTCGGTTAAAATGGCCGAGTTAAACAAAGCACCGGTACGTTCTTTCGATGAGGCTTTAGCAGGTCGTGTAGCTGGGGTGCAGGTAACCTCGGCCGATGGCCGCCCGGGTTCAGGTGTTGATATTGTGATCCGTGGTAATAACTCGGTTACGCAGGCCAACAGTCCTTTGTATGTGGTAGATGGTTTCCTGATCGAAGATCCCAATAACAATGTGGTTAATCCGGCCGATATCGAATCGATAGACATTTTAAAGGATGCATCGGCAACCGCTATTTACGGTGCCCGTGGCGCCAATGGGGTAGTGGTAATTACAACCAAAAAAGGTAAACAGGGCAAACCGGTATTTAGTTTCTCGAGTACATTAGGGGTGCAGCGCATGGCCAAAAAAATGGAAATGATGAGTCCTTACGAGTATGTAAAATACCAGCTAGAACTTACGCCTGCTTTAACCGGAACACCAGCTACACCTACGCAAATTTATCTTACCGATGGAAAAACCGTTGATTATTACAATGGTGTTAATGCGATTGACTGGCAGGATTTGGTTTCGCGCACAGCCGTATACAACAATAACGATTTTGCGGTAAGGGGTGGAACCAAAAAACTGAAATATGCAGTTTCTACTTCAACAGTTAACCAAAACGGTATTTTATTAAATTCAAATTATCAGAGATACACTGGTCGTGCGGTGATCGATTATGCCATTACCGATAAGTTAAAAGTAGGTATCAACGCCAATTACAGCTTCCTTAAACAAAAAGGGATCGACCCCACCAGGGGCGAAAATGGTGCTACTACCAACGTAATGACTTCTATTCTAGGCATGAGACCAGTTCCTTCCGAAGTGTTTGATCTCGAAGATTCTTTCCAGGATCCGGATATGAACGCCGCGAACGATTACCGTATCAATCCGGTTATCAGCTTGCAGAATTCGTACAATGTAACCACTACACACAACATTACCGCCAATGGTTATGCCGAATATGCAATTCTTAAAGATTTAAAACTGAGATCATCTTTCGGTATCATCGAAAATAAATCCGAAAATGATGTATTTAACAACACCAAAACCTCTGCAGGTCGCCCGGGAGGAGTAAACGGCGTAAACGGAAGAATCAGCAATAACAATTACAGTAACTGGTTAAACGAAAACACGCTTACCTGGGATAAAAAAATAAGTAAAAAGTCGAAATTAAACCTGTTGGGAGGATTTACACTTCAAAAAAGGCACACCTGGAGCAATGGCCGCTCCGTAACCCAATTGCCTAACGAAGACCTGATGTTTGATGGTTTTGACCAGGGCGTACAACAAAGGGTCGATCCTTCTGCATCCGACTGGACCATGGCTTCTTTTTTAGGTCGCATTAATTACAATTACGATTCGAAATACTTGTTTACAGCCTCTTACCGGGCAGATGGATCTTCTAAATTTCCAAGCCAGAACCACTGGGGGTATTTTCCTTCAGCAGCTATTGCCTGGAGGTTTGATCAGGAAAATTTCCTCAAAAAATCTAAAATATTATCAGAAGGTAAGTTGCGTGTGAGTTACGGACAAACCGGTAACAACCGCGTAGGCGATTTCGATTACCTGACCAATTATTTCAATCCGATTGTAAATACCTACACTTTTAACAACGAATATGTACCGGGGGTAATCCCTACCAAACTGGGTAATTCCGATTTGAAATGGGAAACCACCGAACAGGTAGATGCCGGTATTGATTTAGGCTTTTTTAAACAAAGAATTACCTTCAGTGCCGATGTATATAGAAAAGTAACCAAAGATTTATTGTTAAATACCCAATTGCCGCCATCGGCAGGTTTTGGTACCGCATTAAAAAACATCGGTAGCGTAGAAAACAGGGGACTGGAGCTAACCTTAACTACCCAAAACATCGTTACTAAAGATTTTACCTGGAGTACCAATGCCAACATTGCCTTTAACCGCAATAAACTAATTTCGCTGGCCGAAGGTCAGAACACCCTCGAGAGTACCATTAACTGGGATGCCGCATGGCGTAACGTAAGTGCTTATGTTGCAGAAGTGGGCCAGCCTTTAGGTTCTATGTATGGCTACGAATGGTTGGGTACTTATAAATATGCCGATTTTAATACCTCCGTTAATGGCAGCGGTGTTACCGTTTATACCTTAAAACCAGAGGTAGCAACCAATGGCAATACAAGGGCAACCATCCAGCCGGGCGATATTAAATACAAAGACCAAAATGGCGATGGCGTGGTAAATGCCCAGGATTACGTTAAAACCGGAAATGGCTTACCGGCACACACCGGAGGTTTTTCTAATAACTTTACCTATAAAGGTTTCGATTTAAACATTTTCTTCCAGTGGTCGTACGGTAACGATCTTTTAAATGCCAATAAAATGCTGTTCGAAGGCAATTCAAATGGCTTGGGTAATTTTAATCAATATGCAAGCTATGAAAACCGCTGGACGCCACAGAACGCTGAATCTGAAATGTTCCGCACCAGGGGCTTTTTTGGTGGCGGATATTCATCAAACTACGTAGAAGATGGTTCTTACCTGAGGCTAAAAACAGTATCGCTGGGCTATAACCTCGATCCGAAACTACTTAAAAAGGTATACCTTAAAACATTAAGGTTCTTTGTGTCGGCACAAAATTTAGCCACCTGGACCAAATATTCGGGAGCAGACCCTGAGGTAAATACCTACCGTTCTGTTTTAACGCCAGGCTTTGATTTCTCTGCCTATCCGCGTGCCCGTACTGTAGTTTTTGGTACAAACCTTACATTTTAATCAAATAAATTATTTCAAGATGAAAAAGATATATGTATTATTAGTTTTGGTGGCCATTGCCAGCAGCTCTTGTAAGAAATTCTTAGATACCCAGCCAACCGATAAAATTGCACTTGAACAATATTATACCGATGAAACCGGTTTAACCCAGGCTTTGGCAGGGGTGTACGATCCACTGGGTTCAGGTAATGTGTACGGCAATTTACCAAACGGTTTCGAGGCTTGTACCGACGAGGGTTACTATGCCCGCTCGGGTCAGGTAACCGGTATACAGGTATTTAATTTCGATCCTTCTAATACCAATGTAACCAGTTTGTGGACCGATCTTTATACCGGAATTAACCGCGCAAACGATTTAATTGCACACATCGATGTACCGCAAATGGATGAAGGCAAGCGGCAGATTATATTGGGCGAGGCTTTGTTTTTAAGAGGCTATTACTACTTTATGCTGGTTACCCGTTTTGGCGATGTACCTTTAAGGTTAGCGCCAACCACAAGTCCTAACGATGTGCAGTTGGCCCGCACCAAAACGGCTGATGTTTATGCCCAGATATTGAAAGACATGACCACAGCCGAAACAAAAGTGGCCACTTCTACCGCAATTGGTTATCCCAGCCGCGTTTCAAAAACGGTAGTACAGGGTATTCTGGCCAGGGTTTGTTTGCAAATGGCAGGTTACCCGCTAAACGATACCGGTAAATATGCCGAGGCACTGGCCTGGACTAAAAAGGTAATCAGCTCGGGCGAACATGCCTTAAATACAACCTTTAGTACCGATGCTACCTTTAATGGTTTCAATGAAACTTTGCCATCGGTACCAGCCAATTCCAATAATGCCTATCGCCAGATATTTATCAATGCTGCACAAGAGATTTACAACACCAAAGAGAGCATGTGGGAAATTGAATTTAAAGGTAACCGTGCCGATGGTTACTTAGATCTGGGGCCTTTGGGGAGTCAGGTGGGAATTACCATGACACCATCGGCAGCCAATTCGCCCTTGTATTCCTACCCGGGTTATTGCTATGGTTTTATAAAAGGAACCGCACGTTTATACAATAAATACGATGCAACCGGAAAAGATTTACGCCGCGATTGGGTACTCACTACTTATACCTGGACCGTTAACAATACTACCAATACCGCTACAAAAACGGCTATTGCCAAAACCGTACAATACGGCAGGGATATGGCCAAATGGAGAAGAGAGTACGAACTGCTTACGCCTAAAGATAAAAACCAGACCGGAATTAACTTCCCGGTGCTGCGGTATGCCGATATCCTGTTGATGTTTGCTGAAGCTGAAAATCAGGTAAATGGTCCAACAGCCGACGCTTACAATGCCATTAACCAGGTACGCCGAAGAGGTTACGGGTTGCCGGTTGCGGCAGCAAGTGTTGTGGCAGATTTGACCGGACTTAACAAAGCTACCTTTCAGCAAGCTATAGAAGACGAGCGCATGCGCGAGTTGTGTTTTGAAGGTTTACGCCGTATGGATTTAATCCGCTGGAATAAATTTGTAAGCACCATGAATTCGGTTGGCGCCGAAATGGGTGCTGCACCTACCACTGGCGCACTAACTTCGGGTAACCAGCAATATGGTGGTTTAGGCGGCAAAAATGTTACGGCAAGAAATTTATTGTTCCCCATTCCTTCTTTAGAAATGTCGTCGAACAAATTAATTACAGAAAATAACCCGGGCTGGTAACAAGCTGCAAGTCAATAAAATCTGCCGGTTTAAACCCGGCAGATTTTTAGCGTAGTATAACAATCAATGTATGGCTTTAAAAAGAATCATTTTAGGTTTAATTACCATTAGCAGTTTATCGCTCCAGGCACAGGAAAGTGCGATATGGGAGGATTTTAAAACCGCAAAAAGTACAGGTGCTACGCCTGTTTTGCCCGATTTCTCTTATGCCGGTTACCGCTACAGCGAAGAAGCCATACCCACGGTAAATTATAAGGTTTTCGATGTAACCAGCTTTGGAGCCGTTCCAAACGATAATGTATCGGATAAAAAAGCATTTATAAGTGCCATTGCAGCAGCAGAGGCCAATGGCGAAGGGATTATTTATTTCCCCAAAGGCCGGTACCTGTTTAATACCGCTAACGACGACCAAAAGGTGATCCGCATCTCAGGGTCGAAAATTGTACTAAGGGGAGCGGGTAACGGAGAAGGTGGGACTGTTTTGTTTTTTGATAAAGATTTGCCTCCCGCCAATCCAAAGCAAATGTGGTCGGTACCGATGGCCATAAACATTGGTGCAAAGGGTGCGAATAAAAAACTGGCTGATGTAACAGCTAACGCCCCGCGCGAAAGCCACATCATTGAAGTAAGTAATGCCTCTAAAATTAAGGCCGGCGACTGGATTATCCTCGAGGTAACCAATAACAGCCCCGAACTAATTAGTTACGATTTAAAGGGCATAAAACCCGATACCAGCTGGGCTTCGCTGATTAAAAAAGGGGTCCAGGTTAATGAACGCCATCAAGTGGCTAAAGTAGACGGCAACAAGCTTATGCTGGTAGAACCCATCCATTACGATGTGCAGGCCAAGCACCACTGGACCGTTTTGGGCTTTGCCCATTTAAGCGAGGTAGGGGTCGAAAATATTGCTTTCGAAGGCAACTGGCTAAAGAAATTTGTGCACCACCGCTCAGCGCAGGATGATAGCGGATGGAGTATCCTGAGTTTAAACAAATCGGTAAACTCCTGGGTAAGAAACTGCACCTTCCGCAATGTAAACAACGGTTTAACCATCGGGGCATCGGCAGCCTGTACAGCTATTGATTTGGTTTTTGAGGGCAACATGGGACATAATTCTGTAGATGCCGCTGGTGGTTCGACCGGTATTTTGCTGGCCAATATTACCGATTTAACCGGTATGCACCATGCTGTAGGCGTAGGTGGCGGAAGTACTACCGCTACCGTAATCTGGCGTTCGAGATACCCCGAAAATACCTGTTTCGAATCGCATTCCTCGCAGCCACGCTGCACCTTGCTCGATCTGGTAACCGGCGGCCTGTCTGACGGAAGGGCGGGAGGAGCGATATTTAATATGCCCAACCATGGTCGTAATCTGGTGTTGTGGAACTATAAGCAGTTAGGCACTGCCAGAAAGAATTTCGAATTCTGGCCAGCCAAATCAATCTGGTGGAAAATAGTGCCGCCCATTATTGTGGGGTATCATGGTGCCGAAACCACCTTCAATAAAGATCAGGTACAGGTATTGGAAAGCCTGGGTAAAGCGGTACAACCCGAATCGTTGTTTGAAGCCCAATTGGAATTAAGATTAGGTAAATTACCCCAGTGGATAGCCGAAGAGAAAAAGAAAATTAAAGCACAGGATAATCTGGCCGAAAAATAAGAGGAGCAACAGAAAGGAATAAGCACATACCCGGCACAGCTGCCCATAATGAAAACTGATAAAAACCCAAGACGAATGAGCAATAAAAAATATCCTCCATATATCCTGTTTTTTCTTTCCCTGTTAGTTGCGTTTCCGGCCGTGGCACAAAAGGGTACTAAAGCTAAAACTAGCCCAAATTTGTTAATTATCATGGCCGATCAGTGGAGAGGGCAGGCACTGGGTTTCGAAGGCCGTGAGCCGGTATTGACGCCCTATTTAGATCGGTATGCCAAAGAGAGTTTAGTGCTGAGCCAGATGGTGAGTAATTACCCCGTTTGTTCGCCAGCCAGGGCTATGCTCATGACCGGACAATACCCACTCAAAAACCATGTTTACAGCAATGTAAACTCCAGTTCAGCGCCTTTCGGCATCGAACTTCAAAAAGATGCCGTATGCTGGTCGGATGTATTGAAACAGAACGGCTATTCGAACGGTTACATAGGTAAATGGCATCTCGATTCGCCTTATCAACCTTACATTTCTACTTCAAACAACACCGGAAAAGTAGCCTGGAACGAGTGGACTGACCCAGAGCGCAGGCATGGTTTCGATTATTGGTATGCCTATGGTACTTACGATGAACACAACAAACCCATGTACTGGGATACTAATGATAAACGTGACGATTTTAAGTACGTAAACCAATGGGGGCCAGAGCACGAAGCCGATAAAGCATTGGCTTACTTTAAAAATGAAAGCGGAAAAATCCGTAAAAATGGTGCGCCTTTCTCATTGGTGGTTTCCATGAACCCGCCGCACTCTAATTACCGCACCGTACCCGAAAAATACTATAGCCTGTACAAAGATGTTTCTTTGACCGATTTGGTAAAAGATCCCAATATCCCGGCAGCAGGTACGGCATTTGGCGATCAGTACCGTAAAGATGTGCGTTATTATTATGCCAATATTACTGGCGTAGATGAGCAGATTGGCCGTATTTTACAAGGCTTAAAAGATCAGCACTTGGAGGAGAATACCATTGTGGTCATTATGGCCGATCATGGTAACTGTTTAGGTAAACATGACGAAGAATCCAAAAACAACATCTTTGAAGAGTCGCTGCGGATTCCTTTCATTGTTAACTGGAAAGGTCATATCCAGCCCCGTAAAGATGATACCTTTTTAGGCAGTGTGCCTGATATTTATCCAACCCTTTTAGATTTGATGGGATTAAAAAATAAAACACCAAAAGACGTAGATGGTAAGAGTTACGCCCAGTATTACCTGAATGGTAAAGGTGAAAAACCAGCCGAACAGTACATTTTAGGAGCCATTGGCAGCAACAATGTAAACATCAACACCGGTTTCAGGGGCATTCGTACCAAAGACTATAAGCTGGCTTTTGTGAAGAAAAAGGGCAAAGGCGCTTATGAATTGTACGATTTAAAAGCAGATCCTTTCGAACTTAAAAACATTTATCAGCCGGGGCTGCCCATCGTGAAAAAGCTGCAGCCAGTTTTGCTGCAGTGGCTCGAAAAAACAAAAGATGTTTTTACGCCCGGCCAATAACCTTTTAACCTGTTATGACCAAACAAATGAAAAGAAACTTAATTTATAAATGCCTGGTATGTTTGCCATTGCTTGGCACTGTTACCCCCGTGCTTGCACAAAATAAAGAAGCTGATAAAGTAAAAATGGAGCACGCCCAGATTGGCATTGTTGAAGATGCAAAATCGGGCTACAAGCATACCACCCACCCCGGAGCACAGTGGTTTCCGGAGGCTGGTTTAGGTATGTTTATCCATTGGAGCATTTCATCGATTAAACAAATAGACCTCTCGTGGCCCATGATGGCCGGCACCCAGATTGGCTGGCGCTCGCCCAAAATGGATTCGGCATCGGTTAAAAAGATTATGGATTCGGGCAATTATTTTGCCGGAAATGGCTGCGAAAAAACAAACAGCTGTATTACTCCGCTTGAGTATTGGGCACTGGCCAAAGACTTTAATCCTCAAAACTACGACCCCGAAAAATGGATTAAAGCAGCCAAAGCAGCCGGTATGACTTATGCGGTGCTTACAGCAAGACATCATGATGGTTTTGCCCTGTGGCCAAGCGCTTATGGTAATTTCAATACCAAAAACTACATGGGTGGCCGCGATCTAGTAAAAGATTATGTGGCCGCCTGCAGAAAATATGGGTTAAAGGTTGGGATTTATTACTCAGGACCAGACTGGCACCAAAATGGAGATTTCCAAAATTTTATGTACTATGGGCTAGGTAGGGATTACCCAAATATCCCGGTGCTGGATGAAAATTTAAGGCCTCGGACTACCGTAAAAACCGAAGCTGAAAAGCAGGCCCATTACAATGAAATGGCGGCTTACGTAAAAGGGCAGGTTACGGAACTGTTAAGCAATTACGGGCAGATTGATATGATCTGGTTCGATGGAGCAGCCGATATTCCGCGTGGAAATAAAGCCTGGGATAAATGCATAACCATGGCCGAAATCCATAGATTGCAACCTGGCATTGTGGTAAGTCCAAGGTTTTTCGGTTATGGCGATTACAAAACCTTTGAGCAGGATAAAGCATTGCCCAAAACCAAGCAAGATGGCTGGGCCGAACTTTGTACCACCATTACCGATGGAGGCTGGGGCTATACAGGAAAGCCTTTAAAACCCGTTGCGCTGGTGCTCAACAATCTGATTAAGTGCAGGGCCAATAATGCCAATATGCTGTTAAATTACGGGCCAACTAAAGAAGGGGTACTTACTCCTGAAATGTACACCAGTCTGGCCGAAATTGCCGGTTGGATGAAAGTAAATGGCAGTGCCATAAAAGGTGCACAGGCACTCGATGCCAGCGAATCGGCATCGGTACCGGCCACAGCAGCAGCCAAGCGCCGCTACCTGTTTTTACTGGCTCATAAAAAGGGTGAAAAACCAGTCGATGAACAGGTGACTTTTAGCACAAAGGGAAGTATTAAAAACGTAAGCCTGGCAGGCAATAAAGTACCCCTTAAATACAGCGTAGCAAATGGACAGCTTACGGTACAGGTACCGGCAGCATTAAGAACCGTATTGCCTGATGTTATTGAGCTGGAGTTGAAGTAAGCAGAAATCGGGTTGCTTTATGGACTAACCCACAATAAAGGTTGTAAAGGGCCAAAGAACTTAATAAAAATAAAAATGTTGTTACGGAATTGTATCCTTTTCTCTTTAACTTATTGGCTTTTAGTTTTTTTTGCTTTCTGTATTGATAATTAGCTTAGTCATTTGTTAGTTTGAAATAGTGATGACAAGACAATGAAAAATCAGCTTAAATAGGTATTCTATATTCCACCACAAAGTGGGCTATAAGGATTTCAGTATAATTGTTTATAGCTTCCATAAAAACAGTTGTAATAGCAATGTTTACGTTAGGATTATGGATAATAAAGAGAAACCGTATCAGACCTAATGACAAATAAATCTAGGACGGCACAATGAGCTTATCGTTTAGCATTATTGTGATACTTAGAAGCAAACTCCTTTAATCGATTCATTAATTCTGGATTATTTACCTTAACATTCACACCCTTTTTCTTGTCAAATTTCTCAATTTCATAAGGCATACCTACTTCTTTATGTAGCCGTTTCAATTCCGTCTCTAAAGCTTTTGCCAATCCAGTAGTTATTCTTCCCTGTGCTGCTAACAAATTTCCATTATCTTCTTCAAGTAATTCTCCTATTTCATTGAGATTTTCGTAGCTAGGTTGTGAAGTGTTGGAATTCCAACCACTAACAGTAGTGTAGTCTACATCCACCCAAAGTGATACTAATCGTGAGGAAGCCCCAACTTTTTTTGTTATCAACTTTATCTGATTAATGTTTGTACTTTCCTTTACTGTTTTTCTGCTCATAAAAAAATGGATAGAAGTTTGCTTTATGTGCGAACTTTTGTATATTTGTTAATAGTTATTATAGCGACAAATAGGGTTGGGGAAACCTGACTGTTACGATGTCACTCATGAATGAAAACCGCTAAATTTTCCACATGAGCCGATCGTGAGTTCGCCATATCTATTGGGTTTTGTTATCTTTGTGATATCTTATATTCAATAGGGCGACACTCATGTAAGTCTTTTGTGGAACTCAAGCCTTGGCTTGAGCGGTTCTTAGCGGTACCTCATTTAAAAGCATTGAGTTTCGCCCTATTGGTTGATACCAATCTGGTTTGCCTCCTGCTTTGTAGAGTTTACATCGTTTTACATAAAAATTAACCGTTTATGAAAACGAAAAAATTAAGCGCCATCAAAATGATTCACCTCAAGGAAGTGATTTGTAATTATTCCCTACAACTATTATTAAAGAACGTTATCTGTTCTCCATCGTAATACGTGCCAGAATTCCAAGTTAAAATATAGCCCAAAAGAGCATAGGCTAGTGTGAGAGAGCGCACAAAGCCCAGCGGGTTAATTTAGCTTGTTACCAGCCCTTTATTGCTAATTAGGCAAAGGTGCAGCACAATGGTTTTTCGCAATCCCAAGGTAGGTATCTTTTTCCTAATAACAAATATGGTTTACCATATCCGCATATATTAACGCGGAAGGGCTGGTTTTTGCTTTATTTCGCCCCCATTATTAATATTAATTTGAATCAGAACATAAACAGTGATTTATGAGAGCAGAAACCATATACAACATAAACGAGAAGAGCTTTTATTTCAACAAATTCAGCAGTGGTGATGAAAAGGGCCTTGAATATTTTTATAATCAGCTCTATCCTTCGTTATTTTATCAAAGGAGAAGGTACATCAAAGATGACGTCAACGCGGACTGTATCGTTAGCGAAGCTTTTCTTCGTCTTTGGCTCATCAGAAATAGTATAACCTGTCCGAACCACCTTAAAACCTTTCTCCATAGCACCACCCTAAAGGCCTGCAAAGCTTACTATAAGACCTCCCGCCACAATTTTCAACGGAATATGCTCAAACTCGACGAGATCGATAACTACCAGGAATTCATCGGAGGCTACGATCCAGAGGTAGAACTGGATCCTGAAGACGTTGTCTATCAGGAAGAACTGGATGAAATCTTAAAGCTAAAATGGCGGCAAGTCGAGGCGGTCATGCCTAATCTCAACGAAAACCAACAACTGTTTATTCAGCTCTGCCTGAAATATGATTTCAACTACGAACGCATCGCTTGGCATATTGGTGGCATTTCGGATTATCAGGTAGCCCGAAGCGTGGAAAAAACACTGGAAACATTAAAATCAATTCTGACCAGCTCACAAAAACTTGAGTCTACCGGAAAAGCCAGAAAATTCAAATTTGAGGGCGATCTGTGCGAGGAACAATCTAGTATTCTGCACATGCGGTATGAACTCCAGTACAGTTTTGAAGAGATCGCCAGAGCATTGAATTTAAGCCAGGAGCATATCAAAAGAGCTTTTGTGCTAGCCTATACCAAAGTAAAAAGGATAAAAAATTAATGCCATGGAAAAAGAAACGATGATTGTTACCCGTAAAATCCAGCTACTGATTGACTCGGACGATAAAGAAGTGATCAGAGCTGCGAAGGATCAGCTATACGACTGGCAACGCATTTGTTTCCGTGCTGCCAATATGATCATGAGCCACCATTTTGTGCAGGAACAGGTAAAGGATTTCTTTTACCTGACCGAGGAGATCAAGCTGAAAATAGCCGATGAGAAAAAGGAAGCGAACGGGATCCTGAATTCCTCACGCCAGAATACTACCTACAAACTGCTTTCCAATCATTTCAAGGGGCAGATTCCTACCAATATCTTAAGCAACCTTAACAATACTTTAATATCCTCTTTCAACAAAGAGAAGGATGCTTATTGGAAAGGAGAAAAGTCATTGAGGAACTACAAACGCAATATCCCACTGCCTTTTGGGGCAGAGGTAATTTCCAAACTGGCCAAAACTTCTGACCACAGGAATTTTACCTTCAGGCTTTTTCAGATTCCCTTTAGAACTTATCTTGGAAAAGACAGGTCGGACAAAAAGATCATGCTGGAAAGGGTCTTGGGCGGTACATTGAAACTCCGCGCCAGCCACATTCAGCTCGATAAGGGTAAGGTATTTTTGCTAGCTGCTATAGCGATCGAAAAAGAACAACATGTACTTGATCCCACGATCATTGCCGAAGCCTCACTTTCAATAGAGCACCCGGTAACGGTTAAGATCGGTAGGCACGAGCATGCAATTGGAAACAGGGAAGAATTCCTATATAGGAGGCTAGCAATACAGTCGGCGGTAAACAGGGTCAAAAAAGCCGTAACTTTTAACCGTGGCGGCCATGGCAGGAAGCGGAAAATGAAAAGCGTTGAAGATTACCGCAATATGGAAAAACGGTATGTGGAATATAAACTACATGTCTACAGCCGGATGCTGATCGATTTCTGTGTGAAACACCGGGCGGCAACATTATTACTGATTAACCAGCAGGAAAAAGAGGAAATAGCAAAAGAAGATCATTACCTTTTGCAGAACTGGAGCTATTATAGCCTTAAGGACAAAATCAACTATAAGGCAGAAATGGCAGGCATCCAGATGATTGTTGAGTAAGATATTAAGAGGTTTTTTGCAGAACCGTAGGGTGAGATAGCAATATCCTCACAAGCCGATTAAATTAGGCGTTGCAATGGCGGACTTCATGTTAGAGAAGAAATAAAAACGCATACTACTGTTGAAAATATAAAAGGCTGCTTGTACATCATAAAGGCGGGATCATGGTTGTAACTGCCGAATCTGACAAGATGGTACAATATCTATGGGCACTATTGATTAAAAAATTAAGTGAGTCTACTTAAATAACAAAAAATGAAAGTAAAACCATCGGGATGACGATCCGGTAGGCTAGAAAAAGCATCCCATCGGTTTACAGGCCGAAATGAGGCGTTGGAGAACTAAATTAATGCTTGCCTTCAGGTTTCTGGCTTAGCCGCTTAATTAAATCATCATCTAAATCTTTTATATTTTACTCATTCTTCCTATTCCATTCCCTTTTCTTAGTTTTGAAGTTTAAAAGATAACAATACACAAACTGCTTATCGGTACCGTTTAAGCGCTTTAAAAACAGAAAATAATGAATCATTGGTTAGTGAAATCAGAACCTTTTAAATATAGCTGGGAGAAATTTAATGAAGATGGCCGCACCTTTTGGGATGGCGTGCGCTGTTTTTGAACCATTTTTGAATTTGGTTCAAGCTGATTTCTTCTTGTGATTTTCACTGATTTTGCCCTAAAATCGCCAATTTTCACTCATTTTGTCGGCTGTTTTGTCGCCAATTTGAGCATTATTTAATTCAGTATTTTCTTCGTTTAAAGAACTTAAAGCTATCTTATTGACAAGCATAGCGCAGTTAATAAATTGTTATTTGTCGCTAAGTTAATCAAATCTTACCATCATCAGCAAAACTGTAATAGTTGTAATTGGTAACGATCAAATGGTCGCACACTTCGATATCCAGCAGCTTTCCTCCGTTAAATAACTTTTGGGTTAGTTTCTTGTCAGCCTCACTAGGGTTTGTGTTACTGCTCGGATGATTATGTGCCAATATTATTTTACTGCTATTCGTCTTTAAAGCGACTGAAAATATAATCTTCGGATCGGCTAACGTTCCCTGTACTCCACCTGTGGATATATCCACGATTCCCAGTACTCGGTTACTGGTATTTAGCAGAATCACCTTAAATTCCTCTAATAGTTCAATTTTTCCTAGTTGCCAATGTTGCATTAAAATGCGGTAAACATCTTGCGAACTGTTGATTTTTGGTCGTTCCGTAATGTTGTAGTCTGATTTGTAGCTTACTTCAACTTCAGCCACTTTGAATGAGTTTTGTTCTTGTACCATAAGATTTGATTTAATTATGGTACGATGGCAAGCTTTAATCGAATCTAAGCAAAGAAGCAACGCAATAAATGGATAGTGCGTTGCCTCGCGCGTTTATGGCGGAATTTCTTTAAGCGTGATGAGATTGCAAGCTTATATTTGAGTAATAATTAATACCCATCATTGCCTTGGCTTTTCGGTAAAGTCTTTTTCTTGCTATGTTTAAATATCTCCTCTTTATTCGTTTTAAACATATTAACTGCGGCAATGCATGCTTCATAAAAATCGGTTAGATATATAACATACTTTCCTTTTCCGGGATATTCATTCACTTCAATAAACTTAACCCCTCGTCCTGCCACTAAGGTCAGTTCATCCCCGATGACAGAGTTATGGATCAGTCTAGATCTTCCTATGCGGTATAACGCATTAATCTCTTTTGATTTAAGGTCCAAATTGAAGTATTCACTATTCAAGATATTGAAGTGAGTGGAAGGTCTTGTAATCTTCACACTATTACCATCAACTTTTATTTGTAGTGGCTTACTGGATTCAGAATGGTAGCTCGCAATTGTATCAACAATAACAAATAATAGTACTGTAACAGGGTAACCTAGAGTGCCAAAGTTGGGATTGGCCCATATAGAACTATCTTGTTTACGGTATTTGAGCATCTCTCCGATAGCGTAAATATACTCGTCTAAAGCTTCAATAACCATCGTAGACGGTACGATATGTCTATTATGGTGGAATGTATTTTTCATTAACAGTGATAAGTAGAATGCTATATTTAGTTGACTAACTCACTATCACTGTTGGACTCGATTGTATAGTATGTGTATTCATCCTGTCCCTTATACCACCGATACTGGGTTTGTTTGAATCGCAACGTTGTCAACATTTCTTGCAGTGCTTCCTGTGTTTCCTTTTTATTAGCATTTGCAGCAAAGTAACCACCTGTGAATTTAAGTATCGAATTACTTTTGCCACCAAGCGTGACTTCAATATCATGTTCCCAAAGCTTGTCTCTAGTAAGTTGGTAATATGCTCGTCTGATCTTTGGAAAATATTTGATTTGCGAAGCAACTGCCTTATTTCTAAGCGTATTTGTTAATCTTAATATCTCCTTATCTGAACTAGCACTGCCATCTTTAATCAGCCCAGCGTAGATTTTAAATACAGTAACGGCAATATTAACATTCTGTAGTGTAGATAGATCCATTTTGGATATATCATCCCCTTTATTGATATCTTTAATTCCATTACTAATCCTGGCTTTTAGTGCTTCAGAACCAGTGGGGGTTGGTGTTATACTCTGGGTTGATGTGTTACTATTGGTTGAAGTATTGACTTCTAACTGTGTTTCTTTTGCTTTTTCTAAGTTAAATTGAACCAAGTCATCGGTATGAATCCAACCTATGTAGATATTGCTCAGCGACTTGGGTTCCATTACTTGAACCTTACTAAACTTACCATCGGTGTCCAATATTATTAATTTATTCGATATAATCAGTGTGCGGTATAACGTGTCGTTAAGAGTAGAAGCCCCTGTGTCAATCAATTTCTTTGATGATTCCGATGGACTTATTAACAGGTCGGTGGGTTTATTAACGGAATAGAATTTATCTTTATTGGAATTAGAGCTGTTGCAAGAACAAACCAGTATTGCAAAGAATGTTAAATATAATACGTATCTCATCAGTGACTTAGTCATGTTTCTTTTTAAAAGTGTAATCAATACCAAACGTCTGCTTTTCCTGTTCTTTTAATTCATATCCTGCATTGCTCATAAAGTTTAGGAAATCAGTAGGTGTCTTAAATTCAAGTTCTTTACCTTGTTCATCAACGACTTTAAAGAACTCTGTCTTATATTCTCTGCCAATTTGGGGTTTTAGAAGTTGTTTGCCTGCAATATAAAATTCCCCATTGCTAACAGATGATAGTTTGACTTCGAAGTATTCTGATTCGACAGTAGTAGTGGTATCTTTTCTTATCTGTTTTTCATCCATTCCAACAACATTTGTTGTAATTATGCGTAAGGGTTTTTCTTTATGATTACAGGATGTAAATGTTAATAGCGCGACCATTAATGGTATAGCTATTGATATAAAGGGAGTTCTTTTCATTATGAAAGGTTAATTTGTTACTAATGTATATAGTTAAAGGTTAGTTACCATACGGTAAACCGTAAATACTCATATTTTTGAGATTGAGTCTAATCTTTTCATTCTAAATTGATATATCATCGCTATGGTGCCATATATGTCAATTTCTCTAAGAATGTAGGTTTCAAGCTTAGCATCAAGTACACATACTCAAAACCCCATTAATATATACGAATGACCATTCTTTCTCCTTCTTTTCCCCACTGTACTTGCCACGACTTACCATTTACTTGGTCAAGCAAAATAAAGTTATATGTGTTCGTAGTAGGATAAAGGAAGAATCTGCCATTTTTCTCTTCAGCAGGACTTACCAGAGAGACATCCGAAAGTGTACTCTCAAATCTATACTTGCTCTCTGTACCCCATTGAACTTGCCACATTTGGCCATTTCTAGTGTTCAGTTTGATAAATGTATACATGTTCCGAGTGGAAAATAGTCGATACACGACAGTGCTGTCTGGTGAAATATTTTGAATTGGAGGTTCCGATGTGCTTTGAGCGCTAGCTGCAATTGATAACAAACCAAGAGTTAGAAAGATGAATATCGTTTTCATCGCATTTAATTTATATGTTAATTAAGAAGCAACGCAATGAATGCATATTGCGTTGCCTCGGGTGTTTATGACGGAATTTCTTTAGGCGTGATGAGGTACAGGCTTAAATTGGTGTTATAGTTGGATAGATATCCAAAGTATTTCTCTATCGATTACCTAGATGGTATAGTTAAAGTAGCTGCTCTTCCCGTAATCAAATACTGTTATCGAATTTCGATTAACAGTTCCATTGAAATGTGAGCTTGTACCGTAATCAAAACCTTTAAACTTAGTTCCTGTTATTGTCAATTGTATATGGTGACTGTTGCCATAATGAAATAAGTTTAGCTTTCCATTTCTTCCGTGCCCTGTAATGTGACAACTCTGGTCGTAATCAAAAACATTTACTTTATCCGCATGAAGTGTTCCGCCAATGCTGATGTGCTTTGACTGACCATAATCGTAAACAGATGACTTCTTTTGGTTGTTTATTATACAGGCTGCGATAAAGGCTATTACTGCCCTAGGGTTTGATTCCATGATTGATGAGTGTTAATAATACCTAAAGATATAAACTTTTATACAACAGAATTTATGATTTGGTAGCATGTACCAAACAACATTTGGCATATACTGAATATACAAGTTCAAAGAATGTTTACAGCAGACACATTTTCCGTTTTGCCAAGGCCATGAGCGACATAGAGTGGAGATATCCCATTATGACAATGAGGGCGATAGGTTAGGCTCATCGACTATCTTAGCTGTTCCACCTATTGCTATCTGCATTTATTAGTTTTGCTGTTGAACTTCATCAGTTAATTGTATTTGCTTTATAATATCACTATGACTCCCTTTGCCTCGGCCATTATAACAAGCGATTAGTTTAAATACCAACCAAACCAAGCTGCCTAATGTCATAAGCATAAATAACGCATGCCATATTTCTTTGGTTGCACCAAGTGAATCTTTAAACTCTGAAGTCAACAAAGTGGTAATAAAAGATATTGAGAGTCCAAAAGGTGTAATCCAATCTTTGCTTGCAGCTCTATACTTTTCAGTTTCCATTAACACCAATTTGATTTTATCAACAGTTGTTAATATGAGTTGCTGCTTAACATTCTTGTGTAAAGTTATGTTCTTTGAGAGTTCGTCACCAATATCTACCGACAGGCCTGAACCAACATTATCATTAGATTCTACTGCCATGCCTAAGATGTTTGTTGCGGAAGCTTACCTAAAACACCTAGCGCATGTTGGCTTATAAAGCCGCAATTACTGCAAACAATTGCTATCGAGGGTATGCTTGGTCCTCCAATTGAAATACTTGAGAAGTCTGTTTGCATAGGATTGTTGAAATATCCGTCGGCAAGTACAAATTTATGATTCTTACACATTGGGCATGTAAGTGTAGCAACCTTACTGTTTATTGTTTGTATTAAATTTTTCTTTTGATCTTCTGAGAGCATGCTATCTGAATTAATTAAGTATGAATTTACCTAATTCAAAGATAAAAGTTTATTTGATACAAGCAAAGATCTTCAACTGCGTACCGACATGCGTATGGAACGAGGGTCGTTGCAGTAAAGTTCGCAGAACGATGCAACGATATGTTTTATGCAATAAAACACGATGCTTGGCGAGATTTATTGAATTTTAAATTCATGTGCGGTAAATCCTCAGTAATCGTGACAAGCTGAAGCCTGAGTGACTGCGCAGGTACGCTGAACTGGGGAAGCGGTTAGATTTATCCAGGATGCAAGCGAAGCAAATCCTAGATAAATATAAGTGAGCTTTCATGGAGCACTCCGCTTGCTCAAAAGAAAAACCATGACAGAACGCAGTGATGGCGTGTTGTTTTTCGTGAGCTTAGACAGTGCGGAATACCGATCTTCCTAATCGGGGTTGCACTGCTGCAACCGATATACCACTGTCTAAGAGTAACAGCACATGCTTAAAAGAAAGCTAATTGTTGCCAAACCACTGAATTAAAGACTAAATCATTCCTTTCTCCGCTTAAGCCGCTTTTTGGAGAGAGGAATGGATTTAGGATGCTAATTAGGCCAATCTATAGCCACAAGAGCTGGGTTTTCATTATTTTGAATGATCATAACAATAGACTTCCTAATTGTAACACCAGTTAGCATCGAATAGTAAAATTCAAATGAATCACCATCTAAGTCATTGTTCCCGATATGGTAAACCAATCTTGTTTCAATTCGTCTCTTTTCGTAATTCAAGTATAACGAACTGATAAATAGATTGCTATTTAACCGATTTACGAACTCAGAAACCTCAACTAGCTTATGATCTGGTATATCATAATAAAGTGGTGCTTGAAAGACGATTACCTTTCTGTTAAAATGACTGTCAATAAAATAGTCAACTAATGTACCATCAGATTCTTCAAAACCAATCCTGAAAGATTTCCTATTTGCAGAATACACCTTAAGATCGTTCCGCTCAAACCAGTTTTTAATAAAAGTATAACAACGTGCAGTAAATTCCTTTTCAGTTTCGTTGGAATGATTAACACTTACTTCTGGTTGGATATTACTTTCATCTGTTTGTGACCCATTTGATTTTTTTCTGTCGCTGTATAGATAAATGATAATTACTGCGACGACTAAGGTTATTGGATAAATTGGTAACGGCATTGGTATAATTCGTTAGTAAGACACTATTTATTTATGTTGGGCATTGCTGTCCATTTCTTTTCTGCAATAAGGTATATTTAGCTCAATGATTTCTCTATAGACCATTCCCTTCTTTGCTTGTAATTGCATTTGATACTTCATGCGAAATAAATGCATAGCGGTTGCCTGGTATATAAATCCTGTAATTGTCACTTTTAACTTTGTAGCGGTATCGAATTAGCGTTACTTTGTCTCCAGTAATGTCAAACTTTGAAGTCAAATCCAGTCTATCCGTAGCACTTAACTCTCTTTCATTCCATTTTCCATATTCCTTACTGATTTTGTCTGCAATTTCATATTCCGTAAAGGTTTGTTTTGCTGTTACATTGTCTGGAAGGAACAGGTCTATTTCTAATAATCGATCATTGTAAAAGACAAGCTGAATTGCACTTAAGGTTTCGCCAATCAACTTATATCGTTCAACATTCTTTACATTGAAATAGGTAAAATTATCTTCAACGTCTTGCTTGATCTTTTGTATGGATACAGTAGCTTTCACTTGTTTAACTGTGGAACCAAGAACCAATACGTTGAAACCATTTTTAGCATCAAGTTTACTGGGTTGTGCGAGTGTATATTGCGTGATGATAAAAAAGCCAAGCAATGTCATAATTATCTGTTTCATGTTAATAGCTATTAGGGTTTTCCATGTAACCAGTAAATTTTAGAAAGGTATCCTTTGAGCTGATTGTGCAAGAAAAGCTTGTACCATCCTCAGTATATATCTTAAGAAGATGAACATCTGCCGTTCCTTTTACATTGTCATAGCTATTGGTAAAAGACCATTTAAATTTGGATGTTTGGGTTTTGTAAGCGGTCGAAGTTGCAGCTTTACTGCTCAGTTCCAGATTGCTCATCATTCCTGCGCTAATGGAATTGCTCCGAGGTGAATGATTGGCAAAGAAAATCTCCTTTGAATCCTTTTCGGTGTAAACAATCAGACAAGCTCCATTTTTTACAAAGTGTTCTGAGTAGTCTTCGCCATTTACTGTAGCTTTTTGAATCACAAACTTAGCTATTACCGTTGTTTCCGACTCTTGTACTGGTTGTTCTAAAGCCCTCTCTCTCTTTGGTAGCTCCCACGTTTGCATCGGTGGTGGCTGTACCCTTTGAATTGGTGGAAGCGGCTTATAAACAGGAAAATCAATTTGCGCTTTGACAAAACCTCCAGTAAGAATCAGAGCTGCTAAAACTAGATATTTCTTCATTACATTGTTTACCGATAGTCTCAGTTCGGTTTTATCGTTTCATTCAGGCAAGACTGTTCCTAAGGTATCTAGAAAATGTATCCTAGCATTACGGGAATCCGTAGTAAGGGTAATTCGTTTGACATCGTTGGAGCCTCAATGCTTTGGTTGTATCGATTGTCCACCTCGATGTTATTTTATGCATAAAGCGCAGGACTGAGCTATGTCTGCGTCTAAGAGGTTCTGGAAAAACCCGACAACAACAAACAAGCCAGCACCTGCGCTTTATGCACAGGCGTGAACTTATCTGCTCTTGTTGTCTTTGTAATTTTCCAGATTTCTTAGACAAGAACTGATAGCTTACGCTAAATCTTAATATGTATTATATTGCTTTATCTGCTTTTTAACTTTCGTTTTATTGGTAACGGTAAAGATAATAAGCAGAATTAAATAAAGCGCATTTCTGCGCCTTATTTTATGATTCAAGTTTATCAACTGTCGCTATAGATACATAGTTGTTCTCTCCCTCGGCAATTCTGCGGTAAAAGAAGTTGTGGTGCTGATCGGCTTCTTTAAAGTTGATTCTAAGTGCATATTCAATACCAGGTGTATTGTCATTTGACTGGGTAATTTCGTAAGCCTTACGAAGGAAAATATTTGTCAAACCTGATCCGAAGCGTTCTAGGGCTTCAGAACCAAGGTCTATAAAGATGAATGATCGGCCGTCTTTACTGTTTGATAAGGTAATGTTCCAGAAGTAATTTAGGTGTTCGCTGATCATGTTGCTTTTGTATTCATTCTTTACATGGTCGACAATTGCATAGGTTCTGTATTTGGCTAGGTCGAACTTTCGTAATTGTTCTGTAGCAGCATCAACGATTAAATTGTATGCTTTTTGTACTTCTGTGTTTACCAATACTTGTTGCTCGTTTATAACAACAAATTGTGTCTGTGTTTTTACTGCCTTTGCGGTTCTTGCTTTTGCTTGCATCTTAATAGAATTTTAAATGTGAAACTTGGGTTAAATAGAAAATGCCTCCGTATGGAAGCATCTATGTTGAATTGGTATATAAATGGAAATACACCATTTTTAGGCGGTGCATTGTGTTATTGTCGATTTTAATGTAGTTGTATTGCTAAGGATATTTAGTCGATTTTACCTTGTTTAGATCCCTTTAGAAGTAAAATGTCGTTGGGGTTTAATGGTGAGTTTTGGTAAATGGCAAATCGGGATCCATCAGTTTTTAAATCTAAAGTGGTGGTTTTAGGTAGGCTTGTTGTCCGACTTTCAGAATAGATTTTTCAATGGTAAAGTTGGAAATCATTGTATCTCCACTAGAGAAAGGTACGGGGGTTTGATATGTTACACCCAGTAAATGCGGTGTACAGAGCTCAATTTAAGTGGCTAGTTGAAATTATAAAAAAAATATTTTTAAATGGGAAGCTAGGTTTATTGCTTAGGCGATTTCTAGAACAAACGTACAGTTTCTAAATCTGGTCATATAGATTAACCTTTTTAACAAAACTGTACGTTATCAAAATCCTAGTTTAAAGTTCCATCCTCGAATTTAGTAATAATATATCCTCTTATATCTTTTCCTAATTCATTCTTGCCCATCCAAGCCTTTTTATTAGAGGGATTGAATTTGGCAAACTTTCTTAAGTAGTCTAGACTTGGGGTAATTCCGTGAATATTGTTATCCTTAAATCCAACCTTCAAAAGTGCAGTCATTTTATTTCCGGTATATGCTTTACCTATTTGGAAATTCTGCTGGATATAGGTCATCATTCCGAAGTGGTCGACCTGCTTTTTCTGTTTAATTAGTAGATGCTGTATTTGATAGATGTTGAAATTTACCAGCTCCGAGTTGTCAATACCATATTTGTTTATTATTGCCATTTGCTCTGGAAAGTCTAACTGAAAGCTTGTGATCTCCATTGTATATGCAAATTCTGTAATTAGGTTCATTCGTTTTCTAGTGTGTAGATCTGTCAGACTATCGGCAACTATTTCATTTAAGCTTTTTAAGCGGATATTTTTCTTATTAGCCTTTTTACGATCCTTATCAGTAAAAGAATACGATTCTTCAGCATAGTTATTGTCGATTTTAAAGTGGGAGCACTCTGAGTAAGCATCTTTCAACTTATTGGCGTTTTGATATATGCCTTTTACTCTTTCCTCAAATATTAAGTTGTCAATCATATCATAGTTTCTCTCTAAACTATATTTCTTTAAGTATTTAGCATAGTCAATTCTCTTAAGTACTTGACTGAGTACGTCTTTTGCAGCCGCTGTAGTAGCAGATTCATGATACCGATGAACTGCCTTGAACACAATATGGCACTCTGCAAGGTATTTTTTAACCTCTGCTTCAGACATCGATATCAATTCAGGATCAACATTCGAAATGTGCACAAGGTTTCTTGTAAACGGGTGTTCTTTCGTTTCCCTAAATCGACCCTGAATTTGTATGGCTTCTGTAAATGGATCTAACATGGAGTGTTGCGCGGAAACAATATCGGTAATCAAGATGATTGTTGGGTTGCATTGGAAGAGGTCGTAATCAATGTCAACAGCAGAAAAGAACCTAGAAGTAAAGAAGTTATATTTTTTAAATGCAGTTATTTCTGTTTTGACATCAGAATCTTTATATCCATTGATTCGAAGCTTTCTTCTGCTTTTCTCTGCGCAAAAGACGATGCTTTCATTCTTTATTTTAAGCTTAGTAATTACTTCGTGAATTGTATCGGTTGTATTAAAGAATATAAAGTACTTATCATTTGGATTTTCATCTATAAACTTTTTGGTCGTCGTTAGCACATTATTGGTGCAAATTAGTTGCATACTCTGTGCGTAGGTAAAGCTGGGTTGAATTTTATGTACAGTGAATTTGTTTAACTCAAATCTGGGGTCACTTGGTACTATAGGTGTAGCTGAAACAAAAGCCTTGTGCTCAAATCGGAAGAAGTCATCCATTGGTAGAGCAATATCTGTACGGTAACTGATATCTTGAATGATTTTCTCACACTCGTCAAATAAAAGAAAGAAGTCTGTATAAATTTCGAACCTTGAATCTTCAAGTGCTTCCTTAACTTTCCAGAATGATTCTGGCGTAACGATTAATTTCTTGTATTCGATATTGTTTTCTAGATATGCCAGTATATCATCCGTTGTTACTCCTTCGAATATGCCGCATACTAACTTGCCAAACTGTTTCTTTTTCCCCTTAATTACTGGAACATTTGGCTCGACAATTATGCTGTGTCGAGGGAACTCAATTTCGCACCTTGTTGCTCCACAACCAGGCAATTCTTTGAATAGGATAATGTTGCTAGGTATTCCCTTGGACTTGAAAGGCTCAATTTCATTTAGATATTGACCTTTATTAATTTTATATATTTTGATTCTCTTATTTTTCATAATCTAAAGGCAATAGAATTCCTATGCGTTGCCTGTCGCATGTTTTAAATTGTTATTAAAGTTTTTGTTGAGTAGGGGAAGCGATTGCTCCCCCTTGTGAATTGTTAATCTCTGGTTTCAGAGAAATTTACTCCTGCTTCTGATAGTAACAATTCGAAGTCGACTTCAAAATTGATGCCCTGTACTTGATAGTCAATCAAGAACGCTAGAATCCCTTCATCATGAGGAAGAGGTAGTCTTCGTTTACCGTTCTTCAATTCAAAATGTACCCAGATGTTAAACTCTTGAGTTTTGAAGTCCATTTTCGGTTCTGGACTGTTTGATATTTTACATCTCATGTTAATGTATTTAAACATTTCTTCAACATGTTTAAACTGTAATTCTGATAAGTGCTCCGCATAATTACAGAATTCTCCTTTTGAACAGTAACCATTTACATTATGTTCGGTAAAGAACAGGTTTGTAGGGTTTACGTTAGCAACGCCGGTTGCTTTCTTGAATTTTTTATATAGTGACATTGTGTTTGTGTCGGTTTTTTTAGTGGCTATTAACCTCCGACACTGCAATGATCAGAATACCTTAAAAGCCACAGAAAATTACCTTTTTAGAAATCTGTGTCAACTGATAATCAGGCTATTAAATTTTATTTATAAATGGAGTAAATGTGAGATTATAGAATTCAACCTCTTTATCTTTTAGATCTTGCCTTAGGAACGAACGTATAAGCTTGGCCTTATCACGGTCTGATTTTGATACTGGAATATCGTTTTCAATTTTGATGTCGATAACTCCAAATAAAAGAAAGAGGGTATATATTAAAACCGCTTGGGATTGCGTAACCTCAATGTCTTTTTCTTGCAGAGTGGTTTCGGCTTTTAAATAGGCTAAGATTTTTTGCGTTGCATATCTTCCAAATAACCATCTAGCTCTGTAATCTGGAAATGGCTGTTGTAGATATTCTAGGATTTCGTCGGTTAAATCGTCATTCCAACCACTTGGATGCGAATCTGTAATATGATAGTAGAGATAGCTTATATCTTGTATTTGCTTAATTCTATTTTTCAATATTACTTTTATCAATTGCTTGTTTTCATCTAAACCATTGACCGTTACACCCATTCCTCGCACATCATAAGGTACTTCACTTTTACCAACCTTTTTAAGTTCTCTCAGCTTGATCTTAGTCTCCAGTATTTCATCAGTAGATAATTGCGCTTTCAGAACCTTAAGATCTGTAATTAGGCTTTTTAATTCCGCATTTAAATTAATCCCGTTTATTGCATCATCAGACGAAAAGTGGGCTTGGTAATAGCCCCACTCAACATCATTCATATTTCTAAGTAATACAAATAGGTTTTGTAAGTGACTTTCTTCGATTTGTACTTTATGGGTAACTTTCCCAATGTTGAAATCGTTTGTTATATATGCTTCCTCACCATCGATTTTATAAAGTAATCTGATATTTGCTGTTGCATTTATGATGTTAGATTTATTAGGATTTAGCAAAGACCTTGTACCATCATGATATTTTGCAATAATATTGAGGTCTGCATTGATATTGCCTATTTCTTCTATAACAAATGTGTATTCCATCGTGGTGAATCTGAGCCTTAAAGTTAGCACTTAGCCTTTAACTTCATAAAGTAATATCGAATGCAAGTAAATTTATAGGTCTTATGGTGGTTTAGGTATGCATTTTCATGGTTAAATCTGGGCATCAGATGAGGCAAAAAAATTATTATAACTTATGATATAAATAGAGAAATAGTTGTATATCTGGATATAGCGGAGCTTTGAGACTCCGCTATCAAATTATCCGCGATATCTAAAATAGAACACTCTTCGATGGCTTTATTTCATTTTTAAACAATCTTTCCTTTATGTAGAGCGTTGTAACCTGTAAATTGGCATGTCTATTCCGTTGACGGATTTCTTCATAACTAGCTCCCGATTCTATATCATAATAATTAGAGGTATGTTTTAATGCATAGAGTTTTAAATGCATTGGCAGCTTGTATTTATTTTTGAAGAACCTCCAGTTTTGACCGAAGTAATCTGAGCAGACCTGCAACGCCGCGGGTTTATTTCTTCCTCCGAAAATATACCATTCTTCAGGGCAACCAGAGATTAGCTTTCGCAGTAAGGTGAGAGTTTCGTCATCTAATTTAAAGCGCGCTTCATTTCCATTCTTTGTTTTTGTATGCGGTATTGTTAATATTTCATCCTTTAAATTTAAATCTATAATCTGCAGTCTAGTTAATTCCAGCGGCCTTATATTGTACTTAAATAGGAATTTTGTTGCAACATGTAACCCAAAATAACGTTTGTCGGACGATAGGAGAGAAGAAACTTGCAGCAATTCATCTTTCTCAAACACTTTAAAACGTGTTGAATCATAACGTGTAATTTTCTTACTTACTTTATCGCATGGGTTTTCTTTAATGATTTTTAGATCTTTTAAATAATTGAAGAATGTTCCGAGGTCAATAAGATAAGTGTTGTAACTTACTTTACCCCAGTTCCTTTCAAATGCTTTACTGTCAGCAAATTCCTTTACGTGTACGTTAGTTATGTTTTTAGCTTTAATGTGGGTAAGACTATTATTGTTGAGAAACGATCTAAAATGCATCATCAGAATTTTGTTATTCTTAAGCGTTTTCTTAGCAATCGATTGATTTTTAAGAGCCTCTTCACGTTTATTTATCCAATATGCAATGCATTCCTCAATTGACGAAGTTGAGTTTATAACCTCTTCATTCTGTAAATTCGTTATAGGGTTCCAATTGTCGTTGAGTAATGTAACTAATTCTAATATTAGTTTCTTAGCTTCATCTTTGATCAATTTTATATTCCCGTCATTCTTTCCAATGTATTTCCTAATCCGTGTAGATTTAGTAGTTTTGACATCTAAATAATAATAGTAGACATAAGGTTTATTAGAACCTGTAAAGTTTTTCGGAACGCTTAAATAGAATTCATAATCTTCCCAAATGTGTATAAGTTGGGATTGTTTTGACTGTTTCATAAAGTTGCTTTTGTCGCCACTTTTGTCGCCAATTCGAAAATCGAACTAATAATATGCCTTTAAAGCCCTTTAAAAACAGAAAATAATGAATCATTGGTTAGTCAAATCAGAACCTTTTAAATACAGCTGGGAGAAATTTAATGAAGATGGCCGCACCTTTTGGGATGGCGTGCGTAATTACCAGGCCCGGAATAACCTCAAAGCCATGCAGGAAGGCGATTTAGTGCTTTTTTACCACAGTAACGAGGGGAAAAACGTAGTGGGTATTGCCAAAGTAGTAAAAGAGTTTTATCAAGACCCTACAACCGATGATACCAACTGGGTGGTGGTTGATTTATCGCCTGTTGAAAGCTTAAAAAATCCGGTTTCGTTAGAGCAGATCAAAGCCGAACCAAGTTTGGTTGATATTTCGCTTGTGCGCCAGGGCCGTCTTTCGGTTATGCCTTTAAAAGCTGCCGAATTTGATAAGATCCTGGAGATGGGAAGCTAGGCAGTTTGCAGATGGGACTTTTCAGTTTGGAGTTGGCAGTTACTGGACTAAAGCCTAACGCTAAGCGCGTAAGGCCGTGCTCCGTGCATTACTCTTTTACATAAGATCTTACTATCTTGAGCAATCTTAACGCTTTCATATGAAAACCATCTTTTTTACCCTCTCTCTTTTTTTTACCGCTACTCTGGCTATGGGTCAAAGCATTAAACCCTATATCGCCATTGTTAAAACCGAAAAGGCTAAGTACAAAGGTATTTTGCAAAGGGTAGATTCGGTAAAGGTGGTTTTAAATCATGAGGGTACGCTTATTCCGGTGCTGCTTAATGAAATTAAAACGGTGCAAATCAGGACGGTCAAAAAAGGCTATGAAGGATTTAGTTTAATTAAAATTGGTGAAGACCGCGCTGAAGAATATAAAATGGATGCCAGTGGTAAAATGGTAGATAAATGGGGCAAAGAAGAACCAACTTTTAAGGAAGATGTATCGGCCACTGTATTTTCGGTTATTTTTACCGCATTGGGCAATGCCATTGCTTTACCTATTCATGCCATTAACCCTAATGTTGCACGTTTTAAGTTCAGTGATAAAGCTCCCAAACAGGTAGAAGAGCTGAGTTATTATTCTATTTATTACCAGGCCAACCCCAACACTTTGGCCGAGCTGCAACAGCTCAAAGCCATTTCAGGCAGCTTTAGACCTTAGGTATTTCGGCTGTTTTTCTTTTGCTGAGGGTAATGCCCAGCGTCATTATGATACTGGAGCCCAATACCACCAGGAATAAAAACGGCGTGCCTACTCCGGGTATTTTCAGGCTATCAGGTAGGTGCAAATACAGCAATATACTGATTAAACCACGCGGAGCAATGTATAAAATGGGACTCAGGCTTTCTTTTTTAAATACTTTTAGAAACACTAATCTGATGAGGTAAATAGCGAGCAGGATGAAAAATCCGTTGGCTAGTACATTCTGGTTGTTCAGCTCGTTCAGGTTCATGGTAAATCCAAATATCACAAAAAAGAAGGTGCGTAAAATGAAAGCACTCTCGGCAGAGAGTTGGTAAAGCTGCGATAAATCTGTTGACAGATTTTTATACAAAAACACACTCCTGAACCAGGCATTCCGGATGGTATCGGCATTATTGAGGAATAAACCGGTACTTAATATGAGCACTAGCGAAGATAAATGGTACGACTGACCTATGGCGTAAACGAGTATGAGTATGGCAATAATTAAAAAGAATTTAATGTGGTGTACAAGCCTGCCCATGATATAAAGCAATACCACGCAGGCAATGGCCGAGAGCAGTACAATTAAAAAAGTGCTTAAGCCGAGGCCAATCACTGCCGAAGTACTAAAGCCGTGGTTGGTAATGGCAAAGTTAAAGATAATAACCCCCAGGATATCGGAAAAGGAAGATTCGTAAATTACAAACTCGCGGTCTTTATTGCCCAGGGCAGCTGCCGAAGGGATGGCAATGGCAGAACTAATTACGCTAAAAGGAATGGCATTGGCCATGCAGGTGTATAAATCCTGATGCGTGATTTTATAAATAATAGCAGTAATAACAGCAATGGAACCTAATAAAACGCTTAGCGCCGATAATAAAGCCGTACGGATAACTTTGTTTTTATGCTGGTCGTATTTCAGCTCGAGCGAACCCTCGAAAACAATCAGAATTAGCCCAACAGTACCCAGCATAGGTAAAATAGACAGAAAATTGAAGGTATGGATCTGGAGATAATCAACCAGAAACCGCAGGCCTATGCCTAATAAAAGTAACAGTAAAACCGACGGGACTTTGGTTTTACTAGCCACCAGATCAAACAGATAGGAGAAGATCACCAATCCGCTTAAAATAATAAGTATGGTATAGGTTGTCATATTTTTCAGCGCAGGGTAAGCTGCTAAAATAAAACAAACCGTTTAACTACCAAGAAGTTTTAGTGTAAAAATTAGGCTTTAAAGAAGAGTGCCTTCAGTTCGCTGGCATCATCCGGATCCATTTTGCCACCTAAAACCAGGCGTAACTGGCGACGGCGCAGGGCACCATCATACAGGTCTTTTTCCTCAGGTGTTTCTGGCATCAGTTCGGGTACGGGAATGGTACGGGCACTCTGATCTACGGCTACAAAGGTGTAATATGCCTCATTGCTTTTCTGGCGTGCACCACTGGGAATGTTCTCTGCCCAAACATCCAAACGTACCTCTACCGAAGTATTGAAAGCGCGGGTAACCTTGGCTTCAATAGTAATTACGTCGCCGAGTTTAATGGGTTGCTTAAAAGAAACATTATCAACCGATGCGGTTACCACAATGCGGTTGCAGTGCTTTTGCGCTGAAATTGCCGCTGCAATATCCATCCAGTGGAGCAGGCGGCCACCCATCAGGTTGTTTAGCGTATTGGTATCGTTCGGCAATACCAACTCGTTCATGATGGTAAAACTCTCTCTGGCAAATTTCTTTTTTAAGCTCATTTGCCCGCAAAAATAAGGAAATTGTTGTTAAAGTTGTATTTAAAACGGGCAGCTATGCTATTTCCATGGAAATCTCTGCAATCAGCAGGAGAATTATGGGTTAGATTTTTCCCGCAGATGAAACAGACTAGCGCGCAGAGTGATTGTTTTGTTTTTTTGCGGTGATCTGCGAAAACAGCAGAAAAAGCATACAGGGTTATTCCTGTAAATCTAAAAAAAACAATTGCATATTAAACATGTTATGTAATCAAAAATCTATTTGATGCAGAACCAGACCCTGATCCAATTTTTCCATTGGTATTATAACGAAGAACAAAAATTATGGACTAAAGTGGCCAAAGAGGCCAGTCATTTAAAATCGCTTGGCGTTACCGCAGTGTGGTTGCCGCCTGCCTACAAATCGCACAACGCGGCTTACGATGTAGGCTACGCAGTTTACGACCTGTTTGATTTGGGTGAGTTTGACCAAAAAGGCAGCTTGCCGACGAAATATGGATCGAAAGACGAATATGTACAAGCCATTGAGGCCCTGCACCAGGAAGGAATTGCGGCTTTGGCCGATGTGGTATTTAACCATAAAGCAGGGGGCGATGAGCTGGAGAAAATAGCCGTTCGCAGGGTTAACCCTGAAGATCGAAACGAATTTACCAGCGATGTTTTTGAAATTGAAGCCTGGACGAAGTTCACCTTTCCGGGCCGTCAGGGTAAATACTCGGAATTTATATGGAACCACGAATGTTTTAGCGGGGTTGATTGGGCGGAAGATCTGCAGGAAACTGCCATTTACTCGATCCAAAATACCTATGGAGAGGGTTTTGAAAAGGTGCCCTCAAGCGAATTTGGCAATTACGATTACCTGATGTTTAATGATATTGATTACCGCAACCGCGCGGTGATAGAAGAACTGAAGTACTGGGGCGAATGGGTAGTAGAAACTACCGGCGTAGATGGTTTCAGGCTGGATGCAGTGAAACACATTAACCCCGATTTCATTATCGAATGGATTGACCACCTGAACCATAAATACAGCCGCGAATTCTTTATCGTAGCCGAAGACTGGAATGTGGAGGATATTGAAGGTCAGCTGGCTTACATTGAAACTACAGGAGGCCGCACGCAGATTTTTGATTCGCTTTTACACCATAATTTTTTTCTGGCCAGCAAAGCCGGCGGCGAATTCGACATGAGTACCATTTTTGAGGGCACGCTGGTTCAAGTTAAGCCTGAGCTGGCGGTTACTTTTGTCGATAATCACGATTCGCAACCTTTACAAGCCCTGGAATCGTATGTGGAATTTTGGTTCAGGCCATTGGCCTATGCGTTAATTTTATTACGCATACAGGGCATTCCGTGCTTGTTTTTCCCGGATTTATACGGCGGGATTTATGACGACAAGAATGAAGCGGGCGAGGATGTACATGTGGAACTTGTAGGGATACCAGAGGTAGAAACGATGAGTAAAATCCGTACCGCTTTGGCTTATGGTGAGCAGCGCGATTATTTTGATCATAGCGATTGTATCGGCTGGACACGCGCCGGTGATGAGGAACATGAAAACAGTGGTTTGGCGGTGCTTTTGAGCACGGGAGATGATGGCTTTAAACAAATGGAATTAGGCGCTCTTTTTGCAGGGAAGACCTTTATTGACGCTTTGGGCAACCGGGAAGAGGAGATAACCATAGATGAAAACGGCTGGGCAGAGTTTTACTGTAATGGTGGTAGTGTTTCGGTATGGGTTTTGAAGGTTGGGTAGGTGGAAATGGGGTTGGTTTGTACAGAAGCGACCTTGGCACTAGAAAATCCGTCGTTGCTGGGAAGGTTTTTTCAGCCGGCGAAGCAATCTTCGAGCGCTAGTAGCGCAAGCATTAAAACTGCTTCACCGTTGAAAATGACGGATTTTAATTACAAAAAGTTATCCTCACTACGGTAGGCGGAAATTACTGCCAGCTCACCTTCCTTACCACCTTTCGAGTTACCATGCTCCATCCCCATAACACCTTTATAACCTTTTTTATGAAGGTGTTTGAACAGGTTTTTATAGTTGATTTCGCCTGTGGTCGGCTCTTTTCGGCCCGGATTGTCACCGATCTGGATGTAGGCAATTTCATCCCAGCAGCGGTCGATGGTTTTGATCAGATCACCTTCGGTGCGCTGCATGTGGTAAATATCGTAAAGGATTTTGCACGAGGGGCTTTTAACAGCCTTACATACCGCGTATGTTTCGTTGGTTTTTTGCAGAAAAAGCTCCGGGGTATCGCTTAAAGTTTCGAGTACCATAATTAAGCCGTGTGGCTCAAAAATCTCAGCGCCTGCACGCATGGCATCTATTACGTTGGCAAACTGGTTGCCGTAAGGTAAATTGCGTTCGTAAAAGCCGGGTACTACGGTTAGCCATTTGGCATTGCATCGTTTAGCGGCTTCTACTGATTTTTTGCAGGTTTCTACAAACTTATCTTTAAACTCTTTTTTACCGGTAGTGAGCGATGTTTTCCAGTTATCACCGCCATCAACCACAAATACCCCCATGCGCATACCTAATTTCGACAGCAGCTTACCAATTTTTTCCTGTTCTTCAACAGGGCGGTTAAGGTAGCCGTTGTCTTCAATAGAGCGGAAACCTTTATCGTACATAAACTGGATCTGATCTAAAAAGCTTTTACCGGCATGGTTTTCGAACATGCCCTGGTGCGGAGCGTAATCGAGATTAAAGGTCTTATCGCCAAGAGCAGTACTAGGCTTTTCGGCTGCAAAAGTATTGGTAATTCCTGCACCTGTGGTTATAGCACCGACGGTGAGTAGGCTATTTCTGATAAATTCACTTCTTTTCATCATTTAGTTTTTAAACTGAGGGGAGGGGATAATCAATTTTTTAAACCCTGTGGTCAGGGTGTCGGCAACGGTACCATCTTTTTTATGGTATACAAAATAAGCTTCGAGGTTTTTGCGGCTTTCAACAAAGGCCATGGCATCTTTGAGGTGCATGGCCATCAGTGCATTGTCGTAGCCATCGGCGGTAATGGCATCGTTAGCATAAACGGTTACACTGATCATTTCGTTATCCAGCGGATATCCGGTTTTAGGATTAATCAGGTGCGAGATTTTCTTTTTCCCGCTTTGGTGAAATTTGCGGTAATTGCCCGAAGTGGTAACGGCACCGGTATTAATGGCGGCAATATGCCTGATTACCGGCGTACCGTCTTTATCAGGTCCTTCGATACCTATTTTCATGGCTTGTCCATCGGGTTTTGGTCCCGAAATGCGGATTTCGCCACCCAGTTCGGCAACATATTGTTTAATGCCTTTTTGGGCAAGGTAAGCGGCAATAAGATCGACACTGTAGCCCTGCGCAATTCCGTTTAAATCAATCTGTACAGCTGGGTTTAACTTGCTAAGCCAGCCACCTTTTAATTTTAACCGCTGCATGCCTACATTGGCCAGTATGGATTTGATGGTTGCCGGATCAGGTTCTGTTCTGGTTTCTTTAGGTCCAAAGCCCCAGGCTTGTACCAAAGGTGCTACCGTAATATCGAAAACACCTTTGGTATCCTGGTTAATTTCAAAGCTTCTTTCCAGCACAGCGCTCATAAAATGGTCTAATTTGACCCCGCTTTTGGAAACGTTAAACTGATTGATCAACGATCCCTTTTTATAAAGCGACATCGATAAATCGATTTCATTTAATAAGCTATCTATGCCCTGTTTGGTTGCCAAACTATCGCTGGCGTAATAGGTAATTGCATAATCAGTTCCCTGCGCATAACCGCTTATTTTATATGGTTTAAGTTCCTGCTGAACAGAAAAACCTAAAAACAAGGGGATGAGCAGGAATAGCAATTTATAAGGCATTACACTATTGGTTAAATTACTTTAGCCTGTCCGGGCATCGCTACCGGATATAAACCTTTTTCATCAGGCATTAATTTAGGGTTCGCATCCCAGGCAAAACGCTCAGGCATTAAACTGATGTTCGATGCCAATGCCTCATCCCATTTAATGGTTTGGCCCGAATAAGTTGCATAACGGCCAATGATTGATGAAAATGTACTGGTTGCAGCATAATCTACATTGCTGAATTTGTACTCGCCTTTAGAAACTGCTTCGAAAAGTTCATCGTGCTCGGTTTGATATGGGTTGGCATTTCCTTTGGTATTGTGGTTGTACAGTTCTTTGCCGCTGTAATCTTTCATAATGGCCTGGTTGCTGCCCGATAGATAGATTTTACCTTTAGTACCCTGGAATGATTCATCAACACGATTGCTGATCCCCTCAAAGTGCCTGCACTGGCTATGAATAATGGCGCCATCGGCGTAGGTTAATTCGATAGAGTGGTTATCGTAAATTTCGCCATAATCTTTACCGGTACGCCACGCACGGCTTCCGGTGCCCTGTACTGAAATCGGGTGTGCATTTTTTACCCAGTTGGCAATATCGATGTTGTGTACGTGCTGTTCTACAATATGATCGCCGCATAACCAGTTAAAGTAATACCAGTTTCTCATTTGGTATTCCATTTCGGTTTGGTTGGCTGTACGCGGACGTACCCAAACGCCACCGCTGTTCCAGTACACCTGGCCTGCCATAATATCGCCTATGGCGCCATCGTTAATGCGTTTAATCGATTCGCGATAATTGGTTTGGTAACGGCGTTGTAAACCCACCACCACGTTTAGTTTCTTCTTTTTAGCTTCTTCGGCAGCTGCAAGTACTTTCCTGATTCCAGGTGCATCAACAGCAACCGGTTTCTCCATAAAAATCTGTTTGTTTTGTTTTACCGCTTCTTCGAAATGGATAGGACGGAAACCCGGAGGCGTAGTTAGTAATACTACATCAGCCAATGGAATAGCCTTTAAATAAGCGTCAAAACCTACAAACTGACGTTCTTTTGGAACTTCTACTTTTGCGCCGAATTTTGAGCTTAGCGATTGGTAACTGCTATCCAAACGATCCTGGAAAGCATCGGCCATGGCTACCAGTTTAATGTTAAATTTAGTGCTTAAAGCCTGAAATGCTGCTCCGGTACCGCGGTCGCCACAGCCGATCAAGGCTATTTTAATCGTGTCCGATCCTGAAGCGTAGGCTCCGGCCAATGGGATGCTGCTCAACATTGCTCCACCGGCAAGCATGGCTGTTGCCTTTAAAAAATCGCGGCGATCTTGTTGATTAATTGGTTTTTTCATGTGTTTAGTTTTTTATTGTGGTTAGGATATTTTTATTTACTAATAGTCTTTGATCGGTAACTTGTTGTAGTAAGCATCAATTTCTGCCTTTGACGGGGTTTTAACCGGTCTAACTAATCGCATACCCACAAACGGTGCTTCAGGGAACCACCAGTTACTTTTCGGGATTTGCGGATCTAATTGTTTCCAGGTTGGATTTGAAGCCAGCCTTGCGGTTGAAGTTAGGTTATCGGGTGTTTCATCGTAAGAGCCACCACGAACGGCATTGGGGTAAAGTTTTTCGGGTGTTGCTACAGGGTTTTCGGCTGTTTTACCGGCACTTTTAGCATAAAAATCGGCTATGTATTGGTCGTAGGTCCATTCGCTAACATTACCATGCATATCGAATAAGCCCCATGCATTTGGCTTTTTTAGTCCAACCTGATGCGTTTTGTTATCGCTGTTGTCTTTATACCAGGCATAATCGCTCAGTTTGGCAGCATCGTTACCAAAGCCATAAGTGGTTTCGGCACCTGCTTTACAGGCGTATTCCCACTCAGCCTCGGTTGGTAAGCGGTAAAAAACGCCGGTACGTACATATAACCATTTACAAAACTGAATGGCATTATATTGGGTCATGGCTACGGCTGGCTGGTGTTCTTTACCCATACCGAAAGTCATGTCCAGATAAGGTTTGGTTGGGCGGGTTACGGCATCAACTTCGGCCGGAATGGCACCTTCACTGGCCTTTTTTTCGTAATCGCGGTATAAGAAAGGTTCGAAAATATCCCAGGTTACCTCATGTTTCCCGATCCAGAAGGCATCGAGTTTAACTTCGTGCACAGGTTGTTCGTCTGGTTTACCTGTTTTACTTCCCATTTTGAATTTGCCTGCAGGGATAGCCTGCATATCAAATTTTAATTTAGTCCCGTTAATAGATTGAGTGTACGAGCTGTTGGTGCTTTGTGCAAAGATTTGCGCACAAGGATTGGCTAATAATGCTACGGCAATTAATTTCTTAAACATAATTTTTGGTTAGAAACACTTATTATCTAGGTGTTTATCTGGTTCCTTCTGGTTTGCTAAAGTAAAGAACAGCAGATAAAACAAAGAAAATTAATGTAACAATAAAGGTAAGTATTGTAACATTAAAAGTCAAGTTGACAATTAATGTGTAAACGACGGTTTTGATTTATCTTCTGTCGCCAACCTTATTGCTGAGGTTGGTAAAACCTACCAGGGTATCCCAACGGGCACCCGGACGGCGGTAATACACAAAAATCTGGTAGCTGTTTTCTGTTTGGAAGAAAGCGCCTTCAAAGGGTTTGGTTTCCATCAAGTTGGTATCTTTGTTAAACCAGGCAAATTCGTAATCGTATAAGCCTTGTTTAAGCATAATGTTGCCATAAAACTGTTTGCGGCTGGCATCGTACAAGAGCTTGTTTTCGTTGCTCATGGTGTAATTATTAAAACGGCCTACTACGTAAGCATCGCCATCAGGACTGGGTGCAGCTGCATTTAGCGTAAACAGAACACCCATGTATTCGGCTTCTGTTTTATCATCACGGCCATCGGTATTGCGGATAAAGAAGTTGCCGTTTTCATCGAACTGGTTGCCAAAGGCACCAACGCTCCGTGGCGCATCCTGAAAAAGCATTACGTTTACCGATTCTTTATCACGGTAGATATCTTTCACATTATCGGCTTTGTACCTTAAGCTCCGGGTATCGAATTTCCTGAATTCGTTATCGCCCCAAAAATCGTTGGTATTTAAATCGTTATACACCAATTGATTTGGGCGTACAAAAGATGGCCTCGAATTCGACTGAATAGTATTGGCATTAAAGTTCTGCATCACCACCGCTTTTAAATCCTGGTAGGGGTTTGGGATTGGGAAGGCATGGTTAACCGTGAAGTTGATTTTTTGCTTGTTGTTGCGAAATTCTACCTGTAAGGAGTTGGTTATTTCGGCTGCTATGGCAACCTGACTATCTAACACATAGAATCGCTGCGAAATTACGGGCTTGTTTTTATCGCCATCCAAATAAACCTTTAGTACATAATTACCTCCAATTTTGGGCTGAATTTGTGTGTTGGGCAGGCTAATTTCGTAATGGGTATATTTTCTGGCAGTATTAGAAGAATAGCGGTAATTGATAATCCGGTCGTCGTTAAAGCTGCCTAGATAATCGATAGTAGAGATTGGTGAAGGTTTCCACTCAGCAGTACAATGCTCAATGGTGTACCAGTAATTTTTAGTGCCCGCCAGTAAATCGTCAAAAGAAAAAGTAATCGTTTCTGACGAATTGAGCATAATAACAGGCAAGCTCTGCTCTTTATTGCTGTTATAACACAGCACAGTTTTAATGTTGGGAAGGTAAATTTTGTTTTCGCTGGTAAACGTTTTATCGTTTTGGGCAAAGGTGAGTGTCGGAATGAAGAAAAGTAGTACAGCGATTAGTTTTTGCATGGATAAAGCTACATAGTATTCGGCAGAGATAAAAAGAAATTTTGTTTTGTGCTTAGTGCAGCCACGGATGCGACAGCTCAATTTATGACGACAACTTTAAAATGCCACGGATGCACGGAAGCGACAGTGTACTTTCCGTCATGCTGATCAGGTAGCTATCGGATTTGTTTCAGCATCTCTTTAATAGTGATAGACCCTGAAATAAATTCAGGATTACGAGCACTATGATAACCACAAAAAGCATTCCTTGTAAATCAGCGCCTCAGTGGCTTGAATTACCTGACCGCACAGCAAAAAAAAAGCCGCAGGTTTATCTGCGGCTTCATTATGAATTGTAGTTACCCTTCCAGCTCCATAATTTCGGTAGCAAGGGTTTCCCATTTGGTTTGACTGTTATCTAAATCCTGTTTTGCGGCCAGATAACGTTTATTTGCTTCAGCCAGTTTATCGGCATTGCTGTAAACATTTTCATCGGCTAGTTCCGTTTCGATGTTTTTAACCGTTGTTTCCAGTTCAGCAATTAGTGCTTCGATTTTTTTCAGTTCATCATTCAGCTTTTTTAACTGATTGGCTGTATTTGGGCTGGCAGGTTTTGGTGCTTCCTTGGGTTTATCGGGCATTTTAACCGGAATAGGTTTCGATGCCGGAATTACACGTTTGCTGTTCCATTCTTCGTATTCCTCGTAGGTGCCAGGATATTGTTTGATTTTCTCGTTCTCAATAAACCAGATTTTGTTGGCTACGTTATCCAGGAAATACCTGTCGTGAGATACCGCAATAAAAGTACCTTCAAACTGATCTAATGCCTGAATCAGAATATTAACCGACTGGATATCCAGGTGGTTGGTAGGCTCATCCAGAATCAGGAAGTTCGAATCGGTAGTTAGCGATTTGGCCAGGGCTACACGCGATTTTTCACCTCCCGATAGTACCTTGATTTTCTTGAAAACATCATCGCCGGTAAACAAGAAGCAGCCTAAAATACTACGTAGTTCCGTATCACTATGTTTAGGTGCAAAAGCCTGTAGCTCTTCTAAAATCGAATTGCCTAAATGCAATGATTCTAACTGGTGCTGGGCAAAGAAAGTGGTAGAAACGTTATGACCGGTTTCGCAGAAACCTTCAAATTTTTCAGTACCGGCAATCATCCGTAGTAAGGTCGATTTACCTTTACCGTTTGCACCAATCAATGCAATTTTATCGCCCTTTTCAATCACAGCTTCTGCATCTTCCAGAATATGGACATTGGGGTAATGCTTGGTAGCATGCTCAATGCGCACTACGTGCCTGCCCGATGGTTTTGTAAATTTAAAAGCGAAATTAACAGTTGGGTTTTCGTCGTCTACATCCTCCACACGTTCCATTCTGTCTAAAGCTTTCATGCGCGATTGCGCCATCTTCGCTTTAGATGCTTTGGCCTTGAAACGCTCAATTAAGCGTTCTTCCTGTTTAATTTTAGCCTGCTGGTTTTTAAATTCGCCTTTTTGTATCTCACCGCGCAGTGCTTTTTCTTCTACATAAAAGCTGTAGTTACCTGCATAAACGGTTAATTTTCCTTTGCGCGATTCAACCGTACGGTTTACAATCTTATCTAAGAAATACCTGTCGTGCGATACAATTACAATGGCACCTTCAAAACCCATTAAATAGTTTTCTAACCACTTGATAGAGGGTAAGTCCATGTGGTTGGTTGGCTCATCGAGTAATAAGATATCCGGATCTTGTAAAAGGATTTTCGCCAGCATTACCCGCATCCGCCAACCTCCTGAGAAGGTATTTAACGGACGAAGCTGATCGGCTGTGCTAAAACCCAAACCGGCCAGGATTTCGTTGGCCCTGTATTCGATGTTGTAACCATCTAAAGCCTCAAATTCCTGTTGTTTATCACTCAGTTTATATAGAACCTCTTCACTGTAATCAGTTTCGATTTTTTTAAGCAATTCTTCAATTTCATCGTGCAGCTGGTTCTGGCGCTCAAAAGCCTCCATGGCCACGTGCAAAATGCTATGGTGCGAATCGTAAGAAAGTAAATCCTGGTTCAGGTAACCTATTTTCAGGTCTTTCGACATCGAAATAGTACCCGAACTTGGGGCATACTCGCCTACAATTAATTTTAAAAGTGTCGATTTTCCTGTTCCGTTAGCGCCAATCAAGCCCGCTCTGTCGCCCGGTTTAATGTGCCAGTTGGCATCATCGTATAAGGCTCTCGATCCTATCAGGAATGTTAAATTATTTATTGAAATCATTTCGGCTGCAAAAGTACGAATTTTAAAAGGCTTTTTTAAACCTGGTGCTCAAATAGAAACGATTGTACTTTTTAAAACGGCTTGCCCATGCGTTCATTTTAGCAGGGTATGCTGTTAAATAGACCCTATAGAACGGAAAGCCCGAAGCGGGAAGGGCTTTGTCGCGGGCGGACTTGAAGTGATAGCGGGACGGACGTTAAAAAAGCAACTGTATCTGCTTTTCACAACAGTAAGGTTGAGCTTTAAAGCAAGCGACAACGAATATGATATATTTATTACCCTGGCACTTAACGAGCATCGCTGGTAAAATGTATTTTTGGACTACAGACCATAATATGAGCAACGAAAACATTCAGATAATCAGTAAAGAAATCCTTTCGGATAATTGGTATACTTTAAACAAAATAACTTTCGAGTACCGTAAAAAAGACGGTAGCATTGAGGTTCAAAACCGTGAAGCTTACGACAGGGGAAACGGGGCAACAATTTTGCTTTATAACAAGGGACAGCAAACGGTTATTTTAACCAGACAATTTCGTTTGCCGACTTATATTAACGGCAATGATGATGGTATGCTGATTGAAACCTGTGCTGGTTTATTGGATAAGGACAACCCGGAGACGGCAATAAAGCGCGAAACGGAAGAAGAAACGGGTTACCAGATTAGAGAGGTTAAAAAGGTATTCGAAGCTTATATGTCGCCGGGTTCGGTAACCGAAATCCTGTATTTCTTTGTGGCCGAATACACCAAAGATATGAAAGTTAGCGCCGGCGGAGGCCATCACGAAGAGCAAGAAAATATTGAGGTTTTAGAAACAAGCTTTAATGAAGCACTGAATATGATTACTACCGGCGAAATAAAGGATGGCAAAACGATTATGCTTTTACAGTATGCACAGATTAACCACTTGTTGGATTAATGATCATTGCTGTTGGCTTTAACCAACAGCAATGATCAATTTATTTCCCTTCAGAACTTTCTTCGAGTTTTCCTTCTTTATTTCTTTTCAGTTTAACAATCGGCTTTTCCTGCGTACCGGTAATGCTTAGCGGGATACCAAATAAACCAAAAGGGGGTAGGCCTAAGCGTCCGCTTAAATTTAAACGCCCGTCAAAACTTACCTGACCTTCAAAGCGCGGCCTGAAACCGGCAACCTTCATTTTAGTTTGTTCGATGGTAATGATATTGTTTTTGATGGTCGATTTTACCTGTACATCGGATAAATCGGGGTTAGTTAAGCTGTCTCTTTTGGTAGCCTTACTCACTGCGTTCATCATTTTAAAACCCATTAAGCTTACCTTTTTTAGATTTAAAACACCACCACCTTTCAGGGATGGGAATACAGGGAACATCTGGTCGTTTAACTTCCCTGAAAGCTGATAATCTAAACCTACAATACCTTTAACTTTCGATGCTGAGCTGGCCATTTCTCTAAATAATTTAATTTCTTTATAAGCTCTGGCAATGTCGAATTCTTTAGCTGTTAGGTGAAAATCAAATAAACCACTCTTCAGACTTGTGCTTTTATACGAAGCATCCATTCCTACCTGTGCGCCGGCAATGTTAAAACCGGTTTGTTGTAAGGTTAGTGCGCCGTTGTTAATGCGCATGGTTCCCTTTGCGTTTTTGATATTAAGGCCGTTGTATTTTACCTCGCTGGCATTGGCCGAAAAAGTAACATTCATGTTATGGGGAATCAGGATTACCCCATTTGAGGTAGTCGGATTGTTGGCTGCACCGGCTGAGTAAACCATAAATTCGTCGGCTAAAATTTGTTTACTGGTCAGCTTAAAATTACCTTCCAGTTTAGCTTTATCATTTAAAACATAGTTGATTACATTATTCAGGCTGCCATTCAGTTTAAAATCAGATTGGCCATAAGTGGCATTAAATTCATCAAAATTCATCTTGTCCTGACGGAAAGAAAATACTCCGTTTTTGATTAAAAAACTTTTGGGGAATAAATCAGACTGGATATTCAGGTCTTTAATACTCATGGTGCCCTTGTTTTGCAGTTTGCTGTACCTGCCTGCCATGGCATCGCGCTGTAAGCCTTTAAAGGAAACGTTGGCGAAAATAACTCCATTAACCTGATAACCTTTAACAGCAAAAAGCTTGTACATTTTGCCGATATCAATCGTGCCTTTCGAAGAAACGTTGTAGGCAATATTCTCGAAATTGTGCACATCAGCCTTCAGCATAAAAGGCTGTCCAGCCATTTGAAAGGCAATGGGTTTAATGTTCAGTTTGGTGTTTTTTAGTGTTCCGTCGTTGTTAATCAGGTCGGCATCAATTTCAATCTGTTCTAAAGGCTGGTCGAAACCTGGCGTTTTAATGCGGCCATTATTTAATTTGATACTGGCTGTAGTAACCGGGAAAAGATTTTTTATTTTATTGTACGGACCTTTACTTTGCAGGTCGATATGCATGATACCACTTAATTCGTAACCTTTAACCGGATAAAAGTTTTTGATATCGGCAAAGTTGATCAGCGATTTCAGCTGGATATCTACCGGCATGTCTGCTGCGGTTTGCAGCTTCGCAAAACCGCTGATGTAATTGTTGAGCGCCTGGATATCGATGTTTTCGATCGCCAGTTTCGTGGTTTTGTAGTCGCCATCGGTATTAGAACCATTAATATTGAAGTTAATTTTATCAATAGCAGCAGGCAGGGCAGGGTATTTGAAATAGCCACCCACCAAACTGGCTTTTAATGAAAATTTGGGTACGGTAGCAACAACGGTATCAACCTGCCTGATGCCCGAACGCTGTACCTTTTTAGTGTATTTCCCGTCAGCTTTCAGATTGATATTTAAGCGGCCTTTAAGCTGCAGATCGTCCATATTCACCACTTTGGCCCATTTGGCTAAATCGATATTGGAACGGGTGTCGGTATAAATTTCTGGTGCCGATAAACCTTTAATTTTGGTAACCGAAGCTACATAGTCTTTCCCTACGTTAAAATAAAGGCTATCCATATCAATTAACAGGCTATCCGGATTAAGGCTGGGTAATTTGGTTTTAAGATTTAAAAACAGGTTACTGATGGGCTCAGGAGCATTAGGGTTTGAAATGTTACCCTCGCGCACCTTCATGTTAAAAGCAAGCGTAGGCATGGTATGCGATGCAGCCAGGTATTTTCCAATCAGTGAGGCATTGATTTCAGCATAGCCTTTAATTTTGGTTTTTTCCAGCCTGTCAGCAATTTCAGCAGGTAAGGCGGTGAAAATATTTTGCAGATCAGTTTCTTTTGCGTTGGTTCTGAAATCAATATCATAGCCATCCTTTAAAAAAGAGAAATGACCGACAAAGCGGATGGGCAAAGAGTTAATCATCAGGTTGTTTTCGTCAAAAATCAAATTCAACGAGTTGGTATTTACCTTGGTGATAAGCCTGGCGTTTATTTTTTTCTTTAACAGGTAAGGTGTATTGGCATAATAAACGTCCATTTGATCGATCGAAAGATTACTCTTCAAATCAAAAATGGCATTGCTTAAATCACCTTTTCCGGTATAATTGAGGCCTTGTGTACGGATAATCATCGGGATAGACTTATCGCTGTAGGTAAGGTTACTGTTGTTGATAAAAATGCCTTCAATTTTTATGGCTGTTGCACTTTCTTCTTTCGGTGTATCGTTTTCTTTTTTGCTTTCGTAAACGTTGTAATTGGCATGGCCCTTTTCATCGGTAAGGATGTTTATGCGCGCATCATCGAGGTAAAACTCATCGATTTTAACCTGTTTGGAAAATATCGAAAGCAGGTTAATGCCAAGCGCCAGTTTTTTGGTGTAAATAAGCGTATCCTGCTCGAAGGGGGCCGATCCTTTCAGTAAAAACTCGTTTAAGTTTAAGGTTAACGAAGGAAAATGGTTGAAAAAAGAAATATCGGTACTTTGAAACTTTACTTCGCCTTTTATGTTTTTATTAATGATTTGGGTAATCTCTTTATTAATGGTTTGTGGGATTAAATAAGGAATAATAAATAAAAGCGCCAATAATGCCGCAAGCGTTATGGCCGAGATTTTTAAGAACTTTTTCAAGATATTAATATAAAGGGAGTTTCGGTTGCAAAGATACGTTTTAGATGAATTAGGAATAAAGATTTAACATTTTTTGTTTTACTGAATTTTTTGATACCTTTGTTCTGTAATAATAAAAGTTACAGTATGAATAGCAGTCATTTTTCCATATCGCTTCACATTTTAACGCTCCTTGATAAGGTGAACGGGCAGCTATTGAATTCTGAATACATTGCCGGAAGCATTAATTGTAATCCTGTTTTGGTACGTAAAGAGCTGGCCAACCTGCATAAACATGGCTTTGTGCAAAGTAAAGAAGGGAAGGGGGGCGGTTCTACCCTGGCTAAAAAACCTGCTGATATTAATTTAGGTGAAGTGTACAAGGCCGTTAAACAAAAGGGCTTGCTCGGCGAAAGCAAGAATGAACCCAATCCAGATTGCCCGGTAGGAAAACAAATTACCAAACAGTTAACACAGTTGTATAGCGATGCCGAAAACGCACTGATTAAAGATCTTTCGTTAAAAACCTTAAAAGATTTTAGTATGGGATTTGATTAAAAAAATTTGGACATAACTGTAATAAAAAATGTTTCAGTTTTCAGTTGCTACTTTCCAGTTGGATCGGGCCATTGACTATGAACCATCAACTACAAACCATTAACCAATAAACAAAATAATAAACAATAAGCAGAGCGGAAGATTTCCGAAAATCAATGTAATCAACCCATCTGCGTAATCATTTAATAATATGAAAGTAGCATTAATAGGAGCCTCAGGATTTGTAGGCAAAGCAATTTTAAACGAATTGGTAAACCGTGGAAATGAAGTAACAGCCATTGCCCGCGATACGGACAAGATCGAAAGTTCGGATGAAAAAGTAACCAAAGTAGCTGTTGATGTACTGGATACCGAAAAATTAGCTGCAGCTTTAAGCGGTGCCGATGCAGTAGTAAGTGCATTTAATGCCGGCTGGACAAACCCTAACCTGTACAACGATACCGTTAAAGGTGCCGAAGCCATTCAGGCTGCGGTTAAAGCCTCGGGTGTTAAACGTTATATTTTTATTGGTGGGGCAGGTACCTTGCAGATTGATGGACACCAGATTGTAGATGGTCCGAATTTTCCGGCGGAATTTAAGCCCGGAGCATCGGCAGTGCGCGATTATTTCAATACGCTAAAACAAGAAACCGAACTAGACTGGTTATTTTTTAGTCCGGCTATAGAAATGCACCAGGGGATTACCACAGGTCGCACCGGTAAATACCGTTTAGGTAAAACAAGTCCGGTGTTTAACGAAGCTGGCCGCTCTATTCTTTCGGTAGAAGATCTGGCCATTGTAATTGTGGATGAGCTGGAAAATAACGCGCATCACCAGGAGCAGTTTACAGCAGCGTACTAAGGGAGGGATGATGTAAGATGGGAGATGTAGGATGGGAGATGGAGAACATTTCTTCTTCCATCTTCCATATTTTTTACATTTTCCATATTTTACTTATCTTCGTGGCATGTATCGCTTAATTAAACCAATATTCTTCAAGTTTGACCCCGAAAATGTACATTATTTTGTAGTAAAGCGGTTAAAATGGTTTAATGATAAATTTCCTTTAGGCAAAACCATCATTCGCAGCAGCTTTGATTTTAATGTTAAAGGTCTTGAACGTGAGGTTTTTGGGATTAAATTCCGGAATCCTGTTGGTTTAGCTGCCGGATTTGATAAAAATGGCGAATACGTAGAACCCTTAAGTAATTTGGGTTTTGGTTTTATTGAAGTGGGAACGGTAACCCCGATGCCACAACCCGGAAACGATAAGCCGCGGATGTTCCGTTTGCCGAATGATGAAGCTTTGATTAACCGCATGGGTTTCAACAATAAAGGAGTAGATGTGATGGCTGAGCGTTTACGTTTGCTAAAAGATAAACATCCTGATATTGTTGTAGGAGGTAACATTGGTAAAAATAAAGCCACGCCAAACGAAGATGCAGTTAGTGATTACATTAAATGTTTCGACAGGCTTTTTGATGTGGTAGATTATTTTGTGGTGAATGTAAGCTCGCCTAATACACCGGGCCTGCGCGAATTGCAGGAGAAAGAGCCATTAAAAAATATCCTCAATACTTTGCAGCAGCGCAATCATAAAAACAATATTTCGCGTCCGATACTACTGAAAATTGCACCAGATTTAACCGATGCTCAACTGGACGATATTATAGAAATCGTTGCTGAAACCAAAATTGCCGGAATTATTGCCACCAATACGACTATTAGTCGCGAAAACCTGGCTACAGAGCAAGTTTTGGCTGGAGAAACCGGCGGTTTGAGTGGTAAACCTGTAAAAGTTCGCTCAACTGAGGTAATCAGATATCTTTCAGAAAAATCAAATAAAGCTTTCCCGATTATTGGGGTAGGAGGTATTCATTCGGCTAAAGATGCACAAGAGAAACTGGATGCAGGTGCCAGCCTGGTTCAGTTATACACTGGTTTTATTTACGAAGGACCTGGGCTCATTAAAAGTATTTGTAAAGCATTGGTAAATGTTAAAGCGTTAAGTTAATCGCAGGGTAACTTACCCCCGCTTACATACTTTAGAACGAAATCAAAAAAACATTTTTGCTTTCAAAAATCTGCTAATATTTTAATATCACTGATTTCAAGTACCTGTTTGGAATAACCTTTTTCTACTGCGTTTATCATGGCTTTGCCAACCTGCTTAAGGGTTAGCGATTGCCTGGGTAGTAATAACGGAAACAGGAAAATAAGCGGCTTAAAAATAGCTTTTACATTTTTCTGTTGTTTAAAGGGTTTCATAAAGCCCGGGCGGAAATTGTATTGTGCTTTAAACGGTAGTTTCATTAACGCATTCTCTGTTTTTCCTTTTACACGTGCCCACATTACTTTGCCTTTTTCTGTACTGTCGGTATGGCCGCCCGAAACAAAATTAAAAACCATTGCTGGGTTAAGCTGAAGCAACTTTTCGGCAAAAGCCAGAGTGGTATCGTAAGTAATGAAATGATATTGTTCCTCTTTCATGCCAACCGAGCTGATTCCTGCACAGTAAAAACAGGCATCATAATCGGTTAGCTGGTCTTCAAATCCATCCAGTTTCATGAAATCAGCTATAAGAAGTTCTTTTAATTTAGGGTGCTGTATATCGTAATGCCTGCGGTTTATAATTAATACCTCTTTTATCGCATTATTTTCTAAACATTCGAACAGAACGCCTTCGCCTACCATTCCGGTGGCACCTGTAATAATTACTTTCATTTTTGTAGCAGATAGTTTTATGCTGTTAACTGTCAGTTTTTTTTCTTTTTCTCGCGCTTTTGGACTGAAATTGATTTAACAATGGTTTGCCCGTGCTTTATTTGTTTTTTGTCCTTGACTTTTGCTTCGGCATTGAGGTATCCCTCGTTCATCAGATTTTGGATGTAGGCCTGAGGGAAACTATTTTTATCTGCTACCAAAATATAACGGTATTGATTCCCTTTTCCTAAAAGAATGTTGTTGGGATCAGTAAGTTCGCTGCCCCAATAAAACCCGAAGTGAATATTTTTACTCGTTCTTCCAACTGCAATTGAGCAGAATGTGTGCCCAACCTTATCTGTTGGCGACCATCCAAAGGCTACTGCATTATAATTATCGTAAATCAGCTCATTGGTTTGCGGGTAAAGTTCCCAAACAAAATTGCGTAGCCACATTACCAGTGTGGTAATATCTTCACCAAATGGCTTTAAAAATATTAGCAGGTCTTTAGTTTGTTCTTTACTCATGCCTTTAAGTATTAGTTGTATTTACGAGGCTGTAGTACAATTTTATCCCTGTCGTCGCACCATCTCATTAATCCATATTGGAGCAAAGGGAGAGGTGCAGCCTTTTGAAACCGGGTAATCGCGGTAAATGCCCAGCTTTTCACCTATCGCTAACGCGCGTTCGCGGTAAGCAGGATGATTAATGCCGGTTTGTGCTAAAGCGGTATTCATGGTCCACTGAACTTCTGGTGCTTCATTAGACATTTCGCTTTCAATGCGGGTAAGGATAGCAGCAATGTCGATCCCTTCTGGCGCTCTGGCAATGCGGCCACTGGTTAAACTCCAGCCGGCACGGGCCAGCATCTTATCGCCCGAGTTCATCCATTTTTGGCGGAATTGCTCTTTGTCAGGATATTCTTTAACTACGTAATTATAAAACCAGTCGGCTGCCCAGGCAAATTGTTCTGATGCAACCATTTTCTCTATTTCAACTGCGGATAATTCCTTTGGATTAAGAATCAAAATGGCCAGCATCCTTGCATCTATGTTTTCGGTTTCCCAAAGTTCGAGTGCCAGGGCGTGGTTGGTTTTAATCTTTTTGGCGAGGGTTCTGATATCGCCCATTTTTACACCATAAAGATTTTCGCGTGCGCCATTTTTAATGTGTTGTTTGCGTACTTTTTCGTCGGCAAGAGATTCGAGCTGTTTTAATATTTCTTTAAGGTTCATGTTCAGTGAAAATGCTGGTCTTATAAAGTTAAGATTTTTAACACTGAATGGGCAGGAAAAGCGAAGAAACTATTAGGGATACGGTATTGGCGGAGTGGATAAAGATCAATACAAATGATATGCAATAACCATATAAGAATTGTAAGGCCATTAAAGCTTAAATGAGCTGATATGGCTTACATGGTTAATAATAATTGGTGTTACCATACATTAGAAAATATAAAGCACAAAAAAAGCATCCTTTGATCAGAAGGATGCTTTAAATTTTTTGTTTCTAAAAACTATTTTGCCAAAGCAGCTAAAACAGCATTGTTTTTAGCTAATTGATCGTTTTTAGGTTGTGCAGAACGGCTTCCTAACTCGATGTTAGTTGCTCTTTTTAAAAATGCTACCTCTTGGTGAGCTGTATTTTTATTTCTTCTGTCTTTTCTTTTTAATCTGGTAACTGCCATGGTATTAACCTTTTATTATTTTATTTGTACAAATGGAGGTCGAGAGCGGATTCGAACCGCTGTAGAAGGTTTTGCAGACCTCTGCCTAGCCACTCGGCCACTCGACCTTAAATTCAAGGCTGCAAAAATAGCAATTATTAGTTAGCCCGCAAATATTATCTTAAATATTATCCATTTTAATTCCGAACTCGCACTAATTCAGCACAAAAGATTGCAGCACTCACGGCTACATTTAGCGATTCGGCTTCGCCAACACGTGGTATAGTTACCGGTTTGCTTATCTTTTGGATTACTTCGGCTGATATTCCCTTGCCTTCGTTGCCCAAAACAATCAATCCCTCATTGCCCCATTGGGTGTGGTAAATCGATTCGCCATCTAACAAAGCACCAAAAATAGGTAAAGTATTATTAGCTAATAATGCGGGCAGATCTTCTTCGTAAATATTTACTCTGGCCAGCGAGCCCATGGTAGCCTGTACTGTTTTGGGGTTAAAAACCTCTACACAGTCTTTTGAGCAAATGATATTGTTGAAGCCAAACCAATCGGCCGTACGGATAATGGTGCCCATGTTACCCGGATCCTGAACACCGTCTAAAACCAAAGTAAACTGTTTTTTTAAATCGTTGCTGTTTAGCGTCTTGTTTTTGGGGATATGAACGAGCGCTAAAAAACCTTGCGGGGTTTGCAGCGTACTAATCTTGTCTAATTCAGCGTTGTTTACTTCAAATAAGTTTATATTTGCGGGTAATTTGGGTAACAAATTGTATTGTTCGCTGTTATAAAATATAGTATGAATGTGGTAGCTTGACCGGAAAAACTCCTGGATGGATTTTATGCCTTCAACAATAAATAAACCATGTTCTTTACGGTACTTTTTTTGATGTAACGACTTTATAAAACTAATCTGTGATTTTGAAAGCATACCAATACTTAATGAATTTTAAACTGAAAAGTACTGCAATATTACTATTTATTATTCTTTTAATTCAAGCCTGTTCATCAACCAGGTACATTCCCGACTACCAATCGATTGTTAAAAAGGTAAGAATAGATAGCGTTGACGCCAAATTTGAAGAGCAGGCATACAATTACGTTCAGAAAGATATCAGGCCGGCATCCAAGCTGAGTATTAATGTACCTCTGTACAATTTGTTCAATACCAAAGATGGTCGCTATAAAACCAACGACATTAAACCTTTTGGTTCTCCGCCTGCAATTCTAGACAGTACCCTGGTTGAAATTTCGAGAACACAGATTCAAAAATTTTTAAAAAGTAAAGGGTATCGTCAGGCTGAGGTTAATGCCGCCATTAATGTGGCCAATAAAAAAGCCGAAATTGTATTCAGCGCTAAACCAGGGCCAGCCTATGTTATCCAAAGCATAAGCGATTCTATTCCCAATGTTAATATCAGAAATCTCTACGAATCGAATAAAGCAAAAATTACCCATTTGCATAAAGGCATGCAGTATGATGAAGATTCGTTAACCTACGAAAGAGAGCAAATTTACCGGATCATGAAAGAAAACGGCTATTTCTATTTCTTAAGGCCTTACGTAACTTTCGATGTTTTTGGAGCCGAACCCAGTTCTAAAACCAATAAAATCGATTTGAATTTAAATGTAGCCGATCCGGATAATGGTAGTCATAAGCAGTTTAACATTGGTTATACGCACATGATTATTGCGCCAAACCCTGATGGATTTCCTGATTCGGTAAGGTATAAACTCAGTAAGGATACGCTAAACGGGATTATTTTTACCGATTTTTCTAAGCGGTACAGAAGAAATCCGATTGTAAGGTACGATTTTCTTAAACAAGGTGACCTGTACGACATACGCAACGAAAACCTCACTTACGACCGTTTGTACGAGCTGAATGTTTTTAAAAATGTTAAAATAGATTATTTCAGGAGAGACAGTACTTCTAATAAAATCAATACGGTAATTCAGCTTATTCCCCAAAAGGTAATGAGCAACCGGGTAGAGGGAGAGGTGCCCTTCAACGGCGGAACGGTTGGCTTTACCATTGGAAATACCTATACCAATAACAATATTTTCAGGGGTGCCGAAAGGTTCGAACTTCAGGTTAAAGGTGGTTTACAGTCCCGTATTGGCAACGGCGCTAAGGTTTTCAGCGATATTTACCAGCGCGATTTCTCAATTAGTGCCAGTATTTCGGTGCCAAGGTTAATGATTCCGTTCTATAATCCGGTTTTAGGAGGCAATGGAATGCCGCATACCACTTTTGCCACCAGTTACATTTATGCTTTGCAAAAAGACGTTTCTGTGCGGAGAATTTTCATCAATTCGATTACTTACGATTGGTTTGAAACCAAATCTAAACTGCACTCATTTACGCCCTTAAATTTTGAGTACCGCTTTGGAAATCTTGATCCAAATGTTGATTCCGCTACGGTAATCAATAATATTTACTATTCAACGCTATTAAACCGGAAGGATTTAACCTTAGGTATGAAATATACCTACACGCTAAATGCCGATAAGCTAAATCAATACCGCACATTTGTGTATTTAAGGGCAGGAATGGATATTGCGGGGAACTTGTTGCAAGGAGTATCCAGGTTAACGGGTGCTAAGCACGATCCGGCCAATGGCGATCCTGCGAAGATTTTAGGTTTGCCATTTAACCAATATATGCGGCCAGAAGTAGATATTAGATGGTATAAACATCTTGGAGGAGACCGGCAGTTTATTGCGCGTTTAAATACCGGAGTAGCCTATGCTTATGGTAACTCTGTACTAAATGGTATTCCTTTCGAAAAGCAGTTTTTTGCAGGAGGATCGAACGGGATCAGGGCCTGGCAGGCCAGAACTTTAGGCCCGGGCAATTATAATAGAGAGGTAATTGCAAGCAATGAATTGCGCAAGGCATTTTTCGGACTGGATCAATTGGGAACCATGCGGATTGAAACCAACTTTGAATACCGGTTTACCGTTGCCCGAAACTTTTTTGGTGCCACCTTAAAGGGAGCAGCCTTTCTGGATGCGGGTAACGTGTGGAGTATTCGCAAAAACGAGTCAATCAGCGCCGGAGTTCCGGAATTGGATGAACTAACCATCTTTAGGTTAAATAAACTGGCTAAACAAATTGCAATTGGCACAGGGGTTGGCTTACGCTATGATGTGCAATATTTTGTTTTCAGGTTTGATGTTGGTTTGAAACTAAAAGATCCACAGTTTACCGGATCGGAGCAATGGGTAATTGGTAAATTTTTATCGGGTGCCCGCGATTTTAAAAACGCATATAACTTAACCCATGCTCCCGATACTTACCGCTTTTTACAATATAACTTTGGGATCGGTATGCCGTTCTAATTAATCGAACAGGCTAGGTATTTTAGGCTTATCGGCAACATTTTGAAAGGCAAATTCCCTATAGGGCTGCCACCTTTTATCTATGTGTTTGTAAACTGAAAAGGAAGAAACCTGAAATTCCCTTTTTAATTTGCGGTCTTTAAAATCGGTTAAAATCTCCTTAAAAACCGGAGGTTTCAGATCCCTGAAAGCCAGGGTTAAATGCGGGTTAAACTTATTGCTGTCTTTTTTATCCAGGAGCTTTAACGGGACTAATTCTTTTCTGATTTGTTTTTCGAGGTTCATGATACCCTCATTTCGTTCCACATCGATATAAAAAGTATGTTCGGGAAAAGCATTAAAGTTTTTTAAAACCTGGTTAAAGGGACTAATGAAAGAAGCTGCTTCTAGCGCATTGAAAAACCTTTTTTCTGCTTCTTGTGATGACAGTTTTACCGGGGGATATAGCGTAATGTGTGCCGGACGTTTTAACGATTCGTGTACATTAAATTTATCCGAAATATAATTCCTGATCTCATCAATATCTTCTACAACAGATACCGGAGGCACTAAACATACTAAAAAAAGATTTTCCATAGCGGTAAATTTACTAAAAAAATTAGTAAAAAACCAAGCAATGGATAATGTCGTTAGAAACGACTGCTTATTAATACGCTCGTTAGAAACAAGTGTAAGAATGTTTAAGGGATTGTAAATAACTGTCAGCTGGTAACAGCTGACAGCATGGATTTATCAAATCAGGTTCTTTAAACCATCAAAAATACTTTCGAAAAAAGTAGAAAGGTTGAGGCCATTGCTGTGGTTAAAATACACAAATATTAAAAAGGCGATCACCACAAAAATGATGAGCTTGCGGAAAGCGAAGGCGATAATAATCAGCGCAATGGGGATAATGAAAAGCCACAAGCTGCTAATGGCGTAGGGGCTTAAATCACTATCTTTTTTAATTACATAAACAAGTTTGCTATGGGTGCCAGAATCGTTTTGATGTTTAATGTAAACAAAGGTCGATTTATCAATGGGGAGAGGTAGTACAGCTATCCCATCATTAAACTTTAAAACCTGAGTAAAGCCACTTACGCTAAAGGTATAAATGCCATTAATGTTTTCGTTGGGGTTATTTAACGAATCGGCGGCTATAATGGCCAGTTTGTTGTTTTTGAGCAGATTTTCTTTAACCAGAAAATTATTGATGGCAGCGGTTTGCGCCTGGCCTAAAAAACCAATTAAACATAAGGAAAGCAAGAGTAAGATTCGTTTCATTCGATAGAACGTTTATTGTAAATTAAATAACCGATATGCAATAATACACCATTTCTTTTAACTGCATCATTATATAAATTATAACTTAAACTTACAGGCCCCAATGGAGAGTGATATACCAGGCCCGCAGTGCCCGCATAACGGACTTTTGTAATGGCCTTTGCATATTCTACATCCTGAAAACCGTTCAGTACGTATTCTTTATGGGGTAAAAATAAATATCCTTCTAATCTAAAATCAAGATTTTTTTTCACATTGTAGATATTTTTAATGCCGCCTGCAGCATAAGTTTTAGCCCTGAATTTATCAAGGAATAACGAGCGGCTATCTTGCAGCGGATAAAATGCGGGAGCAACCAACAGCGTAGAATAATAGTTGCTGAACAAAGGCTGGTTGGAAATTACCCCTTCAACGATATAACCAAGTGTATATTTTTTGAGGTGAAGGAAGTAATTTTCCTGTCGTAGCTTAATGCTGCCCCAATGGTGAAGCTGGCTGCTGCCTGGTATTTTAACAAAACCTGGTGTGTTGCGAAGTATATTACCTGGATTATAGTTTTCGCGCCCGGTGGTGTAATTAAAGCTGAGTGAGAAGCTTTGTCCGTTGGTGGCATATTGTTTTCGGTTAAGCGAGTTTTTCTCGAAATTTAAAGAGCCCCTGAAACCGTTAAAGGTGGTTTGATCTAACAAATCGCCAACTGCAAAAGTATTGTTGGGGCTATACCTGTCGTTATTGTTGATGAAGGTAGAATGCAGTACAATTTTGGTGTTGTAATTTAAGGGCATACCCACCATTAAATCAATTTTGCGGTCTGATTGCTCGATGTAAATCGGGCGTGGGTTTTCGATAAAAATCTGACTGGTGTTGTAGTAGTTCCAGTGGTTGTAAGTAAGTTCTCCGGCTAAAAATAAGGGTAGTTTTGTTGGGTAATCTACGCGGCCGTTAACCTGTACCGATTCGTAAAAGCGTCCTGAATAAAAACTGGTTCCAAACGTGTACGATTTACGGTTGAGGTAATTATACTCTGCACCGAGAAAAACATTGCTGATGGGCCTTGTTGAAATGTTACCTCCCAATTCGAGTTTGAAGCTCTTTTTAGGTTGAGCCACGACTTCGAAAGTGTAACTATCTGTTGCAGGCTGATAGGAAATTTTGGGATACACCGTTTCAAAAGTCTGATCGGCTACCAGTTTGTAGTAACCGCGTTTAATGTCTTTTAAATCGAAGGTAGCTTTGTCGCTTTTAAAAAGCCGCTCCACGTATTTTTTTTGCTGGTTATTTACACCCGAAACAATGATGTTGCTAAATTTCAGGTCTGGCTTTCTGGCATTAAATTTTTCTCTCCGTCTGGCCAGTTCTTCATCGTTTACTCGGCGACTAATTAATGCTTTAATGCGTGGCATATCGGCCATGGTGGCATCGTAACCTTTTTTAATCAGTTCTGCTACCGGTGCAAAATTGGTTACGCTATAACCGGCCAAATTAGGTTGAATATAAACACCGTTTTTACCAATCATGGTCGAATCCGATTTAGACAGGAACATATACACCAAAAACCGGTTCATTAAGCGATCGTCGATATTTTTTGGGTATTCGTTATAGGTTTTAGAAGATACATTGGCACCGATTACAAAGTCGGGTTTAAAATCCCTTTCCATCACATCGGCGGGGAAGTTGTTGTATAATCCACCATCAAACACATACTTGCCATCCAATTTAATGGGCCGGTATATAATGGGCACGGTCATAGTTGCCCTTACGGCTTCTGCCAAACTGCCTTTATTAACCGTGATGCTTTTTTGCGAAAGTACATCGGCAACCATACAGCGGTAAGGAACAAAGAGGTTGTCGAAATTATCTTTAGAAACTGCCGAAGCCTGCGAAAACAGCTCAAGAAAGGCAAAATTCAAAGGAATATCGTTAATCAGGTTAGAACGGAAACTAAAATGAAAGCCGGTATCGATAGCTACTTTTGCCGTTAGCATCGATGCATTTGGAGCCCTTTTTTGAAAGTAAAAAGTATAATCGCTGGTATAACGGCCGTTTACCCAGTTCTGAAAATCATTACTGAGGGCAATCTCTTCTATTTGCGAGGGACTATAGCCCGAAGCATACATAGCACCTACAATGCCACCCATCGAAGTTCCGGTGATGTAATCGATGGGGATATGGTTTTCTTCAAGTGCCTTTAGCGTACCGATATGCGCGAGGCCTTTGGCCCCCCCGCCACTAAACACAAGACCAACCTTTTGCGCAAGTAATTGGTTACAGCACAGTACGAAGAGTATCAGCAAAAATCGTTTAAAAGTTACCACACCTAAAAATAGGGTTTTCTTTTAAATTAATTCAATATGAGGATGTTGTAGGTTAAAAATGATGCAAAACTTACCCAAAGGATATAAGGAATAAAAATCAGGCCTGCCCATTTGTCTATTTTGTAAAATGTAAGGGCGTTTATCACAATAACGATGAGCAGCAAAATAATTTCGGCCAGGGCAAAACCAATTTCATGCAGGTAAAAGAAAATGAACGACCAGGCCAGGTTTAAGATCAGCTGGATAAAGTATATAGCTACTGTGCGGGGAAAATGTAGAATGCGATCGCGTTTTATCCACACCAGGTATGCGGCAATGCCAATGAGGATGTAAAGTGTAGTCCAAACGGGGGCAAAGAGCCAGTTTGGTGGATTAAATGAAGGTTTGTTTAGTGTTGGATACCAGGTTTTAACTGATTGTGCTGTTGCCCAACCACCTAAAGCACCAACGCCTAAGGTAATGGCTATATTAATGATGAAAGCAAGAGGTTTAAATTTCATGGGATAATTTTCAGTTTAAACAACATTTAGTACTAAATGTTTCTGTTCCGGGCATAAAAAAAGCCTCCGGGATTAAAACCAGGAGGCAATACTTATAATTGTTTTAGACGGCTTATTTTGCTAATCCATTTGTGGTGTGCTTGTTCCAGTTGCCGAAAGCATTTTTAGCAGAAGCTTTAGCTGTGCTTAACTGTACATCGCCGGCAATGGTTAAAAAGGTTTTTTCAGGAGAAATCTGGTTGTAAAAGCTTTGTACATCTGCTAATGTTAAAGCGTTGATTGATTTTTCGTTTACGGTTTGGTCGTAATCGTAATCCTGCAGTTTTAAGCTGGTAATCAGTTTTGCTTTGGCTGTGTTGAAAGTTTTCTGATCTAAAGTTGCATTTTGGATCAATGCTGCCATTTTTGCCAGGTCTTGCTCCAGGTCAGAATTGGTTGTAGCCAATTTTCCACTGTTATCTTTAAAGCTAATGTTCGCGTTTTTGGCAACACTTTCGTTCAGCACAGCATTTAATAATTCTGCCACACCATCTTTTTTGCCTTCAAAAGCTTTTGCATCTAAAGTAAAGCTCGAATAAGCTTTTGGCGATTTGTCATTTTCAGAAATAATGATGTTCATCCCGTTTTTAAGTTTGTAGCCAACAGGCTCTTTAAAATTCTGGGCTTTTGCATTATAAACCGATAGGAGAGCTAGCGTTGAAAGTGCAATTGTTTTAATGGTGTTCATTTTATTTTTTTTATTTTTTATGATTTACGAATTGTTTAAATGTTGAACAAAATTACGGTAGTTGGCTTTATTCGTCTATGTCCAGGCGGTAGAAAGGCAAAAAACCTAGACGAACGGGCGTATATACGAGACGAAACGGGAGACAGATTTCTACAAATATATATTTTATTCATTTTGTTCATTGTTTATTCGTAAAAAATATTGCTATCGGTTATGCTTAGTTTTATTCGTGACGCTAATCTGATAGATATGAATTGTTTAATCGTTGATGACCACGAAATAGCCAGGCGTACAGTGAGCCACCTCCTGCAGATTGAACAATCGTTGAAACTCATTGCGGTATGTGAAAATGCTACCGAAGCCTACCGTAATCTCGCTATTCACAAAATAGACTTACTGTTGCTCGATATCGAAATGCCAGGCATATCGGGTATTGAACTGGTTAAAGGTTTGGGAGAGACAAGACCGCTGATCATATTTATTAGCGCGAAGAAAGATTATGCAGCTGCAGCGTTTGATTTAAACGTTGTCGATTTTATTACCAAACCCGTAACACCCGACCGCTTTTTAATGGCGATTAATAAAGCAAAGGAGATTTACAATGTTAGTAACCTGCTTTTAGATAATAGGCAGGATGATTTTGTTTTTATCCGTGATGCCGGCTTGATCAGGCGTTTGAACCTTGATGAAATTAATTATCTCGAAGCAAAAGGCGATTACGTAAAGATTTATCAGAATGAAAAAACCTACGCTGTTCGTTCTTCATTAAAATCAATCGAAGAAAAACTGCCGGGTAAAACTTTTATTCGGGTGCACCGCTCATTTATTGTTAACATTGGAAGAATAGACACGATGGAGGGCAATACTTTGGTTATGCATAAAAATTTTGTGCCGATAGCTGATGCTTATAAAACCATTTTGAATAATAGAATGCAAATACTTTAAAAAGCCATTGATGACAGCTAATCGTGATAAAGATAAGATGACGCATACCAGCATTGATGTTTTAATTATTTGCAGGGAGGTTGCCGGGCAAAAAGAACTTACTAATTGCCTTAGCGAATTTGATGTGAGTTTTAAAGTAGTCACGAGCGAAAATACTGCTTTGCTTAATTTAAACGATTGTATTTTTAAACTGGTAATGGCAGACGTGGAAATACTTGAAAGTGGTGAATTTAACCTGCTACATAAAATACGCCAAAATTTACTGCTGAACATACCTGTTGTAGCCATTCTTCCGCACCATGCAGAAGCCCTACAAGCAAAATGTTTTAATGCGGGCATCAGCGGTTGCTTTACCAGGCCCATTTCAAAAATAGAAGTAATGGGAATATTAACCCAGTTTTTATCGAAAGAAACAGACCTGATTAATGGGGACAGGCGCAAGACTGAGTTTGAAATGATTGATTTAACTTACCTGAAAGAGGTGAGCATGGGAGATGCAGGTTTTGAACAGGAGATGGCCACTAAGTTTATTGCCATAATTGCGGATGATTTGAAAGCATTAAAGGAGGCTCTGGCTGCAAGTAATTACAAACAGCTTAGGCGGGTAGCCCATCAAATGCTCACTACCATTTCAGTAATGGGGCTGGGTTCTAAAATAAGTAGCAACCTTCGTTCTATCGAATTTGATGATTTAAGTGAAGAGCAGTTAAGCCAGCAAGTACAATTTGTTAGTGCAATCTGCACAAAGGCCAAAGAAGAAGTGCTGACATTTTTAAAGACTTAAAATACCGCTAATCTTTTCTCTGGCCCTTCTCTTAATTAAGCATATTGATGATCAGGATTTAATCTGAACCTTTTGTCGCCAATAAAGTCTTTTATTTCCCTGATTGTTTCTTCTGGCTCGCTGATGTGCGGGAAATGGCCTGTAGCTTTCATTACCACCAAAAAGTTATCAGGCGTATTTTTATGGATATATTCACCGGCAGTTAGCGGGGCCATTATATCGTGCGAACTTTGTAATGTAAGGCTCGGGATTTTTAGTTTTCTCAAATTATCCCGGCAATCGGTTTTAAAGGTAGCCATGGCAAAGGCTAAAGCTACGCTGGGTTCGGTAGATTCAAAACACTCCTGTAAAAACTCGGCAAGCTCAGGCTGCGATGGCTTATCCATTACCACTGGTGCGAGTGCTTTGCTCCACCCCACATAATCTGCGGCAATGTGTTCGAAAATCGTTTCAATATCTTCGGTGTTAAACCCACCGATGTAATCCCTGTCATTCAGGTACCTGGGTGATGGGCCAATAAATACCAGTTTTTTAAAGGCTTCGGGCATTTGTAAGGCAGCAATCATACCAATCATGCTGCTAACTGAATGGCCAATAAAGATAATATCTCTCAATTCGAGTGCTTCAATGATATCAATCACATCACAGGCATAGCCTTCTAAAGTGGCATATTTTCGCTTGTCGTATTGGCTCATATCTGAATCGCCTGAGCCTACATAATCGAATAATACAACTTTATAGTCGTTAAGGAATGCATCGGTTACGAATTTCCAGGAACTTTGGTCGCAACCAAATCCGTGGGCAAATATGATCACCTGGCTACCTTCGCCAAGGATTTTTACGTTATTTCTGATGAGCGTGGGATGCAAAATAGTTTGGTTTTTAATGTTTCATTAAGATAAACAATGTTATCTGATTTTTCCAAAAAAAAGAAATAATGAACAATATGTAACGATAATGCATGAACATGCTATAATTTATTTGTAATCATTATCTTGCCTTACTAAAACGATTAACCAAATATGAAGAATAATATTGTTATCTTGCTTACGCTCTGCTTTTCAGCTTTTTATGCGAAAGGACAGGTTAGTTTTAAATCATTCAAAAATAACGGAGCTACGGCTGTTTCCAATAAAAAGGAGCTGGTTTTAACCTGGCCGGTTGGAAAAGGAGATATAGGAAAAATAGTTTTAAACCTCGAGAATACCCAACCGTTGTTTAGCAGTTTGCAGTTGGGGAAAAGGGGAGCTTTAAAAGAAATTGCAGCGAACCTCGATCCGGCATTTGTATTGAGGGTAGGCAAACGTACTTTAAGCCCTTCGAGCGGGGGCTGGGATGTGTTTTTTGACCGCGTACCTACACGACCATATACTACCAACGCTGTAAAATTTGAAAAGGGAGCAGCCAGCGTCAGCACTCAGGGTAGCCAAACCATAATTAAAATAGCGGGCCTAAGTGCCGAAACTTTTAGGGGTGCTTTAGAAATTACGTTATATAATGGGAGTCCGTTGTTTAATGTTGCTGCGGTAGTTTCTACTGCAAAAGATTCTACAGCAATTCTGTACGATGCGGGTCTGGTTAATAAAAAAGACATATGGGCTAATATTGCGTGGTCGGATGTGAAAGGACAGCTTCAGGCTGAGAAAGCCGTTGAAGCAGATGCAGCTAAAAATTTAGAAGTAAAATACCGTACGGTAATCGGAGAAAATAAGGCTGGCAGTTTGGCTTTGTTTCCGGCCCCACACCAATATTTTTATCCCCTGGATGAAGCCTTCAATCTTAAATTTACCTGGAAGGGCAGTAATTATTTAAATCTGATTCCATGTTTTGGTATTGGTATTCGTCAGGATCCTTTGGGGGATAAGCGTTATGTGCCCTGGTTTAATGCGCCACCAAATACACAACAGCGCCTTAATTTTTTCTGTTTATTGAGCACTGGCAAAGCAGGTGCGGTTTTGGATGAAGTTAAAAAGTTTACACATAACGATTCCTATGTTCCGTTGGCAGGTTACAAAACCATGGCCAGTCATTTTCACAATGAATTTATTTCGGATGTGGTACTTAGCGGGAAACCTGTACCAGAAAAACCTGAATTTGTTGAGGTGCTTAAAAAATCGGGATTAAATATTGTTAAGCTGGCCGAGTTTCACGGACCAGGCCACCCAAAAGGACCAGATTCTATCCGTTTAAAAGAACTGGATGCGTTGTTTAAACAAACCAAACGATTATCTGATCCCAATTTTTTACTGTTACCTGGCGAAGAAGCCAATAATTTTTATGGCGGGCATTGGCTGGCCTTTTTCCCTAAGCCGGTTTATTGGATCATGTCGAGGAAAAGCGATAAACCTTTCGAGAGCAACGATCCAACCTATGGAAAAGTTTACCGGATTAATGATAAAGCCGAAATGCTGAAACTGCTGGAACAGGAAAAGGGTTTAGCCTGGACGGCGCATGCCAGAACGAAAGCATCAACAGGTTATCCGGATAAATATAAGGAGGAAGATTTTTTTAAGTCAGAAACCTTTTTGGGCGCTGCATGGAAAGCTATTCCTGCTGATCTTTCATTGCCAACATTAAGTAAAAGGGTATTGAACCTGATGGATGATATGGCTAACTGGGGACTGAAGAAACATGTAATTTCTGAAGCTGATATATTTACCATTACTGAGCAAAACGAAATGTATGCGCATTTAAACGTGAATTATTTACAGCTGGATAAGGTGCCGAATTACGCCGATGGATGGCAGCCGGTATTGGATGTGATGCGACAGGGGAAGTTTTTTGTTTCTTCGGGAGAAGTATTAATCCCGGCATTCAACATTAATGGGAAGGGTGCGGGAGAAATCTTGAAAACTGATGCTACCGGTAAAGCCAGCGTTAATATGCAGTTGAAATGGACTTTTCCTTTAAGCTTTGTAGAGATTGTATCGGGCGATGGGCAAAAGGTTTACCGTAACCGGATTAATTTAAATACTACGCAGGCATTTGGTCAAAAAGATTTCAAATGGCCGGTTAACTTAAAAGGCCGTAAATGGGTAAGGGTAGAAGCCTGGGATATTGCAACAAACGGAGCTTTTACACAGATGGTGTGGTTGGAGTAACAATTATTATCGTCCCGATTTGTAATCGGGATGTATGAGCATGGCAATTTTATCGCCGGTTGATGATCTAATTTGCATTAGAAATGCATTTCTCGTTAATCCTGGTTACAAACGAGGACTAGATTGTGGTAATTGATTAAATATTTTAGAAAGGATACACAGATGGGAAAAATACTCGATCTATCTGTGTTTATCTGTGCGCATCCGTGGCAAAAAAGAGAAAAGACTGTGTACTACGGCGCATCAATCTTAAACCTTCTAATAGCGAGGTAGAAAAAAGTAAGGGAATATAAACCGGCCAATAAACCTGCACAAACCGCAGATGGGGTTATGCCGAAATCGTGGTTTGGAGGAAATGAAAAATGCAGGGTAAGCATAAGCGCAAAAACAACGGCAATACTACAGAGGCCATTAAGGCCTGCCTTCTTCAGGATGAACGGATAGCCCGTTATTTTTTCGTCCGCTTTATAATGAATGGCTTCCGAATGCTGTAATTCCTTTATCTTCTTCAAAATATCGAGGGTAATCATAAAAGGAAGCAGCAATGACATGGGCAGTAAGAACCGGGCTAAATTTTGCTCGCCACTAAATAAATGTACCGAATTTTGTGTTTTAAAGGCAAAATAAGGCACAACAGTATTGAGCACCATATTGGGAATAAGGTGTATTAACAGGTTTTTGCGCACAAATTTGTGCCAGTTTGATACCTTGGCTTGCGCCTCTAATTCTACATCAGACATTAGCCAATTCCTTTATATTTTCGCTAATCAGTTTCATCGCCTGATCTTTTACCTGCCAGGCATCAAACTCCCTTAAAAAAGACTCGTTAGACATAAACGAGAAATCCATTTCACCATTAAATGTGCTCAGCACTAAAGTATTTGCATTGCGCCAGGGAAAAGCAACCGTAGGGCTGTAAATGGTAGCAATGCTAAAGTTTTTATAGTTTTTAGCAATGTTTAGAAGCCCCATATTGCTTAGGGTAATATCGTGCGTGCCTTTGGTTGTTTTCAAAAAGCCAATCATTTTATTTACCGATGAATGAAAATATTCGCTCATGTTTAAAAGATCGTGAACTTTCATTTCTGTAATCTTAGCTTCCAGATCGTTTTTTAATTTACGCGCTTTGGTCCAAAAGGTATTTTCCTGCTGATCGAGCTTTAATTCTACAATCGGGGCAAAGGCAAACATGTTATCTTCCTTTATGGGTGCTACAAAGCGCCTGATATCAACCGGACAAATTACCTTGCCATGCGCTTTATCTTGCTGTAACTGTTTAAAGGCTTCCATAAAAGCTACACAGATTGCAGCATGCACCGAGGTTTTTTCAGTTTTACATTTCAGCAACAGGTTTTGGGTGTCTGAAGCATTTATTTTCCAGCTAATGGCATAGTTAAGCCGGTCGCTATTGTTGTAAGAAGTAGATTTAAAGAAGAAAAACAAGCGGCCCAGGGCTGCAAAAATTTTTCCTTTAAAGTGGCTTGTCTTGCTGGTATTAAAATCATCGGGAAGCAGTTCTTTAACTGAGGTAAAAGATTGGTAGGGAACCAGTTCTTGTTCAGGGTTATCAATCAACGCCATTAACTCGCGCATTAGATTTAAAATAGTGGTTCCATCGCAAATACAATGTGGGAGTACCAATAAGAGATCTGATTCGGTTTCGCCCTGTAGCCAAACCACTCTTGCTAAAGGCTCATTTGTGGAATTAAAGAGTTTATACCATTCTACTTTCGATTGCTGCAGCCAGTCCTGATCTGATGAACGCACCGAAACCCTCACCGGGATTTTACCCATGTTTTCGTTTAATACAAAATAGGGCTCCTTTCCGCTGTTATCAATATTCATGCGCAGCAGTGGATGCTTTTGCTGGATTTTATAAAGTGCCTGATGCAGGTCTTCTTCACCGATTTTGCCGTTAATTTTAGCTCCAAAAACACAGTTTAAAGGTGTCTTTGAATCAACATGCATAATTCTTTCGCCTAAAATTAATCTTCTTTTCATGCGATTGCGCTTAAAACTTCAATGGGTTGTACGATCTGGCTTTTAAGGATGGATATTACCTGCTGTTTGATGGCTTCAGCTTCTACAAAAGGTAAATAACCTTCGCTGGCCACAAAAGTAAAGTCCATCTGGTTGCGGTAGGTAGAAGCAATCATGGTTGTGGTGTTGCCCAAAGGCCCCATTACCGAAGGACTGTATATACTTTCTATTTCAAAATGCTGGTATTGGTGAGGGATGTCGATTTTACCCAGGTTAGAAAACATACAATCGTTGCTCGATTTACCGTATTTTAAGAAATTGGTGAAGTTTTTAAGCGCCGGGTGACAAGCTTCCATCATCATCATTAGGCTGTATGGATTGAGTTTGGCCGATTTATCGTTCACCTCTTTTTGCAATGCCCTTACATTTTCGAGAAAGTCTTTTTCGGGCAACAGTGAAAGCACAATCATTAAACCAAAGGCAAAAATGTGGTCTTTTTTTATGATCGGATTAAAGTTTCTGATATCAACCGGAAGCGATATTTTGTTAAATGCTTTCTCTTTTCTTACTGCTTTAAAAGCGGTTAATACGGCAGCACTAAGCAATGTGTTTACGGTAAACTGATTGGCTTTGCAGAATTTAATAATGTCTGTGGTAAATTCCTGATCGAATTTCCAGCGGATCATAAAATCTTTTTTGCGTTCAACAGCTACTTTTTTGATCGGGATCATCCACAGGGCAAGTGTGGCAATTTTACCGATGAGACCGTTTTTGATGCGGCTGTGGTAACTGTTCAATACCTTTGCCGGTATTACATCTTTTACGCCCATAATGGGGATTTCCTTGCCAATATCAGTATCCGGATCATCTAAAAGCTGAAGCAGCTCTGTTAAAATAGAAAGTGCTGCGGTGCCATCGCAAAGGCAGTGGTGGTACACCATCAGAATTTCGGATACCTGATTTCCTTTAATCCAGGTAATGCGGCAAAGTGGTGCGGTTGAGGCATCGAATAAAGTTTTCCACTCTGCTGTAGATTCCTGCTCCCAGTGTTCATCACTTAAGCGCTCTACAATGCGTATAGGGATTTTAAAAACCTCGGTAAGGTTGGTTACAAACCAGGGCCTTTTATCTTCATCAAAGCGTATGGCTGCAGTTAACCAGGGGTGTTTTTTCTGGATTTTGAACAGGGCAAACCTTAAATTATCTTCCTTTATTTCTCCCCGGATTTTGAATGGTATTACAATGTTAAACGGGCCTTTGCCGTCTCCGTATAACATCCTTTCGCCAAATAGCAGTTTTCTTTTCATTTAGTTAGTGTTGTATTAGATTCGTCATGCTGAATTTATTTCAGCATCTCTTATTATTCTTTGAGCCCTGATCCCGATGTTAAAATCGGGACAGGGTGACGGCCACGGGGATGGTTGTCACCAGAGTTGTCAACTTCTAGGCAAGCGGGCCATCAAAGTTGACAACTCTATTAACTTCAGCAAAATCCTCCAGCAATTGCACCGCTTTATCATTGCCACCGGCAGCTATAAAGGTTTCTCTTATTTTTTGTGCTGCCTGGCGGTATTTTGGGTTTTCCAATAACTCAAAAACAGTGTTTCTCAAATCGCTGATACGTAGACGTTTGTAGCGGATGCTTACTCCACAACCTGCGCCTTCAATTAATTTAGCCGTATGGAAATGATCGTAGGCAATGGGGGTAATCAACATCGGCAAACCGTTGGTGAACGTATCGTTTACGGTATTAAAACCACCATGGCAGATTACGGCATCCATGTGGGGCATCAGTTCTGACTGCGGTACAAAACCATTTACAATAAAGTTATCGGGCCATTTTTCGAAAATATCCGGATTGGTTGCGGCTACAATGGTTACAGGTTCGTTTTCGAAAGCGGTAATCAGTTTCTGGAAAAATTCCTTACGGATATCAACCAGTAGCGTACCTAAAGAAACAAATACTTTTGGCGTAGTGGCCTGGCTTAAACGTTCCCAGTCGAATGGTGCTAAATTTGGCCTGCCTTTTACGGGCCCAACAAAATGCATGTGCGAAGGTTTTTTTTCAAAACCTGCAAAAGCCTGCGAGGTGAAAACCATGTTCAGCTCGTGCGAGTGGATGTGGATATCATCGCTGTAAATACCCACTTCTCTTTGCAAACCTTTAATCAGGTTTTGCTGCCATTCGAATATTTTAGGTGCACTATTAGCAGTATCGCCCATCACATCTGGAGGAACAGGGGTAGTGGTAACCGATGGAATACCTTTTAAATGTGCACTTAATGCACCGGCAAAGGTAATGCAGTCGTTAATGATCACATCGGGTTTCCATGCATCTACAAAGTTGTTCAGTCCTTTCATCATCATTTTAGCAAAAGGCACATAAGTTTCTTCGAGGGCCAGTTTCATCACCTCCGGACCAGAACAGGCAGGTCCATCATCCTGACGTTTTAAAATGCGTTGTATTTCATCAGCATATTCTACCAGATCTTCTTCCGGGTAAATAAATTCGCCCCCTTCGGGCAAGTGTACCTGTGCAAGCGGAGTAATGCCAAGCCATTTTACTTCATGGCCACGGGCCAGTAAACTTGCGCCAATACTTAAAGTCGGGCTGATATGGCCAAAGAAAGGCGGGACAACGAAAAGGAATTTTGACATATTGTATAATTTAACTGATGAATACGTTTGAGGTTCTGCTGCTTAAAGTTTCCAGTAAATCGGCAGCACTTTCTGTTCCACCGGCCTGGATAAAGGATTGTTTAATCTGCTCAGCAGCAATTTTGTAACTATCGTTCTGCAGCACTTTGTTTACGGCTTCTTTAAGGTGGCTGGCTTTAAAACGGTTAAAGTTTAAACGTTCTCCGGCACCAACCCTGAAAACACGTCCGGCTACGTGGCTTTGGTCGTAAGCAATCGGGATTACCACCATGGGCAGTCCGTTCATTAAAGTTTCGCAAACGGTATTGTGTCCGCCATGGCAAACTACAGCATCAAGGTGTGGTAAAAGTTCCAATTGTGGTACCTGGCGCTGCACGGTAAAATTAGCCGGCCACTCATCAAATAAAGCAGGATCGGAAACCACTACCACATGCAGGTCTTCATTAGCAAAAGCCTCGATTACCTTGGCAAAAAATGCTTTTTTATGTTCGTGATCGAAGGTGGTACCAATGCTCACCAGTATTTTAGGTTGGGTAATGTTCTTAAACGCATCCCAGTTAAAAGGAATAGTTGTTTTGCGATGGTTAAAAACAGGGCCTACAAATTTAAAATGTTCAGGTAGTTCCATCTCACCAAAGAAATCACGTGAGGTAAGTACCAAAGTGGCGAGATCGGAGCAGGCAATAGAACCGCTTGCCGTAATGCCGAATTCTTTTTGCAGCTCCACAATCTGGTTTACTTCCCATTCGTGCACTTTTGGCAACTCATCCATTACTTTTATCGCTGCCGGAGCAGTAACCGAAGTAACGTAAGGGTAGTTTTTGTTGGTTGCGGCAATGGTACCGGCAAACATCTGGTGATCGGTAATTACCAAATCGGGCTTAAACTGATCAAGCAGACCGGCAATACCTTCGTAACTGTGCCTGTTTAGCGGAATCAATACTTCTTCGTACAGAAATTTGATGCTATCGATACCGTACACAATCTTTTTGGCAATGATATCGAGGTATTTTTCTGAATCTTTTTTCTGCTGGTCGTTCTGGTCGTAGCTGATTACGAGCAACTCGCCGCGCTCAGGGAGTTTATCGCCCAGCGATTGATCTAAAGTAATCCACGCTACACGATGACCTCTTTCCAGTAAAGCTGCCCCCATACTCAGGGTTGGGTTGATGTGGCCGGTTAGGGGAGGAACTACAAAAACGAATTTTGCCATCTGTGTTTAATTTTATTTTTCTTGAAGAAGTTTAATAAGGTTTCTGCAATAACTAATGGTTGCTGGATCGGAATATTATGATCGCCCGGAACGGCAATTAAATCTGCATTTTCGATCATTCTATCAAGGTGTTTACCTGCGTTTAAACAATTGGAATCTGTGCCATATAATAACAGGGTAGATTTTTTTATGGTTCTGATTGCCGGGCTGCCGAAAAAGTCTTTTTCGAGTTCCATATCGGTTTTGATAGAGGTTTGATAAAAGAGGTACTCGTACATGCGGTGGTTACGTTCCATCTGCCTTTTACCCATTTTCACTTTGGTGGTATCGGTAAAATTTTCGACGTAATGCTCCAGAAACTCGCGGCTGTACTCGTCAATAATACCCCTTGTTTTATCATCGTTCGGATCGGGTGCCTCTATTACAGCCAGCTTGTTTATGCGCTCCGGAAAACGGATGGCCATTTTTAAAGCAATCAATCCGCCAAAACTATACCCGCCCAGATGCACTTTTTGCAGGTTTAATTCCTTCATCAGTTCAAGCAGATCGTTGGTCATGCTTTCGAGATCGTAACCGAACAAAGTTTTTTCGCTCATGCCATGGCTTTTCAGATCATAAAGTACCACATGGTATTTGGTGGCCAGCAATGGTGCGATATTAAAATAATAGACAGACAGGTTACTGAACATCCCGTGAACGAGGATGATGGTTTCAGCAGCCCCTTTGTTGAGTTCCTGAATATGAACCGATTTGCCGTTTACCGTTATGACTGGCATTCTTCGATATAAGAGATGATCATACCCAGGTTTAAATTGATCAGCTGATCTAAATCCATTGATGATAACCAGCCCGTAAAATCGATCTGCTCGCCAAAATGAGCTTTGATTTTTTCGGAAAAAGACACAATTTCGATGCTGTCCATTTCGAGGTCTTTGGTGAAAGAACTTTCGGGGGTGATATCCATTTCTTCAACAAATTCTTCGCCGATTACTTCAGTGATAAATTTTTTCATGAGGTCGAAAATTTCTTCGCTGCTCAGTTTCGTAGTTGCTATAGTGTCCATCCGATGATATAGTTTTTATGTTTGATTGTTTTAATTGTGATGTTATTGATGCGTAATTCTTCGCCATTTACCTCTGCTACGGTATAGGCTTTTGGGTTGCCCTGTAAACCTTTGCCCAGGTATTTTCCGTAGGCTTCCTTAGCTACCCAGAAACGGGTTGCCCATTCAATTTTGTCGCGGTTTTGCAGCAGTGCCATTTCGTGATCGTTAAAAACGAGATCAAAAAAGCCTGCACTGCGTTCTTCTATGTGTTCGATATCGATGCCAACGGGTTCGTTAAATCGGGCAATGCCAACGGCATCAGTACCTTTATGCGCAATAGAAATATTGATATTAACGGTTAAACCGCCTTTAACATAAGGTTTTCGGTGTTCGTCTGAATAAATTTCGAAAGTAATCGGATAGCAGGCCTGGTTTTTCTGCGTATTCAGTAAATTTCTTACCGCATCTTTTGCAGCTACGCGACTGATCATCCAGGTTCTTCTTTTATTGGGCAAAAGGTTGTTGTGATGTTTCTTTTCGGTTTGGTTGAAATATCTTTTGAGGATGAAATCCCACGACACCACACGTGTGTAGGCATTACCGAAAAGAAAAACACCTGGCGCAACCTCTTCCGATAAACGGTTGTGCAGTGGCGACATCGATACATTCCAAAGTGGTTCGTCGATTTCGAGTCTGCGGTTCTGCCAGCCTGAAATAATCAACCAGGTTAGGCCATCTCTTTTCATCACGATATCGGCTGTGGCAAATTCATCGTTGATTTCGGTAAGCACGCAGGTACATTCGAAAGTACCTTGCTGATCGGCCATATCGCCGAAAAATTCAATTTCCTGGATTTTAACAGGAAAAGCAATTCTATCCTTCTCTAAAGTAAGCTGCAGCCATAAACCGAACAACTGACCTGCATTATCCAGTAAAGAACCTTTTCCGCCTGCAGCTTCGATAATACCGGTAATTCCTTTTTCGCCAACAGCGACTAGTTTTTTGATACCCTGATAATCCGGTCCGTGGAACATGTGCGCGTCGTAAATCTGTGCAGAAGTACGGTCGATATCCAGTAATTTTCCGATGTCGAAATTCCGGTTTGGAGCAGGACTTAACTGCGCTGCAAGCTGTACTTCAGCATTGGCGAAACGTTCGAGGTTAAGGTAAACCCTTTGTTCGTCTTTCCACTCGCCCGTTACGGTTTCCTGGAAAGGTTTAACTACATTCATCCATTGAAAAACGCGCATATTCATAATTTTCTGCACTTTTTCTTCGGGCGATTGCGCATTGGCTATTTCGGCAAACACTTCAAAAATCATGGTCATCGGAATCACCGGGTCCATATCTTCTACGGTTGGCCAACCTTTTGGCTGCCTCAATAGCGAGTGATCGATAAGGTAAGGGCAGTTCTCCAAACTCACATCCAGCGTTTTACTAAAGGCTTGTCTAACTGGTTTTACCGGCGCAGCTGGTGCCCAATTGCCTGGCTGATCAACCTGCAACGCGGCATTTTCAAAAAGCCCGATCATTTCGCTTTGCATGTTGATCATTTCCATTACATTCTCGTTAAAAGCCTGTAAAACGGGATGTTTGGCCTCTACAAAAGTTTTAGGCTGCACAGGCTGAGCTTGCTTAATGGTTAAACCTTTAAGCGTTTGCAGGTTATGGATAATCGGCGAACCGAGTTCGAGTTTAATGCCTTTGTTTTTTTGTGGCGGCGTTGATTTAATGTTGCCAAGGTAATTGAGCCCGATTTCTTTTCCTTCGACAAAAAGTGCCGCCAAAACCCTTTGCAACTGCGTAATACCCGAACGGATAGGCACGTTTGCACTAATGGTACTAAAATCTTTGCCCCTTAGCGTATCGTCGATAAAGCCTACCAAACCACCAGAACCTACCTGGATAAATACACGTGCGCCCTCAGTATAGAGTTTTTCGGTAAGCTCGCGGAAACGCACCGGTTTAATCAGGTGTTCGGCACTTAACTGGCGGATGGCCTCAAAACCTTCGGGATAAGTTTCTAAAGTAGTAGCCGACCAAAGTGGCGTTGTGGTTTTTCTGAACTGCATATCCTGCATGCCTTCGAGAATCAGGCCCAACTTATCTGCCACAAATGGTGAGTGGAAACCCGATTGAAAAGGCAGGATCTGATGGAAAATCTGTTTCGCTTTTAATATCGGCACCAGCTCATCGAGCGCATTTTTACTGCCACAGAGAATTACCTGTTGCGGACAGTTATCGTTCGATAGGTACAAATCAGCGATACTTTCTATAATGGGTTGGAGGTTAGCTAAACCTGCACCAACGGCAATAAACCGCGAATCTTTAAGCTCAAAAGTTTCGGGGTTAAGTACATTCAATAAATTCATTACCGAACTTTCTTCGGCAAGTTCCGAAGATCTTGCTGCAAGCCATTCGCCAAGACTGTGGCCTGCGTTCATATCCGATTTAACACCCAATTGTTTTAAGGCCTGGTCTAAAACGCTGCTTTTGTTCAGGATATTGAGCGCCTCGCTTAAAAGTCCATCCTGTTTGTCGTTCTCATCGATATTGATGTTGAAATAATCGGCTACCGATTTAATTTCGCCACCGGCAAGCCCGTCTAAACCTGGGAAAACGAAGGCTATTTTGCCATCGTTGGCCAATAAAGGCGAATTGGTGTACCAGATATCTTGTTTATTCCTCCAGGGAGCATTTTTAGCTACAATTTTCAGGGCTTTTTTAATCCTTTCTTCACTCGGATTAAACAGTACCAAACGGAAATTACCCTGCCCGATGCTGTAATCACCATTTTCGAGTGATTGAATCAAGCCTTCATGACTAGGCCGAGCAAGCACCAAAACTTCGTCTTTTTTAGGACGATCGTAAGCGCTTAGTACCACGTGGGCATTGATTCCCCCGAAACCAAAGGCATTTACAGCAGCAAGTTTTGGTAAACCCGACTGGTTCCAGTCGGCAGCTTGCTGTACGGCTGAGAAACGGGTTTCTGCCAGTTGCGCAATGGGTTCATCGCAATGCAAAGTAGGAGGAATGATGCCATGATACAGTGCCAAACTCGATTTAATCAAGCCGGCAATCCCGGCTGCGGGCATGGCATGGCCGATATTTGATTTAACCGAACCGATACCCGCTTTTGGCAGATCTGCATCCTGACCAAAAAACTGTTTCAGGGTTTCTACCTCGGTTTTATCGCCAAGTGGTGTGCCGGTACCGTGGGCTTCTAAATAACCAATATTTTTACTTTCCAATCCGGCATTTTTCCATGCTTCGGTAATGGCTTTTAACTGGCCTTTAACCGATGGGCTCATTACACTGGTTCCGCTGCCATCGCTGCTGATGCCCACACCTTTAATTACCGAATAAATTTTATCCTGGTCGCGGATGGCATCTTTGAGTCGTTTAAGCACCACAAAACCGCATCCTTCGCCAATAATCAGGCCGTCAGCATTTTGATCGAAAGGTTTAATTTTTTCCTGTTTGGATAAAGCGCCCAGTTGTGAAAAAATACTCCAGAAAGCTGCATTCTGACCCAAATGTACACCGCCGGCAATAATCATATCGCAACGGCCGCTATTCAGTTCCTGCACACCATGATCAACTGCAATGAGCGAACTGGCACAGGCTGCATCCAGCGTAAAGGCCAAGCCGCCTAAATTAAGCCGGTTTGCCACTAACGAGGCCACTAAATTAGGGATCAGTCCCATGGCCGTATCGGCGCTGAAACGGCCTTTACGCAATTGAAACTCATGCTTTACCTTTTCAATTTCGGCCTCGCTCAATTGTGGCATCAAATCTTTCATTATGCTCGAAATCTGTTCTCCTGTACGTACAATTTCGATGGCACGGGTTGCCCCGGGACCTATATAATTACCTTTACCAATAATGATCCCGGTTTTATCGAGGGAATAATTTTTTTCGAATACCGCTGCATCTTCGAGTGCCTGATGAACCAGATCGAGGGTTAACAAATGATCAGGTTCAGTGCCTTCAACCGCTAATGGTAAAATACCAAAACGCTGCGGATCGAACTGGTGATCAGGGATAAAACCACCCCGGTTGCAGTAAAAACGATCAACACCGCCCAGGTTTTTGTTGAAATGTACCGGATCAATCCGATCGGCCGGAACCTGTTGTGTGGCATCTACCCTGTTGATGATATTCTCCCAAAAGGTCTGCATATCCTTCGCACCTGGAAAAATGCATGACATTCCAATAATTGCTATGTCGCTTTTCTTCATCTTTTTCGCTTAGGGGATCTTTCTATGTCCAGGTGTTTCCAGCCATGATCAATACCTGGCTTTCTTTACCATATTTTAGTTCGTTAAGGAAAGTTTCCATTCCATCCTGTAGCGGGATCAATGCAATTCCCCTGCGCTGGTATTCTTTCTCCAAAGTTGGCGAAACCATACCTGCACCTTTCCAGGGGCCCCAGTTAATCGCCATTACCTTACCCTGTATTTTCTGTTTCAGGGCCCAGGCATATTTATCCATTACACTGTTTGCAGCTGCATAATCGGTTTGTCCACGGTTTCCATAAACAGAAGCAATGCTCGAGAAAAGGATTACAAACTGGGTTTCAGGTCGTAATTGCTCTGCAAGCACCCTTAATGGGGTCACTTTGGTATCGAAAACGCGACCAAATGATTCGGATGTTTTGCTGTGGAAGAGCTTATCTTCCAGTAAACCTGCACCGTGTACCACACCATCAATACGCCCGTGTTCTTCGTAAACCTGGTTAATCAGGCGGGTTAAAGCTTCTTCATCTTTAAGATCTAGCGATTCGTAAACCACGGTAGAACCACCTTCTTCTAAAGTGGCAATGCAACGTAAAATCTGGTTGTTTTTATAAATCCTATTGGTTTCCTGTTCAATTTCTGCAGGTTTTTTAATTTCTCCCTGTTTAATCAGGTATTGCCTGATCTCATCTTTGGTTTTTAATGCAGCACTGGGCTCGTTTGCAGAGGAAATCGGATTTGCCGAACGGCCCACCAGGATATATTTACAAGGATAATCTTTGGCAAAATGGATCGTTAATTCAGCTGTGATACCTTGTGCGCCGCCCAATACCAATACCACGGAATCTTTATCTAAATGGATATGTGCATCGGTTTCGGTGCTTAGCTGGGTTGGGATCAGCTCCATAATGTGACGCTTATGGTCGTTGTAGATAACCTCAGAAGGTTTATCCGGGTTTAAAATTTCGTTCAGCGCCATGTTGGCAATTTCATCGGCCGACATTTTGGTTTCCAGACTGATGAAGCGGCATTTGGTGTGCTCATATTCGCGATCCAGGCTTTTAAAGAAACCCGAATAACCCTGGTAATTCCTTAAGAAAGAAATATCAGACTGATCGTTAAAATACCGCTTGGTATCAGCTATCAGGTACACCCATTTAACGGTGTCGAAATTGAGTTTTTTAATGGTTGCAAAATGATCCAGGATGCCCGATTTCTTTTGTGCTTCGAACATGTTCATGATGATGAGTCCCTGATAGCCATCCAAAGGATCTTCGAAATTGACTACATCGGCAATGGCACCATGTTTTTCTAAAAGCTTTTTGATTTTGACGGCTTGTCCGCCACCATCATCAGTTAAGGCAAAACGTTGTCCTTTTAAAATGGCGGCTTCGGTAACGGTTAAGGCCGCAGGAGTAAGCTCAAATCTCAAACGCGATAATTTTTCTTTAACGGTCTGATCGTCGATGCTCTCCTCAATAAGCTTTTTTGCTTCGATAAGCACCTCCGAGCTTTCGGCTTCTACATCTGCAATCCAGTTTACCAGGCTGCTTAAGGTTTTAATCGCGGCCAGTTTTTCTGTTAAATCATCAGTCTGTTCGCTTGCACTGCCAAAATCAATTTTTTCTTTCAGGGAGGCAATAATTTCCATTCTTTTTATCGAATCGATACTCAAATCGGCTTCAAGATCTAAATCCATGCCCAGCATTTCTTTAGGGTAACCGGTTTTTTCGCTCACCACATCTAAAATAACGGAGGTTAAGTCGTTTAAGGAAAGTTTAGCCGGTTCGGTTTGACTAACTGTCTGGGCAGCTTGTGGAGCGGCTGTTGCAGTGGTTTTGGATTGCGAATTTTCAGTAATCCAATTTACCAGGCTGTTTAAGGTTTTTAGTCCGGCCAGTTGCTCCATTATTTTATCTTCAGGCAAATTGAGCTGGGCAAAACCACCCAGTTCGGCGCGAAGTGCACCGATAATTTCTACCCGTTTAATCGAATCGATACTTAAATCGGCTTCGAGGTCCATTTCCATACCGAGCATTTCCTGCGGGTAACCGGTTTTATCGCTCACAATTTGCAGTAACACGAGTTTTAGGTCTTTTTGTTCCGTAACCGCGGCAACCGCCTGGATAACCGGAGCAGGTTGTGCGATTTGTTGTGTTACAGGGATGGTTTCAATATGGATGGGTTGAGGGGCCTGATACGTATTTAAAGGCTGTTGGTAATGCGCTGGCAGGGCAGGTACCTGACCTAAAAAAGAAAGCATTACATCGCGTTGCGCTTGAATCATTGCTTTCATGCTTTGCAGGTATTCCTGCATCATCAGGTCCTTGGCAGAACCAAAAGCCTGTTGATTTTCTGTTGGGGTAATGGTGTTATTCATAAGCGTGATAGGTTTAGTAATAGGAGATGCACCGTAAGCGGGGAGCTTGCCGGTTGATGGAACAGCATGCTGGCCGTTAACCTGCCAAATGGCCGGACTTTTTTTGTATAATGCAGGCTCATCGATTTTAATCAGTTTAGCCTCGCGGCCTTCAAAAAGTTTTTCGATCAATATTTCGCGACCTGTAGCCATGTAGCCGGCCAGTGTGCCGAGCAGATGGCTTAATTTGTTCTGTCCCTGATCTTCGGTATGTAAAATTACCTCATCCTGGCCGATGCAGGCTTTAGTGAGGCCACTTAATACCTTGCCCGGGCCAACCTCAATAAAAATGCGCGCACCTGCTGCGTACATGCCCTTTAATTCATCTACGAAAAGAACAGGCTGGATTAAATGATCGGTTAACCGTTCTTTAATGGCTGCTGCTTTGGTTGGATAAATTTTGGCTGTGGTGTTAGACCATACCGGAATTTTAAGATCGTTAAAGTTTACATCTGAAAGCACCTGTTGGTAAAGCACTTTCGATTTGCCAACCAATGGGCTATGGAATGCGCAGGCTACTTCGAGCGGACGGAAAGATATTTTAGCCGCTTTTAAAACCGCCGACAGTTGGGCAATGCCCTGAGTACTGCCTGCAATTACACATTGTGTTGGGGCATTAAAGTTTACGGCATAAACTCCCTCAATATCGTTTAAGTATTGTGCAAGGTTTTCTTGTTTCGTACTTACGGCAAGCATGGTACCCGGATCGCCGTTTTCTACAGCGTTTAAGATCGCCAGTGCTCTTTCGGCACTTAAATGCACCAAGTCCTTTTCGTCGAAAGCACCAGCAAAACAAAGTGCAGGCAGTTCGCCATAACTATGGCCGGCAACCATATCGGGTACAATGCCCAGCGATTTCAGGAAGCTGGCAATAGCAAGGTCGACAATGCCAAGCAGGGGCTGCGCCATGCGGGTATCTTTTATGCGTTCTTTCTGTGCTTTTGCTTCGGCTTCGGTAAAAACAGTATTGGGGAAGAGTATTTTCTCATACTCCGGGTAATCTTTTAACAATTTTCTCATCTGCGGAAAAACCACAAATAGGTCTCTGGCCATGTTTACACGCTGACTGCCTTGTCCGGGAAACATGAAGGCCACTTTACCATCCTGTTTTTTAGTGAGGTAGGTATCTTTGCTTTCAACGCCGGATAAAACAAGATCGATTTTCATCACCAGATCTTCGGCATGGTTGGCTACAATGCTCAATTGAACAGGTTTTGCATCTGCTGTTGCCAGGCTGTAGGCAATATCTTTCAGTTCGATCTGATCATTCAGTTCCAAAAGGTTTTTTACTGAAACGAGACGGTTTTTAGCTTCCTCGTAGCTGTCGCCCCTGAAAACAAATAGTTCTGATGGCCACGATTTTAAGATCGGATTTTGATCTGCTGTATTTTTTGCACTTTCTAAAACGGCATGGAAATTAGTTCCGCCAAAACCGAAGGCGCTAACACCTGCGTAACGTTTTTCTTCCATCCATAAACCGGCCTCGGTATGGAAAGCGAAAGGACTGGTTTGTGCATTGTAAAAGCTATTGGGTGTTTTTAAGTTAATGGTTGGAGGTTTTATCCCATGGTAAACCGATAATGAGGTTTTGATTAAACCCGCAATACCAGCGGCACATTTGGTATGGCCAATCTGCGTTTTTACAGAGCCTAAATGCGTTTGTCCTGCTGTTGCACCCGATTGGTTGAGCATATCGGTTAGTGCGCTGATTTCAGTTTTATCGCCAACTACGGTACCTGTACCATGTGCTTCTACCAAACCGATTAAAGATGGGGTAATTCCGGCCTGACTGTAAGCTCTTTCGAGCGCATTTACCTGTCCGTTTTTACGTGGAGCGGTTAAACCCAGGCTTTTTCCATCGCTCGAACCACCTACGCCTTTAATAACAGAGAAAATGGTGTCGCCATCTTTTAGTGCGTCTTCGTATCTTTTCAGCACCACCATTGCAACACCTTCGCCGAGGGCAATTCCATCAGCTTCGGCATCAAAAGTGGCACAGCGGCCTTTTTTAGAAAGGGCATGCGTGCTCGAAAACATCAGGTAATCGTTAATGCCATTGTGGAGGTCTGCTCCGCCCGCCAAAACCATATCTGATTTTTCTAAAAATAACTCCTGGCAAGCGAGGTCTATTGCCGCAAGCGAAGACGCACAAGCTGCATCAACGGTATAGTTTCTACCGCCAAGGTTCAATCTGTTGGTAATCCTGCCGGAAATTACGTTGGCTAAAATGCCCGGAAAAGAATCTTCGGTGGTTTTAGGCAAAGCAGCGTCAACTTCGGCAGGCATTTCGCCAAAAACCTGCTTGTAATAGCCCCTAAAGCTATAGCTGTTGGCCAGATCGTTTCCACCTTCTGCACCAATAATAACCGAAACATTTTCGTTATCCATGCCTCCATCGGCATAACCTGCGTGTTGTAATGCCTGTTTGGCCACCAGTAAACTGAGGAGTTGTGTAGGCTCTATTGCCGCTAACGATTGCGGTGGAATACCAAATTCGAGTGGATCGAAATCGATGGTTGGAATAAAGCCTCCCCATTTGGAGTGCGACATATCACCGGCTGTTGAATCGGGGTTATAATAAAGTGCTTTGTTCCATCTTTCGTCGGGTACTTCGGTTACCGAATCTTTACCTAAGATAATGTTGCGCCAGTATTCTTCGAGATTTTTTGCGCCAGGGAAAATACAGGCCATGCCTACAATGGCTACATCTAATGCCTGCGCCTTATTTTCGGGAGGAGCAGGAAGTTTTGCCTCTAAAATATGCTTATAGTTTTGATCGGCTACATCCTGGTGAAGATCCAGTAATGATATTATTTCTTTTTGCATCGGAGCCACCTGACCGATCATATACATGCCCAGGTCGGTTTGCCCGGCCTGATCAATTTTAACCAGTTCGTTGCCACGTCTTTCAATTCCTTTAGCAGCAATACGCAAACGTCCAACGTTTAGGGTTTCGAGTTTCGACCAGATTTCTTTTTTATCCAGTCCAGCGGCTTGCATTTTTTGTTTTTCTTCATTGAAAAAAGTTGCGAAAGGAGAGTTTAAACACCGGGTTTCGTGCCCTGGAGCAGTTTCAAGCAATACGGTTTCGCTGGCATTCAGGGCTTCCTGTTGAAATTGATCCAAGATGGCACCCGAGCTTACGGCTTCTTTGGTGTATAAATAGGCTGTACCCATCAAAACACCGATTTTCATTCCTTTAGCCGCTAAAGGAGCAGCCATTACCGAGATGAAAGCAGTAGAAAAAGCATCGTGGATTCCACCTGCAAAGAAAACGCTGATGCTTTCTGGGTTTTCTTCCTTTAGCAAACGTTCTATTTGTTTTTCCCACAATACCATGCTGGATAAAGGCCCAACATGACCACCGCATTCGCGGCCTTCAAATACAAAACGTTTGGCTCCTTCTTTCAAAAACATATCGAGCAGCGAGGCTGAAGGCACATGTAAAAAAGTTTTGATGCCTGCCTTTTCGAAAGGTTTGGCCTGCGAAGGCCGGCCGCCTGCAATTAATAAAACAGGAGGTTTGGCCTTTAAAATATATTCCTGCTGTTCATCCCTGAGTTCCTGTGGAGCAAAACCTAAAATACCAACACCCCAGGTTTTTTCGCCTGCAAACTTTTTGGTTTCTTCGATCAGGTTTTTGGCCGATTCGCCTTTTAATAAGGATAGTGCGATGAACGATAATGCACCAGCTTCCGAAACAGCATTTGCAAATGGTGCTACGTCGCTCACCCGGGTCATAGGTCCTTGAGCAATAGGGTAGGTGATGTTTAAATCCTGGGCAAGCGAATTGTGCGGCTTAATTACATTGATGGCCTTTGCTTGTTTAATGTGCCCGTAAATAGCTTCCTGAAGGCCAAAAATCAGTTTGTTTAGCTTTTTATATTTGTTTACAAGATCTGCTGATAGGGCAATATCCTGACCCATTGGCAGGTAATGCTTTTCTAAATCGTAACCTTTGAAGTAATGCTGTAGGGTGAGGTAGTCCGTATCATCAGCCAGGGCTGGCGAATTTGGCCGAACAAGCACACGGCAGCCATCAATTAATTTGGTTTCGGTGCCACTTAATTTTCCGAAGATGTTTTTTAAAGCTGCAGGTGCCGAACATTCGGAAAACATAGCCAGTTGACTATCGAGAATAATACCGGCAGCTCCCTGCGCCATTAACGATGCCGCTGTATGGATGCCTACACCACCCTGAATCCAAACCGGAAGGGTGACTGCTTTAATAACCCGTTGAAAAAGTATGAAGGAAGACTCGTAAGCAACACAGCCAGCGCCTTCATTTCCTTTTACAATAATGCCATAAGCGCCATTTTTTTCTGCTGCGAGGGCTGATTCAAGATCGAAAACTTGATAAATTATTTTTGCGTTCTTTGGTGAAGGAACCGACAAACCAAAAGGAGCAATAATGAGGCTTACCTGCTGTGGTAAACGGATATCTGCTAATGCCTGCGAATGAATGCAGACCCCAAAATCAGACAATTCGGATTGTATGGTTGATTGAAGGGCTAATTCAGCTTCTTCAAGACAATGTCCAAGGCTTAATACTGGAAAGCTACCTGCTTTTTGTAAATCGGAAACCAATCTACTATCGGGGATTTCGAAAGGCGTTACTCCAATGATGGCGTGTTTGTTCATGGCTTTAGATTTGAATCTTCTACTTTGTTTGGTGGATGACTTTATGTGCGGCATAATGGTTCTTTATGCCGACTTTAATACACAGCAATACAGCTTTTTAGCGCTTGAAATAGTGTGTATGATTAATTAGACTAAGGTACAAATTGGTAGGGTCAGATTTTCAGAAATGGAGCTGAATGAATGAAGTGAATGACTGGAAAAGACTAAAGTTTTCGTTTTAGGCTAAAATGAATTTTCTGAACAGGAAGACTATTGTTTATATGAAATTGATGTGTTTTTAAGGTTTTTCGGGATTTGGAAGCTAAAAATTAAGCGGTTATTGATTTAATATTATCAATTGATTAATTCGTATGGTTTATTTGTTAACTGATTGCTTTATTACTGCTTAAGCTTGTGTTTTTCTAAGTTGTTGATTAGTGATTGTCCTCATTTTTGCAGATTTACCTGTGTTGATTATGTTTTCTTTGTCATTTTTTAGGCTTCATGTCTCATCTGAAATTTTTACCTGAAAATTCCATAAAAACACTAAGTAGGTTTAATCATACAAATATTTAGTTTTAATTCTGGCTTATTAAGGCTGCTTTGCTGGCTTTTTCTCAGATAAGTGGCATCTATAAATATTAAAAACATCATTAATTAAAAGATCTCCGTATTAATGGTTTAATTGGGAATTGTTTTTATATATTCGTTTTATAATCGTCAATAAGACGTTTAATTTAACCAGATTCAAATCAGGATGTTATACGCCTTGGGTTACCATGGCAGGCCTGTATCAATTTAGATTATGAGCATTCAGCATTTTATAAAACCATTTGTTGTTTTAGGGCTATTGGCTAACCTCTCGCAGGCCCAGCAGAAAACCAGTTACAAATTCGATTTTGGCCCAGGCAAGGTTGCCCAGGGTTATACCCAGATTTTACCTGGCGATGCCTACAGCAGGGAAAAGGGATATGGATTTGATTTTGACTCGAAAGTAAGTGCTGAAAACAATGGCGGTAAAAATCTTTTAACCAGCGATCTGGTTAAAAGTGATAAACCTTTTTATTTTTCGGTGGCTTTACCCGAAGGGAATTATAAAGTGATCGTAACACTTGGCGACCCTAAAAATGCAGCACTGAGTACTGTAAAAGCCGAGTCGCGCAGGCTTATGCTCGAAAATATCAAAACTGCCGCCGGCCAATCGATCAACAAAACCTTTGTGGTTAATATTAAAGATAAAAATATTGCAGGTGGACAGGTTGTTGGACTAAAACCACGCGAACTGACCAAGCTGGATTGGGACGATAAACTGACTTTGGAATTTGATCACCAAACGGCCCTGCAGGCCATCGAAATTACCAAAGCAGAAGATCAGATAACGGTTTTTCTGGCTGGAAATTCGACGGTTGTGAACCAGGACGATGAGCCCTGGGCCTCTTGGGGGCAAATGATTCCCCGCTTTTTTAAACCCGGTGTGGCTATTGCTAACCATGCAGAATCGGGTTTAACATTAGGCTCTTTTGCAGGGAGCAGGCGTTTAGCTAAGATCTTAAGCATCATGAAACCTGGCGATTACCTGTTTGTCGAATTTGGTCATAACGACCAGAAAGAAAAAGGACCAAACGATGGTGCCTATAAATCGTACACCGAAAGGTTAAAGACCTTTATTAGCGAGGCAAAGAAAAAGGGTGGTATTCCGGTTGTGGTAACTTCTACCAGCCGACGGTCTTTTGGCCTGGAAGGGAAAATTGTAAATTCTCTGGGCGATTTCCCCGATGCGGCACGTAAGGTAGCTGCCGAAGAAAAAGTTGCCTTGATTGATCTTAATGCCATGACAACAACTTTATTTAATGCCCTGGGCGAAGAACCTTCTAAAAAAGCATTTGTACATTACCCGGCCAATAGTTACCCTGGGCAGGATAAAGCACTGGCCGATAATACCCATTTTAACCCTTATGGAGCTTACGAAATTGCACAATGCATTATTTTAGGCATTAAGGAGCAGAAACTGGGCATTGCGAAATACCTGATTAGTGATCTGCCGAAATTCGATCCGGCGAAACCAGACGACGTAAACAGCTGGCACTGGCCCGAAAGTCCGAAAAGTAGCGTGGTCAAACCTGATGGCAATTAACAAATGGAGAAGATGAGAACAATATTGATCTTGCTGCTTTTTTCTTCGGCGGTTACCGTTTTTGGGCAAAACGCATTACAGCCATTTGCCTTAAGCGAAGTTAAATTATTGGAAGGCCCCTTTAAACGGGCGCAGGAAACCGATTTAAAATATATGCTGTCGCTCGATGCCGACCGGCTGCTTGCTCCATATTTACGGGAAGCCGGGTTAACACCTAAAGCGCAGTCGTATGGCAATTGGGAAAATACGGGTTTGGATGGTCATATCGGCGGCCATTATTTATCGGCCATTTCGTTAATGTATGCCGCTACCGGCGATATACGTTTAAAGGAAAGATTGAATTATATGGTTGCGGAACTGGCCAAATGCCAGAATCGAAATGGCGATGGTTATCTGGCGGGTATTCCGGGAGGAAAGGAAATCTGGAAAGAAATTAAAGCTGGTAACATTAAGTCATCTAGTTTCTCGCTTAACGGTAAATGGGTGCCTTTGTACAATATCCATAAAATTTATGCAGGTTTATACGATGCTTATGCAGTTGCCGGCAATGTACAGGCCAAAGAGATGCTGATTAAATTAACCGACTGGTGTGTGGATCTGGTGGCCAATTTATCCGATCAGCAGGTGCAGGAGCTTCTTAAGAGCGAGCACGGTGGTTTAAACGAAACTTTCGCACATGTGTATGCCCTAACCGGCGATCAAAAGTATCTTAAATTGGCAAGACGATTTTCAGATCAGTCTATCCTTAAACCGCTTTTAAAAAATACGGATGCGCTAAATGGTTTACATGCCAATACGCAGATCCCGAAAGTGATTGGTTTTGAGCAGATTGCTTTGCTGGATAAAGATACTGCCTGGGCCAATGCAGCCAGTTTTTTCTGGAAAACGGTGGTACAACATCGTACCGTAGCCATTGGGGGGAACAGTGTAAGGGAGCATTTTCATCCCGCGAACGATTTTTCATCGATGACTGAATCGCGCGAAGGGCCCGAAACCTGCAATTCCTATAACATGCTAAAGCTAACCAAACAGTTATTTTTGGCTGCTCCTGCTAACACTTACCTCGATTATTACGAACGTACACTCTATAACCATATTCTCAGTTCGCAAAGGCCAGCAGGTGGTTTTGTGTATTTTACACCAATGCGTCCAGGGCATTACCGTACCTATTCGAGTCCGCAGGAGAGTTTTTGGTGTTGTGTAGGCTCTGGTCTGGAGAACCATGGAAAATACGGCGAGCTGATTTACGCCCATAATGCGAATGATGTATATGTAAACCTTTTTATTCCCTCAACCCTAAACTGGAAGGAGAAAGGCCTTCAGCTTACACAGCAAACACTTTTTCCTGAGGCTGAAAATACTACGCTCCAATTTAAGCTGACAAACAAACAGCGTTTTGCTTTGCATTTCCGTAAACCCGCCTGGTTAGGACAAGAAAAAATGACGGTTTTGGTGAATGGGAAAAAGGTAGCGGTAAAAAACGATGTTAACGGTTATTGCAGTATCGACCGTGTTTGGGCTAGTGGTGATGTGGTTAATATTGCCTTACCAATGCATACCACAACTGAGTTTATGCCGGATGGTTCGGATTGGGTAGCTTTTCTTCGCGGTCCGATTGTATTGGCTGCAGCACTCGATACCTTAGGTGAACCCAATTTAACAGCCGATGATAGCAGGATGGGGCACATTGCCTCAGGCGCTTTATTTCCAATTAGCGATGCACCATTGGTTACAGGGAGAAAAAATACTTTAGCAAAAGAAATTACACTAACAGATCGGAGCACTTTAACTTTCAGTGCGCAAAATGCGATTTATCAACCTAAATATAAATCGTTAAAACTGGTGCCATTTTATACTTTGGCCGAAAAACGTTACGTGGTTTACTTTCCATATAGCAGTGCAGCGGCATTGCCCGAACGTGCGAAGGCGATTAAACTGGCCGAAGAGGAAAAGATGATATTGGAGCAGAAAACGGTCGATTTGGTTAATACCGGCGAACAACAACCAGAGTCGGATCATCATTTTAAAGGTGAGCAAACCGATAACGGTACTTTTAAAGAAAGACATTTTAGAAATGGAAAAGGATGGTTTAGCTACTCGCTTAAAAATAAGGATTTACTGGCTACGAAGCTGAGTTTAACTTATTACGGAAAGGAAAAGAACAGAAACTTTTCGATCTGGATTAATGGTGTTGTTATTGAAAACGTAAAGCTTGATGGGAGCAGAGGGGAGGCTTTTTATACCCACGAGTACGAAATTCCAAAGGCATTGCTAAAAGCAGATTTAGAGCTGAAGTTTGTCGCGGATAGTGGTTCAGCGATAGCGAATGTGTATGAAGTGAGGTTGGTGAAGTAGGTTTGTATAATCAAATACGATCGTCTTCCTGAACTTGTTTCAGGACCTCAATTTAATGGTTTTATTCGAGGAAGAAGAGATGCTGAAACAAGTTCAGCATGACGTACTGGAATGATTTATTTCCTGCCCGTAGAGCCCTTCGGAACGCTACGGACAGATTGATTTAGATTGCTCCTCTTATGGTATCGTCATTTCGAGCGGAGAGTAACGAAGTCGAGAAATCTTTATAGATAGATTTCTCCGTTTCGCCAACTTGCAAAAAACCGGTTGGCTCCAGTCGAAATGACGATCCTATCACTACTTAGCTTTCTTAACCCCTTCGCTGGTCATTACTACACGTTTCATCGTTCCGTCGTTGTTATAATTCAGGTAGTCGATGCATACCGAGCGCCTGTAGCTACCTCCATCGGTATTGATAGCACCATTGTGGTAAATGAAGTACGATTTGCCTTTAAAATCAATAATAGCTTGATGATTGGTATTCGAATTTCCGGCAATTTCGTTCAAAATGCCTTTATATTCCCAGGGGCCATTAATGTTTTTACTCATCGCATACACAATTTTTTCAGGGAATTGAGAAGCATAAGACAGATAATACCATCCTTTTCTTTTGTGTACCCATGGTGCTTCGGTAAACTCAGGTACATCTACTTTCTGGATTGGCCCATCCAGTTCGATCATGTTTTTTTTCAGTTTGGCGTAATAACATTTTTGGTTGCCCCAAAATAAATAAGCCTGGCCATCATCATCAATAATTACCGTTGGGTCGATATCATCCCAGCTAATCTTCACATCAGTGGTCATATCATTGGTGATTAAAGCTTTCCCAATGGCATCTTTAAAAGGACCTCTCGGGTTATCGGCAACTGCTACACCGATAGATTTGCCATGAATGGTACCATGGGTAATGGCCACATACCAATAAAATTTACCATCCCTTTCAATTACCTGCGAAGCCCAGGCATCGTCTTTCGCCCATGCAAAATCTTTTACATTGAGCGGCGATTTATGTTCTTTCCAGGTAACCATATCGGCAGACGAATAGCACAGCCATTCGTGCATCTCGTAAGTGTTTTTAGGCTTTGGGGGTACATCGTGCCCGGTGTATAGGTAAACCGAATCGCCATATACAAAAGCAGCCGGATCGGCAGTATATTTATCGGTAATGATTGGGTTGCCTTTGGCTACAATGACCTGCTCTTGCGCTTTAACTGTAAAGTAGGTAGATGCGAGCATTAAAATCAATCCGCATCTTTTAAAATTCTTTACCATACTTATTGTTTTAATAATTCTTTAAGTTCTTTTTCTTTAATGCTAAGGATGGTCCCATGCCTTAAACCTTTTGGTAGGCTGATTTTATCCGAAACATCGCTCCAATTTTTTAGATCATCAGATTGTATTGCACCATATTTATGATCGCGGTATTTATCAAAATACACCATCCAGTTGTTACCGGTTTTAAGGGTAGTTGGTCCTTCTGCCCAGTAATTTCCGGTAATCGGGTTTCCAGCTTTGCTGTAAGGACCAATTAGTTGATCGGAATAAGCAATTTTGATGTTTTTTTGTGCAGGCTGGCGGGTTTCATCCTTTAAAAACATGATAAACCTTTTGCCCTCTTGCACAATAGTTGCATCAATTACATTAAAGCCCGGATCGTAAAGCAGTTTGGTTTCCGAAAAGGTTTTGAAATCTTTAGTGGTAACATAATACATGCGGTGGTTATAGCCGCTCTCCTCTGTCGAAGCTGTTTCGTTAAATTTACCGGTTATGGTAGTTGCCCAATAAATCATGTAGGTTTTCGTCTGGCTATCGTAGGTAATTTCGGGTGCCCAGGTATTGCGTGCGCCCGCTTCTTTTGCCATAACGGGTATAAATTGTTGTTCGCTCCAGTTGATGAGATCTTTAGAGCTGGCATAACCAATTCCTTTATCTTTCCAGCTAACTGTCCATACCATGTGAAACAAACCATCTGCCCCACGGATGATACAAGGATCGCGCATCAACTTGTCGTTACTCACAGTAGGGCTAAGGAAAGACTGATCATTTTTCAATGCTGTCCACTTATAAGCATCGGTGCTGTAGGCCAGGTGAAGCCCATCTTCGCCATTGCCCTTAAAGTAGGCGAAAAGATAAATTTCCTTTTTAGCCTGTGCCTGCACATTTAGAACAGCCGAAATAAGCAGTAAAGCGATATAGAATAGTTTCTTCATGATTTTATTTTTGCGTTACAACAATTACAAAACCACCAAATGGTTTCATCTTGATGGGAGGAGGAGATTTAATGTCGATGCTTCCGGTTATAAAATCAGCACCTTGCTCGGCATCTGTAATGATTTCAGCCTCTTTTGCGTTGAATTTTGAAAGATCAAGATAGACTAGTTTATCCGAATTTTCGCCATTTATACCCGCGATATACCATTTCGAGCCTGCTTTACGTGCCATTACAACAAATTTACCAGGGTAACCATCCATAAATTTAGTGTCTTGCCAGCTTGCCGGAAAAGTTTGCAAAAATGATTTTACGTAAGCCGGTACAGTAGCCATTCCTTCCGGAGATTCGGCCAGGTGCTGCACGCCCGATTGAAAAATTACGGGTAAAGCCAACTCGAATGCACTGCTGGTTTTACGGTTAATGTTTGCAATTTTATACAAAGTCATAGGCGTAAAATCCATCGGATCGAAAACATTGCGGGTAAAAGGAATGGTGGTGGCATGCATCGGCTCTTCGTTGGCATTGTTCTGTTCGAAGGTGATAAATTCCATACCCTTAATCGATTCCATGGTCATTAAATTAGGGTAGGTTCTTTGCCAGCCTCTCGGTAATGTTGCGCCATGACAGTTTACGCTGAGGTTGTATTTCGCTGCATCTTCAAATATTTCGAGGTAATAGCGAATCATCGATTGGCCATCGCCACCAAAGAAATCTATTTTAACACCCTTAATACCCATTTCCTGTAAGCGTGCGAATTCTTTTAGCCTTTCTGCGCGGTTGTTGAGCTTATTTTTTGGGGTATATTTCACCGTATTCCAGTCGCCGGCCGAGTTGTACCATAACAGCAGGCCCACCTTTTTTTGTTTGGCATAATCGGCCAGTTCCTTCATTTTCTCGTAGCCGATATTGCGGTCCCAGTTAACATCAATTAAGCAATATTCCCAATGCATATCGGCTGCAAAATCGATGTATTTCTTTTGGATATCGTAGGTGATGGAATTGTCTTTTAACATAATCCAGCTCCACGAAGCTTTACCCAGCTGAAAATTGGCCGGATTGATGTTCGTTTTTGCCGGATAGGCCAGATCGGTACCCAGACTGGATTCGGTAACCGTTTTTAAGCTGCCTATGGCAATAATACGCCATGGAGTGTACCAGGGTAAATTAGATTGGGGATTTACATTTTGACCGGTATAAGCTTCTCTCTTATCAGGCAAACCAATCTGGTAATTGCCTTTTGCCGAGTTTTGCTGCAAGCGGGTAGCACAGTAATTACTATCCAAACCGGTTTCAGAAACCAGTAGCCACGTATTTTTATAATTGAATAGTGCTGGATAAACCCAGCCTGCGGCAGTTGGTGCTGCTGTACCTACGGCTATATCTTTCTGGTAATACTCTTCGTAAGATGGATTGGTAGCTTCCCATCCTGTTTTAGCCACCGACATGGGCTGCATCCAGGCTTTCGAACTTCCGAAAAAGTGAAAGCTGGTTTTTTCTTCGGTAATTTGTTTGGTTTGCGTATCGCGGTCAGGGAAATAATAACGGAAAGCTACGCCATCGTTCGATACCTGAAAAATAACATCTATTTTTTTTGAAGCGGCATTTTGCAGGTGAAAAACCCTTTTTTGCGCCAGATACTGATGGTTTAAGCGTTTACTGTTCTGCAAAATATAGCTGTCTTTTACCTGCTCATTTTTAGATACTGAAAACAGCGAGAGGTTTTTACTGAAATCCTCATCAGCTCTTACCAGGCCCAGCGCAGACTGATCCAGCACTTTTTCTGAATTTTTGCTGATGGAGTAAAACAAGGCTTTGTTTTTGATAAATACAGAAACCGAAAGGGATTTATCGGGACTGTTTACCTGATATTGCATTTGTGCACTGGCCATTTGTGTTAAAGCCAGCATTAAAAAAACGGTCTTAAATAATATATTTTTCATTTTTGATTATTTTAATTCAAGAACCACAACCGATTGAGCGGGTAATTCTACCTTTAAAGTGTTCCCTGATTTTTTTGCGCCGTTAAATTTGGCATTGTGCACTTTATCGGCATTTGCAAAACTATTTACATCGGTTAGTTTGGCCGAAGTTAAGATCTGCCCGCTAACTGTGCTCCATTTCAAACCATCTAAAGCTGTGCTTAAAGCAATTTTCCTGTTTGGATCGAGGTTAACCAACGAAATATGAATCGCACCGCTTGCATCCTGCGAAGCAGAAACGTTTAAGGCTGGAATTTTTTGGTCGCCTACGGTATAATCAGGACTGGTAAAGGCAATTGGTAAGTATTTAGCATCCTGGTGCACCTTATACAAATCAAAAACATGGTAAGTAGGGGTGAGGATCATTTTATCCTTTTCTGTTAAAATTAAGGCCTGCAATACGTTTACAGTTTGTGCCAGATTGGCCATTTTTACACGGTCAGAATGGTTGTTAAAGATATTTAAAGTAGTGCCTGCAATAAGTGCATCGCGTAAGCTGTTTTGCTGATACAAGAAGCCTGGATTGGTGCCGGGCTCTACATCCGTCCAGATTCCCCATTCGTCTACCACTAAGGCCACTTTCTTTTTCGGATCGTATTTGTCCATAATGGCCGAGTGTTTGGTTACCAGTTCTTCCATTTTTAAACAGTTTTTCATGGTCGAAAAATACTGGGCTTCATCAAATTTGGTAGCCGATCCTTTTACTCCCCAATTACCTGTTGGGATGGTATAATAATGCAAAGTTAGGCCCCACATCTGGTTGCCAATATTTTTCATGCAGGTTTCGGTCCAGTTATAATCGCCCGAGTTTGCACCGCTGGCAATTCTTTTTAACGGTGCACCCGGATAGTTGCGGGCATAGGTTGCATACCTGCGGTATAAATCAGAATAGTAAGCTGGAGTCATATTGCCGCCGCATCCCCAGCTTTCGTTTCCTACACCCCAAAATGTTACTTTCCATGGTTTTTCTCTTCCATTTTGGCTGCGGATGGCGGTCATTGGGCTCACCCCATCAAAATTCAGGTATTCTACCCATTTGGCCATTTCTTCAACGGTTCCGCTGCCCACGTTGCCCGCAATGTAAGGTTCGCAATCAATCATCTGGCAGAGATCTAAAAACTCGTGTGTTCCAAAGCTATTGTCTTCAGTTACGCCGCCCCAGTTGGTGTTCACCATTTTTGGGCGCTGGTTTCTTGGTCCAATACCATCTCTCCAATGGTATTCATCGGCAAAGCAACCGCCTGGCCAGCGCAGGTTAGGTACTTTAATTTTCTTTAAGGCATCTACAATATCGAGTCTGATCCGCCCTTTATTTGGAATGGTTGAGTTTTCATCTACCCAAAAACCATCGTAAATACAACGGCCAAGGTGCTCAGAAAAATGTCCGTAAATGTGTTTGCTTACCACCTGGTCGCCTCCGGCTTTGATGGTGAGCTGTGTTTCATTTTGTGCCTGCGCCAGGATAGAAGTGCCCAGCAAGGCTATACCGGCGAATAATTTTTTGATCATCATTTTGTAGCGTATATTTAATTGAATGGGATTTTTATTACGTTAAAAGAGTAAGGCTTTAAAGTCATGTTCAGGTTTTTGCCTTTTAAGCTTACTGCGCTGGTTTGCGGACTTACAGCAAGCGGATTTTCGAAAGAATTAATCTGCTTTAAATTCGTATTGGCCAGTTCTTCACTGGTGCCCTTGCTTTTCAATTTAAGTTTCCCATCCAGGTTAAAATCAATAGCCTGAGCCTGATCTGAGTTATTGGCGATTTTAATAATCAGCTCTTTTCTGCCTTTATCCGTTACCGCAGAAGCGTATAATCCATCCTGGCCGGTAATGTTTTTATCGCCTAAAGTAATGGCTACCACATCTGTGCCTTTATTGGTCGAAAAAAGTTTTTGTACATAATAATCAGGCGTGCCATACGATTTCAGGTTATCCACCCAAATCATATCAGGAGCCCACTGCCAAGCATCGATATGCGCAAAAAGCGGGGCATAAGAAGCCATTTGTACCACATCGGCATTGCGCTCCAAGCCCGTCATTAAAGAGGCAGATGCCAGCGCACTTTGCCAGTTGTTTTTATTATTACCGGTAATATTGCCACTGGCATGTACAGCATATTCGCCTACAAAAACCTTTGAGCCGTTACGTGGATAATTGTCGTACCTGCCGGCATTTTTTAAAAACCAATCGGCCGGGCGATAATAATGTTCATCGATGAAATCGGCATTGTTGCTTCTTAAAGTGTTGTTTAACAGGTTAAAGCGATCGCCTTCAGGGTCGGTTCCCGAACTGTTGATGAGTTTAAAATCAGGGTATTTGGCTTTGATGGCTTTGGTAAAAATCGCTACCCTTTCTAAATATTGAGGTCCCCAGTTTTCGTTACCCACGCCCATCATTTTTAGATTGAAAGGTTTCGGGTGACCTAAATCGGCGCGCATTTTGCCCCATTTGGTGGTGATATCGCCATTGGCAAATTCAATCAGGTCTAAAGCATCCTGTACATAAGGATCAAGTTCATCAAGTGAAGCCACTTCGGCCGAGTTAAACTGGCAGGCCATACCACAGTTTAAGATTGGTAAAGCATCCGAGCCAATATCTTCGGCCAGTTGAAAATATTCGAAAAAGCCCAAACCGAAGCTTTGGTAATAATCGGGTGCTGGGCGGTGTGCAAACTCGGCATTCCAGCGGTTCATAATCAATTGCCTGTTTTCAATCGGGCCAATAGTTTTCTTCCATTGGTAACGGTTGGCCAGATCGGTTCCTTCTACAATACAGCCCCCAGGGAAGCGGATAAAGCCGGGTTTCATATCGGCCAGTAACTGTACCATATCTGCCCTTAAACCTTGCGGACGGTTTTTCCAGGTATCGCCGGGAAACAAGGAGATCATATCCAGATCGATATTTCCATTGCCCTGAAATAAAATAGAGAATTTGGCTTTAGGGTCGGTTTCGGTAGCCGTAAAGCTAGCCGATTGCTTTTTCCAGTCGTTCCCCGTTTGATCAGGAGTTAAGCTTCCTTGTCCAATTACCTTGTTGTTGGCATCTTTTAACAGGAGTACGAGTTTAACCCCAGGCTGGGCTTGACGGTACATGACTGAAAAATCGTAACGCAGGCCTTTTTTTACACCAATTCCTTTAAAGCCCTCATTAACAAGTTCAAAATCGTCGGTTTGTTTTTTTACCTGTAAATACCGGGGATTAGCGGTATTCACCTCCTTACGGTTTACCACCAATATCTCGCCTTCCTGCGGTCTTTTTCTTTGAATACTCCAGCCCATTAAAGGTTTGGCAAACTCGAACGAACGGTTTTTGATGAGCTCGGCATAAATACCACCATCTGCACCAAAATTAATGTCTTCGAAAAATACACCCCACATATTGGGCTGTACTTTGGCCACAGATTGATCGATGCTTACTTTAATGGTTTTGGGTGCCTGTGCAAATGCGTTGGGCGCTAAGCCAAAGCCGGTTAGGCCATACATCGCGCACGCACATATTGCACCCTTTAAAGGAGAATTTAATTTCATACGGTTTAATATTTGGAAGATTCTAATCGTAAAAGTAAAATATTTAGAATAATAAACGTTAATTTAACATTTATTTTTTTGTTGCTTGTCAATTTTGTTCATAAATTCTAGCATATTAGCATTCACAATAATTATATGACGGGCGAAAATTAGCCAGGGAGTAGTAAAAGGGTTTAGTAAAGTAACTTTTTACTTGATGTTTTTAATTTGTTTTAAAGAAACCTTTAAAATCTTTCTTATAACATATTGTCATGCTAAAAAAGCAGGATACTACAGGATGCACGTTAAAAATATACTAGTTACATTCGGCTTGAATCAATTAACCGTTGTTACCACGCTTCTGTTAACATTCGCTAACCAATTGCACACGATGAGCCTTCTTTACGCCAATATTTCTGGTATTGATGATGTTTTTTGCAGGACTGTTTGTGCCCGGAAAGCAATTTCATTCCATCTAAAAATTAATATGGATTTCAAAAAATATCTTTTGCTTACGCTGCTAAATGTATTTGCATTTTATGGTTTCGCACAGCAAAAAAGCGTATCTGCCAACACCGATCCGAAAACACTAAAGCTCTTTTTTGAAAAGGCCTACCTGCAAACCGATCGGGCCTATTACAGCACCGGCGAAACGGTTTGGTTTAGCGCCTATCTGGTTAACGGAAAAAGTACAAGTTTAACTGCTACCAGCAATAACCTGTATGTAGAGCTGGTTTCTTCAAAATCGCTTGTGCTCGATAGTAAAATTATCAGAATTGATGGCGGTTTGGGCAAAGGCGATTTCGAATTGAAAGATTCCATTCCTTCAGGCTGGTACAATATCAGGGCATACACCAGCTGGATGCGGAATTTTGGTAATGATTTTGTGTTTCAGAAAAGAATATACGTAAGCAATAATATTGTAGAAAACGCATCTTATTTTACCCGTAACGCGGCGAAAAAGAACGATGAGGCAGCAACAGCCAAATCAAAATCGATTGCATTTTTCCCCGAAGGTGGCTCGCTGGTTGAGGGCTTAACGAGCGTGGTCGCTTTTAAAACCAACGATGAACTGGGAAACGGGCTAAAAGCAACCGGAAGTATAATCTCATCCAAGGGCGATACCGTTGCCACATTTAACAGTACCGAAGCCGGAATGGGCATTTTTGCCTTAACACCTCAACCAGGCGAAAAGTACCGCGTTGCCGGCTATTATGGCCAGGAAAAATTTTCGGCTACGTTGCCGGCTATATTGGGTAAAGGCCTATCGCTGCACATTACTACCGATTCGGCCAATATTAAAGCAATAATTAGTGCCAATTCTCCCGTTTTCGCCGAATTAAAAGATAAAAGTATATCCATTCTGGTTAAACATGCCAGTGATGTAATTTACTCAGGTGCTATCAAACTCAGCAAGCCTACGGTTTCGGTGAGCATCCCAACCAAAGGTTTTCCAAAGGGAATTTCGGCACTTACACTCCTTGATGACCAGGGCAGGCCTAATTGCGAAAGGCTCGTATTTATCCAGGGTGATGAAAATATCCAGATGGCCATAACGGCAGATAAGGCCACCTACAAACCCCGCGAGAAGGTGACTTTAAAGCTTAAAACGAGCAATACGCTTGGTCAGCCAGTTAAAACTACCCTCTCTCTGGCGGCTGTTGATGAAATGATTCCGGATGACGGGCAAAATATCATGGCTTATCTGTTGCTGCAATCGGAGGTTAGGGGAGAGGTTAAAAATGCTGCGCAATATTTTGATCCAGGCAATCCATCACGGTTAAAACAGCTCGATTTACTATTACTTACCCAGGGTTGGAGAGATTATTTATGGAAAAAGCTGGCCGATTCGAGTATTAAAATCAGCTACATGCCCGAACCAGGTATTACCATTAAAGGTTCGGTAAGAGAAAAACTGGCCAATAAACCACTGGCCAACATGAACATCACTTTATTTGGCTCTAATTTTACAGGCGATAAGCTTTTTACTACCAAAACCGATCAGGCAGGAAATTATTTTCTCGACGGCTTAAAATGGTTCGGCAACCAGGCCATTAAAATTTCATCAAAAGACGATAAAGGCAAAAAAGGAGGCTGGCTGAAGATCGATACCTTAATTAAGCCCTTAAACCTGGCTTCGCTAAAAATGCCACAAACGGGTATTCCAAATCCTTTAAATGTAGAGTTGGGTAAACGCATGGATTATAACCGTACCTATAAATTTGGCGATTCCATTACCCTGAGCGAAGTGGAAATTAAAGCAGCAAAGAGCAGGCAGGTGAATCTTTTTGAAGAAACTTTAACCACATTCGGTTATCCCGAGCAGGTTTTTAACATTACTGCTGCCGATTATTCGTATAAAGGACTGGAACATTTTCTGTTAACCAAGGCCAATGGCGCTATGCCGGCAGATGAGGGCGATAGTATCAGTAACGAAGGGATAACTTTTATCGCCAACGGGAAAAGAATAAGGCCCAGGATTAAGGTAAACAACAGGGAAGAACTGGTAGCTGAGCGACTGGATTACTACAGTTTAACCATGGATCAGATTAACCAGGTGAAAATTCAGCACTTAATTGGAAGTACCGGTAACGATGTGTACCTCATAAGCCTGAATTTAAAAGACGAGGCGCTGCTTGGCTCAAATTTAAACCTGTTAAATGTTAATTTGAACGGATACTACAATGCCCGTACTTTTTATTCGCCCAATTATGCCAATCCTGCTACGCAAAGTAAAGATTTAAGAACCACTATATTCTGGAACCCCAGTATAAAAACAAACGAAAACGGAGAGGCAACAATCAGTTTTTACAATGGTGATAACAAGAGCAATGTGCGCGTTAAAGCCGATGGAATTACAGATAAGGGCGTTGCTGTGGCGACCAAAATCGGATATAAAGTTCAATAACCAATTAACACACAGATATGTATAAACTATACTTTCAATAAAACAGTTATGAATATCAAAATCTTCATTTTCTGTTTAATCGGCTTTACATTTTATTCCGGAGCCATTTTTGCCCAGCGCCAGATGGAAAAACTGGGGCGTGGGCTAATTGCCGTACGCCAGAATAACGATTCGGTTTATGTAGGCTGGCGCGTATTGGGCACCGATCCCGATGATATTGCTTTTAACCTTTACCGTAAAACCGGAACCAGCGAAGCCATAAAGCTGAACCACGACCCAATTACCCAAAGCAGCAACTTTATTGATGCCGGCGTTAAGTTTGGTGTGGCCAACAGTTATTTTGTTAAACCGGTTTTAAAAGGCCATGAAGCTGAAGCCAGTAAAGCTTTTACTTTGGCTGCTAACCAACCTGTTCAGCAATATTTAACTATTCCTTTAAAAACGCCTGCTGGCTACAGTCCAAACGATGTTTCGGTGGGCGATTTGGATGGCGATGGCGAATACGATATTATTGTGCACCAAACCGGCCGTGGCCGGGATAATTCTTCAAACGGATTGACAGACCCGCCCATTTTTCAGGCTTACAAGCTGGATGGAACTTTCTTGTGGGAAATAAACCTGGGGAAAAATATCCGTGAAGGGGCTCATTACACGCAGTTTATGGTGTACGATCTGGATGGTGATGGCATAGCCGAAATGGTTTGTAAAACTGCTGATGGCACGATAGATGGCAAAGGAAAAGTAATTGGTGATGCCACAAAAGATTATCGCAACAGCAATGGTAAGATATTGGATGGCCCCGAATTTTTAACCGTTTTTAGCGGCAGAACAGGCGAAGCCCTGGCCACTACCGATTACATTCCTGCCCGTGGCGATATTGGAGCCTGGGGTGGTAAAGGTGGTAATGGCAAAAACGACAATACCGGTAACCGCGTAGATCGGTTTAATGCTTGTGTAGCTTATTTAGATGGCATTCATCCCAGTGTGGTAATGTGCAGGGGCTATTACGGCCGGACAGTTTTAGCTGCCTGGGACTGGCGAAATGGTAAATTAAGCTCGCGCTGGGTATTTGATAGTAAAAATGGACAAAATCCCTTTTCAGGTCAGGGAAACCACAATTTAACCGTTGCCGATGTAGATGACGATGGTAAAGATGAAATTATTTATGGTTCGATGTGTGTTGATGATAATGGAAAAGGTTTGTACACCACGGGTTTAAGGCATGGCGATGCCATTCATGTTTCAGATCTTGATCCCGAACATCCGGGTTTAGAAGTTTTTGGTGTACATGAAATTGAAGAAGGTACAAAAGGTCCTGGTGCAGCAGTTTATGCTGCTAAAACCGGCGAAATATTTTGGAAAGGTTCGGATGATGAAGATGTAGGCAGAGGCGTGGCCGATAATATCGATAATACCCGTTATGGCGCACAGATGTGGTGGTCGGGATCGAACGGGTTATATGACATTAAGGGGAACAGGATTGGCGATCAGCCGCGGTCTACCAATTTCCTGATTTATTGGGATGGCGATTTATCGCGCGAACTTTTAGATGGCAACCACATTGATAAATACAATGGCGGGCGGCTTTTTACGGCCGATGGCTGCGTATCGAACAACGGAACGAAATCGACTCCGGCTTTAAGCGCCGATTTATTTGGCGATTGGCGCGAGGAACTGATTTTGAGAAGCTATGATAACCAGAGCTTACGCATTTATACCACCACTATCCCAACCGAACACCGCAATTATACATTGATGCACGATCCGCAATACCGTTTAAGCATTGCCTGGCAAAACGATGGCTATAATCAGCCACCACATACCGGTTTTTATTTCGGCTTCGGGATGAAGAAAGCCCCAAAACCCAATATTGTACTTGTAGAACCTAAATAACATGCGTACCATTAAACAAGCTTTAATTTTTTGCTTCGGATTGCTTTTATCGGCAGCAGCAATGGCGCAACGCCAGATGGAAACATTGGGAAGGGGCGTAGTGGCGGTACACATGCCCGGCGACAGCGTTTTTGTAAGCTGGCGGCTGCTGGGTACCGATTCTGATGATATTGCCTTTAACCTTTACCGCAGAACGGATCATAGCCAGGTAGTAAAATTAAACCAGATACCCATAACCGGTGCCACAATTTTTACCGATAAAAAAACAGATTTTACAGTAGATAATGAATGGTTCGTAAAGCCGGTTATCCATGGAAAAGAACAGAATGAAAGTGCTGCTTTTGCCTTACAAAAAAATACCGCTGCCAAACCGTATTTGTCTGTCCCCCTAAAAACTTTAGCTGGTTATACACCTAACGATGTTTCAGTTGGCGATTTGGATGGCGATGGAGAATATGAAATTGTTTTACACCAGGCAGGCATTGCGCATGATAATTCCCATCCTGGTTTCACCTCCGAGCCTTTACTGGAAGCCTATAAACTGGATGGTACCTTTTTATGGCGCATAAACTTGGGCAAAAATATTCGCGAAGGGGCACATTATACCCAGTTTATGGTGTACGATCTGGATGGCGATGGCAGGGCAGAAATAGCTTGCAAAACAGCAGATGGGACTGTGGATGGAAAAGGAAAGGTAATCGGCGATTCGACCAAAGACTGGAGAAATAAGAGCGGATATATTTTAGCCGGCCCGGAGTTTCTGACTGTTTTTGATGGCTTAACCGGCGCTCAAATTACGACCACTAACTTTATTCCTGCCCGCTCTCCTAATCTCAATCCTTCGCCCGAAGAACTAAAAAAGACCTGGGGAGATGCTTATGGAAACAGAATGGACCGTTTTTTAGCTGCTGTAGCTTATCTCGACCGAAAACACCCCAGTTTAATTATGAGCAGGGGATATTACACCCGTACTTTTATAACGGCCTGGGATTTTAACGGAAAAAGCCTCCATAAAAAATGGACTTTCGATAGTGCTGAATCTGACAATAAGCGATATAGCGGTCAGGGAAACCATAATTTGAGTATTACCGATGTAGATGGCGATGGTAAGGATGAAATTATTTATGGCGCCATGACCATCGATGATGATGGAAAAGGATTATATACCACCGGTTTAGGCCATGGCGATGCTTTACACGTTGGCGATCTGGACCCCGACAGGCCCGGATTGGAAGTTTTCGATATTCAGGAAAGGTTTTCGGATGCCGGGGCAAACTTCAGGGATGCCAGAACCGGAGAGGTTTTGTGGAAGAAAGCTTCGGTAAGTGCTGGGGCGGATGGCGAAGGACCGGGGAGAGGACTGGCGTTAAACATCGACCCCAGATACCGGGGATCCGAGTGCTGGGTGGCCGGGGCAGGAATCACAGGTATGTTTGATGCTAAAGGCAACAAAATTTCGAATACCACCCCAAGCGTTAACTTCGGTATTTTTTGGGATGGCGACTGCCAGAGCGAACTTTTAAACAGCACTTCGATTGATAAATGGGATTATGAAAATGCTAAAACAATTCGCCTGCTGAACGCCAGGGCCTACAACTGTTTATCCAATAATGGAACCAAATCTACCCCTGCATTATCGGCCGATATTTTGGGCGATTGGCGCGAGGAAGTGATTTACCGTACTGCCGATGCCAGCGAATTGAGGATATTTACCACTACCATTCCAACCACGCACCGCTTTTACACTTTTATGCACGATCCGCAGTACCGCTTAAGTATTGCCTGGCAAAATGTAGGCTACAACCAGCCGCCACATACCAGTTTTTACATGGGCGATGATATGAACCAACCGCCAAAACCCAATATCAAACCAATTAAAAACCACCGCAATTTTCAATAAATCATCATGAAAAAATATAGCTACATCCTAACCGGAGTAATCATTACCCTTGCCACGCTTGCTTTTGTTGCACCACATAAACCAGCTTTGCATACCATTGGCGATTCTACCGTTCGCAACTCCAATAAAGAAACCTGGGGTTGGGGAACGCCCATAGCCGAACTTTTCGATACCACAAAAATCCACGTCGAAAATAACGCCATGGCTGGCCGGAGTACCCGTACTTACCTTTCAGAAGGTCGCTGGGATAAGGTTTTGGAAACATTAAAGCCCGGCGATTTCGTGACCATGCAGTTTGGCCATAACGATGGCAGCGCACCCGACACCACAAAAGCAGGGAGAAGGGGTGTTTTAAAAGGAACTGGCGAAGAAACCAAAGTTTTAACCTGGCCCGATGGGAAAGTAGAAACCGTGCATACCTATGGCTGGTATATCCGCAAATTTGTGCGCGAAACAAAAGCAAAAGGAGCTACGCCGATTGTTGTTTCCATAATTCCGCGAAACATTTTTAAAGATGGTAAAGTAGTACGTGCCAGTAACGATTTTGGCAAATGGGCAGCAGAAGTAGCCAAACAAGAAAATGCTTATTTCGTCGACCTGAATCAAATTACCGCTGATAAATACGACGCGCTTGGTCCGGATAAAGTGAAGTTATATTTCCCCGGCGATCATACCCATACCAATTTAGAAGGCGCAAAAGTGAATGCTCAATCGGTAGTAGAGGGAATTAAGTCGCTGAAGGATTGTGATTTGAAGAAGTATTTGCTTTGAAACAAAACCTCGCAGGTTTTTTAACGAACTTCAAATTAAACCTGCGAGGTTTATGTAATAGATTTCTCCATTCCGCTACGCTTCAGTCGAAATGACGATCCCAAATATCTATGCAATCAATTAATCTGTGTAATCAAGCCCGAAGGGTGTAAACATTCAAAAATGAAATCAACTAAATACCTATACCTCATTCTCTTAACCGCGTTCATTATTTTTTCTTCCTGCATTGTTTTAAAGCAGCAGGCTAAACCCACTTTATTCCTCATTGGCGATTCGACCGTAAAAAACGGAAAAGGCAAAGGCGATGGTTCTTTGTGGGGCTGGGGAAGTTTTATTGGCAACTTGTTCAATACCGATAAAATAATAGTCGAAAATGATGCCCTGGGTGGAACCAGCAGCCGTACCTTTCAAACCAACGGCCTTTGGGATGCTGTGCTGGTGAAAATTAAAAAAGGCGATTTCGTAATGATGCAGTTCGGGCATAACGACAGCAGTCCGCTAGATGATACTGCCCGTGCCCGTGGCACCATAAAAGGGATTGGTATGGAAAGCAAAGACACCTACAATCCCATCAAGAAAAAGCAGGAAACCGTTTATACCTACGGCTGGTACATGCGCAAATTTATTAACGATATTAAAGCCAAAGGTGCAACACCGATTATCTGTTCATCAATTCCGCGTAATCCGGTTAAGGATGATCAGGTCGTTTTAGCTAACGATAGCTATGCTACCTGGGCAGAAGAAGTGGCCAAAGCCGAAAAAATCGATTTTATCCCCTTAAACAAAATCATTAAAGATAAATACGCTGCCTTAAGTGCCGCAGAGGTTAAAACCTTTTTTACCGAGAAAGATCATACCCATACCAACGAAGCAGGCGCAAAATTAAACGCCGCGGCTGTTGTAACGGGATTAAAGTCTTTACCAAATAACAAGCTTAACCAGTACCTCAAATAATACCTAAGCAGGATACTACAGGATGCCAACATGCGATTATTGTCTTATTTTAACAGCCTAACCAAATACCAGCGGTGCTAAAACCGTCCTATTTATGCAGATACAAGTTAACCGAATTTTAAAAGTACTCATGGGCATTGCTTTCATTATTTTGAGCATTGCGCAAAGCCATGCCCAAAGTATTTCGCTGGCAGGCAAATGGCGTTTCAAAATTGATGCGAAGGATGAAGGTTTAAAAGGGAAATGGTACTCAACCGTTCTTCCCGAAGCTATTCAGGTGCCCGGGTCAATGGCCGAAAATTTAAAAGGTGATGATATTACCCTTAAAACAAAATGGACGGGCAGTATATACGATAGTTCCTATTTTTTTCATCCACGTTTAGCCAAATATCGCAAAGCCGATAACCTTAAAATACCTTTTTGGCTCACACCGGCTAAGCATTATACTGGCGCGGCATGGTATCAGAAAGATGTAGAAATCCCAGCCAACTGGAAGGGTAAAAGGATGGTACTCTCTTTAGAATATCCCCATTCAGAAACACGGGTTTGGATAGATGATATGGAGATAGGCACCCAGTTTACTTTTGTGGTAGCCCAGAATTTTGAACTGCCCGCAAATTTAAAAGCCGGAAAACATACCATTACCTTATTAATCGATAACCGCATCAAGGCCATAAATGTGGGGCAGGATTCGCACAGCTTGACCGATCATACCCAGGGCAACTGGAATGGTGTGGTAGGCAAAATGGAACTGGTGGCAGGCTCGCCCGTTTATTTTGAAGATATACAGGTTTACCCCGATTTAAAAAATAAATCGGCTAAAGTTAAAATTCAGCTTAAAGCCAGTGCCAGCCAATCTGCTACCGGAAAAATTACACTTTCTGCTGCAACTTTCAATACCAAAAATGTAATGCAGGTTAAACCCGTAATAGCGCCCTATCAAATTACCAATGGCGAAGGTACATTGGAAATCAATTTGCCAATGGGCGATAAAATAGCCACCTGGGATGAGTTCGATCCGGCACTGTATCGTTTAACAGCTGCTTTGGTTTCGAAAGATGGTAAAAAGGACGAGAAAAAAGTACAGTTCGGGATGCGCGAGTTTAAGGCTGTAGGCAGATCTTTTGAAATAAACGGCAGACCGGTGTTTTTGCGGGGTACCGTAAATAATTGCGAATTTCCTTTAACGGGCTACCCTTCAATGGATGTTGCCGCCTGGATACGCATCTTTAAAATATCTAAAGCCCATGGCTTAAACCACATGCGTTTCCACTCCTGGTGCCCGCCCGAAGCCGCTTTTATTGCTGCAGATCAGATCGGATTTTACCTGCAACCTGAAGGACCAAGCTGGGCCAATCATGGATCATCAATCGGAGATGGTAAACCCATTGATCAGTTTATTTACGACGAAACCAACCGCATGACTAAAAACTATGGCAACTACGCCTCTTTTTGTATGATGGCCTATGGAAATGAGCCACGCGGCAGGCAGGTAGAGTACCTCACCAAATTTAATAATTACTGGAAAGCCAAAGATTCGAGAAGGTTGTACACAGGCGCATCGGTAGGCGGTAGTTGGCCGGTTATTCCGAACAACGAATTTATGGTGCGTGCAGGTGCCAGAGGGTTGGACTGGGGCAGGAAACCTGAAAGTATTTCAACCTATGCCAAACAGATTGAGCAGTTTACGGTGCCTTTTGTAGCACACGAAATGGGACAGTATTGTGCATTCCCGAATTTCGACGAAATAAAAAAATACACCGGGGTTTATCGCGCAAAGAATTTCGAAATGTTTCAGGAAGACCTTAAAGATCACGATATGGCCGATCAGGGGCACGACTTTTTAATGGCTTCGGGTAAATTACAGGCACTTTGCTATAAAAATGAAATCGAAAAAGCATTACGAACACCCAATTACAATGGTTATCAGCTCTTATCTTTAAATGATTATCCGGGACAGGGCACAGCACTGGTTGGTGTTTTAGATGCTTTCTGGGACGAAAAAGGATATATCACGGCTAAAGAATTCAAGCGTTTTTCTAATAGTACCGTACCTTTATTAAAAGTTTCGAAATTTGTGTTTACCAATGCCGAAACCCTTGAGGCTGCGGTAGAAGTAGCGCATTTTGGCAAAGCACCTATTGAAAATGCAAAACTTTCCTGGACGGCAAAAGATGACAGCGGTGCTATTATTGCAAAGGGTAATTTCAGTCCTAAAACTTTAGCGGTTACCAACTGCATTGCTATCGGAGAGATTAAAATTCCTTTAAATACCATCACCAAGGCCGAAAAACTAAAACTGGAAGTTACAGTTGATGGAACTGAGTTTGCCAACGATTGGAATTTCTGGGTCTATCCGGCGCAGCTGCCAGAGGTTAAAAGCGACGTATATTATTGTACCAGTTTAGATGATAAAGCCCAATCGGTTTTGGCCGCAGGTGGCAATGTTTTCCTCAACGCATCAGGCAAGGTGGTAAAAGGGAAGGAAGTGGTGCAAACTTTTTTACCTGTTTTTTGGAATACTTCCTGGTTTAAAATGCGCCCGCCTCATACTTTGGGCATTTTATGCGATCCAAAGCATGCGACTTTTAACAGTTTTCCAACCGATTTTCACAGCGATATGCAATGGTGGGAAATTGTAAACAAAGCGCAGGTAATGAACCTCGAAGATTTTCCAGCTGGCTTTAGGCCCATTATACAGCCAATCGATACCTGGTTCTTAAACCGTCGCCTGGCGCTGGTTTTTGAAGCAAAGGTGGGTAAAGGAAAGCTGATTGTTTCGAGCGCGAACCTATCTCCCGATCTGAAAGAAGCTCCGGCAGCACAGCAACTTTATTTCAGCTTGCAGCAGTACATGTCGTCAAACCAGTTTAATCCAAAATATGAAGTTGCTTTTAGCACCGTGAAAGATATCTTCGAAAGTCCGTCGAAAATTCAGTTCGATACCTTTACAAAAGATAGTCCGGATGAGTTAAAAGTTAAACCTAAAACCAATTAATTAAGATAAGCGAAATAACATGAAGAAATTTGTATTCAGCACCGCAGTAATATGCAGCATAGCCACCCAGGTACTTTTCGCCCAGAAAATCCCGAATAAAAAAGAGGTTTTAAAGGTGTTAAAATCTACCAACGCTTATTTCATGAATAAGTGGCCTGATGCCGGCAAATCGATCATAACCAATAAGGAAAGACCAAGCAACATCTGGACAAGGGCTGTTTACTACGAAGGCCTGATGAACCTGTATAAAATTAATCCTGAGAAGGAATATTACGATTATGCTGTTCAATGGGGACAGAAACACAATTGGGGTTTAAGAAATGGCATTGCCACAAAAAATGCCGATGATCAGGCTTGTGGGCAAACTTACATTGATCTTTACCTGATTGATAAACAACCTGAGCGCATAAAAGATATCAAGGCTTCGATAGATCTGGTGATGCAATCGGGCAAAGTTAGCGACTGGACCTGGATTGATGCAATACAAATGGGTATGCCTGTTTTTGCTAAACTGGGCAAATTATACAACGATACCAGCTATTACAATTACATGTACAAAATGTACCTGCATTCGAAAAATACCGAAGGTGGTGGCTTGTACAATGCAAAAGACGGACTCTGGTGGCGCGATAAAGATTTTGTACCACCGTACAAAGAACCAAACGGCGAAGATTGTTATTGGAGCAGGGGTAATGGATGGGTGGTTGCTGCCCTCGTACGCGTTTTGGAAATTATTCCAGCAAATGAACCACACCGCAACGAATATTTAAAAACATATCAGGAAATGATCAAAGCACTGGTGCCTATTCAGCGTGCCGATGGTTTTTGGAATGTGAGTTTGCACGATTCCACGCATTTTGGTGGCAAAGAAACCTCCGGAACAGCATTATTTACCTACGGCATGGCTTGGGGCGTAAACCAGGGCATTTTAGATAAGGCCACTTATTTGCCAATTATTACCAAAGCATGGAATGCCATGAGCACAGAGGCCGTTCAGAAAAATGGTTTCATCGGTTATATGCAGGGCACAGGTAAAGAACCTAAAGATGGGCAGCCGGTAAGCTATACCAGCATGCCTGATTTTGAAGATTATGGTTTGGGCTGTTTTTTATTGGCCGGAACCGAAGTATATAAGCTTAAAAAGTAGGTAGCATGAATTTCAGAAATTTAGCGGGTTTATTGGTATTGATTTCCTTCTTTTTGCTGCCTGAACAAAGCAGGGCACAAAAAGCAGGTATCGCTGTTTCTGAAATTAACAGTGCTTTAGCTTTCCCTGTTGTTGATGGCGAAAAACCTGCAGCCATTTACATTGATGAAAAGGATGCTGAAGTGGTTCATATTGCTGCCGAAGCTTTTAAAGCTGATATTCAGTTGTTAACGGGGCAAACCGCTCAGGTTTTGAAAAATAATACTGCTTTAAGTGTTTATCCTATTATTGTCGGTACAATGGGGCAGTCGTTTTATGTCGATCAACTGGCCAGGTCAGGGAAAATCAACAGCACCAGTTTATCTGGCAAGTGGGAAACCTTTTCTGTTTCAGTTATCGAAAATCCGGTAAAAGGAGTGAAAAGAGCTTTGGTTATTGCTGGCAGCGATAGAAGGGGCACGGCTTATGGTGTTTTTCAGCTGTCGCGGATGCTGGGTGTTTCGCCCCTTTGTTGGTGGGCAGATGTTAAACCGGCAACTAAAAAATCACTCTACGTAAAAGCCGGGCAGCCTTTGCTAGAATCGCCATCAGTTAAATATCGTGGGATTTTTATTAATGATGAAGACTGGGGTATCCAACCCTGGGCGGCTAAAATGATGGATACAGATGTAAAAGACATTGGCCCCAAAACCTACACCAAAATATTCGAATTGCTGCTCAGGCTAAAAGCCAATTATATCTGGCCGGGTATGCACCCTTCAACCAAAGCATTTTATTATTATGCCAATAATCCCATAATGGCCGATAAGTACGCTATTATTTTAGGCTCGAGCCATTGCGAACCCATGCTGCGCAACAATGTTTTTGAATGGGCGGAGAATTTTGAGCACGAATATGGCAAGAAACCGGGCGAGTGGCGTTACGATCTCAACAAAAATGAAATTGCAAGTTATTGGACCGACCGCGTAGAACAGGCTAAAAATTACGAATCGGTTTATACCGTTGGGATGCGTGGCATTCACGATGGGAGTATGCCCGGCCCAAAAGATAAAAATGAAAAGGTAAAATTGCTGGGCGAGGTAATTGCGGATCAACGCAGTATTTTGAGCAAAAACATCACTAAACCTATAAGTTCCATTCCACAGATTTTTTGCCCTTATAAAGAAGTACTGTCTTTATATCAGGCGGGTTTAAAACTACCTGATGATGTGACGATTGTTTGGGCGGATGATAATCACGGTTATATCCGCCAGCTTTCTAATCCCGTAGAGCAAAAACGATCGGGTGGGAGCGGTGTGTATTACCATATCTCGTACTGGGGCGCACCGCAAGATTACCTTTGGCTTTCCTCTATTTCTCCATCGCTTATGGCTTACGAGTTAACCAAAGCCTATCAGTATAATGCCGACCGCCTTTGGGTAATTAATGTGGGCGATATTAAACCTGCAGAAATGGAAACCCAGTTTGCAATGGATCTGGCCTGGAATGTAAACCAATGGAAACCCGAAAATGCCAATCGATATACTGAAAGCTGGGCTGCCGAAACCTTTGGTGCCGAATTTGCAAAACCGATTGCCGAAATAAAAGAAGTTTATTATCGCCTGGCGCAAGCCGCCAAACCCGAGCATATGGCCAGTGTTAATTTTACCGACGAAGAAGCAGACGAAAGATTAGCCGCTTACGAAAAGATTTATCATCAGGCCAAAAGTTTAGCTGATCAAATTCCGGCCAGGTTAAAAGATGCTTATTTTGAGCTGATCCTTTACCCGGTTGAAGGGGCGATGCTGATGAACCAGAAAATTTTATACGCCAAAAAAAGCTTGGTCTTGGCTGCAAACGGAGATCAATCGGCTTTAAGCTATTCGAAAAAATCGAAAGCAGCTTTTGATCAGATTCAGGTAATTACCAAAAAATACAATGAAGAAATTGCAGGCGGCAAATGGAACGGAATGATGAGCTGGAAACCACGTGATTTGGCCGTTTTTAAAATGCCCAAAGTAGCAGATACAGTAGCGACACAGTCATCGGCCCCTAAAGCGAAAGCCGAAGATAAAATAACCGTTCGTGCAGCTGAATATCTCGCAAAATCATCGCCAAAAGAACTTTCATTACAAATCCTTAAAGGACTCGGTCTGGGTGGCAATGGCATTTCTGTGCTTCCTTTTACATTTAAACCTTTTAGCGAAAAAGACTTGCAAAATGCACCTTTTGTTAGCTATAACATTGATTTTAAAACGCAGGGTGAACACCAGGTTGAGGTGAAGTGTTTACCTACCCAGGGCGTTAATAGCGGTATAAAAGTGCGTTATGCCATTTCGGTTAATGATGATCAGCCTCAGGTAATTAATATTTCTCCGGCTTCAGAAAATAACATCTGGAAACAGAATGTATTGCAAGGTTACGCTTCGGGTATAACCAAACATCAGGTAAATAAAACAGGTAAATCAACAGTTAAAATCTATATGCTCGATCCGGGATTAGTGCTTAACCAGTTGGAAATAAAATAATACAATGAAGAAACTTATAGTCTTTGCCCTCTCCTTAATTTTTGCCCTGTCTTTTGCCCAGGCGCAAAGTATAGGCGATTATAAATCCGGTTTTAAAAAAGCAGGAAATATCATTTCATTTTCGACCACCAAAGGGGAGGTGAAATTTGAATTCTGCACACCAGAAATATTCCGCATCAGAACCAGCTGGAACGGTAAATTCGAAGCCGATGAAAACCTGATGGTAATTCAGTACAAATGGGACGATGTTAACTTTAAAGTTTCGGATAAGCAGGATCATTTTTTGCTAACTACCGCCAAACTGACTGTTAAATTGTATAAATCGCCGTTTAGACTTGATGTTTATGATACCAAAGGTAAATTGTTAAGCAGCGACGCAAACAACGCAATAACTAAAGTAGATACCAGGGTTGGCGTAACCAAAAAACTGCAGGCCGATGAGCATTTCTTTGGCTTTGGCGAGCGCATGGATTTTATGGACCGCCGTTTCAAAAAAGTAACTTTAAATGTTGGACGGGGTAAAGGTTTGCCACATGCTATCGGCGCTTACAACATACTGGAAGCCAATTATTGCCCGGTTCCGTTTTTTATGAGCACAAAAGGATATGGCATTTTTCTGCATAATTCTTTCGCTACCGAATGGGACATGGGGGCTTCGAAAAGAGACCAGTACAGCTTTAAGGCGGCTGATGGAGAATTGGATTATTATTTCATGTATGGACCAACTTTCCCTGCTATTTTAGATTACTATACCAGCATTACAGGTAAATCGCCAATGTTGCCTCAGTTTGCCTTAGGCTTACATGCGGGTACTTATAGTGGTGGCACCTGGGGCTACGAAGCACAAACTTCCGATCATTACGTGGTTGAACTGGCAAAAAAATACAGGTCGCTGGGGATTCCCGTTGATTTGCTTTGGCTCGATTCGACCTGGCGCTTATTTGGCGAAAACGGTGGAAAAGGTGCTACTTCTTTTGAGTGGAGGGAAACTTTTAAAGATCCAAAATCGATGTTCGATAGCATTTATGCTATGAACTATAAAATGGTAGGCTTGCACCTTCGCCCGAGGTTTGATAATGCCAAAAAATTAAACCTGTTAGATCAGGCCAGGGAAAAAGGTTATACCTATCCCGAAAATGGTAAACCGGGCGAATTTGTAAACTTTTTTGATGAAAAGGCCACACAATGGTGGTGGGATAATGGCGTAATGCGCGTTGCAAAATTAGGCGCTAAATTCCTGAAAACAGACGAAGGAAGTGCTTTTGGTGCACTCGCCAACGAAAGTGAAAAAGTAGGGCCAACAGGAAAAGATGCAGAGCGCCTGCACAACCTCTTTCCGGTGGCTTATGCCAAAGCACCGTTTCTGGAATTTGAAAAATTTAATGGCTTTAGGGGATTAAATCAAACCCGAGAAGGTTACTCAGGCATACAGCGTTACCCTTACATTTTTGCCGGCGACTGGCCCAGCGAATGGCAATATTTTGCGCCCGTTATTAAGGCAGGTTTAAATGTAGGTTTATCAGGCGTAGGCTCATGGGCACATTGTATGGGCGGTTTTGAACATCAGTCCGATCCCGAATTGTATATCCGTTGGGTTCAGTTTGGAATGTTCAGTCCCATTGCACTGGTTTTTGGAATGGATCATCCCGGCTATAAAGAACCCTGGAAATATGGTGAAGATGCCCTGCGTAATTTTAAAAAATACGATTTGTTGCGCTACCGTTTGTTCCCTTACCTCTACACCAGTATGCACCAGCAATACCAAACAGGTTTACCGATGATGAGGGCTTTAGTGCTAAACTATCAGGATGACGAAAATGTGTACGAAATTGGCGATCAATATTTATTTGGCGATAATTTAATGGTTGCGCCCGTTACAACCAAAGGTGCTATTACCCGCTCGGTTTACCTGCCCGAAGGTACCTGGTTTAACTATTGGACAGGGGAGCAATACAATGGTAAAAGTTATCATCATGTTGTAGCGCCTTTAGATACCATTCCATTGTTTGTAAAAGCTGGCAGTATTATTCCGATGCAGCCAGAAATGGCATACAGTGGCGAAAAACCGGTTGATATAATTACGCTGGATGTTTTTCCCTATGGTGAATCTAAATATGAACTCTATGAAGATGATAATTTAAGCGCAGCCTATAAAAAAGAAGATTTTGCTTTAACCACCATTACCGCTTCGTTAAAATCGACAGGTTTTACACTCAACGTGAATAAGCCTGCCGGGAATTTTAAAGCAACTAGCCATAAATACATGGCTAAAATACATTGGACTGGAAAAACAGCGCCTACAACCGTTACCGAAAACGGTACGCAGTTAAAAATAGAGAAAACACCAGGCGCATTGGATAAAACAGGAGGCTGGTTTTACGATATTAAAAACAAAATACTTTGGGTCAAATCTGTCGGAGATAACAGCGCTGATTTGAATATTGTAGTAAATTAGGCAGGTTGGTCAAGGACACTAAGCATGGCAGATGCGTCTGGCGCTTTCGTCATTCCCAACTTGATTGGGAATCGTAATGCCTTGGTTGGTTTTGGAGGTAGCGTAAAGATTCCCGCCTGCGCGGGAATGACGACGACTTAAAATAAACGGGTTTTAACAAAACCACTAAAAAAATAAAATCGAAAACATGAAAATTGCATTTAAGATGAAACTTAAACCCGGTTTTGAAACAGAATACAAGAAGCGCCATGATGAAATCTGGCCTGAACTCGTAACTTTGTTAAAAGAGAATGGCATCAGCGATTATTCTATCTTTTTAGATGAAGAAACCAACACGCTCTTTGCCGTTCAGCAGCAAAATGGAAGTTCATCGCAAGATTTGGGCAGCACCCAAATTGTGCACAAGTGGTGGGCATACATGGCCGATATTATGGAAACCAATGCAGATCATTCTCCAAAAACATTCCCATTAGAAATGGTATTCCATTTAGATTAAAATGATGCAATTACATAAAATCTTTCCTGTCCTGCTGCTTGGTACCCTAACTTTTGGGATAGCCAAAGCACAAAAACCAGTAAAAAATACAGGTGGCTGGCCTGTTATCGAAAAGCAAATGAAACCTTGGACCCGCTGGTGGTGGATGGGCAACGCTGTCGACGAACAGAATCTGAGTGCCGTATTGCAAAAATATAAGGATGCAGGATTGGGTGGGGTAGAAATTACCCCTATTTATGGCGCTAAGGGCTATGAAAAACAATATCTTGATTTTTTATCGCCTGCCTGGATGAATAGCTTACATTTTACCGTTAACAAAGCCAATGCCCTGGGGTTAGGTGTAGACATGAATACAGGCACAGGCTGGCCATTTGGTGGTCCGCAAATTAAGCCCGAAAATGCCGCCACCAAATTAATTGTTCAGCAATATGCCCTGAAAGCCGGTGAAAAATTAACCGAAGCCATTAAAGTTAAAGAAGCCAAACAGGAATTTGCACAGTTACAAGCTGTAACCGCTTATAGCGAAAATGGCCAGGTACTCGATCTACTTTCAAAAGTTGACGGAAACGGCAACTTAAACTGGTCGTCTGGTAGTGGAAACTGGGCTATTTATGCTGCCTTTGCAGGTAAAACCAGGCAAATGGTTAAACGTGCGGCACCCGGAGGCGAGGGTTTTACTTTAGATCATCTGGATAAAAATGCTGTAAATGTTTACTTAAAAAGATTTTCAGATGCTTTTGCCGGAAAACCACAAGGCATCAGGTCGTTTTTTAACGATAGTTACGAAGTGTATGGCGCCACGTGGACACCCACTTTTTTGCAGGAATTTAAGAAAAACAGGGGTTATGATTTAGCCGGCTACCTTAAAGATTTAAGTAGTAAAGACTCTACCGGCGAAAACATAGCCCGTTTAAAATCCGATTACAGGGAGACTATGGACGAACTTTTGCTCCATAACTTTACCCAAAACTGGACCGATTGGGCACACGGCCTTCAATCGAAAACCAAAAACCAATCGCATGGTTCGCCGGGTAACCTGCTCGATTTGTATGGAGCAGTTGATATTCCCGAAACAGAAATTTTTGGTTCCAGCTATTTTCCAATTGCCGGACTCAGACGCGATGCCGGCGATGTCAGAAACGTAGATCCCGATCCGATCATGTCTAAATTTGCTTCATCAGCAGGGCATACAGGAGGCAAAAAACTCATTTCATCAGAAACTTTTACCTGGCTTACCGAGCACTTTAAAACTTCTTTTTCGCAGTGCAAACCAGAGGTAGAGCAGTTGTTTTTATCGGGTATTAACCATGTTTTTTACCACGGTACCACCAATTCGCCAGCCAATGTGCCCTGGCCGGGCTGGTTGTTTTATGCTTCGGTAGAAATGAATCCAAACAACAGTTTATGGCCGCAGGCGCAGGGATTAAACAATTATATTGCCCGCTGTCAGTCTATTCTCCAGTCGGGGCAAGCCGATAACGAAATTTTGATTTATTGGCCGGTTTACGATGTTTGGAATAAGGCCAAAGGCCTGGATATGGCGCTGAAAGTGCATGATGTAGACGAATGGCTGCATCCGACACCATTTTATAAACTTGCAAAACAGCTTTCAAAATCGGGTTATGCCTACGATTTCGCATCCGACAGGTTGTTGAAGAAATCGACCATAAATGGCGAACAGATCAGCACCAGCAACGCAGCGGTTCCATACAAGGTATTGCTTATTCCGCAATGCGAAATTATGAGTGTTGAAACTCTAACCACGATTATACAGCTGGCCAATAATGGGGCTAAAGTGATTTTTCAGGCTTTACCGCAAGATGTTCCCGGTTTAAATAACCTGAGCGCCAGACAGGGGCAGTTAAAATCTATTTTGGCCAAACTTACTTTTACAGAAGGAAACGATGGTATTAAAACATTTAAAACCGGGAAAGGCGAAATCATACTAAGCAGTGATGTTGAAAAAAGCTTGCAATCAGTTGCAGTTAAACGCGAAGCCCTGACCGATTTAGGGTTACAGTTTATCAGGAGAAAAACCACCACAGGCAAATATTACTATCTGGTTAACCATACCGCTAAAGATATCGATACCTTTCTGGCATTGAATGAAGCTGGTTCGGTGTTGATTATGGACCCGCAAAGTACGGCGGTAGGTTTGGCTGAAATAAATAATGGAAAAGTGCGTGTACAGATTAAATCGGGCGAAAGCCTGGTGCTGCAGGTTGGAAGCAATGTAGCCGAAAATAAACCCTGGCTTTACCTCAATAAGGCTGCTAATCCAATAGCCATAACTAAACCCTGGAAGCTGCATTTTACCGCTGGCGGACCAGAAATTCCTGCCGATCAGCAGCTCAGTCAACTGGTATCGTGGACGGAATTAAGCGATCCTAAACTGCAGGCCTTTTCGGGAACTGGCGTGTATAGCTCTAGCTTTGATTTAAAAGAGAAAACGGCCAAAGAATATCTGCTAAACCTGAACCAGGTTGATGAAAGCGCAAGGGTATGGATTAACGGGCAAGAAGTAGGTATTTTGTGGAGCATCCCTTTCGAAACCCGTATTGGCAAATACCTGAAAGCAGGCACCAATACCATTAAAATAGAAGTGGTTAATTTAATGGCCAACCGGATCAGGGATATGGACATTAAAAAAATACCCTGGCGCAATTACCATGAAATCAATTTTGTGAACATCAATTATAAGGATTTTGATGCCACAAACTGGAAGGTAATGCCATCCGGATTAATAGGGCCGGTAACCATTACACCTTATCATTAAAAGAATGAAATTTAAACCTTCATTGTCATTGCTATAAAGGTTTAGTAGTTCGGTAATAGAATTACTAAACCTTTATAATTAAGAGAAGCCTTGATGCGTAAGCTTTAAGATTTCTGCCAACACCTATGGTGTACACACGTTTTTACCCACCTTAACGCCTCCCGTCATTGCCAACTTGACTGGCAATCTTAATGCACTCGTCAATCACCAAGTGCTCAGCGCAGCAAAATGATTTCAAGATAGATTTCTCCACTACTGTCGAAATGACGATCTCCCCCATATTCACATTTTTTGTTAAAATCATGTATGCGTAATCAGTCGAAAAATATTTAACATTTTAATTTTCGTTAAGATTAATCGATTTAGCGATCCAAAAACTGCTGTTTTACATTCATGCTAATATTTTACAATAAAAAGGCAGGATAGTACAGGATGGGATTTTTATTGCACGTTTTTATATTTAAGAAATAATTTTTCTAACCAGATAACCTTTTAACCAAAATTTAATTAACGAACGTTAATACCACTCTATGCAATAAAAATCTACGCATCATTTTTAGTCAATTTTTTATCTCTGCAAACTTCTAATTGATTTAGATACCTAGCTTTTTATTGCCCAGTATTTTTAATGGCCGTTATCCAATAAAATTGCTATGCGTATAATTTTACCCAGATTTTTAATCGTCTTTTTGACAGTTATCTTTTTTCTGAGCAGTTGCCGGAAAAAGGAATTTGATGAGTTTTATGGCCGTCCCGAAAATTTGGGCGATCCGATTTATCAACAGCTCCAGGCCAAAGGTACTTTCACTAAGTTTTTAGATTGTGTAGATAAGGCCGGTTACAAGGAAACTTTAAGCGCAGCAGGCTCGTGGACAGTTTTTGCACCAACTGATGAAGCTTTTGCTACCTACCTAAAAGATAATAACCTCACAGAAGTTTCGGTTGATCTCGCTTCGAAAATTGTACGTTATTCGATGATTTACGATGGTGAAAAGATAGAAAGGCTGAGCGATTTTTTCTCTGTTAAGGGCTTTGTGAAAAACAGTGCTTTCAGAAGAAGAACGGTTTACTACGATTTTGTTTACGATGGGAAAGACAATAGCGGTAATGCCATTAAGGTAATTGCGGCCAATCGCAATGGTTCTTACCTCTCCAGCGATTTCAACAATAAAAGTATCAGTTATTTCCTGTCGCCTTACATGACCTTTAATAGCCTCTCAGCGGCCGACTATAACTTTTTCTATCCCAACAGCAGTTACAATGGCAACAATATTGGCGCAGCCAGATTAGTAGACGGGCAACAGAATATCATCGCCGAAAATGGGGTAATCCATGTGGTAGACCGCGTGTTAACGCCTCCACAAAGTATCGATCAATACATCAATGAAAAAGCCGATTACAGTGTTTTCAAAGGCCTGTTGGATAAGTTTGTTACCTATTCCTTAAATACCGATATCTCTCACCGTTACGAAGTCCTCACAGGTAAAGCGGCTAACGTTTATGCCAAAACATACAGCATTTTACTGGCTTTTTCGCCAAACAACGAAAATTACCTGAAAGTTGATGCCAACGATGCCCAGCAGGGTTCTTACAGCATATTTGCACCTACCAATGCCGCGGTTAATACTTACGCACAAAATGTTCTGCTTAAATACTGGAAGAAAAAAGGTGTAAATAACCTCAACGATTTATACGTGGTAGCACCAGATGTGATTAAGGATTTTGTGAATTCGCACCTGTTTACCACTACTGTTTGGCCGAGTAAGTTTAGCACTACGCCTAACTTCCTGAACGATATTACTACCCGTACTACCGCCGATGTAATTGATAAACAAGCATTAAGTAATGGCTTTTTATACGGCATTAATAAGGCGCAGAATGCAAGCGTGTTCTCTACCGTTTATGGTAACATTAATCTTGATCCTGATTACAATGTGATGAAACAGGCGCTCATTTATTTTGGTTTAACCACTGCGCTTAAAACGCCAAGCCTCCGCTATGTTGTAGTGATGATCCCCGATGTAACTTTAAGAAAAATGGGATTCAATTACGATCCTTTTTATGCATCGGCACCGATAAGGGGAGATTTGGTTGCCTTAAGACGCATTTTGCAAACCCACATTATTCCGCTGGGGAACAGGGATATCCCAAATTTTGCAACGGGTTCAGGAGTTTTAGAAACTTCGAACGGCGAATACATTAAATATGCATCGGGTAAATTGCTTTCTGCAGGTACGCAAGACAGTACCCTGGTTGCCAAACAAACAATTCCGGTCGATTCTATCGGCACCACTCCGGTTAATGGTGCTGCGGTATATGGCAAAGAGGCCCTTACCTATACCGTATTGCCTATCAGCAAACACATCGAGAAATACGGTACTTTACCAGCCGATCCTTATTATAATTTTTTCCAGTACCTGAAAGGAAGCATATTGTATACACCGGCAACAGGCGCAATAAGTGGAATTACTGATGGTGTTTTCTATACTTTTTTAATCCCTACCAATGCGGCAATTGTGCAGGCTGTAAAAGATGGCCTATTGCCTTCAATAGGTGCGGCTTCATTAGGTGTGCCCAATTTTGCCCCTACCGATGGTTTGGATGTAACCAAAGTAAGTAAGTTTATCCAGTACCACATTGTGAATAAGAACAGTTTTGCAAGCGATGGGCAAAAAATAGGGGAGTTCGAATCCCTGCTGAAAAATGATGGTGGTGACGCTGCTAAAATAACGGTAACCATTAACACCACTACCAGCTTAATGGTAAAAGATGTAACCAACCGTACAGTTAATGTACTGTTGGGGCCAACCGACCGGAGCAATGTGCTCTCCAACCGGGCAATAATCCATCAGATCAATAATTACTTAAAATATCAATTCTAACCGGATATGACTAAAAAATATACATTAGGCTTAGGTGCTTTGCTGTGCTTTTTACTGGCATCGTTTATGGCCAATGCGCAGCAAATTAATTACGTGCGGGGGAAAATCATCGATAAAAAGGATAAGCAGCCTATTATTGGTGCTTCGGTTGTAATTGTTGATAAAGACCGCCGGGTAATCAAAGGAGTGTCATCAGATATTGATGGAAATTACACCTTACCAGTAGCCGATAAATCTTACCGCATTTCAGTTTCCTATATCGGGTACAAATCAACCGCGCCTATTGCGATTGATAAGGCAACGATTAACTTTCAGTTAGAGTCGGCCGATAACCAGATGGATGAGGTGCAGATTGTTTCGAAAGCAAAAACCGATAACGGTAGCGGTATGAGCATCGATAAGCGCGATCAGACTTCGGCCATCGGTACCATTAATGCAAAAGAGCTCGAAGATATGCAGGCGGCCTCTATTGATCAGGCTTTACAGGGCAGGCTTGCAGGTTTGGATATTGCAGCGAGTAGCGGCGATCCGGGAGCACCAATGCAGATCCGGATCAGGGGTACATCTTCTATTAACGGCGCTGTAGATCCCTTAATTGTGGTAGATGGTATGCCTTACGATATTTCCATCCCATCTGATTTCAACTTTGCTACATCGGATGAAAACAACTATGGCCAGCTGTTAAATATAGCGCCATCCGATATTAAGGATATCAGTGTATTAAAGGATGCTGCCGCAACGGCAATCTGGGGTTCGAGGGCTGCCAATGGGGTACTGGTAATTAACACCAAACGCGGGGCAATGGGGCCACCGGCCATATCCTATAATTTTAAAGGTTCTTATTCGAAACAGCCAAGTGCCATACCCATGCTGAACGGTAATCAATACTCTACGTTAATTCTGGAAGAGTTTTACAATGCCGGCCGCCAGTTTTCTACTTCAGAGTTTGCTAAAGAATTTCAATACGACCCTAACGATCCTTACAACTTCTTTAATTACAGTAACAATACCGACTGGTTAAGTGCCATCACCCGGATCGGTTACCTGCAGGATCATAACCTGTCTATTTCCGGCGGTGGTGAAAAAGCCAAGTACAGGGCTTCGGTAAACTATTTCGATCAGCAGGGTACTACCCGAGGTACCAGTTTAGGACGTTTAAGTGCGCGTGTAAATCTGGATTATCAGGTGTCGAATAAAATCAGGTTCAGTGCCGATATCGTTTATACGCACGTTGATAACCAGAATTTGTATTCCAGATATGTCAGGGATATTGCCTATCAAAAAATGCCAAATCAAGCCGTTTATGAGTATGATGAATATGGCAATTTAACTTCAAATTACTTTAGTCCGCTTGCTACTGCACAAGGCACCTATCCGGGGACCTATAATCCATTGGCAATGGCAAATGCTGCCAGTAACCACCAAATCGGAGAAAGGATTATCCCAAAATTTGCTTTGCAGTATCAGATTATTCCGGAACTTTTAAGATTAAATGCAAATTTTCAGGTTGATATTAACAACTCTAAAACCAAAACCTTCCTGCCGCAAATAGCAACAGGCAGGCTGTTTACCGATGCGGTAGTAAATTCGGCTGGTGATGTTGATGGCGACGGATTTACAATGGCCACTAATTTAACCCTGGCTTATACCCCTAAGTTGGGCGCAAAACACGATCTGATTGCTTTTGCCAGGTTTGATAGTAATGATAGCCGCAGAACAGGCCAGGGGATGTTTGCTTCCAATACTGCTTCGTCTTATCTGGATGATCCCTCTATTGATGGACGTACAAATGCCGCAGGATCTGCCTATTCATCATTTGCGCAAAGCCGTTCGGTAGGTTTGCTACTAAATGCACAATACAAATTTTTAGACCGTTATATCATTAATGCCGGTATCAGGGGAGATGGTAACTCTAAGTTTGGCCCTAATAACCGTTATGGTGTATTTCCTTCCGCATCGGTAAGGTGGAGGGTATCGGGAGAGCCTTTTATGAAACGCACCGAAAGATATATTGATGATTTGAGTTTCAGGGCCAGTTACGGTATTGTAGGTAATGCCCCACGTTACGACTATACTTACTTAAATGCCTACCAGAATTATGGTTTCAGCTATTTGGGGATGGCTGGTGTGTACTCAAGCAATCTCGAATTATCTGATTTAAGATGGGAAAAGGTAGCACAATCAAATCTTGGGGTAACACTTAATATGTTCAAAAATGCCATAAACATGGATTTTGATATCTACCGCAAGCGTACTACTGATCTTTTTTATCCGGGCATTGCCATCCCAACCTACAATGGTTACTCAGGGGTAGATATGAATGTGGGTACGATGGATAACCAGGGCTGGGAGTTTAACATCAACAGCACCTTAATCAGAAAGAAAAATTTCAGGTGGGATTTCAGCTTTAATATCTCGCACAATGAGAATATCATCCGCGAAATTTCGCCACTATACCCGAGAGAGAACAAAGGTAAAGTAACCTCGAATAATGTTTATAAGGTTTATATTCAGGAGAATAACCCGTTTGGCTCGTTTTACGGATTTAAATTTAAAGGGGTTTATAAAGATTTAAATTCAACAGTTGCTTTGGATGATAAAGGCAATCAGATTATTGGCCCCAATGGTCAGAAAGTGTACATGCGTTTTGCGTACCCTTCTATTGATTATGTTTTCCAGCCGGGCGACGCCATGTACGAAGACATTAATCACGATGGTAATATCGACTATAAGGATATTGTGTATTTAGGTAATGGTAACCCGAAACTAACTGGTGGTTTCGGAACCGGAATCACCATCAACGGAAATATCCGTTTCGGAGCCAATTTCAGTTACCGTACCGGCTACCAGATTATCAATGGTACCAAAATCACCACCACCAATATGAATGCTTTCAGTAACCAGAGTACGGCTGTATTGAGAAGATGGCGCGCAGAAGGTGATGTAACCGATATGCCAAGAGCAGTTTATTCAGTTGGTTACAATTACTTAGGATCAGACCGCTACATAGAAGATGGTTCCTACCTGCGTTTGCGCAGCATTACCCTGAAATACGATTTCAGCAAAAATTTTATGAAAAGGATTGGCATGAAAAGCTTAAGTGCCAATTTGATGATGGAGAATGTGTTAACCTTTACCAAATATACCGGTCAGGATCCTGAGGTGCCGGTAAAATTAACCGCATTTTCTACTGTAATCGATAACTCTACTACGCCACCTATTAAAACGGTGACTTTAGGTTTAACTGCAAACTTTTAATCAGCCATAAAATGAAAAAGATAATATACAGCACAGGCATAATTATGATGCTGATCATGAGTAGCTCATGTAAAAAGTGGTTGGATTTACAGCCCCGGGATGGGATTACAAGGCAAGGCTTCTGGAAAACCAAAGAAGATATTCAGGCTGCAGTAGCAGGTTGTTATGCTTCTTTACTGGCCCCGCCTCCGGGTGTTGGCGATAAAGCCCTAACCGAGTACCTGTTTATGTATGGCGAAATGCGCGCCGATATGATTTCGATAGGTCCGGGTAGTACCATCGAAGAAAAAGATATTTTCGATAACAACCTGGTATCGAGCAATACGACCATCAAGTGGGATGCCTTTTACCGCACCATCAATTACTGCAATACGGTATTGGATTTTGCTCCCGGCGTAAAACAAAACGACCCTACGCTTACCGATGCACAATTAAATGCCTACCTCAGCGAAGCATTGGCACTGCGGAGCATGATGTATTTTTACCTGGTTAGGAATTATCGCGATGTACCGCTAAAACTTACTTCTTCATCAAAAGATACCGATTTAGAGGAATTACCTAAATCATCCGCTGCAGATATTTTGAACCGGATTATTGCAGATTTAAAAAAGGCCGAAGCAGGTGTTGTAAGTACTTACGGCAATACAGTATCGGATAAGGGCAGGATAACCAAATTTAGTGTAAATGCTTTACTGGCGGATGTGTATTTATGGATGGATAATTACAGTGCTTGTATTGCCGAATGTACTAAAGTAATCAGCTCGCAAAAATTTGCCATGCAAAATGCAAGCGGAAGCTGGTACAACAATGTATTTTACAATGGCAGCTCAACCGAAACTATATTCGAATTTAACAACCAGCAGGAAACAGGTGCTGTAAGCAATATTTTTTACAATTTATTAATTCAATCGAGAAGGCGTTTTGTAGCTTCTCCATTTCTGTTAACCGATCTTTTTGTACCCGATCCGATAGATCCGGCACGTAATTACGATATCCGCGGCGATGGAACTTTTTTCAGGGGCTCCGATTCGAATATCATTAAATATGGCACAGAAAACCCTTCGTATGTAAACTGGCAGGCCTATCGCATTACTGATGTACTGATGATGGAAGCAGAGGCCATGGCGTTAACACCAGGGAGAGAGCAGGAAGCTATTGATATTTTAAATACCATTGTTACCAAACGCAATGTAGGTACTGTAACACTTCCATCTTTAAACACAAGTGATCCCGATGGTATCTGCGATTTCATACTCGAAGAACGTGCACGCGAGTTTGCTTTCGAAGGAAAACGCTGGTACGATGTACTGAGAATGTCGAAACGAGATAATTACAGAAGGATTAGCATTTTATTGGATATGGTCTCCAGAACAGTTTCCTCGGCGGTACAGCAATCGGCCATGACCAAATTCAGAGATGTTAACAGCCACTATCTGCCAATAAACGATACCGAACTCTTTGCAGATTCAAAATTAGTTCAAAATCCATTTTACACTAAATAATTAAGCCATGAAAAATAATTTCAATGTTCGCAATCTTATGGTATTGGCAATTGTTTTTGCTTTCAGTATTGCGCTTATCGGTGCGTGTAAAAGAGAATCTTATACACAAACTACCAACGATGATGTAAACATTACTGGCTACCTGGATAAATTTCCGGCCAAATTCTCCTTAATGAAACAGATTGTTGAACAATCTGGTACTGCCGGATTTTTGGGTGCTTATGGAAAATATACACTGTTTACCCCAACCAACGATGCCGTAACGGCCTGGTTAAAAACCAAGGGTAAAAATTCGGTTTCTGATTTAAGCGTAGAGGAAGCCAAAGATATCGTTAAAATCCACTTATTGGCCGATACCGTAGCCACCAATAAATTTACCGATGGTAAATTGGCGCAGATTACGCTTTATGGTCAGTATTTACAAACCGGAATCAAAAACGAGGCCGGAGAAAGCAATTACATCGTTAATAAACTGGCCAAAATAACCCAATCAAATGTAAGGGTGGGGAATGGTATTATTCACGTTATCGATCATGTGCTAACTCCTGTTACTTTATCATCAGCAGCCATGATCGAAGCCAGCGGTCGTTATAAATATTTTACCCAGGCACTGAAAGAAACTGGTTTTTACGATTCGTTAAATGTTGCGCAAGCTGCGGTTACCGATACTACACGGCGGTTTCAAACCGTTGTGCTCGAGTCTGATTCGGCTTTAGTTGCTGCTGGTTATGCCAATTACGCAGCATTTAAGGCCCGTTATTCAAAAACAGGCAACCCCAAAAGCCATGCCGATAGTTTGTGGTTATACATGGCTTATCACGTTTCAACCGGACCAAGTTATACACCTGATATTATTACCAGTCCGGCCATTTATACCCTGGCACCAAAAGAAATTATCACCACCAAATTTGCTGGTCAGAAAATTTTATTAAACGAAGATGAATACAATGGGGTAGTAGAACCCGGTGTAGAAATTAACAGGACTTTTAGTGATGTTACTACTGCTAACGGGGTATTACACGAAGTTAAAAAGCCTTTCACCATAAAAGTGCGCTTGCAGATTCCGGTTTATTTTGATGTATGCGATCAACCAGAATTAAGGGCGAACCCTAAATGGAGAGGAGTGGCGGCCGGAACGATACCATTAATTGCCAATGGCGCCAGTGTTTTGAGTGGGTTGATTTTTAACAACCCCTCAAAAACCACTACACCTGAGAACTACGACTATGTAATTGTGCCGGGCAGCACCCGTAAATACAATGCCAACGATATGTTTAACCTATCGATGGGAACCAATACAGCCAGGGCACAATGGATTGAATTAAAAACGCCGATGCTGGTAAAAGGTAAATACAAAGTGTGGATTTGTTATGCCTCTAACAGCAGTGCCTGTGCTTACCAGGTTGGTGTAGATGTAGGCAGGGCAGGTGAGCAGATCTTACCGAATATCGTCGATTTCAGACAATCACTAGGTTCATCGGGTGTTTCCAGTAGTACCGCAGGTTTGGCTTCTGCCGATCCATTAATGCTAACTAATGGTTTTAAACGATACATGGCAACTACGGCCGAAAGTGTGGTGGTAAATGGCGCAACCATTAAAGGCGGATTGCAAATTAATACCACCGGATGGGATCTGAACGTGGGCAGGCTGGCTGGTACTGTTGATATTGGCACAACCGACAGGCATTGGATCAGGTTAACGGTAATTAGTACCGGTTTGGGTTCTAATAGTTTTACCTGGCTGGATATGATCCATTTCATTCCGGTAGATGCCGACCAAAATTATCCTCGCTTTTCAACGCAAGGCTATCAGTTCCCTAAACCATAGCAAAATTTTGCCAGGTGTTTAGTCCTGGCAAACTAATTTGTTTTTAACGTTAATAACTTTTAAATGAAAAAAAACATACTCCATATCCTGTTAGTGTTAGCCACAATAATTGGGTTAAACGGTTGTAAGAATGCCGTGGATGAACATAACGAAATTGTAAATGTTGATTTTAGTACCGATCTGCTGCAGAAAATTGCAGGTCAGGCTAACCTGAGCAAGTTTACCGAATATGTGAGAAGTACAGGCTACGATAAAGTACTGAGCTCATCGCAAACCTATACCGTTTGGGCACCTACCAACGATGCATTGGCTACGCTTGATGCGGCCATTGTAAGCGATCCAGTTAAACTGAAAGATTTCGTGGCCAATCACATTGGCTTAACCGCTACGCCCGCACCAAAAAGGGTAACCGATACCGTTAAAGTATTGCTGCAAAATAAAAAATATGCCACCATGGTAGGGCCAACTTTTGAAGAAGCCGCCGTGGTAGGGAATCCTGCTTTTCTAAAGAATGGTGCTTTATATATAATTGATAAAGCGGTACCTACCAAGCTAAATGTTTGGGATTTTATGCTCGGCAGTACCGATGCGCCCCTTCAAAGTAGTTTCATTGCTAATTTATCTATACAGGTTATCGATACGGCTAATGCTTCCATCATTGGTTACAATGCTCTGGGCAACCCCATATTTGCACCCAACCCGCCAATGGTACCCCGAAACTTTTACTGGAACAGTGTAGCCGATTTAAGGGTAGAAAGTCAGCAGTATACCTTTTTTATGTTACAGGATGCTACTTACACTAGTGAGCGCAACCGTTTAGAGCCTTTTTATCCTAACGGAAGTTCATTTGTACTGGTGCGCGATCTGGTAGCTAAAGGCTTGTACACGCCAGATAAATTGCCTGACACTTTGATTTCGACAAGAGGGGTGAAAATTCCGGTTAAAAAATCGGCCATCGTAAAATCGTACCGGGCCAGTAACGGAATGGTGTATGTGATGAATGCCTTGCCTTTCAGAACCAGGGATAAAGTGCCCACCTTTAAAATAGAGGGCGAATTACCCATTGGTTTCCGATCGGATAGGTCGGGTAATACCCTGTACCGGTTAAAGCTGGATGATAAAGGCATTGCCTACAAAGATATTGAGGTATATAACCATGGTGTTGCCGAATATTACATTAACTACCTGGCCTCGGTTGCGGCCGTTAAATATAAGGTTTACGCGAGGGCCATATCGGGTGCGCAGGGCGATTCGCAAGTAGCAAATTTTACACAACGCTACTTTGTTTACAACCCAACAACATTGGTTTACGATTTATTTGCCACGCAAATTGTAACCCCTTTAAATTACGCAGAAGTGTATCTGGGCGATTATACGCCGCAACAGTTCGGAACCCTGCAACTCCGCTTAATGGCAGCCAATACCGCAACCAAAGACCAGAATACGCTCATTTTAGATTACCTGCGCTTTGAACCTATTCTTCCTTAAACCGTAATCTGATTCAAAAAAAGACTATGCATAATTTTACCATCATAAAAAAAGGAATTTCGCTTGTATTGTTTGGGCTCATGTTCTCGGCAGTGGCTTTCGCACAGCAAACCGATACCAGCAGAAAAGATTCGGCGCAGTACAGTACTGATACAACCACTGTTAGGGTGAAACAAAAAAAACTGGTTGGCCAGAAAATAACAGGTATTGTGGTAGATGGGTACACCAATAAACCCATAACCGGGGTTAAATTAACCATTACCGATTTTTCGGGTGCCTTAACCGATAACAATGGCAAGTTTACCATTATTGTTCCCGATTATAACGCAACCTTGCTGGTTAGTTTTACCAATTACCACACCAAGTTATTACCGGTGCACAAAGGAAAACTGGCCACCATTAAAATTTATCCCAGCAATTACAATTCGTTGTTTACCGAAGTGGCTTTGCCTGCAAGTACACAAAACCTGGCACGCTCATCAGCGGCTTTAAGCTATTTAAACCCGCAGGGTGGCTGGGCAGTTAATTCTGAAACCCCCGATAGTTACTTACAAGGCCGTTTGGCGGGTGTTAATGCCACCAGGCGATCGGGTACACCAGGTATTGGCGCCGATGTATTTGTACGTGGCTTTACTTCATTGTATGCTACCAACCAACCTTTGTATGTAGTAGATGGCATGCCTTATGATGCCAATTCGTATGGTACTTCGCTAACCACCGGGCATCGCAATAACCCTTTACAGTTTATTGATGTACGCGATATCGAAAACGTTACGCTTATTAAAGATGCATCGGCCGCTGCGGTTTATGGTACCAAGGCCGCAAATGGGGTAATGCTCATTACCACCAGCCATGCCAAAGACCTTGCTACGCTCATCGATTTTTCGGCTTACACCGGCGTTAACTTAAGACCTAAAAACATCAATGTAATGGGGGTCGACGATTTTCGTAGCTACCTTTCGGATGTGTTGAAAAGCCAGGGATTAAGTGCCGGTGCAATCGCAGCCCAGCCTTATATGAACGATGACCCTAACCCTGCCAACAACCCAAATTATCCGATGTACCACCAAAATACAAACTGGCAGGATAAGGTTTTTAAGAACAGCATCGATCAGAGCTATTTTTTAAAGGTTAGTGGAGGAGATAACATTGCCAAATATGCACTTTCGGCAGGTTACTCGGCCGAGAAGGGTGTGATCGATTCAACGAACAACAACAAATACTCGATGCGTTTTAACAGTGATCTGAACTTAACCAAAAAACTGACCGGTAATACCAATTTATCGTTCACTTATACCGAGCAACGGTTAAAAGACCAGGGCTTAGCGCCCAATTCTAACCCCGTATTCTTATCGCTGGTAAAAGCACCATTTTTAGCTGTTAACGAAATCAGTTCAACAGGGGCGGTTTCACCTAACCTGGCCGATGCAGATACTTTAGGGGTAAGTAATCCACGGGCGTTAATAGAAAAAGGCCTGAACCAGAAAAAAGCCTACCGCTTTTTTGGTAACATTAATTTCGATTACGCTTTTAACAAAACATTTAAACTTTCTAACCTAACCGGGGTAACTTACGATAAAACGCAGGAAACTTTATTTATTCCACGCAAAGGCGTAACCAACGAAGTTTTGCCAACTACCATTGGCGATAGTAAACTGGGCACGCAAGTAATTCGTTATTTCAGTGTTTTCGATGATTTGCGTTTGAGTTTCGACCGCAGGTTTGGCAATGGCCATACTTTACATGCTGCATTGGGTACGCGCTATACTTCGGCCAAAAGCGAGCAAGACTATGCCATTGGTTACAACTCGGCTACCGATGTACTAATCAGTATAGGCAACAGTAACGCTGCTTTACGCTATTTTGGTGGCGATATTGGCAAATGGAGCAATTTAAACAGTTATTTAACGGCCGATTACAATTACAAGGACAAATATTACTTAAGTTTTAATGCTGCGGTAGATCAGTCGTCGAGGTTCGGTAGGAGGGATATTTCTTCGTCGGTACGATACATTGGCGGTTATGGTTTAGATATCCTGGGCAATAAATCGGCTATTCTGCCAGCCATAAGCGGAGCCTGGCTAATTTCTTCCGAAAGCTTTATGCGCGATTATAAATACATCGATTTATTGAAATTCAGGTTAGGCTACGGTTTGGTTGGAAACGATGATATTGGTAATTATAACAACAGGCAGTATTACATTTCTCAGAACCTTTTGGGTTTACAAGGGGTAGTTAGGGGCAACATTGCCAATCCGGCCATCCAATGGGAAAGTGTAGCTAAATTCAATACCGGTGTTGATGCTTCATTTTTTAACGAACGTTTAAGCTTTAGCCTCGATTATTACATCCATACCACAGGTAAAATGCTGGCATACGTACCGGTTGCTTCTGTAGGTGGCATTAATTCATATATCGATAACCAGGCAGGTATGCGCACTTCGGGTTTAGACTTTGGTTTAAACGGCCGCATTTTAAATAAAACCTTTAAATGGGATCTTGGTATAAACCTGGGCACCTATAAAAATAAAGTGAACAGTTTACCGGGTAGTACCGATATTTTAACCAATTATGCCAATGGTACTTATTTAACCCGTGTGGGTCAAACGGCTAATTTGTTTTATGGTCAGCGCACCGATGGCGTATATGCCAGCACGGCTGAGGCTACTGCTGCAGGCCTGTCTATCAGGAATAGCTCAGGTGTATTGGTGCCTTTTACCGGTGGCGACACTAAATTTATCGATACCAACGGTGATAAAATCATCAGTGATGCAGACCGCATGGTAATCGGTAATCCGAATCCCGATCTTTATGGCAGTATTAACAATACTTTCAGCTATAAAAACTGGAGTTTGGATGTACTTTTCTCTTTTGTTACCGGTAACGATATTTATAACTATACCCGTTCGGTACTCGAATCAGGAAACAGCTATTACAACCAAACCGATATTATGCGTAACCGCTGGCGGGGCGAAGGTCAGGTAACCAATGTACCTAAAGCCAGCTATGGCGACCCAATGGGGAACGCACAATTTTCTGATCGCTGGATTGAAGACGGCTCATACCTGCGTTTGCGCACTTTAAATTTAACCTACAACGTACCACTTAAAGCCAGGGCAATTAAATACGCAAAACTATATGCAACAGCCAATAATGTATTTACGCTAACTAACTATTTGGGCTACGATCCGGAGCTGAGCGCAACGGGCAGCATTTTTACACAAGGTGTAGATACCACTTTGGAGCCACAGTTCAGGTCGTTCCAGTTGGGTGTTAGAATTGGTTTATAATTGATAAAGTATAAAAAGATGAAGATGGATTTTAATAAAAAAGTTATTGCCCTTTTAGCAGTAGCCCTGCTTGCAACAGGTTCATGGTCGTGCAAAAAAATTACCGACGAGGTGCCCGAAGATAAACTCGATATTACCAATGCCTATCAGAACACGGCCGATGCTGATGCTGCGGTAATTGGTATTTATGGTCAGTTTTTAGGACTCGAAAAACTCTATATTTTACAAAACGAGGTACGTGCAGATTTGGTAGATGTAACCGGCAATGCCGATGCTTATTTAAAGCAGCTGGCTAACCATACCACTACCAAAGATAATCCTTATATCGATCCAAGGCCATATTACGCAGTGATATTAAACATCAACGATGCCTTAAAAAACTTCAATATCATGGTGGCCGATCATAAAATGAGTGTTGATGATTACAACAAGCATTACTCCGATCTGGGCGCGCTACGTAGCTGGATTTACTTACAGCTTGGGGCACAATATGGAAGTGTTCCATACATTACCGATCCGGTTGAGAATGTAGAAGATGTTAAAAATTTAAATTTATATCCCCGTATTTCTTTCGATGATTTGTTAACGCGACTGATCGATTTTACCGAAAAACTACCTTATAAGGAAGTATATGCTTATCCGGCAGGAAATTCGTTAATTGTAAGTATTGATGGGCAGAACACCCAGAAAATATTCATTTGTAAACCCTTCGTGCTGGGCGATTTATATTTGTGGAAAGGTAATTATTTAAAGGCGGCAGAAAATTACGCCAAAATAATGAATATAGAGAACAACAATACCAATATCAACATTCAGTTTGATGTGTATAAAGTTGTTGGCTACCTCAGTTCGGCCTATAACGACCTTACTGTGCGTTATACCAGAGCACAAGATGAAGGTGCTTTAATTACTGATGGTGGATGGCGCAATATGTTTATACAGCCCACCAATAATACCACCTGGAATTCTGAGTTTTTCTGGGGTATTCCGTATAATCCCAATTATAAACCGGGCAATCCCATGGTCGAAGTTTGCTCTTCATTGTATGGTAAATATTTAATTAAACCATCGCAGGTGGCTATCGATAACTGGAATTCGCAAAGGCAATACAGCGGTATCCCTTACGATGCCCGTGGAAAATTATCTTACGAAAATTCGGTTGCCGGCCCGGTAATTACCAAACTCACCGATAATAATACTCCTTTAAACAGTTTCAATAAGGGCGGAAAATGGGGCATATATAGAGCTGGTTTGTTACACCTGCGTTTTGCTGAAGCTGCAAACCGTGATGGACAAGGTAAATTGGGCTGGGCTTTTATGAATATCGGTATTCAGGATACTTATTATACCGGTACCTACGTAAGTGGCGCAAAATCTCCGGTTTCTACTGCCGAGATTAATACCATGCAAACACCTTATCCAACTACTTCGCCTTATTACTTTGATGCCAGAAGCAATTCAGATTATAAATCGCCCTGGTACCGGAATACAGGCATCAGAAACCGTGCGGGGGTAAGGGCTATTGATGTGAGTTTCCAAACCGATATGCTGGGTTTAGAAGGTAAGTTAATTGATGAAGATGCTTTGGAACTGGCTTTTGAAGGTAACCGCTGGCCAGATTTGGTGCGTGTTGCCCGCAGACAAAATAATCCGGCGTTTCTTGCAGAGCGTGTTTATCAGAAATTATTAAAAGCTGGCGATCCGAATGCAAGTGCCACCAGATCGAAACTGATGACACCAGCAAACTGGTATTTGCCGTTCGACTGGAAATAAGCGTTGTAAAAAAATAGAAGTGTAGTCGTTTTTTATGTAGTCGTTTTTTGACTACATAAAAAACGACTACTTTTTTGTGACAATTTTTTGGTCACAGAGGATTTGGTCACAAAAATTTGAAAGTTTAAAAAATAACCTATTTTAGCATCCACCAAATAATCAAACGCACTCATGTTTAAATCTGTTTTTTCTTTTGAAGGTCGCATCCGTCGTACCGAGTATGCCCTTTCCCGTATTTTTTGTTTAATACTAATCGTTTTTATTGTTGCTGCTGCCGAAGGTGGTTCAGAGGCTATGGGTATATTAATGTTAATTCCAGCTTACATTTTGATCGCGCAAAGTGCTAAACGTTGTCACGACAGAGGTAATTCTGGCTGGTGGATGTTAATCCCATTTTATGGTTGGGTTTTGTTTTTTGGCGATAGCGATTACGGACCTAACGAATATGGCGATAACCCTAAGGGAGAAGGTAACGATGATCCGTATTATGGAGCTGATTTTCAAAAGCTGTTTAATGTAGCGCCTGTTACTACCAATCAGCACCCGGGAGGAGAGGATAACGGGAGCACAGTTGGTCGTGATTTGTAATCGCGACCTGACGATAGCTATCGGGTCCGCTCGAAATGACCCTAGGGGTTATGAATTACCAATCCAGCTTCAAAAACGAAACTCCTTGTCTGGGTAATAAAATTCCTATCTCCTTTAAATTGCTTTGCTTTACCGGCTTCCCAACCATTTTAAGCTGACCTGCTTTTTCGAGTAGCGCAATCTGTTTTGAATCGGGATTTTGTGGCGAGCCCATTTTTTTCCAAATTTCGTAAGCATTGCTGTTATCGCCATCTATGCGGTATTCGGTTAGGGTAACTGTTTTAAGGGGTAAGTTGTTGAGCAAAACCCTTACCGAATCCTGGGTGCCTGTTTTGTCTTCATCGTGGTAATTCCACACCAACACCGAAGCTGATTTTTCTGCTTTTGCGGCCAGTGCGCCAATATCGGTTTGTGGTTTCCTGATACTCGAATCGAGTACCGACCTGAGCGCATACATGCGGTTACTTCTGGTTTCTACACGGTTGCCTTTCATCATCCCAAACATCCTGAAAACATTCAGCACAGGTTTATCAACTCCGTTGGTGGCTAAATCTCTAAAACCGGCAAACCAGGGCTGGTTTTCGAACTCGAACGACCAGGTTACTGCGCCCAGCAGGTTAATTTTATACAGATCGGTAAGTGCATACAAGCGGGCAAACGAAGCAGCGGTGTAGCTCGAGTACATGGTGCCATTGCGGTAAGCATTTTCGGGGTTGGTGGCCATACCACAGGCTGCACAGCCTTCAGGGTCTGACTCGCCGATAATAACCGGGATATTTTTAAGTTGCGGGTATTTGGCAATTACGCGGTAGTTCGATTCCATATTGCGCAGCTGGGCCCTGATATCCATCACTACTGTGCCGTTTATCACGCGGGGCGATCCTTTGGCATGAAAAAGAACAGCATCTAAAGGCGAACCGATTTTTCCTGTTAAATAATTGGTATCGCTTAAGCAGTGTTTAATAAAGGCATCAAGGTATTTGGAAGCTCCGCCGGTAACATTTGCACCACCAATTCTGGCTGTGGGGAGCGCACGTTTCAAACCATCGGCGGCATAATCATAAAGTTTAAAAAACTCAGCCTGTGTACCTTTCCAATAGGCACCATCCGGTTCGTTCCAAACTTCCCAGTACCAGCTTTCTACTTCGGCTTTGCCATAGCGGGCTACACTGTGTTTTACCCATTCGTAAACCAGGTTGCTCCATTTTTGGTAATCTTTGGGTGGGTAGGCCCATCCGGTTTCGATCACACTGTATTTTGCTCCTGGTTTCCATTGGTGCTGATAGGGAATAGGATTGGTTGATAAAGCCTCGGGCATAAAACCAATCTGCGCCAAAGGTTTCATGCCGCGTTTAACATAAGTATCGAAAATCTGGTCAACAATTTTCCAGTTGTATACGGGGTTGCCCTGGGCATCTTCGGTGTAGGCATTGGTTGAGCCCCATTTAAGTGCCGGTGTACCATCGCCCGAGGTGAGTAAATTATGTGCCCTTACATAAACCGGTACCGGACTGAGTTTCGAAATCTCCGTAAGCAGTTTCTGGCCATCCTTCATATACGTATAATTCGGCTCATCGTAACCAAACCAGGCCCAAACGGGTTTCATTGGCGCAATTGGCTGGTTAAAATTTACCTCAATACTGGTTTTGTTTTGGGCAAAGCTTGCTGAAACCATTAGGGTTTGAAGCAGCAGAATGGATATTTTTAATGCTTTCATAATAGTCATTGCTGTTTTTATGGGGTTTCAAAAATATCGGCTTCGATAATGCTTAAGCCACCTTTTAATTTGGTTTCTGCCCGGTTAACCCCATCATCCAGTTTTTTACCGTTAACTTCTACACCAATTGCTGCATTTTCTTTTTCTTTGCCCGAACCAAGCAATTGTATGGTTACGGTTTTTCCTTTTGTGGGTTTGCAGGTAGCGGTAAAATAACCTAAACTGGTTTTAGTTTCACCGTTAAACACTTCTTTACCATCAACACTAATGCGTAGCGGATAGGTTTTAGAACGGAAGCCATTTAATTTTAAAGCCACCTGGCTAACCGTACGCTCTTTCTCCAGGGTGTATTTAATCCAGGCCGTATTGATTTTTCCATCATTAACCCAATCGCTCAGTTCGTTGTCATCGTAACTCAATTGGGCTTTATCATTATTTGCGCCTGCTTCGGCGGCGATAATTTTAATCGTTTTACGCTGTACGGTAAATGAACTGCCTTTTGGCGTTTCGCCCTTGCTTAAATTCGGTTTTAACCCATCGGCCGGAAAGCTTGTTGCCAAACCGTTTTCTACCAGTACAGGAATGGTTTCTAAACCAATCGCAGCCGGTTTTAAACCATCGGCACTGGCGCTAAGGCTAATTTTACCAGCCTGCGTTAACGATCTGATTAAAACCCGGTTTACACCACCTTCTACGGGCAATACTTTCGATAAAATGAAATTATCAGGGCCTTGTGCCAATCCACCGCGCCATTCGGCAGGTCCGCTGAGCTCAAAATTAATGGTGTTTAAAGCTGTTGGGCACCTGTTTCCGTTTATATCTACCACTTCAACCTGAACCAGCGCTACATCGGCTCCATCGGCCTTAAAGCCTGCGGGGTTTTTAATGGCCGTAAGTTTTATAGCTACTGGTTTTCCGGCAGTTTTTAATTGTGTTTCGGCAAGTTTTTTGCCGGAAGCGTTGTACGACACCGCTTTTAGTGTACCCGGCTGATAAGCGATATGGTTAAAGGTAAACAAAAAGCCATCGCTCTTTTTACCAAAGCCTAAAGATTTGTTGTTCAGGATCAGTTCTACCTTATCGCCTGCGGCCACTACGTTTATATCCTTTTTAGTGCCGTTTTGGTAATTCCAGTGACCAATGATATAAATGCCTTCCTTTTTCGCATCTACCCAGCCATCCCACATCACTTTGTGTGCAAAAAAGCCATCTTTAGGTATGCGCATGGCATCTACCTCGCCACTGCGCCTGTAGTTTTCTTCGCCCCGGTGGTGGGTATTCGAATCAGAAAATATAATGTTTACCCCACCCGAACTTAGGCGGGTGCCCGTGCCTGGCCGTTCCTGGTAATATTCGTTCCAGCGGATTACATCTTCAATGGCATGGCTATTCATATTGCGGTTATAATCGCTGGCATCGGCTCCTTTATATTGCGGACCAGCACCATTTTTATGGTAAGGAGGCGAAAATTCATCCCAGTATTTGCGGAGGGCCTCATCGCGCGAGTACTCCATCGACCACAGTGGTTTGGTTGCACTTTTGTTAATGTAAAGCATCTCGCCACCATACTCGGCTTCGGGTATATCGAGCATTTCCCTCGATCCGATGGCCCGGTTGCCGTAGGGATCGTAGCTGTCGCGAATGGCTTTCATTTCTTTCATGTGTTCGGCACTGATCGATTCGTTTCCGCACTCGTAAAACAAAATGCTGGGGTTATTTCGGTTGTAAATAATCGCATCGCGCATTACGGCTTTTCTTTGGTCCCAGCGGGTGCCGGTTACATCTTTTTCCGAGTCGCCGGCAGGCATGGCCTGTATCAAACCTACGCGGTCGCACGATTCGATATCCTGTTTCCAGGGGGTAATGTGCATCCATCGAACCAGATTGGCATTGCTTTCTACCATGAGCTGGTTGCTGTAATCGCTTAGCCACGCCGGTACCGATAAACCAATGGCTGGCCATTCGTTGCTGCTCCGTTGTGCATAACCTTTCATCATCAATACCCGGTCGTTTAAGTACACCATGCCATTTTTAAACTCGGCCTTTCTAAAACCGGTTTGGGTGTTCAGTTCGTCGATAATGGTTCCGTTAACTTTTAATCGTGAGCTAACCGTATACAAATAGCCATAACCCCAGCTCCAGAAATGGAGTCCGTTAACCAATGATTCGGCCTTCAGTATTTTGGTTTCGCCTGGGGCAAGGCTTTGTGGGGCCGTTGCAAAAGTTTTAATCGTTTTCCCTTCGGTATCTTTTAATGCTACTTCGTAAACAACCATGCTGGCCTGACCGCTTTCGTTTTTTACTTCTGACTGCGATACGATGGTGGCCGATTTTTGACTGATGTTGAAATCTTTGGCATAAATGTAATTCCCGGTAGTTTGTAAAGTGGTGTAGAGTGGAAGCGTTTGATACACTTTACCGGTAACATGCAGTTTTACATTTTTCGAAATGCCGCCATAATTGGCATTAAAGTTTTTATCGTTCCATTGGTAGCCCGAATTGGTGGCTTTTTCCCGGTAGTTCCAGGCGTTATCTATTTTTACGGCGATTACATTTTCCTTATCTGCATTAATTAAATCGCTGATGTCGAAACCGAAAGCCATTACGCCGTTTTCGTGGCGGCCAATAAATTTGCCATTCAGGTAAAACTCGCCTGCTTGCCTGATACCTTCAAATTCCAGAAAAATTTTGTAGTTCTGGCTGTTTTGCGGCAGCTTAAAATGTTTGCGGTACCAGGCTATGCCGGTTGAGTGTTCTTCAATCGATTTTTTAAAGGCTTCATCTTCGTTCCAGGCGTGGGGCAGTGTGATGGCTTTCCAGCTTTGGTCGTTAAAATCAACCGATTCTGCACCTGGTATATCGCCTACGTATAGTTTCCATCCCGGATTAAAATTGTAGCTTGTTCTAACTGGTGGGCTTTGTTGTGAAAAAGCTTGCAGGCAGAAGATTATGCAAACCATAAGGGCGAGTAATTTTTTTTGGCTCATTTTTTAATTTTGATGATGGCTAGGAGCAATACTGGAATTATAAATCTTTGTAAGCGCTGATTGCGAAAAAAAGGTTAATAATGCCAGAAATATTTGGTTAAATGATGATACGATATTAACATATAAAATCTAACGATCCATCCTGTGCTATCCTGCAAAACCGGTATTAAAAACGTTACGGGTTTTGTTGTTGTAAAGCGGTAGATTGGTGGTTAAATGATCGTTTTCCGGTTTTTAATGCAGGACACTACAGGATGATTTATCAAATGGAATAAGATACTTTCGTTTAAACCAGCGCTTTTTTAACTTGATGATGTTATCTTGCTTTTGCCCTGGGCTAACCAAATCGTTTAAAATGCATAAGCCGTAAATTTATGCCATTAATCCCCGTAAAAATTTATGAGAATCTCATTAATTATCAGCGCATTTCTAGTTGTTTTTTCCTTACAGTGTTTTGCTGCTGTAGGGGAGCCGCTTAATCCGGTAGTAGCACCGGGTACGGTTTCGGCCAATTCGGCTACACTGGTATGGAATAAACCTGTTGCGTATCTCGATGTAATCCGCTATCACCTTATTTTAAATGGAAAAGAGATCGGCATTTCGGCTAAAACGAACTATACGCTTAAAAACCTAAGTCCTTTAAAAACCTATACCTGCACCATTAAGGCCGAAAATAAGGCTGGGGAACTGTCGGCAAGTAGTGCCGTATTGAAATTTACCACCAAAGCTACAGGTAAAATTTTAGCAGTAACGGCATTTGGTGCGAAGGGCGATGGTGTAACCCTGAATACAGCGAGTATACAGCAAGCGATTGATGCCTGCCCCAAAGGTGGTACTGTACGCATACCCAAAGGTATATTTTTAAGCGGTGCACTGTTTTTGAAAAGCAACATGACGCTGGAGATTGCCAAAGATGGCGTGTTAAAAGGCAGCGGCAATACCGACGATTACCTGCCATTTTATAACAACCGCTTTGAAGGCTGGGAGATGAAAACCTATGCCAGTTTATTAAATGCCGGTGTAATGAATAATAAAGGTGGTTTTGCTGTAACGCAGTTGGCCATAAAAGGAGAGGGGGCCATTAGTGGAGGCGGTGGAGCACTGGGCAAAGCCATGATTGATAAAAACGGGATCAGAAGCCGCGGACGTTTAATCTGTTTGATGAACTGCAAGGATGTTGAAATACAGGGTTTAACGATTAAAGATTCGCCCTGCTGGACCATTCATTACATTTACAGCAAAGGCATAAGCTGCCACGATTTAAACATCAGCAGCACTGCCCGTAACGGCGACGGTTTGGATCCGGATTCATCCGACGATAGCTATATTTTAACTGTACTTTTTCAACAGGCGACGATTGTATTGCCATTAAATCGGGCAAAAACCCCGAAGGTTTTACCATCGGAAAACCTACCAGAAATGTAAACATCAGCAATTGTGTGTTTACCAGGGGGCATGGCATTTCTATCGGAAGCGAAATGTCGGGCGGGGTAAGCGATGTTTTGATACAGGATTGTACGGCTGGTGCCTTATTACATGGCATGCAGATTAAGGGCACAAAAGACCGTGGCGGCTATGTTAAAAATGTAACTGTTGCCGATTGTCAGTTACTTAAAATAACCATTTTTTCGGCCGTAAACTACAATAATGATGGTGCTGCGGCACCTGAGCCACCGGTTTTTGAGAATTTTGTGTTCCGTAACATCGATCTTTCCAATGCACAAACCAAAGAACCCGTAATCAATATCAATGGTTTTAAGGCAGCGGGCCATCAGCTTAAAAATGTTGTGTTTAACCATATTAAATTGCCTGGCAGTGCCGAAGTGTGGGTAAATGATGCTCAACAGGTAAAATTTAGTGAAATGCTTACTGATACTGGTATAAAACCTAAGTATGTGGTTAAGGATAGTGAAGATGTAACTTATTGATGGGTAGGGTTATGGCTGGGTTGGGGATTTTAAAGCGTTTTGTATTAGGATTCCCGCCTGCGCGGGAATGACGGCCCACGGTGATCGTCATTGCGAGGTACGAAGCAATCTTACTACTATGGGTCGGTAAAAGCACTAATTCAATTTCAACTAGTAATCGCTGTAAGGTTGCCCGCCTGCTGCAGGCGAATAACGCCCGATTTTAAAAACCGTCAGGAATAGCGTTAAGCTTTCAGGGAGGATGTGATTTTTCTCTATAAAAAAACGGCGTTTAGCCCATCATTTAATGAGCTAAACGCCGCTAAAGTATTTGCTAAGTTACCAGCCAGGGTTTTGCATGGCCTGCTTCTGTGCAGGTGTTAAAGGCTCTCCGTTAATCTTCAGTACATCTAAGAAACTTTGAGGAATTGGGCGCAGATAATGTTTGCCCTCAACAGGTTTAGCCTCAAGGTTAAATGCAGCTGTACGCGCCACCAGTGTTTTAGTCCGTGCCAGGTCTTCCCAACGCATCAGTTCGCCCATTAATTCCCTCGAGCGTTCGTCCAAAATAAAGGCATTAAATTTATCGGCATTAGAACTTGCCCCAACTTTATCGTAAAAGTCTTTGGTCGAGTTAAAAATATCAGCCTCACTATTCAGGTGCATTGAACTTAAAGTGTTTACCGTGGTAACCGGAATATTGTTCGATTCGAAATAAGTGTTTTTATCCGAGTACGATACAATGGCCGAAGTTACTGCCGGATTGGTTTTGTAAGCAATTCCACCATCTACATAAGCAGAACGGTCTTCGCCTTCTTTATAGGCGGCACGATCGCGCACACTGTTCAGATAAGGAATAGCTTGCGCATACTGACCTAAGCGTCCGTAAGCTTCTGCAGCAATTAAATACGTTTCGGCAAGGCGGGCTAGAATGCCATCGCGCTGGCCAAATTGCGAAGCTACCAGATTTCTTGAGCCATCCATAAATTTAGATAAGGCCACATACTGGCTAACGCCGTAATTGCCATGGCTGTTTAAATAGCTTTGTGGCTGACCAGCGAAATAGCGCACAAACATCGAAGGTTTGCGGCGCGCAATATCGGTTGGTAATGCTGGATCGGCATTTGGAACAATAGGCGTATAGCGGGTATCGCCGGCATTGTTAACAATGTATAAAGCAGCTTCTTCGCCAACTGCAAATTTTGGCTGACCCTCTTGTGCCGGGGTTGGGGCACTGCCCTTAATCCACTTCGGTATGCTGGCCGCATTGTTGGAAACGTAACGTGTTTTAAAACTTTTCCAGAACCTCGAATCGTTAACACGGTCAAAAACATCCAAAGCATAATCGGTAGATCTCAAACGCTGAAATTCCCTTCCTCCGGCAATGTCGCGGATCATTCCTGGTAAGGTTTGGTAAACAGATGGATAATAAAGATGAATCTGGTTGCCGTATCTTCCCTGTGTTGCGGTGTTATTCGAAAATTGTGCAGCTAGAATAACTTCCTTGTTGGTTTCGTTGGCACCATCAACCGTGGTGAAGTTCCACAGATCGCTATAGTTTGTAGCCAGACTGTGCTGACCGCTGCCAATTACCAAATCTGCGTATTTAATGGCATTTTGTAAATCGGCTGTTTTGGTATCGCCATTCCAGTCGTTGTTTATTTCGCTGGCACGGAAGAGATAGGCTTTGGCCAGAAAATGTGCAGCAGCCCATTTGGTAATCCTGCCTCTTTCTGCTGCTGCTGTTGGTAGCAGATTATAGGCTTGCGTAAAATCCTGGATCACCTGTTCGTAAACTTCCTTGGCTGTGTTTCGGGTAAACTCATCTTTAATTACCTCTAACGATTCGAGCTGTAAAGGCACGCCTCCATATTGTTTAACCAATTTAAAATAGTCGAAGGCACGCATAAAATAACCTTCTCCTAAACGGGTATTTTTATTGGCACCTGTATAATAAAGGGGCACGTTTTTAATTACAATATTGGCCGAATTGATATTGGTGTACATGTTGTCGAAAACAGCCTGTACATCTACATTAAAAGAATTTAAAGTCCCGTCATAAGAGTTCCACATCTGTTCGGTCCTGTCGCCGCCTACCGTAAATTCATCAACTCCGTAATTGGTGCTGGTGTAGGCCCAGGTATAGTTAAAGTGAAATTTTAAACTTTGGTACATCCCGATCACCAGGCCATCTAATCCCTCTGTTTTTTGAAAATCGGATGTATTGCGCGAGTTAATCACTTCTTCATCCAGAAAACTTTTTTTACAGGATGTTGGCAGGATCATTAGCCCACCTAGCAATGCTACACCTGATATAATATTTACAATCTTTTTCATAATCAATATTTTTAATTCCTTAGAAACTGGCGTTAATGCCAAATACAACACCTCTGTTAAATGTAGAACCGCCTAAATCGGGGTCAATCCACTTAACTTTCGAATAGATCAGACCTGGATTAATCATCTGTGCATAAACCCTGAGTCTGGAAAGTGTTAGTTTTTTAGTGATATTTTCTGCGAAATTGTAGCCTAATGATATATTTCTAACCTTAATAAATGAACCATCCTGATAGTTCATTGCACTTTTAAACTGATCGCCTGCCGCACTGCCATAATTAGGTGCCGGATAGTCGTTGGTTGGGTTGGTTGGTGTCCAGTAATCTAATACACGTTGGGCAAAACGACCCTGTAAGGCTTCTGCACCTGTAGCAATTAAGAAGTTATAACGCGCAATGATAAAAACAGAAAGGTCAAAACCCTTGTAGTTAAAGGTATTGGTAATACCGCCTGTCCAGCTTGGGGTGTAACGTCCTAACACCTGACGGTCGTTATTGGCATCGATTTTAAAATCACCGTTTAAATCCCTTATTTTAATGCTTCCGGGTAAAAAGGTTTGTCCGTTTGCACTAAACTTATCGCGTAGTATTTTGTCTTCAGGGGTATCTTGCCAGATGCCGTCTTTTACATAATCGTAAGCCACGCTAATGCCGTTTCCAATAAAGAAAAGGTCGGCAACCATGTCGCCACCGTTTAGTTTAACAATTTCATCCCTGCTGGTAGAGAAATTCAGGGTAGATTCCCAGCTGAAATCTTTCGACCTCACGTTAACCGTATTGATGGTTAAATCGAGTCCTTTGTTTTTTGTCGAGCCAATGTTATCAAAAGAAGTAGGGTAACCATTAATGATGTTGATCTTTTTAAGCAGGATCAAATCAGTTGTTTTAGATTTATAGAGGTCTAATGAACCGCTGATTCTTCCTTTCAGCAGGTCGAAATCCAAACCCAGGTTATATTGCTGTGTTTTTTCCCAGCCCAACAATTTGTTCGGGAAAGAAATTGGATTGGCCAGAGAAGCGTCGGAAGCCACATAACCGATCTGAGCAGCGCTGCCAAAAGTATAGGTTAGCGGTTGTAAAAGCCCCAGGGTACTGCCAATATCTACTGAAGAGTTACCAGTACTACCCACACCAAGGCGCAATTTCAACTGATTTACCCATTTGATGTTTTTCATGAAATCTTCCTGATCTATACGCCAGGCTAAGGCTGCTGAAGGGAAGAAATCCCATTTGTTGCCTTCTGCCAATTGTGATGCCCCATCTGAACGGAGCGATGCAGTTAACAGGTACTTGTTATCAAAGCTATAGTTTACCCTCGCCATGTACGATTCGAGTGTAGATTTTCTAAAATCGGTATCAAATCCATCCAAAGCGGTAATACTTCCGGCCCTTAATCCGTACCAAAGTGGAGCAATTAAATTGATTTTACTGCCCGTTAATGATGAAGATTCGTCCTGAAACAGCGATGAACTTTGTAACAGGGTTACGCCAAAGCTGTGTTTATTAATGGTTTTATCGTAATATAATAAATGATCGAGTGTGTAGGCAAACTTGTTGCTCTGGTTTAGCTGTGCATAGTTGTTAACCGAACCAGGTATGCCTGCATCGCGGTTTACCGATTTGGCATCCTGGTATTTTCCGTTATAGAAATTTGAAAAATCGGGGCCGAAGTTGATGCGGTATTTTAATCCTTTTAAAATGTTAACTTCAGCAAAAGCCGAACCCAGGGTTCTTAGCGTTTTACGTAAATTGATGTTATAATCGGCTTCGAGAATCGGGTTTTGTATATTGATATCGCCACCGGGCAAATTAATCCGGTTGCCGCTCGGATCGTAAGGGATCGCCATTGGCAACATGCCCCTTGCGGCCGCATAGATATTGCCCGCCCCCGAAGCACTTGCCGCAACAAAACCATAGTTTTGCAAGCCATAGGTTGCGGTTACATTAAGTCCCATTTTAAACCACTTAACCGGGTTAATTTCTACACTTAATTTACCACTGTACCTTTCAAAATCCTGGCCCAGTTGTGTGCCGGTTTGGTTGAGGTAACCAAATGATCCGTAAGCCTTTATTTTATCGGTTCCTCCACTTACACTCAATACGTGATCCTGGGTAATTCCGGTCCGGGTTACCAGATCTCCCCAATCGGTAGTTGGAACTAAACTGCCATCGTACACACCATTTACCCATCCTTTTTCTATATTTTCAAGCACGTATGGGTCTCCGGCAAAAATTTCCCTGTCTTTCGCTAAAGTGGCTACAGCCGGGTATTTCCTAACATCTGTTGTTGGTAAGGCCCTGAATGCATCGCGACGAAACTCGATATATTGTGCCGAATTCATCATGTCCATCCTGTCGTTTAAGGTTTCTATGGTTGCAGTACCTACATAATCCATCGTTAACCTGCCGGTTTTACCTTTTTTAGTGGTTACCAGTACCACACCGTTTGCACCACGCGAGCCGTAAATGGCTGTTGCCGATGCATCTTTTAACACATCGATGTTTTCGATGTCGTTAGGGTTAATGGCATCAATACCACCGGCCTGCAACGGAATTCCATCCACTACAAATAATGGCGAATTGCTGGCTTTTAATGAACGGAGACCACGGATTTTAATATCGCCAACCTGGCCAGGCCGCTCATTTGAAGTAATATCTACCCCCGCCGCTTTGCCTTGCATGGCCTGCAGGGCATTGGTTACCGGCCTCGATCTGATTTCTTTTGCACCCACGCTTACTACTGCACCGGTTAAATCGCTCTTTTTAACGGTATTGTAGCCTACAACCACCACTTCTTCCAAATCGTTGGTCGAGCTTTTTAGCTGAATGCTGATTGTTGTTTTTCCGCCTACGGGTACTTCTTGTGTGGTATAGCCAATATACGAAACTTCTAAAACCGGGTTGCTCACCGATGAAGGTATCGTAATTGAAAAGGCACCATTGGCATCGGTACTGGTTACCAGGCTTGTGCCTTTTACCTTAATGCTCACGCCCACTAAAGTTTCGCCCTTTTCATCCACAATTTTTCCTTTAATGGTGGTATCCCATTTCCTGATCGAAGTATTAATGTGAGTTGCTGCATTAAAAGCATTGGCCTTTGCATTTAGCGGTTCGGCAATGCAGAATAGGGTTAATGCCGACATCCCGGTTATCAGCAATTTCCTGCAGGAAGTGCCTCGCTGCCGCTGTGGGTTTTCTGGATAAAGATTAAGATCCATAATTGATTTGGTTTTATAAATATTTGGTTATTTGTCCAGATAGCTTGTTTTGATGTACAGGCTACCTGTTTTCGAGTGCTTTGATTTAGACGGACCACGCAACAGCCTTGCCCGACCGCTACTGGTGATTTTTTTAATGAAGAATTTTGTTAGTTTATTGATTTGGTATTGAAGTTTTTACAAAAAAAAAGCGGTGGCTATACTTTAAAAAGCGTTAAGCAGACGTGTATTTGTGTAATCGGTTGCATTGGGAGGTTGTTGTTTTGTTTGCTCATAGCTGTTCATATTTAATGGTGATGTACTTTTTACTGTAAGCAGGAGGGAAAATCCTGCGAAAGATTATACTTGGTTATACGAGGGTAGCGCTTTTATTTGGGTAATCTGTCCTGTCCCGTCCTGCAAGCGCCAATAGCCGGGCGGCTAAAGTGGGGAGGGGAAGCTAAACTGAGTGGATAAGGACTGAAAAAAATAAGGGCATACTATCCAGTACTGCCCTTACTATCATTAACTAAAATTAAAATCACGGTGGTAGCTCCTAACTTCTACCACCGGTTTGCTATTTAAAAGCGTTTAAGCCGCTTTCGAGAAATTTTTTGTAATTGGCCACTTCGTAATCTGCCCCCTGTGGCTGTGCAAGTAAGCTTTCAGTTTTAGGATCGAGCAGTACATAAAAAGGCTGCGAATTAGACTGGAATTTTCTGGCCTGCAAATCGCTCCATTTTTTGCCTATGGTATTTAACTTTTTTCCTTCAGGGGTAGTTACCACGTCAGCAGGAGCCAGTTCCGATTTATCATCTACATATAGCTGAATCAGGATGTAATCTTCACTGATCATTTTTAAAACATCGCGGTTGGGCCAAACATTGGCTTCCATTTTTCTGCAGTTTACGCAGGCATGTCCGGTAAAATCGATTAATACAGGCTTGTTTTGTTTTTTAGCCTGTGCCAAGCCTTCCTCATAATCGAAGTAGGCATTCAGTTTTAACGGAGCATGAAATTTATCGGCATATTTATGTGGGCCATCGTTTGTGGCTGACTTTCCAGTTAGTAAACCTGAAGTGTACAAATCGAAATCCTGGGTTTCCTGTGGTGGCAGAAAGGCCGAAACACTACGCAATGGCGCACCCCACATCCCCGGGATTAAATACACAGTAAAGGCCAGTACAATGGTGGCCAGGAAAAGCCGTGGCACCGAAATGGAATTTAAAGGGCTATCGTGCGAAAATTTAAGTTTGCCCAACAGGTAAATGCCCATCATACCGAAAATAACGATCCACAAGGCTAAAAATATTTCGCGGTCAAACCATTCCCAATGGTAAGCCAAATCTACATTGCTTAAAAACTTTAGGGCAAAGGCCAGTTCGAGGAAACCCAAAACTACTTTTACGCTGTTTAACCAGCCGCCTGATTTGGGTAGCTTTTGCATCGCCGATGGAAATAAGGCAAATAAGGCAAAAGGAATAGCCAGCGCCAGCGAAAAGCCAAACATGCCAATTGCAGGGCCTAAAAGTGCACCTGTGGTTGCCGCCTGTACCAATAAAGTGCCAATAATCGGACCGGTACAGGAGAAAGAAACCAGCGCCAGGGTGCCAGCCATAAAAAACAATCCGGCTACACCACCTTTATCCGAATTGGCATCCATTTTATTTACCCAGCTCGATGGCAGTGTAATTTCGAAAGCGCCTAAAAACGAAGCTGCGAAAACCACCAGGAGCAAAAAGAAAAAGAAATTGAAGATGCCGTTTGTAGAAAGGTTATTTAATGCATCGGCACCAAAAATTACGGTAACCAAAAGGCCCAGTACTACGTAAATCAGAATGATAAAGAAGCCATACAGCGCTGCCCGCCCAAAGGCTTTTCCCTTTTCCGATCCTTTGGTGAAAAAGCTCACCGTTAACGGAAGCATGGGGAAGATGCAAGGCATAAGCAGAGCCGCTAAACCGCCCACAAAACCTGCAATAAAAATACCCCAGAGGGTTTTCTGCGCTTCAGGCTGCGGGGCAATCGTTTTTGAAACCGTTGTAGTGCTATCGGCAACTTTACTAATCGTTTCAGTAGATTTAACTATTGTATCGGTTGTTTCCGGTTTAATTTCTGTAAAAGTCAGGTCGTCGGTACTGGTGCTGTCCTGTGCATATCCGGTTAGGGATACAGCACAGAAAAACAGCAATCCGAGACAGATTTTTTTAAAGGATATCATCTGCTACTATTTATTTTACAGGGATACTGAAATCTACTTGCTCTGGTGGCAGACACTGTTTATCGTCGCATACCATAAACTCTACACTACCTTTTACTACAGCATTTTTGCCGTTCAGCTTAACTTTTTGCTGAAAAACTACCGAGTTTTCAAAATAGCTTACGTCCATTTTAAAAGTTGCTTCATACTTGGTAACTGCCTTTGGTTCGATGGTTTTACCTACTAAAGTGAAATCTTTTGCAGCAGGAAAGGTAAAAGTGGTTTTAACCGGCCCGCCATCTTTAACAAATTGAGAGTACAGGTGCCAGCCTTGATCAACAGTTGCTTTAATAAATACCGTAGCAGTTGTTGGACTTGTTTTCTTTGCTGCGTAACTCCAGGTTACGGGTTTTAAAATCTGGCTGTAACTGCTTAAGCTGATTAAGCAAACGAAACAGCATAATAAGGCGATTTTTTTCATTTGGTTGTATTGGGTTTAATATTGATTTAGGGTTTGTTGATTTGCATGAGAAATGATCAGCCGTGGCCTGCTAACCGTTTAGTCTGCTAAAAGCCTGATAATCGAGAAATTCTACATCTGGTGTGATATAGCCCGCTTTTACCGGTTCTTCGCGCATTAAATCGGTGCTTAAATATTTTTTATTGCTATCCGAAAATATGGTTACCACACAGCTATCTGTGCCCATTTCCTGCTGTTTTTTTATCGCGCCGATTACATTCGCACCTGATGAGATACCTACGGCAAGCCCTAGTTTTTGGGCAAGTTTCTGGGCCATCAATATGGCATCGCCGTCGTTTACCTGTACAATTTCATCCAGCTGGTTTAGCTTCACAATTTCGGGGATAAATTCATCAGAAATCCCCTGAATCCTATGGCTACCCACTTTATATCCGGTGGTTAAGGTTGGCGATTCTGCAGGCTCAAGCGGATGGATTTTTACTGTAGTTTTTTGCTTTTTAAGGAAATTTCCAACGCCCATAATGGTGCCACCGGTACCTACGCCAGCTACAAAGGCATCGGGACAAAGGCTTTTCAGCTGCAGTTGTTCCCAGATTTCTTTACCTGTGGTGTATTCGTGTGCTTCGGGGTTGGCTATATTTTCGAATTGTTTAGGCAAAAATACATTGGGGTTGTTTGCCGCCATGTATTCGGCCAGTTTAATGCTGCCAATAAAGCCACCCTCTTCTTTGCTAACCAAAATAATCTCCGCGCCCAGACTTTTGATAATGTCCATACGCTCCTTACTTAGCCAGTTGGGCATAATAATCGTAACCGGATGCCCCAGGGCTTTACCAATTGCAGCAAATGCAATTCCGGTATTGCCACTGGTTGCCTCAACAATTTTATCCCCGGGTTTAATTTTACCCTCAGCATAGGCTTTCTTTAAAGTGTAAAGCGCCATCCTGTCTTTAATGCTACCCGTTAGGTTGTAATGTTCGCACTTTACATAAATTTTACCTGGTTTACCATTAAGGCTATAGGTTAATTCTAACATTGGGGTGTTGCCAACCAAAAGCGATAAATGTTCAAATTTCGCATTCAAAGCTGCAGTTATTTCGTTTTTTATTAGCGTTGTTGTAGGCATATTTTTAAACCTTTTATAATTGTTTAAGCAATCGATTATAATTTCGGTAAAATTCTGTATTGTGTTCTTTTTTGTCAATACATGTTGTTTTTTACGTAAATTTTCTGCTTTTTTGATCTGTTTTTAATTTTTATTTCGGTTTTGAATGTTTTTTCAAAGCTGCATTATGTTTTTTTTCGATTCAGAATAGCTTATGACACACGGAGATTTAGACCAGGTTGATGTAGAAATATTGAAATTACTGCAACGCGATGCATCTTTAACGAATAAAGAGGTGTCGCTGATGCTGCATAAATCTATTGCAACCATTCACGAAAGGATTAGAAGGTTAAAGGAACAAGGCTACATAAAAAGGGTAGTGGCCATTCTCGACCGGAAGAAAATCAACAGAAACCTGATTGCCTTTTCACATGTTTTGCTTAAGGAGCATACTGCCAAAACCCTGGTCGAATTTGAAACGGAAGTATCGAAATTTGGCGAAGTAATGGAATGTTTACAAATGACCGGCGCACACGATTTTATCCTCCGAATCGCCACAAAAGATATGGATGCCTATCATGAATTTTTAAGGCACAAACTGGCAACCTTGCCCAATATTACCACTGTTCAGAGCTATTTTGTATTGTCGGAGCCTAAGAGTGAAACTGCATATCCTTTGTAGCTCATTGGTTCAGTAGTTCATTTGTTCATTGGTCAGTAGTTTATTAGTCAATAGTTTATAGCCTAATCCAATTGAAAACTGAGAACTGATTTGTTCATTGGGTCGATAGTTGATGGCTTGTAGTTCATAGCAGTAATCCAACTGAAAACTGATAATTGCAAACTGAAAACTGACAAGTGCAAACTGAAAATTAGATTTGTTTATTACAGAAACTTTGTATTTTGGGGCTATGAAAAACTTATATCTGCCATTTCTAATTGTTGCTTTGTTTTTTAGCGGCTGCTCGCCTAAAATTGGTGCAGGGTCTGCGACAAAAAGTACAAACCGTTTAAGGGTAATGAGTTACAACATTCATCACTGTAACCCACCTACAAAGGAAAAAGAGGGAACCATTGATGTAAATGCCATTGCCAAAGCCATTTCACTTCAGCATCCTGATTTGGTTGCCTTGCAGGAAGTTGATGTAAATACCAAGCGTTCGGGTAATATTAATCAGGCTGTTTTGCTTGCTCAAAAATTAAAAATGAATTTCTATTTTGGTAAAGCTATCGACCACGATGGGGGAGATTATGGTGTAGCCATTCTCTCGCGGTTTCCGCTTTCTGCACAAAAAACCTATAAACTACCTAAAAACAATAGCGCCCGTGCCGAGCAGCGTGTGCTTGCTATTGCCACGGTTGAAATCGCCAATGGAAAATTTATCCGCTTTGCTTCTACTCATTTAGATGCCGAGCGTGCTGAAGAAAACAGGGTAATGCAGGTGAAAGAAATCGTAAAGCTAGCAGCAGCTGAAACCTTGCCAATGCTCATTGCAGGCGATTTGAATGCAGAACCAGGCTCAGAAACCATTAAGTTATTTGATGCGGCATTTAATCGGAGCTGCAGCAGTTGCGGTTTTACTATTCCGGTAATTAACCCTAAAACAACTATCGATCACATTGCCTTTAAAAAAGGAAATCCATTTAATGTAATTTATCACGAAGTGGTAAAAGAAAGATACGCATCCGATCATTTACCCATTCTGTCGGTAATTGATTTAAAAGATTAACTTTAAGCAGGTGCCGGCAATTTTTCGTGATCCGATTAAGTTTCCGGTACCTGTTTAACTGGCTTTTCTGCCAAATCCCTGCGGGAATACCTTTTCTGCAAAAAGCATATTAATTATGCTTAATTTTGGCATTCTTATTAAAATTAAACCTTTGCATCCCATTTTCCTCACCGTTATCGGTGCAATTTTTATTCTTTCGGTAGTTATTGTAAAATTGCTGCTGTATGGTCGTGATAAGTTTTACCTCAATTTTTTGCTGTCGCTGGCCATTGCAGGTATAGCCTGGTACGGCCTCATATACCTTCTGACCAATTCGGGGCAGATCAAAAATTACCCCTTCCTGTTTAATAAAGGATTACCTTTTTATTACACGGTTGCCCCTTGTTTATTCCTCTACTTCAGGGGCTCTTTAAGTAAGGAACATGCGGTATTTAAGCCAGCGCACCTGCTCCATTTTCTCATTGCCATTCCGGCAATAATTTCGATCATTCCATATAATATGCTGAGTTATGCCGCACAGCACGAAGTGGTAAGCAGGGTAGTAGCCGATGTGGAGTTTGCATTTTCGGATAGCGAATATATTGTAGAACCCTGGCATTGGTATGCTTTTCCTTTTTCGGCGCTCATTTACACCGTTTTACAGATGCAACTTGCTTATCGTGCTTCAAAACAGCAGGGGCAAAACAGGCAAACAATTAACTGGATCTATTTTTTTAGCGCGGTGTGCTTCGTAATTTTTGCCGGTATGCTGGTTATTAATGTCTCCATTTTGCAAAACAGGAGTAATATCTGGTCTATTTTGCACGAAGGTTCGGTTGTTATATTTTTATGTTTTTGCCTGCTGGTATTGAGTTTTATGTTTTTTTTAAACCCTGAACTGATTTATGGTTTAACCAAAAAAACAGTTTTGCCTGAGGTAAAAGTAGAAACCGATTTGGTACACCTGGCCGACGAGAAAGCAAAGCCTAAAACAGTAGATACAAACTTAGCCGAACAGGTAGCGCAGACGATTAAGGAAAAAGAACTTTTCAGGCGGCCCGGACTTAACCTGAGTGAACTGGCTTCGGCTTTGGAAATTCAGAACCATAAACTTTCCGAACTTTTCAACAACCATTACCAACTTAATTTCAGTACTTACATCAATAACCTCCGCATCGAATACATTAAAGCCAGATTAGACCAGGGCGATTGGAAACAATTTACCCTCGAAGCCATTGCCCTGGATGCAGGTTTCTCTTCGCGAAATACTTTTTTTAATGCCTTCAAAAAAGTGATGCACACCACACCATCTGTTTACCTTTCGGCATTAAAGGACGATAAAAACCCACAAAATGTAACGGTTTAAGAAATCGATACATCTTCATGGCTGCCAGTTAACATTAAAAAATAACGTTTTGGCCAAATTTGCCATGCATGCCTAAAACCAAATCAGGCTTGCGCAAATTTGAAGATGCTATGAAAAAAAGAGAAAGTAGATCAGTAATGATTTTTACCCTTGCGGCAAGGAAATTTAACGAACTGGTGAATTTTATTGATCACGATGCCAAATCGCTTACAGTACTAACTGCGGTAGAAACAGTTTCAAGTGGTGCCATTTTTCAGCAGGAAGCTGGTACCGAAGTTTATCACGAGGGACAATAATTTCAGTTTGCAGTTAACAGTTTTCAGTTGTGTTGTGGCTATAAACCACCAACCATTAACCAATGACTAATGAACGAACGTACTGCCCTTCGACTCCGCTCAGGGTGACCATCGCATTTGAGCTGGGACTGGGTTAAGCTATGGGGTGGCCCTAATGAACGAATGACTAATGAACTAATATTGTTTACAGTTTTAAGTTGGACCATGGCTATAAACCACCAACTATGGACTAATAAACCAATGACTACTGAACCAATAAACCAGTGAACCAATAATCTAAATTAACTATGCCCTTACTTTTAACCCCTAATCTTGATATTCTGGATGCGATAAAGCAGCTGGACAAGTTGTTGAGAACGCTGAACATTGTGCCGGTGCTGGAATATCAAAAAATCCGTTACAAGCTCGATAAAGACAACATGCTCTTTATGACGATTTTGCTTACGGCAAACTACATTAGTTACGAGAAATTGTACCTGCCAGAAAATAATGAAAAATTCAATGCGGTCTTCAATCGGATCGAAGCATTGATTTTTTCGTTAAGGCGGGAGGAAATTTTACAGGCAAGTTAGTGTTTGAGTAGCTCGCCTGTTTAAGGTTTTTGTATGCTTTTGAAGAATTTTATCACAACCTTATCGGCATCAGCAGGGTAAACATGACCTCCCGGATGGATATACAAAACTACTGGTGTTTGTGTGTTCGAAGGATATAAAGTTGCATACTGATCATAAGGTTGACCTTTATTACTACAGCCATTTATCTGCAATACTTTATTGTACATGGCTTTTTGCCAGGCAGGTTTTACCAGGTTATCTTGTTCGCCCATAATATGCATGGCGGGTTTGGGTTTGAGCAGATTTGCAACCTTTGCGGCTACTGCTGACGAAGGGGCGAAAGCAGCAAATATATCTCCGCGTGTAGCCCAGAGCAGGTAAGTAAAGCCGCCACCATTGGAATGCCCAGTGGCATAAATGCGTTTATTGTCGACCTTGTAATCTTGTCTGAGTGTTTTTAACATCGCATCAAAAAAGTGCAAATCCCGGTCGCCCATATCGCCAGGGGCTTTTTGCCATCCAGGTAAAAGGCCATTGGGATCGGTTAACTGTCCGGGGGTGTTGAGTCCTTGCGGGTAAACAATAATGGCCTCTGGCCAAAGCTTTTCAAAGCTGCGGCTCCTGAGCATGTTATCCATTGTGCCACCATGACCATGAAAAACAAAAAATACCGGGCTATCTTTGGTTTTTGCACTTGCAGGTACGTAAACCATAGCTTCTCTAACCGTATCGCCAACCGTCCATTTCATGATTTTAGCAGGTGGGACCTGCGCTTGTGAAATAACAGCCCAAAAGGTTATTAAAAAGTATAGAAAACATTTGCCTGAAAAGCGGATCACTGATTTGTTTATCATTGCTTTTTGACCGCAGCGGGAGGTTTTGGTTTAATGTAAAACTTTATTCACCAACATTTATCTCCCAACAGTTTATTTAACGGCGATTCTTTCGGTAATGGCTTTACCTGTAGTTAGTTCAGTACCCTCGATTGATGCATATTTTACGTTTGGTAGCCAAAAAGATCCGCCCTCAATTCTGATAAAAAGACGGTTAATTTTGATTTTTTTATCATTTAAGGTTACCGATACATAATATTTTTGGTCGTTGGCCGATCGAAGTAAGTAAAAAGACAGTTTTTTGTGCGATACAAAGCGAAGTTCGAAGCGGTCTTTGCTTAACTCTTTAGTCAATATGCCGTAAGCAAATTTACGCTGTATGTAGCCCAGGTCTTTCTTTTCTCCTTTCTCTGCATACCGTAGCCAATACACAGAAACAGGTTGCGACCGGTTAATCTCTCCATCTTTTTCGAGGTTTAGGCTATAAATCAGGGTATTGGTATTCGGATCGCGCTGAAGATAAAACAACATGTTATCGATGTTTTTTGGCGTAGGGAAGTTAAGCGGCGAAGGGTTGGCATTTTGCGCCCAAATGGAATTGCTGTAAATTATGATTAATGCAAAGGTTATGCTGATAATTTTTAATGCGCCTTGGTTTGTATATCGGTTTTTTGTTTTCTGCATCTGCTGGTATTTGTATTAAATATTGGTTTTGATTTTTGCCTGGCTTAGGCGCTATCCGTTAGCTTAGCATGTAGATAGGATAAAGTTAGTTTTACAGCAGCAACACATCGTTTTAAAATATTAGTATATAAAAAAGATAGATTTAGTAGTTGTTTTTACAAACGTAACATTTTTTTTATACGATGAAACATTATCGGCTATTTTTTTAGCATTTCGGAGGGACTGGTTTCTTCCCATTTGAGTGGGCTGATCGATCTAAATGTAACCTATTTTAGCCTATAACTGGTTATGTAAACCCTTGTTAAGTGCTACTTTCAGGTTGAAATCTTCTATGGTAATTTTACCCTTTCTTAGCTGACTTAGGTATTTTAGAACAGTTAAGCGATCTATTTCGGTGCGGTAGCTTTCGCGTTCTTCGGGTGTTTGCGGGTTGTTCTGCAGTTTTATCCGGATCGAATAACGCAGTATTTCTTCCTCCAGTTTATCCAGCGGACAATTGGTGAATTCATCAAAGCTTAATTTAGAAAAACTGATGCGAACCATAGGGTAATAATAAGCGACTAGTATTACCCCAGGTTAAGTTGCATGTTAAATGATTGTTATATCTGCTTGTTTAGAAACTCAGGTTCATCTATTGTCAATTCGAACAGGGTTACAGCTGCATTGTGGTAATGCGCGGGTAACTGATCGGTATTTTTGAGGTCAAAAAGCCCCAGATAATTAAAGCCCGATTTTTGGTAGTGCTTAATTAATCCCTGGTTTTCGCCTACCGTATCGAGGCGTACAAATTTTTTCTCGTTTTCTTTTGCATAAGCTTTTGCCCAGTTTACAATAGTAGTAACAAGGTTTTGCCCCCTGAAATCAGGATTAGTGGCAATCCGGTGAATATAAACGGCCGGATCGTCGTTTTTATCTTCCCATATTTGTGGATCGCTAAAGGTAGTAGCCCAAACACAGGCCACCTGGCCGTCTATAATCAGTTTCCACTGCCTTAGCTCGGCAATTTCTTTTTCAATCAGGGTACGTTCAAATTGAGGCCATTGCACAATAAACTTCGATTTTTGAAAATCGGTAGCCACTTTGTAAAGCCCGAAAATCTGGTCTATATCGTTTGCTGTACTGTTTAATATCTGCATTTTATTTTGCTTTATCGTTTAACGTTTTTTGTATATATCCGGCCAGATCGTGTTCTGCTGTATTGTTGCTTTTTTCGAGTTGCGCAATAATACTTTCGCGCTCTGCCTTCGATTTGTTCTGGCTTAATTTTTTTTGTCCCTGCAGGTCGGTTACCTCCAGCTCAAAAGCCACAATTCCCTTAACCATTCTGTGCTTAAAGGTATCGGTAAGGCTATTCCACTGTGCTAAATAACCTTCCTCGTAAAAATTGATCATCTGCTCCAGTGCCTTTAGTTTTAAAGCCTCATCCGTAATAAGGCTTGCCTTTCCATAAGCATGTACAGCGATATAATCCCAGGTGGGTACACTTTCGTGCTTAGTGTAATGCGTAGGGGAGATATAAGCGTGTGGCTCGGTAAATATAATTAAGGAGGTGTGCTGCTCAATGTATTTGGCCTGCTCGTTGGCAATGCCAAAATGCGCGCTTAATACCAGTTTACCTGAACGCTGCTCAATTACAAAAGGCAATTGGGTAGCTAAAGGAATTTGCTGATTGTTGTTGGTAATGATGGTAGCAAAGCTATAACGCTGCATAAACGCAATTTTTTCTGCTTCGCTTTCAAATTGATAACCATTGGGTACAAACATTTTTTTTTCTTTTAGTAAAGTGTGAATGTTATTTAGCAAACTTTTTGGAGCCGGCCACGCATAGAATTACACCCACAGTAACGGCCAGCATGCCTAAACTTACATTTTCGTGTAGCAGGGTAGCCGCAAGACCTAAGCCGAAAAAAGGCTGAAGCAACTGCAACTGACCAACCGAGGCAATACCTCCCTGCGCCAAACCGCGGTACCAGAATATAAAGCCAATAAACATACTGAATAAGGCGATATAAGCCAAACTAAGCCAGGCACCTGTACTTACGGTTGAAAATGAACTGGGCTGATAGATAAGCATCAGAGGTAGCATGATGGGAAGCGAAATAACCAGTGCCCACGATATTACCTGCCAGCCGCCCAGGGTTTTCGAAAGCCGGGCACCTTCGGCATAGCCAAGTCCGCAAAGTACAATGCCTGCAAGCATCAGCATATCGCCAATGGGAGAGGCAGTAAGACCCTGATAAATGGCATAGCCAATAACGAGCAAACTGCCCATAACAGAAAACAACCAAAATACCGGGCGTGGGCGTTCACCACCACGTAACACTGCGAATGAAGCCGTTACAATGGGTAGCAAGCCTAAAAATACAAGCGAATGTGCCGATGTAATGTGCTTTAAAGCGAGGGCGCTTAACAATGGAAAACCAATAACCGCACCTAAAGCAACAATGGCAATAGGGAAATACAAAGTCTTTGCGGGTCGTTTTTCCTTAAAAAGGATAAGTACCGCAAGCGCCAGTAACCCCGCAATTGAGGCACGTGCAACGGTTACAAATACCGGATTGAGATCTATTACTGCCATTCGGGTTGCCGGCATCGAGCCACTAAAAATAAGCACGCCAATAAAGCCGTTAAGCCAGCCCTTCGAAACGTTTTCTGTAGATCGTGTTATACTGTCGTCTTTCATGTCCTAAAAATTGATACACAAAAGTGCAAAGCCAAAATTGATAAATACAGTATCAGTTTTGTATATTTGTATGGGTACAGTTGTTTTTGATTATGGAAAAGCTTTTTAGGTACAATGAAATTGCGAATGGTATTGCAACGCAGATCAGGGGTGGGATTTTAAAGGCCGGCGACCGGCTGCCCTCGGTGCGGATGTTATGCAAAGAGCACAGCATAGGCATGAATACGGCCAAAAGGGTGTTTTTAGAGCTCGAAGCACAATCGTTAATTGAGGTGAAGCCGCAATCGGGCTTTTTTGTTAATAAGCTCGATTACCTGAGGCTGCCACTCCCGGAGGTAAGTAATCCATCGCTAAAAGCCAACCTCAACGAACCGAATGAACTGATTACCAAAGTCTATTCCAATATTGGGCGTGCTGATCTTACCCTCTTTTCTATCGGTGTGCCTTCGGGTAATCTGTTGCCTCTGGCTAAACTAAAAAAAGAAGTTTTGTACGCTACGCGGGCCCTAAAAGAAGGTGGAACGGAATACGAGCCATTGCAGGGTAATGTTAAACTCAGGCGGATGATTGCTGTACGCTCGCTGGCCTGGGGTGGTAATTTAAGCGAAGATGATATCATTACCAGTAACGGGGGGATGAATGCCTTGTCTTTTTGCTTGATGGCCCTGGGAAAAGCCGGCGATACGGTTGCCGTAGAAAGCCCTTGTTATCCGGGCATATTTCAACTGGTAATTAGTTTGGGTTTTAAAGTACTCGAACTGCCAACACATCCTGTTACCGGTATTGAGGTAGATGCATTAAAGAAAGTACTGCCTAAAATTAACATCTGCCTGCTGGTACCCAATTTTAATACGCCAATGGGGAGTTGCATGCCCGACGAGCATAAAAAAGAAGTGGTTAAGCTGTTGGCTGAAAGAAATATTCCGCTAATTGAAGACGATATATATGGCGATATTTATTTCGGCACACAGCGGCCGAAATGCTGCAAGGCATTTGATACCGAAGGCAATGTGCTGTTGTGCAGTGCATTTTCTAAAACCCTGGCGCCAGGCTATCGAGTAGGCTGGATGGCTCCTGGTAAGTATAAGGATAAATTGCTCAGGTTAAAACTGGTGCATTCCTTGTCTTCGCCATCAATTATTCAGGAAGCTGTGGGTAATTTCCTTAAAACAGGTCGGTACGATGTGCATTTGCATCAACTCCGGCGTACCTTACAGCACAATTATCAAAATTATGTTCAGGCCATTGCCGATTATTTTCCCGAAGGCACAAAAACCAGCAGGCCACAGGGAGGTCTTGCCCTCTGGGTCGAATTTGATAAAAAGGTAGATACCGTGAAACTGTACGATCTGGCCATTAAAAAGCAAATCAGTATCGCTCCCGGCCGTATGTTTACCTTGCAGGATCAATTTGAAAACTGTATCAGGCTTTGCATAGGCTTACCCTGGTCTGATGAACTGAAGTTTAAACTGAAACAATTGGGTAACCTGGCCAAAATGATTTCATAATCAGTAACCCTGTTGCTGGGAAAGAATTATATTATTTTCCGGCTGATAACGCAAATTTCGCTGATTGATGTGTTTGTTTTTATAATTAAAAGAAACCAGTAAACCTATTTTTAATCTGTGTTTATCTCCTTAAATCTGCGGGAGAATTATATTGGTTTCCGGCTGATAACGCAAATTTCGCTAATTGATATCTTTGTTTTTACTATTTTTAAAATAAAACAGTGAGATATGCATGAACAACTACCCTTTATGCTGGCTTTGGTTGCCGCAATAGTACTTATCGAAATGCTGGCTACCAAATTGCGTATTGCCTATCCGGTATTGTTAGTGGTTGCAGGTTTACTCATCAGTTTTGTGCCTGGATTGCCTAAAGTTCAGGTAGATCCGAACATGATTTTCTTTATTTTTTTACCACCACTTTTATTCGAAGCCTCGTGGAGTATTTCATTTAAAGAGATGAAAAAATGGTGGCGCATTATTGGCAGTTTTGCATTTTTAGTGGTTTTGTTTTCTGCACTTGCAGTTGCTGTGCTTACCAATTACCTCATCCCGGGCTTTACCTTAGCGCTGGGCTTCTTACTTGGCGGAATCGTATCTCCGCCTGATGCGGTAAGTACAGGGGCCATCATGAAATTTGTAAAAATACCTAAATCAACCGCTGCAGTGCTCGAAGGCGAAAGTTTGCTTAACGATGCCTCTTCCTTAATTATTTTCAGATTTGCATTGGTTGCAGTGGGTACCGGGCAGTTTATCCTTCAGGATGCCCTCCTTAGTTTTTCCTGGATGATTGTAGGCGGAATTGGCATCGGGCTTTTGTTTGGTTGGCTGTTTATACAGGCGCATAAGCGATTGCCTACCGATACCTCATCCGACATTGTATTTACCTTTATCGAACCCTATTTTTTGTATTGGATAGCTGAACAGGTGCACAGCTCAGGCGTACTGGCAGTAGTGTCGGGCGGTTTGTTTTTATCAGTAAGGCGACTTACTTTTTTAACCAGTGCCAGTAGGATAAGGGGTTACAGTGTTTGGGAAGCCATGATTTTTGTGCTGAACGGAATAGTATTTATGCTCATTGGCCTTGAGCTCCCGGAAGTAATAGCCGGGCTTCGTGCCGATGGTATTCCTTTAACACAGGCCATTATTTATGGTGTTGCAGTTACCGGTATACTGATTGTGGCCCGAATTATTAGCTCGTACAGTGCTATGGTGGCTACCCTAATATTCAGGCCTAACGTAGCTCCTTTAAGAAACAACAGGCGCAGAATGTGGCGTTTACCACTATTGTTAGGGTGGACAGGTATGCGTGGTGTGGTATCGCTTGCAGCGGCACTGGCTATTCCGCTGACACTTAAAAGCGGCGAAGCCTTTCCTCACCGCAACCTTATATTATTCATCACCTTTACGGTTATCCTCCTTACTTTGTTGATCCAGGGACTTACCCTGCCGTATATTATTGAGCGGTCCCATATTTTTGATCAGGCAGCTGAAATGGAGGATGAGGAAGCAAAACACCGGGTGAAAAAACAATTGATTTCCGAAACGGTTAGGTTGCTAAAAGCCAGACAGGAAGGAATGGCTGAGGAAGATGTACATTTGCAACGGATGATAGCGCAATGGGAGCATAAAATAAACAATCCTGAGCAGGTTAAAATGAGTGAAAGCACTAAGCTGGCTTATTTGGAGTTGCTGGAAGGACAACGATTATTTTTATCAGACCTAAACCGTAACGATGCTGAGGTACATGATGAGGTTATCAGACTGCATATTTACCAGATCGATTTAGAAGAAGAGCGGGTTAGGCTTTTGTAAATCAACTTAGATCGTTTTATAAATAGCAAAGGAGCGGGATCATAATTTAGGTTGTTTATTAGTTTGTCACGTTGAGCTTGTCGAAACGCCTCAGATGTGTTTTGATAGTCCTTCGACAGGCTCAGGATTGACAATTCTATAATTATGATACCACCTCTTTTGAAAAAAATACATTAATTACTTAGAAACTGTTTTAATTTCTATAAAATATCAAATGGGCGGTGGAGACACCGCCCAGTAGTAATGCTAGAGGTGGGTGTCTCCACCCACCTGATAGACTTGTCAATTTTTTAGTTAATTTTTAACCGCAATTTCTTTCGATGCTGCAATAATCACCTCAGCAACTGCTTTGGGTTGAGAGATGAAAACCACATGGCTGCCTTTAATTTCGGTAGCTTTGGTATTGGAGCGTTTATACATAGCGCGTTGGATATCAGGATTGATGCTTTTATCCTCAGTTGCAATTACTGCATAGGCAGGTTTGTCTCTCCAGGCAGCTTTAGTAATTGGCGCTAAGAAACCTTTAGCATGAAAAGCACCTTGCGAAGCATACATAAAGTCGGCTTGTGTTTTGCTGATATCGGCACAAAAACCTGCATGGAATTTTGCTTTATCGTAATAAATAATGCCTTTATCGTCAGCATTTAAAACGCCATTTTCTGGTGCCGGAGGGGCAGTTTGTAACCATTGCAACGAGGTTTCGCCATTATCGGGTTGTAAAGCGGCCACATAAACCAAACCTGCAACTTTAGGGTGGTTACCGGCTTGTGTAATCACTGTTCCGCCCCACGAGTGGCCAACAAGAATAGTTGGACCGTCTTGTTTATCGAGCACTGCATTTGTGGCTGCAACATCGTCTTCAAGCGAGGTTAAGGGGTTTTGTACGACGGTTACCTGATAACCTTTTTGGGTTAGTACTTCGTATAAGGATCTCCATCCCGAACCATCGGCGAAGGCACCATGTACCAGTACAACGTTTTTAATTGGGGCTTTGCTTTGTGCAGCTACATCAGCTGTTGAAAATAAAGCAGCGAAAAATAGGATGGCGAACATGAAAAATGCATTCAATTGTCCTTTTATTATTGTTTTCATTTTGTTTAAAATTATAGGGTTTACTAATTGTGTTTTTTTGAGTTAGGCTACCAGTGAAACTGATAAGGTGATTTCGGTATTCAATAATTTTGATACTGGGCAAATTTCTTTTGCTTTAAGTGCAAAAACTTTAAATTCTTCTTCATCGATTCCTGCAACACTACCGGCTAATTCGAGGTGGATTAAGGTAATGGTGCCGTTTTCAAAAGTTACATTGGCTTTGGTATCCAGGTTTTCAGGTACAAGGCCTGCTTCGCTTAACAGGAAGCTCAGTTGCATGGTGAAACAACCAGAATGTGCTGCGGCAATCAGTTCTTCAGGGTTGGTGCCAACGCCTTCTGCAAAGCGGGTTCTAAATGATAATTGTGCCTGGTCTAATGTGGTGCTTTGTGTACTGATGGTTCCTTTTCCTTCCATTCCTGTACCTTTCCAATTGGCGTTTGCTGTTCTTGTAAATTTCATGGTCTTAATTTTTTAAATTGTTATTTATAATGATTTGATCTTTTTTGTTGGAACAAATTTATTGCGGCTACGATCATAAATCAAATTGATAATTTTGTATCTTTATAAATAAAATTTATAATCATGACTATTCAGCAGTTGAAATACGTAGTGGCTTTGGATGAAGAACGTCATTTTGCAAGGGCAGCAGATGTTTGTATGGTAACACAGCCTGGCCTCACCATACAACTCAAAAACCTGGAGGAGGAAATCGGTATTAAAATTTTCGATCGCAATAAGGTGCCGTTAACGCCTACGGTACTGGGCAAAGAGATTATTAACCGGGCTAGGAAAATTTTGCGCGAAACAGATGAAATCCGGGATTTTGTAATTAACCAGAAAAACCTGCTTGAAGGAGAATTGAAGCTGGGGATTATTTCGACCTTATCACCTTACCTCATTCCCTTATTTATCAGTGCGATGAAAACCATTGCACCCAAAGTACATTTTGTAATTAAAGAGGCTAATACCGGGCAACTGATGCAAGATGTAGAAACAGGTGCTATCGATGTTGCCATCATGGCTACGCCAACAGGTCACCCGAATTTGGTTGAGCATGCTATTTTTAAAGAACCTTTCGTGGCTTACCTAAATGAAAACCACCCCATGGCCAACGATGATTTTTACGAATTGCAGCCCGATGATAAACCAGAACTGTTGCTGCTACAGAACGAATATTGCTACAATGCCCAGCTGTTGGATATTTGTGGGATTAAAGAACCCGGTAAAATAAAAGAACAGTTCAGTTACGATATATCTTCGATCGAAACCTTGAAAAACCTGGTGCGCGCTAAGCTTGGTTTTGCCATCATTCCGGCACTATCGATTATTAATGAAAAAGAAACGGCGCTTTTCAAAACCTTTAAAGATCCCAAACCGGTAAGGGAAATCAGTTTTGTGGTATCTGATACATTTTCGAAGAAATTATTGCTCGAAAAAATGAGTGAAGCGGTATGGGATTGTCTGCCTGATGCACTAAAAAAGGATTTCAGTTACAAAAAAATAAAATGGAACGATTCGCCTTACTTCATCAGTTCGGTAAGTAAGCTTTAGCAGGAGTTTTCGCAAGGCAAAACCTTCAAAACTTGTAAGCTTACCGGATATAAGTTATATTTGGATAAATTGAAACACTGCATTAACCATATCGCCCCAAATGATAATGCTATTGCCTTAGTCGGCAGTAGGATAGGTTTGTGCACGTTACGAAAGTTAAAACAAGGCAATTTTCAGCGCAGCCTTTTCTATATTCCTTGCTTCAAGGATTTTGATCATTTTACCCCAGGCCTGTAACACCCTATCCCTGGTTTGGGGTTAATCACAACTCAACAGTACCTTATTTAAAAATACAGGTCCGTGATGGTGCGGTATATCGCTGCGCATCTGTGTTTTTTCAATTTGAAATCCATTTAAAACAATAAATATGAATCCAAACGAGAGCAATCCGGTGATCATCACCCAGGAGGATTATAACCTCCTTAAGCCCTATTTTAGTAAACAAAATTCTGGTAGCGATGAAATGTCGCTTTCAGCAGAACTGAGCCGGGCAATCATTATTAAAAAAGAGGCATTTCCCGCACATGGCATCCGGTTAAACGCCCGGGTATGGATTACGGATGAAGCAAGCGGCGAAACTAGCGAGCTAACGATTGTGTTGCCGCAACATGCCAACATTAAAGAAAAAAAGATTTCAGTTACTACACCCATTGCTGCAGCATTAATTGGTTTCAGAAAAGGCGATACTGTACAATGGAAAGTGCCGGCCGGCTTAAAAGTCTTTAAAATCACAGATGTGGTGCCACCAAACGAATAGCATCTATAAAGCCAAACCGCTTAAACAATGGCGAGGCTTTGTTTTTTACCGGCAGTTGCATGCAATTACCTATTTTTTATATTTGTAAGCAGCGAGCTGGTGATATAGGAGTGAGCAGCGTAATTAAATTATTATAACGATATGGCAAAAATTACAGCAAACGAGCTGGCTGCGGTGGCAAAGAAAATAATGGGATTGGTGGCACAGTTTGATATTGAGGTAAAGGTAAGCGAACCCAATATAATTGCATTGTTAATTCCTGCCGATATGTCGTTTAATGATCAGGCAGCCATGACCGAGTTTGCCCGGCAGGTATTGCTAACTGTTGGCGTACATATTTATGCCGACCTGGAGTTTGTATTCTTCAGGGCAGATGTGGTTTTAGGTAATGTGGTGATCCATGGATTGCCCCGCGAGCAACTCAATTAAATACAGAAAAGCCCCGCATTTTGCAGGGCTTTTGTTTTTTATGCAGCCGGAGGAATCACATTTACCTCGAAAGCCCTGTAAGCGAGCATTCCGGCATGGTGTACTACCATTAAGTTGAGCTTCATGCTTTCGATAAGCGCTCTGGCCTGGGTAATATTTTTGGGCAAATCGTTAATGCCCCTGATCTCAATTCCCTTGGTCATGAGTTTGAATTTAGCTGGTTCAAATTTATCGATGAATTTTTGCAGGTCGGTACTGATCGTATTTGCCGTTTTTTCCATACTGATTTTTGTATTTCTTAATGTTGCTGCAAAATAAAGGAGGCTGTTTTAACTCATTGCTGTTGTAATGTTATGTTTTTGTGCGGTTTATTACAGTTAATAATCACTTAATATCTGCTTAATGCAGGCGCATTAGCTTTGCAGCATAAATATTTGGTTAGTATTTATAAAGTTTAGGTTAGTTGATGAAAGCCACGATGGATGTCGTGGCTTTTTTTATGGGATACTGAAAAAGGTTATGGTTTCCCAATTCGCATTTAAAGATTTTTTTGTGAAACAGACGAGGGCATGGTTATTTTAATGGCAATAGAAAATAAAATGTCGATCCCTTGCCTGGCTCGCTAGTTACACCGATTTCTCCGTTGTGCCTTGCAATAATTTCTGCACAGAGATAAAGACCAATACCAAAGCCTGGTACCGTATGTGATTCAGCTCCGCCAACACGGTAAAAGCGTTCAAATAGCCTTTCCCTGTCCTGGGCTTTAATCCCCGGACCTTCATCTTTTACCATTACCCTTGCAAAACGGTCCTGCGTATCGCAGCTGATTTCGATCTGGCTGCCTAGGGGAGAATATTTGATGGCATTGCCCAAAAGATTGGAAATTACCGAACCAATCTTATCCCTGTCCGCCTGCACCATTATTCGTTCGTTAGCGATAATACCGATTAAATGGGTAGTGGAGATCATTTTGAGTTCTTCCTCTACTTCTTCGATTATCTCGCGGAGGTCGACTGTTTTGAGATCGATGCTGATTTTACCCGCTTCCAGACGCGAAACATTCAGAAATCCATTAATCAGCTGACTCATTTTGCCGATTTGGATGTCGGCCTTAGAAAGCGCATTGATTGCGAAATTATCCGCATTGATTTTTGCTTTATGGTTAAGGATCTGGATATATCCCTTAAGAGAAGTTAAGGGCGTTTTCAGCTCGTGGCTAACCATGCCAATGAAATCGTTTTTCCTCAGCTCATCTGTTTTCTGTTCTGTGATATCCAAAACACTGCCGATAAAACGAGAGGGTATTCCTGATGCATCGAAGTAGGTTTTGCCCTTGGCACGCACCCATCTTACCCGGCCATCTTCAGCGCCTACAGTTCTATACTCTACATCGTACTTCCCATCTGTTTTAGCCTTGTCAAAAACATCCTCGATTATATTCAGTATTCGTGCGCGATCGTCAGGGTGAAGACCATTCACGAAATCCCGTTCGTAGGAAACCTCATCGTGGTGGCTAATTCCAAATAACTCCCGGCAGCGGTCATCCCATTCTAGTGTGCCCTGTATTAAATCCATGTCGAAAGTTCCCAGCTGGGCGGCAATTTTAGAAAGCCGGGACTGGTCTAGCGCTAGTTCGAGCCCATGGTGAACATCCTTTAACTGTTTTAAGGCATCGCGTTCCTTGGTAATATCCTGAAGGGTACCGCTGAAACGCACAACTTCCTTTTCCTGATTAAAAATAGCTTTTCCAACGGCCCTCACCAATCGCGGTTGAGGGTTTAAAGGGTTGAGTATGGTATATTCGATATCGTAGTCATCTGACCCAAACTGCATGGCTTTTGCAATTGATTCGATAACCCTTTCGCGGTCTTGTTCAATAATCACCTCTGTGGCACTCGAAAGTGCTATTTCAGCATCTTCTTCGAGGCCAAACCAGCTTTTAAGCCTTTCGTTGCCGATAAAGCGGTTGGTTAGGGGATTAAGATCCCAGGTGCCAAGATTGGCTGCGTTGATTGCAAATTCAAGCTCCTGCTTAGCGCTATTTACTTCCCGTAAAGCGGTAATCTGTTTGGTCGTTTCTGTACAGGTAACCAGTACACCTGCAATCGCTCCCTGTTCATCAAGCAGTTTGCTATAGCTAAAAGTCCAGTACACATCTTCGAGCCTGTTGTTGCGGTAAATTGGGATCAGCTGATCTTCGCTCCAGGTACTTTCGCCTCCAGAGAGCACCTGATCGATAAGCGGCTTTATTACTGGCCAGATTTCCTGCCAGCAATCCTCACCACGCTGCCCCAGGGCTGCCGGATGCTTCCCCTGGTTTCCTAAACTTGGCCTGTAAGCATCGTTATAGAACTGAATAAGATCATTTCCCCACCAAATAAACATCGGAAACCTGGAGTTTAGCACAATACTTACAGCCGTAAGCAGGCTATGCGGCCAGGTGTCGGGCCTGCCGAGTGGGGTCGATGCCCAGTCGAATTCCCTGGTTAGCTTGCCCATTTCGCCACCACCATTAAGATATTGAAGGTAATTGTTGATCATTTCAAAAGGAGAATATCTGCCAGGTTTTGAGCTTTAAAATTAAATATAAAATACTGAAAATGCCTGTAAGATCATAAAAAGGATATAAATACCCGCGAAAAATAGCAAAGGGTTGTGAAGATAATCCTGAAGAATAAAAAAGGATTGAAAATTGTATTTAGCAGTACGAACTACATTTAGGAATTTTATACATTTAAGCTTTCCTATTTTAAATGATGCGTAAACTAACCCATTTTTTGACAGTTCTGGCCGTTGCTACAAGCTTAATGGCACAGGCGCAACCGCTAAAACCAATTTTACGGATTGGCCTCATGGCAGATATTCAGTATGCAGATGCGCAGACCAGGGGTAGCCGGTACTATAAAAATTCATTAAACAAGCTTAGTGATTGTGTGGCGGATCTGAATAAAGAACGTGTACAATTTTCCCTAAATCTGGGCGATATTACAGACCGGAATCCCAAAGATCTGGATTCAGTGCTTACCATTTTAAATGGTTTAAAAAAGACAGTTTACAATACTACAGGGAACCATGATTACCATGGAATAACCGAAAATAAAGCTTTGTTTAAAAAGCTTGGTATGCCTGCAGAATACTACTTCGTTAAACAAAAGGGCTGGGTGTTTATTATGCTCAATACCAATGAAGTGGCTTCGTATGCCAATGTTGGCGGCACATGGAAAGAACCGGAACTAAAGAAAATGCTGGATAGCATTAGTATAGCAAAAGGTGTAAATGCAGAAGAATATAATGGGGGGATGAGTAGCCGACAGGTAAGGTGGCTCGATAGCCTGTTGGCCAAAGCACAAAGCAACCACGAGCGGGTAATGCTCTTTTCTCATCATCCGCTCGATTTTTCACCAGGCTTTACAGCACTTAACAGCCGGGAAATACTGAATGTAATTGCTAAATATAATTGCGTGAAAGCTATTTTTGCTGGCCATCATCATAGCGGTGATTTCGGTTACCATTCAAAAATCCCCTGTATAACACTCGAGGGGATGGTAGAAACTCCCAATCAAAATGCCTACGGTATACTGGAGATTTATCCAAATAGCTTTGAACTTAAAGGTAGAGGCCGCACTACTTCGCGTAAGTTTTTGATTGAATAACGAATAAGTAATGCCCATATTACAAGCCTGATGGTCCTGAAAAATCTAAAACTACAGTATTCAGCTATTGGTATTGAGAGCAAGAAGCCTGGGCGCGTTTTTTTATGGAAATTAGAATAGGCACTCAGATCAACAGGCAAAAAAAACGAGACAAACAGCTTCAAAACTGATTTGTCTCGCTTGTGCTCCCGACGAGATTCGAACTCATATCGATGGTACCGGAAACCATAATTCTATCCATTGAACTACGGGAGCAAGGCTGCAAATATAGAAAAATCATAATCATTAAGTAAAAATATATCGGCTATTTTTAGTCATTAAATACAAAAGCAGCTGAGCCTTTGGACCTAAGGATGTATTTTACGTTAAAAAATAATTAAATCATTGCTCCTGTTTTCAATAGTTAGTGTTTATGCCCGTTTATTTTCCAATTAAGCGCCATCCTTAGCGATTTTTAAAGCGTCGGCATTGGCTTTTTTAGAAATAAAAATGCACCTTTGCGAACCGTTAATAGAGGTTTAGGCATGTAACAAAAAAATAGTTGTTTATGGAAGAAATGGTTGTAGAAGAGATTCAGGAACTGCTTGAAAAGGAAAACGATAAAGCTTTAAAGCAATATCTCGACCAACTGAACATTTCGGATGTTGAACAACTCATTGATGAACTGCCCCAGTATGCGGCCAAGTTTATCGAAACCCTATCCATAAACCGGGCTGTAAATGTTTTTCGCATTCTTGATTTCCCAACCCAGGAACGTATCATTAAAAAACTTTCAGGCAATAAACTGAACCAGATCATTAAAGATCTGCCACCTGATGACCGTACTGCACTTTTTAGTGAACTGAAAGGTGATGTGGTAAAAAAGATGATTACCCTGCTGCCTGCCGAAGAACGCAAAGAATCGCTCGCCCTTTTGGGTTATAAAGAAGATAGTATCGGGCGTTTAATGACACCCGATTACATTGCAGTAAAGCCCGAATGGTCAATTACCAGGGTGCTGGCGCACATCAGGCGTTATGGTAAAAACTCCGAAACCATTGATGTGGTGTATGTGATTGATAAGGAAGGTGTATTGCTCGACGACATCAGGATCAGGGAGGTTTTATTGGCCGATCCGGAGGCGATTATTGGCGAGCTGACCGATAAACGTTTTATTGCCCTAAAAGCCAACGATCCGCAGGAAGATGCCATCAATATCTTCAGGATGAATAATCGCGTAGCCTTGCCGGTAGTGGATGAGAACAACATCCTTTTGGGGATTGTAACCGTTGATGATATTTTGTGGATTGCCAACGAAGAATATACCGAAGATATGCATAAAATAGGGGGTACCGAGGCATTGGATGAGCCCTACCTCGATATGCCGATTTTAAAGCTGGTAAAAAAACGCGCAGGCTGGTTAATTGTGCTCTTTTTGGGTGAAATGTTAACCGCAACCGCGATGCAACATTTCGAAATCGAACTCGAAAAGGCAGTTGTGCTATCGCTTTTTATACCTTTAATTATGAGCAGCGGCGGTAATAGCGGCTCTCAGGCTTCCACTTTAATTATACAGGCCATGGCGCTTGGCGAAGTAACCATTGCCGAGTGGTGGCGAGTAATGCGCAGGGAATTGGTTTCCGGAGCATTACTGGGCATCATTTTAGGTACAATTGGCTTTATTCGTATTATAACCTGGCAAGAGCTGCATTTATATAACTATGGGCCGCACTGGTTTTTAATTGCCACAACAATATTTTTTACGCTGGTAGGTATTGTGCTCTGGGGCAGTTTAATTGGTTCGATGATGCCAATTATTCTAAAAAAACTAAAGCTCGATCCGGCTACCTCATCGGCACCTTTTGTGGCTACAATGGTAGATGTTACCGGAATTGTGATTTATTTTAGTGTTGCAGTTTTAATTTTAAAAGGCGTATTACTTTAATTCTCTAAATAATGCAAAAGAAAATTACTACCCTCTTTACCGATATTGGCGGCGTTTTATTAACCAATGGCTGGGACAGGAAAGCCAGGGGCGAAGCCTCTGTTTTGTTTAACCTCGATTCAGTTGATCTGGAAGAACGTCACCACCTTACTTTTGACACCTACGAAGTGGGTAAACTAACTTTAGATGAATACTTGGAGCGTATTGTTTTCTTTGAAGAGCGCAGTTTCAGTTACGATGATTTTAAAGAATTTATGTTCAAAAAGTCGTTGGCTTATCCCGAAATGATAGAGCTGATTTGCGAGTTAAAAAAGAAATATAACCTAAAAGTGGCCGTAATCAGCAATGAAGGTCGTGAACTTAATCAATACCGCATCAATACCTTTAAACTGAACGAATTTGTAGATTTCTTTGTTTCGTCAAGCTTTGTGCACTTCCGCAAACCCGATGCCGATATCTTTAAAGTTGCTATTGATATTTCGCAGAGCGACGTTGAAACCAGTTTGTATATAGATGATCGTATGCTGTTTGTTCAAGTAGCTGAACAATTGGGCCTGAAAGGCATTCATCATACTGATTATGAAGATACCAAAGCACAACTGGCTGCTTATGGTTTGGAAGTTTAATAGAGAAAACGTCATTGCGAGGAGGAACGACGAAGCAATCTTTTCTGCTTGCAATCATTATCAGAAAGATTGCTTGGTCGGCTGAAAAAGCCTTCCCGCAATGACGAATTTTAGTTCCGTGTTTTCTATACCTCCGTGGCTAAAGAGCCTAGCAAACAAAAAAGCCACTCTTTTTGAGTGGCTCTATATAATTTATTCTTTAGTACTTAAACATTAAACCTGAAGTGCATGATGTCGCCATCTTCCACTACATAGGTCTTTCCTTCTACACCCAGTTTACCTGCATCTTTACATGCATTTTCAGAACCTAAGGTTACGAAATCAATGTATTTAATCACTTCGGCACGGATGAAACCTTTTTCAAAATCGGTATGGATAACACCAGCTGCCTGTGGCGCTGTAAAGCCTTTGGTGATGGTCCAGGCACGTACTTCCTGTACACCAGCAGTAAAATAGGTGTAAAGGTTTAATAATTTATAAGCTGCACGGATCAGTTTGTTTACACCCGATTCGGTTAAACCTAAATCAGCTAAAAACTCCTGACGCTCTTCGTAGCTTTCCAGTTCTGCAATTTCCGACTCGATTTTTGCCGAAATCACCAAAACCTCCGCATTTTCATCAGCTACATTGGCTTTAACCAGATCAACATATTTGTTGCCGGTAACTACCGATGCCTCATCCACATTACAAACATACATTACCGGTTTTTGCGTAAGCAAACCTAAATCTTCAATAAAATCGAAATCCTCCTGAGCTAAAGGCGCAGTACGAACTGATTTTCCACTCTCCAGGTGAGATTTTACTACTGTTAAAATTTCGTAAGTGCGTTTTGCATCCTTATCTCCACCTGTTTTAGCCATTTTTTCAACCTTTTGAATGCGTTTATCCACGGTATCCAAATCTTTAAGCTGCAATTCGGTATCAATAATTTCCCTGTCGCGAATCGGATCAACAGAACCATCAACGTGGATCACGTTACCATCATCAAAGCAACGTAAAACGTGGATAATCGCATTTGTAGCGCGGATGTTTCCTAAAAACTGGTTTCCCAAGCCTTCACCTTTCGATGCACCTTTTACTAAACCGGCAATATCTACAATCTCGATGGTATTTGGCTGTACCTTGTTGGGTTTAACCAGTTCAGCAAGTTTAGTCAATCTGTCGTCAGGTACCGTAATTACGCCAACATTGGGCTCAATAGTACAAAAGGGAAAGTTTGCTGCCTGCGCTTTTGCGTTTGATAAACAGTTAAAAAGAGTCGATTTACCAACATTTGGTAAACCCACTATACCACATTGTAATGCCATTTATATTTTAGTATTTATTTTATAGTCAATAGTTTTTTAGCTGATGGTTCATAGTTCATAGTCAAATGTCTAGGTCCCATGCTTCAGCTTTTAGTCTTTAGTCTTTAGTCTTTAGTCTTTAGTCTTTAGTCTTTAGTCTTTAGTCTTTAGTCTAAAAATCGGGCAAAGATAAGCTTTTATAACCTTTAATTAAAGGCAGTAATTTGTGGCAGATGGATATTTTATCTAAGTTTAACAAAAATTACAGATAACACACATGGAAGATTTAGAACAAGAAGTGCCGCAGGAGGTAAAATTAATCGTTACCGAAGAAATGCGGAGCTACCTTTACGATATTACGAAATGGGCCAAATTCTTATCAATTGTCGGTTTTGTATTCGCTGCTTTCATTATTTTGGCTGCATTAAGTATACCATCAATTATTTCGAGCAATCCGGGCTTGGCAAAACAGTTTGCGCCATTGGGGCAGGGAGGTGCAACCATTGTAACCGTGGTTTATTTGCTGCTGGGTTTGTTTTATTTCTATCCAAGCATATTATTGTTCAGACTGGCCAATAAAGGCAAACAAGGCGTATTGTTTGGAGATCAGGAAAGTTTAGATACCGCAATACTGAGTTTAAAATCCCTTTTTAAGTTTTGGGGAATTATGACCATTGCCATAATTGTAGGCTACTTTTTATTGGTATTTGTTGTAGGTGCGGGTATGGCTATACGCTAGAGCGAGGAGCACAGCAATAAAAAAGCCTTTGCAATTTTAATTATGCAAAGGCTTTTTTTGTGAAATTATATTACTTAGAAAGAAAAATCATCGCCTGGTCTGCTGCTATGTTCTCCGTTTTCTGAATATTCGTAACGTTTTTCAACCACATCCTGATGGGTTTTGATATAATCAACAGTTTCGTTTAAGCCTTCAGCGAATTTTTCGAAATCTTCTTTGTATAAAAAGATTTTATGTTTTACAAATACACCGTCTTCTAATCTTTTCTTGCTTTCGGTAACTGTTAAATAATAATCACCCGATCTCGTAGCCTTCACGTCGAAGAAATAAGTTCTCTTACCTGCTCTAACTTTCTTTGAAAAAACTTCTTCTCTTTCCTTGTTGTCGAATTCTCCCATGGTTGGTATTGATGTTGGTTTTTGGTTTCGGTAAATATAAAGCAAATATTTAAAGTTCAAAATACAATTTTGATACAATTTAAATAGTACGGCTTTCTTCCTCTAAAAGTTGGTTGTTATAAAGCTCGGTATAACTGCCATTTTTACTAAGTAATTCATTGTGTGTGCCTTGTTCAATGATTTTTCCATCATCGAGTACTAAAATTTTATCTGCATTTTTAATTGTAGAAATTCTGTGCGCAATTAAAATACTGGTCTTTCCAAGCATAATTTTACCCAGGTTTTGTAATATTTCCTCCTCTGTTTTCGTATCAACCGCCGAAAGGCAATCGTCAAATATTAAAATTTTAGGTGATTTGATCAGGGCGCGGGCTATAGAAACACGCTGTTTTTGTCCGCCAGAGAGCGTAATGCCACGTTCGCCCAGCATGGTTTCGAACTTTTCTTCAAAATCGATAATGTTGTTATACACCGATGCATTTTTGGCGGCCGTATGCACTTCTTCATCGGTAACGCTATCTAAACCAAAGGCAATGTTGTTTTTAATGGTATCCGAAAACAGGAAAACTTCCTGTGGTACAAAGCCAATTTGTCCCCGGTAATCTTTCAGGTTAAGCGCCTTAATGTTTTTACTATCTACATCAATCCTGCCATTTTCTACATCGTACATCCGCATAATCAGGTTGGCTAATGTAGATTTGCCTGAGCCGGTTTTGCCTATTATGGCTACAAATTCGCCGCTTTTAATTTCAAAACTCACATCTTTCAAAGCCTCTATTCCAGTGTCAGGGTATGTAAAACTTACCCGGTCAAACTTAATATTGCCCGCTAAAACCCGTTCCTGTGTTTCTTTGGACTGGATATCAGATGGGATATCTAAAAATTCATTTATCCGCTTTTGCGATGCAGCTGCCCTTTGGATTAGTGAAGTTACCCAACCCAGCATGGTTACCGGAAAAGTTAACTGGTTAATGTAAATGATAAATTCGGCGATATTCCCGGCAGTAATACTGCCATTCATTACCTGTATGCCTCCTACATAAATGGTTAAAATGGTACTTAAGCCAATTAATAGCAACATAGTGGGGTAAAATAAGGCCGAGACCCTTACTAACCCCATCGAATCCTTTTTGTATGCGTTGCTCTGTATTTCGAACATATTGCGCGTATAATCTTCGCGCACATACGATTTGATAATCCTGATCCCCGAAAAGCGCTCCTGTACAAAACTCGATAAATCTGATAAACGCTCCTGTATCTTTCCGCTCTTTTTAAATATAAGTGTGTTTACATAATAAATAATGATAACCAGAAAGGGCAGAGGAAGCAGACAGTAAATGGCCAGTTTGGAGTTTACATCAAACATCGACCAGATAATGAGTACCGATAATACAAATGTATTGATGGTGTACATAATGGCCGGGCCCACATACATCCGCACACGGTTTACATCTTCAGTAGCGCGGTTCATTAAATCGCCGGTATTATTGCGGCGATAAAAGCCTAAGCTCAACTCCTGGTAATGCTGGTAAATGTCGTTTTTCATGTCAAATTCGATATGCCTCGACATTAAAATAATCGTTTGGCGCATGAAGAATAAAAACAGTCCGCGCAATAAATAAAGGGCAATAACCAGTAAACCAAAATACAGCAGGTTACTGCTAAAAATATCGTAAATAATGCCTTGACGATTGAAACCTCTAAACAAGTTAAAAATCTGGATGTTTTCGGTGATCAGGTCAACTGCGTAGCCAATTACCTGGGCGGGTACTACGCCAAAAATATTCGATATTACGACGAAAATACTCCCCGGAATAATCCACCACTTGTATTTTAGAAAGTACTTGTTTAATCGGCTCAGATGTTTCATGTTGTACAAACTTAGATAAATTTGTTATTCCATAAGGCATAATTAGTGGTTAAGGATTAAGCTTTAAATAATAATGACACATTTTCTATGCCTTCAGGGTGAGTAGAGTTGTCAATAATTTTTGTTATAGTTTCGTTAAATACATGTAATAATCGTTTTTTATTCTAATTTTGCAGCAGGTTATCCGAACGTTCATATGCCAGCAAATTCGCAGACAGATTTTTCCATTTTAGATCAATTAAGTGCTTACGGGCATAAAAAGTTGGTTTTTTGCAATGATCCCGATACAGGTTTAAAAGCAATTATTGCTATACATGATACTACATTAGGCCCGGCTCTGGGTGGTACACGCATGTGGAGTTATGCTACTGAAGGCGAAGCCTTAGAAGATGCCCTTCGTTTATCGCGCGGAATGACCTACAAAGCTGCCATTACAGGTTTAAACCTGGGCGGGGGTAAAGGAGTAATCATTGGCGATTCGAGAAAAGACAAAACAGAAACTTTAATGCGTAGCTATGGCAGGTTTATTAAAAACCTCAATGGCGAATTTATTACTGCTGAGGAAATGGGTACAAACACGCGTGATATGGAATATATCCGCATGGAAACCAATTATGTTACCGGCGTTCCAGAATCAATTGGCGGCGCAGGCAATCCGGCACCATTTACTGCACAAGGTGTATACTTAGGTATTAAAGCCAGCGTTAAAGAAGTTTTCGGAACCGATATGCTGGCCGGAAGAACTATAGTTGTACAAGGAATTGGTAATGTAGGCGAACATTTGGTAGCACTTTTGAGGAAAGAAAATGCCGAAGTTTTGATTAGCGATATCAACCAGGAGCAATTAACTTACGTAGCCCGTAAATACAAGGCAAAACCGATTGAAGCCGATAAAATTTTTACCACCGAGGCCGATGTTTATGCACCATGTGCAATGGGGGCGACGGTGAACAACAAAACTATTGAAAAAATGAAGTTTTCAATTATTGCAGGTTCGGCAAACAATCAGTTAAAAGATGAGGTTTTAGATAGCGAATTGCTGTTGAAAAAAGGAATTTTATTTGCACCTGATTATTTAATCAACGCAGGGGGCTTAATTTCGTGTTATTCAGAACTGACTGGTTTTGGTAAAAAACGAACCGTACAACTTACCGAGAATATCTACGATGCCACGCGTAGTGTGATTAAACTAAGCAAGGCCGAAAATATCTCAACTAACATTGCTGCAAACCGCATTGCCGAAAAACGGATTGCAGATATTAAAAAAATTAAATCGTCATATTAAATCAATAATTATTAAAAACAGGTTTTAAAAAACCGCACTCGTTCTTACATTCATGTTAAACAGAAGGCACTTAAGAATCAAAGCTTTGCAAAACATTTTTGCATGGCACATGGCAGACAAAAAAGACATTAAAGGTGATTTGAAAACTTTAATGCAAAGCATCGATAGCGTGTACGAAATGTACATCTGGATGTTGTCTTTAATGGTAGAAGTTACCGAATTTACTGCTAACGACGCTGCAGAGCGTCAGAACAAGTTTATCAAAACAGCTGAGGATATTAATCCGAACATGAAATTGCTGCACAATAAATTTAGTGTTTTATTGCAGCAAAACCCTGATTATGTGGCTGCTGTTAAAAAGTACAAGGTAGACTGGGGCTTCGATCCTGAAATCCGTAAAACAGTTTATAATGCCTTAAAAGCATCAAAAGAATATGCCGATTATCTGGCCGATCCGAACGAAAGTTTAGAATCATCAAAAGATATCATCAAATACATTTTCCGTAAAATTATCCTAAAAAGCCAGGCAATTATTCAGGTTTTCGAAGAGAAATTTATCAACTGGCAGGTAGATCATGAGGTGATGAAAGGTATGGTAGCTAAAACCCTGAAAAACTTTACTTCCGACGATCCGTTTAAAAACAAACTGACCGAAATCAGCGCCGATTGGGTAGAAGACAGCAAATTTGTACAGGATCTTTTTGTGCACACCTTGCAAAACGATGCCAAATATCAGGATATGATTGCCGACAGAACCAAAAACTGGGAATCGGAACGTATTGCTTTAATGGATACCATTTTGATGAAAATGGCGATCTGCGAGCTGCTCAATTTCCCGTCTATCCCGGTAAAAGTTACCATTAACGAGTACCTTGAACTTTCAAAAGATTACAGTACACCGAAAAGTAATTCGTTTATTAACGGTATTTTAGACAAAATTTTAGGCGATCTTAAGAAAAACAACACCATTAAAAAGATCGGCCGCGGATTAATTGAAGATTAAAAAATGAAGAAAATATTTATCCTGGCTATTGCTGCGATTTCATTTACAGCTTGCCGCAATGCAAATAACCAAACTTCAGAAACAGCTTCGGCAGTTTCGGTTGGCAACGATACTTCAAAAACAGCTAAAGTTGCTCCTGCCGATGCTCCCGTTATCGTGTTCGAACGCGATATTTACGATTTCGGTAAAATAGAGCAGGGCGAAAAAGTTAAGCACGATTTTAAACTGAAAAACACAGGTAAAAGTCCGCTTATTGTTTCAAATGCAACTGCAACCTGTGGCTGTACCGTTCCTCAGGTGCCTGGCGAACCAATTTTGCCCGGTAAAGAAGGCATTATCAGCGTAGTATTTAACAGTGAAGGGAAAATGGGGATGCAGGATAAAGTGGTAACCGTTACATCGAATGCCAACCCAACCACAACTACCGTACATTTGGTAGGCGAGGTACTGGCTAAAAAATAAATTGGCTGATGGTTAGGTAATTTGCCTTTGGCACATTTCTATAACCATCAACTACTCACAAAAACAAATAAAACAAGAAATGACATCAACAGTAATTTTACAGGCAGCAGGCGGAGGCAACATGCTAAGTACGATTGTACCAATGGTATTAATCATGGTAGTTTTCTACTTCTTCATGATCCGTCCGCAAGTTAAAAAGGCAAAAGATCATAAAAAATTAGTAGCAGAATTAGGTAAAGGTGATAAAGTAATTACCACTGCAGGTATTCACGGTAAAATTGTAGATTTAAACGAAACCACTTTCTTAATTGAAGTAGAAAGCGGCGCTAAAATCCGTTTCGATAAATCGGCAGTTTCTTTAGATGCTACGAAAGCAGCAATAGCACCAGCTAAAGCTTAAGCAAAATAACTAAAAATAAAGAGCAGTCCCGAAAACTTTCGGGACTGTTTTTGTTTTACTACATTTGGTTGCGTACATTTTTAGATCAACGGTTTCCGGCTTATATCTAACAATTATTCATTATGCCCTTTATTAGATTAACTAAAATTGAAAAAAGACGTGTATTTAGCTTATTAGCCTGTTTATTGCTGGCTATAGCTGCATGGCTTTTTATGGCATTGAACAACAAATATATTTACACGGCTAAAACTGTTCTGGTATTTAAAAATACACCAACCAAAAGGGCGTTTTATCCCTTACAATCAGATACGATAGATTTACAGGTAGAGGGTACGGGATGGCAATTGCTTTTTGCACGGTTACGAATCAGTCCGCCGTCGGTTTCTGTTAATTTAAGCCAGCTCAATACCAAAGATTTTATTGTTTTTTCTGATCAGCTGTTTAACATCAACAGGCAATTGGAAAGTACTCAAAAGGTAATTTCGGTTAAGCCCGATACCTTGTATTTCGATTTTACTAAACGAATAGTAAAGAAAGTTCCGGTAAAACTGATTGATAAACTCGATTTTGTAAAACAATATGGAATTTCGAGCGAAATTATCCTGAACCCTAAATATGTAAAGGTAGCCGGACCGGCTGAAGAGCTGGCCAAAATAAAAAGCTGGCCTACCGATACACTAAAGCTGGATAAAATACAAGGCAGCAGCACCATTAGGGTAGGATTACAGCACAGCCTTCATAAAAATGTAAGTATCTATCCTTCTTCTGTTGAGGTGAAACTCCCTGTTGACGAGTTTACCGAAAAAACGATAGAAGTCCCGTTAAAGTTGATAAACAACAGAAATTACAATAGCATTAAGCTTTATCCTAAAAAAATTAAAGTTACCTTTCTGGTGGCTTTAAGTAATTACGATCAGGTAGACGATAGTTTTATTACCGCAACAGTTGATGCTGATGAATGGCAAAATTTAAAGCACCGACAGTTTACAGTTAAAATAACCCAATTTCCTCATTATTGTAAACTGGTGAGTGTAACGCCCTCCAAAATAGATTTCATTGTAGAAAAATAATGTATAAAGTAGGTATAACAGGTGGTATTGGTAGTGGTAAAACTACTGCATGTAAGGTTTTTGAAGTGCTCGGAGTTCCTGTATTTTATGCCGATACGGTGGCCAAAGAGATTATGTGTAAAGATGCTGTGCTGGTAGCAGGTATTAAAGCTGCTTTTGGCAATGAAAGTTATTTTGAAGACGGTAAACTGAACAATAAGCACATTGCAGGCATTGTTTTTAATAATGAAAAGGCACTCGAACAACTCAATGCGCTCGTACATCCGGCAGTTTTCCGTGCTTTTGATAGCTGGGAAGCAACCATTCCGTCCGATACTCCTTATACCTTAAAAGAAGCAGCCTTGTTATTCGAAAGCGGTTCTTATAAAATGTGCGATACGACCATTCTGGTTACAGCCCCTTATGATCTTAAACTGAAAAGGGTAATGCAGCGAGATGGCGTTTCTGCAGAACAGGTTAAAGCCCGCATGGATAAGCAGCTTAGTGATGAGGAGAAGTCGAAACTGGCCAACCATTTTATCGCTAATGATGAGCAACAATCCATAATCGAACAGGTTTTAGCTTTACACAAGCAATTTCTTAAAGCGGCCGAAGCGTTTAAAAGCGCTAAAGCCTAATCTACTTTAATCATATAATCCTTAAATCTTTTTATCTAATTCATGATTTTAGCAGATTTTATTACCATTACCCCAACGGGTTTATATTGTGTTTACGGCGATTTTTACCTCGATCCGCAACAACCCGTAAAAGAAGCGGTAGTTTCTCATGCTCACGGCGATCATGCCATAGGTGGAAGCCAAAATGTGTATTGTACAGCGGCTACCGAAGCCTTTATGAAACACCGTTACCGTAAATTCGCTGCTGTTGATTTTTACGTTAAAGCTTATCACCAGTCGTTTAAAATAAAAGAAGTAACCATTACTTTCTATTCTGCCGGACATATTTTAGGTTCTGCACAGGTTTTAATGGAATATAAGGGTGTTAAATACCTCTATACGGGCGATTATAAAATAGAACCCGATGACACTTGTGAGCCTTTCGAATTTGTTAAGGCCGATGTGCTGATTACCGAGAGTACTTTTGCCAATCCGGATACCAAACACCCTTCGGCAGTAGAAGAAATTAAAAAGCTAAATTTAACCAATGCCAATATTATGCTGGGTGCTTATGCCCTGGGCAAAAGTCAGCGTATTATCCAGTTGTTGAGCGAATATTGCCCCACTAAAAATGTGATGGTGCACCACAGTATAATGCCTTTTGTTAAAATTTATGAAGATTATGGTATGAAACTGGGTAATTACAAAATGTACGACCGCAAAGCGATGAAAAATAACCACGAGCATCAGGTATATATTGTACCGCCAATGGTTTTTCACAGCTACCATAAAGCCATTAACGTGGTGAGGGCCTTTGCTTCGGGCTGGAAAAACCTGCAACAGCAGAACGGTATAGCACTCTACATTTCTGACCACGCCGATTGGGAAGCCATTTTAGAAACCATTGAAAAGGTAGAACCACAGCAGGTATGGACTTTACATGGCGACGGTAAGCAGCTAAAAGATTATTTTGAAGGTAAGCTGGAAGTTAAAATACTTAATTAATAATGATGAAATGATGGTATTTTGAATGATAGCATCTTAAGATAATTCCCAAATTCATTCATTCAATTAGTAATTATAGCATGTTAGAATTTTGAATGAGAGAATATTAAGGCAGGTACTAAAATCAATCAATCAATCAATTATTAATTATAGCATATTAGAATTTTGAATGAGAAAATATTAAGGCAGGTATAAAATTAATCAATCACTAATTCAATCATTTACCCATTCAAAATTACCCAAATGAAAGAAGGCGAAGACTTTTATTTTAACGAAGCAGGCTTAATGGTTTTTACCGAAGCTTACCATTTAAAGCGTGGTTCATGTTGTAAAAATAAGTGCAAGCACTGCCCATGGGGTTTTGGAAAGAAAAAAGAGAAGAAATAGTGCAGTTTAACAATTCACAGTAAACAGTTTGGAATTAGCAGCTTATCGTACGGAACTTTTTATCTTAAAAATTAACATAATTGTAGATGTCGCTCAGCGCCACATCAAATCCCATCGAAACAAAGGTTAAGGTCTCAGAAATGTCTTGGTGCTTGTTTAGCATCCAGTTTTTTTCTTCATTAATGTAATATACCTCTACCGAAACCGATTCAGAATCGATCATGATGTATTCCTTTAATGATGGAATATCTTTATACAGGTTAAATTTTTTGCCTCTGTCGTAATTTTTGGTTGAAGGTGATAGGATTTCGATGATCACTGTTGGTAAAATAAAGGTTTCTTCATCAACATCGCTGTGCATTAAACCATTACAATAAATGGATATGTCGGGATAGGTGAATAAGGTATTCTCAGGGACATTCATTCGCATATCACTTCCATAAGGCCTGCAGGGTTTACCCTTTAGGTTAATACCCAGTTCCATAAAAAATATTGCTGAAAATTTTATTGTGATTAAGTCCGGCACCAGACATGGCAATTATCTCACCCTGATAATACTCATGTTTTACATTCGATGGTTTTTCCATCTCCAGGTATTCTTCAACGGTGTAACGTCTTTTACTATAAGCTACAGCAGGTTCATTTACAATGATTTCCATATACGAATTTAATTCATTTTAATCAGATGGAATAAATTTAAACGACTATAAACGTTTAGAACCGGATGTATGGGCGATTGCTTGAAAATGGTAATGGATTAACTGTTTAAATCGATTAATTGCCAACCGTAAACTGAAAACTGTCTACTGAAAACTGTCAACTGCCAACTGCCAACTGATCTAATGCCCAGCGAAGAAGCCGATCAAGGCAACACCTATGCCCAAAAGCACAGCAATCATTTTACGGGTATTAATTTTATGGTCGGCGCTCGATTCGAATAGTATAGTAGTAGAAATGTGCAAGAAGATACCAATAACGATGCCCATAATTTTGTTAAAATAAGCATCAATACCACCAATACTTCCATTACTAAGCCCTACGCTTACGTAAAAACCCAGTGGTGCCATTACTGCAAATATGATCAGGTAAAGCATAATGCTGCCCTTTTTAAAATGGTTTTGCATTAAAATACTCGCCAAAGCGAATGCAGCCGGGATATGGTGCAAAGAGATACCAAAAATTAACTCATTATGCTGTTCTTTTGCCAGGGGCATCCCTTCTAAAAAAGCATGCAAACAAAGGCTGATCATGATACCGAAAGGAAAAACGTGCCCGTCGTGGTGTTTATGGATATGGCCATGCTCTACACCTTCCGAAAATTGTTCGAGAAAAACCTGTAAAAGGAAACCAACCAGTATAAAAATGCCAATCTGTGCCTTATCAGGGCCGCTATACGCATCCGGAATGAGATGTAAAACCGTAATGGCAAATAAATAAGCCCCGCTAAAAGATAAAATAAGCTTTAGCAGCTTCGATTTGTCACTTTTAACTAGAAAAATGGCAGTTCCACCTAAAAAGGCGCAAAAAAAGAGTACACAGAGTTTCCAGATTTCCATAGGTTAAAAATCAGGTTGTAATTTTTTAAATATTCTTGAACAAATAATGCCAATGGTGATGCCCAAAAAAGCACCTGTTGTTACATCTACCGGATAATGTACGCCTACATATACCTGTGCAAAACTGATAATAAAGGCCCAGAATAGTCCAATCGGTAAAATGGGTTTCCAGCGACTATAAAAAAGGCAAATCAAAAATACCGCGATGGCAAAATGATTGGTAGCGTGTGCCGAAGGAAAACTCAGTCCGCTGCCACAAGGTACGCGGTGTATAATTTCGTTGGCCAGGCTCATATCATTGCAGGGGCGCACCCTTGCTACTAAGGGTTTTACTACTCTCGAAGCGATTAAATCGCCCATGGCAAAAGTAAAAAGCACCATTCCGATGATATAGTAGCCTTGTTTTTTATATTGTTTGATGCAAAAAACAACGATGAAAAGGTACAATGGCGACCAGAAAAAGCGGTTGCGCATTAATGGCATCAACCAGTCAAAAAAGCTGTTTGAAAGTCCGCGGTGGATTTTCAAAAACAAGTCTACATCAAATTGTTGTATGCTTTCTATCATGCTTTTTTGCAAATTAAAATTAAGCGGTCTGAGTCCGATTCGTTAAAATCATCAAGTGCGTAACTACCAAAGGTTTTTTCGATTACCATACCCGCTTTGTTTAGCATGCGCTGAAAATCTTCAAAGCTGAATGCCTGAACCCGCTCTTCGAAATTGTAAACCTTTTTGTTGTCTTCGAAATTTATTTTCTTGATAATTTTTCCTTCAACCACATTTTTAGTGATATTAAAAGTAATACCATCCAGCGATTTGGTTTCGCAGGAATTTAAATTGCGGATGATTTTTTCGGTATTAAAGTAATCTAAAACCAGAATCCCCTCGGCTGTTAAGCACTTTCTAAAGGTTTTTAGCGCATTTACATGGTCTTTTTCGGTATCAAAATAACCAAAACTGGTAAACAGGTTTAGTGCGATATCAAAATAATTGATGTAAAACAATCTCCGCATATCGTGTACGAGGAAATGGAGTTTATTGTTTTCGAATTGTTTGGCGTATTTAATGCTTTGTTCCGATAAATCTATTCCGGTAACATCAAAACCTTTTTTGTTGAGGTAAATGGAGTGGCGACCTTTTCCGCAGGCAATATCCAGCATTTTTGCATCGTCATGCGGTTGCAGGTACTGCGTAAGTTTATCGATAAAAAATTCGGCTTCGGCATCGTTCCTTTGCTGGTAGAGAATATGATAATATGGCGAATTAAACCAATATTGGAACCACTTGCGTTGCATATATAGCCGTTTATGTTTTGGAATTTGCAAATATAAGCTTTTACCACCGCTCCTAAAGTTTTCGGTGGCTTTTATGCAACATTATTGCATAAAAATTAATAAGCTGCTGGCTTACAGATTTACAGGCGCAAATTTTTATGCCAGCCCCGGGAAAGAAAACCGCAAGGTGCATCGATTTTTTATCGCTGAGGTTCAAAACTGAACACACGTTTGATTTTGATAAGGGAGGTATTTCTATCGGTTACATCGTATTAATAGATATAAAATCAATGTAAATAAACAGGTTTGAAGGGGCTTAAGATAATGGCTATTTTGTTTTTTTTGTTATTTTTGAACCTCAAATAAATTATACACAGTGACTTTAATAAAATCAATTTCAGGAATACGAGGAACCATAGGTGGAAGAGCTGGCGACGGCTTAACTCCATTTGATATTGTGAAATTTACCGCTGCTTTTGGTAGCTGGGTAGTAAGCAAAACGGGCAATAAAAGAATAGTTTTGGGCCGCGATGCACGAATCTCGGGCGAGATGGTGAACAATCTGGTTATTGGAACCTTACAAGGGCTTGGTATCGAAGTTATCGATTTAGGCTTGTCAACTACGCCAACTGTAGAGGTGGCCGTACCGGATGAAAATGCCGGTGGTGGTATTATTTTAACAGCCAGCCACAACCCAAAACAGTGGAATGCCTTGAAATTACTGAATGGCAAGGGCGAATTTATTTCTGATGCCGATGGTAAAGAGGTTTTAGATTTGGCCGAAACTGCAGACTTTGATTTCGCTGATGTAGATAAATTGGGAAAAGTAATTAAAAACGATACTTATCTTCAAAAACACATTGATAAGGTTTTGGCCTTACCACTGGTTGATGTAGAAGCCATTAAAAAAGCCGATTTTAAAGTCGTGATTGATTGTGTAAATTCTACCGGAGGTATTTTTATTCCAGCTTTACTAAAAGCCCTTGGAGTAAACAAAGTGGTAGAATTATATTGTACACCTGATGGACATTTTCCGCATAACCCGGAGCCTTTGCCTGAGAATTTAACCGAAATATCGAAAGAAGTTCAAAAGCAAAATGCCGATTTAGGTATCGTTGTGGATCCGGATGTTGACCGTTTATGCTTTGTAAACGAAGATGGTAGCATGTTTGGCGAAGAATATACCCTGGTTGCTGTTGCTGATTACGTATTGAAAAATACACCTGGTAACACGGTTTCTAACCTTTCATCAACCCGTGCGCTGCGCGATGTTACTGAAGCAGCAGGTGCCGAGTACAATGCATCAGCAGTAGGCGAGGTTAACGTAGTGAATAAAATGAAAGCCAGCAATGCCATTATCGGTGGCGAAGGCAACGGTGGTATCATTTACCCTGAATCGCACTACGGTAGAGATGCTTTGGTAGGTATTGCGTTGTTCTTAACACATTTAGCTAAATTTGGTAAATCTATTTCGGTACTAAGGGCCAGCTACCCACAATACCATATTTCTAAAAATAAAATTACCCTTACGCCAGAAATGGATATCGATAATTTATTGAAACAGGTAGAAGAGAAGTATAAAAGTCAGCCTTATAGCACAATTGATGGTTTAAAGATAGAATTTGATAAAACTTGGGTACATTTGCGCCGTTCAAACACTGAACCGATCATCAGGATCTACAGTGAAGCAGAAAATGAAACCATTGCCGAGAACCTGGCAAACAAAATCATTTCTGACATTAAAGAAATATTACACCTGTAACCGGTTTTGATCAATACAATTTGATCAAACGCTTAAGGTAAAAAGCCGTGGTTTAACAATAGTTAAATCACGGTTAATAAAAACGGGAACTATTGGCAACAATAGTACCCGCAGTGCACTAACTAATTAATTATTCGTAAAAATGAAAAGGGTCTATTTAGATAATGCGGCCACAACGCCTTTAGATAAAGAGGTAATCGCAGAAATGACAAACGTGATGGAAAATTACTTCGGTAACCCATCTGCCATTCATGCGTTGGGCCGTGAAGTGAGAACGCTGGTAGAAAAGGCCCGTAAAACTGTTTCAGGCTTATTAAATGCATCCCCATCGGAAGTGTTTTTTACATCAGGTGGCACTGAAGCTGATAATACAGCCATTCGTTGCGGTATTTTTGCCTATGGTATTAAACATGCCATTACTTCTAAAATAGAGCATCATGCGGTTGAGCATACCTTAAATACCATGCTTAAAAATGGCGAAATCGATAAACTAAGTTTCGTTAATATCGACGAGAAAGGAAATATCGATTACAACCATTTAGAAGAACTGCTTCAAAATAACGAGCGTACATTTGTTTCTTTAATGCATGCCAATAACGAATTGGGTACACTTACCGATATGGTTAAAGTGGGCGATATCTGCGAAAAATATAATGCCATTTACCATGCCGATACCGTACAAACCATGGGGCACTACCGCCACAATGTACGCGAGCTGAAAGCACATTTTATTGTTTGCGCAGCACATAAGCTGCACGGACCAAAAGGTGTTGGTTTCCTTTACGTAAACAGCAATATTAAAATCCCACCGATGATTTATGGCGGTGCACAGGAACGCAACATGCGCGGCGGTACCGAAAACGTATATGGTATTGTAGGGTTGGCCAAAGCGCTCGAAATTGCCTATGCAGAAATGGATCAGCACCAAACCTATATTCAGGGGTTGAAAGATTACCTGAAAGCACAACTTATTGCCGAAATTCCGGGGATTGCTTTTAATGGCGAAACCGATGCCGACAAGAGCCTTTATACGGTATTAAACGTATCGTTCCCTGAAATGGATATGGCCGATATGTTGTTGTTCAATTTAGATATCAATGGGATCTGTGCCTCTGGTGGCAGTGCCTGCTCGTCGGGCTCTAACATTGGCTCGCATGTATTAAACGGTATCAAAGCCGATCCAAACCGCCCGTCGGTACGTTTTTCTTTCAGTAAATATACTACTAAAGAAGACCTGGATTATGTAATCGAAAAAGTAAAAATGGTTGTGAAGCAAAATGCTTTAGCATAAAAAATATCATTAACCAAATAGGAGAGTCTCAATGAAAGTTGGGACTTTTTTTTGTTTAATGATTGAGTGATTTTTTTTGGAAAGCAAGCACAGCATTTCATTTTAAGGTTCGTCCTGCTTTTCATTATATTCCGATGAAAGATCGGAATGCCATTTCAATCAGGCTTATAAAGGACAGCCAGTGCTACTATTTAAGGTCGAATAGCATGTACCTGATTTTATTTGCATAAAAAAGCTCTTGCAAAAACCGAAAATAAAACTTATATTTAATTAAAATAAGGGCAATTCAAGCCATTTTATCTGTAGTTCCTGAACGAAACCTTATCAATATCCCCTGGTATAAGGTTAAGCAAATTTTAAAATAGCTTTTTTGATGAGGCTCCATAGCGAACAAAAAAGGCATTGGTATTAAAATTCGTTAACCCTGAAAACTAACAAGTTTTCTACAATCTATATCGTCATGGAAAAGAGCCAAACCAACCAAAATCTAAAAAACGCGAAGGCAGATGAAAATTTAAACGAAGACAGGAAACACATTTACAAGTTTATCCTGGCACCATTTTCATTCGAATCTTCTAATCATTTCAATAAAATACACAAAAGGAGGTTCCATTCTTTTGGATGTATCCACGAATTGGGAAAACTTCCGGGGGCCATGCTTTAACCCTGGCTGTTATTAAATCCCGATATTTCAATGCAGCTTTTCTCCGGAGAGGCCGTGGAGGGATTTAGTCTTACGGATAAATATATTCCTTAAACAACTGGCCAAAAACAATCTGATTTTTAGCTTGTTCCTATAGTACATCAATTTACAGAGCTATGGAAACAAATAAAGAAAAAGGTAAAGTTGTTGAGAACGATTTACTGGATAAAAAAGTAGAAGATGTGCGGGAGCATGATACCCTGGATGAGAATAAATCATCGAAGGTAACAACCAATCTCTTTACTAAAGACAATAAACGTAAAAATAACCCATTGGGGCCAGGTCACGAACCCGGACCTACTCCCGGATCAGGAATATAATGCTGGCCGGCAGAAAAAATACAGCAAATTGATTACATTTAAGCCACGGCAATTGCTGTGGCTTTTTAATGGAGATAAAAAATGGAAAGAAGAAACTTTATCAAAAACTCGGCATTGGCTATGGCCATGCTTGCTTTATATAAAACAGATGCTTTTGCGCAACAGGAACTATTAAGGGCGTATAACTTTAAGCCTTTGCGCAATAACGTAGGTATATTTACCGAGCAAGGCGGCACTATAGGCTGGCTCAATGCAGGCAATGGATTCGTAGTGGTAGATGCACAGTTTCCAACTTCTGCTCCACATGTTATAGAAGAACTGAAAAAACTGGGCGATAAACCCTTTAAATACCTCATTAATACGCACCACCATGGCGACCATACCGCTGGTAATATCGCCTTTAAAGACCTTGCCCAAAAAGTGGTTGCTCACCAAAATTCGCTGGTTAACCAAAAGAGAGCTGCAGAAAAAGCCAATAACCTCGATAAACAACTGCTGCCCGATATGACCTTTGGTACAGGATGGAAAGCAAAAGTTGGGGATGAGAAAATCAGTGCTTACTATTATGGTTCGGGCCATACCAATGGCGATGCCGTTTATCATTTCGAAAACTCGAATATTGTGCATGTTGGCGATCTGGTTTTTAACCGCAGGTTCCCGTATATCGACAGGGAGAATGGTGCGCATATTGGCAACTGGATTACTGCATTGGATAAAATCACCAATCAGTTCGATAACGATACGCTGTTTATCTGGGGGCACAGCCTGGATCCCGAAAAAGTAACCGGAAACAAAGCCGATATAAAAGCTTATCAGAATTACCTGCAAAGTTTACTCAGCTTTGTTGGGACTGAAATTAAAGCGGGTAAAAGTAAAGACGAGATTTTAAAAGCTACAACCATTCCAGGCGCACCTGAATGGAAGGGCGACGGCATCCAAAGAAGCCTAACAGCCGCTTATGATGAGTTGAAGGGAGTTTAGTCTCATTATTCCAATCGTCATTTCGAGCGAAGTGAAACGAAGCCGAGAAATCTGATTAAAGATGTTTCATTCACTTCGCTCCAATTAATAAAAAACATTTTTTTGTTTGGAATTAACTAGTATACGATAATTTGGGCCTTATAACACCTGCAAATCTTTTTTCAATTTATAAACGTTCTATATTTAAAATAATTCTAAACAGAGCTTGTTAATCTGACCTAACTAAACCCTTATCTGCTATATTTGTGTTACACAAAATCGAACATCAGATATGGATGATTTTATCGCAGCCCGTTCCCAAATGGCCCTGTCTCTGGGCTTTCACATTATTTTTTCGTGCATAGGTATGGTGATGCCGTTTTTTATGGCGGTATCTCATTACAAATGGTTAAAAACCAATAACGAGGTATATAAAAACCTTACCAAAGCCTGGAGCAAAGGTGTGGCCATTTTCTTTGCCACTGGTGCAGTTTCGGGTACCATGCTTTCGTTCGAGCTGGGCTTGCTCTGGCCCAAATTTATGGACCACGCTGGACCAATATTCGGGATGCCTTTTTCGTTAGAAGGAACTGCGTTTTTTATCGAAGCCATTGCCTTAGGTTTTTTCTTATACGGTTGGAATAAACTGAACAAATGGTTCCATTGGTTTACCGGAATGGTGGTCGGCGTTAGCGGTCTGGCCTCAGGTATACTGGTTGTGGCTGCAAATGCCTGGATGAACAGTCCGGCTGGTTTCGATTTTACGAACGGTCAATATCTAAATATCGATCCCATACAGGCCATGTTTAACAAAGCCTGGTTTTCGCAGGCATTGCACATGTGCCTGGCTGCATTTACGGCCACCGGATTTGCCGTAGCAGGCGTGCATGCTTTAATGATATTACGCAACAATAACCGCGAATTTCATTTAAAAGCTTTTAAGATTGCAGCTGTATTTGCCTGTATTGGTGCTTTGTTGCAACCCCTAAGCGGCGATATTTCGGCCAAAGATGTGGCCAAAAGGCAGCCGGCTAAACTTGCTGCAATGGAAGCGCTTTATAAAACCGAAAAACCTGCACCTCTGTTAATTGGAGGGATAGTAAACGAACAGGATAAAACGGTTAAAGGAGCAATCAAAATTCCCGGGGCTTTAAGCTTCCTTGCACATGGCGATTTTAGCGCTGAGGTGAAGGGGCTGGATCAGATTCCGGAGAATGAGCATCCACCGGTAGCGGTAACGCATTATGCCTTCCAGATTATGGTAGGGATTGGCACCTTGCTGATGCTGATTTCACTGGTGTATTTCTTTAATCTGTTTAAAAAACGATCTTTATTAGAACAACCCTGGTTATTAAAGCTTTTTGTAATGGCCATACCGCTGGGTTACGTTGCTTTAGAGGCCGGTTGGGTGGTAACAGAGGTTGGACGCCAGCCATGGATCATTTATGGTATTATGCGCACTAAAGATGCGGTTACGCCAATGCCGGGCATCGCATACTCTTTTTATATTTTCTCGGCCATTTATTTTTCGCTGAGCATTATTGTAACCTTTCTGCTTTACCGACAGATTAAAATGGTACCTGTATTGTATAATAAAACTGGACAGAATGATCATTAACCACAGCTGAAAAGGATGAACACGGATAAAAATTTTGATGTATGTTGCTTAATTTCTTTAAAAATCTGTGTTTACCAGTGTAAATCTGTGGCAAAAAATAAATTATGGAACACGTAGTAATTACCTTTTTATGCATGGCCATTCTGCTCTACTTTTTATTGGGCGGAGCCGATTTTGGTGCCGGAATTATTGAATTGTTTACTTCAACCAAGAACAGGAGCAAAACCCGTAAAACCATGTACCAGGCCATTGGTCCGGTATGGGAGGCCAACCATATGTGGCTGATTATTGCCATTGTAATTCTTTTTGTGGGTTTCCCGTTTATTTACACCACCATGTCGGTTTACCTGCATATTCCATTGGCGATTATGCTCATCGGAATCATTGCCCGCGGAACTGCATTTGTTTTTCGCCATTACGATGCCGTTAAAGACGATATGCAGTGGTTATATAACCGTATTTTCAGGTATTCGAGCTTTGTTACCGCTTTGTTTCTGGGGATCATTGCCGGAAGCCTGATTTCGGGCCATATTGATACGCAGGCGACAGACTTTTATACCGCCTATATTTCGGGTTGGTTAAACTGGTTTTCGGTTGCTGTTGGCTTCTTTACGGTTGCACTTTGTGGTTTCTTAGCAGCAATCTATTTGATTGGTGAAACAAAGGAAGCACATGATAAACGTCGCTTTATTAAAAAAGCCGAATTTATGAACATAGCTGCGGTAGTTTTTGGTGCAATGGTATTTATTGCTGCACAAAGGGATAAGATTCCGTTAATCGATTGGGTTTTTAAAAGCAGTGTTGGTTTATCGTCCATTGTTCTCGCTAGTTTATCGCTTGTATTGTTGTGGTACCTGTTGATTAAAGGCAAAACCAAGGTTTTACGCATTTTAGCAGGCTTTCAGGTAACGATGATTCTCCTGGCGATTAGTTATGCCCACTTTCCGAATTTTATCCGTTTAAAAAGCGGAGATGCAATTTCATTGCTGGAAACCGCCGGACCAGAGAAAACCATTTACAGTTTGGGTTTGGCACTTTTGCTGGGAAGTGTGCTGATTTTACCTTTCTTGGGGTATCTTTTTTATAAATTTCAGAAGAAAGAGGAGTAGGGGGGTGTTATGCTGAGGTACGAAGCATCTGTTTCATCGGTTGCAGATGCTTCGTGCCTAACATTGATAAACCCATAGAAAAACCGTCATTGCGAGGAACGAAGCAATCTTACAACGATCGCTAGTTGAAACTGAAGTAATGCTTTTTCCCACCCATAGTAGTAGGATTGCTTCGTTCCTCGCAATGACGACTCCGAAGGGGCTGTCACTAATATTGATTTTTATGAAATAAATTAATTCTCAGAATGACAGTGTTTTAGCTAAATATACTACAACCCACCTTTTCTGTTCGATTTCGTTTGAACAGGCCAGCTTGCCGGCTTACCCGTACGTTCGTTTACCGGTAAATCTGTAGCTTTTTCAGTAGAAGTTTTTTCAGGATCTTCTGATGCCATATAAACCATGATGGCAGCTAAAATTACGTTACTTTTAATCTCGTCGAAAACTAGTTTATCGTAACTGTCGCGGTTGGTGTGCCAGGTATAAGTGCCATAATCCCAGCTGGTTGAGCTTAACGAATAACCCAAAGCTCCTGCAGCTACAAACGAAGCAAAATCAGATCCTCCTGCGCCAGGTGTACCCGGGAAGCTGGTTTTGATCTGGTTTTTGATGGTATCAGGTACGGCAGCTAACCAACGTGTGATGTAATCTTTTGATTTGGCAAAGCCTTGTCCGCCGATATTAACCACGCGGCCGGTGCCGTTGTCCTGATTAAATAAAGCCTGCAGGTTATTTACAATTTCGGGGTGATCTTCTACAAATGCCCTCGATCCGTTTAAACCCTGCTCTTCGCTACCCCAATGGCCAACCAGAATGGTACGCTTAGGGTTAGGATAAATTTTCTTTAAAATACGCATAGCTTCCATCATTAAAATGGTTCCTGAGCCGTTATCGGTTGCGCCACTTGCGCCATCCCACGAATCGAAGTGTGCCGAGAGCATCACGTATTCATTCGGTTTTTGCTTTCCTTTTATCTCAGCAATGGTATTAAAAGTAGGTACTGCGCCTAGTTTCTTTGATTCCGATTCGATTTTAAGCATCGGTTTGTTGCCATTTAAAGCTAAACGGTAAACCAGGCCATAATCCTCTACAGATAAATCAAGGGTTGGTACTTTGGTTGTATTGGCACCAAAAATTTTATCAACGCCAAAGCCTTGCGACCAGTTGTTGATAACCACCGCAACTGCTCCTGCATTTTCTAAAGCTACAGGTAAAGTTTTAGCATTATAGCCTGTTTTGGTAATGCCTGCAGCAAATGCTTTCGCCGCATCGGCTTTTTGTTTTTTGAATTTTTCGAATAAATCTTTTGTGGCAAATTCTTCCCAGTTTTTTTCTGGCCGGCCAGAAAGCTGGTTCATGGAAATCAGTACGATTTTACCTTTTACATTGGGTAACCATTTTTGAAAGGCGACCGAATCGGTAATTTCAGGGAGGATAATGGCTTCAGCGTTAATGGCTTTGCCATTGGTTGACGGGCTCCAGGCCAATTGCGTTCCTTCGAGCGTTCTCACCCGCGGACTTACCAAATCGATGTGGGTAACACCTCTTTCCCAGCCAGCCCACTCGCCCCACTTTTCGTTTTTGGCTGAAATGCCCCAATCGCTATATTTTTTTACTGCCCAATCGTTGGCCTGCTTCATTTGGGGCGAACCCACTAAGCGTGGACCTACAACATCCAGTAATTCGTGCGCAAGTTTTTCTAACTGCGAGTTTTCATTTACTTCTTTAACAATATTGTCGATTACTTTTTTGTCTTGTGCGAAAACACTGACCGAAGCGCATAGCAATAGCGCAGAAAACAGTAGCTTTTTATTCATAATTAAGTTAGGTTTAGTTATTTGATAAAACGAATTTATGAAATAAGGGCTAGGATTGGGGGATGTTAATGGAAATGTTGCAGTGGCGTTGATTGGTGTTGGCTGTTACCAATAGACACTAAATTGATGTTTTGCAAATTTGTAAAAGAAAAGGTCAGATGGTAACATCTGACCTTAAGGCTAACTAAAAGCTTTTCTTTTGTACCTTATCATGAAAAGGCAGATATTCTGAAAGTGCTGCCGAGCCATACCAGTTATAGAGTTCTGGCTCTAGTAACTTGGCCTTAATCGCCGGATCGTTTTCTAGAAGCTGTTTGGCTTCATCCATCGATTTGGTGTTTAAAATAAAGATACCGCGGTAATTCTTATCGTTTTTGCCCATTGGTCCGGCAATTACCAGTTTGTTTTGCTCAACCATTTTGCCCATGTTGGCCATGTGGCCGGCAAAAAGGCTGTCTGTTTTAGCTTTGGTTTCTGTGGTATTGGTGCCCGATTTCAGGATCACCATAATGTACATCTTCATGCCGTAATCGTCGGCACCCAATTTTTTAGCAAGGGCTTCATCGTATGGTACCTTCGCTTTTTTATCCTGAGCTTGCATAGTTAGTGCAGCAGCAATAAGACAGGTTAAAAGAAGTAGTTTTTTCATCTGATTTTTTGTTTGGTTAGATTAAAAATAAGAAAAAAATACGAAGTCTTGTTTTTCGAGGTACACTATTCCCCTTCTTAGTTCTTAGGAGGGTTGCCCGCAGGGTGGGGTGGGTTTAAGCGCCATGAGGGGACGGCCTTTCCGAAGCACAGCAAGCTACCGTAAAATAAACCTGATTGCAGCGTGCATGGAGCGTAGCCTAATAAAGCAAAAAGCAGGACTGAATAAACCGATTTATTCTAGCCCTGCTTTTCTGTTAATCAATTAACCAGTTTAAACAATTAACCAGTTAACCTATTTATTTAGTTATTCATCATTTTAATAAAAGCGCCCAATTTAGCTTTCATGGCTCTTCTATCTACAATGAAATCGAGGAAACCGTGCTCCAGCACAAATTCTGAAGTTTGGAAACCTTTTGGTAAATCTTTTTTAATGGTTTCTTTAATTACCCTTGGGCCTGCAAAACCGATCAATGAACCTGGTTCGGCAATGTTAATATCGCCCAGCATAGCATAAGAAGCAGTTACACCACCTGTAGTTGGATCGGTTAGTAAAGAAATATAAGGAACTTTAGCCTGACCCAGTAAAGCCAGTTTAGCTGATGTTTTAGCCATTTGCATCAATGAAAATGCAGCTTCCATCATCCTTGCACCACCTGATTTGGAAATCATAAGGAAAGGCACTTTGTGTTTAATACTGTAATCGATAGAACGGGCAATTTTTTCACCTACTACCGAACCCATAGATCCGCCGATGAATGCAAAATCCATACAGGCAATAACAATATCCTGACCTTCTATTTTACCCACTCCGGCACGAATCGCATCTTTTAAGCCGGTTTTAGCCTGGCTTTCTTTAATTCTATCGGTGTAAGGTTTGTTATCGTTAAATTTTAAAGGGTCGCCAGATGTTAAGTTAGGGAACAGCTCTTTAAACTCGTTATCATCAAATAAAACCTCGAAATATTCTTTTGAGCCTACTCTCAGGTGGTAATCGCAGTAATGGCAAACGTATTTGTTTTCCTGAAGTTCTGCCTGATGTAGCGGTTTTTTACAATTTGGACATTTATTCCACAAACCATCCGGTGCTTCTTTTTTCTCTTCGGTTGTGGTAATGATACCTTTTTTTTCTCTCTTAAACCAAGCCATATAATTTTTTGAAGAATTGGATTGCAAAGAAACGAAAAATAAAATAAACTCGACCCTAATTGACTGTAAAAATAGTCGATGGTTGTTGGTGAATAGTTGATAGCCAATTGCCGAAGTAATTGAAACTGGTATTTGCTTACTTAAAATTGGTTACTTTTTAGGGTTTATTTCCCCTTTGGGGCATTTAACTTATTTGATTATTGATTATTGGAAATTGATTATTAAAGGTAGGTGTGTCTTTTTTACACTAAGGATAATGTGTTTTTTACACTAAACAGGCCTTATTTTGCTGTCAGGCAAATAATTCTGTTGTTATAAAAGCTTGGAATGTTATTTTTTTTTATAACTTCGGACTTAATAAAATTAACAAGAAATGAGTTTAAAAGGCTACAAAGGCGTAATTTACGGAGATGCCGTTCAAGAATTGTTTGAGCAGGCTAAAAAACATCAGTTTGCTTTACCAGCAGTAAACGTTACCGGTACCAATACGGTAAATGCGGTAATGGAAACTGCAAAGGCAGTAAATTCGCCTGTTATGATTCAATTATCTAATGGTGGTGCCCAGTTTTATGCTGGTAAATCGTTAGATAACGAGAAATTACAGGCATGTATTTTAGGTGCTGTATCGGCAGCTAAACATGTACATTTATTGGCAGAACATTATGGTGTTGCTGTGGTTTTACATACCGACCACGCAGCTAAAAAATTATTGCCATGGATTGATGGATTATTGGATCACGGTGAAAAATTCTTCGCTGAAACCGGAAAACCTTTGTTTTCATCTCACATGTTGGATTTATCGGAAGAGTCGATCGAAGAAAACATGGAAATTTCTGCTAAATATTTAGCACGCATGGCTAAAATGAACATGACTATCGAAATCGAGCTTGGTGTAACAGGTGGTGAGGAAGATGGTGTTGATAACAGCGATGTAGACAGCTCTAAATTATATACACAACCAAGTGAAGTGGCTTATGCTTACGAAGAATTGAGCAAAGTTTCTCCGCGTTTTACTGTTGCAGCTGCTTTTGGTAACGTTCATGGTGTTTATAAACCAGGTAACGTTAAATTACAGCCGGTAATTTTGAAAAACTCTCAGGATTTCATCAAAGAGAAATTCAGCTTAACTGCAGAGAAACCAATTAACTTCGTATTCCACGGTGGTTCTGGTTCTTCTCAGGAAGAAATCAGAGAAGCAATCTCTTACGGTGCAATTAAAATGAATATCGATACTGATATGCAGTGGGCATTTTGGGAAGGTATTTTAGAATATTACAAAAAGAACGAAGCTTATTTACAAGGCCAGATTGGTAACCCTGAAGGTGATGATAAGCCAAATAAAAAATATTACGATCCACGTGTATGGTTACGTAAGGCTGAAGAAGCTTTCGTTAAGCGTTTAACTGTTGCTTTCGAAGACTTAAACTGCATTAACGTTAACGATAAACTGTAAACGGGTTTTAAGGTTGGAAAGTTGAAAGGTTTTAACGTTGGAACGTTGCAACATCACAGCCCTTTAACATTACAACGAACAATGAAGGCGCCATAGGTATAAAAAACTTATGGCGCTTTTGTTTGTTTAATGGTATATTTAAGCAAACAATCTGTGATGAGAAAATCTAAAGCTGATACTAAGAAAAATAACTTTTTTGAGCGGTTTGCCAATGCTGCAACCAAATTTACCGGAAGCTCCACAGCCTTTATTGCTGCAACTGCTATCGTTATCCTTTGGGCTGTAACCGGACCTGTATTCAATTATTCTGAAACCTGGCAATTGGTTATTAATACTGGTACCACCATTATTACCTTTTTGATGGTTTTTTTAATTCAAAAAGCACAAAATAAGGATGGGAAAGCAATACAATTGAAACTGAATGAGTTGATTGCCGCGCACGAAAAAGCGAGTAACCGGATGGTAGATATTGAAGATTTAACCGAAAAGGATTTGGATCAGTTACACAAATTTTACGTTACGCTGGCTACATTAGCCAAAAAAGAGGCCGATATTCATTGTTCTCATTCAATTGATGTTGCAAATGAGCTGAATGAGCTAAAATTAGAAAAGAATAAACACTTTAAACACCACAATAATGAGTCTGCAAGTTCAAAAAATTAACCACCCCGAAGATTTAGATAAAGCATTTGCTATTCGCAAAACTGTATTTGTAGATGAGCAGAACTGCCCGCCTGAACTGGAGTGGGAGCATGAAGATGAATCTGTACATTTTTTGGCCACACATAACGGCCAGCCTTGTGGTGCCTGCCGCTGGCGTAAAACAGACAGTGGCTATAAACTGGAACGTTTTGCTGTTTTAAAAGACTTTAGAGGCCACGGGGTGGGCCGCGCATTAATTGCCGAAGCTTTATCTGATTTACCGGATGATGCACACTACATTTACCTCAATTCGCAGCTTGATGCCATGAGCCTATATGCCAAGTTTGGCTTTGTTGCGGAAGGAGAGCAGTTTGAAGAAGCAGGTATTCAACATTTCAGGATGGTGAAGCAGGTTTAGCGATTAACTACGATTTAATTCAACCGTCATCTCGACCGGAACGCAGTAGAGTGGAGAGATCTACCTCGAGATAGATTTCTCGACTTCGTTGCACTTCGCTCGAAATGACGATAAGCGAGTGAGTATGAGCAGAAAGAAATCACCCAAATATCCTTCCCGATAAGGCCATAGCCTCATTCCATTTATCCAGGTTCAGGTTTAAGCTTTCTCCTTGCGCCTTTAAGAAGCTCATTACGTCTTCGGTAGCAATGTTGCCGGTAAGGTCATCAGCAGCCATGGGGCAGCCTCCAAAGCCCTTTAAAGCAGAATCAATTCGTTTTACACCTGAATGGTAGGCGGCGGCTATTTTCTCGAAACGTCCGGCAGGGGTGGAGTGTAAGTGCACACCAATTTCGGTAGCACTAAACCTCGAAATCAGTTTAGGCAGTATACTTTCAATTTTTTCAGGTGTTGATACCCCAACAGTATCAGCCAGAGATAAAATCCTTACACCTTTGCTTACCAACACATCTGCCCATTGCTCAACAATTTCATAATTCCACTCATCGCCATAAGGATTACCAAAACCCATAGAAAGGTAAACTACAGCCTCCTTGTTGTTTTTAACACAAAGGGCAAGCATTTCTTCGACTGTATTTAGGGATTGTGAAATGCTGGAGTTGGTATTGCGTTGCTGAAACGTTTCTGAGATAGAAAAAGGGAAACCAAGGTAATTGATCTCCTGGTGCCCGATAGCTGCTTCTACACCACGCAAATTGGCTACAATGGCCAATAGCTTAGTTTTAGTATTGCTTAAATCGAGATTTGCTAAAACAGCAGCCGTATCTGCCATTTGCGGAATCGCCTTTGGCGAAACAAAACTCCCGAAATCCAAAGTATCAAAACCTACCTGTAGTAATAAATTAAGATATTCGGATTTCAGTTGGGTTGGAACAAAATCGTTTAAACCCTGCATCGCATCGCGGGGGCATTCTACTAACTTGAATTGATTTTGACTCATATTTTTGGTTTAAGCGCAAGTTGGGGAAAGTTTTCGTTAAAAAGAAGTGGTTAGTATTAGATATCAGTTTTCAATTACCAGTTTGCAGTTAGCAATTTACAGTTAACAATTACCAATTTTCAGTTGGATTTGGCTATAAATCCAGTTATCAGTTTACAATTTTCAGTTTGATTATGGAACATCTGATATTAGCCTATTACCAATCACCAATTATCAGTTCGGTTGTGAAATATTGGCTATTAACTATAGACTATAAACCAATAACAAATGAACCAATGACCTATTGAAAAAGATTGCTTCACGCTAACTGCTCATGCCTGTCCTTCAGTTCGCAATGACGGATAGGGTGTGAACTAATAACGAATTATACGTAGTCCCTCAGTTAACCGATTAACCAATTTAAGCAGTTAACCAATTAAAACATGAACTAATGAACTTCTTTCGGTACTTCCTCCCTATAATCAACACTTCTGTCTTTTGCAAAGGTTCTGATAATTAAACGGGTACCTCTATCGTAGCTAAAATAACTCCAGATCCAGTTTACAAATACAATAATTTTATTACGGAAACCTACCAGGGTCATCAGGTGTACAAACATCCAGGTAAACCAGGCGAACACGCCCTGAAAACGGATTTTACCGATATCAACCACTGCTTTGTTTCGGCCAACGGTAGCCATAGAGCCTTTATCGAAATATTTGAATTTTTCGAGTGGCTTGTTTTCTACAATATTGATCAGGTTTTTAGCCAGATGATGTCCTTGCTGAATGGCTGCTGGTGCAACGCCCGGGTGACCGTTTGGTGTTTCTTCGTCAATAATTGCGGCCACATCGCCAATGGCATAAATATTCGGATAACCTACAATCAGGTTTTGGGTGTCGGTTTTTAACCTTCCGCCCCTTACAATTTCGGCTTTATCGAGGCCGTTTATCACCTGACCTTTAACGCCGGCACTCCAGATCACCGTTGAGCTTAATATAGGAGCCTTATCCTGTAAAGTAAGCGTATGGCCGTCGTAACCCAGTACCCGTGTTTCGTTCATTACCTGCACGCCCATATCGGTCAGGAAATCTTTCGATTTCTTTTGTGCCTGGGGCGACATCACGCCCAACAACTCTGGCGAATTTTCGATCAGATAGATATTTACCTTGCTCACATCCATTTCAGGATAATCATTCGGTATTACATGCTTTTTAAGCTCTGCAATGGCTCCAGAGGTTTCTACACCAGTTGGACCACCACCCACAACCACAAAGTTTAATAATGCACTCTTTTTATCCAGATCCTTTTCAATGAGTGATTTTTCGAAATTCTGTAAAATGAGGCTTCGAAGATCAAGGGCTTCCGGAATGGATTTCATTGGCATCGAATTGGCTTCGATTTCCTGGTTGCCAAAGAAATTACTGGTAGAGCCAGTGGCGAGTACAAGGTAATCGTAACTCACTTTACCGATATCGGTTTGAAGACAATTTTCGGCAGGATTAACAGCTGTAACTTTGGTTACCCTGAAAGTTAAATTCTTTTGCCCTTTAAAAATCTTGCGGAGCGGAAAGGCAATCGAATCGGCTTCTAAACCACCGGTTGCCACCTGATACAGCAAAGGCTGAAAAGTATGGTAGTTATGTTTATCGAGCATCACTACCTGAAAAGGTTTATTTTTTAAACGTTTAGCTAACTCAATCCCACCAAATCCTCCGCCAACAATAACTACTCTGGGGTATTCGCTTTTAGGAAGTTGTAAATCCATTTTCTATCGGTTTATCTGCTACTAATGTAACAAAAAGATAGCCAAAAGGTTTAAAAAATGGGGTTTTGGCAGTAGTAATTGCCGTTTTGTTGGAGATATAACGCTGTTATGACTAAGTGGATTTTAAACCAGATAGGTTTTCAAAACTTATTTGGTTTGGCATAAAAAAAGCGCCCCGGTTAACCGGAGCGCTTAAGTATTTTAAAGATTTTTGGATCTTATTTTTTCTCAGCAGAACTACCCAAATCAATTACGATAGGAGTAGAGATACATAGTGATGAGTACGTACCGATGATACGACCGATTAACAAGGCGAAAATGAATCCGCGGATGCTATCGCCACCGAAAATGAAGATTACCAATAATACGAAGAATACGGTTAACGAAGTTAAAATGGTACGGCTTAAGGTACTGTTTAACGCAAAGTTGATTAAGTTGTTACGCTCTTCGCCATGTAAATCGTCTTTACCAGCTTCTTTAAGTTTCTCACGGATACGGTCGAATACAACAACTGTCTCAGTCATGGTGTAACCCATTACGGTTAAAATTGCTGCAATAAAATCCTGACCAATTTCTAGTGAGAATGGCATCAGACCGTCTAAAATGGTGTAGAAAGATAATACCATTAAAACGTCGTGGAATAAAGCGATTACCGCACCTAAACCATATTGCCATTTTTTAAACCTTACAACGATGTAGATAAACATGAACAAGCATGAGATCAGTACTGCATAGAAAGCACCATTTACGATATCGCTGGCGATAATCGGCGTTACTTTTTGCGAGCTTACGATTTCATATTTAGAACCTGCTAAACCTTTGTTTAAAGCATCTTCAACAACTTTATCGGTTTTAACATCCTGATCTGCAATGTGGAAAGTAGTGGTGATTTTTACCTGGCTATCTTCGCCTGCAGTTTTAACCTCTGGAGTTTCGTTATCAAAAACAGGGGTTAATTTCGATTTTATATCTTCAGTACTTACTGCCTTATCGAAGTGTACTAAGTAAGTTCTACCACCTTTAAAGTCTACACCAAGGTTTAAACCACCGTTTTTGAAGTACATACCGATACCAGCAACAATGATGATGGTAGAGATAATATAATAGATTTTACGACGGCCAACAAAGTTGAAGGCTAAATTTTTGAACGCGTTACGGGTTAAGTTGTTATCGAAGTTAACTTCAATTTTACGGTTTAACAACGAATCGAAAACTACTCTTGAAATGGCTACAGCAGCAAATAACGACGAAAGGATACCAATACATAAAGTAGTTGCAAAACCCTGAACCGGACCACTACCAAAAACATAAAGGATAGCACCTAAAATGAATAAGGTAACGTTCGAGTCGATAATTGATGGCATAGCATGTTTGAAACCTTCTTTAATGGCAGCACCAACATTTTTACCATGTGCAAGCTCTTCACGTACACGTTCAAAAATAAGGATGTTCGCATCCACTGATAAACCGATGGTTAACACAATACCGGCGATACCAGGTAAAGTTAACACAGCGCCTAACGATACCAGGATACCGATAACGAAGAATAAGTTGATTAAAAGGGCAAAGTTAGCAACCCAACCAGCACGGTGATAATATAACGCCATGAAGATTAAGATTACAATAAATGCAATTACGAAAGAGATTAAACCATCGTGAATAGCTTGAGCACCCAAAGTAGGACCAACAATGTAGCTACCTGCAATACGTGCAGGAGCAGGTAATTTACCAGCTTTTAAGATGTTTGATAAATCTTTGGTGTCTGCTTGTGTAAAGCTACCGGTGATTTGTGAAATACCGTTAGGGATCTCGTTTTGAACGGTAGGAGCAGAATAAACCTGGTTATCTAATACGATTGCAATCGCTTTTAAGTTATTTTTATCAGCAGAAGCTTCAGCAGTAATTTTTTTCCATTTTGCAGCACCTTCGCTGGTCATGTACATGGTTACTTCTGGTTTACCTTTTTGGTCAAAGTCAGCACGCGAATCGCTGATTGCCTCACCACCTAAATCTGGTTTACCATCGGCACTTACTACTTTAATGGCATATAGTTCGAAAACTTTAGAACCTTCTCTTGGTCTAACGCTCCACATAAATTTCATCGTAGATGGAATTGCGGCAGCAACCTCAGGCATTTTTAAATATGCATTAACTTTTGCAGTATCTTTTTGTAGCGACATACCAACAACTGCACCTGGCATTAATTGTTGTTGTCCGTTTTGTCCCTGGTAAATTGGTAAGTTCAATACCGCGTATAATGGGTTCGATTTTACCAGTTCAGCTCTAACAGCCGAAGAATCTTTTTTACCTAAACCTGCAAGTTTACCACCTTTAGCCGAGCTATCTTTAGCAGCGGATTTTTCTAAACCAGCTAATTTGCTTCCGGCTTCAGCAGGGGCAGCAGTTGTATCTTTTGCAACAGGAGCAGCAGTTTTTAATGTTGCAGCTAAAGTTTTGTTGATGTTTTCTAATAAAGGAGCAACTTCTTGTACCTGGTACACTTGCCAGAATTGTAATTCGGCCGAACCTTGTAAAAGTTTAGCAATACGCTCTTTATCTTGTACACCTGGCATTTCGATTAAGATGCGGTTACTGCCTTCTTGTTTTTGCATGTTCGGACTTACAACGCCGAAACCATCAATACGAGAACGTAATACAGTAAACGAACGATCAATTGCGCTTGTTGCTTCTTTTTCTAAGAAAGATTCAACGTCGCCATTGCTTGCATTTGGTTTTAACTGCGATGCGTTATCCTGGTTTGAAAAATAATCAGCAAGTTTTACACCTGGACTTAATTTTTCAAATTCGTTAACGAAAATTTTGATGTAATCTTTACCACCGGCATTTAACTGGATCTGTGCGTTTTGAACAGCTTTGTTGAAGTTTGCATCGGTAGGGTTACCCGCTAACGATTTAACCAATTCAGCTAACGATATCTCCATCGTTACGTTCATTCCGCCTTTTAAGTCAAGACCCAAATTAATTTCTTTCGATTTTACTTCCTGATAAGTGAATCCGGTTACAGGATAAACTTTTTCGGTACTCATCGAATCTAAGTAAGCCTTTTCTTTAGCTAAGTCACCTTTCGCATAGTTTTTTGCGTCTTTTTCTACCTTGGATGCAACCAAAGTAAAAGAGAGGGCATACGCACAAACGATAGCTAATACTATCGCTATAAACTTAATAAAACCTTTTCCTTGCATTGTTTGTTTAAAATAATTTTGTCTTTCGCTGTTTTTTAACAAGTCGGCAAATCTAATTAAATTTTTAAATTATAGAACCCCTTAATTGATAATTTATTAAGATTAGTTTCTAAGATAGAATTATACCGTCAAAATAGTCAGGGATCGGAGGTCGGAAGTCGGGAGCTGCTGTGCTTATATGTTCTCAAATAAAAACTAGTGTTCTCCTATGTTTGTTGTGAAATTTAAAAATAATAAATTTAACATATTTAAGTGAAAAAGAGTGAGAGTTGATTTGTGCCCAAACAACTTCTTATAGTATGTTCTCACGGAGATATTGCCTCACTCTTTTTTGCCTTTTAGAATCT
>NZ_CAESCM010000006.1 GCF_903166585.1 Pedobacter ghigonis
GAGGTGGAAAACGAAGTAAATTGTTAGAGCAGCCATTAAAAATGAACTGCCCTAATGAAGCTAGCTTAGAGCTGCCTTGGACTACAAAATTAAAAATTAATTTGGATATCAACACAGAATCTCCGTGGCTCAATATTCATCATGACAAAATAATCCAATTATCCCTTTTCCATCATCCATGTTCCATCATCCATTTTCTATTCTTTAAAATGCTTCTGCTAAACTGATGTAAAACCCGCTTTGGCGTTTTTCATTTGCTAGTTTTTCGCCTATGCCATAATCGAGCCTAACACTCAGGCCTTTTGCCGGATCAAAAAAGTACCGGCCTCCAACACCGTAGTTTGGCTTTAGTCCATCGCCGTTAAATTGCCCATTTGTAAATACTTTACCTGTACCTGCGAATGCTACAATACCAAAACGGTTCATAAAGCGATAGCGGATTTCGGCCTGTGCAGCCATTAAATTTTCGTCGCGGTAACGGCCACTATAATAACCCCGCATCATTTGGTCGTTTCCTAACTGCTGCAATAAATAGAATGGCGTGCCTTTACTTTGTATGGTATAATATATTCCCTGTACACCCAGAACCACTTTAGGGGCTAAACTAAAGAAACCCCGAAGGTCGAGCTTAATCTGTGAGCCATTGAAACTTTCCCCGCCAAAAAAATCTGGTGCATATTGATAGGTTGCCCTCCCAAAAAAACCTTTGGTTGGGTAATTGTTGCTATTGCGGGTATCGTAACTCTGCGATGCTCCGATCCATGCTACCGAACCTCCTTCTTTATCCAAAATCCGTGGATTTGTGGTGAAAATGCCACCAGCTTCCTTATCGATAAAATGGTAATTCTCAAAACCTAATGAAATGCCTGTATAAGCTTTGGGTAAGGTATTCATTTCTGCATCGAAAAGTGTTTTAAAAACCCTTTGATCCAATTTATCCTCGTCTGACTTTTTAGCGTTGTTGCCGATACCGTAAAAATTAAATGGCTGGTTTTTAAAACGGATATCACCAATAAAGTGGTATTTGTTCCCCTTTGTCCAGCTATCGCCCTTAAGCATAAAATTTGCGGTCTTTTTGGTAGAGTAGGTCGTATTCAACGCAAAATTGGAACTGCGGTTTAGCGTATCCTTACGGTCTATATAAAATGAATAAATAGCGCCAACACCAAACTCAAATCCGGTTTCCTGACTATAGCCAAAAGCGGGTAGAGGTAAAAAACTAGCTTTACGTGTAGTATCTTTTTCGTTAGAGAGCATTTTCCTGATCAGTTTCATTTGTGCAAAAGCACTTCCCGAAACGAACGCCAGTAAAATAATTAGATAATATTTTTTCATCGGTGCAAAGAAAAGGAAATTTAGTTATATGTTGGTTAACTGGTTAATTGTTTCACTAGTTCATGGTCATTAGTTCATTGGTGGCTGCAAATCGGTTAACTGGCTCTAAACTCCAACCTCTCAACTCCAAACTGGTTAGTTCACTGGTGCTTGATTATTCTATATATATAAGGTATACCATATAATAGGTATTGCTTTAAAAGATCCTTCGGCTTCGCTCAGGATGACGATCACGAGTGAGATCGGTTAATGAGGACTGAAATTCTAATAAACATAATGTAAGAATTCTTTTGTGCCTTCGTGCCTTTGTGGTAAAAGATAAGGAAGGGATTCGGACGGGGCAGTGATAGGCTATTTATATCAGTCAACAAACGCCAAGCGCAGCCCGCAAAACGCTAAACACATTTACGTTTTAACCTTTCGGCCTAAATACCTATTTTTGCGGCAAACAATACAAAACGAAATGAGCAATACTAGAGGACCAATATCTCAGTTTATGGAGCGCAATTATCTCCATTTTAATGCTGCGGCAATGATGGATGCGGCTAAAGGATACGAAACGCATTTAGACGAGGGTGGCAAAATGATGATCACACTTGCCGGTGCAATGAGTACTGCAGAATTGGGTATTTCGCTTGCAGAGATGATCCGTCAGGATAAAGTGGAGATTATTTCTTGTACAGGTGCCAATTTAGAAGAGGATATTATGAACCTGGTTGCGCATTCTCACTATAAACGTGTACCAAACTACCGCGATTTGAGCCCGCAGGATGAGTGGGACTTATTAGAGAACCACTACAACCGCGTTACCGATACTTGTATTCCGGAAGAAGAAGCTTTCCGTCGTTTACAGAAACACATCCACAAAATCTGGAAGGATGCAGATACAGCTGGCGAAAGATATTTCCCGCATGAGTTCATGTACAAAATGCTGTTAAGCGGCGATTTGGAGCAATACTATGAAATAGACCCTAAAAACTCGTGGATGCTGGCTGCGGCTGAAAAGAATTTACCAATCGTAGTGCCTGGATGGGAAGATTCGACGATGGGTAACATTTTCGCCTCGTACGTAATGAAAAGTGAATTAAAGGCAACTACCATGAAAAGTGGTATTGAATATATGGGCTGGCTTGCCGATTGGTATATTGCCAACAGTGGCGGTAAAGGAATTGGTTTCTTCCAGATTGGTGGAGGTATTGCCGGCGATTTCCCGATTTGCGTAGTACCAATGTTGTATCAGGATATGGAAATGGAAAACATTCCCTTCTGGAGCTACTTCTGCCAGATCTCAGATTCGACCACTTCTTACGGCTCGTATTCGGGCGCAGTGCCGAACGAAAAAATTACCTGGGGTAAACTGGATATTCACACACCTAAATTTATTGTAGAAAGCGACGCAACAATTGTAGCACCATTAATGTTTGCGTGGATATTAAAACAATAATTGCAAGAAATAAATAAACCAAATTGGTTTTTGGTATGCCCATTTGAGATTAGGTATCAAAAATGGGCATTTTTATTGCCTGAATGGCTCAAATCAGCATTTGTTTAGAATGATTATAAATTGTATTTCCAGTCACTATTATGTCATGGGATTTATTAATAAGTTATACTTTTGTTCAAGTTTTGATGGGGCTATCTGGGTTCAAGCATCAATTTCACAACAAAAAGTAAATTAAATAAGTATAAAGTGTTCATTATGAGAGATATCTCGATGATTTTAAAGAATGTTTGGAAGTCGTTATTCGTATTTTCAGCAGTTTCCGTAATAGCGGTTTCTACCGTAAATGCGCAAGATGCTAAAGAGGGAAGAACGCTTTTCAAAGCAAAATGTACGTCGTGCCACGCATTAGATCAGAAAATGGTTGGTCCTGCCTTAACAGGAGTATCGGATCGTCACTCTGAAGAGTTCCTTTTAAAATGGATTCCAAATTCGCAAGGCTTGGTAGCTTCTGGTAACCCTGAGGCTGTTAAACTTTTTAACGATCACGGAAAAGTTCCAATGACATCTTTTCCTGAGTTAGACGAAACAAAAGTAAAAGATATCTTAGCTTACATTAAAGAAGGCGAGCCTAAAGCTGCTAAAGCTGAAGGTGGTGCTGCCGTTAAAGACGAATCTACTTCAGGTTTATCAATTGCAGGTATCGTAGCCATTGTAATTGTAGCTATTGTTATCCTTGTTATTCTAGGTCGCGCATCTAAATTATTAGAGCGTCTGATTCTACAGAAACAAGGTATCGAAATTGAAGAAGATGTGCCATTGAAAGTAGGTGTGCGCAAGATGTTCAAAAACAAGAAATTTGTGATGTTCTTCATCTTGTGTCTAATTATCTGCTTAGGTTCGTTCGGTTGGATGGGCATGTGGGAAACCGGTGTTCACACTGGCTATCAACCAGTTCAGCCAATTAAATTCTCTCACGAGCTGCACGCAGGTATCAATCAGATCGATTGTCAGTACTGCCACTCTGGAGCATTTAAATCTAAAAATGCATCTATTCCATCATTAAACGTTTGTATGAACTGCCACAAAGCGGTACAGGCAAGAGATAAATATGATGGCGAGATTTCTCCTGAGATCAAGAAAATCTACAGTGCTTTAGGTTACGATCCTGAAACACAGAAGTATGACGAGAGCAAATCGAAACCAATGGAGTGGGTACGTGTACACAATCTACCTGATTTTGCTTACTTCAACCACTCTCAACACGTGGTAGTTGCAGAAGATGCAATTCGTAAAGCAAAAGGATTACAGCCAACTGAACCTGTTTGTTTCGCTTGTCACGGTCCGGTTAATACAATGGAAGAAATTTATCAATATTCTCCATTAACCATGAAATGGTGTATTAACTGCCATAAAGAAACAGATATTTCTGGTCAGAAAAACAATGCTTTCTACGCTAAGGTTATTGAAGCGCACGAAAAAATTAAAAAAGGCGAGAAAATTACACCAGCGTTATTGGGTGGTTTAGAGTGTGGTAAGTGCCACTATTAATAGATTAGAGTTTAGTAAGAACGTTCGATAAACAGTAATATAGCTTAAATGGAAAGCAATAAAAAATACTGGAAAGGCTTAGAGGAGTATAACAATACACCGGATTTTGTTAAAAATAACAAAAACGAATTCGCCGAGCCACTTCCAATAGAAGATGTTTTAAATGAAGCAGGGTTAAGTACCGTTACCCCACGCCGCGACTTTTTAAAGGCGTTAGGTTTTGGTTTAGGTGCGGTTACATTAGCTGCCTGCCAAAGTACACCGTTAAAAAAATCAATCCCTTATCTGGTAAAACCTGAAGAGGTTACTCCAGGTATTCCTAACTTTTATACTTCTAGCTTCAATGGCCAGAGTATCTTAGTTAAAACAAGAGAGGGACGCCCAATTAAAATTGAACCGAATCCAAATGCAGGTTTATACAATTGCGGTACCGATGCAAGAGCGCAAGCTTCAGTTTTAGATTTATACGATGTATCTAAACTAAAAGCACCAGCTTTAGTAAAAGGTGGTCAGACTGAAGAAACTACCTGGGCAAAAATCGACAGCTTTGTAAAAGGCGAGTTGGCAAAAGCACAGGCTTCAGGTAAAAAAATCCGTATCGTTGCATCAACAGTAAACAGCCCGTCAACTAACGCAGCTATTGCAACTTTTGTTGCTAAATATCCTGCAGCTAAACTGGTTCAGTACGATGCTGTTTCATATACAGGTATTATTCAGGCTAACCAAAATAGTTTTGGTAAAGCTGTTTTACCAAAGTATAACTTCGATAAAGCCGATTTAATTGTTAGTTTCAGTGCCGATTTCTTAGGTACCTGGATCAGTGGTGAAGAGTTTACTTCTCAGTATACTGCTAACCGTAACTACAAATCGTTAGAAAATAAAAAAATGAGCCGCCACATTCAGTTCGAAGGTGGTATGAGCTTAACCGGTACTAACGCCGATACCCGTGTTCCTGTTAAATTATCAGAAGAAGGCCCTGCATTAATCGCTTTATACAACGCAATTACTGGTCAGGCTTTACCTGGCGGAACATTAGGTAATAATGCTACAGCTGATAAAGTAATTAAATTAGTTGCTAAAGAATTATTACAGAATAAAGGTAAAGGTTTAGTAGTTTGTGGTTCGAACGATGTTTCTACACAAATTTTAGTAAATGCCATTAACGCCGCTATCGGAAGTTACGGTACTACTATCGATTTAGATAACCCTTGCTACTTATATGCTGGTAACGATGCTGAATTTAATGGCTTAGTTGCTGAAATGGGACGTGGCGAAGTTGGTGCAGTTTTATTCTTAAACAGCAACCCGGCTTACGATGCAGCAAATGCAAAAGCATTTACTGATGCTTTAGCTAAAGTTCCGGCAAAAATTTCATTCTCAGACCGTGCTGATGAAACAGCTACGCTTTGCGATGCAATTGCTATTAACCACAACTACTTAGAATCGTGGGGTGATGCGAATGCTTACGAAGGATATTATTCTATCGTTCAGCCAACCATTAACCCGGTTTTCAATAGCCGTCAGGCAGAAGAGAGTTTATTAACCTGGGCTGATGCTCCTGTTAAAGACTACTATCAGTTTGTACGCAGCAACTGGGAAGCTAAAGTATTGCCAGCTGCAGGTTTGAAATGGGAAGAGGTGTTAGAGAAAGGTGTAGTTACAACAGCTGCTAAAGCTGCTGCTGCTTACAGCTTCACTTTATCGTTAGCTGCAGTAGCTACTTCAATTACCAACAGCAGCAAAGCTTTGGCTAAAGAAGTAGAGTTACAGGTTTACGAAAACATCCCGATGCGTGATGGTAAAAATGCAAACAACGCATTCTTACAAGAGTTACCTGATCCGGTTTCTAAAGTAACCTGGGATAACTTTGTTGCCATTGCTCCGAAATTCGCAGAAAAATTAAAAGTTAAAGAATTTGATGTTGTAACTGTAAAAGGTAGCAACGGATATTCGGTAGACCTTCCGGTATTGATCCAACCAGGACAAGCACAAGGAACTGCATCTATCGCATTAGGTTACGGCCGTACCAAAACTGGTAAAGCTGGTAACGATGTAGGTAAAAATGCTTTCCCTTTTGTTTCTTTTGTTAACGGAACAATGCAATATGCTACTTCGGTAACCATTACCCCAACAGGCGGTTACTACGAACTGGCACAAACACAAACCCACCACTCTTTCGAGGGCCGTGCAGTAATTAAAGAAGCTACTTTTAAGGAATACTTAAAAAATGCTGGTGCCGGTAACGAAAAAGGCGAGCACAAAGATTACGATCTTTGGGATCAATACGAAAAACCAGGTAACAACTGGGTTATGGCAATCGATTTGAATGCTTGTACTGGTTGTGGTTCTTGTGTTGTTGCCTGTAACGTAGAAAACAATATTCCGGTTGTAGGCCGTGATGAGGTTCGTCGTCGCCGTGAAATGCACTGGATCCGTATCGACCGTTACTATAGCTATGAAACTAAAGATGGCGATGTAACGAGAGAGAAGGAAATTGCAAAATTAGAAGACTTAGATCACGTTTCAGTTGTTCACCAACCAATGTTGTGCCAACACTGTGATCACGCACCTTGCGAAACTGTATGTCCGGTATTGGCAACAGTACACTCAAGTGATGGTTTAAACCACATGGCTTATAACCGTTGCGTAGGTACACGTTACTGTGCAAACAACTGTCCATACAAAGTACGTCGTTTCAACTGGTTCAACTACTGGAACGATTCTCGTTTCGATAACTATTTAAATAACGAGTTTACCCAATTGGTTTTAAATCCTGATGTAACTACACGTTCAAGAGGGGTTATGGAAAAATGCTCAATGTGTATTCAACGTATACAAGGTGGCAAATTACAAGCTAAACTGGAGAAACGTCCATTAAAAGATGGCGATATTAAAATGGCTTGTCAGGAAGCTTGTTCAGCAAATGCAATCGTATTTGGTGATGCAAACGATCCAAATTCAGAGGTTTCAAAAGCATTGCGTTCTGAGCGTATCTACTACGTATTAGAAGAAATCAATGTGAAACCAGGTATCGGCTACATGACAAAAATTAGAAATACAGATACAACAGTACAAGCGTAAGCTTTAGTATAAAGAAAATACAAATTATGTCAGGACATAACGAATCAATACTTAGAGAACCATTAATTACCGGCGATAATATCACGTATGCAAAAATTACGGACGATATTTTGATGCCAGTAGAAAATAAGCCAAACAAAGCTTGGTGGATTGGTTTCATCGTTGCCTCATTAGGTGCTTTACTTTGGGCAGTAGCTGTAAGTTACACCTTCTGGAACGGTATCGGAGCATGGGGTTTAAATAAAACAGTAGGTTGGGCTTGGGATATCACCGGTTTCGTATGGTGGGTAGGTATTGGTCACGCCGGAACACTAATCTCGGCTGTACTATTACTTTTCCGTCAGAACTGGCGTAACTCAATCAACCGTTCGGCAGAGGCGATGACGATCTTCGCCGTAATCTGTGCCGCAACTTATGTAGTATCGCACATGGGCCGCCCTTGGTTAGCTTATTGGGTTTTACCTTTACCAAACCAGTTTGGTTCACTTTGGGTAAACTTTAACTCACCATTGGTATGGGATATGTTTGCAATCTCAACTTATTTCTCTGTATCATTATTATTCTGGTACACAGGTTTATTACCAGATATTGCAACCATCCGCGACCGTGCAGTGGGTACACGTAGAAAAATCTATTCTATCTTCTCTTTCGGATGGAGTGGAAGTGTTAAAACATGGCAACGTTTCGAAGCGGTGTCGTTAATCTTAGCTGGTATTTCTACACCACTTGTACTTTCGGTACACACGATTGTATCAATGGACTTTGCAACTTCAGTAATTCCGGGATGGCACACTACCATCTTCCCTCCATACTTCGTAGCAGGTGCGATTTTCTCGGGCTTCGCGATGGTGTTAACCTTATTATTGGTTGCCCGTAAAGTATTAGGCTTAGAGAATTACATCACCATGTTCCACATCGAGTCGATGAATAAAATCATCATCTTAACCGGATCAATTGTAGGTGTTGCTTATTTAACTGAGTTCTTCATTGCCTGGTATTCAGGTTCAGAGTATGAGCAGTATGCCTTCATCAACAGATCTACTGGTCCTTACTGGTGGTCGTACTGGATGATGATGACTTGTAACGTAATCTCTCCACAGTTATTATGGTTCAGAAAGATCCGTTTAAGCATTAAAGCTACCTGGATTTTATCAATCGTAGTAAACGTAGGTATGTGGTTCGAGCGTTTCGTAATTATCGTTACTTCATTACACCGCGATTATATTCCATCTAGCTGGGCGATGTTCTATCCAACCTGGGTTGATATCAGTGTATTCGTAGGTTCGATTGGATTATTCTTCACCTTATTCTTATTGTTCTTAAGGGTATTGCCATCAATCGCTATCGCAGAGGTTAAATTATTATTAAAATCTGCAAGTGAGCAAGCTAAAATGAAACAGATTAAAGAAGGGCACGAGAATAAAGAATATGTAGCTGAGTACATAGAGTCTTTAGAAAAATTTGATAGTGTTAAACAAGAAGATTACGCAAAAATATAACAATGAGTGATATCAAATATATTTTAGGCAGCTTTGGCGATCCTGATGAAATGATGCATGGCATCGAAAAACTTCAGGAAAATAACATCAGCATTTATGATGTATATACTCCAATGCCTATACACGGAATAGAAGCCAAATTAGGAATTAAAAGATCTAGAATCGATATCGCGGCATTTTGCTTTGGTATTACCGGTACTTGCTGTGCATTCGCTTTGATTTATTTCTGCGCAGTTATCGATTGGAGAGTAAACATAGGTGGTAAACCATCATTTGCATTGCCGGATTTTATTCCGATAATGTTCGAGCTTACAGTATTATTCTGTGCTTTCGGTATGGTGTTAACTTACTATGCTTCTACACACTTATTTCCAGGAAGAGCACCAAGAGTGATGGATTTACGTGCTACTGACGATCGTTTTGTAATTGCAGTTGATGCAAAAGACAATACAGCTCACACTGTAATTGATGGATTATTAAAAGATGCAGGTGCTTTAGAAATAAAGTATAATGAAAGGAAGTACATTAGCTATGAATAAGAATAAATTTGTTTACACGGCGTTTTTAGCTATCGCTTTTGCAGCTACCTTTTCTGCTTGTAAAGATAAACGCAGTACTGGTTTAGAATATGCCAGAAACATGTATGATCCGATTGCTTACAATCCGGATCAGCCAAACAAGAATTTTAAAGATGGTAAAACGGCACAATTGCCGCCAGCACACACTAAACCTGTTGGTTTTACAGAGTATGATGAGTATCCTAATACCAAAGAAGGATATGAAGCAGCTGGTGTGAGCATGGTTAACCCTTTACCGGTTGATACTGTAAATTTAGCTGAGGGTAAGCATTTGTTCGACGTTTTCTGTAGCCCATGCCATGGAACTAAAGGAGACGGACAAGGACACCTGGTTAAAATTGAGAAATTTAATGGTGTGCCTTCGTACTTCGCAGGAAGTTCATCAAGAGGTGGAGATATGAAAGCGCTTACTGCAGGTAAAATCTACCACACCATTACATACGGTGTAAATAATATGGGCTCGCATGCTTCACAAATCTCACCAACCGATCGTTGGAAAGTAGTGATGTATGTTCAGGAATTACAAAAACAACAATAAGTAAAGCAGAATATAAATGGGAACTCACAATATTAATTTTAGTGAACAGTTTGAGTTTACAGGAAAAGTAAAAACCTTAAGTATAGTTGGTATCCTTATCGGTGCTGCAGCTGTAGCCTTTGGTTTCTTAGCCGGCGATAAAGTGATGCACGAGCGTACTTTTGCCAACCTGTTGCTTATGGCATATTACTTTGCATGCGTTTGTATGTCGGGTACATTTTTCCTAGCTGTTCAATATGTAGCGCAGGCAGGATGGTCTGCATCTATTTTACGTGTACCACAGGCTATGGCAAAAACTTTGCCTATAGCAGCTGTAATACTTGTTGTAGTTATTACTGCAGGTTTATTTACACATAACTTATACCACCACTGGAACGCTGAAGGATTAACCGATCCGAACAGCCCGCATTACGATTCGATCATTGCAGGTAAATCAGTATTCCTTAACGTACCTTTCTTTTTAGGTCGTCAGGTAATCTTCTTAGGTGTTTACAGCATTTTCTCGATGCTTTTTGTTAAGCTTTCTTACAACGAAGATTTAGCAGGTGGTTTAAACTCTTACAGAAAAAGCTTCAAAAACGCTTGTATCTTCCTGGTTATCTACGGATTTACAACGCCGGTTTTTGCTTTCGATACCGTGATGTCGTTAGAGGCGCACTGGTTCTCAACCATGTTCGGTTGGTATAACTTTGCAGCCATGTGGGTAAGCAGTTTAGCAACTATTGCCATCATTCTGATCTTATTAAGAAGAGCTGGTTACATGCAATGGGTTAACAATAGCCACTTACACAACTTAGGTCAGTTTATTTTTGGTTTCTCTATCTTCTGGACTTACGTATGGTTTGCTCAGTTCTTATTGATCTACTATGCAAACATGCCTGAGGAGACTGTATATTTCTTCAAACGCTTCGAATATTACAAGTTCTGGTTTTTCTTAAACCTTGCTATGAACTTTTTAGCGCCAGTGTTATTGTTAATGGATAGAGATAACAAAAGAACCGACGCCAAATTATTATTCGTTTCTATCGTGGTATTATTAGGTCACTGGGTAGATTACTACCAAATGATTATGCCAGGTGCAGTAGAAGATGGCCACAACGGTTTCGGAATTGTTGAAATCGGAACTGCAGTAGGTTTCGTAGGATTGTTTACCTTTACCGTTTTATCGGCATTGAGTAAAAAACCTTTGATTGCAAAAAATCACCCATTATTACAAGAAAGTTTGCATCATCAACTGTAATGATGATAAGATAGAGCAAATATTTAGTTATTATTATAATTAGCAGTACAGCGTACTACTTTTAAGAAAATGAGTTTAAGAAAGTTTATAACGAATAAAACGACCGCAGCTTTAGCAGTATTACTTACTGTTTTTGCAAACACTAGCGTATTTGCGCAAGATGCAGCAGCAGGTGCTGCCGCGGCACCTAAGGTTGATATGGGCGAGGTTTATAAATCGGTAATATTTTATATACTGATTTTCCTTGCCGTATGTTTATTCATTGCAATTATCGGTAAATCGATAAGGGTATATGAATTAAGCCGCGAAGCACAAGGTAAACCTGTAGGCATTAATTGGAACAGGGTACATGCAAGTTTATTTGCCTTGTTTTTAGTGTTAGGTTTATACGGTGTATATTGGGAATATACAGTGCACGGTGCAATGTTACTTCCTGATGCAGCATCAGAACATGGTAAGAAAATAGATGAGATGTTCAATTTAACATTGATCATCACCACAATTGTGTTTGTAGTAACACACATCTTATTATTCGGATTTTCTTATATCTACAAATATTCTGCAAAAAGAAAAGCTTACTACTACCCACATAACAATACAATCGAAAAAATCTGGACAATTGTTCCGGCTTTAGTATTAACGGTATTGGTGTTAATGGGTTTCTTAACCTGGAGATCAATTTTCTACAAAGTTGAAGATCCAAACAACAAACCATTACAAATTGAAGTAACTTCAGAGCAGTTTAAATGGTCTATCCGTTACCCTGGAGCTGATGGTGTTGTAGGTGCTAAAAACTACAAATTAACTACAGCTGCTAATCCACTGGGTATCGATTTCAAAGATCTTAACTCTCGTGACGATGAGATGGCTGACGAAATGGTTATTCCGGTTGGAAAACCAATTAAGTTAATCTTAACCAGTAAAGATGTAATTCACAGTTTTTACATGCCGCATTTCAGGGTTCAGTTAAACACTGTACCAGGTATGAAAACTTACTTTGAGTTTACGCCTACAAAAACAACTGCAGAGATGCAGCAAGAAACAAACGATCCTAACTTTAAGTACCTTTTCTTCTGTGCCAAAATCTGTGGTTCTGGTCACTACAACATGCAAAAAGTGGTACGTGTAGTTTCTGAGGCTGACTACAAAACCTGGATAGCAGAACAGAAAACATACTTAAACGATGATTTAAGAAAACAATTTAATTTGCCAGTGGCACCTGCACCTGTAAAAGCAGTAGCAGATTCAGCAGCTACAGATTCAGCAGCTGTTAAAACTAACCAAATGGCTTTAAATAAATAATATTAAGCAGGAGCGAACGAATTATGTCAACAATAGCATTACACGACGAACACAATCACGATCACGCTGATCATGGGCATCATAAAGAGACTTTGATTTCAAAGTACATCTTTAGTATGGATCATAAAATGATTGCCAAGCAATTTTTAATTACCGGTATCATTATGGCGGTAATAGCAATGGGCTTATCTATTTTATTCCGTATCCAATTGGCCTGGCCAGATAAAAGTTTCCCTTTCTTAGAAACATTTTTAGGTAAATGGGCTGAAGGCGGTCGTATTAAATCTGATTTTTATCTGGCACTGGTTACCATTCACGGTACCATTATGGTATTCTTTGTACTAACAGCCGGATTGAGCGGTACATTCAGTAACTTATTAATTCCCTTGCAGATTGGTGCACGAGATATGGCTTCGCCATTCTTAAACATGCTTTCATACTGGTTCTTCTTTATGGCCTGTGTGATCATGATGTCATCATTCTTTATTCAAACCGGCCCTGCATCTGGTGGTTGGACTGTTTATCCGCCATTATCTGTAGTAGCTAAGGCTATGCCAGGTTCGGGCTTGGGTATGACATTGTGGTTAATCAGTATGGTACTTTTCGTTGCTTCATCATTAATGGGTGGTATCAACTATGTAAGTACAATCTTAAACATGCGTACTAAAGGTATGGATCTTTGGAAAATGCCTTTACCTATCTGGGCATTCTTCTTAACTGCTATCTTGGGCATTTTATCATTCCCTGTATTGGTTGCGGGTGTGGTATTAATGATTTTCGACCGTAGTTTCGGAACAAGTTTCTACTTATCTGATATCGTATTAGGTACTGATATTTTACCAAACGAAGGTGGTTCGCCAATTTTATGGCAACACTTATTCTGGTTCTTAGGTCACCCTGAGGTATATATCGTAATCATGCCAGCTTTGGGTATTTCATCTGAAGTAATCTCAGTAAACTCACGTAAACCGATCTTCGGTTACCATGCGATGGTTTATTCATTGATCGGTATTACTGTATTGTCGTTCATCGTATGGGGTCACCACATGTTTGTTACCGGTATGAACCCGTTATTGGGTGGTGTATTTATGATCACTACTTTAATTATTGCGGTACCATCGGCAGTAAAAACATTTAACTACCTGGCTACTTTATGGCGTGGTAACATCCGTTTCACCCCGGCCATGTTATTCGCTATTGGTTTAGTTTCATTCTTTATCTCTGGTGGTTTAACCGGTATCTTCTTAGGTAACGCATCTTTAGATATTAACTTACACGATACTTACTTTGTAGTTGCCCACTTCCACCTGGTAATGGGATCAGCAGCAATTTTTGGTATGCTTGCAGGTGTTTATCACTGGTTCCCTAAAATGTTCGGTAAAATGATGAACGCGAAACTAGGATATTTACACTTCTGGTTAACTTTCATCGCGGCATATTTGGTATTCTTCCCGCTTCACTTCTTAGGTTTAGATGGTGTACCACGTCGTTACTATGCATTTACTGAGTTCGAGTTTATGAAAAAATGGTTAACTGTAAACGTATTTGTTACCTGGGCTGCTATTATGGCTGCATTGGCACAAGTTGCGTTCTTATTTAACTTCTTCTACTCGATCTTTAAAGGTAAAGTTTCTCCTCAAAACCCTTGGGAAGCCAATACATTAGAGTGGACTGCACCAGTAGAACACTTACATGGTAACTGGCCAGGAGAAATTCCAACTGTTTACAGATGGCCTTACGATTACAGCAAGCCAGGACATGATGCAGATTTCATTCCGCAAACTGTACCTTTCTCTCAAACCATGAGTTCTAACTTGCCTCACGATTTTGAAGGAAATGCTGAAGCAGAAAAAATTCAACAAGAATGGGAATTAGCCAATCCAGTTGAAGCAAATAAGGGCTAGTTTAAAGCTTTAAATAAAATTTAGAAGGGGTATCTGATTAAGTTTCTGCTTATCCGGATACCCTTTTCATCTTAATAGATATATGGTCAGCGGATCAGAACAACGTTTCATTAAAATTAATCTGATAACCATCGTAATTACGTTATTGGTTATCCTTGCCGGCGGTATTGTACGCAGTACAGGCTCTGGCATGGGCTGTCCGGATTGGCCAAAATGTTTCGATCGTTATATTCCACCTACCGATGTATCGCAGTTACCGGCCAATTACAAGGAAAAATATGTAGCGGGCAGGCTTAAGAAAAACGAAAAATTTGCCAAATACCTCGAAAGTATGGGCAAAGTAGCATTGGCTGATAGCATCAGACATGATAAAAGCATTACAGTGCCTGAAGAGTTTAATCCAACTAAAACCTGGACCGAATATCTGAACCGTTTGGCGGGTGTAGCTGCCGGGATCTTTTTACTGTTAACAGCGATATGTTCTTTTACTTATAGAAAAACAGGTAAACGCATAATTGTATTAAGCATCCTTAATATTTTTGTGGTGGGATATCAGGGTTGGTTAGGTTCAATTGTAGTTTCTACTAACTTGGCGCAATGGGTGGTAACCGTACACATGCTTTTGGCACTGGTTATTCTGGCCATTTCCATTTACACCTATAACTACGCAAAACAGTTAAACAAGGCCCCATCGGTTATTATGTACCGCATATTGTGGCTTAAAGGATTTTTGTTCTTTACGTTAATTATAAGCCTTGTGCAGATTGTTATTGGTACCGATGTAAGGGAAGCGGTTGATGTAATTGCAAAGGCACTGGCCTATGGTGCTAAAGATACCTGGATTTCAAAAGTGGGAAGTATATTTTCTTATCACCGCGACCTGGCTATACTGGTGGTGATAACGAACGGGGTGGTTTATAAAATGGTTATCGACCGTTTTAGTGGCAAAGCAGCTCCACTGTTAACAGCCAGGTTTATCTTAATTACGCTCTTGGTTCAGTTATTAAGTGGTTTAGCTTTGGCATACATTGCTTTTCCGCCGGTAGCACAGGCATTACATATTTTGTTCTCTACGCTGCTGTTTAGTTTACAGTTTTACCTGTACTTGTTGGTTTACCGTACCAGTACATATAAACAATAATATTTAAGGGAATTGAAACAATATATTTCAGATTTTTCTAAACTCATCAAATTCAGGCTATCGTTTACGGTAGTGTTTTCTGCGTCGATCTCTTTTCTGATTGGGCAGAAGATGCAGGTAGGCAGAGGCCATATTCCAAGTATAGATTGGGGAAACTGGCTGATTTTAATTGCAGGTGGCTTTTTGGTTACTGCAGCTGCTAATACCTTTAACGAGATTATTGAAAAGGACCTGGATAAACTGATGTCGCGCACTAAAGACAGGCCAATGCCAGCAGGTAGGATGACTACCGGACAGGGATTAATTTTAGGTGTGTTTATGTCGTTTGTGGGTACCTGGTTATTGGGTAAATTAAATCTGGAAACGGGTTTATTATCGGTATTCTCGATTTTATTATATGCTTTTGCCTATACACCATTAAAAAGGAAATCGCCGATTGCCGTTTTTGTTGGAGCCATTCCGGGAGCATTGCCACCGCTTATTGGTTATCTGGCAGCATTTGGCAGTTTAAAAGCCGAATTGTTCCACGAAATCGATTATTACATTGCTGGTATTCTGTTCCTGATCCAGTTTGTATGGCAGTTCCCACATTTTTGGGCCATTGCATGGGTATTGGATGATGATTATAAAAAAGCAGGCTTTAGGTTATTGCCTACCAAAAAACGTGATAAGGCAACAGCATTACTTACGTTTTTAAGCACGCTGATTTTAATACCGGTAAGTTTGCTGCCAACCTTTTATGGCTTTGGCGGTTATTACATAGCAGGCTTATCATTAATAGCTGGCTTTATTTTTAGCTGGTTAGCATTTAAACTTTTACTGAACAGAGAAATGATTGATGCGAAGCGCGTGATGTTCTGTTCATTTTTTTACATCCCTGCTGTACAGCTGGGTTTATTATTAAATTTTATAGCAAAATAACTGATGGTTATCACAATGGAAAAGATCCAGGATACATTTGATCCAAAACCCAGAAAGTTTATTGTTTGGTTATTCGTAGTATCATCTACCATTATGTTTGGGGGCTTTACCAGTTATTATCTGGTATTTGCCGCATCTAAAGGTAAAGGGCATGGTTTAGTATTGCCCGATGCATTTATTTACTCGAGCCTGGTAATTTTAGCCAGCAGTGTTACTTTATTTTTAGCGGCAAGAGCCCTAAAGAAACTTAATTTCAGCTCACAGCGCAACCTGCTTTGGCTTACTGTAATACTGGCTGTAGCTTTCGGCATTATGCAGTTTAATGCATGGGGAAGTATGGTTAGAACAGGAGCAACCCTGGTAGGCAACAATGCAGCAATTTCTTTTATTTACGTAGTATCTGGCTTGCACTTGTTGCATATTATTGCTGGTGTAGGCTTTATAATTAATGCACTAATAGGCAGTTATAAGAATATTCCTGCTGCCAAGAGCCAGTATAGAATGGAAATCGCTTCTATTTTTTGGCATTTTATAGATATCCTATGGATATATCTATATGTTTTTTTACTTTTGAACCGTTAAATTTGTTAACAAACTATTATACTATTTCCAAATGAATGCAGTATCACAATTAGATCAAGTTAAAACCGGACCATGGAATGGTGGTCGTTCTCCGTGGTCGGTAGAATATGGTAAAATCATGATGTGGTTTTTCCTATTATCAGATGCTTTTACCTTTTCATCATTATTGATCTACTACGGCGCTCAGCGTTTTTCTAAATTAACATGGCCAGCTCCAGATAAAGTTTTCCAATCTATTCCAGGTATTGCCGAGCATGGTGCACCATTGGTTTTCGTGGGTATCATGACTTTTATCTTAATCATGAGCTCGGTTACGATGGTGTTAGCGGTAGAAGCCGGACACAGACGTTCTAAAAAAGAAGTTATCGGCTGGATGGTTGCAACTATCGTTGGTGGTTTTATGTTCTTAGGCTGTCAGGCAATTGAGTGGACTCACTTACACCACGATGGTTTCTGGTGGGGACATATCCCTTCTGCTGAGGAGTTAAAACACTTCTTCCTTAAGCCTGAAGATGTTTCATTAGTAGCTGCACAACAATTTGCAAACTTATTTTTTACCATTACCGGTTTCCACGGTTTCCACGTATTTAGTGGTGTGGTAATTAACATCATCATCTTGATCATGACAATTAACGGAACCTTCGAAAGAAGAGGTCACTATTTAATGGTTGAGAAAGTTGGTTTATACTGGCACTTCGTAGATTTAGTATGGGTGTTCGTATTTACATTCTTCTATTTGGTTTAATTTATCATATTATAAAAATATTTTTATGTCAGAGCACACACATTCAACAGAAGGTCACGGACACGACGATCACGCAGGTTTATCAAAAGGTAAAATCTGGAAAGTTTTCGGAATCCTTTTATTAATTACTGTAATTGAGTTTATCATTGCGTTGGTATTAATTCCGAAAGGATATATGACCCAGCATATTGGTAACTACGTTTATATCGTTTTAACATTATTAAAGGCTTTTTATATTGTGGCTTATTTCATGCACTTAAAGTATGAGAAACTTGGCTTACAGTTAGCGTTAACGGTATCATTCATTTTCATTATTTACTTTATTGTTTTAATGCTAATAGAAGGTGGGTTTTTAAACCTGCACATGATGAGCCATTAATGAAAAGAAGCCCTATAAAAAAGGTATTAATCCTGGTAAGCATTTTAGCTATACCGGGATTTTTATTTTTTTACTTGTTGCCGCACTTTGCTAAAAACAGGTATAAGAGTTTACCCATCTTCGGTAAAAAGGTTGTAGCCACCACCTTTCATAGTGTAAAGGGGAAGAAAATTCCGGATACGATTTACCATCAAATCCCCGATTTTAAACTTGTTAACCAGCATAATGATACCATCAGTTGGAAATCGCTGGAGAACAAGATTGTTGTACTGAATTTATTCCATACCGGTGCCAGCAACCAGCAGGCAGGTAATTACATCAAACAACTGTCTGATGGTTACGAGAAAAAGCCATTGGTTAAGTTTTTAAGCTTATCCGTAGATCCGGCCGATCAGGGTAAAATAAAAGATTTCGCAGCCAGATTTAAAGCAAAAGAAGGTAAATGGGATTTTTTAGCCGGCGATACCATACAAACTTACCCGCTCATTAAAAATGGTTTGATGCTCGATGTAATTGAAGATGATACCCGCACTAAACCAACTTTCATTTTCAGTAATAAAATTTTACTCATCGATAACCTGCACCGCATCAGGGGGATTTATGAAGCCGATAATAAAGAGGCCAATTCGAAGCTCGAAGATGAGATTAAGGTATTAATTGCCGAGTATTTGAGGAATGTTAAAGACGGCAGGTAATTTAGCACAAAGCCCAAAGTCTTTAGTCGAAAGTACAAAGCACACATACTATAACTGGTTGTTGAATAATTATAAAATATAAAAGAGCGTTAAAACTCATGGAAAATAGCCCAATTGAGAAAAAATATAACAAATGGATCATTATCCTATCCATATTAATTCCCGTAGCTGTAGCGGTTTTATTTGTAGTAAAACTTAAAGATTTAGGGATTGATGCACCTCCGCTTCCTTTTTTACCACCTATATATGCAACCATTAATGGTATAACAGCGATCCTTTTGATTGTAGCCGTTTGGGCCATTAAAAACGGAAAAGTTACCCTGCACCAAAATTTAATGAAAACTGCCATTGGTTGTTCTTTATTGTTTTTGGTGATGTACATTGCTTACCACATGACTACGCCTTCTACTAAATTTGGAGGGGATGGAACTGTAAGATATGTTTACTTTTTTATTCTTTTAACGCATATCCTGCTTTCAATTGCTATTATTCCATTGGTATTGGTTACTTATGTTAGGGCTTTGGCAGAGCGTTTCGATCGCCATAAAAAGATTGCTAAAATTACCTTCCCTTTGTGGTTATATGTAGCCATAACTGGAGTGGTGGTTTACCTGATGATTTCGCCTTATTATCAATACTAGCCTAATTAGTTAGTTTAAAGTTTATTTCTTGTATTAATAATTGCACATTATTGTGTATAATTGATTCGGTATTAAGTGTTGGAAGCAATTATGTATTAATGGATACTGCAAAAATTGAAACAGGAAAGGATTTGATCTCGTTAATAGAAAGTGGACATAGCGCTGCCTTTACACGTTTCTACACTTCCTATTTTCAAAAACTTATTCTGGCAAGTGATAAATACATTAGTGATATTCATACAGCAGAAGAGATTGTTCAGGATATTTTTCTTAAGATCTGGGAGTTTCCCGAAACCCTTACTGAGGTTAAATCCGTAAAATCATATCTGTACCGCTCGGTTGTAAATGCCTCCATTAATTTTGCCAACCGCCAAAAGAACTTAGAACAGCATCACTTAAAACTGGCTGCCGAATTTTCTGATGATTACCTAACCGATCTGGATGATGAAAATGAAATGATCATTATTTTGCATAATGAAATAGAGAAATTACCCACCCAATGTAAAAAAGTATTTAAACTAAGCAGATTTGATAATTTCAAATACCGGGAAATTGCATCAGAACTCAATATCTCAGAAAAAACGGTCGAAAACCACATCGGTAATGCCCTTAAAATTTTAAGAACCAGATTTGTAGACGACCGGGCCTTAAATAGAAAAGCAAAAAGTTACCTCACTGTAATGGCACTTTATTTATGTTAATTTTTTTGCTAAAAAAGGTGTTTTTAACCCATTTTAAATAGATTTTTTAAAATATATTCATTTTTTTGAAATTTATTTAGGGGTTTTTACGGTTTGGTTTGTCTTTAAAATATAATCCCCCAAACGAACTAAATGCTTAACCAATCAGAATACCTGGATTTAATCGTCCGGTATTTAAACAATCCGCAGGATGAAACCACTTGTGCTGCAATAGATACTTATAGGTCGGCATCTGCTGAAAATGAAGCGTATTTTCTTGAAATATCGAGGGTATGGCATTTATCTGCTAAGTCTGTTTCTTTAAACAGAATCGATATCAAGCAGGCAGAGGCTAATTTTAAGCGCGAATTTAAAAAGCATACTTATAAGCCTTTTACAGGTATTATCTGGTTACGTAACATCGCAGCAACACTCATTATACTGGGCCTCGGTTACTGGTTTTATAACTTGAACAACAAGCCGGCTTATCTAACCCTTCAAACTGGTGCAAACCAGAAAGATTCGGTTTTATTGGCCGATGGCTCGGTGGTTATGCTGGCGGCAAACAGTTCGGTTAAATATCCAAAAAGCTTTGTTTCATCATCAAGGGAAATCTATTTAATACAGGGTAAGGCTTTCTTTAAGATTGCCAAAGACCCAAAACGCCCTTTCAGTGTGTTAATGGGGCAATCGAAAGTTAAAGTACTCGGAACATCTTTCAATATTAACTATTCGCCGAATAAAATCGATCTGGATGTGAAAACCGGGAGGGTATTGTTTTCGCCGTACGCCAATGGTACATCATCCATTTTAGTTGCAGGTCAGGCTTTGTCGTACAGCATTTCGAACAGACAGTTTACCACCCGGCTTTCGCAAAATGCAGATGCATGGTTAACAAACGAGCTCGTTTTTGTTGATACCCCACTGGAAGAAGTGTGTAAACAACTGAGCAGCTACTATCAAAAAAATATTCTTATAGAAACCAATCAGCCACTGGTTAAAAAGTTCAATGCCACCTTTAAGGACAATAGTTTAACAGAAGTTTTAGCTGTGCTGAAAGAAACTTACGGATTAAAAATTACTACGAATAAAGACACAATAACCTTAAAGACACCAATACACTAATCAATTAAATTAACTGAAATCAACTATGGAGAAAAATTTCTACCAAAGAAATGCGGGAATAAGTTTGCGCCAGATGGCCTTACTGCTGTGTGCAGTTTTTTGGGCAGTTTTGGCCAGGGCCGATGCTCAGCAAGCCAATGGAAAGCCCGAAAGATTGGATAACTACCTGAAAAAAATAGAACAGGCTTATAAAGTAAGTTTTGTTTTTGATGCCGCAGAGATTAATAAAACAATGGTGCTTGATGTGCCATCAAAGCTGTCTTCGATAACTGAATCACTTGATCAGCTTAAGCAAAAAAATATTTCTTACCGGTTGGTAGGCAACCAGGTAATTTTAAAGGTTGCTGCCGCACCTAAAAATAACGCGAAAAAAGAGATCACCGTAAAGGGTACTGTACGCGATAAAAAGGATGGTGCAACCATGCCGGGCGTAAGTGTTCGCGAGAAAGGGGCAACCAATGCGGTTTCGACTAACTCACGGGGCGAATACCAGATTACCGTTAAGGATAATGCGACATTATCTTTCGCATCTATCGGTTATAAAACCATTGAGGTGACCGTAGCTGGTAAAACGGTAATTAATGTTAGCCTCGAAGAAGATTCAAAAGAGCTAGGCGAAGTAAACATTGTTTCAACAGGTTATCAAAACCTGAATAAAAAACTATTTACCGGAGCAGCGACAGCTTTAAAAGGAGCTGATGTTAAACAGGATGGTATTACCGATGTAAGCCGTATGCTCGAGGGTAGGGTAGCGGGGGTATCGGTACAGAATGTGTCGGGTACTTTTGGTGCTGCACCTAAAATCCGTGTACGTGGGGCAACTTCTATTACAGGTGAAAATAAACCGCTTTGGGTAGTTGATGGTGTGATTTTAGAAGATGTGGTTAACATTTCTAACGAACAGTTATCATCAGGTGATGTAAGTACTTTAATTGGTTCGTCGGTTGCAGGTATTAATGCCGATGATATTGAGAGTTTCAATATTTTGAAAGATGCTGCCGCAACTGCGCAGTATGGTGCAAGGGCGATGAACGGTGTGGTGGTAATTACCACTAAAAAAGGCCGTATTGGTAAACCATTAATTTCTTATACCGGTAACTTTTCTACTTATCTAAAACCAACTTACGATAGCTACAACATTATGAATTCGTCCGACCAGATGTCGGTATATTCGGAGTTGGCACGTAAAGGCTGGTTAAACCACTCCAGTGCATCGAGAGCTGCCGATGGTGGGGTTTACACTAAAATGTACCAGTTAATTAATACTTACGATGCAACATCGGGCGCATTTGGCCTGGCCAATACACCTGAAGCGAGAAATACATTTTTATCACGCTATGCCACGGCGAATACCGATTGGTTTGATGTGCTTTTCAAAAACTCGCTGATGCAGGAACATGGTATCAGTGTTTCATCAGGAACGGATAAATCGCAGTTATATATTTCTACCAGTTACCTGAACGATAACGGTTGGGCGGTAGGCAATAATGTAGAGCGATATACCGCAAACGTAAATGCTTTATTTAACCTGTCTGATAAGCTCACCCTTAATTTTATTACTACCGGATCAATCCGTAACCAAAAAGCACCCGGAACAGTTGGCAGGGTGAGTAATCCGGTTGAGGGAAAATATTCGAGGGATTTCGATATCAACCCTTTTAGCTATGCATTAAATACGAGCAGAACTTTAACCGCATTCGATCAAAACGGAAACCGCGAAAGCTTTACCAGAAACTTTGCCAATTTCAATATCCTGGATGAGCTGGATAATAATTCGTTGGATTTGAGTATGCTCGATTTTAAACTTCAGGGAGGTTTAGGGTATAAGTTTGCCAAAAACTTTAAGTACGACTTTCTGGCTTCGATGCGCTATGTAAAAAGTGGTAATGAACATAAAGTAAGAGAAAATGCTAACATGGCCAATGCTTACCGGGCCAATGGCGATTCTTACATTCAGGAGAATAACCGTTTCTTGTTCCGCGATCCGGCTCATCCCGAGTTGCAGCCCGTTGTAGTACTTCCTTATGGTGGTTTTTACAACACAAACGACGATTTTCTTAAATCGTATATGGTAAGGAACTCACTCGAGTACGATAGGAACATTAACGAAAAACATTTCATCAACGTTTATGCCTTTCAGGAAATGCGTATGGCCGATCGCCAGACCAGAAGCATGATTGGTTATGGTTATCAATACGATAAGGGAGGTGTGCCGTTTATTGATCCGAATATTGTAAAACAGGCTGTGCTTAATAACCTGAATTACTACTCCATGAACCACCGTTATGATCGTTTTGCAGCATTTATGGCCAGAGCGGCTTATTCTTATGATGGCAAATATTCATTTAACGCCACTGGCAGGTACGATGGTTCGAACCAATTGGGTAGCTCGGCTACAGCAAGATGGTTACCAACCTGGAACATTTCCGGTGCATGGAACATTGATAAAGAAAAGTTCTTTGATAACGATAGGCTGACTAAAATCTTAAACCGTGCTACCATAAGAGCTACTTATGGCTTAACGGCCAGTTTAGGAAGTGCTACCAATTCGGCACTGGTTTTAAGAAATGGAAGTGCATTAAGGCCATATACCAGCGAAACCGAATCGGTGATGAATATCGAGTATATTGAAAACAGGGATTTAACCTGGGAAAAACAATATGAAACGAATATTGGTGTAGATCTTGGTTTCTTTAAAGATAAACTGAACTTAACGGTTGATTTATATAACAGGAATGGTTTCGATTTAATCAGTCCGTTAAGAACCTCGGGTATTGGCGGTCAGTATTTAACCACAGCCAATTATGCCGATATGAACTCTAAAGGTATTGAGGTAACTTTAAGCGGGCCGATTATTAAAACCGGCGACTGGAACTGGAGAAGTAATTTAAACTTTGGTTACAATAAAAACAAAGTAACTAAACTTTCAAGTCCGCAAAATATATTCAGTTTGGTAACTGCCGATGGCGGACCTCAGCAAGGTTACCCATACCGCGGTTTATATTCAGTTGATTTTACTGGTTTGAACCACGATACCGGTATCCCTGAATTTATCAACGAAAAAGGCGAGAAAAGTACTGATGTTTACATGCAGAGTTTAGAAACCAAATACCTGAAATACGAAGGTCCTACAGATCCGAAATTAACAGGTGGTTTTTACAACAGTGTAAGTTACAAAGGCTTTACATTGGGTTCATTATTTACTTTCTCTGCCGGAAATAAAATCAGGCTGAACCCGATATTTGCTACTTCTTATTCAGATCTGGATGCATTACCGAACGAATTTAAAGACAGATGGACTTTGCCTGGCGATGAGCTGAAAACAAATATCCCTTCTATTCTGGATATAGAAGCAGCGGGTAAAATTAGTGGAACATATCCTTACAATACCTACAACTATTCTACAGCAAGAGTTGCTGATGGTGGTTTTATCAGGTTAAAACAAATATCTCTTTCATATGCACTACCTGCAAAATTCCTGAAAGCTATTGGCGCAAACAACGCATCAATTGGTGCTGTTGCCAATAACTTTTGGTTAATCTATTCAGATAAAAAACTAAAGGGGCAGGATCCTGAGTTTTTTGCCTCTGGTGGTGTAGCCTTGCCAATTCCAAAACAGTATACACTTTCGCTAAAAGTTGGATTCTAATTTAAATTGAACAGAAAATGAAAAAGAATAAAATATTCATATATATCGCATGCTCAGGATTACTGCTATCTGGTGGTTGTAAGAAATTTTTAGAGCATCAGCCAGACGACCGTACTGAATTAAACAGCCCGGTTAAAGTTGCCGAATTACTGGCCAATGCCTATCCACATGGCAGTTATCTTCCCTTTACCGAAGCCATGAGTGATAATGCAGGCGATAAGGGAATAACAGCAAGGGCTTTGCCAAATTCTTCTCCCTGGAATTACATTGATCAGATAGACGCAAACTCAGTAGATACCCCCCCATTTTATTGGAACGCTTGCTATAAAGCCATTGCGGCTGCCAATTATGCTTTAGAAGCCATTGAGAAAGGTGGCAATACCGCTGAATACTCGGCCAGCAAAGGCGAAGCACTTGTAGCCAGGGCTTACGTACACTTTATGTTGGTTACCCTGTTTGCTAAAGCTTACGATCCGGCTACGGCTGCATCCGATCCGGGTATTCCTTATGTTACCTTGCCACAAAAAATTGTAGAAGGTAATTATACCAGGGGAACCGTGGCAAGTGTTTATGCCAGTATTGAGAAAGATTTAACCGAAGGGTTACCATTGCTTAATAACAATAGCTACCGGGTGCCAAAGTATCATTTTACTACGCAGGCCGCCCGTGCTTTTGCTACACGCTTTTATTTATTTAAAAGAGATTACCAAAAAGTAATCGATAATGCCAATGCTGTTTTTCCGGCAGCTACAATTGCCGATAACCTAAGGGCCTGGAATACTACCTATAATGTATTGGGTTTTTATGAGTTGCAGGCATTGTATTCTAATTCAACCGAACCAGCTAACTTGTTGTTACAGGAATCCAATTCGTTTTGGGGCAGAAATTATGGTGCTTACAATTACGGGTTAAGCTCGGGGGTATTGGCAACAGTATTTAATCCGGGTAACAATCCAACAGGAAAATCGCTGGCCATAGCCGGGAAAATTTTTGGTGCAAACGAAGCATTTTATAATATTCCTAAATTCAGAGAGCATTTTGTAAAAGAGACCATTAGTGCCAACTTTGGCGATGCTTACAACATGATACCTTTGCTAACTGCCGAAGAAGTACTGTTTAACAGGGCCGAGGCCAATGCCATGCTGGCCAATAATGCGCAAACCATTGCCGACCTGGATATTTACCTGTCGAAAAGGATTGTTAACTATTCTGCTACTGCCGATAAATTTACAGAAACCAAAGCCACCACATTTTTTACAGGCTTATCTGCTAAAGATGCTTTAGTGGCCACCATCATCAATTTTAAGCGCCAGGAATATATGCACGAGGGCTTAAGGTGGCTGGATATTGTAAGGCTGAAAATCCCGGTTGTACACGTTTCTGCTAACGGTTTAAATACAATTACATTGGGCGTTAATGACCCGAGAAGGTTAATTCAAATTCCACAAGATGCTGTTGCAGCAGGTTTAGCTGCGAATCCTCGATAATTATAAAAGCATATTATTATGAAAAAGACATTATTAATGGTTGCTTTAGCAACAATCTTTTTAGCAGGATGTAGCAAAAAAGATGATTTAAGTGCCGATATAGTTGGTTTGGGTGGCGATACCTGGACTAAGGGGCCAATAGATGAGTGGATTAGTACAAACTATACCACTCCCTATAACATCGAAGTAAAATACAAGTGGGACAGGTCGGAGCTGGGAGAAATTTATAAGAATATAGTACCGGTTAAAGAAGAATTGGTAGTGCCCGTAATGAGCATTATTAAAAATACCTGGATAGTGCCTTATGCTGCAGTAAAGGGCGAAGATTTTATGAAGAAATATACCCAAAAACAGTTTTACCTGGCGGGTAGCCCTTCGTACAACAGCAACGGTACCATTACCCTGGGTACGGCAGAAGCGGGCCGGAAAATTGTTTTGTTAGACCTGAACACTTTTAACCCGGCCAATAAGCCTGCGGTAAAACAGATTTTACACACCATGCACCATGAGTTTGGCCATATCCTGAATCAGAATATTGCTGTGGTGCCCGATTATCAAAGAATCACACCTGCTGATTATACCGCAACCTGGTTTAATATTTTCAGAGGTGCATATTCTACAAATTCGGCCCTGGATAAGATTATGTACGAGGCCGATTTTTGGGGAAAGGGTTTTATAACGCCTTACTCAAGATCAAATAAGGACGACGATTTTGTGGAGACTTTATCAACTTTACTGGAAGGCGGACAAGCTAATTTTGATAACATCATAAACAATCTTTTCGTGTATGACGGACTTTACATCAAAAGAAATGGAAAAGGGGTTTACGAACAAAATACCGATGCAAGGGCTAAGCTCTTAAAAAAGAAATCGATCGTTGTAGCTTATATGAAAGATAGCTGGGGTATAGATTTAACCGATTTACAAACCAGAACACAGGCTGCTATAGAAGCTCAATCGGCAACTGCAGATTTTAACAGTTTACTTGGGCCGGGTAAAACTTATGGTACCATTACTGTAAATCCTCAAAAACTAAATGGTTTATCTACTAAATTCCTCACGGCTTATAACGCAGCTAATACGGGTTTGCAATCTGGAATGGGACTTTATATCGATAACATTTCGCTCGTTTTTACTACTGCAAACAGGATGATTCTAAGAGTGAATTTTATGGATCCAACAGCAGCGTTAAGTGCAGGGTTTAATGCGGATTTTAATTATACTACAACGAATGTTGGCGGGTTGCTTACTTTAACTTATACAGATCCTCAGCCAACAAATGCTAACGCCAGGGCAATAGAAGCCAGCATTCAGTCTTTGTTAACCTATTTCAACAATCAGTCATTTAATATCCGCTGGGTGGATGATATTGTCCCTCAATCGAAAAGTATATTTGGCGGCCTTGTTAAAACAACAGATGCTACTTCGTACTTATTTGGAACATTGTAATAATTAAAGATCAAAAATGATGAAAAAGCATTTATTATATATCCTCTTGTTTACATTGGCATTTAGCGCCTGTAAAAAAGATACAACAACGCCCGTTATCGGCAATGTTGATGATCGGCTATCGGCAACCTTAACCGAATATCAAACACAGCTAAACGGTGCACAATTTGGCTGGAAAGGTTACCTGTTAACCGATAATGAAAAACCGGCTACTTTTTTATTTACTTTCAATGATAAAAACAGAACAACCATGGCAGCCGATTACCGGACGGCACCAGTGGAGAGTTCTTATCGCTTAAAAGCATTGCAGCGTCCTACTTTGCTTTTCGACTCTTATTCTACATTGCATTTACTTGCCGATCCAACCTCGAGTGTGTTTGGCGGAACTACTGCGGCAGGTTATTATTCAGATTTCGAATTTGCATTTTTATCTTCAAGTGCCGATACCATTAAATTAGAAGGCACATTCAATAAAAGTAAATTGATCCTGATCAGATCTAAGTCGGCAGCAGAAAGTGCAGCAGTATTTACGGCGCTTAATAATGTTACCGAGGCTGCGGCTAAAATCAGAACATACTTTAAACGGACAACCATTGGAGGAATTGAATGTGAGGTAAAATGGGACCCAACTGCCCAGGTGCTGAGCTTCTCTTATTTAGAAAATGGAAACCTTAAAACGGTAACTTCAAATTATTATGTTTCTGGTCCGGCAGTTGCCTTTTACGATCCATTGGTAATAGGTACAACTACTGTTAAGCAAATAAGCGATGTAAGTTATGATGCCACATCTTTTATCATCAAAGCAAATGTTAATGGTAGCCCAATCCAAATTAAAGAGGCGATAACGCCTTTAAAACTAGATGTTAATGCAGCCCAAAGATGGTACAATCAAATGTTCGCAAATTTAAATGGTACCTGGGTTTCTGATAAGGCTTTTCATGCCGGAGGTGTTGACGATTTTTGCAATTTTAAAAATGTTGCCGGTTACCAAAATTTATGGTATGCCGGACCAACTGTTTTTGGAGGTACAACCGAAGGATTGATCGCCTTTGTTAACAATGGATTAGGTGCACCTTACGTATTATCGCGAAATCCGTTTGGTATCAATTCTGGTATAGCCAGATTTACCTTAGGAACCAACGCCGGAACATTTACGGGAACTGCACCAATAGCCATGGCAATGAGTGCAGCCAGAAACCTGTTGTATGGCGGGGAAACTGTAGGAAGTGCTCAGGATTGGTATCTGATCCCAACATCTGAAGATGGTAAAAGATATGATATGGTTCGGGTATCTGATGCCCAGGCATGGATTAGCTGGAGACCGAGATAAGAAAATAAATTAGATTAAATTAACCGCCCCTCTCAGCCCCGCCTTAAAAGCGGGGTTTTATTTTTAACATTTTTTTTAGCCTGTAAAATTTCTTAATCATTATATTTGGTAGAGAAGTTCGGTTATTAACTAGCTAAATTGGTTTAGTAAAATAATTTCCAGGCTTTCACTAAATCTTTCTATTATTACAAATCAGGATAATACAGTAGATAGCCCTATTACTAATTAAATTTATGGCGGTAAGCAATTCGGAAAAAGAACGTGCACTGATTAGCAAGATTGTGGAGGGCGATGAGCAGGCTTTTGCTGTTTTGTTCTTTAAATACCTTCCCGTACTTCAGGTATTTGCTACAAAATTTACAAAATCAGACGATGCCGCAGAAGAAATTATTCAGGATGCCTTTCTAAGGGTATGGCTTAACCGCGATAAACTGGCCGAAGTAGAGAATGTGAAAGCTTATTTATACAAATATGTATCAAACGAATGCTTAAGTTACCTGCGCCAAAAGCTTAAGGCCGATAAGATGGTTGATGCTTTTACCGCTAAACAAACAGATAGCCACAATAACACCGTCGAAACCATTAATTTGAATGAGGTAACTAAAATTATTGCTGCTGCAATTGAAAAATTACCCGATCAACGCCGAAAAATATACCAGCTGAGCCGTCGCGATGGTAAAACCATTCCTGAAATTGCTGAAATACTTCGTATATCGCCAAATACGGTTAAAAATGCCTTAGTATCGGCCCTGAAATCCATTCGCATCTACCTCGATCAGCATGGAATTGTATTCATTTTTCCTTTTGTTTTCCTCTTTTTGAAAATAAAATAACTTTTTTTAAAATCTCGATAGTCCTAATTTCTTTTTTCTGCTTCTTAGTATTGTAGCCCCATTATGGAACCACGTATCAATTACTTATTAAAACAGTTTACGGCAGATGCACTAAGCCCGGCAGAAAAGCAGGAGCTTTTAGCATTGGCTGCAGATCCGGCATCTTCTGTTGGCGACGAAATCGTAAAGATGATTGTGGCTGAAGAAGCGACTGCTACTGAAGGAGCTGTAACTGAAAAATGGGAGGCTGTACTGAATAATATCTTAACTACCGATAAACCGCAAAAAACACCGCGTAGCATTTTGTTACGACCTTTAAAGTGGGCTGCCGCTGCAGCAGTATTGGTTGTGTTTTCTTTTACGGCTTATTTATCGTTAAATAAAAAGAAAGAACATGTTTTTGCCTCTGACGTGGCACCTGGTAAGAACAAAGCCATTTTAACCCTGGCCGATGGCAGGAAAATATCGCTGAGTGATGCCGCAAACGGTGATGTTATTGAACAGGCTGGGATATCCGTTTCTAAAACTGCAAATGGCCAGCTCGTTTACCATATAGAAAAATCAGCCGGTGTTATTGACGATTCGAAAGTAAATACCATTTCCACACCGAATGGGGGCGAATGGGAAATCAGGCTGCCTGACGGTTCGGTAGTTTGGCTTAATGCCGCTTCATCTTTGCAGTATCCATTAAATATCGGCTCATCAAAACAGCGTAAGGTTGAGTTAACCGGCGAGGCCTATTTCGAGGTGGCTAAAGATAAGGCGCATCCTTTTATCGTTAAAACTTCAAAACAGGAACTGGAAGTTTTAGGCACACATTTTAACATTAACAGTTATGCCAACGAAAATGTCACCCGTACTACTTTGCTCGAGGGTAGCGTTCGCGTTTCTGATTTAAACTCAACTGATATGTTTGTGCTGAAACCCGGCGAACAATCGATACTATCTAACAACGGAATAGCCATAAAAAAGGCAAATACCGATGAAGCAATAGCCTGGAAAAATGGCTATTTCATGTTCGATAATGAAAAACAGGAAAGTATTTTACGCAAAATTGCCCGGTGGTATAATGTAGAAATAGAATATGCCGACCCTGAAGCTAAAGATGTAATGTATTATGGAACGGTAAGCCGTTTCGAGAAAATATCAAAAGTGCTCAGAAAATTTGAGCAGACCGGCGAAGTTCGTTTTGATATTAAGGGCAATAAAATAATTGTCTATAAAGAATAAACGAGAAAAAGATGAAGGAGTAACTAACCTTTATCTCTAAAAAAGAAATAACAAATTAATCAACCCTAACCTAACTAATGATGAATAAACTTCGACAAAACTCCTGACGATCCAAAAGTTGAATGCATAAAAAAGGAGTGCTTGCAACACCCCTTTTTATAATCTGTTCAGCTATTCCGAAACCGGAATCGATTAAAAACAATTATTTCTTGGATAACCGCGAAACGCTTTTTGGCGTCCAAACTTTCTTGCGTTCCGCACAAAAAACAGACTATTAAATGTACAAAATTTATATCAGAATTTTATGTACGCATCGCCGCTACATACCTAAATTGCTATTAATGATGAAGTTAATTACGGTCGTTCTGCTTGCCTCGTTAATGCAGGTAAGTGCAGCTTCATTTGGCCAGCTGGTTACATTAAAGGAAAAAAATGTAACACTCGAAAAAATGTTCCGCGAAATCAGATTGCAATCTGGTTATGATGTATTGCTCTCAACCAATAAAATCAGCAGTACCACTACTTTTAATGCCAATTTCAGCAATTCGACTATTGAGGAAGTAATGGCTAAAATTATTGCAGGGAATGATTTAACCTATACTATTGAGGATAAAACCATCTTAATTAAACCCAAAGAAAAATCAATTATTGATAAAGTAATAGGATACTTTGTTGCAGTAAAGGTTTCGGGTAAGGTACGTGATAAAAGTGGTGTAGCACTTCCAGGTGTAAGTGTTCGGGAAAAAGGGGCTGCTAACGCGGTATCTACTAATGCATCGGGCGATTTTACCATTTCGGTAAAGGAGGGCGCTGTTTTAACCTTTAGTTATATAGGGTATAAAACACTCGAAGTACCAATCGGATCTAAAACTATTGTTAATGTTACTTTGGAGGAGGATGCTGCTCAACTAAAAGAAGTAAATGTAGTTTCAACAGGTTACCAACAATTAGACAGGAAATTGTTTACAGGTTCATCAACTTTGGTTAAGGCAGAGGATTCTCAAAGGAATGGTGTGCCGGATATCAGTCGTATGTTAGAAGGGCAGGTTGCCGGTGTATCTGTACAGAACGTATCAGGTACTTTTGGTGCAGCGCCGAAAATTCGTGTGCGTGGTGCTACCTCTATCTCTGGTGATAATAAACCGCTTTGGGTAGTTGATGGGATTATCCTGGAAGACGTGGTTAATATATCAAATGATGCTTTATCAACTGGTGATGCCAACACATTAATCGGATCGTCAGTAGCAGGTTTAAATCCCGATGATATTGAAAGCTTCAATATCCTGAAGGATGCTGCTGCAACTGCTATGTATGGTGCGCGTGCAATGAATGGCGTAATTGTGGTTACTACTAAAAAGGGCCGCCAAACAGAGGGTGCTCCAAGAATCAGCTACACAACCAATTTAACCACATATTTAAAACCTAATTATTCTCAATACGACATTCTTAATTCTGCAGATCAAATGTCGGTGATGCTGGAGCTGGAGAACAAAGGGTACTTTCAACAAACTTCTACAAAAACAGCAAACATCGGTCCATTTGGTAAAATGTACGATGCATTATACAATTATAATGCAGCAACCAATAGTTACGAGTTAAGAAATGATGTGATTAGCCGGACTAAATTTTTGGAGCGATACGCCAACGCTAATACTGATTGGTTCGATGTTTTATTTAAGAATTCTTTACTTCAGGAGCACTCTTTAAGTGTGAGTTCTGGTACAGAGAAGTTCCAAACCTATGCTTCTACATCTTATTTGCACGACAGCGGTCAGACACTGGGAAATGAGGTAGATCGTTTTACTGGAAACTTTAGAATAAATTTTAAACTTAGTGATAAATTTAGTGGCGAGTTATTGGCTAATGGATCCGTTAGAGATCAGCGTGCGCCAGGAACTTTAACCAGGACATCAGATCCTGTGTATGGTAAGTTCTCTCGTGATTTTGACATTAATCCTTACTCGTATGCACTGAATACGAGCAGAGCTGTAACGGCTTATAATACTGATGGAAGTTTAGAGTATTTTAACAGGGGATTTGCTCCATTTAACATCATCAATGAATTAGAAAATAATTATTTATCATTAGGACAAATAGATTTTAAAATACAGGGTGGTATTAAATATAAAATTATACCGAGTTTAACTTACTCTATAGATGGTGCCTACCGATTTGCTAAAACTGACCGCCAGCATTATATTAAGGAAAATTCAAATATGGCTCAAGTTTTCAGAGCTGGTGCACAAGATCCAACAGTTTTGGGAAGTAATCCATTCTTATACCAAAACCCTGATGACCTTTCTGCATATCCAATTGTTGTTCTTCCTGAAGGAGGCTTCTACAATGTAAATTATGATAACCTGAAAAACTATTATTTCAGGCAAAATCTGGAATTTGATAAAACTATTAACGAAGCGCATAAACTAAACTTTTTTGGTTCAATGGAGGCTCGTTATATTGATAGACAAACATCCAGATTTGATGGGGTTGGATATCAGTATGATAATGGTGGTATTGTAAACGCAAATTATTATTATTTCAAAAAGGCCCAGGAAGCCGCTGCACCTTACTATGCAATGAGTGTTGGGGCTGATCGTTTTGCTTCATTTGCATTACGCGGAGCTTATGCATATAAAGATAAATACAGTTTTAATGCAACCACACGTTACGATGGTTCGAACTTAATGGGCAAAAGCAGAACTGCGAGATGGTTGCCAACCTGGAACGTTTCCGGAGCATGGAATATAGAGGAAGAAAGCTTCTGGCCTAAAAATGATTATTTGACCTCAGCCAGAATCAGAGGTACTTACGGTTTAGTAGCAAATTTAGGTAATGCAAATAATTCTGCTGCTGTGTTTTATAACCAGCTTTCGAGAAGGCCTTACGATAATGAAAAAGAAACAGTTACCTATATTTCAGGCCTTGCTAATGATGAGCTAACCTGGGAGAAACTAAAAGAGGCCAATATTGGAGCCGATTTATCCTTAATAAAAGGTCGAATTAACTTAACTGTAGATTTATACAAAAGAAATATTTACGATTTAATTGGTGAAATAAAAACCTCTGGTATTGGTGGGCAGTTTACTAAAACGGCGAACTATGCCAAAATGAAATCGAAAGGTATTGAATTTACCCTTGCAGGTAATGCGATCAATAAAGATGATTTCAGATGGAGAACCCAATTTAACTTCGCATTTAATAAAAATGAGATCACTTCATTAGAAGTGGACCCACAAATATTTAATCTGGTTGATGACAATGGTGCTGCCACACTTGGCCATGCTCAGGCTGGTTTATATTCAATCCAGTTTTCAGGCTTAGATCACGATTATGGCTATCCTTACTATGTAGATGACAAGGGTAATAAAAATACTTATGTTAATCTTCAAAGTGATAAAATTGGATATCTAAAATACGAAGGTCCTATTGATCCAACCTTTACAGGTGGTTTTTATAACCAGTTCAGGTATAAAGGATTTAGTCTTTCAGCATTATTTACCTTTGCTGCTGGTAATTATATTCGCTTAGCACAAACGTTTTCATCAACTTATCCCGATTTATATTCGATGTCTAAATCGATGTTAAACAGATGGATTCAGCCAGGAGATGAGGCTTTTACAAATGTTCCAGCTTTGTTAGATCCATATACTTCTGCCCGTATTATCAAAAATGCAGATGGTGCTACCTTAAATGCTGTATATCCATATAATTTGTATAATTTCTCTAGTGAACGTGTAGCTAAAGGAGATTTCATCAGGTTTAAACAGATATCATTAACTTATGATATCCCTAAAAAAATTGCCGCGAAGTTACACATGTCTAATGCAGCAGTATCCTTAATTGGAAATAACATTGCGCTGTTATATTCAGATAAACGTTTGAATGGTCAAGACCCTGAGTTTTTTGGTAATGGTGGTGTTGCCTTACCAATTCCAAAACAATATACATTTTCACTTAAAGTTGGATTTTAAATAGAAAGAACATGAAAATTAAAATATCGATATATTCAGTTTTAGGGATGTGTTTATTATTAAGCACACAAGGCTGTAATAAATATTTAGATAAGGAACCAGATAATAGAACAGAAATAAATTCGGTTGAGAAAGTAGCGCAATTGGTTGCAACGGCTTACCCTCGGTATGACTACTACACCTTTACCGAAGCGGCTTCGGATAATGCTGAAGATAAAGGAAATGGAGTGGGGTCAATCGATGATGTTTCTACTTTGCCATATTTTTGGAAGGATGTAATTGGTGATGATACTGGAACATCGACGAATTATTGGAATGGCTGCTATTCTGGAATTGCTGCTGCAAACCAGGCTTTAGAAGCCATTGAGACCAATAATTTTGGTAATTCAGCCCTACCTTACAAAGGTGAGGCATTAGTTGCAAGAGCTTATGCACACTTTATGTTGGTTACACTTTTTGCCAAAGAATATGTAATTGGCGGGGCTAACGATTCTCCAGGTATTCCATATGTAACCTCTCCCGAAACTAAAGTTATTCAGCAATATGATAGGGGCACGGTTCAATCTACTTATGAGAAAATCGAAAAGGATTTGACTGAAGGACTGGCTCTCTTATCTGCTACTGCCTATAAGGTGCCGAAATATCATTTCACCCCTGCAGCAGGTCATGCTTTTGCCAGCCGTTTCTATTTATTTAAAGGTGAGTGGCAAAAAGTAATAGATCATGCTAATGCAGTTACAGTTGGTGGAGATTATACAGGTATTGTTAGACCAATTAACACAACGCTTTTTGCATTAAGTACTGCAGATTACAGAGCTGCATTTACGAGGTCAGATCAAAAATATAACCTTTTATTGGCGAATCAGTATTCAGTTTATCAGAGGTTAACCAGTCCTAGATATGGCTATGGAGCAAATCTGGTTAAAATGTTTGCAGCTGGAGGTGTTTATGGAAATATCACAGGGAAGGCTTATGCCAATAAGATTCTTAGTTATGGCGTTCCTAATTATACTACATATAAGTATTATGAATACTTTTTCTTAACAGATCAGGTTGCCCAAATTGGCTTCCCTTACCTAATGGCTCCGCTTTTAACAACTGATGAGGCATTACTGAACCGGGCTGAAGCATATACCAAGCTAGGCCAATATGAGAATGCTTTAAAGGATGCAAATCTTATTTTGTCGAATACGGTAAGAAATTATACTGCATCTGACGCTGCCACACAAACTAAAGTAGCCACATTTTATAATACTGCTGATCCGAAGGAAGGGATTACTAAGCTAATCTTAGATATTAAAAAGGCACAATTTTTACAAGAGGGCATGAGATGGATGGATATTGTTAGAAACCACTTTCCAGTAAAACATAATATTTTTGATGCTAGTGGTATAGAAACAACTGTTACTTTAGAAGCTAACGATAATAGACGCGTATTCCAGATTCCTGAACAGGCTAAACTATCAGGTGTTCCATTAAATCCAAGATAAAATATAACTATTATGAAAAAGAATATATTTAAGACTTTAAGTTTTATTGTTCTTCTTGGTATGATAATTTCGTGCCGTAAGGAAGATGCACTAAATGTTGATTTAACTAAGTATAATGTCGATAACCCTGTTGCTAATACAGATTTAGATTTGTGGTTAAAAACTACGTTTTTAGATGAATATAATATGGATGTAATTTACCGTTACAGTAGATATTATTATGATAACGATAAAAATGTTGCTCCAAGTAATACGGCTAGCGTAAGGCCTCAAATGCAAACTGTATTAGATGGTTTTATTTTACCATACCGCAAAATAGCTGGTGTTCCTTTTATAAAAAAGAACGTTCCGAAAGAGTGGGTTATGTATGGTTCTGGTGCATATCAAACCGATGGATCTATGATCTTGGCTACAGCATCTGCAGGTAGGCGTGTAACTATTTACGATATCAATAATTTTAATGTAAATGATGCTTCATTAGTAGTTGGGAAACTAAAAACCATTCATCATGAGTTTACACACATTTTGAATCAACTTGTGCCAATGCCAGCTGATTTTCAAAATATCACAAAGTCAACCTACAATGCAACCTGGACTACTGTGGCAGATGCTACAGCTAGAGATAATGGATATGTTACACCTTACGCTTCAAGCGAACCTGTGGAAGACTTTGCGGAGGTGACCTCTCATTTATTAGTATTCGGACAGGCTTGGTATGATGCAAGGGCAAATGCTTCAACAGCTGTTGGTAAAGCGGCTTTAAAGGCGAAAGAGGCAAGTGTGGTACAATACTTTACTGTAAATCTTGGGGTTGATTTTAGAAAACTTCAGCAAGAAATCCAAAATGTTGTAAGAAATCAATATAAATATACACAGGCTGGATTCCCGTATTGGTTAGGTCAGAACCTTTTCAAAACCATGACTATTAATTTAGCAACTGATCAGGTTTATGCAAACTATGGTATATCCGATGATTTTAAAGCAGTTCATCAAGCAGCGGTTTCTGGTATAGCTGCAATTGGTGGGGCTAATCGTAAATTAAACTATATCCGATTGGATTTTCCAACTGCATCAACAGCTGTACTATATGTTAATTATTCAAATAGTGCAGGTACTGTTTTGGAAGCAAAATATGCACTAAATGTAGCTTTAACTGTTGCTACCGGACAAACAAAATTCACTAATGGTACTGCGGGAGGGACGGATGCACCATGGGTTGCTAATGCAACCGTACTAAAACCAGGTGTACAGCCTTTATTGGATTATCTTCTGAACAATACATTTGTTGCCAGTTGGATGCCGGCATCAATCAATGCCGATAATTTTAATAGTTACGGTGGTTTTTATGTTAGCGGAACGCCAACCAACTATTTCTATGGCGCATTAGGACAAGTAACCTTATAAGACTTTATCATTATGAAAAAAATATTTTATTTATTATGCTTGGCTTTGTTGGTTCTGGCAGGATGTAAAAAATCTGATGTTGAATCTAACTTTGAAAAAAGCCCTGAAGAAAGAATGGCAGATGCCATTGCTTTAGTGAATAATACACTAACATCGGCGCCAAATGGCTGGATAGCAACGCTGCCTACCTCTGCAGGAGGCGGTTACGGCTTCTATATGAATTTTAATGCCAGCCAAAAAGTAACTATGTATAGTGACATTTCAGATGCAGGTGCCTCAACGGGTGCTGAATCTACTTATAGGGTTACTACCGGCAGTGGAGCAATGCTTGCTTTTGATACCTACAACTTTATCTCAATGCTTCAAGATCCAAAAGCGTCGGTACTTGGCGGTGTGCAGGGAAGCGGATTTTCATCGGATGTAGAATTTACCTACGTGCGCTCAACTGCAGATAGTTTAATTATGGTTGGTCGCCAGTTTCGTCAACCATTGTTAATGGTTAAAGCTACCGCAGCCCAAAAAGCAGCGTTTCTTGCTGGTGAATATAAAACAGCAATCGATAAGTTTAAATCATTTTTCTCTACTATAAAATACCCTTATATCGAAATCGTTTCTGGTAGTGCTACATTAAAAGCTGGCATTGCAGTTAATGTTACTAATAATATGACTGCAGGAAAAAGAGTGAGTTTTACAGGTGTACTTGAAGATAATAAGACTGTTTTAGGAGGTAATTCTAAATTTGCATTCACATTAGCAGGAGCAGATTTATTAGGTAGCGGATTGGTGTATAACGGGATAAAGTTTGTTAGGTTCGCATGGAAAGATGCAACAACTCTGGCTGTATATGATTCAGCTGGCAAAGAATATATCGTAAAAAGTAGCCCAACTCCGCTTACTCCGCTATATTTATTAGTTGGTGCTGGCTACACGTTGGTTACAGTTCCTAATGCAACAACCTATGCAGGGTGGGGAGCTGATTATGTTACCAGAAGAGCTACCGCTGCTGCGGCAATGCTTAATGGTGGATATGCATTGAGATTAGAGCAAATGGCATATACTTTTAACAATACTACTAAGAAGTTAACTTTAAAAGTAAATATGCCTCAAAATGCCACTCAATATGTAGGTACAATAAACTATACTTATACAAGAACAGATGATGGTATATTTAAGTTTACTTATGTAGATGCTGATGGAAACGGGGCAATTATTGTTCCTTTCATGGCTGCATTGCTTGGTCAAAGATTAAATGTAGATACTTTTACTGTTGACTATCTCACAGATCCTGTAACAGGTGGTTTATTTGCGCAATTTAAAAGTATTCAAAATCCAACTTTTACATTTTCTGGAGTTTTACAATAAATTTAAGGATTAACGCCTCCAAAGCCTCCGAGATTTTCGGAGGCTTTTCATAATGTATTATTTTTTGTATCGTGGCAACTCCTATTAAAATCTAAAGTTTAATCTTTCTCTCCCGTAGCCCTTGCCCTAAAAAGCAAGGGCTTTTTTATGACATAATTTTTAAACCCCTCCAGCCGTTTATGCTTATATTTGTACCACATGAAAAAGAAAGTAATTTTTATCCTGTTTGTATTGGTGCTCGCATTTGCAACAAGCCAGCATGTTAATGCGCAGTGCTCTATGTGTACCATTAATGCCGAGCAGGGCGTTAAAAACGGTAATACACAAACGGCGGGTTTAAATACCGGGGTTTTATATCTTTTATCTATTCCATACTTAATGGCTGTAATTGTTGGGGTAATCTGGTATAAAAAATACCGTAAAAAAAATATCCACCTCAATATGAAAAGAGAACCTTTTAATTTAAATTAAAAGTATGTCGGGCACTACATCGAAACTTTACGCCATTGTACACTGCAAGTGCCCACACTGCCGTAGAGGAGATATTTTTACCGGCAGCATGTACGGCTGGAATATACAGCATACCAAAGAAATTTGCGGGCACTGCGCGCAGCGTATAGAAATAGAACCCGGTTATTTTTATGCCGCTATGTACGTAAGCTACGCCATGAATGTGATAGAAATGCTGGTGGCCAGCTTTATTACCTATTTAATTTTCGGACCACTTACCGATAGTACTTTCTGGCATTACCTCATCGTAATTTTTACAGGCTGTTTTATCCTGTATCCCTTTAATTACCGATATTCGAGGATCATTTTACTTCACGTTTTATCGCCAAATATTAAGTACAAGCCCTATTACGATAAGTAATTAGGTTAACTGTTTAATTGTATAAACTGGTTAATTGTTGGTTTGGCACTTAGCGATAAGCGTTTGGCGCCGATTAAACAATGCGCATTTAGAAACGATTAACCAATTAACCGCTTAACCAGTTAACCTCAAGATATATGCTTAAAAAAGAAACCTTAAACTTTATAAAAGATGTTGCGGAAAATAATAACCGCGAATGGTTTGCAATTAATAAAGAAGTTTATGAAGAAGCCAAAAGTGATGTTTTAAAACTTGTAAGTGCCATTATTCCCGAACTGGCTAAAATAGATCCGATACTTTCGGCAGAGGCCGACCCCAAAAAATGCCTGTTACGTATTTACCGCGATGTGCGTTTCAGCAAAAATAAAGATCCCTATAAAAATAATTACGGCATGTGGTTTTCTACCAAAAAAGGAGGGAACGAGCCCGGCTATTATCTGCACATTCAACCCGGAAAAAGCTTTATTGCCGGAGGTTACTGGATGCCCGATGTACCACACCTAAAACTGATCAGGCAGGAAATAGATTACAATGCCGAAGACTTTAAAGCAATTATTAACGCAAAGGAGTTTAAGAAAAATTTTAAGCTGGGGGTCGATAATGCATTGAAAAATGCACCTAAGGGATATGATCCGGCTGATCCGAACATCGAACTCCTGAAATTAAAAAGCTTTGAAGCAACGATGAAAATCGATGATGAAGAATTTTTTAAACCTAACCTCGTTAATAAGTTGATAAGTTCTTTTAAAACGGTACAACCTTTAGTTGCATTTTTACGGAACGCCATAGATGGTTAACTGTATAAACAGCATAAATTGGTTAACTGCCACGATTAAACAGTTAACCGATTAACCAATTAACCCCAAAATTAAAACAATGAAAAACACCTTTCTTGCATTTGCCTTTCTCCTCGTTATTTCTTCGCTAACTTCCTGTGTTGTATTATCGCCTAAAAAGTATAAAGCTTTATTGGGTACAAAAGATTCACTCTATACTGCCTTTAACGAAGGTTTGATTAAAATCGAAAACCTCGAAAAAGAAGTAAACCGTTTAAAAAAGGATACCACTTTAATGGCCGAAGAACTCCGCGATTTACAGCGCAATTACAATACAGTTGATGCCAATTATAAAAAACTAAAAAGTAATTCATCTTCAGAAATCACCAAACTATCCGGCGATTTAGCTGCACGAGAAAAACGCTTAAAGGAAGTAGAAGAAGTATTGCGCAAGCGTGATGAAGCAACCAATGCACTTAAAGAAAAGCTGCAGCAAGCATTACTTGGCTTTACCAAAAGTGGCTTAACCGTAGAAATTAAAAACGGGAAGGTATATGTATCGTTAACCGATAAACTCTTGTTCCCTTCCGGAAGTATCATAATTGATGAAAAAGGTAAACAGGCGCTTACACAGCTGGCAAATGTACTAAAACAACAACCCGAAATCAATATTGCTGTAGAAGGCCATACCGATAACCAAAAAATAAATAACCTCGGACAAATTAAGGATAACTGGGATTTAAGCGTACTAAGAGCTACCTCAGTTGTACGTTATCTGACTGAAATTGGAAAGGTAGAAAGTGTAAGGATGACTGCTACAGGTAAAGGGGAATTCCAACCATTGGGTACAAATGCTAATGCGGATGGAAGAAGTAAAAACAGAAGGATCGAGATTGTACTTTCACCAAAACTGGATGAACTCTATAACCTGATCAAATAGTAATAACAGTTAGCAGTTTAAAATTGGCAATTTGCAGTACTAATGAACAATTGACCATTGAACGAATGAACGAAATAAAGTCTTGCAATAACTGCAGGACTTTTTTTATAGATTTTGGTGGCGTCGGTACGATTTTAAGATCTTAAAGGTATGCTCAAATTCGCTGCCGCTCAGGTTGGCATAATCAGGCATGGAGAGCTTGTGCACGGTTAAGAAATTAAGCAGTTCTTTAATTACGTTCGATACCTCTTCAGAATCTTCAGTGTGTTTCAAGGTATCGATCTTGTTGAGCAGGAGCGAAATCTCGAACATTTTAAAATCATTTTTGCTGGTTAATTCAAGGCCAATGTTGGCTTCAACCAATGCCTGCTCGTAGTTGTGTGTGGCGCTGTAAAAATTAGCCTTAAAAACACTAAAACTTGCCAGTATAAAATTGGTATAATAGGTATAATCGCTGCTAATAATCTTATCAACAAACTGGATAATGCGCTGTGCCTTTTTAAAGTAATTGAGCTTAATATAAGTTTGCCCCAGGTGAATAAGCAAAAATGGCGAAAACACCGAGTGGCGCACATAAAAAAGGTTCGGATACTTGCTTAGGATGGCCATAATGAAACGGTGGCATTCGGCGTAACTCTTTTGTGAGAACAGGGAGATCAAAACCATCCGGTAGCACAAAATCTCTGCAGAAGTCATCTCTTCGTTTTTACGCGGCGTGCTGCGGTCTATATCCTGGCAAAGCCTGATAATTTTATCTTCAAGGGTTTTACTGTCGCTGGGCTTGTTAACCAGGTTGTTGTAGAAGTAAAGAATTAAATCGTACGGATTGATTGGAAAAAGTTCATTTAACCGCTTGTAATTTCTTTTAAGCGATTGCATGGTATTGGCCAGGGCATTTTTATCTACATCGATGAGGTTAACGTTGCATTCTATCACATGCAGCATAATCTGGATATCCTCATTGAGTACATTTTCAGAAATGGTTTTCACTGTTTCCTTATACAGGCTGCTCATGGTCCTTCCGGTAGCCATAATATCGATAAAATCCATTCCAATACTTAACTTGTTAAAGTTAGAATTGGCTTTGCCCAGCTCGAATTTCGAAACGTAGCAGATAAAATCGAAAGCATTGTTTTTTTCGGTATTGCTAAATGGTAGCCTAAAAATATTTTTGAGCGCAGCAATTTCGTTTCTGTTCACGCAAAAGCGGATAGACCAGTTTAAAATGTGGCACCTGAGGCTGCTCTGTACTGCGAAGTTGTTTAAAATGTATTCAAAAAATGATTTATCTGGCTTGTAGGCAAATTTATCTGTTATCTGTATAAACAGGAAGTAAGTATAAATATCGTCGTTCAAGAAACGTACAATTTCTGTCGGAATGGCGGTACTTAATCGTTTTTCTTCTATTATAATTCCCGCTTGTAAAAGCTCTTCGTAAGCATCTGGATAGCAGTTGATGTAACTCAGTATTTTTTCTTTCGATACCCTTAGTTTTTTGCTCCCTTCCGAAATGGAATCACTTATTTTCTTAAGCAGGAATATTTTTTCGGTACTTTTTTTAGCCAGAAATACCCGCCTTTCCAGAAAATAATTAATCAGCTCATAACACAGCAGGGGGTTATTCAGCTCGAGATGGTGGTTTTCATCTTTAAGCTTAAAATAAACCTGTAACCAAAAAGGGGTTTTAAACTGGGTTAAAAGGGGAGGGCTAACATCAGCTTTGTTAATGGCTTTATTCTCGATGTTGCTAAGGGCGTAGAGTACTTCTTCGGTATTGAGTGAGGGAACGTTGCTTAAGGTATCGTCATCGTAAAAGAGACCTGTGTACCACAATTTGGTTAACGATGCCGATCCGTAAATGGCGGGCTGGAGGTTAATCCAGCTATTCGTTCGCAGTGCAAAAACAAGTTTCACAAAATTGTTTTCCTCAATGCTGTATAAGAAATCGATAAAAGTTTTAAAATAATTGCTTTTGGCCAGATGCTCGTCTATACCATCAACAATAATCACAAAACGTCCTTCACGTTTATCGGGGTTCTTTTTAAAAAAGCCTATCAGTTCGGTAAGGCTGTTAAATTTAAATTCTTTTAAAAACCATTCCTGTAAAGTACTTCCGGTTTGTATAATGGTGTTAATACTGGTCGAATTAACCATTAAAACGATATCATTTTTATAAAGGGCATTTTCTGAAAGGAAAAAATACTCAATCATATGAGTCAGTAATATCGATTTGCCTTGACCGGGCTGCGCACTTACAGTGGTAAACTGGTAATTGTTTTTTAAGAAATAATCGAAATCGGGATAAAAGAAACTCCGGTTTGCGGTAGCATTAAAAGGAACCCCCGAATTGTTTTTATTGGCAATTAACGATACTTCTGTAATGGCATGAGTTTTTAATTTTAAATCCTGCCAGATACTTTGTACAGAGGTTGTCTGATTTTCCTTGTCTTTACAAAACGAATCCCAATCGTTATAGCCTATATATTGTGATAAGCTGTTTAAGGTAAAAAGCGAAAATTTATGCAAAGTGTTGGCGAAGCCAAAGAAACGTTTGATCGTGGTTTCGCTTACATAATTCTTGGTTTCTTGAAATACATACTCAGAAATGATCTTACAATGGGCAGGGTCGATATTTCTCAAACCTGATTTTATAAGGACAAACTTCCTAAGTTCAATAAGGAGATCGTTAGCATTCATGAATTAACGTATGGGGATGACTAGCGCTAATGTCATCATAATTTCACAATTGAGGAAATCTATTCATGAAGAATGCGAGCTATGAATAAAATGAATGGAAGAGATTTTCGGAAAATGAATAGCAATGGATGAAATACCAACCTATTCAAGATTTAGATTTGTCATGATTATATAATGCACCTATAAAAACATTTACCTAACGGCAGCATTTACCCATAGTAAGTCTTCTAAACAACGCCTGACATGATGAAAACTCATACTTTTTCGTCCCGAATAGGGATAGTCCGCAATACCTGTGTTGCAATCATCATTTTATTAACGCTCTTCTATTCCAAATCGTATGCGCAAACAAAAGTTTTTGCAAATAACGTATCTGCACAGAGCCATGTAGATAATGCAAACAATGCAACTTTAAACAACAACACCTTTGCTACTGTAAATTCTTATGGTGGTATTGCCGTTGGTATAGGTAGCTATAGCGGAGAGTTGGAACTCAGATATCCGGCAGCAGTTTCTGCGGGTGTTACTTCCTATATCAGGATTGATTTTGACGGAGATATTTTAAACAGGTTGCTGGGAGGTAGCCTGGGCGGCTTACTTGCCAATGTAGGCGGAACAGTTGTTCTGGGTAACCACTCTTTTGAGGTTGGTGCCAGAAATGGTGCAACGACTATATTAAGCGGAAGCAGTACTGCAGCATTCTCTGCCGAAAATTTACGTTTGGTAAAAGATGCCAACGGATTCTTTTATGTAGCGATAACACCTACACAGGCTTACGACAGGGTATATATAAAAGATGTAACCAATGCGTTATTACTTGGTGTAGCCAATAATACCAAGGTATATTATGCATTTTATACTTCCGGTACCGACCCCTGTGCCCAGGCATTTGCCACAGGTTACGAAGGCACAGGCATAACGCTCGATGCGCTTCAGCTCGGTAGTTCAGGCGTTACCAATAGCGAAAGGGCCATTGATGCTGATCCGAATAACTTTTCTCAACTCAGTTTAGGTATACTTGGCGTGGCATCATCCATTAGCCAAAATTTTTATTTTGCAACGCCATCAAATGCAGGCGATGATTTTACTTTAAGACTTAGCTCAACACCAGCATTACTAACTGCCGGTGTTTTAAAAAATATAACGGTTACAGCCTATAACGGCAACCAGCAGGTGTACACCTCAACGGTTGATCCGGCTTTATTAAGTTTAGATTTACTGGGGCTGCTAAATAGCGGTCAGCCGGCATCCATTCCATTCTCGCCCGGCTCCAATGTTGTTTTCGACCGGGTAAAAGTTACCCTCGGTTCACTGGTGAACCTAAACCTTACACAAACCATTCAGGTTTACGGGGTAATCCGTTCGGCGGGAAGACCAACCTTTACTTCCCCTGCAAGTAATGCCATTGCTGCATGTTATAATACAACGGTAGCTTTACAGGCCACTACGCCAAGTACCAACGAACTGATCTGGTACGACGCGATAGAAGGAGGAACTGCATTGCAAACTGTTGCTTATAACGGCACCTTTACTACGCCGGCATTAACGGCCAATAAAACTTACTATGTTTCGGCCCGCAGATTGGGTTGTACTGCCGAATCGGCCAGGGTACCTGTAGTTATTACAGTAAATCCGCAGATTATCTTTAACGGATCAACCTTAACCAATGCTACTGCAGGTTTTGCCTACGCTAAACAACTGGATGCCGCAACGGGAGGTACACCAGGTTATACATATGCCTTAGCTGCCGGCAGCACTTTGCCAGCTGGCTTAAGTTTATCGGCAAGCGGCGCAATAACCGGAACGCCAAGTGTAGCCAATACCTACACTTTTTCTGTTGTAGCAAAAGATACCAAGAACTGTACTTCAACGGCAACCTACAATTTAACCGTTACGGCAACCCTGGTACTTACTCCAGGCGCATTGCCTGAAGGTATAACAGGTAACGTTTATGCAACACAAACTATTCCGGCTGCAACAGGTGGAACAGGGCCTTATACTTATTCGGCCACGGGTGTTCCTCCGGGATTAACCTTCAATCCAACCACCAGAGAAATTAGCGGAACACCAACCCAACCTGGTACTTATACCATTCCGGTTACAGTTGTTGATGCCAATGGCAATACGCTTACTTCGAATTATACGATAAAAATTACTGATCCTTTGGTGTTACCTGCAGCTACATTGGCTGATGGAACAACAGGAACAGCTTACCCTACACAGGTTATACCTGCAGCAACAGGAGGTACTACGCCTTATACCTATTCGGCAACGGGTCTTCCTCCGGGCTTAACTTTTAACCCATCAACCAGGGCAATTACCGGTACACCAACAACTGCCGGTACTTATAGTGTACCTGTTACAGTAACCGATGTTGACGGCAAAACGATAACAACCAATTATAGCATTACGGTAAACAATCCTTTATTGTTGCCTGCCGCTACTTTGCCTGATGGAACAGAAGGAGCAGTTTACGCTACCCAAACTTTACCAGCTGCAACAGGTGGTGTTGGTCCCTATACTTATGTAGCTACAGATTTACCTGCCGGACTGGCTTTTAACCCAGCTACTAGAGAAATTACAGGAACACCAACACAGGCAGGTAATTATGCCATTAGTGTTACCGTTACCGATAGCCAGGGTAAAACGGCAAGCAATATCTATCCGATTAAAGTAAACGGAACGTTAAGCCTGCCAACCAAAACATTGCCTAACGGTGTAGTGGGCACAACTTACCCAACACAAACTTTACCTGCCGTAACAGGCGGTACTGCACCTTATACTTATGTAGCAACCAATCTGCCTCCGGGATTAACATTTGATCCGGTTACCAGAGAAATTTCGGGCACACCAACACAAGGTGGTACTTATAATGTTGCTTTAACTGCAACCGATGCTAACGGAAACAAAGCCACTACATCTTACGCCATAACGGTAGGCGTGAGTGCTCCGGTTGTAGCTTCTGCTACAGTATGTTCGGGCAGCACGGCTACCTTAACGGTAAGCAATTTGCAACCAGGTGTAACTTATAACTGGTATGCATCTACTGGTAGTACACCATTGGCAACCAACAACAACGGTACTTTTATAACACCGGCAGTGAACTCAGCAACTGTATTCTATGTAGAGGCGGTTTCGGGAACAGCGGTAAGTACAAGAACTTCAGTTTCGGTTTCGGTTAATCCGCCAGCTACTTTAGCAACGGTAACCACCAACAACCAGAATATCAATTCTGGTCAAACCACTACCTTAAATGCAACTGCCGATGCAGGTAACACCATTGCCTGGTTCGATGCACCAACTGCAGGAACACAGGTTGGAACAGGAAATTCGTTTACCACTCCGGCTTTAACAGCAACTAAAACTTATTATATTGAAACAACCAGCTCAAGTGGTTGTAAAAGCGCAAGCCGTGTAGCAGTAACTGTAACCGTAATTAACGGTGGTGGTGCAACAGCTTGTAATGCCGCAAACTCACAAAATTCTGGAATTACTGGCATTTGTTTATTGTGCGGAATTACCGGTGCAGGAAATTCTACTGATGCTGATGCAACCAACTTTACCAGGATCAATTTAGCGGTAGGTGTTGGCGCAACAGGTTACCAACAGTTAATTTTCCCTGCGGCAGGTGTAGCTACTGATAGCATTCGCTTAGATTTGGCTTTACCAAGCGGTTTGGCCGATGTAGGTTTATTAAACAATATCACCGTTACCGTTTATAATGGTACAACGGTTGTAAAAACAACACAAATCAGTGCCTCATTATTAAACCTTCAACTTTTATCGGCTAACCGTTTTGCAGCAACTGTTGCAGCAGGTGGTGTGTACGATAGGGTACAGGTGAGCTTCGGCGCTGTAGTTTCGGCATTAAGCAGTTTAGATATTTATGGTGCAACCGTAGTTTATCCAAACCCAACTTTTATTTCTGGTGCACAAACCATTTGCTCGGGTGGTACCGCAGCATTAAGTGCAACAGCAAACGGTGGTACAACCTTAGCCTGGTTCGATGCGCTTACAGGTGGCACCCAGGTGGGTACCGGAGCAAACTTTACTACTCCGGCTTTAACTGCAACTACTACTTATTATGTACAGGTTAGCAAAGGAAGCTGTGCAAATACAACAAGAGTACCCGTAACGGTGACTGTTAACCCAGCAATTGTATTTGCAGGCACAACTTTAACCAATGCAACAATTGCTTCGGCATATAGCAAACAGCTTCCGGTAGCCACTGGTGGTACCGCAGGTTATACTTATGCTTTAGCAGCAGGCAGCACCTTACCAGCTGGTTTAACCTTATCGCCAAGTGGTTTAGTAAGCGGAACACCAACTGCAACGGGCAACCCAACTTTTGATGTGGTGGTTACCGATAGCAAAAACTGTACTGCAACAGCAACATTTGCTTTAACTGTAACTCCTGCGTTGGCTTTAGCTCCTGGTGCATTGCCTAATGGCGTAACCGGTACAGCCTATACTACAAACGGAATTCCGGCTGCTACTGGTGGCACGGGCCCATATACTTATTCGGCAGCAGGTGTGCCTCCGGGATTAACCTTTAACCCTGCAACAAGAGAAATTACAGGTACGCCAACACAAACCGGAACCTTTACTATACCAGTTACTGTAACTGATGCCAATGGCAATACCATTACTTCCAGCTACACCCTTAAAGTAACCGATCCGCTGGTATTACCTGCAGCAACTTTGGCTAACGGAACTACCGGAACGGTTTATCCAACACAAACTATTCCATCGGCAACAGGCGGATCATCACCTTATACTTACGCAGCTACTGGTCTTCCTGCCGGATTAACCTTTAACCCTGCAACAAGAGAAATTACAGGTACACCAACAGCTGCCGGAACGTTCACCGTACCGGTAACAGTTACCGACGCTGACGGAAAAACAGCAACAACCAATTATACCATTACTGTCGTTAATCCTTTATTGTTACCAGCAGCAACCTTGCCTGATGGAACAGAGGGAACACTATATGCCACACAAACTTTGCCAGCGGCAACAGGTGGTGTTGGTCCATATACTTATGCAGGTACTAACCTTCCTGCCGGATTAACTTTTGATCCAGCTACAAGAACCGTTTCGGGCACACCAACACAAGCCGGAAATTATTCAATCGGCGTAACTGTCACTGATAGCGAGGGCAGAACCGCAAGTAATACTTATGCACTAAAAGTAATTGGTGTACTATCGTTACCGGGTGCAACTTTACCAAACGGTGTGGTTGGTACTGCGTATCCAACGCAAACATTGCCTGCGGTAACAGGAGGTACAGCACCTTATACTTATTTGGCAACAGGCCTTCCTCCGGGATTAAGCTTTAATACCGCAACAAGAGAAATTACAGGTACACCAACTGCAGGCGGAAACTATACCATTTCTTTAACTGCTACCGATGCAAACGGAAACAAGGCAACAACAGCTTACAGCTTAACTGTTACCGTTAATGCACCAGTAGTGGCAGCAGCTACGGTTTGTGCCGGCAGCCCTGCTACCTTAAGTGTTAGCAATCTGCAGGCGGGCGTTACCTATAACTGGTATGCATCAACCGGAAGCACGCCACTGGCTACCAATAACAATGGTACCTTTGTAACCCCGGCAATAACTTCAGCTACCGTATTTTACGTAGAAGCGGTATCCGGAACTGCGGTAAGTTCGAGAACAGCCGTAAATGTTTCGGTTAACCCGGCTGCAACTTTAGCAACGGTTACAACCAACAGTCAGGTAATTAACAGCGGTCAGTCTACTACTTTATTGGCTACAGCCGATGCAGGTAATACCATTCAATGGTACGATGCTGCTACAGGAGGAAACCAGGTAGGAGCAGGTACTTCGTTTACCACACCGGCATTAACTGCCAACACTACTTATTATGTAGAAACGACCAGCAGCAATGGCTGTAAAAGCGCAAGTCGTGTAGCAGTAACCGTTACTGTTTTAAACGGTGGCGGCGGAACAGCTTGTAATGCTGCCAACGCGCAAAATTCAGGAATTAACGGAATTTGTTTACTGTGTGGTATCACTGGTGCCGGAAACTCTACTGATGCTGATGCAACCAACTTCACCAGAATATCGCTAGCGGTAGGTGTAGGGGCATCAGGTTATCAGCAACTGATATTCCAATCAGCTGGCGTGGCTACCGATAGCGTACGCTTAGATTTAGCCTTGCCAGGTGGCTTGTTAGATTTAACTGCCCTAGGCAATGTTACCGTAAATATCATGAATGGTTCTACAGTGGTTAGAACGGTTCAGTTAAATTCATCATTATTAAACCTTCAGTTACTTTCTGGTAACCGTTTCGCTGCAACATTGGCTGCAGGTGGCGTTTACGATAGGGTACAGGTCAGCTTTGGCGGATTAGTTTCGGCTGTTACCAGCTTAGATGTATATGGTGCAACCGTTGTTTATCCAAACCCAACTATAACTGCTGGTGCACAAACCATTTGTGCAGGTAGTACAGCTTCATTAGCAGCAACAGCAAATGGTGGTACTACATTGGCCTGGTTCGACGCGCCAACAGGCGGTACACAACTTGCCACTGGCGAAACATTTACCACACCAGCTTTAACAGCTACCACTACTTACTACATTGAAGTAAGCAAAGGTACTTGTCCAAATCCAACGCGTGTTCCGGTAACTGTAACCGTAACTCCAGCGCTTCCAACACCGGTATTGGCTACAATTGTCAATGTTTGTGAAGGTTCTTCAGCTACATTATCTGTTGCCAATCCAGATGCTGCGGTAACTTACAAATGGTACGATGCTGCAGTAGCAGGTAACCTGGTATTTACAGGCGCAGTGTTTCAAACTCCGGCCTTAGCTACTGCTACAACTTATTATGTAGAGGCATCGCAAGGTAACTGTACCAGCGCTGCACGTGCTGTAGCTGCGGTATCGGTAAACCCTCGTCCGGGATTACCAGTAGTAACCGCAAGTTCATCAACAGTAAGTGCTGGGCAGACTGCAATTTTAACAGCAACATCGGCTGATGCAACCAATACCTTTAACTGGTATACTTCTGCTGCTGCAACTACTCCGGTATATGTAGGTGCTACCTATGTAACGCCACCATTATTGGCTACCACAACTTATTATGTAGAATCGGTTTCTACCAATGGTTGTGCATCGGCTACGCGTGTACAGGTTACCATTACGGTAGATGGCAACGGATCTCCAAATCCGGTTCCTTGTGAGGCTGCAACTACTCAGGTTAGCGGTGTTACAGGTGTAGCCTTATTATCAGGCGTATTTAACCCAACACTGGCTATTGATAACGATACACAAACAGCTTCATCGCTGGTAATGCCGGTAGGCGCATTAGGTGCTTCTGTTTATCAAAGAGTTGGTTTTGGATCATTATCTAAAGTTGGTGATACGGTACGTGTATTGGTATCATCGCCAGGAAAACTATTGTCACTTTCGTTATTAGGCAATGCATCAATCACCACCTATGTTGGAACCAACAGCAATGGCGATTCGAAACTGTTGAATGATAACTTAATCAATATTCAATTGTTAAGCGGCAATACACAGGCTTTAATCACTTTTGTACCAACAGCTGTTTTTGATGGTGTAGAAGTTAGGTTAAACTCTGGCTTATTAGGCGCATTAACTTCAATAAATTTAAACTACGCACAACGTATATTGGTTGCTCCGACAGTAACAGCAGCTAATGTTACCGCTTGTGTGGGTGCTACCACCCAATTGCAGGTAAGCGATCCATCAGCAGGATTAACCTACAGATGGTACGATGCTACCGGCACTTATTTAACTGGTAAAGATGGTATCATATTTACCACGCCGGTTTTAACAGGCGACACAAAATTCTATGTTGCAGCTGTTTCTCCAACAGGTTGTGTTAGCTACAAAACAGTAGTTAATGTAACTACTAACCCTGCTCCGGTAACACCTGATTTACTTTCGGCACTGGTTAATACCTGTCCGAATACATCGGTTACCTTCCAGGTTAAAAACCCGGTTGTGGGTACAACTTACAACTGGTACGATAGTGCAACATCGAATACCGTATTGTTTACAGGTGATAACTTTACCACACCATTAATTACCGCAAATACCAGCTATTTTGTAGCCGCGGTAAACAGCTGCGGTACCTCATCAACCAGAACGGAAGGTAAAATTGTATTGGGTACTATAGATATTCCGGTAATTACGCCACCGTCTGTAACCATCAGCGAAGGTTCAGTTGCCGTATTAAAAGCAACTTCGAGTACTGCAGGTGCAACCATTAACTGGTACACCACATCAAACGGAGTGGTGCCAATATTTACCGGTGAAACTTTTGTTACACCACAGTTAACTGCAACAACAACTTACTATGTAGAAGCTACAATAGCGGGTGGTTGTACAGCTACCAGCAGAGCTACCGTTACCGTTACTGTTATTCCTAATGGTACACCGGTTACTACACCTTGTGGTGCTGCTATAACAACAGTGGCCAGTGGTGTTACGGGTGTGGCTGTTTTAGCAGGCGTTTTCAACCCAACTTATGCAGTTGATAATGATGTGAATACAGGATCAAGCCTGGTTATTCCGGTAGGTTTATTGGGTGCTTCGGTTTATCACCAGGTTGGTTTTACCGGATTATCGAACGTAGGTGATACCTTAAAAGTAAAAATTACTACACCTGGAGCATTGCTTTCGGTAGCGGTATTGCCAAACTTAACGGTAACTACTTTCCAGGGAACCACCAGCAATAACGATGCGGTTTCTGTATCTAATCCATTAATCAGCTTAAAATTATTGTCAGGCGGAACTTCAGCTATATTAAGCTTTGTTCCAACCAGTAAATTCGACGGTGTAGAACTGAGATTAGGTTCAGGTTTACTTGGGGCATTAACATCAGTTAATTTAGATTATGCACAACGTGTAATTACTACCCCTACAGTAACATCAGCAACGGCGAGTGCTTGCCAGGGCTCATCGGCCACATTAGGCGTGCAAAATCCACAGGCAGGTGTTGTGTACAAATGGTACTTAGGCACAACTTATCAGGCTGGAAAAGATGGTGCAACTTTCACCACCGACCCAACTTTAACTGCCGGTACTTATACTTATTCGGTAACTGCAACAGCTAATGGTTGCGAAACTGTGGGCACTAAAGTGGTAGTAACTATACTGCCTCCGGCAGCGCCTCCAATTGCTTCGACTACCAACCCGGCTACAACTTGTATCGGTACACCTGCAACTTTAAGTGTTCAGGCTGTAGCAGGCATCACCTATAACTGGTACGATGCAGCCGTTGGCGGAAACATGCTGGTTACCAACAACAGCAGCTTTACTACCCCTGCATCTCTTGCAGTTGGTCCGCATGATTATTATGTAGAATCGGTAAGTGGAGCAGGTTGTACAAACCCAACCCGTACAAAAGTTTCTATAACGGTTAATCCATCAGCAACTGCTGCCGATGTAACTGTGACCGGAACAACCTCATTATGTGCTTCGGGTACAGCAGTATTAACTGCAGCCAGCACTACAGTAACCAGTCCGGTGTTTACCTGGTATAGCGCGCTGCTTTAACACAGGTTGTTAACGTGGGCGCGGTATTCAATACCCCAGCCATTACGGTTACTACTAAATACTATGTTACCGTTAGCGGTACAAATAAATGTGCAAACAGCCCAGGTAATGCAAAAGAGGTTACGGTTACCGTTAACCCGGTTGCTGGTCCGACTGATATTAATTTAACCGGAACAAGCACCATTTGCGGTGGCTCTACAGTAACCCTAACAGCTACGAGCACTACGGTTACCAACCCAGTATTTACCTGGTATAGCGATGCAGCCTTAACTACGGTTGTAAACACAGGAGCAAGCTTTGTTACGCCTGCACTTAATGCAACCACCACTTATTATGTAACCGTAAAAGGCGATAACAAGTGCGAGAATACAGCTGCTACAGCGAAATCGATTACCATTACGGTTAATCCAAAAGCTACAGATTCTGATATTGCCATCAACGGAATAACCTCAATTTGTAAAGGATCAACCGCGGCATTATCTGCTTCAACAAGCACTGTAATTAACCCGGTATTTACCTGGTACAGTGATGCAGCTTTAACTACGGTAGCTTATGTAGGTACAAGCTTTACTACGCCAGCATTAAACGCTACTACTACTTATTATGTAACCGTAAGGGGAGATAATAAATGCGAGAATTTGCCTGCTAACGCTAAAGTGGTTACCGTAACAGTTAAAGAGTTTGCTACAGCTGCCGATATTGCCGTAAGCAATGCCCGTATCTGCTCTGGTACTACCGTGATGTTGATGGCTTCGAGCACAACAGTTACCCAACCGGTATTTACCTGGTACAGCGATGCCTCACTAACCAGCGTGGTATTCACCGGACCAACCTTTACGGTAAATGGCTTAACTGCTACAACCAATTATTATGTAACGGTTAAAGGTGCCAACAAATGCGAAAACGGTGCAGCTGATGCGAAAGTGGTAACGGTTACCGTCAATCCTTTGGCAACCTCAACCGATATTATCCTTAACGGAAGCACAGTAGCCTGCGCCGGATCACCAGCTGTGTTGAGTGCAACATCTCCAACAGTAACTAATCCGGTGTTTACCTGGTACAGCGATGCCGCTTTAACCAACGTAAGTTTCATTGGCGCAAACTATACTACACCAGCTTTAACCAGCACAACTACTTATTATGTAACGGTTAAAGGCGATAATAAATGTGAAAATGCACCTGGTACAGCAAGGGTAATCACCATTACGGTAAACCCGGTAGCTACAGCAGCCGACATTACTGCTAATAATGCCACCATCTGTTCTGGCTCTGGTACTACATTGGTAGCCAGCACCACCACAGTTACCAATCCAACCTTTACCTGGTATACTGATGCGAATTTAACATCGGTAGCCTATGTAGGTGCATCGTTTGTTACCCCAACATTAACTGCAACTACTACTTACTACGTTACAGTTAAAGGTGATAACAAATGTGAAAACTCAAAAATTACGGCCAAAGTAGTAACCGTAACAGTAAATGCGGGTGCAACTGCTGCTGATATTACCTTATCAACACCAGCTAAAGTATGTGGTTCTGGTTCGGTAGTAATCAACGCCAGTTCTACTACAGTTACCAGTCCGGTATTTACCTGGTACAATGATGCTTCACTAACCAGTGTTGCATTTACCGGCCCGATATTCACCACACCAAACTTAACCACTACAACTACTTATTACGTAACGGTTAGAGGTGCCAACAAATGCGAAAACAGTGCAGCAAATGCTAAAGCAGTAACGGTTACTGTTAACCCAATTGCAGTAGCAACTGATATTACTGTAAATGGTTCTACTTCGGTTTGTGCAAATACCGCTGCAACTTTAGCCGCAACAAGCACAACGGTAACTAACCCTGTATTTACCTGGTACAGCGATGCAGCCTTAACTACCGTAGTGTTTACCGGACCAGTATTTGTATCGCCTGCATTAAGCACCAATACTACTTACTACGTAACGGTTAAAGGTGATAACAAATGTGAAAATACAGCTGCAACAGCCAGATCGGTAAATGTAGTTGTTAATGCAACACCAACTACACCAACAGTATCTGCTCCGGCAGGTGGTATTTGTGCCGGCGATGCTGCAACACTAACCATTACCAACATTCAGCCAGGTGTAACTTACCAATGGTACGATGCTGCAACCAGTGGCAACCTGTTATTCGCAGGTACTACATTTAATACAACTGCGCTTACTGCCACAACCGATTACTATGTAATTGCAACCGGCACCGGTGGCTGTACCAACAATGGTGGCAGGGTTAAAGTAACGGTTACCGTTAATGCCAAACCAACCATACCAACGGTAGCTTCACCATCGGTAAGTGTTTGTACCGGAAGCCCTGCAGTATTAACAGTTACCAACCCACAAACGGGCGTTACTTACAACTGGTACACTGCATCAACCGGCGGGTCGCCTGTTGGAACAGGAGTTAACTTTACTACTCCGGCGGTAAATACCAATGCAACTTATTATGTTGAAGGTGCTAACGGCTCATGTACATCAAGCTCAAGAACTCCGGTAAATGTTACCGCATTGCCAGTACCGGTTGCACCAGCATCGGTAACAGCAGCAAACGGTACGCTTTGCGCAGGTAGCTCAACCATATTAACCGTAAATAATCCGGTAACTGGCTTAGTTTACAGATGGTATGCTTCAAGCTCTGGAGGTACAGTGTTAGCAGAAGGTATTACGTTTACAACCCCTGCATTAAACGCTACTACTATTTACTATGTAGAAAGTATTGCAGTAGGTGGTTGTGCAAGTCCAACCAGAACAGCGGTTACCGTAAATGTACTTCCGGTACTCGACAAACCTGTGGTAGTGGTGCAAAGCACAACACCTAACAGCGTAACATTTGGCTGGGCTGCGGTTGCCAATGCAACAGGTTATGAAGTTTCATTAGACAATGGCTTATCGTGGATTAGTCCAACAAGCGGATCGACTGGAACAACTTACACGGCGCTGGGCTTAAAACCTGATCAAAGTGTGACCATTATTGTAAGGGCAAAAGGCCAGTTAGATTGTCAAACCAGTGCAAACTCTACTCCGGTTACAGGCAAAGCATCTAATCCTTTCGGAAACCAGGTGTATATACCGAATGCGTTTACACCAAATAACGATGGTAAAAACGATGTATTCTTAATCTATGGCAATACCATTGCAAGTGCTAAAATGAGCATTTACACCCAATGGGGTCAATTGATATTCCAGTCAGATAACGTGGCTAACGGATGGGACGGAACCTTTAAAGGTGTTAACCAGCCAACAGGCGTGTACGTTTACATGGTTGAGGTAACCTTTACCGATGGAACAAGTACCCTGAAAAAAGGAACAGTAACGCTGATTAGATAAGAAGAGGATTAATAATAAACAGATAAAATCATAGACCATGAAAATACTATCGGCTTTAAAAATATATGTTGCCATGTTCGGATTACTGCTGTGTACAGCAAAATCCTTTGCGCAAACCGACCCACATTTTTCTCAATATTATGCTTACCCGTTATGGCTGAACCCAGCCTTAACGGGGGTAATTGATGGCGATTACCGTGGTTCGGTAAACTTTAAACAGCAGTGGAGCGCGCTAAACAGCTCTTTCCTAACTGGTGGTGCCTCATTTGATATGGCACCTAAAAAGAACTTTGCATTTGGTGCAACAGTATTAAACCAAAGAGCAGGGGAGCTGGATTTTAACTACCTGACTGCCCTGGTTTCAGGATCGTATCGCTTGCGGTTTGGTGCAGAAGGCCTGCAAATGATCAGTTTCGGCTTACAGGCCGGGATTATCAACCGCAGTTTCGACTTTTCGCAAGCCAGGTTTGGTAACCAGTTTAACCCGATTTCGGGCTACGATGGCGGCATGATGAGTGGCGAAACATTATCGTCGCAATCCTCATTGGTGCCAGATGTTAATGCCGGTATTATGTTTTTCGATGGTAATCCCAATAAAAGTGTAAACGTTTTCCTTGGCGCAAGTGCTGCACACTTAACCCGCCCAATGGATCGCTTTTCTGGCAGTAATTCGAGGATTCCGGTGCGCGTTACCGCACATGGTGGTGCAAGAATCCGTGCATCGCAACTGTTAGATATTGTACCGAATGCTTTGGTTATGTACCAGGGAAATACAAACGAGGTTTCGCTAGGTGCCTACGCACAGCTAAATGTTAACCCATCGGCAAATATTTTGTTTGGGGGTAACTACAGGGCTAAAGATGCTGCAATTGCTTTTGTTGGCTTACAGCTAAAAAACATGGTTTTCGGATTGAGTTATGATGTAAATACCTCGAGCTTTAACCGTGCATCAAATAGCAATGGTGGTTTAGAATTGTCTATTTCTTTAATCGGCCGCAACGGAATCATTGGTCCAAACTTCTTTTGCCCACGTTTATAATTATTTCAGATGAAAGCATCATGGTTTTCGGATCATGATAGCATCATCACCATTGAAACCAAATTTAGAAAGATGAAAAAAATATTACTCTTTTTGCTAGTGGCATTTGGCAGTTATGCAAACGCACAGTTTGTGGTAAATTATAAAAAGGTTGCCGATACTTATTTTGAAAATAAGGATTACTATGCGGCATCTACTTTTTATAAACGCGCTTTAAAAATTACCGGAGATAGCACGTATGCTATTTTGCCCTATGGTAAAGAAAGAAAAACAGCTTCTGATAATAAAGCGATAGAAGATTATGAAGGATCGGTTTATAACCTGGCAGAATCGAGCCGTTTATACCGTGAATTTAATGAAGCCGAAAAATACTATGCAGTGGCCATAACTTTTAGCAATACCCGCTACCGTAAAGCACTTTTTTATTATGCAGAAAGCTTACGCGCAAATAAAAAGTTCAATCTGGCTATCGATGCTTTTCAGCAGTATATCCAAAGAAATGGAAACGATCCACTGGCAAAAGAGGCACAAAAAGAAATTGAATCGTGCAAGTTTGCCATCGAGGAAATGCGTTTCCCACGTATGGTGCAGGTAAAAAAATTGCCTGCTAATGTAAACGGTTTAGGTTCTAACTATGCTCCGGTTAAACTGAATAACGAATTTTATTTTACTTCTTCGCGTCCTGTTGCTGTAGCCGGGAAACGCGATTTGGTTAAAACCGATGCTGGAGATGTGCAGGTTTCGACCAAAAGCAATCCTTTCATCAATAATATTTACACCGCTAAAGGTGAGTTAAGTGCAAGCGATATTGCCGTTAAAATGGTTGATATCAATTTCCCAAAGAATATTGAAATAGCTGCCCCGGCTTTTTCGCCAAATGGCAGTGTAGCTTATTTTACAGCCTGGAAGGATAAAGAAAAATATGGCATTTACAGCGCTAAAAAAACAGGCGATAAATGGTCAGATCCGCAACCTGTTGGTTTGCAGGTAAACAGTAAAGATTTTAATTCTTCGCAACCTTTTGTAACCAGCGACGGTAAATTCCTGCTTTTCTCATCAGATAGGAGCGGGGGGTATGGTAAATTCGATTTATGGTACTGCGCCATCCGCGAAGACGGATCTTTAGGTCAGGCCGTAAACTTTGGCCCGAACATTAATACCGAAGATGATGAGCGTGCACCTTACTACAATACTTTAACAAAAAAACTATTGTTCAGCACCGATGGCAGAACTGGTTTTGGAGGACTAGACTTTTTCGAGTCGGAAGGTGATCTGGTTACCTGGTCAACCCCAAAAAACCTGGGCTATCCCTTCAACTCATCAAAAGACGATCTTTATTTCACTGCAACCGACGACAGGGGAACAAGAGGTTATATCAGTTCTGATCGCGAATCATCATGCTGTTTAGAGCTTTTTGAGGTGAAAAAAGAATTCCTCTCTATTGCGGGTATTTTAACCGATTGTAAAACCAAAGCGCCTTTAGCTGGTGCTGCTGTAACCCTTACAAATGCCGAGGGACCACAAAAGTTTACTACCGGCACAGATGGTGTTTACAGGTTTAAAGTAGATTCGAAAAGACCAATTAAATTGCTTTTTGCTAAAGACAACTATTTTGCCATTACGCGCAATTACCCATACGAAGAGCTGGCCAAAGCAGATACCCTGATTTACAAAGATTATTGCCTTAGTCCTTTTAAATTGGGTATCCCAATGGCTTTGGATAATGTGTATTACGAATTTAACAGCGCTGAGTTAACAGAGCCTTCTAAAAAGGTATTGGATTTCTTAATCCCGATTATGGAAGATAACCCCGAAATGGAAATTGAATTAGGTTCGCACACCGATAATATCGGAACCGATGAATATAATCTCGATTTGTCAAACAGAAGGGCTAAATCGTGTGTTGATTATCTGGAGAGTAAAGGCATTGCAGCTTCAAGGATGACTTCTAAAGGATATGGCGAGTCGGTGCCTATAGCACCAAACGAGATCGTGGTTAAACGCAAGAAAAAAGATAACCCTGAAGGCAGGGCCAAAAACAGAAGAACAGAATTTAAAGTGACCAAAAAATAATAAAAAATTAGCATCCCGGTGAGCCATCTTCTTTTGAGGAGATGGCTTTTTTGTTTTTATCGCCCTTTTTAAATTAATCTTTGTAATTTTCCGCCTACCATTTAAACGCAATGAAACTTCATATCCAACCAACATTAATTTTTAGAACACCTAAGTTTTCATACCAAACAGAACTTACTGATTGTTGGGAGGAGTTAAAAGAAGCTATTTCGATTTCTTCGGCAGCCTTTTACGAAACGATAAAAGACGTAAAGGCTAACGAATTGGCCGGTCTTCCGCCTAAAATCCATTTTACCATCTGGAAGTATTTCAACCGGTCTAAATTCCGTGCAACACCTTATGGCACCTTTGCTAGTTTTAGCTTGTTGGAGAATGCGATAAAGCCAGTTGCCGAACCTATTGTTGTACAAAAAACATTGCAGGTACACGAACTGGTCGACTGGCCGCAAAAAAACAATATTGGGTTTCAGTTGGCCGAAATATTGCCTAAAAACTGCATGCTATTTAGTAACAGCAGTTATTATTTAACACCAAACAGCATTCGCTATATAGCTTGTGCCGATGGGGTATTCGAGCTGGCAGAACTGGATTACGATGATACGGTAAAGCAGATTTTAGATAGTTGTTTAGCGCCTATCAGCGTTAACGATCTGGTTAAGGCACTACAACTGGAACATACTGAACTTGAAGGTTTATTTGGCTTATTGCAGGATATGCACGACCTGCAACTTATTTTTACTGATTACGATCCAAACATCATAGGCACTGATTATTTTGAGCGTATTGGCTTTAACGATACTGCCGATCTGCCTAAATATCTCCTTGCACAAAGAGCCGTTCAGTCTGGAAATCTCGAAGAGCGGTTACTTCAGGCAATTCCGGCATTAGCTAAATTAATACAGGATATTTTGCCAGCCAAAGATCAAGGTGCACTGGGGCAGTTTACCACACGTTTTAAAAAGAAATTCGAAGATCAGGAAATTCCGTTACTGGTGGCCTTAGATCCGGAAATGGGCGTGGGCTATGATGAACTGGAACAGGCAGGGCAAAACGACGATTTTATAGCCAGGCTAAATAACAAGCCTTCAAAAAAAACAACGGATAGTGAGCAGGTTAAAAACCAGTTGCGTACAAACCTCACTCCGCAAGGTTTTGAAAAAGGAAAGACCATTTTTTTAAATAAGCTTTCTTTTACACCGAATGAAAAACCCTTGCCTTTGCCCAATTCGCTGAGTATGATCATGTCTGTTCAAGATGATCTTATTTTTGCCGAGCAGATTGGTGGTGCATCATCAAATGCTTTAACCGGTCGTTTTACCATGGCCGATGAAGCGGTTGAACGTTATACCAAAAGTATTGCCCATATCGAACAGGAAGCTAACCCCGACGTTTTGTTTTTCGATGTGGCCTATATGGTCGAGACTACTATAGATAACGTAAACAGGCGAAAACTGATTTATAACCACCAGTTGTCTATCTTAAATTTCGACACATCAGCTACGCCTTTGGTTTTAAATGATATACAGCTGTCAGTGCGGGGTACAGAGGTTATACTCCGCTCTAAAAGCTTAAATAAGCGCTTAATCCCCCGGATGGCCTCGGCCTATAATTATTCCCGCTCCGATCTTTCGGTATTCAGGCTGCTTTGCGATTTGCAACACCAGGGCTTGCAGAGCAATCTTTCCCTTCCGCTCGATAGCATATTCCCTGATCTGGATTATTATCCTCGCTTACAATACCAGAATATCGTTTTGAGCAATAACAAGTGGAAAATCAAAAAGGAAAATCTTTTAGGCGCTGATAAAAAGTACCTGCCGGTTGCTCTTTGCCGCGAATACTTGAGCAACTTAGGACTAAGTCCATATTTTAAAGCAGGGGTAGCCGATCAAACACTTTGTTTTGCACTCGATAGCGATGAAGACCTGAATGCCTTTCTTCAGTACATGCAAAAACAAAACAGCATTTATTTAGAGGAAGTTACCTTTCCCCAGCAAAGTACTGTTGTTGATGAACAAGGGAAGCCTTATCTTTCACAGTTTATCCTAAGTCTTACACACAACCAACAGCTTTATGCTGGAATTACAGCCCATACAGGATCTACAGCAGTAACTCGTTTTTTTCCTCCGGGGAAAGAATGGCTGTATTTCGAAATATATTCGCACCAGCAGCGCTCAGATCAGGTTTTAGCCGAGGTTATTGCGCCTTTCGTAGTCAATCATGAAGCTGATATTAAAACCTGGTTTTTTATCAGGTACAATGAAAACGGAAACCACATCAGGTTTAGGTTGCAGTTGCATAACGAACTTAGGGGGCAGGCACTCATTGCCGATCTGATGGAAGACCTGGCTGTACTTTTAAACAGTGGCCTGGTTTCGGATGTGCAGATTAAGACCTATAAGCGGGAACTGGAACGTTATGGAAGCGATAATATTGAAAATGCAGAGAAACATTTTGCCGTTGACAGCGCATTTGTATTATCGCTTTTTGAAACCCAGCCCAGTCATTTTGATAAATATAAACTTTGTGCAGCCCTGGTATCAACGCTGGTGGTTTCGAAAATAACCGATCGCCCAACGTTGTTTAAAATGATTAGCGGAATTTCTGATGCATTTAACCGCGAACATCATTTAGATGCAGCTGATTTTAAACAATTGAATAGTCAGTATCAGGAATTCAGAAAAGCTCCGTTCGGCGGATTAAACGAAGATCAGCAGCAGAACTTTAATGCTTTATCTGCTTCGTTGATTGGCATGCTAAAACAAAGCCAGCCAACACAGCAGGCAAAACTATTTAGTGATTTAATGCACATGCATGTAAACAGGCTGTTTAATAAAGATCAGCGTACGCATGAAATGGTGATGTATTATTTCCTGGTAAAGGAAATTCAGCGTCAAAATGCAATGGCCCGTTAACGGTTTATCCTGGCCATTGGATTAACAATATTTACATCTATTTCTGTGATATACCGGTTTAACGGGTCCTTATAGTACCTGAAAATATAATCCTCACCATAAAAATTGTTCAGGCGTTTCGCAATATTTTCAATCCCCACATGGTGACTTTCTGTTTGCTTGCCTTTATTATCATTAATCATATTGATGGTGGTGATATTCAGGTTATTGTTCTGGTAAACAATCTTTATCTGCGCCGGTTGGGTAGAATGCGAAACATTCCCATGTTTAAAAATGTTCTCTACTAAAGTTAACAGGATAAGTGGCGGAAATCTGAGTCCGAATAAATCGCCGGTTACATCGAGTTCTAGGTTAATGGTATTGGCAGTACGGAGCTTATGAAGGTTAATCAGGTGCTCAATTTGCTCAATTTCTTCGCTTAAAGGAACTACCTCCGATGCTTCAGGCCGTTTAAGGGCATAGCGCATCATTTCGGCAAGGTTCATAATGGCATCAGCAGCCATAGGAGCCTTTTTACGGGCATCATTATAAATAAAGTTTAAGGTATTAAAAAGGAAGTGAGGGTTAATCTGACTGCGCAGGTAATTATTCTGCGATTGTACTAAATCATTTTCAAGCGCCTGTTTTTCGATTTGGGTAATCAGGTTCTGCCTTTCCAGTGCTTCTACCTTTTTACGTTCTTCAAATGATTTTTTGATGTAAACATAACCTGTACCAAAACCGATGAATAATAAAGACCGATAAGTTAGAATTGAAACATAGGCGCTGTCAATCACAGCTTGAGTAGCTGTTGCCGGAAGGATTCCGATAGCTCTGAACGTTAAATTTAAGACGTAGCTTATACCTATATATGCTACAACTGCACATAATATGATAAGTGGGATCTTAATTACTTTGAAAGATACTACCTGTTTGTTTAATAGTTTACCCAGAAAGAATGAGTAGATATAGAAGACAGAAATATTAGTAGTGTAAATTCCAACATAAGAACCGGGGGCAAGAAAATTTCCTCTGATTAATCCAAGGATAAATACTTCATAAATGATGTAAATACCCCACACAATTAAGTGAATTTTATATTTTTCGTAGAAGGTTTTTAAATTTAAAAGGTTCATTTTTTTGCTTTTAATCTATTGAAATGCGGTTTTTATCTCCCAAAAGCGGGGTTTTGTGTAAAAAAATAGTGGTAGTTGTTTTTCTGCAGCACCTTTACAGAAATTAATAACAACAATAAAAAATCACATTTAATATAATATACCATGAAAGCTCAACACACAACTAAACTTGCAAAAAAAACTGTATTTGTTTATAAAAATATCAAAGATCAAAACAACTTCAGTACTAATCCAACTGACCAAAGTCACACAATCGCGACACAGGGTACTTGGATAATCGCTATTTAGTTCCATTATATTAAATGTATTGAGCTGTCGGCTATATCTATCTGAGAGCAAACTTTATCACCATTGTTATATAATCTTAAATATTCATCACATGAAAGCGCAACACACAACTAAACTTGCAAAAAAAACTGTATTTGTTTATAAAAACATCAAAGATCAAAACAACTTCAGTACTAATCCAACTGACCAAAGCCACACAATTGCGACACAGGGTACTTGGATATTTGCAATCTAGTTAGCGATTCGCTTTTAACAATTCTTTAATAAATCATGAACGGGTGAAAAATTTTTAATAACCGTTCTTAATATAATTCTAATAATTCTAACATTTAAAGTATATTCAATCATGAAAATGCAACAAACAGCCAAATTGACTAAAAAAACGGTATTCGTTTATAAAAGTATCAAAGACCAAAACAACTTTGAAACAACTCCAACTAGCGATCAAAGCCAAACAATTGCAACTAATGGTACCTGGAGCATCATTGTACTTACTACTACTGGTTTCTAGTAGATTTAAGTAAGCTACTTTGAACATAGGCAAAGAAAGCATCTTTATAGCCTTCTCCAATTTGTATCATTTCATTGTTTACCAAACGGATAATATTGCCATCAACCTTTTTTATGGCAGTTTTGGCAACAATATTTGATTTGTTAACCCTGATAAACGCATGAGTTTCAAGTGCTTTTTCAATCTCCTTTAATGTAAGGTAGGTTGTATGGGTTTCAGATTTGGTAATGATCTGGATGTAATTCTGTAAAGCCTTGATGTAAAGTATCTCATCAATGGCGATGTTCGAAAAAGCATACTTATGATCGCCTTTAATATAAAGGGCAGCAACTTGCTCAGCTTCTTTCGGAGTAGCTTTTGCAGCGTTAGCCTCTTTCTTTAAAATGCGGTCAATGCCTAATGCAAATTTTGCAAAAGAAATAGGTTTAAGTAAGTATTGATCCGATTGTACATCAAATGCTTGTAGGGCGTAGTCTGGATGTGCGGTTGTAAATATCAGATATTTAGCTTTCTCTCTGATATTTTTAGCCAACTCCAGACCGTTTATGCCTGGCATGTCAATGTCCATAAACAATAAATCAATCTCATCGTCAACACTAATTTCTGTAAGTGCCTGTACAGGGCTGGTAAAAGTCTTAAAAACCGTTAAACCAGGCATTTCGGCAATGTGATCTGTTAGTACCTCAATTGCATGCTGCTCGTCGTCAATAACAACGCATTTTAGATTCATGATTATTAAATATGTTTGTTTTTATGATTTGATTGCAAGTTAAATAAAAATGCATTGATTTAACAATTGGGCTAAAAAAAACTTCTCCCTGGTTTTGTCTGAAAAAACCGGGGGTTTCGTGTAAAATTCTACGGGGTTGATGTAAAAAAATTACCAGCCTAACTTCTTTTTCTAATCTTTAAACTGTTTGCCAAAAACAAATAATTGGAAGTGTTAAAAAGCTCCCGATGAAGAACATCTGCCTGCCCAATCTTGTGTAGCCTGTAGATAAGCAAATTAAAAACAGGCCATACAATACTGGGTTAAAAATTAACATTAGAAAACAAGAAAAATAAAGAATACCGAAAAAAGAAAATATTCCCCTACATCTATCTTCCTCCAAATGAAACACAACGAATACGAGTACTTACTTAATAAGATCTACTACAACGGGATCCTCAAAAAACAAGGGGTTAACGCAGATATTTATCAGAGAATGCAGAATGAGTACAGCAATCTCGATATGAAAAATTTGGTAGAAGGTAAGCTGGACAGCGAATACGCTTTTAGAAAATCTTTTTTGGTTGTGCGTAATTACGTTCAACAAGCGATTAAAGATGGTATGAAAAGTTTTCAGTTCACCATGCGTGCAACTGATATTACTAAGCTAACCTATATGGTTGATATGTTGAACAGGAATTTTTTCGATAAACAAAGTTTAGATCAGATCATCATCACAGCTAATTCGGTATTCAATCAGTATAACTTAAAAAATTAATTACCAATAAAGATATTTACCATGGAATTAAAAGACGAAATCGGGCAATTTACCGTAAGAATTAAGAAAATGCTTCCACAAGTTCAATCTGAAGATTTAACCAGGAATGCCTTAGTAATGCCTTTTATTCAAATCTTAGGATTTGATCCTTCTGAGGTTCAATCTGAAGCAGTTTTAGATTTTGGTGTTAAGAAAAGTAAAAAGGTGGATTATACCATTATGAAAGATGGCGAGCCAACTATTCTGGTTGAGTGTAAACACCACAACGATAATTTAGATATCCACGATTCGCGCTTATCTAAGTATTTCCGTAAAACAAAAGCTAAATATGGTTTATTAACCAATGGTTTGGTATACCGTTTTTATACTGAGAAAATGGTTAGATCTAAGAAAAACCAGGAGCCTGCGTTCGAATTTAAAATCACTGATACTAAAGCGGCTACAATTGCCAAAATGATCGAAGAGCATAAAGATTACTTTAACGTAGATCAGAAACAAGGCGTATTAGCCAGCTAATAAAATATTAATTTTAATCTAAGAGTTCCCGAAAATTCTTACCTAAGGTCCTGATGTAAATCGGGACTTTTTTTGTGCCCTGATTTTTGATTAAACCATAAAAAAGGGGAGCAACCATTATTGGTGCTCCCCTTTAAATATATTCGCTTTACGGCTGCTTAGATTAGCTCTACGCTTCTGCTAACGAAAGCAGTTAACTCAGCTCCGGTCAACATGCCTTGTGCCAGCAGCGCTAAATCTACGGCTTGCTTAGCTAAAGTACTTTGCTCAGTCTCGTCCGATTTAAGGATTTTGCTGATCAACTTGTGGTTACCGTTAATAGCAACTTTGTAATTGTCTGGCATTTGGCCATAAAAGCCCATTCCGCCACCCATGGCAGCCATATCTTTCATACGGCGCATAAACTCATCCATCGTAATGGTAACAGGTAGCTCTTCAGGGTGTAATGCCACAATTTCTACGTGCATACCCGGTTTGGTAATGGCTTTTTCGAAAATACCGGTTACTTCTTTCACCTGATCTTCTGTTAAAACGTGCTCGTTTTGCTCGTCTTTTTCAATCAGCTTATCCGCAACACTCGAATCAACACGTTTAATTGATGTTTTTTCCAGTTTCTGCTCTAACTGATTGATGAAATGGTTATCGATTGGCGAATCCAGAACCAGTACATCGTACTCTTTTTTATTGGCCGATTGGATAAATGCATCCTGTTTAGCAGCATCGTTGGTATATAAATAAACCACGCTGCCATTTTTATCGGTTTGTAATGGCGATACCTTTTCCTTGTACTCCGGTAAAGTATAAAGCTCGTTTTTGGTGTTTCCAACCAGGGCGAAATCTTTGGCTTTATCGTAAAACTTCTCTTCGCTAATCATACCGTATTTAACAAAAAGACCAATGTCTTTCCATTTATCTTCATAAGCCTTACGGTCTTTGGCAAATAATTCGGCCAATTTATCGGCTACCTTTTTGGTAATGTAGTTGTTGATCTTTTTAACATTGCTATCTGCTTGTAAGAAACTACGTGATACGTTTAACGGAATATCCGGCGAATCGATTACACCATGCAATAACATCAGGAACTCAGGAACAATATCTTTTACCTCGTCGGTAATGAATACCTGGCGCGAGTATAATTTGATTTTGTTGCGTTGCATTTCGAAGTCGTTCTTCAACTTAGGGAAATACAATACACCGGTTAAGTTAAACGGATAATCTACGTTTAAGTGGATCCAGAATAGCGGCTCTTCCGAAAACGGATATAATTCGCGGTAAAAACTCAGGTAATCTTCGTCTGACAAATCTGCAGGAGCTTTTGTCCAGATAGGGTTGGTGGTATTGATGATGTTATCAACGGTAACATCGCTATATTTTGCTTTACCTTCTTCGTCAACACCATCTTCAACAGATTCTGTTTTCGTACCAAACTTAATTGGAACCGGTAAAAACTTAGCGTATTTATCAAGAATTTCCTGAAGTTTCGATTCTTCTAAAAACTCTTCCGAATCTTTGTTTACATGCAGGATAATATCGGTACCACGGCTGGTTTTAGTGCCCTCTGTGATTTCAAATTCGGTGCTGCCATCGCAAACCCAACGTGCTGGTTCAGCACCTTCCTGATAGGATAAGGTTTGGATTTCAACCAGATCGGCCACCATAAATGCCGAATAGAAACCTAATCCGAATTTACCGATGATTTCGTTAGCATCTTTTGCATCTTTAAATTTTTCTACAAACTCGCTTGCGCCAGAAAATGCAACCTGGTTAATGTATTTTTTAATTTCTTCGGCAGTCATACCCAAGCCATTGTCGCTAATGGTAATGGTTTTTGCAGCTTTATCAACCGCAACCTGTACCAATGGCTGGCCAACTTCGCCGTTAAACTGGCCCAGAGAACCTAGTCTTTTAATTTTTTGAACCGCATCTACCGCGTTAGAAACCAACTCACGAAGAAAAATTTCGTTATCAGAGTATAAAAACTTCTTAATTATCGGGAAGATGTTCTCAGTGTGTATCGAGATATTTCCTTTTTCCTGTATGCTCATATGTGAATAAATTGTTTAATCTATATCCTGCATAACAAGGGTTGTTCCAAAGGGTTTTGTTTGCCAAAATGACAGGCGGGGGAGGATGGGAGAGGGGAATGGATGATGGAAGAAGAGAAAAAAAGAAAGCCAAAAAATGCTACATTTTTTGGCTTTAAAATCGTGTATGTTACGCTTAGTTTAAAAGAAAACTAGGTTGATCTTCTTCTAAGGAAAGGATCTTTGAAATTTTCTTCAGCAACACATCCATCTGGAAGGGTTTCGATAAGAAATCATCCTGACCGTAATTCAAAGTTGTAAAATCCTTTGGATCATATAATCCTGAAATCAATAAAATCGGAATTTTCGAAGTGCTTTCTATAGATTTTAACTGTTCGCACAAAATACGGCCATCTATATGTCCCAGTGAAATATCAAGTAAGATCAAATCAGGATTAAACTGTGCTATGCGGTTAAAAATTTCTTCTCCGTCATTTAATGCCGAAACTTTAAATCCCCCAATTTCCAATATCAATTGTATGGTTTCTAAAACCTCAATATCATCATCTACTACCAGTATTCTCTTCATATGTGTTAGCAATTATATGCCCTTAAAACTATAACAAATGTTTGTTGCGTTATGTTTACAATCTTAAGCATATTTTAACAATTTATATATAGCCTTTTATTTATAGCCACAATATAAGTTTTGCTTTAACTGGCTTGTTGTATGATGCCTTCTTTATGCAAAATGAAATTAAACAGTTCATCGATCGGTTTTTGTAATATTTTACCGGGTTCGATGCCATTTTCTACCAATACCGAAATGAGTGCATCCTGGTAATAATAGGCTATTGAACCTACAAAATGGCAGGGTACATTTTTATGTTTGGGGTAATCCTTAATGTTGGTATCTACGAATTCCTGAAAGCCTTTTCTTAATATTTCCTGAATAAAAGGATGGTCTTTATGGTTGGCCATGAAGCGGCTAAAACCTGCTAAATAGATGTTTGGAAAGGGTTTTTGGTACACATTGGTAATAATCTGCTCCTTTTCTGCGGGGAATGTCTTTTTAAATTCTGCAGCTAAATTTGAAGGCATTTTATTGTACAGATAGCTTAACAATACTTTTTTTCCAAAGAAGGTACCTGAGCCCTCATCGCCTAAAACATAACCTAAGCCATGGTGGCCATCATGGATTTTCTTCCCGTCGAAATAACAAATGTTTGAACCGGTACCTAAAATACAGTTTAAGCCTTCAGCATTTCCACATGTAGCATAAACAGACCCTAAAAGATCATGGTCTACAGAAATAAAAGCTTTGGTAAAAATAGTTGATAACCCGTTCGAAACCACCTCGTGTTTATCGGGAGATGAGCAACCTGCGCCGAAAAAGTAAATTTCTTTAACCTCATCTGCATATTGGATTAAGGACTCGTTTTTAGAAATTAACCTGGCAATTTCTTGCTCACTTAAAAAATAAGGGTTTATTCCCGGCGTACTAAACTTAATAGTTTCGCCATTGTGATAGCCCATCCAATCCGTTTTTGATGAGCCACTATCTGCAACAAGTATCATGGATTAAATATAAAGATTTATTACAAAATTTTAAACATTCAATAATTTCGTTACTTCATTTTAACGCTTATTGGCAGTATTTTAACCTCAATATAAATTTACTAATGGTTTTTAATCAGTAGTTTATATTTTTTAACAAGCAATTGTAATATTTAAATGTTTTATTGCCAAAATTCAACAGTAACTGCCTAATCACGATTTTAAGGAGGTAACCATCCAGGTTAGCAAATCATTGTTATAAATTTAGTTTAATAAATCAATACTTCCACTAATTGTTTTTAATGTGGTTTCTGCTATTTTGGCTTGGTATTGCATCTCGATAAAGCGGTTTTGTGCATCAATTGCATTGCGTTGTGCTTCTCTCAGTTCTAAAGGGGCAATGCTGCCTAATCGGTATTTAGCTAAGGTAATATCCAGGTTTTCTTTGGCAATATCTACATTTCGCTGCTCAAGCTTAATCAAATCCAGGTAGGTGTTGTAATTTTCGTAGGCAGTAAGCAATTGTGCGTTTACATCCAGCTTGGTTTTATTCAGGGTAATGGCCGAGTTATCGATCTCTATTTTTGCATTACGCTCTTGCTGGCGCTGTAAAAAACCATTAAACAAATTAATACTTGCGGTAACCCCATAGGTAAATCCGTTTGCAGCAAATTTTTGGTTAAAGCCTGTTGGACTGGTACTGTTTGCCCTGCTGTAACCCGAATTTAAGCTTACCGATGGGTACCTGGCCCCGCGGATCGATTTTAGATTTAAAGCAGCAATGCGCTGATTAATAAAGGCGTTCTGCACATTGGGGTTCTGCTGCCCGGCTAGTTCGGCCATTTTACTAAACGAAATACCTTTATCTACCTCAATTTTATTTTCTACCGAAAAAGAAGTGCTGATATCCCTCACCATTAACTGGTTTAAACGTACCCTGGCAACCTGCAAAGTGTTTTTAGCCTGTAAATAGCTTGAAGTATCTGTATTGTAATCTACCTGTGCGCTTAATACATCCAGTTTTGAGCCACGGCCGAGTTGTAATTTTGTTTTGGCAATATTAGCGCGCAAAACGGAAACATCCATAGCACTATCAGCCGCGATAACCAGCTGTTGTTGCCTTACCACATCGTAATAAGCCGTAATTACATCAGCTACGGTAGTTAAAATGGTTAAGCGGGCATTCAGTTCACCTTGTTTTTGCAGTTCTTTCAGCCTGTCGTAATTGGCAAACATGCTAAAACCATCAAAAATGGTCCAGTTTAAATCGGCACCATAACTGTTATTGGTGCTTTTAGCACCCGTAATTACCCTATCCGGCCCGGTTGCAGGCGTTTGCCGTGTATTTTGGATGCTCCCTCCGTTGGTATAACTTCCGGTGAGGTTAGGCAGCATACCTGCATTACCGATATTGGCATTGTTTTTTGCAATGTCGATCTGGTTTTTGCTGATTTTGATATCGTAGTTATTCTGTAAAGCAATGGTAATGGCCTGTTGCAGGCTTAGCTTTTCTTGTGCAAAACCCGAAAGCGATAAGCTTATCAGCAGGATAAATATTCTTAATTTCTTGCTCATCTTATTCTTCTATATGTAAAGCTTCCTGTTCAAAACGATGCGCTTCTTTTAATTCTTTATTCGGTTTGTAAGGTTTGGCCCAATACGAATAAATGGCAGGGATTACAAACAGCGTTAATACCAATGAGAACAAGGTACCACCCACAATTACGGTTCCCATACTCATTCTGCTTTTTGCCGCAGCACCCAAAGCAAGTGCAATAGGCAAGGCACCAATGGCAATAGCCAAACTGGTCATTAAAATAGGGCGTAAACGCGAAACGGCAGCTTCTCTGATGGCTTCCGGAATGGCCATGCCTTTTTCTTTAAGCTGGTTGGCAAATTCTACAATTAAGATACCGTTTTTAGTTACCAGACCAATGAGCATAATGGTACCAATCTGGCTGAAGATATTCCAGCTTTGGCCACATAACCAGAGCGATAAAAATGCCCCGGCAACGGCCATAGGTACAGTTAAAATGATAATAATCGGATCTTTAAAGCTTTCAAATTGTGCCGAAAGGATTAAATAAACCAGTAACAAAGCCAGGCCAAAGGCAAAGAAGGTGTTAGATGAACTTTCTTTAAAATCGCGCGATTCGCCACTCAAATCGGTTGAGAAGGTTTCGTCTAATACTTTTTTCGAGATTGCATCCATGGCGTCGATGCCTTCGCCAATACTTTTACCCGGCGCTAAACCTGCCGAAACCGTAGCGGCAATAAAACGGTTGTTGCGGTACAATTGTGGCGGGCTGCTTTCTTCTTTATCAGTAACCACATTATCGAGCTGAACCAGTTCGCCTTTGTCATTACGTACGTAGACCGAACTCAAATCCAAAGGATCTTTTCTGTCACCGCGATCGAACTGGCCAATTACCTGATACTGTTTTCCATTCATGAAAAAGTAAGAGAACCTTTGTCCGCTTAAACCTAAATTTAAGGTTTGTGCAATGGCCGAAATAGAAACCCCCAGATTTTTGGCTTTATCGCGGTCGATGGTCAGGTTAATTTCCGGCTTGTTAAATTTCAGGTTCACATCCGAAACGGTAAATGTAGGGTCTTTGGCTACTGCATCCATAAACAATGGGATTTTCTCGCGTAGCTTTTCAAAATTTTGTGCCTGAATAATGTAACTAATGGGTAAACCGCCCCGGCGACCAACAGAAATGGTAGGCTGCTGGCTCACAATGGTTTTTCCTTCGGTGTATTTTTTGGTAACCCGGGTCAGCATGTCTGCAATGTCTTTTTGCGAACGTTCACGTGTTTCCGGATCGGTTAAGCCCATACGCACAAAACCTGAGTTTACAGCACCCGAACCACCAAAACTTGGTGAGCTAATGGTAATGTTTACATTCTTTTCGGGAACAGAATCGATCACCAACTGGTTCAGTTTCATGATAAACTTATCGGTATAGGCAAAAGAAGCTCCCTCGGGTGTAGATACGTTAATGTTGATGGCACTGCGGTCATCATAGGGAGCGGTTTCTTTGGGTAATATCTTCCAGAAAAGGAAAATAAGGCCCATACACACCAGGATAATCGGTACTGAAAGCCATCTTTTATCTAAAAATTTATTCAGATTCGATTCGTAGGCATCGTTTAATTTTACAAAATAAGGTTCAGTCCAGTTGTAGAAACGCGATGGTTTATGCCCTCCTTTCTTCATCAGGTAAGCATTAAGCATCGGTGTAAGGGTAAGTGAAACGAAGGCTGATACCAATACGGCAGCCCCGATTACCACGCCAAACTCCCTGAACAAACGCCCTACGAATCCTTGTAAGAAAATTACCGGTAAAAACACTGCCGCCAGCGTAATGGAGATCGAAATTACAGCAAAAAAGATTTCGTTCGATCCTTTTATGGCAGCTTCAAAGGGCGACATGCCTTCTTCTACCTTTTTGAAGATATTTTCGGTAACTACAATCCCGTCATCCACCACCAAACCTGTTGCCAGTACAATGGCCAGTAAACTCAATACGTTTATCGAAAAGCCAAAGGCATACATGATAAAGAACGTAAAAATAAGTGATACCGGAATATCAATCAACGGCCTGAAAGCGATGGCCCAGTCTCTAAAAAACAGGTAAATAATTAAAATTACCAGTACCAGCGATAAACCGATGGTTTCGGCAACTTCGGTAACCGAACGTTTAATGAAAAGCGTATTGTCTAAGGCTACTTTTAATTTAATGTCTTGTGGAATATCGGCCTTTAATTTGTCGAAACGTTTGTAAAATTCTTTACTGATATCGAGGTAATTGGCTCCCGGTTGCGGGATTATGGCAATGGCCACCATCGGCCTGCCTGATTCGCGTAAAACAGTCTCCTCGTTCTCGGGACCTAAAACGGCATAACCCACATCCTTTAATTTAATTACCTGGTTGCTGTCTGATTTCAGGATCAGGTTATTAAACTCGTTTTCGTTGGTTAATTTACCAAGGGTTTTTACCGTAAGTTCGGTCGTTGCGCCGGTAATTTTTCCCGAGGGAAGTTCTACGTTCTCGTTATCCAAAGCGGTAACAATATCCTGCGAGGTTAAGCCATAAGCGCTCAGTTTATTTGGGTCCATCCAAATGCGCATGGCATATTTACGCTGCCCCTGAATTTGAACACTACTTACGCCCGGAATGGTTTGAATACGATCGGCAATTACGTTTTCGGCAAAATCACTTAACTCAAGTGTATTGCGTTTATCACTCTGGATCGTCATCGATAAAATCGGATCAGAGTTGGCATCGGCCTTACTTACAACCGGTAGCCCGTCAATATCTTTAGGAAGGTTTCTGGCGGCCTGCGAAACTTTATCACGAACATCATTGGCCGCCTCTTCAATGTTTTTATCGAGGTTAAACTCAATGGTGATGTTGCTGGCTCCCTGGTTACTGGACGAGGAAATATTCCTGATCCCATCAATCGAGTTGATTGATTTTTCAAGCGGTTCAGTAATCTGCGATTCAATGATATCTGAGTTGGCACCAGGGTAAGAGGTTCTTACCGAAACCACCGTTGGATCGATAGAAGGATACTCGCGCACCCCCAGAAAGGTATAGCCGATTATCCCGAAGAGAACAATCAACAGGTTCATCACAATGGCCAGAACGGGCCTTTTTATACTCGTGGTGGAGATACTCATAATTATTCTTTAACCAAATGAACTTTAACCGGCGCATCTTTCTTCAAAGCCATCGAGCCTGTGGTTAAAACGGTGTCGCCTGCTTTTAATCCCGAAGTAATCACAATGTTTTCATCGGTACGGGTGCCTGCTTCTACTTTAACTTCCTGTGCTTTGCCATCTTTCTGGATATAAACAATTTTACCCTTTAACACCGGAATAACGGCTTCGTTAGGGATCAGAATAGCATTTTGAAGCGTATTTAAGGCCAGTTTAATTTTGGCAAATGAGCCAGGCAACAGTGCATTATCGGCATTTGGTGCCAAAGCCCTGATTTGTAAAGTACGCGTAGTGGCATTAATACCAGGTTCTATAGCATATACTTTTCCTTTGTTCTCTTTTGAAGAACCATCGGTAGTAAAAATAATTTCAGAACTTATTTTAACCTGACCGGCATATTTCTCTGGTACGGAGAAGGTAACCTTAACCGGATTGGTGCTCACCAGATTGGCAATTACCGTGGCAGGTGTTAAATAGGTTCCGGCAGAGATGCTGCGTAAACCCACCCGGCCGGTAAAAGGTGCCCGGATAGTCGTTTTTGCCAGTTGTGCCCTGATTAATTGCGCTTGCGCCTGTAAAGATTTTAAATCTGCCAGGGCCGTATCGTATTCTTCCTGACTGATTGCCCCCTTAGCCAGCAATTGTTTTGCCCGGTTTTCATTAGTGGCAGAAAGTTTTTGTTTCGTTAACGCATCCTGCAATTGCGCCTGTATATCTCTGTCGTTTACCTTTACCAGCACACTTCCTTTTGATACCGTGGTGCCTTCCTGGAAATAAATGCCGGTAACCAACCCCGATACTTCACTTTTTAACACAACCGATTCATTGGCTTCGATGGCACCAGTTACTTCCAGGTCGTTATTAAACGATACCGGTTTTACTATAATACCATCTACCACAAGCGGTGCCGATTTGCCGTCTTTACCACCTGCTTTACCTTTTCCTGCACCGGCAGATGCTCCGCCTTTTCCCTCTAGTTTTTTGTTTGCGTTAATTCTGTAATATACCAGATAGGCCAGGCCCAGAGCTAAAACAGCATAAAAAATATACCTTTTCTTCATGTTTAAATTTGTGTCGTGCGTGTTCCGGACATTAAAATAGCATTAATACCCTAGCATTAGAGCGCAAAAATATCCAAATAGTTTAGTCCTAAATTTGTTGTATTAAGGATGTTACAGCGCTATAGTTTGGAGTTTGCAGTTTTCAGAGGGGAGTTAACCCCTCGTAAACAAGATGTAATTGGCATTTATATGCTACAACTTAGTTAAAGGCAAGAATTATGGTTGACGTTTATAGTTTGGCCGACCAAAAGACCATTAACCATCAACCATGATACAATGAAAATTTTACATCACATTTAGCTATTTCATAGTGAAAACCCATCAATAAATCTAAATTTGCAGCAAAGCAAGTGAATATGTTTAATAAAAAATCAATTTTAAGTTTAGTTTTACTACTAACGTGTATTATGGCAGCGAAGGCGCAGGTAAAAATAGGCTTTGAGGTTTCTTTTAAAGAGCCGCAAGCACATTACGCAGAGGTGCAGATGAATATTTCTGGCCTGGCAAAGGATTATGTTGATGTAAAAATGCCGGTATGGACCCCTGGTTCTTACCTGGTTCGCGAATTTGAAAAAAGCGTGGAAGAGTTCAAAGCTACTGCAGCAGGCAAAGAGGTTAAAGTAGAAAAAGTGAGGAAAAATATCTGGAGGATCTTTTCGGCAAAAGCGAAAGATATTCAGATCAATTACCGTGTTTATGCATTCGAAATTTCTGTTCGTACAGCATTTATCGATGACTCGCATGCATTTTTATCGCCTACGGCAATTTTTATGCATCCTGACGGAATGGTTAAATCGCCAAGTACGGTTAAGATTATTCCTTTTAATACCTGGTCTAAAGTTTCTACAGGCCTAACTCCGGTTGCAGGCGAGCAGTTTACCTATAAAGCAAGCGATTTTGATATTTTATATGATAGCCCGATTGAAGTAGGTAACCAGGATACTTTTGAGTTTACTGCTGCGGGTGTTCGCCATGAAGTGGCCATGTACGGTGGTGGTAACTACGATAAAGAAAAACTTAAAGTAGATATGGCTAAAATTGTAGAGAAAGAAACTGCTGTTTATGGCGAAAACCCAAATAAATACTACCTTTTTATTGTACATAACTTTTTAAAAGGTGGTGGTGGTTTAGAGCATTTAAACTCTACTACATTGGGGGCAACCAGAAATGCCTACAATACCGCCGAAGGTTATAAAGGCTTTTTAGGTTTGGTTGCACACGAATATCACCACCTTTGGAATGTGAAACGTTTGCGTCCGGTTGCATTAGGCCCCTTCGATTACGATAACGAGAATTACACCACTAACCTTTGGGTGGCCGAAGGTTTTACCTCTTATTACGAGAATAAATATTTACACCGTGCAGGTTTTACTGATGTAAACGAATTTTTGAAAGATTTGGCAGGAGGTGTAGGTACGGTTTTAAATACTCCTGGTGCCAAATACCAGTCGGCCGCTTCTTCTAGTTATGACGCCTGGATCATCGGGTATCGTCCGAACGAGAACTCAAAAAACAATTCGATTTCTTACTACAATAAAGGTGAGGTGATTGGTATTTTGATGGATCTTGAAATTATTAACGCCACAAAAGGTGCTAAAAGTTTGGATGATGTGATGAAAGCCATGTACCTGCAATGCAAAACTTTAAAACGCGGCTATACAGATGCCGAATTTAAAGCCATGGTTGAAAAAATATCTGGAATTAGTTTTACCAATTTCTGGGCGAAATATGTTAACGGTGTAGATGATGTAGAGTACGTAAAATATTTCGGCTATGCAGGTGTTGATGTTTCGACCGAAAATGCCACTCCGGGAAAACCTGTTACTGGTGCCAGCGGACAGCTCAGCAGCGAGGGTTTAACCATTACGGCTACGGTAAGAAATTCTGCTGCCTGGATTAGTGGATTAAATGTTAATGATGTGGTACTGGCCTTAGATGATACTTCACTGAGCGATGCCCTTTCAACTATCAGGTTAAAAAGCCCGGCTTTATCATTAGATGTATTGCCATTGGTAGCTAAAAAGAATATTGGCGATGTGCTGAAACTTAAAGTTAAACGCGATGGCCTGGAGAAAGAAATTTCTTTAACCCTGAAAGAAAACCCGAATGTACGCTTGAAGGCAACTGTTAACGAAAATGCAACAGCCGCTCAGAAAGCAGTATTGAAAAAATGGACAGGAGTTTAGTTAACAGTTTCTGTTAACAGCGCTCACTAGGGCATAAAAAAATCCCGTAAGATTAATTTCTTACGGGATTTTTTTATGCTTAGCGCTAATGCGCTGCCATTGTCTAGAAAGTATATCTAAAGCCTAAACCAAATCTGCCGGCATTAAAATCACTGTCGTTGCTGCCCAAATAAATCCTTGGTCTCCAATCTAAAGCCAAAGCCAATGGTGCCCCGCTGAATTTATAATCTAAACCAACCATCGGAACCAGGAAAAAGTTAGAGCCACCATCATACAATTGAATTGACGGACCACCACCTAGATACCAATCTAAGCCTCTTGCGCCTGGAATAGAAGAATTGTACTGTAAAAATCCCTGGATAATTGTAGAATTACCACCAAATAAAACATCGCCCTGAATAGCAGCTTTTGGACTAAAGTGATGTCTGATGGATGGGCCTACCAATGTAGCACCATCGCCAAAATCGATACCTAAACCTAATCCGGTTTTATAGTTTTGAGCTTTAACGTTTGTTGTACTCAGTGCGAATAATGCAATGCATCCTAAAATTGTAAATAACTTTTTCATAATTGATATGTTTTTGTAAAATAATTATCAGCCTAACAACTTTAATGCCGTTTCTGTTTTTAAGGTCAAAATCCGGAACGATTAAAAAACAATGCTTGCATAGTAATTTTGTAATTGCTAAGTTTAATTTTAAATTTTTGATGAGAATAAATACAGCTTTTGGCTAAGCAGGATGTATTATTTTAATTAAAGAGGCACATAATGATCAATCTTTATGATTGATTTTTTAACTTAACCAAATAATAACAATTCATATGGCGGCAGAAATTAAACGGGTTTTTGATCTTTTGAAATATAGCCTCGAAAATCCTAAGCAGGAATTCATCAGCGGAAAAATTAAAGGTAAATGGATAAATTATAGTACAGCCGATTTTTGTACAGCGGTAGATAATTTAAGCCGCGGATTAATTAAACAAGGTATTAACAAGGGCGGGAGAGTGGCTGTAATGTCGCACAACAGGCCAGAATGGAACATTGCCGATTTTGCCGCCAACCAGATCGGGGCTTACCAGATTCCATTATACCCAACGCTGGCCGAACACGATATTCAATTCATATTAAAGGACGCTGAGATTTCGATCGTATTTGTAGCAGATGAAGAATTGTATAAAAAAATAAAACCCTGTGCAGATGCCATCAATCCAGCCATTAAGATTTACAGTTTTAATGAAATTGCCGAAGCAGAAAACTGGAATGTATTAATAACCGAAGGAAAGTCTGCTACAGAGATCAATCTCGACGATTACCGCGCAAAAGTTGAACCTGAAGATGTTTTAACTTTGATTTATACATCTGGTACAACAGGTACACCTAAAGGGGTGATGCTTACGCACAATAACCTGGTGGCCAACTTTGTAAATTCATCGGTAGTAATACCCGAAGGCGTTAAAAAAGGGCTGAGCTTTTTGCCCCTATCACATATTTTCGAACGGATGATCATTTATTTGTATCTGTTCAACTCCACTGCAGTGTATTACGCCGAAAGCATGGAAACCATTGTTGCCGATATTCAGCATGTAAAACCTAATGCGTTCTCTACCGTTCCCCGACTGCTCGAAAAAGTGTACGATAAGATTATGGAGAAAGGGAAGGCTTTAACTGGTGTTAAAAGAGGGATTTTCTTCTGGTCGGTTGCATTGGCCGAGAAATATTCGGTTAACGCAGGTGCCTGGTATAATTTAAAACTGGGTATTGCCCGTAAACTGGTATTTAAAAAATGGCAGGAAGCTTTGGGCGGAGAAATTGTGGTAATTGTATCCGGAGGAGCAGCATTAAATCCGCGTTTAGCCAGGATTTTCTGGGCAGCTGGTATGCCGGTTTTCGAAGGCTATGGTTTAACCGAAACTTCGCCGGTAATTACTGTAAACCATTTTGGTGGTACCATGTTTGGCACCGTTGGCGAAGTAATTAAAGGTGTAGAAGTTAAAATTGCAGCAGATGGCGAAGTGTTAACGCGCGGACACCAGGTAATGAAAGGCTATTACAACCGTCCCGATTTAACCAGTGAGGCAATAGACCAGGAGGGCTGGTTCCATACAGGCGATATTGGCGAGCTGGTAGATGGCCGCTTTTTAAAGATTACTGACCGTAAAAAAGAAATGTTTAAAACAGCAGGTGGTAAATATGTGGCACCACAGATGCTGGAAAATAAATATAAAGAATCGATCTTTATCGAACAGATATTGGTTTTGGGAGAGAACAGGAAATTCCCTTCAGCGCTTATCGTACCTAACTTCGAAACCTTAAAAACGTGGGCAGGTCGAAAAGGCATTAGCTTTACGGCAATAGAAGACCTCATTAAAAACGAGCAGGTTTTAGCTAAATATAACGAGGTTATTGAAGCAGCAAACGCGGGTTTTGGTAAATGGGAACAGGTAAAAAGATTTGCTTTATTACCTAAAGAGTGGAGTATTGATGGTGGTGAACTTACACCAAAATTAAGCTTGAAAAGAAAAGTAATTACCGAGAAAAATAACGAAGTAATTGAAAAGATATATAAAGATGCTGAAAACTATAAAGCCGCTCAATAATTTAAAAAGATCGTTAACCTGCCTGAGCGTAGTTGTTTTATTGGCGGGTTGTGTAACCGGGCAATTAGGCAAGAACAACAGTGGCGAATATAAAAACGGCATGGTGGTTTCTGCCCATCCCGAAGCTTCGCAGGTTGGGGTCGATATTTTAAAAAAAGGAGGCAATGCAGTTGATGCCGCTGTTGCGGTGCAGTTTGCCCTTGCCGTTGTTTACCCCAATGCCGGTAATATTGGTGGCGGTGGTTTTATGGTATACAGAGGGGCAAACGGTGAAACAAATGCTTTAGATTTTAGAGAGAAAGCAGCGGCAGCAGCAAGCAGGGATATGTATCTGGATGCTTCAGGTAATCCGATTGTAGATAAGAGCCTGTACGGACATCTGGCTGCAGGCGTGCCGGGATCTGTTGATGGCATGGTCGAAGCGCATAAAAAATACGGAAAGTTGAGTTGGGCACAGGTGCTGCAACCAGCAATAGATTTAGCACACGGTGGATTTAAAATTACCAACCGCCAGGCCAGCGAACTGAACAGCTTGCACAGAAAGTTGATGGATTTTAATCCCAACGGAACTGCACTTGTAAATTTAGAGCACACCTGGCAGGAAAATGATGTACTTGTACAACAAGAATTGGCCAATACTTTAAAACTGATCCAGGAAAAAGGTAGAGCTGGTTTTTACGAAGGTGCGGTAGCCGATTCGGTTGTAGCCGAAATGCAACGCGGTAAGGGCTTAATTACCAAAGCAGATTTAAAAAACTACCATGCCACCTGGCGCAAACCCACTACAGGCAATTACAAAGGCTATAAAATTATTACCATGCCGCCAACCAGTAGCGGTGGCATTGCTTTAATCCAGTTACTCCAGTCGGTAGAGCCTTATCCCTTAAAAAAATGGGGACATAATGCCGATTCAACGGTGCAGGTAATTGTGGAAGCTGAAAGGCGGGTATATGCTGATCGGGCTACACATTTAGGCGATCCCGATTTTTATGCCGTTCCGCAACAACAGTTATTAGATGCGGCCTACAATAAAAACCGGATGGCAAACTTTAACTGGGCTGCTGCAACACCAAGTAGTGCAGTACTGGCCGGCGAAATTAAAGGAAAAGAGCATGAGGAAACCACGCATTTTTCAATCGTAGATCGCTATGGCAATGCAGTTTCGATTACCACAACCTTAAATGGCTCTTATGGGTCCTTAGTTGCAGTAAAAGGAGCAGGCTTTCTGCTTAACAACGAAATGGACGATTTCTCGGTTAAACCCGGTGCACCAAATATGTATGGTTTGGTTGGTGGCGAAGCCAATGCCATTGCGCCAAATAAAAGAATGTTAAGCTCTATGACACCAACCATTGTAGAAAAAGATGGGAAATTGTTTATGGTTGTGGGTACCCCGGGAGGTTCGACCATCATTACTTCGGTGTTTCAAACCATTATTAATGTAATTGATTTCGGCATGTCCATGCAACAGGCAGTAGCAGCTAAGAAATTTCACCACCAGTGGTTACCCGACGAAGTGTATGTAGAAAAAGAGGCAATTGATAGCCTGGCTACTCAAAAATTAAAGGCCAAAGGTTATCATATTGTACCAAGAGGATCAATCGGCAGGGTAGATGCCATTCTGAGGACCCCATGGGGGAACTATCAGGGGGGGGCAGATCCCCGAGGGGATGATAAGGCCATTGGCTGGTAGCTGAATATCGCTTCAATTTTTTATCTTAGCTATTGGCAATCTGGTATCATTTGGATTGCTGACTGCCTGATTTAAAATTTAAAGAGATGAAGAAGCGCATATTTAATCTTGCCCTCAATTATCCGGATTTGCCTGATGTAGATGCGGCCATCTCTTTTGGTCCTTTTATTCAATACCTGCGCCTGAAAATCAAAGAAGAGCAAACGGTAAGGGTGGCACTTTATCGAAATGCTTTAAAAGAATTTGAGAAGCAGGGAATCGATAATCAGGTAATTGCACTTGAAGATATTTACCAGCACGAATTGCTGTTGGAGCATGTGTATGCCTGTCTATCGCCGGCACCCTTGGCCGAAGATCAACAGGCCTGGGGTCTTTGTGCACCTATGCAGCCCATTACTTTTTACGGTACAGCGCTGATGTACGAATTGTTGGAGCAGGAAGAAAAAGATTACAAAACTTTTGCCGGCTCGAGAACACCCCAACAGCAACCCTGGGATCGGCTACATTTTATATATGCGTTTATTCTGAACCAACTGTATGCTTTTCATACTCCGTTAAAGGAAAAATACCATTCAGTTACCAACTTAGATACGGGCTTGCCGGGTTATTTTAACATCGGCGTAAATACAGCCTTTATTGAAGTAAAAGCTAAACAAACCTTGCCCGAACTGAGTTACAGGGAGTTGGAACAATACCTGAATGAAGCATCGGGACTGGATAAATTGCAGCAGGTACTGCCCCTGTCGCTTTTCGAATTCAGGGGGATTTCGGTACTAACCATTACCGATGTAACCGCAAGGCAGGCAGTAGAAAATATTAAAGCCGTAAGGTTAAGCCGTGCTCCGGGTAATGAGGGTGTGGCTTATTCAGAGGTCATTCAATCGCTTAAAGTCCTCGTCAAAAATGCCAATATCCAGTTCGATCTTTTTCCTTTTGTAAGGGTTAACAATAAGATGGTTTATGGTTACGTAAAAGGAGGAAGCGGATTACTTTTCTCGGTATGGGGAGAAGAAACCTTAAGTCCTGAAGCTTTTCAGCAAATTGCCGAGGGCTATGCGGCAAACCCCAATTCCTTTTATTCGCCCGATATCTGGGCCGAAAGCAGGGAAATGTTTCCCTGGCTAGAGCGGTTTAGAGAACTCAATGTAAAATCGATGGCGCTTTTACCCGTATTTCATAATCAGGTATTAGTGGGCGTGTTAGGCATGCATACCTGGGTTGGTGAAACTTTCGACGAAAAGAAAATTACGCTATTGGAACAGGTACTGGCACCCATTGCCCAGCTGTTGCAGGTTTATATTGATGAATTTAATCTCGAGATCGAAAACATCATCAAAGAGAAATATACATCAATACAACCGGCTGTACAATGGAAATTTAACGAAGCTGCCTGGCATTACCTGCACGATAAGAAAAAGAATTTGCCCCTGCGCACGGAGGATATCAGCTTTACAGACGTTTATCCATTTTATGGGGCAATAGATATCAGAAACTCTACCACCGAAAGAAATCTGGCGAGCAAAGCCGATCTTAATCTGCACCTGAGCCTGCTCCAAGATACACTCCAGCAACTCAGTAAAACCTATAGCGATGCCTTACTGGTCGAAATTATCTTTAACTGCAACAAATGGAATAATACTTTGCAGAGCGAAGAACTGAATACAACCGATGAGAACAGCCTCAATATTTTCCTCAACGAAGAAACCAGCGATTATTTAAAGCTCATTTCTCAATCGCATCCCCATACGAAAAAGATTATCGGTCAATACCTCGAAAGAATTGCTGTTCAGGGTGGCGAGGTGTACAAAAACCGGCAGGCTTTAGAAACTGCTATGCAACTGATTAATACCGATATTAACAATTATTTCGAAGCCGAACGCGAAAAATTGCAGGAGTCATTTCCCTGCTATTTCGAAAAATTCAGGACAGACGGTGTGGAATACGATATTTACATAGGGCAGTCTATTGCTCCCGACCGGATTTTCAATCATTTTCACCTGAAGAACCTGCGTTTGTGGCAACTTTCATCAATGGCAGCGATAGCTAAAATGGTGCGGCAACGCCAACCCGATCTGCCTGTAAAACTGGCTACTACCCAGTTGATTTTTATCCACAATCACCCCATCGATATCAGTTTTAGGATTGATGAAAGAAAGTTTGATGTAGAAGGCGCCTACAACATCCGGTACCAGATGATTAAAAAAAGAATCGACAAAGTACTTATTCGCAACTCTGAAGAGCGGCTTACCCAACCCGAGAAACTGGCCTTGATCTACTTCAATAAAAGAGATATAGAAGACTACCTTCCTTTTGTAAAATACCTGCAGGAAACAGAAGTGCTAGGTGCTGAAACCGAAGATCTTGATCTGGAAGATCTGCAAGGTTTAAGTGGCTTAAAAGCCTTGCGTGTAACTATTTTATAGCGGGCCAGGGCAGAATATCTTCAATAAGTTACATTGCTTCCTTATGGCCGATTCTTACTGTTTCTTTATATTGCGTCAGCTAACCCAAACCATCTATTGCTATGCGCAAACTTTGCTCCCTGTTTTTACTTTTAACAATCACTTTAAAATTGCAGGCCCAAACCAATGAGGCCAGTCTGGTAAGTCCGCTGATTAACCAATATCAGTCAGATAAAACCATGTTTAACCGGAAATATAACCTCAAACGTGCAGAGGAATATTTTAAACGGATGGCACAATTTTATGTAGGTTGGCAGAAACAATTAAGCGCATTACCTTTTAATAAGCTCACGGTAAACGAAAGGGTAGATTATATTTTGCTCAAACGCGATATCCGTTCAGATTCAGCCAGTTTGCAACAGAATTACGCCGAATTTAAAACCAGCACTTTTACTTTGCCTTTTGCCCAATCATTGATTGATTTTGAAGCAAAGCGCAGAGTTGGTCAACAGCAGGATGGCAAAACTGTGCAGCTACAATTTGAACAGCTGCGAGACAATATCAGGAAAACTGCAAAAGCGGTGGAGAAGAAAGATTTGATCGTTACACCAATGCAGGCTTTTTGGGCACAGCAAACCGTGAATCAATACTTAGCCGTATTTACCGAAGCTTATAAATTTTACGATGGTTACGATCCGCAATTTACCAGGGCTACAAAAGGAGTTTACCCTGAAGTAGCCAGTGCATTGCAGGCTTATGCTGATGTACTGGGTAAAATTGGCCGGCTTTCTAATGCGGTAGATGATGGTAGCGGTATTATTGGTAATCCGATAGGCCGCCCAGCTTTATTGAGCAAATTAAAAGACGAGATGATTGCTTATACACCCGAGCAGATTGAAGCCATTGCCATGAGGGAGTTTGCCTGGTGTGATGCCGAAATGCTCAAAGCCTCGCAACAAATGGGTTTTGGTAACGATTGGAAAAAAGCACTCGAAAAAGTAAAAACCGATTATCCGGAACTCGGCAAGCAGCCAGAACTGGTTTACGAACTGGCCAACGAAGCCATCAATTTTGTAGAAAAACATAACCTGATTAGTATCCCGCCACTGGCCAAAGAAGGTTGGCAGATGAGAATGCTAAGCCCGAAAGAACAATTGTTTGCCCCGTTTTTTCTGGGTGGAGAATCTGTGCTGATTGCCTACCCAACAGAAGATATGAGCGAAGAGGCTAAAATGATGACTTTGCGTGGCAATAACAGGCATTTTTCAAGGGCTGTAGTTTTTCACGAGCTTATTCCGGGGCATAACCTGCAATATTTTATGCAAAGCCGGTACAAGCCTTACCGCAAAGTGTTTAGTACACCTTTCTGGACTGAAGGCTGGTCGCTTTATTGGGAAATGTTGCTTTGGGATCAAAATTTCCCCAAATCGCCTGAAGATAAAATCGGAATGCTTTTTTGGCGCATGCACCGTTGCGCACGAATCATCTTTTCTATGAACTATCATTTGGGCAAATGGACACCTAAACAATGTATCGATTTTTTGGTTGATCGCGTAGGTTTTGAACGGGCCAATGCCGAAGCCGAGGTACGCCGCTCTTTTACCGGAGGTTATGGTCCGCTTTACCAAATTGGTTACATGTTAGGCGGGCTCCAATTCAGGACCTTACATAAAGAACTGGTGCAGAGTGGTAAAATGACAAATATTCAGTTTCACAACAGGATACTGCACGAAAATAACATGCCGGTTGAAATGGTTAGAGCTTTGTTAACCAACCAGCAACTGCCCGAAAATTTCAGTACCCGGTGGAAATTTGCAGGAGACGTTAAATAGCGCAAGGCAAGTACTGAATACCCGTTTTTTTCTTTAAAGTTGTGGAAAAGTTGATAAGTATTTTTACTTGTTTGTAGGTTTTGGTATAACTATTGCAATAGTTAAATAACGCTTTTTCAACGTTATATATAAAAACTATGAAATTACAACTATTAAGAACGCTTCCAGTTGCTTTAGCTGGATTGCTTATCGGATCGGTTACCTCTGCCCAGGAAAAGCCGGCAAGTTCAGCTACTTTCAGAACATGGTCTGTGGGTGTTAACGCTGGTGTATTAACTCCGCTTTCGCCACTTGGAGGAAAAAACGATTTTAGCAATAACAAATCTGGCTTTGGTTATGGTTTGTACATTAAAAAACAAATTACCCCTTATTTCTCACTTCGTTTAGATGGAGTACGCGGTAAATTAAAAGGCGATAATACTGAACCTTACGAAAGTGGTGTGGTAAACAATTCGCCGGTAAAAGCTTTCGATACCCAGCTGGCCTATTCAGGAAGTTTAAATGCAGTAGTAAACATGTTTAACATCGATATGTTTAAGAAAGAAAATGCATTACAGCTTTATGCTTCTGCAGGTGCGGGTATTGCAGGTTACAAACCAACCATTACCACTGCAGGAGGTACTTCTTTGTATGCTGGCGACAAAAATATTCAGGAATTGATTATTCCGGTAGGCTTAGGTGCTAAATTTAGAATTTCGGATGCCGTTAACTTCGATTTAGGCTGGACCATCAATTTTGTTGATGGTGATAACTTAGATGGTTATTACAGAGGAGGAAATGACAAATACAACTATGCTTATGCTGGTTTAGAGTTTGCTTTGGGTAGCGGAAAACAATTGGCTTTCCACAACCCGGTTGCTTTAACTTATGATGAAGCGGTTAGTGCAAAACAAACTGCTGAAGGTTTAAAAAGTGATTTAGATGCACAGAAAGCTGAAAATGCAAAACTACGTTCAGAAATGAGCGATTTGCTTAAAGATTCAGATGGTGATGGTGTTGCTGATAAATTAGATAAATGCCCGGATACACCTTCTGGTACTGTAGTAGATGGAGCGGGTTGTCCGTTAAAAACTCCTGAAAAAGTAGTAGAGAAAGTAATCGTAACCGAAGAAGACCGTAAAGTGGTTAACGAAGCGATTAAAAATCTTGAATTTGATTTAGGTAAAGCGACTATCCGTTCTAAATCTTATGCATCATTAAACAGAGTTGCAGCTTTATTAATTCAGAAAAACTTCAGCTTAAAATTAGCTGGTCATACCGATAATACCGGTTCAAAAGAATTGAACTTACGTTTATCGAAAGACAGAGCAGAATCTGTTAAAGCTTATTTAGTATCGCAAGGTGCAAATGCATCACGTATCGAAGCTACAGGTTATGGCATGGGCCAACCAATTGCTACAAATAAAACAGCAGCTGGCCGTCAGCAAAACCGTCGTGTAGAGTTTACCCTTTACTAGTCTGTTTTTAAATAAAAATAAAAAAGTCCCGGTGCAAGCCGGGACTTTTTTTGTTTCAGCGTCTTTATTTAATTCCCAGAATCGTCTTTTTTATTTCGCTTAAATCGTTCATCTCAAAATTTGGCAAATTTGGGTAAAATCGCTGGTAAATAATCTGATTATCCTTACTGTCGTAAACGCTGATAATTTTATCATCAGAACGTTGGGTGTAAATCACATATTTAACAGGCGTATCCTGATTTAGGATTAAGCTATCAAGTTCTTTGTTCGATACAAATTTCAGCTTGTAATTGTAAGGTTCGGCAACAATGCCCGATGGTGGTAGGAGAGCCAGTTTCGACGAAAATTCTGCTTTAATATATTCAGGGATATACAAGGTTTCTTTAGCTAGTTGGGGCAAACGTACTTGGTTATAAAACTGGTAATCTATCCCACGGTTTTCTGCAGCCTGTAATCCATCATTAATTTGTTTTAAATAACCACTTAAAAAGCCCGGCGACCAATTCTGGAAATGCGATTTGTTGTAAAGGTTCGATAAAAGATAGTTCTTAATGCTTTTTTGCGATCCATACTGCTGGTCTTGAATTTCAACGAGTATATTGGTCGATCTGTCTGCAAAAAGCGTAACCGTTGCCAGTACACTTTCTTCCTTTAGCCTGGGCTTTTTGCCGGGTGTTACCAGTTTCAATGTATACACAATATTCGCTATTGTTGTGCCTTCTGCTTTTTCGGGATAGCCATCAAAATAGAAAAAAGAATAATTGGCCACTGTATCGTAGCGAGATAGTTCTTCGGGCTTAATAATTTTATAAGGTGTAATGGTCCAGATCTTTTTAATGGCCTTATCAAATTTTTCAAGCTCTGCATAATCTGCATATTGCAGTGTAAAAAGGGTGGTTGTCTTTTTAAAAACCTCCAGTTTCTGGCTAACAGCAGCCGAATTACCGAAGTAAGATACCTGACTTTTACAAATTAAGCCCCATAAAAGGAAGGAGCAGAACAAGAGAAGTTGCTTCATGTTTAACATATTAAGTCGTTTTCATTTGTGTGTTTCCATAATAAGAAAATTTTGACAATTATTTTGATTTTTTCTATTGCATTAACAAAATACATTCGTTAGCTTTGTTATGCAAGCATAATAAATTAAGGAATGAAACAACAACAAACAATAGATTACCATGTTAAGTTTGCCTGGCAAAACATGTTTAATAAATATAACCAAATGGCTTCAAGTTTTGGTATTACCCAGGCTATTGGTTATATGCTTATTAACATTAACGACGAAGAGGGTACTGCTGTTTCTAACCTTGCTGCCCTGCTGGGTGTAAAAGCCACCAGCCTTTCGCGCATGTTAAATAATATGGAAGAGGCTAATCTCATTTATCGCGAAACATCCGTTGGCGATAAACGTTCTGTAAAAGTTTTCCTAACCGATTTTGGTAAAGAAAAAAAGCAGCTGGCCAAAGGTGTTGTACGCAAATTTAACGAGTATCTGGATGAACACTTTACCAAAAAGGAAAAAGAAACATTCATTAATCTATTGATAAAACTAAATGAGATCACGGTAGCGTATACTGTTGATTAATCAGGACGTAATCTGAAACAAAATAAATTCACTTTGTACAGGTTTAATCAGGCCTAAAGAAAAATATATAAAGTAATGAAACGAAGCATTAATAAAGTTGCTGTTTTAGGTTCGGGTATTATGGGGTCGCGTATTGCATGCCACTTCGCCAATATTGGTGTAGAGGTTTTGCTATTGGATATTGCCCCAAAAGAGCTGAGTCCAGAAGAACAGGCAAAAGGATTAGCGCTGGATAACCCAGCTGTAAAAAACCGGATTGTAAATGCCGCTTTGCAAACAGCTGTTAAAACAAATCCATCGCCGGTTTATACCAAAAAAGCATTAAATAAAATCAAAACCGGAAACTTCGACGATGATATGTCGAAAATTGCGGCTTACGATTGGGTAATTGAGGTAGTGGTCGAAAATCTCGATATCAAGAAAAAGGTTTTCGAACAGGTAGAGCAATTTCGTAAACCAGGTACCTTAATTACTTCTAACACTTCGGGCATTCCCATTCACTTAATGGCCGAAGGCAGAAGCGAAGATTTTAAAGCTAATTTCTGCGGAACCCACTTTTTTAATCCGCCACGTTACCTCAAATTGCTCGAAATTATACCAACGCCGCATACCAAACCAGAAATCGTTGATTTCTTAATGCATTATGGCGATAAATTTTTGGGTAAAACCACTGTTTTGTGTAAAGATACCCCAGCCTTTATTGCCAACAGGGTAGGTGTATATTCGATTATGGCGCTGTTGCATCTGGTAGAAAAACTGGATTTAACTGTAGAAGAAGTCGATAAATTTACCGGACCAGCTTTAGGCCGACCGAAATCGGCTACTTTCCGTACTTCGGATGTAGTGGGTTTGGATACCATGATTAAGGTGGCTAAAGGCCTTTATGATAATTGTCCCGATGATAAAGCACACGATTTGTTTAAGCTTCCGGCTTATGTGCAAAAAATGGAAGAGAACAAATGGCTGGGCGATAAAACGCAGCAGGGTTTCTATAAAAAAACAAAATCGGCAGATGGTAAAACAGAAATCCTGGCACTGGATTTAAAAACGCTGGAATACAAACCTCAGCAAAAGGTAAAATCGGCTACTTTAGAAATGACCAAGCCGGTTGAAAACCTGCGCGAGCGGATGAAGATTTTTGCCAAAGGAAAAGATAAAGCTGGCGAATTGTTCCGCCACTCTTCTTTTGGTTTGTTTGAATATGTATCAGACAGGATTCCTGAAATTTCTGATGAACTCTACCGTATTGATGATGCCATGCGAGCAGGTTTCGGTTGGGAGCTTGGGCCATTCGAACTTTGGGATGCCGTGGGTGTTAAAGAAGCGCTTGAAGGTATGGAGCAGTATGGAAATAAAGCTGCCAGCTGGGTACATGAAATGCTTGCTGCCGGAAATACGAGTTTCTATAAAGTAGAGAACGGCGTTAAAAAGTATTATGATATTCCGTCTAAAACCTATAAAGCCCTACCGGGCACCGATGAGTTTATCATCTTAGACAACCTTCGCGAAAATAAAACGGTTTGGAAAAACTCAGGTGTTTCTATTATTGATCTGGGCGATGGCATTTTGAATGTTGAGTTCCATACTAAAATGAACACCATTGGTGGCGATGTAATTTCGGGAATCAATAAAGCCATTGATATGGCCGAAAAAGATTACCGTGGTTTGGTTATCGGTAATGATGGGGCTAATTTCTCGGCTGGTGCCAATGTGGGGATGATTTTTATGATGGCGGTAGAGCAAGAGTGGGACGAGTTGAATATGGCGATCCGCATGTTCCAGAATACATCAATGCGGATCCGTTACTCTTCTATTCCGGTGGTGGTAGCGCCTCATAACCTAACGTTGGGTGGGGGCTGCGAGTTTAGCTTACATGCCGATCATGTTCAGCTTTCGGCCGAAACCTACATGGGACTGGTAGAATTTGGTGTGGGTGTAATTCCTGGTGGTGGTGGTACTAAAGAGTTTGCGCTTCGTGCGTCTGACGAGTATAAAGATGATCAGATTGTGCAGAATGCCCTGAAAGATCGTTTCCTCACCATTGGTATGGCTAAGGTTTCTACTTCGGGTTATGAGGCTTATGAGTTGGGTTATTTGCAAAAAGATAAATTCTCAATTTCTATGAACCGTAACCGCCTGTTAGCGGATGCGAAAGCAAAAGCCATTGAACTTGCTGATGCGGGTTATACCAAACCGGTTCAGCGTAATGATATCAAAGTTTTAGGCAAACAGGGTTTGGGGATTGTTTATGCCGGTGCAAACAGCATGTACGCCGGGCATTACATTTCTGAACACGATAAGAAAATATCCGAGAAACTGGGTTATGTAATGTGTGGAGGCGATTTATCTGCTCCTACAGAAGTTACCGAACAATATTTACTTGATCTGGAAAGGGAAGCATTTTTATCGCTGGCAGGTGAAAGAAAATCGTTGGAGCGGATTCAGAGTATCATTACAAAAGGGAAACCGTTGAGGAATTAGCCCATTCGTCATTGCGAGGTACGAAGCAATCTTATATAGGAGCTTTTTACTGAGCGTTGCTGAAACAAGTTCAGCATGACGGGGCATAAAATAAAAAGATAATATAGGCTTTAAGCCATAAGAAATACTAAAACAATGGAAGCATATATAATAGCAGGATACCGAACAGCTGTGGGCAAAGCACCCCGCGGTGTATTCCGTTTCACAAGGGCCGACGATTTAGCTGCGGAAGTAATCAGAGCTTTGGTGGCATCGGTTCCGAATTTAGATAACGAACAAATTGATGATGTAATAGTAGGTAACGCTACACCAGAAGCTGAGCAGGGCTTAAACATTGGCCGCATGATCTCGCTAATGGGTCTTGATACAGATAAAGTTCCGGGTGTTACTGTTAACCGGTATTGTGCATCAGGTTTAGATACCATTGCCACTGCAGTTGCTAAAATCAAGGCAGGAATGGCCGATTGTATTATTGCAGGTGGTGTAGAGGTTATGAGCGGAATGCCTTTTGGTGGTTGGAAACTGGTGCCAAATGCCGAGGTAGCCAAAAATAACCCCGATTGGTACTGGGGAATGGGTTTAACCGCCGAAGCAGTAGCCAAAGAGTATAAAGTAAGTCGTGAAGATCAGGATGTCTTTTCATTAAAATCGCACGAAAAAGCAGTTCATGCGATTAAAAACGGTCATTTAAAAGATGGTTTGCTACCCATTACCGTAAACGAAAATTACCTGGATGCTAATCTGAAAAAGAAAACCCGTTCTTATGTGGTTGATACAGATGAAGGTCCGCGCGCAGATACAACGCTTGATAAGCTGGCAAAACTAAAACCGGTTTTTGATGCAGTTGGAAGTGTAACTGCAGGTAATTCTTCTCAAACATCAGATGGGGCAGCCTTTGTTTTGGTGGTTTCGGAAAAGAAAATGAAAGAGTTAAATGCCGAGCCTATTGCCCGATTGGTAAGCTATGGTGTTGCAGGTGTTCCGCCACGTATTATGGGCATTGGCCCGATTGAAGCAATTCCAAAAGCATTGAAACAAGCTGGTTTGAAAAAAGAAGATATCGACCTGATTGAACTCAATGAGGCTTTTGCTTCACAATCATTAGCGGTAATCAGAACCCTTGATTTAAACCCTGATGTGATTAACGTAAACGGCGGTGCAATTGCATTAGGTCACCCACTGGGCTGTACCGGAGCAAAATTAACGGTGCAAATCATGAACGAACTTAAAAGACAAAACAAAAAATACGGAATGGTTACCATGTGCGTAGGAACCGGGCAAGGCGCTGCGGGGATATTTGAATTGTTGTAAACGCGCAAAACCGTCATTGCGAGGCACGAAGCAATCTTAATGCTTTGGTTTAACCAGCGATCGTTTTAGGATTGCTTCGTTCCTCGCAATGACGATTACTTTAATAGTATTGACTTGACTTTTGAGCAAGCCTCAAATCTCATTTCTCAAATCTCATAACAATGGAAACAACTGAAAAAAAGACAATTAAAGGTGGCGAATTCTTAATTAAAGACACCACTTATCAGGAAGTATTTATCCCTGAAGAATTTGATGAAGAGCAGCAGATGATTGCACAAACCTGTCGCGATTTTCTGGAAGCAGAGGTTTATCCGAACTTAGATAAAATTGATAAACAGGAAGACCCTGAGTTAATGCCTTCGTTGCTGACCAAAGCAGGTGAACTGGGTATTTTGGGAGTTTCAGTGCCTGAAGAATACGGAGGTTTCGGTAAGAATTTTAATACCTCTATGTTGGTTGCCGATGTGGTAGGTGCAGGCCATTCTTTCGCCGTTGCACTTTCTGCCCATACAGGTATTGGTACTTTACCCATTCTGTATTATGGCAATGAAGCACAAAAGGCAAAATATATTCCAAAACTGGGTTCGGGTGAGTGGAAAGCAGCTTATTGTTTAACAGAACCTAATTCAGGATCTGATGCAAATTCGGGTAAAACCAAGGCTAAACTGAGCGAAGACGGTAAACATTACATCATTACCGGACAAAAAATGTGGATCACCAACGGTGGTTTTGCTGATATTTTTATTGTTTTCGCCAAAATCGACGATGATAAAAACCTCACTGCATTTATTGTAGAAAAAGAATTTGGTGGCATAACCATGAACCCTGAAGAACACAAAATGGGTATTAAAGGTTCATCAACCCGCCAGGTGTTCTTTAACGATTGTGCGGTGCCGGTTGAAAACATGTTGAGCGATAGGGAAAATGGTTTTAAAATCGCCGTAAACATTTTAAATATTGGCCGTATCAAATTATCAGCTGCGGCAATTGGGGCTTCAAAAGCAACATTAAGTACGGCGATTAATTATTCGAACGAAAGGATTCAGTTTGGCAGACCAATTTCTAAATATGGTGCCATCCGTTATAAAATCGCCGAAACTGCCTCTAAACTTTATGCAGTTGATGCTGCTAATTATCGCGCCGGACAAAATATCGACGATACTTACGATCAACTGGTTGCCGGTGGAATGGAATCGGGTAAGGCCAGATTAAAATCGGTTGAACAGTTTGCTGTTGAATGTGCTATTTTAAAGGTTTGGGGATCTGAAGCGTTGGATTATGCAGTAGATGAGGGCGTACAGATTTATGGTGGTATGGGCTTCTCTGCTGATGCACCTATGGACAGGGCCTATCGCGATGCCCGTATTAACCGGATTTTTGAAGGTACCAACGAAATTAACCGTTTGCTTACCGTTGATATGATGCTTAAACGTGCCATGAAAGGTGAATTAGATCTGATGACTCCGGCTACAGCAGTTGCTGCAGAACTGATGAGTATCCCTGATTTTGGTGAAGAAGACACCACCTTATTTGCTGCAGAGAAAAAAGTATTGTCGAACCTGAAAAAAGCAACTTTAATGGTGGCTGGTGCTGCGGTGCAGAAACTGATGATGACTTTAAGCAAGGAGCAGGAAATTTTAATGAATATTGCCGATATGGCCAGTTATGTGTATGTAGCCGAATCAGCCTTGTTGAGGACTGAAAAACTGGTTGCCATACGTGGCGAAGCAGCAGTTGCAGGTCAGCTTGATTTATTGCGGATTTACCTGGTAGAGGCTGTTGATGGTATTAGTAAAGCGGGTAAAGAAGCGTTATGGGCTTTTGCCGAAGGGGACGAGCAGCGAATGATGCTGGTTGGCTTACGTCGTTTTACCAAAATGGAACCATTTAATGTTAAAGATGCACGCCAGAGAGTAGCACAACAGCTAATCGAAGCAAATAAATATATCTTTTAAGGTAATAGGTTAGCAGGTTGAGGGTTAAAGGGTTAAGTGTATAAAGCACTTAGCCCTTTTTTGTTAGAAAAGGTTAATCCTGGTGCCCTTGCTTCTGGTCGAAATGTTACCCTTGTTTTACAGAAGCTTACCATTGACAGACCTAACAGAAGGATCGTCATTGCTAGGAGGAACGACAGCCTGTCCCGCTTAATTGGGAAAGCAATCTTACAACGATCGCTAGTTGAAACTGAAGTAATGCTTTTTCCCACCCATAGTAGTAAGGTTGCTTCGTACCAGCAATGACGACCCTGAAATGGGCTGTCATTTAATTGATTTTTATGCATAAATTATTCCTTAGCATAACAAAAGTTAAAAAAGATAATCGTGTAAAGCAGAACAGCACACTCCGAAAGGGCAGAAAACTGCACTTCAAAAAGGGATTGGCTGCTACTTTATAATATTAAAACCTTATTTTCGCGCATGATTAAACTTAGATTAATTAGCCTGCTCTTTTTGGCTATAGTTATGGTTTCAGCTTGTAAAAAAGACGAAGATCCTGAAAAACAGATTACCGAATTTATACAGAAGAACAATATCAACGCAACTAAAGATGCATCTGGATTATATTACCAGATCATTAAACCGGGCACAGGTTCTTTTACTTATCCGGCCAATACTAAAATTACCATTAAATACGAAGGCCGTTTGTTAGATGGCAGTGTTTTCGATAATGGCGGTGGTAAAGAACAAACCTTTAATCTGGCCGAGTTAATAGAAGGCTGGAAAATTGGCATTCCTAAAATACAAAAAGGAGGCGAAATCAGATTAATCGTTCCGCCAGGTTTAGGTTATGGAAGTGGTGCGGTAGGTCCAATTCCAGGTAACTCGGTGTTAGATTTTACCATTCAGCTTTCTAATACACAATAAGCAGCAATACTAAAGGTTAACGTAAAAGTTTAAAGCAGGGTTTATATTATTAAATAAGCTGCTTTGGGCTAACTGCTTTGAGCCTCATGTTCCTTAAATTGTTAAAATTGGTTAAAAATTGTAGCATCCGTATTAAAAGCTTATTTTTGCGGGTGATGGCTAAGTTTAAATATATTATCCTATTAGTTTGTATTACAGGTTGCTTTGCTGCTTGTAAAAAGAACACACCGGTAGAGGAGTACGATCCGCTACCACAGTTTAAAGCTGATACAACTGCAATTAGTGCTTTTGTTAAAACCAATAACATTACTGCGGTAAAAGATGCCTACGGTATTTTTTATCAGATTATAGAGCCCGGCTCAGGAAGCGTAACCTACACAGCTTCTACCAAAATTACTGCCGATTACGAAGGCCGACTTCTTAACGGAACCATTTTCGATAGCACTAAAGGTACACCTACCTCGTTTTTATTGGGAAATGTAATTGTTGGCTGGCAGATAGGTATCCAGAGAATACAAAAAGGAGGTAAGATCAGGTTAATTATCCCTTCTTATTATGCTTACGGAACACAATCGCCCTCAAGTACAGTTCCGGCAAATTCAGTGCTCGATTTTACAATAACACTTACAGACGTACAATAATAAATGAACAAATTTACTCAACTTAGCCTATTTACGCTTTTGCTGGCTACAGTGATTTTCAGCTCTTGTAAAAAGGAGTATGAGTCTATTGAAACGATAGACGATGCAGCCATTCAGGCTTACCTGAAAAAGAATAATTTAAGCTTTGAGAAAGATGCCAGCGGCTACTATTATAAAGTTACAACTGATGGAACGGGAGATGTAATTAAGAATTCTGATTCGGTATATTATTCATATACTTTTAGAACATTATCAGGACAGGTATTAAACCAAACATCGAATGTGATGATTCCTGGCACTTTTTTAGGTTATACAGATCGGTTTACAATCAATAATGTATCCTATGTATTTACACCAATTAGAGAAGTGCTTACGAAGCTAAAAAGAGGTGGTAATGCGACCTTAATTATGCCTTCTAATATGGCTTTTGGTAAAAATGGGATAAGTTTTTTAAACATTGGATCTAATGAAAATATTCTCGTTAATTTGGGGATTTACTCAGAATCGAAGGTTCATCAAATTGACGAATTGGAAATTAACAATTTCTTATCGGCAAATTCATTAACCGCAATAAAAGATCCTTCAAGAGTACGTTATATTGTTACCCAACAAGGAACTGGCGATCAGGTATTGGCATCAAGTACATTATCTGTTAATTATACGGGTAGGTTACTAAATGGAAACATTTTTGATCAAACTAGTGGTACAGCCCTTTCTATTGATTTAGCTAATGCTATAAAAGGTTGGGGGATTTTAAAGAATTTTAAAGCGGGTACAAAAATCAGACTATTTATTCCTTCCGATTTGGGTTATGGACAAGCAGGGAATGGCACTATTCCAGGTAATGCCGTTCTTGATTTCGATATTGAAATTGTAAGCGTTACGAATTAGATAAAGCCTCTTTAAAAACCTTTAAAACTCTTTCTCTTGCAAAAGTATGCTCAACTATAGGTTGGGCATATTTTTTTGTGCCAAATTCTGGTACCCATTTTTTAATGTATTCAAATTTCGGGTCGAATTTTTTGGTTTGCAACTCTGGGTTAAATACCCTGAAATAAGGTGCGGCATCGTTACCAGAACCAGCAGCCCACTGCCAGCCGCCTACATTGCTGGCCATTTCATAATCTAATAGTTTTTCGGCAAAATAAGTTTCACCCCAACGCCAGTCGATGAGTAGGTGTTTGGTTAAAAAACTTGCTACAATCATGCGCACCCGGTTATGCATCCAACCCGTTTGGTTCAATTGCCGGATACCTGCGTCAACAATCGGGTAACCGGTATTGCCATCGCACCAGGCCTTAAATTCATCCTCGTTATTGCGCCATTTAATTTTGTCGTATTGCTTTTTAAACGAATCGCCCGCCGAATAAGGGAAGTGCCAAAGAATGGTCATGTAAAACTCGCGCCAGGCCAGTTCAGAAAGCCAGATATTCGATTTGGCCTCAATGGCATCGCGTACAGCCTTGCGGATACTTAAGGTGCCAAAACGTAAATGTAAACCGATATGCGTAGTACCATCTATGGCTGGAAAGTCGCGTTCCTGTGCATAATTGTCTAGTTTATGCTGATAACTAATTTTTGGGAAGTCTTGCTTGCTTTTTGCAAAGCCCATTTCTTTCAATGAAGGTAAAGGGAGGTTTTTGCAAGGTAACAGGTTTTTATAATATTTTTGAGTGGGGTAGGCTTTGGTATAAAATGAATTTAATTTGGCATGCCACTGCTTGTAAAAAGGGGTAAAAACGGTATAAGGTGTTTTGTCTGCTTTTAAAATTTCATTCTTTTCAAAAATAACCTGGTCTTTATAGGTTTTAAAGGCAATTTTCTCGCTGGTTAAAAACTCGGCCATGTTATCATCGCGCTCGCGGGCATAAGGCTCGTAATCGTGGTTGGTGTAAACGGCTGCCACTTCGTAGTCGGCTAAGATTTCCGTCCAGATTTTTTCGGGCGAACCATATTTAACCAACAGGTCGGAGCCGTGCTTTTGCAATGCCTTTTTTAAATCTTCTATCGTTTGATAAATAAAGGTTACCCTGGCATCATCTTCGGGCAGTTTATCGAGAATGTTTTTGTCGAAAATAAAGAGTGGTAAAACCTGATGATCACTTTTTAGTGCATGGTATAATCCAGCATTATCTGTTAAGCGTAAATCGCGGCGGAACCAAAAGATAGAAATGGCTTTCTTCATATTAAGGAATGTTATTCAAAGGTAATAACAGCAAAGCATTAAGGAGGTTTATTTCTTACTCCTTTTATTTCGAAATACTTTCAGTAACCTGGTTGTTGTGTTTCGATTTTCGCCATTCCCAGGGTGGCGTGGGATTGGTTTCTTTCCATAATCCTACCTTATTTTTTCTGGCAGTTATTTCCAGTTGAGCATAAACAAGATCAGTAGAATATTTTTTGAAATGCCAGGCCATGCCTTGTTTAATCATTTCCTGGTTTACCACTTGTTTTTTATTGTTGATTACCACAGCAATTAACCTGCGGTAGCGGTCGTACTTTTCGGCGTAAACGGTTACATTTTGCCCGAAACACAAATCGGATAAAGCTTTTTTAGCATTGTTGCCAAAAGGCTGTTTGCCTCTTTTCTCCGGACAATCTATATGCGCCAAACGTACCTTGGTTGGCGTTTGCTGGTACAGGATTTCCATTGTGTCGCCATCCATAATCCGGATTACCCGCGCAATGAAAGTACGTTTCTTTAAATCGGGTGCTTTGGTATAAACACCCTGACTACTAGCAAGGACGGAATGAAAACATAAAATAAAACCCAGTACAATTAATCTTCCCATCCACACAATGTTTTTCCGTCGTTTTTAGCTTTCTCCAATGTTGTTTTTAAAATTTTATGCTGGCAGGTACTGTTGCAAATATACACCGTTGTAGAATCGGTACAAGCGGTGTTGGTAAAAAAAAGGGATAATGAAGGACGTTTTAGATTAAGACCAGTTCCTACTGCAACATCTGCTATGGTAGGTTTTTCGGCTATACATACTATTTATCCGTCATAAAATATTGTAGTCGAAAATGGTGTAGTCAAAAAAAAGTCTACAATGATTTTGACTACACTTTTGTAGTCATTTTTGAAATTGCAGTAAAAATGACTACAATTTGTTTTCTTTAAAATAGAAGTATTAATCTTTGTATGCGCATATTGGGTACTTGGTGCCTTCTGTTTTACTTTAGTAGCGAAGGCATTAAGGTTCCCGCGTTCGCGGGAATGACGATTACCTCAGCTGAGCGTCTTGGGTATTGGATACCCTCCGTGTTTTCCGTGCTTCCGTGGCTAGATTGAAGATAATGCAGGAGATGCTTCGTTGCACTATCGCCCGTAAAGCGCCTTTAGTGCATCATCCAAATGAGTAAACCTGAATTTAAAACCAGCATCCAAAATCTTCTGTGCAGAAGTATTGTTGCTCATTAAAACAGCTTCAGTACGTTCTCCTAATAATAAATTTAGTGCAGCCTTAGGTACGTTGATTGGCCAGAAGGGGCGGCGCAGGTGCTTGGCAATAGCTTTGGTGAGTGCTTTATTGGTAACCGGAAAAGGTGCGCAGGCATTGTAACTTCCCTCCATTTTAGGGTTTTCTAAGGCCTGGATATACATTTCAACCATATCATCAATATGCAACCAAGGGGTCCATTGTTTGCCTGTACCCAATGCAGCACCAGCAAATAACCTTACCGGCTGATCGAGCTGTGGCAATGCACCTCCCTCTGTACTAAACACAATGCCGGTACGCAATTTAACTATGCGAAGGCTAAGTTTTTTGCCTTCATCTACAGCGTCTTCCCAAAGTTTACAGCATTCGGCTAAGAAACCGTAACCGTTTTGGCTTTCTTCCGTTAATATTTCGTCACCGCAATCGCCGTAATACCCTACTGCCGATGAAGAAATGAAAGATTTGATCTGGTGGACGGGAGCTGATTTTATGGTGCTGAAAAGTAGTTCGGTCGATTTCACGCGACTATCTATAATCTGTTGCTTGCGTTCGGCCGTCCATTTTTTATCGGCAACTGCTTCTCCTGCTAAATGCACAACTGCATCAACACCATTAATGCAGGCCGGATCTATTGTTCCCTGGTAAACATCCCAGGTAAAATTATTTGGATCTTTGCTGCTTTTCCGCAAGAGCGTATTCACCTCATAACCCTTACTTAACAGCTGTTTTTTCAGTGCCGTACCAACAAGTCCGGTAGCCCCTGTAATCAGTATCTTCTTCGCCATGATTTTAAAACACTAAAGATACAAAAGGGTTTTTGTACAGAGATTAAAACGAGATTAAAAGGCTGATGATCCTTTTGTTACCTGTTTGTAAAGAATTGTTTAAGGGTTTGATGGAGTGGAAAAATAAAATAAATTTGTAAGCGCGTTCTTATACTCCTTTTCGATAAAAGATGTCCAAAAAAATTTTAGTCTGGTTTAGAAACGATCTTCGCTTGCATGATAATGAAATGTTGGTTGAAGCGATTGCTAAATCTGATTCGATTTTGCCCGTTTATATTTTAGATCACCGCTTGTTCGGAGAAACAAAATATGGTACCCTGAAAACCGGCAACATCAGGGCGCAATTCATTTTAGAAAGCGTTTTAGGCTTACGCAATTCATTAAAACAGATTGGTGGCAATTTACTAATTGCTGCGGGTAACCCCGAAGATATTATTCCGCAACTGGTGCAGGAATACGAAATTACCGAAGTGTACCACCACCGTGAGGTAGCCCGCGAGGAAACGCATGTATCAACCCTGGTTGAAAACGCCCTTTGGAAACTGCGCATTAACCTTAAGCACTTTATTGGTCATACCTTATATAATAAAGAAGATCTACCATTTCCGATTAAAGATATTCCGGATGCGTTTAATCAGTTTAAAAAGAAAATTGAACGCGATTCGATAATTAAGCCTTGCTTTGCTGCACCAGATCGCATCAATGTAGCTGAAGTAATTGACTGGGGCACCTTACCATCACTTGCAGACCTGAATCTTGCGGCGCAGGAAAAAGACCAGCGTGCTGATTTCGAATTTACCGGTGGTGAGGCCGAAGGATTGGTGCATTTACAAAAGGTTATTGTAGCCATGCAACAGGCCGCTACTACCAAGAATTTAATTTTAGCATCGAAATTATCGGCCTGGCTGGCTATGGGCAGCTTATCGCCGCGTAAGGTGTACTGGGAAATTAAAAAAATGGAAGGTGTGCCCAATACCAAAGCCATGTTTAACCATATTTTATTGGGATTGTTGTGGAGAGATTATTTCCGTTTCATGTTTAAGAAATATGGCAATACTTTTTTCAATCCGGATGGATTTGGAAGTCAGGGTTTGGTAGATGTTGCGAACGAGCAGGAGAATTTTAACAAATGGCGTACAGGTCAAACTGGTTTTGCTGTTGTTGATGCAGTAATGACAGAGTTAAACCAAACCGGTTTTATTTCGAATATTGCCCGCCAAACGGCAGCACTTTACCTGATTAATAATCTGGAGGTGAGCTGGGTTTTTGGAGCTGCTTATTTTGAAGAAAAACTAATCGATTACAATCCGGCAAGTAACTGGGGTAATTGGGCCAATGTTGCAGGAGTTGGGAACGACCAAAAATCGAAAAGTGTTTTCGATCTCGATAAAAATATTAAGAACCTCGATCCAAAAGGCAATTATGCCAACATCTGGGCTTCATAGGGAATGATTGAAGGGTGAATTTTTGAATGATAGAATGGCAGATCGGCTTAGTATTAATGATCTGCTGATAAACCTAAAAATCACTCATTCAATAATTCAGTCAGTAGAAGTGAATGAAGGGTAGCGTTTTGAATGATAGAATAGTTGATTTACTTAGTACAAAAGATCTGATCTAATTATAAACTCAAAAAATCACTCATTTAATCATTCAATCAGTAGAAGTGAATGAAGGATGGGGTTTTGAATGATAGAATGCAGGGCAGTTTAGTATTGAAGACGAAATAAATCAATCATTTCTAAATTCTGTCATTCAATAGTTCAATCGTTTGATAATAATAATTCTAAATTCAATCAATATGATTTTTAATGCAGTTTTTTGCCAATAATGTAAGGTAAAATTCTAATTTTGTAATGCTTATAGTAAACAGTTAATAATGGGTAGTTTATCTTATCTTAACGGCGCAAATGCCGAATATATAGATGCTTTATATCAGTCGTATCAGCAGGATCCTGAATCAGTTGAGTTTGGTTGGCAAAAGTTTTTTGAAGGTTTCGATTTTGGAAGAGGATCGGAAGCCACCGCAGTAACAGTAGAAACTCCGGAACAATTTTTAAAAGAGGTTAATGTACTTAACCTTATTGATGGCTACCGTAGCCGTGGTCACTTATTTACGCATACCAACCCGGTACGCGAAAGACGCAAACACTTACCAACTTTAGAACTTTCTAACTTCGGTTTATCTGATGCCGATCTGGAAACCGTTTTCAACTCTGGTGTTGAAATTGGTATTGGTGCAGCAAAATTGAAAGACATTGTTGCTGTTTTAAAACAAACTTATACGCACTCAATTGGTGCCGAATATAAATTTTTACGTACTCCTGAAGTGTTGAACTGGATTCAGCAAAAAATGGAAAGTGTGCGTAATACACCTAATTTCTCTATCGAAGAGAAAAAACGTATCCTTAAAAAATTAAACGAAGCAGTAAGTTTCGAGAATTTTCTGGGAACAAAGTTTTTAGGTCAAAAACGTTTCTCACTGGAAGGCGCTGAAGCTTTAATCCCGGCATTGGATTCGGTAATCGAAAAAGGTGCAGAACTGGGTATTGAAGAGTTTGTAATTGGTATGGCTCACCGCGGTCGTTTAAACGTGCTGGCCAATATCATGCAAAAAACCTATAAAGATATTTTTGCTGAGTTTGAAGGTAAAAGCTACAACCCCGATACTCCATTTGGTGGCGACGTAAAATACCATTTAGGTTATTCTACCGATGTAACCACCAATGCTGGTAAGAGCGTTCACTTAAGTTTATGCCCAAATCCATCGCACTTAGAAACTGTTGATGGCGTGGTAGAAGGTATGAGCCGTTCTAAAATCGACTTTAAATACGGTGGTGATAACAGCCGCTTAGCTCCGATTTTGATTCATGGTGATGCATCAGTTGCCGGACAAGGTATTGTTTACGAAGTAATCCAGATGGCTGGTTTGGAAGGTTATAAAACCGGTGGTACCATTCACCTGGTAATTAACAACCAGATTGGTTTTACCACTAACTACAAGGATGCGCGTACCAGTACTTACTGTACCGATATTGCCAAGGTAACTTTATCGCCTGTTTTCCACGTAAATGGTGATGATCCTGAAGCTTTGGTTTATGCAATCAATCTGGCAATGGAATACCGTCAGAAATATAAAAACGATGTTTTCATTGATATTCTTTGCTACCGTCGTTTCGGTCACAATGAGTCTGATGAGCCTAAATTCACTCAGCCTTTATTGTACAAAACAATCGAAAAACACCCTAATCCAAGGGAAATTTATATTGAGCAGTTAACTAAAGAAGGCTCGCTTGAAGCTGGTTTGGCAAAAGAAATGGAAAAAGATTTCCGTGGTATTTTGCAGGAACGTTTAAATGAAGCCAAGGCATTTGTTGCCGCTAATACCGAAGTTAAATTTGGTGGTGCATGGGCCGATTTGCGTATGGCTACGCCTAAAGATTTTGAAGTTTCTCCGGTTACGGCAGTTAAAAAAACAACTTTACTGGAAATTGGTAAACGCATTACCACTTTACCATCAAATAAAAAGTTCTTCAAAAAAATCGAAAAGCTATTTGTTGAGCGGACCAAAATGGTTGGCGAAACACATGTTTTCGATTGGGCAATGGGCGAGCAACTGGCTTATGGTACTTTGTTATCAGAAGGCAAACGTGTTCGTTTAAGTGGTCAGGATGTAGAACGTGGTACTTTCTCTCACCGTCATGCGGTTTTAACTTTAGAAGACAGCGAGGAAGAATATGTACCATTGGCTAACATTTCAGATCAGCAGGCAGCATTTGATATTTACAACTCGCACTTATCAGAGTACGGTGTTTTAGGTTTCGAATATGGTTATGCAATGGCTAACCCGAATGCTTTAACCATCTGGGAAGCACAATTTGGCGATTTCTTTAACGGTGCGCAGATTGTTGTCGATCAGTATATCGCAAGTGCCGAAACCAAATGGCAGCGCGAAAACGGTTTGGTAATGTTATTGCCTCACGGTTACGAAGGTCAGGGACCAGAGCATTCATCAGCGCGTATTGAGCGTTTTATGGAGCTTTGTGCAGATTACAACATGCAGATTGTAAACTGTTCTACTCCAGCTAACTTCTTCCACGTTTTACGTCGCCAATTTAAACGCGATTTCCGTAAACCTTTGGTTGTATTTACTCCAAAAAGTTTATTGCGTCACCCGGCTTGTGTTTCTAAATTAGAAGAATTTACTGAAGGTGGCTTTAAAGAGGTCATCGACGATGTAAATGCTAAAGTTGCAGATGTAAACCGTATCGTTTTCTGTAGCGGTAAAATTTATTACGAATTACTGGAGAAACAACAAGCTGATAAACTGAAACATGTAGCACTTGTTCGTGTAGAGCAATTGTATCCTACGCCGGTTGATCAGATGGAAGCCATCCAGAAGAAATATAAAAATGCCAAAGAAGTTTTCTGGGTACAGGAAGAACCTGAAAACATGGGTGCATGGCCATACTTGTTCCGCAAGTTGTACAAAACTGCATTGAAAGGTATTGATGTAATTTCGAGAAGAGAGAGCAGCAGTACGGCTACAGGTTTTGCAAAACAACATGCTAACCAGCAAGCTTATATTTTAGCTAAAGCTTTCGAAATTCCGGTAACAGAAGATGTGAAAGACATTGCTAAAAAAGCAACAAAAAAATTAGTTCAAATCGATTAAAGGCATTGCGCTAACATTAGAAAGATAATAAAGACATATTTTATATTATGAGTTTAGAGATAAAAGTTCCACCTGTAGGTGAGTCGATAACAGAAGTTGTTTTATCACGTTGGATAAAAAACGATGGTGATGTTGTTGAAATGGATGAAGTGATAGCCGAATTAGAATCGGATAAGGCTACATTCGAATTAACTGCAGAACAAGCTGGAACTTTAAAAACCATAGCAGCCGAAGGCGATACTTTAGCCATTGGTGCAGTAGTTTGTAAAATTGAAGACGGTGGTGCAGCTCCTGCCAAAGCTGATGCGCCAAAAGCGGAAGAGAAAGCGGTTGTTGCTGAAGAAAAAACTGCAGCTCCGGTTGCTGAAAAATCTGGCGAAAGCTATGCTACAGGTACTCCATCACCTGCTGCTGGTAAAATCCTTGCCGAAAAAGGCATCGATGCATCGGCTGTAAAAGGTACTGGTGTTGATGGCCGTATTACTAAAGATGACGCTGTTAAAGCAGAAGCTGGTAAAAAAGCTGAGGCTCCTAAAGCCAGTGCTCCTGTCGCTGCTGCAGCACCTGCTGGTAGCCGTGGCGAGCGTCGCGAAAAAATGTCGCCGTTGCGTAGAACAGTTGCAAAACGTTTGGTTGCTGTTAAAAATGAAACTGCAATGTTAACCACTTTTAACGAGGTTAACATGAAACCAATTATGGATTTACGCGGAAAATATAAAGATCAGTTTAAAGAGAAATTTGGCGTTGGTTTAGGTTTTATGAGCTTTTTCACTAAGGCTGTAACCGAGGCTTTAAAAGATTTCCCTGCTGTAAATGGTCGTATTGAAGGCGAAGAATTGGTTTACAATGATTTTGCTGATATTTCTATTGCCGTTTCTGCTCCAAAAGGTTTAGTAGTTCCGGTTATCCGCAATGCAGAAAGCATGACTTTAGCACAGATTGAGAAATCGGTATTAGAGTTGGCTTTAAAAGCACGCGATAGCAAATTAACCATCGAAGAAATGACTGGCGGAACCTTTACCATCACCAACGGTGGTGTATTTGGTTCAATGATGTCGACCCCGATTATCAACGCGCCACAATCGGCTATTTTAGGTATGCACAACATTGTTGAGCGTCCGGTCGCCGAAAAAGGTGAAGTGGTAATTCGTCCGATGATGTATGTAGCCTTATCTTACGATCACAGAATTATCGACGGACGTGAGTCTGTAGGCTTCCTGGTTCGTGTGAAACAATTATTAGAAGATCCGGCTAGATTGTTACTAGGCGTTTAAACCTTTAGGATTTGTCACCCTGAATTTATTTCAGGGTCTTATATTGATAGAGAAGTCAAGTTTAATAGCCATTGTGCTATAAAACTTGACTTCTTTTGTGTTTAATGATGAAATTAACGTTTAACTCCAAATTCCTTTTTATTGCTCTCGCTATTTTTATAGTTGAGGTTTTAATAGGCAAGTATCTCAACGATCCCTTCATACGCCCTTTTGGTGGCGATGTGCTGGTAGTTGTTTTAATTTATGCTTTTTTAAGGATTTTTATACAAACCAACAACCGCAAACTAGCTCTGGGTGTGCTGCTTTTTGCTTGTTTGATCGAATTTCTCCAAAAATTAAATTACGTTGCCTGGTTTGGTTTGGAAAACAATAAGCTGATGTGCACGCTAATGGGTACGTCTTTTAGTGTTTACGATCTGCTTGCTTATTTTGCAGGTTACCTGATCTGTTTATTGTTTAAGGATTGAGTTGTGTCTTCATCGTGTTGTCATCTCGACTGGAGCAAAGTGGAATGGAGAGATCTTTTCTCAGGATTTAATAAAAAGATTTCTCCACTACGGTCGAAATGACGGTTTATTTAAGATTTAGATAATTCCTTAATGGGTTTAATATCCAGTTGTTTAAACTCTACCTCACTGCCTTCTGCCTGCAAGGCAATCTGTCCGCTGCTAGCGGTGCAATTGGTGCCGTCATTTACCAGGGCACCATTTACCCAAACTTTAACTTCGTTATCTAAACATTGGATAATCATGGTATTCCATTCGCCAAGTGGTTTTTCGCTGCCATCGGTTAGGTTTTTAATGCGGCGCAGTTTATCGCCGTTTACGCCCCAGTTCTCTTTTGGCCCACGTCTGGCAAGCATATCGGGTACCGTAATGTCTTCTTCTATGCACCAGAAATCGCCGGCATCTTTATGTTGCATTTGTACCTCTAAAGATTTGGGGAACATGCCGTATAATGCCCTCGGAGTTGAGGCATGCACTAAAACACCACAGTTGCCAGGTTTGCCGGCAAAACGATATTGTACGGTTAACTGGTAGTTTTTGTAAATTTTATCGGTAATTAAATGACCACCTGGTGTGCCTAAACTTACCAGCATGCCGTTGCGAACAATAAATGGATTAATGGTGTCTGGTTTCTTATCCATTGCAGGTACATCAACATGCCAGCCTTTTAAATCTTTGCCGTTAAAAAGGCTCTTTTGGGCAAATGCAGTGTAGCTCGAGATTAATAATAACAGGGAGATGGAGAGTAATTTCATTATATCTGGTTTTTGGTTTTTTCAAATATATGATTTTATTCATAAGCCTTGGGTTTAAACCCAAGGCTTATGAGTCGGTTCCAGTTTCAATAATTCCTCATAAGCATTTCCGGCAATATCGAGCAGTTGTGCAAAGGCAGGTTCGGTTTTAATACCCTGATTTTTTAACCTGATAATTTCCTGTCTGAAGGTTTCTCCTTTTTCTAACAAAATCTGATGTTCTATTAGCATGTGGCGATAAGCACTTTGCTGTATTGTTGGTTTGGGTTGTCCGAAAATTTCGAATTCAAAACCAGCCATAAAAAAATTGGCTTTGATGGATTGAAAGGTTGGATTTTCAGAAATTATAAAGCCTTTTTCGTTCTGGAAGTGATCAGTTAGTGTTTTAGTGAATGCTGTTTTATCCTGTACATAGCAGATGATATCCAGATCACTGCTTTCAATATCGATGTTTATCGGGATGGTGCCGGTAAGGATAGGGGTGAAGGCCGTTAATTTTTCTAGTATCTGGTGTGCAGTTAAAACCTGATAAGCTTGCTGTTGCTTTTCGTTTCCGGATTGGAGATAGGAAATGTTGAGGAAGTTAATCATTTGATGCAGGCGATTTACTCATTGTAGTGGCTAAAGTTAATAAACCTGTAGCTAATATGTTGCTGATGCCGGTTGGTGAGACACCAACCGATAGGAAAATGTCACTGGGGGCATCAAGCGACAGGAAAACTGAACGACTAAGCAGCGAGTCGGAGACTCTTTTCTATTCTGTAATCCGTAGAGTCCTTCGGAATTCGACGGATAGAAGGTCGGTCGGTAGGGCACCAACCGATAGATTAATAAGAAAGCTATCATTGCGAGGTGCGAAGCAATCTTAAAGCGATCGCTGGTAAAACCAAAGCATTGAGATTGCTTCGTCGTTCCTTCTCGCAATGACGGATTTTTATAAAAAAAAAAGCCCATCTCAGTCTAAAATGGGCTTTGTATATTTATTTAAAAGGTTTAAGATGCTGAAACAAGTTCAGCATGACGATCGGGGAGATTAATCCTCTACAATTTCACTGTTAATGCTCACATCGTCCTTTACATCTTCTTTAAAGTAGTTTTTTTGGAAGATCAGGATCAGTATTACGCCAATCGAAATAGCTGCGTCAGCAAGGTTAAAAACAGGTCTGAAGAAAACAAATTCTTCGCCACCCCAAATTGGTAACCAGGTAGGGAAATGTCCTTCTGCAATCGGGAAATAGAACATATCTACCACCCGGCCATGAAACCAGCTTTCGTAGCCATAAATTTTGCCATAAAAAACCGAATCGATAATGTTTCCCAATGCACCCGAAAAAATCAGGGCCACATTTAAGATCAATCCGCGGTGATATTTATGCTTAATTAAATAGTGTAAACCATAGCCAATACCACCTACCGCTGCAATGCGGAAAAGCGATAAAGCCAGTTTACCAAACTCGCCGCCAAATTCCATTCCAAAGGCCATCCCGTTATTTTCGGTGAAATGGATAATACACCATTTTCCGATAATGTGGAACTCCTGCCCAAGGTACATATGTGTTTTTACCCAGGTTTTAATCAGCTGATCGGCCAATAAAACCAAAAAGATAACAATTAAAGGTTTTGTATAGCCTTTCATTAACCCTGCTTTAGTTTAGCTTCCATACTTAAAGTAGCATGTGGTACAGCACGTAAACGTTCTTTCTGGATCAGTTTACCGGTTTCGCGGCAAATACCATAGGTTTTGTTTTCAATACGTACCAGGGCATTCTCCAGGTTATCGATAAACTTTTTCTGACGGGCAGCCAATTGATTGATTTGCTCTTTCTCCATTGTTGCCGAACCATCTTCTAATGTTTTGTAAGCACCTGAAGTATCTTCTGTACCATTGGCGTTAGGATTGCTTAAAGATGCAGTTAATGCATTAAGTTCCTCTTTTGCCATGCGCAATTTATCTTGAATTAATTCTTTAAATTCCTGAAGTTCACTGTCTGAGTAGCGCGTTTTATTACTGTTTTCCATGTTTGTAATTTAGTTTTCTAATATATGGATTTATATTTTAGTTACCGAAATGCTTAACTCAACATCATCTATCACGATTTTGTTTGCATTATTTACAGTATCTGTTAATTCTAGTGTATCAGCTAAGATCTCGTCGCAAATGTAGGCTTTGTTACCAGCCACAGCATTGGCCACCAAGTTATCATTTTGTAACGAAACTTTAATCCTGTCGGTTACTTCAAAATTCAGTTCTTTACGTAAATTCTGGATACGGTTAACCAGCTCACGCGAAATACCTTCCTGTTTCAGTTCTTCAGTAATGGTTACATCCAGGGCTACGGTTAAGCTGCCCAGGTTAGTTACCTGCCATCCCGGAATATCTTCCGCAAAAATTTCTACATCATCATTTAAATCGATAGCATGCTGAATGTTATTGCTACCGAAAACATTAATGTAGCCATCAACCTCCAAGCGCTGGATATCATCTTGCGTCATGTTTTCCAAAGCCTCTTTTACAGTGCTCATATCTTTACCTACCTTTTTACCCAAAGATTTAAAGTTAGGTTTCAGTTTTTTCTTCACGATGCCATGCGTATCGGTAATAAATTCGATATGCTTAACATTGGTTTCTGAAAGGATATAATCGGCAACTTTTGAGATTTTTTGTTCGAAATCGCCGTTTAATGATGGGATTAAGATCTTCTCTAAAGGCTGACGTACATTGATGCCTGATTTTTTACGCAACGATAAAACCATCGAAGAAATATCCTGAGCATAAAGCATTCTTTCGTTCAGGGCATTATCGATCAGGCTTTGATCTGCTTCTTTCCACAACGTTAAGTGCACTGATTCTGCAGCTTGTGCATCAGTAACACTCAGGTTCCTGTACAACCAATCGGCAAAGAATGGTGCCACCGGACTCATTAACTGAGCGAGGGTTTCTAAACAGGTATAAAGTGTTTCGTAAGCTGCACGTTTATCTTCGGTCATTTCGCCTTTCCAGAAACGGCGGCGGCTTAACCTGATGTACCAGTTACTCAAATGCTCATCAACAAAGGTTTGGATGGCACGGGTAGCTTTGGTTGGCTCGTATGTATTGTAACTTTCGTCAACTTCGTTAATCAGGTTTTGCAATAACGATAAGATCCAGCGGTCTAATTCAGTCCTGTCTTCAATTTTGCTTAAGTTGTTTTTGTCGATCTCGAATTTATCGATGTTGGCATAAAGTGCAAAGAAAGCATAGGTGTTATACAGTGTACCGAAGAATTTACGGCGCACTTCATCTAAACCTTCTAAACTGAATTTAAGGTTATCCCATGGCGATGCATTGCTGATCATATACCAGCGGGTAGCATCGGCACTGTAAGTTTCTATTGTACTAAATGGATCAACAGCATTACCCAAACGTTTCGACATTTTGTTACCGTTTTTATCCAGTACCAATCCGTTCGAAACTACGTTTTTGAAAGCCACACCGGGGTTACCAACTTTTTCGTTTACCGCTTTAATCTCATCGCTGGCTTCACTTAGCATTACCGCAATGGCATGCAGGGTAAAGAACCAGCCGCGGGTTTGGTCAACACCTTCAGCAATAAAGTCGGCAGCGTAAGCATTTTCAAACTCTTCTTTATTTTCGAATGGGAAGTGCCATTGTGCATAAGGCATGGCGCCGCTATCAAACCAAACGTCGATCAGGTCGGTTTCGCGGATCATTTTCTCACCTTTCGAAGAAGTTAAGATCACATCATCCACATAAGGGCGGTGCATATCTTTCAGTTCGAAGCCTGCTGGCATAAAACCTGCTTCAATCGATTTGGCAATTTCTGCGTTCAGTTCTGCAATAGAACCAATACATTTTTCTTCCAATCCATCAGCAGTACGCCAGATCGGTAGCGGTGTTCCCCAGTAGCGCGAGCGCGATAAGTTCCAGTCAACCAGGTTCTCTAACCAGTTACCAAAACGGCCTGTTCCGGTCGATTCTGGTTTCCAGTTGATGCCTTTGTTTAGTTGCACCATTTTATCTTTAACTGCAGTAGTTTTGATAAACCAGCTATCCAGCGGATAATATAAAACAGGTTTATCAGTTCTCCAGCAGTGTGGATAGGTGTGTACGTATTTTTCTACCTTAAAGGCTTTATTTTCTTCTTTTAACTGGATGGCGATTTCTACGTCAACTGATTTTTCAGGAGCCTCGCCATCTTTATAATATTCGTTTTTAACATACTTGCCACCATAGTTTCCACCCAGTGAAGCAATAAATTTACCCTGTAAATCTACTAGTGGAACCGCATTTCCTTTCTCGTCAAGTACGAGCATTGGCGGTACTTCTGGCGTAGCCAGTTTAGCAACCCGGGCATCATCTGCACCAAAAGTAGGTGCGGTATGTACAATACCGGTACCATCTTCAGTAGTAACAAAATCTCCTGAAATTACCCTGAAGGCATTTTCTGGATTTTGGTATGGCAGTGCATAAGGCAATAACTGTTCGTATTTAATGCCAACTAAATCTGCACCAACCAATTCAGCTAATATGGTATAAGGAATCTTTTTGTCTTCAGCTTTGTAGTTTGCAAAAGCTTCGTCACTTTCAGCCAAAAAGTATTTTCCTGCAAATTGTTTACCCACCAAAGCTTTAGCCAATACAACCTGAATCGGCTCGAAAGTATACTGGTTAAAAGTTTTAACCAATACGTAATCGATTTTAGGGCCTACAGTTAAAGCGGTGTTGCTTGGTAAAGTCCATGGGGTAGTAGTCCATGCTAAAAAGTGAACTGTACCAAAGCCTTTTAAAGCTTCGGGTAAAGTAGATTCGATGGTTTTAAATTGCGCTACAATTGTGGTGTCGCTTACATCCTTATAAGTACCTGGCTGGTTTAACTCGTGCGAGCTTAAACCTGTACCCGCTGCTGGCGAATACGGCTGAACGGTATAACCTTTATATAAAAATCCTTTGCTGTAAAGTTGTTTTAATATCCACCAAAGGGTTTCAATGTATTCGTTTTCGTAGGTGATATACGGATTTTCAAGATCAACCCAATAGCCCATTTTTTCGGTCAGGTCGTTCCAAACATCAGTATAACGCATTACTTCAGTGCGGCAGGCCTCATTGTATTCGTCTACGCTGATTTTCTTACCGATATCCTCTTTAGTAATACCCAGTTTTTTCTCCACAGCAAGCTCAATAGGCAAACCATGTGTATCCCAACCACCTTTGCGTTTTACCTGGTAGCCTTTTAACGTTTTGTAACGGCAAAAAATATCCTTAATCGCTCGCGCCATTACGTGGTGAATCCCCGGCATGCCATTGGCAGAAGGCGGACCTTCGTAAAAAGTAAACGGATTAGATTTCGGACGGGATGAAATGCTTTTTTCAAAGATATTTTCCTTTTTCCAGAAATCCAGTATTTCTTGCCCTATTTTGGCAAGTTCCAGTTGTTTAAATTCGCTATACATCAATCAAGTACCTCAAAAAATTAAAGGTTGCAAAGTTAACAGAATTGACCGGATTTTGGTAGTTTTGATGTAAATACTTTTAACGTGAAATTATTTAATATCGGGCTTGCAATGATGGTGGTGGCCGTAATTGCCTTGCCAATTGTTGCGGTGGTAAACCCTTTAAACCGCGATTTTGTGCTTTATGCTTTTTATTTCTGCGGCTTGCTCGAACTAATTGGGTTAATCTTTGTTTTAATACATATCATAAAACTTAAAAAAAGATAATTCATGATCAGGCTCTTAAAGTTACAAAAAGCAGTTTGGGTGCTTGTTTTGGGCATCCTAACCTACATTGCCTATAAAATTTTAGAAACTTACGATGTAAGTGGTAGCCGTTATGTACAAATGCTGGCCGGGGTTTTGGTTATGGCTGGCGCTTTATGGATGTTGTACCCCATTCTTTTTGCCAAAAAGGATAATGATGGCAATGCCGAAATTATTACCGACCCAACAGTAGAAATTCCGGAAGATGAGGAAGAAGATAAGCCGGTAAAAGAGTAGGTTGCTTTTTCAGGGATATAATTTTATCTTCAATTGAGAAAATCAAAAACCGTATTTCATTTTAACGTTCGCCCTGCTGTTCGTTACAAGTCCTCTCCCGATGAAAAAATAGGGATTGCGGGCTTTCCACTGCCATCAGGTTTAATTTACTTCAGCCTGTACAGTAAACCTAATGCTGCACCCTTCAACCGCCACAGTTTTTTTGTAGATTCCTTTTTAACGGCTCATTATTTTAGTAACACCTATTTCCTGTTGTGTCATCTTTGAGGGGATCGTATGCATAGCTGTCAACTATTTTTTATTTTTGAATATGAACAGTTTCATCCCCTTGTTTAAAGTTCGCGATATGCGCGCAGCGATTCAGTTCTATACCGAAGTGCTGGATTTTCGCATGACCTGGCCTGACGATACGACGGATTCGCCAGTCGTTGATCTTGGTCACGAAAACATGGAATTGCAAATTACCACCTACGAAAGCGACAGTCTATTTGGTTCGGCTGTTTATGTATGTTCGGGACGTAGATTTTTTATTTGCTAAATTTGTGAGCCGCGGTTTAGAAGGGAAAAGCGGATCACCTGTGCATCAGGGGCCAGTTGATCAAACCTGGGGCCGGCGGGAATTTTATGTGACCGACCCAGATGGCAATACACTACGCTATTGTCAATATATAGCCTAATCGCAAACTTTTAACCTGGCCCTATGAAATTATTTGTGCCACTATAAGAGAAAAATAACATTCTTTTTAAAAATAATCAAAGTTGCGTAGGGGTAAAATCCCTTTGAGTTGTATTAGCTCTAAAAACAGAGAAAATATGATTCCAGCATTAGTAATTTGGCTGTGTAAGAAATACATTCTGCCAAGGTTAAACAAAAAAAGCAGTTTAAGCAGCGCCGCACGGTTTTCTAAGCCGGCAACTCTGGTGATATTGTTGCTTGCCTTAAATTTTTCTGCATTTGCGCATAATTTTAGTCAGGTTTATCACATTAAGCACAATGGCGAGGTTATCGGTAAACTTGCTTTTAGTCAAAATACGGATGGCGAAAATACCTACCTTAAAATTACCTCGCAGGTAAGCACCCGTTTTGTATTCAAAATCGATGTGCTGACTGAGGATCTGGCCCATTTCAAAAACGGTCGGTTAATTTCATCAACGGTAAGTCGTTCCGTTAACGGTAAAGCAAAAGAGCGCAAGAAAACCACTTTCCAAAACGATGTTTACCAGTTGCAATCGGGCAATAAATTCAACAGTTTAAGTCAGGCTATCGCTTTCAATATGATGTTGCTCTACACCACCGAGCCTGTGTCTGTCAATCAGGTTTATTCAGATAATTTTCAGTGCTTTTTGCGCATCAAAAAACAGGCAGCACACCAATACCGGGTTAATTTGCCCGATGGTAATTACAACGATTACTACTTTGAAAACGGAATTTGTAAGCTCGTGGTGGTTAATGATTCGCTGTACACGATTAAAATGGAACTGGTTTAATATGGAAGCAGTTAATCATAAATACCTCAGGGTGCTGGTAACTGGTGCTTCAGGTTTCATTGGCCGTAAACTCTGCCTGAGTCTAGCCGAAACAGGTTACGATGTGGTTGCCCTTTGCCGCGATACCAAACATCCTTATCTGATCAGACACCGCAATATTCATTTTGTAAAGGGTGATATTTTAGACCTTAAAAGTTTACAGAAAGCGATGAAAGGTTGTGCCCAGGTTTACCATACCGCTGCAATGGCTAAAATGTGGTGCAAAAACGAAACCGATTTTTACGATGTAAATGTAACGGGTACTGCTAATGTTTTAAGTTGCGCCCTTAACATGGGGGTAGACCGGGTGGTGCATACTTCAACCTGTGGCGTATGGGGGCCAACCCTTAATCTGCCAGTTTCCGAAAACGATCCGCGGGCCGTAGGCTTTCCGATTAGCTACGAACGCACCAAATACCTGGCCGAGCTGGAGGTGAAAGCTTTTGTGGAGCAGGGCCTTGAAGTGGTTATTGTAAACCCCTCACGGGTGTATGGCGATGGACCGATAACCGACAGTAATACCGTGAGCAAAATGGTTACCGGTTATATGGGTGGTACCTGGCATTTTATTCCCGGCGATGGAAAAGCCATTGCCAATTATGCATTTGTTGATGATGTGGTGGACGGGCATATAGCTGCAATGCAGCATGGTCGAAATGGCGAAAGGTATATTTTGGGCGGCGAAGATGTTTCTTTTAACGTTTTTTTTAATGTGCTCAAACACATAACCGGAAAGAAACACAGCCTGTATAAAATACCGGTAAGCATCATTAAAGCTTACAGCATGCTCGAGTTTTTAAAAAACAGACTCTTTAATTTAACGCCGTTTTTTCTTCCCGAATTTGCCGACCGCTTAAAGTGTAACCAGCAATATTGCAGCAATAAAGCCATTGCCGAATTAAACTATCACATTACACCCTTTGCTGTTGGATTAGGAAAAACAGTTAGCCATTTTCAGCACAACTAGCATCGTCCTCGTTTGTAACGAGGACGCATGAGAACCACATTTATAATGTGGATAGATTGATGAATAGTAATTAACCACAGATGAAAAGAATGAACACAGATATTTTGGAATTTAAATCCGTGTTAATCTGTGCAATCCGTGGCTAAAAATGCTATAGTCGATACAATCGACAAGCTAGTGCATCCTCGTTATAAAAGAGGACGATAGAGCATGGACACAGATAGTTTGGAATTTAAATCCGTGTTTATCCGTGCAATCCGTGGCTAAAATAAACGGAACTGAACGATAAGAAATTAAAAAATAAAATGAAACAGTTAACAGCATTAATTACAGGGGCAAGCGAAGGTTTAGGGAAATCTTTTGCCATTGAATGGGCGCAGCGCGGACTTAACCTGGTGTTGGTTGCTTTGCCAAACAGCGGACTTGAATATTTGGCCAACTACCTGCGGGTTAATTTTAACTGCAAGGTGTATTGTATCGAAATAGACTTGACCGAAAATACTTCGGCCAACCAGATATTCGAAAGATTGAACACAGCGGGGATAGAAGTCAATGTTTTAATCAATAATGCAGGTTTGGGAAATTGGTCGTGGTTTGAAGATAAAAACGCCGATTTTTACCGCACCCAGATCGATCTCAATATTACCAATACTGTTTTGCTAACCCGATTGTTTTTAAACCATATCGATAAGGCTGCTGAAAGCTATATTTTAAATGTAGGAAGTTTGGGAGGCCATTTTATTGTGCCTAAAAAACAGGTTTACGGGGCAACCAAATCCTTTGTCGGCTATTTTACGCGTTGCCTTCAACTCGAGCTTAGTGGCACCAATGTGCACATCAGCTTACTTAGTCCAGGGGGAATTAATACCAAACCCGAATTGCTCGTGATGAACCATACTTTAAAAGGTTTTGCCAAAGCCACCATTTTAGAAGCAGATTATGTGGCCAAAACTGCTATTGATGGGATGCTTAAAGGGAAAAAAGAAATAATTCCTGGTTTCGCTAACCGTTTTTTAGTTGTGCTGGATAAAATAATCCCTCGCTTTTTAAAAGAAATTATAATAAGGCGTAAATTGAAGTCGATTTTAACAGCATAGATTTAGATCAGAAACCTGTAAGGTTTTTAAAGCTTTGCAGGTTTAACTTTATGGAAAGTAACGATACTCACCTTCTCGGATTAATTAAAAGCGGCAATAAGCAGGCTTTCGACGAAGTGTTTTTAATACATTTCAAAAATCTGCATGCTTATGCTTTTACAATAGTTAAAGAACGCGATGATGCCGAAGAGATTGTGCAGAATGTGTTCGTACGGATCTGGACGCGCCGGGAGCAGCTTAAAGCAGATGGCTTTTTAAAATCGTTTCTGTATCGGGCTGTACATAACGAGAGTTTAAATTATCTCAAACATCAGCAAGTTAGATCGAATTTCAATGTACATTATGCCAATAGTGTAAAAAACGAGATGGGAAACTTAAATACTGAAATTACAGTAACCGAACTGGAGAAAAACATCAATTCGGCAATTAACGATCTGCCCGAAAAATGCCGCAATGTATTTCAGTTGAGCAGGTTCGATCAAATGAAATATCAGGAAATAGCTGTTGCACTTAATATTTCGGTTAAAACTGTAGAAAACCAAATGGGCAAGGCCTTAAAGATTTTACGCCATCGCGTAATCGATTTCCTGGTCCTCATTTTTATTCTTTTAAAATAAGCTTATGGATATAAATTCTACACCTATAAATGAAGATTTGCTGGCAAAATACCTGCTTGGTGAGGCAACTGTGTCCGAAAGCGAGCAGGTAGAACGATGGGCCAAATCTGCTCCCGAAAACCTAAAACAATTAAGCGATTTCAGGACGATCCTGGAGAAAAGCAAGTTGCAGATTGATTCAAGCATTGACGCGCAGGATGCTTTAGCGCGGTTAAACCTTCGCTTAGAAAAGGAAGCCAAAACTAAAATGTGGGGCTATAAGACTATTTTGCCTTGGGTAGCTGCTATCGCTGTTATTTTTGCTGCAGGCCTGTTTGGGTATAAAAATCTGGTGGCGAATAAAATTGATGTAGCAAGCAGTGCTACAATTTTAACCCAGGTGTTGCCCGATGGTTCAACTGTAATCCTGAACAAGCAATCATCTTTATCGTTTGTGGGTGGTTTTTTCAATAAAACCCGGCAGGTAAAACTTAAAGGAGAAGCCTTTTTTAAAGTGAGTGCCAATAAGGCAAAGCCTTTTATTATTGATGTTAACCAGGTTAGGGTAACAGTTGTGGGTACAGCCTTTAACATAAAAAGCAGTAGTAACGGAACGGTGGTAATTGTAGAAAGTGGTATTGTAAAAGTAAATAACCAAGGGGATAGTGTTCGCTTAACTGCGGGCGAGAAGGTAGAAGTTACCCAAAATCAAACTAAATTATTTAAAGACGAAAACCAGGGTAAACTCTATAATTACTATTACACAGGCGAGTTGATTTGCGATAGAACGCCTTTAAACGAACTGGTGCTGGTGCTTAACGAAAAGTTTAAAGCCAATATCGTAATTGTTAATCCGGCCATCCAAACATTGCCGATTAGTACCACCTTTAAAAACGAGCAGTTAAACGAAATTTTAGAAATAGTGGCCCAAACTTTAAAAATTAAGGTCGAATATGGTAAGGGAATCATTAAACTGAAATAAGCAATGCGGATAATGAAGCTGATTTGTTTTTTGTTGCTTTTTTTCAGTTTTTCGAGCCAGGCACAATCGCTTTTGGCCAGAAATATATCACTCAATATTGAAAAGCAAAAACTGGGTAAGGTGTTGAAAATGATTGAAGAGCAGGGAGCATTCCGCTTTTCTTACAACAGTAGTATCTTGCCAACAGATAGTTTGGTTAGCATTCATGATAATAGCCTAAATATCTCCGAAGCACTCGATAAAATCTTAAACCACCGTTTCGAATATAGGCAGGCCGGTAATTTTATCATCATCAGGTATGCTCCTTTGGAGTTGGTTTTACTGGTTAACGAATCGGTAGGCAACGCCGATTTATATACCATTACCGGACAGATTGTAGATAAGCAATTGCGCAAACCGATAGCCGATGCCAGTATTTATGAAAAGAACCTGCTGGTTTCCGAAATTTCGGATGGTAGCGGGTATTTTTCAATGCGTTTAAAAAACATTACTCAGCCCATATCTTTAACCGTTAGTAAAGAAAATTATAAATCGACTGTTACCCATTTTTTGGCAGAGGTAAACGTAACTCATAAGAAAGATCAGGCTAGTGAGCGTTTTATCAGTGGTAATCTGGATGAGGTAGAAAAAACATGGCTGGGTAATGCCCTGGTTACTACCGGACAAAAAATTCAGTCGATTAATATTGGCGGTTTTATTTCTAAAGCACCATTTCAGTTTGCCTTACTTCCGGGTTTAAACTCTCACGGCTCGTTAAGTGGACAGGTAGTAAACAAGTTTTCTTTAAACGCCATTGGTGCCTACAGTGCAGGTGTTGATGGCGGAGAAATTGGTTTAATTTTCAATATTGATAAAAGCAATGTGCAATATTTTCAGTTTGCTGGTGCTTTTAACCTGGTCGGGGGCGATGTTCGGGGTACACAAATAGCTGGTTTTTTTAATCAGGTAATTGGCGGAGTAAATGCCGCGCAAATTGCCCTGGGCTATAATTATGTAGGTAAAAATTTTGAAGGTTTTCAGGTTGGCGGCATTTACAATCATATTGGTTATGATTTTAGCGGCATGCAGGTGTCATTAGGCTTAAATACTATCGGTAAAAAATTAAGTGGTTTTCAGGTAGGGGCGTTAAACCTTGTCGCCGAAAAACAAGATGGACTCCAAATTGGAGTAGCGGCGAATGTAGTCAGGAATAAATCAATGGGAATGCAAATTGCTGGTATTGCCAATTTAAACCGGCAATCAGAAGGAGTTAATGTTGCTGTATTGGGTAATTACACTTCAAATACGGCCCGGGGATTGCAAACGGGAGTGATTAATTATGCAGGTAAATTAAAAGGTGCTCAACTGGGAATTATAAATATTTCAGCACAGAACGACGGTTATTCCATTGGTTTAATTAATGTTGCCTTAAACGGCTATCACAAATTTAGTCTGGGGACTAATGAAAGTACCACTTACAATGTGGCTTATAAAGGTGGTAGCAAACGCTTGTATAACATGTTAATGTTCGGAATGAATAGTGAAGCAGGAGCGAAAACATATACTGCAGGTTTGGGCTTTGGAAAAGAAATGCGACTTTTCAGTAAGCTTTCCTTAAACCCCGAAATCAGTAGCCAATATGTTTACCAGGGTAGCTGGGATTACTTAAACTTGCTTAGTAAATTCGAATTGCCATTAAATATCCGTTTAAATAAATGGCTGGCCATGCAAGGTGGTCCATCGGTAAATGCGTATTACACCAAACAAAATATTGCAATTGGTAATTTTGGTTTACTGCAACAAAAACATCAGGATTTTTCTTTTAACAATCAACGCTATACCGGTTGGATTGGCTGGAATGTTGGTCTGGTGATTTTGTAAATATAGCATATAGCGTTGGGTTTAAACCCAACGCTATATTAATTAATGATCAAATTCGCTCGCATTCTTTGCGCTTTCCTCATCAGAAACAAGCTTTCTAACTTTCTTTTTATCTAACCACAATACCAATGCGGGTAATAAGGTGAGGTTAAATATCAAGGCCACCAATAAAGTGATCGATAGGAGCAGGCCTAATACTACCGTTCCGCCGAAAGTAGAAGCCGTGAAAATGCCGAAACCAAAGAATAAGATTAAGGCAATATGCGTCATACTTACACCTGTTTCGGTAATTGTATCGGTAATTACTTTAGGTACACTGAAATTGGTAAGGTTAAGCTCTTGCTGATACCGGGTAAGGAAATAAATGGTTTGATCGGAAGCCAGACCAAAGGCAATGGTGAAAATTAAGATAGTAGAGGGTTTTAGCGAAATACCAAAATATCCCATAATACCTGCCGTAATAATTAAAGGTACAATGTTAGGCAGCAAAGAAATAAACATAATGCCCAGACTTTTAAATTGAGCCAGCCTCAACAGCGAGATTAGCACTATGGCCAGGGCAATACTTTCAACCAGGTGTTTTAACATGTAATCGGTACCTTTAGAAAAGATGATGCTTGAACCTGTAAGTTCTACATCAAATTTGGCTGGCGGTAAAATGCTGTCTATCCGTGGTTTCAGTTCGGCCATAATCCCATCTAAACGTTTAGAACCTACGTCGGCCATCTGAAAGCTGATTCTGGTACTTTGGTTGCCCTTGCTAATGAAATTGGTTAACAAGCTCGCATTGCCTTTACCACCATTGGCGATGTAGGCCAGAATGAAATTCTTTTCTAGGTTATCAGGCAGTCGGAAAAAAGTAGAATCGTTATTGTAAAATGCCTGAGTAGCATATTTCAAGCCCATGTTTACCGAAATAGAACGCGAAAACTCCGGATAGGCAGAAATCATTTTTTCCAGTTTTTCTATTCTTTTTAGATTGGTTAAGTTGAAAACGCCGTTCTTCTTCTTGGTGTCTATGCTAACTTCTAAAGGTAAAATCCCTTCAAAGTTTTTCTCAAAGAACTTTAAATCGGTTAAAATCTCTGAGTTTTTGGGTAAATCGTCGACCACGTAACCGTTAACGTTGATTTTCATTACCCCTATAAAAGCAATAATCGAAATAACGATTGTTCCAATGTAAATTAAGCTGCTTTTTTGCTGCACCAGCACATCTGTTTTTACCAGTAATTTATGCAAGAATCCTTCTTCAACATGGGTTTGTGCTTTCAGTTTCGGTGCTGGCAGGTAACTGAAAATAATCGGGATTAAGCACAAGCACATTAACCAGGTAACCATTACATTGATTGAGGCTACACTGCCAAATTGCATCAATAACTCACTTCCGGTAAAGTATAATACACCAAAACCAATGGCTGCGGTAATGTTGGCAATTAAAGTAGTAATGGCGATACGCTCGATGGTTATACTTAATGCCAATTGTTTGTCGCCGTGTTTTCTCAGCTCGTTCTGGTACTTGTTTAACAATAAATACTGTTTGGAATACCGATAATTACAATAAGTGGTGGTATAAGGCCTGTTAAAATAGTCAGTTCAAAACCGAATAACACGAGTGTACCAATGCTCCAGATTACCCCCATTACTACGACTAAAATCGGGAAGAAAACAGCATAAAATTTCTTAAAGAAAAACAGTAAGATTAGGGCTGAAACTAAAATCGATAATCCTAAAAACAGCACAAATTCGTTGCTTACCAGTTTACTAACCGCAGTACGAATGTAGGGTAGTCCCGAAATATGCACCTGTATTTTGGTTTTGCTTTGGAAAGCTTTTGCTTTGGCCTCAATTTCTTTTAAAATCGGGTTTCGCGCTGCGGTATTTAATATTTTTGTATCGAAAGTAATGGCCATTAAAGTGGCATTCTGACGGTTGTAAACCAGACCTTCGAAAAAAGGATTGTTGTAGAGGGTGTTTTTGATCGAATCCATCTCCGCATCAGTTTTAACCAAACTACCCGGAATGGGCTTTAAAACAAATTTTTGGTTTACGGTATCTTTCTCCAGCTGGAAAATCCTGCCTGATGATAATACCTGCTTGATCCCTTTTAATTTCTGAATGCTGGTAGAGAGTTCTACCCATTGGTTGTAAACTTCTTTTTTAAAAATATCGGGCGATTGTATACCTACAACCATTACACTGCCATCCTCGCCAAATGTTTTTTTGAAGGCATTGTATTTAATAAATGCACTGTCGGTTACGGGTAATATTTTACTTCCTGTGTAAGAGAGTTTTACGTTTTTGGCCTGATAGGCCATGAAAATGGTTCCGAGAACAAAAAATACGATGATTGCGATACGGTTCTGAAGAATAAATCTCGATAGCTTAACCCACATGTGCAGCTTTTTTTAATGATAATATTAACGGCAAAACTAATCTTATTTGTAAAACGTGATTACTTTTTGCACAATTAAATTTGCACAAATAACATACTTTTGAAAAAAATGTTTTAAACGCATGTTGCATAAAGTTAGAGGGATTGTTTTAAAGACCACCAATTACAGCGAAAGCAGTGTAATTGTGCAGGTACTTACCGATAAATTTGGCATGCAGTCTTACCTGATTAATGGTGTTAAAAAGCCAAAGGCGAAGATCAAGATGAACATGCTACAGTCGCTCCATTTGCTCGATATGGTGGTGTATCACAAAGCCAATACCAATATGCAGCGGGTATCGGAAGTGCGGCAGACACCGGTTTTTAAGAGTATTCCTTACGATATGGTGAAAACCAGTATCGTTATTTTCCTAAATGAAGTATTGTATAAAAGTATCAGGCAGCAATCGGCGGACGAAGACTTGTTTGATTATATTTTCAATTCGGTGGCCTGGTTTGATGAGGTAGAAGAAATTAGTTCGAATTTTCACCTATCGTTTTTGTTAAAGCTGACCCGTTTTTTAGGTTTTGCACCCAACGAAAAAAGAAGAGCTGACCAGATTTACTTCGATTTGCAGGAGGGAGAGTTCTTTTCGCGTGTACCCATTCATGCCAATTACCTGCAACTAGACGATGCTTTACAGTTTATTTCGCTTTTTAATACCCCACTGGAAAAAAATTCTGAAATAAAATTAGCCAATAGCCAACGCAGGTTTTTGTTAGATAAGATATTGGTTTTCTATACCTTACATACTGCGTCGTTTGGTACGGTTCAATCGCATAAAATCCTCGAAACTTTGCTAAGCTGAAAAAAAAGAAAAAAAGATTTGCAGAACAGTTTTATAGCGCTATATTTGCATTCCCAAACGGAGAGTGGGGCATTAAATTGACAAAATAACAAAAGGGAAATTAGCTCAGCTGGTTCAGAGCACCTCGTTTACACCGAGGGGGTCGGGGGTTCGAACCCCTCATTTCCCACTAGGCTTTTCAAGGAGTTGAAAAGTTTTTTAATTGCAATACTCACCAGGGAAATTAGCTCAGCTGGTTCAGAGCACCTCGTTTACACCGAGGGGGTCGGGGGTTCGAACCCCTCATTTCCCACCAAAGCCTTTCAGTACAACTGGAAGGCTTTTTTTATGGTTAAATTTTAGGTTTGCAACTGCGTCGTTTATTTTAACCATATAAGTCATATCAGGAACATTTAAGCTGATATGATCTTATTATGCCTTATATGGTTAAGTTTTAATTCCTACATTTTACCCCAATTATTTACCTTATTCAATTATATATCCGAAATTGGCCAGATAAAAACAGCTTCAATGCTCGGTAAAATAATCAGGTTCATATTTTTCGGAAACTACTTTGTTGGTATTCTGGCTGTTGCCCTAACCATCGAAGCTACCTTTCAGTTAAGGGTGCCTTTTAATTCGTTAAATTATTATCTCCTGCTTTTCCTGGCACCTACTATTTATTACACCTACGCCTATAACAAGGTATCTACAAAACCATCTACAACTAATCCGCGTAATCAATGGTATTTTAAGCATAAACGGTTTATTAATTACAGCCAGGCTATTCTTTTTATCAGCTGTATGCTGCTGGCCATAAACCTCATTTATCAGAATTTAAATCACTTTTTGGCCTTGCCACTAAGCTACTGGATTGCGATAGTAATTATTGTAACTGCCGGAGGATTGTATTATGGCTTGTTGCCACGGTCGTTTTTAAAATTTAACCTGCGTAATACCGGCTGGTTAAAGGCTTTTGTTATTGGCTTTGTATGGGCATGCTGTGCCAATGTACTGCCACTCATCATGCTCAAAATCGAAACTGGTATTGGTTATCACGATTCCATATTATGGACCTGGCTATTTATTAAAAACTGGATGTTCTGCACGGTAAATGCAATCATTTTCGATATTAAAGATTACCCAACCGATGCCAACCGGCATTTAAGGACATTTGTGGTACGCTATGGACTAAGAAGAACCATTTTCAATATCCTGATCCCCCTGTTAATTATCGGTTTAATCTCTCTGGGTATATTTGCCAGTTATAAAGGTTTTGCCTGGCCATTGGTTTTCTGTAATGTGTTGCCGTTTATATTCACCATTTATGTGGCCTATTCTATGCACCGCCGAAAAAATATACTTTATTATTTAATGGTAATTGATGGACTGATTTTGTTTAAAGCCATTTGCGGAATAGTAGGAATGCAATTTGTAAGCTAGGTGCTTAACTGTTAGAATCGGTTAGCGGGTTAATTGTATTACCTGACAATTATCCGATTTGTACAATTTAAACAATTAACCAAGATGAATAACAACTACGATAAAATTGCCAGACATTACGATACCTTAAGCCGTTTGGTGTTTTTTAAATCGCAGGTGAATGCACAGGTTAATCAATTGCATTATATCCAAAAAGATAGCAATGTACTGATTGTAGGTGGCGGAACAGGGTGGGTTTTAGAAGGACTGGCAAAAGTGCAGCCTGCTGGGCTAAAAATTGTTTATGTTGAAATTTCAGCTAAAATGATAGAACTTTCGAAAGCCAGGAATTATGGCGGTAACGAAGTAGTCTTTTTGAACCAGGGCATAGAAACATTTACAACCGAAATACAGTTTGATGTGATACTAACACCATTTCTGTTCGATAATTTTTCGAAAAAAAGAGCAGTGAAAGTGTTTGAATTGCTGGATGGATTTCTAAAGAAAAACGGATCATGGTTTTTAGTCGATTTTTCGCTGAACAAAACCAATGGCCAATGGTGGAAAAGGTTTTTGTTGAAATCGATGTACAGTTTTTTTAAGCTTCTGGGTATTGTAGAAGCCAGGAATTTGATTGATATGCACCCTTTCTTTGCAGCTAAAAATTATGAAGTGGTGGAAGAACGTTTTTACTATGGCGATTTTATCAAAGGAACTATTTATAAAAAATGACACTTATTTAATGCATCTTTATTGCGTTTAATGAAGTCTTTACTGATTTTTGTTCCAAAAGAAATAGATATGGATTTTGATGTAATTATAATTGGAGGCAGCTACGCAGGTTTGTCGGCGGCGCTTACTTTAGCCAGGGCAACAAGAACGGTATTAATCGTTGATAGTGGCGAGCCCTGTAACCGGCAAACCCCGCATTCGTATAATTTTTTAACACATGATGGCGATAAACCAGCCGAAATTGCGGCTCAGGCCAAAGCTGAGGTATTGAAGTATCCTACGGTAAAATTTTTAGCGGGTAAAGTCTTATCTGCCAGCGAAATAACTGGTGGTTTTACTGTTGGACTGGAGAGTGGCGAAAGTTTTTCGGCCAGAAAACTGATTATTGCAACGGGTTTAAAAGATGTACTGCCAGATATTAAAGGTTTAGCAGAATGCTGGGCGATTTCGGTAATTCATTGCCCTTATTGTCATGGTTACGAAGTGAAGGGAGAAAAGATTGGATTAATGATGAATGGCGAACAAGCCTATGATATGGTTAAAAACCTCTATTTATGGAATAAGAATTTGAGCCTGCTCACCAATGGTAAATCGGAGTTAACGGCCGAGCAAACTGAAAAGCTAAAATCGAAGTCAATCCAGATTATTGAAGATGAAATTGTTGAATTTGTTCATGCAAACGGTGAGTTGGAGCATGTAGTATTTGCAAATATAGGGCAATTGGCGCTAAAAGCGGTGTATGCAAGGGCAGATGTAAAACAGCATGTAGATTTTGATGTGCAGTTAAATTTCGAACTGACAGAATTGAATACGATAAAGGTTAATGAGCAGCAACAAACTACTGCTAAAGGAGTTTATGCAGCAGGAGATTGCACAACTATGTTCAGGTCGTTATCGGTAATAACAGCTACAGGCACTATGGCTGCAGTAGTGCTGAATAAAGAAATGATTTCAGAAGATTTTTGATTTTCCATCTGAAATTTAGAATAAAATTGCACCTAAAATGGTAGCAATAAACATTACAGCAATTACAATTCTATCGGCGGCAATCCATTGTGCCCTGGTAAGCTGTACAGGAGTTTTTTTTATGGTTTCGGTTTTATGCCTGGAAAACCTGAAAATGGGGGTGTGTATTTTAATGAGCATGGGATTGAGTTTTATAGGTTAAATAACCTAAGACAAAACCCAAGCCAAAAAGGCTAAAAAATGTGGAAATGTGAATAACTTACGCAGTTTATGTTCAGTGATTTACAGTTTGCGTAGCCACATTAGAAATGGTACTAAAATATTGCGGTTAAGCTGTACTGAAAACCGAACAGCTTAACCGTGGCATGTATATGATAATGAATTTATTAGGCGTACAAATCCTGGTGCTATAGTGATGATGAAACATCATCATTTACCACCCTTAGTTTACTGTTCTTTTTACCATACCAGAAATAAATAGCCAAACCAATAATTAACCAAACTGCCAGCCTTAGCCAGGTTTCCCATGGTAAAAATACCATCATGGCAATACAGGTTAATATGCCTAAAATTGGAATTAACGGAACCAATGGTACTTTGAATGGGCGTTTAGCTTCAGGATTGGTTTTTCTCAGGATCAATATGCCTACACACACCATCAGGAAAGCCAGCAAAGTGCCAATACTGGTCATTTCGCCGACCACATTCATGGGGACAAATGCTGCAAACAGCCCGATAAATACACACAGTATGATGTTGGATTTATAAGGTGTTTTAAATTTAGTATGCACATCCGAAAACATTTTAGGGAGCAGTCCATCTTTACTGATAGAATAAAACATGCGCGATTGCGCCATTAAATCGATCAGGATTACAGAGGTATAACCAATTAAAATGGCCAGAATAATGGCTTGGCTCAACCAGGCATAAGGTGTTTTTTCGATAGCAATGGCTACAGGTGCACCACTGTTGGCAAATTCTTTATAATTGGCCAAGCCTGTCATTACATGGCCGAACAAACCAAATAGAACGGTACAAACCACCAGCGAACCAATAATGCCGATAGGTAAATCGCGGGCTGGGTTTTTGGTTTCCTGGGCCGAAGCTGCTACAGCATCGAAGCCGATAAACACAAAAAATACAAGTCCGGCACCACGTAAAATACCACTCCAGCCAAACTGGCCAAAAGTGCCGGTATTTTGAGGAATGTAAGGATGATAATTGGCCGGATCGATATATTGCCAGCCTAAGGCGATGAAAACCAGTACCACGCCCACTTTTAAAAATACAATAATGCCATTTACAATCGCCGAACCTTTTGTACCACGGATCAGAATAGCAGTCATAAGTACCACTACCAGCGCCGCAGGAATGTTGATAATGCCGTGTACGGTAGCGCCATCGGCCAGTTTAGCTGTTTCGAATGGCGACAGGGTGAGTTGTGCGGGAAGGTAAATATGTAAGCTGGCTAAGAATTTGGTTAAATACTGCGACCAGCTAATGGCAACAGTAGCACAGCCAACTGAGTATTCGAGCACCAGGTCCCAGCCAATTATCCAGGCAAAAAGTTCGCCCATGGTGGCATAAGAATAGGTGTATGCGCTTCCGGCAACGGGAATCATAGAGGCGAATTCGGCATAACACAATGCCGCAAAACCACAACCTAATGCTGCAATTACGAACGATAAGGTAACCGCGGGACCTGAGTGGTTGGCGGCCGCTAAACCGGTAATGGAAAATAAACCAGCACCCAGCGTCAAGCCCACACCAATTAAAATGAGGTTAATAGGCCCCAATGTTCTTTTAAGCGTACCTTCGCCACTTTGGTTTGCTTCAGCAACAATGCTGGCAATAGACTTTTTCATGAAAATAAGTTAAGACGCTGCAAAATTATTAAAATATATTAATTCTATAGTATTTATATAGTAAATCGCCTTCCGAAGTTTAGTATGGTAGGTGCGTAGTTAACTTCGGAAGTTTAGTGTGAGCCTGTTAAATGTTTAGTCGAACCTGTAACCTAAGCCTAAATGCACCTGCAAACTAAACCCGATAGCGCCAGATAGCTTGCGGTTTTTTTCTTCAAAAAATCGGAACTATAGGCAATAAGGGGACTGCTGAAACCGAAGAATTACCGGACTTGCTTTGCTAAAAATAAGCTAAATCTGCTGCTTTTACATATTTTTTCTTTAACCTCAAAAATATTATTAAAAATTAATTAGCTAATAATCAGTGTTTTGTGGTTTTATTTTAATTTATTTTAGTACTATGTATTGCATGGTAGTTTATAAAACATATATCTTTGTATTATGATAGCAGAAAATACGCAAACACAAATGCGGAAGGGAATTCTGGAATACTGTGTTTTATCAATCATCTCGAGAGGCGAAATTTATGCCTCTGATATTATTGCTGAATTAAGGTCGGCAAAGCTGTTGGTGGTTGAGGGCACATTATATCCATTGTTAACCAGGCTTAAAAACAATGGTTTGTTAAGCTACAACTGGGTAGAATCTACCTCAGGCCCGCCCCGTAAATATTACACCTTAACCGAAGTTGGCAAAGGCATTTTAGCACAATTAGATCAAACCTGGCAGGAACTGGCCTACGCGGTAGGGGTTTCGCAACAAGGTGCCAATTCATAATCATTAGTAACAAGGAAATGGAAAAGACCATCATCATAAATATAGGGAACACGATTATTCATATTGAAGAAAGTGCTTACGAACTCTTAAAGGCGTACCTGAACGAGGTAAAACAATATTTTGCCAACCATGCCGACGATCTGGAAATTGTAACAGATATTGAAAACCGTATTGCCGAATTGTTAACTGAGCAACTGGAAGAGCAGAAAAAGCAGGTTGTTGACGCGGCCAATGTAAATTCGGTTATTGCGCAGATGGGCAGGGTACAGGATTTTGATACCACAGCTGAGGGCGACGAAGAACCTGTTGCGCAAAGTGCTTACGAATATCAGTATGCCGAGAAAAAATTATACCGCGACATGGATGAGCGGGTTATTGCCGGGGTATGTGCAGGTATTGCGCATTACGTTAACGCCGATGCGAAATGGATCAGGCTGGCTGCAGTTCTAACTATCTTTGTTGGTGGCTCGGGACTGTTGGTTTATGCCTTGCTATGGGTTATTATGCCGAAGGCGAAATCGCGTATCGAAAGAATGGAAATGAAGGGTGAGCCTGCCAACCTGCAGGGTTTTCAAAAGAACCTGGATGAAGAACTACAGGCGGTTAAAGAGCGTTTAAGCGAAGTAAATAAACATGCACAACCTTTATTTACACGTTTTGGGATTTTTATCGGCGAGTTTTTCGAATGGCTTGGCCGTTTTATATCGGGTACCGGCAAAGTAATTTTTAAAGTTATCGCAGGTTTTATCGTGGTTTTCGGTGCATTTTTACTACTCACGCTGATTGTTACTACAGCTGCTTTTCAGGGTTTCTGGGATTCGAGCATCTACGAGTATTTCCCATTCTCGATTATAAATGACGGCAACCGTGGCGCAATTTTGTTTGGTGCCTTTGTAGTGTTATTTATTCCGGTTTTAGCTTTGGTGCTTTTCTCGATCAGGGTAGCATTTAACAAACAGGCCATTAATAAAACACTTTCTTTTGCCTTGTTAATCATCTGGCTGGTGGGAGTGGCCATTACCGGATATCAGGCGGCAAAAATATCATCAGAGTTTAAGCAACATGCAGAATTAACACAAACTGTTGATCTGAAAAGCTATGGTACTTATATAATTGATATCGACAAGAGTAAATATTTCAGCAAGGAAGATAGTATTGCCTATCACATCGACCTGAACCAAAAAAATCAGATTGTAGTGGATGATTTTGAAGATGGTCCTTTTGTTACGCCCAATAAAATCCGCATTAATATCGAAAAGAGCGAAACGAATATTACACGTTTAACACAGAAATACGAATCGCAGGGTAAAACCTTTTCAAACGCTTTGCAGAATGCGCAAAATATAAGCTATACTTATGTCTTAAAAGATTCGGCTATGGTATTTAACCCGCGCTTCAGGTTAAATAAAGGCACTACCTGGCGCAATCACGAAGTAAGGTTAACCCTCGAAGTACCGGTGGGTACCAGACTAATTTTAAAGGAAGATTCGTACCGCTACATTAACAATTACTGGGCATGGAGCTGCAATGAAACTGAAAACGACCACAATGATAATAGTGTTTGGGTAATGACAGAAGATGGTTTGAAGTGTATTGCCGAATTAAAAGAAGAAGCAATCAAAAAGCAAAAACTGGAAGAAGAATTACATGATTTAAAATTACAGCTTAGAGATAGAACTACCGATACCATTTATCAGGATTCTGTATTGAACCGGATTGGCGAAGTGAAAAAGGAATTGGGTATCGAGCCTGAAGAATAAGCGAATTGTTCCGATTATGGCGGAGAAATCTAAACAGATCGTCCTTTCGAGCGGAGTGTAACGCAGTCGAGAAATCTATTTTAAAAGATCTCTCCATTACGCTACGCTCCAGTCGAGATGACGATCACCTAAAACCAAGAAAAACCGTGAAAACATTATTTACGCTAATTGCATGCCTGCTGGCATGTGGGGCTTCTTTTGCCCAAAAATTAAATGCAGTTTCGGGGAAAGTTGTTGATGAAAAGACCGTTCCGGTATCGTTTGCCGTGGTTCGGTTGCTGAAATATCCGGATACCACCCTGGTAAAAAGCGTATCGACCAATATTGACGGCGAATTTAGAATTGCCGGCTTAAAGGAGGGCGAATACCTGCTGTCGATATCAATTGTAGGCTTTAAAACCAAAGGAACAGCTCGTTTTTTGCTTAAAGAAGATTTACAATTGCCAGCCATTGGGATGGAAAGCGTGAGCAAACAACTTAAAGAGGTAAGTGTGCAGGGGCGTAAGCCATTTATTGAGCACCAGATCGATAAAACAGTTTTAAATGTAGAAAACAGCCTTACCGCTACAGGAAGTACAGCCCTTGAAGTTTTAGAAAAAGCACCGGGTGTACAAATTGACCGGAACAGCGACCAGATTAAACTGAATAACAAAAGCGGTGTAGTGGTGATGATTGATGGCAAAAGTAATTTTCTTTCGGGAGCCGATATTACCACTTTGCTCAGCAACATGAGCAGCGACCAGATTGGCACGATAGAGCTGATAACCAATCCTTCGGCCAAATACGATGCTGCCGGAAATGCGGGTATCATTAATATTAAGCTTAAAAGAAACAAGGCTTACGGCACTAACGGGACGGTTTCTTTAAATACCGGGCAGGGAATTATGCCCGATTCGCCCAGCGATTTGTTCCGCGCCGGTGTAAACCTGAATTTAAACCACAGGCAGGGCAAATGGAATATTTTTGGTAATGGTGCAGTAGCGCGAAAAGCACAGTTTAACAACACCTTTTTAACCCGTACCACCTTATCAAACGGATTGGCAAGTGCTTTAACACAAAATTTCGACCGTAAAAATAAGGGGGTTGGTTTTCAGGGGAAAATAGGGGCCGATTATTATGCTTCGGAAAAAACTGTATTTGGTGTAATGCTCGATGCAAATACCGTAAATACAAAGCTGACGAATTTTAGCAATACCGATATTAGTGCCGTGCAAAACGGTTCTGCCAGCCAGAGTTATATTTTACAGGATGCCAGTTCGAGCTCACCGGTGGGCAACTTAACGGCTAACTTTAACATCAAACACGATTTTGATAAAAAAGGAAAGAGCTTAACCTTCGATATGGATTTTTCGGGCTTCAGCAACAAGAAGGATGAGAACTTTTTGGCCAATTATCTAAATTCAGGCGGCAACCCCACCAACCAAACCAGCTTACGCAACAATACAGATGCCGATATAAAGGTGTACGCTGCGAAAACAGATTTTACTTTACCGCTTTCTAAAACCGTGAAGATAGAAACAGGCTTAAAGAGCAGTTATGTAGTTACCAATAACAACTTTATTTCTGAGCAGCTGATTGGCGGAGTATGGCAAAACGACCTGGGCAAATCGAACAATTTTGTGTACAAAGAAAATATTAATGCGGTTTACGGTAGTTTCTCTAAAGAGTGGAAAGTATGGCAGGTTCAGTTGGGTTTACGTGCCGAGCATACCCACTCAAACGGTACCTCGGTTACCGATAATAAATCGGTAGAACGCAATTACCTCTCTTTGTTCCCAACGGTATTTGTGAACCAAAAGATTAGCGAAAACCACAATATCAGGTATTCTTACGGGCGCAGGGTAGACCGACCAAATTACCAGCAGCTAAACCCCTTTGTTTTTTATATGGATCCACTGGCGGTTGATCAGGGAAACCCATACCTGAAACCCCAGTTTACCAACAGTTACCAGATTAGCTATAGCTACAAGGAAATTTCGTTCTCTTTAAGCTATTCCGATACCCGCGATATGATTACGCAAATCAGCAAGCAGGATGATGCAACCCGGGTAATCAGCGTAATTCGTCAGAACCTGGGCCGTTCGCAAAACTATTCGGCCGATTTGTACGTGCCGGTTCGGGTTGCCAAATGGTGGAACATACAGAACAATGTAAGTGTTTACTATGGTAAGTTTAATGATGGTAATATTGAAGGCGCGGCTTACAGCGCCGGTAAAGCCGCGGTAAATTTATATACTTCTAACTCTTTTACATTGCCGCAGAATTTTAGTCTCGAAATAAGTGCCTGGCTTAACTCGCCAAGGGTAAGCGGAGTAGAGCAAACCACCATTTACCAGGGCGCGCTAAATGCTGGAATACAAAAAACATTGCTCGATAAAAAACTGAAACTGCGCTTAAATATGGACGACATCCTGCTCACCAACCATTGGGAAGGCAAGCTGGTGTACCAAAACATTAACATGAAAGTGGTGAACCGTTACACTAGTCGTAGGGCTAATTTCAGTATCAGCTATAATTTCGGAAACCAGAATGTAAAATCGGCCCGATCGAGAAATACCGCTACGGATGATATTAAAGGCAGGGCAGGAGGATAGGGCGTTTTGAGTTCGGAGCTTGGAGTTTTGAGCTGGGAGTCAGTAGTCACGAGTCTTGAGTCAGAAATCCTATTATCCCAGATCTTGTCCCCCTTTGAAGGGGGCAGGGGGATGAAAGAGTTTGGAGTCGGGAGTCAGTAGCCCCGAGTCGATAGTCAGGAATTCTATTATCCCGAACCTTGTCGGGGGCAGGGGGATGAAAAACGCGCGCGCTACAGTTAACCAGTTCAAACAATTAACCAATTAACCCAATAAAAATACAATCATGAAATACAAACTACACCTCATCGCAATCTTATTTACTGCTTTAAGCTTCGGATGCCGCAATAGCGGTGGCCACTTATCTCTCAGCACTACGGATAACGACACTAACTTTAAGTTTGAAGCGAAGTACGCCGAAAGTAAAACAGCCAGGCTGGAGAAATACCTCGATAGTGCACTGGATAACGAACTTCCGTTAGATCAGCATATCGATTTGTTTGTTAATTTAAATGGCAGCGATAAATTCAACCTGAAAGCACAGAAAGGCTGGCTGGTGATTAATTTCGATAAAAGAAATAATTCTTTATCTGGTTACATGAAAGTGAAAAAGTTAGCTGATGGGATTAAGGAGAAGTTGAGGGAATAAGTTAGTCTTTAGTCGGCAGTCAGAGGTCCGAAGACTGGGTGCTTATGCATGGCGTTGAAAATCCGAGGTTTTTTCAATCGTCACCCTGAATTTATTTCAGGGTCTCTCCATTAAATATGTAATCGATATGGAGAACTCTGCGATAAAATCGCTGTTCTCGCCCCTCCTCGTTACAAACGATGACGATCCCAACTTATATTTCCTTCAATGCCATATATGGTGAATGTGCTCCAGGAATTACTTTGGTCATCCCCCAAAACAAAATCAACCGGAAAGCTTTGAACATTTCCGGTTGATTAGATGATTTCTACCCTTTAGGTTACGAAATCTGAGCATTATTGCGATACGGGTATTTAATCTTTCACCAGCCGTACCGCACTACCTGTAGTTTTACTGTAATCGGTTACACGTGGTTCGCTGTATTTGTTAAAATCAAGGTAATAGGCAAAGCTGTCGCCGCTTGATTTGGTGGTAGAAGACCACCAGTAACTTAACCATACGCCATATTTGAAAGATTGGCCGCCACCGTATTCATCGCCGCCAGCGCTACCATTGGTAAGTAAATTAAGTCCTGATGAATTATCTCCATTGCCATGCGCAAATTTGTATGAGTCTTGTACGTCCCAGCCGGTAGTACCGCGCATTTTTTTGCCTGCTACCTTTTCGCCACCTAGGGCCGAAATAAGCGTTAAAAATTCGTTGCTGCTAGGCACATGCCAGCCCGCTGGCGCTAAACCGCGGCGATCGGTAACGGCATAAAAGTTGTAAAGCTTTCCGTATTTCTTTTCGTTACTGCTATCGAAATTAAGGTAACAATAAGCCGGAATTTTTTCCCTGCTAACCTTTTCCCACTCTTTCTGGTTGGCTGCATAATAAATCTGTTCGCCGTTTCTGTAGGTGCTCACATTTAAGTTGGTGCTTGTCCACACCTGGTTACCAATTTTTACCGGACCAGTAATTTCGGGCGAAGCATTGTATATTTCTTTTAACGGAGCCGCTTGTGCCGCATTACAACTCCAAACAAAGTTATTGGGTTGAGTGCCACCGCTTCTTTTTAAGCATTCTTTAATGGCTACTGCATCAGCTTCCTCTTTGGTTTTAGCTATACCCCAGCCAAATGCCGTACCTACATTACCATTAATGGTGCGATAGGCTGCACAACCCGTACCCGAGTAAGTAAGTACAATGCTGCAAGCGCCACCGCGTTTGGTACACTCATCTATAGCCCTTTTTTCAGCTTCCGGCCGGCTCGGCTGATCGAAAGAGAAGCCATAATAAAAACCATTTGACCGGTCTATCGCTAAAGCCCCATATTTGGTTTTAGCCGGAACAGCTGCTTTGGCTGCCGGTTTCTTAACCTGCGCCATTACACCCGATGCCGTTGCCAATAGCACAAGCACTGGTGCCATTAGCAGGAGTTTGTTTATTTTCATGCCCTAAATTGTTTGTTTATTGCAAGCAAATTTCCCAAACACCCTACACCGCATCAATACCATTTAATGGGTATATTTTTTAGTTCGAAGTCTGGTTGACTAATTATAATGCCGAAAAACCGATGCTAATCCTTTTACCGTCATCCTGATCCGATAGCTATCGGATTTGCCCCAGGCCGGTCGGACGGGCATTTAAGGGGCTCTTAAATAATAACGGAACTAAAGGCAAACCAGCGATAAAATCGCTATGCTCCATCATCCTCAGTACAAACGAGGATGATGGAGATTTAGCTCACATCAACCGGGCAATTGCTCTAAATTTTCTCTCCATTTGTATAGACCATCAAAAACACCTCCTGTTAAAAAAACATCTAAAAAGTGCGGCAAAGAATCTGTTAAAGTGATTACATTTTCAGCCTTATTATAAATGCCATATTTATTCCTTTCCTCAGAGTTTATATTTATTGTCCACATATCGCTGTAAATCAGGTATTCCGCAAAATGAAAGTCATTTGGATTTACGGTAGAGGTATCTGGATGTTGTATGTTTTCAATTATTTCGTTTAAAGGGATAATTCTAAACATATCTTCTTCTGATTCTAAACCATTGGAAAAATTATAGAATTGAATAAATTCATCGGGTAACTTAACACCCATAATGGTTTCAAAATCTGATATTTCTGCTAACGAAGCTGCTGTTAAAAGTGTAATTCCAAGTTTTTGCTTATTGGTCTTGATTCTTGCAATAATGTCTTTTATGGTAGGGATCATTTGTAAATAATTAAAACAATATTTTATTGTAAATAACTGTGCTATACTTAAACAAATATAGAACCTTATGGCTTTTTTGGTTTTTAGATTCGTGATATCTATTCATTTTTTTAAAGAGATGCACGCCATATAATAGTTGTAGCTAATTATGTGTGTGCATCTCCAAAAAAATACTTAGCTCAATACGGGCGGTTCGCCCGATCCGCCAGCCCTGCGTGTTTGCAACAGTGTATAAGTACTAATGTGCTGGTTAAGCAGGTTAACAGTGGCTGCCCATGGCTCGGCACCATCATTAATATCGAGGTTCGAATTAATACGCGTACGTAGTTTATAGTACAGGTTATTGGCTGTGCTGCGCAACTCCTTCAGTTTATCGGTTGGTGCTGCGGCCAGTTCTTCGTTGCGCTTAATATAAGCCTGGTTAAAATCGTTGTTGGCCGTTTCCAGCTCGGTAAGCCAGGCATTGAGGTTTAAGGCACTTACGGCTTCCTGCAGTTCTACTTTATTTTTCCAATCGTTAACAACATTACGCAGGATAGTGGTTTCGCTCTGGTAGTTATCTCTAGCTATACTACTGCCGAACAGGGCCAAATGGGCCGAGAGGGTTTTGCCGTGTTTATTTAATACTGTATCGGCACTATACGATAAACTTTGCACCTGTAAGCTAATGCCGTTTATAGCATCGTCTCTTCGTTTATCTAAAGCCTCTATTTCTTCGGTTACCAAACTGCTCTGACTTATTTTAAATAGTTTTTCAACACTATCGGTTGTGGTACGCAAGGCACTATATTGCGGGCTTACATTCAAAGTATCTGGATCGTTTTTCGCTACAATGTTTAAAACATCGGTTAAGAACTGGATATACTCGCCGTTTCTAAGCGGCTGTAATACTATACTTTTAATCATAGGTTTTTAAATTTAATGGTTGATGTTGTTTTTTACGTTTTTACTTTGATTTGTCGCTGCACGCTGCAGCAAGGTTTCAAAGTAATTTGCCTTTTTTAACCTAAAAAGGGGTTTTTCTAAAGGTTTTTGTGCTGCCTTAGCAGCTTTTGCAGAACGCGGAGGTTCCCTAATCATGCCCGTTATGGCCATAGCCTAATTAATTTATGGGTAATAAAACCCGTTAATAAATGTGGGATGATTATTTAAAACCGGGCTAAGAAAGTATTAGCACTCGGTTTGGGAATAGTAAAATCAAACATAACGAAATGGTTAGTTATTGTCAAGAGGAATTTAATGACGAATAAGGCTTTTGAGTTTAGTTGTGCCTGTAGCATTTTTAACCACAAAGCACGCAGAGAGAAAGGCGCTGAGTACGCAGAGGGAGGTTTACGATAATCTGTGCGAATGCAGATTTAACAGGTTGCCTTTACAGTTAACCGCTTAACCAATTTAAAACAGTTAACCTATAGCGTCATTGCAAGCCGAAAGGTAGGGCTGGTGTGCAAGAGTGAAGCAATCTTTTTAGTTAATTCTCAATCCGTGTTTTTCCGTGCATCCGTGGCTTTTATCGCCTCGTTCCGTCATTTCGACTGGAGCGCAGCGAAACGGAGAAATCTACCTCGAGATAGATTAAACAGTTAACCCTTTCACCAGATCTGAATTTCGCAAAAGTCCAAATAACGAAACGGTATCTTGTCTTATGCAACCATTTGATATGCATGCATTATATTTATTACCTTTGCGGCGTTTCTAACGATTAAGATTATTCATTAATTACATGGGCAAAAACAGTATCGGCTCTACCATTACCTATTTCTTTTTGGGCGAGTATTTTTCTGATGCACTGCGCACCACCATTACGGTTGTGTTACCCATTATCCTGTTTTTTTACCTGGGCAATCCCGATGCAGCAAAGGGAATTGGGGTGGGGTCTTTGCTCATTAGCCTTACTGATTTGCCCGATAACCGTTTAAACAAACTAAAAACTGCAATATGGAGCATTTCGGTATTCTTCTTAACTACGCTGGTAGTATCGTCGGTTTTAGATCAGGTTTACCTCAGTGCTGCTGTGGTAGTAATGGCGGCCTTTAGCTTTTCGATGTTTGCGGTTTACGGGCAAAAGCTGGCCTTAATTGGTACCATGGCCTTAATTGTATGCACTTTTGTAATGGGCCTACAACCTGCCCGGCCGCTGTATTTTAGTACCTGCATTTTAATAGGCGGGATTTGGTATTATGTAATCAGTTTAATCCAGATCCTCATCAGGCCTTACCGCTCGCTGCACCACGCCATTTTTGAATGTTTAATGAGCAGTGCCGAGTTTCTGCATATTAAAGCTAAAAATTACGATGTAAACGTACCGCTCGATTTGCAGCAAAAAGAAGCCATTAAGCTGCACATTAAGGTAAACCAGAAACACGAGCTCATTCGCAATTTGCTGCTTACCGATAAGTATGCCATGAACCCCGACAATGCAAAAGGGCAGTTGCTGCTAGAAAGGGCCCGTTTGCTGATTGATTTATACGAGCAATTGAATGCGGTGCATTACGATTATGGCCTGGTACGAAAAACCCTCGATGGGGGCCAAAGCCTGCAACTGATTGCCATATTAATTGAACTTTTAGCCAAAGAACTGGAGCAACTGGGGCGACATGTACGCTCGGCCAAAGCCTACAAAGGCGAGGTAGCCACGAATATGGCCTACCACCAAAACCGGGTACTGCTGTTGCAGGAGCTGGAACGTTTAAACGAAACCCAGCGACTCATTGTGCTCAAAGTGATGGCTAACATGAACGATATTGTGCGCATTATCGAAATGATACGCGGTAATGAGCGCATGCCCCAAAAACACCTGCAAGAACTGAGCGAAAGCATTGCATACCCATTGTTTATTACCGGCGACCGCTTTTCGGTTAAAGAACACCTTACCTTAAAATCGCCGATATTCAGGTTTTCGCTGCGGCTGGCCATCTGTTTCCTTTTCGGCTTTTTGTTAATCTGGCAGCTCGAACCCAGCAAATACAGTTACTGGCTTTTTTTAACACTCGTAATTGTAGCGCGACCTAAATTTTCAATCACCTGGAAACGCAACCTGCAACGTCTAAAGGGAAGTCTTGGTGGGGTGGCTATTGGCCTCGTTTTGGTTTATCTGATTAAAAGTCCGGTGGTGCTGCTGTCTTTTTCGGTAATCTTTTTACTTGGCTTTTATGCTTTTAACCGCCTAAATTATACCATTAGCGTACTGTTTATTACTCCTGCGGTAATTTTAACATTGGGCAGTTATCAGGGGCATTTCGATCATATTGTACACGATCGCATTATGTTTACGCTGCTGGGCTGTGTAATTGCCATTTTTGCTACTTACCTGTTCCCGATATGGGATAGTCGCCAGTTGAAGGCTAAAATCTTAAATGCTTCAAAAGCCAGTCTTAATTATCTGGAGGTAGCCATTCAAAACAGGGCAGAACGCAACGAAAACCAATCGCGCATGGCCCGTAAAAGCGCCAATTTAAGTTTATCTGCCCTAAGCGAAGCCATCGAATCGGCACGGCAGGAACCCATGCAGAAACATATCGGTTTTAAAGGACTTTACGATGTACAGGCTATCATTTACCAGATCAATGCCATCATTACTTCTATATACCTTTCGCTTAACCACAAGGCCGAACAAACCGATTTACTCTTGGTAGGGCAGATTGTAGTCGATTTATCCGGCGAGGCTAACAGCAATAAGCATGAGGCGATTAAAGTGCCGCCAATGGCCGAAACCGAACTGTACAACGAGCACTCCACCCCGCAAAAACTCGCACATATTGCCGCTTTATCAGCAGGCTTTAATGAGGCTGTAACGCGGAGCTTTGGAGGGGCTTTTTAATAGGTGTTTACTGGTAGGGCATCTTAATATTGCGATTCGTCATTGCGAGGAGGAACGACGAAGCAATCTTTCATACCTGCGATTCTTACGATAGAGATTGCTTCGTCGGCTGAAAAAGCCTTCTCGCAATGACGATCCCGCTAAAAAATCACCTCCTCGGTGTTTAATCCCTGCCTTTGTGGCAACCCCACATAAACCAGCCGTAATAAATTTGTTTGATTTTACCACAGCCAAGGGTATAATGCTATATTGTGCCCGGTTTAATACAAAATAATATGAAAAGATCATCCTTCGTTCTGCTTTGCCTCTCTTTTTTAACGCTAACTGCCTTTGCGCAAAACAAACCCAATTTCTGGGATGATGTGCAGGTGATTAAAAAGTACGACCAAATGTATAAACCACCTGTAAACCCCGTGCTTTTTGTCGGAAGCTCCTCTATACGTAAATGGGACGACTGTACCCGGATTTTTGCTAAATACAATGCCCTGAACAGGGGTATTGGAGGTGCGGTGATTAACGATATTACCTATTACTTAAACGATGTTGTTTTTCCTTATCAACCTAAACAAATTGTACTTTATGTAGGTGAAAACGACCTGCCAAACGATGCTGTAACGCCAGATACTGTATTGAACCGTACCATTAACCTGTACAAAGCTATCAGGGCAAAATTGCCAGCTGTACCTATTGTGTACATTTCAATTAAACCCAGCCCAAGCCGCGATAAGTTTAAAGAAAAGGCTGTAGCCTCAAATGCTTTAATCCAAAAATTCTTTGCAGGCGAAGCCAATACCAAATTTGTTAACATATACCCTTTAATGCTCACCAAAGATGGCCAGCTACGTCCCGAACTATTTGTTGGCGATATGCTGCACATGAATGCTGCCGGTTACGCAATCTGGCGAAAAGCTGTACAGCCACATTTGTTGAAGGACTAAACTTAAAGCTGAAAGCGAAAAGACTAAAGCTGGAAGCCTGAAAAAGACTAAAGCTGAAAGCGAAAAGAAAATAGCCTGGATGTTCTTAGATGTCTGAGGTGGTTGAAAAAATGATTGGTACGATAAAATCGTTAAGCTATTCTGCACGCGTTAGAAACGCGCGCAAGCGGAAAGCTTAAAACGGAATCGTCATTTCGACCGTAGTGGAGAAATCTATGTGGAAGACTAAAGTGTCTGATCTCTGGCCGGGATTAAAAATACCGACCAAGAGCAAGCGTGCGCAGGCGGAGAATGTTAGGCCGAAATCTAATCACGGCTAACCGGAATTAAAATTATATATTTATTATTGCGTTTTAACCGTCCCCTAACCTAAATGAAGAAACCTGTACTAGCTATATTATTCTTGCTAATTGCTTATTGTGCCCATGCCCAGGTATTATTGGGTATTCCGCAGGTGGTAAACTACAATAATGAGCAGTACAATGGCGGTATTCAGAACTGGGATGTAGAGCAAGATAAAAACGGGATACTCTATTTTGGCAACAACGAAGGCCTGCTTACTTTTAACGGCCGCTACTGGAACCTGTTCAGGTTACCCAACTTTACTTCTGTGCGCTCAGTGGGGATTGATTCTAAAAACCGCATTTATGTAGGCGGTCAGGATGAATTTGGTTATTTCTACCCCAATGCACAAGGTGTTTTAAAATATACTTCGCTACTAAACCTCTTGCCCGAAAACATGCGGAAACTGGCCGATATCTGGGGCGTTTCAATTGTTCGCGATGAAGTGTTTTTTAGGTCGATACATGCTATTCTGCATTATAAAGACGGGGTAATTAAAAGCTATAAAACCAATACTACCTGGCTGTTTATGGGTGCGGCGAAAGGCAAGGTTTTTTCGCAGTCTTCTGATTCGGGACTGATGATTTACGACCACGAAATGTGGAAGCCATTTTGCATCGACAGTGCTTTAAACCGCTCGGGCATCACGGCGGTGCTGCCTTATGGCGGCGATACTTTATTGGTTTCGATGTTAAAAAAGGGATTCTTCCTCGTGGTTAACCATCAGTTAAAGCCTTTAAAAACCAGTTTAGATCAGGTGTTTTTAAACGAACGGATTTATTTTACCACCCAAATCAGTCCTGATTTATATGGTGTGGCCACTACTTCGGGTGGGGTTTACATCATGAACAAGCAGGGCGATCTGGTGCAGAAATACAATTATAAAGAAGGCTTACAAAACAATAACGTAAGGGGAATACTGCTCGATAAGGATAAGAACATGTGGCTGGCCCTCGATGATGGGATTGCCTATGTAGCCATAAATAGTGCCGTTAAAAACATTTTTCCCGACCGCAATAAGCAAATTACCAGCTACGCTTTCCGTAAGTATGGCCAGTCTATCTACATTGGTACCTCTAATGGTTTGTACAGGGCGAAAATTAATACGGCTATGCCCGATTTAAGCTATTCGCCAGTCAATTTTGAGGAAGTAAAGAACAGCAAAGGACAGGTTTGGGGCCTCGACGAAATTAACAACCAGCTGCTAATGGCACACGAGGATGGTACCCTGTTGGTAAAAGATAATACCGCTACCCCGCTTTACAGTCTGATTGGTACCTGGATGTACCAAACCATGGATAATGTTTACCCGAGCAAAGAAGTTATAGCTGGTACCTACGCTGGGCTGCAGGAAATAACCTACGATGGAAGCCGCTTTGTTAGTGGAGGTAAAATTGCCGGAATTAACGAAACCCTGCGCTTTATTGTGGCCGATAACAATAATCCCGATCAGATCTGGGCTTCGCACCCTTATCATGGCGTGTATAAAATAGAACTGAAACCCGATCATAAAAGCATCCTGCGTACTACTTTATTCTCCGATCGGGACGGATTGCCTACAAAGCTCTATAATTATGTATTCCACATTAAAAACAGGGTCGCAATTGCAACTACCAGTGGTGTGTTTGAATACAATGCCGCAAGCAAAAAGTTTACCCGTTTTAAGTTATTAGGTACGGCACTAAATGGTGTTCCTATTCAATACCTCAAAGAAGATAACGACGGCAATATCTGGTTTGTTACCAATAAAAAGGTAGGGGTAATCGATTTTCACAGGCCACAAGCCAAAAGTGCCTTCAGTATTTTGTACCTGCCCGAACTAAATGGCAAAGTGGTTGGCGGTTTCGAATCGATATATACGCCCGATAGCAAAAACATATTTATCGGGGCCAACAAAGGGGCTTATCACATCAACTACCAAAAATACATTCAGAATATAACCCGGCCAAATGTAGTGCTCGGTACTGTTAAATTGATGGGTAATAAAGATAGTGTGGTTTTTGGTGGCTATTTTGTAAACAAGGGTACTATTGCAGGTAAGCAAGACCTGCACGAGATACCCGAATACGTGTACAGCCTAAACTCAATCCATTTCGAGTACGCCTCTACACTTTTTGAGCACGATAAGAACATCAAATTCAGTTATCAGCTTATTGGTTTCGACAGCGAATGGTCGGCATGGGGCACTAAAAGCGAAAAAGACTACACCAATTTGCCAGCCGGAAAATATACCTTCAATGTAAAGGCCAGTACCGGCGTTAATAACGAATCGGAAGTGGTGAGCTATACTTTTGTAGTACTGCCTGCCTGGTACAATACCATTTGGATGCGCATTTTTTACCTGATCTTAATTGTTATGGCTTTACGATTAATCATCAGGTGGCAAAAAAAGAAACACATAAAAGAGCAGGAACGCATGAGCTACCTGCACCAGCTGGAACTGGATAGGAACGAAAAAGAAATTGTAAGGCTCCAGAACGAAAAGCTCGAAGCCGATGTAAACTATAAAAACAAAGAACTTTCTACCATGACCATGCACCTGGTGCAGCGTGGTAAGGTACTGGCTAAAATTAAAGAGGTAATATCGGCTGTAATCAAAAACCATGATCTTAACGAAAGCTCGCCAAGTTTCAGGCACCTGATCAGGCTGATTAAAGATGTAGAAAAGAAAGACCAGGAGCTTGATCACATGAGTGTGCACTTTAACCACGTCAATACCGAGTTCTTTACCCGGCTTAAAGATCTTTATCCCGACCTGAGCCAGAACGATCTGAAGTTCTGTGCCTATTTATCAATGAACCTTTCTTCAAAAGAAATGGCGCAGCTGATGAATGTGACGATTAAGGCTATAGAAGTGGGCCGTTATCGCTTAAGAAAGAAGCTTCAGCTTAAGCCCGAAACCAATTTATACGAGTTCCTGATCGAAATTGCACGTCAAAAAACACCTTAAACCTGTATTTTTGTTACAATTACTGTGTTTTTCTGTTAAAAAATTTAAATAGCTGTAAAACAGTTTTTTATAATTCTATTGTAGGGCTTATGTAGGCCCTTTTTTTCTGTTTTTTAGCCCATTTGAGGGTTGGTGTATGGTTGGTGTAGTAGTGGTAAATTGTGCTATTGCTCCTCACGTCTATAGATTTGATTTATGAAACAGCAGCCAATAAGACTGTGTTCATGAACTAACCAAATATCATTAACTAAAAACTAATTTCTATGAGAGGAAGATTTACATTCGTATTCTTCATTTACTGTCTCCTGGCTTTCCCGCTCGCCTTATTGGCACAAGACATTCCGGTTACAGGGAAGGTAACAGAGCAAAATGGCTCGCCCTTACCAGGCGCAACAGTTAAGTTAGATGGAACTACAAAGGCAGCATCAACCGATGCCAATGGTGTATTTACCATTCAGGCTCCGGTAGGGGCAAAGCTAACCATCAGTTTAATTGGTATGGCAGCACAAACGGTAACTGTTCCAGCAGGTGGCCGTATTAATGTAACGCTAGCCGCCGATTCGAAAGACTTAACTGAGGTGGTAGTAGTAGGTTATGGTACACAAAAGAAAAGTGTGGTAACCGGATCTATTTCAAGTGTAAAAGCCAAAGATTTGGAAACCATGCCAATTAACCGGATCGAGCAATCGTTACAAGGCAGAACATCTGGTTTAACCATTGCCAGCGGTAACGGTCAGCCGGGTACTTCTTCAACCGTTCGTGTTAGGGGGTACACTTCATTTGCATCATCAGGTAATAACGATCCGCTTTGGGTTGTAGATGGGGTAATTGTAGATAACGGTGGTATTGGCTACCTAAACCAATCAGATATCGAATCGATTGAGGTGTTAAAGGATGCTGCTTCGCAGGCCATTTATGGTGCACGTGCAGCCAATGGGGTTATTATCATTTCTACTAAAAAAGGTAAAGCAGGTGGTTTAAATATCAACTACAATGCTTTTTATGGTACCTCGGCACCAGCCAAAAAATTAGATATGTTAAATGCTACTGAGTACGCCACAATCAGAAACGAATCGGCAGTAAACGCAGGTAAAGCAGCTCCTTACGCAAATCCGGCAGCCTTTGGCGAAGGAACCGACTGGCAGTCTGTAATCTTTAACAACGATGCCAGAAGACAAACACATGAGTTCAGTGTTTCTGGTGGAAACGACAAAGCCAACTATTACACTTCTTTCGGTTATATCGATCAGGATGGTATTGTGGCCAGTCCTATTTCTAGCTGGAACAGGGCCAACGTAAGGATTAACACTACGTTTAAACCTGCAAAATGGTTAACCTTTGGCGAAAACATGGGTTATAGCCACGCTGTAGCAAGTAGTTTAGGTAACACCAACAGTGAGTTTGGCGGGCCATTGAGTTCGGCCATTAACTTAGACCCGATTACACCTACAATTGAAACCAATCCGGCAATTATTGGTGCTTCGCCTTACACCTTACCCAATGTTTTAAAAGATCCGGCTACAGGTTTCCCTTATGGTTTATCTCCGGTGGTTGGGCAGGAAATGAGTAACCCACTGGCTTACATGCAAACGCGTTTGGGCAATTATACCTGGGATCATAACATCGTAGGTAACGTTTTTGCCGAAATCCAGCCAACGTCCGAATTTAAATTCCGTTCAGCGCTTGGAACTAAAGTAGCTTTCTACGGCGAAGACCGTTTTACGCCATTGTTTTATTTAACATCTTCTAATAAAAATGATAAAGCATCATTTTACAGGGAAATAAATACGGTGTTAAATTATAACTGGGAAAATACCCTGAGTTATACCAAAAACATTGGTAAACACCATGCATTTGCCATTTTAGGTCAGGGTTATTATCTGGATAACAACAACCGCGGCATTAACGTAAACTTTGCCAACGTAATTGCAACCGATTTTTATCAGGGCAATATGAACTATAAGCCAATTGCCGGCGATAGAACCAGCGATGGTAGCGATGGTACACCACATACCATTAACTCGTTGTTTACCAGGGTTACTTATGATTATGATGAAAAATATTTATTTACTGGTATTATCCGCCGCGACGGTTCATCCCGCTTTGGTAGCAACAACAGATTTGGTTATTTCCCTTCATTCTCATTGGGTTGGGTACCGAGCAAAGAAGGTTTCTGGAAAGAAAATAAAGTCATCAACTTCTTAAAAATCCGCGGGGGTTACGGGGTAACCGGTAACGATGCTATTGGCGATTTCAGGTACATTGCGCTGGTACAAAGCGGACGTAACTACTCTTTCGGTACTACCGATATCAGTACCATTGGTTGGAGTCCTGCAGCACTTTCAAATCCTGATTTGAAATGGGAAGAAACCCGCCAAACCAATATCGGTTTCGATTTAACCTTGCTTAACGATTTCAGCTTATCGGCCGAATATTACAAGAAAAAAACCGTGGGCGTTTTACAAACACCAGATATACCGCTTTATGTTGGTGCAGCAGGTGGTGCAGCAGAAAACGTAGGCGATATGCAGAATACAGGTTTTGAGTTCGAGCTTGGCTACAAAAAAAGAATCGGCGAGTTTAACCTGGGTGTTAATGCAAACCTTTCTACCTTAAAAAATAAGGTAACCAGATTATTGCCTGGAAAAAGCTTTATCGAAGATAATGCACAATCTTTTCAAACCATGGGTAACTTTACCAGAACTGGTTTAGGCAGATCGTTTAACGAATTTTACGGTTACGAAATGCTGGGTATTTTCCAAACGCAGGCAGAAATTGATGCTTACCGCGGCCCAGGAGGTACTATACTTCAGCCAACAGCAAAACCAGGCGATATTAAATATGCCAACTTAGACGGCAATGAAACCATTTCGGGATCAGACAGAACTTACATTGGCAGTCCGCTACCTAAATTAACTTATGGTGTAACTGTAAACCTGGCCTACAAAGGTTTTGATATGGTTATATTCGGAAACGGTGTTGCTGGTAACATGATTTTTCAGGGTTTAAGACGTTTAGATGTAACTTATGCCAACTGGCAGCACTCGATCTTAGATCGCTGGACACCTAACAATCCTTCTACTACGGTTCCGAGAGTGGTAGAAAACGATCCGAACGGAAACAATACCAAATTCTCTAAAAAATATCTTGAAAAGGGCGATTACTTCAGATTGAAAACCCTTCAGATCGGTTATAATCTTCCTTCAAACATTACACAAAAAATTGGCGCACAGAAACTCCGTGTTTATTTAATGAGCGAAAACCTTTGGACCATTACCAACTATAGCGGCTACGATCCGGAAATCGGTGGTACCGTGTTGGGAGTAGATAGAGGTGTTTATCCGCAGGCACGCTCATTTATGGTTGGTTTAAATGTTGCATTTTAATTTAAGTAGAAGATGAAAAAGAATATTTTATTTTATGCAGCGCTTTTAGTTGCAAGTCAGGCATTGGTTTCGTGCCAAAAACAATTGGACGTAAACCCAAGAGACCGTATTCTGGAGAGTGGTTATTACGTGAACCAACAACAGGCTTTTAATGGTTTAGTTGCTGTTTACGATCAGTTGGGCAATCAGTCGTCGGGTTATTTAACCAAGCTAAATATTTTTGCTTCAGGCTCTGACGATCACTTTGCAGGCGGCGATTCGCCTTCCGATCTGGGCGATTTACAGGCCATGAATAACTATACCGTAAACTCACTTTCGGGTGCACCGAGTTATTTATGGGGCAAAGGCTTTACAGGCATATATCGTGCAAATGTATTGTTGAAGAAAATAGAAGGCATAGGCATGGATGCCAACACCAAAAACAGGTATATAGCAGAAGCCAAAGCTTTACGTGCCATCTTCTACTTCGATTTGGTACGTATTTTTAAAAATGTTCCGCTTTTATTAGAACCTGTTGATAAGGATAACATGTACAATGTGGTACAGGCTGCTCCTGCCGATGTTTACAAACAAATTGAAGCAGATTTAACAGCTTCATTAGGTGGTTTGCCTGCTACCATACCCACAGCAGAAGCCGGGCGTTTAGGGCAGGGTGCAGTACACGCGATTTTGGGTAAGGTTTATTTGTGGCAGGAAAAATGGGCACAGGCGGCATCAGAATTTGCTTTGGTAAATGGCGCAACACCTGGTGCAAGCACCTATAATTATAAATTGCTACCTAACTTTGCCGATTTATGGAAAGTAACCAATAAGTTCAACTCTGAATCTATACTCGAGCTTGCCTACAATACAACCTCAAACATGGGCTGGGGCAATGTGGGTAGCGGAGAAGGAAACGTTATGGGTATTTTGGTTGGCCCGCGTAACTATGTGCCAAAAATTGCAGCACAGGCTCCCGATTATGTTTCAGGCTGGAGCGTAATGCCTTTTACACAAGAATTCTTCGATTTAATTCATTTCGATCCACGTAATAAACCTACTGTTGCCAATTTAGACAGTTTAGAAAAAGCAGGCATTGTAAGCTATAAACATGCTAACGCCAATACCGGTTACTTTGTCGAAAAATTTGCAGGCCGTACCTCAACCAAAGCAGCTGTAGGTCAGCTGGAATTAAACTTTGGCCAGAACATGTACGAAATCCGTTTGGCCGATACCTACCTGATGGAAGCCGAAGCCTTGTTAAAAAGCGGTGCAGCAGTTGGTGCAGGTACTAAAGCCTATATTATGTTTAATGCGGTTAGGGCAAGGGTTGGTTTAAATCCGGCTGCCGTTACCATGGATAACATTATGAAGGAAAGAAGGATTGAGCTTGCTGCAGAAGGCCAGCGCTGGTTTGATCTGGTACGTTGGGGCCTTGCCGCTTCAAAACTATCTTCTAAAGGTTTTGTTGCCGGTAAAAACGAAATACTACCCGTTCCGGAAAGAGAACTGGCCAACTCTAAAATTTTACAGAGTAAAGAGTGGGGCGGCTCTAAATAAATTCCCGTCTATATATCCTTAATGTTTAATTGTTACAGGGAGAAAGCGAAGTCTTTCTTCCTGTTTTTTATCAGCTCATCTTTTTTATATGCTATTCACCAAGTCCTTTGGGCTCATAATGGGTTGTGCTTTTACTTTTTCGGCAGCTGTTATGGCACAAAGCCAGCCACAGGTGTGGTTAACGAAAGCCGATCGTACAGCCTTATTTACCCGGCAAGCTACAGGCTTAAGCCTGGCCACTGCTAAAAACAAGCAGCCCACCATTGTTGTAAACGATAAAGAAACTTTTCAAAGTATAGATGGTTTTGGCTATGCCTTAACTGGCGGAAGTGCCCAGCATATTGTTAAAATGTCGGCACCGGCAAGGGCAGCTTTGCTTAAAGAACTGTTTGCAACCAATGGTACTAATATTGGGGTAAGTTACATCAGGTTAAGTATTGGCGCATCCGATTTAAACGAAAAGGTATTTTCTTACAACGACCTTCCCGAAGGGCAAACCGACCTGGAGCAGGCTAAATTTGATTTGGGACCCGATAAGGCAGATGTTATTCCGGTAATGAAGGAAATCCTGGCCATTAACCCTAAAATAAAAATTATGGGTTCTCCATGGTCTCCCCCCTTATGGATGAAAACAACATACGATGCCCGCGGCGGTATGCTAAAACCTGAATATTATGGTGCTTATGCCAAATATTTTGTGCGTTACGTACAGGACATGCAAAAAGCAGGTATTCCGATCGATGCCATTACCGTGCAAAATGAGCCTTTACATCCGGGTAATAACCCCAGCTTACTGATGGTAGCACCAGATCAGGCTGTATTTGTAAAGCAGTTCCTCGGACCAGCATTCGCAAAAGCCAATATTAAAACCAAAATTATTGTGTACGATCATAATGCCGACCGGCCCGATTACCCGATCAGTATTTTAGATGACCCGGCAGCGAAGAAATACATTGATGGCTCGGCCTTTCACCTCTATGGTGGTAAAATCGAAGCGCTAAGCGATGTGCACAACGCCCATCCCGATAAAAATATCTATTTCTCCGAGCAAATGGTAGTAGAACAGCCCGATGCAGCAACCATTAATATCGTTAACCCGGTAAAGCGCTTAATTATTGGCGCTACCCGTAACTGGAGTAAAAACGTACTGGAATGGAACCTTGCTGCCGATCCGGAAAACAAGCCTTACACCGACAGGGGAGGCTGTTCGATGTGCCAGGGCGCAGTTACCATTAATGGCGACAACTACAGCCGGAACCTCGCCTATTTTTCTATTGCCCATGCTTCGAAGTTTGTAAGGCCTGGCTCTGTACGCATTGCCTCTAACGAATTAAATGGTTTGGCCAATGTTGCTTTTAAAACGCCCGATGGTAAATATGTACTTGTTGTGGCCAATACAGGCAAAGATGCTGCCGAATTTAACATCAGTCAGCATGGTAAAACATACGCTGCAACGCTCGATAAGGGCGCGGTAGCCACTTATATCTGGTAAAATCAATCGTCTCAACTATGTTTTTAAAAAAATCACTCTTATATATTTTTCTCCTTAGCAGCATTTCAATTACCGGTTTTAGTCAGGGTTTTTTAAAAGCATCGGGCACAAAAATTGTTGATGGCCAGGGCCGGAATGTGTTGTTACGCGGCATTGGCCTTGGGGGCTGGATGTTGCAGGAAGGCTACATGCTTAAAATTGATAAAGAAGCCCAGCAGTACCGTATCCGCGAAAGGATAGCAGACCTAATGGGATCGAAGCAAACGCAGGAATTTTACGATGCCTGGCTGGCTAACCACATGCGTAAAACAGATGTCGACTCGATGAAACGCTGGGGCTTTAATTCGATTCGGTTGCCCATGCATTATAACCTCTATACTTTGCCTGTAGATCAGGAGCCGGTATCCGGTAAAAATACCTGGCTCGAAAAAGGTTTTGCCATGACTGATAGCTTGCTCAACTGGTGTAAGGCCAATAAAATGTACCTCATTTTAGATTTACATGCAGCACCGGGTGGGCAGGGCAACGATTTAAACATTGCCGACCGCGATCCGTCAAAACCCTACCTGTGGAATAGCGAAGCTAACCAGGAGAAAACCATTGCCCTTTGGCGAAAACTGGCCGAGCGCTATAAAAACGAAGCTTATATCGGGGCCTACGATATTATAAACGAGCCAAACTATGGTTTCAGCAATCCCGAGGAAGATAAAAACGGAACCAAAGAAAAGGTAAACGCTCCTTTAAGAAAACTGATGGTAGAGATTACCAAAGCCATTCGCGAGGTCGATCAGCAACACCTCATTATTATTGAAGGGAATGGCTGGGGCAATAATTACAATGGTATTTTTCCGCTGTGGGATAAAAATATGGCTTTAAGTTTCCACAAATACTGGAATTATAACGATCAGGCTTCTATAGCGCACATTATCAAAGCACGGGATGAACAAAATGTACCCGTTTGGCTGGGCGAAACAGGCGAAAACTCAAACGTTTGGTTTACCGATGCCATACACCTGTTAGAAAAAAATAATATCGGCTGGTCGTGGTGGCCTTTGAAAAAAATCGGCGTAAATAATCCGATGGAAATTAAATCGAACCCCAATTATGATGCTTTGGTTAAATACCTGAATAATGGCGGCAACAAACCTAAAGATAGCAACGTGTACAGTGGCCTGATGGAACTGGCAATTTATTCGAGGTTAGAAAATACCATTATCCACCGCGATGTAATCGATGCGATGATCCGCCAGCCCTTTAGCAATGAAACCAAACCTTTTAAAGCCAATTCGGTTAAAAACAAAAGTATTATTTATGCCGTTGATTATGATTTGGGCAGAAATGGTTTTGCCTATTTCGATACCGATACGGCCGATTATCATACGTCAACCAATAAAAGATCGGCTGGAAACCGGGGCAGGATTTACCGCAACGATGGTGTAGATATTGTCAAAGATTCGCTCCAGTACGAAAAGTATTATGTAAACCATATCGAAAAAGGAGAATGGCTGCAATACACGGTAAACGTTGCCCAAAAAGGAAATTATACTTTAAAACTCAATACCGCTGCCGATCAGGACGCTGGCAGGATAAGTATTTTGATTGATGGTAAAACTGTTGCCAAAGCAGTAGCGGTTCCAAATACAGGCGATGCGAAAAAGTTTGCCACATTCGAAATAAAAAACCTGGCTTTAAAAGCCGGGAAACAAAAAATTAGGATACTTGCTGCTGCTGGCGGTTATAATTTTAGTTATATTCAGTTTGTAAAATAAAAAGCTAACATCATCTTGAAAGGAATAAATAGGATCCTGGTTATTTTAGGGGCGATGGCGGTAGTCATCTTTATCCTTTCAAGATGCATGAATACGGCCGCCCGGTTACCAAAAGATATCAGGGGCGAAGCTTATGCCGGGGCCGCTACCTGCGTAAAATGCCATCAGGAGATTACCCAATCTTACCTACACAATACCCATGGTTTAACCTCCAAACCAGTGGCCGATCTGGAATTGTTAAAAGTTTTTGCACCCGATTCTAATGCGTTTAGTTTCGATGCGCATCAAAAGGTAGTAGTCGAAAAACGGGCAACGGGTATTTTTCAGGTAGCTTATGTAGCTGGTAAAGAAGTACGTGCCCAAAGGTTCGATATGGTATTCGGTTCGGGCGAAAAGGCTTATACCTATGCCTACTGGAAAGGTAAAAAGCTTTACGAGCTGCCGCTTTCGTATTTTTCGGCAATCCGGAACTGGGCCATTAGTCCGGGTTTTACCAAACAAACCTTTTATTACGACAGGCCGATTGGCAGCCGTTGTTTAGAATGCCATGCTTCGTATGTAGAGAAAAAAGTAACCCAAACCTCGGGCATTTCTACTGATGAGGAAATGGAACGTGGCGCACTCATTTATGGTATAGATTGCGAACGTTGCCACGGGCCCGGTCGGCAGCATGCAGTTTTTCACCTCGATAACCCCGAAGAGAAAACAGCTAAATTTATAACCATTTACAAAACGCTTAGCAGAAAGCAAAAGATGGATGCCTGTGGGGTATGCCACTCGGGCAATGCACTGGTTGCCCAAAAATCGGTTTTCGGTTTCCAGCCCGGCGATAATTTAGACGATTATTATGCACAAGACTTTGCAGGCTTTGGTGGTGCCGATCCCGATGTACATGGTAACCAGACCGAAATGCTGAAGGGAAGCAATTGCTACCGCAAGAGCCAAAGCATGACCTGCCAATCGTGCCACAATACGCACGAAAGCATTAAGGGAAATTTAACCATCTACTCGCAACGCTGCATCAGTTGTCATCAAAGCCCCCAACACAGCAATACCACGCTGGCAAAAGGATCGCTTAGCACCAATTGCATTGATTGTCACATGCCCAAAACACCTTCCAAACTCATTACTTTTCAGCAGGCAGGCAAGGATGGGCTAAGCGCTTATATGTTGCGCTCACACCATATTGGCATTTATCCCGTTAATAGTAAGTAAACCGAACTTTAAGAAATCCGATAATATTCGCAATAGAACTTTGATTTCGTACATTTGGTTTCCTTCATCTTAGATAGTTGCCGATATGCTCATAAAAAATTACTTTGCTTTATTTTCCCTTCTTCTTTTAAATACAGTTGTTTTTGCCCAAAGTAAATTTACCCTTAGTGGTACTATCCGCGATGCCGGCACCGGCGAAACATTAATTGGTGCAACGATAAAAGTAATTGGCCCCGCAACCGGTGCAACCTTAACCAATGCCTATGGTTATTTTGCTTTAACCCAGGTAGAAGGAGAGTACACCGTATCGGTTAGTTACACCGGCTATGCACCCATTGTTAAGAAAATCAATTTAACAAAAGATACCAAATTAAACGAAGAGTTAAAGAGTGCCAACGATTTGGCCGAAGTAACCGTGAGTGCCAATAACCGCAAAAACGAAAATGTTAAAAGTGCGCAAATGGGCCTCGAACGGGTTGATATGAAGGCGCTTAATTCTATTCCGGTTCTGCTTGGCGAAAAAGACATTTTGAAAACCATACAGCTGCTGCCCGGAGTAAAATCGGGTGGGGAGGGTAATACCGGTTTTTATGTACGGGGCGGGGCTGCCGATCAGAACCTGATCATCCTCGATGAGGCTGTGGTGTACAACTCTTCGCACCTGTTGGGCTTCTTCTCTACCTTTAATGCCGATGCCATTAAGGATGTAAGCCTGTACAAAGGTGGCATGCCTGCCCAATATGGTGGCCGTTTATCGTCGGTTTTAGATGTGAAAATGGATGATGGCAACAATAAAGAATTTAAATTTCAGGGTGGGATCGGCTTAATTGCTTCGCGTATTAAAGCCGAAGGACCTATTGTTAAAGACCGCGGTTCGTTTATGGTAAGCTTTCGCCGCACCTATATCGACTTGTTTTTAAGGGCTTCGCCAGATTCGTCGGTAAATGGAAGCACGCTGAATTTTTATGATATTAACGCCAAAGCCAACTATAAAATAAACGATAGAAACACGATCTACATTTCGGGGTATTTCGGTAAAGATAATATCGGGGTGAAGGATTTGTTTGAGAATAACTGGGGCAATGTAACCACTACAATCAGGCTGAACCACATTTTTAATGATAGGTTATTCTCTAATACCTCCTTAATTTACAACAATTACAATTATACTGTTCGCCTGCTTAACGATGCCACTAATTTTAAGGCTACCTCGCTGGTGCGCGATTTTAATTTTAAGGAAGATTTTCAATACTTCAGCAATAAACACATTTTAAGATTTGGGTTAAATGCTACACAACACCGCATTTCGCCGATTGATATTGATAGCGATGTAGCCTCGCAGGTAAATTCGCTTACACAGGAGCGCCGCTACGGAATAGAATCTGCCGCTTATATTTCTGACGAATGGAGTGTAAACGAACACCTCAACTTTTTGTATGGTGTACGACTGGCGGCTTTCTCTTTAATGGGGCCAGGTAATTTTAATATTTACAATGCCGCAGGCGAAGTTACTTCTACAGACAATGTAGCAAAAGGCAAGTTTTACAAAAACTACTTCAACCTGGAGCCCCGTTTTTCGGTAAGTTATTTGTTTAACGAAGAAAACTCGGTTAAAGCATCGTATAACCGCAATACCCAAAACGTTCACATTTTAACCAACGCTACTTCGAGTTCTCCTACCGATCAGTATGTGTTGAGCAGCAATAACATAAAGCCCGAAATTGCAGATCAGGTGGCTTTGGGTTATTTTAAAAATATTAAAGACAATACCTACGAGCTTTCGGCAGAAATTTATTACAAATGGTTGCAAAACCAGATCGATTATAAAAATGCTGCCCAGTTGCTGGCCAATTCAAATGTAGAATCGGAGCTGATTTATGGCATTGGCCGGGCTTATGGACTCGAACTGTTTTTCAAAAAGAAATTTGGTAAGCTGAATGGCTGGGTAGGTTATACCTTATCGCGCACGGAGCGTAAATTTACCGAGTTGAATAGCGGTAAATATTTTCCGGCCAGGCAAGACCGCACACATGATATTTCGCTGGTTGGCATTTACAATATGACTGCAAGGTGGACCTTTTCATCGAGCTTTATTTACAGTACAGGTAATGCTGTTACCTATCCGGCAGGGAAATATACCGTTGGCGGGCAACCTGCTTATTATTATACCCAGCGCAATGCAGGCCGCATGCCTTACAACATGCGTTTAGATGTAAGCGCAACATTAGAAGGCAAGAAAAAAGGGAAATACCAATCGAGCTGGAATTTTGGTATTTACAATCTGCTGGCGCGTAAAAATCCCTACTCCATTGAGTTTATCACCGATCCGGATAATCCGAACAAAACTGCTGCCCAGCAAACTTCGCTGTTTGGACTTATCCCATCCGTTACCTGGAACTTTAAATTTTAATGTCATGAAAAAACTAACGATATATTTTGCCCTTTTTACTTTGTGCCTCACTTCATGCAAGAAAATTATCTCGATTGATACCGAAAATGCAGCACCTCAAATTGTAATTGAAGGCATAATTAACAATCAGTTGATTGATCAGGAGATTAAAATCAGTAAAACTATTGGTTATACTGAAGAGAATATTTTTCCAAAGATTTCGGGTGCTACAGTTACCGTTACCGATAGCAAGGGCAATACTTTTGTGTTTAAAGAAAGCGCTAAACAGGGTACTTACATTAACAGGATGAAGGGAGAGCCAGGTGTTACCTACAGTTTAAATGCAACTGTTGAGGGACAGAACTACACTGCCAGCTCTAAAATGCCGAATGTGGTTAAAATGGACTCGATTGGGATAATTAAAAACACCTTTTTTGGGCGTGAGCGAAAAACAGCCGCGGCATTTTTTACCGATCCGGTTAACGAAGTAAATTTCTACCATTTTAACCTGTATGTAAATGATGTACTCTCGCGACGTTATTATGCTAACAATGACCGCTTGACAAACGGCAATGATTTGCGGATCCAACTGTTTTTTAAACCCAACAACGATCACGACAGCGATGAGCTGAATACCAATGATAAAGTTAGGGTTGAAATGGAATGTGTTGACAGTAATATATTTGATTATTGGTATGCATTGAGCCAGCAGTCAGACCGCGGACCGAATCAGGGTACTACGCCCGCCAATCCAACCTCCAATATTTCGAATAATGCACTGGGATATTTCAGTGCAAACACGTATCAGGTGCTTTCGGTTACAGTAAAATAACTATAATCAAAACTCCTGATTAGATTTACGGTTAAATTAATATGAAAGTATTTATAAGCGGCAACATTGCTCCGGTTGGTTTAAAGCAGCTGGAAGAAAACGATATTACCATTACCCAATGGAAAGAAAACCGGCAAGTCACTGCCGAAGAACTCATTGAAGCCTGCAAAGATCAGGATGCTTTGATTAGTGTTGGTCCCAATAAGCTTAATGCAGCTTTTTTAAATGCCTGTAGTCATTTAAAGGTTATTGCACTGCATTCGGTAGGTTTCGACCAGGTTGATGTGGCTGCGGCAAAGAAATTAAATATCCCTATTGGTAATACACCAGGTGTTTTGAGTGCTGCAACTGCCGATACCGCTTTTTTGCTGATGCTGGCAGTATCGCGCAAAGCCTTCTTTTCCTACCAGAAAATTAGACGCGGTGAGTGGAAAAACTATGAACCCAGCCCCGAACTGGGCATCGAATTAAACGGTAAAACCCTGGGGATTTTTGGTCTGGGGAAAATAGGTTTAGAAATGGCTAAAAAATGTGCAGCCGCTTATCAAATGGATGTGATTTACCATAATCGCTCGCAAAATACAGAAGCTGAGCAGGAAATTGGTGCTAAGTACGTTTCCTTCGAAGAACTTTTGGCACAAAGTGATGTGCTATCGGTACATACCGCCTTAACTTCCGAAACCAGGGGTAAATTTACTTACGATGTTTTTAGCCAGATGAAACCCAATGCTATTTTTATCAATACGGCAAGGGGAGGCATTCACAACGAAACGGATTTAACCCGCGCATTAAAGGAAAAAGTAATTTGGGGTGCCGGACTGGATGTTACCAATCCCGAACCTATGGATAAAACAAACCCTTTACTGCGTATGGAAAATGTTGCTGTTTTACCTCACATTGGCTCAGCTACCGAAGAAACAAGGGCCGCCATGGCCAAAATTATTGTGCAGAATGTAGTTGCCGGATTAAAAGGGGAGAAGCTGCCTTTTGAGGTGAGGTAAGATGTACGATGGAAGATGTAATATGTAAGATAGACTTTCCATCTTACATATTACATCTTCCATTTTACTTAACTGTGTACTTAAACACCGATCTGCCTAGATTTCCGTTGGCATCTATACCTTCTATAATTACTTTATACTGTCCTTTTCCATCAGCGTTATAATATTCGAAGGAAGTGTTTCCGGTTGCATCGGTAACTACTTTAGGGTTCCAGTAAATGGTAGTTCTTAAATCGTTTCGGTTCATGCTTGCAGGCACATCATAACGCGGCGAGTAGAATTGTTTTTCTTTGTTGTAGCCTTGTGGCGAGAAAGTAAGCTCGTAGTACTTAGGCAACATATCCATCAGTTGTGCTTTTGTAATCTTGGTTCCTTTAGGGGCTTTTTTCTGGTTAAATACAATTACACCGTTTACATTGTTGGCACGGTTAACCAGACCTAAATCATCTCTTAAAAATACCTCAACTGATTCCAGCTGATTTGCATCCAGTGTATTGATCTGGTTTACATCCACGTTCATTCCGTTAATGAAAATACCCATCGGAATTTTTTTGCCTTGGTTGTAATCTCGTGTTACATAAAAATTATTGTCGGCAAAGGTAACGCCGGCCAACATGCCTTGCAGGCAGTTAATCAGTAAGCCACATCCTTTTAAACGATCGCCGGAAATTTCATGATCGGCCATTTGGCTTAGTCCCGATAAGGCGGGATAATCTTTATGGCTTACTTTCGGAATTACAGCAGCCTTAATGTTTATATCTTTTAAGGTATGTAAGTATGCGTACTGGCGTTTGCTGTTATCCAGATAAGAAGTTAGGGCACTGTCGATATTTAAAACCTCTTCGGCCGCGCTAAAGTTGCGGGTTAGCGTAGGTACTGGTGCACCGTTTAAGCTTAAGGTCATGTTTTTATAGTTTACATTATACTTGGCAGTAACCGTAACTTTCGATGAATCGTTAAACACCAGGTTAGAGAATTTAAAATTTCCAACCGGATCTGTTGTGCCTTCCTGGTTAAAGCGTTTATCCGGGATGCTCAAAAGCAATGCTCCCTTTCTAACTGGGATACCATTGTTTTGCCTTAAAATTCCCGAAATTTCAATGCCTTGTTCAGGAAGGAAATCAATTTTAGGCAGTTTGTTTGCAATAATATCGGTGTATTTAAAGCTACGGTAACCTTGTGTTAGTAACAACACATCTAAATCTGCATTTTTCTTGGCATCAGGCGCATTGAAGTAATAGTTGGCTTTTTCAATGTAACCTTTAACATCACTGCTTAATAAAAGTCCGGTTAAGATGGTGCTGGTTGCATCTTCGCTCGAAGGAACTTTGGTTTCATCTACTACTGCTACTGAGAAGCTTCCTTCAACAGGTGCGCCGTCTTTTTTAGCTGCAACATTAATTTTAACCTTTTTCTTAACGCCATAAGTGGTTGCTGCGCTGGTTAAAGCAACGGCCATATTGTTTTTGTGCTGTACAAAAACAAGTCTTTCGCTTAGCGGTTTACCATATTCATTAAACAGCGTTAACTGGGCAATTCCGGTCGGGAATTTCGATTTAAGGATGGTAGTATTGTATTCTTTGTTTGATAAAACTGTTTGTGCGCCGTAGCAAATTACCCCTTTACTTTGCGCAATCAGGTACAGTTTTTTGCCCTGGTTCTCTGCAAAAAAAGCATCGTTTGCCGCAATTTTAATAACCACATTGTCGGCATTGCTGTTATCCACATTAAGCACCACACCATTAGCAGTTACAGCAGGTAAATTATAGCTTTGTGTAGTGCCATCAGAATAATTTATAGCAGCTTTATAGGTTTTTCCGGCTTCGGCCAGTAAATTAAAACTGCCCATACCTAAATGCTGATCGCTGAAAGTAACCACAGTTTTGCCTTCGCTATCGGTAACGGTACCTTTAGCGCCAATACCTAAACCATCGCTTTTAATGGCTTTGAAAGCTACCTTATTCGTTAAACCAGCAACCAGATTTCCTCCCTCCGGGAAAAACTGAAAGTCTTTGCTCAAAATGGCATTTTTTAGCGGGAATGAGCTACTGGCTACATCTTTGTCTGTGGTGTTAATACTGGTTATCAGCTCACCTTTTTGCAACTGGTATTCGGCTTTTTGCGCATTGGTCATGGCAATGGTCAGATAGCCGTTTGCATCGGTAGTTCCGCGGCCTTTGGCAATTACGGTATAACTGGTTACCACCTGCCAGGTTACATTTTTATTGGCATAAGGTTTATTGTTGGCATCTCTAAATTGTACGCGCGCATCAATTTTTTCCTGTTTATCGGTCGAGGTGTTTTTGTAGCTAATGTGTGTTTTTAATTCTTTATCAATGGCTTCGCCAACATAAAATGTTTTGTTAAAATAGGCAGGGTCTACATTGTTGAGCATCCATAAGGTATAAGCCCTGATGTGGTAATTGCCTTGTTTGTAATTCACCTGATCAAGCGGGAAACTACCATAGGCAAATCCGCCTGTAATTGGCAGTTTTAGGGTTTGGATGAGCGAATCTTTCTGGTTAATTACATCCACATAAATGATTTTACTGATGCCCGATAAGAAATTCTGGTTTTCGGTAACATAGGCCTTAAACCAAACGGTATCGGCAACCGCATAATAGGGCTTATCGAAATGAAGATAAATTTTTTCGTTTGGATAATCTGTTAAAACCTTATTGGTTTTGGAGATAATGGTATTTATACTCACTGTATCGGTTTGGGCCGATGAAGAAAAATTTAGTGCTAACAGAAATGAAAGTATAATAAACGATAATCTATAAATCTTCATGAATTGGATGTTAAATGCTAATCCTGTAAATATATCCAATTATCAATAGAGCTCCTAAATTGTACGGAGGTTTAACACTTTTTTACAATAGTTTATTATTGCGCATGAGTTTCCTGCATGTGCTCACGCTCGTTTCACTGTCTGTCCGTAGTGTTCCGAAGGGCACTACGGATTGCAGCATAGAATAGAGTCTCCGACTCGCTCTATAATCATTGAGTTATAAACTCAATCTCATTCAAAAATCCGTAGAGACGCTATGCTTAACTCTACGGATAGTATGTTAGAAACGAGCGCAAGCTACAAACAACGCAGGCCGCTAAATAGCGGCCTGTGTTTTGAAAATATAATGGTGTTTGCCTTTTATTTTAATTCGATTAAGAATTCTTCTTTAGGGGCACGTACTTTTTTAAGGTTAACCAACCAGTCGCCTGCTTCGTCTCTATGACCTAATGGCAATAGGGTAACACTTCTTAAACCTTTTTTATCTAAACCTAAAAGTTCATCTAAAGCTGGTCCGTTAAAGCCTTCCATTGGGGTAGCATCTACTTTTAATAAAGCAGCTTCTGCAATCGCAACACCAAAACCAATATAAGCCTGACGTGCAGCATGGTTAAAGTTTTCTTCAGCACTTCTCGATAAAATCATGCCTTTAAGTTGTGCTTTATAAGCATCAGTTCCGTTTTGTGGCAAGCCACGCTCAGCGTTCATTCTGGTAAATACTGCATCAATACCTTCTTCTGTATAATTTTCGTTTGCAGCAAAAATTAAAAGGTGCGATGAATCGATAACCTGCGATTGGTTATAAGCAATCGGAGCAATTTTCTCTTTTAGCTCCTGGTTGGTTACTACAATCACTTTAAATGGCTGTAAGCCTGATGATGTTGGAGCCAAATGCGCAGCAGCAACAATTTTATCAACTTTTTCTTGTTCAACGGGTTGGCCATTCATTTTTTTAACGGCATAACGCCAGTTTAGGGCATCTATTAAACTCATATCTTTTGATTATTTTTTTAAATTTTATAAAGCAAAGATGGGGATAAGCTTTTTGCCGACTGTTGATGTATGGTAAGAAAAAATATTTTTGAGCGAATTGAATTGCCGCTGATATTTTTGAATGAGAGAATAGGTGTTGAATCACTCAATCATTCTATAATTCAGTCATTCTATAGCTTAATCACTCTATAATTCAATCATTCTATAATTCAATCATTGAATTACCCCTAATCTAAAAACCTTAAATCGCTGCGCACCGGGAAGTGATCGGATAGTTTGGCCTGCGTAATTTTATAATTAAGTACTTCCAGTTCTTTAGAAGTTGCAATGTAATCGATCTGGAAATTCGGGAATTTGCCATTATAGGTTTTGCCAAAACCATTGCCTTTTTTAATGAAGCTGTTGTTCAATCCGGCGGTAATTTGCGTAACCACGTAAGAGGCAGGCGTATCGTTAAAATCGCCGGCAATTAAATAAGGTGTTTTGCAGCTGGCCATTTCCTTTTTCATAATGTCGACCTGGCCGCTCCTTTTATAAAAAGCCCCTTTTAGCATCCTTAAAATACGTTTAGAAGGTTGCAATTCGGTATTCATTTCTTTAACCTTATCTAAGTAATCGTAATCCTGTTTTTCGAAAGAAATGGATTGAAAGTGTACATTATAAACCCGAAGGGCTTTGCCTTTAATATTCAGGTCTACATAAATACTCATGTTGCCCGAATAACCATCTACAAATGGGATCTTACCTGAATCTTTAATCGGGAATTTCGAAAAAATGGCTAATCCAGTGGCTTCGTAATCGTTGCGGTTGGTTGGTACAAAGTAATAGTATTTGGTGTTTAGCAGAGCCTTTAAGCTATCTACAGTATCGAATGCACCTTTATAACGGGTAAAAAACTCCTGAAAACAAATGATATCGGGGTTTTGATCTTTAACCACCTGCAGCATTTTCTCTTTAACCGATTCGGTATTGTCTTTTCCGTAAAGCTTAAAACTGTGCACGTTATAAGTCATCATTCTGATGCTGTTGTCGGCCCTTTCAACAGGCCCTTCATCGCCGCCAACGGCAAAAGTTGCTTTTAAAGTTTTAACACCAATGGCGATAGCAAGAATGGTTACCACTGCAAAAATCCATTTTTTGCTCAGGAGCCACCAAACGAGAAAAATAATATTGAACAACAGAACATAGGGATAGGCCAAACCAAAAAACGCAATGATGGCGTGTTTACGTGGATCCATATTTCCGGCAAGTACACCCAAGAGCAAAGCTATTGCCAGTGCAACCGCAATGGGCAAAAGAAGCTTATCGAGGAAATTATACCGTTTCTTTTTTATCATTAATCTTTACTAGCCTTAAATAATTTTTCTTTTTCTGCTGCGGTTAATTTGTCGTATCCTGAAGTAGATATTTTATCTAAAATGGCATCAATTTCCTGCTGCGAAACACCTTCCTTAAATGCTGATTTTTTAACTGGTTTATCGTTTCTAACTACTTTTAATTTGGGTTTACGCTCAAATAATTTGCTCCAGTCGTTTCCGTTTTGCAGGCTTTTAATGTAAAAGAAACCCAGCAGGGCACCACCAATATGGGCAAAATTTCCGCCGGCATTTGCTGATGATAAACCAATAAACGAAATCAGGAAGTAGGCTATTGCCACCCACTTAATTTTTACTTCGCCAATCAGCAATAGCATAATGGTATAATTAGGTACTAAGGTTGCAGCAGCTACCATAATCGCCATCACCGCTGCAGATGAACCAATAACAGTTTGGCCCAGCAAAGTATCGGCAAATACCGGAATGGTGTTTAAGCCAATTACATAAATTAAGGCTCCGGCCAAACCACCCGCCAGGTAAACAAAGTGAAATTGTCTGCTTTTCAGGAAATTCATAAATATACTACCGAACCAGAATAAACCCAGCATATTAAACAGGATGTGGAGAATCCCGTCGTGAAAAAACATGTAGGTAAATGGGGTATAAAAGCGTTCTGCCAGTTTAGAAAGGTTGGATGGTAGGCCAACATACTCTCTAACCAGTTCATCAATACCTAATGCTGATTTACTCAAAAATGCAAGCACACCGATAATAGCGGTGGCTAGAAACAAGATCACGTTAATGCCAATGTAAAAAAACAGGGGATTGCCTGATTGAAAAATCTTGTACTTTAAATCTTTAAACGTATTATTCATAGAGCGTATAAAATGTATCGTTCTTGTCTTTCCATATTTTAACCAGTATAAAGCCGATTAAAGCACCACCCAAATGTGCGTAATGGGCAATAGAATCGCCTTCGAACTGGGCAACACCTAAAGATAGTTCTATTAAAATATAAATTGGAATAATGTATTTAGCTTTTACCGGTACGGGAATAAACATAATTAGTAATTCTGCGTTAGGGTACAGCATGCCAAACGCGACCAGTAAACCGAAAATTGCACCTGAAGCACCTACCATGCCACCATAATAAATGCTGCCAAGTGTTTGGGCCTGTCTTTCTGACTGGATCAGTTTTTCCCAACCATCGAACATGGTAATCTGGCCAATAATCTGATGTACTTCATATGCTTGTACTGCCCATTGTAAGGCCAATGCGCCGAATCCTGTAACAAAATAAAATATGAGGAATTTTTTTGCACCCCATCGCGACTCGAGGATACTGCCAAAAGAATATAAGGCAAACATGTTGAAGAATATGTGCGCAAAACCACCATGCATAAACATGTAGGTAAGGGGTTGCCAAAATCTAAATTTGGGAGAATCGAAATAAAAAACCGCCAATAGGTTATCTAAATGAAGATTAGGAAGCAATAGCGTAGCTGCAAAAAACAAGATGTTAATAATTAGCAGATTTTTAACTATTGGTGGGATATATATGTTGTTCATTTAATTTTAAAAATTGGTTAATCGGTTATTAACGGTTTAACTGGTTAATTGTTTAAATCGGTTAACTGTTATTTTATCATATTTAGCATCAGGCTTTCCGCTTTAGTCTTTTAGCTCCTAGTCTTAGGCCCCCTGACTATTTGCCACCTAAGACACCTCAGGGCATCTAAGCTTTTTGCTCTGGTATTTCTGCTTTGGTCTTCTGCGCCATGTCTTCGGTCTTCCGACTTTCGGACCCCTGACTTACTTCTCAAACTTCTTATCCAGCTCTGCTAGAGTAATGGTTTGGATAATTGGTTTACCACTTACGCTAAAGTTAGGGGTTTTGCAGGCAAAAAGCTCATCAATAAGCGTATTCATTTCTTCTTGTGCAAGACTTGTACCCGCTTTAATGGCGCTGTTTTTAGCTAAGCTTCTGGCCAGGCTGTCGCGCTTATTTAATTTTAATTCCTGTTGAGAGTTTTTAAAGCCTTCAATCAGCTGCTCAAATAACTGTGTTTCATTAATGTTAGTGCTGCCCAGATCAACGGGTACACCTTCCACTACAAGGGTATTTTTGCCAAATTCGCGCACATCGAAACCCAGGCTTTTAATATCGTCTAACAAACTTTTGGCCAGTTCGAAATCGTGTGCATTGAGCGTAATGGTTTGCGGAAACAAACTTTGCTGTGATGCTCCTTTGCGGTCATCGAGATGTACGAGAAAACGCTCGTAAAGGATTCGTTCGTGCGCCATTTGCTGATCGATAACCATTAAGCCAGATTTAATCTGCGAAACAATATAACGGTTGTGCAGCTGCATATATTGCTTTTGCTTGGTCTCTAAAACAGCATCATCAGCCTCATAAAAGCTAGTCTGTTCTACTACGGGTTGCTCGGTTATATCGTAAAGTGTACCCCAGTTTTTGGCGCTGGGTTTGGCATCATAATTTCGTGGCGATGAAGCATAACCGGAAGTAGAACTTTTATCGCTGGCAAAAGGGTTAAAATCAGGATTGAAATTAATGCTTGGTGGCACGATGTCTTCAACCGCTTTGTGCGTAATCATATTGCTAAAGCCCGTTTCCTGATCAAAATCAAGGGTAGGGGCAATATTATAGCGGCCGATAGAACGTTTAACTGCCGATTTTAAAATGGCATAGATCGATTTCTCGTCCAGGTATTTAATTTCGGTTTTAGTTGGGTGAACGTTTACATCAATTTTTGCCGGATCGATCTCAATAAATAATACGTATAACGGATAACTGTCTTCGGGCAAAAGATCTTCGAAAGCCGAGCTTACCGCATGATTTAAATAGGGATCTTTTATAAAACGGTTGTTTACAAAAAAGAACTGTTCGCCCCTTGTTTTTTTTGCAAATGCTGGCTTACCAATATATCCTTTCAGGTTAATAATGGTCGTTTCTTCCTCTACAGGTACCAGTCGTTCGTTATAGTTGTTGCCGAAAAGATGAACGATGCGTTGTTTCAAATTGCCCTTTGGCAGGTTAAAAATTTCTACGCCATCGTGGTGCAGACTGAAAAAGACTTCAGGATGTGCGAGGGCTACCCGTTGAAATTCGTCAAGGATGTGGCGCATTTCTACAGGGTTACTCTTTAAGAAATTTCTGCGGGCCGGCGTATTGAAAAACAGGTTTTTAATCGAAATCTGTGTTCCGGCTGCAGTGGCTACTGGCTCTTGCCCGGTTACCTGCGCACCCTCAATAGAAATGCAGGTGCCAATTTCATCTTCGTACCGGCGGGTTTTCATTTCTACCTGCGCAATAGCAGCAATCGAAGCCATGGCCTCGCCACGGAAACCCATGGTGCGGATGGCAAATAAATCTTCGGCCTTTTTTACCTTCGAGGTAGCATGGCGCTCGAAACACATGCGTGCATCGGTTACGCTCATTCCACAGCCGTTATCAATAATCTGAATCAGGGCTTTGCCTGCATCTTTTACTACCAGTTGAATTTTGTCTGCGCCGGCATCTATCGAATTTTCGAGCAATTCTTTTACTGCAGAAGCAGGTCGTTGAACAACTTCTCCTGCAGCAATCTGATTGGCAACAGCATCAGGCAATAAGTGAATAATATCAGTCATGTATTAGGGCAAAGTGAATTCGCTAAATTATGCAAAATAAGCTTAATGAACCGGAATTGTTTAAAACTCAACATGTAAATGACTGTGGGTAAACAGGATTAATTCATTTCTGAAGGATTGGCATAAAAATGACGTAAATAAGTCGGTATCAAATCTGGATATGATCATTTACATTTGTTAACCGAATCAAAAACATGAAACTATCAGATAAAGTAAAAGCCCTTAGAAACGAGCATGGCTTTAGTCAGGAAGAATTAGCGAAACAAACACAATTGAGTTTGCGTACCATTCAACGCATCGAGCAGAATGAAACCGGGGCAAGAGGAGATACCATAAAAAGATTAGCGAAGGTTTTTGACTTAAGCCCGGTGGATTTAATCGGTCAGGTTGAAAAAGAACAAACTTATCTCTTTCCGCTCTTAAACCTATCTGCATTAAGTTTTATAATTTATCCGATATTAGGATTTATTGTTCCGCTAATTTTATGGTATTTTAAGCGAAATGAAGATCCCAGATTAAATGAAATGGGTAAAAAACTGCTCAACTTTCAAGCTACGTGGACATTGGTCATAACACTGATATATTCGGTAAGTTTATTCACTAAAATAATGCACCTTGGCGGACGCTTTAGTTTTTACACTTACCTGGTAATCCCTTTTTGTTTGTATGCTTTAAATTTTGTGTTCATCCTGATTAATACTTTTCGGACCAAAAATTTGAAAGAAGTAATTTATAAACCTGCAATTCCATTTTTCTAGTGGTTGGTGTCTGCACCAACCAGCTTACCTACACCATTTACGTAAAACTGATAGTTAAATCATTTTCACCTCTGTAAAACCGAAATTACAAAGTCAAATGCTTTCAATTTTCTATCTTTATCAACATGAAATCTAGTTTGTACAGCCTTTTGCTGGCTTTGTTGTTTACCTCTTGTGCCAAAAAAGAAGAAGTAGACGTAATGGTGTACAATGCAAAGGTGTACACCGTTAATGCAGGGTTTGATACTGTTGAGGCTTTTGCCGTAAAAAATGGTAAAGTTTTAAGTCTGGGTAATACGGCTGAAATCAGGGGTAAGTACAGTGCCAAAGAAGAAATTAATGCTGAAGGTACAGCGGTTTATCCTGGTTTTATTGATGCCCATGCCCATTTTTTTGGCTACGGACAAAGCCTGCAGACTGCCGATTTACGCGAAACAAAATCGTGGGACGAAGTGCTGAACCGTTTAACCGTTTTTGCCAAAACCCATCCCGATGGCTGGTTAATTGGCAATGGCTGGGATCAAAACGATTGGGAAAACAAAGCTTTTCCAACTAATGAGAAGTTAACTAAACTGTTCCCAAATCGTCCGGTGTTTTTAAACCGGATTGATGGCCATGCCGCTATTGCCAACCAAAAAGCACTCATTGATGCCGGAATCAAAAGCCCTAAAAAACTAACCGGTGGCGATATGCTGACCGAAAATGGCAGGTTAACGGGCGTGTTGATCGATAATGCGGTAGCACTTGTAGAAAGCAAAATTCCTTCGCCGGATGCCAAACAGGCCGAAAAGATTTTTACCGATGCCCAGCGGAACTGCTTTGCTGCTGGTTTAACTACGATTGATGATTGCGGATTAAGCTATCTGGCGGTTGAGTTTATAGAAAAACTTCAAAAAGAGCAGAAGCTCAAAATGAGGTTGTATGTGATGCTTTCTGATGCGCCCGAAAATTATAAATACCTTTTTGCCCGTGGCCCCATTAAAACCGACCGGCTCAATGTACGTGCATTTAAAGTATATGCCGACGGAGCCTTAGGTTCGAGAGGTGCCTGTTTATTGCATCCTTATAGTGATATGCCCAATAAAACAGGCTTCCTGCTTAGCAATCGGCAGCATTTTGAAGAAGTTGCAGCTAAAATAGCGGCGAATAATTTTCAGATGTGTACCCATGCCATCGGCGATTCGGCCAACCGGGTAATACTTGATATTTACAGTAAAATTTTAAAAGGCAAAAACGATAAACGCTGGCGCATTGAGCATGCACAGGTGGTGAATGCCAGCGATTTTAACTTGTTTGGTAAAGCGAGTATTGTGCCATCAGTGCAACCTACACACGCTACTTCAGATATGTATTGGGCCGGACAGCGTTTAGGTGCCGAAAGGTTAAAAGGTGCCTATGCCTACAAACAATTGTTAAAACAGAATGGTTGGATTCCATTGGGAACAGATTTTCCGGTAGAAAACATTAATCCGTTATTAACGTTTTATGCTGCAACGGTACGTACAGATGCAAAAGGTTTTCCGAAAGGTGGTTTTCAGGTCGAAAATGCCTTAACACCCGAAGAAGCTTTACGTGGAATGACCATTTGGGCGGCAAAAGCCAATTTTGAAGAACAGGAAAAAGGAAGCCTGGAAAAAGGTAAATTGGCCGATTTTGTAATCCTCGATCACGATATTTTAAAAACAACACCACAAAATATATTAAAAACCAAAGTTTTAAAAACCTACCTGAACGGAGAAAAAGTATATGAAGCGAAGTAAATTGTATGTCCTGGCTGCGGCAAGTTTTTTTAATATTTTATGTTTAGCCGCCTGTGCGCAAGAGCATGCCGTAAACGAGAAAAAACTAGCCATTGCCAACAGTATTACCAGTACAACTGTATTATTGAATAATCAGGACGCGGTGGTGCCTTTAAAATCGCTCGATAAGAAGAATATTGCATCAGTAAGCCTGGGCTTTGCTTACAGCACCACTTTCGATAGTTTGGCTAATAAATATGCGAAGATTACTTCATTTTCGGCCGATGAGTATAAAGACAGCCTGAACCTCAATAATTTGGAGGATGATCTAAAATATTTCAATACAATTTTAATTGCCATTGATGATCAGCATGTAACCCAGGCCAAATACATCAATTTTATTAACAGCATAAGCAAAAACAAGCAGGTTATCATTTCCTTTTTCGGTAATGGCCCGGGTTTAAAATCTTTCGATCTGCTGCAGTCGCCCATAATCTGGACGGTACAAAACAATACAGATGCGGCCAATCTGTTACCTCAATATATTTTTGGAGGTATTGCCGCTACCAATAAATTAACTACTGCTTACTCCGCGCGTTATACCACGGGATCGGGCTTTACCACCACAGCTACCCGTTTAAAATATACAGTACCCGAAGATGCAGGCTTAAACTCCAATAATTTAAAAGAAATTGATGCCATCGCAGCCGAAGCTATTGCCCAAAAAGCAACGCCCGGTTTGGTGGTTTTAGTAGCTAAAGACGGGAAAGTAATTTTTAATAAAGCCTACGGTACACATACCTATGATACTCAGCTGCCAGATAAGGTAACTGATATTTTCGACCTGGCTTCGGTAACCAAAGTTACCGCCACTACGCCTGCAGTAATGCGTTTGTTTGAAGAAGGGAAATTAAAATTGGATACCAATATTGGTGCATATATCCCTAAAGCACGTACCACCCCGATGAACAACATTCAGGTGCGTGAGGTAATGTTGCACCAGGCAGGGTTTATTCCTTACATCCCGTTTCACGATTATGTTAAAACCGGCGACTACAGCAGGGATTCGTCGGCCGCTTACCCTACCAAGGTAGCCGATAACTATTACATTAAAAAGGGCTTCTTTAAAGATTTTATGTGGCCTAAAATGCTCAACTCCCCAATTAAAACCCGTGGTAAATATGTATACAGCGATATCAGCATGTACGTAATGAAAGATATTGTAGAACATATCAGCGAAGAGCCTTTAAATCAATATACGTACGAAAATTTTTATAAACCTTTGGGGATGCAAACTGCAGGCTTTTTGCCACGAAACCGTTTTAAACCCGAGCAGATTATTCCAACCGAAGATGATAAATATTTCAGGAAAACTTTACTGGTAGGCTATGTTCACGATCAGGGAGCGGCTTTGGCTGGTGGTATTTCCGGTCATGCGGGGTTATTTGCCAACGCAAACGATCTGGCCATTATTTACCAGATGTTGTTAAACCGTGGTACTTATGGTGGTGAAACCTATTTCAAAAATGCAACGGTAGATTTGTTTACTTCAAAACAATCGAATGTGAGTCGCAGGGGCCTTGGTTTCGACCGATGGGATCCCGATACAACCAAACATTATCCATCTGAACTGGCTTCTCCGCAAACTTATGGCCACACGGGTTACACCGGTACCTGTGTTTGGGTAGATCCTTCACGGGGTTTGGTTTATGTGTTTTTATCTAACAGGGTTAATCCAACCGTTACCGATAAACTGTCGAATTTAAAAATCAGAGGTCGGATAGAAGACGTGGTAAACAAAGCTATTGACGAATCAAAAAAATAAATCTAAAACGCAATTAATTATGAAAAGTATCAAAGCATTAGCCTTTTTATTGCTCCTTGTGGTTGCATCAATCAATGTAAACGCACAGCAGATTAAAGATGGTGAAACCGTAAATGTAAACGGGATTGCAGTAACCTACACTATTGTAAATAAAGAAAAGGTAAATATTAAAGATCAGGATTTTGATCGGTATAAAGTTTTAGCCTCGGTAAAAAACAATACTGGTAAATCTTTTAATATCCGTTTGGCCAGTTCACTTGATCTTTCCGGAATATCTAATTCTAAAATTATAGAATTGGATTGTGTAAATGCTACAGGTGCGAGGTTAACTTCAAAAAAGGTACAGGTAAGCATGAAAAGCCATTTAATTAATGTTACTTATGCCACAAAAGATAAAGACGGAAAGGCCATTACTGCGGTACTTCCGGTTACAGCCGGATATTATTTCGATGAGGGACAGGTGATAGAAAATGATGCTATTTTTATTGTACCAGCTGGTGAAACGCCACAGGTTTCGGTAAGGAGTTTGTTGAAGAATTAGATCGTTTGAAGTTTAAGTTCAATATTTATCATTAAGTTAAAAAGATTAAGGTGAGGATTTAATTTAAGGTAGCTTAAAAGTAAGTGCGCTTAGGTAGTTGACTATTAAAGAAACTAATTTCAAGCATAACAGCTACCAGCGTTTATGTACGTCTCTAAATTTTATCATATCTACTAGTCTTTGTTCTTTTTCATTATCGAAACCACACATACTTTTAAATTCTTTTGGGTTTTCGTATGTCCCGAAAAGCATATCCCACCAAACAATATCGCCATAATTATTGCTGTGTTTTTCTTCTAAGGTTTCGATATATTCGAAGCTTGGCTGCGCTGTAAAAAAGCTATAAACAGAAATGAGTAATTCATTTTCGAATAAAAACCAGGTATTGGTTTGCTTTCCATCCTTATCCAGGTAATATACTCTTGCGGCACCGGCTACAATAAAGTATATGGTATTGCTGGTTTCTCCAGCGTTTAATAATGTGGTTTTTCTTTTGAAGTTAACTACATTGCTGTTGTTAACGATTGCCGCTTTTAGTTCATCGCTAAGGGGATAAATGAAGTTGAAAACGGTAAATAGACTTTGATAACCTTCCGGATAATTCTCTTTTAGCATAATTATTTTTTTAGCTGTACAGTATCATCGAGTAGGGAATCATTTCAAATATAAGTTATTTGGTTAACGTTAGTTTATAAATTGTAGTTTTAAGTTCTTCCGTATCGCGGTCTTCACAAAGCAGAAATTCAATCTTGCCGCTGCTTTGTTTTAAAAAGGTAATCCCTTCGAATTTATGCTTAGCCGATATTTTGTGGCTAAAAGTTAATTTTAAGGTTTGTAGGTTTATGCTGCCGATAAAACTGCCTAGTATATCTCCATCTGCATATGTAGATTGGGTATCTTCTGCGGTTGCAATGAAAAATATTTCGTTTTTTACCAGCATAGCATCTGTAAAAGTAGATTCTATATGATCGATATTAGGAAGCTTAAAACCAACAAATTTAGCTTTATTCGCATCTGATAGATTGGTATCTTCAATAATAAATATTCCGTTCTTTTGCTCAGTTCCGTTGCCTCGGTTAAAAAGTAACCAGGTTGTGCCGGTATAAATTGCGCCTTCGAGGTTAAAGTTCTCGTCGTTTATATGGGCAATGGTTTTGAGCTTATTATAAGTAGGGGTGAGATCGTGCCGAATAACCTCTTGCGTTTTCAAATCGAATTCGATTATCAGGTTCCTTTTGCTGGTAGAGCCAGAGCCTAAGATGTACAGTTTGTCGCCATGTTGACAAAGAATTTCGAAATCGGGTTTTAGTGGTTTGGGGATGTTTTCCAAATTAATTAAGCCGGGATCAGATAAAATTTGAATTTTTCGAAGCTGACTGGTTTTGATGTTAAATTCATTCAGATAGCCGCTGTTATCGCCAATAATGTACAATAAATCTTTACTGAGGAATAATCCGGAGGCAGAACCAATACCCTTGATTTCGGCAAAAACTGCTAAAGTTGTCGAATGCATGGTTTAAATTAATAAAAAAAGCACCGGTTTTAGCCGATGCTTAAATTTTTAGAAAAAGATTGCCACGTCTCGATGAAAAATCGAGCCTCGCAATGACGATCCCTTTATTTCTTCAATCCAATTTCTCTCAAGCGCTCATCCAGGTATTCGCCGGCAGTCATATCGCTGTAGGCTTTCGGGTGTTCGGCATCGATAGTTGAAGCTAAGCTGGTTAAATCCATATCACTGCGTGGGTGCAGGAAGAAAGGAACTGAGAAACGCGAAGTTTTCATCAGCTCGCGTGGCGGATTTACTACTCTGTGCGTTGTCGATTTTAATTTGTTATTGGTTAAGCGTTGTAACATATCGCCAACGTTTACCACAATATCGGTATGGTGTGCTTTAATCGGAAGCCATTCATTGCTGCGGGTTAAAACTTCCAAACCGTCGGCGCTGGCACCAATTAATAAAGTAATTAGGTTAATATCTTCGTGTGCGCCTGCACGTACCGCATCGTCCGGGATGGTTTCAGGATTTTCGATCGGGAAATAATGGATTCCCCTTAAAATTGAATTTCCGTTATGAACGTGTTTATCGAAATAATTAATCGGTAATTCTAAATAGGTAGCGATGGCACGTAATAAGTGCGTTCCGTTTTCTTCCAGTTTCTTGTAAATTTCGCCGGTAACCTTGTTAAATTCCGGTAATTCTGTTAAAACCTCATTATCCGGGTATTCATTTTTAACAGGGTCGCCATCTGTAACCTCCTGACCAATTTGCCAGAATTCTTTCAAATCAGGCGTTTTAGCACCCTTAGCAGTTTCCTTGCCTGCACTGGTATAGCCGCGCTGGCCAGCCAGTTCGGGTTTTTCATATTTCCTTTTTGTTTCTACCGGTAAAGCGAAAGCTGCTTTAATGTTTTCGTAAAGCTTATCAATCAGCTCCTGGCTCAGGCCATGGTTGGTAATGGTTACAAAGCCCGAATCGTTAAAGGCTCTGCCCAGTTCATCAGAAAACTTTTTGCGTTCTTCTTCGGTGCCGTGAATGTACGAGCCTAAATCTAAACAAGGGATATAAGGTGTTGACATAATTTTAAATTTAATGTTGTACGAATTTAGAAAGAATTGTTAATAACTGGTTTTTGTGTTAATGGAATGCTATTAATGGATTAATATACAGTTTTTTAAGTTACTAACAAAAACAGTAAAATCGGTAAAATGTTCGATTGTCACACTAAATCCATTATAATTTATTCACAAACTATCAGTCGTTTTATTTCGTATCATTAAAAAGAAATCATCAGGTGAGAACTTATGTTCCTGCCAGTTATTTTCAACTCATAAAAAACACAAATGAAAAAGATAATTTTAATACTATTGGCCGTTTTGGCCATCAACCAGGTACAGGCGCAGGGAAAAAAAACAGAAAAGGCAACCTTTGGTATGGGCTGTTTCTGGTGTACTGAAGCTATATTTCAACGCTTAAAAGGTGTAGTTTCGGTTAAATCGGGCTATGAAGGTGGCACTTTAAGCAATCCAACTTACGAGGAGGTATGCACAGGCGCAACCGGTCATGCCGAAGTGCTCGAAATTACCTACAATCCCATGGTTATTTCTTACGATGATTTATTGGAGGTATTCTGGAAAAGTCACGATCCTACCACGCTAAACCGTCAGGGTGCCGATAGCGGTACACAATACCGTTCTGTTATTTTTTACCACAATGCTGAACAAAAAGCAGCTGCCGAGAAGTACAAAGCCGAACTGAATAAAACCAATGCCTATGGCAAAAAAGTAGTTACAGCGATTGAAGCTGCCAAGCCTTTTTATGTTGCCGAAAACTACCACCAGAATTATTTCAATAAAAACGGAAGCGAACCTTATTGCAGGTTGGTTATCCTCCCGAAATTAGAAAAACTGGAAAAAGTATTTAAGGCAAAACTTAAAAATTAATATTTTCGAAAATATTAAGGAGGTGATCGTCATTCCCAACTTGATTGGGAATCATAAAGTACGCAATCTTTAAGGCTAGCCTCAAAGATTGCGTACTTTGTATATAATCGTCCTTTGTAGTTTAATAAGCTAACTATGGTAAAAAGAATAGTAGTTAATATTGATACCCCTGAAATTGCAGCAGCAGCCCGTTTTTATCAGGATATTTTAGGGTTGGATTTACTCATGGATCATGGTTGGATAACTACCTATGGTGTAGTTGGCCAAAAAATGGATGTACAAATCAGTTTTGCTTCCGAAGGTGGCTCTGGCACAGCAACACCCGATCTGTCTATCGAAGTAGAAGATGTTGATCTGGTATTAGAGAAGGTGAGGGCTGCCGGATTTCCGGTTGAATACGGGCCTGTGAACGAAACCTGGCGAGTAAGGCGGTTTTACACCCGGGATCCCTTCGGCAAACTGATTAATATTTTAAGTCATACAGGTTAATGCCATTTTTATCTAATCCAACAGGCCTTTAGCTTTTTCAAACAGTTCGCTGCCTTTCTTTCCAATCTCTTTTTTGCCTTTTTCTAATGTGGAGGGTTGCGTGTACTGGCTTACTGCATTTAATAAGGCTTTAAATTGATGAATTCCTGCAAACACTTCTTTGGTGTACGGAACTCCCTGTTGCTTCATCACGTTTTCCCAGTCAACCTTCGCCATTACTGCAACCATATACCGGGTAGCAATTTTGCCGATAAATGCCTTATCGTAAACGCTGGTTAAAGCCTTTACCGATTTGCGGTCTTTTACATAGGCAATGGTCTGTTGCAGTGCTTCGCGCTCGTTGTTAGAAATCAGTGTGCTTTTACTGAGTTTTTCCAAAGCCGGAATTGATTTTTCGGGTTCCGCTTTCTTTAGGTAGAGATAGGCCGTTATTCCCCAAACCAGTTCGTTCTGCATGCCCAGCTTATTCATATCGGTTAAAAAAGCTTCAAAATCTTCGAGCGATCGCTCTTCATCTATTTTACGTTCCATGCGCATCCGGTCGAAACCTCTGAACAGATAATTCATGCTATGAAAGGCCAGATGTGTTTGCTCGTTGTTTAAGTCGCTCCAGCCAAAAAAGGCTTTGGTATAGTTTAGCGGAATTTTTTCATTTTTATCCAACCACTTAATGTTTCTCGAAAGGCCATCTTCCGAAAGGTAAAAAAGGTTATTGCTAAAAAACAGGAAACTGCGTACAAATTCGAGGAGGGTTTTAACTTCACAATCATCAAGCAGTTCGGGTTGTGTTTTGGTACATTCGTAAAGTGCAAAGGGCTGTCCTAAATCGCGGGTAGCCAGTACGGCCATACTCAGTACTGCATGCTCTATATTTTGAAAATATGCCTTGCCGGCATTTTTAAAAAATGGGGGAGGTATTTTGGAACCTGTTTTCATGGCAATGAAACCATTGATTAAAAGCGGGAAAACATCCTCGTCGGTTTCTTTTACAAATTGCTTTACTGAACGGTATTCCTGGTAAATGCGGAGTGCATCAATTACCGAGATGCTTTCGTTGTAGTTTGCATTTACGGTATTTAAGGTTTTTACAACACTTTGGGTCTGTTTGCTGAATTTTTGATACTCGGGTAGGGTAGTATCTTGAACCGCAGTTGAACGCACCGCTATTTTAACAAACTTATAAAATGTGATTTTATCGTAATTAATATTTTCTTCCAGTTTCTTTTTATCGAGCTCAAGCAAGGCCTGGTCTGTTTTTTCTTTTGAACAGCCTGCAAGAAAAAGTGCGAGACAGATTAAAATCAAATTTTTCATAGCGTTAGGGTAAATAATAGATGTATAAAACTAGCATTTTAGTCAATAAAAAAATAAAAATCGATCATTGTGCTAAGTTTTGCTTTTCGATTTACTGATTGATTATCGAACTTCTAAAAAAACACTGTGTTTAGCGGTAAAATGATAAATATCTTTAAGAAATAAGCGTGGTATTTAATAAATTAATATTGCAGCTTATTGTTTAATAAATGTCTTTTTTAATACTTGTATTGGTGATGCCTGATTTTGGATTAAAATTTGATTAGAAACAATTAAAAAGAGAGAAGTATTTCTCGTTTTTACGCAATTTTTTTCAGATTTAATGCCTTAAAATTCGTAGGATGTTTAAAATCGTGTTAAATTTGTAACTCCTTTAGAATAAGATGACAAAAAAGAAAAAGACAGTTGGTAAAACTGACGCTGATGTAATTTTAATAGGGGCAGGCATCATGAGTGCAACCCTGGGTGTTTTATTAAAACAATTAGAACCCAATCTAAGCATTGAAATTTACGAACGTTTAGATATTGCGGCAGCAGAAAGTTCTGATGCCTGGAATAACGCCGGAACGGGACACTCTGCTTTTTGCGAATTAAACTACACGCCCGAGAAGAAGGACGGTACGGTGGAAACAAAGAAAGCCATTCAGATTGCCGAGCATTTCGAGGTTTCTAAACAGTTTTGGTCATACTTAGTAACAAAGGGATTGGTTTCCGACCCCTGCAATTTTATCCGCAACATTCCACACATGAGCTTTGTTTGGGGTAAAAAGAATGTCGATTACCTGAAAAAACGCTACGATGCATTAACACAATGCGATTTGTTTAGCGATATGCAGTACACTGAAGATACCGAACTGGTAAAAAGCTGGGCTCCATTGATTATGGATGGCCGCAAAAAAAATGAGAAAGTTGCTGCAACAAAAATGGACCTGGGTACCGATGTTAACTTTGGTACGCTAACCCGCGACATGTTTAATAACCTGAAACAGCAGCCTAACGTAAGTTTGTTCTTTAACCACGAAATTCGTGATTTGAAAAAGAATAAAGATGGCAACTGGATTGTAAAGGTAAAAGACCTGGATAACGGCGATAAACGTAAACGCGTAGCTAAATTTGTATTTATCGGTGCTGGCGGTGGCTCATTGCCTTTGCTCGAAAAATCTGATATCCCTGAAGGAAAAGGTTTTGGCGGTTTCCCGGTTAGCGGGCAATGGTTAAAATGTACCAACGAAGAAATTATTAAAAAACATCACGCAAAGGTTTACGGTAAAGCTGCGGTTGGTGCGCCGCCTATGTCGGTACCACACCTCGATACCCGTATGATTAACGGCAAGCAAGCCTTATTATTCGGTCCTTACGCAGGTTTTTCAACTAAATTTCTTAAAAACGGATCGTTTTTAGATTTACCAAAATCGATCAAGTTTAACAATATCCGCCCTATGATTTCGGCTGGATTGCACAATTTGGATTTAACAAAATATTTAATTGAGCAGGTTAGACAATCGCCCGAAGATAGACTGGAAGCATTAAAGGAATATTTACCGACTGCTGAGTTAAAAGATTGGGAACTTGAATATGCAGGTCAGCGCGTACAGGTAATTAAAAAGGATGAGAAAAAGGGCGGTATTTTAGAATTTGGTACCGAAGTGGTAAACGCAGCTGATGGTTCAATTGCAGCCTTACTGGGTGCTTCTCCAGGCGCATCAACAGCTGTTTCGATTATGCTCGATTTACTGAACCGTTGTTTTGCAGAAGATCTAGCTACCGATGAGTGGCAGGCTAAAATCAGAGAAATGATCCCGACCTATGGAAAAGCACTGGCACAGGATTCGGAACTTTGCAAAGAAACAAGAACAATAACGTCGAAAGTATTGAAGATAGAGAATACTGTGGTTGCTTAATTTACAGACATGATAAATATGTAAAGGCTTGTGTGTTCACAGGCCTTTTTTTGTTTTCTATCCACGGCGATCGTATACTGTCCGTAAAGTTCAGCGAAGCGTTTTCAAGGATGGATGAAAGGCTGGTAGGTAGAGACGCCAATCAGTAGGACAATAGTTAAGAACGAGTCAGAGACTCTTTCCCATCTGTAAACTAAAAACAGGTAAGCTGGCTGGTGCGGGCACCAGCCAGTAGAACAACAATCAATAAAAAAGGGTATCCAATCGCTTGAATACCCCTTCTTTATCAAATTCTTTTATTGCTTAGGCCGCAATCACTTCTGCCACTTCTTCTGCCGAAATATCGCTGTGCGAAGCTTCTAAAACACACTCACCATCTTTAATTAATAAAATTTGTGGCGATTGGTGTGTTACCTGAAATACTTCTGCAACCTGGTTTGAAATATCACGGTAACTAATCAGATCTAAAAAGAAAAGTTTAGTATCTGAAGGAATTACATCCCAATCAAACTCAAAGTTCTTTTTAGCCATCAGGCTAATCGAGCAACGTGTACTGTGCTTAAAAATGAGGCTGTAGCCACTTGCGTTTTTGATTTCATCAAGTTGTTCTACTGAAGTTAAGTTAACCCAATTCATGAATATATTTTATTGTTTTCAGAATAACACTTGCAATTGAATAAAGTTCTGCAAATGACCTGAATATGAGAATTAAGAAATAGGAGATTAGTTTCTTCTGCGTTTTCCTTCCGGATAAGATCCGTATGCAGGGCAAAGTTTAGAAGAACAAGATTCTAAAATGGTAATGGTGCAAAACACCGCCAATAATAAAATGGCTACTTTTTTCATCTGTATAAGTTTGTGTTCAAATTGCTGAAACAATCGTGAAAATCATGAGCGTTACGGCAGATCGGATTAATATTAAATCTCTAAGATACAAATACTTTATTAAAACGCAATGTTAAATGTTTGCAGAAAAATCGGCCATTTTGATGGCTGTAATCGCTGCTTCATCGCCTTTGTTACCATGTTTTCCACCAGCACGGTCTTGCGCCTGCTCCAGGTTATTGGTAGTTAAAACACCAAAAATTACAGGTTTACTGTACTTAATGCCAACATTGGTTACTCCCTGCGCTACTGCATCGCAAATGAAATCAAAATGCTTGGTATCGCCCTGAATTACACAACCCAGACAGATTACGGCATCAATATCACCTCTTTTGCTCAATAAAATCTCGGCACCGCCTGTTAATTCGAAGCTGCCCGGTACAGGTAACGAAACGATGTTTTCTTCCTTTACACCATTGGCCAGCAAAGTTTTTAGTGCACCATTGTATAAAGCGCCGGTAATTTCGGCATTCCATTCGGCCACAATAATGCCGAATTTATAGTCTGCTCCGCTAGGAACCGTAGTATGAGAGAAATCGGATAGATTTTTTAGTTGTGTTGACATGGGTGCAAAGATAAGGTTATGCTTCGAATGTTTAAAACCATAATGTTTGTAACTTGTAACATTTAATTAGTTAATACTTAACTTAGATCAGTATCCAAATCAGATAAATTGTAAACGGTTATGGAATTTGTACGCCTCACCCATCTATATTAAAACTCCAGTTATTTATGAACCTATTTTTACGCTTTTTCGCTTCTCTAATCTGCGCATTTCTGCTATCGCTAAACGTTTCTGCACAGCAATATACCTTCGATGATTTTTACCGGGTAGATTCTATTGCTAACCGCGCGCAACCTAGAGATGCATTGGCATTGATTGAGAAAATCAGCAAACAGGCTCACGAAACACACAACACACCCTTAATTATCAAATCGGTTATTTACCGGATGATGTTTCAAAGCTATCTGGAAGAAGATGCCTTTGATAAGATCCTGATCGATTTGCGCAAAGATATCAGCATGGTCAAACAGCCCGAAAAAAGTATTTTACAATCGCTGCTGGCAGAAACTTACTGGAATTACCTGAGAGAAAATAACTGGCAAATTATGCAACGCACGCAGGTGCAAGGCGATATTGGCGATAATATTAAAACCTGGGACATTAAAAAGCTGAACAATGAAACCGTAAAATATTATCTGCTATCGTTAAATGAGGTTGCACTTTTGCAACAAACGAAAGTAGATGTTTTAGATGCAGTTTTAGCGGGCGATAAAAGCAACCGCAATTTTAGGCCAACGCTTTACGATTTACTTGCACACCGCGCCATCGACGTTTTTAGCAATACGCAAATTAGCCTTACCACTTATAACGACGAATTACTTGACCGGAATAATCTTGCCTTATTGGGGAGCCGCCCCGATTTTTTAGCCGTTAAATTACCTGCAGATAGTACTTCATTTAAAGTACAGGCGCTACAATTGTTCAAAAATCTGATCAGCCTTCATCAAAACAGCAATAATTTGGCTGCCCTCGCCGATGCCGATTTGAAAAGGTTAAAATTTGTAAGCCAGTATTTTATGGGCGACAATCAGGAGGCCGTTGCCGCGGCTTTAAGTCGTTTGGCCGAACAAAGCACAGGCAGCGAAGTTTATGCAGATATTTTATACGAACAGGCTGTTATCCATAAAAACGCCCAGCTGTTAATTGATACCAATAAACAAAACCTTATTGCTGCAGTTGCCCTGGCCGAAAAAGCCATCAACAGCTATCCTAAAAGTATTGGTGCAAAAAATGCCAAAAATTTAATTACCCAGATCAAAAGCAGTCAGCTAACCATCCAAACCAAAGCTTACGTACAGCCTGATAAAGCTGCACAGCTTCATTTATCATATAAAAACGTCGACACCGTAGTTTTCAGGCTGGTTAAAACACCTGAATATAATAATGAATACCGACAGATTGACAACAAAAAGGAATTCTTCGATTTTCTGAAAAATAAAAAGATCCTGAAAGAATGGGTTGTTGTGGTACCCAAAACCAGCGATTACCAATCGCATACTTTAATTGATAAAATGGATGGTTTGCCTTTTAACGATTATACTTTAATTGGCCAGGCCATTAACCGGGCGCAGCCGGATACCGTTTACAGTATGATCAATTTTAAGGTTACTGCCATGGCAGTAATCAACAGGGTTAATATTGATAAACATGAATACTTTGTAAGTCAGCTGAGCAATGGTGCCCCTTTAAAAAATGTTAAAATACAGCAGCAGAGATACGATTACAATACCAGGAAATTTGTTAATGGCGCATTGATATCCACCAATGATAAAGGTTACGCCAGCACAAATGAAATCAATAATAACATGTCGTGGGCATTGTTTACCCTGGGCAAAGATGAGCTGAAATTAAACATCAGCAATTATAGTAATTACCGTGAGGCGGAAGATGATAGCCGCGTGGTCCTTTTTACCGACAGGCCTATTTATCGTCCGGGGCAAACCATTTACTACAAAGGGTTATGCCTGCTATCAAAAGATGGCAAAAATAAAATTGAGGTGAATAAAACGCTCCAAGTTTATTTTAAAGATGCCAATGGAAAGGAAATTACCTCAGTCAGTGCAACAAGTAACGATTACGGGACCTTTCAGGGATCGTTCAGCATTCCGATGGGTAAATTAAACGGTCGTATGATCATTGGTACTGAAGATGGTGAAATTGGAGTGCAGGTAGAGGAATACAAAAGGCCAACTTTCGAAGTTGTTTTCGATAAACCTAACCAGCGGTATAAGCTGAACGACAGCATTAAGGTTATGGGTAAGGCCAACGCTTTTTCAGGTTATGCAGTAAGTAATGCCAGCGTAAACTATAAGATTTTTAGGAGGGCACTTTACGATTACCGCCTAAACTACACTGAGCAGGCAGCCATTTATGGTTCGCGTGCGTTCGAAAGAAAACAAATGGCTATTGGTAAAACAGTAACTAAAGCAGGAGGTAAATTTGATATTACTTTTTTTGCAAAAGCTACGGATACCCGACAAAATTATAGTTACGATATCGAAGTAGAAGTTATCGATTTAAACGGCGAAACTCGCGCCAAGACTACATCAATTAATGTAGGGCAGAAAGATATAAACCTGAACGTTAGTGGCGAACAGGTTATTTACATGAGCAATAAGAGCGATAGCCTGGCTTTTTGGGTAAGTAACTTAAATAATGAACCAATTAAAGCTAACGTGAAAGCCGAATGGAGCTTGTTGCAGGCACCCTTGCGCTTGATGAACAAAAGTCCTTTTTATGCCGAAAACTATGCCATGACTAAGGAAGAGTTTATTAAAATTTTCCAGGATGAGGATTACAATAACGAACTGGAAGTGGCCAAATGGCCGGTGAAATCGGTCGAACTAAAGCAAAACCCTACGGTTAAAAACGGAAAGGGGATTCTGGAATTTAGTCAGCGTGATTTAAAGCCTGGCTACTATAAAATTAATTTAACGGCTATAAACGAACAAAATGACACCACCAAGGTAGATAGATATGTAGTGGTTTACCATGAGCAGCCCGCACAAATACAATCCAGTACCGAATGGATTAGTACGGAGACAAACGTAATTAGGCCTGGAGAAAGTGCTGTTTTTCGTTTGGCTGGATTATCCAATGATAGTAAGGGCTATTACGAAGTGTACTACCGCGATAGCGTAACCCGAAAAGTTTGGCTTAACCTGTCGCCAAAGCAAAGTATTGTAAGTATTAAGCCCGATGAAAACTACGAGAATGGCTTTGCAGTGCAGTTTACCATGGTGCACGAAGGTACGGTTTACAATTCGATGCAGCATGTCAGCATTTTTGATCCTAAAAAGGAGCTTGATATTAAATTTTTAACCTTCAGGAATAAACTGCAACCTGGCGAAAAGGAAAGCTGGAAGTTGCAGATCAGCAACAACAACGGCGAAAAACAAATGGCCGAAATGATTGCCACACTTTACGATGCGAGCCTGGATGATTTGAGAGGAATGAACTGGAACACTTATTTGCAAACCAGTTTTAACTACTATTTCTACAATTGGAATTTTAATGTCAACAATAAAACTAACCCCGATTATTTATGGTTTTTGAGGCAAAATTACGATTATGCAGCAGTTATCCGCAATTACGAAAGCCTCAATTTGTTCGGTTACAATTATTATGGCGGTTATAATTACGCTTACCGCAATTACATCAATAACATTCAGAAAGCCAGAAAGAAAGGTTTACAGCCAGAAGCCATCCAAAAACTCGCCGAGTTAGAAAAGGGTAAACTGACCTACGGTGTGGTTTTCGATGATCAGGGAGAAACGTTGCCAGGCGTGCAAATCAGATCTGGTAAATCGGTAACCACCACCAATGTATTTGGAATTTACACCATTGATGCCAAAGCAGGCGATAAGTTAAGTTTTTCATATATCGGTTATAAGAATTACACCGGAGTTGTGGGGAGTAAAAAGCGGATGGATGTTACCCTGAAACCGGATGGACAGGCGTTAAATGAAGTAGTGGTTGCGGGCTATGCTTCAAAGCAAAAGAAAAGCATGACTGGTTCTGTTACTCAGATATCGAGTGCACCATTAAATGCTAAGGCGGCTGCATCAAATGCTATTTATGGTAGCAGATCTGCAGATAATGAGATTTTTGCAATGGCAGGTGAAGATAAATCGCCTACGTTGCGTCAGGAAATTGAAGCCAGTTCCTATAAAAAAACAGAGATTGTTGCCCGTACCAATTTCAACGAGCTTGCATTTTTTTATCCGCAATTACTAACCGATACCAATGGCGAAATCAAGATCGAGTTTACCATTCCGCAGTCGTTAACGCGTTATAAAATGATGGGTTTCGCTCACACCAAAGATTTAAGAACTGCATCGGTTACCAAAGAACTGGTTACACAAAAGCAACTGGCCATTGCCATTAATACGCCAAGATTTTTCCGTGAGGGCGATACGATATTGCTAAGTGCTAAACTGAACAATTTAGCAGGGAAAAAACTGGATGGCAAAGCAAGCCTGGCTTTAACCGATGCGTTAACGGGCAAACCAATCCAGATTTTCGGCCTGGCAGATAAGGCAGAGAAAGCTTTTGAGGTTGACAATGAAGGTAGCTCGGTTTTGAAGTGGACTTTGATTATCCCTTCGGGCATCAATGCCATTACTTATAAAGTTCTGGCACAAAGTGGCAAGTTTAGCGATGGCGAAGAAAATACCATTCCGGTGTTACCCAACGCCATGTTGGTTACCGAAAGTATGTCGGTAAATGTGCGGGGCAATAGTACTAAAACATTTAATATGGAGAAACTCGAAAAATCGGGTACTTCAAAAACCTTGCGCAACCAAAGTTTAACCTTCGAGTTTACCTCAAATCCGGTTTGGTATGCTGTACAAGCCTTACCTTACCTGATGGAGTACCCTTACGAGTGTGCAGAGCAAACTTTTAGCCGCTTTTATGCCAATAGCTTTGCTACCGGGATTATCAATTCTTCGCCAAAAATTAAAACAGTTTTTGAGCAATGGAAAAACAGTAATAACGGCGAGGCGCTTTTATCCAATCTGGAGAAAAACCAGGAATTAAAATCAGTTTTACTCGAAGAAACGCCATGGGTACGCAACGCTGATAATGAAAAGGAACGTAAAAAACGCTTGGCGGTGCTTTTCGATTTAAACCAGATGACTTATGAACTGAAAAACAATTATGATAAATTGGCTAAAATGCAATATAACAATGGCGCTTTTCCGTGGTTCACCGGTATGAAAGAAGACCGGTACATTACCCAGCATATTGTTTTAGGCATGGGCCAGTTAAAAAAGCTGAAAATGGTTGATGAAAAGGCCTATCCGGGTTTTAATACCATACTCAATAAAGCCATTGCTTATTTGGATGCACAATTGGTTCAAGATTATAAACATGAACCGAAAGCAAACCTTCATAGCTATTTACCAATACATTATTTATTTGCCAGAAGTTATACCAATCCGAAAAATACCAGTGCAGATTTTATAAAAGCCAGAGATTTTTACCTGAAAAGACTAACTGCAAACTGGAAAACTTTTGATAGCTACCAGCTGGCGCAAACTGCTTTGATATTAAGCAGAAATGGTAATACCGCTGAAGCTCAAAAAATCATCACCCTGCTCAATCAAACCGCACAACAAAGTGAAGAAATGGGGATGTATTGGGCCAAAAATAAAGCTGGCTGGTGGTGGTACCAAAGTCCGGTTGAAACACAGGCTTTGTTGATTGAGGCGTTTGATGAGGTAGCAAAGGATACCAAAGCGGTTGAAGAAATGAAAATCTGGCTGTTAAAAAATAAGCAAACCAACGATTGGAAAACCACCAAAGCGACAGTTGCGGCCTGCTACGCTTTATTAATGAAAGGTACCGATTTACTCAGCGAAAGTAACGAACCCGAAATCACCATAGGTGAGCAAAAATTAGCTGATTTGCAAGGACCGAACCCCGAAAAAGAAGCAGGTACAGGTTATCAGAAAGTAAGCATTGCAGGTGCAAGCGTAAAACCGGAAATGGGGAAAGTGCAAATTAAAAATAACAATCAAACCATTGCCTGGGGTGCTTTGTACTGGCAATATTTCGAGCAGCTGGATAAAATTACACCGGCAAATACAGGGGTTAAGATTAAGAAACAACTGTTTTTGCAAAAGGCCAGCAATACAGGCAATATCCTAACCCCATTAACCGCTAATAATGTTTTAGCGCCGGGCGATCTGGTAAAAGTAAGGGTAGAAATTTTTTGCGACCGTGATATGGAATACATTCATTTAAAAGATATGCGTTCATCAGGGTTTGAGCCCGTTAATGTAATTTCGAGGTATAAATATCAGGATGGATTGGGTTATTACGAAAGTACCAAAGATGCTTCGACCAATTTCTTTATCAGTTATATGCCTAAGGGTACTTATGTATTCGAATATCCGTTGAGGGTTACGCACTCCGGTAATTTTTCGAACGGTATTACCACTTTGCAATGCATGTATGCACCTGAGTTTACTACCCACTCGGCAGGCATCCGCGTAAATGTAAAGTAAACTAATTGAGTTGGATACCGCTGTAGGTAGCTCCAATAGGAATAACTTTTTCATCTATCCAGATCTGGCTGCGGTCAAATCTGGATATTTTATTTTTAGCCACTATAAACGCCCGGTGACAGCGGATAAAATCTGTTTTCGGCAACAGATCGGCCAGGTCGTTAATGGTGATGCGCGAGCTCAGCAGTTTATTTTTAAGCTGGATTTGGGTATAGTTGCCCGAAGCTTCGATGTACAGAATTTCATCCAGTTCTACTTTTACCTGTTCGTAGCCATCTTTTATAAAAATGTGGTTGGCTTTTGCCTCCTGTTTTTCACTCCGCAGGTTAAACAGTTCGTGAGCTTTGTTGCAGGCCTTTAAAAAGCGCGAAAGTGAAAAGGGTTTGAGGAGGTAATCAACTGCATCAAGCTCAAAACTTTGTACAGCGTGTTCGGTATAAGCTGTGGTAAAAACAACCATTGGCGGCTTGCTCAAACTCTTTAAAAAGTCGATCCCACTGATATCAGGCATTTTAATATCCAGAAAAATCAGGTCAATTTTATGGTGTTGAAGATAAGTGATGGCCGCAAAAGCATCGGTAAAGGTTTCCTGCAAAGTAATAAACGGAACTTTTGAGGCATGCGATTTTATAATATCCAATGCAATGGGTTCATCATCTATAGCAATTGCGATCATTTTTGTTTCTTAGTAGTTTTTACGCTTTATGTCATGCTGACGAAGGAAGCATCTCCAGTGTTTAAAACGTTCCTCATTTTGATCCAATAGCTATATCGGATCAAAATGAGGAACTGCCTAAATTATAAATTTAGAAGCAAAAGACTCAGAAACTGTTTAAATTTCTGCGAAATATCAAATGGGCGGTGGAGACACCGCCCAAAGCGCCCGCTAAAGGTAGGTGTCCCCACCCACCTGATAGACTTGTAAATTTTTATTCATTTTTAATCAGCTTATCAAATTTAAATCAATAATATCCTTTGGATTAAACCAGCTGCAACGTTAAATGCACAAAAAACTCATTGGCACTTTCGCGGATAATTAAATCGTGTTTCCCTGGGTAGAGCAAAGACAGGCGTTGTTTTACATTTTCAAGCCCAATACCGCTTTTTAGTTTTTCAGGATCATTATCAGCCTTAATGTAAATGCTGTTGCTTACATCAAAATACAGCGTACTTTCTTTAGTTTGTAAAGTCATTTTGATGTACGAGGGTTGTTGCAGGCTTATACCATGTTTAAAAGCATTTTCGATAAAGGGAATAAGCAGCATAGGGGTAATTTGTAAATTATTGATCTGCTCTTCAATATGGGCTTCAATCCGGATATCGGCCGATCGTGAAGTGCGTAACTTTTGCAGGTCGATATAATTGTTCAGATATTCTACTTCGCGGGTTAGTGAAATCTTGTCCTGTGTGTTTTCGTGCAGCATAAAGCGCATCATGTCGCCAAGTTTCTGGATACCTTCACCCGTTCGCTCGGCATTTTCCTGCAGGGCAGTGCCAAACAAAGTATTTAAGGCATTGAATAAGAAATGTGGATTAATCTGCGATTTTAAGAAATTTAAACTCGCATCCGATTTACCCAGTTCAGTTTTCAGCATCTGGATTTCCGTTTGCTTTTCGAACTTGTTTTTGTAAATGTACCAGGCCAGCGGGGTTGTAACGCAAACCATGGCAATTGCAGCCAATATTAAAGTAACTGGTACGGTTTCGCCATTGCGCATAAACGGTACCAACATAATCAGCAATAGGAGCGAAATCAGGGCACTCACAGCCACATTGCCCCAAAAGTAACGACCAAAACCTTTCTGGTTTTTCCGCAGGTTTGGAATGATATAATAAATGGAGCAAAAAGCCAGCAGGATATTTACAGGTGGCGCAATTAGCCAGATTACCAATAAATCATAATCGAGCTTAAACGAAAGTACCGCCGCAAAAACCAAAAGCGAAATCAGCCAGATTCGTGTAGTAATGAAAACCTCGGTAACGATATTTTGGTTGTAATCTCTTAATATGTTGATCTTATTCAATAACTCCAGGCCCCTTTCATTAAAAAAGGCATAAACGTTAAATAAAAGATACAGGAAAAATACGTAAGTAAAAGCTTCGCCAAAAAGCATGTCGTAAGCATTGCTCATGTTTTCGTATTCAACTAGCCGGTAAGCCTGCGAATAAGTGTTGGCTACCATCCAGCCTACAATAGAAAAGGCAGTTACCAGCACCGAAAGAATAATGTTTAAAGCAATGTTATTTTTCCTCGACAGCTGCGGCATGAAACAGAAGTTGAACAGCAGAAAACTGATATACACCACACTGATCTTGAACATTTCGGGCAGGAAGAAGTTCTTCATTACGCTGTAATCAATGCCGCTTTCGCTAAAATGATAAGAATGACCAGAATTATAGGTGGTTTGTGTGCAGATGCTGATCAAAGCCAGGATGTACATTGTGGTCGAGATCCAGAACTCCAGCTGGTTAATGTTTTTTGCTTTTTCGGAAGCAGGATTGCCAGAAATAATTTCCATTGTGTTGATTTGTTTAGTCCACAATTTTACAAAGCGCAATAATACCAATATTTAAAATGTGACGGATGGGGCTAAAAATGTGACGAATGATGAGGATTATTGGATGACATCTACTATTTCATGATCCATCTTTCAATTTTTTCTATCTTTGAAACGGGTGTTAGATTTAAGATCAGTTCGGTTTTCTCCATCATCCATAATACATTTTCCATTTATCATTTAGTCATTCAAAATTCACACATTCAATATGACCGTTTACGGAATTCCAAATTGCAATACAGTTAAAAAATCGCTCGATTGGTTAAAAGCAAACCAAATTGATTTCGAATTTCACGATTTTAAGAAAAAAGGCATTACTGCCGAAAAATTAAACGAGTGGTGTAATATTTTTGGCTGGGAAACAGTGCTTAACCGCAAGGGATTAACCTGGAAAAAACTGACCAAAGAGGAGCAAGCCGAAATAAACACTCAGGATTTGGCTATAGCCTATTTACAAGAAAATACAAGCGCCATTAAACGCCCCGTTATCGAAAAAAACAACAAGGCAGTATTAATCGGTTTCGACGAGGATAATTATTTAAAAACACTAATATAACTCTGTTTGTTATAATGTTAAAGTTTGTTAAAAGCAGATTTTAAATGAAGAACTAAATTACTTTTGAATATGCGCAAACTAATCATTTTTCTATTGCTGGCTATGCCAATTGGCGTTTTTGCCCAAACAGTTGCCACGGGTACGGTATTTGATTTTTCGAAGAAAACACTTTCACTGCCTGGTGTAACCATTAGAAATCTGAACAGTAAAAAAACAACCAGTACCAACAAGGAGGGGCGATATGCCATTGGTGCCAATGTGGGCGATCTGATCGAATTTTCAGCTGTAGGCTACCATACAGATACTTTGTATTTAACCAATCTGTTAAACCGGACCATTTACCTACCGGTTAAAACCAATAATTTAAAGGATGTAAATATCAGCGCGGTAAGAATGAACAGTCAGATTACCGATGCGAAAGACCCTTTGGCCGAAAAATATACTTTGCTCAATACCGGCGGTAACCTTAACCGCAAACGAATGACGGATAAAGTTGGTGGTTTAAACCTCAACCTGGGTTATGGCAAATATAAAAGACAGCAGCGCAAAGAAGCAGATTTGGAAGAAAAGGAAATGTACATGCAGGAAATTGACGAGAACTTTACTGCAAAAGCCGTTACCGACCTAACCAAACTGGAAGGCGAAGAACTTAAAAATTTTATGATCATTTATCGTCCTTCGGTAGAATCGGTAAAGGCCGAAAGACCCTACCGGTATGCATATTATATCTCACGTGCGTTTGTTGCCTGGAAAAAATTAACACCGCAAGAAAGAAAATTACAGGATTTGCCAAAATTAAAGGCAGATCAATAACCCAATATTAGCTTATTGGTAACATTATAACCACATATAAATCTATATGTGGTTATTTTTTATATTTACCTCCCGAATACAACCTTATTATATCATGAATATGAATAAACTATTTACTTTTTGTGTAGTTTGTTGTGCTTTTGCTTTTTCAGCTTCCGCCCAACAGGCTAGCAGCCCTGCGCCAACCAGCAATTATAACCCGGCTGAGGCATTTGGACCACTATTTTACACCCAGAATGGAAATGAATTCCGTTCGGCTATCGGTGCCCCAGGCCCTAAGTACTGGCAAAACCGTGTAGATTATAATATCACCGCCAATCTCGATGAAACTAAGAACACGGTTAGCGGAACAGTAACCATTACCTATAAAAATAATAGTCCGGATAAATTGCCTTATTTGTGGCTGCAGTTAGATCAAAATACCTTTAAAGAAACTTCGCGCGGTTATGCTATTACCCCTTCGCGTAGCCGTTATGGTGCGCAAGGCGAAAAATTTGATGGTGGCTATAAAATCCAGAACATCACGGTATCGCAAAAAGCTGCTGCGGTAAAATTCACTTCATTGGTAGAAGATACCCGCATGCAGATTCGTTTAGATCAGCCGATGGCACCAAATGGCGATATCGTAACCATTAAAATGGATTATTCGTATATCGTGCCTAAAGAAGGATCGGACAGGACTGGACATTTAACCACAAAAAATGGTGAAATTTTTGCCATCGCACAATGGTTTCCACGCATGTCGGTGTATGATGACGTAATTGGCTGGAACACTTTGCCTTACTGGGGTGGAGGTGAGTTTTACTGTGAGTATGGCGATATCAATTTTGCCATTACTGCTCCGGCAAGCCACATCGTTATGGGTTCTGGCGAATTATTAAATCCGGCTGAAGTTTTTACACCAACACAATTACAAAGATGGAATGCCGCCAAAACTAGCGATGCTACTGTGCATATCCGTACAGAGGCCGAAGTTACCGATCCGGCATCCCGCCCTGCTAAAGATAAATTAACCTGGAAATTTAAAATTTTAAATGCACGCGATGCGGCCTGGGCTTCATCAAAAGCTTTTGTTTTAGATGCAGCAAGGTATAAACTGCCAAGTGGTAAAACAGGTTTGGCCGTTTCGGCACAGCCGGTAGAAAGCAATGGAGTTGATGGCTATGGTCGTGGTGTAGAATACGTAAAATCTACAATCGAACACTATTCGTCGAAATGGTTCGAATACCCATACCCAATGGCGGTTAACGTAGCAACCAATATTGGTGGTATGGAATATCCTGGTATTGTGTTTTGCGGTTGGAAAGCTAAAAAAGGAAGTGCATGGGGCGTAATTGATCATGAATTTGGTCATACCTGGTTCCCGATGATTGTAGGTTCGAACGAGCGTAAATACGGCTGGATGGATGAGGGTTTCAATACCTTCATCAATGGTATTTCTAAAAGCAGTTTCAATAATGGAGAGTATGCCAGTGCGCCAACTGATCTAAACAGAATTGGTAAGAGTGTTATCGGTAATCCGGTTTTCGAAAATATTATGCTTATGCCTGATGGAATGGCTGAACGCAATATTGGCGTTAACCTGTACAGCAAACCAGGTTGGGGCCTTGATCTTTTAAGAAACCAGATTTTAGGCGAAGACCGTTTCGATTATGCTTTCCGCCAGTACATTAAAAACTGGGCATTTAAACATCCAACACCTTTCGATTTCTTCCGCTCAATGGAAAACGGTGCAGGCGAAGATTTAGCCTGGTTCTGGAGAAGCTGGTGGTTAAACAGCTGGAAAATGGATCAGGGCATTGCAACTGTAGAAGCCGTTAAAGATGGCGATAAAATAACAGGTTATAACATTAAAGTGGTAAACCTGGAGAAAATGCCAATGCCAATTATTCTGCAGATTAAAACCAAAAGCGGTAAAACCGATATCGTAAAAGTACCTGTTGATGTTTGGATGAAGAACACCAGCTGGTTGGTGCGTTACCCAACAACTGAAGCAATAGAATCGGTAACTTTAGATCCAAATAAAGTATTACCAGATTCAAATCCAGATAACAATACCTGGACAGCCGCAGGTAATTAAGCTGTTGCTATCCACAAAAAGCCTCTCGGTCTTGAAGATCGGGAGGCTTTTTTTATTGCAAAGTACCGACGGATTAATCTGTTATATCGCTTAGCTTAGCAATAAAATTATACTTATGAGCACTTCTTTATTAGAAATAACCAATCCTGAAGGAATTTACGATCCCCGCCCGCATGGCTACTCGCATGTTGCAGCAGTTCCGGCCTGGAGCCAGCTGGTGTTTATTGCCGGACAGGGAGGGAGCAGAACCGATGGTATTTTAAGTACCGATTTCAGGACGCAGGTAGCCATTGTTTTCGAAAATATAGCCATTGCTTTAGCTAGTAAAGGCCTGAAAATGGAAAATATTGCCAAGCTAACTACTTTGGTGGTAGATTACGATGATGAAAAACATCAGATATTGATTGAAGAATCGACCAAAATCTGGCCCGACCTGAAATTCCCTGTAAATACACTTATTCCTGTACAACGTTTGGCTTTAAATGGTATGTTGATTGAAATTGATGCAACCGCAATAGGCTAATTGATGGAAAAAGGAGAGCGCAAAAACGTTTATCAGGTTTACAATAAAATAGGTGAGTGGTTTGCCGAAAACCGTTATGCCGATTCGGTAGAACGTGTTTATTTGGACCCGATCATTGGGCAGCTTTCACCAAATGCCAGCGTGTTGGATGTAGGCTGCGGTAACGGGAAGCCCATATTGGAGCATTTCATTAAGCACAATATCCGTGTTGTGGGTATCGATGCAAGTGAAAAGATGCTGGATTTGGCCAGGGCTAATTTCCCTGATACCCGGTTAATATTAGAGGATATGCGCGAGCTACGTTTGGATGAAAAATTTGATGTGCTTATTGCTTGGCATAGTTTCTTTCATTTACCTGAAGCAGATCAGCCCGCCATGTTCAAAATTTTCAAAAATCACCTCAACCCCGATGGTATTTTGTTGTTTACCTCTGGTACCGAAAGGGGAGAAGCCTGGGGCGAGAACGGAGGAGAAAACCTGTTTCATGACTCATTAGATACTGCAGAGTACCGGGCACTGCTCGAAGCTAATAAGTTTGTGGTACTGAAGCATCAGGTAAACGACCCCGATTGTGGTGGGGCAAATGTTTGGCTGGCACAATATAAACCTCAATAAATTTGCCTTAACTTTGCACCATGGCCGAACAGCAAAAAAACAATCCCCTGCATGGTATTACTTTAGAAAAAATTGTAACCGATCTTCAGGCACATTATGGATGGGAAAAACTGGGTACGTTGATCAGGATCGATTGCTTTAATAATAATCAAAGCATCAAATCGAGCTTGAAATTTTTAAGAAGAATGCCCTGGGCACGTAAAAAGGTAGAAGATTTATATGTGGATACTTTTGCATAAAAATGATTGAGTTTTGAATGATAGAATGATAGAAGGGCTGAATGATAGAGTGGTTGAATGAGAGAATGTTGTTTACTCAATCATTCAAAATTTTCCTCCTTCAAAACTATTGTCTGCAACCTTTCCTTTAAAACCATCGTCATCTTGATCTAACCCCTATCTCTATGAAAAATATTTTCTATTGTTTTTTGCTGATGATTGCTTTGAGCAGCTGTGCTTTTTCAACCATGACAACCGTCTATTCCAATTCGAAAGGCAAAATAAATGTACCCCAGAAAGAAAGTTATACCGTAGTATATCAGGTCAGTTTTGGAGATGGTTTGAAAGCGGATGCTGCTTATACCGATGAAAGTGGTGAGCAAACCAATCTGAAAAACATAGGTGGCGTATGGGAAAAGCAGGTGACTTTAAAATCCGGCACACATGCTCAACTCAAAACACTGGCTAAAGCCAAAGCAAAATCGCGGGCAGAATACAAAATTTTGGTAGATGGAAAGGTAATTTCTGAATATATACAAAGTGGAAAAAGATTAAATTATTCGCTTGCTTTCGATTTGCCTTAGCTCACAAAGTATTCCTCATTGATTTTCAGTATTTAATAATAAAATAACAAGGTATATCGTCATCATGAAAAGAGAAAGTCTTTCAGTTAAAACTGGAGGATTTTTTTGTTGGCCAATAAACCGACGTTGCCAAACCAGTCATGTGAGATCGATTGACATATTACTTAGCTGATTTTAAGGCGCAAACAGTTTTTACGCATTAATTAAATAGATCAGGAAATTTAACACAAACGTTTGTTCAATACTTTCGTTAGGCTAATTTAGCGGCTTTGTATCATAAGTCAGTTCAATAATGCAGCTAAAGAAATACATTGGCCAAACGCAGTCAAATTGTTGTTTCAGGTTGATCTGGCTTTTTTGCGCGTATTAGATAAAATTATTAAAATACAGCACTTTAATCAAACGTTTGCGTAATTTTTTTACGCCTTTTTTAGCACCAAAAGCCATAAATTTAGGATATTGAAAGAACCAAATCGTAAATCACAGCCAATCCTGTATAAGTTCCTTTTTTGATCATCATAGAAAAAGGGTACAAGGTTAATCTTAAGAAAAGAAATATGGAGTTATCAGTGCAGGGAGGCTTAACTAAGGAAATAATAACGCTGAGGTACCTCTTTTTTACCTTTTTTAAAATTGGCTGTGTAAGCTTCGGTGGGCATATGGCGTTGGTATCTTTAATCCAGACCATTATGGTAGAGCAGGATAAAAGTATTGATAACGAACATGTGCTGGATAGTATAACGGTAGCCTCTTTTATGCCAGGGCCGCTTGCAGTAAACGTGGTTGCTAATATTGGTTATACCCTAAAAGGTAAATTGGGAGCAATTGTAAGCATGTTCGCAGTGCTTTTACCAGCTTGTATTCTGATACTCTGTTTGGCTTACGTATACTTTTCAAGTGGTTTTAAAATCGAATGGACTTCGGTAATGCAATACGTTGGCGCCACCATTGGCATCATTATTTTTTCTACTGGCTTACAATTATTCCGCAAAGAAATAGCACTCAACTATAGTAAAATAGCTCTTTTTCTATTCGCGGTAGCACTCGATTTAATTATTGGCAGTTATATTTTAACCATTGTTTTAATGTTAATTGGCGCAATTAGCGGCTTGTTGATTGATAGAAAAAAAAACAATTACAAAGAGATTTTAGGTGGGCTTAAGTTGAAATACAACCTGCAGTTAAGTCCGGTTTCATTATCGGTGTTGGCTATTTTGTTTGTCAATCAGGTTTTATTCGTCAGTGGTTTTTTTAAAAGTTACGCTAACATTTTTTTTAAAATCGGAACAGTTTTTTCGGGTATTAGCATTTCCCTGTTTGGCGGAGGATACGTGATTATCCCAATTATGCAGTCGCTGTTTGTTAAAGATTTGAACTGGCTTAATTCCAAGCAATTTATAGATGCCATTGCGTTTAGTCAGGTTACCCCCGGACCCATTTTAGTAAGTTCAACTTTTATTGGTTATAAGCTGGCTGGTTTTTCAGGTGCGTTGCTAGCCACTTGTTGCATGTTTTTACCAGCTGCGGCTTTAATGATTATGGTTTCTAAAATTTTTAACCGTACAAAAGATCACCCCTTAATTAAAAGTATGATTAGTGGGGTTAAAGTGGTGGTAATCGGCCTGATTATTTCTTCGGCCTTTAAAATACTATTAATGCAGCCAAGAACCATTTTAGTTGGTGTCACGGCCATAATTGCATTTGTGTTAAGTTTTAAGTATAAACTAAGCCCGGTATATTTGATCCTTGGCTCAATCCTTTTCGGAATTTTAAGCATTTTTATTTCATGAACAATATTTCAAACCCACTTGGCATCCAGATAATAGGTACGCAAAGATCAGGCTCAAACCTGCTAAGGGTGATCTTAGATCAGTCTGACGAAATTGCTTCACCCCATCCACCCCATATTTTAGTCACCTTTGTGCCGCTTTTAAACTTGTATAGCCCTTTAAATGATGAGAGTTACAGGGAATTAATAAGCGATGTAGTTGATTATGTAAATGTCAATCCGGTACCATGGGATGGAGTTGAACTGGATAAAGCCTGGATTTACGAAAATTCGAAGGAACAGAGTTTATTCGAAATTAACCGTTTGGTGTACGAATCTGTGGCGCGATCGAAAAATGCGAAATATTGGTGCTGTAAAAGTATGGCCAACGTGCATTATGCCAGCGAGCTGGAAAAATATTCGCCCAAACTTAAATATATCTATTTATATCGTGATGGGCGCGATGTAGCTTTATCATTTAAAAAAGCAATTGTTGGAGAAAAGCATATTTACCATTTGGCGCAGCAATGGTTTAAAGACCAAACCGCTTGTATAGAGTTGTCGAAGCAAATTGAGCCAGCGCGTTTTTTTGCATTGGATTACGAAGAATTGATCGCTAATCCCGAAGAGGTGATTAAAAAGCTATGCCGCTTTCTCGAAATTGAGTATTTTGAAAGTATGCTCGATTTTCATCGTTCAAAAGAATCGCTGGCTACAGCCAATGCAGGTGAAATGTGGGAGAATTTAGCTAAACCTATCATTAAAGACAATACCCGCAAGTTTTTAAAAGAACTTAGTGCAGAAGAAATCAATATATTTGAGATCATTAACCAGCAAACCTTAACAGAACTTGGATATACTTTAGTAAATCCTTCAGTTCATGGACAATTTATTCCAGACGCAGATATTGCACTTTTTAACGATAAAAACGACCAAATGAAAAAGCATTTTATGGAAAATGCCCGTCAGTCTGATTTGGATAAAAGAAACCCACAGCTGGAAATACTTAAAAGAATCAGAAATTCGAAAATAGCAATCCATGCAAAGTAATATTACTGAAAGTATCGATATTCAGGCAATTCTGGATATTGCCGTAGCGGCAGGTGAGGCAATTTTAACCGTGTATAACCGCGATGAAGGTTTCGAAGTAGAAACCAAAAGCGACGCATCGCCCTTAACCATTGCCGATAAAATGGCAAACGATATTATTTGTGCAGGGTTGAAAAAACGATATCCGGCCATTCCAATTATATCCGAAGAAGGGAAAAGCATAGCCTACGAAGACAGGAAGGATTACGATTTTTTTTGGTGCGTAGATCCCCTGGATGGAACAAAAGAGTTTATCAAAAAAAATGGAGAGTTTACGGTAAATATTGCACTCATTAAAGGGCAGACCCCGGTTTTAGGGGTGATTTATATTCCGGTTCAAAATACATTATATTACGGGAGCGAAACCATTGGCAGCTGGAAACAACTGCCTGGAGAAGCACCTCAACAGATTAAGTTAGTAAATACCGCTAATTGGACGGCTGCTGTAAGCCGGTCGCATGCCGATGGTAAAGAAAAAGAAATATTAAGCCAATACCCGGTTACAAATGCTGTAGCTGTAGGGAGTTCGTTAAAATTCTGCCTTCTGGCCGAAGGGAAAGCGCAAATTTATTTAAGAACAGGTCCTACTATGGAGTGGGATACGGCAGCTGGTCATGCCATTATCCTGTTTAGCGGCTGTAATATCAGCACCTTATCCGGAAAGCCCATGTTGTATAATAAAGAATCGTTGTTAAATGAAGGCTTTTTGTGTAAAGTTGACTAATTTTAAAAGCTAACATCTTTATTCATGCTACAACAAACAATGCTTAACCATCCATCTGGTATTTCAGGCCAGAATGGATTAGTGATCTGGTTATTCGGGCTTTCAGGTTCAGGAAAAACAACCATTTCTACCCTGTTGAGCGAAAAATTAAAATTAGCCGGTTTCTTTTCAGTTGCACTTGATGGAGACGCGTTGAGAGAGGGTATCAATAAAGATTTGGGGTTTAGCGAACAAGATCGAACCGAAAATATCAGAAGGGCAGCCGAAATAGCCAAGTTGATGCTGAACAATAACATTATAACCATCTGCTCCTTTATTACTCCCATGAGTGCCCAAAGGACTCTGGCTGCTGAAATTATTGGTGAGCGGTATTTTGAGGTTTTTATTGATTGCCCCTTAAATATATGTCAGCAAAGAGACGTGAAAGGTTTGTACAAAGATGCGAGCCAAAATTTGATCTCCAATTTTACAGGGGTAAGCGCTAAGTTCGAACCTTCCTCCAATGCCAACTTAATTCTTAAAACCAATACTGAAAGTGCTGTTGAAAGTATGGAGCGCTTATTTAGTGAGATTAACCTCCGTATCGGGGCCGTTATTTAGGGTGTTCATCCCTGAAAACGAGCACTTAAGGCATCTGCTTCCAACATTCATTTGATCGTTCATAGTCTTTAGTCTACTTAGTCAATCGATTGCGCAGTGTTTTGCTGTGCAAGTGAATTGTTTAATTGCTAATATTATATATGCAAGAAACAATAGTCGTTGCTTCTTGCCTGCTATCAACTATCAAACGAATCATCATGACTAAAATTTACAAACAAACCACAGCTCATTATAGGGAGAGCATTCCTATAAAAAGGAGCAATCTTTTTAACGCACTTTTAAAAAATATTTATTGTTGTCTGTTTCTGCTCATCCCCATTGCAGCCAGTGCACAAACGGTTGTAACCGGAACGGTGAAAGATGAGAAAGGCCTGCCAGCGGTTGGAGCCTCAGTAACGGAAACCGATGTGAAGAATGGCACATCCGTTGATGCCAACGGTAAGTTTACATTAACCTTAAAAGGAAAGTTACGTGTTTTAAATTTTACGCTGGTAGGGTATAAAACGCAGAAAGTAACCGTTGGAGCTTCAAACGTGGTAAACATAAATCTGGAAGAAGATTTAAATAAGCTAAATGAAGTTGTTGTGGTAGGTTACGGTACGCAGCGGAAAACGGATTTAACAGGCTCTATCAGTTCGATTAAAAGTGATGACCTAAATTTAGGTGGTACCACATCAAATATTGGACAGGCTATTCAGGGTAAAGCAGCAGGTGTGCAGGTACAGCAAACCAGTTTTGCGCCAGGTGCTGGTATGCAAATTACGGTAAGGGGTGGTAACTCTATCAATACCACTAACAGCCCGCTATACGTAGTAGATGGTTTTATTTCTGATAATGGGAGTACAATTAACCCGAATGATATAGAAGACATCCAGATTTTAAAGGATGCCTCATCGGCTGCCATTTATGGAGCGAGGGGTGGTAATGGAGTGGTTTTAATCACTACTAAAAAAGGTAAAGCTGGTAGGGTAGCCATTGATTTGGATCTATCGAACGGTAACCAGTTCTTAACTTATAAACCAGCTTTATTAAATGGTCAGCAATATACAGCTATACAAAATGCTACAGCGGTTGAAGATGGAAAACCAGTGTTATTCCCACCTTCTTTTAATATTGCAAATACCAACTGGATGGATGAAGCTACGCAAAATGCTTCGGTACACAATAGAAGTTTAAGCATCAGCAGTGGCGATCAGAATTCTAAATTATATGTATCAGGTAATTACCTTAACCAGAAGGGTGTTTTAAAAGGTACTGGCCTCGAAAAATACACCGCAAGGATTGGTGCCGAAAAAAACCTGAACGAAAGGTTGAAGCTTGGTGCTAATTTTTATGGTTCGTCGGCTAAAGTATTACAGCAATCGTACTCTGCGGATATTACAGCTCCATTATTTGGTTTGTTAACAGCATTACCCAACATTCCGGTTTATAATGCCGATGGAAGTTATTACCGCTACCAGGGAAAGGATAATCCGTTGGCCAGCTTGCTTGAACCAACCAATACAAGTAACAATAAACTGGCTAATGCCAATGTTTCTTTAGATTACGAAATTATTAAAGGATTAACTTATCACCTTGGAGGAGGAGCTGAATATACCAACCTGAACGAAGGGCAATATATACCCAGAACATTAAGTGCTGGTTCAAAAAATGGCGGATTGGCTGCGCAAAAAAGTTCGACGACATTTAGATGGTTGGTAGAAAATTATTTAACCTATAAATACAAAACAGGTGATCATGATTTTACGTTCTTGGCTGGTGTATCTAATCAAAAAGATGTTAACGAATTTATTGCGGCTGGAAGTAAAGGGTTTCCAACTGATGCTTATTTGTTCTATAACCTTGGCGCTGGTTCAACACCAAATGGTTCAGGCATTACAATATCAAATTTAGGTAACGGCTATAACAGTTTTAAAGAACAGTCTACATTTAATTCAATGTATGGAAGGATAAACTATAATTATAAAGATAAACTATTAACATCTTTTACATTAAGAAGAGATGGTTCATCAAAATTTGGTCCTAATTATAGTTATGGGTATTTTCCTTCAGGAGCTATTGCCTATAAATTTACTGACGAAGAATTTATCAAAAACCTAAACACCTTTTCTAATTTAAAACTTAGGGCAAGTTATGGAGTAACTGGTAATGATCGTGTGCCCAACTATTTGTATTTAGCCACTTTTACCAATTACAGCACAGTTCTGAATCCGGGCGATCCCTTACAGATTGGTACAGAGCCTAAAACTTTACCCAACCCAGATTTAAAATGGGAAAGTACCACACAATTTAACTTAGGTTTAGATATGGGCTTCTTAAATGGGCGTGTAAATGCAACAATAGATCTTTACACTAAGAAAACCACCAATTTGTTAATTAGTATTCCAATAGAGCAATATTGGGGCTTTAATTCCATCACTGTAAATGCAGGATCGATACAAAATCGTGGTGTTGAATTTTTGCTAAATACGGTAAATGTTCGTAATGATAATTTTAGCTGGAACACTAATTTTAATATTGCGCTCAATCGTCAAAAGGTATTGTCATTGGGGCCTGTTAACCAAATTTCTGTAAATACAGCCAATCCGAGTGGTACGGTATCAGGGCGTGAATTTTCTCGCGTGGTGCCAGGTAGGGAGCTTGGCGAACTCTTCGGATATGTTTACACCGGTGTAATTAAAACAGGTGAAACTTATGCGCCTCAACCAAATTCTAAACCGGGTGATCCGAAATACCAGGATACCAATGGTGATGGAAAAATTACTCCCGATGATATGACCTTTTTAGGAAATTCGACCCCGCGTTTTACTATGGGTTTTGGAAACGACTTTCATTATAAGGGTTTCGATCTGAATATTTTCTTTCAGGGTGCTTTTGGTTATTCTTTATATAATATGAACAGACTGGTACTGGAATCGACTACTGGTGCGGATGCTTTAAACCGGTTTGTAGCTGGCGTTAATGAAAATACCGAGATCCCACGTGAAGGGTACTTTTTAAGTACTTATGGTAGCTACGTAAACTCCCGTTTTGTAGAAAAAGCATCGTACGTAAGGTTGAAATCAGTTTCACTCGGATATACGCTACCAGCAAAAATATTCGATCGTATCAAAGTGATAAAAGGTTTGCGTGTATATGCTGAAGGCCAGAATTTACTGACCATGACTAATTATAGTGGAACTGATCCAGAGGTAAACTCACATTCGGGAAGTAACTTTGGTGGGGGAATTGATTTTAATGCATTCCCTGCTTTCAGAACATTTTCGGCAGGAGTAAAATTAACCATCAACTAATAATTTCAATCCGTAAGGATTAATAAAGATAAAGAGATGAAAAGATATAAGATTATTATAGCCATAGCTGCAGTTGTACTTATGCAGTTTTCGTGTAAAAAAGATTTAGATCCGGTTGTATATAGCAGCTTAACCATTACCAATGCATTTAAGACAAAATCGGATGCTATTGCAGCGGTAAACGCTGTTTATGCTCGTTTAAAGGGACCATCGGTAGGAGACAATTTTGATTACTGGACCGTTAGGCACTTTGCATTGACTGATTTGACTACCGATGTAGGGCACTGCAGCTATGGAGGTGACCCAGGTCAGCTATCTAATGTACAGTGGAATTCGGCAAATGGATTAATCGCAGAAGATTGGAGACAGATCTACAAGCTGATCGCAAATGCAAACAATGCGATTTTTAATATCTCTAACATGACAGCTATTACAAGTGAAGAGAAAAACCAGTTTCTGTCGGAGATTAAATTCTTAAGGGCTGTAGCCTATATGGATTTAACTGATGCCTGGGGTCCGGTAATTTTAGCTACTGAGAAAGATGTTGAACAAGCTTCTATGTCTCCTAATTATTTTGATAACAAACAATTAACGCCCCTTGATCAGATCGAAGCATTGTTAATAAACGATCTACAGGCGGCATCTTCAACTTTGCCAATTAATTATTCAAATCATAAATTCTATTCTACCGATGATGTTGGCCGTGCAACAAAAGGAGCTGCACTAACTTTACTGGCTAAATTATACTTGCGCCAGCACCAATGGCAAAAAGTTTTGGATGTAACCAAGCAGGTGATGGATTTAAATGTTTACTCGCTTTTTCCAAGTTATTCAGGACTTTTTGCTGAAAGTAATCAATGGTGTTCAGAAAATATTTTCTCGGTATTAAGCGATGCCAATGTAAATGGAACAGAGTTGTTAAATCACTTTGGACCAGAACAACACCCAGTTTTAACTGATAGGTGGCAGTATTATGCTGTAACCTGGGATTTCTATAACAGCTTTGATGATGCGGATGACCGGAAAAAACTTTTCTTTCCTGAATATCTGGGTGTTGATAAACTGGTGCATAAACAAGCGCCGACATTGGGAGCAACCCCACCGGCCGGTGTATTTTATATGCAGGATGTAGCTACCGCAAAATATGCTGATCCAAATGGAGCCAATACGTATTATGATGGCCATAGTGTAAATATTCTGCGTTATGCCGATGTGTTGTTGAGCAGGGCTGAAGCTATTAACGAATTAAGCGGTCCAAACACCGAGTGTATCAATCTGATCAATCAGGTAAAAGGAAGATCGCATGCCAAATTATTGGTTGCGGCTAACTACAACCAAACCACATTAAAAGATGCACTTTTACAGGAACGTGGCTGGGAATTGTTTTATGAAGGAAAAAGAAGAGCAGATTTAATGCGTTTTGGTAAATACGAAAGTATCGTTAACGGATATTTAAAGCGTATAAACCAAACACCAACCGTGGTAATGCCACGCGATCAGTATTTCCCTTATCCTTTAAACCAGGTAAATATTAACCCGAATTTAAATAACTCGGGCAGACAATAATTTCATACTTTTATTTAACAAAAAAGAATATGTAGTTTTTGCTATGTATTCTTTTTTGTTTACAAGCAACATCCTATATATTTTTAATGATCAGAAATTTATGAAGCATATTTTAAATGTAGCGGTTTTACTACTGGTGCTGGCCTTTTCCGGATGTTCGGAAAAAGTTGGTATAAAAGAAATTAAGGTTGGCCTGCACAACAACAATGAATTAAAAATCCAGATTGATGTAAATACCAGTGCGGACGCTGATGTCTACATAAAATACTGGCCCAATAAAATTGCCGATTCTGCTAAACAGGTAACACCATTGTCGAAAGGCAAAAGTAAGCACACGCTGGTGTTGTGCAATATTCTTCCTAAAACCAGTTATGCCTATCAGGTTATTACCGTAAATAATGGTGCCGAAACGGCGAGTAAAACTTATACCTTCGAATCGCGCGATTTACCCGAATGGTTAAAAGACCAGTTTAAGGCCAAAAGTGCTGATGATAAGTTGATCCCAAAGGAATTTAAAAATGGTTTAATCCTCATTAACAAAAGGTATTCGCCCGGAATGGCTTACCTGGTCGATTACAAAGGCAGATTGCGGTGGTACCACATGATTGATAATGTTGGCTTCAAAGTAATCAACTTTACCAAAGATAAAACCCTGCTATCTATTTTAGGCAGCAACGATGAACCCACCAGCTATGGCAGTCAGATTCTGGAAATTAACCTGAATGGTGATACCGTGTTGCACCTGAAAAAAGGACAGGGTGATTTTAAACAAACCATTCACCACGAAATTTTGAAAAATACTAAAGGTGAATTGGTCACCTTGTTTATTGATCAGAAAGTAACCGATTTAAGTCACATTGGTGGTGCAAAGCAAGATACCATAAATGGCGACGGTATTATGGTGATGGACCAGAAAGGAAAGCAGATCTGGAAATGGAGCGTGTTTGATGCACTTGATCCATTGGCTGACAAGGCCTTGTTAAAAACCAAAAAAGACTGGATGCATGCCAATAGTTTAAATTACGATACGGATGGCAATTATATCATGTCCTTTTATAACAATGGGCAGATCTGGAAAATCGATGCCAAAACAGGCAAGGTAATCTGGAAGTTTGGTAAAGGAGGGGATATTAAAATGCCTGCCGAAGCCAGTTTTTCTCAGGCGCATGCCGTGCACATCAATACCGAGGGTAATTTAATGTTTTTCGATAATGGGATAGATAAACATCAATCGGGTGTTTATACCTTTAAGTTAAATCAGCTGGCCAAAAGTGCAACTTTGGATATGCATGTAAAGCTGCCTCCGCAAATTTATAACGACCGGATGGGGAGCGCTTATATGATTACCCCTGAAAATATACTGTGTTGCAGTTCAAAAAGGCATATTATGGTGTTAACCAATAGAAAAGGTGTATTATTATGGACTTTAGAAGCTTCAGTGCCTGCTTATAGGGCAATTTTCGTAAATTCGGAACAGCTAAGCCCTGTTTTAAAACCTTAATAACAACAAAATAATTAATAAACCGATTGATTTAAGCCTATGAAAAGAACTTTACTCTTTGTTACGCTGAGTGCCATCCTGTCTTTTGCCGGATGTAAAAAAGACCGCATCAATAACCTAAACAGTATCAGCTATGGCTCTTCGTTTGGGATGTGTGTGGGGTATTGTTCCAATAATCTGCTCATCAGCGATTTGAAACTTACTTTTTCCAAATCAAAAAACGGTCAGACATCCGATACCAAAACCTGCAGCAAAACAATTTCAGAGGCAGATGTAAATGCCATCAAAAACGATCTGAATATAGAGAAAATTGCCGCCCTGCCCGAAACAATAGGCTGCCCTGATTGTGCAGATGGTGGCGCAGAGTGGATTGCCATTAATGCTGATGGTAAGCAATATAAAATTACCTACGAATACGGAAAAGCCCCCAAAGAGCTCGAAGCTGCGGTAGCCAGGTTAAAGGTGCTGAAAGATGGTTTTAAGGATTGTAATTAGTTAACTTTTAATGCTTGCGCGTTAACCGCAATGTTTTTAACGTGCGTACCCTCAAAAGTTATTCTTTTATCTAATGTGCTTACCAATTCAGAAAGCTCATAAACATTTCTATACCCATAGCCATACAGGTTAATGTAAGTCGGGATATTGAGCGCTAATGAAATGGCTGAGATCTTTTTATTAACCATGACAGGAATAACTGTTTTGCTGGCAAAATTGGCTGCATCATCTACAAAGTTGTTGTTGCAATAGATTAATATTCTCGTATCCACATTAGGTATAAGCCTGAGCAGGTTTTGTTGCGTAAAATCTGAGAAGTTAAGGTGTATCGCGCCTTTAACGTGCTTCCGTTTGTATAGGCTATCTGATCGGGTATCTAAAATAACGGTGCCTTTTTCTGCGGCCATTTTTAAAAAGGATGGCAGATCTATAAGCTTATTTTTTCGGTGGGCTTTAACTTCGGGTATTAATTTTTCGTAAGCATCAAAATCTACATTGGCCTTTCTTTTAACAGGTGGAGTAGTTTGCGCATTACACAGATACGCAATACTAAAAAGCACGATGGTAATGATTTTCGTTTTCATGTTTTGAGTGTTTAAATTAATTTCCTCCTAAAATAATTGGAGCAGTTTTTCCATTCCCCATAATAATGACTTTTGTATTTGCCGATTTCGCAATTTCTTTTTGAGCCAATATAGATTCATATTGAAGCTGCCTGTCACTCAATCCTGTTGAAAGAATACGCTGGTAATCGGCAATACCCTGGGCCTCCACTCTTTTACGTTCTGCTTCCTGGCGTTCCTTTTGAAGTACAAATGTCATCTTTTGTGCATCCTGTTCTGCATTTATTTTAGATTCGATACTCGCTTTTACCGATGCCGGCAGGGTAATGTTGCGCACTAGAAGTTGCTCCAGTTCTAAGCCCCTTTTGGCAAAACTTTTCTCGATGGTGTTAAATATTTTTGCCTGAAATTCATCCCGTTTACTGGAGTACAGTGCAACAGCATCATAAGCTACAGCATTATCTCTTATGGCAGTACGCGAAACCGGGCGAACAATCTTTTCCAGATAGTCGGTTCCAATTTCTCTTAAGATCTGCGGAGCGGCGCTTCCTTTAACCCTGAATAATACCGAGAGATCAATAATTACTTCCAGTCCATCGGCAGATAAAACGCGCAATGCATCGTCAGTTTGTTTATTGCCTTCATCATGAACACCAGACATGGTATAATTTTGGGTTTTAACATCAAAGGGAGTGATTACCGCAATTGGGTTAATTACATTCATGCCACTATACAAAACATCGTTGTCTACTTTCCCGAAAACTGTTTTAACGCCAACTTCACCGGCATCAATCACTTTAAACACCGAAAAGGATAAGCCGATAATTACCAAAACCACACCTGTAATTTTGGCGATATTGCTGTAGCGGCCAAGAGCATTGTTTTGATTAGAAACAGCAAAGCCAATAAAAATGACGATAATTCCGATGATACTTAAGAACATATAATTTAGATTTTTATTAAAGATAAAGTATTTCAAACAATTTTGTACAAATTTAAATTATGTGCATTTGCGGTATTTAACAGTAACCAAACCTGTAAAAAGAGCTAAAGAATCGCTTTCTGGAAAGTAATTTAAACAAGCAAATGAGATGCTGAAACAAGTTCAGCATGACGCCCTTGTTAGCGCGTTCTGGGGAGAAAACTGATAATTGTAAACTGCACAGCGAGCCGCAACTCCTTAATCTCCAACTGAAAACCGGCAATTGCCAACTGAAAACTTTTTACGCTAACCCCTTGATTTTTAAAAAGAATTGTTCTACTTTTGCAGTCCGTTTTATGGGCTATCTGTAAAGATGCCGGGGGAGCGGTAAATTTTTTAATAAAAAAACATAAAAAAGCACAATGCCAACCATTCAACAATTAGTTAGAAAAGGTAGAGTAGCACTGGAGTTCAAGAGTAAGTCTCCAGCGTTGGACAGCTGTCCACAGCGAAGAGGTGTATGTACACGTGTGTACACCACTACCCCTAAAAAACCAAACTCAGCAATGCGTAAAGTAGCCCGTGTTCGTTTAACGAACGGTAAAGAGGTGAATGCTTACATCCCTGGAGAAGGTCACAACTTACAGGAGCACTCAATCGTATTGATCCGTGGTGGTCGTGTTAAAGATTTACCAGGTGTACGTTACCACATCATCCGTGGTGCATTAGATACATCAGGTGTAGCTGGTCGTAACCAACGTCGTTCGAAATATGGTACTAAACGTCCAAAACCAGGACAAGTAGCTGCGGCGCCAACAAAAGGTAAAAAGAAATAATCGGGAGGAAATAAGAAATGAGAAAGTCAAAACCAAAAAAGAGAATTATTCTTCCTGATCCAAAATTCAATGATGTTCAGGTAACTCGTTTTGTAAACAATATGATGTACGATGGAAAAAAATCTATCGCTTACTCAATCTTTTACGATGCTGTTGAAATTGCTGAGAAAAAAGCAGGTGAAAACGGTTTAGAGGTATTCAAACGTGCATTAACTAACATTATGCCAGCTGTAGAGGTTAAATCTCGTCGTGTTGGTGGTGCTAACTTCCAGGTTCCAACTGAGGTTAGACCAGAGCGTAAAACAGCTTTAGGTATGAAATGGTTAATTTTATACGCTCGTCGTCGTGGTGAAAAAACCATGAAAGAGAAACTAGCTGGTGAAATCGTAGCTGCTGCTAAAGGTGAAGGTGCTGCTGTTAAGAAGAAAGAAGATACGCACAAAATGGCTGAGGCTAACAAAGCGTTCTCTCACTTCAGATTCTAATTTAGGATTAACAGACTAGTAAGATTACACAGATTTAATTAGAAGATTATACTGATTAGATAATTTGCACCGATTTGTTTCTACATAATCGGTGCAATCATTTAAAATCAGATAAATCAAAAACATAACATGGCAAGAGATTTAAAATTTACAAGAAATATTGGAATTGCGGCTCACATTGATGCTGGTAAAACTACCACAACTGAGCGTATCCTTTATTATGCTGGTGTAAGTCATAAAATTGGTGAGGTGCACGAAGGTGCTGCAACAATGGACTGGATGGCACAAGAGCAAGAGCGTGGTATTACCATTACTTCTGCTGCGACAACAGTTAACTGGAAATACAGAAACCAGAACTATCACATGAACATTATCGATACACCGGGACACGTGGATTTTACCGTAGAGGTAAACCGCTCGTTACGTGTATTAGATGGTTTAGTGTTCTTGTTTTCTGCTGTTGATGGTGTTGAGCCTCAATCAGAAACTAACTGGCGCTTAGCTAACAACTATAATGTTGCCCGTATCGGTTTCGTTAATAAAATGGACCGTTCTGGTGCTGACTTCTTAAAAGTTGTTAAGCAGGTTAAAGATATGTTAGGTAGTAATGCAGTTCCTTTGCAATTACCTATCGGTGCTGAAGATCAGTTTAAAGGTGTGGTTGATTTGATCAACAACCGTGGTATCGTTTGGAACGAGCACGATAAAGGTATGACCTTTACTGAAGTGCCAATTCCTGATGATATGATTGATGAGGTTGCTGAGTGGAGAGAGAAATTATTAGAATCAGTTGCTGATTATGATGAGTCTCTAATGGAGAAATTCTTCGATGCTCCTGAAACCATCACTGAGCGTGAAGTTTTAGATGCTTTACGTGCAGCTGTTTTAGATGCTAAAATTGTTCCTATGGTTTGTGGTTCATCTTTCAAAAACAAAGGTGTTCAAACCATGTTGGATTATGTAATGGAGTTATTGCCTTCACCTCTTGATTCAGAAGGTGTTGTAGGTACTAACCCAGATACTAACGAAGAAGTTTTATTGAAACCAAGTATTGATGAGCCATTTGCAGCTTTAGCATTTAAAATTGCAACTGACCCATTTGTAGGCCGTTTATGCTTTATCCGTGTTTATTCAGGTAACTTAGAAGCTGGTTCTTACATTTACAATACCCGTTCAGAAAGTAAAGAGCGTATTTCACGTATCTTCCAAATGCACGCAAACAAGCAAAACCCTGTGCCTAATGTGGCTGCCGGTGATATTGCTGCTGTAGTTGGATTTAAAGATATCAAAACTGGTGATACCCTTTGTGATGAGAAACACCCAATCGTTCTTGAGTCGATGGTATTCCCTGATCCGGTTATCGGTTTAGCTATTGAGCCTAAAACTCAGGCTGACGTTGATAAATTAGGTATGGGCTTATCTAAACTGGCTGAAGAAGATCCTACATTCAGAGTACAAACAGATCAGGAAACTGGTCAGACTGTAATTTCTGGTATGGGTGAGCTTCACTTAGATATCTTAATTGACCGTTTAAAACGTGAGTTTAAAGTAGAGGTTAACCAAGGTGCGCCACAAGTAGCATACAAAGAGGCAATCTTTGGTACTGCAGAACACCGCGAAGTTTACAAAAAACAATCAGGTGGTCGTGGTAAATTTGCCGATATCAAAGTTGTGATCTCTCCAATTGATGCAGATTTTGAAAAAGGCGGATTACAGTTCGTAAACGAAATTGTAGGTGGTTCAATTCCTCGTGAATTTATCCCTTCAGTTGAGAAAGGATTTGCTTCTGCAATGGCGAACGGTGTATTAGCTGGTTACCCGCTTCCTGATATGAAAGTACGTTTGATTGATGGTTCATTCCACGCAGTCGATTCAGATGCTTTATCATTCGAGCTTGCTGCCCGTATGGCATACCGTGAGGCTTTACCTAAATGTAAACCTTCGTTGATGGAACCAATCATGAAAATCGAAATCTTAACCCCTGAAGAAAACATGGGTGATGTTATCGGTGATATGAACCGTCGTCGTGGTCAGTTACAAGGTATGGATACCCGTAACGGTGCACAGGTTATCAAAGCATTGGTACCACTTTCAGAAATGTTCGGTTATGTAACTCAGTTACGTACCATCACTTCAGGCCGTGCAACTTCTACAATGGAATTCGATCACTACGAGCCAGCGCCTAAAAACGTACAGGACGAAGTTGTAGCGAAATCTAAAGGAAGAGTAAAATCTGAAGACTAATTAGACAAGTATTTATGTATCAAGTATCAAGACGGATTTATCAGTCTTGATACCCGATACCTAATTTCTTGATACTACAAAAGATAAATCCGGTTTCTGTTGTTAATAGCTCTAACAGGAAACCATAATTAAAAACAAGATGAGCCAAAGAATCAGAATTAAATTAAAATCTTACGATTACAACTTGGTAGATAAATCTGCTGAGAAAATCGTAAAAACTGTTAAGCCTACGGGTGCAGTTGTAAGTGGTCCGATTCCACTTCCTACTGAGAAAAAAATCTTTACTGTATTACGTTCTCCACACGTAAACAAAAAAGCTAGAGAGCAATTCCAATTATGCGCTTACAAACGTTTATTGGATATTTATAGCTCTAACTCCAAAACAGTTGATGCTTTAATGAAACTTGAATTACCTAGCGGTGTTGAAGTTGAAATCAAAGTTTAATTGATTTTAAAAGAAATGAAAAAGTCCTGGTGTAAGCCAGGACTTTTTTTGTGCCCGCATTTTAGAACAAAAGCTGTATTTCGTTGGTTTTACTTGTATGAGAAAGCATGCAAAAACAGAAAACGATCCATCGGTTATTGGACAGGATTTTGCCAATCCGGATAAAGCAGTAAATGAGAAGAAGCCATCGCATGGCGAAGTGGCTAATCAAAAAAATGGTGATTTTTCTGAGCTCGAAAAAAGCAGGATGGAAAACCCGCCTCAGCATAGAGAAAGAAACGGATCTGATAAAAATGATGTAGATAGTACTACCCAAAACAACCAGAGTAAAGGTGTGAGGTAGTGAATGGCCTGTTAATGGGCTGATATAACATTTGTACTATGCAGAATTAAAAAGGGAATATCCGTAAAGAATAATCCCTTTTAAATTTTTAATGCTTTTCCGGTAGATGGAAGTTAAGTAGAATTCCACGACTGAAATGCGTTAATCAAGTAGCAAAATGCCCTTAAATTTTAGTTGTTAATGATCTTTTTAGTTAATCTTTGTCGCGAATCCTACAGCGCTGCAAATTTCACAAACATCTGATCAATTTACAAGTTATACAGGATAAATATCTTGATATATATCAATTTTTTGTGTCTGTAAAATCTCAAATCCTGTCAGTATAGATCGCTGGTTTGCCTGTAGTCATGCCTTACTCTTTCACCAAAATTACTGGCTTCGTTCAGATATTGATTGGCTTTCGTTCTAATATCATCTGCCAGCGATTTGCCATCAGCAACCCTTTTCTTAGTCAGATATTTTAACCCGAATACAGCTGCTGTACCCAGTATGGCATATTTTAATAATCCCATGGCTTTATTTTTTATATTCCGGTATCGAGCGCATGATCCTCATCGGCCTCATTAATACCCGGTTTAGTTTTAAAATCTTCAGACGAACTTCCGGTATGGCTTTCGGCACTTTTTATAGTGGGGTGTTTATCCGGGCTGTTGTAGGCATCGTCGCTCAATGAATCGGCACCCTGCGTACCCGTATTGTCGAACCCATCCCTGGGCATCGTTTTATCCAGGTGCATGGTTTCCGCATTATACTTAGCTATGGTTTCTTTACCAAAGCTGGTTACTTCATTACCCTCATTGCCGGCTTCGTAAGCTTTCTGCACTTCCGATTTTTCTTCACTATTGCCTTCCTTACCAATATAACCTTCCAAATGCTCTGCTTTATTATAGATGCTCGTTTTCATAATCCTGCCTTTGAATATTTATATATAGAACGTTTCATGAATTAAAAGGTTTGATTTTTGTTGGCGTTTTCCTGACATAACTTTTAGCATTTAATGCATTAAATATTTGATATTTAACGCACATATTAATTGTGGTCTACAAATCTTAAACATTCTATATGGCAAATGCCGAACAAAGCAGAATCGACGCACAGTACCAAAACCGTGCAAACTGGTTCAAATGGGGACCATATGTGTCAGAAAGGCAATGGGGAACCATACGCGAAGATTACAGTAATAATGGCGATGCCTGGAGCTATACCACGCACGATAGTGCCAGAAGTAAGGCATTTAGATGGGGAGAAGAGGGACTGGCAGGTTTTAGCGACGATCAGCAATTGTTATGTTTGGGGCTTGCGCTTTGGAACGGTAAGGATGCCATTTTAAAAGAACGTCTTTTCGGCTTAAACAATGGAGAAGGTAACCACGGAGAAGATGTAAAGGAAATTTACTACTATCTGGATAATACACCAGCGCATACCTACATGCAAATGTTGTATAAATACCCACAATCAGCTTTTCCATACACGCAACTGTTAACAGAAAATGTCAGACGCACTAGACAGGAACCTGAATTTGAGCTAATAGATACCGGAATTTTTGATCAGGATAAATATTTTGATGTGTTTATCACTTACGCCAAAAATGAAGAAGACGATATTTTGGTGCATTATACAGTTTATAATCGCGGTAATGAAGATGCAGAAATTCATTTGTTACCTCAGTTGTGGTACCGCAACAATTGGAGCTGGGAGGGGAGTGTAGCCAAACCTGCGATAAATTACCTTGGCGAAAACGAGTTACTTTTCCATTCGGAAAAGCAAGGTAAAATGTACGCCTATGCTGATGGCGATCCCGATTTTTTATTTACGAATAACGAAAGTAACAACGAGCGCTTGTATCAATCGGCCAATGTTTCGCCTTATGTAAAGGATGGGATTAATAATTACCTTGTTAACGGACAGAAAAATCAGGTAAACCCGGCTAAGAGCGGAACCAAGGTAGCAGTGCATTACCATAAACTTGTACCCGCAAAACAAAGCCTGAGTTTTAAGCTCAGGCTGTCTGCAAAACCAATTGAAAAACCTTTCGAAAATTTTGACGCGATTTTTGAATTGCGGAAAAAGGAAGCAGATGAGTTTTATGCCAGTAAATACAAGGCCAATATCAGTGAGGAGGAGCAACAACTGCAACGCCAGGCCTGGGCGGGCTTACTTTGGAACAAACAATACTATAACTATGATGTAAATGTTTGGCAAAAGGGCGATGCTGGTTTACCTAAACCAGCTGCAAAGCGGTCTTGCGGACGTAACTTTCACTGGAGCCATTTCATGGCAGCCGATATTATTCTGATGCCTGATAAGTGGGAGTATCCCTGGTTTGCTGCCTGGGACCTTGCCTTTCATTGCATTGCACTGGCACCAATCGATCCTGATTTTGCCAAACAGCAATTGAGCTTGTTGGTGAGCAACAACTATATCCATCCCAACGGGCAGTTACCAGCTTACGAGTGGGATTTTACCGATACCAATCCGCCGGTACATGCCATGGCTACATATAAGGTCTATCTTACCGATAAAAAAAATAAAGGAAAGGGCGATCTGAAATTCCTGGAAGAAGTTTTTCAGAAGCTGTTGCTCAATTTTACCTGGTGGGTAAACCAAAAGGATAGTGAGGGCAATAATATTTTTGAAGGCGGTTTTCTTGGTTTAGATAACATAGGGGTATTTAACCGGAGCGAGCCGGTGCCTGGCGGCGGCTTTTTAGAGCAGGCCGATGGTACCAGCTGGATGGCTATGTATGCTTTAAATATGCTGCAGATCAGTATTGAACTGGCGCTGCACAATCCGGTTTACGAAGATATGGCCATTAAGTTTTCAGAACACTTTTTGTTTATTGCAGGCTCTATTGATAACATGGGCGAGTACCATACCGGTTTATGGGATGATCAGGACGGCTTTTATTACGATTTACTCCGCAAACCCGATGGCGGTTGGGATAGGCTAAGGCTGAGAACCCTGGTAGGTTTGATTCCGATGTTTGCTGTCATTGTTTTTAGCGATCAGGATTGGAAAGATTTACCCAAACTTAAAAACCGGTTAGCGTCTTTTATGCTCCAGCGACCCGATTTGGTACAACTTGTTAGCCATTGGGAAGATAAAAGCGGTAACGATAAGCATTTATTTTCGCTGTTGCGCGGCCACCGCATGAAAATGTTATTGCGCCGTATGCTCGATACTTCCGAGTTCCTCTCAGAGTTCGGCGTCCGTTCTATTTCGAAGAAATATGAAACCGAATCCTACAGTTATTGGTTAAACGGTAACGATTATTCGGTTAAATATATTCCGGCAGAAAGCGATACCGGTATGTTTGGCGGAAACAGCAACTGGAGAGGCCCCATTTGGTTTCCCATCAATTACCTGTTGATTGATGCACTGAAGCATTTTCACGAATATTACACCGACGATTTTAGGGTAGAATATCCAACAGGTTCCAATACCTATTATTCGCTCGCCGAAATAGCAGATTTATTGGGTAAACGTTTAAAAAATATCTTCTTAAAAAACGAAAAGGGAGAAAGAGCTGTTTATGGAGGGTGCGCAAAGTTAAACCACGATGAACACTTTAGGGATTATGTTTTGTTTTACGAATATTTTAACGGCGATAACGGAAAAGGTTTAGGAGCAAGTCATCAAAGCGGTTGGACAGCCTTAGTGGCACTTTTATAACCAGTTAATGATCAGAAATGGAAAGATTTAAGGATAAAGTAGCTTTAGTTACAGGTAGTAGCCAGGGGATTGGTGCAGCATGTGCTTTGCGTTTAGCAGCCGAAGGTGCCGATATTATTTTAAACGGCAGGAAGCTGGATGAACGCGGCGAAAAATTGATTGCCGAAATTAAAGCCCTGGGCAGACGTGCTGTTTTTTTAGCAGCAGATATTAGCCAGGTAGAAAGTGTAACCGGTTTAGTCGCCAATGCCATAAAAGCATACGGCAAATTAGATATTTTGGTAAACAATGCAGGTGTTGAAAAGAACCATAACTTTTGGGAGGTAACAGAGGCCGATTTTGATCTGGTAATGGATACCAATTTAAAAGGACTGTTTTTTGGCACCCAAGCTTTCGTTAAACACTGTATAGCCAACAAGATTGCTGGAGTAGTTGTAAATATGAGTTCGGTGCACGAAGAAATCGTTTTTCCGCATTTTGCACCTTATTGTGCCAGTAAAGGTGCCTTAAAAATGTTAACCCGTAACCTGGCAACAGAGCTGGCTCCTTTCAATATCAGGGTCAATAATGTGGCACCGGGCGCTATCGCTACGCCCATCAATAAATCGCTTTTAAACGATAAAGAGAAGTTAGCAAAGTTACTGGACAATATTCCGATGAAAAAACTGGGTACGCCCGAAGATGTAGCAGGTATTGTGGCTTTTCTGGCTTCTGATGATGCCCGTTATGTTACAGGCTCAACTTATTTTGTTGATGGCGGATTAACTTATCATTACGAAGAACAGTAGGGGAGGTTCTGCTGCGAATATATAGTGGTTTAGAAAGTTTTCCCTCCAGGTTTTATTAAATCACGCTAATCCTTAACTTCGCCCAAAATTAACTGAGCAATGGAGTGGAAATATTTACTTTCGAATAAAAGGTTTGGACAAGAACAATACGGTGCCAGCACCGATCGGGCCCGTTCAGATTTTCAGCGCGATTACGACCGCCTGATTTTTTCATCTCCTTTTAGAAGATTGCAGAATAAAACTCAGGTTTTTCCATTGCCTGGGAGTGTTTTTGTGCACAACCGCCTAACCCATAGTTTAGAAGTGGCAAGTGTTGCCCGCTCCATGGCCAATATCTTCCTTAAAAGTGTTGAGGAACATAATCCTGCCCTGATTAAAGAAGTTCCTTTAATTAACGAAGTAGGCAATATTGTAGCCGCGGCCGCATTGGCCCACGATTTAGGTAATCCTGCTTTTGGCCACTCGGGCGAAGCTGCAATTTCGCGCTATTTTACCGATGGTGATGGTAAGGTTTACCAGAAAGAAATGAGCGAAGCACAATGGCACGATTTAATTAATTTTGAAGGAAATGCCAATGCGATCCGCATTCTTACCCATCCTTTAAAAGGTAAAGGGAACGATGCTTATGCATTAACCTATTCTACATTGGCCTCTATAGCCAAATATCCGTGTGCCTCTATCGCGGGTAAGCAGAAAGGATTGTTGCACCGTAAAAAATATGGTTTCTTCCAGTCAGAGGAAGATAGTTTTAAAAAGATTGCTGCCGAGCTTAAGCTGGAGCAGGAACAAAGCGAATACCTCATTTACAAACGCCATCCGCTGGTTTATCTGGTAGAAGCAGCCGACGATATTTGTTACAGTATTATCGATCTGGAAGATGCACACCGTTTAAAAATCCTTTCGTACGAGGAGGTAAAAAATTACCTGCTGCCTTTTGCAAATTCTAAAACCATTGAAGACCGGTTAAAACATGATTATGAAGATGATGATGCCAAAATTGGTTTGCTAAGGGCAAAAGCCATTAATACATTGACCAATTTATGCGCAGGTATCTTTTTTAATGAGCAGGAAAGGCTATTGCGTGGCGAACTGAACCAGAGTTTAACCGATATGATCCCTGAACCCTATTTGTCGGCGTGGAAGGCTGTTGAGCAGGTTTCAATAGAACGGATTTATAATTTCTCGTCAGTAATACAAAAAGAAGTGGCCGGTTATAAAATCATGGCGGGTTTATTAGAAGAGTTCGTTCCGGCACTGATCCACAACAATACACATTATTATAGAAAACTGGTAAAGCTTATCCCCAAGCAGTACCATACCGATTTAACCGATATTTATTCTATTATTCAAAGTGTGCTCGATTTCGTTTCAGGAATGACAGATTTGTACGCGGTTGATTTGTATCGTAATATTAAAGGTATATCCTTCCCTTCAGAAACTTAATAGTTGACATAACGTTTATAGCCAGTAAAATATAGCTCGAAAGCTGTATTTGAGGTGTTTTTTCTTCTGTTTTCAAAGTAAAAATATCCCAAAAATAGGGTGTTGGTGTAAAAATACAAAATAAGATATTGATTATCGTGTTGATTGTCAGTATTTTGTGTGTAGTGTTGTCTAGAAGAATAGTCTTTTGTGTAAAGTAGACATAACCGGATATACTAATTAGTAGATTTGAACGTAAGGCTCTTATTTTTTGTTTGAGGCCTTGCAATTTAGATCTCATCCCGGTTCATGAAAAAACTTTTACTCATCGCATTGCTGAGCTTCGGCCTGGCACTGGCTGTTAAGGCGCAGGCGCCACAGCAATTTAACTATCAGGGAGCAGCAAGAAATGCTAACGGTACACCACTGGCAAACAAGAGCATATCGCTGCGAATCAGTATACTGGATGGATCATCAACCGGAACTGCGCAGTACAGCGAAGTCAGAAATGTGGTAACCAATGCTTACGGGCTTTATGCGGTAGCCATTGGCTCGAGCGGAGCAACTTCTGTAAGCGGTACCCTGGCCGGGGTAACCTGGGCTAGCGGATTAAAAATTGTAAAAGTAGAAATCGATCCCGATAATGGAACCAACTTTAGTTTAGCAGGAACAGCCCAGTTATTGAGTGTTCCATATGCTTTATATGCAGCTAATGGCCCTGCCGGACCAAAAGGCGATACGGGGGCAACAGGCCCTGCGGGTGCACAAGGTGTAGCTGGAGTTGCCGGACCTCAGGGGCCCGCCGGTGTTGCAGGGGCAACAGGAGCTCAAGGCCCGATTGGCTTAACAGGTGCCACCGGTGCACAGGGGGCAACAGGTGCTAAAGGAGATCCCGGAGCTACAGGCCCAGCTGGAATTCAAGGCATACAAGGCGTAAAAGGAGATAAGGGCGATAAAGGAGATATCGGTCCGGTAGGGCCGGTTGGACCTTCAACCGGGGTTGCAGGAGGTGATTTAACAGGTAATTATCCCAATCCAACCCTGGCAAACATTCAGGGTAAAACATTAAGTGCCAACGCGCCAGCCAATAACCAGGTTTTACTCTTCGATGGAACTGCCTGGAAACCGGTTACTTTAGATGTTGCCCAACTGGCCGGAGCCAAAGGTTTAACCTCTACCGATTTGGCTGTTAGTGCCAACGGTGCTTCAGCCTTGCTCAAAGATGTGGTTATTGATATTAATGCAGGTGCAGTAACAATGGTTAAACTGGCCGATGCTGCCGTTACCACATTAAAAATAGCCGATGGAGCCATAAGCACGCCCAAGCTGGCTGATGCAGCAGTTACTTCAGTAAAAATTGGCAATAAAGAAGTAAAGAATATCAATATTGGCGATGCAGCAGTAAATACCCTGCAACTGGCCGATGGTGCGGTTACTACTCCAAAACTAGCCGATGCGGCAGTTACTTCAGTAAAAATCGGAAATAAAGAAGTTAAAAATATCAATATTGACGATGCAGCAGTGAATACCCTGCAACTGGCAGATGGTTCAGTTACTACGCCAAAACTAGCCGATGCGGCAGTTACTTCAGTGAAAATTGGAAACAAAGAAGTTAAAAATATCAATGTAGATGATGCAGCAGTGAATACCCTGCAGCTGGCAGATGGGTCGGTAACCACACCAAAACTGGCCGATGCATCAGTAACTGTTGAAAAACTAACTACTGCTGGTGTTGCCGATGCCAACAAAGTATACATTACCAATGCCACTACGGGTAAGCCCGAACTAATTAGCCGTACCTTATTTGCCAATGCCAATGCATGGGCATTAAAGGGGAACACCGGGAATGTTGATCAAACCAATAATTTTTTAGGCAATACCGATGATGTGGCAGTTAATTTTTTGGTAAATGGACAAAAATCTGGTCGTTTGGGCAATTCGGCAGAAACCAATGTTTCTTACGGTTATAAAACCATAGCCAGCAATGTTTCGGGCTTTTACAACAGCGCATTTGGTAGAGAGGCGCTTTCGGTAAACATTTCCGGTTACGAAAATAGTGCCTTTGGCTATCTGGTGTTGCAAAGGAGTTTCAGCGGTATCAACAACAGTGGCTTTGGTTCGCAGGCTTTAAGTGTAAGTACAGTAGGTTCGAACAACAGTGCATTTGGTACCCACACCTTAATGGCTAATGGTAGCGGGATTAACAATACGGCTATCGGTAGCCTGGCTTTAGAGGCCAGCAATGGTGATAACAATACCGCCCTGGGTTATGCCGCCGGATCAAAAAACAATGGTTCGGGAAATATTTTTATTGGTAGTAATGCAGGTAGTACCAGTACCAGCGCAAATAACACCTTAGCTATTGCCAATACCAATACAACCTATCCGTTAATTGCGGGGAGCATGACTACCGATGGCGGAACTTTAACCCTCAATGGCAGTAATGCAGCTACATCAACCACCTATGCTCCTGCAAGTGCCAGCACGCTAAACGTAAATGGCTCGGTTTCGGCGGGTATTTTAACCTATACCACAGGCGGAACGTTATCGCTTGATGCCAGTCATTATACCGTAAGGTTAAAAAATGCCGGACTTCCGGTTACTTTAAATTTGCCCGGGCCTGCAACTTGTAAGGGCAGGATTTATGTTATCGTAAAAGCCTTGTCAACAGGTAATGTTACCTTAAACAATGCCATTACCATGAACGACGATACCACCATTACCACCATTAGCGGTGCAAAAGCATTTACCATCCAAAGCGATGGCTCGGCCTGGATCTCTTTAAATTAAGAACGATGAAAAGAACATATTGCCTGTTTGTTTTTCTGGTGCTTATCTTTTTTGGTCGCGGTGTTAAAGCGCAAAGCTTACCTTATGTGCTTAATTCGGCCAGTGGTTATGGTAAAATCAATAACCAGTTATACGATTTCAGCATTGGCGAAATGGCATTGGTTCAAACCTTTCAGCTTACCAATACCAGCTTAACACAAGGGTTTTTACAGCCTTTCCTAATTATCGACACACAGGCGGAGGTAAGCATTGTAAATAACATCCTTACGCCAAATGGCGATGGCAAGAACGATTTTTTTGTGATTAAAGGCCTGGAAAAATACCCCGGCAACAAGCTCACTATTTTTGACAGGGGAGGGCGCATGCTTTACTCGGCGGTAAATTACAAGAACAACTGGGATGGCTATGTAAACGGATCGGCACTTGCCGAAGATACCTATTATTACATACTCGATTTAGGAGTTGAGGGAACAGTTAAAGGGTTTATTTCGATTTTATATAAAAAGTAACAGCATGAGAAGAGTGAAACATATTTTAGCAGGGCTGTTGGTTTTATTCGCGATACCGGCATTCGCGCAGCTCAATCCCATGGGGAGCATTTATTACCAGAACCAGTTTTTGGCCAATCCGGCAATTGCAGGTGTAGAGAAGGGCCTAAACCTCAATGCTGCCCTCAAAACCCAATGGACGGGTGTAGAAGGTGGCCCTCGCATTCAGTATTTAACAGGTGATTATGGCCTGAAAAATGATAAAGTGGGTCTGGGTGTGCTTTTTTATAATGAAGGCGCCGGTGCCATTAACCGCACAAGGGCTACATTAACTTATGCTTATCATTTACCTTTAAACGGGGGCACCGAATTTATCGATTTTGGTTTATCGGCCGGTATTATGAACGAGTGGGTCGATTTTGGTAAAGTAAAGGGAGATCTCGACGATGATGTACTCAATAGTTTTAACGACCGTAAGCTGTATCTGGATGGCGATTTCGGTGTTGCATACCGAACTGATAAATTAACTATTCAGGGCGCTTTACCTAACCTGAAAAGGTTTTTTAAAAGAGATCAGGTTAGAAACGTGGTCGATCGGTCTATCTATTTTCTGGCAGCAGGTTATAAGTTCACTACCGATAAGCTAATTAATAGCATTGAACCCAAACTGGTTTACCGTGGGGTGCAGAACTACGATGGTATTTTTGATGCAGGGGTAAACCTTCAGTTTTTAGATCAAAAATTAATGTTGAACGGCATTTACCACAGTACCAATAGCTTTACCGGAGGCTTTGGTGCTAACTATAAAAATCAGTTTTCTATTTTATTTCAGTACACGACCAATACTTCAAAAATGCAGAATTACAGTAATGGAGAGTTTGAGGTTGGATTGAAGTATAGCTTGAAGAATTAGCTATCGATGAAGGTTTAGTAGCCTACAAGGTACTGCAGTGTGTAAAATAAACCCGACAGCAGCGGTTCCGGTTTTTCATCGGAAGTAGCGAATGGCGGGACTGGCATAACCGATTATCACAAGCCCTGCTTTTCAAATAAAATATGGCGTGTTTAAAAAGTCTTTGGCTTTACTTTTGAATGAGAGAATGATTGAATTTTGAATGATTGAATAACGCTATATCATTCAATCATTCAAAATTCAAACAATTAGACCAGGTTATCTGCCCCTGCCTTCGTCCCATTTATTCCGCTCATCCTGCAGTTCGCGGGCAAGCCTCATCTCTTTATCTTTAGCCTTAACCTTGTGCGCCTGAAATTCATCGGCCACTTCCTGGTAAAGCTCCGTACGGTATTTGGCTTCGTGCCTTAATTTACCCGATTGGAAAATAATAAAAGCCAGACCAAGGCCCAGCACAATAATAATCGACCAAACAATAGTATTATAAGTGCCCTTATCAAAGGCAATCCCTAAAAACTTAATTTCGTTAACCGAAGCATTTGCTGTAGCCAGCGAGCTTTCTTTTCCGGTAACCTCGCCTTTTAAACTCGAAATATTACCAGCCTGGGCTGTAATCTCCTGTCTGGCTTCCTGCAATTGTTTGCGTTCTTTGCGTAGCGTATCGTTAACACTTTTCCATAAAGACGATAACCGGTTGGGGTTAATCAGCCTTGCACCATTGAAGCTTTTCGATTTCTTTAACATGAACTGATACTGGCCATTTAACGATGGGTCGGTATTTTTGGTCGTGTCAGGTAAAGTTTGCCCAAACGCAAAGTTTACAAATAGCATAGCGCCTAAAAACAGTAGGGTGTGTTTAATTTTTTGCATAGTTTAAATATAGGTGTTATCGTGTAAAACTACATTTTTATCCATTTCCCGGTTAATATTTTTATGTGAAGTTTGGGGATGAAAGACAAATATGTTTGTGTTTAACATGTTAAATAACAATTTTATCGAAGTTTTATTATAAAATTATTTGCGATAGGTTACATTTGTTTCATGCAAATAGGAATTATTGGTTTAGGCGATATGGGCAAATTGTACGCTGTATCGTTTGTAAACGCTGGTTATAAAGTATGCGGGGCAGATATGCCTTTGCGTTTTACAGATTTAAAAAACGAACTCGAACCTAAAGGAATTGAAGTTTTAATTGACGGGCATGAAGTGGCACGTAAGTCTGATTTTATAATTTACTGCGTTGAAGCCGAAAAAATTGATGAAGTGGTGGCTACTTTTGCACGCTCTACCAAATATGGTGCAATTGTTTCAGGCCAAACATCCGTTAAACATCCCGAAATTGCCGCTTTTGAAAAACACCTTCCACCCGACACCCAGATTGTAACCTGCCATTCTTTGCATGGCCCGGCTTTTAGCCCGGAGGGACAAACCCTGGTAGTGGTGCGCCACCGTGCTACGGACGAGGTTTACGCTAAAGCACTGGAAATTTATAAATCTTTAAAGTCGAACATTATCGAGATGGACGATTACCGCGAGCACGACCGTATTGTGGCCGATACACAGGCCGTAACCCACATGGGTTTCGAAAGCATGGGCTCGGCCTGGAAAAATGCCGGTTTTTTCCCATGGGATAACCCTGCCTATGCCGGAGGGATTGATAACGTAAAGATTTTAACCACCCTAAGGATTTTTAGCTACAAATCTCACATCTATGCTGGTTTGGCCATATTAAACCCTTATGCGCAAAAGCAGGTTAAATATTATGCCCAGGCCGAATCTGAACTCTATAAACTCATGATCTGCGAAAATGAAGTCGAGTTCAGGGAGAAAATTTATGCTGCCCGCGATTTTGTTTTTCACGAAAGCCGCCAGCTGTTGTTGCTTGATGATAACATCATGAAAGAGTTCAGCCTTTCGGATGCCGACCATAAACAGAAACCCAATTCGCATTTAAGTTTGCTGAGCATGGTGTATGCCTGGTATAAAATGGGCGTAAATCCTTACGACAACCTGATTTGCCAGACCCCGCCTTTTAAATTAAGGTTGGGTATTGCCGAGTATCTTTTCAAAAACAAGGAAATGCTCGAAGAATCGATCCAAACGGCATTGTACGATAAATCCATCCGCGGCGATGACCTCGAATTTCATACTGCTGTGCACGAATGGGCCTCGATTATAGGTTACGGTGATATTAACGGCTATAAAGCACATTTTGAAGCGGCTAAATCATTTTTTGCCAATCGGCTGAATGATGGCAGAGATTTAAGTGCAGAGATGATTAAGAGATTAGGCAAATAGATTAACATAAGTTCACGTCATGCTGAATTTACTTCAGCATCTCACTTCTGCAGAGAACCTGAAATAAATTCAGGGTGACGGTTATTCTATCTCAAAATTCTATTTTATCCCCTTAAATCATCCATTTTCCATCTCTCATTTTACATATTCCATATATCATATAGACTTTATTTTATTCCTTTAATCCTTCGTTTCCCCAAAAACAGTACATTATATTTGCCCGCATGTCGGTATTGCTGTTTACCATAATCGTTTTATTAGGTGCTTTTTTGGCCGGATTACTGGGCTCGTTAACGGGTTTAGGTGGAGGTGTAATTATTATCCCTTTGCTCACCTTAGCTTTAGGGGTAGATATCCATTATGCCATTGGCGCATCTATTGTTTCGGTTATTGCCACTTCATCGGGTTCGGCGGCAGCTTATGTTAAAGAGGGCATTACCAATATCCGTATTGGTATGTTTTTAGAAATCGCTACTACCATTGGTGCCATTTGTGGCGCAATTGTAGCCGTTTACCTAAACGCTAACTACATTGCCATCCTGTTTGGCTGTATCCTCATCTTTTCGGCCATCATGACTTTGAAGAAGAAGGTAGATCATACCACTTTAGATGATACCGATAAATGGGCCAGGTTTTTTAAACTGAACGGATCTTATCCCGATAGGGGAACAGAGCATCCTTATGCGGTGAAACATATACCAGGTGGTTTTTTTATGATGCTTTTTGCCGGAACCTTATCCGGTTTGCTTGGGATTGGCAGCGGGGCGTTAAAAGTAATTGCCATGGATAACATTATGCGTTTGCCTTTTAAAGTATCTACCACTACCAGTAATTTTATGATGGGCGTTACGGCGGCGGCCAGTGCAGTGGTTTATTTGCACCGCGGTCAAATCGATCCAGGTATAGCCATGCCGGTTTGTATTGGTGTTTTAACCGGTGCTACGGTGGGTTCGAAAGTTTTATTGAAAACCAAAACCGATAAACTTAAAATTGTGTTTGCCGTGGTGGTTGCATTTCTGGCCATGCAAATGATTTATAAAGGAATAAGCGGATTGTAATGAACACAGCCAACAAGGAAAATATAAAAGATAAAGATATTCAGCTAATACTGGGTACACTTTTGCGTGCAGGCGTAATTATTTCGATGGGTATTGTGTTGATAGGAGGGGTAATTTTCCTGATCCACAACAAAGGTGTAATTACCGATTATAAAGTTTTTAAACCCGAGCTTGCCAGGTTTTCGTCGATAGCGGCCATATTTAAAGGAGTGCTTACCTTTCAGGGCGATGCAGTGGTGCAATTTGGCATATTGATGCTGATATTCACGCCGATAGCACGGATTGTGTTTGCCATTTTTAGCTTTTTAATAGAGCGCGATTACCTCTATGTACTCATCGGATTTATCATTTTAGCGATTATAACCATCAGTTTAAATGGTGGTTTAGCACATTAACACTACTTTTAAAGTTAAATCGCATCATATCAGCAATTTATTTGAAAAAATATTTCGCTAACTATTTGAAAATTAATAATTCTTGTCTATCTTTGCCGTCCCTTTCGGGGGATGTACAACCACCTTGAACGAAGCCCTACTGCTTCGATGGGTGTTAAAATTAAAAGATAAAATGTCAGGAATTATTGGAAAAAAAGTAGGAATGACCAGTATCTTTGATGCCGAAGGAAGAAACATTCCTTGTACGGTAATCGAGGCTGGACCTTGTGTAGTTACACAGGTAAAAACCGAAGAAGTAGATGGTTACTCGTCAATCCAACTGGGTTACGATGAGAAAAAAGAGAAAAACACAACTCAACCATTGAAAGGCCATTTCGCGAAAGCAAACACAACTCCGAAACGCAAGCTGGTAGAATTTGATTCATTTACAACTGCACTTAATTTAGGTGATGTAGTAACTGTTGATGCATTCGCAGAAGGCGATTTTGTTGATGTTGTAGGTACCTCAAAAGGTAAAGGTTTTCAAGGTGTTGTAAAACGCCACGGATTTGCCGGTGTTGGTATGCAGACTCACGGTCAGCATAACCGTTTACGTGCCCCAGGTTCATTGGGAGCATCGTCATTCCCTTCACGTGTATTCAAAGGAATGCGCATGGCAGGAAGAACAGGTGGAGACAGAGTGAAAATTCAAAACTTACAGGTTTTGAAAGTTTACGCTGAGCAAAACTTATTAGTAGTTAGTGGTTCCATTCCAGGAGCTAAAGGTTCTTACGTAATCTTAGACAAATAATCAGATGGAAGTTAAAGTATTAAACATTTCAGGTAAAGAAACAGGTGCCAAGGTGCAACTTCCTGAATCGGTATTTGGTATCGAGCCTAACGACCACGCGATTTATTTAGATGTAAAACAGTATTTGGCTAACCAACGTCAAGGTACTCACAAATCTAAACAACGTAACGAGATTGCTGGTTCGACCCGTAAACTATACAAACAAAAAGGTACAGGTGGTGCCCGTGCTGGTAGCATTAAATCTCCGTTATTTAACGGTGGTGGTCGTGTTTTCGGTCCTCAGCCACGTGATTACAGTTTTAAATTGAACAAGAAATTAAAATCATTAGCACGTAAATCAGCTTTAGCTTATAAAGCAAAAGATAACAATGTGGTAGTTTTAGAAGATTTCAGCTTCGATACAATTAAAACTAAAAACTTTACAAGTTTATTGGCTGCTTTAAAAGTAGATACACAAAAAACTTTGTTGGTTTTACCTGCACAAAATAATAATATCTATTTATCAAGCAGAAACGTTCAGAAAACTAAAGTAATCTCTGCAGCAGATTTGAATACTTATGATGTATTAAACGCTGGCGTACTTGTGTTAACTGCTGATTCTGTTAAAACTTTGGAGGAGGCATTTGCCAAGTAATATGGAAATTTTAAAAAAACCAATATTAACCGAAAAAGCTTCAGCTTTAACTGAGAAATCTAACCGTTTCACTTTTAGCGTTAACCACAAGGCTAACAAAATCCAGATCAAAGCAGCTATTGAGAAATTGTACGGTGTAACCATCGTTGCAGTTAACACTATGGTTGTTGATGGAAAAGCTAAGTCTCGTTACACTAAAGCAGGTTTTGTATCAGGTCGTAGCCCGAAATACAAAAAAGCAATCGTAACGTTGAAAGACGGCGAAACAATAGATTATTACGCAACCCTTTAATTTAATAATTCATTATAACTATGGGCTTAAGAAAATTTAAACCAGTTACTCCAGGTACCCGCTTCAGAGTTGGTGCTAGCTTTACGGAGATTACAGCAACCAAGCCCGAAAAATCATTGGTTGCATCATCAAAAAAGTCTGGTGGACGTAACAATACAGGAAAGATGACCATGCGCTACATGGGTGGTGGTCACAAAAAATCTTATCGTATTATCGATTTCAAACGCGATAAATTCGATATTCCTGCTACAGTTGCTACTGTAGAATACGATCCAAACCGTACTGCCCGCATCGCATTATTACACTATGCTGATGGCGAGAAGCGTTATATCATTGCTCCTGAAGGATTGCAAGTAGGTTCGGTATTATTATCGGGCGATACTGCAGCTCCAGAAGTAGGTAACACTTTAAAATTATCGAACATTCCATTAGGTTCTATCATCCACAACGTGGAGATTCACCCTGGAAAAGGAGCACAATTGGCTCGTAGTGCAGGTGCTTACGCACAATTAGCTGCCCGCGATGGTAAATATGCTACTTTGAAAATGCCTTCAGGCGAAACCCGTTTAATCCTGACTACTTGTCTTGCTACTATCGGTGCTGTTTCTAACTCAGATCACGCGAACGAAGTATTAGGTAAAGCAGGTCGTAAACGTTGGTTGGGCCGTCGTCCGAGAACTAGACCGGTAGCGATGAACCCAGTAGATCACCCAATGGGTGGTGGTGAAGGTAGATCATCAGGTGGTCACCCACGTTCAAGAAATGGCGTTTTAGCTAAAGGCTACAAAACCAGAGAACTTAAAAAATATTCTAATCGTTACATCATAGAGAGAAGGAAGAAATAATGGCTCGTTCGATAAAAAAAGGACCTTATATTGACCATAACGTAGAGAAAAAAGTAAACTCTATGAATGATTCAGGCAAAAAGTCTGTAATCAAAACTTGGTCTCGTAGATCAATGATTTCACCAGATTTCGTTAATCATACATTTGCAGTACACAACGGTAATAAATTTATCCCTGTGTACGTAACAGAAAACATGGTTGGTCACAAGTTGGGAGAATTTGCTCCAACCAGAACATTCAGAGGACACGCTGAAAAGAAAAAATAATTAGACAATGGAAGCAATAGCAAAATTAAACAATTGTCCAACCTCACCGCGTAAGATGCGTTTGGTTGTAGATCTTATCAGAGGTGAACGTGTAGAGAAAGCATTAAGCATTTTAAAGTTTACCAATAAAGAAGCAGCAATAAGAGTTGAGAAATTATTATTATCTGCTATTAAAAACTGGGAAGCTAAAAATGAAGGTGCCCGCCCTGAAGAAAACCAACTTTTTGTAAAAACAGTTATGGTTGATGGTGGCCGTCAGTTAAAACGCTTACGTCCAGCTCCTCAAGGCCGTGGATATAGAATTCGCAAACGTTCTAACCACGTAACGCTGATTGTAGATAGTAAAAATACAGAAACTCAAAACTAATTAGGAAATGGGACAAAAAGCAAATCCAATAGGTGCCAGGTTAGGAATTATCAAAGGATGGGATTCTAACTGGTTCGGTGGCAACAACTACTCCGATAAATTAGTTGAAGATGAGAAAATAAGAAAATACCTTTCTGCCCGTATCGCAAAAGGCGGTGTTGCAAAAGTAGTTATCGAGCGTACGTTAAAACGTATCACTGTAACTATCCACACAGCTCGTCCGGGTATCGTAATCGGTAAAGCAGGTGCTGAGGTTGATAAAATCAAAGAAGAGTTAAAGAAATTAACTAAAAAGGAAATTCAGATTAACATCTTTGAAATTAAACGCCCTGAACTTGATGCACAATTAGTTGCAGAAGGTGTTGCAAAACAATTAGAAGCAAGGATCTCATTCCGTAGAGCAATGAAATCTTCTATCGCATCAACCATGCGTATGGGTGCTGAAGGTATCAAAATCATGACTTCTGGTCGTTTAGGTGGTGCTGAGATGGCACGTACTGAGCAGTACAAAGAAGGAAGAGTGCCTTTGCATACATTCCGTGCTGATATCGACTATGCTTTAGCTGAAGCTTTAACCACTTATGGTAAAATCGGTATTAAAGTATGGATCTGTAAAGGTGAGGTTTATGGAAAACGTGATTTGTCTCCAAACATCGGTTCGACAAACAACGGTCCTAAAGGCCAGTCAGAGAAACCAGCATTCGGTGGAAGAGATAACAGAGGTGGTGGAAGAGATAACCGTGGCGGTAACGACAGACGTGGTGGAAACCAAGGCGGTCGCCCAGGTCAAGGTGGTGCAAACAGAGGTGGTGGCGCAGGCGCTAACAGAGGTCCTCGTAAATAATTGATTTATTAACATCGTTTAACGATTAGAACAAAATAAAATGTTACAGCCAAAAAGAACGAAGTTCAGGAAGATGCAAAAAGGCAGAATGAAGGGTTTAGCTTCTCGTGGAGCTGAATTAGCATTCGGATCTTTCGGTATCAAATCTTTAGAAGCAACTTGGATCACAAGTCGCCAGATAGAGGCTGCCCGTATTGCCGTAACACGTTTCATGAAACGTGAAGGCCAGGTATGGATCAGAATTTTCCCTGACAAACCGGTAACTAAAAAACCTGCTGAGGTACGTATGGGTAAAGGTAAAGGTGCTCCTGAGTATTGGGTAGCAGTTGTAAGACCTGGACGTGTAATTTTCGAAGCTGAAGGCGTGCCTTTAGAAATTGCTAAAGAAGCATTGCGTTTAGCAGCTCAGAAATTACCAATCCAAACCAAATTCGTAGTACGTAGAGATTACGTAGAAGCATAGTAAAGTGTTGAGGTGAATGTTGTAAATACTTGTTTATTATAACCGCTACACTCAACGTAAAAGAAAAAGAAAAATGAAAAATTCAGAAATCACAGGGCTTTCAAAAGAAGAATTAGTAGCTAAGATTGCGGAAGAAAAAGAGAACTTATCAAAATTAAAGTTCGCTCACACTATTTCAGCTATCGAAAATCCTTCGCGCATTGCAAAAGTAAGGAAAGACATAGCCCGTTTAAACACTGAGTTGACTAAAGTGAAAAACACTGAGTCAGCTACTGAAACTAAATAATTCGAGAGTCGACATGGAAAGACAATTAAGAAAAACAAGAACCGGGTTAGTGGTAAGCAACAAGATGGATAAATCTGTTGTAGTGAGCGTGGAACGTAAAGTAAAACACCCGATTTATGGTAAGTTCGTAAAGAAAACTACCAAATTTATGGCTCACGACGAGAAAAACGAATGCGGTATCGGCGATACAGTATTGATTATGGAAACTCGTCCTTTGAGTAAAAACAAGAACTGGAGATTGGTACAAATTTTAGAAAGAGCTAAATAAGATGGTACAACAGGAATCAAGATTAAACGTTGCTGATAACAGCGGCGCAAAAGAAGTATTAGTAATTCGCGTGCTAGGTGGAACCGGCAAACGTTATGCTTCAATTGGTGATAAAGTAGTTGTTACCGTAAAAAGCGCTTTACCTTCAGGTAATATTAAAAAAGGTACAGTTTCTAAAGCAGTTGTTGTAAGAACTAAAAAAGAAATCCGTCGTAAAGATGGTTCTTATATCCGTTTTGACGATAATGCAGCTGTATTATTGAACGCACAGGATGAGCCAAGAGGTACACGTATCTTTGGCCCGGTTGCGAGAGAACTACGTGAAAAACAATTCATGAAAATCGTATCATTAGCACCGGAGGTATTATAAAATGGGAAACAAAGTAAATACACCAAAACTTAAAATCCGCACTGGAGATTTAGTTAAAGTAATTGCTGGCGATTCAAAAGGTCAACAAGGAAAAGTACTTTCAGTACAAACAGATAAAAACAGAGCCATTGTAGAAGGTATTAACTTAGTATCTAAACATACTAAACCAAATGCTGCAAATCCTAACGGTGGTATTATTAAAAAAGAAGCTGCTCTTCACATTTCTAACTTGATGTTGGTTGATCCAAAATCTGGTAAAGCTACACGCGTAGGTCGTAAACTTAACGCAGATGGCAAAATCGTTAGAGTTGCTAAAATATCAGGAGAGGAGATTAAATAATGGCTACTACACCAAGATTAAAAAGCAAATACAAAGAAGAAGTTGTAAGTGCATTAAAAGAAAAATTTCAGTACAAAACTGTAATGCAGGTTCCTAAATTGGAAAAAATCTGTATCAATCAGGGTGTTGGTCGTTTTTCTGTTACAGATAAAAAGATTATGGATACCACAATCGTTGAGTTGACTACCATTACTGGTCAGCAAGCGGTTCCGGCACAATCTAAAAAGGATATCTCTAACTTTAAATTACGTAAAGGTATGCCAGTAGGTGTACGCGTAACATTACGTGATAACAACATGTATGAGTTCCTTGATCGTTTGATTTCTGTTGCTTTGCCACGTATCCGTGATTTCAAAGGTATTAACGATAAAGGTTTCGATGGAAAAGGTAACTACACTTTAGGTGTTACTGAGCAAATCATCTTTCCTGAGATTAATATAGATAAAATCAATAAAATTTTAGGGATGGATATAACTTTCGTAACTTCGGCAAAATCTGACGTAGAAGCGCTTGAGTTATTGAAACAATTCGGATTACCATTTAAAAATCAAAAAACAGCAGAATAATGGCAAAAGAAGGTGTAAAAGCACGCGAAGTTAAGCGCCAAAAATTGGTAGCTAGATACGCTGAAAAACGTGCAGCATTAAAAGCTGCAGGAGATTTCGAGGGTTTGGATAAATTACCAAAGAACTCATCTCCAGTACGTTTACACAACCGTTGTAAATTAACTGGTCGTCCTCGTGGATATATGCGTACCTTTGGTATTTCAAGGGTAACATTCCGCGAAATGGCACTAGACGGTAAAATACCAGGTGTTAAAAAAGCATCTTGGTAATATAGCTTAGAGCTGAAAGCTTAAAGTCTAAAGCGAATAAACCCGCTTTAGGCTTTAGTCTTTTTGCTTTTCGCTAAAAAAAAGAATTTTAACCGGTAGCAGGTCCCACAGCTGGGTAGCAGAAGGAAACCACTATCAAAAACAATAAATAATGAATACAGATCCAATAGCAGATTATTTAACAAGAGTAAGGAATGCCATTAAGGCCAACCACAGAGTTGTAGAAATTCCTGCATCAAACCTTAAAAAGGAAATTACTAAAGTACTTTTTGATAAAGGTTACATCGCGAACTATAAGTTTGAAGATACTACAGTTCAAGGCACAATTAAAATCGCTTTGAAATACAATCCGATTACTAAAGTTCCTGCTATTCGTACATTAGTGCGAGTAAGTAAACCAGGTTTGAGAAACTATGCTGGTGTTGAAAATATGCCAAGAGTATTAAACGGTTTAGGTATCGCAATCTTATCTACTTCTAAAGGTGTAATGACTGATAAAGAAGCAGCCAAATTAAACATTGGTGGTGAGGTATTGTGTCACGTTTATTAATATTTAGGAGAACAACACAATGTCAAGAATAGGAAAAGCCCCAATTACAGTACCAGCAGGTGTTACTATTACCGTATCTAACGATAACGTTGTAACAGTAAAAGGCCCTAAAGGTGAATTAACGCAAGCAGTAGATTCAGATATCACTGTAAGCCAAGAAGATGGAATTTTATCAGTTCAACGTCCATCAGATCAAAAGAAACACAAAGCATTACACGGTTTATATCGCTCATTGCTTAACAACATGGTTGTTGGTGTTACAGAAGGTTATAAATTAACTCAGGAATTAGTAGGTGTTGGTTACCGTGCTACAAACACAGGTAATACATTAGATCTAGTTTTAGGTTATTCTCACCACTATGTATTCCAGTTACCAGCGGAAATTACCGTTACTACTCAATCAGAAAAAGGTCAGACTCCTAAAATCATTTTAGAGAGTATAGACAAACAATTGATTGGTCAGGTAGCAGCGAAGATCCGTTCGTTACGTGCACCAGAGCCATACAAAGGTAAAGGTATCAAGTTTGTAGGTGAAGTGTTAAGAAGAAAAGCAGGTAAATCAGCATCTAAAAAATAGTAATCATGGCAGGTAAAAAATTATCAAGAAGAGATCGTATTAAAAAAGGGATCAGAAAAAGACTTACCGGTTCGGAAGAGCGTCCAAGGTTATCTGTATATAGAAGCAATAAAGGGATTTATGCGCAGGTAATTAACGATGTAACCGGTAAAACAATAGTTTCAGCATCATCATTATCAAAAGATTTTGCAGGTACTGGAAGCAAAAGCGACCAATCAGTTGCAGTAGGTAAATTAGTTGCCGAAAAAGCAATTGCTGCTGGTGTTAAACAAGTTGTTTTCGATAGAAATGGCTATTTATACCACGGTCGTGTAAAATCGTTGGCAGAGGGTGCCCGCGAAGCTGGTTTAGTATTTTAATCTGAAGAAAAAGTAAGATGTCAACTATTAATATAAAAAGAGTAAAAACCACCGATATCGAATTAAAGGATCGTTTGGTTAGTATACAACGTGTTGCCAAAGTAACCAAAGGTGGCCGTACTTTCAGCTTCTCGGCAATTGTTGTTGTAGGCGATGAGAACGGTGTTGTTGGTTTCGGTTTAGGTAAAGCGAAAGAGGTAACTGAAGCAATTGCAAAAGGTGTGGATGATGCTAAAAAGAACTTGGTAAAAGTTCCAATTTTAAACGGTACTGTTCCTCACGAGCAAATCGGTAAATTCTCAGGTGGTTTTGTATTAATCAAACCAGCTGCAGTAGGTACCGGAGTAATTGCAGGTGGTGCAATGCGTGCTGTATTAGAGAGTGCTGGTGTACATAACGTATTAGCAAAATCTAAAGGTTCATCTAACCCACACAACGTGGTAAAAGCAACTGTTGATGCGTTAACTAAAATGCGCGATGCTTATACAGTAGCTCAAACCCGTGGTATTGATTTAAACAAAGTATTTAACGGATAATATCATGGCTAAGATCAAAATAACACAAGTAAAAAGCGTTATCGACAGAAGCGAGCGCCAAAAAAGAACCGTTCAGGCTTTGGGTTTATCTAAAATGAACCAAAGTGTTGAGGTTGAAGCTACACCGCAAATTATCGGTATGGTTCGCAAAGTGAACCACCTGGTAGCTATCGAAGCAATCTAATAAAAAAAGTTAAAGGTAATATGGGGTAAAACCTGTATTGCCTTTATATATGTTTAATCGTTGTACCTGTTTAGTGAAAGCGAAGGGCAACACAAATTCAAAAAAATGAATTTAAGTAATTTAAAACCTGCAAAAGGTTCTACAAAAAACAGCAAAAGAATTGGTCGTGGTACAGGTTCTGGTCGTGGTGGTACTTCAACTCGTGGTCATAAAGGTGCGGGTTCTCGTTCAGGTCACTCAACCAAAATCGGTTTCGAAGGTGGTCAAATGCCTTTACAACGTCGTGTGCCTAAAGTTGGTTTCAAACCAATCAACCGCACTGAATACGTTGGTGTAAACTTAGACGTATTACAAAACTTAGCTGAAAAATTCAGCTTAACAACTATCGATTTCGCCGCTCTCCAGGCGCATGGTTTAGCTTCAAAAAACGACTTAGTTAAAATTTTAGGTCGTGGTGAAGTGAAAGCAAAATTAGAAGTTACAGCACATGCGTTTTCTGCAACCGCACAAAAAGCTATTGAAGCTGCAGGTGGTTCTATTGTAAAATTGTAATTATTAAATGAAGAAGCTATTTACTACTTTAAGTAATATCTGGAAAATTCAGGAATTAAAAGAGCGTATATTGTTTACGCTCTTAATTCTTTTGGTATACCGTTTCGTTTCTCACGTGGTTTTACCAGGTGTAGATGCAACTGCTTTAGGCAACAACGAAAAATCGGGACTTTTAGGCTTACTGGATATGTTTGCCGGAGGTTCGTTCTCTCGTGTGTCTATTTTGGCGTTGGGGGTAATGCCTTATATCTCTGCATCAATTGTGGTGCAACTATTGGGTATTGCTGTTCCTTCTTTCCAGAAAATGCAGAAAGAAGGCGAAAGTGGTAGAAAAAAAATGAACCAGATTACCCGTTACCTAACGGTAGCGATCACAATCGTTCAGTCTGTTGGTTATGTTAAAACGCAGGTTCCGGCAGAAGCTATTTTATTACCAAACACGTTATTTTTAGTGTTATCTACGTTTGTATTAACGGCAGGTACCTTATTTGTAATGTGGTTAGGTGAAAAAATTACTGATAAAGGAATTGGTAACGGTACCTCACTAATCATTATGGTTGGTATCATTGCCCGTTTACCTGTTGCAATTTCTCAAGAGTTTAGTGCACGTGTGGGTTCGTCAAGTGAGGGTGGAGGTCCGGTAGCATTAGTTTTGGAAATCGTTGCCTTATTTGCAGTTGTAATGTTTACCATTTTAATTGTTCAGGGTGTACGTAAAGTGCCTGTACAATACGCTAAGAAAATTGTTGGTAACCGCCAGTTTGGTGGTGTTCGTCAGTACATTCCTTTAAAGGTTAATGCTGCCGGTGTTATGCCAATCATTTTCGCTCAGGCGTTAATGTTCATTCCAGGTGCTATTATGCAGTTTGTTCCTTCGTTACAGGGCTCATGGTTAATCCAGTTCAGTAACACAACATCGTTGGCTTATAGCTTAACATTCGCATTTTTAATTATTGCCTTTACTTTCTTCTATACTGCCATTACAGTTAATCCAACTCAAATGAGCGATGATATGAAGAAAAACGGTGGTTTTATCCCGGGTATTAAACCTGGTTTCGCAACATCAACTTTTATTGATGATGTGATTTCTAAAATCACTTTCCCAGGTGCAGTTTTTTTAGCGATTATTGCTGTTCTGCCTTCTATTGCGGTTAAGTTTGGTATTAAACAAGAGTTTGCTCACTTCTTTGGTGGTACATCTTTATTGATTTTGGTTGGTGTTGTGTTGGATACCTTACAACAGATCGAAAGCTATTTATTGATGCGTCATTACGATGGTTTAATGAAAACCGGTAGGGTTACTGGCAGAACAGGTGTACCTGCTGCAAGTAGCAACGCTGCGTTGTAGTGTAAAGGATGTCTAAAATTTATTACAAGTCTCTTGAAGAGATCGAGTTAATAAGAGAAAGTTCCATGCTTGTTTCTAAAACTTTAGCCGAAGTGGCGAAAGTGATAAAAGCAGGCATGACTACTATTCAGTTAGATAAGTTAGCTTACGAGTTTATCAGTGATCACGGGGCAATCCCGGCATTTTTAAACTACAATGGTTTCCCTTACTCATTATGTATTTCGCCAAATGAACAGGTTGTTCATGGTTTTCCAGGTGAGTATGTAATACAGGAGGGAGATTTAATTTCGGTTGATTGCGGCGTAATTAAAAACAATTATTTTGGCGATTCGGCTTATACCTTTTCGATAGGAGAGATAGATGCAGAAAAACAAAAACTAGTTGAAGTTACCAAGCGTTGTCTGGAATTAGGTATTGAAAAGGCAGTAGCTGGCATGCGGATCGGTGATATCGGTTTTGCAGTTCAGCAACATGCAGAGACTAACGGATTTGGCGTAGTAAGAGAACTGGTAGGACATGGTGTGGGTGTAAAGCTTCATGAGAAACCAGAAGTTCCTAATTATGGAAAGCGTGGTGCAGGGCCAAAACTTGAAGAAGGAATGGTAATTGCAATTGAACCCATGATTAATGCAGGCGTTGCCGGTGTTAAATTTCATAAAGACGGATGGACAGTAACGAGTAAAGACAATAAGCCATCGGCACATTTTGAACACACAGTAGCCGTAAAAAAGGGCAAAGCAGATGTTTTATCGACGTTTTCTATTATAGAAGAAGTTTTACAACAAAAAAAATAAATAATTAAAATTTTTTATTTAATTTTGCAACCCTGTTTAGAAGCAGCTAATTAAGTAACAATCAATAAAATATGGCTAAACAAGCCTCAATTGAACAAGACGGAGTAATAAGAGAAGCATTGTCTAATGCGATGTTCAGAGTTGAACTCGAAAACGGACATGAAATTATTGCGCACATTTCAGGAAAGATGCGGATGCACTACATCAAAATTCTTCCTGGTGATAAAGTAAAACTAGAGATGTCGCCGTATGATTTAACAAAAGGCCGCATCACTTATAGATACAAATAAAATGAAAGTTAGATCATCAATTAAAAAACGTAGCGCTGATTGTAAGATTATTCGCCGTAAAGGAAAACTTTACGTTATCAACAAGAAAAATCCGAAATACAAGCAACGTCAAGGGTAATTAAAAAATATTGTAATTTACCGTACAACGGTGGCCCGCCGTTCGGGATTACTTCAAAACATCAATAAATATGGCAAGGATTTCAGGTATTGATTTACCAAGAAACAAAAGAGGAGAGATTGGTTTAACCTATATCTATGGTATCGGTAGAACAACTGCACAACGTATTTTAACTACTGCAGGTATCGATCTAAACAAAAAAGTACAAGACTGGTCTGATGATGAGTTATCAGCTATCCGTACAATGATTAACGATGAGATTAAAGTAGAAGGTGCTTTACGCTCAGAGGTTCAGTTAAACATCAAACGTTTAATGGATATTGGTTGTTACCGTGGTTTACGTCACAGAAAAGGTTTACCTTCTCGTGGTCAGCGTACTAAAAACAACTCACGTACTCGTAAGGGTAAGAGAAAAACAGTTGCTAACAAGAAAAAAGCTACTAAGTAATAGATAGATCTGAGCTGTGAGATCCGATAGCTATCGGATTTAGATGTGAGAATCATGTCTTTAAAACCGGCTCAAATCTGGAATAAAAGAGAAAAAGTAGGATACTGAGTATCGGGGTAGGAAAGTTTCCTATCTCAAGTCTCATATCTAAAATCTAAAAGATAAAATGGCTAAAAGTAAAAAAGTAACAAAAAAACGTATCGTTGTAATTGAGCCTGTTGGTCAGGCGCATATCAATGCTACCTTCAACAACATCATCGTTACCTTAACAAACAACAACGGACAGACTATCTCATGGTCTTCTGCTGGTAAAATGGGCTTTAAAGGTTCTAAAAAGAACACGCCTTATGCAGCTGGTCAAGCAGCTTCAGATTGCGGTAAAGTTGCGTTTGACTTAGGTTTACGTAAAGTTGAAGTATTTGTAAAAGGTCCGGGTTCAGGTCGTGAATCTGCAATCAGAACTTTGCAAGTAGCAGGTATCGAAGTAACGTCTATTAAAGATATTACTCCACTTCCTCACAACGGATGTCGTCCTCCTAAAAAGAGAAGAGTTTAATTAATTTTAAAGCTAAGAATCTCCAGCTACAGGTTGGATGATACTTTAAAAACAGAAAAAAAATGGCAAGATATACAGGCCCAAAATCAAAGATCGCCCGTAAATTCAGAGAACCAATCTTCGGTCCTGATAAGGTGTTAGACAGAAAAAATTATCCTCCTGGCCAACATGGCGTTTCAAAAAGAAGAGGAAAACAATCTGAGTATGCAATCCAGTTAATGGAGAAACAAAAAGTAAAATATACTTATGGTGTATTAGAAAAGCAGTTCAGTAACTTGTTTAAAAAAGCATCTTCACGTGCTGGTATTACCGGTGATAACTTACTTCAGTTATTAGAAGCACGTTTAGATAACACAGTATACCGTTTAGGTATTTCAACAACCCGTTCTGGTGCACGCCAGTTAGTTAGCCATAAACACGTAACCGTGAATGGTGAAGTTGTAAATATCCCTTCATATCAGTTAAAAGCTGGTGATGTGGTTGCTGTTCGTGAAAAATCTAAATCATTAGAATCAATTAGTAACTCAGTTGCAGGCAGAACAATCAACAAGTTCGCATGGTTAGAGTGGAATGCTGGTGAATTAACCGGTAAATTCTTAACTTACCCTCAACGTGATGAGATTCCTGAAAACATCAAGGAAAACTTAATCATCGAGTTGTACTCAAAGTAATAAATAAGATAGTTAATTACCTCAAAAGGGTAATTAACTTTTTTCTTGTTACTATATATTCAATAACGAATTTAAAAAATTATAAATGGCAATTTTAGCATTTCAGAAACCTGACAAAGTGATCATGCAGAAATCAACTGATTTCGATGGCACATTTGAATTTCGTCCTTTAGAGCCCGGTTTCGGTGTAACAATTGGTAATGCCTTAAGAAGAATTTTACTTTCTTCGTTAGAAGGTTATGCTATTACTACTATTCGTTTTTCAGGCGTTTCTCACGAGTTTTCTACCATGAAAGGTGTTGTAGAAGATTTAACTGATATCATCTTAAACTTAAAACAAGTTCGTTTTAAGAAAACAGGCGATTCAGGTGATTCTGAAAAAGTTTTCATCATCGTTAATGGTCAAGATCAGTTTAAAGCTGGTGATATCACTAAATTCTCTAACAACTTTACAGTTTTAAACCCTGAGCACGTAATCTGCAACATGGATAAATCTGTTACTTTGGAAGTGGAATTAACCATCAATAAAGGACGTGGTTATGTACCTGCTGAAGAAAATAAAGTTGCTGATGCTGTTGTAGGTGTTATTGCGATCGATTCGATTTATACTCCGATGAAAAATGTAAAATACACGATCGAAAACTTTCGTGTTGAACAAAAAACGGATTATGAAAAATTAGTATTGGATATCTCTACTGATGGCTCAATTCATCCTGAAGAAGCATTAAAAGAAGCGGCTAAGATCCTTATCCAACACTTTATGTTGTTCTCAGATGAGAACCTGGTATTAGAATCTCAGGCTAAAGAAGAAACTAAAGAAGTTGACGAGGAAATTTTACACATGCGTAAAATTCTTAAAACTGAATTAGTAGATATGGATTTATCAGTTAGAGCATTAAACTGCTTAAAAGCTGCTGATATCCGCACTTTAGCTGATTTAGTTTCTTACGATGTTGCTGATATGTTAAAATTCAGAAACTTCGGTAAAAAATCTTTAACAGAGATTCAAGAACTTGTAAAATCAAAAGGTTTATCATTTGGTATGAACCTGTCTAAATTTAAATTAGACGAAGAGTAAAAGCATGGCGCCATGCGCTTAGCGCTAAGCGTTGAATAAAATAATTTTTAACAGTGTATAATTCCCTCTGAGACAGAGACGGTATACACTTAATCAAAAAACAATGAGACACGGTAAAAAAGTTAATCACTTAGGCAGAACCGACAGCCACAGAAAAGCGATGTTAGCTAACATGGCTACTTCACTTATTAAAGCAAAAAGAATTACTACAACTTTAGCTAAAGCTAAAGCTTTACGTACTTATGTTGAGCCATTAATCACTAAAGCGAAAAATGACACAACTCACTCACGTCGTACAGTTTTCTCTTACCTACAGGATAAAGAAGTAATCACTATTTTGTTCCGTGAAGTGGCTGAGAAAGTTGCAAACCGTCCAGGTGGTTACACTCGTATCATTAAATTAAACAACCGTTTAGGTGATAACGCTGAAATGGCTTTAATTGAATTGGTAGATTATAACGAAGTTTACGGTAAAGATGTAGAAGCTAAAGAAGAGAAGAAAACTACTCGTCGTGGTAGAAGCAAAGCTGCTGCTCCTAAAAAAGCTGCTGAGGCGAAAGCTGAAGTTGCTGAAGAAGTTGCACCAGAAGCTGCTCCTGCTGAAGAAGCTCCAGCTACTGAAGAACCAAAAGGAGAATAATTTTATTCACCTTAAGATTTGGAAAGTCCTGTTCGAAAGAGCAGGACTTTTTTTTGTGCCTGTCATTCTGAACGTAGTGAATGAATCTCTAAGCTATAAAATACTGACTTCAACAAACAAGTAGACCCTAATTACAACGATTTGTAGACACCCAAATTTCTGTGTTAATGGGAAAGGGATTCTTCGCTGCGCTCAGAATGACAATGCTTTGTAGAAATGCACCAATAAACCAATGCCCAATGAACAAATGAACAAATGAACCAACAAAGCAAACGTTTGTCTCATTTTTTCATTACATGGCTTTATTTCAAGCAGCTATGCATAAATTAGCTTCAAACAAATTAAAGATGAAATTTAGGTTATTTCTATTCTCCTGCCTTTTGTGGCAGTTCTCCCTTCAAGCACAAACACTAAAATATACCAATGGCAACAGCTCATGGAACGCCGATTCGCTCGGCAACCACAGGGTTGTAGTGCAATTCTCGGGTACGGACAAAATTGCACATGCCAAAATAGCTTGGCGCAGAAGAGATGAACACCCTGAAACCAAGGGACTCATCATTCAGGATGCGAATGGTAAAAATGTAGCCGTTTTTGGTGCTGATAAATTAACCCGCGAAAGTGCTGACATTTATTTTGAACCTAGTGGCGCAGGGAAATACTATGTGTATTATCTGGCCTATAAAAATGAGGGCAGAAGCAATTATCCAAAAGGTGTTTATTTAAAACCGAAACAGGTAGATCAAAACTGGCTAAACCTGGCTAAACGTACAGCTGTAAATACTGCTGTATTGGAGATCCAGGCTGTTGATGCCTTTAATAGCTTCTACCCCATGGAAGTTATAGCTACGGCGAAAGAAACAGCCGCAATTAAAGCGAAGAACAGTGCGGAAGCTTTTGTGGTATTTCCGGAGGATAGGATGTATCCAATTAAAATGCAAAACGATTTGCCTTATCGCTGGATCCAGAAAGGAACTAGTGCTACTTTTGCAGGCACTGCAAGCAAAGGTGAAAATTATGCTTTTCAGTTAGGCGTATTTGCATTAAAAGACTTAAACAATCTAACGGTTAGCTTTGGCGATTTAAAAACAGCGAGTGGGAAAGTAATTCCCGCTAAATTTATTAACTGTTTAAATACCAAAGGAACCAGTTACGACAATAAGCCGCTGTTAGAAGTGGTTAATGTGGCTTCGGGTAAGGTCCAACCGATGTGGATTACCATTGATATTCCTAAAACAACAGCGGCTGGCGTATATGTGGGCAACTTTACAGTTAAAGCCAAAGGAAAAGCAAAAGTAATCGCTGCCAGAATTACGGTAGGGAATGAGGTGCTAGCTGATGCCGGCGTAGGAACACCTGCTAAACAAACGCGTTTAACCTGGTTAAATTCAACCCTGGCGCAAGCCAATATGGTAGTTGCACCTTACACGCCGCTAACGGTTCAGGGAAATGTAATTTCGCTTTTGGGACGTAAATTTGAGATCAATCCGGATGGGTTCCCTAAACAAATCCAGACTTTTTTTAATGCCGAAATGACGGCTTATACCGATAAGCCTAATAATATTTTAGCTGAGCCAATCCATTTTCACTTTTTTAATACCCCTAAAGCACAAGAGAAATTTGTTGCAAGTAATTTCCAGATTACCAGCAAAGAAGCAGGTACAGTGAAATGGACGGCTACCAATACCTCCGAAAATTTAAAAATGGATTTGGAGGGTGCCCTGGAATTTGATGGTTACGTACATTACGTAATTAAGGTTACCGCCTTAAAAGATGTAGATTTCAGTAATGTTGATTTTCATATCCCTTTTGATAAAGGCTCGACCAAATATTTAATGGGATTGGGTGAAAAAGGTGGCGTTAGGCCAGATACTGTTAAGTGGAAATGGGATGTAGCCAATAAAAACCAGGATGCTGTTTGGATCGGTAACGTAAATGCGGGGCTGTATTACAATTTAAGAGATGAGCGTTATGTTCGTCCGTTGAATACCAATTTTTACCTGCAGAAGCCTTTATTATTGCCTAAATCGTGGGGTAATGAAGATAAAGGCGGGATTCAGATCAATGTTAAAGGCAGTTCGATGCTGGCCGATAACTTTACCGGCGCAAGAAGCATGAAAAAAGGAGATGTACTTTATTATAACTTTAACCTCCTGATTACGCCGTTTCACTTACTCGATACCGATTTCCAGTGGGATAACCGTTTTTACCATAAGTACGGCGAATTAGATGCCATTAAAGCGGCAGGTGCAAGTGTGGTAAATATTCACCATGCTACGCCAATCAACCCGTGGATCAACTATCCGTTTATCGAATGGAAAAAAATGAAAAACTATATCAGCGATGCACACGGCAAAGGCCTGAAAGTTAAGATATACAATACCGTTCGCGAACTTTCTAACCATGCTTACGAGTGGCCTGCTTTACGGAGTTTAGGTACTGAGGTTTATTCGCCTGGAAAGGGTGGAGGCTTTAGCTGGTTGCAGGAGCACCTGGATTCTAATTACATTGCGGCCTGGTTTGTACCCGAGATTAAAGATGCTGCAGTAATCAACAGCGGAATGAACCGTTGGCATAATTACTATGTGGAAGGCATGAACTGGCTGGTAAATAATGTAGGGATTGACGGAGTTTATCTGGATGATGTGGCTTTTGACCGTGTTACCATGAAGCGGATTAAGCGCGTATTAACCCAAAATAACCATCCGGGTATTATTGATCTGCATTCGGCAAACCAGTACAACAAAAGCGATGGTTTTAACAATAGCGCCATTTTATATATGGAGCACTTCCCTTACTTGAACCGTTTATGGTTTGGTGAATATTTCGACTACCAAAAAAATAACCCTGACTTCTTTTTAACTGAAGTGAGTGGTATTCCGTTTGGTTTAATGGGCGAAATGTTGCAGGATGATGGAAACCCATGGCGTGGAATGATTTATGGCATGACAAGCCGTTTAGGGTGGTCGGAAAAGAGCGATCCAAGACCTTTGTGGAAAGCCTGGGATAATTTCGGAATTAAAGGTTCGGAAATGTTTGGTTACTGGAGCGAAAACTGTCCGGTTAAGACCGATAATGCAAAAGTTTTAGCTACCGTCTATAAAAAGCAAGGTAAAACCATGATCGCTTTGGCCAGCTGGGCCGATGGTGATGTAAAAGTTAATTTAAACATCGATTGGACTAAGTTAGGTTTAGACGCTGCAAAGGTGAAAATAACAGCTCCGGCAATTGATAAATTTCAAACGGCAGGAAATTACGCTGATGGAAAATCAGTTCCGGTTGAAAAAGGAAAAGGCTTGATCCTGATTGTAGAATAACACCTAAGCCATATTCCTCGTTTGCAACGAGAATTATGAAGCTACACATTTGTAATGTGTTTTTTCAAGATCGATATAATCAATCGATCAGTTCGTTCTACCCGATTGCAAATCGGGATGACGTTACAAAAAAATAGCTCATGGTTTAAACCCTGAGCTATTTTTTTGTTGATCCCAAGAAATCTGTTTCAAGATAGATTTAGCTTCGCTGAGCACTGCGTGGTTCTCCGCTTCACTGCGTTTGGGGCGAGATGACGGTTTTTTATATTATACCTTCACATTTTCCATGCCGTATTGTTTTAATACGTCGGCCGGTACTCCAGCCCACTGGTTTGGGGCGTTGCCCACATAACCAATATCTTTTACACCCATTTCGGTAGTGTAAAAGCCCGATGCTGTTAAATCTCTCATCCGGTTAAAAAATGTTACTCCCGCCCTTACTTCTGGTTTAGCCTTTTTAGGGTAGGCAATTTCATCCACGATCGAAATCTGCTGATCGGCTGAAGACTCTACAAATGGTTTCTGGAACTTATTGAAGCAATAAACATCTAGCCATTTCAAGCCGCCCCGCATAGGTACTTTATGCTCTGGAATGTCTTTTACAATAAATTCGATAAATTCGGGTACTTTGGCATCCGATGCACTGCCCGAAACATCATCTTTAGGGATAATGATATCAGCCAAAACGGTAATCGTTGCCATTTCATGTTTGGTAAAAAAGGTTTCCGCTTTCAGGTTTTTATCGCGGTCTATTTCCCATTGCTCCCGGCCGGTTTCTTTTCCCGTTTCTTCAGTTACAACCGCTTCAGTTTTATTTTCGGGTTGTTTACAGGCCTCTAATATCACCCCGGTGCTAATGGCTGTTAAACCCAATGCCTTTATGGAATCACGTCTGTTCATGTTGTAATTCTTTTAAATGTTTTGTTTTTTCTTTTGAGCTAAAATATATTCGGCGGTACGCATAGAAAGCGCCAGGATAGTCCAGGTGGCATTTTTATCGCCTTGCTGTACAAACGGACCAGCATCAACCACAAATAGGTTTTTGCAGTCGTGCGCCTGGCAGTATTTATTCAACGCCGATTTTTTAGGATCATCGCCCATGCGTATGGTTCCAACTTCGTGAATAATTTTACCCGGATTAAGCAAGCCATAATTGGTATCGGCACCCTGTATTTCTGAAGTTACCACAGCGCCCATTTCTTTCATAATGCTTAAAAAGGTTTCCTGCATGTGCTTGGCCTGAAGAATTTCTTCTTTTGCCCATTTGTAATTAAAGCGCAATACCGGTATGCCATATTTATCGACCATATTAGGGTCGATTTCGCAATAATTGTCTTCGCGCGCGATGGCTGTTCCTCTACCGGCCATACCTACACCGGTTCCATAAAAACGGCGGTAATCATCTTTTAACGATTTTCCGTAACCTCCAGCTTCTTTCATTTTGCCATCCCTGCCTGGGATCATACCATTCATTTCGGCTACTCCTCCGCCAAAACCATAAGCAGGCATACCCATGCCACCCCAGTATTCGATGTGGTAGCCGCGCGGAAAGTTTAAGCGTTTATTATCCAGCCACCAGGGTGAATAAATGTGTACACTACCCACGCCGTCTTCGTTGTAGCGTTTCCGATCCATCAATTGAGGTAAAAATCCCGAAACACTTGCTCCGGTCGAATCGTGCAGGTATTTACCAACCACACCGCTGCTATTGGCTAAGCCATTGGGGTGTGAGCTTGATTTCGAATTTAGTAATATCCTTGCCGATTCGCAGGCACTGGCACCTAATATTACCAGCTTGCCATTAACCTGATATTCTTGCAGGTCTTTGCGGTTTACATAGGAAACACCTTTAGCGCTACCGTCTTTATCGGTAATTACTTCACGCACCATCGCATCAGTAATTACAGTCAGATTGCCGGTTTTTACAGCAGGGTTTACCAAGCATGACGAGGCAGAGAAATCTCCGTAAACTTTACAGCTTCTACCACATTGGCCACAGTAGAAACAAGGTGCACGGTCGTTATTATTTGGGAGTGCCTCAGTAAGTACCGAACCACGGCCTGCAATTACTTTTACACCGGCTTTTTCAGCCCCTTTTTTGATAAACAGCTCATTTAAACGCGGTTTAGGTGGTTTCATGAAAATTCCATCAGGCTCGCTTTCAATGCCTTCAACGGTACCATAAATACCAATCATGCGGTCAACCTTATCGTAAAAAGGCTTTACATCCGCATAGGTAATAGGCCAGCTGTCGGTTAAGCCATCTTTAGGTTTAAAATCTTCTGGTCCCATGCGTAGCGAAATTCTTCCCCAGTGGTTGGTACGGCCACCCAGCATGCGCGAACGGAACCATTCAAATTCGCTTTTGTTCTTTTGGGTATAAGGTTCACCTTCCAGTTCCCAGCCTCCGTAAGAAGCATCAAAATCGCCAAAAGGGCGAACGGTACCAGCGCCACGGCGAGGCGATTCCCAGGGCCATTTTAACTGGTGTGAATCTAATCGGGGATCGAAGTTTTGGCCGGCTTCGAGCAATAAAACTTTTTGACCTGCATGTGCCAATACGTATGCAGCCATTCCGCCCCCGGCACCTGAGCCAACAATAATGGCATCGTAAACGGTAGGCGATTTCTTTATCTGAAAGTCACTCATGTAAAATGGTTAGATGTTTAATACATCTAATCTAAAGTTTAATTTTTTTAAATAAAAGCGATCACCTTCTTTAGAATCAGTATAGATAATGAAGCTTTAAACGTTTCTAAATCGTATTACGTCAATCATTTGTTTAGGGCAGCCTGAGCGGTTTTTCAACTAGGAATACATTCCATATCCCCGCTTACATCTTCCATTGTTTTTTGTAATGGTCGCTCTATTGTTACATTATTCCAAGTATAAGGCTTAGCCCGTAAACTTGATTATCTTTGCAGCTTAAACTTTATCAATGCCAGTATCTGCCTATATCGAACAATTTATCGCTGCTTTAAAAGAGAGTTTTGAAACCAGAACTTTTGTGAAGGTTTCTTTCGGTAACTATAAGGGAACAGAAGAAGCTTTAAAGCAAATCCTGATCCGCAGGGTGGTGATTAAACGTGAAGATAAACTGGCTTTTACTTATCGCTATAAAACCCGCGATGTGGTAAAAAATTACACGCTCGATGAGGCCCTAAGTTTGATTTCGGCTTATCTGGAGAATGGCTTTAAAATTGGCACCTTGTTTACTACAGATAAAGATCTGATACTGGAAGAGCTGAACAACGGAAAGGTGGTGATAAGGGAAAACAAAGCTTCGAGCAAGGAGGCTCCGTCTGGCAGTCACGATAAAGAAAAAATGAGATTGATTAAAGCAGATTCGAAATCGTATTTAACGGAACTAAAAATCACCGATGCAGAGGGAAAGGTATTTAAAAATGCGCAGGATAAATTCCGTCAGATTAGTCACTATATCGAAATTTTAAGTTCATTAATAAAAGAACTGCCGGCAGGAACCATAAGAAAGGTTGCCGATATGGGCTCGGGCAAGGGTTATTTAACTTTTGCACTTTATGATTACCTGCATTCGGTTTTGAAACTGGATTCGGAAGTGGTTGGGGTGGAGTACCGCCAGGACATGGTTGAACTATGCAATCAGGTTGCTGAAAAATCATCTTTCGATAAATTGAATTTTGTACAGGGAACAATTGAAGATTACCAGGCAGCCGATGTAAACCTGCTGATTGCATTACACGCCTGCGATACGGCAACGGATGATGCTATTTTTAAAGGAATTAAAGCCAATGCCGAACTTATTGTGGTTGCACCTTGTTGCCACAAACAAATACGCCGGGAAATTGAACAGCACAAAGTGAAAAATGATGTTTCTTTTTTAACCAAATACGGGATATTTTTAGAGCGTCAGGCAGAGATGGTTACAGATGGTATACGTGCTTTGATTTTAGAGTATTTTGGCTACAAAACTAAGGTTTTCGAATTTATTTCTGATGCGCATACGCCTAAAAATGTGCTTGTTGTGGGGATTAAGGGCAAAGCGCTAAGCGCAGAGCGAAAATCGGAGGTTTTGGAAAAGATTAAAGCAAGCAAGGCCTATTTCGGGATCGGTTACCATCATTTGGAGAGGTTACTTGAGTTATAGATTCGATTCTTTTTGCTAACTGATCACCGTCATTTCGACCGTAGTGGAGAAATCTTATCGGTTAAACATAAATCCAAAGCAAAACCGGCTTTTTTCTGTTTTTTAACAAAGTATCTACCTTTCGCATCGTTGAATCTGATAAAACCGGGCAGCCGGCACTTTGGCCAAATAAGGTTTGCGGATAAATTTCATGATTGGGAACAGGACTGTAGGAATGCAAAACGACAATCCTTTTAAAGGCATTGCTGTTAGTTTCTTCTAATCCATACATTTTATAGTGCACATTAATTCCCCAGTTACTATAGGCACGGCCTTTTACCTTGTACTTTCCCAGCGAAGTGCAATAACTACCTTCTTTATTGCTAAACACCACTTTGGTTGGTGTGCTACCTCCGCCAACGCCATGAGCACATAATCCTTCGATGGTGATTGCTTTTTGCTTAAAATCGTAAACAAAAAGCCTGTTTTTACCTGAGTGGATACTCATATCAACCATGATGGCAATCGAGGTATCCATATTATTTTTCTTACAAAAAGCTAAAGCCTCATTAACCTTATCTACACTGATACTTTTTTTATGGACCGATTTAAACCCAAACAGTGTAAATAGGATAAGGAGAGCGAATAATTTTTGCATTTATTACATGTTGGTTGACGGAGCATCATTTCGGTTGGTGAGGACACCAACCGATAGTAGGAATAAGAATTGATCGATACCAGTTGTTTTGGTTGGTACGGCTACTAACCGATAGAACGGAACTTATAAATGCAATAAAATCACTGCAATTAATGCGGGGATAGATTGCACATATAAAATTTTCTTACTGGCTGTTGCTGCGCCATAAATACCGGCAATAATTACACAGGTTAAAAAGAATATGGCTACATACAATCGCCAGTGGTGGTCGGTTATGCATAACGACCAGATTAAACCTGCCGCTAAAAAGCCATTGTACAAGCCCTGGTTTGCGGCCAGTGTTTTGGTTGGAGCGAATAAATCTTTAGGGATAGTTTTAAAAACCTTTGGTGCTTTGGTTGTCCAGGCGAACATTTCGAGCCAAAGGATATAAATGTGGATAAGGGCAACAAGCCCGATCATGATTTGTGCTGCTACTTGCATATTAAGTGATTACACTGATAGGATGATTACACGGATTACCCTATGCAATAATAAAGATATAAAAGTTTGAGGATAATTGTATGAGGTATATTTAGTTCGTTAGTCGATTTTTTTGCACTGCCGCTGTAAATAAACCCGATTGAAGCGGTAGCTCCTGGCTTTAAGCCAGGACTACAAGCAAAAAGCGGGACAGGTGCTCCCGACGAGATTCGGACTTTCATTTTCAAAATCATTTAGGCACATTGCTCGCTTTAGTCTTTCCGCTTTAATCTTTCTTACGCTTTAATCTTTCACACCCCTCATCCATCTGTCATCGTACATTTTTCATCTCTTTCTGTCATGCTGTCAGTATCAAATCAGATTATTTTTTACATTTTATCAGTCTTTTGCCCATATTATCTGCCAAAAACCAATTGGCACAAGCATTGTTTAACAGGAGTAGAAATTATAATACTTTAAAAAGAGAAAATAAAAATACAATGGGAAAAATTATTGGAATAGACTTAGGAACAACAAACTCATGCGTGAGCGTAATGGAGGGCAACGAGCCTGTAGTTATCGCAAACAGTGAGGGTAAACGTACTACACCGTCTATTGTTGCTTTTGCAGAAAACGGTGAGCGTAAAGTTGGCGAGCCTGCTAAACGTCAGGCTATAACCAACCCAACCAAAACGATATATTCGATTAAACGCTTTATGGGTAACAGCTACGACGAAAGTGCGAAAGAAGCTGGACGCGTACCTTATAAAGTAGTAAAAGGCGATAACAACACGCCACGTGTTGAAATCGACGACAGAAAATACACTCCACAAGAGATTTCTGCAATGATTTTGCAGAAAATGAAAAAAACTGCTGAAGATTTCTTAGGTCAGGAAGTTACTGAAGCAGTAATTACTGTACCTGCTTACTTTAATGATGCACAACGTCAGGCTACTAAAGAGGCTGGTGAAATTGCAGGTTTAACTGTAAAACGTATCATTAACGAGCCAACTGCAGCTGCTTTAGCTTATGGTTTGGATAAAGCACACAAAGACATGAAAATTGTTGTGTTTGACTGCGGTGGTGGTACACACGACGTTTCTGTATTGGAATTAGGTGATGGCGTTTTCGAAGTAAAATCTACTGACGGTGATACACACTTAGGTGGTGATGACTTTGACCACATCATTATCGATTGGTTAACTGATGAGTTTAAATCAGAAAACAGCATGGACCTTTCTAAAGATCCAATGGCTTTGCAACGTTTAAAAGAAGCTGCTGAAAAAGCTAAAATTGAGTTATCAAGCACAACTTCAACTGAAATTAACTTACCATACATTACTGCTGATGCAAGTGGACCTAAACACTTGGTACGTACATTATCACGTGCTAAATTTGAGCAATTAGCTGATAGCTTAATTAAACGTACTATCGATCCTTGTAAATCTGCTTTGAAAAATGCTGGTTTAAGCACAAGCGATATCGACGAAATTATCTTAGTAGGTGGTTCAACACGTATTCCTGCAATTCAGGATGCTGTTAAAGCTTTCTTCGGTAAAGAGCCAAGTAAAGGTGTTAACCCTGATGAAGTTGTAGCAATCGGTGCTGCTATTCAAGGTGGTGTATTAACCGGTGATGTGAAAGACGTATTATTATTAGACGTTACTCCTTTATCATTAGGTATCGAAACTATGGGTGGTGTAATGACTAAATTAATTGAGTCTAACACAACTATCCCAACTAAAAAATCGGAAACTTTCTCAACTGCAGCTGATAACCAGCCTTCAGTAGAAATCCACATTTTACAAGGTGAGCGCCCAATGGCTGGCCAAAACCGTACAATTGGCCGCTTCATTTTAGATGGTATTCCACCAGCACCTCGTGGTGTGCCTCAGGTAGAAGTATCGTTCGATATTGATGCCAACGGTATTTTACACGTAAGTGCAAAAGATAAAGCTACTGGTAAAGAGCAAAAAATCCGTATCGAAGCATCTTCAGGTTTAACTGACGCTGAGATCAAAAAAATGAAAGAAGAAGCTGAAGCTAATGCAGCAGATGATGCTAAGCAAAAAGAAGAAGCTGATAAAATTAACGGAGCTGATGCTTTAATCTTCTCAACTGAGAAACAGTTAAAAGAGTTTGGTGATAAATTATCTGCAGATAAAAAAGCACCTATCGAAGCTGGTTTAGAGAAATTAAAAGCAGCACATTCTTCACGTAACTTTGCAGATATCGATGCAGCTTCTGCTGAATTGCAAGCTGCCTGGAATGTAGCATCAGAAGAAATGTACAAAGCTGGAGAGCAGCCTCAGGGTGGTGAACAACCACAAGCTGATGGTCAGGCTCAAGGTGGCGATAACGTTACTGATGTTGACTTTGAAGAAGTGAAAGAAGAAAAATAAGTCTTTGAGTCTTCAGCTCTGAGTCGAGAGACCTGGAAGCATAAAATAAAAAGCGTTTCTGATTAAGTTCAGGAACGCTTTTTTGTTGAGAAATTTGTCATTAAGAGAAGGATTTTTCAGCCGACGAAACCTTATTGCAATAGGTAGGCAATCTTACAAAAACTGCTACTTAGCGAGCGCATTAAGATTGCTTCGTTCCTCGCAATGACGATCGCATTGTGAGGCAGAACTAAAAAAGGGAATTACTAAGCCAAATTTTCTTCAATAATATCCTGTAATTCCTTTTCGTTTACGGATATTTCGTAAAGCAGTTTAAACTGGTTTTTAGTACGATCGAGGTTTTGTTCCGGGTAATCGGTAGGATAATACTTGTTACCGCTTAAAAAGTCGGTTAAAAAGCGCAAAGCCTGCATATAAATGATGTATCTGCCCGAGAATAAGATAAGCTCTTTTTCTGTTTCGGTTAAGATACTTTTCATCTCGGCTAAATAGCCTTTTATCATTGCTTCAAAATAAGGCAGGCGAATTTTAATCTTAGTTAAGTCGGTTTCGTTTTCGGAGTATGCACAAAGATAGGTGCGCATCATATCGCCCAGATCAGAAATAAATTTTCCGGGCATAATGGTGTCCAGATCAATTACACAAATGCCCTCATAGCTTTCATCATCTAATAAAACATTGCTAATTTTAGTATCATGGTGCATTACCCGGTCGGGAAAATCCTTTCGGTGTGCATAAGAAATATAGTAGTCTAAAATGTAGCTGTGAGATAAAGCATTTTCGATCTGTGTTGCTGCCTCCATTTTTAGCTTTTCGCTGGCTTGGTTCAGCGCTAATGTAAACTGCTCGTAACGCAAGGCGAGGTCGTGAAAACCCGCTATGGTTGGCTGAAGGCTACCGGCATCAAAATTATCGAGCAATCTGCTCAGCTTACCGAATTGTTTTGCCGCTTCGTAAGCTTGTTTGGTATCGGCTAAAACATCAAGCGAAATGGTATTGGGTACAAAGGGGAGCATCCGCCAGTATTCGTGGTGGATATAAGCCATTTCTTCACCTTTGGTAGTAGCAACCGGTTTAATAAAAAGATAATCGGGGTAAGCAAAGCTCAGGTAATCGGCTATTGCCCGCAGGTTGCTTGCAATGGTTTGTGGTGAAGTAAAAACTACTGTATTGATGTTCTGAAGAATGTATTTTTTTTCTTCAGCAAAAGGCGAAAGCAAATAAGTACGGTTTATTAATCCCGTACCTATTTGTGTAATTGTAATATTCTCTTTAGCGTATCCGTAAGCTTCTAAAACTTCGTCTGCTAAATTTAGTCCCATAATTTTTCAGGGTATGTTCCGTCTTTGATCAACTGGTCAATGCAATCCTGAACAAAAGGTTTATCTTCTTTGTAGGTTACACCAAACCATTTATTTGTAGTTGGTACTACTTTAAAGTTGGCAGTGTTGGTTTTTACCAGGTTCTCGCCAATTAACGGGATAAAGAACTCTGCCTTAGGTTTGTCTTTATTCTCCATTGCAAACGCTCTGAACATATCTTCAGTAATTTTGAAAACTGCAGGTGTAAAGCCCCAGAAATTCATAGATACAGGTGTATCAAAACTTAACGGGAACTCTTCGCCATCTTCTTCGTAAAAGATATTTCCATCTTTAGGATAAACTTTGGTACGCTCAACAATTTCTTCTAAATTGCTGGCTGCATCTACTTTACAGACCCCGCGCGAAACAGCGCCGAACTCAGAAAGTGTATTGCCTACCTGATAACCGATAATCGAGTAATTGCTATCTGTAACTTCAGTAGTTAAGAAATCAACCATCTTTTTAAAGGCATCGTAACCATAAAAATCATCAGCATTAATTACGCAGAAAGGTTCTTTAATGGCATTTCTACCTGATAGGATAGCGTGTGCAGTACCCCATGGTTTTTCTCTGTAAATTTCTTCTTCAATACCGAACTGCTTTAAATCGAAGTTTTGAAAAACGTAATCGGTTTCAATTCTACCGGCAAGTTTTGGTTCGAAAATAGCTTTAAACTCATTTACAAACTCTTCTTTAATGATGAATACAATTTTGCCAAAACCAGCATTAATTGCATCGTAAATAGAATAATCGATAATGGTTTCGCCATTTGGACCAAAGCCATCAATCTGTTTCATGCTTCCGTAACGGCTTGCCATACCAGCAGCCAATATTAATAGGGTGGGTTTCATCTATTGGTGTTAATTTTTGTTAGGGTTGAGCCTTTTGACAATTAAAGTGATCTAATTATCCGGCTTCATATCGCGAAATTAATAATTTGAGCGCTTAAAAGGTTAATAATTTGTTTTTTAGAATCCAAAAAGCCCGCCACCAGATTTTGATCTGGTTTTCTTTCCGGTAAGCATACCAAAAATACCGCGAACAATTTCTTTACCTATCTGGCGGGTAATGGTAGCACCCATTACCTGTTCTACCAGGCTTTTTTCTCCGGGTTTAGGTTTACTGTCTGCTTCTGCCTGTTTCTGGGCTTCTACTTCTTGTTTGGCCTGCTCTTCAGCCGCAATTTGTTCGTTAATGCGTTTGGTTAAAATATCGTAAGCACTTTCCGGATCGATCGGATCTTTGTATTTGGCAAACATTGGGCTGGCATGTACTACCTTATCAAAGTCTGCAGCGGTAAGTGGACCCATTATCGCTCTTGGCGGGGTAAGCATCGTTGCCGAAACTTCGGTTGGGATACCTTTCTCATTAAGTACGGTGACCAAAGCCTGGCCGGTACCCAATGACGTTAATATTTTGTCTATTTCGTAAAAATCAGATTTCGGATAGGTATTTACAGTCTTCTTTAAAGCATCTACGTCGTTTGGCGTAAAGGCCCTCAAAGCATGTTGTACGCGGTTACCCAATTGGCCTAAAACACTTTCAGGTACATCGGTAGGAGCCTGTGTACAGAAGAAAACCCCAATGCCTTTTGAGCGGATTAACCTGATAATGGTTTCGATTTGCTCTAAGAAAGCTTTTGATGAGTTTTTAAACAACAAGTGTGCTTCATCAAAAAAGAAGATTAGCTTGGGTTTATCCAGGTCGCCAACCTCGGGCATGGTGTTAAAAAGTTCTGCCAGTAAACTCAATAAAAAGGTAGAATATAAAACAGGCTGGTTCTGAACATCGGCAATATTCAATAAACTGATGGTGCCTTTGCCATCTACACGTTCAAAAAGATCTTCTATATCAAAAGATTTTTCGCCAAACATGCCACCTAAACCCTGTTGTTCAATGGCTACAATTTTTCGTAAAATGGTACCCGATGTAGCTGTAGAAATGCTGCCATAGCTGCTTTTTATTTCTGCTGCGCCGGCACCTTCTGATAAATAGGAAACCAGTTTCTTTAAATCATTTAAGTCGATTATAGGCATTTTGTTATCATCGGCATATTTGAAGATAACGGCCATAACGCCAGCCTGGGTATCGTTTAAATCTAAAATTTTGGAAAGTAATGTTGGGCCAAACTCCAAAACGGTTGCCCGCATTTGTGCCCCCATTTTACCCGAAAGTGAATATATTTCGATAGGGAAGCCGGTTGGGGTAAAAGGTTTATTTAACTGTTGTGCCCTTTCTTCTATTTTGGGGTTAACAGCACCAGGCTGGTTTAAGCCTGATAAATCGCCTTTTACATCTAACATAAAAACAGGAACGCCGGCATCTGATAACTGTTCGGCAAGCAACTGCAGCGTACGGGTTTTACCTGTGCCTGTGGCACCGGCAATTAAACCGTGCCTGTTCATCATTTTTAATGATAAGTTAACTTCGGCTTCACTGTAAACTTGTCCGTCTAAAATCCCGGCGCCTAAATAAATGTACGAACCCGTTGGGGCATAGGATGATTTTATTTTTTCGATGAATTTTGAAGACAAATCGCTCATTTTTATAAAATTAGACCGCCAATTTAAGAAACTAATCTTAAAAAGGTTGTGTTTTGGTATGCACTTTTCATGCAAATTTTTGCACAAACGGTTGATTAATGTTGCTGGTTAAGTTGCTTGTAATAACTAATTTCGTTCTTGAGCGATTGTATTTCTTCCTGCATATCCTGTAGCTGATTAAGCAGGTGTGAAACTGCGTAAATGCCCTCGAGGTTTATCTCTAAATCCTGAGCCAGACGCAGGTACTGTTCAAGTTTCGACAATTCGGCCATGGGTAAAAAGGCTGCCTTCTTTTTAACCTTGGTATGAATCAAACCAAAATCTTCGAGAGATTGAATAAAATTAATCTCAACATGATGATAAGCGCAAATATCTTCGACCGGAATTAGTTTACTTTCCATGGTGTTTAAAGTTTAGAGAGTTTTTCGAATAGTTCTTTTTGCTCAGTATTTAAGCTGGTAGGTAATTTAACCAGCCACTTAATGTATAAGTCGCCAAATTGATTTTCCTTTTTATAAACCGGAAAGCCTTTCCCTTTTAAACGCAGAGAGGCATCGGGTTGTGTACCCTCCGGGACTTTTAATTTCACCTTGCCGTTAAGGGTATCTATAATTTTCTCACCGCCCAATACCGCGGTATATAAGTCTATCTCTTCCTGTATGTAAATGTCGTTTCCTTTTCGTTTAAATTTTGGATCGTCGGAAATACTAAATTTGATATACAAATCGCCGGGAGGGCCGTTGTTAACCCCTGGCGCACCATAATTTGCCAGTTTAATTTTTTGCCCGTTTTCTACTCCTGCAGGGATGGTGATGCGAACCTGTTTGCCATTTACGGTTAAGGTTTGCTTGTGGGTAGTATAAGCATCGAGCAGGTTTAGCTGCAAATCGGCATTGTAATCCTGTCCTTTAAATGGCGAATTTCTGCTACTTCGGCCTCCCCCGCCAAACATAGAGGAAAAGAAATCAGAGAAGTCTCCTCCACCAAATCCATCGGCATAGCTGCTGCCACCAAAGCCACCGCCCTGCGATTGATACTGTCTTTGTTGCCGCTGCTGGGCATCTAACTGATCGGCATGCTGCCAGTCTTTACCGTACTTGTCGTATTTCTTCCGCTTTTCCGGATCGCTTAAGACCTCGTTGGCTTCGTTAACCTGCTGAAATTTTTTGTTGGCCTCCTCATTGTTTGGGTTAAGATCGGGGTGATGTTTCCGGGCTAGTTTTCTATAAGCTTTTTTAATATCCTCTGTACTTGCATCTTTCTTTAAATCGAGGATTTTATAATAGTCTATGTAGTCCATAATGGCTTAACAAATAAGTTAGTGGAATGTTCTTTTTATAGCATAAATGTAAGGTTTTAAATTGAAGTGGACATGGTGTGGCGAGCAGGGGCATGGCCTGAAGTGCAGGGGCTAGTTTAGCCGTTTTAACCGCAAAGCAAATAAAGAAATCTGTGCCTCTGTGGCAAAAAATAAAGAGAATTAGGGAGCATAAATATCTGATGCAATCGAGGCCCCTGTAAACAAAAAAAGTGCCCCAAATTGAGGCACTTTAATCGATAAAGGTAGAGAGAAATTTATTTTTTGTTTTTCACATATTTTTCTAACCATTGGTCTTGCTCCCATAGCATGTGCAACAGGTTTTCTTTACCGCGATAGCTGTGGGCTTCGTAAGGTAAAAAGACAAAACGGGTAGTACCACCAGCACCTTTAATGGCATTAAATAAACGCTCGCTGTTGATAGGGAAAGTACCAGGGTTATCATCAGAATCGCCGTGGATTAAAAGCAACGGGGTTTTAATCTTATCGGCGTAACTAAACGGACTCATTTCGTAATACAGTTGAGGAGCCTGCCAATAGGTACGCTCTTCATTCTGGAAGCCGAAAGGCGTTAGGGTACGGTTATAGGCTCCACTGCGGGCAATACCGGCTGCAAAAAGATTGGTATGCGCCAGTAAATTCGCTGTCATAAAAGCACCGTAACTGTGGCCGCCAACGGCCATCCGTTTTTTATCGCCTACGCCTAAATCGGAAAGTTTGTTAATGGCAGCTTCAGCGTTTAACTGTAACTGATCTACAAAAGTATCATTCGGTTTTTTACCTTCTTTGGCTACAATGGGCATTTCGGCATTGTCTAAAACAGCATAACCACGGGTTACCCAAAAAATAGGAGAGGCCCAGCTAATGGCTGTAAACTTATCTTTCGAACCGCGGATTTGAGCCGCATCTGCTGCAGAGTTGAACTCGCGCGGGTAAGCCCAAATCAAAGCCGGCAGCGGACCATCTTTTTCTTTGTTATATCCTTTTGGTAAGTATAAATCGCCGGTTAAATCAACACCATCAGCACGTTTGTAAGAAATTTTTTCTTTGGTAATGCCTTCTAAAGATGGGTATGGGTTGCTGAAATCGGTTATTGGCCTGTCGGCAACGCGTAGTATGAGGTTTTTGATAAAATAATTCGGTACCAGTTTTTGGCTCTCTTTACGGGTAAGTAAAACCAATTTGTCGGGATCTATTACTTCGCTTACATACTCAAAGGTTCCTTCGGCACTGCGCCAGATAATTTCATTTTTCTTGCTGGCCAGGTCGAATTTGGCCAGGAAAGGCAAATCTCCTTTTTCCGAAGAACCAACAGGATTGTTCATCAGCAACTTGGTGCCATTGTCTATTGTTTTAATTACCTGACGGCCATACTTATTTTTGGCGGGTACCGGAGAACCAGGGTTTCCATAGGCATCGGTTTGGTTTCTGCTATACAATTCTTCTACAGCACCGGTTGTTGGGTTATAAAGACTTACAGTGCTGGTTTGTTTACTGCGCAGGCCTTCCATAATTAAAGCCAGATTGGCATCACCCCACTGCACACCGCGGAAACGTGTTTTCGTTTTAAACAGTTCTTTCTCGGCACTGGTAAAAGGAGCGCTTAAAGCATATACCGCATCATGATAAGGTACATCTTTTTTAATCAGGCCGCTATCTAAAGGTTTTGACCAAACCAGTGTTGCGGCTTCGTCATCGCGCCAATCAAATCCGTGTGGTACATTTTGGGTATTGTCATAACCAGATGGAGTACCTTCCGATGAAGGCAAATCGGCAATTACTTTAACTGTTTTGCCTGCTAAATCGGTAATGGTAACGGTTGATGGGAAGCCATAGGCCGAAACCAGATAGGAAAATGGTTTGCGGATAGTTTCAATCAACATGTAGTTTTTATCGGGTGATAAACTTGTTGAGCCATAAATAGCGGGTTTACCTATTGGCGTTTCTACTCCGGCTGTATTTTTAACCAACTGTGAAGTAGCAAAGAACTCGAACAATTGCTCGTCAAACGGCGATTTAATTAAATCCTGATAAGTAACACTTGGAGCTGCTTTACCCAGGTTTTGCTGTATTGTTGGTCCTTTAGGCATTAATGGTTTTGCCGGTGCAGCACTTGCAGGTTTAGTGGCCGTACGGTAAATAATCGTATTGTCGTTTAACCAGGTTATGCCACTGCCTAATACCACGTTTAAAAAGGCCTTATTGGTTTTTGTTGCTTTTTTCGTGGCCAGGTCGATCACATAAAGATCTACACCTTTCTGCGTGGTATGGGTAAAGGCAATTTTATTTTGAGATGGGTTCCAGCTGATGTTGCCGGCAAATAATGGCGTAGGCAAGCCGGTAACCGGAAAGGTTTGGTTAGACTTGATGTTTTTAAGACTAAAGTTGTTGATATAGGTTTGTCTGCTTGGCGAATAATTATTCGGATTGAGCCTCAAACCTGCAATGCGGTATTCGGGCATAGCCAGCTCTTCTACCGATGGATAGGAATTACGTTCACTAAATAAGATCCATTCGGCCTTGCCGCCAATGCTCACGCCAGGTGTAGGCTTGGCCAGTAATAAATCTGCAATTTCTTTAGGTGGGGTGCGGTAGCTTACTGCATCTTGTGCGGCAGCATGTAGCGAAACAAAAGCGCCCGCTATCCATAAATAGAGGTATAGTTTTTTAATCATTTCCAGTTAGTTTGTTCGAAATAAGGAATAACCAAATATTGTAAAAATTAAGTATTTGCAGCGTAACTTCTTATTTACATCGTTTTGCAATGTAAGGAGACAGCATTGCGCTGTTTTATGGGCAGGAAAAGTTAAGGATATAAATTTTTGATATGTGCAACAGAATTGAGAATCATTTCCCTTAGTACCGGAATATCGATATCGCTCATTTTTTTTACATAAATACAGGCTTTTGCCGATTTATGTTTACCAAATCTGGCCAGTAGTTCATCGCGGTTTTCAAAATGGGCGGAAAGATAAATTGCAATGGCCTCTTTGCGCGGTGAGAAACCAACCAGCGGAGCATCGCCTTCGTGACCACTCTCATATTTATAATGGTAGCTGCCGAAACCAACAATCGCAGTGCCCCACATTTTGGCCTTAAAACCTGTTGTTTCCGTTATAATGTGCGATAAGGCAAAGCAATCTGTACGTTTTGTTTCATCTGGTACTGTATTGATGAAGTCAGTAACATTTAAATCGTTCTCGGTAGTTTTATTCTGTGCCATATCTTTTTTATATGAATATAGGGGTTTAAAAGTAAATTTCCATTCTTGAGAGAAGTGATGTTTTACAGATAATGCGTTGTTTATCATTATATTGATTATAAATAAGACACGATTGACACCTGCTTCACACATTTTCGCTAAAGTAATTTGATAAATGTCAAAAAATCAACACTTTTTATACAACCTTACACACTTATTCTTAAATTTAACCTGTCAATCGTCCCCGATATATGATTTAATTATTTTTTCAATTAAAATTAATTATCTCAATGACAACAACACTACTAAAACAAGGAGAAATCCTTGAGCGCTTAGTGCGCAGAGATCGCATGGGCATCAGTGAACTTTCAAGAAAACTTCACGTTAGCCGCAGAACAATTTACAATTGGTTTGGTCAAGACAGAATTGGACATGAAGTAATTTGGCAGGTAGGCAAATTATTAGGTCAGGATCTTTCTTCATCCTTTCCAGAAGCCTTCCCCAAGTATTCAGAACCAACGGACCAACCTGCTGAAGCCAGCAAACAGATCGGTTCAGATTCAAATTCTGTATATTTTTGGATGAACAAGTACATTCACTTATTAGAAAAGTACAACGACCTGTTAGTAACAGAAGAAGCACATGAAAATGATCAGATTAGCAAGGAATTTCCGTTAAGGAATAGAAAGTCTGAAACATTTTTGTACCAATAACAATAACCGCTTTGAGTTGTAACGTTTTATTAAATGAATATTTAAATCATCCCGTTGATTTTTTCTTTCTAGTCATCTCCTATCCCAAACATGTAATATTTTAAGTGGTTTGAATTAAGGCGTTCATAAATTTTCTAATTTGGTGATAATCAATTTAGAAAATATGATCAGGGTACCTTATTGCATTGTAAAATCGCTTCTGCGCTTCAACAGTCTTACTATTTGTTTATTACTTGCTTCCCTTTCTGCGTTTGCACAGGCAAAATTAAATGTGGCCATTGCCGGGTTGAATCATGATCATATTTACCTCATCATGAACAGCTACCAAAAGGCCGAAGTTAACATCATTGGAATTGCCGAAAATAATCCCGAGCTGGTAAACCGGTTTAAAACCCGTTACAAAATACCAGATAGTATATTTTATAACAACCTTACCGAGTTACTCCGCAACAAAAAACCGGATGTAGTTTTGGCCTATAATGCGATAAGCGATCATTTGGCTGTGGTAGAAGCAGCTGCCCCTCTAGGTATATCCGTAATGGTAGAAAAACCTTTAGCTGTTTCGGTAAAACAGGCCGAGCGTATAGCAGCCCTGGCCAGCCAGTATAAAATACAGGTTCTTACCAACTACGAAACAACGTGGTACCCCAGCAATCAGGAAATCTATAAAAATATAAAGGAAACCAACAGTATTGGGCCTTTGCGCAAAATAATTGTGCACGACGGGCATCAGGGACCTAAAGAAATTGGTGTAAGTAAAGAGTTTTTAAGCTGGTTAACCGATCCTGATAAAAATGGGGCAGGGGCACTGGTCGATTTTGGTTGTTACGGGGCAAATTTAATGACCTGGTTAATGGATGGACAGCTGCCAGTATCCGTTACGGCCATTACGCATCAAATTAAGAAAGATATTTACCCTAAAGTTGATGATGATGCGACCATTTTACTCGAATACCCCACTGCTACCGGAATTATCGAGGCCTCATGGAACTGGCCATTTAGCATAAAAGATATGGAGGTGTTTGGTACCACCGGGTATATGCAGGCCATTAATGAAAAGAATTTAAGAAGCAAAATTAAGGGAAAGGGCGATTATCAGATTTATCAGGCGCAAACCTTAAGTCCGGTATATGCAAATCATTTAAACTACTTATCGGCTGTTTTAAAAGGGGAAATTCATCCGGGCAACGACCTGGCATCGCTGGCCAATAATTTAATTGTAGTAAAAATTCTGGAGGCTGCTAAAACTTCGGCTAAAACGGGCAAAAAAGTATTGCTGAAATAGCGCCTGCTACTAAATAAAAATAGCCACCTGTTTGATGGCTATTGGTGAAAGATCTTTGATCTTTTTATGGTGTGCCTGCCCTCCGCGGATCTCCCGCTCACAGGACTTTTTTGTCGTGTTATTATGATAACAATTTAAGCAATTGTTGGTTTTGTTATGTGAATTAATTATGCACATCCTGTGGAAAATGTTAATATCTCAAAACCAGGTAAAATAGCTTCTGGCGCTGCCATTTTTATAAACCAAAAACTTTTTAACCATGCTGCTGTTTGTGTTGTAGTTATACCCTAAGGAAAACATAGTCCTTAACACCCGGTAATCATCCTATAAGTACGTTATGGCTCAACTCAATACAGATCTTTTTTGTAGGCTGGGAGATTTATCTGCCGATGGATATTTTATTTTTGAGCAGAATAAGAGGCGTTTCTCTTACCTTAATAATTCAATTGGAGCACTTTGGGAGTTAGCGGTTAACAGTATTTTGGAAAACCCGGCATTGGTGTTAAAAAATATCCACCCCGAAGATGCCGACCATGTGGTATCGTGCTACGATGAGAGCCTGGAGTCTAAAACCGAAAAAAAATACGAATTCAGGTTATTGTTTAGCGATCATGAGAAGTATTTGCGCGCTACGGTATTTACCATTACGGATGGGGCTAATCTATGTATGCTGGGTATTGTAGAAGATACTACGGTAATGAGGCATAATAAAATTCACATCGAGCAGATTAACGCACGGAAAAATATTACCCTGGAGGTTTTAGCCCACGATTTAAAGGAGCCTTTCGGAATGATAAAACTCGCAGCTTCATCAATAGAGGGAAGATTGGCAGATACGGGCGATTTAAAGGTAATGGATGCTTTAGGTTTTATTAAGGATATGTGTGCACGCAATTTGTTGTTGGTGAGGAGCATGATTAACCGCGAGTTTCTAAAGTCGTCGGTAATAGAAATCGGCAAGGAGCGGGCAGACCTGGTTTGGGAATTGAGGGATGTAGTTCGTTTCTATAAACGCTCTAAATTGGGTAAAATGAAGCATATACGCTTTACCAGTTCGGCAGAGAATATTTATTTGCGTTTAGATACAATGAAATTTTTGCAGGTAATCAACAATTTAATTTCAAATGCAATAAAATTTACGGCAGATAACGGGGATATTAGTTTACATGCCGAATCTTATGAAAAAACAGTGCTGATTAGTGTAGCAGATAATGGCATTGGCATTCCGGACGAATTACAGCCAGGCCTTTTCGATCGTTTACCCCAAACCATGCGGCAGGGTTTAAAAGGCGAAGAATCTGGAGGCTTTGGAATGGGGATTATCAAAGCCATTGTAGAATTGCATCAGGGAAAAATCTGGTTTACCAGCAAAGTTGGCATCGGAACCACCTTCTATATTGAGCTCCCGAAGTAGCCGTTTTTAATTTTACTTTACCGTAAGTTATATTTGAGTTATGATTAACATTATTCTTGCGGATGATCATAATATTGTCCGGGCTTCTCTTAAAGCACTTATTGAAAAATATGAAGGCATCAAAGTTATTGCAGAAGTATCAGACGGCTTAGCCGTTTTGGACCTTCTTGAAAAGGGAGTAGAAGCTGATATTGTTTTATCTGATATTGTGATGCCAAAGCTCGATGGAATAGCACTAACCAATACCATTAAAACAAAAGGATACCCGGTAAAAGTGGTTGTTTTATCGATTTTAGATGATGAAAAATATGCATCAAATGCCTTTACATCAGGTGCTTCAGCTTATTTGTCAAAGGATATTGAAGAAGACGAATTGCTGTTCTGCCTGCAACATGTAATGAAAGGAAAACGCTACCTTTCTTCTGATTTATGCATCTCTATTTTGGAACGTTTTAACAATCAGCTAAACATGCTTGCTCAAAATATGAGTAATGGAATTAACTTTTCAGAGCGTGAAATTAACGTATTAAAGCTCATTGCCGAGGGGCTCACCAATCAGGAAATTGCCGATAAATTATACCTGAGCAGGCGTACTGTTGAGAGCCAGAGAGAGGCGCTGATCAGTAAAACCGGTACTAAAAACTCTGCTTCTTTGGTTCGTTTTGCCATGCGAAACGGTTATGTTACCTAACATTTTGGCCATTTTTAGGGCTGTTTTTTGCTGATTTAAAGAAACCGTAAAAAATCGGGTATTTCTACAAATAACACAAAGCACTTGTGTTTGTTGATTACCTACACCAACCCTCAAAACCAAGTATGGAAACTTTAAATTTCAACTGCGACATTTACCAATACAGGCAGCCGCTTTTTGACCGCGCCTTAGCTTATACACGCGATGAAGATGACGCGGCAGATCTTGTACAGGATACCTTTATGAAAGCCTTCCGTTTTTCGGGTAAGTTCGAATTAGGTAGCAATGTAAGGGCCTGGCTCTTTACCATTTTAAAAAATACTTTTCTCAACCATTACTATAAGGTGAAACGCAAAAATGAAATTATACAGCAGGAAGAAGATTTGACATCCGTACAGCTTGCTCCAAGTGCCTCATCAAATGGTGGAAGTGCCAAGTTTATGATGGAGGATATACAAAGATCATTAAATGCCCTGCCAGAAGATTGCCGCTTTTGCTTTTGCCGGTATTTTGAAGGATATAAATACCATGAAATTGCAGCCGAACTGGATATTCCGCTGGGTACCGTAAAAACCAAAATACATGTGGCCAGAGGGCTTTTAAAGAAAATGCTTAAAAATTATAATGCCGATATGGCTGCTTAAAGGGAGTTAATTACAGCGTGTGGAATAAAAAAGGGACAGACTAAGCAAGTCTATCCCTATATCTAAACTCAAACATGCGCTCAAACATGAATGAATTAAACAACTAAACATTTCAGTTTAGTATTGGTTTTAAAATTCGGGATTATTTGTGAAAATAAACCTTCTTTTTATTTTATCTTTTGTTTTAACTCTAATTTTAATTCGTTTATCTGTTCGCGGGCCTGCCTGTTTTCCAGGTAAAAATAAATGGCGCTGGCCAGAAATATTTTTCCAAGAATAAATACGGCAATAAAGATCCATTTCCAGGCTTTGTTTACCCGCATCTGGTTCGACTCAGCCTCTACCTCAATGTATTTTTCTTCTCTGCCATTATCGCTGCTACCTTGTTCGGTTTTAGGCCGGGCAACTTTTTGTACCACCTGGTTACGGCGTTGAATCTCGTTTATTTCGGTCTCAATTTTTTCGAGTGTACCTGGAGGAGGCATAATGGCCATTCCCTGGGCCAAAATTTCCATATCCAGTTCAAGGCTTGCAAGGGCATCCTTAAATTCCGGATATTCTTTTTTGAGCAATAAAACCTGCTGTACTTCTTCTTCAGTGGCGATACCCATAACATAGGTTTCCATTAAACCACTTTCTATAATCCTTTTAATTTCCACGGCTCCTCCTCATTTTATCTATTGAGCGTTTCAGTTGATTGCGGATTTCGTCTTCATCGCTACCCAATGTTGCGGCCAGGTACGAAATCGATTTTCCGTGATAATATACGGCACAAAAAATTTGCTTCTCTAAATCGTCTAACAAATCCAGGTTACCATTGCTATTTACGGGAGCAGGGGCTAGTGAATGATCTTTTTCGGTAACCAGTGTCAGTTTGCTTTGTGCATACTGGCGTAGCTCCAGCCAAATACCCAGCTGGCTTTTTTCTGTTGCACCAAATTCTGCAGTAAATGCAGTAAGAATGGAAATCAGGTGATCTTCCGATTTTCGGTGATCCTGAACAATGCCATTTATATAACCAAGCAGCATGGCGGCATACTTGTCATAAAACCAACGGATATCCTTGGGTTCGGCAGGAGGTACGTTTAAAACTGCTTTCGGCATAGGTACTGAGTGGTATAATTTGAATTAACGTGCAAGATAAGGGCTAAAGTTTAAATTACCTTTAATTATTTTGAATAAAAACACTTCAAAGGTGTTGTAAAGGTTTTGAAACAAATTACAGGCACTGGTTCTATTTTTAAATTTTATTGCAGAGATTTATAACATGAAGATAGCTACTTATAATGTAAACGGGGTAAATGGCCGTTTGCCTGTTTTATTGCGCTGGCTCGAAGAAACGCAGCCCGATGTAGTGTGTTTACAGGAATTAAAAGCTCCTGAAGAAAAATTTCCGGAACAGGCCATTAAAGATGCTGGTTATAATGCCATCTGGCACGGACAAAAAAGCTGGAACGGTGTAGCTATTTTGGCCCGTAATTTAGAAATAAAGGAATCGAGACGAGGTTTAGACGGCGATTCGGAAGATCTGCAGAGCCGGTATATCGAGGCTACAGTAAATGGTGTACTTATTGGCTGCCTTTATTTACCCAATGGCAATCCGGCACCAGGGCCAAAATTCGATTATAAATTACAATGGTTTGAACGTTTTACGGCGCATGCCGCTAAGCTTTTAGCAAGTGATACACCTGTAATTTTAGCAGGTGATTATAATGTAATCCCAACCGAACTGGATGCTTATAAACCTGAGCGCTGGGTGGAAGATGCATTATTCCGTCCGGAAACACGCGAAGCGTTTAAAAAACTATTGGCGCAGGGCTGGACAGATGCGATTAGAAAGTTATATCCCAACGAAACCATTTATACCTTTTGGGATTATTTCCGTAATGCCTATGGGCGTAATGCCGGTTTAAGGATCGATCACTTTTTACTCAGCCCAAAGGCTAACGAGCGTTTAGTATCGGCTGGTGTAGACAGGCAGGTGAGGGGCTGGGAAAAGACCAGCGATCATGGCCCGGTTTGGATAACGCTTAAAGAGGACTAGTTATTTTTTCGTCGGTTACATCCAGTGTGGTTCCTACTAATTTTAAAGGCTCGCCCTCTGGCTGCGACATGATCCCGTCTGCCCTGATCCACCTGATTTCTCCATCCGGGCGGCGGATTCTGTAAACCGAATGGTAAATGCGCTGCTCATTTGAAATGGTTAGTTCAATATCATCCTGAACACGGTCCAGGTCTTCGGGCAGAATTAAACCTAATATTGTTTCGTAAGTTAATACACCATCGGCAGGATAGCCGAAGTTTTTTTTAAATGATGTGCTCGAACGGAGAATACCTGTGGGTAAACTCAGTTCCCAAAAGCCGAGGCCAATCTGATTAAAAACCACATCCCAATGCGCATCGCATATCATGGCAAGGTCGAGTGTTCTATGGCTTAATCTCATAAAATGAATAAGCTATTGATTAATATAGCGCAAACAATGTAGAGATAATTTGGGCAATAATATAAAAAAGCGTAGTGCTATAAGTTTTAATTTAATTGCTGTTTAATTGGCTTTGATTCAGTTTTTTAAGCAATAAAAAAGGAGTTAAGTTTTAACCTAACTCCTTATAAAGCTGTTTTTCTAAACCTGCTATTTAAATTCTCTAAAATCCTGACCGTCGGTAATGTTTAATAAGCTTTCGTAAATTAAACTGATTACATTATCAACATCTTCCTTGTGTACCATTTCTACTGTGGTATGCATGTAACGCAATGGTAAAGAGATTAATGCCGAAGGTACGCCACCATTTGAGTAGGCAAAGGCATCGGTATCGGTTCCGGTAGAACGTGAAGAAGCCTGACGCTGAAATGGAATATTGTTTTTCTCGGCCGTTTTAATCAATAATTTGTTCAGGTTTGTTTGTACTGCAGGCGCATAAGAAACTACTGGTCCTTTTCCTGCCGATAAATCGCCCTGGGTATTTTTGTTGATCATTGGAGTAGTGGTATCGTGAGTTACATCCGTAACAATAGCCACATTGGGTTTAATGCGCTGTGCAATCATTTCTGCACCACGTAAGCCAATTTCTTCCTGTACAGAGTTTACAATATATAAACCGAAAGGTAGTTTTTTCTTGTTTTCTTTTAATAAACGGGCAACTTCGGCAATCATAAAACCACCTACACGGTTATCAAGCGCACGGCCAACATAATAACGGTCGTTTAGCACCATAAATTCATCTTCGTAGGTAATTACGCAACCCACATGGATGCCCAGTTTTTCTACTTCTTCTTTCGAAGTACAGCCACAATCCAGGAAAATATTTTTCAGCTCAGGAGCCTGTTCTTTTTCACCGTGACGGGTATGAATGGCCGGCCAGCCAAAAACAGCTTTAACCAAGCCTTTTTCCGTATGAATATTTACCCTTTTTGATGGCGCAATCTGATGATCTGAACCTCCGTTACGGATTACATAAATTAAACCGTCGGCAGTAATGTAGTTTACATACCACGAAATTTCATCGGCATGTGCTTCAATTACTACTTTATAGGCTGCCTTAGGGTTAATTACACCTACTGCCGTGCCATAATTATCAACAAAATGCTCGTCTATATATGGTTTTAAATAGTTTAACCAGATTTTTTGCCCTTCCCATTCGTAACCGGTAGGAGCCGGGTTATTGATGTATTCTTCTAAAAACTGTAACGATTTTTTAGTGACTACAGTTACATGTTTTTTCTTTTCGTCGTCTTTTTTCTTAGCCATATAATATTTGTTTTATAGCAAGTGCAAAGCGCATAGCGTTATGCGCTTTCTTGTCTTTTGTCAATTAATATGTTAGTTCTTTTTCCATTACCACAAAGTCATTTCCATCTTTGGAAAAGATTTTATCGGTTTCGTGGAAGCCAAATTTAAAATAAAATTCCTTAGCCTGTACACGGGCATTGCACCATAGTTTGCCCGCTTTTTGAATTTTACAAAAATCAATCATATAGTCCATTAACCGGGAGCCATAACCTAGTTTTTGAGCCGCGGGTAATACGGCCAGTTTTCTAAACTGATAAATATCACCCTCATAAAAGAGTGAAGCCACACCGGTTAATTTGTGGTCGGCATATAGCCCAAAATGGATGCCATCAAAATCATCCTTTAGCTTTACTATATCAAAAGGCTGATCGGCATACATGGCTTCATGCCGGATGCGCCAGGTTAATGAGGGGAATATTTGCTCAATTTGAACCATAATTATAGCATAAAACTAAAGCCTATTCTTCCGTCAACCCCGAAATAGGTTTCATATTTATTGATGCGCACAGTTGGACCTAATGACAATTCGAAATTTGTTTTCTTACCAATACTACGCTGAAAACCCCACTGTGGTGTAATTCCGATTTCAAAATCGATTACGTTATATTGACTAACATTACCCTCTTTAAGAAAGGGAGAAAAATAAGTGGCTACATCGAGACCAAAATAATTAGAGGCATTATTAATGGTTTTTTTGCCCTTTTTTATTCTGTTTTCAAAATTGTAATATTTCCTGATTCCGGCATATAAGTTTGGCGAAAGATCAAAATACGTTTTGGTATCACTTCCAGCCATATAATTGTAATTATACTCTATCAAAAAGGTGCCGGCAATACCCGCGCCTACATAGACAGTGGTTAATTTTCCTATCTTTTGCTCTCTCTCATAATGTACCGACAAGAGGTTTAGCCTTATTTTATTTAATGACTTTACTTCAGTAGGTTGAACTGTTTTTGTACTGTCTTGTGCATGCGTTTTTCCGAAAATGGCTAAACAAATTAACATTAAAGTGATTGTTTTGATTGCGTTTTTAGATTTCATAAAAGATTGTTGATTTAAGGTTTGAATTTTTTTTGTCCGTAAAATTTATAAATTAAAATGTTAATTAGTGTAATGCCTGTCATGCCATAACAGAATAGGGTCCAGCCGCCTTGCCCCCAGAGCCAAAGGCCCAATGCCGAACCACAGCTCGCCCCGATAAAACTTACAGACATAAATATGGTGTTTAGTCGGTTTCTTGCTTCGGGTATTAAGGTGTAAATGCGCGTTTGGTTGGTTACATGGATAGCCTGCTGAGCAATATCAATTAAGACGATTCCGATTATAAATAAGTATAAATGACTGCCTGTGAAATAAAACAAAGCTATACTTGCCAGTTGAAGGATAAAGCCAATCATCAGGTTTTTGCGTGGATTGCCACCATCACTTAATTTACCAACCAGGGGAGCCGCCAAAGCACCTGCCGCACCTGCAATTCCAAATAAACCAATTTGTAGCGTTTGGAAATTAAACGGTGGGTTGGCCAGAAACAGCACCATGGTAGTCCAAAAGGCACTGATAATGGCAAAAGCCAAAAAGTTAATGATCGAAGTTTCTCTTAATGCCGGCTGGGTTTTGATGTAGCCAAGCATAGAGCGCATTAATTCTTTATAAGTGCCTTTAAAAGCTGGGTAACTTTGCGGGAAGCGTTTGGCCATTAGTATAATTAACAAAGCACAAATGGCGGCAGCAATGTAGTAAACAGCCCGCCAGTCTAGCCAAAAGCCAATACTTCCGCTAACTGCCCGTGATGCCAGGATGCCTACCAGTAAGCCACTCATAATCATGCCGATATTGGCTCCGCGGTTTTCGTCGGTACTCAGGTTAGCAGCCAGTGGTAAAATAAGCTGCGGTACAATAGAACATGCACCAATAAGCACCGAGGCAATTTCCAATACGAAAAAAGTACGTGAAAGCGCTGCAAGCAGCAATGCGAAAATAGCCAGACCGGTAATGATCAGGATCTGTTTTTTTCTTTCAAACATATCGCCGAGTGGCACCAAAAGAAAAAGACCTAAAGCATAACCGATCTGCGTGAGGTAGGTAATTCTACCTGCATTGGTTTCGGTGAGATTGAAATCTTTGGCAATTAATACCACCAATGGCTGGCAATAATAAATGTTGGCAACTATAAGACCTGTGCAAAAGGCCATTAGGATAATATCGGCGCGCTTTAACATGTAAAGTAGGTAAAATGTATTAGGTAAGGTGGATAATGTGAGATGGATGATGTAAAATGGATAATGGTTAATGTGATCAATCCATCTTCCATCTTACCTCATCCATATTCCATTTTACATCATCCATCTACCATCCTTACAAAGGTATATTTCCGTGTTTCTTCTTCGGATTATTAACCACCTTATTTTCTAACATTTTGAAAGCTTTTATCAACTTAATGCGGGTTTGGGCAGGTTCTATTACCTCATCAACAAAACCTCGCTCGGCAGCACGGTAAGGATTGGCAAAAATATCGGAGTAAAGTTTTTCCTTCTCCAGCCATTTTTCTTCAGGATTTTCTGCTGCGGTAATTTCCCTTTTAAAGATGATTTCGGCAGCTCCTTTTGCGCCCATTACAGCAATTTCGGCGCTTGGCCATGCGTAATTCATATCTGCTCCGATGTGTTTGCTGTTCATCACATCGTAAGCACCACCATAAGCTTTTCTGGTAATTACAGTAATACGGGGTACTGTGGCTTCGCTAAAGGCATACAATAATTTAGCGCCGTTGCTGATAATACCATTCCACTCCTGGTCGGTTCCGGGCAGAAAGCCAGGCACATCTTCAAATACCAACAGCGGAATGTTAAAGCAATCGCAGAAGCGAACAAACCGCGCAGCTTTGGTAGATGAATTGCTGTCTAAAACCCCAGCCAAATAGGCAGGTTGATTAGCCACAATACCGATACTACGTCCGGCCAGGCGGGCAAAACCCACTACAATATTTTCGGCAAAAGCGGCATGTACCTCTAAAAAACTATCCGCATCAGCAACAACCGAAATTACCTCGCGGATATCGTATGGCTGTGATGCATTTTGTGGCATAAAGGTATTCAGCCCTGGCCGGCTTTCATCAGTAGGCTGGTAGGGCAGGTGGCTGGCTATTTCTTCGCAATTTTGCGGCATATAGCTTAATAGTTTCTTTACATGGTTAATGGCTTCAATTTCGTTGGCACAGGCAAAATGCGTAACCCCCGATTTTGTAGCATGGGTGGCTGCACCGCCGAGCTCTTCGGAAGTTACCTCTTCGTGTGTTACGGTTTTAACCACATTGGGGCCGGTAACAAACATATACGAGGTGTTTTCGACCATCAAAATAAAATCGGTTATGGCTGGCGAATAAACGGCACCACCTGCACATGGTCCCATAATGGCCGATAGTTGAGGAATTACTCCCGAGGCCTGCACGTTCTTGTAAAAAATATCGGCATAGCCACCTAAAGAAACCACACCTTCCTGAATACGTGCTCCACCACTATCGTTTAAGCCAATTAACGGTGCTCCGTTTTTCATGGCCATATCCATCAGTTTGCAAATTTTTTCGGCATGTGTTTCGGATAAAGAGCCGCCAAACACGGTGAAATCCTGTGAAAAAACATAGGTTAATCTTCCGTTTATCGTGCCGTAACCGGTAACCACGCCATCACCCAGGTATTTTTCGGCTTCCATACCAAAATCGGTACTGCGGTGGGTAACCATCATGCCAATTTCTTCAAAACTACCTTCGTCTAGTAAGAAATGAATGCGCTCGCGGGCAGTAAGTTTACCTTTCTTATGCTGACTATCTATTCTGGATTGCCCGCCACCAAGGTTAGCCTGTTTTATTTTATCCTGAAGTAATGCTATTTTTTTATCCATTGCCTAACGATGAGATTTTAAATTTAAAAATTAACAACGGTATTGCAAGGATAGTGGATATAATTTCATCCAGTGGCTATTGCAATTGATTAAATGATCTGTTTGCACCAACTTTTAAAAAGCTGGCAGACTTGAAAATAGCGACTAAACGACCGTCGATTTTTAGTATATTACATTTTTTTTACAGCTTATCGCATTGAAAAACCAAATATCCGTTTATTTTTGTAACGTTACATTAGAATAAGATTAGAAATCAATCGATGTTTTTAAGGAAGTACAAATATTTAATCGTGTCAGCATTCATGTTTATCTTCATGGCGAAGATGGGCATTTCTGGTGCGCCGGTATTTTGTACCAGCATTGATAAGGAAATTATGAACGCCGTAATCATGCAAATTGAGTTAGAGCATGAAGGCGGAAAAGATGCCGCCAAAGACACCGCGAAATTTACCGATTTCAAACTTATTGAACTTAACCATCCTATTTTTGCTTACGAGTTCTCTTCGAGTCATTTCTTTTTGAAGAGCAGTTTTATAGAGCATTTCAAGCGGTATGTAGATCCATATCACCCTACTGTTCCAACACCCCCACCTAACGTTATCTAGTTTTTTTCAGGATAAACCATTTTTCATTATCTGATGCTACACTGCATTGAGGTAGTGGCCAGGTTATGGCATTTTGGTTTTCCGCACGATTTTATTCGTTAAAATTTACCAGATAATTATATTGTTATGCAAAAGTTTAACCCGGCCTTTTCAGGTACGGATGTGAAGAAATATTTTCTTAAAAAGAATCTAAAGAAAGATTTACCCTCAAGTATTGTAGTTTTTTTAGTGGCTTTGCCGCTGTGTTTAGGTATTGCGCTTGCCTCAGGTGCCCCATTATTTGCCGGTTTAATTACCGGAATTATTGGTGGTATAGTAGTAGCCTCATGTAGTGGTTCGCAGCTCAGTGTTAGTGGTCCCGCAGCAGGCTTAACGGTTATTGTATTAGGCGCAATAACTTCTCTGGGCAATTATCAAACCTTTTTACTGGCAGTGTTTTTAGCCGGTTTTTTCCAGATGATTTTGGGACTGATAAAGGCAGGAACCATTGGAAACTACTTTCCTTCGAGTGTAATTGAAGGGATGTTGGCTGCAATTGGTATCATCCTAATATTAAAACAATTACCGCATGCTTTAGGAGTAGATAGCGATTTTAGTGGGGATGAAGGTTTTCTTCAGCAAGATCACGAAAATACATTTTCGGCAATAACAGCAGCCCTTGGCCATTTTAGTCTGGCAGCGGTATTGATTAGTGTTATTTCGGTTGCCGTATTGTTGATTTGGCCAAAATTGAAAAAACTGAGCGTTGTGCCTGCTCCGCTAATTGTAGTAACCATTGGTGTAGTTGGAAGCCTTATTTTTGCGGGCACCAACCACGAGCTTAGGCCCGATCAGATGGTAAAGATTCCGGTAGTAAGTGGTTTTGGAGAGTTTTTGGGACTATTTTCAATGCCCGATTTTTCTGCTTTGGGCAATAAGGATGTATATATTGTAGCTTTAACCATTGCGGTGGTTGCGAGTTTAGAAACCTTGTTAAGTATCGAAGCCATTGATAAGATCGATCCGATTAAGCGTGTATCGCCTACAAACAGAGAATTAGTTGCACAAGGTATTGGTAACATGACCAGCGGGATGTTAGGTGGTTTGCCTTTAACATCAGTAATTGTACGTAGTTCGGCAAATACCAATGCTGGCGCGAGAACCAAAATGTCGGCCATTTTTCATGGTATCTGGTTATTGCTATCGTTGTTGTTTATTCCACAGGTGATTAACATGATTCCGCTTTCTTGTTTGGCGGCAATTCTTTTGGTAACCGGCTATAAACTAACCAGGATAAGCCTTTTCAAACACATGTACCACAAAGGCTGGGATCAGTTTGTGCCGTTTGTGGTAACAGTAGTTGCTGTAATTTTTACCGACTTGTTAAAAGGTGTGGCAGTAGGTATGTTGGTTTCTGTTTTCTACCTGCTTCGTACCAATATGCGTAATCCCTTCTTTTACCGCATTACCAACGAAGGCGATAAGAAACACATCCGGATTAAACTGGCCGAAGAGGTTTCCTTTTTAAACAAAGCTGCAATACAGGTGGTATTAACGAATATACCGAAAGAAACAAATGTGATTATTGATGGTACCAATGCCCGTTTTATTGATCCGGATGTTTTGGAAACCATTTTCAATTATAAGCATAATGCCTACACTAAAGGGATTATTGTAACCCTCGAAAACATACAGAAGCATTATGCTGTTCCTAAATTAAATATTAAAGTAGAAGAAGATATAAATAAATTATAGTTATGTGCGCCAAAACAATTGAAACACAAGATATAACATACGATAGTCTGTTACAAGGTAATAGAGATTGGGTTAAAGATATGATCGATAACGACCCTTCTTTTTTCGATAAACTTTCAGCAGGTCAGAGCCCGCCGGTATTGTGGATTGGCTGCTCGGATAGCCGTGTACCCGCAAACCAGATTACAAACACTAAACCAGGTGATGTTTTTGTTCACCGCAATATTGCCAATGTGGTAGTGCATACCGATATGAATTTACTTTCGGTACTCGATTATTCAATTAATGTTTTAAAAGTTAAACATGTAATTGTTTGCGGTCATTATGGTTGTGGTGGTGTTAAAGCTGCCCTTGGCAACAAACAAGTTGGTATTATCGATAACTGGTTAAGAAACATCCGCGATGTATACCGTACCCACGAACGCGAAATGTCGACCATTAAAGATGAGAATCAGCGTTTTGACCGTTTGGTTGAGTTGAATGCTATCGAAGGAGCATCAAATGTGATGAATACTTCTATTGTACAAAGTGCATGGGCAAACGGCCAGGAGTTGGCGGTTCATGCCTGGGTATATAGTTTAAAAACGGGACTAATTAAAGATCTTAAAGTAACAAGTACAGGTCTTGATGATGTTTCTGCCGCTTTTAAAGTAAGTTAAAAACATCTTTTAGATGTTATTTTTTAGTTGTTAGGAAAGCCCGGATTTATCCGGGCTTTATTTTTCTGTACTGTTGGGCATATTACCTGCATGTCCTTTATTACCCTTTTCGGCATCAGTTCTGGCTTCTTCCGAACCAAAATCTCCCATTCCGAAATCGCGGCCCAGGTTGCCCGCTTCGGTTTCTACAGTATTCTTTTTCGCTTTATCATTGCTGCGGTGGCGCGGCACCTGCTGATCGGGCATATTGCTTTGATCTGCCGTATTTTCGATGTTTTTATTGCCGAGATTTTCGTTGTTTTCTTTTTGGTTTTCCATGAGCTGTAGCTGAGTTGTTTATATCAAAACACTGCAAAAACAGATTGGTTTTAGCTTCCTGATTGGAACAATCGAACTTAATGTCGAGCGCATGCTTTTTCCAGGTTACAACAGGGAGTTTTAGTGCTTAAACACCTTCAGGAGCAGGAAGCCGGATTAATGTTTGAAAACAACGTATACCAGTAATCCTAAAAATATGGTACAAGCCGTAAAAGTAAATACTCCAAGAATATAACCGCCCAAAGCTTTCAGGTAATTGATATATTTACCTTTTTCAAAAAACTGCCCCACAGCCCAGGTAAAGTAGATCATAAAAAGCATCCCGGAATATTTCATAAGATGGGTATGGATGAGTCCTTCAATTATGGCAAAAAATGCAAAAATGAGCATGCCCATTCCTTGCAGAAAGCACAAAAGAATGAGTAACTCGAAGAAATTATAATCATATTTCCTGAAAAAGAGTTTCAGCCATAATGCCGAAAACACCCCTATAATGATATTGGCATAACCATAGTGGCTCTGCACCCATTCGTTAATCGGGTTTATGGCTGCAGTTTTGGTTCTGTCGAAATTAAAGTAACCTTCTTCAATGTGGAAAAAGTGGTTAATTAATGTATAAATTAAAGAGGTTACAATAACAAATACAATTGGTTTAACCAGTCGGCTTCTGTTGTTGGAAATGAAATTCCGGATGGTTTGTCCGGGCCTGATTAATAGCTCTTTAATGGTATAAAATATCCCCTTTTCTAAATGTAGAATGTGTTCTATTTCATGCTGGATATAATGCCGGTCGATTCTTTTAAGTTTGGCCGGTTCGCCACATTTACCACAGTAGTTCTCAGGTACGTCCTGATTGCAGCTGTTACAGATTGCCATCATTGCCAATTAATTTTGATTGCGCGATTTTATTTCTTTATTCACTTCAACCAGGCTGTTAATGGCCGGTAAAAAGGTGATGGGTACTGCAATCAGAATGGCCACAAATGGAATAGCCGATTTCGATTTAAATATGAACAGGTAAATTACTGCGAACAGCAACAATAGCCAAACAATTGCACCTGCAATAATTACAGACTTTAATTTTGCTTTGTTTTTGTTTAATTCGGAGAAGTCTAGTTTAGATAGTTGTTCTGCTGCCATAATGATTTAGTGCTGAACAACAAAATTCAGCAATGTAATCTGAATGGCGGCTACACTTTAGTGTAATTTTGCTATTTTAGTAGTGTCATGAAAGCCGATAACCACACAGGGTTACTTACCAAAAACAAAATAGAAAATGTAACTTCCGAAGATATACTCCAGTTGGATAATTATCTGGAAGCCATAAGCGCTTTCGAAAAATTAACCTATCAAAGTGTGTATGTTATCGACTATGCCGAAATGAAATTCGAATACGTATCGAGCAATCCACTTTTTCTATGCGGCCATACCGTGGCAGAGGTAATGGCTTTGGGTTATGGGTTTTACTTTAACAATGTGCCTGAAAAGGACCTGCAATTGCTGGATTTGATTAACGAAAGCGGATTCAATTTTTTTGAGAAATTACCTCTTAACGAAAAGAAGCTATACAGTATTACCTACGATTTTCATTTACTTAACAAGGGAGGAAAAGCCAGCCTGATTAACCATAAGCTTACCCCGCTTTTTCTCAATGCCGAAGGGAAGATGTGGAAAGCCATTTGCGTGGTTTCCATTTCGGCCAATAAAACGGCAGGCAATGCAGCAATTCACAAACATGGTTCCGATCAGCTTTGGGAACTTGATGAAAAAAAACAGGTTTGGAGCAAACAGTCCAAACCGCAGCTGAGTGAGCGCGAACTCGAAGTTTTACGGTTATATGCACAAGGCTTAACCATTAACCAGATCGCCGACAAAATATTTGTTTCTCCTGATACCGTAAAGTACTACCGGCGAAAAATATTCGAGAATTTTAGGGTTAGCAATATTGTCGAAGCACTTTCTTATGCGGTAAACAATAAAGTGATTTGATTTTTTCAAAATAGCTTTCCTGTTAACCTTTGCTTATCGCATTGGAATCAGCTAAGGTCCTTCGACAAGCTACCATTGACAGGCCCAATAGAAGATTCGTCATTGCGAGGAGGAACGACGAAGCAATCTTACAACGATCGCTAGTTGAAACTGGAAATAATGCTTTTTTCCACCCATAGTAGTAAGATTGCATGCCTGCAGCAGGCATGCAATCTTACCTCAAAATGACGGTCCTGAATGGGCTGTTATTCACATTGATTTTTATGAATAAATTACCCCTCAGGATGACATTCAAAGAAAAAAGAAAAACCCCCGGGCTTTCCGGAGGTTTTGATATGATGTTTCTTACTGTATTAATCTTCAGCTAAGAATGGGTAACGGTAATCAGTTGGAGATTCGAAAACCTCTTTAATGGTACGTGGAGAAACCCAACGCAATAAATTGATCATCGATCCCGCTTTATCGTTTGTACCCGAACCTCTGGCACCGCCAAAAGGCTGCTGACCAACAACTGCACCTGTACATTTATCGTTGATGTAGAAGTTACCGGCCGAGTTACGTAAAGCATGACTTGCTTGCTCAATTGCATAACGGTCTTGTGCAATTAATGCACCAGTTAAGGCATAAGGCGAAGTGGTATCAATGAGTTCTAAAACTGAATCGAAATCCTGGTCAGCATAAACATAAACAGTTAAAACCGGACCAAACAATTCTTCGCACATGGTGGTGTATTTCGGATCGTCAACCACCAAAACAGTTGGCTCAACAAAATAACCTTTGCTCTTATCGTAATTACCACCTGCAATAATTTCAACACCTTTATCTTTTTTAGCCTGATCGATGTATTTAGCCAGTTTATCAAACGAGCGCTCATCAATTACCGCATTAATAAAGTTGGTGAAGTCTTCTGTACCACCCATTTTAAATGTAGCTAAATCGGCTAACATCTGTTCTTTAATTTCAGGCCAAAGGCTTTTCGCGATGTACACACGGCTGGCTGCTGAACATTTTTGTCCCTGATATTCGAAAGCACCACGTACAATAGCTGTACTGGCCACTTTGGTTTGTGCAGATGGGTGAACAAGAATAAAATCTTTACCACCGGTTTCGCCTACAATACGTGGGTAAGATCTGTATTTGTGAATATTGGTGCCAATGGTTTTCCAGATTTCCTGAAAAACTTTTGTAGAACCTGTAAAGTGGATACCTGCAAAATCAGGGTGGTTAAAAATTACATCACCCGTTTCTGGTCCGTCGGCATAAACTAAATTTACAACGCCATCCGGTAAGCCCGCCTCACGGAAAATTTCCATTAACAGGTTAGCTGCATATACTTGTGTATCGGCAGGTTTCCAAACCACCACATTACCCATCATGGCTGCAGAAGCAGGTAAATTTGCAGCAATGGCAGTAAAGTTGAAAGGTGTAAGAGCAAATACGAAACCTTCTAAAGGACGTTGCTCTACACGGTTCCAGCTTCCGCGTGGTGAAACAGGAGGTTGTTGTTTGTAAATATCAACCATGTAACTTACGTTAAAACGTAAGAAATCAATCAGCTCACAAGCGGCATCAATTTCTGCCTGATAAGCATTTTTGCTTTGGCCAAGCATGGTTGCTGCATTTAATTTATAACGGTATTTACCGGCAATTAAATCAGCAGCTTTTAAAAAGATTGCTGCTCTGTGCTCCCAGGCCAGGTTTTCCCAGTCTTGTTTTGCAGCTAAAGCTGCATCAATCGCTTGTGCAATATGGGTTTTATCACCAATACTGTATTGCGCTAAAATATGTTGATGATCGTGAGGTGGAACAACTTTACCTTTTTTGGTAGTATGAACTTGTTTACCTCCAATGTACATCGGAATGTCTTGTTGGTGTGCGCGGGCCTCGGCCAATGCTTCTTTCAATAAAGCACGTTCTTTGCTGCCTGGTCCGTAGTTTAAAATAGGTTCGTTTACCGGGGTAGGTACGTTAAAAAATCCTTTAAGCATAATGTATTTTTTATGAGTTGGGCAAAGATAGTGCTTTTTAACATAGCCAATTCTATTATTCTGTAAAGAAAATAGGGCAAACGTTTGAGTGAAGTAGCTGGATTTGGAGAACGTTAATTTTGAGTTGGTTTTAGTTAAAATCTGGTTACAATTTAAGGGTATATTCCCACGCTGTTAAGCCCAGCCATTCAACAAAATTTTTATGGTAAAGGGAAAATTAGGAAGGGTATATTGTCGCATTTACATGAGCAGTTTTTGCTTCATCATATCCAGAAAATCTTTACGGTAGGTTTCACCAATAATTACTTCTGCGGTAACCCCTTTTATAAATACCTGGTTCCCATCAATGGATGTAATTTTATTGACGGCCACAATGAACGACTTTTGTACCCTGGCAAACTGAGATCTGGGTAAACGGTCTTCTACATCTTTCATCGTTAATAATGCCAGTGTTTTAATGCCATTGTGATGAAAGGCAACATAGTTTTTCATGCCCTCAATTAAATCAATTTCGGCAATATTAATTTTAAGCATTTTACCTTTCGTCTCGGTTTTAACCATGAAGTAATCATCTTCCGGTTGGGGCTGTGGTTTCTTGCTGTTTCTGGCATTAATGATCTCCTGCGCTTTAGTTATTGCCTTTAAAAAACGCGGCAAGGGTATGGGCTTAACCAAATAATCTACCACGTCCAGGTCAAAACCATCGGTAGCAAATTCCTTGTAAGCCGTAGTGAGTATTACCTGTACACTTTTGTTGTTTAATGCCCGTATAAACTCAATACCCGAAATGGCCGGCATGTGTATATCTAAAAAAATTAGGTCTATCTGATTGTGGCTTAAAAAGCTAAGGGCATCAATAGGATTGGTAAATGTGGCCATAATTTGTATGGCTGTTACAGGATTCAGGTAATGTTGTATTACTTCAATGGCATGTTCTTCATCATCAATAATAATGCAGTTTATCATGAGGTATAAGGTTGAGGTTTAATTTGGGCAAGCTGAAAGTGCTGCATAAAACTTAAATGATCAGGCGAGGTTGGTTTTTCCTGGTGATTGATCACTTTGTTATAGGGTAAGGTTAATTCGAGATTGTAATCGAGTTCGGTTTCATTAATGTTTATTGAAAACTGATTTTTATAATGATTGCTGAGTCTTTTTTGAATATTTTCCATACCTATGCCACTTGAAAGTTCTTTTGGCCCGTTTTTCTTCAGGTTCCAGGTTTTGAGCTGGATATCATTGTCATTTATATTTAGCGCTATTTTAACAGGATGTGTTTTTTCTGTACAATTACCATGCTTTAATATATTTTCTACGATGGTAATCAGGATCAAGGGAATTACTTTTACACTGCTGGTATTCCCATTGATATTAAAATCAATTTCCAGTTTGTTGTTGAAACGCAATTGATTAATCTTAATCACATTATTGATATGGGCAATTTCCTCTTCAATTAAAGTAAGCCGGTCGTCTTTATCCATTTCGAGCGAATAGCGCATAATTTCACTTAGTGTTAAAATACCATCGGCTAATTCTGGTGATAAGGGTAACGATTTGGCAAAAAAGAAATTGAGCGTGTTGTTTAAAAAATGGGGGTTAATCTGGGCGCGGAGAAAGGCATATTCTGCTTCGTGTTTTTCTTTTTCGATGAGACGGAGTTTGCGTTCGTGCTCAATTGTTTCACTTGCATAATAATAGCCAAATCCAAATACTGCATATCTAACAAATACCCAAAGAACGGTGATTCCAAAATGAAAATAATCAATCTGGCCCAAAGCTGCCCCATTGGCATTAATCAGTGGACGGATATAATAAGCTGTGAAAAACCAGTTGAAAAATGAACATATATAAGCGATACACAGTCCAATAAGCAATGGGAGTACCTTTAAAGGTTTTGCCCATTTTTTACATACAAGGATTGAGAGATATACGGTACATATATTGGGTAAATGGGTAAACAACATATCTGCCGCACTAAAATTATAGCTTTTGGGATTAGTTGCGTATTCCATTAAACTCCCTAACAACATGTATAGTAGCCAGAAAATTAAGTGATAGCTTATTAATTTATATCTCTGTAACACAATTTTGAATTAATTTTTACGATAGTTTATTACAAATTCAATCCAGTCTTGTACGGTATCAGGTATTTCAATATCAGGTTTAATACCAATATTATCCAATGGGAAATCTGGTAGTCTGGTTGATTTACATGCTGGATACCATAAAGTATAAAAAGGGCAAGGCATAGTTGCTTTGACCGTTTCAGTATAATCTACTACACCAGCACTGTTAGTACCGTATAGTTTAACTTTTGTGCTTTGCCTGGCTTCGAGTAAAAAAAGTTCTGCAGCACTACCAGTCTCCTTATTAACAAGAAAAGAAATTCTTGCCGGATTTTGGAGTACTGTTTGAAGCTTAATTGTGTCAACAGGGTAGAGGTTGTATAATTCACCTGTATGCGCTTTTAGTCTATTCAAATTTTTCCTGAAAACACTTTTAATACTATCCGACATTTGTGGATATTCTGTTGAATAACCATCTCTTATATTTTCTACAGTTGCCAAAACACTACCTCCTTCCTGTAATATAGGATTTGTATATATATAGGGTATTAACTTTTGGTATATCAATACAGATCCACCACTATTATTTCTTAAGTCAATAATTAAATGCTTTGTTTTTGTTAATATAGGTTTGTTGGCGCTTATTAAACTATCTACCTGAGCAATGTAATCTAAGGAGTAAAAAGAAGGTAACTCAAATATTGAAGTCGTATCATTTGCAACCTTGAATTTTGGACTGTAATCTACCTGCGTAGCTGCCGGGCCTTGTACTGTTTTGTGCATACCCTTGTACCATTTTCCAAAGATTCCAAAATCCAAAGTGTCATTTTGTTTAGTCAAAATTGGAAATTGTTCTGAATGATCTCCACCTTTAAAATTACTTGTGCTATAACCTTTATTGGTCTTAGTTATTTTAAGTTTTATCTGCTGAGCATCCCATCTGTAACCATCAGCTTTTAATATAAAACCAATAAATAATGACTTGTTAGCCTGGTCTTTTACAATGCCAAGTTTATAAATGCCAGAAAACCAAACTCCTTCTATTTCATCTAGCTTTCCTTTGTTTGCATCTAAATAGTTTTTGAAATTGTTTTCTGTCCATGGCGTTTTTTCTTCGTCTGCAAAAAAAGATTTTACTGAATCAGGGTTTAACTTCTCGAAGTCCATCCCAAAATTTATGTGTTTATCTTTGAAAAAGGCCAGCCATTCTCTACTAATACTTAAACATTTATATGGATTGGATTGATCAGCAATTTTTTGCAGGCTATCCGTAAATTTTTGAAAACGTTTTTTGTTAGCAGGGGTAACTTTATCTGAAAAACCAACGTAATTTTTCTCGATTTTTTTTACAAGGTATTGGAAATTGCTACCACAGTTGCAGTTTTGGGCATTGGAATCAAGAAAGTATAGGAGGAAAAAAAACAGGGGATAGATATATTTCATTAACTGATGAAATTTGATTCAATAATATTATAAACTAAGGCAAACGAATAGAGTCGATGGTATCTATCACTGATAGATGCCATCGACCTAATTTAGCCAACAACTGTTGCGGCCACAGTTTTATTTTCTACACAACCAGGATTGGTTGATGGACCGCCCAGGTAGTCTTGGCCATTTCCGCCATTAATTTTTTGCATTTGTTCTTTACTTAAGCTTAAAATATCATTTCTTTTAAAAATGAACTTGGTTACTTTTTCTAATTTTTTGTTTTTCATGGTCGTAATATTCAGATTTTTAAATAAAAGAACTTAAAAATGTTGCTTTTGAAACTAATGACAAAAAACAATACACCAAACGGTCGTTTGTCGGTACCAAACCGATAAATTGTTTAGTTTGTGTTTATTGTTGCGGTTACAATTATAGGCTATATTATATGATTTAAATAAACTATTTTAAAATACAATATTGTATAATATAAAATGTATAGTAGATAGTTGTATTTAATGGGTTTATGTTATAATGAGATACAGGTCTAGTCTATATTAATACTGTTTGTATGTAATTCGATACATTTTGAGTGTTGCTTGATATGATTTCAGTCTTTTTTGATATGATTTGTATGTAATTCGATGCATTTTGAGTGTTTCTTGATATGATTTGTATGTAATTCGATACGTTTTAAGTGTTACTTGATATTATCCGTATTAATGATATCCTTACAGTAGGTGATTTATGCCTTTATTAAATTAAATACATGCCTGACAATTCATGCGATCAGTTTCGTCGTTCCCAACTCTGGTTGCTGATTTTAATACACCACCCCATGAGTAATTGTATCAATTTTTTTGACTGGGAACGACGAAATGCAGGTTAGCTTACTGAATTGTTATTGCAGCAGCTTTTTTCCTACGCTTAAATGGATTTTTTATTTCTCCTCACAAATATTTGCAGGTTTAGGCTTTGGATATGTACGTATTAAGTATGGAATAGGGTATTCAATGTTGTTACACAGTTGTTGTAATGGAATTATTTTGCTTTTCCATATTGTGTAAATATAATTTAGCTTTTATCTTATAAATAAACTTATGATTATCGAAAATTCAATTAAAAAGGATGACGGAGCTTATATGTTTGCACTGTTTCTTATTCTAATCGCCTGGATCTCTTTTGAACTTTTTAAATTTGGTTTCAATCTTGGGAAACAAGATGCTGATGCAGAAAAAAATGTTACCATATCAGCGCCGGCAAAATAAAATAATACAATTTGCAATCGGACAGAATCAGCCAAACTTTTCTTTTCAAAAAGAATACTTGAAGGCAATTCTTTTTACTAAACAGTTGCATTTTTATTTAAAGTATTTTCTAAAATATAAAGTGCCGGTTTTTGGTACTTGTCATTAATAATGATGCATTATATCAATAAAATATTGGCCTTTTAAAAAGAATTTTACGCTAAAAAATCATTTCTACAGGTGTTTAGGCGAAATTCATTGTAAGTACATAATCCTAGCTTTCATCCCTACAATAAGCCATTTGGTGTATCTTTTTTGTACGTTAAATGAATAATATCAAACTTGGTCATAACAAAAGCCAATTGATGATTATGCCATTTATAGAAGATGCCAATTTTGAAGACAACACCCTGGTTTTTTTACATCAAACCAAACTCAGTACCCAGGTTATTTATGTAGTAACCATGCTGGCTGTTATTGTCGCTTTTGCAGTCTTACCTTTTATTTATACCACTGTAAGTGTTAATGGCAGTGGCTCTTTGCAAAGCAATATTGAGCGTACAGAGCTGCTTTCGCCTGTGGCCGGCAAAATTACCCTGATTAATTTGGTTGATAATAAAAAGATAAAAAAAGGGCAAGTGCTTTTAAATATCGACCCCACTATACCCCAAACACAAAATACGATTTTAAATACACGTTTACGCGAATTAAAAGATTTGTTAAATGACGCGCTCTCTCTTCTACATGAGGCCAAATTAAGCAATGCAGGGCAACCTGCATTGCAAACAGGCCTTTATGCGGCAAGCTGGCAGCAATATACAGAGCAACTGCAAAATGCTATAAATGCACGTGAGCAGGCTGCTAAAATTTACAAAAGATACGAAATACTTTATGGCAAAAAAGTAGTTACCGAAGCAGAGTACGAACAATATAAGTTTAACTACGAACAAGCGCTTTCAGATTTTAAACTGGTAGCTAAAAAATACATCACCCAATGGCAAACAGAATCTAACCAGTACAGAAAAGAACTGAAAGATTTGGAGAACCAAAAGATCCAGGTGATGGAGCAGGAGAAAATGTATCACTTAACCGCACGCGTGTCTGGAACAGTTCAAAATTTATCCGGACTTCAGCTGGGCTCGTTTATTGCAGCTAACCAAAAAATCGGAGAGATATCGCCCGATAGCGCTTTGCTTGCCGTTTGCTATATAAAACCTGCTGATATTGGCTTGATTAAAACCCGGCAAACAGTGCGCTTTCAGATAGATGCCTTCAATTATAACCAGTGGGGCCTGCTTTCGGGGGTAGTTACCGATATCGCTGATGATATCGTTCTGCTGAATCAAATCCCATATTTTAAAGTAAAATGTAAACTAAACCGGGATTATTTAAAGCTAAAGAACGGATATAAGGGCCAGGTGAAAAAGGGAATGACATTTAATGCACATTTCGCCATTGCAGAAAGGAACTTATATCAATTGCTTTATGATAAAGTTGACGATTGGTTAAATCCAAACGGAAACGAAAGCAAAAAGACAAAAGTTTAGCTGCAAAAAATACATCGTAATTCAGTTCCCGCTCCCCATCCCTCACTGCTTAAATTTTACGCTCATACCTAAAAATGTCAACCCTAATTAAACAACGCGATATTACCGATTGTGGTGCAGCCTGTCTGGCATCAGTTTCTGCATTTTATAAATTGAAAATGCCAGTTGCCCGCATTCGCCAATTGGCCAGTACCGATCAAAAAGGAACCAATGTTTTAGGATTAATAGAAGCAGCGAACAAACTTGGTTTTGAGGCCAGGGGAGTAAAAGGTACGCCTGATAGTCTGGCTAAAATCCCGTTACCGGCCATAGCACACGTAGTGGTTAAAAGGCAATTGCAACATTATGTGGTAGTTTATAAGGTAACGGATAAGTACATCGAAATAATGGATCCGGGTGATGGTAAAATGCATCGCAAAAATACCGATGATTTTACCAGTGAGTGGACAGGTGTATTGGTGTTGTTGTTACCCGATGAAGGATTTAAACAAGGTAACGAAAAGGTAAATACAGGCAGCCGCTTTTGGAATCTCATCAAGCCACATAAGGGTGTTGTTGTTCAGGCCCTTTTCGGAGCCTTAATTTATACCATCCTTGGTTTATCTACGTCTATATTCGTTCAAAAAATAACCGATCATGTGTTGGTAGAAGGAAACCGCAACCTGCTCAACCTAATGAGTATCATAATGGTAGCCATCCTGGCCCTGCAATTGTTTATTGGTACTGCCAAAACTATTTTTACCATTCGTACCGGACAGCAAATAGATGCACGGTTAATATTGGGTTATTACAAGCATCTTTTAAAACTCCCGCAACAGTTTTTTGATACGATGCGTGTTGGCGAAATTATTTCGAGGGTGAACGATGCAGTTAAAATCAGGGCTTTTATTAACGATGTTGCTGTTAATCTGGTGGTAAACGGCTTTATTGTTGTATTTTCTTTTGTTTTAATGTTCAGTTACTATTGGAAATTGGCCTTAATTATGCTGGCTTTAATCCCTTTATATCTGCTGGTTTATTTAATTAGCAACAAGCTGAATAAGAAAATACAACGCAAGCTCATGGAAGAATCGGCTGATTTAGAATCGCAGCTGGTAGAAGGTTTGAATAATGTAGGTACTGTGAAAAGGTTCGGGCTCGAGAGGTTTACGAACGAGAAAACAGAAGCACATTTTATTGGCTTGCTCAGAACAATTTACAAATCCGGATTAAACTCAGTCTTTTCAGGTACTTCTACCGAAATTATTGCCCGGATGCTAACCATTGTGTTGCTTTGGGTTGGTGCAGGTTATGTATTGGACGGAGAAATTACTCCGGGCGAGTTATTCTCTTTTTATACGCTCATTGGTTACTTTACAAGTCCGGCTACTTCATTAATTGGTGCAAATAAGTCGATACAGGATGCCATGATTGCATCTGATCGCTTGTTCGAAATTATGGACCTGGAGATTGAACAAAATTCATCGAGCATTCACCTTACCAGGGAGTTAATGGGCGATATCCGTTTTGAGCAGGTGGCTTTCCGGTATGGCAGTCGGGTAAATGTATTTGAAAATCTGAACCTGAATATTAAAGCCGGTAGTTTTACCGCAATAATAGGGGAGAGCGGATCTGGTAAATCTACGCTGATGGCTTTACTTCAAAATATTTATCCCATCCAATCGGGCAATATATTTATCGGTATTAATTCGCTGAAGTACCTAAACAATGCATCGTTAAGAAACCTCTTAAGTGTAGTACCGCAAAAGATTGATCTTTTTGCCGGCAATGTAATCGAAAATATTGCAATTGGAGATTATGCCCCTAATATGCAGCAGATTGTTAGTATTTGTACACAACTGGGCATTTTGGATTTTATTGAAGCATTGCCTGAAGGATTTCAAACTTACCTGGGCGAAAATGGGGCTTCACTATCTGGTGGACAAAAGCAAAGGATTGCCATTGCGCGTGCACTATACCGTAACCCTGAGATTTTAATTCTGGACGAAGCTACATCCTCGCTGGATTCGGCTTCAGAGCAATATGTGCAGCGCACGATAGACCTGTTAAGAAAACAAAATAAAACAATTATCATCATTGCCCATCGATTAACAACCATTAAAAAAGCGGATAAGATTATCGTTTTGGATAAAGGGAAGGTGGTAGAAGAAGGCGTGCATAACGAAATGCTTGTTGCCAATAAACATTACGCCAATTTGTGGAGACAACAGTTTGGTGAAGATGATTTAGCAGGTTTAATAACCCCTTCTTTGGCGATGAAAAATGCCCACATTGAACCCAATTGATTTTATAAATACAAAAGCCTTTAAATTATCCCCATCCCACTATGAAGTTATTAGAATATATCGACCGGATTAAAATCATGCATAAGTTAATAAGAGAAAGCCGGACAGGAACACCTGATAATTTAGCCCGGAGACTATCGATATCCACTTCCAGGTTATATGTTGTACTCGATGAATTGAAACTTATGGGAGCTCCTATAGAGTACTCGCGACAGTTACAAACCTACTATTACCAACAGCCATTTGAGGTGCAAATAAAGGCTGATTTCGTTTTGTTAAGCCAGCAGGAAACATTAAAAATAAATGCCGGATATTTTGTTCAGGAAAATTACCCGCTACTTTTTTTGTAGAGTGGGCAAGGGTAATTTAGTAATGTTGCAACAAAGGCGAAAACCGAAAAGCCTTTAAAGAGTAGGTATTTAAAAAATAACAACTAAATTATGAAAAATTTAAATTTAGAAATGGTAGCTGTTCAGGAACTGGACACAAAAGAAATGATGGAAAACAATGGTGGAATGGGGTACGATGCCGGAGGGTATGGATTGGTATACGATCGCTCAAAAGCAGACGGTGCATTTTACAAAGGGTTTTTTAAAGGGGTTTACGATGCAATATTTAACTAATTTATCATGATAAGCGAACTAACTAAAAAAGAACTGATCAGCATTAATGGTGGTCAGGAAGAGAAAACCCCGGAGGATATTGGCTACGCAGTAGGTCACTGGGTAGGTAAAGCTTTAATTGTTTGGGCTACTTTTTTCAAGAAATAACAGTGTTATACAGTTTTTTTAAAAATCCAGTATATCAACTTAAACAAGATAACTCCTTTAGTCAATCGCTAAAGGAGTTATTTGTTGTTTTAGGCTATGCCATGTTAGCGCTGTTTATTAATTATGTTTTTGTTTCGTTAACCGACCTTCTGATCAAATCAACTGCAGGTTTTTCATTTTTAGAAGCAATTAATCATGTGCAAAAATTGGCATCAGGTGAAAAAAAAGTTATTTTTTTTCTGGTTTTTGCACCTATTGTTGAAGAATTGATATTCAGATTGCCGCTTAAAATATCAAAGCAGAATATCTTTATTGCGATGATAGCGGCCTATTCATTATTCTACTTATCGCATAAATCTCTTACCACTATAATTACGCTAAGGGAATTATTCAGATTTTCGGTTTTTGTTACTGTCAGCTTTGCAGTTGTATTTAGTTTAAAGGAGCAATTCCTTTCACGGCTTTTGAATAAATATTTTGGTGTTTACTTTTACAGCCTAACTGTTGTATTTGGATTATTGCATGTAGCTAACTTTTTAAGCCTGGTACCTGAAAACCTGATTTTTATAGCCCCCCTCTTTGCGCTTCATCAGGTTATTGTTGGTTTCTTTTTAGGCTACCTTCGGATAAAAAATGGATTAATCTGGTGTATTTTGTTGCACTTTATGTTTAATTTATTGCCAACCATCAGCTATTTTCTGAACCGGTAAAATTTCTTTTTCATATCGTAATCTTTCGCGCTTTTACCTGAATTAAATTTTTCACGATTTTTTGTGCGGAAATATTTCTTTTAAAGTATATAACAAAAGGCAGCGTGTTCTTAAACCGAACACGCTTTTTTATTTTCTCAATGACTTGTTAAATAAGAGCTCCAATAAAAAAAAATGTAAAATAATTTCATTTTATTAACAGTGTTAATTATGTTTGCGGTGTAATTATTTTATCATGGGAATAAAAGAGCGTAAGGAGAAGCATAAGGAGGATTTACGTCAGCGGATTTTGGACGCGGCGAAGGAACTTTTTTTAAAGGATGGCTATGAGGCTACCTCAATCAGGAAGATTGCGGAGAAAATAGAATTCAGTCCAACTACCATTTACCTGTACTATAAAGACAAGGCTGATATTATGTATGCTCTGCATCAGGAGGGCTTTAAATTATTGGGTTCTCAATTTGGGGTTTTGCAGCATGTGAGCGAGCCTTTTGAACGATTAAAAGCTATGGGGCGTGTTTACATGAGCTTTGCTTTAAATAATCCCGACTTTTATGAGCTCATGTTTATCATGAAAGAACCCATCGAATTTGTTAAGGCACACTGTCATGATGAAGAATGGGAAGAGGGTGAGCAGGCGTTTACCGCATTGATTATGACGGTTGACCAATGCAAGGCTGCGGGCTACTTTACCAGTTTCGATACCACCACTTTTGCGCTTAATGTATGGTCGCTAATGCATGGCTTATGCAGTTTAAAATTGCAGGGGCACCTCGATCACATGGCTACAACCAAAGCACATATACTGGAGGAAGGTGATTGGCTGGAGAAAACTTTTGATGGCTTTATTGCCATGTTGAATAGTTTAAAATAATAATATATTAACACTGTTAATTATGAGGACAAAGTTATTTGGTTTGCTGCTTTTCTCGGTTACGGTTTTGGGTTCGACGGCAAATGCCCAACAGTTGCTGGATGCTTATGTGGCAGAAGCTTTTAAAAACAATATCGTTTTGCAGCAGAAAAATATTTCGTTAGATAAGGCCCAGCTGGCGTTAAAAACGGCCAGGAGTTTATATCTCCCGACTGTTGCTTTTTCTACCACCTGGTCTACTGCCGATGGTGGCCGTAACATTCCCTTACCACTTGGCGATTTGTTGAATCCGGTTTATTCTTCATTGAATAAATTAACGGCTACCAACAATTTTCCTTTGATGGAAAACCAGAGCATCAACTTCCTGCCGAAGAATTATTATGATGCTAAAGTGCGTACAACGGTGCCCATTATTAATACCGATTTAGGTTTTAATAAACAGATTTCGGCCCAGCAGGTAAGCTTACAGGAATTTGAAGTGCAGATATACAAACGCGATTTGGTGCGGAGCATTAAAACTGCCTATTACAATTACCAGAATGCTTTGCAGGCGGTTGATATTTATAAATCGGGTTTGCAGCTGGCCAATGAAGGCCTACGGGTAAACGAAAAACTGCTTGATGGGGGAAAAGGTTTACCAGCCTATGTTCTGCGTTCGAAAAGTGAAGTCGAAAATGTGAATGCCCAATTGGTTTCGGCCCAGCAGCAGGTAGTTAATGCCCGCATGTATTTTAATTTCCTCTTAAACCGCGAGGCAAACGAAAATATTGATGCGAATTTTGATAACCAGGTCGATTTGAATAAAGCTACCGCACTAATTGCTGATTTATCGGTAACCGGTGGGAGAGAAGAATTAAAAGCTTTAGATCAACTGATTAACATCAATAAAACTGCACTTAAAATGAACAGGCAGTTTGCAGTGCCGAAACTGGGTGGTTTTGTGGATTTAGGCTCGCAGTCGGAAGGTTTTCACTTTAACGATAATACCCGTTATTACATGATTGGTTTGCAGCTCGATATTCCGATTTTTACCGGAAACCGCAACAATTTTAAAATCAAACAAAGCAATCTTGATCTTAAAAATGCCGAGCTGAATGCCAGTCTGGTAGCCCAACAATTAAACCTTTCGGCCAAAACAGCGCAAAATAACCTAAAGGCAGTATACCAAACCTACCAATCTTCGCTCAAACAGTTCGAGGCAGCATCGAGTTACCAACGCCTCATTGAAAAAGGATATAAGGCAGGTACCAATTCTTTTATCGAAACCATCGATGCCCGTAACCAATATACTTCGGCCCAACTTTTAGTAAACATAAACAGGTATAAAGTTTTATCGGCAATGGCCGATGTTGAACGCGAAACCGCAACCTATTCAATAAATTAATTTTATGAAGAAGATATTTATTTACTCAGCCCTGCTTGCTGCAGGTTTTACCATAAGTGCTTGCGGCAACCATAAAACCGATGCTGCCAGTGTTGGTAACCAGGATACCGTACCGGTAAAGGTAATGCCGTTAAAGGTAGAAGATGCAAGTCATGCGATTGCAGCTTCGGGACAGTTTACCACCAACGACGAAACTTTTCTATCATTTAAAAACGGGGGTATTATTAACCGGATTATGGTAAAAGAGGGCGATGCTGTGCGCCAGGGACAATTACTGGCTACTGTGAACCAGACCGAAATTTCGGCCCAGGTTCAGCAGGTAAATTTATCATATCAAAAGGCCGAACGCGATTACAACCGGGCAAGCAAACTGTATAAAGATAGCGTGGCTACTTTAGAGCAGATGCAAAATGCCAAAACAGCATTACAGGTAGCTAAACAACAATTGGATGCAGTAAAATTCAATCAAAACTATTCCGAAATCAGGGCAACCAGCAGTGGTTTTGTGCTTAAAAAATTGGCTAACGATGGTCAGGTAGTAGGCCCCGGAACGCCGATATTACAGATAAACGGAGCAAAACAAAGCAAATGGATTTTAAAAGTTGGTTTGAGCGATGTGCAGTGGGCAGCTTTAAAAATGGGCGATGGCGCTACCATTACTACCGATGCACTGCCGAACCAAACGCTAAGTGCAAAAGTAAGTCGCAAGGCAGAGGGCATCGATCCGCAAAGCGGAACTTTTGGCGTAGAGCTAAGCTTAAACGATTCGAAAATTCAGGGACTTGCCGCAGGCTTATTCGGTAAGGCTACCATTATCCCAACCAAAACAAGTAGCGGTTATACCATTCCTTACGATGCACTTTTAGATGGTGGTGAAAATGAAGGTTATGTTTTTATTACAAACGACAATAAAACCGCCCAAAAAGTAAAGGTTCAACTAGGTGCTATTCAGAATGACAAAATCACCATTAGTGGCGGTTTAGAAAATGCAGCAGGCTTAATTGTTTCGGGCAGCGCCTATTTAACAGATGGTTCTAAGATTAAAGTGGTGAAGTAAGCGTAAAGCAGAAAGACCTAAGATTAAAGCAGATTGATCCGAAAGACTAAGAACTAAAGCTGAAAGCTAAAAAGAAGCACCCCAGATCGGTGTAATCATTCAATCCGTGTAATCACCCCGAAGGAAATAATATACACATCATAGCTAAGAAGATGAAAATATCAGAATACGCTGTAAAAAATTACCAGTTTACCCTGATCATGGTGCTCATGGTTTTGGCGCTGGGTATTACCACAATATTCAATATGCCACGATCGGAAGATCCCGATATGAATGCGCCAAACTATCCCGTGGTGGTGGTATATCCTGGGGCTAGTCCGAAGGATATGGAGGAATTGGTGGTAAAGCCTTTAGAGAAAACTATTTATGGCTTAGATGATATCAAGACCATTAAAACCACCATTCGTGATGGCCTGGCTGTACTTTTTGTTGAATATAAATATGCGGTAAATGTCGACGATAAATACCAGGAGCTGGTGCGCGAAGTGAACAGTGAGCGGGCAAATCTCCCTCAGGAAATTTACAGCATGGAAGTGCAAAAGGTTTCGCCCTCAGATGTAAATGTTTTGCAGATTGCATTGGTTTCTGAAAATGCATCGCGCGATAAGCTGAAAACCAAAGCAGAAGATTTGCAGTCAGAACTGGAGAAAATACCCTTTTTAAAAAATGTAGAAATTATGGGTTTGCCCGATCAGCTGGTGCGGGTAGATTTGGACCTCGAAAAGCTGGCGCAACTGCATATTCCGGTTACTTTTATTGCCAATGCCATTCAAAGCGAGGTGGCCAATATTCCCGGTGGAAGCGTAAATGCGGGTACTAAATCATTCAACATTAAAACCAGTGGTAACTATCAGAATATCGATGAAATTAAAAACACCGTTGTTTTTAGTGGTAACGGAAAAAATACGGCCTTAAAAGATGTAGCTGATGTGTATTTCGATTATTCGCAGGAAAAAGACATTACCCGTTTAAATGGTCACCGTTGTGTTTTTGTAGTGGCTGCGCAAAAATCGGGTGGAAACATTACTGCTGCACAGAAAGCTTATTTACCGGTAATCGAGAAATTTAAGAAAACCCTGCCAGCCAATATCGACCAGCAGTTAATGTTCGATCAGGCCGATAATGTAAACAGTCGCTTAGGGGGACTGGGAACAGATTTCATGATTGCTATTTTATTGGTTTTGGTTACACTTTTACCTTTGGGTACAAGGGCTTCTATCGTAGTGATGGTTTCTATCCCGCTATCATTGGCAATCGGTGTGGTTTTGCTAAGTGTACTAGGCTTTAGTTTAAATCAACTGAGTATTGTAGGCCTGGTGGTATCGCTGGGTTTATTGGTTGATGATAGTATTGTGGTGGTTGAAAACATTGAGCGCTGGATGCGGGATGGCCATAGCCGGCTTGATGCGACGCTGAAAGCCACCAAACAAATTGGTATGGCGGTAATGGGCTGTACAGCAACGTTGATTATTGCTTTTATGCCTTTGATGTTTTTACCCGAAGCATCGGGCGAATTTATCAGAAGTTTACCCGTAGCCGTAATTTGTTCGGTTATTGCCTCAATGCTGGTGGCCTTAACAGTGGTACCCTTTTTATCAAGCAAATTGTTAAAACCACATGCTGATGCCAATGGTAATATTTTCCTGCGCACTTTGCAGAAAATTATCCATGGCTCGTATTCGAAATTGCTGGATAAGGCTTTGGCGAAACCAATTTTAACCATTGTTATAGCCCTGGCTATTTTTGCAGGGTCGATTATGCTTATTCCGGTTATAGGTTTCAGTTTATTCCCGGCCTCAGAAAAACCGCAGTTTTTAATCAACATCTCTACACCGCTGCAATCGAACCTGAATTATACCGATTCGGTTACCAAAGCGATAGAAAAGGAGCTGAAAAAGATTCCTGAAGTAAAGTATTTTGCCTCGAATGTTGGGAAAGGTAATCCGCGGATTTATTACAATGTGTTGCCACAAAATGAAAGAACCGACTTTTCGGAGCTTTTTGTGTTGCTGCAGCCCGATATCAAATCCGACCGAAAGATCGAAATTATCGAAATGTTGCGTAAAAAATGGACACCTTATCCGGGTGCAAAGGTAGAGGTTAAAGACTTTGAGCAAGGGCAACCCATTATTTCACCGGTTGAGGTGCGTTTGCTGGGCGATAATTTAGATACGTTAAGGAGTGTTGGTGGCCGCGTCGAAAACATGCTGCTTAAAACCGCCGGAACCATTTATGTAAACAACCCGCTCAAAAATTTAAAATCTGATATTAAAGTCGATATCAATAAAGATAAAGCACAGGCACTGGGTATTCCGACAGTTAATATCGACCGGACTGTGCGCATGGCTGTGGCTGGTTTAGAAGTAGGGAAATTCATCAATCCCAAATCTAATGGCGATGATTACAATATTCTGCTTACCACAAAAAGGCCTTCTTATCCAGATTTAACGGTTTTTAATAACCTATACATCAACAATAACCAGGGTACATCGATTCCCTTGCTGCAGGTGGCTTCTTTAAAGCTCGAAACTTCCCCTTTGAGCATTAATCACTACAATAAAACCCGCACCATTTCGGTTAATGCCTTTGTACAAAAAGGTTTTCTGAACGATAAAGTGATCCAGGATGTAGAAGAGCAAATGAAAAACCTGAAACTGCCTGAGGGTTACACCTTTGAAATGGGTGGTGAAATAGAAAGCCGAAACCAGTCGTTCGGTGGTTTTGGCAGCATCTTGCTGGTTACCCTCTTCCTTTTTATTGCTGTGCTGGTGCTCGAGTTTAAAACTTTTAAAAGTACGCTTATTGTACTTTCGGTTATTCCGCTGGGTATCGTGGGGGCAGTAGTGGCACTTATGGTTACGGGTAATTCGTTATCATTTGTGGCTACCATCGGTATTGTGGCTTTGGCAGGTATCGAAGTGAAAAATACCATTTTACTGGTCGATTTTACCAATCAGTTGCGCAGTGAGGGAATGCCTCTAAACCAGGCTATCGAAGAAGCAGGCGAAATCAGGTTCCTGCCGATTATCTTAACTACATTTACAGCCATTGGAGGTTTGTTACCTATTGCACTGTCAAGCAATCCGCTTATTTCGCCGCTGGCAATAGTTATGATTGGTGGTTTAATCAGTTCTACTTTACTATCACGGATTGTAACACCAGTGGTTTATAAATTAATGCCACCAAGGGTAGAGGCTAAAGAAGAAGTTTAACGCTGACGATAAGCTGATCTTTTTGGGCGGTCGGTGAGGACACCAATGCTATTAACTTAAGCTATTTATATGTTTGGTGAAGCCTGTTTTTCCTTTTTTTAAATGTTATCCTGACAAAGCTTCTATCTGGTTTTATTGGGATTTTAGAAGATGCTATAAGTTTA
>NZ_CAESCM010000007.1 GCF_903166585.1 Pedobacter ghigonis
ATAGTTACCTAAATTTTACCCCATCGATCCTAGTCCTTAATAATGGGTATTACCCTAATTGTTATCTGGTCACTAAGGGAAAAAACGGTAGCGGATTGCATCATCTCTTAGGCATAAAAACCTTGACAACATAGTAATGTGCCGCTACCGCTTTAGGTAATCTGATATTTAATTTAAGTAAATAAATAGTAGTCTTTCTTAAATAAGAATATATCAAAACAAATCTAAAGGACGATTCTTCTACCGGATCTGTTATGCTGAGCGCAGCGAAGCAGCTCTTTATAGATTGCTTCACGCTACCCCACCAGCCACCCTTCGGTTCGCAATAATAATCCAGTCTGCGTATTCAGCGTAATCTGTGGGAAATAACTAGCGGAGCCTGTAATGCTGAGGGTTAATTTATTTCATAAAAATCAATATTAGGGACAGCCACTCCAGTGTCGTCATTTCGAGCGGAGTGCAACCTAGTCGAGAAATCTATTTAAAGATCTCTCCATTTCGCTGCGCTTCATCCGATAGCTATCGGATCGAGATGACGATTCTTCTACCGGATCTGTCGTGCTGAGCGCAGCGAAGCATCTCCTTAGTAGATTGCTTCACGCTACCCCACCAGCAACCCTTCGGTTCGCAATGACGGTTCTTCTACCGGATCTGTCGTGCTGAGCGCAGCGAGGCATCTCCTTAATAGATTGCTTCACGCTGCGCCACCAGCAACCCTTCGGTTCGCAATGACGAAATGATAATAATTAAATCTGCGTAATCTGAGGGAACTAACCCAAATACGATTAGATTACAAATCCCGACTAACGAGTAGCAGGGTGCTGGGCTTAAGTGGGTATCTACTCCATCGTTTCTTAACCTTTTCTCCGGCCATTCTTAACCCACCGACCGAAAGCTAGCTAAACCTGTGGTATGGGCGGGAGGCAACAGCACTAAGCTTTTACCGATGTTTAACTAAAGCAGGACTAAACATAGGGTTAAGCAGGTATAGCGCAAGCCTGGCTAAAAGGTGGCCTTAACGTGGAGTAAATGCGGAATAAAGGTGGGGTGTTGTGATGTTTTATGGATTTTTAATCAGATTAACTAAAATGGGATATTATTGCTTTTGTTTAACCTAATATACAAAAATTAAGGCTCAGGTACAAGTCTTAGCTCCAACGCACTGAAAGTACTTCATTAAAACCAATTCCGATCCTAAAAGCACAAGTCAGGAAGCAGCAATGTTCTACCTACTAAGACTTGCGCTAGAGAGGATTAATAAACGTATTGGGTTTCGTGTAAAAAAAGACATTAAAATCATAAAACAATTAATATATACACAATCAGGTTTCGATTTGGTGTAAAAAAATTAGTAACCAAAAAATTACAGTTATTTGATTATTATAATTGTGAATATTTAAATTAATCCTTTCAAAAACTATGAAAACCAAAACTCTAAAAATGATCCTTTACGCTTTTGTGTTGGGATCTCTAACTTTATCATTATTTTATGCTTGTAAAAAGAATGAAATTGTTGATAATTCAAAACTTGAACGCTTTACACTTAAAAGCGAAACAAAAGTCCAAAGTTTACCTGATGTTATTAAAAGTAAATCTCTAAAGGCTTATCTTAATGCAATAACGGAATTAGACCTTTCAACAGTGACTTTATCAAAGGTAAACGAAACAGATACGCTGGAATTTTATAAAATTTTGTATAAAAACAATCCTGAAAAGGCATTATTTTTATATCATTTTATCAATTCCGATAGTTATCTTCCTTTAGGTATTGAACATACCAACGATAGCGCAACTTCATATGATAAAATGATTGTTAGTGATTTGAGAGGGACTGTTTGAATATTCAGGAATATAAGAACAAAAAATATATTGGCTTTGTTAATGATAAGAATCTCGGTGATGTAAACGTTAAGATTAGTGGCGGACAACGTGAGAAATTGATGCTTGTAGATCCAAATGGGCCAGCTCAAATGGAAGGTTGCTATGCTTGTATTAATCGTGTATATAAAGAAACAAATGATAAATGCGCTGCCGACTTTGTCTGCGATATTGGCTGCAGCTTTAATGTTGCCTGCAAAGCACTATTTCTAGCTTCGGCAACTGCTGTATGTACCAGTGGAGGTATAGGCCCACGTCCTTGCGGTATATTCCAAGATTAACTAAAATAAACTTACTATGAAAAAGATACTTTATATTGTTATTGCAGCGTTCACCTTGTCAAGTGTTGGAATACTTATGTTTGTTAATGACGCTGACCCTAATATTTCAAGGTTAGTCATAGTCATATCGATGATCTTGAACGTAACATGGGTAATTATGTTAATTATAAAACTCCGGAAACCAGCGAACCATTTTAAGTAAGCCTGTAACAAAATTATTAAAGCCCACTCTGACGCAAGTCTTAGCACCCATAACCTGCGTAACGGACTGAATGTACTTCATTAAAACCAATTCGGATATTATAAGTACAAGTCGACCAAACCGCAACCCTGTCCGCTAGGACCTGCGCTAGTGAGGTAGAAACTTCAAAACCAATTCTTCCCATTCCTGATCGAGGCTTTGCGAAGGAAAGGGCTGTGCTGCTTTCCTGTACCAGTAACCTGCATTAAATTCATCACCTTCTTTGCGATGCAGGTAGGCATGAACATGTGCTGACTCCTGATCACTGAGGTGATCGACGAGGTTGTGGGCTTTATCCCATGCTCCTTTTCCATCATACCACAATGCCTTAACCTGAGCAGAAAGCGCAGCATCCGGAAAATCGTTTGTTAAAGTCTTTTTAAATTCTGCTATACTTCTCATGAGCAATCATGTAATATCGTGATTCGAAAATGTTCATTGTAGTTAAAGGTTTTTGCGTCCTGCTACTCAATTGTGTTTAACCTGGTTTCAAATATAACTTAAATTAAGCATGCTAGTTTGCCATACCCATAGCTTTCTTAATGAACCTTGCACAAGCGCGCTATTTACTACCCCACCTGTGCAAGTTCAGTCATTCATCACTTACTTAAATTAAACTGCGATAACAATCATATTAACAAACAGTTATTTGGCTGCTATAACCTCCGGACTGCTTATGGTTTTAATGATAAACCTGTTGATGATTTCGCTCTCTTCAGTAAATCCACAATCAAATTTGATGGTGTGTTTACCGGTTTTTAAGGCTGGAACAGGCTGTTTTAAAGTAATTTCTTTTTTAAAACCGCCTTTGCTGTTGTAAACCTTAACTGTTGTACCATTGCATACAATAGAGTTTCCGGCTTCAAATTCGCCGGGTAGTTCCAACTTAAAGTAACCATCCAGCTCTAACCACGGATTGCTGATCACGCCTTCTTTGCCGGTAAATGTAAGCGTAAAGTTTAAAGGCTGCTCTGCATTGCTGTTGGTAAATTGCCACTCTGAAAAGGTAGGTTGCCCCGGCTGTAGTAGCTGCTTGGCATGTTCAAACTTTATTTTTTTAAATGGATACAGTTTCCAGCCCTGGCTATGTTGTTCGAGATGGAAATCGTTTTCAGGATTTTTTAAGCGGCTAAGCTGGTCGGCACTAAAAATGTTCTTTTTGTAAGCTTCCTGCCAAAGTTTAATGAGTGCGAGTAACTGACTCGTATTTGGATTCTTTTGCAGGTTTTTATAACGCGCAACCAAAGCAAAACCTGCATGATAACCGGCAGCCCGGGCCATCATCCATTCTATATCCTCAGCGGTGGTTGTAGAGGATAGTAAAAACCATCCCAGCATGTTTGGCATATAATTTCTTTCGAGAAAAGGCTGATTTTCTAACCTGTAATCGCCCTGCGACTCGCGAAATCCGCCGTACCAGGGCTCACCCCAGTTCCAGTAATGGCAAATGTGCCAGTAGTAGTGACTAGATCTGCTGGTACCGTTAACCAAAGTGTGTTTGGTATCTTTAAAAACCTTCTCGGCAAAAGCCTGCATACCATAATCACCTTCCCCGGCCGATAAACAACCTTCGTGTCCGTCGAAATCCATTTGCGAAATGCCTGTTTCGTTAAAGAAGCGACCTAAATTACCGGCAATTTCCTGTTGAAGGTTAAAATTGGTAAAGAGTGTATTGTAAGGATAATCCATCATCATCCCAATCGCTGTTCCTTTGGCATGTGCAAGGGCTTTGGTGCCATAAGCCCCACGCTGGCAATCGAGTAATTTATAAGGAGCGGTAGCCGTTACTTCGCGGAAACGGATAATTTCATCGCCGATAAGCACTGCGTGTAGTGTACTTGGCTTTATATTTTTAAAATACTCGTTGGATTCGACTGTAATTTCGGTAGCTGTTGGTGCTATTTCTTCGGTTAAGATGGAGCTACCGGTTAAAGCAAGCCGCTTGTCGGGCACTGGTGTAACATAAGGATCGTTGGTGTTCACAAAATTACTAAGGGTGTGTACGCCAATACGGATGCCTTTTTTCGATGCCTTATCTACACAAACTTTCATACCTGCGTTGCCATGTGGAAAGGCGGTTGGGTTTAAAATAAAATGTCCCCACGATTGAAAGGGTCCCTCCTGGTAGAGCGACATTAGTCCTGCCTGCTGCGTATAGTTCAACATAGAATCGATATTGCTTTCGTCGAAATCAGAAATCATGTAGGCTCTTCCGGTTTCGGGCGACTGTTTGTGCCAAACGCCATTAATTAAGGGGTGTGGCAAGCCTTCGGCAAGTTCGATTGCACCAATACGCGTTAATACCTCATTTTCAGGCGCTCCAAAAAGTGCAATTTTCGAACCTACAGTGGTTTCGTTTGCAATTGCCTTAACCGGCATATTTGGATATTGGTTCCATACGGTATGTATCCTGTCTTGTGAGCGATCGAGACTAAAGGCCTGCAAACTACTGCCATAAGGCTGACTTACCGCTACCGAACCTCTTGAATAATCGGCTCCTTCTGCATTATTAAGCACACCGCCCAGCGTTTTTACATTTAAAGTTTGAAGTCCAATGGCATAACTTCCATCGCGCACTACACCAACCACTTCGCCAATGGTTTTACCAATTAGGGTTGGATAGGGTCCCCAAATCACTGCGTTTACTTTATCTTTTGCACTTAAACGTATCAATTCAAAAACCAGGTGGCTTTTCTTCTGGATAATTTTAACATCGGCAGTAATTTTCGAACCTGCAAAAGTCAGCGTAAGGGTGCCCGATTTACCATTAAATGCAGCTTGCGTTGGTTCCTCCCACTGCTGGCCGGTTTGAATTTGTAATAAGGATGCCTTTACTCCGCCAGCCAGATAGTTCTTGCCGGTTTTAGGGTTTAACAGGGTGGTAATTTGTCCTGAAGGGGAAATGTTCAGGGCAAGATCCTCGGTTTTTAGTTGTGTAGACTGTGCCCGGCTACTCAGAAAATGGAGCAGCAGTACAAAATTAATCAATAGTGTTTTTTTCATGAATTTGTTTGTGTGTGGTTTATTAAAATGATGATCGATGATCACATCACTGCTAAATTAGCCAATTTACAGCCCTCAAAACTGATGGTAAATTGACCAATACCGATGTTTTATTTGCAGCCGCATACTTGTAATACCCTAAAATTGGACAGCATTTACCTTTAATTCTGGCGTTCTATTTTTTTACAATAGGTTTTAGAATACCTGCATTATTTACCAAAAACTCCTCCCAACCAAATGGCCGGGAAGAGCTTGTATGCTTAATCCAAGAGCGAATAAGGGATGATTTGTCTGGCCTAAATTAGAAACAGCGCTCTTTAAAAACTCCTCAAATTTTGACTTTTACCGATGCTTTTTTGATGATATAAAATCCTATCGGCCTTGAGTTTAAAATCGTTCTACTTGTTTAAGGCTTTAATAACTATGGCCGCACCATTTTTGTTCTTTAAATCAATATCTAAAACAGTTGCCGAATCTACTTTCATCCGTCTGATCAGGATTTTAGTATCTGTTTGCAGGCTGGCATCGTCGGCATAAATTGTGGCTTCATATTTTACATTCTTTTTTAAAAAACTGAAAGCTAAACTGAACTTCCTGGCCTCATCTGTTAAAGTACCTACATACCAGTTATTGCCACTCCTTCGGGCAATGGTTGCATAAGCGCCAATTTTGCCATTGAGCACACGGGTATCATCCCATACGGTTGGTAAATCATCGTAAAAGGCCAGATCTGGAATTTCTGTGATTACCGGCACTGTTGCTTTTGCCGCCGAAATATTGGTCCCTGCTCCGCCTTTACCCAAGGGCGAACCAGCAGGCCGATCGTACCAATACACAAACTGCCAGGGACTATAAATACAGATGGCTTTAGCCATTTGCGAAGCATGTGAGCCCATTTGGTCTACCCTCGGGGCGAAATAACAATTGGTAGCATCGGCAGCGCCGGCCAGCATACGCGTAAATATGGTAATTAAGGCCTGCCTGTTATCGGGGCTTTCTTCATCGCCCCTCACCCCCTCCTGGGTTATTAAATTGGGATAAGTACGCGAGTAACCGGTTGGGCGGTAATCGTCGTGAATATCGAGCATCAGCTGATGAGCTGCAGCCTTTCGGATGGCTTCGTGCAGCCAGGTAATATGCGCTTGCGAGCTTACATTCACAAAACCATACTTGATGCCTTTTACGCCCCATGATTTGTACAAAGGAAGAATGGTATCGAGTTGTTTTGACAGCGCCCTTTGGTTAACGTAGAGTATAATACCTACGCCCTTCTGCTTTCCATAATCAATAATTTCGTGCAGGTTTAAAGGTCCAGGAGATCTGGAAGTATCGACATTAACAGCCAATGCGCTGGCCGCGTTATCGTATTCGTGCCCGTACCAGCCAGCATCAAACTCTACATAGCTGAGCTTATGCTTAGCGGCAAAATCGATACAGGCTTTGCCTCCGGTAGTGGTTAAAGTAACCTCGCGAATTACCTTACCGGGTTTTATCCACGATACATCTTTTATAGCATTCGGCTTATTTAAGTTTAATAATAAATAATTATTTTCCAACAGTTTAGCTTCAGAACCGGCAATCATTACATAACGCCATGGAGTAGAAAAACTTCGATCAAAAACTACTTTTCCTTTGAGCGCAGCCAGTAGTAATAAGCTGTCGGTAGCAGCACGGCTAAACCTCATCTGTGTATAATCGGTTAAAGCGGCCTCGCCCAAAGCCACAAAACAACCGGGACGCGTTCTAATTACATAAGGCCGCTCCGTTTCATTCATAGTTTTACTAACCTTCCCTGCTACGTAGCTTGCCTGCGAGTGCTGAGCAATCCAGGATGGGTGATCTTCGGTAAACTGAAAGCCGGTAAGCTCGCGGGTAATGGTTAAAGGCTTGTTAGTATTGATGTTATACCTGAAAGCCAGTCCTTCATTGTACACGCGGCAATCGATAGAAAAAGAGCGAAAAGGCTTAGTTGTTTCTTTTAATTGAATGGTAACCGCGCGGTAATGATCCCGATAGCTATCCCGTTCGCCATAAACAGGTTTCCAGCTGGTATTAATTAATTTTTCTTTAGCCAAAACCAGCTGAAGGTGATTGGATAAAGGCAGTTGATGCTCAAATTCAAAACCCATAGGTGAAGCAGCAAGTACGACCTGCCCTTTAAAATTAACCCTATAAGTTAACCCAGGTTTATCGGCAGTACCTGTACTTAAGGTTAATTCGATCTGCTTATCGGGACTTAAAATTTTGATTTCCCTGGCCTTTACAATTAACGACAGGAAGATAAATAACACTATGGGAATTAATTTTTTCATGGTTTATTTTCACTAATGAAACAACTATTTATATACACTAAAAAAACATTGATCGAACAAAACATTATTTTAAATAAATTAAAAAAGCATACTTAAAACCTGCACTAAACGTTAAACTAGTCAAATAAAATTTCAACTAAACACCGTAATATAATCATAAATATGCTTGCGTATTTCAGCTAAAATGGTGATATTTAAGCGGTAGAAATACATTTTATGGAATACAGATACGAGAACTTTAACTTTCCACCTAACCAATCATTCACCATTCGCACTGAGCCACTTGAATTGATCAAGTACACGCACATGAAGTGCCACCTCAACTTTGAAATTGCACTGATTGAAAATTGTGAAGGCAAACGATTTATTGGAGACCATACCGGAGATTTTAAAGGATCTGATTTAATATTGATGGGCGGCTATCTGCCACATTGCTGGCAATATTATGGAAGTGTAAACAGCTACCAGCAACCCCGTGTTACTGTAGTTCATTTTTTTCCTGATTTTTTAGGTAAGGATTTACTGGATAAACCCGAAGCCCGCCATTTAAAGGAGTTGTTTCACAATGCTTCTAAAGGAATCCGTTTTACCGGCAATACCTTAGAAACAGCAAAAAACCTGTTGCAGGAAATGCTGATTACCAAGGGGCTGCACCGGGCCTCCCTAATGTTGCATTTGCTCGATGTATTGGCGCAATCGGGCGAGTATTCTATCTTGGCAACCCCGGGTTTTAACATCGTCGATAACTCTGCCGATGCGGATAAAATCAACCTGATTTACGATTACATTTTCAAAAATTTCAAAGAAACGATTTCACTTTCGCATGTAGCGAGCTTAGTAAATATGAATCCGGCTGCTTTTTGCCGCTTCTTTAAAGCTAAAACGAACCGAACCCTACTCGATTTTATTAAGGAGGTACGGATTGGCTTTGCCGCCAAACTACTCATTGAAGGCACCTGCAATGTAAGCGAGGCCTGCTACAACAGCGGTCACAATAATCTGTCGAACTTTAACAAACACTTTAAAGAAATTAAAGGTCAGTCGCCCAGGTCGTTTGTAAAAGAGTATGCAGATTAAATGATTAATCCCTAATCAGCTTAGGGATTAATAAAAGAATAGATCTCTTCGGTTTGGGCCCATTTTTGTCCCGGGGCAACGCCTGTAACGCCAACCTGGTACTTACTCATAAGCGCATTCCAGGCTTTACACTTTTCGCTGTACGATTCTGCTACCTGCCCCATGCGGTTTAAATCGGCATTTTCGGGCACAGTAACGATCATCACTATCGATTTATTGAAACGGTAAAGCGTAATTTTCTTATAGCCTGCCTTTTTAAAACCAGCTTCTACTTCGGGCCAGATTTTTTTATGGTAATTCAGGTATTCCTGAACCTTTTTTTCATCATCGACCAGGTTAACTACGAAAACCAGTTCCTTGTTTTTCGTTTGCTCGGCCGCCTTCTGGCATCCCTGCATTGCCATACAAAACAAAAAGCCGGCAAGCAGCAGGCGGCGAAAATTAGCCTTCAAAAAGGTTGTATTACTGGAAATCAATGTATTCGGAAATTGTTTAATCATCAGATCGTTTTTAATTAAAGATAATGTAAATGCCTATCATTACAACCGCGAGAATAGCCCATAATACCCAAACCCGGGTTGATTTATATTTAAACTGCCTGTTGGTTTCGGCAATAGACAATAGCGGATGCTCGTGTGTATTTTTGGTAAAAAGCGAAACCAACACCATGATAACCGATAAGGCTAAAAAGATATAAAAGGATAACAGCAAAAAATGTGGCCAGTAGCCTTTGTATGGATAGTTGAGGATATGACAAAGGCCCAGTACAATGCAAAGAAGACCACCGCCATATAATACCGCTTCGGCGGCTTTGTTATTGGCCTTTTTCCAAAGTACTCCCATTAAGAAAACAACAGAAAGTGGCGGTGCCAGAATGGATACCAAACCCTGGCTTAAATCGAAAAAGCCCTTGCCCGAATAGGAATATAGCGTGGCAATAAGCAAAGCCATAACTGCAGCCAGAACAGTTACCAGTCGGCCAACCAGCCGGTTTTGTTTTTCGCTAAGCTTTTTATACTGGTTCACCACATCTAAAGTAAATACGGTACTGAACGAATTTAAACCCGACGAAATGGTATCGATTAATGCTGCAATCAAGGCTGCAATACACAAACCCATTAAACCAGGAGGCATTAACTGCTTAACCAGGGTAATGTAAGCATTATCGGGTTTGGCAATATCTTTATACAAAACAAAACACATGATGCCCGGAAATATAAAAATGAAGGGCATAATAATTTTCAGCACCGAAATAAAAACCGCACCATACTGACCTTCTTTAATATCTTTTGCAGCCAGTACTTTCTGTACAATGGTTTGATCGGTGCACCAATAATAAATAGCCACTACCGGATAGCCTAAAACAATGGCCACCCACGAATATTCGGGATCTTTAGCCGGTTGGAATAAATGCCAGTATGAAGACGGGGTTGCATTTACCAGTTGTGATATGCCTCCGATCTTGTTTATGGCAAGTACCGTGAGCACAATAGAAGATATAATGATGATGATGGACTGGAACACCCCCGTTCTAACCACAGCTTTAAGTCCGCCCAGGGTGGTAAAACTGGTTGCAATAATGGCCACCAGTACCATCGCCTTAAACAAAGGCCAGTTAAAGATCTGCGAGATTAACAAACCTCCGGCATACAAACCGCTTCCCAGCCAAACAACCATGATAGATACCAGGCTGTAAATGGTTAGGAAGTTATACGACCGTTTTCCGTACCGCACCATCAGAAACTGCGGCATGGTACTTACTTTGGTGGTGAGGTAATGCGGTACAAAAACCATGGCCAGCAGCAGCAGGAAAATCCAGGCCAGCCACTCGAAATTACTTCCTACAACTCCTTTTGTAAAACCAATACTGGCAAAGCCGATCAGCATCATCGGGCCTGCATTGGCACTGAATAGCGAAAAGCCGATTTGCCACCAGGTAAGGCTTCGGCCTCCTAAAAAAATATCTGTGGCGTTTTTCTTTTTCTGGCCGAGGTAGAAAGCCACAAAAAGCAACATCATGAGGTAGCCAAGCAGCACAACATAATCAATAAGGGCTAATGAAACATCCATATACCTGCAGGCAATTAAAGTAAAACAATTGGACTATAGGAATTCGATTTTTCGGCAGTCCAGGTTTTATTCATGTCTATTTTACCTTTACGGTTCCAGTAATCCCAATCAATCCTAACGGGCAGCCCTTCAATATCTGGTAAAACAAACCTTCCGTTTTCTAACTTAGGACGCACCGAAAAATAGGTTTCCAGTCCATGCATTAGGGTGTACAGGTATTCTACCCTGAAATTTTCGGGAGCAGCAGCCAAAATACCGGCTGTAAATAAAGAATAACTTCCGGATGAGAAATCGAGCCCGGCCCCGACGGCTAAATCGCGGACCTCCATCCACTCCCCGATACTACTCAGGTAATAAGGCGTAGGTTGCAAATGTTTCACCCCTGCATTTTTTAAAGCCGGAAAAACCTTTGCACTCCGTTCCGATTCGCCAAAAGAAATGGGAATGACTGATTTTTCGCATAACAAGGCAATATCGGTTATTGAAGCTGAATGTACAGGCTCTTCGAACCATTCGATATTTTGAGCTTCTACCCCGCTAATGAACTGCAGGGCCTGATCAACATTCCAGATCTGATTGGCATCAACCGCCAGTTTAATATCATCGCCAATGATATTACGTACATGCTTAACCCGCTCAATATCTTCCTGCATGGCTGTACCGAAATTCTTCCCGACCTTCATTTTGATACAATCGGTACCGCATTTCAGGAAATACTCGATCTCCTTTTCAAGTTCCTGATAGGAATAGTTGGTGCCTCCACCGCTGCAATACATCAGCACATCGTCTTTACCGGCATTTAAATAGCGGTGCAAAGGTTTTCCATTTCGGCGTGCAGCCAAATCATACAGGGCTAAATCAATCTGCCCTAAAATAGAAGCTGCAGTTCCCCTAAAACCCTCATTGCGAATAGACCAGTATAGTTTTTGATGGAGTTCTTTATAGGGAATATTGCGGCTGTGAAATAAAATAGGCAGCATACATACCTCGAGCAGGTGCGTATAAGCACTAAAAACGGGTGCTTCGCCTATATTTCCATCTTCATCCGTCAGGGTGATTATCGATAAACTAAATGTACCGAAAGGGCCCATCGTTGCATCCTGAAAGGGGGTAATGGCCTGTACAGGGGCTAAGCGCCTGACCTGAACTGAGTGAATATGGAATATTTCGTTATCGATAGCGTTCATCGTGTTTCATTTAAGATTGTGTTCAAATTCATTATTTCTTTAAAAACCTGTTCAGGCAAAGCCCCTCCCTGGATATCAAATAAGGTTTTTAACAATTGCTCGGAATTACCCGGGCCAATTACCATTTTAAAATCTTCTGGTATGCTAAGGATAAACCGGTGTGCCAGGGTAGACAGCGGCAGATTATACTTATCGGCAATCGTTTTGATCTGTTTGGCTTTTTCGATACTTTCTTTATCCATCCAAACGGGTGGCGTATCTACAAATTGCTGATATTTATTGCCCAGCAAGCCCATATGTAAAGGGCTGGCCGAATAGAATTCGATGTTGTTGGCCTGATAATAAGGCATACTGGTATTCAGCGCATCGTTGTAACAGGCATCTAAACGGTTAAACTCCATCACCACATCAAATACGGATGCAAAATCGTACTGCTTAAACCAATCGGGTACATTGCCGCCGATACCAATTTTTTTGGCCAGGCCATCTTGTTTAAACTTTTGCATCTGCTTAAAAATAGCCGCTAAATCATCGTGCTGTGCAATCGCGGCAGGATCGTGTAAAAACAAAACATCAATTGCTTCAACACCCAGCGTAGCCAAACTTTCGTATACGCTTATTTCCATTCGGGAAGGGGAATAATCATAAATCCCTTCGTCGGTAGCGTAGCATTTTAAGCGCCCCACCTTAGTATTGATGCGTGGCAGCTTTCCTTTCCATTGCTTTAGGGCTGCACCTACAATTTCTTCTGCATCAGCATAAGCAGGCGCGGTATCAATGGCTTCCATACCATATTCGAGCGCCAATAATATGGCACTGACCGATTCTTTCTTATCGACCGGTCCCCATATACCACCTAAGGCGGCAGTGCCTAAAACACACTTTGACAAATATTTTGATGATTGCATCTCTCTAATTTACGCTTTACCTATACGAACAAAAATATTTTTTCTGTGCACAAATAACTATTGCAATTTTGACTATTACCAATGCTTTATTGATTCTTTAATTTCTTTTACTGTTTTACTCACTGCCACCCAAAACAGTAACTTCTCCGCTTTTCCCAAGCCTTACTTTTACCGTCTCACCTGCTTTTACCGCTGCTTTAGGCCATTTGCTAAAATTGTTATAGCCCAAAGGTTGCGTTGCAGTAACGCTGGTTTCGGCAAATAGGGTAACACTGGCATCGTGGATGGTTTCATTTTTTAATTGCAGCACCGTGCCTTTAGCATCCTGTTTTATAATGTTGGCGGTAATATGATCGAACACATATAACTTCTTTTTATCGGTTTGCAGGTAAATACCGGGTAGCTCTAAGGCCATGAGCATGCCATTGGTTTCGGTCCACGAGTTACGGGTATTGATAAAATTGCCAATACTGCCTTTTCCTTCCGCATCACTGGGCTGAATGCGTTCCATGCTTGAGCCGGTTAAATTATTGGTGGTAAGGTGATGAGGAGGTACGTTAACGGCTTCTGCATGCGCATGCTGCATATCGCGAATCAGGTCGGCATACAAAGGGTTCCCTGTTGCCCGAAAAAGTTTAAACAGATAATCAGCAGAAGAGGTACAAATACCCGGCGCAGCGTGCTTGTTCTGAATGCTGGCCCAGATTGCCCCGGCCATATTACATTTCAATTGCCCGATCTGACTTTTTGCTGGAAAAACAGGGTCGTAAGATATGGCCCAGGTGGCACAAAGTGCAGCCTGCACTTCAGCTTTGTCTAACCAGCTTTTATCGCCGGTGTAATAGTATAGTGCCATTAACGATTCCATAAAGCCAAATGCGGTTTCACTATCCGAATCCATCGAAATATCGCCACAAGCACCACCGGTTAGACCTTGTTTAACCACATCGCGGTTATAATAATAGTTAGCTGAAGCTTTAGCCACCGCCAGCCAGTCAGGCTGTTTAAAGTAAGCCGAAGCCATAGCTAAACCGGCAGGAACAATGGCACCTGCGGTTGAATTGTAAATGGCTATTTTACCGTTTTCGGGGGTAATAAACTGTCCGAACTGCCCATCTTTTTTCCAGGTATTGGTAAATGCGGCTGCTAATTTCTGCGCTCCCTGTTCCCACTCAGGTTTAATCATATGGCCATAGCCCTGCGCTTTGAACAGCATTAAATGTTTCATTAACCACAGCAGCACGTCGCCGTTTTTACGCACCATGGCCTGTATTTCAGGATAAGCTGCATTCATTTCTTCGGGACGGATTTCCCCTTCAGCGGTTATACCACCATAAAAGTAGCCGCTTTTGCCCTGCAATTTGTTCATCACAAAATCGAGCTCTGCAGCCACCCGGTTCCGTTCCTTTTCATTGTTCATGGCCAGCATGGGGTAAGTATTGATCATCCCGCTCACCCATCCCAGTTGAAAATCGTTACCGTTCTCGGGCGTATAATAACTTCCGGCAGGCACCGTAATAAAGTTGTTGCTGCAAATGGTTCTTGCCATTTCCAGTTCCTTGCTCATTGGTAATTGATTGCGCGGCTGGTTGGGGCCGGTAAATGCTTTGCGCACCTTCATAAATTTGGTCAGCAAATCGGGAATGCTGTTGGCGGTAAAAACATAAATCCTGAAACTGAGGCTAAGCGCATCACCACTTTTCCAATCGGGTGCTTTATCGCCACTTGCATGGTAATCGCCAAAACCAGCCGCCAGTTTACGCATGGCAGGCGTAGTTATGCTAAAGCTACAACTATCCTGCGCTGCATTTTCGCTAATGCTCAATCCGTTATTACCAAAAGCCGATTGCTGCCCCGTAAGTACAATAAAACCCTTTTTTGCTGATTGCGAGTAAAAACACATCGCAGGAGTGGCTGTACTGGTACTTTGCAGCTCAATACGTGATGCTTTACCTTTTTCGATGGCCAGCCGTGGGTTATTAGAAATGGTTAAAGGCACATTAGGATTATAGTACATTTCGGCTGGGTAAGCCGGATTGTACGAATTGCCAATAGCATGATAACGGTTGCCATTATAAACACTTGCGGGCACCAAGACGTAATTATCGCGGCTCCATTTACTAAAATCGAATGAAGCTGATACTGCCGTTGAAGTTGCGGCTCCTTTTTCCAGCATAAAACGGGTGGTTACATCAATGGCTTCGGGTGCGCCAGCAACTTTTGCGGTTTGTACTTTCAATTGCCAGTTTGCACCATTGTACTGAAGTGAATTTTGCCTAAACTGTTGTTCGCTCAGCAGGTTTGTACCCGAATATTGCTGCACACTCAAGCGCATGCTGCCACTTAACATTTTAAGTAAACCTTGTGTTTCTGCTTCGTTATTTAATTGCCCAAACACCGGCAATTGTATAAATGCTGTAGCCAATAATAAACAACCGAGCTGTTTATACCTTTTTATAATCTTCATCTCTTTTTAAACTTTTGCCTGTTGTTAATTTCGAGGTTTTTTGTTGTTTTTCAGAAAGTATTTTGTTTCAATCCCCTGTGTTAATTTATTTTACATTGAAGGGCTCCTACCCAAAAGAGGGGGCTCGCCCCCCTCCTTTTTAAAACAAACTAATCATAACTAATTATTCCTAACTAATTGAGTCTTTATTGAAGCGGATCGAAGGTTCCACCCCATTCTTTATTTTGCGGTAACATATCAGGTTCAATTGAAATTTGCGCAGGGTTCAATGCATTAAACCAGTGATTTAAATCCAGGTTATATTTCTGGTTTATGGTTGCGTTCCGATCCAGATTATCGACATATACAGCCATAAAATTTGTCCGTACAGAAGCTGTCATAATATTATCTGTATTAGCCGGAAGTGTTGCACCTTGCTTAAGCATTAAAAGCAAACCATGCCTATAAACCTGATTATTTAAAATATCGAAGCGTTTCCATCTTCTCAAATCATTAAATCTGAACCCTTCAAAAGCAAATTCTACCTGGCGTTCATTCATTATTGCGGTTCGAATATCTGTTTGAGATGCTGCCGTGACACCATAATTTCCAATACCCACATTTATACCTGCTCGCTGACGGATTTGATAGATAGCATTGAGTGCCTCTGCCGGTTTATTTGTTTCATTAGCACACTCACTTAAATTCATTAGCAATTCAGCATAACGCATTGGCGACCAGTAACTCTTCGACCCAGTAGCCACACCAACTAACTGATTTCTATCTAAAAGGGTATCCAATCCTTTACGTTGGAAAAAACCTGTAACCGCATTTTCATCGCCATTCTGAATGATTGGAGAAATATTCTGAAACGAACCATCTCTATGCGTAAGTACAGCATTGGGCGTTGATCCGGTTTTCCAGGTCCAGGCATTCCAGTAAGAACGCGATCTTGGCGCCGTCATGCCAATGGTATTCACATCAGGTGTTGGATACACTGTGCCTCCGCAAAAAATAGTAGCATAAAAACGGCTATCGCGGTTAGTATAGAAATCATTTAAAAACTGGGCATTATAAGCTGGGTCAGACAATTGGTTTTTATCGAACTGCATGGTACTACCATCCTTTTTAGGATAAGCCAGTAACAATTGCAAAAGGGGTTGATCGTTATTGGTAGAACCATTGGTAAAAGGTAACGGCCTTATTGGTGCGAAGTTCATGTAATGATCTTGGTAATAATACTGATTAACCATTATTTGTTCTTTATTTGCTGAATACCAGATTAAACGGTAATTAGCAAACAACCCGTAACCTGCGGCATTGGCAGCATCAACGGCAGCTTTGGTAGCTGCATAGGCAGCTTGCCATCTGGTTTGATCATTGGTAGGATTAAACAAAGGGCTTGCATACCACATTAATATCCTTCCTTTTAACCCCAAAGCTGCTACTCGGGTAATTCTTCCATAATCTTCGCCGGTAAAAGTTGCAGGCAGTAATTGCGCTGCATCATCCAGATCTTTAATAATCTGTGCTACACACTCCGAAGTTTTACTCCGTGGTACTTTTAATGTTGAAGGGTTAGTCGCATCTTGTGTATGCAGAATTAAGGGCACTCCTCCTACCTGGCTTACCATTCCCCAATACGTCCAGGCACGCCAAAATTTAGCTTGTCCAATTAGCTGACTTCTTAGAGGTTCGGCCAGAATATTTGGAGAAACCTTTTCTACCTGATCAAGGAAATAATTCGTTTTATCGATATAGGTATAGTTAAGGTTTGTAAAATTAGTTGCGGCTGTAATCACACCTTGCTGGTAATTTCCCAAATTAACACCACTTCCATTTAGTCCCTCATCTGAACTAGCCCCACTACCCAACGGCCATCCAGGCATACTCCCCCCATGCACGTCATTCAAATAGGCTTTGATCATATTGGTATTAGTCCAAACATTATCGGGATTAATAACAGCAGTATTTTCATAGTCTAAGCCCTTTTTGCAGCCACCTAAGGCCAGTAAGGCAAAAACGATTAATTTATATTTATTACTAAATTTCATAATTCATTTCTTTTACATTAATAATCATTAAAAAGTAACTGTACATCCAAAATTGTATGACTTAACAATCGGGAATGCTGTACCACTATTCATTTCAGGATCATAATATTTACGATTGAATTTACTGATGATAAATAAATTAGAACCTGATCCATATATCTTGATGCTACTCACATACTTTTTATATAACTTTTGTGGAATTACGTAGCCCACATTTAAATTCTTTAAGCGTAGGAAACTTGCATCTGCAAGCCAAAAATTACTGCCGCTTAAATTCACAGTTCTGGCATCATCGTTTGCGCTGAAACGCTTAGGCAACCAGGCATCAGGTGTTTGAGGAGTCCAGGCTTGATCGTACCATGCCTGCCACATCCTGTTCCATTCTACACCCTGACCTAAATCATTAAATGATTTTACATAGTTAAATGCGCCGTTAAAATTGGCATTAATACTTATCCCTTTCCATTCTACCCCCAGGTTAAGCCCCATAACTACCGGATTGTTCCTTTTTTTAAGAACCGCTATATCGTTATCATCGATTACCCCATCAGGTACGCCCATACCATTTTTACTGCCCAAATCTTTGTAAACAAATTGACCTAACTGCACTGCTCTTCCATTAAACTTATAGTTAGGATTGGCTGCATTCCAGGCATCCAGATCGCCTTGTGTACGGATCATATGGTCGACCTCATAACCAACCACCATACTAGTAGCCCTGCCTTCGCCTAAGATATTTTGATAATCATAAGTAATGTTTACGTCTCTTTCTATATAGCGGGCATAACCATACGAAGCAACAATACCAGCGTTAAAGTTTACCTGCCCGAATTTATTATTGTAACCTAAACTAAAATCAATACCCTGTCCTTTTACCTTACCGTAATTTACTGGAGGAAGTGAAAGACTAAAGGTTGGAGGTGTAGTCTGGATTCTTCCGCCCAAAATGTCGGTAGTGTAATCGCTCCAATACTCGAATGTTGCATTAAAGTTTTTAAGGAAAGTGAAATCTACACCAATGTTTTTATTCAAGTGCTTTTCCCAGGTATAAAAAGGGTTCGATAGGCCTGAATATTGGATTCCAGGATATAAACCTGGTGTATCACCATAGAAGGCACTAGCTCCTGATCGATAAGAATCCTGCCATCTATAAGCTACCCTATCATTTTGATCAATAACGCCATCTCCGTTTTCGTCATAAACATCGTTACCTGTACGTCCTACTGATGCCCTTATCTTCAACATATCTATCCACTTCGCATTGCTTAAGAATTTTTCTTTAGATAAAATCCAGCCTACTGAAGCCGATGGAAAGAAACCCCATCGTTTATCAGGAGCAAAGTTCATAGAGCCATCGTAACGATAGGCCACGTTGGCAATATATTTACCGGCATAGTCGTAAGAGAATTGACCGATCCACGATCTGCGACCTACAGTCCGATCTATACCATAGCTATTGCTAACAGATTTTGTTGGGCTTCCATTAACTAAACCTGAGCCACCTGTAGCCGCCCACCACTGATCAGTAGTGTAAAGCGGAAAACCATTAATTGCCGCATCCACCCCCGCTTCTCTGGTTTCGTAACCTTCGTACACCAATGTTCCATTAACACGGTGCTTACCAAAGCTTCTATCATAGGATAATTGAAAATTCAGTTGTTCTTCCTTACTCCAAGAAGCAAATTGTTCCAATCTTGGTGTATGTGCTGTTAATCTTGAACCAACAATATTATCCAGATCCCAAATAATTGGTTCGATCTGTTTTAGTTGATAGTAGGTAAATGGCTTTGTAAATTGTTTATTTTGAAAATTAGAAAATGACTTAATAAAGCTTGCTTTAGCACTCAATCCGGTTACAAAAGGAACTTTATAAGTTGCACTTAGATTCACAGTTGGCTTAATCGTTTCACCGTTACTGTACCCCGCTAAACCATCTGCTTCACCTGATTTATTGGAGATCCAAAAATAATCTACAGGCAAGCCACTTCGGGTGTACGATGGCATATAGGGTTGCCATAATAACAATTTAGGGTAAGTATCTCCTCCCAGATCACCAGTAGGTGCATAGGTTAAGTTATCGTTTAGTGATAAACCTGCAAAAACAGAAAAATCTTTATTTAAATCAGCTGTAATATTAGCCCTAACGTTATATTTTTTTAAGTCTGTGTTCTTGATAAAGGTTTGTTGCTTTACGTAAGAGGCGCCTATAAAATATTTAACTTTATCTGAGCCTCCTGATGCGCTTAAATTATGTGTCGTGGTAAACGGATCACGATATACATCTTTAAGTAAATCGAATCCGTATCCCTTTCCACCTCCAAAATCATTGTTGGCGAAATAATCATAAGCTGTTTGAGTCCATGGGCTACCTGCAGGACCACCTACGCCCATACCCCAGATACCTGCATGGATTGAGCCCCACTCTAATGCACTGGTTAAATCCATGTTTTTACCGCGCACATCTTTACCACTGTTTACCGAATAACTGATGGTAGCTTTACCTGAAGTACCACGTTTAGTATTTACCAATACTACACCACCGGCAGCCCTCGAACCATAGGCGGCTGTAGTGGCCGCATCTTTCAGTACGGTAACATTATCAACCTCGTTCGGACTGAGGTTATTAAAATCGCCCTGACTTGAAATTTTTCCATCAATTACATATAAAACCGACACTGGGTTCCATGAGCTTGAGGTTCTGATTCTAATATTTGGTTGTGAGCCGGGAAGTCCATTAGCTGTGCTCACTGATACACCTGCTAATCTACCAGCCAACAGATTACCAACCGAGGTTGTAGGTATTTCAGTATCAGATTGGGTTACTTTCATCTGAGCAACAGAACCTGTAAGTAGTTCCTTTTTTTGCGTGGTATAACCTACCACAACTACTTCTTCGAGATCGTTTTGGGCGTTATCCAGCTGAACTGTTATACTGGTTCCGGTAGCATTTACCGTTTTAGCCGTGTAACCTACCAGCGAAAAAACAAGTTTACTGCCCCGTGGCACGCTGATAGAAAAATTTCCGTTATCATTTGTGGTGGTACCACCGGTACCCTTTTCTGGTTTTATGGTAACACCCGGCAATGGTGTTCCGTCTTTCGAGTCTTGCACTTTTCCGCTTACAGCAATAATTTCCTGGGCCTGTGTGCGAACCGATATCAGCATCAAACAGCTTATACTTAAGCTTACTAATAATAATTTTAGTTGTGTATACATAAATTCATTTGGTTTGGTTTAAAGATTAAGGTTAGTTTTTGTTCATAAAGGTTTACTAGAAAATTTGGTTAGGTAATATTTATTTGACTTAGTAAAATTGATGATATCTGTAACCCTAAACCACCATTGATTTGATAATTATTGATGCTTTTTTTGCTGTCAAACTGCAGCTGTAGCATTCAACTTACACATAAACAACCACAGCATTACAACCTAAACTACAATAAGTTAAGCCTGTAAAAAACAAATAATAAAAGATTGGAATCTAATTTTTAGCGATCAGGAATTGACAGCTGATTATTTTTGAGATCTGCTTTAAAATCAGGTCGCAATAGCTGACTTCGCAGGGATAATCGAGACATAAAAAAGCCACAGATTTACAGCCTTTGTTCAGCTGCACATCTGTGGCAAAAAATAAAAGTGATAAACTTTTACTGCAATATAAAACTGGCCGGTCCGAATGCTTTAATGTTGCACTTAAACTTTCCATTTGCAATACTGATGGCTTTACCCACCACCTCGCCGCGAAGATTTACCGGCACTGCTTTTGCATATTGTTTACCGGGTAGCGTAAGGGTTAAAGCCCCTGATTTTCCGGCTTGTTCCCAAAGGCGTAAAACCGTTCCTTTGCCATCCGGGTTTTCGCCAAAAGCCGTAATTAAAACTCCTGGCTCCGAAACAGCTATTCCGCTTTTATTTAATGGCAATTTACCCGGGGCTCCGTCTGCCAGCCCGGTTAATAGCGGTAAGCGGGTTTCCCAGCCGTTTTTAATGAGATTACTTACCGTTTCCGAACCTTTACCAAGCGGCCAAACGCGTACATTTTCCGTCCAGCTACCCCCCTGCCATAAAGCAAAGTTGGTGTTCCACATGTTGTTGTATAAATTCACAAATACTGCAGGTTGGGTTGGCACATAATCCAGATCATATTTCCACAAACCCGGCATGCCCAAACTTACCAGCGGAGCATCAACCGAAGATAATGCAACACCCGACTGATCGTTTTGCGTAAGTGCAACACCGGTATTTACCGCCATCAAATAGCGGTTAGTGCCTTTAATGATATCTTTGGCCGGATTAACAGGTCCGCCCAAACGTCCAAGGGTAAAGTTAGGTTGCTTAACGTTAAACGGAAAACAAAGCCAGCCTCCTTCAGCCTGCTTATCAGGTGTTTTAGCATCTACACTCCAGGCTACATCTACATAGCCGGCCTGGCGCGGAAAAGTAAATTTAAGGGTATAGCCCTTTGCATAACCATCAGTACTTACTGCGGTTAGGGTAGCTACATCGGCTACAGTGCTGTGTTCAACCTGAATGCTCCATGCTTGAGGTGTAAAGGCCAGATATGGTACCTGTGTAGCATCGGGCATACCAGGTTTACCCAAATCGTTTAAGCCCCAGCCATCCTTTACGCGGCTATAGGCATTAAACCACTGGTTAACTTCATTGGCACTAAAGCGTTCGTGCAAAAATTGCCCCAGCGCATATTTCGATTTTTTATCGACCAGTTCGCGACCGCTTGATTGCTCAATTAAAGAACTGATGCCTCCTTTAGTTAAATCGAACACCACTTTGAAATATGGAGTTGTAAGGGTAGTTTGCTCATCGTTGCTGGTTACACTTTCTTTTAGTTGATCAAAGGTATAGGTGCTGTATCCCGATGGTGCCACATCTTTTACATAAAAGTATTTGCCTTTTTCCCATGGATTTGCTATCATGCCCGATCTTTTCCATGGCAATGGATTATAGACTACAACGCGTTTCCCTTTGGTATTAACAGCTGCTGCAAGCAGGTTAAGCTTACTATTTAACTCACTGCTTACCAGATCATTTGTGTTGCGGATGTACTGGCGCTTATCCTCGTAAGAACGCAGCCATTTACGTTTACTCCCTACAGCGGTGTTATGCGCATTACTGTTTTTTAAAGCTGCATAATTGCCATTTTCGGGTAGCGGTTCAGCTTCTGCTTCTTCCATCCATTTTTTCCAGGCATCGCCGTAGCTATAACGCGGGCCATATTCGGCATTCATGCCCCAGGTATGCTCGGCATACAATAAACTTTGTTCGTAAGCTTTTGCGAGGTTACCGGAAACAGATCCGACAGGAATTCCCCAGTTTTTCAATTGGGTATTGAGCATATCCAGTGCTGGTTCCATTGGACGGATATTTCGGGCAATTTTGGTTTCAATGGGATTGGACTGCAAGCCATGAATCCAGGTATCCGGACAATCGCCCTTAACTGTAGGCAACTGTACTTTCTCCGCTAAAACTGCTTTGGCAAAATCATCAAGCGTACCAAAATGTATTTTAATGCCGGGCAGTTCTTTTTCTGCATAGGCCAAAAGTTTATCAATCTCCTGCTGTGAAGGCGGTCCGTGGTTATCGCCGGTCATTTGCATGGCCAGATAATTTTTACAGGGCCAGTTTTGGGTTGGCTTTATGCTGGAGCCGTAATCGGCCGTATAGTTGCACAATACTTTAGAGCCATCTGCTCCTTCCCACCAAAATAATTCAGGAAAACGCGGATACTGGCTTGCCGGGTTACATCCCAATTGCAAAAACTGAATACCTGCCTGTTTCAGTAAAGTGGGCAATATCCATGAGTGGCTGGGTACATCGGTCATTTTAGCACTGATGGGTAAAGGCAAGCCATATTTGCGTGCAACAGCCGAAGAAAAGCCCAGTCCCCTCACCAGGTCTTCATAATCTAACGATTCGGTATGCGTGGTAAAAGGAAGTCCGTGTACAACCAGTTTACCCGTTCTGATGGCTTTCTCAATTCTTGTCTTCCTTTCGGGAGTTTGTTGCGGGCCTAATATCTGAGCCTGAAGCGGCCATCCCGACACGGTCCAGGCAAATTGCTTTTCCTTTGGTGCGTTTTCACTTTTTTCGATTGCACTTAAAGCATTATCCATCATTTCTTCGCGGTAACGCTTAAATACATTTTCGGGTAAATCGGTAAAACCCAAATCAAAATGTGTTTTAAACACCACCCAAATGTCGGTTACGCCAGTCTTTTTCTTGCCCGCATCTGCTAACTGAGCATTTTGTGCTGTGGCTTGTATGAAACCAAAAAGCAGCAAAGCTGAAAAAATGCCTTTTACTGCCGATGCCTTAAACATCTGTTTTATTAAAGATTTTATAGTCAGCTTATTTTTCTTTAGATTCATAAGGTCAAAAATATTTTCTACTATTTATCTCTGGTTAAATTGGCAAAGAACTGTTTACCAGATCCATCTTTGTTTAGCTTATATAATTTCCAGTGATCTGCATCTATACCTTCCAGGCGAAATGATAGCGCCGGATTTGCGAGTTCCTTCTTTATCCACCGCGGAAAAGCATTGGCAGCCCTGGCTTCTTCCCAGGTTCTGATCGTTTTAAATATGGCCTCTTTTTGCGGACAACTTTCAACATCTTTCTGGTTTAAGGTAAGGCTATAAGTTGTGCCCACGCCTACCGAAATGGCTTGTACGTGCTCATAATCTTCTACCTTTGAACCCGCTTTAATCGGGAAATTTCCGCCCATACCCACAGGAAAAAAGTTGGCATAGGTTACGTCGCGTAAATCTTTTCCCTGACTGGTTGTGCTGCCCCACTCCCGGGTATCTACATCGTATAGATTCTTGCCTCCACCCACATTCCAGATACTTTGGTAATGCCACGAACCTTCAGATAGTGTAGCACCGGTAAAGCGTATTGAGGGAACGCCTAATTCATCCGCCCGCTCGAACATTTTACGGAAGAAACGTTTAGTAGAATAATAACCATGACCGTTATTGAACAAAAACTCCTGTCCGTCAAAATCGTAGTACTGCAAACCATTAATGGCACATACATCAGCAAAATAACGTGCAACTTCATCCTGCAGCTGAATATTCGGGATCAAGCCGTCGTACCCATAATTAACCGTTACCTGCAGTTTATAAATGGTATCTCTGCCTGCATGATTTGATGGTTTTGTGTTCCAGTACCCTCTTTTTACATTTAAAAGGCGGTAAGGTTTCTCGATAGATACGCCCATGTAATGAATAAGTTCCTTGCCTATTTTAATCATATTCAGGTTTGCACAATGCCCTTCCCAGCTGGCTACTTCTTCCAAATGGGTTGGATCATTAACCAGGATGATGGTATCGGTTGCGCTGATCGCTTTTACCAGCAAACGTTTTTGCTGATAGCATAAACTATCGCTTGGAACAGGGCTGGCATCCATGGTACCGGGAGCCAGTGAATTGGTAATCGGCGTTCGGCCTATTGTTATGCCATATTTGGCTGCCATTGCCGAAAACTCTTTGTGAGATAGGTTTCCACTGGTTAATTTCAATGGTTTCTTCTCAAAATTCTTTCCATCCAGATAACCTTTATTGCCACGGTTTGCCCTTAAAAAGCCCTGATCGTATAAACTTATTGTTTTAAAACCCAGCTTTCGGGTGTATGGAATAATACTGTCATACAAAGCCCCGCTGGTTAATACATCTGGAATATAAGCTGTAGGATCTTTTACCCATTTCCCGTTAATTGTTGGATAGGGAAGTTTTTCGGCTAAAACTATTTTCTGAATTACATCCATTAGTGCCGTACTATCCGGACTGCCCCATAAAGCTATTGAAGATCCGATATAGTTTACGCCTGGCAATGGCTGCACCTGTAAATGATTGGGTTTATTGGCTTCCATATTTGGAATCAATGAAAAATTCACCTCCCGCTCTGTACCTCTGTCTCTCGATTGGTAAGCCAGCGATATCATTCCCTGTTTATCAACCGTTGCTGCATTTCCGTACATAATCCTGTACCAGGGTTCTTTATGGGCATAAAAAGCCACATCACTAATGCCGTTTCCTCCTAACGAAAATACCTGTCCCTCATGCAGATTCGCAGGCAGGGGAAAACGTTTAGCATCGGGCGTATGGATAATGTATTGAAAAGGAGCAGCATCTCCAATCGTTTCTGCCGTTCCTCCAAGGGTATTATCATTTAAGGCAAGCATACCTATTGCATAATTTACAGCGGTAGTCGTATCGCGTGCCACACCTATAATTTCGCCCAAAAGATTGGTAATATTGGTGTGTATCGGGCCCCATTCAATCGCCTCAATGCCTTTGCGATTGGTAAGCGACAATAAGGTTAGCTTAAAATATTTTGCTTTTGGTTCTAATTTCACGGTAGCGACTGAACCATTAGGGTAATACAAAGACAGCGTTTTTTTACTTTCAGCGTAAACCGCTTTCGATGGCGCTAAATATTTATTTTGGGCACTGTTGTATAAACGTAATAATGGCGATGGCTTATCGCCGGGGCTAAATTCGCGGTTGGGCTTTTTGGTGATGTTCTTAAAGCTGGTAATGTAGCCTTTGTGATCGATGCTGATTTTTAAATAATCAGTAGAAAATGCTGTTTGGCCGAAAACGTTGCTTCCCCAGAAGCTGGCGAATGCAAGGAACACGATCACAGCATTCCTTAGTTTTTTGCAGGTCTGTAATGACATTAGTTAATTTAATTAAGGTTTCATTTGGTTGTTATTGTCCGGTTAAAGCTGACTGAGGTCAAATGGCCTGAATCAAATTTTCCGGATGAATAAAAATCTTAATATGAATCACTTTAAACTACAATTATTTGAATTATTACCGATGCTTTATTTGCATGCATTTTGCCGGAAGTATTTTCCTTTATCGCTTCCTCACGAGTTGTGCAGCACATTCATCATTCCACAACGCCAATATGTTCATACATTCAAACATAATAAATTTTTCTTTATGCGCTTAATTAAATACAAATAACTTTTAACCTGCTCTAAAAGCAAAAAAAGAAGGGCCCAAACCTGAGGCCCCTCTCCAATCAACAACTACTAAAAATCTTGCGCCGATTAGCGGCTCCAGCCCGGATTCTGAATCAGCTTAGGATTAGCCAGCAGCTCGCGCTGCTGAAAGGGATACAGGTTCATATATTCCCTGAAAATCCTGTTCTCAACCTGGTAAGGCAAATAGGTAAAACCGGTTGCTGTTTTGGTTACTTTCATACCATAGAATGGTCCGTTAAATAGTTCTTTGGCAGTATTCCATCTTCTGGTATCCCAAAACCTGTGTCCTTCAAAAGCCAGTTCAATGCGACGTTCGTTTCTGATGCGTTCGCGCATTTGCGTTTGACTCAGCCCTGCCGGCAGGTTTGGCATGGCCACCCTACTCCTAACCCTGTTAACTGCTGTATACACATCTGTAACAGGGCCTTCTGCCTCATTTTTGGCTTCAGCGTAATTTAACAGCATTTCTGCCAAACGGAAATACACATAATTGTGCTGGCTGGTTTGCCCGGTAGTGAGGTTTAATTGCCATCTACATGCTTTTTCATGTAGTAAGCCGTTAATGATCCGTTAACTTTCTGGGGTCCATCTAAACCTCCGTCAAAAGTTTCTATCGGCCGACCTTTAAAACTTGCTCCATTAAACAATATGGTAGCACCTAATCTCGGGTCGCGGCCTGTGTAGGGTGCTTGCGGATTATAGCCACTTGCTGCATCTGCAATTGCTTTCCCGTTAGTCATTTCGTAAGCATCGACGAGGCTTTGCGAAGGGTTTACCCCTCCATTTCCCAAATCAAAACCTATTTTACTTTAATGAGTCAGGTGAAATAGATGTGGCCGAAGGCAGTATTAGCCAGATTATAGACAATCCAGACACTGGAATCTTTATTCTGCTCGATCATAACCAACACATCCGGATAGATAGGATTATCACCTTGTACGGGAAACCCGGTGCAGCTTACGAGGAATATGATGTCTATGCCAATGCATGTATGGACTGTAACGGCGGGTACCTGGGAGAAGATAACCGTTAACCGCAGCTATAGCACCCCGGTAATTTTGTCTGCTGTTTTTCTCCACAGCCTCCGAATATCAGTTATTTTAAACAGCATGGAGCAGGCCTATTTGCGTAAGCACCAGGTAGTCATAGCGCGCAAATCCTGTACATTGGTGGTCTTAATTGGCTCATGTAAGGTGGCTGCAAGTTTCGCAGTAAATCGCAACAGCATTTCCTGATTCACCAGAAAACGTTCAGATTCATCGGGCAAGATATATTTCCCGTTGCCTAGCGGGCGAACCAGCTTTTCAATGCCGATATCGGAGGCTAAACGACAAAACAGATAGCCTCCAGGGCGTATTACGCGCCACATGGAGTTTAGCATATCTTCGAAATGCTGAATATTGTTTGCAAAATGAAGTACTGCACTGCTAATTACGAGGTCAAAACGTTCATCTTCAAAGGGTAGATTTTCGACCAGTCCGACACTGAAATTTTCTGCGGATGAAGTGTGAGCATACGGTGCGGCTAACTGTCTGATCTTTTCGATGTTGACAGCAGCAGAATCGACACCATAAACCTCATGGCCTGAACGCAGAAAATAAGCTATGTTTCTCCCCTGTCCACATCCAGCATCCAGAATAGATCGACAATCATTGTAAGTTCCTTTTAAAAGCTGATCAAATAAATAGATATCGATATGGCCAAACTGTTCGAGCAGGTTTTCTTTCATTGAACAAAAATAAGGATATTCTCAGGATCAGCAGCGCTCTTAACCGGGATCAGTATTTCTTTATGGTTTTAATGTGTTATACCATCTCGAGTATACATCAGATATACACTTAAAAAACTAAACAACAGCAAGCAACTTAAAGAAAAACCCAGCCTAGCAACAGCATCACTAACATTGCAGCCACGGTATTTAAAAAGTTAACCACATCATTCCCGATTTTCCCTTTTCGCTCCAAAACTGCCCCGAGTACAGAATCGGTAAGGTTACCAACTGTCCCTGCAAATACAATAAGGAAAAAGCTATTGTTCCAGCCCCATCCCAAGGCATAAATACCGGCTATGATACAGCTGCCTACAATACCAATCAGAGTTCCTTCCAGGCTAATTACCCCATCCATTCCACAGCTGTCGGGCTTAAAAGAAACAACATTAAAAAAGCGTTTTCCGTAAACCATTCCCAGCTCTGAGGAGAGTGTATCGGCGGTAGCTGAGGCAAAAGCAGCCGCCATTGTCGGAAGTACTAAATAAGCCAGCTTCGGACAACACAGGCTTATCAAACCCGCAATCGCTGCAGCCCCGGCATTGGCGAGTACCTGCAAAGCACTGCGGCCTTTTAGCGTTTCTGCTCTTACAACAAAAGCCTGCTTTTTATGCTGCTGCCATGAGGTGGCGACTGAACCGAGGATAAAAAAAGTGGTCATCATTGCCAGCCCGGTGTACCCTGCCGCATTAAAAATAACAAGTGCAAGTATGGCACCCGTAAAAGCAGCAGCAATGGTCAGTTTTCTGGCCAGTATGCTGTAGGCCATACCCGAAATAATGATAATAGGCATCAGGATGCCGCTGTTGAACATAACACAAATATATCTGAATTATTTTTACCTAAAAGCAGCTGAAAAATATTGAGGCTTTACCCAATAGCATTTACAATTCATATCCCCCACCGCCTATCATGCCAGCCGGCTTATGGCCTGCAGCACCGGAACTTCCATCAGGAAGCTCATATTATAACCGCAGTGCCTGGCATCAGTTCAGACCAAGATAACCGGAACCATTCAAGCGGGTTTTCGGCAACTGTTGTGCGCTTTCGGATTCATTACTAAGCTGCAAAACCAGGGCAAGCCTTTTCCTGAAATATGCAATTTGCAGCCTATTCATGGTGCCAGATTTGTGGAAATGAGATAATTATTCCCTACATTCATTTAAAAATTAATCGTACTCATGAAATATCTTAAGCTGCTCTCATTCATCCTTTTGGTAATCACCACCAAAGCACAAAGCACAGTTCAATCTAAAGCCGATGCTTCGATTCCTGGCTATGTCCAGAAATGGCTAACTGAAAAAACAGCAGTTAAAAAACAGAAAGCGAACCAAAAAGGCTTCTTTCTGCGCGATTCTATCAAAATTGTTGGTTACATAAAAGGCTATGATAAAAACGCAAAATATGCCAGTGGCATTATCTATCATGGAAATAACATTACTGGAGAAGATTTACCAAATACAGTAAGGATTTACGGGGACGGGAGATTTGAATGCAGCATGACAGCTATACATCCTATATATTCCCATATACTTTTTAACAATCAAAGCATAAAATTTTATGCAAGTCCCGGAACTACAACAGGGATTATTGTGGATGATAAGCGCACAGCGTACCTGGGTATAAATAAAGCAATCAACGATCAATTAGCTGCCATTGAACTGCCAAGGGCTGACTACAACAATTTAAATGAGTACCGCAAAACAAAGCGGCCCGATGACTTCAAACAAACCCAGCTTCACAATTGGGAAAGTACCAGAAAAAAGGTAGACAGTGTCATGCAAGTAAAGCAAACGCCGGAGAGGGTAAGGAAGATGATAGCCAACCAGGTTGATCTGATTTATGCCGTTTATTTATTTGATTACGGAATGTCCCGGGCCTATTACCAGAAGCAAGCGCCGGACAACGAAATATTGAAGTTGCCCATGCCTGCAAACTACTTCGATTTTTTAAGTAAGATTGATTTGGATGATCAATTGCTGTTAGTTTCCAATGATTTTTCGACGTTTGTAAACCGCTTTGAGTTTTCTCCTGTCTTCGAACGGAAGGTTATTTATCAAAACCAGAACTCCAATGGCTTTCAGAAACTGGACTCAGCCTATCTAAGTAAAAACAAAAAGACCAATTTGGTTTACGACATTGCCAAACTCCGCGCATTAACCTCTGATTTTAGATTCTACCAGTACAAAGAGAAAAGTTTTGCCCAGCAAACCGCTGACTTATCAAAAACCCTGCAAGAACCCTTTCTGCTGGATGAGATGGGGCGAATGTATGACCAATATAAATTAGGAAAGGTGGCTTACGATCTACCTGATACAAAAGCAGCAGCGGTATTCAAAAAAATCATCAACCCAGGTAAAGGGAAGGTATTGATCGTTGATTTTTGGGCGGAATGGTGCGGCCCATGTCGTGCGGGAATAGAAAGCAGCCTGGAGTTGCGCAAAAAATATAAGGACAATCCTGATTTTGACTTTGTATTTGTAACAGATAGCGAGGGAACAGGAGCGGCATTTTATGAGGATTACACTAAAAAGAACCTGATGTCTAATACGCATAGAATCACAGCTGATGAGTATCTGGCGCTGAGAGAATTATTCAAGTTCAATGGAATCCCCCGTTATGTACTGGTAACCCCAGAGGGCAAAATCCAGGATGATAATTTTGAATCCCACAACCTGAAAAGCGAATTCCAAAAATACTTTCCGGAGAAATTCCCCATTGGTTACTGGAAGTGACCGCTTGTGTTTTAATCTGGCTGAGTCTCTTGATTTTTTATAAGGTGCCTCGTCCTGCTATAGCTTGTCCCCTCAACACGTTTCAAGAAATTCCGGCATAAACGCCCAAGTGGCCACTACACAGGCTATTTATTCCGTTATTGTCTTGACTTAGTTGATCTGAAAGCTTGGGTCATGCGCAATATTTAAATAGACACAACCATATTACTAAATTTTGGATATGCATGAGGTATGGTTTATATTTAATAAAATAAAGATATGGCTCAGTTAATTTGTGCACTAATAGTATTGGATAATGTAGCAGTACCTGCTGACATCGTACACTTCAGGGAAAACAGGTCATTTGTAATACCCTTAGATCCTGATAGATATGATGTAAAATGGAGTTCTCTTAGTGTTTTTATTGCTCACGTCGTTAGTTGTAATGACTTGTCTACTGCATTAAACACTGCTTCTGCGGTGCAGGAGAAATACAGCGACGATGAAGAAGAACTATTTACTTATGACTTTTCATCCCTGGCTTCTTTAATAAAAGAAATTAATCCAGATAGATTTATACTCACCTATTTTGAAGACTTCGCAGATATCACTGTGCATGAATTATATCTAACGGTGATTAACGGCAAAGTTGTAAATGAGGCTACTTGCTTTTATGACGAGGAATTTGAACTCAACCCTGAATTTGATATAAACCGAGCATATCATGCGTTAATTAACCAAGGGGCAATGATTAGCTGGCTTAATCATGAGAAGTATCGGAATTATGATAATGCAAAAAGGGCATTTGAAAAAGGTCTACCTTAAATTGTTCTTGTAAACATGTATCAAGTATCCTCCCAAGATTACCTCATCTACATTTGAGTCAATTAAATAATTTCAAACTAGCGCGCGCCAGTTGCGCGCCAAATGCGAAACAAAAAGAGATAGGTTAAAATAAAAAAAGCTTCCAGTTTTCACTGAAAGCTTTAAATGTACCCCGGAAGGGATTCGAACCCCTGACCCACGGTTTAGAAAACCGTTGCTCTATCCAACTGAGCTACCGAGGCTCATTTTTTTAATGAGCTGCAAATATAGGAGTTCTATTGAATAAGTAAAAATATATTTTAAACTATTTAGAAGGCGGTTTTCAGTTTTCAAATAAGTATTTAAGAGAGAAGCAATTAAATTTAGCTTCGGCGCTTAAAAAATATTATTAACCTAAATTAAACCGTTTTTTTATATCGTTATTTCAGCTAAAAAACCTGTTTAGGCATCTTCCCCATTCCATATATCATCATCAGCCTGTCTCAATTCGTCGTGACCGTAGCTAGCGGGATCATCGTGGTGATAATTCCTTTCAGGGTTTTCTGGCAAAGCATCATCGTGTGTTAACGGTACCTTGCGCAAATGCTCAGGCTTTTTAACCTCTGGTAAATCATCATGAATGACTGAGGGCTTTAAAATGGTTTTAAGGGGGTTGCTATTTTCCATAATCAAAGTTAGTCAAATTTCAGGCCATAACGTTTACCATATAAATCATGTTAGCACATTTAAAGCGTTTTTTTTTTACCATATAAGTCATATCAGTAAATTCAAGCTTATATTTCTGCTATGGTTAAAATATATAAGTCGTGTTAGCATATTCAAAGCTTTTTTTTTACCATATAAGTCATATCAGATATTCAAACTTATATTTCTTATATGGTTAAAACAAAAAATGCGCACCATTAATTCTGTGCGCATTTGTTTTATTTGATGTTGATTAATAATTCCCCGTTACCCCGATCTCCAAACCTCTCAACTCTGCCAGCCCCCTCAACCTGCCTATGGCAGAATAACCGGGATTGGTAACCTTCGCTAAATCATCGAGCATCTGGTGCCCATGGTCCGGACGGAAAGGAATCGACTTTTCACGAGTAGCATTTTCTTCCGTCAGGGCTTTCATAATTTCGTACATGTTTACATCGCCCCCCAAATGATCGGCTTCATAGAAACTACCATCGTCATCTTTGGTAACATTACGTAAATGCGCAAAATAAACACGCTCTTTAACTGCATTAAAGATTTCGAGGGCATTATTTTCTACACCGGCGCCTAATGAACCTGTACAGAAACAAACCCCGTTAAAAGGCTGATCGACTTCTTTTATGATGTAGTTAAAATCTGCTAAAGTACTTGCAATACGTGGTAAACCTAGAATCGGGTACGGCGGATCATCAGGATGGATCGTCATTTTAATCCCTTCTTCGGTACATACCTCAGCGATTGACGACAAGAAAAACTTCAAATTCTCTTTTAATCCCTGTGTTCCAATCGCTTTATACTCGTTAATGCTTTCGCGCAAGGTTTCGAGTTCGATTTCCTTTTCGTTCGGGATGCCCATTAACACATTGATGCGCAGATCAACTAATTCCTGCTCATTTAGCGTAGCGTATTTATCCTCAGCCCTTTTTAAAATTGAGGCTGAATAATCTGATTCTGCACCTTCGCGCTTTAAAATATAAAGATCGAAAATAGCCAGGTCGATCCAGTTAAAATACAAGGCTTTAGAACCATCGGTCATTTCGAGATCTAACTGTGTACGGGTCCAATCCAATACCGGCATGAAATTGTAACATACCAGCTTAAGTCCGCAGGCGGATAAATTGCGTAATGAGGTTTTATAGTTTTCGATGTATTGCGCTGCATCTGCCCTACGGGTTTTAATGGCTTCGTGTACGGGTACACTTTCTACTACCGACCAGGTTAGGCCAGCCGCTTCAATAATAGCTTTTCTTGCTTTGATATCTTCAAGCGGCCATACTTCGCCGTGGGCAATGTGATGCAATGCAGATACAATCCCTGTTGCACCCGCCTGTTTAACGTCCTGTAAGCTAACCGGATCGTTTGGTCCGTACCAACGCCAGGTTTGTTCTAATTTTTTCATTATATATGATTACACTGATTTATAAGATTACACCGATTTTTGGTTTTTAAACGCCTGAAAAGGCACTGAATCCACCGTCTACCTTAATATTTTCGCCGTTAACAAATTTCGAAGCATCGCTAAGCAAATACACCAGCGCGCCAATGAGTTCTTCGGGGGCACCAAATCTTTTAAAAGGTGTTTTAGCAATAATGGCCTGCCCTCTTGCAGTTAAAGATCCATCGGGATTGGTTAATAAAGCCCTGTTTTGGTGAGTGATAAAAAAGCCGGGTACAATGGCATTCATCCTGATTTTATCATCGTAACGGTTGGCCAGCTCTACAGCCATCCATTTGGTATAACTTTCTATTGATGATTTAGCCAGCGAATAGCCCAAAACTCGGGTAAGTGCCTGGTTAGCCGATACCGAAGAAATATTAACAATGCTACCTCCGTTTTTGGCAATTTCTTTACCAAAAACCTGGGTTGGCAGAATGGTACCAAACAAATTTAAATCGAAGGCTTGTTTTAAAGCGGTAACATTCAGGTCGAAAACATCGCTGCCCGGCTGAATAACAGCCTCGGCTACATTGCCACCAGCTGCATTTACCAGGCCATCTATACGGCCATAAGTTTCGATAATCCGGGTATTGGCTGCTGCCAAATCCTGCTCGTTCAATACATCGGCAATGATATAAATTGCCTTTCCGCCAGCCTTAACTACTTCTTCGGCCCTGAGTTTGGCAATTTCTTCGTTTCTGCCCAGCACCACAATGCTTGCACCAGCATTGTTCAATCCATTAACAAAAGCCTCTCCCAAAACACCTGTGGCACCTGTAACGACTACAACCTTGTTTTTTAGGGAAAAGGGGCTTTCCACTTCTTTCATCATTTGTTTAGTTTTTTAGTTTATTCTACTACCAATGTGGTTATGGAGTGCGGCAGACTTGTTGTGGTTGCAGCCTCGCCTTTAATCCATAAACTGTATTTTAATTTGTCGTCCGTTTGATTCATAACCACTACAACCAGCTTTCCGTCGGTATTTAAGAAAGCAGTGGTTTGCAGTTTATCGCGGCTTGATACCGATCCAATTCGTTTAGCTCCCGGGCGGATAAATTTAGAAAAATGTCCCATATAATAGTAGGCATTTGTGTAAATCAATTTATCATTTTTGGTATCGGCGTGTACCGGGGCAAAACAGAAGTTGCCCACATGATTTGGCCCTCCCTTTTCGTCTAAAAGGATATTCCAATCCGTCCAGGCGGCTGTTCCGGCATTAAAATCGTTAATCATGGAGTAACCGTAACGTTCGCCCAAGGTCCAGTCGTCTAATTTGTTTACATCGTATTTTTCTTTGCAACCCTCGGTAAAAATCAAGGCTTTATCGGGATAGGCATCATGGGTTTGTTTTACATTGCCAAACTGCATGCCACTACCTGTCCAGGTTTCGTACCAGTGAAACCCTATGCCCCACACATATTTGGCGGCATCTTTATCGTTTAAAATGGTGCTGGCACGTTGAAAAATCTGATCGCGGTTATGATCCCAGGCAATAAGTTTTTTTGAAGCCAAACCGGATTTTTGAAGCGTTGGACCTAAAAAATTCTTGATAAAATCGCGTTCTTCTTCGGCGGTAAACACACACGATTCCCAGCGCTGTTTGGCCATAGGCTCGTTTTGCACGCTTAAACCCCAAATCGGAATACCCATTGACTCGTAGGTTTTTATAAACTTTACATAGTGATTGGCCCAGCTTTGGCGGTAAGCCGGCAGTAAATGCCCGCCCTGAATTAAGCTGTTATTGTCTTTCATCCAGGCTGGTGGCGACCATGGACTTACAAACAAAGGCAGTTTACCACCTGAGGCAGCGATAGCCTGTTTAATCAATGGAATTTTATAATCCTGATCGTGCGCTACACTAAAGGTTTTCAGGTCTTTATCGTTATCCTGTACATAAGTATAGCTTCCGCTCGAAAAATCGCAACTGGCAATATTGGTACGCGCCAAAGTATAGCCAATCCCTTTCTCGGGATTATAATAGGCCGTAAGCAGTTCCTGTTGATTCTTTTTAGAGAGCCTGGCAAATGTTTCGGCTGATGCATCGGTTAGGGCACCGCCAATGCCTACCAGCGACTGATATTTCACCGTTGGATCGACAAAAATACATGGCTCTGTTTCAAAGGGTTGCTTATTGATGGTAAAACTTAAAGTTTCAGTTTTACTGATCCGGTATTCAGATTTTTCGGCAGTGGTGTAAACCGTTACTTTTTTATTTGCAACACTGTAAACGGCAGCCGGTTTAACTGTTTTTTTGTTTTGGGCTGCAACATTAAATGCAGTGGCCAAAATTAACAGGATGCTTAAATTTTGTTTCATCTTCATCGTTATTTAGTGATTTTAGGTTATACCAAATAGCCCTAAATCCTCTTTTTATTTTAAAGTTTTATTGATCTGGTTTAGCAAATAGCCATTCAAATCTGAATCATACTCCCAGAACATTACGCCGCCCATACCATTTTTTAGCACATAGGCACACTTCTCCTTAACCGATTGCTCATCATCATAGGTCATGTATTCTTGTGTAGCTGCATTATAGAGGTAAGGCGCTTTAGCTTCTTTATCGTAATATCTGGTAAAACCTTTCTGGTTAATGAGACTATCTTTAATAAAAGTATAACCCTTTCCATATCTGCCGCTTAACACACTATCACCTAAACCTTTTGTAGCGCTGTTTTTAAGTGTAAATGCCCGACTGTAAAACGCCACACCCATCACCAGCTTTGCCGGCGGAACTCCTGCTGCCACAAATTCGCGAAAGGTTTTATCTGCATAATTATCGGCCGGATGGGTTTTAGAGTTGTAGAGATTGGTATGGTGACCAGCTAATTGACCGTGGTAAAAATCGTAAGTCATCAGGTTCACAAAATCAAGATATTGCTGTGCTTTATCCATTTCGGTATGGTTGATGAAATTGGTAAAGCCACCAACGGCTATGGTTAAAAGCTTTTTGGTACGTTCCTGTTTTTCTAAGGTATCCAGCTCTAAACGCAACTCTTTAAGCAATAAGGTAAAATTCTGTTTGTCTTCCGGCCTGAAAACATTCCCTTCTTCGCCTGCAATTGCCGGATATTCCCAATCAACATCTACCCCATCCAGTTTATATTTTTCGATAATTTTAACTGCACTGGCTGCAAAAGCCTTGCGCGAAGTATCGCTAAGGGCAGCATCCGAAAAATTTTCGCTCCAGGCCCAACCTCCAATCGAAATCAGGATTTTAAGCGCCGGATTTCTACGTTTAAGCAGGTTAAGTTGTTGCAGATTGGTGGTGTCGGTTGCTTCGCGGTGCAAGTAAGCGCGGTTATTTTTTACATCAACAAAAGCATAATTAATGTGCGTGAGTTTCTCTGCCGATATTTTACTGACATCGACCAGGCCCTTATAGCCACCAACGTAACCAATAACTACCTTATTTTTAGGTGCGCGATCGGTACGCATGGACAATAATATGCCTGTTACCGCAATTGCAAAAACGAATAGCTTTAAGGTTCTCATCTTTTTAGTTTTTACTTCTTAATAAAGCTTCCAGGTAATAATAATCGGCGTAGTTAATCGGCACATCTATTTCTGATTTAGCCGGACGGTGGCCTGTGCTGTGCTCTAAAATAAAGCCATAGTTATCGCCAATCTTACTGGTGTATTTTGTACTTAAGGAGTATAAAATTTTATCGGCAGCAGCTTTGTATTTTTTACCATTTTTACTGTATTTGGCCAGCTCGTAAAGTGCCGAAGCCGTAATCGCCGCAGCAGAAGCATCTCTGGATACCTCCGGAATTTTAGGATCGTTATAATCCCAGTAAGGAATGCCATCAGCTGGGGTAATTTTACTGTTTAAGATAAATCCAGCAACACCATCAGCCTGAGCCAAATATGCCTTATTTTTAGTTTCGCGGTAACACATGGTATAGCCGTACAATGCCCAGGCCTGCCCACGGGCCCAGGCCGATTCGTTTGCGTAGCCTTGTGCAGTTACTTTTTGGCGTACATTACCCGTTAAGGTATCGTAATCGATTACGTGGTAAGAGCTAAAATCGGGGCGAAAATGGTTTTTGATCGTAGTATTGGCATGCGAAACCGCAATTTTATAGAAAGACGAATCGCCGGTTAACCTGGTGGTTTCAAACAACAGTTCCAGGTTCATCATGTTATCGATAATTACCGGAAATTTCCATTTACTACCGCTATGATCCCATGACTTTAATACTCCCGATTTAACATTAAAGCGGGTAGAAAGCGATTTTGCCGCCTGGATAATTACTGAACGGTAGGCTGTATCGTTGGTTAAACGGTAGCCATTGCCAAAGGGACAATACACCATGAAACCCAAATCGTGCGTACTTGTATTAAACTGTTCTTTTTTAATGTCTGCAGTATATTTTCGGGCCAGATCGAGCCATTTCTTATCATTGGTGTACTGATAAAAATACCATAACTCTGCCGGAAAGAAACCACTGGTCCAGTCTTTTGAAATCACCATTTTAAACTGACCGTTTTCTACCGTACGCGGCGAAACCAGATTCGGCTTTATTTTTCGTGCCGAATCTACGTTTTTTACCAGTACATCGGTTTGTTTTGCTGCCGCTGCAAATGCTTTTTTCACATCAGTTTTTTGTGCCTTTACTGCGGTGATAAACAGCATACTCAATGCCGTTAGTGTTATTTTCATGTTCATATTATAACCAGATTAAAGGGTTACGGATAGGTAAATTTCTAATTACTTCTTCTACTTGAGGTTGGTGGTCTAATTTTGCCCAGGCTGCATACCAGTTTGCCTGTTTGTACTGCACTGCGCCAAATAACAGAAAGGGTTGTGCTACAGGCCAGTTCTCCCAGTACATTACATCCGGCGTTAGCGTCCATTTGCTTTTATCGGCAATAAACGGGTATAAATAAGTTATCCCTTTCTTAATGGATTTGCCATCTGCTGTTTCAAAATTCCAGAGATTATCTTTCGGAGTTGATAAGATCTGGCAAAGCATGGTCATGGCATCGAGGTTAAAGATAGAATAACCATAAGGTTTGGTGCGCACGGTTTCGAGTGGAAAGCTGCCATCGTTTCCCATTTGGTTTGGCAATAGTATGGTTTTGTAGCTGTTGCGCAACGAATCGAGCATATTTTCATCACCGCAAAGCTTTGCAAATGAAGCTACCTGCATGGCCCAGCAAGTGGCATGGTTATTTTTTACTGTTTTCTCCTGAATACCGGGCTTACTGGTGTTTAGCCACAACGTATACGCGCTAAACCATTTTTTCACTCCCTTTGCGGTTTCTTTATCAAATGCTTTGGCTTTTTCCATTACCAGGGCACCCTGCGCCACTTCCATTAAATGAATGGTATCGATAATGCCGTAGTTACGTCCGGTAAACCGGCCTTTTATAGCCTGTGCAAAAAGCAGGTTTGGATTCATCAGCGTGGCTGAATTGATAAACCAGGCCTGAAAATGTTTAACAGCTTGCTGCACATACTTTTCGTTGCCGGTAATTTTATAGGCCGAGGCCAGTGCACCAATTACTTTGCTAAAGCGAATCATGGCCTTACGGTGTGCCACAAAATTATCAGGATTGGTCATTCCATCCCGGTTAATATATGGTCCATCCGGGTTTTTCGGGTCGGGCCAGAAATAATCGGCTTCGGAGAAAAAATCGTGCTTACCGCCCGCACTTCGTGGCGATGAGGAGTCGGTAATGGTAACCGGGGCTTGTTTCATCGCCCAGGCTGCTTCGGCCAGAATCTGCTTCTTTAATAAAACCGTAGCTTCTTTTTCTAAATTACCGGCCTTTGGTGGGACTGGCCAAACAGCCGGATTAGCAGCTGTTACCACCAGGCAACAAACCGCCAGCAATACAGTGGAAATAATTCTTTTCATGGTAAATTATAATGTAGTGAATACTGTTTTTAAACCTTCAGCTGCAACAGAAACAACGCTTTGTCCTTTGTTTAGCTTTACCTTAATGATGGCCCTGCCATTGTAGGCCTGCACCTTACGCGAACCTGATGAAGTGCCTTGATTGTCAATCAATTTACCATCTCCGGTTAAACCAAAACTAATCCAGTTTATGGCATCTAAACAAAGTATGTTCTGGCTATCTAAAAGCTTCACTTCTACCGTAGCGGTATCGCCCTGCTGATCGATTTTTTTCAGTTCGAGCTGAGCAGGCTTTGTCCACTTTTCGGTTTGATAGTTAAACTTAATTTCGTCAGTTACCGTTTCCTTTCCTTTTTTGGCAATCACTTTAACGGTGTTCTCGCCTTTTACAAATGGCAGGTTCCAGCGCAGACCGGCTGCAGGGTAATCCTGACTATTGCGCTTTTTGGTTCCAAAGCTTTTGCCATTCAGGAAAATCTCGGCTTCGGCGCAGTTCGAATACACTTTAACCATTTTTTCTTCGCCTGCATCGCCCCAGCGTACCGGCCAGCTATGTCCGTAAATGTGTGCCATGGGCTGGCTTGTCCAATAAGATTGAAAAACATAGTAAGCTTCTTTTTTAGTAAAATCGCGTTCTACCACCCCTTTCTGGTTCATGTAAGGCACCGGATTATCGGGACGAACCGGTGTAGAAAAATCTTTAAAAGGCCAGTAAGCGGTACCACTTAACCAGGGCATATTTTCCTGCTCTTTTAAATGCCAGTCAATTAAATTGGTGATGTACGATTCGCTCCAGTCGCCATCTTTAGAAATACGGGCTGCACCACCATACAACGAGGCATCGCCTGCCCTTTCATCGGTTGCACCTCCTGTTTTAATTTTACTTAAAGCTTTATCGGGGTTTTCCGAATGGCGTAATGCATGGCTATCGCCACCCCATTCAACATGTAAAAAGCGCTTTACTTTGGCAAATTCATCTTCCGAAGCTTTTTTATAATCGGTATAGGCACCACGATACCAGCCAGCCCAGATAGAAGGCGAATATACATCCACAATGTCGCTACAGAAATCGCAACGGCGAATGGCGGTATAGCGCGATTTATCCAGTTTGTGCGATAAGTCATTCAGTTCTTTCATAAAAGTCCTGATTTTTTCTTTGTCAAACTCAGGGAAATCGCCGGGCCAATCGTTTTCGTTACCCATGCCCCAGATAATAATAGCCGGATGGTTATAATGCTGCTCTACCATATTGGTGAGCATTCTTTTGGCTTGCTGCTGGTAAATTTCACCACCTAAGCCACCACGGCACCAGGGAATTTCTTCCCAAACCATGATGCCCAAACTATCGCAGAGGTTTAAAACAATGCGCGACTGCTGGTAATGCCCCAGGCGAATAAAATTAACGCCCATATCTTTCATCATTTGCATTTCCTCACGGATCATACCCTCTGTCATGGCGGCAGCTACACCAGCATGATCTTCGTGACGGTGGGTACCGCGTAACAGCAAACGTTGCCCGTTTAGCTTGAAGGGGCCTTTTTCTACAAATTCGATATTGCGGAATCCGATTTTCTCTTCGCCCTTGTAATTTCCGGTAGTTGAAACGACTTCGTATTGCAGGGTATATTGTGCGGGTTTATCCGTATTCCATAAAAAAGGTTTTTTAATTTCTACATCCCAAAGTCTTAGATCATCCGAAATTTCGATCTTTTTATACGTTTCAGTTACAATTTTTCCATTCGGGGCAACCAATCTAAATTTTATACTTGCACCTCCTACATGAGCAGGATTATAAAACCTCGCTTTAACACTCAATTTCCCCAATTTGCCCTCCGCATCAACCTCGGCTTTGGCAAACATTTTATCAACCGATAAGGGTGGCGTGTAAACCAGATTAAGGTAGCGATAAATGCCGCCGTAAACGTTAAAGTCAGACAAATTGGAAGGAATCATTTCCAGATCTCTCGAATTATCGGTCCGTACCGAAACCGGTACTTTACCTTTAAACTGCTTTTGGTATACTTCTGTTTTTTGGAAAGCCGCAACTGCATCGGTAATATCAACCGTCCATTCGTCATAGCCACCCACATGCGCTGCTACTTTTGTAGTGTACACATATACTTCGGTTTTCTGTCCGGCACCTTCGAAATGCAATATGGTCCTTCCGTTTTGGTAAGGGTTTTCGATCTTCAGGTTGGTGCGGTACCAGGCAGGTCCCTGATAATAATTCACATCAGGATCTACTGCATCCTCAGCATTTACACAATGTGGCAGGCTTACTTTCTGCCACAAGGGAACCGACTCAGGGTTACCCGCACCCACCGGGCGCACAGCTTCCCAAACGCCACCTAAATCTTGCTTTAAAAACTCCCAGTTATTGTTTAACCTAACCGATTGCTGTGCAAACAATAAGTTACTGGATAACAAGAGGATGAACAGGCTTATATACTTAATTTGTTTTAACATCTATTTTAAAAATTAAACTTTTAAACGCAACTTTTTCTTTTCTAAAAATGCAACGATACCGATTACCAAAAAGGAAATCAAAACCGACCTGATGAGGCCACCAACACCAGCATTTAAGAAATGAGGATAGTGGAAATGCATGATTCCCATCACCGCATACAATACATAAGGAATGAGGTAACAGGTTAAAGTGCTGGTTCCGGCGGGCTTAATCCATTTAAACCAATCCTTCTTCCCTTTCACATCAACCAGAAAAATTAACAGCTCAAAAACGAGGATAGAGATCCCCATGCATACGAATACCCAGGCCGGAGTAGCATAAATTTTAGAAATACCACCGGCGTAAGGCCTGATAAACATACCGAAACAGAAGGCTAACAGGCCATAGAATGCGGTTAAAAACCAAAAATCGGATGGTTTATCCTTGCTGGTCGTTTTCTTGTACAGTGCCGATACTAAAGCACCAGCAAGCATTAAGGTTATGGAAGAAGCATCGCCCACGATTGGAATATGCAGGTGCATCAGGCCCAAATGGGTAGTTAAATTAATGCCCGCAAAAACGGTGAAGGCGAAAAGTAAAACCAATAAGCTGGAGCCGCACCATAAAAACACCAGGGCCGAAACCAGGTAAGCCCAGCCAATAATCCCCAAAATACCCCACCAATGTGGTTTTAAGCCTTGTGGTTCTTCGGCATTACCTCCTTTGTAAAGCCAGGCCATAACTACCAGCAAAACAATGCCTAAAGCAATAAAGCTGTACTTTTTTGGTTTTGAAACATTGGCCGGATAATCTAACCAGATAAGAAAAAAGGCTAAGGTTACCAATAATGTATATACCGGATAAGGCAACAAGGCCGATGCCTGATCGTAATTCTCCAGGTTAACATGGAAAAATCCCATTACAATTAGCGCGAGCGATCTTAATGCAATGTAACCAATCAATTGCCAGGCGTTATCACCCTTTTTCTTGCGATTTGCCAAAGCAAAAGGCAACGAGAGCCCTACAATAAACAGAAAGGCAGGAAAAATCAGGTCAGAAAAGCCCATGCCATCCACATTGGCATCAGTATGTTTTATCCATTCGGGAATGTGCGATACACCGGCCACATCGTTTACAAAGATCATCAGCAACATGGTGATGGCCCTTAAAACGTCGATCGATAAAATACGGAGCGGTAGCTGATTCATTTTATATAGCGATTAATATATTTTTCTAAGCTGTATGGCATTTAAAACCGGCTTACCCTGAATGGCATTGAAATCAACCGAGATTCCCTTACCATTTTGCACGGTAATTCTGGTGGTTTTCTTTACGGCAGTGGTGTAACCAAAATCGAGCGCCAGATTTAATTTCGGCATAAAAGGTGTACCGTTGATGGAAACCCCGAAAATGCGTTGCTCTTCTATTTCTTTTTTGTGGTTGTTATCCAGGTTATAAGCCAGGGCTTCTTTGGCTTCTCCGCCCACCAGTTCGGCAAAATGCAGTGCTACTTCGTATTCACCGTCAGGAACATCGAACTTAAACTGCCTGATACCCACCTGTTGCGTTTGGTAAACAGGGTCGTTATCGCTGCCTAAAATATTTTTGTCGCTGCCATAAGTAATGCGATTATTGGTTCCTTTATAAGGTTCGCCACCTACATAACCCCATGCGCCGGCTTGATAAGGCTGATCGGGCATCCAAAGCTGATGTTCCTTCTCATCGATGTAAAAACGTTTGGATCCCAACAGCACATTGATATTTTTAAATGGAATATTGGCTGCATTAAATTTAAAAGGTTGCAGTTGGAAATATATTTCTGCCTGATCGCTCTGCTCAGCAGAAACCACCCGCAATTGGTTAATACCGTTAACAAAAGGCACCTGCCAATCGATAATGTGATCGGCTGCTTCTTTTAAGCCTAAGCTTTTGTCGTTTAAAAAAAGTTCGGCCGATTTAAGGTTTGTAGCCACCTGTACAGGCTGCGTACTGGTGGTTAAGGTAGCCGAATCGGCCATACCCGTCCTTTCCTTCCAATGTGCAGCAGTAATTTTCAGATAGGGTTTGTCCGATAAATAAGCCTGGTATAGCAAATAGGTATCTTTTGCCTCTCGACCAATGGTAAGCAAACCTTTATTATTGATGTGCGGCATGGTTTCCTCGCGGGTTTCAGAATTAAAATCGGCCAGGTTCCAGGCCATTCCACCCGCTACAAATGGACGGCTTAGCATTGCATTGAGGTAAACCTGATTAAACTTAACTGCATATTCTACACTTTTATCGAAGCGGATGGGCGAAAATGAGCGGATTCTCGGATCGGCATCAGCCCCATATTCGGTAACCATAAAAGGCGTATTGGGTAGCTCTTTGTGGTGGCGGTCTAAAAATTTACCAAAATCTTCGGGAACGCCAGAATACCAGCCCGAATACAGGTTCCAGCCTACAATCATTGGGATTTTAGTCAGGCCAACCTTATTGTAAATATCCCAGGCCCCGTGGTTAACCAGCATGGTATGGCGCGATGGATCCAGTTTACGGGTTAGGCTATCCAGTTTTTGTGCCAGCTCGCGCACATGATCGAAATAAACCTGCTGGCGGGGCTTATCGTTTGAGAACTTTAAACGCAGCAAAATCTCATTCATATAAGCCCAAATGATAATGCTTGGATGATTAAAATTCTGTTTAATCATTTCGGTCTGCATGTTCAAACAGTTCTGGGTAAAAGCTTCGCTTTCGGTGATGGTATTTACAACGGGGATTTCGACCGAAGCCAATATGCCCAACCTATCGCAAGCTTCTAAAATCTGTGGATCTTGCGGATAGTGGGCTACACGCAAAAAGTTACCGCCCATGGCTTTCAGTAATTCAATATCCCTGATCTGCAAAGCATCTGGCGTGGCATTGCCCCTGTTTTCGTAATCCTGGTGACGGCTTGCACCAATAATTTTAACCGGTTTATCGTTTAAGAAAAATCCTTTCTCGGCATCGAACTTAAACCAGCGGAAACCCAGCGGATTGGATACCTGGTCGATAACAGCTTTCGTTTTGGTATCGATAATTTTTGTGATTACACGGTACAGGTAAGGGTTTTCAGGCGACCATAACTCGGGCTTCTGAATGCCTTTAATATCTTGTATAAGCCATTTGTTTTCACCTTTATTGAGACTGATGGTACTCGTTTGGTTAACCACAACCTTTCCGTTTGCATCAAATATGGTATTGATGACCTGCACTTTTTGTGTTGCCACTGATCCGTTATCGATAAAACTTTTAACCTGCACACTTGCTGTAGCTGCCGAAACCTGCGGCGTGGTAATAAAAACCCCGGCACTTCCATTTTCCTTTTGTGAAAAATGAACCGGATTGGTAATTAACAGGTTAACATTGCGGTATAAACCTCCGAAAAAGGTAAAATCTGCAGTTAATGGTGGAATATCTTCGTTGAAGCGGTTAGTAGCACGCACTTCGATTGCATCATCTTTATAGTTTAAAAATCTGCTTATGGGCACAATGAAACGGGTATAGCTACCAATGTGTTTAGCTGCAGATTGTCCGTTAACCAATACTTCGGCTTCTTGCGCTACACCATTAAAAACAAGATATACTGCTTTATTTTTGGCACTTTCATCGAGTTTTAACTTGCGTTTGTAAATGCCAACACCACGGTAATAACCGGGAGCATCATCTAAAACGTCTTTATCGTTCCAGGTATGCGGAAGCGTAATGGCTTCAGCTGGCCCGTTTTCTTTATGGAATTCCCATTGATCGTTCAGGCTAATAATTTTACGGCCAGCATCCTGCGCCAGGCACTGAAAGCCAGTTATAAGGGCTATAAGTAATAAAAGTGATTTCGCTTTTAACATTTGTTTAATTTTCAATAATTTAATTGATAGGCTTTTAACCTTGCCATCGTTTTAATAGCATCCGTCATTTCGAGCGAAGTGCAACGCAGTCGAGAAATCTGTTTATAGATCTCTCCATTTCGCTGCGCTACAGTCGAGATGACGATCCCCGTATACATCTTCCCTACTGGTTGGTGTCCTCACCGACCAGCTAAGTTCCATTCTTACTGTTCCAAACACCGTCGTTACTCTTCAAAACACCGCCGTTAGCCTTAAAACTGTCGTCGTTACTGTTCAAAATGCCTCCGTTACTGTTCAAAATGCCACCGTTAGCGTTAAAACTGTCACCGTTACTGTTAAAACTACCACCGTTACTGTTCAAATTGCTTCCGTTAGTATTCAAACTGCCTCCGTTATTGTTAAAACTGCAACCGTTACTGTTCCAAACGCCATGGTTTGTGTCCACACGAACCATTTTCTTCCCCTACTGGTTGGTGTCCTCACCAACCAGCCGAGTCCATCCTATCCAAACAACCCTTCCGTGTTTCTCCGTGCATCCGTGGCCATACTTTTTTCGAATGCCATGGTTCGTGTCCGCACGAACCATTTTCATTTAACCACAAAGGCACAAGACACACCAAGTATTTTTCCCTACTGGTTGGTGTCTTCACCGACCAGCTAAGTCCCATCCCATCCACACAACCTTTTCCGCGTTTCTCCGTGCATCCGTGGCTGGTAACATCAACGCTCCCTAATCCGTCAACGTAAAGTCTTTCTCCAGCTTAATATTGTTCGAAGCCGTCCCAATCATCAGTTTAAAATCGCCGGGCTCGGCACCCCATTTTAACTGCTGGTTGTAAAAAGACAATTTCTCTTTATCAATCGTAAAGCTGATGGTTTTACTTTCTCCTGCATTGAGCATCACTTTCCGAAAATCTTTCAGTTCTTTAACAGGGCGCGCTACTGAAGCAAACTTATCCTGCAAATACAGCTGAACTACTTCTTCGCCAGCGTACTTACCTGTATTTTTTAAAGTAAAATTCACGGTGATTTTATCGTTCATGCCCATCTGGGTTTTATTCAGTACCAAAGCATTGTAATCGAAAGTGGTATAGCTTAAGCCATAACCAAATGCAAATTTCGGACTGTTAGGCATATCTAAATAAGCCGAGCGGTAACGCGTATCTTTGTCGTTCTTAGCGGGCCTGCCTGTGCTTAAATAATTATAATACAATGGAATCTGGCCTTCGTCACGTGGGAAAGTCATCGGTAATTTACCCGAAGGATTGTAATCGCCATACAACACATTGGCCATGGCATTACCGGCCTCGCTACCCAGCCACCAGGTATACAGAATAGCCGGAGCATGATCGGCTGTCCAGTTGAAAATTAGCGGGCGACCGGCCATTACCAGTACAACTACAGGCTTACCGGTAGCCTGAACTGCTTTAATTAAATCTTCCTGTACGCCCGGAATACGGATATTGGCCCTGCTTTTGGCCTCGCCGCTCATATCTAAAGTTTCGCCAACGGCCATAATTACCACATCAGCCTGCCTGGCCACTTCAACCGCCCCAGCAAAATCTGCTTTCGACGAATCGGCCACTTCGCAACCTTTGGCGTACAAAAGTTCGGTTTGGTTACCCACCTTATTTTTTAAACCCTGGTATAAGGAAACCAGGTTATCTTTTTCCCATGCAATTGACCAAAAGCCCTGCATATCTTTTTCTGATTTGCCCAGCGGACCAATTACAGCAATCTTTTTTAAGCTTTTGGATAAGGGCAATAGTTGGTTATCGTTTTTTAGCAGCACCATGCTTTTTTGAGCCATGGTTAAAGCAGCTTTTCTGTTCTCTGCTGAGTTTAATTCCTTTTCCTGACGGCTCTCGTTACTAAAACGATAAGGATCATCGAACAAACCGAGTTCAAATTTCTTGCGCAAAATCCTCCTAACGGCATCATCAACCAAGGCGAGCGGAACTTTTTTATCGGACACTAATTTGGCTAAACTGGGCAAATAGCTCCTGCTTTCCATGTCCATATCGCTACCCGCTTTAATGGCCAGTTCGGCTGCCTGTTCTTTATCTTTGGCGTAACCATGGGCAATCATCTCGCCGATTGATCCCCAGTCGCTCACCACAAAACCATTGTATTTCCACTGGCCTTTCAAAATGTCGCGCTGTAAATAACTGTTTCCGGTAGCCGGGATGCCGTTCAGGGTGTTAAAAGCATTCATAAAAGTAGCCGCACCAGCATCAACCGCAGCCTTAAATGGCGGCAGATAGGTTTCCCATAAAGTATGTTCGCTCATGTCGACTGTGTTATAATCCCTACCGGCAATGGCAGCACCATAAGCGGCAAAATGTTTGGCGCAGGCCATAATGGCATCCAGTTGACCTAAGCCTTTACCCTGAAAGCCCTTTACACGTGCAAAAGCAATTTTAGAGCCGAGGTAAGTATCTTCGCCGGCACCTTCCATCACCCTGCCCCAACGTGGATCGCGTGCAATATCAACCATGGGTGCAAATGTCCAGTGTACTCCCGAGGCAGCGGTTTCGCGGGCGGCAACACGTGCAGCATTTTCCATTTCGGCTAAATCCCAGCTTGCGGCTTCGGCCAGGGGAATGGGAAAGGTTACGCGGTAACCATGAATCACATCTAAACCAAAAATCAAGGGGATCTTCAGGCGCGATTGCATCGCCACTTCCTGTACTTCGCGGGTTTCTTTGGCACCACGTACGTTTAACATGGAACCCAGTTTACCATCGCGGATATCTTTTAATTTATTTGGATTATTGGTAATCGGGCCGGTAGCATCGCGATCGCCGGTGTACTGGTTCAACTGCCCGATTTTCTCTTCTAAGGTCATCAGTTTTAAAACCGAATCGATTTTCTTTTCTATTTTTTTATCCTGTGCGCCCGCAGTGGTTACAGAAAGGCCTAAAATTAAGGCCAGTGAAAGATATTTTCTCATGGATGTAATTTGCTATTTAACGCCGTCTAAAATCCCCTGGTAAGCTGCTTTCCGCTGGTATTGTGCATCGAAGGGCAAGGGCCAGTCGGCATGTTTATAAAACAGTGGAATCCAGCTATCGCCATCAGTAACATTCCATTGGGTAATGCCAAACTGCTGATTTTTGGGTATGGCATTATAAGCTTTAACAATGGTTTTATATTTGGCTGCCTGTTGCTCACCTAAGGCGACAGTATAAGTTGCGCCAGGTGTATTGGCAGCATTTAGGGAGATATCAACTTCAGAGATGTGGACTTTTAGCCCGGTTGCCGCAGCAGTTGCAATTGCGGCAGTTAAATTAGCATCGGTTTGGGTTACGTTGGTGTGCATTTGCAAGCCAATTCCATCAATTGGAATGCCTTTGCTTTTTAACCCGTTAACCAGATTTAATATGGCGGTACGTTTAGTTGAACTGTACTCATGCCCGTAATCATTGTAAAATAGCAGGGCATCGGGATCTGCCTCATGTGCATACTGAAATGCCCTGCTGATATAATCTGCGCCCAGTTTCTGTAGCCAGATCGTGTTGCGCAAAGTACCATCTTCGTTAACCGCTTCGTTCACCACATCCCACGAAACTACCTTACCTTTAAAATGCCCCACAACGGTTTGGATATGGGTTTTCAGTATATTTTCCCAATCGGCTGTGCTGCCCTGAAAATTCTTTAGCCAATCGGGTAAAGACTGGTACCAGTTTAAGGTATGGCCATGTACGCGCTTGCCATTGGCCCTGGCAAAATCAACCAGGTAATCGGCATCACTCCAGGTGTAGGTATCTTTAGCGGGATGAACCGAAGCAAATTTCATTGCGTTTTCGGCGGTAACGCTGTTAAATTCTTTTATTACCAGATTACGATAACTGGCATTGCTCTTTAACAAACTTACATTCAAAGCTGCACCTATCGGGAAGGGCATCTTTTTTTGCAAGCTTTCTTCTGCCTTGATCACCGGAGTATCGATACTGGTACCCTTGGCACAAGAAATGGTTAACAATGATGCCGAAAGCATCATTTTAGTAGCAAAACCAATTGTCGTAAATCTGTTCATCTTTTTATTTGTATTTGACCTGCATTTGGCCGTAAAAATCTTTTAGTACATAAAAGGCTTTCTTCTTCTTACCGGTTTCACTAATTAAGCCTTTGCGGTTCCAGAAATTCTGGTAAATCGGGTGTTGTCTTCTGGGTGAGCGGAAGTCGGTTAAAATCCAGGGAGTCATGCCACGCAGTGCGCCAATTTTGCTCAACAGGGTAATCTGGTTTTTGTATAAAGCTTCCTGGTATTCTTCACTCCAGCGTGTATTTTCATCGGCGTGGAAACCACCTAAGGCATCGCCGCCAAACTCGGTAATCACCACCGGTTTTTTGTACTTGATATCGAAATTGTATTTGGTAATTTCGGAAGGATTGCCTCCCCAGTACCAGCCGGCGTACTCGTTAAAACTTACCAGGTCTATTTTTTCGCCAAGCGGATCGTTTAAAATAATGTTGTTTCCTTCGCGGTGTACCTCCAAAGCTGCAGCAACTAAACGCGTATCGTCTAAATTGCGGGCAGTTTCGGCCAGGTTGCTCATAAAGCTCAAACGGGCGCTACTCAGCGGTGTTTCATTCCCTATCGACCAAACAATTACACTGGCGCGGTTTTTATCGCGTACAATTAAATCGGTTAATTGTTGCTTGGCATTGGCATAAGTGGCAGGGTTAGTCCAGCTGATGGTCCAGTAAACCGGAACCTCGGCCCAAACCAATAAGCCCATCTCGTCAGCCAAACGAATCATTTCTTCGTTATGCGGATAATGTGCCAAACGCACATAGTTGCAATTCATATCTTTTGCCCACTGCAACATCATGCGCATATCGCCTTCCGAACGTAAACGGCCGGCCAGAAGTGGGTTTTCATCGTGCAGCGAAATCCCTCTCAAGAAAACAGATTTGCCGTTTAACAAAATGCTGTCGCCATCCGCCTGTATGGTTCTGAAACCAATTTTATCGTTAATATCTTCTTTATCGGTTTTAATGTTTACCGCGTAAACCTTAGGGGTTTCGGGCGACCAAAGGTTCAGGTTATTCCAGATAAACTCATCGGCAATTTTCCCTTCACCATCAGTTTTGTATTTCTTCTCTAACTTAAGCTCCGGAATAGACAATGTAACTTCCTGCCCTGAAGTCGCATCGGCAAGTTTCACCGTAAAATTTAACAGGTTATTATTGCCTTTAACAAGCTGCAATTTATAATCGCTGATAAAATGCTCCGGAAACTCGGCAAGGAAAACATCGCGGGTAATGCCCCCATAATTCCACCAGTCGGTATTTACGGTTGGGATTTCGTCTTGCTTGCGGATATTATCTACTTTAAGTACGATAGAATTTTCGCCCGCTTTTAAATTGCTGGTTACATCGAACTGAAAAGGTGTAAAACCACCTTTGTGCACGCCCAGCTTTTTACCGTTCAGGTACACATGCGCCTCGTAGTTAACCGCACCGAAATACACAAAATATCTTTTTCCTTTTTCGGGTTTTGCATCAAACTTTTTGCGTAACCAAACATTGCCCTCATAAAGCTCTAATTTTTCTGATTGCGAATTCCAGTCGCCAGGAACATTCATTTGTGGCGAATGGTCGAAATCATACTCAATCAATTCTGACTTATCTTTCTGCACTTTATCATCAAAATAGCCTCCGGTTCCGGTCTTAGACTGATCGAACGGTTCGTGACGGTAATCGTAGTAACCGTTTTCATAAGGATCTACAATATAGTTCCATTTACCATTCAGGCTCTGGATTTTACGCGCCTGAATATTCTGTATAGCGGTAACCTGACCGTAACTAACTGATGAAAGAAGCGAAAAGCAGATTAAAAATACGCTATAGGTTCTTTTTAGCATAACTTAAGTTTTTATTAATTAATTGATTGTTCCAAAACTAACAATTAATTAACGGACGGTGTTTCCACCGTCCGCCTAAATTTGAGCAAAATCTAGTTTTTTTTAATAACCGGGGTTCTGTCCCAGCTTTGGTGCCTTGTTTAATTCGTTTTGTGAAAGCGGATATAAGTAGTTTTTAGCCGTAAAAACCCTGTTTTCTACCGTAAATGGCGTGTAGGTAAAGGTGGTTGGTCCTACCTGGGTAATCCGCATTCCTGTAACAGCTTTGTTAAATGTGGTCTCGCCTTCTTTCCACCTCCGCACGTCGTAAAAACGTTGTTCTTCGAAACAAAGCTCTACCCTACGCTCGTTACGGATACGTTTACGCAACTCTTCTTTGGTTGGTGCCACATAACCGTTTGCAGCGGGATTGGTCGTTTGCAAAGCAGGCATAGCCACACCAGTTCTGCTTCTGATTGCATTTAAGCTTGTTAAAATCTGCGTTAATGCACCAGTACCCTGCGCCTCATTTAACGCTTCGGCATAATTCAATAGCACTTCTGCGTACCTGAAGAAAATCCACGGGCGACGTACTGTAGCGCTGTTTCCAGCCCATGATGCACTTTCGCTTAAATATTTACGCAGGTAATAACCGGTTTTGGTTGCATTTACATTTAAGCCCAAACCATCTTTACCACCTACAAAGGTTTCGACTGTTTTACTTTTAAAAGTTGAGCCATTGTACATAATGGCAAAATTTAAACGTGGATCGCGGTTGGTATAAGGCGCAGTTGCCGAATAGCCGGAAGCCGCATCGGTAATCATCCGGCCTGTGGTTTTCATTTCAAAGGCATCTACCAATTCCTGTGTCGGATTTGTACGGCCATTGGCAGCATCGTAGCTCACCGGCGCATTATTCTGTTCGATGGTATTGGTGTTTAAGGTTGCTGTTGCAAAAATGGTTTCGATATTGAAAGCACCATTGTTCCATAACCAGATATTTGGGTAAGAAGTATAAATACCATGTTTACCGGTATCTATAATCCGCTTTGCAGCATCGGCAGCAGCCTGCCATTTGGCTACATCGCCACCCGGATTGTACAAGGGACTAGCTGCATACAGCAGTAACCTGGCTTTAAGTGCCATTGCAGCGGTTTGGGTAGCCCTGCCGCGCAAAGGTGTATTCCATTCTGTTGGAGATAGCGGCAGGCGCGTAATGGCTTCTTCGCAATCGGCAGAAATCTGTTTCACACAATCGTCAAAAGAGTTTCGCGGTAAATCCAGATCGTCGGTTACCGTAAGTGTACGCGTTACGATGGCAAAACTGCCATAACGTTTAAGCAATTCGAACTGGAAAAATGCACGTAAAAAATAAGCCTGACCTTTTAAGCGGGCAATTTGTGGTGCCATTCCCTGGTTTGCCGCATTGTTTAACGGAAAAGTTTCGTCGGCCGGTACGATTACTGCCCCATCAATATTTTCGAGAAACATATTGGCCTTGCGAATACCCGAATACATGGCAAAATACACATCATCGAAAGTTTTAACCGGACTCCAGGTACCATTATTCAAAATGTTTACGGATGAGTTTAGGTTAGAGTTAACGGCCTCATCAGATGCCGAAGCCAGTAACGCTCCATCATCCAGATCGTAACGATCGGAAAGTGATGCATAAACATTGTTCAGGAAATTACGGGCATAATCGGGATTGGCCCACAACTGCGCCTGTGTAATGTCGTTACCACCACTAAATTCGCCATCCTGAAGAAACCCGCTTTTTTTACATCCCGCCACGCAGATTACCGCAAGGATCAGGATTGAATAAAATATATTTTTTTTCATCTCTTTTAGTTTTTAAAGGTGAGGCTTAACGGTATTTACATCCCGGTAAACTTCACGGTCTTATCGTTTAAAATTTCAAATTCACACCGAACGAATATATTTTCATGTATGGATAAGATGAATTGTAACCCGATTCAGGCAATTCAGGATCGATTGGCAGATCGCCCAGTTTATCGAAAGTTAGCAGGTTTAAACCACTTGCATAAAAACGCAGCTGCCTGATTTTTAACTTTTTGATAAATGAAGGCGAAAGCGAATAGCCGATCTCCACATTTTTTAACCTGATGTAATCGCCTGATCTGATCCAGAAATCGGAAGTAGCGGTATTGTTGCCACGATCGGTTAGCAGTAACCTCGGATAAGGAGCGCCCGGATTATCGGGTGTCCAGCGGTCTACACTGAACTGGTTTAAAAAGCCATTATTAGTATTACCCGCATTTACCAGTTGTTGTATGGTAATTGAACGGCCACTGGTACCCTGAAACAAGAAGTTTGCATCAAAATTGGCATAAGAAACTGAGGCACCAAAGCCAAAATAAGCTTTAGGTACGAAGTTGAAATCGGTTCTCACACGGTCGAGGTCGTTAATTACGCCATCACCATTCTGATCTACATATTTAATATCGCCGGGTTTCACATCTTTTGATAAAATCTGTTTGGCGGAAGCATCAATCTGTGCCTGGTTTTGGAAGATACCATCCGAAATGAGCATCATGCTTACATAACCTGCACCCGTGTTGGCAGTAGCCGCCGGAGAAATTACGCTCGAAATGGGGTGTCCCAATTGTTTCTGATAGTCGGGCAAGCCTGCTCCTTCGTTAATGGCCAGAATTTTACTCGTGTTGTAGGTAAAATTGCCGAACACATTCAGGTTTACGCCACCCAGTTTTTTATTGTAGTTTATGCCGGTTTCAAAACCTTTGTACGATGCCTCGCCTTCGTTAACATAAATTAGCGATTGCCCCAGCAAACTTGGTAATAGTGATGCCGTGGTTAAATCTTTCCGGTCTTCGTAAAAGTAATCGGCACTGATAGATAAAGCCTGTTTAAACAATTTGGCATCAAAACCTACACTGGTTTTATAGGCTTTCTCCCAGGTTAAGAAAGGGTTGGCCAAAGCCAGCTGACCCGAACCACTTACTCCGGCGAAACCTGTACCAAAGGTATAACCTGCAGCACTTCTGGTAAAGAAATCGTTATAAGCAAATCTTCTGGCCGATCCGATAGCATCGTTACCCACCAATCCGTAAGATCCCCTGATCTTTAAGAAATCGAGAAAACTTGTTGAGCTTTTCATAAAATCCTCGTCAGAAATGATCCATCCCGCCGATGCGGCCGGGAAAAACCCATACCGCGAATCCGGCGCAAAATTTTCTGAACCGGCGTAAGAAGCGGTTAAATCAATAAAATAGCGCTGGATATAATTGTATGATAAGCGGTTTGACCATCCTTCGCGGCGTACATCCAAACTGCCAAATGAGGCATAATTGGCCCTCGAAACACGGGTACTGAATTTAATATCGTGCTTTCCGAAGGTCCTGTTATAATCGAAACCTGCCCAAAATTCGCTTTTGCGTATGTTGCCCGAAAATGCATTGGGCTGATAATCTACCTTGGCAGGTGTGCCATAAGTAGTATAGGTTCCATCGGCTTTTAATTCAGAAGTGGCATACTGCTGGCTAAAACCCGAGCGGTATAATCCGGCGATATCATAAGCATAAAAAACTTCACCAGTTAAGCCTTTTAATATGCCATCCATTTTTTGGCGGGCACTTAAAGTAGCCATCATATTGCGCACCAGATCGGTACTGGCTCCCCTGGCCTCGAGCATGGCCTGAGGGTTATTTTGAGAAAATATAGAAGTTCCGCCATACGATCCGTTAGTATTAATAACCGGAAAAGCATTGGCTGGCGTTGAGTAAACCGTTGAAAAAAAGGTTGCTGTACCTGCATTCGGGAAAGTAAGGTTGGTAATCCGTCCGCCGATATCTAAAGCTACATCCAGGTTCTTGTTTACGTGTAAATCGATGTTGGTCCTTAAATTATAGCGGTTAAAATCGGTATTGGCATCGTAAGTATCGTTATGGCCACCTTTGTAAAAACCTCCCTGCTGGTAAGCACTTAATAAAGTATAATATTTAATAAAAGCATTACCACCGGTAACCGTAGCTACATAACGCTGGGTAGGCGCTACACGCTTAGTGAAATCGCGTACAAAGTTGTTGTTTGGATATTTAATGGGATCTGAGCCATCCTGATAAGCCTGTAAAGCTGCAGGACTGTAAACCGCTGCTCCGCCACTGTTAATGGAAGCTTCGTTGTATAAACTCGCATAATTGTAAGCATCTAAGGGCGCTGCAATTTGTAAAGGTGCCTGTAAGCCTGCCTGCGCATCGAAAGTAACGCTGGTAGAGGTTGCGCTGCCTCTTTTTGTTTTTACATAAATTACGCCATTGGCAGAGTACATACCGTACCAGGCCAGTGTTGCGGCATCTTTTAATACGCTTACACTTTCAATTTCGGCCAAATCCATCGATCTGAAATCGCGCTCAATACCATCTACCAGTACCAAAGGTTCCTGGTTGCTGTTGTAAGATGAGCGGCCACGGATTAAAAAGCTCGATACATCGTAACCAGGCTGTTGCGAACCACTTGGATAAATGGCCAATCCCGGTAGCCTGCCGGTAAATACATTGGTTAATGATGAAGATGGAATCTGAGGCAGATCATCGGTAGTAATGGTACTAATGGTGGCCGTAACCTCTCTTTTCTTCCTCACACCAAACGGAATGTACACATTGTCGTTATCGCCGGCATCGATAAGTGCTTTGGTTAAAACTATATCGCCCTTGCTTACCTCCGAAGCAGGTTTAAGCACCATCAGGTAACCTACGTACTTAAAAACAATTACATCGCTGGTAGAGGTAGAAAGGGTAAAACTTCCGTCGGTACCAGTAATAACCGATTTATTGGTTTTATCTTCCTGGATAGAGATAGCTACCCCGGCCATTGGCTTTTTATCCTGATCTACTACCCTCCCCGAAACCGTAAGCTGTTCATCAGGCGTTTGGCTGTAAACGTTTAGCACGCAGGCCCATAAAAAGAGCAGGCAGGCTATATATTTATATTTTGATCTTAATAATTTCATTTTCAATAATCTTTTAGCGTTACATTGATTAACTCACTATTCCCAACCTGGATTTTGTGTTAATACACCTTTGCTTTTATAAATTTCTGCCCTTGGAATCGGATATAGATTTTGTTTCTCAGTCCACGTTTTTTGGAAAGTCTGGCTCAGCACAAATGGGGTATAAGTGAAAGTTCCGTTGGCTTGTTTAACCACATCCATGCCTTTCATTGGAACGCCAATGGTGGTAGCACCAATTTTCCAGCGCATAATATCGTACCAGCGGTGATCTTCGAAAGCCAGTTCTATTGCACGCTCGTGTCTGATCACTGTACGCATTTCATCCTGGGTCATGTTGGCTTTTAGGCCGTAAAGATTATCGGCTCCGGGCAGTATTCCGCCACGTTTGCGGATGGCAATTAACTGTGCGTAAACCGAACCGTTGATATCGCCCGGGCCTTCCGCCTCATTTTGTGCTTCGGCATAGTTTAGCAACACTTCCGCATAACGGAAATAAATGTAGTTAAGCAAGGTTGTGCTACCACCAACGGTACGATAAACCTCTGGCCAGTATTTTTTGCAATAATAGCGCGTAGCGGTATAGGTAATGGTGGTGCTGTAATCGAGTGCACCTGCGGGTGATGACCACATTTGTATGGCCCTTCCCTGCCATGGGCGATCGTTGTAAATAATGTTGTCGTAAAAACGAGGCTCGCGGTTGGCGTAAGGTTTCTGCGGATCGTAACCTGAAGTTGGATCGGTAATCGCTTTTCCGTTGGCCATTTCGTACATATCTACATGGTTCTGTGTAGGGTTCATTTGTCCCTGGGCACCACCAGAGCCTGGCGACATTGAAAAATCCTGCATCATCTCTCCGGCCAAAGGTGTATTGCCTTTAATGCGGATCATGATATATTCTGATGAAGTAGGTACGTTTAAGATATCGCCATAAGTTAATTGTAAAGCATATGGTCCAAACTCACCGTTCATTAATCTTTGCGCAGCAGCGGCTGCAGCAGCCCATTTACTTTTATCGCCTGTTGGGTTATTTAGCGGACTTGCTGCATATAAAAGCACACGGGTTCTTAAAGCCTGTACTGCACCTTTTGTCGGGCGGCCATAATCTGCAGTAGTATAATCGGCATCATTGCCCAGTTTGTTTTCGGCAATAGCCAGATCTGCTAGGATGTATTTGGTTACGTCATCAAACGAGCTGCGCGGCAGGTTCAGTTCATCATTTACGGTATAAACTTTATCTACGATAGGCACGCCACCAAACCTTTTGGTTAACTCGAAATAAGACATAGCACGTAAAAAACGCATCTCGCCTTCTACCCTAACCGGTTGAAAAATCGGCACAGTTGCAGGTGGTGCAGGTGGCACATCGGCCAGGCGCGAAAGCATTTTGGTTTCGATGGCGATACCGGCATACATTCTTTTCCAGATATCGTAAATATCGTTTAACGAAGCTCCGTTACTGTGATCGTGGTACAAGCCACGGTTTAAAGTGGTTACGGTACCTTCCGAGTTACCCGAAACGGCTTCATCTGAGGCCTGGGCCACACAGCCGCGGTGATCGTTAAAGCGTACATATTTGTTGATTACATAATTATAAGCGTTATCGGCAAATCTGGCCGCCTGTGCCGGATCTGCAAAAATCTCATCCTCGCTCAAAGCCACACCAGGTGTTCTTTCCAGGTAGTCTTTTTTGCAGGAAACAGAAAACAGCGTTAATAAAAGAATAGCTGTATATATTTTGTAGTTTTTCATGATCTTAAAATTGAACGTTTAAACCAAAATTGTAAATCCTCGATGTTGGATAAAGCGCCTGTAAAGGGAAAGCCGTGTTAATGGTGTTTACATTCTCCGGATCGATGTAGAATTTATACTTGGTCCAGGTGTAAATATTCTGTCCCTGTAAGAAAACCCGCACATTGCTTAGTTTTAAAGTACTCATCCACGATTTTGGAAGGGTCCAGGCCAGTTCAATGTTCCTGATTTTTAAATAAGCCGAGTTTTGTAAGGTAAAATCGTTTAAGGCATAGTTTAATGATGCCGTACCGCGGGCATGCAGGGCCGGCCAGGTTGCAGTTGCTGCAGTTGCCGGTGTCCAGGCATCGAGCATGAACGGATACATCTGCTGACCATTGTTCTGCTCATTCAAGATCACATTCGAGCTTACATTCGCTACTCCCTGAAACAGGGCCGAAAGTGAAAATCCTTTGTAGCTAACCCGCGGACTAAAACTGTAAATGTATTGTGGTGTATTGGTGTACCCGATGGCATCCTGATCTAAATTGGTGATTACGCCATCGCCATCAAGGTCTTTAAACTTTAAGTCGCCCGGAATTGGGTTGTAACCCGATAATTTAGGTGAAGCTGCAATATCTGCCGCTGACTGAAAAAAGCCATCGGTTTTATATCCAAAAAACTGCCCGACACTTGTTCCTTTTCTGGCCAGCGAAAAAGGCATACCATCTGGTTCGTCGTTCTCCAGGATTTTGTTTTTATTGTAACTCAACTGCGCATTAAGGCCCAGGGTTACGCTACCTACAGCACGCTGATAATCGAGCTCAACTTCGTACCCCTTGTTGTACACAATACCTTTATTTAAGTTAGGGTAAGCGTGGCCGAATAATGCAGAACCACTTAGCGTTGGTGTTAAAATATCTTTACGGGTTTCGTCAAAAAGATCGACCGTTAATTTCAGGTTATCGCTCAGGAAGCGGGCTTCCATACCGATATTTCTTTTGGTACCGGTTTCCCAGGTTACTTTATCATTTCCTAAAGCAGTATCGCCAATATAAAGGGTTGGATAATTAACCAATGCCAGCGGATTACCAAACGGAGCGCCTGAATTGGCTGTATAAGTAGTTAAGAACAAGAAACGGTTATCCGAAATCCTGTCGTTACCTACCTGTCCGTAACTTCCCCTGATTTTTAAATAAGTGAGCACATTGTTCTTTTTCCAAAAAGGCTCGTTGGTAAGTGTCCAGCCAGCCGATACTGCAGGGAAGAAACCGTAACGCAAACCTTCTGCAAAGTTTTCCGATCCGTTGTACGAACCATTAAATTCGGCAAAATATCTTTCGCCATAATTATAGGTAACACGACCAACAATACCTTGCGATGCTCTTGGCGGTGCAGTAAAAGGCGATCCTCCGGTTGTACGGATAAGCTGACGGGTAGCCAGTAACAATCCGCCAACATTGTGCCTGCCAAAATCGCGGTTATAATCAAAACCGGTTTGCAGGTTCATATTGGTACTTCCACCGGTTACACCCCCATCCTGCACTGCTCCTAAAGGCTCATCACGGTTACGGGTATCGGTTGATAAAGTAGCCTGACCGGTTGCCGGATTGTAAACATAAGCCGCCCAGTTGGCGTTTCTTCTTTCGGTATTATTGTAGTAAGAATCGTATCCAAATACTGTTTTAAAGCCTAAACCTTTGGTAATAAAACCCAGTTTATAGTTAAGGTTAAAAGTACTTTCGATGGTGTTGTTATCATCGTTACGGGTTCCGAAACGGGTTAATACCGCAAACGGGTTCCAGATGTTGGTACCAATATTCGGGTTAGCGGTTATTCTGCCATCAGGGAGTGTTACCGGATAAGCATAAGCCGGCACCTGCAAAATACGTGAAATCATCCCTTCAATGGTATCATACGAGAAAGCTGAAGAAGATAATAATCCGGCTGGCTGATAACGGTTGGCAAAACGACCACCCAGTTTAATTCCTACCGTAAAATCTTTGTTCAGCGTTAAATCTACATTCGAACGGAAGTTATAACGGTTGTAATTGGGTACGGTATTGATGCCATAAGGCGAATCGAATTTCTTAAAAATACCATCCTGAAAGGCATAACCTGCAGAAACAAAATATTTTGCAATTTTTGTCCCGCCATTAATATTGATGTTATGCTGGGTTTGCGCGTAATATTTTTTGGTTAAATAATCGAACCACTGCACATCCGGATAACCGATCGGGTCTGAGCCGTCTTTAAACTTTTGCAACTCTGCATCTGAGAAAAAAGGTGCTTTACCATCGTTTACATACGACTGATTTAACAAGGAAGCATTTTCAAATGCGGGTAAACCAACGGCTAAACCAGTATAAGTTTGCAAAGCGAAATTACCGGTATAAGTTACTTTGGGTTTGCCGATTTTCCCCTGTTTGGTGGTAATAACGATAATACCATTCGCTCCCCTGATCCCGTAAATCGCTGTTGAAGCCGCATCTTTTAAAACTGTTACCGATTCTATCTCGCTGGCATCCACATCCGAAAAACTCGGGCGTTCTACACCATCTACCACAACAATTGCTGCGTTGTTCGATCCGTAAGTAGCTACTCCCCTAACCTTTAACTGGGCACCATCGGCACCAGGCTGACCACTGGTTTGTACCGCCAGTAAACCCGGCAAGCGACCAATCAGGGCATTGGTTGGACTTGGTGTAGGCGATTTCATTACCTCTTCGGCACCAATCTGTGCTACGGCACCTGTTAAAGTAGATTTTTTCTGCACGCCATAGCCCACAACAATCACCTCATCAAGTCCCTGCGTATCGTCTTCTAAAACTATGTTTAGTAACGTTTTGTTGTTTATGGCCACATCCTTAATGATGTAACCCACATAAGTAAAAGTTAAGGTAGCATTGGCAGCTGCCTTAATCGAAAATTTACCATCGTTATCGGTAACAGCACCCTGTGTAGTGCCTTTAACCCTAACGCTTACGCCGGGTAAGGTAACTCCTTTTGTATCTTTTACAGTACCATTTACTGTGCTTTGTGCAAATGCAGTAAACGATGCACCCATCAGTAACAGTAAGGTAAAAGTATATAGCACTTTAGTGCATTGGAAACGCTTTATTCCAATTGCAGTAAAAGTCCTTTTTAAATTGTAAAGTCTATCCATAATTATTATAAATATTAAATCTATTTGGTTAAAATTTAATGCATAGCAAGTCCCTGCCGGTTAAATTCGCATGCTTACAACCTGCATGGAAACAACCAGTTAATGCGTTATACTACCAACTTTAAATCAGGGCCGGTAGCCAGGAAATAACTTTTGTTTTGTTAAAATTATGCGTCTTGCGGATGGTACAATCTTATCTTCAAATCGTAACATTTTTGAGATAAATGAGCATGAACTTGTTCCGCTAAATTCGGGGCTTTGGTGCCTGCCCTTACCGTACAAAAATAAATGTGGGATGATTTCATCATATTTACTTGGTTAGTTTGTGTTAGTGGTAACGAATGTAGAAAAGGTAAAATGATAAAAGTCTTTTAAAATAGCCTAAAAGGCCATAAAATCAATTGAAACTCATTTCAAACGTTTGAAATAATTGCGTTTTTTTTCTTAACTATGCATTGAGATTGGAAAAGATGACGAACAATACCCCTGTTACCCTGAAGTTCCTGGCTGAAAAGTTAAAGATGTCAGTATCAACAGTATCAAAAGCCCTTAATAACTATCCTACAATAAATGAATACACTAAAAAACGTGTTCAGGAGATGGCTCGCGAATTACATTTTACACCCAATAAATCGGCCATTAATTTAAAGGAAAAAAAATCGCGCATTATTGGTATTATCTTACCCAATCTTTTAGACCACTTTTTTACCCGCAGTATTTATGGTGTAGAGCAATTTGCTACCCAGAACGGATACAATGTAATCATCAGCCAATCGCACGATGACCTTGAGAAGGAAATCCAATCGGCCAACATGTTACTGCGCAGCCGCGTTGACGGGCTTATTGTAGCCATTTCTAAACATACGCAGGATTTCGCCCACCTCGATCAGTTCGAAAACATGGGTATACCGGTGGTTTACTATACCCGCAACCCGAGTTTTAATTTAAGCTGTCATAAAGTTTTAGGTAACACCTTTCAGGGCTGCTATAAAGCCACTCAGTTTTTAATTAACCGTGGGCATAAAAAAATAGCTTATCTGGGCGGACCAAAAATGATCAATTTTACCCACGATCGTTTTAATGGCTATATTAATGCCCTGAAAGATAATGGCGTGCCTTTTTCGGCTGACTTGGTTGCCTATACCGATTTCGATAAGGAAAATACAATTTCGGCTATCCAGAACCTTTTTGCCAACCCACAAGATACACCTACTGCCCTGGTTGCATTCAAGGAACCCATTTTGTTCGATGCCATTAAATACCTGAGATCGATAAACCATCCCAATTTAGACAAGATTGAATGCATCGGTTTTGGCAATACTTCTTTTATCAGCTATTTAGATTCACCTCCAATTGCCTCAGTTGAAGAAAACCCCGAATCGGTTGGTGAAAATGCCATCAAACTTTTGCTTCAGCTCATCAACAAGGAAATTGATATGGAAAACTATCAGAAAGTTATGGTCGATTGCAAACTGATTGTGCATGATTAGGTGATTGATTTCCTGAGATCTATCTTATAATTTAACCATATAAGACATAAAAGGTCATAAAAGTATAAATGCGATAAGATGCCTGCACAAAACTTAATACCCTTAATACCTTAAAAGTCCGGGGTCAGAGCTCCGGAGTCGGAAGACTGCAAACCCATGCTCCCCCTTAAATGCCCTTAGGTGTCTAAGGTGGTGAAAAAGCCATCATAAAAACAACGGCTTAAATGTTCTTACATGCCTTATATGGTTAAAAGTCAGAGGTCCTGAGTCGGAAGACTGCACACCTACGCTCCTCGCCTTAAATGCCCTTACGTGTCTAAGGTGGTGAAAAAGCCATCATTAAAAAACAACAGCTTAAATGCGCTTATATACCTTACATGGTAAAAAGTCCGGAGTCAGAAGACTGCACGCCTATGCTCCCCTTAAATGTCCTTAGGTGTCTAAGAGGCTAAAAAGTCATCATTAAGAAGTTAAGACCATTAAGAAAGAACAACCTAAATGTTTTAACGTGCCTTATATGGTGAAAAATTAATTTGGTTTCTGTGCTTTTCATTATAAGAAAAAGCGGCGACAATAAGCAAGCCGGCTATCCCCTCAAAGGCTACCACCACCTGGGTTCCGAAGAGGTGTGCCAAATAGCCCATTAACAAACTCCCGATAGGCAATACACCTTGGTATGCCATAATGTAATAACTGAGCGTTCTGCCACGCATTAAATCATCGGCGTGGGTTTGCAAGTAAGTGTTTATAGATGAGGTTTGCGCCATTAAACCCAAAGCAGCTAAACCGGTACAAATTAAAGCCAGAATTAATGATGGCGAAATAGCCAGTGCCACTACCGATATGGCCAATAAAATCCCCGACATCATCACTATTTTTTGCAGATTTTGCCCTGCCCTTAAAGTAGCCATATAAATAGCACCAAAGAAAGCACCAAAGCCCGCTGCACTTTCAAACCAGCCAAAAGTGGTGGCGTTTCCATTAAAAATATCCTTTGCAAATACGGGTAACAAAGTGGTAAACGGAATAACCAACAAGCTCGATGCGGCCATCATTAAAACCATCGAAGCCAGATCAGGCGATGCTTTTAAATAATCGTAACCTTTTTTTAAGTCGATCCATATATTTTCTGCCGATTTTTTGTGCTCCGTTAATTTGAGCTTCATCATCACCATACATCCCAAAACGGCTATAAAACTCACAAAGTTGATCAGAAAACAGATGTCTTCGCCGAGCGTACTTAAAATTACCCCGGCCAAAGCTGGCCCAATTAACCTTGCTGCGTTAAACATCGAAGAGTTTAAAGCGATTGCATTTGGTAAATCTTCTTTATCATCAATTAAATTTACCATTAACGATTGGCGTGCCGTTACATCGAAAGCATTTACCAAACCCTGCACCAGCGAGAGTGCCGCAATCCAGAACATATCGTACACCTTAAACCAGATCATTAAGGCCAGGGCCCCTGCCTGGAGCATTAAAATCACCTGCGTGATGACCAGAATTTTATATTTATTATGCCTGTCTACATAGCTGCCCGCATAAGGTGCCAGTACCAATGAGGGAATCAGACTTAGAAAAGTAATCAACCCTAAAAGAAACGCCGAACCTGTTAAGCGGTAAACCAACCAGCTAATGGCTACACGCTGCATCCACGTTCCAATTAACGAAATAGCCTGTCCTGTAAAAAATAACCTGTAATTATAATGCCTTAGTGAACGAAAAATACTCATGTTTAAAATAGTAAAGTAACTTTACAAAAATAGAATTTTTCGACTAAAGTATAAAATCAAATCCGCCCCGTTTTATCACAGCAACATCATAAAACAAAGCTCTTTTCAAAAACAATGCATTCATGTATAAATTTTAAAGCTTATATTTGTAAAGTTTATTTACCATTAATATGCCAACGCAAACACAAGATATTGCTGCCCGTTTAAGAAGTACCGTTACCCGTTTAACCCGGCAGTTGCGCAAACAGAACGTAAGCTCTGAGTTTAGCAACGCCGAACTGCTTACCATGTCGCTACTGGAGCAGCATGGTAAAATGCTATCTACCGAGCTGGCCGATCTGGAAAGGGTATCTAAGCAAGCCATTTCGCAAATCATTAACCGCCTGCATGAGGCCAAATGCGTGGAGCGTTTTCCTAGTGAAGAAGATAAACGCAAGGTATTTATCGGATTAACCAAACTGGGCCAAAAGCACATCATCGCTACCCGTAAAATTAAAGAAGAATGGCTGGTGCAAACCATGGAAAAAATTTTCTCTTCAGAAGAGATTAACCTCATCCAGGCTTTCCTGCCCTTGCTTTCCCGATTGGTAGAGCATAACGGTAGCCGTGTATAGTTTTCTTTTTTCCTTCGGCAAATAAGCCGTATCTTGCAAGCCTCAAATGGCACTATATTTCACTTCCATCAATTCGGGCAGCAATGGTAATTGTTACTATATAGGTAACGATAACGAAGCTGTTTTGGTTGATGTAGGCCTCACCTGCAAGGAAGTTGAAAAACGAATGGCACGTTTAGGCCTGGCGGTAGACAAAATAAAAGCCATTTTTATTTCACACGAGCACAGCGATCACATCAAAGGCCTGACCGTTTTCGCTAAAAAACACAAACTTCCGGTATACATTAGTGCGCCAACGTTAAAAAGCAGCCGCCTCTTACTCGATGCAGGTAATACCTTTTCGTTAAGCCACCTGCAAACTATCCAGATAGGCGATTTAAGAATCGAAGCCTTTTCTAAATTCCACGATGCAGCAGATCCGTACAGCTTCACTATTGAATGCAACACGGTTAAAGTTGGGGTTTTTACCGATATTGGCGCGGTTTGCGATCGGCTGATTCACCACTTCAAAGATTGCCATGCCGCATTTCTGGAGGCCAATTACGATACACAGATGCTGCAAAACGGCAGGTACCCTTATTTTTTGAAACAAAGAATCATGGGCGGCCGTGGTCACTTAAGCAATACTCAGGCACTCGAGCTGTTTACAAACCATAAACCGGCGTATATGAGCCATTTATTGTTGAGCCATTTATCAAAAGACAACAACGATCCTGAACTGGTAGAAAATCTTTTTAAAAACGTAGCGGGCGATACTTTTGTTAAAGTGGCTTCGAGATACGAGGAAACAGAAGTGTATTATGTAAGCGCCGACCAAAACGCGGCACAAGCTTATGTTTTTCGCCCCGAACTTTACCAGCCCGACCAGTTAAACCTATTTTAACATCTTAAAGTCAAAAAAAACAAGGCGTTTTCTGCGTGCTAAGTCTTAGATACCTGTAATATAAACACATACCGTTTAAAAACAGGCAACGACATAATAAATCATGATTTAATTCATTTCTTCCATAAAACATTTAGGCCAAATTGGGGTTATATCTATACTTCATAAATAGTTTGTTTGGTTTATTAGGGGGCTTAAGGATTTAAGCCCCTTATTTTTTGCTATAAATCCAATTAAGCAAAAAAAGCCCAACAAAATTTTATTCCATATATGTTTATTTTTTTCTATATTCGAATACATTGTCGTCCCCAATATAATGTGTAAACCTTAAATAATAATTATATGGAGACAAGCAAAATCTCAAAATTCAGTGCCGAGTTTCTGGGCACATTAGTATTGGTTTTAATGGGTTGCGGCAGTGCAGTAATAGCAGGTGCCAATGGTACAACAGGCGTTGGTTTGTTGGGCATTTCATTTGCGTTCGGCCTTTCGGTGGTGGCTATGGCTTATGCTATTGGTCATATTTCCGGTTGCCACATTAATCCGGCCATATCCATAGGTATGGTTGTAACCGGTCGCATGAAAGCTTCAGAAGCAGCATATTACATTGTGGCCCAAATTCTGGGTGGCATTGCGGGTGCTTTTATCCTCATGCTTATTGCCTCTGGCAAACCCGAATATTCGCTATCGGCAAATGGCCTTGGCCAAAATGGTTTCGATGCCCTTTCGCCTCAGCACTATAGCTTACAGGCTGGCTTAATTGCCGAAGTGGTATTGACTTTTATCTTCTTACTGGTAATTTTTGGTTCTACCTCTACCAAAAACATCAATGGTGGTTTTGCCGGCTTAGCCATTGGCTTAAGTTTGGTGCTTATACACATTGTAGGCATACCAGTAACAGGGGTATCGGTAAATCCGGCGCGTAGTATCGGCCCGGCAATATTGGTTGGCGGACAAGCCCTAAGCCAGGTTTGGTTATTCATTGTAACACCAATTGCAGGAGCAGTTTTGAGCGGAATTGTTTGGAAAACCGTTCTTGAACGAAACTAATATAAATGAAAAAGGTAAAATGAAAGATGGAATAACGCCAAATTTCATTTTACCTTTTCTTTTGCGATCTTAATGTAAGGTTAAATCATTCCATCTCACATCATCCATCTTCCATCTTACCTCATCCCTCCTTTAAAGGTTCTTAGTAATCACCTCATCAGTAGGTTTTGTTTTAGAACGGAAACGGTGTACCAATTCTCCTTTTTCATTAATCAGAAATTTCTCAAAATTCCATTTAATGTCGCCTTGCTCCTCTGTATTGGTTTGCGAAGTCAGGTATTTAAACAATGGGCTAATATCATCGCCTTTTACGCTGCTTTTCTCGGCCAATAAAAATGAAACATTGTACTTGCCAGTGCAAAATTCTTTAATTTCGGCATTGGTCGAAAATTCCTGACCGCCAAAGTTTCCAGCCGGAAATCCGATTAATACCACCTTTTTACCGTACTGTTTCTGAAGTTTCTCGAGGTCTTCATACTGTGGGGTATATCCACATTTAGAAGCTGTATTTACGATCATTATTTTCTTGCCCTTAAACTTCGATAGTTTAATTTCCTTACCATCAATGGTTTTAAAGCTGAAATCGTAAACATTTTTTGGCGGGTTCGGCACCAAAAAGTTGAGTAGAATTAAAATTGTGCTTATCATCGTTTTTTATTTTATATACGAATATAGCTACAAATAGTTTCGACCCGGGTAAAGTTCGTGTAAAATGTAAGATGGATGGCTAAAAAGAGTAATCGTTCACCCATAAACAGGATATTTTGAAAAGGAAAGCCAGCAACATTTCGGCGGCAACAGCCCCGCTTTCCCTCCTGCTCCGATAGAAAAATCGGGAGCATCCGTCTAATCGGGTTTATAAACCAGGGAGATTGCAAAAAACATCGGTCCGGTGTTTCATCTCCATAAGCAGCTAAAGCAATCCAAGCGCCCCGGTTATTGCTTTCTAAAAAAGGGATTAAAACCACTCGTTTATAGCCGTTTTTTCAAAAAAATGACCACGATCACTAAAAAAAACAGCAAAAAATTTGTATTAAATTTTAATCAGGTTTTGATTTATGCTTTAATTATAGCTTTATTTGCACAAAAACGTATTTCATGGCAAAAAATTTACTAATCGTCGAGTCACCCGCAAAAGCTAAAACTATTGAAGGCTATTTAGGCAAAGATTTCCTGGTGAAGTCTAGCTATGGCCATATCCGTGATTTAGTGAAGGGCGATATGGCAATTGATATTAAAAATAATTTTGCCCAAACCTACGAGGTACCCGCCGATAAGAAGAATGTGGTTGCCGAATTGAAAAAGCTTGCCAAGGATGCCGAAATGGTATGGCTAGCATCAGATGAGGACCGCGAGGGAGAAGCCATTTCGTGGCACTTATTCGAAACTTTAGGCCTTAAAGTAGAAAAAACCAAGCGTATCGTTTTTCATGAAATCACCAAACCTGCCATTTTAAAAGCCATCGATAGTCCGCGCGGCATCGATTATAATCTGGTAAATGCCCAACAAGCCCGTCGTGTTTTAGATCGCCTGGTTGGTTTTGAGCTTTCGCCGGTATTATGGAAAAAGGTAAAGCCATCTTTGTCAGCAGGCCGTGTTCAATCTGTTGCCGTACGTTTAATTGTAGATAGAGAAAGAGAAGTTTTAAACTTTAATGCTGCTGCAGCCTATAAAATAACTGCCCAGTTTACTACAGGCAAAGGAAGAGAACTGGTTAAAGCCGAATTGCCACAACGTTTCGAAAGCGAAGCTGATGCTGAAAAATACCTTCAGGATTGTGCCAATGCAACCTTCGCCATTAGCAGTTTGGAAACCAAACCGGCGAAACGTAATCCGGCAGCACCTTTTACCACTTCAACCCTACAACAGGAAGCTTCACGAAAATTAGGTTTTTCGGTGGCCAGAACCATGCAGGTTGCCCAAAGATTATACGAAGCGGGTAAGATTACTTACATGAGAACTGACTCGGTAAACTTGTCAGAAACCGCTATAAATGCTGCAGCAGCCGAAATAAAATCGGCCTATGGCGAAAAATATCACCAACCAAGGGTTTATAAAACCAAATCGGCCGGTGCACAGGAAGCTCACGAAGCCATCCGTCCAACTTATTTCGACAGACATACTGTTGATGGCGACATTTCCGAGAAACGTTTATACGATTTGATCTGGAAACGTTCAATCGCCTCACAAATGAGCGAGGCCTTATTTGAGAAAACCACCGCACAGATTACCGCTTCAACCCGTAAAGAGCATTTAGTTGCCGAGGGTGAGGTATTGAAATTTGACGGTTTCTTAAAAGTTTATCTCGAATCAACCGATGATGAAGAGGGCGAAGAAAAAGAAGGCGGAGCTATTTTACCTCCTTTAGCTAAAGGACAGGAATTATTTTTAAGAGAAATGCAGGCTACAGAACGTTACTCACGTCCGCCAGCAAGATATACAGAGGCCAGTCTGGTTAAAAAATTAGAAGAACTGGGTATTGGCCGTCCGTCTACCTACGCACCTACCATTTCTACGGTTCAAAACCGTGGTTATGTGGTAAAAGAAGACCGCGATGGTAAACAACGTAAGTTTACAGCCATTACTTTAGCCAATGGCGAAGTTAAAAAAGAAACCAAATCAGAAATTACCGGAGCGGAAAAGTCTAAACTCTTCCCTACCGATATTGGTGAGGTGGTAAACGATTTCCTGGTAGCACATTTTAAAGGAATTGTTGATTTTAATTTCACGGCCAAAGTAGAAAAAGAGTTCGATGAGATTGCACAGGGCTTGCAAGAGTGGACTAAAATGCTCCATTCTTTCTACAACCCTTTCCATACTGAAGTAGAAACAACGCTGGAAACGGCTGAACGCGCCACTGGCGAACGTTTATTGGGCGTTGATCCGGCTACTGGTAAAAACGTTTATACCAAAGTGGGCAAATTTGGTCCGCTGGTTCAAATTGGCGAGCTTGATGAGGAAGAAAAACCGCGTTATGCAAGCTTAATGCGCAACCAATCGGTAGCCACCATTGCATTAGCAGATGCTTTAGAATTGTTTAAATTACCATTCCAGTTGCCTGATTTTGAGGGTAAGGAAGTCGTAATTGGTGTTGGCCGCTTCGGACCTTATGTAAAGTGGGGCGAAAGTTTCATTTCATTGCCTAAAAACGAGGAGCCGCTGTCGGTTACTTACGAAAGGGCTGTTGAAATTATCCGTCAGAAAATGGATGATGATGCACCTATCGCCTATTACGAAGGTTTAGGTGTAACCAAAGGAAAGGGGCGCTTTGGTCCTTTTATTAAATGGAACGATTTATTTATCAATATCCCGGCTAAAGGTTACGATTTCGACAATCTTACACAAGCCGATATTGAAACCTTAATTGGTAAAAAAGTAGAAAAAGAGGCGAACAGGTACATTAAAACCTGGGATGCTGAAAAAATATCGATCGAAAATGGCCGTTGGGGACCGTTTATCCGTTTTGGCAAACTGATGCTGAAACTGAGAAACAACGAGGCTACCAAACAAAAATATACACCAGAAGAGCTGGCTGATATTGATTTGGAAGTAGTTAAAAAGATGATTGTAGAACAAGTGCCAAATGCCTTCGAAACGAAGAAAAAAGCACCTGCAAAGAAAAAGGCTCCCGCTAAAAAAGCTGTAGCTAAGAAGAAATAAGTTTTAGATGAAAGGATTTTTGGATGATAGGATAAGTAATACTATCATTCAAAATTCTATAATTATACAATTAACCGATTAACCAGCTTAAACAGTTAACCCACTTGAAAGCAGACTTACCAGAAAATACAGTTGAAGATATTGCCATGGCCGTTGTGCTGATGAGCGAAACACCAGAGGTAAAAAACTGGACCGTTTACCTTGTTAACTTAAAAAACGAGGCCATTACTAACGTATTAATCAGCTCGAAAGGTTATGGTGAAAAGGATGGAAAACAGGTTAAAACTTCTGTTTTAAGGCATTTTATTGGCGATATGGATGCACAATCTTTTTCCGGCGTAGAAGCAATTGATCCTGAAGTTTTTGGCTTAACCAACGAATACTGGCTTAGCTATTATATCGATGGCACTATTTACGACAAGAAATTCATTTTCCTACCCGAAAGTATTATCGATTCTAATTTGATTAAAATCCCGCTGGTAAATCGGCCTGGGGTGATGATTAAATAAGTTGGGAGTTTGGGGTGGTGAGTTTGGAGTTTCCAGGCATGTAGCTAATGCTACATCTAAAACTGAAAACTCCAAACTAAGTTTAGAATCTTCGCAATATCACTATTTCTGCATCCAGAACTGAAAACTCCAAACTCCAAACTCCAAGCTCCCAACTCCGAACTAAACTAAGGTACCTTAACCGCTTGTCTGCCAAGCAACTTCCACCCTGCCTTTTCTTTGCTCCAAATCAGCAGGATATACAATTTCACATTTCCCGGTACATTTTTATCATTGGTTTTCGCGCTTAAAGTGTGACGAACCAGGGCCGTTTTATTTTGAAGGATAACCGTTTGGTCGGTTAAATTAATATCGACAAAATCAGATTCGCCCGAAAGCAACGAGTGCAGAAATTCCTGCTTGGTCTGGATTTTTCCACTCGAGTGTCCGTAACTTAAATTGGTTAAAATTAACTTATCCAGGGCCGAACTATCCGGTGTAACCATCAGCTTAGTTAATTTCGTTACAGCTGCTTCCACTTCAGTTTTTTGTGCGAAAGAAAAATGTACAGTACCTAAAAGTAAAGCAGATAAAACAAATATTTTCTTGATCATAAGGGATTATTTTGGTTAACAGCTGTAAACTTATCCAATTGAATGGAAAGGAACAAGTTAGCCGGGGCTAATTTTCCACATTATGCTATTTAACGTGAATTTTAGTTATTTTTCATTCAAATTACCTAAAGCACCTATGGAAAATCCATCTAGTTACCGATCATCAACAAAGAAAAAAATTATCTTCGGCGGCTTGCTCCTTGTTTCAATTGCCGCTATTCTTTTTGTGTATTTTAACAAGAAGAAAAAAACTAACGAAGAAAACCAGGCTTATGCCAAATACATTGAGGCCTATACCTCGGGCACGATCTCCAAAAAAAGTTTTATCCGTGTGCACCTGGCCAATGCAGCAACGGGTATGCAGGATCTGGGCAAAGCCGATTCGCGCGATCTGTTCGATTTCTCGCCCTCAATTTCTGGAAAAGCCTATTGGATTGACCCGCAAACCATAGAATTCAGGCCTGACGAAAACCTTAAACCAGGCAAAAACTACGAAGCCACCTTTAAACTATCCGAAGTTTCGGCAACGGAAAAGGGCTTCGAAGATTTCGACTTTGAGTTTAAAGTAATCACGCCGGGGATTATGCTCACGCAAAACGGCTTGGTTTCGCAAAACAATACCGCACTCGATTACATGAAATTAACTGGTGAAGTGGCTACAGCCGATGTAGAAGAAACCAGTAAGATAGAAAAAACGATAGAACTGGATTTCGACCAGAAATTAAAGGTGAAATGGCAGCATGATCCCGCTAAAAACACCTCAAAATTTACGATCGACAGCATTAAAAAAACCGGCAGCGACCAGACTTTAAAAATAGACTGGGATGGTGATGCTATTGATGCAGAGCAAAAAGGCAGCGAAGAAATCAGGGTTCCGGCGCTGAACAAGTTTGAAGTTCTTGACATTAAAGCCATTCAAGGGGAAGAAGATTATGCCCTGGTACAGTTTTCTGAGCCCATTGGCGTTGGTCAAGATCTAACCGGTATGATCTCACTTGGTAATTTAAGCGATTTACGCTACACCATTGATGCCAGTCAGGTTAAAGTTTACGCTGCTGAAGAACTGAAAGGCAATTATGCGTTGAATGCAAACGCCGGTATCGAAAACATCAATGGCAAAAAACTGGCAACCGGTAAAATGGCCAATCTGGTTTTCGAAGATAAGCTACCTGCGGTAACCATTGCAGGCGGTGGATCTATTTTACCTAATTCGGGCAAACTGGTTTTACCTTTCGAAGCCATTAACCTGAAAGCAGTAGATGTAACTGTTATTAAGATTTACGAAAATAATATCCCGCAATTCTTCCAGACGAACAGCTATAAAGATGGCAACGAACTGCGCAGGGTGGCCAAGCCTATTTTGCAAAAAACAGTACGTTTAGATGAGGATAAAGCGCTCAATCTGCACAAAAAGAACCGTTTTACACTCGATCTGGATAAAATGATCCGCACCGAGCCTGGGGCCATGTATCGCGTTACCATTGCTTTCAGGCAGGAATACAATGCATACAACTGCAAAGCTGGCGAAGAAAAGGCCGATGAGGGTGAAGATGGAGCCGAATATGGAGATTATGAAGGCTATGGCGAAAAAATTGATGAAGACGACGATTTCTGGCAACGCTATAACAACTATTACCCATCAAACTACAGGTGGAACGATAAGGACAATCCTTGTACCCCGTCATTTTACACCAACCAGCGCTGGGCGAGCAGGAATTTAATTGCTTCGAACATTGGTTTGGTTGCCAAACGAGGCAACGACAATTCGATGCTGGTGGTAGCTACCGATTTATTAACGGCCAAACCATTAAGCGGCGTAAACCTGGAATTGATGGATTACCAGAAACAGATCATCTTCACCACCAAAACCGATGGAGATGGATTAGCCAGGTTTGATTTAAAACGCCAGCCGTTTTTACTGATTGCCAAAAATGGTTCAGAACGTGGTTATTTAAAACTCGATGATGGTAGTTCCCTACCGCTAAGCCGCTTCGATGTTGGTGGCGATGTAGTGCAAAGTGGGTTAAAAGGCTTTATTTATGGCGAACGTGGCGTTTGGCGGCCGGGCGATAGTCTGTTTGTTTCCTTTGTTTTAGAAGATAAGCTAAAGAAACTGCCGGCCAACTACCCCGTAACCATGGAATTTTACAACCCGAAAGGTCAATTGTATAAACGGCTGATTAATGGTAAACCGCTCAACGGCTTCTATACTTTTAAAACGGCAACCGATAATACCGCGCCTACTGGTAATTGGATGGCGAAAGTAAAAGCAGGTGGAGCAACCTTTACGAAAACGCTCAAAATTGAGACGGTAATGCCTAACCGCCTTAAAATTGATTTCAATGTAGGTAACCGCCCCTATTTAACTGCCGGTACCTCTGCTGCTACCCTCTCGGCCAAGTGGCTTTTCGGCGCTGTTGCCCAAAACCTGAAAGCCAAAGTCGACGTTAACTTAAACACTACCGAAACTAAATTTAAAGGCTTTGAGGACTTTAGCTTCGATAACCCTACAGTTAATTTCGAATCGCAGGTTAAAACGATATTCGAAGGCACCTTAAATCAAAATGGTTTGGCACAGGTTAACACTAACCTAAACGAAAATAACACCGCACCAGGCGTACTCAGGGCTAACTTTACCACAAAAGTTTTCGAACCCGGAGGCAATTTCAGTATCGATAACTTCAGTATTCCCTACCATGTGTATAGCAGCTATCTGGGTGTTCGTCCGCCAAAAGGCGACCGCTTAAGCGGCATGCTGGTTACCGGGCAGGATCATAAAATAGAAATTGTAAATGTAAATACCGATGGCAAATTGCTAAGCGGCAACAAAACTGTTCAGGTAGAATTGTATAAAACGCAATGGCGCTGGTGGTGGGAACAAGACGATCAGTACACTTATGCCAACTTTACCCAAAACCAGTACAACAAACTGGTAGAAAGTCATCAGGTTAACCTTACCAACGGCAAAGGAAGCTGGAATTTACGGGTTAATGAGCCCGAATGGGGCCGCTATCTGATTTTGGTACGCGATATCAATGGTGGCCATGTTACCGGTAAATCTGTTTATATTGATTGGCCGGGCTGGGCACAACGCGAGCAGGGAAGCAACCCAACCGAAGCCTCTATGCTTTCTTTCACCGCCAACAAAGAGAAATTTACAGTGGGTGAAGATATTACACTCACCATCCCTACCGGAAAAGATGGAAGGGCGTTGATTTCAATTGAAAATGGTAGCCGAGTGCTTAAAACCTTCTGGGTAGATACCAAAGCCGGACAAACCCAGTTCAAATTTAAAGCAGAGAAAGAAATGGCACCAAATGTTTTCGCTAACATTACGCTCCTGCAGCCGCATGCCCAAACGGTAAACGACTTGCCAATTCGCATGTATGGAGCCATTCCGCTTTCGGTTGAAGATCCGCAAACCATTTTAAAGCCAACCATTAAAATGGCAGATAAAATTAAGCCGGAGACTGAAAATACCATTACTGTAGGTGAGCAAAACGGTAAAGCCATGACTTATACCATTGCTTTGGTAGATGAAGGTTTGCTCGATCTTACCCGTTTCAAAACACCCGATCCGCACAGCGCCTTTTATGCCCGCGAAGGTTTAGGCGTTAAAACCTGGGATTTATTTGACTATGTTTTAGGAGCCTGGGGAGGAAATTTAGAACGGATTTTAAGCATAGGTGGTGATGGAAGCATCAATAAAAACCTCAACCCGGCCAAAGCAAACCGTTTTAAAGCCGTAGTTAAATTTATGGGACCATTTACCATTGGCAAAGGCGAAAACAAATCCCATAAATTTAAATTGCCACAATATATCGGCTCGGTAAGGGCGATGGGAGTAGCTGGTCAGGATGCCGCTTATGGGTTTGCCGAGAAAGCTGTTCAGGTTAAAAAACCTTTAATGGTGTTGGCCACTTTACCCCGGGTAATTGGCCCTGGTGAAACTTTTACACTTCCGGTAACTGTTTTTGCTACCGAAGCTAACCTCAAAAATGTTTCGGTACAGTTGCAGGCCAGTAACTTAATTGTGCAGGGAACCAATAAGCAGCAGCTCTATTACAAGCAAACGGGCGAACAGATGGCTTACTTTGAAGTTAAAGCGCCGAATACTGTGGGCATTGCGAAAGTAAAGGTTATTGCAACGAGTGCCGGCGAACGTACCGATTACGATGTGGAAATGGATATCAGAAATCCGAATCCTTATGTAACCAATGTGGTATCGGCAACGGTTCAACCGCACACCAAATGGGCGGTAAACTACCAGCCAATCGGAATGACCGGAACCAATTCCGGCGCACTAGAAGTGTCATCGATCCCTGCCATTAGCCTCAGCAAACGGTTAAGCTACCTCATTCAATATCCTCACGGCTGTATTGAGCAAACTACTTCAGGCATTTTCCCGCAATTGTATCTCGATAGGTTGACTGCGCTTAATGAACAGCAAAAGGCCTCCACAGAGAAAAACATTAAAGCAGGCATTAACAGGCTTAAAGGTTTTCAGACTACCGAAGGTGGCCTCTCATACTGGCCTGGCGAAGGCAGTGCCGACGAATGGGGAAGTAACTATGCAGGTCACTTCCTGGTTGAGGCACAAAACGCAGGTTACACGCTTCCGGTTGGCCTGCTCGAAGACCTTTTACGCTACCAAAAATCAAAAGCAGCAAACTGGGCACCTAACAGTAATAATTTTTACGGTGGCGATTTATCGCAGGCTTATCGTTTATATATGCTTGCCCTGGCTAAAAAACCTGAAATGGCAGCTATGAACCGATTAAAAGCTTTTGAATATTTATCGGTAGCTGCCAAATGGCGTTTGGCTGCAGCTTATAAACTGGCCGGGCAAAACGAGGTGGCACAAAACATGATCCGCGGATTAGATACCTCCGTGCAGGCCTATAAACAACTGGGCGGCACCTATGGCTCAGATATCCGCGATCAGGCGATGATTTTAGAAACCCTTACCCTACTTGGCCAAAAAGCTAAAGCAGCAAGCCTGCTACAGCCTTTAGCGGCAAAATTAGGCGAGAATACCTGGTACAGTACCCAAACCACCGCATATAGCTTATTGGCCATTGCCAAATTCTGTGGTACAAACCAGTCGTCGAGCAAATTGCAGTACCAATATGTATTAGATGGAAAATCAGCCCCCGTTAACAGCAACCAGTACATAAACAGTACGCCGGTAAACTTTAAAGGCAGCACAGCCTCAGTTACCAATAATGGTAATAATGTACTGTTTGTTCGTTTAGTTTTAGCGGGCCAGCCTATTGCCGGCCGGAACAACTTCCTGCCTAACCGACCTGATGTTTTGGATATGAATGTAACCTACAAACGCTTAAACGGAACGGTGATCGATCCAACCACGATAAAACAGGGAACTGATTTTTATGCCGAAGTTACTGTTAAAAATCCTGGTAAAATGGGCTTATACGAGCAAATGGCTTTAACGCAGATTTTCCCTTCGGGTTGGGAGATTATCAATACCCGCGTAAACGATAACCAGAGTATGCTGGCCTCCTCTCCTTTTAATTATCAGGATATCCGCGACGACCGCGTTTTCACTTATTTCAATGTGAGAGAAGGCGAAAGTCTGGTTTATAAGGTATTACTAAACGCCTCTTATCTGGGTAAATATTACCTGTCGGCCGTGCAGTGCGAAGCCATGTACAACAATGATATTTCGGCGACTCAGCCGGGCAAATGGGTGCAGGTGGTGAAGTAGAAAATCATAGTGGTTCGTGATGACACGAACCACTTCTTACTTTGAACCCTCGGTTCGTGTCACCACGAACCGAAATTTAAATAATTAACCAAATGCTATGGACAAATTATTCGAACAGAAAAGAAAAAGCCATATTGAAATTGGTCAAATTTACTTTTGGACAGCAACCATAAACAATTGGCAAAAACTGTTACTAACTACTGAATTTAAACATGTAATATTAAATTCATTTGATTATCTAAGCTGGCTAAACAAGATTGATATTTTTGCTTTTGTAATTATGCCTAACCATATCCATACAATTTGGCGAACAAAAGAATTAAATGGAAAAGAAACAGCACAGGGTTCTTTTCTAAAATATACAGCCCATGAATTTAAAAAATTATTAGATCCGAGCCAGTTATTGAATTATTATGTTAGCGCCGTTAATAAGAATTATGAATTTTGGAAGAGAGATTCGCTGGCAATACATTTATATACACCTGAAGTGGCTTATCAAAAACTCGACTATTTGCATAATAATCCTTGCACGGAGTTTTGGCAGCTAGCAAACGAACCCGAAGATTACGAATACTCCTCAGCTTCCTTTTACGAAAAAGATGAAATACGGTATTCTTTTTTGAAGGATTTAAGATTGGAGTTTTAACAACTAGCGTATGGTTCGTGAAGACACGAACCACGGCGACAGGTAAAATAATAAACCGTATGGTTAGCGGTGACACAAACCATGGCAACAGGTAAAAATAATAAATCGTATGGTTCGTGGTGACACGAACCATCGCGACGGTAAAAATGACAAACTATCAGCCTCGGTTCGTGTCACCACGAATCGACGAATGGTGATAAACCACATAAAACCCAAATGAACAAAATACCAAAAGCATTCCTGATTTCCGATTTCGTATGTGCAGCGCTGCTTTTGGTATTTCTCTTTGCTTTACCATCAAAACTTTTTAAATCTCCAACCTCATTTGTTATCGAAGCCAGCAACGGCAATTTACTAAGCGCAGCTATAGCCAGCGACGGACAATGGCGTTTCCCAGTTGCCGATTCGGTACCGGTAAAATTTAAAGATTGCATTATTGCTTTTGAAGATAAGCGCTTTTATCATCACATTGGAGTCGACTTTTTGGCCATGAGCAGGGCCATGAAACAAAATCTGAAAGCTAAAAGTGTGGTGAGTGGCGGCAGTACGCTCAGCATGCAGGTGATCCGCCTTTCGCGTAAGCAAGATCGGACCCTTTGGCAAAAGCTGCTGGAAGTGATTCTGGCCATACGACTGGAAATTAAATATAACAAAGACGAAATTATCGGATTGTATGCGGCCAATGCGCCCTTTGGCAGTAACGTAGTAGGCTTGGAAGCTGCCAGCTGGCGTTATTATGGTCGCGATGCCAAAACCCTTTCCTGGGGCGAAATGGCCACGCTTGCAGTGTTGCCCAATAGCCCTTCACTGGTGCATCCCGGTAAAAATTCAGGTAAACTGATCAAGAAAAGAAACGATTTATTAGACAAACTGGTTAGGTTAAAATATATTGATCAAACTACGGCTAATTTATCCAAACTCGAACCTGTTCCGGGTAAACCTTTACCCCTGCCACAAAACGCACCACATTTATTAAATCGCTTTAAGGCAGAAAGGAAAAGCCTGGAGGTTAGCTCAAGCCGCATTACATCTACACTTGATGAAAACATCCAGATAAAAGTAAATGCCATTTTAAAGCGCTACAACAACCGGTACCGGGCTAACGACATTAACAATATTTCGGCCTTAATTTTAAATATCAAAACCCGCGAGGTGGTAAGTTATGCAGGTAATATTTATCAACCCGAAAATACTGATCTGCAGAGTCATGTAGATATGATTAAAGCTTTACGCAGCCCCGGAAGTACGCTAAAACCATTGCTTTATGCCAGTATGATGAATGATGGTTTTATACTGCCACATACGCTAGTTGCGGATATCCCCACACAAATTGCAGGTTATTCGCCGCAAAACTACGATTTGGGCTATGATGGTGCCATTGCTGCAGATAAAGCACTCAGCCGCTCGCTCAACATTCCGGCAGTTAAAATGTTGCAGCAGTACAAATATGAAAGATTTTACGATAAGCTCAGGAAAATAGGCATTAGTACCCTCAACCAACCTGCCGATCATTACGGTTTATCGCTTATTCTGGGGGGAAGCGAAGTAACCATGTGGGATCTCGCAAATACCTACATGGGCATGGCGCGTACATTGAACCATTTTAACACCTATAAAGGTTTGTATAATCCGAACGATTATCGTCAGGCAAGCTATGTCAAAAATAGCCACAAAGACGAAACAGACTATCAACGCAATTCCTTTTTAGATCATGCTTCGATATGGGCTACTTTTAATGCTATGGAAGAAGTAATGCGTCCCGGCGACGAGGGTTTATGGGAACAATTCTCCTCATCGCAACGCATCGCCTGGAAAACCGGAACTAGTTTTGGCTTCCGCGATGCCTGGGCTGTGGGCTTAACCCCCAATTATGTGGTATGTGTTTGGGTTGGCAATGCCGATGGCGAAGGCAGGCCTGGCCTGGTGGGCATCGAGGCTGCTGCTCCGGTTTTGTTCGATATTTTCAGGCTCTTACCCAACGGAAAGTGGTTTGAAACACCTGCAACCAAATTGAAAAAACTTAAAGTATGCAAACAAAGCGGCTACAAAGCAGGCGAATATTGCGAAAACGTTGTGGAAGAGCTGGTACCGGTTGCTGGTGAAAAAACAGCTGTTTGTCCCTTTCATAAATTAATCCATTTAGATAAAACCGGTGCTTACCGGGTTACCGATTTATGCGAGAGTGTAGCTAACATGCAGCACAAAAGCTGGTTTATATTGCCACCAGCAATGGAATATTACTACAAAATTAAAAACAGCGATTATAAAACCTTACCTCCTTTTAAAAGCGGCTGCGATATTTCGGGTGGCAACAGTGTGATGGAACTTATTTACCCAAAGAACAATGCTACCGTTTATATCCCTTTAGAACTGGATGGAACAAGGGGGAAAATTGTTGTTAATGCTGCGCACAGAAACCCGCACTCGAGGATATACTGGCACATTGACAATGAATATGTAGCTACAACAACAAATTTCCATCAGCTGGCCATTAGTCCGCCACCGGGAAAGCATACGCTAACCCTTGTCGATGAAAACGGAGAAAGGCTGGTTCAGGTTTTTACCGTTTTAGATAAGGAAAAGAAATAAGTGCTTATTTATACCTCTGTTCTGGTTACCACCAATTGCCGTGAAATGGTTCCGTAAACGATTAAATACTGGGCAATCATATAAGTAGCCATAATCAATACGCCAGCTTGCGGAATGGGTTGCGAGAATTTATTTACGGCCAGTACGCTATCCGATAATAAAAAGAAAAGTGCTCCATATAAAATCAGCTTAAAACTGAAAATGTTAACCTTCCCGTAGCGGTTCACCGCCATAATAGCCATTACACAAATGATAATGGCATACATCAAAACCGGGAACTGCATAACCCCTAATTTAGGCTGCAGATAAAAAAACAAACCCGAACAGAATATGGCAAATACGCCTACCACCCATAAAAAATAAGGAGTTCTGTGCTTTGGATTAGATTTATGATCTAAAATAAAAGCCCTGATATAAAATATGTGGCAAACCAGAAAGGCAGCCAAACCGTAGATAAAGAAAAGCGTTCTGCCGGCTTGCAGCATCAGCAATACATCGCCTGCTAAAGCAAAAATTAATCCTGTAAATATGCGTTTGTGGAACCTTCCTCTTAAATCTGTACTGCTATAAAGCCAAACCATCAGGGTAATGGTAATTAAAGGCTTGGAAAAATTAAGCAGTGTCATATTGCCAGATGTTTCTGCAAACAGCTGAACAATATAAACAAGTGCAAAAATGAAAGAGAATAGTTTAGTTTTCATCTGTGATGGGATTTTCCTTTTGCAAATTAAAGAACCAAATTACGGATATTAACTGAATGGCCACAAAAATTACCTGATATCCGACCGGAAATTTTAAAAACAGAACCAACAACGCGCCAAGTATCAACCTGAAATATTCGAACTTTACCAACCACTGCTTCTGCTCCAATAGTGCTCCACAGGTAATTAATGTAAATATGGTAAATACCGAACCTGATATTAGTGCCACAGTTTCCATCTTATGGTACGAAAATAAGATTGCCGATCCAGCGGCCAAAGCCACTATAAACTGAACTAAAACATAGCCGGTAAGCTTTGATTGATATACCGGATCATACTTGCTATACCTGGCTACATCTATTTCCGGTGCATGCTGAAAACCACCCAAATGATCAGGAAACCAACCCGGTGGTTTAAGAAACACTTTAATTTTATCGGCTATTTTTGGCGATTTCCTGGCTGTTTTAACCAGGTCATCCCAATAATGCAGGTTTGCCCAAACAGGGTTCCAGCTAGCCAGGGGCTTGGTAATGCCATAATAAACTTCTTCCTCTTCTTTCTGAAAAGTACCAAACAGCCTATCCCAGATAATTAAAGTACCCGCATGGTTTTTGTCGATGTATTTAGGATTAGAACCATGGTGTACACGGTGATGCGAGGGCGTATTGATAATATATTCTAAAAAGCCCATGTTTTTAATGGCCCGGGTGTGGATCCAGAACTGATATAAAGTATTAAAAGAACTCAGCGTCAGAAACATAATCGGATCGAAACCAATAAAGGCAAGAGGCAGATAAAATACCCAGCTAAACCATCCCTGAAACCAGCTCTGGCGCAGGGCTACCGTTAAATTATACTCCTCCGACTGGTGATGCACAATATGTGCCGCCCATAGTGCATTTACCTCATGGCTCATCCTGTGAAACCAATAATAAAAAAAATCGACACCGATAAATAAGAGTATCCATACCCATATGGTTTTAGGCATTTCGAAAAAGCGCCAGTGCTCAAAAATATACTTGTAACCAAAAAACAACGCCGTTTTCATAAATATTCCGGTAAGTTGCTGCCCTATCCCCTGACTCAAATTGGCAATACTATCGTTTAGCCGATAATAGTTTAATTTTTTATAAAAATTATAGGCAAGCTCTATACCAATAAGGATAAAAAAAACGGGTACAGACAATGCAATGTAGTCTACTTTCATGAGGAGGAAAAAGATATAATTTGGTTAGTTTTTTTACACTACAATTTAGCGAATATTCGTGTTAAGATAAAATCTAGTTTGTGTAATATTTATGCTTTTTTGGCTATATGTATTGTGCAGACCAAAATTCATCCTACCTTTGATATACTCGGTCTATTTTTAAACCGGCTACTTTAAGTTCACCAATCATCCCCGCATCATGAAAAAACTAGCTCTGCTCTTATTGCTAATTGCTCCGGCATTTTATGCAAAAAGTCAAACTTTGGTTCTTGCCAAAGATGCGGCACAGTATATTGGAAAAAATGTAACCATCTGCGATTCGGTTTACAGCGCAAAGGCATTAGATAAGTTAACGCTGATTAATTTAGGTGGCGCTTATCCTAAAGAACTGCTTACAGTAGTCATTAATAAAGAAGATCAGGCCAAGTTCCCCTCTGAGCCTTCAAGCATGTTTATGGGTAATAAAATTTGCGTTACCGGAATTGTATCTGAATTTAAAGGGAAAAAGCAAATTGTGGTTACCGATCCAAAACAGATTGTTGTTAAGTAAAAAAGCATAAATCAGCAATATAGGCTGCCTGTTTATAACTTCACTTGGCCAGCTGTATATAGCTACAACAAGTCTTCTTATTCCAACAACTAAAAAAGCATTATAACCTAAGCAGGTTTCAGCTTAGTTTGCTGCATCATGCCCAGGCTACATCATTTTAGCCATTGTGGATGTACTTTTAAAACCTTATGGGGATCAGAAAAAAGATATTTTTGAATCAACCAAGCTGCCTCCTGAATTAAAGGAGGATAGCTTCGGTTGGAGCGTTAATACAAAGCGTATAATTTGTAAATAAATTGTCGTTGAGGTTGCCTTTTCAGTCGGCAGGAATAAATCCTGCCAACCTCATAAGCATAGATATCCTTATTATCTAGGTCGAAGATTGCAATTCATTTTAACTTTTCAAAGCAGGTTACACATAAAGGCATATTTCCTTGATGAATCGTTTTAATTCCGTGATGAACTTAATGTTTAGGCGTAAAAAACATTGTTTAAATATGATTCGGAGCACATTATTTTTCTCTCATAATAGTGAGAAAAATGCGCGTTTTCATCCTATTTACCGATAGAACAAGCATTAAATGTCTAATATTTTTACCGCTATTCGCATAAAATTTCTAGTTTTGATTTTTCCCATCAGCCTATGTCTACTCTTTTAAAACGAAACACCTTAATCTTTATACTCATTGCCCTGATTGCAGCTTTTAGCTTCCTTAGTTTCTTTGTAGCGCAACACCCGGTTTGGGATTTTGATATCAAAACCTCATTACTAATTCAGACATTTCAGGCAAACTGGTTAGATAAACTGATGCTGGCCATTAGCTTTTTTGGAGAACTGCCTTACTCACTGCTTTCTGTAGTTATTGTAGCGGCTATATTCTATTGGAAAAAATACAAGCGTGAAGGATTATATATGGCCTCTGTCCTACTTTCGGGACTGATTATTTTGGGTATTAAAAACATCATCAACCGGCCAAGGCCAACAACATTTTATGTACGCCTTGTAGAAGTAAACAGATTTCAGAGTTATCCGAGCGGGCATGTACTTTCTTACACCCTCTTTTTCGGTTTCCTGATCATTTTAATGAATACTTTAAGAGGCATTCCGAAAGCAACACGCATCACTTTCACTTACCTGTCGGCATTTTTAATCATTACCATTGCCCCATCCCGGATTTATCTGGGTGCACATTGGTTTACCGATACCGTTGGTGGATTTTTATTAGGCTTAATCTGCTTGTTTCCGCTATGCTATTATTATTTCAGAAATAAAGCAGCTTAAATTCCGGTCGATGCTTCAATTTTTGCTTTTTTTCTGATCCTACTCAGGGTTTCGATCCGCATGCCCAGATAGCTCGCCAAAAATTTTAGCGGAACCCTAGATTTAATGGTTGGATGGCCTATTTGAAATTGTTTGTAACGCGCTTCAGCTGAGGGAATTCGCGACAGGATTGAGCGCTCTTGCGACATGTGATATTGTATCGCCAGTAATTTTCGGGCCAGAACATTCGCCTCCTGAAACTGGGTATACATATCATCAATAATGCGATAAGGTAATACCAGTAGCTCCGAATCTTCCAAAGCCTGATATTGCTCTTCGAAAGTAGGTTTAAAAGTACCCGGATTTCTGATATTGCCAATAAAATCATTTTCATCAGTTAACCAGGTAGTAATATCCTTTCCATCATCCACTACAAAAGCCCTTACCAGCCCTTTAACAACGAAAAACAAACATCCTTCGGTAACCAGTTCTGCAAAGCACGACAACACATTATTCTTCCGCACAGAAATTTTGAATGTTTCCTTTCTTGCGCCCTCAATCAATTCAGCACTAAGCGGCTGCAGCTCGCTTAAGAACTGAATAAGCGGATCGCTTTCGTGACTAGCAGTAGTCATAATCATTTATTCGGATTTTTAATAGTATGCAATGTATTGCATGCCGTCCGCATTTCCAAATACCAAAACGTATCAAATAGCAAAAAAATTACAATGGAGGTCATTTTTATTTTTTAACCATTAAGGTCAGTTACCACCATTGTTTCCGATTTGTTAATTTTCTGCTTCGTGGCTGCATTTTAACATAATGCTAAAAAAAATCTGATATTTTTGCCACCATGACGAATCACAAACCCAAAGCTTTTCTTTTCGATCTTAACGGAACGATGATTGACGACATGGCCTTTCATAATCATGCCTGGCATAATATTTTAACGCAGGATTTAGGTGCAAAAATTAGCTTCGAAGCTGTTAAAAAACAAATGTACGGCAAGAACCAGGATTTGTTGGAACGCGTTTTTGGGACAGGTCATTTTTCTCAGGAACAGATTGATCAAATATCGATAGAAAAAGAATATCGCTATCAGGCCGCTTATAAAAAGCATTTAACGCTGATTGCCGGACTAGGAGATTTCCTCAATCAGGCGGAGTCTGCCGGTATTCAAATGGCTATTGGTTCGGCGGCTATTCCGTTCAACATTAATTTTGTGTTGGATAATTTAAAAATCCGCCAATATTTTAAAGCCATTGTAAGCGCAGAAGATGTGGTTAACAGCAAACCCGATCCAGAAACCTTTACCAAAGGTGCCGAAATTTTAGGCGTTAATGCAGATGAATGTGTGGTATTTGAAGATGCCCCAAAAGGTGTTGAAGCGGCGTTTAATGCAGGCATGCCTTGCGTAGTACTAACCACCATGCATACCCGGGAAGAATTTGGCAATTACCCGAACATTATTGCTTTTGTAAAAGATTATACCGACCCCGCATTACAGCAGCTTTTTTAAATCTGGCGCATTTAAACATTACTATGAATGATTGCTCAGGTGTTGCGAGTTATAGATAATCCAATAAAAAAAATGCTCGTCATTCCGATAGCTATCGGAATGACGAGCACAATTGTATGCTGCGTCAACTATTTACTGAATTTATAAATAGAGCTTGTTTTATAAAGCTGCCCCGGCTTTAATACCGTTGAAGGGAATGCCGGTTGATTTGGAGAATCGGGAAAATGCTGTGTTTCCAAAGCAATTGCCGTTCTAAAATCGTCTTTTGCACCCGTTTTAAAAGTATTTTTGCTTTGCATAAAATTACCGCTGTAAAACTGCAAACCTGGCTCCTGCGTATAAATATCCATTACCACACCAGATTTATCGCCCTTAACTGTAGCTGCATGGTACATGCCTAAGCCTTTGGTTTTATTCAGCACATAATTATGGTCGTAACCTTTACCAAAAGTTAACTGTTCGTTTTTATCATTGATACGGGCACCAATGGTAGTTGCTTTGGTAAAATCGAAAGGTGTGCCAGCTACCTTTTCCAGCTTTCCGGTCGGGATCAGTGTCGAATCTACCGGCGTGTACTCATCAGCATAAATTTGTACTTCGTGGTTTAAAATTTCACCGCTTCCATCACCATTCAGGTTAAAAAAGGCATGGTTGGTTAAGTTTACCACTGTAGTTTTATCGGTTTTAGCCTCGTAATCCATTTTAAGCTCATTATCGTCTGTTAATGTATAAGTTACTTTAACATCTAAATTGCCCGGAAAATTTTCATCGCCATCTTTTGATAAATAGTGCAGTACCAAGGTATTGGCATTGGGTTGTTCTGCATCCCAAACCACATACTGGTAACCTTTTTTACCGCCATGAAGCGTATTTTGGCCATTATTGGTAAATAACGAATAGGTTTTACCTTCTAAAGTAAATTTCCCCTTCGCAATGCGGTTTCCGTACCTGCCGATGGTTGCCCCAAAATAAGGTTCAGTTGATTTTTCATAATCGCTCACACTTTTAAATCCCACCACTACATCAACCAGTTTACCATCTTTACCAGGTACCAGTAAACTAATTAACCTACCGCCGTAATTGGTAAAAACGGCTTCCGCATTGTTTTTGTTCTTTAAGGTATACAAGGCTGTTTGTTTACCATCAATTTCTTTTTTAAACGAATCGGCAACTAGTTTAACAACTCCAGCCGAATCCTTTTTTAAACTATCAGCAGATGAAGCATTTTTGGTTCCAGATTGGCAGGAAACAATTCCCATTGCAGCAACAACTGCCAGGCCCGTTAATGATTTTAATTTCATAGAAATGAATATTTGGTTTAGCGTTTCAATTAAGTTTTTAAATATAGGTATATCACTTAATTTTACAAATAAAACGATTTAGAACAATTCAAAACAATATATTGCAGTCTATTTTAGGCGAACCATCATCAATGAGACGATATGTAGAATTGGTGATAACAAAATGTATAAATCAGTTACTTTTTTTGAACCACTGGGGTAAATATTGAAATTACCACACAAAAAAGAACGATAATTTTTCTAACCAAAAACACAAATGATGATTAAAAACTTACTAAACATTGCCTTGCTCTGCTTAACTACAGTAAGCTCTGCACAAAACCCAAACGGGCAATCAACCGCACCTTTACAAAAGCCTGCATTACGTAAAAATCCTTACCTCGAATTGCCACTTGGAGCCATTAAAGCCGAAGGTTGGCTAAAAGAAATGTTGGTACGGCAAAAGACCGGCTCAACCGGAAATCTCGACAAACTCTACCCTTCGGTTATGGGACAGCGCAATGGCTGGTTAGGGGGCGATGGCGACCAATGGGAACGTGGCCCCTACTGGGTTGATGGCTTACTGCCATTGGCTTATATTTTGCAAGACAAGGAATTAATTGCCAAAACCAAACCATGGGTAGAATGGGCCATAAAAAGCCAGCAGCCCGACGGTTATTTTGGCCCCATTAAAGATTATAGCAACGAGCCCGGCCTGCAACGTGACAATAGCCGCGATTGGTGGCCAAAAATGGTGATGCTTAAAATTTTAAAACAATACTACACTGCAACCAATGATAAACGGGTGATTACGCTGATGACGAATTATTTTAAGTATCAGCTGAAAGAGTTGCCATCTAAACCGCTCGACCATTGGTCGTTCTGGGCCAGATACCGCGCCGGCGATAATTTAGCCGTGGTTTATTGGTTGTATAATAAAACCAACGACCAGTTTTTACTAGAACTGGCCGACCTGATCCACCGCCAGACCTTCGATTTTGCCAATGCCTTTGCCGAAGGACAAATGCTTACCCGATTTGGCAGTGTACACGCTGTAAATTTGGCTCAGGGCATGAAAGAGCCTTTGGTTTATTATCAGCAACATCCTGAGCAAAAATATTTAGATGCACTGAAAAAGGGTTTTAAAGACCTCGATAAATACAATGGCTTTGCCAATGGCATGTTTGGCGGCGACGAATCGCTGCACGGCAATAACCCCACACAGGGTTCAGAACTATGCACTGCGGTAGAAATGATGTTTACTTTAGAAACTGCCTTAGAAATTACCGGTGATGTAGATTATGCTGACCGTTTAGAAAAAATTGCCTTTAATGCCCTGCCTGCCCAGGCATCAGATGATTATATGACCAGGCAATATTTTCAGCAAGCCAACCAGGTAATGATCAGCAGGCAAATGCATAATTTCGATGTTAACCACCATGGTACCGATTTATGTTATGGTTTGCTTTCTGGCTACCCTTGCTGTACTTCTAATATGCACCAGGGCTGGCCTAAGTTTACGCAGAACCTCTGGTATGCTACGGCTGATAAAGGTGTGGCGGCTTTAGTGTATTCGCCTAGTGAAGTAAAACTAAAGGTAGCAGATGATAAAGAGATAATCATCAAAGAGGAAACCAATTATCCTTTCGAGGAAGCAATCAAATTTACTTTAACCTTTGCTAAAAAGTCAAAAGCCATTAACTTCCCGTTTCATTTAAGAATACCGGCCTGGTGTAAAGAAGCTACAGTGAAAGTAAATGGCACCACAGTAGAAACTTCAAAAGGCAATGCAATTGTTAAAATTAACCGCGACTGGCAATCGGGCGATGTAGTTGAATTACAATTACCAATGCACATTTTTAAAAACACCTGGTTCGAAAATTCTGTTTCTGTAGAACGAGGTCCAATAACATACGCCTTAAAGATGGGCGAAGCTGTAAAACCGGTTAAAAATACCATCGATCCGATCGATAACGGTGATGCTTTCGATGAAATTCACCCCACTACACCATGGAACTTTGGACTTTTTGATGTCCCGAACAATAAGCTGGAAGAAAAATTCACAGTAGAAAAAGCAGCCCCAGTAAGTAATTACCCCTGGAACCTCGAAAATGCGCCTATCCAGATTAAAACAATGGCCAAACGCATCCCTTCATGGAAATTATACAATGAAATGGCAGGCCCTGTTCCATATAGTATTACCTACCAGCTGGAAACAGCCAAAGAAGCAGAAGAAATTATCCTGGTTCCCTACGGATCGACACGGTTGCGCATTGCACAATTTCCATTGGTGGGCAGATAATCTTTCGCATGATGAAGTAAAATCCGTTAAAACTGATTAATATTGCGACCAATCAAATCCCAGTTATGAATCAACACATTTCAACCGATCGTTACGATAAAATGTTATATCGCCGTTGCGGAAACAGCGGCATTAAATTACCTGCAATTTCGTTGGGTTTATGGCATAATTTCGGACATGTAAACGTTTTTGAAAATAGCAAAAACCTGATATATACAGCCTTTAATAACGGCATTACCCATTTCGACCTGGCCAACAATTATGGTCCGCCTCCAGGCTCGGCCGAAGAAGTTTTTGGCAAAATACTGCATGAGGATTTTAAAGGTTATCGCGACGAGATGATTATTTCGAGCAAAGCCGGTTACACCATGTGGGATGGCCCTTATGGCGATTGGGGTTCGAAAAAATACCTGGTTTCGAGTTTAGATCAGAGCTTAAAAAGGATGAAACTGGATTATGTTGATATTTTTTATCACCACCGCCCGGATCCGGAAACACCGCTCGAAGAAACAATGGCTGCTTTAAGCCTTTTGGTGCAACAAGGAAAAGCCCTTTATGTAGGTATTTCGAACTATCAGGCAGAAGAAGCGGCAGAAGCCATCAAAATTTTAAGAAAAAATGGTACACCATGCCTAATCCACCAGCCCAAATACTCGATGTTTGAACGTTGGGTAGAAGGTGGCCTGCTCGATGTTTTAGAAAGCAATGGTGTGGGTTGCATTCCTTTTTCTCCATTGGCACAAGGCCTGCTTACTGATAAATACCTGCACGGCATTCCCACAGATTCGCGTGTGGCAACAAGTGGTATTTTCTTAAAAGAGAGCAATATTACGCCCGAGAAATTAGCAGTAATTAGTAAACTAAATGAAGTAGCGCAATCGCGCGGACAGAAACTTGCACACATGGCCTTATCGTGGATTCTGAAAGACAAAAGAATTACTACTGTACTAATAGGTGCCAGTAAACCAGAGCAAATAACCGATTCAATTAAAGCTTTGGATAATATTGAATTTAGTGATGCAGAAATAAAGCTGATTGATGAAATATTAAAATAACCTTTAAGTAGCCCTCTAGCCAAACAATGGTTGGAGGGCTTATTAAATTACCTGGCCAAAGGAAGCGTAAAATAAAAAGTAGACCCCTTCCCGTATGTGCTTTCTACCCATATTTTTCCTTTATGGCGGTGTATAATTTCTGCACTCAGGTACAAGCCAATGCCGAAACCAGAAATTGTTTTGGTTTGTGTGCTTTCTACCCGGTAAAAGCGCTCGAAAAGTTTTTCCAGATCATTTTCCTTGATACCAATACCGTTATCGGTCACGCTCACCTGTATCTTGTCGCCCACAATTGCAGATCGCACCACAATAGTACTCCCATGATCCGAATACTTTATCGCATTGCTAATCAGGTTTGAAACCACAGAAGTTAACTTCTCTTTATCAGCATGCGTTATTTTAGCACCGTCAGGAGTGAAATCGATAAAATTAGTGGAATAAATGAATCTTGCATCCCCCACCACATCCGTTATCACCTGCTCAAGGTCGAAATCTGTTTTGTGCAAATGAATTTCTCCCGATTCAAGCCGGGCAACATTCAAAAAAGAGTTGATCATGGTGCTCATTTTCCTTACCTGGAGCTGCACTTTATCTAAAGTATTAACCATAAACTGATCGGAGGAGCTTTTCGATTGCATCAACTGGATATAGGCATTAATTGAAGTTAAAGGCGTTTTCAGTTCATGACTCACCATACTGATAAAATCGTGTTTCTGCTGCTCTTCTTTGATATTGATTAAAACCTGTTCCTGGTCCAGGGCATCGCGCTGCAATTGTGTTTCTTTAATGGCTTGCCTGGCTTTCACCATATCCGTAACATCGCTTGCCGTGTGGATGATGCAATATGGCAGGCCCGATTCATCCTTAATGGCCCGGTATTCGTAAGCATAGTAAGCTGTTTGCAATTTCCCGTCTCGCATGGTTTCTGCCGGAACGGCATCTCCGCTATCGGTTATCCCTGTTAGTAAAACATTCTTTAGCATATTGATAAAGGGCTGGCCTTTCAGTTCAGGAACTGCTTCCTGCAAAGGCTTGCCAATAATAGAGCGGTCTTTGCCCCAAAAAGCAATCATGGCATCGTTGGCCATCTCTATTACAATATCTTCAGAGGTGTAAATAGCCGTAGCATCTTTAGATAACGAAAGAATTTCTAAAAGCTGGGTACTATTTAAAACTCTCGAATGTGCGCTCATGGTTAAAGATTATTTCATTGTTGATTAGTATTTCAATTAATCAGACAACTAATACATTTAAATGTTTGAGCAAGTGCTTAAATACTACCAGTTGGAGTAAGTCTTTCGCGTATTTTCTGTTTTAATACACCGGCAGCGTTTGTATAGCCTCCTTCTGCCCCATCCACAAAATGAATATGCTCATCTTCCAGATCGCGTACATAGCACGACATAATCGACTCGCCACTTACATACAAACCATACAATATTGAATTATCTTGTTCCAGTTTATTCAGTTCATCCTGTAGCGCCAAGCGTTGCTGCGCAGTTCCGGTAATTACCGTATTGATCCGGCCATCTATCACCAGGGTATCCGACATTTCTACCAGTTGTTTCAGGTATTTTTTACCGCTTGCTGTACGTAGATAGATGTAGCTAAACATATTTATCGCCCACGATTTAATAAATTCAAATATCCTGACTTTACCAAAACGGTGTTTCAACTCCTTGCCTAAACTGTTAAAACTTGTTTTAAAGATCAGTTTGGGTACCGAAATGGGTTGTCTTTTTTCAGGTGCACCATAAATCTCGTCGAGGTGTTGTACTACCTTGCTAAATACCTCAGCCTGATGCTCGCATTGTTGTGCTACCACAATTAACGTTACTACCTCTTCGCTGTTCTCGGGTGGTTCAATTTTATCCCACCTGCATTGCATGCCACTCAAATCAATATCGTTAGCCGCTACGTCCTGTGTCGCTAGCAGGTAGTTTTCGCCTTTAATCAGCTGTTCGGCATGGGCCAGTCCATCACCTAAAACTATGGGAATTGAAAACGTTTCGCTGCTGCTATACCGGCTAATTTGAAGGTGATGACCAGCTTCATAAATTTCATCAACCGCCATTATACCCGCCCTTAAGTCGAGGTCGAAACCTTTCAGGGTATTTTCGCGGTATTTTAACAATGATTTCATTACCTCCGATACCATATCGGGCGGTACGATAAAAGTTGCACCATCGCCACCAAAGAAAAACGGGATAAGGATATTGGCTTTAAAAGCAATATTAAGTACAGCTACTATACTCCCGGTGGCAATAAGGTTTACATTTTCGTGCTGACCTGCTTTTACAGCCGCCGTAGAGTTTTTAATGTCGGTAATAATTACCTGCCAATCGGCCGGTACTGGTTTAAACAAATTATTGTGAACCAGCAATTGGGCCAAAGCCATTTTATTAACTGGCAGGTTAGCGTAAAAATGATCGGTATTATCTGACATAAAATTGGCTTAACAGGCTAAATATACGGATTTGGAAGCGATCTGTTTTTCAAAAACTGCATTCCTGATAAGTCTTATTTAGAATAAATAAAAATAATTTTGGTAATTATGTACAAAAACATTTCCTTTGCGGCAACTAAGAATTAATCTAAATAAAGATGAGTAAAAAAATTACCCAACTATTAACTTATGTGGTGGTAGTGTTGCTTTTTGCTGGCAATGTTATGGCCCAATCTAAAAACGGATCTATCTCCGGATCGATAAAAACCAGCGATGGTAACCCTGCTGCTTATGTAAGCGTTGGTTTAAAAAATACAACAAAAACTACCCAAACAGACGAAAAAGGAAACTACACCATTAAAAATGTAGCTCCGGGCACTTATACCTTAAAAACATCGGCGGTTGGTGTATCAGCACAAGAAAAACAGGTAACAATTACTGCTGGTCAAAGTACCAGTGCTGATTTTTCTTTAGCACAATCTTCTTCTCAATTAGATGAAATTGCTGTTAATGGTTATAAAACCCCAAACCGTAAACCGGTAAACCTGGGTAAAATCGCCATTGCACCTATGGATTTGCCACAAGCTGTGCAGATTATCGGTAATCAAGTGATCACCGATCAGCAGGTTAATAGTCTTGGCGACGTAATGAAAAACGTTAATGGTGTTGCCCTGGGTGCTAATCGCGGTGCTGTTGGCGAGAACTTCTTTGCCAGAGGATACAGCTTAGGGAGCAATAACATTTTCAAAAATGGTGCAAGAACCACTATTGGTGGTAGTCCGGAGGCGAGTACCCTGGAATCTGTAGAAGTTTTAAAGGGAAGTGCTGCCTTGCTTTATGGCGGTGTAACCGGTGGTGCTGTAGTGAACATGGTAACTAAAAAGCCAAAATTTGTAAACGGTGGCGAAGTAAGTATGAGAACCGGTAGTTACGATCAATATAAACCCACTATCGACCTTTACGGACCAATTTCTAAGAAACTTGCTTTCAGAGCGATCGGAACTTACGAAAACGCAGGTAGTTTCAGGGATTATGTAAAATCAAAACGCTTTTACATTAATCCATCATTACTATACAAAATAAGTGATCAGACAGAAGTTTTGGTTCAGGGCGATTACTTAAAAAGCGATTACACCCCTGATTTTGGTGTAGGATCGGTTAACAGCCAGATTGTAGATTTTGGTCGCGATAAATTTATTAATGCACCATGGGCTTATAACAAAACCAATACTACTACAGCACAAGCTAATTTAACGCATAACTTTAACGAAAACTGGAAATTAAGCGCTATCGGATCGTTCCAAGCTTATAACCGTAATTATTACGGATCAGACCGTATTCAAGCCAATACGGCAGGTATTTCGGCGCGGAACCTTTCTAGAGCATTGAGTAAAGAATATACTTACAACCAGCAAATTAATATTAATGGTAGTTTTAGCACTGGAAGCATTAAACATACTGTGTTGTTTGGTGTAGATGCGGATCAATCTAGAGTAACCAGCAATGCATTCGCATATGGTAAAAATGCTCAAGGTGGATACATTACAACTTTCAACTATGGCAACGTTAACGTATTCGACGAATCTACTTATTACGGTTCTGGTATAATGCCTGAAGCATTCAGTACAACAAGGACCCTTGCCCCTATCTACAGATATGGTGCTTTCGTACAGGATTTAATCGAAGTAACAGAACAGTTTAAGGTATTAGCCGGATTGCGTTATACCGACCAGAAAAATGCCAGCTCAAGAGCTTTAAATTTAGAAACAGGCATTACTGCAGGAGGTGCAACCAAATTTGATGATGCGCTTTCACCTAAACTGGGATTAATTTACCAACCCCTTAAAAGTACTTCAATGTATGTAAGTTATGCCAATAACTTCATTCCGAATACTGGTGTGGATATCAACAACAATGCGCTTCAGCCTTCTATGGTTAATCAATACGAAGCTGGCGTTAAAAACGATTTCTTTGGAGGAAAGTTATCAGCTAACGTAACTTATTACAAAATAATCAATAACAACGTAGCTCAGGCAGCTATTCTTCCTGACGGAACAGTAAGTACGGTATTTAAGCAATTAAACGGCGAAACAACAAGTGATGGTTTGGAAGTAGATGTAAACGGAACAATTGCTAAAGGACTTAACTTCTTATTAGGCTATAGCTATAACTTTATGCGCTATACCAATACTGCAGATGTAACCGGAATGATTGAAGATGTACGTTTAGTAGGTACTACCAAAAATACAGCCAATGCAACCTTATTCTATACTTTCCAGGATGGAGCAGTTAAAGGCCTTAAATTGGGTGCATCAGCATTCTACACTGGTAAACGTAATGGCGGTTGGAATGATGCTAAAAATGCGACTGCACTAAGATTAATTCCTTTAAGCGCTTTTACTACGATAGATTTCTCGGCAGGCTATAGCTGGAAAAGATTCTCGCTTCTTGCTAAAGTTTCGAACATCACCAACGAGCTAAACTATTTTGTTCACGAAAACTACAGCGTTAATCCAATAGCGCCACGTCAATTCGTAACTACTTTATCTTATAAATTCTAATTAATTACATTAGTTATAACAGAAAGGGCTGGATTTAATCAAATCCAGCCCTTTTTATTTTCACATAGTTGGAGCCTGCGCGTATATGGTCCACTGCTGCTCTTTATTCCCGCTTTTTCTGCTGAGGATAACCGGCAAATTTACTGTGCCTTTCTTATCGCCTGAAGTTAAATAAAGTTCAGTGCCCTTAAGTTTAATCCAGTAAATATTTTTACCGGCTGGTTCGAAATCAAATTGCTGATTACTGCTTGCCGTGCTAAGGACTTGTTCTTCTAAAGCAGCTGCTGTGGTATCGCCTCCTGCTTTGGGTTGAAATGTTTTACCGGTAAACAGGTTCTTTAACTGGTAGGTGTTGCCCTCAACCGAAATAAAATTCCAGGTCATGCATTTCCAGTTTTGTGGCGGATAAGCTACCAGCGGTGTTCCGTTTTTGTTACTGGCATCTTTAACACGTAAAAGCATACCGGTTTCTACATTTTTAATCGCATACTTGCCTTTTATGGTTTGCCCCGAAACATAACAATGCATCAGGAGCAATAAGCTGCCGGTAATCAGATATCTTCTCATTAGTACTAATTTAGGCAGCAAAAAAGAATTATACAATAATCAGAATTGTTCCGGATTTGAGGAGTTTAAAATAATAGTGGCATTCGCCTTTTCGGTTAATGATTTCAATATCGCATACTTTACCCGATTTCCCGTACTCATCAGCTAAAAAATCACCTATTTTAATACTATCTAACTGACGTATATTGATTGCGGCCCTTTTAATTAACGTAGCGGTTTTTTCCATGAGATTGTCTTTTAGCATACCTACGTAATCGCAAAAGATTTGGATTCGTATGATATAAAAATACCTAAAAATAAGTACAGAAACTACATGAATGTAAATGTAATCAGTAATGAACAAGTTCATATACCCTTTTCATATATAAAGCTTCCTCAATCTTAACAAAAAATTCGTGCCACTCCGTTCGTGTAAATACCAGGCTGATATCCGGAAACGGAGTTGACAGGATAACCACTTCTCTCCCGTCAGGTGCGTGTTCCAGAAAATCATCGAAAGCCAGCTTTTTGGTGGCCAGATAAAAGGCATCGAACTGGTCGAATGAAAAGTTCATTAAAACGCCGGCCCGCCAGATGTTTATTACACTGCAATTTCTGCATTGTGCGATTGTAATGTTTTCATTTTGAGCCAGAACCGTAGTTTTACACATAAAATAACCTTTAATATTTGCCGATAGAATTGAACAAACATCACATTATTTAGAATAATTCCAAATAATAAAGTTTAATTTTACTTCATAACCGCGTAAAAAAAATGCCAGATTTACATCTGGCATTTTTTCTATTCTGCGTCGTATATCACAACTTTATCAAAATAAACCCTGAACTCATCTAAAAATGCCTTATGCAAAGGGTGAACCTGATAAACATCGTGTGCGGCTAAATCTTCGAATAACAAAAGTAAACTGAAAGTATAAGTAGTATCTACAACTGCACGCTCGATAGGTGCAGGTACGCCAAGGTGAAAGGTTTTAACTACTTCAATGTTTTCTAAAGTTTGTAAACTGTTGCGAAAAGCCTGTTTTTGCTCTTCAGTGGTATCGGCCTTAAGCCAGAATAAAACGTGGTGTGCAATCATAATATAAATTTTCCCAAATATAAGGAAAGCCGCAACAGTTCAATATTTTTATCAGAAAACCTGTTTAAGGTAAATCATCATTTGGTTAATGCAGCAGCCAGTTCAGCTCCTGTATCTTCGGCATAAGCCATATTGCTTTTTGTGGCATTGTAAATGATCCTCAACCATACCAGAAAGTAGGGTAAGCTGATGATGGCAAGCGATAATGGATGTGCTTTGGCATATACCGGAAACAACAGCAAAGGAAAATTACATGCAATTACGAGCAAAACCGGTAGCAATACCTTTTTCATGGCACGATTGTTTTCGTAAACATACCAGATCCCCACTCCTACAATCGAAATAATAAAGGTGCAATCTTCTGCCCCGGTACTAAACAACACCGGAAACAAGAGTACAGAAGCCAGTATCATTAGCTGGAACTTTGGTTTCGAAAAGCGGGCAATGCGCGTAAAGGGGAGCATAAATATCAATGCCCCGACTGAAATAAAAAGCAGGTTAGGGATTTCGGGCTGGTTTAAAATACGTCTGAAGAAACCCATAATCGAAATATCGATACCACCACCCAAAACATTGATATCATTTTTACCAATGAGTGAGGCTTTCCAATCGAGGTAAGCATGCAGCACAAAGCCCGGCGAAGCAAACAACATGGGGGCTACCAGGATAACGACAGACCAGATGATGAGCCAAAGGATAAACTGGGGTTTCTTTTTAACAAAGAAGAAGAAAACCAGGCCTACTATGCCATAGAGTTTAATAAAAGTACCGAGCACAATAAAAAAGGCCGACCAGATATTGTTTCCTTTATTCAATTGCGTAAAACTTAATATAATGAAGGCTGCTGCACCTGCATTAAACTGCTGGTTTAACATCGATTCGATGAGGCAGGGAATGGCAATATACCCGATAATAACCTTTTTTTCGTCGCTTACCGGCAAGGTTTGGATGGCTTTAAACAACAGGAAGCAGTTAAATAAATTCCAGAACAATAAGCCTATACTGTTTGGCATTAAGGCAAATGGCGCAATTAAAACGCTAAATATGGGCCCGTAATGGTTTGCATCATCATGAAATGCCAGGTAGGCAGCATATAACGAACGTTCGTGAAGCAGATTTCTGAAGGTATTTTCGAAAATGAGGTAATTATTAAAACGGTGTGTAACCCACGAATCGATTACAAAAATGAGTGTAACTAGCACCCATAAAAACAATACGAAGCGGTTTTGCTGATAAAATCTTTTATTGGACAAACCGTCAGGTGAAAAGAGGTTAGAATAATTAGTCATTGTAAAAAATACATTACAATACAATAATATCAAGCAAAAATCACATTTCCAATTATTTTGTAGAGAAAATAATACTCCTTTTAGAAATATTTGACCATTATCAAAAAATATTTTGAGATTGGTTTAGCTTAAATGAAAATTAGCTGACAAAACGCAAAAACCAAATCCTTTTCATGGTGTTTCTATCTTAACCAATTTATAAATCAATGGAATATCAAATGACTTCGATAAATGCCAGGAAAGAATTTATCGACATTGCTGACGAGCAAGACCGCCAGTACTGGGCTACGCGTTTGGGTGTGAGCAGCGAAAAACTAAAATCAGTAGTTAAAGCAATTCAAAGTATGGAATTTTCGAAACTGAAGGATTATTTAATGCTTGAAAAAATTAAGGAAGCCAGTACCTATCAACGTTTTGTAAACCCGCAATAATTGGTGTTCTTGTGAAAATTAAGTCCGAAAAGCCCATTACCGATTGTGCACATCTGATTGATTTGCCCACTACAAAAGCGGTTTTTAACCATAAGGTAAAAGGAAATGCTGTTACTAATCCTAAAGCCTGTATCAGGATTTTGAGTGTTCTTTATCCTAAAAACGGCCTGATTAACCTGCTTTAAAACATTGTTATGCAGAAAAGCCCAGCATTTGCCGGGCCTTGCTGGTTTATGTGCGTTTGTTAAAACGTTAACACTACTTTCCCTACTGTTCGCCCTATTTCAATTTGCTGGTGTGCAGCGGCCATTTCTTCAAATGGAAAAACAGCAGATACATGAGAACGGATAGTTCCATCAGCCAATAATCGGGCTATCTCTTCCATATCCTTACCATCTGGCTTAACTCTTATAGTGTAACCATTTATACCCAGGGCTTTTGCCTTTTCGGTTACGGTTTCATTTAAACCTGAAGGGATACTGATAATGGTACCGCCTTTCTTGATTACTTTTAATGAACGGTCGATATAGTCGCCACCCATCGAATCGAGTACAAAATCAATATCTTTAATCACCTCTTCAAAAGGCTGTGCCTGATAATCGACGTGCTCATCGGCACCTAATTCAAGTACAAAATCGCGGTTTGCAGCCGAGGCCGTACCAATTACATAGGCACCAAGGTGTTTAGCCATTTGTACGGCATAATGCCCCACCCCGCCCGCAGCAGCATGTATTAAAACACGTTGTCCGGCCTGTACATTGGCATGTGTGGTAAGTGCCTGCCATGCAGTTAATGCAGCCAGACTTGCCGCTGCAGCATCATTATGACTTACGTTTTCGGGTTTAATGGCGAGTTCATCTGCTTTGGCCACCACATATTCGGCATAGGTGTTACCCAAGCCTGGAAAAGCCAGCATAGCAAACACCTCATCACCTGTTTTAAACCGGGTTGCTTCTGCTCCAATTTCTGTAATGGTACCCGAAATATCCCAACCTAAAATTACTGGCAACTGATCTTTAATCAAACCTGCAATGCCTTTGCCTGATCTTGTTTTTACATCAACAGGATTAATGCTGATTGCACTTAACTTAATCAATACCTCATTAGCACAGGGTACAGGAATTTGTTTTTCGGTCAATTCGAGGTTTTCTACCCTACCAAAATCTTTTAATATTATCGCTTTCATTTTTTATCTTTAATTAATAATTCAAAATTATACCAATAAAACTAAATATATTGGTACATAATTTCTATAATTTGGTATTTTTGCTTCATGCTAAAAGAAAATCTGTACGAGCCTTTCTCAACTGCGCATCTTATTTTAAACGAATGCCCCAAACAGGCACATAAACATAACTTTTTTGAACTGGTTTTTGTGTTAAATGGCACAGGAAAGCAATGCATCAATAACAGCAGGTTTAATTATCATGCTGAGCACATGTTCCTCATTACCCCCGAAGATTGTCATGAACTGATAATTGAAGAAACTTCCGAGTTGTTTTTCCTGCGTTTTAATGATATCTATTTAAAAAATGGTGGCTTACAAACTGAGAATATTAAACGACTGGAGTACATCCTCCAAAATGCCAACCACCAGCCTGGCTGTATTTTAAAAAACACCCGCGACAAGAAGATTGTGCGTTCGCTTATCCTAAATATTATTGAAGAGCAGGCCGAAAAAGACCTGTACAATAAGGAACTGGTACAACAACTGGTTAATACGCTGATTATTATTGTTGCCCGCAATATTGCCAAATACCTCCCTGAGCAGGCAAATGTAGGTACCGAAGAAAAAGCGATGTATATACTGCAATATGTACAACGTAATATCTATTATCCAGAAAAACTGAGGGCCGATATCATCAGTAATAATTTTAGCATTTCGGAAGCCTATTTGGGCCGGTACTTTAAAAAACATGTCGACGAAACCTTGCAACAGTACATTGCCAATTACAAAACGAAACTTATAGAGCACCGTTTGCAGTTTAGCGATAAACGCTTAAATGAAATTGCAAACGAATTTGGATTTACCGACGAAAGCCATTTCAATAAATTTTTCAGAAAGCAAAAAGGCAATAGTCCGAAGGCATTTAGAAAGCTTGTGCAAAACCCTAGCAAAACATAGTTATGAACTGAAGGGGCTTAAACCTACAGTATTACAGGGTTTTATTTGATAAAATGTTTATATAAACAATTGATGGCTTCGCGGCTAAAGTCGGGAAAACCATCGGTGTAGGTTGCATTAATACCATTGGTGATAATTACAAAGCCGAACTTTTGTTTCGGATTAAAAAACATGGTGCTGTACAATCCGTAAGCAGAGCCGGTATGTCCTTTTAATTTAATGCCTGGAATTAAATTATCAGCACTCCGCAGTGCCAAACCATAACCCTCGTTGGCACTTAAAGCGGTTTGCATTAGCGCTGCACTTCTTTTCGAAATGATGCGAACACCGTTAGCTTTACCATAATTCATGTGCATGATCATATAGGTAGCCAAATCACCTGCCGAAATTTTCATTCCACCGGTTGGCGAAAAAACAGGAGTACTGTAACCCATTACATAACCGGCAATTTCGGTTCTTCGTGGGGCATAAGCAGCTGGTGAGGCGGTATAGATTTTGGTATCGGCATGGTACTCATCTAATTTCACAAAACGTGTGCTATCTAACGAATCGACACAGTAACCCGCATAAAGGCCTAATGGCTTTAGTATTTGCTTTTTGATATAACGATCGAACCGCTCGCCCGATTGCTTTTCGAGAATGGTACCAATGAGGTTGAAATTGAGATTGCAATAATCGAATTTTGTGCCCGGCAAATAATCATTATAACATTTGGCCCAGTCTGGATTTTTATCAGGATTAATCACATCGAGGTTCAAATATCCCTGCGAATCGTTTAAACCAGATGTGTGCGACAAAGCCATTTTCAGGGTAATTTTCTGATCAGGAAATTTGGGGTTTCTGATTTTAAAACCAACCAGGTCTCCAAAATCATCATCCAGACTAATTTTTCCGGTCTCAACCAATTGCATGATTGCCGTGGTAGAAAACGATTTTGAAATAGAGGCAATCCTGAAAATATCGTTATTTGCAAGCGGTATTTTGTTATCCAGATCTTTTAAACCAAAAGCCTGAGTGTAAACAACCTTACCCTTTTTAACCACAGCAACAGCAGTACCTACGGCACTGTATTTCTCCATAATCTGTTTCAAATCGGCTTCTACCCCGCTGCTCTGTGCTTTTGATAGTACAGGGATCAACACCAGCAAAAACAGCTGTAATATATGTCTGGGTAAAATCAGTTTCATCGATTCAGGTTATGAAAGAGTTAAAATTATTTCGCGTCGTTTACTTCGAGCCAATGCCCGTCGGGATCTTTAAAGTAAATTTGTTTTACGCCATCAACGCGCAAAGTGATACCTTTCTCCTTACCTGCCCAGTCTTCGAAGTTGATCTTTTTGGTGTTCAACTTTTTTACAAATTCATCAACTGAAAGTACACTGAAACACAAATGCTCGTTCTTATCAAAGTTTTGACTGCCTTTTGCTCCCTGAATTAAATGTAACTGTCCGGCCGGACCCAGGGTAAACCAGGTATGGCGGTTATCGTGAAAAGGCTCAGGAATGATTTTCAGGTTAAAAACACCTTCGTAAAAATCAGTCGATTGCTTTAAATCGCTTACATAAACCGCAATGTGGTTTAGAACAGCGGGAGGATTGTTTTGCGCCATGGCTTTTTGAAAAATAATGGAAAATAGAATAGCGGTGCCCAGGAAAATTTGTTTCATGTTTAAATATGAGACTTATAACTGAATATTTTTAATAAAAGTGATCCCGTCATGGCTTATTTACAAAGGAGGTGCTGGGGAGTGTCAGATGGTAACAGCTGACACCACAATAAAATTTACAAAGATCTTTTACGCTAATCCGTCATTCCCGTGAAAACGGGAATCTTAAAGCATAACATAGCGATCGCTTTACGATTCCCAGTCAAGCTGGGAATGACGGGTTAGGCTTGAGCGGTTCGACTCGATAAATTAAATACTGCATAATCTTCATCCCCCTGCCCCCTTCAAAGGGGGAAATGATCTGCTATAATAGGGAATCGTATAGACAAACTTAACTCCGCTCTGCATTGTCAAACCATGAAATCCGTGGGTTCCGTGCATCCGCGGCTAGATTTAAGCGGGTAAGGCACCTCGACTCCGCTCAGCGTGACAAAAAAAGGCTACTCCAAGAACTGGAGTAGCCTCTACAGATAAGGATTTGACTTGAATATTATGTTATCATGGAAAAAGCTAAGCCTAGTTCCAGCCGCCACCCAGGGCGTGATAAATATCTACTACTGCGTTTAACTGTTGTTTTTTGGTTTCAATCAGTTCCAGTTTCGATTGTAAGGCATCGCGCTGGGTCATTAAAACCTCGAAATAATCTGCTCTCGCTGCCTTAAATAAATCATTAGAAATATCAATTGACTGCGTTAAGGCTGTTACCTGTTTCGATTTCAGATCATAGCTTTTTTGCAGGTTACTGATTTTCGACATTTGATTGGCTACCTCAATGTATCCGTTTAAAATGGTTTTTTCATAATCGAAAACCGCTTGTAACTGTTTAGCATTTGCAGTTAAGTACTCTGCCTTTATGGCGTTGCGGTTAATTAGCGGTCCTGCTAAATCTCCTGCTAAAGAGTAAATCAACGATTCGGGTGTTCTTAGCAAATACGAAGGATTGAAAGCCTGGTAACCGATAGAAGCCGAAATACCTAGCGATGGGTAAAATTGCGCCTTAGCAACCTTTACATCAAGCTTAGCAGCTGCCAGTTCGTATTCTGCCTGTTTAATATCCGGACGGTTAGCCAATAACTGTGCAGGCAATCCGGTTTGTACAGTTGGCGGCACTAAATCAGTAAAATTAGCTTTATCCCTGATGATGGTTTGCGGAAAACGGCCCAACAGGAAATTGATCTTATTTTCAGTTTCGGTAATGTTTTGCTGAATCTCGAATTCAAGGCTCTTAGAACTTAAAACCTCAGCCTCGAATTTACGCACAGCCAATTCGGTAACACGTGTAGCCTGTTTCTGTATTTTCATCAGCTCCAGTGCATTGCTTTGTAGTTCGATGTTCTTTTTCACAATCTCCAGCTGGTTATCGGCGGCCAGTAATTCGTAATAAGAATTAGCTACTTCGGCAATTAAATTGGTGATTACAAAATTCTTACCTTCAACTGTCGACAAATAGTGACTGATGGCTGCTTTTTTCGAATTGCGCAGTTTATGCCAGATATCGGCTTCCCAGTTGGCCTGTAAACCAAACTTATAATCGGGTAATATTTCGGGCACTTCTTTACCGGGTGTAATTTCGGTAGAGGCATCGCCTGCTCCCGAACTGGTGTAACGGCCCACTTTATCAAAACCGGCACCCACACCATAGCTTACACTTGGTAAAAGTTCTCCTTTTTTGGCTTTGATTTCGTTTTTGGCAATCTCAATATCCTGAAGGGTAATGTTTAGCTCCTGGTTATTTTTAAGGGCTGTATCAATCAGGCTGATCAGATTTGGGTCGGTAAAAAACTTACGCCACTGTATACTGGCAGTGCTTACCGTATCCTGCCCGCCATTGTTAAAGGCGGCAGGTACGTTTTTATTTTCGGCACGTTGGGCTACTTCTGGTAACTTACAGGCGGTATATGCAGCGCATATCAACACCAATCCAACGCTTTTATATATATTTTTCCTAAACATTGTTTTCTATTTCTTCTGTTAACGGATGTTCTTCTTCAATTTTAATCAGCTTGTGTTTAGCTGCAATTGTTCCGAATACGTAGTATAAGCCCGGTATTACAATTACCCCAAAGATGGTTCCGAAAAGCATACCACCTGCTGCAGCCGAACCAATGGTACGGTTACCGATTTTACCCGGTCCGCTGGCAATCATTAACGGAATTAAACCTGCAATGAAAGCAAAAGAGGTCATTAAAATTGGGCGGAAACGCACGGTAGCACCTTCCATAGCGGCCTTAAATACCGATGCACCCTGGGCATGCCGCTGTGTAGCGAACTCTACAATCAATACTGCATTTTTACCCAGCAAACCAATAAGCATAACCATGGCTACCTGGGCGTAGATGTTGTTTTCCAATCCCAATAATTTAAGGAATACAAAAGCCCCGAAAATACCCGCAGGTAAAGAAAGGATTACCGAAAGTGGTAAAATGAAACTTTCATATTGTGCCGCAAGTACCAGATAAACGAAGCCCAAACAAATCAGGAAGATGTAGATCGCCTCATTACCTCTCGATACCTCATCTTTAGAAATACCAGCCCAGTCAATACCAAATCCCCTTGGCAATGTTTTCTTGGCTACTTCGGTAATGGCTTTAATGGCTTCGCCCGAGCTGTAACCCGGAGCCGACTGACCACTGATCTCCGAAGCGTTGTACATGTTGTGTCGGGTAATCTCCGAAAGACCATAAACCCTTTGCATCTTGATAAAGGCAGAGAAAGGTACCATTTCATCGCGGTCGTTCTTTACCGATAGCTTCAGGATATCTTCCGGAAGTGCCCTGTATTGTGGCAAAGCCTGCACAATTACTTTATACTGCCTGTCGTATTTAATAAAACTGGTTTCGTAATTACTACCCACAAAAGTAGAAAGCGTATTCATGGCATTATCAATGCTCACGCCTTTTTGCTGCGCAATGTCGTTATCTACATTAAGCATATACTGTGGAAAACTGGCACTGTAGAAAGTAAATACAGATGAAAGTTCTTTCCGTTTATTCAGCTCTTTTACGAAATCGTTAGCAACAGTTTCCATTTTTTTATAGTCGCCGCTACCCGCTTTATCCAGTAAACGAAGTTCGAAACCGCCTGCCGCACCATAACCCGGCACCGCTGGTGGCTGGAAAAACTCGATAGTTGCCCCTGGTATAGATTTAGATTTTTCTTCCAGTTCTTCGATAATCTCTACTGCCGAATGTTTACGTTCGTTCCAGTCTTTCAGGTTAATTAAACAGGTACCCGAGTTAGAGCCCGTACCTTCGGTAAGAATCTCATATCCTGCCAACGAGGAAACAGACTTAACGCCATCAATCTCTTCGCACATTTTCTGCAGTTTTTCAGCAATCTGGTCGGTACGCTCTAAAGTAGATCCCGGAGGCGTTTGGATAATGGCATAAACCATTCCCTGGTCCTCATTCGGAATAAAGCCTGATGGTACCGTACCACTTAAACCCCAAACACCTAAACAGAAGGCAACCAGCACGCCAAAGGTTAATATTCTGCGGCTTACCACTTTGCTCAGCACAAATTCATATTTACCCGAAAGTTTAGCGAAACCATTGTTAAAGCCATCCAAAAAGCGATCGATCATGGTTTTCTTGCCTTTTTTACCATGGTTATTTTTAAGCATGATGGCACACAAGGCCGGTGTAAGCGTTAAAGCTACGATACCCGAAAGGATAATAGCCGTAGCCATGGTAATAGAGAACTGACGATAAAATATACCTACAGGACCAGACATAAACGCTACCGGAATAAATACCGATGCCATTAAGAAGGTAATGGCAATAATTGCCCCGCCAATCTCTTTCATGGCCTGTTGTGTAGCTTTTAGCACCGAAAGCCTCCTGTCGTGCTCCATCTTGGCATGCACCGCCTCAATTACCACAATGGCATCATCTACTACTACCCCAATGGCGAGCACCAAAGCAAACAAAGTGATTAAGTTGAGCGTAATACCAAAGAACTGCATAAAAACGAAAGTACCAATCAACGATACCGGAACCGCAATTGCCGGGATCAGTGTCGAACGCCAGTCGCCAAGAAACAGGAATACTACTAAGCCTACCAGAATAAAAGCTTCTACCAGCGTATGGATTACCTTTTCTATAGAGGCATCGAGGAATTTAGAAACGTCGTAACTGATTTCGTAATCCAGTCCTTTTGGAAATGAACTGGCTTTAATTTCAGCCATTTTGGCTTTTACATCCTTAATTACCTGGGTGGCATTACTACCATACGATTGCTTTAATACGATTGCGGCAGATGCTTTTCCGTTTAAAGTAGAGTACAAATTATAAGCTGCTGCACTAAAATCTACGTCGGCAACATCTTTTAAACGGAGTAATTCGCCGTTGGCACTTGCCCTGAGTACAATATTCTCGTAACCTTCTTTGGTATTGAAACGACCCGAATATTTCAACACGTATTCGAATGCCTGCGAACGTTTACCAGAGCTTTCACCCGTTTTACCCGGCGAAGCTTCTAAACTCTGTTCATCAAGTGCTTTCATTACCTCATCAACCGAGATTTTATAAGCCTGCATGCGATCGGGCTTTAACCAGATGCGCATCGCATAATCCCTGTCGCCCAAAATATCGGCAAAACCTACCCCATCTACCCTTTTCAGCTCCGAAAGCAGGTTGATATCGGCATAGTTGTACAGGAAATTCTGGTTCATTTTAGGGTCTTTACTGTACAGGTTGATGTACATTAACATGTTAGACTCCTCACGCGTAATCTTTACCCCTTCGCGAACCACCAAAGGAGGAAGTTTATTGGTTACAGCTGCTACCCGGTTTTGCACGTTAAGCGAAGCCTGATTGGGATCGGTACCCAGGTTAAATACCACCTGAATAGAGGCCTCACCATCATTACCGGCATCGGATGCAATATATTTCATTCCGGGTACCCCGTTAAGCGCACGCTCTAAGGGAATAACCACCGATTTAATTAAGAGCTCGTTGTTAGCCCCGGGATACTCGGCCGTAATATTTACTTTAGGCGGCGAAATAGAAGGGAATTGCGTAACAGGCAGGTAGCTAATGGCCAACACCCCCAGAAACACAATAACAAGCGATATTACGATAGAAAGGACTGGCCTTTGTATGAATTTACTAAACATAAAATAAGTATGGAGGATTTAGATTATTCTGTTTTCAGTCTCAATTGTTTCATCACATCCTGAGGCTGCTGGAATTTAAAAGCGATCTTATCATCATCTTTAACTTTCTGTACACCTTCAAGCAGGATTTTATCGTCTACCGTAATGCCATCGCCTACAATGTATAAATCGGGTAAATCGCCTGCTATGGTAATGGCTTTGGAGTGTACTTTATTGTTTTTATCGATCACAAAAACATAGGTTTTATCCTGAATATCGTAGGTAGCTTTTTGTGGGATAACCAATGCATTTTTTAAAGGCACTACCATTTGGATTTTACCGGTTTCGCCGTTTCTAAGCAGGTTATCTGCATTGTTAAACCTGGCCCTAAAGGCAATGTTTCCGGTTTCGTTATCAAATTCACTTTCGATCAGCTCTACCTTACCTTTGGCTTTAAGCAGTTCGTTATTGGCCAATAACAGGCTAACCTCTTGCTGGCCTTTTACTTTGGCAGCACTCTGGTAGTTAAGATACTCGGGCTCCGATACGTTAAAATAGGCAAACACCTGACTATTATCTGAAAGGCTGGTTAACAATGCCCCCTCATCAACCAAACTCCCTAATTTTAAAGGAATACGATCGATGGTACCATCAAATGGTGCCCTGATTTCGGTATTCGATAAATGAAATTTTGCCAGAGAGGTTTCGGCATTGGCCGATTGCAGTTTAGCTTTGGCCATAGCCAGTTCGTTTTTCGAAACAATATTTTTATCTGAGAGTAATTTGGTGTTTTCGAGTTCGATTTGTGCCGATTTTGTTTCTGCCTGTGCTTTGGCCAGTTCTGACTGTGCTGCCTTAGGCATAATTTTAAACAAAAGCTGACCGGCCTTTACATGCTGACCTTCATCCACATATATATTCTGAAGATAACCCTTCTCCTGGGCTCTTACTTCAATATTCCGCACAGATTTGATTTGCGAAACATATTCTTTGGTAAACGAAGTATCCATTCTGATCGGACTGGTTACCGCATAAGTGGCTACTTCTTCTTTTTCTTCTTTTTTAGATGTACACGCTGTTAGGTAAAGCAAAGCACTCAAACCGAGGCACATTACATTTCTCTTCATCTTGTTTTTTTGACTAGTTATCTGATTTATTTTTTTTCATTAGTTTTCCTTTGCCAACCGGTTTATCATTAATATACTGTTAAACAGCACCATATTGGATCAATAATTCAGGGTTACGCAATGATTTAATTCGATAGCGAAATAAATACAGATTTATGAAGTTTAAATGAAGTTGATCTTCAGAATTGAACTACGCAGCATTAGCTTTTAAGCTAAAAAGAATGGAATGGAGCGACAAATTGGAAATTTGATCGTGATTTCAACCAAAACAAGTTAAAAACAAACGGATTAGATCACTTTTTGACAGAAAACGATTAATAAAAAGGGGATTTTTAATTTTTCGAGCACTTTTCAATCTGAAGATAAAATGTTTTTATTAACTAGAAATTGACAAAAACTTAACTCAACACTTTTTTTTGCGGTAAGCTTATTGCACAGCCTGCTTAATAAACTGCTAGCCAAGCCTGTTAATGCCGAAGCGATTTAATCCATCGTATTTCAGTTATCAAAGCTGCACCTGATTTTATTATAACCGTACCCGACTTTATGATTAACGTACCTGACTTTATGATTAACGTACCCGGTTTTATGATTAACGCACCCGACTTTATTATAATCGTACCGTAATTTATCATACGTACACCTTAAACGACCAACTGCTGAACGTCACTGGTACTGTCTTCTGGTATTTCTTACAGAAAATGATTTCAAATCATAACTAAAAGCCCCAAAAAGCCGAGCAATTTTGGGGCATTATGGGTGCTCAATACAAATTTGGAATACTTAAATTCAGAGCGCGTAGCCTACTCAATCTCTCCTGAATCGCCGGCGAGCGTCAATATTTTTTGTTGTTGCTTATCATCTACCACAAAAGTTTGCTTACCCTTAAAAAGCAGGGCTTTGCGGTTTCCACGGTGCTGATCTACATCCACACCGACCACTTTCCCTCCATAGTATGCCGCAATATTCTGCGCAGTAATGGTATGCCCTACAATGATTTGTTTTACATCAAACTTAATCAAGGTCGAATCAACCGTTGCAATGTTTGTTCTGTTTTTGCCGAAATAACCCCGATACCAAAACGGTCCGCTGGCACTCATAAATAACTTTCCTTCCTCATCAAGCTTTTTCGTTGGTATTCCATAATAGCTACGGCATTTTTCGTTAATGGCTTGTAAGTTGAGACTTAATGCGTTAATTTCGGGCGATATTCCGCCATGCAAAAAGAGCTTATCTCCTATTTTCTCTATTGCATTCTTACTTCTTAGCCATTTACCAATTTCGGTTTCGGGCGAAATTAACTGTGCGTGGCTTAAGCCCAACAGCTTTTCTGAAGCCTGGTATTTTGGTGCAACATAACGCAGATCTCCGGCCAGGTTCATTACATCGTGGTTACCGAGTAATACATGTACAAAACCTCCTTTACGCCGGGCATCTTCCTCTAGTTTATAAAGGAGCCAAAGGTAAGGCATCACTTCTTTTCCACGGTCGAAAAGATCGCCACAAATTATCATATGCCCTTTACCGTAGATCCAGTTGTATTTTTTATCAATAACTTTATTGGCAAGCATAAGCGATCTGAAAGCCTCAAATTCGCCTTCAATATCTGAAAGCACCATTAACTTATCTACCGGCTTATATGCAACTGGCTGAACTGCAATATCGGCATGTAGTTTAAAACTAAAATCCCAATCGCTATGCTGGGCAAACCTTACCTGTATAGCCTCATTTCCCGCCAATGTATCGGTTATTACCTCGTTGCTTAACACATAGCTTACTAATATTTTATTTGCCGAACGGGTAACATAAGGCCCATCCTGCTCTACCTGAGCATAAGTATAATTACAAGCAAGAAGCAAGACCGCGGTTAGTGCTTTTCTGTATAAGTTCATTTAGGATTATTTTTAAATGGCATTGCCGGATTATTCGGTCTGGCTCAATATGCGTTCGATTTCACGCAACATCTGATCGGCCAGTTTTTGCTTTGCACCAATTTTAGACAAGTATGCATCGGCAAAAAGCGCATCAAGCTCTTCCATAATAAAGCTATATCTGGCCTTAAGTTCCATCAAATCTATCTGTAACGACATCGAAAGCTCCTGCATACCTCAAAACTATGAAATACGGTTTGTAATTTGAAACAATAATGGATAGAATTTTGCAATAGAGTTAAAAAAAACAATACAAAAATTCTGATTTATTACTCTTTTATTATTTGATCACTTTAATATTAAATTATTTAAAGAAATTCCTCTCTTCTATCTAGATCTTTAAAGGGTCAAGATGTTTATTCACTTGTATTTGCTAATTATTAACTTTAATATTAAGATATTTCTTGAATATATTGCTATTTCTAAATTCACTTATCTATAATTGAAAAAAACTATGAAAAGCTTAACTTATCTCTTACCGCTTTTACTTGTGTCGAAAGCTAAACCAGAAACAAGTATTATTCCTCAAAAACAAACTCCACAAGTAGTTTTAGAAAAAAGTGCTTATGCAGTTAAAGATGAACCTTGGAGAAAATCGTACAGTATCAGATTTGTTAACGAAACGGAAAGTGCTGTAACAGTATATGGGCCTACAGCAATTTCTCCTTCTGGCGCCCCAATAGATGCTGTTGTAACAATAGAACCACATAGTGAAGGAATCCTTAACACATCTATCTGGATTCAGGATGCAGAAATAAAAGGTGGGATTGCGTTAAGCTTCACGAGCGATCTAGCATCCTTTCAGATTTATGGCTTTGCTATTTTTACTCAATTTGGTGCCCGCGATTTAAATATTGATCGTCAGTTTCTTATTAATAATTCCGGTTCTACGCCACCGACAATGCATATTGGAAGGTGGATTGAATAAGATGAGGTATTCATCTATTTTTCATTTTCAAAGATTTTTTAATTTGAGAAGAAAATTGGAATAAAACTATAATAGTGAACGACTTAAAACTAAACATAAAAAATAACTTCCAATGCAATAGACCAAAAATTGTTGTATTGGAAGATTTTGGCCTTTTTAATAGTAATAATCCAGTTCACTTTCAAATAAACACAGACCAAATGTATTTTCTTTAGAAATGCTACACCGTGAATATGAACCTCCTGAAATGCTACGCGATACGATCAGGTGTTTTTGGTACAATAAAAGGGAATCGGTAACACCTGAAACTTTTGAGGTTTTGCCCGATGGTTATGCCGAAATTATCTTTCATTTTGGAAACGCCTGCAGTACTATTCAGGACGGAATTTTAGAACCACTTCCATCGCCCTTTATGATGGGACTGCTCAATCGGCCAATTACCTTCCATACCCAAAATTGCTTCGAAATTATTGCTATCAGGTGCTATCCATGGACAGTGTTCGATTTGCTGGGCTTGCCTTCGTGCAAACAACATCTGCATGTACTCGAACATCCGATAGCACATTTACAGTCCATATTGGAGGCACATATCCGCAGCGGCAGAGTAGCAGAAGCGATTAATCAGGTAGAACAATATTTTCTGAAGGCAAAATCGCAAATTGCGGCTAACAGTTTGTTGTTTAAAGCCGGTATTGCCATGCGCGAGGCCAAGGGTACTTTGCCCGTAAGCCAGGTTGCTGCCGCGGCGCATACCACAGTACGTACACTGGAACGCAAGTTTAAACAATCGTCGGGCTATACGGTTAAAGATGTATCGGGACTAATGCGCTTTGAACAGGTTCGCAACCATTTGTGGCTTTACCCTAATGCCAATCTCTCAGGCCTCGCCTATCAACGGGGCTACACCGATCAGGCTCACCTGAGCCGTGATTTTAAACACTACAGTGGTACTACCCCAGCAGCATTTGCCCGAAAAGCGAAACAAGGACAAGCGATAGTTGAAGGCGATTTTGTCGCATTTGTACAAGCCTGATCCGCTGCCATTGCGGAACTTTGTGTTCAAATAATACCAATATGAACACCATACTTCAAAATGATATACCCTTATCTACACCTCCTGTTTACGATGTAATTATTGCAGGTGGAGGACCGGTAGGTCTTTTTCTTGCCTGCGAACTTGCCCTGGCACAATGCACCGTGCTGATACTCGAAAAAGCTGAAAACTCCGATTCTCCGCTAAAACGACTCCCCTTTGGTATGCGCGGACTTTCGGCACCGACCATTGAGACACTTTACCGCCGCGGATTATTGTCGGGACTGGAAATCCATAAGCGCTATAAAAACCCTCATGCCGGACAAGAAAACCGTCAGGCAGGGCATTTTGCCGGGATTCCATTTTATGCTGACCACATTGATGCTTCGAAATGGAAATACCGTTTACCAAGTGCTACAGCTGCCATTATGCTTTCTGAAATGGAGGAACTAGAAACCGTATTAACCAATCGTGCCACAGCACTAGGTGTAAATATCAGGCATGGTCTGGCCATCACCAATTTTCAGCAAACGCATGAAGCGGTAACGGTATTTACAAATGCCCAATCTTTTAAAGCCAAATGGCTGGTAGGTTGCGACGGAAGTCGTAGCCAGGTGCGTAAGGCTGGCGGTTTTGAGTTTGCAGGTACCGAACCTGAATTTACCGGTTACAGTGCACAGGTTGATATTTTAGATCCCGAAAAACTTAAACCAGGCCGTAATGTAACCGCCAGAGGCATGTACCTGCAATCTCAGCCCGGCTACCTCATTATACAAGATTTTGATCAAGGTGCATTTCATCAGTCAGCTGCGCCAATAACTGCCCAACATTTGCAGGAGGTACTCCGCCGCATTTCTGATACCGATGTAACTATCAGCGCCCTGCACATTGCCACTACCTGGACTGATCGTGCCCGCCAAACCACTACTTACCGCAATGGCAGGGTGCTTTTAGCAGGCGATGCGGCCCATATCCACGCACCTTTGGGTGGCCAGGGTTTAAACCTGGGGTTGGGCGATGCCATGAACCTGGGCTGGAAACTTGCAGCCACCATTAAAGATGCCGCACCTGAAGGATTACTGGACAGTTATTACACTGAAAGGCACCCCATAGGCATAAAAGTTTTGGAGTGGTCGCGTGCACAGGTGGCTATCATGAAACCCGAACCCCCATCTCAGGCATTGAACGCCATTATGCGCGATCTGATGCACACCCGTGACGGTGCAACTTACATGGCTTCGCGCATTTGGGGCCTTAACCTGCAATACAACCTTGGTGGCGATCACCCGCTGGTAGGTTACAGTGTACCCAACTTCGAATTTGAAGATGGAACAACCATAGGCGAATGGATGTATGATGGCAGGGGAATTTTACTCGATTTTGGTAAGCATGCTTCATTGCAGGCTTTAGCCGAAACTTATGGCCAGCAATTGAAATACCTTTCGGCAAAGGCAAAAGTACAATTGGGCTTAAGTGTTGTACTGGTTCGTCCGGATGGTTTCGTAGCCTGGGCTACTGATGGCGAACCTGATGAAAAATTAATCAGGCAGGCGGCAGAAAAATGGTTTTTCTGATCTCAGACTTTAAAACAGAATTTAAATCTGCTCATCTGTTTCAGAAGAGCAGATTTAACTTCAGGTTTAAGGTAGGCTTAGCCTCCTATCATTACGTTAAATGCGCCTAACAAAATTGTTCCGCCATGTGCGGTTTGGTCGCCCAATCTGGCAGCTGGCATTCCACCAATCATTACCGTAGCAGATCCTTTAACAATGCTATCGGGTGGGCCAACGCAAACCAGCATATCGCCTACCCTGGCTGCTGGTAATTTCCCTATTAATACAGTAGGTTCACCCGGCCCAACAATAGGCCCGCCAACATGTGGTACAGGTACTACGCCCGGGGTCATCATCGGGCATTCGTGAAAATCGGTTAATCTTGCTGCTGGTGGCATATTTCAGTTCTTTTTTATTTAGTTAATCATAATCATTGCGCTGTTAAGCGTCAGCTCCATTCCACTCTTAATTTGGGCAGTCATCGATCCCATTGCAGAAAACTCAATATCTGCCTGTTGTTTAATGTTCATGCCGCTAATGTCTACATCTCCCGCGCTGGCCTTAACAACTACTTTTTGTTGCCCAGCTATTCTTACTTCCTGATCGGCTTCTATACTGATATTTTTAGGGCTTTTGATACTAATCCCGGCTTCCGACATGGTAATGCTGTTACTGTTTTCGTCGCGGATGGAAACTTCTTTGTCTTTATCATTAAAAATGATTGTATTCTGTGCCGGGGTAGCAATGGTTAAGACCTTATTTTCATCGTCAAATCTGATACTGATATTTGATTTGGACACAAATGCCTTGATTGCATTTTTTTCGTCCGGGCCAAGGCCATTACCAGGGGCTTGCCTTGAATTACTGTACATACTGCCTAAAATTACCGGGCTGCGTGGATCTTCATTTAAGAAACCCAGTACTACCTCATCGCCTACTTCGGGCATAAAAAATGTACCTGCGCCGCTGGTGGCATAAAAGCTGGCCAGCCTTGCCCATATTCCCTGTCCGTTCTGATTAAATATCGGTACATCAACCAAAATGCGGTATTGCAATTCAGGATCATTGTAAATTTGCTTTACGGTGCCGTTAAACAAGCCGCGTCCTGCACTTAGAACACCTGCATCAACGCTGCGATCCGTTTTTTCGATCAACCATTCGGGAGAAAGCCCTACTGAAACTTCTGTAATCCAGTTTCCCTCAGCAATGTTGTGGGTAACGCCCGAAACAAGGTAATCGCCATTAAACCTGTCGCCAAGACCGGTTAGGCTAATAAATTTACCAGGATCGACCAGGGCCGTACCTTGAAATTTAGCTTCGCCTCTTATTCTGGCATAATCAGCCTGCTGCATCTTTGCTTTTGCCCAATTGTTAAGCGATTCATTTTCAATTCGGGCCGTGGTTTGCAATTCATATTCGTTTAAACCAGCTACCTGTGCCAGTGTAGCCGGCGAAATATTACCCGGCCCGTTATAATGGCTTGTTGTTGTTGCGCTGTTAATGCTTTGTGTGGTATAATCCCAGCTGCTGGTTTTTACGCTTTCCAACTGTGTAAGGGCATTCATGTTGGCATTAAACTGTAATAATCCGGTGCCATATCCAACCGTCATCACCGGCTGGGCAAAAGCATCAGGAGCTTTAACCGATACGATGCCGTTTAATGCGGTAACAATCAAGCCATTCATCCCGGCAAGTGATACCATAAAATCCCAATCGGTTAAATTATATTGTACCTGGCTTGGCCAGATTGTGCTGGTTTTGCTCACATCAGCGGTTAATGCCCCATAATTGTTAATGAGCGTGGTTATAATATCGCTGTCTTTTTGTTGTGAGAAAGTAGCATTCTTTTTGCCAACAGTCATTTTTACAGCTTCATCCCTGCATTCAATTACAAGTGCCGAACCAATCACTTCATCAATACGAATCGACTGACCAGTAATTATTCCTGTAAAAATTACCCCATTTGTATTATCGTAACCTGCTTCAATGGTAATCTGGTTACCGGGTACAAAAATGGCCGAAGAACTGATTTCAAAAGTTCCCTCGCCAGCGTTACCATCCAGGATGGTAATTTTTGCAAGCGAAATGCGGTTTACCTTTTTCTCTATTTGTATAGCATATACTTGTACAGTATCGGGAACAAGCTTACCTGCAACCTTAATGCTGTAGGTAGCTAAATCACCTGAGAAACGCTCTGATGTTGTCATTTTATTGAGGGATTGATTTGCTTTAATTAAATGTCAAACCAAATATCAACAAAAGAAACAAAAAGGAATACGCCTGGAGCAACGTATTTTCACCCTTTTTGCAAAGAAAAAAGGACGTAACCGGGCATGGAACAACTCAAAAATTTATATTAATACCTCCATTAAATAGATTGAGGTTTACCAAATGGTATCCAGTTTCACCAGATTGAACCTTTTGTCGGCTTTAATAAAATCTTCCATAATTGCCGCATGGCCTGCCCCAACAATAATTACGATATTTTTATCAGCGGCCGAAACCTGATTCTGGATATTGGCGTACATGATCAGATTGCGTTTATACCAGGCAGCTACCAAATCAGATCCAAAGAAATCGTCAGCTTGATTGATCCTGTTCAGAAAAGAAATGTAGAGCCCTTTGTTCAACTGATACTGTTCCTGCGAGTTGAGGCCGAGCAATACATCTTCCAGTTTTGGCTTACTCAGGCAGGCATTCATAAATACTTCCAGCTGGGTAAGCTTATCCTGGTAACCGCTGTATGTGAAAGAGCGGCTGGCCTGCAGTTTCGGTTTGATCAGATCAAACCGGATAGGCACCTCATCATAATCCATGGCATAAATGCTATCGTTCGCGGCCTTCTTCGTTAACCTAAAACCCAGCTGAAAGGTTTCGTTTTCACTGTAAAACCTTTTATAGAAAGCGTTTAATGTATCAGCATGGTAAAATGGTTTTGCATTTTTGTACAGGGCGTACAAGGCATTTAGTTTATTGTTTTTTCGCAGCATCGTATTCTACAAAAACTTTAGCGGGGCGATATTTTTAATCAGTTTATCCGTAATCCGTTCCAGTCCCGGCTGGTTTTCATCGCTCAAAATATTGCGCTCTTTCATTTTCCCCTCATCAAAACCAGGATTATTAAAATGGTAAATACCGATAAGCACCACATTTGTTTGTTGTTGAGAAAAACCCGATGATGAAAAGAAAAACTACAGCAATAAGTTAATCAGGAATATATTTTTAATGGTTTGCATTTTAATGGGATGATTTAAAATAAGCTTAGTTTCTGTAGATTATTGCAGGGACTTATCTGCACATTACGGCAAGCCATTTCTGACAAATCGCGAAAGTAAAACAAATAAACAATAACTCACAGTATAGAGACATTATTCCAAACGTACAGTTCCAAAGCAGCTGGCAGATTAGGAAACTGTTACAAACTAAGCCTAAAGCATCCGTGTGGCTGTTTTTCAGGCAATAAAATGAAAAAATGATGAAGAAATTTCGAATTATGATTAATACATTGTTTATTTGTAATAGATATGTTACATTTACTTTGCGGATGAAATTTGAATTCCGGATAACCAAACCTATCTTCATCGAACTAACTACAACTATGAGAAAAGGCATTATTACACACATCGATTTACTATCGGGAAAAGGTTTTATCGAAGACGAAAATCAGCAGGACATTTCGTTTTATCTTAGCGATACTCAGAGCAACCTACGAACCGGAATTTTGATCGAATTTGAAATCGCACTTGACGATAACGGTTTGTTTGCCACAAATGTTCAATCGCTGGTGTTGCAAGAACCCCTCTTAGCCGGATAATGCCTGGCTACTGCATTTATTTTTTTGAAATCACCAGTTATTTACCGGGCCTTGTTTGCTGCTGCAGTTTTTGAATATCAGCTTTGCTTAAAGCATAATCATACATCCTTAATGAAGCCATAAATCCGTTATAATGCTCCCCTTCATCTGATGCGCCGACTATAAATTTCGCCTGCTTAATTGCCGAACTTAAGGTCATATTCTGTGCATTATCTAATATGCCATCTACGTAGATTTTTTCTACCATGCCATCAAAAGTTAATACCAGGTAATGCCATTGGTTAGCTTTGGGCAGCTTGTTGTATTTCATATCGAAATGATAATCGAGATGCCCGGCTGCACCGTAGCCTGCGCTGTTGTAGTACATTGCATTATAGGAATTGGCCAGGCGCATGGCGTTTCTGTTGCACCACGACATTAAGCATTCGCCATCTTTAGCCACTTCCGGATTTTTTACCCAGGTAGCTACCGTATACGAACCGTTCCAGGCCAATTGTTGCGGAACGGGTTGATTGGATGTTAAGTAACCCTTACCAAATTTCAGCGCTTTTATCCCTTCTTCATCCTCCTGAATTGGAACCTCCCCTACACTGTTAAAAACTCCACCCAAAGTACCCTTATTTTGCAGGCTGGAAACCGCTTTGGTGGCAGCAACTTTTGCAACATCCAGATGCAGCAGCATTTCTCTTTTACTATTAATCGCCGGACCTGCTATAGCACTTTTATTCCTTACAGAAAGTGGAATTTCGAAAAGCGAATCGTAAACTTTTAAATTCCATACTGCTGCGTACAAGCCCTGCTTTTCGGTTCCTGTTACCGTTAATTTAATATACCTGGCCTTAACATCACCATCATCAATCATAGGACTCCCGGCTGTACGGTTAGCAGATTTATCCGAAAACACTTTCCAGTTCTTACCATCAGTAGAGTACCTGAGGACATATTGATAATAAAATGTAGGAAATTCGAATTGCATAAATACACGTTTCACCTGTTTTTCTGCACCCAGATCGATAGTTAAATCCTGAGGCAGCAGGTTGCTTCCTGCTTTCCAAAGGGTAGCATTGTTGTTATCGGTAGCTAAGCCAGGCTGATATTCATAATCGCCATTTAAACCTTGCAGGTGATAAGATGACGAAGCACTTGCTGGCTTGTGCTGTGCAAGGTTAAGTGGTGCTTTCTGCTTTGAAGGGCTAATGTAGCCCGTATTTGCCGGAACTACGGCTTTGATTGTTGAATCATTTTCAAAAATCATTTTATCGATACATACCTGCCGCGAAAGCCCGCCACGCGTCATGGGGTAATCGTGCTTGTGGTAAACCATGTAATAATCGTTACCATCCTGCAAAACCGAGTGGTGCCCGGGACCATGCACACTTTGATCGGCATTGGTGCTCAGAATGGGGTTATTGACACCCGGCGTAAATGGCCCGTAAGGTGTATCGGCGTAGGCATAACGCACATTATAGGTTTCATCGTGACAAGATGCACCGGAATACATCAGGATATATTTATTTCCCTTTTTCATCATGTACGCGGCTTCGAAAGGTGCAGGCGTTTGTGCCAAAGGAATGTTTTTCGATTGCTGCATATCTTTCATGCTTTGGGGATTGAGCTCTCCTACCGCATAACCGCCATTATAATGCACCCAGGTACCCCAATAGCCATAAATTTTGCCATCGGTATCGGTAAAAAACTGTGCATCTAATGATGGAAAACCTGCTCTGGGATAGTTATGGGCAATTACAGGTTTATCGTTTTCATCCATTTTTTTCCAGGGTCCAACCGGGGTATCGGATACATAACCATAAATGTTGCAACCCATTTCGCAATTTCCGAAATAGAGGTAATAGCGTCCGTCTTTCTCAATAATATCGGGTGCCCAAAAGTTAACCAGTGGTATGCTGGTAAATGAAGGCACATCCATGGTATAATTGTACCAGTTCTCAAAATCTTTGCTGTACCATACCGTAGGTGCCCCCGAAGCCAGCATAATATTATCAGTAGTGGAATAGATGTAATAGGTATCGCCAAATTTCTTAATGGTGGGGTCGGCAAAATATCCGGGTAACAAGGGATTTAAAGTTGTTTTAACGGCATGCGGTATCATTTGCTGCGCCTGTGTTTTTTCAAGGCCTTTTAACAGGCAGGCAGCAAAAGCCAGTAACACGAACAACCTTAAAAAAAACAGATATTTCTTCTTCATTTTACACCTTGTTAAACAATAAAATTAGCCAGGAGCAACTATTATTTTCCACCTCTGTAAGTTAAAATAGCGTATAGCAGCCCTGCGACTTGATTGTTTTCAAAGATAGATTTGAAATGCCTCCATAGCGTTGATGGATATTAACCTGATGTAACTTGATTTTAACAGAACTGAAAAGAAGTAAGATGACCTTCGGGTTTACGCCAGGCAGGCGATCAAATCAGCCGATGTAAGCCCACTGATTGGATCGCCTTTAATTACGAATTAGCTGCCATTGGTAATGGTAAGCTGTTCGAATGCAATTTCGAGCGACTCAACAGCTATTTCATTCCCTTCCGATTTAAGGTCTGTACTGCTAATTTTTGTTGGCCACGCCTTATCCAGTTGCCACTGCATGGTAATTTTGCCGGCCTCATCAAGCAGCTTAATTAATACCGTTCTTCTTTTAATTGTATTCATGCTGATCGCCGAATGCCAATCCCAGAAAGCATTGTCGTTAACAAAAATCCCTCTTTTCAATGTTACATTACTATAATGTACCAGTCCGGGCATTTTTTCGGTTGAAAATAACGGGCTATTGCTTTTACGGTACTCGATAATTTGACTTTCTGCCTCCAGGCCCGATACTTCCTGAAAGGCTATCCCTTTTAATGTGGTACCTAAATCTACCTCAAACCTGAATTTTGGCAGCGGCCATGCTTCGCCACCGGTTTTTCCATCATTTGCCATAATTGTATATTTTTCTTTTATAAATTAATCCTTCTGCATTTGCTGCTGAAAAGTAAGCACAATAAATTCGGCCGGCCTTACCACTGCTACTTTTACGACAACATTCATAAATCCATTCAAAATATCATCAGCTGTCATGGTAGTTCCCAATCCACAATCAACAGAAAAGGCATCATTAGTACTCGCCCCCTGCAGCGCTCCTTCTTTCCACAATGAGGTTAAAAAGCTGCCAAGCATTGCCTTTGCCGCTTCCCAGGTATTTTTGTCGTTTGACGAGAAAACATAGGCTCGTAAAGCCAGTTTGCACGACTGTTCAATCATGGTTAAGGTTCTTCTAACCGGGATGTACCGCCAATCCATACTGTTGCCATCTAAGGTACGTGCTCCCCAAACCAAAATACCTAAACCATTGAAAAAACGGATGGCATTGATCGATTTGCCTGAAATGGCATCTACATTCAGCGGTCCTTGCTGGCTTTCTGATAAACGGATTGGTAAAGACACGGCACCTACAATTGAAGTATTGGCCGGTGCCTGCCACACCCCAACCTGATTATCGGTAGTGGTTATTACTCCAGCCATGGCCCCGCTGGTGGGAAGCATATTAGCCTGAGCCAGCAGATGTGTAAGGATTTGCACATAATCCTTACTGGCGTTGCTTAAGGCATTATGATATTGCGCTATTGTTAAAGGTGTTCCAACAGGATTTTCGATGCTTTGCAGGATTTTTGCCACCGTTGGGTTAGGGTTTTGGGGCGAATTGAGTAATGGTGCCAGTTGTTTAACATTGCCACCAAAAAGATTGGTATAATTAACATCTGAATTACCCATTATCGTAGTACCAATAAAAGGATAATAAGCTACACCATAGTTTAAGCCTTGCTGCCCTGTGTTTTCCCTGAATGTTTCAATATCGCTTGTATAGGCTACAGGATCAGGATTGCGCCCTCCAATTAGATCAAAAATACTAATGGCGGTTTGCATAATTTCGCATTGTGCCAGCATGCTTTGCATTAACCGGGCATTTTCAGGTACCGATAATAATGTTGCTTCGGGACATATATACATGGTAGGCTCCTGCTCATGAAGTAAAAGTGCAAGACCGCTTTCCAAATCGGCCAACGATACATTTGGATTTACAATCTGTTGGCCAACATCAATGGGTTTTCCCGATTCTTTGCCATAAGTACCTACCGATACGATGTAAGCATCGCCACCCCCATTCTGATAAAATAGCCTGATACTATTGTACAGATAATAAATGGTATTGGGATCGGGCAAAACGGCATAACAGGTGTTGTTAATGAATAGGTAATCCTGGTTTGCCGGTGTACTATTTTTTTGTTTTACCGGATAATATTGAGGATGATATTGTACCGCCGGGCTGGCTGGAGGAGCCGGATCAGGATAGCCATAGATTGCCATAAAATCGGCAAAACTGCTAATTTTAGTCGCTACATTAGTGTACGATTTACCTTCGTAAAAGGCTTGCGGGGTATAACCTATAAATGCAGGAATTGCCGTAGCTACCTGAACCACACTGTTTGGAAAGGCATTTAGCTCATTGATGTAAACACCCGGAGTTTTAATATTAGATTCGATCATGATAATTTAGCTATGCTGGTTTTACAAGGTTTGATTAAGCACGAATATCAACAAAAAGAAACAGAAAGCCTGCAGCAACACAGCGCGTATTTTCACCCTTTTTTACCTCCATCCAAACCTATATAGCCTCCGATACACACTAGAAAGCCCTGGTCTGAAACTTTTGTTAATATCCTGTAGCCATTAGCTAAAAAAGAAGTATAAAAACACGGGGCTTGTCTTTAATTTTAGCAAAATTTACAAGCAATCCTATTCAGCAGAAATGCCAATAAAAAGATTGTTTATTTGCCATCCCTCAACTCATTAGAATGAAATTATACAAGCTATTCCTCCAGTCGGCGCTATTTATTGCGTTTTTAGCCCATAACAACAGTGTTAAGGCACAAAACGGCGATCAGATATTAGATGGGGTTGGTGAAACAGCCATGAGTGCACGCTATAAATTTAACGGCGATGCCAAAGACTGGTCGCGCAATAACCTGCATGGCAAACTCTTTGGTACCGGAGCCAAATTTGTGAATGATAACCAGTTTGGTCCGGTTTTATCCCTTTCGGGCGAAGCCAATACCTTTATCGCCCTGCCGGCAGCCGTATTAACCGATATGGAATCGATTAGTATCACCGGCTGGATTTATTTACGATCTAACCAGCATGGGCAACGTTTTTTTGATTTTGGGCAAGATGCAGCCAAACATTTTTCTGCAGCCCCGGCAGGCAGCAATACACAGGGTGGCTTCCAGGCTTTTATCAGCACCGAGAAGGGGATTAAAAACGCGAGTTCACCAACTGCAGTAACACTTAACCAGTGGGTAAACCTGGCCATTGTTGTCGATATTCCTTCAAAATCGATCACGACTTACATTAATGGCAAAATAGCTAACGAAACAAAAGATATTCCGCTCGATTTAACAACAGTATTCGGGCAAACATCAAAAGATAAAAACCTGCTTTACATCGGAAAATCGCTTTTACCAAACGATCCTTATTTAAATGCTTTGATCCACGATTTCAGGATTTACCGTGTACCGCTGAGTTACAGACAGGTGGGTTACATTTACCGTAATGCCCTTAAAGGTGGTAGCGAAAGCACCGTAAATACAACAGCGAAAAAGGAAGATAATCTTCAGAAATTTCCGCCAAATATACCACAACTCTACAATACCTATTTAACCAGGGTTGCGGATGTAGCAGTGACTACAACTTTAGGGAATTTACCACGTTTGCCAGCCTACATTGAGGGAACTTACCGCAATGGAAAAAGCGGCCCAAAAGTAAGGGTAATATGGCCTGCTCCAACAGATAATACAGCTGTTTTAAAAGCCGGACAATATACCCTAACTGGTGAGGTACCAGGCACAAACTTAAAAGCAAATGCAGTTGTTACCGTTAAGGAAGCTGGAAAAGCTGTTTTGCCTGCTTTAAAGCTCGAGCCTTTCCATTTAGGCCAGGTTACTTTAAAAACGGATGTGGAAGGCCATGGTACAAATTTTACCAAAAACCGCGATAAGTTTATTGAAACACTGGCGAAAACCGATCCGAATTCCTTTCTGTATATGTTCAGGCATGCTTTTGGGCAAAAACAACCTGAGGGTGCAAAGCCATTGGGCGTGTGGGATAGTGAAGACACTAAATTAAGAGGGCATGCCACTGGGCATTACCTTACCGCTATTGCACAGGCTTATGCGGGTACCGGATATGATGCTGCGCTTCATGCCAACTTTGCGAAAAAAATCGAATACATGGTAAATACCCTTTACGATTTATCGCAATTATCCGGAACAGCACAAAAAGCCGGCGGTCCGTTTGTTGCCGATCCAGCTGCTGTACCCGCAGGGCCCGGAAAGGCCGGCTTTGATTCTGACCTGAGCGGAGCGGGAATCAGAACGGATTACTGGAACTGGGGCAAAGGATTTATCAGTGCTTACCCACCCGATCAGTTTATAATGCTGGAGCAGGGCGCTAAATACGGAGGTCAGAAAAACCAGGTTTGGGCACCTTATTATACCCTGCATAAAATTCTGGCAGGTTTAATAGATGTGTACGAAGTAACAGGCAATAAAAAAGCACTCGAAATTGCCACCAACATGGGCGATTGGGTAAATGCCCGTTTGAGCAAGCTGCCACAAGAAACGCTCATTAAAATGTGGAATACCTACATTGCCGGCGAATATGGCGGCATGAACGAATCGATGGCCCATTTGTACCAGATTACCGGAAAGCCCGAATACCTTAAAACAGCGCAGCTGTTCGATAATGTTAAGGTCTTTTTTGGTGATACCGCACACATTCATGGATTAGCCAAAAACGTTGATATTTTCCGCGGCTTACATGCCAACCAACACATTCCGCAAATTGTAGGCAGCATCGAAATGTATCGTGCATCCAATAACCCTGAATATTATCAAATTGCTGATAACTTCTGGCATAAAATGATTAGCGATTACATGTACAGTATTGGTGGTGTTGCGGGCGCACGTAATCCGGCCAATGCCGAATGTTTTGTTGCCCAGCCGGGTACTTTGTACGAAAACGGATTCTCGGAGGGCGGTCAAAACGAAACCTGTGCCACCTACAACATGCTTAAATTAACCGGCGATCTTTTCCTTTTCGACCAACGGGCCGAATTAATGGATTATTACGAACGTGCCTTATACAACGATATTCTGGCATCAGTAGCCGAAAACAGTCCGGCAAACACTTACCATATTCCGCTAAGACCCGGATCGGTAAAACAATTTGGCAACGCAGATATGACCGGTTTTACCTGTTGTAATGGTACCGCGCTCGAAAGCAGCACCAAGCTGCAGAACTCGATTTACTTTAAAGCTAAAGATGATAAAGCACTGTATGTAAACCTGTTTATCCCTTCTGTTTTGGATTGGACTTCACGTAAGGTAAAAATAACGCAAACTACTGATTTCCCGAGAGCAGACCATACCCGCCTCAGCATTCAGGGAAGTGGAAAATTTGAGGTGAATGTACGTGTACCGGGTTGGGCTACCAAAGGTTTTTTAGTGAAGATAAATGGGGTAGCACAAAAAATTGAGGCTAAACCGGGTACTTATCTAAGCTTAAACCGCAACTGGAAAGATGGCGATATTATTGAACTGAAAATGCCTTTTACCTTTCACCTCGATCCTGTAATGGATCAACAAAACATTGCCAGCCTATTTTACGGACCGGTATTGCTTGCTGCCCAGGAGCCTGAGGCCAGAAAAGACTGGCGCAAAGTAACCCTCGATGCCAGCGACATCAGCAAATCTATAAAAGGCGATCCTGCTCAATTACAATTCAACATTGATGGCGTAAACTTTAAACCATTTTATGATACTTATGGCAGGCATTCAGTTTATTTAGATGTTACTTTAAAGTAAAACATGGAGGGGTGTTGGTTTATTTGTTCATTGGGTTCATTTGTTCATTGGTCATTGGTTTATTAGTCAATAGTCCATGGTTGATAGCCCAACCCAACTGTAAACTGATAACTGAAAATTGTTTATTCGTTCATTGGTCAATGGCTGATGGTTTATGGCCGATTTGTTCATTAGCTCATTGGTTCATTTGTGCCAATCCCTTTTACCATACATCTTGATTGATAATTGGGTATTGCATATTGGTTATTTACTCCCTCTGCCATTACCTTTAAAATTGTTACATAGACCGGGATAGCGTAAAAACATAATTTCCATCGATTGAAATTAAAATATGGCTTCATTGCAAAGCTGTGTAACGAAGCTGGTTTAGTCTGTGGCTATCAATTTTAGTTGCGTTTTGCTATATTCAACGCCATAACCAACATATAATATGAGCGATAGTAATTATTCCAGAAGAAAGTTTTTAACACAGGCCTTACTGGCTTCGGCCGCGGTGGCTGCACCAGGTTTTCTATTTGCCAAGGGTCAACCTATTCCCCGTTTTGCAGCGGGAGAAAAAGTAAACCTGGCTTGTATCGGCATTGGGAATCGCGGTGGCGAAATTATTCGTGAACTTTACAACACCGGATTAGCCAATATTGTTGCTTTATGCGATGTAGATATGGAAGCGCCACACACGCTGCCTATCTTAAAAATGTTCCCAAATGTGCCCCGTTTTAAAGATTTCAGACAGATGTTCGATAAAATGGGCAACCAGATTGAAGCTGTTTCTGTTGGTACGCCCGATTTTTCGCATTTCCCGATTACCATGATGGCCATAGGTTTGGGTAAGCACGTATATGTTGAAAAACCAATGGCCCGCACTTTCAACGAAGTTGAATTAATGATGAAAGCCGCTAAGAAAAACCGCAAAGTGGTAACTCAAATGGGTAACCAGGGGCATTCTGAAGCCAATTATTTTCAATATAAAGCCTGGGTAGATGCCGGGATTATTAAAGATGTTACCGCCATTCCCGCACACATGAATTCTCCACGCCGCTGGCACGGCTGGAACCCCAAAATTACGGCTTTCCCGCCGGCAGAAACTCCGCCATCAACACTCGACTGGAATATCTGGCAAATGCAAACCCAGGGACATGAATTTAACAAGGATTTCGTAAATGGCCAATGGCGCTGCTGGTTCGATTTTGGTATGGGTGCTTTGGGCGATTGGGGTGCACATATCCTCGATACTTCACACCAGTTCCTCGATCTTGGCCTGCCTTATGAAGTTGATCCGGTTAAATTAGAAGGCCACAATAACTTCTTTTATCCGATGTCTACAACCCTATCGTTCAAATTCCCTAAACGTGGCAGTATGCCTCCCTTAGAGATAAAATGGTATGATGGTATCGATAATCTTCCACCTATACCTGCAGGTTATGGGGTACAAGGCCTCGACCCAAATATCCCGCCACCAAGCAACGGCGCAGCTACCACTGCTAAACTAAATCCGGGCAAGATTATTTATGGCAAAGATTTAACTTTTAAAGGTGGTTCGCATGGCAGTACTTTGTCTATCATTCCCGAAGAAAAGGCAAAAGCAATGGCTTCCAGCTTGCCAGTTGTGCCACCAAGTCCGTCAAACCACTTTGCCAATTTCTTAAAAGCTTGTAAAGGTGAAGAGAAAACACGTTCATCTTTCGATATTGCTGGGCCGTTAAGTCAGGTATTTTGCCTGGGCGTACTTGCCCAATGGACAGGTGAAAAAATTGTGTTCGACAGAAAAAAGAAAATAATTACCAGCAGTAAAAATGCAAACGAATTGCTAATTGGCCCACCACCACGCCAGGGATGGGAACAATATTACAAAGTATAATTGCTAAGTATTAAAAATAGAAAAGCCGTTAAATCTTGCGATTTAAAGGCTTTTCTATTTTGTTTATCTACTCAGAAAACCATGCATTTAACTATTATAAACCTGCAATGGTTGTTTCATTTAATCGCTTATTATAAACTTTGAGCCCTGAAACCAAACCATAGCTGCCTTTATTTGCATCTCCAATATAATTTAAAGGAAATACCAGCGTTTGCATGCGGCTTATTTTACCTTCGGTATTGGTAAAGCTGATTTTCTTACCTTCCATTTTTTGAATCAGCTTTCCGTCTACGTAAATCCAGGTGCCTTTTTCATTTCCGGTAATGACAAGCTTATAAGTCTTATCAGCAGCAAAAGTAAAATCGAAAACATCGGTATAATTTTCGCGGCTAAAACCCAATTTTAAACCATCCTGATTAAGCAGGTAAACATTTGCATTTTCAGATTTAAACAAGGAAACACTATCCTGACTTGTTGCCGGCGTGTGCAAAGTGAAGGCAACACTATAAGGATAGCCAATTTCTTTTAAAGGTAACTGAAAAGGTTTGGCTTGTTTTGTGGCCAAAGGATGCTGATAAACCAATGAATCTGTACCAACGGTGCGCACAACAGCACGCATATTTAAACCAGGACCTTCGCCAATAGCTGTAGCATTTTTAGCGAAGTTAGTCCAGTTGGATTGATTGGTTTTACCCGTCCACATTTTCTCTGCCAGTACCTGCATGGCCGGAAAAGACCTTTGATGTACATCTTTCATGGTAATTCCGTTTCCTACATGATCGTTCCATACGGCAAACATGCCGCCCCTGATTTTGGGATGCCCCATCAGGAATACAGCATTTCCGATCTGATTAGGTTCCCAGCTATCGTAAAGACGCTTAACATTCAGAAAATCGTAATAATAACCAGCGGCTGGCACAATATAAAGCCATCCATCGGGTGTACTGATCTGATCGTAGCCCAGGCGTACCATTTCTTTAGGCTCTGCGTAGCCATTGTACCAGGCATTCATGGTAACATCATCGGCAGTTACAGGTGTTGTGCCCTGCGCATGGGTTAAAGCGCCCCATAAGCGTACCCTTTTCCCAAAGCTTTTTACATAGCGGATATAATGATCGGTAAACTCCCTGAAGCGTTCTGACTCCTTTTTAGCATACTCATCAGTGCCAATATGCACTTCGGCACCCACAAAAACAGGATCTTTTCCGCTGATGTATTCTTTAAAAACATTGTCGATAACCTCGTAAGTTTTGGAATTAGCGATATCTAAATGATCCATTCCGTAGGCTTTACTGCCAATTTCCGGAAATACTTTGGTGAAGGCCAGCGAGTGGGCAGGCACATCAATTTCAGGTATAATGCGGATCCCGTACAATTGTGCCGTTTTCTGCAACTCCCTGAAATCGGCTTTGGTGTAATAGCCATCCTTAGCCGTTAAAGCCGGATATGTGCTGCTTTCCAGTCGAAATGCCGAATAGGTTTTATTCCAATCGTCGCCAAAAAACTGTTTAAAGCCATTATCATTCAAATGGATATGAAAATCGCCCATTTTATAATAGGCCATCATTTTGACATAATGTTTCAGGAAATCGAGCGTAAAAAATTTACGTCCCACATCCAATACAAAGCCCCTTACCTCGTATTTGGGATAATCGTGTGTTATACCTTTAACAATCTGGCTGTGCGCCGGATCTTGCTCCAGCAATTGCAAAATGGTTCTGGTAGCCCAAAACGCCCCTTTATAATACGGAGCATTAATTTGAAGGGTTTGATCGATATTAAGTGTATATCCCTCTTCTCCTAAATTTTGCTGTGCCGCATCCATATTGAGCACAATATCTCCAGTTTTTGCCTTACCACTGGCAATACTTAGGGCGCTAAAGCCGGTTAATTGCTTCAGGTCTTTCAGTAAAATTTCGGCGGCTGGTGTTAACAGCTTTTTAGCCTTTTGGTTTATGATGATCCTGCTGTTTGCCAGCAATTTGAAGTGTCCGCTGCCTCCCTTCCACTCCTGCAGTGATGGAATTACAAAAGGTTGTGGATTTTCACCGGTTTGCGGACGATATTTCCCTGTTACTTTAACGGTTTGCGGAAATTCGTAAGCGCGGTTATTTTGCGTATTCCTTAACCTTAATACCAGCTGAACTTCGCAATCGGTTAAGGGTTGATAAACTTTCCCCTTTAAATCGATTACAGGTTTTCTGCTCGAACCATAGAGCGAAAGCACATAGCCTGAAGCCGGTTTCGGCAATACGAACTGGTGGGTACCCGATGCCAGTTGATCGCTTATTGTTAAACCGGAAATTACAGCTTTAAATGCGGCAGTATCGGCAGCCGTTAGTTTTGCTTCTTCCTGAGCATAGGCTCCGGTACCTGTAAATAGTGCACAAATCAGCGCCCCTGTTATTTTCATGGCGCTGATTTGTTTATGTAGATTTGTATTAAATTTCATAGATTATAGTTATAGGGCAGAATGTTTGCTATTGGTTAGGCCTTCAATTACAAACCAGGTATAGCTTTCGGGTGCGATGCTGAAAGTGAGATCAATGGTGTAATCCCTGTTTAACTTGTAGTTTTTGAAGCTGCCTTCTTTTTCTTTAACCCTCGCAATATCGCTTAAGCCGGTATAATACAAGGGCACTTTAATGGTTCTAACTATTTTTTCTTTTGTTGGATTGTACAGCATCATCAGGCCTTTATCTTTCTGATCGGGGTTAACATGCAATATACCATCCCAATCGCGGCCATCGGCGCGGCGTAAATGGATTATATCCGAATTGAGGATATTCCGGTATTTTTTGTACCAGTTAATTACATTTATAACGGTTTGTTTGGTTTCTTCGGTATCATACAATCGCGGACCACGGTAACAAGCCTGCACTCCTGCCCCATAATACTGCATCATTAATTGCTCGTAATCTTTTAAATGTTCGGCCAGCGGCTCTAATGTTGCTGCGCTGCCGCCACCCTGGTATTGGGTAAGTGGTACAAAACCCCAGCCCATTGATGGTGTTTTTATCCAGGTTGCATCGTAAATATTCTGGCGGTTAAGCACTTTTTGATGGTCTCTTGGCAATGAAAAATTCACCTCCCTGTAACCTAAGGCAATTTTATGGGTTCCATCTAAGAAGTACCAGTCGGGTGCATTAATGTAAACCCCTTTTTCGTTTAACCAGGTGTACAATTCTTTCTGGATCTCCATTTGTTTCCATTGCGAATCGTCTAAACCTGTATGCCCGGGGTGTGTGGTTGAGGCACAAACATCGCCAGGATAAGGGCCGTCATTTTCCCAAATATCGAAACCAGTTTGGGTATAGAAATTCTTGATGTTATCTCTGTACCAAAGTCCCCATTTACTACCAAAACAAGGTGCATGACCAAAAAAGGCACCACCAGGTTTACCTGTTTTAGGATCAACTACATCATTATCAGAACTAATACTGCGTGAGCTAAATAAAGAATAACCGCCAATTTTAATGTTTTTACTGTGGGCATAATCGGCAAGTGTTTTCCATCTTTTAAGGTTTACCTGTGTAGTATCTTCCATATTTAAATTGCTGCCGAAACTAATAATTAAAGCTTCGTAACCCGTTGCTGCACATTGATCGATGGCGGTGCGCACCTGGTTTTCATTCCTGGCCACCAAATGCATAAATATCGGATTGGCAGAAGTCCATGGGGCTACTATACGGTACATTTTACGAACAGCCAGGCCACGACTTTCCCGGTCGTCTTTGTTCATTAGCAATTCGTGTGTGCGTATGGAGTTTAGCGTTGCGCCGGCTTTTAATTCAATTCCTCTGGCTTTTTCGGGGTAAATTTCTACCAGCACTGGTGTTTGGTAGCGGTAATGTACCTGAGAAGTATAAGTTGAATCGGGCTTCCAGTGTGTGGTTTGATCGCTGTTGGCATAATTCATGGAGTTATTAAATGCGTAATTGGTTTCAAAATATATTCCGCTGGGTTTCTTCATGATTTCGAAACTCCCTTCTACCGAGCTTTCTTCTTCAACCATGCCTAAAACCTCATTCACCACCTGATCTATTATAAATTGCCTGTTTCCTTTATTCTCTACTTTTAACGATTTCACAATTAAAGGAATACCATCGTAAATTTCGTAAACCACAGTCACTTCCAGCCCGCTAAGCTCTTCTGTTTGTGGCTTGTACAAAAAAGAAACGGTTTTACCTGTTGCAGGTTTGGCAGCCAATGACCAAAAGCGGCTACTGTTCCATTTCATGCGGGAAGTGATTGGCTTAACATCATAAGATACATATTTAAAATCGGTAGTACCCGCTTTAAATCCATCTACCCACACTGGCAATAAATAAGCTTTTTCGGTTTGGCCGGTCAACCCACCAATATTATAGGTTTTACCATTGATGGTTAAACGTGCTTCTTCCCTCACCGAACGTAACAATTGCTGCCCTGTGCTTAAATTGGTATAATCAGTACAGGCCAGATTAGGCGAAAGCCTGAATACGCGTTTTACAAGTCCGTTTTGTAAAACAATATCTTTCCCGTTGGTACTTTTAGTCACCTTTGCTTTTGCCGAAATTGGTTTAACCAGCCAATCAGGGCCTGACATAGTTTGTGTAAACGCCCTTTGCGTACCGCAAAAGATCAGTGGCGTTAACAATAGAATTTGTAATTTTCTAAGTTTCATTTTGTTGTGTTGTTTGTTGTTTCAAATAAATTTATAGTACTGCTGCTATTAAAATATTTATTGCTTACGCGGAGAAATATCGGGCTGCCGAAGGGCTATATATTTGGTTAATCAAATAGCGTTTTTTTATTGATTTGAATGTTTAATTATTTCGTCAAATCATTAAGCGATATTGGCATCAGCCATTTTATCTCATAAAATTGATCGTTTAGACTTAAGAAAATTAAAATTGAAGCAACTGGAAATGTGCATGATATTAAAATATCTCTGGCCAAAATCATTTACAGTTTCTTTTTTCCACAGGCTGTGTACAATTTTTTCAACTTGCCTTTAGCTTCAATTTATATCTTAGCTTAAAATTAACGACATGAGCCAGATTACAAGCGTAGAAGACTATAGAAAAGCATTATTAAGGATTAATCAGCTGATGAATAAAGGCAGTCAAAAGATTTCCTGCGAAGAAATGACTGAGATTACTACATTGAGAAGAATGGCAACAAATTACGAGAAGATGCGCTATGATTATAGCCAGCAAATAGCAAAAAGTGAAAGCGAAATCAGCCAGCTATAAAAATACCTGCACAAAGAAAAACAGACTGAAAGCTTATCAAGCAATCAGTCTGAAAAGAAGCTTAAAATATCAAATCACACTATAGCTCCGTGTGCTCTTCAAACCTTCCGGTTCCCTCTTTGATATTGATTTTATACACGATTATATTTTGATGTGCTCCTGCATCAATTCCATGCGAAGTTTCCTGCGAAGGCCGGTAAGTGAGCGGCATAATCCGGTGAATAATACCCTGCATGGCTTGTTGTCTTTCTTCGCCCTGCAGTTCTTTAAAAGTGCCCCATAAAATCACACTTTTCCACTTAAAGATATCTGCAATCTGGTCGACCTGGAAACATACCCGTGGATCTGCACGCAGCATATCGATTTTTTTACCGGGTCCGGAATGTGCGTAAATAGCGTTGTTCCGATACACATAATTAATAGGAACAATGTATGTTTCACCATCCTGATGGCATCCTAATCTGCCAATCACCTGGCTTTCCAGCAGGGAAATGATTTCCCCTTTATTTAAATCACCTAGCATAACAATTCTTTTTAAATGGTAAATTCTATGATTGAATTAAAGTCTCCTCTCTATTAGCGCCTTTTGCGAAAAAGCCAATCTAAAGGCTGTAAAACAAAGTTCATTTATTCGGAACAGAAATAAAATGACGATGATCATTATAAAAAGTAACACAAAATGCATAAAACCTGACAGGTAATATTGTGCTATCAAATTAATCGGATATAGGCTACAAATTATAAAAAATGAAGCTATGTACCAAACACACACAAAGCATAAAGTCGGATTTGTACAAAAAAAAGTCTTATTAGGCTAAATTTTATGGGGGTTTGCTGTTGTAATTTTGGCTATAACCAAATTAATCAATGTTCATTGTAAATAATAGCCACGCAACCAAACAAATCTGTTTTCTGTAACCAAAAGTAACTTTACATTAATAAACTAACCAAATACCAGTTGATTCTGGTGCTTCATTTTTTGATTGAACTCCGATTTATAAATAACCAATTATGAGAAAAATTTTAATAATCCTTTCTATTTGCGCCTGTAACATCTTGGTCAAAGCGCAGCAAAACCAACAAAAAAGCCTGCAACAACTTCAATCAGACTTTGTCGACTTGCGTTTTGGTGTAATGATGCACTTTAACATGGGTACTTTTACAGACGAAGAGTGGGCAAACCCAAATCAAGATCCCCAAAAGTTCGATCCTAAAAAACTTGATTGCAACCAATGGGCTAAAGCATGCAAATCGGCTGGTATGACATACGGTATATTAACTACCAAACATCATGATGGCTTTTGCTTGTGGGACTCAAAATATACAGAATATGATATTGGCAATAGTCCTGCAAAGCGGGATGTAGTGGCCGAATATGTAAAGGCATTCCGCAGTCAGGGATTAAAACCTTGCTTGTATTTTTCAATGTGGGACAGGCATAATGGTATAGAAAACGGAGGTACAAAACAGGAAGAATTTGTAATGAACCAGTTAACAGAGCTCCTTACCAATTATGGAGAAATTCCGCTTATTATTTTCGATGGCTGGAACTGGAAAATGGGGCATAAAGCCATTTCATATCAACGTATTTATGATCACGTTAAAAAATTGCAGCCCAATTGTCTGATCAGCGAGCACAATGGCAATGGTGTATTACAAACTGACATCATCTACTATGAAGGTCCAAAAGGCGTATATCCGCTCGGAAACAATATTTATGCCTCGCAAATGGCGCTTACATTAACCAACGGATGGTTCTGGCATCCGAGTTCGCCAAAAAATGTAAAAAGCGTAAACTTTACCCTGGATAAACTACAAAGAGTAGTTCCATTGTATTGCAATTACATGATTAACATCGGACCAAACCGCGATGGTCTTTTTGATGAGGAAGTTGTTGCACACCTCAAAGCGATTGGCAAATTGTGGAAACCATCCCAAAGACAAGCACTGCCACAACAACTACCTGTACCACGCTCCTACCTCGAGATAAAAAACATCACATCTTCAGCCGGAAAGGCATTTATTGAGCCTGAAGGTCCGGCTAAAACCGGATCGCCAATTAGTGCCCTGCTCAATCAAAACACCGCTTCTGTTACCATTGATGGTGTAAGCGATTTAGTTGGCGACCGTGGCGGCTTTGCGGCTTTTCAAACCTATTGGAAATTCGCTCCTGAAAAAGAACGCTACCTGATTCTCGACCTCGGCACTGAAAAGACCTTCAGCAAGTTTTACTACTTACCTACCCAACTGAAAGGTTACAGTGGTATTATTACCCAATACCAGTTATTTGTTTCTACTGATAACCAGAACTTTCGGGAGATTACCAACGATAGCTGGAGAAAAACCACGGATTTAAAAATTACCAGTTTTCCTGCAGTTAGTGCAAGATATGTTAAACTGCAAATTTTAACATCAGTTGAAGATGCAACAATCAGCGAGGTTGGTGTGGGCAACTAGTTGCTTACATCTGCCATAGTAAAATAACAAAACAAATAATTGTCCTGATTAACATGCCCCAGACTAAAGTCAGGGGCATTATTTAAACTATTCAGGGTAATTACTGATAATCACTATTGGAACGAAATATGAATAAAAGACAATGCTTCGCCCTTGATCTTAAAGAAGATCCATTGCTTATTGCCGAATATGATTTTTGGCATAAAAGTGCAAACGGATGGCCTGAAATCCGAAAAAGCATCATCGATAATAAAATACTGGATATGCAGATTTACCGTACCGGTAATCGGCTGTTTATGATCATGGAAACCAGCATCGATTTCAACATTGAAGAAAAGGCTGTACAAGATGCTGCTAACCCCAAGGTACAGGAATGGGAACAACTGATGTGGAAATTCCAACAACCCTTGCCCTGGGCCAAAGAAGGAGAAAAATGGGTATCAATGGCACTAATCTTTCAACTTTAACACTATGATACAAACCAACAAACAACAATTTGCTTTCGTGCTAATCACTTCATTGTTCTTTTTATGGGGTTTTGCATTAAATCTTAACCCAATACTGATACCGCATCTAAAAAAAGCGTGTCAGTTAACAGATAGCCAATCGGCACTGATAGATTCAGCATCATACATTGCCTATTTTTTATTGGCTATCCCGGCCGGTAAGTTTATGCAGAAATATGGCTACAAAGGCGGAATTATTGTCGGACTCCTGCTATTCGCCGCCGGCGCATTTTTATTTTATCCGGCAGCAGTTAACCGGCAGTACGGCTTCTTTCTGTTTGCCATTTTCGTAATAGCCAGCGGGCTTACCTTTCTTGAAACAGCTGCCAATCCCTATATTACCATTTTGGGGAACCCTGCCACGGCAACACAAAGGCTCAATTTTGCACAATCATTTAACGGACTTGCGGCTTTCCTGGCTCCATTGTTGGGTGGTATATTCATTCTTTCCGGAAAAACATTAAGCAAGGCTCAGGAAAAGGCCATGAGCCTGCCGGAATTAAACAATTACCTCGACCGCGAAGCATCATCTGTAAGGCTACCCTTTATTCTAATCGGAATAGTGGTGTCGCTGATCGTAATCCTGTTGTGGAAAACCAAACTCCCGGATATAAAAGAAGAGGAAAACGAATCGAACAAAGATGGCAGTATATTGAAGGAGAAAAACCTGGTTCTTGGCGTTGTTGCACAATTTTTCTATGTAGGTGCCCAGGTATGCGTAAGTAGTTTTTTTATCCGCTTCTCTGAGCGTGTGGCAGGCATTGAAGAGAAATCTGCAGCCTACTTTCTCTCGGGTGCATTGCTGGGGTTTATGCTTGGCAGATTCGTTGGCACCGCGTTAATGCGTTTGATAAGCCCGGCAAAATTACTGGCACTCTACAGCATCCTGAATATCCTGCTACTGATTACCGCTGCCTTTGTAACAGGTAAAACAGCAGTTTATGCGCTTATCGGGGTAGAGTTTTTTATGTCGATCATGTTTCCAACGATATTTTCACTGGCCATTCTGGGCTTAGGAAGTAAAACCAAGCAGGGCTCTTCCCTATTAATCATGTCGATTGTTGGCGGTGCAATTTTTCCTGTGATAATGGGTGCCGTTTCTGATGCCAGCAATATCCAGAAAGCTTATTTAGTTCCTGCAAGTTGTTTCTTTATCATTTTCTATTTCGCCATTAAAAATTTGAATGCAGGTAAAATTACACTAAGCACTTCACATTAATATAAATCCAGTAGTATGACATTCGATTTTCCAAAAGTAATTTTTGGCACCAGTTCCCTCGGTAACCTGTATACAGCGCTTACCATCGAACAAAAAAGAGAAATTGTATATCAGATTTTCAAACATGCCCCGCGTCCGCTGATTTTTGATTCAGCAGGAAAATATGGAGCAGGGCTTGCACTCGAAGCCCTGGCCGAATGTTTGGAAGGTTTGCACATCGATCCTGCAGATGTAGTGATTAGTAATAAACTGGGCTGGTACAGAACGCCGCTGCAAACGCCTGAACCAACCTTTGAGCCAGGTGTATGGCGCGATTTGAAACACGATGCCGTACAAAAAATCAGTTATCAGGGGATTATCGACTGTTTTGAGCAGGGCAACTCGCTTTTGGAAAAATACAAACCCAAAATGGTTTCTGTGCACGATTGCGATGAATACCTCGCTACAGCGCAATCGCCCGAACATAAGCAAGAACTTTATAATCATATCATAGCAGCTTACAGGGCTTTACAAGACCTGAAAAAAGAGCACAATATCTTAATCGGTGTGGGGGCAAAAAGCTGGAGGGCAATTAAAAAAGTAGCGGAATATGTAGAGCTTGATTGGGTAATGTTTGCCAACAGCATGACCATTAAAAGCCATCCGGTTGAGCTCATTAAATTTATGCAAGATCTGAATCAAAAAGGGGTCAAAATCATTAATTCAGCCGTATTTCATGCCGGTTTTCTTACAGGTGGAGACTATTACGATTATAAGCTGGTAAAAGATTCGGAAGAAGATTTGAAACTCATTAAATGGCGTAATGATTTCTTTGCGCTATGCAAGCAGTTTAATGTAAAACCTGCATCAGTCTGCATACAATTTGCCCTGGCAGCGCCAGGGGTAGCCAGCATTGCATTAAGTACCTCCAATGCAGCCAGGATAAAAGAAAATATCGATATGACCGAAGAAAAAATACCAGCTCAATTTTGGCAGGCCATGAAAGATCAGGCCTTAATTGCTGATTATGTAAAATTCATTTAAACACACACAATTACCAATTTATGAAAGCTTTAGTTTGTTCAGAACCAGGCCAGTTTTATTACACCAACAAAGAAAAACCAGAATTAAAAAAGGGATGTTCGATCCTCAAAATAAAAAGGATAGGTATTTGCGGAACAGATCTCCATGCTTATGAGGGTACGCAACCATTTTTTAGCTATCCCCGCATTCTTGGTCACGAACTTTCAGGCGAATTAGTTGAAGCAGAAGGGGCGACAGGTTTCAAAATTGGAGAAAGCGTAACATTTATCCCTTATTTTAATTGTGGCCGCTGCATTGCATGCAGAAACAATAAACCGAATTGCTGTACCCGCATTAAAGTCTGCGGAGTTCATATTGATGGTGGCATGGCCGAATATCTGCTTGTTCCATCATCTTCCTTAATACATGGCGAAGGCCTTAGTTTTGATGAACTGGCCCTGGTAGAACCTTTGGCTATTGGGGCGCATGGGGTACGAAGGGCAAACATTACCCATGGCGAATTTGTACTGGTAATTGGTGCAGGCCCCATTGGATTGGGAACCCTTGCGTTTGCAGGCATTGCCGGAGCCCAGGTAATTGTAATGGATATTAATGATGACCGTTTGCGCTTTTGCAGGGAAGAATTCAAAATTAAGCATACCATTAATGCCCTAAATGATGATTTAACCGAAGCTTTGATGAAAATTACAAATGGAAGTATGCCTACTGTTGTAATTGATGCCACGGGAAATCAAAAAGCCATTAACGGTGCTTTTCAGTATATGGCCCATGGTGCCCGTTTTTTAATGATCGGCCTGCAAAAAGGTGATATATCTTTTGCCCACCCAGAATTCCATAAGCGCGAAGCCACTTTAATGAGCAGCCGCAATGCTACCCGCGCAGATTTTGAACAGGTAATTGCAGCCATGAAAAGTGGTCTTGTAAATCCGAAAACATATATCACCCATCGTACAAAATTCGACGAGGTGGCACATGAATTTGAAAACTGGCTCGATCCTAAAAACGGGGTAATTAAAGTGATGATTGAAGTGGATTGATGAATAATTTGGAATAATTACCACTAAATAAAATTCAAAAACAGCTATTCAGATCCACTAAAAAGGGAAACTGAAGGTTTCCCTTTTTACCTTAGCACATAAAAGGCATAATAAATTTATTTACAGCAAATTAAAGCGATGAGATAAAAGTATTAAATCAGCTTAACTCCCCCCAAATTTGCACCCAGTCCTTTTAGCGAAGCATAGGTTAACTTATCTATTGATGCGCCTTCAAAACAGATTGTTTTTATCGCACGATAATATTTATTGGTTAATGCAAAAGTTGAACGGAAGGAGACATTTTTAAGCGAAGCTCCTTTAAAACTTACCTCATTCAAGGCCGCATTATGGAACATCACTCCATTAAAAACCTGATTATCCAGCTTAAGTCCGCGCAAATCTGAATAGTCAAAATCTACTCCTTCAAAGCTGCAGTTTGTAAAAACAGTTTCCCGAAGATCCGTTTTGCTAAATTTTACGCCCGTTAGTTTGGCATCGGCAAATCTTACGCTGACCAACCCCAATGCATAAAAGCTTGTATTGTTCAAAATGGCCTTGTCAAATTTCGCTCCTGTTAGCTCACTGGCCGAGAAGTTGCAAGTGCTGAGATCAGCTTCCGTAAAATCAGCTTCCTTTACATCACTACCAGAAAACGAACTTCCGGTAAGGTCTGCGCCAGTAAAATCGGCACCACAAAGATTGCTCCCGTTAAACTTTAGCCCGTGTGCCTTAACGCCGGCGAAATCACTTTTGGCCAGATCATTGCCACTGAAATTAGTCAACAATCCAGGTTGTGGAGTACTCAAATTGTGCTCTGCCGCTAATTCGATTTGAACAGTCTCGTTATTGGAATCTGAAGAAGAAAGTCCTTCAGAAAAATAGTTGAGGTCGACACCCAGGATGGTTGCCAATTGGTTTAATGTAATGATATCCGGAAGGGATTCTCCCCGCTCCCATTTGCCTACGGCCTGAGGGCTTACAAACACATGCCCAGCCAATCCGGCTTGCGACATGCTTACTTTTTTTCTTGCTATGGCAATTTTATTGCCGATCATTTTTGTATCCATACTAATTTCTTTTTTAATCTTTCGACAGCTCAAAATTAGTGAGGCCATTCCTCCAAATCAGTAAAAAGATGGCGCTTTTTAGTTGTATTTACGCTACTTTTTGTTGTATTCCGGCAACCAATAGTAGTTTTTAGTTCCGGCCAGTATTATCTGTTCCTGAAGTTAATCAGAATGGCATTTTTAACAGTTTTTTTAAATGCAAGTTTGCAACAATTGGCTACCCTTTATCCTCCTGAATATATATCTGCAACGAAGGGATAGTGGAAGTAATCCCATCTCTTAATTCAGCTACTACTTCCGAGAAAGCGACAAAATCAGAACAAGCAGTACTTTGCAGTTTGCCGATGATCCTGGCCAGATTTTCCAAACCTGCAGAGGTTGACATCCCGTAAAGCCGGTGTGCCAGCGAAATCACCATTTCGCAATCTGCAGGCCGAATCTCCTTATCCAATTCACGAAGGGCAGCATGAAGCTGATCGATAGTTATGCGAATGATCTTGCGCAATTTCACACTATCGCCTTCAAAATAAATCGCCAGCTTACTGATGTCAAAAAGGTCCCGATTTATGTTATCAACATCCACTTCATTCGAAAAGGAATCTGCCGGGCGTACCAGCCACTTATCGAGTATTGCCGCTATATGTTCTTCTAAAACCGGCTTGGTAATAAAATCGTCCATTCCTGCTGCAATGCTTTTCTCGCGCTCGCCCATCACGTTTGCGGCGGTAAGGGCAATAATAGGAATCCGAGTATTTTCCTCCAGCGATCTTATTTTCCTTGCAGATTCATATCCGTTCATTTCGGGCATCTGTATATCCATGAAAATAAGGTCGAAGGTTTCATGCTGAAAAAGACTGATGCCCAACACGCCATTTTCGGCCTCTGTTACCACGCTATTTGGATAGAGTTTTTCAAGTAGAGAGCGGGTCAGGAACCTGTTAACTGCATTATCTTCGACGATTAAAAACCGGTATGCATGGCTTTCTTTTAAGGCAAATAACGTTGCATCCTGCCGGTTTTGATAAGATGCTTCCCGTGTTCTTATTCTTGTCAGCGCAAGATAAAGATCGTTCATTTTAATCGGCTTAAGCAACCTGTTATCGATTCGAAGATCGTTACAGGCTTTAATTATCTTTCCATCATCAGATGAGCTGTGCAAAAGGATTAACGGAATTTCGCCTTCATCAGCAGAAGGGAAATTCTCCCTGATCTTGGCCGCAGTTTCCAGTCCATCCATATACTGCATGTGATAATCCAGTAAAATGGCATCATAAACTTGCCCTGCTGCCAGCAATTGCAGCGCCTCGAAACCATTTTTTGCCTGATCGGAGGCAATATTTTTCAGCGCAAGCATGTCAGTCAGTATCTGCCGGTTATTGTTGTTATCATCTACAATGAGTACCCGGCTGATGCTTTCCATTCCCATCCATTCAATCAGGCCACCTTGTTCCGACCGCAGGTTCACATCAAAATAGAAGGTACTTCCCACACCCGGCTCACTCTCCAACCGAAGCTGGCTGTCCATCATATTCAGCAGTTTATTCGAGATGGTGAGGCCCAGTCCTGTGCCGCCATATTTCTTTGTAGTTGAGGAATCTTCCTGCGAGAATGCCTCAAAAATCTTCACCTGTTTGCTTTTGGCAATTCCGATGCCGGTATCTCTGACCGAGAACCTCAGCAAGTGATTGCCGCCATCGTTCTGCAGCGTTTCGATTTTAAGCTCTATTTCGCCTTCTGTGGTAAATTTTGCCGCATTGCCCAGCAAATTAATCAATACCTGTTTCAACCGCAGCGCATCAGCCCATATAAACCTCGGCAGGTCGGGATGAAGATTAAGTAGCATTTCCAGGTTTTTGGTATGGATCTGATAATTGGTAATATCGCTGGCCTGCCAGGCTAGGTCGTACAAATCGCAGCGATCTATATCAAGTTCAAACTTGCCGGCTTCAATTTTGGAGAAATCAAGGATATCGTTGATAATCCCTAATAAGGAATTGGCCGACTGGTGTACGATTTTAAGGTATTGTTGCTGCGTACTATTGAGCTGAGTTTTCAATACCAGATCGGTAAAGCCAATTACACCGTTTAGTGGCGTTCTGATCTCATGACTCATATTGGCCAGGAATTCGGATTTGGCAAAATTGGCAATATCGGCGCGTAACCGTGCTGCAGTTAGTTCCTGCCGGTGTTGTACCGCTGCAGAAATATCGTGCGTAAAGATCATCATTCCACCGATTGCCTTATCGGCTTTGTACCATGGGGTCATCTCCCAGGCAATATGCTGTAAGCCGTTATTTATCGGATCTACATATATATCTTCATCTTTTTTGATGGTTCTGCCCTTTAAAACTTCCTGATGCACAGACTTGCGTTCCTGAGAAAGCTCGGGGAATACCTCATAATAAGAATAGCCTTTTATGTCGCCTTCAATCTGGGTATAAGCCTTTATCCAGGTGCGACTTGCAATTAAAAACTGCATATTATTATCTACCATGGCCACCGATGCCGGTGCATTCTCGATAAAAGCAATCAGCAATGCTTTTTCCAGGGCAAGTTCCTGCTGGATTGTTTCTTTCTGGGTAATATCGATTGATATTCCTAAATAACCTATCGTATCGCCGTTACTGCCTTTGATTGAGGTGATAGACAATGAAACCCGTACCCTTTTGGCATCTTTGGTAATAAAAGTAAAAATCCTCTCCCTTTCCGGACTATCGGCACACTGCGCATAAAAACCGAAGCCAGTTACTTCATTTTCTGTAGTGGCGCTAAAATCAGCACAGATCTCCGAAACTTCCTGCTCGTCATGAAACATGATGGGTGTTTGTTTTCCGACCATTTCTTCGGCTGTATAGCCCAGCATGCGTTCGGACCCCTCATTAAATACTGTAATTGTTCCATCGAGGTCGGTTGCAATGATACTCACCCCCGTAGCTGCCGAAAGTACCTCATCAAGCAGTTTTTTAGATTCGATAACTTGAAGCTGTGCACGTTTCTGCTCATCAATATCCTGCATGGTACCGTATATCCTTACCGGAACACCATTTGCCATTTCGGCTTTGCCAATAGCCCGAACCCAAAGATTACGACCGTTAAAATCGACAATCTGAAGTTCCTCATCCCACTCTTTCCCGGTGCTCAGACATTCATCAATGGCTTGCAAAATCCGGTCTCTGTTTGGACCCGGTTCGTAAAAAGCCACGGCATTGTCTATCGTAGGGATAAACCCTTCGGGTACGCCATGTATTTCGCAGGTTATTTTTGACCAGTGTAAATGCTGATCTTTAAGATTCAGCTCCCAGCCTCCAATTCTTGCCAAACCACTGGTTTCTTCGAGCAGATCTTTGATATGGATAAGATCGGCCTCCAGTTTTTTCTGATCTGTAATATCAACCGCATTCCCAACTATATAAGGTTCGCCCTGAAGGTCTTTTTGCAAAATATTTGAATACAACCATAAGCGCTCCTCGCCCGATTTACGCTTAATGATCATGTAGCCCGTAGAATGTCCACGTTCAACTATATCGAACAAATACTGACGTAAATTGGCATGCCTTTCGGCGGGAATGATATCGAAAAGGCTTTTTTTAATCAATTCAGATCTTCTGTAGCCTAGCGATCTGGCTCCTGCAGGATTCAGCGAAATCAGGTTGCCATCAACATCGTGCGTACACATCAGCCCCTGCGAGCTTTCAAAAAATGCCTTTAACTTTTGTTCGCTAACTTTTAAGGCATGGTTCTTTTCCATCTCGGCGGTTACATCCCTGCCAATTGCGAATACATCGCCATCCCTTTCCTCAACAGTGGCCGTCCATTCAATCATCCTGAATCCGCCATCCTTTATGGCTATCTGATGGGTAGGATCTTCCTCTTGCGTACGGTTTATCAGATTTTTCCAGATTTTGCCCGCTTGTTCGAGTCCGGCTGCCGGAACAATATCGAGCAGTGTTTTTTGCCTGAGTTCCTGCTCTGTCCATCCCAGTTTGATATCGAAACTGGTGTTCATCCGCTTAAATTTCAAATCCTTATCCAGAATACAGATCAGATCGTCGGAATGTTCGAAAAGCAGGCCTATATTTTTGTCTTCAATCTTTTTTACACGCTCCTGAATGAGCGAGCTGATTTCTTCGACCAGTAGTGAAAGTAATTTTTGCTGGGTTGAGGTAATTTTTTTAGGTAACGTATCCATCACCGACAAGGATCCGAGCACTGTACCATTATTATCTGTTAGCGGGTAAGCTGCATAAAATCTTATTTCCTCTTCACTACCTATCGCTGGATGATCCTTAAAACATTCATCATCGAGTATATCGGGAATGATCAAAGCTCCGGTAGCAGCTAAAGGATAATTGCACAAAGGCAAAACAGCCTTAAGCTCCTTAGCATTAAGGCCCTTTACTGCTTTACACCAGTGTTTGGTGCCATCTGAAAAGGAAATTAACGAGATCTTGCTTTCACAGATTAAGGCGGCCATTTCGGTAATCCTGTCAAAATCACTTTCCCGGTCTTTCCCTATTATTTCGTAACTGTAGCTTTTCCTTAAACGTGCGGTTAGATCTTCTTGCATTCCAATATTTTATATGTTCAACGGCCACAGATCAGCTCAGCTAATCAACCTTTCCTTTCAGCGGCTAACTGCACCAGGGCCTCTGTAGCGCTTGTGCCTACAGGGTTTATCAATGGTGGTTAGTCCTTAAATATCAGAAAAAAATAGCAGGTATAGCACATCCGGTTTTCTTTTTATGGGTTTATTTTTACTTGCAACCGGATAGGTTAGCCCATTACCTGTCCCCATCCGCAAGTTGTTTGCCATTATACGTTTTCTTTCTGGAAAAGTGCCGGTATGGTTTTTAAAATAAGCCTGATATCGTTCCAGAAGCTCTGCTTCAATGCGTAGGTATTATCGAGTATTAGCCGCTCTTCTTCGCTCATTTCTCCCCTTCCGCGTTTTTCTACCTGCCATAAACCTGTTATGCCGGCTGGTGCAGCAAACCTCAGCACATATTTATCTGTAGTTAGTTTCTCGGCCTCATAAATGGGCAATGGCCTGTTCCCCACAATACTCATATCGCCTTTTATAACATTCCAAAGTTGCGGCAATTCATCTATACTGGTATTCCGGATAAAATTACCAACCCGGGTTACCCTCGGATCGTTCGCGATTTTAAAAAACGCTGACCCGCTTTTTTGCGAACTTAAATACACATCATCCTTTTCGCACCACTGTGCTCCATCAGCATAAACAGGATACTGGCATTTGCCCTGTGACATGCAGGAGCTGCAAAGTGCAAATTCTGTTTTACGGGTTTCCTTTTTTTCCTGATCAACATCGTATTGATTCAAATGTTTGAGGTCTTTAATCTTTTGATCAGCATTAACATACATTGACCTGAATTTATAAAAACGAAAAACTTTGAAACCCGTACCACTCCTCAACGAGTAATAAAATACCGGACCTTTTGATTCTACCCATATCGATATGGCTACGAGTAAGAATAAGGGAAACAGCAAAACCAGGGCTAATCCGGCAAAAAACACATCAAACAAGCGCTTGGCAAAGCCGATATGATAAACCGGCCTGCTGGTTACTTTCACCTCACGGTTAAGGGAAGTCCAATTGTTAACCAGAAATACAAGCCGTTTTTCGAGGCGTTCTTTTTCTACCGGCACTCTGAAAACATCAGAAACGCCAGCTGTTAAGGCCAGTATCCTTAAATTTGCATTAAAGTACCTTACAACCAGAAAAAAAGGAACTGAAGGCATTTGTCTTTTTTTAAGCGTTTCGAGCAGGGAAAGTCCACCGTTCGATAGAATTTCGCTATTAGAAATCACAGCGGCAACGTTTAGCTGCTGCTCCGTCCATTCCTGTACAAGCCTCAATCCATTTTCAAAACGAACGATCTGCATATCGCCAAAATTGCACGCATCAAAATCAACGTACTGAAAATCCCTTTCAAAACCTACGAGGGCAATTACCGGGTTATTCATTTGGTCGGGCTTCACCGCATGCTCCATTACGAAAGATTTTTACCTGCGCGCCTTAATACCATTTTTATCCTTGCCTCGAGTTCTGCCGGGTTAAAAGGCTTAATCACAAAATCGTCTGCCCCTGCATCAAGGCATTTAATCCTTTTATCCGAGCTCTCCTCACCCGATAAGATCATAATCGGAAGGGAATGGAAGAAATCGCTCACTTTTAATTGTTCAATCAATTCAAGGCCGTTCATGTTCGGCGTATTCAAATCAGAAATAATTAGGTCGGGAATATTGCCACTTTGCAGGAAAGTTAACGCACTCAGGCCATCAGGCCGTATATCTATCTGGTAGTTTGCAGTGAGGATCTCCTCGAGTATTGCTTGCATAAACTCATCATCCTCAACCAGGAGTAAGCGAGTTTTAGGGTTGTTGGTTTGGGTCATGATAGGGACTTGTTGCAACGCATTGATTTTCTATAAAACCGATTCAGAAAAGATAATAGTTAAACAATTCTAGACGAAAACGGTTTTCTCTACTATCACTAAAGTCAGTTTTACAATCAAAAATGAAAACTGAAATTTAAATGACAGTAGTCTGTATTTGATGATATCAATGTCGTTGTACAATTATAAAAAAAAATCAGATTAATCCCTATTATTTTCCCTAACGTTGAAAGAATAAATAAAACACTGGAAACGAGTCATATATTTTACAAAAAGCACCAAATTTACTGTATCAGAAAGCAGTTAAACCCTGTACGGATAGCCATACCGCGGCGTAATCCGTACATTATGAGCAACAATCGGGCTTTTAGATACTAAATTCGTTCAGGTGCTGTATTAGCGGGTTATTTTTTTATAAATTTAGCCTGTTATTAAATCTATCTTGATGAACAGCTTTTCCTTATCCCTTGATCACGCCCAATTGAGCAGGCTTTTTCCTTATTTTATCTTGCTAGATAGCGATATGAAGATATTGCATATTGGCGATAAACTGAAAAATATTTATGCCGGCTGTGAGAATGGGAACCTGTTTGATTATTTTGAACTTTCTGAATTTAACGGTAAAGGGCAGCTTCCGCTGGGAGAAACATTTCTCATCAGCCCAAAGCATACAGGCGGAAAAATAAAGGGTAGCTGGGAAAAATCTGCAGAACAGGAACTATTATTTTTTGCCGGCGCAGATTATATCGAAAATGGGCTGGGCACGATAAACGGTAAAAACAACGCTACAGCGGATGCGCTTCCTTTGCCCAACACCCACCATTTCGACAGGATCCTCGGCAATATGGGCTTTGGTTTTATAGAGATGGATGCTGCAGGCAGAATAAAATATGCCAATAAACGTTTCTGTACCTTGTCTGGCTATGCGATCGATAGCATGTACCAGCAAATGCCGGATGTGCTGTTTAGCAACGATTTTTTCGCGGCAGATTATACAGATGAGGATTCGGAAGAAACAGATGCTGAATTACACGAGATTGTATTTACCGATGCTCAGGGCAACCAAAGACTATGGCTGGCCGGCCGTGCGGTAAATTACAATGAAAAGAACGAAAATACAGGCTGGACAAGCATCTGCTTTGATGTTAGTGAGCACAAAAGCTTTGAGCAGGAACTGATTACAGCCAAGAAAGATGCAGAACGAACCGCTACTATTAAGGCTATGTTTTTGGCCAATATGAGCCACGAAATCAGAACGCCGATGAATGCCATTATCAGCATGGCTAACCTGCTTTCTAAAACCACGCTTACCGAAGAACAGGATTACTATATACAAACAGTACAAACGGCTTCAAAAAGCCTTCTGGTTATTATTGATGATATTTTAGACCTCTCTAAAATTGATGCAGGAAAGCTTAACCTGGAGCACATTGGCTTTAGCTTACCAATGGTATTTAACGAAGTAATGCAGGTAGTTACCCACAAGGCAGTAAAACGAGGCCTGGAAATCAATTACCTTCCGCCAGCGGATATTGAAATATCGTCGGTACTGATTGGCGACCCTTACCGGATTACCCAGGTGGTACTTAATTTAATGACCAATGCCATAAAATTTACCGAAAAAGGTTCAGTCCTGTTAACGGCTATTGTACGGGAAGATAGCGAGGCTTACCAGGAAATTGAAGTTTTGGTGAAAGATACCGGAATTGGAATGGATCCTGAATTTTTAAGCCGCCTGTTCGATAATTTTAGCCAGGAATATGAATCTGTAACGCGCAAATATGGCGGCACAGGTTTGGGCATGAGCATTTCGCAAAAATTGGTTGCACAAATGGGTGGCTATTTTAATGTAAAAAGCGAGAAAGGCCAGGGCTCTGAAATTTCCTTTGTTATTAAACTCGAAAAAGGCAAAACAACCGATGTACCTGCAGAAACTAAGGTTACCCACAACGAAGATTTATTTGCAGGGCGCAAAATCCTGATTGTAGACGACAACGAAATGAACAGGCTGGTGGCCAGTACAGTTTTACTGGGCTATGGTCCGCAGGTAATGATTGCCGAAAATGGCGAAATAGCCCTCAAAATGCTTAACGAAGAGGCTTATGATATCATTCTGATGGATATACAGATGCCTGTTCTTAACGGCTATGATACCACCAAAGCCCTCAGGGCAGGTGGATATACGGGCGTAATCATTGCACTTACTGCCTCGGCCATTGAAGGTGAAAGGGAGAAATGTTTGGCTGCCGGAATGGACGACTATATTACCAAGCCTATAAATGAAGAGCTGCTGATTGGCGTGATTGATAACTGGATTCAAAAAACTGCTACACCGGTTACTGCTCCAGATATCGATTTACCATTGTATAACCTTGACGGGTTACGTGTAATCAGTAAAGGGCGTGAGGATTTTGTAACGAAAATGATCGAAATGTTTTGCGGACAGATACCAGATACCTTAAAACAGCTTAATCAGGTTAGTGCCGATGGTGACCATGAACAGTTATCTAAACTTGCCCACAAGCTCAAATCCACCATCGATCACCTGGCGATTTCACCGCTTCAGCGTACTATAAGGGAAATTGAAGCAGTAGATGAGGGAAATATTCCGGCTCCTAAACTGGCTGAAATGATAGCGGAAGTAAACGATGTACTTAACCGGGTATTGGCCGAACTCAGTGAAGAAATTGCCATCAGAAATAGTCAATAAACCAAGCCTGACAAAACACACATTGAGCAATTTAAACGGAATCCGGGGAATCTCAGCGCCCCAGGAGCTTCCTGTATATTTTAGACAGCGAATCGGATACTCTTTTCCCCAATAACCGGTTGGATAGTTTACCCATAAGGCTATAATCAGCATCAGAAATCCACGAAGCTGCGAAATGATGAATGCTGTAGGTATTCGCTGTAATTTTTAGCTTCAGTGTTTTCCAGCTTTTGGGGCTAAAAAACTCACTGGGATAAACAGTACAATAGCCATCAAGCTGCTGAAAAGAATTATTTAACTGCAATCCTTTTTCTGCTTTCATAAACGCAGTGATACTTTCGGTATTCGGCATGGTATCGGGCTTTCCGTTTGCCAGATAAAAGCTCCTGTTGTTGTAATAAGCCAATAAATCATTCACCCAGTTGCTATCCTTCATACTTCCCATAATTGCTGATGAAAGCAAAAGATTATCTTCAAATCCGGTAAAGGCTGTATTGCCAAGCATGCCCTCATCCAGTGGTTTTAAAAACTCCACATCCGTATCGAAATAAATGCCGCCCATGTTTTTCAAGGCATATAAGCGGCAAACATCCGAAACGAAAGCAAATTTACGCTCGCGGTAAGCCTCTGCGCTATACTGGTAACTGTTTACGTCAAAATTCTCCTCATTCCATTCTACAATGCGATAATCGGGAAGGTATTTTTCCCAGGAAGCCAGGCAGTTAAGCACCAGCTCAGGCTTTTCTCCTTTGCCAAACCAGCAATAGTGGATTATTTTTGGTATCATAACTTCACTTTATTTAAGACTTTCCTGTAACCTTCTGCTAGCGTAACCCGGTCAAACTGCATAAATAACGTAATCACAAGCAGAATCAGACCAATTAGCACGCAATTGAGGACAAAGGTAAACCACGATGTAACCGTAATCAACCCCATGCTTCTCCACCCATAAGTTATCGCAATCAGCAATGTAAAACCTGCTAATCCCCTCACAATCTTAAAAAAGAAATAGCTTCTTTTCTCTTTCAGACAATGTGCCGCGTAAATGGGTGTAAAAGTAAGGTGACTGAATACACCGCTTATTGCTGCCGCAACCGGAATGGCATAGATCCCCAGGCTGCTGTACAGGCAAAGCAATATCACCAGTACAAAATTTAACACGGCAATAAAAATGCCCCAGATCGAAGCTATCCTCAGTTTATTGGTGATGATAAAAACATGATGTACTGTTTCTACTGTGCCATGTACAATGAAAGGCAATAAGGTTATCACCGAAAGCAGGTGAAGCGCGCTTGAATCCTGGGTAGGCAGCCATAGCCTGAAAAAATCGCCACCATACACAAAAAATACAGCCAGGGGCAATAGTACAACCATAAAAATAGCCTTAAACGATAAGTTAAGGGTACTCTTAAGTTTCCCCATATCTTCCTGGGCGTAGGCTTTTAGCATTTCGGGTAGAAATATGGGCACAACAATTCCAAGCAGGATATAAATGGCGTTGGGTATGAATTTGGTTAATGAAAGAAAACCCATGCCCGAGGCACCAAAAAAGTGGTTGGCAATTAATAAGTCCAGTTGGGTATTGATTACATTCGACAGGGCAATGATAGAATTCCACATGCCGAAGCCAGCAATCAGCGAAAGTGCACTCCAGGAGAAAAGCGACCTGTCGATTACCACTTCGGGGAGGAGCCTTTTGGTAAGCCTGTAATTTGCAAAACACATGTAAATTGCCGTTAACACCGTAACCAGTCCCAGAAAATAGATTTTAGGCTTAAAAAGATAAAACAGAAACGCAACTGCACAAAGTTTCACCACATTAGATATAATGTTGATGTAGGCGAGCTTATCGAATCGGTTGACGGCAAATGCAGCGACAGAAAAAACAGCTGAAGAGACATTGATCACCAGACTGAAGAAAATGAATACAAACAGTAAGCGCACATCATCAAAAAGACCAGGCGGAATATCGAGTATATTGTTAATGAACAGACAAAATAACGCGCTCAATACAATGAAACCGAGCGATATCAGCATATTACCAAACAAGATGGAGTTGAAATAAACATTCACTTCCCTTACATCTTTTTTCTCGAGGCTGATGGTGATATACCGGCTCGACATGGAGTTTAATGCAGTTGTAATAATCCCTGCATACATCACAAAGTTATTGGAAAGGGGAAAAAAACCATAAGCCTCTTTACCCAGGTGCGCCACAATGTAAGGTGTAAGAAAGAAAGAAATCCCTACGCCCGAAAGTGCACTAAAAAAATTGGAGACCAGGTTAACAACAAAACGTCTTCTATCCATATCAATAGGTGCCCTAAAGTAATGGTTTTATTTGAATATCATCGGTGCCCGAATGCATTATCATAAAATTTTTAGCTATTTTGGTCAAACGAAAAACATAACCCAAAGAGATTGGAGCCACTTGTATCAATTGTTACCCCATGCTATAATTCAGCTGCCTTTATAACAGAAACCCTTAATGCTGTACTTGCCCAGAGCTATACCAACTGGGAACTGATTGTTGTAGATGACCGCTCGGGCGACGATACCTGCCGGATCGTTGAAACTTTTGCCAGTCGCCACGAAGGTATCCGGCTGATAGTACTAAAGGAGAACGGAGGCGTATCGAATGCCAGAAATATTGGCCTTGCAGAAGCGAAAGGCAAATATATCGCGTTTCTGGATAGTGATGATATCTGGCTTAAAGATAAGCTTAGCCGACAGGTAAGCTACATGGAAAAAGAACTCCTGCCCCTAACATTCTGTGCCTATAAGCGCATTAACGAACAAGGAAAAGTAATTTCAGGTCAGGTTCCGGTGCCGCATACCGTGGATTATAATGCGCTCCTTGCTCACAACGTGGTGATATTTTCGACTTCTCTGATGTTAAGAAGTGCCATTGGCGACTTAAAGTTTAGCCGGGCAGGTCATGAAGACTGGATCTTTTTACTCAAACTGCTCAAACAATGTGGTCAGGGTTATGGCATTAACCAGCCTCTCGCCTACTACCGTGTAAGGCAAAATTCGGTTTCATCAAACAAACTCAAGGCAATTGGTTATACCTGGAAAATATTCAGGGAAAGTGAAGGCATAGGTTTGCTCAGATCGGCAATCCTGCTTGGTAGATACGCTGTTTCTGCCAGCCTGAAAAGATTAAGATGAGATTTTACCGGGTAATACCATCCCCAGGTTTTTGCTATGCTTTTTGTGCGTAAAATTCCACCAAAGTCCGTTGAGTACTTGTTTTGCTAAATTCCGCCTTCCCCTGGCTAGATTAGTCAATACTGCTTTGGGACAGGCCACAAAACAAAAATACAGTGAGAACAGCAAAGTAGTAAGCCAGCCTGTATTTTTCCGGATAAATAGCATCCTGTTCCTGGTCATAAAATATACTTTGACCGGACTTTCCTTTCCCACACTAACAGATTCTTTATGGTAAACATGGGTTTTTCCGGTAAACCAAATTTCTTTGCCAATCCGTTTGAATTTTTCACACCAGTCGAGTTCTTCGTAGTAGAGAAAATAATTTTCATCCATCAGTCCGGCATTTAACAGATCTTCTCTGCGGCACATCACCGCCGCCCCATGGCAAAACGCCGTGCTATAGCTCTGACCGAACTGCCCATGGTTACGTTCAAACTGACCGATGTAGGCATTTCTACCCGTGATGTAATTTAAGGGTGTGAAACCAGCATACTGAACCAGATCCTGCTGATCGAAATAAAGCAATAAGGGCGATAGCAGTCCTATTTTCTCATTGGCCTCAAGTTCGGCATGCATTGTTTCCAGGCAACCTGCCGGTATTTCGGTATCATTGTTCAGCAGCAAAATGTAATCGCCTTTGGCCTGCCTGATTCCCAGATTGTTCCCTCCTGCAAAACCGAGGTTTTCTTCCGAACGGATATAGTGGATATTGCTAAAATAGGGTGCAAATAGATGCGCCTGATCTTGATCTGCACCATTATCAACCAGTATAACTTCAACATCTGCTGCATGGTACGACCTGCTGATAGACTCCAGTAAGGCTATAGTTACTGCCGTTTGATGGAAATTAACGGTGATAATTGAGGTCAATGGCATATCCGACTTAAATATTTACAATTTTGATGAACAATATGGGTGGTTCAATCTTATACATCCGCAGCTTTTACCAAACCACCTTCTACAGCATTTATGGCTTTATAGATATCCCTGGCATTGGCCTCCCAGGTATGCGAGCCGGCAAAGTTAATCCGCTCGCCCGCCAGTGCCGGACTATCCTCAGTTAATGCTTTTTCGGCAAACTGCAGGTATTCTTCCTTTGTCGAGGCCAGGTAAACATGATCTGCAAAAATATCCATCGCTTCGGTTCTGGTAGCCAATGTAGGTTTGCCCATGGCCAGATACTCATCAATTTTACGGGGATAATTACCGATGGTAAGCGGATTGATCACCTGAGGATTGAGGCAAACATCGAAGCCTTTGATGTACGCAGCAAGAGTTTCGGGCTTTTTAGGTCCCAGAAAAAACACATTACTTAGCTTGTGCAGCTCACTTCTGCTAAAATCTTCATCCTGCGGCCCTACCAGTACCATATTCCAGTCTGGCCTTTCTTTTGCGAGGTAGAGCAGAATATTCTCGTCGAGCCTTATGGATAACAATGCCCCAACATAGCCCAAAACCGGCTTTTTGATAGCGGAAAGATCAGACGGTATTTCGAGTGCATCGCCGTTACTGAAAAGCTGCAAATCGCACCCTTGCCCAACGTAAAAGGAATTCGGATTATATTTGCGGCAATAGCCAGCCAGATAAACTGAATTGGCTACACAAAGGTCACTTTTCGCAATCAGCTCGGGCTCCATGTAAGTGCCGTGCCGCATCCAGTATGGTGTGGCTACAACATTATCTCTGGAATAATAAACGCTTACAGCAGGTTTCAAAAGCTCTTTTAAGTGAAAGCTCCTAAAAATATCGTTATCATTAAACAGAACGAAATTTTTAAGGGCAAGCTGATCGACCGCACGGCGGATTGATTTGGCGAACCGGGCATTATTGATTTTATTTAACCACCTGAACAGGCCTTTGAACCTGATCCAGTTTACAGATTCGATAATAACCGGGGGATTGTACACCCAAAGGTTTGCCGATACTTCCGTTAAAGCTTCTTCTTTGCCAGCTATAACACGCAGTCTTTTTTTAACACCAGCTGTATCGCGCTGCAACACACTCGTTTTTCGATCTAATGGTGCATTAACATACAGCACGCGGTTGTTTTTACTAAACTCGAGCGCCAAATCCTTACAATTGCTACCAATGGGAATATCCCAGGGTTGTTGCCCCACAATGATAATATCCCTGTTATTTAAAATAGCCATTGAATTGTGTTTTATGGTTTTGGTGTTTTTATTCCTTTAATAAATCCGAAAATGCCGGCAATTGCACCGGTAATAATCAATAATAATATCGGCATAGCTTAAGTTTTATTTCCCCCTGTACCTGTATTTTGATGAGGCGTTGCTAAATTTGATTTTTTAACCTTACCGATGCTAAACAGTGCGATAACCATTCCAATCATTGCCCTTGGTATTTGCCAGATGGCGAGATAAAGCCTCTTATCCCGGTAAAAACGTCCCGGAACCGATATCAGCAAGGTTAGGCAAATACTCATGAATAAAGTTAGCCATAATCCTTTTCCGGGCCCCAAAGGGTTAAAAAAAGATTGAAACGCCATGATAAACAGTAATCCCAGCAATAATATGCGTGGCATTAGCATCGTTTGTACCGTTTTATTAAAAAATTCTACATTGCCTTTAAACAGCTCCCTAACACCTACCATGGTATATGTTCGCAAAAACTCAATCTGCGAAGCAATCCACCGGGTTCTTTGGGTGGTAAACACACTGGCACTGCTCACTTTCTCGTCGTAAACGAAAATATCGTTCAAATAGGCAACTTTTATCCTGTCGCCGGCAATCAGGAAATCCATTTTTTTATCTTCGCCAACAGTATCTCCAACATTTTTTAATAGCGTGTGAAAATAGCTGTAATCGAAGGCCATTCCTGAGCCGATAAGCGCAGGTGAAAGCCCAAGCACTGCCTGCCCCTTGCGGTATATGTGATTGTTCACCTCTTCGTTACAGGCATCCAGAAAAGCAAAACTTGTATCCAGGTTTTTCGCTGTACGGTGTAACTGAACAACTTTATGCCCCTGCTGAAATGAACTATTAACTGCTTCCAGACAATCTGGTCCCATTAAATTATCCACATCAAGCACTACAGCAATATCAAAGCCGCGATCTTTAAGCTTTTCAATGGCATACAGCAGTGCTTTGCCTTTAGTGCTCTTCTCAAAAAACACCTCCACTACCTCTGCTCCCATTGCTTTGAGCTGTTCGATTGTCTCGGGCATTAGTCCATCGGCAATTACTACAATTTCGAACTCCCCTTTATAATCGTGTGCCAGCGCTGCCCGGGTACTTTCAATAATCACTTCATCTGCATGATAGGTTGGAAACAGCACGGCTATTTTTTTATAGTCAATAGCATCTTTTTGTGCGCCCGCCAAAGGGAAAAGCCCGGCAAGTGCAAAAAATGCCAGGTACAGGCAATTAAATGACAGGTAAGCAGCCAGGATCCACAACAAAAGGTGTATAATTTTATATATCAGTTCCATCCGATTTCAGTTGCATTTGCTGCTCATCAAGTCCCGGTGCTATGAAAATGAAAGACCAGGACATAAACATAATTATAGAGGATGGCATCCCATTCATTACCTCATTGCCATAGCTGCAGATAAAGCAGGCCACGGTACCGGCAGTAAGGGCAATCATTTTTACCCTCAGCCTCGGATCGCGGATTTTCCAGGCAATACCACCGCACTTGCCGATAATATAACTGGTAAGCGCAAACCAGATAACCAATCCCACTACCCCGTACATTACCCAAACTTTAACCCAATAACTATCGGGGGGTATATTGGCTATGGGCTTGCCGGCATTGTAGGTAGTACCATTCATCCCACTCATACCCAGACCTGCACCAAAGGGTAAATCATCGAGCAGGCTTTTTAATTTATGCTGGTTATCGAGCCTAACGGCCAGTGAAGCATCTTTCGGGTTAAGTGCGCTCCTTAAGCGGTTAACCTGGAAAATATGATCGCCTATTGTGGTATACTTTAACACGCCAAAACCTGCCGCACAACATAGCGCTCCTAAAATTAAGACCTTGAAATTCCTGCTTAAAAAAAGGGCAGAAAACAAACCGGCCGCCAACGCGAACAAAGCACCTCTGGTACCCGAAATGGCCATACCGTAGAGAAAAACCAGTGCACAGAGTGCAAAAATTACTTTTTTAACGAAATGGAAAGGCCCTGCAGCCAGCGTTAGGGCTATAACGGCCATAATTGCCTGCGAGGCGCCAAACTGGCCTGCATCCGAATACATGGAAAATACCCTGAGCTTACCATTAATGATGTGCGTACCTGCATTTCCTGCATTTAACCACAATTGCTCTCCGGTTAACAAGCCTAAATAAAGCTGTTTCATACCATAAAGCGTAGCAACAAGAGAAAACAGCAATATGGCTATGATAAAGCGGTTTAAATCGGCCTTCTTGTTAAACAACAGAAATACAAATGGGGCTACCAGCAACCAGCTAAGGGCCGCAAACCTGAGCTCGTTAAACCAGCCGGTAAAGCTGGCCCCATAGGGGTTTAGGAGCTGTAAAAAGCTGATCACAAACCAGACCAATGAAAACAAAACATGCTCATTTTTCAGCCGGTCCCAATCGAATCTTTTTCCATGAATCAATATGCTTGCCCACGTGAGGATCAATATTCCGTCGAGCGCAAGTCCAACAGGGATATTCAGAAAATATTTTACTAAAAAGCCCAGGATGAAACAGTAGCCCAGATATACCCAAACACCCGTGCGGGGATCGCGAAAAAGACTAACCATGAAAATGCCCAGTGCTACAATGGCCAATACAGCCAATGGACCCATGATTCCAAATGAATAGGTAGAAGCTGCCACCAGGACTGAAAGGCACAAGGAAACTATAAAAAATATGATCTTTTTTTTATGGTCAACAATATATGCATTTAAATTTTTGAGCATCGGGACTGCCTATTTTTGTTTTACCCCGGTAATTACCCAGCCAGTAAACTTTTCATCCTCATTTAATGCAGCAAGTGCCGCTTTCTCTTTATCATCCAATGCCGATCCGGCTACAAATACTGCAGTGTATAATCCTATAAACGACATCCATTCGCGGTTTAGGGCAACATCATTCAAAGGATCGAGCGCTACAATGGTTAAATCGAAGCGATCCCTGATCGACCCAAAAACTCCAGCAAGTGCTTCCCGGTCTTTGATTTCGAGTAAGGACTGGCCGTCAAGATCATTTTTTATAAATGAAAAAGGTTCGCTTTCAATCACATTTTCGCCCTGCAACACCGCTCTTACCGACTGATTTACACCAACTTTAAACCTCTGCAACGCTGGTATCAGTTCCTGATCTCCAATCAACAACACCTTTTTATTCATTTGGCCAAAAGCGTATGCTAAATTTAATACGGTAAATGCCTGAGCTTGCGTTGAGCCAAAGCCTGTAATCCCCAATACCTTTTGGTTGCTATTAAATAGCTTGTTATCGAGCTCAAAACGCAGGGGCCGCAGCTGGTTCTTAAAAGCCAGATATTCGCTTTCGGAATGCTGCCCTCCCCATATTTTAGCTATGCTATCATTATCGGGCCTGATATAATCCAACTCTCCAATAAGCTTTGCAGGTAAAGCCTCTTTTAGTTCTGCAGCATTATTAACCGAACGATCTAGAACAGATATCAAAAACAGCGTACAAAAACAGATTGCGATACAGGCAATAGCGCTCATGGCCAGGTATATGAGTTTTTTTGATGATTCGGGAAGTGTTGGAATTCCTTCTTGCACCAATTGCAGACGCAAACCGATATTCTTATCCAGGCTGGTTTGGTTATAACGCGCCAGTATCTCCAGGTATTCCCGGGTTGCTACATCAGCTTTTTGTTCATGGTTTTGTACCCCCGCATCAAAAGGAACCATACCGGTGAATTTTGCATTCAGCTTAGCCAGTTCCCGATCGATATCGCCTATACCCGCTGTCGCTTTTTCAATTTCTACCCCAAGCGAAATACGACGCTGAACCAGGCTTTGTTTGGCAATAAGCGGATCGCTTACATACTGGTCATTTGATTTGACCAGCCTTGCACTGAGCAAGAGTTGTAATGAATCTACAGTTTTTTTATCTGCCGGCTTATATCCGTTGCGCAAATAGTGATCTTCTGCCACCTGGATTTTATTTTTTATGCTGATAATGGCGCGGTTATCCTCAATCACTTCAGCACCCAGGTACTTATCGTTGGTTCTGCTCTCCAACTTCTCATTAACGCTTTTTAATGCGGCCTCCGCAGCTTGTTTATCAATCAGTGCCTGGTTTTTCTTATTTTCATTATCAGTAATCTGCTGATAAACAATCTGAGATTGTTTATCCAGGTTTAGCACGCCGTTACTGATCTTGTAGTCTTTCAGCTGGCGTATCCGGTCGTTCATAATTGCCTCTTTTTTCTTCAGCAAAGAATCGAGTACCAGAATAGCTGTATTTTTATTACCGATTTGTTCGAGGCTATAATTATTGATAAAATCTTTGGAAAGCGTATTTACAACAAAAACCGAAAGCAGGGTATTGTTCGAGGTAAAAGCTACTGAGATAAAATCGCTGTTCTGTTCGTGGTTGATGTCCAGTTTTTTGTTCAGGCTCTTCTCATCATAGCCCATCGAAGTAACAATCTTATAAAGCTGAATGTTACCATTATCGAGTGGCGTGAGTACCTGCCGTTTGGCTAAGCGGCCTTCATAAATGGCAATAGCCTCTTTTCTTTGCGCATCGGTTAATGCCTTAATTTCTTCACTCCACGGCTTAAACGAACCTTTTTCATCCTTCAGGTCGTGCAATATCAACCGGTAAGAAAGCAGACTTATATTTTTGGGCATCCTCATGATGTCCATGATGGTAGAAAACTGCTGGTTAAGTTTTATAATGATATCAGGCCCTGTATAGCTGGCATTATCAGGCGCCAGTTGCCTCGACGGATCAAGCAGGCCAGTTGAAAGTTTGGCTTCGGATTTATAGTCTTTTGGCAGGTTTCTGAGAAAGAAAAAACCTGCAATCGTTGTCAAAATGAAGATAGCGATGATAATCCACCTGTATCTTTTAATTGTTTCTAAGGATTTCTTTATGTTCATTCTGTATTATTTCACATTTTCCAAAACTTCGCCAATCAATGCTTCAAGCGATTCTTTCGCTTTTAAGAGATTGAGCTCTGCCAGTAATCTTTCGGAGTTAGCGTAGGAGGTTAAGGTTTTGGCTTTGGTATAATCGTCTAAAGTCGATTCTCCCTTCTCAAATTTGTAACGAAGGCCATCGCTCGCCGCTTTGTTATCTATATAGGTCTGCGCCTTAACCCTTAAATCGGCAGCCTCGCGAAGATATTCGAAATATGTTTTTTTAACTTCGGATTTCAAAAGGATATCGTATTCCTGGGCCTGATAAAATTTCTCATTATGTTCTTCTTTGGCCTGGCGCACCAGCGCTGGTGTACGGAATAAAATCCCTACGTTAAAATAGATCCCGAACTGTATACCGTTCAATGTATAGGGGTTTGCTGTATTATAACGGGCAGCATTGTTTGGGCTGTAATTGTAAGATGCGGTAAAGGCATCCAGATAGGTTGCCTTTGCAACACCAATTTTTGCCTTTGCACTGAGTTCGCTGGCTTTATACATTTTCCTTTTGGGATAATTTTTCAGGGCGAGATCAACATACTTTTCCAGTAGCTGGTAGTTGATATCTCCGATAAAACTCTCCTGCGCGTGGACGACATTTAAAGAAGCAAAAAGAAAAATAAAAAATAGGGCAATCCGGGTCATTGAATGTGGCATAAAACTAATTCCCTGTTAAAAGGGGGTATTTTTTAAGATACATTTCAAATCTAATTAAATAGAATGTTGTTTTCGTAAAAACTGGTTTTTTTTTTTGTGCTTGTATTCGTTACCGTTTAAAGCAAAGTATGCGCTCAATCATCCGTTCAGCCAACCGCAACCGTTACAGCCAGTATTTCTGAAATGGAAAACACTGCTCCACAGACAAATTCATCTGCCGCGCCATAATAAACCGTTAACTTATCTCCTTCTACTACATGCCCGTTGGTAAAAACCACCTTTCCAAAAAATCCACTCAACTCATAAGGCTCTTTGGGAACCATAATTGGCTCGATGGTTCTGCCCAAAACAATGGCCGGGTTATCATAATCAAGCAGGAATGCTCCTAAACAGTACCGGTTCGCCTCGTCTGCTCCGTGATATATAGCCAGCCAGCCTTTTTCGGTCTTTATCGGGGCCGCGCCAGCACCAACCCTGGCACTGTCCCACATGCCCGGTCTCGTTTTGATGATGCATTTATGATTCCCCCAGTGTTCACCGTCGGGAGAGCTGCAAAGCCAGATGAAATTACCGCCTATTTCTTTCGAACTGGGACGATGTAAGGCAAAAAGTTTCCCACCTATTTTTTCGTCGAACAGCGCACAATCTTTATTGTGTGGCGGGAGCATCATCACCGGCAACGAAAAATTCTTCCAGTCAGTAGTTTTGCGCAGGCCAACACCAACTCCTGATGCCGAAACCGCCGTGTAGGTGAGATAAAAGATACCTTCTATCTCCACTACCCTGCAATCTTCAATCCCGAAACGTTCTAATTCACCTTTTCCAAACAGCCCGGGGTATGCTTCGCTTTCAGAAAAATGGATCCCATCGTCGCTACTCAGCAGTCTCAGGTGCGAAATGGTAGTCAGGTAATCCAGCCCCCGATAGTTCATTACCCGGGCATCAGTTGCAATTAACTCCTGGTCGTTAAGTGGCACCGTTACGATTTCGAGCTTTCCCTGCTCATCCATTGTCGGGAAAAAGACAAAGCCCTCTTTGCTGGCAATGTTTTCTGCAACCCTTACCAGCAGCCAGGTTTTTCCTTCAAAACGGAACACACCGGGATTGAGCAGGCAAACAACCTGCAGGGATTTTCCATTGGGTGTAATGTCTTGGGGTAGTAAGATTGGGTTAGTCTGGAATCTCCTGGCGAGGTCTTTCATAAATGAAAAACAGCTACTGCATCGATAATGTTTTTAGCATCAGCACCAGGCAATTATTTTCCGGTTACAGATCCGCCACTACGATATCTTTACTGGTTTTGGGGCAACAGGTTTCTGTGTTTGATATAACCCAGCTTTCCCGACCTTTCTGCAACCATAAACTCTACAGCAGCAGGTACATCGTTTAGTATCCGGTAACGGATTTTGTATTTCTGGTTATAACTTAAATGGATGATAAGGTTATGCACTGTGGACCTTAGCCCGCATAAATCACGAAGATGAAGGTCTTGTAGTTCTTGTGCAGCACGCTGTAACCTGTTGTTCATGATCCTGGCCAGCGCTGGATCTTGTCTGAATTCCGTCTCTAAAATAGCATTTACCGTAACCTTCATGGCACAAAATTACCATCTTCGGCACCATTTACAAATGCCTTCAGGGTAAGTAGCTGGAAACGAGAAACATTTTATTTATGCACAATTTGCAGCCTTAAAACCGGAGATAATGCATATTCAGCGCTTCTAATAAAACCTGCTTAAACCCTTATTCATAACCCTCAGAAAGCCTGCAACATCTGGTTTTAAGTTTGAATAATGACCAACAGTCAGCCTCCAATTGCCATAGATGAAAGTGATTCTATGCATTTTTCTGCTGATGACTGAAACGTCAAAAACCTGCAGGATATTTTCATATCCCGCAATGTTTTTAACTGAGCGCGCCGTCAATAATTTAATTTAGACGGTAATAAGTTCAACCTGCTTCATAACCTCTCCAAAGTCGTGCAACACATTTTCGATGTGCATTAACTGATGGTTCAGAAAACACATGGTAGCAGCAGCATTGTTGTGCATGCTGAATATATCTTTGATTTCACTTTCGTGTTCAATAAGTAAATAATAGAGCTTTTCGATCTGATCTCCAGATGTGAGCGGTAGCAAAGGGCCAACTACCCCTTTTTGAGCCGCAAAAGCGCCCAAGCCGCCATCCATCCAAACCTGTTTGGAGCTAAACAAAAAAAGCATACAGTCGAAACATTGCAGTAAAGCGCTGTGGCGAATAAAATAGGCCATACCCGCCGCTCCCCTTCTGGTCGGGTTTCTTCTCCAGAACAGATCAAATTCATCACGTACCTGGCGTGCACTACTTACATGAAAAAATAGTGTAGAAAACAAATTCCCTACTGAAACCGATTCCTTTTTCATATGATGATAAACTGGGCGACTGATGCTCCAATTTGATCAATAAAATCCGGCTATCCATTTTTCAGGGATTAAATCTGCAGGTTTCTACACGAACAAGGGTATTTACGGGATAAAGATTAATTTAGGTTAGTAGTTAAAAGTTCCTTGCGTTCTTCCTGGGTTTCGATCCTTGGCAGCGGAATAGCAATGCGTACTTTAAAAAGATCCCCTACTAATTTAGACTGAAAATCTACATCCGCTCCATAAGCAAAACGAAGCCGGTCTCTGATATTCCTCAAACCTGCACCACTGCTGGCTGGTTTTGGCCTCAGATTAACACCGTTACTGGTCTCGATCACCAGCTCCTCATTCTCCACTACCGCACTGATCTGAATTTCGGCACTATCAGGGCTCACGTTTCCGTGTTTAAATATGTTCTCTACCAGGGTAAGTAATATCAGGGGAATAAAATGCAGTTCCATCACTTCATCTGCAAAATAAGTCATCACCGGAATCCCCATTTCTTTACGCAACTGGTAAAGGTAAATCAGTTTTTCTACCTGTTCAACCTCCGCTCCCAGTACTACTGTTTCTTCTAACTCTCCCGAGTCTACTGCATAGCGCATCATTTCCGACAAAGTCATTACAGCTTCGGAAGCATCGTGTGAAAGTTCTGAAACACTGTGATAAATAAAATCGAGTGTATTGAACAGAAAGTGTGGATTGATTTGCGCTTTCAGAAAATCGTTCTGTGCCTTGGAAAGAGAACGTTTCATTTTTTCTTCTTCGATTAGTTTTTCGAGCCGCTGCTTTTCCATTGCCGCTGTACGGGCACGTTCGGCAATAAAACCCCGCAAAAAGAAATACGCAGTTGAAAGGCCAAAAACATAAACCCAGCGATAGAGGATTTTACCCGTATAACTTCTGCTGAGGTTAAAACCTTCAGCACGGATGGCAAATTTATAATGAATCATTACCAAATCAACCGCAAAGTTGGTGAGCAGAAAACTCACAAAAAGAAACATCACCCCCAGTGGCAATTTCCAGATCACCGCATTTCTATCTTTTAACCCGGCAGGCAATATTACAAGCGCCGATAAGTAAAACATTCCAATGGTGAGGATATAGTGCGAAATATAGTTTACAGGGTGACCAAAGTCCCCAACCAATAAACCGATGGCGATCACCTCATAGGAAATAAAGATCGACCAGATCAGAATATGCATCCAATATTCTCCAAACCATGCTGAAATAGTTTTTTTCATGTGCTTTTTCCTTTCTAAATAGAATAGTACGGGTACTATATAAGTTCTTTTTTACGCCTGTTTCCCAGCCCTAGCTTTCATAAAAAAAAGTTATGAAAAAGCTAAAAATCACTTTGAGAACCAAAACTGTATTTATCTTTAAATCAGTTAAAAACCAGCAGCTAGCGTTCGGAACAACCCCTACCGACACTTCTAGTAGCACCTACTCAACAACAGCTACAGGCACTGGTCTAATTTCCTTCTAAACTTCATTTCAGGGCATCGGTTATCCCTTCCGTTTTGCCCTGAAAAGTTTTTTATCAACGAATTCGTTGAAGTATTTCCTGTAGTATTCTCCCACACTGATTTTGGTTCCATTCATCATCCGGATTGTATTCCCCTCAATGTAGTCGATATAATCCTGTGCAAGAATAAAGCTTCGCTGAAATTGCAGAAAGCCATCATGTGCCAGGAGCTTCCTCGATATCTCGCTAAGCGTTGTATAGGTTAATATACTTTTGTTCAGGGTATGTACCTGTACGTAATTCAGCTTACTTTCTACAGCAACAATATCGCTGTAGTTGACCTTAATCAGGCGGAGGTTTTCTTCCTTGCTCTTGATAAACATGAAATCATCATCCTCCGGTTTCTCCCCATCTGTTTTCTGAGGGAACAACCTGTTAAAAGTAACCATGAACTTGCCTAAGGAATATGGTTTTAGCAGAAACGCATCAGCTTCTGCTTCAAAAGCTTCAAAGGCGTATTGTTTATGGGCTGTAGTAAAGATTAGTTTGGTTGTTTTCTGTCGCACCACCTGTGCAAGCTCGATTCCGGTGATTCCAGGCATATCAACATCCAGCAGAATAAGGTCAACAGGGTCGCCAGCAGTTATTTCCATAAGTGCTTTAAGGGGATCTGTGTAACTCTTAACTAACTCCATTTGAGGAATGGTATCAATATACCGCTTTAGTCCTGCTACTGCATGGGGCTCATCATCAACTATTATACACTTATACATGCTCAGCCTTTTATTTCGGGATTAAAGATAGTGCTTTAAAGTTTTTCCTACAGATTTAGACTATCTATTTCCCGAAAATACAATGTTTAATGTAGAAAAGTGGTCTTTTTATAGAGACAATCGTTAAAATTCATGAAATTAATGTTGTAATTCAATCCAGACATGGACAATAGCAGCGCTTTATAAATTATTATCTGCGGTTTTAGCAGTACAATTTCTGAGAGCCGTTTTCCTATGTATCATCCTACAGCTTGAAATCAGTTAATACAAAAAAGGCCACCCATAAAGGATGGCCAATTCGTAATTTCTAAATCGTCCCGTTGATTTAATCTTACTTTATAAATTTAGTTATTTTTTGCTCAATCATGATTTAAAATGCCTGATTGTAAATTAATATGTATAATTTTTTTCTAAAATGTAAAACTCATAACCAGCACTCCAAAACACTGGAATGGTCTCACTATATCCAGTTGAAATAAAAAAGGGTAAACACTCGCATGTCCACCCTTCCTTTATCTAAAGTCATCACAAGTTAGACAAATACTACTTACGTGAACTGGATAGACAATCAAATTCATGTGCAACAAAAATAATGTTAATCTCTATTTTAACAGCAATAAATTCTCATATTCATTTTGACAAAAATCAAAATGTATGTAGTTTTAATTATGCGCAATTAAGAACTTTTAAACATACACGTTTAAACAAGCAGATCAGCCTAATCTTCTGGTCAAAAGTCCTGATAAAATTTATAGCAGCTTTTATACATATTACACGAGGTTTATTTATTTATTATTTGAAATCTGGTACAGGAAACAAATAACCGCCAAACAGGATATAAGCCCACAACAATGTCCAGAAGATGTTAAAAATCTGCGCGGTTACGAAAGTGAATGCCGGCCTGCCGCCCTGTAATTTTACCAGCGATGAAAATTTAGCTTCCATACCGATTGAGATAAAGGCAATGGCGAACCAAACGGTACGCAATCCGTTTAAGGTTGGCGCAACACTTTTTGCGGTTGCCGGCGACAGCAGGAAAGAGAATACCAGCGATGCGGCAACAAATCCCAGTACAAATTTCGGGAATCGCTCCCATACAATTTTAAGTCCCGGGCTTTCTGCTTTAACCAATACCTCGCCTTTTTCGCCTTTTGGTTTTTTATAGGCCCACCAGATGGCGATAAAAAACGCCGCTACCCCGATAAATACATTCTGCGAAAATTTAGCAATTACCCCGGCTTTAACCGCGATTGGCCCAACCAGATCGCCAGCTGCAGTAACCGTTGCAGTGGTATCTAATGTTCCGCCCAGCCAGGCACCGCCAATTACATCCGGAATATGAAAATACCTTACAGCCCAGGGTTGGATGATCATCATCGGGATGGCCATAATCAAAACCAGTGTAGTAACATAAGATAGCTTACGTTTATCGCCATTAATCGCGCCTGCGGCAACAATCGCTGCCGAAACTCCGCAAATGGACACGGCAGATGCTAAAATCACACCGAATTCATCATCCACTTTTAATTTACGGCTTAACCATAAGGAGAAAAACCAAACGGCTGTTACCACGATAACAGCCTGTACAATACCGGGTAAACCGGCTTTAATTAAATCGGCAGATAAAATGGTAGTACCCAAAATTACCAGACCGGTTTTGATGTAAAACTCAGAGCGAACGGCTTCTTTTAACCAATCGGGCAGCTTTACCACATTGCCCAAAAAGATACCGATAAGCAGGGCGAACACCACATATTCCAATCCGAAATAAGATACGTTTTTGTTGCCACCTATAATGAATGAAATAATAGCAAAAAAGTAAATGAGTGAAAAACCTGCAGCAAACCTGGCTACATTACCGCCTGAAAGGCCAATGGCAATAGCAGCAAGTGCCAGAAAAACTGCGCCTGTTTCTAAAATGAGTAATAAATTCTGGCCTGAAAGGATTTTACCAAAAAGGTCTTCGGAAGTAGCCCATTTGTAGGCAGGTAAAGTAATTGTAGTACCGTTATTGGTTAAATAAAGTACAGTGGCAATAATGATTGTTCCTAATATTACCGCCCACCAATCTTCGGTAAGCGATTGTAAAAATGTTTTTTTGTCGGGAGTTATACCTGCATCTGTTAAAGCTCCGGTAGTTCCCGTAGCACTGTTCTGTGTTGACATAGTTTTTCTTTGTGGTTATCTGATTTTTATGTTGAAAATATCTTTTAATACTTTTTTTGCGGCATTATAGCCACACATGCCATGCACGCCTCCTCCAGGCGGGGTAGACGACGAGCAGATGTACAAGCCTTTGGCAGAGGTTTTATATGGCGACCACCTTAAGGCCGGACGGGTAAACAATTGTCCGAGGTCTAATATTCCTCCGTTTATATCCCCGCCGATATAGTTTCGGTTATGCGCTTCCATCTGTTCGGTATTCATGGTGTGTTTTGCAAGGATTAAATCTTTAAAACCCGGGGCAAAACGTTCTACCTGACTTTCGATCAGACTTGTCATATCCTGTTTCGATCCGTTGGGAACATGGCAGTAGGCCCAGGCCGTTTGTTTTCCTTCGGGTGCACGCGATGGATCGAACAAACTCTGCTGTGCCAAAAGCACAAAAGGTTTTTCTGCCTGCCTGCCTTTACTGGTCATCAGTTCGCCTTCGGCTATTTCCTCGAAAGTATTGCCCAGGTGTATGGTTCCTGCGGTACGGCATGCTTCGGCAGTAAATGGAATATGTCCGTCCAGTGCCCAATCTACTTTAAACACCCCCATACCGTAACGGTAACGTTCGAGCTGCCATTTGTAAATACTGGAGAATTTATGCCCTGCGATCTGCAACAATTGTTTCGGGGTTACATCAAAAAGCACCGCATGGGCAGAAGGCAATTGATCCAAAGCAGTAACAAAGGTTCCGGTTTCGATTTTTCCGCCCAGCGATTTAAAGTAACCAGCCAATGCATCCGCAATAAATTTTGATCCGCCTTTGGGAATCGGCCAGCCTTTAAGGTGTCCGCTGGCCATTAATACCAAGCCAATGGCCGTAGTGCTTAAATTGCTTAGGGGTTGTATGGCATGTGCAGCCATTCCGGCAAAAAGTCCGCGGGCGTGCTTTTCTTTAAAGCGTTTTACAAAACCTGTAGCACTGCTCAGGGCTTTTAATCCAAAACCTGCCATTGCCAATGGGTGCTTAGGGAAATGTAAAGGTCCCAAAGCATCTTCATCAATCAGTGGCCATGCTGCTGTGATGTTTTCCATCAGGGAAGTATAGGTTTTGGCATCAGTACCCAAGTATTGAGCAGTTTTTTGGATGGAATGATCCAGTATGGCAGCACTACCATCATCAAAAGGATGGGCCGCAGCCAAAACAGGTTGCAGGTATTCCAATCCATGCTCAGCCAAAGGCAGGGTTTTAAAAAAGGGCGAAGCCAACGCCATGGGGTGAATAGCCGAACATACATCGTGCGTAAAGCCAGGCAAAGTGAGTTCGGCCGAGCTGAGTCCGCCCCCAATCACCTCTTTACCTTCTATTATCAAAACGGAAAGCCCCTGTTGCTGCAAAAGGATAGCCGCAGCCAGTCCGTTTGGCCCCGATCCTACTACAATTGCATCATAATCCCGTTTTTCTGGTTTCATTTGGTTATTTTATGGTTTCCGGTTTAAATAAAACGGTTCCGTCATTTTTGATCTGCCATGCAGTAATTGGATTCATGTGGTAACCACCCAGGTTTACGCCACGGGCTTCTACCAATTGTGCTAAAGTGGGCTGTAAATAGCCGGTTTCGTCGGTAACGCGGCTTAAGATTTCAGTAGCCTCGCCTTTCCAATTCCACAGGTGCCTAAAATAAGTATGTGCCTTACTGAGCACTGGCTCCTGCAAATTGGCCAACTGCCACGTTTTTCCGGCATCGGTACTTACTTCTACCTTTTCTACCTTCCCCCTGCCACTCCATGCAATTCCACGTATTTCTACCCAGCCCTTATTTACCTGTTGCGGGTAAGATGGATAGGTAATAATGGAACGCGCATCCAGCTCAAAGCTAAACATTCTGATTTTATCTTTTACCGCGTAAGTATATTTTGACGTTTCTTCCCTGGTCATGTAGGGTTCTTCCGAAAGTTCGATACGCCTTAGCCATTTAATGTTCATATTGCCTTCAAAACCGGGCAAAAGCAGCCTGATGGGATAACCCTGCTCGGGCCGTATGGCTTCACCGTTCTGTGCATAAACTATCATGGCATCATCCCAGGCTTTTGCAATCGGGATGGTGCGGGTCATTACGGCAGCATCCGAGCCTTCGGCCAAAAACCATTTGGCTTTATCGCTAATGCCCACTTCGTTAAATATGGTTGATAGCATTACGCCCGTCCACTCGCTTTGACTGGTTAGGCCTAAAATATCTTGCAGAGTCATTTCGGTTTTGCCCGTACGGAAGTTACCAGCGCATTCGATAAAACAGGTACGGGTAACAGATGGAAACCTTTTGATATCGGCAAGGTTAAACTTCATCGGGTTATCGACCAGACCATGGATCAGCAGTTCGTGTTTTGCCGGGTCGATGGTTGGAATACCTGCATGATGGCGTTCAAAATGAAGATCGGCCGGGGTAATGGTACTGTGCAGATCCTGCAAAGGGGTACGCGAAGAAATATCGGAAGGTTTACGTACCGGCTGCTCAAATGTTGAGCGTTTACCCAAAGGGCTTGGCCCGGGGCCTACGATTTTGGTTGGATCGTCGGCAATATCCGGCAGCGTAGTTGTTTCAGTTTGTATTTCATCAGCAAACAGCGATTGTACAGGCAAAACTGCAGCAGCAATTACTCCTCCCAATAAAGTACGCCTGCTGATTTTACCAGTGGCTATTTCCTGATTATTATTCCTGCTCTTTTCCATTACTTTATTTCGGGGCCTCCTTTACGATCGTCCATAATAAACAGTTTTTTAGCTGGCATTACTACTTTGTACAGGTTTTTGGCATCGAGCACCAAATCTGCTTTGATAATTTTGTTGGCATTGAGCAGATAGGCCGTTATGCTGTAAACCTCATCATTACTTAAGGATCCGGGAAGATTGTAAGGCATGGCGCGGCGCATATAATCGAACAAAGTTGTGGCATAAGGCCAGTAATTGCCGATGGTTTTTGACTTGCTGGTGGCCGATGTATCGCCTACCAAAGCATTCCCAGGGAGTTTTACGCCGGACTTTTCGGTACCCTCAGCACCATGGCATACGGCGCATTTAAGCGCATACAATGTCTTGCCCTTTTTTACATCGCCCTGCCCTGCCGGCAATCCCTTCCCATCCGAACGAACGTCGATATCCCAGGCTGCGATTTCCTGAGTGGTAGCCGGCCGGCCAAAACCAAATTTAGCCGGCCGCTTTAAGCTGTCAGTTAAGGGCAATTGAGCCTGCATGGGTACGAATGCCGTTTTTAGCGACATCAATAACAAGGCTACAGGAAATGCCAGTATGAGAACCGTTTTTTTGTTCATCGCCTTAATATTTACCTGCACTCAAAGTGCTCTTTGGTAATACATATTGCCTGTCGTAACGATCGAGCACCACGTAAATAGAATCTTTACGTTCGTTAATACCCGAAAGGATCACCCTCGAACCATCAGTAGTATCGTATTTAAGCACCATGCGATGACGTTTTACTTCTCTTGGTTTTTCAGCAAACTCACGATCCCTGCGGGTAGACCAGGCCGCTTTATCAATCATTTTGTTTTCATCGCCAATGTGCTCCCATGCAGCTTTACTGATCCGCAGTCACCCACGACACCCTTGTCTCTAGCTAACACTTCCTACTGCTAAGCGTGTTCGGGACTCTAACCCTATAGTCGATTGCCATGCCCGGCGCACTAAAAAAAGTGATAACCGATATTCCGGTTATCACGCTGTAAGATCAACTGTAATTTTTGATTATTTTATGCAATTACGGTTGCTAATAAATTGTTGTGGTATGAGTTACTCCACATTTAATTTTTTGCCTTCTTCAATGATGATTTTGTTAATCTCACTAACGCGTTTGACATCCATCTTTTCAACTGCGCGATCGTAAGTTAGCAAACCATTCACTTCATGCTCAACATCGGTTGTTTGAGTGTAAACAGAAACACTTAGCCCTTTATATTTCATCAGCTGCTCAACCTGGTTCATCATCAGTACATAGCGGTCTGTTAGTGCTTCGCTGGTGGCTTCGTAAGCATAGGCGTTATTTTCTACCGGCCACATGTGATCTCTTACAAAAAGACCAACACCACCATATTCGCCCAGGGATGCTGCCCGTTTATTGTCGGGTTTTGACGCCCCATACGGACCAACATAAATGTGTGTATCTACAAAATCACCATTACCAGGGTCACCGGCAGCTTTCTGGTAACCCGGATTATTATTGAAACCAGAATTTCCGTTAATCAACCGGGATGGATCATATTTTTTCACCCAATCCGTAATTTCGGGCACATCAAAAGCGCCCCAGTTTTCGTTAAAGGGCACCCAGGCAATGATCGAGGGCGAATTATAATGTTCGTCCATAATGGCCTTAAGTTCCTTGCGAAAAGCCGTACGTACCCTTGCCGTATCCTCATGCTGATACCAGATTGCGGGCATGTCCTGCCAAAGCAATACCCCCATTTTATCGGCCCAGTAATAAAAGCGTTTAGGTTCGGTTTTCATGTGCTTACGGATAAGGTTAAAGCCGGCTTTCTTTGTAAATGCAACATCTGATTTAAGTGCCTCATCTGTTGGTGCAGTCAAAATGCCATCTGGCCAATAGCCCTGATCGAGCAAGCCGACCTGCATGATAAACTTTCCATTCAGCAGCGGGCGCACTAGCCCCGAAACCTTTCCAAGCCTGATATCCCGCATACCAAAATAACTGCTTACTTCATCGGTAATTTTTCCATTGGCGGCTTTTAAAGTGATTTTTAAATCATATAAAAAAGGATCTTCAGGCGACCAGGCCCTGGGTTTCGGAATTGGCAAATAAAAAGTTTTCCCTGCACTGCCCTGAGCTTCTGCAATTATTTTTTTGCCGTCCAACGCTACTGCCACAACCTCCGAAGGTAGCGCATCAACACTTACCTGAAGCCTGTTATTTTCCAGATCGGGCAATACACGGATATTTTTAATGTGGACTTTATTAACCGGCTCGAGCCACACGCTCTGCCAGATACCAGAACTGAAAGTATAATCGCCACGCGGACCATTCTTTCCCGAAGGCATGCGGCCATCGTTAGGATCGTAGGCAGCAACAATAATTTCATTAACACCTCCTTTTAATAAAGCTGTAATATCAAAAGAAAAGGCATCATACCCGCCTGAATGCGTACCTGCCTTTTTACCGTTCACGAATACGGTGGCCTGATGGTCTACCGCCTCAAAATTAACCAGCACATTTTTTCCGTTCCAGGCCTTTGGGATTTCAAAGCTCCTGCGGTACCACATATTGATTTCCTGTTTGCGCTCAATGCCTGAAATAACAGATTCCGGACAATAAGGCACCAGAATTTGTTGCGTATTGCCTTTAAAATCAAGTGCCGATTTTGGATCCTGGGCACTCATCTTTTCTTTTCCGCCAATGTAATCCCACTTGCCATTAAGCGATTGCCATTCCGCTCTTACCAGTTGAGGACGGGGATATTCCGGAAAGGGATTTAAATTGCCTATTGCTTCTGCAGCCCACCTTGTTGGCAGTTTGGGCACCTGTGCGTTAAGATTTCCGTTAAATAACAGCTGCACCAGCACGAATATGGACAGGTAGATGGGTAAACTCGTTTTTTTCATAACAATTTTCGCTCTTATTTGGTCTGGTGAACAAGATACTAAATTTTAACACAAACTAAATCGTTTTATTAAGCTAAACAGGGATCAAGCAGAAAAGTTGTGGAGTGAGGAAAAACAAAAAACCCTCTAATCAGATTGACCAGAGGGTTTTTAACGGATTTTGAATCCTTGTTTCGTCGGGATGGCAGGATTCGAACCTACGACCTCCTGCTCCCAAAGCAGGCGCGATACCGGGCTACGCTACATCCCGAACTTGGTATCGATCTTTTTTTAATCCTGTTGTAAAGTGGATTGAACTTTTAGTCGGGATGGCAGGATTCGAACCTACGACCTCCTGCTCCCAAAGCAGGCGCGATACCGGGCTACGCTACATCCCGAACTTTGGTATCGATCTTTTATTTAACCTTATTTCTAAGGGATGGCAAAGATATGGATTTTATTGGGTTTTCCATTTTTTTTACCAACTTTTTTTTATTTCAGCGGTGAGGGCGGGATTCGAACCCGCGGTACCGTTACCAGTACGACAGTTTAGCAAACTGTTCCTTTCGGCCTCTCAGGCACCTCACCTTTTCAACCTCCTTTTTTCGCCCTACCGGCGTTGTTTTGAGGTCTGCAAATATAGTAAAACAAGTTATTCTGCAAAAAAAAATTATGATAATTGTTGATAATCTATGCGCACATGATAGATACTCATCAGCATCGTCTTGAATATCAATTTGATAGTTTCAATATCTTTTAACGTTAAATCGCAGTCATCAAGCTGATTTTGCTCCAATTTGTAGTTAATTATCCGTTCAACCAGGTCATTTATGTTCTGCGCATCGGGATTTTTCAGACTTCTTGAGGCAGCTTCGACCGAATCTGCCAACATTAACACACCAGTTTCTTTGCTAAAAGGTATCGGTCCGGGGTAACGAAAAATGTTTTCGTCGACAAATTTTTCGGGCGAATTTTTCAAAAACGACTGATAAAAATAATCGACCCGGGTATTTCCATGATGCGTTCTGATAAAATCGATAATCGCTTCGGGGATTTGGTTCTTCCTTAAAATCTCAATTCCTTTATGTACATGCTGAATAATAATCTGTGCACTTTGCTCATAAGGTAGCTTATCATGCGGACTAACCGCTGTATTCTGGTTCTCGATAAAATATTGCGGATTATCAACCTTACCAATATCGTGATATAAGGCACCAGCCCTTACCAGTACCGAGTTCCCTCCTATTTTAAATATCGCAGCCTCGGCAAGGTTAGCCACCTGCAACGAGTGCTGAAACGTGCCAGGCGCTTTAAAAGCAAGCTCTCTAAGCAGTTTATTATTGGTATTGGTGAGCTCGATCAGGGCTACATCCGAAGTAATGCCAAAAATACGCTCGAACAGGTAAATTAATGGATAGGCCAGCAGCGACAAAAGCACACTAAATACAAATGGAATAAAGTTAATCCATTCTATTTCGCGGAAAGAGCCCTCTCGGAGTAAAGCAATGCCTACAAAAGCCACGAAGTAGGCCAATAAAATAAACAGGGCCGAAACCAGAAACCGTTCGCGCTTAACAAAGTTTTTGATACTAAAAATGGCTACCATACCTGCCGTAACCTGATAAAACACAAATTCGAAACTGTTGGCAACAAAAAAACCGGCTATTAAAATTACCAGCATATGCAGGTAAAGTGCCAAACGCGTATCGAAAAGAATCCTGATGATGATTGGAACCACACAGAACGGTATATAGTATAAACTGGGGATTTCTATTTTTATAGCCCAGGTAAGCGCCAGCAACATACCCGTGGTTACAATCAGGATTAATGACAGCTGCCTGTTATCAGCGAAAATATCTTTCCGGAAAAGAAACAGGAACGACATTAATATAGTAAGGATAAAACCAACCAGCACCACCTGCCCCAAATAAACCAGAGCCCTGCTACCTATCGTTTTGGTCTGCGCATCGTAAGTAGCCTTATACGATTCGAGTTTCTGGTAAATCTCCTCGTCTATTACATCGTTTTTAGCTACAATCAGCTCTCCTTTTTGCACCATCCCCTTGGTGGTCGAAATATTGCTAATGGTATTGTCCTGTATTGTTTTGGTTAAACGCTCGTCGAATACAATATTTGGCGCAATATGATCGATTGCCAGATTGGCTACCAAATCGCCCATTACCGGATTGGGTGTCTTAAAATTATCTTTAAAAAAGTTCAGGGCAGTTTCGGCAGTAAAAACATCCTGCGTATTACGTTCCTGGGCTACATTATTTTCAATAAGCGAGAAATCGTAATTCTTGCCTCCAACCTGGTGTTTCACATTTAAGCCAATAATACCCTTCTGGTAAATGGTTTGCAGGAGTTTATAGGCCGAGCTTTTATAAGCATCCCTCCCCTTTTCATCAAGCTGCTTCGATTTCCATTTAATATCAAACTCGTTCGAAAACTCATCGAGCGCATTCGCCGTAATTTCCTTATCCAGCTGATAAACCGGCAAAATATCCTTCAGGGCGTTCTTTTTATCGGCACTTACCTGCGGACTCGTTTTTAAAATCGCAAAACTGAAAGGCGAAATCAGGTCTTTATTTTTCCACACGGCATTTTTTTCAAACTCATACCTGAATCTGGGCTGTTTGGGCAAGAATAGCGTAATGATAAAAACAGTAAATATCATCATCACATATTTCAGGTTGGATGAATATTTACGGTAAAGGATTTTGTGGGAATTTCTCTTGATTTTGGCCAAAACGATGTAATTATTATATGTTCAAAATTAACATTTTTATCTCAATATACATTTTACTGATTTTGTTTGCAATTACCAGTTTTTATATTTTACTTTATGATATCAAATTAATATCAATCATGTATCAAGAAAAAATCATTAATCCGCCATCAGGCTATTTAACATTCGCCTTATTTTTAGCGCTTTTAGGCGCAGCTGTCTTTTGTTTTGTTAGCGAAAGCTTTATTTGGGGAGGTTGTATCCTGGCTTTCAATTTCTTTCTGGTTTTACCAGGATTGATCATCAATAACCCCAACGAATCGAAAGTATTAACCCTTTTTGGTAAATATGTAGGTACAGTAAAAACCGACGGCTTTTTTTGGGTAAACCCCTTAACCAGCAAGAGAAAGGTTTCGTTGCGCGCCAACAACCTGAACGGGCAGCAATTAAAGGTAAACGATAAACTGGGTAACCCGATTGAAATTGCTGCTGTTGTAGTTTGGAAAGTAAATGAAACGGCCAAAGCTATTTTTTCGGTAGAGAATTACATGCAATACGTAAATATCCAGAGCGAGGCTGCAGTAAGGCATTTGGCCAATATTTTCCCTTACGATCACGCTGAGGGCGAAGAAAGCACTATTACCTTAAAAGATGGTGCCGAAAAAGTAAGCGAGCTTTTAGAAAACGAACTTAATGAACGCTTGTCAAGAGCTGGCATTGAGGTACTGGAAGCCCGTATTTCGCACCTGGCTTATGCACCTGAAATTGCGAGCGCCATGTTGCAACGCCAACAGGCTACAGCAGTAATTGCAGCACGTAAACTCATTGTTGAAGGTGCTGTAGGCATGGTAGAAATGGCTTTAGAGAAACTTTCGCAAAAAGGTATTGTTGAATTGGACGAAGAACGAAAGGCGGCAATGGTTAGCAATTTATTGGTGGTGCTTTGCGGCGACCGCCATGTACAACCCGTTGTAAATACAGGTACTCTATATAACTAGGAACAATGGAATTTGAGGAGAAACACGGTTTAAAAATCTGGTGGCTATACCTGGTAACAGCAGCAACGCTATTGCCAACATTGCTAATCTTGATTTTTTATAAGGACGGCACTGCCTTGCAGGAATTTAAAAAAATGTACTTTGCTCCGCTTTTTGCTATCCTTCTACCCTTTTTAATCATTTTTTTAGTGCAGCAGAACAAGCTAACCTTAAGAATAAATGCAGAAGGCGTTTCTTTCCGGTATTTCCCTTTTCATTATAAACCCAATCTTTTTAGCTGGATGAGCATTGAAAAGGCTTATATCAGAAAATATGATGCGTTTTCTGAATATGGTGGCTACGGCATTAAAACACGCCTATGGTTTAAGTTTAGAGATAAAGCTTATATCTTAAACGATAAAAACAAGGGCTTGCAGCTGGAGTTTAAAAACGGAAAAAAACTGCTCTTCAGTTCGAACAGAATAGATGAAATGGAGATGTTCCTCATTAATTTAAAAACCAGGTATAATATACAGGCAATACAATAAAGATGGCGGAGAAAGATAAAAAAGCTTTTGTATTAAGAATTAGTCCTGCTTTATTAAAGGAAGTAGAAACCTGGGCTGCAGATGAATTTCGGAGTACAAACGGGCAAATCGAGTTTTTACTTACCCAGGCTATAAAATCGCGTAAGAAAGGCAAAGCGAAAGAAGAATAAAATTGCTAACTGTTAAATAATTTAGCCGCAACAAACCTATGAGGTTTGCTTACTAAAGAAGTCAAGTTTTACATGCACCACGCTGGTTTAAACTTGACTTCTTTTTACTATCAAAATGACACCTTCAAGCCTCGTAGGTTCTAAAACCATATATTCCGCAACTAAACCCATGAGGTTTTTGCATACTAACAGCTATTTTCCAAACAAACCTATGAGGTTTTTGCATACTAACAGCTATTTTCCAAACAAACCTATGAGGTTTTTGAAACCTCATAGGTTTACCTGACTTCTTTTATTATTTAAGGCACATAGGTTTTGCAAACCTCTAACGTTTAACTAACTTAGCGGCCTAACCAAAAATTCATAAAAAATTTAGTTTACATGAAAGAAGTTGTAATCGTATCGGCTGTTAGAACGCCTATCGGTAGTTTTGGAGGTTCGTTAGCGCAATTTTCGGCCACTCAGCTTGGTGGCTTTGCTATTAAAGCGGCTATTGAAAAAGCTGGATTAAACCCTGAGCAGATTCAGGAAGTGTACATGGGTAATGTTTTATCGGCCAATTTAGGTCAGGCACCTGCAACACAAGCAGCCAAATTTGCCGGCTTACCGGATTTACCGGCAACCACCATTAATAAAGTATGCGCATCGGGTACTAAAGCCATTATGCTGGCGGCACAAAGTATTGCCAATGGCGATAACGATATTATTGTAGCCGGAGGAATGGAAAGTATGAGCAATGTTCCTTACTACCTTGATAAAGCACGCAATGGTTACCGCTTGGGTCACGGACAAGTAACCGACGGGCTGGTAAAAGATGGGCTATGGGATGTTTACAACGATTACCATATGGGATCGGCAGCAGAACTTTGTGCTACCGAATGTAAGATTAGCCGCGAGGCACAGGACGATTTTGCCATTAACTCATACAAAAGAGCTCAGGCGGCACAAACTGCCGGAAAATTTGCAAGTGAAATTGTTGCTGTAGAGGTTAAAGACCGCAAGGGCGATATTACTTTAATCGATACCGACGACGAGCCAACAGCGGTTAAATTTGATAAAATACCGGCACTAAAACCTGTTTTCAAAAAAGACGGAACGGTAACTGCCGCAAATGCCTCTACCCTGAATGATGGTGCTGCAGCTTTGGTTTTAATGAGCGCCGATAAGGCAAAAGCGCTGGGCATAAAACCCCTGGCCAAAATATTAGGCTATGCCGATGCCCAACATGCACCTGAATGGTTTACCACAGCCCCTTCAAAAGCGATTCCGCTGGCTTTACACAAAGCCAATATTGATATTAAAGCAGTTGATTTTTTTGAGATCAACGAAGCTTTCTCGGTAGTTTCTATTGCCAATAACCAACTCCTCGGGCTAAATGACAACCAGGTAAACGTTAACGGTGGTGCTGTGTCGCTTGGTCACCCGCTGGGAGCCTCAGGCGCGCGGATCGTAGTTACTTTACTTTCGGTACTGGCACAAAACGATGGCAAAATCGGCGTTGCAGGTATTTGCAATGGTGGCGGTGGTGCCAGTGCACTGGTTATAGAAAAAATATCATAACTTAAACTATAACTATAATAGCTGTAAAAACTCACGATCAAGTATGATGAAGAACATAAAGTTGCCTGTCCTGTTGTTTATTGGCCTGCTGGGCTTTAACGCAAAAGCACAACAGGCCCCCAGTAAACTAAACGTTTTTCAGGATTCACTGATTAAGATTTCAACAGCTACCACAACTGCATTAAGCGACAATGAGAAGCTCGAAAATAACGGCAAGTTTGTTAAGTTATTGGTAGAAGCCCTAAAAACGCCTAATTCTTTCGCATACCCTTTCGATTCGTTAAAAAATGTATCGGTAATTAAATCTCCCGATCAGGCTTTCAGAACTTTAACCTGGTATTTACAACTCGAAAATGGCAGCTATCGTTATTACGGTACCATCCAAATGAACACCAAAAATGGCCCATTAAAGCTTTATCCACTGATCGATCAAACGGAGAATATGAATGATCCGAACATCGTTACCAATAACCAGAAATGGTTTGGGGCAAGGTATTATGAAATTGTGCCCGTAACCAGCGGAAACCGGCTACCTTATTATGTATTGCTGGGCTGGAAAGGAAACACCCAGGCCACAACTAAAAAGGTAATCGAAGTGCTTTCATTTGATAAGGATAATGTAAACTTTGGCGCGCCGGTTTTTGATGGAAAAGAGCTGAAAGGAAAGAACAGGGTTATATTTGAGTATGCCAAATCGAATGCCATGACGCTTAAAACCGATGTGAAAGCCGGAATGATTGTATTCGACCACCTGGCTTCTTTTGACCCTGAAGTAAAAGGCAAATTTGAATTTTACGGATCGGACGGCACTTTTGATGGCTTCAAAATTATTGGCGGCAAATTAAAGCTACAGGAAGAACTTACGCTTAACAACGACCCCAATTCGAACGACGAACTTTATGCAGATCCGAAGAAAAATGTTAAACCCATCAGAAAGTTTTAATTTTTAACAAAGCTTAACAACTTCATTACCTGATACATTATTTAAAAATTTGTGAGTTTGGCATCCTCTGACTATATTGCGCCCTGCTAAACTAGCTTAAACAACACACAAATTCTGAATTCATAAACTAAAACCAACAAATGTTTTATGCAAAAATCTAATGAAACCATTAGTATTGACCATGATAAAGAACTAGATCTCCATTTAGAAAGTCAAGGCGTATCCAAAGAAAAATTATTTAGCCACCCGGTTGGCCTTTTTGTGCTCTTTTTCACCGAAATGTGGGAAAGATTTAGCTATTACGGAATGCGGGCCATATTGGTCTTGTTCCTGATTAGCGATTTAAGTAAAAATGGCTGGGGCTGGCCACGGCCTGAAGCTTTACAGCTTTATGCAATTTACACAGGTTTAGTATATTTTACACCAATATTGGGTGGTTTAATTGCCGATAGATTTACAGGTTATAGAAAAGCTGTTATCATCGGCGCTTTTATTATGACCCTTGGCCATGCTGCTATGGCGCTTGAAGGCTTTAGCAACAACTTTTTTTATGCAGGTTTACTGTTACTGATTGTAGGTAACGGATTTTTTAAACCAAATATTTCATCTATTGTAGGTAAACTTTATCCTCCTATCAGCGATAAAAAAGACAGTGCTTATGCCATTTTCTATATGGGTATTAACTCTGGTGCCTTTATCGGGATGTTAATGTGTGGTTATATCGGCGAAAAAGTAGGCTGGCACTATGGTTTCGGTCTTGCAGGTGTTTTTATGCTTTTCGGTATGCTGCAATTCTATTTCGGACAGAAAATATTCGGCGTTATTGGTGCATCTGTAGATAAAACCAAAGAGGTTGAAAAAGCCGACCCAACAGTAGAAGAAATCCCTAGCAAAGTAAGAAGCCAGCGTTTATGGGTTATTGCCATCTTATCTATTTTTACCATTTTCTTCTGGATGGTATTTGAACAGGCAGGTGGTTCAATGACAATTTTCGCTAAAGATTACACCTTAAGAAATTTAACCGGTGGCGCAGCAACCACTTTTAAATGGGTAGATAGTATCCTGACTATATTTCCATTGGTAGCCGTAACTTTTGTGCTGTTCTCATTAGCCAGAAAGATATTTAAAAAATACCCTGCAACCATTTTATTTACCTTATTAAGCTTTGCCATTATTTGGGTATTGGCAATCTGGAAGGTAGATCGTGAACTAGGTTCAGTGAGCACTGAAGTACCGGCGTCATGGTTCAGCGTACTTAACTCATTCTTCATCGTATCATTAGCTCCTATTGTTTCAAAAATCTGGGAAACTAAATTTAACCCAAGTGGTCCGGTAAAATTCGGTTTTGGCCTTATCTTCGTAGGTATTGGTTTCGCTGGTTTAGCTTATGGAGGCTCTGCTATTCCTCAAGGCGCTACTTCGGCAGAGGTAAGCTTATTCTGGCTTGTATTTGCTTATTTCTTCCACACCGTTGGCGAACTTTGCATTTCTCCTGTTGGTTTATCTTATGTGAGTAAACTTGCTCCAGCTAACCTGGTTGGTTTAATGTTTGGTGTGTTTTTCACCTGCACTGCAATCGGAAACTACCTTGCAGGTGCTACGGGATCACTAATCGATAAAATTAGCGCCGACTATTCTATTTCAACATTCTTCTTAATATTTACAATCATCCCTATTGTAGCAGGCCTAATTATGTTTGCATTAAGCCCATTATTACGCAAATGGATGCATGGTGTTCATTAACAGAAAAAATAAATTTTAACTTAAAGCCCGGTTCCTGATCGGGCTTTTAATTTTTAGACCAATTTCATGGAAAAAACAATTTCAATAGAAGATATCCAGAACTTTGAGGGCAAGTACCCTAAACAGCTTTGGCACCTGTCGCTGGTAGAAATGTGGGAACGTTTTTGTTTTTACGGCATGCGTGGCGTACTGGCCTTTTTTATGGTCGACCAGCTTGGGCTGAGCGATCAGAAATCGAACTTACAATATGGTGCTATACAGGCCTTTGTATACGCATTTACTTTTATTGGCGGTATTTTCGCCGACCGGGTTTTGGGCTTCCGAAAGTCACTTTTCTGGGGTGGCTCGTTAATGATTATTGGTAACCTGATCCTGGCTTTCTCTCCGCACGATTTATTTTATATTGGCATTACGCTTTCTATTATTGGTACAGGTTTCTTTAAACCAAATATCTCATCGATGGTGGGGGAACTTTATCACGAGAAAGATAACAGGCGCGATGCTGGCTATGGTTTATTTTATGCTGGTATTAACGTGGGTGGTTTGCTTGGTGGTGCCATGTGTATTTATTTGGGTAAATATTACAGCTGGCACCTGTGCTTTTTATCGGCTGCCCTTGTAATGATGTTTGGTTTAGGCACATTTATTTTCACCAAAAAGCATTTAGGCCCGATTGGTATTTCACCTTTACTACACCTTAAAAAAGCAAAACAGAAAGTAGCCGAAATTTCGGTTTATGTAGGTTCTATCCTGTGCATTCCGCTGATTTACATCATGGTAAAAAACACGGCCTTTACCGATTACTTTATGTACACAATTGGGGTAGTTGCCTTGATTTACTTTTTATACGAAACCTTCAAAATAAAAGACAAAAAGGCTCAATACAAACTGCTGGCGGCATTTGTGTTTATCTTCTGTTATTTCATTTTTATGGCCATTTCTGAGCAAAGTGGTGGTTCACTTTCGTTGTTTGCAAAAGATAACCTCGACCATAAAATCCTATTTTTTAATATCGACCCCAATGTGGTAAACAATAGTGTAAACTCTTTCTTTGTTATTGTTTTTAGTCCGATTGTAGGTATTTTATGGTTAGGCCTCTACAAACGCAAAATTGAGCCCAACACTGTTGTTAAATTCGGTATTGGCTTTCTTCTACTGGCACTGAGTTTTTATGTGTTTTACGCCACCCGTTTCTTTGCAAACGCACAGGGCATTAGCTCATTAAATGTATTTACGCTGGCTTATTTACTGCTAACGCTGGGCGAACTTTGCTTAGGTCCGATTGGTATGTCGATTATTACCAAACTTTCGCCTAAAAAGATGTTTGGGATGATGATGGGCCTTTGGTTTTTATCAAGCGCCTTCGGACAACTCGCTGCAGGGAAACTGGGTGCAGAGATGTCGAGTATCGAAAATGCCTCGTTAACTGATAAATTAATGGCATATACAGAAGGGTATAAAGCACTTGCCTTGTATTCGTTAATAGCTGGCTTGGCGTTAATTTTATTCTCTCAACTGGTTAAAAGATTAATGCAAGAGGTTAGATAGGCTCCATTTCTGAACCATATAAGGCATTTAAGTTCATATAAGTTTTCACCTGAAATGTGCTTACGTGTCTTATATGGTAAAAAATGCTTAATACCAGCCATATAGCGCATGTAAGTTCATATAGTTTTCACCTGAAATGTACTTATATGTCTCAGGTGGTAAAATAATTGTTTAATATTAACCATATAAGATATTTGAGATTCATATAAGTTTTAAATCTTAAGTGTCCTTAAATGTCTTATATGGTAAAAGATATTGTTTAATGTTGTTGATGTAAAGCGTCCACAATTCAAGGAAAAATCGTGGTGAATTCATATTAAATCTTTACTTTCGCCTTTTGAAAGCAAAGGGCTGCCCGCAAATATGTGCCGGGCATAAAATACAAAGCTTCTATTCATAAAAAACACAACGAACGTGCCAGATAGTTTAGTCATCATACCAACGTATAACGAGAAGGAAAACATCGAAAAGATTATCCGTAAGGTATTTTCTTTACCACAACCTTTTCATGTTTTAATTATTGATGATGGCTCTCCAGACGGAACTGCTGATATTGTAAAATCGCTGCAGGATGAATACCAGGGACATTTGTTTATCGAAGAACGTTCGGGCAAACAGGGTTTGGGCACAGCATACATTTATGGTTTTAACTGGGCGTTGCAAAAAAATTACGACTACATTTTTGAAATGGATGCCGATTTTTCGCACAATCCTGATGACCTTGCGCGTTTGCGCGATGCCTGTGTAAATGGTGCAGATGTAGCTATTGGCTCGCGTTATGTTAAAGGGGTAAACGTCGTAAACTGGCCAATGGGCAGGGTTTTAATGTCATACTTTGCTTCGATGTATGTTCGCTTTATTACGCGCATTAACATTCAGGATGCTACTGCTGGTTTTAAATGCTACCGCAAAATAGTGCTTGAAACCATTCCGCTAAACAAAATTAAGTTTGTAGGCTATGCCTTTCAGATTGAAATGAAGTTTACCGCCATTAAATTCGGCTTTAAAGTGGTTGAAGTGCCTATTATCTTTACCGATCGCACTGAAGGTACTTCTAAAATGAGTACCCGTATTTTTAGGGAAGCCTTTTTGGGGGTAATCCAGATGAAGGTGAACAGCTGGTTCAGGAATTATAACCGATAAGCAGGAGTCTGAAGTCCGTAGTCTATAGTCCATAGACAATAGCTTTATTATCTCTGTCGGGATAACCAATAACTTGTTCCCAATTCTATTAACTAATGCTTTAGACATTTTGGCTATAAACCATCAACAATTAGCCATCAACCAATACTTTCTCCTCTGAAACCAGAGACTCAGGACTTGCCTTGTGATTCTCTTATCATTGCTCCAAAATCCTGCCCTTTGTCCATCGCTTTAACAGTCATTACAATTCTTTTGGTACGGGTAGGTTCTGTTTTAGCCTGATTAATCCAGTTAATATAATAGTTTTGGTGCGATTTAGGCTGTTTTAAGAAGTTTTGGAGCAGATGCTCCTCTTCCGACAAGCAGATCTCCAGATCTTCGGGCATTTCAATTTTAAAATCTTTATCTTCTGTTAAAAACAATTCGATAGCTGCTCCGGCTTCTTTTCTGAGTTTTTTACGTAATGGGCCATTTAATGCTATGATAAAATCGCCCTCTCCCATGGGTATGGTAGCCAGTCCGGAAACCTCGAGCTGATCTATTTTGCCCTTTACCCTAAAGCTCTTTTTGCAACCGGCCTTAATCTCATTGGCTAAAGCCTCCGGAATAAATACATAGCTCCAGCCGGTTTTTTCGCCCATGGTTTCGAAACGTTCTATTTCTGCTTTGAAGTGGATCATGGATTAAATATAGAAATTATGTTGATGAAAAAGCTTAAACGATGGAATCGTTGGGCTATTTATGCACGCGTTAGAAACGCGCGCAAGCATACAAAATATTATTCGGCTCATAAAAACACAAAATCATGAGCCGAATACACAAATTATTCGGCTCATATTTTTAACACTGTTATCTAATAATGAATATTTTTAATCAATCGCTACAGGATTCATCTGAATATCCAGTTTGGCAAACTTTAATACTTCGATGCTTTGAAAGCCAAAATCCTCAACCACCTTACCCAAAATCAGGTAACAGCCCTTTCCTTTAAAAGGGTACATAGGGGTATTATTAGGGAAATGGGTGGTATCGAAAAATTCACCGTTGGCATCTAAAAATGTACCGAACCACATTTTAGTGTTTTTAATGGTATGCACTGTTTTCTCACAAACGTAATTCCCCACCATCCTGATGGTTTTACCTAAATGTTTATGCAAATCGGCAGCCATTACATCGCCACGGTAGCTGGTTTTCAGGAAATCGAACATTTTATAATTCAACGGAAAACCAAGCAATTCTAATTCTGTATAGGCATTTTCGAGCTCCGAATCTACCAGCTCAGGCAGCTGATAGGTTTTATAATTGAGCTTAAAAAGTTCAGCAGCGTTTACTTTCTTTTGTTTATAGCCGAGGTAGTTATGTACATCCCAAAGCAGGGTTTTACGGTCTTTACCGGTAAAGCGCAAACTCCCCAAACGGATTAAAATAATGGCTTGTTCTAACGAAATATTGGTTCGTTTTACAAAATCTTCCAGATCGATATAGAGCCCATTGGCCCTGCGCTCGGCAGGAATGATCTTTATATTCTTCTCTTCCAAGCCCTGCACTCCAATAAAGCCCAGATAAGCATCTTCGCCTTGTATATTCACCACTTCATCGCTATGGTTTACGCACGGTAAATGTACCTGTGCACCGGTTTTTTGCAACTCGTTAACGTACACCCAGCGACTATAAAAACCACCATAATTATTGAGCACGGCAACCATAAATTCCATAGGGTAATACGTTTTAAGGTAAAGACTTTGATAGCTTTCTACAGCAAAGGAAGCCGAGTGCGCCTTCGAAAAGCTGTAACCTGCAAAAGAGGAAATCTGCCGCCACACTTCGTTAACCAGTTCTTCCGGATGGCCCTGGTGCCGGGCCGAAACCTTAAATTTGTTTACCAGTTCATCAAAAGCCAGTTTCGACCTATATTTGCCGCTCATGGCCTTGCGCAGCACATCAGCATCGGCCAGATCGAGGCCGGCAAAGTAATGGCACACTTTAATTACATCTTCCTGGTAAACCATTACGCCGTAAGTTTCGGCCAGTTGCTGCTTCATTACTTCGCAAAGGTAAACCACCTTATCTGGCGCGTGGTAGCGCTCTATATACGATTTCATCATGCCCGAACTAGCTACCCCCGGACGGATAATGGAACTGGCTGCTACCAGCGTAAGGTAATTATCGCACTTTAGTTTTTTGAGAAGCTGCCGCATCGCGGGCGATTCGATATAAAAACAGCCTATGGGCTGCCCTTCTTTTAAGATTCCGTTTAATTTGGCATCGTTCTTAAAAACCGGAAAATTGTGTATATCGATCGGCTTCCCCTTGTTTTTTTGAATCAGCTGCACGGCTTCACGAATGTGACCAATACCCCGCTGACTCAGAATATCAAATTTCTCGTACCCGATTGCTTCGGCTTCGTACATATCCCACTGCACTGTAGGGAAACCTTTGGGCGGCATATCCAATGCAGTATAATAGGTAATCGGCTCTTCTGAAATCAAAATCCCCCCGGCATGGATAGAACGCTGGTTCGGCATATTTTTCATGTAATGGTGTACAGCCAGTAACTTTTGATAAGTGCTGTTCTGCAGGTTTTCCCTTTCTTTGGTCGGATCGGTAAAACTGTCGATCTCTTCTTTGGGCAAGCCCATTACCTTACCAATTTCGCGAATAATTGCACGGTCTTTAAAGGTGCTCATGGTGCCCAAAAAAGCCACATGCCATTTGGGATAACGTTCAAAAATATAGCGCTGTATGGTTTCGCGTTCATCCCATGAAAAATCGATATCAAAATCAGGCGGACTGGTCCGTTTTTCGTGTAGGAAACGTTCGAAATAAAGATCAAGATCAATGGGATCTACATCGGTAATGCGCAGGCAGTAAGCCACAATGCTGTTGGCACCCGAACCACGGCCCACATGATAAAAGCCACAGGTGTTCATGGCATAATCCACGATATCGTGGGTGATGAGGAAATAGGCACAGAAGTTTTTAAGTTCAATAATCCGCAGCTCTTTTTCCAAGCGCGCAGTAGCTTCTGCATTATTTTCGCCATAACGGTACTTAAGCCCGGCTTCGGCCAGTTCGCGCAGCATCTTCTTATCGCCGGCTAAATCGCCGGTATAATAGAATTTATTTTTTGATAAAGGAACAGGGCTATTTTCGAAATAAATACTCAAATCGCAACTGTTTAGTAATTGCTGGGTATTTTGAACAATGAAAGGATACTGCTCAAACTGCCGGGTAAGATCGGCTTCGGGCATCAAAAACTCGCCGGGGTCGCATTTTTGCTCGTCGGGCACCTTACTTAGCAGTGTATTCAGCTCAATGGCCCTCAAATATTCGTGCAAACGGTAGGTGATTTTATTGGTTACGGTAACCGGATGCCATACCACCAGCTTCTCTTTCTGCCTTAGCAGCGGATGCTTGTATAAAAAATTAAGCTGTCTGCCCTGTATACCTACAAATTCATTTTCTTTGAGCACCCGGTTAAATGATTTCTGAAAAGGATAAATGAGGTATACATTTTCCATTTCGGGCGGGGTTTCGGGCAGGGCAATATTGTTGATGTTGTGGTGGCTCAAAAACTCATTCAACTCGCGCATGCCTTCTTTATTTTTCGCTATGCCCACGTACAGCAGCTTGTTATCAAGCCTAAACTCAATACCTGCCCCCGGCTTAATCTGATAGGGAATATTGCCTTTATGTATTTCGTCGGCCTCTTTGGCAATGCCCTGTTTGTAGCACTCGCGGATAAATTCTACAGCACCTGTTGAGTTGTTGATATCGGTAAGCACCATCTGGTGGATACCCAGGCTACGTGCAACGGCAATCAGCTGTTCGATACTCAGCGTACCATATTTAAGGCTATATGAGGAATGTACATTTAAAAACATGCTAATCGTACAATTTGCTTCCGGTAGTTCCTTTTTCGCTCATAAAACTTCTGATTTTTGAACGTTTCTTTACTTCCTGTTCTTCTTCAGCAGTATTTTCGATTTGTACTTTCTTTTTACGGGGATTGTATTTTATTATTTTCCCTTTTTCATCGCGGGGTGGCTGGGTAACAATACAGGCTTTTACCACCGCCTCAGCCCCATAACTATTGCGTACCTTATCCATGGCCTGATAGAGGCTATATTCTTCTTCGGCGATGTTATATAAGCCCATTTGTTCGTAACCACTTACCAGGTGCGAAAGTTTAACGCCAACCAGGCGCAGCAACATCCTTTTGGCATAAACTTTTTCGAAAAGGCTATGGGCTTTACTAATCAGGAAAGAATCGAGCGAGGTATAGGGAATCCGTTCCTGCTGGGTAACTGTTTCGAAATTGGTATAACGCACCGTTACGGTAATACAGGCGGTAAGCTTTTTCTGGTTGCGCAGCTGAAAGGTTAATCCGGTTACCATACCCGTAATAATGGCTTTTAGTTTAGCCATATCCATGGTATCGCTTTCGAAAGTAGCCTGTGTGCCGATCGATTTCCTTTCGCGGTAAGGTACTACGGGAGCCAGGTCGATGCCATTTGCTTTTTGCCACAAACTTAGCCCGTGCTGACCCAGTATTTTAAACATAAGCTGTTGCGGAATTTGTGTAAGGGTAAGGATTTGCCGCACCCCCATTTCGCTGAGTTTTTTATAGGTGGCATGCCCAATGCCCGGAATTTTATGGATGGCCAGCGGATCGAGAAAAGGCCTTAACTCGGGAAAAGTAACCTGCCGTTCGCCATCTGGTTTCGACTCGTTGGTGGCAATTTTAGCCACTGTTTTGTTAACAGATAAACCAAAGGAAATGGGCAGCCTCATTTCTCTTATAATGGTTTGCCTGAGTTCGGAAGCAAATTTCATACAGCCAAAAAAGCGGTCCATGCCCGTCATATCGATATAATGCTCGTCGATACTGGCCTTTTCGAAAAGCGGTACTTTATCGGCAATGATTTCGGTAATCTCGTGCGAGGCCTGTGAGTATTCTTCCATATCTCCCCTTAAAAAAATAGCCTGTGGACAAAGCAGTTTTGCCGTTCGGCCAGGCATTGCAGAATGAATACCGTATTGCCGCGCTTCGTAACTGCATGAAGCTACCACGCCCCTATCGCCGCCCCCACCAATAATAACAGGTTTACCCAATAGTTTTGGGTTTTTTCTAATTTCGACCGACACAAAAAATGCATCTTGATCCATATGAATAATCTGCCTTTCTTTTTCCATTGCTATAAATACTGGGATGAATAATCAAAAATACTAATATTTTTAGCTTAAATAAAAATATAGATCAGTTTGTTTTAAACAAAACACTAACAATTTTAGCTTTTTTTTTATTAGTGATTATTGTAACATATAACCAAATATTTTTTTTCACCAGATATGACATTTAAGGGCAATAGACCAGTTATCGGATCAGCAGGGTGGCAACGTAACCTCGTGGTGGCGCAGGAAGGGCAAAAAAATGCCCCCGATTTACACCGGGGGCAAAAAAATAAATATATTGTTAACCTTGGTTATACTTATTGCTTCACAATTTTAAACTCTGTTCTTCGGTTAAGCTGGTGCTCCTCTTCAGTACAGTTTACGCCGTTGGCACATTTATTTAGCAGTTGTGTTTCGCCGTAACCTTTAGCGGTAATGCGGTTTTTATTGATACCTCTCGAAATTATGTACTGCACGGCAGATTCGGCCCGTTTTTGTGATAAATCGAGGTTATAATTGTCTTTACCCCTGCTATCGGTATGCGAACCTAACTCAATCCAGATGGTTGGATTATCAGTCATAATTTTCACCAGTTTATCTAACTCTACTGCGGCATCGGCACGGATGTTCCATTTATCGAAATCGTAGTAAATATTTTCGATGCGGATGGCTTTGTTAATGACCACAGCTTCGAGGTACAAATCTTCTTTTAACACGGCAGAAGTGGTTAAACCGATAGTTGCCAGATTTTCTACATCAGCCCTGTAATTTGTTTTTTCGGCCGAAACATTATATTCTGATTCTTTGGCCAGATTAAATTTATAAGCACCGTTCTCGTCGCTCTCTGTTTTTAAAATGCCACCATTTACCTTGGCTAAGGTAACCAATGCACCTGCAAGCGGCTGTTTACTTTCTTTATCGAAAACACGACCTTCAAGTTTGAAGGCTAAAATCATTTTCTGATCGATGCTGTAAATATCATCACTACCCAAACCACCCTCACGGTTAGAAGAAAGGTAAACAATACCACCCTTTTCGTTTAAGCTAAAACCAAAGTCATCCTGCGGGGAATTGAAGGGATAACCCATATTTTCAATCTGACCGATTTCGCCGCCAGATTTCAAAGCCCTGAACACATCCAATCCGCCCATTCCGGTACGGCCGTCGCTCGAGAAATAGAAATTATCTTTTGCATCAAAAACCGGACTGCGCTCATTACCTTCGGTATTTACCTGCCTTAGGTTAATTGGCTTTCCCCATTCACCGGCATCGGTTTTTAAACACACATAAATATCTGTCCCACCCGATCCGCCAGGCATATTGGAAACAAAGTAGAGGCTATCGCCATCGGTGGTAATAAAAGGATCGCCAACCGAATATTGGTTTACGTTATTATAGGCAAAAGATACTGGTTTACCCCAGGTGCCATCGGCAGCTTTGGTGCAGCTAAAAATCTCAACATTAACTGTTGTAGGCTGTTTCTTTAAACGCTCCAATTCATCGCTAATACGGGTTAAGGTAAAATACATGATTTTACCATCGGCGGTAAAGCTTGCCGAGCCCACGTGGTACCTTGTTCCGGCTTTTATCGGGAACAGTTGTAAACTATCGGCCGGTGATTTTTTGATGTATAGTTTTAAATATCCGTTACCAGTCCAGCCGTAAACTTTTTTATCGGGTTCTTTGGCTCCATCGAACCTTAAAAAGGGTTTACTTTCTTGTGTTTCGAGGCGGGCATCAGACCTATCGGAAGTAAATACCACAGCCCCCTGGTAGTTAACAGCACCCCAATCTGACTGTATGCTGTTTAATGCTTTTTGATTAACCAGTTCAATTTGTTTGGGGTTCTTTAACCATTTCAAAGCCGAATCGCAGGAAGAAATCCAAACAGCCTGCTGCTTTTCTGATACCTTCTTATTTTTACTGATATAATCCAGGTACTGCACTTTGGCTTCACTGTACTTGGAATTATTCTGTAAAGCTTTGGCGTAACCCAAAATATTTTCGGCATTGCTGCCAGGCATTTTCGAGGCAATGGCATACCAGCTTTCGGCTTGCTTATAGTTATAAACCAGGGCATAGGCACTGGCTAAACGTTCGGCGGTATGCAAAGTTGCTTTCTTTTTATAGGCCTGTTCGTATAAATCAATGGCTTTTCTGTAATTAAACAGCTCGTACTGTTTGTCAGCATCTTTTAAAACATACTGTGCTTTTGCTGAAAAACTGAGGGCAAATAAACAATATGCAGAAAAACAGGTTCCCAATAAAATTTTCTTCATTATAGCGTTTGGTTAATTTGGTCAAAAATATAAAATATGCTTCACTTAAAACACCCTTGGGGTTGCCAATCTGATGTTTTGTCTGAGAAATGAATAAGCAATCGAAATCTCGTGGGTACCACTGCTATAGCCCTGCAGGGGTCCGATTGAGAAATCGTATCCATAACCTATCCTGATTTTTTCGGAAGGAAAGATCTGTATTGCCGCAACAGCAGAGTTACGTGGTGTAAGGTCTTTCTGCAGATAACTTTTATCATACAGTTTTACTCCTGTACGGTAAGAACCACCTATCCAGATAAAATCTTTGATCATTAAAAATGCATTTAAGTCTAAGCTGGTTGGCCCGCCCCGATCGTCTTTCAGCAAAAATGATGGCTTAAGCTGAAAATTTTCTGAAAGTGGAAACAGTGCGCCTGCGGTTAAATAGTAATGCGGTTTGGGTTGCGGAATAAATGCATAACGATCAATGTCGATGTAAGTCGCAATCAGGTTATCGACCGAGAAGCCTGCATAGTATTTATCGTTGGCAAAATATACCCCTGCCCTGGCATCGGGCACAATGGTGCTCTGCATGCCTACCGGTTGGTTAGGCTCCGGATTGTTGGGATTAAGCATTGAACCATCAATCCCCAACTGTACCATACCTACACCTAAGCCCAGTGCCAGCCTCGAACTGCCATCATCGTTTAGCCTGATGCGGTAAGCATAGTTACCATAAATGCTCAGGTTATTTTGCGCGCCCAGTTTATCGCTGGCTACCTGCAGGGCCAAACCCACATTACCACTGTTGGCAATGGCATCGACTGCCAGCGACATGCTTCTTGGTGCACCGGTAATTCCCGTCCACTGGCTACGGTAAAAGGTGTGTACGTTTAACACTTCTTTATAACCTGCATAGGCCGGATTGATGTAAATGCCGTTGAACATGTATTGGCTGTACTGGGCATCCTGCTGTGCAGATGCTGCCCCCGAAAGCAACATGAACGCACCTGCTATTATCCAAATTAATTTCTTCATCGTCTTAATATCTTAAAGTAGGGTCTGGTTTAAAAACCAGACCCTACTAAGCCTCTTATCTATTTTTTAAACGCCCGGATTAATGTAATATAACCTTTAAATACTTCGTACTGATCGCTGCCTGCTTTTTTAACACGCAACAGGTAGTAATAAGTACCTTCGTTTAATCCCTCTCCTGTCCAGTTGTTCTGGTAACCTTTAGCCCGGAACACCTCGTTACCCCATCTGTTTACAATGGTAAGTTCGTTGGTCTGGTACTGGTTGATACCCAAAATTTCGAAGGTATCGTTAATACCATCGCCGTTTGGCGTAAACAGGTTCGGAATGGTGAGTCCGGCGAAGTTGGCGGTTAAAGTTACCGCAGCTACGTTGGTGTAATATCCGAAAGCATCTTTTACGCGGTAACTAAACGTATCATCGCCGTTATAACCAGGATCAGGCGTGTAGGTGATGCTACCATCGGCATTTACAACCACCTTACCATGTTTAGGTTGAACCATAATTTCTACCGTTAACTGATCGAGGGTAGAATTTCCCGGATCATCGTTAGCGAGTACATTAATGGTTACCGGTTTATTGGCAACGGTTCCACCTTCATCATCAACTGCTTTTGGCGATTTAGGCACCGCGATTACAGTTGCGGCATTATTACCATCTGATGTTCCGGAAATATCGGAAACATTAGCGCCACCTGCAGTTTTTGCGTTTACGCTTGCGGTGTTGGTTACTGTACCTAAATCCTTATCGGCCTGGGTTAAAGTGTACACTTCAACATTGGTAACCGTTGCTCCCGGAGCAAGTCCGCCGGCAACAGTGATAGCCTTATTGTTTAAGCCGAGCTTAGCATCGGTTAACGTAATGGTGTTTAAAGTAACCGCACCAGTGTTTTTGATGGTAAAGGTATAGGTAACTTTGTTGCCACTAAATGTTGCCGTTTTAACCAGGGCAATTGCTCCCGAACTCTGGATTACCGTAACGGTTGGCGCATCGTTATTTTCGGCCGTTCCGGATACATCTTTTACCGTAACATTTGCCGGTGTTTGAGCAGCAATGCCAGCCGTATTGGTCACGCTACCTGCATCCTTATCAGCCTGAGTTAACTGATACACATAACTATCGGTTACGGTTGCACCCGGAGCCAATGTTCCAGGAATTACCCTGTTTAAGCCCAGTTTAGCATCAGTTAACGTGATAATATGCAAGGTTACATTGCCTGTATTTTTCACAGTGAAGTTGTAGGTAATGCTATTTCCATCGCTGCTTAAAGTACCTGTTTTAACCAAAGTAAGGGTTGATGCCGGAGCGATTACCGTTACTGTGGCATCATCAACAGCCGTTGTATTCGGATCATCAGATTTTGGTTTATTTAAAGTACCACCATTTGGTGTTTGGGCAGTTGCAGAAGCCTGGTTGCTAAACAAACCTGTATTTACCTCAGTTAAAGTTACCGTGTGCTTAGCTGTAACTGTTACGCTGGCACCTGGCAATAAGCTTGCAATTCCAGCTGGCAAGATCGATCCGGCATCGGCACCCGCATCAGAAACAGTAACATTTGTCAAGGTTACATTACCCGTGTTGGTTACTACAATGTTGTAATTAATCACATCGCCTGCTTTGCTTACCGCATTGGTAGCCACTTTTGTTAAACTCATGGCCGGAGCAGCAACCAGGGTTACATTTACCGGAATAGTTACGGTAGTTGTACCTCCTTTACCATCACTTACGATTACGGTAAAGCTATCGGCACCGCTGTAACCCGCAGCCGGGGTATAGGTATAAGTACCATCGGCATTAACTGTTACCGTACCATGCGCAGGAGGCGTACTTACGGTGAAAGTAAGCGGATCGCCGTCTACATCGCTGGCCGTAATGCTGCCGTTAACCGCAGTATTTTGTGGTGTAGTAATTGCTGGCGCGGTTGCCACAGGCACATCGTTAACCGGACTTACCGTTACCGAAATGCTCACAGTAGTGGTACCGCCTTTACCATCGCTCACGGTTACCGTAAAGGTATCTGTACCGTTATAGTTAGGCGCAGGTGTGTACGTATAGGTACCATCCGGATTCATGACTACAGTACCATGTGCAGGCGGCGTAGTTACTGTAAAGGTAAGCGGATCGCCATCAGCATCGGTAGCCGTAATTTTTCCATTCGCCGAATTATCTTCGTTGGTGGTTATCGCTGGGGCTGTGGCCACAGGTGCATCGTTGGTTGAATTAACCGTTACCGAAATGGTTACCGTGGTTGTACCACCTTTACCATCGCTAATCGTTACGGTGAAAGTATCAGCTCCGCTATAACCTGCTGTTGGGGTATAGGTATAAGTACCATCAGCATTAACCACCACAGTACCATGTGCAGGCAATGTGGTTGCTGTATAGGTAAGCGGATCGCCATCTACATCACTAGCGGTAATTGTACCATTTACCGGTGTATTTTTGGTAGTTACCAGGAATGGTGCTGTGGCCACAGGAGCATCGTTCACCGGTGCTACTGTTACCGAAATGGTTACCGTAGTTGTACCCCCTTTACCATCACTTACAGTAACCGTAAAGGTATCCGTACCGTTATAATTCGGAGCAGGTGTATACGTATAGGTACCATCGGCATTAACCACAACCGTGCCATGTTCCGGTGGCGTAGTTACCGCAAAAGTAAGCGGATCGCCATCAGCATCTGTAGCAGTAATGGTTCCGTTCACCGCATTATCCTCGTTTGTGGTAATAGCTGGTGCCGTAACAACCGGAGCAACGTTTGTTGGATTAACTGTTACTGGTATAGTTACCGCAATTGTACCACCTTTACCATCGCTTATCGTTACCGTAAAGCTATCAGCACCGCTGTAATTATTAGCAGGTGCATAAGTATAGGTACCATCGGCATTCACCACAACAGTTCCGTGTGCCGGTTGCGTAGTTACGGTGAAGGTAAGCGGATCGCCATCTACATCGCTGGCGGTAATGGTTCCGTTAACCGGTGTATTTTTATTGGTAACAACAGCTGGTGCAGTTGCAACTGGCGCATCGTTTACCGGCGTTACAGTTACCGAAACAGTAACTGCGGTTGTACCACCTTTGCCATCGCTTACAGTTATGATAAATACATCTGTACCATTATAATTTGGTGCTGGCGTATAGATATAGGTACCATCAGGGTTTACCACTACCGTACCGTGTGCCGGAGGTGTAGTTACCGCAAAAGTAAGCGGATCGTTATCAGCATCGGTAGCAGTTATGCTTCCATTCACAGCACTATCCTCGTTGGTGCTTAGCGCCGGTGATGTAGCTACTGGTGCACGGTTATCTCTGATGTTAACTGTAGCAGGTGTAGTATTGGCTACGATTAATGCATTGTTGGTAGCTGCATTCATCGTTAAAATTACCATCTCATTTCCTTCGTTAAGGTTATCATCAAGTACAGGAACCGAAATGGTTACGGTGGTTTGTCCGGCAGGGATAGTTACCGTAGTACCTATGGCTGTATAATCGGTACCGCTTGCTGCGGTACCACTTACCGTATAAGTAATTTGCGTAGCTGTTGTAGATACATTACTTAAAGTAAATGTAAACTGACCTGCTGTGGCAGGCTCGGCACCATCGGCTGTTGCTGCTACCGTTACCGTGGTATTTGTTCCATCTAAAACATTGATGGTTGCCGGAGCATTGCTTACCGTTACTGAAGGATTATCAGACAGTGTTAAGGTAGCGATTATGATTTCTACTCCTTCCACAATGGCATCGCTCAATACCGGAATGCTAATGGTTGCCGTTGTTTGACCAGCCGGAATGGTAATGGTTTTGGTTACAATAGCACTGTAATCGCTGCCTTCGGTTGCGGTACCACCTAAAGTATAAGTAAGGTGTGTATCGGTAGCCGAAGCTTTGCTCAGGGTGATATTGAAAGATCCGTTGGCCGGACCACTTTCATTACCATCGGTTCCGGCAGTAATGGTTGCCACCGAAGCATCGTTATCGACAATAGTAGTCGTTGCAGTATTATTAGCAATGGTTACTAAACCTCCGGTAACATTGCTGATGCTTGCATTAAACGTTTCGCCCGTTTCAACAATATTATCATCGTTAATTGGCACGGTAAACGTTAAGCTGGTATTGGCCGCAGCACCTGCAGGGAAGGTTAAAATTCCGCTGGTTGTGGTGTAATCCAGGCCTGCCATTGCAGTACCATTGCTGGTAGCATAAGCCACGGTGAAAGCATTTTGAACTGCATTATTCAATGTAACCGTAAATGTAGCAGTACCTGCCGATTCGTTAACGGTTGGTGCACCAGAAATACTTACCGTTGCAGCATTGTTATCGGTAATATTAATGCTTGCCGGAACATTGCTTACGGTTATTGCAGGGTTACCCGAAAGAGTTAATGTTGCGATAACGGTTTCATCACCTTCAAGCAGCGCATCGGTGAGAACCGGAATATTGATTGTTCCTGAAGTTTGGCCAGCTGGAATGGTAATGGTTTTGGTTACAATGGCGCTGTAATCGCTACCCTCCGAGGCAGTTCCACCTAGCGTATAGGTAAGCTGCGTATCGGTAGCCGATGCTTTGCTTAATGTAACCGTGAATGTACCGTTTGCCGGACCGTTTTCATTACCATCAACCCCAGCTGCAATAGTAGCTACTGAAGTATCGTTATCGGTAATGGTTGTTGTCGCGGTAGCAGTGCCAATGGTTACCAGTCCGCCAGTTACATTGCTGATTGTAGCGCTAAATGTTTCGTCGGCTTCAACAATATCATCGTTGTTAACCGGAATAGTGAACGTTAAAGTGCTACCGGCTGCTGCACCTGCAGGGAATGTTAAAGTTCCGCTGGTTGTGGTGTAATCTAAACCGGCCAATGCTGTTCCATCGTTTGTGGTATAAGCCAGCGTAAATGCATTTTGTACAGCCGCGCTCAGCGTTACGGTAAATGTAGCTGTACCAGCCGATTCATTAATGGTTGGTGTGGCAGAGATACTTACCGCTGCATTGTTGTTATCGGCAATATTAATCGTTGCCGGAACATTACTTATTGTAATTAATGGATTACCTGATGAAATTAGCGTAGCTATTACGGTTTCATTACCTTCTGCTATGGCATCAGTAAGTACCGGAATCGTAATTGTTCCGGTGGTTTGACCCGCAGATATGGTAATGGTTTTGGTTACAATGATACTGTAATCCGTTCCTTCTGCTGCTGTGCCTGTTAAAGTATAGGTAAGCTGCGTATCGGTTGCCGACGGATTATTTAAAGTAACGGTAAATATGCCGTTAACCGGTCCGTTTTCATTACCATTTGTACCAGCTGTTACCGAAGCAATAGAGGAACCATTATCAGTAATGTTTACTGTCGCCGGTGTAGCACTTGCAATAATCTCCGTGTTACTGGTAGCCGGGTTCATGGTTAAAATTACCGTTTCGGTTCCTTCAACAATGTTATCATTCAATACTGGTACTGATACCGTTGCCGTAGTTTGTCCGGCAGGGATGGTTATCGTATTACCAATTGAAGTATAATCGGTTCCGCTGCCTGCTGTTCCGCTTACGGCATAAGTAATTTTGGTATCAGTTGTAGATACATGACTTAGCGTAAAGGTAAACTGCCCAGCTGTTGCAGGTTCAGCACCATCGACAGTTGCAGCTACAGTTACAATTGCCTGTGTATTATCGGCAATATTTATGGTAGCTGGCGTATTGCTGATGCTTACCAACGGATTTCCTGAAGTTACCAGCGTAGCCACAACGGTTTCTGCACCTTCAACAATGGCATCGCTTAGTACCGGAATCGTAATGGTTGCGGTGGTTTGTCCCGCCGGAATGGTGATGGTTTTGGTTACAATGTTACTGTAATCGCTACCCTCGGTTGCGGTTCCGTTTAAAGTATAGGTAAGCTGCGTATCAGTAGCAGCAGGTTTACTTAATGTTACCGTAAAGGTTCCGTTAACGGGACCGTTTTCGTTTCCGGCTGTGCCCGCAGTAATGGTAGCTACCGATGCGTCGTTATCGGTAATGGTTACTGTTGCAATACCATCATCGATGGTAACAAGGCCACCGGTTACATTACTGATTATACCATTGAAAGTTTCGGCCGGTTCGGCAAGGTTATCATCTATAATCGGAACGGTAAAGGTTAAACTTGCACCTGCAGCCGACCCCGCAGGGAAGGTTAATTTTCCACTGGTAGCCACATAATCTAAACCTGCAATTGCAGTTCCGTTCGATGTGTTATAATCAACACTGAAAGCATCCTGTACCGATCCGCTCATGGTTACAGTAAAGGTGGCCGTTCCTGCTGCTTCATCTACATTGGTTTGGAATACCGAAATACTTGCAGATACAGCATTGTTATCTAAAATATTAATGCTTGCAGGCGTATTGTTTACCGTTACATTTGAGTTATTGGTGCTAACCAAAGTAACTACTACCGTTTCGGTTCCCTCTACAACTGCATCGCTTACCACCGGAATAGTGATGGTTCCGGTAGTTTGACCAGCTGGTATAGTAATGGTTTTGGTAATAACGCTGTAGTCGCTGCCTTCGGTTGCCGTACCACCAACTGTGAAAGTAATCTGCGTATCGGTTGATGACGGATTATTTAATGTTACGGTGTAAGTTCCGCTAACCGGACCATTTTCATTACCGTTTGTACCCGTGGTGATTGTTGCTACTGAAACATCGTTATCGGTAATGGATACCGTTGCAGAAGAAGTTCCAAGCGTAACTACGCCTCCGGTAACATCACTCAATGCCACGCTGAATGTTTCGGTTGGTTCAACCAGGTTATCATCGTTAATTGGTACGGTGAAGGTTAAAGTTGCACCTGCCGCCGAATTTGCAGGGAAAGTTAAAGTTCCGCTGGTTGCTGTAAAATCGGTACCCGAAGCAGCCGTACCATTTACCGTAGCGTAATTTACAGTAAAGCTATTTTGTACGGCGTTGTTTAACGTTACCGTGAAAGTAGCGGTACCAGCGTTTTCGTTAATTACCGGCGTAGCAGAAATGCTTACACTTGCCGCATCCGCATCGGTAATGTTTACATTGGCCGGTGTATTATCAAGTGTAATTGCCGGATTATCAGATGCTGTTAAAGTGGCTATAACCGTTTCAGTTCCCTCGGCCAATGCATCGGCCAATACCGGAATGGTAATGGTTGCCGTGGTAGCACCTGCAGGGATAATAATAGTTTTGGTTACCGCACTGTAATCGGAACTTTCTGTCGCTGTACCAGTTAAAGCAAAGGTTAAGGTTGTTGGCGTGGCCGAAGGATTGGTTAACGTAATATTAAATACGCCGTTTATTAAACCATTCTCGTTTACATTCGTGCCTGCGGTTATACTGGCCACTGCGCTGTCGTTATCGGCAATTACTACTGTTGCCGGACTCGTACCAATGGCCACATCTGCCCCTACTACATTGCTTAAGCCAACCGTAAACGATTCTGAATTTTCGATCAGGTGATCGTCGATAATCGGAATAACCACATTAAGTACAGTACCTGCAGCCGAATTAGCCGGGAAGGTTAAAGTTCCGCTGGTTGCGGTGTAATCCAATCCAGATAAAGCGGTTCCGTTTGCAGTTGCATAATCAACAGTAAAGCTGTTCTGAACCGCAATATTAAGCAGTACAGATAAGGTAACTGTGCTTACCCCCTCGCTAATGCTTGGTGCACTGATCGAGATACTTACGTTGGCCGTATTGGCATCTAATAAATTGATGCTGGCCGCTGTTCCGTTCACGCTGATGGCCGGATTATTCGAAGTGGCTAAAGTAGCCACAACTGTTTCGATACTCTCTGCCACAGCATCAACAATAACCGGAATGGTAATCGTTGCGGTTGTTTGTCCGGCCGGGATGGTAACCGTTTTGGTTACGATACTGGCGTAATCTGTACCTTCGGTTGCAGTACCTGCCAAAGTATAGGTCAGCTGCGTATCGGTTGCTGACGGGTTGCTCAGGGTTACCGTAAATGTTCCGTTAACCGGGCCACTTTCGTTTCCGTTTATACCCGGTGCAATTGTCGCCACTGCGGTATCGTTATCGGTAATGCTTACCGTTGCTGCTGATGTGCCGATGGTTACCAATCCGCCAATTACATTACTCAAATTAGCGCTAAAGGTTTCGGCTGGTTCAACAATGTTATCATCATTAACCGGTACCGTGAACGTTAAGCTCGTACCTGCTGCTGAGTTGGCAGGGAATATTAATGTTCCTGCTGTTGCAGTATAATCTAAACCTGCAATTGCTGTTCCATTCGCTGTATTATAATCAACACTAAACGAATTTTGTACTGCTGTATTTAGCGTAACCGTAAAGGTTGCTGTTCCGGCAGCTTCGTTGATAACCGGTGTGGCAGCGATACTTACTGTTGCCGTGTTGTTATCTAAAATGTTAATGTTTGCCGGTGTATTGTTTACACTCACCAATGGGTTATTTGAAGTACCCAAAGTAACCACAACAGTTTCTGTTCCTTCTACAATGGCATCGGCCAACACCGGAATAGTAATGGTTGCGGTAGTTGCTCCTGCCGGAATGGTAATGGTTTTAACCACTGGCGAGTAATCGCTTCCTTCAACAGCTGTTCCGCCTACAGTATAAGTAAGCTGTGTATCGGTAGCCGATGCTTTACTTAAGGTTATGGTAAATGTTCCGTTAACTGGTCCGTTTTCATTACCTGTTGTTCCAGCTGTTACGGTTGCAATAGCTGTATCGTTATCGGTAATATTAACGGTTGCAGGGCTCGTACTTGCTGTAATTGCTGCGTTATTTGTTGCAGCAGTCATGGTTAAAACAACCGATTCTGTTCCTTCAACAAGTTCATCATTTAATACCGGTACGCTTACTGTTGCACTTGTTTGTCCGGCCGGGATAGTTACCGTTGTACCTATTGCCGTATAGTCGGTTCCGCTGGTTGCGGTTCCGCTTACTGCGTAAGTAATTTGTGTATCGCTGGTTGATACATTGCTTAAGGTGAAAGTAAACTGACCCGCAGTGGTAGGCTCTGCCCCATTGGTTGTTGCAGCTACAGTTACTGTTGCAGTAGTATTATCGATAATGTTAATGCTGGCAGGTGTGTTGCTTACGCTTACAAGTGAATTAGCAGAGCTGGTTAAAGTAACCACAGCTGTTTCTATTCCTTCTACCAGATTATCGGCCAATACCGGAATGCTAATGGTAGCAGTAGTTTGTCCGGCAGGGATGGTAATGGTTTTGGTTACTATTGTTGCATAATCACTTCCTTCAACTGCTGTACCACCAATGGTATAGGTAATTGTAGTTGGCTGCGCCGATGGGTTGCTTAAGGTTACAACAAAAGTTCCGTTAACCGGTCCGTTTTCTGCACCATTTGTACCTGCGCTAATGCTTGCTATCGAGGTATCATCGTCGGCGATATTTACAGTAGCCGGAGTTGCACTTGCAGTAATTGCAGCATTATTTGTTGCAGCCTGCATGGTTAAAACAACTGTCTCGATTCCTTCGGCAATGTTATCATCTATCACTGGTACCGTTACTGTTGCAGTGGTTTGTCCGGTAGGGATGGTTACCGTTGTACCAATTGCGGTATAATCTGTACCGCTGGTGGCAGAACCATTAACCGAATAGGTAATCTGCGTATCGGTAGTAGATACATTACTTAAGGTAAAGGTAAATAAGCCCGGTGTTGCAGGTTCAGCCCCATTAGTTGTGGCCGATACCGTTACAGTTGCCGTACTATTATCATCAATGTTAATGCTTGCAGCCGTATTGCTTACGGTTACAAGTGGATTAGCAGAGTTTGTTAAAGTGGCTGTTACTGTTTCGTTGCCTTCAATAATCTGATCGGCCAGTACCGGAATGCTAATGGTACCGGTGGTTTGACCAGCCGGGATAGTAATTGTTTTCGTTACTATTGTGGTATAATCACTGCCTTCTGTTGCTGTACCGTTTAAAGTGTAGGTTAAGGTAGTTGGCACCGACGACGGGTTGCTTAAAGTAACAATGAATGTACCATTTAAAGGGCCGTTTTCGTTTCCTGGCGTTCCTGCTGTGATGGTCGCTACCGATGTATCGTTATCGGTAATATTAACCGTTGCAGGAGCCGTACCTGCGGTAATAGCAGGATTACTTGTTGCGGCTACCATGGTTAAAATTACTGTTTCTGTTTCTTCAGCAACATTATCATTTAACACAGGTACGCTAACTGTTGCAGTGGTTTGGCCGGCAGGGATGGTTACAGTTGTACCAATTGCAGTAAAGTCTAAACCACTTACAGCTGTTCCGCTTACGCTATAGGTAATTTGGGTATCAGTTGTAGCCGGATGGTTTAAGGTGAAGGTAAATAAACCTGGTGTTGTTGGCTCGGCACCATCAGTAGTAGCGGCTACCGTTACTGTTGCCGTAGTCGCATCATTTATGTTGATGCTTGCAGGCGTATTGTTTACTGTAATTTGCGGATTGCCAGAAGTAGTTAAGGTTGCAATAACCGTTTCAGTTCCTTCTACCAAATCATCAGCCAGTACCGAAACAGTAATGGTACCCGTGGTTTGACCAGCCGGGATAATTAATGTTTTGGAAACAAACGGTGTGTAATCGCTTCCTTCAGTTGCAGTTCCTCCTAAAGTATAGGTAATCTGCGTATCGGTTGATGATGGTTTACTTAAGGTTACGGTAAATGTTCCGTTAACCGGACCATTCTCATCGCCCGGTACACCTGCCGCAATAGTTGCAATTGAGCTATCGTTATCTAAAATAGTAGCGGTTGCGGTTGCATTACTGATTAACACTACCCCACCGGTTATATTACTTAATGTTGCGGTGAAGTTTTCAGTCGCTTCTACAATACCATCATCGGTTACCGGCACGGTGAATGTTAATTTATCGCCTGCGGCAGAATTTGCAGGGAAATTTAACACACCACTTGTTGCGGTATAATCCAATCCGTCGATCGCAGTTCCGTTAACAGTAGCATAATTCACACTGAATGCATCCTGAACAGCATTATTTAAGGTTACGGTAAAAGTAACAGTTCCATCGCCCTCATTAACTGAAGGTGTTGCGGTAATACTTACACTTGCAGTATTGGCATCGAGGATATTAATAGATGCCGGAGCAGCATTAATGGTTATTGATGGATTTGAGGTATTTACCAGATTCGTTACTACAGTTTCTATACTTTCTGTTACTCCATCAGCCAGTACCGGAATGGTAATTGTTCCGGTAGTTTGACCAGCCGGAATGGTAATGGTTTTGGTGGTAATGGCTGAGTAATCATTTCCTTCAGTTGCTGTACCACCTAAAGTATAGGTAATCTGCGTATCGGTTGATGATGGCTTGCTTAAAGTTACGGTAAAGGTTCCGTTAGCAGGTCCGGTTTCATCGCCGTTCGATCCCGGTGTAACGGTAGCAACCGAAACATCGTTATCGTTAACCGTTACGGTAGCAGAGCTGGTGGCTATGGTTACCAATCCACCGGTAACGTTACTTAAGATACCATCGAAAGTTTCGGCTGGTTCAACCAGGTTATCGTTATTAATGGCAACACTAAATGTTAAGGTTGCACCGGCAGGAGATCCCGCAGGGAAAGTAAGGGTACCGTTTGTTGCGGTGTAATCCGATCCGATACCTGCTGTTGCCGTTCCGTTTGCAGTTGCGTAATCAACAGTAAATGCATTTTGTACTGCATTACTTAAGGTTACGGTGAAAGTTGCCGTTCCGTCTGCTTCGTTTATACTGGCAGGTGTTGCCGCGATACTTAGTGTTGCGGTATTGTTATCGGTAATATTTATGCTTGCAGGAGTATTGCTTACGGTTACCAGTGCATTTGCCGAAGTGGCCAATGTAGCAATTACCGTTTCAGTTCCTTCTACCAGGGCATCGGCCAATACCGGAATGGTAATGGTACCAGTGGTTTGACCAGCCGGGATGGTAATGGTTTTGGTGGTAATAGCGGTGTAATCGCTTCCTTCAGCTGCCGATCCACCTAAAGTATAGGTAATGGTGGTAGCTTGCGAAGAAGGGTTACTTAATGTTACGGTAAATGTACCACTCACCGGTCCGTTTTCGTTACCGGCAATACCTGGGGTAATGGTAGCCACAGCGGTATCGTTATCGGCAATATTTACTGTTGCCGGTGTTGTACTTGCCGTAATTGATGGATTACTTGTAGCAGCGGTCATGGTTAAAATCACCGTTTCATTACCCTCGGCAATGTTATCGTCTGTTACAGGAACAGAAACTGTTGCTGTTTTCTGACCAGCCGGGATCGTTACAGTTGTGCCAATGGCAGTGTAGTCGGTTCCGCTGGTGGCAGTTCCGCTAATGGCGTAAGTAATCTGTGTATCGGTTGTTGCTGCATTACTTAAGGTAAAAGTAAAGGTACCTGGCACAGCAGGCTCAGCACCATCGGCAGTTGCCGCCACCGTTACGGTAGCTGTAGTATTATCGCCAATATTAATGCTGGCTGGTGTATTGCTTACCGTTACCGCTGGGTTATTGGTAGTAGCCAAAGTAGCAATTACGGTTTCGGCACCTTCTACAAGCGCATCAGTTAATACCGGAATAGTAATGGTTGCCGTGGTTTGACCCGCAGGAATGGTAATGGTTTTGGTTACGATACTTGCGTAATCGCTTCCTTCGGTAGCTGTTCCGCCTAAAGTATAGGTAAGCTGCGTATCTGTTGCCGATGGATTACTCAAAGTAACCGTGTAGGTACCACTAACAGGACCATTTTCGTTACCTGGTGTTCCTGGCGTAATGGTCGCTACCGATGTATCGTTATCGGTAATGGTTGCCGTAGCAGTATTGGTAGCAATGGTTACCAATCCACCTGTTACATTGCTGATGGTGGCCACAAAAGTTTCGGCTGGCTCAACAATGTTATCGTTTGTAACCGGAACGGTAAAGGTCAAAGTTGCCCCTGCTAAAGATCCGGCAGGGAAGTTTAATGTTCCGGTGGTAGCAGTGTAATCGTTACCTGCGGTAGCAGTTCCGTTGGCTGTTGCATAATCAACACTAAAGCCTGCCTGTACGGCGCGGTTTAAAGTTACCGTAAAGGTTGCGGTGCCTGCTGCTTCATCAACACTGGTTGGAGTTGCTGAAATACTAACCGTCGAAGCATCATTATCGTTAATGGTTCCGATTCCCTCCGCCTGCGTAATGGTAAGCGGAGCAGTGGCACCACTTAATGTTACCTTGAAACTTTCGGCGTTTTCGGTAACGTTATCATCAGTTATCGGAATAAGAATGGTTTGTGTTGCACCCGATACCGATCCGGCAGGGAAAGTAATCACGCCGGTTTTAGCAGTATAATCGCTACCCGCTATGGCAGTATTATCTGCAGTGGTGTAATTTACCGAAACAGCATCCTGTACATTACCTGTTAAAGTTATGGTGAAAACCATATTACCGGCACTTTCGATGGCCGATGTATTGGCAATCGCCACACTAGCGGCATCATCGTCGGTAATGGTTGCTGTTCCGGTAGCACCGGTGGCAGGAATAGTTACGGTTGATCCCGCTCCTACACTATTCAGCGTTACGGTAAATGTTTCAGCCAATTCGGCGATGTTATCATTAATTAACGGAATGTTGATGGTTTGCGTTGCACCACTAAGCGAACCCGCCGGGAAAGTTACACTGCCTGTTGTGGCAGTATAATCGGTACCAGCCAAGGCCGATCCGTTTGCAGTTGCATAATTTACAGTAAACGCATTTTGAACATTACCGGTTAAAGTTACCGTAAAAGTTGCATTGGTACCATTTTCGGTTACCGAAACATTACCAACACTTACTGTCGCATTATCGTTATCGTTAATATTTACCGTTGCAGGCGCTGTGCTTGCCGTAATAGCCGGATTGCTGGTAGCCGCCACCATCGTTAACACAACGGTTTCAGTCGGCTCAACAAAGGTATCATCGAGTACTAAAACCGGTAGGGTTACACTGGTTTGTCCGGCTGGTATAGTTACCGTTGTACCTAAAGTGCTGTAATCCGTTCCACTGGTTGCTGTTCCGCTCAGGGCATAAGTAATTTGGGTATCGGTGGTAGCAACATTGCTTAACGTAAAGGTAAACAAGCCCTGTGTGCCAGGTTCAGCCCCATCGTTAGTGGCCGAAACGGTGATACTTGCGGTGGTATTGTCATTTATGTTAATGCTTGCGGTTTTATCAGCCGGACTCGGCGCTACCGTTACCAGGGCACTGTTTGTAGCTACAATTGTGGCCACTACAGTCTCTGTTCCTTCAACAATAACATCGGTTTTAACCGGAATGGTAATGGTTCCGCTGGTTTGTCCGGCCGGAATGGTAATGGTTTTGGTAGCAATGGCATCGTAATCGGTACCTTCTGTTGCTGTTCCGCCCAGGGTATAGGTAATTTGTGTATCGGTTGACGACGGATTACTTAATTTAACGGTGAATGTTCCGTTTGCTGGTCCGTTTTCATTTCCGTTAGTACCTGCAATAATTGATACAGTTGCGGCATCGTTATCGGTAATAGTTGCGGTAGCGGTAGCATTACTGATCACCACTATCCCACCTGTAATGCCACTTAATGTAGCCGTAAAGGTTTCAGAAATTTCGGCTATGTTATCATTATTGATAGGAACGGTAAAACTTAACACCGTACCAGCAGCTGCATTGGCTGGGAAGTTTAATGTTCCACTGGTTGCGGTGTAATCTAGTCCCGCAGTTGCAGTTCCATCAGCTATGCTGTAATTTACACTAAATGCATTTTGAACCGCATTATTTAAAGTTACGGTAAAGGTTGCCGTACCGGCCGACTCATTAACGGTTGGCGTTGTGGCAATACTAATACTGGCAGTATTGGCATCGATAATGTTGATGCTAGCCGGCGTTGTATTTACCGTTGCAGCACTATTCGAACTAACCAAAGCCGCAATTACGGTTTCAGTGCTTTCGGTAAGCGCATCGGCCTGAACGTTAATGGTAATGGTACCTGAAGTTTGGCCTGCAGGAATGGTAATGGTTTTAGTGGCAATAGGACTATAATCACTTCCTTCTGTAGCCGAACCACTTAAAGTATAGGTAAGCTGTGTATCGGTTGATACCGGATTGCTCAAGGTAACTACAAAAGTTCCGTTTATTGGCCCGGTTTCGTTACCGTTTATACCCGCTGCAATGCTGGCTACAGCCGCATCATTATCGGTAATGGTAACGGCAGCGCTGGCCGTTGCAATGGTAACCAAACCACCTGTTACACCGGTTAAAGTTCCGTTAAAGGTTTCGTTTGGCTCAACAAGGTTATCGTTATTGATAGGTACATTAAAGGTTAAGGTAGTACCTGCAGCAGCATTTGCCAGGAAGTTTAGCGTTCCGCTGGTTGCGGTATAATCAAGTCCCGCAACTGCTGTTCCATTTGTTGTAGCATAGGTAACATCGAATGCATTTTGAACCGCACTGTTTAAGGTTACCGTAAAGGTGGCTATACCTGCAGCCTCATTAATACTGGTTGGTGTAGCCGAAATACTTACAGTAGCAGTGTTATTATCGAGAATATTAATGCTGGCTGTTTTATCGGCTGGTACTGTGGTTACGTTAACCAGAGAACTGTTTGTAGACAACAGGTTGGCAATAACCGTTTCAGTTCCTTCAACCAGGGCATCGGTTTTAACCGGAATGGTAATGGTTGCTGAGGTTTGACCGGCAGGAATGGTAATGATTTTGGTTGCAATGGCATCGTAATCGGTACCTTCTACCGCAGTACCACCTAATGAATAAGTAACCTGCGTATCAGTAGCCGATGGATTACTTAAGTTAACGGTAAATGTTCCGTTTACTGGTCCGTTTTCATTTCCACTCGTACCCGCCGTAATAGATGCAACCGAAGTATCGTTATCGGTAATGGTTGCCGTAGCTGTTGCAGTAGCAATGGTTACCAAACCACCTGTTGGGTTACTTAAGGTAGCCGTAAAGGTTTCGGCTGGCTCTACTACGTTATCGTTTGTAATGGAAACCGTGAAAGTTTGGATGGCACCTGCCACTGAGCCTGCCGGGAAGGTTAGTGTTCCGTTTTTAGCTGTATAATCTAATCCGGCAGTTGCTGTGCCGTTTGCTGTAGCATAGTCTACCGTAAATGCATTTTGAACGGCATTATTTAAGGTCACCGTAAAAGTCGCTGTTCCGGCTGCTTCATCGTAACTGGTTGGCGTTGCCGAAATGCTTACCGTTGCAGGGTCGTTATCGGTAATGGTAGCCGTACCGGTTGCAGTAGCAATGGTTGTAAGTCCGGTTATTCCTGAAAGTGTAGCAGTAAAAGTCTCGCTTGTTTCGGTAATGTTATCGTTAATAACCGGAACGGTAAAGGTTTGTGTTGCGCCACTTACCGATCCTGCCGGGAAAGTAACAGTACCAGTTGTTGCGGTATAATCGCCTGGTTGAACAGCAGTACCATCGGCCGTTGCAAAATTAACAGTAAAACTATTTTGTACCGCACCGGTTAAGGTTACCGTAAAAGTAGCCACACCACCATTTACATTTTCGGCCACTGTAACATTGTTTATGGCTACTGATGCATTGTCGTTATCGGTAATTGATGTAGCAACACTTGCATTACCCAAAGATGCCGGGCCGGCTATTGATCCGATAGATACGGTATAACTCTCCGTGCTTTCAAGGATATTATCATCAACAATGGTAACCGGAAAAGTAATGGTACCACTTGCTGCGCCCACAACTGCCCCTGCAGGGAAAGTAATGGTCGAACTTGTAAAGTTATAATCGGCTGCATTGCTGGTATTAGGTGTAATCGCTGTTACCACAGTAACCGGCGAAGCCAGTGTTGTACCAGGCGTACCGGTAAGCGTAACGGTATAATTAACCGTACCTGCATTTTCGTTAACTAAAGCAGGTCCTGACAATACAACTGTTGGGTAAATGCTCACATTAACCGTAACCGGATCGCTCACTACCCCATCTGCAGTGGTTAAAGTATAGGTATAGCTATCTGTTCCGGTATAACCTGTATTTGGTGTGTAGGTTACTTTTCCGGTTCCATCAACAGTGGTTGTACCATGTGCTCCGTTACCAGCCAATACAGTGGCATTAGTTGCACTTGCACCATCATTGGCTTTAACATCGGTAGTTACGGGTGTATTTACCAAAGTATTGATGTTGTCGGTTACCCCTACCGGTTTAACCGAAATGATGAAAGTTTGCGATGCGCTTTGGTTTACACCGCCATTTGCTGTACCTCCGTTATCGTTTAATACAACTGTTACCGTAACCTTACCTGTAAAATTAGCTGCAGGCGTGTAAGTTAAATTACCTGAAGCATCGATAGCTGGTTGTACTGTAAATGCAGCATTATTGTTATTGGTCAGACTAAAGTTTACCGTTTGCGTGGCCACCTCATCAGTTGGTCCGGCGGCAATAGCCGAAGCCCAGTTGTTTACGGTTTGTGCACCGGTATTGGCATTAATAAGCTGGTCGGCACCTTTTACAAAAGATGGTGCGTCGTTTATTGGATTGATGGTAATGGTAACGGTTTTAGCCGCTGTAGCATAAACTGTTCCGTCAAATCCATTCCAGTCAAAGTTTGCAGTGCCATTAAAATTGGCATCAGGTGTGAAGGTTATTTTATCTAAATCAGCGCTGTTAATTTCTTGTCCGGCGGTAATATTTACACCGTTTAATTTAAGCAGGCCATTAGCTGGCAGGCTTACCACCTGAATTTTAGTTAAGGCATTATTTTCGGCATCGGTATAGTGACCGGTAAAATCGGCAGGTACAAAAGGTATAACCGTATCTTCATTTCCGGATTTGTTAAAGTTATCTACAACCGGTGGATCATTTACCGGAGTAACCGAAATATTAACTGTAGCAACAGACGAGTATGAAGTGCCGTCGCTTCCAGCCCAGTTAAAGCTCACATTTCCGTTAAAGTTTAAGGCAGGAGCAAAAACCAGATTGGCAATATCCGATGCTAAAATTTCCTGACCGGCGGTAATCGCCGATCCGTTTAGCAACAGCGTTCCCTGTGTATTTGGAGGAAGGTTAGACAACTGGATTTTAGCCAATGCATCGCCTTCCAAATCGCTAAAGTTGCTGCTAAAATTAGTCAGCGTAAACGGTAGGTTAACATCTTCAGCAGTAGTTAAGCTGACGTTGTTAATGGTTGGGATATCGTTAACTGCCGCAATAACAATATTTACATCATTTTGTGCAGTTGCATATGCTGTACCATCGCTACCATTCCATTTAAAGGTAACTGCACCATTAAAGTTAGGTGCCGGAACAAAGGTGATATTTGCCAGATTGGCAGCAGTTATTTCCTGACCGGCAACGATATTGGTTCCATTTAATTTCAATACACCCTGTGCGGCCGGTGGCAAGGTTACGATCTGGATTTTGGCCAGTGCATCGCCATCCGCATCGGTAAACTGATTGGTAAAATCGCTGGCTGTAAAGGTTAAAGTTACATCTTCAGTACCTGCTTTCGGTACGGCCGTAATTACCGGGTTATCATTAACAGCGGCAATATTGATGTTTACATTAGCCGGGGTAGTTGCGTAAGCAGTGCCATCGCTACCATTGTAACTGAATGATACATTACCATTAAAGTTAGCTGCTGGTACAAAAACCAGGTTGGCCAAATCTGCAGTTGCAATTTCCTGCCCTGCAGTAACATTAACACCATTTAATTTAAGCAAACCTTGCGCTGCTGATGGTAAACTTATCACCTGGATTTTAGCTAAGGTGCCATCAACATCGGTAAACTGACTGGTAAAATCTGTGGCAGTGAAAGTAACATTGGTATCTTCTGTTCCGTTTTTAGCAACATTAGCCACCGTTGGAATATCATTAACCGCCTGAATGCTTAAGGTTACTGTTTTGCTATCGGTTAATGCCGGACCGCCGGTATTCCCCTGATCGTTTATCCCCACGGTTAAGGTAACATTACCATTTGCATTGGCTGCCGGTGCATAAGTTACTTTACTGGCAGCAATAAAAGCATTAATTGCCGTAGTGCTTCCGGTAATGGTAATGCTGTTGGTACCTGTGCCGGTAATTACAATACCTGCTTCGCTGGCGGCGCTTAGCGTACCCTGACCAGCAGGAACGCTTAAGGTAACCACTACATTCAGATTGCCAGCATCGGCATCAGCCACGCTAATACCTGTTAATGCCTTTGGCGTATCCTCAACTAGTGCAATTGAAGCTGGTACCGTAGCCACCGGAGCTATATTGTAATCTTCGCGCCAATCGCGTTCTGCAGTTGCAGGAGTATCTAAATTAGGGAATGATGCAGGTGTTTGACCATTAGTTGGATTATAAGCCGCATCGTTATTATCAAAAGCATCATCCAAGCCATCTTTATCGGCATCGCTACCCAAGGCGATTACATTGGCCACGCCGTTATTATCGGTATCGTAAGCTTCAATGGTATCGCTGTCGCCATCGTTATCTGAATCTAAATCCAGATAATCAGGTTTGCCATCACCATCTGTATCTACAGGAGTTAAACCTGTTCCATAGGCATTATCTATACCGTCCTGATTGGTATCAGCGCCCGATGGTGCAATATAGGCGGCAGTAGTTTGTGCTTCGATATTATCCGGGATACCATCACCATCTGAATCAAGATCCAGGTAATTTGGAATGCCATCGCCATCTGTATCTACAGTACCTTCTACCGAATCTTTAATGCCATCGCCATCAGAATCCAGATCAAGGTAATTCGGAATCCCATCAGCATCAGCATCTTTTACGGTCATTGGGGTACCAGAAGGATCGCCTGTTAAAGAACCGGTAAGGTTATTGTAATCATCAACAATATCTACAATACCGTCGTTATCAAAATCGTTGGTTACACCCGTACCTACTTTTCCGTCTCCGTCAGGATCAGGGCCTCCGTTTTCGGTTACATCAAAAATACCGTCGCCATCAGAATCTAAATCTCTGAAATTCGGAATACCATCGCCATCTTTATCTGGTGGCGTATAGCCTCCGTTAGCTGCCAGCGGAACACCGTTTGCATCAACCTTTGAAGCATCGATTAGACCAATCCCAGGCAAACCATTGTTATCAGGATCAGAACCTCCCGCTTCAATTACATCCGGAATACCATCGCCATCCGAATCCAAATCGTGATAGTTAGGCAAACCATCGCGGCCACCGTCATCGGTAAAGCCATCTACCGTATCTAAAATTCCGTCGTTATCATCATCTAAATCAATACCGTCAGGAACACCATCCCTATCGTAATCTGATGTTGATCGCCAATCCCTTTCACCACCCGGTGTCTGCGTATCAGGCATAGAAAGTGGTGTTTGACCAGCGTTTGTAGCGTAACCTATCGGACTGGTATTGCCATTATCGTTATCATAAATATCGGCCAATCCGTCGCCATCGGCATCAGGTAATACATCCATAATGCCATCGGCACCTGCAGCGCCGGTTTGGTTATTTTTTACGTCAACCTCTAATGAACTATTTACTGCGTTTTCAAGCCAGTCTCTAAATCCATCATTATCGGCATCTGTATCTACGTAATCGGGAGCACTACCTCCATCAATGTTTGAGTAACCCGAAACGGCACCGCCATTGTTTACATCATAAGCATCATCAATACCATCACCATCGGTATCCAGGCCTTTTGGTGCCACGTACAAACTTGTAGGCAGACCTTCAATATTGTCGATAATTCCATCGTTATCATTATCAATGTCCAGGTAATTTGAAAGTCCGTCGAAATCACGATCCTGATTAAACAAGGTACTAATGGTTACAAAATCCGGGTCATTCAAATCTGAAAGTCCATCTTTATCCGCATCAACTATCGCCCCGGTACCAATAATACCATCGTTTTCGCCATCTATAATGTAAAAAGCTGCTTCGTAAGTATCCGGAATTCCATCTGCATCCGAATCGAGATCAAGGTAATTGGGTTTACCATCTTTGTCTTTATCCTGAATAACCAGTGCAGTACCACCAGCGGCCGGATCTAAAGTATCGATTAATCCGTTTCCGTTAACATCTACAAATGCGCCCGTACCAAATTTACCATCTTTATCAGGATCGTTATTGGGATTTCCGTTCGATTCTATGGCATCAACAATGCCATCATTATCCGAATCTACATCCAGGTAATTTGGAATACCATCGCGGTCAAAATCAGCGGTTCCTTCAACTGTATCTAAAATACCGTCATTGTCGTCGTCGAGGTCGACGCTATCTGGCACCCCATCGCGGTCAGAATCGATGGTAAGGTTAACAACATTAGAAACTACACTGGCACAGGCATTATCAGATTGGGTAATCAACACCCTGTATTTATAACCTTCCATGGTGCTGTTTACACCTGTAATGGTTAAGGTATTGGTTGTTGCCCCGCTATATAAACTGCTGTTGGTAATATTGCTAAAGCTTGTTCCGTTATTGGTACTTACCTGCCACTGATATTGGCTTGTACCTGTACCACCGCTGGTTACAACATTTAAAGTAACATTAGATAAAGCCCTTACATTTTGGTTAACAGGCTGAGTTGTGATGGTACTCGCCGTACCTACGGTAATGATTACCGGTGTTGTAGCTGCCGACTGGCAGGCAACTCCGTTTAAGGTTGATACCGTTGTTCTGCGGTATTGGGTAGTTTGGGTTAAAGCACCCGGCGCATAAGTTGCAGCGTTTGCACCACTAATGATATTCCAGGTGGTACCGTTGGTAGAATTTTCCCAGATATAAGTTATTGTGCCAGCCCCTGTTCCGCCTGTGGTTGAACTAATTGGAGTTGGCGTTGTATTGGTACAGATGGTTTGACTGGCAGCAATTGCTCCGGCGGTAACCGCACTCTGTACGTTTACATCAAAGGTAAATGTATTGCCGCTACAATTATCTAACACCGGTGTTACGGTGTAGCGAACGGTTGCAGTGGCAGCCGAGCTGTTAACCAGGGTTTGGCTAATTGGCGCACTTACTGCTGTTGTACCATTACTAAAGCCGGTAACGTTGCTTCCGCTAATCAGACTGGCTGTCCAGGTATATTTTAAATTGGCAATATTGCTTGTAGGCGTTACCGAGAAAGTGCCGTTGCTACATAAGGTAGCCGGATTTGCAGCCGAAGCAGAAATATTTGGCCCAATAACAACTGTAATGGTAAAAGCAGTACCCGCACAACCTGCATTGGTTGGCGTAACGGTATAAACTGCAGTTGCTGTAGTAGTTCCGGTATTGGTTAAAGTTTGCGAAACTGAGCTGGCAGCAGTGCCTGAAGTTCCACCAGTAACCGTACCACCTGAAATGGTGGGAGCCGACCAGCTATAAGTGGTACCTGCCGGAGCATCTACCGGGGCAAAATTGAAAGAGCCCGATACACATAAATTATAGCTCTGGTTAGCAATACTTGGCCTGGTAGTTACACTGATGGTTACCGGCGTTGATGATGCTTCGGTACAACCTCCACCTGTTACAATTGCCCTGAAAGAAGTTGTAACGTTAAGGTTGGTATAATTTAAAGTAGTTGAGGTAGTATTAGGCAAATAAGTACTCCAGGTCGTACCGTTATCGGTAGAATATTCCCACCTTACCGGGGTAGCTGTGGTATTGCCCAATGTTAAGGTTCCGTTACTGCCGCTACAAACCGGCGAAGCACCTGTAATGGTTCCGGTAGAAGTAATGGTAATGGTATGGGTAGCCGTTTTAGGCGTACAACCTGCTGCAGTTGCAGTAATGGTTGCGGTACCCGAAAATACAGGCGAAAAAGTAACCTCACCTGTTGTAGCATTAATTACTGCCTGCGAACTGGTAGTATTGATACTGTAGGTAATACTGGTTGCGTTAGTTGCAGTTGCCGTATAGGTTTGTGTACCCGCTCCCTGGCACCTGGTAGAAGTGCTTCCGGCAGCAAATACCGGCGTGCCTACCAGTCCATTTACCTGTATCGTTCCCGATGCTGATACGTTAGGACTTCCGCCTATAGTGGTTACGGTATAAACCTGTGCACCATTGGTTGTCGCACTTGGAGTGCCAGAAATAGTAAGCACCTTAGTACTCGAATTATAACTAGGCGTAACACCCGCTGGCAAACCCGTTACATTAACACCTGTTGCGGTACCACCAATAGAATAAGTAATATTGGTAATGGCCGAACCTATACAAATATTTTGCGCATCTGTTGAGGCTGCAGAAGTTAAAGAAATAGCCGTAATCGGTGTTGTACTGATGGTAACAGCATCATTTGCCGTATTAGGATCGGTTTGTGTTCCGGTTATGGTAGCCGTGTTGCTGTAATCGCCAGAGGCATTTACCTTGGCTGTAATTACCAGTGTAGCTGATGAATTGGGGCCTAACGAGCCCACATTCCAAAGACCAGTACCGCTGGTATATGAGGTTCCGGTAGATGCCGTGTGACTTACGTAAGTATAACCCGATTTCAGTAAATCGGTTACTGATACCCCAAGCGCAGTACCTACCCCATTGTTACTTGCTGTTACAGTAAATTTTACTGATCCGTTTACTGCAGGAGTTGAATTATCTACCGTTTTGGAATTGCCCTGTCAACATTACATAAAGCTACAGTTACAGGTAAAGATTGTGCGCTTGTACCACAACTTAGTCTAGAGGTAATGGTATATGTTCCTGATTCGGTTGGAGTGTAACTGTTCCCGGTTGCACCAGCAATTGCCACTCCATTAAAGTACCATTGAAATGGCGCAACGCCTGAAGGATCCGCTGTTAAGGTTGCACTATTACAGCTTGGTTGAGTGAGCGTTGGTTTAAGCGCCTGCTCGGGCAAAGGCGTAATAAAATTTGACATGGAATAACCACCACCACTTTGTACCATGGCAATGTTCATCCTGGTAGCACTTGTAAAGGTTAAGGCTGCTGGTGTACCAATGTTTGCATTGGTAAAATCGATAATATAATTTCCGGTACTTCCCAGTTGTCGCCTTACGCCAACCCCAGCAATAGTTTCTATGTCGGTATTGGTATAGTTTGTAGTCCCCCCGGTTGTGGTTAAAAATACCTTATCGGTTGCACTTTTAGTGGTGATATAGCCAAAATAAGGCAGATCTCCACCACCGCTGCCCCTAAATTTATAGGTTTTGGCCACTAAACTACCTCCACACGAAGTTACCGGAGCCAATGTAAGCATATCCACCTCACATCCATCTGCTGTACCCGAATAGGCTACCACATTCTTAGTTGCCAAAATCCTTGATGTACTGTATTGACTTCCTGAAACACCGTTTACGATGGTTACAAAACTACCCGCCGCAACTAAATTATAAGTATTTGTTGAGGTTAAAGTACCATTAGCATTATAATTGGTTACCGTTAAAGTGGTATTGGCTTGCGTGGCCACAATAGTGGTTTGCTCTGCAGTAGAGTTACCCGCACTTCTAATTACCAGGTATTCGCTACCTAACGAGGTAACTGGTGGCACCGGATTAAAAACACCATCACCACAGCCGGCAGGTGCATCTAAATTAGAGCCTGAGTTCATTACTACAGGAGCCGAACTTTCTACTAATCCGCCAATGGGCGTTTGGAAAATATAACTTTGTCCAACATTTAAAGTCGTAATAGCCGTTCCGTTTAATTTCACGGTGGTATTATTCTCAATCGCCATTACACTGTACACCACATTACTTAAGCCATCCCGGTAATAACCTACCCTGAAAGAAGTACCTATAGCTGCATCTCCAAAACTGAATAGCGCCGAATTTCCTTTAATATTGGCATCAGTATAGGCATCAGAAGCCACGTTACGGATGTTTACCGTAATCGGGTTATTACCTTCTACAATAATTCCACGATCGTTTAATATGGTATTTAAGGCATTGGCCGAAACTGAATTTGGGTTCCCTACGAAGCGATAAACGGCAGGTGCTGTTGGCGTTGGCGTAAGCGTAGTAACCAGGGTTCCGTCACTTTTCTTAACCGTTACCGATGTTCCGGATGTATTGGTAGTAACTACCAGTTCGTTCGCCTGGCTCCAGTATTGCCACGGAGCCGGGGCAATATAATGTGTTTTATAAGTTTGTGCTTTCGTTAAGCCAATATTGGCGAGCAAAAACAACATCAAAAAGACTAAAAAGCGACTAAAAGCGTTTGCCAATGGTTTAAAAAAACCAAAAGTTTTAGACAAAGAAAGGCACAAGGAATGAGAAGGTAAATTTTTATTCATACACGGCAGATGATCGTCATAATTGAAAGAGCACTGTTGTAATAAATTTATTTCGTGCTATTCCACATCCCCCTACTTACGAAATTTTAAAACCTGTGGTTTTAAGAATACAATAAATTTTTACTCACTGCTTCAATCAGCTGCAAAGATATATTATTAAGTATCACGTTTTTTACCTGCACAACGAAAATCGTACAATTAATCCTACAAAAAAGTTATATTTTGATTTCTATCAAAAAAATCATTGCCTGGATGTGCCTAATCGAATGTTTTAAACTTATTGTGTTTTGCAATTGTTGATCTGGATCAATTACTGACTCACAACCTACAGCTATATAGCGATTTATAGGCATCTGGGTCAAAGCTTAAATCAGATAGAATTTAAATATGTAAACCTGAAAAGCAGATAAACATGATTCAGTTTGTTAACATTACCGGATTGTAGCTGTAGAAAGTAAGGCAATACACGATTTTGTGTATAACCGCCCGAAAATTTGTATCAAAATTGTACAGCAGGGTTTACACCGCTTTGTATGTTTAGAAGGCCGGATAGCGGTTGAAGCAGGTCAGCTGATCTGCAATACAAAAGCAGCAAAGACCAGCCCATCCAAACCTTTACCTGTTTTAGTATGTTCTTCTTTAACTAAATACGAAGATCATGAGTACAGAAAAGAAAGACAGCATAGGAGAAAATAAGGAGAATGCGAAAGGAACTTCAAAAGAAAAAGCCTCTTTTGATCAAAATGGAGCAGGCTCGTCGGATAAATTTGGACAGGCAGGCTCCACTCACAACGAATCGGGAGAGAGCGGTTTGGGCACCAAAAATAAGAACAGGGAAAGATAAAAAGAGTAAAATACTCTTTTTATCTTTCGTAAATGCTCATTTTTTCGGCAAGTTCGATAATACTCTTTATTTTCAGTTTTTGAAAAAGCCTCAACTTATACGTACTTACAGTACCCATTTGAAGATTTAACTGATTAGAGATCTCCAATACACCAATACCTTTGGTTAAAAGTTCTGCTACTTCAAGCTCTCTGCCCGAAAGTTTGGTAAAAGGATTATCGGCATCGTTACCCAATATGCTATTGAACATATTTTCTTTAACGTTTCTGCTCGAATAACGGCTACCCGCTAAAATTGTGGTAATTGCAATCACAATTTCTGATTCTTCAGCATTTTTAGTTAAGTAACCCGATGCGCCCGATTTCAAATAAGGAACCGCGTAGATATTCTCATTTAATGAAGAAAATACCAGGATTTTTGCATTTGGCTGAACCAATTTAAGTTGATCGATTACCTTAAGGTTGTTTCCACCCGGCAAGTTTACATCAATGATAATTAAACTCGGCGATTTCTCTGCTTCAACAAGGGCTTGCTCAAGCGTTGATGCATGGATAATTTCGACACCTGGCCAAAAGTCTGATATTAAACCTTTTAAGCCACGACGAATGATCTCATGATCGTCGGCAATAAGCACGGTGAAGCCGCTAACAGCATTTTTTGTCTTCATTGTTTTTATAATATTGTGCAAGTTAATAAAAAGTTATTTTTTTGTACGCTAATGTAAGTTATTTTTTGTCCAAAAGTGTAAATATTATTATACACAATTAAGTTATTTTGTTTAAAACACCCTTGGGGTGGCTAATCTGATGTTTTGCCTGATAAATGAATAGGCAATAGAAATCTCATGAGTGCCGCTGCTATAGCCTTGTAAGGGCCCAATTGAGAAATCATAGCCATAACCTATCCTGATTTTTTCGGAAGGAAAAATCTGTATTGCTGCAACAGCAGAGTTACGTGGCGTAAGATCTTTCTGTAAGTAACTTTTATCATACAGTTTTACTCCTGTGCGGTAAGAACCGCCTACCCAGATAAAATCTTTGATCATTAAAAAAGCATTTAAATCTAAGCTGGTTGGCCCGCCACGATCGTCTTTCAGCAAAAATGACGGCTTAAGCTGAAAATTTTCTGAAAGTGGAAACAATGCACCTGCAGTTAAATAATAATGTGGTTTGGGTTGCGGAATAAATGCATAACGATCAATATCGATATAAGTAGCAATCAGGTTATCGACCGAGAAACCTGCATAATATTTATCGTTGGCAAAATACACCCCTGCCCTGGCATCGGGCACAATGGTGCTTTGCATGCCTACCGGTTGATTAGGCTCCGGATTGTTGGGGTTCAGCATCGAACCATCTATACCCAACTGTGCCATCCCTACGCCAAAACCTAAAGCCAGACGTGAGCTGCCATCATCGTTCAGCCTGATTCGGTAAGCATAGTTACCATAAATACTCAGGTTATTTTGCGCGCCCAGTTTATCGCTTGCTATTTGCAGGGCCAAACCCACATTTCCACTGTTGGCAATTGCATCGACCGCCAGCGACATGCTTCTTGGTGCACCGGTAATTCCCGTCCACTGGCTACGGTAAAAGCTATGCACATTTAACACTTCTTTATAACCTGCGTAGGCCGGATTAATGTAAATGCCGTTAAACATGTACTGACTGTACTGGGCATCCTGCTGTGCAGATACAGGCTGCAAAAGCAACAAAAAAGAACCTGCTATCAGCCAAATTAATTTCTTCATCATTTCAGTTTCGTATTAGTTCTTAAATGCCCTGATTAATGTAATGTAACCTTTAAACACTTTTAGTTCGCTGCTACCCGATTTACGTACACGTAACAGATAGTAGTAGGTACCTTCGTTCAGCCCCTCCCCTGTCCAGCTGTTCTGGTAACCTTTGGCGCGGTAAACTTCGTTACCCCACCGGTTTACAATAGTCAGTTCGTTTTCGGCAAAATTGGCCAGTCCGTTTATTTCGAAAGTATCGTTAATACCATCGCCGTTTGGTGTAAACAGGTTCGGGATAAGCAAATCATCGCCCGAAATGGTGGCAGCATCTGCCAGTACGGTATTGTTATTTGGCACCGGATCGGGCTGATCGGCTTTTACCGTAGCACTATTATTCAATATACCTGTAGCCAGTGTACGAGATTTGAAGGTTAAGGTTGCCGACTGGTTTAAATCCAGACTGCCAACCAACCACACAAAATCACGCGTTGTGGTACTGTAAGTAGTAGTACCCACGGTTACAGTAATCTCTTTTGGCGCATCGATAAGCGTTGTTAACCTATCGGTAACGGTAACACCAGTAGCCTTATTTGCTCCCTTATTGGTTACGGTAATTTTATAGGTTACGTCAGATCCAGTCCTGATTTCGCCTTTGGTCATCAGTTCTTTGGTGATTACCAGATCGGCCGATTTATCTACATCCATAATTACCTCAGGCTTAATCACTGTTCCGTTTGGAGCAGTCATTGTAGCTACGTTTTTAATGGTATTGTAGCTATTTACATCTGGTGCAACTTTAGCATCGAAAGTGAGCACTGTGCTCGAATTAGGCTGCATATTGATAGTCCATTTCAGGCTGTTGCCTGTTACCGTTCCATAACCCGACACCGAACCCGGTACGTAGGTTAAACCTGCCGGAAGCTCATCCGTAATGGTTACCCCGTTTAAGGCCGAACCGCCGGTATTGCGCACCTGTAAGGCATAAGTTAATACTTCGTTTGCCTGTGCCTTACCATCTTTATTGCCTTTGTTATCGGTTACCGATTTACTGCCTTCTAACTTACCTTCGGTTGGGATTACAACTGCCGGATTTAATGGCGATGCGATATTGGCCGGATCAACCACTGTTGCAATGTTATTGATGTTTAAAACGCCTGAAGGAAGGGCTGCATCAACAATCACTTTGAAAGTTACCACCACCTGTCCGTTTGCTGGTATGCTTAGGTTACTCCAGGTTAATACATTGCCTGCCAATACAGCACCTTTATCGGCACTAGCCGTAACATAAGTGGTATTAGCCGGTACCTGATCGGTAATTTTAACACCTGTGCGGTTTGTAGTACCGTTATTACGCACCACAATGCTATAGGTTAATACTTCGTTAGGCTCGGCCTTGCTATTGTTATTGGCATCAGTAACCGTTTTGGCACTCGCAATGCGCGGCAGCTCTAAAACTGTCGGACTGTCGTTATCTTCAGCCGTGCCCGAAATATCGGTAACCTTATTCCCTGCCGGAGTACTTGCCGTAAGTGTTGCGGTATTACTTACCGAACTTACATTTTTCTCGGCCTGGGTAATGGTGTACACTACGGTGGCTACAGCAGTTTCACCAGGTGCAATACTTGCCGGCGTAAAAGTAATCGTTGAAGGGATTTTAGCATCAACCAGGTTAAAGTTGCCTAAAGTAACATTACCTGTGTTTTTCGCTGTGAATGTATAAGAAACCGTATTGCCATCAGCACTTAGGGCACCTGTTTTAACCAAAGTTAAACCCGGAGCTTCAGGAATAATATAAACTGTCGGATCGTCTGGTGCCAAAGTTTTTGGATTATCAGACAGCTTGGCCAGCTTGTTACCCACACCATAATTAGCCGTTAAACTGGCCTGGTTTACAAATTTTCCGTAATCGATTTCAGGCTGGGTTAACGTATGTCGTGCCAGGATCATAGCTGTTTCTGCTGGCTCTAATTTGGCAATAACCGCAGGTGTAATGCTACCCGCATCGGCACCCGGATCGGTTACTACGATATTGGTTAAGGTGATATTACCGGTATTGGTTACCTGGATACTGTATTCAATCACCTTGATTACGCCGGCACCGCTGGCTACCAATTTGGTAAACCTTACAGATGGATCGGCAACAATTGGCGAGAAAGTAGCATCATCGGCAGCAGGTGTAGCCGGATTATCAGACACTTTGGTTAAAGTATTTCCCTGCGGATCTTTAGCCGTTGCATTTACCTGATTGCTGAAACCACCTGCATTTACATCACTTTGTTTTACGGTATGTTTAGCGCTAATGCTCACCGTTTCGCCAGGTAATACGCGGCTAATATTAGCAGGTATTAAACTTCCGGCATCAGCATTTGCATCTGTTAAAGCAATATCGGTTAAGGTTACATTACCTGTATTTTTGAAAATAATGTTGTAATTAATTACGTCGCCGGCTTTGGTTGCTGTATTTGCAGCAGCTTTGGTTAAAGTATAAGCAGGCGAAGGAACCAGTTTCGTTACAGTAGGATCGTTAGGCGTGGTGGTAGCCGGATCATCTGATAACTGGGTAATCGTATTTCCTTTACTATCGGTAACTTTTACAGTAGCCTGGTTGGTAAAGCTACCTGAATTGACCTCACTTTGTGTTAGCGTATGTTTAGCCACAGCATTAATACTTGCTCCAGGTGCCAACGTTGCAATGCTTGCCGGCTGTATGCTACCTGCATTTGCTGCTGCATCGCTCAATACCAGATTACTCAATGTAGTGCTACCGGTATTGGTAATGGTGAAGGTATAATCGATTGATTCGCCAGCCTTGGTACCTACTGAAGTGGCAACTTTGGTAAAGGTAAACGACGGACTGCTCAGCACCGGTGTTTCAGTCGGTGTATCGTTACTTCTTCCGCTACCCGAAATATCGGTTACGGTATTGCTAGCAGGTGTTTTTGCAGTTACCGAAGCCGTATTGCTTACTTTTCCGGCATCTTTATCACTTTGAGTAAGGGTGTAAACTTCATTATAGGTTAAACTGGCACCTGCCGCCAAAGTACCCGGTAAGGTTTTGGTGAGGGCCAGTTTACTATCTACCAGTACAATATCATTGATGGTTACATCGCCGGTATTGGTAATGGTAAAAGTGTAGGTAATCTGGTTTCCATCGGCACTTAAGGCACCTGTTTTAACCAGTGCGATACCGCCTTTTAATAATGGCGTAGTTACCGAAGATTGATTATTGGTATTTTCAGGATCATTTGTTCCGACAGGTGCGGTTAAAGACACCTGATTAACCAGCGACAAGCCTGAATAGCCTGCTGCTACTTTTCCATTCACTACTAAACTTACTTCATCACCTGTCAATAAATCAGCCGATAAGGTAAAGGTATTTCCAGTTGCACTGTAAACGCCACCTGTAGCTGTGTAGGTAATATTTTCAAGTCCGGCCGGAAGGTTTTCTGTTACGCCTATCGATTTTCCACTTAAAACAGTAGCCGGACCATTGTTTTTGATTTTAATGGTATAGCTGATATTTCCGCTGGTTTCTACACCGCTAACATTGGCTGTTTTGCTGATCTGAAGATCGCTGCTCCAATCCGGAATGGTAACCACAACTTTAGCTGTAGAAGTCTTGGTCGCATCCAGTTTATCGGTAATGGTATAGGTCAGGTTATATACCCCTGGAAGTGTTTTAGCTGCTACATTTACATTTCCGCTGGTAACATCGATGTTGATATTCGGGTTATCAGTTGAATTTTGGGTGATTGAAACGGTTCCGGTTGTTGCGGTCGAAACTGCATTATAAAGGTCGTTCACTAAAATATCGGCAACTGCAGTACCTCCTGTAAATCCATTAGCAGTACCGGCATCATCTTTTGCTAAAATTGCACCTGTACCAACGGTAATGGTTACTGTAGCTGTTTTAGTTTGACCAGGGTTCAGTTTATCTTCGATCTGGTAAACCAAAGTATAAGTTCCGGCAGGTGTGTTTGGTGCTACATTCACTTTTCCGGTGGTCACATCTAAACTTACATTAGGATTGCTGCTCGAAACCTGGGTTAATTTAACATCAGCCAAAGTTGCAGGGTTACCGTTATAAGTATCGTTTACCAATACATTTTCTACTGCGGTGCCTCCGGTAAAGCCGTTTGCATTTCCAGCATCGTTTATAGCAACCATGGCTGGGGCAGTAACAGTAATGGTTACCGTAGCTTGCCTTGTTTGAGCAGGGTTCAGTTTATCTTCAATCTGGTAAACCAAAGTATAAGTTCCTGCAGGTGTGTTTGGTGCTACATTCACTTTTCCGGTGGTCACATCTAAACTTACATTAGGATTGCTGCTCGAAACCTGGATTAATTTAACATCAGCCAAAGTTGCAGGGTTACCGTTATAAGTATCGTTTACCAACACATTTTCTACTGCTGTGCCACCGGTAAAGCCGTTTGCATTTCCAGCATCGTTTGTAGCAAGCATCGCTGGTGCGGTAACAGTGATGGTTACCGTAGCTTGCCTTGTTTGAGCAGGATCTAATTTATCTGCAATTTCGTAAACTATCGTGTAAACACCTGCCGGGGTATTAGGTTTAACATTAACCTCTCCGGTTGTTGTATTAAGTGTAACGTTCGGATTAGTTGTTGAAACCTGACTAAGCGTCACCTCACTTAATCCAGGCGCAGCAGTTGTTCCGTTATAAGTATCATTTGCTAATACATTCGCCACTGGAGTCCCTCCTACTAAACCATTAACACTTCCCGTATCGTCTTTTGCTGTAAGCGTTCCCGAAGCTACCGTTACTTTTACTGTAGCAGTCGAAGTTTTGGTCGCATCCAGTTTATCGGTGATGGTGTAAGTTAAAGTATAAACGCCAGCCGGAGTATTCGCTGCTACACTCACTGCACCTGTTGCAGGATCGAGCGTTACTTTTCCGTTGCTATCATTTGTACCGTTGGTGATCGTTACATCCGCCAAAGTTGGCGCGGTTGCAGTACCATTGTAGGTATCGTTTGAAAGTACGTTTGCAACAGCTGTTCCGCCGGTTACCGAGTTTGCAGATCCTGCATCGTCTTTCGCTAAAATCGCACCTGAAGCTACTGTTACTTTTACGGTTGCAGTCGAAGTTTTGGTCGCATCCAGTTTATCGGTGATGGTATAGGTTAAAGTGTAAACGCCAGCCGGAGTGTTCACTGCTACGCTCACTGCACCTGTTGCAGGATCGAGCGTTACTTTTCCGTTGCTATCGTTAGTGCCGTTGGTGATGGTTACATCTGCTAAAGTTGGGGCAGTTGTGGTACCATTGTAGGTATCGTTTGAAAGTACATTCGCTACTGCAGTTCCGCCAGTTACGGAGTTTGCTGTACCAGCATCATCTTTAGCCAATATCGCACCCGAAGCTACCGTTACTTTTACTGTTGCAGTCGAAGTTTTGCCTGCATCCAGTTTATCGGTAATGGTATACGTTAAGGTATAAACACCAGCCGGAGTATTCGCTGCTACGCTTACCGCTCCTGTTGCAGGATCGAGCGTTACTTTTCCGTTGCTATCATTTGTACCGTTGGTGATCGTTACATCCGCCAAAGTTGGCGCGGTTGCAGTACCATTGTAGGTATCGTTTGAAAGTACATTTGCAACAGCTGTTCCGCCGGTTACCGAGTTTGCAGATCCTGCATCGTCTTTCGCTAAAATCGCACCTGAAGCTACTGTTACTTTTACGGTTGCAGTCGAAGTTTTGGTCGCATCCAGTTTATCGGTGATGGTATAGGTTAAAGTGTAAACGCCAGCCGGAGTGTTCACTGCTACGCTCACTGCACCTGTTGCAGGATCGAGCGTTACTTTTCCGTTGCTATCGTTAGTGCCGTTGGTGATGGTTACATCTGCTAAAGTTGGGGCAGTTGTGGTACCATTGTAGGTATCGTTTGAAAGTACATTCGCTACTGCAGTTCCGCCAGTTACGGAGTTTGCTGTACCAGCATCATCTTTAGCCAATATCGCACCCGAAGCTACCGTTACTTTTACTGTTGCAGTCGAAGTTTTGCTTGCATCCAGTTTATCGGTGATAGTATACGTTAAAGTATAAACACCAGCCGGAGTATTCGCTGCTACGCTTACCGCTCCTGTTGCAGGATCGAGCGTTACTTTTCCGTTGCTATCATTTGTACCGTTGGTGATCGTTACATCCGCCAAAGTTGGCGCGGTTGCAGTACCATTGTAGGTATCGTTTGAAAGTACATTCGCTACTGCAGTTCCGCCGGTTACTGAGTTTGCCGAACCAGCATCATCTTTCGCTAAAATTGCACCCGAAGCTACCGTTACTTTTACGGTTGCAGTAGAAGTTTTGCCTGCATCCAGTTTATCTGTAAAGGTATACGTTAAAGTATAAACGCCAGCCGGAGTATTCGCTGCTACGCTTACCGCCCCTGTTGCAGGATCGAGCGTTACTTTTCCGTTGCTATCGTTGGTACCATTGGTAATGGTTACATCTGCCAAAGTTGGTGCAGTTGCAGTACCGTTGTAGGTATCGTTTGAAAGTACGTTTGCAATAGCTGTTCCACCAGTTACTGAGTTAGCTGTACCGGCATCATCTTTAGCCAATATCGCACCTGAAGCTACAGTTACTTTTACTGTTGCAGTAGAAGTTTTGCTTGCATCCAGTTTATCGGTGATGGTGTACGTTAAGGTATAAACGCCAGCCGGAGTGTTTGCTGCAGCGCTTACCGCTCCTGTTGCAGGATCGAGCGTTACTTTTCCATTGCTATCATTTGTACCGTTGGTGATCGTTACATCTGCTAAAGTTGGTGCAGTTGTGGTACCGTTGTAATTGTCATTCGCCAAAACGTTCGTTACAGCCGTTCCACCAGTTACCGAGTTTGCCGAACCAGCATCATCTTTCGCTAAGATTGCACCAGAAGCTACCGTTACTTTTACTGTTGCAGTAGAGGTTTTGCTTGCATCCAGTTTATCGGTGATGGTATAAGTTAAGGTATAAACACCAGCCGGTGTGTTTGCTGCAACGCTTACCGCGCCTGTTGCAGGATCAAGCGTTACTTTACCATTGCTATCGTTTGTACCGTTGGTGATGGTTACATCAGCTAAAGTTGGTGCAGTTGTGGTGCCATTGTAGGTATCGTTTGAAAGTACATTCGCTACTGCTGTTCCACCAGTCACTGAGTTAGCTGTACCAGCATCATCTTTAGCCAATATCGCACCAGAAGCTACTGTTACTTTAACCGTAGCGGTTGAAGTTTTCGTGGCATCCAGTTTATCTGTGATGGTATACGTTAAGGTATAAACACCAGCCGGAGTGTTCGCAGCTACGCTTACCGCACCTGTTGCAGGATCGAGTGTTACTTTTCCATTGCTATCATTTGTACCGTTGGTGATGGTTACATCTGCTAAAGTTGGTGCAGTTGTGGTACCGTTGTAGCTATCGTTTGAAAGTACATTCGCCACTGCTGTTCCACCAGTCACTGAGTTAGCTGTACCAGTATCGTCTTTCGCTAAAATTGTACCAGAAGCTACCGTTACTTTAACAGTAGCGGTTGAAGTTTTCGTGGCATCCAGTTTATCGGTGATGGTATAAGTTAAAGTATAAATGCCAGCCGGAGTGTTCGCTGCAACACTCACTGCACCTGTTGCAGGATCGAGTGTTACTTTTCCGTTGCTATCATTTGTACCGTTGGTAATGGTTACATCTGCTAAAGTTGGCGCAGTTGTGGTGCCATTGTAATTGTCATTCGCCAAAACATTAGCTACAGCTGTTCCTCCGCTTACCGAGTTTGCAGATCCTGCATCGTCTTTGGCCAATATCGCACCCGAAGCTACCGTTACTTTTACTGTTGCAGTAGAAGTTTTGGTCGCATCCAGTTTATCTGTGATGGTATACGTTAAGGTATAAACACCAGCCGGAGTGTTCGCTGCCACGCTCACTGCACCTGTTGCAGGATCGAGTGTTACTTTTCCGTTGCTATCATTTGTACCGTTGGTGATGGTTACATCTGCCAAAGTTGGTGCAGTTGTGGTACCGTTGTAATTGTCATTCGCCAAAACGTTCGTTACAGCCGTTCCACCAGTTACCGAGTTTGCCGAACCAGCATCATCTTTGGCCAATATCGCACCTGAAGCTACCGTTACTTTTACTGTTGCAGTAGAAGTTTTGCTTGCATCCAGTTTATCGGTGATGGTATAGGTCAAGGTATAAACGCCAGCCGGAGTGTTTGCAACCACGCTTACCGCTCCTGTTGCAGGATCGAGTGTTACTTTTCCATTGCTATCATTTGTACCGTTGGTAATGGTCACATCTGCCAAAGTTGGAGCAGTTGTGCTGCCGTTGTAATTGTCATTTGCCAAAACATTAACTACAGCTGTTCCACCGGTTACTGAGTTTGCCGAACCGGCATCGTCTTTAGCCAATATTGCACCCGAAGCCACGGTTACTTTTACTGTTGCAGTAGAAGTTTTGCTTGCATCCAGTTTATCGGTGATGGTATAGGTCAAGGTATAAACACCAGCCGGAGTATTCGCTGCAACGCTTACCGCTCCTGTTGCAGGATCGAGTGTTACTTTTCCGTTGCTATCGTTAGTACCATTGGTAATGGTTACATCTGCTAAAGTTGGAGCAGTTGCAGTACCGTTGTACGTATCGTTTGAAAGTACATTCGCTACTGCAGTTCCGCCGGTTACTGAATTTGCCGAACCAGCATCATCTTTGGCCAATATCGCACCAGAAGCTACCGTTACTTTTACGGTTGCAGTCGAAGTTTTGCTTGCATCCAGTTTATCGGTGATGGTATAAGTTAAGGTATAAACGCCAGCCGGAGTATTCGCTGCAACGCTTACCGCTCCTGTTGCAGGATCAAGTGTTACTTTTCCGTTGCTATCGTTAGTGCCGTTGGTGATGGTTACATTAGCAAGATTCGCCTGAGCACCATTATTATAAGTGTCATTTCCTAAAACATTAGCTACCGCTGTTCCACCAGTTACGGAGTTTGCCGAACCTGCATCGTCTTTCGCTAAAATCGCACCAGAAGCTACCGTTACTTTTACTGTTGCAGTAGAGGTTTTGCTTGCATCCAGTTTATCGGTGATGGTATATGTTAAGGTATAAACACCAGCTGGGGTGTTCGCTGCTACGCTCACCGCGCCTGTTGCAGGATCAAGTGTTACTTTTCCATTGCTATCATTTGTACCGTTGGTGATGGTTACATCTGCCAAAGTTGGAGCAGTTGTGGTACCGTTGTAATTGTCATTCGCCAATACATTCACTACTGCTGTTCCGCCGGTTACTGAATTTGCCGAACCAGCATCATCTTTGGCCAATATCGCACCAGAAGCTACCGTTACTTTTACTGTTGCAGTAGAGGTTTTGCTTGCATCCAGTTTATCGGTGATGGTATATGTTAAGGTATAAACACCAGCTGGGGTGTTCGCTGCTACGCTCACCGCGCCTGTTGCAGGATCAAGTGTTACTTTTCCATTGCTATCATTTGTACCGTTGGTGATGGTTACATCTGCCAAAGTTGGAGCAGTTGTGGTACCGTTGTAATTGTCATTCGCCAATACATTCACTACTGCTGTTCCGCCGGTTACTGAATTTGCCGAACCAGCATCATCTTTGGCCAATATCGCACCAGAAGCTACCGTTACTTTTACTGTTGCTGTCGAAGTTTTAGTTGCATCCAGTTTATCGGTGATGGTATAGGTTAAGGTATAAACGCCAGCCGGAGTGTTTGCTGCTACGCTCACTGCACCTGTTGCAGGATCAAGTGTTACTTTGCCATTGCTATCGTTAGTACCATTGGTAATGGTTACATCTGCCAAAGTTGGCGCAGTTGCAGTACCGTTATAAGTATCGTTTGCCAAGACATTCGCTACCGCTGTTCCACCGGTTACTGAATTTGCAGAACCAGCATCGTCTTTAGCCAATATCGCACCCGAAGCTACCGTTACTTTAACAGTAGCGGTTGAAGTTTTCGTGGCATCCAGTTTATCGGTGATGGTATAAGTTAAGGTATAAACGCCAGCCGGAGTATTTGTTGCAACGCTTACCACTCCTGTTGCAGGATCAAGCGTTACTTTTCCGTTGCTATCGTTGGTACCATTGGTAATGGTTACATCAGCCAAGGTTGGTGCAGTTGTGGTACCGTTGTAATTGTCATTCGCCAATACGTTTGCAACAGCTGTTCCGCCGGTTACTGAATTTGCCGAACCAGCATCATCTTTAGCCAATATCGCACCAGAAGCTACCGTTACTTTTACTGTTGCAGTAGAGGTTTTGCTTGCATCCAGTTTATCGGTGATGGTATATGTTAAGGTATAAACACCAGCTGGGGTGTTCGCTGCTACGCTCACCGCGCCTGTTGCAGGATCAAGTGTTACTTTTCCATTGCTATCATTTGTACCGTTGGTGATGGTTACATCTGCCAAAGTTGGAGCAGTTGTGGTACCGTTGTAATTGTCATTCGCCAATACATTCACTACGGCTGTTCCGCCGGTTACTGAATTTGCCGAACCAGCATCATCTTTGGCCAATATCGCACCAGAAGCTACCGTTACTTTTACTGTTGCAGTAGAAGTTTTGCTTGCATCCAGTTTATCGGTGATGGTATATGTTAAGGTATAAACACCAGCTGGGGTGTTCGCTGCTACGCTCACCGCGCCTGTTGCAGGATCAAGTGTTACTTTTCCATTGCTATCATTTGTACCGTTGGTGATGGTTACATCTGCCAAAGTTGGAGCAGTTGTGGTACCGTTGTAATTGTCATTCGCCAATACATTCACTACGGCTGTTCCGCCGGTTACTGAATTTGCCGAACCAGCATCATCTTTGGCCAATATCGCACCAGAAGCTACCGTTACTTTTACTGTTGCAGTAGAAGTTTTGCTTGCATCCAGTTTATCGGTGATGGTATACGTTAAGGTATAAACACCAGCCGGAGTATTCGCTGCTACGCTTACCGCTCCTGTTGCAGGATCGAGTGTTACTTTTCCATTGCTATTGTTAGTGCCGTTGGTGATGGTTACATCTGCCAAAGTTGGCGCAGTTGTGGTGCCATTGTAATTGTCATTCGCCAATACATTCGCTACAGCTGTTCCACCGGTTACTGAGTTTGCCGAACCGGCATCGTCTTTGGCCAATATCGCACCAGAAGCTACCGTTACTTTAACCGTAGCAGTAGAAGTTTTGGTCGCATCCAGTTTATCGGTAATGGTATAAGTTAAGGTATAAACGCCAGCCGGAGTGTTTGCTGCAACGCTTACCGCTCCTGTTGCAGGATCAAGTGTTACTTTTCCGTTGCTATCATTTGTACCGTTGGTGATCGTTACATCTGCTAAAGTTGGAGCAGTTGCAGTACCGTTGTACGTATCGTTTGAAAGTACATTCGCTACTGCTGTTCCGCCGGTTACTGAATTTGCCGAACCAGCATCATCTTTGGCCAATATCGCACCAGAAGCTACCGTTACTTTTACTGTTGCAGTAGAAGTTTTGCTTGCATCCAGTTTATCGGTGATGGTATACGTCAAGGTATAAACACCAGCCGGAGTATTCGCTGCAACGCTTACCGCTCCTGTTGCAGGATTAAGTGTTACTTTTCCGTTGCTATCATTTGTACCATTGGTAATGGTTACATCTGCCAGAGTTGGGGCAGTTGTGGTGCCATTGTAGCTATCGTTCGAAAGTACATTCGCCACTGCGGTTCCACCAGTTACAGAGTTAGCTGTACCTGAATCATCTTTGGCCAATATCGCACCCGAAGCCACAGTTACTTTTACTGTTGCAGTAGAAGTTTTGCTTGCATCCAGTTTATCGGTGATGGTATAAGTTAAGGTATAAACGCCAGCTGGGGTGTTCGATGCAACACTCACTGCACCTGTTGCAGGATCAAGCGTTAATTTTCCGTTGCTATCATTTGTACCGTTGGTAATGATTACATCAGCCAAAGTTGGAGCAGTTGTGGTACCATTGTAATTGTCATTCGCCAAAACGTTCGTTACAGCCGTTCCACCAGTTACTGAGTTTGCCGAACCTGCATCGTCTTTGGCTAATATCGCACCTGAAGCCACTGTTACTTTTACTGTAGCGGTTGAAGTTTTGCTTGCATCCAGTTTATCGGTGATGGTATACGTCAAGGTATAAACACCAGCCGGAGTATTCGCTGCAACGCTTACCGCTCCTGTTGCAGGATCGAGTGTTACTTTTCCGTTGCTATCGTTAGTGCCATTGGTGATGGTTACATCTGCCAAAGTTGGCGCAGTTGTGGTGCCATTGTAATTGTCATTCGCCAAAACATTAGCTACCGCTGTTCCACCGGTTACCGAGTTTGCAGAACCAGCATCATCTTTCGCTAAGATTGCACCCGAAGCTACCGTTACTTTTACGGTTGCAGTAGAAGTTTTGCTTGCATCTAGTTTATCGGTGATGGTATAAGTTAAGGTATAAACGCCGGCCGGAGTATTCGCTGCAATGCTCACTGCGCCTGTTGCAGGATCCAGCGTTACTTTTCCGTTGCTATCGTTAGTACCATTGGTAATGGTTACATCAGCTAAAGTTGGAGCAGTTGTAGTGCCATTGTAATTGTCATTCGCCAAAACATTCGCTACTGCTGTTCCGCCGGTTACTGAATTTGCTGTACCTGAATCATCTTTGGCTAATATCGCACCCGAAGCCACTGTTACTTTTACTGTTGCAGTAGAAGTTTTGCTTGCATCCAGTTTATCGGTGATGGTATACGTCAAGGTATAAACACCAGCCGAAGTATTCGCTGCTACGCTTACCGCTCCTGTTGCAGGATCGAGCGTTACTTTTCCATTGCTATCATTTGTACCGTTGGTGATGGTTACATTAGCAAGATTCGCCTGAGCACCATTATTATAAGTGTCATTTCCTAAAACATTAGCAACAGCTGTACCACCTGTTACAGAATTCGCCGTTCCGTTATCGTTTACCGCTACTATTGCTCCGTTTACCAAATGAACTATAACTGTTGCCTGTTTTACATTTCCAGGGTTTGCTTTGTCCTCAATCTGATAAACCAAAGTATAATCTCCCACTGGTGTGTTTGGAAGCACTTTCACCTCGCCGGTAGCCGGATTGATTGAAATATTTGGATGACTGCTCGAGATCTGGGTTATGGTTACATTTGTTAAGGTAGCCTGATTTCCATTCAGTTTATCGTTAAGCAAAACATCTGCAACTGCAACACCACCACTTACTGCGTTTAATGTACCTTCATCATTGGCAGCATAAACACCTGTAGCAGTTACTGTTGGTGTATCGTTAGTTGCGGTTGTACCGGAAACATCAGTTACATTTCCGTTCAAAGGATTTTTCCCAGTAACTGTTGCCATATTACTTACCGAACCCGCTACTTTTTCTGCTGCTGTGATGGTGTAGCTTGCGTTGGCAGTTGTACTGGCTCCCGGAGCTAAAGTTGTTGTGGCTAATGTAATCGGCCCGGTTACTTTACTATCGGTTATCGCCAGATTATTAAGCGTAACGTTACCTGTATTTTTAACCGTAAACACATAAGCAATGGTATTGCCATTCAGGTTAAGCGTACCGGTTTTAACTAAAGTAACGGCAGGTGAAAGCGTAATGTTAACATCTGCAGTTGCTGTTTTCGCTGTTGGCAACTCCGTAGTCTGAACACTCGCTGTATTGGTAATTTTTCCAGAATTATTAAGCGGTTTACCATTGTTATTTAAATCAGCCTGAGCTACAGTATAAGATCCACTATAAGTCCAGGTCTCCCCTTTTTCTAAAATATTATCCGCATTTCCTGTTTTTACCGGATTACTTAAAGTCCCACCTAATAACGGATCGCTAACAACCACATTGGTTTGATTTGCATTTCCGGTATTGGCCACTGTTACCGTATAGTTAATGGTATTTCCAGCCTGATTAACTGTAGTTACATCGGCTACCTTTACGATCGAAATCGATGAACAAACCGGAACATTTACGGTAACAGTAAATGAGTTTCCAACACAGGCACCAGCTACCGTTGCTTTCGGCGTTACAGTATAAGTTATGGTTTGTGCTGCATTACTGGTATTAATTAAAGTTTGGTTAATGGTATTTCCTGAGCCATTTGCAGCTCCGGTTACGTTGCTGTTTGAACCAACAGTCCAGGTAAACGATGCCGGCACAGCATTTCCACCATTTGCGGTATTATCAACATTTGCAGTTTGAAGGTTATAAGTGAAAATACCTGTACAATCAACTGTTTTGGTATCATTAAAGCCTTTTGGGGTTTGGTAAATCGTTACGGTAATCTGCGTACGGCTTGCACTCTCGCAGCTGTTTGCAGTCTGACTGGCATAATAAGTTCCATTCGTTAAAGCTGTGGTCGAAGCCAAAGCAGTTCCACCGGTTGCCTGGGTATACCATTTAACTGATGTACCGCTTGCTGTTAAATTAGCTACTGTTGCATTGGCGATCTCACAGAAAGTTTGGTTGCTCGCTGTTGGTGCTGGCGTTGCAGTAATGGTTACTGTAATCTGTGCACGGCTTGCACTCTCGCAGCTGTTTGCAGTCTGACTGGCATAATAAGTTCCGTTTGTTAAAGCAGTCGTCGAAGCCAAAGCGGTTCCGCCGGTAGCTTGTGTATACCATTTAACCGATGTTCCGGTTGCAATTAAATTAGCAACAGTTGCATTCGCGATTTCGCAGAAAGTTTGGTTGCTGGCTGTTGGTGCTGGCGTTGCAGTAATCGTTACTGTAATCTGTGCACGGCTTGCACTCTCGCAGCTGTTTGTAGTCTGACTAGCATAATAAGTTCCGTTTGTTAAAGCAGTGGTCGAAGCCAAAGCAGTTCCGCCGGTAGCTTGTGTATACCATTTAACTAATGTTCCGGTTGCAGCTAAATTAGCAACAGTAGCATTGGCGATTTCGCAAAAGGTCTGGTTGCTGGCGGTTGGTGCCGGTGTTGCAGTAATCGTTACAGTAATCTGCGCACGGCTTGCACTCTCGCAGCTATTCGCAGTCTGGCTTGCATAATAAGTTCCGTTTGTTAAAGCTGTAGTCGAAGCCAAAGCAGTTCCACCAGTTGCTTGTGTATACCATTTAACTGATGTTCCGGTTGCAATTAAATTAGCAACAGTTGCATTCGCAATTTCGCAGAAAGTCTGGTTGCTGGCGGTTGGTGCTGGCGTTGCTGTAATGGTTACTGTAATCTGTGCACGGCTTGCACTCTCGCAGCTGTTTGCAGTTTGACTAGCATAATAAGTTCCATTCGTTAAAGCTGTGGTCGAAGCCAAAGCAGTTCCACCTGTAGCCTGGGTATACCATTTAACTGATGTTCCGCTTGCAGTTAAATTGGCAACTGTAGCATTGGCGATTTCGCAGAAGGTCTGGTTGCTCGCTGTTGGTGCTGGTGTTGCAGTAATGGTTACTGTAATCTGTGCACGGCTTGCACTCTCGCAGCTATTCGCAGTCTGGCTTGCGTAATAAGTTCCGTTTGTTAAAGCTGTGGTCGAAGCCAAAGCGGTTCCGCCGGTAGCTTGTGTATACCATTTAACCGATGTTCCGGTTGCAGTTAAATTAGCAACAGTTGCATTCGAAATTTCGCAGAAAGTCTGGTTGCTCGCTGTTGGTGCTGGTGTTGCAGTAATGGTTACGGTAATCTGCGCACGGCTTGCACTCTCGCAGCTGTTTGCAGTTTGACTAGCATAATAAGTTCCATTCGTTAAAGCAGTGGTCGAAGCCAAAGCGGTTCCACCGGTAGCTTGTGTATACCATTTAACTGATGTGCCGGTTGCAACGAGGTTAGCTACTGTAGCATTGGCAATCTGGCAGAAAGTCTGGTTACTGGCTGTTGGTGCTGGTGTTGCAGTAATCGTTACTGTAATTTGTGCACGGCTTGCACTCTCACAGCTGTTTACTGTTTGACTTGCATAATAAGTTCCATTCGTTAAAGCTGTAGTTGAAGCCAAAGCAGTTCCACCAATTGCCTGGGTGTACCATTTTATATTGGCTCCGGTTGCAACTAAATTGGCAACAGTTGCGTTGGCAATCTCACAGAAAGTTTGGTTGCTGGCAGTTGGTGCTGGCGTTGCTGTTCTAACCAATACATCAAAAGTAAAGGTAGCGCCCGTGCAACCATTATAGTTTGGTGTAACGGTATACCGAACTGTTGCATCGGCACCCGAGGTATTAGATAAAACCTGCGAAACTGGTGCTGAAACAGGAGTTGTTTGATTTGAAAAGCCGGTAGCTGTTCCGCTAACCAGAGCAGCTGTCCAGCTGTACGTTGTACCACTAACGTTACTGGCAGGAGTTACGCTAAATGCCGAACCCGAGCAGGCAGTAGTTCCTGATGCACTGGCAGTAAGCGTTGGCACCACATAAACTGTAATGGTAAATGCATTACCCGAACAACCCGAATAGGTTGGGGTTACTGTATAAGTGGCGGTTTCAAGAGCCGTTCCTGAATTAGTCAGGGTTTGATTTACAGCCAGCTGACTTGTGCCCGCAGTTCCACCTGTAATATTCGCAGAAGACATTACCGGAGCCGACCAGGTATAGGTTGTTCCATTAGGTACATCAACCGGGCTAAAATTAAAGCTACCCGTTTTGCAGATATAATAAGTTTGATTTGCAATTACCGGCCTTGGAGTTACCGTTACCGTTGCAGTTCCCGAAATGGCATTTGTACAGCCATTACCCGAAACTATGGCACGGTAAGTAGTGGTAACCGGAATATTGGTATAATTTAAGGTTGTACTGGTATTGGCAATCGCAGTCCAGTTGATATTATCGGTTGATGATTCCCAACGTACCACGGTAGCTGGTGCACCTGTTAAATTTAAGGCTCCATTCGATCCTGAACATACTGTGGCAGCTCCGCTAATGGTTCCGGTTGAGTTAATTGTAACAGTATGTGTTGCGGTTTTATTTCCGCACGGACTGGCTGCTACAGCTGTAATGGTTGCTGTACCATTATAATTGGCCGACCAGGTTACACTACCGGTCGAAGCATTAATAACACCTGAAGTAGCCGGGCTAATGCTATATGTAATGCCAGTAGTATTACTTGCCGTTGCCGTATAACTTTGCACGGCAGCGCCCTGACAACGGCTAGAAGTAGCACCCGCAGCAAACACCGGTGTTGATACAGCCGGGCGAACCGTTATCGATCCGTTTGCAGTAGTAATCGTTGTAGATGGTAAAGTGTAAGTTGCTGTTACTGTATAATTGTAAGTTCCTGCATTCGATACCGTACCACTGTTAATGGTCAGAATGGTATTTCCGCCTGAGGTGGTGGTTCCGTAAGTTAAACCCGAAGAACCTAAACCTGAAACCAATACAACCGGCGTTCCGGTAATTAGATAAGTAATGGCCGTGGTGGTTCCTCCAACACAAATCGATTGTGCATCTGTTCCTGCGCCCGATGTTAAAACAATATCAACTGGAGTTACACTCGCCGAAGCTGTATTGTTGGAGGTTACCGGATCGCTTTGCGGCCCAGTTACCGTAGCGGTATTGGTATAGTTGCCTGAATTTTTTACAATGGCCTTTATGGTTAAGGTAACGGTTTGGCCCGAAGCCATACTACCAATCGACCATAAACCGGTTGTCGGATCGTAGCTTGTTCCGGCAGTAGTTGTATTCGAAACATAAGTATATCCCGAAGGAAGGATATCCGTTGCCGAAACCCCAATTGCATTACCTGTTCCCGATACCGCTCCTGAAGCTACATCCGAGTTTTTTACAGTAACAGTAAAATTAACCGTTGCACCTTTTGCAGGCGAAGCATTGTCGACGGTTTTATTAAGTACCAGATCAATATTACACAAAGCAATGGTTACCGGTAGTGACTGCGAACTAACGCCGCAATCCAGCATTGAAGTAATGGTATACGAACCCGATACCGCAGCACGATAAGTTGATGAAGTTGCACCTGCAATAGCCACCCCGTTAAAATACCATTGGTAAGGGGCAGTACTGTTCGGATCGGCGCTTAATAATGCCGAAGCACAGTCCGACTGTAAATAAGTTGGTTTACCAGCTTTCTCCGGAAATGGCGAAAGAAAGTTCGACATCGAAAAACCACCACCCGATTGTACCATGGCTACAGTAAGCCTGCTGTTACTGGTGATGAAAAACGAGTTTGGATTACCAATATTTGCGTTATCAAAATCAACTGCATACGCCCCTGTGCTTCCCAACTGCCTGCGCGTACCCACCCCCGGAATGGTTTCAATATCTGTATTCGTAAAGGCCGGAGAACCACCGGTAGTAGTCAGGTAAATTTTATCGGTCGGGCTCTTAGTAACCAAGTAAGCGAAGTAAGGTAAATCAGTCAGGTTATTGGCTCTGAATTTAGCAGTTTCCGCTTTTAATGAACCTCCGCACGAATTTAAAGGTGCAAGGGTAGCAATATCCACCTCGCATTGATTCGCTGTTCCGGAATAGGCTACCACATTTTTTGTAGCCACAATCCGCGAGCCCGAAAATGGGTCGCCTACCTGAACGTTACCGGTTCCTGTACCTGTTTCAATACCATTTGGAAAAGTAATGAAACTACCTTCTGCAATCAGGTTATAACTATTGGTAGATTGAAGCACACCGTTGTGATCAAAATTCATTACGGTTACGTTTGTATTGGCTTCGGTAGCAATTACGGTTGTTTGTTCTGCCGTTTTATTTCCCTTTCCCCTGATTACAACGTACTCATTACCCAGCGAGCTAACCGGAGGAACTGGGTTGTATGCACCATCACCACAGGCCTCTGGTGCATCTACGTTAATACCCGTATTCATTACCGCCGGACCAGATGTTTCTACCAAACTACCCATGGCAGCCTGCAAAATATAACTCTGACCTGCGTTTAAAGTCGTAACGGCTGTACCATTTACTTTAACCGTAGTATTATTCTCGATAGCTAAAACGCTGTAAACCGGTCTGATGGTTGAAACCGAAGCACTCACGCCATTCAAGTCTCCGTCACGGTAGTAACCTACCCTGAAAGTATTGCCAATAGCCGCGTCGCCAAAGCTGAACAGCGATGCATTTCCTTTAATATACTGATCGTTGGTTGAGCTATATGATCCTGACGGAATATCATCAGAAGCAATATTTCGAACATTTACTGCAATCGGGTTATTACCGGTTACAATAATTCCTGCGCCGTTTAAAATGGTATTAAGACTATTTTTTGCCAATCCAACCGGATCGCCCGAAAACCGGTAAACCGCCGGGGTTCCTGGTGTAGGCGTTAATGTTGTTATTAAAGTACCATCACTTTTCTTCACGGTTGCCGAAGTACCAGCAACGTTTGTAGATACGATGATTTCGTTTGCACTACTCCAATACTGCCATGGTGCCGGGGCAATATAATGTGTTTTATAAGTTTGTGCATTAACTGAAGCGGTCGAAAACATTAAAAACAATGACAAAATCATTAGTTTAAAATAATTTTCTTTAGGATAACCTGAGAAGAGGAGCTGTATCAATTTATTCATTTTCCACCTGGAAATAATAGGGTAATTATTACTTAATAATTTCTCATCCGATGAGCACAACATCTGTTAGAAAAGGTAGGTTCTTAAATAATCCGCTGCGTGGATGTTAGCCAGGTTGTTAGCGCTGAGAACAAAACATACTTGAAGGGATAGACTTTATTTTAAAACCTTGTTTTGGAAACTGAAAACCTAAATTCTCAACATTAAGAGCCAAAAACTGTCTTTTGAATACTACAAAGTAAAAGAAAAAAGATAATATGATTTTGTACATCTAGTCATAAGAGTGTTTAAAAAGATGTTTTTTTGACAATAATCAACAACTAAGTTCTAACAAGTATTATTTATAATACAGTTTTAGAGCAAAAACGTAAAACTTAGACATAAAAAAACGGAACAAAAATTCCGTTACAGTCTTTTCTCCCGTTTATTGTGATACCTGGAAAGCAGTAGAAATTTAATTAGATCTTAGCCCGTATACGGCTCAGTGTTTCCAGCCTGATGGCCAGAAATGATGCAATATGCTTCAAAGAAACCCTGTTTATTAAATCAGGAAACGAAACCAGAAATCGTTTATATCTTTTTTCAGCAGAAGAGATTCTGCAGAGGTAGGCGCGTTCTTCGGCAGAACGGTAATATTGTTCCATCATTTTTCTTCCCACAATATTCGCCTCAGTAAAATTTTCGTAAAGGTATTCTGATAATACATGCGGAATGGCAATTAAATCTACATCTTCCAATGCCTGCAAATACTCTTCCGAATCGCCATCTATCCATAAATTACGTATGGTTCCAACCACTTCATTCTCTTTCGCAATCCAGGTAGTAATTTCAGTGCTTCCATCTTTAATAAAGCCCCTCACCACTCCTTTTACAATTAAAAAAAGGAATTTATTACGGTCAACCGGCGAAACAAGAAATTTATTTTTCTTATAGCTAATTGGAAAAGTATGCTGATTAATGCGTTTTTCTATCTCATCGTTTAGTGGATGAAACTTTTTAAAAATGGAGATTAAGGGCGAAAAATTGTTGTATTTCTTCCACCTGTCTTCGTCAGATAAGTTAACAGCGATCATAGAAATTATTGTTGGGATAGACAATATGCTACTCTAAATAGTAGAACTACTATGTAATAATAGGAAGATAGAATTTAAAAACGAAGTTTTTTTTTGACTTTTCTCAATTTTCAGGCAATCTTACAATACCTTTTCAACGCCAAGGCCAAATAAGGCAAAGTCATATTTTACCGGATCGAAGGGATCAAATTCCTTCAAATGAGTGGTCAATTCTACTGCAGTTAACCAATCTGTTTGCTTCCGGTTAATTAATCCAAGCAAGCGCCCTACCCTGTCTACATGCACATCGCAGGGGCAAATCAGATCTTTTGGCTTTAGCGTATTCCAGATGCCAAAATCAACGCCCTTATTATCAACCCTTACCATCCACCTCAAAAACATATTTAAACGTTTGCAGGTCGATTTTTGCTTTGGCGAAGAAATATGCTTTTTAGTCCGGTGCGGGAAATCATCCAGCGAAAAGAAATACTGCCTGAAATAATTGAGACATTGCTCGATAGAAACCTGCAGCTGACCGGATAAACAAACCTCCGATGTATTAAATACCCCGCCTGTTGCAGATGATACTTCCAGGTAGGCATCGAGAAAAACATCCTGCTTTGGAATAAAAGCTTGCTCCAGACTATCAAAATTGCTGTAATGCATCTTGAAAAAGGAGATAAAATAAAGCAGGTCGGTATCGTTAAAGGTGCGGTGCTTAAAGTTGAGTAAACGCTTTAATTCTTCATCGCTGTGGTTCAGTACAAAATCATAAGGCGCATTATCCATGCGGTTAAGTAGCTCCCGGCATTTATTGATAATGGTTTTACGCTGCCCCCAGGCCAGCACCGCAGCAAAGAAACCTGCAATTTCGATATCCTGTTTTTTTTCAAACAAATGTGGAATACAAACCGGATCGTTCGCAATGAAATCGGGCCGGTTGTATTGTTCTACTTTATGATCGAGAAAATTCTTTAGTTCGAGAAACTGCATGGTATAAAATTAGTAGAGGTGAGCGTGGCGGTCAAGGATAAATGGAAAGATATACTTTCTTTATACCGTCATTCAAAGCGCAGGCTATTATACAAGTTGAATGCACTTAGATAAGTCCTCTTCAAAACCGTCATTTCGAGCGGAGCGCAGCGAAGTCGAGAAACCTGCCTGAAAAGATCTCTCCATTTTGCTGCGCTTCAGTCGAGATGACGATATTCGCAATGACAGAATTTTATTTTTTAAGCCAAGGCGCGTTCAAGATCTTCCAAAAGATCGTCGATATCTTCTACCCCAACGCTTAAACGTAACAGGTTATCAGTTACGCCTACTTTCTCGCGTTCTTCTTTCGGTATCGAACCATGCGTCATGGTAGCCGGGTGGTTAATCAGCGATTCTACGCCACCAAGCGATTCGGCAAGCGTAAATACTTTAAAATTTGAAGAAATCCGGAATGTTTCCTGTAAATCGGCACCTTTTAAGGTAATCGAAATCATACCACCAAAGCCACGCATTTGCTTTTTAGCTACATCATGGTTAGGATGATCTTCAAAACCAGGCCAGTAGATTTTATCCACCTTCGGGTGCGTTTTTAAATAACGTGCTACACGCTCACCGTTTTCGCAATGTGCTTTCATCCTTAAATGAAGCGTTTTAATTCCCCTTAAAACCAAAAAGGCATCTTGTGGCCCAGGCGTTGCGCCACAAGCATTGTACACAAACCAAAGGTCTTTATACAAAGCTTCATTATTGGTTACCAAAGCACCCATCACCACATCAGAGTGACCACCAATGTATTTCGTTACCGAGTGCATTACAATATCAGCACCCAAATCAATCGGGTTTTGTAAATATGGCGAAGCAAAGGTGTTATCAACCGTAAGAATTAAATTTTTCTCTTTGGTAATTTTAGCTACCCCTTCAATATCGATAATCTGCATGGTTGGGTTGGTAGGTGTTTCTATCCAAACCAGTTTAGTTTTATCGTTAACGTAAGGCAATATATTTTCAGGCTTGGAAAGATCCAGAAAATGGAACTTAATGCCATACTTGGCGTAAATTTTAGTAAAAATACGGTAAGATCCGCCATACAAATCGTTTCCAGTAATCACCTCATCACCAGGCTGCAATAAACGCAATACGGCATCGGTAGCCCCCATCCCACTCGAAAAAGCCAGGCCGTACTTTGCATTTTCTAAAGCGGCCAAACAATCTTCTAAAGCCTTACGCGTAGGATTTGTACCTCTCGAGTATTCGTAGCCCTTATTATCGCCGGGCGATTTTTGCCAGTAGGTTGATGTTTGATAAATCGGTGTCATTACTGCACCTGTAGTTGGATCAGGCTCCTGACCCGCGTGTATAGCTTTGGTTGCGAATTTCATTTTTTCTAATAACTAGGATGATTAACAAGTATCGAAATAAGATTTGAAAACATCTGTTTCCGCGATACTATTTTACATTAAAATTTAAAATCGTTAGCGGAGACGATGAGAATCCCAACTAACGATTAATTTAAAAGTTGCAAAAACAAAGTCACGACTAATTCTGGCCATTGGCTGGGCGACTCACGACTCCAAACCCACGGCTCAGGGTTATGCTAATATGCTCTTGCAAATAATACTCTTTGTATAGATGGCTTGCCTGAATAAATACAAACGCCATCTTCCAGTTTATTATCTAAAGGAATACAACGGATGGTTGCCTTTGTTTCCTCTTTAATCTTTTGTTCCGTTTCTGGTGTTCCATCCCAGTGAGCCGAAATAAAACCTGCTTTGGTATCTAACAACTGCTGAAACTCTTCGTAAGAATTGGCCTCAGTAATGTGTTCATCGCGGTAAGTCAAAGCTTTGTTAAACATACTTTGTTGTATATCTTCCAGTAATTTGGCGATATAGATATCCAGACCTTCCTGCGGAACAGTTTGTTTTACCTTAGTATCCCTACGGGCAATTTCTACCGTTTTATTTTCCAAATCGCGGCCACCAATAGCTATACGCACAGGCACACCTTTTAATTCGTAATCGGCAAATTTAAAGCCCGGACGCTGTGTATCACGGTCGTCGTATTTTACCGAAATACCCATACCTTTTAAACGCATACTTAACTCGTTAACGTATGTCGAAATTTTAGCCAAATCTTCATCGTTCTTATAAATCGGAACAATTACAACCTGGATTGGTGCCAGTTTTGGTGGAATAATTAAACCTGAATCATCGCTATGCGCCATAATTAAAGCACCCATTAAACGGGTTGATACACCCCATGAGGTTGCCCAAACGTGATCTAACTTACCATCTTTACCGGTAAACTTAACGTCGAATGCTTTGGCAAAATTCTGTCCCAAAAAGTGTGAAGTACCAGCCTGCAATGCTTTACCATCCTGCATTAAAGCCTCAATGCAATAAGTATCTAAAGCACCTGCAAAACGCTCGTTTGGCGATTTACGGCCTCTGATTACCGGAACCGCTAGCCAGTTCTCAGCAAAATCGGCATAAATGTGCAACATGCGTTCTGTTTCTTCAATCGCTTCTTCAGCTGTAGCGTGTGCGGTATGTCCTTCCTGCCATAAAAACTCTGCAGTACGTAAGAACAAACGTGTACGCATTTCCCACCTTACCACATTGGCCCATTGGTTAATCAAAATAGGCAAATCGCGGTACGACTGAATCCAACCTTTATAGGTATTCCAGATAATGGTTTCTGAAGTTGGGCGTACAATCAGTTCTTCTTCCAGCTTAGCCGTTTCATCTACAACGATATTTCCATTGCCGTCGTTTTTTAAACGGTAGTGTGTTACAACAGCACATTCTGTCGCAAATCCCTCAACATGAGAAGCTTCCTTCGAGAAAAATGACTTTGGAATGAATAATGGAAAATAAGCATTCTGATGACCAGTATCCTTAAACATTTTATCCAGTACTGCCTGCATTTTTTCCCATATAGCATAGCCATTAGGCTTTATAACCATACATCCGCGCACTGCCGAATGCTCGGCCAGGTCTGCTTTTAATACAATATCATTATACCATTGGGAATAATCGGCTTCTCGGCTTGTAATTTCTTTGCTCATCTTATGTATTTGGAACGTAATTTGTATGTTAAAAACTGTAAAATTAGATGGCAAATTTATAAATTTATGCCTACAAAAGTTTAACAAAATATTATCATTTATTTAATTGTTGTTTTATGCGACTAATTAAATAGTTATATTTGAATATATTCATTACATCCCATGCACACACACAACTAAATATAAACACAATGAAACCAATTAAATTATTACCCATTGTAATGATTGCTGCCGCAGGGCTGGTCGCATCATGCTCTACATCAAAATTGGCTCAGAACAAGTCGAATGATGATGTTTATAATACTGTGGCTAAGGCCAGAGAGGTAGAAATTGTTCAGGTACAACCCCAGCAACAGGCGCGTAACCAGGGACAGTACGACAACCAGGAATACGACGAATATTATGGCACAAGTAATCCTTATTACGACATGGATTACTCATCAAGGATAAACCGTTTTCATAATGGTTACAGCTTTCAGGGCTATTACGACCCCTATTTCGATAACTACTACTATGGCAACAGCTATGGTGCTTCAAACTACTTAGGCATTGGCTTAGGTTGGAGCAACGGTTATGGTTTAGGCTGGGGTAGCGGATACTACGGCGGTGGCTGGGGCTACGGAAGCATCTGGAACAACCCATTCTACTATGGTAACTATGGCTACGGCTGGAATAACCCATGGGGCTGGAACTCATGGGGACCATACTCTTACTACGACCGTTATGGTTGGGGTGGCGGCGGATACTACGGCGGTGGCTGGGGTGGCGGCTATTATGGTGGCGGTGTGTATACCAATAGAAATTACAGACCAAGACCAGGAAGTGATGACCGTGGTGTACCAAGATATGGCAGCAGCGCCGGAAACGGCGGCAGACCTGGCAGATCAGGTATAGCTAATCAAAATGGTGGTGTTTCTTACGCACCTAACAATAATGCTGGAAGACCGGTTAGAAACCAGGCAAACGGAGGATATACCCAAAACCAGGGCACACAAAGTGGCAGACCGACCAGAAACGAGAACTATTCACCTCAACCTCAAAGCAGCAGACCTACAAGGAATGAGAGCTATACCCCTCCTGCAAGAACCGAAAGCAGACCTACTTATTCTCCTCCACCATCAAGTGGCGGTGGCGGCGGTGGTTCAACCGGCGGTGGCGGTGGTGGCGGCGGTTCACGTCCATCAAGAGCAGGAAGAGGTTAATCAATTTAAACACACAAGATGAAAAAATATATTTTAGCTTCGCTAGTAGCTACAGTAGCTGCTATGGGATCGGCTTATGCCCAAAGTTACGCACCAGATGCTTATCGGTTCTCTCAAACCAATTACGGTTCTTCTGCCAGGTTTAAAGGCATGGGAGGCGCACAAATTGGTGTAGGTGGAGATATTGGTTCTATCAATGCCAACCCTGCGGGCTTAGGCTTGTTTACCAAATCAGAATTTAGCATTACACCAGAATTTAATAGCGTTTCTAATCAAAGCTCTTTTTTAGGCAACAACATCAAGACAGACAAGAACCAGATTAATCTGAATAACCTGGGGGTTGTTTTTTACAGCCCTGCAGCCAGAATGAAAGGCAGTGATGTAAGTAAAGGCTTGGTAAGTAGCGTTTTTGGATTAAGTTACACCAGAAACAATGACTTTTTAAATAATATCGGCTACAACGGCACCAACACAAACAGCTCAATCAGGGATGCTTATGTTGATCAGGCTAACAATTATGGCACTGATAACAGTATAGCCGGTGATGCTTACAACAGCTATTTAATTAATAAAAATACGCCAACTTTCCCAAATCAATATTCGGCAGAGCCTTATAACAATGCTACTTTCAAGCAAAACTGGGATGAAGCACGTTTAGGTTCTACCTCAGAATTTAATGTTGCTGGAGCACTTAATTTTGGCAATAAAGTTTACATTGGAGCCACAGCTAGTTTCGTAAATGTTAAATACACCAGCGATGCTACTTTTACTGAATCAGGTATTGTTAATACTTATGATGATAGCTTGACCCCACCTCAATATACTGGTAATGAAAATTATTCACTTACACATTTCAGAAACCAGGAGACTAAAGGGGGCGGCTTTAACCTAAAACTGGGAATGATTTTCAGACCCGTAAATGAGTTAAGGATTGGTTTGAATTTCCAGACTCCTACATGGATGAACCTGGAAGATAATACAGCTGAAACTTTACAGGCAAGCCTGGCTGGAAACGCAACAAATTCACCATCAAATTCAAACAATGCAACTAAATATTACACTTTCAGTTACAACTTACGTACTCCACTTAAAGCTTCTGCTGGTTTAAGTTACGTTATAGCCGGTACTGCTTTAATATCTGCTGATGTTGATTATGTAGATTATTCATCAATGCGTTTTTCTGCTGATAATAATTCAGATATTTCAACCATTAACAGTTCTAACGATTTTATTAAAAATTCGTATAAAGAAACTGTTAACTACCGTTTTGGTGCTGAAGTAAAGGTAACTAATGAAGTAAGCTTAAGAGGTGGTTACGGTGTAAACGGAAGTGGCATTAAAGGTGGCGATAACAAATTCTATCAAGGCCAATACTACACAGGTGGAATTGGCTATAGAGTAGATAATTATTATTTCGATTTAGCTTATCAAAACTATAAAACTAATTTTAGCTCAAGTCCTTACGAGTTGAATGATTACTCAGAACCAGTAGCTGATGTTAAAAGTAACAGAAACAATGTATTCTTAACTTTTGGTGTAAGGTTTTAATAATAAACAGTTTACCAAGCAATTAAAAAGCGCCAGTTTTCAATCAGAGAACTGGCGCTTTTTTTGCAACAAAAAAGGATACCCAATCCTGGGTACCCTTCACTATTGACTAACCTTATTTAATTCACATCCCACCACAACCTGTCGGTAATTTTAGCCTTTTGTTGTGGCTGTGGGTTTGCTGTAATTTCGGTATTCGGATAAAGTACCCTTCTAGGAATTTCTGAAAGTGCGTTCTTCACTTTCGTTAAAGCCGGGAACCCGGTGCGGCGCCAATCGGTATAATTTTCGGCATTAAGAAAGTTCGCAACTGACTTTTCTTCCATAATTAAACGGAGTGCATTTGTACTGCTAAGTGTTCCGCGCGAAGCAACATAGGTATTCATATCTGCTGTGCTCACCCCTACTTTGGTCATATGTTGTTTGATACCCTCCTGATAAAAAGGTTGTGCAGCCGTAAAACCAGATACAACCAGCGTGGCTTCGGCTTTAATGAATAAGGCCTCGGTATAATTTACCAGATAATTATTGGCATTGGCCCCTGCATAAAAATCGGCAGGAATAGAGTAAGCCTCCAGACTACCAATTTCATCTAAACCAATCTGCCGGCCTGTATATAAACCGGTTTGTTTGGCGGGTTTAACCATTTTGCTTAATCTAGGGTCGTTTCTGGCAGTAAAAGCATCAACAAAGGTATTGGCAAGCACAAAGGTAGTACCTGGTAAAAAATTTTGTTGCCATGGGTTTTCTGCCCCTGCCGCACCGCTAAAAGCAATTTTAGCATCATCATCATTGCTTTGCATCCCGTTTGTGAGTGCTGTTAAAGCCAGTTGTGCCTGCGCCGAAGCTGTATTCCCGGGTGCTTTACTTAAGTGCATGTAATAACGCGCTTTTAAAGTATAAGCCAATTTTCTCCACTTGGCCATATCGCCGCCATAGATGTAATCGTCGCTGCCGGGCTTAAGGCCACCATTTTTTGCAATATCGGCTATTCCATCATCCAGTAGGGCTTGAATCTGAACATAAATCTGCTGCTGACTATCATACACCGGAGTTGGCTGCCCTACCCCTAAAAAAGCCTGACTGTAAGGCAGATCGCCCCAGGCATCTGTTGCATAACCCAAAGTATAAGCCGAAAGAATTTTAGCGATGGCTCCATAATTAGAATTGCCATTAGCGGCAGCTTTAATCTTTAGTAAATTCAGGTTGTTTAATGTTCTTACATACACATTATTCCAGTCGCCATCCATATCAACATTATACATAAGATAAGTACCAAAATTTGGTGCCACCTGATTAAGCGCCATTACCTGAAGATATTGTTGCAGCACCACACTCAAATTCCCATCGCCTGCTGCATTGATATTTTGTGATATCAGCATTTGTATAGGTGGTAACATCAGCGATTCTTTAACATCAATCGGTCTGTTTGGATCATCATTTACATCCAGGTATTTTTTGCATCCGGCTAATGCCACCATAAGGGCAAAGCCTAAAATAAAATATATCTTTTTCATGTTATTTCTTTCTAATTGTTAGGGGCTATAAAGTCAGTTTCAAACTAAAATCAACAGATCTTGATGTTGGCGTTGAGAACGAATAAATCCCTTGCGAACCATTTGAAGAGCCAAACGAACTTACTTCCGGATCTCCACCGGTAAAGTGTGGTGCATAAATCCAAAGGTTGCGGCCCGTTACCTGAAACCCAATAGTTTTGAAAGGTGTTTTTTGCAACCAGGCAGGTTTAACATTATAGCCAAGGCTTACATTTCGCAATTTAACATAGGTTCCATCCTGAATTACCGATTCGAGCACGCTGTTTGCTCGTTGATAATAAGCTTGCCCTGAAACCGAAACTGTATTCGGCAGGCCTGTTGTAGCATTTATGCCCTCAACTACACGCAGTCCGCGATCTTCGGTAACTTTAGGTGTACCATAGAAATAGCCATAACCATCTACGTTATTTTGGATATCGCCACCCTTTTTTATATCAAAAGAGAAGCTAAGCGTAAACTGCTTATACTTGAAATTATTGACAATACCACCCATCCAATCTGGATTAATATCACCGATAATACCTTGCTCATCGGCAGCAAAAGGAAGCCCGCCATCATCAGTAAGCAACTGTCCGGCTGCATTTCTGGCATATCGGGTACCATAAATTACACCATAAGGCTGGTCAACAAAAATAAAGGTAAAGCCATTGCCAACCTGTTTCAGGTCTTTATAAATAGAGAGTACTTTGTTTCTGATTCTGCTATAGTTTATGGTTAAATCCCAGCTAAAATCCTGCGTCGAAATTGGTTTAGCATTTAATAAAACCTCAATACCACGGTTGCGCATAGCTGCAGAATTTACACTGGTTGCATTAAAACCTGTAGATGGAGCTAAAGCCACAGATGGAATGATGCCATTTTTAGTTCGCTTATCGAAATAGGTAAACTCAATGCCCAAGCGATTTTTAAAGAAACCGGTTTCTAATCCAACTTCAAACTCGTTAATACGCTCATTCTTCAGGTTCGGATCGCTAAGCACCTGGCTGATTAAGAAACCCGATTGTCCCTGATAAGGAAAGGTTGTATTTCTAACTGTTTGCGATTCGTAAGGCGTAAGCAAACTATACGGACCGATACTTGCATTCCCTACCGTACTGTAAGAAAGTCTTAACTTACCAAAGTTCATCACATCAGCAAGGCCTTTCGAGAAGAAATTAGAGAAAATAAAACTGGTTGCAGCCGAGCCATAAGGGTAAAACCTGTTGTCTTTAGCCAATACAGAAGTACCATCGTACCTGCCGGTTAAAGAGAGGATAATGAACTTTTTATAATCGATGTTCGATTGCAGATAAAAGCCAACTTTCCGGGTTAGGTAACTGGTTTCTGTAAACTTAACCGTCGATGCAGAACCGATATTATTAAATCCAGGAATCGTAATTCCTAATCCATTCGCATAACCATTTTGCGAATAAGTTGAAATGAGGTTGTTACCCAGTAAGGCTTCGACATTAAAATCGCCAAAACTTTTATTGGCATTCAGTATCAAATCATTATTGTACTGTCTGAAATTAGTATTGTTATTTACAATTCTTCCGTTAGGATTAGAAACCGACAATAAAGACTCGGTGTATTTACCTTGCTCTACATAAACATCAGCACCAAAACGCTCGGTAATGGTTAACCAGCTTAAAGGCTTATAATCGGCTGTAAACGTGGGCAGAAAACGGTTAACAACAGATGTATTGCTGATATTATCTAACACCCAATAAGGATTATTACGCGAGAAACGGTATAAACGCTGACTACCATCCGGATTTACCGATGGCTGCAGATCGTAAGAAACGGGAGCGGAAAAAATGGTCCACACCGGACTTTCCAAAGCATAACCTTCAGGTAGCCTGTGGTTTTTGGTATTGGCATAATTTAAGGAGAAAGTAACATTCAGGTCTTTAATAATTTGTGTAGTGAACTTTCCAAAAACGGTATTCCTATCGAAAGAAGTAGTGGGTACCGTTCCATCCTGTGCAAAATTGGTATAAGACAAGAAATAAGAGTTATAAGCCCCGCCCCCGTTTATGGCAACTGTGTTGGTATAAGTTTTTCCGGTTTTGAAGAATAAATCAGACTGATCGTACACCTGTGCTGGCTGGCCATTAATTTTTAAGGTGTCCATTCTAGCCCCCCACGAAGTACTCGTTTTTTGGTTCACACCATCAAAGTACACGCCATTAGAGCCCAGTGAATATTTATTCTGGATTTCCGGCAACAGCGGTTTCTCCATCGAAAAAGAAGAAGAAAAACTAATTGAAGGCTTTTTATTCAGACTTCCGGCTTTAGTGGTAATAATAATTACGCCCTTTGCTCCGTCAGATCCATATAAGGCTGTTGCTGCACCGCCTTTTAATACGTTAATGCTTTCAATAATATTTGGATCAAGATCGGCAATTCGGTTAGTGCCGGGACCTGAGTTGAGGTTGCCGGTTTCATCATTGTTAACCGGAATACCGTCAATTACCATCAAAGCTTCGTTGTTACCATAAAGGGAGTTAGCACCCCTGATGACGATACGAGATGAACTGCCCGGCGTACCCGACGAACTGGTAATCTGTACACCCGAAACTTTACCGGCCAATGCATTTACCAGGTTAGGTTCTTTTGATTGGGTAATCTGATCGCCTTTTACCTCTTGCGAACTATAGGTTAAATTTCGCTTATCGCGTTTCACACCTAAGGCGGTTACCACAATCTCGTTCAGGTTTTGCTGGTCTTCGCTTAAGGTGATGGTTATGTTGCTTTGCCCGCTGTAGGCAAATTCTTTGGTTACATAGCCAATTCCGCTAAAAATCAGTGTGGCCGGGTTTGCACTTTTAATAGAAAATATCCCTTTCGCATCCGAAGAAGTCCCAACGGTGGTTCCTTTAACTTTTACCGATATACCTGGGATTGGCTGCCCCAAGGCATCGGTAATTTTACCGCTGATGAGCGATGTTTGACCATAAATCTGCATGAAACAGAGCATGGTCAAAGTGAACAAAGTAATCTTTAATTTGGTCATTGTATTCTGTTTAGTTAGTAGTATGACCAAAATTAGGCTTATAAAAAGCCAGATAGAACGATGATTTTAACACGTATTGACCAGAAATTAACGCAAATGTTACAATCGTCGTAAATACGTTAATAAATTGGATTTTACTTGTGGATAAAACAAATTTTTCAGCTACTGGTTGGTGTATGCGCCTGCCAGATTCTGTTTCTGTCGGTGAGACACCAACCGATAGCGTAATAAAATAAACTGGTTTAGGCTTTCATTTATTGGCTGGTGTCTGCACCTGCCAGATTTTAATTATCCGTTTCGGTCGGTGGGCACCCAATTGATTGCACGAAGCGTGCTGGCTTGGGCTATGCACTTGCCTATTGTCTTTTTACTGTTATTTCCTGCTCACCATAAACCACACCATTATCAGTTACCCCTTGTACAATGATTTTAAATTTGCCGGTAAGATCACCAGTATTGAAATTCAAAGGTGTTTCGCCGTTTACCAGCACCTGGTAGTTCCAATAAACCGTAGCAAAGTTAATGGGTTCGTTTTTGTTCAACACATCCGAAACGTAAAACTCTTTAGGCAGGTTAATTCCTTTTAAGATCACCAGATTCGATTTAGATGCATCGTCTGTACAGCCCTGATAAACAACCGAACCACCTGTTCCGCCTACTCTATAGGTTTGGCCTTTAACAGGCTCATGGTTGTCAAAATCACTAAAATGGTTTGGGCAGTTTAAAATATTGTATCTGCAAACATAATCGCCGCACCTGTTATGCCCTTTCATGCTAAAACTGGTACTGTTATCTTTGGTTTTATTAATTTCTACATCTTTTAGTTTAATGCCAGCAGCAGAGGTAATGCTTTGGGTATTTTCGTCAGCTACAGCAGTTTTACTTACTGTTTGTACAAAATCCTGCTGCCTCAGGTAAGTTTTAATCTCTTTTTGTGGCTCGTTGATCTTTAGCTCGTAGTTTTCGTGTTTTTCGGTAACCATACTTAACCACACATTGGGTTTGGCTTCACCGGTAAGCAGATTTGCGAAAGGGATACTAAACTTACCGCTGCTATCGGTACTTAAAAAGTTTATATTTGTACCGGCAATAGTACTCAAACTCATAGGGACTGCTAAGGGCTTCTTTTTCCGGCTTATGTTTCCGCTATACTCCAAACTTGAAATTACCTGAGTAGTTTCAGGCTTCGCCAATTCAGTTTCGGGCCATTTATACTTTCGCCAGCCCTTCACCAGGAGTACATCGTTTAAATAGTTCTTATCGGCATATTTCAGGCCAAAACTATTGTTCGGGAAATCGCTCAGGTTATTGTTTAAGTAATAAGCATCAACTATGGTGCTGTTGTTAGCAAGCAACAGCCGGTTTGCCTGCACACAGGCAACCGAAACCAGCCCGGTTACAGGTTTATGCTCCTTGTCGGTTATTTTCAGTTTTAAATTTACCTGTCCACGCGTTTCATACTCGCTTTTATCAGGTTCAACTGCAACCTGATTGATCCGATCGTAATGCGCAAAGAAAATCCTTTCGGCCAGCGGTTTATAGTTGCTATCCAAAACGGTTATGGTATGCAAACCAACCGGTACCGAATCTAAATTAAACCTGATGCTTTGCATTTTTCCAGTTTTTAAAGCTAAGGTGGTCTGTAAAAAAATATCCGAAAAATTATGAACCAGCACGTGCACATTGGTATTAACATTGGCTTCGAGCTTGATTTTAAATTCATCATTACCAATGGCCGATGCCGTACCCAAAGCCACACCTTTATTTAGCGCAGGTGGTAAATGGTAAGCATGTACCTGCTGACCATCAGCCAATAATTTCACACTATAGCGCTTAAATAATTTTGGCATCAGGTAAAAAGCACCAATACCCATCGAACTGGTTGCAATGGTATCAATTGCGGTATCATCCTCATACAATACCCCTCTCCCTTTTATGCCTGCTCCGGTTCCATCTTTTATTTCAAACCCCACTTTAGTCATTAAATCAATAACCAGGTAGCCGCCTTCCGGATAGAAATTTATCTGATATTTTGGATTATTCTTCACAGGAAGCTCAAATTTAACATAACGGGTATGGCTTCCCTTTTTAATGCTGATGTTTAACAGGTTATTTGCCGCTGTAATTTTATCGGCCGGATAATCAATCATCAATTCGCCAATAACACTGCTTTTGGCTACCGCCGACTTTAAAACCTGTTTATCGCGCCCGATATGGTATCTGATTTGGGCATCTTCTACAAAGCGGTTTTCGCTTGTTAAAATTTTCAATAAAACGGTACCATTGCCTGTACGTTCATCGTAAGGTTTAAAAATAGATACCTGATCAACCAAAGGGCTTAATGTGGTCGATTTAATGGTAAGGGGCTGAATAAATTCCGCATCGGGCTTGCCGTTTAAGGTGATGTTGGTATTGGCCACAAAACGGTATGCCCCACCGGGCAACGAATCGGGAAGATTTAACGCGCCATAGCAAAATCCTTTATCCATTAAAAACTTTCCCTGATATACCACACTGCTGTCTCTGTTATTCACCAGCGATAAATAAAGCGTGTGGTAGGCTTTCATATCAGTTACCGCTTTTAACAGGTAAGCGGTAAACCAAACCTGATCGTTATTGGTGTACACATTCTTATCAAAATGTACAAAGAGGTTCGAATGGGCAGTACTTAAACCATAATTATTCAGGTTTGTAGCCACGCTATCGAGTTTATGTTCTTGCGCCCTTGCCATTACGCAAAGCAGCACCAATAAAAAAGTAATTAGCCGGGATGTTGAAAGCATATCGTATATATGCTTAAAAATCAGTTTTTTATTTTAATTATTCAAAAAATTAAAATCGCTCTAAATTTTAACAATGCCATTCTTTACAGCATAAAGTGCTAATCCAGTACGGCTTTTTAGCTGCAGCTTCTCACACAAGGCATTCCGGTAGCCATCAATGGTGCGTGGGCTTACAAACATTTCGGCGGCAATTTCATTATATGTTTTTTCGGTACAGGTATACTTCAGAAATTCCATTTCGCGCTCAGTTAATTTTACAAAACTCGATATTTCCGAATTAGCGGATAATGAATTTAACGACTGCATTACTTTCCGCGTAACCAGGTCGTTATAAAAATATCCTTTACTAATCACCTCATCAAAAGCACGTTTCAACTCTTCGGGCTCAGCATCTTTTAGTACATATCCTTTTGCACCGTTCGTAATCATTTTGATAATGGCGGTTTCGGCATCCATGGTACTCAATGCAAGTACATTTACTGCGGGGTAATTAATACGCAACCAGGCGGCTGTACTGTAACCATCCATTTCGGGCATGTTAATATCGAGCAGAACAATATCGGGTACACCGTATATTTCAAGTTGCCTGATGAAATCTTTTCCGTTGGCGGCCTCAAATGATATTTTATAAGCCGGAAAATAGCTGATGAGCGCCGCAAGCCCCTTCCTGAACAAGATATGGTCATCAACTAAAGCGATATTTTTAATATTTTCAGACATATGGGATGGTTAGGATGATTGTAGTTCCTTGGTTTAATGCACTGTTAATAGTTGCTGCTCCGTTAATGAGTACGGCCCGCTTTATGATGTTTTGGAGTCCAAGTCCGGTTTCCGTTTTCGCGCTTTGATCGGTACTAAACCCAACTCCATCGTCGGTAATGCTTATGCAGAGCTGTTCATTTAAAAACTCAAAACCAACCGATATCTTTTTAGCAGCCGCGTGTTTCAATATATTTTGTAAGCTCTCCTGCACAATGCGGAAGATGATTATTTTCTTTTGCTCTGCTACAGGCTGTTCGTTGCCGGTTACTTCTACATTGCAGATAATAGTTCCGGAGCGGCCAATTCGCTGCAATTCCTGCTCTACCGCCTGGAGTAAGGTAAGTTGCTGAATGCGGCTGGTGCTTAAACTTTTGGCAATGTCGCGCAAATCGGTTAATGCGTTACCAATGTTCCCCTTAATATCTGCAATCAATCCTTTATCGTTCAGTTCCTTTTGTTCTACAATACTGAGCTGAAGTTTAGCCAAACTGAGTAACTGCCCTACATTATCGTGTATCTCCTGACTAATGCTATCGAAAGTCTGCTCCTGCATTTCGAGTCGCGATTGAAGCAGTTGCTCGGCAAATTGCTTTTCCAGTTCGTTCTTTTCTCTCACATATTGAAACTTCTTTTTCTGAAAATAAAGCATAAAAAAAACGATGGCACTACTGAGTGCAAAAAAAATAATTATACTGGGGATAATTACAAAGAGGACTTCCAGGTCTTGATCGTACTGCATAAAAAGGCATAAGCAAACAGTAAATACATAATAATATTGGTTATTAAATTTAGCTTTTTCAGCTTAACGGCTAACTGCTCATAGTTTATAGTCAAATAGTGAAACATTCCCATGTAGGGTACAACACAGGTGTAACAAAGAATTAAGCCTATACCGACCCAGAACTCACCCTCATTAAAAAGTGATGTAGTTTCGTTTGATGTTAATTTTTCGTAGCAATAAATAAGCGCAAAAAAGATAATAAATGTTCCGCCAAACACAAAAGCATAACTGCTCCACTGGAGTATATTAAAACAGTAAAAACTAAAGATATACCAGAGAACCGGAAACATAAATAAGAATAAGTTTATTGTTTTAAGTAAGTAAGCATTTTTGATGATCTGTTTAAAGAAATAGGCATAAAACATGAATTCTACCAAAATAAAAAAATTATATTGGGGCAATGTATTTCCTTCGTAACCAAACTCTTGCTTAAAAAAGAACACACTAAATTCGAATAGAAACGTATAAGTACATAACAAAGCAACTGTTTTTAGTTGCTTTGTTAATTTTAATATTCGGTAAAGACCCGCGATTGAGCAAATACCAATTGAGATGAGATATAAATACTTGAGATACATAAATTTAAATATGTATCTAAAATAAGAATTTACTATTCATCTGAAACATCAAGTTCTGCTTTATTGCCGGTTGATGGAGGTGGGGTCGGATCTCCGGTATCAAAAGTATCGCCACCAAGGCCTTTTTGCATTTTCGTAATTTTTAACCGTTCTAAAAATTCTGTTGCATCAATCTGCTTAATTCCTATATCCTCGCCCTCCCAATCAATAAATGTAAATCCTATGGTAATTCTTTTATGATGTGGAACTGGTTTTAAACTGAGGAATGAATAATCCTGATCGGTGTAAGATGTAAAACGAACACCAAAGCCCTTAACAATTTCAGGATGCCTGCCCATCTGATATTTCATTTCGATAATAATCGATTTTATTTGAGCTAGCGAAAACCATACATGTTTGGTTTCTTTACAAGGATCTTTCACATCCATAGTTGTTAACAGTTTGGGTCTTATATTCAACTGATAGTTATGCACCCAAGGCCTTACAGTTGCGGTATCAAGCTTATTGCTATCTAGCTCACCATTTTTAAACCCGTAATAATTTTGTACATCGGCAGTATCTTTACCTGCAGTAGCGCCAAATATCAATGTAAGTCTACCAGATTTAGCTGAACCTAGTGGCATGGATGCAAAATAAACCCGTACACCTGTAATAGTATCCTTACCCGCCTGGTTTATAATAAGTTTTTCAAAAAAGTCAACTGCCACTTTTAAGCTTTTAAAATCCAGTTTTTTATTCGTTGGCACGCCTGCTTCATCACTAGTTAAACTACTTATTATTGGCAGCTTATGATTGTTAAACCAATCTTGTCTTCTACTGCTCTCACTTGTTGTAATATACGTATTTGGCAGAGCAATTAAAGAGCCAGTAGCAATCCGACTCTCTGCTTTTTGATCTTGGTGGCTACACGATGTAAACAGTGATGCAATTGCACAGATCAATAAAATTAATTTCTTTCCTGGTCTTTCAATGGTGGTTAGTTTTAGATAGTCCATAGCTTTAATTTAGTTTGAGGGTTTATAAATAACTTCTACCTAAATATACATGATACTGATTTGGAATTAAAAACCTACAAATAAGCTATCCATCTCAAAAACAGATCACTACCCACCTAAAAACCTAACCCTAACTTATTTAAAGAGGGTTTTCATCACTAAGCACATTATCTATTTATTTTAAAATACCGCGATTTTACGGTAGAGCGTTGCGCTTTTCACGCGTATAAATTCGCGTGCTTTCGCGCTTGATTTAGGTAGGTTTTCGGAGGTAGTTTTGGGTAAGAAAGATCAGCGAAATAAAGCCAGGTCATTTTATTAAATCCTACCTAGAAACAATAGGTTGGAAATTATTCAAAACCTAAAAACCAAAAACATGACAGAAAAAGTATTATCAGTAATTTCTAGCACTTTAGAAATACTCAAAGATGACCCATCTATCCTAATAATCAATGCTTATGGCACAGTTAGCACAGGAGGCTGGTCAAAGGGGAAATTAAGTCCGTATGTCTATATAGTGCCTCCTCCAGATGGTATATATGAATTTGATTTTGTAGCCGATAAACCTACGGGCATTGCTATAGAAGTAATTACTCCTATTCGTTCCAAGCCATATTTATTGGCCAACTTCCCTTCAGGTTTAAAGGGTGTTAAAATATACTCTTCTACAGATTTTATAGTAGAAATGCTGCAGTAAAAAACAATCATTAAAATTCTCACTCTTAAAAACTTTACTATGAAAACGATATTCTTATTTTCATTTATTTTACTCAGCTACTCTATAGCTAACTGTCAAATAATAAACAAGAATGAACCGAATAGGTATTCAAAAAACATCGACTCATTTTATCACGAGTTCCAACTTGATCCTGTTACCTTCAATGCTATTATAAAAAAAGAGTTTAATGCTGTTGTTAATAGCAGTGGAAGAACAACTATCGGAAATTATGCTTCTGCAGATATAAAAGATGGAAAAGTAGCATTTAATGCGACAAAAAATTTCAAAAATGGCGACATGTTCTCCATTAATGCAAGCGGTGGCATAACCGATGGTTTCTTCGCTATTTTTAATCAAACAAAGATTAATAGTAATGTAGGTATTAATTTCAAATACAATTTTCGATTAAGTTCATCTTCAATTTCATTTCATACAGATGAAATGAAAAAGTTGAAAAAGAAAATAAGTGATGCTAAAGCAGAGACGATAATCAGCAAAACAATTAACGCCCACGATTCTATTCTATTACGGCGCAAAATTGCCTTACTGGCCGCTGAAATAAAGACAATAGATTCAAAACTATCAGCTGTTGGTTTAAATACCGAACAAAAAGCTGATTTCGAATATCAGTTGGCATTAAAAACATTGCAACAGGATTCCCTTCAACTAAAACAACAAATATTTCCTTCATCAAAAGAGGCAGACCAAAAAATTAAAAATGCGGAGCTGAAAACAAAAGCAAAAGCACTTTTAGATTTTAAATATACCGGTATCTCATTTCAATGGATAAGTATCGGTGGTGGTCTTCAGAACAACAATTTTAACCAATTCCTCCCTCGTTTCGCTTCATTGGACAGTCAGATTATAAAACAGAATAATGTTGTATGGAACATGACAGTTGAGTACAATTCGTATAAATGGAACCAATATAGTAAACCAACATATTATCTTCTATTTGGTTTCAAAGGGAGCATCGACGATAATTTTTCTGATTTAACCAAAGTTGAGATAAATGAAACAAATTTTTATGGAAGTTCGGTTAATCAAAGGTCCACAATAAAAAAATTCAATGCTTATAAAGGTGATTATACAACAAAACTATTGGCGGCTAAATTTTATGCTGATTTTTATAAATTCTTCTTTAGAAATGAGGCAGCAATACATATTTATCCTGAAGCAAATTTTATACAGGATAGCAAACCGCTTTATAACGCCGGCGTCGGTTTACTTTATTCATTTTATGACCTAAAAGACAAAGAAAATAAGGCCAGGCTTAATGCTGAACTATATTTCAGATTAAGTGATCTGTCAAATACTACGGCATCCAAGCTATCAACCCTACAAAGAAACGAACTGGGTTTACGCCTGTCTATTCCTGTATCATTTTTTAACTTTTAAACATAACTATTATGCCACAGAAAAATTATCACGATCATTTTACCTTTAGCTTCCGCGCAGATTGTACAACATGCGAAACCTATGTAGGCCGAAGAAGAAAATCAGAGCTAGAAGCATTAGCTGATGCTCAAAAACACAAATCTATTTCTGGAAATGAAGAACACGATGTAAAAATAGAAGTAACACAAAGTCATCACGTTCTCATACCTTAAACCACTCCAAATAACTCTCTTCCTTCTCTACTCATTTCATCAATCTTAGCCTCTACCGCCGCATCCTTAATCAACTCAGGTGCGTGGTGAGGCTTTTTGCGTGCATCGATAATCAGCGAACCTTTACAACCCCAGTGCTTGTTTTCGGTAAAATCGTTAATACCGTAAATATCAACTGCCGGATTACTCCTTGTAAAGGTCACCCAAACCAGGTTATCGATGTTTGCCGCAGTAAATGAAGCATCATCTGCCAGTACAATTAAAGGCAAACCTGCCAAATCCTGATCAATTAAAGCCATATTGAGTTGGGCAATTTCGGCAGCAGTTTTCTCGGCGTTTAAATAAGCCCCGGCTTGCAGTACCAATACGCCCGGCATCGCTATGTGAGGCTGCGAAAATCCATTAGCCAGTTGCAATCCCTCTGGAATGCTGCCCCAAAGCTCGCGTTTTACGTTTCCGGCAGCAGCAATAACCACTTTCGAACCGCTATTTAAACCATCTCCACTATAATCGAGCGTATCGATGGTGGTATTGGTATAAAAATGAATATCGCGGGTGAAATCTATGCGGGCTAAAATATGGCTTAAAAAGCCTTCGATGTGATGTGTATTAAGCTGTTCATCGTCTTCTTTAGCAGCTATAAACACGTATTTGGCTAAACTCAGCTGGTTTTTACCCAGAATATGGTTCGCAATGGTTAAAATTTCCTGCGGACGGCGTTCTTTTAAATAAGGGGTATAACGTTCGCTGCCAATGGCAAACAATAGCGGGTGCACACCTGCAGCATCTACAGCATGTACTTCCTTCAAACCATGTATTTCCTGGGGAATAGCCGAACCTGTAATCTCGTGTATCAGGGCACCGAAACTGGTATCTTCCTGCGGTGGCCGACCAACAACGGTAAACGACCAGATGGCATCTTTTTTATGGTACACGTTATGCACTTTCATCAAGGGAAATGGATGCGTTAAACTGTAATAGCCCAAATGATCACCAAATGGTCCCTCCGGCTTATTTTCATTCGGATAAACTGTACCCGTAATCACAAAATCGGCATCGGCAGAGATACAGAAACCTTCATCATCATAAAAATAACGGAAGCGCCTGTCGCCCAGTGCGCCTGCAAAAGTCATTTCCGATAATCCCTCGGGTAATGGCATTACAGCAGCAAGCGGGTGCGATGGCGGACCGCCGACAAAAATACTTACTTTTAAGGGTTGCCCCAGAGCATTGGCTTTTGATTGGTGCACACCAATCCCCCTGTGAATCTGGTAGTGCAAACCAATTTCCTGATCCTGTATATAATCGTTACCGGCCAGCTGGATCCGGTACATACCCAAATTGGCATTTAGTACACCCGGCTTGTCAACATCTTCGGTATACACCTGGGGCATGGTAACGAAAGGCCCCCCGTCCATTGGCCAGTTTACAATTTGCGGTAGTTTGCTAATACTTGTTTTTAAGAATTTACTTTTAGCAGACGGCGTTTTAAGTGGTAGTGCCGATAATGCCGACATGGCAGAACCTGCATACTTAAAAGGATTTTTTAAAGCTTTAATGGGGTCGTTACGTAACGAAACCAATTGCTGTACCTTGGGTAAAGTATCTCTAAAAATAAATTTAGACCGTTCGAGCGTCCCGAATAAATTAGAAACTGCCGGAAAAGGACTTCCTTTTACTTTTTCGAAGAGAATAGCCGGTCCCTGATTTTCATAAACCCGCAAATGGATGGCTGCCATTTCTAAATAAGGATCTACTTCTGCTTTAATTCTGATTAAATGACCATGCTTTTCAAGATCGGAAACACACGCTGCTAAACTTTTATATGCCATGGCCAAAGATAAATATTTAAGCTTCTATAAAACAAGAAAGCCCGTAGATAAACAGATTTTACATATTTCTATTTATCTACAGGCTTAAAGTAGTTGAGCTTGAATGAACTAATCAGCTCGCAGTAGGCAGTTTGCAGTTGTCAGTTGGTTTAGGCTTCGCAGCAATGAACTAATCAGCTCGCAGTTGGCAATTTGCACTTCTCAGTTGGCTTAGGCTTCGCAGCAATTAACTAATCAGCTCGCAGTTAGCAATTTGCAGTTGTCAGTTAGTTTAGGCTATGCAGCAATGAACTAATGACTAATGAACCAACAACCTTACCTTTTACCAGCGAAAGATCTTAACATCCACGTATTTTTCTCTTTAAACTGCATAAATTTGTTCACCATATCGTTCGTTCCATCGTCGCCGGCCTTATCCGAAGCTTCCATTACCTCACGTTCAATTTCAATCAGCTTGGCCATATCATCTAAAATAGCCTCAACCATATCTAAATCTTTCATACCAATGGTATTTACTTCTTTTATCTGCGATTCTTTAATGTAATCGGCAAAGCGGCTGTGCGGTGGTTTCCCTAAGGTTAGTACCCGCTCGGCTATTTCATCAATAGTAAGCTGGGCATTGGTATACAATTCTTCGAACTTAATGTGAAGGGTAAAAAAATTCTGCCCTTTGATGTTCCAGTGGCATCCCCTTAATTTCTGGTAGTGAATATGGTAATTGGCCAGGTAATCGTTCAAAAGATCTACCACAGGCTTTACTTCTTTTTCATTTAAGCTTATTTCTTTTGCGTCCATTTTTGTTTTGTTTTTACAGTGTATTTACTGCTTAATTAACAACCTGAGCGGATAAAAGTTTTGGACATTAACTGCTTTTGAACAATACCTGATTTATAAGTACGTTTTATATTCGACAACATAAAATTAACTGTTTCACAAACATTTGTTAATGAATAGGATATACAGAATACAGTACAAAAGTCATCTTATTTTTACTTAAAAACGAGTACACGAACTTAAGATGGTTGACAATATTTTCGTATAATTGTTCCCTTTGACTTAGAAATTTACATAAAAATAAATGCATAAAATATATTTATCTGCTGTAGTGTTATTGGCTTTAAATGTGGCGAAGGCCAAAGCCAGTACAGCAAGAGATTCTATCGGTGTAGAAAACAATAAAGGAAAAAAACTGATCGTTCACCAAACCGTAGCCAAAGACACATATTACTCTATCGGGCGCAGATATAATGTTGCACCTAAAGATATCATGGCTTTTAACGACAATAAATACCTCCAGGTAGGGGTAATTATTAAGGTGCCTACTAATATTCCTTTCACTGGTACCTCTACTCCTACAGCCTCCACACAAGATGTGCCCGCAGGCAATGTAATTGAACATACCATTAAGGCTAAAGAAAACCTGAACATGCTAGCTGAAAAATACGGCACTACCATTAACGAAATCAAAGCTTTAAATAACCTGAAGGGAAACAATTTAAGCATTGGCCAGGTACTTAAAATCCCTGCAAAAAACGCTTCGCAGGCAGTCGCTGAGGAGCCTGCACAACCGGTAAAAAACAATTCGCAAAATTCAACAGTAAACAATCAGCCAGCCGATAGCGGAACAATGATTGAGCACGAAGTGAAGCCCAAAGAGTTTTTAGGTAAAATTGCCGAAAAATATGGCACCACTGTAGAAGAGGTTAAAAAAGCCAATAATCTATCGGGAAACAACCTCCGTATTGGACAGAAACTTAAAATACCTGCGACTAAAAACATCGACGACAATAAAGTAGTTGCTGCAGCGGAAGAAAAACCAGTTCAGGAAAGTAAATCAGCAGATGCTGCCGGAACACATACTGTATTAAGAAACGAAACCATTTTCACCATTGCAAAGCAATATGGCATAACGGCTTATCAGATCAGAAAACTGAACGATTTGCCAGATAACGCAATCACCATTGGGCAGGTTTTAAAAGTACCAGGAGGCATTGTTGCTGATGTTCAGGTACCTAAAGAAAAACAAGCCGAAAACACCAGAACCAAAGAAAAAGAAGTACAGGCTCCTAAAGAAGAAAGTTTTATCCATACGGTTGCTACCGGAGAAAATATCTTTTCGATTGCCAAAAAATATAACCTTACAGCGTATCAGATCAGAACAGCAAACAAACGGGAAGACAATACCCTGAAAGTTGACAAGAAACTGGTAATTCCAAAACCGCCACAACCCAAATCGGTAAACGATGTTTCTAAAGAAGATCAGGAAAACAATCCGGATAGCACGATGGTTAAAGACCCAAAACTGCGTCGCGACCCAAGCGTTTACGGTTTAAGCCAGATTGAAGAAAAAGGTACAGCAGTCTGGATTGCTGACCAGGATCTTGATGGCACAAAAATGCTGGTTTTACACCGAACCGCGCCTGTTGGAAGGGTTATTAAAATTACAAACCCCATGACTAACCGTACCACCTTTGCCAAAGTTGTTGGTAAATTTACAGAGAACGAATCCACAAAAGATGTTATCATTGTAATGACTAAAGCTGTAGCCGATTCATTAGGCGCTTTAGACAAACGTTTTTTCTGCAATTTAACCTATAGCGCTCAATGAGTTTAAACAAAAAACCATTTATAATTGGTATTGCCGGTGGTAGCGGATCTGGCAAAACATTTTTTTTAAATTGTTTCCTTCATCATTTTAAACAGGATGAAGTAACGCTGGTATCGCAGGATGATTATTACATCCCGGCTGGCGAAATGACCCAGGAAGAGAATAAGCTGTACAACTTCGATCTTCCTTCAACCATTGATAGTGAACAGTTTTTAAGAGATATTAAACAGCTTATTAATGGCGAAGTGGTATATAAAAAGGAATACAACTTTAATAACCCATTGGCTGTTGTAAAAATCCTGGAAATTAAATCAGCACCGATTATTATTGTTGAGGGGCTGTTTATTCTTCACTTTAAAGAAATTGCAGCACTGTTAGACCATACTATTTTTGTAGATGCCGACGAAGACATCGCTTTAGACCGCCGCATAAAACGCGACGGATTAGAACGGGGCTACCCGGAAGACGATGTACTTTACAAATGGCATAACCATGTGGTTCCTGCCTATAAAGAGTACCTGCTGCCCTACCGCAGCCAATGCCATAAGGTAGTGATGAACAATACCAACGAACCCGACGAAATTATTGCCATAACCGAGGCCATTTCGAACGATTTGAGAAATACTGTTTTTGAGGATAAATAATACAGGAGAAGTCAGGTTTTATAGCGCAAATGGCGTTTAAACTTGACTTCCCTTTTTAAGTAAAAATTTAGCTATACCGAGCAGAGTCGAAGTATTTACTAAACAACAATGGTATATTTCTCCTTAATCTAACCTCATTTCAGGAATTTCTCCTTCTACAACCAATCTACCGGCGGTACTTTGTTGTATAAATTCAATGCTTACGCCCGGTGCCCGCTCCAAAAGTTTAAAACCGCCTTCGGGCAAAACATCCAATACCGCCAGCTCTGTTACAATCTTTTTAATACATTTTACGCCTGTTAAAGGCAGCGTGCATTTCGGTAATAATTTACTTTCGCCAGCTTTGTTAATGTGCTGCATGGCCACAATGATATTTTTTGCCGAAGCTACCAGATCCATGGCTCCTCCCATGCCTTTCACCATTTTGCCAGGTATTTTCCAGTTGGCAATATCACCGTTTTCCGATACCTCCATGGCCCCTAGAATGGTCAGGTCTACCTTTTGCGCGCGAATCATCCCAAAGCTCATGGCCGAGTCGAAAATAGATGAACCTGGCAAAGTGGTAATGGTTTGTTTACCTGCATTGATTAAATCGGCATCTTCTTCCCCTTCAAACGGGAAAGGCCCCATGCCCAGCAAACCATTTTCGGATTGCAATACCACGTTTATTCCTTTTGGGATATAATTGGCCACCAGTGTGGGAATACCAATCCCAAGGTTAACATAGTAACCATCTTTTATTTCTTTAGCAATACGCTGTGCTATCTCTTCTTTTGAAAACATAAAATTGTAAATAAATGAATTTTGAATGGTAGAATTATGAATGATTGTTTGATTGATTGATTGAATAAGTGAATGTTCTAATCTCCTATTCGACTACCAAATTCAGACTTCGGACTTCCTAACCGTTCTTTGTTCAATCCTTTTTTCATAATCTTTCCCCTGAAAAATGCGGTGAACATAAATGCCCGGCGTATGGATATAATCGGGATCAAGCTCGCCTGCCTCTACCAGTTCTTCTACTTCGGCAATGGTGATTTTACCTGCCATGGCCATTACAGGGTTAAAGTTTCGGCTGGTAGAACGGAATATCAAATTTCCGGCAGTATCGCCTTTCCAGGCTTTCACAATGGCAAAATCGGCATCGAAAGCATATTCCATCAGGTAATCTTTGCCGTTAAAATTGCGGATTTCCTTACCTTCGGCTACCTCGGTACCCACGCCCGCTGGCGTAAAAATTGCAGGCATGCCATATCCGGCCGCTAAACAGCGTGTAGCTAATGTACCCTGCGGAATAAGATCAACCTCCAGTTCGCCACTCAGCAACTGTCTTTCAAATTCAGCATTTTCGCCTACATAAGATGAAATCATTTTTTTAACCTGGCGTTGTTTCAGCATCAAACCAATACCAAAATCATCAACCCCGGCATTGTTAGAAATACAAGTCAGTTGCTTCACCTGCTTCTTTACCAAAGCATTTATACAATTTTCAGGAATGCCACAAAGCCCGAAACCACCAAGCATAATGGTTGCTCCATCTGATATATCACGGATGGCTTCTTCGGCCCCAGATACCACTTTATTTATCATTTTACGAATTATTGGTTAGTGTGGCTAAATTACAAATTGCCTTCAAAATAGCAGTAATATAATTTTTAATTCGTTGAAGTAAAATTATTGATTGGAATTAATCTAAATAACTATTACCTTTGTGCTGCAATGATTTACGAGAGAGAAGATAATATATTCATACTGCCCACCGATCCTGAATTTCAAAAAGGGATGGGCTTTATATTCAGTTGTACTGCCGAGCACAAAAAATGCTGCGAAAAATTTAAAAAAGGCAAACGCTGTAAAAAATGCCCCGCGAATAAAAAAAAGAAATAAACTTATTTCGCAATTTCAATAATCTTATCGTCGCTTCCGTTACTGGTGCAAATATAAATTTTCCCTTCCGGTGATTGGGTTACGGCTCTGATCCGTCCGTAAGTATTTACATAAAAATCTTTAGTGTCTGTTATTTTTGTCTGGCCCACATCCAGTTTAAGCTGCATCAGCTTCGTTCCTTTTAACACGGCCAACAACAAAGAATTTTTAAACTGCGGAATGTAATCCGAATTATAATAAGCCAGGCCACTTGGTGCAATAGTTGGTGTCCAATTGATTAGCGGCTCCGCTACATTATTGGTTGAGCAGAAAGATTGCTCGCCGGTTTCATTACAAAAACCCTTTATGTTTGGCCAGCCATAATTCCGCCCTTTTTCAATTATATTAATTTCATCATCCGAATCAGGTCCGTGCTCAGAAGAAAATATTTTGTTCCCTACCTGAACCAATCCCTGTGCATTGCGATGCCCGAACGACCATACGGGGTTATTGGGATAAGGGTTATCGGCAGGAATTGATCCATCTAAATTAATCCGCAAAATTTTACCAGATACAGAGTTTATGTTTTGCGGAGTCGATGTATCAGAGGCATCGCCTGTGCTAATAAACAGCTTTCCACCACTGATCAGCAACCTCGATCCGTTATGAATAGATGATGCAGGAATCTGATCGAGCAAAACCAGTGGACTGGCTAAATTGTTTCCCGCATAAGTATACCGAACAACTTTAGCCTTGGAATTAGTTCCATAGCAATAAACCACATATACATATGGATTACTTGCAAAATCGGGATGTAAGGTCATACCAAGCAAGCCACCTTCGCCAGCTGTACGAACTCCTGAAATAGTCAATAATGGTGTGATTTGCCCTGAGGAAAGATTTAACCGACTGATTTTACCAGATTTTTCGGTAAACCAGATGAAATTATCCGGCCCATACACCATTTCCCAGGGAAGCTCTAAACCTGAAACAACAACTTTTGTCTTTAATTCAACATCCGGCAGATCGCCAGGATCTTCATTATTATTGTTGTTATTATTGTTGTCACCATTCTTTTTGCAAGTTGTGGTCAGCAGTACCACAACAAGGCAGATCAGGATTTTTTTCATCGCCGTAACGTTTTAAAAATAACAACGTTACGGCGATAAAGTTTTATTTTATTTATGCTTGCGCTCGTTTCTTACGAGTGCATAAATGGCTTTACAATTCAATCGTAAAAGGATTAAAATTTTGCTATTAAACAGACTCAGGTATAGTGTCGAAGGTAACGTCCAACACCACAATAGATCCCTCTTCCATCCTCCCTCTTCCATTTTCCATCACCCATCCTCTCCTAGTTCAAATAAACATAAGTAATACCATCTCCGCCTCTATCAGCATGTTCATCTTCCATCCTATTCACCTGACTGTATTTACGGAGATATTCCCTGATCATCTTTCTCAAAATACCATCACCTTTACCGTGGATCAGCTTAATTGAAGGGAAACCGAGCATAATCGCTTTATCCAAGTATTTTTCCACTTCAAACAATGCATCTTCAGTGCGTTTACCCCGTAAATCAAGCTCAGCCCTAAATCCCGAAACGGCCTCATTCATCCGGCCTGCAAAAGAATTTCCGCTGCTTTGAATTGCCTTTTTAGCTTCCTTATTGCTGATTTTTTGAACACGGTTTTTCTTAACAGTCGAACGTAAATCGCCAATGGCCAGTATCAGTTCGTTCCGGTTAATTTCCAGCACTTGTCCGGTAGTTTCGCTATCGTTAAACTTTACCCAGTCGCCAACTTCAACTTCGCCACCAACAACCACCTGTACTGGTTTTGGCCTTTCTTTAGGCACCGTATTTTTAACCAGTTCGCGTTGCAGGTTTTCACGGAGTTCTTTGGTAACCACTTTATCAGCTTGTTTTTCTTTAATTTCAGCGATGGTATTTTCTACCAGTCGGTTAGCATTTTTGATAATATTTTGTGCTTCCTGCTTCGCTTCTTTAATGAGTACCTTCCGGTTTTCTTCTAAAAACGATTTCAGTTTCTCGTTTTCAGCAACCAGATTTTTGGCTTTATTCTGCTGGTTAGCCAAACTTACTTTAGCGTCGTAAACATTTTTCTTCTCGCGTTCCAGATCAACAAGCATTGTATCTACACGGTTCTGGTTGGAACCTGTTTTCTCCTTTGCCAACTCGATCACTTCTTTGGGTAAGCCTATATTCTGTGCAATTTCGAAAGCATAAGAGCTACCCGGTTTGCCCATCTCCAAAACGTAAAGCGGTTTCATTTTAGCATTATCGAAAAGCATAGAGGCATTTTCCAGTCCGGGCGTATTGCCGGCAAAGAGTTTTAGATTGGAGTAGTGCGTGGTAATAACGCCCCTTACTTTCTTGTTGTTCAACACCTCTAAAACCGCTTCGGCCATGGGCCCGCCAAACTGCGGATCGGTACCTGTACCAAACTCATCAATCAGCACCATCGTTTTCGGCGAAGCGTGCTCTACAAAATAGCGCATCTTTTTTAAGTGGGCACTGTAGGTACTCAAATCGCTTTCAATCGATTGGTCATCGCCAATATCTGCGAAAATATTTTCAAAAATACCTACTTCGCTATTCGCATCCACCGGAATTAACAAGCCTGTTTGCAACATAATCTGCAGTAAACCAACTGTTTTCATACAAACCGATTTACCACCGGCATTTGGTCCTGAAACCAATACCACCCGTGTTTCTGCATCGATATGAATATTTAAAGGGGTAACGGTTTTCTTTTCTGCTGCAAAAGAGATCGATAGCAAAGGGTGCCTTGCATTAATCAGTTTTGTTTTCGGTTCTTTTAGCAGGCCTGGCATTTCGGCTTCTATATCCATGGCAAACAAGGCCTTGGCGCGTACAAAATCCAGTTTGGTTAAAAAGCCATGATACGAAAGCAACAAAGGCGAATAAGGTCGCAAATCGTCGGTTAAGGCAATCAGGATCTTAATAATTTCCCTGCGCTTATCGAATTCCAAATCGCGCAGTTTGTTATTTAAGGTAAATACCTCCTCCGGTTCGATATACACCGTTTGCCCCGTTGCCGATTCATCGTGTACAAAACCTTTCAGCTTACGCTTATTTTCTGCCAAAACCGGAATACACATCCGGCCATCGCGCACAGTTAAACTGCCGTCGGCTACCCAGTTATTGGCAATAGCCTGCTTATAAATCGAATCCATGCGCTTGCGCACATCTTGTTCCGTTCTCGAAATTGCCGTGGTAATCTCCTGCAGCTCTTTCGAAGCGTTGGGTTTAATCTTTCCCTTCGGATCGATTACCGTTTCTATTTTACGGAGGATATTTTTTTCAATAGGTAAATGCTCAAATAAAGCTTCGAGGGTTGGGTAAACTTCTGCCCTTTCTTCAAAAAAACGGAGTACCGAAAAAACCGTTTGTAGTGAGGTGTACACCTGAAACCATTCATCTTCTAAGAGATAGGTTCCTTCTACCCTGATTTTTTCGACCAGCGATTTAATATCAAAAAAAGTATTGATCTGCAAAGGCTCCTGGTTTTGCAGAATGCTTTTAAACTCGTTGGTTTGGCGTAAAAATTTATCGATTTGATCAAAACGGTTCATCACCTGCATCTTCTGCACCATTGCCTGCCCCATTGGGCTTAAACAATGTTTGCTTATCAGCTGCCTTATCTCTACAAAACCTAAACGTTCTAAACAATTTTCGGGATATAACATATTTTATAGTACTGCCGGAGCTACTTCTAAAGTCCCGGCCTTTTTAATTTTAATCAGCGAATCGGCCTCTTTTTTCTTTTTAGCAATTTCGGCTACCGCTTTAACCTTCGATAATGAATCGGGTTTCATCTTTTTCCGGATGGCAAGCGAATCGGCCTTAAATTTCTTTTTGATGGCTATCGAATCGGTTTTAAATATTTTCTCTTTAATTAATTTATCGGCCAAAGCAGTTCCTTTCTTCTGCGCAGCCAGCATTTTCTGGATGTTTTTGTACATCGCATCCAGCTCCTTGGGGTTAACATTGTACCACTTCAGGCTTTTATTGTATTGCGCCGAATCGGTTTCAAATTTTTTATAAATTCCCTTATAATAACCCGCTGCCACTTTCCGGGCCGAATCGGGAATGTAAATGGTAGACAGGTAACCATCTACAATATGCATATCGTACAAAATTTTTTCCATCTTATCAGGCTTTATAATATCGTCGGGCACGCCTGGCTTACAACCAAACCATAATACCGAGGTCATTAAAACCCATATTAGTCTCTTCATGCTGAATTAAAGTATTATTTTTTGCCCAAATTGCGGCAAGGTTATTAATTTTACCAAAAATAGTTATAAATGAGCATAGCTGATAATCTTAAACAATATAAAAACGAAGTCGAATCGGATGGTGTGAAACTGATTGCAGTTTCAAAAACACACCCTGTTGAGTCGATTTTAGAAGCGTACAATGCCGGACAGCGTGTTTTTGGCGAAAACCATGTACAGGAAATGGTTGATAAGCAGGCACAACTCCCGGCGGATATTGAATGGCACCTTATTGGCCATTTACAAACCAATAAAGTAAAATATATTGCACCTTTTGTTCAGCTGATCCATGGTGTAGACAGCATAAAACTACTTCAGGAAATCAACAAACAGGCTGCCAAACATAATCGCGTAATCGACTGCCTGTTACAGGTTTACATTGCTGATGAAGATACCAAATTCGGACTGGGTTTTGATGAGGTAGTAGAGCTTTTACGTGATGAAACCTATCCTGAATTAAAAAATATCCGCATCGTTGGTTTAATGGGCATTGCTACCAATACCAAAAACGAAAAACAGATTGCAATTGAATTTCATGAGCTTAAAGTGTTTTTTGATGGCATTAAAGTGAGTTTCTTCCGTAAAGATGATGCTTTTAAAGAAATCTCGACCGGCATGAGTGCTGATTATAAAATAGCCATTGAAGAAGGAAGTACAATGGTGCGCATAGGCAGCAGTATTTTCGGAAAAAGGGTTATTAAACATTTTAAATCAAACATTTCAGCTAATTAGTATGAATTTAAATATCAGATTCGCAGTAGCTGAAGATTGCCCGCGGTTATTGGCGTTAATTAACGAACTGGCCGTTTACGAACGCGCTCCCGAAGAGGTTACCGTAACCCTGGAGCATTTTGTAGATGCTGGTTTTGGTAAAAATCCCGTTTGGAAAGCTTTCGTTGCGGAGGTGGATGATGTTATTGTGGGCTTTGCCTTATATTATACGCGCTACTCTACCTGGAAAGGATGCCGGTTATACTTAGAAGATTTTATCGTAACCGAAGCTTTCCGGGGCAAGGGACTGGGTAAAATATTATTCGAAAAAGTAATTGAAGAAGCTAAAAACGGCAATTACAGTGGCATGGTTTGGCAGGTTTTAGACTGGAACGAACCTGCGATTAATTTCTACAACAAATACCAGGCACAATTAGAGAGCGGCTGGCTAAACGCGGCTTTAGCTAAAGAACAAATCAAGGCATTTTAGTATGGATATTTTTAAATTTGGAGGTGCTTCGGTAAAAAATGCTGAGGGAGTAAAAAATCTGGCCAATATTGTACGCGATTACAAGAAAGGCAACCTGCTTGTTGTGGTTTCGGCAATGGGCAAAATGACCGATAAACTGGAGGCACTTACGCAGGCCTACCTATCGCATAGCGAAAGTGCTCACGCAATTTTTGATGAGGTAAAGCATTTTCACTTTAACATTATCGAAGAGCTGTTTCAGGGCAAACCCAATTCGGTTTACGATGATGTAGCCAATACTTTTGTGGAAATTGACTGGCTGATTGAAGATGAACCCGACAATGACCACGATTACATTTACGATCAGATTGTATCGATTGGCGAGGTAGTTTCGACCAAAATTGTAGCAGCCTGGCTTAATGAAACCGGCAATAAAGCACTCTGGGCAGATGCCAGAAACTATATCCAAACCGACAATACCTACCGGGAAGGAAAGGTAGACTGGGCAAAAACCAACCAGATTATACAAAAAGACCTGGTTCCATTGCTAGACGAAAATATTATCGTTACACAAGGCTTTATCGGAGGAACCAGCGAAAATTATACTACCACCTTAGGTCGCGAAGGCTCTGATTATTCTGCAGCCATATTTGCTTCCTGCCTAAATGCCGCTGCTTTAACCATTTGGAAAGATGTTCCGGGGGTGTTAAATGCAGACCCAAAATGGTTTGATGAGACTGAGAAAATTGCACAACTTTCCTATCACGATGCCATAGAGCTGACCTATTATGGCGCTACTGTAATCCACCCTAAAACCATAAAACCTTTGCAAAACAAGGGGATTCCACTGTTTGTGAGATCATTTCTTACACCAGAAGGCGAAGGAACAGCTATTACAAAAGAAAACAACCCTTTGCCCATACCATCTTTCATATTTAAGATTAACCAGGCGCTGATTTCGATCTTCCCTAAAGACTATTCTTTTATTATCGAAGAAAACCTGAGCAATATTTTCGAGCTTTTCCATAACCACAAGATCAAAATCAATACGATGCTCAACTCGGCAATCAGTTTTTCGGTAAGTGTTGATGATCATCCTACTCAAATAGAAAGACTGATTAAAGATCTGTCAGAAGAGTTTACCGTAAAATACAACAAAGGCCTGGAACTGGTAACCATCCGTTATTACAATCAGCATACCATCGACCGGGTAACCGTTGATAAAGATATTTTATTGGAAGTAAAAAGCCGCCATACCTGTCAAATGGTGATGAAGAATAAGTAGGGAATTAGTAGCAAGTACAAGTATCAGTTATAAAGTCTCAAGATTGTTCATCTATACTTACTACCTGATACTTATTACTTAATACTCTTCACTACATACTTGCTACTTAATACTTGATACCCCAGCCCCCTCCACAATGAACAATAACCTTTTAGCAGCAGCCGTCCAACAATACATCAATGCAAACCTAACTGCAGATGTGAATCAGATTGCCCTGTCTAAAAGTCCATTTGAGGGAATTACATCGGGTGAACTCGCTACCCAGATTACCGCAAAAAAGAAATCGGAAAAGAAACTGCCTACCTGGTTCAAAACGGCCGATATCTACTACCCCCCTGTTCTTTCTATCGAGCAAACCTCTTCAGAAATTACGGCCCAATACAAATCAAAATTAGCTAAGGGCGAAAGTTTAATCGATATAACCGGGGGCTTTGGAGTGGATAGTTATTATTTCTCCAAACAAGTGACTAATGTAACCCATTGCGAAATCAACAGCGAACTTTCGGCAATTGCATGCTACAACGCCAAGGCATTAAATGCACATCATATTACTTTTGAGGCAACCGATGGCATTAACTACCTAAATGCAAGCGAAAAAAAAATCGACACCATTTATGTAGACCCGGCGCGAAGGGCTGAAAAAGGCAAGGTTTTTATGCTTAAAGATTGTACACCCGATGTGGTAAGTATAATCGATACTTTATTGGAAAAAGCACAACGCATTATTATCAAAACGGCCCCCTTGCTTGATATTTCTGCGGGCCTATCGGAGCTGAAACAGGTAAGTGAAATCCATATTGTAAGTGTAAAAAACGAATGCAAGGAGCTTTTGTGGGTAATAGATCGTGTATGTAATCAGGATACGCAGATTATTGCGGTAACTTTGAATGAAGCTGAAAAGCAATTTTCGTTTAAAAAATCGTCAATTCAGTCGCCAGTTGGCTTCTCTAACGAGCTCCAATCTTCTGGTTACCTTTATGAACCCGATGCTGCTTTATTAAAATCGGGTGCTTTCAATTTAATTGGCTCAACTTATGGTCTGCTAAAATTACATCCCCAAACGCAGCTATACACTTCTCCTGACATCAATAAAGCTTTTCCCGGGCGGATATTTCAGATAACAGAAATCCTTACTACTGCTGCGCTTAAAAAAGCTGGAAACTTAACAGGAAATGTGATCGTTAGAAATTATCCTGCAAAACCCGAAGACCTGGTAAAGAAACACAAAATTAAACCCGATAAGGATCAGTTTTTAATATTCACCAAGGTAGCAAGCGGAGATAATGTGATCCTAAAAGCTTCCATTATACAGTATTACTAACCGGGTTTCCAGCATCATGCTGAACTCGTTTGTAAAATACAAAAAGCCTTTCTTTACGGAAAGGCTCTTTGCAGGGATGAAGATATAAATATTGTATCGCTTAAACTTTCTTAACGTTTACTGCCTGTAAACCTTTTCTGCCTTCAGCTACTTCAAATTCTACTGCATCGTTCTCTTTCAAGCTTTCGATTCCACCTAAAACATCTTTAAAATGTACAAATAAGTCTTTATTGTCTTCTTGAACAATAAATCCAAAGCCTTTTTGCGTGTTAAACCATTTAACTTTTCCGGTTGCCATAAAAAAAATAAAAAATTGTATAAAATAAATAAACCCTTATGCTTTGATTCGCATTTAATTTAACCAATTGATCATTATCATCAATAAAACAATCAGATAAAGCGTTAATATTGAAACAAAACTACCAAATATAATAATTTGCAGATGTAATGCAATCCCAAATCGGCTATTCAACAAGAAAGTTGCGTAAGCGAGAAAATCGTTCTTAAATTACTTATTAGGCTGTGGCGTAGTACGTAAATATGGCTTTATTACCTGGTGTCCTTTCGGAAATTTAGCCGGAATATCTTCCGTTTTAATACTGTTCACTACAATTACGTCTTCACCATCTTTCCAATCAGCAGGTGTAGCTACGCTGTAATTAGCGGTAAGCTGCAATGAATCGATTACGCGTAATACTTCGTTAAAATTACGACCTGTAGATGCCGGGTAAGTAATCGTTAATTTTACTTTTTTATCGGGACTGATCACAAACAAAGATCTTACCGTTAAAGTTTCTGAGGCATTCGGGTGGATCATATCGTATAAATTAGCTACAGTTCTGTCAGGATCGGCAATAATCGGAAATTCGACAGATGTGTTTTGAGTCTCGTTAATATCGCTGATCCAGCCTTTATGAGATTCTGCCGAATCGACACTTAGAGCCAGTACTTTAACATTTCTTTTTTCGAACTCGCCCTTTAAAGCTGCCGTTCTGCCCAGCTCGGTAGTGCAAACCGGTGTGTAATCGGCAGGGTGTGAAAACAATACACCCCAGCTATCACCTAAAAAATCATAAAAATCTATTTCGCCAATTGAGGTATTGGCCTGAAAGTTTGGCGCGGTATCGCCTAGTCTTATACTCATAACAATAATATTTAAAAGTTGATTAAAACAAATCTAAACAATACTATAGTAAATACATAGACATAATATTATTTTCAGACGTATAAATTACAAATCAAACAAAAAACCCTGCAGAAATGAATCAGCAGGGTTTAAGCATATTAATTTATTTGGGGGGTTATTCAGCTTAGTATACTTTGATCATGAAAACATAATCCTCAAGCTTCTCGATCTGTTTAGTCCGTTTCAAACCCGACAACAAACTTTTCTTGTTAGCACTTAATCTGTTTACACCCAACGAATCTTGTGGAATTGCCCTCATGGCTTCCAGAATATATTTTGATTTAATCGCAAATGCAGCTCCTTCTGTCTGGTCTTGTTTACCACTGATGATACCAACCAAATTTCCGTTGTTATCTAAAAGCGGACCGCCACTATTGCCCGGATTAACCAGTATAGACACCTGATATTGAGTCGTATCGCCAACAAACCCACTTCTCGAACTTACAGAGCCTTCGCCCAATACAATATCATCTTTAGGATAACCTAAAGTATATACGTTTTCGCCAATGCTGCTTAAACTCTTTTTAATGGTATAAGGAATAGTAGATAAACCATTAAAATGTTTATCACTTATTTTAAGGATAGCGATATCATTCTGAGGATCAGTGTAAACAGATTTTACTTTAAAAGATTCGCCCTTACTGTTCTGCACATATAAAGAATCTGCTCCATTTACCACATGAAGATTGGTTAGAATATATCCGTTTGTAGAAACCGCAAAACCGGTACCGCCAAAATTACCCGGATTAGGTTTTTTAGGCGAATTGTGCATTGTACTTGCTTTAACATCAAGAACCAAGTTATTTTGTGACTGTTTTACACGCGATATCTCTCTACTCATTTTCTCGTAGATTGCTTCCTGCTTGTTATTGTGCTGAATGGAGTAAATCGATACCAGCGACAATACAATAAAAGAAGCTGCAACCGCCACAACAGATTTATTTTTTCTCCAAAGCTGAACAATCTTAGATGGATGCGGCCTTAATGCATCAGCAAGGCTTTCTACATCAATTTCGGCATGGATATGATTTAACTGCTCTTTTAAACGTACCTGTTCGGCAAAAGCTTCCATAGATTCTAAAAAGAATTTATGCGAAACCACCTTATGATCTACAGTGGCATCATTGCGACGTAACTGTTCAAAGGCCTCAGTTTCCTGCGGATTAAGTTTACCTAAAAGATAATCTTCAATAATTGCATCTAACTCCAAATCGTTTCTCATTTCAATTACTAGTGTTGAAAAAATAATTTCTTTAACCGTTGCAGGCACTTATATTTCTGTGTTTTGGCATTATCCGTATTGGTATAGCCAAACTTTTCGCAAATATCCTGCATGGATAAATTGTGGATATAAAAATCCTGAATAATGGTTTTACAAGGTTCGCCAAGGTGTTCGAGCGCCGATTGCATCTTTACAAACTGAAGATCTTTCTCTTCATGTTGTTCTACATCCTCCTCTACAGCAAACACATCTTCATAATCAGTAATGTTGCCGGCTTTTTTGCTGTTCAGGTTAAGTTTCTTTAACCAAATGCGCCTGCACACCGAATAAATATATGTTTTAAGCTTACTGCTCAATTCAAAATTGCCTTCCTTAACTTTGTTATACAAAATAATGATGGCCTCCTGATATACATCTTTTGCATCATCTTCATCCCCGTTATTATTGAGGATAAACTGCAAAACCATTGCATAATAGCCCTTGTATAACTTGTTAAGCGTATCTGCTGAGTTATTTAGAATACCTAAAATAACCTCTCTATCTGTTGGAACTGAACTCTTTAAACTGTTATTCACTAGTTAATACATTTTTCTATAAATAGTAACCCAATATTAGACAAAAAAATATTTATAGCTACTATGCTGCTTAATACAATCTTGATACCCGGGGTAACCCAAAGCCTGCGAAAAAAAATATTTTAACTTTTTTTCAAATTATCGGGTTACCTTTTTACCTTTGCGGCATTAACAGGAAATTAATTACTTAAAAAATTCAAAAAATGAAAAATGCATTCAAATTAGGCTTTTTAGCTTTAGCTTTATCTTTATCAGTTGTTGCTTGTAACTCAGAAAAAAAAGCTGAAGGTGCTGATACTACTTTAACTGATTCTTCTACTATCGTTACTGATACTACTGCAAAAGATACTACAGTTAAAGATTCTACAGTTAAAGATACAGCTGTAAAAACTACTACTACTACAACTGAAGTTAAACACTAGTCTTAACTTTACCATAAAAAAAGGCCTTGAATTAATTTTCAAGGCCTTTTTTATTTTTATTTATTTTTTTTTCAATTTACCGGGTTACCTTTTTCATTTACCCGTATTAAGAGTGTAAATTAATTAATTACTTAAAAAAAACTTCAAAAATGAAAAATGCATTCAAATTAGGCTTTTTAGCTTTAGCTTTATCTTTATCAGTTGTTGCTTGTAACTCAGAAAAAAAAGCTGAAGGCGCTGATACTACTGTAACTGATTCTTCAACTATCGTTACTGATACTACTGCAAAAGATACTACAGTTAAAGATTCTACAGTTAAAGATACAGCTGTAAAAACTACAACTACTACAACTGAAGTTAAACACTAGTCTTAACTTTAACATACAAAAAATGGCCTTAAATTAATTTTTAAGGCCATTTTTTATTTTATTTAATTTTTTTTCAGTTTACCGGGTTACCTTTTCCGATTTCGCGTATTAAGTACGAATTAATTAATTACTTAAAAAAACTTCAAAAATGAAAAATGCATTCAAATTAGGCTTTTTAGCTTTAGCTTTATCTTTATCAGTTGTTGCTTGTAACTCAGAAAAAAAAGCTGAAGGCGCTGATACTACTTTAACTGATTCTTCAACTATCGTTACTGATACTACTGCAAAAGATACTACAGTTAAAGATTCTACAGTTAAAGATACTGCTGTAAAAACGACTACAACTACAACTGAAGTTAAACACTAGTCTTAACTTTAAGCATACAAAAGCCCTTGAATTAACTTTCAAGGGCTTTTTTTTATCTTACGGGTTACCTTTTCCAATTCGGGGCATTAAAAGTATATTTTAACCCTAAAACAAAATCAACATGAAAAATGCATTCAAATTTGGCTTTTTAGCCCTTGCTTTATCACTTACCATTGCAGCTTGTGGCGGATCAGGAAAAAAAGCAGAAGGTACAGGCGATACTACCGTTACAGATTCATCAACAATTATAACTGATACTACAGCAAAAGACACTACAGTGAAAGATTCTACAGTAAAAGACACTGCTGTTAAAACCACAACCACCACAACAGAAGTAAAACACTAGTATATTTCTAAAATAACACCGAAAAAAGCTTTGATTTCACAATCAAAGCTTTTTTTTTATTTATAGCGGGTTACTTTTTTTAAGTTTTTTGTATAAATTAGTAAGTAATTAATTTAAAAAAACCACTACAAATTAAAAAACATGAAAAATGCATTCAAATTAGGCTTTCTAGCGCTTGCTTTATCTCTATCAGTTGTTGCCTGTAAATCAGAAAAGAAGGATGGCGCAGTAGATTCTTCTAAAGTAGACTCTACAGTAGTTGATACCACTGTAAAAGATACTACTGTGAAAGATTCAACAGTAAAAGATACTTTAGCAACAGATACTACTAAAAAATAGTAGCTTCGGTTAACCTAATAAAAAGGCTTCAGGTAAAACTGAAGCCTTTTTTGTTTTTAATCTGAATTCTTTAGCTTTTAAATCTCTTAAAATCCATCAATTGTAGTAAATTTGCGGCAAAAATATAATCCGCATAATGAATTTAACATCACTACAAGCTATTTCACCTGTTGATGGTCGTTACAGAAAAACTACCGAAAATTTAGCTGCTTACTTTTCAGAAGAAGCGCTGATTAAATACCGTGTTTTTGTAGAAATCGAATATTTTATCGCCCTTTGCGACATCAACCTGCCTGGCTTGCAGAACTTTGATAAAAATCTTTATGCCGAATTGCGTAAAATACACGAAAATTTCTCAGAAGCTGATGCTTTAGAAATTAAAGAAACTGAAAAAGTTACCAATCACGACGTTAAAGCGGTTGAGTATTTCATCAAAAGTAAATTTGATGGCTTATCGCTTCAAAATTATAAAGAGTTTATCCATTTTGGCTTAACCTCACAAGACATTAACAACACAGCCATTCCTTATTCAATTAAGCTGGCTTTGAACGAAAGTTATTACCCTGCAATTGCCGAACTGATTGCCAAAATAAACGCGCTGGCTACCGAATGGAAAGAAGTTCCGATGTTGGCACACACGCATGGTCAGCCGGCCTCTCCAACCAAACTGGGTAAAGAGTTTTTGGTATTTGCCGAGCGTTTGAGCATTCAGGTAGAAAATTTAAAAGCTATCCCGAACAGTGCCAAATTTGGTGGCGCTACCGGAAACTTTAACGCACACCACATTGCTTACCCTGATGTGAACTGGGTTGATTTCTCGAACCAGTTTGTAAACGAAACTTTAGGCTTAAGTCGCGCGCAGCACACCACACAAATTGAACACTACGATCAGTTTGCAGCACAGTGCGATGCTTTAAAACGCATTAACAACATCATCATCGATTTAGACCGCGATATCTGGACCTATATCTCTAAAAACTATTTCAAACAAAAAATAAAAGCAGGAGAAATCGGTTCATCGGCCATGCCACATAAGGTTAACCCAATCGATTTTGAAAATGCCGAAGGTAATGCTGGTATCGCAAATGCTTTATTCGAGTTTTTTGCAGCTAAACTACCTATTTCGCGTTTACAAAGGGATTTGACCGACTCGACCGTTTTAAGAAATGTGGGTGTTCCTTTTGGACATACTTTAATAGCCATCAATGCTACATTAAGGGGCCTTAACAAAATTTTACTTAACGAAGCAGCTTTACACGCCGATTTAGACGAAAACTGGGCAGTTGTTGCAGAAGCTATACAAACGGTATTGCGCAGGGAAAATTTCCCTAACCCTTACGAGGCTCTAAAAGAACTAACGCGTACAAACTCAAAAATTAATGCAGCAAGCATTGCCGAATTTATTGAGGGCTTGGCGGTAACACAAGCAGTAAAAGCACAGTTAAGAACGATTACGCCGTTTAATTATACTGGTATTTTCTAATCAAATTAAATTGACGCTAAGCAGACAGCCGCGCCACGTTTTATTAAACATGAATTGTTAATTTTGTTTATTCAAATTGATTAGGACATGACCATTAACGTATATACAGAACAAACTCCAAACCCGGCTACCATGAAATTCATGGTAAATAAGCTGTTGATAAATGGTAGCGAAGATTTTGCGACTAAAGAAAGTGCAGAACACTCGCCATTTGCCAAGGAGTTATTTAAATTTAGTTTTGTTTCTGGTGTTTTCTTCGCCAGTAACTTTGTTACCATTACCAAAACAGACGACGCTGAGTGGGCTGACATTGAAGCCATTTTAAAGGAGTTTGTTAAAGGAGCTGTTGAATCTGAATTAAAAATTAAAGAAGCAACTGCAGATGAAGTACCAACTTTTGAGGGTACAGAAACTGAAATTAAAATCCAGCAAATTTTACATGACTACGTTCGTCCGGCGGTTGAGCAGGATGGCGGTGCCATTACTTACAAATCATTTGATGAGGGTGTGGTTACCGTAGAATTACGTGGCTCTTGCAGCGGTTGTCCGTCGTCTACCATTACGCTTAAATCGGGTATTCAGAATTTGTTACAAAGAATGGTACCGGAAGTAACCGAGGTAGTTTCGGAAGCTTTATAATTGCGCATTTTTCATTATACATAAAGAAAGAGGGTTTGCTAATTAGTAAACCCTCTTTTGTTTTTAAGCTGTTTTAAAGAAATCAATTATTTCCCGCAGATAGCGCAGATTCAGTCGCAGATTTAAAATTTCAGGTTTTGCTGATCTGGTAGCTATAAGATTTATTTTAGCATCTCTTTAATTCGTATGAGACCCTGAAATAAATTCAGGGTGACGATGGCGAGTAAATTACTAAAAATGTCTTTTAATGGCCTCCAGCATTTCTGCTGTTAATTTGCCATTGGTTGCCAGAATTTCCCTTTTTTCGAAGTAATTGTTACCACCCGAGAAGTCGAAAACTTCGCCACCTGCCTGTTGCACAATGAAACAGCCAGCTGCAAAATCCCATTGTTGCAGGTTGTATTCGAAAAAGGCATCAAAGCGCCCACAAGCGGTATACACCAAATCGATTGCAGCGGCACCAATTCGGCGAACACCATGGCTTTTCTGCATCATTTCGGCCAATAACTTTAAATATTTATCCTGGTTATCGAACTGGTAATAAGGGAAGCCTGTGGCTAGCAAACTCGATTTCAAATCGGGATTAACAGACACTTTAATTTCTTTCTTATTTAAAAATGCATTACCACCTTTAAAAGAATAGAACATTTCGGCTCTGTTCAGTTCGTAAACGACTCCAACAACAGGTAAACCATCTTCGTACAACGCTACACTAATCCCATAAGCTGGAATGCCGTGAATAAAATTAGTGGTTCCATCCAACGGATCGATAATCCAGGTATAGGTTTTACCTACCCTGCTAATCGTTTTTTCTTCGGTGATAAAACCGGCATCAGGAATCAGTTTTTCGAGGTTCTGAACCAGTTTCTGTTCTGCAGTTTTATCTACATAAGAAACCATATCGTTCAAACCTTTGTATTCAATTTTTTGTGCATCGAACTGCATGGCTTCTTTACGGATAAAATTTCCGGTAAGCCTTACAATAGCAATCACCTTATTGCATATTAATTCGTAATTCATAACTGTTGAACAAAAACCGCAATGGGTTGTTGGGTATAAAATGAATTTAAAAGAAAGTAATTTAAGCCAGTTTATTCTTGTTTCTTAAGGCATAAGCGCTTAAAGCTATACCACCTACAACCAGAAAAGTTGAAATCATTTCTGCCTGGGTAAAAGATAAACCGAACACATGGTATTTTGAGTTTACACGGATTAATTCAACACAGAAGCGTTCAAGACCGTTTAAAATCATGTAGATCCCAAACATTAAACCCGGTGCTTTTATTTTATCTCTGATGCTCCATAGAAAAGCAAAAAGTATTAAACAGATAATCACTTCGTAAATTGGCGTTGGATATACGCCCTGGGCCAGTTCGTTGCAAAATTTACCGCTACAACCCGGAATCGGAATGCCCTCTCCTACCACATTATTGGGGTATTTGTAAGACCATAACCAATCTGGCAGCCATGAAAATGGTTTTGGATTAGCATTAACAATCCCCCAGTCGCCATCGCCAGCCATGTGGCAGCCAATACGACCTACAGCATAAGCCAGCATCATTCCCGGCCCGCCCACATCGAGCATATGCAAAGGTTTAATGCCGTTTTTTCTGGCAATGATTAATACTGCAGCACCGCCACAAATTAAGCCTCCGTAAAAGGTTAAACCACTAAATGATAAAAGCCTTTCGATAGGATGTTGCACAAAATCATCCCAATATTCTAAATTATCAAAGAATTTAGCGCCTAAAAAGCCCCAAATGGCTGCCCAAACTATCAGGTTGCTCATTATTTGGTATGGGTGAACGGTAACCTGGGTTTCTTTGGGTTTATCTAACTTGTGCTTGTTTTTCTCGGTATAATCCCAATAAGCAAATAAACCGGCAAAAAATAATCCGCCAATAATATTTCCTTTAGCCGACATTAAAACCGACTGTGCATCGTTTACAAAAAGCTTATAGTTTAAAAATGCATAAACCAGCTTATAGCCAATCACAAAGCCAAAAAGACCATTCATAATCAGCTCTGTAGTTGTGGCAGGTTTGCCTATAACAATCGTTTTTTTAATCGGCTGAAGAATGCCTAATGCTTCTTTGCGTTTAAGCTCTTTTGTAAATGCCCAATAGCCAGCTACAAATGCTAGTGCTACAAAAACACCAAAAGTGTTAAAGGGAAGCGGCAGGTTAATTCCGAATAAATACTCTAAGAAATGTGAAACGGTAGGAAACATACAAATTATTTGTTGCGAAGATAGGAAAGAAAGAGTAAAGACCAAAGCCAAAAGGCTAAAGGTGAAAGTAGAAAAACTAAAGTGGAAAGCTTAGATGTGCTTAGGTGTCTGAGGTGGTTAAAAGACCGAAATTCCGGAAGTCGGAGATCTGAAGATCAAAGCTTAAAGACTAAAGCGGAAAACTAAAAGATTTCTCGGCTACACTGCGCTTCCACTCGAAATGACGATCATGGTGAATGAAGAAACTAAACTACAAACTCTGAAAGGTATGAAATGCATATGAAACCAAGCATCGGAGATAGAACGCGCGACTTCTGACTTTCTTAATGATGCGCGTAGGTGGTTTCCAGTTCGGCTACTTCCACTTCCCCGTCGGCAGTAATGGCTACAAGTTTAACTGCTTTTAGCTCATTAACCATTACAGGATCGTATTTGGCACGTACTTTTACATAGTTTTTGGTAAAACCATGCATGTAGCCCGATTTTTGATCGGCTTCGAAAAGTACCTCGGCATCGCTGCCAATCTGCGATTCGTAGAAAGCCCTCCGCTTTTTATCAGACAGGATATGAAGCATTTTACTACGTTCGTTTCGCTCGCTACCTGCCACCACACCTTTCATTTCGGCAGCAGCAGTTAGTTCTCGCTCCGAATAGGTAAATACGTGTAGATAAGAAATATCCAATCCGTTTAAAAACTGGTAAGTATCTAAGAAATCTTCTTTGGTTTCGCCAGGGAAGCCCACAATCACATCAACACCTATACAGCAATGTGGCATTACTTCTTTAATTTTAGCTACACGTTCCACATATAAATCCCTGCGGTAACGCCGGCGCATTAAGCCGAGGATTTTATCAGAACCCGATTGCAAAGGAATATGAAAATGCGGCACAAATCTTTTCGATGTAGCCACAAACTCAATAATTTCGTTGCTTAACAAATTGGGTTCAATGGATGAAATCCGAATCCTTTCAATGCCTTCAACTTCATCAAGGGCCTTTACCAGATCAAAGAATTTATCTTCGCGTTCCCCATTGCGGATTCCAAAATCGCCAAGGTTTACCCCTGTTAGCACAATTTCTTTCACACCGCTTTCGGCAATCATTTTGGCGCGGTTAACCACATTTTCAATGGTATCGCTACGGCTTGCTCCACGGGCCAAAGGAATGGTGCAATAAGTACAAGGATAATCGCAACCGTCCTGCACTTTTAAAAAAGTACGGGTCCTATCTCCAATCGAATAAGAAGCAATAAAATTGTGGTTTACCTTTTCGATATTCTGCTGGTGCACCACCGCTTTAGGCTGTTTGGTTAAATCGCTGATATACTCAACAATCCTGAATTTTTCGGCTGCCCCCAAAACCATATCAACGCCTTCTATTTCGGCAATTTCTTGTGGTTTTAACTGCGCGTAGCAACCTACAATGGTTACAAAAGCATTTGGAGAATATTTTAAAGCCTCTTTAACCACTTTACGGCATTTTTTGTCCGCATGGTCGGTAACAGAGCAGGTATTGATCACATAAACATCGGCCTGATCCTGAAATTCTACAACAGCATAACCTGCATCGGTAAATAAACGACCGATGGTAGAGGTTTCAGAGAAATTGAGTTTACAACCTAATGTATAAAATGCGACCTTTTTCATTGAGGGTGCAAAGATAAGAAATTTGTTCGGAATTAGGCTTTTAGAATGGCTTTAGCATACAAATTACAGTGAGATAACAATACATCCAGCGATTTTCACTGGCAGGCCATTGCCTGCTGCAAAAGGCCAATTGCTAAACAGAAACTACTTTTCCTGCCAACGGTAGCTTTCCTGCTCGAAGCCAGCCAAATCCAAAACCCGGCTAATTACTGTACCGGCAACTTCTTCAATTGTTTTGGGTAAACTGTAGAACGATGGGTTTGCGGGGCAAATAATACCACCTGCCTCGGTAACGGTTTTCATGTTGTTGATGTGGATTAAACTAAAAGGTGTATCGCGTACTACTGCAATCAGTTTCCTGCGTTCTTTCAGGATTACATCGGCAGCTCTGGTAATTAAATCATTAGAAATACCATGTGCAATGCGCCCCAGTGTCCCCATTGAGCAGGGCACAATAATCATGGTATCGTACTTTGCCGAACCTGAAGCAAAGGGTGCATTAAAATCGTTTTTACTGTAAAATTTAAATTCGGTAAAATGATTGTAGTCCTGGTTCCCCAGTTCGAATTGCCACACTTCTTTGGCGTTATCACTCATCACCACCCCTACTGCTTCGATCTGATCTTTTAGTTTCGATAACTGGCTAAGCAGTACTTTTGCATAAACTGAACCGCTGGCACCTGTAACTGCCACAATCACTTTCTTTTTAACCATAAAAACAAAAGTAGGCTTTCTGAAGTTATAAAAACAAAAAAGGGCCAGAACAATGTTCTGACCCTACATCTACCTATGAAAAACATACCCTCGAAAGGGTAAGAACAAATATATATAAATTTTTAAAAAAATGTAAGCAAGAAATGTTAAATCGTATAAATGACGTTTTTTAATCGAAAATAAAATATAACACACTGATTACTAATACAATAATTTTCAAAAAAAATACACAAAAATCATTTTTAAGCCTAAAAATCGCCAACTTAAGACACCATATTCAAAAAATGTGTATTACAAATTAGTCGAAATAAAGAAATATAGCGTTACAACTAAAAAACGCGTTAAAATTTCGACATGTTTTCTTTACATTTTTTTTACTTTAAAATAATACTAAAATTGAGCATAACTGACTAAAAGACGCTTACACTCCGGGAAGTATCAATAACAAATTAAAACAGGATATAGCGGCCATTTTACACCTGATGCGGCTTAGGGTTTCTACCCGCATACAAAGAAAAGAAGCAATATATTTTAAACCTACCCGGTTTACCAGATCGGGATAGGATTGTATAAAACGGATATATTTTTTTTCTGCAGTTAGTAATCTCGAGATCAGGGCTCTTTCACAAGACTGGAAATAATGAAGCTGGACAATTTTCCGCCCGATATAATTTGCAATATGATCAATATTATAAAGTTGCCCGTACAGATTGTAAGGTACAGCAACCGCTTCTACATCTTCTAAAGCCTGTATATATTCATCAACCGGCTTCTTAGCTTCATTAGTATTGTATACATTGCCTATCAGCTCGTTTTCGCGGGCAATCCATGTCGTAATTTCCTCCTTATCATCCTTCATGTAGCCACGGGCAACACCTTTAACAAGCAGGTAGGCATATTCATTCCGATGCAGAGGCGAGGATATAAATTTATTTTTTTTAAAAACAACCGGAAAAGTATACTGATTGATAAAATACTCTATCTCGGGAGTTAAATCGTGATATGATCTAAAAAATGTAATTAATGGCGAAAATCCATTGAAAGTCCGCCACTTATCTAAAACATGTTTTTTTTCGGGATTCATGATTTCAGTTAAAGCGTAATTGCAATTTAAAAATAAAGGGCATTTAAAATATAAACGACTCCTCAGCAAACACACTTATGCCAAAAATGTTTGCGATAAAAAACATTTTTACCTAAAAAATCAAGCTTAAAAATAAGATGAAACCTATTTAAAATTCGAGAAAACACGTTTTTCTTACAATTTAGACCAGATTGTATGATAATATTACGCCAATGATAACAATTTGGTTGCTGATTAGGTGACTAACGGTTATATTTGAATAAGCGTGAATCAAACTTATGATAGACTTAACTTCGTCCCTACTAAAAGCCTTATTAAAACATGCTCATAACCCAATAATTATCTTTAAAATAAAGCCATTATTGGTTGTTGTAGAACATAACGACGCTTATCGGGCTTTGATTGCACGCATAGGAGGAAATTTAAAGTTTTATGATGTAGATATTATTCCAACTTTGCTATCGGATTCGGAAAGGGATTTATTGATTAGTACAGTACAGGAAGTAAGCGAGCTTAAAAAACAAACCAGCCTGGTTATTCACCCCATTTACTCCAATTCGCCAAATGTTAAGTGGGAATTAGAGTTTTCGCCTGTATTGCAGGATAGCTGTCCGGCAGAATATATCATCTGCTCATTAAAGGAAATTCCGCTTAATGAAAATAACCTCGAGCGGATTTTATTCGAACTATCTGAAAGCGAAACCCGGTTCAGGGGCTTTTTTGAACAGGCCCCATTAGGTATGTGCGTTTTAAGAGGTACTGATCTGGTAACAGAATATGCCAATGATAATATTTTAAAACTTTGGGGCAAAACAAGAAAAGAAGTAATCGGGATACCGCAAGAGCAGGCCAGGCCCGAACTCGCCCAGCAAAGGCCAATATTAAATCGTGTAAAAGAAATTTTCAGAACTGGTGAGCCTTTAACCATTAATGAAATAAAAATTTCGACCGCTGTATTTGATGGCTATTTTGTTGCCATGTACCAGCCCTTGAAAAATGACAAAAATGAGGTTACACGTGTTTTGGCCATCATTAAAGATATTACGGAGGAAGTAAATTTTAAAAAAGAGCTTTTAAAAGCGAAAGATATTTTAAAACTGGCCATGGATGCTTCGGAAATGGGCTCGTGGAATGTAGATCTGGAAAGTAAAAAGGTACTTTTATCGGAACGTGCACAGCAGATTTACGAACTGGAAAGCAACCGCATGGGAATTGAAGAAGCCAAAGACTTAATTGCCGAGCAAGATATCGAATTTCTTTCGGGTAGTATACGCAAAGCGCTGCACAACCGATCGGCCTTTAATGTTGAGTACCAGATTAACCTTAAAGGGTCTGCAAAGAAAACAAAGTGGCTGAGAACAGCCGGTAAGGCTTACTACAATGCAGATGGCAAACCTATGTACATTGCAGGCGCAGTTTTAGATATTACTGAGCACAAACAGGATGAAATCAGAAAGAATGATTTTATTGGTATGGTTAGCCACGAACTTAAAACTCCGCTAACCTCTTTAAGCGCGTATGTACAACTTTTACAATTTAAACTTAAGGAAACAGAAAATGCTTTTGCTATTGATACGCTTGATAAGGTAAACCTTCAATTGAAGAGAATGTCGTTAATGATCGATGGCTTTCTGAATGTTTCGTTGCTGGAATCGGGCAAGATTTTATTGAATAAGACAAATTTCGATCTGATTGCCTTAATTAAAACTATTGCAGAAGAAAACAGAATGGTGCTCCCAAGCCATTTTATACAGGTAATCGGCTTAGAACAAACGATAGTAAATGCTGATATGGAAAAAATTGGCAACGTAATTAGTAACCTGATTGGAAACGCAGCCAAGTATTCTAAAAAAGATTCGTTTATTGCCATTAAATGCGAAAGAGTAGATGCAGAAATAATAGTGAGCGTGGAAGATGAAGGCATTGGCATTAAGGAAAACAATATACCAAAACTCTTCGACAGGTTTTTTCGCGTAGATAGCGTAGTTACCAAAACAATTTCGGGTTTTGGTGTGGGATTATACATCTGTGCCGAGATTATTAAAAGGCACGAAGGAAAAATATGGGTAGAAAGTAAATTTGGAAAAGGATCTACATTTTATTTTAGCCTGCCTGCAGAAGAACAGCTTACATAAGCTTAAACATAACCTGGATTAAATAGATATTTCTATCTTTTCGGGCACAACTTTAACTGCCACCAGGCCCGAATTTCCTAAATCAATTTCAAAAATCACTTTCATATTCAAAGCAATCTGACCGGAGGTTTCATCTAGCTGAAACTGAATATCCTGACAATTTTCATCGATAATGGTACCCACGCCATTTTCAACGTCAATATGGATAATCTCTCCCCTTCTTCTATCGTCCATTTCCAAAATAATAAGTCCACAAATAATCAACAATTATAGTTAATTTACGTATAATTAAAAATACATAATTTAAAATAATTGCACAACTTTTAGTTGTACAGCTTGGTTTGTTTTTTACTAAAACGAATTAATAACACCAAAACGCATTATTGGTTTAGCATTATTTGCCAGCAATTAAATTACTAACTGAGAATCAGCAATTTATTTTTCGCTTCATGGAAAAACGTTTTACCAAAAATATTTTAACTAACTGCATTACAGCTTGTTATTGTAAATAAAAAAAACTAATTTTATCACATTGAGATGGCTTAATAAACTGAATCCCAAATTTCCTTTCAATTGAGCATTTCATCATGTTTTGTTTATTAGCATTCACAAGGGTATAGCTGGCTAATCAGGACTATTTTTTTCTGATAAAGCTATTGATTCGGATAAACCGGAGCAGCTTAAGCTGACGCTTATGCATTGAGTGATAAGTGAAAACCCATGAAGGGAATGCGAATCGAAGTCAGGTTATTACAGTTATTTATAAATTAATTATCGCGACTATGGAAAATCCCAACCAAGCCAAAGGTATTCAAGACGAAATTATCTTGTTATCAGAAGAAAAAGACCGCAATTATTGGGCAAACCGCCTTGGCGTTTCTTCGGAAGCATTAAAATCGGCTGTAAGAGCTACAAGGTGTATCACCTTACATCAAATAACTGCTTATTTAAGTCAGCAAAAGAAAAACCTGTCGGTACCTAATTCGTAGGTTGCCAAACAGCATATTTTTCTAAAACATGTAATGAGGGTTCGCTTAACGGCGATATCTGTGCCACACCCTATACCATTTTTTATTAATGGGATAGCTTCTTTGTGATGTACGGTTATTAACAAAAATGGCAACCACTAATAAAATAACAGCGCCTGTTAATACCGGACTCAATACGTAGAGGTAGCCCAACGACTGGATTTTCGGTGAGCCAATATTGGCAATGAGTGCTGTTGCCCCTCCCGGAGGATGCAGGGTTTTGGTAATCTGCATTAATACGATGGATAGTGCTACAGAAAGTGCCGAGGAAAGCCAAAGCTCGCCCGGAATAAGTTTATGGATGGTTACCCCAACCAGCGCACAAACCACATGCCCGCCAATTAAATTACGTGGTTGTGCCAGCGGACTATTGATTATACCATAAATAAGCACTGATGATGCGCCGAAAGATCCAATTATAAACAGATTATCGTAAGCGGTATAGTATTTAGAATTGAGTAAGCCCATAATGGCGATCCCCAGAAAAGCACCTATAAATGTCCAGAAGTGCTCTTTAAAATCAATTAAGGTTTCTTTATAGACTATATATTTTGCGGTACGATAATGCCTCCTAATTCGTTTTCTCATGATCTTTGGATAAGGAGCCGCAAAATTAATAAATTATCAGGTTTACGATGAATTTGATCGAGTAAGAAGCAGGGGATTAGTTTCCCTGCTGTCTCCTCACACCACCGTACGTACCGTTCGGTATACGGCGGTTTGTCAGAATAACTTCGTTTGGTGTGTCGTTTTCCAATAGTAATAATTACC
>NZ_CAESCM010000008.1 GCF_903166585.1 Pedobacter ghigonis
ATCTTTCAATGCTAAGATCAAAGCCTTTAGAGCAACATCGAGAGGTGTAAGGGATGTTAAATTCTTCTTATTCAGATTATCGAAAATATATGCATAAAAGATATCCCCCCAACTTTTCCGCTTGATCCGTGAACAGTTTCGTTGAAATACGCACCATCATCAAACAGCCTTTAAATGATCTATAGCATAGTTTATCCCCAACAAAAAACCCCTTCAAGTTATACTTAAAGGGGTTTAAAGCAGTGGGCCACACAAGGGAAAATTTGAACCGACTAATGGATGACTTGAGGCTTTTAATTGATTTAAGGAAGAATCAAAGCGAGGATACAGGGTAAAAATTGAACCGCCCTCTTAATTAGAAACCTTGGATTATAGTACGAAATGTAGTGTTTTGAGGATAACAACAGGATTAGATTATTTATCAGGCAAATTGAGAGTAAAAAAATTAGAAGTTATTTATTTAGCTTAGTGTTTCATTGCTCGTGCAAGCAATTATGCTTCAATTAACTTGCAAAACGTTACCTGCAAAATAAAAAAATCTGTTAATTTCAATGTTAGATATATTCAAAAAACACATACGCAAATTCACAACAGTAACTGATGAAGAATTTGAAGAAATCAAAAAATTCTTTGACACGAAAGAAGTAAATAAAAAGGAAAATCTATTAGCGGAAGGGCAGATTTGCAGGCATCATTACTTTGTATTAGACGGCTTATTGCGAAAGTTCTACATCAACGAAAAAGGCACTGAGCAAACGACCGAATTTGCCATAGAAACCTGGTGGCTTACTGACAATTTTGCCTATGAAAATAAAGTCCCTACCGAATTTTATATTCAGGCTGTAGAAAAATCCACGATACTTTATTTCACGCAAGAGAAACAGGAAAAATTATTAAAGGAATTCCCGGTAATGGAACGCTATTTCCGTTTCGTTTACCAAAGGGCTTATGCGGCGGCTCAAAAGCGCATCCAATTTCTTTTTTCCTTCTCAAAAGAAGAATTTTATTTTCAAGCTGTTAGAAATCACCCCGAATTTGTGCAAAGAGTTCCCCAGTACCTGATTGCTTCATATCTTGGTTTCACTCCCGAATATCTAAGCGAAATTCGAAAAAGAATTCCTTCTTAAACCAGTTTAAGTTTTTTCATTCTCTTATTACCCAGTTTTGCATTGAACAATTTTAAAACAATAATACAATGCAAAAACGATTGAACATTAAGGAAGTTGCTCCAAATGCACTAAAAGCGATGGTTGGTTTAGAAATTTATCTATCAAACGCTTCTATAGCTAAGACAAACAAAGAACTTATAAAGATTCGTGCTTCACAAATTAACGGTTGTGCCTATTGCATCAACATTCATACGCAAGACGCAATTAAAAATGGAGAAACAAATCAGCGTATTTTTTTGCTTAATGCTTGGAGAGAAGCGGAGGGCATTTTTACCGAAGAAGAAAAAGCTGTGTTGGCAATAACCGAAGAAATCACATTAATCCATCATAATGGATTGTCAGATGAAACGTATTCAAGCGCTTTGCAATTTTTTAGCGAAGCTCAAATTGCAGATATCATAACAGCCGTAATTACCATCAATATTTGGAACAGGGTTGTGCTAAGCACTCACCTAAAAATTGGGCAAAGTCTTGCATAGAGATTCTGCATAAAAAAATCGCAGGTTTAAAGGCCTGTGATTTTTTTCACATAAAGACTTTTTTATAATCTGGCCTTTGCCAAAATGAGATATAAAAAAATTGAGAACTGCAAAGATTATAACGATGCGTTCACCAGCTATCGTTGACAAACAGGAACTCTTTGTCATATGGAAACAATAACAAAGCTGGAATGGAACAAAATGTTAAAAAAGCAAAATAATAGCTTTTTTAACAGTTAGTGGTCGATTTTTAAAGACCATAGCTCGAACCATAAAAATGGAGAAAATTATTGCCCGAAAATGCAGATCAACTTGGTTGAAGCAACAAAGTAAGCAATAAACTTTAAGTTACCTTGTATGGTTACCCTAACTAGGATCGAACCAAAACAGGCCTCCATTTGCTTCAATCGAGGGCTAAGTAACGGGCTAAAAATAAAAACGTCCTCCACGATACTGCGAAGGACGTTAGTGGGCCCACCTGGGCTCGAACCAGGGACCAAAAGATTATGAGTCTTCTACTCTAACCAGCTGAGCTATAGGCCCGGAAAAAAGCCTTAGCTTTTTTGCGAGTGCAATGTTACAAATTTGCATTCAAATTTCGAAAATGTTTTTCATATAAAATTAAAATATTTTGCGTACAAACTCATTTTCAATTGCTTAATTTAAAAAACCAAACAGGCTTTCCGTATCCTCCAAGGCTTATTTGTTGCTGCAACCTGCAAAAACCCTGCATTTTGTGGATAAAACAGTCACCGATCTCTTACCAAATGCCTGCCGAATAGGTTATTTTTGCATTGATATGAATACGCCCGATCCGGACAACCAACTCCTTTTAGATTTTTTAGCCACAACCAACCAGCCTGTGTTTTTAACGGGCAAGGCAGGTACTGGAAAAACCACTTTGTTGCGTAAAATCAGAGAAAACACCAAAAAGAATTACGCCGTGGTGGCCCCTACCGCTGTTGCGGCCATTAATGCGGGTGGAGTTACGCTTCACTCCTTTTTTCAGATTCCTTTTGGGCCTTTGGTTCCGGTTGTAGATGAAAACACAGAAGTTCCTATTAAATATTCTGACGAGAAAACCAGACTGCTCCGCTGTCTCGATCTTTTAATTATCGATGAGATTAGTATGGTGCGGGTAGATATTATCGATTTTATCGACCGCACTTTAAAAAGAGTAAAAGGATCAAACCGTGCTTTTGGTGGTGTACAACTGCTTATGATCGGCGATTTGTACCAGCTTTCGCCCATTTTTCATGATGCCTGGCATATTTTGGGCAGCTATTATCAAAGCCCTTACTTTTTCGACAGTCTGATTTTCAAATCGACCTCGATGGTTACATTTACATTGGAAAAGGTATACCGTCAAAACGACCCTGTGTTTCTGGATATTTTAAACGGTATGCGCGAAAACGACCTGAGTCCGGCTTTATTGGCCAAACTAAACGAACGTTACGATCCATCGCTTAACCAGGAATGGAAAGACGATTACATTACCCTTACCACCCACAACCAGCTGGTTAACGAAATAAATAAAGGCTGTTTAGAAAAACTGGACGGCGAAATATTTGATTTTGATGCCGAAGTAAGTGGTGATTTCCCGAAAGATGCCTACCCTACTGATGAAAAATTGCAGCTGAAGCTTGGCGCACAGGTTATTTTTATCAAAAATGATTCATCGGGCAAAAAGCAATATTACAACGGGAAAGCAGCAAAAATAACAGCCATTAGCCAGGGTAGCATTAAGGTAGCCTTTACAGATAGTGGCCGCGAAATTGAGGTTGAAAAAGAAATCTGGCAGAATGTTAAATACAGTCTGAGTGAAGAAGACAATAAAATAAATGAAAACAGTACAGGTTCTTTTGCGCAATATCCGTTTAAACTGGCCTGGGCCATTACTGTACATAAAAGTCAGGGTTTAACTTTTGACAAAGCGATATTGGATGTAAGTACTGCCTTTACACACGGACAAGCTTATGTTGCCCTGAGTCGTTGCCGCAGCCTGGAAGGCTTGATCTTAAAATCGCCGGTAGTGGCCGAAAACATCATTACCGATGCCAAAGTAATCAGTTTCACCAAAACAAGCCATCAGGAAAAACCCACCACCGAATTACTAGATCGCTGCAGCCAGCAATATGCCTGGGGACTGATACACGAGCTCCTGGATTTTTCGCTGGTAACCAAAGACTGGGAAAAGCTTGGTCGCTCCAAACTGATTGATAAAGATGAGAAAAATGCTTTTTTAGCTTTGTACGAACAGGCAAACCAAACGCTACAGAACGAAGTTTTTAAAGTTGCCCGTAGCTTTATTGCCAAAGAATACGATAAAGTTTCTACCTCTGGTCATCCGGCAAAAGAAACTACTTTTATGGAGCGCTTACAAAAAGCTTCCGATTATTTTATTCCCAAACTGCACCAGGTTGTTACGCTAATGGACAAAATTGTAGCCATCAATTTTTACAACGATACCCATTCGGATAAGCTGTTAACCTTGCTCAAAGATTGTAAAGATGCCTTAAACATCAAACTGGCGTTATTTAAAATTTCATGGAACCCATTTTCGATTAAAGATTATATCGATACCCTTCATGCCAGCAGCAATAAACAGCCGGGAGAAAAGAAACAGGCTAAAACAAGTATTAAACCGAAAGAAATCAGCAATCCGCAGGTGTACAAAAACCTGGTTGAATGGCGAAAAACCATTGCAACACAAAGGGGCACTGCCGATCATGCCGTGCTGTCTGATCTGGCCCTGCTATCCATCGCCGAGCGCATGCCACGCACTACCGATCAGCTGGCAGCATTAAAAAGTGTTGGTATTGGCAATGCAAAAGAACTTGGCCAGCAAATTACCCGCATCGTTAACGCCCATTTGGGTACCAGCGAGTTATTTTAAAAAATTTTAGTCTGCTAAATGTTTTTTTTAATACTTTCGCAACCCCATTTTAATTGCCACCACTTTATTGCAAGCCCATGAGTAAGTTTTTATACGGAATCGATTTTGGAACAACCAATTCGGCCCTTTCCATTTACGATGAAGAAAAAAGAGAGATTGTAGATACCATTTCTATCCCTTCGCTGATTTATTTTACTGAAACCAAAAGCGTGGTTGATGGCGAAAGCCACATTGTGGGCGAAAAAGCTATTGATGCCTACCTGAATGATGGCATGAAAGGAAGGTTTATTAAATCTATCAAACAAATCCTTTCGCGTACTACTTTTACCGAAACCCGCATTCACAATAAACGCTATACGGCATCCGATCTGGTTACCTTAATCCTCAAAGATTTAAAAGATAAAGCCGATCAGATTATTGGCGAAGATTGTGAGAGGGCCATTATTGGCCGGCCGGTTTTCTTCGACGACGACAGCACCATGAAAGATACACTGGCACAAACGAGGCTTAAAAAAGCCGCCGAAAGTGCAGGTTTCAGTCAGGTACGCTTCCAGTTCGAGCCCATTGGTGCAGCATTTGCCTACGAAAAAACAATTACTAAAAAGGAACGCGTTTTGGTTGCCGATTTAGGTGGTGGAACAACAGATTTCACCTATCTGGTGCTCGATCCGGCCAAAGTAGGCAGCAAAGATCGTAAAAACGACATGATTGCTTCCGGCGGTATTTACATTGGCGGCGATAGCCTCGACTCGGCCTTTATGTGGGAAAAGGGAACACCTTACTTCGGTAAAAACACCATGTACGAAGCCACCCCTGGTAAAGTGCTTAATGTGCCCAAATCGCTTTTTGCCAATATTTGTACCTGGGATAAAATGAACTTTTTTAATGGTTTAAAAATCCAGAAAGAGATTGAAGAATATTACTACTACTCGGGCAACGATCCAAAATTCAAGAACCTGATTACGCTGATCGAAAATAACCTGGGCTATTCGCTGTTCAGATCAATCGAAAAAACCAAAATTGAGCTTTCTGATCAAACTTTATCCAACTTTGCTTACTCCAATATGGAAATCGAAATCGATGAAGATATTTCTATTGAACAATACAACGGTATTATCGAAAAAGATATCCTTAAAATTGAAAAATACCTCGATCAGTTTATGGAAACCCACAAAGTTGAACCTCAGGATATCGACTGTTTATTTTTAACCGGTGGAACATCAATGGTAGCCGCAGTGCAGCAACTGTTTAAGCATAAATTCCCTCACATTCCGCTAAATTCGGGCGATAACTTTAAAAGTGTAGCTAAGGGACTGGCTTACAGTGGCTATTTATTTGAGGATTAATTTTTCAATAATTTGCCAACATTTCTTCTTTCTTACGGCAAGATTATATAATTTAGGACAGTAAAATTGGTGCGACTGATTATAGATGCAGCGAGCAAGGCCTTACGCGTTAGGCGCCAAAGCAAATAATGTTTGAGGTCGGGAAAACCTGTTTTCTTTGAAGAGATGAAATCGAAAGATGTCCATTTCTTTACCAGACGCACCAATTTTCAATTTAACAGGGCCATCTTGCTGAACTGAAATACCGACATCCCCTTGTATCTTTTAAAACTGCTGTTAAAATTAGTGGTTTGCTCAAAACCAAGCATAATGGCTATTTCATCAACCGAATAATCGCTATGGGTTAATAATGCTTCGGCTTCGCGCATAATGCGATCTTTAATTAAAACTGCCAGGCTTTTCCCCAAAACGCGATCTAAAAAACGGTTTAGTTTACCAGTGCTCATGCCCATTCCTTCTGCATAAAACTGAATAGAACGTTCCTGCTTATAATACTGCTCTAAAATCGCCCTGAAACGCAATACCTGCTCCAACTCATCGAGGGTTAAAGCTGCCAGATACCCATCTAAACCAGCTGTATAACCTAAAAACAACGATAAATATTGAGCCAGAAAAGCGAGGTCTTTCCGGGCATTAATCTCCCGCCTCAGCATATCGAGCAAACTATAGGTTTTGGAAGATGCGGGAAGATCGAGATCCCTGAAAGATAAATTAAGGAATAAATTTTTAGCCATCGGATCCAAATGCTGAAGCAGAAACTCAGCATACAACAAACTGCTGAAACTTAGCCAGTATCCTGATTTAATTTCTCCGTCAAGCCTTACCAAACCTTCCTCCGGAATAAAAAATATCCGCCGGTTTGTCAGCACGTAATCGCCAGAGTTCATACATAAAAAGCCTGTACCCTCTTTAATAATTAACATGCGCATCGGAAATGCAGCCAAAAGCGCACGCTCTCTCTTAAAAACTCCACTAATTGGCTCCAGCTGTATCATAATAAACTCAAAAGGATAAACATGAGTAAGACCAGAATTACATCTTCTGGTTACATGCTAAAGATAAAATTTATCATCGTGTATGACAAATACTATAAAAAACAACATACTACTGATTTATAACGCAGTACCAAACTGATCAATTACCTGTATGTTTACTGCAACTGATAATACCTGGTGCATTTCGAAAGAAACCGTTAAACCAGCACTCAGGTTAACGCCATCTAATATTCCTGTCCGGTAGAACAAAACTTCTTCACCAAAATCGGTTTTTATCTTACCAAAGCCCTCTACTTCACTGTAACTTCCTATTATCCCCATTTGTTTTATCATCTTGGCCTAAGCACATTTACACCTTTGCCTAAAAAACTATGCCAAAATATTTGAGCAAGCCGTTTAAGCTCTCATCCTGAATCCGGAAAATAAGAAAATGACAGAAAACTATTTTTAGACGGATAAAGACGCTATACATCAACTTTATCCTGTTGGTAATAATTTAAAGTAAAAAACACAGCCCGAGTATGGCGCAATGAATTAAATTATGCCAGCTTTACATTAATCGCATTAGGACCTTTTTTGCCCTGCGCTATTTCAAATGTTACTTTATCGTTTTGTTTTACTTTATCAACCAGACCGGTTACATGAATAAACACTTCTTCACCACTTTCGGTAATTACGAATCCAAAACCTTTAGATTCGTTAAAAAATTTTACTGTTCCTTGCATTTAATTTAGATTTTGAACATAAATATATTAAAAACTTCCACCTTTTTAAGAAACTGGATAATGCTTAAAGTAAAATCACTATAGCACCATTACCCGACGACGATGAAAAAATTTTAAATACTTTTTGAATTTGGAGCGCGCTACATCATTTTAAAAATGACACACTAAACCATGATTTTGGCCCTGACCTTCATTTTTGGTGCTGCCGTGATGTTTTTAGCTACAATACCCCTTTTCGTAATCTGTGTATCGAATTCTACCGAACTGCCAACATACAAACCTTTTGCCCTGCATTCAGAAATATCGAAATAAATACTTTCGGCAACCATCAATTGTGAAATTAGTCCAAATCCCCTTTGTTTATTATAAGCTGTAATTACTCCGGTCATACAAAATAGTTTAAAGTGTTTAGCCATATAAATATAAGGTAACTAATACTACACAATTACCGCAGTAGATATCCGGTCAAAATAAATAGATAACCCTAACAGACTAGTTGATGTGCAAATCTTGTCAATAATATCAAAATGTTAAATTTGGGACACGTACAACCTACAGTTGTTAACCAAATTTAAAACCATATTGAGCGCAACCTGTTAGTACTATACATCAATATACCGAAAACATGAAAAAGCTAACAAAAAACAGTTCGGAAAAAGAACTAGATAACGTAAAAGAGGGCGACAATATTCAGGATGATACCGGAAAACAGGGAGAAGTGGCCCACATCGAAATTTTAAACCGCCGACGCGAAAAACAGTATTACTATAAACTCAAAAACGACGGCACTATACTGGTTATTAAGCAATGTCAGTTTTAGCTTGCCTTAGCATTTAATTGTATCTTTTGTTTTTTAAATTTTCTGGTTTACGGTGCTAAACCAACAGGCTTTTTTTAAGCCCAATTTGGCCATAAGCATTAATTTTGATACAATGTATCGGTTGCATAAAATAATATCCTATATTTACGCAACACACCATTAACCAAATAAATGAAAACAATTTTTACACTATTGCTATCTGCTGCTGCCCTCATTTCGGCAACAACAATTAACAAAAACTCCTACGAAAGCAAAAAAACATCCTTTTTATCTTTCGATAAAACCGACACCCCTGATCAGGACCGCTTTGTAAAAGTTACCCTTGCGCAGGGAGAATTTACCGAACCAACCGAAATGGCGGTGCTGCCCAACCTGGATATTTTGGTTACCCAGCGAAGAGGCGAAATACTGATTTATAAAAACCAGACTAAAAAACTTAAAGAAGCCGGCAAGCTCGATGTTTACTTTAAAACCAATGCACCCGGTGTTAACGCCGAAGAAGGCTTGCTGGGTATGGCCGCCGACCCAAAATTTGCCGTAAACAAATACGTTTACCTTTTTTACAGCCCTTTCGATAAGTCGGTAAACAGATTATCGCGTTTTAAACTGGTTAACGACCAGATTGTAAAAGAATCAGAAAAAATCGTGCTCGAATTTTATTCGCAACGCGATATCTGCTGTCACACCGGTGGTTCAATTGCTTTTGGATCAGATGGTTTGCTTTATGTTTCAACGGGTGATAACTCTACTCCTTTCGATGCACCAAATCAAAAATTTGTGAACAAAGGCTATGCACCTCTTGACAACCGTAAAGGATTTGAACAGTACGATGCCAGAAGATCATCAGGTAACACCAATGATTTAAGGGGTAAAATTTTAAGGATAAGAGTTAATGAGGATGCTACTTACAGCATTCCCGATGGAAACCTTTTCCCTAAAAATGATCCAAAAAGCAGGCCTGAAATTTATGTAATGGGTAACCGCAATCCTTACCGCATTTCGGTTGACCAGAAAACAAACTTTTTATATTGGGGCGAGGTTGGTCCGGATGCCAGTGATGATGATGCATTAAGAGGCCCAAGAGGCTATGATGAAGTTAACCAGGCGCGTAAAGCCGGTAATTTTGGCTGGCCTTTGTTTATCGGAAACAACTATCCTTATAAAGCTTACGATTTCACCAATGGTGAGAACGGCAATGCCTTCGATCCGGCAGCGCCAATTAACAACTCGCCAAACAATACAGGTTTAACCCAGTTGCCACCCACTCAACCAGCATTTATCTGGTATCCTTATGGCTTATCGAGCGAATTTCCACAGGTTGGTGCCGGTGGCCGTACAGCTATGGCAGGTCCGGTTTATTATGCTAAAGCCAATTCGCCCTACCCGGCTTACTACAACGGAAAATTAATTATTTACGAATGGGTACGCGGATGGGTAAAAGCAGTAACCATGAACGCTGCAGGCGATTACATTAGCATGGAACCATTTTTATCTAAAGTTTCGTTAGCAGCACCTATTGATATGGAACTGGGACCTGATGGAAAACTATATATCCTGGAATACGGAAAAGGTTGGTTTTCTAAAAACCCGGATGCCGCCATTACGCGTATCGATTACCTGAAAGGAAACCGCCCGCCAAGTGTAGAAAGCCTCGACATTGCAAAAACAAGTGGTTTACTGCCTTATAAATTAACAGCAACTGTTAAAGCTAAAGATCCGGATGGCGACGCACTTAGTTATGTATGGAACCTGGGAAAAGGAATTATCAAAACCACTACCACACCAACAGTACAATATACATATACCAAAGCCGGCGAATACCCGGTTAGTGTTACCGTAATGGATAAAAGTAAAGCTGCTGCCAAAAGTCAGGTTATTCCGGTTTTTGCGGGTAACGAACAGCCAGCCGTAGATATCGTTTTAGCGGGAAACAAGAGTTTTTACTTCCCGAACAAAGTTGTAGATTATAAAGTGCTGGTAAGCGATAAAGGTGCAAAAGTTAATAACAGCCGCATTTACATCTCAAATACTTATACGCAGGGAACTGATATGGCGGGTGCGCAATTGGGTCACCAGCAAGCCGCACAAACCGTAGTTGGAAAAGCATTGATGTTAAAGTCGGATTGCAGTACCTGCCACAAAGAATCGGCAGTTTCAATTGGCCCTGCCTTTGAAAAAATTGCTACCAAATACAAAAACGACAATAAGGCGGTTGATTATCTGGCTTCGAAAGTAATTGGTGGCAGCCATGGCGTTTGGGGCGAGGTGCCAATGCCGGCACACAGCGCCATGAAAGAGGCTGAGGTTAAAAAGATTACCGAATGGATTATGACCCTGGGCAATAAAGAAACAGCTGTGGCTTCGTTACCTGCTGCCGGCAAAATTGTACCACCAGCTAACGTAGATAAGAAGAAATCGGTAATGACACTTAAAGCAAGCTATACCGATGCAGGTGCCAAAGGATTAAAACCACTAACCACAACCAACTTAATTAACCTGAGAAGCAGCATAATTGATGCTGACGATATTAAAGAATTCAAAGGCTTTGAAAAGAAGGATATTTATGGTGGCGAAAAACTTGTTTTAACCCGCGACAATGGCTGGTTAGCTTTAAAAAACATCGATTTAACCGGTATTGCCAGTTTTGGTTTTTCATTTGCAAACTTAGCGCCTGGTACTGAAGGTGAAATTGAAATCAGGCTAGACGGTAAAGATGGTGCCGTGGTTGGAAAATCTACATTTGCCAAAGCTGTGCCTGTAAATCTGCTCACCGACGGAAAGCTTCACTCCCTCTATTTTGTATTTAAGGGTCTAAAATCCGAAGATAAAAACAATAAGCTCATTATTCAGTCGGTAATAGTCGAGCCAAAATAAACAGTAAGCCCGGAACAACATAAAAAGTTCCGGGCTTTTTTATTGTAAAAAGATAGCCTTAATATTACGCTTCTTTAGACAGCAATAATATCTTTGCAACAAAACTGGCAGCACATGCAAAACATTAAAAACATCATTTTTGATTACGGCAACGTAATATTCGACATAGATTTCAGAATCGCACAGGCATCATTCCAAAAACTGGGCATTACCGATGTAGAAACCTTTTTTGCACACAAAGCGCATAACCGCTTATTTGATGATTTTGAAACCGGAGCCATTTCTCCGGCCGAATTCAGGGCAGGTATCAGGGCAGCCGCCAACCAACCTCAACTTACCGACCAGCAGATTGACGATGCCTGGAACAGCTTATTGATTGGTACCATACAACAAAACCACGATTTACTGTTAGAGGTTAAATCAAAATACCGTACATTTTTGCTAAGCAACAATAACGAAATCCACTACGATTGGATTATCAATTACCTGCAGGCTACTTTTAAAATTAACAATTACGACGATTATTTCGAGAAGGCCTATTTTTCGCAACACATGAAATTGCGTAAGCCAAATACCAATATTTTCGAACAGGTATTAAAAGAGAATAACTTAAACCCTGCCGAAACTTTGTTTATTGATGATAGTCCGCAACATATAGCAGGCGCGGAAAAAGTAGGCTTAAATACTTTACTCATGACCGAAAAACCGGCTCAGTTAGCCACATTTCTAAAAGCAAACGGAATTTTGTAAATTAGGTTATGGCAGAGAAAAAGTTTACATCGCTTAAAGAGTTCTATCCTTTTTACTTATCGGAGCATACCAACACCACTTCCCGTGTACTGCATTTTATCGGTACTGGCTTGGTGGTATTGGCTTTTTTTGCGGGCTTTCTCTTTCACAACTGGCGTTTCTTCCTGCTTATGCCACTGGTGGGTTACAGTTTCGCTTGGGTGGGGCATTTCTTCTTCGAGAAGAATAAACCGGCTACCTTTAAATATCCGGGGTATAGCCTGGCCAGCGATTTTATTCTTTTTTATGATCTGTTAACCGGAAAACAATCTTTTGTGGTGAAGAAATAGTTTCAGTTTGCAATTTTCAGTTCAAAAAAACAGTTGGCAATTTGCAGTTGGCAAAACATTGAAACAAATTCAACTTGAGGAGGTCTTAAAAAAGAAAATCGTCATCTCGACTGAAGCGTAGCGAAATGGAGAGATCTTAATAGATTTCTCGACTCCGTTGCACTCTGCTAGAAATGACGATCCAGATATAACTGAAAACTGTTAATTGTCGGCAATTTTCAGTTCAAAAAAAACAGTTGGCAATTTTCATCTAGCAAAACATTGAAACAAATTCAACTTGAGGAGGTCTTAAAAAAGAAAATCGTCATCTCGACTGAAGCGTAGCGAAATGCCTGCCCGTACAGGCGGGGAGAGATCTTAACAGATTTCTCGACTTCGTTGTACTCCGCTCGAAATGACGATCCAGATATAACTGAAAACTGAACTACAGCTTTCTTCTTTTTAATTCTCTTTCAATCAACCCCAGCTCTCTACCGGTTTGGCCGGCAACAGAAGTATTTTCCTGTGCCCTTCTGAATAAATAAGGCATTACAGCTTTAATTGGTCCATAAGGCACATACTTTGCTACATTGTAATCCGAATCGGCCAGGTTAAAGCTTAAATTATCGCTCATGCCTAGCAATTGTGCAAAGTAAACATGCGGATGGTTATGGGCAATATTTTTTTCTTCCAGTAAATAAGTTAACAAACGGCTGCTATCTTCGTTGTGTGTTCCTGCAACAATAGCAATCTCCTCAATATGATCTACACAATAGCGTAACGATTCGTTATAATCGCGGTCAGACGCAGCTTTATCTGGCTGTATCGGCGAAGCATAACCCATTTCGGCAGCGCGCTTACGCTCTTTTTCCATATAGGCACCGCGCACCATTTTAACCCCTAAAATAAAACCATCGGCTTTCGCAATTAAATGGTCGGCTTTCATATCAGCCAGTTTATCGTGACGGTACATCTGATAGGTGTTGTACACAATAATGCGTTCGCGGTTAAATTTACGCATCATATCCAATGCCAGCGCATCAATGGTATCCTGAATCCAGGTTTCTTCTGCATCGATCATAATCGGCACACCTTTCTCGTAAGCGGTTTTGCATATTTTTTCGCAACGCACTTTTACCTTCTCATACTCAGCCTCTTCAGTTGGCGTAAGGGTTTCTTTTGCATCTAATTTTTGTAACAGCGCGAAACGACCGATACCTGTAATTTTAAATACCGTAATTGGAATTTTAACATCGCCATCGGCACGAACAATAGTACGGATAATTTCGGCACAGGTTTCATCAAATACCTGCTCTTCTTCTTCACCTTCAACTGAGTAATCTAAAATAGTACCCACGCCGCCTTTATGTAACTGATCTATTGCTTTATCGCACTCTGCAATGGTTTCGCCCCCACAAAACTGCTGAAATATGGTTGCTTTAATCGCACCTTGAATGGGTAGTCCGATATTCAAAAAGAAATTGGTAATGGCCGGACCAACTTTGGTTAGAAAATTATTGGCGATGATTTTAAAAAGCCAGTAAGCTTTTTTTAATTCTGTATTGCTTTTTTGACGGAACGCAACTTCCGTATTATCGAAATTTGGTTGCTTATTGGGGGATAAATCCATTTTTTATCTATAATTAAGTCAGATTGGTGCAAAATTATAAAAAGCATTGATTGTTAAAACTAAAAAGGTTTAAATAATCGTATTTTTGCAGAAAATGATACAATTCAAATTAGAAGGCGAATTTATTCCATTAATTCAGTTGTTAAAAGCTACCGGATTGGTTGGAAGCGGCGGTGATGCCCAGGCCGTTGTTACAGATGGTTTAGTAAAATGTAACGGCGAAGTAGATTACCGCAAACGTTATAAGGTTAGAGTTGGCGATATTATTACTTTTGGGGAAAATAAAATAGAAGTTATTTAATGCAACCACTAACCAGCGCAGGCCACTCCGTTTATTTCGAAAGTAACTTAGCCGATTTAAAAGTACTTTTAGAAAGCAATAAATACAGCAAAGTTTTTGTGCTTGCTGATGAACATACCAGTGAAGTATGCTTACCTCTTTTTCAATCGCTTTTAGATTTTTCTGAATTTGACCTGATTGAAACTTCGGCGGGCGAAGAAAACAAAAACATCGATTTCTGCATCGGTATCTGGAAAACCCTATTGGATTTTGAGGCCGACCGCAAAAGTTTAATGATTAACCTTGGCGGTGGTGTAATTACCGATATGGGTGGTTTTATCGCCTCGACCTATAAACGCGGAATCGATTTCGTTAACATCCCCACTACCCTGCTTTCGCAGGTTGATGCCTCTGTAGGTGGTAAAACCGGCATTGATATCGACAATGTAAAAAACATGGTAGGTACTTTTACTTTGCCGCAAATGGTTTTTATCGAAACCGGCTTTTTAAAAACGCTACCACAACGCGAACTTTTATCGGGTTTTGCCGAAATGATTAAACATGGTTTAATTTACGACAAACCGTATTACGAAAAATTAAAAGGGAGCAATTATTTAACACCTTCGGCAGAAGACATTTACCGTTCGGTAGAAATTAAAAACGAGGTGGTAACGATCGATCCGCATGAAAAAAATCTGCGGAAGATTTTAAATTTTGGTCATACCATTGGGCATGCCATTGAAGGTTACTCGCTGGCAAACGACGAAAATCCGTTAACCCACGGTGAAGCGATTGCCATTGGTTTTGTGTGCGAAGCTGCACTTTCGATTAATAACAGTACCCTTACTACAGAAGAGCTGGAAGATATCAGCAGATATATCTTATCGTTATATCCTAAATACCACATCAAAAAAGAAAGCTACGATACGCTTTTAGATTTGATGAAAAGTGATAAAAAGAACGAAGATGGCAACATTTTGTTCTCTTTACTGGAAACAACAGGCAAATGCGCGTTTAACTGCCGTGCTACCAAAGCCGATATTTTAAGCAGTTTAGATTATTATAACAGTTTATAGCATGAAGTTTACCGGAAGTGATATTTCTGTCATCGGGCTTTTTGGTTTCGTAATCGTTTTAACCCTGGTTGAAATGTATTTCAGTTACCTGCACGACAGAAAATTATATACCAAACGTGATACCTGGACCAATATTTACCTGATGACAGCGGCGATTGTAATTAATTTAGCTACTAAAACAGGTACCTTTTTCTTATTGCAATATTGCTACCAGTTCCGTTTGTTCCAAATTAGTAATGTTTGGGTTTACTGGCTGGTGCTGATCCTGGCGCAGGATTTCCTTTATTGGTTTCTGCATACTGTAGGTCACTATGTGCGCTTTTTCTGGGCCATGCACGTTACCCACCATTCATCAGAGCATTTTAACTTAACCACAGGTTTCCGCTCTACCGTTTTCGAACCTTTGTACCGGGTATTCTTTTACTTGCCACTAGCCTTTATGGGCTTTACGGCAGTCGATATCCTTTTTGCCTACCTGGTTACCCAAATTTACGGCAACCTGGTTCATACCCAATACAACATCAAGTTCCCGAAATGGTACGAGTATATTTTCGTAACACCATCTCACCACCGGGTACACCACGCCAGCAATGTGCGTTACCTCGATAAAAACATGGGTATGGTTTTAATCCTCTGGGACAGGTGGTTTGGAACCTTTCAGGCAGAATTACCCGAAGATGAAGTGAAATACGGCTTAACTACCCAACCTACAGATACAGGGCCGGTAAATATCATTTTTCATGAATTTATTGCCTTAACAGCAGATGTTAAAAAGGCACCAACCTTTACGGATAAAGTGAAATACATTTTCAATCCACCCGGATGGAGCCATGACGGAAGCACCAAAATTGCCAAAATTATGCAACAGGAGCTGCGCGATACAGAAGCACTTGAAAAATCTAAAAAATTAAAATCAGCACAACCCGAATTAAGTTCGGCAGTATAATTTACCACTCAAACCCTGCAGATTTAAAAAACTGCAGGGTTTGTTATTTTTTAAGCATATTGCAAAAACTACGCTCATGAAAAAATATGCACTTCTACTCTTAGTAACATCCTTTTCCCTCTGCCTATATGCTCAAAAGTCAAAGTATTTCGATGTAAACCATCAGGAAATTAGTAAAGCTACCTTTGATAAAAAACGTGCGACCAATGCTGTGCTTGATATTCCGGGCGATTCCCTTCATCACCATCTACTGATTAGCAGAGAAGAGAAGGGCAAAATAAATGATAGAACGCAGTTATTGTCCATTTTAGAGCGGGCTTTGAACAGAAAAATTGATACGGTAAAACCTATTGTGATTATTTATTACCCCGGCGAGGACGCTTGCAATTCTACAAGCAATCCACAGCTTATGATTGCCGCGAACAATACCTTAAAAAAAGATTTATACAAACAGGTTAAGACTGCACCACTCTATGTATATAAAACAGCTACAGGCTTAGATAAATTCGGAAAAGCGATAAACTGGATTAAAGACCCTGAGCAGATTGTTGAAAAACATTTTTTTAAGCACCACTACCCTTGCGGAAGCTTCGTGGTTATTTCAAAAAGCGGAGATTACATCAGCTACTTTGGAGAATACTCCAATAGTTACCTCATTCAAATTGCAAAAAAACTGAGCGAATAGGTTTTATCAGCCAGCAGGCCCTACTTAATCAATGTCCTTTCCTCATTCCTTATTCCATATCTATGATCAATGAGTCAAAAAAATAGCTTGTTTAACGATTTTATACCATGTACCGAATCGGTCTAAAATCAAAAAAATTAAATTTTATTAAAAATATTTTCAATTTCCTATTGACAAATTAAATTTTGTTACTACATTTGGCTCAACGAAAAAAAAGAATGAAAAATTTTAACACATATTACTTTGGTTACTTTTACTATTTTAGTGAGAGCCGGGGCTAATATGCAAAAGATATATAAAAAATATTAAAATGTATAAGAAAGTCCCGGCAAACAGCCGGGACTTTTTTTGTTTAACGCAAAAAATGGAAACGACAAAACGAGTAGCAATTCAGGGTATTAAGGCCTCTTTTCACGAAGAAGCAGCCTACAAGTTCTTTGGTAAAAGCATTGAAACTGTAGAATGCAATTCATTTAAAGAAACCTGCGATAAGCTTGAAAAAAATGAAGCAGATTTCGTGGTTATGGCTATCGAAAACTCCATTGCAGGTAGTTTATTGCCAAATTATACTTTGATCCGCGATTATGGTTTCTCCGTATTTGGCGAGGTTTACTTACCTATCCAATTGCACTTAATGGCTTTGCCGGGTGTAAAGTTCGAAGATATTAAAGTGGTAACCTCACACCCTATCGCTATCCGTCAGTGCATCGATTTCTTTTACGATTATCCGCACATTAAAATTGTAGAAAGCAACGATACTGCTGCCTGCGCCAAACGCATCCAGGAAGAAAAGCTGACAGATACAATGGCAATCGCAAATAACTTAGCTGCTGAACTTTACGGATTAAATATTTTAGAGCGCCGCGTAGAATCGAACAAGAAAAACTACACCCGTTTTCTGATCCTGAAAAAAGATAAAACAGACGAAGGCAAAAAAATAAACAAAGCTTCAATCTGTTTCCAGGTTGGGCACAAAGCCGGCTCGCTGGCCACAGTGTTAAACATCTTTGCCGAACAGGATGTAAGCTTAACAAAAATACAATCTATGCCGGTGCTGGGCAAAAGAAACGAATATTACTTTTACGTCGATTTAGAATGGCCAAGCACAGATAAATACGATAAGGCCGTAAGGAAAGCCTTAAAATACACATCAAACTTTAATATCCTTGGCGAATATCAAAAGAACGATAAAGTATAATTAGGTTAACTATATAAATTGGTTAACTGGTTAATTGCCGATTAACCGATTTAAACAATTAACCGATTAACAAAAAAATAATAAACAATTTAAAATTAAAATATAAACCGGACTTCCGACAACGGGTCCGGACTTTAAACACCCCCATCATCATGAAACTAAATTTAAACATCCAGCCATTAAACACCTGGTTAAACGTAAACAACGAACCGTTAATCATTTCTGGACCATGCAGTGCAGAAACTGAAGAACAATTATTAACTACTGCACATTTACTGGCTGCAACCGGTAAAGTATCAGTTTTAAGAGCTGGTATCTGGAAGCCACGCACCCGTCCGGGAGAATTTGAAGGTATTGGCAGCATTGGTTTAGAGTGGTTAAAGCGCGCTAAAGCAGAAACTGGTTTACCAACAGCTGTTGAGGTTGCAAACGCAAAACACGTTGAAGAAGCTTTAGCTGCAGGTGTTGATATCCTTTGGATTGGTGCACGCTCTACTGTAAACCCTTTCACCGTACAGGAAATTGCTGATGCTTTAAAAGGTCATGATGTTCCGGTATTAATTAAAAACCCGGTTAACCCTGATTTACAATTATGGATTGGTGCAATTGAGCGTATCAATGGCGCAGGTATTACTAAAATTGGCGCTATCCACCGCGGATTCTCTTCATTCGAGAAAAGCTCTTTCCGTAACGAACCAATGTGGGAACTTGCTATCCAGCTAAAAACACTTTGTCCTGATTTACCAATCATCAACGATCCAAGCCACATTTGCGGTAACCGTGAGTTAATCCCTTACATCTCGCAAAAAGCATTGGATTTAGATATGCAAGGTTTAATGATCGAATCACACGTTGATCCTTCAGTAGCCTGGACAGATGCTAAACAACAAGTTACACCTGCTGCCTTATCAGAATTGGTTGACCGTTTAACCGTGCGCGAACCAGAGGTAGCAAACGAAGCTTCTGCTGATAAATTAGCTGAATTACGTAAATCAATTGATAAGATTGACGATATCTTATTGCAAAAATTAGGTGAGCGTATGGCTATTGTAGCGAAGATTGGTGAATTTAAACGCGATAACCAGGTAACTATTTTACAGGTTAACCGTTGGGATGCCATTATTCAAAAAGGTCATGCTTTTGCAAAAGCGTTAAAATTAGACTTAAACTTTACCGAAAAATTCTTAGAATTGGTACATGGTGAGTCGATCCGCAAGCAAACTGAAATTATGAATGCTGGTAAAGCTGAGCAAGGCATTGCTGCAGAACAACATACTGAGGTTAAAGCCTAAGAAAGGCTGAAGGTTGGAAGGCTGAAGGTGGAGGGTAAAACCAATACGATTAACCAAAACGGAAAGCTGAAAGACTAAAGCCAGAAGTCTGGCAATGATATCATTCTTAGCCTGTCGAAGGGTTTACGATAACTTTCGACAAACAATATGATATTAAGAAACAAATATAGTGTAGTGTCAGATGGAAACATCTGACACTTACATTTGAGCATAAAACAGAATAAAATGTCAAAAAATGCCTTAGTTTCTTTTAAAGGAACCAAGAATATTAATACGGAAATCCAATTAACAGGCTCTAAAAGCGAATGCAACAGGGCGTTAATTATAAGCGCTTTAAGCCAGAAACTGGTTAAAGTAGAAAACTTATCTAACGCAGCTGATACCGTTACCTTAAATGGCATCCTAAATAAGTTGGGTGTTGATAGTGGTGAGTTGGGAGGAGACTCCAAACTGAAAACTGCAAGCTCCGAACTGGTTGACGTGGGGCCCGCAGGAACTGCAATGCGTTTTCTTTCGGCCTATCTTTCGGCTAAAAATGGTAATTTCCTGCTAACCGGGACCGAGCGTATGAAACAACGCCCGATCGGTATTTTGGCAGAAGCATTAAAAACCATTGGTGCCGATATTTCTTACGCTGAAGCCGAAGGCTTTCCTCCTTTGAATATTATTGGCCCGTTGAATCAAAAAGCAGCCGAAGTTAAAATTAAAGGTGATATCAGTAGTCAGTATATTTCGGCGTTGCTGATGATTGCCCCTGTGTTACCACAAGGCTTAACTTTAGAAATAGAGGGCGAACTTACTTCTAAGCCTTATGTAGATATGACTCTAGATATGCTTGCAGAAGTGGGTATAGCACACACCTGGACAGGCAACTTGATTTCGATAAAACCACAGGCTTTTAAACCGGCTACACTCGTGGTAGAACCCGATTGGAGCGCAGCATCGTACTGGTACAGCATTGCTGCATTAGCAGACGAGGCAGAGATCGGCTTGCCGGCTTTAAAAGATAAGAGCTTACAAGGCGATAGTCAGATCCAGAAAATTATGAAGATTTTTGGCATCGCAACCAGCAAAACAGAAAAAGGAATTTCGATCAGTAACCTGGGTTTATCATTAGATACCAATCAGGTGTTAGACCTTAAAACCTGCCCCGATTTAGCACAAACTATTGTAGTTATTGCAGCTGCATTAGGCAAAAACATGGCTTTTACCGGACTAGAAACCTTAAAAATTAAAGAAACCGACCGTATTGCTGCTTTACAAAATGAACTGGCCAAAATTGGTGTTACTTTAACCGAAGATAACCTGGTTTATACTTTAAATACCGATAACCTTCATTTCCCTGATAAAATTACCATTGCAACCTACGAGGACCACCGTATGGCGATGGCTTTTGCCCCGCTTGCATTATTGATCAACGAAGTGGAGATCGAAGAAATGCAGGTAGTAGAGAAATCTTATCCTTTTTATTGGGAGGATTTGAAGAAAGCTGGATTTGAGGTAGAAGTTAATTAAAAAGCAATAAGTATCAAGTAATTGGTAGCAAGTATCAAGCAGGGCTAGTATTAAGTATTTAGTATAAGCAAATAAGAATGGGTTTAAAAATTCATTCTATAATTCAATCAATCTAAAATTCAATTTCTAAAATAATGGCAGGTAACTCTTTCGGACAACTATTTCGTATCACAACTTTTGGCGAATCTCATGGCGTAGCCATTGGGGTAATTATTGATGGCTGTCCGGCGCAATTGGATATCGATATGGATTTTATCCAATCAGAACTGGATAAACGCAAACCGGGTCAATCGAAAATTACGACTCAAAGAAAGGAAAGTGATACTGTTCAGGTATTATCGGGTATTTTTGAGGGAAAAAGTACCGGAACCCCTATTGCGTTACTTATTCCAAACGAAGATCAGCGATCTAAAGATTATGGCCACAATGTTGACGTGTACCGCCCGAGCCATGCCGATTATGTTTACGACGCCAAATATGGTATCCGCGATCACCGTGGTGGCGGCCGTTCATCGGCACGCGAAACCGCTGCCCGCGTAGCCGCAGGTGCAATTGCCAAACTGTTTTTAAAACAACAAGGCATTGAAATATTTGCGCACGTAACAGCTGTCGGTACAATTGAAGCACCGAACCTGGAAAGCAACGATTTATCAGCTTTGCTTCAAATCAGGGAAGAAAATATTGTACGCTGTGCCGATCCGGCAACTGCACACGAAATGATCGAATTTATTGATGCTATCCGCAAAGATGGAGATACCGTTGGCGGAAAAATTAGCTGTGTGGTAAAAGGATGTCCGGCCGGATTGGGCGAACCGGTTTTTGATAAACTGCATGCCGATTTAGGCAAAGCCATGCTCAGCATCAACGCCGTTCATGGTTTCGAATATGGCTCTGGCTTTGCCGGAAGTGAATTAAGAGGTTCGCAACACAACGATATCCCCCAGCCTAAAGCAGCCAATTCGAAAGTGTTTAAAACCACTACCAATTATGCAGGTGGTATTTTAGGCGGTATTTCGAACGGAATGGATATTACTTTTAAAGTAGCTTTTAAACCGGTTGCAACCATTATGCACAACCAGCAAACCATTAATGCTGCCGGTGAAGCTGCCGAAATTAAAGGCAAGGGCCGTCACGATCCTTGTGTAGTGCCACGTGCTGTAGTTATTGTAGAAGCAATGGCTGCATTGGTTTTAGCCGATCAGTTTTTGAGAAATAAAGTAAGTACCCTTTAATCCTATGATAAGATTCCTGCCTGTTCTGCTCGTTTTTATTAGCTTAAATGCCTTTGCTCAAAGTTATACCGAAAAAATTGCAAAGCACCGGGAAGCTTATAAACAGGATTTTATTACTGATAGCCGCTCTCCCTTAAAGAAAAAAGACCTGGAAAACCTCCATTTCTACGATGCTGACAGTACTTACAAAGTTTTAGCTGATGTAACGCTGCTACAAAACGAAAAAGTTTTCAAAATGCCTACCTACGATGGTACCAGCAGCGATTACTTCAGGTATGCGCATGTTACTTTCAGCTTAAATGGTAAAAAACTGCAGATGACTTTATATAAAAGTGTTGCGCTTTCGGCCAATCCGGTTTATAAAGACCATCTTTTTTTGCCTTTTACCGACGAAACGAACCGCAAAACCACTTACGGAGGCGGAAGGTACATTGATCTGGACACCAAAGCAATTGCAAACAACCAAATAGAAATAGACTTTAACAAAGCCTATAACCCATACTGCGCCTATAGCGACGGCTACCGCTGTCCGGTGCCACCCGAAGAAAACGACTTACAAATGGAAGTAGCGGCTGGCGAAAAGCTCTACACAGGCGAAAAGAAACACCGCAAATAGTCTCCGCTAGGAAGGATTGATAAAAAATTACCGGGATTTACACAATAATTCACATTTTCGATTAAATTTGAAACTTTAAGTGTAAATCCCTTGTTCTCTAACTAAACTAGCACTATCCCCAAATGATCTATAACTGCTTAATCGTTGATGATAACGAAATAGAAAGAGATGCAATAGAAATGCACCTTAAAAAAATCCCGTCATTAAACATTTTAGCAGTTTGTAGCAGCGGCATAGAAGCCTCACAAATTTTAGCTTCAACCAGTGTTGATATCGTTTATTCGGATATTGATATGCCTGAACTTTCGGGTATGGATTTGCTCAAAAGCCTTAAAAAACAGCCATTATTTATATTTATCACTTCTTTTAGCGAGTATGCTGCCGAAAGTTTTAACCTTGATGCTTTAGATTTTATCGTAAAGCCAGCTACTTTCGAACGCATATTAAAGGCTACCAACAAAGCCATTGAGTACCTAGAACTTAAAAAGCTGGTTGGAAAGGAAACCATAAACGATGAACAACCAGCCAGTGAAGAAGATAATCATTTCTTTTTCAGAGAAACTAAAGGCATTACCAAATTAAAGTACGACGATGTGATTTACATCGAAAGCATGGGCGATTTCTCGAAACTCTTTACCAGTACGGATAAGCACGTAATTTTGGTTAGTTTAAAAAACCTGGAGAAACAATTGCCAGCTAAGTTTTTTGCCCGGGTACATAAGCAATACATCATCAATATTAACCACATTACTACCTTAACCAATCACGAGGTACATTTAGATCACAATTTTACGGTACCCATCAGCTCAACCAACAGGCAGGAGCTGCTTGAAAAATCGATTGATAAGAAAATTCTTTCGCGCTTTTTAAAATAGTTATTTACCCAATAAGATTTTAAAGAAACTTCCTCCTGCCGGATTAACGCCTGCACTGATTTTCCCGTTCATGAGGGCGATAAACGTTCGGCAAAGCAGTAAGCCCAGTCCTGTTCCTTTTTCTTTATTGGTACCCGGTGTACTTACCCCGCCTCCAAGATAACCCGGTTTATTAAAATGATCGATTTGAACCGGGGTTAAACCAATGCCATTATCGGCAATTTTAATTTCTAAATGATTGCTGCCATTAACCGAGCTTACCTCAATTGAACCGCCATTCGGGGTAAATTTAATTGCGTTATTTACAATGTTGCGGATTACCAGGCTTAGCATATTGGCATCGGCCAGGCAAGTGGTTCCTAAGGGGATTAAATTTTGCAAATGCTGCTCCTTTTCATCAGCCTGATCCCGCAGCGAACCCATCACTTCCTGTACCAAACCCTGAAGATCCAGTGTTTCTAAGCAAGGGTTAAAGCCATGCATCTGACTGGCAGCCCAGTTTAGCAGGTTTTCCATCATGGTAGAAGTATAGGTTAAATTATTTTTCAGCGAAGCTGCATAACGGTTTAACTTCTCCTGTTCGATGTTTCCGCCCTCCAGCAATTGCATAAACGAAATAAGCGAATTAACAGGGGTGCGCATATCATGACTTACCACACTAAAAATCCGGTCTTTTACCTTACTCAATTGTTCCAGTTCGCGTTTTTGGGTATTGATAATTTTGTTAAGCCGGGTAGTTTTCCGCTGGTTAAAATAGATTACAACCGCAATAATTAAAATCAAAGTAATGGCAATGGTAAGCAGTAATTTTACGCGCTCATCGAGCTTAATCTGCTGGCGTTGCTTATTAATCTGCTTATCTTTTACTTCGGCAGCCATTTGCGCCTGGAATTTTACCTTTTCAAATTTACTTTCCTGAGCCAAACGCTGAATATCCAGATCGGCCTTTGCCTTTTGGAACGTAAGCAAATCTAAAGCCTTCTCCTTATCACTCAGGGCTAGCTGCTGCCGTTTTAATACCAGCTCTTGCTGCTGCCTTTTTAGCTCTCCCTCTGTAATTTTTTGTTTGAGCAGGTAATCGCGTTCTTTCACACTAAAATCGAGCTGCATTTGCCTCCTGGTGATTTCCTTTTCTTTTTCCTGATCAAAAATTTTATCCCTCGCGCCAATATATTGCCTGTAATAAGCTAAGGCCTTGTTGTAATCTTTCTGCTTTTCATACACCGCACTTAAGCCTAAACAAGATTGTTTTTCAATATCAAGCAATCTGTTTTCTTCGGCAATTTTTAAGCTGTGGTTAAGCAGCACAATTGCATTACCTAAATCATTTTCCTTTTGGTAATAATTGCCAAGCGCATATAAACTGGAGGCGTAACTTTCCTGATCTTCGCCATCCCTGCTCAGCTCGACCGATTTCTGGTAAGATTTTAAAGCCTGCTCCTGCTGCCCTATCGAACTGTACAAATCGGCCAGATTACGTTTAACACTAGCTAACAAACCCACATCTGCTATCGCTTCTGACACCTTTAACGACTTGTTGTAATACTCTAAAGCCAGTTTTACCTTTTGACCGGGTAAAACCTTCATTTCTGTCAATTCGCGGTCTGATGCCTCGAAGTAGTTTGTACCAATTAAACCGTAAACAACAGCTACGCCACGCGAGTTTTCGCCTTCCTGCGCAAATACCTTTAGTGCCATTTTTAGATAAACCAATGCCTGGCTCTGATTGCCCAGACTCTGATAAATGCCCGATATATTGGTATAACAGCTCGCCATATCGGTTTCGTTACCGAGTTTTGCATAAATGGCAATTGCCTTTTGGTTTACTTCTAAAGCCTTAACATAATCGGGTATACTGCCATATAGCGCTCCAAGATTTAAATAGGTACCGGCGGTCATATCTAAATTACCAATCGATGCAAATTCGGTAGCCGCTGTTAAATAGTTTTCTTCTGCTTTTTGATAATTTGACCTGCCATGGTACATTAAGCCCCTTCGGTAATAGGCCATAGCCGAAAACTTTTTTAGATTCTTGTCATGCGATAGCTGAATACTTTTGTTGAGAAACTCTTCTGCCTTATCTACATTTTTCATCCGCATGTACTGGCGGTAAACTTCTGTCAGGATTTTTATTTTGGAAGAATCAGTCTTTAAATTATTTTCATTCAGGATTAAAAGACTGTCGAGTTTTTTTTGCGAAGCATTAGTTTGGGCAAAGCTGGTTAAGCCCAGAAATAAAAACAAAATGATTGCAGTACCTATCTTGAATAAATAAGTTTTATTAATCAACCGACTGAAAACAAGGTGTTTATTCATCCTACAATAAAAAACTAGAGATTATTTATGAAGGATAAACAAAAAACTTGCATCATACAGCAATCTCCAATGGGGATGACTTGGAACATACTGAAAATAACAAAAATAGGGTTTGGTTTATAAATGTATATAAAAATCCGATCATTCAGTAATCGAATGTTTACTCGACAGTTTAGAAAACCGCTTTATTTATTCCAATTAGGAATATAAAATATGTAACAAAATGATTGTCAGCTATTTAACAAAAACCTATACACCAAAAAACAATTCTATTAATGGCTATTAAAAAAGCGCAGGATATTTATTTGGATTAGCATCGTGCATCATCTGGTAAATGGTTTCAATTACATCATCAACTGAAGGTTTGCTAAAATAATCGCCATCTGAGCCAAATGGTGGGCGGTGTGCTTTTGCTGTTAATGTTTTAGGCTGTCCGTCCAGATGAAAATAACCTTTCTGTTCTTCGAGCACCTTTTGCAAAATGTATGCAGACGCACCTCCAGGTACATCTTCATCAAGCACCAATAATTTATTGGTTTTAGCAAGTGAGCTTACACAAACATGATTGATATCGAAAGGTAAAAGCGTTTGCGGATCAATAATTTCGACAGAAATACCCAGGAATGCCAGTTCTTCTGCAGCTTCCTGGACAATTTTTAAAGAAGATCCATAAGAAATAACCGTAATATCAGTTCCTTCTTCCAGCACCTCTGCTTTACCTAATGGAACCGTAAACTCGCCCACATTAACTGGTAATTTTTCTTTAAGGCGGTAACCGTTTAAGCATTCAATTACTACAGCAGGCTCATCAGCCCTAAACAAAGTGTTGTACATACCTGCAGCCTGAGTCATGTTACGCGGCACACACAGGTGCATGCCTCTTAATGAGCCAAGCAGCATACCAATTGGAGAACCCGAGTGCCAGATGCCTTCGAGCCTGTGGCCACGTGTACGCACAATAACCGGCGCTTTCTGAATGCCTTTAGTACGGTACGAAAGCGAGGCTAAATCATCACTCAATACATTTAAGGCAAATATTAAATAATCTAAATATTGTATTTCTGCAATAGGTTTTAAACCACGGAGTGCCAGGCCTATACCCTGACCCATAATGGTCATTTCCCTTATACCGGTATCGGTAATCCTCAACTCGCCATATTTGGCCTGTAAACCTGCAAAGCCCTGGTTCACATCACCAATATTACCTAAATCTTCACCAAAAGCTACCAAACGCTGGTCGCGCGCAAAGTTTTCGTTAAAACAAGCATTCAGCACTTCCCGGCCATCAATCATTTTAGAAAACTCATCATACACGGCATCCACCACAGGAATCATATCCGGGCTTTCCATTCCATCGGTATGCAATTTTGAGTTATACCTGTCGTAATTTAATGGTTCCTGTTTTTTATACCATGCTAAAAGTTCATCACGCTCAGGCGAATTGATTTTTGTTGATAAACGAATGGCTTTACGGGCAGCACTAAATACATCTTTACGCTGTGCATCAGCGGTAGAAGCCAATGTAGCAGCTATTTTAGCAAGGTCAGGCTGGTGTTTAGCCATGGCGCTAACCAAATCAACCACTTGCTTTTGCTCTGGTCTGATGCTATCCAAAAACTCGTTCCAGGCTTCTTTCTGGGCATTACGCACAAAAAGTTTGGCTTCTTTTTCAATTTCGAGAATTTCTTCTTCGGTAGCCACTGCCGAATCGAGCATCCAGCTACGCATTTTGAGGATACAATCGTGCTCATTTTCCCAGCCAAGGCGTTCTTTCGATTTATACCTTTCGTGCGAACCCGAAGTAGAATGTCCCTGGGGCTGAGTAAGCTCGGTAACATGAATTAAAACCGGCACATGCTCATCTCGGCAAACCTTAATGGCTTTTTCATAAACTTCGCAAAGGGCAGGATAATCCCATCCTTTCACTTTATAAATTTCATATCCCGGATTATCCGAATCGCGTTGAAATCCTTTTAAAACTTCCGAAATATCTTCTTTAGTGGTTTGATATTTTGCAGGTACAGAAATACCATAAGCATCATCCCAGATTGAAATAGCCATGGGTACCTGCAGCACTCCCGCAGCATTAATGGCCTCAAAAAACACCCCTTCTGATGTGGAAGCATTGCCTATGGTACCAAAAGCCACTTCATTTCCGTTAACCGAAAAGTGCTTTAAATAATCGAGTTCTTTATTCTCCCTGAATAATTTAGAGGCATAAGCCAAACCAACTAAACGGGCCATCTGGCCACCTGTTGGCGAAATATCAGAAGAGCAGTTTTTAATTTGGGTTAAATCGTTCCAGCTCCCATCTTCGTTAATAGACTGGGTTGCAAAGTGACAGTTCATTTGCCTGCCGCCCGAAAAAGGATCAGCATCCTTAGCAGGGTTGGCATAAAGCTGTGCAAAGAATTCTTTAATTGTTGAAATACCCGTAGCAAACGCAAAGGTTTGATCGCGGTAATAGCCCGAACGCCAATCTCCGTTCTTAAATGCTTTCGCCATCGCCACCTGAGGTACTTCTTTACCATCGCCAAAAATGCCAAATTTAGCCTTGCCGGTTAACACTTCCCTTCTTCCTAAAACACTGGCCTGCCTGCTCTCAACAGCTATTCTGTAGTCGTTTATTACGATTGATTTAAAATCGTTAAAACTCAATTCAGCAGCATCAATAGCATTGGTAATCAATTTTTCATTCTGCATAGTAATCAAAGATTGGTTGCGGCAAATATAGACAAAATTAAAAGTTTGCCTTTATCCTCTTATGTAAAATTATATATGGAATTGTAAAATATAATTGGAATAGTTTTTGTTTTAATTTGAAAACATTAAATTTGTTTGAGTAATTTAAAAATAAAATACACCCACATAACATGAAAAAGATCTTAGTATTATTCGCTTTTGTATTAGGTTTTGGTATTGCTGCAAACGCACAAACTAAACCTGCTGAATTTAAGTTTGAGTCGGAAACACATGATTTTGGTAAAATTGTTTTAAACAAACCAGTAACTTACGATTTTAAATACACCAACGTTGGCGAAGAGCCGTTAATTATCAGCAAAGCTGAAGCAAGCTGTGGCTGTACAGTTCCTAAATATACTTCTACTCCACTTAAAAAAGGTGAAACAGGTGTAATTTCGGTAACTTTCAACGCTGCCGCTGGCCCATCTACTTTCTCTAAAGCAGTAACTATTACTTCTAATGCAAAAACACCGATTAAAGTACTTTACATTAAAGGCGAAACCGTTGCACCAGCTTCAAAGTAATTTTTTAAACGATATTATTTTAAAAAGTCCCGATTTTCATCGGGACTTTTTTATTTTTGTGCCATGCCAAAAATTTCACAAAAAGGCGTGCAGATGCCTGCATCGCCCATTAGAAAGTTAACTCCATTTGCTGATCAAGCTAAAAAAGATGGTAAAAAGGTTTACCATTTAAATATTGGCCAGCCTGATATTGAAACACCGGAAGGGATGTTAAATGCCATTAAAAACATTGATTTTAATGTTTGGGCCTATACACCATCAGAAGGTACACTTGCCTACCGCTTAAAACTTACCGAATACTACAATAAACTGGGTTACAACATTAGCCCCGAAAATATACTGGTAACGGTTGGTGGCTCTGAAGCCATTACCATTGCCATGCAAACCTGTGTAAATGAAGGTGATGAAATCATTATCCCTGAGCCATTTTATGCCAATTACAATGGCTTTGCCTGCATGAGTAACGTTGTGGTAAAACCTATTTTATCGTATATCGAAAATGGTTTTGCATTGCCTCCAATTGCAGAATTTGAAAAGCTGATTACCGAGAAAACCAAAGCGATTATTATCTGTAACCCGAATAACCCAACAGGTTATTTATACTCGAGAGAAGAACTTGAAGCTTTAAAAACACTTTGTGTAAAATACGACCTGTTCTTGTTCTCAGATGAGGCTTACCGCGAATTCTGTTACGATGGAAGAGAATTTATTTCTCCGATGCATTTAGATGGCCTTGATGAAAATGTGGTGATTATGGATACGGTATCGAAGCGTTACAGTGCCTGTGGTGCCCGTTTAGGCTGTTTAATTACTAAAAACAAAGAGGTAATTGCTTCGGGATTAAAATTTGCACAAGCGAGGTTAAGTCCGGGTATGGTAGAGCAGATTGCAGGCGCAGCTGCTGTTGATACGCCAGATAGCTACTTTGAAAAGGTAAATACCGAATATACTTTACGCCGCGATACTTTAGTTGGGCGTTTAAATAATATTGAAGGTGTTTTCTGTCCTAATCCAGGTGGTGCATTTTATGTGGTGGCTAAATTCCCAATCGATGATGCAGATAAATTCTGTCAGTGGATTTTAGAAGAATTTAACCACAATAACCAAACGGTGATGATGGCACCTGCTACAGGTTTCTATTCTACACCAGGATCGGGTAAAAATGAAGTACGCATGGCCTATGTGTTGAATACGGATGATTTAAATGCTGCCATGGATTGTTTGGAAATCGCTTTACAAGAATATCCTGGAAGACAAGTATAGTATAAAATGGAAGATGGATAATGGAAGATAAGTTTAAATTGGTTAATTGTTTAGAGGATCTTTACAGTTAATCAATTTAAACAATTAACCAGTTAACCTTGATGCAGTTTGCAATTGGTAGTTTGCAGTTACTAATGACCAATGAGCTACTGAACCAGTTGGGAATTTGATGGGGAAGACAGTTAACCAATTTAAACAATTAACCAGTTAACCAATAAATTTGTATATTTGTAGTTCTGCTTTGCAATTGATAGTTGCAAACTGAAAACCCGGGGCCGTTCTTGGATTTGACAGGGTGGCGAAGGTTATGTTAGCATGCAGTGCGTTGTTCGGAGAGCACTTAAAGTGAACGATCACATTTTAATTGGCGAAAATACTTACGCCTTAGCTGCCTAGTTTAGAACTACGCTTAGCTTTTGTCCCTCTAACTGCTGCATTGTTGGGTTAGAATCTGGGGCATCGAAACAACAAAGCTGGCTTTAAGGAGATGCGACTTAAAGTGAGATAAAGTATCTAAGGATTTAAATAAGGTCGGTTTTCAGCCGGTTTATTTCCCGAAAATCAATTGAAAAATAAGCATGTAGAAGGTATAATTTATCTCACAACTGGACAAGGGTTCGACTCCCTTCGGCTCCACTGGAATCAGTATCAGAAATCACTGAAAAACATTAAAAGCCTGCAAATCAACAATTTGCAGGCTTTTGTTTTTTGGTATTTAGTGGCTTTTTTGACCAAAAAACGCATATAAGAGGTGAGTCAAGCGGTGAGTCGAACTACGAAAGTTTCGGACTCACCGCTTTAGGGGTTAACAAACTGTTAATCAACTAGTTTACCTTGTACACATCTTGACTTTTTTTGACTGCAATCTTAACTTTATTTCACCTTTAAGATTACTTTTATGAAAAGAAATTTCAGTTTACTATTCTTTCTTAAGAAAGGAAAAACAGATCAAGAGGGTACATCCTCCATCTACATGAGGATTACAATCGAAAAAAAACGGGTTGATCTTGCTACGGGCAAACAGTGTCTTGAAGTAGACTGGCTGAACGGCAAATTATTGGGACATTCCTTTCAGGCAAAAACTATTAACCTATACCTAAGACAGTTGGAATCAAAAATACATGAATCCCACAGAAACCTAATAATGCTCGGCGAACAGATAACCGCACAAAGCCTGGCAGACGATTTTTTAGGAAAAGGTAGAAAAATAAAGAAACTCACAGAAGTTTTTGAAGAACACAACAGTGAAATGACAGAACTTGTTGGTATTGAATTTGCGCCAATGACCCTGTTGCGTTACCAGACTGCTTTAAGACATTTAAAACAATATCTAAAAGAAAAACACAAAATTTCAGACATTGACATCAGGAAGATTGATCACCAATTCATAACCGACTACGAATTCTTTTTGAGGACGACCAGAAAATGCAACAACAATTCAGCAGTAAAATACATCAAGAACTTGAAAAAAGTAATCAAACGCTGCCTTGCAAACGGATGGTTGATACGAGATCCTTTCGCCAATTTCAAGGCAAAAGTCAAAGTTGTAGACCGCCCTTGCCTCTCTGAAGAACAGGTTACTGCTTTAGCATCCCCTGCCGATATGCCTTTACCATACAGCCTCCAAAAAAATAGCAAGGTCTGTGCGACTGTAATCAGCGCTTTAAATTCTGTTTTCTCTGTTAACCCATTCATGGTCTTAAGTTTTTAAGGGAGCGGTTGCCCGCTCCCGAATAATCAATTTAACTGAAAGGCTACGTTGCCGTTTTTGCCGAGTTCCAGACACAGGTCAAATGCTGACTGTCCCCGCTGTTTGGCTGTACCCTCGATGATGGATTTAAACTTGGCTTCTCCGTCTTTAAATTTGCGTGCGTTCTGATAGTAGCCCGTTACGGCATTGTAAGCCCCGAACAGTGTTCCTTTTGTGGTATCTAAGACTTGCGAGGGTGCACTCATGGCATAACTGTAGACTTCGTCCACGATGTTTTTGTAAACGCTGGATGCCTCGTCCACCAGTCCTTTTTGCAATTTGTCCAAAACTTCCTTGTTTGGAGCCACTACCATGCACTTCCCAAAATTCAGACCAGTTAAAAGTAGAATTCTAGATAGTTCCGGTGTAATCGGAAAGCAGACCAAAATTGGGGAAGAATCACTTTCTCTGAAATACGCACCTGTGTGAAAAAACAATTTTAATTTGGAAATGTGACGACTATATATTAATTTTAAGCATAATCTAATCTCATGGACTCTCATATATTTACATCGACTTCTAAGCGAATTGCTTTAATACTTATTTTAGCTGGGCTTATCTCACCACTATCTGTCTTATTAGGGAATTTTATGCCGACCTCTTATTCATTTGGCGCTTTACATACAACTGATGTGGTTTCTTTTTCAGGGCTTACCATTTTATTTATTTCAATTAGCAAACTTATTGTCGGCTTTGGTATCTTGGGAGACAAACCTTGGGCAATAAAAATTGGCTATTTGGACGCTTTAGTGAGCATGTTTATTTATCTATTCTTTTCTGTTGAACAATTCGTAACCATAGATCCCTTGGCTAATAGAAAGATAACATTTGAAATTCTTTTTTTAATTCCTTATTTAATTTGGATGGCAAGAATGTATCACGGTCATTCTAAAAAAACGTTATCTGCTTTGAAGGGTAGTTAGTAAATAAATTTCTGTTTTTAAATTGTCTATCAGATCTTCGTCACCTACTGCTTCAAACGAGGCGATTTGCTTTGCTAACATCTGAAACTGTACGGTTTTATTTTTTTCATGGTAAAACTTCGCCAATAAATATTTCGGATATAAAAGGTTCGGGCAATTATAGTTGATCTTTAGAAGTACCTGTTCAGTCTTTTTGAAATTATGCATGTGGTTATAATACGATGCTAGATGATAATAGTATTCTTTTTCAGGTAAATTCAGTATTCCATTTTCTAACAATGATATAGCAACCATTGGTCTGTTTAGTCTAAAGTTAAGGCTCGCATAGTTCAAAGTGTAAGTTGGATCATCTTTGATGAATGGAAAAAGCTTTTCGTACTTTAAAAGAGCTTCCTTGTTGGTGAGTCTACTGCTAAACGCCGAGAATGTGCTAAATGCGCGATAGCGAACTGTTGATAAAACTAATATACAAAGTGCAATTATGCAAAAAGTATATGGCAAAATAACACCCAAGCTTCTTTGGATACTTACGGGTGTTGCGGGTTCCTGCTTTGCCGCGATTATAGCAATTAGAATCACACAAAGTGATTGAATTTCGACCGTCGATGAGGGATATGAGAACAAGCCACAAATGAGTATGCTTAATAACGAAATATAGAATGGTAAAACATTTGAATTATTGCTGTATTTGTTATTAATCAATGGTTTTAACAAATACACAAATATTAAGAGATATAAAACTAGCCCGACTATTCCAACTTCGCAAAGGATCTGCAAGTAGTCGTTGAATGCAAATCTCACATCATCAGCGGATTTAATAAACGAACTGTGAGGGTTCATTTGAAAGTAATCCATTTGCATGTTCTGATAGTTTACACCAAAAAAGCCTTTCCCAACGCCGAAGAAAGGTTTTTTTAGAAATAATTCAAAGCTCCTCATCCAGATGAAAAGTCTTCCGACGGATGAAGGGTATTTATAATTATATAGAACCAGTGATGAAAATAAAAGTAATACTGATAGTAAGGAGATAGTTTTTGTATTCAGAAACCCAACTAATTTCTCATAGTAGTGTAGGATTCCTATGATAGATGACGTTATAAATATAGCGATCCAAGCGGACCTGGAATCACCGATAATTACAAGATATGCAAAGGTCATTGTAAGAAAAGAAAAGACAATTTTCAGGAATAACGGTATTTTACTCCAATATTCTAAAAGTAAAAATAAAAGTAATGGAAATAACGAGCTTAAGTGAATTATATACGGACCAGGATTAAAAAATAAGCCACTAACTTTGAAATTTAGATTGAACGATTCTAACAATCCTAAGACCTGACACATTCCTATCATCAGTTGAATAATAAAAATCAATAGAAAAGGGGATGCAAGAATAGATCTTGACTTTATTGGGAATGACACCACTCTTACCAGGAAGTATAATAATATGTAATTGACACTTTTCGAAATTGAAAAGAAAACCAAGTAGGACCAATCGAACTGATGGTATGACCTGAAGCCTATGAACAAAAAATATCCAATAACGGCTATATCAATTTTAGTAAGCTGTATGCCCCTCCCTTTCAAAATTTGTGCACCAAAAATAAGGATTGTGAACAGTGCAGATGATATAAGTATGTAGAGTTCCCTGTAGTTTATCAAATGATTCGGCAGATCGTCATCATACGTACTTGACCCAAACATCAACATTAAAATTGTAACCACGTAGATTACATTAGCAACTTTGGGTTTATGAATTAGTGAGATGCCTGGAGTATTTCGGATAAATCTTATCACATCCCATTTCCTATTTTATCATTCCGCGAAGATAAAGGACAGCAAAACGATCTTTTATGTTACTTTGAAATACTACGGATTTATTAACATAGCCAGACATTTTCTCTGTAGGCTTAAAGTTTACCCTAATGATCGCCGTATCTCCAATTGCAACAGCAGTTTTTGACCAAGTAGGGACAGTGCAACCACAGCTGGCTTGAGCCGATGATATTATCAAGGGCATGCTACCCTTATTTAAAATTTTGAATTCATGGCTTACTGAATCACCTTTAGCTATCGCGCCAAAACTGAACTTTTGTTCCAAAATCTCAATTTTTGTAAAATTTCCATCTTCCTCCTTTGGTTTCTCTGAAGAATTACATGCCATTGCTGACACAGCAACCAAAGTAATCATTATTAATCTTCTAGTTATAAGCATTCTACCAATTACAAATGTCTCCATTACACATTAAATCAAACAAAGCACCACAATCTCTATATTCTGCACAATCGTTTGAAGATGATTTCGTACAGGTGCCCCAGGTAAATCCAGGAGGATAACTACCATTCCATTTTCCGCAGGTATAGCCGGACCCTACAGCACAGATGCAACCAGCTGTCTCGCTTCCACTAGTGCTAAGGGCCATAACGGGTTGCTCTTCATAATCTAAAGAAAAGAGAATTTCGTAAATCTCTTTAGATGAAAATATTTTTGAAGCTTTTCGGACCCACATAGGAACTACACTATTATGAAATATTTCTTTTTCATCAGATTCTTCGAAAATGCGGGGGACAATGTATCCATACATTTCCCTGAGCAATTCTAGCTGTGCAGCAGTATAATTAGTTTTGTCCAGTGTCATAGAGAGTTTCGCCTTCCAAAAATCAAATCGCTGTATGTTAGATAACTGGGAAAAGGCTAGCCTTCGATTGTCATCATTTGTTATTGCTAGGATATCGTGCACTAAAGCAGTCTGTATACCAGTTCGCGTCGTCGCTACCTGATCATCTGCTTGATGCGACTTTTTACAGCCAAAAGCTAATACCAAAAATGATATTAACAAATAAGATTTAATGTTCATTATTATTTGATTAAGAGGTTACATAATTCCAATACATCCGTTGCCGGTGCAACTATCATCGCCCAATGCGCCACATCCGCGACTAAGGGTTATGCAAGTTTCTGCGCCTATGCATGTTCCAAACTTGGGTGCGTGTGGGGGAATCGGATCTAAACCAAGACAAGTATAACTAGAGCCAATGGCGCAACTGCATCTTGCACTCTCAGTTCCGGTAGTAGTCAGGCTTGCTGAAGTGTGTGATTCCTCGAAATACTCTGATGTGAAAACATATTCATTAATTTCTTCAACTGAAAAAAGTGACTTCGAATTTTCAATCCATTTTGGTAACCAGTGTGTCATGAAGATTTGTTTCTGATCACTTTCACGAAACAAGTCAACTGAAAGATTATCTTTAAAGACTACCAAAGCCTTTCTTCGTTCACTTCCTGACTCTAAGTTAGCGACTATTTTAGACATTTTTGACAACCAGTACCTATACCTATCTTCATTCGATAACGTCGAATAAGCTAGTAAACGATCTTCACTGCTCGATAGTCTAGATACATTATCAAATATTGTTTCGCTTATTGTACCAACATCATTGGCCTTACTGAATTCTGGAGAGAACTCTGTGCTTCTTTTGTTGCATGCGAACAGAAGCAGAATGCTTAAGTAAATTGAGAGCTTTTTCATAATTATTTTAAAGGTATAAAAAAAAATATAATTACCGTTAGAAGATACCAGGAAATTCAAAATATTTTCGATCGCCTAAAAATTACAGTAATTTTGGTCTATTTAGTCAATTGCCTAAGTAACAACTATATCGTCCAGAAATGAGATAACGTTTTGATATTATAAGGCGGGATACTAAAACTTATTCGCTCAAAATACGCACTTATCGACGAAAATTTCTACTTTTATTTTTTTAACATTATCGAGTTATTTTGAAAACATGCTCTAGACTTAATTCATTCCACAGAAATTCTTTTCATGGCATAATTAGCATTAAAGCTATACTCATATCATTCAACATTTGCATAGCAATATCTTTCAACTCATGTAATAAGGCTGATAACATTAAGCATATTAAAGTTCTTAGTCATTTCGAAAATGACTCTTTAAAGCTGTCATGTGCCAGATTTCTTATAAAAAACTTATCGTATCATCAATCGGTGAAGATAAAATACTTGGCGCAAGATGAAAATGATTTAACCAATCTAGTCAGCACATATAAGGGTAAACTTGGCGCCCAGGAGGTCTTGGACAGTCTAGGTGCACATCCAGTATTGGAAATGATTTCCGATTCTTCTCAAGTAACAGATAGTATGCTTATTGAAAATGTCAATGCGGCCATCGAATCTTATAAGTTTTGGAAGAATTTTAAAAAAAAGGATTTCCCGTTTTCATATTTTTTAAATTATGTATTGCCATACCGCGTTGGTCTTGAGGAAATCAACGATTGGAGGTCCTATTTTAGGATTCGTTATTCCAATTACTTATCAACCTTTGCAATGCGGGAATTATCAACCAAGCAAATTTATAAAATTATAAATGATGAATTGACAGGAACTAGTCAATATGTGATGATCAGAAAACCCCATTTAAATAAGCCAGCGATTAATCAAACAGCTAGTCAGATAATAAAAACCAGGGTTCCATTCGATTGTGAAGATTATGCCATTAGATCCATGTATGTTTTTCGATCAATGGGGATTCCTACGGCATATGAGAAAATCCCATTATGGGGGAAATTTAATTACGGTCATGCCCAGGAAGCAATTTTATTCGAAAATAACAAATTCTATCCTGTATTTGCAGGAGATACAGTTCCATTTAAATATCAGATAGCAAAGATGTATCGGAGAACATTTGAACATGTGGTAAGTCCTCTGGATCAAATTATCGAATCTGGTGAAAAAAAGCAAGATATCCCAGAATATTTTAACTTTTCAAATTTTATTGATATTACCAATGAGCGAACCCCAGTGAGTAACATAAGGTGCAAACTGAGGAGTTCCCAGTTCAATGTACTATACTTATGTGTTTATAATGATGGACAATGGAGACCTTTAGCTTGGTCAAAACTGGATGCATCCACTCAAAGTGTAACTTTTTTGAATATGGGCAGAAAGATTTTATATCATCTCGCTAGTTTTAAAGATGGAAGATTAAATTTAATAGATGGGCCATTTTTGCTAAACACAGAAGGTGCAACATCATACTTGGTCAAAACTAAATTGCCAAACACTTCCTTCACTTTTTTTGAATCCGACAGAAATGAGGTGATAAAACCAAAAGCAACCTATACTTTATTCTATTGGGACAGGATAAAGCAAAATTGGATTGCGATCGAGACAAAAAGGGCTATATCTAGCTCATTGATTTTTAATAACGTGCCAGTTAATATATTATTAAAATTAGAAGCCGAAAATCCAATCTTGAGCAGTAATGTAAGGCCTTTCGTGATTGAAGACAATCAGCAAATTTGGTGGTAGGGGAAAGTCGCTTCAGTAGACCTCCTGGTATTTATACTGAAGATATTTTTTTTTGAATGGTTAAAGTTTTATGAATCATTCTAAAATCATTGATCTTATCGAGAAGCAACTGTACCGTCTTTGTAAAGCCAAACGAAATTTAATTACGTGAGGTAGTTATCAAATGGAGTTGTTGGTAGTTGTGAAAGTTGCTTAGTGTCAGAGGTAAATTATAAATGTCTAAAGCAGTTTTTAACCACTTTAGACATTTGACTTAGCCTCCCTATCTCTAAGGTTTGGGAACGCACTGTGAATAATTTGCATTTACAAATTTACAATAGGCACCATCTACACATGTAGTTGCACCGGTCCAAGTTGATCCTCCACATTGGGCCCAAAGTGGTTGACGAACAGTTCTCGCAGTAGAAACGAGGCCTATTACTAAAATGATTAAAAATGTGAACGTTTTTTTCATAAAAATTAATTATATATGTTAATGGACAATTCCTTTAATTTGATAGATTTTCATCGGTTGAGTTATGGAGTTAGTATGAACATAAATATCCTTAATAAACTCGCCAGTTTGGTAGGGTATAAACGTCCCATATACTACTTTTTTCCCGCCAATGTTGATTATGTCTTTAGACCAATTCAATTTTAGACAGTCACAAGGGTGGTTTACCGATTCAATAAATATCGAATGTTTAGATACATTCGATATTTCAAATTGAAACTTATACGCTTGACCTTTCTTAAGTTTTCCCAAGTCTTTTCGTTTTTCTGAAAACTCGAAATCACTATATTCATCCTCAGCAGCAAAATCAATTGTTGACTTTGAATCTTCTATTTTCATGTAACCTTCCACGTCTTCATAAAGAAAATAGTCTGAACTAGTTGCTTTGTAATGTTTTAATAATTTCCGACTATGGGTCGAAGATATTTTGGGTGAAATCTCATTAAAAAGGCGAACATTATAAGGATAAGGTGCAATTTTTAGCGAACTATCCACCAATCTAACGGCAGATTCGACTTCAGATTTTTTTCTACTAGAGGACATAATCTTTGCCTTAAGCACTAAAGTTATAAGGCGCTTGTATGCTTTGGTATCTATATTAAGACCGAAAAGTTCAGTAAATACATTCTCATCTATGGTTATTCTATTCAAATCTTGAATATCGTATGTTTTTGTATTAGGAAACCCGAAAGCTATCAGTTGACCATCAGATTGAAAAAAAAATGGAAATGGATACGATGGAACTTTAAGCAAGGCAGCTGTTTCGCGATCTATGGGGTTTCTGACATTTACCTTATAGCATATAAATTCACTTTGCAGACGATTGACTGTTGCTTGTTGAGTATTTAAAAAATCTTCGAATTGTATGCACTTGTCGCATAAACTATCTGACACCAAAATAAAAACCTTCTTCTTATCCTTGACCGCTTTCTTAAAGATAACAGCTAAATCTCCTTTATTAAACTTAATATGATTGTTAGTACAACTGAGAGAAAACATACAAATGCAGAACAAAAGCCAGACTTTGATATAAGCCTTCCTGTCGAAAAGAATAGACTGAGAGAGTTTCATTAATTAAAGTTAACATTTTATATTAACAAACTCTAACTAAAATTATACTTTTACAAAACAGTAGATGATTACTTATTTTCACAGCAAATAACTAGAATTATAGTTGAAGTCCCGTTTTCTAGTTCGAATACAGAGGTGGGCATATAAAATCCTAATGAGCATAAATTTTAGAATGATTTTTATACGCAATTTATTGTGGTTCTTGTTTTCCATACATTTAATCATTTTGCCTAGCTGCAAGCCGATCCACAAGGATTTTTCATATTTATTGGCTCAGACGAATAATAATAAAGAAGAGATTAATAGTTTTCTGGTTTTTTATTCTCAACAGCGCGATTCAGATGCGATGCACTTGTGTGAATTTTTTTTGAAGGCGTTGCCTTATCAATACCGTCTTAAATACAATATTGTTAAATCTTCTGGATTAAAATACAGCATCATCAATCCAATAACTGTAGATTCCATGGAAACTCTCTCTCACACTTCAGGACAGCGATTAGTTATTGATACGCTTTTTGATATCAATACTATAAAAGCACAATTTTTGATCAGGCATGTGAATGGTCTTTTAAAAATGAGGAAGAACTATGCCTGGATTAATAAAGTATCAATTGAAGATTTTTGCAATTATGTAGCGCCTTATCAAGTAAATAATGAAACTCCGTACGGGTATCAATCCTTTTACCGACAGAGATACCTGCCCTTCATTAGTGACGTCTTAATGAAAGATTTGGATACACTTTCCGTATTAGAGAACTATATATCACCAATGTTTGAGGTATTAGATTTAGAGCATCGCCACGTTGACTTTTCTTCCTCATTAGATTTACGAAAACTTCGTCATGTTGATGAAGGATATTCAGATTTAGAGGATATATCTATGACACACGTGCATGCTTTAAGAAGCATTGGAGTGCCAAGCACATACGAATTTACGCCGACTTTGGATGGCTCAAGTATTGGAAGAACTTTAGTGTCGACCTTCAATATTGCTACGCGATCATTTAAAAGTGATTTGTATGCCAATTTGTACAAATTTAGGGTATGCAAATTTTACCGTAATGTTTTTGACCAGAAATTAGCAATAAATCCATATAAAGAGCTATATGATTATGGGGTGGCAACGAGAGACATACCTTTTACATTAAATCTACCTAAGATGGTCGATATAACACCAGAAAGAACCATAAGTTACGATATACAGCTTGTTATCGGGAAAAAACTCTCAAATTCTAAAGCACTCTACCTAGCAACAATGACTGACAAAGGTTGGAAGATAGTTTCTTGGAGTAAGGTTAATAAAACATCTCTAGCGGTTGTATTTAAAAACATGGGGGCAAACGTTCATTATCGATTGGCAAGCTATAGTAATGGCAGTGCCTTTTTTCAAGGAAAGCCATTTTTGCTTGATGAATTTGGTAATTGCAAGGTTATTGAGTAGAAGTTAAAAACTCCTGCAGGAGCGTTTTATGTAGTACATAAGCGAACTTACGACATTTACGATAACAAGACAACGAGAACTAACCAATACCAATACGAACCACTAGATTATTGGTATGAGTATATGTATTTCTTCCATTTACCATAGCCCTAATATATGGCTTTTCCCCAATATTTGGTAGAAATAAGATTTAGATTAAGGAGTGCGAAAGCAAGCTCATTTAACTTAATCAGTTTTGCTTAATATTGGAAGCAAAAAATTAAGATCCACAATTTCACAGCTAATGACATATCACAAATGATGAAGAAAACCCTAACATCATTAATTTCCATATTACTGTTAACGGTCCAAATATTGTATGCTCAACAAGTCGAATCTGGTAAACATTCACTGAAAGCACTTTTTATGTGCAAATGGACCAGCGATTATTCAATTATGCTGGGTAGAAAAGTTCCCAATAAAGATACCCTTACTGGAATTACCAATTAATTTACCCCCACCTGACCAATTTTTAATTGCTTGTAAGTATGTTGAATACAAACCTGTTATAATAAAACTATTTTTGGTCAGGTGGGGTCAATTGACATCGGTTTATCCACCCTAAGCGCTAAGCTACTGAAAATGAGCAAAAATAATTTACAAGGCTTTAGCAAATGCGAACAAAATAGCAAAGTTAGCATAGCAGAAGACTTTTATTGCTCAGCTAAAGCTGCACAGCAACCTATTATGCCAGTGTTTATTATACTTTTTCATACACGAACTTTCCTCCCCGTTTTAAAACGAAAGTGAGCTGACCTGGCCAGCTTGATCTCTATTGAAGGTTACCTTCCGATGCTCTTTGTGATTGTCCAATATCCAGCTTTTTGGTTAACGCTATTTTTTTGAGAATAGCCGTATCAAGTTTCTATTTTGCCAGTATTCCAACAGAAGTTAAGATATGGATGTAGGTTTGCCGTTGAGAAACCAAAGCATCGGCCAGGATCAGAGGATCGACCTTGTCCGGATAGGCATCGGTAAACAGGGAGGAAACAACAATGTTACGTACGGATTACCACAGTAAACTTAATAGTTACCTCAAACCTTTCGGCCTTGTCTACGATGGGCACCATAGCAAAAAGATTTCAAAAGAAATCTATGAAGTTCTCTTCGAAACCGTCAAAACCGATAAAAATGGAAAACCGGTAAGCAGATGTGACATTGCCACAATTAGGGCACAGCGCATTTATGATACAAAAGAAGAACCACGAAACCCTGGGAATGAGGAATCTTCTACTACAGTCCATCTCCTGGTGGAAGAACTTCTTAGACTAAAATAAGCCCTTCCATTCTAAGATTACGCGCTGCGTCAATTGTTTAGAAGTTGACTCTTTGAAATTGCAAACAAATTTATTCGATCCTGAACTAACTGCGGACGGCAAAAAATCCAGTTTAACAACCCTGATTCGGTTTACGGTTTCAGATGTCTACATAGAATCAATTTCCTCCTTATTTTTGAAAATTTTAAATCATTTTACTATCTTTAAAAATAGGAATTTGCACTTAAAATAAATAGAGGTGAGCATTTGGTGCCTCAAGGCATAAATAGAATTACAACTCACTGATTTACAGATATATAAACCGTTAGGTTCGACTCCCTTCGGATCCACAAAAAACTAGCTACCAGCCAGTTAAATAAAAACACCCAATTTTACACCCAAAAGTGTAGTTCGGTGTTTTTATTTTTACTCAAATTAATGCTTTAATTTCTACTGGTTACTCAAACCATACGAATCCAACCAAATTAATACATCGCTAACCTAAAGGCAAAGTTATCTTAATATTCCCATAATGTTTGGCATCTAATTTTGCTGCCAGCATGAAGGATATATACATAAGCAAAAGCGACGAAGATTTAGTGTCTTTGCTCATCAATGAAGATAGCCTTGCCCTCGAAACCTTATTTAACAGATATTATCCTACCCTGTGCAAGTTTACCTCTATTTACATCAGGGATTACAGCAAGGCAGAAGAACTCATTGCCGATTTGTTTATGAAATTGTGGGATAAGCGGAGCGACCTGCAAATTACATCGATCAAAAAATATCTTTTTGCATCGGCCAAGAACCTTTCATTTAACGAAATACAAAGAGTAAAATTAAATACGCTGAGTTTAAACGATTACGAGGATAGTTTAAATTTTCCTGATCCCTATTTAAATCCACACGATTTACTTGCCAGCCACGAATCGCATACCGAAATTATAGGTTTAATTAATTTATTACCGGAGCGCCAGCGTGAGGTACTTTTAATGAGCCGGTTAGACCTGCTCGAAAAAAACATGATTTCGGAAATATTGGGCATCTCGGTACGAACAGTAGAAACACTACTATACCAGGCCGTAAAAAATTTCAGGCACCTCGCAGCCGACCGCTCGGCCATTTAACAGTTCACCATTAGCACTAGTTACCCTTTTCGATCAGGTTAACATTTTCTTAATTATAACTTAACTTTTTCAACTACGTATTCTCTTCCATTATCCTGTCTTCCCTGTAGAACAGCACGATTAAATGGACCAGCATTACTATAAATTAATTGAAGATTACAGCAAGAAAACCATACGCAGCGAAGATCTTACCGACTTACTCATCTGGGTTGACAGCAGTCAGGAGAACCAGCAGATTTTTAGGGAAACCCTTCAAGCCTTTGAAACGGCCGATCAGTTTTTAAATAAGCCTGCCAACCAGCAAAAAAACTGGGCCGCTATTCAGCAACATGTAAACAATAGCACGCCTGCGCCAATCGCCAAAATCAGGAAAATTAATTACCGCAAATATCTCAGTATTGCTGCAGCTGTATTGGTTATTTTCATGCTGCCAGTCATTTATTTTAAGCTAATCCCTGCTAAATCGGTGGTTCGGGTGGCCTATCACGAAATTTATAACCCGAAGGGACAAAAAAGACTGGTATCTATGCCCGATGGATCGAATATCTACCTAAACGGTGACAGTAAAATCCGTTACGCTCAAAATTTTAATACCGGTAAAAGAATTGTTTACCTGGAGGGCGAAGCCTTTTTTGATGTGCAGCACCGGGATAAGCAACCCTTTGTAGTTTACACCGGAAATGTAAGTACCACTGTACTCGGTACATCATTTAACATTAACACTTACCAATCGGCCAAAACAATCAGCATAACCGTTCAAACAGGTAAAGTTGGGGTTATTGTTAAAAATAACGGCAAGGCTGCTCCGGTTAAATTTCTTTTACCTAACGAGCAGCTAAACATTATTAAGGAAAGCGGCCATGCCACAAAAAAAGTGGTAAATGCAAGTGATTTTGATAGCTGGCGGGAGTACAAACTGTTTTTTTACAATCAGCCACTCAGCGAGATTGCCGATGTAATCAGCCGTGAGTACGATGTAGAAGTTCTCATTAAAAGCGAGCCGCTTAAAACCATGAAACTAACAGCAAAATTTAACAAATGTGCAGTAAATCAAATTATGGAAGTGATTGCCAAACTATCTGGCGCAAAATATAAAATCTATGAAAACAAGGTGATTATTTATGAACAATAAATTATGGAAATAGATATGGTATAAAGATTACAAAATAAAATGGCCCGAAATGCTGGACACATTCCGGACCCGGAAAACTGTTAAACTCATTTGAAAAAGTAAAACTTAGTAAAGATATGAAAATTAATACCAGGTGGTTGAAAAACATCCACCAGTATCACTCAAAACTATTGGTATTGCTGGCCTTTATTGCCGTTAATACACTCTTATTTACCAATAGTGCAAATGCCCAGTCGGACAAGAAAATCCAATTCGAAGCCGATGGAATTACCTTAAAAAAGGCTTTCGAAAACCTCGAGAAGCTTAGCGGTAATACCATTGCCTATAACAACACCTTGTTAAACGATCAAAAAAAGGCTTATGTTGCGCGTGGACTACGCCCCCTGAGCGAGATAATGGATCTGCTTCTTAAAGGATTGCCCTTTAATTACAAAATTAATGCAAATGGCAATATTGTGATTACCGCAAAAAGCCTGGTTTCGGGCAAATTAACCGGCGTTGTTGTAGACGAAAACAACGAACCGGTACCAGCTGCCACGATCAAAGTAGTAGAATTGAATGTATTGACGCAAACCAATAACAACGGAGAGTTTAACCTCAATGTTGCGGCCGGTACTTATACCATCGAGGCCAGGTTTATTTCGTACGAAATTGCCCGGAAACAACAGGTAAAAATAACCAATGGAGCTACAACAAGGCTTAATTTTCAGCTTAAAGCAGCCGATAATTCGTTAAACGAAGTGGTAGTAACCGCATTGGGCATTAAAAGGCAGGAAAAAGCCCTGGGTTATGCCGTAACTAAAATAGACAGTACACAATTAACCGATGCGGTATCTACCAACTGGACCGATGCACTTTCGGGTAAAGTGGCCGGTTTAAACCTGATCAGATCAAACAGTGGCCCTGCAGGTTCAAACAAAATCATTTTAAGGGGCGAAAACAACCTTACAGGCGATAACGAAGCCCTGATTGTATTGGATGGTGTAGTAATAAACAATAGCGGAGGCAGACGTACAGCAAACAGTTCGGATGGTGTTTACGGTACAGGTAGCGATAACATGCCTGCCGATTACGGAAGCTCAATTAACGATATCAATCCGGAAGACATAGAAAGCGTAACAGTACTAAAAGGCCCGGGCGCTGCTGCCCTTTACGGCCAGCGTGGTGCAAACGGAGCCATTATTATTACAACCAAATCGGGTAATGCCAAACGTAAAAAAGTAAACATTAAATTTACCTCAAACGGATCTTTTGAAGAAGTAAACCGCTGGCCGGATTTACAATACGAATATGGTCAGGGTTTAGATGGTGCTGCTTATTATTCGTACGGAACAACTGCCGATGGAGCCAGCACCAGCGGAACCAGTTCTGCTTATGGACCGCGTTTTGATGGTCAAATGTTTTTCCAATACGATCCGGTTACGCAAACCACCGGTAAAACCAGAACTCCCTGGGTACCCTATAAAAACGAAATCAGAGACTTTTTTAGCACAGGCGAAAACTTAACCAACTCTTTAAGTTTAGATGGCCGCTTTAAAAACACAACTGCCCGGGTTTCCATTACCAACCAGAATAATACCTGGATTGTTCCGAAAACCGGCATTGAGCGTACTACGCTTACCCTATCTACCAATACAGATGTAACTTCGAAGTTAAAAATCGCAACCAAAATTAATTACGGTAACCGTTTTAGCGATAACCTTCCGGGGGCAGGCTATGGTAACCAATCGTTAATGTACTGGTTTATTTTCTGGCAGCCCAATGCCAGTATAGACTGGATTAAAAATTACTGGGTTAATGGTAAAGAAAACTTATCCATTAAATATCCTTTCAGTTCGTTTCCGGAAAACCCATACGCCGTGGTTAACGAATTCATTAACAAAACAGGTCGCAATAATGTAACCGCAAATATCCAGGCCAGCTATCAGTTTACCAAAGAACTAAGCTTGTTGCTGAGGTCCAGTATCGATTACTCATCAGAACAACGTGCACAAGAGCGCCCTTACGATGCCGGAAGCCGTTTACCTCAGGGATCGGTACGTAAGCAGGATATCCACGCACAGGAAACCAATATCGATTTCTTATTAAGGTATGATAAAAAAATCAGCAAGGATTTTGGCATCAATGCTACGCTTGGTGGAAGCCAGTTGAGAAATAAATACGATAAATCTGATTTACGTGCCGATGGCCTTAAAATCCCAAATATTTACGAGCTAACCAATAACTTATATCCGCTGATTTCTATACCAGATACCAGCAGATACCGGATTAACAGTTTTTACGGCGTACTATCGGCCAACTACAAAAAATATTTATATTTAGATGTTACCGGCCGTAAAGATTGGAGTAGTGTTTTGGCAACAGCAACCCGGACTGATAATGTTGGATTTTTCTATCCTTCAATTAGCTCAAGCTTTATACTTTCAGAGTTTTTTAAGCTGCCTAAATTTGTAAGCTTTGCCAAGTTAAGGGCATCAGTTTCGCAGGTTGGTAGTGGCGGTACCACACCTTACAGAACTGCCTATACCTATTCGTTAGCGGCCAATGGCACTTATCCGGATAGCTCATTAGTAAACCCTACTATCTTGCCTAACGAGAACTTAAAGCCTCTTAAAACGACTACCTATGAAGTGGGTACTGAAGTAAGTTTGTTTAAAGGCAGGTTAGGTTTTGATGTGGCTGTTTATGCAGGTAACACCAAAAACCAGATTTTAACGCGTATTATCGACCGCTCAACAGGTTACAACCAGGCTTTAATTAATGCCGGCCAGGTAAACAACACCGGTATTGAGGTTGCCCTTAATGGAACGCCGATAACCAACAAAAATGGTTTCAAATGGACTGTGAATGCCACTTTTGCTTCAAACTCAAACGTAATTAAAGCTTTAACCGATAGTTCGATTATTTTACGTACAGGGCCGGTTGCCGGCGGACAGATTGTGGCTAAAGTAGGTGGAAGTATGGGCGATTTATACGGAAGAGGCTATGTTCGCGATCCGCAGGGGAATGTGGTTTATGATGCAGCAACCGGTTTTGCGAAAATTACCGATGGTGTAGTTTACCTGGGTAATACCATGCCTAAATATAAATTTAGTATCGGAAGTAATTTTGCCTATCGCAATTTTAGCCTTAATGTATTGTTCGATGCCCAGGTTGGTGCAGTTGCGCACTCTTTGTTAAACTACAAAATGGTTGAGCAAGGTAAATTAACCAGCACCCTGCCAGGTAGGTACAACGGTATTATTGGTAATGGTGTAGTACAACTGGCCGATGGCTCTTACGTACCCAATACCACAGTTGCTTATGATATTGATGAGTACTACCGTTCGCACATGGGTGCCGATAATGCCGAAGGAAGCACATTCAGCACTGATTTCATCAAATTCAGGGAAGCATCATTAAATTATAAGTTTAACCCTAAATTCTTAAGAAAATTAGGCCTTTCATCTGCAACCTTAGGGGTATACGGACGTAACCTTTTCATCTGGTCGCCATGGCCGATGTTTGATCCTGAGTTTGGTACACTTAGCGGCTCTGATATTGTTACCGGTTTCGAAATCGGTCAGTTTCCTTCAACCCGAACTTATGGTTTCAATCTATCAATAGGCATATAATCTTTAAAAAAATGAGAAAGAATCTATATAAAGTTATTGCAGTTTTAGGCATAGCCATTACAACGCTTTCTGCCTGCGATAAAGATTTTCAGGAGGTTAATATCGATCCGATCAATATCCTGTCAACTACTCCCGATAAATTACTGGCCCCGGCATTAGTGAACACCCTCACGCCCGGTATGAGCCGTAACCGCAATTTTAATAACGAGCTGATGCAGGTAACGGTAAGCATTAGCGATGGCGATGGTACGGTATTCAGGTATGAGTACAGAAACACCTATTCAGACTATTTATGGAATGCCTGGTACGTGCAGTTAACTAATTTTAAGGATGTTTATAAACTGGCCAGCAAACCCGGAAAGGAAAATAAATCGTATCAGGGTATTTCTTTGGTATGCCAGTCGTGGGTTTATTCCATGCTATCCGATACCTATGGTGATATCCCCTACTTCCACTCTAACGATGGTAGCACGGGTGTTTTAGAACCTGCTTTTGATAAACAACAGGACATATACCTGGATATGTTTAAAAAACTGGAAGAAGCCAATACGTTATTAAGTGTGGGTGCGGCTATTACACCATCGAGCGACCCTGTTTTTAATGGAAATATTGCCAAATGGCGTAAGTTTTGTAATTCTTTATACCTGCGTTTATTGCTAAGGGTTTCGGGTAAAGCCGAAGTGTCGGCACAGGCAATTGCTAAAATAAAGGAAATAGTAGATACCAATCCGGCTAACTACCCGGTTATGGCGAGCAATGCAGAATCGGCCACGCTAAAATGGACCGGCTTAACTGGTACCGATCCTTTTGTTAATCCATACGTAAATGGTGTAAGGGTGCAGGATTTCAGGTCGCCGGCCATTGGCAGTTTCTTTATCGATCATTTAAGGGATTGGGCCGACCCGCGTATCGATATTTCTACCGCAAACGGCTATGCCAACAATGGCATAAACAGGCTGGGTATTGCTCAGGGTAGTACAGGTGGTTTTAAAGGTGTGCCAAGTGGTTACTTAGTTGGCGCAGGCGTATTAAAAGAATCTTATTTCTATTCTTACGATCAAACGAGTTCGAGTGTTGCCATTGGTGCACGGTCGTTACAACAATCGCCACTAACGGGTATTTTAATGAACTATGCCGAGTTGCAGTTTATACTGGCAGAGGCGGCTGTAAAAGGCTGGATTAACGGTTCGGCAGAAACTTATTACAACACCGGTATTGCTAATGCCATTAACTATTGGGTACCATCGTTTCCAACAACGATTTCATCATCGAAATTTACAGACTATGTAACTAATGCCGATATCGATTGGAATAATACGTTATCAACCGATGAAAAAATGGAGCAAATCCATCTTCAAAAGTATTATGCCTTGTTTTTGGTTGATATGCAACAGTGGTTCGAATACAGAAGAACCGGACACCCGATTTTACCTAAAGGTCCGGGTTTAAGAAATGGAGGTGTAATGCCTGCCAGAATGGTATATCCTGTTTACGTACAATCTGCAAATCCAACCAATTATCAAAAAGCAGTAAGCGCGCAAGGTGCCGATGTGATTTCGACACAAGTTTGGTGGCAAAAACCCTAGTTAAGGATCATTAATACAATTAAAATGAAAAAGATAATAGCTTATAGCATAATTTTATTTGCAGTTCCGTTATTCTGGCTGAGCTGTAAAAAATCGAATTACCCGGGCGGCACCATCAGCTCCTACATTCCGATATTTGATTTAAGGAGCCTGTACAAAGGTTCTGATGTTACTTTAAGTACCGATAATATGTTTGGTTCTACCAGCCTGGCTGCCGTAGTAATTTCTGATCATTCGGGTAAGAATTTGCCTGCTGGATTGCTTATCGTACAGGATAAACGCCGGTTATCGCAACTTAGGGGAATTGCTATTCCGATTGGCGCCGATGCGGCTAAATATGTTCCCGGCGATTCGGTTCACATCAATATCGAAGGAGGAGTATTAAAACGTGTGGATGGCATACTTCAGGTTACCGGTATTTCTCCCAATAACATAGAGAAAAAAGCTTCTAAAATAATAATCCCACCTAATCAGGTACCCAGTTCTTTTATTCTGGCCGATCCGGAGAAATATGAAAGTACACTGGTTGCTATTGTAAAAGGAGGTTTCGATCCCCTACCTTCTCCAACAGATATCCTGCAAGGCGATAAGCTGGTAAACGATGGTTTTGATAACATTACCTTACATACCGAAGCAGCAGCAAGTTTTGCAAGCAGATCATTGCCTATTAGTGCCAATTTTTATGGTATCGTGTTTAATACTGTTGATGCGAAGGGAAATTTAAAACCGCAACACCGCCTGCGTACCGTTTCAGATATTGCCATTTTAAGTTCTACGATTGAAATTCCTGATGCCATAATCACGGGTTGGATTGCCGATCCGATGGGTACTGATGCCAATAATGAGTATATCCAGTTTTTGGCAACTAAAAACATTAATTTTGCAGAAACACCTTTCTCGGTAGTTACCACCAATAACGCTGGTGCATCAACCCCCCAAATTTATCCAACATCGGGCTGGGCATTAGGCGATTTGAGGACCTATAAATTTAACCTGACAAGCGGTACTGTTTCGAAAGGACAATTCTTTTATGTAGGTGGCTCAAATAAACTGATTAATAGTACCAGTTCTACCAGTATTGCTTCATCTAAATGGATCAGATCTTTCAATTACTCAACTACCAATGGTGATGGCTTTGGTACCAAAACCAGCAACTTACTGGCAAACAGCGGTAACGCCTACGGAATTGCTATATTCCAGGGAACCACTGTTGATGTAAATACCAAACCGATTGATGTTGTATTTGTGGCAGCGGGCGGGCAGCTGTATCAGGCTGGTCCGCCAGAGGCAGGTTACCGTATTGCCAATACCGATTATTATGACATTATTAATCCGATAACACTGGCTTCGCAACCATTTTACAGATCAGGCTCTAACACTTTAAATTTTGCTTACCACCCTAATGCAGTACCCGATCAGGGATATTATTATAAGCTCGGTGGCGTATATAGCGTTACTTTAGGTAAATGGGTTAAAGCCCGTACTGCAAATTACCTGCAGTTGAGTAAAACCTCAACAATTTCGGCCATAGAGCAGGAGCATTATGTACAAACCATAGATGGTTCAGGAAATATGGTAAAAACAGATACCATACCACCAACCCGAATTAAATAAAATACCATTAACCACAAAGAAAACCGATTGGGCTTTCTTTGTGGTTTTTTCATGTTTGGCTAATCCTTAAGACAAGATCTTACTTATTTTTTTATCATCAATATATCTTGTAACCAGCCTTAAGCAAAATTTCACGCAATAAAAGAAGACTTTTGGGTCCGAGCCCTCTGATCGTTTTCAAGCGGTTCAAAGTATAATTTTCTGCAAAAAAAGCTATTGAAATTTCTTCTACAGATGAAAATGGTATTTTTCTATAGGCCGTTTCAGACTCCAAAAAAAATTTAACTGCACAGAGCACCCTATCAGTTGCATGTTTTTGAAGAAAATCGATTAAAGTTGGTTCCGAAGCATTGATTTCGGGGCGTTTGGCTGCAATCCCTATAGTGGTTAGGGTATGCTGTATCTGCATGTGAAAAATGTTAATTTTTTCAAGTGCTTCTAAATATTCATTATAGTTAATCTTATCCATCAGAAAATTTGGTTATTTCCATCTCAGAGCGCTGAAAAGCTTTCCATCCAAAAATGCCCAATACCTTTACTTGCTTTTAAATGCTATTTTAAATCCTGTTACCTGCCAGACTGGGTAATTTGCCGGCTTTTTTATCACTAACGCACCATCGCGCTGCTCCCAGTTCAACTTTTGCTTACTACCTAACAGGCTAACTGCACTAATGGATTTAGTCAGGTACTTCGATTTTCGCCCAAGCAGCTGCATTTCAATATCTCCATCAGGCACATTCAAACAAAATGCAAAAAGATCATTTCCTTTGGTGGTATAACGGATATCTGCTGCCTGATATTTACGCGTATCGGTTAAACCACCAAAACGGCCTTTGGTCTGGTTTGATTTAATTGTGGATGGGCCTTCCCCATAAACTTTCCAGGGCCTGGTTGCATAAACCCCTTCTCCGTTTAATTTGGTCCATTCTCCTATTTGGGTTACAATTTTTATTACATCAGGCTCCAGATCACCTTCCGGAGTCTGCACCACATTGATTAATAAATTGCCGTTTTTACTCACAATATCTACCAAAAGCTGTGCTATTTCATCGGCACTCTTATACTTCTGCCCTGTTCTGTAGTACCAGTCTCCGATAGAGGTATCGGTTTGCCAAGGAAAAGGACTAATTGAATCCAATACCCCACGTTCAACATCCTGTGCCCATTTACCTTCTGATGGCTCTTTCGGGGTATAAACGGCTTCGAGTTTACCTTTATTTTTAGCGATATCCTGATTGTAAAAGTGCGCTACCATCGTACGGCCAATATTTTCGAAAGGGAGTTTACTATCCGAATAAAGCAAATCTGGATGATAATTATCGATTAATTCGGTTACGTTTTCCAACCACTTCTTTTGCCAGCCCGGATTGTTCGTAATCCATTCTTTCATGTCGGCAGAATCGGCAGGGAGATGATAAAGATCCGCATATTTAGGATCGTGCCCATCATAAGGAATACCTGCAAATTCTCCGGTTTTATCTGAACCATGACTGGGCTGAAACCAGTTAAAACTAGCGGCTAAATGCTCAGAAACCCCAAAGCGCAGGCCTTCTTTTTTTGCTGCTTTTTGCCACAGGCCCACAACATCTTTATGAGGCCCCATATTTACCGAATTCCACTTATGGATCTTTGAATTCCATAAAAAAAACATATCGTGATGTGACCCCATGCTCACAAAATATTTAGCACCTGCCTGCTTGTAAAGTGCCATCAACTGGTCTGGGTTCCACTTTTCTGCTTTCCATAAGGGAATAATGTCCTTATAGCCAAACTTTGTGGGTGATCCGTAATGTGCTACATGGTACTTATTCTGGCCACTGCCTTGCATGTACATATTCTTTGCGTACCAATCGCCCTGGCGCGGAACTGCCTGTGGCCCCCAGTGCGACCAGATTCCGAATTTTGCATCACGAAACCAATCGGGGTATTTATATTGTTTTAAAGATTCGTCGGTTGGTTTAAACTTTCCGGGCTCAGCCTTCGCGGTATTTTGCTGCGCCCGCACATTCGCCAACATGGAGAGTACAGTAATGATTACTACTAATGTTCTTTTCATTTTACGGAATATTAAATGGTTTTCATCTTTAGTTTAATCCTGGGATACGGGAGCACACGAGTTGCTTTATAGCTTTAGTTTCAGGATGATCATATATTTGGTTGTTATTGTCAAAAATAAATATGTTATCCGATCTAAAATTGAATAAAACAGACTTTTTATTGTAAAAATCCGACATAAGAAGTGTTAATCAACCAGAGGAGTTATATCCTTTATATTTAACACCAAACAAAACTTTGGGTTAAATCTGAAAGCCAGCAGTTATTTCGGGCAGAAATCGGCCTGCAGGAATTTACATACACTTAATATTGCCCAGCAGCAAGTATAAAATTCATACGCTATTTATACCGTTTCGTCAAAAAAACCAACTAAAGCTTCTTACTACACAGCAGGCAGGGCTTAAAAAAAACAAATTTTACAACAAGCGTTTTGCATGTCTGTAATTACTTATTTATGAGTAGTTTATTTACAACAATTTCATTTTCTGCAATCGATTTCTTATTCAAACACTATTTATTTATGTAGTATAAATAATACGTAATTATAGCTATATAAAAACACCTAAAAAACAGCCTTTTAAGTTGGTGTAAAATTAACACAGTCCATATTTGAGGGAATAATATTTCAGGTATTTTAGTGTTGAAGAAATCCGTTGAACTGAATTTTACATCTTAAACCAGATTATTAATCCTACATAGGAGTAATAACCTATTGTCTAAAATTTATCTGACTTGCCTTTGCAAGATTTGGGTGAAGCTGGCATGTATGGTGTTGGTTTGAAGGGTGATTAAACCAAACATGATTAAAGCGCTACTTAAGTTTGTTTTTTTTATCATTATTTCCCTCTTACCTGTTATGGCAGGAACGATGGCCTATGCCATTCCTGTTTCGGTTAAAGCTAATCCGTTTACAAATTATCTTACTGAAAAAACACTCAAAGCAAATTACTTTCGGGCAATTAGCTACTCCAAACATTATATCGCCCCCGCCCCATGGCAATACTGGAGCAAGGCTAACGAAATTGTAATTACTACCGATAATACCACAACGGTTACCGGCACCATTAAAAAAAGCGATGGTACCCTGATCGCCACCTTTAGTTGCTCGCAAAATAACCCTTTTACCTATCGTTTTGCTGGCCTACCAAAAGATGCACCTGCGCATAGTTTAAATACGGTAATATCGGCTGCCGGTATTATTGTAGAAGCTACTGCCTCGATTGCTGTTAACCTAAGAAATGTGGCTTCTGATGCATTGGGTACTGATGGAGGCGATGGCGACATAAAAGGAAATGCCTCTTTGTTTAGTTTTGGAGATGCAGCAATAGGCAACTCTTTTAGGGTGGGTTATTATCGCGATGGTAATCTTGCAGGTTCATCCCATACCCCGATATACAGCATTATGGCTATCGAGAATAATACTATCATTAAAATTGCTGGTGTGGCCACAGCTACCTTAAATGCGGGGCAAAGTTATCTGTTTCACGCGCCAATAGGTACTTTGGTCGAATCCTCTTTACCTGCTGTGATGAATACTTCTGCCGATCTCGATGCGCCCGGAGGTTGTGGCGACGGGGCTTTCAACCCTATCCCACCGATATCATCATTAGGAAAAGAATACGTAATTGTTAAAGGAGAAGGCAATCTTACTGCAGAACAATCAACCATTATAGCATCTGAAGCAAATACTACGGTTACCATATCCTATTTCGATGTTGACGGAACACAAAAAAACACGGAAACCGTTACGCTGCTCCAACCTGGCGATAAATACACTTTTAAACATGGTTATGTTTATGGCACTTACGATTATGCAAATAACACTGCGCGCTTCTCTTCTTCTATCATCGTGGCTAATAAAAACGTTGCGGTTTTTTCGGGTACAGGTGGAGTTTCGGGCGGTGGAGGCTGTGAGGTAGACGTATCTGCGCTGGTTCCTATATCAGGTTGTTCGGGTTCTAAACGGGTAGAAACCACTAAGTTTACAGGCTATGTTGCCACAACTGACCTGGCCTATTTCGGTTATATTTTAACCAAAAGTGCCGACCCGATTTTGCTCACCACGATCGGTGGCAGCCCCACCTATACCAATCAGAATATTGAAGCTATTGCCGGCATAGGCACCCGCAAACCGTTGGGTAGCAGCGGACTTTCATTAATAAGCTTTACCAATACTACCATAGGAAAGCCAGGTATTGTTTCCATTACCAGTTTGGGCAGACTTACCATTTCGATGGTGCAGCAGGGAGAGGGTTTCTCTATGTCTAACTTTATAACCCGTTTTCCGGAAATGGCTGAGCAACCTAATGTAAGCCAGACCAATTGTGCCACAGCCACGCTTACTGCTGTTGCCAATGCAGCACCTTACCAATGGTATTTAAATGGAGTGGCTATTAGTGGCGCTACCTCCAATACATATGTAGCAAGTGCATCTGGCAACTATAGTGTTACCTATCAGCTCGAATGTGGTGTCAGTGCTCCTTCATTACCTATTAACATTTCGCTTTGCAATATCGACAGGGCCATTACCAAAACCGTTGATATAGATTATCCGGAGCTGAACACCAATGTTGAATTTACTTTAAAAGCCGAAAATTTAGGCAACGGTAATGCGGTAGGTGTATCTGTTACCGATAAATTACCTGCAGGCTATACCTACGTATCCAGTATTGCTCCGTCGGGGACCACTTACGATGCAACTACAGGAATCTGGACCATTGGCGATTTGGCGAGCCTTGCCAGCGTTACGTTAAAAATTACGGCCAAAGTTGTGCAAAGTGGAGTGCTTACCAATACGGCCACCATTACAGGCTCGCAACCAGATCAGGTAACTTATAACGATCAGAGCAGCGTATCTACCACTACAGGATCGGGCGACCGGATTGTGTGTATCAACACCATTATGGACGATATTATTTACACAATGCCAAATGGAACCAACAGTGTTGTGGTAAGTAACTTACCTGCCGGAATAACCTCTAGCTACAACAAACCTGCTAAAAAATTAACCATTAGCGGTACACCAACTGTAGCGGGTGCGGCGGCTACCTACAGCATTACGACCACGCCTTCATCAAGCTTTAATTCGTCGGGGAGTATTACGGTAAATGGCAATGTAAGTAATCTTTTATTTAACAGCGGCTTAACCAGCAGTCGCTGCATGGGTGCCGGAACCGACACCTATCTGGCTACAGCAACGAACACTACCGGCATTGTTTACAGTTTATCCCCTTTATCGGCAGGTTTAATTAATGCTTCAACCGGGCAGTTAACCTGGTCGGCAGGTTTTTATGGCACAGCTACAATTACAGCAACAGCCAAGGGTTGTGAAGAAAAAACACAGACTTTCTTAGTTACGGTAAATCCTCCGCCAAGCCTTACACTGGGTAGCGACTCGGAGCTTTGCCAGGGCTATAACACTGCCCTGCTAAGTTACACCAACCCGGTAAATAATCCCGTTACCTACAGCATTAGCTGGGTATCGTCGGGTTTTCCGGCCGAAAACAACCTCACTCTTCCTGCTTCAACTATACCTGTTACTGTTCCCATTAATGCCCCTATTGGCACTCATGCCGGGATTTTAACAATTAAAAATGCAGCAGGCTGTACTACACAAATCAATTTTAACATAAAAGTAAATCCAAAACCTACAGCACCACATGTGCTGGTTAACACTAATTCACAATATTAAATCATTTAAAAAAAAATCCCCATGAACAACTTCTTTACCAAAACCGTTTTAATTATTGCTACAATCGTATTATTCGGTAGCTTTTTAACTGTATCTGCACAAACTTTAGAGCCAAATACGGCCGGAGTAAATCTTTTTTGCTCAGATGGTGAACTCACACTGCCTGCTGCCACTGCAGGTACGGACTGGATTGTAAAATACAGTGCAACTTCTACCACTACACCTTCAACCGGTGTTACTTTAACCGGAGGAAATAAGGTTGCCAACGCTGATCTTAAGACAGGTTACTACTACCTCAGTTCAAAATCTACCACACCTGGTTCCTGCGAATCGGAAATGCAGGAAATTCCGGTTTACGTATTAAAACCACTTGTACCCAGCATTGCTCCTGCTAATTTCTGCGTGGAAAGTCCGTTGGCACAGGTAGGTAGCGTTACCAATCCGGAAGATCCAACCAAAGCTGCATTGGTTTATCAGTGGTACACGGTTGCCGCAGGAGCAGAAACCATCATTGCCGGTGCAAACACATTAAGTTATACGCCTACCGCACCAACTGTTGGAAGTATTACTTACCGCTTAAAAGTTGGGTATGAAATTAACGGCAGCAAATATTGCCCGCAAATTGTAGATAAAACCATTACCGTTACGGCTAAACCAACCAAACCAACACTTAGTATCGGCACGGCACAAGGTACAGCAACTGCGGTTACTTTCTAAAGCTACACACCTGTTTCCCGGTAAATCTGATACATGAAACTGAGGTTTTATACCTTCTTGTTGCTGCTATTCCTTTTATTATTTAAAACAAACGGATACAGCCAGGATGCTCCGCCAGGGCGCCAAACGATTACGATCACCGAAGGGTCGTCGGTAATCCTGCGTGCCAGATCGGAAGGGGCCAGCACGTACATATGGTTTAAAGACGGGATACTGATTCAGGAGCAAAATAAATCGACATTGATTACTGCAACAGCAGGATTTTACAAGGTAGCCTCAATTAACAAAGGTGGCTGTACTTCTGATTTATCGGAAGATGTGCAAATACTGGTGGTGCCAGGTCGCCAGGCAGATGTATCGATTACCAAGCGGTCTGCTTCGAGAACAGTAGTAAACGACGAGGTTTTTGAATATTACCTCAATGTAAGAAATAATGGAATAGACGATGCCACAGGTCTGGTGATTGAAGATAAACTACCTGAATACCTGAGTTTCGAAAACCTTTCGGCACCTACCGACGGAACCGCAGATTACGATCCTGCATTACGCACCGTGAAATGGAAAATTGACGGGCTGGCCAACGGAAAGTTTGCCGAACTGGTGATTAAAGTGAAGTCGAAACAAATGGGGCTGGTTAGCAATACCGCAACAGTAAGTGCCAATGAGACCGATCCGAACCTCAGTAACAATACCTCAACCGATAACAAAGAAATTTCGGGTTTAAGAATACCAAACGTGTTTACGCCTAATGGGGATGGCAAAAACGAAACGTTTTACCTCGAACACCTGAATTCTTATCAATTTAATGAGGTTACAATTATTAACCGCTGGGGAAGTACAGTTTACCAAACCTCCGATTATAAAAACGACTGGACAGCGCCTGGCCTGAGCGATGGCACCTATTTTTATGTAGTGAAAGTGAAAAATGGCAGCGCCGACTGGATTGCCTATAAAGGATATGTAACTGTGATCAGATAAAATAAACAACATGAAAACGATAGCGAAATTAATGATGGTGATGATGTGTTGCTTTAGCAAAGTGGTTGTTGCACAGCAAGACGCACAGTTTGGACAATATGTTTTCAACGGCATGTACATTAACCCTGCCTATACGGGCTACAAGGAAGAACTGTACTTACAGGCTTTTGCCCGTGCACAGTGGACGGGTGTTAAAGGCGCTCCGCAAACGCTTTCTATCTCGGCCGATGAGGCCATTAACGATGAAAGTCTGGGCATAGGTGCCATAATTACCAAAGATAAAATCGGGGCACAAAACTCGTTAAATGCTTCGGCTAATTTTGCCTACCGCATTAAACTCGACCGTACCGAAACCAACATACTGGCCTTTGGTCTGGGTGTTGGCGTAATGCAGGCAGGCCTGAACGGAAATTTACTCGACCCGATTGAGCAGGGCGACAACCGCATTCCGCTGGGTAGTGTAAGCCAGATTACGCCCGATATCAGGGCAGGTATCCATTATTCAAACGAGAAATTTTTCATCGGTTTCTCTGCCAATAATTTACTGAGCAAGAGTTTATCGTTATTTGGCGATTACAAATTACTGAATCTTAAGATTCAGCCGCATTTTTACCTAAGCGCGGGGGTTGCTTTACCCTTTGCCCAGGATTTTGTGTTTAAACCCACTTTCTTAATTAAAGATGATTTACATGGCCCAACCTCTCTGGATATAAATGCTTTTCTTTTGGTTAAAGAACGTTTCTGGATTGGTGGGGTGTACAGAAGTTCGGTTAAGCTATATCCTAAATCTAATTTGCAAAGCAATTTAACTGCAAGAAGTGCAGTGGGATTCATTTCAGAGCTTTTTGTACGCGGCAACCTGCGCATTGGTTATGGTTACGATTATAGCTTAAATAAACTCAGCAATTATGATTATGGTTCGCACGAAATCTCAGTAGGTTACTACCTGGTAACCAAAAAAAGCCGCAGGCCTAAATGTTATTTTTAATACGGATTACCCATTATTTCCAGGCGGTGAAAGCAAATTGAACAGCTTTCTTTTCTACCTTTCTTTTTTCTTTATTGGCATAGATAAAAAGGTACTTCGCATCCGAACCGGGCTTTTCGGCATCAAATTCGAAGGCTGCGAAATCATTTTCAGGTATTAATTTACGCGCAATAACCTTTTTAGGCAGGTTTAGGGTAAAGTAGGTCAGGTCTTCATTCATCACTATTTCGCCAAATTTGGTATCGTCCAGATTCCAGATATCGAGTCTGTCGTTTACGTTCAATGTAAAAGAGATTACCCCTGCTCCCCTTTTCACCTCATCAATATAAGAGGCAAAATTTTGATTTTCGTAAAGCAAACCTTTTTCATACCGGGGTTTGGGCGCACTGGCTTGCGATGAAGCAGTAGCCGGTTTTTGAGGCTTTTCAGTTGCTTGTTGCGGATTACCGGTACAGCCGGAGAACAAACTGGCTACCATGAGGTAAAAAACGGGTCTTTTCGTCATTTTTTCTTAAAAGCTAATTATTTAGTTGCGTCAGCCACGACTACCCTATTTGCGTATTCCAGATCGAAGGTTAGGCACTTGGCTATGCATGCTAACTGGCGGCTAAGCCTTGCTTGCAAAATACGCACCAAATATTACGATTAAGTTTAAAGGAGATTTTTTTACCCGAATTTTAAAGGCTTACCTCAGCGCAACTGGTATAACGATCGAGCATATCAATCACTTTGTTATTTAGATTGCGTTGATTCAGCGGTAAAAGACCAAATACCTGCATCAATGTGTTTGTACTAAGGTAATCGTTCTGGGTGGTAAAAATAGTAATGGAAAGTAAGTTACAGAAGTCGCGATCGATAGTGGATGGCTTAATTTTTTGAAGTAAAGCCGTTCTTAAATCCTGCAGTTTTTTAAAGTCGTTCATTATTCACTAAAATAATCCGACTAAATTAAGTGTCCACCAGGCAGGCTGCAACTGCACATTGACAAAAGGCAAGGTGAAAATTAAAAAAAATATTTTTTCAGGGCATAAATCTGTTATAAATGAAAGCCTTTGGGCATTGAAATGAACTACAGATAACCCGGGGCGAGTACCCCGGGATTATCATATTGTGCAAAACCGGCCTGAAGATACGGCTGGTGTAAAACCAAATACAGCACAATGAAGCTCTTTTTTTAAGTTGATTTATTTTTCCATTAGTGCCAAAACGCACCAGAGGTATGGCGATTGTCCATGAGAGTCGCCTACGTTACGCGGGCGATCGTAGTAATACTGCCTGTCGTTCTTTTTATTTGTGCCTACGCAAACTTCGCGTACATCGCCATTCTCATTAATGTAAGGCACCATAGCCAGCCAGGCTTTTCGGGCAACCGGTGCATATTCTTTCTGGTCTAGCCAGCCCTGTTTTACCCCGCTAATTAAGGCATAAGCGAACATGGCTGTTCCCGATGTTTCGGCCCAGCAATCTGACGCATCTATCAACTGGTTCCACATGCCCGAAGGGCTTTGAAAATCTTTCAGGCTTTTCATCATTGTTTTATAGCCATCCAATATCCGCGCACGGTCTTTATTGTCTTTAGGCAACAGGCGCAAAATTTCTGTCATCCCCGCAGCCATCCAGCCATTGCCACGTCCCCAATAAAAAGGTACATCTGGCGCATGATAAAAAAGGCCGTTAGGGCGTTGCAACTCATCCAGGTAGTGCACCATTTCTGCAGCAGCACGATCGAGATATTTCTGGTTTCCGGTTGCTTTATAGGCCTGGGTTTGCACAATGGTAATCATATACATATCATCAATCCATAGCCGGGTTTGCCAGGTAAAACCTTTATCGGCCCAGGCTTTCTGTTGTGCATTCGCTTTTTCGGGCAGCTGCCACTGGGTATCGGCGTAAGGCAAGCCCAGGTTAAGATACTTTTTGTCTTTGGTAGCCAGATAAAACTCCAAAGGCAAACTACCAAACATGTTCAAATCCACATGGTTCATAATCGGCAGCAACTGTGTTTCCTCAGCAGTAAGCTTGTCGAAACGCGCTTCGAGCAATGAAAACAGCTTTTTATCTTTTGTTTTTTCGGCAAATTTCAGGGCACCTGTCCAGTTGAAAGTTTCGGGATAGCTAATCCACTTGCCAGCGTGAAGCATGTGTTTCCGGTCTAAAAACCGGTAAGCCAGTCGCTTGCCTACTTCTTTGGGGCCAAAGCCTTCGGGAAAATCTTTTAACAGATTGCGCTGCGCAAATGCATACTGACAGGAAATGAATAATACGAGTAAAGCAGAGAGTTTTTTAGTCATACAGGTTTATATTTTGGTTAATGTTGGTTTAATAATTGCCGGTTACGCCAAGTTCAAGTCCGCGTAGTTCGGCCAAACCTCTTAAACGGCCAATGGCTGAGTAGCCCGGGTTGGTTTGTTTGGCCAAATCATCGAGCATTTGGTGACCATGGTCGGGCCTGAAGGGAATTGGCTGCTCGCGCAGTGCGTTTTCTTCGGATAAGGCTTTCATGATTTCGTACATATTTACATCGCCAGCCAGATGGCCTGCTTCGTAAAAACTGCCATCCTCATCTTTAGTTACATTGCGCAAATGCGCGAAATAGACCCTTTCTTTAACGGCATTGAATATTTCGAGGGCATTGTTATCCATCCCCGCTCCCAACGATCCGGTGCAGAAACATACGCCATTAAAAGGCTGGTTTACGCTTTGCAGGATATAGTTAAAGTCGTCGAGGCTACTGGCGATTCGTGGCAATCCTAAAATAGGGTAAGGAGGATCGTCCGGATGAATGGTCATTTTAATGCCTTCGCTTTCGCATACCCCGGCAATGGCTGAAAGAAAATATACCAGATTTTGGCGGAGGCCATTAAAGCCGATTTTTGCATATTCATCAATGCTGCTGCGAAGCGCTTCCAGCTCAATTTCCTTTTCATTCGGGATGCCCATGAGCACATTCACACGCAGTTCAGCTAGTTGTTGCTGGTTTAAAGTTGCAAATCTGGCTTTCGCCCGCTCCAATACAGATTGAGAATAATCGTTTTCTGCCCCATTTCTTTCCAGGATGTACAGATCAAAAACTGCCAGATCGATCCAGTTAAAATACAAAGCTTTAGCTCCATCGGTCATTTCTAAATCGAGCTGCGTGCGGGTCCAGTCTAAAACCGGCATAAAGTTGTAGCAAACAATTTTGATCCCGCACGCTGCCAGATTTTTGAGCGATAATTTATAGTTTTCAATGTAGCGGTCGGCATCCGCCCTGCGGGTTTTGATGGCCTCGTGTACAGGTACACTTTCCACTACCGCCCAGGTTAAGCCCGAAGCCTCGATAATTGCTTTACGCTCCAGGATATCTTCAACTGGCCATACTTCGCCATGTGGTATGTGGTGCAATGCGGTTACAATTCCGGTTGCCCCAGCTTGTTTAACGTCTTGTAAGGTAACCGGGTCGGTTGGACCGTACCAACGCCAGGTTTGTGCTAATTTTTTATATTTTGAATTCATCGTTATTTATAAAGTTTATTTGAAATCCTCTGTAGTAAATAATCAGCGCTCTCTAATTGGCTATGTAAAGAAGTCAAGTTTTATAGCGCAATGGTTGTTAAACTTGATTTCTTGTTTTTTTTAAATCCCCTACAGTAAATACTCAGCGCTCTCTAATTGGCTATGTAAAGAAGTCAAGTTTCATAGCATACTGGTTGTTAAACCTGACTTCTTGTTTTTTTTGAAATCCCCTACATTAAATAATCAGCTCTCTAATTGGATATGTAAAGAAGTCAAGTTTTATAGCGCACTGGTTGTTAAACCTGACTTCTTGTTTTTTTATGCTGTTTGATCGAGATGACCATTACTTTTAAGTTGATGGCGGGGCCATTAATCAAAAAACTTTTCCTTTAGAAAAATATAATCTGATACTACATTTACCATGGTTTGATAGTAAACATTCTTGTTCAGGCCTTCGCCGCTAAAAGTTACCACATGCCCCATACCGCCATCAATTTCGGCAAAAACCATCTTGAAATCGGGCGAATACAACCAGGTATGCGCTGCCACATCGGGCAAACTAACCTCACAGGCTACATGGCAAACTCTCGGCTTACTATCTTCAAAATTTAAGCGATAGGTTACGGGCAATTCAACAATTCCGTAGCCCAAAAGGTCAATCAGAACGTTTATATTTTTGGCCTTTTTTCCGGTTATTTCTTCCGTTATCTTCATAGGGCGCAACTTTAAAGCGCTTAAGGATTCATTTCTGTACATCAAATTCATCTTACATGCTGTTTAATGGTTAAAAGGAATATCAACCAAAGCGCCTTCATCGCCCTGCGCTTTCATCCATTTTTCGAGCTCAGTTTTGAAAGCCGATATCGTTTTCTGACAGGCCTTATCGTGGGCCAGGTTATGCAATTCGTAAGGATCTTTCAGCACATCGTAAAATTCAATTGCAGGCCGGTTGGTTACTCTTTTAAGCAAAAAATTTGCTGCTTTATCGTTGGCTGCCTTTTCCTTCCACGATTGCCAAACACCTAAATCGCCGGCTGTGTTGTACCATTTGATGCCATAGGTTTTCTCAGGCGATAAATTCAGGATCAGCTTATATTGATTACTGCGAATGCTCCTGCTGGGATAGGCCGGCCCTTCGGGAATATTGTTATACATGCCGTAAGCATAGGCCCTGGCCAATTTCGAATAGCCTTTAAATACCGGCAAAAAGCTTTTGCCATCGAGGATTTCTATTGTTTTTCCTCCTGCAATATCGATTAAGGTTGGTGTAATATCTTCGTATTGCACAATAGCTGCCGTTGTTGTTTTGGGTTTGATTACTCCTGGCCAGCGTACAATCATCGAACTTTTTTGTCCGTAATCCCAGCAGGTCCATTTACCACCGGCAAACTGTGGCCCTTGTTCGCCCAAAAAGATAAAAATGGTATTTTCTTCCTGCTTATTTTTTTTAATTAGCTGCATCAAATCACCTACCTGATTATCCAGCCGCCTTATTTCGGCCAGGTATTTCCTGAACTGCGCCCGGGTTTCTTTGGTATCGACCAGATTGGGTGGCAAAATCAGTTTTTCGGCATTAAATTCGGTCGGGTCGCCCTGATCCCAGGGCATGTGCGGGTTAATACTCATTACGAAAAGGCAAAAAGGCTTATCTCCTGCCGTCATATATTTTTCGATGCCTGCCAGGTCGTATTCATCATTACTGGAAACACAATTGGGCTGAAAGCCTTTAACCAAATCGAAAGGAAAAGAACTGACAGGTTTTGTGCTGTGATCTTTTCCGGTTAAGCCCACTTTATAACCCAAATCTGCCAGATAATGGCCGATGCTTTTTACATTCGGGTAAACGGGTTTATGGTTCTGGTACGAGCCATGCCTGATGGGATACAAACCGGTAAAAAGTGAGGCCCTTGTGGGCACGCAAGTAGCATGCGAAGCATAAATGTTGTTAAACTGCAATCCTTCGCTGGCCAGTTGATCAATATTACTGGTTTTCAAATTTTTAGCACCGTAGCAGCTTAACTGCCGGCTGTCTAAATCATCGGCCATGATAATGACCACATTGGGCTGCTTATGGCTTTGCTGCCCATAACTCAATGCGGGCAGCAAGCACAGGCTCAGCAAGCATACCATTACAGTTGTTCTCATTAATTTGTTCTTTTATTTACCTGGGTTGATCAGTAATACAATTAGTAACCCGGGTTTTGTGCTAATTTGGCACCATTGTTACGCTCAATTTCTGAAGCAGGAATTGGCCACAGGTTATAAGTTGTTAAAACATCATTATAATAAGGATTACATTTTTTTACGCGATCGTACACCAAACCCAGGCGCATCAGGGTTATTCTTCTTTTCTCTTCCGAGCCAAGTTCGCGCATGCGTTCATCCAGAATGTAATCGATATTTACGTTTGCCGGCAACACAGCCGAGGCATTAGACCTGCTGCGTACAGCGTTAATATCTGCGGCAGCTTTATCCAGCTGACTTAAGCCTAAATAAGCTTCGGCCCTGAGCAAGTAGGTTTCTGCCAGTCTGAACATGTACTGATCGGCATAAGTCCCCCCCGCACTGGCTTTAAGCAAAAGCTGCGATTTATCCTGAAACATGCCATCAGGGTGATCGCCCGGAGTAGTCACTTTCGATTGGAAAGCGTAAAAATCCCTGCGTGGTACGGTAATACCTGCCGGTGGATTAATGGTAGATATGGTTTGGCCAAAACGCGGGTGCGCCGGATTGGTTACTTTAAACTCGCGTACAAAATTGAAAGGCGCATTTCTGAGGTCGTTGTTAAAATCGCTCTGCCAGATTACATCTGAAAAATATTTGGTTGGTATAGCCCAGCCAATACCCCGGCCACCTGTATAATCGCTAATGGGATATAAAAACGGCTGAACACTGCTACCCGCAAGCCTGAAATTGAGAAATTGCGGTGCAAAATGCCTCTCCATTTGGTAAGAACCACCAATACCTGTTGAAACAGTACCTCCTCCCGGCACATCGGTTTCGAACTGGATTACCCAAAGTCCTTCTTTGTTGGTGCCGTTTTTTCTGTTTTGGTTACCTTTTTGAAACAAATCCCAGTACACATTTTTGGTTGCATCCGAAGCTTTAACACCAAATCTGGTTGTCATTAGGCCCACATTGGGGTTACTGATTACAGTTGATGCTGCATCAACAGCATTCTGGAATTGCCCCGCAGCAAGGTAAACTTCCGATAAAAGGTGAGCTGCTGCCAGGTTATTGATTTCCCCATCCTGAACCTGGTTAATGGCCGGCAGGTTTGCAGCTGCAACTTTTAAATCGCTGATAGCCTGATCCAGTACCGCCGTTTTAGGTGCCCGCACATAATCTGTTTTTGCACCTACGGCCTCAGTGGTATTTAAAGGCACACCGCCGTATAAATAGGCCAGTGTGCGGTAAGCCATCCCCCTGAAAAACTTAGCCCTGGCTTCCATCAAAGTTTTTTCTGCACCGGTTAGTGATGAGGCAGGAAGCCTGTCGATGATGGTATTCGATTCTGCCACGATTTTGTATAGGGAAGTCCAGTGGATTAGCGGAATTTCGGTGCTTAACGGCGAATAGGCAGCAATCATATTGGTATGCCTGGTAGTAGCAGGCTGACCATCAAAAACAAGATCGCAGCCAAATACATAATCGAAGGGCCTTTGCTCGCCGCTGCTGTAAAATTCGAGCCTGACACGGCTATATAGATTGGTAACCGCCGCATCAAAATCTTTAGCGGTAATGTAAGCGTTATCGGTAGTTAAAAAATCAAGTGGTTCTTCATTCAGGAAATCTTGCTTACAGGCAGAAAACAGGATCGTAAATGCAGCTATAATGGTAAGGGTTATCTTTTTCATCGCTTTTAGTTTAAAATGTAACATTAAGGCCTACTGCGTATCCTTTAAATACGGGTCTTCCATCGTTTGTTAATCCCTGGTTGGTTTCCGGGTCCCAACCTTCCCAGTTTGTCCAGGTAGCCAGGTTTCGGCCGCTTACAAATACATTTAAGTTTTGCAATTTCATCCGTTCAATCAGTTTGCCGGTAAATTTGTAAGAGAGCGATACGTCTTGTAAACGCACAAAACTGCGGTTTTGAAAAAGTGGCGGATTTAGTGTGGCCGATACGATAGAACGCGGGTATTTGCCTTCGGGATTATCGGGCGACCAATAATCGATCCCGCTCAGATAGTTGTTTCTAATGGCATTATCATCTCTGATAATTCTTGGGGTATTACCAGCGAGGTAAGAGTTTTTACCGCCCTGAATCGAGTTTAAGAAAATGCTCAGGGTAAAATTCTTATACTGGAAATTATTGAGCAAACTTAAGCGGTAAGCCGGAGCCGATGAGCCTAAAACCGCCCTGTCGCTCGCATTAATTACCCCGTCACCATTCTGATCTACAATGCGGTAAGTACCCGGCGAATAACCTGTCGGGATTTGCTCCCCAACCTGCCAGATGCCGTTCACCTGATAATCGTAAATTACTGCTGTTGGCTGACCGATGAACAGACCACTTTGCGGCAAATCATCTTCTACACCATCGCCGTTTAAATCGCCCAGAAGTTTAACCACTTTATTTGCGTTACGGGCGAAATTTAAGCTGGTATTCCATTGAAAACCGCCGCTATTGATGTTTTTTGAGTTTAAAGAAAGCTCTACACCCTGATTATTTAACTGTCCGATGTTGGTTAACACGTTGCTAAAACCTGTAATTACCGGAATATTAACCGAATACAAGAGATCGGTCGTTTTGGTGTTATAATATTCTACTGTACCCGATAAACGGTTTTTAAGTAGCGTAAATTCTAAACCGATATTGGCACCAGTGGTACGCTCCCACCTTAAATCGGGATTCGACATGCCATTTACCTGCTGCCCAAACTGCGTAGAACCACCATCTCCAAAAACATAAGCGGCACTTACGCCAACATTGGCCAGCGATGAATACCTGGAGGTTTGATTGCCGGCAACCCCGTAACCTACCCTTAATTTCAGGTTATCAACCCAGTTTACTTTAAAAAACGATTCTTTAGAGATATCCCATCCAACAGATACTGAAGGGAAAATACCGTATTTGTTATTTTCGGCAAAGCCCGAAAATCCGTCTCTTCTAATGGTACCGGTAAACAGGTATTTACTTTCGTAATTGTAGTTTAAGCGGAACATCTGATAGTTTAAAGATTCTTTCCAGGCGTTTGAAATCGCAAACCTGTTGGTTCCCTGTTGCAGGTTATCGTAACCCAATGTTAACCGCGAAAAGCCGGTTGAATAAGCCCTGGTATAACTGTTTTCGCGCTCAATGGCACCATACAACAAAGTTCCAGTGAAGCTGTGTTTGCCAATGGTTTTGTTGTAGGTTAACAGGTTATCGAAGGTATAATCGTAATAAGTGGTGTTTTCTTTCGAAGCCTGCCCGGTTAAGTTGGCATCGTACATGTTTGAAATGTTCTTAAAGTCGAGGCGATAATTGTTACCGAAACTGATTTTATAGCTCAGGCCTTTAACCGGCAATTGTACGTTACCATATACATTGGCGAAGAAATAATTGTGGCGGTCGTAATCATCAGCCTGATAGCTCAGCAAAGGATTGGTTAAATTGGTACCAAAAGGGTTAATCTTCAGGCTACCGCTATTATCCCAGGGCAAAATCAGTGGCGACATCAGGTTGATATCGGTAAAATTGGGTTCCACACCATCCTCATTTACAAAAGTTCCGAACGATTGTAAACCAATGGTTAACCAGTCGGTTGCTTTGGTTTCGATATTGGCCCTGATGCTTTTTCTTTTGAAAACATCGTTCTCAATAAAGCCCGAATTGCGGGTCAGACTTCCCGATAACAGGTAATTGATTTTATCGGTTCCGCCCGATACGCTCAACTGGTTATCGATTATCGAGCCTCTTTTGGTGGCTTCATCGTACCAGCTAAAATCATTCGGCAACAGGTTTCCCTGCGCATCTTTCATCGATGCATCTACCTTGCTGATCAAATCGAAGGCCGGATTGGGCTGTGTAAAACCGGGTGCCAGAAAAGCCTGGTCATAGTACAAATATTTAATGTGATCCAAATACTCATCGCGGGCCATTGGTTTTAAATCGATATTGGGCTTTTGGGTAGCATATTGGGTTGAAAAAGAAATCCGCGTGCGGCCAACAGTACCTTTTCTGCTGGTAATGAGCAGCACACCATTGGCAGCCTGCGCACCATATACGGCAGTGGCACTTGCATCTTTAAGTACATCAATAGAAGCAATATCATCCGGATTGATTGAAGTGAGCGAACCGTTGTATTGCACACCATCTAAAATGATGAGCACATTCTGGTTACCTCCTAAAGTGTTCTGCCCCCTGATGCTGATACCTGGGGTTGCTCCTGCACGGTTAACCTGCCCTACGTTTAAGCCCGGCACTGTTCCCTGCAAAAGGTTGGCCACGTTTGTAGTAGGTGCATTCCTGAAATCGTCTAAATTTGCCCGTACCACCGAACCGGTAACATCGGCCTTTTTTTGGGTACCATAACCTACTACCACGACTTCGTCCAGATTAGCCTGGGCCGATTTTAATACGATGTTGATATTTTTAAGGCTGCCAACCTGTTTTTCCTGCACATCGTAGCCTACAAAATTAAAGGTAAGAATGGCTTGTTCGTTCGGAACGGTTATTTTGTACACTCCGTTTTCGTCGGTTACGGCAATGGTTTGGCTATCTTTTACTTTAACCGTTACGCCAGGTATGGGCGATTTTGTTTTTTCGTCTGTTACTTTACCGGTTATGATAATATCGGCGAGGTTATGGCCGGTAATCAACAGTTTCTTGTTTGCCAATTCATCAGCTGCTTCCTTATTTCCGGCATTTGCATTTAAGAAAGCAGCAGATATGGTGACTTGTAAAAATGTGAGGGCTATAATTTTTTTTAGTAAAACGCTATATTTCATATTTGGTTAAGTTTTGTTTTTGGTTGTGTGGGGGGAAATCCCGGTCGAAATACCCCAAACATGTTATCAGAAGTCCTTCGACTACCTGTCACGATTTATCGGGAGACTAAGGATTACAGTCTTATGAACCGGTTTATTTTCCGTTCAATTTTTTAATCAGGTCGGTTTCATCTTTGCGGTACGGGCTTCCATCGGCATTAAAAATTTCGTGGAACCACTCAATCGGTTCGCTGCCATCAGCAAGCGGGGTATCCCATGCAAATTTGGTATTGGTTTTACCGGCAACAAAGCCCCAGTTAATGGCACCTACATTTTCTTTTTTCAATAGCGGAAGGATGTTTGCAAAGCGACTGTTACGACTTCTGGCCATGTATTCGGTACAAATGAGCGGGCGGCCGCTTGCTTTCAGCAATTCGAGTGTTCTCTGGTGCCAATCGGGTGCTTCGTAATTGTGGTAGGTAACAATATCCGAATTGGCCAGCTGCAGTTGATTCAGTTTTTCGAAATTCCATTTCCATAAACCTATGGTAATGGGTTGGCTCGGATTTATCGTACGCGCCCACTCGATGGTTTTGGTTAATAATGGAATGGTATTTTCGAGTTTACCGCTGTTACCCGGTTCGTTGTATAAATCCCACATCAATACCCTTTTATCATTGGCGAAGCGTGTTAAAACAGCTTTTACATAGGTTTCGAGTTCGGCAAAACCGGCAGTTTCCTTGTAGGCAGGGTCGCCCGGATCTTGCAACCAGCCCGAATTATGTACGCCCACTTTGGGTTCGGGTTGCTTGCCGGTAGCCGAAGTTTTGTTCCAGCAATCGTCAAAAAACACAAACATCGGACTGATCTTGTGCTTATCGGCGATCGTCAGAAACTGATCAACTCTTTTTAAAAAGCCTTCAGGATCTTGTTTGTAAGCTTTGCTATATAAAAAAACCCGCAAAGTATTGAAGCCAATGCTGTTGGCCCAGCCCAGTTCTTTATCTATTAAATCGGGGCTAAAAGTATCAGCCTGCCACATTTCGAGCTGATTAATGGCATTTGCCGGAATATAATTGGCACCCGTTAGCCATTGGTGGCTCTTGTACCACTCGTTTGCTTTGGCTACCGACCAAACTTCTGCTGTGGCTTTTTTATTTTGTGCAACAATTTTACCAGTGCCAATTGCAATTAAAAGTGCTATCGATAGGAAAAATTTAGACTTCATGGTTTATACTTTGGTTATGCTTTAATTAGAATATTTAAAAAGATTGGGAAACTTTACTATTAAATCGGCATTGCCCTGGTTGTATTGACAAGGCATTGATGCTGGGTGGAATATTTGGTTTCTTCATTTCAAAGTAAGAGAATGTAGCCTGAAAAATTTGTTCAATCTTTTGTCGTTTTATATCAAGTTGTGCTATAAAAGCAAAAGAGCAGCCCTAATGTGGCTGCTCTTTATTTAATTGGCTTACTCTCCAACCGGAATCGGAATGTTGATACCTGTGGCAACTGCAGTGCCGAAATTGGGCGATCCATCGGCATTCCAACTTAGTTTCTGCATCCTTGGCGTTCTTGCTCCGTTTGTGGTATTGGCTACACTTCGGGCATGGTATATAAACCAGTTTTCTTTGTGCAGTACTCCATTCGGATCGGTATAACTACTGGTAAAGAAACCATTGTGGCCAGGCCCGTACACGCCATTGGCATCACTCTTAACAAAAACCTGTTTTTTATTAATCCAATCTGCCGGTACCAGCGGATCGCCTCCTGCTTTAAGCTGAATTTGCGCCAAACAGTAATTATCACTGCTGTAGCGACTGGCCGAGTAAATGATAAACACGGGGCTACTGGCATCTTTTTGCAGCATAATTGGTCCTTCGTTAACACCGGCACCCAAAGCGCCGCTAGGTTCGTATTTCTCCCAGTTATTGGTTGGCGATGATATTTTTACCCGATCACCGCTGATGGTCCATGGATCGGACATGGGTGCAATGTAAATGTATTGCTTAAACTTAGTGGCCACGTTTTCCCAACCCGACCAAATGAAATAATTTGCCGAACCAATCGTCAACACTGAGCCATCTATCGCCCATTGATCGCTCGGATCGCTGATTTTACCTTTAAAATTCCAGGTTCCTGTCATCGGGTCCGCATTGGGGTTTTCGAGCACAAACATGCGGTGGCTTACATCTCCCCCATCATTTGCTGCAAAATATAAATACCATTTGCCCGACAGGAAATGCAATTCGGGTGCCCAGATGTTCGAAGAATAAGCCATTCCGGCAGGTGGAGTCCACACTACCGATTCAACCGCTGTAGAGAGCAGCGACATTGTTTTGGTTTTCCGCAATCCGATTTTATTCCCCCGGGTGTACATGAAATAATAATAACCGTCTTTCTCTGCCACATAAGGATCGGGCCTGCTGGCATCAATCAGCGGGTTCTGAAAATTGGTATCGTGAAAATTAAATTGGGCCTGCGTGCCTGTTACCGTCGTTGTTTGCCTTATTTTGGTTCCAGGTGTACTGCTTTCCGGGTCGACAGTCATTTTCATACCGGTTGCTTTATTGGTAACCGTGTAAACATTATTGCTCCCTGTATAATCGATGGCCCATTGTTGTGCATCGCTGCCATCATCTGTTCCTTGCTGCAAGATATCGCCCGAAGTTGCCGAAGGCGATTTGAGGCATTTATTGCTCGTTACATTCACCAGTTTGTAATAGGTGGCATCAATTTTTACCAGTTTCCATTTCTGGCCATTGTTAGGAAACCACCACCATTGCTGGATCGCGGCATTTTCGGCGGTAGAATTGCCGGTTACTTCGACCACAGGCCCATTAGATAACGACGATACGCCCCTGATGCGGTAAACTGCCCCATCAATTAAGGTACCTAGCGTGGGTGCAGCAGCGATTACATTTTGCAGTGCAAGCTTTCCGGCCTGGTTTTCGCCTTCAATAATACCGGTTGATGGTCCTTTTTGACAAGAACCAGCTAAAATTACCAGCCCTGCGGCCAGTTTAGCTAACATTTTGTTTCTCATAAAAAAATACTAAAACTGCAATGGCATAGTATAGCCGGTAGAAGATTTTGCAGTAAGGTTTATAATTTGGTTAATTGCAAAATCAAAGTAAAACATTGGTGCCCGTAAAATTTGTTCATCTTTTTGTCGATATGTCTCAAATCATGCGTTTTTAAAAAGCCAAAAACAAATTAATACACTGACAATCAACAACTAAACACCAACACCTCGCAAACACTTAGAGCCAGCTCAAAACAGGGTCGGTTTAACGTTTCGATTTATCTCTATATTTGATATTGACTTTACTATGCGGTTTCTTTTATCTGTTTGTTTATTGGTTTCTTTTTTTGCAGTTTCTACCTGCGAAGGGCAATCCTATTACTTTAAACAATACCAGGCCGATGATGGCTTAGCCCACAACTCGGTTAATACCATTCTGCAGGATAAAAAAGGGATGATTTGGGTAGGCACCAGAGGTGGTTTGAACCGCTTTGATGGCTATACGTTTAAAACCTTCAAAAATGAAAAAAGTAAATTTGGCAATATTGGCAACAACATTATTGTAAGTCTGGCCGAAGATAAAAAAAGCATGTTGTGGGTGGGTACCGGTCGTGGTGTTTTTAAATATGATCCGCATAAGGAAGTATTTACTCCCCTTGAGTCTACGCTGCAAAAATACATCAACTCCATTTTAGTCGACCGGCAAAACAATCTGTTTTTTTTAGCCAACAGAGAGCTTCACAAATATACGCAGCAGGATAACCAGGTGGTAAACCTGAACATTAGTGCTGCCTGTATCGCGCTCGATGATCGCGGCAATATTATAATTGGCAATGATGACGGGCAGCTGGTTACCTACAACCCGCAAGCTAAATCTAAAACCACGGTAAGTATAATCGACCAGCGTGTACCTGCAAACCGGCGATCCATTAGCAAAGTCTTTCCTATTGCGGATAACCGCATATTGGTTGGCTGCTTTAAACAGGGTTTAAAAAGTTATGATCCAAAAACGGGCGAGATCAAATCGCTGATCCTCAAAAACAGTGATAATACCGATATTTATGTGCGCGACATTACTGCCGGCGAAAAGCAGGAATACTGGATTGCCACCGAATCGGGTATCTACATTTATAATCTGGCAACCAACACCAGTCAAAACCTGCGGAAACGGGCCGGCGATCCTTATTCTATTCCCGATAATGCCGTTTATACCGTTTGCAGGGATAATGAAGGTGGCATGTGGACAGGTACTTATTTCGGTGGATTGAGTTACTTCTCCAAAAACAACGCAAGGTTCGAAAAATATTTTCCGCTGGTAGGCACCAATTCCATTTCAGGAAATGCCGTACGGGAAATTTGTCCGGATAACAAAGGCAATTTGTGGATTGGTACCGAAGATGCCGGGGTTAATAGGTTTAATCCTAAAACGGGGATTTTCACCAATTATACGGCCAATGGCAAATCCGGAAATTTATCCTACCCCAACATCCACGGCCTGCTCGCTTTAGGCAACCAGTTGTTTGTAGGCCCCTTTTTGCACGGAATGGAAATTGTTGATATTAACAAAGGAACGGTTAGGGATCGTTTCAAAACCATTGGCGAAGAAAATGAGCAAACCAGCGATTTTGTGCTTTCCATTCACCTGGCTAAAGATAGTACCATTTACGTAGGCACCGGTTACAACATGGGCTCCGGGCTCTTTACTTTTAACCCAAAGCAAAAAACATTTAAGCGGGTTAAACAGATTCCGGTAAACTCTTATGTTTACGATATCTGGGAAGATCGCTTTGGTAATATCTGGACCGGTAGCGTATCGCGTGGTGCATTTTGGTACCACCCCAAAACAGGCAAACAAGGCAACATTACTTTCGGCGATAAAATTAAAAACAGTACCGTACGCGAATTTCCGGTGTGTGGGATTATGGAAGACAGCAACAAAGCCATGTGGTTTACTACCGAAGGTGGCGGTTTAATCAGGTTAAGTCCGGACAGGAAAGTATTGAAAAAGTTTACCACCGAAACAGGCTTACCAACCAATATCCTTTTCCGCGCACTCGAAGACAGCTCTAAACATTTGTGGATAAGCTCGCTGAAGGGTTTAATCTGTTTTGATTTGCAAACTGAAAAGTTTAAGGTTTATACCAAATCCAACGGCTTAATTACCGATCAGTTTAACTTCAGTTCGGCCTATAAAGATCCGGCCGGGCGCATGTATTTTGGCTCGGTAAGGGGCATGATTTCTTTTAATCCCAAAGATTTTGAGCAGAAAGATACCGCTCCCCCTACCTTCATTACCGGTTTTCAGATCAACAACAAGGAAGTTTTTCCGAACGACAAAAATAGTCCGCTCACCAAATCCATTTCCTTTACAGATACCATTGTGCTTGCCCACGATCAGAATAATTTCAGTATCGAATTTGCGGCGCTGAACTATTCCTCGCCGGAAGTTACCCGTTACGAATATGTAATGAAAGGTGTAGACCTGGCCACCACCTACCTGAACAACAACCGCAAAGCATATTTTACCGATTTATCGCCCGGCAATTACACCTTTTTAGTTCGGGCAAAAAGTAATGTAGAAAGCTGGGCTGGTAAAGAGCGTCGCCTTTTTATTAAGATCAAACCGCCTTTCTGGAAAAGCATTACCGCTTATGTTTGCTATCTGTTGATGATTGCAACCGCACTTTTTCTGGCTGTCCGCTATTATCACCGTTACATCGAGCGTAAAAACCTCAATAAATTACAGTTGTTCGAGCACGAAAAAGAGAAGGAGATTTATCAGGCTAAAATTGAATTTTTCACCAACATCGCGCACGAAATACAAACCCCATTAACGCTAATTTTGGGCCCTGTTGAAATGATGATAGACCAGGCCGAAGGGCAGCCCTTTAAAAGCAGCCTGCTGATGGTCGAAAAAAATGCCAACCGTTTAGCTAAGCTAACCAACCAGCTGCTCGATTTCCGCAAAACAGAAATGCACCAGTTTGGTTTAAACTTTGTTAACACCAATATAAACAGCCTGTTAAAAGAGCAGATCGAAATTTTCAAACAGGAAGCACTGAAAAGAAATATCGGGTTGGATTTAGCACTACCCAAAACCCCGATAATTGCCTTTGCAGACCGCGAAGCTTTGGTTAAAATTTGCAACAACCTGATTTCGAATGCCATCAAATACGGAACCAGTCAGGTGAATGTGCGTTTAAACACTTCAGCCGAAACAGAAGGGCACTTTACCATTACCTTTACCAATGATGGACGGGGCATTCCGCCGCAATACCATGCGCAGATTTTCGAACCCTTTTTCAGGTTATACGGAAAGGATAAACCGGGTACCGGTATCGGACTTTCGCTTGCCAAATCTTTATCCGAATTGCACAATGGTTCGTTAAAATTAGTAGAAAGCGAAGTTAACCAGGTGGTTTTCGAGTTAACTTTACCCATCCACCAAAAATTTGAATTTAAACTGAGTAGCTGGAAAAAGATAAAATAGATATGACCGACAGTATTTTAATTATTGATGATAATGAAGATATCCTGGAGTTTCTGACACAGGTTTTTGCAGGCACCTATAAATTACATCTGGCCATTAACGGAGAAGTTGCGCAGGAAATTCTGGATAAGGAGATTATCGACCTGATTATTTCGGATATCATGATGCCTGGCATTGACGGTTTTGAGCTCTGCCAGCTGATCAAATCAAACGTGGAATATTGTCACATCCCGATTATATTGCTTACCGCTAAAAATACCTATAAGGCCCATATTGAAGGCCTGGAAGTAGGTGCCGATTTATATATCAAGAAGCCGTTTTCGCCGCAATTACTACGTTTGCAGGTGGCAAACCTGTTGCAAAACCGGTTAAAAATTAAAGCCCATTTTGCCAGCTCACCTTTCGAAGATGTACGTGTAGTGGCCAATTCTAAAACCGAAGAAGCATTTCTGAAAAGGCTGGATGAGTACGTACGCAAAAACATTCAGGATCCCTATCTGGATATCGACCAGCTTGCCGAACACATGCACATGAGCCGGCCTACGCTTTACCGTAAAATTAAGGCCATTTCGGCGCTATCGCCAAAGGAGCTGATTGATGTTACCCGGTTAAAAAAAGCCACCAAGTTAATTGCCCAAAACGAATTCAGCTTCTTCGAAATCGCTAAAATGGTTGGTTATGGCTCGCAAAGCCTGTTTAATAAAAACTTCCAAAGGGATTTTAAAGTATCGCCACAGGAGTATATGAATTCGCTGAGTAAGGATGGAGAAGGATAAATTAATTTTCCTCCTTATCAGAAATCGTCATTCCCGCGCAGGCGGGAATCCTAATTACCGTCATGCAGAATTTATTTCAGCATCTCTACGATAGAATTTCCCTGTACCGTCATGCTGAACTTCCGCCCGGCCGGTCGGACGGGTGTTTCAGCACCTCTAAAATAGAGAGACCCTGAAATAAATCCGATAGCTATCGGATCAGGGTGACGACCATAAAGGGTTTACCTTCAAAGTGGACTTAGATCAACTTTCCTCACCAAACCTTCATGGCCAAGCCTGGAGAGTTTCCCCTTACCGGAAACCGTCATTCCCGCGCAGGCGGGAATCTTAATGCTTTGGCTGCAGGCAGGTAAGCTTACTACGATGGGTTGGTAAAAGCATTACTGCAATTTCAAATAGCGATCGTTGTAAGATTGCTTCGTCGTTCCTCCTCGCAATGACGATTCTTCTATTAGGTTGTCAATGATAGATTTCTCCATTCCGCCACCGGTGAAAAACCGGCCGGCTTCAGTCGAAATGACGATTATTGTTCCTATAAACCAAAAATGCCCGGAAATGATCCAGGCATCTTTGATTGATTGAGCTTAATTTAATATTTAAATACTTTGCCTCCTACCATCACTGCTTTGCGGCTGGGATCGAAGGTTGCTTTTTCTCCCGTACGCACGGCAGCATTCGTCATGATATTGGCAATAGAATGTTGGTAACCTGCTTCAACAGGTGCATTAGGTTCTTTTCTACTGCGAATACATTCCAGCCAGTTGCGCATGTGGTTCGAACTCAACACATCAGCCCCGGTATTGGCCGATGCCGCCGCAGCCGATGGTGCAGCCAGCTTAATTTCGGGCAGCAGGTTAGGCTTCATTTTCATTGCAGCCGCAGCCCTCGCCGTTAAACCACCTTGTGGCGAAATGGTATTGGTAATCAGGTTTAACTCTCCACCGTTCGAATAGTAAATCTCGGCTGGTTTTTCATCGCCATTGTGCATCCTCGAGGTAAATACCACCTGGAAACCTTTGGTCAGATCATCAAGCGGGCCATAATCAAACACCGCAGTTGTGGTATCCCAATTCCGCCTGCCATCTTTCCACTGGTAAATACCGCCGTTTGCGGTAACACTACGCGGATGCGACAGGCCGGTAAACCAGTGCACGGTATCAATCTGGTGGCTCATCCATTGGCCCGGCATCCCTGACGAATAAGGCCAGAACAACCTGTATTCGAGGTAAATTCTTGGATCAAAGGCTTCGTAAGGGCAGTTTAATAAAAAGCGCTTCCAGTCTGTATCCTGCTCTTTCAGTTTGGCCACCAAATCAGGCCTGCGCCATCGGCCCGGCTGGTTTACATTCCAGCTCAGCTCTACCATCGTAATATCGCCAAATTTGCCTTGCTTAATAAAATCAGCAGCGGCCTGATAATTTTGTCCGCTACGGCGCTGCGAGCCAATCTGCAGGATCTGTTTCGACGATCTTACCGCTTTCAATGCCGCATTGGCATCATCCATGGTTTCGGCAAAAGGTTTTTCGCAGTACACATCTTTTTTATGGTTAACGGCTTCGATAGCATGTAGGGCGTGTGCAAAATCGGGCGTACTGATAATTACAGCGTCCAGATCTTTCAGGGCATAAAGTTCGTCGTTATTTTTACAGGTGGTAATGTCATGACCAATCTTGTTTTTAATATAATCTGCTCCTAAATCGCGGCGGTAATTCCATAAATCGGAAAGCGCCACAATATCAAAATTCAGTTCTTTATGGTGATTTAAAAAGCAAGGGAAAAGGGTATCTTTAAAACGGTCGGAAAAGCCAACCACCCCAACCCTAACCCTGTCATTAGCACCAATAATATTGGCATAACTCTTTGCCGACATGCCAAAAGTACCCACATAGGTACCAGCAGCAGCAATGGCGGCCTTTTTGATAAAATCTCTTCTCGATTCTTCCATGGCCTTAACGAAGTGTTTTAATTTTAATGTTTTTGTACGAAACCTGGTTACCGTGATCCTGGATCAGGATGTGACCTTTTGGAGCTTCGCCAAAGTTTTTCCATGTTTTGTATTTACTACCGGCTACCAGGGCTTTAAAATCGGCCGATCCACGCTCGTACTCAACCACTTTTACACCATTTAACCAATGCTCTACATGGTTGTTCGGATAAACCCTAACCTCACCACTGTTCCATTCGCCAATAGACTTAATTACCGAAGCCGGTTTGTTTGAAGGAATCAGATCATATAAAGAACCCAGTTTGCGGTTGCCGTTTTTACCCAGTTTAGCATCCGGATGTTTTTCATCATCCAGCACCTGAAATTCCAGGCCGATGCCCGATAAATTGGTTTTCTCTTGCTCGGTTACAAAATATTTTACACCACTGTTGGCTCCGGGGCTAAGTTTGAAATCGAATTTCAAGATAAAAGCCGAATATTCAGCTGTGGTTACAATATCACCTCCCGATCCCTGCTCTTTTCCGTTTGAAGGCAATACGGTTAAAATGCCATCTTTAATTTCCCAGCCTTTGGCCGGAAATTGTTCTTTAAATATGGCACGCCAGCCGCTTGCATCTTTACCATTCCAAAGCAATTTGAAACCTTCCTTTTTTTCGGCCTTGGTTAAGGTGTTTTGTCCATAAGCCATATTTACTGCAAAAATGCCTAAGAGAAGCGTGTAAATTAACCTGTAGTTTTTCATTAATTTTAATTTTATAGTGATTTTATATGTGTTTAAATGGAGTGGTTAGGAAAACGATAATTTACATGCGGTAAATAATGTTTAATCATTTCAGCTTTATCCATATCCTGCTGTTAAAGGCCGCCAGCATAGGCTGTCTGCACCGGCAACAAGTTTATAATTGGTTTTCTATTGTCAAAGTAAGCCAATGCGCATTGTAAAATATGTTCAACTTATTGTCGATTCGTCTCAATTACCTGTTTAAAAAACGGCTTCAAAAAGGAAAATCCGGATAAAAAATTGAATCACAAAAGATAGTCCTGCTCAAAACAAACAATCATAAAATACTAAAATACAAAACATTACAAACAAAAAGCAGAAAAACCGGGTTCCATTAATCAACATTCAAAGGGATGTATGAAAAACGGGTGCTGCGCTTTAGTCACGCTTTCGTGGTGTTTAGAATTCATTACTTTCGAAAAATAAACAAAGGCAGATAAACTTTTTTTACCTGGAAATACATGATTCATTTTTCGCTATCCAATTTTTTTAGAAAGCAACCCAAGCAGCTTCAAACGCAGGAAACCAATAAATTTCTCCATAACCGTACTTTTAGGAAAGGTATTATTTACCCGCTTATCGGCTTAAGTATTGCGGCTTGCGGAATTAAAAAAACACGGGTAGATAATGGTAGCACAGCTAATACGCCTGTCCAATTGCTTAATCCGGCTTTGCCGGGTGATAATCCCGATCCTTCTATCATCAGGGTTGATAATATCTATTATGCCACCTCTACCACAAACGAGTGGGCGCCCTATTTTACCATTTACAAATCAACCGACCTCAAAAACTGGAAACTCGTTAACCACGTTTTTCCCGAAGGTTTTAAGGATATGAAAAACCAGTGGGGCGAAAATAATTTCTGGGCTTCAGAACTGGTTTACGATTCGAAACAAAAACGGATTTATGCCTATTACACCGCCCACAACAGGGCAACCAAAGGCAATCCGGGCTTACAATGTGGCATTGCCTGGATTGATGCCGATAAGATTGAAACCGGTAAATTTACCGATAACGGACCGGTAATTATAGAAGATGAATGCGGTGCGATTGATGCCTTTGAGCTGCAACATGAAGGCAAAATTTATGCTTTCTGGAAGAACGACGGCAATGGTTGTGGCAAGGAAAGCTGGATATGGAAACAGGAAATTAACGAAAGCCGGACCCAATTACTTGGGCAAAAAAGCAAGGTTTTTACCAATAACCAGGCCTGGGAAACCGGATTGGTTGAGGGTGCCTGTTTCTTTAGCCTCGGCGAATATATTTACAGCCTGTACTCGGTTGGGGGCTGTTGCGATGCCAAATGCAATTACAAAACCGGAATAGCGCGTACCAAAGACCTTGCCAGCGGGGTTTGGGAGAAATACGCCAACAATCCGATCATGGTAAGTACCGATAAATGGAACTGCCCCGGTCATGGTACCGTGGTAAAAACTGCTGATGACAGGCTTTTTATGCTTTATCATGCTTTTAACAAAAGTTATGACGTGTTTGTAGGCAGAGAGGGCGTTATTGAAGAGCTAAAGATTGGTACCGACGGCTGGCCGGTATTGCACAATGCAACGGTACCCAATCGCCCTAAAGCTGATCTTGATTTTTCGAACAATTTTGAAAAAGATACCAAATTAAACCTGGTTTGGCAGTGGCCTTCAAAGGCATCGAGGCCCGAAATGACTTTGAACAAAGGGTTAAACCTTGCAGCTTCGGATGAAAACCATGCTTTGGGCACCTTTTTGGGTCAATACATTAAAACCGTAAACTTTAATATCGAAGCGAAGGTAAATCCAGGTGATGCACAGACAGGGATTTGCTTAGGCGGTGCTATTTTTAAAAGCAAATGGCCGGGTGAGCTTGGCGGAATTGGCATTACTGCTACTCAGGATGGCCTGGTTGTTTTTGATAATTTCGAGGGAACCTATACGGTACTTAAAACGACTAAAGAAAGCCTGACAGGACCTGTACAGCTTAAGATGCAGGTTAGCGATGATGGTAAACAGATCGAATTTTTCTATAAAAAAGCAGGTACCGATTGGGTTAGTCTACATCGCACCGAATTTTTAGCAGCCAAATACGTACCATGGGGCATGGGTTACCGTGCCGGGATTGTGGTAAAGGGAAAGCCTGCTCAAAAGGGATCGTTTAGCAGTTTTGCAATCAGAAATAACTAATCAGCGCGGTTAACAATTGGTCTTCAACTCTGCCCCGACGAACAAGCTAGCTCCTTCCGCGCCCCTTAAAGGTTAAATGATTAAGGTTTAGGGGCATAAGATTGAGTTCAGAAGTCAAATGTTTAGGCTTTGAAGTCAAATGATTGAGCTCAGAAGTCAAATGTTTAGGCTTTTAGGTCAAATGATTGAGCTTGTAAGCCAAATGATTGGGGGAAGGGGTATGATATGATTTGATTAAAGATCTCTCCGCTCCGCCATGCTCCGGTCGAGATGGCGGACTTAATAAGCTACGTCACCCTGAATTTATTTCAGGGTCTCTTCTTCAGTAAACAATCATTCACTCTGCTCACCGAAACAAGCCAAGCCCTACCCTTGCGTTTATCCAGTCCCCCTTTTGAAGGACGCAGGGAGATGATGTTATCTGATTAAGGATCTCTCCACTCCGCTAAGCTCCGGTCGAGATGACGGACTTAATAAGATACGTCACCCTGAATTTATTTCAGGGTCTCTTCTTCAGTAAACAATCATTCACTCCGCTCACCGAAACAAGCCAAACCCTACCCTTGTGTTTATCCAGTCCCCCTTTGAAGTGGGCAGGGGGATGATGTTATCTGATTAAAGATCTCTCCGCTCCGCCATGCTCCGGTCGAGATGAAGGACTTAATAAGCTACGTCACCCTGAATTTATTTCAGGGTCTCTTCTTCAGTAAACAATCATTCACTTTGCTCACCGAAACAAGCCAAGCCCTACCCTTGCGTTTATCCAGTCCCCCTTTTGAAGGGGGCAGGGGGATGATTGGGCTAACAAATGGAACATTTTAAATAAAAAGAGATGCTGAAACAAATCCGATAGCTATCGGATCAGCAGGACGAACGAGAGGTATATCGGGACCATGGTCTAACCTACCTCAGCAACAAAAGGTCTTCGACAGGCTCAGACTGACAAACTACACATGCTATAGCCCTGCTTCGTGTCTGTACCAATCACTGTCCAAAACTCCTTAAACAAAAACAGGCTGCCCGAAAATTACGGACAGCCTTCCTTATACAAAACTAAACCAAACTTATTTTACCATTGAATCTGCTGATCTTCATCCGGGATCAGGGTATTCAGATCGCGTTGCATCGATAAAGTTCCTTCTACCTTATATTTCAGCCTTTGGCCGGGAATGGTGGTGTAATCTTCAAACTCGTACGAAAGGAAAAGCGTAGTATAAACATGCTTTAAATAGGGCAGCTTAGCATCCCAGGCTTCATCTCTGGTGTAATAAGACTGTGCTGCACCAAGCTTAAACTTATTATCCGGGTTATCGCTCCAGACTTCTAATTTTTTCTTCTGTATATCGATATTATCGTTAGTAAATTTGATAAATACCTTATACTTCTTGCGGTCCAGGTAGTCGATATCCCTGATTCCGGCATAAAGGAAAATGGTTTTATCATCAACTACAAAAGTACGGTGGGTATTTAACGTTAAAGGTTCGGTATCGCCATCCAGAAATATCTTATACAAAGTACCTCCATATTCGCCCGAATAATCGTTAAAAGGCGTAATCCGCAACATGGTGCGCCTATAGTATTTGTTGGGGTTCGCCTGATAATCGTACGAAGCATCGTTTAAAATTTGCAAAGGCAATACCCATTTATCGGCCTGATCGAGATCGCCCAGTTTAAAATCGATGGGTAAGGTAATAGTGCTTACCCCTGCCGGCACATCAACCGTTTGGGGCATGGTGTAATACTTGTTGTCGAGCTGCCTGAAGTAAAGTTCCTGGCGATGCCCGTATTGCTCCTGGTTTAATTTAGCCAGCGTATCGGGATCTAAACCCACATGAATGGTGCGGTTTTTAGCATTTGGTGTAGATCCACTGATAATAATGGGCAGGTTAAAACGCAATTTCCCTTCGGCATTGTAACGGATGTAACACCAGGTTACGCCCTGCGCAGTTGGGGTCGATTTGAATGAAGCCATTTGAACGAATTGTTCTTCCTTCCATTCATCGTTACATGAAACAAAGCATATTGCTGTTGTTATCATTAAAAATAGTATATAGATACTCTTTTTCATTGTTGCAGATTAAAATAAGTTATTCAGGATTTGTCCAGCCTGGATTTTGGGTCAGGTATTTGTTGCGTCTTAGCTCATCGTAATGGATGGGCCAGAACCACATTTTAAGTGTAAAAATGGAAGGCAGCGAAGGCGTTTCAACCGGTACGTGGAAAAGGTCGGCCTGTAATTTGGTTGCATAGGCATTGTACCCATAAACCGGGGCCGATTCTTCTGATGGCGCATCTAACCAGCGGCGTAAATCGAAATAACGCTGGCCTTCGGCAAACAGCTCAATCTGGCGCTCTCTTTTTAGTTTAATGCGGAATTTATTCGGATCGGAATATACATCGCCTGTATAATCGGGCAAACCTGCACGAATGCGTATGGGCTGTATGCCTCTCTTCATTTCTGAAATATTACGCGATATGGCATGTGTTTTACTGCCATCCCACGAAGCAATATTATAAGAACCGTTAATTTCGTTTAAGGCTTCGGCATAGATGAGCAATACTTCCGCGTAACGGATAGACGGATCTACCTTTGGTTTCATCCGGCTTTGATCGTAAGCGGTAACCGACACGTTGCTGATATCATCGGGATGCACATATTTTTTGATCCCAACGCCAGTACGTGGCCAGTAGGTGGTATTTTTATAACCATTAGGGTCGCCACGGTAGTAAAAGATCTGCACATTGCTTTTTTCATCTCTAACGCTTTCGGCATTCAACAGGTTCCAGGTGGCACCGTTGTAAGAAACCGAAGCATAAAAACGTGGTTCGCGACGGGCAAACTGCTTGTTTACACCAACACCCAACGGCCCTAATTCGGGATAACTGGCTAGTTCTTCCTGTTTCACATAGCCCCCTGTACGGCTTGCCGTATTGTAACGGCCTTCGTAGCCCTGCCTACCGGCGTACATGTTATTCATGCCCGGTATGTCGTTACCATCATTCAGGTAATAGGCATCAACCTGTTTTTGGGTCATACCATGCGAATTATAGCCTTTACCTTCGAGGCGGGGCAACTGGTGCAATACCAGTACATTAATCCCCTCGCCACCCTGATTTTGTCCATGGGTAAAAATCAGTTCGGAGTTTTGGTAAGCCGGAACGGTTCCGTTAAACAAAGCGCGGTACGATTCGTATGGATCGATATCACTCCATCCGGCAGGCCATGCACTGTTAGAGAAGTTGCTGTCGAACGGAGGAGTAACCGTTGCCGGGTAGGCGGCATCTCCGCTTGTTTTTTTAAAGGCAACATATAAACGGTACTGGCCTAAATCCATCACATCTTTTGCCGCAGCTGCCGCCCTCGCCCACTTCGATTCATCGTAAGTGCGCGAAAGTAAGGCTTTGCCATCTTTGGTTACCAGTGCAGCAGCTACCTCTGCAGGTGCTTTGCCATTGGCTAAAGGGCTTGCGGCGTACAGTAAAATCCTGGCACGCAATGCCAGCGCGGCACCACGAGTTGGGCGGGCAATTTGTTGTATGCCCTGCTGAAGTGAAAGCCCTTTGGCTGCTTCTGCCAGCTCGTTAGCCAGGTACACCGCACATTCTTCATAGCTGTTGCGGGCCTGGGCAATTTCATCGTACTCTTTGGTATAATCGATACCTTCATCGGGTACAATTGGCACAGGACCATAGGTACGCAGCAATATCCAGTAAAAATATGCCCTTAAAAAGCGTGCCTGCCCTTTAAGGTCGGCAATTTCTTTTGCGGTAAATTTCTTATTGATATCGATGTTCTTCAGGAAAATAGATGCCTGGCGAATGCCCTTATAGGCGGTATTCCAAATTTCCCTGCTTTCGCCATTTAAACCATTTTCAGTGTACTGCCCGTTTTTCCACCGGCGGTATCCATCACTTTCATCGCCGTAATACATGTCGTCGGCAAAATTAAAGGGCACATATTTTTTACTGCTTACATCCTGCATGTAGTTGCTTCCCATAAAGGAGTAAGCTTGTGCCAGCCACCTGTTGGCATAATCGGGATTGGTAAACACTTCCTCAGTGGTCATTCGCTCATCAAACAAATAATCCGAATCGAGGTATTTTTTACATCCGCTAATTACTGAAATGGCTGCGACGAAGGTTAAGGCTGTAATTATTTTTTTCATATTCTTCATGGCTTATAAATTAACTGATACCCCTACCGATAGTGTTTTATTAAGCGGGTATGCTTTACCGGTTGAGCTTCCCAGTTCGGGATCCCATAGTTTAAAATTGGTGAAGGTAAACAGGTTGGTGCCTATAAAAAAGAAGCGTACGCCGCTGAGGTGTGCTTTGTTTACCAGTGTTTTAGGCAGTGAATAACCAATATCCAATGTTTTTAAGCGCAGGTAAGAACCATCTCTGAGCCAGAAGCTCGAAGCCCGGTAATTATTGGCATTAGGCCCGTAGGTTAAACGTGGGTATGCGGCGTTCGTATCTTCATTTTCGCCCAGTTTCCAGCGGCTGCCATTGGCCACATCGCTCAACACATTGCCCCAGTTTTCGCCTAAGCTAAACATGTACACCGACGAACCATTGATAAAATAGGTAGACTTTCCGATCCCCTGGAAGTGTACATTGATATCCAAACCTTTCCAGCTGGCCGATAAACCAAAGCCGTAAGTTAGATTGGGCCGGGTGGTTGCCCCGATGGCCACGATATCATTATCATCAATCACACCATCACCGTTGATATCCTTGTATTTGATATCGCCCGGCATTACTTCGCCAAAAGATTGCCTCGGACTGTTGCGGATATCATCATAATCTTTAAACAGGCCTAAATCTATCAGGCCCCTGGCCTGGTTAACACGGTGGCCTTCCTGCAGTTTGTATTTGTAAATGGTGTTTTCCTCGTCCCTTTCAATAATCTCATTTTTACTGTAGGTTATATTGCCACGCAGGGTAAAATCGATATTGCTTACTTTTTGCTTAAGGGTAAAATTACCATCAAAACCTTCGGCTTTTACTTCGCCTACGTTGGCCGATGGATTGTTTTCCAGCCCCACAAATCCCGGCAGCGAATTGCGGCTCATGTAAATTCCTTCCCGGCGCTCGCGGAAGAAATCTACTGCCCCGCTAAACTTGTCGTGAAAGAATGAATAATCGATCCCTAAATCCTGCTTGGTTGCAATTTCCCAGGTAACATTGGGCGATGCTACGCTTGAATAGCGAATTCCGGTCCAGGGGTTTGAAGAATCGTAATCGCCGAAATTGTAGCCTCCTCCAGCCATCTGTTCGATGGTGTACAGGTAAGGGAACCTGATATCGCCCATATTGTCGTTTCCGGTTTTCCCGTACGAATAACGCACTTTTAACATATTGATCCAGCCCAGTTTTTTCACGATAGCTTCTTCGCCGATATTCCAGGCTCCCGAAATGGCCGGAAAGAACCCGAAGCGGTAATCTTTATGAAAATTCTCTGAACCGGTGTAGCCGAAATTAAAATCGACATAATAACGGGAGTTCCAGTTGTAATTGGCGCGACCGGCAAATCCCTGGTTCCGGCGGGCAATTCCGTTTTTAAGGTCGGTACCGATATTTTGCGTAAATACTTTAGAAGCCTGGGTATATTTAATAACGGCTCCGAAATTATGCGCCCCGATATTGTTGTTGTAGTGGGTTTCCCATTCAAAAAACTCGCGTTTCTCGCCATCTGAGCCAGAAGTTTGTGTCATTTTCTGTTCTTCCCTTATGCGTTTAAATACCAGTTCTCCGGCAGTGTTGCGGTAACGGTTTGCGCTCCACAATTCGGGGAATTTGTAACGTTTAATCCAGTTGTTGTTGTAGGTATCGTAACCAAAACGGCCAAGAAAGCGAAGGCCTTTGGTAATGAAATCTAACCGTTGGTCTAAATTTAAAGTGGTTTGGATGTTGTTGCTCCAGTTTTCGTTGTAACCGGTCATGGTTCCCTGCACCCAGGGATTAAAGCGGTCCTGGTCGTTATCGGGGTTACCATCACGGTCATCGCTGGCTGGTATTTTCCCATCCGAATAACGCAACGGTGCGGTAATGGCATTGTATCCCATAAGGGCAGTCCAGATGGCATCGCTCCCCACACCCGGATCATTTTGTTTACGCAACGAGCCCGAAACGCCTGCTGTGAGCAAGGTCGATTTGGTAATGTCCATATCCACACTTAAGCGGTAGGTATATTTTTTAAAATTGGCGTTGGTATTGTAATTCTTCAGGGCATCATCTACCTTATACATCCCCTCCTGGTCCTGGTAGCTTCCTGAGAGATAGTAACGTGCTGTTTTTCCTCCACCACTTAAATTGAGCATGCTTCGCTGACTTTTTGCCCCATCGCGTAATATCACGTCCATCCAGTTTACATTGGGGAACAAATCGGGGTCTAAACCCAGGCGGAGTACTTCGAGTTCTGATTTTGAAAAAAGCGGTTCCTGGTTCCGGACAATCTTGGCCTCGTTGGCCATCGATGCATAAGTATAGCCATCAACAAATTCGGGAAGTTTGGTAAGCTGGCTATAAAAACCTTCTACCTTAGCATTGATATTTACTTTGCCTTCTTTACCGCGCTTGGTTTTAATTAAGATAACCCCATTGGCACCTCTGCTGCCATACATGGCGGTTGCGGAAGCATCTTTTAACACCGAAAAGGATTCTACGTCTTCCACGTTGATTTCGTTCATATCGCGCTCAAAACCATCAATTAATACCAGGGCGGCGTTGCTGGCCCCAAAAGTAGAGATACTGCGCACCCAGAATTCGGAAATGCTTCCGGGCCGGCCAGAGGTTTGCATGGCCTGAATACCGGGTACTACCCCGGCCAATGCATCGGCCATAGAGGTAGAAGGGTTTGATTTTAACTGATCTACATTTACCGTGGTAACGGCACCAGTAATGGAAATCTTTTTCTGTCCACCGGTAGCGGTAACCACTACCTCGTTCAGTACACTGGCATCCGATTCTTTCATGGTTATATTTACCACGCGTTGTTCTTTGATCAGTACTTCTTGTTTTTCGTAACCTACATAGGTAAATATCAGGGTTTGGTATGGCGGAATTTTCACACTAAATTTTCCATCTCCATCGGTTATTGCGCCCAGTCCGGGCAGGTTGGCAACCGAAATACTTACCCCCGGAATGGGTAGTTTACCGGCATCTGTTACCACCCCTTTAACGATCACCTCCTGCTGTGCAAGGGCATTAATAGAAATGCCAAGCAAGACGATGCATGTTAGTAAAATAAATCTCATCATTATATCGTAGGTGTTTATAATTATTCTTCTTTTGCTATTTTTCTGATCAGCCAGTTACCGGTATCGCCGATATAGAAACATTTTTTGGTTTCATCGTAGGCAATTGCCTGCGGACTGTTGAAACGGGCTTCGGTACGTAAATCGCCATCGGCATATCCGTTGGTGCCATTATTGCCACGGCCGGCAAATGTGCTTACCCTGCCCTGTGGGGTTAGGGTGCGGATGGCATGATTGGCTTTATCGCAGAAATAGAAATCGTATTGATCTCCTCCTGATGTTGCATAATCAGGATTCTTAACAAAAACACCTTGTACGGGGTTATTTAGCCGGGCGTTTGTACCAATGCCATCAGCATAACCGGCAGTACCGGCAGCGCCGCAAATGGTGTATGGTGTTTTAAAGATTTTCTTATCGCGGTCGTAATCGGTACGCATGATGTAATGCTTCTCGTATTCAACCAGGTAGGCATAATCGCCCGAAGGATGCATCACCATATAAACCGCCACGGCACTGTAAGGGTTAGAGAATACCAGCTTATCTTCCTTGGTATTAAAATCGTACCTGCGGATATCGCCTGCCCTGTACCTCGAGTAATAAAGCTCTCCGTTTTGCGGATGTACCATGGTACCATTTACCCCGCGGGCATACACTTCAATGGCTTTTTTCTGGAGGAAGTTAGATTCGCGGCTAAAGATATAATTGCCGTTTTTGGTATCGCTCGAGTGGTTATGCGAAACAATCATGTCCTGGTTTCCGTCAATGCGCCAGTTCATGATCGATACCCGATCCAGGTCGGTCCTGAAATAACTTACATACTTCTTCTCAAAATCGATAAAGCGACAGCTATTTACATCGGCTGTAAAATACATGTGGTTAGGGTTTTTCGGATCGATGGTGAGCCAGGTAATGCCCTTAAATGCACCACAATCGTTAAAGGGGCCTTCTTTTTCTTCGAAATTACTGGCTACCTCATAAAACTTACCTAAAAAGGTAGAAACCAGCAGTTTCCGCGTATACGAATATACTTCTTTTGATGTGGCCTGAGCCAGTTGCTCGTTATTGCTACCGAGTATGGTTATTTTAATATCGCCGGCATAGGCCGCCTCGGGAATGATACAATATAAACTATTGTTTTTTACGCCCACCACCTTGGCCGGTTTTCCGCCAATGGTTACTTTTATTTTAGAAAGGTCGTTTCCGAAATTCTCGCCATATATAACCAGATTGTTCCCTACAGCGCCCTGTTTGGGATAGAAATCAGTAATCACCACTTCTTTTCCCGGGTCGTAGCCAGCTTCTTCGGGCAGCTCATCCTGTTTGCACTGCGTTAATGAAAGCGCAATGAAGCTGAGCAACATCCAGTGGATTTGCCAACGTCTGGTTTTAACATTGTTTTTTGTTTTCATATACATATTGCTTTTATCCTGGCTGTTGCCAGGTTACATCACATTTTACTTATTGGTTGCTGCTAATTCGGAGCCTGATAAAACGTTTTTATAAAGACCACCTACAAGTTCTATCATCGAAAATGAGGGCAATCGGGTATTCCGTTTAGCGGGCTGGTTTTCAAAAACAAGGCATGAGTATATCCTTGCGGCGTTTATAAACACCACACCAAATGGAAACCTGAACCGGCCTGTTGCTAAAATTTAAAGGCATGCACCCGCCACTGTTGCTTTGGCCCAGAGTATTTGTAAGCATTAGCCTGCCTGGCATTTGCGTTAAACACAAATGTTCTGCTGCGCTGTATTACAAAAAAATAGACTGAAACCTTAAAAAATGCCGGCTGACCTTGTTATTAGAGCATTGATCAGGCTAGCAGTTAAAGCTTAGGTTAAGGGTATTGGAATGTAGGTAGGATGAGTAAGTTTTTTTGAGCATAATATAAAATAGTTTTGGTTTCCGTTAATAAATTGGTTCGGGGGTAAAAGGGCTGGTAATTAGCCGTCGCGGTTAAATAATTTATTTCTCATAAAAAGTACTGGAACTGCAAAGGCACAGGGTTAACTGGCTAAAGAAATTTGCAGTATGGTTTATTATTTGGTTAACTGAATCAAAGTAAAGCAATACGCCCTTTATTATCTGTTCAACCTTTTGTCGATTTGTCTCAACTTTGAACAACAAAACCGGCGCCACCCGCTCATAGCAGACTGAAAATCAATCACTATGAACAAAAAACATTATTCAGTATGATAAGAAATGAGATGAGATCGCTTATTTTAAGCAGGGGGCTTAAAGGGGCTGCAATAGCAGACTTTGCCAGCCAGATGGGCAAGCAATTTGGAGCAGTAACCGGAAGCTTATTTGTATTAAGCTTCCGGTTTTATGAAATGTTTGGGCCAGCGGAGTTACAGCTGTTGGGCTAACTCCAATTGAATTGCCGCCCTGATCATCAAAGCGGTTTGTTCCAGTATTTCTGGCGATGTAGCTGTTTCGTTATCAACAGGTGTATGAAAGAAGGGGTTAAAATCGGCACCCACAAAGCCAAAATAAGTAGCGTAGCCATATTTTGCAGCAACACTAAGTTCGCCTAAAGCCACATTGCCCAGTTGTGTAATGGGTTTCTTATCGAAAGCCTGGTGCATGGTATTTTCGAGGTTCGAACTGTAATAAACCCTTCTTTTCGGGTCGACAGTTTCGAGTTTATGAATACCTTCTGCTGTTTTCTGGTAGCCGTTTATGGCAAAGCTGGCACCCAAATGTACCCATAACCTCACATCTGCTGGTTTAGGAGCCTTTTTATCGATAAATACGTGCGTGCCCCTATGGTCTTCCAGTTCGTGTGATGAATTGGCTATAAAAACGAAAGTATAGGGCGGTTTAACCTCACTTACCCATTTGGCAATGGCATTAAAAATGGCAATGCCCGGCCCACGTTCGCCACCACAGGTAAACCAGCCACTAATTGGGGTAGAAACGATTACGGTTTGCTTGCCAGAGCCAATTTTAGCAATTACGTTGCGTGCCTGCACATCTTTTAAGCTGCCTTTAATTTGAAGCAAAACCCCCGCACCTGATATAAGCTGTGCGGTATCTTTTGGTGCAAGTTGTACCACCGGAATTTTCCACGATGCTTTAGGCTGGGTATTTAATGCCGCTATTTCGCCTGCCTCATTATCAACAATTAAAACAATGGCGCTTGCGCGTTGGGCAATTAAATCATTAAACCGGTCTAGTTTTTCCAAACGGTCTATGTATTTGCGGTCTTCTTTTTTTAACCTGATTACGGCTATTTTGCCCGAAACCGATTGTTTGTCGTTATCGGCATCAACAAGTTCTGCATTTAAAGCAACATTTGCGGTGGCCACAGGCCAAAGCGGAAATACATTTAAGGTACTATCTTTTATTTTTAACGAAGCGCTTTCGAGGAAATACTGTTTAACCGGAAAATAAAGATATTCGGTTCGAAAGCCGAAACCATCCAGCTTATTTTTAAGCCAGGCCGATGTTGCGTTATCGCCACTTGTTGCGGTTCTGTGCACGCCGAAATTAACATACTGTTTAACATCCTCAAACAGTTTATTTCCGTTAAAAATTTCATCGTCGGGGTTGTTTTGTGCCCATAAGCTTTGGGTTAAGCCCAGCAGGAGAAAAACCTTTAATATTATCTTCATCTTTATTTTGGTCAATTATTAAGCAATAAAAGCAGGCTGTCGGTTACCTGGTAGCCTGTTTTTACGCTATTATTTATATTCGATAGTTACGTTGTTCAATTTTCCGGTAAAATTGAATGGGGCCTGATAACGATCGGTTACCGGCGAATTTCGATCTGCGCCTACATCGATACCATCTTTATAAATCGCGATCCTGCCTTCGGCAGCAACCACATTGCGCTCGCCAACCTTTTTATCGTTAATGTAAATGGCTTCGGTACCTGCCGGTGCATTTTTATCTTTACTTCCATGGGCCGGAGGCGTAAAATTAAATTCGAACTTTAACTTCGATTTACCCACCGGTACAGCAGTGGCTGATTCGAGATATTTTACAATACTGCCTGTATTGTGCGCAACCACAAATTTTCCGTTTTTGATAAATAAACTTAAGCCTTCAAACTCAGAACCTGTGGCAAATAATACCCCTTCATCGCTGGCCGATTTGATGTTTACATCAGCCGTAATCGAAAACGGATCGTTCTGGAACTGTGGCCCGGTAAGGGTTAAAAACTGTTCGATACCGGCATACAAAACCACCTTTTTATCCAGTCCAAAGGGACTGCGTGCCCTTCCGCCAACACTATGCCCCAGGGCATTATCATTTAATGGAAATACATTATACTTAATGGCTTCCTGATCGAAAAGCGCCTGTAATTCTTTTACTTTTTCAGGGTATTTTGCAGCGAGGTTTATTCTTTCGTTAAAATCATCGTTCAGGTTATAAAGCTCCCAAACATCCTGTTTGAAGTCACTACCCGATTTATGAAAAACCGAAGCTTTCCAGCCATCTTTAACAATGGCCCGTTTACCAAATAACTCGTAATATTGAATTTTGTGGCGGTTTTCGGCTTTGGCATCTTTAAACGAATAAACCAAACTCGTTCCTTCCAGTGGCTTTTGTACATAACCTTTAATGGTCTCCGGAACTTTTGCACCTGTAAGCTCGTAAATGGTTGGTGCAATATCAATTACGTGACCATATTGCCCACGGATATCGCCTTTTTTCAACCCGCCGTTAGGGTAATATACAATTAATGGCTGGTGCGTACCTCCTTCGCTGTTCGGATCGGCTTTCCACAACCTGAAAGGGGTATTGGTAGCCTGGGTCCAGCCCGATGGCGCATCCTGAAATGAATGTTCGGTACCCAGTTTATCGATGTTTTTATACAACTCGGCCACTTGTTTATCTTCATCCAATGAGCTGATGTAACCGTTTAAGCTACCATGCTCTGGACTATGGCTCGATCCGTTATCGCCAATGCTAACCAGAATAACGGTATTATCGGCCTCTCCTATTTCTTTCAGGTAATTTACAATGCGGCCAAACTCGTAATCGGCATGGGTTAAGAAACCGGCATAAATTTCCATAAAACGGGCATATACCTTCTTTTGCTCAGGCGATAAACTGTTCCAGGCTTTAACTGTTGGATCGCGATCGGGCAGTACTGCGTTAGCGGGTATTACGCCCAGCCTTTTCTGACGGGCAAAAACCTCTTCCCTGTACCAGTCCCAGCCTTTATCGAACTTGCCTTTGTATAAATCGCTCCATTTCTTATCTACCTGGTGTGGCGAATGGATGGCCCCCGTAGCAAAGTAAAGGAAGAAAGGCTTATCATGTGCAACAGATTTCTGATTGGAAATGTAGTTAATGGCTTTATCGGCCAGCAAAGTAGTGAGGTGCTTTCCGTTGGGTTCTACATCAACAACCTTGGTGTCTTCGTACAAATTGGGGTGGTACTGATCGGTATGACCCAGCTGGAAGCCGTAAAAATGATCGAAACCACGGCCAACCGCCCATCGGTCATAAGGGCCTATTGCAGTGATTTCGTTAATGGGGGCAACATGGTATTTCCCTACAGCAAAGGTGCTGTAATTATTTTCGTGCAGTACTTCGGCAATTGTTCCTTTATCGGCGGGCATAATGGCATCGTAACCCGGAAAACCACTCGAACTGTAATTTAAGGTACCCATGTGTACCGAATGGTGGTTGCGGCCGGTTAGCAGCGCCGCCCGTGTTGGCGAACAAACTCCTGTAGAGTGGAAATTGGTATAGCGTAACCCGTTATTGGCCAAGCTATCCAACACCGGGGTTTGCATTAAACCACCAAAAGCACTTGAGGTGCCATATCCGGCATCGTCTATTAAAAAGACAATTGCATTTGGTGCACCTGCAGGTGCTTTCTTCTTTTCAGGAAAATACTCCTGAGACTCGGCAGCGGTACGGCCAATCTTACCTTTAAAGCCCTGATCGGAGGTTAATGTTTGTGCTGAGGCCATTTGCAGCAGCGCAGCCATTAAGACCACTGCAGCTGCAATTTTATTCGGTATTTTTTTCATAATACGCATCGTTTTATTTTATAGTTTTTCTAAAAAATTCTTCTTTTTACCAGCCTGGATTTTGGGTAAGTTTCGGGTTTCTGTCTATTTCGCCCTGTGGAATAGCGTACAAATAGTGGCGTGCGGCGACATTGTTTTTGCCTACCAGTTTCAGGTTTTTAAGCAAAATACCTTTCCCCTCCGGACCAACGCCTGTAACTTCTGTACCTGTTTGCCTGATCAGATCGAAATAGCGCTGGCACTCGCCTACCAGCTCTAACCTGCGGTCGAGATAAACCGAATCCCTGAACTGATCTTTGGTTAATCCGGTAGTTAAATCAGCCAGTCCTGCTCTTTTCCTGATTTTATTGATGGCATCATAAGCCTTCGTGGTTGGACCATTGAGTTCGTTTTCGGCCTCTGCATCAATTAAAATAACCTCTGCATAACGCAAGATGTTCATATTCGCATCAGAGTTTCCGGTACTGGCGTAGTTGGGATCCCAGTTTTTGTTAATGAAAGGCACCGAATCGCCGGGAGCATTAATGGTTGCATATTTTTTCCCGTCGGTTGGACTGATATAGTAAGTAACAAATGATGTCCGTTTCCTTTTATCCTTGGCCGAATACAGTTTGTACAGGCTAAAGAAATTATCGCTGCCAACGGTATAAAAGGCCAGCTGATTGCCGTACGAGCCTTTTAATCCGGGTACTCCCGAACGGATATCGCTCGAGGTAATTAAATGCCCGGTGCTAATTGTACTTCCTTTTATCTGTGCAGAAAAAATATGCTCTTTGCCGTTTTTATAAGCAGGCAGAAAAACCTGTGCATAATCGTCAAACAAGGCATAACCGTATGAACCATTAATTACTGCATCGGCATATTTCACCGCATTTGCCCAGTCGCGGCGCGTTAAGTATACTTTTGATAAAAGCGATACTGCAGCACCTTCGGTTGCCCTGCCGGCTTCGCCTGCCGATGCGGCTTTAAATAAGGATGTGGCAGTTTCCAGATCATTAATAATCTGCAGAAAAACCTGCTCCTTAGGTGTGCGTGGCACCTGCAATTCGGCAAGACTTAACTGTGTTTGGTCTTTTAAGAGCAAGGGAACATCGCCGTAAAGCCTTACCAAATTGAAATAATAAAAGCCTCTCAAAAATCTGGCTTCGCCCAGCAAACGGTTTTTAAGCTTTCCATCCATTTCAATGGCAGGGATTCTTTCGAGGGCAATATTGGCCTTGTTAATCCCTTCGTAATGTTCCGTCCAGATTTGCTGGATACGTAAGTTGGTTGATGCGTGCGTAAGCTTGGCCAATGCCCTCACTTCTGCATTTGGCGAGCCCGGCCCTGCGTCCAGATCGTCGGTAAGGAAATCAAGCCCGGTGTAAAACAGCCTGTTGTAGATGGGTTGCGCTCCGGTGCTGTTGTCAACCATGGGATAATAAATGGCATTCACAGCCGAAATTGCATCGCCAGCTGTTTTATAAAATTGCTCGGGAGAGATAAATGATTTTGGGCTTTCATCCAGTTTTACACAAGCTGAAAGACTGGCAAGCACAATGGCCAGTGGTAAATATTTTATTTTCATCGCAATAAAAATTAAATGTTGAAAAATTAAAGCGTCAGGCTGATGCCCCCTTGTATTGACCGTGCATTTGGATAAGCTGCCCTATCCATCCCTGTGCTTATCGAATTTTGTCCGTTGGTGCTCACCTCGGGATCGTAGCCGGTATAATTGGTCCAGGTGTACAGGTTGCTGCCCGATACATAAACCCGCAGCCCGCTTAGTTTCAGCTTAGAAAGCAAAGGGGTTGGCAGACTGTAACCCAGGGTAAGATTTTTTAGCCTGATAAATGATCCGTCTTCTACAAAGCGGTCAGAAATGGTTACTGCCGGGTTTTCAATGGCTTTATGTACATCTGTATTCCGGTTTGATGGCGTCCATCGATCGAGCAATGTGGCCACCGCACCAGTGTAACCAGTACCGGTTTCTAAGTTGGCCCGTGTCCAGTTAAAAATCTTGTTGCCGTACGATGCATTAAAAAAAACTGAGAGATCGAAATTCTGATACCTGAAAGTATTGGTGATACTGGCTAAAAATTTGGGTTGCGAGCTGCCCACAATTTTACGGTCGGCATCTTGTGTAATCAGGCCATCGCCGTTAAGGTCTTTGTATTTTTGTAAACCATTGGCCGGATTTACCCCATCTGCCTCGTACATGTAAAATGCACCGACCGATTCGCCAACTTTAATAATTTGCGTTGGTAAAGTAGTTGGACTTGCCGGATCGGTAACAAAGAAATAAGGAGAACCACCCAGCGTAAGGATTTTATTCCTGTTGGCAGAAAAGATGAGGTTGGTTGTCCAGTTAAAATCGCCCTGAAAGTTGACGGTTTTAAGTCCAAGCTCTACGCCTTTGTTTCTCACCACCCCCAGGTTTTGGAAAGCACTGGTTAAGCTTGATGAGTATGGCACAGGCACTTCTAACAATAAATCGGAAGTTCTTTTGTAATAAATATCAGTTGTAAGCTGAATACGGTTCGAAAACAGTTCCAGATCTATACCGAAATTGTACTGTGCTGTTTTTTCCCAGGTTAAATCGGGGTTTGCAAAGCTGGCAATGGCCAAACCATTCACCAGTGTATTGGCAAAAGTGTACTGGTAGCTCGATAAGCGCGAAAGTGAACGGTAAGGATCGATTTCCTGATTACCGGTTACCCCTGCACTAAAGCGGAACTTAAGGGAGCTGATGGCTTTAACGTCCTGCAGGAATTTTTCGTTCGAAGCATTCCAGGCAATGGCTGCTGATGGGAATGTTCCCCATTTATTGTTAATACCAAACCTCGATGAGCCATCGGCACGGGCGGTTAAGGTTAACAGGTATTTGTTATCGTAAGCATAATTAACCCTGGCCAGAAAAGATTGCAGCGCCCATTCTGTTCTTAATGAAGTTGGGGTGCTAAGCACAGTACCCGAGCCCAGGTTGTTGTACTTAAAGGCATCGCTAACAAAATTTGAAGCACCGGCGGTAAAGACTTCGGTAACCGATTTTTGTTGTGTATTACCTAAAAGTACTTCAAAGCTGTGTTTTTCGGCAATTCTTTTCTTGTAGTTGATGGTATTTTCGTTTAACCAGTTCAAAGTAGATAAGGAACCGATTGATGCATTTCCACCCGGAAGGCTTTCGTAAAGTGTAGAAGGGAGAAACCTGTTCTGCTTGTTGTTAATGATGTCGGTACCTAAGGAAACCTTAGCCGTTAAGCCCTCAATAATGGTATATTCTCCAAAGCTGTTGGCCAGCACGCGTGTTGTTTTGGTTTCGTTGGTTTGCAGGCTTAGGGTTGCTATGGGATTGGCTACGGTAGCGCCGAAGCTGCTGTTGGCTGTAAAATTGCCATTGGCATCTTTTACCGGCACTACGGGTACCATGGATAGAATGTTGGCAACAATACCACTTGGTGCAACATCGGCACGGGTAGTGCTTCCATTCAGATAAACGCCTACTTTAAATTTCGAATTTACTTCGTGGTCTACATTCAGCTTTGCCGAATACCGGTCGAAACCGCTGTTTAAAATTACCCCCTCCTGCTTAAAGTAATTTCCTGAAAGCAATAAACGTGTTTTTTCATTGCCTGATGCTATCGAAAGGCTGTGGTTTTGTACCGGTGCTGTTCTAAAAGCCTCTCCCTGCCAATTGGTTCCTTCGCCTAGCTGGTCTAATTGCGCCTGTGTATAAAATGGTGCTTTGCCGGCATCGGTAAGGGCATCGTTCTTTAAAGCGCCCCATTCGCGGGCATTCAGCAAAGCAATTCTTTTGCTTACTTTTTGTGTGCCATAATAACCACTGTAATTAATAGAGAAGCTGTTTTTACTTCCTCTTTTGGTAGTAATCAGAATTACCCCGTTTGCACCACGCGAGCCATATATGGCTGTTGCAGAAGCATCTTTAAGTACATCGATTGATTCGATATCGGCCGGATTGATTGCCGATAGCGGGTTAATGGCCGGTCCGTTGGTAATCCCTGCATCAACAGTAGCATCGCCGTTGTAAACCGGAAAACCATCAATCACATACAAAGGTTCGTTACCAGCGTTTATAGAGGTTCCGCCACGTACACGGATAGACACACCACCACCGGGCTGACCGCTCGACTGGGTAACCTGTGCCCCTGATATTGCCCCCTGAATCAGCCGGTCGGGCGAAGCCACCGGAACGTTTTTCAACTCGGTTGGCACTGAGGAAAGTGATCCGGTAAAATCGCTTTTTTTCTGCGTACCGTAACCCACTACCACCACGTTGTTAAGTGTATTTACCTGTTCTTCGAGCTTTACTTCGATGGGCGAGCCATTGGCCACAATTTGTAAAGATTTATAGCCAACAAAACTGATGATAAGGGTATAAGGGAATTTTTGACCGGTTATGAAACGGAAAACGCCATTATTATCTGTTAATGCGGCATGTGTTGTTCCCTTAATGCTCACATTTACTCCAGGCAGTGTTTCGCCGGTTTTGGCATCTCTTACCGTTCCGGTTAAAGTAGAATTAATGAGCGGGGTGGTTTGTGCAATTGTATTTTTTGTAAATGCGCACAACATGAATAAAATTAAGAAGCCGAAGATCCTGCTTTCTTTCCTGCCTGTATGTGCAGGAAATAGCTTCCTAAAGTTTGGTGTAGGAAATTTTGAAGTAAGCATGCCCCCGGCACGTACTTCATAGAAATTTTGCATAATTTTGTTTAGAATTAAGTTACCATTTGAATCAGGGCCAACGCCAATTGAGAACCTGGTTCGAAGATTTATTTGGTTCGGAGGGAAAAATGAAAGTTTTTCCCTTTTTTTATTTGCTACAGTTCATTTGTGATTAGTTTATAAGTTAGGAATCTGGTTATTTATCTTTGATGCAGCTGAAGCCAAGCCGCCCCAAACCGCTGTTTTCTGTTGTTTTTATATTCCTGCTTAGCTCGTAACTGGTATTAAACCAAAAGGAAATATCTTTTAATAAAGCATCTTCGTTATGCTGTGGTTTAGCCAGCGCTTTGGTACGATCTACCCCCTTTGTATTGCTGGTAAATTTTATGCCATAACGGTTGGGGAGCTTAGATGAACAGCACAAGGCAGTTGCAGTGGCCAGCGGAAGTGGCTTTACAGCAGGTTCGGTTTGCTTAAAGTTCAAAAAAAAGCAGGCCAGAAAAATAATCAAAAGGCTGATTACGACTTTCCTGAAAAGGGGATTCATAAAAAAGAAAATAAGGATAAACTGAATAATGTTTGTGGCGAGCGTTGGTGTTTACATACACATACAACAACACAAAGTATCAACGCTACAACAAATTTCAGCAAGGCTTAAAACAGTTTCAGATTTAAGTACAGGCAGTTTGGTATTGTTAATGTAAAGTTGATTCATATTGTTATGTATAACATTGACATTGCAAATATAGGAATATATCTATATTATCTATGGATATAGTAGATTTATTGCAAACATTAAATTATCAGCACTTTACGTTAAAAAATTGGCAAAGAAAATAAGTTTATCCGATCTGAATTATCAATATGGTAATGCGCAGGAATTAAATTTCACCTTTTCGCATGACGGAGAATAGTCTTTTTGAAGAAAAAACAGCATAGCTATCCCCCGCCCTAGCTGGCTTCAAGCCAAATAAAAAATCAAGTCATTTTAAGTAATTTTCTTCACTATGGCGGCCACGAAGTGTTTTAACGGAGCCTTTTTCACCAGAAACTGAAAGGAAACAATGCCCAATATGGCACAACTTATTCCGGCCAGCACATCTAACGAATAATGGTGACTGCTGTAAATGGCCGAAAACCAGATCCCCAGCATTACCGTTACAAAAAATACATTAATGGCCCCCAGTTTATTTTTGAGCGCATAATACACTACAATAACCGGATAGGCGGAGTGTAAAGATGGCATTGCTGCAAAAACATTAGAGCCTTTGCTGTAAATTCCTTTAAATAGTGTAATGTTAAAAAACTGATCGAAGCGGGCTAAACCTGCGGTATTTCCGAGGGTACCGGGTATAAGTGCAAAACCGTGCTCCTGTACATACCATGGCGGTGCAGCCGGAAAAAGGTAATAAACAACAAAGCCGAGCAGGTTTACCCAAACAAATACCAGCGAAAAATGCACAAACTCAAGCTTCTTTTTAAAGAACAGATATACTGCAAAAGCCAGTGGAACCGGAACCCACATCAGGTAGAACAGGCCGGTTAATACATCTAAAAAAGCATTGCTGTTTATTTTCCAAAATTCGTTTGGGGTTAACATCATGCCATGCAGGTTGATCCCAAAAATGCGTTTCTCTGCATCATAAAGATCTTCGATATGCACTGCATTGTAGCGGTAATTCGGGAATGCCTTCATGTAATCGAAAAGGATCCAGTACACGATAAAAATAGAAAACCCCAGAATAAATTTCCGTGTTGCTTTTGAAAAAAAGAACAAGGCGTTAAAGATGAAAACCAGCACCAGCTGATCTGTTTTAAAACCAACCAGCAACAAGGAAAGCAATAAATAGCCCACCGAAATGGCTATGGCGGCATAAACGAAACTGCGGTGGTAAAAGCCTTTACTGGCCTGTTGTTCTTCCATCCTGCTTCTTATCAAAATTTGAGCGAAATATATGGTCCCAGAATGTCCAGCTTACGCCATAACCTTTGGTCGAATCGGAATAATGATGCAACATGTGGTGCTGTTTCAATTTTTTCCAGAAACCGCTTTTAAAACTGGCATGGTGAAGCGCATAATGTACCATATCGTAAAACAAATACCCGATCATAAAGCCGATAAAAAATGGATATTCGCAATTTTGGGGAAGCAGCCAGTCGAACAGGAAGTAAAAGCCCAAAGCCATTGGAATACTGGCAGAAGGTGGCATTACCAGCCTTTTGGCATCGTTAGGGTAATCGTGGTGCACACCATGAAAAATAAAATGGATGCGCTGCCCCCAGCCCGATTTGGGTTCGAAGTGAAACACATACCGGTGCAGAAAATATTCGGTAATGGTCCATATCCCCAATCCGAACAGCAACCATGCCGCGAAATTAACAAAGGCCATTTCGTTTTGCCACAGCGACTTATAGCTCAGAAAGGCTATAACCGGAACATAAACAATTAAAGGCACATAAAAACGTACTTTCGAAAGGCTTTCCATCAAATCGCTTTTAAACATCCTTACCGATGCGGTGCTGTTGGATACAAAATTCTTCTTCATACCTTATATTTTAATCCTTTCTGTAAATTGCTTAACCGGCGCTGCAGCATCGCGTCCTTTTATTTCTACATATTTTACATTCGGGAACCAGAAAGTGCCCCCTTCTATGCGCAGGAATATGCGATCGATCTCCATCTTTTTATCGTTGATGGTGGCGTAAACATGGTATTTTTTATCGGCTGTTGATTTTCGGAGATACATGGGCAGCTTTTTGTGCGAAACAAACCGGAGTTCGAATTGCCCGTTGCCCAAATCTTTACTCACAATGCCATAGGCAAATTTACGCTGTATGTAGCTGAGTTCTTTCTTCTCTCCTTTATCGCCGTAACGCATCCAAAAAACATTAACCGGCTGCGCTTTATTCACCTCACCGTGTTTATCGATATTCAACTGGCAAACGATGGTATTGGTATTCGGATCGCGTTGTAAATAGAAAAGCTGATTGGCAATACCTTCGGGTGTAGGAAAAACAATGGGCGAAGGGTTATCGCCCTGTGCCATTACTTTTACCGGAGCCATTGCCCCCAGGCCTAAAACAAGCAGTGTAGCTGCCACCAAAGCCGCTTTATTGCTGGTCTTTTTTTCGTTTCGCTCCTGTGCTTCCAGGCCTTTTTTGGCCTCCTGCAAGCGCCGAACGGCTGTAATATTGGTTAAAACTGCCATTAAGGTAATGGGTAAAGTAAAAACCGACATGGTTTCAAATACATGAAAGGAAATGCCTGGCAGATAGATTTTATAATCGCCGCCAATAAAATGCCCGGTTACCCCGCAGGCAATGGCAAATACGCCAATGGTTACTACCCTTTCCGGCCGCTGCATCAATCCGCCTTTACACTCAACGCCCAAACCTTCTGCCCGGGCGCGGGTATAGCTCACCATCATAGAGCCAATAAGCGCAATAAAGGCAAACAACGAACTTAAAAAATAATGGTGCGCCACCAGATAATAGCAAATGCCCAGAAACATAATCATTTCGCTGTAGCGATCGAGCACCGAATCGTACAATGCCCCAAAGCGGGAACTCATGTTGCCCAGGCGGGCCACCTGCCCATCCAGCATATCGAAAAGGCCTGCAAAAAGCACCAATGCACCGCCCCACCCAATGTACGACATGTCGCCACGATTAGATTTTTCGGCACCAAGTACAAAAATTACGGCCACACCAATGTTTAGTACCAGGCCAATGCTGGTTACCATATTGGGCGTTAAGCCTATTTTAATGAGCCCTTTTACGAAGGGATTAATCACCTTGTAAATAGCCAGCTGAAGGCGATCTCTTAATTTTACGCTTTCCATATATTTTATTTAAAAATCAAATTTAACCCTTGCCCTAATCCCCCATTTAGCCACCTCCGGATTATCCAGATAAGTAAAACGCCTAACCAGATCAACCCTCAATAATTTAAAAATATTGCCAATACCCACGCTACCTTCCATATAAGGCTCTTTGCCCAGCGAATAAGTTCGCTGCAAACCATTATCGAATGCCGGTAACTGGTAAAGGGCACTGCCGCCTGCCGGATTATTTTCATCGCGTAAACCACCGTAAAGCGCTTTGAAAGAAACCACTTCTCTTAATTTTAGCTTTTTGATTAGCGGCAATTTGTTGAAGAAAAACCCGTTAAAATTATGGTCGATGTTAATGCTTATATAGTGATCGCTCACAAACTCCAGGAAATTCATCAGGTTATACGAATTGAGCTGATAGGCATAGGTTTGGTTAGCCCGATGGATCGCCAGCAAGGGAAAAGGCACCCTACCGGCAATATAACTGCCTTCGAAAGTAACATCGCTGTAACCCAGCTGTGAAAGATAAAAGCGCTTATCTACGCTCCCGGTAAGGTTATGATAATTGTATTCGCCACCCAACAATCCTTTTATTCCGGCTGTGTAACGCAGGTTAAATACCGGATAACGATCGGCAATGGGTACACGGTAAATTTTGCCCTGGATAAACTTTTCGTTAGGCGCATAACGCAAAGCCAGCGAAAGCTCACTGGTGGTTAAGCGGTTAATAAATCCGCCACCATTGGCCTGATAGTTTAAACCTCCGGCAGGTGTTTGGCTCCACTTTTTAAACCCAAAAGCATAAGAAAAGTGATTTTCGTACTCATGCACATAATCCAGGCGGTAAAAATCGTTGTAGAGCAACATATCATTTAATCCACGTTTAAACGACAGGAGGAAGTTGTCTTCCTGCACAAACTGCAGTTCCTGACCAGGAATTTTGGTATCGCGCTGAAAGCTTGCCCGCACATAATTTTGCGGGAACTGATAAATTGATTTGTTGTTAATGGAATAGGTTGCAGAAAGAAAAAATTTCCATTTTTCATCTTTAAAACCATAAGCGGCATAATTTTCAAAATAAAACCGTTTACTAAGTTCGGGGGTAGTACGGCCACCAAAGCGCAATCGAAACCCCTCTACATTGTTAAAGCTGTAAAAGGTATTAACAGGGCCGATTTCGTATGGACCAAGGTTACCATAGCCGGCAAAAAGCAGTGTCGCAATTTTTACCGTACGCTGAAATGAAGGTATTTTTTGAAGGGTATCGATGTTGTGGTAAATCTTTGCCTGTTCTTTTGATAAGGGATCTAATCGGTTCTTTTCCCAATACTGATCATCGCGGGCAGAGGCCCCGGCAACCGACACGATACTCCTACCCTGAAAAATCGTATCGGGTAATTTAATATCGTACTGGTAATTTTTATAAGTCGAAGAACGCTCGCCCGTAAAGCCCATCCCCTTGGTTTTGCCCAGCCCAAAATCGGCAATCAGCTTGCTTTTGGCTAAACTGTATTTGCCCGAAAGCGTGGGTTCAAAATCCAGATCGATTTTTAAAGCCCTTACGAAATTAAGGTTGATGTTTTTATTTACCCCCATCGATACGCCTGTAACGGCATAATGCGAATCGTTGCTCACATATAATTTCCCTTCAAAAAGCATGTCGGTACCATTTCTGGGGGTAAAAGCAAGTTCAATTACCTCTCCATGACCTGTTTTAATGGTATCGGTAATAAAAAACTTATAGAAAGAAGGCGCAGCATTGGCAATCGGGCTTAAAAACTCGTTGCTGATCACCGAGATATTGTTCTTATAAATATCAATATCCTGGTACATGCGTTCGAAATAAACCTTCATGCCGTTGTTATCAACCAGCTGCTGATCGAAATTAACCTGTTTCTCGCCAATAATAACCGATTTGTTCCGTGTTGGATCGCTGGCAAAATATTTATCGGTTAATTTCTCCTGTATATAAATGGGCAACAGATTTTTACCACCAATTAAGGTAGAATCCTGCTGCTGAAAAAGAAACTGATAATTTCTGAAAATGCGCTTATTTTTAAACTTTTCGGATACATTGCTCATCGAAAAAAGCATTTTATCGTACTGCCTGAAGGCGGCGGTATTGAAATTGCTAATCCGGTTTTCTTCCCTGTGGGCAATTACCTGCCTGATCAGTTCTACTGCCGGGTTATCTTTATTGCGGTAACGTGCTTTTTTACCAGCCACCACAGTAACTTCTCCCAGTGCTTTTGCATCGGGTACGAGCGCAACATCCAGTTTTTGCTCAAAGCCCGGCATTATGTTTTTCGACAAGGTAATATAGCCGATGTAATTAAAGCTCAATCCTTCCTGCTGGCTCGACGAACTGAGCGCATAATTCCCGTTAAGGTCGGTTTGGGTTCCGATAGTAGTGCCTTTAAAAAATACAGATACGTAAGGTAGCGGCTCTTTGGAAACGGCATCGCGCACATTACCGGTAACAACTGTTTTCTGTGCAAAAGCACTTAAACCTGTTGCAACCCAAACCAAGACTATAAAAAATGAATAAATAACTTTCATTTTACGGGAAAAATAAACTGCTTTTGCATATAATAATTATAGCTGAGTCCCATTACTACGGAAACGGCTATTTTGGAGAACAGGTAATTGAGACTGAAAAAACGGGTAAGCAGGTAAACGAACAAGGTTACCAGTAATAAATTGCCCAGCCATACCAGCATATACCTGATGATTTGTTTCCTCATTTCTGCTGAGCTGGCATTAAAAACCCAGTTCCGGTTGATGTAAAAATTAACAGCTCCCCCCGAAATGGTTCCGATCATGCTTCCGGCCAGATACCACCAGCCAAATATGCTTACGGTTAAGGCGGTGATTAAAAAATCGGTTGCCGAAGCCGTTAACGAAGAAGCCTGGGCTTTTAAAAAGGTAAGCATACTAAAACAGCCCTAAAAGGATAATACCCTGCAACACCACATTGGCATAAATCCCTGCCAGCACATCATCGGCCATTACGCCCCAGCCACCCGGTAGTACTTCCAGATGCCTGATGTAAAAAGGCTTGGCAATGTCGAAAAACCTGAAAAGGATTAAGGCCATGAGGTAATACGGCCATTTTAACGGCACACAAAGCAAGGCTATGCCCATTCCGGCTACTTCATCTATCACTACCCTTTGATGGTCTTTGCCCCATACCTTTTCTACCTCATCGGCTGTAATTACACCAATCAGCAAAATAAATATGGATGATAAAAAAGGCCAGAGGTGCGGATTGGTGTACGGCGTTTGTAAAAACCACCAGAGGACGCAGGTAACCGCCGCAGCGACGGTACCTGCCCCCTTGCCAATGTAGCCTATACCCAGGGCTGTAGATATGAACTTGTGAAAAAACACTATACCGTTTCTACCACTTCTTCCTCGTAATCCTGCCCTAAATGGGTAATCAGCTCTTCGCCCATAATGTAGCGCAAAGTATTTTGAAGCTTAATTAACTGCTTGAAAATATCGTTCTCTGCAGGTACCCCCGGAATGGTTTGTGGCGATTTTAAGTAGAACGAAAGCCATTCCTGAATGCCTGAAAGGTTAGCACGCTTAGCCAAATCGATAAACAAGGCTAAATCCAGTACAATTGGGGCAGCTAAAATCGAATCGCGGCAAAGGAAATTGATTTTGATCTGCATTTTATAACCTAACCAGCCAAAAATGTCGATGTTATCCCAGCTCTCTTTATTATCGCCATGAGGCGGATAGTAATTGATCCTGATTTTGTGGTACATATCGCCATATAAATCGGCATTGATTTCTGGTTTGAAAATATCTTCAAGTACGCCTAGTTTAGATACCTCTTTGGTTTTAAAGTTATCCGGATCATCAAGTACCAAACCATCGCGGTTACCTAAAATATTATCTGAAAACCAACCGTTTACACCCAGTGAGCGGGCTGCAAGGCCTGGAGCCAGAATGGTTTTCATAAGGGTTTGTCCGGTTTTAAAATCTTTTCCGGCAATCGGCGTATTGGTTTCTTTAGCCAGCTCAATCAGGGCCGGAATATCAACCGTTAAGTTAGGCGCGCCATTGGCAAAAGGAATGCCGAGTTTTAAAGCGGCATAAGCATAAATCATACTTGGGGCAATACGCGAATCGTTGTCTTTTAATCCCTGTTCGAAAGCAGCCAGCGAACTGTGCACTTCCGAAGGCTCGAAATAAATTTCGGTAGAACCACACCAAACCAGTACAATGCGGTCGCAATTGTTATCGGCTTTAAAGTTTTTAATATCGTCCATCACTGCCAGTGCCAGTTCGTAACGGTTATCGATATCCTTCACATATTTACCATCCAGGTTTTTAACATAGTTGCGATCAAAAGCAGCACGCATAGGCTTGATGGCCTGCAATTCTTCTTTTACATCGCGCAATAAATTGGCATCCAATACGCGTGCATTCATGGCCGCCTCATAAACGTTATCTTCGTAAACGTCCCAACCGCCAAAAACTAAATCTTCTAATGCCGCCAAAGGAACAAAATCTTTAATTTTAGGTTCTTTCTTCTCTGTGCGTTTGCCAATGCGGATTGTACCCATCTGCGTAAGCGAACCAATTGGTTTTGATAATCCTTTTTTCACTGCTGCTACCCCCGAAATCATGGTTGTAGCTACTGCACCCAGGCCTGGCATTAATATTCCAAGTTTGCCATTTGCTGATTTTACTTGTTCTGTCATCTTATCTTATTTAAATACTTATAACCATTTGTTAATCTGATACCATTTTATTGTTTCTTCTAAACCCTGTTGCAGCTGGTATCGCGGACTGTAACCGAGGTCGTTTTTAATATTTTGAATGTCGCAGCTCCAGTTAATGCCGGTAAGCTCGTTCACTTTATCGATGTTTAGTGTTGGCATTTTACGGATCAGCTTATACCCTTTTTCAAGGCTCCAGGCAATCCCTTTAATTAGCGGCAGCGGCACCTGTACTTTAAATGTGCTCTTTTGCATAATCGCCCTTGCATGTTCAGCAAAAGTCGACCGGCCATAAACGTGTCCATCAGAAACATTGTAACTTTTGTTAACCACTGCCGATTGCAGCGAACTGACCATAATTTGAGCCAGGTCTTTTACGTAAACAAAGCTGAGTTGCTGCTCTTTATCGCCCATGTACAGCTCCAGTCCCCTGTTTATGGCTTTAATTACCATCAATATTTCGCGCTCACGCGGGCCGTACACCGCCGTTGGCCGAAACACCAGCCAGGGCAGCTTATCAATATGATGCAAATAGGTTTCGGCCAAAGCTTTGCTTTTTCCATAATGGGTTACCGGGTTTGATGCTCCATTATCGCTTAATTGACTGCCTGTCTTTTTTAATGGCCCCAATGCAGCGAGGCTACTTACAAACACAAACTTTTCTACCTGATGTGCTGCCTGCGCTACCGCAATGGCCAGGTTACGGGTATAGCCCGCATTGTATTTATGGTACTGATCGAGGTTTTCGGCTTTGGTTACTGCTGCAGCGTGGATCACATAATTGTATTTATACTCCTGCACATGCTTCGCCATCTGGTAAATCGATTCGAAATCGAGCTCCACGAAATTGATCCCTAAACCTTGCAAATGTACGGTTTTGCTCGATTTGCGAACATTGGCAAACACTTCAAGCCCCTCTGCCAAGGCAGCTTCAATTAAATGAAAGCCAACAAAACCTGTAGCACCGGTAATTAAAATCCGCTTTTTCATAGGTTTCTTTCCAGAATTCGATACTTACGGTACAGTTTTCCGCCAATATCTTCAATGGGCCTGTTTACCATATCGTTGTGGTCGAGTGTCCAGCTGGCTTCGGCATATTTCATTTTCTTTTCCAAAAAATGCCTGATAATTTCACCATACAAACAGGCTTCAATCCCCATCTTCCGGTAACCATCTACCACACCAAGCAGCATGATCCTGATGCCATCTATCTTCTTTTTATTGGCCAGTAACTTAATCAGCCCGGTTGGAAACAACCTTCCCCTTTTAATCTTGATCAGCACCTGATTGATATCGGGTATGGCCAGTGCAAAGCCCACAATCTTGCCATCCTGCTCGGCCATGATGCAGAATTTAGGATCGAGGATTAGTTTAAGGTCGTTGGCGGTGTATTCAAATTCAGCATCGCTCATGGGCACAAAACCCAGGTTTTTATCCCAGGCACGGTTATACACCTCGCGTAAGGCATCGCGTTCCTCAGCAAATTTTTTCATGTTGATGGTACGGATGGTGATGTTATTTCTTAACAGCCTTTCTTTAATCCGATCCATCAGCTTAAGCGACCTGTCGCTATAATTCCCGGCGGTATAGCGATATGCGCGCAGATCTACATTTTTTACATAGCCCATTTTTTCGAGCAGTGGCAAATAATAAGGTGCGTTGTAAGGCATCATGGCTACCGGCGGCCCGTCAAAACCTTCGATCAATAAACCGCAAACCTCGTTGGTAGAGAAATTTACAGGACCAAGTACCCGCGTAAGCTGCCTTGCTTCCAGCCATTGATGTACCGTATGGATTAATTGTTTAGCTGCCGCCTCATCATTTATACAATCGAAAAAGCCGAAAAAACCATCTGTTGCATCATAAACCTCATTGTGGCGGGTATTTTCGATGGCTGCAATGCGCCCTACAATTTCATTTTCATCTATCAGTAAAAAAAGCGCAATGGTAGAATGTTTAAAAAACGGGTGTTTGCCTGGGGTAAGTAAATCTCTTTGGGCAATAAAAAGTTCGGGCACATAATTGGGGTCGCCGGCATAGAGCGTATGCGGAAAATCGATAAAGGCCTTTAAATCTTTTTTATCCGAAACTGGCTTAATTACCCTCATAACCTCACGTTTAACAGGTTAACATTAACCGCAACAAAAGCCGCTTTCAATTTCTCAACAGCCGTTTCTATTTGCTCAAAACTATGTGTTGCCATAAGCGAAAAGCGAATCAGCGAAGAATCGGAAGGCACTGCCGGCGATACCACCGGATTAACGAAGATGCCATTCTCCTGCAAGATGTTCGTGATCATAAAAGTGGCCGTATTATCCCTGATGTAGACCGGAATAATGGGGCTGTTGCTGTGGCCGATATCAAATCCGGCATCTAACAAAAGCTGTTTAGCATAATTGGTATTGGCCCAAAGTTTATCAATACGTTCGGGTTCTCTTTCGATAATATCGAGTGCCGCAATAACACTGGCTACAGCCGAAGGCGGCATACTTGCACTAAACATCAGCGAACGGGCCCGGTGCTTAATAAACTCGATGGTTTCGGTATTGCCAGCAATAAAGCCACCTAACGAAGCCAGAGATTTACTGAAGGTTCCCATAATGAGGTCTACCTGGTTGGTAAGGTTAAAATGAGATGCGGTACCTGCCCCGTTAAAACCAATTACCCCCAAACTGTGCGCATCATCCATCATGATGTTTGCGCCAAACTCGTCGGCTATTTCGACCATTTCGGGTAAATTAACCAAATCGCCTTCCATGCTAAAAATACCGTCAGAAACGATGAGTTTGGCCGAATCGGCCGGTAAGCGGCTCAGTTTGCTCCGCAAATCATCCATATCGTTATGGGCGTATTTTATCGTCCTCGAAAAGGAAAGCCTGCTTCCATCAATAATCGAGGCATGGTCGTACTCATCCAGAATGAGGTAATCGTTCCGATCGAGCAGGCAGGAAATTACCCCAAGGTTTACCTGAAAGCCCGTACTAAACAGTACTGCCGCATCCTTACCCACGTAAGCTGCAAGCCGTTGCTCCAGCTCCAGGTGAATATCGAGTGAACCATTTAAAAAGCGCGAACCTGCACAACCTGTACCATACTTATCAATGGCATTTTTCGAAGCCTGTTTAATTTCGGGGTGATTGGTAAGCCCCAAATAGGAGTTAGAGCCAAACATGAGCACTTTTTTCCCGTTAATAACCACCTCGGTATCCTGAGCCGATTCAATTGACCTGAAATATGGGTACAATCCTTTTTCTTTTATAAGTGTTGCATCTTTAAATGAAGCAATTCTATCCTGTAGTTTTTTACGCATGCCGAATGCTGTTATTCTGTCTTGGTTTAAGCATATCATTTTACACCAAACGCATCAATTCCATTAGCAAAAAGCCGCTAGCCTTTACTTTTATCTGATGTTTTGTTAACACAATTTTAACGCAGAATCTGACCTAAAAAAAGGTTGAAAGGTGGGATATATTGGTCAAAAAGGTGGATCGGTTGAATATGACATTTAGATGAGTTGACCGTTCTACTATCTGACTTTTTAAATAAAATAGTAAAATTCAAAAAACCACCTTAAAAACACCACAAAAACTACAATAAACAATATAAAACACTAATTTTTAATAAATTAAGAAACAAAACACCATCACTAAAAATTAATCAAATGATTGGTTTTTGATCAGATTTTCGTCAAATTTTTAAAAAATAATAAAAAATTATGCGTCGAAACATACATTTGAAGGCAGGAAAAACCGGGCGTTTTCAGCACAAGCCGAAACGCAAAAACCTAAACGATTTAAACGACTAATTAGACTAATAATTTAACACCAGCATGGGACAATTGCATCCGGTCAAAAAGCCATCATCATCAGGTTATCCTGATACCCTAACGGGCATTGAGCTTATGGTGTCGATATACAATAGTGCCAGCGGAAGTGATTGTCCTAAATCGCCTTTCCGGTCTACCGATTTCGGGATTTTAATGGTAAAAAAGGGAAGCCTGAAAATAAAAATCAATTTTGTAGAGTATACTTTAAACTACCGCGATATTTTATGTATGATGCCCGATCATATTTACGAAATACCCGAAGAACCCAATGCCACCGTTATTTTTACGCATTTCAATAAAAGCTATCTTGCACGTAAGGGCATATTTTTTAATATCGCCGAAACTTACAAGATATTTAACGGGCAGGAACTGTTAAAGTTTTCGCTCTCAAAAGCCGAATATGAGCAGGTACTGGCCGATATGATGGCGCTTCAAAACCGGCTTTCCATTTCAAAACACACCCGCCATATCGACGATATTATACACAATAGCTTCTTATCTATTGTATATGATATTTTTTTACTGAACGAAAAGCAAAAGAAACTACCTTCATCCGCAATAAACAGCAAAGTAGAACTTACCAATCGGTTTTTATCGCTGGTAGCGGAGCGTTTCAAAATAGAAAAACGGGTAATTTATTATGCAAACTGCCTGCACATTACCCCAAGGCATCTTTCTCAGGTTGTTAAACAGGTTACCGGCCGATCGGCCGGAGAACATATAGACGATTTTGTTATCAGGGAAGCTAAATTATTGCTTACCGGGCATGTGCTGAACATTTCGGAAATTGCCGAAGAACTTCATTTCAGCAATCCTTCCTTTTTTGGAAAATACTTTAAAAAACATGCGGGTTTATCACCGCTATCGTTTAAAAGGGATAATAATATTGCCTTATAACTCACAAACAGGTAAGCTATAAGGCATTATTAACATAGATCTTATTAGCACCATGCATTACCAACTGGCTAAGCCAAAGCACTGCATCTCCGTTTTACTCAAAACCGGCATAACAAATTTTTCGGTTTGCACTAATCACGCCAAACCAGTGACTTTGAAAGAAAAATTTTAAGCCGGTGTTTTTTGTTTTTTTCACACCTCATTATGTTTTCAACTGCGTTCAAGCTGCCTATGCCGGTCTTTTTGACACCAAAAAGAAAGCCCGTCCGGCTAGGACAAAGAAATTGCCATTTACAATAAATTTCCAATTACATTTTCTATTTTACCGTCCAGTAAGGCGAATCCGTTCTTGCTGTTAAAAGATAATCTTCTATTTTCTTAACAATATCCGGATGGGCTGCCGCCACATCTTTTGTCTCGCCAATATCGGTCTTCAAATCGTAAAGCTCCAGTTTATGATGTCTTTTTACACCTTTCCACCAGCCATAACGAACACCTTGTTCAAAGCCCAGCTCAAAAAACTCCCAATACAGAAAACGGTCTGTTTTTGGTTTAACGCCTTTAAGTACGGGGTAAATACTGGCTCCATCGGTTTTAAATCCACTGGTTTTACCTGCAATTTCGCCAAATGTGGGCATAATATCGGGAAAGTACCCGGGCACATCGCTCGTTTTAGGGGCGTTTTTAATAAATGGTGCCCATGCAATAAAAGGAATACGGATTCCACCATCATACATATCTCTTTTATAACCTTTAAGCGGACCGTTCGAATCAAAAAACTCGGATACGGCCTTCAGCTGACTGGTGGGTTCTGACCTCGGCCCATTATCGGAAGCAAAAAAGACGATCGTATTTTCCGATAAACCACTTTTAACCAAATAATCTTTAATCTTACCCACCGATTGGTCCATGTAATACACCATGGCAGCATAAGTCTTCATATCTTCCGGCCAGTTTTTATTTTTATAAATGGCCTGGTCCGGCACATCGAGTGGCGAATGCGGATTGTTAAAGTTCAGCATCAAAAAGAAAGGCTTTTTACTGTCTTTTTGCGTTTTCAGGTAAGCCAATGCCTCATCTGTACAGATATTGGTTTCGTAATAGCCCTTTCTGGCATTGGTATTGGGCTCAACCGTTACGAGTTTTCCGTTAACATAACGGTGGTCGGGCCAATAGGTACTGGCGTAGGTTTCCGGTACATTGATAAGCCAGCCCGAAAACTTATCGAAGCCCCTTTGCAATGGTGTAGCCAGCGAATCGTAACCATCAACATGCCATTTCCCTACCAGCGAGGTATTGTATCCGGCATCCTGCATCAGGTTGCCAATGGTATAATCGTTCGGTGTAAGGTTTGCTCTGTACACCACATTTTTCCCTTTTTTACCCGGAAGGCCGCCTTGCTCTGTTGCATTGCCCCTGATGGTAGCATGCCCGGTATTGAGACCGGTAAGGATAGAACCCCTTGAAGGTGAACAAACTGGTGCCCCGGCATAAAATTCGGTAAAGCGTGTCCCTTCTCTGGCCAGTTTATCGATATTGGGTGTAAGTATCTGTTTTTGTCCGTAAACACCCACATCGCCATAACCGAGATCATCGGCCAGAATAAAAACAATATTGGGTTTCTGCCCTGGTCTTCGCTGGGCGACAGCTAATCCGCTAAAAAGGATGGAGAAACCTGCTATAATTAAACTTTTTCTGATCATTTCGTAAATATAAATTAATTGTAGCCGGGATTTTGCACATAAAGTCCGGGAGCAGTCTGAATTTCTGATGCCGGCACCGGATAAATAACGTAACTCGGCACAATTTCATTGATTTTGGTAATTGCATCGGCAATTCTCCAGGCATTCATTTGCGAAATGGCCAATCCTTCGCGCACCAGATCGTTCCAACGTAAACCTTCGCCTAAAAACTCTCTCTGCCGTTCCTGCATCAGGGTTTGGATATTTACATTGGATAATGCGCCTACCCCTGCCCTGGCCCTTACCTGGTTTACCGCAGCATCCACATCGGCCTGCGTACCCGGAGCGCCATGCAAGATACACTCTGCTTTCATGAGTAATATATCGGTATACCGCAGCACAATAAAATTAACAGACCAGTCTCTTCCCGACAGGCCTTTTTTAGCCACATCGATATATTTTTTAATAAATGGACCCGGTGTGTAACTGGTAGCCACATTAAAAGGATACCTGATATCTGTTCCGCTCACAGTATTGGTGGTATAGGCAGTTACTAAACTTTTAGCCACCGGAAAAGTACTTGCCCCATAGCCATTCCCATAACTATTAGAAATGCCATTGCTGGTCCAGTAAGCTACTGGGACCAAATGCGACGGGAAACCAGCACCGTTTAAACTCGACGCAAACTGCACATCGAAAACGACTTCGCTATTGTTCTCGTTGGTATAAGAAAATATAGATGAATAATTATTGGCAAAACTGTAAGGACTACCGGTAAGTACGGCGTCGAACTGGGCAGCGGCCTTATTGTATTCGTTGCTGTTTAGCCCCGGCCCGTTTATACCGTAAGTTGGGCCTGATTTGGTGAGGTAAACCAATCCCAATAGTCCTTTTGCCGCATACGATGTAGGCCTGCCCAGATCGGCACCGGTAAAGGTTGAAGGCAAATTGGTGGCCGCATATTGCAGGTCCGATTCAATCAATGCATACACATCAGCCACCGGGCTCCTCGGTATCGTTGCCACCTCGGCAGCACTCTTTACTGTCGAAATTAATGGCACCTGACCAAAAGTCCTGACCAAAGAGAAATAATAAAACGCCCTTAAAAACCGTACTTCGGCAGTGTAACGCGTAGCATTTGCAGCCGTAAGCACACTCCCTTTGGTTTCGAGGGCAGCCAGCACGGTATTTGCATTATAAATACCATTAAAATTGGCTTTCCAGGCAGTTGATATAAAGCCTGTGGTGGTAATACTTGGGGTAAAATTATTAATTCCATCCCAGTCGCGGTTACCATCGGAGGTTGCATTGATGTTATCGCTGCGCATTTCGCCCAGCCACAATGCCTGACTGGGGTAATTATTTAATTGCGAATAAACCCCATTTACCGCCTGAAGAAAGTCGTTATTGTTGGTAAAAAAGTTTTCGGTTGCTAAGCTCGACTCTGGTGTTTGATTTAACTGTTTTTCGCAACTGGTTATTAGCAGCAATGCGGAGAACAGGGTTAAGTATATTTTCGTTTTCATCTTATCTTACTAAAAGCCAATGTTTATACCAATTGAAGCAGTTTTACTTAATGGCGCAGAACCATAATCGCCCGATATGGCGTAACTGGCATCGCCACTTACATTTGTATTTTGTGCTTCGGGATTTGCCCCACCTTTATATTTATCGTGAGAGAAGTAGTTTTCCAGGGCAATAAAGATCCTTGCTGAAGAAATACCCGGTGTTTTGATTAAACCTTTCAGGTTATAACCCAAAGTAATATTCTGCACCCGTAAAAAATCGCTCGAATAAACCCAGTCAGAGGTTACGTTAGGATAAGTATAACTTGCGCCCAATTTACCTCTCGGAGCATCTGGGTTGGGATCTGCGGCACTCCATCGGTCTCTCCACACCCCTAGCACATTTGCCGTAGTGCTGCCCGAAAAATCAATTGCTCTGCCGAGGTAAGAAAGTATCGATCCGCCGTGCTGGCCATATAACTGTATACCGAGATCAAAATTTCCGTACTTGAAATTGTTTGTCCAGCCCCAGGTATATTTAGGTGAAGGCTGGCCACCAATTACCCGGTCTGCAGCACTGATTTTTCCGTCGCCGTTGGCATCAACATACTTTGCATCGCCCACTTTCTGACCAGACACTTTGGCCACGGCAGAATTCGCAAGATCAGCGGCAGTTAAAATTCCGTCTGTTTTGGTAATGTAATAGCTAAATGCGGGCAACCCTTCGCGCAATAAGTAAGGCGCATTGCTACCACTGTAGGCAGAAGCAATTTCAATATCGGCATGTGTTGGCCCAAGCTCGGTTACCGTATTTTTATTGAAGGCAATATTGGCGTTCATTGACCAGGTAAAACTGGCTGTTTTTACGTTTACGGTATTCAAACCGAACTCCAGTCCTTTGTTTACCACAGCACCAATGTTTTGCAGGCTGGTACTAAAACCACTTGCCGATAATACAGGCAGATTCAACAACAGGTCGGTATTCTTTTTATGATAAGCATCGAAAGTAAAATTGATCCTGTTGGCCAAAAGACTTAAATCTATACCCAAATCGTATGTATTGGAGGTTTCCCATTTCAACGCTTTATTGGCAAGGCCCGATACCACCTGGCCTGTAGCCGTGGTAGGTGTATTGCCTCCAAAAACGTAATTCGAATTTACCAGCGTACTGATGGCATTGTAATCACCAATATTGTTATTGCCCGATTTACCCCAGCTTAAGCGCAGTTTCAGCTCATTAATGGCTTTAACATCCTTAAGAAAAGATTCTTCTGAAATTTTCCATCCGGCCGATATCGAAGGAAAGGTTCCCCAGCGATTTTCGGAGCCAAACTTAGATGAAGCATCTCTTCTGAGGGTACCCGATAAGAGGTATTTATCTTTAAAGGCGTATTGCAATCTGCTGTAATACGAAAACAGGGTATTATTTGCCGCAGTTGAAGTTCCGGTAGTGGTTACCCCTGCCGAGTTGGCAATGGCGTTACTTAAGGTTTTAATGATATCGTTGGCAAAACCTCCGGCGGTAACCAGGCTCACCCCTTCTGTATGCACAATATTGTACGACACACCGGCAATGGCCGATATTTTATGCAGGCCAGCGATTGTGGTGGTGTAATTCAAAGTATTTTCATTCAGGAAATTCTGTTTTTTGGTTACCGCATAAGAACCAGTAGAGTAAAGGCCCGGATTGGTTAATAATGCCGAAGCCGCGCCAACCGTAACCTGATCGGAAGTATATCTTGAAGTATTGCGATCTACATTATCGTAGTTTACACTCGATCTGAGTGATAAGCCTTTTACAATCTGATAGTCGGCATAGATGGAAGCCAGTAATCTGGAAGTTTTAATTTTATTGATGGCCGTTTCGAGATAAGCATAGGGGCTGATGAGCCTCGGACTTGCCCAGGTATAGGTACTGTTCCCATAAGCACCAGAATTTAATCCGGCATTGCTTTCAACCACGGGCACCATTTGCAGGGCATTCATCAACTGATTATCTTTTCCCTCTCCCGGAGGCGCATTGTTAACTGAATATGATGGTGCCAGATTGATTCCGAATTTAAGTTTTTTACTGGCATTAGCCTCAACATTGGCCCTTATACCGTAATTCTTAAAGTTGGAATTAATTAGTGTTCCATTTTGGTTAAGCACATTGCCGGAGATAAAATAACTTACATTTTCGGAGCCTCCGCTGGCCGAAACCTCATAGTTTTGGTAGGGTGCACGAGTAAAGATCGCATCCTGCCAGTCTACATAATCAAGTCCGGGGTGCCCGGCCTGTGCCCAGCGCGGATCAGTCATGTAAGTGGTATTAATCGTTCCTGCGGCCAACCCCAAAATCGCCGCGCGTTCTGCATTGGTTTGACTACTTGTTCTGCCTGTACCAGAAGCCACCCAGGCGTTGTTAGCTAATTCAGTAGCCTGGGCCACCCATTCATCGGCACTGAGCATATCAATTTTCCGCGCTATAGTACTGATGCCTGCATTGGCGTTTACACTAATTTTAGCTTTACCTATAATCCCTTTCTTGGTTGTAATAATTACCACTCCGTTTGCTGCACGCGAACCGTAAATGGCTCCTGCTGCTGCATCTTTCAGCACCTGCACACTTTCGATATCGTTTGGATTAAGGTTATCGAGCGGACTGTTGGCAATACCGCCGGCACCATTTTGGCTGGCTACATCTAAAGGAAAACCATCTAACACGTAAAGCGGCTCGTTACCCGCAGTAATTGAGCCTGCACCACGCACCTGAATGCTTAAACCTGCACCAGGCGTAGCACTTTGCTGCCTTACCTGTACACCCGCCATCTGACCAATTAGCGCCTGTTCTACCCGTGATATAGGTTTTTCTTCTACTGCTTTGGCATTAAAGGAGGCCACAGCCCCCAATACATCGCTTTTTCTTTGGCTACCATAGCCCACTACTAGCACTTCTTCGAGCTTACTTTGATCGGGATCGAGTTTTACCGATACCGGCTGACCATTGCAAACAAGTTCTTTTGTTTTGTAACCTACATACGTGAAAACTAAAGTTGGCTGGCTCAGATCGGTAGCAAGCTGAAATTCGCCATCGGGATTGGTTGAAAACACCTGAGTAGTTCCTTTAACCCTAACGCTTACGCCAGGTAAAGGCAGGTTCTTTTCGTCGGTTACTTTCCCCTTAATGGTAATTGCCTTCAGCTTTACTCCCGAAACCGGATTAAAAGCCGCACCAGCCACATTCAAATGATTGGGGAAATTAATATTTGGTTGCTCACCGTTTATTTTTGCCGAGGCCGGTATAATGGCAGCAATCAGGAGCATTCCTGTTAAGCCGGGCAATAAAAATGTTTTGGAAAAGTGGGCACTATGCGAGTCCTTCCAGGACTTTCCGCGTATTTTCATAATGGATATTGGTTTATGCCAATCATGATTTTGCAACAAGCTTCATCAGCATGAAAAGTTCTCGCACAGAATTCATAATTTTAGCATGATCATTGAATAAATTGACCGGATGCAACGCCAATTGATCTCCGGTTAAATGGTCGAATTTGTGGGAGAGTGCAGCAATGCACTCTCCCTTTATATTAATCGTGTAATTATCTGTTGTTTGCGCACTCCTTTCTATACCAGGGTATCATATTTAATATTTTGTGTTAGCCTAAACCACCATATTTTGGGTGGCAGTGTTATTTTATCGCACTATAGATGTAGACAAGATCATACACCATTTGAACATGAATCAGTTTCGGCAAAAGGCCGAAAAACGACTTCAGGTTATACCAGAGAGCGGAACAGCAGCAGAGGTATCATTTTCGACAACTATAATCTATATTAAATCTATCGTATTAGTAGTCAAAATTATATTATCCTAACATACCCTACAAACTTTTAGCAAATTTTACGATTTTGATAATTTTTAGACTTCCGGTAACGATGGCATAAAAAATTATGGCAACAAAAATTATTCGATTTACAAAGGATTGCTTTTTTAAGACATGAAATGTAACCTATCCACATACTCATTTATCTGCAATTCGGAACGATCCATTCCTTTCCATGCAATTTTACCTTCACAATGTGCCAAAATGGGCAATTTGTGGCGAAAATACCCCCGATACGAATAGCCATTGCCTTTTTCCATATACAAAACAAGCCGATATGGTTGTAAATAAATTCGTACAGCGCTATTTTCTAACAAAGCTTTATATTGGCTGGAAATATGCAGTTTTTGAATCTTTTAGTCAGCACCTGCTGCCTTTTTCTGCTTCTATTCTCTATAAATCTGTTTTTTGCCAAAAAAGGGAATAAAACACTCAATATTTTACTTTCACTTTTATTTTTTGCCCGTTTCGGCCAGATCTTAATTTCTGCGCTCATTGCTGCCGAAAAACCGGTAACACTGGTATATGTCTTCCAGGCTTTTACCCCGCTTTATTATGCCGCACCGGCCTGTTTTTACCTGTATATTTCGGGCTTTATCGATAAAAGTACCGCTTTACGCAAGTGGCAGTGGTTACATTTCATCCCTGCGTTGTTAGCACTCATCCATGTACTGCCCTGGAATGGCTGGCCTGAGCTCGACTGGACCAACATTCCGAAACAGCTGGCCGATAATGGCTATTTTTCGCTTAAAACCCAAACGGGACTATTCCCTAACTATTTTCATTACACCTTACGCCCTATTCTGGTATTCAGTTATTTGTGTTTGGCCTGGGTGCATTATTACCGAAAAATGGACAAAACAACCAAAACGGATGAACCCGGAAAGCGATGGATTGTTTTCTTTCTTCGGGTAGCCACGTTTTTTCAGTTGTTAAGCTTAACTCCCGTTATTTTAAGGGGGCTGCATATCTCCTACACCCAGCCCTCATTTGTAATTATCAATTGCTTGTCGTTACTATTCCTGGTATTGTATGCCCTGCACAAACCGTACATTTTTTATGGTTATTTGCTCGTGTCGGTAGATCTGGATAAAAAAAATATGCGGGAGCAGTTTGAACCCGATGTAGCCCTTACGGAGGCTACAAACCCAAACTTGCAGACTTTAAAGGATGAACAAATTGCAAAACCCGCAAAAAAGGTAAACTTATCAGAAGAACAGCTGGCCGAGCTCTCTCAATCTATGGAAAACCTGATGGAACAGGAACAACTTTACCTGCTTCACGATTTTCAGATTATTGATCTGGCAGCAAAGCTCAATATTCCTGTTCACCATTGTTCCTATATCATCAACAATACAATTGGCAAAAATTTTCGCGACTGGATAAACGGTTACAGGGTGGCTCATTTTTTAGTCCAGCACCCCATCAAAAGCGACAAGTTAACCATCGAGGCCATTGCATCTGAATCGGGCTTTAAAAGTCTGGCTACTTTTTACAATGCTTTCAAAAAAGAAAAGGGTGTTATGCCTACCAACTATTTCAACAAAGAATTGAGCTAAAAAGCCCCTTTTTGGCCTGTTTTTGGTCTAACGGCTGAATAGTTAGAGGCCGATTGCCCTTCAATAGCGGGCAATTCTGGCATTCGCGGATAACTTTGCAATAGTTAACCAAACAAATCCGATGGCTTGCCAGGCAAGCAGATTTTGCGGTTACAGAAAAAAGCTGTCCCATTAATTTTTCTATTTAGCAGGTTTAATAAATGCAATATCTGAGCACTCATTCTTCTATGCTTCCACTTTTTCAATACCTGGAAAAGTTTCATCCACTCTCGGTTGAATTCAAAGCTTCTTACGAAAAAAACTGTAAGGTAATTCACGTAAAAAAATACAAACATGTTCTCTCACCGATCGACAACAATACTTCGCTTTACTTTTTGGTGAGCGGGCTGGTGCGCGGATTTGTTAAGGATGGAAAAAAAGATATCAGCACCTGGTTTAGTTTCGGCAATGAGATTATTGGCGCGATACGTCACCCCTTTGACCATGGCAACCATTCGATAGAATATTTACAGGCACTGGAAGACTGCGTACTGATCAGCATTCCCTACAACCTGATTGAGGCGGCTTATTCGCATTATCCGGAAGCTAACCTGATTGGGAGAAAACTTTTTGAATTGCATTACTATGCTGCATCTGACAGGGCAATTCTGGCCAGAATCCCCAATGCATCGAAAAGGTACCGTAAACTCGAAGCCAACGGACTGGCTTTTGATAAAGTTCCCAAACGTTACCTGGCCAGTTATTTAGGTATACGTTTGGAAACCATGAGCAGGATTAGCACCAAATTTTTGGTTGCCGACCTTCATGCGGCATCCTGAGCTAAATTAATAGCCCAGGCTGGTTAATAACTGTGCACAATACCATTCTTGCCTGGGCAGGTGGAAAGGGCCTTTAAAGAGGTTGCCTTTGGCTGTTTGTGCAACAGAACCATCACGGTGCAGGTACCCAAACCATTCGCCATGCTCTTTATCGTGAAATTTATCGTAGGCATAATCGTGCACCATTTTGTGCCAGCGTGCATATTTCTCATCGCCGGTTAAGGTGTAAGCCAGTAAAGTGGCAATAATGGTTTCATTCTGCGGCCACCAGAATTTCATATCCTGCCAATATTCCTGCACTGGTTTGTTATACACATCCTTAAAGTATAAAATACCTCCATGCGCTTCATCCCAGCCACGGGCCCACATGTAATCGAGCATTTTACAGCCCAGTTTAATGAGCTCAGGATCATTATTGCGGTGCTTTGCTTCGTGTAAGATAAACCAGGCCCCTTCAATGGCATGACCGGGGTTTAACGTGCGGCCATCAATGTGATCGATAACCGAGCCATCAGGCGCTACCTGCTCCATTACACATTGAATATCATCTTTAACAAAATCGCGTTTAATTTCTTCAATCCATTTCGAAATCCATTCATCACAACGTGGATCGCCAATGGTTGCACGCAGCTGCTGCGCGGTATTCATCATAATCATAGGTACGCCAATTCCTTTTGCAGGCCGGGTATCGGTAAATTTTGCAGGTAATAAGCCCGGCTGGGTGGCATATTCGATGCATTTGCCAAACAAATACCTGGCTTTTTCGGCTGCAGTTTCATCTCCACTGGCTTTTGCGTAAGCCGCATTGGCAATCACCGCAAAGGTTTCAGAAAAATAATAGCGCCTTTTGCGGATTGGTTTCCCCTCGCGTGTAACGTGGAAAAACATCTGTCCGTCGGTATCGAAGCAATGTTGATTTAGAAAATCAATGCCCGATTTGGCCGCATCGAGCCACTCTTGTTTGGCTTCGACGGTATTATACAGCGTGGACAACAACCAGGCTGCCCGCCCCTGAATCCAAACAGCTTTATCATCGTCAATCAGGCTGCCGTCTGCGTCACGCATAAACATATAGCCCCCATGTTCCTGATCTATTGATCGCGGAAACCAGAACGGAACGGTATTGTTAAGCAGCTGGTTTTGATAAAATGCGGCCAGTTGCTGCAATTCTTTCGAAGTATAACTCATTTTAATTAAGGTATAGAAATGGAAAATGTAGAAGCAGGTAATCCCGCTTCATTAACTAAATTGGCTCTGGTAAAGGGCTGCCAGGCATACAAAACCTTGCTGATCGTTTTCCCGGGCGGAATGTTGATATATATGCGGTTTTGAACAATACGGCCTTTAACCGGAAAATGTGCTCCGGTAATGTCTTCAAGTTCAAATCCGGTCAGCATGCCAGGGCCAGCGGTTTTAAGCTTTTTTGCCCTGGTAAAGTGCACCACAATGAAATTTTTAACTTTCGTTGCCTTCAAAACTACAGGCCCGCTTGCGGTTATGTTTTTATGATAGGTATTTTTTAATGCGAGCAGCGCCAGCCGTTCGCCGATTTCTTTTTTCTGTGCAGGATGCACATTCAGCGAATCGCCCAGATCGGAACTCACCGCCATGCCCAAATTGGGAATAACCGCCTGCAATTTCCGTTGCGCATCTCTGAAATAAGGCCAGGAAGGCCGGTCGATAGCCGACAGCTGTACGTAGTAAAACGGAAAATTATCATTCCATTTTGCCCGCCAGCTTTTAACCAGTAAGGGAAATTCGTGGCTAAAAAGCTCAACATTGTGTGCATTGCTTTCTCCCTGATACCAGATCACACCTTTTATCGGAAAATCAGTAAGTTTTGATATGCCTGCTTCGTAATTGTAAGCCGGTGCGTAAGGGTGTCGCTGTTTCGGATTGACCGCATTTTTTAAGTTTACATCGGCCCTGCTCCGTACCCAATCCTGTAAAAAGTCAGATTTACGCCAGTTATCCAGCATATCTACCAGTAAATCGTCGTGCTCTATGGTTTTTCTATCCAGCCACGATTCGAGTGGTGAACCGCCAACAGCCATTTGAATCAACCCTACCGGGATTTGCTGATCTGATACCAGTTTCTCAGCAAAATAATAGGCTACTGCCGAAAAATCGCCTGCTGCATTTTCATCTAATTTTGCCCAACTGCCCGAGAAATAATTTAGGGAATTGATACTGTTTAATGTTTGATCATTCCATGAAACATTTTCGGTTTCGGCCAGAGGGTTAAACTTTAGTAACCTGACAGGACGTTTTTTATTCAAATGATTTAATGTGGCCTGGCCGGTGGCCGATGACTTTAAAGGAAACGCCATATTCGATTGCCCCGAACAAAGCCATACATCGCCGATCAGGACATTTTTAAGCATCAGGCTGTTACCGTTGCAAACAAGCTTCATCTGGTAAGGCCCACCGAATTTCATGGCCGGAAAGTTCAGCATCCATTTACCATCGGCACCTGCAACAGCGCGCCTCACCTGCTGGTTAAAATAAACGGTTACTTCTTCGTTTGCATTGGCCGTACCATAAACCGGGATGCTTTTATCGCGCTGCAGCACCATGTTATCGCTAAACAGGCCTTTCAATTTAAAACCACCAAAATTACCGGTTATGGCGCTGTAAATTGTTTTGGCAATGATAGCTGCACCTGTACTATCGGGATGCAGGTTATCGGCAAAGAGATCCGGCCGGTTATTTAAGGGTATATTGAGGTCGACAGGCACCAGTTTATTTGCCCTGGCAACCCCTAAAATCTTTTCCTGTACCTGCCAGTACCAATCGCGCGTGCCTGATTTAAACCTCGGGTGGCCACTAAAAATTGGCGTAAGCTTACAGACAAACACCTTAAGCTTTGGATTTTGTTGTTTTAAGGTATCAATCAGCCATTGATAATCAGCCTGAAAGTTATCTTTATAATTGGGCCAGTTTCGCGGATCGGTATCATTTAAGCCCAAATGAATAATGGCTATATCAGCCCCGAAATTCAGTGCTTCGCGAAAAGCTTTTGTTTTAAAATAAGGATTGTGCCCCTTTTTTAACAAGGTTGCCCCGCTGTGCCCAAAATTTGCAACATGATAGCCATCACCCAAAAGCTGCTGCAATTGTGCAGGATAAGCCTGCTTTTCAGACTGATTTAACAAATAACCGGCGGTAACCGAATTACCTATACAGGCTACCTTTATTTTTTGCCCGTACAGATTGGCACCGTTCAAAAAGACCAGCAGGATAATTAACCTACAAAAAATCTTCATGGCGGGTTTACTTAATTATTTCACTTACAGGAATGCGCACAAAATACAGATCCCTTACCCCCTCATAAAAGAAACCAATTGTTTTATCATCAATTTTAGTGAGTGAGGAATAACCGTAAAATCTCCGTTCATCAATAAGCAACTGGTTCTTAAGATCCCAGCTTTCGCCCAAATCTAAGCTGGCTTTAATGGTTAAATTGTAGCGCATGGTTTGCGCATTATCGTTACCGAAAAACACCACTTCCTTTTGCTTTCCTTTAACATTTACACTGGCTTTTATAAAACTGGCCATGCATACAGGGTCGGCTAAGGTACGGTAAGAGGTTGGATGCTCAAGCCAGGTTTTACCCATATCATTTGTAGTGGCTACACTTCTAAAACTCCCGCGGTTATCGCGCATGTTCAGCATTAAAACGCCTGGTGTTGTTTCTATGATCTGACTTTCGGTCGTGTTCGGTTTTGGACCGTCTTCAGTTTTCCAGGTTTTGCCGTGATCGTTACTGTAAACCAATGTAGAATAAGGCATGGCGTGTTCGTCCCAGTACTGTGCGGCAAATACCAGTTTACCATCTGCCATGGCAATTCCACTGCCGGGGCCATTAAAAAACAGGTTCCAGGCGGGATCTTTTGTACCCGCCGTAATACTTTTGGGTGCCGACCAGGTAAGGCCATCGTCATCGCTGCTCACCAATACCAGCTGACCGGTAACATCTTCCGATAAACCAGGTTTAGAACCAGCAATAGAGCGATTTCCCTTGCTCCACAAGGCTGCCACCCATATTTTTTTGGTAACCGGATCAAACAGTACAGCCGGATCGCCTACGCCATTGTTTTCGTTGGGTTCGCCCATATCCATAATCACTTTTGTGGCTTGCCAGTTTCGGCCGCCATCGGTACTGCGGCTCATGCCTACATCAATATTGCCCGGCAAATCGCCCGAATTTTTATAGCGGATATCGTACACCGTAATCAAAGTACCCCTATCAGTAGTAGCCATGCCTGGAATCCGGTAAGTATTTACACCATCATCGCCAGCCTTCTTAATTGCTACCCCCAATCTTTTTACATAACCGGCACCTTCTTCTACAACGCGATAATTTTTTGCGCGGGCATCTTCCAGCTGGTTCACATGAAATTCGATTTTCGAATCGATATCAGCATCAGGCTTAAGTTTGGCGGTAAACCAAATGTAGTGCATGCCCGGTTTTAGGTTAAGGTTTACATCGAACCCCATATTTACCGTTGCAGGGTTAACAGAAAGCAGTTTATTTTTCCCTGAAAAAAGCGGTTCCATACCGGTAAAGTAGACCTCAATTTTTTCGATGGCTTTTATTCCATCGGGATTCAGCTTTGCCGTGATTTTTTTAAACGGAGTTTCTGTCCCCGCCGGCACATAAACCATTACACGCACAAGCTGATTGTTTTCTATTCCTTTTAAAACCGGAATTACCTGGGCAGTAGAAATAATTTCGATACCTTTTTGCGAAAAAGCATTGAGTGTACAAATGGTAAGCAGGGCTAAAACGCCGAGCTGTATTTTAAATTTTATAAATTTCATGATCATTTTTGTTGAGTTAAGCATCTTCAAAATCATTAAACTTCGGACGCAGAAAATAGAGCTGAATCATTAATGCAACCAATACAATAACCGAAAGCATGGCAAAATCTTTACCCAAACTACCCGAGTCGGTAGATTTGCCCAGGAAATCGGTGATAAAAGCCCCCGCAAATACCCCGGTCATATTCATAATACCATAGGCAGTGGCCCTGTACTTAGCCGAAACAAACTGGCAAAGTATGGGCATATTGTTGGCATCGAACATACCATATCCGAAACCGAAGCAAAAAGCTGCCCCAATAATGTTCAGTAAGGAATGGCCAAAACCAATTAACAATAGCGATGGAATGGTTAAAGCCAAACCAATGGCACTGGTATAAATGCGGCCTTTAATATTTTTCTGTACCCACCTGTCAGATAGAATCCCGCCAAAAATTACCCCTAAAAATGAGGATGCGGCAATGGTGATAGTCGAAATAGGTCCGGCTTGTGCCATATCTATTTTCAGGTTATTGGCAAACAAAGTAGGAAGCCAGTTTTTGGTTGCCCAGCCCGGTAAACTCGGAATGGCAAAATAAATGAGGATAATCCAAAAGGAAATGTTGCTGAATAATAATGCCAGACCTTTAAAAAGATTAGGCTTTACCCGAATGGTTTCCTTTTCGTGGGTGCTCGAAGCCTTTTTCTCGTGTAAAAAGAAAACCAGTACCAGCGCATAAACGATTCCTACCAAACCAAAAGAATGAAAGGTAGCCTGCCAGGAAAATTTTGAGGCAATGGTTGCTCCAAAACCACCCAGGGCCTGCCCCATGTACAAACCGGTCATATGAATGCCAATAGCTACCGACCTTGTTTTGGAACTATGATAATCGGCAATAAGCGATAAACCTGCCGGAATATACAATGCCTCACTCACCCCCATCAGTGCCCTGAGCCAGTAAATTTGGTTAAAAGTGGTGGCATAACCCATTAAAAAAGTAACCGCCGACCATACCAGTAAACTACCAACAATTAACCATTTACGATTCAGTTTATCGGCAATAATACCCGATATGGGGCTCATAAAGCCATAAATCCACAGAAAAATGGCCATCAGGTAACCAAAATTAGTTGCCGATTGCAAGTCTGCAATATCCAGCTGCATAGCCGGCCGCATGGTAGAAAGCATTTGGCGGTCCATGTAATTCAGCAGGGCCACAAACCAAAGTAAGCCAACCACTACCCATGCATATCTTTTTGTTTCTCTCATTTGGTTACTTTTATTTTACCCGACAAAATTTTCGGGGTGCGTACACCAGCTTTAATTTCCCCGCCTGCAATGATAATTTCATTCCCAAACCATACGGCCTGAGTAGTAACCGTTCCGTAAGGCATAATTCCTGAAATTACCGTCCAGGTATTGCTGGCAATATTGTATTTTAATACTTTCTGACTAAAACCAGGGTGAGCGGCCTGAATAACGGCTTTGCTCTGGTTCAGTTTCGCTTTTCTTTCAGGATCTTTTTCCCGGTCTATCTCCCCGATCAGCTTTTCTACCTGATGGAAAGTTTTACCCTCGTCGCCACTAAACACCAGAAGCTCTTGTTTTGCAGTAATACCACAAGCTGCAGCCAATGGATTTGGCAAAGCTGCTTTGGCCTTCCAAACCGGATCATTTACATCAAACATCCATACGTTTTTATAAATGGTACTGGTATCGCCCACATTGCTTTTCCTGCCACCTATCATAAAGATTTTCGTTCCCGCGCTTAGCAATACGCTATGCGAAACTGCTTGCGGCAGGTTAATTAATTTTTTCCAGCCCTGCTGCGCATTTTTCAGATCGAGCAATAGAAACTGATCTGTAGCTCCACCCCCTGTTTCACCTCCTGCCAGGTACAAAATATCGCCCACCAGTGTTAAAGCGGCATTGGTTAAGCCAGCAGGCAAATCAGCCAGGGTATTAAAGGTTAACTGGCCATTTTCCCATTTCATGATAAAAACGCTTTTGCTTAATCCTGTTTCATTTTCGCCACCGGCAATTACAATTCCTCCGGGCGTGCTACATACAGCCGCATAAGCCAGATTAAATGGCAATTTGGCTTGATATTGCCTTAAAACCAACCCACGGGCCATTTTCCGGTAAATAAAAATATCGTTGTAATATTTCTTTTTACCGCCTTCCCAGGGCATATTATCAGGAAAGTTCGTTCCGCCGGCTATAAAAAGCAAGTGTTGGTGGCTGCCCGTAATGGCACCAGCCAAACCGATTGTTTGACTTTGCAGCTGTGCAGGCGGAATTTTAGCTACCACATCCCAACTTATGTTATGAATGTGTTGCTGTGCCCGTAATTCTGGAGATATAATTGAGGTAAGCAAGAAAGTAAAATATAAAATGAGTTTTTTCATTAATGCGAAATGGGATTTAAATAAAGATAACCATTGCCGAACGATAATTAAGACGATGCTTCACCTTTAAACCTTTTCTGTTTTTGATTAGTTCGTTGACCTAAAAGCAGCAAAATCTAAATTTTCGACCTCGCTTTTAAAACTTTCAAATTGTTGCTGATCCATATTTTTGACTGGTAGCCTAAATCCCCCGCAGTCGATATCAACCAATTTCATGTAGGCTTTACCTGTTGCAATACCACCGTATTTACCCAATAAACGGATAAAATCAATCGATTTCTGCTGAAGTGCAGCCGCAGTTTGCAAATCGTTTTTTTCAAAAGCAGCAAATAGTTTGTGGTATAGCGGTGTAAGGTAATTAAATGTACTGCCCACAGCTCCTTTTGTACCTAAAACCAATGCCGAAAGCATATTTTCGTCGCGGCCCCAAAGCATATCGTATTTACCGCCATTAAAATTCATGCAGGAAAGGAAATCCATAAAATCCTCATGGGTATATTTTACACCGGCAAAGTTTGGTATTTTACCATCTACAGCGGCCAGCAAATCGATCATATTGAGGTTTGCACCTGTTAATACGGGTATGTGGTAATAGTAAAAAGGCATATTGGGAACCTCGGCAGCAATTTCGGCACACATTTCGGCTAAAACCGAAACATTACCCGGCTTGAAATATGACGGTGCAGTAAAGGAAACACCGTATAAACCAACTTCAAGAGCGTGTTTAGCCAGCGACTTACAATCGGCCAGGCAGGTACCGCCCAATAAAGTCATTACTTTAAAGTCAGCATCTCGCGCTGTTGCCTTACCCCATGCCACTGCAACTTTCATTTTCTCTTCTTTGGTCAAGGAAACGCCTTCGCCTGTTGATCCGCAGATAAAAGCACCGGTAACACCATTTTGCTTTAAAAACTGATAGTATCCGGGAATCACCTCCAGGTTTAGTTCCCCGTTGGCGTGAAAGGGTGTAAAAGGAGCAGCAATTAACCCTTGTAAATGTTCGTAGTTCATATTAAAATTTAAAATAGATAAAATGTATTTTGACCTAAATTAACTACCGGGCAATATCACTCCCGGTAGTTAATTGTTTTATTACGTTCCTTTATATCCAGGATTCTGATCGTTTTTTAAGGTTTCATCCTGATTCAACGTCGATAAATCAATTGGCCATAAAAGCTTGTGATTTTGGCCGGTAATGTTATCCAAAACACCAACCAATGGCAAATCTTTACGGAAAGCCAGCGGATTACCCGAAGCATCCTGCATTCTGCGCAAATCGTACCAGCGTTTACCCTCAGCAACAAATTCTTTTGTCCTTTCTGTAAATATTGCCAACTCATTTTGCTCAAAAGTACCATTAACAAATGCCGGGGCAGTGGTTGGTGCATAAGCACGGTTGCGGATAATCATCATTTCTGCTGCCGGACTCTGGCCTTGTTTGTTTTTCACTTCGGCTAACATTAAATATGCATCTGCAACGCGATATACCGGAAAATCGTCAGCATAACTACGCGCTCCTTCTACCACCACACCAGGAAACTTACGTAGGTTTGTAGCATGAATAGTTCCTTTATTGAAATTTAGAAATGTAGCATTTGCGCGTGTATCGTTAGCATCGAATAAGTTGTACAGTTCTATTTTGTATTCATAGCGAATAATTGTTCCACCACCATTTACTTGCAATGGATCGGCTGGAATAGCAACGCCTTTATCATCAACATAACCAGTTAAAGGATCGGTAATGGCATAAATAAACTGAGCATAACTATTTGTAGCCTCACCAAACTGGTTTCGCATTGCCATAATAATTTCGCTATTGCCTTTACTCGCCGTTATGCTTGCCGATTTAAAAACATTCCCAAAGTCGGTTAACAACGTATATTTCGAAATTACATCTTCCAAAGCTGTTCTTGCAATAGCTAAGTCGGCCACAGTAGTGGTTGGTGCTGCGCCATCTGTTTTAACTTTAGCCGACCACAAATATACCTCCGCCTTTAGCATTTGTGTAGCGCCAAGAGACCATTGAGCCTTTTGAAATTTAGTGGTATAATTGGTCCCGAAACTTGATGTCGATTTGTCGATATCAGCTTTAATAAAATCGAGGGTTTCTTTTTCAGTTTTCGCCCTTGGTAAATACATTTCCTGGGCCGATTTTGGATTTTTAAGCAATAAGGTTGGCTCTATTGCCAAAGGCACCCTTCCGAAGGTACGGAACAAATGAAAGTAATAAAATGCCCTTATTCCGTAAGCCTGACCTAAATAATAAGCCTTATCAGTTGATGAAAGATAGCTTGCCTGTTCTACCTGATAAATAAAATTATTAACGTCAAAAATAGGCCTGTAAAATCCAGACCAACCAGATATGCCCGTACTTGATTCGCGGATATCCTGATTGATGATGTTTGCTGAATTTAAAGAAGCTGTACCAGTAAAGCTGGTCCCCGTTCTTAAAGTTCCGCCACGTAATTCACCCAGCGTAAAAATGGTAAACTGGAAGCCTCTTAATTGACTATGCAGACCAATCATTCCGCCATCTACCTGGGCTGGGCTTTTCCAGAAAGTTTCACTTGCAAAATAATCTTCGGGTGTCAGCTGTAATTTTTTACATGCACTAAATGTAGTGCTCAATATAATTAAGGCTAAGCCTGTTAATATCTTTTTCATTGTAGTTTAATTAAAAAGTAAATTGAAGACCAAAAATTATTGTTCTAGGCAAAGGGTAGCCACCTGATCCGGCACCACCAGTACCTATACTGCTGCTCTCTGGCGAATAAAGCGTCGACTCGCTGAAATAAGCCAGATTCTGACCACTAACAGATAAGCTGATTCCTTCACTTTTTAGTTTATTGGCTAATTTGGCTGGCAACTTATACGTCAGGTTAACTTCCCTAAGCGCTAAGTAATCGCCTTTATGGTAAAACATGCTGGATTCGCGGAAAGTATTGTTTTTGTAAAGCTGATCTGCCCAGTAATAGGTTGGAAACTTTGCATTCGGATTGCTGGGTGTCCAGGTATCTAAAACATCGGTGGTGGTATTAAATGTACCTTGTGCATTACTCGCAAACCAGGTGCGCGGACCATCATAGGCAACAAAGCCTAATGCAAAATCAAAACGGGTACTTAATGTGAAGCCTTTCCAGCTTGCATTTGCACCAAAACCACCGGTAAAGCGGGGAACAGTCCGCCCCATGTAAACACGGTCGAAACTATTGATAATATTATCGCCGTTTACGTCTGTCCACATTACATCTCCCAAAGCAATTGGAAAATTCAGGTTTTTATCAGCAGCACTCATGGCATTGTACACGGCAGGATGAACAAGTTTTCTGGCACCCAATAAATCGACAAAAGACGATGAAGCATAAGCATCCAGATCAGCCTGCGTTCTGATAATGCCTTTGGCCTGGTACGCGTAAGCCACGTTCGGATCCTGGCCTTCCTGTAAACCGCCAACCCAAATTAACTGTTTGGTATCCGGATCGTAGACCTGAAAGCCGCCCTGAAGGTTATTTTGCAAGCCGTTGTTTGGAAGTTTTAAGATTTTATTGGCGTTATAGGCCATGTTAAGATTAAAATTTACGTTCCAATCTCTGTTTCTCAGCACACTATAATTCAGATCAACCTCCACTCCTTGATTCTGCATATCGCCATTATTAGTGGCAATTGAAGTTATCCCTGCGGTGATTGGAAATGTTAAGTTGGCAATTTTATCACTTGTGGTTCTGTGATAATAAGCCACAGAAAGGTCGATCTTATTGAACAAACGGGCTTCTAAACCAACCTCTTTTGTAATTAAACTTTCCCAACGTAAATTAGGATTGGGGATATTTCCAAGCAAATAACCAATACTGCTATTGTATTTATTGGTGCCGTATGATCCTTGCAGGGTGTAAGCTCCAATGAAATCATCACTCACATTACCGTTAGCACCGTAACTCGCTCTTAATTTCAAGCTGTTTACCACTTTGGTAAGGGGTTCAAAGAATTTCTCTTTATGGATGTTCCAGCCTACCGATAATCCAGGGAAGTTACCCCAACGGTTATTTAACAGTCTTGAATATCCATCCCGACGGATAGTTGCGGTTAGCAGGTATTTCTCATCATAATCGTAGTTCATACGACCAAAGAATGATAAAATACGTTGATTGGTATGGTAAGTATCTGTTATTCTTCTGTCCTTTTCAGAATTCGTTAAAGCTAAGTCAGAGAAATCATCTGTAGGCGCACCACTTCCTGATGCCGATAAACCTTGCGAATAAATATCATAAAATTCACTACCTGCCATCACATCGATATGGTGCTTAGATGCTATAGTGGTGTTATAATTAACTACGGCATTATAAGTCTGACTTAAAGCTTTGTCGTATGATGCTGAGGAAGTACGGGTTCTGTCATAATTCCCAGGACTTGACAAGAAATCTCTATTGAAAGATTCATAATTTCCATTATTAAAGAAGTAGTTTCCACTCAGTCTTAAAGAAAGATTTTTTAAGAAATCTACTTTTAAAGCCTGGCTTAAGGTGAACTTATCCGTATTGTTCTTTCTAATAAATTTATCATCATTTACCGCCGGGTTACCATCCCTGTAATCTCTTCCAACCAATAAATCGCCATTCTCATTCATTCCTCTCATTGTTGGAGGAGCTCCTAAAGCACGTGTAAGGTAGTTTCCTTCCGAATTAATTGCATCACGCCATTTGGCATTGGCAAAGTTTAAATTCGAAATAGAGGTTAACCAGGGTTTGATTTTATATTCTCCATTGAACACAAAGGTCAGGCGTTTATAAAATGTATTAATCGGCATTCCTTTTTCATCATAACTACCTAAGCCTGCGTAATATTTACCTTTTTCATTTCCACCGGTCATAGATACGTTGTAATCCTGGGTTAAGCTATAATCTCTAAGTGCATAATCAGCATAATTGAAGTCCTTGTAAATAATTTCGCGGTTAATTCCTGTGGGATCATATGCACCTAAAGCATTGGTTTTTAATGGATCAGTCATTACCTGCCAGCCTTTGCCCAGTAACTCTTCGTTGGCAGCACTTCTAAACATCGGGCTCCAAACTGCCGAAGAAGTCACATTTCCATCCAGGATATTTCCGGCAGCATCTTTATATAAGTTACCGGTGCCAAACGGTCCGGTTGTATTTAACTGGCTTAATCGGCTTGGCTCATATGAACCAGAGGTTTCAATTGCTTTTCGAGACCAGTAAATGTATTGTTCGGCATTTAAAAATTCGAATGGAATGTTTAGTTTATTGATACCTACTTTAGATTTTACCGCGATATTTGAAACTCCCTCTTTACCTTTTTTAGTGGTAATTAGCACCACTCCGTTGCTGGCTCTGGCTCCATAGATTGCTGTAGCAGAAGCATCTTTTAAAACCTCGATAGATTCAATATCATCCTGATTAATATCACTGAATCCGGATCTCAATAAACCATCTACCATCACCAATGGCGAACCGCCACCAGTATAACCTGTTCCTCCGCGTAGTACGATATTGGGAACTGCGCCGGGCCGTCCGGAGGTTTGCTGAACCCTCAAACCCGGAATTGTTCCGGCCAAAGCTGATGCCGGATTGGAACGTACACCTGTTTCCAAAACCTTAGCATCAAGTTTAGATACCGAACCTGTAAGTTTCGACTTTTTAATCGCCCCATAACCCACAACGATTACTTCATCCAGGCCTTTACTATCTTCTAAAAGTTTAATATTAATTGTCGACTGGCTTTGAATAGCGATTTCCTGAGTTAAATAGCCGGTATAACTGAAAACCAGTACATCGCCTTTACTGGCTTTTATACTGTAGGTTCCCGCCGGACTGCTTGAAGTTCCATTTTTTGTTCCTTTAATCATTACCGTAACGCTTGGTATCCCCTGCCCGCTGGCGTCGGTAACCTTACCGGTAATGGTTTGCTGGGCAAATGCCGAAAGGGCTGCAAAGAACAGCAGCATAGGCAAGCTATGCCTGATGAATTTGAAGTAAGTTTCTTTCATAATTTGGTTATCTATATTTGTATTATGTTATACATAATAATACTAAGTACCGATTTATTTTATTTATTTGCAAATAATTTCTGCTTATTTTCAACTCGGGTTTAGGTGCTTAGCCTTATATTTGCGCTTAGAGCAGCTTAGAAGGCAGTTTTTGAATACAAAATAAATTATACATAATAATGGATAGCATTGGTGATTTTAAACAAGTGGATACCAGTTCGTTGGTAGATCGTGTAGAAGATAAGCTTGTACAGCTTTTGCAGGAGCGTAAATTAAAAGTTGGCGACAGCATCCCTACCGAGCTCGAACTTTGTGCTGCGCTGGGCGTTAGCCGTACGGTTGTGCGCGAAGCCATGCTGCGCCTGCGCATGATGGGGTTGATTGAATCGAAAAAGAAAAAAGGTGCCGTAATTACAAGTCCCGATCTGTTTGGCATTCTTTCTAAAAGCATGAATCCGCACATTCTGGACCAGGGCACCCTGAAAGAGATTTTCGAAATCAGGCTGGTGTTGGAAATCGGAATGGCCGATTTTTTATTTCAGCGCATTACCGACGAAGATTTAAAAGAACTGAGAAGAATAGTGGATAACGAACCCGAAGCCGCGCAGGATCATCTCTTCAATATTGAACATGAAATTGCCTTTCATGGTAAACTGTACGATATAACCGGAAATGAAACTCTGCGAAAATTCCAGAGCATGTTGCTGCCTATATTCGATTTTGTGCACAACAGCGGATTGCTTAAAAAGCAGGGACAGCTACACAAGTTTGTTTCTCACAAAGGTTTGGTTGATATTTTAGAAAACGGATCGCCTGAACTTTTCCGCAACGCGATGAGGAATCACCTCGAAAATCATTTTAACCGTCTGTTTGCGGAGGATTAACCTAAAACCACATCAAAATCAGCTTATCTGTAAAAAATTAAACAACTAACAATCAACAACTTATAACTATTTTAAAATTTTAATTAAAAAAATTTTAAAAATCTGTCCAATTTCCAGTCTTCGCGTGTCATTAGGTTTTAACAATCAAAATTTAAAACAAAATGGAAAAGAGAATTAATTTATTCGAACAAGGAATGAGCACGTTGAAACCATTATTTACAATGGGACAGCAATTAAAAAAATCATCAATTGGCCACACCATCATCGAACTGGTCGATTTCCGCGTATCGCAAATCAATGCCTGTGCCTTCTGCCTTGATATGCATTCGAAAGATGCCCGCGCCAATGGCGAAACCGAGCAACGCCTTTACGGATTAAGCGCCTGGAGAGAAACCCCTTATTACACCGATCGTGAAAGAGCTGCACTGGCTTGGGCCGAAGCAGTTACCGCCACCCATGTTACTGATGAAGTATATCAGGAAACAGCAGCACATTTTACAGAGATAGAAATGATTGAACTTACCCTTTTGGTAACCAACATCAACACCTGGAACCGCTTAAACATCGCTTTCCCGAATGCTGTTGGTACCTACAAAGTTGGTATGTTTGGATAAGAGAAATGAGTGAATTAATAAATTAGTGATTGAGTGAATTAATGATTAATTGAATGAATGATTGATTTAGTAAGCGTTTAGGTTTTGGTTTATTCTCTCTTTCAAAACTCAATCATTGAAAATAACTGTAACCTTTAAAAAACATATCATGAACGAATTTTTATTGATCTTCCGGAGGGCCTTTACCCACGAAGATCAGCCCTCGCCTGAAATGCTTCAGGAATCGATTAAACAATGGCAGGACTGGTTTGGCGATATCGCTGCACAAGATAAACTGGTTAGGCCATTACAACGCTGGGATCTGGAAGGCAGAGTAGTACATGCCGATAAGCATGTAATCAACGGTCCCTATGCCGAAATTAAAGAATCAATTGGTGGGCTTGTGCTCATCAGGGCAAAAGACTATGATGAAGCGGCAGAAATTGCCAAGGGCTGCCCGATATTAAAACTGGGTGGTAATGTGGAAATCAGAATGGCTGTTACCCCAACGGCCTAACCGATATAACCAAAAAGCTTATCTTTAATCCATACATGGAAGAAAGCGTACTTATACCACATTTATTCAGAACAGAGTATCGCAAAATTGTTTCGGTACTCTGTTACCGCTTCGGTATTGAGCATATCGAAACAGCTGAAGATATTGTAAGCGACACTTTTTTAACTGCCACCGAATCGTGGAGCATAAAAGGTATTCCCGAAAATCCTACCGCCTGGTTATATACGGTTGCCAAAAATAAAACGAAAAATTACCTCAGGCACCATGCTGTTTTCGAGCAAAAACTGGTTAACCAGATCCAGATCGAAACCGAAAATGAAACAGAAATTGATCTCGACTTATCAGACAAAAACATAAACGATAGTCAGCTGGCTATGATGTTTACCATCTGCGACCCGGTCGTTTCAAAAGAAGCGCAAATTGCATTGGCCCTAAACCTGTTGTGCGGTTTCGGTGTACAGGAAATTGCCGATGGATTTTTAACAGGTAAAGATACCATTTACAAAAGGCTAAAACGGGCCAAAGAAAAACTGAAAGAGGCAGGCATTAAGATCGAACAGCCTAAAATTACAGCGATCAACCAAAGGCTCGAAACCGTACTCACTACACTTTATTTGCTTTTCTCAGAAGGTTATTATTCGGTATCGAATGATGCTACCCTCCGCAAAGATGTTTGTGCAGAGGCCATGCGGTTAAACTATTTACTAATCAGCAATGCCATTACCGATGTTCCCGCAGTAAATGCTTTGTTTTCGCTGATGTGTTTCCATGCTTCCCGATTCGATGCCCGCACCGATGCCAGTGGTACGGCAATTTTATACGAAGACCAGGATGAAAAACTGTGGAACAAAGAACTGATTGAACAGGGTATTTATTACCTCAACCGTGCTTCGAAGGGCGATACCTTAACTAAATATCACCTCGAAGCAGCCATTGCCTACTGGCATACCCATAAAACAGACCGTGCTGAAAAGTGGGAAAATATCCTCCAACTGTACAATCAGCTCCTTATTCTCGAATACTCTCCTATTATCGCCATGAACCGCACTTTTGCCCTGGCCAAAACTAACGGTAAAGCAGCTGCAATAGCAGAAGCAGAAAAGCTAAACCTAAACGACAATCACCTTTATTTTTCACTTCTGGGCAATCTGTACAGTGGAATCGATGATCAAAAAGCTTTAAAGCACTTTAATACTGCAATTGATTTGGCGGTTACTGCAGCCGATAAAAAGATGATTGAAAAGAGTATTCAAAAACTAAGTATCAATTAAGTTGGCTTAACAAAAGCTTTACGGATGCTCTTTTCTGATAATCGGGATCAAAATGAATGTATTTAATCTTTCCCGATTTATCGATAATATAGGTGGCTGGTACCGGAAGTGTATGCCTGTTATTGCCATTATTAGTTTCCAGGTTTATTCCGTAACCTTTGTATTTTGTAAATGTGGCTTCATCCATCTCAAAGTTTACATCGTAAGCTTTCATAATGGCATCGTCTTTATCCTGCAAAATCGAAAAACCTGCATTCGTTTTCTTTATTGTTTTCGCTATATTTTCTTTGTTTTCGGGTGTTACACCAATCACATAGGCATCTTTGCTGGTTAACAGCTGTAAAGAATCCTGAAGTTCTTTAATGTGTTTATTGCAAAACGGGCACCATTGTCCGCGATAAAAAAACAGCACAACAGCACGGTGCGTTTTAAGTGCATTTTTTAGACTCACCGCCTTGCCGTTTTGGTCTACCCCGCTAAATAAAGGAGCTTTTGAGCCTACTGTTAACCCTTTTTGTGCCTTTACCTGTAAACACAGCGCACCCACCAGGGCCAGGGACAGGATAATTCTTTTCATGTTGTTAATGGTTTAAAGTTTTACTGATATTTTAATTGTTTTTAAACCTTAGTCGCAGAATATTAAAATACCTTACAGTAAAAATTAATTTTTATTCAATGCTTCTTCCAGCTGCTTAACCAGTTTACTTTTAAAAGCCTCATCTAACGTAAAAGCAGTTGCAGGCAAGCCTGTAAACAACTTATTGATGCGTACGCTTTGCTCCTGGTAAAGCCTGCAAACCGAACATCCGGCCAGATGAACTTTTAATTGCACCGCTTCTGCTGCTGTAATTTTTCCGGCCATTCTTTTTTCGATCAAAAAGGTAGCCTGATTGCAGTTGTAAATGATATTTTTTAATGCCTTGCTCATGTTAGTTCCAGTTTTTTTGGAGGCAGCTGCGCAGGTTCAGCTTGGCCCGGTGCATAATTACCCAAAAATTGGGCGAACTGAGTTTTAACTCCGCACAAATCTGCTCCGATTCCAGGTCATCAATATGTTTCATCGCAAATACCGAAAACCATAACCGGGGCAATTTGGCCAGGCAGGCATTTAAAATGGTACCGAGTTCTTTTAAAATCAATGGATCATGGGTTTCTAAACCAAACATCCTGGGCATGTATTGCTCGTTCCAATGGCCTGTTTCAGCATCAAAAAAATCGCTTTGCTCCTTTTCGGCATCCGTTGCTTTTAAATCTTTTAAAGTACCCGACAGCTGTTTCCGGTAAAAATCTGCAATCTTGTTTTTAAGAATGGCCGTTAACCATGTTTTCTCCTTGCTATTCCCTTCAAATTGGCCCGAACCCTGCAAGGCTGCCAAAAAAGTATCCTGTACTAAATCTTTTGCCAGCTCTTCATTTCTTAATCTCGACATGGCAAAGCCATAAAGATAATCGGCATATTGTTCTACCCACTTAAGCGGATCGGAGCCTTTATGTGGCTGGTTCACATTCCGATCTATTTCTTTTTGCATGTTCTTGTCTTATCTAACCTAAATATACTGCTTAATCCCTTAGTCGGTTCCATGCAAATATCCTTACAAATTATTTTTCAGGCATATCACTACCTGAATCATCGCTGATGAAAACTGGCTTAAGGGATAAAAATTTAAAAGATCTTAAAAAAAATCGAATTCATTTAAAGTAATTTCTCCGGTCATCCGTCTACAGCATAAAATAAACCTAAATCTTACTTTTATGATCTCTGTTTTCAAAACAAATGTATTCACGGATAACGAATTGAGTAAAATTAGTCCGTTGCTGAACCGTTACTTTAAAGAAATTAAATGGAATATCGATTTGTGGGATAGTGATAAAATTCTCCGTGTAGATTCGAATAAAGATTGGACAAAGGAAATTACCGAGCTATTTAACAGTATTGGTTTGCATTGCACCCACCTGGAAGTTTTTCATTCTGATCCTTTCTAAGGCAGCAACAATACTTCCCTGCACAACAATTTGTCATTTTCTATATTCTTTTACCTGCTTTTCCGTTATTTTACAACAGATAATGCATAAATTAGCAGTAGTTATTGAAACATTTCTGCATTTCGCAGATATATTTCACCCTATAACCTGAGATTGCCCTACAAATAACCGTACATCGGCCCATTAACAGGAAGCATACTTCAGGTAATATTAAATAAACAAAAGGCAAATGATAAAAGATTCGTTCGGAAGGGTACACGATTATCTGCGTATTTCACTCACAGATAACTGCAATTTCCGTTGCTTTTATTGTATGCCCGAAGAAGAATACGATTTTACTCCGGCCTCACGTTTAATGCAAACGGATGAAATTATCCAGCTGGCAGAAATTTTTGTGGCCAATGGGGTAAGAAAAATCAGGTTAACCGGTGGCGAGCCTTTGGTGCGTAAAGATGCTGCACAAATTATTACCGCACTCGGGAAACTCCCGGTTGAGCTAACGATTACGACCAACGGTACGCGCATTGCCGAAATGCTGCCTGTTTTAATCGCAGCGGGCATTAAATCCATCAACATCAGTCTGGATACCTTGCAACCCGAAAAGTTTTTCCTCATTACCCGGAGAGATGTATTTCACCAGGTACGCAGCAATATCGAACTGCTTTTACAGCACAAAATCAAGGTAAAAATTAACATGGTGGTAATGAAAGGCCTCAATGATAACGAAATTACCGATTTTATCAGCTGGACCAAGCACAACCCTATTCAGGTGCGGTTTATTGAGTTTATGCCTTTTAGCGGCAACAAATGGACCAGTAACAAAATGTTTTCTTTGGCCGAGATTTTAGCCATTATTGAAAAAGATTTCACGGCGCTACCACTAAAGGGCGAAGCACACGATACAGCCAAAAACTTTATGATACCCGGTCACGATGGCTCATTCGCTGTAATCAGCACCATGACCAACCCGTTTTGTGATACCTGTAACCGCATGCGCCTGACCGCAGATGGCAAATTAAAAAACTGTCTCTTTTCGGATAGCGAAACAGATTTGCTTACCGCACTCAGAAAAAAAGAAGCCATACTCCCACTCATTGAAGCGTCTATCTGGAGCAAGAAAAAAGCTCTTGGCGGCCAATTGGTTCCTGATTTCGAAAAAATAGATGCGGCAACCATTCAAAACAGGAGTATGATTACCATTGGAGGATAAACTATTCATGATTAGCGTTAAAGCAGCAAAAGACCTCATTTCCGAAAACATTACACCATTAACACCTGTTGCGATTCCGCTTAGCCAGGCTTCGGGCCATATTCTGGCTGCCGATGTTTATGCACGTTTCGATATTCCGGCATTCAGGCAATCATCAATGGATGGTTATGCCCTGAAATTTGCAGACAGTGAAAAGGAATTGCAACTGATTGGCGAAATGGCGGCTGGTACCCCAACCAATCTAAGCATCGAAGCAGGCGAAACCAGCCGGATTTTTACCGGTGCCCCACTACCCGATGGAGCCGATACCGTGGTAATGCAGGAAAAAATTACCCGTACAGGCGATAAAATTACTTTACAGGATGCCAATTTAAAGCCGGGCCTAAATGTACGCGCCATAGGTTCTGAAATTGCCTCAGGTGCATTGGCCATGGAAAAAGGCGAATTGCTGAGCCCCGCTGCAGTAGGCTTTTTAGCGGGCATTGGTATTACCGAAGTATCAGTATTTCCTTTACCACAAATTGCCATTATTGTAACCGGTAAAGAATTGCAAAAACCCGGAGAAACACTTGCATTTGGCCAGGTGTACGAATCTAATTCCTATTCGCTATCTGCTGCGCTAAAGGCAGAAGGCATAGCCAATATTACGGTTTATGAAGCTGATGATGACCTGGATATCCTGCAAAATGTGCTTCAAAAAGCATTAAACCAAAATGATGTAGTACTCTTAACCGGGGGAGTAAGTGTAGGCGATTACGATTTCGTAATTGAAGCCGCCAGCCGTTGTGGGGTAAAACAGGTTTTCCACAAAGTGAAACAAAAACCAGGTAAACCGTTATACTTTGGCACATATAACCAAAAGCTGATATTTGGCTTACCCGGCAATCCGTCATCGGTGCTGAGCTGTTATTACAACTACGTGCTGCCTGCTGTAAAGGCACTCTCGCACAAAAACAATTCGGTAACTGAAGTGCAGGCCACGCTTACCCACGCTTATAGCAAACCTGCCGGACTTACCCATTTTTTGAAAGGCAAATACGAAAACGGAAAGGTTAGTCCACTTGGCGCGCAGGAATCGTACCGTTTGAGTTCCTTTGCCCAATCCAATTGCCTGATATACCTTAACGAAACCCAGGAAAGTTTCGAAAAAGGAGAAACTGTAACCGTTCTGATTTTACCCCAATAACCATGCAAGAGAGCTTAATCCTTTTTTACTGTTTACTGTTCATTGTTGCCTTTTTATATGCTTCGGTAGGTCATGGTGGTGCCAGCGGCTATCTGGCCTTAATGGCCATTTTCGCCATTTCGCCGGCTGTTATGAAACCCACCGCGCTGCTGCTTAACCTTTTTGTTTCTTCTACCTCCTTTATCCAGTTTTACCGTGGCGGCCATTTTAAATGGAAAACCTTTTGGCCATTTGCCCTGGCTTCCATCCCGCTATCTTTTGTGGGGGGTATGATGGCCATTGAAAGTTCCATCTATAAAAAAATATTGGGGGTACTTCTGCTCATTCCGGTAATCCGTTTTTTCTTCTTTAAAAATACCGATCCCAAAGATTTCAAACCTTCAAACGTTCCTTTATCACTGGCCATTGGTGGCATTATCGGCCTGTTATCGGGCATGATTGGTATTGGTGGCGGTATCATCCTCTCGCCGATATTGTTGTTGTTAAAATGGACCGATCAGAAACAAACCGCAGCCATTAGTGCAGCTTTCATTTTTGTAAATTCCGTTTCAGGTTTGGGTGGCCAGTTAATTAAAGGTTTTGAATTTAACAGCCACATGCTCGCTTATGTAGGCGTTGCCTTTGCGGGTGGTATTTGTGGAGCTTATTTTGGTGCACTAAAATTCCCGCAAACTGTATTAAAAAATGTGTTGGCTTGTGTATTAGCCTTAGCTGCTTATAAACTGCTATTTACCCATGCTTAAGATGAAATATTTATTGATCGCCTTAATTTTTGGCACTTTTACAGCTAAGGCTCAGGAAAGTAAACAATTTACAATTGAAGGCAAGGTTAAACGTACCTTAACTGTTAACCTGGCCGATTTAAAGCAATACAAGACTGTTAGTTTCGACAGTATTACTGTTTTCAACCATTTAATGCAGCACAAAGGCAGTATTAAAAATGTTAAAGGAGTGCTTTTAAAAGATATTCTGGCCAAAGTAGAAATCGATACCGATTCGCCTAAAAAACTGAGTGAATTTTATCTGGTATTTACCGCGACTGATAATTATAAGGTAGTATATTCGTGGAACGAGATTTTTAACTCCCCAACCGGGAACCAGTTACTCGTTTTAACCAGTTATGACACCCATGCGGCCAAAGCTGAAAAAGGTATTATTGCCATCATTACGCCAAGTGATTTTGCCACTGGCAGGCGATTTGTAAAAGGATTGAGCAAAATCAACATCTTACAGGTAAATTAGCGCCATGGAAATTGAAATCATCAGCTTTGGAAAGATTGCAGAATTTATCGGCAATCAAAAAATTGATATCGCTGAAATTGCCGATACCGATACGTTAAAAATACATTTGGAAACGCTGTTTCCGAAGCTGAAAGACATTAAATACAAATTTGCGTTAAACAACCACCTGGTGCAGGAGAACAGCGCAGTTAACCATAAAGATATATTGGCCATCATGCCGCCCTTTTCAGGAGGATAATAAAATGAGTGCAGAACGATACAACAGGCAGATTATTCTGAAAGGATTTGGCGAAGCGGCACAGCAGCAGCTGTTAAAAGCAAAGGTGCTGGTTATTGGTGCCGGCGGACTGGGCTGTCCGGCGTTGCAATACCTTGCCGCAGCCGGCATTGGCCATTTAGGGATTGTGGATGATGATACGGTATCCTTATCTAACCTGCACCGCCAGATCTTGTTTACCACTGCCGATATCGGAAAATTAAAAACAGAAGTAGCGGCAAAAAGGTTGCAGGAAATGAATCCACAGATTGGGATTGTTACCCACCCTATCCGCCTGCAGAAAGGCAATATCCTCGATATTTTATCCCGCTACGATTATATTCTGGATGGGACCGATAATTTTGAATCGAGATACCTGATTAACGATGCATGCGCCCTGCTCAGCAAACCTTTAATATTTGCGGCAGTTTCGGGTTTTGAAGGTCAGCTGGCCATATTTAATGCGGCTGATAATTTAGCCGGGAGTACCAATTACCGTGATATCTTTCCGGTACCGCCAGGCAAGGGCGAAATTCCAAATTGTGCAGAAAATGGCGTTTTAGGAGTTTTACCGGGTATAATTGGTACGATGGCAGCAGCCGAAACGATTAAACTGATTACCAAAACCGGCCAGTCGCTGCGCAATAAAATACTTAACTACAATTTACTTACACACCAGCAATACATTATCAGCATCAGTCAGACCAATAACTATATTTTGCCTAAAACCGTTGCTGAATTTTTAACTATGGAATATCAGGATACCTGCGAAGCTCCCCACGGATACGAAGAGATAGATACTGCAACGCTCAGCAAACTCAGACAACAAGAATCGGTAATACTGATCGATGTGCGTGAAAAACATGAGGTACCAGTACTGGATAAACAGATTTTTACACAAGTGCCCATGTCTGAATTGGCCAACTTTATAACCAAAGGATTTTCGCAAAAACATGTGGTTTTAATTTGTCAGCATGGTATTAGAAGTGTTGCCGCTGCCGAAGCATTACAGGAGAAATTTGGTAACGCTAAAAAAATATACAGCTTAAAAGGCGGCATTGTTAAATGGAGAGATTATTTTATCAGACCTTAACATGAGCGAAAAGAAGATCAAAAACATATTTGTACAGGGCAAAATAGAACCGGCCTTTATTGCCGATAGCATTGCAAAACACAGCAGTAAAACGGGTATTGGTGGCCACAGTATTTTTATGGGGCAGGTAAGAAAAGATGAAATAGGCGGCAAACTTGTTGCTGCAATCGAATATACCACTTACGAACCCCTTGCTCTTGAAAAAATGCACGAAATAAGGGAAGCTGTTTTTGCAAAATACCCGCTTAACTGTATGCACGTTTACCACAGTTTGGGTAACATTAAGGCTGGCGAAATCTGCCTGTTTGTATTTACCTCTTCTGCACACCGCAAACCTGCAATTGATGCCTGTTGCGAAGTGGTAGAGCGCTTAAAAGCAGAGTTACCGGTTTGGGGCAAAGAAATATTTGAAGACGAAACCCACCAGTGGAAAGAAAATATTTAATATGGTTAACATCACAAAAAAATCAAACAGTTTAAGGATTGCCATTGCCTGTGCTAGTGTAAAAGTATCGAAGCAGGAAACCATCGATGCCATTGAGCAACGCAAAATACCCAAAGGCGATGTATTCGAATTTGCACGTGCTGCCGGACTCTTTGGCGTAAAAAAAACCAGTGATGTTATTCCCGATTGCCACCCGCTCCCGGTAGAGTATACCGCTATTACCTACGAGATCATCGATCTGGAGGTAATTATTACCGTTGAAGTACATACCGTTTATAAAACCGGAGTTGAAGTTGAAGCCATGCATGGTGCTTCTGTTGCGGCATTAACCATGTACGATATGCTTAAACCGATTGATAAAGGTGTTGAAATAGCCAATATTAAGCTGCTTAAAAAATCGGGGGGCAAATCAGATCTTAAAAATGCACGGTTTCCTGAAATTAAGGCCGCAGTTGTAGTTTGTTCTGATTCGGTTTATGAGAACAAAGCGCAAGACAGCTCGGGCAAAGCTATTATTGCACGTCTCGAACAGTTTGGTATTGATACCGAAAAGTATGAAATCGTACCGGATGAAGTTAAAGCCATAGCCGATAAAGCCACTGAACTAAGCAATGCAGGCTACCAGTTGCTGATCTTTACCGGAGGCACTGGTCTCTCGCCACGTGATGTTACCCCTGAAGCCATTTTGCCTTTAATTGACAGACCTATAGCGGGCATTATGGAAACTGCACGCCATTACGGGCAAGAGCGCATGCCTTATGCAATGCTTTCGCGTGGTGTAGCAGGTTTTATTGGTCAAACGCTTGTAATTACCTTTCCAGGCTCCAAAAATGGTGTAGAAGAAAGTATGGATGTTTTATTTCCACATGTTTTTCATTTGTTCAAAGTAATTAAAGGCGAAAAGCATTAATGCGCTTAAATTTACCATCTAAGACACCTAAGTACATATAAGGTGATCGTCATCCCGCGAAGGCGGGAACCACGGAGTGCTCAGCGAAGCTAATCCTAATGAAACATGTAAATCCTATCCAGGCCAAACAGGAATAATTGACCATATAGACAAATAAGTACATATAAGGGGAAAGTGGCCCGTCATTCCCGTGCAGGCAGGAACCACGGAGTGCTCAGCGAAGCTAATCGTAATGAAACATACAAATGTTACCAAGGCCTAACAGGAATAATTAACCATATAGACAAATAAGTACATATAAGGCGATCGTCATTCCCGCGCAGGCGGACGCTAAAAACTAAGGTGCACTAAGGTGTCTAAGGTGGTGTAAAGTATTCAATTAATATAAGAGGACTATCGTTCCCGCGTAGGCGGGAACCACGGAGTGCTCAGCGAAGCTAATCGTAATGAAACATGTAAATGAGCTTAAAGCTTAAACATTTGACCTTCAAGCTTCTTCGGCGAACCCTAAACCTTCCACCTTAAACCTTAATCAGGCCAGTACCCTCCTCATTACCAGGCAATCTGTATTTTTATACAAAAAGTGTCTTAATCTTAATTCAATCTAAACAACATAATTCCCTTTTCTGATCAAAAATTAAGTCTTATTTTTGCCCACATGTCGGCTAAATACAAGGTTTTATACTTCTTCCAAAATTCAGAAACAGTTATCCTAGAAATACAACGTCTTGATTTACCTCCAAATGCAGATGCAGAGGCAACTTATCACTGGCTTTATTTTGATAAAATGACAGGCTCATTGATCAAATTATGGTTCCGTTCGCTTGATTCTTCTTCGGAGATAGAGGAACGTTATTTTGAACAGGGTTATCTAAAATTCAACAAAACCGAAGCCACCTATATTGAAAAACACAATTCTTCGCAGCAGAAACTGAATAACATGGGCAACAGGGCAATAGAAGAGCCTATTGTTGAGATGCTCGAAAACTATTTAAAATAGCCTCAATTAAGCCATTTCAGGAAGCTCGGCCGTTAAGCTGGCTTTGCTTAAAGGATACCTGGATTGGTGAAAATTTTGAAGAGATGCCGCAAAATCGGAATACCAGTCCTGCTTTTGCATTTCATCTAACAGTTGTGCGCACGAACATACATCGGCATCGGCCTGATGAATGGCTTTAGCTACAAAAGCAACCACATCCCAAATGCCATCCATTAAAAAGAACCTGAATGCGACCAAAATTGCCGACCACTGCACTTTTTTAGGGTGAAGTAAGAAAAACCTGCAAACGGGGCTACATAAACGCTTAAACGACATATAATCTTCTTCCGCTCCCTTAACATCCAGCAAACCATCACTGTAAGGCAGCTGTATAATTTCGGTCGAAATTTTATCGAGCCCGTGAGCATAAACACTGGAAGCGCAGATAGAAGATATGGATATAAGTGCAAGGTGATCGTAAATCTCAGGGTGCATTTTCAGCTTTCCGTTTCTTACAAATACGAGTCCGCCTTTTTTATTGGCCGCCTGTACGTTCATAGCCGAAAGGCTTAAAAGTTCAAATTCTGTTGCAAAATTAAGCGCCATCACAAATTGTGCGGCGGCCATAAAAGTGCCTTCATCCAGACGTTTATTGTATGTGGCAGGCGTAGATGCTGAAAAAATAGAAAGTTGCAAAAATATTTAGTTTTTCTGGTTCCGGCCGACTGTATCGACAGTAACAAAAATAAAAATCCAATCCAGAAAACAACTATGCAAAGCCCTTCAGAAAGTGTTAAAAAAGGTAATTCGTTAAAAATGAGCACGATTTTTTTTCAACCGGCCTCATTCATTTTCTGAACAACAGCATAAGCCTGTAATGTGAACAAGGAAGTGTATAATCAAAAAAATAAGGCAAAAAAAAAGCAGGACTAAATCCTGCTCAAAATCTTTTTAGGGGAAGAATTATACAACTCTTACTTTCACTGCATTAAGGCCTTTTTTGCCTTCTTGAACTTCATATTCAACTGTATCATTTTCTCTGATTTCGTCAATCAGGCCTGATGCATGCACAAAAATCTCAGTTCCGCTTTCTTCTTTAATGAAGCCAAAGCCTTTTTCTGAGTTAAAAAATTTTACTGTTCCGTTTTTCATTATACTGGATGTTTTTAAATTTAAAGACCCAAAAATAGGATTAAAACCCAAAAACCAAAATTACAAGCAAATAAAATTGATAATAATGCGCAAAAAGTTTCACAACTGTAAAGCTTATCTTTACACCTTCGACTAAAAAATCAGCCCAATTGCATCCTAAAATACGATTATCTAGCCTTTCTTTGTGCAAGAGATGAATACCAATTAATTGGATGCGATCTTAAATTCATGCCATCGCTTTCAATGTGATAAAGGATAATGGGCATGGTAAAATCTACAAAACGTTCAACCTGTCGTGAAAGTTTACCCAGAAAATCCATGCTGGATACACCTTCTTTTAAGTGAACATAGATTACACTTTTTGTTTTGAATTCAAAACGCTCCACTATTCCGGGCCATTCTGTTTTTATCCTGCTTAAGAAAGCTTTGATTTTGGTTTCTTCTTTAAGTTTTTCCATAAGCTATCAGGTTTTTTTTAATATATGCTAATTTAAAAAATTATCTGAATGGTGGTGAATTGTAACAGCACCTATACATTCAGTTTTCAAATTAAAACCTTTACCATTAAACCCTAAAATGCAGCAGAAATTGTGCGCTCACTTTATTTTTACAAAAGCCTAATCATTTCAACTTAAAGTACTGCAAATAACAGGCTGGTTGCCTAAGGGTTTGCATTTAGCTATGCCGGGACAACGATTACAGGACAGTATCATCATCCCGGATAAAAGCTTTTTTATCTTACAGCAACAATCTCCAAAGACTCGCTCTTTAAAGTTTTGCCCTTCACGTTTAGTTTTATTGGTCCGCCTTTTTTACCGGCCTGCACCACCACTACCAGTTTGCCACTAAAAAGTTTCATGGTAGGTTTTACAAACGACTCGAGCGAAGTTGCATCGCCATTGCAAGCAGCCTTAAACACACCTGCCCCGCTTACTTCAAAGTTTAACTGATCGCTTGCTGTAGGGCAAGGATTTCCATTTTTATCCACTATCGAAACGGTTACAAAAGATAAATCTTTACCGTCTGCTTTTATTTCCTTTCTATCGGGTGTTAGCACAATTTTATACGGTTTACCTGCCGTGGTGATCTGTTCTTCGGCTACTGGCTTCCCATTGCTATCCAAAGCAACTACTTTTAATGTGCCTGGCTCGTACTTAACATCCATCCACATCAGGCGGTAACGGTTTTGAGGTGTCGATTTGTCTTTTTTACGCACACCAAGGCTTTTACCGTTTAAAAACAGTTCGGCACTATCATAACTGGTGTACACAAAAACCGGAGTGGTTTCTCCTGTTCTTCCCTCCCAGTTCCAATGTGGCAGCAAGTGCAGGGTTGGTTTTGTGGTGTTCCACCGGCTTCTGTACAAATAGTAACGGTCTTTAGGCAAACCTGCAAGGTCAGAAATCCCAAAATAGGAACTTCTTGATGGCCAGCTGCTGTCGTAAGGCGTAGGTTCGCCCAGGTAATCGAAACCTGTCCAAACAAACTCTCCTATTACCCATGGTTTATCGTCCTGCAATACAAAATCATCATCAGGTACGTTAGACCAGCTGCAATATTCCAAATCATAGGATGAGGATTGAAAATCAGGATATTGTTTATCAAATCCTTTTACAACCGGAAATTTATATATCCCTCTTGAACTTACAGTTGAAGCTGTTTCTGAGCCCAGGATAAATCCCTGTGGAAATACTTTATTTGCTTCTTCGTAAAGATGTACGCGGTAATTTAAACCCGGAATATCCATCAAAGCGCCAAAACCCGATTGCATGGTGGCTTTAACCTGATCCATACCCACTGTTACTGGTCGGGTTGGATCTTCGCGGTGGAAAATCTCCTGCAGCCATTTCGCTCTTTTTACTCCTTCGGCACCAAACTGGTCGGGCACTTCGTTACCTGAGCTCCACATTACAATACAAGCATGGTTTTTGGTTGCCTGCACCAGGTTAACGATATCTTTTTCTGCATCGGTATTGAAATACAGGTGATAACCGTTTTCTACCTTGGCTTTTGCCCATTCATCGAAACTTTCGGCCAGGAACATAAAACCCATTTCATCGCAAAGCTCCAGTTGCTCTGGCGAAGGCATATTGTGCGAACTTCTGATGGCATCGCAACCCATTTCCTTTAAAATAGTGAGTTGTCGTTTAAGCGCCGCCGTATTAATGGCCGTACCCAGCGGCCCTAAATCGTGATGCAAACAAACGCCTTTAAACTTGCGCACTTTCCCGTTCAGGCTAAAGCCAAGACCAGCAGTGTACTTAATTTCCCTGATCCCGAACCTGGTACGCACCACATCTTTGGGCACACTCCCCTCGTAAACTGTCGAAACTGCGGTGTACAGGTATGGGCTTTCGGGGCTCCACAAATGTGGATTTGTTACGGCTATATTTTGCTCTGCTTCGCTACCGAAAATTGATTTCGCCGTATCAAGAGCCACCTGATGGCCTACACTATCTAATATCTGTGTTACCAGGCGTATGTTTTTACCCGCTAATTTGGTTTTGATATTCACCTTGGCAAATTCTTTTTTAATAACAGGTGTAGTTACGGTAATGCCCCACTGATCGATACTTTGATCTGATTTGATAATGAGGTGCACATTGCGGTACAAACCGGCACCGGGGTACCAGCGCGATGATTTTGGCTTATTTTGTAAATGAATGGCCAACAGGTTATCGTTCGTTTTTAACGCATTGGTAATGTCGATATAAAAATAGTTGTAGCCATAATTCCACTGCCCTACCAGCTTTCCATTCAGGTACACGCGTGGCTCGCTCATGGCACCATCAATCTGTAGTAAAACTTTTTGATTTGGTTTAATTACCGGCAAATTGAGCTTTTTTCTGTACCAGCCCTCGCCAACGTAAGGCAAAGCACCTGTGCGACCTGTTTTTTCGGTTGCCTTGGTTTCGTTATTCTGGGTAATTGCTGTTACCTGCTTATCAATTTCTTTATCAAAGGGTCCGCTAATGGCCCAATCGTGTGGTACGCTTACTGTTTCCCAGCGTGTATCGTTAAAACCAGGTTCGGCAGCTGTGGGGAAATTCCCTTTCGAAAATTTCCAGCCTTCATCTAACAAAACCTCCGTTCGCTGTGCAAAAGCACTGATATAAAAAAGGTTAAGGGCTAAAATGGTAAAAAATATTTTTCTTAAAAGGAACATGGATAGGGTAATTACTTTAAATAAATAGATAGATGATTTTCGTTTTTCGTTAGTCGGGATTTAAAATCCCGTCTTTAATTGATCCGGATTACAAATCCGGACCAACATTGGACCAACATTATTAATGATCCGGATTGCAACTCCGGACCAACCCAACTTTATATTAAGGCAAAAATGCATCCATGGCAACGGTTGGTTTGCCTGTGTCATCAAAAGCGCCTAACTTATAGCCATTCCAGCTGTTGTATGATTGTGGTTCCCAATAAAAAACGCCGAGGCCTTTGTTGTTTGGCAGCGATTTATTCTTAGCCATTAAATCTTTAATAAAATCCCTACATACCGCAGCATCAGTAACGGGCATACCCAGCTCACAAATCATTACTTCCGATCCGTAACGCGAAACCATATCTGTCATGTTGGTTAAACACTGCGTATTTTTTGCCGACCAATCGCTGGCCGCAGGGTACATAGACATGCCCACTACATCCCATTTGGCGCCATTGTTTTTCAATCCATCAAAAATCCAGCGGAACAAGCCATTGTCATATCCGTTTGAAATATGTACCACCACTTTAATGGCAGGATCTACGGATTTAACCCCGTTGTAACCAGCACTTACGAGATCAGCAAAGTTTTTCATATTCACCGATGCCTTTCCGTCGTTCCATAACATACCATTGTTGGTTTCGTTGCCTACCTGCGCCCATTCGGGTACAATTTTATTGTTTTTCAAAACCGTTAATACCTCCACCGTATGGTTATACACCGAAGTTTTTAATGTGGCAAAATCCTGCGTTGCCCATGCAGCTGGTTTATTTTGCTGGCCCGGATCGGCCCACGAATCGCTGTAATGGAAATCGATCAGCAAACGCATATTAGCTGCCTTTGCCCGCTTCGCTTTAGCCAGCACATCGGCAGTATTGCAGTAACCCGATGCTGGATTTACCCAAACCCGCAAGCGAATGGTATTGATCCCTTTATCTTTCAATATTTTGAATAGGTCCTGCTGTTCGCCGGCATTATTGTAGAACTTTTTACCGGCAGCTTCCATTTCGGTAATCCAGCTTACATCGGCGCCTTTAGCATAAGTACCTACCGGATCGGGTGTGGGATAAAGCTGTGTTTCACCTTTAACCGTTTTTTTGCAGCTTACATTGGCTGTAATTAATAAGGCAATTAATGCAAAACATTTCATCTGTTTTATACTTTTTATCGTTAACATAATCATTTTATTTAACTGAATAGCTATAATTTCCATCTCCGGCACTTAAATCTAAAGTAACTGTGTATACCCCTGTTTTAGCCACTGGAATATTGATACCGCCCCAGGTTGGTGCACCCGCATAAACCAAGGCACCAGTGGCATCTACTTTATAACTGATGTCGTAGCCACCATTACAGGTAAAAACAAATGTTTTTCCGGCGGTTAAAGCTACATTGGCCGCCACCCATTTGCCGGTACCGGCGTTATAAACCATTGGGGTTGATGAGGTGCTCCATCCGTTATCATCGCCCGAAATAAAGAACTTAACAGGTGTATAGCTAATGGTTAAAGCGTCTACATCGACATTTACCTTCATGTATGCTGGCGCCGGTGTAAGCCATAAATTGCCTCCACCCAGGCTCATTGTAGTGGCCGAAGTACCCCAGCCATAAATTTTGCTTGCGTCTTTTGTCGATACCAGTTGAAATCCGTCTCCTCCCCAGCCATCGGCATTGGGCAGATTCAGGTAACCTTCATATTTCGAATTGAATTTTGATGAGGTTAATAGCAAGCCATTGGTTCTTGTTGCCGGTGTTTTCCATGAATTACCGCCTTTAACCAGCAAGGCAGGATATTCAATTGTTGCCTTGTAAGGGTTAACAGTTAGGGTTAAAGTAGCATAAATTGGTTTGATGCTTGATGCAGTTCCGGTGTTTTGGGTGACCTCGGCCTTTAAGCGTACCGCCAATGTACTTACTGTTCCGGTAGGCAGATTGAGCTGAACACCCGCCAGCGAATTTAAATCGGCACCTAAATAGGCTTTTTCAAATGTTCCCACAGGTATTTTTACCACAATGGCATTGGCCCATGCATTGGCACCAACGGTATCTGAAGGCAAATCGAACTCCAAAGAATAAGTTGGTATGATGCTTACACCAAAGTTAGCGGCCTTAAAATTAAAGGTAACTACTTTTTCTGCATCGTTTGCCGCAGTTAAAACCACTGCAGAGGCAGAGCTTTTGAAAGCCAGCGCAGTTGAATTGGGCGGATTGACAATATTGGTGCTCGCTTCTTTTTTACAGGCAAACAAAATGCTGCCCAAAAGCAAGGTAATCGCAAATAGTTTAAATATCGTTTTCATGTTGTTAAAGCTGAATTAATAACCTGTGTTTTGACGTAGATTTGGATTGGCAGAAAGATCGGTAGGTGGCAGTGGATAAAGATTATACTTGCTGTTTACTGCCGTACCTGCTTTAACCCCGCCTTTCCAGGCCCACAAATAAGCAGCGGTAGTAAATTTGCCAAAGCGGATCAAATCTGTTCTTCGCGAAGCTTCATACCAAAGCTCACGCCCGCGTTCATCCAGAATAAAATCGGTGGTTAAAGCACTCGAACTAATGTTACCTGCTGTACTGCCATTGTAGGCACGGGTACGCAATTTGTTCACATAATCTAACGCAGTAGTTAAACTACCACCCGAGCCACCACGCAACACAGCTTCGGCATAGGTTAAATAGGTTTCGCCCAGGCGGAACAACGGGAAATCGATATCTGAAAAATCTTTGGCTACATCCTGATGTGGTGCAGGGCCACCCGAACGGGTTTTATTGCGGTATTTGGTACTCGAATAACCATCGGTAGAGGTGTAAAGATCATTGATCTCTATGTTCTGTCCCGACATGTAAAACTGTGCCCTGGTATCGGTTGCGCCTGTTTTATCGGCAAAAAGATTTACAAACTGCTGGGTAATGCGTAAACCGCCCCAGTTACCGTTCGAACCCGAAACATCAGCCGGCACCCCTGCAGGCCCATGCATTAAATAAGTTGTACCACCGTAATTCTGGGTATTGGTACCATCGTAATTTATGGTAAAAATATTTTCGCCGGTATTTAAGTGGTTATCGGCAATGGTTAGTTCGCGGTAATTACCATGCAAACTATAGCCTGCAGCGGTAATTTTATTGCAATAGGTAATGGCATCGGTATATCTGGCTGTTCCGGTATATACTTCGGCATTGAGGTAAATCCGACTCAATAAAGCCCAGTCTGCAGCCCTGTCGGCCCTGCCATACTCGTTGGCTTTTGGTGCACTTAGTTCATTTTCTATTGCTTTCAGTTCCGTTTCTACATAAGTAAACAAATCTTTACGCTGAATCTGCTTCGGAAGGTCTTTGCCACCAATTTCAGTGGTTTCGGTTACCAATGGCGGATTTCCGTAAATGTCCATCAGTACTGCATATTGGTAAGCCCTGATAAAACGCGCTTCGGCCCTGAATTTGCGCACCTGATCTGCATCAGCCCCCACTATGCCCCGTTTGCTCAGGTTATCATCCGACGATTGGTTGATAAAATCGTTGCACAGGGTAATCTGAAAGAAAGAACGGTAATACAATCCATTGATGATCGCATTGATAGAAGACCAGCTCAGCTCGTGTAACCCCTGAATACCGGCATCATTTTTCCACGACCACACGGCTTCATCAGTAGTTAATTCCTGTAAGTTCCAGTACAGCCTTAAAAAATCAGAGTTCCCTTCATCTTTGATAATTTCTGATGGAATATCGGGCTGGCCAACAGATGCATTTCCGGTAAGTGCAAAAGCACCGTAAACTTTAGCCAGCGCTTGCTTGTAACCCGCAGCGGTAGTATAAACCTTATCAGCCGTTAAATCGTTGGTTGGTGTAAGGTCTAATTTGTTGCATGCTGCCAATAAAACAGATACCATACAAGCCAGTGTGCTTAATTGTAAAACACGTAGTTTCATATATTTTTTGATTAAACAGTTCATTGTTTAGTAATTAAGGTTTAAGCCTAAAGAGAATACACGGGGTCTTGGATAGATGTTGTTATCTACTCCAGAAGCTACTTCAGGATCGAGTCCTTTGTATTTGGTTACCACAAATACATTCTGCACACTACCGGTAAGCTGCAGGCTGGCTTTGCTTTTAAAAAGCTGACCAAACGAATAACCCAGGTTTACATTATCCATACGCAGGAAAGCCGCATTCTGCACATAGTAATCGCTCAACAACTGTTGCCCTTTAAAATTGGTTGTCAGGTAGTTTGGCGATCCGTTTAAGATAATGGCTGTACCTAAAATCTGTGTCAGGTTGCCGCTCTGGCTAAAGTTATTGTTGTACACATAATTGCCCAGGTTAGCCCTTAAGGTGAAAGACAAGTTCCATTTTTTATAGCTCAGGTTATTGCTAAAGCCTAAAAACACCTTTGGATCGGCTTGTTTGCCTTTCTTAAAATCGCTCGGACTGATAATACCATCGCCATTCTGATCGACATATACGCCTTCAATTGGGTTACCCGCCTGATCGTACACTTGCTCGAAAAGGTTAAAGGTATTTTTTGGTCCGCCAACCGCATTAATAAATGCATTCTGTCCACCTACCCCACCTGCAATGGTACCGCTTGGGAAACCTGCATAATTTGGATCGTTAGGTACAACCGTTAAATTGGTAATGGTGTTTTTATTATAGGTAGCATTGAAGCTGAAATTCCAGTCGAAATCTTTTGCTTTAACGGGATTAAAATTCAAGGTAAGCTCTACCCCTTCATTTTTCATATCGCCCACATTCACGATGGCTGTGGCGGCAAAATTGGTTCCAGCGGGTTGCGGAATTCTGTTCAGTAAATCGCTTGTTTTTTTCTGGTAAACATCCAGGCTACCGGTAATGCGGTTATCGAAAAGGCCAAAATCCAAACCAATATTCGCTGTTGCGGTTTCTTCCCATTTAATGTTGGCAATGTAGGCACTTGGGCGGTACATCTGGTAGAAAGTATTGCCAAACTGGTATTGTGCATTTAGCGAGCTCAAACCGTAAGTAGACAAATAGCCATAGTTATCAATACCATCCTGCTGACCGGTAATACCATAGCTGGCGCGTAGTTTCATTGCCGAAATGGCTTTAATATCTTTTAAAAATGATTCGTTTTTAACGGTCCACGCCAATGCTACCGAAGGAAAAAGGCCGTATTTATAGGCTGGTCCAAAACGCGATGAACCATCACGGCGCAATGTTGCCGTTAACAGAAAACGTTCATCGTAATTGTAATTTAACCTCCCGAAATAAGAGATTAAGCGGTACTGTGGCTTGTTAAAAGCAAAAGCGGGATCTGAATTGGGCACTTTATTGCCATTGGCATCGAAACTGGGATAAAAATATTGCGTAGTTAAATAATCGTTATAAGAATAACCGGCCGTTGCATCTATCCTGCTTTTTATCGATTTAAATTCTTTGATGTAGTTGAGGTAAAAATCGACAACAGTGTTTCTCCTGTTTGTTTTGTACTGATTATTCACCCCGTTACTTAAAATAGATTCTGCTGCATTAGGATCAACATAAACAGTTCCTTTACCCGATGCTACATCGTAACCTGCATTAAAATTGGCATGCAGTTCGGGAAAAAAGTGGAATTGATAATCGAGCTGAATATTGCCGATACTGCGTAAAGGTTTAGCACGGTCTTCGCGTTGCTCGAGCAATCCGACAGGGTTACGCCCTACCAAATTAACTAAGCCCGTTGGTGTTGTGGGGTCGAGCCATTCCCAATAGCCATTGTAGTCGGCCCGATTGGTATAAGTAGCCTGAGTAGGATCGAAACTTACTGCCCCATCAATAGCCGATGAATTGGCAAAACGGGTTTTCTGCATGCTTCCTTTTAAATTGATATCGACTTTTAAATGATTATCAAAGAAGCGTGGATTGAGTACAAATGCTGCCGATCTTTTTTCCAGCTGATCGGTTCTTAGTATACCGCTTTGGTTCTGATAACCTACAGATAAACGATAAGGCAATTTTTTAATACCGCCGCTAATGCTGATATTGTTATCGGTAGAAATCCCATCCTGATAAATCAAGTCTTGCCAGTTGGTATTAAAACCACCCAATTGCGCTTTCTGCGCCGCAGTACCATTGGCATTCACAATCGATCTGATTTGATCTGCACTCAGCACATCCAGCTGTTTAACAATTTTTGAAACAGAATTAACAGAATTGAAACTTACCTTTAAACCATCGCCCAATCCCTTTTTGGTCGTTATGATAATGACACCATTTGCAGCCCTGGCACCATAAATAGCGGCTGCTGAAGCATCTTTTAATACGGTAAATGTTTCAATATCGTTCGGATTGATGAAACTCAATGGATTGGATGCGCCTGAAACGCCACCGTTTTCTAATGGAACGCCGTCAATTACAAACAAAGGATCGTTACTTGCATTAAGCGAAGAACCACCACGAATACGGATGGTGCTCCCACTACCCGGCTGACCGCTGTTAGAAGTAATAGCTACCCCCGAAACTTTACCCGATAACATTTGCTCTGGTGTGGTAATACTCCCTTTCTGGAAGTCCTTTACACCTACAACCGCTACTGAGCCTGTAAGGTCTTGCTTTCGGGTTGTTCCGTAACCTATTACCACCACATCGTTTAATGTTGCCGCATCCTCGGTTAAGGTTACGGTTAAAGTAGTGGTTTTAGTAACCGGGATTTCCTTGGTTTGGTAGCCTACAGAAGTAAACTCCAGTATACCTGCCTTTGCCGGAATCCTGATACTGAAATTACCCTGTGCATCGGTTGATGTGGCAATTGCTGTACCTTTTAAACGAATACTTACGCCGGGCATGCCTAGGTTATCGGGTGCCGATTTAACAACACCGGTAATGGTAGCCTGCTGTGCAAAAAGATATCCGTTTGTAAAAATCAACAGTAAAAGCATTAGCATTCGCTTGTTACCCCTGAAGAAAGATGTAAAATTGTGCATAGAATATTATGGTTAGAATTATAGCTACAAATGAACGCTATATGCCCCAATTGGCTTTGTGCTATCGTTCATATCTTTTGTGCTAATCGACATATTATAGGTGTTTAAGGCGTTAGAGCGAGGTTTTGACAGGTTGTCTATAGAAAATCCTCTATAAAAAATCACCTTACCCCGATCCGCCATTCCAGTGAAAACGGGAACCCTAAAGCACCATACCAGCTTAGCCAAAGCATTAGGATTCCCAGGCAAGCTGGGAAAGACGGATCCACTTTAAAGGATTTTCTACTGCAAATTTTCTATAACAAATCGCCTACCCCGATCGTCATTCCCGTGAAAACGGGAATCGTAATGCAACATACCAGCTTAGCCAAAGCATTAAGATTACCAGGCAAGCTGGGAAGGACGGATTCGCTTTAACGGATTTCCTACGACGGATTTTCCATAGCAGATCACCCAACCCAGACCGTCATTCCCGTGAAAACGGGAATCCTAAAGCACCTTACCTGCATAGCTAAAGCATTAGGATTCCCAGACAAGCTGGGAAAGACGGATTCGCTTTAACGGATTGACTATAGCGGATTCTCTACAACAGATTTCCTATAGCAGATCACCCAACCCAGATCGTCATTCCCGTGAAAACGGGAATCGTAATGCAACATATCAGCCGAGCCACAGCATTAGGATTCCCAGACAAGCTGGGAAAGACGGATTCGCTTTAAAGGATTATCAATAGCGGATTCTCTACAGCAGATTTTCCATAGCAAATCACCCACCCCCGATCCGTCATTCCAGTGAAAACGGGAATCGTAATGCATCATATCAGCCTAGCCAAAGCATTAAGATTCCCAGGCAAGCTGGGAAAGATGGATTATCTATAGGTTCGTAAAAAATAAATTATATTTACCGCTTCAGAAACCCTCTGACCAAACACCCCATGACTGCGCTAATTAGAACCCTTTTCTTCATTACTTTCATCTTATCGCTGGGAAACGTGCAGGCCCAGAATTTAAAATTTAAACATGTAAGTGTAGAAGATGGCCTCTCGAATAGTACCATCGAATGCATTTTTCAGGATCACCGGGGTTTTATCTGGTTTGGTACCCGCGATGGCCTAAGTAAATATGATGGCAGCCAGATTACCTCCTATAAACACAGCAGTAGCGACAACAGCCTTAGTGATAACTTCATCAGGTGTATATTCGAAGATAAAAACCATACCCTCTGGGTAGGAACCTCCGATGGCTTAAACAGGTTTAATGCCGAACAAAATAATTTTACCACTTACCGCACCAACGAAAAAAATGTTTTAACCAACAACTTCATTACTTCGGTTAAAGAAACCAGTAAAGGGATTTTGGTAAGTACTTATGGCAGCGGCCTTAACTTGCTCAATGTAGCAGGAAACAGTTTTAGCAGATATCCATTTAAATCGACCGCTAAAGCCAGTCGTAAAGATTACATTAACGACCTCTACAACGACAACAATGGTAATATCTGGATGGCAACCGATGCAGGCATCCATGTTCTAAACCTTAAATCAGGCATATCCAACCCAATAAACGGCTTAGCCAACAAAGTATTCAGGGCGATAAAAAAAGCAGCTGATGGTTCTTTTTGGCTGGCAACCGAAGAAAGCGGCTTGATCCATTACAACCCTCAAAATAATTCAATAAAAACCTACCAGCACCAGGAAACCAGCAAAAACAGTTTGGGGAGCGACCTGGTGAGGGCAATTGCTTTCGACAGGCAAAACAACGTCTGGATTGGCGGCATCAACGGTGGTTTAGATCACCTGGATCCGAAAACAGGAACTTTTACACACTACCAAAACGAACCTGGCAACGCCTTTAGCCTATCGCAACGTACAGTTTCTGCACTCTTTATCGATCGGCAGGAAAATTTGTGGATCGGTACCCACCGCGGAGGTGTGAACCTGTATAGTCCGCAGGCAGACAAGTTTAAACTGGTACGCCAGGAACACAATAAAAACAGTTTAAGCTACAATGACGTAAAAGCTTTTCACGAAAACAGGGCCGGCAATATTTACATTGGTACCGATGGCGGCGGGCTCGACATTTACAATAAAACAAACAAAACTTTTTCTCATTATCGTTATAATCCGTTTAATGCCAGCACTATTGGGGCCGATGCTGTTCTCGATATCACCGAAAGCCAGAATGGTACCATATTAATTGGCACCTGGGCAGGTGGACTGAACCTGATGAATAGCGACGGCACATTTACACGGTTTAACCATAACCCAGCCAATCCCGCCTCTATCTCGTCAGATTATGTTCAGAAATCGTTTGAAGACAGCAATAAAAACATCTGGATTGGCACCTATTATGGCGGACTTAACCTTTTCGACCTGCAAACCAAACAATTTAAGCGAATAGAAAAAGGCCGCAATGGTACGCAGCTTATCGGAAACAATGTGGTTTCGATTAATGAAGACCATTACAAAAACCTCTGGATTGGTACCGATGATGGCGGATTAAACTGTTACAACTTAAACACTCAGGTATTTACGCATTATTTTATGGGCAGTGGTAAAAGGCCCGATTTACGCGTAATCTTTATCGATAGCAAAGGAAATTTGTGGATCGGACAAACTGGGTTATACCGCTTTAACCGCAGCCAGAATAAATTCGAACTATATACCACTAAAGCAGGCCTTTCTACTGAGTTTATTAAAGGAATAACCGAAGATGCGAAGGGCAATTTCTGGATTTCAACCGCAAAAGGGCTTACCCAGTTTAACCCGCAAAACCACAGTTATAAAAAATACAATACCGGCGATGGCTTACAGGGCCTCGAATTTGAAGCCAATGCTTATTTAAAAACCAAAAGCGGCGAAATGTTTTTTGGAGGCACCAATGGCTTTAATTCATTTTTCCCTGACGATATTAAAACCAATAAATTCATTCCGCCTGTTTACCTCACCGAATTCCGGATTTTTAACCAGCAGATTTTACCCAATGCACCAGGGTCGGTACTCGAAAACGAAATTAGCTATACCAAAGAAATCCATCTCGACTACGATCAGGCTACCCTATCTTTCCGCTTTGCAGGATTAAATTATGTAGCTAACGAGAATAATAATTACGCCTATAAACTGGAAGGTGAAGACGAAAACTGGATCAATGTAGGCAATGCAAAACAGGCATTTTATACTAACCTCGATCCGGGCACCTATACTTTTAACGTACGGGCATCCAATAACGACAATGTATGGAACAATACCGGTACAGCGGTAAAAATCGTAATCTCTCCTCCTTTTTGGGCTACCTGGTGGTTTAGGTTTCTGGCCATAGCCACTGCCCTGTATCTTACTTATGCTGCATTAAGTTTTAAACGAAGGCTCGAGATCAGGAAAATAGAAGAAGAAAAAAGGGAAGAAATGCATCAAACCCAACTCCAGTTCTTTACCAATATTTCGCATGAATTCCGCACACCACTTTCGTTAATACTCGGGCCGATAGAGCGTTTACTGAAAGAAGATACGCAGGAAAGCTTCCAGAACTATTACCAAACCATACACCGCAACGCCAACCGCCTGTTAAGGTTGATAAACGAGTTGATGGATTTTAGAAAAACAGCTTCAGGAGCTTTGAAACTAAACGTAATAAACGGTAACCTGAGTTTGTTTATCGATGAACTGGCGGAAGAATTTGCTGAAATGGCAGCCGAAAAAGCAATCCGTTTTACGGTAGAAAAGGAAAGCCTGCCTGCCAATATCTGGTTCGACAGGCAGGTAATCGAAAAAATTATCCTCAACCTGGTCAACAATTCGCTTAAATACACCAAATCCGGCGGCACACTAAAACTTCAGGTTTTTACCGATTCGGCAGCTTTAAAACCAACTTTTGAAAACCAGCTCGTTGTAAAAAGTGATTACGAGGCCAGTGCGTATATCTACATGCGCGTAATAGATAGCGGTATTGGCATTTCGAAAAGCTCAATTCAGCATTTGTTTGAGCGTTATTACCGCATTACCGAAACACATTTGGGTTCGGGTGTCGGACTTGCCTTTGTAAAGAGTTTAACACTTTTGCATAAAGGATTAATACAGGTATCGAGCGAGCGCCATGAGGGAACAGAGATTATAATCGGCATTCCATACAAGCAGGAAGATTACAGTGTTGCAGAACAGTTTAGTCAGCACACCGAAGCTGGTGGCACCCGTTTAGAAAGTATCAGCTACCGTTCGGAAACGGAAATGCCTGTACAAAACACTGTCAGCCCGGCAGCTGGTACCGAAACCCGCATTCTGATTGTAGATGATAACGACGAACTGAGAATATTTTTAAGAGATACTTTAAGTCCGTTTTATCAGATTAGCGAAGCTATTGATGGCCATACTGGACTGGAACAGGCCCGGAAAGAATTGCCCGATTTAATCATTAGTGATGTGATGATGCCCGGAATGAACGGAACCGAATTTTGCCGGTTAATTAAGGATGATATTGAATCCAGCCATATCCCTTTCTTAATGCTTACTGCAAAAAATAGTGTAGAGGCCGAAATTGAAGGAGCAGCATCAGGTGCAGACCTGTATTTTACCAAACCCATCAATATTAATCTGCTTCAGTTAACCATTAAGAATATTTTTGAGCAGCGGCAAAAACTGAAAGATCATTATTTAAAAAATAGAGATACCGAACCCAAAACACTGGCCCATTCAGAAAAGGATAAGGTCTTTTTAACCAAATTACTGGCCATTATAGATGCTGAAATGATTAATCCGGAAATGGACATAGATTATTTGTGTAAGGAAATTGGCATGAGCAGAACCAAACTTTATCAAAAAATTAAATCCATTACAGGGCAATCCATCGGAGAGTTTGTAAGATCGGCAAGACTTAGAAAAGCCATCGAAATTATGAAAACAGAAGATGTACTGATGACCGAAGTGATGTACCGGATAGGCATACAAACACAATCGTACTTTACAAAGGCATTTAAAAAAGAGTTTGGGGTTACACCAACAGGTTATATGCAGAATTTAAAATCGTAGCTGACTGTAAAAAGTAAAAAAGCCCTTCAATCCTGAGAGGGCTTTTTCATAGTCGTCTATCCCTATAAGTAGGAACCCAAAACTAATTAATGCGTTTAATATTTTTGGCTTCTGAATAAACTGAACAGAAAAAAAATGACACCAATATTTTACCTATATTGAACAGCTGTTAAACCATGCTGTTGTATGCCCTTTTCAATAAAAATTTAGCATTTCCAAGATCGTTTTCTGTTAGTATGTAAAAACTAACCCAGCCCGATTTTTTAAAAATGTGATGTTCTTCTACCCTTCCAAGCGCTAATAACTCTTGTTTTATTTTCCTGCTAAACAAGATATCGAGTATACCATTACTGTGTAAATGGCCAATCTCCCTTTGCTGATAGTTAAACTGTGTTCCTCCGAATTTATGTAAACTGATACTTGTTCCTTCCCAGCTCAGTACTTCATTTTCGAGTTCATCAAACCAGCTTAACTTTTCTGGCGCAGTTAGCAACAGCCACATTTTTAAGCAACTATCATATACCAATGCGAACATCGGCACCGATTTAAGAAAATTAAGCCGGTGAACAATGAAACGGAACATTAATTTTCGCTGAGGTTTTTAATATGTTCCATTACCCTCAAATGAACATTACGGGTAATGCTTTCTGCCCATAAATCGTAGTACCAGGTAGGGAAAACCTGCAACTTGTACCAGCTGTTTCCAACAAGTGTAGTAGTGCCATCGCCATTATCCTGCAATAGAAACTGACCGCGATCGATATCAATATGCCCCATTATTTCAGGGTCTTTCGGTTGGTTAATAATATCGAAGGTCAAATTTTTACTCTCTTCGTAGGTTACAATTTTTTCGTCGAAAGTATATCCGTTGCTAAAAATACATTTTCGGCCTGCACCATTCTTGTAGCCGGTAACCGTGGTTTGCATGGGACTGGGCATACCCGCCTTAAAAAGCCAGTAGTTATTGGGTTTATTAATTTTATCAAAAGCCACTACATTTTTCCAGATCTTTTCCGGACTTGCCTTAATTACGATCTCGTCCGAAACCATATTCTCATAATGGTGATCTGATATCGAATCGACAATAAAAACAGCAAGAAGTAGCGAAACAAAGCTCATGTTTAAGGTCTGTCTGTTCTTTTTAAACATCACTTTCCCTATAAACGCTCCTGTAACTACAAAGGCAAAAATAAGTGGCGATACAATGATTAGACAGATGGTTCCTTCACCAAGAAATAAAAAACTGAGTACAATGGCAAAAAAGCCGTTCAATATCGAATACCAGATTAGTTTTTTACTGCTCAGCTTTAAGTCTCTCCAAAACCACGAAGCCAATATCCCCATCAAAATAGGGAGAATAATAAATTCAGAAAAAACTAAAACTCCACCACTTCCTGCCTGGAGTACAAATCTGTTTATCCCAATAATGCTGATAATTAAAAAATTGGGAACTAAAAAACCTAATAGTTTTTGATTATGGAGCGCTTTCATATTTAATATTTTGTTTATTCAAAAATATAACAAAATATTAAACTTTCAAAATTTACTGAAAATAAAAAATCACTCTACTCCTCTTGCATTTACTTTAATGGTATAAATCGATTTTGAAGCCGTTATAAAAAGCATGTTCTTTTGCTTCCCACCAAAACAAATGTTACCGCACCACTCTTCAGGTATATCAATGTGGCCAATTTGTTCGCCACTTGGTTTGTAAATATTTACGCCCTTACCGGTTACATAAATATTGCCTTCAGTATCGAGCGTCATGCCGTCAGAATGTTGGTTTAAAATTAAGGTTTGAGCGGTTAATGAGGCATCGGGCTCAATATTGTAACGGTAAGTTTTATTGGCTTTCATATCGGCCACGTACAAAAACTTTCCATCTGGTGTACCCACAATTCCATTCGGTTTTAATACATTATCGGCAACAACTATAGCTGTTCTTTTCCCTTTTGGCAGATAATAAACCCTTTGAGGCTCGATTTCAGGCGATTTCCTCGTCCAGTAATCGCGCTGGTAATAAGGATCGGTAAAGTAAATACCACCTTTGGCATCCAGCCAGATATCATTCGGACCATTTACTTTCTTGCCTTCAAAATCGCTGAAAAGCACCGTAACCTTTTTATTTTTATCTATCGTCCAGATTTCGTTGTGTTCATCGGCGCAAACAATCAGGTTACCCTTTTTATCAAAATAAGTTCCGTTGGCCCTACCCGATTTGTCCATGTACACACTGAGTTTGCCATCCGTTCCGTATTTCCAGATTTTATCATTCGGCTGATCGGTAAAAAAAACGTTGCCCTGCTTATCCACCGAAGCACCTTCGGTAAATTTAAACTGCGAAGAAACCAGTTTTAGACTATCCTGAACAAAAATGTTCTGCTTTGCATTTTGCGCAACTGCTGCTATACTAAAGGCAGAAAATGCCAGAGCGAAAAAATATTTTTTCATTGATGATGATTTGGTTACCAGACCTTACAGTTTTTTAGAACCTGTAAGGTCTATAAAAATATTAATTTACCAACTTTCCTTTGAGGAACATATTTAGTGCATCGCTACCTCCGCTAGTCGGGTTACCAGACCTTGCAGGTTTTTAAAATCTGTAAGGTCTATAAAAATATTAACTTACACGCTTTCCTTTGAGTAACATATCCAGTGCATCATTAAGCGTACCGGCTTTTTGCACCTCCCCTTCATTAACAAAATAAATTTCGTCGGCATTTTCGATGGTATTTAAGCGGTGCGCAATAATAACCAGCGTAGTTTCTTTCGATAATTTATTTAAAATATCGCCCAAAAGCTGTTCTGTAATCGTATCGATATTGGCTGTGGCCTCATCTAGGATCAGCAACTCCGGATTACGCAGCACCGCACGCATAAAGGCAATCAATTGCTTTTGGCCTAAACTTATACTATCCGATAAGGAGTTAATTGGCGTATTCAATCCCTCGTCAAAAATGGCCAGGAGCGCATTTAAGTTGGCTTCTTCAATTATTTTTTCGAGCGCCTCATCGCTTACCTGCTGGTACTGACTATTGCCGTAAAGGATATTCTCTTTCACCGTTCCGGTAAATAAGAATGGCTCCTGTAAAATAAAACCGATCTTTTGTGTTCGCTCTGCCGCCGAAAATGAACGGATATCTTTGCCATTTAACAGCACAGTGCCTTTGGTGGCATCGTATAAACGCGAAATTAACGAAGCCGTAGTGGTTTTACCGCCCCCGGTTGGACCGATTAGTGCATAAGTTTTACCTTTCTCAAATTTGAGGTTAATGTTATGCAAAATCTCTTTCGATTCATCGTAAGAGAAATGAACGTTTCTAAATTCCAGTAAAGCATCGCTGGTAACAGTTCCTTTATCTTCGATCTGTTTTAAATCACTTTCGAGCATTAAAATCTGCGAAATACGGTCCCAGCTGGCCATTGCCACCTGAAAACTCGTCCACAGGGCTGCAAGTTGTCTTAAAGGATTATAAAAATTGGTGGTATAGGCAATGTAACTCACCAATAAACCCAACGTAAAGCTTCCGGTCGAAATTAAATAAATACCAAATAACAGGGTAATCAGCTGTGCCGTGCTCGATAACAAGCCGTAAACCGGCACGAAAATATTATTGGCTAAACCTGCTCCAATGGCGGTTTTATAGTTTTCTTTATTGGCCTCATCAAAACGTTTCCTGAAATAATCGCGCCGGTTAAAGGCAATAATTACCTTAAAATTGTTCAGGCTTTCCTGAATTTCGGCACTCATACCGCCTACACTTTTTAAATTTTTGGCATTGCGCCTTTTTACCCAGGGCGATAGCGCGATGGTAAAAACAACGATTCCTACTGCTGGTGCAAGTGTTGCTGCTCCCAATTCGATATTGATGGAAAGCAGAAAAATGCCTGCTCCAATCATCGTTGCAATACTGCTGATAAACTGCATCAGCGACTGCGAAAAAAACTGGTTTACCTTATCGGTATCGTTATTCACCCTCGAAATGAGATCGCCTGCCTTATTTTCGTTAAAAAATGAAACCGGAAACTCCTGCAGCTTGTTAAAAATAGCATTGCGCAAGGTGTACAACATCCGCTGCCCCACACCGCCCATCAATTTGGTTTGCGTATAGCCTGTAACCATTGCAACCATGTACATGGCCAGCAAAATGCCGCCAAAAACAAGTACACCATGAAACTGTTTGGTGCGGATATAAGTATCGACCGTGTGGCCTACCAGCAATGGCCCAAGCAGCAATAAACCCGAGTTAATTAAAATAATAACAAGCGCCAGCCAAAGGTTTCTACGCTCTGCCGAGATCAGTTTAAGCAGGCTATTAAGCGACTTAAAGGTCGACTGCTTCTCGCACTTTTCGCTAAGCTGATTAAGATTGTAGTTCATAATTACTGGTGCTCTGTTGTGAATTGTAAATCTGAACGTACTCAGGGCTGCTTTTCAGTAGTTCCTGATGGGTTCCTTCTGCGATAATTTCGCCCTGCATCAGCAAGATGACTTTATCATAATGTTCAACAGAAGCTATTTTTTGGGTAACGGATATGAGGGTTAAACCGGGATAATTTTGCTGGATATTTGCTAAAATCCGCTTTTCGGTATTGGCATCAACTCGGGCAGTAAAATCATCGAGCAACAATACCTTAGGGTTAAGAGCCAATGCCCTGGCTAGCATAATGCGCTGCTTTTGCCCGCCAGAGAGGCTGCTGCCTCTTTCAGAAATAATCGTGTTCAACTGATCGGGCAAAGTTGCTATAAAATCCTTAAGTTCGGCAGTGGCAATGGCTTTGGCCAAAAATTCGTCGGTAACGGTATCGCTAAAGGCAATATTTTCGCGGATGCTCATGTTAAACATAATACTATCCTGAAAAACAAAGCCTACCTGCTTGTGAAATTCTTCCTGGTTGTAGTTTTTAATTTCATGGTCGTCAAAAAGCACTTCGCCACTTCCAGGTTCAATTAAACCGGTTAAAATATATAGCAACTGCGTTTTCCCTGCCGCTGTTGGGCCAATAATTGCCGTTTTGGAGCCTGCTTTAGCAGAGAAAGAAACAGCTTTTAAGATGGGTTTCTGTCCAAAGTTTAAGCTAATATTTTTGCCTTCTACCGCTCCCGCTAGTGGGGTAGTAAGTGTACCCGGATGGTTAACTTCTGCAGCATTTAATACACTCTCAATGCGCTGGTATGATGCTGTGGCCTGGGCAATAACATTGCTCATAAAGCCAATAACCAGAATAGGGAAAATAATGAGCGACAGGTAGCTGCTAAAGGCAGCAAACTCGCCCAGGCTCATCGATCCGGTGATTACAAAATGTCCGCCCAGAACCAGAATACATAAACCCGATAAGTTGGAAACAAATATGATAATCGGAATTAATCCGGCAAAAAGGCGCAGTATGGAAAGTCCTAAATCCCTGGCTTTGGCATTTGCATCTAAAAATTTATTGTATTCGAGCTGTTGCGAGTTAATTACGCGGATTAAAGCAGCACCTAAAATGCTCTCGCTAATTACCTTGTTTAACCAGTCGATTACTTCCCTGCTCTTTTTAAAAAGTACCCGAACTTTGCTCAGCACAAAGAAAAATGCCCCGCCTATAATCGGTACAATGGCAATAACGCACAATGCCAGTTTCCAGTTGATAATTAAAAGCAGAATACTGGCACCAACGATTAAAAAAATAGATGAACAGATGGAAACAATGGCCTGCGAAACGAACATTTTAATCGAATCGGCATCGGCAGTTAGGTTGGTTAATAATTTTGAGGGGTTAGCCTGAATGATATAAGCATGGCTCTGCCTCGAAATCTGATCAGAAAGCTTTGTCCTTAAATCGCGGGCTACCCGTTCTGAGGCATAGGTTTGTACAATACTCTGTAAATAAGTAAAGATAAAAACCAGTACAATGGCACCGGCAAATTGAATCAGGATCGATTGTAAGTGAAATGTTTTATTGGTGTAAGAGTCGATTCCGTGTGCAATGATTTTAGGTAAGAGCAGGTTTATGCCGTTACTTAACAGGGCAAACAGGATCAGCATTAAAATTAAGCCCCTGTAATTTCCTAACAAACTGAAAATACTGGGCTTTTTGGCTGCTTTGGGTTTTTCCATTCAATGAAGTACCTAAATTGTGGTGTTCAAATTTAACCCAATTATTTGATTTCGTTTGTAAGAAAATTATGAAGAATTGAATGCTCAAAGTGACTTAAGGGTCGAAGAAGTATATGTTCAAAATGAGAGAAGGATTGAATGATTGAATCTCTTTGAAATCCGCATTCAATCCCTCTCTCACTCAATCCTTCAATCCCCCCTACTTGCTTTCCTTCAAAACCATATCAATGGTAATGGCGGTAGCAACAATGGCCACTTTTTGATCGCTTTCTGCGTAACTTGGGTCGATAGAAACATTGTATTTATCGGCTGTGGTAAATACTTCTTTTAAAGCACCAGCCCATTTTTTGTTTATTTTACCCAGTTCTGCACCTGCATTGTTGGTAATGCTGAAATTCCATGCTTTCCAATCGCCGGTTATTTTAGCAATCTCATCACCCGAAACCGGGTTAGAAATGGTGAACGTAGGTTTAAAAAACTTAAATTTTTGCTTAATAATGCCTACTTCTACACCCACCGGGTCGGTAACTGTAATTTTCGACATCCAGAAGGTCCACCCTCTGCTTATCGTAGCCTGCAACTGGTCGTTTACATCGGTAATTTCCAGTTTAAAGGGCATCATCCGTTTATCAATCAAAAAGGTTAATGCCTTTTGCCAGCCACTGATGCGTTGTTTAATTATGCCAATTTGGGCACCCTGATCGTTGTAAACCTTGTACTCGTTCGCAAACTTTAAAAAGTTTACCTTTTCGTCAATAAAATACTCGTCGCTTAAAAAAAATGTAGGGATCTGCTTATTCATGTATGGATCATATTTAGATAAGCTGCTAAAATATATAAAAAATTTAAATCGACCGTAGCCTTTAAAGATTGTTACCTTTGTAGCGCAAAAGCCATTGAAGAAAATGGTTAAACCCACAAAAAATGATTGAAATAGGAAAATACAACGAACTAAGAGTATTAAGTAAAACCGAAGCTGGTTTAAATTTAACCGACGGCGATAAACTGGTTATCCTGCCCTATGTACATGTACCCAAAGGGCTCGAAATTGGCGATAATATCTCGGTTTTCGTGTTTGTACAAAAAGATGGCCGTTTAACGGGTACCACACAAAAAGCCTACGCCGAAGTTGGCGATTTCGCTTTTTTAAAGGTGGTATCAGATGAGGATGGTGTTTTTATGGATTTAGGCATCGATAAAGATGTTTATGTGCCAGAGCGCGAGCAAAAGAGGCCAATGCAAAAAGGCTATAAATATGTAGTTTATTTATATCTCGATGAAAATAACGACCGCTTACTCGCATCATCAAAACTATACGATTTTGTAGAGGAAGAAAATTTTGATTTCGAAGAAGGCGATGAGGTAAGTTTATTGATTACCGAAGAAACCGATCTGGGTTTCAATGCCATTATTAACAATACTTACATTGGTTTATTGTACCACAATGAGGTTTTTGATAATATCCAGATTGGCGATATGCGCAAGGGATGGATCAAAAAAATCCGTGTGGAAGGTAAAATCGACCTAACCTTACAGCCAAGTGGCTACGGACACATTTTAGATTCGAAAGAAGTGATTTTAGCTGCGCTTAAGAAAAGTGGCGGCATAATCGAACTGGGCGACAAAAGCTCTCCTGAAGAGATTTATCACCGTTTCCAGATCAGCAAAAGTGCTTTTAAGAAAACCATTGGTTCTTTATATAAAGAGCGTTTAATTATGCTTTCTGATGACTCGATCAGGCTGTTAACCGACGACGAGGCGGAGTAGTCGTTTAAAATAGCCACGGAGACTCAGATTTACACATATTATTCTGTGCCTTCCGTGAATCCGTGGCTAAAACTGAGGTAATCCTATCAGTGGCTAAAACTGAGGCAATCAGTTTAAATTAAACTTCTCGTTCTGGATTTTAACCGCATTTGATGCCGAAATAATGGCCACAATCATAATACCAATTACGATAGCCAAAATAACCTGCAGGGTAGAATAAACCTTTGTTCCTGACACAAAAATTTTCGAATCCTTAATCAGTTCATCTCCAACCTTTGACTGGATTTTTATTAAGGCCGAAAGCTTATCGAAAGTTTGGTTAGCAGCATTCCTCCCTACCGATTCGTAAACCTTAAGGCCTTCTGTACGGCTCAGGCTAAGCGCTTTATTTTCGAGCTCCTTTTGAACGAAAAGTGCATTTTTCAAATCGTTGAGAAAGCTTTTTTCCTGTTTTACCAACAGGGTTAGTCCATATTTATGAATTGCCGAATCAATTTTGCGGTTATGATGGTTAATTTTACCGACACTTACCGCAGCAGGCACGGCATTGTCGGTTATAAACGCATCCTGCAGCACAGCATTTTTATGGTACAAATTTTCAGCAACGAAATACAGATCGGTTGCAGGCACCAGCCTGTCATTGTACATCGAAATAAAAGATTCGTTGATTTTCTTCACGCTTTTATCTTCCAGAAAACGGATCAGCAACGTACAGCACATGATGCAGAAAAGTAAAAAGGCAATTTTCACTTTATTTTTAAGACTAAAAGCAAATTTCATATTTAGTTAGTATAATTTGGACCACAAAGTCACGAAGACACAAAAATTAGGTTTTCAAAACTTATCTTATTATCAGCATTTAATAGGTTATTGATGATAAACATATTAAAATCGCAAACCTTTGTGACTTTGCGTCTTAGTGGTTATTTTCAATTTGAGTAATCATATTAATAGTAATCTTCCTGTGCCGTCTTCGCAAAAAGCTGTGGCGCAAAATTGACTAAATATAACTCTTTTTTTGCACGGGTTACAGCGGTGTATAACCAGCGTAAAAAATCGAGGTCTATCATGTCTTCAGTTAAATAACCCTGATCGGCAAAAACAGCATCCCACTGCCCACCCTGTGCTTTATGACAGGTTACCGCGTAAGCAAATTTAATTTGCAAGGCATTATAAAAAGGATCGGCCTTTATGGCCAACATGCGCTGCCTTTTATTGGCAATGTGTTCATAATCTTCATTGAGGCCATCAAAAAGCTTTTTATTCTGCTCATAAGGCAAATTGGCCGATTCTAAATTCAAGGTATCGAGCATCACCTTACAGCTAATTTGTCCTGCTGCCGGAAAATCCATAAACTCCAGCGTAGCATCGGCAAAACGGAAACCATAGCGTTCTTCTTCTCCCCGCACACGGATTACTTTAGCCATATCGCCATTGGCAATAAAAGCAGTTTCATCATTATCGGGCAGCCAGAAATAATTATTCCGAACAACCATAATCTGGTCGCCGCCTGTAAGTTCTTCTTCGCGGTAAAGCAGGCGCGCCCTGATTTGCTGGTTATACACATTGGCCGTTTTGTTAGAACGGCAAACCACCAGTGTATTTTCGATACCGAACTTGCGGTAGGCATATTCCAGCCCTTCTACCAGGCGCGCGCCCGGCATATTGTAAATGTCCTGATAATTTTTGGTGAGGAATTTAGGCAAAGGGTTTTCAGGATTTTTGGCAATCTGGTTGCGCAACATCGTCGCATTGGCTAGAATGCCCGATTTTTTCCCTTGCCGCACCACTTCCTTCAACTCTACCGAGGTAACCGAGAGATAGAAATGATCTTTCAGGTATTGCTCGTTTAAAGCCGGACTATCTAAACTTCCTACCGGAGGTAACTGGGCTGTATCGCCAACAAACAGCAAAAAACAGTTCTTATCATTATACACAAACTCCAGCAAATCCCTCAATATCGAAGAACCAGTTTCGTTAAATTCATCCGCAATCATCGAAGCTTCATCGATAATAAAAACAGTATTATCAGCCAGGTTTGGTGCCAGCTGAAACTGCATTTCGGGCGAAGTAGCCGAGCGTTTGCGGTAAATTCTTTTGTGTATGGTCAGTGCTTTGCGGTTGGCATACTGGCTCATCACCTTCGCCGCCCTACCCGTTGGTGCCAGTAGCTCGCTTTTGAGATTAAATTTAGCTAAAACCTTTACCAAAGCTGCTACAGAAGTGGTTTTACCCGTACCTGCGTAGCCTTTTAAAACAAAACACCGCTCATCGTCTTTATCCTGCAAAAACTTCGACATCCGTTCGCAAAAGAGCATTTGCTCCTTAGTGGGCGGATGTGCATAAGCCTGGGCAATGAGTTGACTTTTATCGGTAATCATGAAAGGGTTATGGTTTAACTGGTTAATCGGTTAATTGTTTGGCAGCGCAAATGAGCCTGTCTTTTGCACAAGCAAGTATTATCTTTTTTTGGAATTTAACGGAAAAATGGCATCAGGATCAAACCAACAGTATCATACCTCTCCACCCTATACAATCGCTATACTCCCGGCACTATGCTTTTGCGACTACAAAAGTAACGTTTCTATGCGGTGTGCCATTACCATATTTTGTTTTTTGCTATGGCTAAAAATGGTAAAATGACCATCTTGTGAAGCTACCAGGCCAATGGCATCGGGCTGGTCGTTTACAAACTGAGCTACGGAGAAGTGCCTAGTTCCACCTAACTGGCCGGGATACAGAATTTTATCTTCACCTCCTAAAATCGGTTCAGAAAAAGCAATCTGGTCTACAGTAGGTTTCCCTTTTGCACGACCAATTTTAGCCCCAAAGGCAATCAGACCAAACTCTTCATTGATAATAGTTGCGCCATCAACAGCAGTTAAACCGGCAAGGTGCTCAACCTCCCGGCGAACAGCACCCTGCGAGAAAATCTCACTCTGGTTACCACTTTGTTTGGCCAGGTTGGATAAACCACAAAAAGGTGGCTCAACCAGGTATTGAATGGGGTGAATAATCGATTCTTCCCATTTTGTATCGCCTTTAGGCACAATTAGCAAAGCTCCGCCACGCCCATGGGCACGCATCGAAACCGCAAACTGGATCAGGATATTAATCGGATCGTTCCAGCTGGCCAGAACCGTTAAATCGAGTAAAGCTTTTAAAATTGGCGGGCAATCACGGTTCGTGCAGCTGGTATCGTCTACAATCCTGATCTGCTCTCCTTTTAAAACAGCCACATTTGTAAACTTGCCAATGCCGTATATTCTGCGGTGTTTAATTACGATCAAACCCGGTTCAGAAACATCAACCACAAAGCAAAAATTCGGGATATTGAGTGTAGTTCCCCAGATATACAGTTCGCCATCTTCTTCCCAAACGCCCAGGTGAATTCCCGAACGTTCGATACCTGGTGCTATTTTAGTTAAGGTATTGGCATTTAATGCCAGTTTTTTAGCGAAATGCAGGGGTTTAGAAGCTTGTCCTGGAGGTAAAAAAGCAATAGAAATGCGCGGCGAGTGCCCTTCTTCCTTACGCAAACTGCTCCAGAAAGCCACGTCAATAATCGCTTCAATAATTTTACTGCTGGGTTGAGTAGCCAAATCTACCTCACCTTGTGCAATTGCATTTTTGTGTAGTTTAATAAAATGTTGCTCAATAGTAGCGGCAATCGTGTTTGCTGCTTTATAGGTAGGCTTGTAACTCATGTTCCGAATTTAAGCCGAATATTTTGATTTTTGAATAGCCGAAAGGTTTGATTTTGGTAAAAAGATTTGAGTAAATTTTAGCCACAGATTTTCACAGATAAACACAGATTTTGAATCGGAACAACAAATTGATATAAAAAAACTCGCTGTGTTCATTCCTTTTATATGTGGTTTAATTCTTTTGTGTACTTTCAATTGCTGTTAATCCTTAAAAAAACCTATTTTTGTTTCAATGAGTAATAACAGCCTTTTATTAGTCGACCCGAATTTTAAAGCTGATGCATCTGCAAACTGCCATTTATTATTAAAAATAACGAATGATAGTTTTTCTTATGCAGTAGTAAATAAAGATACGGATGAGATTAAGCTAATTTTCGATAAACAGGGCTGTGATGACGTACAAAAGGATTTAAAAACTGCTTTTGAAACCGACCAATACCTCTCGCTCAATTACGCTGAAATTAAAGCCGCCGTGCATACCGCTAATTTTATATTCATTCCAGACGAATGGTTTGATGGCGAAAACCTGGCGGTGTACTCCAATTACCTAGGTACAGATGCGAAAATTTACACTAAACACAATCCTGCTTTAGGTTTTAATACTGTTTTCTGCTTAAATGATGAAGTGAAAGCACATTTACCCGAAAACGCTAACCTCTTTCCACAATCGGAGCCACTGGTTGCCTTATTTAACCATCTGGCGGATGAATCGCTGCTCATCGATTTTACAGCAATCTCTTTCAATGTATTGTACACCCGAAACAAAAAGGTTGTTTTTCAAAATCATTACCAATCAGAAAACGCTGAGGAATTTAACTATTTCCTCTTGCTGATTATTGAGCAGCTCAACCTAAATGAGCAGATCCCCGTTTATATCCAGGGCATTATCAACGAAGACGACGAGCACTATAACTGCCTGTTAAAATATTTCAATCAACTTTATTTCTTTCTCCCGGCGGGAAAACAAAACAGCGAACTGTTGGCCGATATGCCCAAACATTATTTCAGCGGTTTGCTTGCTTTAGATTTATGCGAATAATTGGTGGCAAATTAAAGGGGATCCGCTTGCAGCCCCCTGCAAACTTACCTGTACGCCCTACAACTGATATGGCTAAAGAAGCCTTGTTCAATATCCTGAATAACCGTTACGATTTTGAAAACTGCAGTGTTTTAGATCTGTTTTGCGGTACAGGCAACCTGACTTTCGAATTCGCCTCGCGCGATGCCGCAAACATTTTGGCCGTAGATATGGATTATGGTTGCGTAAACTGGGTTAAAAACACAGCAAAGAAGTATGAATTTGAGCAGGTAGAAGTGCGCAAAGGCGATGTTTTTAAATTATTGAAACAGCTAACAGGTAGTTACGATCTGATTTTTGCAGATCCACCTTACCATTTAGCCAACATTCCACAATTACCCGTTTTAGTGCAGGAGCAACAGTTGCTTAAACCCGATGGCTTACTGGTAGTAGAGCACCAAAGCAACATGCGCCTGAATAATCAGCCTGGCTATCAGGAAACACGCAAATACGGCAATTCATCCTTTAGTTTTTTTGAATTTATATAAAAGTTTTTCAATATATGAATCCGTTTTTAATCAAAATTTAGTTTGCTTATGGCAAGGATAGACAATTCGTCATTCCCAACTCGATTGGGAATCGTAATGCAATAAGTATTAAGATTCCCGCCTGCGCGGGAATGACGAGACAATTTATTTTTCAATTCAAAAAACTTTAGGTTACACTGAATTTCACATCAATAATCTATATTTGAATTATGAAGATTGCGCTATTTCCTGGTTCTTTTGATCCGATAACCATTGCCCATGTAAACATTTTGCAACGTGCTACTCCCTTGTTCGATAAAATTGTAATCGGCATTGGTTTAAATAGCTCGAAACAGAATTTCCTCACTGCCGACCAGCGTTTGCAGATCTTAAACACCGTTTTTTCGGGTTATAAAAACATCGAGGTACAAACCTACGAAGGTTTAACCGTTAATTTTTGCCGCAAAATTAATGCAACATATATGGTTCGTGGCATCCGCTCTGCCGCCGATTTTGAATACGAAAGGGCAATTGCACAAATTAACCAAACCATGATGCCCGAGGTAGAAACGATACTATTGTTAAGCAAACCCGAATATTCGGCCATTAGCTCTACCATTGTGCGCGACATTTTAAGGAACCATGGTGATGTAAGCCCCTTTGTACCGCAAGAGGCACTTGATTTTTTGTAGTACTTATTCTCGCGCTGTTGGATGTTACCATCCGACAGATTCCTAAACGCTACATCAATCGTATTTCAGCAAAAATTCTAGCTAAAGTATCAGATAGTAGTATCTGACATCACAATTATCCGTTTTTATCTTTTTTATCTGTGGCTAATATTATTTAAATAACCAATAACCGTGCTGTTGGAAGTTACCATCCGACAGATTTCTGTACCCATTATCAATCGTATTTCCGCAAAAACTCCAGCTAAGGTATCAGATAGTAATAGCTGACACCCACAATCATCCGTGTTTATCTTTTTTATCTGTGGTTAATATTATTAAATAACCAATAATCGTGCTGTTGAATGTTACCATCCGACAGATTTCTACAACCATTATCAATCGTATTTCTGCAAAAAATTCCAGCTAAGGCACCAGACAGTAATATCTGGCACCAATAATTATCCGTGTTTATCCTTTTTATCTGTGGTTAAATATTATTTTTAAATAACCTGTAACGTTTTTCAAAATCTGTTACCAATGTGTTATACATTAATGAAAGAAACAGAAAACATATTTCTCTCCCTGATCAATCAGCATAAAGCCATTATACATAAAGTAGCTAAAATGTATATGAACAATACTGATGACCAGCAGGATCTGTTTCAGGAAATTGTGATGCAGCTTTGGAAAGCCTACCCAACTTTTAAAGGAAACAGTAAATTCTCGACCTGGATGTATAGGGTTGCTTTAAATACGGCTCTGGTTTATTTCAAAAAAGGCAACCGAAAGGTAGATAAAACCCCACTCGATGAAAACATCGACATTGTTGATACCAATGAGAGCGAATTAAAAGAAGAAAAACTCAGCTATTTATATAAAGCGGTGCAGGAGTTAAATGCGGTAGAAAAGGCACTGATTTTCCTTTTCCTCGAAGATCAATCGCACCGCGAAATTGCCGAAAACCTGGGTATTAGTGAAGTAAATGCCCGTGTTAAGCTTAACAGAACGAAAGAAAAATTACAACTCATCATAAAGAAGAACGGTTATGAATTTTGACGATTTAAAAAACGAATGGAATGCTGAAAAGGATGCAGAAACCAATATTTCGGCAGATATGCTTAAAATAAAGCAGGCCCACACTCCCATAGATATTATCCGGAAGAAAATGAAACATGAGTTTCTTTATCAGGTAGCAGCACTCCTGATTATGGCAGTCTTTCCGTACCTGTTTAATTTTTCTGACAAGATGAAACTGGTTTATCTGGCTTTTTATGCCATAACCTGTGGGTTTACAACATATTACTTTTTTAAATTTTACAGGTTCTATAAAAATTCTTACGATATGAGTATGGATAGCCGGAAAAGTATTCTCTGGTTTTTTTACGAAATGAAACTGAACATCGAGCTTTACAAGGCACTCACTTACATCGTTGCCTTTATTGCTACAGGCTTTTTATCGGTGTATTTACTGATCGAAAAAACCTCGGTAATGAATAAGATTGTTGCTAATCTCTCGCCGGTTTACATCTTATTAAACTGCTTCATCAGCATTCTGATTATTGGTGCTATTACCGAACTATGGGCCTGGTACTATTATGGAAAATACCTGAAACGCGTTAAAAAAGTGGTTGATGAACTGGATTACGAATAGCAACAGCACAAAGTGCCGTCAGGTGTTGCCACCTGACGGTTTATAAATACCTACAGGATTCCACCTGCACGCATCACATCCATAATGGATGGAAAGGTGTTTTTAATTACCGGGCCAACATGGTTTTTATCCAGCCATACCGCCTCTTCAATCCCCTCTTCCTTTTGGGGAACAAGATTAGGTTCGCCTTTAACCGTCATTTTGTACCAGTTAGTTTTTTTAATTACCATTTTGGTTCCTATGGGATAAACGTGATAGGTTTTACACAACTTTTCCTCACGTTTAAAAACTTTAATGCCGCACTCTTCTTCTACCTCGCGCACAGCAGTTTCTTTCATATTTTCACCATCTTCGAGCTTACCTTTTGGTAAATCCCATTTCTTGTTCCTGAAAATAAAAAGGTAGTTGTTGTTGGCACTTTCTACCAATCCACCGGCCGCTTTAATTATAGTGCAATCTTTTTTCAGCTTTTTAAAGGTCTCCCGAGGATTCTTTGTTAAGAAAATGTAGCTTTTTTTAGACCCATTTTTTAATTTTTTATAAAATGTTTGCAAATCAAAATCCTGAAATTCAAGCTGTTGAATCTTTTCTTTTTGTTCTGGTAAAACATCTGATATAAACAAGGTGTTATCGTTAATATAAATTCTGTAATTTTGGGCCATGTATAATAAAAGTGATATTGAATTAAAGGTAGCTGAATTTTTATTACAAATAAAGGCAATTAAATTACAACCTAATAATCCTTTTACCTGGGCATCTGGTTGGAAGTCGCCAATTTATTGCGATAACCGGATTACCCTTTCCCATCCACAGGTTAGAACCTATATCCGTCAGAAACTTGCACAAGCCATTCAAGAAGAATTTGGTTCGGTAGATGTAATTGCCGGAGTAGCAACAGCCGGAATTCCGCAAGGCGTTTTGGTAGCTCAGGAACTAGGCCTTCCTTTTATCTATGTAAGGGCGAAAGCCAAAGAACACGGTACCGGAAGTTTAATTGAAGGCGAAGTAGTAGAAGGTCAGCGCGTAGTGGTAATCGAAGATTTGATCTCTACAGGCAAAAGCAGTTTACAAGCTGTTGAAGCCTTGCGGTCTGCTGGATTATCAGTTGCCGGTTTAGCTGCAATTTTTACTTATGGTTTCGAAAAAGCGGACGAAAACTTTGCAGCTGCAAAATGCCGTTACTTAACTTTATCAAACTATGCTGCCTTAATCGATTATGCTGCCGAGCACAGCATTATTGCCAAAAGCGACATGGAACTATTGGGCAAATGGCGCTTAAACCCTTCAGAATGGGGACAGGCTTTAAGTCCGGAGGCTTAATTTCCTCATATTAAAAAAACCTATAAAAAATATATAATGACGATTATTGAAAGCGCTGTAGAAGTAAATAAGCCCGTAGCGGAGGTTTATGCCTTTCTATCCAACATGAACAATCATCAGCAATTGATGCCAGAAAATATTTATAACTGGGAATCGACAGAAGATGAAGCACGTTTTACTATCCAAAACATGGCAAAACTGGCTATTAAAATCTCTAATCGTGTTGAAAATCAAGAATTAACAGCCATTCCTACCGAGAAAGCTCCTTTCGAAGTAGAATTAAAATGGACAGTGAGCGATAACGGTAATGGTACTACAACGGCAAAACACATCATTTCGGCCGATTTAAATATGATGATGAAAATGCTGGCATCTGGTCCATTGCAAAAACTTGTCGATCACCAAACGCAGCAGCTGAAAGAAATATTGGGATAAGCCCATAGCTTGAGCTGAATGATTTCGGCAACAGGTAAGCATTTAAAGCGAAGTTTTTCTTCGCTTTTTTTTATGCGTAAAAAATCCATTGCGCTTTATCCATCCACACTTTATTTTGATACCTTAGTTTTCAATAAACCGAAAACAATGAAATCTAAATTTCTAAAGGTATCAGCCTTACTTTTTTCACTTTCACCTATTGCTGGTGCTTTTGCCCAAACCACGCTTACCGCACTTAAAACCGAATATTTAACCAATCCAATCGGCTTAGATAATCCAAATCCCCGCTTTACCTGGCAAATGCAGGACAATAGCCAAAATGCAAAACAAAGCGCCTACCGCATTCTGGTAGATACCGATTCTGCTGCATTACTTAACGGAAAAGCTACACAATGGAATACCGGATGGAAACAGTCAGACCTCAGTTTAGTTACTTATTCGGGTCAATTACTAAAACCTTTTACCAAATATTTCTGGCGGCTTGATATTACCAATGGAAATAAAAAAACGATAAGTAAGATTTCTGGTTTTGAAATGGGTATGATGCAGATGGCTAACTGGCAGGGAGCCTGGATTTCGGACACCGAAAATGTTAAGCTTAAACCTGCCCCCTATTTTCGCCAAACTTTTACCACAGGCAAAAAGGTAAAATCGGCCCGGGCTTATATCGCGGCAGCTGGTTTGTATGAATTATCCATCAACGGAAAAAAGATTGGTAACCACCGCATGGATCCGATGTACACCCGTTTCGACAGGCGTACACTCTATGTAACTTATGATATTACTGAAGCCATTAACCAGGGTAAAAATGCCATAGGCGTATTGCTGGGCAATGGCTGGTATAACCATCAATCTACTGCAGTGTGGTATTTCGATCGCGCCCCATGGCGAAACAGGCCAACTTTCTGTTTAGATGTTAGAATTACCTACGATGATGGCACTGTTGAAACCATCAAATCGGGCAAAAACTGGAAAACCGCCTTAAGCCCGATTGTATTTAACAGCATATACACTGCCGAGCATTACGATGCCCGAATGGAAAAACCAGGCTGGAATACCATCAACTTTGACGATAAAGACTGGAAAGATGTGATTTATCGCTCGGCACCATCAAGGAATATTGTGGCACAAGCCCTTCACCCCATCCGAAATGTAGAAGAAATTGCGACCAAAACAGTAAAGAAAATTAACGATACCACCTACCTGTTCGATCTGGGCAGGAATATTTCGGGAGTAAGCAAAATTACGTTGACCGGAGCTGCCGGAACAACTGTTCGTTTAAAACATGGTGAGCGTTTATATGCAAACGGACGTTTGGATATTTCGAATATCGATGCCCATTACCGCCCAACTGATAATACAGATCCCTTTCAAACCGATATCCTGATTCTGAATGGTAAAGCGAAACAAAGTTTTATGCCGCACTTTAACTACAAGGGTTTTCAGTATGTAGAAGTAACCAGCTCTAGCCCTATGGAATTAAAAAAAGAAGATTTGGTTGGCTATTTCATGCACAGCGATGTCCCGGTTTTGGGTGATGTAAAATCGTCTGAACCAATTATCAATAAAATTTATTACGCCACTAACAATTCATACCTGTCAAACCTGTTTGGCTACCCAACCGATTGCCCGCAGCGGGAAAAAAACGGCTGGACAGGTGATGCACAAATTGCCATTGAAACTGGCCTGTATGGCTTTGATGGCATTACCATTTACGAAAAATGGCTGGCCGACCACCGCGACGAACAACAGCCGAACGGCGTATTGCCATCTATTATCCCTACCGATGGCTGGGGCTACGAGTGGGGTAACGGACCAGACTGGACCAGTACCATTGCCATTATTCCCTGGAATGTATACCTGTTTTATGGCGATAAAAAATTACTGGCCGATTGCTACGCGAACATCAAAAAATATGTAGACCATATTGATGAGAACTACCCAAGCGGTTTAACTACCTGGGGTTTGGGCGACTGGATTCCGGTAAAATCCAAATCACCGGTAGAGCTAACCTCTACCTGCTATTATTACGCCGATGCGGTAATTTTAGCCAAGGCAGCAAAAATTCTGAGTAAAAACGACGATTACCTGCATTATACTGCCCTTGTTAAGAAAATAAAAGATGCATTTAATGCCAAATACCTGAACAAAGAAAAAGGAATTTACGGTTCTGGCATACAAACAGAAATGAGTGTACCGCTTTACTGGAAAATTGTTCCAGAAGCATCAGTTGCCCTGGTTGCAAAGAATTTAGCAAAACGCGTTGAAGCAGATGGGTTCCATTTGGATGTTGGCCTGTTGGGCACCAAAGCCATTTTAAATGCTTTAAGCGAAAACGGATATGCCGATGTGGCTTATAAAGTTGCAGCGCAAAAAACCTACCCAAGCTGGGGCTGGTGGATGGAAAACGGTGCCACAACCTTATACGAAAACTGGCCTATTGATGCTAAATCGGATATCTCGATGAACCACATCATGTTTGGCGAAATTGGGGCCTGGTTGTATAAATCACCTGGTGGAATCAGACCTGATGAAAAACAGCCTGGTTTTAAGCATATTATTTTAGAACCGCATGTTGTGGAAGGGTTGGATGCTTTTGAAGCCAGTCACATCGGTCCCTACGGCAAAATTGTAAGTGCATGGAAAAAAACACCTAGTGGTGTTACCTATAAGATTGTTGTGCCACCAAATTCGACCGCGAGTATGGAACTTCCGGTTGTACGCGATAGGAAAATTCTGGTTAATGGTAAAATTAGCAGTAACAAAATAGAACTCACAGCCGGAAAATATACCATTGAGCTTAAATAAAACCCAAAACAAACCTCACAGGTTTTAATAGTACAGTAGCAAAGAAACCTGTAAGGTTTAAACCCACGTATTTTTTAAACGGTGGGTTTTGCGTTAGGGATTGGAAGGGTTTAGTGCCGATTTTTATCGGTACCGGAGCGCAGCGCAGCCCTGAAAAGCCCGGCCCTTTCCCGTTTTTCACGGGATTGGGAAACGCCCAAATTAGTTAACTATTGGCAATTTGCAATTACTCCTATGCGTTAAAGATTCTTCACTGCGTTCAGAATGACAGCAAGCTGGAACACGACATTTTTTCAGCTCAAAACACTAATAATCAGTAATTTAGTCATTAAAAATAATTTCTTACCGACAAAATTTCCGATTCTGAAAATCAAAATCGTAATGGCATTTGTTTTGACCTTAAAGGGAATATGAACTTCAACAATTTTACCATAAAAGCCCAGGAAGCGATTCAACAGGCTTCTGAAATAGCCCAGGGCAACCAGCAACAGGCTATTGAAACAGCACACCTGCTTAAAGGTTTGCTTACTGTTGATGAAAACGTAGTTTCTTATGTATTGAAGAAACTTAACGTTAACCTGAATACTTTAAACCAAAATCTCGATGCAGAGATTGCAAAGTTCCCGAAAGTGAGCGGAAGCAATGTCTATCTGTCATCAAATGCCAATAGTGCTTTACAAAAAGCACAAACATTTTTAAAGGAGTTTAAAGATGAATTTGTTTCAGTAGAACACCTATTATTGGGAATTTTAGCGGTGAACGACTCTGTTTCGAAATTATTAAAAGAACAGGGTGTTAATGAGAAAGACCTGAAAAAAGCTATTGTAGAGCTTCGTGGCGATAATCGCGTAACCGATCAAAATGCCGAAGCCACTTATCAGGCTTTAAGCAAATATGCCCGTAACTTAAACGAATATGCCGAAAGCGGAAAACTGGATCCGGTAATTGGCCGTGATGAAGAAATCCGCCGGGTGATTCAGATTTTATCACGCAGGACCAAAAACAATCCGATTTTAATTGGAGAACCAGGTGTGGGTAAAACCGCGATTGCCGAGGGTATTGCTTTCAGGATTATTAAAGGCGATGTGCCCGAAAATCTGAAAAGCAAAACCGTTTACTCGCTTGATATGGGGGCTTTAATTGCCGGTGCCAAATATAAAGGTGAGTTTGAAGAACGTTTAAAAGCCGTTGTAAAAGAGGTTACCCAAAGTGATGGCGATATCATTTTATTTATCGATGAGATACATACTTTGGTTGGTGCCGGTGGCGGCGAAGGTGCAATGGATGCAGCAAACATCCTGAAACCAGCCTTAGCTCGTGGCGAATTAAGGGCCATTGGGGCAACTACTTTAGATGAGTATCAAAAATATTTAGAGAAAGATAAAGCCCTGGAGCGTCGTTTCCAGAAGGTAATGGTCGAAGAACCTGATACCCAGGATGCCATTTCTATCCTGCGTGGATTGAAAGAACGTTATGAAACCCACCACAAAGTGCGGATTAAAGATGAAGCCATTATTGCAGCAGTTGAAATGAGTCAGCGCTATATTGCCGACCGTTTCTTACCCGATAAAGCCATCGATTTAATGGACGAGGCTGCTTCTAAACTGCGCATGGAAATGGATAGCGTGCCCGAAAATGTAGATGCTTTAGAGCGCGAAATTATGCGCCTCGAAATTGAACGCGAAGCGATTAAACGCGAAAAGGACGACAAAAAAGTTCAGGAGTTATCAGAAGAAATCGCCAATTTATCGGCCGAGCGTGATGAATTTAAAGCTAAGTGGCAGGGCGAAAAAGATCTGGTTGATGCTGTAAATAACCAGATTGAGCAAATTGAGCACTATAAATTAGAAGCCGAACAGGCCGAACGTGCCGGAGATTATGGCAAAGTAGCCGAAATCCGTTACGGAAAAATTAAAGAAGCACAGGATAAAGTTGAACAATTAAAAGCCGATTTAGAAAGCCAGCAAAGCGACAGCCGTATGCTTAAAGAAGAAGTAACAGCCGATGATATTGCAGGGGTAGTTGGCAGGTGGACAGGCATTCCGGTTACTAAACTGATTGCGAGCGAACGAGAAAAGCTTTTAAATTTAGAACATGAACTACACCAACGCGTGGCTGGTCAGGACGAAGCTATTGAAGCCATTTCTGATGCGATCCGCCGTTCGCGTGCCGGTTTGCAGGATAAACGTAAACCAATTGGCTCATTCATATTTTTAGGTACAACGGGTGTGGGTAAAACCGAATTGGCCAAAGCACTGGCCGAGTTTTTATTTAACGATGAAAACGCGTTAACCCGCATCGATATGAGTGAATACCAGGAGCGCCACGCCGTTTCGCGATTAATTGGCGCGCCTCCGGGATACGTGGGTTACGAGGAAGGCGGACAGCTTACTGAAGCCGTTAGACGTAAACCTTACTCGGTGGTATTGCTTGATGAGATTGAAAAAGCGCACCCTGATGTGTTTAACATCTTGTTGCAGGTGCTGGATGATGGCCGCTTAACCGATAATAAAGGCAGAACGGTGAACTTCAAAAATACGATCATCATCATGACCTCGAATATTGGTGCACACTTAATCCAGGATAATTTCAAAAATTTAAGTGATGAAAACCGCGATGAGGTGATTGCGAAAACCAAAAATGAGCTGTTCGAAGTGCTAAAACAAACCATTCGTCCGGAATTTTTAAACCGCATTGACGAATTGATCATGTTCACGCCATTAAACCGCAGCGAAATCAGGAACATTGTAAGCTTACAGTTTAAACAAGTACAGCATACTTTGGCCGAGATGGGCATAGAAATGGAAGCCAGCGACGAAGCTTTAGACTGGCTGGCACAACTGGGTTACGATCCACAGTTTGGTGCAAGACCACTGAAAAGGGTAATCCAGAAAAGAATCTTAAACGAGCTGTCGAAAGAGATATTGGCGGGCAAGGTAGATAAGGACAGTAAAATTAAGTTAGATATGTTCGATCATAATTTTGTGTTCCTGAACCAAAAGGCAGATTAAAACATCTCAAATCAAATCCCATAGATTAATTTCTATGGGATTTTTTTGTTTAATCAAAAGTAACTAACATAATAGTTTCATTGCTTGTTTTTTGTTTCAATAATGATTATTATTGATTACACACAAAAACACAACATCATGAAACCTAAATTAATCATCATGGCGCTACTATGCGCCGTCAGTTGGCGCTGTTATGCCCAAACTGAAAAGGGAACTGGCTTTGCCGGCCTTAGCGTAAGCTTTGGTACCTCTAAACAAAACAGTTCGGCTCCAAGCCTCAACACCTTTACGGTAACCCCTCGCGGAGGCTATTTTTTAGCCAATAACTTAGCCATAGGGCTCGAGCTGCCTTTAAGCCTTTCCAAACTGCGCGGCGAAAGCTACATTTCGTGGGATGAAGAAGATGGCAGATATGAAGATCGTTATGGCCCCAAAGAGTTTAGCTTTGGTTTTTCTCCCTTTCTACGCAAGTATGTTGATGTGAAAAACCATTTCAAGTTTTTTATGCAGGCCAACCTACTGCTTCAGGTTAACACCTTTAACAGAATTGACGATGAAGGATACCTGATTCGTACGGATGCTAAAGTAAAAGGATATGGTGCCAGTTTAAGTCCGGGTTTTACCTACACCATATCCGATCATACCACGCTCGAGTTTTCGTTTCCTATCGTAACCTTCTTCCATCAAAATTACTACGCTTCAGAATCGCTGTACAATTACGATAAAACCAATAACCTCCGACTGGCTTTACAGAACTTCACCCCTACTTTCACAGTCAACGTTCACTTTTAACGCTTCATCATGAAAAACATATTGACCCCTAACACAAATGGCTTAAAAATATTAAGCTGCTTGTTTTTTACTGTCCTTACTTTAAACACAAAGGCACAAGAGATAAAATATTTTAAAAGTATTTTTCCAGAAGAGGACGGAAAGGTTAAATCAATTGGCAATACCAAATTCGAATACTATCGCAGTATCTTTCCTGAAGAAAATGGCAAAATCAAATCCATAGGCGATACCAAATTTGAGTACAACCGAAGTATTTTCCCTGAAGAGAATGGAAAATTAAAATCTGTAGGCAGCAAAACCGTAACCTATTACAGAAGTATTTTCGACGAAGAAAATGGTAAAGTAAAATCAATAGGCAATACCAAAGTGGAGTACTACAGAAGCATTTTTCCGGAAGAAAATGGTAAAATTAAATCCATTGGCGGAGCTCAGATCGAATATCACCGCAGTATTTTCCCTGAAGAAAATGGTAAACTCAAATCCATTTCAGGCCAAACCGGCAGTAATTTTATCTCTTCGCCTATCGAACTCTATCAGTTTATTTTGCAAGAGAATGCTAAATAGGCGTTAGACCCAACTCAATATCCGGTAATTCAGTTCCACCGGATATTTTTACCTACTGAACTTCAATATCTTAACAATAATTTAACTAAATAATTAGTTTTGTTTCAATTTTTTAGTTTATCATTGAATACACAAAAACACAAATGAAAATGAAAAAACAATTATTACTTGTTGCTATGGCAGCGGGATTGTCGCTATCTGCGTTTTCCCAAACAAAAGGTACGAATGCACTGAGCTTTGGTGTGAACACCTACACAAACAAAAACAGTAACAACAGTTACCAGGGAAACAATTACGAAAACAAAACTCAAAACAATACTTTTACACTGGGTTATGGCTATTTCTTTAAAGACAATAGCAAATTTGGATTGGATTTAACCTACGGGCTTGATAAGTATAACAACACCAACAATTCTGAGCAACAACAAAAAAGCTATGGTGGAAATTTAAATTATCAACATTATTTTCCAATTGTAAAAACACTTTTTGCCTATGCAGGGGGTAGAGCTGGTTATACCTACAGCAAAACTAAAAACTTAAACACAAGTCCTAATTACACTCAAGCTAGCACAAACATTGGTAATCAATACAACATTGGTGCTTATGGCGGTATTACCTGGTTTATATCTAAAAAGTTTGCCTTAGAAACTTCCTTATTAAGTGCAGATATTCGATATGCCAAAACAAAACAAACAGAATCAACAGATCAAAGTTTCTATACAAACGAAAACACAAATTTCAATTTAAATACACAAGGTTTCATCAACAATCTTGGCTTTAAGATTTATATCCTATTTTAACCTCAAAATTCTCAATTAAAAAAAATCCCATCGCTGATGGGATTTTTTCTTTTATTTCTTTTTGGTTTCAATATTTGGAAGGAAGCCGGTGAGCAAACCAATCAACGGCAAAAATGCACACACATTAAATACATATTCAATACTGGTCGAATCGGCCAATTTACCTAAAAGTGCCGATCCTATCCCGCCCATACCAAAGGCGAAACCGAAAAACAAACCGGCTACCAATCCCACTTTACCCGGAATAAGCTCCTGCGCATATACCAGTATAGCCGAAAATGCTGAAGCTAAAATCATCCCAATAGGTACAATTAGAACCCCTACCCAAAATAAGCTGGCATGTGGCAATAATAATGCAAAAGGCGCAGTACCTAAAATAGATGCCCAGATTACATATTTCCGACCTATTTTATCGCCAATTGGTCCGCCCAATAACGTTCCGGCAGCTACAGAGAACAGGAATACGAATAAATAAATCTGCGAGGTTTGCACCGAAACATGGAACTTATCAATTAAATAGAAAGTAAAATAATTGGTTAAGCTGGCCATGTAAAAGTATTTGGAGAAGATCAGCAGCAATAAAATACATACCGAGAAAATAACCTTAGTTCTCGAAAACTGGTTAACAACTGTTTGGATATTAACCTTTTTACTTCTTGAAAGCATAAAGCCTTTATACCAGTTGCCTACATAAGTTAAAATGATGATGGCCAAAAGTGCAATAACTGAAAACCAGATCACACTAAACTGTCCGTAAGGCACAATAATCCAGGCCGCCAACAACGGTCCTAAAGAGCTGCCCGCATTGCCACCCAACTGAAAAACAGATTGCGCAAGGCCTCTCTTCCCGCCCGATGCGGCATGTGCCATACGCGAGGCCTCGGGATGAAAAATTGAAGAACCAATACCGATAAAACAAACCGATAATAATATGGTATAAAAGTGCGTAGACTGCGAAAGTGATGCCAAACCAATTAACGTAAAGCCCATACCCGTAGCTAATGAGTAAGGCTGAGGTTTTTTATCGGTATACAAACCTACAAAAGGCTGCAATAACGATGCTGCCAGCTGAAAAGTTAATGTAATTAAACCAATCTGCGAAAAGCTGAGGTGATAACTCGTCTTAATAATGGGGTAAATTGCCGGAATTAACGACTGGATGGTATCATTTAGTAAGTGCGAGAAACTTAATGCAAATAGTATCGGAAAAACAGTTTTTTCAATAATGGCAGTGGTAGAGGTATTTTCAGTCATGGCAAAATATTATAAGCCAAAAATAGCAATTATATTTTTATACCTATTTCATTAGTCAAGCAGCATAAACCTAAAGAATTTTAAAAGTCAATTAAAAATACATTAAAGTAAATATTAAAATACAATTATATTTGGTTAAAATACTACTAACTAGATCAAACATTTTCTATATAATTTCGAAATAGTATTAACTTAAAAAAAACATAAAAAACTATATACCAACATACTACCATCATTTTTACCTAACCAAATACTTAAACCTTATGAAAACAACCAAAATGAAGATCCGGCTGGCGCTATGCTTGGCTACTGGCATTATGCTTACCGTTTTTAGCTGTAAGAAAGTAAATGAGACAAATGCCGGCCCCGATAGAAGCGGTCCTGATCAAACCCACACCTTCACCATAGACGGCAACAAAGTCATCATCAAAGAAATTAACGGGATATATTATTTTGCCGATGATATTACACTTACACCGCAACAGTTTAATCTGTTAAAAGCAAACAGCAATAAATCGTTATCGACTACCGAAAGGGGACTGATTATTAACAACCTGGTAAAACGGTGGACCAATGGAATTGTTTATTATGACCTTACCGGTTTAGGTGCCGACACTTCGTGGACACTGAAAGCCATGCAAAACATTTCGAGGGTATCGCCCGTAGTTTTTGTGAAAAGAACAAGCCAGGCCAATTACATCAATTTTGTAAAAGGTACCGGAAACAGTTCTTCTGTGGGTATGGTTGGCGGTGCTCAAAACCTTAACATCTACAATTACAATTATCCGGGTATATTGATGCACGAAATATTCCATGCACTAGGTGTTAACCACGAACAGTGCAGGCCCGACCGCGATAGCTATGCCATCTTTTATCCCGAAAATGTTCCCGACGAGAAAGAATTCAATTTCAATAAGCTTTCGGCTACGAGCAATACGACAGTTGGCCCTTTCGATTTTGAATCAATTATGATGTACGAACCTTATGCTTTCTCTAATACCGGGCAGCCCAGCATCACCAAACTGGATGGTTCTACCTATCAGTCCAGCTATCCCACAAGCAATTTAACGCCAAGTGATATTGCAACCATTAACCAAATGTACAGTGGCTTTAACTATGTTGGCCTTCCTGCAAATACCAGTTACGAAATTGCAACAGCGCTGGATAACAATAAGCTGCTTAACGTATCGGGTGGCTCATCAAGCGATGGTGCACAGATTATTCTTTACACCGACGGAAATTCTAACAATGCTCGATGGAGTGTAAGCAAAAATGCCGAAGGTTATTACCAGCTATCGCCTTTAAATGCTCCTGGTAAAGTGCTTACTGTAGTGGGTGCTGCTACAGCAAACGGTACTAAACTCGAAATAAGAACCAATAGCAATACTACTGCACAACAATTTAACATTATACCGGTAGATGGTGGTTATTATACCCTATCTCCACGCAATGTGCCTTCAAAAAATGTAGATGTGCCTGGTAGCAATACCGCAAACAGCACTTTGCTTAATATCTGGTCGGAAGGCAGCGGAAATAACCAGAAATTTAAATTCAATACCTATTAACAAAACCATAAAATGATGGTAGGAAAAGCAAGCGGGCGAATATCCCGTTTGCTTTTTTGTTTCCCCCCTGCTCAAACCACCGAATGAATTAAAGCTGTCCTAAAAAACTGTCAAATTGTACTGCCTAAAAATCTGACATTTATACAAAAAAAGTCAAATTGTCAATTTGTCACGAGTAAAAAATTAATCGATCGATTGATTTTTGGTCACACGAAAATAATATTGAGTTAACCCTAAATTTACATCTAACTATAAACTAAGGGGTTGACAGAAAACTGATTTTTTGATGACTTAAGCCGGGTTTTTTGGCACAAGTGTTGACTTTTAGGCAAATATAGTCAGACATTAAAATAGTAAAACTGGCTATATTTTAACACAATATATAATTAATAAAACAATGAAAAAACTATTATTATCATTAGTAGCAGTAGCAGGTTTAGCTTTTGGTGCAAAAGCACAAACTGAAAAAGGAAAATTTATTTTAGGCGGTAATGTTGGTTTCAATTCAACAAAAGTAGAAGGCGCTGCAAAATCAGATATCGACTTTAGTGTAATACCAAGTGTTGGTTATTTTGTAAGCAACAACTTTGCAATCGGTACCGGTGTAGGTTATACTTACGCTAAAACTGTAAGCGGAGCAGTTCCAAACCAGATCGGTGCTTTCCAGGTTTCCCCTTTTGGCCGTTACTATGTTGGTTTATCAGAGCAATTTAAATTCTTCGGACAATTATCAGTTCCTATGGCTTTCGGTACCGTAAAAGCAGTTGATGCTAACGGCGATACAGGTGCTAAAGTGGGTACAACTACATCAATTGGTGTTAACGTTGCTCCAGGTTTTGCTTTCTTCCCAACTAAAAGAATCGGTATCGAAGTATCGGTTAACGGTTTAGGTTATGCAAACAACCAAATCAAATCTGAAGCAACTGGTGCAAAAACAACCAGCAACTCTTTCGGTTTAGAAGCTAATACTTTCGCACCAAAATTAGGTGTACAGTTCCACTTTTAATTAAATCCTTCCGGCAGGAAGCATTTAACTAATGACTTTTTTTCAAAGAGCGCCCCGAAATACCATCGGGGCGCTTTTTGTTTATTTCTTTTCTCTGATGGCTTTAAACTCCGAGCCAGCTTTCCACTTTGGAAAACCAGCTTCATTGCTTAAACGATAGCCCATATCGAAAAGCATACGTACATCTTCTACAATACCTGATAAATCCCATGTTTTGGCATCAAAATTATCTTGTGGCGAATGGTAGCGGAGTTTGGTAAAATCTGCTACCTGCTTCAGTCCCCACGCCCTGCCATGCTCAATATTATCAACACCCGATCCTGTAAATAAAGAAGGAACACCAACTTTGGCCAGGTTAAAATGATCGGAGCGGTAATACAGACCTGACGACGGAACTGGATCGGGAACAATTACCCTTCCCTGTTTTTTAGCGGCCTCGCTGGCATAATCTTCCAGTTCCGACTGACCGAAACCATAAACCACAATATCTTTTGTTTTGCCAGCTATCCCCATCATATCCATATTGATATTGGCTACGGTTTTAGCCAACGGAAAAACCGGATGTTTGGCATAATATTCTGAGCCCAATAAACCCTGCTCTTCTGCAGTATAGGAAATAAATAAAATAGTGCGTTCGGGGCTTTTGGGTAGTTTTTTAAATGCCGAAGCAATTTCGAATAGAGAAGCTACGCCTGTAGCATTATCAACGGCACCATTGTAAATAGAATCGCCTTTTACCTGCTCTCCTATCCCCAAATGATCCCAGTGTGCCGAATAAATAATGGCTTCATCTTTCTGCCTGTTGCCCGGTATGGTGGCCAGTACATTATAGCTAACCGACTTTTTAATGGTATTTTTAACCTTCAGCGAAGTAGTAATATTTAAATCAATTGCTTTAAAACCTTTCTTACGTGCGTCTAAAGCCAGTTTATCGAATGATTTTCCATCCAAAGCGAAAAGCTGTTTTGCTTTATCCAGGCTAATCCATCCTTCAATTACTGCTCTGCTCATTCCGTTATCGGGCGATTGCAGGTTGAGCTTGGATTTAGACCAGCCACTTCTTACAACCGTCCAGGGATAAGCTGCAGGTTCGGTATCGTGTACGATAATAATTCCAGCCGCACCCTGTCTGGCTGCTTCTTCAAATTTATAAGTCCAGCGGCCATAATAAGTCATATTTTTCCCTTTAAACAAGGCAGAGTCGGCAAACCCCGGATCGTTGATCAATACCACTACTGTTTTGCCTTTTACATTTAAGCCGGCGTAATCATTCCAGCCATACTCAGGCGCAACAATGCCATAGCCGGCAAAAACCAAAGGCGAATTATTAATACTTACCTCCTCTTGTACGCGCCTGGTACCAGCCACAAAATCGGTTAAATAATTCAGGCTAAGTGATGTGGTTTTGCCTTCAAATACCATGTTATTTTCAGGCACCGATTTAATTTCTACCATGGGCACTTCTTGAAAATAACTATCGCCATTGCCTGGCTTTAAGCCCAGATGTTCGAATTGCGATTTTAAATAATTAATGGTTTTGGTTTCGCCTTCGGTAAAAGGCTTTCTTCCCTGAAGGCTGTCGGCAGCAATTACCGAAAGGTATTGCGTTAAGCTGCTGTCGTTAATGGCTTTAATGGCTAAAGAATCGGCAGAGCCTCCGGCTGTTTTTGTTCCTTGCCTGCACGATGCAAAAAAGAAAAATGTACAAGCAGAAAACATTAGTATTTTTTTCATGAACATGGTATTATTTTTTGTAAAATAAGAAGAATAGGCAACATTTGAGCGATTACCTCTTAATCAGCTTAAACTTTTTAACATGCTGGCCATTCTGTACAATTACTCCCACATAAACACCTGCCGCAAGTGAATTCAGGTTAAAACGGTTGGTGCTCGATGCTTTTTCGTCAAAAACTTTTTGCCCCAGCATATTGTACAGCGAGAGGTTATAATCTTTAAACGAACCGCTTAGAATAGTGAGGTAGTCTGTAACCGGATTGGGGTAGAAAGAAAAATCGTCTTCTTTCAGAAAAACCGCCGAAGCCAGATCGCTATTATACCTCCCATTGGCGGTTTCGAAAGTAACACGGTAAAATTGTATGCCTGGTTTAGGTTTCTCATCAAAAATAGTGTAATCGAGCTGGTTTTGAACTGGCGGTGTTTGCTTCAAAACGGTGTAGGTGTTTACACCAGTTTGTTTCTCCCAAACGATGTTTTTAATATCGAGTGTGGTACCAATACTCAGGTCGAGCCTGATTTTATCATCTGTGGTATTATTTGCCGCTAAACTTCTTACGTAACAGGCAATCCCCTGCTGGGTGTAATCGATCGTATAACTCTTTAGCCCTGTAAAACCGGCACCATTTGCGGCTACAGCAAAATAATTACTGTTTATTTTGCTCCTATCTATTTTAGTTAAGGTATCGGTTACATTTAAAACCGGACTTAACACATTGTTCACCAGTCCATATACCGTATAATCTTTGGCACCAGATTGAGGGTTCCAGTTTAAAACAATACCATCGTTACATACATAACCTACTTTTAATACCCGAGGGCTGGAAACTACAAAAGATGGACTTAAAATCACATTTCCTTCTACTTCCATCTTCAAAATAGCTTTTGAAAACCGGTCAGGTGCATTCCAGTTGTACAATCCCCTGCTTAAATCCACACCGGCCGCAATTGACTCCCAGGTTAAGCCTTCATCATAACTCACCGATAAGTTACCTGATTTAGAAGCATAGGTATTATCCCATCGGATATAATTACTTTCAGTGGCAAAAAAACTACCTTCTTTTTCGGGAGTGATAAATGAAAAAGTATTTTTAAGCTTGTAGCTGTAGGCCAGTGCAAAATTCTGTTGGTTGCCCTGGGTAATCCGATCGCCTTTTACATGAACTTTAAAACTAGCGGCTGCCGGATTTTCTAAAGTAACCTGCTGGATATTATTGATTAGATCGGCTTTCCGTACAGCAGGTGATGAAAGTGAATTTAAATCGGCTGCAGCATTTAAAACCCATGGTAAAGTTAAACTTCCCCCAGGATTTTCGAGACTCAAATCTAAACCGTTTACCAGGCCCTGCGCTGCATTAACCACCGCAGCAGGATCATTCCAAACCAGGGTAATTTTAACTTCGGCAACATTAGCCGGTACATTTAAGGGGATGGTTAAATCCTGGGCTTTGGCTACCGTGTAAAGCGCAACCCTGTCATCGGCCAAAGTTTTTAAAGTCTGGGTTACATTTAGTTTGCCGTAACCATACACATAATCTACCTGTGGCGTTCCCAAATCATCGGCAGCGTTAATTAAAGCTGCTTTAATCAGCGAAGCTGAAGGCGCTTTTTTGAATTTCTGTCGATAAAACTGCTCCAAAAGTACAACCGATCCGCTTGTAATGGCCGCAGAGCCCGAAGTACCATCTTCTCCCAAAGCCACCAGTTCTGGTTTTACACGCCCATCATAAGCCGGACCTTTACTACTTAAATTTTCAGAAACATTTTCTCTATTTACACCACCAATAACCAACACATTTTTAGCCTGTTTAAAATTACCTGTTAAATTAGCCCTGGCCGCTATGCCCTGATAAAAACCAGCTGAAGGTGTTTGTGTACCACTGTTTCCGGCCGAAAAAACATGGATTAAGGTATCAGTTTCAAAAACCTGTTTATCGTATGCAGCAGCTTCGATACCATAATTATTATCAATACCCACACCATACGAATGGTTTTGCACCCGGACCTGAAATTTATTCAAATCACCGGGCAAATCAGGCAGCAGGTTATCGAAACTCGAAAATGCCAGCCTGGCCTTTGGTGCTGCACCCAATCCCCTGATAAACGAATTGCCATTACCTATGGCGAGAGTTGCCATAGTGGTGGCATGCGAGGTTGCTTTACCAGTTAGTATTGCTCCCGGTACCGTTTTACCTAAAATATCGAGATCCGCTACATCATACATCCCTTCTTTTAGTGAAAGGTTGATGCCGGTTCCATCAATACCCGGAAACAGGCTTTGCGCATTGGCAATCTGGTTTAGTCCCAAATCCAGCCCATTAATTACCACCTCATTTTTCGCTACTGCTATAATATCAGCATACAGCACCTCATCCTGCTCTAAGACCGGCATTAAATCATCTGGCAAAATATAAACTACGCAAATATTATTTGTCCGATCAACCGAGATTACCTTTAAATTTTTAAGGAAAACAGGCAAAACATTAAGGCTTTTAACGGCCAGCCTAACCTGAACGGAATCGCCTTTTTTACTGCCCTTATTGAGTACTTTCATTAAGCCATCACTTACTTTCCATAAGCCATTGGCGCTACCCTGGTAAACAAGATCAGGCGAAAGTGTAGAAACAGCACCTTTCTCAACAATAAAGTAGTCGCCGGAGAGCTTCTTTTTAGGTTTTAATAATTGAATTTCGCTTGTGGTTAAAGCACGCTTAAACTTCACCAATAACAGCTCATTTGGATGTAATAATTCGATATTACCCTTGGCTGAAATAAATTTTTTAAAATTTTTATCTACTCCTACAGGTTGTGATTGTGCCTTTAAATCAAATACACAAAGACATAACAATATAACTAAAAATACAGTGCTAACTTTCAAGAATAATTTATTTGTAAAATTTTGCTTACATCACAATTCTTCTCTAAATTAGTATTTATAAGGTAATTAGCAAACTATTATTAACTAACTTATTCAATCATTATTCATTTAAACCTAACTGAAATGAAAAACACCAAATTTTTATCAGTGGCAACTGCGTGCCTTTTATCCACTGTGTTATTTTCTTGTAAAAGTAATAATACAGAGAACACGGTAGAGAACAAGACTGATATTTCAAACAACACGCTTGCACAGATCAAATCGCTTGGCTTCAGTACTGACAATATCCGTAAAATAGACGAAGGTTATTTAGTTGAGGGAGATATCCTTTTAACTGATGACAATTTAACCGAAGTTTCGACGGATGCGAATCTGAACATTGCAGAAACCGAGCAATATAGAACCACCAATACCGTTAAATCTTTACCTCGCGTAATTACTGTTTCGGTTACCAACCTGCCACAAGTGTACAGCGATGCGGTTAATACCATGATTTCGAGGTACAACTCTTTGGGCTTACGTATAACCTTCCAGAGAGCGGCTACCGGTACAACCGGCAACATTAATGTAGTTGGCTTTAACGAAGGGCCTAGTGGTGGTTTTATTACTTTAGGTTCGGCCGGTTTCCCTACTGCTTCGGGTAATCCTTACAATCAGATCAGAATGAATACCAATGCAGCAGCTTATGGCAGCAATCCAAATTTATTGTACCTGGCTTCAGTGATCCAGCACGAAGTAGGGCATTGTATTGGTTTCCGTCATACCGACTACATGAACCGTGCCTTTAGTTGTGGTGCCAGTGGTGCCGGCAACGAAGGTAAATCAACTGTAGGAGCGGTAAGAATTCCGGGTACACCTTCGCAGCCAGATGCAGCTTCATTTATGTTAGCCTGCTCAAATGGCGGTAACCGTACCTTTAACGCAAACGACGTAATTGCGGTAAACTACCTTTACAAGTAAAAACAAATCAGATCAGATCAGCTAATTACCTTAAAGGTTCCGAATCATATTCGGAACCTTTTTTTGTTTTCCCAGGGCAAACAAATGATGGTTTGTGCAGACACAAACCATGACATTAAAACCAAGAAAATAGCATTTGAAATGCTGCACGGAGTTAAATAAACCTGATCGCGCCAGATAGCTCCCGATTCCTTCAAATCGGGACTATGGGCAAGAGCAGGACTGCAATAACCGAAGTACTACAGCAATTGCTTTTCAAAATATAAAGATTGGATGTTGGTGTTAGGAAATGGGATAGTAAATAAGTGATTTGTGATGACACGAACCACGACCACAAACCATGGCAACAGCATAACAACTCGAAACCACCGTGTTTTTCCGTGCATCCGTGGCCCATACACCTTAAAAAGCATAAAAAATGCCCTGTGTTTCCACAAGGCATCTCTTAAATTATTCAAACTAAAAATTACTTCCCGTTTTGTTCTATATCGCGGTCCATTTCTACCAGATCGACATCACTTGGCGTAGAAAAATCACCAATTAAATATTTATTAAAGTGATCGGCCAGTTTCCAGAACGCATATTCTGTCATATCGCCAAATCCATGGCGCTGCCCCGGAATGAGTAGAAAATCGAAACGCTTGCCAGCTTTCATCAATGCATTGGCCACGCGGATTGAGTTTGCAGGGTGCACATTGTTATCAACATCGCCGTGCATCAGCAATAAATGGCCTTTAAGGTTCTTCGCCAAATCAGGGTTTTTATCGATGCTATATTTAAATGAAGTATCGCCTTTCAAAGAAATGGTTTCTTTTACGCCATGGTGTTTCTCACTCCACCAACGGTTGTAAATGCTGTTGTCGTGGTTTCCAGCATTGGAAACAGCTGCTTTAAAGAAATCGGGGTAAACCAACATCGCCGCTGTAGACATAAATCCACCGCCTGAGTGTCCGGTAATGCCCACTTTGGTTTCATCAATGAAGGCATATTTTGAGGCCAGTTGCTCAACAGCAGTTTTCTTATCAGCCAAACCGTAATCGCGCAGATTTCCGTAACCGTAAGTATGGTACCATTTAGAACGCGAAGGATTACCACCACGGTTACCCACTGTAATTACGATGTAGCCAAATTGCGCCAGGCGCTCGGTGCGGTCCATGCTTTTGCTGAAGGCTTTGTTTACCGCCTCGGTTTGCGGACCCGGATAAACGTACTCAATAATCGGATATTTTTTATTCGGATCGAAATCAAAAGGCTTATACATTACCCCGTACAAATCGGTAATGCCATCATCTGCTTTTATTTTAAACGGCTCAGGAAATTTATAACCGGCAGCTACCAGCAAAGAAATATCGGTAGTTTCGAGTTCCATTACTTTTTTACCTGTACCATCATACAAAGTAGATTTTGGTGCTGTGTTTACTCTCGAGTAGTTATCAACAAAGAAAGAACTGTTATCGTTCATGTTACTGGCATGGTCAAAATCGCCTGCGTTTAACAGCTTCATGTTCGATCCATCAAAATTAATGCTGTATAAATGCAAATAGTAAGGATCTTCTTTCCCTTCCCTGCCATTTGCAGTAAAATAAAGCACACGCTTTTTCTCGTCGATATTGACAATACTTTCGCAATGGAAAGCTCCTTTTGTGATCTGGTTCTTCAATTTACCATTTCCATCAAAAAGGTAGAAATGAGCCCAGCCATCGCGTTCGCTCCAATGAATCAGCTCCTTACCATCGTTTACAACCCCCGGACGGTTTACTTCAACATAAGTATTAAAACGCTCATCAATTATAGGCGTAACTTTACCTGTGGCAATATCAACCGTACCGATATCGATGCGTTTTAAATCGCGGCTGGTGCGCGAAAAATAGAAACGGCTGTCGTTACCCAACCAAACCGACGGACGAAATTCGTTATCGCGGTCTTTATTTAAAGCTGGTTTGCTCCAAACCGAAATACTCTGATCTTTAAATGCAGCAACACTTAGTTTCTTATAGGTTTTCGCATTGAAATCAAACAACAGTACTTCATCCTGAGGGGCTTCAGCCTCGCCAGGCATCTGGTATTTATACGTTTCTAAAGTCGGGCGACCGGCAGTAACGCTATTGATTACCCAAAGGTCTTTCACCTTGCGCGAATCGGTACGATCTAATACAAAATACTTTGAATTAGGCGACCAAAGTACATAAGCACCGCGGCGTTTCTTGTTATTTTTTTCGTTCTCTACATTATTCTCGCCATCTCCATCACTTCCGTACGAATAGAATTTAACACCATCTTTAGTTAACTGGTGCTCTACAATCGTGCTGTCGTCTTCGTTCTTAACAGCCTTTTTGTAGTTTTCTTTATCCATCCAATACAGGTTGTAATTGCGAGAAAAGATAATCGCCGATGAATCGGGTGCTACCGAACCCCAGCCTGGTTTAGGTTTCGGCCTGCTGAAATTAGGGATTTCAGTGAGTTTTGCACTTGCCAGCTCATATTTGAAAGAATAGATTTTCTTCTGCATCGAATCGGCCCCTTTTTTATCCTTGCGGTCTTTTTTCAGCTCATCAACTGTACTTTTAATTTCGAAAGAAATACTTTTTTCATCCTGAGCAAATTTCAGGTTTTCTAAAGGCAAGTGCTCAGCATCGAAAGGATCGCGCACAATCAAGGTAATGTCTGCAGCCAGTTTAGCATTATCGAACATTATTTTTTTGCTTTTCGCAGCCGGATCAACCAGGTACCAGAATTTCCCCTTCGGACTTTCGAAAGTGTACCAGAAACGGTTGCTCAGTTTTAACCAATGTGGATCTACAGCCGTAGAATACACCATTTTTTTAAGTTTATTTGGCGAAAAACGCGAAGCAAGCTGATAATTTGCCTTAGGTTGCGGCTGAATATTCTCGGTAATGGTAAATGTTTTGGTTTGTGCAGCGACAGTTAACGACAAAAACTGCGCGCAAACAAGTAGTTTGTAAAGTTTATTCATGAATAATTGTTTGGAGCGGCTAAATTATTTAATTAAAGCCGATTAAGTGGTGAAATTTTGTAATAAAAACGATAGCTTATTTAAATATCACTCAGGCACAAATAATTATCAACAACATTACAATTGGTATAAAATAACTAAGGGATTTTATAGTTTTGCAAGCATATATAATGACTATGAAATACAGCCTACTAACATTAATAACAGCAGGTGCAATCCTATTCGCCAGCTGCCAATCTAAATCACAACCAGAAAGTTCAACAGGAAAAGATTCTACGGGAAAATCAACACAGACAAGTGGAAACACCGGAGCTGCTGCAGTCGACGTATCGAAAATAAAAGTGGCTGATGCTAAAACCATCCTGGCCAGGAAACAAGTACCTATTTTATGTTACCACCAGGTAAGAAACTGGAAACCAACCGATGGAAAAGTGGGTAAAGACTACATTGTAGAAATCCAGAATTTTAAAGATCAGATGAAAATGCTGGCAGATAGTGGCTATCATACCATCCTGCCCGATCAGCTTTATGCTTACCTGAATACCGGCGCAGCCTTGCCAAGCAAACCTATTATGCTCACTTTCGATGATACCGATATGGATCAGTTTACGATTGTACGCCCTACCTTAGATAAGCTGGGCTTTAAAGCAGTTTATTTTATCATGACCGTATCGATTGGCCGTAAAGGTAAATTTGTTGATTACATGACTAAAGAGCAGATTAAACAGCTTTCTGATGAAGGAAATGTAATTGGCAGCCATACTTACGACCATAAAAACTTTAAAAAATATGCTGGTAAAGACTGGGAAGAGCAACTGGATAAACCAACCAAAAAACTTGAAGAAATTACAGGTAAAAAAATGACCGAATTTGCTTACCCTTTTGGTTTATGGAATGCAGAAGGTATTCCTGAACTGAAAAAACGTGGTTTCAGAATGGCTTACCAACTTTCAACCAAACGCGATGAAAAAGACCCATTGTTTACCATCCGTCGTATTATTGCAAGTGGTTACTGGTCGCCAAAAACATTGAGCAACAGCATTAAGAACAGCTTTTAATTTCTTTACATTTTAAAAGGAACATGAAAAATTTTCTGCTCTACAGCGCCCTTTCATCCCTGTTATTCGCTTCATGTCAGCCGTCAAATGCGGCAAAGGAAAAACCTGCTGCAAAAACAGCTACCGAAGCGGCTAAAATTGATTCGGCAAATACGAAACCTGCTGATGCCAAAACCATACTGGCCCGCCGGGAAGTTCCGGTTTTGTGTTATCATCAAATCAGAAATACAACTGCCAGCGATAGCAAAAGGGCGCACGATGATATCATTGCGCCCGATAAATTCAGGGAGCACATGAAAATGCTGGCAGATAGTGGATATCATTCTATTTTGCCCGATCAGCTTTACGATTACCTGGTGTATGGAGCCAAACTACCAGAGAAACCGATTATGATTACTTTCGATGATACGGATGAAGATCAGTTTACGGTTGGTAACACCACGCTTAAAAAACACGGCTTTAAGGGCGTTTATTTTATCATGACGGTATCGATTGGTAGAAAAGGCCGCATCAATTACATGACCAAAGAGCAGATTAAGCAACTGTCTGACGAAGGAAATACGATTGCCAGTCATACTTACGACCATAAAAATTTCGCACAGTTTACCGATGAAGACTGGAAACCCCAGATTGATGAACCGACCAAAAAACTGGAAGAAATTACGGGTAAAAAAGTCGAATATTTCGCCTACCCTTATGGAGTGTACAAAGCGGCAAACCTGCATAAACTAAAAGAACATGGTTTTAAAGCGGCTTTTATTTTATCGACCGCAAGAGATGAAAACTATCCCCTGTACACAATCAGAAGGATCATTGACCCGGGAAGATATACGGCAAAAAATCTTTATTACAGCATTAACAAGAGCTTTAATAAAACAAAATCCTAGTTTCGACTGTAAGTTATAAGCAAATTAACCGTTGCCTTATGAAATATCTTATTCCTTTTTACCTTTTCGGATTGCTGATTGTATCGGCCTGTAACAATGCTAAAAACAGCACAGCAAATAACGAAAGTACCGACAGCACTAAAACAACCGAAACCGCTTTACCCGAAAACTTTTACAAACGTTTAACAGGTACCATTGCCGGTAAAACGGTAGTAATGAACCTGCAAAAGGTAAACGGAGATTATGATGGAAACTATTATTACGACGGTTCGTGGTTAAATTTGGCAAGCGATACCTTAATTGGTAAAGATAGCGTAGTACTGCGTGAGAACAGTTTTTACGATTATTATTTCGATCAGAACGCTAAGCAACCTCACCTTTCTTTAAAATGGACTGGTAATGCATTTAAAGGTACCTGGCAAAGTGGCGATAAAACCAAAACACACCAGGTTTTACTTACAGAAGAGTATCCTGATGGCAGTTACGAATTTACGGCAGGCATTTATCAGGATTCGGCAAAGGCTTTTGCCAATAAAACCAAATCGCCTTCAGCACAAATTAGTTTTGAATACCTACAGCCAAAAAAACAAGATGATCAGGGCACCTGGTTAAATGACCAGCTTAAACATATATCGGGCATCAAAAACAATGCAGAACGCGAAACCGGCTTTAAAACCATAGCGCAGGCTTACTTTAAAGATTACAAAAGCGAAGTAGCCGACCAGCAAAAAAACGGGAGAACCGATGATTTTGAGGCCTGGATGAACTACACTAACAACAGTCAGCAAAGTATAAACTACAATGGCAATGGCTATGTAGTTATCGATTTTTTAGCGGATAGCTATACCGGAGGGGCACATGGTAATTACAGCAGCACCATGTATTGCCTGGATGTTCAAAACAAAAAACAAATGAGTTTGAGCGACGTAATCAAAATTGACTCCAATACATTACAGCGCATTTTAGAGAAAAACTTCAGAAAAGAATATAACGTTAAAGCAACTGATGCATTAAATACAGTTTTATTCGATAATTATTTAAAACCCAATAAGAACTTTTATTTTAACAGCAGCGGTCTTGCTTTTATGTACAACCCTTATGAGGTGGCCAGCTATGCCCAGGGACAAATTGTGGTGTTTATTCCCTTTACAGAACTAAAACCTTACCTGTTGCCGGCTTTTGTAGCAAGAATGGGTTTGAAATAAATTTTATCGCGTTTAAAAAGCTGAATTACAAAGCGAACTGATGTTCTGCGTTTATCACCTTAATCAGCGGGAATAAATATTAACAAAATGGTTCCCGCAGGCTAAACAGATTTACTCGCAGATTTTAATATCCAATTACAACTTAAAGTATTTCTTTTACCAGGTATTCTTTCCCATTAAACTTAAAGCCCTCATTTTTGGCTTTTCCAATCAGCAATTTACCAATAGGCGATGCCTGCGATACTGCGAAGAACTTCTGTCCATCTACATTTAATTCTCCTGCGCTAATGCTGATATAGAAATTACCCTCAGAGGTGAATACCAGGCTACCATTTTTAACCAGCTTAGCTGATTCTACATTTTCGAGCTGTTGCAAGGCAATTTTCTGCTGCCCGGCTTCGTACAACAATTTACTGTTCCGGTCCATTTCCTGCTGCATCATTTCGCGTGTGGTTTCGTATTTATCGCCGGCACTGCTCTTGGTATCATCATTTGAAGCCTGACGGGCCTGCTCCATTGAATAAGTGATATTCTCTATTCTTTTTTGAATGAAGGTTAAACACAGTTGATATAAATTCGACTTTAAAGTAGACATAGTGGGTAATGGAAAATGTAATAATGTAAAATGAGCGAGGCGAGATGGTTTTATTTTCGAAGCGCAAAGGCCTGTACTAAAATGGATTCGATCTTCGTTTTGGGAATATCATCCAGGTGGTTGATTAATAAAATCTTCATTCGGGCCCTTTTCTCTTGCAATAAATCTTCGTGTTCGATGTGTTTTCCATCTACCAAACCAATATAAGGCTGATGGAGTTTTTTATGAATCCAAAGATAACAGAACATTTTTCCTTTATGGTAATAAAAAGGCATACCGTATTTCCAATGTTCGGTAATATCAGCATAGCCCGTTAAAAGCAACCTTAAATACTGGAGGCAACTTTTAACAGGCTCATCTTTTTGCTCAAAATATTGATCGAGTGGATTTAGCATATCAGGACCAAATGGAAAACGTAAAGGTGTAAGATAACAAACTCCAGGTAAAATTAACCATTGGCTATTGGCTATAATCCATCAGCTATTAAATACAAACTACTCTTCAATCCAGCTCACCTTTTCGGCAATCGGTCCACGGTTCGGCTCCCAGGGTTTTTCGTTGTGGTAGCCCATGTAAAACAAACCGATGCATTTTTCGTTTTCTTTCAGTTTTAAGAAATCGCCCAAATCATCAATCAGTGGTGGCGAACTCCAGTAAGCGCCAACTTTTAAACTCTCTGCTGTAATTGCCATGTTTTGTACTGCACAAGCCACAGCTGCCAATTCTTCCCATTCGGGTATTTTACCGCTAACCTGCATGTTAATGGCAATAATACAATCGGCCTGACTCGTTTTTTCGGTAAAACTATCGTATTTCTTCTGTAAAAACTGTTGTGGACTTACCAATGCTTTATACAAACGGCCTAGCTCTTCGCCCAACTTAGCTAAGCCTGCTTTTCTGATCACCACAAAACGCCAGGGCTCTGTTAATTTATGTGTTGGTGCGTAATTAGCCGTTTCTAAAATCTGGTTAATCACTTCAACAGGGATTTCTTTCTTAATATAACTCGCCGGAAAAATACTACGGCGCTCTTTTATAACTTTTGATACAATTTCGTAAGTAGTACTCATGTGGTAAAAATAGCGAAAAGTGGAAAGACCCAAGCAGAAAGCAGAAAGCGAATCGAACTACACCGTAAGATTTGACTTTAATATAGCGGAAAGACTAAAGCTGAAAGCGGAAAGACCAAAGCGGAAAGACCAAAGCAGAAAGCAAAAAGAGTAAAAGCAAAAAAAATAAAATACCAGATACTTAATACTCTTTACTTTATACTAAATACTTAACACTTGCTACCCAATGCTCGCTCCCCCACCTAGCCGCCTTACCTCCTAACCGAAAGCTGTTTCCTAATCTGTTTAACCTTCGCAAAAAATGCAATACTCTCTTTATCGACTAAAAAATCCATAGTTTCCATCAGTTCATCTTTAATCCAATTGTGCTTAGTATTTAAATTGGCCAGTATATTCAAACAGTGCGATTTAATGGCTACAGGTACCTTTTCATCAATCAACCAGCTAAAAACAACTTCAACCAAATGGTCGGTATCGTAATTAACAATGATTTCCTTCATTTCTGACGATGCATTTTTCTTTGTCATAAAGGCAAGGATTTTAACAAAGTGCCTTAGGGCTGAAAAATTGGTTTGGAGTGGAAATTTTTCCAGAAAATAAAGACTATGGGGCAAAAACCTATCCTGATGATTAGTGTATACATTTTCTAAAATCCAGGCCGCCCTGAAACCAATCTGTTCATCCGCATAAAAACTAATGTCGATCAAATCTTTAACCGAAAAAGTATCTTCAGATGCAATGGCGGCCAGTTTTTCTACTTTATTTTTCTGAAGGGTCGTTTTGATGGTTTCGAGTAGCGGATGGTTTTCCATGAGGCTAAAATAAATGTTTTTCCACAGATTAACAGATTAAACCTTATTGTTTTTTTCAATACCTTCCCACCTTTAACCTTCCCGCCTTCAAGCCTTTCAATTTTTATAACTTTCCAACTTTTAACCTTCTACTTTCCTACCCTCAACCTTTTTGCCTATCTTTGCGCCTTATTTCAATTATAGCATGATTTCAGTTTCTAATTTATCGTTACGATACGGCAAACGCACATTATTCGAGGATGTTAACTTAAAATTTACCCAGGGCAACTGCTATGGCGTAATTGGCGCTAACGGTGCAGGTAAATCTACTTTCCTAAAAATTTTATCGGGAGAAGTTAGCCAAACTTCGGGCAGTGTTGCTTTTACTCCGGGCGAAAGAATGGCGGTTTTAAAACAGAACCATTACGAGTTTGACGAGTTTTCGGTATTAGAAACAGTTATGATCGGTCATAAAGAGCTTTATGCCATTATGAAAGAGAAAGATGCCATTTATATGAAAGAGGATTTTACCGAGAAGGATGGCGAACGTGCCGGAGAACTGGAAAATCTTTTTGCTGAAATGGATGGCTGGAACATGGAAAGTAACGCTGCAACCATGTTGAGCAACTTAGGCATAACTGAAGACAACCATTATAAATTATTAAAAGAGCTTGATAACACACAAAAAGTACGTGTATTATTAGCTCAGGCCCTATTTGGCAACCCAGATATTTTATTACTGGATGAGCCAACCAACGATTTGGACATCGAAACCATTGCCTGGTTAGAGAACTTTTTAGCCGATTACCAGAATATTGTATTGGTTGTATCGCACGACAGGCACTTTTTAGATGCTGTTTGTACGCATATTGTGGATATCGATTTTGCTAAAATGAGCATTTACACAGGTAACTATACCTTCTGGTACGAATCTAGTCAGCTGGCGTTAAAACAACGTAGCGACCAGAACAAGAAAATGGAAGATAAAGTGAAGGAGTTGCAGGAATTTATCCGGAGGTTTAGTGCAAATGCTTCGAAATCTAAGCAGGCTACTTCGCGTAAAAAGGCTTTAGATAAGATTGATATTACCGAGATTAAGGCATCAAGCCGTAAATATCCGGCCATTATATTCAACAATACCGGCCGTGAGGCTGGCGACCAGATTTTACAGGTTGAAAACCTTGGTAAAAGCGGAAATGACGGTGTATTGTTCGACAAAATCACTTTTATGGTAAATAAAGGAGATAAGATTGCCATTTTATCTCAAAACAGTTTGGCTACTGCAGCGTTTTACGATGTATTAACCGGTCGCGATGCAGCCCATAAAGGTGAATTTAAATGGGGTGTTACCATCAGTACTGCCGATATTCCGAACGATAACTCTGAGTACTTTGCAGGAAAAGACGAAAACCTGGTAGACTGGTTACGCGAATATTCTGGAACTGATGCTGATGAGCAATTTGTACGCAGCTTTTTAGGCCGTATGTTGTTCTCAGGTGAGGAAGTATTGAAAAACGTTAAAGTTTTATCGGGAGGAGAGAAAATGCGTTGTATGTTCTCGAGAATGATGCTTCAACAAGCCAATTTACTAATGTTTGATGAGCCGACCAATCACCTTGACTTAGAATCGATTGAGGCATTAAACAATGGTATGAAAGATTTTAAAGGTGCGATATTGTTTACATCGCGAGATCACCAGTTAACAGAAACAGTTGCCAACCGGATTATTGAAATTACGCCAAAAGGTACTATTGATAAGTTAATGACATACGATGAGTATATTAACAATGCTGATGTTGCAAAACTCCGCGAAGAAATGTACGGCTAAAAAAAATAAGCGGAAAAAGAGTTTTGATATGATGTCAAAACTCTTTTTCTTTATACAATAATTTAAGTTATGAAAACGCTCCTCTCTATCCTTCTTTCTTTCATCTGTTTTTCTGTTTCAGCCCAAAAAACTGATTCTACACATACTCACTATCGGTATGTACGCGGAGGCTTTATTGAGCACTCTACAGAGTTAAAATCACAAAAGGGTATTAAAAATGGCATAGCGACCATAGTTTCAGGCAAAAAGAAACTTGCTACAGGCATGTACAAAAACAACGAACGAATAGGCCGTTGGCATTTTTTCTGCCCCCTTGATACACTTGAACAGATATATAATTACTCCACCAAAAAGTTAGAATACAATGTACCGATTGAAGAGATAACTTTCGAAATTGATTCACTAAAAGAAGGTGATAAAGTTATTTATCCGGCAAAAATTGGTGGCCATTTATACGGAATGTCCTTTTTGACCGATCGCTTTCATATTCCAAATGAATTAAAGCATATAAAGGGATTTCATAAATTAAGCTATATTTTTACCATCAGCGATAGCGGTCAATTAACTAACTATGAAGTAAAAATTACTTCTCCATCTTATAACAAAACTGAAATCATTGCCCTTTCTAAGTTGCATCCTGATGATCTCTCCTTTGTACCTGCAAAAGTTAATGGAAGTGCTGTAAAAAGCAAACTAATTATAAATGGCGATATAACGGTAGATTAACCAAAAATCTTATCACAACACATTAATTTCTTAAAAAAATAATTTCTGCTGTAGCGTTTTCATTGCCTTAATCGTTTTACAAGAAAAAAGCGTTAATGGCCATTAACCAATTTTGTTCAAAAAATTGATTTAAAACATTAAAATGAAAACTAATTTGAAAAACTTCGGTATCACTACTAAAATTATTTTCTCTCTCCTAGCAATTACACTGACTATAACTGCCTGTAAAAAAGACTTTAACAACGATCCTATCGAAGCTGCCGGTATTGGCTTTGTACACGCATCGCCAGGAACAGCAGCCTTAGATTTCATCCTCGACAACCAAAAAATAAACAGCTTTACCTATAACAAAGATTTAGGTTACTATGCTGCTTATCCAGGCACGAGATTGGTTGGAGTAGCTAAAAAAGATTCATTAAAATATTTAACTACTGCTACAGCAACCTTAAAATCAGGATCTTTTTATTCTGTTTTCGTGGTTGATACTTTAAAATCGACCAAACTTTTGGTTTTGGAAGACGATTTAAAAGCACCTGAAACCGACAAAGCTAAAGTTCGTTTTGTAAACTTAAGTCCAGGCTCTAGCCCCTTTGATTTAGCTATTGCCGGCACTGAAGCTCCATTATTTACAGCAAAAGCATTTAAAGAATTTACAACCTTTACCAACATTGCACCTAACGATAGCTACACTTTCCAGTTAAAACAAGGTGGAACAGTTAAAGTTACTTTGCCTGCAGTAAAAATTGAAAAAGGAAAAATTTATACGATCTGGGCTAAAGGGTTATCATCTAAAACCGATAGCACGGGAGTTGGTTTGTCGGTTATGACAAACAAATAATCTACTCTACCTGTGGAAAATTGAAAATGACACTGCACATCAATTTTGGGCAGTGTTATTTTCTTAAATTTGTAAAAATCAATCATGATAAACCTTTAACAAATAGTCCTTTACAGGAGTGGTAAAAAAAATACTCAGTTTTGAGGAAATTTTAAAAGGCTGTGTAAAAAACGACAATGGCTGTAAAGAAATGATGTATAAATCATTTTATGGCTATTTAATGGGCATTATTTTAAGGTATACCAAGAATCCTTCGGATAGTGAAGAGCTTGTAAATGATACGTTTATCAAAATTTTCAAGCATGTAGGCACTTTCAAACCGCCTAAAAACCCCGAAGAGTTACAGCGTTCGTTTAAGGGCTGGATTGCGCAGATCGCTTCGCGTACCGCTATAGATAAAATACGGAGTTCAAAAATTCAGTTTTATGTTGATGATCTGGCAGAACACGAACATCCGGTTACAAACGTTTCAGTAGCCTCCGAACTTCATGTTAATGATATTTTGAACTTACTAAATCACTTACCAGATACGCAGAGACTGGTATTTAACTTATATGAAATTGAAGGCTTTGCACACGATGAGATATCGAAAATGCTGAATATCCCCGAGAGTTCGAGCCGTGTTTACTTAACACGCTCTAAAAATAAGTTACGTACCCTTTACCTAAATACCTTGGTTAATTCATATGAAAAAAATGGATAAGGAATTAATTGAGCATATCAAATCACAGCTTCAAAGCCACGAGGAACAATATCCTGTGGGGGCCTGGGAGCGCTTTTCAGGAAAAGAAGAAAAGAAACGGCGGATTGCATTTTGGCCGTTATGGGCCGCTGCTGCCTTAATTTTTGTATTTGGCGGGGTATTTTTTGCACTTAACTCCCAGGAACAAAAAAATGAGATCGCTGCTGTTAAACCTTATACTAAACAGCAGAATGACAAGGGTACTCAACTAAAAGTTGATAAAACCAGAGAGATTAAAGAAAATCCTGCACCTGTAACCACCCTTAATGGTACTAACGAAGCACTTTTAAGCATTAACAGAAATACTCAAAATACAAGCAATACAAAACCTTTAGCAGCTGAAAGCACTAACTATGCTGTGCTTCAAAATACTGAAGAAACTGGTTTAACCAACAGTAACCTACTCGATAATACCCTTAAAGGAATTAATCTGGCTAATTCCCCGGTTAAACCTATAGATATTTTAAGCACGCAGAAGAAAACTGCACCTGCTCCTGTTCAAAGATTGAAATTTGAAGATTTACTGGCACAGGATAGTCGTGATAATCAAAATAAGCCGGTTTCAAAAACAGGCCAGCCATCTAAATGGACACCTGATGTGTATGTGGCCCCTTCGATGGGAAATGACAATAAGGTAACCATGAACTATGGTGTTTCCCTATCTTATGCTATAGCCAATAAATTGTCGATCAGTTCGGGTGTTTCCTATGCTTCAATCAGTACCACCGAATCACTGAATGCTCAGGCTCCGCAAAGCTTATCGGGCAAAAATTTAACCTCAGTTGATGCCAAAGTGCGCGGAATAAACATTCCTTTGGAATTAAAATATAACATCAGCGATAAACTATATACCGGTGTTGGTATTTCGGCATTAGCTGTAATCAACAACAGTCAGCAGAATAATTATATCGTTAATCAGGTGCAAAATGTTTCTTATTCTACAGCAAATGGTCTGGCCGATCAGAAAATGCTGATTGTACAGGAGAAAACAACTGAGCCGCAGCCCGAAAATAATATAGATCCGGATAAATACATTGGGTTTTACAATTTCTCGCTGGGTTATAAACAGAAAATTTCGAAAAAGAATAACATTTCAATTGAGCCTTTTTTAAGGTTGCCCATGAAAACTTTCTCTAAAGAAAACCTGAATCTTACCAATGGTGGCTTGCGATTGAAGATCGATTTTTAGCCAATCGTTTAATATTTATTATATTTGGTTAACGCCACTACGAAAAATATTAAACCATATCCAACTGAGGAAGAACTTCCTCCTATTCAAACTGTTAACGAGGTAGATTTCGCTGGCTATTATAGCTATGCCGATTATTTGCGTTTTACTTTTGAAGAGCGTTTGGAAATTATTAAAGGACATGTTTTCAGAATGAGTCCTGCTCCTTCACGCCTTCACCAGCGCGTATTAACCAATATTTTTGGTCCAATTTATAACATCTTAAAAGGAAAACATTGTCAGGTGTACACTGATCCTTTTGATGTACGTCTGGCTAAGAAAACACAAGATAACAAAGAAGTTTTTACTGTAGTTCAGCCAGATATTGTTGTAGTTTGTGATCATGAAAAGCTGGATAAGCGGGGTTGTATTGGTGCACCCGATATTGTGGTTAAAATTTTATCACTAGGCAACAATAAAAAGGAACTGATTAACAAATATGAAGTTTACGAAGAAGCCGGTGTTAAAGAATATTGGATTGTAAGTACTTCTGATAAAACATTTTTCAGGTATATTCTTGATGAGGATAGTAAATTTAAGCCTACCAAATTACTTACCACCGGCGAGGAGGTAACTACCAGCATTTTACCGGGCTTTACACTGGTATTGGAAGAGGTTTTCGAGGATTAAACGTGGATATCAACGAAAGAAGTCAAGTTTGAATGGCAAAGTTGCTATTTAAACTTGACTTCTTTGAAATCGCTTATTTATGACTTAGTGACCTGAATGACCATCAGCACCGTGTGCGTGACCATGAGCCAACTCATCTTGTGTAGCTTCGCGTACGTTTAAAATCACACCATTAAATACCAGGTTTTTACCTGCCATTGGGTGGTTTAAATCTACAGAAATGGTATCTTCGTGCACAGCAGTAACGCCTGCTCTGAACTGGTTACCATTGTTATCCTGCAAAGGAATCACATCACCAACATTTGGCAATTCGCCACCAGCTTCAGTAAACATGGTTTTTGGCAAATCAGCAAAAGCACCTGGATCAATTGTTCCGTAACCATCTTCAGCAGATAATTCGAAAGCATATTCATCACCAGTTTTTAAGCCGGTTAAATGCTCTTCAAACTTAGGCAACATCATGCCTACGCCATATAAAAATACTAAAGGATTTTGCTCATCGGCTTTTTCTACAAAAACCTGTTGTCCTTCTTCGTTAGTAGTATGCAATTCGTAAGTTAATGCGACTACTGAGTTTGGTGAAATATTCATCTATTTTTCTTTATTGTATGTGCGTTAATGCTTCCTCAACAGTGTTAACCGGTAACTGGCATACTTTATTTCGGCAAATATAAACTTTTGTTTCATTGCTTTGCTTACCTTTTAACAGCGGCAGGTTACTTTTTGTTCCGCCCAACACAATTTTGTTCGGAATATAATGTCCGCTTAATGCCAGTTTAATCACTTCACTTTCTAATCCGGTAATGGCAATTTCGTTTGTACCATAAACTTCGTTTAATAACTGTATGGCCCAGTTAGAATAAGCCGAACCATAGGTTTTAATTTTAGGTTCTACCGCAGCTAGCATTTCTGCAGCTTTTTCGGTATAACTTTCCAAATCAAAAAGCAGTCCAAGTTTTTTAAGGTTCTGTGCCATGGCAGAGTTAGAAGCCGGAATTACGTTATCCATTACCTCGTGTTTACGGGCAATTAAATCTTCCCCTTCAGCAGAGGTATAAAAGAACATAGGCGAATCTGTATCTGTAAAATTGGCGATTACGTAATCCGCTAATATTTTTGCTTCATCCAGCCACTTTTCATCGAAATCATATTCGTACAGGGCAATTAAAGCTTCAATCAGAAAAGCATAATCATCGAGAAAACCGGTAATAGATGCTTTTGTGTTTTTATAGTTGCGGTATAAACCACCTTCTGCCGATCTCAGGTTAGTTAATATAAATCTGGCTGCCGCCGAAGCCCTGTCGTAATAAGGTTTATGGCTTAAAACAGTTGCAGCATCGGCCAGGGCCTTAATCATCATGCCGTTCCAGGCAGTTAAGCATTTATCATCCAAACCAGGCCTAACACGCTTATCTCGCTCAGCCATTAGTTTAGCTTTGGCAGCTTCTACCTTATTGTACAGGGTTTCTGTATCAATCCCGAATTTATGTATTAAATCATCGTCATTAACGGTTTTACGCAAAATATTGGTTTGCTCTTCTTCCCAATTGCCTTCTTCAGTAACATTGTAGTACTCGCCTATCAAAGCAGCATCACTGTCTAATACAGCATCAAAAGCCGCTTTATCCCAAACATAGAACTTACCTTCCACCCCTTCGCTATCTGCATCCAGGGCCGAATAAAATAAGCCATCAGCCGAAGTCATTTCGTTAAAAACCCATTCAATGGTTTCGGTTGCAATTTGTTTAAAGGAATTGAACCGGGTACACTGATATGCCTCTGTATATAAACTGATTAATTGGGCGTTATCGTAAAGCATCTTTTCAAAATGTGGTACGTGCCATTTATCATCTACTGAATAACGGGCAAAACCACCTCCAATCTGATCGTAAATACCACCGCGTCCCATTTCTTCGAGGGTATGGCAAACAGCTGTAAAAACAGATTGATCGTCGTTTAAAAATCCATAACGCAACAGAAACACCCAGTTATTGGGTAATGGAAATTTTGGTGCCCGGTTGTAACCACCATAACCAATGTCGAAATGACGTTTCCAGGGTTCGATAATTTCAGTCAAATGTTCTTTGGTATAATCATCCTGGTTAACTGCCGGAATTATCTTTTCGCTTTCCCGGATACCCGAAGTTAGCCTTTCGGCATATTGGATGGCTTTATCAGGTTCATTTGCCCATAAGCCAGCCACATTTTCCAGGATATTGATCCAATCGTTCTTTCTAAAATAAGTTCCTCCATAAATCGGACGCTGATCGGGAAGGCAGATACAATTTAATGGCCAGCCGCCGCTGCCGGTCATGAGTTGAATGGCGTACATGTAAATCTGGTCGATATCGGGACGTTCCTCACGATCGACCTTTATGCACACAAAATGCCGGTTCATTACTTCGGCTACTTCGTGGTTTTCGAAACTTTCGCGTTCCATTACATGGCACCAATGGCAGGCAGAATAACCTATACTGACTAAAATCAGTTTGTTTTCGGCTTTGGCTTTTGCTAATGCTTCTGTCCCCCATTCGTACCAATCAACCGGATTATGGGCATGTTGTAGTAAATAAGGTGAAGAAGCGTGGATTAAATTATTGGTTTCTGACATGTTAGCAACAGGGAAAATGGAGTTTTAATTTGAAGCGTAAATCTATTAATAATCTACAAACCTGTTTCTATTTAGTTTTTGTTTTTATACTTTAGTTGAGAAATCTGCTTGATGAATGGAGTTGACAACAAATGAGTTATTTAATGCCATAAGAGAGATTGTAAACCAATCTCGTTTAAAAATATTCCGTGCCGCAAATTCTGCACTGCTGGAATCATACTGGCAAATTGGAAAACTTATTGTTGAAGACGAACAACAGGGAAAACTGCGTGCAGATTACGGGAAAGCAACGTTGAAAAATCTCTCAATTCAATTAACTTTAGAATTTGGAAAAGGCTTCGACGAACGAAATTTGAATAATATGAGGTCGTTTTATTCTGCATTTCCGATTTGGTACGCATTGCGTACCGAATTGAGCTGGACGCATTATCGGATCTTATCCCGAGTAGATTCTGAAGAAAAAAGAAAATTCCACATCAATGAATCTATAACCTCTAACTGGAACAGTAGAGAACTACAGAGGCAGATTAATTCCCTATCTTATGAAAGAGCTATAGCAGCTCCAAAAGAAATTAAAACCCAAGCCAATATTCAGGATTACATTAAAGATCCCTATATATTTGAATTTTTAGGATTGAATCCTGATATTAAAAACACAGAGAGGAGCTTAGAATCTGCAATTATAAACCATCTTCAAAAATTTTTATTGGAGTTTGGCAAAGGTTTTGCCTTTGTTGCCCGTCAACAGCATATAGCTACAGATACTTCAGACTTTTACATCGATCTTGTGTTTTACAATTACATTTTAAAATGTTTTGTGATTATCGATCTTAAGACGACAAGTTTAAGTCACCAGGATATTGGCCAAATTGACATGTACGTTAGGATGTTCGACGATTTGAAAAGAAACGACGGCGACAATCCGACCATTGGCCTGTTACTCTGTACCGAAAAAGATGAAACGATAGTAAAATATTCCGTTTTAAGCGACAAAAATCAACTTTTTGCCAGCAAATACCTATTGTACTTACCGAAAGAGGAAGAGTTAAAAGCAATGATAGAACAGGACAGACAACGTTTCGAATTAGACAACCTATAAATCCTACACCCTCAGCCTTATACCTCAAGCCTTAAAAACATGAAAATCACCCATACCGAAATATACCGCTTTAGCATCACCATGGAGCCTTTCGTGATTGCAACAGGTACCATGCACTTTGCACAAAATGTATTGGTGCGCATTTACACCGACGCAGGCATCCACGGCATTGGCGAATGTTCTGCATTCCCGATGATTGTAGGCGAAACGCAGGAAACCTGTATTGCTATGGCTAAAGATTTTGCCGCCATTTTAAAAGGCAAAGATCCGTTAGATATTCCGGAGCGAATGAATGATTTGCTGGGTTATGCCGATCATAACAGCACCATTAAAAGTGCTTTTGACATGGCTTTGTTTGATATTGCGGCTAAACATGCCAATTTACCCCTATACAAATTCTTAGGTGGACAAAAACGTATCATTGAAACCGATATGACGATTGGTATTGACACACCTGAAGGAATGGCCAATACTGCATTAAAATATAAAAGCCAGGGGTGCCGCATCCTTAAAATTAAACTGGGCAAAAACGTCCATGATGATATAGAACGGGTAAAACACATCCGCGAGGCTGTTGGCGAAGCAATAACCTTACGCCTGGATGCCAACCAGGGCTGGAGTTTTGATGATGCCCTGTTTGCCTTGGGTGCACTTGAAAAATATAATATTGAATTTTGCGAACAACCCATGCGCACCTGGTACGATGACAAACTACCCGAACTTAACCTCAATTCGCCAATTAAACTAATGGCCGATGAAAGTTGCTACAACCACCACGATGCCCGAAAACTGATTAACAGCCAGTCGACAACCTACCTGAACATCAAATTTTCTAAATCTGGAGGAATCTTAGAAGCACAGAAGATACACGAAGAGGCTTTGCAAACCGGTGTTAAATGCATGATTGGCAGTATGCTCGAAACCAGAATTGCACTAAGTGCTAACCTGCATTTCGCATACGCGAGCCCGAATGTAGAGTTTTTTGATCTTGATACAGCTTTATTAGGCCACCTGGTTGATCCGGTTGTTGGTGGATTAACCTATAATGGCTACTTTTTGGATGTACCAGATGAAATTGGTATTGGTGCTGAAGCAGATGAATTTTTCTTAGAAAAATGCGAAAGCTGGACGGTTTAGTTCATTCGTTCAATAGTCATTTGTTCATTGGATCTTGCCAACGCCATATAATGTTCATTGGTTCAATAGTCATTTGTTTATTGGTATGCATAGTTGTTATTTTTTCAGCGCAAATTATTCAAAGAAAGCATTATACGTTTATTAACTTATGCCTAAAAGCTATTGCCAATAGTTATGGCTCAAATATTAACAATTTAACTAATTGTTTATTAGGGCTTAAAACTTAACCTACCGACTTTTTTTTTGCGACATGATGAATGAACTAATGATCAATGAACAAATGAACCACTACTAATGAACCAGCATCTTATCCAGTGCCAAACTATCACCGTTAAAAGCATTAAAATCTACCACATGGCCAATGCCGTTTATTTTGGCTTTATCAGAATGTTGCCAGAATTTCCAGCGGCTATTATCCAGTCGTAATTTAGGTTGATAGTAATGCGCAATCCACAAAGGGTAATCGCTGAAATGAGTATCCAGGTAATCTTCATAAAACTTAAGTCCGGTATAGATTATTGGCCTTACTTTGGTTTTCAGTTCTACGTAATTCAGGAAATCGGACAGTTCGGCGCGCATTTTTAGCGGAGAAACACCATCCAGCGATTCAATATCAACCACAGGAGGCAAATCGCCCTTCTCTACATTTACCACCTGCAAAAAGAATTTAGCTTGTGTTTTTCCATCTTTACGAGGCCTGAAAAAATGATAGGCTCCGCAAATAATACCGGATTTAGGTGCTTCGCGCCAGTTGCGCTGAAAGTATGGATCGACCATTAAAACGCCTTCTGTAGCTTTGATAAAAGCAAAACTGATTTGCACCTCATCTTCCTTCATCGACTTTACTTTGGGCCAGTTTATTTTGCCCTGGTAATAGGAAACATCGATGCCGTGAACGGTATATTTTTTAGGAATTTTGATATTAAAACTCTCGTATGTGCGGTAGTTGGGATCTTGCCCCCAATCTTTAACCCAACGCCAGGTAGCTACAAAACCCTTCAAAATATAACCGTAATATAGTGGGGAAAGTAAAACCAGCAACAGAGCTGCAATGGCGATTTTAAGCTGTACAGGAATTTTAGTCTGTTTTTTTTTGCTGGCTGCAGGTTTCCTGACCGCCGGTTTTCGGACAACAGCTTTACGGGTAACAGGCTTTTTAACAATTGGGGTTTTTCTCTCTGGCGGCATATCCTATTTCTGCCTCTAATTTGGGTAAAATCTTTAAATTAAAAAATCGTTTTTATAAAAGGAGGCCTCTTTACAGGCTCTCCTATTTACTATTTCAATTTCATGCTTCTGGTACTCACCTTAAAACCTGTGCGTTGGGTAGCGCTATATTGAAAGAACAGATTTTTTGAATCTTTTTCATCTAACATTACCTTCTCCAGTAAATTGAGGGATGAGTCCCGAAAACCTAAAAAATTATCCTTGTACACTTTAATTTCAGTAGTGTAATAAAGGTCTTTTGTTTCACAGTCACCAATGTCATATTTTACCTCGTCAAAAAGCCACTCGCCCTGATTAGAATTACTTATAATATGCTTCATGCAGGCCAAGTCAAAATTGATCAGGGTTTTCAGATTAGTCGGTGTTTTCTCACTTCTTGTTTTAGTACTAAGGTTTACTTTAATTTCCTGCGGTAAATAAACTACATCTGGTCCCAGTTGACTAGCAATGTTGAGCATAATAAAAACCTGAGGTTCAGTAATCAGGGCCCGGTTCAAAGTTTCGCTTAAAACAATATCAATTTCTTTATCTGGTAAAACATAAGTGGTCGCATCGGCAATTTCAATGCGCTTTATATACCTTTCCAGGCCAAAAGCTGCAATTACATCAAGGAGTTTGTTGTAACTGTTTTGATTGATTTCCAACAGTGAAAACTGAACCTCTTCAGGACTAAATTGTATCATAACCGGCAATGCCAGCGCTGCAAAAGGCCCTGTACCTGCGTAAAGCACCTGAACCGGACCTTCTTTTTGTGCCAGCTTGTCTTTGATGGCTAAATAAAGTCCCCTGCAAAAACGTTGCGTTCTGAAAATTTCTTTTACACAAAAAGCAGCCCAAAACGTCCCAATGGCATCGCCGTAAGGCAGCTCAATAAATTCCCTGTCTACAACATTGTCTGGCTGTATGGCACCAATATCGAAAAGGAGCGTGGTATAATCGGCAATAGCAGGAGCCAGCTGGTCATGAAAATGGTCTGGTTTTAAAATATAGTTACTGATGTTACGCAGTTTTTCGATTGGCGTTTGCGTTTGAGGCGTGAATTTAATTGGATTACACTAAGACTAAAATAAGATTCTTGAAAGATAAAGAAGTATATAAATATTCGGGCATAATACAGCCGAAATATGCTAAAAATTCTAAAAGTAATAACCTGCATGTTTTTGTAAAAAGAGCCAGACAAGTCTAATTTTAGCCTTTAAATCAGTAATGCTTTGTTATTTTTGTCTGATTAAGCTCGACCAATGTTTAAACTCATTTTTAATACCTATAAAGCTTCTTTTAGCGGTCTCAGTAGCGAAACCTGGCTACTGAGCATTGTAATGATGTTTAACCGCTGTGGCAGCATGGCTGTTCCGTTTATGGGTTTGTATGTTACCCAGAGTTTACATCGATCAGCAATGGATGCCGGATTGATTATTACCTTATTTGGTGCAGGTTCTATTCTGGGTTCAGCAACCGGTGGAAAACTGACCGATATGATTGGGTTCAGGCCAGTACAGATCATTTCGTCCGTTATCAGTGGATTACTTTTTATTCTTTTCTCTACCATTACGCATTTTTCTACCCTTTGCGTCCTGGCCGTTGTAATCAGCTTTTTTTCAGAGGCTTTTCGTCCTGCAAACTTTACCGCAGTTGCACATTATGCCAAAGCAGACACTATAACGCGATCTTACTCTTTAAACCGTTTGGCGGTTAATATTGGCTGGTCGGTAGGTATTAGTTTGGCTGGTATTATTGCGTCAATTAACTACCGCCTTTTATTTATTGTAGAGGGCGGAGTGAGCATCATTGTTGGCTTATTGATTCTATCTTTTTTACCCCAGGTGAAAGGTTTTATTCAAAAGGCCAGGGAAAATGCCAGTAATATTGTGATTATGAAACCCTGGCAGGATACTTTTTACATCAAATTTATTCTGCTTACTACTCTTTTTATTACCTGTGCTTTTTTAATGTTCAGGGTTGTTCCCGTATTTTTTAAGGAGCAATGGCACATTAATGAATTTGCTATAGGTATTATTATTGGTATAAATGGGGCTGTAATTGCGCTGTTTGAAATGGTAATGATCAATAAGATTGAGGCAAAAAGATCACCAATGTTCTTTATTATTATTGGTGCGGTTTTATTCTCTGTTTCTTATATCATTTTAAGTGCGCCGATTAGTTTCCATATTATTGCCGCCGTACTTACCATTGTTGTTTTTACCTGTGGAGAGATGCTTACGCTACCATTCATTAATACCATAGTAATTAGCAGAAGCAATGAGCATAACAGGGGTTTATATGCAGCAGGTTATACTCTGAGCTGGTCGTGCGCACAGCTTGCAGGTCCTTATTTTGGATTTTTAGTGGCCAAAAACCTGGGTTACAACTGGCTTTGGTTAGGAATTGCTTGTATGCTTTTATTGTGTACCTGGGGTTTTAAAACACTCAATAAAGCACGCGTAAAAACGGTTTTGGAGGAAAGTGAAGTTCAGCTGGAAATCAAATAAAACTCCCAGCTGAACGGTAATTACTTAAATTTTTGCGCTTTAACCCCTTCGTTGGTAATTTTTACCGGAAGGATATTGCCATCTGCGTCAAATTTCATTTCATCGATACAGGTTTCGCGATGGTTTCCATCAGTTTCTGTTAGTGGTCTGCGGTGGTAAACAATGTAATATTTACCTTTTTTCTCATTGATGATTAAAGAATGGTGCCCTGCTCCTCTCGCAATTGTTGCGTCTTGCTGTAAAATTTTACCTACCCTTTTAAATGGACCAAATGGCGAATCACTTACCGCGTAGGCTACACAATAATCGGGTCCGGTCCAGCCGCCTTCGCTCCACATGAAATAATACTTACCATTTCTGATGAACATATAAGGTCCTTCTACGTAATTATCGGGAGTTATTTCTTTGAATATAGTTCCATCCTCGAAAGGCAGGAAACCGGTAAAATCTTTATTTAATTTGGCAATATTGCAGTGTTTCCAGCCGCCATAAATCAGGTAATATTGACCGTCTTTATCTTTAAACACAAACTGATCAATAGGTTGTGCGCCATTGTAGAACTTATCAACCAAAGGTTTACCCAAGTGATCTTTGTAAGGTCCTTCAGGTTTATCGGCCACTGCTACCCCAATTCCACCAATCTCCTTATCACTCTGAATATCGTTGGCACCGAAAAACAAATAGTATTTTTTGTCTTTCTGCACTATTGCCGGAGCCCACATGGCTTTATTGGCCCATTTTACAGCTGCTGTATCTAAAATATGTGGGTGTTTTTTCCAGGTTACCAGGTTATCTGATGAAAATGCATCCAGAAATACCTGCTCTTTGTAACGGGCAGAGTAAGTGGGGTAAACCCAGTACTTATTATTGAAAACAGCCGCGTCCGGATCGGCATACCAGCCTTTAAAAATCGGGTTTCCAGATTGCTTAATCGTTTTAGTATCCTGAGCAAAAGAAGCGAGCCCGGATAAAAGTAAAAGAGATGAGAATAAATATTTCATGGGTACAATTTAGAAAAAAATCTGTTTAACCGCAAAGTACGTGAAGAAATGGCGCGAAGGACGCTGAGCAGGGAGCCTATTTATCCAATTGCTAAAAAAACAACTAACCACAGAGGGCGTTGAGTTTTCACAGAGAAGTACTGAGGTATATTGCTCAATACTTTCCTGATTAAAAAATAGAGATTCTGGAATGCGCCAGAATGACGTATTCAATAACGCATAACCTTACTCTTCTTGTACGCTGTGTATTTTCTTTTTGTTCTTTGTGGTTTAAAAAAAAGCAGCGTTCAGGTTCTGGAAACAATTTACAGCTTTAGGGGCCTTTGCGTTACGCTCTGCGTGCTTTGCGGTTAAAAAGTAGCATTTTTACCTCTGATGAAATAAGGGTGTTAATTTTCAAAAAAAATCCCTGTTTAGCATTAAACCAAACAGGGATTAATGGACAGAAAAGAAGTTTATTTACTTAGTTCTGCGAAATATTTATGAAACAAAGGAAGGGTTTCAATTCCTTTGTAGTAATTATAGATATCGTATTTCTCGTTTGGTGAGTGCAATGCATCGCTATCTAAACCAAAACCAAAAAGTACCGATTTAATACCTAAAACATCTTCAAACAACGCCACAATTGGAATACTACCTCCACCACGGGTTGGAATAGCAGTTTTACCGAAACTATCTTCAATAGCTTTTTCGGCAGCCTTGTAAGCTACACTATCGGTTGGGGTTACCACCGGTTCGCCACCATGATGCGGAGTAACTTTTACTTTTACATTTTTAGGGGCAATGCTTTCGAAGTGTTTAGTAAAAATTTCGGCAATTTCTTCTGAGTTTTGGTTTGGCACCAAACGCATCGAAATTTTGGCATTGGCTTTACTTGGCAATACGGTTTTAGCTCCCTCGCCAATATAACCGCTCCAGATACCGTTAACTTCTAAAGTTGGTCTGGTACCGGTACGTTCTAAGGTAGAATAGCCTTTTTCGCCCCAAACCTCTTCAATATCAAGATCTTTCTTGTATTCTGCTTCATCATAAGGCGCAGCATTTAATGCTTTTTTCTCCTCGTCTGATAATTCCACCACTTTATCATAAAAAGCCGGAATAGTGATGTGGTTATTTTCGTCGTGTAAAGAAGCAATCATTTTGCAAAGAATAGTAGCGGGGTTTGCTACTGCTCCACCATAAACACCTGAGTGTAAATCGCGGTTCGGTCCTACCACTTCTACTTCCATATAGGCAAGTCCACGCAATCCTGTTTCGATTGATGGATGCTCCATGCTAATCATCGAAGTATCAGAAATTAAAACTACATCAGCTTTCAGGCGTTCGGCATTGTCCTTAACAAAAATACCAAGATTAGCTGAGCCAACCTCTTCCTCACCCTCAATCATAAACTTAACGTTACAAGCCAGGGTATTGGTCTCCATCATCAGTTCGAATGCCTTTACGTGCATGTAAAACTGACCTTTATCGTCGCAGGCACCACGTGCATAAATTTTACCGTCGCGAACAGTTGGCTCGAATGGAGGCGTATGCCATAATTCTAACGGATCAGCTGGCTGCACATCGTAATGACCATATATTAAAACAGTGGGTAAAGCGGCATCAATAATTTTTTCGCCATAAACAATAGGATATCCGGCAGTTGGACAGATTTCTACGTTATCGGCACCTGCATCCTTCAGTTTCTGTGCTACATAATCGGCAGTTTTTAAAACATCACCTTTATATTTAGGATCGGCACTAACCGATGGAAAACGCAATAACTCAAACAATTCATCTAAAAAACGTTGTTTGTGCGTTTCTACGTATTTTTTAATTTCTTGCATAACAAAATTAGTTTGGGCAAATATAGGTTTTACCTGATAAACGACACCAAATACAATCCAAATTATCGTTACCTAACCGTAAAACTATCCGGGTTGGCCATTGCATTGCAACACAAGATATAAGCCCGTACTTTTTTATCATCCCAAACTCGTCTGCCAACAAATACAAAAAAATGGTTTATTGTTTGTAAAAAAAGAAAACAGAGGACTTAATTTATATTTACTTTTTTGTACATTGCGCAAACAGATATCCTTAAACCTGCAAAGAAAGAAATTTTACAATGAAGCATAGTGCACTAGTATTTTTATCGCTGCTACTGCTTTGTGTTTGCAATTCGTCTTTTGCGCAGACTCCAGCCCCAAATCAGAGCCCAACACGTGTTAGCTGCCCCGAAGCTGCCCAGTATTATTCGAAAGATAGCATCAACATTGTAACTTTTGGAGCCAGTACTGTTGAAGGGGTAAACGGGCAAGGTTTTCAAACCATGCTGAAAAACAATTTTTTAAATTGCTACACCAATAAAATTGTAGATATAACCAACCATGGTATTGGCGGACAAACGACTTTTCAGGGGCTACTGAGAATTGACAATGCCATAAGCAACAGAACCGGCTTTATTGTAATAGACATGGGGATTAACGATGCAATAGCCATTACTGCAGGTAAAGGAAGCGTTGCTGAAACCATCGCCAACATGCGCGCTTTTATTACAGCCAGCCTGAAACAAAAGCTGGTACCTATTTTATGCACCCTGCAAAATATAGATGACCGTAACATCAAATCTTATGTTACTGTAAATGCCCACATTAGAAGTATTAATGCAGGATACAGACGCCTTGCAGCAGAATACAAAATCTATCTGGCCGATGTTAACGCTGCTATGAGAAGAGATTTCTCGCTCTATCAGGATCCTTTTCACCCCAATACGCGCGGTTACAGATTGGTAAGTTATGTTATTTTCGATGCCATAAACAAAGCTATTTTTGATAAGTTCTTAAAGTTTACAGTCACGCAGAACTACCCCAACCCTGCTTCCATGCAAACCTTTATTGATGTGGTGCTGCCCGAATCAGATAAAATCAATATCCAGATTTACGATTTAATGGGCCGTTTGGTCAAAACTGTTGTAAACGAGTACTTAAACACCGGCAAACACACATTGGAGATTAACACTTCTACCTTTGTTCCCGGCATTTATTTTTTTAAAATCTCTTCAGATTCAGGTCAGTACAATTCGGCCAAAAAGTTTATCGTTGCGCGGTAACAAAACAATTAATCATTAGTCACATACCTGATTAATTTGTTTTATATCTTTAACAATGCCAACAGAAACTTTTATCAATGAGGTGATCGATATCAGTTCACTTCCTAAATACGAAGAAATAGCACTTCAACATCCTCACTCCGATTACTGGAAAATCATCTGCATTAACCTGTCTGTTTTCTTAAGCACCATCGGAGCAGGCGCAGCTATTTTGTTGATTTTCATCAATGAAATCAGGGGCTACACCTTCTTAATAACTGCTGTTTACGTAGTATTTGCAGCTATATTATTCCTCCTGTACAGGGCTAGTTTTAAGAAAAGGGGTTATGCCATCCGCACACACGATGTGATATATAAAAGCGGTATCATAGCAGAATCTACCACCATTGTACCCTTAAACAGAATCCAGCATATCGAGCTCAACGAAGGTATTTTATCCAGGTTTTTTCACCTGGGATCGCTGCAACTCTTTACAGCAGGCGGCCAAACGGGGCATATCCACATTTCTGGCGTCCCGATTGAAGAGGCTAAAAGCATCAGAGATTTACTCTTAAACAAACTTGATTTAACTGAAAACAAACCCATTGAACAAACGCAACAATGAACGTAGATTTCAGTAAACCTCAGCGACAATCGGCAGCCGGTATTATTGTAATGGCCGCTCATACCTTTTTAAAGATTGTAAAGGCTACTTTTTTTATTTTCGTTTTAGCCTTTATTAAAATGCCATTCCACCATATCCTTTATGTTTTGGTGGGCGTTGTTGTGCTGTTGCTGCTCAGTTTCTTTTTTGCTTACCTCTGGTATTTAAAGTTCACTTTCTTTTTAGATAAAGAAAAACAGGAATTTGTGGTAAATAAAGGGATATTAAATCGGGATCAGGTAATTATCCAGCTCGATAAAATCCAGCAGGTTAATATTAATCAATCTATCCTACAGAAAATTATAGGTGTTTACGGCTTAAAAATAGATACTGCGGGCACGCACGGCGAAGAAGTAAGCATTAAGGCCATTGATGAAACTTCCGCATACAACCTCAAAGCACATTTACTAGATAGAAAAGTTGCTGAAGAAAACCAACCGGAAGCGGATACAGCGGCTCAAATTGTTGAAGAAACTCCGTTTTTAAAAATAAGCTCATGGACTTTGTTTAAGGTTGGGCTTACTTCAAATTACGGACAGAGCCTGGCACTGCTTGCTGCATTCTTTTATACGGTAATTTACGAGGGCAGACAGCTGTTAGACGGACTTAAGATTGATAAAAACGCAATAGAAAGCACCGTTACCGGCATGTTAACCATCGTAACAGCATTAATATTAATTGGCGTATTGTTGGTTGTTTTGCTTGTAATCAACATGGTCAGGACTTTTTACAAGTATTTTGAGCTTCAAATTAGTCAACACAAAGATGCCCTGCTCCTCTCATCAGGATTAATTGCGAAGAAAAACACACTGGTTAACCCCACCAAAGTGCAGATTACCAAATACAGCCAAAATTATTTCCAGAAGAAGCTGAATATGCTGAATGTAAGTTTAAAGCAGGCACATTTTGGCGAAAGCAAGAAGGGACATGAAATGCAGGGCAATACCATGGAAATTCCGGGCTGTAACCCTACCGAGCGCGATGAATTGCTACGCATGATATTGAGTAAGCTTCCCCAGACAAATACAACCTTTATTCCCAACTGGCGTTTTTTAAACCTGCCCATTTTCTTTAAACTGGTTTTTCCAGTGATTATTTTTCTGGTTGTTGCTTTAAATGTTCCTGAGGTTAAATCTTTTATAGCTGCAGCAGCTATTTATTTGCTTGCTGGTATTGTAATGATTTATATCAGTTACAAAAAACACCGTATTTCGGTTAGCGATGAGTTTATTGTTAAAAAGAGCGGTATCTGGGATATCTCTTACGAAATAATCACACCCGCTAAAATACAAGCCATTACAACATTTCAATACCCTTGGCATAAAGGTGTAGATGTTGGGCATTTGTGCCTGCACACTGCCGCAGGTCAGATTAATTTTAAATATGGTAACTACACCGAAATTAAACAGCTGGCAAATTATTGGCTGTACCAGGTAGAGCACCAAAACGAAAGCTGGATGTAAACATAAAAACAGTTGCCCGGTTTCAAAACCAGGCAACTTTAAGTAAATTAGCTGTTGTAAGCTGTGGCAAACTCAGCTGCAAAATCCTGAAGGCTAGCGCCACCCAAAACCGGCCTGTTTTTATAATAATCTACAAAAAGTACATTACTCCTGATGGCATCGCCCATTTCTACATAGTTTTTAGCAATTTCTTCGGGCAAACCTGCGCCTGTCATTCCGTTAAAAGCATCTTCATCGCTAAATTCAATCCATGGTAACGCTGGTTTACCCACTGCAGAACCAAGGGCTTTAGCTACATCTGCCGGTGTACTTTCATCATCACTGGCTACATACTGCACGCTTTTTCCGGTAAAATTATCTTCAAATGCTTCGGCAGCTACTTTGGCAATGTGGCCTGGGTGCACCAATACCAATTTTGCACCGGCACCAAAGTTAGAACCTAAAATATTGGCGTGCTTTACCATATCGATGTTTGCCAGGAAATTGATATAGAAATAACCTGCACGCAAATGTTTAACAGCTACCCCATCCAGTTGGGCGAAAGTTTTTTCTACTTCATGCAATCCGGCAATTGGCCCGGTTCCATCTGGCAAATCGGCTCCTACACTACTTAAATTCACTACCTTCTTCACCCCCGATTGCTGAATAGCCACCGCATAGTTTTTACCAATTTCACTAATATAAGCCTTAAACTTAGGCACCGAAAAATCGGGAGGTACCATAGTGTAAACCGCATCGGCACCCGTAAAGGCGGCTGTTAAAAATGCAGTGTCAGCTACGCTGCCAATTAATGGAATAGCGCCAAGCGCTTTAATGGCTTCGGCCCTATCGGGATTGCTGCTAATAATTTTTACTTCGTAGCCTTTGGCAACCAAAGTTTCGGCAAGTGGTTTGGTAATATTTCCTAACGATCCTGTTAATGTGATTTTCATGATATTTTGTTTTTAAATTATGAATACAAAGCTATATTTGTACTTACTTTTATACAAGTACTTACCCCAAAGTATGTAAACATGACAGCAGTTAAAGAGAGTTCGACCAGAAATTTTAACAAGGGCGTGGCATTAACCAGCTGCCCCGTAACCTTTGTAATGGAAAAAATCGGCGGTTATTGGAAACCAATCATCATTTACCATTTAATGAGTGGGCCTAAACGCTACAGCGAACTGAAACGGGCCATTCCACAGATCACCGAAAAGATGCTGATTCAACATTTGAAGCAGCTACAAGCCGATGCTATTGTGTACAGGGATGCGCAAGCTGTTGTTCCGCCTGTTGTTACCTACAGCCTGACCAAACCGGGCGAAGATCTTTTCGCTGTGCTCGATTCGATGGTAGATTGGGCCGTTAAAAATGGTTCGGTGTAGCAGCTGCAGCAAAACAGACATCTGGATACATAGATTCTGATTTTCAAAAGATTTTCTCTGCTATTTCTCCACAATCTCATTAAAAAACCAGGGAATTCTTATTTTTGAACCTCAAAAAAATAGGAGCCGAATTGGATTATTTAAAAGGATTAAACCCGCAGCAAAGAGCTGCAGTAGAGAATACAAAAGGACCGGTAATGATTGTTGCAGGTGCCGGATCTGGTAAAACCCGCGTAATTACGTTCCGCGTGGCTCACCTTATCCAAACTGGTACCGATCCGTTTAACATATTGGTACTTACCTTTACCAACAAAGCCAGTAAAGATATGCGCGAGCGTATCAGTAAAGTGGTGGGTGCCGAGGCAAAAAACATCTGGATGGGAACTTTCCACTCTGTTTTTGCCAAAATTTTACGTGTTGAAGCCGAAAAAATCGGTTATCCAAACAATTTTACCATTTACGATACCGACGATAGCAAAAGCGTACTCAGGGCCATTTTGAAAGAAATGCAGCTCGATGATAAATTATATGCGGCCAATTTTGTTTTCAGCCGCATTTCTTCTGCTAAAAATAACCTGATCTCGTGGGGCGAATACCAGGCCAACGATCAGATCCAGGCCGAAGATATCCAGAATAAACGCCCTTTAATTGGCCAGATTTACGAAACTTATGCCAAACGTTGTTTTAGGGCTGGGGCAGTGGATTTCGACGATTTATTGTTCAAAACCAATATCCTGCTTAAAGAACACCCGGATGTACTGAATAAATACCAGCAAAAATTCAGGTACCTGATGGTGGATGAGTACCAGGATACCAACTTTTCGCAATATACCATTGTGAAAAAACTGGCTGCTGCTTATCAGAATATCTGCGTAGTGGGCGATGATGCACAGAGTATCTACGCTTTCCGTGGGGCAAATATCCAAAACATCTTAAATTTCGAACGCGATTATCCTGATTTAAAAGTATATAAGTTAGAGCAAAATTACCGCTCTACCCAAAATATTGTTGATGCAGCAAGCAGTATCATTGCCAACAACAAAAACCAGCTCGAAAAAAATGTCTTTTCTGACAATGAGCCTGGCGAACGCATTAAAGTTTCGCGTGCTTTTACCGACAATGAAGAAGGTAAATTAGTTGCCGAAGCCATTATCCAGGAACGGACCAGCAAAGGACTTCAGCATAGCGATTTTGCCATTTTATACCGTACCAATGCCCAAAGCAGGGCCATGGAGGAGGGTTTGCGTAAATTAAACATCCCTTACAAGATATTTGGCGGTCAATCGTTCTACCAGCGCAAAGAGATTAAAGATTTAATTGCCTACTTCCGCTTAACTTTTAATCCGAAGGATGAAGAGGCCATAAAAAGGGTAATTAACTATCCTAAACGCGGTATTGGCGATACCTCTGTGGATAAAATCATTGTAGCTGCCGATCAGCATGGCAAAACCATGTGGGAAGTTATTGCTAATGCCCACATGTACTTAGATGGCCGTTTAGCCAACCAGCTGAATGATTTTGCTACGATGGTGCAAAGCTTCCAGGCCGAAGCCAAAAAGCTGGATGCTTACGATGCAGCCTTATTTATTGCGCAACATGCCGGTATTTTAAAAGAATTATATACCGACGATAGCGTAGAAGGCCGTAGCCGTTACGAAAACATCCAGGAATTGCTAAATGGTATTAAGGAATTCGCTGAACGTGAAGATATCGAGGAAAAAGGCCTTGAAGTTTTTATGCAGGATGTTGCCCTTTTAACCAACGATGACAAGGACGGCGATAAAAACAAGGATAGCGTTTCCTTAATGACCATCCACTCGGCAAAAGGTTTGGAGTTTAAGAACGTATTTATAGTGGGATTGGAAGAGAATCTTTTCCCTTCTCAAATGTCGCTCACTAACCGTACCGATTTAGAAGAAGAACGCCGTTTGTTTTATGTGGCCATTACCCGGGCAGAGGTAAAATTAACCTTAACTTATGCTACCTCACGTTACCGTTGGGGAACCCTAACCAACTGCGAACCAAGTCGTTTCATCAACGAAATTAGTCCGAAATTTTTGGAGCTGGATGTTAAACCAGCCAGATCAAATTCAATTGAAGGCAGTTTTGATGATGAACGCAAAACCTGGACTTCGCAGCCACGCGATTTCTTCAGTAAGCCCAAACCGGCAGGAACAACCACTTCTACCCCACCCGTACGCCCTAAAACCACGTCTTTACTGGCAAAGGCGCATGTGCCAACAGCTGGTTTTACACCTTCGCAACCACACGAGTTTCAGGGTGGCATGGAAGTAGAGCACGAAAAATTCGGTTTTGGCAAGATAATCAGTTTAGAAGGATCGCTGCCTGACGTTAAAGCAACGGTATTTTTCCAGGGATTGGGCAATAAGCAATTGCTACTCAAATTCGCAAAACTGATGATTGTAAAGTAGTTTTCTATAAATTGTAACCCTGAGGGTTAATTTATTAGATAAAATCAACATTAGTGACAGCCCCTCCGGAGTCGTCATTTCGAGCGGAGTGCAACGTAGTCGAGAAATCTACCTCTATAGATTTCTCCGTTACGCTTCGCTTCAGTCGAAATGACGATCTTCTATTAGATCTGTCAATGGTAACCTGCCGAAGGGCTTACCTCAACACTTTTGGAGGCGTTTCGACAGGCTCAACGTGACAACTAAAGTTTAGATGCGCTTTTTGTTACCAATATAAGAATGCGAATTGTTAAGAAAATAACTTAATTCTATTCCCCTACCAACCAGATCTATCTTCCAAAAATTCGCCGCTTTTGAGTTGTACCAACTGCCCGTTTACCAAAGATTTAGCCTGAATATTCCATTCATCTACAACCTCCGTAACTTCGACCAGGCTACCGAAAGGAAAATCATCACCCTTATTATCAACAGTAATTTTTACCTTTTCCCCTACTTTGGGTTCCTTAAAGAATAAGTGGTTACCAACAATGCTCAATCCATTAATTTTTTCCAGGTCAGAAACAAGATATTTTCGGTAAGGCGATTGCGAATTTTGAGAAACCAGTACAAAAGATTGCGTTTCCATCTCATACTGAACCTGCATTTTATAGAAAAACTTGCCCCTGATTTTATCCCCGAGATAAATTTTATCACCTTGTGCGGTAAGATAGCCCGTATAAAAAGATTCTATATCCATAAATTGATTCTAACACCAAATATGGCTTATTTTTTTAAAATTGTTGCCCTGAAAGCCCAAAATTATCCTTAATATTGGGGTCGGTTTTTCCCGAATACAACCATGCAGCTTACTAAGTTAGAAATCAAAGGTTTTAAGAGCTTTGGCGATAAAGTAACCATCAACTTTAATGAGGGGGTTACGGCTATTGTGGGACCTAATGGTTGCGGAAAATCGAATGTAATTGATGCCATGCGCTGGGTTTTGGGCGAACAAAGCACAAAAGCACTCCGTTCGGAGAAAATGGAGAACATTATTTTTAATGGTACCAAAAACCGGAAACAGGCCCAGCTTGCTGAAGTTTCGCTCAGTTTCGATAACACCAAAAATATTCTGCCTACAGCCTATTCGCAGGTTACCGTAACCCGTAAACTGTATCGGAACGGCGATAGCGAATACCGTTTAAACGATGTGCAGTGCAGGTTAAAAGATATTACCGACCTTTTTCTGGATACAGGAATTGGCTCTGACAGTTACTCGATTATCGAGCTTAAAATGGTGGATGAAATTATCACCAACAAAGAGCATAGTCGCAGGTCGCTGTTCGAAGAAGCTTCGGGTATTTCAAAATACAAGTTACGCAAAAGACAGACATTCAACAAGTTAAAAGATACAGAAACTGATTTAGAACGGGTAGAAGATTTACTTTTCGAAATTGAAAAGAACCTGAAAACACTCGAAAATCAGGCCCGTAAAGCAGAACGTTATTATAAACTAAAAGAACAATACCGCGAGTTAAGTGTACAACTGGCCACCCACCGTATTGCCTTTTTCCGTACCGATTTAGCCGCACTCGAAACCCAGGAACAGCAACAAATGCTAAACCGTACCGAGCTAAGCACCAAAATTGATACCGGCGAGGCTGATTTACAAAAACTTAAAGTGGGCAGTATTAGTCAGGAGAAAAACCTTTCCGTACAACAAAAGGCCACCAACGAGTTTGTTTCTAAAATACGCGCTTACGAGAGTGAGAAAAAAGTAAAAAACGAACAGATGCGTTTTTTACAGGAAAAAGAAACACGTTTATCGGGCGAACTTGAAAAAGATAAAAACCAGGTTAACCACATTAAATACAATATTAAGCGACTGAATGAGGAAATTTTAACCGAAACCGAAGTTTTTAACAAGCTGGAATCGGACTTAAAGATCTTGAAATCGACTTTGGATACCCTCCGTGAGCAACAGCAAACCGAGAAAAACCGGATCGATAACCTCTTAAAATCACTTAATGAACTGCAAAGTACAGTCTATCAATCGCAAAAGGAAATAGATATCTTTAATATCCAGAAAGATGCCCTGGTACAGGAAACCAACCGCAATGTTGATGATACCGAGACTAAAACCCTGGAATTAAAAGCTTTCGACCATGCTTTGGCAGAGCTCGATATACAGGTGAGAGAGAAACAGGCTAACATTAAAAACCTTACTGAAGCAGAAGAAGTATTAAAAACACAATTAGCTGCTTCCGAAACAAACCTGAGTTCGAATAAAGAAAAACTGACATCAGAAAACCGGAAAAAAGATGCTAAGCAGAACGAGTACAATCTCACTAAATCGCTGGTTGATAGTCTGGAAGGTTTCCCGGAGTCGATCCGCTTTTTAAAGAAAAATACATCCTTTGCCAAAACTGCCCTGCTCCTATCGGATATTTTATTCTGTAACGAAGATTATCGCATTGCGATAGAGAATTACCTCGAACCGGTAATGAATCATTATGTGGTTGAGAAGTATGCAGATGCTGTTCAGGCCATTAACCTCCTTACAGATGCCAGCCGCGGCCGTGCCAATTTCTTTATTTTAGAAAACATACCCGATAAAACCCCTAACCTGGCCGAACATGAAGGTTTGGTTTCGGCTTTATCGGTTACCGAAGTAGATAAAAAGTACCAGCATCTTTGCACTTTGCTTTTGCAAAATGTGTATATCGCTGTTAACGAACAAGAAAATCGCTTTAAAACAACACCTGGCGACACCTTAACTGTACTGGCCAAAAACGGAAAATATGCGCAAACCAAATTTACTTTAGCAGGTGGCTCGGTTGGCTTATTTGAAGGTAAAAGGATTGGCCGGGCCAAGAATTTAGAAAATTTAGCCAAAGAAATTAAAGCATCAGAATCGCTGATTAATAAATATAACGAAGCCATTAAAGCCGAAACCGATCAGATTTTCAATTTAAAAGAAGCTTCAAAAATTAATCAGATCAATGCTTTGCAACAGGAAATGAACCGTTTAAACAACGAACATATTTCTGTGCAAACCCGCCGCGACCAGTACCAGGAGTTTATTACTACCAGCGAAAACCGCAAAACAGATATCGCGCAAAAAATTGTATCGATAGAAAAATCGCTTTCAGAAAAACTACCGGCATTGGTAGAACTACAGAAAAAGCAACAGCAGGATCACATTAACCTGCAGGAGCAGCAACTTAACTATCAGGAAATTGCCGATCTGGTAAACGATAATGCAGGTAAATACAACCAGGATAATATCCGTTTTCATCAGCAACAAAATAAGTTATCGGGTTTAGAAAAAGATCTCGATTACCGCTTTGTGCAGGAAGAAGCACTAAACAAACGTATTGCCCAAAACGATAAAGAACTTCAGGAAGCGCTTACCCAAATTACAGCTACGCTGCAACATACCGACCTGAACGACGATACCCTTTTAGAGATGTATCAGCAGCGTGAAGAAATGGAAAAAGGCCTTGCTGAAGCGGAAAAAGAGTATTTCGAAATCAAAGGCAGTATAAACGAAGTTGAGAACAATTTAATCAACATCCGCAAAAACCGCGAAGAAACCGATTTTCTCTTAACCGAAATCAAGGATAAAAAGAACGCCTTAAAAATTGATCTCAATGCTTTAAAAGAGCGTTTGGCAGTGGAGTTTAACATCGATATTAACGATCTTTTGGAGACTGAAACCGCTATCGAAGCGCTTGAAAGTGAATTTGAAATCCGCCAGAAGGTAGAAAAAATGAAACGCCAGCTGGATGAATTTGGTGCCATTAACTCGATGGCCATGGAAGCTTTCAAAGAAATGGAAGAGCGTTATACTTTTATCCAAAACCAGAAAAAAGACCTCAATGCCGCTAAAACCGATCTTTTACAAACGATAAAAGAAATAGATGATACGGCAAAAGATAAATTTATGCAGGCCTTCACGCAGGCTCGCGAGCATTTCATCGTAGTTTTCCGCTCTTTATTTAACGATGAAGACAGTTGCGACCTGATTTTATCAGATATCCACAACCCGCTGGAAGCGGACATCGATATTGTAGCCCGTCCGAAAGGTAAAAGACCGCTATCTATCAACCAGTTATCGGGTGGCGAAAAAACCTTAACGGCAACTGCCTTGCTGTTTTCGCTGTACCTGTTAAAACCTGCCCCATTCTGTATTTTCGACGAGGTTGATGCCCCATTGGATGATACCAACATCGATAAATTCAACAATATTATCCGCAAATTCTCTGATCAATCGCAGTTTATCATTGTATCGCATAATAAACGTACCATTGCCAGTACCGATATTATTTATGGCGTTACCATGGTTGAACAGGGCGTTTCGAGGGTTGTAGCAGTCGATTTGAGGGAAGTAGCGGCTTAAAAGCTTAGTAAAAAGCAAAAAGACTAAAGCAGTAACATGCATCGTCTCGTTTGTAACGAGGATGTATGAGAAAAGCGATTTTATCGCTATGCATTTTTATCTATGTGCATTAAAAATGGACTTCTCAATAATCCTCGTTGAAACGAGGACTGTAAGGGTAACCTGTCCCGATTTTCGTGAGTCAATCTTTTTAGCGTTTTTCCAATTTGAAAATGAAAACAACAGCCTTTGGCGGCCTTCAGTCCTGCTGTACATTATAGCCTCGCGAAAAGCTCGGTCTGCCGTTTCCATCAGGTTTATAAACGCAATACAGTGCTTTTAACAACGTTTTCCTTTCTATACGCCAATAATTAATATCTTTAGGAAAATTTAAACAATACGTCGTTGTGAGGCAAAAAGCAATGACAGCAACACTTATTATTCATGAAAATCCTCTATATTATTCCCTTAGCCATGATGCTAAGCTGCTGTTCATCAGTAAAGAACCAAAGTACAGCCAGTAACGAAAAGCTCGATACCCAATTGCTAAAAGATGTTGAAGTGCTTTCATCAGATGCATACCAGGGCCGGAAAACAGGTACCAAAGGTGCAGAAATGGCCAGGGCATATATTATAGCGCGTTTTCAGAAACTGGGCTTAAAATCCTATCCGCAGCATGTAAATTATGCACAGGAATTTACATTTAACAGCAGAAACAGCACCAAAGTAAATGGCACCAACATTATTGGTTACATTCCCGGAAAGGGCAATAATGTAATTGTTGTTTCGGCACATTACGACCATTTGGGGGTGGTTAAAGACGAGGTTTTCAATGGTGCCGATGATAACGCATCAGGTACCGCCGGATTACTAAAAATTGCAGCCTACTATGCCAAAAACAAACCCAATAACACCATTATTTTCGCCGCTTTTGATGCTGAAGAAATGGGTTTACAAGGCGCAAAAGCCTTTGTAGCCAATCCGCCGGTGCCGGTTAATACCATTGCCATTAACCTGAATATGGATATGATTAGCCATAGTGATAAAGGCGAATTGTACGTATGTGGTACTTTTAAATATCCCGATTTAAAGCAATATATCGATACCACCCGAACCAATATTAAAGTTAGCTTAGGGCACGATGACCCTAAACAAGGGCACGACGATTGGACCAACCAAAGCGATCAGGGTGCATTTAATGCTAAAAATATCCCCTTCCTGTACTTTGGTGTAGAAGACCATAAAGATTACCACAAAGCAACAGACGAATACAGTACCATTACCCCTGCATTTTTTAGTAAAGCAGCCGGTGTAGTTTTAGATGTGGTAAAACGTATTGATGCACAAACTGGCTTGCAACAATTACTTAAAGACAAAATGATTATGATGGATAATCCTCAAAAATCACAGAAATTTTAATTATACCTTCTTCATCCGCTATAAAAAGATTAGAACCTGCCCTATGTGGCAGGTTTTTTATTGTTTCTTTATTTTTAATAAAAAATAATAAACTGATTATCAGAACATTAAACAAAATACTATAAAAATAGTTTGAAAACTAGTTTTATAGTATTAACTTCATTTAACCGAACTATAAAAATAGTTACCATGATAAAAGAACTCACAAAAGCAGAAGAACAGATTATGCTCATCCTTTGGGAAATGGGCGAAGCCCTGGTAAAGGATGTAATCGAAAAGATGAACGAACCAAAACCCGCTTACAATACCGTTTCAACAGTGATCAGGGTTTTAGAAACTAAAGGTTTTGTAGATCATAAGGCGATTGGCAATACCTACATCTATTTCCCTATAGTAAAAGAAACTGATTATAAGCGGTTTGCACTAAACAAGGTGATGAACAATTACTTCGAAAACTCGTACGAAAGTCTGGTTTCGTTTCTGGTTAAAGAAAAGAGTATGAGCACCGAAGAACTTGATGAAATTATCCAATTGGCAGAAAAACTTAAAAACAACAAGTGATGAGCTGGCTATATTATTTACTCGAAGCCAATCTGTATCTCGTAATATTTTATGGGTTTTACAGATTATTCCTGCACCGCGAAACTTTTTATGGGTTAAACAGGTATTATCTCATTTTCAGCACGGTACTTTCTTTTACACTGCCATTTTTTCAATTGGGATTTCTAAAAGAAGAAGTAGTAATTAGTTATGCTGCGTTCAGCCCAATTCAGCAACCAACTACTTTGCTAACCTTTGAAAATGCCTTTCTGTTATTTTACTGTCTGATTTCTCTGGGTTTAACTATAAAAATTTGCAGTGGGTTGGGTCGCCTTCAAAGTATTGTTCGCAAGGCTAAAAAAACCAAAGAAAATGGCATTACCTTAATTGAAATGAAGAACTCTAAAATGGCGTTTTCATTCTTCAATTTACTGTTTATCGATCCCGGGCTTGACCATAAAACAACCATTTTAAAGCACGAAATGGTTCACATCAGGCAAAGGCACAGCCTGGATATTTTGTTATTCGAGCTAATCCAGATCAGCAGTTGGTTTAATCCAATCACCTACCTGATTAAAAATGATATTAAACTCATTCACGAATACCTGGCAGATGAAGTAACCACCAATAAAGATATTCCCAAGTATGAATATGCCATGTTTCTGATTCAAAACTCTTATGGCAGTCAAAAAGTTAGCCTAACCAATCATTTTTTTAATTCGTCATTATTAAAAAATAGAATAAGTATGTTAAATCAAACCAAATCAGCAAAATGGGCCAGGCTCAAATTGTTATTCGTTATCCCAATAACCGGATTTATGCTCTGTTTATCTACTACGGCATTTACAAAAGATTATGGAACCATCCAGCTAGGACAAAAAAAGGAAAGCTTAACCCTTGCTTTGCAGGATACCCGAAAAAAAGTAAAGCAAATAAAACTGGTTCCACCACCTCCACCGGTAGCGCCGGGTTCTCCAAAAGCAAAGAAAGCAGCCCCGAAAGTAGAAGAAATCCGTATTCAGCCCCCTGTTGTTAAGAAGGACGGTAAAAAATTACCTCCTCCAATAGTAATAAGAGATGATAAATCGGTACCTCCACCCCCGCCAATTGAGCCAAAACCAACCAAAAACAGAAAATCGGTACCACCACCTCCACCTGCTGAGCCTAAAGCTGCAAAGAGTGGAAATGACAGTGAAACCCTTACAGGTATATCTGTAATTAATGATAATAACGGCGCACAAACGATTAGTAGCACTGGTAAAGCTGACCAGAATCGATTGAAATCAGTAACTGTTACAGGCTACTCCATACCGGCCAGCAAAAATGCAACTCCGGTTAAAAAGATAAAAGGAGGTCCGGTTGAAGAAGTTGTAGTTGTGGGCCACCCAATTAAAAAGCAGTAACTACTGCGGTACGTAAACCACGTACTTCGTTTCAAAGAAATCTTCCTCAAAATAAGCTGAAAGCGGATACAATTCTGCTTTCAGTTTCGATTCTTTAATCTCTTCGGCTAAATCGCCACCTTTTAGGTACAAAATACCATTGGAAATTGCATTAACCGATTCTTTTTTAAACTTGCCTTGTATCCAGGGATAAAACTCGCCTAAACGGGTAACCGCTCTCGAAACTACGAAATTGAATTTTTCTTTAACCTGCTCAGCCCTTAAATGATCGGCACGTAGGTTTTCCAAACCCAATGCTGCTGCTACCTCTTTAACTACCTTAATTTTTTTCCCTATCGAATCGACCAGGTAAAACTGGGTTTCAGGGAATAAAATAGCCAGTGGAATACCCGGAAAGCCGCCTCCGGTACCTACATCCAGTACCGATTCGCCAGCTTTAAAAGTACAAATTTTGGCTATGCCCAATGAGTGGAGCACATGGCGCTCGTATAATTCTTCAATATCTTTTCTCGAAATTACATTGATCTGTGCATTCCAAAAGCTATATAAATCAAACAATTGCGAAAATTGCGCTAACTGTTTTGCTGTTAGATCAGGAAAATATTTTAAAACGATTTCTGGCTTTACATCAGACATATTGCAATTACTAAAGGATTATGAACTATTTCCAATTTACTTTTTTCTTCCCAAACATCGATAAAAACCCGTTCAGGATTAAAAACAGAAACAAAAGTATATCTAAAATCGGGAACCACCAACGCAAATCGCCATAGTTTAACCGTTTAAGTAGTTTTGGATAAATAAAACACCTGATCACGACACTAAATACGAAAATACCTGCAGCTACATATTGTGCTTCACGACTTAAAAACATGCAACCTGCAAAAAAAGCGTAAAACAAAAACTGGAATACGATCTGTACAGTTAAAATAAACTTGTGCTTCGGTTTATAAAGCTTTCCGGCACCGAAATGACGTTTCTTTTGACGCAGGTAACCTGCCCAGGTTTTATTTGGTTCGCTCCAAACATGGCTATCCGGATGCAAACGAACCTCCGTATTATAAGCATTGGCATGTGCGTTTACAAACAAATCATCGTCGCCCGAAGGGATGTGCATGTGCGCCGCAAAGCCTTTGTGCTTAAAAAAAAGCGACTTTTTATAGGCCATGTTACGCCCAACCCCCATATAAGGCATACCTTTGAGGGCAAAAGACAGGTAATTAACTGCAGTAAAAAAGGTTTCAAAGCGGATCAGCGCGTTTAAAAGGCTTCTCTTTTTCATATATGGCGAGTAGCCCAATACAATTTCGGTCTGTTCATCAGCAGGTTGCTGCATATCCATTAACCAATGGTTCGATGCCGGCATGCAATCCGCATCTGTAAATACCAGCCAATCGTATTTAGCTGCTTTAATCCCCATGGTAACGGCAAATTTCTTACCAGCAATAAACTTATCGTTATCTAAAATCTTAACGACTTTAAGGTTACGGTGCTTCTTTTCAAAAGCTTCTAAAAACTCTTCAGTACCATCCCACGAACGATCGTTAACCACAACCACTTCAAATTCAGGGTAATCCTGACTCAATAGAGCAGGCAGATATTGCTCCAGGTTTACAATTTCGTTTCTGGCACAAACAATTACACTAATGGGTTTTCTGGCCGATAAAGGTACTTCTTCTATACTTACCCGCGCCAGCCTTAAATGAACAAAGAGCACATAATAAAGCTGAACTAAAAGGCAGAAGCCCAGTATCGAGAGCAGAATAATTTCAAGCGGAGTTAATATCACGATGGTAAAATAAATAGGCGCAAATTTCTCATTTTTAATCTGTAAAACACTTTTATGTTGATAAAAAATTAAACAAAAATATGCCCTCAATTTTTGCTATTTTTGGCAGATTTTTGACGAGGAAAATACATATGAACCGTCTGCCATCAAAATAACAATTAGTATCTAATAAAACGTATTTTGATGGTGGTAAGCTCCATCTGACAATTGGAGAAAAATAAATAAATACAGATGAAATTTAGTTTACAGGCTAACGATCCACTATCTAAAGCCAGAGCCGGAACAGTAACAACTGCCCATGGCGAAATACAAACCCCTATTTTTATGCCTGTGGGCACAGCCGGAACGGTAAAAGCCGTACACCAACGCGAGCTTAAAGATGATATTGACGCAAAAATCATTCTCGGAAATACCTACCACCTATACTTAAGACCAGGGCTCGATATTTTGGAAAAAGCAGGTGGTTTACATAAATTTATTGGCTGGGACCGCCCGATTTTAACCGATAGCGGTGGTTATCAGGTGTATTCTTTAAGTCAGGTGCGTAAAATTAAAGAAGAAGGTGTTACTTTCCGTTCGCATATTGATGGCTCGAAACATCTTTTTACGCCAGAATATGCCATGGATATCCAGCGTACCATTGGTGCCGATATCATTATGGCCTTTGATGAGTGTACCCCATATCCATGCGATTACACTTACGCTGCAAATTCAATTAAAATGACACACCGCTGGTTAGAGCGTTGCTGTACCCATTTTGATAATACCCAGCCTAAATATGGCTTTGATCAAACACTTTTCCCGATTGTTCAGGGTTCTGTATACAAAGATTTAAGGATTAAATCGGCCGAATTTATTGCCAGCATGAACCGCGAGGGTAATGCCATAGGTGGTTTATCGGTAGGTGAGCCTGCAGAAGAAATGTATGCCATGACAGAAGTGGTATGCAATATATTACCAGTTGAAAAACCACGTTATTTAATGGGCGTTGGTACTCCGATTAACATATTAGAGAACATTGCGCTGGGAATTGATATGTTTGATTGTGTAATGCCAACCAGAAACGCAAGAAATGGCATGCTTTTTACCAGAAACGGTATAATCAACATCAGGAACAAAAAATGGGAGAATGATTTTTCTCCGCTTGATGCGGAAAGCGATCTGCATGCCGATCAGGTAACCACCAAAGCATATTTAAGGCACCTGGTACACAGCAATGAAATGCTGGGCGCACAGATTGCAACCTTACATAACCTGCATTTCTATCTGTGGCTGGTAAAACAGGCCAGAGAGAAGATTATTGCAGGCGAATTCTACGAGTGGAAAAACAAAATGGTTAAAATATTAGGCAATAAGCTATAAAATGAACATCATCAAAGGCAACATTAAAATTATAGATCGGTACATTATCGGCAAATACCTGGGTACATTTATATATACACTGGCCATTTTTGTGATCATAATTGTAGTGTTCGACCTTTCTGAAAAGATGGACGATTTTATGAAGAGCGGGCTTAGTTTCTGGGGCATTCTGACTAAATATTATGCCGGTTCCATCCCCTTTTACGTAAATATGCTCTCGCCGCTGATCAATTTTATTGCGGTAATTTTCTTTACCGCTAAAATGGCCGATCAAACGGAAATCGTACCCATATTAAGTGGTGGAGTAAGCTTTAACCGGTTTTTATTCCCCTATCTGGTTTCGGCAAGCATCATTTTCTCGGCAAACTTGTTGTCCAACCTTTACATTTTACCTTACACCAATACGTTAAAAAACCGCTTCGAAAACACCTACGTAAAGCGCAACGACCCGTCAACAAAATCCAACATCCACATGAAACTGGATGATAAAACCTATATCTACATTGATAATTTCGACAACAAAACCAACTCAGGTTACCGCTTTTCGCTGGATAATTTTAGTGGCGATGTACTCACCAAAAAGATTGTTGCCGAGAATATAAAATGGGACTCGCTTAAGCGCAAATGGCAGTTGACCAATTATTCTATCCGTAAGATTGAAGGGTTGAAAGAAACGATGATTTACGGTAACGGCAAGCTTAAAGATACGATATTGGATATGCGCCCCGACGATTTTTCGGCCTATGATAACGTGGTGCAAAATCTTACTACCAAAGAACTGTCGGATAAGATCAGAAAAGAAAAGATTCGTGGAACAGGCGTTATGAACGATCTGCAGTTTGAAAAATACAAACGATACCTGCACCCACTTTCGGCCTTTGTACTTACCCTGATTGGCGTAGCCCTATCATCGCGTAAAGTGCGCGGAGGAGTCGGGGTATCGTTGGGTATCGGAATCTTCATTAGCTTCGCTTACATCGTATTTAACCAGTTTACACAGATGTTCTCTACCAAGGGAGGCTTACCTCCTTTTGCAGCCGTAATTATGCCTACCATATTTTTTGGTTTACTGGGCTTTTACCTGCTTAGAAAAGCACCTAAATAATAATGGAAGCAACAAAAAAAAACCTGCTTATCCTCCATCTTACTGTTTTTGTTTGGGGCTTTACAGGTGTGCTGGGCAAAGTAATTTCTATCGACGCAGTACCCATGGTTTGGTACCGGGTATTAATTGCAGCGGCTACGCTTTTTGCCTGGTTTTTAATCACCGGGAAGAACATTAAAATTACCAGAACGCAATTTATCCAGTTCTTTTTAACTGGTGCCATTGTGGCTATTCACTGGATATTTTTCTTTCATGCCATCAAAGTTTCTACCGTTTCAGTAACCTTAGTTTGCCTTTCGTCTTTCACTTTATTTACCGCTATTTTAGAACCAATAATCAAAAAACAGCCTATCCAAACGGGAGATATTTTTATTGGTTTACTGATTATTTTAGGCATCTATATGATCTTTAAATTCGAAGGTCAATATACTTTGGGCATTATATTCGGACTACTTGCAGCAGTAGCCTCGAGTCTTTTTTCGATCATCAATTCAACGCTGGTTCAAAAAAGCGAGCCTTCAATTATTGGTTTTTACGAATTGCTGGGCGGCCTTTTCTGGATAACTTTATACCGCCTGTACGACGGATCGTTGTTGAGTATGAACTTTAATTTAGGCACCAGCGACTGGTTCTATTTAGCACTTTTAGGTACGCTTTGCACCTCGGTTGCCTATGTAGCCGGCGTATCGGTAATGCGAACCTTATCGGCTTTCAGAGTTGCTTTAATTACCAACTTAGAACCTGTTTATGGCATCTTACTGGCCTTCATTTTCTTTCAGAATAAGGAACAGATGACCGGTGGATTTTACATCGGCGCAACCATCATCCTGGGATCGATCTTCCTTTATCCGATCTATAAAAAGCGAAAAAACAAGCTCTAGCTACCGGGTACATTAACGCTTATTATCTTCATATTTTCTTCTCGCAAGCCCTGAATCTTAAACAGATTTAGTCACAGTTTCCGTCTCAATCCACTCCTGATTTCTATACAAAAGAAATATATTCTTATTGTTTCAGCTGAATAATTCCTGCCCGATTTGGCGTTAACACAAGCAAAAATTAAAGCAGCAACAGGCAGTCAAAAAAGCTAATATTTACAATTGATACGGATAAGAACCCTAATGTTTCTACAAACAACTCCTGCTTAGCCGAGAAGAAAAAAGATCAAAAATCCAATCAGCTTCACACCGAATAAACTACTATTGAAACTAAAAATACACAGATCTATTCTACCCATCAGACCTATCTAAATCTGCGAACTAATCTGTTAAATCTGCGGGAAAAGACATATCAACCATAGCCTATCACAGGCCAAACCACAAGATCAGACAGGTCGTAAACTAATAAAACAATCGGGTTGAAATAACGAGAAAACATAGGCCAAACGCCAGATTCAGAAAACCAATTCAAGCCAAAACAAGCGCTTAATCCAGTTAAATCTCAAACCTTTAAACAGGGTTATATGCAAAGACTATTATCCACAAAAATGAATTCAAAAATATAACCGCCCCCTGGTTTAACTGAAACTGTAGGGTGGAACAAATACCGTAAGCAAGATCTTATTATTATTAATAAATCGCTACAATAAACACATTAAAATGCTCCTGCAAACTAAATCATAAACACACTTTAATTGATCCAAAAAAAAAGACTCGATTAACGCTAAATCGAACAAAGAAAGACCCACTTGCCATCATTAAAAACAGCTAAACTTTAAACACTTTACTTCATAAAGGGAAGAAAAGAACACCCCAATCTTTTAAAAAAACACAATGCTTACTTCAATCAACCAGCACAAAATTAATCACGAAACAAGCCAGAAACTGCTGCAACCAATTAATAAAACCCTACTAAGAAAAAGCTACAAATCACCCGATATTTAGCGCTAAGCGAAACCTAAAAAGCAGCTTCAATAACAATTAATAAACGAATTAAAAATCTTCAAATACAATCTGAATCATTTCAAATCTCAAGACGAAACTACTCTTCAATAATTCTAAAAAATCAGCTAACAGATTAACCTATTTAAATATTGAAAATAGAAATAATTTACTCATGATTTCTTTAGCAAAAGCTCAAATACCATCAGCTATTTAGCACATAAAAAAGATAAAAAAAATAAAGTCATATTTCACCAGAAAGAAAACGGCCAATACTAACAAAACAAACACCAATAACTTCAGAAATAACGAGGAAAAATCAAACAAAAATAAGGAGGATTTATTCCTTGCAAAAGCGCAATAAAACGACTCTTCATCCAGCTAAAAAACAAAAAAATTAAGCACAAAAAAAAAGACTAAACAAACAGAAAAATCAACTATAAAAACTTAAAGAAATATGCTAGAAAAAGTATTAAATCCACAAATCAAACGAGGGGATCTGAAACCAGATCTAAAGCTATATTAAGTTCACTTTAGCAAGCAACTAAAACCAGTAGCTACCCAAACTCCGTAAAAGCTGCTATTGCATCTGCAACATTTACCCTAACAAATCTATCTGCATCGACACAAAAAAGAATAAATCTGATGATTATAAACGCCCGAATTTTGAGATAAAAACAGCTTATTTCCCGATACAATCGATCATAATTAATCAATAATTCACCTTAAAATCGAGCAGTCGAGCCAATTGAAGAAAAGGAAGAAAGCAAGACAAAAAACAGCCTTCAAAACCCCATAAAGGCACTTTTATACATAAAAAAATACATCCAACAGAAAAAGAACAAAAACAGCCATATCCAGTGAATATTGCAAGGAAATCGCATTAGAAATCAAAAAATGAGTCAATTCAAGCCCTTAAAACTGGCAAAACGTATACAAATTCTTGATGCTATTGGCTTTTTAAAGCGAGAAAATTAAGGCATTTTTCGGGTCAAAAGCTCAGAAAGGCGGCTAAAATCAGTGTTAAAAGCTGTTAGCCCTGCAGGGTTAAAAGCGCTCAAAAAACAAAAGTTGCCACACCGGATATTCTCGTCAAGACCAAAAATATTTGCCCTAACACCAACCACAAACAAACGACATTTTGTCAGCCATAAGTTAAATAAAATGAAAAACAGAGTCAGACATCCCCTTCAAAAAGCAAACAAATTGAACTGCACCCAGAAGTAAAATCCGGATAAAAAGGGAGGAAGCACCACGCCAAAAGTACTTTACTGCAACTTCATTCCAGGTTAAAACGAGCACGTAAACCGACCAGAAAACTCCGGTCATTTAACGCTAAAAACAGGCGTACCCGAACCACATTTCTTGTGTTTTTTCTAGTCAACATGCAGGCTGAACAGGCATACATTTTTCAAAATAGCCCAAAAAACTTTCGAAGAAAATCGATTAATAAGTGTAAATTAAACCGTCAAATTACAACAGAAACAAAATGCTTTAATAAAACCAATTAAAGCATATTTTTTGTAGAAATCTTTCAATTAAAACATTTTTTAGTAGATTTAGGTAAAAATCATTAATAATTAAAAATCAACATTTTAAATACAAATAGTTAAATTAAAAATTAACAATTTGAACAACATAAAAATTTTGAAATACTAAATATTTTAGCAAAGAATTTAGATGAATTTAAAAAAAGCAAACAAAAAATTAATTATCAGCTACTTAAGTGCGCTTAGTTTAAGTTTTATTTCACCATCGGTTTTTGGGCAGATTTTCAGCACTGCACAAAACCCACTTAGTGTAAAATGGAACTACATTTTATCAGGAGGCTTTAAAATCATCTATCCCCAGGAACTCGAAAAAGAAGCCCAAAGAATGGCCAATACCCTACCCTATATCTACCCTAAAATAGGCCTGGGTTTAAGGCAGCAAAAAACCAGTATTCCACTTGTGTTACAGAACCGCGGAACGGTGGCCAATGGCTTTGTACAGCTCGCTCCAAAGAAGTCTGAATTCTATGCAACACCACCACAGTTTTTCGATAGTCAGGACTGGCTAAACAACCTCGCTGTACATGAGCTCAGGCACATCGCACAGTTTGACAAACTGACAGGAACACAAGCACACCCCTTCCCCGAACTGGTTTACTTCGCTTACTTTGGCGCGGGTATACCGACCTGGTTTTTTGAGGGCGATGCCGTTGTGAACGAGACCGCACTAACCTACTCGGGCCGGGGTCGCCAGCCCAACTGGATCATGCCTTACCGGGCCTCACTTTTGGAAGGCAAAAAAATTAGCTACAGCAAAGCCTATTTCGGATCGAACAAAGACGTTACCCCGGGCTACTACCAAACCGGCTATTTGATGGTAGCCAACCTAAAAGAAAAATACGGGCAATTCATTTCCGACAGCTTGCTTAGCGACATCAGAAAAAGACCGCTCAGGCCTTACCCCTTTTCGAACAGCTTAAAAAAATTCACAGCAACCAACACCCGGAAATATTTTTTATCGGTACAAGACCAGGTTGCTGAGAAGTGGAAAACACAGGAAGAAAAATCGGCTACAGAAAGCTACCCAAGTCTGAATAAAAAAACTGCTTTAGCCACAAGTTATTTTTTACCGGTACGGATCAATCCAAAACAAATTTTAGCGCTTAAAGAAAGTAAAACAGATGCCCGTTATTTTGTGATTATAAACGAAGATCAAACGGAGAAAAAATTATTCGGAATCGGCTATCAGGAACAGCCTTGGTTCAGCTTAAAAAATGATGTCCTGACTTGGGATGAAATCCGTTACGACCCGCGCTACAAACAGCGCAGCTATAGCGTAATCTGCTCATACAATTTGAAGACTAAAAAATTTAAAAAACTAAGCAGTAAAAGCCGCCTCTTTTCTCCCAGCCTTTCTAACGATGGCAAGAAAATAATTGCAGCCTGCGTTGGTTTAAACAACCAGTTTAACTTAGTAGAGATTGATGCCTTAAGCGGACTGATTTTAAAAACCTATCCTAACCCCGAAAATGAAATTATCCAAACGCCATCTTTTGATCGAACCGGAAAAAGGATTGCCTATATCGGCGTTACTGAAAAAGGAAAAAATTTATGGGTGATAGATGGCGAACAAAAAACTCCACTGATCCAAAACAGCAGACAACAATTAAGCCGACCAGTTTTTATAGGCGATAAGATTGCATTCAACGCGCACTTCAATGGCATCGATAATATTTACGCTATCGACATTACCACTAAAAAAATAAATGCACTAAGCGCATCGAAATATGGCGCTTCTAACCCAAGCGAAACCGGCGATGGAAAAATGGTTTTCAACGATTACAAAATCAACGGATATGAAATTACCGAAAAGCAGATTGAAGAAAAACCTGCAGGAGCAAATGCCTTTGTAGATTTTGCCGCAGCGGCAGAAAAGCAAGAACAGACAGGCAATGTTTTCGATAACATTCCCGATAGTACTTACCAGGCTAAACGTTACCGAACGGCCTTGAATCTTTTCAGCGTTCACAGCATTATTCCGGTTATCGATAACGAGTACGTTTTTGGCCTGCAACTCGAATCGAACAATTTACTGAACACGATGGACTTTTATACCGGAGCTAAATACCACCGCGATTTGAAGCGCTTCGAATACACGGCAGATATTAGCTATAAAGCACTTTATCCCGTATTAAGCGTTCTGTATCGGAACAGACCAAAACGAACGTTCTACCGCGCTAAAAATGCGGTACAACAAGGCGATTGGCGCGAGAACTATATCAAGCTGAATGCATCCCTCCCGCTTTCGTTTAATGCACGCAATGAGAACTACGCTTTTACACTGAATGCGGCCACCAGTTTTACGCAGCGTTACATGCCCGAGAACATGCCCTCCAACTTTATTCGTGAACTCAAATTTCCGATGGAATACAATTTTACTTTTAACCACAGTGTGCGCACTACCGAAAGAGACATTGCTCCAAAGTGGGCACAGGTTTTCAGGCTTACCTACAACCACCAACCATTTGATCAAAACCTGAAAGGTGAAATACTGGCGCTAGAAAGTTTTCTGTATTTCCCCGGACTGGCCAAAAACCATTCTGTTCTGGCGAGCTTCAATTATCAAAAAGCAACAGGCGTAAACCAGTACGCTACCGAAATTGCAACGGTGTACGGTTACAACAATATCCAGGCAAAAAGTAAATTGCAGAACAGCCTGCTTTTGAACTACCGCTTTCCGTTTGCCTTTCCGGATTGGGAGTTAGGTCCGCTGGCTTATGTACGTAATTTCAGGGCAGGTTTATTTTGCCACTACGAGAACATTGGTAAGGGCACAACGTTTAACGATCCTAAAACCTATGGAGTAGAATTAAACACCAGCGTAAACCTTTTACGCTATCAGCCTGTTGTAGATTTAGGAGCAAGATTGGTTTTTGTTAATCAGATTTACAATCAAAATCCGATATTAGAGTTTTCATTCAATTATAGCTTTTAAACCATGAGTACAAAAACAATTTCGATAATTATCCTAACTGCATTGCTAACCATTTTTTTAATGGTGAATACCGAGCCTGTAGATTTCGATTTTCTGGTTACCACCATTCCGGTATCTAAACTTTTGGTTATTGGTGTCTGCATTATCATCGGTTTCATTATCGGCTTTGTGGTGGGTAGACCAAGAAAAACAATAAGCAGTTATGATGATGAGATTGAGCGGAGAAATCAGCCGGCAGGAAATAAAAAGGAGTTGAGTGATGAGGATAGAGATTATATTAGTTAAGACAGCTAAATCTTTTAAAAATATACCGTCATTTCGAGCGGAGTGAAACGGAGTCGAGAAACCTAATTAAAGATCTCTCCATTACGCTGCGCTCCAGTCGAGATGACGAAATTCTCTTTTACGAATTTAGCGCCGACATAATCTCACCATACAACAACCCACTACCCCCGCCATAATGCTGGATAATTTTTAAGCCGGGCTGAAGCGCGGTAAGTTTCGTCCTTAGTGCTTTTTCACACTCAGGGTTAATACCATTTCCCAGCAAAACCAAATCCACTGTTTGTTCTTCGCAAATGGCAGTTGCTTCTTCATCGGTACAAACACAAATCCCCTTCCACTCTGGCCTGGCATTAAGTAAGCGATCCATCACAACAGTAATTTCGGCATCCCTCCCGATGTAAAGTATAGTAGTTTGCATAATTGTTTTTTTTTAGATTTTAACTCATCATTGCTACAAAAAACAAATCGTCATTCCGACCGCAAATCACGCGAAACCTTTACTCTCTACCTAAAGATTTCTTTGCTAAAGTCGAAATGACGATTGTTCTAAATTAGTTCAGCTCCATCGGAACATCCATCAACAACACTTCTGCATCTGCACTGTTCGCCTGAAAGCTTATGGCATCTGTATCCCAAACACCGATGGCATCGCGTTTGCTTAACGTTTGACCGTTAATGGTTACTTCGCCATTGATTACAAAAGCATAAACACCGTTTCCAGCTTTTTTGATTTTGTATTCGGTTTCAAATCCGGCATCAAATTTACCTAATGAGAACCAGGCATCCTGATGGATCCACACATTGTCATCGCTGGCATTTGGTGACAGGATTTGCTGAAAGTTATTGTGACGGGCAGCAACTTCTAAAGTTTTCTGATCGTAACGTGGCGTAACGTTTTTCTTGTTTGGAAACAACCAGATCTGCAATAAATTCAACTCCTCGTCGGCATTGGCATTAAACTCACTATGGCTAACTCCTGTACCGGCACTCATTACCTGTATTTCGCCGTTTTTAATTACCGCCGAATTCCCCATGCTGTCTTTGTGCGCAATTGCACCAGCTAACGGAATGGTAATGATTTCCATATTATCGTGTGGGTGAGCACCAAAGCCCATTCCACCAGCTATCAAGTCATCATTTAAAACCCTTAACACGCCAAAGTGCATTCTTTCAGGATTGTAGTAGTTAGCAAAACTGAATGAGTGGTGTGCATTTAACCAGCCATGATTAGCATGACCGCGGGTGTTTTCTTTGTGCAAAATGAACTGTGACATAAATTTCCTTTCTTGTTTATGATACAAAGTTAATATCACGCCACCACCTGTGCATTGATGTAGGATAAGAAAGAAGTTTTCAGTTGACAGTTGGGAGTTTTCAGCTGGGAGCTTAGAGGTATTAAACGCTACAAGCCATGCATGGCCAATACCGCATCGCTGTTCAGTTCTCTCAAAGCATCTAAAGCCACCCAGTTTGCCTTTTTATTATTCTGAGCCAGGATATTGTTTGCGGTTTGAATGGCATGCTGATGCAGAAATGCGTTTCGCTTTCCAATTTGTCTCAGCGCCCAGTTAATGGCTTTCTTAACGAAGTTGCGGTTATCGTAAGCTTCGCGCTCAATGATGGGCAGAAAAGCCAGGAAAGTTTCGTCGGGCTCTTTTTTAAGGTGAACCGCAGCTTCGGCCATGAGCACAAAACCTGTACGTTTTACAAATTCTGGTTCGGCTTGCGTAAACTCCAATAGCTTCGACTTAAAATAAGGCGTTTTAACGAAAAGATTTCCGCAAGCCTGATCACATATATCCCAGGAACTAAAATCGCTCGTCCAGGCGTTTATTTGCGATACTGTGACCTGTTTATAATCACCAATAAAGGTAGCCAGCAGGCGTGCCTCATGAAAACCCGTTTCCCAGAGCAATAATGACAGCTCCTGATCTTTACCAATCTGTTTGGCTAATTTCCGGATGTTTGGCACCCGGATTCCGTAAGCTTTGGAAATATCGATCCCAAAATGGGCCATTTTCTTCAAATATTCAGGCTCGCTAATATTTTTGAGTTCGGAAAGAATAAATTCTAAATCGTTCATTGCTATTTTTTAGAAATTCGGCTATTTTATGTTTAACACTCCATTATTCCACAGCAAAATCAGCTGCAGAAACGGCTTTGCGTTTCGATGAACCCACACTATATTCTAACTGCAGGGTATAACCACCGCCACCTTCGAGAAACAAGAGTTCAAAAGGATGATAGCCTTTTTTTAGCGCTATTTGAGCCGATTTTTCGATCGCAAAATGCATTCCATCATTATCAACCAGAGTTTTGTTCTGTATTTTCAACACACTGCCATCGTCAGAACGGAGAAAAAACGAATAAATACCATCTTCAGCTGCGTAAAAGAATCCTTTATGACGTGTAGCAAAACTCGCGGCTTTATCTTCAACCGGAATTTCGATGGCTGCTGTCGTTGTGGTTTTCGTTTTATCAGCCTCAGAAATTAAGTTGACCACCTTGTAAAATTTAGGGTAATAACTAAAATTCAAACCAGGTTTTGGATGATTAAGCGATACTGCATCAACATAGTCGGTTTGCACATAATTGGCGGTAAAAACATCGCCCATCCTACCGTTAGCACCAAATATGGCGGCTTTTACGGTTTGGGTTTTATCGATATTAATGGGTTTGATGTATTTTGGAGATCCAATTTTTGGCGTACTTCCATCGGTGGTATAATGCACGATAGCATTTTGGGGTGCTTCGATTTTAAGCGCTGCCGACTTCAGGAAAACATTATTTTCGGCAAAACCTTTAAGGTCGGTAAAGCGGTAATTGATATGCATCGCGTCTAAAACGGCAAACTGCTGATCCATTTTCCGACTAAAGGTTTCGAAATTTTGCTGATGCCCCCATAAAACATCCGACATGGCCAGCAAGCGGGGAAAAAGCATATACTCTAACCTCTGCTCAGATGGAATGTACTCTGTCCACAAATTGGCCTGCCCACCTAAAACATACTTTTGTTCGTTTGCATTAAGGCCAAAACCAGTTGGATTGAATCCATACACTTTTTCCACCGAATGTGCATCTTGCTGCGCATCGAAATAACAATATTCGCCAGGGGTCATAATCACATAATTACCCTTTTCTGCAGCATGTTTAGGTGCAGTTGGCACCCAGGTACGCCAATACATCAAGGTAGCAGTTGGCGAAACACCGCCATCTAAAATCTCATCCCAGCCAATGAGTTTTTTGCCCAGGCTATTGAAATATTTTTCCATCCGCTTAACAAAGTAACTTTGTATTTCATCAATATTTTTAAGGTTTTCGCGCTTCATTAATTCCTCACATTCAGGAATATTTTTCCAGCTGCTTTTTTCAACCTCATCTGCGCCCAAATGGATATATTTTGATGGAAACAGCTGCGCCACTTCTTTAAAAATATTTTCAGCAAACTCAAAGGTCGTTTCCTTGCAGGGACAAATCGGATCGGTAAAGCTTTTTTCCTTTTGTACCGAACCGGTTGAAGTTAACCACGGAAACTGCCTGGTGGCCGCCTGCATGTGGCCCGGCATATCAATTTCGGGGATAATTTCTATTCCCTTAGCACTTGCGTAAGCTACCAGCTCCCTGATTTCCTGCTGTGTATAAAAGCCACCGTACAATTTCTCCCCGTTAATTACCTTGAAATGCTTTTCAGGCAGCTTGTAATCGGGATTGGTTTCGGCCAGTTTTAAACAAACTGAATCCTGGTTATTTAATTTCCTCCAGGCACCTTTGGTTGTAAGCTCAGGGTATTTCCTGATCTCAATTCGCCAGCCCTGATCATCGGTTAAGTGCCAATGAAATTTATTAAACTTATAAAACGAAAGCCTGTCGATAAAGCGGTGCAGGTAAGCCATATCAAAAAAATGGCGCGAAACATCCAGATGTGCACCCCTCCATGAAAATTTAGGTGCATCTTTTATCTCCAGTGCGGGTAAAGCCCAGATATTTTTGGCTTTAAATGCATTTGTTCCGGCCAATTGCTTTATGGTTTGTACGGCCCAAAAAGCACCCAGTTTATCGCTAACAGCAATGGTTATTTTTTTCGGATCAATTTTTAAACGATAAGCCTCCGGTTTTAAAGTTGCATCTTTTATAAAAACCAGTTGATTACTGATTCCACTTGCCCGGTCTTTTTTCAAAAGCTTTAGTTCCTGGGTGGCTATTGCAAAAACACTGTCCTGATTGCTAACAATGGCCGTACTACCCGAAAAAACAAATTTACCCTGCATGGTTTTAACCGATTCGGGTTGAGGAAGCACACTAAACTGCTGTGCAAAATTAGATTTGGTTATTAAAAGAAGGGCTAGGCCCAGCAAGGTGCTGATTTTTTTAATTCTCATTGAGGTAACATTTTGATCGTTGACCAAATATAGTTTTTTCGAGGAAAATAGATTAAACATAACCAATCCTTAACACCGCCTGATTTTTAAGTTTATATACACAATTTAACTTGTTCAAGTTTTACATGCCTAATTTTTAACCCCAACAACCTTTTAAAACCAATTAAATTTTAAAGAAAATCATGAAGAAAAACATCGTCCCGTTACTATTGGCTTCCTGCTTATTCGCAGTTTCCTGCCAAAAGAACACGTTAACTGAAGAACAAGCCAGCACAACAATTCAAAAGAAAAACAGTCTCATGGCTACAGCGGCAGAAACCAGTGCTGCTCCCAGTGTTAATGCTTACACCAACACATCGACTTACATCAACAGCGGATTTACTTTTTTAAACCCAACACAGGTGGATAAAAACCGCGTGGCCATTGGCGGCAGTGCTTACACGGAAGTATATGGCTTTAACATCCCCGAAGAAAATAGGGTACGCGGCATAAGATGGAATGAAGACGACGAAACTACATCAATCTGGCGACCACAGGGAATTGCGGGCTTCACCAGAAACGGGGTGCGTTATTTACTGGTAAGCTGGTATGCCAAAGATGCTGCAGAAAGCAAAGGATCGAGAATAACCCTGATCGATATCAGCCCAAGTTCTGCTACTTATTTAACCTACAGACATATTTTACTGGTACAGCATACCCTTCCTACCGGCACCTTAGATTATACGCAATATGGCACTTACGCACCTTTAAACGTACATGCCGGCGGAATAGCCTACTTTAACGGCAAAGTTTATCTAAGTAGTACCAGCCTTGGATTAAGGGTATTTGATTTAGATAAAATTATTGAAGTAACCACAGGAGCCGGCACCGAGACTAAGTGTGGCAAAGATGCCAGTGGTAATCTTTATGCTTTTAATTACCGCTATATACTCCCTCAAATAGGTTACTATAAAATTAATGACGCTGATCCCTATTCTACAGTTCAGGTTAATTACGAAAACAACCAATTATGGACAGGCCAGTACTACGCCGGAAGTGCAGATGCATCGATTGTACCCAAAATTTTCGGATTTCCGATTAATGCCTCAGGCGAATTGCAAAACTCAGGCATTCAAACGGTAATCCCTAAAAACAGTTTATTTACTTCCGATCATGCGCATGGCATACAAGGTGTTTTTAGAAAAGGTAACAGAACCTGGCTTTCCTGCACCGGATCGCCCAGCGAATCGTACGGATCTACCGCCCGTTTAGCCAGATACACCGATGGCGATACCAATACCGTGAGATACAGGTGGCCATACGGAGCAGAATCGCTATACTTTGAAGCCCAATACGGCTATTTATGGAGCTTAACAGAGTTTGAACCTAATGCCGGAGCTAACAATGGCAGTCAGGTTAACCGTTGCATATTTGCAGTAGATTTCTCGAAATACGAGTAACAAGCTGAATAAAAGGAGGCACCTCAAAAAGATAGATTGTCATCCTGAGTCTGTCGAAGGACATTACGAAATGTTTTAGGTAGCGTTTCTACTACTTGTCCCGATTCTCATCGAGATGCTACCATTGATAGTCCTAATAGAAGAATCGTCATTTCGACTGGGGCGAAGCGTAATGGAGAAATCTATTTCTAAAGATTTCTCGGCTACGTTACACTTCGCTCGAAATGACGACCCCGGATAGGCGGTCACTAATATTGAGTTTTATACAATAAATTCAAACTCAATATGACAGCACAAAAAAGGGAGATGTTTTTAAGCATCTCCCTTTTATTATTTGTTTTCAAATAGATATTAAGCTAAAGCCTGTTCAATATCTGCTAAAATATCGTTAATATGTTCTAAACCGATTGACAAACGGATAGATCCCTGCTCAATGCCTACCTCATTACGTTGCTCTTCGGTAAGTTTACTGTGCGTACTGGTTGCCGGATGCGTAGCGATAGAACGCGTATCGGCCAGGTTTGCAGAGATCGAGAACATTTGCAAACCATCCATAAATTTACGGGCTGCATCTATACCACCATCAACCACAATGGTTACAATACCACCACCCTGTTTCATTTGCTTTTTGGCAATTTCGTACTGTGGGTGCGAAGGTAAAAACGGATATTTTACCAGTTTAATTTTCGGGTGCTTTTCTAAGTATTCGGCTACTTTTAAGGCATTTTCGCAATGGCGGTCCATACGGATAGCCAAAGTTTCCAAACTTTTTGATAAAACCCAGGCACTGAACGGCGATAAAGCCGGGCCACTGTGACGGGCAAAACCAACTACTTCTGCAATCAGTGCTTTGCTACCTAAAATAATACCACCCAATACACGTCCTTGTCCATCGATATACTTCGTTGCAGAATGGATAGAAATGTGCGCACCAAACTGAATCGGTTGTTGCAGGTAAGGTGTAGCAAAACAATTATCAACCACCAGTAAGGTATTGTGTTTTTTAGCAAGATCACCTAAAAATTCAAGATCAATAATATCGATACCCGGATTAGAAGGCGTTTCTACAAAGATCATTTTGGTATTAGGCTTAATCAGACCTTCCCAATCCTGAGGTTTGTCTAAATCGGCATAATCAAAAGTTACCCCCCAATTCGAAAACACATTGGTTAACAGCTGGTGCGTAGAACCAAAAACCGAACGGCTGGAAACAATATGATCGCCACTTTTTAAGAAAGCCCCAAAAGTGGTGAAAATAGCTGCCATCCCCGTTGCAGTGGCAAAACCATCTTCGGCTCCCTCTAACAGGCACATTTTTTCGATAAACTCTGATGTATTTGGATTTGAATAACGGCTATATACATTCCCCTCTTTTTCGTTGGCAAATAAAGCACGCATTTCTTCCGCATCATCAAACTTATAACTCGAAGTAAGGTAAATTGGTGCAGAATGCTCTTTATGTAAACTTCTTTCGGTTTGAGTGCGTATAGCTATGGTTTCAAAATTTTCAGATTTCATTATAATTAAGATTTGGGTATTCAAGGTATTCTGGTAGCGAGTATTTTTTAGTAGCGAGTATTGAGTAGCGAGTACAAAAAAACTCGTCTTAATACTGAATACTTATTACTCAATTCTTACCTAATACTTCCTATTCAACACCCGGTTATGCTATTTATTGATGTTATAAGTAAAGTTAATAGTTGCCGATCGGCCTAAAATATTCGATACCGAGCAGTATTTATCAAAGGTCATTTGCAGGGCCCTTTGCACTTTGGCCTCGCTTAAATCGCCGAAAAGCTCGAAGTTGATATCAATTACATCAAAAATCGGGGGCATTTCTTCGTCCTTACGCGTTGCGTTGATGGCAATTTTAATGTCGTTTAAAGGTTCTTTTTGTTTGGTAAGTACGTTAACCATATCTATACCACTGCAACCACCTAAACCAATTAAAAGCATCTCCATTGGCCTAAATCCCTTGCCCTCGCCGCCAATAGCAGCTTTTGCATCCAATTCGACAGTAAAACCGCTCTCGTTTTCTGCTTCAAAATTAAATTTACCGCTTTTGCGGATCAGATTGATGTTCATGTTGTTAGCTACAGATAGTGATTATCGGATATCAAGACCTTACGCCTTTTACCTTTTAACCTTCTACCTTATTTAAATATTGTAATAAACCAAGTTGTCTTGCTCCAGTCCGGGCAATCTAACCCCTTCGGGGAAAATTGCAAAAACCGACGAACCGCTGCCACTCATTAAAGCGAATGTTGCGCCTGCATCGTATAAACTGGTTTTTATTTGATGAATTTGGGGATACTTTGCGAATACCGATGGTTCGAAATCGTTGATAACCTTATTTTTCCATGTTGTTGGAGGCAAATGTATGATTTCTTTTAATGATTGCAAAGGCTTTTGCGGTTTTACGAGCGCATAAGCATCGGCCGTGCTCACGTGTACAGGCGGTTTCACCAAAACTTTATACCAGGCTGACAAAACGACTTCGCATTTTTCAAATTCGTCGCCTTTATTAAAAGCATAAACCGGGTTATTTTCGATAAAGAAAGCACAATCAGCCCCAAGCTGCCGGGCGGAATCTTCCATCTGCAAAACCGAAAGCCCCAGCGCAAATTTATCATTGATTAATTTAATTACAAAAGCACAATCGGCAGAACCACCACCCAAACCTGCCCCTACCGGAATATTTTTGAACAGGTTAATCTGCTGTGCAGGAATTTCAAAATCAGCCGCAATTAAATGATAAGCTTTTAAACAAAGGTTGTCGTTCGCATCTCCCGGAATATCAATACCATGAATTTTACAGGAAGTTGCCGCTGCATCAACAATTTCTACCGCATCTTTAATTTGAATGGGATAAAATACTGTTTCGAGGTTGTGATAACCATCTGCCCGTTTTTCGGTGATGTTTAGGCCAAGGTTTATTTTTGCGTTGGGAAAAGCGAGCATGGTAGTCCTGAATCGTGAGTTTTAAGTCCTGAGTCCGTAATGCCGAAACCAGCAGCCGGCTCATTTTGCAAACATACAAACAAGTAGCGAGTTTTGAACCTGGATCCTGACTTCAATCAGGATTACCTTTAAATGTTAATAAATAGACCGCACGATGATTTAGAACACCTGATAAATTTTAGATATTTGTAAATTATCAGAACAGTATGAAACAATATTTAGATTTAATGCAGCATGTGCTGGATAACGGCGCACAAAAACACGACCGTACAGGAACCGGCACAATCAGTGTTTTTGGCTATCAGATGCGTTTTAACCTGCAAGAGGGTTTCCCGATGGTGACGACGAAGAAACTGCACTTAAAATCTATTATACATGAACTGATCTGGTTTTTAACCGGCGACACCAATATAAAATACCTTAAAGATAATGGCGTACGCATTTGGGATGAATGGGCAGATGAAGACGGTAACCTGGGGCCGGTTTATGGCTCGCAGTGGAGAAGCTGGCCTACGCCGGACGGGCAGCATATTGATCAGATTACCAATATCATCAATACGATTAAAAATAATCCCGATTCACGCCGCATTATTGTTTCGGCCTGGAATGTAGCCGAGATCGAAAATATGGCCCTGCCTCCATGCCATGCTTTTTTTCAGTTTTATGTGGCCGATGGCAAATTAAGCTGTCAGCTTTACCAGCGCAGTGCAGACATTTTCCTGGGGGTACCTTTTAACATTGCCTCATACGCATTATTAACCATGATGGTGGCGCAGGTTTGCGGTTTACAGGCCGGCGATTTTATCCACACCCTTGGCGATGCACATTTATACAATAACCATATCGAACAGGCCAACCTGCAATTAAGCCGAGAGCCTAAACCACTTCCAACCATGAAAATCAATCCGGATGTTAAAAGCATCTTCGATTTTAAGTTTGAAGACTTTACGCTTGAAAACTATGAGGCACATCCTCATATTAAAGGTATAGTGGCGGTATAATCATATTAAAAATATTGATCAACGAAATAGATTGCTTCACCCCTCTTCACATTCCTTGCGTCAGTTCGCAATGACGTTCTGATTGTCGTCATTGCGAGGAGGAACGACGAAGCAATCTTTTAAAACATGACCTAATCAGTCATAACACTTTAGTCTACAAATTTATGACCAATACCCCAAATACTGTTGCTATTGCTGTAGCGATTGGAGAAAATCACGCGATTGGCAAAAACAACCAGCTTTTATGGCACATGCCGGCCGATTTAAAGTTTTTTAAACAGACTACCTCTGGCCACACGGTTATCATGGGCCGTAAAACCTTCGATTCAGTTGGCAAACCATTGCCAAACCGCAGAAACGTTGTCATTACAAGAGATCCTGATTTAAAAATTGAAGGTGTTGAAGTGGTAAACAGCCTGGATGAAGCTTTAGAAATTACCAAAACAGAAGAAAAACCAGTGTTTATTGTTGGCGGTGCCGAAATTTACAAACAGGCATTACCGAAAACAGATAGACTCTATCTTACCACGATCCACCATAACTTTGATGCAGATACGTTTTTCCCGGATTTCGACCGCAGCGAATGGACAGTAATCAGCTCAGAGCCTCATAAGGCCGACGAAAAAAATAAATACGATTACACTTTTGAGGTGTTGGAAAGGAAATAAACAGCTTTAACCGCAAAGCTAGCAGAGAACAAGGCGCAAGGCACGCGAAGTCATGTGATGTATGCGCCTAAACTTCCGACTTTCTGACTCCAGACTAATATTCTTAAACACAAAGCACGCTAAGTTTTCATTTGATAACACTTAGGTGCAGCGGCTTCCAACTTTCGGACCTCTGGCCCCGGACTAATATTTTTAAACACAGAGCCCACAATGAAAAAGCACGGAGATTCTGTGTTGATATCCAAATTAATTTTTAATTTTGTAGTCCAAGGCAGCTCTAAGCTAGCTTCATTAGGGCAGTTCATTTTTAATGGCTGCTCTAACAATTTACTTCGTTTTCCACCTC
>NZ_CAESCM010000009.1 GCF_903166585.1 Pedobacter ghigonis
ATCTTTCAATGCTAAGATCAAAGCCTTTAGAGCAACATCGAGAGGTGTAAGGGATGTTAAATTCTTCTTATTCAGATTATCGAAAATATATGCATAAAAGATATCCCCCCAACTTTTCCGCTTGATCCTGGTTTACACAGGTTAGAACATAAAAAAAGTAATGCCGATAACATACTAATAGCGTATCCTAATGAAAAAACGTAGGGCTCGAAGGATAGACAGGGTAGAAAAAGAAGAGGCCGCTTTTTCAGAGGCTGAAGAGCAATTTATCAATTTAATAGCCCAAATAATAGTGAATATAACTCTTGAACAGGTCAAAGATCAAAACAAAAAGACTTGAAAGGTATCGTTTATACTAGTAAACGGGACTCGAACCCCGGATGTATAAGAAAGAGCTGATTTACAGCGCTATATGAAATGCTCATATGAAGTAATAGCAGAAAAGAGCATAAACGCAAAAAAATAACCGTCTAAATATCAGGGATTTAGATGGTTATTTTTATGTTCTTGCGGAATGGACGGGACTCGAACCCGCGACCTCCTGCGTGACAGGCAGGCATTCTAACCAGCTGAACTACCACTCCTTTTGTTCCCCTTTAAAGTTAGAACCTCTTGTCTCTTTCGAGGTTGCAAATATAGAGACTATATATTAATTCGCAAACTTTTTTTTCAAATAATTGCAACTACTTAATTTGCAGCACCTTCTTGCATCTTTTCAGCATTTTCAGCAAACTGAAGGGCATCGATAATTTCCTGAATCTCGCCATCCATGATGGTTGGCAGGTTATACATCGTTAAACCAATGCGGTGTTCGGTAACCCTTCCCTGCGGATAGTTATAGGTCCTGATCTTTGCTGAACGGTCGCCGGTTGACACCATTGTTTTACGTTTAGCCGCAATATCACCGTTCTTTTTCTGCAATTCGATGTCGTAAAGTTTACTACGCAGCATTTCCATCGCAATAATCCGGTTACCCAATTGCGAACGTTCACGCTGGCACACCACTACAATACCCGAAGGCTTATGCGTTAACTGTACCTTGGTTTCTACCTTATTTACGTTCTGACCACCCGCACCTCCCGAGCGCGAAGTTTGCAACTCGATATCGGCAGGGTTAATATAAAGATCAATTTCTTCGGCCTCAGGCAATACCGCTACCGATGCCGCCGAGGTATGTACACGTCCCTGGGTTTCTGTATCGGGCACACGTTGTACGCGGTGTACACCACTTTCGTATTTTAACTGGCCGTAAACATCTTCGCCACTCACTTTTAAAATTACCTCTTTGTAACCACCTGCTGTACCTTCTGTTACATCAACGGTTTCTACATTCCAGCCTTTAGTTTCGAAAAAGCGGGTATACATCCGGTATAAATCGCCTGCAAATAATGCGGCCTCATCTCCACCTGTACCACCACGAATCTCAAAAACAGCGTTCTTAGCATCTTCCGGATCTTTAGGAATCAGCATCACACGAATGGCACTTTCCATTTCTTCCTGCTGTTTTAACAGTAAATCCAGCTCCTCTTTCGCCATTTCGCGCATTTCAGGGTCTTTCTCTGCCGTTAAAATTTCTTTATTGGCATCGATATTACTCATCACATTCTTGTAAATCTTGTATTCATCTACAATTTTGCCCAAGTCTTTATATTCTTTATTTAAAGCCGCAAAACGTTTCATATCCTGTATTACATCAGGATTACTCAATTGCTCTTCTACATCTTCCCAACGTAGCTTTATAGCTTCTAATTTATCTAACATATTTATTCTTGTTGAAATTTTCCCGTGTCTGGCATAGGCCAAAAATTTGGGAAAATGCAAAAATAAGGAAAAAAGCTGAATTTGTTTGTTTAGACCGTATGGTTAATTGGCCAACTGTGTGAATTGATTAAGCGCTTATGCATAAACTGAAAGCCAGATAGCTTTATTGGAAAACGAAAGGTTCTGTTCCAATGGCAGCCAGTAGCCCTGCTATCTCTCCAAGTCCTCGCTCATACTTTGCTCCGGGCTTTCCGTTCTATCAGATTTAGGAACAGCAGGCATTTGCCAGACATGAGCTTATTCTAATCCTTCGGCTTGGTAGTATTCCAACTTTAACTCTTCCCCGTCAAATACAGCATAGGAATTGTAATTGAGCCATTCGCCAATGTTTACATATCGGCTTCCCTTACCCAGATCGATATCGAGCGGCAGGTGCCTGTGCCCAAAAATAAAATAATCGAAATGTGTTTGCTGCAATTGTTCTTTAGCATAAATGGCCAGCCATTCTTTATCCTCACCTAAAAAAACTTCCTTTTCTGTTTGCGCGGCCCGGCTTCCCCTGCTCCAGCTATTGGCAATACCAATGCCCAAATTGGGGTGTAAACGCGCAAATAGCCATTGGCAAAGCTTGCTTCTAAAAATCTTCCGTAAAAATTTATATTTACTGTCGCCCGGACCAAGGCCATCACCATGGTGCAGGTAAAATTTCTTTCCGCCGCGCTCCATAATCATTTCATCACTGATAATTTCCATCCCAATTTCCCTGGTAAAATAATCGCGCACCCACATGTCATGGTTTCCTTTAAAGAAATAGATTTTTATACCCGAATCGGCCATTTGTGCCAGTTTTCCCTGCAGCCGAATAAAACCTTTCGGTATTACCTTCGCATACTCGAACCAGAAATCGAAAATATCGCCCATTAAAAAAAGCTCGGCGCAGGTTGGTTGTATGAAATTTAGCCAACTTACAATGCGTGCCTCACGTACGCGGCTTTCAGCATAACTGGGTGTACCCAAATGAAAATCGGAAGCGAAATAAATATTCTTGGCCATGTACCCGCAAAGGTAAGGTAAAAAGACTAAAGCTTAAAGGTACATAATCAGTGTAATCCTAAAATCTGTGCAATCCTCCCCGAAGGGAAAAAAGACTAAAGCGAAAAGACTAAAACATAAAGCCTTATGATCCTTGTAATCCTAAAAATCTGTGTAATCATCCCCGAAGGGTAGAAAGGCTAAAGCGGAAAGACAAAAGGCCAAAGCCACTTAATCGGTGCAATCCTAAAATCTGTGTAATCCTTTTATAAAAACATATATTAGTAAATAAATCTTGTTGAATATGAAAAAACAAATTGTATTGAGCTTATTTGCAGTAAGTCTTTTCGCCTGTAAACCAGAAAAGCAAGCCGCAGAAAAAATAACATTAATGAAATATCCCAACACGAAAAAAGATAGTACCACCGATAATTACTTTGGCAATAAGATAGCCGATCCTTACCGCTGGCTGGAAAACGATACATCAGCCGAAACCAAAGCCTGGGTTGACGCTGAAAATAAGGTAACCCAAAATTATTTGGAACAGATTCCTTACCGCGCCGATATTAAAAAACGGTTAACCGACCTCTGGAATTACCCCAAAGAAAGCGCTCCATTTAAAGTTGGCGAATATTATTTCTTTACCAAAAACAATGGCTTGCAGAACCAAAGCATCTGGTTAATTAAAAAAGGGCTGGATGGTGCAGAAGAAGTTTTCCTCGATCCAAATAAACTCACTGCTGATGGAACTGCTGCTGTTTCGCTGCTTGGCTTTTCGCACGATAAAAAATACCTGGCATACTCTGTTGCCCAGGCCGGATCAGACTGGAGTAACATATATGTAATGGAAGTGGCCACCAAAATGAAACAGGGCGACGAACTGAAATGGACCAAATTCTCGGGTGCGGCCTGGCGTGGCGATGGTTTCTACTACAGCAAGTTCGATGAGCCGGTAAAGGGCACCGATCTTTCTGCAGCTAATAAGTACCAGAAAGTATATTACCACAAACTAGGCGATCAGCAGAAAAATGATCAATTGATTTTTGAGGATAAAACCAACCCGAACCTGTATTTTGGGGCCAGTGTTACCGAAGATGAACGCTTCTTAGTTATTTACGCCAATGCCGGTACTTCGGGCAATGCTTTATATTATCAGGATTTAAAATTAGCCGGCAGTAAAATTGGCCTGCTGGTAAAAGGTTTTGAAAATAACCATGGCGTAGTAGATAATGTGGGCGATAAACTTTTATTAAGCACCGATCTGGGTGCCGAAAACAAACAGATCGTACTGGTCGATCCGAAGAATAACGATCCTAAAAACTGGCAGAAAATAATTCCCGAGTCAAAGCTGGCCATGGAAAATATTGCTACAGGCGGTGGCTTTTTATGGGCAACTTATTTAAAAGATGCCAGCACCAATATTGTTCAGTTCGATTTAACCGGCAAAAAAATTAGCGAAGTAAAGTTACCCGCTATTGGTACAGTTGATGGTTTTGGCGGCTACAAAGAAGATCAGGAATTCTTCTATTCCTTTTCTAACTTTACTACACCAAGCTCCATTTACCGCTACGACCTGAAAAAAGGCGAATCTACTTTATACAAAAAATCGGCAATACAGCTCAATACCGATAACTACGAAACCAAACAGGTATTCTATCCTTCAAAAGATGGCACAAAAGTGCCCATGTTCATTGTACACAAAAAAGGCATCAAGCTTGATGGCAACAATCCCGTTTATTTATACGGCTATGGTGGTTTCCAAATTAGCTTAACACCCGGATTTAGCCTATCGCGCATGTTGTTTTTAGAGCATGGTGGTATTTATGTACAGCCCAGCTTGCGTGGCGGAAGCGAATACGGTGAAGCCTGGCACAAAAGCGGTATGCTCGAAAAGAAACAAAATGTTTTCGATGATTTTATCGCCGCTGCCGAATACCTGATAAAAGAAAAATATACCAATCCAGCTAAAATTGCCATTTCAGGTGGCTCAAACGGAGGGCTTTTGGTGGGTGCCTGTATGACCCAAAGACCCGAGCTTTTTAAAGTGGCCCTACCAGCAGTTGGTGTTTTAGATATGTTGCGCTACCATAAATTTACCGTAGGCTGGGGCTGGGCAGTAGAATATGGAACCAGCGATAAAAAAGCTGATTTCGATTACCTGATCAAGTATTCGCCGCTGCACAATATAAAAAGTGGCGTAAATTATCCGGCTACTTTAATCACTACGGCCGATCATGATGACCGCGTGGTACCTGCACATTCGTTTAAGTTTGCAGCTACTTTGCAGGAAAAATATAAAGGCGATAACCCGATGCTGATCAGGATTGAAACCAAAGCTGGTCATGGTGCCGGGAAACCAACCACAAAACTGATTGAGGAATCTGCTGATGTATGGAGCTTTGTATTTCAGAATTTAGGTATGGGGTGGTAATTTTTTGTCATTCTGAGAAATTCGACCCAATGCGAAAATCCGTCATTGCGAGAAGGCTTTTTCAGCCGGCGAGGCAATCTTACAATGATCGCTACTTAGTGAGCACATTAAGATTGCCTTGTTCTTCAGGATGGCGAAACAAACATATCCCACTAAACCTATAGACCAATTATAATTTGCTTTAAAACCTCAAAAAACCTTAACTTTTGTTTTTAATAGCAGCAGAACATATAAAATATTGAATACAACAGATTTACAAAATTATCTGGAATATTTCTAAATAACAAAATTGATAATACTTTATTTCGTAACTTTGCATCAAATTTTTTTTTAATGATCACTACTGATATAGCCGTAATAGGCGCTGGTCCGGTGGGCTTATTTGCCATTTTTGAAGCCGGTTTATTAAAAATGCGTTGCCATTTAATTGACTACCTTCCTCAGGTTGGCGGTCAGCTGTCTGAAATTTACCCTAAAAAACCGATATACGATATCCCGGGCTACCCTTCTGTTTTGGCTCAGGAGCTTATTGATAACTTAATGGAGCAGGCCAAGCCTTTCCACCCAACGTTTACTTTAGGCGAGCGTATTGAAGGCTTAGAAAAGCGTGGCGAAGCCGATTTCGTTTTAACTACGAACATGGGTACCGTTATCGAAGCTAAGGTTGTGGTAATTGCAGGAGGTTTAGGTTGCTTTGAGCCACGTAAACCAGCAGTAGAGAACTTAGAAAATTTTGAAAACGGAAAGGGTGTTAACTACATGATCCTTGATCCGGAAAAATACCGCGATCAGAAAATGGTAATTGCCGGTGGTGGCGACTCTGCTTTAGACTGGACGATTTACCTAGCTGAAGTTTGTTCGGAACTTACTTTGGTACACAGAAGCGAGAGTTTCCGTGGTGCACCAGATTCGGTTGCTAAAGTAATGGCACTGGCCGAAAGCGGAAAAATTAACCTGATTTTAAACAGTAACCTTCAGGCTGTACACGGAACCGATAAATTAGAAAAGGTTGAGATTGTACAAAACCGTACCATGGAAAAAACGGTTGTAGATGCCGATCATTTAATTCCTTTATTTGGTTTGAGCCCTAAATTAGGCCCGATTGAAGACTGGAACCTAAACATCAGCAAAAGTGCAATTGAGGTAAACGTTGATGATTATTCGACGAATATCCCAGGTATTTATGCAATTGGCGATATCAACACCTACACCAATAAGTTAAAATTAATTCTGTGTGGTTTCCACGAGGCGGCATTAATGAGCCACAGTGCTTATTCTTACATGAACCCTGGTGTGAAATATACCATGAAATATACAACTGTAAACGGAGTTTCAGAATTTTAAGCTTTCTGCTATATTTGCGGTTATAAAGAGAGCTAAAAATGGAGAACAACATTAACATATATATGCAAGAGCCGGATGGCTCGGTTACCGAACACGTTGCACCAACCGACATGGGCCTAAGCCTGATGGAGTTTTTAAAGGCATCAGAATATGATATTCTGGCTACCTGCGGCGGAATGGCCCTTTGTGCTACCTGCTGTGTCGACGTTTTGGAAGGTGAAGAGAAACTTAACGAAATGACAGACGATGAGTATGCCATGTTAGATACTTTACCTGATTTATTACCCAATTCGCGTTTAGCCTGCCAACTGCAGTTAAACAACAATATGGACGGACTAAAAGTGAAATTGCACGGCGTAAGCTAATTGCAAACTACATAAAACTAAAAAAGGCGATACCAAAAGTATCGCCTTTTCTATTTCAGACCTCACAGGTTTTAAAAACCTGTGAGGTCTTGTTTCTTCTACTGAATACTCACCTTTTGCGTGGCCACATTCCAGCCATACACCTCAACTGCTAAATTATTTTGCGTGCCAGTATATTCTACTGTAACGGTTTTACTTTCGCCCGGTAAAATACTCACATAGTTATCATCATAAAATGCAGGTAATATCCTTTCGTTGCTGGTACCGTTAATTAAGGCTACACGGTTAAAAAATGCAACCGGATTTCCTGAAGCATTGCTTAAGGTAACTTCTACCTTACCATTCTTTTTAACCGCAGCAACTTTCAATGGTGCCTGTTTTATGTTTTTCAGGCCAGAATATTCGCCATCTTTTCCAGGCAGCCAGTAAATATTTTCGCTCAATATGTTTTGCTTCTGATCCAAAATTCTTAACGAAACAAATACCCCATCTTTTTTATCGAGCTTGGTTAAAAACTCATTTAAAGGGAACAACCTTCTTACCGACGATGGTCCAACTGAATTAAATACCTGCGAGTAGAAATAATCCTTCCCATCCATATCGTAGGCTTTGGCCTGCACCATCAGGTTGTTACGGGTAGTAAAACCATTGTTTACGATGGTTACCATACTATCCAAAGGATTCATCATTACGTGTAGCGGTTCGCTACCTTTTCTTAAACCATATAAACAGGCGTTAGGGTCGAGGTAATAATCGTACATCTGCCCGCGCATGGCTGTCCACGGGTTTTGGGTTTTCCAGATGATGGAACCGGTGTACCAATCCCACATTTTGTTCGAGAAACCTTCCATTAAAGCACGGTACTGATCGTAATTGGCCAGTTGCGCTTTCATGGCAAAGTCTTTAGCATCTTTTGGTTTACCATAAGGATTAAGATATTGCTCGTACGAAATGTATTTATGATAATCCCATACCGAATCTGGCTTGGCTTTATATTGAGGTGCAATCAGGTTTTTCTCCGGTATAAAGCGAAGTAAAGAAGCATAATCGCCCACTCCTACCGAACCTACCTCCGAGTTGTAAGGGAATGTTTGTGTTCCCCAGAAGGTTTTAATATCCTGAATGCCATAAGGTCCATCGCCGTTACCACCAATAGCATTGTACGACATTTCATCGCTATTAGAGAAATCGAAAAACTGACGTGTTCCGTCTAACCTTGGAAGAATATCATTTTTTAACGGATTTAAAATATCATCAGGTGGGGTAATTTCATTTCCACCGCACCAAAACGCAAGTGAAGCATGGTTTCTGATTAACTTGATCTGATCTTCAATCGCAGTTAAAACCAAAGGATGATCATCCGGATAGTTTCTTCTGGTCCATTGATCTTCTTTTTTCATCGGATCTACCCAACGGCCATTACAATCGCCGCTAAACCAAAAATCCTGAAAAACCAACAAACCATATTTATCGCAGGCATTGTAAAACTCCGGCCTTTCTAAAATGGCTCCGCCCCAAATCCTGATCAGGTTCAGGTTCATATCTTTGTGGTAACGCACTTCAGCATCGTAACGGGCATCGGTAAAACGCAGCATCGCATCCGAAATAATCCAGTTACCGCCCTTTATAAAAATCTTTTGACCATTTACAAATGTGCCCATGCTTTTGGTATGGTCGTTCCAGATATTGTCAATCTGGCGGATGCCTACTTTAAGTGCTTCCTGATCCAATACCTGTGCTGAGGCAACAAATTTGATCTTTAAATCGTAAAGGTTTTGATCGCCATAGCCACTTGGCCACCACAGTTTCGGATTTTCTATTTGTAAATCAGAAAGCTTAACAGTAGTAGTTTGGTTGGCAGCAATTGTTGCAGGTTGTTTAATTACCTTTCCTGCTATTTCGTATTGTAGCGTGCCAGAAATCGTGTTGCCGGTTGGGTTTTCTACTTCAACAGTAACCTTCACCGTTGCCGGATTTTGCTTACCCATTGCTAATCTTTTACCCGGAACCAACGTAACTACATGAGGGTTTTGGAGATTTATGCTTTTGGTTTTTTCGATGGTAACTTTGTCCCAAATACCGGTGTTACGGTCGCGGGTAGGCTGAATCCAGTCCCAACCCGCAGTATATTGTGTGGTTAACCCTTTGGCAATAGTTCCGTCGCCACCCTGGCCACCATTGGGATTGCCAGGAAAATCGGGCGGATATACAATTACGGCCAACCTGTTTTTACCATTAGCCGCAAGTAGTTTGGTAATGTTATACTGCGCCCTCAAATGCATCCCCACCTGAGTTTTAGGATTTACCTTTTTACCATTCAAATAAATTTCGGCTTTGTAATTAATTCCCCTAAACTGTAACCAAACCTGCTCATTCCCTGTTGCACGCTCGTCAAAATCTTTTACAAACCAATAAGTATAATGATCGTTACCGGTGTGGTATACATCGGCAATCTTTTCGTTGTTCATGCCATAAAATGGATCGGGCACTTTTTTATTGTTCAACAAAGTGGTAAGCACCGTTCCGGGCACAGTAGCCGGCATCGAGTTATTGAGCACGAAACCTGTTTTAGAAATTGCTGTACCATCTGATTTAACATCTTTGACATTGGTACAAATCCATCCCGAATTTAATTCGTAACGCTGTTGCGCACCTGCGATTAAACCCGAGCAACATAAAAGAAGTAGAAATATTTTCTTCATACAATGAATGAGTGAGTGAATTAATGAATGAATGAGAGAATTTTGAATGACGGAATTACCTTTTGTCGTATCTTAACATTCTACCATCCTCTCATTCATTTTATATTATTTATTTGAAAAAGGTCTGTCTGTAGGTTTTACACCCCAGGTTGCCGATGGCGTATTGCCCATATAAATCTGCATATTTCCACCGGCCATAACAGCTTTGTGCAAAATAAACGATTTGGTGTAGGGCTTGCCGTTTAGTACAATTTTCTGGATGTACTTATTTTCGGCGCTATTTCCGATTACTTTAATATCGAACTTTTTGCTCCCTCCAAGTGCAATGCTGGCTTCGTTAATTAATGGTGTACCGAAAACATAAGCGCCATTTGCCGGATTTACCGGATAAAAACCCATAGCGGTGAAAACATACCAGGCACTCATTTGCCCAACATCTTCGTTGCCGCACAAACCATCGGGCTTAGCAGAATAAAAGTCTTTATCTATTTTGCGGATCAAATCGGCAGTTTTCCAGGGCTGACCTGCGTAAGTGTATAAATAAGGAATGTGGTGGTTGGGTTCATTTCCCTGGGCGTAATTACCAATCAGGCCACTGATATCGGGCGAACCATTGGTTCCCAAATCTAAAGGTAGGGTAAACAGCGAATCGAGTTTATTGATAAAAGGTTTATCGCCTCCAAAAAGATTAATCAGTCCTTCTACATCCTGAGGTACCAGCCAGGTATATTGCCAGGCGTTACCTTCTACATAATCATCTTCACGGTGTTTGGATGAAAAAGGATCGAATGGACTTCTCCAGTTCCCGTTGGCCATTTTTCCCCGCATAAACTGAACATTAGGATCGAAATACTTGCTGTATAATTTTGCTCTTTTACTGAAGTAGTTGTAATCGGCGGTTTTGTTCAGTGCCTTAGCCATCAGCGCAATACAGTAATCATCAATGGCATATTCCAAAGCTTTACCAACCGATTCGTTTACCTTATCTGCAGGAATATATTTTAGCTCCTGAATGTACTCGATTCCATCTGTTTTCTGCATGGCCGATTGTTTCACTGCTGCATAAGCCAGGTTTACATCAAAACCACGATATCCTTTCAAATAAGCGTCAACAATAACCGGCACAGCATGATAGCCTACCATGGTGTTGGTTTCGCTTCCCATTAAATGCCAAACGGGTAATTTGCCCTGCTGCTTATAAATGGCCAGCATAGTATTCACCACATCGTTCACTTTATCCTGGTGCAGGATGGTAAACAATGGGTTGGCTGCACGGTAAGTATCCCACAGCGAAAAAGTAGTTAAATTATTAAAGCTGGCTTTTTTGTAGACCTTTTTATCGGTGCCCAGGTAATCTTTATTGACATCGTTGAACAACGAAGGCGCAACCATGGTATGGTATAAAGCGGTATAAAATACTTTTTTGGTGTTATTAGAAGCATCGATTTTCACCTTAGCCAGTTCTTTTTCCCATTTCGCATCGCTGTTTTTAACAGTTGCGGCGAAATCCCAGTTGGGTAGCTCTGTTTTTAAGTTTAAAATGGCATTATCGATACTTACCGGCGACAGCGCCACTTTGATTTGCAGTTTATTATTATTGATGGCTGCAAAATCGACAACTGCTTTCAGCTTTTTACCTGTTAATGCTTTTCCACTTTTAACAACAGTACTATCATATAAAGTAATGGCTTTAAATGGTTGCGAAAGCTTAATTACAAAATACAAGCGCTGATCGCTGGACCAGCCTTTCGAATTTCTGTGCCCAACAATCGTAGTGGCATCGAGTTGTTTAAAGGAGGCTGATACCGGGGCATCCCAGCCAATCCCTTCAATTAAATCGATGATAATATGTGGGGTTTCGGCGGCATTTTTAAAGGTATATTGGTGAAAGCCTACCCTTTCGGTAGCCGTTAATTCGGCTTTGATTCCATACTTATCGAGTAATACACTGTAATAACCAGCTTTTGCTACTTCATTCTCGTGCGAAAAGGTAGATAAATAACCTGCCGGATCGCTGGCTGTTTTGCCTTTTTCTAAGCGGGTTTTTCCGGTGGCAGGCATAATGGAGATATCGCCTAAATCGCCGATACCCGTACCGCTCAAATGGGTATGTGCAAAACCGGTAATCGTGTTACTCACGTAATTGTAACCACTGCACCAGTCCCAGCCTTCGAAAATGTTATTGGGTCCGAGCTGTACTGCACCAAAAGGCACATTGGCACCAACAAAAACGTGACCGTGTTTTGCCGAGCCAATTAGCGGATCGACATATTGGGTTAATTCCGTTTTTTGCTGCGCAAAGGCTTGATTAACGCATAAAGAGGCAGTTAAAAATAGAATAGATGAGATTTTGTTGAAATGCATGGTGTATCCTACGATAGGTTTTAAAGCCCTAAAAGTAAAACGTTTTACGTTAATTTTCATTTAAAATGAAAAAGAATTACATCCAAGCTATAATAACTCAAGCTATTTATTTCGCTATTTCCAACACAATTACATGGTCTGGATCGGTATTACCCACCCTGGTATTTATGCTTATTTTTCCGTTTTTAAAGGTATAATTTACTGCCGTTTTATCTTTTAGCAAATAGGCTTTATTAACTTTTTTAGCCGGAATATTTTCTAAATCAAGCGTAGTGGTTTTACCATCCAAAATGTGGATATAGATATTTTTATCGGTTTGGGTAATACTTCCCCAGTCTTGTGGTTTAATGAATCCTGCATTAGTGTTGTAAATACTTTCGCCATAAACCTTCAGCCAGGCACCCATGCCTCCCAAACGCTCCTGAAACTCGGGCTGGATTTGACCATTTGGCATTGGCCCGATGTTAAGCAACAGGTTAGAACCCAAACTGGCAGCCTTAACTAACATACTTACCAGTTCTTTGTTCGATTTGTAATGCGTATCGCTCAAATTATAGCCCCACGAGTTTGAAATCGTTTCGCAGGTTTCTAACGGAAGTTTATCTGATGCTTTCTGAAAACTTAATCCCGACTTATTTTCTCCGGGAAGATCGCGTTCAAACATCTGGAAATCTTCGCCGGCAAAAGGACTCAGGTGGTGGTTATTCCCGATCATACATTGCGGCTGTAACTTATGGATGAGACCGTAAATTTCATCGTATTTCCAATCTATACGCGAGGTTCGGTCTTTTTCACCTTCGGGTGCAGTTTGGTCCCAATGGCCGTCGAACCAGATGCCACCTATTTCGCCATATTTGGTTAATAATTCGGTAAGCTGATTTTTCATAAACTGCAGGTAACTGGCATAGTCGCCTTTACCAGTTCTACCCGAATTTTGGCCGGTACGCCCGGTTTCATGCGGATAATCTTCACGGCGCCAATCCAGCAAAGAATAATATAAGTAAAGTTGTATCCCCTGTTTATGGCATTCATCGGCCATCATTTTCACAATATCTTTTTTATATGGCGTGTTCATGATGTTGAAATCCGAATATTTGGTATCCCACATACTAAAACCATCATGGTGCCTTGTAATTAGCGTAATGTACTTCATACCGGCATTTTTGGCCATGGTTACCCATTGTGCAGCATCAAACGACGTTGGGTTGAAAAAATCTTTCAGGTTGGTATAGTTGTGTACATTCAGCTTCCGTTCGTTCATAACCCATTCGCCACTTCCGGGAATACTAAATGGCCCCCAGTGAATAAATAAGCCAAACCGGGCATCGTTAAACCAGGCGCGTTGTTTTAAATTGGATGCTGCAGGCACATAATCCTGCGCTTTTAACTGCAGGCCTAACAACAGGACAAAGCCCAATATTGCTAATTTTTTCATAAGACGGATGTGGTATATTTGGTTATTTTTTTAGTTTATCGAAGCAGTAGCCTTAGTTGGTTTTCCAATTACTTTATAGTTTCCATCACCTTTTAAAATGGCTAAAATCTGTGTTTGGTTAGTAAACAGGTTTTTAGCCGCAGCCAGTTCTTTATCATATTGAAAACTTTGCTCAATCCTTCCCTTTTCGTAAAAATAACGGCTTACAATCTGGGTTTCGAGCACTCGTTTAATTTCTGCTTTATGATTTACCAAATCTGTTTTTTTAGAGGAAGTAAGCTTGTATTTCAGATTTTCGAGATCGGCTTTTACTTCAGCAGATTTGTTTTCTTTTTCAGCCTCCGCGCGCAGGTCAGAAAGTAATCTTTCGGTGCGGCTAAGGTAGGTTAAATCTTTATCAGCCAAACTGCCCGAAAATATAGCATAATCGGCATCAGAAAGTTGAAAGGTTTTAGCTGCAGCTACAGTTGGTTTTTCTTTTTTGTACTGGTTAGCATAACTGAAGAACAGGTTTTTATTCAGCATAGAGATCGTTATCGGACTCAATTTTGATGCTTCGACCACTATATCCGGATAAACGCCATTGCCACTATACACATTTCTACCGGCTTTGGTTTGGTACATTACCATGGTAGAATCGGCAAAGCGTTCGGCCACACCATCAGCATTTTTATGGGCGTAATCCAATTTCTGAATACAACGGCCTGATGGTGTATAATATTTAGCTACGGTTACCTTTACTAAACTGTTATAAGGCAGGTTAAATGTTTGCTGCACCAAACCTTTGCCATAACTGCGCTGACCAATTACAATGGCGCGGTCTAAATCCTGCAAAGAGCCTGCTACAATTTCGGAAGCCGAAGCTGAATTTCCATTTACCAGGACCACCAAAGGAACTGAGGTAGAAACCGGCGCAAAAAGTGTTTTATAGGTAAGGGTTTTTTCTACATTTTTACCTTTTTGGGTAACCACTAACTGATCTTTATTTACAAAAAGGTTTACAATTTTAACTGCTTCCTGCAAAATCCCTCCACCATTATTTCTCAAATCGAGCACTACGCCCTTGGGGTTTTCTTTTTGGATGGCCAGTAAAGCATCCTTAACCTCCTGACCTGAGTTTTCTAAAAATTTATCGAGTTTAATGTAACCAATACCATCGCCCACCATGCCCGAGTAAGAAACATTCGGCTGTTTAATTTCTTCGCGGGTTAGTTTTTTGGTCAATTCTTTACCATCCCTGATCACAAGCAAATCAACCGGAGTACCTTTTGGGCCACGTAACAGCTGACTGATTTCGGCACGATCTTTACCTTTAACAGCAATTCCGTTAATACTTACCAACTGATCGCCAGGTTTTACTTCGCTTTTATAAGCCGGGTATCCTTCGCTAATATCATTTATAAATAGTTTGCCATCAATAAAAACGGTACTGGCTCCAATACCACCGTACTGCGTGCTTACATATTTCAGCTTATAATCTTCAATTTCCGATTCTGGTACGTATTCGGTATAAGGATCCAGGCTATCGAGCATGGCATCAATTCCGGTACGCATCAATTTTGGCGCATTGGTATCATCAACATAGTTAATATTGATTTCCTTATATAGCGAGGCAAAAATATCCAGGTTTTTAGAAACCAGAAACAAATCTTCTTTGAAAGAAAAAGATAAAGCAGCCACACCCAGGCCAGCTGCTAAAAGACCATATTTTAGTTTCTTCATAACCTTATTATTTTAGTCCCAAAAGGCGCATTTAAATAAAAGGCTGCTTATGGGGGAAAATTATTTATCGTTTTAGTAGAAACGTAAATGTACAAAAAGCAATAAATATTAAAAACAGCTTATTTGGGGCAGGCGTAAATTAAGCGTTACGCAATAAATCCTGCAAATAATAGGAATATATGGGTTAATCTTTTTTATTTATGCCGGGCAAACAGCCAGGCGGGTATTTCGGGTGTGAGCAATAGCGGAATGGTAATGAGGTTATGATCTAACTTGTTATAGGTGGTAAAGTACAAATTGGGATTGCCTTTCATCTCCTGATATAAATGTTCGCTTCCCTCGTATGGATTTTCATTGTCCTGTCGGCCATGAATTAACCAGATCGGTTTTTGACGGATTGCGCTTATATTACCAAAATCGGGTACTGCAGCAATAAAAACCATAGCAGCAAAGGTTTTTGGCGCAATATTCATCAGATTTTGCGCGGTAGATGCCCCCATAGAATAGCCCACCAAATAGATGCGCTTAGTATCTATCTCCGGGTATTTATTTTTTACCTCGCGGATCAACTCCAACAGTAAATGTACATCTTCTGATGGTTTAGAGATCAGGCAATTCCGCGTGGAATCCAGATAATAATTGGATGAACGCGTTTGAAACTGTGGTGCAATTACGAATGCCGGATATTGCTGGCGAATATCTGGTCGCAACCAAATTCTGGCCAGTGGTTCTAATTGCCTTTCATTATCTGCGCCTATCCTGGTTGAGTTATGAAAGGTAATAACCAGCGGGTATTTTACATTTTTGGTGTAATTTTCCGGCAATAACAATCTATAATTAAGCGATGTACTCCCTTTAATAAAAGTTTGTTTGAGATATTGATCGGCAGATAAGTCGTTTAATTGTTTTCTGGTTTGAGCCGATGTTAGGCTGTCAGGAAAAGCATCGTTAAATACCTGTTGTTGTGCCGATAATTTAAGGGCACTTAACCAGAGCAAGAATGCGAGTATAAAAGATGCAAATTGCATGAGAAAGCGAGGTAAAGCGAGCGCCTGTACGTATTAAATTGACAACAAAAAGCTTAAATATGTTGTACTTAGAAAGGTGAAAACTGGAATCTTACAGCCTGTTTCCCTTGGTATCGGCCAGTGCTTTCTGAATGGTAAACTCAACGTAGGTACGGTCGCGTTTAACCAGGCGCATTAAGTCTTCAACCAGTTGATCTTCTTTACCAGGCTCAAATGCCAAAGGTTCGTTCGCCAGATCGCGGTATTTCCGTAAGAATTTGGTTTTTACTTTAAATGCGGTTTCAGAAGTGAGTTGAAAATTAGCCATGGCATATTTTATTTGATGCAAAAGTAAAAAATATTTGTTCAGGTTAATACCTTTTTATGTGATCTGACAAAAAAAACAGACATTCGCGAAAAATTCTTGCACGATAATTGTGTTAAAACTGCGTTATAAAATCTAACCCGGAACAAAAACCACAGGGAGCGTTTTAAAAAGAGGCCATATTGCCAGATCAATTTAAAATTCGCGCAAGCAGGTTTTTGATTTTATAACCTTAAAAATTAAACTAAAATGAAAAAGATCATCTTCTCTATTGTTTTCCTGACATTGGGTTGGGCAACATCAAAGGCACAAACATTTAACCTGGGGGTTAAAGCAGGTGTGAACCTGGCTAAGTTGAATTCGGATTTCGCGAGCGAAGAAAACCGTTTAGGCTATCAGATCGGTGCATGGGCACGTATTGGCGGTGCAAGTTTTTATGTACAGCCAGAGGCTTACATTGGCAGCAAAGGCAACAAATTTATCAGCTTCCAGCAGGATAATGGTAACGAAGTATCGGCAGAAGGAAAAGTAAAATTTACTACACTTGATGTTCCGGTTTTACTGGGAACAAAATTTGGCGCTAAAAACCTTAACTTCCGTTTAATGGCTGGTCCGGTTATTTCATTCATATTAGATGAAAATTCGACCTTTAGCTCGGCTTACCAACAGGCAACAGATTTCGATAACTATAAAAACCAGGCACTGGGCTTACAGGCAGGTGCAGGTGTTGATGTAGGCAGTATTTCGGTTGATTTACGTTACGAAGCTGGTTTATCTAACATCAGCAAAAGCGAAAAGTATAGCCAGAAACCTAATCTTTTCCAATTAAGTTTAGGATTTAAGATTTTGTAAAAATTTACAACAAAGGGCCTGTTAAAATATACTTAACAGGCCCTTCTTCATTTAGCCAAAAGTTTATCTTATAATTGTTAAGCTTCCGCTTATTTTGCCACAATCGGTTTTCATATCAATAACAAAATAATAAACACCAGCCGGGAGTGGTTTTCCGTTGTAGGTTCCATTAAATTCTTTTGCATATCCCTTTGAGTAAAACAGCCGATTCCCAAGCCTGTTAAAGACAGAAAATTCAGCTTCCGGATGGTTTTCTGCTCCATTAATCTTCCAGGTATCATTTACACCATCGCCATTGGGGCTTATAGAATTCGGCACTTGTAAAACCCTGTCTTCAACCTTTGTTAAGTCGATAACTTCGCTTTTTACTTCGCAACCATATTTATCTTTTACCCATAACTGATACTTATCAGGTTTAAGTTTTTGAAAATTAAGTGTATTGGCGGCTACATTGCCATTTGCATCGGTCCAGCTATAAGTAAAAGGGTTGGTAGATCCGACTACGTCTACCCCGCTAATACTTACCGATTTTCCATCGCAACTGATAGTGGAGCTTATTTTAGAAAAATCGATTACAGAGAGCGGCGCAATGCCTACTGTAAAAGTACCAACTACATTTGTACAACCATTCCCATTGGAGGCCGTTAAGGTGTATGCTCCGGCTGCTACATCGCGCAAAACCTCTTCGTTACTCACTATTGTACCAGTTTGATCTGCCCAGCTAAAAGCCAATGGGGTTTGGGTCTCATATGCGGTAATACTTACGCTGCCATTATTTTCGTTGCAGGTTAGGGGTTTAATTTCAGCAGCTTTTGCCTTATAGCTGATATTGGTATTCAGGATGGTATAAACGGCAGAGACAGATTCGCAGCCACCGGGCTGACCTACTTTTAAATAATATGTTCCACCGGGCACATTTTTAAGCTCCCGCTCATTGCCAACCAGATTGTTATTGGCATCAAACCAATTAAATACACTGGCATCACTTACATCCAATTGGGTAATACTACCCGTCGAATTTCCACAAAAGGCATCTTTGATAATTTTATTCGCGTCTGATATAATTGATTTGGAGAATGCAGCGGTAGCCCCATCCACATTGGTACCCGTACTGGTTATTGCGGCTGTTAACGTACCGTTATATTCCCATGTCCCGTCGGCACCGGTTGGTATTGAGGCAATAAAAGTTTTACCCTGGCAATCCGGGCATTCATCATCGTAAAAAAGTTCGATAAGTGCATTTGGAAGGTAAATACCGCTTGCTGATGTAGCAGTAATTGTTGTAATCCGCGAAGGTGTAATGTTTTTACCGGGCGGGATATCTTTAAAAGCAATTGCAGCTAATGTATTACAATATGTGCTATTTTTCAAGATACTAACCGGATAAGAAGCATCGACCAATATGCCCAATTCATTATAGGCAATTACATTCTGATCGGCAACATCTACACCACCAATAACGCCTGCCAAACAATTATACAATTCGATGCCGTATTTTGTATTTCCAAAGTTTTCACTGTTTAGCCCAGGCCCGATTACATTACGCCTAATCGTATATTTTTGTTTTACATTGTCGACTTTTATCCCTTTTAACTGTGAGGCAATGTAATTATCGGAAATGATAAGATTTACATTTTCACCATTGGCAAAAATGCCTGTAGACTGTAGTTGTGGAAAGGTTTTTGTTTTAGTAATATCAAAACCAATTACATTAAAAGAAATATTCACATTCCCTGCTAAAGCACCTAATGAAATGGCATTGGAATTACCTGAAACAAGGTTTCCGTGGGCAGCGGTATTTCCGCCAATTGTCGAATTTTTGAGATAACTCAAATCAATACCTACAACATTTCCGGCAGGACTCTTTCCACCTGGATCTAACCCGATAATATTGGAAGAAATGGTAATATCATCCTGCACAAAAGGCTGGGTTGGCGAAATTACAGAGGTATAATTATTGCCAAAACCGTTTTGCTTATTGGGCGCTCCGATAATAACGTGTGCTGCATTTTTCAAAAAAACCGCGGCTTTTCTGTCGTCTGCAGGAATACCAGCCTGAGATATAAAATTACTGAAGTAAATACCATAAATCTCAATATTCATTATTCCATCTATAACCAGGCCGTGAAAAAACGGGCTTGCACCACGAACTAATTTAACCTTAATGCTTGGGCTTTCCAGTAAGCTAGTAGGTTGGGTGGTGGCATCTATTACTATGTTTGAAGTGAGCGCAGGTAATTCTTCGGTAAGGGTAATGGTTATGTCGCCTGCTGAGATTGCAGGTATATTGAACTGAATGAGATCGGCTGTTGCTGTACCGTTTGCATTGGCTCTGAGAATAGCTTCGCGCAGAGAGCCTGAGCCAGCGTTTGCGTTATTTACCACCACAAATGTTGCCGCTTCCAGCCGGAAACAACCTAGACTAATAAGCAGAAAAAGATATAAAAACCTCATTTTTATGCAGTTAATCGGTTTTACAAGTTAGTAAAATTGGCAAACAAGAACAAGAAAGCCCTGGTTAATAAAACCAAGGCTTTCATAATACATTAAAATACGGCTATTGATTGGCTGTATTATCCAGCAATGGCCTGTTCGCTGCTGTAGCGGAGGTTACTGTCATATCTCCCCTGGCACCAACAGTGAAGGCTCTTCCGCCCAAAAAACCTACGACACCATTTGTTGTCCCATTTCGCGAAATAATATTGGTTGACGAAGATGGGTACCTTACATATAACTCATAACTACCCACGGGTACAGCAATAAATGCAGATCCGCTTTTATAACCAATATTGGTTGCCACTACAGTTTCTACTGCGGTAACTGAATTCTTAATTACCAGGTTCATTGCCGCTGTTCCGTTTGGAATAGCATTAACAAAACGAACATACGAAACCGTATTGCTTGATGTTGACGGAGGCAATACATCTTCTAAAACAAACGACTCGGCTGTTTTAGTTGTACTGTTGTATATGCCACAGGTGTATAGCGAATAGTATTTTCCATTGGCCAAAGCCGGATTCACCTCAGAGATAGTAACGTTTGCATTAGCTGCAGCTGTTGAAGGTATAATTCCATTTATCTTATAAGTGCCGGGGTTGATAACACTATAATTAGATGCCGGATATACGCCTCCGTAAGCTGTTCCGGTTGTACTTTCTGAACCAGTAGCACTTAATATCCCTGAAACTTTTGTACCGTTGGCATAAAAATTTACAGAAGGCGCACCAGCAGCAAAATTGAAATATTTAATCCTGGAAATACTTGTTGCATCTACAGGCACATCAATAACCTGTATGCTATCATCTTTCTTACAAGAAGATGTAAAAACCGTTACCAGCGTAACCGCCAGCAAACCTATATATTTTATTTTCATAACGTGCTAATTAAGGTTGAACAATCCAGGTTTGTTTAGTGTGATAATCGGTTGCCAATCCACCAATTACACTTAGTGCATCTCTGTTCCAAACATACTCTGAGTTATAACGCGGACGAATTCTGTAAGCTGGTTTACCCGCATTATCAGAGTATAGCGTAGTTGGAAAAACATAGCCCAGGTATACCTGCTTCCCTGTTGCAGGATCGGCATCGGTGTAATGATACCTTCTCATGTCCATCCAGGTTTCTAAATGTCCCCAGCCCCATTGTGCAATATATTTCTGACACATAATCTGTGTTAGGGTTAAATCGGCTGCTGCTGCAGGAACAATTGCAGTAGCACTCATGTAAGCTGTTTTTTCTGCACTTGTGATCTGTGTTGGCGACTGATTATCTTCAATGTTTCTGGCGTTAACAAAATCAATGTGTGCTGATATACCATTTTTATAGGCTGCTAAAGCAGTTTCCTTATCACCTTTTTTAAATGCCGCTTCTGCTTTAATAAACTGCAATTGAGCATAGGTCATTACAGGCAGCTTGCATTTATCAGAGAAAATATATCTCCCTTGCGTGTTGGCTGCCGGTGCAGAAATTGACGCAATGTTCCAGAAGTTATTAGGCAGCTGACTTGCTGTAAATGCTCCTGTTCCTGCCGCTGTTACAATTCCCCTGTAAACACCGTCTGGTGCTGGCGCCAACATACGTGTCATTCTTGGATCTACTACTCCCGTAAATTGCGTTCCATTCAGTAGATTAACAATAAAAGGAGTTTGTCTGTAAGTTTGCATATTTCCCCTTGTTGGGCCTAAGAAATTTCTGTCGTCATTTCCTGTAACACCTGGATAAGCCATCAAAGCATCGTCTGCGTTACTTGTAAAAGATTTATCAACCGCAGCAATTACATCATCTGGCTTGTAACTGGCTTTATTGCTATAATGGTTTAAGTTCAAGGCCAGCATGGCATAGGCCAGCTTGGTCCATTTAGCACGATCGCCTTTGTAAATCAAGTCTGTTTTACCTAAGAAAGCCGCATCTACTGCCCCGTCTGTTCTGGCTAAATTAGCTATAGCAGCGGTTAACAGGCGCTGAACCTCCTGGTAAGCATATTCCTGACTGTCGTAATTAAACAAATACTTGGTTGGATCTATGGCTTCTTTGACAATAATCTCTCCATGTACATCGGTTAACGACTGCCATCCCCATGCTTTTAAAATCTGGCCAACGCCTAACAAATCCCAACGTTGCTCAGCCTCTGCCTTAGTATTCATATCTACTAAATTCTGACCTAAGCTCCAATACACATCTCTCCACAATTCAGCGCCGTTATCAGATGCCGGATCGTAACCTTGCAAATCCCAGGTAGTACCAGCTGTTGTCGAAGTCCAGTTTTGGGTATACCTTCCAATAAACCTTCCGTCGTATTGTGGTGCGGTTACCATCCAATGCAACATTGGCGACAAATATAAATTTGCAGTTACTGTTTGCGGGGCATTTGGATTAGTATTTACATCCAGATATTTCTTGCAGCTACTTAGGGTAAATAAAAACCCTGTTAGTAGTGTTATATATATATATTTCATAATCTTTTCCATTATAATCCAATCTTAATTCCAAAGTTTAAACCAATAGGCATTGGAAAATTACCATAATCGATACCAGAAGCACCCGAGCCACCAACAGCAGCAGTATTTCCGTTAACAACAGGATCTAAACCAGTGTAGTTAGTAATCAAAAACAAATCTGTTCCGGTTACAAAAACACTTGCACTTTTCACAAAATTCTGTTTCTTAAGCATCGTTTGTGGCAACTTATAACTAAAAGTTACATCTCTTAGTCTAATCCAGTTGATATCCTTTTCTATAAATAGCTCTTCGCTTGCCGTTGAATAAAATGTATTTTGATAATAAGGAACAAATGCTATGTTATTCGGAGTTGGGCTTGCGGTATTCTCTCTACCATCTTGCAACACCCCTGGAATAATCCTCGGGGTCATTCTATCCACAGTATTGTTAGCTAAACCAATGGTAGTTAAGAAATGCTGGGTAGCGTTCAATACATCTCCACCCTTCCTGATATCGAGCAGGAATGACAATGACATATTTTTATAGGTAAATGTATTAGATAAACCAATTGTAAAATCAGGTTGTCTGTCATAACCACCTTCAATAAAGGTAGTAGAACGTACAGGAACTCCTGTTGTAGGATTGATTAACAACTGGCCCTGGTTATTCCTTAAATAAAACAACCCGGTTAATGATCTGGTCGAATTGCCTGGTGTGTTACCATTACGCACATTGGCGTATAACCAGGTATCAGACACATAAGATTCTGGAAGGGCATTAGGAAGAGAAAGTACTTTACCTCTTGCCGACTCGAAGTTGGCTAATACATCCCAGTTAAAATCATTTGTTTTTACCGGATTTCCGCGCAAGGTTAACTCAATACCCTGGTTTCTGGTAGAGCCACCATTAAGGTTTAACAAGATAAAACCTGTTGCGTAACTACTTCTAATATCATTTACAATCTGATCGGTGGTTTCTTTACGATAAACCGTTATATCGAGGCCTAACCTGTTATTTAAGAAACCTAATTCGGCACCAAATTCATAAGATTTGGCAAATTCTGGTTTTAAGCCTGGATTTGGACCTGTAAATCCATAGCCATAACCACCACCAGAAGTTGTTTTATTCTCTAATGTTGGTACGTAAGCGTATGGCCTGGCATCTTTACCCACATTTGCATAGGCAGCCCTTAACTTACCATAATAGAACACATTTTTAAGCCCTTTGAAAGCGGGTACATCCGTAAATACAAAACTTCCCTGAACTGATGGATACCAAAAAGAGTAACGATCAATCGGAATGGTAGAAGTACGGTCATTCCTAATGGTTCCGGTTAAAAACAGGTAATTTTTATAGTCGAAAGTAGCTCTACCGAAGAAGCTTACCAAACGGCGTTGGCTAATTGAAGTTCTAACTAATTTTGTAGCTACGTTATTTAGTGAATTAAAATTAGGATCTAAAAATCCTTCACCATATCCGGCATCAACATTTGATTTTAAATTCTGCAGGGAATTACCAAGCGTAGCATCAAAGGAAATATCTTTGGTTAGCTTTTGCTTGTTAAAATTAATCAAGTTTTGCAGGTTAATATTTCTGGTTATGTCGTTGGCAACATCAATTGTTCCGCCTCTGCTAAATGCTGAAGCACTTTCGGGGTGACGCACAATTAAGTTCTGATTGGTATAAGAATCCATACCAATATTGGTTTTAATATTTACCCACCTAAATGGTGTAATAGTTAAACCCAGGTTTGAAATGATCCTGCTTGTTTTTGAATTGATGATATTCTTATTTACATTAAAATAAGGGTTATCAATTTCAGCATTACCTGCCGATCCAAAGGCGAGCAGTTTTCTCGTTCCCGCAGCAGTTAAATAGTTCGATGCATCATCGGTTTGTGGCCAGGCCAATAAGCCTAATAAAGGACCTATACTGCCTTTTAGCGGCTGATCGTTGACTGCATAACTGTAATTCATAGACAAATCAGTTTTCAACCAGCTATTTACAATACCCTGAGAAGCTCCGGTTAAGTTGATTCTCTGATAGTCGGAGTTTGGCACAACACCACTTTGATCGGTGTAAGCACTCGAAATACGGTAATTAACTTTATCCGAACCACCTTCAAATGAAAGGTTATGTTTTTGGGTAAAGCCCGTTTGGAAGAAATCTTTTACGTTATCATAAAACTGTGTTCCATCGGGATAGGCAGGGCCGAAATACTGGTAAATATTGTTCAGGGTAGACACAGATCCGGGAACGCCACTACCGCCTAAACCATATTGTTTTTGAATTTCCGGATAAGCACGGGTGGCCTCTACCCTAAAACTGTTGCTGTAATTAACTGCACCAGCACCGGCCTTTGCCCGTTTGGTTGTAATTACAATTGCTCCGTTTGCTGCATCGATACCGTAAAGTGCTGCTGCCTCAGGACCCTTCAATACAACCAGGCTTTCGATATCTTCGGGGTTGATATCTGCAGAACGGTTAGTAAAATCTACTCCCCTGTTGCTAAAAGCAGTATTTGAACTCGCATCAGATACAAATGCAGAAGTATTTAAAGTTTTATTATCAATAGGCAATCCATCCACAATCATCAGTGGCTGGTTACTGCCGCTGATAGAACTTACCCCACGTATGGTTATTGATGATGAAGCACCGGGAACTCCTGAAGAACTGGTTACTTCAACACCTGCAACCCTTCCTTGTAAAGCATTGATAAAGTTTTCGCGTTGTGTTTCGGCTATGGCTGCACCACTTACCGTTTGTTGCGAAGTTCCAAGTTCCCGTTTTTTAACGGTATTACCCAAGGCGGTAATTACGACCTCATCCAAACCCTTTGAATCGGATTTCAATGCCACATTAATGGTTGTGTTCGCTCCAACGGTTCTTTCTATAGTGGTATAACCAACAAAAGAAAATACCAGCACATCGCTTCTTAATGCTTTAATTGTATACGATCCTTCTGCACCTGTTTGCGCAACAATGCTGCTTCCTTTTACACGAATGGAAACGCCTGGTATAGGCCCGTCTTCCGACGTAACCCTACCGGTAACGGTTATTTGTTGCGCAATGGCGTGAGCCAGCAACAAAAACGTACCAATAAAAATTAATAGTAGCTTTTTTTTCATAAACTGCCAGTTTAGGGAATGAAATGATTGTTTAGTTGTTTTTAGTTAGTCTTGCAAAAACACGCACAATAACGCATTTTAATGCTAATATCATAAATGTTTTGGAATAAAAAAACTAATTAACAAACTATTTACCAGTAGCTAACAACATTAAATTGCAAAAACACGCAAAAACACGCAATTTTTAGAAAATTTAAAAATCTTTGTTACATTCGCTCACCAGACAATATTTTATGCTGAAGAAAGAACGTCATGATTTCATTATGCGCCAGATTAACCTGCACAATCGCGTGCTCACGTCTGATCTGGTTCAATTGCTGAATGTTTCGGAGGACACGATTAGAAGGGACCTTCAGGAATTGGTTGATGCAAACCTGTTGTATAAAGTGCATGGTGGTGCCTTATCTAAATCTTATCACAGTTCTTTTGATGACAGTACGGTTTATGCACGGGACAGCAAGATTACCATTGCAAAAAAGGCCGCCAAACTGATTAAAGACGGTATGGTGATTTTAACCGGCGGAGGAACCACAATCCTGGAGTTGGTAAAACTATTGCCCCAGGGCATTTCGGCTACTTTTTTTACCATTAGCCCCCTGGTAGCTGTAGAACTGGCGAAATACAACAACGTTGAAGTAATTTTAATTGGTGGCCTGTTTTCGAAAAACTCACAGGTTACCTATGGCGGACAGGTGATTACCCAGCTTTCTGAAATAAAAGCCGATTTATGCCTGATGGGAACCAGCGCAATTCACCCGGAAGAAGGTTTAACCGATACTTATTGGGAAATTAACCAGTTAAAGAAGGCCATGTTGGCCTGCGCCAAAAGAACTGCAGTATTGTGCATTTCAGAAAAACTGGATATCGCCCTGCGACTAAGGGTTTGCCCCTTAGAAAGCATCAGTTACCTCGTAACTGAATTGGATACAAATGATGAATCGCTTTCGCGGTACCGCGAAAAGGAATTGAATATTTTATAAAAAAGCTTCTCAGATTCAAGCCTGAGAAGCTTTTTTCTTTATTAAAACGATGGGTCGGGGGGCGTATTGGTATTGTTATCCCGCTCGGGAAAAGGATAAGGGAAGAAATTACGCTTACGATCTGTTAAAGGCTGATTAAACCGCCTCATGTCTTCGAGTTTTAAGCCCGACATAAACAACTCAATACAACGGTGCTTGTAAATGAGATCTAATAGCTCCTGCTGGGTATATGGTCCAGTTAAAGGAAGCAATCCTGCGCCAACCCCTAAAGGATCCTGAGCAGGCGTTTTAGTAACTACTTTATTTAGCTCTGTTAAAGCACTGACCAAATTAGGTGTTGCCTGACGGGCATAAACCTCTGCTTTAATTAAAGTCATCTCACCAGGAAGGTAAAGCGGAAACGGAGCCAGGGTGCTGGCCGCAAAACCTTTAATGCGAACAGTAGTATTAATTGTAGTGTAAAACGGAATACGCAAATCCCCGGCATCAGGCATAAAGACGCCAGTTTGACCCAGGTTGATATTTTTTGGCTGCACCACATTATTGGTGGAAGTAGCAACTTCAAAAATGGAATTCAAATTCTGGGCATCGTAGTTGAATAAAGACGTTTTGGTCAGATCAACCGCATTAGCAGCACTTAAAGCAAGCGTATAGTTACCCGCAAATAGCGCATACCTGGCTTTTAGGGCATTCAGCGTATTTGGAATATCTACTCCTGCCGGAACATTACCTAAAAATGTTGCGCTGATTGGGTTTGCCGCGATCACTGCTTGAGCACTCTCAATGGTTGCAACCGCTTTGTTAAAACCTTCTGCCCGGGTAATAAAACCAATGTTCTGACCAATGCCCGCTGGAACTTTTTCCCAATATTCGGAAAGGTTTCCAAGAGCCATAGCTTTAAAAATGCTGGCATGAGCGATTAAACCCGCAGCATAATTTTTATCGGCTAAATTGGCTGCATTGTTGATCACATTATCGGCATCAAAGATAACCTTGTTTGCCGCAGTCCAAACATTCAGTACAACGCTATTGGTACCATCAACTTGAACTCCTCCTACCATTAACCTTTCCTCAGAAGTATTTCCGGTATTGATCGAAATCAGTTCATTTGTGGTAATCCCATTTAGTGTAACAGAAGCGTATAAAAGGCCGGCACGTGTTGTCGAAATACTTTTTTGGAGTCCCGTGGTTACTCCGGTTAGCGCCCTTGAAGAAGTCATTACATCTTCAGCAACGGGGGCATTAGGATTGAGATACTCCTTCTTACAAGCAGACAGGGCAAACAATCCCATAAAAAACGTATAAAGCGTATATTTTTGTCTTAAATTTTTCATAACCATTATTTTAAAATTAGAACCTTGCCTGTAAACCAATAGAAAAGGTACGTGGAATTGGCACTGAGCCAAAATCGATATTCCTTAAAATTGTCGATTGCCCTCCTGCGTTTACCTCGGGATCATAACCTTTGTAATTATCCCATGAAACTAAATTCCGTCCACTTAAATTAACTGTTAAATCTTTTACAAATTTTACTTTGCCGATGTTATAACTCAGCGAAATTTCTCTCAGTTTTACGAAAGAACCATCATCTATACGCCATTCTTCTACGTTATAAACTCCTGCCACATACCCTCTTGGCAATTGCCCTAAATCTTCAGCTTCAGTTACTTTGCCGTTACCTACCCCTTGTCGGGTCCTCCAATCGGCATTCCATATATCGCCACCCTGAACAGCATCTAACTGAATATGGAGGCTTAGTTTTTTATAGGTAAAGTCGTTTACTAAAGATCCGGTATAGTCGGGATTTGGATCGCCCAATACTTTACGCAAAACAACACCCGAAGGCTGGCCATTGGTTCGTTGCGCATCGTAAGTGGTCGAGGTGAGTTGCTTACCCAATTCTGTTTGCGGAATCCCCAGAGCGTTTGTTAATAAGCTACCATCGCTATTTCGTGCAAAGAAAGTTCCATAGAAAACCCCTACCGGATATCCATCGGTTATTGATACCGGTGCTCCGGCATTGGTTGCAATTAACCTTTGCGCACCTGAACCTACAATTTTGTTCCTGTTGCGGTTATAAATCAAAGTGGCCGTCCAGGTAAAATCTGTTGTTCTAACCGGCACACCTGTCAACATCAGCTCAATTCCTTTATTTTTCAAGGTACCTCCAATGTTATCCAATACGCTCGAATAACCTATGGTTGGTGCCACAATCACATTAAGCAACACGTCTTTCACCCGCTTATCGTACCAGCTAAATGTTAAGCCTAAGCGGTTATTGAAAAACGACATATCTGTACCGATTTCCAGCTCTTTCTGGCGCTCTGGTTTTACACCGGTATTGGCCAGAATACTACTTGATGTTAGTGACGTTTTGCTCGTAATTGCGCCAGGCGTATACACATTAAACCTATCGTAAGCACCGATACCGGTTAGATTTCCTGATTCTCCATAAGCCGCACGAAGTTTAAATGCATTCCACCAGGATGAAACACCAAGGTTTTTCCAGTAATCAGCCGAAGATAAAACGTAACTCACATTTGCTTTTGGATAGAACTGCGTGCGGTTATTTTCGCCAAACACCGTTGATTGATCTACCCTAACTGCACCTGTTACAAATAAGTGGTCTTTATATTTGAAATTCTGTTGCAGATAGGCTCCGCTAATCGAGAATTCAGACCTGTTATCGTTATTGGCTAAAATAGTACTCGCTCCGTTAACCGTTTGTACAAAAGGTGCAAGTCCGCGACCATTAAGCAAACTGAACAAATCTTTCTGATATTGGAAAGAGCCCCCCAATTGTGTGGTAGAGCTTAACCTATCAGATATTTTGGCATCGTAAGTAAAATTTAACTCATTGTTAAATAAGGTGGTGGTTGCATTCGCAGCGCTGGCATATCCATTTAAAGAAGGGTCGAGGCCAGGCCCGCCGCCATAAAACCCTGTACTTACATTATACGCAAAGGGTGGAATATAAGTAGTTCCATTTTGAATGCTGTTATCAACCCCCATGGTGTAATCGATGGTAAGATTTTTAACTGGTGTTAACTTTATTCCTGCATTAGCAATGATGCGGTTGGTAAACTGACGCTGCTGAATATCTTCAATTACCGAAACAGGATTTACCCTCCCACGTTCACCAACAGATTTTAGGTTCCCCGAAACGTCTCTGGTGAAAAGGTCATGAAAATTGCCGATAATGGTTACGGAATTCATTGGCGAGAAAAAGGAGTTTCCATCTGGTTTTTCGTTAGCATCGCTGTGGATATAATTAAACCCAGCTGTCATTTTGGCCCACTTATTAATGGTTTGATCCAGATTAGCCCTAAAATTCATCCTCCTGAAATTGGTATTTTTGATAATACCCTGATTGGCAAAGTATCCGGCAGAAGTATAAAACTTAGTATTGTCATTTCCACCCGAAACAGAAACGGAATTATCGGTACCCACACCTGTACGGAAAATATAATCCTGATAGTTATAACGGGTTACCGGAGTGGTATTGGTTAAAGTTGGCGTTAAGATATCCTGAGTTTGCGCATCAACAGAGCCACCAAACTTAATTGGAGCCTGATTTACCTCTATCTGCTTCCGTAGCTCGCTAATGGTAAGGCTGGTATTGAAACTCACCTGTGGTTCGCCGGTTTTCCCACGCTTGGTAAAAATCTGAATTACACCCGCATTTGCCCTCGAACCATAAATTGCCGCAGCAGCTGCACCATTTAAAACCTCAATGTGGTCAATGTCTGCCGGACTAATATCCACCATCCTATTCTGCCCGAGGCTTCCCACCTGAATACCATTATTGATATTGTCGTAATTGCCAGATGTATTGGTTACCCTTGTGGTAGAGTTATTTATAATTACTCCGTCAATAATATAAAGTGGTTCTGACGATGAATTAACTGAGCTGATACCCCTTAAACGAACTGAAATCCCTCCTGCCGGATCGCCCGAATTCTGGCTGATCTGCGCTCCGGGTGTTTTGCCTTGCAAGGATGCCAGGGCATTTCCGCTGGGTGCTTTGTTTAAATCGTCGCCTTTTACAGTACTTACATAACTACCCAACTGTTTCCGGGTGGTTCCCTGCGAAGTACCGGTAACAATAACCTCATCAAGGCCTACTGCATCGCCAGCAAGTTTCACACTGAGTTGCACTTTATCGCTGCTACCCAAATCAACTGACTGCAGGCTACTTTTATAGCCCACATAAGAAAACTGAAGCTGGTATTTTCCGGGATTTAAATCAACCGAAAAGGTATAACCTCCGTTGGCATCGGTACTGGTAGCCAAAGTGGTATTTAATATTTTAACAACCGCCCCAGGTACAGGATCGTTGTTAGCTGCATCGGTAACCTTGCCGCTAATGGTGTACCGTTTGCTTTGTGCTTGTGCCATTCCTGTAAATAAGAGCAACAGAAATGGGATCATCAAAATTACGAAGAGCTTTGACAACCATTTTAGGTAACTTTTTTCCATAAAATTTGGTTTTGGGTTGAAGATTAGTTTAAAACAAATTAAACAAAATACTGCACAAACCAAACTTTAAGCTACACAAACTACTTTACAATCAGCCGATAACGCTCGTTTGAGCTACTCTGGCAAGCTGATTTTACCCATACAAACCGCTGGCACTCCCTGCCGGTTTCCAAAATTTATTGGTTTACCGCAAAGCGTTTCGTTGGCTAAAACAGCAAATAAAACAGCTTCCTTAGCATCAGGGTTGATATTCAGCTCATCAGTGGTTGAGAAATTACAAAAAGGCAGTTCGTTATGAAGCAGTTTTACCAGTAAAGGGTTGTGCATGCCCCCACCGCTCATGTAAACCGAGGCTTTCGCTTCATCGCCAAAACACCTCCTGATGGCATCGGCAATTGTGCGTGCCGAAAAGTGGCATAAAGTGGCCATCACATCCGCTTTTGGAATATCTGTAGTACCCGACTGCTGCTGTGCATTGCTCAGGTATTCGAGATTAAATAGTTCTGGTCCCGTTGTTTTAGGGAAACCCAATTCAAAGAAACTGCAGTCCAACAGTGCATGCAAAAGCTTTTCGTTTAACTGACCAGAGCCGCCCACCGCTGCATTTTTATCATAAAACAGGTTAAAGTGCTTTTGCATGTACTGATCCATTAAAGTATTTCCGGGGCCAACATCTGTCGAAAAAACCGCACTGGCTTCAGTACTTCCAGGCAGGTAGGTAAAGTTTGCAATTCCACCAATATTAAGCATTACACGGTCTTCGCCGGCCTTTGAAAAGATCAGATAATCGCCGTAAACCGCCAATGGAGCGCCCTCGCCACCTGCTGCTAAATGTTTCTGCCTAAAATCAGAAAGTGTAATGATACCCGTTTTAAGTGCAATATGATCTCCATCGCCTATCTGCAAAGTTCCGTTCGGGTAATCTCCGAGCCGATGCAATGATTTGGGTGCATGAAAAATAGTTTGCCCGTGGCTGGCGATAAAATCGATGGCTTCATGATTATACCCCCACCCCTGCAAGGCTTCGTTAATTAATTGGGCATGTGTATTGGCAATGTGCTCGTTCATGAGACACACCAACTGCAAATCGACCTCTTTTTTAGAGAAAACAGCTTTAATCTTCGCCCTGAAATCATCGGTATAATCGCCTGTTTTAAATTCCAGAACTTTTATATCGGTTTCGGGTCCGCTATGCTTAACCGAACAGAGCGCAATATCCAGCCCGTCCATAGAGGTGCCACTCATTAGTCCTATAATTAAACGCTCGGCTTTAGCTGCTTTTTCGTACAACTTTTGGATCTGTGTGTTCATATTGATTTTTACTTAAAAACGAACAAACGTTTGTCTGCACCATTAACTCAATTTTATAAAAATACTTGCAATAAAAGTAAATATCCTGTGTTAATAATTGGGCATAACTCTCTATATTTACTGCTCCGTACATTAAAATCCATATAAAAAAATGGCTAGATTAAATTTACTGGAGGAGACACGTTTCGAGAAACTACCCGTTAGCGTGTTCGAAAATCCAAAAATTGCTTCCATTAATGTAGCAAACCGCATCGCGGAACTCATTAAATCAAAGCAAGCAAACAACGCACCTGCAGTACTGGGCTTAGCAACAGGTGTTACTCCAATTGCAGTATATGCCGAACTGGTTAGACTGCACAAAGAAGAAGGTTTAAGTTTCAAAAACGTAATTACGTTCAACCTGGATGAGTATTATCCAATGGCGCCAACTGCGGCACAGAGCTACGTTACTTTTATGAACGAGAATCTTTTCGATCATATCGACATCGATAAAAAGAATGTTCACATTCCTGACGGAACACTTGCACTTGAAGACATTCCGGCGTTTTGTTTAGATTACGAAAAGAAAATTGGTGATTTAGGCGGTCTTGATATCCAGATTCTGGGTATTGGTCGTACCGGTCACATCGGGTTTAACGAGCCGGGCTCTGCACCAAACTCAGGAACACGTTTAGTTACCCTTGATGACCTTACCCGTCGCGATGCTGCACGCGATTTCGGTGGTAAAAGCTTTGTACCAACAAAGGCGATTACCATGGGTATTGGTACCATTTTCAAAGCCAGGGAAATTATATTAATGGCCTGGAGCCGTAAAAAAGCTTCGATCATTAAAAAAGCGGTAGAAGGAGAAATTTCTGGCGATGTACCTGCTACATTCCTTCAGCTATCTGATCATGTTGAATTCATTCTTGATGCTCCGGCAGCTTCAGATTTAACACGTTTTGATACGCCATGGTTGGTAAAAGATTGTATCTGGACCGATGCTTTAATCCGTAAGGCAGTGATCTGGTTGGCCAATACTTTAAATAAGCCGATCTTAAAATTAACCGAAGACGATTACAACAACAATGGTATGGCACAACTGGCAACCGAAAAAGGGCCGGTGTACAATATCAACATCCATATCTTTAACAAGTTACAACACACCATTACAGGCTGGCCAGGTGGTAAACCAAATGCCGACGATTCTCAACGTCCGGAAAGGGCTGAACCAGCTAAAAAAAGAGTAATTATCTTTTCACCACACCCTGATGATGATGTGATTTCGATGGGTGGTACTTTTATCCGTCTCGTTGATCAGAAACACGATGTACACGTGGCTTATCAAACTTCCGGAAACACCGCTGTTTGGGATGATGACGCACTTCGCTTTGTAGAGTTCAACGTAGATTTTACAGAGAAAATGGGCATGGATAATTCGCATTTAAAGGAGCTTTACAATAACATGAGAGCCTTTATTGAGCAGAAAAAACCAAACCAGATAGATACACCGGAGATCCAAACCGTTAAAGGCTTAATCAGAAAAGGAGAAGCTATTGCAGGAGCAAGATATTGCGGTTTAGAAGATGATCACATTCACTTTCAGGCGCTTCCTTTCTACGAAAGTGGTAAAGTGCAGAAAAATCCGGTAACCGATGCCGACATCGAGTTAACCATGGAGCTTTTGCAAAAAGTTAAACCCCACCAGGTTTATGCCGCCGGCGATTTCGAAGATCCACATGGTACGCACATTGTTTGTTTCAATATCATTCTTGCAGCTTTAAAGCGCCTGCGTAAAACTGAGGCCTGGGCCCAGGATTGCTGGCTATGGATGTACCGTGGCGCATGGCACGAATTCGAAACTCACGAAATCGAAATGGCTGTGCCAATTTCTCCGCAAGAACTTGAACGCAAAAAATATGCAATTTTCAAGCACCAGAGCCAAAAAGACAGAGCTGTTTTCCCTGGCGATGATTCAAGAGAATTCTGGCAACGTGCCGAAGACCGTAACCGCGAAACAGCTAAGGCTTACGATGATTTAGGTCTTGCAGAATACGAAGCCATGGAAGCTTTTGTACGCTGGAAATTTGAAGATTAGATTTAGTTAATCGATATCAATCCTGCTTTGTTTACTCAAAGCAGGATTTTTTTTCTCTTCCTCCCAAGTCTGAAAGGCCAGGAGGGCCACACTCCGCGAAACTTCGTAAGCAAGTTATTTCTCATTGTAAAAACAATACTATAAATTAGTTTTATCAAACCAACTAACCATGACCGAAACTAAACAAAGATTGCTTTCACTGGATTTTTTTAGGGGATTAACGGTAGCCGCAATGATTTTAGTGAATAATCCGGGTAGTTGGGGACATATTTATGCTCCCTTAGAGCATGCTGAATGGAACGGGTGCACACCAACCGATTTAATCTTTCCATTCTTCCTGTGGATTGTGGGTGTGTCTATCGCTTTTGCCATGAGCAGCAGCAAAGCTGATCCGGCCACGCATCAAAAAACCATCATTAAAGCGATAAAACGTGGTGTTACCTTGTACCTCTTAGGATTCTTTTTAGCCATTTTCGGAAAAATTATCAGCGCAATCACTACCGAAAGTACAATCCTAGAAGCTTTCCAAACGGTTAGGTTATTGGGTGTATTACAAAGAATAGGTATCGTTTTTATCATTAGCAGCATCATCTTCCTTAAAGCTTCGGAAAAAACAATATTTAAAACATTAATCGTAATACTGGCGGTTTACTGGGCCTTAATGAATTTTATCCCCGTACCTGGTGTAGGCTATCCGAATCTGGAGAAAGAAACCAATTTAGCGGCCTGGATTGACAGGGGTATTTTAACTGAAGCACACACCTGGGCCTCGTCGAAAACATGGGACCCCGAAGGGATTTTAAGCACATTACCTGCCGTTGGCACTTGCTTATTTGGTATTTTGGTTGGTATTTGGATGCGCCGAAAAGATGTAGATAATGCCACAAAAGTAGCCTGGCTTTTTACCGCAGGCATTGCCGCCGTTGTATTGGGTCTCCTTTGGGATTTACAGTTCCCGATTAATAAAGCACTTTGGACAAGCTCATATGTACTTTACGCAGGTGGGTTGGCAAGCATTGGCCTCGCGCTATGTTACTGGATTATTGATGTACAGGGCTACAGGAAATTTACAACCCCCTTTGTGGTATATGGCGTTAACGCCATCACCGTTTTCTTTTTGGCAGGTTTAATGCCCCGGGTGTTAAACCTCATTCAGGTTACCAAACCTGACGGAAAAAAAACCGGATTGTTGGTCAGGTTTTATGAAACCTGTTACACGCCGTTTTTTAGCCCAATAAATGCCTCACTGGTTTGGGCCGTTACCTATGTACTGGGTTTCTATGTATTATTATATTTCATGTACAAAAAGAACATTATTATTAAGGTTTAGTACATTTATACACTATTATTAAATCGACCTCTAACTCAAAAATTGAAAAAGAAAACCACTATATACGACATTGCAAAGGAGCTGAATGTTACGGTATCTACCGTTTCGCGAGCATTAAGTGGCTTTCCGGCCATAAGCGATACCACAAGAAAAGCAGTGGTAGATATGGCGAAGAAATTAAATTACAGCCCAAACAAGCTGGCCTCAGCATTAAAATCGGGCAAAACACATATTATTGGGGTTATTGTACCCAGCGTACAGGCTCATTTTTTTGCATCCATTATCCACTGCATAGAAGATGGTTTAAAAGATAGCGGATACCGCGTAATTATCTATCAGTCTAACGAATCGGTAGAGAATGAAATAAATGGTGTAAAAACTTTATTAGAGGCTCAGGTTGATGGAATTATGGCTTCTCTATCGCTGGAAACGCAAGATGTAAGTCACTTTGCCGAAATTGTTAAGCAAAATAAGCCTTTGATTTTATTCGACCGGGTAAACGCAGATTTAAAGGTACCGACCATTACCCTCGATGATTTCAGGGCAGGATATATTGCCACGCAGCATTTAATTGATAGTGGCTATAAAAAAATTGCTTTTGTAACTACTATCCACCAGATTAAGATATTTAACGATCGCCTCGAAGGTTATAAGGCAGCACTTGCAGATAATGGCCTGCCTTTAATGGAAGAATACATTATTTTTGGCGGCTTATCCATTAAAGACGGCCGTTTTGGTGCGGGGAAACTGATGCGCAGCCCAAACAAACCCGATGCTATTATTGCCGGAGACGACTTTACCGCTGTGGGTGTAATTAAAAAACTTAAAGAAATTGACGAAACGCCTCCCGAAATCGGGGTTATCGGTTTTGCCAACGAAGCATTTTCGGCCTATATTACCCCTAATTTATCTACCATCGATCAACATGCACCTCAAATCGGTAAGGCATGTGCTAAGATGTTCCTGAAAATGATTAACCAGCAAAATCCTTACAGCAACATGGAGCATATCGTACTCGACCCCACAGTTGTAGAAAGAGAATCGACCAATAAAAGGGCGCTTTAGCCCTTTATTCTTTGGCCAGCGGCACTTCTACCCCTACCGGACCACTAGGTTCACTTTCATTTTTTAAGCGGTCTAAAGCCGTTACCAGATAGCTATAGCGCTTTCCGCTCTCTATACCGGTATCAATAAATGAAAGATAATCTTCAAAACTTATTTTGATGATGTTTTTAGGATCGAGTATCGAAATTTTCTCGCCCTCACTAAAGCGGTAAACTACAAAACCCGAAGCGGTTTCACCATCTTTAGCTTTCAACGGAAGTTGCCATTTCAGGTGCACACCATCTTTCATGGCATCGGCAGTTAGGGCCTGTGGTTCGTTTGGCGGTACTTCATCCAGCCAGGGCATTTGAGGAGGTAAAGCCGGATATTTATAAAAATCATTCTTTAACGAATCGCCTACCGCCTTTGCTACGGTACTCAAAGATTTTGAGCTAAAGAACACGCTTCCCTGAATCCGGTTGTTATCTCTTAAATACCTGATCTGATTCGGAATTTCGCTCATGTTTCTCCATGCAGCCTCTGCCCTCGAGTTTACCAGATAAGCCCCCTGGCCAATATAAACGTGCCTGCCATAAGTATTGTTGCTCCACCAATCAACCAAAACACCATATGGCGCAACCCTTCTGGTAAATGTAAAATAAATCTGCGGGTTAATATAATCTATCCATCCTTCCCTTACCCATTTACGGCTATCGGCAAAAAGCTCGGCGTAGTTAGATAAGCCACTTGTAGCCGAACCTTCAGGGTCTTCATTTTTATTTTTCCAGATCCCGAAGGGACTGATCCCGAATTTTACCCATTTTTTGTAGTGGTGAATACTATCGTCTAATTGTTTAATCAACAAATCAACGTTATTGCGCCTCCAGTCTTTAATGTCTGAGAAATTATTGGGGTATTTGTAAAAAGTATTGCCATCGTTAATGGTTTGGCCTTCTACTTTGTAAGGATAAAAATAATCGTCGAAATGAATGCCGTCTATATCATATCCTTTTACTACATCCAGAATAACCTGCACAATGTATTCCCTAACCTCAGGAATCCCCGGATCGAACTGCTTTTTACCACCATAGGTGAAAAACCAATCAGGATGTTTACGATAAGCATGGTTCTCGCTCAATACAGCATTACTGCTCATACTGGCCCGGTATGGGTTAAACCAGGCATGTAATTCCATTCCCCTAAAATGTGCCTCTTTAATGGCAAAAGCAAGCGGATCGTAACCTGCTGCAGGTGCCAGACCTTGTTTACCCATTAGCCACTGGCTCCATGGTTCTCTCGATTTGGCGTAAAAAGCATCGGCCGCAGGCCTTACCTGCAAAACAATGGCATTCATGCCCTGACTTTTATGGCGCTCGAGAATACCAATAAGCTCCTGTTTTTGCTGATCTACACTTAGTCCGGGTTTGGAAGGCCAGTCGATATTCGTAACAGTTGCCACCCATACTCCCCTAAACTCCCTTTTTGGTGCAATTTTTGATAAAGGTTGTGCATTTAATATATAAGGTAATACAGTTAAGGATAAAAGTGCGTATAGGAAGTTTTTAAGCATTATTTCTGTCTTATTTTTTTATTCAGGTTGTGTGTTTGTGTTAATTTGAGTACAAATGAACATTAGCAAGTAAACGATTTTTTTTAAAAACTCTTATAAGTTTATTAAAAATTTTAATTTGCGCCTCCTAAAATTAATTGTGTACCCCCATTTACCTATGGAGAACAAAAGTATATTAATTTAAAGAAGATACAGCGTTATTAAAAATGGAATCACAAAAAGTCAATAAAGGTGATAGGAACAAAATTTACTTTCTGGTAATTGTTATAGCGGCTTTAATAGGTACAAATGCTTATTTGTTTCTTAAAGACCGAAAGCAGAGCGAGAGGTTTGTGACCGTAAGCACGGAGAAAGATAAACTGCGGCTCGAGGTCGAAAAAATTGAAGTTGAGCTGGACAAGGTTAATGCGCTTAATTTAGATTTAAACGAAAAGCTGGTTGAAGAACAGAAAGAAGCACGCCAGAAGATCGATGCGCTTAAGCTGGCCTTGCAAAAAAACCAGATTACTCAGGTTGAACTGGATAAGGCAAATGCCCAGATTAATGAGCTAAAAACCTTTGTTAAGAATTATAGCGACCAGATTATCCAGCTGCAGAAAGACAATATCTTTTTAAAAAACAGCCGAGATAGCCTCGAAAACACCTTGCGAAGCATTAGTAACAAGGCATCGAACCTAGAAAGTGAAAACAGCAACCTCAATGCCAAAGTGAAAACGGCAGCAGTATTAAAACTTCAATCGGCCGAAATTGTAGCTTTCAGAACTAAATCGAGCGGAAAAAAAGTAGAGGTAACCAGATCATCTACTGCTGAAAAGCTAAGTGTTCGTTTCACCATTATCCCAAACCAACTGGCAGAAAAAGGCCATCATAACATTTACCTGAGGGTATTCGATCCGGCAGGAAACCTGCTGGCTGATGAAGGTAACCACTTTGAAGCCGACGGACAGGATATGCAGTACAGCCATTCTATTTTTATCAATTACAATAACGATGACAGTACTTATGTTATCGACTGGGCGAACCCAAAGCCCTTTATTAAAGGTATTTATACCGTAATCTTATATGCCGATGGTAACACCATGGGTAAAGCCCAGGTAGAACTGCGGTAAAATTACATTAACGCTTCTTCCCGACAATTACTTAAGCCAAAGGGAAATTTAAATAAAACGTGGTTCCAAGGCCGCTTACTGAAGTAAATTTAACGGTACCGCCTGCGTTTTCTACAGCTTGTTTAACAAAAGCCAGCCCCAGGCCTGTACCCGATGATTTGGTGGTAAAATTGGGCACGAAGATTTTATCCTGCAAAGATGGCGGAATACCTTTTCCGTTATCCTTAATTTCGATATAAGCGTTTTTCGCATCCATGTAAACAATGATGGTTATGCAGCACAAAGTATCTTCATCAATGGCTTCGATTGCATTTTTGAGCAGATTATTAAAGGTACGCAACAGCTGATCGTGATCGGCCATGATTTCGATGTCCTTATCACTTTTGTTTAGCACATCAATGGTTACATTATCGGTACTTTTAAATACTTCTCGGGCCTGTTCAATAATGGGCAATAATAAAAGCCGCTCCAACTTGGTGTCGGGCATTTTAGCGAAATTAGAGAACTCAGAAGCGATTTTAGAAAGGCTATCAATCTGTTCGATAAACGATTTGCTGAATTTATTAAACTTCAGTTCAAAGTTCGGGTCTTTTTCTTTCCACGATTTTTCCAGTAACTGAACACCCAATTTGAGTGGAGTTAAGGGATTTTTAATTTCGTGCGCAACCTGCTTAGCCATTTCGCGCCAGGCGCTCTCGCGCTCTGAGCGGGCCAGCTTAAGGGCACTATCTTCTAATGCCGCAATCATGTTGTTGTATTCTTTAATTAACGAACCAATTTCATCGTGCCTGCGCCACACAATAGGCTCGTTACGCTGTCCTATTTTTGTCCGGCTGATACTCTCCTGAATAAACGTTAAAGGACTGGTAATCTGGTTAGCAAGAAAGATAGCCAATACCCCAATCGCAACGAAAACCAGTGCGTAAATATTGATCAGGTTACTGACAAAAAGGGCTATTTTATCGCTATATTCTTCTTCGTTCGAATAATTGGGCAGGCTTAGATAGGCGATTGTTTTATTTTGGGAATTACGTACAGGTGCATAGGCCGCAGCGTAGGTTAAACTTCCAATTTTCTCCTCAAGGTTAATAAACTCCGAGCGGTGCAGTCCATTTAAAGATATAAAGGCCAATGGCCCCATTTTCCGGCCAATAATTTTATAGCTATAAAGTTTCGGATAGGTGGTCATCATCAGGTTACCGTTCAAATCATACAAATTCAGGTCGGCATTGTTAATGTCGGCAAAGTTGTTAAAATCTGCTGCAGCGCTTTCATCGTTCGAAATCATACCGTTGTTAAAAACCTGCTTTTCGAAATTCTGCTGCACCTTCCTGATCTTATCTTTCAATATCGCATCCTGCTGCCCCCGGTATTCTTTATCCATATAGTAATAGGTTACCCAACCTACAATAACTAAAGTGGCCACAACCGATAGTACAATTACGACCTGAATACGTGTTTTATATAAGATTTTATTGGCATTGATCATTAACGACCGGTTAATACTGAACCAGCCAACTTTGTCGTCATCCAGGTTCTTAATCAGCCATATTAACCCGTAAAGCAGTAATGAGAAGATGATAAACACCAGGAAAAAGAAAGATAAAGCGGCTAAACGCTCCACATAATCTACCTTTGCCTTACTAATGACAACCATTTTACTTGCCGATGGCTTATAAATTAAATGGCTATAATGCAAACTATCGTCGCTAAGGGTAATAAAGTCATCCTTTTTACCTTTAAATAAACTGCCATCTAAAGGGAAAGTATAATTACCAGATTGGTTAAGCAATTTGTTATTGCTGTAGAAAGCAATAGAATAACCTCTGAAATCTTCGTCCTTTGCCTGTTTTTGATCTCCCAAAAGATCGGGCAGCCTGTTATTGTAATTGTAGGGTTTAGAGCGCAGCTCGATAATCAGCGTACCCAATAAATTACCATTATCAACCACCGAAATAATCCCGAAGTAATCCTGATAGCCAAAAGTATTGTTTACCTGATAGAAAAAGTTAGAACCATCAATTTTTACCGAACCCGCTTCAACCAGATTTTTATATTTATCAATTGGCGGGCTATCGGCATTACCCATTGCCGTACCTAACCTGTCGTATGGATAAATCTGCGAATCGTAGCGGCTTAGATAGCCATCGAGATAATCTTTAAGGTGGTTTTTAAGCACCGCGTAATTGGCTGTTTTATTTTGATTAAAGTACCGGGCTAAAAAGTCATCTTTAGCAATTTCATTGCCCAGCGATCCGAGTGCAATAATGGCATTCAAATCCTCCGACGATTGTATTTTACGCGCCATTGGTTCGCGCAAGTTCCTTTCCTTAATATCTTTAAAGCGGGTGTATTTGATAGAAGTATTAAAGGCCAGGCAGAAAAAAACAATGGCAAACATGCCAATCGAAAAATTACGCTCCTTTAAGTAAACAGCCCTAGCAACAATAAATAAAACGAGGGCAAAAACAATGAAAAAAGCATTAAAATCGAAAAACAGCTTATAAACAAATACTCCGGTAAACCCGATCAGGAAAATAATAATCCGCTCTTTGTTGGTTACGTTTAGCTGGCTGCTAACCGTCGCCGAAATTACAGTAATAAGGTAAATCTGGAACCAGGCCAGGCACAAAATCACAATCCCCACCCAACTGGTACCGCTAAGTTTTAAGATGTTTACGATATCAAAATTGATTCGGGAGTTAAAAATCAGCCCGAAGAAAATATCGTCGGTATCCCAAACAATCTTACCGATGAAAACCATTAAGGCAGCCTGGATAAACAAACCGACAACTTTATTGCGTTTAATCCAGCCCGGAAACTGATACTGTGCCTTGTGGTTGTACATAAACAACAGCAACCAGGTAATGGCAATTACATTGAGCAGAAAATCGCCAAGCGAAGGCATTAAAAAGCTATCGGCATATATTTTAGGATCGAAAAGATCTAAGGTAAAACGATGGTTAAACCAGCCGAAATACAAATCTGTTAATCGAAAGGCCAGAAAGAAAAAGAGCAGTAAAAAAGTGCCCCATGCAATATGCCCGCGCCTTGCAATAAACGAGGATAGGGAGTTAAAAAACATGCAGATACACAACATCCCCGCCACAAAAAGCCAAAGCTGGATGCCCGAATAATAGGTATCGGTATAGCCGGGTTTAACTTTTAGCCCGAATAAAAATTTATTATCGAGGCTTTTTATGGTGTAAACATCCTTATCGGTAAAAGATGCAAAGGTTAAAATCTTGGTATTGGATAACAGCGGATCGATATCGTTTTTAAAATACTGTGTTTCTTTAAAAGGATATTGAGACTGAATGGAGATGAGAAAAATAAAGCTAAAATTGCCCTGTATACTTTTAATTACTTCATACCATCCGTTTGAAAAGAACAGAACCGAACTGCCCTCTTTGATGGCGCTGGGGTCTATTTCTGAAACTTTATAGGTGCTCCAGAATTTAAGCTCGTTATTCTGATAGGTAAATAAGTTTATGCCGTTCTGCCTGCGGTACGATTCGATAAAATCTGTAGCATACTGAGGGTTTAAATGAAATTGTTTGGCTTTGGCTACCTCTTTCTTATTGGCTAAAAAATTTTCAACGGCTCTTTCTTTGGCCAAAAGGTTTTGCTGTATCTCGTTGGCATCATGATCGAGCAGTTCACTTTTGGTAGTAAAACGGCTTAAAGAAATGGAAGTTGCAATAAGGCAACAGCCTAAAACAAGCAATAGAAATCTTATTTTTACACCAAAGCTTATTTTCATCTACGGATAAAGATATTAAATATTGGTAAAAAACAACGCCATAAACTTTGGTTTATGGCGTCGGTATTATGTTTTAAGGAAATAAAAATTAAGCAATTGCAGCACTGCTGGTTTGCACTTCGCGGCTTACTTTTTTAACCAATCCCTGCAACACATTGCCCGGACCAACCTCAACAAATTCGGTTGCACCATCGGCAAGCATGTTCCCAACTGTTTGAGTCCAACGTACAGCACCGGTTAATTGTTTAATTAAATTTGCTTTAATTTCAGTTGGATCGGTATATGGCTTAGCATCAACATTTTGATATACCGGACAAACTGGTGCAGCAATATTAGTAGCTTCAATAGCAGCCTGTAGTTCAATTTTTGCCGGCTCCATTAACGGCGAGTGGAAAGCTCCACCTACGTTTAATTTTAAAGCTCTTTTTGCTCCGGCTTCAGTTAATTTAGCACAAGCCAAATCAATACCTTCAATGCTGCCCGAAATTACCAGCTGCCCCGGGCAGTTGTAATTTGCCGGTACAACAACGGCATCAATATCAGCACAAATTTGCTCTACAACCTCATCAGCCAGGCCTAAAATAGCCGCCATAGTAGAAGGTTGTGCTTCGCAGGCTTTCTGCATAGCATTAGCACGTGCAATAACCAGTTTTAAGCCATCTTCGAAACTTAGTGCATTTGCCGCAACTAAAGCCGAAAATTCGCCTAAAGAGTGACCAGCAACCATATCGGGTTTAAAATCGGCACCTAAAACTTTAGCCAAAATAACCGAATGCAAAAAAATTGCAGGTTGCGTTACCTTGGTTTGTTTAAGTTCCTCGTCGGTTCCGCCAAACATAATGTCGCTAATGCGGAAACCAATAATTTCGTTCGCTTTTTCAAATAATGCTGCAGCTTCAGGGTTTTCGTAAAGGTCTTTACCCATGCCTACAAACTGTGCTCCCTGTCCGGGAAAAATATATGCTTTCATATTGTTAGTTTAGCGTATCACGAAGCATTTAGCGTTTCTACGCTAAATGCTTCGTGACACTTTCTACTTGTTATCCTAAATTAATCTAAACTTGCTGTAATTAACCTCAAAAACTCAGCCCTTGTTTTATCGTTACTTAAAAAAGTACCGGTAAAGGCCGATGTAGTGGTTACTGAATTCTGCTTTTGTACGCCGCGCATAGCCATACACAAGTGCCTGCACTCCATTACTACTGCAACCCCCATTGGGCTTAAGGTATTTTGGATACAATCCCTGATTTCGTTGGTTAAACGCTCCTGTACCTGTAGACGGCGTGCGAAAGCATCAACCACACGGGGAATTTTGCTTAAGCCAACAATATGTCCGTTAGGGATATAGGCAATATGCGCTTTTCCAAAAAACGGCAGCATGTGGTGTTCGCACATCGAATATACTTCAATATCTTTTACTACAACCATTTGGCTGTAATCCTCTTCGAACATTGCCGATTTTAAAATCTCATCGGGTTTTAAGTCGTAGCCGTGTGTTAAATATTGTAAGGCTTTTGCCACACGCTCTGGGGTTTTCAATAAACCTTCGCGCTCAGGGTTTTCGCCTAAATGACCCAGAATATCTTTATAATGTGTAGCTACAGCTTCTATTTTATCATCGTTATAACGGTCTATTTTTACATAACCATCTATCGATTCGCCTTTTAATACGTCTTTATCGCTCATTAATGTAGGTTTTTAGCCAAAGTATTCAACATAATTGTTTTCAGTTTCGTAGATTTTTACGCAATGTAAAATTGCACCGCTTTCTGCAATTGGTGCCCACAACTGTTTCCAGATTTCGATTGCCAGATTTTCGGTTGAGGCCAGTTTGCCTTTCATAAAATCGACATCAAGGTTTAAGTTCTTATGATCTACCTTATCTACAACATAATTATTCATTACATCTTTTAACCATTTCAGGTCAACAAGGAAACCCGTTTCGGGATTAACTTCGCCTTTAACGGTAACGTATAACCAATAGTTATGGCCGTGCCAGTTTGGATTGGCGCACTTGCCATAAACCTCACTATTTTTATCATCATCCCAATCGGTTCGGGCCAGCTTATGCGCTGCGTTAAATGATGCTTTTCTCGTTATGTAAATCATTACTATAAAATAAACCGCAAATATACTGATAAAGCATTAAGCCTAAACACCAAAGCTTAAAGAAACCAAAGTTTATCGAAACAAAGCCTTAAATTTACACTATGAAAACTTTAGTTGTTGCAGCCACAAAGGCCGAACTTTCTTACTTTTATCAGCATTTTAATTTACCGGAAGGCGATTTTGTAGAAAGCAAAAATTTTGATTTGCTGATTACCGGAGTGGGTATGGTGGCAACAGCTTTCGCATTGGGCAGGCACCTATCGCACAAATATACCCTGGTGATAAATTTCGGTATAGCAGGTTGTTTTAACCGCAATATTGAGTTGGGAACGGTATTGAATATTACTGAAGATACCTTTGCCGAATTGGGTGCCGAAAGTGGCGACGATTTTTTAACCATTACCGATCTGGGCTTTGGCGATAACCATTACACTTCGCGCGGCCAGCATAAAATAGATTTGCCCCAGGCTAAAGGCATTACCATGAATTGTGTTACGGGAAGTGAAAAAAGCATTAAACATTTGGTAGAACGCTTAAGTCCCACAACCGAAAGCATGGAAGGTGCAGCCGTTTTTTATGCCTGCAAACAGCTCCATATCGATTGCCTGCAAATCAGAAGCATATCCAATTATGTTGAACCACGCAATAAAGACAACTGGAAAATAGGACTTTCTATTAAAAACCTGAACGACTGGGCCATTGCTTTTATTGGAGAAATGAACTGAGCATGACGGATTAGTTTACCACAGTAGTTAATTTTGATTTATGAAACTTACCCTTGGCTTTTCGCCCTGCCCTAACGATACTTTTATTTTCGACGCTTTAATTCACCATAAAATTGATACCGAAGGTTTAGAATTTGAGGTTTATTACGATGATGTGGAAACGCTGAACCAGAAAGCACTAAAGGGCGAATTAAATATCACCAAATTAAGTTTTCATGCTTTTGCATATGTGGCCAATCAATATGCCTTACTCGATGCCGGCAGCGCTCTGGGCTTCGGCGTTGGCCCGCTGTTGATCAGTAAAAACCATTTTCAAGGCGAAAATGATCCGGCACTCCGTAATCCTGATGCAGGGCTTAAAGTAGGTATACCGGGCAAATATACTACTGCAAATTTCCTGCTGGGCATTGCCTACCCCGAGTTACAGAACAAACAGGAGCTGGTATTTTCTGAAATCGAATCGGCCTTGCTCGAAGAAAAGATTGATTTAGGCTTGATTATACACGAAAACAGGTTTACTTATCAGGACAAGGGTCTGAACAAAATTATAGATCTTGGTGATTACTGGGAAAAACTAACGGGCTGTGCCATTCCTTTAGGCGGTATTGTAATTAACCGTAACCTCGATCGCGAGGTACAATTAAAAGTAAACCGCTTAATCAGGCAATCGGTAGAATATGCCTTTGCACATCCAAAATCGAGTATCGATTTTATTCGTGAGCATGCCCAGGCCATGGAAGAAAGCGTAATGTACAAACACATTGAACTTTATGTAAACAAATACAGCATTAACCTGGGCGAAGAAGGCCGTAAAGCGGTTGATACTTTGTTTAAACTGGCTCAGGAAAGAGGAATTATTCCGGCCATTGAGAAAAACTTATACTTATAGGTTAAACGTTGGAAAGTTGAAACGTTCTAATATTCAACTTTCCAGCGTTACAACATTTCAAATGTTTCCTAATTCACCAATAACTTATAACCTTTTCCGTGTACATTAATAATTTCTACAGCCGGATCGGCGCGCAGATATTTCCGCAGTTTGCTTAAAAACACATCCATACTGCGACCATTAAAGTAATTGTCGTCATGCCAGATACTCAATAAAGCCTCTTCACGGGTTAACACGGTATTCTTTTTCAGGCACAACAAACGCAACAACTCTGCTTCTTTGGTAGAAAGTTTTTGCTGAAGATCGTTACTGGTAATAATCTGTGTGGTATAATCGAAATGATACTGGCCAATAGAAAACTGTGTTTCTGCCGATTCATCAGCACTATCGGTTTTATTGGCTACACGTTTAAACATGGCGTTTATGCGCAACAAAAGCTCTTCAATACGGAAAGGTTTGGTAATGTAATCATCGCCTCCCAAATCGTATGCTGCTGCCTTATCTTCCAGCATGGTCTTAGCAGTTGCAAAAATAATAGGCACATGCGCATTGGCCTTTCTAATATCTTTACCTAAGGTGAAGCCATCCTTCTTGGGCATCATTACATCTAAAATGCATAAATCGAAGCTTTGCTTGCCAAAAGCCCGCAGCCCTTCTTCACCGTCAGTGCATAGCACTACATCAAATTTACCCTTTAGCTGTAAATAGTCCTGCAATAATAAACCTAAGTTTGGATCGTCTTCTACCAGAAGTATTTTCTTCATTTTCTTAATTTTATTCACATATGTAGCGTTACCTACACTGAAAGTTTGATTCGAAATCTGCATAACGGTTTAATTTATACGTAACTTTAAATTAATACGCTACTATATTAAGTAAATTAAACCTGTTCTATTTTAATGTATCGATAAAGCAAGCTTTTGTACCGATGGTTAACAGCTTTATAAAGGTAACGATATTTCGAATGTAGTTCCTTTATCTTTTTCGCTACTTACTTTAACGGTTCCGTTTAATTTTTTAATGATATCCTGAACGTAATTCAGCCCCAGGCCAAAGCCTTTAACATCGTGTAGGTTACCCGTAGGCACCCTGTAAAACTGATCGAAAATGCGTTTAGCCTGTTCTTTAGTCATGCCTATACCCTTATCTGCAATTTCGATAATTAAATGCTTGCCGGTATTGCGCGTGCTAATGGTTATATCAGGCGTATCAGTACTGTATTTATTGGCATTATCGATCAGGTTATAAATTACATTCGATAAATGCAGCTCATCGCCAAAAACAGTGGCATTTTCGGCATTGGTATTTACGGTTATTACTGCATTTCTTTTTTGCAGCTGCAATTCCATACTATCCAGAACAATCATAATCAGATCGTTCATATCCACCTCGGTATTTTCCATATTAAGTTCGCCTTTTTCCAGCCTGGCAATACTTAAAACCCGCTCAATATGGCTACCCAGCCTAACATTCTCATCGTATATAATACCTGCCAGCCTTTTTAGCCTCGCTTTATCTTCGGTTACCTCGGGGTCTCTTAAAGCCTCGCTGGCAATCATAATGGTGGCCACAGGCGTTTTAAACTCGTGGGTCATGTTGTTGATGAAATCTGTTTTCATCTCCGAAATTTTCTTTTGCTTTAGAATGGCATACAGCGTATAAGAAAAGATAAAAACCAGCACCAGCAGCAAGCCAACTGATGAAGCCAGGGTTGCACTTAAATTAGAAACAATGGCCGAGTTTTTATCAGGGAAGCTCACAAAGAGCATTCCCGGATCACGAAAAATATCGTTTCCGAAAAGTGGTATTTTGTAGGTATTTCCGGGTAAAAACTCTCCTTTTACGTTCGAAGCCGTCATAAAGATCGTCGAGTCTTTTTTGGCCAGCGAAACACGGTATGAAGGTGCAAGGGTAATGTTATTGGCCAAAAGCTCTGCCCGCAAAATACTGCCTAACGAATCGAAATTAATGCGTTTATAAATGGGAACATTGGTTTCCTGCAATTCTTTCGATACATCTTCAACCATGCTTAAGCGGTTGTAAGAGAAGGTGTCTTTGCCTAAGGCTGCAATTTTCAGTTCGAGCTTTTTCTTGGCGATTTCATCATCACGCTTAAATTTTTTATCTAAATCAGTCGGGATTTTGGGCACATTGGCAAAACCCGGACTACCATCCCTCGGATCGAAAACCAGATACCGTAAAGTATCGGGCAAATTTTGTAAGCTTTTAAACTCGAATGCTTTGGGTGGAGCAGAAAAAGGCTTGCTGCGCATGCTATAGCCCTTTAATATCAAACTTTTGATATCAATAAACGCATCCATCTGCAAATCGAGCTTATCGCCGTTTTTGGATGTTAAGGAGGTATATTCCCTTTCCGAAATTACATTGGGCGCACGGTATGATACCCTGATAATACTATCCTGTTGGTTGAGGTAAGCTTCAATCTGGTTTTCTCTTTCTGCCTGACGCAGTTCTGCTTCCTGCACATATTGCTGCCGCAGGTCTTTAATATCAAGGGTGCGTTGCCTCGAATCTTGAATTTGCTTAAGCTTATTTTCGGCATCTTTCCGGTTAAGGTGATCGGCAACGTTTCTCCGCTGAATTTTATTCACCACGGTAGAAAGTGTTTGGTTTACCTGTTCGTCAAAAAGCTGGGATTTTAGTTTATAGGACTCCCGGATGTAATACAATTGCATTACAAACACACCGAGCAGCGCCACTGTCATTAAAACAGTAATTAACCAAAAACTTCTTTTCTTCATGAATAAGTTTCGTAACCTGGAATAAAAAACCGAAAATGAGTTATTAAAAACCCTTCAGTTTATCAAAAATACTTATTAACAGCGCCAAATGCGTGTTTTTAACATATTTTAACAGCAGGGTTAAAAAAAAATGCCGGGGCATAGGCCCCGGCATTGGTTCAAAATTGTTTGCTTAAAAAAGATTCTTTATTTAGAAAGGCAAATCATCATCCTCGCCTGGTGCATTACTTACATCAACCGGAGCTGCATAAGCTGGAGCGCCTGCTGCCGGAGCACCTGCAACTGCATTGATGCGCCAGATAACCAAACTGTTAAAATATGATGTTTTACCTGTTTTATCTGTCCATGGACGGCCACGTAAATTAAAGAAAACCTCTACCTCGTCGCCAGTTTTAAATGTATCTAATAATGCAGTTTTATCTTGTAAAGCCTCAAAACGGATATATTCTGGATATGTTGGATTTTCTGCGTATTCTACTATTAAATCACGTTTTTTAAACGTTTCACTTACTTGTTGTGTGGCACCTATTTCGTGTACTTTTCCTTTAATTTCCATACCTAATACTAATAATGTACTTATAAACATCAAATCTCTATAATTTTATTGATAACTTCGCATATATTATGATGCAAGTTTTCCACAATAAAAGCAAGGTAATTATTACCTGCAACAAGCGCCTTTCACCCTATTTACAAGAAGAAGTTAAGGCTTTAGGCTACACTATCGAAAGAGCTTTTCCAACAGGTGTTGAGCTCAATATTACCGTTACGGAGTGTATAAAGCTAAATTTGAACTTGCGTTGCGCCAGTCAGATCTTATATTCGATCAAAAATTTTAAGGCCGTTACGCCCGATGATTTATACAACGAAATTAAAGCCATTGAGTGGGAAGAACTGATCGATTTTGCCGGTTATTTCTCCGTTACTTCAAATGTGGATAACCCAAATATTACCACGCCTCTTTTTGCCAATCTGAAAGTAAAAGATGCCATTGTAGACCGACTGAAAGAGAAAAAAGGTATCCGCCCAAATTCCGGATCAGACGTAAACAAAGCGGTGGTGCATTTATACTGGAAAGATGCCGAAGCCAATGTTTTTATTGATACCTCGGGAGAAACCCTGGCCAAACACGGCTACCGTAAAATACCGGGCAAAGCACCAATGCTCGAAGCCCTGGCTTCGGGTGTAATTTATGCCACCAACTGGGATAAAAAATCGCCATTTATTAACCCCATGTGTGGTTCGGGTACTTTGGCCATCGAGGCAGCCCTGATTGCTACGAACCGTGCCCCCGGACTTTACCGCATGAATTATGCTTTTATGCACATTCTGGGTTATAACGAGGAAGTGTTTTTTGCAGAGCGCAGGTTATTAAAAGATCAGGTGATTAAAAATATCGATATCAAAATCGTAGCTTCCGATCTTTCAGAGGATGCTGTTGAAGTAACACGCAGAAATGCAAAAACAGCTGGCGTAGATACTTTAATCGAATTCGAAGTTTGCGATTTTGAGCTTACCCCAGTGCCCGAAGATGGTAAAGGAGCAGTGGTGTTTAACCCCGAATATGGCGAGCGTTTAGGTGTGCACAGTAAATTAGAACTTACCTATAAGCGCATGGGCGATTTCATGAAAACAAAATGTAAGGGCTATTCTGGTTATATTTTCACCGGAAATCCTGATCTTGCTAAAAAAATAGGCTTAAAAGCTGCTAAAAAAGTTGAATTTTATAATGGTAAATTAGACTGCAGGTTATTGGAATACGAATTGTATGATGGCTCGAAAAGGGCTCCAAAAACAGAAGACTAGTCTTTTTCCCTGAAAATTAATATATTACACGCTCTTACGTTCCATAACGTAACCAATTTTAAAGAATATGGAATTCGATGACATGGATCATATGCCCGAATGGGAGCATTTTAGCCGCTTTGGCCGGGATGATGAGGATGAAGAAAATCTATCGTCTGATGATGCCGAAAAAGTGAGGTTAAAAGTATCCAGGGCTAAGAACTTATATAACCAGGCCCGGGCAGTATATAAATATGCTGCCCTGTTCTGCGAAACTCTGGAAGGCGAAATGGCCGAAATGACCGCCAATTTAATTATGCAGAATGCGCTGATGCTTTGCCCTAAAATTGTGGGGGCCGAGGGGGCAGATATGTATATTTTACGCATGGAAAACGCTTCCATTATCAGAACCAACTGCCGCGAACTCGAAACACAGGTAAGGGCCGCAGATATGTTTGGGATCTGTACGCCCGAATACAAGGACATTGTTCTGGCCGAAATCGAAAAATTCCGCTTATTGTTTATCGAGTGGGTTAAATATTTCGAAAAAGACGAATTTGAAGACGATTGGGGTTTATATTAAACAAAACCACCTGTCCATTCAAATCTACTCTTTCACATCCCCTATCATCAGTCCCTCAATAATCTCAGTACCGCTATCTCATTAACACGACCTCGTCCCTACAACGCCTCAAACCACTCACCCAAAACCAAGCTACCTGATTATCAGCAACACAACAGCAACCAAAACTTTTTCAAAATCTAATTGTTGCTAATAATAAGTTGCCTCTCCACTTAACGTAATTCCTAATAGTGCTAAAAAATCACTTTTTAGAAAACTATTGGTTTATAACTTTCGTAAATGAGAAGAGAAACGTTAAAATTTAACACCTGTTTATGGAAAATACACTGGCATCAAAGACAAAGAATGTTGCAGGAAATATTAGAAAAATTAGAGAATACAGAGACTATACTCAGGATTACCTTGCAGCAAAACTCAAGATATCTCAAAACGCTTATAGTAAAATAGAACTTGGCTATAGTAAACTAACTATCGATCGCCTGTTCCAGATTGCTGCAATTTTAGAAGTAGAGGTACCGCACCTGTTAACGCTTAACCACAACGATCTCATCAAAATTATTGCTGATGATGAGCGCAGGGCCGCTGCAGTGGGTTAGCCATCCGCTGTTGATATCATTTATTTTTCCCGCCAGATAATTCCAATACCTTTGGAAAAATTTAGCACAATGCAGCAATCTATTGAGAAAACCATCGATTTTGTAAAAAAAACTTTAGCGAATGCAGAAGCAGGGCACGACTGGTTTCACATTGAAAGGGTTTTTGAAACCGCAAAAACCATCAATCAGCAAGAAAACGGTAACGAACTCGTTGTTGCTTTTGCAGCTTTGCTTCATGATATTGCCGACCCAAAGTTTAACCATGGTGACGAAGAATTAGGGCCTAACATCGCTGCATCTTTCCTCGAATCGATTGCTGTTGATCCCGAAATTATTAGCCATGTTAAACTGATTATCCAGAACATGTCGTTCAAAAACAGCTTTGATGCTGGCGGTTTTACCTCTAAGGAAATGCAGATTGTTCAGGATGCCGACCGTTTAGATGCTATTGGTGCCATAGGCATTGCCAGGGCTTTTACTTACGGTGGTTTTAAAAACAGGGTGCTTTACGATCCGGCTATCCCACCCGAAGAGCACCTCAGCAAAGAGAGTTACAAAAACACAACTGCGCCCACCATCAATCACTTTTACGAAAAACTACTGCTTTTAAAAGATCTGATGAATACCGAAACCGGTAAAGTTATGGCAACTGAAAGGCACAATTTTATGCTGCTTTATTTAGAACATTTTTATAAAGAGTGGTCGGGCAAGTAACCGCCTGCGACAAAATACCTAGAACTAAGTATTTCAAAGGCGTGCATCCCGGCTTAACTTTACAAAAATTCATGTCATGCACGTCTATAAACTAAAATATCACAAAAACAATGTGATGCTTATTGCTATGATTGGCTTTCCCCTGCTTTTCATTTCGTTAGTGATGTACTGCATTTTTGGTTTATTTACCTCACTCTCAGAAGGGATGATGTTAATGCTGGTTTCCCTATCCATAGTTTCGATGGCACTTATGCTCTTCTGGGTAACTAAAGCGCTTGTCTTTGTGCGCAGCGAGGTATTAATCGGTGATGATGGCATTGGCTTTAAATTAAAAAGTACTTCTTTACTATACCGCCGGACAGATTTTTTTTCGGGCTGGGAAAATGTTAGCCGCGTAACCGAAGTGTTCGATAGCAATAATGGCGGTTATTATTATCAGATCGAATTTAAGAACCCAAACTTTGTAGCTAATTTTAATCCCGTACACGATCTGGAAGCCGAAGCCGATCGCTTCTTTTCAGAACTGGAACATTATCAGGAAAATTACCACATCGGAAGTCAATTACAGCTGAATGGCAAATTACTGCCTTCAAACAGCTTTTAATTAATATTCCCGAACAGAATAGGATTATCGCCACTCAAAATACTAATATTTTTAGTTTTTAACTATCTTTGTTAGTATTAAAACATCTACCCTATGTCTGACCGGATTCGTGAAAAGCTGAATATTCTTGCTGACGCCGCTAAATATGATGTTTCTTGTTCATCAAGCGGCGGCACAAGAAAAAACGACAATAAAGGCCTTGGCAACAGCCATGTATCGGGCATTTGCCATACCTATACCGAAGATGGCAGGTGCGTATCCCTGCTAAAAATCCTGCTTACCAACCACTGCATCTACGATTGTTTGTTCTGTGTTTCGCGAAAAAGCAACGACATCAAGCGCGCGGCTTTTACCGTTGATGAAGTGGTAGACCTAACCATGAACTTTTACCGGCGTAATTATATTGAAGGATTGTTTTTAAGCTCAGGAATCTTTAAAAATGCCGATTTTACAATGGAACGTTTACTACTTGTGGTAAAGAAACTGCGTTTAGAACAAAACTACAATGGTTATATTCACCTAAAAACCATCCCTGGTGCCAGCGATGAGTTAATTAAAGAAGCGGGCTTATATGCCGACAGGATGAGCATCAATTTAGAAATGCCTACTGAAGCAGGCCTGAAACTGCTCGCCCCCGAAAAAAACCATGCCGATGTAATTAAGCCGCTCGAATTTGTACAAAAGCAGATTACCCAGTTTTCGGCCGATAAAAAACTGATTAAGCATATTCCGAAATTCGTACCTGCCGGGCAAAGCACCCAAATGGTTATCGGTGCAACACCAGAAAGTGATAAGGACATTATGTACACCGCAAATGCCTTTTATAAAAACTTCTCGCTAAAAAGAGTGTACTATTCGGGTTATGTGCCCATTAGCAACGACAGCCGTATGCCGGTTCTAGGCACGCAACCGCCATTATTAAGAGAAAACCGCCTGTACCAAACCGATTGGCTGATGCGCTTCTACGGCTTTAAGGTTCAGGAAATTTTAAACGATGCCAACCCAAACCTTGATGTTGATATCGACCCAAAATTGAGCTGGGCCATCCGCAACATGCAACATTTTCCGGTTGATATTAATCAGGCCGATTATAAAATGATTTTGCGCGTTCCGGGGATTGGGGTAATGTCGGCCCAAAAAATTGTTCAGGCCCGCAAGTTTGGAAAACTGAGGATTGACCAACTGAAGAAAATTGGCATTGCCTACAATAAAGCACGGCATTTTATAGTTTGTGCCGATAGCCCTTATCAGTTAAGAGATTATCAGGGCACACAGATTAAAGCTTTTATCCTGGCCGAAAGTAAAAGCAAATATTTAAAAACAGATAATAATCAGATGCTTTTGTTTTAAAAACCATTGCCGTCATTTCGAGCGAAGTGCAACGAAGTCGAGAAATCTCCTGTAGATCTCTCCATTACGCTGCGCTCAGTCGAGATGACAATTTTTTTATAATAATGATCTACATCTTCGACGGTTCCCTACCCGGACTCTTAACAGCAGTTTTCGAATGGTTTGAACGCAAACCCGGCAAGGTTGTGCTCAAATCAATCGAAATGTTTCAGCCCGAAGCCTTTGCCGAAAGTTTTACGGTGATCACCGATACTTCTAAAGCCGACCGCGTTTGGCTGGGGCTTCAAAAGAAACTGACGAAAGCAGGGTTGCGCAAATTTTACTGCAGTTATTTATCCGAAATCCCGGATGCCTATAACCACCTCTTCCATTTTTCGGTTTATATTTTTAAGCAGGCCGCTGGTGCAGAGGGCAATTATGGCAACGAACATGTAATGGCGCTTGCTAAATATGCCAAAAGTGTAGAACGGGAGAAACACCGGATGGAGGCCTTTATCCGCTTTCAAAAAACGGGTGATGGTTTATTTTATGCCAGTATTGATCCCGATTTTAATGTGCTGCCCTTAATTTCCAACCATTTTAAAAACCGTTATGCCGACCAGCAATGGATAATTTATGATTTAAAACGCAAATATGGTTTACACTACAATTTAGATGCAGTAACTGAAATCACAATAGGTTTTGCCGAAGGGATTAACAAGCAAAAACCTGCGCCTGCACTGATGGACGAAAATGAAGCGCTTTATGCGGCCCTTTGGAAAGATTATTTTAAAAGTGCTAACATTGTAGCCAGAAAAAACACAAAATTACATGTGCAACATGTACCTAAAAGATATTGGAAGTACCTAACAGAGAAAACTTACGAATAAATTGACCAAATTCCGGAACAAGGGGGCAAACCTTAATTTCCGGGCTTAAAAAACCAGAACTTACTGCCATGCTGACACGCCCACAAGCAATTAGCATGAAAAGTTTGACAGTTTGGTGAAAATTTGTCCCTGAAAACCTATTGGCATAAAAAGTGTTAATTGTATGCCTAGTTAAAAAACAAAATCAAAATAAAAAAATAATAAAAGTTATGGCGTTAAACCTTAAACCAATTGCTGGCAGTTCGAACAGAGTAATAGTTGAACCGGCTGCAGCAGAAGAAAAAACTGCATCAGGTTTGTATATCCCTGATACTGCTAAAGAAAAACCATCTAAAGGAACTGTAGTTTCTGTTTCTGAAGAAGATGCTGAAGGTAAAAAAGCTAGCGTAAAAGTTGGCGATGTTGTAATTTATGGTAAATACGGCGGTACTGAGTTCCCTTACGAAGGTAAAGATTACCTGATTATGCGCGAAACTGATATCTACGCGGTTGTAGGATAGATAATTGAAATGTTGCAACGTTAAAACGTTGTAATGTTTATATAAACCGGAAGATTGAAATGTTTCAACCTTTCAACATTAAAACTTTAAAATATTCTTAAAAATGTCTAAACAAGTAAAATATAACGTAGAAGCACGCGATGCCCTGAAAAGAGGTGTTGATATTCTTGCAAATGCAGTAAAAGTAACCTTAGGTCCAAAAGGACGTAACGTAATTATCGATAAAAAATTCGGTTCACCAGCAATCACCAAAGATGGTGTTACTGTTGCTAAAGAAATCGAATTGAAAGATGCAGTTGAGAACATGGGTGCTCAAATGGTGAAAGAAGTAGCTTCTAAAACAGCTGATATTGCAGGTGATGGTACTACTACTGCTACTGTTTTAGCTCAGGCTATCATTACTACCGGTATTAAAAACGTTGCTGCTGGTGCAAACCCAATGGATTTAAAACGTGGTATCGATAAAGCTGTTGCTGCTGTTGTAGAAAACTTAAAAACTCAATCACAAACTGTTGGTGAGGATAACAACAAAATTAAACAGGTTGCTTCTATCTCAGCTAACAACGACGAGGTAATTGGTGCTTTAATTGCTGAAGCCATGAGCAAAGTAGGTAAAGATGGTGTAATTACTGTTGAAGAAGCAAAAGGTACTGAAACTGAAGTAAAAACTGTAGAAGGTATGCAATTCGACAGAGGTTATTTATCTCCTTACTTCGTTACCAATGCAGATAAAATGGAAGCTGAATTAGACAGCCCTTACATTTTAATCTACGATAAAAAAATCAGCAACATGAAAGAATTGTTGCCGGTTTTAGAAAAAACTGTTCAAACTGGTAAACCATTGGTAATCATTTCTGAAGATTTAGATGGCGAAGCTTTAGCTACTTTGGTAGTAAACAAAATCCGTGGTTCACTGAAAGTTGTAGCGGTTAAAGCTCCAGGTTTCGGCGACAGAAGAAAAGCAATGTTAGAAGACATCGCTATTTTAACTGGCGGTACTGTTATTTCCGAAGAAAGAGGTTACAAATTAGAAAATGCTGATTTAACTTACCTTGGTTCTGCTGAGAAAGTTGTTGTTGACAAAGACAATACAACTGTAATTAACGGTGCTGGTAACACTGACGATATTAAAGCTCGTGTTAACCAGATTAAAGCGCAAATCGAAACTACTACTTCTGATTACGATAAAGAAAAATTACAAGAGCGTTTGGCTAAATTAGCTGGCGGTGTTGCAGTACTTTACGTTGGTGCAGCAAGTGAGGTTGAAATGAAAGAGAAAAAAGACCGTGTTGATGATGCTTTACATGCAACCCGTGCGGCTGTAGAAGAAGGTATTGTTGCTGGTGGTGGTGTTGCTTTCATCCGCGCTGTAGCTTCTATCGCTGATTTAAAAGGTGCTAACGAAGATGAAAACACTGGTATCCAGATCATCCGTCGTGCAATTGAAGAGCCATTACGTCAGATTTGCGAAAACGCAGGTATCGAAGGTTCTATCGTAGTACAAAAAGTTAAAGAAGGTACTGCTGATTTTGGTTACAATGCACGTACCGGTGCTTACGAAAACTTAATTGGTGCCGGTGTTATCGACCCAACTAAAGTAAGCCGTGTAGCTTTAGAAAACGCAGCATCTATTGCCGCAATGTTATTAACCACAGAAGTTGTTTTAGCAGATGAGCCTGAAGAAGGTGGTGCTCCAATGCCTCCAATGGGCGGCGGCGGTATGGGTGGTATGATGTAATACCCATCCATAACGAAACGATTTCGTGTAAAAATATGCCCTCAAGGAGATAAAGCCTTGGGGGTTTTTTATGCCCTTTCGCCGCGCAAAACCAGATTTAACAAGGGTTATAACCTGCTCATTTAGTTAATGTTGGTGTAAAATTTTGCGGATGTAATGCAAAAATTACGTTCTTTGCACCGAATATTTATTGACGCGTCTTACGTCTGAATCCAGCCCTGGAAACAGATTAAGCAAGTTACACAGCTATAACTTCCAGAACGCAATAAAATCATTCCCTAGTGTTAGAGATTTATGAAGATTCGTTGTAAAAGGAAATGGCATTTTTTTGTCCTATTTTTTGGGGCATTGTTTTCTACGTCAGTATGTTTTTCGCAGGTTAATATCGGTGTAGTAGATGCAGGCTCCTTTACTCCGGGCAGTACAATCGGTGTTCCGTTTAACATTACTTCTGGTTGTGCCACACAGGGGAACCAGTTTCAGCTTTATCTTTCTGATCAGAACGGAAGTTTTGCCGCCGAAACCCTGATTGGTACCTATAATGGTTTTTACAGTACTTACATCAATGGGGTGTTGCCAGCAGGGCTTACGCCGGGAACAGGCTATATGGTGCGGGTAAAATCAACCAGCCCAGCCTCTGCAAGTTCGCCATCAACTGCATTTGAAGTTAAAGCAGGCCCTGCTGTGGAGGCGAAGCTAACCTCAAACTATTTAAACGCAACCAATACCGAAACTTTTGGCACCTGCATTAGTAAACCTGATAATTCTTTTTTTATTAGAAACGAATCTACTGCAAGTAGCACAGTTACTGCAGCGATAACTGACGAGGTAAATGGTGGAAGCGCTACAGTAATCAATTTTCCAACGCCAATACAGAATTTTGTTGCCCAACAGGCACATTATACGATTATTGCCAAAGCGGTAATGCCAAATGGCACCATTGGCACCAAGGCCTATTTATTAATCAACAACAAAACCATAACAGCCTTCGGAACTTCAGGAAATAATGTGGTTTGTTTACCAATGGGCTATCTTGAATTTAATGTAGATATAACTTCGTCAGCCGGGATACAAAATAATTTCCCGGGCGATATTTATACCATTAACTGGGGAGACCAAACCACAACAACATATACTTTATGCGACATCAAAAGTCTTAGCGGAAAAGTACAGCATGCTTATACCAAATCTTCGTGCGGAAGTGTTTCTACCTCAAGTGCAGGAACGATTTTTAACGCATTCGATGTTTCGATCAATGTATCAAATGATTTCTGTGGAACAGTGGGTACTCCAGTTTCTTCATCAGCCAAGGTAGTAGTAAAACCCATCAACTCATTTACTTTTAATACACCAGGCTGTACCAATACTAATATTACTTTTGTTAATACTTCTGTTTTAGGCGAAAATCCAAATACCAGTACAATAGGCTGTACGCCTAATAATGTTACCTACAACTGGTATGTTGATGGCGTAATTCAGGAAGTTAATCAACCAAAATCTTTCAATTTTGTATACAAGTTCCTCACTCATGGCGAACATACTATCCGTTTAGAATCGAGCAGTTCAGGAGCCTGTAATGCCGATCCGGTTGAAATGAAAATCTGTATTCAGGATCCACCCAAACCAGATTTTACCCTACCCGCAACAACCATTTGCGCTCCAGGCATATTAAAATCTACTGATAATTCGGTTATAGATAACATTTGCAATGCCGCCAATACCTATTCGTGGTCGGTAACACCAGCCGTAACTTACGCCAACGGCACCGACGCAACGAGTAAAGAGCCTGAATTTAATTTCACCAATCCAGGTATCTACACCATCATCCTAAGCATTTCAACTCCATCGTGTGGCGTGGTTACCACCCCGGCGCAAACCGTAGTGGTAAATGCTACACCAGTGGCCATTCTTTCGCCCGATATTACCGTTTGTAACTTATCTACCTACGATTTTAACAATACCACAACCGGCCCAACCAAAACCACACTTTCGGGTACCGCAAAAGATCTGGCCGATACCTATACCTGGACGGTTAGTGCAGCCGGCAGAGGCACTTACAGCTTTGCAGGCGGTACAACTGCCAATTCTAAATATCCATCCATTAAATTCGATAGCTACGATACTTACACCGTAACGGTTACACACAAAAACAACTGCGGAACGGTAACCGACACGCAAATCCTGACATTCAGCACAGCACCAGTCGTTAATGCAGGTCCCGATCAAAGCATTTGTTTTAACGCCCCCAGCTTCACACTGGCAGGTGTAGTAACAGGCACCACTTCAAGTCAGGCCTGGGTTGGTGGCACAGGTACATTCAGCACAAACAGAAACGATTTAAACGCAGTTTATACACCATCCGCAGCTGAAAAAGCTGCCGGAACAGTAACTTTAAAATTGCGGGCAACAACCACTTTGCCTGCTCCCTGTAACCAGATAGACGATGATATTATTTTAACCATCAAACAAAACATCAGCGTTACTAGTGCAGCAACCAAAACCATTTGTACCGGAAAAAGCGTGGCTTATACGCCAACCTCGGCTGTAACCGGTGTTACCTACACCTGGACAGCCACCGGAACCGCAAATGCAACAGGCTATAGCGCCAGTGGAACCGGCGATATTAACGATATCATAGCCAATACAGATGCCAGCAACGATGCGGTAGTAACTTACGTGATTGTACCGCACAAAGATGGCTGCGATGGCACAGCTTTCAATCTTACCGTAACCGTAACACCCAACCCACTTGCTACTGCAACGCCGCAAAACACCAGCATTTGTAATGCAACTGCTGCCGGCATAACCCTTTCGGCAAACCTGGCAGGGGTAAATTATACTTATACCAGTACTATAACCGGTGCCATAACCGGCAATACCAACAAGCCTGTTGCCACAGCAGGGAATCAGATTAACGATATTTTAACCAATTCTGGCACTAGCCCCGGAACAGTAACGTACACGGTTACACCGGTATCTGCCAATGGCTGTCCCGGTACTACCGCCACAGTAACCATAACCGTATTACCCAGCGTAACACCGGCCAACGCAGGTTTGGATGAGGCCATCTGTAACCAAACTACTTATACCCTAAAAGGAAACATTCCGGTTGTGGGAACGGGTAAATGGACAATCACATCTGCCCCTACCGCCATAACCTTTGCCGATGACACCCAAAACAACACCCAGATTTCGGGCCTGTCGGCAGGCAATACCTATGTATTGCGGTGGACCATCAGCGACGCTGGCTGTTCAAGTTCTTTTGATGAAGTACAAATAACCGTTAACCGGCTGAGTGTAGGCGGTACTACTGCAGGCGATGCAAGTGTTTGCTCGGGTGCAAATGGAGGAAACATTACGCTAAGCGGACAGGTAGGCAACATTATCCGCTGGGAACGCTCGGTTGATAACGGAACAAACTGGTCGACCGTTACCGCTACAACCAACCCTTATGTATTTAGCAACCTTACCGTTACCACCCAATACCGCGCGGTAGTACAAAGCGGAAGCTGTGCCGAAGCCCTTTCTACCATAACCACCATTACCGTAAACCCGGGTACAGTTGCGGCCAATGCAGGCTCCGATCAAAGCTTATGCAGTGGCAACAGCATTACCTTAAGTGGGAATAACCCGGCACCCAACACAGGTACCTGGACACTAACCTCAGGCCAAACCGGGGTGGTATTTACCGACGCATCCTTATTTAATACTGCTGTTACCGGTGTTGTACCTGGCCAAACTTATACTTTCAGGTGGACCATTACCGGTTTTGGCGGCTGCCCTCCTTCTACCGATGATGTAACCATTACCTATTATCCGCCAGTTAGCAATACCATTAATGCATCGGCCGCACCTGTTTGCGCAGGCCAGAACATTACCGTAACCGGCGATACACCTACCGGAGGTACAGGTACCTATGCCTACCAGTGGCAAAGCAGCCCCGATGGCAGTACCTGGGCCAATATCCCTTCGGCCATTAATAAAGATTTAACCACCACGGCTACCACTTCTACCTATTTCAGGCGGCTGGTAAACAGCACCATCTGTACTTCGTTTAGCAACACGATACAGGTTAATGTGTTACCGGGCTTAACCAACAATACCATCAGCGCCGACCAAAACATTTGCGTGGGCTCGCCGGCAGCGCCGCTTACGGGTTCTACGCCTGCGGGTGGCAGTGGTACCTATACTTACCAATGGCAATCGAGTATAAACGGAACAGCCTGGAGCGATGTACTGGGCGCTACAAGCATCAGCTTTAACCCGCCAACACCAGCTGCAACCATCTACTACCGACGTGCAGTGGCCAGCGGAGCCTGCTCGGGTAATTTGAGTAACGAGATTAAGATAACGGTAAACCCACATGCAAAAGCCGAAATAACTTACACAACCAACACTGGCTGTGCTCCTTTTAGGCTCGATGCAACCAATGTTGCGGCTACATTATATCCCGACCGCAATGCAACCTACACCTGGTTTGCCAACAACATACAAATTGGAACCGGCCCTACCTTCCCTGGTTATACCATTACCAATGGCAATGAAAGTGTAACCATCAAGCTTGTGGTAACCAGCAGCCTCGGTTGTAATGCTGACGAAAAAAGTGAAGTATTTACCACCTTACCCATCGTTACACCGTCCTTTACACAAAGCGTAACCGAGGGTTGTGGTCCGCTCAGTGATGTTACCTTTACCAATACCACTACTCCGCTTAACGGCGCAACATACTCATGGAACTTCGGCAACGGGCAATCTTCTACCCTTGCCCAGCCTGCAGCAATAACCTTTCAGGCCGATCCAACGGGGAAAGACAAAACCTATAACATTACGCTAACAACAACCTCACCCTGTGGTCCGCCGGTGATAACAACCGCAACAGTTATTGTACATGCCAAACCTGTTGCCCTGTTTTCTCCTGATAAAACAACAGGTTGTGCTGATTTACTAGTAAACTTTACCAATACCGGACCAGAGAGCACCGGAACCACCTACACCTACAATTTTGGTGATGGTAGTGCCCCTGAAACTTACACCGACAGGCAAACTGTAAGTCACACTTTTACAACATTGGTGGTAAAAGATTTTACCGTAACCATGACTGCCAAAAATGGTTGTGGTGAAGTAAATGCCACTCCGGTTATCATCAGGGTTTCGCCAAACAACATCATTCCAGAGCTGGTGGTAAACGGAAACGAGAAGAGCGGTTGTGCACCCTTTACCGTAAACTTCATCAATAATACGAGTGGCGCAAGCAGCTTCATCTACACCTTTACCAATGAAGATACCGGTGAAATCAGCACGGCTTTTTCTACTACTACCGGCGTTTTTCCACACCTTTTCACCAAACCGGGTAGGTATACGATTAAGCTTGATGCAAAAAACGACTGCTCTACAAATTCGACAAGCGAAACCGTAACCATATTGCCACAACCAACTGTTGGCTTTATGGCCGATAAAACCATTGGCTGTACCAATCTTGTGGTAAAGTTTAAAAACACCAGTGTTGGCGCAGTTGGTTATGTATGGGATTTTGGTGATGGTTCTCCAACTTCTACAGACTTTGAGCCACAACATACCTACATCGGTTCTGGCGTAAATTATACTGTTAGCCTAACTACTACCAACAGCCTGGGCTGCACCAATACTTTAGCCCTGCCCGATTTCATCCAAATTGCAGCTCCACCGGTGGCTACTTTCACGGTGAATCCGGGTAACGAACTTTCCATTCCGAATTACAGCTTTGGCTTTAAAGATACCAGCACCGATGCCGTAAGCTGGGAATGGTCTTTTGACGATGGTGCTAAATCGACCCTGCAAAACCCCAACCATACTTATGCTAACGAAGGTACTTACACCGTAACCTTAAAAGTATTGAACAAGGAAGGTTGTACTGCCAGCACGTTCCAATCGGTTAGGATTATCGGCGTGCCGGGTTATTTAAATATTCCGAACTCCTTTATGCCGGCAAGTGCGAAAAACGAAATCAAGGTTTTTAAGGCAAAAGGCCGTGGCATAAAAGAATGGACCATGTCTATCTTCAATAAATGGGGGCAGTTGTTATGGGAAACGACCAAACTAGACGATGGTGCGCCTTTAGAGGGTTGGGATGGCACCTACAAAGGCCAGGATCAGCCACAGGGCGTTTACTACTGGAAAGTAGATATCAGGTTTATTAATGGCAGCGATTGGAAAGGGATGACCTACGATTCATCTCCTCCGAAAAAGACGGGCGTAATATATTTAATCAGATAGAGGATGGGGAGAAGGATAATCATATTTTTGCTTGCGTTGGCGCTACCGCTAATTTCACTGGCGCAAGACCATATTTACTCACAGTTTTACAATGCGCCCATTTATTTAAATCCGGCACTCACCGGACAGTTTGAAGGTGATATCCGATTTAATGCGCTATACCGCAACCAGTGGACCGGCCTGGCCAGCGATTTTTCGTACATGACTGCTTCGGGCGATATTAACCTGCGCAGACTGAACAGTGGTATTGGCCTGGTTTTTAACCGCAGCAGCGAAGGCACGGCCTATCTGGTTAAAAACAATATTGCTGTAAGTTATGCCTACATCATCGGCGGCGACGATTTTACGCTTTCGTTTGGCTTGCAGGCAGGCGTTACCAACCAGAAATTAAACTGGGATAAACTGGTTTTTGGCGATCAGATCGATATTAATACAGGCTATATCCCCGGCAGTATTTCAGGTGCCGAGCGCCCCAGCGTAGATAGCCGTTTTTATTTAGATGCCAATGCCGGTGCAAATCTGGTAGTCGGTAAATTTATGATGGGGCTTGCTACCCATCACCTTAACCGCCCCGACGAATCTCTTTCTGGCTTTCAAAGCAAATTACCACTTCGCGTTTCAGGTAATCTGAGCTATAAATTAACCCTCATCCCCGATCAGTACGACCGCGACGGGAGTTATCTCATCCCCTCAATTGTTGCCTATAAACAAACCAACGTTACTTCTTTCAGTGCGGGTATGCAATACAAATACGCAGGCATTAACGCCGGTATCTGGTACCGTAATGATGGCAATAGAAACGGAAACGATGCCATTGTTTTTTCGGTCATCTTCGATATTTTTAACAGGAGAACCAACGGCGAAAAATTCAGGTTGGGCATTAGCCACGATGCAACCACATCCAAAATTAACTACACCAATACCGGCGGTACATCCGAAATTGGGGTAGGTTACGAAAAATACTTTCCAAATAGTTCGAACGGAGGCCGTGCAAATGGCTTAAGATGTTACGATTTTTATTAATTTGCCTTTGTTAATTTAAGGCCATGAACGAAATTCTGGAAAATAACCATTTCATTACGCAGAGCGAGGTAAATAAATTTTTACTCGCCACCCTGCTATGTGGTATCATAGGTGCCGAACGCGAGTATAGGAGTAAATCGGCAGGTTTAAAAACCATGATGATGATTGGTTTAGGTGCTACCCTGTTCACCATACTATCCATCAACATTGGCGCAACCAGCCAGGACCGCATTGCATCGAACATTGTAACCGGAATTGGTTTTTTAGGCGCAGGCGTGATTTTTAAAGAAGAAAACCGCGTTAAAGGTTTAACTACGGCCTGTATCATCTGGATTGTGGCTGCCATTGGCATGGCCGTTGGATCCGGTTATTACGAACAGGCGATCGGTGTTACCATCGTGGTACTGCTGGCCCTGATTATTTTTCCTTTTTTAGAAGAAATTGGCGACCGCCGCTTTACCAAACGGGTGTACCGCATTGTTAAAAAACAGCATGTTCATGGCGATTTAGAAAGCTATGAAGAAGTTTTCAGGGAAAGTAAACTGAAGCCTCAGCGCGGCAAACACCAGCTGGTAAATAACATTATTACCGGAAACTGGACGGCTACCGGCACGCCACAAAACCACCAGAAGTTTGTGGAGCGGATGCTAAAAGATGATGATATTATAGAGTTTGATTTTTAACAGATTCAAACAAATCTGAGCGTTGTTTTTGCAATGCCAGTTTTTTCTCTTCTATCACAATTGTATCCGACCACCTATCGTGCCAGGGTTCGCAAGGACTTCCCAATGCACTAAGTTCATTAAAAGGAACTGCGCGTATGATGTTACGCAGAAAGGCTTTCGGAAAATCGATTTCTGTCCCGTCTGAATTTACTGCTTTTGTTCCTGTAATTAATTTACCGATTGATTTTCCACGTGAAACAGCTTCAATAAAACACATAAACAAGCTGTAAAAAACCATTGCGATTAAGCGGAACAAGAAACCGTTAATACCATACAAAAAACCTGGATAGATTATTTCTATTACTACTCCACCAACAAATACCGCAACATAGAACACGAGTACATCAATAACATGGTTAGCAAACCTTTTCTGCGTAGAGGCACGGCAGTAATCTAAATTTAAATCTCTATTAAACGGGTCAAATTGCATATTGAGGCATTATTTTAGTGCACAACAAAGTAAAACTTTTTCAGGTAACAGCAAAAAATTAATTTAGCTAAAAATCACAAAACAATCATAGCTTTGCATAACTAACTTTCGTGATGATTAAGGAACAGATTTCAGTTTTCGATATTTTTAAAATAGGCATCGGCCCGTCCAGCTCGCATACTTTAGGTCCATGGAGGGCAGCACAGCAGTTTACCGCTTCGCTGGCACAAAACCACCCGATTGATACCGTAGAAGGTATAAAAATATTGTTGTATGGCTCGCTTGCTAAAACAGGTAAGGGACACGGAACTGATGTTGCCATTTTATTAGGCTTAACAGGTGCCGATCCGGTAACTTTTGATGTAGATGCAGTAACACCTACTTTCGAAGCCATCCAAAAAGACAAAAAACTGAACCTGGCCAATCAACTTGTTATCGATTTCGATTACACCGACGATTTGCTTTTCCTGTTCTCCGAAAGCCTGCCCTTCCACCCTAACGCCGTTACTTTTCAGGCTTTTTTAAGCAATCGAAAAGCTTTTTCAGAAACCTACTATTCTATTGGTGGCGGTTTCGTGGTAAAAGAGGGTGAAGACAACAGCAAAAAACCACAGGTAGATTTGCCTTTTCCGGTCGAGAAAGCCAAAGATCTTTTACACTGGTGCCTGTCGACCGGCTTAAAAGTAAGCGAAATTGTATTGGAAAATGAGCTGGCCTGGCGACCTGAGGCAGAAACGAAAAAAGGCATTTTACAACATTTCGCTGTTATGCGCGATTGCATTTACCGTGGCTGCCACACTACCGGTTTTTTACCCGGAGGTTTAGAAGTTGCCCGTCGTGCTTTCCCGCTCAACAAAAGACTGATCGGCCAAAACGAATATACCAATTACGATACCTGGGTGGAGGCGATTAGAAACGGCGGAAATGGTTTCAATTATATTTTAGACTGGGTAAGTTGCTTTGCTCTGGCCGTTAATGAAGAAAATGCTTCATTTGGCCGCGTGGTTACCGCACCAACTAATGGCGCTGCTGGGGTAATACCAGCAGTACTCCAATATTTCATTACCTTCTGCAATGGCTATACCGAAGACAAAATCATTCAGTTTATTTCCTGCGCTTCAGAAATAGGCAGTATTTTCAAAAAAGGTGCTACCATATCAGCCGCTATGGGTGGTTGCCAGGCCGAAATTGGCGTTTCATCAGCCATGGCTGCAGCTGCGCTCACCGAATGCCTTGGAGGCTCACAAAGACAGGTATTAATGGCTGCCGAAATCGCCATGGAACATCACCTGGGCTTAACCTGCGATCCTATTGGCGGTTTGGTTCAAATCCCCTGCATTGAAAGAAATACCATGGGAGCCATAAAAGCCATTACAGCAAGTCAGCTGGCCTTACAAAGTAATCCGGATAAGGCAAAAGTGAGCTTAGATGCTGTGGTAAATACCATGTGGGAAACAGCCCTGGATATGAATGCGAAGTACAAAGAAACTTCCGATGGAGGCCTTGCAACAAATATTCCGATCAGCTTACCCGAATGCTAACTCAACATTGTTGCATTTAAATGACTGTTTTTATCGGTTTATCACAAACTTTCTGATGCTAAATCAGCAAGTATTTTTACATTCGCTCAATTTTATTAATTATTCATAAAAAAATGATCAACTACACCAAAATCAGTGTGATTGGTCTGGCTTTGTCGTTATCTACTTTAGTAACCTATGGTCAGGACAATCTCGTTAATTCTTTAAAAAACAACCAAAGCGAAAACAGTAAAGCCTCTTTTAAATTTACTGATGTGATTAATCTGGCCAACACGCCGGTTCAAAACCAGGGTTCATCAGGAACTTGCTGGAGCTACTCTACCAACTCTTTCCTGGAGTCGGAAATGATCAAAGCAGGTAAACAACCTGTTCAGTTATCGCAGATTTTCACGGCCCGTAATGCTTATGTAGAAAAAGGAATCAACTATGTGCGTATGCATGGTGCGGTTTCATTAGGCGACGGTGGTGCATTGCACGATGTAATCAACATGTACAGAAAATATGGTGCAGTGCCACAGGAAGTGTACACAGGCTTAAACTATGGTACAAAAACCAATAAAACTGCTGAGCTTGGCGACATTGAAAAAGGTGTTTTAGAAGCTGTGGTTAAAAATTCGAATGGCGAATTAACACCGAACTGGTTAAAAGCTTATACAGGTGTAATCGATGCCTATTTAGGTGCTGTTCCGGAGAACTTTACTTACAATGGCAAAAAATATACTCCTAAAACTTTCGCAAACGAAGTAGTAGGTATCAATCCTGATAATTATGTTGAGCTATCTTCTTTCAACGATCATCCTTTCTACAGCAAATTCACTTTATTGGTTCCCGATAACTGGTCGTTTGATCAGGTTTACAACGTTAAAGTAAACGAGATTACCGACATTATCGACAACGCTTTGAAAAACGGTTATACTGTGGCCTGGGCAACTGATGTAAGCGAGAAATCTTTCAGTTATAAAAACGGTGTTGCTTTCGTTCCTCAAACACCATTTAACGATATGACGGTAAAAGAGAAAGCCGATATGTTTAATGGTCCGCAGGCAGAAATGGAAATTACACAGGAAAACCGTCAGGCTGCTTTTGATAACTACCAGACTACCGACGACCACGGCATGCACATTGTTGGCGTATCGAAAGATCAGAATGGAAAAGAGTACTATATCGTTAAAAACTCATGGGGTGTTACCAACGATTACAAAGGTTATTTATACGTAACCAAAAACTACGTAAAATATAAAACTACAGCCTTTTTATTGAACAAAGCAGGTATTCCATCTGCTATTGCAAAGAAATTAGGCTTGTAAACAAGTTTAAATGATGGGGAGCCGCAGAAGAAATTTTGCGGCTTTTTTATTGGATTTAACCGCAAAGAACGGAGAGTTTTTCGCGAAGGGCGCTAAGTGTAGAGCGTTCGGCGAATGCCCCCGACTTACCATGGTAATCGTCATTTCAAGCGCAGCCGAGCAATCCACTTTCTCTATTAAATTTTACCACAGAGGTCACAGAGCTATGCACAGAGCGCCACAGAGCAATAATTTAAACTACAGAAAGATTAAAATATTCCGTGAAAATCCGTGCCTCCTTGGCTAAATTATTTACAGTTAAACCAAACCCGAATAAGTCAACACCAACCACCATAAACCCGTGGTAACGAAACACAGCACAATCCCGACACCTACCACCAAATTAGACAGTTTAGGGTTCAGGTTATACTGATCGGCTACTACCCCGGCCGTTACCAGGGTGGGCATGGCCATTTCAAAAATGGTTATCTGCGCAATTGTACCGCTTAAACCCAGTAGCACAGCTATGACCAAAACAGCTAGAGGGGCCAGTATTAGTTTATACATTAAAGCAGCGCTGATGTGCTTCAGTTCGCCAAACCAGCCACCAAACTTAAGTTGCAAACCAATCGAAAACAAGGCCAACGGCCCCACCGTTCCCGCTAGTTTTTCGAAAAGCGGTTCGAACGGAATAATATTGATAAAATGCGGAACCGTTAATGCCAAAATGCAGCCAATAAGCGGCGGAAAAGTAAGTACCTTTCTAAGCACCAGCTGCGCACTCAGTTTTTGGTTCTGCGACGAACGGATGGCCACAACAATACCGATGGTTGATAAGAGCATAAAGGTGGCCTGATCGCAGATAATGGCGATAGCCTGATCTTTTTCAGTAAAATAGGCTGCAATTAAAGGGAAGCCCAAAAACGAAGTATTGCTTAAAGAACTGGTTAATTTTAAGCCGCCAGTTGTTGCCCTGCTTAATTTTTGGCTCCTGCTGTATACCGTTACAAATAACCAGCCGAACAGCCAGACACAAACTGGTGCCAGCACCGGAAAAAGCAGGTCTTTTGTCCAAACAATGTGCGGCAAATATTTAAATGAAGCCGCAGGCAAGGCAATGTAAATAATCCAGGCATTAATGCCTTTGTGCGCATCTTTGGGTAGGGTTTTGCTTTTCCTGAAAAGGATGCCTGCCAGTATACACAGACCGATAATAATAAAATTTGCCATGGGGTGCTGTAAATATAGCCATAAAACAAAAACGCCAATAAGATTTTATCCTATTGGCGTTTAAAAAATGATATGATAAACTACTTTAAATGCGCTCTTAAAAACCAGGCCATTTCTTCGTGGGTTTCCATAAGTCCGGTAATGAAATCGCTGGTTCCGGCATCACCATAATCATTGGCAATCGGGTTAATGTTACCTCTGATAAATTCGATTACCGTTTCATGGTCGGCCAATAAATCTTTAATGTAACCCAAACTATCGTTGTGGCGCTCGCTGTATTCAGTTAAGTGTGTTAGTGCCAAAAAGTTTTTCAGGGTTGCAGGTGCATAGTGACCAATTTTACGGATACGCTCAGCAACGCTGTCGATAAATTCATCCAGTTGGTTATATTGCTCTTCGAAAAATTTATGCTTAGCCAGGAAGTCGATACCTTCTACATTCCAGTGTGCATTACGGGTTTTGGTATACAGAACATATTCGTCGGCCAATAATTTAGCCAATTGTTCTGAAACTGCTTGTCTATGTTCTGGGGTTATTCCAATTTTTGCGTCCATTTTGATTCTGTTTTTATAAAGCTAATTTACTCTTTATCGTTGTGAAAACCGAAAATGAATATCACCATATTGTTAAATAAACAACAAAAATCAGCTGGCTTTTTTCAAGGACAGCAAGACCATTAAAAATGGGCTTTGGTGTAAACAGGTTACAAAAAAGCCACAGATTTCCAGATTAAAAAATCTGTGAATCTGTGGCTGTTAAAGCGCCGTTTTGAATGAGAGAATAGGTGTCGTGCCAAAAAACATTCCATCGTTCAAAATTCAAATCATTTCTTTAGTATAATATCCTTAAAAGGCAATTACTGTTAGCTTGTTGGTTTAGGTTTTGGTTTCTTTTTATGCCAAACCCGTTTCTTACCATTGCCTTTATGCTGAGGGCGTTTTTCTTCCACGTGAGTAATTTCCATAGTGGCAATATGCTCGGGCAAAGGTATACGGGGCACCTGCTTTTCAATCAGTTTCTCGATGTTGTCGAATTTGCGTTTATCCCTCCCGTTAACCAGGGTAATGGCGGTTCCTTTTGTAGCAGCCCTCGCTGTACGGCCAATCCGGTGTACATAGTCTGCCGGGTCGCCCGGAACATCGTAATTGATAACCAGATCTATTCCTTCTACATCGATACCACGTGATAATACGTCGGTACCAATCAGTATCGGCAATCTTCTGTTTTTAAAGGCCAGCAAGATGTCTTCACGTTCTTTCTGCCCTAAATCTGAGTGAAAGGCCTCAGCTTTAATCCCCAGTCCTTTAAAAGCTTTATACAGGGCTTTTACTTTCTCTTTGGTTGAAGCAAAAATAATACTGCTTTTATATTTTTCGTCCTTAAAAATCTCGGTTAATAAGGCTTGTTTTTGCTGATCGTGGATATTATAGGCTTGCTGATCGATCCCCTCGGCAGGTTTAGCAATCGAGATGGTAATCTGTTTAGGCTCGTGCAAAATTTTGCCGGCCATATTCCTGATTTTCGGTGCCATGGTAGCCGAAAACAAAAGCGTTTGTCTTTTTTTAGGCAGGTAACTGATAATCCGGATGATATCATCGTAAAAACCCATATCCAGCATCCTGTCGGCTTCATCCAGAATTAAATGCTGCAAGTGCTCCAGCTTCAATACACCTGACGATAAGTGCGCCATTAAGCGGCCTGGCGTAGCAATAATAATATCCACACCTTCGCGCATCGAACGTTTTTGCTGTTCGTAGGCAATACCATCGCCCCCGCCGTAAACGGCTAATGAACTGATATTGGTAAAATAAGCCAATGCTTCTACCTGCAAATCGATTTGCTGGGCAAGCTCTCGGGTTGGTGCCAAAATCAAAGTATTGTTATGCCTGTCGGCAGCCCGGCTAATTTTATCCATTACCGGTAAAAGGTAGCTGGCCGTTTTTCCTGTACCCGTTTGGGCGCATGCAATCAGATCGTGATTATCTAAAATTACCGGAATGGCTTGTTCTTGTATCGGAGTAGCGCTTTTATACCCCATGGCCATTAAGCCTTCGTATAAATCGGGGTTAAAATTAAAGTCGTTAAAATTCAATCTGTTTGTTTTTGTCTTTTAGCAAAAGTACCTCAAATTAAGGCGAATAGCAAACGCATTTCAATATCAATACAGGATTGGCCATTTTAACCTGCATACTTCAGCCCTGAAATCCTTTTCCGGCTTCCAAATCTTTGAAAACCTGCTGCCCACAGTAACAGGAGATCAAAACCACTTTGAAAGCTTCCTGCTATGCGCAGCACCAAATCAAACATACTTTGAAAGCTTCCCACCCACGGCAGGAAGCTTTCAAAGTAACACTCCTATAAGTTGTACAGCCACAAAAGCCTTTAAACAAAAAATGCCCCGATCGTAACCGGAGCATTAGTGAAATTATAATAGACAAAACTTAGTCCACCAGGATATCTTTCTCTGGTGTGTTGGTTTCGGGGTTTTTAGGTAAGGTTACCTTTAAGATTCCATCTGCATAAGCTGCAGCAATCTGCTCGTTAAGTACTTTTCCGTTTAAAGCAAAAGCCCTTTCAAAAGCTCCATTGCTGTACTCCCTGCGACTAAATTTTTCAGTTGGCCCTTCTTCGGCCGGTTGGTATGAAATGGTTAAAATATCATCTTTGGTTACCACTTTCAGGTTTTCTTTAACCAATGCGGGCGCAAAGAGATGAATAATGAAACTATTTTCTGTTTCCTCGATATTTACGGGCACGCGCCTGAAACCGCGGTTAAACATTTCGTATCCCTGTTTAAAACGACCACCAAAGTGATGGCCAAATCTGCCGCCCCTGTGGCCGCAACCGTGATGCATTTTGCCTGTATGGCAGCTATGTTCGTTGTACATGTTTTTAAAATTTAATGGTTTGTAATTATTAATTCGCAAGCCCTGTTGCCTGCATTTTAACTGGTAACACCAAACTGTGTTTTAGGTATTCCCAATAGTTGGGTAATGATATTGGCATAAGGGTAGGCAGGAGAAAATACGGCATAATCGAACTTTAGCCCCCTGATCTGTCCTACAATATCATCGATAAATTTCATCGGTTCGAGCAATGCACTAATCAGACCCGATTTAGATTCGTCGCTTTTCTTTTGCTGAAAAATATCCAGGTCTGCATTGTAAGGTTTAAAATCAGCACCTATGCCTTCAACAGGCTCCTGAAACTCATCTGAGCTGAAGAATGTAACTTCCTGCCCTTTGCTGATCAGTTCGTTGGCAAGGCCTAAAATCGGACTTGCAGAACTGTCGTATGGATTGGATAAAAAAAGTACGCGCGACATATCAGTTTATTTTACGGGGATGATGTGTTGAGGGGCTTCTGGTTTAAAATCAAAAGCACCTGCTGTATTGTTACTGTGGTGGTTAAAAGCATGGCTTTTCTGTTCAGGCTTGCAATCGTGCTCGTGATAATGCCTGTTTCTAAAGTCCAGCCGGTCGCGGTATCCGTTCTGAACGGCCAATACGTTTAAGCTGTAAAAAGTTGCTCCGGCTGCTGCTAAGGCTAAAAAGATTCTAAATGCTCTCATGGCTAAATTAATTGATGTTTATACTGTTTGCTACTCCATTACCCTGAACGTTTGGGCGGTACCACTGACCATCAATTGGGGTAATCTGTTCAAAGTGATTGGGATAGTACCCATTAAAGCGCTGAGCAAAGTGCCTGCGGCGGTTGTAGGCAAAAATCCTGAACACCATTCCGATGAGCATGGCAATTAAAATAAATTTGAATATGAATGGAACGAAGAATACGGCTGCACCCAGTACAATTCCGAATCCTATGGCTTTTAATATTTTTTTCATGGTTAATTTCCTTGTTTGATTAGGTAGACGGCAGAGAAAAGATTTTACTTTAATTTTTTTGAAAATATTTTTTGAGGGGGGCCTAACCAGAGAATATGGATGGTTTAGTTGTTAGCAGCTGATTTTTAGTTACTCAACCATGGGGTATCTAAAGTCCTTCGACAGGCTCAGGATGACAGACCTTATAGAAGAATCGTCATTGCGAGGAGGAACGACGAAGCAATCTTACAACAATCGCTACTTAGCAGGCAGGCTTCGTACCTTGCAATGACGATCTTGGAGAGGCTGACTTTTACATACTCAGCTATGGAGCACCGAAAGACCTTCGACAGGCTCAGGGTGACAGCCCCCATAGAAGAATTGTCATTTCGAGGAGGAACGACAGCCTGTCCCGCTTAATCGGGAAAGCAATCTTACAACGATCGCTAGTTGAAACTGAGTAATGCTTTTTCCCACCTATAGTAGTAAGATTGCTTCGTACCTCGCAATGACGATCTACTATAAACAAAAAAAGCCAGCTAAGCTGGCTTCCAATTCTTCTTTATCGCTGATCATGGCGGCCCCAGCCACCACAACGTCTTTTATATTCTTCTTTAAACTTTGCTCTTTCTTCCTCGTTCATGCTGTGCCATTTTGCGCGCATGTTGTATGCTTTTTCGCGGAAACCACTGCCGCCGCCACCTTTATTAAAATTACCGAACAATATCCGGCATAGCACGAGCAGCCCAATGGCCTGCCAGAAATTAAGTCGCCCGGCATGGGCTACTTCAGGTAAAATCCAGTTCCACAAGTACATTACCACGAAACCCAAAGCGGTGGCAATTAATGCTACCACGGGTAAAAAGAAAATGAATTTCTTGCCTTTACTAAACTTTCTATTTCTCATCTCCTGCAAATTTAATAATTGATAAATTCCTGATATAAATTTTGTAAACGGTTGCGTAAATGCTTTACCGCATAACCTTTTCTTGATATTAAAGTTTTGATGTTTTCGCCGGTTTCATCGGCAAGCTCCTGAAAGGTACGTTCCTCGAGCTCATTCTGAACAAATACGTATCGCTGGTTTTCGGGCAACTCATCGAGCGCTAAAAAAAGCTGATCCCAAAAGAGTTTTTTTAAACTTTCTTCTTCGGGCGAATAGGATTCGGCCAGTAATATATCCCTAAAACTGATTTCGCCATCTTCCCCTTCAAAAGTAAAATCTTCCAGCCGTTCTTCTTTCTGTTTACGGTACTTATCGGTTATTTTATTCCGGGCTACACGATACAACCAGCCACTAATCTGTTCGATGGCACCTGCCTCGGGCTGGTTACTTAACTGAAACCAAACATCCTGCAAAATATCTTCTGCATCCTCGTCGGTATTCACCCGCCCACGGATGAAACTAAAGAGGCGTTTACCGTAACTGGCAACTGTAGAAATGATATTTTGAGGTTCGTTTTTTGGCACTATTTATCTTTTGTAAACCAGTAAACGGATGAAACCCAATATTACTTTAAATTTTCTTCATTTTTTTTCAGAAAAACATAATGCTTTGAAAATGAAGCATTACGTTGGTCAGGCGGCACTAGTTGATCAGAAAATGTTTTCCTGACCTCGTGAGCCGAGGATTTTTAATTCTCAAACAAAAATCATCTCACCACCAGGCCCGCATAAAAATGCGTGTAAGCTGGTGTTTCCAAACCATATTTGGCCGTTTTGTTGGTCAGGAAATGTTTTCCTGACCTTATGAGCTGAGGATTTTTAATCCTCAAATAAAAATCATCTCACCACCAGGCCCGCATAAAAATGCGTGTAAGCTGGTGTTTCCAAACCATATTTGGCCGCTTCGTGCACAATGTAACCCGTTAAGGATTCGACTTCAGTCTCAGGTTTCTGTGCCAGATAATCCCTGTGCATGGAAGAAGTGACCTCATATTTCATCGATTTCATGGTATTAAAGGTCTTCTCTTCAATATCGTCTCCGAGGGCAATTCCTTTGGCCAAAGCCAGGCTTTTTATTTCAGCAATCAGCAGCTTAACTTCACGACTATGGTGCAAGAGTACCTCGCCAATCGTTTTATTGTAAAAAGAGGTAGCCGTGGCGGTTGGCGATATAAAAATAAATTTCTCCCAAACCGCAGTGGAGATTTTATCAGTACAGTTTACCTCAATTCCGGCATCCCGGCATATTTCGTTAAGCAATAATACCGCTGGGGTTAAAAGCGCGTCTAATCCGAAAGATATTTTCTGTATCGCACCAGAGTTTTCAATTACACCTGCACTTTTCAGTCGCGAAATGATAAAAGCACAACCTTTTAACACCGTATTTTCGGGGAAACGCCGGTTAATGATATCATAGGCATCCACACCGTTTAACAAAGGTAACAGCACAGTATGCGGGGCAATGCAAGGTTTTAAACTGTCGAGCGTTTGGTTTAAACCATAGCTTTTGGTACAAATGATAATGTAATCGGCTATGCCTGCTTCATCAAAACGATCGGTTGCCAGATTGGGGCTTGCAATAAAAGTTTCATCGCCCCTTACCACCTTTAAGCCACTGGCATTAATCGCATTTAAGTGTTCGCCCCGGGCGATAAAAACGATTTCAACAGCTTCATTTCCGGCGTATTTTTTAGCCAGCAAGCCGCCGAAATAGCCGCCAACGCCGCCAATCCCAACGATTACTATTTTCACCTTTTTAGCCATATTGTTATTTTAAAGCCCCGGTTGGATTATTACCCTTATCTACCACAATTTTACTGTTTCTGCTTAAATCGCTAACATAAATTTTCGATTGGGTAAAGGGTTTTTCCATACCACTATAAAAGATCCTGTCGTCGGCAGTTACAAAAACGTAAGGTACATTTACACCCTTGGGTGAAAGCCTTTCGATTTTCTTACTGGCCAAATCCAAAATATAAACTGCTTCTGCAGGGCCGGTTAATCCATCCAGCACATCATTATTGCCGGCATTGAAAATCAACTTTTGGCCATCTTTGGTATAAAAGAAACGATTACTGCTGGCAATCGTTAAATCTTTCCCAATTAAACCCGCAATCAATTTGGTATCAATCACCTTGCCCGAAAGATCAAAAGTGTACAAATTGGTTAAATCCTGACCAATAATTTCCTTTTCATTTTTCCAGGTTGGGGCATAAACATTAATTTTAGATGCACTGTCGAGCATCACATAGCCCGAATTATCGGCTTTAATGATGCCTATTTTCCATAGATTTTGTTTGTTAAAAATGTTAAAAGCAATGGTATTGCCATCAGCCGACCATACCGCCTGGTAATAATTGTTGTTGTTTACCACCAGCTGCCCCTGACTTTTATTCTCCATATCGGCAATCCAAATGGAGCGGTGCCCGGCAGAATCGCTTAAAGTGTAAGCCAGTTTATTCCCATCAGGCGAAATGGCCGGATCGGTAGCACCACCAAACGAAATCTGCTTCATGGTATCGATACTGGTAGCCACAATCTTTTCGCCATCCTGATAGGCCAGGGCATAGTTTTTACTACTTAACGAAACGGTATCTAAAACCGCCTTCGAACCACCATCTGCAGATTGTTGATTGCTACAACCTGTGAGTACCGTGCCGGCTATCAAAACGCAGGCCAGCTGAATGTTAAATTTCGTCATATACAATTTTACAAATTGTTTTTAAACAAAAAGATTCAGGCCCCTTGCAGCACCTGAATCTCCCCTTTTTATGATTTTAATCAGACTTAACTTTTTTTCTTATCGGCGTAGCCAAACACTTTTTGCAATAAGGTAGAGCTTCTTGAACCCAGATTATCCCTTATTTTCAGTTCTTCTTTCGCTACTTCGATAAACAATCCATCAATTGCCTTTTGCGTAACGTATTCGGTTAAGTTGGTGTTAACCGGTTTTACCAATGGCAGCCTGTTGTACTGCGTGGTTAAATCGCTGTAGTATTTGGTGGCATTTACCTTACTTAAGCTGGTGGTTACAATCGGGCTAAATTTTTGCATTAGCTGAGCTGTAGTTACCCGCTTAAAGTATTCGGTAGCGGCATCTTTATTGCCCAAAAGAATATTGGTAGCATCGGTAAGCGTCATTTGTTTAATGGCCGAAATAAAAATCGGTTTGGCTTCTGTAGCGGCATCTTCGGCGGCGCGGTTTAAGCTAACAATTACGTTATCACACAGCTTGTTCAGCCCAATGCCACGTAATGTTTTTTCTACTTTTTGCGCTTCGGGCGGCATTAAAATTTTAACGGCCAGGTTACCTAAAAAACCATCTTTAACCGAAAGCCTGTCGGCACCAGCCGAAATACCTATTTGCAATGCTTCCTTAATACCCTGTCCTATTTCGAATGTTGAGGGTGTTCCGGTGGCACTGGTGGTGGTACCTTGTTTTTCGGTTACTTTTTTAAAAATATCGCTCAGTTTAATCTGGGCAGTAGCGTTAAAGGCTGCAAAGAGCAGTAAAGCCAGTGCGGTAGAAAAAGTGTTAATTTTTTTCATTTTGTGTGTGTTTAATCCTGTTAAGCAAAACAACGGCCAATTTTTTATCGGTGATCAAAGATAAGTGTTTCGGCAAAGCAGAAATGTTAAATTTTCCATTCCCTTCCGGCCTGATCAAATAAAATAGCTTTCGTGAGGTATAATTTAAACAGATTAGCCTAAAAAATTAGTTTATGTCTTATCACTCAGAAATATTTTTTATACTTGAAAGATAATTCGATATAGCTACCTGTTTTTTGAGATTTATAAAAAATACAGCTGGAAATAACCAGCAAGATGATGCTAAACTAATTGCCGAGTATAAAAACACGGGCAATTTAGATGCATTGGGTACGCTTTACAACAAATATATGCACCTGGTTTTCGGGGTTTGCCTCAACTATTTTAAGGATGAAGAGCAAAGCAAGGATGCTGTGATGCAGATTTTCGAAGAACTGGTCATCAAACTGAAAGTGCACGAGGTACAGAATTTTAAAAGCTGGCTCCATGTGCTTACGCGCAACCATTGCTTAATGGCATTGCGCAAATCGGCCAGGCAAAATAATGTTTCTATCGACGATACTTTTGTGGAAAACAGCGAGTTTGTGCATCTGGATATAGACAACACAAAAGAAACGCAGCTTACCATTATGGAAAAGTGTATGGAAACTTTGCCCGAAGAACAGCGAAAAAGCGTAGATTTATTTTATTTACAGGAAAAATGCTATAAAGAAGTGGCCGATATTACGGGCTACGACATGCTTAAGGTAAAAAGTTATATCCAAAACGGTAAGCGGAATTTAAAGATTTGTATAGAGAAAAATAGCGGTGAATAACGATTGGTTAGATATTGATGTGCTGGAAGATTACCTGGATGGTAAGCTTGATGCCAAAGCTATGCACTTTGTAGAAAGGCAGGCTTTGGAGGATCCTTTCGTTGCAGAAGCTTTAGAAGGCTTAAAACAATCGCCCAAACGCAAACAAACACTTTCTATTTTACAAAAACAACTGTACGACCGGGTTTCGGAAAGACCGGTAAAACGCAAGCTTTGGGGCATTACCACGCAAAGGCTCAGCATTGCTGCCACAGCCACAGTAGCTTTTATTGCGGTGAGCATTTTGTTCTTTATGCGCGAAACAAACCGCAGAAATGCCGAAACGGCTGCCCGTAAATCGAATGGTGTAATTGTAAACCTCGATACGACTACTGCTGTAGCCACTGTTAGCCCTAAGCCAGATACTTTGGCCAAAGTTTCCAAAGCAACCATAATTGATAAAGCCATTGCCGATGCCAAAACCAGCGATCTGGCAATCAATAAGAAAACAATACCAGCCGATTATAACGTGCAAAGAGAGATTGCTGAAAGCAAAGCTATTGAAGAACGTGCAAGCCTAAGTAAAGCTAAAGTGAATAATTTCGCCGCACGCAGAGCTGATTCTGTTAAGGCTAAATTTGATGAACCACTTGTAATAGCAGCAGCTCCACAATCATATGGATCTGATAAAATTGTTTTTAGTGGCAACGTAGTGGATCAGCGCGACGGAAAACCGGTTAGTGGTGCCGTAGTTAAACTTGCAGGATCAAAAAACTTGACGGCAACCGATACCAAGGGATATTTTGCTTTGCCAGCTGATAGCAGTGCCAAAGACAAAGATTTATTAATTAATGCCATTGGTTTTAAAGAAATTCCGGTGGTGGGTATGCAAGATCCAAATGCAATCAGGACAGCCATGAGCGGAGGCAAAACCCTCAACGAAATTGCGCTGATTACCGGATCTAACGGCCGTAAGAAAGAAAATATACCTGCACCTAAAATTACGCTTCGTGCAGAACAGAATCTTAACGGAAAATCGGCAGAGGAAATTACCAAACCGATTCCGGTTGCTACGATTAACTATCAGCAATACCTCGAAAACAACAATAAACTGTATAACCCGAAAGGCCCTGAACAGTTTGTGATTTTAAGCTTCAAAGTAAAAACCAACGGAAGGCCTTCAAACATTACAGTTATTAAATCGCTCAATAAAAAAGCCGATGCGGAAGCGAAACGACTGATTCAGGATGGTCCGGATTGGGTGCTGCCTAAAAAAGGTACCGATGTAGTTGAACTGAGCGTTAAGTTTTAGTGCAGATTTAACCGCAAAGGGCACGAAGTGAAGGCGCAAAGCACGCAAAGTAAATTATATTATATCCGAACGCTTCAGCAAAAGCTCCTCTTAGGGTAAACGCCTATCATTAAAGGTATCACTGCTGAGCATCCTGTCCTTTATCACCGCGGCTATCATAAGCGCAACACCATTCCACTTTACGTCATTCCCGTGAAAACGGGAATCTTAAAACTTCAAGTATGGATCATTAGCCTTTATTCTGTATTCAGATTACCATCCATCCGATAGCCATCATAAGCACAACACCATTCCACTTTACGTCATTCCGTGAAAACGGGAATCTTAAAGCTTCAAATATGAATCAATAGCCGTTATTCTGCATTCAGATTGACATCCGATAACTATTGGGTCAAGCTGTAAATGACGGTAGGACTAAAGAGATTGCAAATCACTTTGTGCCCTCTGCGAAAAGACTTCGCATGCTTTGCGGTAAATTGTCAACAAAAAAGACCAAAGCTTTTGGCCCTGGTCTTTCTGAGTATATTAAAGGATTTTGTTTTTTATTTTAAGTAATAGATCACCGCGTAAATAATAGCTGCCAGTGTAGCTGAAACCGGGATGGTTAAAATCCATGCCCATATCAGGTTAATGGTTACACCCCAACGTACAGCCGATACACTTTTAACTACCCCCACACCTACAATAGAACCCGTAATGGTGTGCGTAGTTGAAACCGGGATACCAAAGTGTTCGGTAATACCTAGCGTTACCGCACCAGCACCTTCGGCAGCAACACCTTCAAGTGCTGTTACCTTGGTAATTTTCGATCCCATGGTTTTCACAATTTTCCAGCCACCACTCATCGTGCCTAATGCTATGGCAGAGTAACAGGCAATTGGCACCCATGCAGGCATAGATTCGAAGTTAGGAATCACTTTTGATGCAATTAAGGCTGTTGCAATAATACCCATTACCTTTTGAGCATCGTTACCTCCGTGGAAGAAACTTAGCGCCGCAGATGACAAAAGCTGCAGACGTTTAAACCATTTTTCGGCTGTTGCCGGCTTGGCGTAACGGCACACGTTGATAATAATGAGTGTTAAAACCACTGATATTACCATACCGATTATCGGAGCCAATACAATAAAGGAAACAATTTTAATTACATAACCCATATTTACAGCATCAAGCGGACTTGCGCCTGTAAGCAAGGCATGTGTCATACCGGCACCTGCAAAACCACCAATTAAGGTGTGCGATGAGCTGGAAGGGATACCATACCACCAGGTTAACAGGTTCCAGATAATTGCAGCTACTAAACCTGCAAGAATAACCTCTAATGTAATGTAGTTTTCAATAACAGTTTTAGCCACTGTATTGGCCACTTTGTGGTCGGTAAAATAAAAGTAAGCAGCGAAATTGAATAACGCAGCCCATAAAACCGCCTGAAAAGGCGTAAGAACTTTTGTAGAAACAACTGTTGCAATCGAGTTAGCGGCATCGTGAAAACCGTTAATGTAATCGAAAGCAATAGCCAGAATTACAACAACAACCAGTAAGGTAGTTACCATGTTTGTTTTTTATTAAGCGTTTTTAACCAAGATAGTTTCAAGCACATTCGCTACATCCTCGCACTTATCTGTTGCTTTCTCTATCGTTTGTAAAACCTCTTTTTGTTTAATTAATTCAATTGCATTGGTTTCGTATTCGAATAAACGGGCTACCGCTAATGTAAATACATAATCAGCCTGGTTTTCGCCGCTGTTAATGCGGATACAAGCATCGGCAATAACACGGATATTTTTGAAATTGCGTAATTCTTTAATCGCTTTATCAATATCGGTACACATTTCTACCAAAAGCTCGGCAATTTTAACAATTGGCTCGTTAATGGCGTTCATGTTGTACATCTGCATGCGATTAGCAGTGCCATAAATGTAATCAGCAACATCATCAACAGCTGTAGCCAGTTGGTGAATGTCTTCGCGATCAAATGGAGTGATAAAGTTCCGGCTTAACTCAAGAAAGATTGAGTGGGTAATGTCATCACCTACGTGCTCAAGGCGTTCAATTTCTTTAAAAATGGCTTTTCTCTTTTCAGCGTCAGCTGTGCTCACCATTTCTAAAAGGGCTTCAGCAATTTTTAATGCATTGCTTCCTGCCTGCTCGAAAAGTGGGTGGAACTTTCTGTCTTGAGGCGTAAAGAACTTAAAAATATTGTTCATGTTAATTCTTAATATGTTGCAAAGCTACAAGCTCAATGTTAAGTTAATGTTAATTTCCTAATTATATTAACAAAAACTACATCAAAAATCATTTTACAATTAAGAATGTCAGGATTTTACGCCGTGAAGCACCTGCAGGCATGAACTAAATTTTAGATTGGGTTCCGAACAGTTAGAAACAGCGGGTACTTATCCTCCCTTTTGCAGGGTAAATGCAAAGGTTGTTCCGATGCCGGGCGTACTCCTTACCGATATGGTTTGCTGGTGGGCTTCTAAAATATGTTTTACGATGGCTAAGCCCAAACCTGTTCCGCCTACCTCGCGCGCGCGATGCGTATCGATGCGGTAAAACCGTTCGAACAATCTTGCCAAATGCTTTTCTTCAATCCCTATCCCGTTATCGGTAACTTCAATCAGCACCTGATCGTGCAATTCGAAAATCTTAATGGCCGTTTCACCTCCATCAATCCCGTACTTAATGCTGTTTACCATCAGGTTAATCAACACCTGGCGTATCTTTTCCCTATCTGCAGAAACGGGAGTTATGGCGGTATATTTATCTTTAAAGAAAAGTTTAATGTTTTTACTCTCTGCCCTGTCTTCCAGGTTTTCCATTACCTCTTTGGCCAGCTGTACAAAATCAAATTTCTGGTAATTAATCGGCGATTCGCCTGTTTCCAGCTTGGAAATTGCATCCAGGTCGTTAATCAGGTAGCTCAAACGCTCTACGTTGTTTTCGGCCTTTTTTAAGAACAATACTGCCTGATCGGGATCGTCTACCAAACAATCCTGCAAGGTTTCGATATAGCCCTGAATGGCAAAAAGCGGTGTTTTAAATTCGTGCGATACATTGGAAAGGAACTCCCGCCTAAACTGTTCCTGTTTTTTAAGCAAATCAATCTCTTTTTTCTTTGCGCCTGCCCACTCTTTCACTTCCTGTTCTACATCGTTAATGGGATCTGAACTTACGTATTCGCCAAGGGCATCTTTTAAATCTTTGCCTAATTTAAGGTTATGGATAAGCTTATAAATGAGTTTAATTTTGGTATAGATATATTTTTCGAGCAGATAATAAAAGACCAGGAAACTGCTTAGAAACGATACGCCAAAAGAGATAGCCAGATAATACCAGCTATGCTGAAAGTAAAAATTAACCATACCGATAGAAAGACCTACGGCAAGGGCAGTAAACAAAACCAGCACACTTAATTTCATGTGGCAATTTAAAGCTTTTATGTTAAATATGTGTTAACAGCTTTGCTTAAGTTCCCTGTCTGCTAACAAGCCGGTTTGGCAAGGGCGTAAACGCAAAAAGCTTTCCCTTTTTGGGGAAAGCTTTTCACATAAAATATTGTTGTTACTATTTTTTAGTAGAATCGGCTTTAGCAGGAGCTGGTGCAGCAGGTTTAGTGCTGTTTAAGTTTCCGCCAAGTGGTGATGGTGAAGGTGTTTTATCTAAACGCTCCTGAATAGCTGAATTTCCAACAGCTGCGCTACCACCGCTTGTCTTAGCAATTGTAGTAATTGATAAGGTTAAAACAACTATTGCCGTTAATAAAACCCACGATCCTTTTTCTAAAACATCGCCGGTACGTTGTACACCAAACATGTTACTAGTGCCACCGCCTGTTGCCAAACCACCGCCTTTAGGGTTTTGTACTAATACAAATAAGCCTAAAGCAATACATACAATAATTAATAAAATGATTAAAAAGGTTACCATGGTAATATTATTTTTAAAATTTCTTTTCTATAGATTGGATAAGGTCGGCAAAGTAACCACTTTTTTCTGGATATTTCAAACTTAATTTTTTATAAGTATCTATGGCTTTGTGGTAAAGCATTTGCTCGATGTAAATTTTGGCTAAAGTTTCCGAAACAAGGTCGTAATGATCTTCTGCACTTTTCTTGGCCTTATTTTCATTATCAATCAGTTCGGGTTTAGGCGGCTTAATGGTAGGGTCTTCTTTTAAGAACCGTTCGATAATTTCGGCACCTTTCACATCTTTCACTTCGGCAGCAGGATATTCGGCCAAATGGTCTGCTACTTCAAAAGGGGTTTGAATGTGAAAAATATGCTCGACATATTGCTGCTGAAACTCGGCCTTTTCTTGCGACTGAGCAGCTTGTGGCCTGATTGTTTGCTTCGCCGGCTTAGCCTGTGCATAAGGTTGAAAAATCTGCTCGTGCTCGGCCCTGGTTTTAGCCAGCCACCATAAAAAGGTATAGGGAAGCTCGTCGTCATCGTACTTAGAAACGAAATTCTTTTCCTGGATATCGGGGATTACCGTTTCAATTTCTGGTGCCGGAGCAACTACTTCTGTACTTGTTTTTTCTTCAAAAGCGAAGAAATCAATTGCCGATGCAGCCTCTATAAAAGAATGATCTACCGCAGGCAAATCTACCAGATGGTTATCTGAACCTGGTAAATGATCGGGGGTTTCTACCCCAACAGCCTCATTCTGACTTAAGATAACTGCCTCGGCCGGCTCTCCGATTTCTTCAAAAACTTCCTGCTCATCCAACTCAACAGTATCGGCTGCTTTAACCGGTACCATATTTAAAATGTGGAATAACACATGTCCCTGACCATATAATGCGGCTTTAGGTACAAATGCGGCATTGGCCCTTGCCAAAAGCAATTGAATGGGCTGCGCATAAGGAAACTGCTCTGCCATTTCCTGCAACATGGATGCATGCTCTGGACCAACCTTTCCGGGTTGCGCAAGTAAATCTGCCAGTAGCTGTTTGTTATCCATTATTGAGGTTTGCTGCTAAGTTAAAAAAATGTAGACGGGTTTTTAAAAATTTTGTGTTTAAGGGGCTGTTTTGCCTACCACTGTGCAAAAGCACGGTTAAAAATATCTTCTACCAACTGCTTGTTAATATTTTCGATAGCGCCCGGCAATAACGATTGAATGGGTGCACCACCTATCGGAAAATCGAAATACCGGGTAAAGCTCTCTTCAAAGCTCTCCTTTTCGTGTTCCTTGATGTTATTTTTATATTTTACCGAAACGGTAATGGTAAGCCTGTTGGCTCCTGAGGTTGGTGTAGCACTGTTTTGAAGTGCCACGGGTTTAATATCGTAGCCTGTAATCCTGCCCTCGAACGAGGCATCTGATTCGCCGGTAACCAGAATTAGTTTGGTTTGGGTACGAATCCGGTTCTTTAAAGCTTCTGTAAGCTGATTACTTAAGGTGGGTACTACCAGTGGCGCATTGTTTTCGAATAAACGAATAGCCACGTTTTTTAAGCCTGTTGTAGATGCTCCGCTAAATTTGTACGAGCATGAGCTCAATACAGCAGCAACCAATATCAGCGCAAGTATTTTAATTTTCATCATGATAGATTGTTATGCTTTTTTACAGCATGCTTATAACGGCAAGGGCGGCTTAAACTTATAAATTTAATTCTTTAATCTTACGGTACAGGGTCCGTTCTGATATACCCAGTTCCTGTGCAGCAAACTTACGCTTGCCTTTGTGCTTTTTCAGTGCTTTTTTAATCAGGTCAGATTCTTTATCAATCAGCGATAACGATTCTTCTACCTCCTCGGCATCGTGCGTAAAATAATCTGTATTGCTATTGCCGTTAATATTATTGTTGCTGGTTGCTGGTTGTTGTATGGTAAAAGCGTGCTCTTGTCCGGCAGGCAATTCTACATCTCTGTAAAGCTGATTAATATATTGTGGGTTATCGGCAAGCACGGTTGCAGTGTTACCGCCATGCTGGATAATTTCAGCAACCAATTTCTTCAGCTCCACCATGTCCTTTTTCATATCGAAAAGCACCTTGTACAAAATATCCCTTTCGGTAAAATCTTCTTTTGATTGAGCATTGATGGCCATTGGCAAATTACTACCCGCCTCGTTAGGGATATAATTTAAGATCGCCTGCCCGCTAACATTGCGGTCTTTCTCCAGCACGCAAATCTGCTCTGCAATATTTTTTAACTGACGCACGTTTCCGGGCCAGCTGTAGTTGGTTAAAATTTGAATCGCATCTGGCTCGAGGTGCAAGGCCGGACTGCGGTATTTATCGCTAAAATCGGCAGCAAATTTCCTGAACAACAAGTAAATATCTTCTTTTCGCTCCTGCAAAGCCGGGATACGCAAGGGAACAGTATTTAACCTGTAATATAAATCTTCGCGGAATTTGCCGTTTTTAACGCGGTTGTACACATCCACATTGGTTGCTGCAATAATACGCACATCGGTTTTTTGCACTTTAGATGAACCTACGCGCAAGTATTCTCCGCTTTCTAAAATCCGCAGCAAACGTGCCTGGGTACCTAAGGGTAATTCGGCTACCTCATCTAAAAAAATGGTTCCGCCGTTGGCTACTTCAAAATAACCTTTACGTGCTTCGTGTGCGCCGGTAAAAGATCCTTTTTCGTGACCAAAAAGTTCCGAATCTATGGTTCCTTCGGGAATGGCACCGCAGTTTACTGCAATAAAAGCACCATGTTTGCGGGCGCTCATCTGGTGGATAATTTGCGAGAATACCTCTTTACCGCTACCGCTTTCGCCGGTTATCAATACCGACATATCAGTAGGTGCCACCTGGCTGGCAATATCTATAGCACGGTTAAGCAAAGGCGAATTGCCAATAATACCGAACCGTTGTTTAATATTTTGTGTATCCATTCTTTAGTATCAAGTGCCTATCTTTAGTATTTAGTACCTAGTATCAAGACTGGGTATTTAAGATTATGTTTGCTTTCTGCCTTGGTCTTTTAGCTTTAAACTATCCTTCCAATCAGCGTAGCAGATGTACATTTCTCGATAAATACATTTGCATACTGGCCTGGTTTTACACCTTCAATAGCCGGGAAAATGGCCATTGCACCGCTATCTCCCCTGCCGCAATAATCTTTATCCGATTTTTTTGAAGTCCCTTCTATTAAAACACGAACGGTTTTTCCAACCCATTCCTGCAAACGCATTAACGAGTGAGCCTGTTGTTTTGCCAGAATTTCGGCCAGACGACGTTTTTTAACCTCTTCGGGGATATCATCCTCGAGTTTACGTGCAGCTAATGTACCCGGACGTTCTGAATAGGTAAAATTATAGGCAAAATCGTACTGCACATAATCCATCATACTCAGGGTTTCTTCGTGCTCTTCTTCTGTTTCGGTGCAGAAACCGGCAATAATATCGGTAGAGATTGCACAACCCGGAATAATTCTGCGGATAGCGTCGATACGGTTAATATACCATTCGCGGGTATAGGTCCGGTTCATCAACTCCAGCACACGGCTATTGCCCGATTGAACTGGTAAATGGATATAGTTGCAAATGTTATCGTATTTGGCAATGGTATGTAAAACTTCGTCGGTAATATCTTTAGGGTGCGAAGTAGAGAAACGAACCCTTAACTCAGGGCTAACCAAGGCTGTTTGCTCTAAAAGCTGCGCAAAATTTACAGTTTCAGTGCCGTCTTCCGAGGTCCAGATATACGAATCTACGTTTTGGCCTAAAAGGGTAACCTCGCGGTAACCGCCCTCGAACAAGGCTTTTGCTTCTTCAATAATCGAATGGGCATCGCGGCTACGCTCGCGACCACGGGTAAAAGGTACCACACAGAACGAGCACATGTTGTTGCAACCACGTGTAATGGAAATAAATGCGGTAATGCCATTGCTGTTTAAACGTACAGGGCTAATATCGGCATAAGTTTCCTCGCGCGATAAAAGTACGTTAACTGCTTTATGGCCACTTTCTACCTGCTCAATTAAGTTTGGCAGATCGCGGTAGGCATCAGGTCCTACTACTACGTCAACCAAACGCTCTTCTTCTAAAAATTTAGATTTTAAGCGCTCGGCCATACAACCCAAAACGCCAACAATTAATTTCGGATTACGGCGTTTTTCTACACCAAACTGCGACAGACGGTTTCTAACCCTGGTTTCTGCGTTCTCGCGGATTGAGCAGGTATTGATAAAAATCACATCGGCCTGGTGGTAATCCCCTGTGGTTTCAAATCCAGTTTCCGACAAAATAGAGGCAACGATCTCGCTATCGGCAAAATTCATTGCGCAACCATAACTTTCGATATATAATTTACGGGCATCGGCTTTTACTGGCGTATCTAAAATTAACGCTTCGCCTTGCCTTGCCTCATCATGCGTCTTATCTGGTACTTGTAAATCAATCATTATTTAAAAACATTTTGGGGATTGCAAAAATACACAAATAAAATTAAAAGTGACAAATTGACATATTTTGTTTAAATGTTTACAGTACGATTATGATCCCACGCTTTTCGTGTTAATACAGCATACCTTTCTCTGGCTTTTGCCAAAGCATATCCAACTTTGGTCTTTCCGCTTAGGCTTTAAGCTTTCTCCATATCAAAAACCTTTCTCCCTTACATCTGTTACGTATCAATTAAGCCATAAAAATGACAGCTCAACATAAAAACAAAGTTTGGATCTGGATTGGCAGTATCCTGGGGGTACTCATCCTGATTTTACTATTCGGTGCCATGTTTTTGAGCGCCAGGTGGAAACCCATCCTTACCGAAAAAATAAAGGCCGGGGTGTATAATGGTTCACGCCATCTCTACCAGATCGACTTTAAAAGCATTAACCTGAACGTAATTACAGGCAGCCTCGCCCTGCGCGATGTAACGTTAACACCCAATCCGTTGGTTTTCGACAGTTTAAAAGTGGCCAAACTAGCTCCTACACATACCTTCGAGCTGAAACTAAAGAAACTACAAATTAGCCGTGTTGGAATATTAACTGCCTACTTTAAAAAACAGGTAGCTGTAAGCGAAATCATTTTGCAGCAACCTTCAATCAATATGATTTATAATAAAGTGCCTAAAAAAGCTGATACCACTAACCACGAAAAAACACTTTACGATCAGGTATCGAAGATTTTTAAATCAATCCACGTTAAAGCAATTAGGATTGTAGATGCCGATTTCGATTATATTAACAAAACGGGGACTAAAAAGGTAAAAAACTCGATTAAGCACCTCGATATTACCGTAAACGATTTTTTACTGGATTCGCTCTCAGGCAGCGATACCGCCAGGTTCTATTACACTAACGATATATCCTTTCAGCTTGCAGGTTATAAATCCATCACCAAAGATAAAATGTATTCGATGACGGTAGATACCATTACCGGCTCTGCCAAATCAAAACGTATAACAGTTAAAGGCTTTACCCTTTTACCTCTGTACCCCGAATTAACTTTTGCCCGGAAATACAAAGTGCAGAAAGACCGCTACAATTTAGCTTTCGATAAAATAGAGCTTAATGGAGTCGACTTTATAGGCTTAAATACCGATCAAACGCTGCACGCCCGCTCGTTAAAAATTGGCCCGGCTAATGTAGAAGTGTTTATGAGCCGCGAATCGCCACCCCCACCGGGTTTTGATAAAGAACAAAACTACCCGCACATGGCCTTAAAACGGTTAAACCTGTCTACCATTATCGATACGGTAAAACTGAGCAAGGTGGATGTTAAATACTCTGAATACAACCCTGCCAGCAAAAAAACAGGAGCGGTAACCTTTAAAGATTTAACAGGATCCATTTTAAACGTAACCAACGATAGTACCCGCTTGAATCAACGCCATCATGCGCTTGCCGATCTCAACTCTCGCTTAATGGGTGTGGGGAAACTGAATGTAAAAATCGATTTTAACCTCACCGATCCCAACGGAGCCTTTAGCTACAGCGGAAACCTGGGCAATTTTGACCTCAAAAACTTAAACCCTTTATCAAAAGCACTGGGTTTAGTAGAAATAGAAAGTGGCGATGTACAGCATATCGATTTTAGGGCCGATGGCAATTTAAGGTCGGCGAGCGGATCGATGAACATGTTGTATAGCAATTTAAAAATCAAACTCCTTTCGGATAATATTGATGGAGAAGGAACAAAGGAAAAAGGCTTTTTATCCTTCCTGGCCAATACCATCCTGGTGAAAAATGAAAACCCGCAAAAGGGAGAGGCAGCCCGTAAGGCCAGTATGACCAATAGCCGCATCAATTCCGCATCGTTCTTTAACCTGATGTGGAAAACAGTTTTTGTGGGCATTAAAGATATTGTAGGTGTGAGCTTAGTGCCCGAAAAGAATCCGGTAAAACAGCAAAAAGTAATTGCCAAAAAGATAAGAGAACAAAAACGGGCAGACAGGAAGGAAGCCAGGGCGGCAAAAAAAGAAAATAACTAAGCCCAAATGCCTTGCAATTATGTTTATAACTGTATATTGCTATTAAAAATTGTCCCCGTTTTTGATGCCAGATACTAAAAGACATCGTTATAGAGTTCTAAAATGGATTACGGGCACCTTGCTTGGTGTTTTTCTGGTATTGGCCGGCATTGCCTGGTTTTTGAATGTAAAATCGCGTCCCATGCTTACCAGCCGCATCAAAACACTGCTTTATACATCGACCGATAGCTTGTACACCATTAGTTTTACCAAGGTAAGCACCAATATTTTTACCGGTAATGCCACGCTTCAAAATGTAAAAATCATTCCCGATCAAAAGCGGTATAAAGAATTGATAGCGCTGAAACGTGCGCCCAATAACCTGTATACGGTTTCACTAAAAAAGCTGGTGGTTAAACGCTTCCACCCTTTAACACTTTACCGCGAAAGAAAATTGCAGCTGGAAGAGGTTTTATTTGATAAGCCCGAAGTGAGCATGGTAAACCGGCAGTTTGCCTTTAACGAAGGCAGGGCTCCTCGTCCCATTAAATCGCCTTATGCCTTTATTTCCAAAAATCTTAAAGAGTTTAGTATCAAATCCATCAGGTTTAGGGATGTAAGCTTTAAGTACGTAAACAACAACCTTAAAAAAGAGGTTCCTTTTGCTATTGACGATCTGAATATTACCCTCACCGATTTACTGGTTGATTCTACCTCGGCAGAAGACCCAACCCGTTTTTACCTGCTTAAAGATATTGTAATTAACCTGAACGATTACGCTTACCGCACCCCCGATAAGATGTACGATATTAAGCTGGAGCAACTCGATTTCAGGGCCAGTACAGGCAAATTGCGGGTTAATCATTTTGCCCTTGTGCCTTTGCACGATGAAATGGCCTTTGGAAAAGTTGCCGGATATGCCCGCGAGCGTTTTAACATCAGCATGAACGATATCCTGTTTAATGGGATCGATATGCCGCTTTACATTAGCAAACAAGAACTTTGGGCAAAAGAAATGGCTATAGCAAATGGCTTTGTTTCGGTGTTTAGTCAAAAAGGACTCAAACAAAAGCCACAGGAGAATAAAATTGGCCGGTTTCCGCACCAGTTGCTGCAACGTGTTAATATGCCCATTTTGGTGCAAAAAATACAGGTGAAAGATGTAGGCATCAACTATGCGGTTTACAATAACGAAAGTAACCAGAAAGGGCAAATTACCTTTCAGCATACTTCGGGCTTTATCAAGAACGCCACTAACATCCAAAAAATTAAGGACATCAACCCCATAATGGATGCAAACCTTACTACCTACCTCTGTGGCCAGGGCAAGCTGGATGTAAACTTTATATTCGACCTTACGGCAAAAGATGGCACCTTCTCCTACAACGGAACGCTCCATAGTTTTAATGCCCGGGTATTGAACCAGATTACCAAACCCCTGGGCCTGGTACGCATTAACCGCGGCAACGTAGATCAGCTTAAATTCAATTTCAAGGCTAACGATTTGGGCGCAAAGGGCACGGTGGCTTTCTCTTACTACGATCTTTCGGTTGCGCTCATGCGGAACGACCCTGAAAAGGATCACCTGGTTACAAGAGGCCTGCTATCCTTCTTAGCCAATGCGCTGATCATCAAATCGGAAAACCCTGGTCCCGGTGAAAAGCTTGTTCCTTTAAACGTTAATTATACCCGCCCGGCCAATACCTCATTCTTTAGCATGATCTGGCGCAGCCTTTTTACGGGTATCAAATACAGTATTGGCATTACCGAAGAAAAACAGAACGAAGTAAAGGCGCATATTGCCAAATTTAAGGCCATGAGGGAAAGTCATTTGCAGAGAAAACAGAAAAGACTGGAGCGCCGCCAAAACCGCGAGCGGATGGAAAAACGTTAATTTGTAACCTTTGCATATATTTATACTCTAAACCAAAAATTACAGCTATGATTATTGCACTCATTATTATCGGAGTTATATTCCTTTTCGGAATTTTCTTTTACAACTCACTTATCGGAAAGAAAAACCAGGTTACCAATGCCTTTTCGGCTATTGATGTAATGCTTAAAAAACGTTTCGATCTAATCCCAAACCTTGTTGAAGTAGTTAAACAATACACCACTTACGAACAGGGAACCTTAACCAAAATTGTTGAACTGAGGGCCAAAGCTACCTCTGGAAACATTACACCCGCCGAAAAAGCCCAGTTAGACAGTGAGCTGAGCAGCAGCATGAAAGGTTTAATGGTGAATATCGAAAACTACCCTGATTTAAAAGCCAATACCAATTTTATAAACCTGCAAACCACCTGGACCGAAAGTGAGGAACAGATTGCCGCAGCCAGAAGAACCTATAATGCCAGTGTTACCGATTACAATAACGCCATTATGATGTTTCCGGGAAGTTTATTTGCGGGTATGCTTAACTTCCAGCCTACACCCGTATTAGAAACTGCCGCCGAAGAACGCAAAAACATTAGCGCAAAAGACCTTTTCAATAACTAATGCAATTCGGTATTGATGGAAATGTAGCCTTGCAGCAGGTGCTGGCTACAATGGAAATTGAGCGCAAAAAAATTGCCTCAACACAAACCAAAGGTTATATTTTTATTTTGCTGGGTATAGCCATAGCGGTTATTGGCTTCATACTGGGTTTCCCTATCCCTGCGGTTATTGCTGGCTTAATCCCTTTAATTTATGGTGCGGTGCTGCATTATAAAATCAGCGACAGTTTAAGGGCCTATAAAAATGCCTATAAACAGGATGTAATTGGTGCAGCCCTTAAATTTTTAGATGAAAGCTTAGCGCTACAGCCAGGTGCCGGCATTGATGTTTCTGAATTTGTTTATACCCAGCTTTTTACCCAAAACCCGGATCGTTATAATACTGAAGACCTAGTAACCGGATCTGCTGGCAAAACCAGGTTTTACTTTGCCGAGGTGCATGCCGAATACAAAACAGTAACGCAAACTAAAAATGGTACACGCACCGAATGGCACGACATTTTTAGAGGAATTATTTTTGCCGCCGATTTTAACAAAAACTTTAATGGTGTAACCATTGTGCGTCCGAAGGGCTTCGCCAATGCATTGGGCGCCTGGTTTTCGAAAAACATCTTCTCTTTTGGTGATAGTGATGTAGTAAAGCTCGAAAACCCAGACTTCGATAAAACCTTTATAACTTATGGCTCCGATCAGGTGGAGGCACGTTATATTTTAACACCGGCCATGATGGAGCGGATTTTAAAGCTTAACCACGAAACGAAATATGATATTACTTTATCTTTTATCGAATCGAGAATGTATATCGCTTTCCCGCTGAACCGGAATTATTTCGAAGCACCGGTGTTTAAATCTTTAATTAATGCCGAAGCCCTGAACGATGATATTACAGCCATTAAATTCATGTATGATATTGTACAGGAACTTGATTTGAATACACGCATCTGGGGGAAAGCTTAACTAAACTAAGGTATTTTTTACCACAGAGGGCACTATGTATTCACAGAGGACACAGAGAGTAAATTAGGTGTCTTTGCGCGCTTTGCGGTTAAATAACATAGCACCCTCTAACTCAAATGCTTTCTCACAATATCTTCCAGTGCGGCTATATCGAAAGGTTTTGATAAATAACTATCGGCACCAGCCTCGTCGGCCAGCGAAGAAATATCGTTATTGGCCGAAAAATAAATTACCGGTATATGTTTTAAATCTGGGTGACTTTTTAAAGCTTTTGTAGCCTGTATACCTCCCAAATCAGGCAGCCAGTTGTCCATAAAAATTAAATCGGGCATGTATTCGGCCACCTGCTTTTCTATATTGTTTGCGTTTTCAGATGTTTTGATTTCATAACCTGCATCTTCCAAAATAAATGTACATAGATCAAGGATATCCCGGTTATCATCAAAAACAAATACTTTCTTTACACCTGCCATATATATTAACCTCCTAAAAAGTAAATTAATTATTCAACTTATTTATATACGCGGCCATATCATGGCCATCCAAAACCACATGCGGCTGTACCTGCAGTACCGCCTGTTGGGGCATATACGGCATTATGGCCGTATTTGGATTCTGTATAACCACCATACCCCCAAAATTGTTTACACTTTTTAGCCCTTCTACCCCATCTGCATTAGAACCTGAGAGCAAAATGCACACCAAGCCTGCTTTAAAAACCTCTGCAGCAGACTGAAAGGTAACATCGATTGAAGGCCGGGAATAATTTATTTTTTCTGAATAATCGAGCGAAATACTGTGGTCTTCCTCAATCAGCAAATGATAATCAGCAGGTGCAATAAATACTTTTCCTGCTGCCAATAACTCTTTTTCCTCAGCTTCACTTACCAACAACGAAGTGCGGTTTCTAATCAAATCGGTAAGCAACGATTCGTTGCTGGCTTTGCGGTGTACCACCAGTATAATGGGGAAATTAAGGTCTTGCCGCAATTGAGGAAAAATTTCGAGCAGTACATCTAAACTACCGGCCGAGCCACCAATAATTAATGCGCTACAGGAGGCAGTATTTACAGTTTTCTCCATATCTTCTCCTGTTTAATCCTTTTATATGCTTTGGCTTTAGGCCAAAACTCTAAACTTTCCTTGCTCCCCAGGGCCAGATACCCCAAATTTTCGATACTATTATCGAAGAGGTTAAAAACCTTATGCTGCAGATCTTTATCAAAATAAATTAACACATTACGGCACAAAATGAGCTGAAACTCATTAAAAGAATGATCGGAAACCAGGTTGTGGGTAGAAAAAATCATTTTACTGCTCAAACACTCGTCAAATTTTGCCAGCGAATAGTTTGCCGTGTAATAGGTAGAAAAATCTTTCGTGCCGCCCGATTGCAGGTAATTTTCAGAATACTGTTTGAGGTAATTTAAAGGAAACATGCCCTTTTTTGCCTTTTCTAATACCGAGGGATTGATATCTGTGGCGTAAATAAGCGATTTGTTGAGCAGATTTAGTTCCTTTAACAGGATAGCCAGCGAGTAGGCTTCCTCGCCGGTAGAGCAGCCTGCAACCCAAATGCGGATGAAAGGATAGGTACCCAAAACCGGAAGCACATCGTTGCGCAAAGCCTTATAAAACGACGGATCGCGGAACATTTCGGTAACATTAACCGTAATTTCTTCCAGAAAACGCTTAAAATACTGTTTATCAGTTCGTACAGTGTATCGAAACTCAGCAAAGCTTACAAAGCTATCGAGCGCATAGAGCCGGGTAATCCTTCTTTTTATAGAAGCATGCGAATATTCGAGAAAATCATAGCCATGAGTTTCTAAGACATCGTTCAGCAACAGCTCCACCTGCTCATTATCTATCACTTCACTTATCACTGCTAATTGGTAAATTTTTCTATCTGCATTAACAATTCATCAACATTTATAGGCTTTGAAACATAGCCCGATGCACCTGCGCTGAGACAACGTTCCTTATCGCCAACCATGGCCTGCGCAGTTACCGCCAAAACAGGTATATTTTGCATTTTGGCCGATTTTTTCATCGCAGCAATAGCCTGATAGCCGTCCATATCGGGCATCATCATATCCATTAAAACAATGGCAACATTATCGTGCTGCTCTATGATAGCAAAACCTTCATGAGCACTTATAGCTGACAAACAATTAAATCCTTTGGCCTTTAAAACAGCTTTCAGGGCAAAAATGTTTCGATTGTCATCATCAATAATGAGAATTAACTTTTGAGGCATAACAGATTAAAATGATTTATGATGATTTTCGTACAGCCAAACCCGCAATAAAGAGATTAACTGGTCCATATCTACCGGTTTGCTGATATAGTCTGAAGCACCTGCTGCAATGCACTTCTCGCGATCGCCCATCATGGCTTTTGCCGTTACGGCCAGTATTGGCAGGTTGCGGTATTTAAGATCCTGCCTGATGGCCGTTGTGGTTTCGTAACCATCCAGTTCGGGCATCATCATGTCCATTAGCACCACATCTACATCGGCGTTTTCGTTTAAGAGTTTTAGTGCTTCTTTTCCATCTGTAGCGGCCAAAACTTTCATCTGGTGTTGCTCCAGCATCTTTGTTAACGAAAAGATGTTGCGCACATCATCATCAGCAACCAAAACGGTTTTCCCTTTTAACACATCCTGCAACTCCGAGAATCTCTTCGTGATTTTAGTTTTCTCTTTGCTTTTTTCCTCTACCAGGTGCAAAAACAGCCCTGCTTCGTCTAAAATGCGCTGATACGAATGTGCGGTTTTTACCACGATAGAATCGGCATATTGTTTTATCCGGTTCTCTTCGCCTTTCGAAAGATTTTTGCCTGTGAAAATAATAATCGGCAGATTTTCCAAACCTGGTGTCTTTTTCACAACCTCTAGCGTTTCATAAGCATGTTTGTCGGGGATGCCCATATCCAGGATTACACAATTTACCTCTGGTTTGTGCAAAGCCGAAACACTTTCGTTTACCTGATTTACAATTTCTGTCTGGATGCTAAAATTGCTTAAGAAATAACTCAACGCCTTGGCGTGTTGCTCATTTTCTTCAACAATAAGCACCTTTTTCGGGTGGCGACTTAAAGCATGTTCCAGTTTGGCAAAGATTTCCTGCATGTGCTCAAAAGCAAATGGCTTATTGATGAAATCAACCGCTCCTTTTAACAAACTTTCTTTCTTTACCTGTAACGACGACATAATGTGCACCGGAATCGGTCGGGTTGAAGGATCTGATTTCAGTTCTTCCATCACCTGCCAGCCATCTTTAACCGGCAGCTGAATATCGAGCAGTATGGCCAGCGGTTTATAGGTTTTAGCCATTTCAATCCCTACATCGCCACGTACAGCTACCAATCCTTTGTAATTTCTTTTCCGGGTAAAATCTAGTAGGGTTTTGGCAAAAGGCGTATCATCCTCTACAATCAGAATCACTTTATCATCAGGCTGGATATTCGCTCTATCGTCTTCAATTTCCTGTGGGATATTGGCTACGGTTAAAGGATTTATTTTCTTTGCCGCGTGTTCTGCAACTGTGGTTGCTGGTTGGTCTAAGCTGGCAATTACGCCATCAAAGCCTTTATTTTTATCGATAGGCAAAGTTAACGTGAAAACACTGCCCTCGTTTTCCTTACTTTTCAATTCGATGTAACCACCCAATAGTTTAGCCAGCTCACGACTGATAGACAGACCTAAACCAGTACCGCCAAATTTACGGCGGGTAGAACCATCTGCCTGTTGAAAGGCCTCGAAAACCATTCCCTGTTTTTCGGGTGCAATACCCACACCAGTATCAGTAACTTTAAACACCAGGGCCGCCAGCTTATCATTTTTTTCGATCGAAAAGGTTACCGTACCTACGGTGGTAAACTTAATGGCATTCGACAGTAGATTTTTAATAATCTGCTCTAAACGCATTTTATCGGTATGGAAAAACTCAGGCACCTCTGCCGATTTCTCAATTTCGAATGTTAAGTTTTTATCTCTGGCCAAAGGGTTAAAGAGCGAACGCATGTTAAGCACAATATCGTCCACTTTGATGTTGGTACGATCGAGCTCCATTTTGCCCGCTTCTATTTTAGAGAGATCCAAAATCTCATCAATTAAGCTCAACAAGCCCTGTCCCGAGCTTTGAATCACCTCGGCATACTCCTGATGTTCGCGGTCCATGGCTTCATTTTCGGCCATTAACCTCGATAAAAGCAGAATCGAATTGAGTGGCGTTCTTAACTCATGCGACATGTTGGCTAAAAACTCAGATTTGTACCTCGTGCTTAATTCTAAAGCTTCGGCTTTTTGCTGAATTTCGACATTCCGCTCTTCAATCAGTTCGTTTTTCTCTTCCAGCAAACTGCTTCTTTCTTCCAGCTCCTGGTTGCTTTGTAATAATTCTTCCTGTTGTACCCTAAGCTCCTCTTCACTTGCCTGCAGTTTCTGCGCCTGTGCCTCGAGCTCGGCATTTAAACCCTCCAGCTCGTTGTGTTGTACCTGCAGCTCTTCGGATTGCGCCTGTGTTTCTTCCAGTAACTGCTGCAATTTCTGACGGTTCTGCGCGCCCAGCAATGCAGTACCTACATCCGTTGATACCAGGTTCAAAAAGTGAAGCTGTAAATCGGTGTATTTGCCAATGGTACCCAACTCCAAACCACCGATAGAGATTTCGTTTCTAATGATAGGCAGTACAATTAACTGTGCAGGCTTAATGTTACCTGTGGCATGGCTAATGGTTAGCTCATTCTGAGGCACATCATCAAGCAGGATTGGTTTACCAGATTTTACGGCCTGGCCAATCAAGCCTTGTCCTATTTCCAAAGTCTGGGTTAAATTTTGTCCCTGCAAGGCATATTGCCCTTTTAAATGCAGGTATCCGTCGTCTTTAAAAAGATACAAAGCACCAATCTGGCTTTTGGTATAAGTGGCCAGAAAGGCAATAATATCTTCGGCCAGGTGGAAAACATCCTTCTCGCCAACCATCTTAACGTTTAGATTAGCTACACCTGTTTGCAACCATTCATTTTCTTCGAGGATATCGAACGATTTTTTTAGAGAGGTAGACATGGCATTTAACGATTCGGAAAGTTCGCCCAAATCGTCGCGGCTCTGGCTGTCGAGCCTTACGCCATAGTTACCGGTAGAAATCTGATGTGCAATTTCTTTAATGGCAACAATACGTTTTTCCATTTCATATTTTTTCTCTTCGAGTTCATTCTGAAGCTTAACGCGTTCATCAAAATCGATAGAAACTTTTCTATAAAAAAACAGCGTAATGAGCACAGCCAGTAAAGCAGCTACCAATATTAAAACCGGCGTATAAGACGTTAGTTTATTGAGTTCGATGGTACGGGTTTCTAACAATCTTTTTTCTTCGCTAACCATTTTTGCAACAACAGCCCTTGCCTGGTCCATGTAGGTTTTGCCCTGCAACAGCACGGTAGGATCGATTTGCCCCCCCAGCGATTTAATTTCGATGGTAGAAGTTATGATATTTAGCCTGCGGGCCATGATATCTTTTAGCGCTTTAATATTTTTCTGCTGCTCCGGATTATCCTTCGTTAATACCTGCATTTTGCTTAAAGCATTCATGGCGGTATCGGTAGAGCCATAGTAGGGCTGCAAAAAGATCTTATTTCCTGTTAAAAGGTATCCCCGCTGACCGGTTTCGGCATCTTTTAGGGTGGAGATTACGCCTTCAGCACTTAAAATCACCTCATCGCTGTGTTTTACCAGATCGGTACTTTTTATGAGGTTGCTGATGCTGGTGTACGATGCCAGCGAACTGATAAACAGAATAATCAACGAAAGGCCAAGGCCTAAACGCAGGTTATTTTTAAGTGTTGTTTTCATTATTGGAATTAAAGCTAATTAGATCTGGTTCTTTATGATTTCTTCTTCGGTAATGGGGATAATAAAATAAAATTCAGAGCCCTCATCGGGAACACTGTTTACCCCTATTTTACCGCCGTGCCGGTTTATAATTTCCGAACAGATATACAAACCAATGCCCAGGCCATTAAAACGGTTGCTGTTTTCTTCAACGCGGTAAAACTTATCGAATATTTTTTCCTGCTGTTCTTTCGAAATTCCAATACCAAAATCTTTAACGGCCAGGTATAGTTTGCCGTCTTTTATATTGATGGTAACATTAACCTGGTTGGTACCAGGCGCATATTTAATGGCATTGGTAATGAAATTGATGACCACCTGCTCCAACCTGATTTCGTCGCCAAAAATCATTTCGTGGGTTTGGCCCAACTTGGTAATTTTAAAATCGGGATTGGATTGCTGCAACATCTCGATGGCATTGTTTACCATGTTATCGGCACAAAAGCTTTTCATGTTAAACTTCATCTTACCGCTTTCGATTTTAGAAATGTCGAGCAGATCAACAATCAGGTCGTTTAGTTTTTCGAGCTGTATGCTTGCTTTTTCGAGGTGATTCTGCGCCATGGTTTTATCATCGCGGTTTAAGCTTCGCTGCAAGAGCTGGATATAGCCTTTTACACTGGTTAAAGGTGTTTTTAACTCGTGACTTGCAATACTGATAAACTCATCTTTTTTATGCTCGGCCTGCTTGCGGAATTCTATTTCTTCCAAAAGCTTTTCCTGCACTTCGTTCAGCTTTCTGTTTTGCTCGTAAATTCGGTAAAAGGTTTTGATTTTAAGCAGCAGCACATTAATATCAACAGGCTTGGTAATATAATCCAGGCCTCCGCTCAAATAACCTTTGGTAATGAATTTAAGTTCGGTATTAACAGCCGAAAGGAAAATAATGGCAGTATCTTTTGCCTTGCTAAAGCCCGAAATGGCCTCAGCCACTTCAAAACCGTCCATATCAGGCATCTGTACGTCGAGAATAATCAGGACGTAGTTATTCTTTAATACTTTTTTCAGTGCTTCTTCACCAGATGATGCGGTATCAACCTCAAAATTGTGTGCCTGCAGTACTTTCTGTAACGAGATCAGGTTTTCAGGCCTGTCATCAACTATAAGGATCATTCTTTATTAAAACAAATAAGAAGCCGGGATAATTATGTTTGGTTGGGAGAAACGAACCTCCTTAACTGTAAACAAACAACAGCCTTTTTAAAAAGTTTTAATTATTTAAAAATTATTTGAATTAAAGGTATCGCCCTGTTTGATATCGCCGGTTTCGAAACCTTTTTTAAACCAGTACATGCGCTGAGCGGATGTGCCATGGGTAAAAGAATCGGGCTGCACTTCGCCGGTTGCCTGTTTCTGCAGCTTATCATCGCCTATGGCGTTGGCAGCAGTTAAAGCCTCCTCAATATCGCCGGCATCTAATTTAAAATCTTTCAGGTTTTGGGCATTGTGCGCCCACAGGCCAGCAAAGAAATCGGCCTGTAACTCTAACTTAACCGATAGGCGGTTATATTCTGTTTTACTCACCTGCCCGCGTGCCTCGTCTAATTTAGCCGAAATGCCAAGCAAGTTCTGTACATGATGACCAACCTCGTGGGCAATAACATAGGCCTGCGCAAAATCGCCGGCCGCACCGAAACGGTTTTTCAGTTCATCATAAAAAGATAAATCGATGTATACTTTATGATCGCCGGGGCAATAGAATGGGCCCACGTTCGATTGTGCATAACCACAGGCCGTTTGTACACCATCTCTGAAAAGCCTCAGTTTCGGATATTCGTATTGCTTGCCCATGGCTTTAAATTCTGCATCCCAAACCTGCTCAGTCGATTCGAGTACACCGGAAACAAATTGTGCCTGTGCATCGTTTGCCGGTACGCCCTGCTTCACTTCTTCAGTACCGGTAGTGGCCGGTAACTGGCTAACCACACCCGTCAAATCTTTCCCGAATATTAAGCCGAGCACCACAATGATAATCCCTATTCCACCGCCAAGTGCGGTTCTGCCACCGCCACCACTTCTGCCGTCTTCAACATTATTACTGCCTTTACCAAACCACTGCATAGTTTATATTTTTATTTTAATGAATAACCTTATCTATCAAAAATTGTTATATAAATGTAGAAATATTTTTTGGTGAAGTAAGGGGGAAGACTGAATGATTGGCTGAATGAATTTTGAACAAGAGAATGAATAGGCAAACTGCAACATTCCCTCATTCAAAATTCAATATTTAGGGTCTAGCTATTAAACACAGCTATGGCTTTGGCTATTCTTGCTTTGGTTTCGGCTACGCCTAACAATAGCGCGATATCGAAAACGCCAGGACCAAATTTACCGCCTACCAGCATGATACGGAAAGGCAACATCAGCTCACCCGGTTTAAATCCTTTTTCTTCTGCTAAAGCTTTAAAAGCTGTTTCTGCAGTTGCAGCATCGGTCAAAGTTAATCCTTCGGCAAAGGCATTAAAAAACTCAGCTTTTTCAGCTGTCCATTTTGGTTTTACCGAGTTTACATCGTACTCAGCCGGTGAAGCAAAGAAGTAACTGCTTTGCGCCACGAAATCTGGCAATAAAGTACAACGGTCTTTAATCAAATCGATAACTGTGTTAAAGAAAGCATCGTCGTTAACGGCAATACCTGCTTTTTCAAGTTCTGCTTTAACGCTAGCCGCTAAACGGTCAGCACTTTGTGCTTTAATCCACTCGTGGTTGTACCATTTTGCTTTCTCAAAATCGAATTTGGCACCTGCTTTACTAATTCTTTCTACTGAGAATTTTTCTTCCAGCTCTTTTAACGTAAATATTTCCTGGTCGGTACCATCGTTCCAGCCTAAAAGGGCCAGCATATTGATAAAGGCTTCGGGCATAAAACCCATTTCTTTAAAGCCTTTGGTTACATCACCAGTTTTAGGATCGCTCCAGTTCATGGCATATACCGGGAAACCCAACCGATCGCCATCGCGCTTGCTCAGCTTTCCATGTCCATCGGGTTTCAATATTAATGGTAAATGCGCCCACGCCGGCATATCGGCTTCCCAGCCTAAATATTTCCAAAGCAAAATATGCACGGGTGCCGATGGCAACCATTCTTCACCCCTGAAAGCGTGACTAATTTCCATCGCTTTATCATCGACCACAACAGCCAAATGATAAGTAGGCATGCCATCTGCTTTTAATAAAACTTTATCATCAACTAACGAAGTTTCGAAGCTCACATCGCCGCGAATTAAATCATTAAAATATACGACCTCATCAGCAGGCACCTTAATACGGATTACGTGAGGCACCTTGGCCGCCAGTAAATCTTCTACTTCGCTAAGGGTAAGTGTTAACGAGTTGCGCATCTGCATCCGTGTGGCCTGGCCGTACTGAAAATTGGGAATATCTTTACGTTTGGCATCCAGTTCCTCGGGGGTATCGAAAGCATAGTAGGCATAGCCATCGCTAATTAACTGTTCGGCAAATTTCCTGTAGCTTGGTTTACGCTCACTCTGGCGGTACGGGCCATAGCTGCCTGGCTGCTCCGGACTTTCATCGGGAGTAATGCCACACCAGTTTAAACAATTTACAATATATTCTTCAGCACCTGCAACAAAGCGGTTCTGGTCGGTATCTTCTACACGAAGCACAAAAGTTCCGTTATTCTTTTTAGCGAACAAATAATTGAACAAGGCAGTGCGCACACCACCTAAATGCAAACCTCCGGTTGGGCTTGGGGCAAATCTTACTCTAACTTTTTTATCCATGATTGACTTGTTGAGCGGTTGGCGTGGGGCGTAAAGCGCAATAAACGCCTATCGCCATACGCAAAGCGCAAGACGCTACAAAGATATGTTTTTCATCCATTTTATACTGTTTTCATGTGTGATGAAGCGATTATCCTTTCGAAACGATCAACTAAGGTTTTCGAAAAAGCATAATCGTTTTATGTTTTTTTCGTTTTGTTATTGTAATTTGGCTAGCTCAAGCATGAATCCTTATCAAAAGAAACGCCGCTGGAAGTTTTTCCTCCTAATTTTTGCCATCTTAATCGGCATTGCTTCAGTATTTTACACCGATTCTTTTGTAAAGAAGATGGAACGCGAAGAGGCAGACCAGTTTCACCTTTGGGTGAAAATTCAGGAGCGGGCCATGTTCCTTTACGACAATGATGATTACTTTGTCATTGTTGAAACCGTAAGAAAAAATACGAAAACACCTGTAATCATGGTCGATTCTGCAGGAACAATTACTTCTTTTTTTGGTTTAGACAGCACTAAAACCAATTACCCCGTTGCAGATACTAAACTCACTTACGATAGCTTATATTTTGTACGGCAGTTGAGGCAGATGAAAGCACAGCATCCGCCAGATGAAATGAGTTTTTTGGGCAAAAAATTTAAGGCTTACTACCGCGATTCGTTTATTTTAACACAGCTGAGGTATTTCCCCTATATCCAGATGGGTGTAATATTCCTTTTTCTTTTAACAGCTTATACCGCGTTTAGTTCGGCAAGGCGCGATGAGCAGGATCACGTATGGGTAGGTTTGGCCAAAGAAACCGCACACCAGCTGGGCACGCCCATTTCCTCTTTAATGGCCTGGACCGAGCTGATGAAATCTAAATTCGATGCGGAAGACGATCCGCTGATTGCGGAAATGGAAAACGACATTAAGCGCCTGGAGATTATTACCGATCGTTTCTCTAAAATCGGGTCTAAACCCATGCTCGAAGACCATACCGTTTATATTGTCATCAGCGATTTTATCCGCTATTTTAAAGTACGTACTTCCGATAAGGTTAAATTCAGCATTACCGGCGACGAGCAGGTTAGGGCCATGCTTAACGTACCCCTGTTCGATTGGGTAATCGAAAATCTGCTGAAAAATGCAGCCAATGCGATTGAGAACGAAGGCTCTATATCGATTAATATTATCGAAAACCTGGCCAAAGAACAGGTTTTTATTGATGTTAGCGATACGGGTAAAGGTATTCCGAGATCGAAGTTCGATGCTGTTTTTCAGCCGGGCTACACCACCCGTAAGCGCGGTTGGGGACTGGGCTTATCGCTTACTAAACGGATAGTGGAGAATTACCATAGTGGCGAAATCTTTGTAAAAGACTCAGAACTGGGCAAAGGCACCACTTTTAGAATAATATTAAAAAGCAGTTTAAGATATGAACCGACCACAGCCTAACGAATATCCGGTTTGGGGCGAAACCTACATCAGTAAGGTTGACCGCGATATTTTCGAAATTTTAAACGACCAGATAGAAAGTATCCCGGCCTTGTTCAGGGCCAATGCCGATAAGGCCGACTATGCCTATGCTGAAGGAAAATGGACGCTTAAAGAAATGCTGGGACACATGATCGATACCGAGCGTGTTTTTGCTTTCCGCATTACTTGCTTTGCCCGCAAAGAACAGCAACCCTTACCTGGCTTTGATGAAGACGATTATGTGCTGAACGCCCGTTTTGCCGAACGCGAACTGGAAGATCTGATTGAAGAATTTGCAGCCCTGCGTAAAGCCAATTTGTATCTTTTTAAATCGCTGAACGAAGACGACCTGAATAAAAAAGGTATTGCCTCAGGACGGGAAATTAATGTACGCTCAATCCTTTTTATCGTTGGTGGCCATGTAATTCACCACGTTGGGGTTTTAAAAGAACGTTACCATGTGGTTTAAAGATTTTACTGTTGATGAACTGAACAACCGCCCAAAAAACCATATCGGGGCGCTGCTTGATATTCAATTTACCGAAATCGGAGCCGATTTTATTAGTGGTACTATGCCTGTTGATGAGCGTACACACCAGCCGGCAGGCATATTGCACGGTGGAGCATCAGTTGTGTTGGCCGAAACACTGGGGAGTATTGCTTCTTACATGTGTATCGATCCGGAAAAATATCTGGCCGTGGGTTTAGAAGTAAACGCTAACCACCTCAGGCCGGTAAAAAGCGGCTTGGTTAAAGGAATTTGCAAGCCCCTGCATATTGGGGCCAAAACACAGGTTTGGGAAATTAAAATTTACGATGAACGCGGCAAAATGAACTGCATTAGCAGGATAACGGTTGCCATCATTGTTAAGCCGAAGTAATAAAGGCCGGACTTATTTGCTTTTTATCGTTTGGGCTATCACCAGCTTAGCAATGTTCTCAACCAGTATTGTTGGTGAGTTGCAATCACAATTGGTGAGCCCCACTACATAAATATCTTCGTCGGGTATGTAAACACCCATGCTTTTAAAGCCGAATATACTACCGCCATGCGCCCGGGCAACTAAACCCTCAATCTCTTTAATGTGCCAGCCATAACCATAATTAAACAGTTCGCCGTTATTTAATTTATAGCGCGAAAATGCCTGTTGGGCTTCTGCAACATGGAGTAGCTTGTTTTGGTTTAAGGCATTTTGCCATTTTAGCAAATCGGCTAAAGTAGACATTAAAGCTCCCGACGCAAAAGGCACACTAAAATTAATGGCTGTTTTATTTACGTAGCCACTTTCCTTTTTCTGGTAGCCATAAGCCCGCTTTTCAATCAGCTGCCTGTCGCTGGCATAGTAAGAATGTATCATGCCAAGCGGGTTAAAAATATGCTGCTGAACAAAAGCGGCATAAGACTCGCCCGAAACCAGTTCGATCAGGTAGCCCAGCAGCACATACCCCGAGTTGTTGTATCCAAAACGTTCGCCGGGAGCAAAATCAACAGGTTCATCCTTAAAGAAATCGACCATCATTTTAGGTGTCATCTCTTTTTGGGCTATACCCGCCAGGGCCTTCATTTTGGTAAAATCTTTAATGCCCGAAGTATGGGTAAGCAAATGATGGATGGTTATTTTATCACCTCCTGGGTAATCAGGAATATATTTGCCAATAGGATCGCTTACCTTTAATTTGCCTTGCTGTGCTAAAAGCAATACCGCTGCAGCTGTAAACTGCTTGGTCATAGAACCCAGCTGAAAAACGCTTTCGGTTATAAGGTTAACGCCGAGTTCGAGGTTGGCTTTGCCAAAAGCCTTTTGGTAGAGCACCTGCCCTTTTCGGGCAACCATAAATGCACCTCCGGGACCTTGCTGATCGGGCATTGCAGCTAAAATCAAACTATCGATCTGATTGTTTAGCTTTTGAGCCTGTACCTTTGCCACCATGAGCAGGTTGCAGACAAGTATAACAAGAAAGCCCCGGATGATGCTGGTTTGTTTGGTTTGCACTGTTAAAACAGACTAGAATTTATCTTTCTCAATCGCTTTCTTTTCGATGAGGAAAGAAACGATTAAACCTAAACCGCCAAAAATACCCAGGCAACCAAAATACACTGCAACAGCCTGCGAGGTTTCTTCATGCGTCATTTCGCCGCCAAACATGTTTCTTACCGTTGCAAGCGCAACAAGCAGGCCGATACCCAGGCCTACCAGCAGTAAACCAAATTTTAAACTTAAATAAGGCTTTGGTGCCGATCTGCCCACGCCTGGATTGATGCCACGCTCAATCATCGCCATTTTTTCTTTGTTTGATAGATAACGGATGCCGAATACCATGGCAAATGCGCCTAAAAAAAGTGAAATGGGGACTAATATACCTTCCATGATTATAATTTTTTAATGTAAATATTCTGTTTATTGTTTATTGAACCGTGTTCTGTGTATTATGACAACATGCTTTTAAAACAGGTTACACCCTCAGATTAAAAAATATTCAATAACCTATAATCAATCACTGGGTTATAGCCGAAAAACATTGCTATTTTTGTTGTATAGCCTTAAATTTTGATTGAACAACTCAGAGATATAGCCGTTTTTAGCGCATTAAGCGATAATTCATTGCATGAGCTTGCTAACTATATCCAGTATGTTAAACATCCAAAGGGTACCACTATTATTCATGCAGACAAGGTAGAACCCTATTTTTATGTACTTCAAAGTGGCATTGCCCGCGCCTATTGCGATGGCGAGAACCTGCAAATTACCTTTTGGTTTGGCCAAAGTGGAGATGTGCTTTTTTCTTTTAACAGCTACATTAATAACCGCCCCGGTTACGAAAACATTGAGCTGTTAGCAAATAGCGCTTTGATCAGGATTAAGCTGACCGATTTATTTTTGCTGTACGCACGGAATCTCGAAATTGCCAACTGGGGCCGGAAAATAGCCGAACAGGAATTAATCGCTACCGAAAGGAGATTAATAGACCGTGCCTTTAAAGGAGCTGCCGAACGCTATCGCGAATTTGCTGAGCAATCGGCCGAGCTAATTAAAAAGGTAGCCTTAAAACATATTGCCTCCTACCTTGGCGTAACCCAGGTTACCTTAAGCCGCATCAGGGCAACCCATAAATAGGCCCTTTTTTTTAACATTTGTAAAATGTTGCCCCAATAAGGTGTGTTACCTTTGCCGAAACACATTTATTATGAACTGGATTATCTTAATAGTAGCCGGCCTTTTTGAAGTTGGCTTTACTACCTGCTTAAAATTATCGAACAACTTCTCGAACCTGAAATGGAGCGCAGCATTCTTTATCTGCATTTCGCTCAGCTTCGCCTTATTAAATAAAGCCACGCAAACATTGCCCATGGGTACCGCTTATGCCGTTTGGACGGGTATTGGTGCTGTTGGTACCGTAATTATCGGCATTGTGTATTTTCAGGAGCCAGCTACTTTCTGGCGGATCTTCTTTATTTGTACACTGATTGGTTCGATTGCAGGATTGAAGTTTTTTGCATCTCACTAGCATCCAGGCAAACCTATGAGGTTTTAAGAAACCTCATAGGTTTACTGAATAGTCTATTAACCATCTGTGTAAAACAAAAAGATTAATGTTTCACGTGTAACCTGCGTATCTTTAATGTAGTCTTACAGCTAAAGATGGAGCAAAAACTTACAGATTTAGAGCTGATCCAAAATATATTGGCGGGAGAAACCGCGCAGTATGCTTTATTGGTGAAACGCCATCAGCGCTTTGTATTTACGCTTGCTTTAAGATTTTCGAAAAACCGGGAAGATGCCGAAGAAATAGCTCAGGATTGCTTTGTTAAAGCTTATAAAGCACTCGGAGCTTTTAAACAGACTTCTAAATTTAGTACCTGGCTGTATACCATTACCTATACTACAGCCATGACTTTTTTAAGGAAAAAGCGCTTAGATACAGACTCCATCCACAACGAAGAAACATTTTTACAGCTCGAAAACCATACATCGAACTTTAATGCCAACGACTATGAAAAACATGATAGTCACACTTTTTTAAACCAGGCCATTGGCCTATTAATGCCCGACGATGCTGCCATTATCACCCTGTTTTACAAAGGCGAGCAAAGTTTGGAAGAAATTGGCGAAACGCTGAATATGGAGCCCAACACCATCAAGGTGAAACTACACCGTGCAAGGCAAAGGCTTAAAGAAAAATTACAATATTTGTTAAAAGATGAAGTAAAGGAGTTACTATGAATGCGATAGAACAGCAGCTTTGGGAGTATATTGATGGCACTTTGGACGAAGCGGCCAATAAGGCCATTGAAGAAAAAATTGCATCCGATCCGGAAATTAAAGCACAATATGAAGATCTTTTAAAACTTAACTCAGTTTTAGGAACGCTTGATCTGGATGAACCCTCTATGTCTTTCACACGGAATGTAATGGAAAGTGTTGCAGCCGAACCTGCACCCGTTGCCTTAAAAACAAAGGTAAACTCCGGAATCATTTATGCGATAGGTGCTTTCTTTGTGCTTTCGCTTTTAGGCATTCTGGGGTATGTATTTTATCACGCCAAAGCTGGTTTTGCAAGTTTTACCCTACCCGAAAAGTTTAACATTAACCTTGATCGGTACATTACGCCAACCACACTGTACACTTTCTTATTTGTCGATTTGGTTATTGGCTTAATCTTTCTTGATCAGTTTTTGCGAAGGAAAGTGCATAAATAAGTTTGGTAATTAACCGTATCAGGCAGGTAAGGCCGCATAGGCTTAAAGAAATGATTAAATTTTGAAGATTGTATGGTGGCGAAGACTATTCTATCATGCAAACCCACTCATTCGGGCATTCCACAGAGTTTCAGTCCAGAGGATGATCCACCTTCGTTGGAATGACGGGTACTTTATAAAGTTTTCAAAATCTCCAGGCCCTCGGGCCACACACCAAAGCCCGAATCGGCATTAATGTGCCCTGCCTCGCCGATATTAATCAGTTCGCTGCCCCAATGCTGAGCAAAAAACGTAGCCCTTTCTAAAGTTACCCATTCATCGTTGGCACTGGTTACAACTATCGTTTTAAAGTTAATTTTATCCAGCGGAACATGGTCGAACCCAACGGTTGGGAAGGTGTATTTTGGTGCATCAAGATCGCTGGGAGCAACCAGTAAAGCGCCCTTAACCTGTTTTTGGTAGTGCTTTGCCCAATTGGCAATGGCAGTACAGCCCAGGCTATGCCCTATTAAAACTACGTTCGATAAATCATAACATTCAAGCGCCCCGTCGATGGTTTCGATCCAATCCTGGCTGCTGGGCGCTTCCCACTCCTGCTGGTTAATGCGTGTAAAATGATTACCGGATTTTTCGAAATGCGTTTGCCAATGGTTAGGGCCCGAATTACCCAAACCGGGAATAATAAAGTAGTGGATCATAAAATTAAAACGGAAAGCTTATTACCTGCAAAAATAAAAAAGGCTGCCATCGCAAGAGAGCAGCCCATCTGAAAATATGATAAATAAATTAAATTACTTTCACATTAACGGCATTTAAGCCTTTTTTACCGTTAGCAACTTCGTACTGTACTTTGTCGTTTTCACGGATTTCGTCGATAAGACCTGTTGAATGAACAAAAATTTCGCTATCGCCATTCGCAGGGATGATAAAGCCAAAACCTTTAGTTACATTGAAGAATTTTACTGTGCCTTCTTGCATTGTATTAAATATTAAAATTAAGAATGCAAGGTAAGTTTTAATTTTTAAAATCAAAATTAAATTTTAACATTTTTTTAACGTTAAAATTTCGTAAACACCAGATTACTAAGGCTTTTTAATTGCTTTACCAATTATTGTTAATGTAATTTCGGTATTGTGCGGAACGCCCAAAGTGGTTCCCGGCGCAATGTCAAAAAGGTTGCGAACATAGATATCGGCAATGCTTTGAGCGGTCTTTTTCTTTGTTGCTGCATCTTCCGGAAGCACGTTATAAACCGTCTTAACATGTATACCGCCCTGAAAGTCTACAACTGCAGCCACCTGGTGCGAGAAATCTTTATAGGCACGATCTATCGTAATAACATACTGTGGAAACATGTAATCGTAAGCCTCCGTACGGTTGTTGAGCCGGTCTACCGTACTGATTTTCTTCACCTTTGCAATTTTGCTCTTAGAGATAAACTGAACCGGATCGGTAGCGGCAAAAGCACTATCGCTATTTGCGTTTACCTGATTTGCACGCTTTTCAATAAAAGCAGTATCGGCTTTGGTAGGCTTCTGTAATGCTTTAGCTGTAGTTTTCAGTTTGTTTTTGATGTAGCTCTGCGCATAAAAGGTCATATTTACATCCGAACGTACATCAGAGGCGATTACCTTACCATCAACCTGAACCCGCTGAAAAACCAGACTATCTTTACTGATGTGTTTCACTTTGAAAAACTCGGCTGCGAAATTATACACATTGCCATGATCGTATTGCAGGTAAAAATTCTGCATCCTATTTTTCTGCGGGCTCCATGCCGACATGGTATCTTCTTTAACCACCTCTATGATCCACGAAGGCTTCTGCATAAAGCCCTGTGTATTGAAAGAAAGTCCATCTTTAAACCTACGTTTTACTTCTTCATAACGGATGCCTTTAACGGGCTCGAAAGTAAAATCGCGTAAGGTTGGGTCGGTGGTTTTAGAGCCAAACTTACACGACGAAAGCCACAGCATAAAAAAGAAAAAGTATAAGGTGTTTTTAAACATTGCAATAAAAAATATGCCACTAAAATAAGTAATTATCTAAAAAGGCCTTTAAGTTTTGAGTAAAATGTGCCTGAGCTGCTATAATTTAAATGAGCGCAGCGCTTATTTTTTCTTCACCAGGATTACATTGGCTACCTTCCGCTGCCCCTCATGATCCCATTTTTTATTATCGGTAGGGTAATTAATTACACCATTACTTCCCATGCCATTTACCCATAGCGTAGAAGAGCCGCCGCCGTCAAAATTGATGGCACTGGTACAACCCAGCCAGCGCATGAGTTTAGTCAATTCGAACAAACTTACACCTGCCGATTCGGTATTGCGGCCATCAATAGTAAGCATAATAATGTGGCCATTGGGTTTTATGCCTAAACAGGTACGCGGGTGACTTAAACGGTTAAAAGCAGCCGTATCCAATCCTTCGTCTACGCCATTGAATGTTAAGAGCGGGCCGTTCAATAAAACGTTTGCCGCTGTTAACCGGCTTTCCCAGGCGGGGCTTCCGTCCCATTTTACCATACTGAGTTTGCCTTTTTCGATTACCACACCGGCCTGCTGGTGCCTGGCCCTCTCGCCATTGGCGGCTAATCGGTTGGTATTAATGGTTTTCCCTTCTACGCGAACGAAATCTACCGATCCGCCGTTCTTAACATCAAAGAAATTGCCGTTTATGGCAGCTAGTGCGGTATCGCGCAAGCCAAAATCGCTGGTGGTAATCAATTGCTTTTCTTCGGCTCCGATGGCAAAGACAGCCTTCCGCCCGCTATTCTTAATTTCTAAATAAGAAATGTTTTGATTGGCTCCAAAGAGGTTTTGCCCCTTAAAATGATGCTGAAATAATTTAACCTGCCTGGCCACCCTGGTTTTCTGCCATTTGGTTTTTACAACCGTTAACGAATCGGCATTCTGCCCGAAAGCTGATAGGCCGGTTGTAAATAAAGTAAGTGCAAAGAATAGTTTTTTAAGCATAAAACCGTTTTGCGCTAAAAATAGAAAACAGATATGTGTTTAACTTAAAGCATCAAGAATTATACAAAAGCAAAAAAGGAGCAACCAACTTAATGATTGCTCCTTTTTTTTATTTTGAATGAGAGGATTTTGAATGATTGAATGCGTGTATCGCTATTCAATCATTTTAATTCACTCCAATTATCATTATTTTTTCGGATCTAAAATATCTTTAATCCTGATGCTTAAATCTTCGTAGTGTGCTTTGGTAATGGCATCACCAGCTGCAGCCCTTGCTTTTGTAGTAGCCAATAATGTTTTAAGCTCTACCCTAACCAATGGTCTGATATCTGATAAACCAACGTTAATTGGTGTTAAACCAAAACTTGCGGCATAATCAGCCGGGAAGCCCATTGGAAGCTCATTTTCTTTGGTCATCAAATCCTGTAAACGATCTACGTATGCGCGTTGCAGGTTACGCTTAAACGCATCTGCTCTGCCAGCAACAAAAACCGATGATCTTAAATCCGTAAACAGTTCTGGTAAAGTATAAGCTTTAGCAGCACCGTTTTTAGTTTCGTTATCTAACAAACGTGCAATACGCGAAGGCGATAAAAGGTTACCAAGGGTGTTGGTTTGAACACTTTTAATACGGTTTAACAACACACCGTTATCGAACTTGCTCAACTGGTCGTTGCTGATTAACCAAAGTGGTGTAGTAAATAATTGCTGATTAAAGAAAGCAACAGCTTCTTTTTGTTTTGCTTTTGGTAAGTAAGCATAAACTGGTCCTTTTTGCTCGTAAGTTTTAAAGTTTTCGCTTAAACCACCCACATTAGCAGACACATGGCCCATATAACGGTTAAACTGACCAACAATCTCTGTATAAATCTCTTTTAAATCGCTGTAATCTTTACCTTTCTGGTAAGTCCATTTTTCTACGTTTGGTAAAATGCGTTTTAAGTTGGCAATACCATAAGTACTCGCTTTCATCGCGTTATCGCCTAAATCTTCGCTTTGTAAACGTGGATCTAACGAAGTTCCCTGACGGCCGTAGAAGTATAATGGATTACCTGCATTTTTTAGCGTCCACTGATCAAGGATTTCTTTTTCCTGCTCAGCAGTTTTATTTCCCGGAATCCATGAATATCCCCATTTCACAACCCATTTATCATACTCACCAATTTGGGGGTGAAGTTTGGTTACACCATCACCTGGCTGCGCAATGTAGTTAAAACGGGCATAGTCCATAATAGATGGAGCTGTACCATGTTTATCTGTAAAGGCTTTTGAACGTAACGAATCAACCGGGTAAGCATAGCTCGAACCAAAGTTGTGTGGCAAACCTAAGGTATGGCCAATTTCGTGAGAAGAAACAAAACGGATCAGCTCGCCCATTTGCTCATCGCTGAATTTAGCTTTACGTACTTCAGGGTTAATGGCAGCAGTTTGTACAAAATACCAGTTGCGCAATAAGTTCATTACGTTGTGGTACCAGCCAATGTGCGTTTCCAAAATCTGTCCGGTACGCGGGTCGCTGATGTGCGGACCGTAAGCGTTTGCAATATCAGAAGCGAAATAACGTACTACCGAATATCTCGAATCTTCTACGCTAAACTGAGGATCTTGCTGTGCAGTTGGAGCTTCTTTACCAATGATGGCATTTTTAAAACCAGCAGCTTCGAAAGCTACTTGCCAATCGTTAATACCCTGAATTAAGAATGGCACCCATTTTTTAGGTGTTGCCGGATCGATATAAATTACAATCGGTTTAACAGGTTCTACCAGCTCGCCACGTTTGTAAGCGTTGGTATCTTTCGGTACCAGGTTCCAGCGGTGGATATAAGCGGTACGCTCTGCCTTTTGTGCATTGCTGCCGTAATCGATCTGCGACTGGCCAAAGAAACCTACCCTACTATCCATGATTCTCGCTTTAACCGGGATTTTTGGCAATAACAACATCGAGGTATTAAACTCGAAAGTAACCGCTCCGTTGCTGCTATCAGTTGGCGATTCGGCTGCACGGTAAGTTTTAGCTGTTTTTACCTCAACATTGATCGGGAAAGTTTTAACAGTATCGATATACGAGCGGCCTGCATCGTACATGGTAACTTTATAGGCTTTACGAATCTGATCGGTTGCACCAATGGCCATTACATCGCCGTTATAAAAATCGGTAACATCGATTACAACACCGGTAGTATCTTTATTGTAAGCTTTAATTTCAAAGCTGGCTAAAATCTGCGCCAGGTTAGAGTTCTGAACCGATTCGTACATGTCGCTATTCGGATCTGCTTTGGTTGAGTAGCTTGGTACGCGGATAAAAATCTGTTTCCCTCTGCGCTCCCATTTCCAAACCTGCTCGTTAAGCTGCTCGCCACCATATTGCTGGTTGCCAACTTTAACACCTGCAGGTACTTTAGCCAAACGTGTAACTACCAGCATTTCGCGGTTAATAATCGAATCAGGAATTTCGAAATACCATTTATCATCAACTTTATGGGTCTTAAACAAGCCATTAGTGGTTCTTGCTTTTGCAGTAATGATTTCTGAAAATGGTTTTATGCCCTCTTTTTTAGGGGCTGCAGCAGCGGCGGCTGGTGGTGTGGCAGGCGTTGTGCCTTTGCCTTTTTTAGGGGTTTTCTGGGCATATACGGAGTCCGTTCCGGCTATACCAAGTGCTACAATACCTGCTAAAGCAAGTATTTTAAAGTTTTTCTTCATGTGCAATTAAAAGTTAGTTTGCTTGGCAATTAAGAGGTTAAAGTTAAAGCCTTGTTACAAGGCAAGCACTATGTAACCAGAAAATTACGTTTCATTAAATCCGTTTCTCCAGTTTTACCACTTTAAAGAACACTTGTTTATCTCTGTATATTTCAAAAATGATGCTCCGATCGGCCTTCGATTTAAACATATCGGTAAGGTCGTTCAGCGAATAAGCTTCAACACTTTTAAAGTTTACGCCTATAATTTCGTCGTCCTGGCAGAGGCCGGCGCGTTCTGCCGGACTATTCGGATCTATTTCGCCAATCAGCAGCCTCTTGTATTCTTTCTGGTCTAAGTAAATCACCATGCCAACCATATCATGCTCGAAGGGTACTTTACTTAAGCTGTTTGGTTTAATGTAAATAAAACCCTGTTCATAATTAATCTGCAGATTAAACTTACGCAGCAGGTCGGCACCTAAATTTCCGTTGCGTTTAGAAAGGTCTATTTTATCAGAAATGGTTTTAAAATCAGGAAAACCCGCCACAACATCTTTAAAGGTATAGTCACCTAGTTTAAATTTCTTTACCCTGCCCACATAGCCCTTAATCTGCCCGCTTAGGCTCATGCCTAAATTGGCACTAATGGTTTTGGCCGGTAGCGGGAATGCAGTTCCGCCAAGGGTTTCGAGCGACAAAGCATGACTGGCCCCGGTATCAATCAGGAACCGGGCATTAATTGTTCCGCTATCCGGAATTTCGATAGTAGCCATCAGGTAAGGCTTTTGGTTTTCGACCACAATGGGTATTTTCTCTCCCCGATATTTGATTTTGCTTCCCTGGTTGTGTACAATAATCCTGTTTTCGTTATACCTGATATCGACAATAAAACTGTTGAAGAAATTATAGCCGATCAGGCCGTAAATCTTAATCCCCAAATGCCCCGATAAATTAAAAAGATCTTCTTTTAAAATAGCTGTGGGCACGTGGTCCATCACCGCATTTCCGAGCCGCGCGCTAATATTCTGCGAAACAAAAGCTTCGACGGTTTCGATACCCAACCCCGAGACTTTAATTTTGCGGAGCATGTTAAAGTTTAGCGAATCGATAATTGAAGGATCGGTTACAATCATAGGCCCCACACCAGTATCTAAAACGAAATCGTAGGGTCCTTTTCCATTCACATAAAGCGGAACAACAATCAGATTTTTGATGCATTTAAAGGTAATAGATTGTTTTTGCTGATTGCGTCTGAAAGCAAACTCCTGCGCCGTTGCCGGAAAAATAGCCAAAACCAGTCCCACGCAAATTATCAACTTGCGTAAACAGATTATTACAACAGCGCTATACTTGGTTAACATTTAACTAAATTTAATAAATTAGTTGATAATTATACTTCCCTAAATTTAGAACATGTTTCCATTAAAAAGCCTAAATACTCGTTTTCTTACCACTGCACTATCCATAAGCCTTTTAAGCGGCTGCTCTACCGATAAAATGATGTCGAAAAAAGTAGCCAGAACCTTTAAAAAATCGGAAGTAATTAAACAGTACCAGGTTGGCTTTGCACTTTATAATCCGGCCAATAAAAAGATGGTTTTTCAAAAGGATGCCGATAAGTACTTCACACCGGCTTCGAATACAAAACTCTACACCTTTTTTGCGGGTTTAAAAATGTTGCCTGATGTAATGCCTGCCCTAAAATACATTGAAAGGAACGATTCGCTGATTTTCTGGGGAACCGGCGATCCTTCATTTTTGCAGTTTGCAGTAAAGGATAAATCGGCTTATAATTTCCTGCTGGCAGCTAACAAAAAGCTATTCTTCGCCCCGGGCCGTTATTCAGGCAATTTTTTTGGCGACGGCTGGTCGTGGGATGATTATGACTTTTACTACCAACCCGAGATTACCGAGCTGCCCATAATGGACAATATGGTTACTTCTACTTACGCTGGTCCGAATAAAATCAACATCGAACCCAGGGTTTTTACTTCCTGCTTCGCAATCGACTCTACCAAAACCAGCGGCAATTTTCAGGTAAGCCGCGATTTTCTGACCAACACCTTTCACTACCCAGCGGTAGCGGTAAAGCCGGGTTATAACCAGCAAAATCCATATAAAACCAGCCCGCAGCTTACAGTAGAAATATTGGCCGATACTTTACACAAATCTGTCGGCCTGATTAACCTTAAAATGCCGGCCAATGCAAAAACGCTGCCCGGGGCAAAACGCGATTCGGTTTTAAAACACATGATGTTACCGAGCGATAATTTTATAGCCGAACATTTATTGCTGGTGTGCGCCAACCAGATCGGCGATACGCTAAGCACGGCTAAGGCCATTCAGCACATTACCAAAAACTACCTCTCTTTCTTGCCCGATAAGGTAAAATGGGTTGATGGATCGGGCTTGTCGCGCCAAAATTTATTTACCCCACGGGATAATGTGTACCTCCTTGATTCGATTTACAGACTCGTAAATAACCCCGAAAAGCTTTTTGATATGTTACCCGCAGGCGGAAAGAGCGGCACTTTGAAAAGTGCTTATCCTAAAACCGACAAACCTTTTGTATTTGGCAAAACGGGTTCGCTGGGTGGCGTGCATAACCAAAGCGGCTATGTTTTAACCAAAAAAGGCAAAACCTACATTTATGCTTTTATGAATAACGGCTTTGTAAAACCAACGGCCGAAGTACGGGCAGAAATGGTGAGGATCATTACAGCTATTCACGATAATTTTTAGGTTTAGCACATGAGTACAGCATTTAAAGCAGTAAATCAGCCTTTCGGTAACAAAATAGCTGTTGATGGAAAAAGCTACCTGTATTTTGGGGGAACGGCCTATCTGGGTATGCCAACCAACCCCGATTTTATTAAATTGTATGTGGAGGGGATTGGCAAATTTGGCTTAAATAATGGCACCAGCCGCACCAACAACATTCAGCTGGGTATTTACGATGAAGCCGAAAAAGCTTCCGCAGCCCGTTACGGTGCAGCAGCAGCGCTCATTACCTCGAGCGGATATCTGGCAGCTCAGCTTACCGTTAAGGCCTTAGCCAACGCCGGACAGGTAGCTTATGCCCCTGCTGCCCATCCTTCACTATGGCTAAACACGCAGCCCCTCTCTTCTGATTCTTTTACAACCTGGAAAACAGACACTGTTGAACGGATTAATGCTTCGGCTGAACAAAACTGGGTGCTCATCAGCAACTCGATGAATAACCTTGTACCCGAGATTTACGATTTCACTTTCCTGAAGGATATCAATACGAGTAAAAAAATAGTGGTAATTGTCGATGATTCGCATGGGATCGGTGTAAATAACGGCGGGTTAAGTGCGTACTCTGGTCTGCCCGAGCGCCCCAATACGGAATACGTTGTGGTGGCCTCGATGGCTAAAGCACTGGGTGTGGATGCCGGTATTGTTTTAGGCTCGCAGCAAATCATTGACCAGCTTAAGAAAAGTCCTGTTTTTGTAGGGGCTTCCCCTCCTGCCGCCGCTGGTCTTTATGCCTTCATTAAAGCCGGCGAAATTTATCAGTCGGCCTGGCACAAACTTCAGGAGAATATTGATTTACTTGCCGGTAGCCTAAGTTCCACGTGGAAATACGAGCCCGGATTCCCTGCTTTTTTAATCGACGACCAACACATTGAGCGGCACTTTTTCAAAAATCAGATCCTGATTTCATCCTTTCCTTACCCCAGCCCAGGCAGTGCCCCCATTAACCGGATTGTATTAAGCAGCTGGCATGAAAAGGCAGACATCGAAAAATTAATTAACAGCATTAATGCATAGGGTGTCGCAATATTTTTTAATCTTTATAAAATGAAACGAGTATTCCTTTTCCTGCCCCTGCTCTTTATGCTCTCCACTTCTGTTTTGGCGCAAACTACCGATGTTTGGATTGTAAGGCACGCCGAAAAAGATAAATCGAACCCACAAGATACCAACCCGAGCCTGTCGGATGAAGGCAGAATCAGGGCCGGCGACCTCGCCACCTACTTAAAAAAAGTAAAGTTCGATGTGGCTTTCAGCACCCCTTTTAAAAGAACCCACCAAACCTTAGATTCTTTAGTGGTTCAAAAAGTGATCGATTATAAAGATGCTAAATCACTGGTGGATTCGGTTAAGCAAAATTACAGCGGAAAAACGGTGATTGTTGCAGGCCATTCTAATACGGTATTAGAAATTATTGAGGCTTTTGGTGGTAAAAGACCAATGGAAATGCTTACCGACGATGATTACGATTACATTTTTCACTTAACGGTAAAGGATGATAAGGCTCGTGTAAAGAAAGACCAGTACGGCAGACCACATCATCTTTAGTTGGGAGCTTGGAGTTTTTAGTGTGGAGTCGGATGTAGCAGCTGACCAGACCTACATTTGGCATCCAGCCCAATGAACAAATGACCAATGAACTACTGAACCCTCAAAGCTTTTCAAAAGGAATATCCATCAGGTTGTAGTTTTTCCAGCCCACAAAATCATAATGCCACCATTCGTTTTCTAAAACTTTAAGTCCGTGTTTGGCCATTGTACCGATCAGTAAATCGCGGTTCTTTTTTTGTGCAGGCAATACCTTTTCATAATTAGCTGCCGCAGCTGCCGAAAAACTATCATAAGGTGTAGGCATGGGTATTTCTTTGCCCGTCTTTAAGTTAACGAGGGTTAAATCTACCGCGCAGCCCCGGTTATGTTTGGAACCTTTGGCCGGGTTAGCCACAAAGTTCTTATCGCTCGCTTTTTTATAAAACTCAACCGTAATGGCATAAGGACGGTAACCATCAAATATTTTTAAACCATAACCTTTTTTGTTCAGCTCTTTCTGGATCATTTTTAATGCCTCTACCACCGGCCTCCTGGCAAAAGCCCTTGCCTGTTTATACATTACCTGCTGCATAAAGTTATTTTTAGTAGCGTAACGGATATCGAGCGTAATATTTGGAATGGCTTTTTTGATCTCTACCAATTCGTTATTTGGATTCGACTTTACTGAGGCCTGATATTGCGCATACGAGCTAACCACAACCAATTTTTTTTTAGGTGCGATATGTTTATTTTGGGAGGAGACCGAAATAGAGATAAGGAGAAAAAACATCAATAGATTGAACTTCATAAACGGTTATATTTAGATTGCTTCATCATTTTTCTAATATCGAACAACCTCCAATAAAAGGATCGTCATCTCGATCCGATAGTTATCAGATGAAGCGAAGCGAATGGAGAGATCTATGAGGCAGATTTCTCGGCTGCGTTACACTCCGCTCGAAATGACGGATTATGATCTACTGATTCGAAACCACCAGTAATTCCAGATCTTTAAAAGGCAGGTTAAACATATCCGACAGGTCTTTATTGGTACAGTTGCCCTGATAAATGTAGAGTGCTTCGCGGATACCCGGATTATTCCAAACCATGTTCACTAATCCACCAAATTCGCCTATATCCAACAGTATTGGGGCAAAAATATTAGTTAGCGCATAAGATGCTGTTCTCGGGACCCTCGAAGCAATGTTCGGCACACAATAATGAATTACATCATATTTCCGGAACACAGGATTGGTATGGTTGGTTACCTCAGAAGTTTCGAAACAACCTCCCTGATCGATACTTACATCAATAACCACCGAATGGGGTTTCATCCGTGCAACAGTTTCTTCCATCACAATACAGGGACTGCGGCCATGGGTTGCCCTAATGGCTCCAATTACTACATCGCAGGTTACAATGGCTTTATTCAGCACTATGGGCTGCATTACCGAGGTAAAAACCCTGCTGCCCAGATTATTTTGCAAACGGCGCAAACGGTAAATAGAGCTATCAAAGACCTTTACTTCTGCCCCCAGGGCTAAAGCGGTTCTTGCGGCATACTCGCCCACGGTACCTGCTCCTAAAATTACAATTTCGGTTGGAGGAACTCCTGTAAAACCACCCAGCATTAAACCTTTGCCTCCGGTAACATTACTCAGGTATTCTGCAGCAATTAAAATCGATGTCGAACCTACAATTTCGCTCATGGCCCTCACCACACTCAGTACATTACCTTCATCGCGCAGGTTTTCGAAACACAGTGCATTGATTTTTTTATGCATAAGTGCCTTTAGATAATCTTGCTTTAAGGTACCTGTCTGCAAAGAAGAAAGCAGTGTTTGCCCCTTATGCATCATGTCAATCTCTTCCAGGGTTGGCGGGGCAATTTTTACCAGAATATCAGCTTCGAAAACCTCTTTTTTGTTGTAAGTTATTTTAGCACCCTGTTCTGCATATTCAGAGTCGGTAAAGTTGGCTCCAATACCCGCACCACTTTCGAGCACAACACGGTGGCCATTATTTATCAGCAAGGCAACAGAAAGCGGTGTTAAAGCAATTCTGTTTTCCTGGAAAGAAATTTCTTTGGGTATTCCAATGTATAGGCTGTTTTTTTTATTTCTGGTTTCGAGTTTTGCCTCTTGTGTTTGCAATAAACCCTGACGAGCTATATCGGCCATTCCTTCGCGTAATCCTGTAGCCATGTTGAATTAATATTTTGGTAGTTTTAGGTTGTTCAAGGTAAGGAAAATCTGTTAATTAATTGATAACTAATTGTTATACCTTACAAAGACTAAACAATCGTTCGTTTTCGTCTACCACACTAATTTCGACTTTGATATAATTTTCGGGCAATAACTCGACTACCCGCTCCGGCCATTCAATCAGGCAAATGCCTCCCCCGTAAAAATATTCTTCATAGCCCAGATCGTAAGCTTCGCGAATATCTTTAATGCGGTAGAAATCGAAATGGTAAACCGATCCGTCAGGACTTTCATATTCATTTACGATAGAATAGGTTGGACTGGAAACTACGTCTTCAATACCCAGGCGGGCACAAAAGTGTTTAATAAAGGTAGTTTTTCCTGCTCCCATCTCGCCTTCAAAAATGAAAACCTTTTCCTTACCTGCGAAGGTTAAAAGCTGTTCGGCTACCTGAGGTAAATCTGATAAACCATTTACTGTTATTTCCATGCTCAAAAAAATAAAGGCAAAAGTAATACTTAAATAAATTGCTTTTACTGAATTCTTTATCTCAACGTTAAAAGCCTGCAAAAAGTTAATGGTTACCCTGGCGTTACCTCCTGGTTACCTAAAAAGCGAATTTAAGCCAACATTTAGGTAGCGCACAAGCCATGTTAAGGCCTTGCTGGTACCCATCTAGTGGCAACATCAATCCAGTCCATGTACTGTAGAAATAATTACAGGGCAAGGCAAAAAAAAGCCCAATTTGTAGATTGGGCTTCTTCTTGTACCGGGTGTTTTATCTCGGCGAATAGGTAACTACCGGAATAATCATCTCTTCGAGCGAAATCCCGCCGTGCTGAAAGGTTTCGTTATAGTAATTTACAAACTGGTTGTAATTGTTCGGATATACGAAATAACTGTCTTCGCGGGCAAAAATATAACTGCTGCTGATGTTGATTTTTGGCAACATGGCATCATGCGGGTTTTTAATCAGGAAAACATCTTTAGCGTTAAAGTTCAGGTTTCTGCCCTGTTTATACCTCAAATTGGTATTCGTGCTTCTATCGCCAATAACCTTAACGGGCTTTTTAACGCGGATGGTACCATGATCGGTGGTGATGATTACCTTAACTTTTTTCTGCGATATTTTCTTCAACAAATCCCAAAGCGGCGAATGCTCAAACCAAGATAAGGTTAACGAGCGGTAGGCGGCATCATCGTTGGCCAGCTCGCGAATCATCTGCATATCTGTACGTGCATGGCTCAGCATATCAACAAAGTTGAAAACAATGGCATTAAAATCGTTTTGCAACAGGTTGTTGGTTTGATCTACCAAATCCTTACCCTGCTCAAAAGTTAAAATTTTATTGTAGCTGAATTTGCAGTCCCTGCGCAGGGTACGTTTAATGTTATCGGCCAGAAATGCTTCTTCATGCATATTTTTTCCGCCCTCATCGTCGTCATTTTGCCAAAGCTGAGGGAAACGTTTTTCCATATCCAAAGGCATTAAGCCCGAAAAGATGGAGTTTCTGGCATACTGGGTTGCCGTTGGCAGAATACTGCTGTACATATCCTCCTCATCAATACGGAAGTACTCCGAAATTAAAGGGTTAATGATTTTCCACTGGTCGTAACGCAAATTATCGATCAGGATAAAAAACACAGGGGTAGTTTCGTTAATGTGCGGGAAAGCCTTCTTCTTTAACAGCTCGTTCGAAAACAAGGGCGCTTTATCCTTTTCCTTAATCCAGCCTAAATAGTGCTCCTCAACAAATTTCGAAAATTGTGTATTGGCTTCCTGTTTCTGCATGGTTAAAATTTCGTGCATTTGCGGGTCATCCAGTTTCTCCAGCTCCAGCTCCCAGAAAACAATCTTTTTGTAAACATCCACCCACTCTTCGTAGTTCAGTTTATCGCCAAGAGTCATGCCCAAACGGCGGAAATCCTGCTGGTAGGCCATCGATGTTTTTTCGCTCACCAAACGCTTGTTATCAATTAGCTTTTTAATGGTTAGCAGTACTTGTTTCGGATTAACCGGCTTAATCAGATAATCATCGATTTTGCTCCCAATGGCATCTTCCATCAGGTTTTCTTCTTCACTTTTGGTAATGAGTACCACCGGCACATCCGGATTCAGGTTTTTAATGGCTCCAAGCGTTTCAATTCCACTCATTCCCGGCATATTTTCATCTAAAAATACCAGGTCGAAATGTGATTTTCCGAATGCTTCGAGCGCATCGTTCCCGTTGGTAAATGTGGTTACATTATAACCTTTATCATTTAACAATAATATATGTGGTTTTAACAGGTCGATTTCATCATCGGCCCATAATATCTTAGTTTCTTGCATGTTTATGTAAAAATAGGTATGTATTGCCTTTTAATTTTGGCAGGTAAATCAAACTCTAAATAAAAATAGCAATTTTTGTACCGTATCTGTCTATTTAACTATTTTTAACGATTGAACAAGAAGAAAATCATAAATGATCCGGTTTACGGTTTCATCAGCATACCATCGGCCTTAGTTTACGATGTAATATCGCATCCCTATTTCCAGCGGCTGCGCTACATTAAACAACTGGGCATGACCCATTTGGTTTATCCTGGAGCATTGCACACCCGTTTTCACCATGCCCTGGGCGCCATGCATTTGATGTGTTTGGCCATTAGCCTGCTAAGAAGCAAAGGACATGACATTACCGAAGGTGAAGAAGAAGCCGCCATTTTGGCCATTTTACTGCATGACATTGGTCATGGGCCTTTTTCGCACGCACTCGAACATTCGCTGGTTACAGGTATTAAGCACGAAGACATTTCGGCTAAGCTGATGAACGACCTGAATATCCATTTCGACGGACGCTTAACACATGCCATCGAGATTTTTAACGGTACCTATCCTAAAAAGTTTTTACACCAGTTAATTTCGGGTCAGCTCGATTTAGACCGGATGGATTATTTGAACCGCGACAGCTTCTTTACCGGTGTAAGCGAAGGGGTAATCAGCTTCGACCGCATTATTAAAATGTTTAACGTTTACGATGATGACCTGGTAATTGAAGAAAAAGGTATTTACTCTATCGAAAAATTCCTGATTGCCCGCCGGCTGATGTACTGGCAGGTTTACCTGCATAAAACCGTTATTGCAGGCGAGATGATTTTGGTCAAATTGCTTGAACGGGCCAAAGAGCTATCGGCCAGAGGCGAAGAACTGTTTGCTTCACCCTCATTAAATCATTTTTTGAAGCACAACATTAACGAAGGCAACTTTTTCGAACAACACATAAACCTCGAACATTTTACCAATCTTGATGATCAGGATATCTACGCAGCTGTTAAAGTTTGGGTAAAGCATCCCGATAAAATTTTATCAACCCTTTGCAATATGCTTACCTCGCGTAACCTGTATAAAGTGGAGATGGGTAACGAAATGGAAAAGGCCGACCGGCTTGCATTTTTACAGGATGCAGCGGTTAATTTACTGCAGATTAAACCCGAAGAAGCCCGCTATTTTGTTTTTACCGATACGATCCAAAACCGCGCATACAATGCAGGCGTTGGCAATATTAAGATTTTAATGAAAAATAACAACATTGTTGATATTGCAAAAGCTTCGGATTTATCAAACCTCGAATCGCTGCAGAAAACAGTAGAAAAATATATCCTCTGTTACCCCAGGGGCATTTAAGCTTATTTAACAAAATATTTAACTTTTACTGCCGTTTTAAGTCTTATTATTGTGTAAAATATACACAGCTTAACCTTTGCAGGTTTTTTTGTTCATATCAATTTAACATTTACCTTTGTACGATGCAATTTACTGCCAAGCAGATAAGTCAGTTTCTGAACGGTTCCATAGATGGTAACCCCGACGTAGCCGTTACCGAACTCTCTAAAATAGAAGACGGAAAGGAAGGCTCTTTGTCATTTCTTTCCAATCCTAAGTACGAAAACTTTTTGTATTCTACTCAGGCATCAGTTGTAATCGTATCTAAAGATTTTGCCCCAACACAACCCTACACCAGCACTTTGGTGCGTGTAGAAAATCCATATAGTGCTTTTACTATTCTGCTGGATAAATACAACGAAGCGGTAAATGCACAAAACACACAAACGGGTATTGATAAAATGGCTTTCGTGCACCCCACTGCAAAAATTGGGGAGAATGTTTTTATTGATGCTTTCGCTTATGTAGCAGAGCATGCTGTAATTGCCGATGGCTGTAAAATAAATACACAGGTTTTTATTGGCGCACATTCTAAAATTGGCGAAAACACTACTTTTTATCCGGGCGTTAAAGTTTACCACAACTCGGTAATCGGCAGCCGCGTAATTATTCATGCCAATACAGTTATCGGAAGCGATGGTTTTGGTTTTGCCCCTCAAAAAGACGGCACTTACAATAAAATCCCTCAAATAGGAAATGTTGTAATTGAAGATGATGTAGAAATTGGTGCCAATACCACTGTAGACCGTGCAACCATGGGCTCGACCATTGTTAAAAAAGGCGCAAAAATTGATAACCTGATTCAGATTGCCCATAATGTGGAAATTGGCGAAAACACTGTTTTAGCTGCACAATCAGGCATTTCAGGAAGTACAAAAATTGGTCCTAACAGTGTTGTGGGTGGCCAGGTTGGTATTGCAGGCCATTTAACCTTAGCCAAAGGCACTCAAATTGGAGCCCAGGCAGGCATTAACTTTAACATTACAGAAGAAAATAAACAATGGCATGGCAGTCCTGCCCAACCATTGCGCAACTGGATGCGCGCATCGGTAATTTTCAAACACCTCCCCGATGTAGAAAAAAGAATTAACGCACTCGAAGAGGAATTGAAAAAGCTTACAGCTGAACTGGAAAAGAATACATTACACAATGAACGTTAGACAAAAAACGATTAAGCAAGAAATATCAGCATCTGGTGTTGGTTTACACACAGGCGCTAATGTTACTTTAACCTTTTGCCCCGCCCCCGAAAATCATGGTTTTAAATTTCAACGCATCGATTTAGACGGGCACCCAATTATCGAAGCAGATGCTGACAATGTAACCGATACTTCGCGCGGAACTACCATTACCCAAAACGGCGCCAGCGTAAGCACCGTAGAGCACGTAATGGCTTCATTAATCGGTATGGATCTCGATAATGTGCTAATCAAATTAGACGGGCCTGAAACCCCGATTATGGATGGCAGTTCAATCCAGTTTGTCGATTTATTGGAAGAAGTAGGCTCCGTAGAGCAAAACGCTGATCGCGAGTACTTCACCATCCCTCACAACATTACCTATACAGAAGAAGACAGGAAAGTAGAGATTGTGGCCATGCCGCTTGACGACTATCGCTTTACCTGTATGATTGATTATAACTCGCCTGTTTTAGGCAGTCAGCATGCCGGCATTAACACCATTGCCGAGTTTAAAAAAGAAATTGCTTCGTGCCGTACTTTCTGTTTCCTGCACGAATTAGAATACCAGTTATCGCACAACCTGATTAAAGGCGGCGATTTAAACAACGCCATTGTAATTGTAGATAAAGAAGTTACCAAAGATGAATTGAGTCATCTGGCTAAGCTTTTCAACCGCAAAGACATAGATGTTGCCCCACAGGGGATATTAAACAATATGGAGCTACGCTACCAAAACGAGCCTGCCCGTCATAAACTACTGGATATGATTGGCGATTTAGCTTTGGTTGGCATGCACTTAAAAGGCCATATTATGGCAGCCCGTCCGGGTCACGCCGCTAACGTTGCCTTCGCTAAAAAAATTAAGGCAGCCATTAAAAAAGAGAAAAACAAAAAAGTACAGAAAGTTTACGATCCGAGTGCGAAGCCCGTATTTGATGTGGTTCAGATCATGGAGATTTTGCCTCACCGTCAACCTTTCTTATTTGTAGATAAAATTTTAGAACTTTCGAAAAACCACGTGGTGGGTGTTAAAAACGTAACCATGAACGAAGAGTTTTTCAAAGGGCACTTCCCTGGTGCACCGGTTTTTCCGGGGGTAATTCAGATTGAGGCCATGGCACAGGTGGGTGGAATCCTGGTATTGTGCACCGTTCCCGATCCGCAAAACTACCTCACTTATTTCTTAAAAATAGATAACGTACGTTTCAGGGCACAGGTGCTTCCGGGCGATACCATTGTTTTCCGCTGCGATTTACTTGAGCCAATCAGAAGGGGTATTGCCCAGATGAAAGGTGTGGGTATGGTTGGCGAAAAAATCGTTGTCGAAGCCGAAATGATGGCCCAAATTTCAAAAGTTAAACAAGCAGAACCCGCTCAATAATGATACAACCTTTAGCATATATACATCCTCAGGCAAAAATTGCCGAAAACGTGGTAATCGAACCTTTTGTAGTGATACATAAAGACGTTGTAATTGGAGAGGGAACCTGGATCGGATCGAACGTAACCATTATGGATGGTGCACGCATTGGTAAAAACTGCCGCATTTTCCCTGGTGCCGTTATTTCAGGCGAGCCACAGGACTTAAAATTTGCCGGAGAAATTACCACAGCAGAAATTGGCGACAACACCACCATCAGGGAGTGTGTTACCATAAACCGTGGTACCAAAGATAAATGGAAAACGGTGATTGGCAGCAACTGCTTAATCCAGGCTTACTCGCACATTGCGCACGATTGCGAAGTAGGAAACAACTGTATTTTCTCTAACAGCACTACGTTAGCAGGTCACATTACCATTGGCAATAACGTGGTACTTGCAGGCCTGGTGGCTATCCACCAGTTTGTTAAAGTAGGTTCTTATGCTTTCGTAACCGGTGGTTCTTTGGTGCGTAAAGATGTTCCGCCTTATGTTAAAGCTGCACGTGAGCCGCTTTCTTATGCAGGCATCAACTCTGTTGGTTTGCGCAGAAGAGGTTTCACCAATGAGCAAATTGACGAAATACAGGAAATTTACCGCGTACTTTTCGTTAAACACAATAACGTAACCAAAGCTTTGGATATGATCGAAGCTGAATTCAAGCCTACCGAAATCCGCGATGAGATTGTAGATTTTATCCGCAACTCAAACCGTGGGGTGATGAAGGGCTTTGGAATGGGAAGCTAATAAAGATAAAAGGCTGAATAGTTTAAGGCAGAGGGCAAAACTTTGCCTTAAACTCAAAATAAACATTCATGAGTGACTTAACGCTAATCAGAGTAGATTCAGATCAAGCCGACTTTAGAAAGCTGGTGGCCTTACTGGATCAGGATTTAGCGGTTAGAGATGGCCATGAACATGCTTTTTATGCGCAGTTCAACAAAGTTGACACCATAAAGGAAGTGGTTGTAGCTTACCAGAACAATAATGCCGTAGGCTGTGGCGCAATCAAACCATTTTCCGCCACCCAGGCCGAAGTAAAACGGATGTTTGTTCACCCCGACTACAGAAAACAAGGCATTGCGGCTCAAATATTAAACGAACTCGAAAAGTGGGCTACCGAAATTGGTTTTAGCGATTGCGTGTTAGAAACCGGCAAAAAACAACCCGAAGCCATTGCCCTGTATCAAAGGGCAGGCTACAAGATCACCCCAAACTACGGACAATATATCGGTGTTGACAATAGCGTTTGCATGTTAAAGCAACTCAATACCTCTACAGCGCTTGATACATGATATTCTATACCTGATACTTGACCCCAAATAAATGAAAATAAGCTTAAACAACGTTGGCCGGAGGTTTAACAAAGAATGGATTTTCAGAAACCTGAGTACAGAATTTAGTGCTGGCAACAGCTATGCTATTCTTGGGCCAAACGGATCTGGTAAATCTACTTTGCTGAGCATATTAACCGGGAGCTTATCTCCTTCGGAGGGAGAAATTTCATTTTCTCAAGGCACCGATATACCAGTAGAAAACATTTACAGATACATTAGTCTGGCTGCGCCCTACCTCGAACTGGTAGAAACTTTCAGTTTAAAAGAGATCATTGATTTTCATTTCAAGTTTAAAAACTTTGCGCCCGGCGTTGATGCCAAAAGCCTGATTAGTATCCTCGGACTTGAAAAAGCGGCAAACAAAGAAATTAAGTACTTTTCTTCTGGAATGAAACAAAGAACCAAACTAGCTTTGGCCTGTTGTACCGATACACCAATTTTATTTTTAGACGAACCAACCAGCAATTTAGACCTTCAGGGAATGAATTGGTACCGCGAACTGATTGAAAATTTTGGGAAAGATCGCTTAACCATAATTGGATCGAACCAAATCCAGGAATACGAATTCTGCAATCACCAAATTCAAATTGCTGATTACAAGTAAATTAAACACCCAAAACCCGGCATACAAAACGCCTTTTTTGTCATACATTTGTATTATAAATAATTTTTTCAAAAAATATTTTGTAATTGAAAAATAGTTCTTACCTTTGCACCACCAAAAAGAGAAACAAATATTAAATTTATCTCTTCAAGGAAAAGATTAAACTTCTGCTTTGGCAGAATCAAAAATATACGCCTGCAAAGGCAAAGAGTTTTTCATAGTTTAGTTTGAGGTTTAGGTTGATTATGCCTTTGGAGTGGTTCCCAAAGGCATTTCTTTTATACGCTGTTTTTTCGGGCGAAAAAACCTCACAGGTTTTAAATTCCCAAACAGCTGATCAAACCTGCCAGGTCTAAGTTATGTGCCCATCGCAATGAACCAATAACTATTGAACCAATGAACCATTTTTTTTAACTTTGGCGTTCAAAAATTGACAAAACAATATTTTATTATCAAATGGCAAAGGCATCAGAAGTAAAAAGCGGAAACGTGCTTCGTTTTAACGGAGAGTTGGTAAGTGTTGAAGAATATATCCACCGTACACCCGGAAATTTAAGGGCTTTCTATCAGGCACGTATGCGGAACGTAAAAACAGGCAAAATTGTAGAGTACCGTTTTCGTACCGATGAAGAGGTTACCATTTGCCGCGTAGAAACCAACGATTACCAATACCTTTACGAAGATGGCGATTACCTGGTGGTGATGGACAATAACACTTTCGACCAGCACAATATCCCAAAGCTTCTTTTCGGCAACGCAATCAAATTCTTAAAGGAAGGCATGAATGTAACCATCGCATTCGAAAGCGACGAACCTATTGTAGCCCAGCTGCCCAACAGCGTTGAGCTTGAAATTACCTATACCGAACCTGCCGTTAAAGGCGATACCTCTACCAGTGCCCAAAAATATGCAACTGTTGAAACCGGTGCAGAAATAAGGGTGCCTTTATTTATCAATCAGGGTGATAAGGTTAAGGTTGATACCAAAACCGGCGATTATATGGAAAGAGTAAAATAGTAAAAGCAAAGGCTTACAACGGGCTAGACCCTAAGCCTTATGCCTTAAACCTTTATAGGTTTTTATTAAAATAATTTTACCTTTGCCAACGCAAAAAACAGAAATATAAAATCCAATTCAGGATAACAACATATGGCTAAAGCATCAGAAATTAAAACAGGTAACATTCTTCGCGTAAACAACGAACTGGTTACTGTTGACGAATGGAATCACCGCACACCAGGTAAAGGTGGTGCATTTTACACCGGTAAATTCCGTAACATTAAAACAGGTAGGATTGTAGAAGCCCGTATGAATACCGACGAGGCTGTAGAAATCTGCCGTGTAGAAACTAACGACTACCAATACCTTTACGAAGATGGTAACTACCTGGTAGTAATGGACAACAACTCTTACGAGCAGTTTAACGTTGAAAAAACTTTATTCGGTTCGGCAATTAAATTCTTAAAAGAAGGTATGAACATCATTGTTTCGATGGAAAGCGACGAAGCAATTATGGCACAATTACCAAACTTTGCTGAATTTGAAATTACTTATTCGGAGCCTGCAGTTAAAGGCGATACTTCTACAAACGCATTAAAAGCAGCTACGCTTGAAAATGGCGTGGAAGTTAAAGTTCCGATGTTCGTTAACCAGGGCGATAAAATTAAAATTGATACCCGCACCGGCGACTACGTTGAGCGTGTAAAATAATTTAAACAAAATACCTGAAAGCCTCTGAAGTTAAACCTTTAGAGGCTTTTTTATTTCGGTTCTTTAGACCTGCAAGGTTTTAAAAACCTTACAGGTCTGTAAAATATTTACCTTTACGATTATGCTAAAAGCCGAGATCAGAAAACAAGCATTAAAAGATAGGTTACGACTAGACGACGCTACCTATCAGGAGCTCAACCAAGCGCTCTTAAATCAGTTTAAAACGCTCGATTTTAGCAAAATTAAAAGCATTCATATCTTCCTACCAATTACCGAAAAGAAAGAGCCTGATACTTTTCTGCTGATCAATTGGTTGACTACAAACCATCCTGAAATTAAAATTATTGTACCCAAGGCCGATTTCGAAACGGCACTGATGACCCATCACGAATACATTGGCTTAGCGGATTTAAAGAAAAACACCAATCAGATTCTCGAACCGCAGAACGGGAAACTGCATCAAGGAGAGATTGACCTGGTTATTGTTCCACTTCTGGCATTCGATTTACAAGGCTACCGCGCGGGTTATGGCAAGGGTTTTTACGATCGCTTTCTGCAAAATATAAATGCTCAGAAAATAGGCTTATCTTTGTACCCTGCAATTGAAAAAATAGATGATGTGAACGAACACGACATCCGTTTGGATTTTTGCATAACACCAACAGCAATAATAAAATTTTAAGTTAAAATGGCACAGGAGATCATTATTAAAACCGAAAAGCAGTACGAAGACAATATGATTGCCGTGTTCGAATTGCAAGAGAAGGAAGAGCTGACTGCCGATGATTTAAAGCAGATTGAACTCATGTTAAAAGCTGGCGAGAAATACGAGGCCGAACATCTGTAACGATATTCGTCATGCTGATGCAATAGCTATCGGATTCGTTTCAGCATCTCCTCACCAGAAAGTGAAGCAACATTAAACTTACTTTTGCGCTTTCACAAAGTCGCTCACTAAATAAGCAATCAATTTTGCGGTTAACCTGCTTACGCGCCCATCCAGCATACGCGTTGCGCCCTCACAGATGTGGAGATAAGCAAACTGCCTGTTACTGCTCAAAATCAGTTTCCTAATTTCGTTTGCGGCAAAACCAGATGGTGTTTCGGCGCTTGACAGCACATGCTGAATACAATCTACATCTATCTCCAACCCTAATGCACCTTCAGTCTTGCTTAAAAAAACATTAAAATCTACCTCTCCGGTTAAAATATCTTCAAAAAATACCGCATCAAGCTTCGGATTGGTTTCAATCTGGTTTAAAATAGCCTCATTATTGTAATTTTGATGCAAACCATACATTAAATAGTGATTGAGGTAATTTTCTTTTAGAGCATAAGAAAATCCGTTTCCGCTATGCCTGCCCTCCAACGCTCTCAAATCGGCATGGGCATCAATATTCACCACATTAATTGGTGCATTTTTGGCCGATGCAGTGCCTTTAATCAAAGGAAAAGCATTGTTGTGCCCTCCACCAATAACAACCGGGATTTTCCCTGCAGCAACAATTTTTTCAATAAGCGGATAAACCAGGTTATCGATTTCTTCGACCTTTTTCCTCAGTCCAGCAACCGACGAATCTGTTGGTTCCTCAATTTCAAAATGACCAAGGACTAAAATTTCATCCCCCTTTAAAAACCGGTTGCTTTGAATATTCAAAAAGGTAACCAAACTTGTACGCCAGGCAGATGCCGCACCTGCAATGCCAAAATTAGCCCGTACACCAATATCCTCAGGAATGCCTAAAAGCACAAACTTAGCTTCGCTACCGGCTAAAACAGCCGTCGAAACAAAATCATCACCGGAAGGATATGACACCACCTTTTCACCGAGTTTGGTTTCACCATCACGGTTAATAACCAGTTGGTCGATATCCTGCTGCCTATATATTTTAAAGCTATCCATTATAAATTTCTCCGTTTAAAATAACCCGGTCTACTAATGTTTCGCCAAAACTATAAGGCAAATAGGCGATTGATGGCATTGGCTTGGTGATAAACAAATTGGCCTTTTTACCAATGGCGATGCTCCCATAATTTTCGCTTATTTCCATTGCGGCCGCACCATTTAAAGTAGCTGCATTAATGGCCTGCTCGGGAAACATCTTGAGCTTAATACAAGCTAAGGCAACTACAAAATTCATATTTCCGGATGGTGTAGAACCCGGATTGTAATCAGTTGCCAATGTTACCGGTAAATTGGCCTTGATAAAGCTTTTGGCATCAGCAAACGGAATACCTAAATAAAACGAGCAGGAAGGCAATAATGTTGCCATGGTATTGGCATTTTGTAAAGCCGCAATGGTCGCTTCGTCGCTTTCTTCTAAATGGTCGACAGAAACAGCATGGTTTAATACCGCCACTTCAACCGCCCCCGAAACAGATAGCTGATTGGCGTGAACTTTTGGCTTTAAGCCGTACACAGCCCCCGCTTTTAAAATCCAGTCGGTTTCGGCTACGGAGAAAAATCCTTTTTCGCAAAAAACATCAATATAATCAGCCAGCTTTTCTTCTGCTATAACGGGCAACATTTCGTTGATGATGAGATTAATATAACCTTCATGATCATCCTTATATAAAGCCGGGAAAGCGTGTGCAGCCAGAAATGTAGCCTTTATCGGAACCGGAAAACTCGCTTTCAGGCGCTTGATAACACGGAGCATTTTAATTTCACTTTCAACCGTTAAGCCATAGCCACTTTTAATCTCTACTGCTCCTGTTCCCTGAAGGATCATTTGCTTAAGCCTTACCGAAGCGCTTTCAAACAGCTCATCTTCAGTAGCCTTTTGCAGCTTATTGGCCGAATTTAAAATTCCGCCACCGGCCGCAGCAATTTCTTCGTAGGTTTTGCCTTGTATTTTCATGGCAAATTCTTCCTCGCGCGTAGCTGCAAAAACAATATGGGTGTGACTATCGCACCAGGAAGGAAAAACATACCTGCCGCTGGCGTTGTAAGCCGGAAGATGGGAAATGGAGGATGGAATAGCGGCCATTTCACCAAAATCTTTAATCAAACCGTTTTCAATTAAGAGCCAGGCATTCTCCAGCACATGTAAATCGTTCAGTTCGCTGCCGCGAAGCATCAGTTTGCTTTTTGGATGTAAGCCAACAAGGCCTTTTATATTGGTGATTAGCATTTGCCAGATGGTTAATTGTTGAAACTGTATAAATTGGTTAATTAAGTGTTGTTTACAGTTAACCGGCTCAAACAATTGACCAGTTAACCAAATACTTAATCTAGCTCTAAAAGCACAGGGCAATGATCGGAATGTACGGCATCCGGTAAAATCCTCACGTTCTTTAACCTGTTTTCCATTGGCCGGGTAGCTAAATGGTAATCGATACGCCAGCCCAGGTTCTTACCCCTCGAGCCTGCCCTGTAACTCCACCAGGTATAATGATGCGGATCTTTGTTAAAGTGACGGAAAGTATCGATAAAGCCATTGTCTAAAAATAACTGCATCCACTCGCGTTCCTCAGGCAAAAATCCTGATGAATTGGCATTTGATTTTGGATTATGGATATCAATCGCGGTATGGCAGATGTTATAATCGCCACTTACAATTAAATTCGGGATCTGATTGCGAAGTTTTCCGATATAGACATCAAAAAAGCGCATAAATTCATACTTTTTAACCTGCCTTTCATCACCGCTTGATCCGGAAGGCATATAAAGGCTCATTAAAGAGAAACCGTCAAAATCGGCCCTTAAAATGCGGCCTTCCCGATCTATCCATTCTTCTCCACAGCCATACTCCACATGGTTAGGCTTAATTTTCGACAAAATCGCCACGCCACTGTATCCCTTTTTTTCGGCGGGGAACCAGTAATGATGGTAGCCCAGCTGCTCAACAAGCGCAATAATTTCGGGTATCTGTGATGGTAAAGCTTTTACTTCCTGCAAGCAGACCATATCGGCATTGGTAGCCTGTAACCAGCCAAAAAAGTTTTTGGTACTGGCAGCCCTAATCCCATTTACGTTATAGGAGATGATTTTCATCTTTAAGTTTCAATTGTTGTGGGCGGTAAATTTAGAAATTAATTGAATAAATGCCGGGTAATTGGATTCAATTAATGACAGGTAAGTAGAAATTTCGTTCGTGCAGCCGCCTATTCTGACCATACCGCAGCGAGACATATAATCAGATTCAAGCCCCCTGTTCTGCCCTATCCAAATAATGACCACTTAGGGCTAATAACAAGCGGCAAAACCACCTTGCAGACAAATACTTGCTTTAATCGCCTTACATGATGAGCTTATCTTTCAAAGAAGCCTGCAACAACTGTTTCTCAATTTTTTTCGCTTCTCTTTTCTTCAAAACGGTAATTTCCATTTTCACATCCTGTTTTGGGCGGTTATTTTTATCTGTGGGCAGTACTGCGATTTTATCAACCATTTCCAATCCGGAAATAATTTCACCATAAACGGTATAGTTGCGATCAAGATGGGGTGTACCGCCAATGGTTTTATACACCTGTCTTTGCCACTCAGGTAGTTTAAACTTCAGGCGTTTTTGCTCTACATTATTCAATTGCTCATCGGTAAAAACTTTTCCCTGTACCAGATAAAACTGACTTCCACTCGATGCTTTTCGCGGATTAACGTCATCTCCTTCCCTGGCCGCAGCCAAAACTCCCTTTTTATGGAACAAACTATCGTTAAACTCGGCCGGGATAGTATATTTTGGTCCGCCCTCTCCCAATAAAGAATCTGGTTTGGCATTTCTAGAATCGGGGTCGCCGCCCTGAATCATAAAATCTTTAATCACCCTGTGGAAGAGCACACCATCATAGTAGCCTTCTTTTACCAATTTAAGAAAATTATCGCGATGCAAAGGTGTTTGATTGTATAGCTTCACAATGCATTCGCCATATTCGGTTTTAATGCGCACATATTGATTTTTAGGTTTCGCAGCAAAAGCGGTAAGCATCGAAAAAGTGCAGAGGAATAGTAAAATTTTCTTCATTAAAAAGGTGTTTGAGGCTAAATTAAGCTAAAAAATGAAATTCAATAAATAAATGCCCTTATAAATCGATATTTTTTGCTTTACCTTTGTAATTATGAAGCTCAAACAAAAAATAGCACTTTCTTTGGCTGTATTCTATGCAGTTAGTGTGATGGGTTTGGCTTTAAGTTTACACTTTTGCGGTGGTAAGCTGGCAAACGTAAAAATCTTCAGCAATGAAGTTTCCTGCAAATTCTGCAAAGAAATTCCTGCAGAGAAGAAAGATGACGGCTGCTGCAAAAACACCCAGGTAACCGTAAAAGTTAAGGATAGTCACCAAGCAGAGGCACAAATACAAATGCCAAAGCTTTTTTCTATCCAGCTGTTTATTCACCCGCCGGTACTGGAGTTTATTTCGAACATCAGTCCCGATTTTTTCAGTAAAATCTCAAACAAGGCTCCTCCGCTTTCTGCGCGGGTTGCCCTGCATGTTTTCAATTGTATTTTCAGGAATTAGGATTTTATCCCTTCCGTCATTTCAATCTGATAGCTATCGGATGAACTGACGGGAATTAGAAATCTGATTAAAAAAAACTCCGTCGGATAGACGGATTGTTTAATTCCAATTCAAAAAAATCATGAAAACGATAAAATTATTCAGCATTATTATGCTTTTCTTCGCCGTTAATGCTTCGGCGCAACAAATATCAACTGCCGATTTACAGGTTACCGGATTAACCTGCTCGATGTGCTCTAACGCTACACAGAAATCTTTGGAAACATTAGGTTTCATCAACTCGGTAAAACCAGATTTAAACAAAAATATCTTCGTGCTTACCTTTAAAAAAGGTGCCGACATTAACCTCGACCTGGTACGTAAAAAAGTTCAGGATGCCGGTTTCTCAGTTGGTGGTTTAACTGCTGATTTCACTTTCGACCAGGTTAAGGTTGACGATAAAGGTCAGGCCATTGTGAATGGAAACGTTTACCGTTTTGTAAACGCCAAAAACAAAACCCTTAACGGTACCGTAAAAGCATCGGTTATTGATAAAAATTTCATTTCGGGTGCAGCATTCAAAAAGCAGGCTACTTCGGTTAATTCTGATGCCTATGCAAGCGGTACGGGCGTAGTTAACGGCAAAAAAACCAGGGTTTACCATTTAGTGCTTTCTTAAGCCATGAAAAGGATATTAATTTTAGCACTGGTAGTGGCCGGTGCTTTTAATCATGCTTTTGGTCAGGAACTATACGTTTTTACCGAGCCGGCAAGTAATATGCCTACAAAATCGATTGGGGTACGCATTACCAACGAGGGCATATTCAACAATCCCGGTTTTGTGAGCCGTACCATCCCAGAGGTGATGATCGGATTCAATAAAAACCTGATGGCCCATGCACAGGCTTTTCTTTCGGATATGGACGGCAAATACCGTTTGGAAGGCGGAAGCTTATATGCAAAATACCGCTTTCTATCGATAGACGAAACGCATAGTCACCTCAGGGCAGCAGCTTTTGGCCGGATAAGCACCAGCAGGCGGCCAACCTTTACCCGTGATATCAATTTAGAAGGCGACAACAGTGGTGTTCAGGGTGGTTTAATTTTTACGCAGCTTTTGCATAAACTGGCCTTATCGGCAACATTGGGTTATGCGCATGCCTTCGAAAATAATGACAGGCAAATTGCGGGCATGCCACGACCAAATAACATGTTTTCTTACAGTTTATCATCGGGTTACCTGGTTTTACCATTTGTATATAAAAACTATAAAGAGCCGAACTTTAATGTTTATTTTGAAATGCTGGGTAAAACCGACCCCGGTACAGGCCAATCTTACCTGGATTTAGCGCCCGCGCTCCAGGTTATTTTGAACAGCACCACACGGATTGATTTGGGTTATCGTTTTCAGGCAGCTGGAAATATGACTAACCGTTACACCAAAAACATGTACCTGCTAAGGGCAGAATTTAATTTTTTTAACGTATTAAAATAAAGATCTCATGAAAAAAATAATGATCATGGTGGCAATAATTGCCATCGCAACTACAAAACTAACTTTCGCACAAAGTAAAACAGATGCAGCTTTTAATCAGCTTTTAACTGCTTATTACGACGTTAAAAATGCTTTGGCCACCGACAAAAAAGACCTTGCCGCTGAAAAGGCCAAGGCTTTATCGGCTAAAGTTGATGCTATTCCGCACAAGGACTTGCCTGCAACGCAGCACATGCCCTGGATGGAGCAGGCGAAGATAATCAAAGCCAAAGCTGCTGAGCTTGCTGCCGGAAAAGATATTAAAGCGCAACGTAAATCGTTCGAAGGCATTTCTTACGCGATGATTAAAACAGTTAAAAGCATTAAATTCAATAATGCTACGGTTTATGTACAGCATTGCCCAATGGCTAAGGCCAGCTGGTTAAACGAAAAAGAAAACATCGAAAACCCTTACTATGGCAGCATGATGTTTGATTGTGGTGATGTTTCAGAAACCATTAAATCGAAATAATGCACCTGCATATCAAAAATATGGTGTGCAACCGTTGTAAAATGGTGGTTAAGGCCGAGCTGGAGAAGCTTGGCTTTAACCCTGTTTCGGTCGAACTGGGCGACGTTGTTCTTTCCAAAAGCATCAGTGCGGCTGATAAGCTGAGCATCGGCGAAGCCTTACACCCTTTTGGCTTTGAGCTTTTAGCAGACAGGAAAACTCAAATTGCCGAGCAGATTAAAACCTCCATCATCGACCTGGTACACTATTCAAAAACGCCTTTAAAAATTAATCTTTCTGCCTATTTAAGCGAGCAACTTAAGCTCGAGTACCCACAGCTTAGCCTTATTTTCTCGGAGGTTGAAAAGCAAACCATCGAAAAGTATTTCATTGCGCAGAAAATAGAGAAGGCAAAAGAAATGTTAACCTACGGCGAGCTCACGCTTAGCGAAATTGCTTATCAACTCAACTACAGCAGTGTGGCCCATCTTTCGGCGCAGTTTAAGAAAGTAACAGATCTTACCCCATCAGCCTATAAAGCCAAAACGGCCAATAAACGCAAAACGCTCGATGAAATTTAACCTTGTGTTTTCTTAACATACATCAAGACTATCCTTCTGAATGTCAGCGTACTTTTGTTGAAAAAGAACAAGACATGAAAAAATTATTTTTATTCCTGATAGCTACCTCAATCAGCGTGGCTTCTTTCGCTCAAACAACCTGGAAAATTGATCCAATGCACTCATTTGTTAACTTTTCGGTTAAGCACATGGGCATTTCTTTTGTTGATGGTTCGTTTAAAAAATTTGACGGAACAGTTACTGCAGCTAAACCCGATTTAACGGACGCAAAAATCAACTTCACGGTTGATGTAGCCAGCATTACCACGGGTGTCGACATGAGAGACAATCACTTGAAAACGGACGATTTTTTCAATGCACAGAAATTTCCAGCCATGAAATTCGAAAGCACTGGTTTAAAAAAATTGAGCGGTAACAATTACGAGTTAAGTGGTAAATTGACAATCCGCGATGTAACCAAAGATGTAAAATTTGCGGTAGTTTACGGCGGAACCGCTAAAGACCAGCAAGGCAATACAAAAGCAGGTTTTGGCGCCACCACAACCATTAACCGTTTAGATTATAACATTAAATACGATCCCACTGGTGCTGGCGTAGCTAAAGATGTTGCCATTAAATTAAACCTGGAGTTTGTTCAGGGAAAATAATATACCCTATCGTCATTCCGGGCTTGTCCCGGAATCTCTTTCGTCAGATCCTGAAACAAGTTCAGGAAGACGGCCTTTAAATTTTGATTAAACAAACACGATATTATGTCTGCACTATCTCAATTCAAAAACTTTACTCAGCGTTTGCCTCAAACGGATTTAATGCCAACATTATTTATTGGTCATGGCTCGCCCATGAACGGTATTGAGCACAACGAGTTTAGCCAGAGTTGGGCCGATTTGGCAAAACATATTCCGGTTCCGAAAGCTGTACTCGTGGTTTCGGCCCATTGGTACACGCGTGGCACCTTTGTTACTGCCATGGATTTTCCATCTACCATCCACGACTTTGGTGGCTTTCCGCAGGCCTTATTCGATGTGCAGTATCCTGCCCATGGCGATGCTAAACTTGCTGCAGAAATCCCATCGCTAGTCCATAGCACAGCAGTTGGCTTAGACCACGATTGGGGTTTAGACCATGGCACCTGGACCATTGTAAGGCACATGTATCCCGAAGCCAATATCCCCGTGCTGCAATTGAGTATCGATTACACTAAAGCACCCGAGGAGCATTACGAAATTGCCAAAGAAATTTATGCCTTGCGTAAAAAAGGTATTCTGGTAATTGGCAGTGGCAATATGGTGCATAACCTGCGCATGTTAAGCTGGGAAATGATTAATGGTGGTGGCTACGATTGGGCTAACGAAATGAATGATAAATTCAAAAACCTGATTGCAAACGGCGACCATAAACCTTTAATGAATTATCGGAATTTAGGTCCGGATGCCATGCTTGCCATCCCAACTCCGGAGCATTATTTACCCTTGATTTATACCCTTGGCCTGAAAAACGAACAGGAAGAGATTACTTTCTTTAACGATAAAGCTGTTGGCGGTTCGCTAACCATGACATCGGTTTTAGTGGGATAATACGGTTGTTACGCTGAGGCACGAAGCATCTGCAAATGAAGAATACCTGCTCTCTAAACAGTAAAAGATTCTTTACTACGTTCAGCATGGCAGAATCCAAAATTCTATAAAACTTTATGGTTATTCTGTAACGGATCCGGGTGCCGGATGAGGTAAATTTGTTTAAAATTTATAACATGACACATACCTATCAACTTACCGGCATGACTTGTGGCGGTTGCGAAAATAAAATAAAAAAGAATCTTTTTGTTTTTCCTGATATCACTTCTGTCGAGGGTTTGAAAGACAGCAACTCGGCCACCATTAGCATGGATAAGCACATTGGCTTAGCCACTCTGCAAGATGCTTTAGGGGGCAAAGACAGCAAATATCAGATCTCGCCAGTTGCACACAACGAAATGGTAGAAGAAACCAAATCGTGGGCAGCAACCTATAAACCCATTTTGCTTATTTTTGGCTATGTTACTGCGGTTTCATTAATTGTTTCTTTGCAAAACGGAGTGGTGGATTTTATGGTTTTCATGCGTATTTTCATGGCGGGGTTTTTCCTTACTTTCTCTTTCTTCAAAATGCTCAATTTAAAAGCATTTGCCGAAAGCTATGCCATGTACGATATCGTTGCCAAAAAGTTTAGTGCCTGGGGTTATGTCTATGCATTCATCGAATTGGGATTAGGCCTATCGTTCGCCTTAAACCTATCTCCCGTAGCGGTTAACTGGGTTACTCTAATTGTAATGACGGTTAGTGTTTTGGGCGTTTTAGAAAGCGTGCTGAACAAGAAAAAAATTCAGTGTGCCTGTTTGGGTGCTGTTTTCAACCTGCCCATGAGCACCGTTACCATTGTTGAAGATGCCATTATGATTGCGATGAGTGCCGCGATGCTGGTGCTGATGTAGTTATTTCCTTATGTACTTAAACTCCGATTTTCGGCTTTTACCATTAAGCTCGCCTTCAATCCAGGCGAGCATTTCTCTTTTGCCCTTATCCTGGTAAACAATTCTTTGCGGGAAATCGTGCATTTTATTCTCGAAAACGTAAGTCTGATCTGTGGTAGAAATCAGTTTAAAACACACTTCTTTACCTTCATTTTGTCCGTTTACGGTTGAGCAATAAAAAGTATCTTTTCCAACGTTTCTAACTTTAAGGGTTTCGGTAAGTGTACTATCTCCTTTCGCATTAATGCGGTAGCTTTTGCCGCTCAGCGTTTTATCCGGATTTCGCACCCATTGCTCTACAATTTTCCCCTTGGACGTTTGCATTTCCCAGGAGCCTAAAACAAAAGCTAAGGTTTTGGAAGGTGCTTTTTGGGCATTCGCCAAAGTCGAAAAACCAATAAGCAACAAGGTCAGTAAAGTTAAACGGGTATTTTTCATTTTGTTATGGTATTGGTAATGTGTGCTAAATGGTGTTTGCCGTGCCAGGCATACATGCCCAGCATATTGGCCAAAGTAAGTTCTTTACCATGCTCGGGGTGGATGTATTTGCGCTGGAAATCGGCTTGTTGAAGTGTTTTTAAAAAGGTAACCCAGCGCTGATGCAATGCTGCGATTAAAGCAAGAGAAAGTTCGATATCACCGTTTTTCGCCTCTCCTATTTCGGCCCATCGCTCTTCGTAATACGGCCTGATTACGGGCACATCTTCGGTAATGGCCTGCTTAAAACGGATATAGGCATTAATGTGGCTATCGGGAATGTGATGAACAACCTGCCTTAAAGTCCAGCCACCTGGCCGGTAGGTTTGGTTTAAATCTTCATCCGTTAAGCCTTCGGTAGCTTTTCTAAGCTGCCCGGGTAAGGCCTCAATTTCAGCAATCCATTCATCAATTTGTTTTTGATCGAAAATGGCCGGCATAGAAAACTGACCGATGGGGTATTTAAGTTGCTCGATATCCATTATTTAATCCTTTATACACCTTATGGAGTAACCCATATTTTTAAGTCCTTCTCCAGCCTCTATGTAGCCTTTCACATATAAATTATAATACCATGCTGTTCCTCCAGATTTAGCTGTTGCAGTCCACCAGTTAGCATCTAAAGAAAGACTCTCGTATTTACCGTCGCCACTCCGCTTTCCTCCAGGCAAACCCGTAAATTTTGTAATATTTGAAGCACCTGTATCACTTGACCAGTGACTAGTTCCGCTTTCCTGAATTTTATCGCCACTGTAACGGTCTCCACCAATGTAGTTATACAAAATAACCCATTCGGCGCTGGTTGGAATATGCCAACCTCTTGGCGCAAGCTGACGGGTATTGTTTACTGCATGCCAATTGTATAAATGTCCATATAATTTACCCTTATCTAAATTGTTATCATAACTGCAATAAGCACCATTTGATTGTATCCCCCACTCAGCATTTCCCGTTACATTTGGTATTATGGTTCCATCTCTGTAATGTGTTGTCCGCAGGTTTTCCATCATCCAGGTTTGGGTTCCTATTTTTACAGCCATGTACACATTCCCATCTACATCTGTCAATGCTTCGGCCACAACAGCATCAGTAACAACAAGATTGGCGAAAACACTTTGTGCAGCATAAATACCAGACTGGGCCTGGCTAGCGGTAATAATTGCCTTACCTGCTCCTTTAATAGTTACCAGATCTCCCGTAACAACTGCAACAGCAGTATTATCACTCTGAAATATCATTTCTCCATCGTTAATACTTTTAGGCCTGGTTAGCAGAAAAGGAGGATCAGTTACTTTTTTATCAGGTATTACAAGGGTACCAATTATAGGCAAAAGTCGTGGAGCGATTACCAAGGTCGCGGTAATAGAATCTCTACGGAAATTTTCGGTTTGCTGTTGTATTGCTGTTATAGTACAGGTACCACTTTTCTTAATCGTAACGATATTGTCCTGAATAGTAACCAGCGATGGATCATTTGTTCTAAAGTAGAAAGCTCCACTGCTTTTACTTTTTGGATCTATAAGTTTAAAAGATGACTGTCCCTCTGTTACAGCACTTAGTTTGAAATCAGAAAGTTCTGGTGATTGAAGTGGAGTTTTTTCCTTTTGACATCCGATTAGGCTTATCAAAATAAAGAATATTGATAGATAGGGGCGTTTTTTCATCATTTCAATTTAACTGCAAAGATCTATAATTAAGCAAGATAATCAAAATGATCACATCAACTTCTTCAGCCACTTTAGCAATCCCCCTTTCGGTGCATAGGGTGGGTAAATCATTTTGGTTACCCCAAGTTTCGATTGGAAAACCACTGCCCTTTCGTGCGAGAAGTTTTTGAACCCAAAAATACCGTGGCAGCTCCCCATGCCGCTATTGTTAACGCCTCCAAAAGGTAAATTAGGATTACTGATATGCACCAGTACATCGTTTATACAGGTTCCGCCGGCACTGGTTTCGGTAATGATTTTATTTTGGTTAGCCGTGCTATCCGAAAAAATATAAAGAGCTAAAGGTTTTGGCTTCCGGTTTATTAAATCAATTGCTTCCTGCAAATGTTTATATCCAACAACCGGCAACACCGGACCAAAAATTTCATCCTGCATAATCGCACTATTTTCGGTTACAGCAGTTAAAAGTGTTGGTGTTATGGTTAAATCCTTTTCGTCAAACTTACTGCCAAAGGCTACAATTGCACCTTCTGCCACAGCAGCATCAACAAGTTTATGCAAACGGCTAAACTGCTTTGGGTTTACAATTTTAGCATAATCGTTCTTATTAATTTCTGAATGCGCAAAAAACATTTTCTCTACCGCTGCCTGGTAATGCTTTACAAAACCGGCCTCCAGGCTTTGGTCAATCAGTACATAATCAGGCGCAATACAAGTTTGCCCGGCATTTACCAATTTACCCCAGGCAATTTTTTCTGCTGCTTTCTTTAAATCGCAGGTGCCATCTACAACAGCTGGCGATTTTCCGCCAAGCTCCAGCGTAACAGAAGTCAGGTTCTTCGCCGCAGCCCCCATCACCACTTTGCCAATAGCAGTACTGCCGGTAAAGAAAATATGATCAAAGGGCAATTCCAGCAATGTTGTAGAAACAGCTGCGTCACCTTCAAAACAGGCAATTTCTCTGGGTTCAAATGTGCTTGCAATAAGTTTACTGATAAGCCCGGCCGTTGCTGCGCTTATTTCAGAAGGCTTAAGAATCGCACAATTACCAGCAGCTATTGCCGATACCAGCGGACTCATCATCAATTGCAAAGGGTAGTTCCAGGGAGCAATAATGAGGCAAACACCTCTAGGTTCGTAATAAATTTTATTGCGGGCAAAAAAATTGCTTAAAGTTTTGCCCGCCGCTTTAGGCCTCATCCAGCCCCTCAGTTTTTTTATGGCGTGGTCTATTTCGGCATAGGTAAAATACAGTTCGGTAACAGCACTTTCGAAAGGATTTTTGCGTAAATCTTCTTTGAGTGCTGCAAAAATCTCCGCTTCCGAATCCGTTAGCGCCTGTTTAAGACGTTTCAGCTTGGCAATCCGCGTTTTTGCATCGGTTTTGCGCAATTCAAATTTGTGTTGCTGCTGCAAGTCGAAAACTGATTTTATCTCTTCTTTCATAATTAAAATTCGATGGCAATTTGGCCGATATGCTGGTTAAATTTAGTTAAAATCAACTCATTTCATTAAAAATTCATTCATTTAAAGCATATTGCAGCAAATTTTAATTTTAAAGATGAAAAGATTGTTTTTTGTTTTCGCATGCTTAATTCCCCTGGTTATGCAAGCCCAAACCCTAAAAACAGATGTACTGGTTATTGGAAACGGCGATGCCGCCTATTCTGCTGCATTCCAATCCTTTAAATCGGGTGTTAAAACTACGCTCCTTACTCAAAAGGAGCAGTTAATCGTGGCAAACAAGCCACAAACTCTGCTTTCTTTTTATCAGCTTTTTTTAAAAAGAGAGACTGAAAATGCACAAAGCCCGAACCTACCGAAGCCTAAAAAAGATAAAAAAAATCCAGCGAAGATAACCGTTGATAGCACCTTACTTCTAAACGTAATTAACAACAGCCCTTACAGTGAAATTAAAAGATCAGGGAGTGGCTGGGAGTTGAAACTTAACAAAGATCTCAGCATCAGGGCAAAAGTGCTGATCATGGCCGATATGCCTGATAAACTAATTGCCGCCTTAAAGGTTAGCACATTAAATCCAGCCTCATTACGCCCGTTAAATTATACTGAAAATCTATACAGAACCAGCATAGCAAGTATTGTAGCAAAGGGAGCAAACTTTTTATCCCTATACAGCCTGCTCATTCCTGACCAGGAAAACCTGATCTATATTCCGGCCGATTCATACGAAACAGGGACGGCAGCGGGAGCAACTGCAGCTTATGCTACATTTTTCGATACCAAAACCAGTTTAGCTAATTTAAAAAGGATTCAGGGTGAGTTATTAAGCTACAAACATGCACTTATGCCTTTTGAAGATGTAAAAGCGGCTGATTCGAATTGGCTTGCTATCCAAAAAGTGGGGATAACCGGAATCATAAAAGCAGAGCTAAAACAAGGAAAAGCCTTCTTTAATCCTGAAAAAGAAGTTAGCTACGATGAAATCAAACAACCCATTAAAGATTATTATTACAAAGCCCAAATCTGGTTCGACGATCATCAAAATGTGCCCATCAATCTGGAAAATACAATCTCTATGGTTTGTTATGTAGGGAATAAATCAGTTGATGCCACAAAAGCCGAATTACAGAAAAAATGGAACAAGAATTATAGGCTCAGCTCCAAATACGACCTGAAAAAAGTTTTAACCAGACGCGAATTTGCCACCATCATCAACGAGTATCTGGAACCCTTTGATAAAGTGAATGTAGATAAAACCGGAAGGGTAATTCGATAATTTCCTGGCCAGGGAGACACTGATTTGCACGTAATACAATTAAAATTTTTCTGTGACTTCCGTGCCTCCGTGGCAGCTTATACGCTTGCATGGTGTAACATTTCCATTTCCTTCGCGATTTAATCTTGTCATTATCTAAATTGCACCAAACCTAAAATTCATGAAGAAATATTTACTCTTTCTTTTGCTCTGCACCGGAGAATACACTTTTGCGCAACAAATTGCCCCATTAACCGTAGAAAAAATAATGCGCGACCCTAAATGGATGGGGGTTGCACCAGGCAATTTCCGTTGGACGGCCGATAGCAAAACACTCTACTTTAACTGGAACCCTGAAAATAAACCAAAAGAAGAGCTCTTTAAAATTTCGGCCACAGGAAGCAAACCTGTTAAAGCGGCTGAAAAGGAAGATGAAAAATTACTAAGCTTAAATTATACTTACAATGCCGACCGTTCGCTAGGCCTTGTTGAAAAGAGCGGCGATATTTATCTCCAGAACTTTAAAACAGGTAAAGAAACGCGCCTTACAAATACGCTTGAAAGAGAAAATAGCCCTGTTTTTTTAAACAATAGCAACATCATTTACCAGGCGGGCGATAATTTGTTTGAAGTTAATCTGAAATCGGCCGAAACCAGCCAGATCACCAATTTTATTAAAGGTAAAAAACCAGGAAGATCGGAAGCGAAACAGGCAACTGAGCAAGACAAATGGCTAAAAGCACAGCAAACGGAGTTATTCGATATTATTAAGAAACGTAACGCCGAATCGCGCAATGCCAACCGCGGCGGAAGAGGTCGATCTGCGGCTACCGGTACCGATAACAAACCATTAAAAGAACTTTATACCGACGACCGTTTTTTAAATAGCCTAGGAATTAGTCCCGACGGGCGTTTTGTTACCTACAAACTAACTACTCCGGCACAGAATAACCACAATACTGTGGTTCCAAATTATGTAACCGCTTCTGGTTATACCGAAGATATTCCAGGCAGGGCAAAAGTGGGCGAAAATGAAAATGTATCGCAGGCTTTCATTTACGATACACAGCGCGATACGATTTACAGCATACTCACTTCAACCATACCCGGGATAAAAGACCTTCCCGATTACCTGAAAGATTATCCTAAAGAACTGGATACACTAAAAAAGAAAAACGCCGACCGGCCTGTTAATCTTTTTGGCCCGCTTTGGAATGATAACGGAAGTATGGGCATCGTGGTTGCAACTTCTACCGACAACAAAGACCGCTGGATTTTAAAACTGGACGCCACAACCGGCAAACTTTCTTTGCTCGATCGCCAGCGCGATGAAGCCTGGATAGGTGGCCCGGGGATTAGCAGCTATTACCAGGGTAACACCGGATGGATTGATAATAACCACTTCTACTACCAAAGTGAGGCGACAGGTTATTCGCATTTGTATGTGGTAAATGTAGCCACTGGGGATAAAAAACAATTAACCTCGGGTAAATGGGAAGTACAAACATTGCAATTATCAAAAGATAGAAGCACCTTTTACATCAAGGCCAATAAAGAACACCCAGGAATTACCAATTTCTTTAAAATCGCGGTAAATGGTGGCGAGCTAGTGCAGCTTACCAGCATGAAAGGCTTGAACGATATTACACTATCGCCCGATGAAAAATACCTGGCTATAAATTACTCTTACCTCAATAAACCTAGCGAATTATACCTGCAAGCCAATAAAGCTGGTGCCAAAGCAGTAAAAATTACCCAGTCTACTTCGGCCGAGTTCGATTCATACAAATGGCGCGAGCCGGATATGGTTAGCTTTAAAAATCGCTATGGTGCCGATGTTTATGCGAGAGTTTACAAATCAGACAACCCGCATCCGAATCATCCGGCAGTAGTTTTTGTGCATGGAGCAGGTTATTTGCAAAATATCCATTTCGGCTGGAGTACCTATTTCCGCGAGTTTATGTTCAATAATTTACTGGCTGATAATGGTTATACGGTTATCGACATCGATTACACTGCAAGTTCGGGTTATGGGCGCGATCACCGCACGGGTATTTACCGCCACATGGGTGGAAAAGACCTGACTGATCAGGTAGACGGCGTTAAATTTTTAGTGGAGAAATATGGCGTAAACCCAAAACATGTTGGTTTATATGGAGGCTCTTATGGAGGCTTCATTACGTTAATGGCTATGTTTAACGAATCGGATGTTTTCACGAGTGGTGCCGCTCTACGCTCAGTTACCGATTGGGCACATTACAACCATGGTTATACCTCAAATATCCTGAACGAGCCTTTTAACGATCCGATTGCCTACAAAAGAAGTTCGCCGATTTACTTTGCCGATAAACTAAAGGGAAACTTGTTAATGGCCCACGGAATGGTTGATGTAAATGTTCATTTTCAGGATATTGTACGCATTACGCAACGCTTTATCGAACTAGGCAAAAACAACTGGGAGCTTGCCGTTTACCCGGTAGAAGACCATGGCTTTGTTGAACCCAGCAGCTGGACGGATGAATATAAAAGAATTTTTAAACTGTATGAGCATACGTTAAAGAAATAGTTTTTAAATCCCGTCATCTCGACCGGACCGCAGTGGAGCGGAGAGATCTGTCTCGAGGTAGATTTCTCGTCTGCGTTGCTCTCCGCTCGAAATGACGATAAAGCGCGAATAGAACCCCGCTATACTTCACACAAACAATATAGTTTTCATCTATACCTGCATCAATAAATACAATTAACAATTAGTAGATCGGGGTTGATTGACTACGCTTTTAGCCGTACCTTTGTGGCACAAAAATAAAAGATAAAAAATTATGGCAATAGTAGGTAAAAAATTCCCGAGTGTTAGTATTGATGCAATGTCAGACATGGGTGATGACTTGAAAATCAATGTATTTGAAGAGGCTGTAAACAAAAATAGCAAAGTGTTATTATTCTGGTATCCAAAAGATTTTACTTTTGTTTGTCCTACAGAATTACACGCTTTCCAGGCTGCTTTACCTGAGTTTGAAAAAAGAAATACAATCGTAATTGGTGCTTCATGCGATACCAACGAAGTTCACTTCGCGTGGTTAAACACACCAAAAGATAACGGCGGTATTGAAGGCGTTACTTACCCAATCTTAGCTGATACACACAGACAATTATCAGGTATCTTAGATATTTTAGATCAGGAAGTTAATTACGACGAAGAAGGAAACGAATCTTTCTCAGGTTCAAATGTTTCTTTCAGAGCGACTTATTTAATCGATGAAACTGGTAAAGTTTTCCACGAAAGTGTAAACGATATGCCACTAGGCAGAAACGTTAAAGAATATTTACGTTTAATCGATGCTTACGCACACGTTCAGAAACACGGCGAAGTTTGTCCTGCAAACTGGGAAGAAGGTAAAGAAGCAATGAACGCAAACAGAACTGGCGTTGCTGAATACTTAGCCGCTAACTAATTAAACAAAACGTTATGTTTTTAGAATTAACAGAAGATAATCTTCAACAATATCTGGCCGATAACTCAAAGGTGATGGTTCAGTATGCTGCATCCTGGTGCGGTAACTGCCGGATCATGAAACCTAAGTTTAAAAAACTGGCTTCAGAAAATGAAGATGTAGCTTTCTTGATTGTTGATGCCGAAAAACTTCCAAACTCACGCAAATTTGCAAACGTTGATAATTTACCAACTTTCGCAGCTTTTGAAGGTGGCAATTTGGTAGATCAGGTACAAACCAACAAAGCAGAAGGCTTGATTGAACTATTTAACAAGATAAAGTAATGAAGATTCCAGTTATAAGACAATTATTTCAAAACACCACTCCGGCACAACTGGAGACTACTTTAGAGGTTTTAGAGGCTTTTTGCGAATTTAGAGGCGTTAGTGAGCACGAAGTTGATGTGGCAGGTGAAATGATTACCAATATTTGCGGCGCACTTGAAGTGCACCAGATGGTAAGCGAAGGTGCTGCTGAAAAAGATGCATTAAATGCTTTCGGCCAAAAAGTAATGGGTTCGATTGACAGATAATCGTCTTAAACTTTAATCGGGCTTTTTCGAAATATAAAATTCCCTGTAGATGAAAATCTGCAGGGAATTTTTGTTTATAAACCATCTCTTTCGACTATTCCGTCATGCTGAATTTATTTCAGCATCTTTCATGCAATTAAGATATAGTACCTATAAATACCTCTGAATCATTTTTTTTTTGGAAAGCAAGGTTCGGTTTTCTATCGACACCTGCAGCCCTGCTTTCCCAGCTGCCGATAGAAAAAATCGGCATTCGTTCAATCAGGTTTAGTTAGCAGGGCTTTGTCATTCTGAACGCAGTGAAGACCTGTGACGCAAGCATCAATACTATTAAAACATCAAATACTTTATGAATAATCTGCAACCCAAGAACTACAGGATCAACACAAAAGATTCTTCACTGCGTTCAGAATGACAATGCATAACAAAAAAGGCCTGTGATGCCACAGGCCTTTAGTTATACTTTTTTTAAACCTCACAGGTTTTTAAACGGCGCAGCCATCAATGAGGCCATTAAAAGCAATATAAATTACGAATTAAACCTGTGAGGTTTGGATCTGAGGTTTGGAATTGCTTTAAGCCAGATTCCTTCCAGCATTTACGATACCAAATACGGTTCTAACTGCCAGTTTTTCTAAGGCCTGCTGATCTTTCTCTTTTTGATCATGCTGTAATTTCTCTAAAGCAAAATGCTGAATCAACACCAAAGGCAAGATAATTTTCTCGCGCGTAGCGATTGATTTTTTATCGATAGGGTAATTAGCCATCAAAGTTGCCTGTCCAGATAGTTTTAAAAGCATCTCCTTCGCTAATTCGAATTCGTTGTGTAGTTGAGTCCAAAAAGCACCAAACTCTTTATCTGCAGCCATATGCGCTGTAATGGTGAAGTCTGATTTGCTCATACTCATCATACAGTTATCTACAATCGTTTTCAGATAATCAGACTCGTCGTAAACCTTAACCACTTTATCCCAGTTACCCGCTTTTTCCTGGTTTTTAAGTGCAGTTCCCATTCCGTAGAAACCCGGAACGTTTTGCTTTAACATACTCCAGGCGGTTACAAAACTAATTGCCCTTAAGTCTTCCAGTTTCATTTCACCACCACCATTTCTTTTTACCGGACGGCTACTGATATTGGCCTGCGATAATAGTTTTAACGGTGAAAGTTTCTCCAGGTAGCTTACAAACAGCTTGTGTTCGCGCAAATCGACAAATGTGGTATAAGCATCTTCAGCCATTTCATCAAGTAAGGCTTTGTTTTCCGGATCCAGAAGAACATTATGTTTCTCTTTTAAGCCCGAAGTTAAACCTGCATTAATCAATTGCTCGATATTAAACTCAGCGCTTTCTACCGATCCGTATTGCGAACTGATGGTTTGGCCCTGCACGGTTAACTGCATGTTTTTGTTGGCAATTTCTTTACCCATTGAAGCATAGAAACGGTGTGTTTTACCTCCCCCACGTGCCGGCGGACCGCCACGACCATCAAAAAAGGCCAGTTGAATATTGTGCTTAGCCGAAACAGCCGTTAAAGATGTTTTGCCGTTGAAAATAGACCAGTTAGCCATTAAATAGCCTCCATCTTTGGTACTATCAGAATAACCCAGCATAATGTGCTGCTTGTTACCGCGCTTAGCCAGATGTGCTTTATAGAATGGGTTACTGTACAAAGTATCCATAATTGCCGCAGCACCTTTTAAATCATTTACGGTTTCGAAAAGTGGCACAAAATCGATGGTTAACGAATCTTTGCTCCAGCCATTCCAAAGGAAAAGCTCAATCAACTGCAGAATATCGCTTGCCTGCTGGCAGTTGCTGATAATGAATCGGTGGCAGGCCTTTTCGCCGTTGCGTTGCTGAATGCCTTTAATTTCTTTAATTACCTCGATGGTATCTTTGGTTAAAGCATCGGGCTCGCTTGCATAAGCAATAGTTGCTTCTTTAAACGAAATCAGATCCAGTTTCTCTGTTTCCGAAAGCTTATCGTAATCGGCAGGATATAAAGATGAAATCGGCTTATTTGCACGGCAGTAGGCATGTACGTTACGCAACACGCGGCTATCCTGACGAATATCTAACGAAGCAAAATAATTACCATACAAATCGACTTTGCGGATCAGATCATTAACCAGATCAACAAACAGTCCATCATGCTCTTCTAAAAGCGTGTCTTTAATTTTATTCAGGTTCTCTTTCAGCTCACTTGAAATATCCTGAAGCTCGCAGGTTTGATCGAAAGCATTTTTATACAACACATCGTGCAGTTTAACAATGTTCTCTTCAACGCCTCTGAAAGTAATACGGCGTTTAATTACCCTGAAATCGCGGTAATAGCAGCGGAACAAAATCTGACGAAGCATTTTAGAAACCTCTAAAGTGGTATCGGCATGGATATTTGGGTTTCCATCCCTATCGCCTCCCGGCCAGAAACCAAGTTCTAAAATCTTTTTGGTTTCAAGGTTGTATTCGTCCAGGTTCTGGTCTATTTCTTCCTGAATGTTCGCCGCAGCGAAATAAAAAGTATTTTCTAAAAACCAGGCCAGGTTTAATGCCTCATCAACAGGTGTAGGCGATTTTTTATTGAAAAACGGCGTTTTACCCAATTGCTGCAATAGCGAGTTCATTGAGGTAAGGTCGTTATCACGGATGGCTTGCGTTAAATCGGTAATAATAGCCAGTACAGTGCCCGGATAAAATTGTGTTGGGTGTGCGGTTAAAACCAGGCGTAGCGAAAGCTCGTCTATCAGTTTCTCTATTTTCGCCAATACCGGCTTGTTATCGGCATTCTTCTTTAAAATAAAAGCCAGGGTACTCTGCTCATCAGTTGTATTTAACTTGGTAAAAGAAGCATCTTCTACGGCATCAAAAAGTACTACCTGACGCTCGATGTATTGAATGAACCTGAAAAGCAAATCTACGATATCCTTTCGGTCGGTATAGCTGGTGTATTTGGCAAAAAACTCTTCAATAATCTGTGCAGGTTTTTCTCCGTTTGCAATGCCTTCTTCACAGCTCTTAAAAAACAGCGGAAGCAAGGTACCGGTGTCTTTAATTTTGTAAAAAGGCAAGGTGAGAAATAAACTGTTAAAGAGTTCGAATTTTGAGATTACCTCATTATTAAAAATAGATTCTCGTTGCGTAGTTAAACGAAGTTTAGGCATAGCTTATGCAATAGTTTTGTATCCCGTAATACTACAAAAAATGCGTAAGGTATTAAAATTCTAAGGCTTACAATTTGGAAAATTGTAGAATAAATTTTAATTTTAGAATCTTATTTGGCCACCATGTGGTTGAGTAAGAACATTTGCAATGTTTAAGGGCATTGCATTGATTGTTAATTTTTTGGGTTAAAACAGCCGATGTAATAAAATACACCGGCTGTTTTTGTTTTTTGCAAATATTTAGGCTGTTTCTTTGCGAATTTTAATGCACATCTGTCGGAATGTTTGCATTTTTCTTAAACTTTTGAAGATAAAGCAAAGGAATTGAGAACAACATAATCAATCCGGCAACCCAATATGCATCGTCATAAGTAAGTAACATTGTTTGTCTCGTAACGATTCCTTCCATCGCTTTTGCAGCCATAATTTTAGCATCGAACAAACTTTGTCCTTTTGCCATAAACCCTCTGATTAAACCATTAAAACGCTCTACAAATGCAGGGTTATAATCGTTCAGATTGGTTAACAAATTACTTCTGTGAAAACCCGAACGAATGTGGATCAATGTGGTTAAAGCGGCAATACCAAACGAACCACCCAACTGGCGCATCATATTATTTAAACCCGATCCCTGACCAATTTCAGGGCCTTTTAAATCCTGGATAGCCAAAGTAGTTAAGGGTACGAATAAAAGTGCCATACCTACACCTCGGATGACCAATGGTAGGAAGAAATCGCCAGTTCCCGATTGCAAGGTTGATTTACTCAACATCCAACAGAAAATAAAGAAAGCGAGCATACCAAAGGTGGCCATAAATTGTGCCGGCACTCCTTTTTTAAGCATAATACCAATAAACGGCATCATTACGATGGTACATAAACCACCCGGGAACAGCAATTCGCCTGTTTGCAAAGCCGAGAAACCCAACAGGTTCTGACAGAACACCGGGAAAATAAACACCGATCCGTATAAACCAAAGCCCAGGATGAAAGAGGTAAACATACCCACCGCAAAACTACGGTGACGCATAATTTTAAAGTTCACAATGGGGTGGTCGGTACTCATTTCGCGCCAGATGAAAAGCAATAAACCAAATACTGCTGCTGCTGCCAAAGCTGTAATGTATGGTGTGGCAAACCAGTCTTCGCTCTCTCCTTTTTCTAAAACGGTTTGTAAACTACCTACTGCAATAGCCAATAAGGCTATCCCCCACCAATCGACAGGTTGACCCTGCCCTTCTTTAGGGGTGGCGCGCACAAAGGTGTAGGTACAGTAGGCCGCCAGTATCCCGACGGGAATGTTTACATAAAAAATCCATGGCCACGAACTGATATCCAGAATATAACCACCAATGGTTGGCCCAACAGTTGGTCCAACTACTGCTCCCAAACCGAAAAGGGCGGTTGCAATCCCCACATCTTCACGTGGCCAGGTTTCGATTAAGATGGCTTGTGCAGTTGATATTAACCCCCCTCCGGCCAAACCTTGTATAATCCTGAATAAAATAAGTTCATTTAATGAGGTTGCGTTTCCGCACAGAAACGAAACCAGTGTGAAAACAATAATGGAGGTAAGAAAATAATTTTTCCTGCCAAACCGGTTACCCAACCAGCCCGACATTGGCAATACGATAACGTTTGCTACCGCATAGCCGGTGGAAAGCCAGGCCACATCCTCCAGCGTGGCGCCCAGGTTTCCCTGTATTTGTGGAATAGCTACGTTTACGATGGTCGTATCAATCAGCTCCAATAACGAAGCCGTGATCACCGTAAAGGTAATAATCCACTTTTTTAAACCTACTTCGGCCATTTTAAATATTAATTAACAGAAACTGAAGCTTTAACGCTCATACCCGGGCGTAATTTAGCCAGCAATTCTTTTGATGGATGGATTTTGATTTTTACCGGAACACGTTGTACAACTTTAACGAAGTTACCAGTAGCATTGTCAGGAGGCAATAAAGAGCCTTTAGCGCCTGTAATCGGTGCAAAATTATATACTTCACCTTCAATTTTTTCGTCAGGATAAGCATCTACTTCAATCTCTACTTTTGAGCCTGATTTGATTTTCTCCAACTGGGTTTCTTTAAAATTGGCTGTAACGTAAATGCTGCCGTCGTTTACTACCGAGAATAACGACTGACCAGCTTGTACCAACTGACCTTTTTGTACATTCTTTTTAGAAACAATACCAGAAGCCGGTGCTTTAATATCGGTATATGAAAGTTGTAAGGTAGCAAAATCGATATCGCTTTGGCGCTGACTGATGACATTGCTGCTAACTGCCAGTTGTGATTGGGTGGTACCTACTTGTTTAACCGCAGCATTATATTGATCCTGAGCTGCCTGATAGGCTGCTTGTGCTGCTTGCTTTGCTGCTTCTGCCGCTTCTTTTGAAGCCTTTGACTGATCGAAAGCCTGTTGAGTGATCGAACCATCTTTTACCAGGTTTGCATAGCGTGCAAAATCTTTCTGCGCTAAAATTAATTTAACATTTGCCGATTGAACATTAGCCCTTGCAGTTTCTACATTGGCTTTAGCTGTACTCGTATTAGCTTGTGTAGCAATAATCTGCGATTGCGCTACACCAACACCGGCACTTGCGCCTTTCTGGCCCGATTGCGCCTGTTCTAATTTCACTTTGTAATCGTTATCATCAAGTTTAACCAAAACCTGACCTTCGGTTACGTGGGTATTTTCTTCGAAATTAATGTCCTTAACATAACCGCCAACACGGGCAACAACCGGACTGATGTCACCATCAATCTGTGCATCGTCTGTATCTACGTGTTTGCTATAATAATTCCACTCTGTGATACCGAAAACGGCACCTATTACTAGTAAAACGCCTAAAATTATGGGTACTACTAGGCTCTTTTTTTTCTTTTCAGTTGTCATTGCTGTATTTATTGCGTTATTTTTCCTGTTGATTTTAATAAGGTATAGTAAGCCAAACCAGCGTCGGCTTTTGCTATTTCTAAGTTTATTTTTGCCTGGTACAATAAGGTTTCTGCATCGATACGATCGGTAACAGAAGCCACATTGTTTTTGTATTTCGAAGCCAGTAATTTATCGTTCTCTGTAGCCTGCGAAATAGAAGTTTCTAAAACCTGAATTTTATTTACGGCTACCTGATAGCTCTGAAAGTTCTTATTGATATCGGTTTTTACCTGATCTGATAAAATATCTTTCTGAATGCTAATGGCGTTCTGCTGGATTTTAGCCTCGCTTACTTTGTTTTTATTGGTCCAGAGGTTACCAATGTTCCACGAAATGGTAGCACCCAAAGTTACCGGCATTAAGTACTGATTTGTTGGCGGAATAAAATTGCCACTTGGGTTAATATAGTAAAGATTTGCTCCTACACCTACTGTAGGCAAAGTGTTAGCCTTAATAGTTTTGATGTTAAAACCGGCAACCTTATCTTGTACATCAAGTTGTTTTAGTTCCTGGCGGTTGGCCATAGCTAAACCAATATACTCGTTAAGCGAACCTGCCGCTTTTAAACCAGCGCTCGGATCGGTAATTTTAATTTCAGTATCTTCTGGTAAACCCAAAAGGATATCTAAATTGTAATTAATTACCTTGCGGTTGCTTTCGATATCCATTTGCGTAAGCGTAACATTGGCCTGCTGCAACTGAAAACGCAATACATCGTTTTTGGTTACAATACCTTGCTCAAAGAAACGCTGTGCCTGCTTAATCTGGGCTGCAATGGCCTCTAAATTCTGATCAACCACTTTTCTGCTCTGCAAAACTTTATACAAAGCATAATAAGTATTAATTACAGCGTAGGTAATTTCCTCTTTGCTTTTATCGGCATCTAAACGGGCCACGTCGGCCAGGAGTTTAGTTGATTCTTTGGCATACTTTAATTTACCACCACCGTAAACCAACTCTTGTACCGCAGCTGTTCCTACAAAAGCATCGGCTCTTTTAGGGAGGTGAAACGAAGATTCGCTTCCCGGTAAGGTAAAAGTGGTGGTCGGGATTTCGGCATGATTGTACATAAAGCTGGCGTTAGCAGTAGGTAAAGCATTATCTTTTACCACGGCCAGTTGTGCAACCGCCTCATCAATTTTGTTCTGCGAGAGTTTTAAGTTTTTACTATTGGCTATGCCAAGTTCTATTGCCTGATTAATATTTAATTCCTTGCTGCCTTGTGCAAATAAAGCCGCCGGAACTAATGATGCCACAAGCATTAATCTTATTGATTTGGGTATCATCTTTTCGTTGTTAAATAAACTTTTGTTAGGTGTTGCAAGTGGGTTATGGCCCGCTCCTTAATCATTTTTTTGTCTTTCGGATTGTTCAGATCGAAGTTAGAGCAGGATAGGATTTTATTCGGCGCGATTACAACATTGGAAATCGTTCCCATAATGGTTGCAATGATCATGCGCACATCAACATCCTTGTTAAAAGAACCATCCTCAATCCCATCGGTAATGATGCGATCAATCAGCTGCATATTCTGCCCCATAGCATCTTTAATTTTATCGTACATCTCTGGCCGCTGGGTTAAAGACAACTCCCGGTGCATCATTTTATGAAAGGCAGTATTGTTCAGGATCCGGTTTACATAACCTTCAATAACTTTATGAAGTTTTTCAATTGCTGATATCTTATCCTCGTTAATGATTTTTAGCTGAGATGCGAAACTGGCAATACGCTCGTTCATTATCTCTACAAAAACCCCTTCTTTCGAACCGAAATAATAATTTATCATGGCCATGTTCGCTCCCGATTCCTTTGAAATCTGGCGGGTAGAAGTTCCCTCGTACCCCGTTTCGCAAAACAGCTTTTCTGCTGCTTCCAAAATGGCCTGTCTTTTATCTACTTTTTCTGTTTTCATTTTCTTTTTGACGACACAAAATTAATCAAACGATTGATTAACTTGCAAGTGTTTATGTACTTCTTTTACATTATCTTGATAAAACCCTAATTTTAAATGCAATTATCCTCCTTAAAGCATGAAAAATAAATTCTTCGCCACCATAACAGCATTAGGTATCTGTTTGATTCTATATGCCTTCAACGTTAGAAGACACCGGAATGAAGCGGCCTGGATCAGGATAAATTTGCTTGGTTACCCAACAGAAAGCATTAAAGTAGCCGTATGGGCAAGTAAAACAGATCAGATACCTAATCGCTTCGAAATCCTGGAACAGGAAACAAATGCTGTTGTATATTCCTCAACCAATATTAAAAGCTTTGGTAGCTACGGGCCTTTTAAACAAACCGCCCGGTTAACTTTTAGCGATTTTGAAAGGAAGGGTAGATTTTATATCCGTGCCGCCGGAGCCACTTCGCCCCTGCTGTTAATTAATAATGATGTTTACAAAGGAGCTGCCGACTTTTGTTTACGCTATATGCGACAGCAACGCAGCGGATTTAATCCTTATTTAAAAGACAGCTGCCATACACACGATGGTTTTGTGCTTTACGGCACCAAAGCAGGGATTAAAGATAGTACCCATTTCGATGCCTCGGGTGGCTGGCATGATGCCAGTGACTACCTGCAATACGCAACCACATCGGCAAATGCCACTTACCACCTGTTAATGGCTTATCGCGATTTTCCTCAGGTTTTTGGCGATACCCAACAAGCCAATGGCCTGGATGGAAAAAATGGGAAGGCCGATGTTTTAGATGAAGCCAAATGGGGACTTGACTGGTTGCTGAAAATGCATCCGAAGCAGAACGTCATGTTTAATCAGCTGGCCGATGATCGCGATCACATCAGCATGCGCATTCCAAAAGAAGATAATCAATATGGCAAAGGTTTCGAGCGCCCCTTGTATTTTATAACCGGCGAACCTCAACAGCGTGGTAAACTGATGAACAACACCACCGGCACAAGCTCTACAGCAGCTAAATTTACAAGCGCTTTTAACCTGGGTGCCGTATTGTTTAAAGGTATAGATCAACAATATGCCCAAACACTAACTCATAAAGCCCTGAGTGCCTATCGCTATGCTTTACTGAAACCGGGTGTAACCCAAACTGTTTCGGTAAAATCGCCTTACATTTATGCTGAAGACAATTGGATCGACGATATGGAGCTCGCCGAAGCGTCGTTTAACTTTGGCAAAGAAAAACCCGACCGGAATAAGGCCAGGCTTGCCTTAAAGTATGCCAAACATGAAACCGTTACGCCCTGGTTCCAGAAAGATACTGCAGCACACTATCAGTACTACCCTTTTATCAATTTGGGTCATTACGAAGTGGCTAAACAGGGCGAAGGTACAACCACAGGATACTATAAAACAGGTATAGAACAGGTATGGAACCGGGCCAAAAACAATGCTTTTTACCGCGGCATCCCCTTTATCTGGTGCAGCAACAATTTAATGGTTGCTTTTGCTATGCAATGTAACTGGTATGCAGCATTAAGTGGCGATAATACTTTTGCTGAACTGGCGCAAGCCAATTTCGACTGGATTTTTGGCTGCAATCCCTGGGGCACCAGTATGGTTTACGGCCTCCCACAATGGGGCGATACGCCAATCGATCCACATTCGGCCTTTACCCATTTGAAAAATTATCCGATTGACGGCGGATTAGTTGACGGCCCTGTTTACACCAACATTTACAAGGGGCTGATTGGCATTAAATTAAACGAAGCAGATGAATACGCTGATTTTCAAAGTGATTTAGCGGTTTACCATGATGACTATGGCGATTACAGCACCAACGAACCTACTATGGACGGCACAGCATCGCTAATCTATTTGCTGGCAGCCAAGGCAGCCCAGGCTAAATCTACTGACCATAAAACTAAAAGTCTGGGCGCAATCATCCGCCGCGATTCTACACAAAAGAAAATACATTTGGTTTTTACTGGTGATGAATTTGCCAATGGCGGAGAAAAAATCAGGACAGTATTAGCACAGGAAGGGGTAAAAGCATCATTCTTTTTAACCGGAAATTTTTACCGGAACAAAAACTTCAGCGCCCTGATTAAAGGTCTCAAAAAAGATGGGCATTATTTGGGCCCGCATTCAGATAAACACCTGTTATACTGCGATTGGGAGAAACGTGATAGTTTACTGCTAACCCAAGCCACATTTGTAAACGATCTAAAAGCCAATTATAATGCCATGGAGGCTTTTGGTATAAGCAAACAAGCAGCACGGTATTTTTTACCTCCATATGAGTGGTATAACCAAACCATTGCCAACTGGACAAATGAGCAAGGTTTGCAACTGGTTAACTTTACGCCCGGAACGCGGTCGAACGCCGATTACACCTACCCGCAAATGGGAAAAAGTTATCGCACCAGCGAAGAAATATATCGATCAATCACCACTTTTAACGAGACAAAGCCAAATGGTTTAAATGGATTTATTTTGTTGTTGCACATCGGCACTGATGCCCGAAGAACTGATAAATTTTATAACCGTTTACCCGAACTCATTGGCTATTTAAAAAACAAGGGTTATAAATTAGACCGAATTGATAATTAATTGGAATATTGGTGCTAATCACAAATTAAAATTTAAAATAAATATTAACTTTGCCTCCAAATAATAAAAAACATGAGTGTACAAGAGAACAGCAGCAATAATTTTAACTGGTTATATTATGCTTTAGGTTTATTCTTCGGAGTTTTAACTGGAGCAATCATTACACAAAACTACATTTTCGCTTTATTAGGTGGTGTTTTAGGTTTGTTAACAGCAGGCTTATTTTTAAACGCTATCGTTAAAGGTAGAAAATACTAATTCATTTTTATTTACGTATAAGCCCTAAAGTGCTGATGCGCTTTATAGGTTACGTCTTAATTCACAGCAGATGAAACATATATTCATTGTTGTTTTCGCTCTTATATGCTTTAGTGCAAAGGCTCAACAGGCCACAGAAGTAAAATTCCCGGCTGCAGACTCTAGTCCTGCAGATATTGTATATTTTCCCTTAAATGCACCAAAAGCAAAAGCCGGCGATTTAACAAAACCGGTAATTAAGGTTGTTTATTCCCGTCCACAGAAAAAAGGGCGCGATATTTTTGGTGTTTTAGAGCAGTACGGAACGGTTTGGCGTTTTGGTGCCAACGAAAGCACCGAGATCCGTTTCTTTAAAAAGGTAAACATAGGCGGAAAGAAAATCAAAGCAGGCACTTATAGCTTATTTGCCATCCCTAATAAAGATACCTGGACCATTATTATTAATAGTGAAACAGATAAATGGGGAGCATTTAGCTATAACCAGGCTAAAGATATCGTAAGGGTAAATGTTCCGGTTAAAACTTTGGCTAAACCAATAGAATATTTCTCTTTAACTTTTACCCCCGCAACCGAAGGCGCCACCCTGATTGCCGGCTGGGATAAAACACAAATAGAATTGCCGATAAACTTTTAAGATCAGCATAACTTTAAATACGAAAGGCCCGGTTTTTACACCAGGCCTTTTTTGCATTTAACATAAAACTAAAATTTAAACCAGTTTTTTAGCCTGGCTTTCGCTGGTAACGAAAACTTTGTATACCTGAGTAATTTTCCACTCTCCTTCTTTATTTTTCTCCATAATTACAAAGTTCTGTTGTGCACCATCAAACAGCTCGTAATTTACATCTACACGGGCAATAACCAACGCATCTGTTTCAGAAACGATGGTAGAGCTGATGTTACAGTCTTTTTGTATTACGCCTTCATCTTTTTTCATTTGAGCCAGAACCTCACTTGCTTTGTGCTTTATCACCCTCACATCCCTGTTCGATGTAAATACGGCATCATCACTTAAAACAGCTTTTAACTTCTTGTAGTCAGAATTCATATAGCTATCCATAAAGTAATTAATAACCGATTTATGGCTTGCAGTGGGTTTTTCCGCTGCTAAAACATTATTTGTGATTGTAATACCTAGTAATAGAATCACCAAAGCTTTTAGTTTCATAACTATCTGTGTTTTTTTATTAAAGATCGGCTACAACGCAGAATAATAATATGCCGATAACACCATAATTATCAGGTAACTAAAATGTGATACTCCAACAAAAAAGCCCTTTCCAATTGGTTTTGGAAAGGGCTGTAAACTGAATTTAATTCAGCAGAAATGGATTAATAACCTGGGTTTTGCTGAGGTTTTAAAACCGGATTAGCATCCAGCTCTAACTGAGGAATCGGAGAAACCAATCTGTTATCACCAGACGGAAAGTTTACAATTTTCCAGTGCACGGTAGAGCCGGTTCTGTCGACACCTTTTTTCGTACGCAACAAATCAAAGAACTTATGTCCTTCGCCATATAATTCTTTATTACGCTCCAACAGTATTTCTTCAATTAAGGCATTGCCTGTGTTTGTCGAAACAACAGTAGCTACACCAGCACGTTGTTGAATAGCCAATAAAGCTTGTTTAGCGGCAGGTTCGTTATTTAATCTGGCTTCTGCTTCTGCCTCTATTAAATACATCTCTGAAGACCGGATTAGCACCTGATTATTAGCAGGAGTAGTTGTAAAGTCGAATTTATTGATCAGATATCCCTCTCCTCTTCTTTTGTAAGCGCCTGTGCTAGCTGCTGCTCCCGGGCTGCTTTTAACCAGAAACTGTTTTTTACGCTCATCGTTTGCGGCAAAAGAATTAAAGAAATCATCAGTAACCCTAAAACTCGAATAACCAGAATCGTAAGGATCGTAAAATGATGATACTGCAAGGAAACCCTGGTTATCATCTGTTCTTACATTGATAGCATAAATCCACTCGCTAGTTGGATTGTTAAAGCCGGTTAACAATGCAGCGGCGGTACTTAATGGCTTTGCTGCACGGGCTAACTTAGCGTAGCGGCTGGCTTCGGCCCAATTACCCATGTTTAAATAAACACGAGCTAACATGCCTTGTATTGCAGGAACACTCATCCTGTAAATACTGGTTCGGCCTGCTGTTGGCAAGTTCGTTTCGGCATATTTCAAATCATCAATAATGAAAGCATACACATCTTTTACTTTGTCTCTGGCAGGTGATGTTTCATCCGGACCTAAAGGTTTCCTTAAAATCGGTACACCAAGGGCGTCAGGATTCACGGCATAAGGTTGTGCAAACCAACGTACCAACCAAAAATAAGTGTAAGCTCTTAACGCTCGCGCTTCGGCCAGATATTCTGTTTTTAAGGCATCGGTTATAGGTGCATCCGGGATGTTCACTACAAACTGGTTCGCATTTGAAATTACTTTATAACTGTACTGCCACCAGGCATAGACATCGCCATTGTTTACTGTTTCTACAAACTGATATTGTGCTACAAACCGGTTATAATTTCCAGCACCGCTCACAATCATCACATCGTTACCCTTAACATCGGCACTTAATATCATATTATTAGTGTAACCCGAAAAGGTAGTCAGATCATAAATACCAGTCATGGCTGCCTGTATTTTTGCTCCTGATGAAAAAGCATCTTTAGCATTTATTTGCTGTGTAGGGGTTACCTGCAAAAATTCTTTCTTGCAGGATGTTGCTCCAACAAGAAGAAGCATTACTCCGGTATATATGGCGGTTTTATATGTTTTTATCTTTCTCATTACTTTATCAATTAAAATCCAACATTAAGACCTAACGTAAATGTTTTAACATTTGGAATATCATTATCAGTTAAACCGGTAAGGGCTGATTCAGGGTCCATACCTTTATGTTTAGCCCAAGTAAATGGATTTTCAGCCATTAAATAAACCCTAACATTTGACAAATGGATAGTTTCTAACCAGTTTTTCTTTAATGAATAGCCCAATGTGATATTTTTAACACGCATAAATGATCCATCGTATAAGAAACGTGACGACTGGCTGTTTCCTAAATCAGTATTATTGATCACAAAACGAGGCACATCGGTTATGTCACCTGGTTTTTGCCAGCTGTTATAATTATCTATTGATAATTGCTTACCAACAGAGCCACCACTATGCATTAAGTTACCGTATAGGGTATCATAAATTTTAGCTCCGGTAGAAAAATAAGTGAATACGCTTAAATCAAATTCCCTGTATCTAAAAGTGTTGTTAAAACCTCCTGTGAATTTTGGTAGCGAAGAACCTAAACCATCATAACGTGTTGCCGTTGACCAGTTTTTTGTTGTAATTCTGTTGCCTGTCGCCTGACCATTTACAATTTCGTCGGTATACCACATTGGTCGGCCATCTGCCGGATCAACTCCTGCATAATCACGTAAATACCATTGATATCTGTCAGCTCCCACTTTCCATCTTTTAGTACCATCAATTACCTCATTTTGGGTCATTGCATTGATTTTGTTTCTATTTGAAGTAATGTTAAAGGAGATGTTCCAATCGAAATCTTTGGTTTTAACCGGGTTTCCGTTTAATAAAATTTCTACACCGTAATTATCCATTGAAGCAAGGTTTGTAGTCAAATTATCAAAACCAGTCAACCTTGTAAGGGGCTGATCAAACAATAAGCCTTTAGACCCTCTTTTGTAATACGAGGCTTCACCACTAATTTTTCCTTTCAGGAAAGCGAACTCCACACCAATATCTAAAGTTGAATTCTGCTCCCATTTCAGATTTACATTTTCGAGCTGAACGTAGTTAATACCAGATTGTCCTTCGTAGTTTTTGCCAAGGCCATATAAACCCTGTGCTGCATAACGATCAATTCTGTCGTTACCTGAAGTACCATAACTGGCTCTTAACTTTAATTCATCAATCCAGTTTACATCTTTTAAGAAATTCTCTCTGCCGATGCGCCATCCACCACCAACAGAATAAAACGTTCCATATTTATTGTCGTTTCCAAAAACAGATGAACCGTCTCTTCTTAAACTTCCAGATAGATAATACTTACCTGCGTAGTTATATTGCAAACGCGAAAAATACGAAGCAAACCTTTGTTGGGTATAGTAAGACTCTACTCTCGAAGGCGTTGATGCTGCAATTTGCTCATTAGTGCCGGGGAAAGGGAATCCTGTAACCTGCGAATAGTTATAATCACGTTTTGAACGGTACGCTTCCTGGCCTAATAAAACATCGAAATTATGCTGATTGAAAGTTTTGTTATAGGTTAAAGTATTTTGAAACGTTACGGTAACATCCTCTTTTGAATAACGGTATGCACGTCCTTTTACACTCACACCATCGCCATGCTCCATGTTGTAGAACTGACGCTCGCGGTTATTGATGTAATCAACTCCCACCATACTTTTAGCAACAAAATCTTTTAAAAACCGAACCTCAGCATAAGGACTGGTGATAACCCTATTGGTTATGGTATTGTATTCATTCAGTTTAGATAAACCTATGGGGTTAAAATCTGGTGTAACCGGGTTAACATAGTTGTAAACAGGATTTCCGGTAGCATCATATACTACGTTCCCGTTTGCATCGCGTACATATAATGGGTAAATATTGGCTGTTTGATCGGCAAAGTTTACCGGGTTATCAGAACCAGTACTTCCGGCTGGAGTGTTTTGCTCGGTGCGGGTCAAACTGTTGTTAATACCAACTTTTAAGAAATCAGTAACATCGGTATTGAAGTTAAATTTGCCAGAATAGCGTTTAAAATCTGAACGGATTACAATACCATTTTGTTCAAAGTAACCACCTGAAACAAAGAATTTGCTCCTATCATTACCGCCGCTAGCTGATAAATCGATATTTTTAGTTACGCCTCTGCGTAATACTTCATCACGCCAATCAGTATCGTAAAGCAATGATGCTCCATTAGCCAATACGCCATTTGCTGCGTAAGGATTAGCGGTGTTGTATGGATTTACCACCAATTTACCAATGGTTAATCCATTTGCCGCAGTAGCTGCAGCATCAGGAGCTAAACCCGCTGCCAAACGCTGTGCATAATAAACATCCCAAAATGTTTTGTAATACTGCGTGGCATCCATTACCTCGTGCTTATCTACTGCCTGGTAAGAATAGCCAGTGCTAGAGCTTAAATTCAATTTAGTTTGGCCCGCTTTTCCTTGCTTTGTTGTGATCAATACCACACCATTTGCTGCCCTCGAACCGTAAATAGCTGCTGCAGTTGCATCTTTTAATACAGTAACCGAAGCAATATCGTTAGGGTTAATAGAAGAAAGCACATCAGAAGTTTGTGCAACAGAACTTAAATCGCCATTGGTAATGGCAATACCATCTACTACATAAAGTGGGGTACTCGAAGCCGTGAAGGAACCTACTCCACGAATCCTAACAGTAGAAGTAGCACCCGGTTGACCAGATACGCTGGTAACCTGCACACCTGCTGCTGCTCCTTGTAAAACCTTTTCAAAAGAAGTAACCGGACGATCTTTAAAAACATCCTCTTTAACTACCGCTGCAGATCCCGTAAAGTTTTCTTTCTTTACCGTTCCGTAACCGATAACCATTACATCCTGCAAGTTTTTGGCCGATGATACCAGGTGAATAGTTAACGTTTGGCCGGTTATTTTTACCTCTTGCTCAGTATAACCAACGTAGCTTAGAATTAATGCTTCTGCATTTTGGGGTACAGAAATAGAGAAAGTACCCTGTCCTGTGGTTTGGGTTACCTGCGTGGTTCCCTTTAATTTTATGGATACTCCAGGCAATGGCAAGCCATCGTCTGCGTCAACCACCTTTCCGGTTATGGTCTTATTTTGCGCAATGGCATTAAAATAAGACAAAACCGTAACCATAAAAATCAATAGTAATTTTTGTTTCATGTTTGGAAATAAATAGTTAGTAATTAATTAGTTCTTCAGTTTTCAGCGGGGATGTGCACAAAACCAAATCAATGAGCAATGTAGGTAGTTGAGAAATCCAAAAATATGCGAAAGTCACCATTTTGGCTTAAACGGCAGTATTAAACGCAAAAAAGCAAACTCCAATCCTGGCAGTTTGCTTTTTTAATCATTATTAACCTAAACAGGAAAAAACTTCTACAAATTGTCCTGCAAGAGCTTCAAAAATAGTTTCATCTGTATATACAAAATATGCAGATATCACTATTTGTATTTTAATTCAACCTACTCTTCTTATACTTTAAAGGAGTGATATTGAATGTATGTTTAAATAACCTGATGAATGAACTTGGGCATTCGAACCCAACCAAACCCACTATTTCATTCAAAGAATAAGAAGTGGTTTGCAATAGTTTTTTAGCGCGGTTTAACCTCAGCTGCATTAAAAACTGATAAGGGCTAATTTCGTACGCTTCTTTAAATGTTCGCAGCAAATGGTTAACCGATAAACAAGCCTGTTCTGCAATTTGCTCCAGTGTAATGTTCTGGTCGTAATTGCTGCTGATGTACTCTTTGGCCAGTGTTAACCTTTTTAAAACCTCCTGACGGGTTTTTGTCTTGATAAAGCTTAATTTATCCAGTTTCTGTACTACTTCTTTATCGTAAATTTTATAATAGTTGAGCAGGCAGTGGTATAAATACTCGTTGATGAGCATTTCATCTTTTAAACCTTTATCGAGCTGGTTTTTAAGGTGCAGCACGTTAAAGCGCATATCGCCAGCGAAAGGGTATAAAGATTCCATAAAATCAGGCATTTCGTTAGCCTCTTTTCCATCCAGCAAATTTTCATTGCTGTACGAAAAACTACGGTGAAAATCTGCGATAAAACGCTCGCCAAAAGAAACGGCAAATGTATTTACCGGACTAATAGAATCTATTTTGCTGCTAAAATTGCTCCCTGCATTTACCACCGCAAAAGTATCGGGGTAAATATTGAATTTACGTTTATTGATTTCGCAGGTTTCGGCACCATTAAAAACGAATTTAATGGTATACGCATCATTCTGCTGTTCGTACAAGGCTTCGCAAGTGCTTTCACTTACAATCTTGTTCCTGTTGCTTAATTCTTTTACGTATCTCATGGCTTAGTCCTCATTGTAGTTACGTTGCTCCAAAATGGTAAAATCGTTACCATAGGGATCAGAAAATTCGACACTTAAACCTTCGCTCAGGTAAGCTGGTGCTTTTTTAAAAACCACACCTCGCGATTTTAACCTGCAATAATCTTCTAAGCAATCATCGCTGGTTAATATTATTTTACGGGTTTGGTTCTGGTGTTTTTCTTCCGAAAGAAAAAGATGGGTATCCTGATCGACTTTTACCAGCAGCCCTTTTTCCTTTCCAGAAATCATGGTGGCCTCGGTAGGCATACCTAAACAATTGGCATAGTAGCTTTCTGCATCATTTAGTTGCTTAACTTGCACATAAAAAGATTTTGCAGATTGGCTCATTTGCGTGTTTAATTGTATGATGTAAAATTAAACCGAAAATGAACCGAAAGGATCACCCAAAAAGGGTGATTTTAGCATTATTTTTTACCAAAAATGTGTTATTGATTAAATAAACCGCTTTTCTTTAGCTGTTTTAATCGCGTCTGATTTTGAATTTACATCCAGTTTGATGTAGATATTTTTGACGTGGCTCCGTACAGTTTCCTGGTCTATAAACAAATCGTTGGCGATCTGTGATTTGGTTAATCCGTTTGCGATGCGTTCTAATATTTCAGTTTCGCGCTTGGTTAATGGAGAATCAAGGTTCTTTTGGAAAGAATGCATCACTATCCTGGCCACATTGGTACTCATGGCCCCACCACCGGTACTTACTTCCCTAACTGCATCTATAATTTTTGCTGCGCTTGAGTTTTTAGTCAGATAGCCCCCCGCTCCCATTGTTAAAGCTTCGAAAACAAGCTCGGGTGAATCAAAAACGGTTAAAATGATAATATGGGTATGTGGAAGTGCTTTTTTTATAAATGGTAATGCCTGTAATCCGTTCGTACCTGGCATCTGGATATCAAGTAAGATTACATCGGGCTGATCGGCAACCAGCTGTTTTTTGGCTAAATCGTAGGATGTGTAAGAATTTACAACAGAAAACTCAGTTACATCGGTTAATAACGATTCGTAACCCATTCTTATAATGTCATCGTCTTCAATTAAAACGATTCGTAAATTTTGGCTCATTTGGGATGGTGTTTTTATTTAGATGCTTTTTACCTCATTTTGTAACAGGAATTCTTGTAGAAATTGTTGTTGTGGTCCCTTTTCCTTTAATTGACGAGATTTCGAAGGTAGATTTAATGCGTTTGCAGCGCGTTTGGATATTATTTAAACCCCTTCCGCGCTCTACCGATCCCAGGTCAAAACCGTCACCATCATCCGTTGTTAAGATATTTATGGTATTGTGATCTGTTTCGATTACCATAATTAGCACTTGGCTTGCATTGGCATGTTTTAGCACATTATTGAGCATCTCTTTAAAGATAAGCGTGAGGTTGCGGTTAAACTCCATCGATAAATGTAGTTTCTGATATTCACTTAATACCCCTTCCATTTTAAATTCTACGCCAGTATTTTGGAAAAGATCTATCCCGAAATTTTTGATATGCACCAATATTTCGAACAGGTTATCACTATGCGGATCTAAGGCCCACAGAATATCCTTTGTTCCGGTGTAAAGCAACCCTGCGTTTTCCCTGATCATTTTAATCAGCTCTTTCTGCTCTTTTTGTGTGCCGTCTACTTTTTTATCCAAAATCTCCGACAAAACATTAATCCGCGTAAGCTTATTGCCGATATCATCGTGAAAATCTTCTGCAGTTTGCTTTCTGATTTTTTCCTGCTCCTTTAACTTCAGTTTCTCCATCTGGAATTTTTTCCGTTCACGGGTTTTAAAAATCAGGTAGAAAATCAGCCAGATTAAAAATATAAGCACCAAAAATGCGATTACCTTAAACCAGATGGTATCGTAAAATGGCGGCACAATAGTAAAACTGAATTGCTCGACATTGGATTGCTGTCCGTTCGCAATGGCATATACCTGAAAAGTATAACTTCCGGGCCTGATGGCCGAATATTCAATTTCGGTATTGGGTACCGGTTTGCTAAAATCGTTATCTGCTCCAACAAGTTTATACCGGTAAAGCACACTTTCGGGGCTGGTGAGGTAAACGCCTTTAAAACTAATTGAAATGTGGTTTTGGCTATAGTTGAGCTTGTAAAATTTATCTCCCCGCCCGTTCAGATCAACCGAAAGATCTTTTGAACGATCGTTTTTGTGATAAATACTTACCTGCTGAATATGGATGAATGGATTTTTTTTGGTCTCAGCAGAGGTAAGCACCTTGCACCGAACAAGACCAGTAATTGTACCAACCAATATGCTGTTTTTGTAATGGAGAATAGCATTTTGGTTGCACTCTACAATAAGCGGGTGATCTCTAAATACCGTATAACCATTTTCTGCCTTGTTAAAGGTGAGTTTATTAATCCCTCGTCCGGTTCCCACCCAAAGCTTATCGCGGTTGTCAATTGCCAAACTGTAAATATCGTTCGAATTTAAACCATTGGCCACAACATAGCGTTTAATGCCTTTTGTTTTAACGTTCCAGGTTACAATACCATCACCAAGCGTAGCAAAAATTATATTATCGCCATGCTTAATCATGCTTAAAACATATACATTGTCAAGCTGCTTAATTTTAAATGAACGATCTACCTTTTTGTTCCTGATTAAGGTAAGACCTTTCGATGTACCCAGCAATATGCTATCCTTGCTTAGCGGGTAAATGCATGAAGAATAGCCATCAAAACCGGTTATTTTCTCTGTTTTGCCATCTTTCAAATAAGTTGATGTCATGGGGCCGTTGATCCAGATTCCACCTTCCAGATCTTCAACGATGGAGCTATTGTCAAAACGATCGGGTTTTAATATCTGGATGAACTGTTTTCCATTATACTTCCAAACACCATTATTATACACCGAAATCCATACGTTTTTGGCTTTATCGGCATATACAAAGTATATTTTTTTGCCCATAAAATCAGGCAAATTGATCTCCTCTACCTCGTTACCATCGTACTTAAAAAGGCCTCGGTTATAGGTCCCAATCCATAAACGATCATTTTTATCAGCGGCTATACCACTTATCGGATAAGCAACATTCTGCCCTTTAAATGTATTGTAGCGTATAAAAGCATCGCCTTCGTATTTATAAATCCCATCACTAAAACACGAGATCCAGATGTTATTTTCTGCATCGCTGAAAATCTTATCTACCTGGTTATCGCTTAAGCCATTTTCGCCGTTAAACCTGGTGATAATGCCATCCTTACCGATAAGATAAGCTCCCCTTTCACTGCCAACCCACATATTTCCTTTGTTATCCTGCTCTAAAGAATAGTAAGTATCTATATCAGGATTTTGGAAAAAGAGTCTGGTCGCACCGTTTTCGAGTACGTAAACCCCCTTTTGATAGGTCAGCAAATAGATTTTGTTATCAATCTTTTTATCAAAAAGGATTTCTCTGATGGCAAAGGCCTGTATCTCGTATGGTAATACCTGGTTAATAGCCCATGTATCGCCACTAAGTTTATAAATGCCATCTCCTGAAACTAAAGCATATAAATCGCCGTGCCGATCTGCTTTTATGGTGCTTACCTTTCGGTTCTTGAAGGGATAAAAGACAAGCTTTCCTTTCTCGACTTTAAAAAGCTGGTGCTCGGTTAGCCCCCAGATTGCTCCTTTTTTATCTTTAAGTAAATGGGTAACTACCTGTCCTGAGTATAAAGTGCTTATTTTACCTTTTTTTAAGATATTGATACCTCTTTCGGTACCAAAAAGCATCTGTCCCTGATTATCCTCAACAATGCTGTTTACCGAGTTCGAGCCCAGTCCTTCTGCTTTGCTGTATGAGATAAATTCTTTACCATCAAAATTACTTACCCCGCCAAAAGTTCCAAGCCAAAGCGTTCTGTCTTTTGCCTGATAAATTACCATCACCTGCGATTGCGGCAGGCCATCTTTTAGACTGTAATTTGTAAAGTTATAGCTTTGGGCAGATAGCTTTAAGCTAAAAAGCAAAATGAAAGAAATTATGAAATTTACCTTGATTATAGACAGTTTACTGTACATGTAATACAAAATAAGCATAATTTCTTTCAAAAGCGATCCCCCTTTTTGGGGGATATTTTATACGTTCCCCATGTAAGGGTCGGTTTGGGTAATTTCGCCGGTTTCTATTTTTCCGGCGTACCGATGTTTAAACACCGGATTACCTGCCTGTACAACACTGTAATCGTACCAATTTGCACTTTTTGCCTGATTTAAAACTACATTACTACTTGCTTTAGGCTTAAGTGTTAAAGTTTTAGGTGCCGATTTGTATTTATTATCGATAATTTGAATAGTTATTGCGGCCGTACTTTTGTTCTCTATAGAGATTACCAGATTACCGCTCAGCTTTTTAGTTACCAGGCCATTTTGTTCGGGATATACCTTTACTGCAATGGCAGGATTTTTCTTACTACCAGCAAAGCTCCTGTAAAAACCATTCGGACCACTTATCGCCAAATCGTAAATTTCGTTATCGAAATCAGCGATATCAATGCTGTCTTTTAAAACATCGCCAGCTTTTACCGCGTAAGCCCAGGTTTTACCTGCAACCCCTTTAAATTTGGCAATGGTATTCATGTTAAAGGGTGCACCAACAGTTTCGGTAGCATTGCCAAACAAAGTTTTTGCCGATTGAAAAGTTAATTCTAAAGTGTTATTATTTAGCGCTGCATCGACCATTAAATGGTAAGGCAATGCGCAAGCGGGCTTAGCCCCACTTTCCTGACGTGGTGCATGGCTCGATGTTTCACGTGAAAAGGACTCAAATTTATTGATTTTAGCCACTTCTGTCTTATTCAATGCTGTTGGTCCAACCTGTGCGGGCTTGTTTCTGGCATTCCCAATGTTGGTTACTACGGCCTCCCTTTTTAGTGGATCAGGAGAATGAATTTTCTCACCGTTATATGGCCTGAATACCGAAGTTAAATCGCCACAGATGTTTCTGCGCCAATCGCTAATGTTATTGCTTTTTATAGCCTTACCTGTTTTTTTGGCAAGCCATTTTTCCATAAACATTATCGAAGAAGTATGATCGAAAACCTGCGAATTTACAAAGCCGCCTTTGCTCCACGGCGAGGCCACCACCAGTGGAACGCGGTAACCCAAACCAATAGGACTTCCCTTTCTGGCTTCGAAATCAGTGGCATAGTTTATACCTGCTGAAACTTTTCCGGTTGAAGGATCGTTAGGAGTTGGTACAACAAATGGTGGCTGATGATCGAAATAACCATCATTTTCATCGTATGTTAAAATGAAGATCGTTTTTTTCCAAACCTCAGGGTTTTTGGTTAAAATATCTAAAGCCTCACTTACGTACCAGGTACCATACAATGGCGAACTGGTATGATCGGAAAAGCGCTGTGGTGCCACCAACCACGAAACAGCAGGCAGTTTACCTGTATCAACATCCTTTCTGAACTGGTGAAAAATATCTCCTTTCGGAATATTAATAGTTTCAGATTGCCCCTGATCGTTTTTAAAGGTAAAAGGCTCAAGTTCCAGGTAGTCTTTTTGAGAAATATTGGTCGTAAAAGCTTTGTCTACCAGGTTCTTTTCCTTTTGAGAAAGTTTATCATATTTCTCCTGAACTTCTTTAGCAGTTAGCGCTGGTTTAACGGTATTATCACCATTTTTTCTAAAATAAGCCGATAATTTTACGTTATGCCTGCTAATATATTCAACTGGGTTATCTCCATAATTTCCCAACCAATCATCTATCTCACCTTCGGGTAACTTAGATGTCCAGAGTTCGTTCTGATAAATACGCCAGTCGATACCATTATCTTCCAGTGTTTCCTGAAAAGTTGGCCAATCTACAAACACATTGTTTTGCGATTCTGCCTGATCGTTATTCACTACAGCAACCCGGTTTGCACTTTTTTCGCCACGAATTGTACCGGTAAAAAAGAAGAGCCGGTTTGGCGTGGTTCCGGTTAACGACGAACAGAAATGCTGATCACAAATGGTAAAAGCATCGGCCATAGCATAATAGAAAGGAATATCGTTCCGATCGTAGTAAGCCAAAGTCATTGGCGTTTTAACAGGCAGCCATTTATCGTAACGTCCGCCGTTGCGTGCTGCTACCTGATCGTTCCAGGAGTGTGGCAAACCACCTTGCCAGGTAATTTTTGTTTTGTTAATGTCGACATGAAAAGGCGCATAAGTGTAACCTTGCCCGTCTTTCTGCAGCCAAACTTTGTTGCCATCGGGCTGAATGTGTGGATGTGGATCGTTAAATCCGCGTACACCTTTCATTTTACCAAACATGTGATCAAACGACCTGTTCTCCTGCATCAGGAAAACAATGTGTTCGGCATCGTAAAATGTAGTGCCAGGCTCGGGGTTAATGGCCATGGCTTTTAGTACCGAACTGGGCAGGGTATTGGCCATGCCAGTGGCTCCGGCAAACAAGGCCGCTTTTTTTAGAAATTCTCTACGTGAGTCCATAAATTATACAATATAGCTTAGATATCGCAAGTTATCGTTTTCAGTTGGCAATTTTCAGATAGCAGTTTGTAATTTTCAGTTTACCAATTTTCTTTCCGAAGTCCTTAATTAGAGTACAAGTCGAGTAAGGGGCTCATCTCAACGCAGTTTTCAGTTAACAGTATTCGGTTAACCAGTTAACCCAGGCAATGGAACAATTTTCAGCTGGCAGTTACCAATGAACCAAACCATCTTCCATCATACCTACACCATCTTACATTATTTTTGGTAAACCCTTACATAATCAACCTTCATGGTTGCGGGAAAAATAGTATCGTCTACTCCTTTTTTTCCGCCCCAGCCACCGCCAACGGCTACATTTAAGATAATATGGAAATTCTGGTCGAAGGGCCAATCGCCTGGACCTTTTTTGGTATTGTTAAAGGTGAGGTATTTTTCGTCGTCGATAAAAAAGTCGATCCTATCGGCAAACCACTCGATGGCATAAACATGGTAGGCTGTGTATGGGTTGGCTACTTTTAAAGCTTTACCAACCTGTGTTTTAATGATGTGGTTAAACTTCTCCGTATGCACGGTACCATGCACACTGTCGGGATCATAACCTACATGTTCCATAATATCGATTTCGCCGCTTTTTGGCCAGCCGCCATATTTAGCGTTGGTAGGTAGCGCCCAAATTGCAGGCCATAAGCCCCGCCCCTTCGGTAACATGGCCCTTACTTCTACCCTGCCATATTTAAAATCGAATTTGTTTTTGGTTACCAGCCTCGCCGATGTATAATGATTGTTTTCTTTATCGGCTTTTACAGCTGTAATATTCAGATTGCCTTTTTTAACTACTGCATTCGTACTATCAGCGTCGGTATAATATTGCAATTCATTATTTCCCCAGCCTTTACCCCCTACATCGTAACTCCAGTTCTTGCTTAAGGCCAGGCCTGCATCATTAAATTCATCGCTCCATTTTAATTTCCAACCACTAACCAAAGGTGTCTTTTTTATTTCTTCGAAAAGTAATTCGGGTTCGTTAGTAGTTATGTATTCAACCTGATATGCCAGCAGCCATTGCATCTCCGGTACAGTATTAACCGTCCAGGCGTTTACAGTAAGTCCGAGTTTTTGTGCATTTTCTATCCAGTTGTCTTTCTGGTACACGCTGTAGTGATAATCTACCCCGGTTAATTTGTCGGCTTTCATTTGTTCGGCACTAATATCTCCTTTCAGGTAGGCTACTTTTGCCTTTGGTAACAGCGCCAAAATGCGCTTGCAGTAATCGTAATCGAAGCTGATATATTCTGTCCATTCAATCACTTTTAACTTTTGAACCATCTCCACGCACTTATTCGTTACTTCGATTCCGCGCTCTTTACTAATTAACGATGGTTTTATCTCCAGAATGAGTTTGGTTGTTTTTTGTTTTTTACCCGCAAGCAAATAAGCTTCTAAAGTGGGGATCTTCTCTCCATTACTCATCGTTTTAGTGAGCAAATCTGCATAATTTACCTTCTCGATAGTTAACCCCTGAAATTCGGGGTCGTGATTTACAACTAAAATATTATCAGCTGTCATCCATACATCGAATTCAGAACCATAACAACCCAATTTTACAGCTTCGTTTAGAGATGCGATTGAATTTTGAGGAAAATTATTCTTTTTCCATGCGCCCCTGTGTGCAATTACCTGGTTTTTGTTCCAGTTAAACTTTTGGGCAAAAGAAGCAGTAAAAATGAACAACATCAGTGCAGAAATAAATACTTGTTTCATGTTTGTTATGATTATACAAAAATCAAAAGTAGATTTTTATGGGAATAACCGTTTAAAATCTATGTAACCTTTGTATTAATAAAAACAAGATAAAGATTTTAAATTAATTCGGCTGCAAGCTTAAAGCTCTGGCAGCATAGTTACCGCCAAAAACCTAATGCTTTGTTAAATAAACCCGATTGACGCGGAAACCAAAAGCCTTTTCAGCTTTTGTTTAAGCAAAAGCGGAGCTGAAAACCGCCATAAAACACCATACATTGTTTTCCAAATAAACAGCTGCAACTTTTCGCACTAACCTCAATTATCAATCAAATGATAAACTATTTGAAATAAAGGCGTTACCTTAACAAGCTTTACTTTCAATTGATTGTAACTATTTTTACATTTACAGTGATATGGTGAGCAATAACTACAACGACTTATTAAGGAAGATAGACGAGTTTATCCGCAAATTTTATTTGAATAAGATTTTACGCGGTAGTATCTACGTTGCGGCTATACTTTTAGGGCTCTATTTGCTCGTGTTTTTAAGCCTGTATTATTTAAATCCCGGGGCAGGTTTTAAAACTTTTGTTTTCTTTGCCTACCTGCTTACCAGTTTGGTGTTAATTGGTTTTTTAATTCTGAAACCACTCCTATCGATGCTAAAACTGGGAAAACACTTATCTTTTGATGAAGCATCGGTAATTATCGGCGATCATTTTGCTGATATTAAAGATAAACTGCTCAACACTTTACAACTCCACCACCTTTCAGAAAAATCGCCCGAAAATAACCAGCTAATCCTGGCCAGTATCGATCAAAAAATTCTGGAACTTAAACCCGTTCCCTTTTACACTGCAATAAGTATAAACGACAACCGTAAATATTTAAAATACCTGTTTGTTCCACTTTCAATTATCCTTTTAATTGGTATCATTGCCCCGGCCATTTTACGCGAAGGCACGAACAGTTTCTTTAAATACGATGAATACATTGCACCCAAAGCACCTTTTGCATTTACCGTTTTAAATAAGAACCTAACGGTTACACAGGGTGATGATGTTACGCTAAATATTAAGCTAACCGGCGATCAGTTACCAGCGGAAGTATATGTAGAAGATGGAAAAAACACCTACAAAGCCGAAAAAGATGGCACCACGAGATTCAATTACCACATTAAAAATATTCAGGCCGATAAAAAACTGGTTTTTAAAGGTGGTGGTTTTAGTTCTTCAACATTTACGGTTACGGTTAAACCCCGCCCCGAATTGCTCAATGCAACTGCCACCCTTACTTTCCCATCCTACCTGGGCAAAAAAGCTGAAACAATTTCGAATGTTGGCGATATACTTTTACCCGAAGGCACGAAAGTAAACTGGAATTTCAAGACCGAAAAAAGCAGTGTGCTCCTGTTTATGCTAAACGGAACCGAAAACACACTTAAAATTGATGATGATGTTGCCGCCTTTAGTGCCACCATTAAAAATAATTCGAAATACAGCATCACGCCAAAAAACGAATTTGTAACCCTTCGCGATTCGCTTTCGCACCAGATTACCGTAATTAAAGATCAGGCTCCGGGCATTAATGTACTAGAGCAACCCGATTCGGTAAGTAACAAAGCGCTGTATTTTAATGGCCAGGTAAGTGATGATTATGGCTTCAGCCGCCTCAGTTTCAAATACAATATTAAAGAAAACAACCGGATTGTAAGCTCGGTGACTAAAAATATCCCAATCAAGAGCAATGCCACAGAAAATAGTTTCTTTTTTTTCTGGGATATTAAAACAGTTGCTGCCAAACCCGGACAGGAAATTGAATACTATTTCGAAGTAGCTGATAACGATGGTGTTAATGGTGCTAAAACCACCCGATCGGAAATCAAAACCTTTAAACAGCCTACCAAAAAAGAAACTGCAGAGCAGGTTATTGCTAACAGTCAGGCCCTTAAACAAAAAATGCAGTCAGCTATCCGTTTAGCCAATACTATCGAAAAGGAAAGTAAGAAAGTGGCTGAAAGTCTGATTGATAAGAAACAGATTTCGTTCGAAGATAAAAAACAAATTGAAGCCCTCCTGGATAAACAAAAACAGCTTGATGAGGCCGTAAAAGAGATTAAAGAACAAAACGAGAAAAACATTCAGCAGCAGGAAGACCAAAAGCAAACTGAAGAGCTGATGGAAAAACAAAAACAGATTAAAGACCTGTTTGATAATGTTTTAGACGAAAAAACGAAAGAACTTTTACAAAAGCTTCAGAATCTGATTAATGAGAAAAATAAAGATCAGACCCAAAATGAGCTTTCCAAAATGCAGCTGGATAATAAAACACTTAAAAATGAGCTGGATAGAATTTTAGAGCTCTATAAACAGCTTGAATTTGAACAGCAGCTCCAAAATGATATTAACCGATTAAACGAACTGGCTAAAGAGCAAAAAGAGCTGGCAGAGCAAACCAAAGATAAAAAGCAGGATAACGAGACCTTAAAGCAGAAACAGGATGCCCTGAATATGGAAATGAAAGACCTGAAAGACGATCTGAAAAAGCTGGAAGAAAAAAACCAATCGCTAGAAAGACCTAACCAATTCGAAAACCCCGAAAAAGAAGTACAGGACATCCAAAAAGAGCAGCAAGACAGTAAGGATGCCTTAGATAAGAAAGATTCGAAAAATGCCAGCCAGAAACAGCAGAAAGCGGCCGATCAGATGGAAAAGCTATCGAAAAAAATGAGCGATATGCAGCAACAAGGCGAAGAGATGGAAAATAATCTGAATGCCAAAGAGTTACGCAGGCTACTGGAGAACCTCTTAACCACTTCCTTCGATCAGGAAAAAGTAATGCTGGCCCTTAAAAAAATGACTGCTGCTGATCCGGCTTATACCAGTAATGTACAAAAGCAACGTAGCATTAAAGATAACCTTAAAACCATTGCCGATAGCCTTTACAGCTTAAGCAAGCGTGTTCCACAAATAGAATCGACGGTTAATGATGAAATGAATAAAATTAACTTTAACCTCGATAAGAGTTTAGAAAGCCTGGGAGATAGAAGAACAGCTGAGGCCAATCGTTTTCAGCAGTTTACCATGACTTCTATCAATAACCTTACCCTCATGTTAAGCGAAGCCCTAAACCAGCTGCAAAACATGCAGAAAAACAGCAAAGGTGGCGGTAGTGGTAAAAAACAGAAACAAGGCATGAAACAGCTTTCACAAATGCAGGAACAGCTAAATAAAAACATGCAGAAGGCACGAGAGCAGATGCAGAAACAGGGCGGTAATCAAGGTACAGTTGGCAAGGGTCCAATGAGCCAGGAGTTTGGTAAAATGGCCCAGCAGCAGCAAATGATTCGCCAGGCATTGGAAAAGATAAACCGCGAAGAGAATAAGAATGGTACGGGTAAAATCGGTAACCTAAACGAAGCCATTAAGGAAATGAAACAAACCGAGAGTGATCTGGTAAATAAACGATTGCAACAGGAAACCTTAAACAGGCAAAAAGAGCTGCTTACTAAGCTATTGGAAGCAGAAAAGGCCGAACGCGATCAGGAAGAAGATTCGAAACGCGAAAGTAAGGCCGCTAAGGAGTTCCCCCCTTCGTATCAGAAAATGCTTAAAGATTACCAGAAACAACAGCAGAATGGAAACGACATGCTGCAAAAATTACCTCCTGCTTTAAATTATTACTACAAAAATAAAATAGCCGAGTATTTAAAATCGTTGAATTTGGTACAATAGTTCAATTTATTCGTCTTGCTGATCCGATAGCTATCGGATTTATTTCAGCATCTCTTAAATAAAATAGAGACGGGGCAACGAATTCTTTAATATTACTAAATTTGCAACCATAACACACACCACATGCCTGCAATATCGTTTTTTACAGAATCAGTAACTTATAACCTCCCGCAAAAACTTAAAATGAAGAAATGGCTTAAAGCCAGTATCGAAAAAGAAGGTTTTAAATTGGGTGAGCTTAATTTTATTTTCTGTAGTGATGAATATTTGCTGGGCATTAACCAGCAATATCTTAACCACGATACCTACACGGACATTATCACTTTCGATAATTCTGACAAAGAAAAATTAATTGTTAGTGATATTTTCATCAGTATCGAACGTGTTAAAGAGAATGCACTTACTTTCAAAACCAATGAATTTGATGAGGTTTGCCGCATCATGATACACGGAACCTTGCATTTATTGGGCTATAAAGACAAAGGAAAGACAGCTAAGGCCCTTATGACCCAAAAAGAGGATGAACATTTAAGTTACAGAGCCGAGTCAGGCCTTATCTAGGGCGTCATTCTGAGTGAAACAAAGAATCACATAAAGTTTTTCTCATTAAACCTCGCAAAAGAGATATTTCTTTTGTTCTGCCTATTCCATTATCCTAATTACTTTAGAACACTCTCCTGCTTGGCTGGCGTTCGTCTAAAAGTTACGACCGTTCGTCGATAATTAGTCTTTACTGGTATAATACATCCAATCTCCCTGCAACTTTTTATCTGTTCGGCAGTCTTATCTATAGAAATGGCAATAACTGGTTTACCCTTATGAATGCCATCAGAAAAGATTATAATTGATATGCCGGGGCATTTGCGATATATCATGCAAGATAAAGTTTAGTTTTAGTTAATGATTGAAGCAGCGGTGGAGCGATTCCTACCGCTGTTTTCTTTTTATAAGCTTCAAAAGACTATCCTGCCGACACATAAATCCATCAATCTTCTGCCATTTTTAACTGATACAGAATAGCTTTGAAACATGAATATGCCGTTGCAAGTAATTTATACTTACCTTTGCACTAATTTTCTTTTATAAATCCGAAATACAAAAAAATTGAGCACACTAATTGCGGCAGAAGGCTTAGGACATGGTTATCATGACGAGTGGTTATTTAAAAATTTAACCCTGGGTATTAACTCCGGACAGCGCGTAGCGTTGGTTGGTATTAATGGCGCAGGTAAGAGTACATTATTGAAATTACTTGCCGAAAGGTTTCCTCCGCTTGAAGGTAAAATTGTAAAAAATAAAGCTGTAAAAATTGGCTTCTTAGATCAGGAACCCCAGTTTACCGAAGGTTTTTCTATTAGCGATCATATATTTTCTTTGGAAAATAAGCAGCAACAGCTCATTAAAGAGTATGAAGAGTTAATTGAAAACCCGAACCCAGACGAAAAAACACTTAACCGTTTATACGAAGAGTTGAGTGAGCATAATGCCTGGGAATATGAGCATGAGATAAAAACCATTCTGAACCGGATGGGCATTACCCATCTTCAACAAAAAATTGCTACCCTATCGGGAGGACAAAAGAAACGTTTGGCTTTGGCTAAACTTTTAATTGAAGACCCTGAGATTTTAGTACTCGATGAGCCAACGAACCATTTGGATATTGATACCATTGAGTGGTTAGAAAAACTTTTAACTACCGCACAGAAAACCATTCTTTTGGTAACGCACGACAGGTACTTTTTAGATAATGTTTGTAATACCATTGTTGAGTTAGACCGTGGAAAAATTTTCAACTACAGCGGAAACTATGCTTACTTCTTAGAAAAGAAAGCTGAAAGAGAAGCCTTAGATGCAACGGTTTTACATAAGAACCAACAGCTATTAAAGAAAGAATTGGAGTGGATGAGGCGCATGCCACAGGCTCGTGCGACGAAATCTCAGGCCAGGATCGATGCTTTTTATGATTTAGAAGAAAAAACAAAGAAAAAGACTGACAATCAGAATGTTACCCTAAAAATGAAGATGTCGCGCCAGGGAGGCAAGATTATTGAACTGGAGCACATTAAACAAAGTTTTGACGGACGCCCTATTATCAATGATTTTAGCTACACCTTTAAAAAAGGTGATCGCATTGGTTTAGCAGGTAAGAATGGAACAGGAAAATCGACACTTTTAAATATTATCACCAGCAACTTAAAGCCAGAAGGCGGTAAAGTTGATACAGGGGAAACAACAGTATTCGGATATTATAAACAAGGCGGTTTAACTTTCGATCCGAAAGAACGTGTAATTGATATCGTAAAATCAGATGCCGAATATATTAAAATGGCTGACGGTTCAGTGATCACTGCTTCTGCCCTGCTTACCCTTTTTCTCTTCCCCCCAAAGAAACAACATGGAATGGTTGAGAAGTTAAGCGGTGGTGAAAAGAAACGTTTGAACCTGATGAAGGTATTAATGCAAAATCCAAACTTCCTGATTTTGGATGAGCCAACAAACGATCTGGATATCGACACCTTAAATGTATTGGAAGAATTCCTGGAAAACTTCCCCGGCATATTGATGTTGGTTTCTCACGACAGGTACCTGCTCGATAAGATGAGCGACCAGCTATTCATTATGGAAGGCGAAGGAGTAGTTAAAATCTACAATGGTAATTATTCAGAGTACCGCTTAAGTTTAGAACAACCCAAAGCTAAAGTAGAAACTAAAAAAGCACCAGCTTCGGTTATAGAACAAGCACCAGTTAAAGCTGCAAAAAAATTAAGTTTCAAGGAGCAGAAAGAATTAGAAGAAAGCGAAAAAGGAATGGAAGAAATGGAAAGTAGAATAGCCAAACTAAGCCAAACCTTAAACAGTATCGATGCTACCGACTATATTAAAATACAGGAAGTATCAGCAGAGATTGAAAACCTACAAGCTAAGCTTGATGATTACACCATGCGTTGGTTGGAGCTTTCAGAATAAAAGAAGTAATTCAAACCAGTTTTCCACGTTATGTTTCACGTGGAACATTAATATTAGGGAGAACAAAAACAAAATATCTCCTTCCCTTTTAAAGTAAAAAACAGAATTGTTTCACGTGGAACAATTAATAAAATACAAATAAAATGTTTTCAAAATACGATTTGATTGTTGTTGGTGCAGGTCATGCCGGATGCGAAGCTGCCGCTGCTGCTGCCAACTTAGGATCATCTGTTTTATTAATAACAATGAACATGGGCACCATTGCCCAAATGAGTTGTAACCCTGCCATGGGTGGTGTTGCCAAAGGACAGATTGTTCGTGAGGTAGATGCTATGGGTGGTTATTCAGGTATTATATCTGATAAATCAACCATACAATTTAGAATGCTTAATAAATCTAAAGGTCCGGCTATGTGGAGCCCCAGAGCCCAGATAGATAGAATGCGCTTTGCAGAAGAGTGGCGTTTAGCTTTAGAAAAAACAAAAAACCTGGATATCTGGCAAGATAGCGTTGTTGGTTTACTTGTAAAAGATAACACCGTATACGGCGTTAAAACATCCTTAGGTATTGAAATAGAAAGTACCGCAGTGGTATTAACCAATGGTACATTCTTAAACGGAATTATCCATATTGGTGAAAAGAAATTTGGAGGCGGCAGAACCGCTGAGAAATCTTCAACCGGAATTACCGAACAATTGGTAGAATTGGGCATGGAAGCAGGCCGTATGAAAACCGGTACCCCACCACGTGTTGATGGTAGAAGCTTAGACTATACTAAAATGGAAGAGCAGTGGGGAGATGAAAATCCAGGCAAGTTTTCTTACACCGATACTGAAGTTTCAAGCGACCAACGCTGCTGCTGGATTACCTATACCAATAGCGATGTACACGAAACTTTAAAAGAAGGTTTCGAAAAATCTCCTATGTTTACTGGTCGGATTAAAGGTTTAGGCCCGAGGTATTGTCCATCAATTGAAGATAAAATTAACAGATTTGCAGAGCGTGACAGACACCAGATTTTTGTTGAACCTGAAGGATGGAACACCTGCGAAATTTATGTAAATGGATTTTCAACCTCACTTCCGGAAGATGTACAATTTAAAGCATTAAGATTAATTCCAGGTTTTGAGCAGGCCAAAATGTTCAGACCTGGTTATGCCATCGAATACGATTTCTTCCCACCTACTCAATTATCTTTAACCTTAGAAACTAAATTGATCAGCAATTTATTTTTAGCCGGACAGATAAATGGAACTACCGGATATGAAGAAGCAGCTTGTCAAGGTTTCATGGCTGGTATAAATGCACATCAAAAAATTACCGATAAACACGAACTGATTATGAAAAGATCAGAAAGTTATATTGGTGTTTTAATAGATGACCTGGTTACAAAAGGAACTGAAGAACCATATCGTATGTTTACCTCAAGGGCAGAACATCGTTTGTTATTGAGACAAGACAATGCTGATATTCGCCTGTCTCCTATCGGCCATGAGCTTGGTTTAATTTCAGATGAGCGTTTAGCTAAGGTAAATGAAAAAGTAGCCAATGCCGAAGCGTTGGTAAAATTCACCAGAAGTCAGGGAATTGAAATGGCAGATGCAAATCCGATGCTTGAAAGTTTAGGATCGAGTGCACTTAACCAAAATGTAAAAATTCACAGTTTGGTTGGAAGACCACATGTTGGCTTACAAGATATCATTCAGGTAAGTAAGCCATTGGCCGAAGCTACAAAAACACTGGATAATGAAACCATCGAACAAGCCGAAATTAAAATTAAATACGAAAGCTATTTTGAAAAGGAAAATGAGATTGTAGCCAAAATGCTAAAAATGGAAGACAAAGAAATTAAGCCAGATTTCGACTACAATAAAATTGTTTCCATTTCAAAAGAAGCGCGCGAAAAATTATTTAAAATAAAACCACGAACTTTAGGTCAGGCTTCGAGGATTTCAGGGGTTTCTCCATCAGATATCTCAGTTTTAATGGTTTATATCAATAAGTAATTGATAATCAGTAATTTAACTAAAATAAAATTGACTTTAAATAAAGCTATATAAGCGATAAAAAACTTTTTTTAATGTCACAGCTCCAAAAAGTATAAAAATCCGTCAGAACGATTAAAATATGCCAAATTTAAAAGAACAGTATTTTAACCTTAAAAATTTAGCGGTTATATCCACCTTGCTCCTAATTTTTAGTTGTGCAAGTATACAAACACCTCAGGGTGGACCAAAAGATACTACGCCGCCAAAAGTTTTAAGTATGACTCCAAAAAATCAGACGAGAAATTTTAATGCTAAAAAAATCGTCATCGAGTTCGACGAATATTTTAACCTGAAAGATGAATTCAAAGAATTTTCAATTTCTCCCGATCAGGAAAAAGCACCCGAACTGAAAAAGCGCGGAAAAAGGTTAGAAATTAATCTTCAGGATTCTTTAGAAAAAAATACGACCTATACTTTAAATTTTGGAAAATCGGTAGCCGATGTAAATGAAGGAAACGTGGTTAAAAATTTATCATATGTTTTTTCTACGGGCCCTGAAATCGATTCGCTTTCAGTAAGTGGTAAAGTAATTAATTCACTTAGCGACGAACCTGAAAAAGATGTAACGGTTTTTATTCTCCCGATCGAACGCGATACCCTTTTTGGAAAGAAACGTCCGTCTATTTATACCACTACCGATAGTGCGGGAACCTATAAATTAAATAACCTCCGCAAAGGTACTTATAAGGTTTATGCACTTAAAGAAAACAGTGGTGGCGGCGATAAAATATACCAGCAAATTTCGGATGAAGTTGGTTTTGTAAAAGAACCCATTGTAATTGATAAAAATCTGGAAAATATAGATTTACAGATATTTAAAGAATTAGCCCCCGAATTTCGCGTTTTAGAGCGAAAACTCAATAATGATGGTAGCATACTCATCACCTTCAATCAGCAGCTTAAAAGCCCTAAAATAACGGTTACAGAGCCAGCTGCACTCGATGCAGGTAAGAAAGTTTTTTTCAATAAAACTAACGATACAACTAAAATATGGCTCAATGATATGAGTTTCGATTCGGTGAAAGTGGCCATTAACGATCAAGGGAAATTATTACAAACCTTAAATTTTACGAAAGGCAAGAAAGATACCTACACACGTGATGTAACGATTAGCGATAACCTCTCAGGTGGTAAACTGAACCCATACCAGCAACTTACCCTTACCTTTCCATTTCCGGTAACAGGAGCCGATCCAATTAAAATAATCTTACTCGAAGACTCTGTAAAACGGAATAATTTTGAAGTAATTAAAGACAGTGTAGACTTTCTTAAATACTACATTAAATACCCCTGGAAGATTAAAAAGACTTACGACTTAAAATTAGGAGCAGGTGCATTTACAGCCATCTTTAATGCTAAAAATAAAGAAATAAACAAGCGCTTTAGTCTTGAAAGTGCAGATGCTTATACCACACTAGTGCTTAACGTTACTGTGCCCGATACCAGTAAACGTTACGTTGTTCAATTTCTAAACGAGAAAAAAGATATTATCAAATCATTTCCAGTAGGTAAGAATGAGAAAATTATCTTTTCTAAATACCCTGCCGGCAAATACATGATCAGGGTAATTTACGATGACAATAAGAATGGAATCTGGGACACCGGGAACGTAAAAGAAGGTTTTCAGCCCGAAAAAGTATGGTATTTAAAGGCATTAATGGATTTAAAACCCAATTGGGAGCGTGAAGATCCTTTGGTGATACCTGCACCACCTAAAGGGCCTTAAAAGTATATTCTCATCACAGAAGAACCCGTCATTTCGACCGTAGCGGAGAAATCTATTAACTAAACTAATAGATTTCTATACTCCGTTGCACTCCGCTCGAAATGACGTATATCAGGAGTTAAACCAACCCGAATACATGATATAATTATCTGGTAACTTATTTAATAAAGCCCTTTGCTCTTCGGTAATGGGCTTTATTTTTTTTGCAGGTGTACCGGCATATAAATGTCCGTTCTCGCATATTGTATTCTCCAGTACAACAGCACCAGCAGCAATGATACAATACTCCTCAATTACAGCATGGTCCATTACAATTGCACCCATGCCTATTAAAACGTGATCCTGTACGGTACAACCATGTACAATAGCATTATGCCCTACCGAAACGCGGTTTCCGATATGTGTAGATGCTTTTAAATAAGTAGCATGAATTACAGCTCCATCCTGGATGTTGGTTTCGTTACCAATTGTAATCGCATTTACATCGCCTCTAATCACGGCATTAAACCAAACAGAACATTTATCGCCGATTGCTACATCGCCAACTATAGTGGCGTTTTCTGCAATAAAATTATCTGCTCCAATTTGCGGGTATTTATCTTTTACTGGTAATATTAAAGGCATTGTAGTATGTTTGTTAATTTCGATTTTTACATTACCTTAAATAAGTTTAAGGCAATTAAAATGATAATGGTTAATAAAATAAGAGATGCTGAAACGAGTTCAGCATGACGAATAAATTAAAAAATAGTGTCTGTTAATTCCTTCGCATGTTCAGGATAATCTGTTGTAAAATGCAAGCCCCTGCTTTCTTTACGTTGCATAGCCGATTTTATAACCAGGTAAGCAGTTTGAATTACATTTCGCAACTCACACAACTTAACCGATACCTTATTCTTTTTGTAAAATTCTTCAGTTTCCTGGTAAATTAAAAATAAGCGACGGTGTGCCCTTTCCAAACGGAAGTCGGAACGCACAATACCCACATAATCACCCATTACTTTTTGCAATTCCCTTAAGTTGTGCGTAACCAAAACATCTTCATTGCTTTGCGTTACACCTTTCGAATCCCATTCAGGTATATTCTCCGGTATTACATTATTTTTAAAGTTCTCTATTGCATCCTGATAAATGCGGTGAGCAAACACAGTAGCTTCAAGTAAAGAATTGGAAGCCAATCGGTTAGCTCCATGCAAACCAGTTGAAGAACATTCGCCGCAGGCATATAAATTTTTAATAGACGAACGGCCATATTCATCAACCAATATACCACCACACATATAATGCGAAGCTGGTGTAACCGGGATATAATCTTTAGTCATATCTATACCTATAGACAAGCACTTGGCATAGATATTAGGAAAATGCTTCAAAATATCAGCCTTCTTTCGCATGGTAATATCCAGGTAAACAAAGTCATCGCCCGATTTCTTCATTTCATTATCAACCGCCCTGGCTACAATATCGCGCGGTGCAAGCGATTTACGCTCGTCGTACTCGTGCATAAACTCTTCACCGTTCTTACGTCTTAAAACACCACCAAAACCGCGTACAGCCTCCGAAATTAAGAAAGAAGGATACTCGCCAGGATGGTATAAAGCCGTTGGATGGAACTGAATAAATTCCATATTCCTCACTTTTCCTTTTGCACGGTACACCATCGCCATGCCATCTCCTGTTGCAATAACCGGATTTGTAGTGGCCGAATATACGTGGCCTGCACCACCCGAAGCCATTACAGTCACATTTGCCACAATCTTTTCCACATCGTTAAGCTCTGTGTTAAAGGCATATACACCATAACAGTTAATATCTTCAGTACGTTTATCCACAAACTCACCCAGGTGATGCTGGGTAATTAACTCCAGTGCGAAGTAATGTGTTAATATCTCTATGTTCGGATTGGCATGAATTTCCTTCAATAATACACGCTCAATCTCATAACCTGTAATGTCTTTATAGTGCAAAACACGGTGCTCTGAGTGCCCTCCCTCCTTCGCTAAATCATAAAAACCAGAGTTATCTTTATCGAAGTTTATACCATAATCTATAATCTCCTGAATTCGCTGAGGCCCCTCTTTTACAACGATTTCCACAATTTTTTGATCGCATAATCCATCACCGGCAATCAGTGTATCGTCTATATGTTTTTCAAAAGAATCATCTTTATCCACAACAACAGCTACACCGCCTTGCGCGTATTTTGTGTTCGATTCGTCTTCATTTGATTTGGTGACGATTAAAACCTTACCAAATTTTGCAGCCTTAAGCGCAAAACTCAAACCCGCTATACCAGAGCCAATTACCAGAAAATCTACTTTTCTCATTAATAAAAACATTTACTTTATCCACGGTGTTAATAACTATTGAATAAGTGTTAACTCTGTGTCTAAATAATCCTAACAAATAAATTTGAATGTTTAAAGCTACTCTAAAAACACAATTTGCCACAATCTTTTGCGCAATTTTTAACCAGCTTTCTACAAGTAATTAACTTTTTCCCCACTTATAAACAATTAACATTCCAGTATTGATAAAAATTGAAGCGATTTTCGATAAGCCTGAAAATCAAACCTATGATATTAGATAAATGTAATCTAAATGTTAGTAAACGATTAATAACTTATCTTAAAGAAAGAATTTTCTGAACTTGCCAACATTATTAACACACTAATAAACAAACAAGAATTATTTATTTAAAAATACTTATTAATTATTGAGACGTGGAAAGCTTTATCTTTGACCAACGTCAAAATTCAAAAAAGGAAAATTTAATAATGAACATAGATGTCTTAGAAGAAATCAATAAAAAAGGTTTCGCAGAAGAAGAAATTGATCCGACGCTCGATCTTTTTGCCGAGATTGAGCGATTAAAAAAGGAGAAGAATGCAATTATACTCGCACATTACTATCAAGAACCTGATATTCAGGATATTGCCGACTATATTGGCGATAGTTTAGGTTTATCGCAAGAAGCTGCGAAAACGGATGCTGATGTAATTGTATTTGCCGGCGTGCATTTTATGGCCGAAACTGCCAAGATTTTATCGCCTGGAAAAAAGGTTTTATTACCCGATGTAAAGGCAGGTTGCTCGTTAGCAGACAGTTGCCCGCCTCACCTGTTTAAGAAATTTAAGGAAAAATATTCCGATCACCTGGTAATCACTTATGTAAACTGTACGGCCGAATTAAAAGCTTTAAGTGATATCGTATGTACGAGTACCAATGCGGTGCAAATTGTGCAGAGTTTGCCTAAAGACCAGAAAATAATTTTTGGCCCCGACAGGAATTTAGGTGCTTATGTGGCTAAAAAGACAGGAAGGGATCTGGTATTGTGGAATGGTGCCTGTATGGTACACGAAATTTTCTCGCAGGAAAAAATTACAAAACTGAAAGAACGCCATCCGAATGCTAAATTTATTGCACACCCAGAATGTGAGGAAGTGATTTTAAAAATGGCTGATTATGTAGGGTCTACTACTGGTTTGTTAAAATATACAATTAGCAACCCGGCTACTGAATTTATTGTAGCTACAGAAAGTGGCATTATTCACCAGATGGAAAAGGCAAATCCGTCAAAAACCTTTATTCCGGCCCCGCCAAATAACAGTTGTGCCTGTAACGATTGCCCTTATATGAAAAGAAATACGCTGGAAAAACTATATTTATGTATTAAAAATGGTTATCCGGAAGTTACTGTACCTGAGCATATTATTGATCAGGCCCGTAAACCGATTCAGAGAATGCTGGATATTTCAGCAGAGCTGGGTTTATAATACTTCACAAACCTATCAGGTTTTTAAAACCTGATAAGTTTATTTAAGCTATATGGAAAAGAACAACATCCTTAAAAATTATGCGGGTTTATTGTGGCTTTTGGCTGGTATTACAGTTGGGAGCATAGTCGGTTTAATTTTTGGGAAAAGTGTTGAAAGTATAAAACCACTGGGCGATATATTTTTAAACCTGTTGTTTACGGCTGTAATTCCATTGGTATTTTTTGCGGTTTCATCGGCAATTGCCAATATAGACCGCTCAAAAAAATTGGGAAAGCTATTAACCATTATGGTTTTGGTTTTTCTGGCAACGGTTTTAATTTCGGCAGTTTTAACGTTGGTGACCAGCTGGGTGTTTCCTATTCACCAACAACTGGCGGCCAGTAATTTACCCGAAGAAACTACTAAAATTCAGTCAGTTGGCGAGCAAATGACTCAGCTTTTTACGGTTAGCGAATTTTATGAAATTGGCAGTCGTAAAAATATGCTGGCGCTGATTATTTTTTCGGTTTTGGTTGGTTTTTCAACGCTATATGCTGAAGAATCGGGCGAGGGATTTAAAAAGTTTTTGGTATCGGGAAATGAGGTAATGAAAAAACTGATTATCCTGATCATGAAACTGGGGCCTATTGGTTTGGGTGCTTATTTTGCCTACCAGGTTGGTGTTTTCGGACCGCAACTTTTTGGAACTTATGCAAAAGCGCTGGGTTTATATTATGGGGTTGGCGCATTTTATTTTATTGTCTTTTTTACCCTTTATGCTTTTATTGCAGGTGGATTTAAAGCCATAAAAATATTTTGGAAAAACAATATTGTGCCCTCTTTAACTGCGATTGGTACCTGCAGCAGCATTGCTACCATACCGGCTAATTTGGATGGAACTACCAAAATGGGCGTTCCGGCATATATTACCAATGTAACCATTCCACTGGGGTCTACACTGCACAAAGATGGATCGAGTATTAGTTCGATCATTAAAATTGTAGTTGTTTTTGCCATTTTTGGAAAAGATCTGGCCCATGTTGATACCATTATTCTGGCTTTAGGCATTACAGTTTTGGTCAGTATTGTTGAAGGTGGCATACCAAATGGCGGTTATATTGGCGAGTTATTGATGATTTCGGCTTACCAGCTCCCACCAGAGGCTTTGCCTCCAGCCATGATTATTGGCACATTGGTCGATCCGATGGCAACATTATTGAATGCAACTGGCGATAATGTGGCAGCCATGTTAATTGCCAGGTTTACAGAAGGAAAGAATTGGATGGAAAATAAAAAATTGTCATCGTGATGAAGGATGTATAGGTGATGAATGTTGTAAGTTATAAAAAGAGATGCTGAAACAAATCCGATAGCTATCGGATCAGCATGACGATAAAAAATATTGAAGAAAGAACAAATATATGTTTGAAAATAAAGAACGTACAGATATTAATGAATTGGGAGAGTTTGGTTTAATCAAACACTTAACCACAAATTTTAAAATCAGAAATGACTATTCGGTAAAAGGTATTGGCGATGATGCTGCTGTTTTGGATTCCAAAGGAAAACAGACACTGGTTTCAACCGATCTTTTATTGGAAGGAATACATTTCGATCTGGCTTATGTGCCCTTAATCCACCTGGGTTACAAAGCGGTACAGGTAAACCTGAGCGATATTTATGCGATGAATGGAAAGGCCAGTCAGATTACGGTTTCTATTGGTGTTTCGAGCAAGTTTCCTTTGGAGGCTGTTGAGGAAATTTATAAGGGTATTGAACTGGCTTGTAATAAGTACAATATCGATTTAATTGGCGGCGATACTTCGTCGAGTAAACAGGGCTTGGTAATCAGTATTACCAGTATTGGCTATGCCGATGCCGATAAAGTGGTGTACAGAAACGGTGCCCAGGAAAATGATTTGCTTTGTGTTTCCGGTGATTTGGGTGGTGCCTACATGGGCCTCCAGATATTGGAGCGTGAAAAATTAATTTATCTGGAAAATCCGCAGATTCAACCTGATCTGGAAGGCAAAGATTACATCATTGAGCGTCAGTTAAAACCCGAAGCGCGCATGGATATTGTGGCACTTTTAGAAGAAATGGATATTAAACCTACCTCGATGATTGATATTTCGGATGGTTTGGCTTCTGAAATTTTGCATTTGGCAACTGAAAGCGATAAAGGCATTACGATTTACGAAGAGAAAATTCCTTTAGATCCGATGACGTACGAAACAGCGCGTGAACTGGGAATCGACCCAACTGTTTGTGCTTTAAGTGGTGGCGAAGATTACGAATTGCTATTTACCATTAGTCAGGATGATTATAAAAAACTGAAACATGATGTAGATATCACGGTGATTGGACATGTAACCGATAAAAATTCGGGTTGTAAAATGGTTTCGAAATCAAACAATGTACATGAGTTAAAAGCCCAGGGTTGGAATGCTTTTAAATAAATGATAATAATAAGCGATATTTTGAAGAGACCGGCACTTTATTTAAGTGTTGGTCTCTTTGTTTTTTCATTAACCAGACCTGCTTTAATTATTGAAACAGGAAACGGTTTAAAATCTGACGAATCATTTCTCTATTTTATAATTGGCAGTATTGCCATATTAGGCGGAGGTACTTCAGAGTTTCTGGTATGGCTTGCTAATCCTTTATATTTTATCTCTTTATTCTTATTGATTAAGAATAGAAAGGGATCAATTTATTTTATTATTATAGCAAATTTTCTAGCTATTTCATTTTTACGTTGGAAAGAAATATTGATTTCTGAAAGTGGTTCTACTGGAAAAATTATCTCATTTTCTTCGGGTTATTATTTATGGGTTGCAAGTATTGTTGTTTTGCTTTTTGTAAGTATCTGTCAGTTAAAAAAGGATCCTACATCCCCGAAAGAAGTGAGCAATCATTAAATAATGTAGTTTAAAATCCTATTTGATGTTTGCTTTTCAGCTGAAAAATTCCTGCAATGACGATTTTTTGTTAATAGAGATTAATCTTATTCAGACTGATAACCAAATAATTGCACTATATACTGAAGAACAAAAAATATAAAAAAAAATCGTCTAATAGGGTTTAAATAAAAATCACTAACTTAGTAGGTTTTTAGCTTGTGTTTTTATAAAAATTGCCAAAAAAAATCGAGGGGCTTCGCCCCTTTTGTTGCAAAACGACTAAGCTTAATCGGTAATATCTAAATATTTGGTGTCGATTTGTTTTGTTGCTTTTGCCCCCAGTTTTTTAATTTTTTCTGAAGCATTAACCAGGTTGCCCGATCCTTCAGATAGTTTGTTCAACGCCTTATCATAAGCATCCTGACTTTGCTTAACATAGCGGCCAATATTTTCCATATCGCCAATAAAACCGACAAATTTATCGTACATATTGCCACTTAAGCGGGCAATTTCCATTACATTTCGGTTTTGGCGCTCCTGTTTCCACATGCTGGCTATGGTGCGTAAAGTTGCCAGTAAAGTAGACGGACTTACAATTACTACCCGCCTGTCCCACGCAAAATTGAATAACTCTGCATCTTTTTGAACAGCAATGCTAAACGACGATTCTATTGGAACAAAAAGCAAAACGAAATCTGGCGAGTTAATTTTATACAAATCCTGGTAATTTTTAGATGATAACTCCTGTATATGATTCTTAATAGATGCCAAATGCTGTTTTACATAGCCTTCACGCTCTTCATCTGTTTCGGCTGATACAGAACGCTCATAAGCAACTAAACTCACTTTAGCGTCGACAATAAGATGTTTATCGTCGGGTAAATCGATTACCACATCTGGTTGAAAGCGGCTGCCATCTGCAGCGGTGTGAGTAGCTTGAGTACGATATTCCTGATCACGCACTAAGCCTGATCGTTCTAAAACCTTTTCTAAAATTACCTCGCCCCAGTTTCCCTGTTTTTTACTATCGCCTTTTAAAGCCTTTGTTAAGTTATTGGCATCTTCCTGTATCTGCTTGCTTTGGTCCATCAATAAAGAGATTACTCCTTTCAGCGTATTTCTTTCATCCGATTCAGCTTTGTACACTTTTTCTACCTTGTCTTCAAAAGCTTTGATGTTTTCTTTAAGCGGATTTAAGATAATATCCAGATTAGTACGGTTCTGCTCAATAAATTTAGTCGATTTTTCTTCCAGTATTTTATTTGCAATTAGCTCGAAATCCTTATTGAGTTTTTGTTGCGACTGTTCGAAACTGATCTTTTGCTCAGCCAGTTTTTCTTTTTCGGCCAGGTAAAAAGACCGGGTACTTTCCAGCTCACGGTTGGCATCGGCCAGGCGATCGCGCTCCGATTGCAGTTCATCTATCAGGCGCTGTTGCTCCTGCTTAAGCAAAATGGTAACATGTTCTTTCTCTGTAGATAAATTAGCCACCCGCTCATCGGCTTTGGCGAGGTTAATTTTTAGCGATTCGTTTTCGACCCTCATTCGTTCAAAATCTTCAACTGAAAATTGAGCAATAGGTGTTTGCGGCTTTCTAACCAGCAAAATGATCAATACAATTAAAACAACAACTAATAGCGCAACGGCAATATATTCCATAATGATAAAAAATTTAGTAAAATTCAAAAAAATAAGTGTATTTACCAAAATAATTCGCCGGATGTTTCGGTGTTGAGTGAATAACTAAATGGTCGGCACCAAAGCTTTTAGCACATTTAAAGCAAGCTATTGCATTAAAAAGTCGGAAAATGACCGGAAAAATTTTTATCATTGGTTTTCTGTATATAAATGAACGAATTAACTGTACTCATTTCCTGCCCCGACCAGGTTGGTTTAGTAACACATATTACCCGTGTATTGGCTGCGCATCAGCTTAACATTATTGCCATGCGCGAATTTGTTGACGAAGCAAACAAGGCATTCTTTACGCGCATAGCCTGTACCGGAGTGCTGGGAAATGCCGAAGTGCTGAAAGAGAAACTGCTCGAAAAGCTTCCAGAAAATGCTGAGGTTAATTTAATTACCCAACAGGAAAAACAGATTGCAGTTTTGGTAACGAAAGAATACCATTGCCTGGCCGAAATACTGATCAAAAACCAGTTTAAAACTTTGGGTGCCAATGTAAAGTGCGTAATTGGCAACTATGAATCTTTACGTGATTTTACTGAGAAACTAGGCATCCCATTCTATTATGTCGATCATAATGGAAAAGATAAAAGTGCTTTTGAAGCGGAAATAAAGGAAATCATTAATCAATTTGATGTAGATTACCTGGTGCTGGCCAAATTTATGCGCATTTTATCGGCCGGTTTTGTAAAAGATTATGCCGGTAAGATCATCAATATTCACCATTCATTTTTGCCGGCGTTTATTGGTGCCAACCCCTATCGCCAGGCTTTTGAAAGGGGAGTAAAAATTATTGGTGCAACGGCCCACTTTGTAACCGATAACCTGGATGAGGGGCCTATTATTACCCAGCATACCAACCATGTTGACCATAATTTTGGCGTAAAGGAAATGGTGCGCGCCGGAAAGGAAATTGAGAAAAAAGTATTGCTGGAGGCACTGGAATTAATTTTCGAAGACCGCGTGTTTGTAAGTGGAAATAAAACAATCGTGTTTAAGTAGGGCGTTTTTGGCGAAGCATTTGACGTATCTTTATCTCCAGGATTTTTGGGAATCGAATAATTTGTTTAAGCTTAAAAATGAGTGAAATATCGGATTTGCTAACGTTTTAGTAAATTTCTATATTTAGCATCTATAAATGCTCAAATAATATCTAAACGCTCAAATGAAATATATATTCATGTTTCTCCTACTTTGGTCTATCGGATCAAAAGCTCAAACCGAACTTCAATTTAACCAATCCTTAATTAACTGTGAGGATAAGTGGGTTACTTTTCCAATGAACAAAGACAGCACTTATAATTTTGGATTTATTTATTTGGATAATCAGGCTGGCTTAACCCTAAATGTTGAAGGAGCTTTTAAGATAGACGAAAACGGAAAATACATAGCCAGAAAGATCAATAATTCGATGGTTAAACATCGTATTCCACCAACCAGAGTTTTGGCTGCCCTTATTCCTGCTTCGAAATTTGCCGATCTTCAGATACAGAATACCCCAGATTGGTTAAAAGGATATAAAACCGATGAAAATGACGTTCACAGGCTTTTTCGTTTAGGATTTGTTTACAATCAGTGGGATTTGGCAGATAGAGCCTTAGTATACTTAGAGAAAGTAAAAGCTATCGATCCAAAATACAACGGATTGATTTTTGAATTTGCATTTGCCTATAATGTACTTAAGCAATATGATAAGGCAGTTTTTTTATTAAAACAGGCAATCGGTGAAAACCCAAAAGATTGTTTGCTACATAAGGAGCTTGTTTACGCGCAACTCAATATTAAATTAACAGATGCCGAAGAAACATATAAAAATGCTGATAAAGATTGTTCCGATAGCGCTTCAAAAAGTGAAATGGCACACAATATAGCCTATCATTACTATCTCTTAAAAAACAAACAGAAGTTTAACTATTGGGCAGATGAAGTTAAAAAGTACAGTAAGACAGGAGATCAGTTTGCGCAAAAATTAACGCTGATGCAAGCTGAAATGGATAAATTATAAATTTTTTAAAAGTAGTTCAGCCACGTCTTCTCCTGTTTGCGAGCCAATGGCGATACCCATGCCGTTACAGCGTGTTGCACAAAATATATTGGGTTTAATTTCTGTAATAAGCGGTTCGAGTGTTTTGCCAAAGGCCATGATGCCACTCCATTCCTGATCTATTTCATAATGCGTTTGTGGTAAAATAAAAGTGCTCAGTAAATTTTGCAAGGCCTTCCGAACTGTTGCGGTTTGCCCGAAAGTAGTGGTTTCTTCTGCTTTGAAATCAATATTACGGCCTCCACCCAGTAAAATCCGATTATTGATGTTGCGGAAATAATAATAGCCTTTATCGTAATGAAAAGTGCCTTTAATTTTTAAACCTTTAATGGGTTTGGTAATTAAAACCTGCCCTCTCCCCGGAAAGATGTCTACTTCTGGAATTAAATCTTTGATAAAAGCGTTGGTGGCTACAATTGTTTTTTTACAGGAAAAAGTACCGTTTGCAGTAATTAAATTCAGTCCTTGTGATTCTTCGGTAATACAATCTACCGTGCAATTGTTAAATATGCAAATGCCTAGTTGTTGCGCGTAGCGGATCAGGGCAAACATCATTTTGCCGGTATCGATCTGCGCTTCATATTTATTTTCGATTAATGTTTCAATTGGTCCGAAACCAAAAGCATTTGCTTTTTTCGGATTGGCGCTAAAAGCATCAGAACCAACTATATTACGTGTTAACTGATTATAATGTTCAATTTTGGCTACACATGCTGAGGCCAATAAGTGGTCACCCTTTCTAAATATTTCGTAACCACCCAAACACTGGTAATCAATAGTGTTATCGCCAAGTAAATTGCGGAGCTTAAGCAAGCCTTTCCAGCGCTTTTCTATGAGTGTGGCCAAGCCGGCTAAACCAGCCTTTTCTTCTTGTTCAATGAGTTCAGAAATGCTGCCAAAGCAGGCAAAACCGGCATTTTTGGTGCTGGCTCCCGTTGGTAAAAAACCGCTTTCGAGCAGCGCTATTTTTAAAGATGGTGCCGATTTTTTAAGGTGGATTGCTGCATTTAGCCCCACAATGCCACTGCCAATAATAATCATATCGTAATTAAAAAATGATTCTCTTTCCCAGTATGAAAGTGCATTTGGCATACTATAAATGTACTGTTTTTAACAATTAAATAATATGGGAACGCTTTTTGATATAACAGAAATGAAAAACATACATGAGAAAATGGGAGTTTATTTAATATTAATCATCCCGGTATTATTACTGAGCATGTTTGTACAATGGCGGTTTAGAAACAAGTTTTCCAAATATGCCGAAATGCAATTGAGCTCAGGTTTATCGGGCAAAGAGGTGGCAGAGCGAATGCTGCACGATAACGGGATATACGATGTGAAGGTGATGAGTACCGAAGGACAATTAACTGATCATTATAACCCAACAGATAAGACTGTAAATTTAAGTACAGATGTTTACTATAGCCGCAGTGTGGCAGCAGCAGCAGTTGCAGCACACGAATGCGGTCATGCCTTGCAACAAGCCAAATCGTATAACTGGCTGTATTTAAGGAGTAGCATGGTTCCGGTGGTAAGCATTTCGTCTAACCTTTTACAATGGGTTTTATTAATTGGCGTGCTTTTAATCAGTTTTACCGGTAACCCTATTGTGTTGGCAATTGGCGTGGTGGGCTTGGCTTTAATAACCATATTTAGCATTATAACGCTTCCTGTTGAGTTCGATGCGAGTAACAGGGCCTTAGCCTGGTTGAAAAATAACTATGGCGTAATGCAAACCCAGGAAGAAAATACGCAGGCAAAAGATGCTTTGTGGTGGGCCGCAATGACCTATGTTGTTGCAGCAGTTGGTGCCCTGGCGAATTTGCTGTACTATGCTTCGATGCTTTTTGGAAGAAGCAGAGATTAGCAGTAATCAATTTAAAATACATGTTGGCCAGGATTTTATTCTGGCCATTTTTGTTTAAAGATATTTTTGAAATAATGATTGTTTGGGAAATCGGGGTTCGGTTTGTTATCGGCTAAGGTTGTCCTGCTCTCCACTTTACTCGTTGCACTCATGCCCGTTCCGATCAGGTTTAGGTGGCCGAAGGGAGTTCTGCTATTTGTGGTTGCATGAGGCATAAAATCTGCTTTATGCTACTAAAAAGGTTAATAGCAGGACTAACTTTAAAATGAAATGTTGAAATTGCTTTTTTAATAGATTTGTGGTCATTTCGACCGTAGCGGAGAAATCTATAGTTTGTTTGATTTAAAGATTTCTCCCCGCGTGTACGAGTAGGCATTCCGCCGCGCTTCATGCCATAGCTATCGAATCAAAAATGACGATTTGCGGCAGTACAGTAACAATAAAAAAAATTAATTCAGTTTATAAGGAGCGATTAACTGAAATTCAGGAATATCTACATCGAATTCCGAACCGTCAATATCGCGTCTCATCAGATAGGTACCTTTCATACTACCCATATCGGTTTTCAAATTGCAGCCTGATACGTACACATGGGTTTCACCTGGCTGAATGATGGGTTGTAAACCTACAACGCCCTCTCCTTCCACCTCTCTGCGGCTACTGTTAGAATCGAAAATAAACCATTGGCGACGCATTAACTGTATAGCATAATCTGAGAGATTGGATATTTCTACACGATAAGCGAACATATAATGCTCATTGGCAGGATTAGAATATTCTGGCTGGTAAACCGTTTCTACCGAAACTTTAACTCCGTCTGTAATAGCTGTAACCATGATGATAACGAATGTATAAAAAACTATTCAAAAATCAAGCCAGTACTTTCGTGGCATCGTAATGTGCAAATTTTTCTGCCACTTCTGCTAAAATACTGTAAATGTTGTTGATATCTGGCTCAGCCACCAGGCGCATGCGGTAAGGTTTAAAGTCAGGTAGCCCTTTAAAATAATTGGCATAATGGCGGCGCATTTCGAAAATTCCGGTTTTAGGACCTTTCCATTCCAGCGATTTATCTAAATGTGTACGGCAAACGCTAATTCTCTCTTCAATAGTTGGTCCGGGAAGGTGTTCGCCGGTTTCGAAGAAATGTTTAACCTCGCGGAAAATCCACGGATAACCAATAGCCGCACGGCCAATCATAATGCCATCCACTTCGTATTCCATGCGCCAGTTTGCTGCTTTTTCAGGGCTATCTACATCCCCATTGCCAAAAATTGGAATCGTGATCCTCGGGTTACGTTTAATTTCCCTGATGAGCGTCCAGTCGGCCTCACCTTTGTATAGTTGTGCTCTTGTTCTGCCATGAATGGTTAATGCCTGAATACCCACATCCTGCAACCTTTCGGCCACTTCGCGAACATTTTTGGTGTTATCGTCCCAGCCCAGGCGGGTTTTAACGGTAACCGGCAGGTGCGATGCCTTAACTACGGCATCTGTCATTTTTACCATTTTATCAATGTCCTGAAGGAGGCTTGAACCGGCGCCTTTGCAAACTACATTTTTTACCGGACAGCCATAATTGATATCAACCAGATCAGGTCCGGCTGCAGAGGCAATTTCAGAAGCTTCGCGCATGTGATCGATATCGCCACCAAAAATCTGGATACCGATAGGTCTTTCATACTCAAAAATATCCAGTTTCTGTCTGCTTTTTGCTGCATCACGGATTAGCCCTTCCGAAGAAATAAACTCCGTATACATCATATCCGCTCCGTTTTGTTTGCATACATAACGGAATGGCGGGTCGCTCACATCCTCCATTGGGGCAAGCAATAACGGGAACGCTCCTAAATCAATATTTCCTATCTTTACAGACATTTTCTATCTTCAACGATTAATAAAACATACAAAGGTACAAATAATGAATTTTGTAACACCTAAACGCGAGGAAATCAATCCTTTCTTACAATTACTTTTACTTTTATTTTACGCAGTTGCAGGGGCTTTTGTTTTCAGCATCATTGCAGTTGTAATCTGTATTGCCATGTATGGGATGGGTTTGGTGAGTAATTTGGACCTGCTTCTATCGGGCGATGCCAGGTATATTTCGGGTTTGAAATTGATACAGATTTTAAGTTCGATAGGTACATTTATTTTACCTCCGCTGGCCCTGGCCTTATCAGAAAGAACAAAAATTACCAGGTTTTATAGCTTCAGGCAGCCAAAGGTTTTATTGCTTTTGCTGGTGGTAATTATAATGATCGTGAGTATGCCCTTTATGGAGTGGACGGTAATCTGGAACCAAAAAATGGCTTTGCCAGGCTTTTTAAAGGGAATTGAGGCCTGGATGAAAGAAAAAGAAGAGCTGGCAGCTAAAATGACTATCCAGCTGATTACGGTACGGAGTAATTTCGATTTTATCGTAAACCTGGTGATGATTGCGGTTTTACCTGCCATTGGAGAAGAACTGATGTTTAGGGGTGGTGTACAGCGCTCATTGGAGCGCGCTTTTGGCAATCCACACGTGGCGATATGGCTTTCGGCCATTATTTTTAGTACCATACATGTGCAGTTTTATGGTTTCGTACCACGGATGCTGCTTGGAGCCGGCTTTGGTTACCTGTATTATTATAGCGGCAGTATCTGGTACGCCATGTTTGCGCACTTTTTAAATAATGCTTATGCTGTTTGCGCAGCCTTTTACATGCAAAAGCACCATATGCCGCTCGATAAAGCCGACGAACCAATCGGATTTCCGTGGTATGGCTATTTAATTAGTGCAATAATTACCATAGCTTTGTTTAAATTTTTTAAAGATAGCGCAGCACGTGAGCGAAAATTGGGTTAAAGTATATACCACTGGCGATGCCTTTGCCGCCGAGGTATTAAAACAAGGCTTAACAGAAGCCGGAATTCCAGCCGTAACAATGAATAAACAGCTTTCCGCTTATTATATTGGCGAAATAAATGTGCTGGTTAATAAAGCAGATTTCGATAAGGCCATCGAATATATCGTTGAAAATGAAATCGAGTAACAGGTTAAACATCATCCATTTTACATCTCCCATCTTACATTTTTAACATGAAAACCAGGGCAATAACCGCTTTCTTTTTTACCATTGTAATGCTTGGCTCTATTTTGCTGGGTACTTATACGTTTACGGCATTCTATCTTGTTTTAAGTGTTTTATCGCTGTTTGAGTTTTATAAACTGATTAAAAATTCGGGTATCAGGCCGCATAGAAATATTGGTCTGGCTGCAGGTGCGCTTGTCTTTTTAATGGCTGCAGGTTTACATTACCTTAAATACGATGTGAAGTACCTGTTGCTTTGTATACCGCTTATTTTTTCGGTTTTTATTACCGAGCTGTACAAGAAAAATAAAATTCCCTTTGCCAATATATCTTACACTTTTGTTGGCTTTGTTTATGTAACCATTCCTTTTTGTTTCTTCCACGCACTAGGCTTTTTAAAAAACTGGAACGAATATAATTTTCACTTTCCACTGGCATTTTTACTGATGTTGTGGGCAAACGATACGGGTGCTTACCTTTTTGGGGTAAAATATGGTAAACGTAAATTATTTGAGCGCCACTCGCCTAAAAAGAGCTGGGAAGGCTTTTTTGGTGGTATGTTTACCAGTGTTTTGGTAGCCTATGGCCTGTCTTTCTTATTTACCGAAAGTCCGGTTTGGGTTTGGGCAGGTATGGCTTTATTAATTGCCAGTTTTGGTACCCTGGGCGATCTGGTAGAATCGATGTTAAAACGCAGCCTGGATACCAAAGATAGTGGCGGGTTATTGCCTGGGCACGGCGGCCTATTAGACCGCTTTGATGGTTTATTGCTGGCAGCTCCTGTGGTTTATGCTTACCTGTACCTGATTTTGTATTAGAACAATCCTGGTCAGCCTCATTCGCTCATGATAAGGACGCACCAGTTGTACTATTAGCGATATAATCGCTATGCTCGCTAATCCTCGTTACAAACGAGGATTATAATTTAATCGGCAGAAGCAACTACAACATGATATGTTCTTTCTACATATTCGCCAGCATTACTTTGTACCTGTTCTAATTTTTTAATTGTATTCTTTATCGTAAAGCCCGCACTTTCCAATAGTTGCTGAACTTTTTCTACGCCATAAAGTGTAAATCCATAGGGAGTAAAGGGTAGTTTCTCCATAAAGGTTTTGTCTGCGAAGCATAGCGCAAATAACCCCTTTGGTTTTAATACAGCCCTAATTTGTGTAAGATATTGAAGAGGGTCTGGCCAAAAGTACAGGGTATTTACGGTAAAGACCTTATTAAATTGTTCGTCTGCGTACGGCAGGTTTATACCGTTGGTGAGTTGAAAATGAACCAACCCCTTTTCTATAAATCCAGCGTTTATTTTGCGGGCCTCGGTAATCATCGTTTCAGAAATATCTGCGCCGAAGTACTGAATATCATCGGCCTGGTTAAGCAGGTGTTCGATATGTGAACCATTGCCGTGGCCAATCTCCAGTATGATATCTCCTTTTTCAATCGCCAGGGCAGCAATAGCGGCATGTGTCATACCAAGATTGTTGATGCTCATGAGCTCGCCTGTTTTAACCCCCTGTGCACCTTCAGGGCAGGCCAGTTGTTTGGCAATATTTTCTAAATCTGCTGTGCTATGCTGACGTTCCATAAGTTAAGTTTTTTCAAAAATAAAGGACTGCCCACCTCAATAGTTACATCATTCCTAAAGAGTTTTACATCATTATTTAATTACCTGAACCGGCTTTTTATTTTCATCTATCGCCACAAAAGTAAAATCGCCATGTACCGCCAGTTCACGACCTTCGGCATACATTTGTTCGATATAAATTTCGACATTCACTTTTAAGCTGGTATTGCCTACATGGTTTACTTTGCCAATAAGCTCAATGATGGTCCCGGCGGGGATTGGTTTTTTAAAATCTATCCTGTCGCTGCTCACTGTAACCATAATCTGCCTGCTAAAACGGGTAGCGGTTATGAAAGCGACTTCATCCATCAGGTGCATGGCAGTACCGCCGAAAAGGGTATCGTAGTGGTTGGTTGTATTCGGGAAAACGGCTTTGAAAATACTGGTTTTAGAGTTTTCTATTCTTTCTGCTAAGGTCATGTTTTAGGTATATTGATGGCCAAATGTAGAGATTACAGCGGAAGAATGGTAATGTTTAGGTGCTTAGGAGAAGAATTATCGTTCGTCTAGGATAAAAATTAGTCCAAATTGCTCACTGTAACAAATTTAGCGCATGTAAAATCGCTCCATTTTCTATATTATATTTGATTATCCATCAAACTAACCCAATTATGATAAAAAATTACCTGAAAAAGATTTGTTTAGCTTTTTTAATTACCGCTTATTGTGCTGCCCAGGCTCAGGAAGTGCCAACGCCGAAATCGCATTTCGGTTTTGATATCGGCGATAATTATCAGCTGGCCAATTATACCCAAACTTCGGCTTACTTTAAAAAACTGGCCGAAACTTCAAAAAGGGTTAAACTGGTTGATATTGGCCAAACCGAAGAAGGAAGAAGCCAGTATATGCTGATTGTTTCTTCGCCCGAAAACCTGAAAAAGTTAGATCGCTATAAAGAAATTTCGCAACAGCTGGCACATGCCGAGATTGCGCCGGAGCAGGCTAAAGCATTAACTGCCGAAGGAAAAGCTGTAGTTTGGATTGATGGCGGTTTGCATGCCAATGAGGTGGTTGGAGCGCACCAGTTAATTCAAACAGCATACGAATTTGCTTCGAAAACTGATCCGGAAACCTTGCGCATCCTCGATAATGTGATCATTTTGTTTACGCACGCCAACCCAGATGGACAAGAGTTGATAAGTAACTGGTACATGCGGGAAAAAGACCAGAGCAAGAGAACAACTTCGGGTTTGCCGGTTTTGTATGAAAAGTACGCAGGACACGATAATAACCGCGATTTCTTTATGTTAAACCTAAAAGAAACCCAAAATATTGGTCGGCAGCTTTTTGTAGAATGGATTCCGCAAATTATGTATAATCACCACCAGGCAGGTCCGGCCGGAACGGTTGTAGCCGGTCCTCCATATCGCGATCCTTTCAATTATGTATTCGACCCAACTTTGTTAACCAGTTTAGATGCTGTAGGAGCAGCCATGCATACCCGGATGAATGTAGAAAATAAGCCGGGCTATACCCAGCGCGGGGGCTCAGTTTTTTCTACCTGGTACAATGGCGGTTTGAGAACAACAACCTATTTTCATAATATGATTGGCTTACTGACCGAGATTGTGGGCAACCCGACTCCTTCAGAAATTCCTTTGGTTCCTTCGCGCTTATTGCCTAACAGCGACTCGCCTAATCCGGTTACACCACGCAAATGGTACTTCAAAAACTCAATCGATTATTCTGTATCGTTAAACTATGCGGTTTTAAATTATGCCTCGCGTTATCGCGACGAGTTGTTGTTTAACATTTACCAAATGGGTAGAAACTCTATCGAGCGCGGTAAAAAAGATACCTGGTCGTTTTCGCCAAAGAAAATTGAAGCGATTAATAATGCCGCTAAAAAAGATAAGGGCGGTGCAACCAGTGGGGATGCTGAGTTTGGCTCAAGACAGCTGAGTATTAAAGCTTTCGATACGGTGATGAAAGCACCTGCAAACCGCGATCCGCGAGGTTATATTCTTTCTGCAGATCAGCCTGATTTTAATTCGGCAATAAAGTTTTTAAATGCCCTGATCAGAACAGGTGTTGTGGTGCAGAAGGCTACTGCAGCATTTACTGTTGCTGGCAAAAACTATCCTGCAGGAAGTTATGTGGTTAAAACCGATCAGGCTTTCCGTCCTCATGTGCTGGATATGTTTGAGCCGCAAGATCATCCGAACGATTTTAAATATGAAGGTGGGGCACCGATCCCACCCTACGATGCAGCCGGATGGACGCTGGCTTACTTAATGGATGTTAAATTCGATCGCATTCTGGACGATTTTTCAGGGCCATTTGAGAAAAATCTTTATGGTGTTTTATTGAAAGCAGAAAATAAATTTCCCAATGGATCAGGTTATGTATTGAGTGCAGCACAAAACGATTCTTATACCACTGTAAACGAATTATTAAAAAACAAGGTTGAAGTATTTCGTTCTATTGAAAATGGCGATTTCTATGTTTCTTCGGCTGGCAAACAGGTTTTAGAAAAGGCCAATGTTAAATTAAAAACGGCAGCAGCTCCGAAGGATAAAACTAAAGTTTCTGCCTCGCGGATTGCCCTTTGGGATACCTATGGCGGTTCTATGGCATCGGGCTGGGTAAGGTGGATGATGGAGCAGTACCATTTTAACGCTACTGTAATTTACCCTCAGGATATTGATGCAGGCAATTTAAAATCTAAATATGATGTGATTATTTTTGTTGGAGGTGCCATTCCGACTGTTCAGGGTGGTGGCAGGTCTTTCGCGCCTAAAACGGAAGAAGTTCCACTAGAATATAGAAACCGCCTAGGCAGGATTAGTGCTGATAAATCGATCCCGGAATTGAAAAAGTTTTTAGAAGCAGGAGGAAATATCGTTACAATAGGCAGTAGTACCAATCTGGCTTATCATTTAAAATTACCGGTGCGCAATGCGATGATGGAAATTGTTAATGGTGAAGAAAAAAGGTTACCTGCCGAAAAATATTATGTTCCGGGCAGTGTTTTAAATGTAGGAATTGATACCAGTTTGCCGGCTACCTGGGGCATGGAAAAAGAAGCAGATGTTTATTTTGATAATAGTCCGGTTTTTAAATTAACCGGAGATGCCATAGCATCGGGAAAGATTAAACCCTTAATGTGGTTCGAAAATGCTACGCCTTTGCGAAGTGGCTGGGCCTGGGGACAGGCATACCTGCAGGATGGTGTAACTGCTTTTGAAGCAAAAATAGGCAAGGGTAAATTGCTGGCATTTGGACCTGAAATTGCATTCAGGGCACAAACGCATGGCACATTTAAGCTGATTTTTAATCAGTTATACCAATAAGGTTTATTTAAACCAGTTTGAAAAGCCACTATCCTAAAAGATAGTGGCTTTTTACTTTCAGCTTACGCAGACCAGTTATAATCGCCCTAATTTTGTGTCATGAAAGTAGAAATCTGGTCGGATGTAATGTGTCCGTTTTGCTATATCGGAAAAAGGCATTTTGAGCAAGCCATTGAAAAACTGCCATTTAAGAACGAAATTGAAATAGACTGGAAGAGCTATCAGCTTAATCCTGAATATCATAATAAGAACAATGAGACGGTTTACGATTACCTCTCGCGCAGCAAGGGCATGCCTGTTGAGCAAGCCCGGCAAATGACGAAACAGGTGGTTGATATGGCTGCAAACGCAGGCTTAACAATCGATTTTGACACCAATATCCCGGCGAATACCTTTAATGCACATCGTTTAATTCATTTAGCGGCAAAGCATAACCTGCAGGACCTGGCTGAAGAGAAGCTGTTTGAAGCCCATTTTGTGAAAGCAGAAAATATAGGTGAAACCAGTGTTTTGGTTGATGTTGCCGTAGAAATCGGTTTAGATAAAGCAGAAGCTGAAGCAGTTTTGGCTGGCGATCAGTTTGCTGAGGCAGTACGTTACGATATTTATGAAAGCCAAAATTTGGGCATTCGTGGAGTACCTTATTTTGTAATGGACAGAAAATATGGGGTTTCGGGTGCACAGCCTGTACAGGCTTTTACCGATGCCTTGACTCAAAGTTTTAACGAGTGGAAAGAAGCACAACCTAAAACAACGCTTACTTCATTAAATAAAAACGATGATGCGGTTTGTGATGAAAACGGTTGTGAGATATAAGATTATTTCGCCGGAAGAATTTACAAACTTGTCCTGTTGATCCGATAGCTATTGGGTTTATTTCAGCATCTGTCAAAGAAATATGGGGTTAGATCCTTCAACAAGCTACCATTGAGAGAAATTCATAGAATTCTCGTCATTGCTAGGAACGAAGCAATCTTAATGCACTCGCTAGGTAGCGATCGTTGTAAGATTGCTTCGTCGGCTGAAAAAGCCTTCTCGCAATGACGAATTTTCTCAACCATTTGAATAAAAATAAACTGTTATTTCAGGATGACGGTCTGCCAGACTGTTGTTACCGCTGATTTTTCAGCGGTGTTAATAAATATTCCAATCCATTAACCCGTATTTCGAACATTGTAGCCATTAAGTCGCCCAGCTTTCCTTTCGGAAATCCTTTGTCCTTATACCACAGCAAATAACTTTCGGGGATATTGCAGATCAGGTAACCCTTGTATTTTCCATAAGGCATCTGCATTTTCACTAAATCGAGTAAAAGGGTTGGGTCTAACATGAATAGTAAATTTAATCGATTAGCCCTAAAACCTCTATTGCTTCCTCAACATTGCTAATGTTATCAAAAGCAATGCGCAGTGTATTTTTAACCTCCTTTAAATTGCACATACGCGGGTGGTTTTGGGCAAAGGTTAAAATTTTGGTGAAGGTATTAGAATCAAAATATTTCGATTGCTTATCACTTAAGAAATAACCCCGTAAACTGTTTTTCTTGAAACTGATTTTCTCGAAGCCCAGTTTTTTACCGAACCACTGCAAACGTACTACGCTGAGCATGGTTTTAACCTGTGGTGGAAGCGGTCCAAAACGATCGGCTAAATGTTTTTCAAAAATGGCCAGGTCGTTTTCGTTATCAAGCTTAGAAAGTTCGGTGTATAAATTGTAGCGCTCGGTTATATTGGTAATGTAAGCATCCGGAATGTAGAGTTCTAAATCGGTATCAACCTGTGTAAACCCAACAAATGGCCTTTCGGGTTCATTCTCAAATAAACCCTTAAACTCTGCTTCTTTAAGCTCCTGAATGGCTTCGTCCAAAATTTTATGGTACATTTCGAAACCGATTTCGGCAATGAAACCACTTTGTTCGGCACCCAGCAAGTTTCCACTACCCCTGATATCCAGATCGCGCATGGCCACGTTAAAGCCGCTGCCCAAATCAGAAAATTCTTCAATGGCACTTAAACGTTTCCGGGCTTCAGAAGTTAGGGTAGATAATGGTGGCGACAATAAATAACAAAACGCCTTTTTATTGCTTCGGCCTACCCTGCCACGCATTTGGTGCAGGTCGCTCAACCCAAACATGTGAGCATGGTTAATGATGATGGTATTGGCATTTGGGATATCCAAACCCGCTTCGATAATGGTAGTGGCTACCAGAACGTCTTTCTCTCCATTAATGAAATCGAGCATCACATCTTCCAGTGCATCGCCATCTAACTGACCATGGGCAATACCAATACGCGCCTTTGGTACCAGTTTTTGAATTAGTCCGCCCAACTGCATCAGGTCGTTTACCCGGTTGTGGATAAAGAAAACCTGACCTCCGCGATCTAATTCAAACTGAACCGCTTCCTGAATCAGCTTATCGTTAAAAACATGTAATTCGGTACTTACCGGCTGGCGGTTAGGCGGAGGTGTGCTGATAATCGATAAATCGCGTGCTCCCATTAAAGAGAAGTGTAAAGTTCTGGGGATAGGTGTAGCGGTTAAAGTTAGTGTATCCACATTTACACGCACGGCTTTTAACCGCTCTTTAGCACTCACACCAAATTTTTGCTCCTCATCAATAATCATGATGCCCAGATCTTTAAACTTGACATCCTTGCTCAACAGGCGGTGTGTACCAATTAAAATATCAACTTTTCCGGCTGCTGCTTCTGCCAGGGTATCTTTTATCTGTTTGTTGGTTTTAAAACGGTTGATGTAATCAACCGTAACCGGAAAATCTTTTAAACGCGAAGAAAAGGTTTTGTAATGCTGTAGGGCTAAAATGGTTGTAGGTACCAGAATTGCAGCCTGTTTGCCTTCGGCAACGGCTTTAAAAGCAGCACGAACAGCAATTTCGGTTTTGCCGAAACCCACGTCGCCACAAACGAGGCGGTCCATGGGGTGTGGTGCTTCCATATCTTTTTTCACATCCTGCGTAGCTTTTAACTGATCGGGAGTATCCTCATAAATAAAGGAAGCCTCGAGTTCGGTTTGCAAGTAACTATCTGGAGAAAATGCCGTTCCGGCCTGTGTTTTACGCAAGGCATAAAGCTTAATCAGGTCGCGGGCAATATCTTTAACTTTTTTTTTAGTGGTTTTTTTTAGCTTATCCCAGGCATCGGTACCCAGTTTATTCATCTTGGGCACACCGCTTTCTTTACCGCTGTATTTGGCAATACGGTTCAGCGAGTTGATGTTTACATAAAGCAAGTCGTTATCGGCATAAATTAAACGGATCATCTCCTGGGTTTTACCGTTAACCTCTACTTTTTCCAATCCGGCGTATTTTCCAATACCGTGGTCGATGTGGGTAACGTAATCACCTGATTTAAGTTCTCTCAAATCTTTCAGGGTAATGGCCTGGCTTTTTTGATAACCTTTTTTAAGCTTGTATTTGTAGTAGCGGTCGAAAATCTGGTGATCGGTATAAAAAGCAGTCTGGATTTGCGGATCAACAAAGCCCTCGCGCAGCATACTGTTGATTGGCGTAAACTTAGCCGTTTTATCGATATCCTCTAAAATGGCATACAAACGCTCTATCTGCTTTGGCGAATCGGTAAAAATAAAGTTAACAATACCGGCTTTTTCATTTTCCTTAAGGTTATGGATAAGCAGATTGAAATCTTTATTGAACGAAGGTTGTGGCTTGGTTTCGAATTCAAACCGATCGTCGGTTTTGTAGAAAAACTGTTTTCCAAACTCAATCAACGGAAAATCGTGAAGGTGATCTCCCAATAGCTTTTCATCAGTGAAAGCAAATTTCGGATCTATCCATTCAGGATTTTGACTTTTATCGGCCGCAGGCAGGGCTTTCCAAAGCTCAACAGCTTTTTTAAAACCTGCTTTAACAATATCGAGTGTAAATTCTACATCTTTAAACCAGAGTTGGGTATCCTGGTCAATGTAATCGAGAATACTGATGTTGCTTTCGGTTAAAAATTTGGCCTGGACGTTGGGTACAATGGTCAGCGATTTAACATCCGCTACCGAAAGCTGACTCTCGATTTCAAAACTGCGGATACTTTCCACTTCATCGCCAAAAAATTCAATCCGGTAAGGCAAATCAGAAGAGAACGAAAAAATATCAACAATACCACCACGGATTGAGAACTGACCGGGTTCATACACAAAGTCTGCTCTGTCGAAATCGTAATCAATTAAAAATTCATTGATAAAATCGATACCCAGTTTGGCGCCGATGCTAATTTCGAGCGTGTTTTTTTCAAGTGCAGAGCGGTCAATAACCTTTTCGGCTATCGCTTCCGGATAAGAAACTACAATTTTACCGTATTCCGAATCGTGGTTCAGTTCATTTAAAACCTCGGCACGGGCCAGTACATTAGCCGTATCAACCTGCGTAAAATCGAAAGATTTGCGGTATGATGAAGGAAACAACAAAACCTGCTTATCTAGCACGCTTTCCAGGTCAGACTGAAAATAAGCGGCCTCCTCCCTATCGGGTAAAACGAAGAGCAGCGGTTTGTGTAATAAAAAATAAGAAGAAAGGGCAACAATAGCATCGGCCGAACCCACCAATCCCTTTAATTGTACTTTCGGGTTTTTGGTGCTGTTCAACGCCTGGGTAAATTGAGTTACCCTATCGTCGTTTTTGTATCTGTTTATTAAATCGCGAATGTTCAAGTCACAAAAATAAGCTTATCTTTTAATATTAACCTGCAATTTGTGTAAAGGTTTTTTTAACTATTTTTGGCCGGGCTTGCGTACAAAATCAATTTGGGAAGCAAATAACTACTCATTGTTAGATCGTATCACAAGTTTGGTCGAAATATATCCCCCATTCGTCGATTAAGGGCAAATTGATGTAACAAAGGCAGTGGTATAGCTTCTAATTTATATAAAAAGTGAAACAATGAGCAACATTAAGCGCTTTCCGTTAGAACTTGTTTTCTGGGTAACGGCATTAGTGTTATTGGCAACAGCAAACAGCCATGAGCATCACTTTACACTTTGTCCGCTGGCTAATTTAGGCTACGGGGGCTGGTGTCCGGGATGCGGGATTGGAAGGTCGATCAGTCATATTTTTCATGGCGAATTTACCGAAAGCTTTGCAGAACATTGGTTCGGGTTTCCGGCACTTTTAATTATACTTTACAGAATTTATATACTAACAAAAAAGATAAAAACATTTAAAATTTTAACCTCAAACAGATAAACACCATGGATATATTTCAATCACCTCTGATGTCGTTACCAGGTATAACACCAGATGAATACTCATACTTACAACAGGCAACTACAGGTTTAGACGAGCAACAGTTGCGCAATTTCTTAATGATTTACAGCAGCAAAAGAAAAAATCCATCAGATATGTTAATTTTCTGTTTGATCGGACTCTTCGCTGTACCGGGATTACAAAGGTTCATTATTGGTCAGATTGGTATGGGTATCTTGTATCTTTTAACTGCAGGTCTTTGTTTCATCGGTTCGATAATCGATGTGGTAAACCATAAAACCCTTGCCTTTGAGCACAACCAGAAAATGGTTTTCGAAAGCTTACAGATGGTAAGAATGGGTGGCGGATTTGCGCCTAAGGTTTAGTAATAATCTGATATTAGTTTCTACAATATAGCCGGGGATTTAAATCCTTGGCTATATTTTTTTTATATTTAAAACATGAAATTAGCCGAAATAACCAATTATTTAGAAAGCATTGCTCCCCTCAATTACCAGGAAGATTACGATAATTCGGGCTTAATTGTTGGCGATCCGAATATGGAAATCAGGGCTGCCCTGGTTGCATTGGATTGTGTAGAAAAGATTGTAGATGAGGCCATTTCAACAGGTTGCAACCTCATTATTACCCATCATCCAATTGTTTTTAAAGGCTTAAAAAAGCTGAATGGCAAAAACTATGTAGAGCGTGTTGTGCTTAAGGCCATCAAAAATAACATTGCACTTTATGCTATTCATACCAATTTAGATAGTATCCACACCGGGGTAAATGCCCGTATTTGTGAGCGTTTGGGTTTAACAGGCACCAAGGTGCTTTCGCCTAAAGCCGGTTTGTTAAAAAAGCTGGTTACCTATTGTCCGCAGGCACAGGCAGAACAATTGCGTTCGGCTTTGTTTTATGCTGGCGCAGGCAATATTGGTAATTACAGCGAATGCAGTTTTAATGCCGATGGTTTTGGTACTTTTAAAGGCAATGAGGAGTCAGATCCTTTTGTAGGGGAAAGAGGCATTCGTCATCGCGAGGCCGAGGTGCGCATAGAAATGGTTTACCCTGCCCAGGCCGAACGTAAAATATTAGTTGCCCTGTTTGAAAACCATCCGTATGAGGAAGTCGCCTACGATATTTATAAACTGGAAAATAAGCACCAATTGGTTGGATCAGGTATGGTGGGCTGGCTCGAATATGATATGGATGGTTACGATTTTCTGCACCTGGTTAAAGACAGGATGCAGGCGCGTGTAGTTCGGCATACTGAGGTAATCAACAAAAGAATTAAAAAGGTAGCGGTTTGTGGCGGTTCGGGTAGCTTCCTTTTAAGAGAAGCAATTGCCGCCGGAGCCGATGCTTTTATCACGGCAGATTTCAAATACCACGAGTTTTTTGATGCAGAGGAAAAACTGATCATTGCCGACATCGGACACTTTGAAACTGAACAATTTACCTCAAATTTATTGCTTGAAATTATTCAAAAAAAAATTACTAACTTTGCAATCCGTTTAACGGAGCAAAATACAAACCCCATAAATTACTTGTTTTAATGGAACAAACCGTAGAACAAAAGCTAAAGGCTTTATACGAATTACAAAATATCCACACAAAAATTGATAAGATCCGTCAGGTACGTGGCGAATTACCAATGGAAGTTGCAGATCTTGAGGATGACGTTTTAGGATTAGAAACCAGAATTTCAAAAATTAAAGGCGAACTTGATGATCTTGAGGATTCGATCGTAACCCGTAAAAATACCATCAAAGATGCACAAGCTGCAATTAAAAGATACGATTCTCAATTAAAAGAAGTTAAAAACAACCGTGAATACGATGCTTTAACTAAAGAAATTGAGATTCAGGGTTTAGATATTCAGGTATCTGAAAAGAAAATTAAAGAACACGGTTTCGAAATTACCTCTAAAACTGAAATCTACGAAGCAGCTAAAGGCGAGTTAGATGGCAGAAAGAAAGATTTAGAAACTAAAAAAGCAGAACTAGATGTAATTACTGCAGAAACTGAAAAAGAAGAGCAGGATTTACAGAAAAAAGCGGATAAAGCAGAGCCTCAAATTGAGGAACGTTTATTGGTTGCTTACAAACGTTTACGCAAAAATGCGGTTAACGGCTTAGCAGTAGTAACTATCGATCGCGATTCTTGCTCAGGTTGTTTCAACCAGATCCCGCCTCAGCGTCAGTTAGATATCCGTCAACGTAAAAAAATCATCGTTTGCGAGCACTGCGGACGTATTTTGGTTGATGAAGCATTAACCCACGAAGTAGCAGAAGCTTAATCAGCATCGCAAAAGCACTGAAAACGTCCCGACTTAAATCGGGACGTTTTTTGTTTACAGGCAAAACAACATGCACATTTTAACGTTAAATGTAGATATTTGTTAAAATGTGAAAGCTGTTGCCCCAGCGCAACATCAACCTAAAAGAAATAACATTTCCAGAATGATTAAAAGCTTACGTTTCGTCTTCCTTACCCCTCTTTTGATACTTCCATCCGTATTATTTGCAAATTTTGATTACAATGCCAATTGCTTAAAGGCCTATAAAAGCATTTTCGAATTGAAACTTGGTAATGCCCGTGCTTACATAGCGACAGAAAAGAAACAAAGGCCCAAAAATGCCATTATTCCGCTGCTAGAAAATTATATAGACTATTTTACGATCATTACTTCTGAAAGTAAGGCTGATTTCGACCGTTTAAAAGGGAATAAATCCATCCGTTTAGACCAGATCTCTGATGATGATAAAAACTCGCCCTATTATCTCTATGCCCAGGCTGAGATTAATTTACAATGGGCTTTGATCCATGGCCGTTTCGGCGAATTTTTTAATGCTGCTATGGAAATTAAAAGAGCCAACAGCCTTTTGCAGGAAAACAGTAAAAAATTTCCAAACTTTCCGTTAAACGCAAAAGGTTTAGGCCTGGTTAATGCGGTTTTGGGCAATCTGCCAGATGGTGCACTGAAAAGTACGCTAGCGACATTTGGTATAAAGGGAAACCTTCAAAACGGATTGAATATGTTTGATAAGCTTGCCGAAAGTTTGTCGGACTCATCTTACGAGCCATTTTACGATGAAGTGGTTTTTTATTATACCTACGTACTTACGGATGTAGCACACAGCCCTTCGGCTTATGCTAAAATGATGAAATATACCGAGCGCATTGCCGATACCAGCTTATTAAAAAGCTATTTACAGAGTTACGTGAGCATTAAAACCGGCCATAATGAAGAAGCAATTCAGATTTTAGCCAGAAAACCTGAAGGCGGCGTTTACCAGCCTTTTCCCTATCTTGATTATCTCGAAGGCGTAGCGCACTTGAATAAATTAGACCTCAATGCCGCTACTTATTTTAACCGCTTTTTGCAAACGAATAAGGGCGTAAATTACATTCGCGACACCAACATCCACCTGGCGTGGATTGCGCTCTTAAAAGGGGATAAAACGGGCTATACCGCCTATGCAAACAAATCACTTAACTCAGGTTATTTGTACCACGATAAAGATAAACAGGCCAAAAACGAAGCAGCAGGAACTCCGCCCTCAGTTGATTTGCTAAAAGCCAGATTGTTGTATGATGGCGGCTATTTAAATAAGGCGCTGCAGCAACTGGATGATAAGAAAACCGGCGATTATGCCAGCGATAGGGATAAAACGGAGTTTAATTACCGCTTGGGTAGAATTTATGATGACCTTGGACGCGATGATCAGGCGTTGACTGCTTATCAGGCAACGATTAACCAGGGTAAAAACCTGAAATATTATTTTGCGGCAAATGCAGCCCTGCAAATGGGTAAAGTTTACGAGAAGAAAAAGAATACTGTAAAAGCAAAAGAAGCTTTCAATACAGCCATTTCCATGAAAAACCATGAATTTGAAAACAGTATTGAAAGCCAGGCAAAAGCCGGATTAAAACGTTTATCGAACTAAAAACGGTGTATAAATGCGTTGATGTGCATGCCTGCGCCAACTGAAGCGAAAACAGCAATATCGCCCGCTTTAACTTTATAACCTTCAACCTGCTCTTTTAAAACCAAGTCTAACAGGGTTGGCACTGTGGCTACCGAACTGTTTCCGAGCCACGAAATCGTCATCGGTACAAGGTTCTCAGGCACGGTATCTTTGCCATATAATTTAAACAGGCGCTTCATAATGGCAGTGTCCATTTTGCCATTGGCCTGGTGTACAAACACAATATTAATATCTTCCACACTCAATCCGGCTTTATCTATTGCTTTTTTAATTACCTGGGGCACCTGAACCACCGCAAACTCATAAAGTTTCCTGCCGTTCATTTTAAGGTAATAATTGCCACTGGTTTCGTCAGGGTGTGAGCCTTTACCCATGGTTAAAAGATTGGCGTAGTTTACCGCATGTGTTTCGGTTTTGTGGGCCAGTATCCCTTTCTTCTCTTCGCCTTCCTGGGCTTCGAAAATTACAGCTCCGGCACCATCAGAAAAAATCATACTGTCGCGGTCGTGTGGATCGATAATCCGGCTCAGCGTTTCGGCACCAATTACCATTACGCGTTTTGCATCGCCACTTTTAATAAAGTAATCGGCCTGTATTGCTCCCTGAACCCATCCCGGGCAGCCAAAAATGATATCGTAAGCAACACAATCGGGGTTGTGTATATCCAATTGCTGTTTAACTTTCGAAGCAAGTGAAGGCAAAATATCGCTGCGATTGCTGCCTAAAGGTATATCGCCGAAGTTATGGCAAAAAATAATATAGTCTAAGGTTTCCTTATCAATACCGGCGTTTTCGATTGCTTTTTCAGCTGCCTTAGCGCCGATATGGTTACTCAATTGCTCGGGGCAAGCATACCGTCTTTCTACAATTTCTGTAATTTCTGAGAATTTATCGATGATCTCAGCATTTTCCTTCTCCAGTCGACTTCCATTCTCAAAAAACGTAGCATTTAAGAATTCGTTACCAGAAATGATATTCTGTGGAATATAACTTCCAGTGCCGGCTATTACCGTATTTATTACTTTGCTCATAATTATAATACCGCATACTAAATCGGTATGTAGTATAAAACTATCAATTATATTCGGTAATCGAAAATAAATTAATTTTTAGGCCTGTTTATTTTTGTGTGCAAATTTTAACAACCCCTGCTTTACTGCTTACATTTAACTGCACCTCCACGTTTTTATGGCTTGAATCATAGATTCCATTCAGCAAATAGGCTCCCCCGTATTTTCACTTACCGGAAGGTTAAGTTATTGTTTTTTTGTAAATAACTGATGCGGTCGATTGCTTTTAGCCAATAAATACTAAATATACCTTGTAATGGGTATTTAGGTTCACCTGTTCTTCGCAGTATTTTTACAGGATAAACGAAACTAAAATGAAAAAATTACTGTCTCTAATGGTCTTGCTGTTTATTGCATATACAGCAAATGCCCAATCGCATATTTCGAAAAGTGAATACGCCCGATATAACTGCAGGTTCGCACCAAAAGGCTCTAATAATGCAGAAGGCAAACTAACCTGCCCTGCTTGTGCCAAGGAAAATGAAGATGCCCGAAAAAAGAAAATTGCTGACGATAAGGCTCAATCTGAATTGGGAAAAATAAAAAATGCCAAGCTTAAGGCCGAAGCTGAAATTGCATTTAAAAAGCAAAGGGCTCAAGTTGCAGAAAGGAGCAAAGTTACCGAAGTGCATGTAACAATGGGGAAAACACCCTTAGCTGCAGGTAAGACACCAGAAAAACCCGCAAAAAAGGCTCCTGTTAAACTCACAAAAGATGTTTTGTTCTTTGCCGATTACCCAGGCTCAATGTCGATGAGCGGCAACCGTTTAAATTATTTTTTAAATGCAAATGGCGATACCATATTAAAAAGCAAGGATTATTTTAGCACTTTCGCGGCCTTTAGCGATAACAAAGACAATTTTCCTAAGAATATGGGGATTGTGGTGTTAAACGAAGAAAATACTTTAACCAACGGCAAGACAAGAAAAATTGTCGATCTGGTTGACATCAAAGGCAAACGACTTTTTAATGATAACAGCATCAGTACGATCTTCCACTTAATGAACGATTATTTTGTGATTGGTAGAAGTAAAGATTTTGGTGAAGACTCTAGCTGGGGGTATAATTACAGGAGAATCCAGGAAGTTGATATCTACAACACTAAAACGAAGAAAGCCATCACGCTGGATAAAGACCGTAGGAATGTTGAAATTTATGTCGCTTTCGATCACCGAAAACTGGAAGATGAAGGATTAAAGCCAGTGCTTTTAAGGAGATATACCAATTATGATGAAGATATATACTGCTTAAATGCCGCCGGAGAGCTGGTGGTGAGAAGTTATAAAAGCAGTAGATAGGGATTTAGTAATCTTTGTAAAGCGTATGATGAATGGCAGGATTAATTACCTTAATCCTGCCATTTATGCTTTTAAGTATTTAAATTGCTTGCGATCAGGTAAAATCATCAATCAAAAATACAAAAAGTTCTTTAGGGCCATGGGCACCTAAAACCAATGTTTTTTCGATATCCGCAGTTCTGCTTGGGCCGGTAATGTTACTGATCATGGATGGAATCTGATTGCCATATTTGTTTTTTAGGATGGCAAAAGCATCTTTAAGGTCTAAAACCAGCTGACTGGTTTTGGCGATTACAATATGGTGGTGCGGAAAAATGCTTAATCTCCTGCCAGCGGCTCCCTGGTTGGTAACCATTACGCTTCCGTTACGTGCAATTAGGGCCTCGCAAAGGGTAATGCCTACTTCTGCCTGTTCAAAATCTTTATCTGTTTGATAAAAAGGAAATTCGTATTTGCTTAAAAACTGTTGCAATTCTGGCTCCCAGCAGTATATTTTGCGCCATTTAAATTTATCAGCAAGCTGCAGCATGTTTTCAAAGAAGTCGATACCATCTTCGCAGAAGATAAAATTGCCCGATATGGCTGTAAGTTGTTCAGCAAACAACACTTCCAGCTCCTCTGTGTTTTTTTTATACAGTTGACTTTCTTCTAAATTGGGATAAGGATTTTCACGTTTTTCTAACAGTGCTTTTCTTATCTTTTTTAGTATTTGTTCCTTCGCTGTTGTATTATCCTTCATATAAAAAAAAGCTACCCTGGTTATGCGCCAGGGTAGCAAATGTAATAATTGAAATTGTTTATTTATGCTTCTACAGGAGTAATATGTCCTGGAGTGCCGCTTTCTCCCTGATTTTCGAATAAGCGCTTTCCGAAAATCTCTTCCAAATCATCTTTAAACAATACTTCTTTTTCAATTAAGATATCAGCCAATTGAACCAATTTATCTTTGTTTTCTTCCAACAAATTAATGGCTCTCTGGTATTGACCTTCAATCAGTGTAGAAATTTCTTTATCGATTGTTAATGCAGTATCTTCTGAATAAGGTTTAGAGAAATTATACTCATTCTGACCTGATGAATCGTAATAGGTAATGTTTCCTAGTTTTTCGTTCAGACCATAAATGGTAACCATTGCTCTCGCTTGTTTGTTTACCTTTTCTAAATCGCTCAATGCTCCTGTAGAAATGGTATCGAACATTACCTTTTCTGCAGCTCTACCTCCCATTGTAGCACACATTTCATCCAGCATCTGGTGCGGGCGAACAATTAAGCGCTCTTCAGGCAGGTACCAGGCTGCGCCTAAGCTCTGTCCGCGGGGAACAATAGTAACTTTAACCAAAGGTGCAGCGTGTTCTAATAACCAGCTTACCGTTGCGTGACCTGCTTCGTGGATGGCAATTGCACGTTTTTCGCTTGGGGTAATGATTTTGTTTTTCTTTTCTAAACCACCTACAATCCGGTCAACAGCATCTAAGAAATCTTGTTTATCAACCGCCGATTTATTTTTGCGTGCAGCAATTAAAGCCGCTTCGTTACAAACATTGGCAATATCTGCACCTGAGAAACCAGGCGTTTGTTTAGCTAAAAATTCGGTATCCAACTCTTCCGATTTTTTCAAAGGCGTAATGTGTACTTCGAAAATTTGTTTACGCTCAATAACATCTGGTAAATCAACATAAATCTGTCTGTCGAAACGGCCAGCTCTTAATAAAGCTTTATCTAAAACATCAGCACGGTTGGTTGCAGCTAAAATAATCACATGTGTATTGGTGCCAAAACCATCCATTTCAACCAAAAGCTGGTTTAGGGTATTTTCGCGCTCATCGTTACCACCCATTACACCGTTTTTACCACGGGCACGGCCAATCGCATCGATCTCATCAATAAAAATGATACAAGGTGATTTATCTTTAGCTTGTTTAAACAGGTCGCGTACACGTGATGCACCTACCCCAACAAACATTTCAACAAAATCAGATCCGGATAAAGAGAAGAATGGTACCTGAGCTTCGCCGGCAACAGCTTTAGCCAATAGGGTTTTACCGGTACCCGGCGAACCTACCAATAAAGCACCTTTCGGGATTTTCCCACCCAGATCGGTATATTTTTTAGGGTTTTTAAGGAAATCTACAATTTCCATTACCTCAGTTTTAGCTTCCTCCAAACCGGCAACATCGTTAAATGTAATGTTTACCTGGCTTTCTTTATCGAATAAGGTTGCTTTAGATTTTCCGATACTGAAAATCTGACCGCCACCGCCGGCACCACCCCCCATTCTGCGCATCATGAAAATCCAGAAACCAATTAAAAGCAATACCGGTAAAATAATGCTTAAAAACCAGCTTGCTAAAGGATTGCTACGATTTTCAGAATTGAAAGTGATTGCTTTTCTGCCTGCAGGCAATGTTTTTTGCGACTCGGCTAAAGCAGCTCTTAAATCAGCAAACTTTCCACCGTAAGTAAAATAAACGGTTGGCCCGCCAGACATGCCTAAAGAACTTGTGCTTCTGTAAGCTTTGTATTGCGGTTTTTTATCTAAACTGTCTTTTTTAATGTAAACCTCAGCTTTAACCAGGTCTTCTGTTTGGTAAGCCACAATCCGGTCAACGTCGCCGGTAAGTAACATCTGGCTTTCAAAAGTATCGTATTTAACTTCTTTTCCACTATCGGTAGTGAATAAGAACTGGGCGGCAATAATGGCAATGATAATTGCTGCGTACACCCAGAAAATATTAAATTTTGATCCTTTTTGTGGTTTCTTCGGGATGTTAGGTAATCTTTTTCCCTGTTTGTTGTTTTCGTTGGTATTTTGATTATCGTTCATTTGTCTTTGTCAAAATGGTTCTAAAGGTTACGCGCTTTGATAATTTGTGCTTTCCGCATCCCCCCAAAGTTCTTCTATGCCATAAAAATGGCGTTTTTCGGTCTTAAAAATGTGCACAACCACATCGAAATAATCCAGGATAATCCAATCGGCAGATTCGAAACCTTCTTTGTGTCTGGGATCTACCTGAGTGGCTTTATATATTTCTTTTTCTACACTATCGGCAATAGCTTTTACCTGGGTGCCGGAGTTGGCACTGGCAATAATGAAATAATCAGCTACCGATGTATGGATATTTCTAAGATCTAACCGCACTATATCTTCTCCCTTTTTCTCTTGGATGCCATGAACGGCTAACTCAGAAAGGTATGTAGAAAGGGCTACTATTTTCTTTTTTACCATTAAAATGCTTTAATTTTGGAATTACAATATTATAAATTCAACACTTGCAAAATAACACTTTTTCGACACTATTTGTTGGTCAAAATTTAATCAAATTAAAAGAAGTTGATTCTACCAATAACTTTTTAAAAGAAATGGTGTCAAAATCCGAGCCATTAGCCGAAGGTACTGTAATTATGGCAGATAATCAGTTTGCCGGAAGGGGGCAGCAGCAAAGTGTTTGGCAAACGCAGGCCGGAAAAAATATCAGCACCAGTATTTACCTTAAGCCTTCATTTTTACCCCTCGATAAGCAGTTTTATCTGAATATAGCCGTTAGTTTAGCGGTTAACGAAGCTTTGAGCCACTTTATTCCAGATGGGCTAAGTATCAAATGGCCAAATGACGTATATTACCGTGATAAAAAACTGGGTGGAATTTTGATTGAAAATACACTGACAGGCAGTGCGATTAAATCGGCTGTAATTGGCATTGGTTTAAACGTGAACCAGAAAGAATTTTCTGAAAATATCAGTCAAAGAGCCACTTCAGTCATTCAAATTTTACAAACGGAAACGTTTTTAATGGATATTATGGAGAAAATATTCATATTTATGGAAAAATACTACTTAATTTTGAGAGCCGGGAAGTATAGTATTTTACAAAATGATTACCTTGGCAAGCTGCATAACTTCGGAATTATGGCGTTATATCAGAATAATGGAGTCATTTTTGAAGGCACCATAATTGGAGTTGAAGAAAACGGCAGGTTAAGGGTAGAAACGGAACAAGGCTTAAAAAGCTTTAATTTTAAAGAAATAGAATTTACACACACAAAATAAAACACACAATGAAAAAAATCTCACTGGTGCTTTCAATGGTACTTTTTACCATTGCTGGCGCATTCGCGCAAATTGAAAAGCCGGTTACCTGGGCATATTCTGCAAAGAAAACCGGAAATAACGAAGCTACAATATATTTAAAAGCCACGATTGAAGACAGATGGCACATTTATTCTCAGAACGTTAAAGATGGCGGTCCGGTAAAAACTACTTTTACTTTTGCTCCTTCTAAAGATTTTAGTCTTGTTGGTAAAACAGTCGAGCCTAAAGCGATTGTAAAATACGAGAGTACTTTTAAAATGAACGTGAGCTATTTCGAAAAGTCTGTTATTTTTCAGCAAAAAATTAAGCTAAATAAAGGTACAACAGTTGCAAAAGGTAAAGTAGAATTTATGGTTTGTAACGATAAGCAATGTCTTCCACCAGAAGAGGTTGAATTTAGCGTTCCGGTTAAATAGTTGACAACAAAATAATTACAAACAGTCCCGACAAACTCGGGACTGTTTCTTTTTAAAGTAAAATCTACGTGTGGTAAAAAGCTGTTAATAAAATTATTATTAATTTCACCGCTTCATTCAAACACACACAAAGCGCACAAATGAAAAAGGTTTTATTATTGTTATTAATGGCGGCGATGTTTATTGCATTACCGGCCGTTAAAAGTTACGCACTTGTAACGCAAGATACCACAGCAACGGCCCCACCCGATGATATTGTTTTTACTGAAGTAGGATCGGCACAAGATAGTGCTGCGAATAGCCTGGTAAAAGATTCGGTTAAAAAAGATACTGTTAAAGTAGATAAAGCTGCAGCTGTTGCTAAAGATGCGGCGCCAAAACAATCTTTATGGGTAACTTTTGGCCTGGGCCTGTTGGCGGGTATCGCAGCCTTTTTTCTTCCTTGTATATTTCCGATGGTTCCGCTAACGGTTGGTTTTTTTACCAAACGTGCAGAAAGCAGGGCAAAAGGAATCAGAAGTGCCATTATTTATGGCTTATCCATCATCGTAATTTATGTTGGTTTAGGCGTAATTATTACGCTGATTTGGGGTGCCAGTGCATTAAACGAGATTTCTACCGATGGGTTTTTTAATATTTTCATCTTCCTAATATTGATTGTTTTCGGTGTTTCCTTTTTGGGGGCATTCGAAATCACACTGCCAAGCTCTTTTGTTAATAAGCTCGATGCCAAATCAGATTCGAAAGGCCTGAGTGGAATCTTTTTCATGGCAGCAACTTTAGCTGTTGTTTCTTTTTCATGTACCGGTCCATTAATCGGAACATCGCTGGTGGCTATTAATACCGATTTACTAACACCAGTAGTGGTGATGTTTGGCTTTTCGTTATCATTAGCCGTAATTTTTACCCTGTTTGCCATTTTCCCGAGCTTAATGACAGGCTTGCCAAAATCAGGCGGATGGCTAAATTCGATCAAAGTGTTTCTGGGTTTTCTGGAATTGGGTTTATCTTTAAAATTCCTTTCAACAGCCGATTTAGCTTATCATTGGGGCATCTTAGATCGCGAAATTTTCTTAGCCATCTGGATCGTTTTAGCCTTAATTTTAGGTGTTTATTTATTGGGAAAAATCAAGTTTTCGCACGATAGTGACCTTCCGTATGTTTCGGTTCCAAGGTTATTTATAGCTACTGCTACTTTTGTTTTCGCCATTTATCTTATTCCGGGCTTGTGGGGTGCTCCTTTAAAAGCGGTTAGTGCTTTGGTTCCGCCTTTGTCTACTCAGGATTTTATTATTGGCCAGGATAGCGGATCAGGGGCTGGTCAAAGTACAGCCTCAAACCATCCTAAAAGAAAATATGCTGACTTTTTACACATTCCACATAATATTGATGGTTTCTTTGATTATGAAGAAGCGCTTGCTTACGCCAGGGAAGTAAAAAAACCGTTATTTCTAGATTTTACCGGACATGGTTGTGTAAATTGCCGCGAAATGGAAGCAAGGGTTTGGTCCGATCCGAGAGTGCTTAAGAGGTTAAAAGAAGATTATATTGTGGTTTCACTCTATACAGACGATAAAACCGATTTGCCAGTTGCCGAACAGTTTGAGTCTAAAATACTGGGAACCAAAGTAAATACTGTAGGAAAGAAATTTAAACACCTGCAAGCAGAAAGATTTAACACGATTTCGCAACCATATTACGTACTTTTGGGTACTGATGAAAAGGAATTAGTTTCGCCACCTATCGGTGTCGAATTTGATATAGACAAATATTTGCAATACCTGGATAAGGGATTATCCAAGTTTGCTAAGAAATAAACAAATGAGCAAAATTAAGAATATTGGTGTTTTAACCTCAGGCGGTGATTCGCCGGGTATGAACGCCGCAATAAGGGCCGTAGTGAGGGCCTCTATTTATTATGATATTGAAGTAACCGGGTTTATCCGTGGTTACGAAGGGTTGATCAGTAACGATTTTATGCCCATGGACCGTAAATCTGTGGCCAATATTATCCAGCGCGGAGGAACAATCTTAAAAACAGCACGAAGTGAAGCATTCAGGACTGTAGAGGGCCGGAAAACTGCTTACGAAAATTTAAAAGCCAAAGGAATAGATGCGCTGATTGTAATTGGTGGCGATGGAACCTTTACCGGGGCGAATATTTTTTCAAAAGAATTCGATTTTCCGGTGGTAGGCTTACCTGGTACCATTGATAACGACCTTGCGGGTACCGATTTTACCATTGGTTACGATTCGGCTATCAATACCGTAATTGATGCAGTTGATAAGATCAGGGATACTGCAGAATCGCACGACCGTCTTTTTATTGTTGAGGTGATGGGGCGCGATTCGGGCTTAATTGCTTTAAGAAGCGGTATCGGGGTTGGTGCAGAAGCCATTATGATTCCGGAGGCAAACATGAATGCCGACGATATTTTGCACAAACTGGAGCACAGCCGAAAAGATAAAGCATCGAAGATTATTATTGTTGCCGAAGGCGACGATACCGGAGGTGCCTTTAAGGTAGGTGAAATTTTGCAGGCAAAATACCCGCATTATGATACCAAGGTTTCTATTTTAGGCCATATTCAACGGGGAGGAAAACCAACTTGTATGGACCGTGTTTTGGCCAGCCAGTTAGGCGTTGCGGCAGTAGAAGCGCTAATTAAGGGCGAAAACAGTGTGATGATTGGTCAGGTGAACCGGGAGATTACTTTTACACCTTTCGATCATGCCATCAAACACATCGATGCTGAAAAAGTAAGTACGAAATGGTTAAAACTGATCGATATACTTTCGTTTTAACCAAAACATGATATAAAAGAAAAGTCTTTCCCGCACCGGAAAGACTTTCTTGTTTTTGCTTAGTTTCGCTATAAGCAAATATCTTAATCTTCTAAAATTACAGCTGTACCATTGGCACTTACCATCAGCATACTGCCTCCGCTGCCAACTGTTTCGTAATCTAAATCTACGCCAACAATAGCATTCGCTCCAAGTGCAGCCGCATATTGTTGCATTTCATTAACAGCAGTATCTTTTCCTTCTCTTAAAACACGTTCGTAAGAGCTTGATCTGCCTCCAACAATATCAGTTATCCCTGCAAATAAATCTTTAAAAATATTTGCGCCGATAATGGTTTCTCCGGTAACTAAACCGATATATTTTACAATTTTTCTGCCCTCAACTGTAGGCGTTGTGGTTACTAACATAGTTTCAGTTTTTTAATAATTAGAATATTATCCTGCTAAAATGTTACAAAAATTTTGAACACCCTTTTTTAAGCCGTTCTCATTTCGAAAAATAAATTTATGTAATCTCATCCGGTTTCGCATCACTATTAAAAACCGATAGTTATGAAACCTTCTAAAACCCTTCTCCTCTCCTTTTTCCTTTTGATTGCATTTTTAGTGCAGGCTCAAATGCCGGTACTCAAAGTTCAGCAAACCGAAGATGAGACACAAAAACAAGCAGTAAAGCTTAAAAAACTGAATATAGACGTACAGATTACCGGAAATATTGCCACCACGGTAATGACCATGACATTTTATAACAGCAGCAACCGGATACTGGAAGGCGAACTAACCTTCCCAATGCCCGAGGGTGTAAGCATAAGCCGCTATGCGCTGGATATTAATGGAAAAATGCGCGAGGCTGTACCGGTTGAAAAAGCCAAGGCAACAGAGGTTTTTGAAAGCATAGAGCGCCGCAGGGTTGATCCGGGCCTTTTGGAGAAAGTAGAGGGTAATAATTTCAGGACGAGGATTTACCCCTTGCCTGCCAACGGAAGCAGGACTATTGTTGTTGGTTATGAAGAAGAGCTTAGCTTTAATAATGGAAATGCCCTGCGCTACCATTTGCCATTAGACTATAACCAGGCAGTAGAAAATTTTACGCTAAAAACTACGGTTTTTGAAAGTGTTTTAAAGCCTCAGCTTAGCGAGCAACCCGATGGCAGCTTTGATTTAAAAGCCAATGGGAACACTTATGTTGGCGAAATCAATAAAAGCAATTACAAGCCAAAACACGGCTTAACGATAAATTTGCCTAAACGCAGCGATTTGCCAGAAGTTCAGATGCAAAAAGCATCGAGTGGGTATTACTTTTTAGTTAATGTGTTTCCGAAAGTACAGAGCAGGCCCCGCCAATGGTCTAACCAGATTGGTTTAATCTGGGATACCTCTTTAAGCGGTTTACAGCGCGATACTAAAAAAGAACTGGAACTTTTAGGTCGTATTATTAAGCAAAAGCAAAATCTAACCATCCAGTTGGGTTTGCTAAACAATGGTTTTAAGCAGGCCGGTAGCTTTACTATTTCGAATGGAAACTGGAGCCAGCTCAAAAATAAACTGGAAAACCTGGTGTATGATGGCGGTACTAATTTTAGCGCTGTAAACACACGCGCTTTTCAGGCCGATGAATACCTGTTGTTCAGCGATGGCCTGTCAACCTTTGGGCCAAATGTAATTTCGATCAATAAACCAGTGCATACCGTAAATACAGCTTTAAAAGCTGATTATAGCACTTTGAAGTACATCAGTCAGAAAACGGGCGGACAATTTATAAACCTCAATTCCACCGCGGTTAACGAGGCCTTTAAGCAGCTTAACGAGCAGAACCTGCAGTTCTTAGGAATTAAAAACGGATCAGACGTGCGCCAAACCTATCCCTCGGTGCACGTTAACGTAAACGGAAACTTTTCTTTGGCGGGAATATTAAACGGGATCAACACTGGGTTTGTGCTGCAGTTTGGTTACGGCAATACAGTGGTATCTGAGCAGGAGGTTCGCTTAAACGGTACAGAACATACTTTTAACAGCATCAATGTGAGCCGGGTTTGGGCACAGAAGAAAATTGCCGAAATGGATATCCAATATGAAGCCAACAAAGACGATATAAGCGTTTTAAGTAAACAGTTTGGCATTGTTACGCGGAATACCAGTTTAATTGTGCTCGAAAATCTCGATGATTACCTGCGCTATGATATTGTACCGCCAGCAGAATTGAGGCAAGAATATGAGGCCGTTTTAAAACAGCGCAGAACAGCGATTCTGGAACGTAAAACAGATTTGCTTAATGCTGCTGTGGCGATGACAAAAGAATTAAAAATTTGGTGGAATACGGAGTTTAACCAGGAAATTGAGAAGAAAAAAGAAGGTTACCCCGATCCGGGACTGGCAGTTATACAAGGCGACATCAGCGCGAATGAACAGGCCGCTACATTGAGAAGGAACGAGGTAATCAGAACACAAGAAGCGCGCGTTGCCCCTTCTGTTGGCGTAGCAAGAAAAGCTGCTGAGCGAACAAATGAATTAAATGAAATAGTGGTTGTGGGTTATGCTGCACAGGCAAAACAAGCCTTAACGGGAGCTGCTGTAACACGGCTTAAAGCAAAAGAAACTAATGGTTTTCTGGAAGGTAGGGTGGCCGGCCTAAGCGTGCAAGATCGAAAGGCTGTTGTAGTAGATAAACGGCCGGTGATTGTTATTCCGGAGTTTAAAAGTGATAAGGGATATATGAAAAGCCTTATGGGCAAACCAGACAGCGCTTATCAGGCTTATTTAAAAATGCGTTCCGATTATATCAGCACACCTATGTTTTATTTTGACGTAGCCAACTGGTTTTACCAGCAAAAAGATAGTGTTAGGGCTTTAACTATTTTAAGCAACATTGCCGATTTAGATCTTGAAAATGCAGATCTCTATAAAACACTGGCTTATAAACTCAAGCAAACCGGTAATTATAACGATGAAGTATTTATTACCCAAAAAGTTTTACAATGGCGGCCAATGGATGCACAAAGTTACCGCGATTATGCTTTAGCCCTGGCAGATGTTGGTCAGTATCAAAACGCTTTAGATAATTTATACAAAGTATTAACGCAAAGTTACAATAGCCAGATTGCCAGAAGGGATCAGGGGATTGAAGAAATTGTAATTGCTGAGATCAACAATTTAATTGCCCGCCATGGCAATAAATTAAGTACAAAAGATATCGATAAGCGATTAATTCAGCCTTTGCCTGTAGATGTACGTGTGGTATTAAACTGGAATAAAAACGATACCGACATCGATTTATGGCTTACTGATCCGATGGGCGAAAAAGGTTATTATGGTAACTCAAGGACAAAAATCGGTGGCAGGATCAGTAATGATTTTACAGCAGGTTATGGGCCCGAGCAGTTTATGATTAAAAAAGCGCCCAAAGGGAAATACAAAATCGAGGTAAATTACTACAGCGATAGGCAGATTACCATTAGCGGGCCAACAACCGTAACTGCAGAAATTTATACCCAATATGCAACCGGGAAACAGCAGCGTAAAGTAATTGTAATGCCGCTTGTGGCCAATCAGGGAAAAGGGAGTTTTGTTGGGGAATTTAATTTTTAATAAGATGATTACACCGATTAAAAGATTACACTGATTGGATAGCCTTTCAATTAAGCCGTCGTTTCGACTATCGCATAGCGAAATCTAAAACCAGATTTCCTGCTGTAATCGAAATGACGGTTTTTTTTAACCTGGCTTACAGCAATAAACCTGCTACCTCTTCCCAGGTGTTTACACGTTCGTATTGGGTAATGAGTAAATTGTGGGGCGAAGTAAACAAAAGCGGCCGGCCTTTGAAGCCTACAAAATTTTTAATGCGGTCGTCGATCAGGATATCCACTTCAACAATTTTATTGCCACAGAACATAATGTGCTGCCAATCGATAAAAGGGAAATGCTCGGCCATCCAGTCGTACTTGTCAATTAGCGAATTACGGAATTCCATAGCCGCCGAAACAATATATACATCGTATTTTTCTTGCAGGGCCTTAATTACCCGCTGGCTATCGGCAATTACTTCCATATCGCGAAAAAAGCCGGGTTCATTAATGTACTCGAACCATTTTTGGTTAACTTCTTGCGGAACATGGTGGTAAATTTCATTTCCCGCGGCTATTTTCAAATCGAGCGGTACGTTATAATCGCGGTTATACAGTTTAATAAATTTTCCGAGGGCATCGGCAATCACCTCGTCCATATCAATCGCAATTCTTTTCATTTTGTATCAGCAAATATTTTGATTGTAAATATCCAGAAAACAAAGAAATTAAAGTATGTTTTTAATTTACAGTATTTTAGTTATCTTTGCAGCCCCGCAGCATGTAGCTCCGGGAACTATGTTGAATACATAAATACAAAAAGAAATGGCAACTAAAATCAGATTGCAAAGATTCGGTAAAAAAGGTAAGCCTTTTTTCCACGTTGTGGTAGCAGATTCTCGCGCTCCACGTGATGGTAAATTTATTGAGCGTTTAGGTTCATACAACCCAAACACCAATCCTGCTACTATCGAAATTAACTTCGAAAAAACTTTAGCTTGGGTAAACAGTGGTGCAGAGCCAACTGATACAGCTCGTGCAATCCTTTCTTACAAAGGTGTTTTATACAAAAAACACTTAGAAGGTGGTGTTAAAAAAGGTGCTTTAACTCAAGAACAAGCTGACGAGAAATTTGCAGCATGGTTAGACGCTAAAGCTGGTAAAATCTCTGGTAAAACAGAAGGTTTAGCTACTTCTAAAGCAGATGCGCGTAAAGCAGCATTAGCAGCAGAAGCTAAGAAAAAAGAAGAAAAAGCAGCAGCAATCGCAGCTAAAAATGCACCTGTTGTAGAAGAGGTTGTTGAAGAAGAAGCTCCAGCTGTTGAAGCTGAAGCAACTGAAGAAGCTCCTGCAGCAGAAGCTACTAAAGAAGAAGGAGCAGAATAATTTAATTATTCCGTTTTACAAAAATAGCGTTCCGAAATCCGGAACGCTATTTTTATTGATACCCATTTCCGCTATATGAAACACGAAGAAGCATTTTACGTTGGTTACGTTACAAAAACAAGAGGTTTAAAAGGAGAAGTCCAGGTATTTTTCGAATTCGACGAATACGAACAACTCGATTTTGATGTGGTTTTTGCTGATATGAACGGCAAACTTGTACCTTACTTCGTGGCATCGGCAAAGCTGCAAGCCAATAAAACAGGTTATTTTAACTTTGATGATGTTGACCACATTGACAAAGCCCAGCCGCTGCTAAAAAAGAAATTATATCTACCAATTGCGCAAATGCCTGAGCGCGATGAAAATGAATTCTTTTATACCGATTTAAAAGGCTTTATGGCTGTTGACGAGGCGCTTGGCGAATTGGGTGAGATTTTAGAAGTTAATGAATATCCCCAACAGTTTGTAGCCACCGTGCTTTATCAGGAAACCGAGATCCTTTTTCCTTTAAATGAAGATTTTATTGTTGAAATTGATGATGAGGAAAAGATTTTAACACTCGATTTGCCAGAAGGCCTGCTCGATGTTTATTTAGAGAAATAAGCATGGCCGAAACTTTTTAAGCAGGATTTTCGTTTTACCTGTTATGAGGTGCTTATCTATTTCAATAATTGCTGTACTCCTTATTTTAGGCTGTAACCGTAAAGAAAATAAAACCGCACAGACTGCAAAGGTGCATCAGGTAAGTCAACGGGATTCAATTGAAGCCTTGGGCTTAAAAGCATTAACTGCTTTGCAAGCTAAAGATTACGATGCTTTTGCCGCACTTTTTCATCCCCTTGATGGTGTGCGTTTCTCGCCCTATGGCTTTATCGATCCCACGCACAAACAAGTGCTGGCCAAAGACTTTCTTGAAGCCATAAACCGGAACTGGATTTTAACCTGGGGCCATGTTGACGGAAGTGGCGAGCCCATTAAAATCAGAGTAAAAGCTTACATAGACAAGTTTATTTACAATGCCGATTATTTGCATGCGCCACAGAAAAGTTTCGATGCGGTGATTGGCAAAGGCAATTCGATTGATAACCTTAAAGAGACCTATCCACAGCTTCATTTTACAGAGTATCATTTTAAAGGCTTTGATGAAAAGTACAAAGGCCTCGATTGGACCAGCTTGCGGTTTGTCTATAAAAAATATAACAATGCCTATTATCTGGTTGCCGTTATTCACGATCAGTGGACGATTTAAATGGCTAAATAACTTTCCTTTATGGAAATTACACTAATCTGCATCATAACTTAAAATCCGCTGTTATGATCAGAAAATTATACCTCTCACTTTTATTTTTTACGCTATTTGGCGCGACTGTAAATGCTCAGAACGCCACTGTTGTAGAGATTGAAAAACTCTCTCCTCCAGAAAAATTATTAAAAGAAACGGCTACAAAAGATTTGCCGGATTTATATCGCAGTGCGTTCGAAAAAACTTCAACATTGCCCGATAGCCTGGTTTTTTATCAGGATCACCCCTTTTTAACGGGCTTGTTTAATGCCTATAAAGATCACAGACCCGTAGTTTTGTCGCCCGATATGATTTGGTTACTTATTAGTCAGGGATTTGCAAGGCATATCGATAACAACCGGGAAGCTTTAAGACATAAACTGGTTAATTTTGAAGGTCGTAAAGTGCTAACTGTAATGGCCAATGATATCAAGCTAGGTAACGCCAACAGTAACTGGGAGGCACTTTTTCCTCAGTTTAATCAGCAAATAAGTCTGTTTACCGGAAAGAAGTTTGTTAAAAATCTAACTGCAGATTTTAGCACCACCACTCCTACTACTAAAATCGCATCGGAAATTACTTTGATGGACGGTATGAAATCGTACTTTGTATACCAGGTTATCCTCATTGGTTGCGGCATCCCCAGGGTAACCTTAGAAGGAACCGTTGAAGACTGGGAAAAAGTGCTTCAAAAAATAAAATTTATTAAGCAATACGATTTAAACTGGTGGACAACAGAACTCGAACCCATTGTAAAAGAAATTATCCTGGCCAAAAAAGGCAAGCCAAATAACCAGTTTTGGATGAACATGATTAAAGTGCATACCACCAAAGCTTATGGTACCATTAATACCATAGACGGCTGGATTATCAAACTTTTTCCTTACAATAAAAAGGGGCTAAAAACCAATTTCAAGCCCATTTCTGATATTGGCGGGCTGGCATCGGAGCTGGTAAAGGTTCCTTTTGTATTGGAGAATAAAGAAGATAGCAAAACTTATAACATGGAGTTTTGGGCTGGTTTTGTTGGTTTGAAGCAATATAAAGCTGATTTTTCATTAAAGCCCGAAATTGGCTGGGCCATTAGCTCGCCAGTGGAAAACGGGGCTACCATGAGCAAATCTGATGCCTTGAGCGTTTATAACATTACAGACATACCCAACGAAGTTTACACCGCTAAAAATCTGCGTGTGCTCGAACTCAGTTTTAAAAACCAGATAAAAATACCCGATCAACTGGCTGAGATCAGTATTTTAACACTTAAGCTGCATGGTAAGATAACCGAAGAAGAAGAAAAGCGGATTTTTAAGCTTTTCCCTAAAACGCAGATTATCATCAATGATAAAGGGCCAGAACTGAAAGTAATAAAAGGGATCAGGTAAAAATCTACTTTGGTTTAAAGACTTCAGACTAAAGACTTACCTTTGCGCTATGCGTTTCGATATTATAACTGTTTTACCCGCCCTGCTGGAAAGTCCTTTTGCCCATTCAATACTGCACCGCGCGCAGAAAAAAGGGATTGCCGAAATTGTGGTACATAACTTACGTGATTATGCTACCAATAAGCAAAAAAGTGTAGACGACTATCAGTATGGTGGTGGAAGTGGTATGGTTATGAGTATTGAACCTTTTGCTGCCTGTATTGAAAAGCTTCAGGCGGAGCGCGAGTACGATGAAATCATTTTCATGAGCCCCGATGGTGTTACCTTAAATCAAAGCACGGCCAACGAGCTTTCCATTAAGAAAAACATCATTATCCTTTGCGGGCATTATAAAGGCATAGATCAGCGCATCAGAGATATATTTGTAACCAGAGAGATCTCTGTTGGTGATTATGTTTTAAGTGGTGGTGAACTTCCTGCAGCCATCGTGGTAGATGCTGTGGTACGCTTAATTCCTGGCGTGTTAAACGATGAAACATCGGCTTTATCCGATAGTTTTCAGGGAGAATTGCTTGATGCACCCGTATACACCCGGCCGGCCGATTGGCGCGGACATAAAGTACCCGATGTTTTGTTAAGCGGACACGAAGCTAAAGTAAACGAATGGAGACACGAACAAGCTCTCGAGCGGACCAAAACACGTCGCCCCGATTTGCTTGAATAAAACGGACGATATTTCTACCCTGTAAAAATACCCTTTAGTGGGTATTTTGTACTTCCTTGTGCTATACTATTTTAGCAGATATAAAGCCGGTTAGATTTCAAATTTGATTTTTCTCTTTTGGATAAAACGGCGCGAACGGAAAACAGAGAATTTGTTGTAAATAAGCGGGCGATGTGTTATTTTAGGAGACTTGCCTTCAACCTCCTTTTATGCCAAAACAGATCGTTATTTGCGATGACCATTTACTTTTTTTAAATGGCATTTCAGAATTGCTTAAAAACACCGGAAATAACTATTGCATTTTTAAATTTAGCGATGTGCACTCCTGCAGGCAACATTTAATGCAACACACAGCCGATGTTTTTATATGCGATTTAAACATTAACCACAGCGACGGTTTTTTGTTGCTTGAGGAATTGAAATCTCAGTTAAAAAGTACAAAAACGATTATCCTTACTGCTTATTATGAAGATTTTCTGATTCAAAAGGCGAAGAAATTGGGCGTTGATGCTTTTCTGAAGAAGGAAACACCCGCCGAGGAGCTGATTGAGATCATAGAGTCGGGTAAAAACAAGGAGTTTTATACCAATAAGAATTACAAGAACGGCAATAGTGTGTACAGCACTATGGATAATCCGATTATCAATAAATTCAGGATCTCTAAACAGGAAAAAGAAATTATTAAATTAATTATTAAAGGACTTACAAGTAAAGAAATTGCTGATGTGCTGTTTATCAGCATAACAACTGTTACCACCCACCGGAAAAATATCCACCGGAAACTGGAAATCAGCAACAGCAGTTCGCTCATCAAATTTGCTCATGAGAATAATCTACTTTCTTAGCCTTCTGCTATGCTCCTATTGCTCATGCGCACAAAATATCCATAAACAACTATCCATTACATCTGGTTACGCAGTAGATACAAATTCTGCCTGGAGCCGGGGCAATCTTCAATCGCAACAACTTTATCCTTTTAAACCGTACGAAACGGTTAATATCGGTTACAATAAAAACGCAGCAGTATGGTGTAGGTTTGTCCTAAAAAATAACAGCGCATCGCAATGGGCAAAAACCTGGTTGTGCTTTAATAACAACCATATCGATAGCCTTACGCTTTACGACGCTGCGGTAGCGAAAACCATTGGCGATAGAACGACCAGTCAGAGCCCTTTTATCGAAACACTGGCATTTGAGCTTAATTTGCAGCCTAGTGAGGAGAAAACAATTTGGGTCAGGGTAAAAAAAGTGACTTCTTATCTAGACTTCTCTTATAGTTTAGAAAGTCAGACGGATCTGGAAGCAAGGTCGTCGCGCAAAATAGCCCTAACCTCTTTTTTTCTAGGTATTGTTTTTTTGCTGCTCATGATCAATGGAATATTGTTTTTCATGACTAAAAACAGATCGTACCTCTACTACATCGCTTATTCCATACTTACGGCCTGTTATGCTGCCATTACCACCAATTTTGCCAAACACATCATGTTTCCGCAGTTTCGGTTCTTTAGCGAAGGCAGAGTTTATGTTGGGGCACTTTGGTATATAGCACTCAGCTTTTTTCTCGATCATTTTTTAAAATTGCGCGAAAATCAACCCATCAAGCATAAAATTGTAATTGTGTTCAATGGTATTAATTTTTCGCTGATTGTGATTTCAATTTCGCTATTGGTGCTTTACCCTGATGTTGAATTCCACTATTTTTTTATACTGGGTTATATCGTATTTCTGGCTTCAATTATTTTACTGTTCCTTTCGGCATTGTCGCATGTAAAAATCGAAAGAACACAGGGTATTTATGCTTTGTTTGCCTTTTTGCCACAGCTTATTTGGGGTGCCAGCCTCATTTTAAAAACTTTCGAAATTATTCCCTACGCAATGGGTGGTAACTGGATGTTGTTTATCAGTCTGTATGAGGTGTTTTTGTTTGGCTATGTACTATCCAGAAATTACATTGACATCTTTTTGAAGAACAATGATTTGATGCAGGAAATTATTTTCGAAAAAGAGAGTTCCCTAAAAACGATCAGTGAAGTTCAGCTACGTGAGCGCAGAAATATTGCGAATATTATTCACGATAGAGTGGGCAGTAAAATTGCCTACATCATGCATCTGTTTGATATGCAGAATACTAAACTGGCCAAACAAACCATTGGTGAACTGGCAGAAGATATCAGGGATATTTCACATAAAATCCTTCCGAAAGCACTTGATGACGGCGCACTAGTGGCCAGTTTACAAAGCCAGCTCAAAACCTTAAATGCAGGTTCAACAGATACCAGGATTGAACTTTTTTGTTATGATTTCCCAGAGAAAGTAAACGAGGTCTGGGTTTACGATTTATACCTGATTTCGCTCGAAATTATCAATAATGCCATAAAACACGGTCAGAGCAGCTTAATTACCCTCGAATTTTATCAATACAGCAAGCACTATCACTTTCAGTTTGTAGATGATGGGATTGGTTTTGATATGCAGAAAATCAGCAAAGGTTTCGGGTTAGATAATATCGAAAAACGGATTCACTATTACAATGGTAACTTCGAAATCAACAGCGTTAAAAACGAGGGTACCATTATTCAGATTAATATTCCAACCTAATTTTCATGCCATTTCTCTTCGTGATATACCCTTTATTGGGTATTTAAACCTGTTAGGCCTTCATGTATCTTGGTTGCAATAAAATCTTAATCAGATAAACATGAGACAGCTATTTACAACAATGTTTTTAAGCATATTGGTTATTGTGGCCAATGCCCAAAATGTAGTACCCAAGCGAAACGCCAGTGGGAAATACGGATTCATAGACAAAAGCGGGAAAGAGGTAGTTCCTTTTAAATACGACGATGCCGGATACAATTTTGAAGACGGCATAATAAAGGTTAAGCTGAATGCCAAATATGGCTTTATTGATGAAACCGGAAAGGTGGTAATCCCTATCGTTTATGATGAGGTTCGTGGTTTATCCGAAGGCTTAATTGGTGCCTTAATTAATGGAAAATTTGGCTTTATAGACAAAACAGGCAAAACAATAATCGCTTTCAAGTATGATTACGGAACTTACTTTAAAGAAGGCTTTACACCAGTTGAAAACGGTAAAAAATCGGGCTACATAGATAAAAATGGTAAGGAAATCACATCCTTAAAATACGATGTTGCTTTTGATTTTCATGAAGGTATTGCCAAGGTTAGATTAAACGAAAAGTATGGATTTATAGATAATACAGGGAGAGAAATTACACCTTTAAAATATGAAGATGGAAATAACTTTAAAAATGGCTTTGCCAGTGTTAAACTGAAGGATAAATGGGGGTTTATTGATAAAACAGGCAAAGAAATTACCAGGTTTAAATACGACTATGCAAAAGATTTTTCGGATGGGGTTGCTCCCGTTGAAAAGAATAAACTCTATGGCGCCATTGATAAAAACGGAAACGAAATTATTCCTTTCAAGTATCGGTTCATAGCTGAGTTTGTGGATGGTTTAGCCAAAGCCGGGCTTAATGGAAGAGAAGGGTTTATAAACAGAGCCGGGGAAGAAGTTATCCCTATTAAGTACGATGCAGTAGGCGAATTTAAAAATGGAGCAGCTATTTTCAGGTTAAATGGCAGATGGGGATCGTTTGATAAAACAGGAAAAGAAATTACCAAATAATCATATTTAACACTTAATCTTTATTTAAATAAAATGTACATGAAAACTTTAACACTCGCGCTTTTTTTACTGTATGGATCTTTTGCCTTTGGGCAATTAAAAACTGATAATAAAAAACTGGGGCTCATACAGGACATCTTTAATAAAACGACGAAGGATAACATCAACACTTTTATGAAGGACAAGGGCTTTGAAAAAGGAGATGTAGAAGAAGGTGAAGATGATATTAAAGAAATATATGCCTTCAGTTCGAAAATCGATCTGATCCAGATCTCTTACGGCAAAAACAATAAAATCAGTAATGTTATTTGTATTTTTTCAGGTGCCATTAATACTCCTTTTATCGAAATTGAACTAAAAAATAATGGATATAGTGCTAAAGTAACTAAGCAAACTATAAATGGCCAACCAATAAGTAAAAATATCTGGAGCAAATCTGGCGATAAATTCAATTTTGTAACTTATTCCGATGAAGCAGAAAAAATTGGTGTATTAGGTTACGGGCTCTATAAGTAATATTCCAGGGCGGGCTTATTTGTAGATCGTAAACCTCGTCTAAATTATCGATTAGTTTATAATATTTTGCGCTTGCATTTTGTAAAAGGCTGGCGAATAAGCGCTCTCCGGACCTTTTGGAATAGAAGCATTTAACACAATCGAATGTGGAATTCATAAAGATTGTGGAAAAAATTAAAATAGGTTTTTTTATATCAAAAAAAATCCCTAATATTGCAATCCGATTTTCAAGGTAAAGAAAGTTGGTTTAATAGCTTAAAATCATGGATTTAGTAAAATTTGTTGAAGAGCAGGCCATCGCGAAAAAAGATTTTCCTGCGTTCAAGTCTGGCGATACAGTGAGCGTACACTATAAAATTCGCGAAGGTAATAAAGAACGTGTTCAAATTTACCAAGGTGTTGTAATACAACGTAACAGTGCAGGTGCTAACGAAACCTTCACCGTGCGTAAAATGAGCAACGGCGTTGGCGTTGAGCGTATTTTCCCTTTTAATTCTCCGAACATCGAGAAAGTAGAAGTGAATAGCTATGGTAAAGTGCGTAGAGCTAAATTGTTCTATTTGCGTGCTTTAACTGGTAAAGCTGCTCGTATCAAATCTTTGAGAAAATAATATTCTTTATTATAAGATACAGCCTTCACGATTAATTTCGTGGAGGTTTTTTTGTTTATACCTTTGTTAAATGTTAGATTCAGCTTTTTTCGACCAGGTTTTTTGGGGCAATACCGTTAAGGCCTACTTCCTTTTTGGTGGCATACTTTTTTTAGGTTTAATATTTAAAAGAATCGTTTCGAGACTGTTAAGCCGCTTGCTGTTTAAGCTTTTCCGCAGCTTTTCAAGCCAATCGCACAACGATGCTTTTGTGGCGCTGCTCATCAGGCCTATTGAGGTTTTTATCCTTTTAACTACGCTTTACCTTTCTATCAATCAGTTAAAACACCCTTTAGAGGTAACAGTATTCCATTACAGTAAACTTATTGGGAAGGTTAAAGAACAGATTCCGGTAACCATCGGCGATTGTATCGACCGGATATTCCTTTTTATGATTATCCTTGCCATTTTCTGGATCATTTTAAGGATAATCGATTTTATTAGTCACGTATTGCTTTACAAAGCATCGTTAACCGAAGATAAAGCCGACGACCAGCTGGTGCCTTTCCTGAAAGAACTTTTTAAAACCATTGTTATTTTTATCGGCTTTTTTACCCTGCTAGGTTTTGTTTTCGAAGTAAATGTGCTTACCCTGATTACCGGTTTAGGTATTGGAGGTATTGCCATTGCCCTGGCTGCAAAAGAAAGTTTAGAGAACCTCATTGGGTCGTTTACCATCTTTTTGGATAAACCTTTTACGGTTGGCGACCTTGTAAAGGTTGACGGTGTAGAAGGGACCGTAGAAAAGGTTGGTTTTAGAAGTACGAGGATCAGAACTTCAGAAAAAACGATGGCAACCATTCCCAATCGTGGGATGATTGATGGTGTGCTGGAAAATTTATCGTTGCGGAATTCGCGTAAGGTATCTTTTATTATCGGGCTTACTTACGAAACCAATTCAGCATCATTACGGAAAATCATTACCGAAATAGAAAGTTACATTAACAACCATAAGGGCACCAGTGACGATGGAAATGCCTCTTTTAAAAGCTTTGGCGACTCGGGCTTAAACGTGGAGGTAAATTACTTTGTAACGGAGCTTAATTACACCCAATTCCTTCAAATCAGGCAGGAAATCAACCTCGAGATAATGGATATTGTAATCCGCAATAAATCTGATTTCGCCTACCCTACCCAGCGTTTAATTAGTGATAGAATAGTTTCACAGGGCGATAATGCAGAGGTTGGTAACGACGCGACAGATTAAGGTGGATTAAAAACTCTCAGGTCGCGATTACAAATCACGACCAATACAAAACCTTAACTATGGTTCGTGTATGAGCGAGTTATAAAATTTACGAAACTTTTTTAGTCAGCGGCCCACACACTCATGGAATGCTGTGCGCTAAATACAAAAACAAAAAGCCGGTTCAGGATTTTCTGAACCGGCTTTTTAATGCTTTATAAGTTTATGGCTTAGCTTAAGGTAGCTAGCGTTGTTATTCCTCCTTTAACCACCTGGTTAAGTTCTACATTAACTTTAGTGCCTACCGGAAGAAATATATCAACACGCGAGCCAAATTTGATAAAACCAAACTGTTCTGTTTGTACCACCTGATCGCCTTCTTTTACGTACCATACAATTCGGCGAGCCAATGCGCCAGCAATTTGACGGAACAATACCGGAGTACCGTTTTTATGCTCTACAACCGTAGTTGTACGCTCGTTCTCTGTAGAAGATTTTGGGTTCCAGGCGGCAAGGTATTTGCCCGGGTGGTATTTAAAGAACTTTACCACACCCGAAATAGGGTTACGGTTAATGTGCACATTAATTGGCGACATAAAAATCGAAACCTGTAAACGTTTATCTTTAAAATATTCGCCTTCTTCTGTTTCTTCAATTACCACAACTTTACCATCTGCAGGGCAGATAACCAGGTTTTCGCCCGAAGAGAAGCTGCGGCTTGGGTTGCGGAAAAACTGCAGTACAATGATAAATAAGGCCGCCGAAAAAATATAAATAAACCAGCGCAACCAGGTTATATCATGGTATTTATAATCAACAATTGCATTGATTACGAAAATAAACAATATGCTTAAGGCAATGGTAGTGTAGCCTTCTTTATGTATGGTCATTGTAGTGATAATTATTGCGCAAAGGTGCGAAAAATAAATTAATACAATCTAAAAATTATACCTCGGTTGCCCGGTAAATATCGTTCAGGTTTCTGCCAAGACCATTATAGTCTAGCCCATAGCCCACCACAAACTCATTGGGGATCTCAAAGCCCACATATTCAAGCGCTTCTATTTCGTGTTGCAAGGCACTTGGTTTAAGTAAAAGCGTACTTACTTTTACCGATGCAGGGTTCTTTTCCTTAATGGTTTTTAAAATATGGGTTAAGGTTAGGCCGGTATCAACAATATCTTCAACAATAATCACATCGCGGCCAGCTATATCTTCCGGTAAGCCAATCAATTCTTTTACTTTCCCCGAGCTTGATGTGCCTTCATAAGAGGCTACACGCATAAAAGCAACTTCGCAGGGCACATTAATTTCTTTAATCAGATCGGCCATAAATAAAAAACTACCGTTCAATACCCCAATAAATAAGGGGCATTTTCCTTCGTAATCTACATTCATCTGGATGCCCAGCAAGCGGATCCTTTTGTTTATGGTGTCGTTCTCTAAAAAAATCTCGAATTCTTTATCCTCTACTTTTATTTTGTGCATGCTGCTATTTAATGGTTTAAATGTTAGAAGTTGAAAGGTTACTGCTGAGTCTTTTCCAGTTCCTTTTGCCTTCTTCGTTCTTCCCGACGTTCCTGTCTTAGTTGTTTTTTTGATTTGGCTGTATCAGGTCCGGCAGCTGGCTTAACGGTGCTTGTATCTTTTTTAGATCCGCCACCAAAAATACGGTCGAACAAGCTTTTGTTTTTATCCTGCATAATTACCGGCGGCAATCCATCTTCGTCATCATCAAAAGCTGTAGTGTCGATTACGGCGGTATCTGGTGCCAGATATTGACGCAAGCCCTCTCTTAGGCGCACATTGTAGAAACCATAACCAGATGTATCGCTCGCAGTCAGGCCTCTTCTGGCCATAATGTTACCCATAAACCTGAAGTAGTTGAACATATAAGGTTTCAGGCTTCCATCGGCCATAAATTTATACATCGAGGCCTTTGGTTTAGGTACAATACTGGCTAAAAATAAGCCGTCGCCAATGGTTAAATCGGCCGGCTGTTTGCCGAAATAATACCTCGAAGCCTCGCCTATCCCGTAAATATTCTGGCCAAGCTCCATAATGTTGAAGTAAACCTCGAGCATGCGTTGCTTGCTTACCAAATGGTTGTGCTCAATCAGCCAAACAATTAAAATTTCTTCGGCTTTACGGGCCAATGTTTTTTGACGGCTTAAATACACATTTTTAACCAGCTGCATGCTGATGGTACTGCCTCCGCGTTTAAATTTCTTTTCCTTAAAATTTACGGCGATCGATTTACGGATAGATTCTTCAACAAAGCCGTTGTGTGTAAAAAACGAAGGATCTTCGGCGGTTAATACCGCATTGATGAAGTTTTTCGATATGGCCGAAAGCGGGGTAAAATTGGGGTTTGCCGGACCAATGGTAATGTCGCGCATCGGTTTTCCGTATTCGTAAGGCGTATAAACGAACGGACTGTTAATTTTTTGCAGGTTGGTTTTGCCCCATTGCACAATCTTAAAATCAACCGGCGTAAGTGTAGAACTGAAACGAACGCTATCCGGAATTTTGGTGTCGAGATAAAAATTGAGGTTGTATTTCACCTTTCCCTGAACCCTTAAACCTTCTAATGATTCGAACAAACCTTGTGGAAAAGCATCCAAAACAGCTTGTGCATCCTGCTCTTCAGCATTTAATTTAAGTTCGTAAATTTTGTTTTTACCAAGTGTATATTTAACGTAAGGGTGAATCTGCGCATTTTTTAAATAAGCGGTTGAAGTACTATCCAAGGCAATATAATTCGGCCCCACTAAAATGTCGGCATCCAGTTTAGCACTTTGTACCACAATATCGTTAGAGGCAATCCGTGGCTGATTAACAAGCATGTTTTTAACTGACCATGAGCCCGAAATTTTATAATCATCGCCACTGTATTTGGCATTTTTAAGCTCGGTTTGTAAGGTGTCGAAGCTTAATTTGGCATGTAATTTATTGTTCAGGTAGGGCAGTTCCAGTTTTTTTCCATCGGCATAGGCCATGAAGCTTAATTCCTTACTTCCCGGATTTACATAACCGTTAACATGCCATATCGATTCGCCATTGTTTACATTGATGCTCGATTTCAGTTCTCCCCCATCAATAACGGCTTCAGTATCAAAAATTAATTTTGCGGTATCATGGTCGTTTAATTTAAAAACCATGTTTTTCATATCCATATCATCAGGTATTTTGTATAAAACCTGGTTTAAAATGTTGCTGGCTATTTCTGATAAGTTGACCTTGTTTTTAGTGGCAGTGCTGTCTTTTTTCTTTCTTTTTAAAATGAAATCGATGTTGGTGGTCGAATCTTTGAGTACAACGCTTACAAAGCCCTGGTTTAATTTTACTTCCGAAAGCTTAACGTGACCGAATATAAGCGGGAAAAGTTTTACAGATACGCTGAGTTCGCCAATGTTAGAGAGGGTATCTCTTTCTTTTGGAACAACAGAAATGGCCGTCATTTTTACGGTACTCAGGCCCGTAAAGCCAGCAGAACCGATTTTAACCTCCAAACCATAATCCTTATCGGCTTTGGCAATGGCTTTAGCCACCATTTTTTTAAGCAGCGCTTCTCTTTTGCTATAGGCTACTGCGCCCAACGCAATGCAAACAACCATAAACACACCTAAAACCCAGGCTCCGATTTTTAAATATTTTTTAGGGATCTTAATTTTTGGTATGCGCATATAGTCGTTAAAATGGTTAATTGCTTAAACGTAACAATTAAATGTTTATTTCGTGTTAAAATTACAGTTTAAAAGGCTAAATAAAAGTATTTATGGCTATGTTTTGTTAATTTTGAATTTAAATTTATACAATGCAGATTAGCCCGCAACAAGTTTTAGATGCGCTTAAAAATGTAGAAGATCCCGATCTTAAAAAAGATCTGGTAACCTTAAACATGATTAAGGATTTACAGATTACCGATAACCAGGTTAGTTTTACCTTAGAGCTTACCACACCGGCATGCCCGATGAAGGATATGCTAAAAAATGCCTGTACCAATGCTGTTAAGCATTTTGTATCGCCAACGGCAGAAGTTACCATTAATATAACTTCGAGGGTTACCCAGCCAACCAATTCATCCTCGTTAGATAACATCAAGAATATCATTTTGGTTTCATCGGGCAAAGGCGGCGTCGGGAAATCGACTGTATCAAGCAATCTGGCCGTTGTTTTGGCTAAGGATGGTGCTAAAGTGGGTTTAATCGATGCCGATATTTACGGCCCATCGATACCAACTATGTTCGATCTGGTTGATGCCAAACCTGGTGCCGAAGAAACTGCCGACGGGAAGACTAAAATTTTACCTATCGAAAAGTATGGCATTAAATTGTTATCGCTTGGTTTTTTTGCCGATCCCGGTCAGCCGGTGCCATGGCGTGGGCCAATGGCTTCGAATGCGGTAAAACAATTGTTTAACGATACCAATTGGGGCGAGCTCGATTATTTAATTGTCGATCTTCCTCCGGGCACAGGCGATATTCACATCACCATTACGCAAAGTTTTCCGATTTCGGGTGCAGTAGTGGTAACAACACCGCAACAGGTAGCGCTGGCCGATACACACAAAGGTTTGGCCATGTTCAGAATGCCGGGGATTAATATTCCGATTTTGGGAGTTATAGAAAACATGTCGTATTTTACGCCTGAAGAACTGCCGGAAAACAAATATTATATCTTCGGAAAAGGCGGCGGAACGAAGCTGGCCGAGCGTTTCGACGTGCCGTTTTTGGGCGAAATCCCAATTGTACAGGGAATATCGGAGGCTGGCGATAACGGTAAACCGGTAGCTTTAAACCAAAATCCTTTGCTGGATGGAATATTTGGCGATATTGCAAGTAAAATTGCGCAGCAAATCTCCATCAACAATGCACAAATGGTGAATTGCTAAAAAATTACTATTTTTATAAATTAAAAGATACACAATGAATTTAACGGAGCAAGTAGAACAGGCATTGGAAACTATCAGACCTTATTTAAAGGCCGACGGAGGTGATGTTTCTGTTGAAGAAATTACAGCTGAAGGAACAGTAAAGCTTAAGCTTTTAGGCAACTGTGGTTCGTGCCCAATGAGTTTCATGACCATGAAATCGGGTATTGAACAAGCTATTATGAAGGCTGTACCAGAAATTACTTCGGTAGTTGCGGTAAACATGGCCGAGCAAGAATAGCTTTAACACTATTTAACAAGGAAGTTTTATTAATAAAATTACTTTTGTCTTAATGAGATATTGTGTTGCCCTAATCTGCCTAATTTTTTCTGTTACCGCTTTTGCACAACAAAAGCCGGCACAGGATAAACTCATCCAGTTTTCGGGGATTATTACCGATATCGATAGTTCCAATGTAATCCCTTATGTTACGATAACCAACCTTTCGGCAAGAAGCAAAAGGGTTGCTGCCGATTATAGGGGCTACTTTACTTTTATTGTTAACCCGGGCGATACCATTTTATTTACCGCCATTGGTTATAAGAAATTTTCGACTGTAATACCTGAAGGTACACCCGATAGTAAATACACCATTATGGTTAAGTTGAAATCGAACGTGGTGGATTTGCCGTCGGTAAGGGTATTTCCGTGGGCAACCACCGAAGAATTTACCCGCGAGTTTCTGTCGATGAAACTCGCCGATGATGATATGGCTATTGCCAAAAAGAACCTTTCGCGCTCGTCAATTAATGGATTAATCCAAACCCTGCCCCGCGATGGACAGGAAATTGGCAGCCAGAATTACCGCTATAATTTCGACAGGATGATTAACAAAAATATGGTTCAAACCAATCCATTGTTAAATCCTTTTGCCTGGGGTAAGCTGATGCAGCAAATTTTTGACGGGGATAAGAGCAGGACGAATTAGTTTGGGATCACTTGAGATTCGTCATCTCGACTAAAGCGCAGCGAAACGGAGAGATCTCTAATCCGATTTCACTTCGTTGAGCACTAAGCGGTTCTTGACTACCTTGTCCTCTGCTCGCATTGATCGATGCAATAGATTTCTCGACTTCGTTACTCTCCGCTCGAAATGACGATCACTTAGTGAGTATGGCAACAAAAAAGGGAAAACGTTTCCATTTTCCCTCTTACATCTTCCATCAAAACCTATCTTTTCTTGCTCTTGTTCGGAAACTTCATTTTGTAATCGGTCTTTATATTTCCTTTCGAAATGGCATCCAGTTTACTTTTAAGCATTGTTTTACGCAAAACACTCACCTTGTCGGTAAATAATTTTCCTTCTATATGATCGTATTCGTGTTGTATTACACGGGCGGCTAATCCATCAACATCTTCTGTATGCTCTACCCAGTTTTCGTCGAAAAAGCTAACCTTAATGTTCGGCTTGCGCAAAATGTTCTCCCTGATGTCGGGAATACTCAAACAGCCTTCGTTAAAGCTCCAGGGCTCGCCGGTTTCTTCTAAAATCTCAGGGTTTATAAATACCCTTTTGTAGCCTTTTGTGCCATCTTCATCATCACCGGTATCAACAATGAACAAACGGATAGGTAAACCAATTTGCGGCGCTGCCAGGCCTACACCATTTGCATAATACATGGTGTCGAACATGTCGCTGATCAATTGTTTTAATTCGGGGTAATCTTTATCTATTTCGGCACCTATCTTTTTCAAAACAGGGTCGCCGTATGCTACTATTGGTAATTTCATTGTATTCTATTTTAAGTCGGGGCCGTCATTGCTTCGTACCTCGCAACGACGAAAAAATTAAGCAGTGCAAATCGCATACTTCGCGATAGCATTTTACAAATTTAACAATTATTCTGCTATTGGCGAGAATGTAAAGATATTCAAGCGGTCGATATCAAGCACTTCATCTACCACCTGCTGCACCTGATTGGTAGTAACGGCATTAATTTTTTCAAAAACGGTGTCGAGTGAATCAATTTTGTTATGGTCGATGAGGCTTTTGGCCATTGATATAATTAAACCAATCCTGTTTTCTTCGCCCAGCGCTATTTGTCCAATAAATTTGTTTTTAGCCTTTTGCAGCTGCAGTTCATTTAGTGGATTGTCTTTTAATTTTTTAATCTCTTTAAAGATAAGTGAAAGCGCTTTGGCCTGCTTTTCTTTGTCGGTACCAAAGTAAATCGAAAAAATACCCGTATCGCTTAAAGGCGAAAAGTTAGATTCGATGGTGTAGGCAATACCATATTTTTCTCTGATCTGCAGGTTTAAAACGGAGCTCATGCCATTGCCGCCAAAGTAGCTGTTCAATAGCATTAAAGGCACTTTCTCCGATTGATGCGTGGTATAAGCCTGTGTACCTAAAATACAGTGTGCCTGCATAATCGGTTTGTAAATGGTCGTGTTGCTTTGCGCCAGAATGCCCGGCTTTGCCCTTTGCTGATCGGGTGTATTCTCTTCAACATCAGCAAAATGTTTACTGCCTTTGTTTACAATATTTTTTAGGGTATAGTTACCCAAAACTGCCACCACAATTTCGTTGGTGCGGTAATTGGCTTTTCTGAAATTGATTACATCCTCGCGTGTAAACTGCTGAACGGATTCGGTTGTGCCCAGAATATTGTTGCCCAGCGGATGACCTGCAAACAGCATATCCTCAAAATCATCATTAATGGCCTCTTCCGGCTGATCGAGATAAGAGGCAATTTCATCCAAAATCACACTTTTTTCTTTATCCATTTCATCTTCGGGGAAAGTAGAGTGAAAGATGATATCGTTAAAGAGTTCTAAAGTGCGGTCTAAATAAGGATTTAAAAAAGAAGCATGTACACAGGTATATTCTTTGGTGGTATAGGCGTTTAAATCGGCACCAATGCTTTCCAGGCGGTTTAAAATCTGGTTGGTACTGCGTTTTTCGGTGCGCTTAAAAATTAAGTGCTCGATAAAATGTGCCAAACCTGCCTTCTGATCGGGTTCATCGCGCGAACCAGTATTGATAATGATGCAGGCATGCGATATGGCTGAAGCCGATGGCACATGCAATAAGCGGATGCCATTGGGTAAAGTATGAACATTGTATTCCATTGAGGTGCAAAGATAGGGCTAATTGCTTACAAAGCCTCTGTATCTGGGTATTGCAATTGTAAAGCGGAAATCAATTTATCCTTCGTTGGCCTTTTAAGGGCTAAAAAAACAAAATTGGCGGCACCAAAAATTAAAAAGAACGAGTTATGGGTAATGAAAAAGCCAACAATGTTGAACAATGCACCGGCTTCTAAAAGTGCCGAACTAATAATGAAAGCACTTTGGTACATGTTAATTTTGGTATCGACTGCTGCAGTTTTATCTATTTTGGCTATTAAATTTCTGAAAAAGAAGATGCTGGCCGAAATGGTGATCAGGCCCATTATTGGAAATATCGGGTTAAACGGCGAGGTAGTTTTAGGATTGGCATCAAAAAACATGATTTCGCGATTAAGAAAAATAGTTACCAGGGCGAACAGGAAAACGCCCGAGCATAATGCCAGGTGAATGGTTTGGAGTGTTTTTAGTTTGGTGTTCATTGCAGGTTTGTAATTTATGGTCTGGAAAGGTACGTCATCTCGACCGCACTGGAGAGATCTTTTTAGATTTACCCTTAAAGATTTCTCAACTTCGTTTCACCCCGTTCGAAATGACGCTCCTGGTAAAATTTATTTTTCGATACCCTCCAGCGCAAATAAAAATGCCCATCTTAATGAAACATCTTTCAGGTAATCGAAACGGCCAGATGCACCGCCATGGCCAAATTCCATATTGGTTTTAAGCAATAATACATTTTTATCGGTTTTGGTTGCCCTTAACTTGGCTACCCATTTGGCGGGCTCAAAATATTGCACCTGACTATCGTGCAACCCGGTAGTAACGAGGATGTTCGGATAAGCTTTTTTCTCTACATTTTCGTAGGGTGAGTAGCTTTTCATATAATCATAAGCCGCTTTTTGTTTTGGATTGCCCCACTCGTCGAATTCGTTGGTAGTTAGTGGAATACTTTCATCGAGCATGGTATTAATCACATCAACAAAAGGGACATCGGCAATTACACCGTTCCACAAATCGGGTGCAAGATTAACAACAGCCCCCATTAACAAACCTCCGGCACTACCGCCATGCGCATACAAATGGCCTTTTGAGGTATATTTTTGCTCAATGAGGTACTCTCCGGCGGCAATAAAATCGGTAAAGGTATTTTTCTTTTTCATCAGCTTCCCGTCTTCATACCATTGGCGACCCATTTCTTGTCCGCCGCGGATATTGGCAATTGCAAATACAAAGCCCCGGTTAAGTAAGCTTAAGCGTGGTGATGAAAAGTAAACATCGGAATTTGAACCATAAGAGCCATAGCCATAAAGCAACAGTGGTGAGTTGCCGTTTTTCTCAAAGCCTTTTTTATAAACCAAAGCAACCGGAACTTTTGTGCCATCTTTAGCGGTAGCAAAAACACGTTCGGTTACATAATCTTTGGGGTTGTAACCTCCTACAACCTCCTGCTGTTTCATCAGTTTCTGATCTTTTTTGATCAGGTTGTAATCGTAAACTGAATTGGGCGTGGTTAACGAAGTATAGTTATAACGTAAAGTAGTGCTATTGTATTCAGGATTTGAACCTACCCCGGCGTCGTAAACAGGTTCGTCAAATTTAATGTAATAATCGCTACCATCTTTTTTCAATACACGCAGTTCGGTTAAGCCGTTTTTGCGTTCAGTTAGAACAGTGTAGTCTTTAAATTCATCTGCTCCTTCTAACAATACATCGGCACGGTGCGGAATTACTTCTTTCCAGTTTTCTTTTGCAGTTTTATCTAACGGGCATTCCATTAAACGGAAGTTTTTGGCGTTCCAGTTGGTCAGAATCAAAAACTTATCGTCAACAGGCATTACATCATATAAAACATCTTTTGAGCGGGCTGCAAAAACCTTAAATGGCGTTTCAGGATGGTCGGCATCAATCATCTTGTACTCGGCTGTTAAGGTTCCCTGCGAAACAATGAAGATAAACCTGCCATTTTTCGATTTGCCTACACCGATATAATTGGTGTTGTCTTGCTCATTGTAAACCACTGCATCGGCTTTAGCATCGGTGCCGAGCACATGTTTTTTAATTTTTTCGCTCAGTAAAGTAACCGGGTTTTTTGACGTGTAAAAGAATGTTTTGTTATCGTTTGCCCAGGCAACTCCGCCTTCGGTATTGGGAATTGCATCTTTTAAAATCTCGCCGGTTTCTAAGTTTTTAATATTAATGGTGTACTGGCGGCGCGAAACCTGATCTACACCAAAGGCCAGTAATTTATTATCGGGACTTATACTAAAGCCAGTTGCACTGTAGTAGGCGTGCCCTTTGGCCAGCTGGTCTACATCCAGTAATATTTCTTCAGGAGCAGTTAAACTTCCTTTTTTGCGGCAATATTTATAGTACTGCTGTCCATCCTCGGTACGCGAATAATAAAAATAGCCGTTTTTGAAAACAGGTACAGACTCGTCTTTTTCTTTTATCCTACCCTTCATTTCTTTAAACAAATCAGCTTGAAAAGCATCTGTACTTTTCATCATCGTATCGAGGTAGGCATTTTCGGCTTTCAGGTAATTCACAACCTTTGTACTGTCGGGCCCTTTTTTAAAATAGTCGATCATCCAGTAGTAGTTATCTACCACGGTATCGCCATGTACAATTCTTTGGTGAGGTATAATTTCGGCTACAGGACCTTTGGCATCTGGCCATTTAATCGCTTTCATTTCTTTTTTCTGAGGGTGGTTACAAGCTGTAATTGCACTGAGCAATATTAGCCCCGGAAAGATACGTTTCATTCTGATTCGATTTTTGGTTTAACGCAATTTAATAATTTAGTTTAATAGTTCATTAGTGGAGAGGTGGTTAAACGGTTAATTGTCTAAACTGGTTAACTGCTTACAGCAAGCTGCTAACTGAAAACTGATTAATCACCGCGCCACGCCAAACGCTTTACTCCGATTCATTATCATTTTCATAAAAATCCATTAAGCCTATAGATATTGCCCTTTATTAGAAAAAAACGTGTTAAATTGCCACATCAAATTGTTTTTAGCGTAAAATGAAATCCGGGTATAAAAAAATTGTTGTCAAAGTAGGTTCGAATGTAATTACTCAGGAAAATGGACTGCCCGATGAAAACCGGATTCAGCATCTGGTAAACCAGCTGGCAGAAATTAAAAAACGAGGTATCGAAGTTATTCTGGTGTCTTCAGGAGCAGTTGCATCTGGCAGAAGTTTAATCAAAGTTGCTGAAAAACAGGATGCGGTAACTACTCGGCAATTGCTGGCAGCTATTGGTCAGGTAAAACTGATTAACACCTATTCCAATTTCTTTGCCGAACATTCGATAAAATGCGCGCAGGTGCTGGTAACTAAAGAAGATTTTCGCGACAGAGCCCACTATCTAAACATGAAAAACTGCCTGCAGATTTTACTGCAGAACGAAGTGATTCCGGTGGTGAATGAAAATGATGTGGTATCGGTTACCGAGTTGATGTTTACGGACAATGATGAGCTGGCGGGCTTAATTGCTTCGATGTTGAATGCCGATGCTTTGATTATTTTGTCGAATGTTAACGGAATCTACAACGGTGATCCCAAAATTGAGGGATCGGAAGTCATTCAGGAAATTAATGGTTCAGTAGCTAACCTGGCTTCCTTTATCCAAACCGGCAAATCGCAATTCGGCCGTGGCGGTATGATTACCAAATCGACAATGGCCCAAAAGGTAGCTAAACTGGGTATTACGGTTCATATTGCTAACGGCACTAAAGATCATGTGTTAACCAGTTTGCTCAATAACGAGCTGGTGCATACCCGCTTTGTACCTGAGAAAAGTAAATCGGGTAAGAAAAAGTGGATTGCTCATTCAGAAACGGCAGCAACAGGGGTCGTAAAACTGAACGATGGCGCAAAAACAGTATTAACCTCTGGTAAAGCTACCAGCTTATTGCCCGTTGGGATTATTGAAATACAAACCGACTTTTTAAAGGGTGATATCATTAAAATTATTGACGAACAAAATAATTTAATTGGCTTAGGCATTGCAGAATACGGATCGGATAAGGCCCGTGAGCGCATTGGGCAGAAAAAACAAAAAGCACTGGTACACTACGATTATTTTTACTCGGCTATTTAGGATAGGTCGTCATCCTGAACTTGTTTCAGGATCTCAAGCCAGAGATGCTGATCCCGAAGTATCGGGACAGCATGACGGATCTTAAAATAAATGAACAATGAAATACAAACAATACTTCGAAAAGGCACAACAAGCCAGCCGAACCATGGTTAGCCTGGCTAAAGAAACCATCAACACGGTTTTAACAGATGTGGCTGCTGCTTTGGTGGCCAATGCTGATGAAATTCTTACTGAAAACGCTAAGGATTTAGCCAAAATGCCCATCGAAGACCCCAAATACGACCGGTTGAAGCTAAGCAAAGAACGCATTGCGGATATTGCAAATGATCTTAAAAATGTTGTCGGCTTAAACAGTCCGTTGGGTAAAATCCTTTCTGATAAAACATTGGATAATCAACTGCATATCCAAAAGGTTAGTGTACCATTGGGGGTTGTTGGTGTAATTTATGAAGCCCGCCCGAACGTAACTGCTGATGTATTTTCACTATGCTTTAAAACCGGTAACGTAGCGGTGCTAAAAGGTGGTAGCGATGCCGAATTTTCAAACCTCGTCATTACCAAAATCATTCACGGTGTACTGGATGGCCACGCCATTAGCCGTGATGTACTCACCCTTTTGCCAGCAGAACGTGCTGCAACTGAAGCTTTATTGAATGCACGGAGCTTTGTTGATGTATTGATTCCGCGGGGGAGCCAATCGCTGATTAACTACGTGCGCGAAAACAGTAAAATCCCGGTAATTGAAACCGGTGCAGGGATTGTACACACCTATTTTGACGAATCGGGCGATTTGGAGAAAGGCAAAGCCATCATTTTTAATGCGAAAACGCGTAGGGTAAGTGTGTGTAATTCGCTGGATTGCGTGCTGATTAACGAAAACAGACTGAACGACCTGCCTGCGCTTTTATCTCCTTTGAAAGATGGAAATGTAGAACTGTATGCCGATGAAAAAAGTCATGCAGCTTTGCAAGCCACTTACCCAGCTTCATTGTTAAACCAGGCCACACCAGAACATTTCGGTACAGAGTTTTTATCATTAAAACTAGCGGTTAAAGTGGTAAACGATCTGACTGAAGCATTGAACCACATTGCTACTTACAGTTCAAAACATAGCGAGGCCATTATTTCGGAAGATGCGGCTAATATTGCGCGGTTTTTAAATGAGGTAGATGCTGCTGCGGTTTATGCCAATGCTTCAACAGGCTTTACCGATGGTGCACAATTTGGACTGGGTGCCGAAATTGGCATCAGTACACAAAAACTGCACGCCCGCGGCCCAATGGGCTTAGAAGAACTTACCAGCTATAAGTGGGTAGTAAGAGGCGATGGGCAAATAAGGGGGTAATAATTGATGGAAAATGGTTGATGGAAGATTTGGAATGGAATAACCAATTATCAACGACCAATAGCTTCCGTTTGATAATAATTAATGTTCTGTCATTCTGAATGCAATGAAGAATCTCAACAGGGTAAATACAGACCTGATTGATCAATTTTTTTAGTAGGGATTCTTCGCTATAGCTCAGAAATGATAACATAGTTATTACAGCTCGAACACCTCTCCTCTTTCAGGTACTTCAACGCTAAAACCATCTTGCTGCAGCGCTAACGATAAACTTTGCAGGCTTTTATCTTCACCATGTACCAGAAATACCTTTTTAGGGTGACCGGTTTGTTTAATGGTTTTGATCAGGTCGTTATGGTCGCCGTGGCCGCTGAGCAGATCTGTTTGGCGGATGGTGGCATAAACCATCATTTCGCGGTCTTTAATGCGTACAATCGGTGCTCCGCTTAATAGTTTATATCCCAAAGTACCTTTAGCACAATAGCCAATAAAAAGAATAGTGCAGTAATAATTTTGGATGTTGTAATACAGGTGATCTTGTATCCTACCCCCTTCTAACATGCCAGCTGATGAAATGATAATGCAGGGATCGAAATAATTAGAAACATCTTTACTCTCTTTCATGGTTTGAACATAAGCTAGATGCTCGAATTCGAATTCGTCGCCCATGGTTTGATAAAAGTCTTTGGCTTCCTGGTTAACCAGATTGTGGTGCTTGCGGTAAACATCAGTAGCTTGTATGGCCATAGGGCTATCTACAAAAATCTGGATGGGTGGCAGCAGTTTTTTGGTGAAAATCTGGTTCAGTGCAAAAACGAGCGACTGAGTTCGGCCGATGCTAAAAGCTGGGATAATTAATCTGCCCGGGCTTTTAATACAGGCTTCGGTAATTTCCTGTACCAATCTTTCTTCCAGTGTTTGGTCTTTCGTATGCAAACGGCCACCGTAAGTAGCTTCGCTTACTAAATAATCAACCTCTGGCAGGGGTTCGGGGTTTACCAGTACAGGATAGTTTTCGCGGCCAATATCGCCGGTAAAAGCTATTTTCTTTTCCTCCCCGTTTTCATTAATGGTTAATACTGCCGCAGCGGCACCCAACAAATGACCAACCGGAATAAAAGTAAGGCTGATATCGCCGTTTATTTTAAATGGTTTATTAAAGGCAATGGTTACAAACCGATCAATGGTATCCATTACATGTTTGTGTAGATACAAAGGTTTCGGACCACTGAAATTGCCTCTTTTGGTGCGTGGTTTACGGCTTTGCTTGCGTAAAAAAAGTTCGACCGAATCGAACAACAAAATTGCCGTTAAATCGGCTGTTGGTGAAGTACAAAGCACCTGCCCATCAAAACCCAAACGAACCAACGTGGGTAAATTACCGGAATGATCGATGTGGGCATGGGTTAAAATAACCAGATTTATGCTGGCCGGATCAAAAGGGAATTGCTGGTTTTCTTCCTGGTAGGTTTCCTTCTCATAATCCAACCCGCAATCTATCAGTATTTTATAATGCCCAACTTCGAGCAGGTGCATGCTACCGGTTACCTGTTGTGCTGCACCCCAAAACGTTAACTTCATCTTCTAATCCGTACTATAAATAGTTAGTTTGGCGTAAAGTAGTACAATTACCCCAATTTTTAAACTATAAGAAGTAATTTTTTGATTAATTGTAATTTGAATAAGTGTTTATCTACTATTGCCACGGGCATTCTGCATACCAAACAATTGTTTTTATCTTTACACAAAAAAGAAAACAATGCAAGAACCTTTCGACATCGAAATCGGCCCTATCAATTATTCAGTTTTTCCGGAAGGGAACGATTCATATACCATTTTTAAAGATGGAAAAGAATACATTCAGATTCAAAAAGATACATCATCTATTTGGTTAAAAATGGATTACAAAACAGAATTGCCCATTTTTGAAGAAGATGAAGAAGTGAATGCCATTGGCCAGGCGATTGAAAATTATGTGCCTGAAGAGGAAGACGAGCTATAAGCTATTATAATTAATACTGGCCGACATTGCCAGCCAGTATTAATATTTTAAAATCAGGCAATGAGTTTTAAGAGCTCTTCTGCAACTTTTTCTGATGAGGCCGGGTTTTGTCCGGTTATTAACAAGCCGTCAACCACAGCGTAAGGATTCCAGTCGGCAGTTTTGATATAATTTCCGCCATTTTTTACCAGCATATCTTCTACCAGAAAAGGTACTACGTTTGTTAATTGCACAGCTTCTTCTTCCGTATTGGTAAAACCGGTTACATTTTTACCCTTTACCAAATAGTCGCCATTTACTTTTACATCTTTAAGTACACCTGGCGCATGACATACAAAGGCAACAGGTTTGTTAGCAGTATAAAAACTGGTAATGAGTTGCTGAGAAGTTGCACTCTCTGCTAAATCCCACAATGGTCCATGGCCGCCCGGATAAAATACGGCATCATAATCATCCATATTTACATTGGCCAAAGGGATGGTATTTTTTAATTTATCTAAAAGAACAGTGTCTTTGTCCATTCTTCGTGTGGTATCGGTCTGGAAAGATGGATCCTCACTTTTCGGATCTATTGGTGGCTGCCCACCTTTTGGCGAGGCCAATACAATATCAATACCTTTATCGGTTAAGGCATAATACGGGGCAGCTAATTCTTCTGACCAAAAGCCTGTTTTTAAACCTGTGTTTCCTAATTCGTCGTGGCTCGTAAGCACGAATAAAACTTTCTTATTCATATCTTTTATGCTAAGTGTATCACAAAATTAGTCCTATCCTTTTCGCTAACAAAGGACTTCAATCACAGATTTAATGTGCGTCAAATCACACTTTTGCAGAAAGCCGGCTAAGTGTTTCTCTCGAAATACCCAGATAGGCTGCAAGTATCGTTTTAGAAACCCTTTGCATGAGTTTTGGATATTGCTGTGCCAGCTGTTCGAAGCGTTCTTTGGGATTTGTTGTAAGCAGCGATAAAATTCTTTGTTGCAGGGCTACATAACCAAAATTGCCCTTTACCCTGAAAAAGTGCTCCATTTTATGGCTCTCGTTGCACAATTTATCCAAATTTTCTTTAGAGATGTAAAGCAACTCTGAATTTTCAAGGCAGCTGATATTGGTAATCGATTTAAAATTGCCGTAGAAGGCACGAAAATCTGAAAGCCACCAGTTCTCCATCGCAAACTGGATGATATACTCTTTACCGTTTACATCGGTAAAAGAGGCTTTTAAAAGACCCTTAACTACAAAATAGATATTGGTTACGAACTCATCTTCCTGGATGAGGTACTGATGTTTTTTAAGACTTTTAGGTTTGAAATGTGCGGCTATATGTTCGAACTCTTGGTCGCTGAGCGGAACGATTTCTTCAATGTGTGTTTTTAATTCAAAACTCATGCTATAAATTTAGCTAAATAAGCTTCAAACTCATTTTATTTTTTGATTTGCGCACCGAAGCATTGGAAATAAATAAGGCCCGATGATTAACCGGGCCTTATAATTAAAAAATTATCTGGTGCAATCTGCCGTCCAGATTTGACTGTCTTTGGCTACCCTGATGGTTAGGTTGCTGGCATCGATGCTAATGCCTGTTAAGCCCGAACCGATACTCACGTAACTATTGTCGCCTTTCTTTTCGAATTTTACACCTGTAATATCCGGAATGTTGTTACCAAAGTAAAAGTTATAAGTTTCGCCAACTTTACTCACAGTTACTTTACCGTCGCTACTGGTAATGGTCGATTCGCCATTCCGGTAAGAAACTGAGCCTTTGTACGTGCCCACAAAAAAATCGCGGTCGGCCGGATCGGTATCTTTTTTACACGAAACCATCACTGTTAATGCTATTAGAAGCATACTGAAAATCTGAACTGTCTTTTTCATCTCTTTCACTTTTTAGTTTTTAAATAGGTAATAAATGTAACAGTGCTATGACAATGACTATGCCAAAGAAAATAATGGACCTATTAAATCAGAGTGATTTGAAATATTTGTTTGAATTTTAATGTATTGAAAATGAGTTGTTTGCTTTGTTTTTAAGCGCTTGGAGTGGAGCTGCTGAAAGAAAGGCCGTAAGCGTGGATTATTTTTGGAATAATCGTAATTAATGGACAGTGTTTTTAAAATCTTTTTAATTCTCCTATCTAATTCTGTTGAATTTATAAATGCTATATTAATTGGAGCGTGTTGCTTAAGGACTAGTCTTCTAAATATCGATAAAAATCGTTGACAAATGTTTTTTGTCCGTCATTAATGCGTATTTCAATGAAACTGGTTCTTCCCCAATTTTGGTGGTCAATCTGGTGCTAATACCAGTCTTTTCCTGAGTAAATCGAAGCTTGCCCTTCCATACATTTGACGTTTAATAGTTTTCAGTTTGTTAACATTGCCTTCGACTGGACCATTGCTCCAATGTAGATTGATAGCATTTTCTATGGAATGGAGGTCAG
>NZ_CAESCM010000010.1 GCF_903166585.1 Pedobacter ghigonis
AGATTCTAAAAGGCAAAAAAGAGTGAGGCAATATCTCCGTGAGAACATACTATAAGAAGTTGTTTGGGCACAAATCAACTCTCACTCTTTTTCACTTAAATATGTTAAATTTATTATTTTTAAATTTCACAACAAACATAGGAGGCACAGAAAACACTGAATTCACCTCCCCAATCTCACATCGTACATCTTCCATCTCACCTCTTACATGTTACATCTTCCTTAATTATTCCTTCTCCTTTCCTCCTCATTCCCCATTTTTCTATCCTGTTGCTTAATTTTTTCGTTACCAAAATTATAACGGAAAGTAATGCGCAACTGGCGGCTATCGTAATAGTTATTGTATTCCTGACTGATGTTGTTAACGAGGCTGCTAAAACGGTAACGGTTTGTTTTTAAAACATCGCTGGCGGTAATGCCCAACTGTATCTTTTTATTAAGCAATAAAGTTTTAATGCCCAGATCAAGATTATATTGGCTCTTATTTTTATTCAGCCCATCGATTGTTGGAAACTGGTACCAGAAACTTAGCTCACCCAAAATGGTTTTCGATTTGTTAAAAACAAACTGGTTAAGGGTTGAGAAATAAGCCCCAAATCCGTTCAGGTTATTTAAGGTTTGTACAATGCTGGAATGAGATGTATTGTAAAAAACATCTAACTGATTGATACTTTCCCAGCTCTTCACCACATTAAGGGTAACAGCATTACTCAATTGGTAATGATAGCCTGTTATAAAATTAACCGGTTTGGAAGCCTGGATGTTCGTGGAGGCATCAATAAAGTTAACATCATTAAACCCATTTGAGGTTTTGCTGAAAGACAACGAAGTGCTGTACCGATGATGCGTATAGGAAAGCTCGATGTTATCGTTATAAGATGGCTGCAGAAATGGATTACCTTGCGCATAAGCATACTGATTACTGTACCAGCGGAAAGGGTTTAATTTCCGGTAAGCAGGCCGGTTAATGCGGCGGCCGTAATTAATCGAAAACGTGTTTTTATCGTTTGCCCGGTAAGTAATATAAAGCGTTGGGAAAAGCCTGAAATAACTATTCTCGTTTTGCTCATTAACCGAAACCCCTTCAATATTGGTATACTCTCCCCTCAAACCAGCCTGAAAATCCCATGTGTTGATGCTTTTATTGAAATTAACATATATAGCCTGCGTGTTTTCGCGGTAGTTGAAGCGGTTGCTTTGAGCCTCATCAATTTGATAGGCTCCATTACGTATTTTATAGAAAGTCAGATCGCTCTGATTTTCTATAAAGCTGAGTTTTGCCCCTAGTGCTAATTTAAAGGTTTTATAAGGTAAATCTGCATCAGCAGTTAAGGTATATAAATTAATACCCTGCTTACTGCCCGACAAATATTCGGCAAATGAATTTGGAATAAGCTCACCATCCCGAAAAAAGCTGGTATTGTTAAAAAACCTGTCCTTATCATCACCGTACTTAAACCAATCGGCATTAATGATGAGCTGCTTCCCCGTCGAATCCAAAACCTGTTTGAAGTATAGGTTGGCCGAGTGGTAATGCGACCTGATTTGGGCATTGGCATCCGAGTTCAAAACCGAATCTAAATTGACTGTTTGGTTATAAATATTGGTCTTAATATTTTCTTCTGAATGGAAATTGGTCAAACCTCCGCTATAGGATGCGCCCAGCCAGGCTTTTTTAGCAAACTGATAATCCAGGGCAATTGATCCGCTGGGTACTGTTCTAAAATTCCGGTCTTTATTCACAATGTTCCAGGTTTGCGCCGGATAAAAAACATTGCTCTGCTCAAAGGGCACAATAGATCCTTTTCTGAGGTTAACGTTTGTATTTACCGCAATACGGTTTTTCCGAAAGCCGAGATTTCCCCCAACAGCTCCGGTGAAATAAGCAGCTTTGGTAAGCGATCCATTTAACGCGCCCTTAAAACCCTCAGCATTAACTTTTTTCAATACAATATTAATCAGTCCGTTATTTCCCTGTGCATCGTACTTAGCCGGCGGATTGGTAATAATTTCGATTTTGGCAATATTATCTGAAGAAATTGATTTTAAATAGTTTGATAAATCATCGCCTGATAGTTGTATCAGCTTATCATCGATCAGCACACTTACGCCCCCCTTTCCTACCAGCGAAACCTTATCATTTAGTACCCTTACTCCAGGAACTTTTGATAGCAGCTCGAGTGCATCGCTTCCAACAGCAGCAATGCTATGTTCGGCATTGAAAACTATCCTATCGGCCTTCCTTTCTAATAATACCTGCTTTGCTGCAACCCGAATTTCGGCAAGTGTTTCCTCAGCGGCAAAAAGCTGTATATTAATAGCGGTATCGGCCGATAAATTTAAATTCCTGTTGACAGTTTCAAAATTAATCGCCGAAAAACTAACCGAATACTGACCGCTATTCAGTTTTCTAAAATGGTAAATACCCAAACTATCTGTCTGCGTATAGTTTATCCGGTTTTGAGGTCCGAAAATTTTAACGGTAATAAAAGGCAAAGCTTTAAAATCCTGACCTGCCACTTTGCCTGAAATACTAAACTGAGCGCGGGAGGGTAAAACAGAACATAGTGCAAACAAAAAGAAAAGAAATCTCAACATCTAGTGTTTAGAACCAGCGCCATACAATCTGGTCTTTGCTGTTGTTAAATTGAAAAATAAACTATCAGCTTTAATAACCATATTTTCACCCGACATAGTTGCCTTATGCACCATTACCGAATTGTTATGCTTGTTGTAAACAATTTTATCCCCCGATAAAACAACGTCCTTATATATCATTTTAGCATTTCCGAATAAGGATACAACAGATTTATCGCGACTCATCTTAACAGAGTCTTGCGCACTATAATGTACTTTTACATCATCATTATAATCCTTCCCGGAAATCGAACTGATCAATTCATCAAGATCATTGAAAGTCTTCATTTCTCCATTACCACTATCGAAACTAAAGCCACCTTTTTTTAGATTAAAAGTAATGAGATTAGATTCCAACCGGTAATTATCCTTTGAATTTGTAAAAGAAGCATTTTTTGCTACCATTGTACCGTTTATTTCATCCAGTTCAACATATTTAGCTTTTAACTTGTTATTGTTGATATCAATTTCCGCATTCTCCATGATGGAAACTTTCTGCTTTGCATTGCCTGTAATTTTAGAAAAGGAAATAATTCTGGGGACTACTGCTTTATTCAGCGTTGCTCCGTCGGTTTTGATTTCTAAGGTCTTAACATCAGGCTGTAAAACAAGATAATCCGAATCAAACCAAACTTCAGCTTTATTTATTTTTGCAACAAAATCATCTCCTGCTTTATAAGCTGTTCTTTTCATAATTGCAGGGTTAATATATACCCGGTATTTGGTTCCCTTGGCATTAAGGATAAAACCATCAACCCGCGGGTTAACCATCCCAAAGCTGTGTAGGCTCTCTATCTTACCCGAGATGGTTCGTTTTCCTATTTTAGCTGCTTTTATTTTTAATGTGCTATACTTTTCTGACTTTAACCATGCCTCATATCTTCTCCCAAACGAATCGGCTTCTTTTTGTCGCACTGCACGTACCTCGTCTGAAGGTGTATATTTTTTATACTGCATAATGCCTTCAACAATCTTACCGGCAAGTAAAGTCTGTTTACCATTATCCGTAATAAAATTAAAATCAGATTTATTGGTTAAATACCCCAACACAATAACAATACCTGGTTTAACACTGCCGTCTATTAGTACATTTTTTGTCGATTGTGGCTTATTACTTACGTTTATTCCCTCAATGTTTTTAATACTTTTATAAATATAGTAGGTCATGGAATTAGCCTTGGGCAATTTAAAATCTCTTTCATAAGTACCGGAAGTGAGGAATTTCAATCCATTTTTAGCAGTATCCCTATCCGCACCTAATTGTAAGGAAATCAAAAAATCACCATTTACAGCAGCCCTTTCCTCTATATTTGGATTTTGATTGGCCGTATGGGTAAGTATTACTTTTAAGCCTTTGGCTTCTGCTGCTATTTTAATTTCCTTAGCAATGGCCAGCGTTAATTCTTTCTCTTTTTTGTCTCCAACTATTGCGCCCTGGTCTGCTCCGCCGTGAGTGGCATCAATAACCAAGGTGAATGTCTTTTCCTGCATCTTTTCTTCCAGGAAAACAGGGGTTACTTTAATGGTAAAACCCCAAATTAACAGCAGTCCAACTGGCAGTGCTAACAAATAGCTTAACTTCTTCATACTTGCGGTTTTTTGATTAAACAACATTTTAATCCGATCTTTAACCGGGCTTTTTACAAAATTGTGGATCAGCGGGATATCACTTTTGCTTACTGCCAGTTTCAGTAATAAACTGGCATAGGCCTGGTTTCCAAAATCGGCTGAGGTAATTTCATCGGCTTCATACTCGTGTACCTGCTCTAAAGCTTTATCATAGAGGTAAACAATAGGATTAAACCATAAAAGAGATTTGAAAACCATCAGGATAATTTTATCTACAGAATGGTATTGCCTGGCGTGCACCTGTTCGTGTTTAAGCAAAACCGCGAAATCAACATCACTCAATTGATCAGCATCGATAAAAACATAGCTAAAAAAAGAGCAATTGGTAAAGCCCTTTGTTTTGGGTACCAGCTTTAAGCCTTCCTTGTTTTTAACTGAACCTTTGGTATGCCTCAATAAGCTAAATAATCGCCATAAACAGCTTAACAATAAAAGCGAAGCTATGCCTGCATAAGCGTAAGATATCAGCATCGACCAATCCATATTAGCCTCCGCTTTTTGATCGTACTCCAGCATTACCGGCTGGATAAGCTGAGCAGGAGCAAGACTTACCGGTTTTAATTCGGGTACGTTGGCCGGGATTTCTGTTTCTACCACGGTTATTTCGCGCTTAACTTCAAATTGCAAAGCCGGAATAACAAAACTGAGCAATAAAGTAGCCAGCAGGTAAAAACGGTTAATTTTAAAGAAAGTGAGCTTTCTTAAAACAACCACATAAAACCCAAAGAATAATACCGTGCAGGCAGTAACTTTAAGCAGATAGGTTAACCATTCCATAACCCTGATTTAGCAGCCACGTTGTGAAAAATCTACAAATCCATCGAGGATCAGGTTACTCATCCTGCGGATATTATTTTCCTGACTGATATATTCGAGGCTTTTCGCATCGGCTATATTCCCCATTTCGATCACCACCGCAGGCGCTTTCGATTCGCGCAGCAAATAGAGATTGGCTTCTTTTAAAGCTCCCCTAACCGGCAAACCTTCCAGTTTATTCAGCTTACCTAAAATACCTGCGCCAAATTCTTCTGCAACCTTAATATTTTTGTTCAATTTAGAAACATACACCTCCACACCATTAAACGGAACCTGCCCGCCAGTTTTTACGCCAGCACTATGGTGAACAGATATAAACGCTGTTACAGGCTGTTGAGGCAAGCGATCGTGAAGAGCAAGATATTCATCCTTATCTCTGGTGAGCAATACTTTTATCCCCCTTCGTGAGGCTTCTTCTTTTAAGATTTTAACCACGCGTAAATTCAGGTCTTTTTCTCTTTGCCCGTTTAAAGCTGTGGCGGCAGCATCTTTACCACCATGCCCGGCATCAATTACCAATACAGGTTCTACTTCAATAAAAGCAGGACGTGCTTTCGGATTAACGACTATACTACTCTTTAAATAATTCAGCGCGTAAACATTGGGTTTTTTGGGCGCATCGGCAGAAGCCTGATTCGTAGCCAATGTTTTTTCGACAATAATTTCTTTGCGGTTGATAAATGCCATGCAGCAGATCAACAATACAGGCGCAACGGCTAAATAAGCCAGCCTTTTCAGCTTTGCATTTGGTTCTTTGTACAACATCATAATTCTATTTTTTAAGGGTAACTTACTGAAACTGTTAACAGCCAGGTTTTGACAAGGCATTGCCAGATTTAAAAGCAGCGAGGCATACACTTTTTTATCGGCTACACGCGATGTTTCCCTATCGGCCAGAAATTCGTGGTTATGGTCAATGGCATTGCGCCAGAAATAAACAACAGGGTTAAACCACAGGACAGCTGTTACCACATTAGCCAAAAGCTTATCTAAAATATGTAACTGCTTTACATGTACCGATTCGTGTTTAATAACCAATTCTTTTTCTTCAAATGGCAATGATGAATCGACAATAATCTGGTTAAAAAAAGAGCAGTTTTTAATGTCAGAATGGCGATCAACTAAAAGAATGGCTCCGTTTCTATTGGTAACATGTTTGCGCAACTGAAACCGGATCCGCACCATCATAAAAAACATCCTTAAAATAAAAAAGGCAAGAATGGAACAGTAAACATAAGTTAGCACCTCATTCCAGCTAATCGTTGTGCTGGTAATAGCCCCTTCAGCTTCGGTATCCTGCTCTGTAAAACCATCATTCGTATATCCGATTTTAGTTGGAACCTCCTGATTGTTCCTCAGCACTTCGCGCTGGCTTTCTATCGTTAGCACAGGAATGCTAAAACTCAATACGAGCATCAATAACAGATAAACCCGATTGAGGTTAAAAAACGTAAGCCTGGCCAGCAAGAAATGATAAACAGCAAAAAACAATGCTGTACATGCCGAAACTTTAAGGAGGTAAATTAAAATCATGACCGGTCGTTTTGGTTAATTAACTGTTTGATTTCTTCTATATCTTTTTCACTTAGCTTTTCTTCTTTTACCATGAATGATAAAAGGCTGGCCGGAGAGTTATCGAAATACCCTGAAAACAGTTTCGAGAAGGTAGTTTTGGTGTACTGATCTTTTGTTATAGCAGGAAAGTATTCGTAAGTTTTACCATAGGCCTTGTAGTTTACGTAGCCCTTCTTTTCCAGCAAACGCACAATCGACGAAATGGTATTGTATGGCGGCTTAGGCTCATCATCCAGCTCGTCAATAATATCTTTTACAAATGCTTTCTGCAGTTTCCATAAAACCTGCATAATACGCTCTTCTGCTTTGGTTAATTCTTCCATAACCAAATCTATAACTTATTTTTCAGTTTTACAACTTAAAAATAAGTTATACGACTGAAACATCAGTTTAAAATAAACAAACGATTGATTATCAAACAAATAAAATGTAATTACACAATTTAGAGATCCTTCACTACGTTCAGGATGACAGAAGAGAAAAATAACAACCTACTTAGATGCGCTAAGGTGTCTTAGGTGGTCGAAAAGAAATGATGGCTTAAGCCCTGCTTTGTTGCACTCCGGTTGAGATGAAGTTATTTCTTATTTGCTTAAACCGGCAACCGCATTAATGGTAAGTGCCACAATTACGGTATTGAAAATAAAGGCGATTAAACTGTGTAGCAGCGACAATCTTCTGATGGTACGGTTAGAAATCTCGACATCCGAAACCTGAAAAGTCATGCCCAAAACAAAAGAAAAATAGGCAAAATCGATAAAATCAGGCTCATCATCGCCCGGAAAATCGAGGCCAGAGCCAACTTTATCCGATTTTTGTTGCTTCTTTTTATCGACATAATACAAATGGGCATAGCGCATGGTAAAGGTAGTATGTACCAAAAACCACGATAAAAACATCCCCAGTATCGCAATTACTAAATCCAGGGGTTCAATATCTTTGTTAATGAGCAATAAAATTACCGCCAGCAAACCGGCAAAGGTAGAAACCACTACAATCGCAAAAATTTCGCCGCGGGTTTCATCCTGCATTTTTGCTTTTAAATGGGTTTCGGCAGCGGAAGTATGAAAAAACATGTACCAGTGGAGGACGATAAGAACCAGGCAAAAAATATCCCACCCGAACATAATGTGCGTGAGGGCATCCATTTTGCAGAGAAGCGAAAGCAGGTAAGCAGCGATTCCCGAAAAGAGGCTGAGCAGCAAAATAAATAATGCCGATCGTTTTTGAATACCTGCTAATTTCGGTTCTGCCTGCATAAATCTAAAACTTAAGTTTAAAATGTTCTTTAGCCTGCCCTTTCTTAAAATAAACCAATCCGATCCAAAACAAATCGATGGTTACGGTAACATCGGGGTGGTTTTTAATTTCTGTCCAGGCTTCTTTCATTCCTTCGCTCCAGTAAATATCGTCAAAAATCAGGAGCGAATCTTCATTAACTTTTGGCAGGCACCATTGGAAGTAGTTCAAGGTAGCATCTTTACGGTGGTTACCATCAATATAAACAAAATCCAGGCTGGGTTGGTGCGCAATAATATCGGGTAAAATTTCATCGAAATTCCCCACATGCAGTTCAATATTATTTAAATCGAGCGCATCAAAGTTCTTCCTGGCTACTTCGGCAGTTTGCGGACAGCCCTCAATGGTAATAATCTCAGCGTTGGCATTTGTTTTGGCCAGGTATGCTGTGGTAATGCCCAGACATGTACCCAGTTCTATCGCACTTTTAGGATTGGTATTTTTGGCCAGGCGATAAATAAGCTTGGCTAAACGCGGACTTTTTAATGCATTTCTGGCAATCTGGCTTACCTTTTTTGTACGGTTTTTATTCAGGTGAGAGCCCGCACCGAGGTCTGTAACCGTGATTATGGAATCGTCATTAAAAAGTTTTTTTCGCTGTTCTTCTATGTTTTTGTATTCAGATTTGTCGGTAAAATCGTAAATTACCTCATCAGCGAGCTTATACACAAATGGCGAATGCGTTCCGTGTCGGCTCTTTGCTGTTAAACGGTGTTTAAGGAAATCTGTAATAAATTGAAATAGCATAATATTGCAAAAGTAATTAAACGCCGCAAACGTATGTATGTTTTATGGAAAATATCGCAGAGATAAGTGCTTTAGTAAAATTGCTGGATGATCCTGACGAGGAAGTGTACCACCATGTAGAGAAAAAACTGCTGGAATATGGTGGTGAGGTAATCCATTTTTTAGAAAATGCCTGGGAACAATCGTTCGATGGCCTGATGCAGGAACGCATCGAAAATATTGTTCATCAAATTCAGTTTAAAACCGTTAAAGAAGATTTAAACCTTTGGTATTTAAGTGGTGCCTTCGATTTATTGCAGGGCGCGCTGATTATTAACCGCTACCAATACCCCGATTTGGATGAGCAAAAGGTAATTAACCAGATCGAAGACATAAAAAGGGATATTTGGCTGGGCCTGCAATATGAAATGAGCTCGGTTGAGAAAGTAAAACTGATTAACCACGTTTTATACCAGCAATACGGTTTTGGGGGTAACACCAAGAACCATCACGATCCACAAAACTCTTACCTCAATCAGGTACTGGAAAGCAAAAAAGGCAACCAGATTTCTTTGGCGATCATTTATTCGACCCTGGCCCAAAAGTTAGATTTGCCAGTGTACGGTATTAATTTGCCGCAGCATTTTATTTTAGGCTATATAGACGATAGCAAGCAGGAAGGTACCGAATATGGTGTGCTTTTCTATATCAATGCCTTTAACCGGGGCAATATTTTTGGCAAACACGATGTAGATCAGTTTTTACGTCAGCTTAACCTCGAAGCTTTGCCCGAGTATTACAAACCTTGCAGTAATACCGACATCATCCGTCGGGTAATCAGAAACCTGATTTCGGCTTACGAAAATGCAGGGGCAACAGAAAAGGTTGCCGAATTAAATGAATTACAAAATATCTTAGCAGAAAAATAGCCTTTAAATCCCTTAGCCTGTGTACAAAAAGATCTGTAACCTATCCAAAATTTGCCTGTTAATGGCATTATTTTTTTTCACCGGCAGCCTAAAAGCGCAAAAAACAGTTAAACCCAACGTTATTGCTTACTACACTGGTCAGGGAGGATCGGTTATTGACAGTTTTCCGATTGAGAAAATAAGTCACCTGATTTACAGCTTCGGGCATTTAAGAGGGGATAGTTTAAACATCAGATCGGCCAAAGATTCGGCTTTGATTGCGAAAATGGTCGAGCTGAAAAAACGTAATCCCGATTTAAAAATAATGATAGCCATGGGTGGCTGGAGTGCCTGCAAAGACTGTTCGGAAGTATTCAGCAGAAACGAAGGCCGGAAAACATTTGCCAAAACTACCAAAGCACTTTTAGATTTTTTTAAGGCCGACGGTATAGATATCGATTGGGAATACCCTGCAGTTTTAGGTTACCCCGGACACAGGTACACGCCTGAAGACAAACATAACTTTACTTTGTTGATTAAGGAATTAAGGAACAAGCTCGGCAAAAAAGCCGAAATTAGTTTTGCCGCCGGAGGTACTCAAAACTGTATCGATTCTTGTTTTGAATGGGATAAAGTAATGCCGCTGGTAAACCGGGTTAATGTAATGAGTTACGATCTGGTAAGCGGTTATGCTACGGTAAGCGGCCATCATACGCCTTTATACTCTACAGATAAACAACAGCTATCGGCCGACTATGCCGTAAAATCGTTAATTGGTTTGGGTGTACCTGCACATAAAATAGCGCTTGGTGCTGCATTTTATGCCCGTATTTTCGAAAATACCACCGATGCTAACCAGGGCCTTTACCAACCCACCAAATTTATCCGCGGTGTTTCTTTTAAGAACTTTAAAACCACCTTTACCGAAGCTGATGGCTATACTTATTATTGGGATGAGGTAGCCAAATCGCCATATTACTACAACCCCAAAAAACTACACCTGGTTACTTTCGATGATCCCAAATCAATTGATTTAAAAACCAGATATGTTATCGATAAAAAGTTGAACGGCATTATGTTCTGGGAGCTTACAGATGATGCTTATAGCAATGGTTTGCTGGATGTAATTGATAAAACGATAAAAGGGATTTAAATCTCAAATTTTGAATGGTTAAATGTTGAGTTCCGAATCAAAAGTCTAATTATTCAAAATTCAATCACTTATTCCTTCAACATTAATTCACTAGTGCGAAACACCAAAAGTTACCACCCAGTAATTTTGTGCTGTACCTGCACCCGCTTCCTTACTTTTAGCATCCATCATGGCTTTGCAATGGCTTACGCTGTTTTTCCATGCGGCTACCACTTCATCTGCCCTGCTATAACCTTTGGCCAGGTTTTCTGACCTAAATTCACCCGAATAACCGGCATTTACAACACGCTCTTCGGGAGTACCACCTTCAGGCGACAGGTGATCAAAATAGTTTTTCTGCGCCATATCTTTTGCATGTGCTACTGCAGCATTTTGCAATTGGTTATTGATAGCCAGTTTAGGAACAGGAGGCATGTATTCTACTCCACAATTACATCCACTTTGCCTCAATAAGTTAATTTTATCAACCAGCAAAACAACCCCATTTCCTGGCTGAACCACCTCATCCTTTTTACACTGTAGCAATAAAATACCAGACAGTAAAAACCAAAAAATAATTAATCCGTTTTTCATTTCGATTATATGCAACAAAGGAGGAAACTAAAAAGCTTCCTCCGTAAATAATTTTTGTTCAATATGTTAATAAACTGTTTAAAAATTCACTAGTCTATCAGGTGCGTGAGGACACTCACCTGTAGCGGCGCATTGGGCGGCATCTCCACGGCCCATTTGATATTTCGCAGAAATTTAAACAGTTTCTAAAAGGCACGTTCCCTACCCAGGTAAATATTTTTTCCGGTGTATAAGGTATTGCCACCCGGACCTGGTGAGCCACTATCGCCCTCCATTTGCATGTTGATAATTAACCACATGGGTTTATTTACCGAATTGCTCATGGTATGTTTGGCTACCCAAACATTATCAATATAATAATGGCAATCTACATCATTAGCGCTCACTTTGTTGTACCAACATTTGTAATTGTGGTACGAGCCAGCATTAGAAACCGCTGTAAGTTTGTTTTCCCAACCACCGTCGTAGGTATTTTGCCAGTTGGTGTTACTCCCTTTAAACTCCATAATATCGCTTTCAGGGGGCCATGAGTTTACGCCTGTAATCCAAAAAGCCGGCCAGGTACCTTTTACGGTTGGTACTGCAAAATCGCCTGATATGGTATAACTCGGAAACTGATCGTTAATTACGACCTGTTGTTTGGCGTGGCAGGCACCCGAATTGTACCAGATAGCTACATTGGTAAAGCCATTGGCCGTGCTGTTTCCAGGCGAAGTGGCTAAACGGGTAGCTTTTATGGTAAGTACTCCACCGCTTAACGAAATCTGATTATGGTTTGAAGTACTGCCCACCATACGCGCCGAACCGTTATGATCGGTACCCCATGGATAGTTATAATTCCATTTTGCCTCAAAATTAGCATAGCTGGCAAAAGAGTTGCCATCAATTAATGTTTCCCAGGCTTTTACCTGAGCTTTTTCTGATTGAACTTCTGCCTTCTCTTTTTTACAAGATAAAAGCGCGGTAAACAGGCATACCAATAGCAGGCACCATTTCATTGTTTCTTTTCTCATTTTTTTTGAATTAGGTAAATATTTGGTTAATTGTAAAGACTTCACTCCTGACCTTAACCAGATAAAAACCTGAAATACAGCAAGATTAATAGCCTAAAACTATAAATTCGCTTGTACTTTAATCCTGTAATTTGGTTAGATCATTGCAGCACATCAGGCCTAATACCGACGCGCTTGTAAGCAAATCTATACAGACTACTACTAAAAAATGAGGGACTAAATAGTAAAAATAGAGTGGTAAAATGAGCGTTTTTACCCGATTTCGCCAATAAAACCGGATAACCATGTTCTTTAAACCATTATCAGCTACGCCAGGTTGCATAGCTTGTATAAAACAAAAGCCTGAACATAAATGATGATCAGGGCTCTCAACAATTGTGTAAAATTTATTTACAGTTATAAGTTAAACTAAAGGATGCTGTAGACTCATCTGTTGTGCTTCCGCCCATTTTTGTTTGAGTTTTGATAACAATTGATGTTGCATTCCCCTTAGCATCAAAAGCATATGTATATTCCTGAACATCCACAAGAACAGAATTAGTTGAACTTGTAACCGATTTCTTAAGTACATTTTTGGATGCTTTCCCAAAGTAATTACCAGGTAAATAATCTACAATAGTCGAAAGCGGATCAGCCATCTCGTAAGCATTTACCGCAACTTCACCCGAATATTCATAAGTGCTTGTTTCCACACTTCCATCCTCGGCATAGGTTACTTTTGTTTGTGCCAAATTACCACCTGTGTAGCTAAGTTCGGCAGTAGAATTCAGGCTATTTCCTAAATAGCTTTTAACAACTGTTAAATAACCATCTGCATTATAAGTGTAGTTTCTCGTGGCGCTTACACCAGGAAAAAAATCGGACATATAGCTGGAAACAGCTTTCCCGTTTGCCAGAGTGAGTTCTGTTTTCTCGCCACTTTCGAGCGTGCCGGTAATTTTTGTAGTAGAATAGGTATAAACCATGGTTTCACCATCACTGGTTGCACTGATTAATTTACCTGAAGCATCATATTTATAGCTGATTGTAAACTCGCCCAATACACCAAGGTCGGTTTTTAAGCTGGCCAGTTTACAACCATTTCCTCCATTCGGATCGGGAAAGGCATTCCAGTCAATTTCTTTTTTACAACTTGCTATAGTAAGAATAGCAACAAGAGATACCATCAGGTATTTCACCGTTTTTTGCATGGTGTTTTAAATTAAGAGGTTAAAATATCAGCAAAGATATTAAAATTTCTCTTTCTTCATCCAGTTACTCAACAGGTTAAACCAATCTACATCCGAAGTTTTATTGATCAGGCCAAATCCATGTCCGCCGTTTTCGTACAAATAGATCTCGCTATCAACCTTATGTTGTTTTAATGCTTCGTTCATTAGAACACTATTGGCATAGGGTACTGCTTTATCATCTTTTGCATGCACAAAGAAAACCGGAGGTGTATTCTTATTTACATGCTTATTTGCCGAAAAATAATGTTTTAAACTATCAGCTGGATTAGCGCCTAACAGGTTTTTCATAGTCCCTGCATGTACTGATTCCTCAAAGCTGATAACCGGATAAATCAGGGCAGCAAAGCTAGGTCTTAAGTTTAATTTTTCAGGATTGGCAATTTTAAGATCGTTGTAATGGGCTACCAGCGTAGAAGCAAAATGTCCACCCGCCGAAAATCCCATTATCCCTAACCTATTGGCTTTAATTCCGTACTTTTTTGCATTTTTCTTGACCAGATAAATGGCCTGTTGTGCATCCTGTAGCGGCCCATAGGTTTTATCAATCATTATTTCATCGCTCGGCAAACGATATTTCAATACAAAAGCAGTTACACCAATGGCATTAAAACGTTTGGCAACATCGGTTCCTTCGTGACTAAAAGCCAAAGCACCATAACCACCACCTGGGCAAATAATTACAGCTGTTCCGGTTGCAATTTCTTTTGGTGCAACAAAAACCGTCATGGTAGGTACCGATACTTTGGTAATGCTCAGCGTACCGTTGCTGCGTACTTCGGTATGTTCGGCATAGGTTGACGGTGTAGTTTTTGCTCCCGGAATATCGCCTGCGTATAAAGGAATTACTTCTTGTGCTCCAGAATAGTTAACAGCCATGAACAGTGTGATGATTAAGGTGACGAACTTTGTCATTTTCTTGAATTAAAATTCCATTAAATATGCTTTCAAAAAGTCGTTGATATCGCCATTTAAAACAGCATCGGGATTGGAAGTCTGATAGTTGGTACGGTGATCTTTCACACGTCTGTCGTCTAAAACATAACTCCTGATCTGCGAACCCCACTCTATCTTTTTCTTCGATCCCTCTACCGCAGCAATGGCTTCGTTACGCTTGCGTTCTTCAATTTCGAATAACTGCGATTTAAGCAAACGAATGGCATTTTCTTTATTCTGCAACTGTGATCGCGACTCCTGATTTTTAATAATAATGCCCGATGGTTTGTGGTACAAACGTACTGCCGTTTCAACCTTGTTTACGTTTTGTCCGCCGGCACCACCAGCCCTAAAGGTTTCAAACTCAATATCGGCCGGGTTAATGTCAATCTGAATGGTATCATCAACCAGGGGATAAACATATACCGATGCAAACGAAGTATGTCTTCGCGCGTTCGAATCGAAAGGAGATATCCGCACCAAACGGTGAACCCCATTTTCGCCTTTTAGGTAGCCATAAGAGAAATCGCCGTCAAACTGAAGTGTTACGGATTTAATCCCCGCAATCTCCCCTTCCTGACTATCCTGTTCGGTAATTTTATAGCCGTTTTTCTCACCCCACATCAGGTACATCCGCATCAGCATGTAAGCCCAATCGCAACTTTCGGTACCACCGGCACCAGCAGTAATCTGCATTACAGCCGAAAGCTGATCTTCTTTACTGCGCAGCATATTTTTAAGTTCCAGATCTTCTACAGCCTGTTTACTGATTTCGAATTGATCTTTCATTTCGGCTTCCGAAGCATCTCCGGATTGGAAAAAATCGAACATCACAGCTCCATCCTCAACCGCATTATGGGTTTGGTTAAAGCCATCAGTCCACTTTTTCTTTGCACTTATTTCTGCAAGTATTTTTTCTGCTTTTTTAGGGTCGTCCCAGAAATCGGGCGCCATGGTTAATTTTTCTTCTTCGCGAATGGCGTAAAGTAGCTCATCAACGTCAAAGATACCTCCTTAGAGACGTTACTCTGTCCCTTAAATCCTGAATCTGTTCTTTGGTCATGAAACAAATATAGCAACTTTTTAATCTCTCTTTTGCAGTAAAAGATTGCTATATAGTTTCATTGTTGAATTGTTAGGTATATGCAGGTAACAATTGGGCAATTAACAATTCAACAATGACGAACGAATCAACAAGTTTAACGATTGAAACCAGTTAACCGATTAACCTCTATACAGTTTGCAATATGCAGTTTGCAGTCCCTAATGAACTAATGACTATTGAACGAATGAACGACTTACTTCTTCATTCCCATATAATCAAGCGTTAGATTAGCCAGCAACTTCACCCCTAAAATAAAGCCGCTTTCATCGAGATAAAAATCGGGGGTATGGTGCGAAGGTGCTTTTAAAGGATCGTTACCTTTAGGCATGCCTCCTAAAAACACAAACAAGCCCGGTATTTTTTCCTGAAAGAAAGAAAAATCTTCGGCACCTGTAACAGGTGGTTTCAGCTTTACATGCTCTTTACCTGCGGTTAACTGCATGCTTGGCAGCATTTTTTCGGTAAGTGCAATGTTGTTAAAGGTAACCGGATAATGGTTACTGTAAGGAATCTTTACCACAGCGGTTGCTCCGCCGGCCTCAGCAGTTTTAGTGGCAATGGTTTTAATCCGCTCAATAAACATCGCTTCATCCTCCTTACTGAAATTACGCACTGTACCCAGCATCTCTACTTTTTCGGGTATGATATTAGAACGTACACCACCATTAATTGCACCTATAGTTACTACACCTGGATTTTCGGTTACATTTAAATTGCGGCTTACAATGGTTTGCAGGTTGTTGATAATCTGCGCAGAAATTACCACCGGGTCGATACTGCTCCACGGATAAGCACCGTGTGCCTGCTTACCGGTAACCGTAATTTTCATATCGTTTACAGCGGCCATTGTTCCGCCGGGGCGGTAAGTTACATCGCCCACTTCAGTTTGAGAATTAATATGCAGACCAAAAATCACATCTACTTTAGGATTTTCCAATACACCTTCTTTGATCATTAGTGCTGCCCCGCCTTCATCTCCTTCGGGCACCCCCTCTTCGGCAGGCTGAAATATAAATTTCACCGTTCCCTGAATATCTTTTTGCATACCAGCCAAAACCTCGGCAACGCCCATTAAAATAGCCATATGACTATCGTGCCCACAGGCATGCATTACGCCTACCTCTTGCCCGTTATATTGAGTTTTTACTTTTGATGCAAAAGGCACATCTACCCGTTCGGTAACAGGAAGGCCATCCATATCGGCCCGTAGTGCTACAACCGGTCCGGGTTTGCCTCCTTTCAAAATACCCACCACGCCGGTTTTGGCTACGCCAGTTGTTACTTTAATGCCTAAGGACTCCAGATGTTTAGCAATTATACCTGCTGTTCGTACTTCGGTATTGCCCAGTTCAGGGTGTTCATGAAAGTCACGTCGCCAGTTAATCACCTTCTGTTCAAGCGCGTCGGCTTTTTTAGCGACAGCATGTCGCAAGGTTGAATTTTGAGCAGCAGCATTTAAGGCAAATAACGAAAGGCCGATCAGGTATAGTTTCTTCATGAAAATAAATGGTTTAAAGTTTAGCAGCCCTAAGCTAATCAATTTTAAGGAGAGAGGGAATGCAGTGAAACACAAAAGCCACTCCAGATGTGGAATGGCTTCTCATAATAATGTTGAATGCAATTAACCCTTTTTAAAGATAATGATCTTTCTAGCGTACACATCGCATGCTATAACATCGCCATTCGGAGCAACAGTTACATCAACTAAATTTTGAAATAAACCGGTTCCGATTTTTTCCTGGACATCGCCATTCTCATCTGATTTAATAATGAATCCTTCGGCATTAGCTAGAAATAAATTGTCACCAAATGCCCTTATGCCGTGTATGTAGCCCTTAGCACCATAGATCTTTAAGAATTTCCCTGATTTATCAAATACCTCAACGCGGTTGTTCCTTGTATCAGAAACATAAATTTTGTTTTTGAAATATGCAATTCCGAATGGAGCATCAAAATCACCATCCGCTTTGCCCTGTTTTCCAAATTTCAAAAGCAGATTCCCATTTTGATCGTACTTTTTTATTCTATGATTTACACCATCCACAATCCAGATGTTCTGTTCATCATCTATTGTTAAGCATTCAATATTCCCGAAATTAGTATCCCCCGAACCATAAGTCCCCCACTCTCTAATTAATTGCTTATTGGGGTTAAATATTTGAACATAGCTGCTACTCTGTGTTCTGGTGGCAATATAATTCCCATTATTAAAAAATGCTATTGCCCTGGCTGCAGAACCTGAATAAAACTGTTCAATAAAACTGCCTGTAGCGCTAAACTTTAAAACCCTGTTTGCTCCTTCATCACTAACATAAATATTACCAGTTTTATCTACTTCAACATGCATGGTAAAATTAAACTGGGTAGCCCCTGATCCTTCCGAACCAAATGAAAAGGCTTTATAATAATTGAATGCTGAAGTATACCCAAAATCTGCATCACTAAACCTGCTAAAAGATTTGGGATTATTATAAGTTCTAACCTTATAAAAGTTTTTAGTTAATGACTTACTAATTGCTATATCATCAAAAGTTGTATCATTTAATTCCTTTAATAAAGTATACTTTTGTATTGCATCATCAAACTTGTACAACTGATATTTCTGAGCCAGTGGCATTGGTGTCCAGGATACTGTAATTCGAGTACCATAAACACCTTTGGTGGCTTTTAAATTTATTGGCCTATCTACATCTAGGGTATCAATAATTCTTAAAGTATCGATTTTAGTCATTCCTTCTTTTTCACAGGAAGAAAAAAAGAAACAAGAAATAAATAAGCAACAGGCTGCCAGGAGTGAGAGCGTTCTAAACATATTTTATTTTTTTGGTAAAGATACTTATTTCGATGTGTTTCAAAATAAGTCTCTGAAATTCATTTTACCCAAACATTCCTTTCAGCTTATCCATAATACCACCTTCACCAGCCTGACCACCTTGTTGCGATTTCCCGCCGTTGAACATGCCAATTACATCGCTCACATCAAATTTGCCATCGTCGCCACCTAAACTACCCAAAACATCTTTAAGGTTAAAAGAACTATCGTTCGGATCGTTTGTTTTCTGGGTAAACTTAGCAATCAGGCCAGGGATAATACTCGCGGCTAAAGATTTTGCGGTATCGGCATTAATGCCCAAGCCACTTAATTTATCTATAAAACTACCTGATGCCTGTTCGGCTACCTGCGTTCCTTCGGCCTTATTTCCGTTAAAAATATCGGTAATTGCACCAATATTGCCTGATGATAGCTGATCTTTCAAGGAATCAAAAATGGAGCCCGAAGCAGCCTGAATAACCGCTTCATTTTTTTCATTGGGAATAGCGGCATTATTTACAACGCTTTCCTGTACGTTTTCACGTACCATTTCATTTAAGTTTTCTAACATAATGGTAGAGTTAATGGTAAAACAATAGATGGTTAGTTAACAGGGACGTTGATATTAAAGTTACACGCTTTATTTGAGATTTAAAATTCTTAATGATTTTTGAACACTAAAAAGACCATTTTAAATTTTTGCTTTATTACTTTTACAAAAAACCCAAGATTATGTTACCTAAAGTAAATTTCACAGAAACTGAGGCCTACAAATACTTAGCCGATCATTTTATAGATATTAATCAGAAAAGCATTAAAGATCTTTTTGCTGAAGATGCAGATCGTTTCAATAAATTTTCTGTTTTTTTTGAGGATATTTTACTCGATTACAGTAAAAACCGCATTAGCGACGAAACATTAGCGCTATTAATTCAATTAGCACGCGAATGTAAACTCGATGAAGCCATTAAATCGATGTACAGTGGCGATAAAATTAACGAAACGGAAGACCGTTCGGTGCTTCACATTGCTTTACGTAACCTAAGCAATACGCCAATTTTGGTTGACGGCAAAGATGTAATGCCCGATGTTAATGCAGTATTGGCTAAAATGGAAAAATTTAGCAATAGCATCATCAGCGGCGAATGGAAAGGTTATACCGGCAAAGCCATTACCGATATTGTGAACATTGGTATTGGTGGTTCAGATTTGGGCCCTGTAATGGTTACCGAAGCTTTAAAACACTATAAAAATCATTTAAACATTCATTTCGTTTCGAATATTGATGGCACACACATTGCCGAAACTTTAGCTGGATTAAATGCAGAAACCACTTTATTCCTGGTAGCTTCTAAAACATTTACCACACAAGAAACCATGACCAATGCACATTCTGCACGTACCTGGTTTTTAGAAAAAGGTGCTAAAGAAGGTGATATTGCCAAACACTTTGCGGCATTATCAACCAATGCGAAAGATGTGGCTGCTTTTGGCATCGATACCGCAAATATGTTCGAGTTTTGGGATTGGGTTGGTGGCCGTTACTCTTTATGGAGCGCTATTGGTTTATCTATCTCATTGAGCATCGGTTTCGATAATTTTAAACAATTGCTTGCTGGTGCACATGCAGCCGATAATCATTTTAAAAACGCCGAATTTGAAAGCAATTTGCCTGTAATATTAGGATTATTAGGTGTTTGGTACATTAATTTCTATAATGCCGAAACACAGGTTATTTTACCTTACGACCAGTACATGCATCGCTTTGCAGCTTATTTTCAGCAAGGCGATATGGAAAGTAACGGTAAACATGTAGATAGAAACGGTAATGAAGTGGATTACGAAACCGGTCCGATTATCTGGGGAGAGCCAGGTACAAATGGTCAGCATGCCTTTTACCAGTTGATACACCAGGGCACCCGGATTATCCCTGCCGATTTTATTGCACCGGCACAAAGTTTAAATCCGTTAGGTGATCATCACCCGATCCTTTTATCTAACTTCTTTGCGCAAACAGAAGCTTTAATGAACGGTAAAACCGAAGAAGAAGTTATTGCTGAGCTTAAAAAAGAAGGTAAATCGGAAGAGGAGATCCAAAAAATTGCACCTTTTAAAGTTTTCGAAGGTAACCGTCCAACCAACTCTATCTTGTTGAAAAAAGTAACCCCTTATACTTTAGGTAGCTTAGTTGCAATTTACGAACATAAAATATTTGTACAAGGCATTATCTGGAACATCTTTAGTTTCGATCAGTGGGGTGTTGAGCTGGGTAAACAATTGGCCAAGAAAATCCTTCCTGAACTAAACGGAAATGAAAAAGTTTCGAGCCATGACAGTTCTACCAACGGATTGATTAACCAGTATAAAGCCTGGAGATAGGCTAAACAAAAATCATTTTTGATGAAGTCCCCGACGTGTAAAAACGATCGGGGACTTTTTTTTGCAAAAAAATATGGGTTTAGGGCAACCTTTCCAAAATCCCTGCCGTAATACAATTAAGAAACTTAATTAACAAAACGTGCCATTAACCCTTTATCCGGTAATTGAAGCTTCCGCTAATAGCAGCTTTAATCAATAACCAATTGATTGAAGCATGACGAAGAAAACAGATTGATTATTCGCTAAATCACCACTATGAGAAAAATAACCCTTTACTTATGCATTACTGCGTTCAGTTTAACGCTTTTTGCCTGCTCGAAGAAACAAGCCGATGAGCTTACTGAAAGTAATCCGAATGGAGTAACTACCGATAATGTAAGCTATAACAATTACGTAGGAGCCCTTTTAACCACAAAATGCAATAACTGCCATGGCCCCGGCGGCGTCCAGCGGGGATCGTGGGCCTTTAACGGAATTCAATCGGTTATTGCCGACCCTCGGGTAAAAACCAACACCCTTGTAACCATGACCATGCCAGTGGGTGGCAACTTAACAGCAAGAGAGAAGCAATTATTAACTGCCTGGTACGATAGAGGAATGCCAGCAAACTAAATAGGAAAGCCATGAAAAAACTACTGATCACGCTTATTCTGGTTTCGGCGTTTGCAGCCGTTCACGCCCAAATGCTTATCAGCAAAGATGTAACCATCTCTTTCTTCTCTAAAGCACCAATGGAAGATATTGATGCAACCAGCAAAACAGCTGCTTCGGGCATCAATGTTAAAACCGGCGAAATAATCTTTAAAATCAATAACAACAGTTTCCAGTTTAAAAAGAAACTGATGCAAGAGCATTTTAATGAGAATTACATGGAGAGCGATACCTATCCCACTTCCGATTTTAAAGGTAAAATAATCGATCCAATTGACTTTTCTAAACCCGGAACATACAACGTAGCCGTAAAAGGTAATTTACAGATACATGGTGTAAGCAAAATCTATCAAACCCAGGCTAAAATTACCGTTACCGCCAGCGCTGTTACGGCAAGTGCAGCTTTCAGGGTTAAACTCGAAGATCACAAAATCAAAATACCAACCATTGTAATTGCAAAAATTGCCGAAGTAGTTGATGTTAAAATCAATGCCGTTTATTCTACAAAAAATTAAGTCATGATGAAAATTTACAGCACACTATTAATCATGGGCCTGGGCCTATCTTCAACAGTCTTTGCACAAGATTCGTTAGAAAAAGCATTGCAAATGCCAGCAACAAAAACCAGGGTGAGCGCAACTTTTAAATCACCAAAGTTGATTAACATCCAAACCAACGAAACCATTTTTAAAAACGAGCTCGATTTTAGGGTAGATCACCGCTTTGGTGACATTGCGGGGCAAAGCGGGGGCATTAAAAATTTCTTTGGACTGGATCAATCTACTGATATCCGTATTGGTTTTGAATACGGAATCAGCGATGATCTTTCTGTTGGCATTGCCAGGGCAAAAGGTGCAGGTCCGGCTACTCAGTTGTATGAGGGAAACCTTAAATACCGGTTGTTAAGACAAACCAGTGATGAAAAAATACCGGTAAGCGTTACCCTGTTTGGCAGCACCACGGTATCGGCAGTAAAAGCCAGTACCGATCCTACTTCAGCTATTGCATACAGCGATTTTCAAGATCGGCTTGTGTACGTAGTTCAGGCGGTAATTGCGCGTAAGTTCAGCCCAGGTTTTTCGATGTTAATCATGCCATCGTATGTACACCGGAATTTTACCGTTTTTGGCGATCAGAATGATCTTTTTGCCCTTTCGGTAGGTGGTCGTATTAAAATCACCAAACGCATGGCATTTGTAGCCGATTACACCTTACCTTTTAGAGACGATACCAAAAAGGCTTACCTCGAAAACCTTTGGGGCAATAAATATTACAATACACTAGGTGCAGGCTTGGAATTCGAAACCGGCGGGCATATTTTCCACCTCAATTTCACCAATGCAACGGCCATACAGGAATCGCAGTTTATAAGCGATACCAATACTTCATGGACTAAAGGCCAATATCGCTGGGGTTTTAGTATTGCCCGCAGGTTCTCTTTCGATAAGAAAAAAGAAAAAGCCCAGTAATTTAAGTACCGCTGATAAACATTGTTAATCTTAAATAAACTAACTAAAAAAATTATGGAACGTAACGAATTTATCAAATCTTTAGGCTTGGGTGTTGCCATGGTATGCACCGGAGCCTGTTTTTCTGCCTGTGGCAAAAAGAGCGATTCGCCCGAACCCAGCAAACCAAATGGTGGCGGTGTTCCCCCAGGTACAACAGCCAGTGTTGATCTGACTACGCAGTTACTCACCGTAGGTGCATCACTTGTAGTAAGCGGGATCCTGTTTATCAGAACGGCAACCGGAAATGCATCTACTTCATTTGTAGCTACGCAAGCGGCCTGTCCACACCAGGGCGGCGCATTAAGCTTTATTCAGGCCAGCAATTACATACAATGTGCTTTGCACAGTTCGAGATACACCACAACGGGCAGCATTTTAGCTCAACCAAACGATGGAGGGACTACCAGTGCATTAAAAGTTTATGCATTAACGGTTTCGGGCAATACCCTTAGCGCAACAGCTTAAAAGATTGTTAGGGTAACCGGAGATATAAGTTTGTCACGTTGAGCCTATCGAAATTCTTTAATACACCATTAAGCTCATCTTTCGACAGGCTCAACATGGCTTTTGATTATATATTTTTTAGGCTTAAACAGTTACATTCTGACCTTTAACGTCAAAAGCATCGCGCAGGCCTATAGCCAGCACATTAAAGGCATAAACTGTAAGCATAATGGCTAAACCAGGCAAAATGGCCAGATATGCTGCATCCATAATAATATAACCATAATGCTCTTTAATCATACTGCCCCAGCTTGGCATAGGTGGTTGCGCCCCAAAGCCCAGAAAGCTTAAACCGGTTTCTAATAATATTGCCGAGGCGAAATTAGAAGAAGCGACGACCAAAATAGGACCGGCTATATTGGGTAAGATATGTTTGATAATGATTTTGCTGGTACTAAAACCCAGCGCCCTTGCGGCCTCCACAAATTCAACTTCTTTAAGCGCCATAACCTGTCCGCGTACTAACCGGGCAACATCTACCCAGGTAGACAAACCTACAGCGATAAAAATTTGCCAAAAACCTTTTCCCAGAGCAAACGATATAGCAATAACCAGCAAAAGAGAAGGCAGAGACCATACTACGTTCATAAACCAGCTAATGGCAGCATCTATACGCCCACCAAAGTAGCCTGCTATTGCACCCAAACTCACCCCAATAAAGAGCGAGATGAGTACAGCCATTAAACCCACCGATAGCGAAACGCGGATACCTAAAATTATCCGGCTTAATAAATCGCGGCCATAAATATCTGTTCCTAAAAGGTAAGTCTGCCTGTAAATATTATTTTTTTCGAATAGAGATTGTGGTGTGCCCGCTTTAGATGGTATAACGCAATCCGGGCATAAATCGCTCAGTGCGTATTGGGTTGCCTTAGCCTTTTCATCATCGCCGATATACTCCTGAACAAAAACGGTTTCTCCTGCTATTTTATACCCCGTAATCGGAATGCTTTTAAAAGTTGGTGTTTGCCCAAACAACATCCTTTCGAAAAACCCAACCTTTTCTACCTTTGGGTTCCTGCCCGTAATGAGAAAAGTAAAGGTGCTTCCGGGTTTCTTTTTATTTAACTGTAAAGTTTGTACGTTCGCATCCGGAGAATCATCGGGCATAATCAAATAACCCGCAATGCCCATCACCATCAGCAGTAAGATGAAAACCAGTCCGGCAAAGGCAAACTTATTCCGCTTAAACTTTAACCATACTTTTTTTGACGGGCTGTTATCCATTATCTAACCATTCTGCCTTTCCAATTGTATTTTCCGCTATTTCCGGCAATGCCAATGTACACCATATATAAAATGTGCAGCACATTTAACACCGGGATTAAAATGAGTAAACTCCGCCTTTTTGCAAAGCCTGTTACATCCCATAAAAATAAGCTTTCTAAAGCCATTTTAACCAATAATTGATAAAATGTGATCGTTAAAAAACCAGGGATAAATAATCCGGTAATAAAGTTGGAGAGTATGCTGAGGTTGAAAATCCAGATGAGTACGCCCAGCACAATAATCCCTTTGTTTTTATAACGGGTACTTTTCGAAGCCCAACGCCTGCGTTGTTGAATAAAAGCACTTAAATTTTCTTTGGCGTGTGTGTATACGATAGCCTCCCTGTTTTTAAGGAAGCCAATGCGATCGGGATATTTCGCGGCAATTTTGTGCAACAGTAATTCATCATCGCCTGATGCCAGATCGTCAATCCCCTGAAAACCGCCAACCTCGTAAAAAGTTGTTTTCTCGTAAGCCAGGTTTGCACCATTACAGGTAGAAGGTTGTTTATTACCAATGGTCGATGCCCCTAAACCAATCAGATACAAAAATTCAAGTGATTGCAACCTTTCAAAAAAACTTTTTTCCTGAAAATAGGCTACCGGGGAGGAAATCATTTTATACTTTTTCTGCTCAAACAGTTGTACAATCGTTGCCAGCCAGTTTTCGCCCATTCTACAATCGGCATCAGTGGTTACAATTAAATCGCCGGTACAGGTACCTATTGCCGTTTGTATGGCTTTCTTTTTATATGAATTTAGGGCTCTATCCTCATTAAGTTTAATCAACCTTACATTTTTGCCTGCATAACTCAATACAATTTCTGCAGTACGGTCGGTAGAATGATCGTCGATGATGATGATTTCGGTCAACACCTTTGGATAGGTCTGGGCAATCAAATCATCGATCGTTTTATTAATGTTAGCTTCCTCATCCCGGGCAGCTACAATAATCGAAACCTTGGTTTGTGGATCTGACTTTTCGGGAGTAAAATAAGTTAAATTATGCCATCCTCTGATAAAATTAAGCACCAGAAAAGCATAAATGAGGGTTAATGCAGCGGATAATAGACTAATTAGATTTAAGATTTCCAAAAAAGTTGAGTTTAAAAACGAAATAAGCGCCTAATATAGCAGGAATTATAATATTTATGAGCCAAATACTTGCTGTACATGCAATAACGGCTACATGCTGATCGGTTACATGCTTAAACAATTCAACAGCGGTAACACTTCTAATGCCTACATCGAACAAATCTAACGAAGGTAAAGCCGATTGGACCAGGAACAACAAGCAAGTCATCATTACAATATCGGCATAGTGCAAACCGGGTATTAACCAGATAAACAAAATAAAGTATTGCGAACTGAAAACCAGATACCTCGCCATACAATAACCAATAATGCGTAACAGTTCTCTTCGGCGGTACCGGCCTAAAATACTGTAGAACTTTTTGTATTTACGGGTAAACTTAAAGGATAACAGAATACCATTTAACCATTTGATATTGAAATAGAAAACAATAAAAAACAGGCAGAAGAATACAGCTAGAAAAACTACAGCAATAAATAGTACACGATCGATTGGAATGACGCGGTAGATGAAAAAACAAGCCGCAATTGCCCCAAAAACATTGGTTAGTACCAGCTGACCGATACTGCCAACACTCATGGCTACCACACCTACAATCCGTCTTTTGGGAGAAAGGAAAAATACCCGGCCTCCATATTCACCCAAACGGTTTGGGGTAAAAATAGCCATTGTTAAACCACAAAAAACAGATTCAATGGCCCGGTAAAAACTTATGGCTTCGATGTGGCTCATTAAGTATTTCCACTTTGCCGCCTCCAGCAGCCAGTTTACAAACATTAGGAGCACTACCAGTCCGATTACTGCAGTAATTTCGAGCTGATCGATATCTTTTAGCAGCGTACCGAAATCGCTCAGGTTTTTATTGGCAACAAGCTTGTGGTAAATAAACCAAAAGGCGAACAGCACAATGGCCGCTTTAATAAGCAGTGATAATATTTTTTTGTTCTTGCCTGTCAAACTTGTCTTTTTAGAGTGCAAATATGCTTAATATTGCTGTAATGTTGAACGAAAAAAAGGAACGGGTTATTATGGGCATCGACCCGGGCACCGCGGTGATGGGTTATGGTGTTATTTTAGAAAAGGGAAATAAAACAGAGCTGATTAGTTTGGGGGTGGTAAAAATGACCCATCTCGACGATCCTTTTCTTAAACTTCAACGCATTTTCGAAAAAACAGTTGTTTTAATTGATCAGTATAAACCCGATGTGCTGGCAATTGAAGCTCCCTTTTATGGCAAAAACATTCAGGTATTACTAAAATTAGGCCGTGCGCAGGGAACAGCTATAGCTGCTGCCTTATCCAGAAATGTATCGGTAACAGAATATTCGCCCAGAAAGATCAAACAATCCATTACGGGCAGCGGAAACGCCACTAAAGAGCAGGTTGCAGCTATGTTGCAAAGGTTATTAAATTTTAAAGAAACACCCGAATTTTTAGATGCGACAGATGGGTTGGCAGTTGCCGTTTGCCATTCGTTTCAAAAAATTACCACTGGTGGCAAATCTAAAACTTACTCAGGCTGGGAATCTTTTGTGAGCGATAATAAAACTAAGGTTACAGGAATAAAGAAAACTACAGGTAAGCTTAAGGGTTAGTTTAAATGGTCAGTACAGACACAAACCATTAGGAAAGTTCGTCATTAATAAATTAAAAATGGTCCGTGCGTAACACGAACCATTAGAGAGCGACCTGTAAATAAAAGTTATTGTCTGGCCTGATCAATCAGATTCTTAGTAGCTAAATCAGTTGTCAGCTTATTCATTTTAATCAGATACCTGGCTACAAAAAATACTGCAACACCAACCAGTATTAACATCCATAAGTTAGAAAGGGCAAGGATAATTTCCTTAAAAATGGTCCAGCCGTTTACCAGGCCTAGCCAAAAACGATCTGCAAAACCCGGTTTATAATCGTACACATTATCATTGGCTACAATCATGGTTTTAACTGTGTTATCCTGATAAAAATTGAGTGTAATGGTACTGTATTTTACGCGGCTATCAATCAGCAGATTTTCGATTTTACGGTCAACATAATCATCTTTAATAAATAGCGATGTTTCCACATTCGGGCTCTTTTTAGTCGCCATTTTATTAATACGCTCAACAGCCTCTACCCTGTTATTGGCTTTGAGTTTATTGGCCAGATAAGCAATACTCTGGTCGTCCATCTTCATCGATTGGTTATCGACAAATACCGCCATTTTAGCAATGGCATTGGTAAAATCGTCGAGCTTTTCTGATGGCACTTTAGCTACCAGATAACCTTCGGTACGGTATGAAGTAATTTCTTTAAGCGAATCGATCGATTGTTTAACCTTCTGGCTTTCCTGGATAACGCTCTGAATGGAGAACTCCGCTACAGTGCCTCCCTGTGCTTTGATGGTTTGACTCAGTTTTTCTTTGGTATTCTGCACATCTTTAACGCGGAAGCGCATATCGGCAGTTTTAATGATTTTAGGAGCAACCGTACTGGTGCTGTCTGCACTTTCTCCGCTACTGATTTCCTCAGTTGAGGCTACTGATCCATATTTTTTTTCAGCATTCTGGCAGCCGAATAAACATGCGGCTACGGCCATAGCAATAATAATCCTTTTCATGATTTAGTGGTTCTAATGGGTTAATCATTTGTGTGAAATTATCTTCTCTGGCCAGTGAAGTTGCGGCATCTTTTATTTTTATACCGCGTTTTTCCCTTTATACCAAAATTGCTTTAAGGTAACCCGCGTTAGTTTTATGTGATGCGTTAAGCGTTAAGCGGGAAGGCGAGAAACAGGCCATTTGAATGCAAAAAGCCCTATTTAACTTAAAAAATATTTTTTTTTGGAAAAGGATAAAAGCAAAAAAGCCTGTCATGAATGAACAAGACAGGCTTTATTATTTAGAGAGAAAATATGTTATGCATCTAAAATTTTGAATACACCTTTAATGGCGATAATTGCACCGATAAACAAAACGATCCAAGAAGCCAAAGATACTTGCCATGAATCGTAAGCGAAACGCGCATAAGTACCCACCATGCAAACCAGTACACCAAAAATCATTAATTTATAAATTCCTGGCTGGTTAGCCGTTTGCATACTTTCTGTATTGTGCTTTAATTCGTTGTTCTCCATAATGTTTATTTTTATGATGCAGCAAAAGTAATACTTATTGCTGAATAATTATATAAACTTAGTAACTTTTTAATCGTTCTAAACGTTGTTTTGCTTTATCCTTGTCAGATAGGTTTTCGCCCTGATACAAAGGCTTTTCCCAATCGCCATACATCGGGTTGGGTAATACAATAAATTTCACACCAAAAAGCTGCTGGTTTAAGTTTACCTGCTCATTTGTATTTTTATTTTCGCGGTAAAAAACATTCGAAAAATCGCTCAGATTATCGCCGCAGAGCATTAAAATGTTATGCGTTTCTGCTATTTTTTGCCTGCGTGGCTCCTTGTTGGAAGTACCTTTCGAAACCAGCAAATGTGCATCATCGGCGTAAGGGAAACCAAATTTCTGCAGGTTTTTCAATGTTGCACCATAGTCCTTTTCATCACGGTTGCTTACATAAAAAGTTTCGATGTTTTTGCTTGCAGCAAACTTTAAAAAAGTCAACGCCCCCGGAACAGTATCAGCCTGTGCTAAATTAGTCCAGGTGGTCCAGTCTGCAGGATTATAACTTAAGCCTTTTTTTATTTCATGTCCCTGAAAAGCCGAATTATCTAAAACGGTTTCATCAATATCTACAATTACACAATTGGGTTTTCTACTTGTATCTGCCCATACAGCCTCTTTCAGTGATAAACGCGCAAAGTTGTAGGCCTGAAAGCATAAAGCCCGGTATTCGCCTGATGTTTGTTGCCAAAGTACCGCATTGGTGTAATCTCTTGCCGGGTTTTGGGCCTGAGCAAAGAATGGAATAAGCGATAGTACGATGAATATGTATTTTTTCATAACCAGATGTTAGGTTACAAAGATATTAAAAGCCACTAACTAAGTCGAAGACAAAAATCGCAATTAAGCTCTTGTGCGCAAACAAATCGCAAGGCAACACAAAATACATCTAAGTACATATCAACCTACAAATTCAACTAATTATCCGAATATTTATTTTATCAATTAAACCTTTAGTTATAAAATTTAATTAGCTTTGGCCACACACAAATAAAATCACTACATCATGAAATTTAAAAGCTTATTAGGGTTAACTATTGCCCTGTTTTTCTTAGCTGCGTGCAAGAAACAATCCATTCCAGAAATTAGTACAACCGATTTTAATATTAAAAAAAGATCATTGTATTTAACACAGTCAATTGAGCTGAATGCAAAAGATTCGATTGCAGGCAACAATTATGTCTGGAACTATGGAGATGGAACTACTGAAACCAAAGGAAGTAAAACTGAGCATCAGTACAAAACTTCAGGTATTTTTGAAGTAAGTCTAACTGTCTACAACAAGACAAGCAAGACTAAAATTAGAGTGCTTCCAGGAGACATTAGTTACCAAATCAAAAATAACAGTAAGTTCGATTTGGATCTGAATTCTTACGTAAACCTCCCTGTTAATACAGTTAGATCAGTATTAAAACCAAACGGACTCTCTGATACTATTTATGTTAAATTACAGGCTACGGGAAATTTATTGCAGCTTACAAACATTAGCGGTATTGCGAAAGGAAAAGCATTTCGTTTTGATGAAATGTTTTGGCAAAAAGACTCCATGCATAACATACTCTCAATAGATAACAACACTAAAATCCAACTTGGAGCCCATGGTGAATTAGGCATTAGTTCTACGCTCGAAAACTTATAGTAACCAGTAGAAAACAGTAAGCCCATTTCTTAACCGAAATGGGCTTCTTTTTTTAAGCGTGTTTAAGTACACATTTTGTTTGCCTTAACGCATAAGATAAGTTTTATCTGCATTGGGCAGAAAATAATAAATGCTTTTCCCTTAAAAAGTCTGGCCAAAGCATAATCCAGCTGCTTTCTGACAATCATAACAATTTATTAATCCTGAAAAAACATAATAATTATGGATTACGAAATTCATACTAATAACCAAGCCCATCTCAATTAAGAAATGGGCTTTGTATTTTTTGCTTGCTCAGACTCCAAACTAAGGACGCTGAACTCCAAACTTAGTGTTATCCTTCTAATGCTGCTGCACCACTTACAATCTCTGTTAACTCGGTTGTAATTGCTGCCTGACGCGCTTGGTTGTAAGAAAGTTTTAATGCTTTCAATAACTCACCGGCATTCTCAGTTGCTTTATCCATCGACGTCATACGCGCACCATGCTCAGAAGCGTGAGAATCTAACACGGCTTTGTACAACTGGATTTTAATTGATTTAGGGATTAACTGCTCAACAATTTCTTCTTGAGAAGGCTCCAGGATATAATCAACGTTAGTTGTTTTCTTCTCTTCTTTTTGTTCTGCCGCCTGTTCAGCTTTTGGTAAAGGCAATAACTGCTCTGTAGTGATAAACTGTACAGCTGCATTTCTGAAACGGTTATACACCACCTCAACTTTATCAAACTCACCTTTAACAAAACCAGCCATAATCGCGTCTGTAATTTTAGTTACATTTTCGAAAGTTAAGGCCGAAAATACTTCGTTATTGTTACCGATAACATTGTACTTGCGTTTCTCGTAAAAATCCTGAGTTTTTTTACCGATAGAAATAATGCTTACGTTACCGTTTTTCAACTGTTCGCTATATTTCTCAGCAATTAAATTATTGGCCGCTTTAATTACGTTCATGTTAAAAGCACCTGCCAAACCACGGTTTGATGATACTGTAACAATTAAAACCTTATTGGGCTCACGTTCCTGGATAAAAGGTGATGAAGAGCCTTCTAAACTTGCTGATAGATTACCTAAAATCTCTTTCAGTTTAGTTGCATAAGGACGTAAAGCGATAATTGCGTTGGTAGCACGTTTCAACTTAGCCGCCGAAACCATTTTCATAGCTTTGGTGATTTGCTGTGTTGATTGTACCGATGCAATCCGGTTTCTTACTTCTTTTAAATTAGCCATTCTTATTAAGGGGAAAGTATAAAGCTAAAAGCAAAAAGCTTTGAACTTTCTGCTTTTAGCTTTCAACTCTATTAGTATTTACTTGAAATCTCTTTTGCTACTGTATCTAAAACACCAGTAATGCTGTCATCAAATTTACCAGCTTTTAATGCCGCTAAAGTTTCAGGGTGACGCAATTCCAGTTGAGTTAAGAATTCAGTTTCAAATTCTTTTACTTTGTTAACCGGAACGCTACGCATTAAGTTTTTAGTACCAGCGTAAACAATTGCAACTTGTTTCTCTACAGTGAACGGAGAGAATTGCGCTTGTTTCAACATTTCCACGTTACGTGCACCTTTATCAAGTACTGATTTAGTTGCAGCATCTAAGTCAGATCCGAATTTAGAGAAAGCCTCTAACTCGCGGTATTGAGCCTGATCTAACTTTAAAGTACCTGCTACTTTTTTCATCGATTTGATTTGCGCGTTACCACCCACACGTGATACCGAAATACCTACGTTAATAGCCGGACGGATACCTGAGTTGAACAAGTTCGACTCTAAGAAGATCTGACCATCAGTAATCGAAATTACGTTGGTTGGGATATAAGCAGAAACGTCACCTGCCTGAGTTTCGATAATTGGAAGTGCTGTTAATGAACCACCACCTTTAACGATATGTCTGATCGACTCAGGTAAATCGTTCATGTTTTTAGCGATATCATCGTTAGCGTTGATCTTCGCAGCTCTTTCTAACAAACGACTGTGTAGGTAGAAAACGTCACCTGGATAAGCCTCACGGCCCGGTGGACGACGAAGTAATAAAGAAACCTCACGGTAAGCCACAGCTTGTTTAGATAAATCATCATAAACAATTAAAGCTGGTTTACCAGTATCGCGGAAAAACTCACCAATTGCAGCACCTGCAAACGGAGCATAGAACTGCATTGGAGCAGGATCTGCAGCCGAAGCAGCAACAACAACTGTATATGGTAAAGCACCGTTCTCTTCCAATGTACGTACGATGTTAGCTACAGTAGAGTTTTTCTGACCAATAGCTACATAGATACAGAACACAGGCTGACCTGCTTCATAAAATTCTTTTTGGTTGATAATGGTATCGATACAAACTGCAGTTTTACCAATCTGACGATCGCCAATAACCAACTCACGTTGACCACGACCGATTGGAATCATTGCATCGATTGCTTTAATACCAGTTTGTAAAGGCTCGTTTACCGGCTGACGGTAAATTACACCTGGTGCTTTACGCTCTAAAGGCATTTCGTAAGTTTCACCTAAAATCGGACCTTTACCATCTAAAGGCTCTCCTAAAGTGTTAACTACACGGCCAAGCATACCTTCACCAACTTTAATAGAGGCAATTTTTTTGGTACGTTTAATGGTATCACCTTCTTTGATCTCGTCAGAAGCACCTAAAAGTACCACACCAACGTTATCTTCCTCAAGGTTTAATACGATACCCTGAAGTCCGTTTGCAAATTCAACCAACTCTCCTGATTGAACTTTAGTTAAACCGTAAACGCGGGCAATACCGTCGCCTACTTGCAACACGGTACCAACTTCTTCCAGTTCGGTTTCTGATTTGAAGCCCGCCAATTGCTGTCTGATAATTGCCGATACTTCGTCTGGTCTTACCTCTACCATAATTTTACTTTATATCTTTTTATAAATGTTTAGTGCTTAGCGCATGGCGCCTGGCATTTATTCGCCATCCGCTTATCGCAATTTTTATTTTGTGCTTAGCGTTTGGCGCCTGGCGTTTACAGCCGTTTGCCTAACCCTTAGCGCTAGCGCTATTGCGCAAATTCTTTTTTAAGTTTACTTAAACCGCTGGCAATACTCGCATCAAATTGTTTGTCGCCAACTTTTAATATAAAACCACCAATTAGTTTCTCGTTAATTTTTTCGTTAACAATCACTTCATTAGCGCCTAATTCCTTTTTCACAATGGCAACAATCTCTTCTTTAGCTGCAGCGCTTAAAGCTGTAGCAGAAGTAACATCAGCAGTAACGATACCTTTAATCTGATTGTATTGTTGCACAAACTGTTTTGCAGTAGCAAATAAAATAGCCGAACGGCCTTTGTTAACCACTATTTTGAAAAAAGTAATGGTTAAGGCACCTACCTTATCAGCGAAAATACCGTTTAAAATTCCGGTCTTTTTATCTAAAGGTACAATCGGGTTATTTAATATCGCTTCCAGTTCAGGGGTCTCATCAACCACTTTTTCAAATAAAACCATATCGTTATAAGAGGCCTGTAAAGCGTTGTTTTCAACGGCTAGGTCTATTAATGATTTGGCGTATCTGCTTGCAACTTTAATTTCTGACATATTTTTAGGTGTGAGATGTGAGATGTGAGATGGAAGATGTGAGAACGAATCCCTTATCTAATATCTAATGTCTCAAATCTATTTTCTCAAAACTAGTTTAATTCAACGTCTTTTAACAAGTTAGCCACTAAAGCTTCCTGTTTAGTTTTATCATCTAATTGTGTACGTAAAACACGTTCTGCAATTTCTAATGATAAAGTAGAAACCTGGTCTTTAACTTCTGCTAAAGCTGCTTTCTTTTGGTTTTCGATTTCGATTTTAGCTTTCTCGATCAATTTAGCACCTTCTACCTGAGCTTGTTTTTTAGCCTCGTTTAAGATACTATCTTTTAATGTTTTAGCTTCCTTCAAAATTTCGTCGCGCTCGGCACGGGCTTGTTGCATTAAATCCTGGTTCTGGCTGGTTAAACGGGCCATTTCCTGTTTTGCCAATTCAGCTTTATTTAAAGCTTCATCAATGCTTTGCTCACGTTCGTGAATAGCACCTAAAATTGGTTTCCATGCAAATTTTCTAAGTAAGATCAATAAGCAGATGAATGCTAACGAAGTCCAAAAAACCAATCCTATGCTTGGGGTTACTAATTCCATTTTTTATCTAATTTTTAAAAACAATCTTTTTTAATAAGGTGGGGTAAATAACCAATCGTTAAATACCCTACCTAAATTTTTCAGTTTGAATTATTGAGGGTTGTTACCTAATAATGCAACTACTACACCGAATAAAGCAGCACCCTCGATAAGGGCAGCAGCGATAATCATTGCAGTCTGAATTTTTGATGCAGCTTCTGGTTGACGAGCAATACCTTCCATTGCTTTACCACCTACTTGACCGATACCGATACCTGCACCGATTACTGCTAAACCGGCACCGATTGCCGCGATTGAACCTACCATAACTAATTTAATTTATATTAATTTGTAAAAAATAGTTTTCTATTAATGATGTTCTTCTACTGCCATACCAATAAACAAGGCAGTTAATAATGTAAAAATAAAGGCCTGTAAAAATGCTACCAGCAACTCTAGCACATCCATAAACAATACGAATGCTACTGAAACCGGAGCAATAGCCAATGTTTCGAAAATAAAGATTAACGAGATTAAACTTAATACAATAATGTGACCAGCTGTAATGTTTGCGAACAAACGAATCATTAAAGCGAAAGGCTTAGAAATGATACCAATTAACTCTACAGGGATCATAATTGGGTATAACCACCAAGGCACGTCTGGTCTAAAAATGTGCTTCCAGTAATACTTGTTACCATTGATATTTACGATAATCATGGTGCCAAAAGCCATTACAAATGTCAAAGCAATATTACCGGTTACGTTAGCACCTCCTGGAAAAATCGGCACAAGACCCAACAAGTTGTTAAACCAGATAAAGAAAAATACTGTTAACAAATAAGGCATAAATTTAGCGTACTTGTGACCAATGTTTGGTTTAGCAATATCATCTCTAACAAAAACAATGATTGGTTCGATTAAAGACTGTAAACCTTTTGGTGCTTTACCAACACGTTTTTTATAAGCGCTAGCTACTGAAATAAAAACAACTAATATCACCAGGATCGCTACGAACATAGCAGCCACGTTTTTAGTGATCGAGAAATCTAAAACTGAAGCGGTTTCATCAACCTGACCATTTGCACCAACCACTTTAACATGATCTTCTACCAAACGGTATGTATTATAAGTTCCTTTATAATCTTCTTCGCCATGGTGAAAATGCGCAGAAGAGAAAAATTCTAAACCACCTGGTGTATACAAAATTACTGGAAGAGGCAACGAAGTATGTCCCCATAAGTGCCACATGTGCGAATCTGCAATGTGTTCCATGATTACTTTGGTAGGCTCAAATTTTTCTTTGCCATGCTCAGCTGTTGCTCCGTGCTCTCCAGAAGCTGCATGAGCAGATTCAGCAACAACACTATCAACAGGTACAACAGCGCTATCAACTTGAGCGAAAGTATCAATTTTGATAGATAAAAACGCGATTAAAAGCGTAAAAACAATAGTTAGCCTTTTAACTTTAGACACAAAAACTCGGTTACAATCCATTTATTGGCAGTTTTTTACTTTAAATTTTGGTGGCGCAAGTTACGTAACAAACAGTAAATTTCAAAGGCCGTAAACAATAAATATAAAGAAAAAAAATTAAGCAGAAATACTGGCCCAATTCCCTTTGCTTTTATACTGTAAATCAAGACAAAAGCCATACAAAAAATCATCTTCACTCCTATCGATCCCATAATAGCCATAATACCTACCTCAGGATCGCGTTTTATACCGATATCAACCAGCATATACGCGATGTAAGTAATACCAGCTAAAAAGCCGAACATCACCCAGAAGTTATCGATAAAAAGTTGGGTATTAGGAAATAGTAAGGGTAAAACGGCAACAACGCCTATTAATAAGCCTACGAAGATGAAATAGATACTTGTAAATTTGGCCAGAGTCAATGGAATAATTTGTTAGCAAATAAAAACTCCGGCAAAGATAAGGTTTTTAGTATCAAGTCACTAGTGTGATCGGTAATTATTATTTATTGGTTAATCGAGATGGGTACTATTGCTGGGTTTTGGTTAACTGTTTGAACTGGTTATTGGTTAACCGGGGCGAGTGCTTCCTGGATTGTTAGAAGGTTAACTGTTTAAATTGGTTAATCGGTTAAATGATGCGAACCGTCAACTGAAAACTACCAAACAAAACTAATCCCGGGTAGCCTGCTTGATAGCCTGATAAAGGGCAATTCCTACACCTGCCAGGGCAAAGGCCGCCGTTATTAAATTGGTTTTGCTTTGCCGGTGCTCATCAATCTTATAGCCAATAAAGGTTAAAAGGCCAATAGTAGCAATCATCTGGAAGCCGATGGCAGAATATTTTGCAGCCGCATTTACCTTTTTCTTTGTATCTTCCTCTTTCGGATTTTCCATTTTTTAATGCAATAATTAAATTAACTTTGAATAATTAAAATTGACTGCCAATAATAATTTGGTTTACAATTTGTTTATATGTTATACTAAAGATATCTATCATACTTGAAAAATTACGCTAGCAGAAACTTAAATTCTCTCCTCTTCATTTTCAGCCTGCTCTTTATATATGGCTGTGTAGCAAATAAGGATACAGCCGTTGACCGAAGATTTCAGAACCTAACGGCAAGATATAACTATATTTATAACTCAAATGTTTTATTAACCGAATATAACGAGAGTTTACTGCAAAGTTATACCGATAACTACGAAAAAATACTCCCGGTGTACCTCGATCCCGAACCGCAGGTAAATTTGGTTTTAACACCTGGTGTAGCCAATAAGCAATTAGATGAGGTAATTACCAAAAGCCAGACCATTATTAACGAGAAAAGCTTTAGTAACTATATTGATGATGCCTACATGCTTTTGGGTAAGGCCAATTATCTGAAAGGAAATTATTTTATAGCAACAGAGTATTTCGATTATATCGCAAAAACCTACAGCAGCGATTTAAAAACATTTATCATGGCCATGAACTGGAAAGCCCGTAGCCAGATGGAGTTGAACAACATGGTGCTTGCCGATAAGATAATTGATACGATGCTTCGTGCTGCCGATGAACTGAAAAAAGATATTGCAGAACCGTTAGCCACTGCGGCGCAAATGCGCATTTATCAGAAAAGGAACAAAGAAGCCATCCTTTTTCTCGAATCGGCCATTGAACGTGCGGAAGAAAAACAATTACGCATCCGCTGGCAATTTATTCTTGCCCAATTACAGGAGAAAGAAAAGAACATTACCGATGCCTACGCCAATTTTACAAGGGTAGAAAAAAGCAATGCACCTTTTGAAATGTATTTTCACGCTAATTTAAACCGCATTAAGTTAAAGGCACTGTTAAGCGGCGAAAAGCTGAACAAAGAACAACAGCTGTTGGTCTTGTTAAAAGATGATAAAAACACCGACTATACCGATCAGATTTATTACCAGGTTGGTGAGTTACTTTCGGCCGAAGGAAACTTTGTAAAAGCAGCTGATTATTATAACAAATCGGTACAAACCAGTACGCGAAACCAAAATCAAAAGGCCTTATCTTATTTAAGGATTGCCGATTTAAATTTTAAAGAATTCAACAATTATATCAAGGCGAAGCGCTATTACGATAGCACGGTAATGATTCTACCTAAAAACTTCCCTGATTATGATGCTATTGTTAAAAAAGCGAATAATCTTCAGTATTTAACGGATAGATATACCATTATCGCTAAAGAAGATACCGCTCAGGCTTTTGTCAAACTTCCGGCAAGTGAGCGCGAGGCAAAGGTTAAAGCCTATTTAACGCCCAAAGTTGAGGTTGCCAACACCGGTGGTGTAATCAATAACCAGTTTTTAAATGATCCAGATTTCCCGAATCAATCTTTAAATGCGCCTAAAAATGTTGGTGGCAATACTTTTTATTTTAGCAATAACGCAGCAATAAGTGCAGGTTTCGGCGATTTTAAAAAACGCTGGGGCAACAGACAGCTTGAAGATAACTGGAGACAGAGTGTCCGTTCATCAGCACAGGAAACCAATTCAGTACTTGCAGGTGGAAACGTAGCCACAGGTATAACACCTGCAAATGGCGGCGGCAATCAGGCAACCGCCGACCAAACTTCATTAGAGAAACAGTTTATGGACGGCTTACCTACTACGCCCGAATTGCTGGCTACCTCTAATCAAAAGGTTATTGATGCCTATTTTGAAATTGCCAGTTTTTACCAACAGGAACTGGGCGACAAAACTGAAGCAAATAAGATATATACAGAGCTACTGAAAAGATTTCCGGATAATAACCACCTGGTTGCAATTTACTACAGTTTATACCTGAATTATAAAGGTACCGACGAAGCCAAATCGGAAGAATATAAACAATTGGTACTGAAAAAATTCCCGGAATCTAATTTTGCGAAAACCATTTTAGATCCATCTTATTCAGCTAAGCAAAGTCAGCTCGAAAACACAGCCATAAACAATTACAATGTGGCTTTTGATACCTACGCTAAAAAGGATTATCCAAATCTGGTAAAACAGGTTAATGATAACATCATTGCATTTCCTGATAATGATTTTGCACCTCAATATGCTTATTTAAAAGCCATTGCCATTGGCCGTACTGCAAAAGTAGATTCTTTGCTCACCCAATTTAACCAGATTACCACGCTTTATCCAAATGATAAAATTATTACCCCTCTGGTGCGAGATCACCTGAAATATATTGAAGCCAACTTAGAAGAGTTTAAACAAAGACCAGTTGCACTGATTGATTTCGATCCAAATGCCCCGCGTTTTGTAAGTCAGGCTAACCCAACCCCGGTTGAAAACAAAGCTTTGGTAACCGGAAATGCACCTGCAAAAGTAGCAGAAGTTGCAGGAGCTAAACCGGTTGAGGTTAAACCTGCTGATGTAAACAAACCAGCCAGTATTTTCAGTGCAGCAAAATCGGAAGAATACTATTATGTAATTGATGTGGCCGATGCTACCTTAACACTAAGTTCATCGCGTTTTGGCCTAGGTCAATTTAACCGCGGCAACTATCCTGACAATGATTTGGTACATAAATTGGTAGAGCTTGATAACGATCAATTGATTTATGTAACCAGTTTTATCGATCTGGAAGATGCCAAACTTTACGAATCGAGCATTACAGGTCAGTTAAAGAACATTATGAAAGTACCGGCTAACCTCTATAAAGGCTTTATCATTAGTAAAGAAAACTTTGAAAAACTAACCGACAGACAGCGCATTAACGAATATCTGGAGTTTTTAAAAGACAATTATAAATAGAAGAGCAAAGCGGAAAAGAATAAAGGGGAAAGACTAAAGCTGAAAGCTATGATACCCTTAGGTGTCTTAGATGGTGAAAAAATAAAGCAGACAGACTAAAGCTTAAAGCTGAGATGGCCTTATTTGTCTTAAATGGTAAAAATAAAGCCGAAAGACTAAAGCTAAAAGCGATGATGCCCTGTGGTGGTAGAATGGCCAAAGTTCAAAGCTTAATTTGATTCTATAAAAAATTAATAAATTTGCATCCAAACCTCCTTTTGTGGTGGTTTTGGAAAACAACAATAAAATGAATAAATCCCTTTCTGCACAAGAAACAAAAAGATACAGTTTAATCATCTGGAAATTATTGGTTGGTGGAATAGCCCTCTTTGCTATTTTTATCTCCATGATCGGTTTTGGCCTTTTTGGTGCATTGCCTTCTTTCAGGGATATTGAACACCCGAAAAGCAACCAGGCTTCGGAAATTATTGCTGAGGATGGTCGTCCAATCGGCACATACTTTGTTCAGAACAGATCAAATGTTACCTATAAAGAAATTTCAGAAAATGTAATTAACGGTTTAATTGCCACTGAAGATACCCGTTTTAAAGATCACTCAGGTATCGATTTTAAACGTACTTTCAGCATTATCGGGTACAATTTAATTGGCAAAAAACAAGGTGCCAGTACCATTACCCAGCAATTAGCTAAAAATCTTTTCCCCCGCGAATCGAACCTGAATTTCTTTTCGCTGGTACTCACCAAATTTAAAGAGTGGATTGTTGCCGTAAAATTAGAGCGTAACTACACCAAAGAAGAAATTATAACCATGTATTTAAATACGGTTGATTTTGGTAACCAGGCTTACGGTATTAAATCGGCTGCACGGGTTTATTTTAACACCACACCCGATAAATTGACCTTAACCCAGGCAGCTACTTTAGTTGGGATGCAAAAAGGAATTACCATGTACTCGCCTACCCGACACCCTGAGCGCTCGCGCGACCGCAGGAATACGGTAATGGCCATGATGGTGAAGTCGGAGCTGTTGACCCGAGAAGAATTTGAAGCACAAAAAGACAAACCTTTAAACCTGCATTTTAACGCTGCGACGGTAAATGATGGTATTGCACCTTACTTCCGTACGGTGCTTAAAAATGATATCAAAACCATTTTTCAGGAACAATCGATTACCAAACCAGATGGTACTCCTTATGATTTAGACCGCGACGGGCTGAAAATTTATACCACATTGAATTATGATATGCAGGTATATGCAGAAGAAGCGCAAAAAGAATACATGAAGATTCTGCAGGCACAGTTTATTGCAAGCTGGAAAGGGCGTAATCCGTTTAAAGATAAAACCTTGCAGATTGAACAGGGAATTAAAAGATCAGACCGTTACAAATCTTTAAAACTGGAGGGAAAATCGGACGAAGAGATTACCGAAGATTTTAACACCAAAACGGAAATGACCATTTTTACCTGGAAAGGTAATATCGATACCGTAATGAAACCAATCGACTCGGTTCGCTATTACAAAATGCTTTTGCGTAACGCCATGATGACCATGGATCCAACTAACGGGCATGTAAAAGCCTGGGTTGGTGGTATTAACTACGAACATTTTAAATACGATCAGGTGAAAATGGGTACCCGTCAGGTAGGCTCAACTGCCAAGCCGTTTACTTATGCGGTAGCCATCGAAAACGGTTATTCTCCTTGTTATACGGTACCAAACGTTCCTGTTACCATAGAAGGTTACGGCGATCCGTGGACACCCCGAAACTCAGGAAAACCTTTAGAAGGCAGCATTACTTTACAAAAAGCCCTGGCCTATTCGCAAAACTATGTTACCGCGTATTTAATGAAACAGGTAGGTCCGGTTGCAGTATCTACGCTCGCCACTAAAATGGGTATTCCAAATGTTCCGGCATTCCCATCTATTTGTTTGGGTACTTTCGATTCGTCGATTTACAATATGGTGGGTGCTTATGGTGCCTTTGCCAATAAAGGTACTTACACCAAGCCTATTTACCTGTTAAGGATAGAGGATAAAAACGGTGTGGTGTTGTTTTCTCAAAAAGAAATACCAAAACCGATTATGAGCGAAGAAGTTGCTTATGTGATGACCAGGATGCTGAAAGGTGTTGTAGCCAACGGAACAGGTTCGAGATTAAGCTATAAATATGGAGTAAATGCTCCAATTGGTGCAAAAACCGGTACTACCCAAAATAACTCAGATGGTTGGTTTATGGCCATCACCCCACAACTGGTAACAGGTATATGGACTGGCTGCGAAGACAGGGCTTTCCACTTCATCAGCACCAATCAGGGCGAGGGTGCGAATACTGCTTTGCCTATTTTTGCCGGCTTTATTAAAAGAGTCTATGCTAATCCGGCACTAAAAATTGGACGGGCAGATTTTGAAGCACCAAAAAGCGGAGTATCTATCACTTACGATTGCAACCAATACCAGCAACAGGAAGAAGGCACAACTGAGCTTGATAAGAAGTTAGGATTTTAATACTCTGCGTTTTGCGTGAAGGATAGTAGTGAAAATCCTTTTACTGTACCTGGAGCGTAGCGGAAGGCAACAAAAGATTGTAACGAATAGCCTGTCCCCTTGCGCAGCTTAGGGCACGCCAAAATTCTTTTAAACATTAAATCATACCCGTTTACGTAAGGATTTTCCTTTTGAATCTTATTTTTGTAATTAATGAGCAGTTTCGACCATAAAACAGCATTAACCGCTATACCACATAAACCGGGTGTGTACCAATATTGGGATGCAGACGGCAAGTTAATGTACATTGGCAAGGCAAAAGATCTGCGTAACCGGGTAGGTTCTTATTTTAACAGCGACAGAAACCAGTTTAACGGTAAAACCAGGGTGCTGGTTTCGAAGATCCGCAAAATTACCTTTACCATTGTTGATACCGAGATTGATGCCTGGCTACTTGAAAACAGCTTAATTAAAAAACATCAGCCAAAATTCAATATTAATTTAAAGGATGATAAAACCTATCCATGGATTATTATTAAAAATGAAAATTACCCCCGCATTTACTGGACCCGGAAGGTAATTAAAGATGGATCGACCTATTTTGGCCCCTACGGCTCAATAGGCATGATGCATACCATATTAGACCTGATTAAGGAAACCTATGCCTTACGCACCTGCAGTTTGCCTTTAAACGATAAGAATATTGCAGAAGGGAAGTTTAAAGTTTGCCTCGAATATCAGATTGGCAATTGCAAAGGCCCTTGCCAGGCATATCAAACGGAAAGCGACTACGATAAAAATATTGCCGAAATAAAGGAAATCCTGAACGGGAAGATTGGCAACGTAATCCGCGAGGTAAAATCGACCATTAAATCGGCTGCCGAAGATTTAAACTTCGAGCTGGCGCATCAATATGCCCGTAGGTTAGAAGTTTTAGAGAAATACCAAAGCAAATCGACAGTAGTTAACAGTGCCATTACCAATGTGGATGTGGTGAGTATCGCATCAGACGAACGTTATGCTTTTGTGAACTACCTGAAGGTGATGAATGGAACCATTATCCAGACCCAAACCATCGAGGTTAAAAAGCAACTGGATGAAAGCGACGATGAAATTATGACGCTTGCGATGCTTGATTTCAGGAGCAAATTTAACAGTACTTCGAAAGAAATTATTGTTCCGTTTGAACCTTCGCTTGAAGATGAAAGCCTGCGCTTTACAGTGCCTAAACTGGGGGAAAAGAAAAAGCTTTTAGAACTTTCGCAAAAGAATGTGCTCTTCTTTAAAAAGGAGAAACTAAACCAATACGAAAAGCTAAACCCTGATTTACGCACCGACCGCATTTTAACTACCATGCAAAAGGATTTGCGTTTAACGCAGTTGCCTAAACATATCGAATGTTTCGATAACTCCAATTTTCAGGGAAAATACCCGGTTTCAGCAATTGTGGTTTTTAAGGATGCTAAACCATCCAAAAAAGACTACAGGCACTTTAATGTAAAAACAGTAGAAGGGCCAAATGATTTCGCTACCATGGAAGAGGCTGTTTTCCGTCGCTACAGGCGCATGTTAGATGAAAACCAAACATTGCCCCAGCTCATTATCATTGATGGTGGTAAAGGCCAGTTATCGTCGGCTATGAAGAGCTTAAAACTACTGGGTATAGAAAAGCGCGTAACCGTGATCGGTATTGCCAAACGTTTAGAAGAATTATTTTATCCGGGCGATTCATTCCCGCTTTACCTGGATAAAAAATCGGAAACTTTAAAAGTAATTCAGCAGCTGCGTGATGAGGCCCACCGTTTTGGGATTACCTTTCACCGCAAAAAGCGCGATCAGGGTACATTAAAAACCGAACTCGAGCAGATTGAAGGTATTGGTAAAACCACGGCCGATAAATTGCTTACTCATTTTAAATCGGTTAAAAAAATTAAAGAAGCTACCGAGAAACAACTGGCCGAAGTGCTGAACAAGAAGCAGGTGCAAACTTTATTGGCACACTTTAAAGAAGCGTAAATTCATCTTGTAAAACATAGAAGACAATTGCGTAAAAAGATTAACACTAAATTAATCTGAATTGCTTACAGCTTAAATATTTTCTCAATAAATTAGGGTTGTTAATACAAGTGAACATCTATCCCTATTTTACATGAATAACAGCATCCTGGCTACAATTACCAAACTTTTATTGGGCGTATTGTACTTTACCGAATCAGAAAGCCCTTTTAAAGCGGCCAACTGGGGTAAAATTACTCCTGCAGAACTATTGCAAAAAATTGCAGCAGAATACCACTCAGCCCCACAAAACTTAAAACAGGTGGAACACCCTGCATTTTTTAATCATCTTACTTCAAAGATAGATGCAGCTGATACGCCTATGGTAGAAAATGCTGGTAAAATTGAAGCGTTTTATTCGGCTTTAAAGCAAAGCCTTACCAACCTACAGGTGATCAGAGTAGAGGGAGCTAGCAGAATCCCTGTGCTTATAACCGGCTATTTAGCAGATGGCACCTGTATCGTTATCGAAACATTTGCAGTCGAAACCTGAGAAATTAATTCCAACCATTAAATAATCCAAACTAAACATGAAAGCATTAAAAAAATTAAGCTTAGTGGCCATGCTATGCCTTGGTCTGGCTGCCTGTAAAAAAGAAAACCAGCTACAACCCGAAACAAACCTTTTTGAACAGAAACTAAACAGCAAAGCAGCTACTGCCGGTACTCAGGCCATAGTGGCTGGTTTCCCTGAAAATTTTGAGACGGGTACAAAAGGCAGCTATGCAATAGCATCGGTAACTTTAAGCAGCGGCAGCTGGAGTCTTGATGATGCCTTAATCGGTAACCTTGCTGCTGACGCAAAAAATGGTAGTCAATCGGTACGCATCCGTAATACAGGTATCCTAAGCATGAACTTCGACGTAAACGGAGCTGATGTAGTAAGTATTGCACATGCCAAGTATGGTACCGATGCCAATAGTACCTGGCAGCTTTGGTATTCTACCAATGGTGGCTCGAGCTGGCAACAATCGGGTAGCACCATTACCAGTAGCGCTACAACATTATCAATCGCAACTTTTAATACTGCCATTTCCGGAAACGTCCGCTTCCAGATCCGTAAAATAAGTGGAGGTACTGCACGCATCAATATAGATGATTTCAGCATCTCAACCGGAGATGGAACAACCACCCCTCCAACTACCCCCGGAGATAATAGTCACCTTTTAATGGGTAACCCGAGCAATGCTGTTGCCAGCACTTCTTATCCTGAAAATTACCTGATGGAACGTACTTACTACTCTAGTTCCTACAGTAAAACCAGGGGTACTCCAAACTGGGTAAGCTGGCATATTGGTTCATCTGATTTTGGTTCAACGCCTCGTCAGGATGATTTCAGGGCAGACAACACTTTACCCTCAGGTTGGTACCAGGTATCGAACAGCAGCTACTCAGGGTCGGGTTTTGACCGTGGCCACAACTGTCCTTCGGCTGATAGAACTGCTTCAGTTGCAGCAAACTCTTCTACCTTTTTGATGAGCAATATGATGCCACAAGCGCCAAATAATAATCAGGGACCATGGGCTGATCTTGAAAACTATACCCGATCGCTGGTAACAGCAGGCAATGAAGTTTATGTAATCTGCGGGTCTTATGGCTCAGGTGGCACCGGAAGCAATGGAGGTATTACTTACACCATAGATAATGGACGTATTAATGTGCCTTCCAACACATGGAAAGTGATTGTAGTACTCCCCAATGGCAATAACGATTTAAGCCGCGTTACATCATCTACACGCGTAATTACGGTAAATATGCCTAACACTAACGGATTAAATACCAACTGGAAAACTTACCGTACCACGGTTAATGCAGTAGAATCTGCAACAGGTTACGACATTTTATCGAATGTACCTACAGCTGTGCAAAATGTAATAGAAGCCGCTATTGATAATCAGTAATAGTTTTAATTTAAAGAGAAGAGCGGTAATCGATATGGTTACCGCTCTTTCTATTATAGGCAAGGTTGTTAATTACAGATAACTGAAGATAGACCGTGAGATGCTGAAATAAATTCAGCATGACGACAGCAGAAAACAAAAAAGCTCCGATTTTCATCAGAGCCTTTTGTATTTTTAGTATTCCCAAAGTCCTTGTTCATAATCCAGAACCGATTTTTTAATCCGCTCAGATTCGTACAATCTTTCTCTTGGGTCTGTTATAATATCTCTGATTTTATTGTCACCAGGATTTGATTCTTTAACAATGTAGCTACTAAATAAACGACGGATAAAGAAATCGTCGAAACTTAAATTAGAAGCATCGTTATTGGTGTTAATTAAACGTTTCTTGGTTAAAAGCTCCCTTGCTTCTGTGTAATAAACCCAGAATACAGGTTGCCATTGTTTAGAAACCTCGTTGAATTTTAAAGGTGCTATACCTACAATACGCGGTTCGAAAATAGAACGTTTGGTATCAAAAATCCAATCTTCCTTGATCCTGAATTTCAAGAACAAATCTGGATTAAAATCGTTCACTACAGTAGTAACCGTACCTGTTTTATTGTTCGATACCTCTGCCGTTCCTAAAGCTGATTTTGCAGCCGAATCAGGAGTCATAGGGTTGTTAAACGCATCATCCTCATTCAAAGCACTGTCAATTGGCGAATAAGCAGTTAATTCTCCGGTTTTAATGGCCGATACCAACACATCGATTAATCTCGATTTAGGTGATCTTAATGGCGAATTAACGGTATCGCGTAAATCAATTTCTCTCCAGATACGTTTTGCATAAAACACATCTTCTTCCCTTACATCAGCCAAAGGCACCATTTCGGTACTATCAATGTCTTTACGGGCATAGAAACCATCTTTTGGTGGTACCTTAAGTTTCTTTTTAACTGTTTTAACAGGAGCTTTCACCGTATCTACTACAGGAGCAGCCGCAACGGGCGCAGGCTTTTTCGGTGCTAACTTGGTTGGCTTTTTTTGTGCAAAAGCAAACGTGGTTAACAACACTAAAATAGCAATACTTAAAATCCTTTTCATCTTCTTCTTATTTAACACTAAATGCTAATGAAGGTAAAATTTTCTGACGGCCATCAGGACCTATAGAAACAATATCTTCAAAAAATACCCTTGTACCAGGAGTAACCGAGTTAATAGCACCTTTTACGGCACCTGCAAAACTGCCACCGCTTCCGGCAATAGTAACTGCATCTGAACGTGGTTTGATAATTGTTACTTTATAACGTTGTATTTTAAACTTAACGTCGAAAGGGAAATCATCCAAATCGGCTTCAATTTCGGTTTCACTTTTTAACTGCACAGAAGCAACATCTCCACCTGCACGGCCGCCTACTTTAGCTACCGGAGTTGGAATACCTTTAACCCTGAATTTTTGTGAGCCTAAACTCACTGTTTTGCCAGCATTATTGGCCGATACATTGATAGATACTTCCGAACCAACCAGGCTTCCAGGTACGTTAACATTAAAGTTTCCGTTGCTACCAGACATCGATCCGCCCGAAATAGAAGCTTTGATGCTCTCTAACGGGAAACCTGCTGCGGAAACGGTAAACGGATTGGCAATACCTGCATAAATTACGTTCAATTTGGTAGAAGTAACAGATGCCGATGGTTTTGCAACCTGATAAGTTTGTGGCTGGGTTTTGTATTCTTTTACCTGTCCATCTGTTTGACGAACGCGGATTGTACCTACCCAGGTAAACTGGCCAACACTGCTTGTTCCGCCGGTGTAAGTTCCTTTACCCTCTTTAACTGATAATTTACTACCGTTAACCGTAATATCCGGAGTTGATCTCGAATCGCTCGCTGTTAAAAATACTTCGGCCGTGTAAGGCTGACCTTGAATTACGTAAGAGGTAGGTGCTACTGCAACTGCCGCAAACTGATCCAGGTTTACCTGTGCCTTATCCATATTTCCGAACAATTTTTTCACTACTTCTGCTTCAGCATTTTTAGTATCTGTTTGCAGTTTGGTTAAAATTGTCATTGCAGCAGTTAATGGAGTTCCCTCACCAAAGTAAGTTTCCTGCCAGTTTCCTTTTCTTTTTCTTACAGGATCTTTAGCTTCAAGAGAAAAAGCAACACCAGCTCTGTCTGCCGGATCTAATAAAGAGATTAATTTCTCGCGTGTAGCATTAATCTTCGCCTTTAATTTATCTGCTTCTTTTTTATTGATCATGATATTTTGAGCAATATCCTGATTCGATCTATTTACCAGGTCGCCGGTTTCCGGATCAATTCCATCGCCAGCCTCTGTAAACTGTTTTTTAATACCTTCAATGTAGTTGTTTAACTCATCAGCAGCTGCCTTAGCTTGTTGAGCCTTTTCGTAAATTGGCTGCGCACGGGCTGGCTCTTCTTTCAGTTTCGAATTTTCGAAAGCAGAAAACAACTGGTTAATGCTGGTATTTACGTTATTTTTAGAAGTATCCAAACTATCATTGATATTTTTGAATGCATCTAAAATGGTATCTGATACGTTTAAGGCAAGCATGGCCAACAATACCAAATACATGATATTGATCATCCGCTGCCTTGTTGTTTCTTTTCCGCCTGCCATGTTTGATGTAGCTTTTCTTTAAAAATTAAAAACTAAACAAATTATACACGTGGGCTGTTCATAGCCGATAACATATTGCCATAAATTGCATTAAGCGACGATAAGTTTTTAGCTAACTTGTTCACCTCTTCTTTAAACTGTTTCGAATCTTCCATCGATTCGTTAAAGTTTTGCATGGTTAATGATAAGTTCGAATAGAATTTATTCATCGATTTCAAATGCGCGCTCGAATCTTGTAATTCCAGTTCGTACACCGCGTTCAATGCCGATAAGTTTTTGGCTAAGTTATTTACCTGATCGTGATAAGCTTGTGAATCTACATTGCTCTCGCCCATGGCTTTTAAGTTAGCAGTAGCTTTTTCGAAAGAAGCACTTAAGTTATCGAATCCGGCTGATGCCGTTTTAATTTTAGCTGTAAATTCGTTGGTGGCTGTAGAAGCATCGGCAACATTAGAAATGGTAGCCACTTTATCGCCAAATGTACGCAAACCGGTACCTAAGCTTTCAATTAATTCCGGACCGATTTTAGCATCAGATAACATTTTATCTAAAGCAGCTGTGTTTGACGAACCAACTGCAGCAACAGGTCTGGCTGATGCTTTTGGTAGTTCTCCATCAAAATCAGCTCTCAACTCCGGGTAAACTCTATCCCATGCTGGTTCTGGCTCTGGTGGAAAGAAACCTGTTAAGAAGAATAGAATGGATTCAACCCCAAGACCAATACCGATCATATAGTTACCAAATATTCCACCAATGTGTAATATCTTAAATAACGCTCCGATAATTACAATACTTGCTCCCCATGAAATCGCTACGTGTAACCAGCCTGGTTGTTTTTTTGCTGCCATAAATCTGATGTTTTTCTTTAGTTTTTAGTTTGTTTGGTTTAATGTCTTAAGTCGGTACCTGGGTAAGATGAAACGCATCTGAAACCAATATACGATCTTTGGGTATCCTGATATTCGTATGTTGCTACAGCATTCTGTAAAAAGTAACCTGTATCTTTCCACGAACCACCTTTTACTACCTTACGTTTTTTGTATTTGCTGTCGGTAGCACCTGCATCGTAAGTAAAGTTGGGGTTCAAATCGTGCAATAACGGACTAGCGCCTTTATTGTATGCAGTAATGGTCCACTCTGATACGTTCCCGGCCATGTTATAAAGACCGTAATCGTTAGGGAAATAAGATCTTACACCTACAGTATAAATACCACCATCGCTCGAGTAATCGCCACGACCTGGTTTAAAGTTGGCTTGTAAACATCCTTTTGTATTTCTGATATATGGACCTCCCCAAGGGTATTTGGTTTTGGTGTTACCGCCTCTGGCCGCATATTCAAATTCTGTTTCTGCTGGTAATCTGTAATCAGAGCGCGATCCTACAGGCAATTTACGGGCTGTAGCTACGCCATCATACAATTTGGTTCTCCAGTGAGAGAAAGCTTTTGCCTGCTCCCAGCTTACGCCAACTACCGGATAATCATCGTAGGAAGGGTGATTGTAATAACCGCGAACCATTGGGTCGTTCTGTGAATAAGAATAGTCGGTTTTCCAAACCATGGTATCAGGGTAAATAGCAACGGTAAAACGGTCTATATAATCCTGACGTTTGCTGTTTGGATCTTTATGCCCTAAAGCAGCTTTTTCCATATTTAACTCTGCGTAGGTGTACTCAAACTTACGCACATCAAATTCTTTCTTACCAGGAAGTGCATCCAAGCCCGAATAGTACATACCATCTAACTGGCTCGCCTGTGCTCCTGCTCCACCTCTTCCCCGGTTTTTCCAGATATTGGCACCATTTGGTCCAACCTTTCTCCAGTCGATAAATCTATCGCCACCAACGGCTGCAGCTGCATTTCCCCTTGGTGTCATCATAAACTGTTGTGGGTTGCCCATCATGGCAATGGCAATCGAATCGCGTACCCAGTTGGTAAACTGACGATATTCTGCGTTCGAAATTTCGGTCTGATCCATGAAGAATGCACTGATGGTTACCATCCTGCTCGGGCCATTCTGAGAGAACGTAATATCCTCATCAGACCCTCCCAGTGGCGTATGCCCTGGCGGTATATATACCATTCCTAACGGGATTCTATCGTTTTTAAATTTCCGGTTATAAGCACCAACAAGCTCGCCCTGGCCACCGTGACCGCAACTCGCTAACATTAATGATATACCTACAATAGTTAGAAGGTAAATTTTCTTCATATTTTTTATAGTGTGCTAAGCACGATAAGGGAGCAATTTTATCAAAAATCACTGAAATTATCAACAAAAGCAAATATTTTACATTAAATCATTGCGCAAAGGCAATTAAAGTTAGACTAACAGTTTACCCGCACCTAATCTTTATTGCACAAAAAATGCGTAACTCTCTTAATAACAGCAAAGTTACGCATTTATTGTACTGACTTAAAATAAATTATTAAACGTATTATTTATTAGATATTTTGATATAGTTCTCAATAGCCATAGTCATAGATGGAACACCTGGAGTTGGTGCAGCAATATCTACAATAAGATCCATATCGGTACAGGCCTTACTGGTGTTGGTACCAAAGGCTGCAATCCGGGTATTATTCTGCTTAAAATCGGGGAAATTTTTAAACAACGACTGAATACTTGACGGGCTGAAAAAGGCGATAACGTCGTAAAACACCTCTGCAAGGTCAGACAAATCACTTACCACTGTTCTAAACAAAACAGCAGGGGTAAAGTTATAGCCGCTTTTCTCCAAAAACTTCATGGTATCCTCAGTAGCCACATCAGAACAAGGGTATAAAAACTTCTCGTTTGCGTGTTTCTTAAGCACTTCAGCCAAATCAGCTGCAGTTTGCTTGCCAAAAAAGATCTTACGTTTTCTGTACTGGATATACTTTTGAAGATAGAGTGCAATGGTTTCAGACAGACAGAAATATTTCAATTCTGCCGGTACTTCGTAACGCATTTCTTCACATATCCTGAAAAAATGATCTGCTGCATTGCGGCTGGTAAAAATTACCGCGGTGAAATCGGCCAGGTTAACTTTATCCTTCCTAAAGTCTCTGGCAGGTACGCCTTCAACATGGATGAATGACCTAAAATCGACTTTTAGGTTGTGCTTTTTAGCCAAATCGTAATAAGGAGATTTTTCAGTTTCAGGTTTTGGTAAAGTAACCAAAATACTTTTTACTTTGCGGATTCTAGAGTCGTTCTTTTCTTGCATTTTCCTTTTTCCTGCTACAGCCCTATCGTTTTAATTAGTATTAGGATAGGACATATTTCGAGGGCGCAAAAGTACAAAATTAAATGCATTCTAGAAAACTTATTGTTAGAAAGTATCGTTATGCCCGCCCTTAACAGTTGAAATGCAAAAATGATGCCTAACAGTAAGAATGCCAACCCAATATACACTTCGCCGTATTTAAGCGGAGTGAGTGCAAATGCAATTACAAGGGGGATAAATAGCAGCGAAGCATTGAAATAACTGAGGTATAAAATAGAGATATATTCGCCCACAGGTTTTTGTACGTTAAACAGATAGCCTAAAAAACGCAGAATAACCAGTTTCAATGCATAAAAAACAATAATCGTTATGGATATGCTAAAGAAAAATTTAAAGCCATCTTTAGCCTGGTACATATCGTTCCACTGGGCTACCAGAAAAAAGAACATACCAAATACAAAGCCAAACTGCACAAAAAGCAGCAAAAAAGGCCAGGAACTAAACAGGTTATCTTCCTTGTTGATATTATTTAAAATCCTGTTGCTAAAAAACGATTGTACAATAGCCGATAACTGCTTATAAAATGCATTTTTTAAAATGGCAAAAATAATGAGCATGCCAAAAATAAAGCCCAACAAGCCCAGGTTTCCTTTAGGTATTTTGGTACCCAGCTGGTATGGGTTTGCCTTTTTCTTAAGGTGCTGGTATTTTTTTTGCCAGGCCAGTAAATCCAGCTTTGGAAAAAGATATTCCTTTTCGATGGTATCTGTCAGCGCGTTTTTATTAATCTGACTATCAGCCAATACCCAGGTATGACGCATAACAGAATCGGTTACAAAGCGCTGCCTGGCCAATGTAGCCGAATCGGGCCGGTATCGCTTGTACTGAACCGGAATTACAGCGGTGCTATCTGTTTGCACAGGAATTTGCTGCGCTGCAAGAAAATTTGCAGAACATAAAAACACGAACAAAATGAAAATGAATCTCGGCATGCTGTAAATCAAAACTTAAAAATGCAAAAGTAGTCGAATAATCATTGTTTACCTAAAGAAAATAAATGGATTTAGAATATGCTGTATCTTTGCAGCAATGTCTGGTATTTATATTCATATTCCCTTTTGTAAAAAGGCCTGTCACTATTGCGACTTTCATTTTAGCACTTCATTAAAGTATGCCGATGAAATGGTTGAAGCGATTTGTAAGGAAATTAAAATGAAAAAGGATCGGATTAGCGGACAGGTAGGCAGCATTTATCTGGGTGGTGGAACGCCTTCCATCCTATCACAACAGGCACTGCAAAAGATTTTTGACACCATTAACCATACCTTTTCGGTTGATGCTGGTGCAGAAATCACCATCGAAACCAACCCTGATGATTTAACCAGCCAGAAGCTGAAAGAACTAAAACAGCTGCCTGTTAACCGCTTTAGCGTAGGCATACAATCATTTTTTGATGAAGACCTGATTTGGATGAACCGTGCACACAAAGCCATGGAAGCTGAAGATTGTATCAGGAGAAGCCAGGATGCAGGATTCGAAAACCTAACGCTCGATCTGATTTATGGATATCCTTTACTGACCGATCAAAAGTGGTTGAGTAACATCCAAAAAGCCATCGAATTGGAAGTGCCTCATATTTCAGCCTATGCTTTAACCGTTGAGCCGAGAACAGCTTTGGCACACGCCATTAAAAACAAAAAGCAGGCTCCCGTTAGCGATAACCAAAGTGCCTCCCAATTTGTGATTTTAATGGAAAAACTGGTTAAAGCCGGATTTGAACATTACGAAATTTCTAATTTTGCCAAACCCGGCCACTATGCGGTGCACAACACCAATTATTGGAGAGGTGTTGATTATATTGGCATTGGGCCTTCGGCACATGGTTTTGACGGACAGAACCGCTACATGAACCCTGCAAACAACGCTTTGTTTATAGCAACCCTGGCCGATAACAAACTACCGGAAATTATAGAAGAGCTGAGCCTGAACGATAGGTTTAATGAGTACATGATGACCTCGTTACGAACCATGTGGGGAACAGACCTCGAAAAAATAAGCACCGATTTTGGGAAAGATTTTTTAGAAGAAACCCAATACAACCTTAAAAATTTCGACGACAAGGACTGGCTGGTAAGAGATGGCGCAAAAATTCGTTTAACCGAAACAGGAAAGCTCTTTGCCGACCATATTGCTTCGGAGTTATTTATAGTAGAAAATTAAGGATAGAATGACCAGATTTCGAATGATTGAATGCTAAACATTACCCTATCAACCAGTAAATCAATCTCTAATCCAATAACTTGATCATTAATTAAAAATATATGTCGAAAATTGTATGGATCACAGGCGCATCATCCGGTATTGGCGAAGCCCTGGTTTACGAATATTTTAAAGCTGGCAATAAACTGATTATTTCAGGAAGAAACCGCGATGAACTTTTCCGCGTTAAAGGAAACTGCCAAAACTCGTTTAACATGCATGTTTTACCATTCGATTTAAGCGAAACCGAAACTTTGGAAAGTAAAGCTGCCGATGCCATTCGCATTTTTGGAAAGATTGATTTACTGATTAATAGTGGTGGCGTGAGTCAGCGGAGTTTAGCGCTGGAAACCAACCTGCAAACTGAACAGCAGATTATGAATACCAATTTTTGGGGAACTGTTGTACTAAGCAAGGCGGTTTTACCATTGATGATCGCCAACGGCGGCGGACAAATTGTAGTAATAAGCAGTTTGGTTGGCAAATTTGGCACAAAATTCCGTTCTACATACGCCGCTTCCAAACACGCACTTCATGGCTATTTCGATTCGCTCCGGTCGGAAGTTTATGATCAGAACATCGATATTACGATTATCTGCCCTGGCTTTATAAAAACGCAGGTTACTTACAATGCGCTTACTGCTGATGGACAACCCTTAAATAAAATGGGCGATGCGCACGAAAATGCGATGAGCCCTGTTGATTGTGCCAAACAAATTACAGAAGCCGTACGCAATAAAAAAGAAGAAGTTTATATAGGTGGTAAAGAAACCAAAGCCGTGCTGTTAAAACGTTTTTTTCCTAAGTTTTTTTCAAAAAAAATAAGGACAGCCAAAGTAAATTAAGGATAAGCTTTTAGGTTAGTTTCTGATTTAAAAAAGATACCATAAGCTCTGTAAGTTTTAAACGTCCGGAGTTTTCCCAACAGCATTCCAATCCTAAAAACAATAAATTAAATAACTAAAAATCAATCAATTAAACTTTTATTTTCATTTCTAAAAACCAAGTATCTGTAAACCATCGTACATGGAATCAAACAACAGAAACTTAAAAAATAGAAATAATGAAAAACTTAATCTTATCCGTATTTGCTGTTATCATGATAGCTTTTACAACACAAGTTTACGCTCAAAAAAATCCGATGGTTGGCGGAGCAGCAATGTACCCTACTAAAGATATCGTAGATAATGCAGTGAATTCTAAAGACCACACCACTTTGGTTGCGGCGGTTAAAGCGGCTGGCCTGGTAGAGACTTTAAAAAGCGCTGGCCCTTTTACTGTTTTTGCACCAACAAATGAAGCTTTTGAAAAACTTCCTGCCGGCACGGTAGAAACTTTGGTAAAACCAGAAAACAAAGCAACACTTACCGGCATCTTAACTTACCATGTTGTTGCAGGTAAAATGGATAGCAAAGCCATTGCAAAAGCAATTAAAGCAGGTGGTGGCAAAGCAGAGCTAACAACAGTTCAGGGTGGCAAACTTTGGGCCTGGATGGATGGTAAAAAACTGGTTCTAAAAGACGAAAAAGGCGGTATGAGCACAGTAACCATTGCCGATGTTTATCAAAAAAATGGCGTTATACACGTAGTTGATACCGTTTTAATGCCTAAATAGTATTTATAAATCCTTATGACCTACATTAAACGATCTGGCTACGTTCAGATCGTTTTTGTTATAAAAAACCATTACACACTGTTTAACGTATATCGTTTAAATCGAAAGATATCCTTATTAACATGCTCACGTTCCGTGTGATTTCAAAATTAACGTTCTTGCCCAATAGTAAGAGCGTTTTTTTATTCAAATCTGGTTTCGAGAATAAGCAAGGCATGTTTAATTAGCATACCACTAATGCTTGAAAATTATGGCTTATAAATGACTGGGTACAGTCAAAAAATGCCAGCTGACTACAGCAAAAGCTTGTATAACTTAACCTTACAGCGTAAATTTGCGGGCTTTAAACAGAGTAAAAAGAATAACAATAAACGATTAAAACAGGATGATGGAGTTTATACTCAAAACTCCGGAGCCCCCATTCAGATATGCATCCAAATATTATAAAAATACAAGAAAAAATTGAGCCTTTAAGACAGGAAATAATTAACCATAAAGTGTACACCGCCATAAGCGAGCTCGAAGAGCTGCAGATTTTTATGGAGCACCATATTTTTGCAGTGTGGGATTTTATGTCGCTGCTTAAAGCTTTACAGATTAATTTAACTTGTACAACCTTACCCTGGTTTCCCGTTGGCGATCCGGTTACGAGGCAGTTGATTAATGAAATTGTAGCCGGCGAAGAATCGGATGTAGATGCAGATGGCAAGATCAAAAGTCATTTCGAGCTTTATTTAGATGCCATGGAACAATGTGGTGCCGATACTAAACCTATAAACACATTTATAAGTGCATTGCAAAACGGTAAAAGTTTTGACGAAGCTTTCGAAATTGCCGAAGTACCTTTGGCAGCACGAGATTTCGTTAATGCAACATTCGAAACCATAAACAGTGGTCAAACACATTTGCAGGCTGCAAGTTTTACCTTCGGTCGCGAAGACCTGATTCCGAACATGTTTTTTAGCATGGTTAACGATTTGAACAGCTCCCAGCCCGACCAGGTTTCCATTTTTAAATACTATCTGGAACGTCATATCGAAGTAGATGGCGACCACCACAGCCATTTAGCCCTATCTATGACCGAGAAGTTATGCGAAAAAGACGAAGCTTTTTGGGAACAGGCAGAAACTACAACCAAACAAGCCCTGCAGAAAAGAATCGATCTCTGGAATGCAGCCTATACCGAAATAGTTAAACAGAAAGTGGAAGCTTAGTTATTAAATTGTTAACTATTTACTAATTTAGATTACGTGATTTTAGTCACATTTACTTGCGGACATCAATTTTCTAAAATAAAATTTACACATTTGTTGTTCGGCACAAATAACCGATTTTAAGCGCATGAGTTTCATTTTAAAACCTGTTGACATCGTTGAGAGCATTACTCCCGAAGATTTTAAGAAAAATTACCTGAAAACTAAACGTCCGTTAGTAATCAGGGGCCTTACTAAAGACTGGCCTGCTAGAGAAAAATGGACAACTGAATATTTAAAAGAAATTGGCGGCGACCTGGAAGTTCCGCTTTACGATAACTCTAAAGCTGACCCATCGAAACCGATTAACGCAGCTACTGCACACATGAAATTTGGCGATTACCTTGATCTAATTAAGCGTGAGCCAACCGAGTTGAGAATTTTCTTTTTCAACCTGTTTAAAAAAGTGCCAAGCCTGATTAACGATATTAAAATCCCTAAAGATTTAATGGGTGGCTTTATTGAAAGCATGCCTGCTATGTTTTTTGGGGGTTCAAATTCGGTAACATTCCTGCACTACGATATCGATTTACCACATATTTTCCATACGCATTTTGGAGGCAGAAAGCACATTATCCTATTCGATTACAAGTGGAAAGACAGGTTATATTGCCTGCCAAACGCCACTTATGCACTCGAAGATTATGATGTTGCCAACCCTGATTTCAAAAAATTCCCTGCTTTAAATGGCGTTGAAGGATACGAAGTTTTCTTAGAACATGGCGATACTTTGTTTATGCCAACGGGCATGTGGCACTGGATGAAATATGTTGACGGATCGTTCTCTTTAAGTTTACGCGCCTGGGACCAATCGATTAGCCGTAAAGTGGCCAGCGTTTGGAGCTTGTTTACCCACGGAGCAATAGATAGCTTAATTAAAATGACTTTCAAAGAAAAATACGCTCATTGGAGAGAGAAAAAGGCAGTTAAAATTGCCGAAAGGGCTTTAGCCAAAGGCAGACCATAAAGTACTGATAATTAAAATACAGCGGGGCATCGTTTACGACAGCCCCGTTTTTGTTATTATTGCGTTCAAAACTTCATTATCATTCAGAATCAGATGGAAAACAATATACTTACCGAAAAACAAAAAATGCTGGCTGGAAAGGCCTATCAGGCAGGCGATGCGGAACTGGCAAAAGAAAGATTAAAAGCCAGGGAAATTGTTTTCGAATTTAACAACCTTGCTCCTAAATTCATCAAACAGCGCAAAGAGCTGCTAAAAAGGTTATTCGGCAAAACCGAAAAGATGTTTTATGTAGAACCTCCTTTCCGTTGCGATTATGGTTACAACATCGAAATTGGCGATAACTTTTACGCCAACTTTAACCTGGTAATTTTAGATTGTGCAAAAGTTAGTATTGGCAACAATGTGTTTATAGCACCAAACGTAGCCATTTATACTGCCGGTCACCCCATACACGCACACCTGCGTGATCAGGAGTACGAATGGGCGCAGGAAATTGCCATTGGCAACAGCGTTTGGATTGGTGGCAATGTGGTAATTAATCCGGGAGTAAAAATTGGTTCGAATGTGGTAATTGGCTCAGGCAGTATTGTTACCAGAGATATCCCCGATAATGTTTTTGCAGCAGGCAATCCCTGCAGGGTTATCCGCCAGTTAACAGATGCCGACAATGATTTCTATTATAAAGATTTTAAATTGGGGGAATAAACAACCATCGTCCCCGTTTGCAACGGGAAAAGGCGGGAAGGGCGATTTTATCGCCCTCAATTAAATCACATCAATTCCCTCTTCCATTTTCCATCATCCATCTCCCATCATCCATCCTTTAACTGCTATGATCTGCAACAACCTTCCACTCCCCTTTTATCTTTTTAATAAGTAGTGTAAAATAGCCTTTCAGCTCATCTTTTTCACGTTTCACATTCCAGCTGCCCAATACAAAAGCCAAATCAGATTTTAAAAAATCAACTTTTTTAATGCCGAACACCAAATACCCCATGGCTGATTTATCTGGATAGCCCTTTTTGTAATTATCGAGCGTTTTTTGCCAGCCGTATGTTGGTCCGCTTTTACCTACAAATAGCAAGCTGTCAGACTTTTCGTAGCCTTCCATAAAGGCTTCTACATCGCCTTTATTCCAATCGGTACGTTGTTTCTCCAGTAAATTAAGTATAGCCTGCTTATCTTTTGCATTTTGGGCAAAGCTTCCGAACGAAATTAACAGCAGTAAAGCAAGAAGTATTTTTTTCATGTTTTAGGATAATTGGGTAAAACTTAAAGATAGGAAACAAATTATTTTGTTCCACCGCTAAAAATTGTTTCTTTACATTTTATAAAATCACCTATGCAAAATAAAGTAATTACAATTGGCGAAATACTTTGGGATGTTTTTCCAGAGGGGAAGAAAGCCGGCGGTTCGAGTATGAATGTTGCGCTTAACCTGCATAAACAAAATATAACGAGCAGTTTTATCAGCGCAGTTGGTAACGACGATAATGGCCGCGAATTACTGGATTTTTTAAACAGCAATCATTTTGCAACAAACCTGATTCAGGTAAATACCGAATTACCTACCAGTACCGTTGTGGTACAGCTCGATGCCAACCACCAAGCCACCTACACCATCAAACAACCTGTTGCCTGGGATGATATCCAGCTAACCGACGAAAATATTGCAGCAGTAAAACAGGCCGATGCGCTGGTATATTGCAGTTTAACCTGTCGCGATGAACGCTCTAAAAAAGCCATTATAGGCTTACTGGAAAATGCTAAAACAAAAATTTTCGATATCAACCTGAGAAGCCCCTTTTACGAAAAAGCTTTAATTGGCGATCTTTTAAACCATGCCAATATTTTAAAAATAAACGAGGATGAAATTGTTTGGGTAAAAAATACTTTCGGCTTAACCGGTAATACCGACGAACAACTGCTGAAACAACTTGCACGCCAATTTAATATCGATATCATCTGCCTAACGCTGGGCAACAATGGAGCCTGTATTTTAAAAGACGGAAAGCTGTTTAAACACCCGGGATACAAAGTACAGGTTGCCGATACCGTTGGTGCAGGCGATGCTTTTCTGGCTACCTTTATTGCCTGTTACCTGCAAGGCTACCCCATGGAAACTACCCTGGATAATGCCTGTAAAGTTGGGGCTTTCGTTGCTTCGCAGGTTGGAGCCAACCCCGATTACAATAAAAAGATTTACCACATGGCGCTTTAATTTTTTTAAGACCTTATAGGTTTCAAAACCTATAAGGTCTGCCTATACCATCGTTCTCGTTTGTAACGAGGATGAATGAGAAAAGCGATTTTATAGCTGTATGTTATTTCCGTTATGTGCATTACAAATGCAACTGCTTTCTGCTTTGGTCTTTCCGCTTTGGTCTTTCAGCTCCACTCAAATATGACACCCCGCTTAAATTAATACAAAGCGAAACTTTTATCTTCGATAATCCGTTTATAAAAGCACATGAGAGGTTTTCGTTTTTCTGATTACAAGCCCGGCGATACGCCCAAAGGTGGCTTTGATGAATTGCTAAAATTATTTAGCGAACTGCTGAATTATACAGCAGGTGATGCAGCCGAGGCCCTAAGCTGGTTAAATGAACTTGATAAGCAATATAAGCTTACCAATAACGATTATGGTATCGGTAATTTTATAGATGATTTAAAAGATAAAGGCTATCTCACCGAAGACAACCAATCGGGAGAATTTAAAATTACCGCCAAAACCGAACAAACTATTCGCAAATCGGCCCTTGATGAAATTTTCGGGAAACTGAAAAAAAGTGGCCGGGGCAACCACAACAGTAACCAATCGGGCATTGGCGAAGAAAAAAATGCCGACAGACGAGAATATAATTTTGGCGACAGCTTAGATCAGATCGATATGACTGCTTCTATTCAAAATGCACAAATTAACCATGGCATTAATGATTTTACCCTCACCGACCGCGATCTGGAGGTAGAAGAAAAAGATTTCAAAACCTTAACTTCTACTGTACTGATGATTGATATTTCGCACTCGATGATTTTGTACGGCGAAGACCGGATTACCCCTGCAAAAAAAGTAGCCATGGCCCTGGCCGAACTTATTAAAACGAAATATCCTAAAGATACTTTGGACATTGTGGTTTTTGGTAATGATGCCTGGCCCATAACCGTAAAAGATTTACCTTATTTACAAGTTGGTCCCTACCATACCAATACCTATGCCGGATTAGAACTTGCGGCAGATTTGCTCCGCAGAAGGAAAACACACAACAAACAGATTTTCATGATTACCGATGGTAAACCTACCTGTTTGAAAGAAAATGGCAAGTATTACAAAAATAGCATGGGACTGGACCGCAAAGTAATTAACAAAACGTTAAACATGGCCGCGCAGTGCAAGCGCTTAAGGATCCCGATTACGACTTTTATGATTGCCAAAGATCCTTACCTGCAGCAGTTTGTACGCCAATTTACCGAAATAAACGGCGGCCGGGCTTTTTACAGCTCATTAAATGGCTTAGGCGAATACATTTTTGAAGATTACATTAAAAACAGAAGAAAAACAGTTAAATAAGGTAGAAGGTATTAAGGCAGAGGGTTTAAAATAAAACCCATCGCCAATGCTACCTAATCAACCATAAAAACATTAAAAAGGGATAGATTTATGGAAGTTGTTTGTTCACTTTACAAACCTTATACCTTAAACACTGAACCTTAGACCCATTTAAACCAAAAAATGCAAAATACTACATTAGGCCAGTTAAAGGCTACCACTTATAAATCAAGAAGCGTTAAGGAAGAATTAAGGGAAAACCTGATTAAAGTTCTCCGTGATAAGAAAACCGAATTTGAAGGTATTATTGGTTATGATGAAACGGTAATCCCCGAGTTACAGACGGCCATTCTATCGCGCCACAATATTTTACTTCTGGGCTTACGTGGGCAAGCCAAAACACGCATTGCCCGTTTAATGGTTAATTTATTGGATGAGTATGTACCCTACGTAGCCGGAAGCGAAATTTTCGACGATCCGCTGAACCCGATTTCATGGTATGCAAAAAATGAAATTGCCACCAAAGGTGATGCCACAGAAATTGCCTGGTTACACCGCAGCGAACGTTATACCGAAAAGCTGGCTACACCTGATGTTACCGTAGCCGATTTAATTGGCGATATTGACCCTATAAAAGCAGCCACGCTGAAACTAACCTACAATGATGAAAGAGTTATCCACTTTGGCTTAATTCCGCGCGCACACCGCAGCATTTTCGTAATCAACGAACTGCCCGATTTACAGGCACGTATCCAGGTAGCCTTATTTAACATGCTGCAGGAAAAAGATATTCAGATTCGCGGTTTTAAATTGCGTTTGCCTTTAGATATCCAGTTTGTATTTACTGCAAACCCTGAAGATTACACCAACCGTGGAAGCATTGTTACCCCATTGAAAGACAGGATAGAAAGTCAGATTTTAACCCACTACCCAAAAAGCATCGAAATTTCGCGCAAAATTACTTTCCAGGAAGCCAAATTAACTACAGAACAAAAAGCCAGTATCGAAGCCGATGGTTTGCTAAAAGATTTAATTGAGCAAATTGCTTTCGAGGCTCGTAAAAGTGAGTACATCGACCAGAAATCGGGCGTATCGGCCAGGTTAACCATTTCGGCTTATGAAAATTTAATCAGTACCGCCGAAAGAAGGATGCTGATCTCGGGCGAAAAAAATGCTTTTGTGCGTTTATCAGATTTAGCGGGTATTATCCCGGCCATAACCGGTAAAATAGAGCTGGTGTACGAAGGCGAACTGGAAGGACCGGCACATGTAGCCACTACCTTAATCGGCAAAGCAGTTAAAACTTTATTTGCACGTTATTTCCCTGACCCTGAAAAAGCTAAAAAAAGCAAAACAGCCAATCCTTATACCGAAATAACCGAATGGTTTACTGAAGGCAATAATGTAGATTTAACAGATCTTTTAACCAGTGTTCAATACAAAAAAGCATTGATGCTGGTGCCCGGCTTATACGATACGGTTAAAAAATTCCATCCCAAGTTAAGCGAAAACCAAACCTTGTTGTTAATGGAGTTTGTATTGCATGGCTTAGCCGAATACTCTCAGCTGAGTAAAAATTACTTAACCGGTGGCTTTGGCTTTAGCGATATGTTTGGCAGTTTATTTAATGCCGAATTTGATGAGGAAGAAGATGAAGACGATTTCAGATAATAAAACATTATAATTTCTTTAATTTAGGCAGGCGAAATACCTGCCTTTTTGTTTAATAAATTACTCAACTCACCAGAAATGGGAAGATTACCTTTTATCATTGCCGCCTGCATTTTTATTATCGCTTTTGATATTTATTGTTTCAAAGCCATTACATCTGTTTTTAACAAATGGAAACCCAACACTAAAAAAGTATTTGCCATTGCATACTGGGGCTATAGCGCCTTATTGATTTTTGGCGTTTTTTGTGGCATTTACCTCAATTTGTTTCTAACCCTACGTGCAATCATTCTGGTTTCTTTCTTTTTAACAGTAGCCTGCAAACTGGCCATGCTGCCCTTCCTCGTGCTCGATGATTTGCGCAGGTTATGGATTAAGCTAAGCAGAAAAAAAACAACCACAGCTGCACCTGTAACAGCTACAAGCACTCACGAAGACGATAAAATTTCGCGTTCGGCGTTTTTGGTTAAAGCCGGACTGGTTACCGCCGCAGTTCCCTTAACTTCTTTAAGCTGGGGCATTATTTCCGGTGCATACGATTATCAGGTAAGAAGGGTGAATTTAGTATTGCCTAACCTGCCAAAAGCTTTCGACGGCATTACCCTGGGGCAGATTTCAGATATCCACTCGGGAAGTTTCTATAATAAAACTGCTGTAAAAGGCGGTGTAGAAATGCTGCTGGGCGAGAAACCCGATTTCATCTTTTTCACAGGCGATTTGGTAAACAACCTCACCAACGAAGTACGCGATTACCAGGATATTTTCTCGAAAGTAAAAGCACCACTGGGCGTTTATTCATCGCTCGGGAACCACGATTATGGCGACTATTTTTTTGGCAAGGAATCATCGCCAGCTAAGGTAAAAAACCTGAAAGATATGGTTGATGTGCACAAAATTATGGGTTACGACCTGCTGATGAACGATAACCGCAGGTTAAAGGTTGATGGCGAAGAAATCGGAATTTTAGGGGTCGAAAACTGGGGCATGGGTCGTTTCCCGAAATATGGTAAAATGGAACTCGCAGTTAAAAACACCGACGACTTACCTGTAAAACTATTACTGAGCCACGATCCTTCTCACTGGCGCGGCGAGGTGTTGCAAAAATATCCGCAAATTGATGCCATGTTTAGTGGTCATACGCACGGCATGCAGTTTGGCTTAAGGTTTAAAGAAATTCAATGGAGCCCTATACAATACATTTATAAAGAATGGGCAGGCTTATACCAGGAACAACACCAGCAACTTTACGTTAACGTAGGTTATGGCTTTTTAGGGTATCCGGGCAGAGTTGGAATACTACCTGAGATTACAATTTTTACGTTGAAACGAGCGTAGTTAAAAATGATTGAATGATTGAATGAATGTTTTGAGCAAAAGCCAATCCATTCATTCAATCATTCTCTCATTCAATAATTACTCCTATCCCGCGTTAAACCGGTAACCTACTCCCCTTACGGTTTGTAATAACTGCGGATTATCGGGATTTAATTCTATTTTCTTACGCAGGCGCACAATGTGCATATCAAGCGTTCTGGTATTAACATCAGAGTTATAACCCCAAACTACCAGCATCAGCTCATCGCGGTTAATTACCTTACCCGGATTACGCAAGAAGTACAATAAAATACGGTTCTCCAATATGGTTAACTCAATTTTCTTTCCATCCCTAAACAAGGTGTGGATATTCGGGTGATGTTCCATATTACCAAAACGGTGAATTTCGGCGGTATCTTTATTCACAATAAATTTCACCTTACTCTCCAGCATGGCTACCAAAACATCCATGTTAAAAGGTTTGGTAATGTAATCAGATGCACCAAAATTATAGGCATCAATCTTGTCTACATCCTGCGCTTTGGCAGTCATCATAATGATCAGGTTTTCGAAACCCTGTTTACGGACATGCTCGCAAACTTCGGCTCCTTGTTTACCCGGCATCATCCAGTCCAATAAAACAATATCAGGCTGATCAGCCAAAATCATCCTTTCACCTGCATCGCCATCATTTGCCTCTAGCACAGTATATCCCTCGGCCTTTAAGCGGTGGGCTACAAGAAAGCGAAGATTTTCATCATCTTCTACGATTAATATTTTTACTTCTTTAGACATTTATATATGTGTTTACATTGTATGTTGAAAGGCTACCACGTTGAAATGTTTCGGCGCTACTACCTTTAACTTTATTTATTGTTTTATCTGTTGTTTTAATGTTGAAACGCTGTAATGTCTGAAGGTTAAACCCAAAGTTCCAACATTCCAACCTTTAAACTTTCCAACCGCTTTCTTTAATGTTGAAACGCTGTAATGTTTGAAGGTTAAACCCAACGTTTTAACATTCCAACCTTTAAACTTTTCAACCTCGTTTTAATGTTGCAACGCTGTAATGTTTGATGGTTAAATCAACGTTCTAACATTCCAACCTTTAAACTTCCAACCTTCTCTAACTATTAAAAGGCAGCACGATTTTAAATTCTGTACCACTGCCTACTTTACTTTTAACAGAGATTTCTCCCTCCATAAAGTTAACCAGTTCTTTGCAAAATGCCAAACCCAGGCCTACACTACCCATTTGGTTATATTCGTTCTGGATGCGGAAAAATTTCTTAAATATATTGTTTAATTCTGATGCTGCTATTCCAATCCCTTTATCCGCAAACCTGAAAACCAGCACGCCTTTAATCAACTTGGCACTAATATGGAGTTTCTTCTGATCGGGCTTAGAATATTTATAGGCATTCTCGGCCAGGTTATCGAACAAACTCCCTAACAACACCGGATCGGTTATAAAGGTTTTAAAGCCTACCACTTCGTAGGTGATCTTAAAATCGGGATGTTTAAGTGTGTGCGACTCTATGGTGCTTTCAATAAAATCGACAATATTAACTTCCTCCTGGTTTAATTTTATTGCCTTATTCTCAATCTGGGTAAAAGCCAGCAGCTTGTTCATTAAACCGTTAAGCTTGTCTGCTTCTTCATCCAGTATTTTACCATACAACTGTTGTTCCCGCTGGCTCAATGCCTGAGCGCTTTTAATGTTGTTACCCGCAATCTTAATCACACTAACCGGTGTTTTAAATTCGTGTGTAAGGTTATTCACAAAATCGTACTGCAACTTAAACATTTTGCTGTTGATGTTCAGGTTACGGTAAATTAAAAAAGCAACCAGCAACAGTACGCCATACACCAGTAAAAGCACCAGGGCAATTGGCATAAAATAAATAAAAATCTCCTTTTTGATGTAAGATTTAGACGAAACAAAGTACAGTTTAAAATCAGAAAATGCACCAGGTAGTGCAATCTCAGTATTCATATTTTCTTCCGAATTGTCAATTGGATCGTAAGTAAGCGGCACAATGCTGATGTGCTGATAAAGCAAAGGCCGTGTATTTACAATTTTGATATGATGTGCATCGAGCTTAAAAACCAATACATCCTGCTGGTAAACCGGAGAAGGATTTAACTTACGCTTCATCATCTCCTTGTATACTTTCAGGTCCTCGCGACGCGGAATATTCAGGTAGGTAATTTTATTCTCACTCGAATTAACCACCGAAAAATTGGTAAAAAGTTCTTCCTGTGTAGGTACGGCAGCGGTATCTAACCGATCTACAAAAGTAGCCAGTTTATAAGCCATGGCATTAAAATCATCGCCAACGTTAAAAGAGGTGGGATCTTCTTCCGAGTAAACTTTTACCGAATCGGGGCTGATTCCTTTTCCAAACTGATAAATGGATTTCGGACCAATACCCAGATAGTTGGCGTTGATACCATCTCTTACCGGCGCTACTTTTACCTCGGTATCGTAAAAAGTAACGCGCGAAATAAACGGGTACTTTAACACTACCGTATCTACAAACTTCGAAGCAGTAGAAGAATCTAAATAGCCGCTATAATAAGATATTTCGGGCATTTTGTTCTGAAAGAAATCGTTATAGGGCTTAATGCTCTGCTCCAGTACGTTTACTTTCTCAGAAACAAAATCATTTTCTATCGATTTTTTACTGTAGTTAAAAGCCAGGAAAAGTGATAAGATAAAGAGGATTGAAATGAGTACAATAAAGGTTACCCCCAGTGAAAAGTTTTTACGGTAACCGCTTTTTTTATCTAAAGCCATGCCCTATTTCTTACCCAGGTTTTCTTGTAAAAATTCTTCCAAAGCCTTGTACAAAGCGGTTCTTCCCTGCTGGCGTATTACCGGGTTAGGGCCTTCTTCCTTTTCGATATAAGTAACCTGAACATTGCGTTTTTTAAGTTCTTTAATAAACTGCACCCCTTCGGCTACGTTTACACTTGGATCCTTGGGGTTTTGCGCAATAAAAATAGGCGATTTAAACCGGTCGGCATGGAAAACAGGCGATGCAAAACGCATGTAATCTGTTTCAGTAACCGGATTGCCTACAATTTCGTAATACATCTGTAATTTAGCTTTTAAAAACGGCGGGAAGGTTTTCAGGTAACTAAACAGGTTAATTACACCAGAGTTCGATCCTCCGCATTTATAAAGATCGGGATTTTTATACAAACAATTTAAGGCAATATAGCCCCCAAAACCATTACCATAAATAGCAATGCGTTGTGGGTTGGCAATTTTCTGTGCAATGAGCCATCTGGCCCCGTCGTTTACATCGTTTTGTATTTTATCGCCCCATTCTTTAAAACCAGCCGCATAAAATGATTTGCCATAGCCGGTAGATCCGCGGTAGTTTACCTGTAAAACGGCATAACCACAATTGGCCAAAAACTGCACCTCGGCATTATAGCCCCAGCTGTTGCGGGCTTTTGGTCCGTTATGCGGAAAAACTACAACAGGCAAATTAACTGCTTTTTTACCTTTCGGCAGGGTTAAATAACCGTTAATGGTTAAACCATCGCTGCTTTTAAAACTGATGGGCTTCATGGCACTCATGTCCTCCGGTTTAATAGCAGGACTTACGTCAGTCAGTTTTTTTAAGTTATTATCTGCAGCGGTGTACAAATAATAGGAACCTGGGTTTTTATCGGTAAAAGTGCGGATTACAAATACTTTATCTGTTCTATCCTTATCGGCTATAATCCACTCGGTACCTGGTAAAAGCTGGTCTATTTTTGAATAAGCCAGTTTTGTACTATCATCAAGATAATATTTCTCTCTCTTCCAGTTTTCGTAAGTAGCAAAAAGCATTTTTTTCCTGAAACGCGAGTAAGTAGCATCTACAACGTTTAAAGTATCGTCGGCAAAAAGTACCCGTTTTTCTTTTCCGGTAAGTAAATCAAGTTCTACCAGTGCATTTTTATCGCGGTTAACACTAGAAATGGCAAATAAGCCATGCGATTTGGTTTCTGAAAAGGCAACCGGCTGTAAAGTAGTTTCGAAGTTATTGGTAATTACCGGCTTGAAAGACTTACCGGCATTTTCGCGGTACATTAAGGTTTCATTTACCCCATCACTGGCAATGGCAAGCATCAGCTCACCTCGGCAATCGGTCATCCAGCGACTAAAATTACCTGGATTCTCAGCCAGCATATCCATTTCACCATTACGCACATTTAAGCGGTAAACATCAAAAAGGGTCGAATCGCGCTTATTTGAAGAAACGATAATGTATTTATCATCAATCAACTGATCTTCAATTACCCTTAGCCTGCTTTTTTCGTTAGTGTACAACTGTACCTGCTTGCTGCCATCTTTGTTAATGACAAACAAATCAGACCTGCGTTCTTTCGATTCGTCTTCGGTATAGTAAATCAGTTCGTTATTGCTGGTCCAAAAGTGAAAACTTATGCTCTTATCGTTCAGGTGGGTAAGCTGCACACTGTTTCCAGTAGTCAGATCTTCGGCAAAAAGCTCCAGTTTTTTGTTCTGCAATTTTAAGTACGACAGGCTCTTCCCATCAGGCGAAATGCGGTAGTAGGCTTTATCCTGTGTTTTAAAAAAATCATCCACAGGTATAGTACTGTCATTCTTCCCTTTGCAGGCAAAAATAAACGCAACCATTAACAATAGAAAAACCCTCTTTAACATAAATAAATCCTCAACGGGACAACAAAAATAAGTATCACAACCACTTAACCACGATTTACACCAACAATGTTACCTCCGCCAGCAATAATAAGTCGTGGTTCAATTTAGTATTTATAACATATACACAAAATAAAATACAGGTAACATTTAAAATACGTTTTATATAAGTTAGTGCTTTAGCTTATCAGGTATTAAAATGTTACATTTAAAACTTATAATTTAGGGTTTATGAACCGTTTGCTTTTCATCATATTCTTATCGTTTACGCTTGGGGCCAGTGCGCAGATTTTCCGCCCGAACCAGCCTTTAACACCCGATGAAAGCACATTGGCGATTCAGTATTATCAGGATGGCGATTATGAAAAAGCCCTGGTTTTGCTCGAAAAACTTTATGCCATACCCAATAATGAAGCCTATTTCGATATCTATTTCAATACCCTGGTTAAGCTGAAACGTTACGATGCAGCCGAGAAAGCAGTTAAGCGCGAAATCAAAAAAAATCCGCAAAGTGATATCTATCCCATTGCTTTAGGTAAACTGTACCAGGAAAAGGGAGATGTGCAGGCGGCCAATAAAATTTTTACCGATGTGGTTAGTAAACTGCCTAAAGATGAATTTAAAATCAGGAATATAGCCAACAACTTTTACCGTTTCGAAAATTACGATTTTGCGGTGCAAACCTTTAAACAGGGCCGGAAAGTATTGGGCAATGAACAGCTATTTACTTTCGAACTGCTGAATGTTTACAGGTTTAAAAAGGATAAGCCGATGCTGATGCAGGAGTACCTGGATGCACTTGGTACCATGCCACAGCTTTTACCACAGGCAGAGGCCGTACTTTCGAATGTTTTTGAAGATAAAAATGATTACCAGCTTTTTCAGGGAGCAATTTTAAAAAAAGTACAGAAAGAACCTGATGCCGAAATTTATATCCAGTTGCTAACCTGGAACTATATACAACAGCAGGAATTTGATATGGCTTTACGCCAGCTCATTGCTTTTGATAAACGGACTAAAGCAGATGGCGGAACCCTATTTAACGCCATTTATACATTTGTAGATAACAGTGCCTACGAAACAGCCATTAAAGCATACGAATACCTTTTAACCAAAGGGAAGGATAACCAGTATTATCTGCCATCGAAAATCGAAATGCTGAACACCCGTTACAACCTGCGCACCAGCGGAAAATATACGGTTGCTGATCTCGATTTACTGGCCAAAGATTATGAGGCTTTACTGGCCGAAAACGGTAAAAACCGGAATACCCTTTTTGCCATTAAAAAACTGGCTAACCTACAGGCTTACTACCTCAATAAACCCACATTGGCCGAAAAAGAGCTGGAAGAAGCCATAAAAATGCCAGGCGTAAACGAGCAGGAAGTAGGCCAGCTAAAGCTGGATTTAGGCGATATTTACATCTTAACCAACGAACCCTGGGAAGCATTTTTGGTATACGAACAGGTAAGCAAACAATTTGAAGGACAGCCCATTGGTAACGAAGCACGTTTCCGCAGTGCGACACTTTCTTTTTATCAGGGCAATTTTGAATACAGCAACGGCCAGTGCCTGGTTTTAAAAGCCGCCACCTCGCAACTAATAGCAAACGATGCCTTGAACTTAAGTTTATTAATTAACGACAACATTCAAACACCTGCCGATAGCAATGCGTTAAAGATGTACGCCGATGCCGAGATGCTTTTATTCAGGAACCTGCCCGAGCGCGCTATTAAAAAAATGGACAGTATTGCCATTGCTTTCCCACAAAACAGCCTTACCGATGCCATTATGATGAGTAAAGCGAGGATTTTGATTAAAGCAAACGATTTCCAAAAAGCTGCCGATATCCTTAAAAAAGTAACCGACGATTTTAAAGATGGTATTTGGACGGATGATGCCCTTTTTACCCTTGGCGATTTGTATGAGAAAAAACTAAACGATATTGCTCAGGCAAAAATTTATTTCCAAAAACTGATTACCGATTATCCCGGCAGTATGTTTAGCGCCGAAGCCAGGAAAAGGTTTAGGAATTTACGCGGGGACGGGGTTTAGCGGATTGGCGCATTGGTTAGTAGTTCATTAGTTTAATCGGTTAACCGACTCCAAGCTCCAAACGCCCAACTCCAAACTAGTTGGTTCATTGAGTTAATCGACTTTGAAACCTTCCTGCCGTGCGCAGCGACAAATCAAAGTTACTTTGAAACCTTCCTGCCATGCGCAGTGGCAAATCAAAATAAAAACAGAGGTGAAAGGCTTGTTACAATTTTTTAGCCATGATATATTATTTATCTTTGCAGTATGTACTTATACAATGTTACGCTCATTTTAGAAGATGCGGCTGCCCAGGAATGGTTGCAGTGGATGCAGGAAACCCACATTCCACAGGTAATGGCTACTGGCATGTTTGTATCTAACCGTTTGTTAAAGGTGGTAGATTCGCCAAATGAAGGCCTAACCTATTGCGCACAATACGTGGTAGATAGTTTAGAAAACTACAACCAATATCAGGAAGTTTTCGCACCAGCTTTACAGGCCGAATTAAACGAAAGGTATAAAAACCGTTTTGTGGCTTACCGCAGTTTGATGGAGTTTATAGCTTAAATTAAAAGGATTGAATTTTGAATGAGTGAATTGAATGCAAGCAATATCATTCAATCACTCAACCATTCATCTATTCAATAATTACTTCAGCTTCTCATTATTTTTATGCCGGTCGGCATCGCGGATACTTTTCTTTTCCAGGTTTTTCTCTAAAGCTTCAGTTAAGTTAATACCGGTTTGGTTGGCCAGGCAAATTAGCACAAACATTACATCAGCCATTTCATCAGCCAGATTTACCTCTTCGTCGCTTTTTTTAAACGATTGCTCGCCATATTTACGGGCCATAATGCGGGCTACCTCACCTACCTCTTCCATTAAAATGGCGGTATTGGTTAACTCGTTAAAATAACGGATACCTGTTGTTTTAATCCAATGGTCTACTGTTTCCTGTGCTTCGTTAATGGTCATGTTTTTCTTCTTCTATTTCCGATTGTATCCTGCTGTTAATATCAATGGTAGCATCCTCCAGTAAAAAAACTGCTGCGCCCTTTTCTCTGGCATATGGCGTAGTTACTTCTCCTATTTTGGTTATTTTCTTAAAAAATGGCTGCTCTTTTTTACGCTGCGGATCTTCTTCGTTCGGTTCCCTGATCAGGATTAAATGTTTAATTGGTTTATCCATTTTAAACCAGTACAAATAATCGGCATTGTAAGTTACCGCATTTATATTTTTAAATTTCGAGTAATAGTTTATTGCGCCGGCCTCACCATAATTATCGGCACGTACCAACAAAGCCGATTTATCTTTAACCCGTGCATAAGCTGAATCCGTTAACCTGGCCATTTCTTTCCAACCCTGCATATCGGCAAAATCCTGTGGCAAATCATGCTGTAGTCCATCTTCCCACCGCAAAGCGCCCACTCTGGCAAATTTATGGTGTTTAGCAATAATTTGTTGCGGACTTAAAACCGGGTAGGCATATTTTACCGTTATACTAAATAAGGCAAGAGGTAAAATCACCATTAAAACCCTTAAGTATTTTTTCCGTCCCTGATTGAACAATAAAGCTAAATAAGTACATCCTGCAGCAATAACAACAGGATATAAACCTGTCGCATAATACGCTTTAGCCCTAAACCAGGTAAACAAGCCAAGTGAAATCACAAATCCAAATACAATCCACCGGTAAGGCGCAAAGGTTTTACTAAAAAGCAATGCCCATAAACCGGCGAAAACAATAAAAATGATATTGAAATAGTACAAAAGCTGGTCTTTTAAAAAATCGGTTCTTTTAATTTTATCGAGCTGCGTTCTGGCCAGTTCTTTCATGTGGCCAACAACCGGAAAATGATGGTGGTATTGCCAAAGTAAATTGGGTAGCATAATGAGCAAAGCAACCAGGCCAGCTAAATACAGGTGGTTATTTTTATAAATTTTGCGCTGATTAGAAATGAGCAAGGCAGGAAATAAACCCGCAGCTAAAAAGCAAATACTGTATTTGTTTAAAAAACCAATGCCAAGGGCTAAGGCCATAAAATACAGATACCGGTTTTCTTTCGTATTGATATACCTGATCAGGAAAAAGTAAATGGCTGTCCAGCTTAAAAGATCGAAAGCATTGGGCTGGAAAAGTAAATCCAGGCGGCCAACCGCACAGCAGATTAGCGCAATCGCACAAAGCACTTTTGCATACAGGCCTCCTTTAAACTCGGCTACAATTTTCCAGGTAAAAATTAAAGTTGCAGCACCAATGCTTGCCGTAACCAACCGAACAGCCGCCTCACTTTTACCAAAAAACTGAATTAAAACAGCAAAAAGCGAAGTAACCGGTGGTACCGATTGAAAACCCCAGGCCAGGTGGTTAGCCTGATCCAAATGTAAAAACTCATCGCGATGTAAGCTATAGGCGGCATTAACCAAAAAGAAGGGCAAAATGAGTTTTACAATAACAAATCCGCAAAGCACGGCTAAATCTACCTGTGGTGATTTCGACGTTCTAAAGTTGATATCATTTTGCATATATACCTGTTTGGAGAGATTGGGATTTATTCCTTATCCTTCGTATCGATTAATATGGTAACCGGGCCATCGTTAAGTAAAGCTATTTTCATATCTGCACCAAAAATCCCCGTTTTTACTTCTTTACCCAGCAAAGCTGATAATTTTGCAATCATCTTCTCGTAAAGTGGAATGGCTACATCAGGTTTAGCCGCGCGGGTAAATCCCGGCCGGTTACCCTTTTTAGTAGAAGCAAATAAAGTAAACTGACTAATTAAAAGGATATTTCCGTCTACATCGGCAAGGGCTTTGTTCATCAGGCCGTTTTCATCGCCAAAAACCCGCATTCCCACAATTTTCTGCGCCAGCCAATCTAAATCTTCGTTCGTATCAGCATCTTCAATCCCCAGCAGCACCAAAAAACCGCTTTCAATCTGTCCGGTAATTTCCCCATCAACTGTGCAACTTGCCTGTGTAACTCTTTGTAAAACTGCCCGCATTTTATATTACTTTTGATCGATAAAATTGATATGCGCAAGATAAGTATTTTAGTGATTTTTGCCTTTTTCTTATTCGGCTGTAAGCAAAAATCGGTTACACATCCTACTTTTTATTATTGGAAAACCGATTACCGCAATAAACCCGCAGAAACTGCTTACATCAATCAGTTTAAATCGAAATCGCTCTACGTGCGGATAATGGATGTTGATTTTAATCCGGATGTACAACAGCCAGCACCTGTTTCGCCCATTAAATTTTCTGACCCTTTACCTGAGCACGTGAACATTATTCCGGTTGTGTTTATTGTGAACAATGTTTTTAGCAAAATAGATTCGCCGCAAACAGCCGTTTTAGCCAGCCGCATAGCCAAATTTGTAGATGATAAGGTTAAACAATCCGGGAAGCGAAATTATGCCGAATTGCAGATCGATTGCGACTGGACCAAAACCACCAAAGTTGCCTACTTTAAATTTCTCGAACAATTAAAGGCAAATCCACTTTTGAAGGGCAAAACCATTTCGGTAACCTTGCGCCTACACCAGGTTAAAAACATTGTATCGAGCGGAATACCGCCGGTAGAAAAGGCCATTTTAATGTGCTACAACATGGGTAACCTGCGTAAATACGGCGAACAGAACTCGATTTTAAATCAACACGAAATGGATCTTTACCTCAAAGATTATCTGGCGCAATACCCACTGGCACTTGATGTGGCTTTACCCATTTTCGAATGGTCGGTGGTGTTCAGAAATCAGGAGTATGCAGGTATTTCCAAGCACATCAGTAAAGTACAATTACAGGACACAAAACTTTTTAAACAGCGCGAAAATTCCATTTTATATGATTTACTTGTTGATTACCCCGATGCAGGCTTAATGAAAGGCGACGTAGTACGCTGGGAAGAAGTTTCGGCACGAGATTTATCATCCACTGCTAAATTTTTATCCCGATATTTAAAGCCTGAAGAAAGAAACCTTGTTTTCTACCATTTAGATACCGACCTATTAAAACATTTTACCCATGATGACTTTCAAAAAATTATCGCTGATCTCTAGTGTATTTCTCCTCACCTTTTTCGGTGAAATAGCCGTAAACATTGCCTGTGGCGGCGAGATAGACCCCTACGATTATTACATTTCCTATTTCCACAACAACATCGAGGGTGATGAATATGCTCCTTTCGCCTATAACGAAATGGTGTATTTAAACAGTGAAGATGATGTGGAAAGTGAGCCTGATATCAACAGCCGCGAATGGGCTAAATACCTCAACGTTAAAAAAGAAGATGTACTGAAAGTAATGTATAAAACCGACAGTGCAACCAGTGCTAAACTCACTAATTTTGACGGGAACCTATCGCAATTGCCCGATAGCCTGCAACAAAATACTTTTATCCAGGCATTGAGTAAACGCAAAGCACCATTAAAATATTATTTATTTGCCAAAAGCTGTGAACCTTTGGCCAATGTAGAATTTAGCCTTTGGGATGCGAAACCACGAGATACCACGGCCATGGCTGAAAAAGCAAACGAAGGTTTAAAACTTACCGCTGATGAAAAGGATGACTTCCTGAAATTGCGGTATGCCTACCAATCGGCTCGTATGTTTCATTTTGGTGGCTTCCATACCGAAAGTAAATCAACCTACGAGAAATACATTAAAACAAGCAAGCTAAACAGTGCTGTTAAAGGCTGGGGACTGGCGCTTTATGCCGGATCGACCCGCAGGTTGGGAAATCCGGAAGAATCAGCATTTTTATTCTCAAAGGTTTTTGCCAGCAATCCAGAACGCCGGGTACAAGCCTATAAAAACTATTATTATAACAGTACACCTGTAAATGGTGCACTAAAATATGCCAAGACCGATAATGAAAAAGCCAACATCTGGGCCATTAACGGCTTTGGAAATGCTGATTCGGGCATAGAAAGTTTGCAGAAAGTTTATCAGTACGAGCCCAAAAGCCAGCTTAACGGAACTTTATTGGTACGTGAGGTAAACAAATTAGAACAAGACCTGATCGAAGCCAACGATATTGCCAAAATAGCTTACAATTATTACTTTTCGGATAATGGTGGTTCGAAATATAAAGACAGTTTAAAAGCCGTTAACCTTAAACACCTGAACGAAATCAGGAATTTTGCAGTAAAACTGGCTACTGAAAAAAAATACCCTCAGCCAGAACTGGGTACTTTAACTGCTGCCTATTTATCGTGGATGGAAAACAAAGATTTTATGGCCACCAATTACCTGGCCATCTTAAAACCTGATAAACTACCTGAAAGATTACGCGATCAATACCGGATTGTAGATTTATTGATCAAAGCGAAAAACATTAAAAAAGGAAGTCCTTTTAATGAAAACGACTTATTACCTACTTTAAAGTGGTTGGATGAAAAACGCTTTGCAGAAAATAAAACCCAGCCAGACGAGCGATATTATTACGACACTGATCGTGCCGAAAAGCGCTTTAGCAGAACCACGCGAAACTTTTACCAGCAAATACTGGCTCCAGCCTATTTGAGCCTGGGTGATACAGCAAAGGCAGCCCTGGCCATGGTTAAAGGCGACTTGCAATATAAAACATTAAAAGAAAATTCACTGTTCCAGAATATGAGTTACCAGAGTATAGCTTTCTGGCAGAAAAACCTAAGTCCAAAAAGTATGCAGGGTTTAGCCGTTTATAAAACCAAGGCGACCGGGAACGATGTTACGGGCTTACTGGCTTCGGCACTTAACCAGCTTAAAAACGATGATTTTTACGAGCTTTATGGTACCACTTATCTGCGTACCCACCAGTACGATAAGGCCGTTCAGATGTTTGCAAAGGTTTCGGCTGATTATAAATATTTTGCCCCCGAAAACTGGTATGGCGAAGAATCTAACTCGAAACTTTATGCCAATCCATTTATCGAAACCACCAACGATTATCCTAAAAAATATGTAACGGCTAAAGCATCGGTTACTAAAAAGGCTTTTGCGGCCGAAATGCTCCGGTTACAGAAATTACTGGTTAGCGATAAAAAAAATGCAGCCACCTATTATTACAAAATGGCCAATGCAGTTTACCAAACGGGTTATTATGGTAATAGCTGGTTTTTAATCAGCTACGACTGGTCATCGTACGATAATAGTGCGCCTGCCAAGTTTGTTTACGATGGAGATTATAAAAAGGCGCAAACGGCCAAAGCCTGGTATTTAAAAGCGAGGTCGTTAAGTACCAATCCCGATTTTAAAGCCAAGTGTACTTTTATGCTCGCCAAATGCCTGCAGAAACAAATCATCATGAATGCACATCCGTTATCTTTCTCGTATTACGATAAAACTGATGTGAAATGGAAAAACTTTATCAAAGCCAATTACAACAATCCTTATTTTATAGAATTAAGGCTTAATTATAACAAAACGCCTTTTTATCAGGTTGCTGCAGGCGATTGCAGCTATTTAAGAGATTTTATTGCAGCTAAAAGTAAAAAATAACACTGCGCTACTAAAGATTGTCATCCTGAGCTTGTCGAAGGAACTGCCTTAACACTGTATGAGGCGTTTTGACAGGCTCAACGTGACAATCTTCTAGTGAAACTATTTAATCTTTAAAAACTACCACCTGATTAAGGCACTGGCCCAGGTAAAGCCCGAGCCGAAAGCGGCAAGGCAAACCAAATCGCCATCTTTAATTTTTCCAGCTTCCCAGGCTTCACATAAAGCAATCGGTACAGATGCGGCAGTGGTATTGCCATATTTTTGGATATTGTTAAACACCTGATCGTCGTTTAAGCCCAGCAACTGCTGTACATACTGGCTGATACGCAAATTAGCCTGATGCGGAACCAGCATATCAATATCTTTTTCGGTTAAATTATTGGCGGCTAAAGCCTCTTTTATTACTTCAGGAAATTTTACAACCGCTTTTTTAAAAACTGCCGGCCCATCCATGTAAGGTAGCGACGCACCGCTTTCTAAAATCTCAGGAGTCATGAACAAACCTCCTAACTCTTGTTCAGGGTATGCCGGTTTATCTTTTAACCATTTATTGGCATGCGATCCCGGATAATACATGGCCAGAATTTCGGCATCGGCACCATCACTGTGTAAGTGCGTACTCAAAATCCCCTTGCCAGGCCCGTCTGTTGGCTGTAAAACCACTGCACCTGCACCATCGCCAAAAATTACCGATACATTGCGGCTACGGGTTTCGAAATCCATAGCAAAAGAATGTTTTTCACTACCAACTACCAGCACGTTCTTATACATGCCTGTTTTTACAAACTGATCGGCAACCGAAAGTGCATACACAAAACCCGAACATTGGTTGCGGATATCTAAAGCACCGATTTCGCCCATGCCCATTTCGCGCTGCAGCAAAACACCGCAACCCGGAAAATAGTAATCGGGGCTTAGTGTAGCAAAGACAATAAAGTCTACATCTTTTGCAGTAATACCAGCTCGTTCGATGGCAATTTTAGCTGCCTCAATGCCCATTGTAGTGGTCGTTTCCTCGTTACGATCGGCAAAGCGGCGTTCCTTAATACCGGTACGTTCCTGTATCCACTCATCGCTGGTTTCCATGAAACGGCTTAAATCGGTATTGGTATAAATATTTTTCGGAACATAGTAGCCAATTCCGGCAATTTTAGATTGATGCATGCTCGTATATTATTTGGTTAACAAATGTATTAAAAGAGATGAAAGAATATGTAAAATGTATGATGTAAGATGTTTTACGGCCCTATCCTATTGCCCCTCATCCATTTTACCTGTTCCATCTTACATTAAAACTATTATATCTTCCATAAAAATAGTTATTTTTGCGCCATGTCTACAGAAACCAAAGAAGAGACCTTTACGCTCGAGGAAATTTTAACTTCCCTTAAAACTGTACATCGCCTTATTTTGTGGAATGACGATGTTAATACTTTCGATCATGTGATTTTTTGCATGATGAAATATTTAGACTACAGCGAATCGCAGGCCGAGAAAATTGCCTGGAAAGTGCACAACGAAGGCAAATGCCCCGTGCTTGAAGGTTCTTTTACTGAAATGGAAGTTTACCGTAAAATTTTACAGCAGGAAGGTTTAACGGTTTCGGTTGACTAGTTATTGACTAACTTCTTTTGTAATGAAGAGACCCTGAAACAAGTCCAGGGTGACGTTAAATCCAACCTAAGGGTAATGGATTGGTTATTCCAACCCACTCAATAACTCCGCTAATTCAGCCTGCGTAGTTTGCGTTTTATCTTTTGCATACCAGCTATGTAATTTTTCAGCAGTAGCCATCGGATCGGTATTTTCCTGTTTCCACCCTTTTAATAAAGCTTGTAAAACCTGTGGTCGTGGTGCCCAGCTTTTTAATACTTCTTCTCCTTTTTCATTTAATACCAGCAAAACCGGTATGGCTCTTCCGCCGTTGGTTAAATGTGCATCGATAAGTGGCAGATTTTTATCGCGCAATACAAATTTAAGATCAAACTTATTGGGAGCAGCCTCGGCTATTTTATTAAAAACGGGAACAATCTGTGCAGCATCTCCACACCAGCCTTCGGTTATCACCCATAATTTATAGCTTCCTTTTAAATTGTTAATGGCAGCTGTTAATGCTTCATTTAAACTAACCGTTTTATCAACCCTGTTCATGCGTTGCACATTCATTTTACTATAGTGCAGCATGGCTTCAGAGTTATCCGGTCCGGTAGTTTGTCCTGCAGCTAAAAGCTTGTCAACCAATTGACGGTAAGTGGTATAATCCATTCCCTGTTCGTCAAAAATTTCGCGATAATTAACCATGATGTTTATAATTATGAGGCAAAGGAAAGGAGAAATTAGCTGAAAATAATCATGGCTTTGCAAGAATGCGCAGGGCGGTTGATTGCACAGATTACAGGATTACACCGATTTAGTTCCTCTCTATCTTATTGTCATTCTGACCGCAGTCAAGAATCTCTTAATTGCGGTCAATAGACAACGAGAACATTACCCTGATTTTTTGCAGTACCGGAGGTTGAATAAACCCGGTTGGAGTGAGCACGACTCCCGGTTTATGCACGAATTTATTGTTTTAAAGGGTTTCACCGGGAGGAGTAAAACGGAAAACGGGGCTACCGGAATCGAAATGCACCAGAGCCTGCTTTTCAAAAAATAAGCTTAACAAAATTGTTGCCGATTAAACCGCCATTAATTGACTTACATGCTGTGTTAGGGCCACAAAATCGGCTACTGTTAACTGCTCGGCACGTTTCTCAAAGTAAATGTGATTGTCCATTTTATCCTTTGGCATTACTGCAGAAACCGCATTACGCAAGGTTTTTCTACGCTGATTGAAGCCAGCCTTAACCACGCGCCAGAATAATTTTTCATCGCAATCTAAAGTCTCTACTTCGTTGCGGGTTAAGCGGATTACTGCCGAGTGTACCTTTGGAGGTGGATTAAAAGTGCCTGGCTTAACGGTAATCAGATATTCAATTTTATAGTAAGCCTGCAGAAACACACTTAAAATACCATACTCTTTGCTACCTGCCGGAGCCGCACAACGTTGGGCAACTTCTTTTTGGAACATGCCCACCATTTCTACAACTTTATGGCGGTTATCTAAAATCTTAAATAATATTTGTGAAGAGATATTGTAAGGAAAATTACCAATAATGGCAAATTGACCCGGAAAAATAGCATCGAAATCGAGTTTAAGAAAGTCGCCATTAATTAAACGATCACCCAGTTGCGGGTACTTTTCGTTCAAAAAGTGAAAAGACTCGGTATCGATATCAATCAGGTAGGTTTCTAAATCCTGGCGCTGCAACAAAAAATCAGACAAAATTCCCATCCCGGGCCCCACCTCTAAAACCTGGCGGTACTTATCGGTATTTACCAACGCTTCTACAATGCGGTTGGCAATGCCTTTATCGGTTAAAAAATGTTGACCTAAATGTTTTTTTGCTTTTACTAAACTCATCTTTGCGCATTATTTTGCCACGGAGGCACTGAACCCACAGAAAATTGTGCACTTACCTGCCTATCATCCGTATAGATCGCATCTTCGCGTTCACTATATTTAATTACAAAATAACTAATTTTTATCGGGTAAGCACCTCTTTAATCGAAAATCAGTAATTTGCGCTAAAATTTTCCAGTAATTATGAGCAATAAACTTAAAATAGGTATCAGTATAGGCGATGTGAACGGCATAGGTTTAGAGGTAATTATTAAAACATTATCCAACCCTGCTATTTTAAATTACTGCACACCAATAGTTTATGGCCACACCAAGGTTTCATCTTTCCATAGAAAAGCCAACAGCCTTGGCGATTTCAGTTTTAACGTGATTAACCATGCCAACCAGGCACAGGCAAAAAGGGCAAACATGATTAATTGCTGGGAAGAAGATGTAAAAATAGAACTTGGCCAGGTTACCCCAACAGGTGGTAAGTATGCGCTTTTATCATTAGAACGTGCCACTGCCGATCTGGTAAATGGCGATATCGATGCCCTGGTTACTGCTCCGATTAACAAACACAATATCCAGTCGGAAACATTCGCCTTTCCGGGCCACACCGAATACCTGCAGGAAAAAAGCGGCAGCAAAGATGTGCTGATGTTCCTGATTAGCGAAGGCCTGCGCGTAGGTGTAGTTACAGGCCATATTCCGGTAAAAGATGTGCCGGCAGCAATTACTAAAGAAAAAATTACCAGCAAATTAAAGCTGATTAACGATAGCTTGAAGAAAGATTTCTGGATCGAAAAACCAAAAATTGCTGTGTTGGGCTTAAATCCGCATGCCAGCGATAACGGTTTATTGGGCTCAGAAGAGGCAGAAATTATAAGTCCGGCCATTCAGGAAGCGTATGATAAAGGCATGATGGTTTTCGGACCATACCCTGCCGACGGTTTCTTTGGCAATGGCAGCTACAAGCAGTTTGATGCCGTACTGGCCATGTACCACGATCAAGGCCTTATTCCTTTTAAAACCCTGGCTTTCCATAATGGCGTAAATTACACAGCAGGTTTAAACTTTGTGCGTACCTCTCCCGATCACGGAACGGGTTATGATATTGCGGGTAAAGATCTGGCCGATCCTACTTCGTTTACCGAAGCCTTGTTTTCGGCCATCCACATTGTAAAAAAACGCAGGGAACAGGAAGAAATGCTGGGCAACCAGTTACGTACCGGCGGTAAAGTGGGAGAAACACAGGTCGATATTAAGGATGATGCTTCTTAAGGGAAGGCTAAAGTTTAAAGACTAAAGCCGAAAGCTTAGATGCCCTTAAATGTCTTATTGGTACAAAGCTGAAGTCGGAAATCGGAGGTCCGAAGATTAAAACCAAAAAGACCGAAGTTGAAAGTTTTAACAAATGAAAGCCACTAAACCTGCTGGCATCTTGCCCATTATTGTTATCTCACAATTTTTGTGCACTTCTTTGTGGTTTGCCGGTAATGCTGTGCTACCCGATATTGTAAAAAATTTCCCGCTTGAGCATAACCTTTTAGCCAACCTTACCAGCATGGTGCAGTTCGGCTTTATCACCGGAACACTGCTATTTGCTTTCTTTGCCATTTCCGATCTGTTCTCCCCATCAAAAGTTTTCTTTGTTTGTGGTATTGCAGCAGCACTATTTAATCTGGCCATCTGTCTCGAAATAACCGATGTAAGACTATTGCTTTTATTCCGGTTCTTAACCGGCTTCATGCTGGCGGGTATTTATCCTGTGGGCATGAAAATAGCCTCCGATTATTTTAAGGATGGCCTGGGCAAATCTCTTGGCTTTTTGGTAGGCGCTTTGGTTTTAGGTACTGCCTTTCCGCACCTTTTGAAAACATTTACCACAAACTTCCCCTGGAAATACGTAATTTATGCCACCTCAACTTTGTCGGTAATTGGTGCCTGCTGCATCTTTTTCTTTGTTGCCGATGGACCGTTTAGAAAACCCGGACAAAAATTTAATTTCGATTCCTGTTTAAGCGGATTTAAAAACCCAGGGTTCCGCTCGGCTGCTTTTGGCTACTTTGGCCACATGTGGGAGCTATACACATTTTGGGCATTTTTACCGGCAATGCTGCTCCATTACAACAGTACGCACCCAACCGCTGAATTAAATATTCCCTTATTTTCGTTTTTAGTAATCGGATCTGGCGGCCTATCCTGCATGATCGGTGGAATGCTATCTCAAAAATTTGGCGCTAAACGCATTGCGATGATTGCCCTGGCTATATCTGGCTTATGCTGTTTGCTCTCCCCTGTTTTTCTCTTTGCAGATTCAGTGTACGCCTTGCTATTGTTTTTATTCATCTGGGGATTATCAGGTACTGCAGATTCTCCGTTATTCTCTTCATTAATTGCTAAAAACGCACCCGAAGCACTAAGGGGAACTTCGCTTACATTGGTAAATTGTATTGGCTTTGCACTTACGATTGTCAGTATACAGGTGATTAATATGTTATCAAAAGAGATGAATTCGCACCATCTTTATATGGTCTTAGCCATTGGGCCTGTTTTGGGACTGTTGGCTTTGAGAAAATAAAACATAGCCTAACCAAACTCCCGAAATCTCCTATATTGCAAAAAAATGAACAATAAAATTACGCTATGGGGCTTGACATTCATCTAATCACAGATAATTCGGAAGAAATATCCCGTTCACAAAATGCAAATAATTACGTGGATTATTTCAATCAGCACAGCCTAAGCAGAACCTTCTGTAACCTGATGTCCCGGAGAAACGTTATTGAAGAAGAACCCGAACTTGATCAGATAGGTAGGCTGACCGATACAGACATTTCGGTTTTGTATGATATGGAGCAAATTTGGAGTGTGGAATATATAGATTACAGGCTGTCCATTGCAGAAACAGAAAATGATAAACAAACCGTTTTTGAGCAGATTGCTGCAAGTAAAGAAAAACTAGAAGGCAATATAAAGCTTATATTAGAAACAGTAGAAGCACTAATTAAAAAACTTTCACAATTTTCAAATCTGGTAGATAAGCTGAATAGTCATGAACTAGATACTTTGGGTTACGATTACTATTTTACTGACTTTGATCTGGATAAAGGGGAGGGATATATTGGCAATAATTTTGGCCAGGATCTTAGAAACTTCAGGAAATTTTTAGAATACGCAAAAACCAATGGTGCTCAAACTATATGGTTTAATTATGGATAAACAAAATTAGAATATGAAAAACAATATATCACCTATCATAAAACCAGCAGAATTAACCTGGTTAAACCAAGACGACGAAATCGTAATTATCGATGCCAGCGCTGGCTCGAAAGCCAGATATGATGAGCAGCATTTAGCGGGCGCACTTTTCGCAGATGTAAACGATGATTTAGCGAATATTGTCGATTTTGCTGTAGGTGGCAGACATCCTTTACCTACTTTCGATCAATTTACACTGGTTTTGCAAAGGTTTGGAATCACAAAAGACACCCATGTAATTGTTTACGATGATAAAAACGGCGGCAATGCAGCTGCGAGGCTTTGGTGGATGTTAAAAGCAATTGGCCATGAAAAAGTACAGGTAATAGACGGAGGTTTTCAGGCGGCCGTTAAAGCGGGTTTCCCGACAACAAATAAAGTTGAAATTCCAAAGGCTGTTGAAAAATACGAAATCACAGCATGGAATCTACCGCTATCCGATATAAACGAAATAGAAAAAGTAGCAAAAACAGACGATTACATTGTGATAGATGTGCGGGATGCCAACCGGTTTGCTGGTTTAACAGAGCCTATTGATTTAATTGCAGGCCATATCCCCGGAGCAACCAATATTCCTTTCACCGAAAATTTAGATGCAACAGGCGCTTTCCTTGCACCCGAAATATTGAAAGAAAAATATGCAGAAGCCTTATCGCACGTTCTTCCTCAAAATGTAATTGTGCATTGTGGTTCAGGCATTACGGCTTGCCATACCCTTTTGGCTATGGATTATGCAGGTTTACCTATCCCTAAGTTGTATGTGGGCTCCTGGAGCGAATGGAGCAGAAACAATAAGGAAATGATACTAGCCGGCTAACCTCGGATATACCTTAATGGGTTTGAAAACCTGTAAGGTCTAAAAATCAAGAGTTAACATCAACAATTTTTAAAAAACATTTTTAATCTAATTATTTTATCCCTACATTTGCAGGCTAAAATTTTACAGTACTTTGAACCCACTAAAACAATTTTCATTACCGTTTACCGGATTAAAATTGGGAACTCATCAGTTTGATTATGAGCTTGATGACCGCTTTTTTAATGCTTTTGAGTATTCGTTAATTAAAAGTGGGAATTTAAAGGTTGACCTGGAACTTGACAAACAAGAAACCATGTTGATACTAAAATTTAAAGTTATTGGTACTGTAAATTTAGATTGCGATAAATGTTTGTCGGAATTTGCTTACCCGGTTAATCTTTACGAAAGGCAGATTGTAAAATTTGCTGAGGATGAACTGGAGAGCGACGACGAAGAAATTATTACACTAAGCCGTAAAGATTCTGAAATTGATATATCAGGTCCTTTATACGAAATGATTAACGTAGCGGTACCCTATATCAAAAACTGCGAGCAGGCAAACCAAGATTGTGATCAGGAGATGATTGATCGCTTAGAGCAATTAACAATTGCCAAACAAGCAGAAGAAAATGAACAAACAAGCGACCCACGTTGGGAAGCCCTTAATAAGTTAAAAAAATAATTAGATTATACACCAATGGCACATCCAAAACGGAAAATCTCGAAACAGAGAAAAAATAAAAGAAGAACACACTACAAAGCAGTTACTCCTTCTTTAGCAACATGCTCGGCAACAGGTGCTATCCACGTACCTCACCGTGCTTACAACGTTGATGGTAACTTATACTACAACGGTAAACTGGTTATCGAAAATACTCAGATTGGGTAATTTTCTTAAAAAATTGTTTGTGTTTTCAGCGGCTTTAGTCATACCTTAGTCAACTGAAAAATTCAGGATTACACCTGACTTAACACAAACAGATTTTTTCTATGAAAATAGGCCTCGACATAATGGGCGGAGACTATGCTCCCAAAGCAATTGTTTTGGGAGCAATAGCTGCTCATCAATCGCTTAACGCCGGAGAACACCTGGTTCTTATTGGCGATACCGAACAGATTAAACCGATTCTTGCAGAAGAAGGCTTTAATCCAGATCATTTTGAATACGTTCATACTGATGAAGTTATTGGTATGGGCGAACATCCTACCAAAGCAATTGTTCAGAAACCTAACTCAAGCATCGCAGTTGGTTTTAACCTTTTAAAAGAAGGTAAAATCGATTCATTTGCAAGTGCAGGTAATTCAGGAGCGATGTTGGTTGGCGCTGTATTTAGCGTTAAAACCATTCCGGGCATCATTCGCCCTTGTTTATGTACAATCCTTCCTAAAATTAAAGGCGGCACTGGTCTCCTTTTAGACGTTGGCGCAAATGCCGATTGCAAACCCGATATTTTACTACAATTTGGCGTACTGGGCAGTTTATATGCAGAAAATCTTTTGCAGATAGCAGATCCTAAAGTAGCGCTCATGAACATTGGTGAAGAAGATGAAAAAGGAAACATGCTAAGCATGGCCACTTTTCCGTTGATGAAAGATACCAACTTGTTTAACTTTGTGGGCAATGTTGAAGGCAGGGATTTATTTAATGATAAGGCTGACGTAATCGTTTGCGATGGTTTTACCGGGAATGTAATGCTAAAACTGGCAGAATCGTTCTATGTATTGACCATTAAGAAAGGATTAAAAGATGAGTTTTTCGATCGTTTCAATTACGAACAGTACGGAGGAAGCCCGGTACTAGGTGTTAACGCTCCCGTAGTTATCGGACATGGAATTTCCAGTCCTTTAGCCGTTAAAAATATGGTGCTCCAATCCAGGGAAATGATTACTACCGGATTGGTAGAAAAAATTAGAATGGCATTTAAATAATTTATTAAAATGAGTAAAATTCACGCTGCTATTACAGCAGTAAATGGTTACGTCCCCGACTATGTGCTTACAAACGCAGAGTTAGAAACCATTGTTGACACTTCGGATGAATGGATTACCAGCAGAACGGGAATTAAAGAACGTAGAATTTTAAAGGGAGAAGGTTTAGGTACTTCCGATATGGCTGTTCATGCTGTAAACGGTTTACTTAAAAAGAGAGGAATTGATGCAAAGGAAATTGAACTGATTATCTTTTGCACCACTACTCCTGATTTTACCTTCCCTGCAACTGCAAACGTTTTAGCAGATAAAGTTGGAGCTACCAATGCATGGGGTTACGATTTACAGGCCGCTTGTTCGGGCTTTATTTTCGGTCTTTCTACAGGTGCATCATTTATCGAATCGGGCAGGCACAAAAAAGTATTGGTGGTTGGTGGCGATAAAATGTCATCGATTATTAACTACGAAGACCGTACTACCTGTATTATTTTTGGCGATGGTTGCGGTTGTGCATTGTTAGAGCCAAACGAAGAAGGTTTAGGAATTCAGGATTCGATTTTAAGAACCGACGGTGCCGGAAGAGATTTCTTAGGCATGAAAGCTGGTGGTTCTGTTAAACCGGCCACCCACGAAACTATTGATGCAAGAGAGCATTTTGCACACCAGGAAGGCCCTACAGTATTTAAATTTGCTGTAACCAATATGGCTGATGTTGCTGCCGAAATTATGGAACGAAACAGCTTAACTGCTGACGATGTAGCCTGGTTAGTACCTCACCAAGCCAACAAACGCATTATCGATGCTACTGCAAACCGCATGGGTGTAACAACCGATAAGGTGATGATTAACATCGAACGTTACGGAAATACAACCAACGGTACCATTCCATTGTGTTTATGGGAATGGGAAAGCCGTTTAAAAAAAGGCGATAACATTGTGTTAGCGGCCTTTGGAGGTGGTTTTACCTGGGGTTCTGTTTACCTGAAATGGGCATACGACTCTAACTAGGTTAAAGTCTACAGTAAAATGGCTCCTTAGTTAATGGACAATGGTTGATCGTATTTAGCTATTAACCATCAACCAAAAAACCATTAACGCAAAGAGTAGCCGTAGCACCCGCAATAATTAAAATTTAAAACAAAAAAAGTATAACTTAGTTAATTCATTTATACACTTTTTTTCACATAACAAGGATTAAAAAATGGATATCAAACAAATACAGGAACTGATCAAATTTGTTTCTCGTTCTGGAGTAAACGAAGTTGCTATTGAGCAAGAGGACTTCAAAATCACGATCAAAACAAACCAAGCACCTACAGTTGTGCACGCAACCATCCCGCAAGCTCCGCTTGTACAGGCTGCTGCCCCAGTTGCTACAGCTCCTACTGCCCCAGTTGCAGCAACACCTGCTGTACCCGCTGCAGAAGACACTTCGAAATACTTAACCATTAAATCTCCAATGATCGGTACTTTCTACCGTTCAGCTAGTCCGGAAAAACCAATGTTTGTAAACGTTGGCGATGAAATCGGTGCAGGTAAAGTAGTTTGTATTATTGAGGCAATGAAACTTTTCAACGAGATTGAAAGCGAAATTTCAGGCCGTATCGTTAAAATCCTGGTTGATAATGCATCACCGGTTGAGTACGACCAACCATTATTTTTGGTAGAACCTATTTAGTTATTGATTACACAGATTAATTAGATAACACCGATTACAATTGATTAAGGTGGTGATTATTTACCGGATAAATCGGTGTAATCATTAAAATCGGTGTAATCAGAAAAGGTAAAATTATGTTTAAAAAAATACTAATTGCCAACAGGGGAGAAATCGCTTTGCGTATTATCCGTACCTGTAAGGAAATGGGCATCAAAACGGTTGCTGTTTATTCTACCGCCGATCGCGAAAGTTTACACGTACGTTTTGCTGATGAGGCCGTTTGTATTGGTCCCCCACCTAGTAAAGATTCTTATTTAAATATCCCAAATATCATCTCAGCTGCAGAATTAACGAATGCCGATGCCATTCACCCGGGTTATGGGTTCTTATCGGAAAACGCTAAGTTTTCTAACATTTGCCGCGAGTACAACATCAAATTTATTGGTGCTACACCAGAGCAGATTAACGGTATGGGCGATAAAGCTTCTGCCAAAGAAACTATGAAAAAAGCTGGCGTTCCTACCATTCCAGGATCAGACGGTTTGCTTACCAGCGTTAAAGAAGGTATTGCAATTGCCAACGATATGGGCTATCCGGTTATCCTGAAAGCTACTGCCGGTGGCGGTGGCCGTGGTATGCGTGTGGTTTGGAAAGATGAAGATTTTGAAAATGCATGGGATAGTGCACGTCAGGAATCTGGCGCAGCATTCGGTAACGATGGTTTATATTTAGAAAAATACATCGAAGATCCACGTCACATTGAAATCCAGATTATTGGCGATCAGTTTGGCAAAGCCTGTCACTTATCAGAGCGCGATTGTTCAATTCAACGTCGTCACCAAAAATTAGTTGAAGAATCTCCTTCGCCATTTATGACGGAAGAACTTCGCTTAAGAATGGGTGAAGCTGCGATTAAAGGTGCCATGGCTGTGAATTACGAAGGTGCAGGTACTATTGAGTTCCTGGTTGATAAACACCGTAATTTCTATTTCATGGAAATGAATACCCGTATCCAGGTAGAGCATCCGGTTACAGAAGAGGTAATCAATTTCGACTTAATTAAAGAACAAATTAAAGTTGCAGCGGGAATTCCGATTTCAGGTAAAAACTATACCCCTGAGATGCATGCGATCGAATGCCGTATCAATGCCGAAGATCCGGCAAACAACTTCCGTCCGTCACCAGGAAAAATTACGAATTTTCATTCGCCAGGTGGTCACGGTGTTCGTGTTGATACCCACGTTTATGCTGGTTATTCAATTCCTTCGAACTACGATTCGATGATTGCAAAATTAATCTGCGTGGCCCAAACCCGCGAAGAAGCCATTTGCACCATGGAACGTGCCTTGAGCGAATTTGTAATTGAAGGCATTAAAACAACCATTCCATTCCATTTACAGTTGATGAAAGATCCTAACTTCAGGGCAGGTAATTTCACTACGAAATTTATGGAAACGTTTGAATTCTCAGAAGGATAAAACGATTACAACGTTTAAGCATATAAAGGCTGTTCAAAATATTTGGACAGCCTTTTTTTATTCCATTTGATTTCTTATTCCCACTCGATAAATAGCTGACTATTAATATTTAACTTCAACTGTAGCATTTAGTTATCTAATTACGTTTATATTCAAAAACACTCTGGTAATGAAAAAAAATCTAATTAACGTCGTTCTTTTCATGCTTGCATTTGCTGTATTTACTTCTTGCAAAAAAGATGAGTATGAGACCATTCAAATTGTAAAAATGATTTCTGTTAAGGAAATGAGGGCTTTACCTACGGGAATTACTAAAGCAACTCCGGCCAAAAAAACAGGGAAAATCTACATTTACAACGATTTTCTTTTCATCAATGAACCCAACGAGGGCATTCACATCTACAATAACGCTAATCCAAGTGCGCCAGTAAATGTGGCTTTTCTGAAAATTCCGGGAAACGTAGATTTAGCAATCCAAAACAATATCCTTTACGCCGATAATTTTATTGACTTACTGGCTTTTGATCTATCTGACATGAACAATATCAAGCAGGTTAAAAGGGTAACAGATGTTTTCAATCAACTGTATAATCCAGGTGCCGGAAAATATCTTTACACTTATAAAGATACGGTAGTAAAAAAACGAACGAGTAAGGAGAAAATATATTACGATGCTGCTTATAGTAGTTCTTCATCGCAAGGTGGTTCGGGGCAAGGAGGTTCAATGGCCAGATTTACTTTAATGAACGACTATTTATACACGGTGGGATTAAATAACCTGAGTTTATTTGATGTTAAAACAGCGTCGAACCCAACCTTTTTAAAGGCCATTAATTTAGGTTGGGGCGTAGAAACCATCTTCCCTTATGAAAACAAATTATTTATAGGTACCAATAGGGGCATGCACATTTTTAGCGCTAACGACCCCGCCAACCCGGTGCAACTCTCTACTTACAGCCACATTTTTGCTTGTGATCCGGTGGTTGTGCAAGGAAAATATGCTTATGTTACTTTGCGTACCGGTAATATGTGCATGCAAGCCACTAATCAATTGGAGGTTGTAGATATAGAAGATCCGGCTAAACCGAAACAGATTGCGGTTTACAACATGCAAAACCCGCATGGCCTAAGCACCAGCGGCGATAATCTGTTTTTATGCGAAGGTAACTATGGAATAAAGAGTTTTAACATCGCCAATAAAACAAAAATAGGCGACAATATGTTGCAGCATTTAAGTAATATCAAAAGTTTTGATGTTATCGCCGGACCTAAATCGTTGATCGTAACGGGGGAAAATGGTGTATATCAATTCAATTACACCAATGCAGCAAATTTAAAGCAATTGAGTATAATTAAGGCGCAGCTTTAAAATTACAGATGGGCTGGAATCGATTTTTTCAGTCATTTCTCAGAATAATATAAACTATCTCTATATTTAACACGTAAATACCATTCTATTCAAATAGAATGGTATTTTTGTTTTCAACATGAGCGACAATAAAAAAACATCACTTACAAAAGCAATCGGGCAAAAAAGTACAACCCTAGAGGCAGAAATGTCTTTTTTCGATCACCTCGATGTACTTCGTAAACATTTAATCAGAGCAGTAATTGCAGTTGCCGTATTTACGGGTATCGCGTTTTATTTCAATGAAGAAATTTTAGATAAAATTATTTTCGGACCTAAAAAGCCAGATTTTTGGACCTACCGTATGATGTGTAAGATGGTTGAGCATTTCCCATCGCTTGGTAAGGATATGTGTATTACCAAAATCAATGGCGAAATTATCAATACCGAAATGGCTGGTCAGTTTAACCTGCAGTTAAATGTTTGCGTAATGTGCGGTATTGTGGTGGGCTTCCCTTATCTGTTATGGGAAGTTTGGCGTTTCGTAAAACCTGCCCTGCATGAGAATGAACGCAAATCTGCCAGTGGTTTTGTATTTTTTGCTTCTGTATTATTCGTTATCGGTATCCTTTTCGGCTACTTTGTAGTTTGCCCTTTATCGGTTAACTTTTTAACAGGTTATACCGTTAGTGCTGAGATTAAAAACACCTTCACGGTCGATTCATATCTTTCATCAGTTGCAACCCTTACTTTAGGAACAGGGATTATTTTTGAGCTTCCGGTTATCATTTTCATTTTATCGAAACTGGGCTTAATGACCCCTAAGCTGATGCGCGCAAGCAGAAGATATGCCGCTGTAATTATTTTAATTATTGCTGCTATCGTAACACCTACTCCAGATATCATGACGATGTTGATTGTAGCTACTCCGCTATTCTTATTGTACGAGCTGAGTATTTTTGTTTCGGCTTATATCGAAAGAAAGAAGAAAAAGGCCGAAGCTGCATTCTACGCTAACTAACAAAAACATTACGAACAGAATTCATAATTCTCTATAAATTTGACAATGTCTGATACAAAAATTAAAATTGCTATTGGAGCGGATCATGCCGGATTCGAATACAAAGAAATATTAAAAGATTTTTTACAGGATTACGATGTAAAAGATTTTGGCCCTTATGCCGCAGATTCAGTTGATTATCCTGATTTTGCACATCCTGTTGCTTCGGCTGTTGAAAGCGGGGAATTTACCTACGGTATTTTACTTTGCGGTTCGGCCAATGGTGTGGCGATAACAGCAAATAAACATCAGGGCATTAGGGCAGGCCTATGCTGGGAAAACGAAGTGGCATCTTTGGTACGTCAGCACAATAACGCTAATGTACTTTGTATCCCGGCCCGTTTTGTTTCAGAAGATGAAGCAAAAAAAATTACCGAAACCTTTTTAACTACGGCATTTGAAGGCGGTCGCCACCAAAACCGGGTCGAAAAAATTTCGTGCTAACAAGAAACTCAACTAACTATTATCATAATGAACAAAAAGTTTTTAACCATTGGTTTGGCTACGCTTGTTACGGCAAGTTGCTTTGGCCAGATTAAACCGCTCCCGGCCAATAAAGACGCGATTAAATTTAGCAAGGCCATTAACCCGGATAATGCCTATAAACACCTGTCTGTTTTGGCATCTGATGAGTATGAAGGTCGCGAAACAGGAACCAAAGGTGCCTGGATGGCTGCAGATTATATCCGCGATTATTTTAAATCTATCGGCTTAAAAGGCCCTGTTGATGGCAGCTATTTCCAGAAAATTAATCTGGTAAACGTTACATTAAAAGAAAGCCATGTAACCGTTAATGGTCAGCCGAAAGAATATCAGAAAGATTACATCGTTTCACCAAGCTTAATCAGCGATAACGGTTTCACTTTCTCTACCGATCAGATTGTATTTATCGGTTACGGAATTAAGAAAGATAACTACAACGACTTTAACGGAACCGACATTAAAGGAAAAGTGGTAATGATGTTCAGTGCCGGTGATCCAACTGTAAAGCCAGGTACCAGAATTGACAGGGCAGCTTACCGTGCCATGCTTGAAACACGTGCGAAATATTTTGCAGAGAACAACGTAAAGGCCATCATTCTGATTGATCCTATGGTAGACAGGATTACCGAGAATACCAAGCAAGCCCAAAACAAAGGCAGGGTAATGGTGAAAACCAATGCAGCGATCGAGGCTCAAAAACAAAATGATATCCCGCGCATTTCGATTTCAACAGCAGTTGCAAACGATTTGTTAAAAGGTGCGAATACAACGGCCGCTGATTTACAGAAAAAAATAGTAGAAAGCCAGGCACCTGCTTCACAGGTATTAAACGTTCCTTTTTCTGCAAGTGCAGCCAAAAACGAAGCATCAGTTAGGTGCGAAAATGTTTTGGGTTACTTAGAAGGTTCTGATCCGGTACTAAAAAAAGAAGTTTTGATCTTAACAGGTCACTACGATCACATTGGTTTAGAAACTGATCCAAATGCGAAAGATAAAGTAAACAACGGTGCTGATGACGATGGATCGGGCACTACTGGTGTTTTATTGATGGCAAAAGCTTTTACCGATGCCAAAAAAGCGGGCAAAGGTCCTAAACGCAGCATTTTGTTTATGACAGTGGTTGGGGAGGAAAAAGGTCTTTGGGGTTCTGAATGGTACTCTGAGCACCCTGTTTTCCCGGTTGCCAACACCATTGCCGATTTAAATACCGATATGATTGGCCGTACAGGCGAAGAGTATCTGGGCAAACCAGATTCTGCCAATTACATTTACTCAGTAGGTTCGAGAATGTTAAGCAGCGATTTGGCTAATCTAAGCGAGCAGGTAAATGCTACTTATACCAAAATGAAACTGGATTACAAATACGATGATCCGAAAGACCCTGAGCAAATTTATTACCGTTCAGACCACTACAACTTTGCTAAATTAGGTATTCCGATTATTTTCTATTATGATGGAATGTTACAACAGGATTACCACAAACCAGGCGATGAAGTAAGTAAAATTAACTTCCCGCTCCTTGCAAAAAGAGCCAAATTAACCTATTATACTGCATGGGAACTGGCTAACAGAGCTAAACGTCCGGTAGTAGATATGGATGGAAAAGGCAATCCGAAGAAATAATAATTCAAAATACTAAGCCTCAACGAAATGTTGGGGCTTTTTTTGTGCACATTACTTTTGGTGCCTGCATAAATTCATATCTTTGGTTTTTAACGGAGTAGCTAAAAACTAAAAGTAGTTATTCTTCGTTACCCCTATAATAAAATTGCCATTGATGAAAACTGCCGAGGAATTTTTAGAGAAGTCTGATGAGAAAGCTTTCGATTTACCGCATCGTAAAACCATAAATTACAATATTGGTAAATACAATGCAGCAGTTGAGCGCGGCTTGTCAAAGTTCGAAAACCTCGAGGCATCTAAAAAAAAGGCACACGTTGTCAAATGGCGGGTAATGGAAAACCTCGATAAGTTCCTACCTGAGTTCGAATCGAATTTCCAACGCCGCGGAGGTAAAGTGATATGGGCAAATGATGCAGCAGAAGCCCAGCAGGAAATCCTCAATATCATTAAAAGAAACAATGGCAAAACCGTCATCAAATCCAAATCGATGACGACGGAGGAAATCCACCTGAACGACTTTCTGGAGCAAAACAATATCGAATCGCTGGAAAGTGATCTGGGCGAGTATATCGTTCAGTTATTGGGACAGGCACCTTACCACATTGTTACCCCGGCCATGCACTTAAGCGCAACCGATATTGCGCAATTATTCCACGATAAATTTGGCACCCCTATTGATGCTACGCCACCACAACTGGTGCAAAAAGCCAGGGAGCTGCTCAGAGAAAAATATTTAAATGCCGATATTGGTATCAGCGGGGGGAATTTCCTGATTGCCGATACCGGAAGTATTGCCATCACCGAAAACGAAGGTAATGCGCGTTTAAGTACCACATTTCCTAAAATCCACATTGCCATTGTAGGTATCGAAAAGGTAATCCCTTCTATGGCCGATCTGGATTTGTTCTGGCCTTTATTGGCTTCGCACGGAACCGGTCAAAATTTAACGGTTTACAACAGCATTCTGAGCGGTCCCCGTCAGCCAAATGAAACGGATGGCCCCGAAGAAATGTATGTCATCCTGTTGGATAACGGCCGTACCAATTTACTGGCACAAAAAGATCAGCGGCAAGGCTTATACTGCATCCGTTGCGGGGCATGCTTAAATGCCTGCCCGGTGTATAAAAATATTGGTGGGCACACTTACAATACCACCTATAGCGGACCAATTGGTTCGGTTATTACCCCACATTTAAAAGGCATGGAGGAGTTTAAGCATTTAAGCTATGCTTCCAGTCTCTGCGGAAAATGCTCGGAGGTTTGTCCGGTAAAAATCGATATCCATAAGATGCTGTTGTTAAACCGAAGAGATGCAGCGGCTGGTCACGAAAACGGCAAAAAAGAAGAAATGGGTTGGAGCATGTTCAACAGGATGATGCAAAAACGCAAGTGGATGGATTTCTTTGGTGGAAAGTTTAAAAATTTTATGCTCAAAACCTTCTTTAAAAAGAGTTGGGGCAAATACCGCGAAATGCCAAAAGTTGCCGATAAATCGTTTGCAAAACAGTTTGAGGAGATGAAAAAGAACCGGGAATCCTAGTCAGAAACCATTAGCCAAAACAACCAAATATGCATTTTAACCGAAGAGATAAAGACGACGAATTCTTATTGAATTTATACAAAAAGCTCCTTTATCCCCGGATGGTGGAGGATAAAATGCTCAAATTATTGCGTCAGGGACGCATAGGTAAATGGTTTTCGGGTATTGGCCAGGAAGCCATTGCGGTTGGCAGTACCTTAGCCATGCAAAGCGAAGAATACATTTTGCCCATGCACCGCAATTTAGGGGTTTTTACTTCCCGTAATATTCCTTTAAAAAAGTTAATGGCCCAATGGCAGGGCAAGTTAACAGGCTTTACCAAAGGCCGCGACCGCTCCTTTCATTTCGGTACACAAGACTATAAAATTGTAGGGATGATTTCCCATTTAGGTCCACAAATGGCCCTGGCTGATGGCATTGCATTGGCCGACCTGCTGGCGAATAAACAGCATGCCACTTTAGTTTATACCGGCGAGGGTGCAACCAGTGAAGGCGATTTCCACGAAGCTGTTAATGTTGCAGCTGTTTGGGGCCTTCCTGTTATCTTTTTGATTGAGAATAATGGCTATGGCCTTTCTACCCCAAAATCAGAACAGTTTAGGTGTAAAAACCTGGTTGATAAAGCCATTGGTTACGGCATTGAAGGCCGGCAAATTGACGGAAATAACATCCTTGAAGTGTACGATACTATTAATCAGCTGGCTATGGAGATTAGAAAAGATCCAAGACCTGTTTTGGTAGAATGCATGACCTTCAGGATGCGTGGCCACGAAGAAGCATCAGGCACCAAATATGTTCCGCAGGAGTTATTTGATGAATGGGAAAAGAAAGATCCACTCAGCAATTATGAGGCTTATTTAATTGAGCAGGGCGTATTAACATCCTCTTCGGTTGTAGATATCAAAATTGAAATAAAAAAGAATATTGAATTAGAAGTTGAAGAAGCTTTTAATGAGCCCGAACCTATTGCTAATGCTTTTCAGGAGGAACAAGACATGTATTTCCCTTTCGAACAGGAAATCGTTCAACCGGGCCATTCTTCGACCGAAAAAAGATATTTAGATGCCATTAGCGATGCGCTCGACCTGGCTATGGAAAAATATCCCAACCTGGTTTTAATGGGGCAGGATATTGCCGAATATGGTGGGGCTTTTAAAATTACGGATGGTTTTACTGCCAAATATGGTAAAGGCAGGGTTCGCAACACCCCTATTTGCGAATCGGCCATTGTTGGAGCAGGTTTAGGTCTATCCATTAATGGCTATAAAGCTGTTGTAGAAATGCAGTTTGCCGATTTTGTAAGCGTTGGTTTTAATCAGATTGTGAATAATTTGGCGAAAACGCATTACCGCTGGGGAGAAAAAGCCGATGTTGTGGTACGTATGCCTACCGGCGCAGGAACAGGAGCCGGTCCTTTCCATTCTCAAAGCAATGAAGCCTGGTTTACCAAAACACCGGGATTAAAAATTGTTTATCCTGCATTTCCTGAAGATGCGAAGGGTTTGCTTTTGGCAGCAATTGCCGACCCTAATCCTGTTATCTATTTTGAACATAAATACCTGTACAGAAATTTAACCACTCCGGTACCCGATGGCTACTACACCAACGAAATTGGCAAGGCAGTAACCTTAAAAACCGGTAAGCAGTTCTCCATTATCACCTATGGCCTGGGTGTGCATTGGGCTTTAGCATATTTAAATGATCATCCTGAGTTAGAAGCAACGCTGGTTGATTTGCGTACACTTCAGCCCTGGGACCAGGCAACTGTTAAAGAGGCTGTAAAAGTTACTGGAAGGGTATTGATTTTACACGAAGACACACTAACCAATGGTTTCGGTGCTGAAATTTCGGCCTGGATTGGAGAACATCTATTTAACCACCTCGATGCACCTGTAATGCGTTGTGCAAGTTTAGACACGGCCATTCCAATGAATAAGGTGCTCGAAGATGATTTTTTAGCTAAAGCCAGATTAGCCGAAACGATTGATAAATTATTAAAATATTAAAGAGGGTTAATCGTACAAACTGTTTAAATTGGTTAATTGTAGGTTTATCTAAACAGTTAGCCGGTTGATACAATTAACCAATTAAACATCAAAAACAAATGAGCACTTTCAAAGTCAGCGGAAACATAGTTAATATCACCAAGCGAAATATTTTTTTTGGCGAAATAGGGGTTGAAGCTGGAAAGATAAAATCGATTACCAAATTTTCGGAAGAACGACCAGGCAGTCCGTTTATCACGCCGGGCTTTATCGATAGCCATGTGCACATCGAAAGCAGCATGTTAATCCCAAGCGAATTTGCCCGACTGGCTGTTGTACATGGTACCGTAGCTACGATTAGCGATCCGCACGAAATTGCCAATGTATGCGGTATGGAAGGCGTAGAGTTTATGATCCAAAACGGGAATACCGTGCCTTTTAAATTCAATTTCGGTGCGCCGAGTTGTGTTCCTGCCACCACTTTCGAAACGGCTGGGGCCGAGCTAAACCACGATGATGTTAAAGCACTTTTAGAACGCCCGGAGATTAAATACCTCAGCGAGATGATGAATTTTCCGGGGGTTTTATACAGAGATGAGGAAGTTTTAAAAAAGATTGCAGCCGCCCACCAGTTGGGTAAACCCGTTGACGGACATGCACCAGGTTTGCGTGGCGATGCAGCCCAAAAATATATCGATGCAGGTATTTCTACCGACCACGAATGTTTTACCGCCGAAGAAGCACTGGATAAACTACAGCGTGGTATGAAAATTTTGATTCGCGAAGGCAGTGCCGCTAAAAACTTCGAGGCGTTAATCCATTTGCTTCACGATTGGCCGGAAATGATGATGTTTTGCAGCGATGATAAGCACCCGGATAGTTTAGTCGACAACCACATCAACGAAATTTGTGCGAGGGCAGTAGCTAAAGGCATTGATGTTTTTAAAGTGCTTCGTGCAGCCTGTATTAACCCGATATTGCATTATAAACTGGATGTTGGTGCTTTACAGGTAAATGATAATGCCGATTTTATTGTGATAGAAGATCTAATTAACTTTAAGGTTAAACAAACCTATATAAATGGTTCTTTACTTGCCGAAAATGGCAAAATGGTGGGTAATTGGATCAACCATGTTGCGAGCAAAGAATCGATTAATCATTTTGAGTGCAGTCCAAAAAAGGAAGAAGATTTTGTTCTACCATACAAAAATCAGCCCCAAATTCCGGTTATAGAGGCTTTAGACGGTCAGTTGATTACCAATAAATTACTGGCTACGCCAAAGGTAGAAAACGGGAACATAGGGAGTGATTTAGCCAACGATATTTTGAAAATGGTAGTGGTTAACCGCTATCACGATGCGCCCATTGCCATTTCCTTTGTCAAAAATTTTGGATTAAAACAGGGTGCAATTGCATCAAGCGTTGCGCACGACAGCCATAATATTATTGCCGTGGGTGTTGATGATAAAAGTATATGTGAGGCGGTAAATCTGGTAATTAAGGAAACCGGTGGCGTTGTAGCTCTAGGTAATGGAAAAGAAGAGGTGCTGCCCCTACCAGTTGCTGGTTTAATGAGCAACCATAATGGCTACGAGGTTGCCACTTGTTACACCGCTATCGATCAATATGCTAAAGATTTGGGCTCACCCCTCCTTGCTCCTTTTATGACGCTTTCTTTTATGGCCCTTTTGGTTATACCACACCTGAAACTAAGCGATAAAGGTTTATTTGATGGGGATGAGTTTAGGTTGGTTTAACGCGATCTGCAAAAGAAAAGCTAAACAATAAACTTATTTCAAGCCTAAGAAAGAGATGCTGAACAAGTTCAGCAAGACGATAAAATACGTTAATCTAACAAAAACACCTCAGCAAGCGGATTAAACAGGTAAACGCGTTTATCATCTAAACACACACAGCGGTAACGTTTTCTGATACGCTCACCTTTGGTGAAACGACGCCCATCTTTAATTTTGAAATTTGCATTAGCAGGTAATTGCTCTACATGCAAGATATCTGTTGTATCAGCATCGTATTTTTTTAATGCACGTGATAAATGTAAATCAGAACAGCTCGAAGCTGCAGGGTTCGACATGTAATTATCTATCGCTTTATGGATATCATCCGGAAAAATGTTCATGTCAAAAAAGGGAACCATCATGCGCTGGAAGTTTTTCTTCCATTCGGTACCATGTGGCTTTACCTTATTCTTAAAGTCATTCCAGGTTAACAGGTGGGCAAACTCATGTACGGTGGTTACCAGGAAAGCATAGTGGTTTAGGTTAAAATTAACCGAAATGCGGTGGCCTTTATCACGGAAAGGATGGCGGTAATCGCCCAGTTTGGTAGACCGGGTTTTGGAGATCTTAAATTCGCACTGAAAATAATCAATCCACTTGGCAATTAGCGGTGCTGCCTCGGCAGGCATGTATTGCGCTAAAACGTTAACTTTCTCCACAAATGCTAAGATAAGACTTATTAAAATATTTAACCATATAAGGCAAGTAAGAGCATTTAAATTTAATTCAATAATATTTAATGCAAAAACATGTTTTTAAAACCGCTTTATTCATCCTATCTTCTTAAATCACTCATATGGTTACAACATCCACTATTCCTCAGTTGGAAACAACGATGCCAGCACCATTTTTATCTCGCCGAAAGAATAATCCTTACCGAGAAACTCCCTGATAGTAGCCATCGATTTCGTTTTCTGACTTTCAACTGCATCGGTAATATTTCTGATTTTATTGGGTTTCACCAGCTTTGCTACATCCAGTTGCTGGGTAGAAACATAGTAAGCCAAATGCCCCTCTACGGTGCCCAGCGATAAGCCCCGTTCCTTCGCAATTTCAGCTAAGGTTTTGCCTTCATTGTACAATTCAAAGCTTAATAATTTAGTGTCGGGTTTAGGCTCTTTCTTTTTCTTCTCAGCAGCAGTTCTCACTTTTAGTGCCGTTCCTTTAAGCGTAATTGCCTTTTTTAACTGCGCCTCTCTTTCAACTGTATTTAAAAGGGCATCGGTATCAGCCTTGCTGAATTCTTTTCCATCAATAATGGCTTCAAGCAGGGCTTTACTTTTGTGGATTTTTTTCAATTGTTCGTAAATCACAATTTCCAGTTCAAGCAATTCGGTTAAATAAGTTTTAATCTGTTTTTCTTCCTTTATGGCTTCAATCTGGATTAAAAATTTATCTGACACCTCTTTAATTAAAGGACTAAAATACTTTACCGCAGCCTGAACCCTTTTCGACACATTAAATAAAGTGTGCTCGGTTTGCTGGGCAAAAAGGTTTTTAAGCTGGTTAATAAATGTATCGGCTGTTACCGTAATTTTCTGGAAATCCTTATATAAATCCATCGTCCAGTCATCGTAGCGCTGCTTGGTCGATTTGGCTTCACTCTTATCAAAAGTTTGCATGTGCTCTTTAAAATAATAGCGCACCATATTCAGATCGAAAGCCGATAATAAATAAGTTCTGATAAAATCGTAACTCTCGGCACTAATCTGCTGATCAAGCACCTCTGCAGGTTGCTTGGTTTTAGAAAAATAATGGATGTTTTGATCTTGCTGTAAACCACTATCTCGTAAATGCGACGTTAACACCAATCCTTTGAGCGAACGCAGACGCGAAAGGGCAACATAAGCTTGTCCGGGGGCAAATGCATCGCCGATATCAATAATCGCTTTATCAAATGTTAAACCCTGACTTTTATGCACCGTAATAGCCCAGGCTAGTTTTATTGGATATTGAACAAAAGAACCCGCCACATTTTCCTCAATTTCGTTAGTGGCCTCGTTAAGTTTGTATTTTACATTCTCCCAGGTGTAAGGCGAAATCTGGATCACCGTTTTATCCTCTGGTAGTTCTATTTCTACCACACCTTTTTCGATATGGTGCACAACCCCTATTTTACCATTGTAATAGCGTTTCTCGGCAGTCATATCATTTTTAATAAACATAATCTGTGCACCAACTTTAAGCTCCAGGCTTTTATCATTCGGATAAGCATGTTCATTAAACTCACCGCTAACCTTCGCATCAAAGAAGTATGATTTGCTCGTCAGCTGTGTTAAGCGATCACGGTTTATGGCATCGGCTTTATTGTTGTGTGTGGTTAAGGTAATGTAATTCTCCGTTGCAGCAGGTTTAAAATCACGGATAAAATGTTGCTGTAATAAAGCCGTATCCTGTGCGGTAATCTGATTGTTGCGCAGGTTATTCAGCAGATCGATAAAAACCGAATCATCCTGGCGGTAAATCTTATCCAGTTCAATATACACCGGAGGGTTATTTTGCAGCGCCAGTGCATCAAAAAAATAAATACTCTTATAAAAGCCGGCCATTACCCGCCATTCATCGTTTTTAACTACAGGCGGCAACTGGTGCAAATCGCCAATAAATAACAACTGTACACCACCAAAAGGCACATTTTTATTCCTACGGATATAGCGTAACGAAAAATCAATTGCATCCAGCATATCGGCCCGCAACATACTCACCTCATCAATCACCAACAGCTCGAGTTCCTGAATCATCCGCCTTTTATTTCCCTGCATATTTAAATGCTTAACCATAGTACGTGGCGTATTAAAGTTAAAGGTGATGTTCTGATTGATAACACTCCCAGCAGCATCGGGGAAAAAAGCACCAAAAGGCAGCTGAAAAAGCGAATGAATGGTAACACCAGCGGCATTAATGGCCGCAATACCTGTAGGTGCGCAAATCATCGCTTTTTTATGCGTAAGCTGAATTAATTTCCGCAAAAAAGTAGTTTTACCTGTTCCTGCTTTCCCTGTTAAGAAAACATGCTTTGAGGTGTAATTCACAAATTTAGCCGCAATTTCAGCGGGCATAGAAGTTTCTTCTAATGTAGGCATCGGCAATAAAATTTTAGTTTGCTAAACAGGGAGGATAAATAAAGCTAAACATTTTAGCACAAAAATAAGTATGATTTATAGAATTTCAGGATTATTTTGTTTTTATTAAACAGCTCTCAAAATCGCCCAGGGTTTAAACCCTGGGCGATAGTACAATTAGCTAGTTTTTCGTATCTTTGCAGCCTCATGGAGCAAAAATCTAAAATTCTTCTTTTAGCAAGATTTCTTTAACGCTTCCACCTATCTTATAATTTCCTTTTTATTATGCTTAACCCTGAAATAGAAAAACGTAAAACCTTTGCCATTATTAGTCACCCCGATGCGGGTAAAACTACCCTTACAGAAAAATTTCTGCTATTTGGTGGTGCCATCAACACGGCTGGTGCGGTAAAAAGAAATAAGGCCAACCAAAGCAATACCTCCGATTTTATGGAGATTGAAAAGCAGCGTGGTATTTCTGTTGCTACCTCGGTAATGGGTTTCGAATATAGCGGTAAACGCATTAATATTCTGGATACACCTGGTCACAAAGATTTCGCTGAAGATACTTACCGTACACTATCGGCAGTAGATAGCGTAATTTTAGTGGTCGACTGTGTAAAGGGTGTGGAGGAACAAACCGAAAAACTCATGTCGGTTTGCCGCATGCGGAATACTCCGGTAATTATCTTCATCAACAAAATGGATAGAGAAGGTAAGGAAGCTTACGATTTACTGGATGAGATTGAAGAAAAACTAAACATCAGTTTATGCCCGCTTTCGTGGCCAATTGGTCAAGGGCATACTTTTAAAGGCGTTTACAGCATTTATAACAAGCACTTAAATTTATTCAATTCTGATAAAACCAAGGTTACCGACTCGGTAGTTGCCGCAAACGATTTAAACGATGCTTCACTTCTGGATTACCTGAAAGATACAGAAATCAAATCTTTAAAAGACGATGTAGAGTTGGTTGACGGAATTTATGGCAAGGTTGATAAAGATTTATATACAGAAGGATTACTGGCTCCGGTGTTTTTTGGTAGTGCCATTAATAACTTTGGTATTAAAGAACTGTTGGATACTTTTATCGAAATTGCACCAAGCCCGAAACACCGCGAGGCCGAAGAGCGCGATGTGTTGGTGGAAGAGAAAAATTTTAGTGGTTTTGTATTTAAAATCCACGCCAACTTAGACCCTAAACACCGCGACAGGATTGCCTTTTTAAGGATCTGTTCTGGCAAATTTGAACGCAACAAATTTTATTACCATACCCGCCAGGATAAAAAGCTGAAATTTTCCAACCCGATGGATTTCATGGCCAACGAGAAAAGTATTGTTGAAGAAGCCTGGCCAGGTGATGTGGTTGGTTTGTACGATAGTGGTAACTTCAAAATTGGTGATACGCTAACCGAAGGTGAAAAACTACAGTTTAAAGGAATTCCAAGTTTCTCGCCTTCTATTTTTAAAGAGGTAGAAAACATGGACCCAATGCGTACCAAGCAATTGGAAAAAGGAATTGAACAGTTAACCGACGAGGGTGTGGCGCAGTTATTTGTAATGCAGCCCGGAAACCGCAAAGTAATCGGTGCGGTGGGTGAACTTCAGTTTGAAGTAATTAATTTCCGTTTAGAGCACGAGTATGGTGCCAAATGTCGTTTCCGCACGCTAAGTTATACACGTTCGAGCTGGGTAACTTCAGAAGATAAGAAGAAACTGGATGAGTTTGTAAAACGCAAGCAACAACACATCGGTTTTGATAAAGAGGCCAACCCGGTTTACCTGGCTGATAGTGAGTACATGATTAATTTAACGAAACAGGATTACCCTGATATCGATTTCCATAAAACAAGTGAATTTAAAAGTTAGTCCGGAGTCGGAAGTCTATACAAAAAAAACCTTTTCGAAGCACTTCGAAAAGGTTTTTTTTGTATAATATACTACCGTCATTGCGAAGCCGGGCGGTGTGAGCTGAAGCAATCCCATTATTAGCGATCTCATTAAGATTGCTTCCCCGAAAAAACGGGGCTGGCTGTCGTTCCTCCTCGCAATGACGATTTCAACTATTTATTGCTCAAATCCCAAATCCTTAAACTACTTACAGTGCTTTTACCATCTTTTGAAAAAGCAGTAATACCAGTTGCTTTCTCATCCGGAAAAATCATGGTCGAGATTACCTTTTCACCACCATTGCCAAAGACTTCCAGCGATGATTTATCAATCAGGATCTGAATTTTCACTTTAGCTCCCACAGCATTCAGCTTAGCAGTTTGAATAATATTCTTATCATTTTTAATACCTCTTTCTGAGCGCGAGCAATCTACATACAGCTCATTTTTATCGGCCAGGTAGCCCACTTCAATTTCTTTGATCACTTTTCCTCCCGCGTCTTTCAATTGCGCCAGTTTGATCCCTGCACTTTTCGAATTACTTAAATCAAATTCAGCTTCAATCCAATTTGCATTGCTAATGTCATCCAGTTTCAGTTCACCATCAACAAGGAGGTTTTGTTTGGAAACCATCCGGTTTTGGGCAAGCTTTTTAAGGTTACCTGCAATAACTGAACTTGGCTGTTGAAACAACCTTACCCCATCAGGCGTAGTTTTTAAAGCTAAATCTCTGGGGATAGACATCTGCCCTTTCCATGGGAAGGTTTCTTTGCCACCCGGCTGCAACCAGCCTAAAAGAATGCGTTTATCATTAGGTGCATTATTCCATGGAATGGCCGCATAAAACGAATCGCCATCATCTACCAGCAAAGTTAACTGGCCATCGTTGTCATTTTTAAAAGTTTTGCCATCAAAATCGCCGACAAAATATTGCATGGTTGGCCCCTTTGGCCCAAATAGCGAAATCATTAATACCCATTTCGTGTTATTCTTATTTCCATCTACTGCCAGTGGGATAATAAAAGGGCATTCCCAGCCACTGCCCTGATTGCCTTGCTTTCCAAAATCGCTGAGCATGGTCCAGTCTTTCAGGTTCTTTGATCCGTAAAACCGCGCCTGATGCTCATCAACCATCGCAACCGTCATAATCCATTGTTTAGAGGCCTCATGCCACCACACATTCGGATCACGAAAATCTTTTTTATTTAAATCGATGATGGGGTTTTTCGCGTAATTGGTAAAAGTTAACCCTCCATCATTACTATATGCCATATACTGCGATTCGTTACGTTGCTTAGGCAAATCGGCCGTATAAAAAGCCAAAATTGGTGCTTTACCTCTTCCCAATCCGCTTACATTCTGCTTATCCAAAACAGCCGAGCCCGAAAAAATCATGGTAGTAGTGTCTTTGGTAATCTTCTCGGGAATGGCAACCGGTAGATTTTCCCAATGCACCAGGTCTTTACTTTTGGCATGCCCCCAGCTCATGTGCCCCCATTTATTTTCGAATGGGTTATACTGATAATACAAATGGTATTCGCCATTCAGGTAAATCAATCCGTTCGGATCGTTAAGCCAGTTTGCCGGCGCGGTAAAGTGGTAGCTGGGACGCCATTGCGGGGTTGCCTGCTGGGCAAATGTGTTCATCGCACAGGCGATAACAAGTAATAGGATATATTTGGTTCTGCTCATAATTTGGGTTTAAGCCTTCAAATTACAAATAAGAATTCAATTACTAAAACGTTTAACTAAACCAATGTATTTTCAGCAGCAACTTTTTCTGGTTTTTGAACAGGTACATATTGCTCATAAGTTTGCTGCAAACGCTTCTTAATTTTCCAGATCAACAATTTTGGTGAACGCACTTTAACACATTCTCCAAAACCCAAAATCTCGCGTTCCAGTTCGTAGTTCAGTACAACATCTATTCTAATAATTGTGGCGCGTGCATTCTTGTCAAGCACTACCTGCGAAGCATGCAAAGGTTTGGTTATCACGTAAGGCGCATGTTCGTTGGTAAACTCTAGGATTACCTTGTGCGCCCGATCTCTTTCATTTTTTGTTACCCCAATCAAATCCTCATAATAACGGTCAAAATCTACCCCTTCATAAGCCAAAAATTCTTCGTTGGGCAGTTCCTGAAATTCGACAATCCGATCTAAAGCCAGATTTAAGATCCCGGGACGTTTTTTCGCTTTGCAGATCAAAAACCAGCGGTTTCTGTATTCTTTTAACAGGTATGGATAATAAATCCCCTGTTGCGCCTGCTGTGCTTTGAACGATTTATATTCAATCAGCAACGAACGTTTGTTTAAAACGGCCTGATAAAGTGGGGGGATACACTCCAGTCCTTTAACCAGCTTATTGCTTTCTAACTGGATGTTATTGCCACTCTGTTTGGTCGATTTGTATAGATTATTCTCTAAACGGGCAATCATATCACTCATTTCGTCGAAATAATTAAAAGCGTTAAACTGCTTCAGCACGCCAACAATTTCTTTCATTTTATCTACATCGGCATGGTTAATCGGCGCTTTTGTAATGCTAAACCCAGGATCATCATAAGCATAAAACCGTTTATCTTTTACCACAATCGGCGCATTGTAGCCAAGCTTATCACTCCGCATCAATTGGATATCTGCTTGTATGGTGCGTTTGCTTACGCCACTGGTTATGCCTTCTAGCTCGTAAAGGGTTTCGGCAACCTTTTCAATAATATCGTCGAGTGTCCATTTACGGAAACGGTTTTTCAAACAATCGTCGATGGTTTTGTAACGGATGAGGGCTAATTTATTAATGGCCATTTTAAGTGTTTTTGTGATGAAGGTTAAAAATCTGGCGCTTAAGCTTCTGTTAAAGATAACTAAGTTTCGCACAACTACGCAATACAATTGCGCAATGGATCTCAAAAAACACAAATTCGATTAAAATATAAATTTTATCAAACTTAAAATCAATTAGTTAAATAAAAATAATTAAAATATTTTCAACTACGCAATTCCTCCGCGCAGTGGTGGTGGCATCTTTGTAATGTCGCCAGTCGATAATGAAGTTCTTTGAAAAATATCAATAATAAATAGCTGATTTACAACAAATAGTAAACTGTTTCAATAATACGCGCTCTCAGCCATGTTGCTCATTTTTGAACAGCATCTTACAAGCACGAAGCCCCTGTTCCGAATATGCGGAACAGGGTTATCAGCAACAAAATAAACAGTTTAAGTAAATCAGTACCATATAAAGAAATTCCGGTGAATAACCGGAATGGCAATACTACATAAAACTGATCCCGGTTGTGGGTTTCGGTATAGCCCCAAAGTATTCGTGCAATTGCATGGAATATACTGATCAGGATTATGATAGTTTGTCTGAACACGTTGTGTGAGTGGGTTCGATTCCCACTTCCGGAGCAATCCGGAATAGCTCAGCTGGTTAGAGCAACAACCCACCAAAATGCAGGTTCGAATCCTGCTTCCAACCATCACTTGGAATCGCATAAGGGTAATGCAATGGACTTAGGGATCCATCTTTAAAAGAAGAGATACTTCAAATTTCTCATTGATAAGCCTGTAAAACCACATTCTGCTCAAGGGTCCTTTTCTGTTCCTGACAAGCAAATTTGCTTTTGCTTAGAAAATAAAAAATGATGAACGCACTGATTTAAAAATCAGATTTACTTTAAGAACCTGTTAAATCTACGGCTTTAACTATCAGAGAGGAGATTTCATTTTAAAAACTGCAGGATCCAGTTTATTTCCGCAAAAACCAGATGAATGTGCTTTTACAAGGCTTTGTAACGAAAACAATTAAATAATTATAAATCTTAACATCAAAAAACATGAAAAGAGTAACCATTAACACCAATTATGTTGGATTGGTGTTTAAAAGAGGAAAATTAAAAAACGTATTAACTGAAGGAACTTACTGGTTAGGTTTTGGCGAAGATATTACGTTATACGACATGGGAAAAGAATATTTTTTTACCCTTGCCGAATTAGAAGTATTGTTAACCAGCACTGATTTTACCGATCTGGTACACGTAGTAGATGTAGCCGATAACGAATTGGCCCTGGTTTACCGTAACCAAAATTTTAAAAGTGTTTTAACAGCCGGTAAGCATGCCATTTGGAAAGGTTTATCGAGCTATACTTTCGAAAAGGTAAATATCAGCAACATCGAAATTGAAGGCAATATTGATCGCAACTTGCTGGAAAAAGCGCCATTGGTAAATTACATCAGGGCCTTTAAAGTAGAGTCGTTTGAGCAAGCTTTATTGTTTATCAATGGAAAGTTTGATAAAATACTGGAAGCCGGAAATTACATGTACTGGAAAAACGCGACTACCATTAATGTTGTTAAAACCGATATGAGACAATTGAACATGGAAGTAGTGGGACAAGAAATCTTGACGAAAGATAAAGCCCAATTGCGAATTAACTTCAGCGTGCAATATAAAGTGGCCGATATCATTAAAGCTTTGCTGGAGAACAAAGATTTTGAAAAGCAATTGTACGTTACCATGCAATTGGCACTAAGAGAATCAATCGGCTTAATGACTTTTGATGAGTTGATGGAAAGCAAAGAGAAAATTGCCACACAAGTAATGGATTTAACCCTTGCCAAAGCAGCAGATTTAGGTATAAAACTAACAAACTGTGGCGTTAAGGATATTATTTTGCCAGGCGATGTGAAAGAGATTATGAATCAGGTTTTAATTGCCGAGAAAAGGGCGCAAGCCAATATCATTACCCGGAGAGAGGAAACGGCCTCGACCAGAAGTTTATTAAATACTGCCAAATTAATGGAAGAAAATGCCATGTTGTATAAGTTGAAAGAGATGGAGTATGTAGAGAAAATCGCAGAAAAAATCAACAACATCAGCTTATCGGGTAGTGGGCAAATTGTCGATCAATTGAAGCAAATCTTTGTAAAATAAATTAAATTTAGAAGCCCCCGGCCAGGAGAATGTTGCCTGCCGGGGATTAACAAAAAGTGAAATGAAAACCACCATCATAAACAGACTTACAGAAATAGAAAAGGCGAATGAGATCAAAATATTATTTGCCTGCGAATCGGGAAGCCGTGGATGGGAATTCCCTTCTCCAGACAGCGATTTTGACGTTCGTTTTATCTATTTGCGTCCACTTAATTATTATCTTTCCGTTTCGGATAAAGATGATCAATTGGGATTTCCGATAAACGATGAACTTGATATTTACGGTTGGGATATAAAAAAGGTACTTAAGCTGATTAGAAAATCAAATACCACTCCATTTGAATGGCTACAATCGCCAATTATTTATGGAGAACAGCCTCATTTCAGGAATGAATTATGGGCACTGTGTCAATCTTATTTCTATCGAAAAATAAATATAAACCATTATTTGGGAATCGCACATGGCGCATTGGAAACCGTAATAAATGGCGACGAAATCAAGATTAAAAAGCTTTTTTATGTGCTCCGCCCTTTGCTTTCTGCAAAATGGTGCTTAGAAAAAAATACGATTGCTCCGATGACTATTGGGCCGCTTTTAACCCTGATGCCAGCACAGCTTCAAGCATTCGTAAAAGATTTAATCACGTTGAAGTCAAGCTCGGCTGAGGGTTTCATCATTAAAATAGACACAGAACTACGTAATTACATTGATGAAGAGTTTAAAAACTGTGCAGAAGAAGCTAAAGATCTGCCCAAAGAGAGTTTTGATACAGAAATGCTGGATGCCTTTTTTAGAAATACAATAAACCGTTATGACAATTAAAGATTTAAAGGATCAAAACCTGCTTTTATTTGAATGCATAAGCGGCAGCAAGGCTTACGGATTGGATACTCCGCAATCAGATACCGACATTAAAGGGATATATTATATGCCAAAAGAAATGTTTTTTGGGCTGAAGTATATTCCACAGATTAGCAATGAAAGTAACGATGAGGTGTATTATGAAATTGGCCGCTTTGTTGAACTACTGATCAAAAATAATCCGAACATTGTTGAAATTTTAGCAACACCGGATGAATGTATCCTGTACAGGGATCCGATAATGAATAAATTAAATATCAATATCATTTTATCCAAGCTATGCAAAGATACTTTTGGCGGGTATGCATTAACACAGATCAGAAAAGCAAAAGGTTTAAATAAGAAGATTTTAAACCCAATGCCAAAGAGAAGAAAAACAGTTTTGGATTTTTGTTTCATCACAATCAACTATTCATCTGTAAAAGCCAAGAGCTGGTTAATAAAAAATGGTATATCTCAAGCAGATTGTGGATTGGCAAAAATCCCGAATACGGAAAATCTTTATGCTCTATTTTATGATGCAGAAAAGAAATTGAATTATAAAGGGATTTCCAATAAAGAAACCGCAAACGAAGTTTCTGTTTCTTCTATATCTGCCGGGGAAAAAGAAATCGCCTATCTCTTTTTTAATAAGGATAGCTATTCATCTTATTGTAAAGTGCATAACGAATATTGGGAATGGGTAGAAAAAAGGAATGAAGTACGGCATACAACAAATAAAAGTCACGGTAAAGATTATGATGCCAAAAACATGATGCATACCATTAGGCTGCTTCAGGTAGCGCTCGAAATTGTTCGTGATGGAAAATTAAACGTAAAAAGAGAAAATCGGGATGAGTTACTCATGATCAAAAGAGGAGAATTCGACTACGATGAAGTATTAAAAACAGCAGAAGTGCTGATGGAAAAAATTGAACAAGAAACGATCAACAGTAAGCTTATGGATAAACCTGATGCAAATCTGGTAGAATCATTACTTGTTGAGATGAGAGCAGAACTTTATGCAGATTAAAAAACAACAATGAAAAACAACATAACAGGAAAAGACCTAATTGAAACAGGTTATACCGAAGGAAAAATACTGGGTCTGGCTTTGGATATCGCGAAAACAAGCTTTGCTGATGCCGAAGAAAAAGAATTGCTAGCCCTATTTAAAAAAGTAAAAGAATACCCGGAAAGCTTTTTGGATGATCCGGTTTTAAATACGCTGGCTACAGCCATGATTGAAGAAATCAATGCACCGAGAGATGAAGCTATTGAGTTGGTAAGTGATGCGAAACCCTATGCGGTATTTGGCCCCGATTACATTGAAGAAGGTGCGCGAAACCAAATGGATACTGCCATGAAACTCCCGGTATCGGTAGCGGGTGCTTTAATGCCCGATGCGCACCAAGGTTATGGCTTGCCTATTGGTGGAGTCCTGGCCACCAGAAATGCCATTATTCCTTACGGAGTAGGTGTCGATATTGGCTGCCGAATGGCCCTAAGCATTTTTAATATCCCCGAGAAACATTATTTCGGTAAAGATGATATGTACAAACGCGAATTAATTGCCTTTACCAAATTTGGTGCAGGACAAAACTTCCATGGGACAGAAAAAGCTGATCACGAGGTTTTAGAAAATGAAGCTTTTAACAGCACCCCTTTCTTAAAAAAACTGCACGGGAAAGCCTGGGCACAGTTAGGTACATCGGGTGGTGGCAACCACTTTGTAGAATGGGGAATTATAGATTTCGCAGAACGCGATGAGGTTTTAAATATCGATAAAGGCCGTTATGTAGCTTTGCTAACCCACTCCGGTTCGCGTGGCTTGGGCGCAACCATTGCTGATCACTATACCAAACTGGCGAAAGGTATTTGTAAATTACCGAAAGAGGCGGCAAACCTGGCCTATTTAGATCTTAATACTGCCGAAGGGCAAGAATATTGGATTGCCATGAATTTAGCCGGCGATTATGCTTCGGCTTGCCACGAGGTGATCCATAAGAGGTTAACAAGGGCCATTGGTGCCAAGGTTTTAGCCAAAGTAGAAAATCACCATAATTTTGCCTGGAAAGAACTTATTAATGGTGAGGAAGTGATTGTTCACCGTAAAGGTGCCACACCCGCTGGCAAAGGTGTAATGGGAATTATCCCGGGAAGTATGACTGCTCCAGGATTTTTGGTAAGAGGAAAAGGCGAACTCAGTTCGATCAATTCAGCTTCGCATGGCGCGGGTAGACAAATGAGTAGAACGAAAGCAATCCAATCGATCACCAAATCGGATATGAAAGCCATTTTGAAAGACCATAACGTTACTTTAATTGGTGCTGGTTTAGACGAAGCCCCAATGGCTTATAAAGATATCCACAAGGTAATGGCCGCACAAACCGAACTGGTTGATGTGGTGGCCAAATTTGAACCTAAAATGGTAAGAATGGCTGATGATGGAAGCCGGGAGGATTAGTTTTTTAGTCTTAAATCTATAGCAAATCCAATAAAAAAAGTCGTCATCTCGACCGGAACGCAGTGAAGCGGAGAGATCTATTTCGAAGCAGATTTAGCTTCGCTGAGCACTTACGTGGTTCCCGACTGCGTTGCACTCCGCTCGAAATGACGGCCAAATAAACAAAAAGCCTCTTCAAAACTGATTGAAGAGGCTTTCCTATCTATTTATAATCTTATTTCAACTTACTTAAAGCAGTTTTAATCCTTGGCAACATATCTTTAATATCCTGTAAAGTACAAGCCCCTACCGATGCCCTGAACCATGGCATGCTGTGCTCGTTTCCAAATGCTGAGAATGGTACCAAAGCAGCGCCGGCTTCCTTAATTAGGTAGAAGTTTACATCGGCACTATCTTTTAAAAGCTGACCATCTTCGGTTGTTTTACCAATGTAATCAATCTTAATCGTCAGGTAAATGGCACCCATTGGCTCAACTGCATCTACGTTAAAGCCTTCTGCTTTTAAAGCACTAAAACCATTATAAAGTGCATTTAAGCTGTCTTGTATCTGACCTTTAAAGCTGGTTAAAAAAGTATCAACCTGTGGTTTGTTGTTAAAGTAATCAGACATGGCTACCTGCTCTGCTTTTGGAGCCCAGGCACCCATGTGCCCAACCAACGCTTTCATTCTGTTTACGATATCTTCGGGGCCAAAGCCCCAGCCCACACGCACACCGGTAGCTGCCAGACATTTAGAACTACCATCTACAAAAATGGTAAACTCGCGCATTGCAGGGCGCAACGAAACCGGGTTTACATGCTCTTTATCAAAAGTTAAAAGCGAGTAAATCTGATCGTACATTAAATAAAGTGGTTTTTCATCTGCTCCACGGCTTGCATTTTCTTCCAAAACAGCATCACAAATCTCAGCCAAAGCGTCGGCATCGAACATGGTACCTGTAGGATTCAGTGGCGAGCATAAAGCCAATAAAGTTGCGCCTTTTAAATGCGGCTTTAATTGTGCTGCAGTAGGCATAAAATTATGAGCAGCATCGGTTTCTACCGCAATCGCATTTGCCGAAGTTAAATGACAATAATGGTTATTATTCCATGATGGTGCCGGAAACACTACCGTATCGCCCGGGTCAATTAACGCCAGAAAAGTAGCATAAATTAAAGGACGTGAACCTCCTGAAACCAGAATACTGTTGGTATTATAGTCTAAACCAAATCTGTCTTTTAGCAATTCAGAAACCGTTTCGCGCAATTGTAAAACACCGTCGGCTGGTGGGTAGTTGGTTTGATTGGTATTGTAAGCCGCTACAATTCCTTCTTTTAATTCGGCTGGAATCGGGTAAATGTTCGAATCGAAATCGCCAATGGTTAAATTAGCAATTGATGCGCCTTTACGCTTCATTTCGTTAACCTCGTTACCAATTTTTATAATTTCTGAGCCAATTAATGAGTTGGCTATTACTGAAACTTTCATATTATGCTATTAAATCTTCTATTGCTTTATTCACTTTTTCGAAACCAAATTGTGCTAAAACTGCATTCATCGAAGCAGAAATCTGCTCGTTACAAAGGTTGCCTATACTGCCTTCGTGGGTATGGTGTATTTGGCTCGATGGTGCAAAAGTACCACTTTCAATCTGTTCGCCAACTATTTTGTAGGCCTCTCTAAATGGTACGCCTTGTAAAGCTAAATCGTTTACAACTTCAACACTAAACAGATAATCGTATTTTTTATCCTTTAAAATACCATCCTTTATGGTAATGTTCTGGAACATAAAGGTGGCAATCTCCAGGCACTCATTAAGCGAAGTGATTGCCGGAAAAAGATTTTCTTTTAACAACTGTAAATCGCGGTGATAGCCTGATGGCAGATTAGTGATCATCATGGCAATTTCATTCGGCAGTGCCTGAATTTTATTGCAGCGCGAACGGATCAGCTCGAAAACATCAGGATTCTTTTTATGCGGCATAATGCTCGAACCTGTGGTAAGCTCGGGCGGAAAACTGATAAAGCCGAAATTCTGATTGATAAACAGGCAAACATCCATAGCCATTTTTGCCAGGGTTGCGGCAACAGCACTCATGGCCTGAGCCAAGATTCTCTCGGTTTTGCCACGTCCCATCTGTGCATAAACCACATTGTAGTTTAGGCTTTCAAAACCAAGCAATTTAGTGGTTAAAGTTCTGTTCAAAGGGAACGAAGAGCCATAACCGGCAGCAGATCCCAATGGGTTTTTATTGGTAATTTTCCAGGCAGCCAACATCAGTTCCATATCATCAGCAAGGCTTTCGGCATAAGCACCAAACCATAAACCAAACGATGAAGGCATGGCAATTTGCAAGTGCGTATAGCCCGGAAGTAATTTATCTTTATGGGTATTGCTCAGCTCAATTAGCTGGTTAAACAAAGTTGCAGTTTGACCGACCATGTCTTCGATACAGGCACGGAAAAATAATTTTAAATCAACCAAAACCTGGTCGTTACGCGAACGGCCACTGTGAATTTTCTTACCCGCCTCTCCAATACGCTGCGTTAGTAACCACTCTACCTGCGAGTGCACATCTTCTACGGTATCTTCGATGGTAAAATTACCGGCTTGAATTTCGGCGTAAATATTTTTCAGTTCCTGCTGAACGGTTCTTAATTCATCTGCTGTAAGCAAATTAATGGTTTCCAACATTTCTGTGTGCGCCAAAGAACCTAAAACATCAAATTTTGCCATTTGCAGATCGAGTTCACGGTCTTTACCAACAGTAAAGCTTTCTACAAATTTATTTACATCTATATTTTTTTGCCAAATCTTCATTTTAATTTATTTAACCGCAAAGGGCACCAGATTTTTCGTAAAGCACGCTAAGCTATTTTAAAATTTCACTACCGCATTCACTGAGATTTTCACAGAGAACGCAGGACATTTAAAGCCCTCTAGCTTTAACCTCCAACAACCGGTTTCAACATATTAACATACCCTTCAACACCTTCAGCTACTTCCCTAACATACAAAAATTCATCAGCCATGTGCGAGCGACCCGAAAAACCCGGACCAACTTTTACTGATGGAATATCCAGCAAAGCCTGGTCGGAAGTTGTAGGCGAACCATAAGTAGTTCTTCCCAAAGCAACCCCTGCCTGTACAACAGGATGGTTTTTATCAATAGACGAAGGTTTTAAGCGGATTGAACGCGGGGTAACATCACAATCAACATTGGCACGGATAATTTCCAGCACCTCTTCGTTGGTATAAGCATCTGTTACGCGCACATCAACAGTAAAAGTACAATTGGCCGGCACCACATTATGCTGCGAACCTGCATTGATAATGGTAACGGTCATTTTCAAGGGACCAAATACCTCTGATACTTTCGGAAACTGGAAATTCCTGAACCATTCAATATCTTTCAATGCTTTGTAAATGGCATTCTCGCCTTCTTCCCGTGCCGCATGACCGGCTTTACCGTGCGATACACAGTCTAATACCAGTAAACCGCGCTCGGCAATGGCTAAATTCATTTCTGTAGGCTCACCTACGATGCCAAATTCAAGCTCACCTAAATCTGGCAGCACCAGTTCTAAACCATTATTGCCCGAAATTTCTTCCTCGGCAGTAGCAGCTAAACAGATGTTATATTTTAAATTTTCCTGATCGTAGTAATACAAAAATGTTCCGATTAGCGAAACCAGGCACCCTCCGGCATCGTTACTCCCCAAACCAAATAATTTATCACCTTCAATTGCGGCATCATACGGATCGCGGGTATAACCAGAATTTGGCTTAACCGTATCGTGGTGCGAATTTAAAAGTAAGGTCGGCTTAGCAGCATCAAAATGCTTGTTGTAAGCCCAAACATTGTTCATTTTACGCTGGGTCTTGATCCCTCTCTCTTCCAGAAACTGAGCAATTAAATTCGCAGTTCTGTCTTCTTCTTTGCTAAAAGACTGGATACGGATTAACTGCCGCAATAAGTCCAGACTTTCTTTTTGTATATTTTCTAATGACATAGTATCAAGTACTCTTTACCGGTATTAAGTATTCAGTATCAAGATTAATTTGTTCGTGATACGGAGTAGTTGCTACCTATTTTGTTTTCGCTTTAAAAGTATTAAGGCATTACTTACACTTATCTAAGCTTTAGTCTTCAAGCTCTTAGCCCTCTTTAGTATACAAATTCCCGGCTTTTAAGGCCGAAAGTTTAATACCCTTTATCAACGAAGAGCTATAACCGTTGTGTTCCATTTCATTTAAACCTGCAATGGTACAACCTTTCGGCGAAGTTACCTTATCTATTTCTGATTCCGGGTGCGTTCCGTGTAATAAAAGTAAATCGGCCGCTCCTTTTGCTGTTTGAACCGCCATTTTCAAGGCTTCATCTGCATGGAAACCAATTTCCACCCCACCTTGCGAAGCTGCCCTGATACCCCTTAAAAAGAAGGCAATACCACAGGCACAAAGTGCGGTAGCCGAAGTCATTAAATCTTCGTTTATTTTAACTACCGAACCTACCGTTTCAAACATGCGGGTTACATCTTCTAAATTTTGCGGCGAAGCATTGTCGCTCGCAATGCAGGTCATCGATTGCCCTATTGCGATAGCCGTATTGGGCATTGCCCTGATAATCTGAACATCGCTATCCAGTTTCTCGCGAACCGCAGCACAGCTTACGCCCGAAATTACCGAAATCACCAAATGTTTAGCGGGGTTTATGGCCGATTGGATTTCCTCTAAAACCACATTTAACTGCTGAGGCAGCACAGCTAAAATAATCACATCTGCATCAGCTGCTGCATCGGCGTTATTGGCCGTAACCTTATAGCGCTCTTGTGCAAACTTATATAAATTGGCAGTGTTGCGCCTGGTTAAGGTAATGTTTTTGGTTGTGGTGTAGTTGGCTTTAACCAATCCTTTTGCTAAAGATAAACCGATATTTCCGCTACCGATTATGGCGATTTTTTTCATTTTGTGGTTCGTTTATTATTTCTACTTCTTTGATTTCACCAATTACCAGCTTATACTGATCATGTGATTTCATCGATTTTAATTTTATTAAGAAAAGCAATTGTAGTAAGACTACTCATCTGCAGTCCTGCTATCCGCTTTACTCCGTTACACTCCGTTCCCGCTGCTATCAGGTTTATCAGGCAAAACCAGCACATTTCAGCTCCTTTTTTCTGCAACAGCCTATATAACAGATTAACTTTCCACCTTTTACTCTCAACCTCTAAGTCTTCTGCTTTACTTCAGCATTTTAGTACCAAAAGTACCTGTTGCAAGCTCATTTAATTCGTCGGCTTTGCCAATATACACTGCCGAAACGCCTTTTTTAATCGCCTCAAAAGCATTGTGCAATTTCGGAATCATCCCACCCACCACGGTACCATCGGCCTTTAATCCCTCAAATTCATCAGCCTTAATTTCTCTCACCACAGAGCCATCATCATTTACATCTTTCAGCACACCCTTTTTCTCGAAGCAATATACCAAACGCGTTTCATATAAGCCTGCCATAGCCACAGCCACCGAGGAGGCAATGGTATCGGCGTTGGTATTTAACAATTGTGTTTCCCCATCGTGGGTAATGGCACATAAAACAGGTACTAAACCCGCTTTTAATAAATTATCTAACGTTGTTGCAGATACCGAATTTTCATCCAAATCGCCAACAAAGCCATAGTCAATTTCCTTTACCGGACGCTTTTTTGCCTGAATAACATTTCCATCTGCACCAGTTAAGCCAATTGCATTACTTCCTTTAGCCTGCAACTGTGCAACCATATTTTTATTTATCAATCCGGCGTAAACCATGGTTACAATCCGTAAAGTTTCAATATCGGTAATCCTGCGACCTTCAACCATTTTAGCTTCAACGCCTAAACTTTCGCCCAATTCGGTTGCAATTTTGCCGCCCCCGTGAACCAGGATTTTATCGCCTGCCAAAGCCGTAAAATCCAGTAAAAACCGGTGCAGGTTTTCAGAATTATCAATTACGTTTCCGCCAATTTTTATAATGGTGAGTTGTTTTTTCATTTTTAAGCTTTAAAGTTAAAACAGCAAGCTAAAAGCTTTGATCTTTTAACTTGCTACACGTTTATAGTTCTTCGAGCACCGCTTTGATTACAGCTTGTGCAGCCCATAAACGGTTTCCTGCTTCGTGGATCACCAATGAGTTTGGTCCGTCCAAAATCTCTGATGATAATTCCAGATCGCGGCGAACCGGCAAACAGTGCATTACTTTTGCATCGTTGGTGATTTTTAACTTTTCGTTGTTCATCATCCAGCCATCCGGATAGGTTAATACCTTACCGTATTCTTTATAGCTGCTCCAGTTTTTCACATAAACATAGTCGGCACCAACAAGGGCTTCTTCTAAATTATATTCAATTTTAGCGCCTGGCGTAAAATCTTCGGCCAGTTCATACCCTTCGGGCTGGGCAATCGTGAAATCGATCATACCTTCTGCCTGTGCCTTACACATCCATTCGGCAAAAGAGTTTGGTACCGCCTGAGGCAAAGCTTTTACATGCGGCGCCCAGGCCAAAACTACCTTAGGTTTTGCTCCGTCAGGTTTCTTTGTCCAGGTTTCGTGAATGGTAATGATATCTGCAAAACTCTGCAAAGGGTGACGTGTTGCACTCTCCAGGCTCACCACCGGTACTGCACAGTACTTTACAAACTTGTTAAAAAAATCTTCACTGTAATCTTCCTCCCGGTTGTTCAGTTTTGGGAAGGAGCGTAAGCCTAAAATATCGCAATACTGACCCATAACAGCTGCAGCTTCGCGGATGTGCTCTACAGTAGAGCCATTCATCACTACACCATCCTGGGTTTCTAAAGCCCATCCCTCTTTATCCAGATTCATCACCATCACATTCATACCCAAATTTAAGGCTGCTTTCTGCGTGCTTAAACGGGTACGTAAGCTTGGGTTCATAAAAACCAACCCCAGGGTTTTGTTCTTACCTAAATCCTGATGTGCATAAGGATCTGCTTTTAATGCCAATGCATCATTTACAAATTGTTTGATGCTTGGGACATCGTGTACGGAAGTGAACAATTTCATCTTTTTTATTAGGTTAAAGGTTGAGGGTTGGAAGGTTGAGGGTTTGCTATCCCTCAATCTCCCATCTCTCAAAATTTACAATTGCGATTAATACCGCCTGATTTAATTTTTTAATTTACAATTCTTAGCCTTTGCATTCAAGGCCTTCAAGCTTTCTACCTTCCCGCTACCTACCTTATTTTACTAATTTTTTAAAAGCCTCCAAAAACTCATCAGCATGTGCTTTGGTTAGGTTTAACGCTGGCAACAAACGGATTACATTTGGTTTTGCCTCACCGGTAAAAATGAAGTGTTTAAACAAAAGCTCCTTTTTAACATGCGCCAGTTCTTCGGGTAATTCAATACCAATCATTAAACCGCGACCACGAACTTCTTTTACCTGCTCAAATTTCTTCAGTTCGGTAATCAGGTAATTACCAATTTCTTCCGCATTTTTCATCAGGTTATCCTGCTCCATAATTTCGAGCACAGCCAATGCCGCTGCACAAGCCAGGTGATTACCACCAAAAGTGGTACCCAGTTCGCCATGCCATGGTTTAAATTTCGGAGCAATAGAAATTCCGGCTACCGGAAATCCGTTGCCCATACCTTTAGCCATGGTGTATACATCGGCTTCAACACCTGCCCAATCGTGCGAGTAAAACAAGCCCGTTCTACCATAACCACATTGAACTGAATCGGCAATGTAAACGGCATTGTACTCATCGCAAAGCGAACGGACTTTTTGCAGGAAGCTTTTAGATGCTTCTTTAATTCCGCCAACGCCTTGTATACCTTCAATAATTACAGCACAAATTTCGTTACCCTGTGTTTTAAAAGTTTCTTCTAAAGCCACTTCGTTATTGTGTGGCAAAAAGATAACATTTTCGGTTTGGTTAACCGGTGCTACAATTTTAGGATTATCGGTTACTGCCACCGCCAAGGAAGTACGCCCATGAAAAGCGCCTGTAAAAGCAATCACTTTTTTTCTTCCATTGTAAAAAGAAGCCAGTTTAAGTGCATTTTCGTTGGCTTCAGCACCTGAGTTACATAAAAATAACTGAAAATCCTTTTTGCCCGATACTTCACCCAGCTTCTCAGCCAGTTGCACCTGCAAAGGAATTTTAACTGAATTAGAATAAAATCCCACTTTGCTTAACTGGTCAGTTAAACGGCTTACATAATGTGGGTTAGTATGGCCTATTGAAATTACAGCATGGCCGCCGTATAAATCTAAATATTGTTGTCCGTTAGCATCCCAAACATTACTGCCGGCTGCTTTGGTAATTTCTATATCGTTAAGTGGGTAAACGTCGAATAAGTTCATTCTTTTTTAGGGTTTTATGTCATTCTGAGGAACGAAGAATCTGTTTCGCAAGTTGCAGATGCTTCGTGCCTCAGCATGACAGGTTATTAAAAGTTGGCTGCTTTTAACTTCAAGCCTGCAGTTTCTTCCAGTCCGAACATTAAGTTCATATTCTGAACCGCTTGTCCGCTGGCACCTTTTAACAGGTTATCGATAATACTGATGACAAATAGTTTGTTGCCATGTTTTTCGATATGCACCAATGCTTTATTGGTATTTACAACCTGTTTTAGATCAATATTTTTCCGGCTTACGTGTGTAAAAGGATGCGCACTGTAATAATCTTCGTAAATGGTTTGTGCCTCTTCTAAAGTAAGATCGCTTTCCATGTACATTGCCGCCAAAATACCACGGGTAAAAGCACCACGTTGCGGAATGAAGTTTAAAGTATTGGCAAGTGAGGGTTGCAACTGCAGCAAGCTTTCGCTAATCTCATTTAAATGCTGATGCTCAAAAGCCTTATAAATAGATAGATTATTATTTCTCCAGCTAAAATGTGATGTTGTAGCTAAGCTCTGTCCAGCTCCTGTAGAACCCGTAGTAGCATTAATGTGCACTTCTTGCTTAATTAGCCCTTTAGCGGCCAATGGCAATAAACCTAACTGAATACAAGTTGCAAAACAGCCTGGGTTAGCAATGTTGCTTGCCGATTTAATTTTATCGCGGTTCAATTCAGGAAGTCCGTAAACAAATTCACGGTTTTCGAAAGTAGATTTCTCGTGCAACCTGAAGTCTTGCGATAAATCTATTACTTTGATGTTTTCGTTAATTGGATTTGCGGCTAAAAACTTCTTTGCATCGCCATGGCCAACGCAAAGAAAAAGCACATCAATATCCTGCGGAATATCATTTACGAAACGTAAATCGGTATCGCCTATTAAATCGGTATGCACATCAGAAATTAGGTTTCCGGCATTACTTGTGCTGTTTACGAAAGCAATTTCAACATTTGGGTGGTTAACCAAAATGCGCAGCATTTCGCCGCCTGTGTAACCTGCCCCGCCAATTATCCCTGCTTTAATTTTATTCATCGCTATGAGTTTAGTACTATTTTATAAAGAAAAAAATCTTCGTCATTTGCCTGCTTAACAAAGCCTATACTCTTGTACAAATGCTGTGCGGTATAATTATCGACAGCCGTTTCCAATTGTACAAATGTAGCACCAGTGGTTTTGGCAAAATCCATTGCTGTTTTAATTAGCTTTTCGCCAATACCTTGTTTGCGGTAATTTGCATCAACGTACAGATCGTTTAAAATCCAGTTTTTGCTTAATCTTACCGAAGAGTATTTTGGGTATAGTTGTGTAAAACCTACTGCTTGCTGGGTATCCGCATCGATGGCTATAAAAATAACCGATTCATTGTGCTGCAAACGTTCATCGATAAAAGCTTTGGCCATCCCGATATCCGAAAACTGATTGTAGAATATACGATATTGGTTAAACAGACCCGCTACCAGATGGGCTTCATTTACTCCTACTCGTTTAATTCCTATATTATTCACAATCAGTTCTGTCGTTTTGGGTTGATGGGTAGGAAAAAAGAATAAATTCCAAGTCATCAGGCTCGTTGTTCATGATTTTATGTTTGTGGCCAGCTTTAATTTGCAAGCCTTTGTTGGAGTTAACGGTAAAAGTTTCGCCTTCAATTAAAAATGTTGCCTGCCCTTTCAATATGAAGAAAAATTGTGCTGCATAAGTATGAAAGTGCAATTTCTCAGCGGTTTTCGCAGGCATCAGCTCTTGTTTAACTGATGCCTCCGGGCTGTTTACAAAATTCCATCCATCACAATTATCGCCCCATTTGTAGTGGCTCAGACATTGCGCTTTGGAAAGGATTTCGTTCATTTTTAAGTATTGCGTTTGGTATCGAGTATTTAAGTAGCAGGTACCAAGAGGGGTAAAACTTACATTTTACCTCTTCCATTTTACATTTTACAAATAACTATGCTTCCTCTCCGTTTACTTTGTGCCAGATCATTACCTGGTTACCGAAGATTTTAGAGAAACCTTTAACATCTTCTCCACTCCAGGCATTGTTCATTTCACCGTAGCTGCCAAATTTGTTGCTCATTAAATCGTGGTTAGATTCAATACCGATAATCTGGAAACGATATGGCAATAGCTCAACAAATACTTTACCGCTCACAAATTTTTGTGTATCGGCTAAAAATGCTTCAATATTCCGCATAATCGGATCGTGAAACTGACCTTCGTGCAACCAATTGCCATAGAAAGAAGACAATTGCTCTTTCCAGCTTAACTGCCATTTGGTTAAAGTATGTTTTTCTAAAGTGTGGTGTGCTTTGATGATAATTACCGGACCAGCAGCCTCGAAACCAACACGGCCTTTAATACCGATAATGGTATCGCCTACGTGGATATCGCGACCAATACCAAAAGGTTGCGCAATGGCCTGTAATTTCTGGATAGCCCTTACCGGCGCTAATTTTTCGCCATCAATAGCAACCAGTTCACCTTTTTCGAAAGTAAGCTCAATTTTGCGCGATTCGGTTTCTGAAACCTGCGTAGGCCAGGCACTTTCCGGTAAAGTTTCGTTAGAGGTTAAAGTTTCTTTACCACCTACCGAAGTACCCCATAAACCTTTGTTGATTGAATACCTTGCTTTTTCAGCGCTATATTCAACACCATGACCGGCCAAATATTCGATTTCGGCTTCACGCGATAATTTTAAATCCCTGATTGGGGTAATAATTTCAACACCCGGAATCAGGATATTAAAAATCATATCAAAACGAACCTGATCGTTACCTGCACCTGTACTGCCATGTGCTACATAATCAGCACCGATTTTCTTTACATAATTGGCGATTGCCGTAGCCTGACTTACACGTTCTGCACTAACAGAAAGTGGGTAGGTAGCATTTTTTAATACGTTACCGAAAATCAGGTATTTAATACAATCTTCATAGTACCCTTCAGTTTCATCTACCACAGCATGCGATTTCACCCCTAAAGCGTAGGCTCTTTTCTCAATTTCCTGTAATTCCTCATCAGAGAAACCACCAGTATTTACAATTACCGAGTGAACTTCCAACCCACGGTCTTTTGCCAGGTAAATACAACAAAATGAGGTGTCTAATCCTCCGCTAAATGCTAAAACAACTTTTTTCATGCTATTTAAATAAAAGGGTAAATAAAAATAAAAGGGCTTTTAAGCCTGTTTTTGGCTTAGGTTTAACAACCAAACGTTGTTTGATGCGCATAAAGCGCTCGTATAATTTGGGTTTCTTTTGCAGTTCTTCGGCAAATTGTTTGGCTACTTCGTGTTTTTTCTCTGCCGGATCGTAAAGCATGGCCGTGCACATGCAGTTTTTACGTTCCTTCATTTTCAAAATTTCGAAGTTTACGCAACTCTGGCAGCCTTTCCAAAATTCTTCATCCTGGGTAAGTTCGCTGTAAGTAACAGGTTCGTAGCCTAAATCTGAATTGATTTTCATTACGGCTAAGCCAGTTGTTAAACCAAAGATTTTTGCCTTAGGGTACAATCTTCTCGATAAGCCAAAAATTTCATTTTTAATGGCTTTGGCCAATCCGGCTTTACGGTATTTCGGACTTACTACCAAACCACTGTTGGCCACAAATTGCCCGTGGCTCCAGGTTTCGATATAGCAAAATCCCGCCCATGAACCATCTTTGTGGAAAGCAATAACCGATTTGCCCTCTTGCATCTTGTTAGAGATGTATTCTGGCGAACGCTTTGCGATACCCGTACCACGCGCTTTCGCAGATTCGGCCATCTCGGTTACAATTTCTTCTGCAAATACACGATGTTCAGGAAGTGCAACCTGCACTATAAATTCGTTAATATCCATTCGTTTTCTAACGAAAAATTATAAGTATTCTTGTTAATTGGGTTTTTAGAGAGGATCAATTCCTCGTTACGTTTAGTTGAGTACTAAATACGTGGAGTAAAATTTTGCCGGCTTGTGGGGTAATAAAACACGGGCTGAAAACGATTAATAAATAAACTTTCACCAGCAACCAAATGGGCTGTGAAAACAGAAAGTTTATGTAAAAATTGTTTAATCATTTCTTGCGTATTAAAACGGCTTTAACTCTATTGAGGTGCAAAGGTTTAAATAAAAATCGAGTTACACAATATTATCCTCATTTTTTTATGCTCTGAGGTTAATTTTTTTAAACTAATCTGACTTAATTATGCCTAAACGCACACATTCATTCAAAATTAAAAAGCAATTGTTAAGCAGATCGATTTGAAACGAGCGGACCAATATTAACATTGTTAAAAAAAGTCGGCAAACTTTAACATCCGCTTAACATCATTTAACAACCTCCAATAGGGTTTAAAAGCAATATTTGTGAGCCTGTAGCGAAACCTATCAGGCAACCGTTTTATGGGTACCCTTTAATATTTAAATCAAATTTCAAATCAGTATGAAGAATTTTACTCCGTTCAATCTCAAATTTATCCCTTTATTTATTTTCGTTGTTTTAACCGCACTAACTTCTTGCAAAAAAGATGAAACAGATACTACGATTTCATATTTAAGGATTGTAAATGCTTCGCCTTCTTTAGCTACTTATAATGCCTATTTTAATGGTAACATGGTCAACTCAGTAGCCTTACCTTTTGGTGGCTCGGCTGCTTACAGTTCCTATGCACCAGGCGGCTACACTATAAAATTTACCACAGCCAGCAGCGCTGAAAGCTTGTTGAGCAAAACCGTAACGCTGGGTGTAAACACCTATCATTCTACTTACCTGATTAATAAGCCTGCGGCATTAGATATTTACACCATCACCGACGATTTGACCATCACTGCAACCGATAAGGCTTATGTACGTTTTATCAACTTATCGCCCGATGCACCGGCATTAGACCTGGCCAAAACCAGCGCAACCACTACATTAGCTACCAACAAGGCTTATAAAACAGCAAGTGCTTTTACCACAGTTGATGCGGGAACTTATACGCTCGATACCAAAGAAACCTCTTCGGGAACGGTGAAGGCTACATCGGCCAGCACTACCTTTGTGGCGGGCTACCATTACGATGTTATTTGCGGTGGACTGATAGCACCTGCAAATGATACGGAAAGACCTTTAAGTTTACAGGTTGTATTGATCAAGTAAACTTAATTTCTCTGCTAATAATTAAACGTCTTGTGTTTACACAAGGCGTTTTTTGTTTTTATAATCCTGTTGCCGCACTCGTTATTTAACCCAGAAGGCATTTCATGCTTATTTCTGCAAGCATTTGGTATAAATCGAGGCATAAGAATAAACTGTCCGAAGATTTAACAATTTCTTATTTAGAATTATTCAAGATAATTTGGATAATCCAAATTTCTGCCGTTATTTTGCGTCTCTTTAGAATTAATCCAAATAAATTTTAAAGAATAAAATTAGCTGTTCTCCCTTAAAAACGCATTGCATATAATTTTAAAATAACAAAATGAATAAAACCAGACTATTTGTATTAACCGCAGTGATGCTCTTAATCCATACCATCACCTTTGCTCAGCAGTTTGCTACTATAAAAGGTACCGTTACCACATCTGACGGGAAACCTGCGGCTTACATTTCTGTAGGCCTAAAAGGCAAAGGCTTAGGGAACGTTACCAATGATAAAGGCTTATATGAAATTTTACGTGTTAAACCTGGTTCTTATACCATAAGGGTTTCGGCTGTAGGCATGCAAAATCTGGAAAAAACCATTACGCTGACAGCCGGCGAAAGTAAGGTGGTTGGCTTTGTAATCAGCCAGAACGCTAACCAGTTGAGCGAAATCAATATCAATCAGGGTCGTACCAACCGCTATGTTACTAAAAAAAGCGAGTACGTATCGAAAATGCCCCTTAACAACTTAGAAAATCCACAGGTTTACAATACGGTAGATAAGGCTATATTGGCCGATCAACTTGTTTTCTCGGTTGATGATGCTACCAGAAATATCCCCGGTTTACAAAAAATGTGGGAACCTACCGGACGTGGCGGAGATGGTGGTAGTTTTTACAGTGTGCGCGGTTTTACTGCACAATCGGCCTTAAGAAACGGTGTTGCCGGCTTGGTTACGGGTGGTATTGATGCGGTAAACCTCGAAAGACTAGAGGTATTGAAAGGCCCATCAGGTACTTTATTTGGCAGTGCCTTAACCTCTTATGGAGGTGCAATTAACCGGGTAACCAAAAAACCATTTTTTACTACTGCCGGTGAAGTAAATGTGGGCATGGGTAGTTCGGATTTTAGCCGGGTAAGTGTTGATTTCAACAAACCACTGGATAGCAATATCGCATTTAGGATAAACGCTGCCTACAATTACATCAACGATTTTCAGGGCGTAGGTTATGACAAGAGTTTCGCCATAGCGCCAAGCCTATTGTTTAAAATTACCAAAAAGCTAACCTTATCTTTAGATGCCGAAATTTTTAATACACAGGGCACAGGCAAACAGGCCTTCTTCTTCTATTATCCTACCGCCGCATTAGGCGCTTCATCGCCAGCCGAAACCAAACTGGATTATAACCAGCCTTACCGCGGCGATGGATTATTGAATACATCCAGAAGCACCAACTTTTTTGCACAGGCAGATTATAAATTTTCAGATCATTTTACCTCAAGCACCGTTTTTACCAGCAGCCACAGCTTTTCTAACGGCTATGGTCCGTATTTCTACCTTTTACCGGATAATGTGGTTACCGGAAATCCGGCAGATGCTGGCAAAAGCAATTACCTGGTAAGGGCCGATCAGTCGACAGAGCGTTCAAAAAGCCAGCTATATGGTGTACAGCAAAATTTCAATGCAGATTTTAACATTGGCAGCCTGCGCAACAGAACAGTTATTGGATTCGATTTCTTCAGGAAAAGTCCAACCATCAATTTCAATGGGATTAACCAGTTTGATATCGTACCGCTTAACGTAGCCGGATTTGATTATAGCCAGTTTAACGGCAGCACAGTAGCACAACGTTATATTCAGCAAAATATGGCGCCACCATATATCGTAGATGTTAAAACCAATATTTATGGTGCCTATGTTTCGGATGTATTGAACATTACCGATAAATTAATGGCGCTGGCTGCATTACGCTACGATTATTTCGACAACAAAGGTGGTCTTGAATACAGCCCTGTTGAACCTTATGCACAAAAAGGATTTTCGCCAAAATTTGGTTTAGTTTATCAACCTATCAAAGATCAGGTTTCGATTTTTGCCAATTACCAAAATAGCTTTACCAACAAAGGTGCGTACCGAGCAATGGTTAACGGCTCACTTACTACAGCTATTGCAAAACTGGAGCGTGCCAATCAAATTGAGGGTGGTGTTAAGTTAGATGCCTTTAACGGTAAATTATCTTCGACCATTAGCTACTACAACATTAAAGTAGAAAATGTATTGAGGGCAGATCCTAGCAATCCGGCAAACGCACAAATACAGGATGGTACTCAATTAAGCAAAGGTGTTGAAGTTGATATTATGGCCAACCCGGTTAATGGCTTAAACATTAATGCAGGTTTTGCCTACAATGATTCGAAATATACTGAAGCTGATGCGGACGTAATTAACAGAAGACCAGCCACGGCCATGTCGCCTTACCTGGCCAACTTCTTTATCAGCTATAGATTTACCAACAATGCATTGAATGGCCTTGGTTTTGGATTTGGAGGTAATTATGCCAGTTCAAACAAAATTGTAAACAGCGTAAGCATGGGCGTTTATACCTTGCCGTCATACACTGTTCTAAATGCCTCAGCATTCTATGATCTTAAAAGAATCAGGTTTTCTGCCAAAGTTGACAATTTAACCGACGAAAAGTACTGGATTGGTTACACTACTCAAAATCCACAGCGCTTAAGAACATACGCCGGCAGCATTACCTATAAATTTTAATTCTACTCATCAGGAGAAATTGGATCAGATCAATGTCTCCTGATTTAAAAACCGAAAACATGAAAACTAAAATTGCACTACTATTCTTCTTTCTGGCCTTCAGTATCTCCGGCGCTTTTGCACATGCTTTATGGATAGAAACATCGGCTACCGGTAAAAAAGGTCAGGCACAGGAAGTGAAAATTTTCTTTGGCGAATACGAAAGCGGCGAACCCGATTCGGCAGCCAAATGGTTCAGTAACCTTAAAGATTTTAAACTGGTTTTAACAGCGCCAAATGGTACTATTAAAGTTTTAACCGCTTCGCCTGATGTGCTTTTCTACAAAGCCAGTTTCACACCTGATCAGGACGGCACCTACAAACTTTCAGTTGTACACGAGGTGGCAGCGGTTTATGAAAAAGCTAAAATCGAATATTATGCTTTTGCCGACGTTGCGGTAAGTACCCTGAAAATAAATACCACTTTCCCTGCTGATGCAGCCTTAACCATCAGACCAGATAAACATCCATTAAAAGCAGGAGAAACGGCTACACACCAGGTAATTTACAACAAAGCACCTTTTGCAAACCAAAAATTAACTGTAGTGGGACCCGATAAAAAAGCACAGCCTGCATCGACTGATGCTGCAGGTAAGTTCACTTTTAACCCAGCTACAAAAGGAAATTATTTTCTGGAGGCTTTTACAGAAGATAAAACCTCTGGAAAATTAAACGGAAAAGATTACGATAAAATCTGGCATTTGGTTACCTACACCACTCAGGCTAACTAAGTCATTTTTATCAAAAAAAAATTAACCAATTGGCATTGAAACCGCCAATTGGTTCTTTTATTAAATAAAGCTTAATGGCGTTAACAAAACCAATACAGAAAAAAACAAATAAATCGCGGCTCAGACGGATTAGTGATTGGCTGCACCTTTGGCTGGGGATTGCCTCTGGTCTGGTGGTTTTTCATCTGGGAATTACCGGTTGTATTTTCGCCTTTCAAAAAGAAATTACCGAATTCATTCACCGAAAAGAAGTGTTTGTTGAGGTACCCGCCAACCGCAAAACCATTGCCTTAAGTACATTAACAGCAACTGCCGAAAAAACACTGGGTGGCAAGAAAAAAATCTCTTTTCTATCAAGCTATGCCGAGCCCGACCGGGCCTGGGAGTTTAGCACCTATAAAGCGGGTAATCCTGACGCTTTCTGGTATTTCGATTCGATAGATTATTACGATCTGGTTCTCATTAACCCATACACTGGTAAGGTTACTTTAGTTGCCGATTACAAATATGAGTTCTTTGGCATCATCAAAATGCTTCATTGGAGCTTCCTCATTAACCACCCCATCGGGCAGCAAATTATTGGCTGGTCTACCATCATTTTTGTCTTTCTCTTAATTTCAGGTATGATTATGTGGTGGCCTAAAAACCTCAAAAAATCAAATTTCGACAAGAGTTTTAAGATTAAGTGGAAAGCCAAATTTAAACGGTTTAATTACGATCTGCACAATGTACTGGGTTTTTACGTGATGATTATTTGCCTTATGCTGGCCCTAACCGGCCTGGTTTGGGCTTTTCAATGGTTTCAATCAACCGTATATGTAGTAGCAGCGAGAAGTACCGCTCCGCCTAAACAACCAGAAGCCAAATCAGATTCGACTAAAACCATTACCGCCATACCTTTTGATGTAGCTTTCGAAACGGCTAAAAAAACTTTCAAAGATGCCGATCGCATTGGTATCTCGCCGGCAGCAGGTGGAACAACGCCGATATATGCTACCGGGTACAGGGGAGCAGAAACCTACTGGAATTTTGATGTATTGCTGTTCGATCAGTACACGGGTAAATTGCTGGCCCGTAAAAACCAGACTGAAAAAAATGCTGGCGAGGCCTTGATTGGGATGAACTACGATATCCATGTGGGAGCAATTTTAGGTCTGCCCGGAAAAATTATGGCATTTTTTGCGAGCCTTATTGCAGCCAGCCTGCCTATAACCGGATTTATTATCTGGTGGGGTAAAAAGAAAAAGAAGAAAAATCCCGCAGTTGCGGAAAAATAAGCACACCTCTAATTTAATATAAAATGAAAATCTTAAACTTAATTTTGGTGTTAAGCAGTATGATTACCCTTAACGCCAATGCGCAAACAAAAATTGATTCACCGGAAGAAAAACTCGAAAAAGATAGAAAAGCAATCAAATCTTTAGCTGGTTTTTACGAAGTGAATTTCAATTATGGCGAAGTAACTGCTCCCGATCCAAATTACAAATTCAGCAAACCTTACGAAAGCCACGGAAGTGAGTGGGCTGAAATTATTGTAGACGAACCTAAAAGAATCGTAATTCAGCACATGCTGGCCATTAACGATACTACAGTTATTAAGCACTGGCGTCAGGACTGGACCTACGAAGACCCGAACGTTCTGCTTTATACGCAAGATAATGCCTGGAAAAAAGGTAGTTTCACCGCAGCTGATGTAAAAGGAAAATGGACGCAAAAAGTTTATCAGGTAGACGATAGCCCACGTTATCAGGGTTTCGGAACCTGGAGCCATGTTGGCGGGCACGATTCATGGTCGAGCGAAACCGATTCGCCGCTACCAAGAAGAGAATCGACTGTACGTAAAGATTATAACGTATTAACCCGTGGAAGCAGGATTACCATTACCAAGGACGGCTGGATGTTTGAGCAGGACAACAAAAAAGTTGTGCGTACCCCGCAAGGCGATAAATTACTGGCTATTGAAAAAGGTTATGAAGAGTTTACCAAAATAGACCCTAAAACTTTTGCTTATGCTCAAAAATGGTGGGCAAGCCAGCAAACTTACTGGGCTGATGTACGTGGTGTTTGGGCCGATATTATCGGATCGGGCGATACCTTTAAAGTAAAAACCATGGCCAATGGCAAATTGCTTTACGAAACACTTTTCAATTTAGGAGATCAGTCGGTTAAAGAAAAATGGACCGCAGCCCAAAATAAAGAAAAAGTAAAAACAGCTTTACAGCCTTATTTGGCTAAATAGAAAGGGTTATTTTTATCAGGAATGGTTGGTAGTTAATCGCGATGCGGTTAATCATCAACCATTTTTTTGTTAACGATTCGATGTTAGTCGGGATTTGTAACCCCAATCAACAAAATCCCGACAAGCGACCAACAATTAGTTTATTTTACTAAATTCCGGCATGAAAAAATTTGGTTTTCTCATCTTCTTATGCTTTGCTGTTAATGGCTTTGCACAAGATTCTACTTATACCCGTAATGTAATCAATACGCTTACCGGTAAACAATTTTGGGGCAGGGGCTACACGAAAGATGGGATGAAAAAAGCTGCAACTTATCTTGCAGAAAGCTACAAAAAAATTGGCCTGTTGCCTATGGGGAGCAATTACCAACAGGTTTTTAGTTTCCCCGTAAATACTTTCCCTGGTAAAATGCTGGTCGAAATTAATGGCAAAAAACTGATCCCAGGAAAAGATTTTATTGTAAACAACGAAAGTAAAGGCCTTAAGCAACGTACTGTATTGCAAAAGGTAGATAGTGTTAAATATGAGGCCAGTCCGGCATTGCAACTCGTGCTGAAAGATAAACTCACCTGGTCTGTTGCTACCGAAGTAGCCGCTACCACTACTATTCAGCTTAACAAAAAAAGCATCAGCACACAACCCAAAGAGATTAATGTTGACATTGAAAACCAGTTTATCGAAAGTTTTACTGCAGCCAACGTGTGCGGTCTGGTAAAAGGAACCCAATATCCCGATTCACTTTTAATCATTACTGCCCATTACGATCATTTGGGTGGTATGGGTGCCGACACTTATTTCCCAGGAGCCAATGATAATGCCGCTGGTGTGGCAACGCTACTAAGCCTGGCCAAATACTATGCTGCCCATCCACAGCCTTACAGTATTGGTTTTATTTGTTTCGCAGCCGAAGAAGCCGGGTTACTGGGTTCAAGGTATTTTGTAGAAAACCCGCTGGCAGCCTTATCCAAAATCAAATTCCTGATCAATTTAGACCTGGTAGGAACCGGAGCAAGCGGAATGACCGTAGTAAATGCCAGCCTTTACCCAAAAGCATTCGCAGACCTGAATAAAATCAATAACGAACACCATTACATTAGCAAAATTAATCCTCGCGGCAAAGCAGCCAACAGCGATCATTATTTCTTCACCGAAAGTGGTGTACCTGCATTTTTTATTTATACCCAGGGTGGGCCATCAGCTTATCACGATGTGTTTGATGTCGCCGAAAACCTCCCACTCACCGAATACAACGATCTGTTTAAATTAATTGTTGGGTTTAACCAAAAACTGATGAGAAACTGATTTTTTCAGGATCAAAACCCCAGATCTTTATTCCAACCTTTTATTTTCGGCTGCAAGCACCCCGCTATCCAATTTTTGTTGTTGGGATAATATTATAAGCCTTTGGGATAATTAAATAGCACGGCTAAACAGCACTGCGCATCTTTGAACCAACAAAAACACAAACCCGGTTCACGATGAAAATTATAACAAAATTTAGCCTGGCATTATTCCTTTTAATTGGTGTTTCAGTTAAATCAAATGCCCAAAATCAGATCGAAATTGTAATTGTAGGTTCTGCCCACGACAATTCGAAATCGACACAAAACTTTCAGCTGATTATTGATAAGTTGAAAAACTTTAAACCTGATATGGTTTTTGGCGAATACCTACCAACCAGCGATTATGCCAAACTGGAAGCAGATAACTGGGCAAGGAAAGTATTTGACAAAGGACACAATTACCTGGAAAAACGCAACCCCGAAACTGTCAAAAATCTATCCACTCAGATTAAAAAGGATAAAAAGGCGCTTGCATCATTTGCCTACTACCATAAAACCCGCATGAACCTGGCGGTTAATTATGCCAAAAACTGGGACCGCGGCAATGCAGACTACCAGATTTTTGTACTGGAAAACTACATGAAAAACAGCTTTGGTAAAGAAGAACAGGCTGCGTACACCAAAATGTTCGGCGGTACCGACTCTCTGAAAAAGTTTGGCTTTTACCGCACAGGCAGTGAGTATGCTAAAATCTATTTTCCGTTAATTTATCAGTTAAAACAAGAGCAGATTTACAATATGGATTGCCAAACTTACGATAAACCCTGGAGCATCGCCTGGGCCGAAACAGATTCCTTATCTCAAATACTGATCAAAAAAGCCAAAGCCGATAGTACCTCTGTCGAAGCCGCAACCATGAAAGCTATAGAGACTTATTGGAGCTATACACCACAAGAAGAAAAAGCTTTTAATGCCGATGCGTATGCAGGAATGAATACAAAAAAATATGGGATGTTGGATGAGGCCTGGAATTTTTATGGTGGACCCCATTTTTACGGCTACGCGGGTTTCCCGACAGAAAGCGTTAAAGCAATGATTGCACAATGGACCTTAAGAAATGAAGGCATGTGCAAAAACATTATCGACCAGGCAAAAGCAAAAAAAGCCAAACGTGTGGTAGTTGGTGTTGGCGCTTCGCACCGCAAATGGATGGAAGAAATTTTAGCTAAAAATCCTGAGGTTAAAATCATTAATTACAATGATTTACATTAAAGTACCTAAATAAACTAAAGCGAGTCAGATATAGCTGTCTGACTCGCTTAATAAGTTTATTGTAAAAACATTTCGGCGAGTAACTGATACGATTTTATCCGGTCTTCGAAATGTTCGGTAATGGTAACGGCCATCAATTCATCGACATCATAATCAGCCGCCAGTTTAGTAAGTCTCTCCTTAATCACATCAGGCGTTCCATAAATCATTCGGGGTTTATTGGCGTTTATCCTTTCCTGCTCTGCGGAGTTATAGGTTATATCCTTAATATCTTCCCACCCAGTGGAAGTTAAGCCTCCTCCTTTTTCCAGTTGCAAAAAGCGATAACTCATTAAAGCTTCCTGCTGGCGGACTTTCTCTTCATCCTCTGAGCAGAAAACAAAAAATGCTACATTATCAACCGGTTTTGCCAAATCAACCGAAGGTTTAAAATGATCTCGGTAGTATTGAACAGCCTGAGGTCCGCCATGTGGATTAATGAAATGGGCAAATGAAAAGCCGAGGCCAAAATGGGAGGCAAACACCGCACTTTGCCCGCTGCTGCTTAACAGCCATTGCGTAGGTACAGTTTCCGAAATCGGAATTGCTTTTATTTTAGCCTGAATGCCGCCATCAGAAGTATCGTGCAGATAGTGCTGCAAATCTCGTAGCTGCTCCATAAAATCCTGCTCACTCCAGTTGTTTGATGGATTTAACATCGAAGCTGTAATACGATCGGTGCCGGGTGCCCTGCCCATTCCCAGATCGATACGGTTTGGATGCATCACTTCGAGTAACCGGAAGCTTTCTGCAACTTTTAACGCACTGTGATTGGGCAGCATAATACCACCCGAGCCTATGCGCAGGGTTTTGGTATGATTTGCCAGATGGGCAATTAAGATTTCGGGGGTAGAACCAGCTAAACTAGTCGTATTGTGATGCTCAGAAACCCAGAAACGATGATAGCCCAGCCGCTCAGTTTCTTGTGCCAGCAAGGTAGTTTCTTCAATTGCTCTACGTGCGGTAACACCTTTACGCACCGGCGACTGATCTAAAACGCTTAATTTAATTTTAGTACTGCTCATTTAAACAAATGTAGCAGACGGTTGATTCAAATAATGAACAGGAAAGGCTTTATGACTTTAAAATTATTGCGCCAGCGTCAATTTGACCAAATACTGATCTTCGCCATCATCAAAAATAATTTCGCAATCCCAACCCGTTTCTTTAGCTATCGATTTAATGGTTTCTTCATCTACGTAAATCCAGTTAAACCAGTTTCCTTTTTCTCCTTTATACTCGTACTGGTAAGAAACCTCGCCGTAATATTGGTTTTGCGGCTTAGGCATATCTTCATACAGGTAAGCAATATCCGATGAGTCGAAAATTACCTGTCCGCCGGGATTAAGCAAACTTTTGATCCTGCTCAGAAAATCTTTAAAGCCAGGCAATGTACCTGTAAGGCCAATACCGTTCATCAACATTAAAATGGTATCGAATTTTTCCTGGTAGGTAAAAATATCCTGCACCTGTGCTTTTTTCACACCGCGGTCTTTCATAATATTTACCGCAGCCTCAGAAATATCGATGGCAGTAACATCGATGTTAAAGGCCTGCAACAATAAGGCATGGCTCCCCACCCCTGCTCCAATATCCAAAACCTTACCTGTGCACATGTGTAAGGCTTGCAGTTCTAAAACCGGCATATCTTCATCATCGCGAAAGAAAAATTCTAAAGGCATCTCTTCGGGTTCGCCATAAGAATTGTGCAACCACAGCGTATCGGCTTCGCCGGTTCTGTAAATATCGGTAAGTGCTTTCCCAAAAACATCCATGCGGCAAAGATAGGGAGGAAAGCTGAAAGACTAAAGCAAAAAGCGAGGTATGGCAGGTTAGCTATGCGAGTTAGTCGGGATTTTAAGCCCCGACTTTTAAGATCCTTATAGATTAGCTAAGGTCTGGATTACAAATCCAGACCAACATAAGAGTCGTTAGAAAGTTGATAACTCTCAACCTAAAACAAATTCCTGATGATATTCTGGTATCGCTACATGCTTAAAGCCATGATCTTTTAACCGGCTGGCAAAATGCTGCTGCACCTCATATTCTCCATGTACTAAAAACAATTGTTTCACTTTTGCAGGGTCCTGAGCAGATAAGAAACGTAACAAATCTTCGTAATCGCCGTGTGCGCTCATTGATTTTATGGCGCGTACTTCGGCTTTAACTTCGTACTTATCTCTAAAAATATCGACCACCTTTTGACCGGCAATTAATTTCCCGCCCAGCGAGTTTGGCTCACAATACCCCACCATTAAAATGGTATTTTTAGCATTGCCAATATTATTGCGAATATGGTGTTTTACGCGTCCGGCCTCTGCCATACCCGAGGCAGAAATAATTACACATGGCCTGGCATCTTCATTTAAAGCTTTCGATTCTTCCACACTTTCAATAAAGCGCAAACCTTTAAATGCAAAAACATCGTGATCGATTTTTAGTGTTTCTTTAACCCCGTTGTTATATACTTCGGGATGGTTTTTCAAAATTTCGGTTGCTTTTGACGACAGCGGACTATCTACATAATAGGGCACACCGGGCAATTTACCTTTTAGTTCCAAACCATTTAAAGCATAGAGCAGCTCCTGTGTACGCCCTACCGCAAAGGCAGGAATAATCACTTTTCCTTTTTTTATGTTACAAGTATTGTTAATGATTTCCAGGAGCATATTCTCAATCGGATCGAGATCTTTGTGCAGAGAATCGCCGTAAGTAGATTCCATTAAAATGTAATCGGCCTGATCAAACTGTTGCGGACTTTTTAAGAGCAAATCGCCATATCGGCCAACATCGCCCGAAAAGGTAATCCGGGTTGGTTTTCCATCTTCGGTAATGGTTAAATGTACTGCTGCACTGCCTAAAATATGTCCGGCATCGGTAAATTTTAAACGGATTCCAGGTTCAATTTCAAAATCTTCTTCATATTCTACAATTTTCATCTGGCTTACCGTTTGCACTACATCCTCCTCGGCGTAGAGGGCTTCTTCCATTTCTTCGCCATGGCGCAGATGGCGATTGGCAAATTCAGCATCCTGCTCCTGTATCTTAGCCGAATCCATCATCAAAATACGGGCAAGATCCATCGTAGCTGAAGTGCAAAAAATCTTCCCGCTGAAACCTTCAGCAACCAGTTTGGGCAATAAACCACAGTGATCGATGTGCGCATGCGACAAGATCATGTAGGTGATCTTTTTGGCGTCGAAACCAAAATAATCGTTTAATTTATCGGTAACCTGCCCCATGCCCTGGAAAAGGCCACAATCTAATAGTATTTGGGTATTATTTTTTAAGGTAATAAGGTGCTTACTCCCTGTAACTGTACGGGCAGCACCATGAAAGGCAATTTTCATTTAGGTGGTCGTTAGATTATATAAGAATAAAAATGCCGGATATTTCCGGCACTTCCAATTCTTTAAGCATTTATTTCTGCTATTTTATCTTTAACCTTATCCGCAGCGCTGGTAGCTTTGCCTGCCAAACCTGCCAGTTTATCTTTTGAGGCATCTAAAAGATCGGCGAAAAAGTCTGATACTTTGCCTTTAAGGTCGCTGGTCGAATCTGATGATAATGCCAATGCGATGGTTGCTCCTAATGCTGCTCCGGCTAAAACGCCTACTATAATTTTTGTCTCTTTTTTCATGATATTAGTGATTTACTTATTAAACATATTTAGCGAAAAGGTGTTTTATTTTTTTTAATCTCCCTAGGTTCAAACAAAAACCACTCCACAATGAAAAGCATATTCTTTATCGATTTAGATTATACCGTTTATTTTACCAAACCGAACGAAGAACAGTTAATGGGCGAATTGTACCGCTTTTTAGAAAGTCAGGATTTGGGAATTAGTAATGAGGCCTTTGCATTGGCCAAACAGGAAATGCTGCGCACACCGTTTCAAAAAGTAGCCAAAAAATATGGTTTCAGGGAAGAAGCAATGCCCGATGTACTGGCATATTTACGGAACAGGGAGGTAACCCAACCTTTAAAAACCAGCAATGACTATCCTTACATCAAAAATTTAAATGGCAGAAAATTTATTGTAACTGCAGGTTTTACGAAGCAACAAAACTCAAAAGTAAAGATGTTGGGTATTACTGCCGATTTTGAAGCTGTATATGTGGTTGATGTATCGGTAAGCAATAAAAAAGAGGCTTTTGAAAAATTGATTGACGAGCATCAACTAAATAAAGAAGATATTTTAATTATTGGCGACGATGCCGAATCGGAAATTAAATTTGGCCTGGAGCTTGGCATCGATACTTTTCTGCTCGACCCGGAAAATTTGCATCCTGAAGCGCCAAGTACCTTTCGGGGTGTGAATTTGAGTGCTTTGCCAGTTGTAGCAGGGCAATAACACAATGGCTTATTACAAAAAGCCTAACAATATTCTAATCTTTAACATTAACCAAAACCGTTATTCTTCTTGATGTTTCCTATACAATATGCTGAAGGGTTTAGATATTTAATCAGCCTAAAAAAAGTTTACAACTTAGTTTAGCACGATGTCGTGGTATAAAATTACCGCACCAACGCAAATTTATTTTTTGCACTTAATTAAAAATACTTAGTTTTATCTTACAGCGAAACTAAAAAATGGCGATTAAACCTCTTCCGAATGAAAAAGACTTGCTTTTGGAAATAGCAAAAGGCGATGGAATTGCCTTTGCCGAATTGTTTCGTGCGTACCATGGTCCTTTAATCAAATATATTTACACCTTGCTTGAATCGGTAGAGGTCTGTGAAGAGATTGTACAAGATGTATTTTTGAAAGTATGGGAAAACAGAGCAACATTACCTAAACTGGACAGGTTTACCTCTTATCTTTTTATATTAACCCGGAATTATACCATAAGTGCTATCCGCCAAATGGTTAAAGATAAAAAACACAGTCAGTTGTATGCGGAAGAAGTATTAAGCCTTAACAAAGGGGAAGAAACTTTTACTGTAGACCAGGAATACCAGAATATTCTCATTAAAGCAATTGCAGAATTACCCCCATCTCAGCAAAGAGTGCTGCAACTTCGCCAGCAGGGTTTAAAGAGCCGGGAAATTGCAGGAGAAATGGGAATATCTATAGAATCTGTAAAAAAATACCAGCAATGGGCAACCAAATCGGTATCCAAGTTTCTAAAATTACATACCGCAATAACTATTTCTGTTATTCTAAGCATGAATTAAGCCCCTTTTCCCTGGCTTTATTTTTTTTTATTTTTTTATATCCCGTTTTCTATTTCTCTGCGTCTTTAGTAAAGATTCTCCGAAATCTTAACCAAATATGACTGAAAACCAGAGATTGAATTTATTATTCAATCGGCAATTGCAGCACTTAAATTCTCCAGAAGAAAAGGAAGAATTTCTATTGCTGATGGCCGATCCTGTTAATGAAGAGCAGGTTAAACAATTGCTTAACAGCTATTGGGAAGAATTTGATGAAAATGAATTTAGTCCGGCTGTTTTCCTGTCTGGCAATGAGGAAGAAATTCTCTCAAAAATACAAACTGAAAATATTTATCCTTTACCAAAAGCTCAGTCTAAGCCAAAATTCTGGATAGGAATTGCAGCTGCATTGGCTATCATTATATTTGGTGCGGGCCTGTTTTATTTAAAGCAAAATGCTGGTTTCGAAGATACAAAGGCACAAATTAAACCAGGCTCAACAGGTGCAACTCTTAAACTGGCAAATGGCAAAACAATTAAATTATCTGATGCAGTAAACGGCGAACTTGCAAATGAAGCTGGTGTAACCATTACCAAAACAACAAACGGCCAATTGGTTTATGAAATAAAAGGGACAACAAGGCCAGATCAAATCAATACACTCTCTACCAACAATGGGGAAACCTATCAGGTTCGTTTGCCTGATGGGTCCCTGGTTTGGTTAAACTCTGCATCCAGTCTTTCTTATAGCACTGCTTTAATACGTTCCGGAAAACGATCGGTTAACCTGGTTGGAGAAGCATATTTCGAAATCTCGAAAGATAAAAAACACCCTTTTGTTGTTAAAACCGGCAATCAGGAAGTGGAAGTGCTGGGCACACATTTTAATGTAAACGCTTACGACGATGAGTCAACGGCAAAAACAACATTGCTGGAGGGAAGTGTTAAAATTAAAAACAAGGTGAATCAAAAAGTTATTACCCCTGGCGAACAGGCAACAGTGAGTGGAGATGATATTTCAGTTAGTAAAGTAAACACAGACTATGCCATAGCCTGGAAAAATGGTGTTTTCCGCTTCACAGATAAAACACTGGAAGCTGGGATGCGTGAAATTGCAAGATGGTACAATGTTCAGGTTACCTATAAGCGGCCCGAATTGAAAAATGAGCTATTGGGTGGCAGGATTTCCAAATACGCAAGCATTAATCAGGTATTGAAAAAAATGGCAATAACCGAGGCATTCAGATTTACGGTAAAAGGGCGGGAAATCATTGTAGAATAATAAGAACCAATTAAATATTATATCAACTAATCCATTAAAAACCAGACATGAAGAAAGCAAATTATCACTAACAGGAAAATCCTTTCAGGTAAGGTTAAAATAAAAACTGGAAGTGCGACCAACACTCCCAGTAAATGACTTGCCTGAGTAAAACTAGCTTGCAAACTATTTTTTTGACCTAAAACAAGACAAACCAAATGTATAAATTTTACCTAAGAATATTAGGCATCTATTCCTGTGTACCTAAAATCCTGCGAATTATGAAATTAACGACGTTATTACTCATTGTAACGATCATGCAGGTCAGTGCTGTCAGCTATGCACAAAGACTAACATTTAAACAACGAGGCGTGAGTATTGCCCGGATATTTGAAGAGATTGAAAAACAGACGGGCTATGATGTTTTTTATCTCCCTAAAGTATTAAAAACGAACCGCACCATTGATGCTGATTTTAACAATAGCTCATTAGACCAGGTAATGAAAATTTGCCTGATGAACCAACCCTTGGCATTTACGATTGATGAACGAACAATCGTGATTACCAAAAAAGACCAGCCAGTACCCGATCAAAGGCCGGCAGTACCAAAACCCGTTCTCGAACAAGCAAAGTATAAGGTTAGCGGAACGGTTAAGGATGAATTAGGCTTGCCCATTTCAAGTGTTACTGTACGCATACTACACACTAAAAATGGCGTTTTAACAGATTTAAATGGGAAATATGCCATAAATGTTGAAGCGACTGACTCGCTAGAATTTATCTATGTTGGATATAAACGGGTTGAGGTGGCTGTTCGAAACAAAGTGGATATCGATATTACTTTGGAGCCAGAATCGGGAAGCTTGAACGAAGTTGCCGTTGTGGGTTTTGGACGACAAAAAAAGATAAGTGTAGTGGGAGCCCAGGCTACCATAAAGCCGGAAGAGCTAAAACTCCCGGTAAGAGATTTAACCTCGGCACTGGCCGGACGTCTTGCAGGTGTAATATCTACGCAACGTGGCGGAGCACCAGGTGCAGATGGAGCCAATATTTTTATCCGTGGTATTGCAACTTTTGCCAGCAGCCCCCAATCTCCCCTACTCGTGGTTGATGGTGTTCCAGACAGGCCAATTAATAACATTGACCCTGAAGATGTAGAAAGTTTCACCATATTAAAAGATGCAACAGCAACTGCAGTATATGGCACAAGAGGTGCCAACGGTGTAATTTTAATTAATACGAAAAAGGGTAAATTAGGAAAGCCGAATATAAACTTCGAGTTAAATAGTTCGCGGTCAAAGTTTACAGAACTTCCTGACTTTATAGATGCGCCTACCTTTATGACCTTGTATAACGAGAGTTTATCAACGAGAGGAAGAACACCACAATATGATCCGGCTGTTATAGCTAAACACGCCAGTGGAGAAGATCCCGACTTATATCCTAATGTGAACTGGTACGATTACCTGTTTAATGATTTTTCGAGTGCCAGCAGAGCCAATCTTAATGTAAGTGGTGGTGTAGATGCAGCAAAATATTATGTATCAGCCGGCTATTACACAGAGAAAGGAATGTTCAAACAAGCTGAAGCGCAATCATTCAATTCGACCCTGAAGCTGGATAGGTTTAATTTTAACAGTAATGTAAGTGTTAGGGTAACCAAAAGCACCAATCTGGAACTTGGCATTAACGGATTTATAACCAATTACAACACGCCATCAGCCGGTGTAAATGCAATTTTTGATTATGCCACACAGCAGGCACCACATGTTGTACCTCCTATTTATTCAAACGGCCAGTGGCCCAAGTACCCCGGTGTTCCATTCAATCCCTACTACTACCTTGTAGCAAACGGCTATTCAAACACCTATTCAAATACTGTTAGGAGTAACATCAAAGTAAACCAGGAACTGGACTTCCTAACTAAAGGATTGTCTTTTTCAACCATGTTTGCTTTTGATGCTGTTAACGGAAGCAGCTTAACCCGGTCAAGAACCTTGCAATCGTATCTGGCCACTGGCCGGGATGCTAACGGCAAACTTATTACCAGAATTGCAGAAACAGGTTCTGATGTATTGGGTTTTTCGGCCGATCGCAACAGTAACAGAAGATTTTATACCGAAACTTCCCTTAACTATTCAAGAAAATATGGCAATCATGATGTTTCGGGCTTATTTCTTTTTAATCAATCCGACTATGTAAATGGAAATGCAACTGATCTGATCAATTCCATACCATTCAGGCAGCGTTCTCTGGTAGGAAGGGCTAATTATGGTTATAAAGACAAATATTTCGTAGAAACCAACTTTGGTTATTCAGGATCTGAAAATTTCGTTCCAAGCAAACGTTTTGGTTTCTTCCCTTCAGTTGGTGCCGGCTGGGTAGCTTCAAATGAGAAGTTTTTTGAACCTGTTAAAGATGTTGTATCCTACCTGAAATTCCGCTACACTTATGGTTTAACAGGTAATAGCAATACTGGTTCCCGATTCTTGTTCTTGTCTACTTTAGGTGATGCATTTTCGTATACTTTCGGTATTCCGGGGGCAGACAGGGCTTATACCGGTTATCAGGAAAACAGAATTGGTAGCGAAGTGCAATGGGAAACCGGTTTCAGGCACAACCTGGGTGTTGAAATCAATTTCTTAAAAGATGATCTTCAACTGATTGTGGAGTTGTTTAAAGAAAAAAGAAACGACATCTTACTTCAAAATTATACGATTCCTTACATTTCCGGCTTCACAAGCACCAATATCCCTTATGTAAATGTGGGTAAAACAGCAAACCGTGGTATCGATCTGACTTTAAGCTACAACAAGAGCTTCAGAGATGGGTTTGTAACTTTCAGGGGAACCTTCAATATGAATGAAAACAAAAACATTTTTGACGGTTTACCTCCATGGCAATACTCATGGCTTAACCGTACCGGGCACGCCATTGGTCAGCGTTTTGGTTATGTAGCCATGGGATTATTTAAGGACCAGAATGAAATTGATAATGCACCTACACAAGCAGGCGATGTACGTCCAGGTGATATCCGCTATAAGGATTTGAATGGAGATGGCATCATTTCCTCATTTGACCAACAAGCCATAGGCTACGGTAGTACTCCAAGAATTTTATATGGTTTAAACGTAGGCGCAGGCTATAAAGGATTTGACCTTGTACTTTTCTTCCAGGGCGCAGGACAGGTTGATTTCAGTTATAACGGTGGTACAGGCACAACACCTTTCTCTCAGGGAGCTACTTTTGGAAACATGTACACCAAGGTAACTGATCGCTGGACAGTAGAAAACCCTAATCCAAATGCATTCTACCCACGCTTATCTACCAATCAGGATGTTACCACAAACTATTATTCGAGTACCTGGTGGGTAAAGCGTGCCGATTACATCCGGTTGAAAAGCGCAGAAGTGGGTTACACCTTTGGAATAAAAGCATTGAGTAAAGTTGCTATTAAAAAGTTGAGAATTTATGCCAATGGTACCAATCTGGTAACTTTTTCAAAATGGAAGTTTTGGGACCCGGAACTAGGGGATGGCCGTGGTGCATCTTATCCAAACACTTCAACTTTCAACTTAGGTTTACGTGCTAATTTTAACTAATTATGAAAAACACATTCGCAAAAAAATTAATTCTGGCCCTACTAATACCTTTTCTTTTCCTACCTACAAGCTGTAAAAAAGGATATTTTGATACTGTACCAGATAATATCAATACCATAGATAAAGTATTTTCGAACAGGGCCAATACCGAACGCTGGTTCTTTGGCCTTTATGCAGGTGTAGAAGATATATGGGATCAACCTTACGGTTTTCAATATGCAGGGATCAGCGATGAACTGGAATATGCCAACTGGGGCACAGGTAATGCACTAACCATCAATTCGGGAGCAGTTACCAGCGATAATTCGCCAACACGTTTCGAAACATACTACCAGTTGATCCGGAACATAAACATTTTCCTGGAAAGAGTGGATGAGTGTAAAGAGCTTTTAGAACAGCAAAACGGCGAATCCATTGTAAAGGAGTATAAAGGAGAAGCGCGTTTTTTAAGGGCTTATTATCATTGGTTATTGATGAAAGAAGTAGGCCCTGCAGCCATTGCCCCTTTAATTTCGGGCTTACCAAATGACAACTTTCAAATTCCAAGAAGTTCATGGGACGAATGCGTAAAGTTTGTGCTGAATGAGATGCGTGCATCTGAAGCCAGCCTTACCAGTTTGCATCTTACTGGCTCCAACACCGTCGATGATTATCAGGTAGGCCGAATTACATTACCTATAGCAGCTGCAATTGAAGCACAGGTTTTACTATCACATGCCAGCCCACTATTTAACGGAAATTCGGAATTTGCAGACTGGAAGAACTTTGATGGAAAGCAATTATTTAATCAAACTTACGATCCTACCCGTTGGCAGGCCGCAGCTGAAGCGATGAAACGTGCTATTGACCTGAACATAGCCCAGGGTCGTAAACTTTTTATAAAACAAAATGCGAACTTATTCCTTCAGGGATTTAATTCAACCAGAGATATGTTTTGGGATGGTTGGAAAGAAGAAGGCATATGGCTAAGAAGGGCCAACAACGTGCATTCGGGTTGGTCTCAGCACTGTGCGCCAAAAAATTCTCTATCAGGCAATGGCTGGAATGGTATTGGCGTATTACAGGAGCTTGTTGATGATTTCAGGATGGCAGATGGCCGTACAATTAAAGAAACACCAACATATAGCGAAACAACGTTCACAAACACTTCAACGCCATATTATTCTACAGGTACAAATAATATGTATGTTGGAAGAGAGCCTCGTTTTTATGTCGATGTAACCTTTAGCGGATCGGTAATACCAGTTGTACCAGCTGCCGGACAAACTTATGTCACCTATTTTTCTACAGCATCATCGGGCAAAAAGGCAAATGCCAGAGATTATCCAAAAACAGGTTATACAGCCAGGAAAAACATACATCCCAATACTAATTTAAGTACCGGCAGTAATCCGGCCCGCCCGGCTATGCTGATTAGGATGGCCGAATTATATTTAAGTTACGCCGAGGCTTTAAATGAATCGCAGCCAGGCCATGCAGATATATTAAAATACCTGAATGATGTACGTACAAGGGGAGGCATACCACAAATCCCGGCAGACCTCGGGCAGATAGAAATGCGGAAACAAATCCGCCTGGAAAGAAGAATCGAGCTGTGTTACGAATCTGGGCTCAGGTTCTGGGATGTACGCAGATGGAAAATCCCAAATGAACCAGGTTCGAAACAAGGCGGCGATTTTTATGGCATGAACATGGACGCAGGGACTTCTTTGTCTGATCCGACTTTTTACAAGCGGGTAGTTGCAACCTCCAGAGTACAATGGCAACGTAAATTTTATTTCCTTCCCTACCGCCAGAATGAAATGGACAGGAATAAACAAATTGTTCAACTTCCAGGGTATTAATTTAAACCGATGTTATAATGAAATTATATAAAATATTATGCTGTATCGCAGCGGCTTTTACCGTTACTAGCGCTTGTAAAAAAGAAGAGGCATACCTTGAAAAATCAGACACTAAAGAAAATGCATTGGTGTATGTTTCCAGACAGAGCAGTGCTCAAAAAATCACAGTTTATCCGGCAAAAGACACCGTTGTATCTTTTGATTTTGGTGCATCATTTGCCGCTGTAGGCTTGCCTTCAAGTAATATTGCCGTAAAATTTAAGGTAGACGACAAAGCCTTTGATAGCGTTAATGTTGTGCGCACCAGCCAAAACCTTACACCCTATTTAAAACTCCCCGAAAATGCCTACACCATTAGCGGGCTGGATGTAACCATATCAGGTGGGGCAATTACTTCTAATCTGGTTTCCTTAAAATATAACTCTAAAAATCTGGATCCCAACAAACTGTATATGCTACCGATTAGCATTATTGATGCTTCCGGATATAAGATCAATCCTTTATTAAAAACAATGTTTATTACTACTGTGAAGTACAAAGCACCAGAAATTCTGGCAGATAGAACAGGATGGGCTATTACCGCATCAACAACGGAGGCCGGTGATGGATCACTTGCCAGTGTCCTTGATGGCGACCTGACAACTTTCTGGCATTCGCAATACTCCGCTCCAGCGTCCTCTTATCCTCATTGGATCCAGGTTGATATGCGCGCTTTAACCAATGTAACCAGCATCTCTATGGCACCCAGGAATAACAATAATACCGGGTTTACCAAATTTAACTTAAAAGGAAGTGTTGACGGAACAATATGGACAGATCTGTTGACAGCTAAAATAATGGATCCTAACTTAAAATCTTTGCAGAACTACGAACTTGACGCACCTACAAAAGTGAGGTTCTTGAAATTAGAAATGACAGAAGGACCTCAGGCATATACGCATTTAGCCGAATTTCAGGTTTTCAAAGTAAAATAGGCAAAAAACTGGTTAGCCTCTGTAACCTCACAAAGATTAAGAATAGGCCTAAAAACTAAAAAGTCCCGGTTTGTACCGGGACTTTTTCCATCTATCCTCTGCCACCTCTCGATGGTCTTCCTCCTTCAGAGCCACTTCTTTCGCCTCCACCACGTTGTTGTTGCGGAGCTTCAGATCTTCTTTGTTCTTGACGTTGCTGCATTTGCTGTTGCTGCTGCGCCCTTTGTTGCTGAGCCTGTGCATCGCGTTGAGCACGTTCCTGCTGCTGAGCCTGTTGCTGTTGGGCACGCTGTTGCTGCATTTGCTCATTACGTTGTTGTTGCATCTGTGCATCGCGCTGAGCACGTTCCTGTTGCTGAGCTTGTTGCTGTTGGGCACGTTGTTGTTGCATTTGCTCATTACGTTGTTGTTGTAACTGGCCATCACGTTGAGCACGCTCCTGTTGCTGAGCTCGCTGCTGTTGTGCACGCTGTTGTTGCATTTGCTCATTACGTTGTTGTAACTGACCATCACGCTGTGCACGTTCCTGTTGTTGAGCTTGTTGCTGTTGGGCACGTTGTTGTTGCATCTGCTCATTACGTTGTTGTAACTGACCATCACGCTGAGCACGTTCCTGCTGTCCACGTTGCTGATCTGCCTGCCCGCGTTGTATATCGCGTTGCGCACGTTGCTGATCCTGGCTCATACGGTCTTGCTGGTTACGTTGCTGACGCATCTGCTCAAAACGCTGTTGTTGTTCCTGGCTTCTATCTACATTAGTCTGTCCGTTTCTGCCATCAATACCATTTGCACCATTACGGCTTATCCTTCCGTTCCCATCTCTGTTGTAGGCTTCACCCCTGTTATTGTTGGGCTGGTTGTTATTGTCGCGGCCTACATTATTATCATTACGTCTGTCGGGTTGCACCGAACGGTTGTTATCGTTTCTTGATCCGAAACGGTTATCGTTATTGTTGCCATTGCGTTGATCGCGGGTAGCATAACCTTCGTTTCTGCCATTTCTGCTAATACCAGCATTGCCTTGTTCAAATCTTCTTGGCGCTGCACTACGGTTATCAACCTGGTTACGCTCTGGCCTTGGCCTGTAAATTGAAACCTCTCTGCCACCTACCCTGCTTGCGCCTGGCCTGTTACTTTGCGCGTACCTATAAACAGTTACATCGCGGTTGGTTGCACGTCTGATATCCTCAATCCTTGGGCCACCATAATAACTTCTTCTGTTATACACATAAGTATTGTTAATGATGGTCGTATTACGGATATACACATTGTTACGGCCGTAATCATATCTTGGAAATGTACTGATGTAGATATTGCGTTGTGGTATAAAATTCCAGCAGAACTCAGGCACTACATAGCGGCGGCCAAAACTTAAATTAATGCTAATGGTTGGTGCCATTGGTGCCCAGCCATAATAACCATCGCCACTTCTCCAGTCTACCCATGCAGGTCCCCAAGTGGTATCAGGTAACCAGATCCACTGTCTGTAACTGTTAATTACCCACCGACCATAGTGGAAAGGTGCCCATCCCCAATCGTAATTAGAAACCCAGGTATTTCCGTACTCGGTCATTGCCCAGCGGCCATTGCTATAGTATGGGCGAAATTCGCTCTGATCTACATCCGGACGCCAAACATAACCGTATTGCGGGTCTTGTATCCAGGTGCCGTAGGGCGAAAGCTCATCGTAGAAAGTTTGTAAAGAAATATTACCAGTGCTATAACCATCGTTCTGGTAATCATCCTGGTAGTCTTGCGCCCTGACAAGGGTGGTGGTTCCGGCAAGGAGCCCAAAAAGCCCCAGCACAAGTGCCGTAAATTTCAGTGTTTTCATTTGTGTGTTTTATTTTAATAACCTAATGTGTGTGTATCAATTAGAGAACCAAAAAATTCAGAAAGTTTAATATGCAAGCATAGTTTTGGCGTTTTCCCCGAAATATTGCCCTACAAGGCATATTTAACTCTTATTTAACGTTTTAAGCAAAGTTTAATTGTGCAGAAAATAAGTCAGTTAGAAATAAAATTTGCTACACCTGTGTTTACAAAAGAGATTATATTGCAACACTGCTAAACTTTAAAACTTAAATCCTATTTATTGTAAGTATTTTTGCAACATGCAAAAAGGCACTTTATACCTTATTCCCGTACCATTGGCCGAAGAGGTAGCACACAAAACTTTTACCCCCTATCTGGTTGATACGATTAATCAGATCGACACTTATATTGTAGAAAACAGCAAAACAGCCCGCCGCTTTTTAAAAGAAGCCGGATTGAAAACGCCGCAAAAAGACTTAATTGTTCACGATTATGGCAAACATAACCGCAATGATTTGGGACAATTTTTTGAAGAGCTTACTGCTGGGAAAGATGTTGGTTTAATGAGCGAGGCCGGATGTCCGGGGATTGCCGATCCGGGAGCAGATATTGTTGCCGAGGCACATAAACGTGGTATAAAAGTAGTACCGCTGGTAGGCCCAAGTTCTATCCTGCTGGCACTAATGGCTTCAGGCTTTAATGGCCAGAGCTTCGCATTTTGGGGTTATTTGCCAATTGATAAAGAACAACGCACCAAAAGGATTAAAGATTTAGATTTATCGGCCAGCCGTTATAAACAAACTCAGATCTTTATCGAAACACCTTTCCGCAATAACCAGTTATTTGAAGAGGTTTTAAAAAGCTGCAAACCCAATACACAGGTTTGCGTAGCCTGTAACCTAACTGCTGAAGATGAATTTATTAAAACCCAAAGCGTTTACAACTGGCGCAAAGAGGAAATAGATCTGCATAAAAAACCAACTATATTTTTGTTGTATTAAATTGTTGAAGAGTTCATTAGTCATTGGTTCATTAGTACCTGTAAATTGTCTATTGTAAAGTGGTTAACCGGTTAATTGTTTAAATCGGTTAACCGACTCACAACTCTAAACTGCAAATTGCCCGTTGTAAAGTGGTTAACCGGTTAATTGTTTAAATCGGTTAATCGACTCACAACTCTAAACATCCAACTCCAAACTTGCATCTGGTAACTGCAAATTGCTTACTGTAAACCGGCACCTGAAAACCTTTGTGCTTTTGTGTCTTGGTGGTAAAAAATAACTGGCATACTGAAGCTTCGATAGCAACCTCTTTAAAAAAATCAAAACATATCCAAATCCAGTTGGTTATTAGTATAGCGCTCTGCAATTATGGTTACATTAAATTCTTAGAGTTATGAAAAACACGGGCACACCAAAAAATAACCCAACCGTTCAGGGAAGTTCGATCGCAGACAGGGCTAATCATGATATTAAAACCGATAAAAAGATACAGGGCATAACCAATGGTGGCGGGCAACGGTCCGATCAAACTTCCAACAAAGACAATCAGCGGAAGTACGATAACAAGAAATAATAAAAAAGGTGATGATCTTGCTGGATCATCACCTTTTTTATGCTTACTCCATTGGGTGGCTTGGATAATAACCAGCAGTAGAAATGATGTATATGGCACCTGCTACCGATGGAAGTTTAGGCAGGGCAAAATTCGAAAATCCATCGCCGCCATACCTCGTTTTGAGGATAGAAAACAGTTTTACATTTTTAGTGATCGATAGCAACGCACGATCGCATACCGCAAATCCTTCTGGCGCATAGTCGCCGGCAAAAAGGATTATTGCCCCTAGCATTTCATTCATAGTGTGATAATTTAGTTGTTCAATACTACTAAAAAAAACAACACGAAAATCTTATTTGGCCATCACATTATAAAAGTTATAATCGGTCATGGGTGCACCGGTAATCCCCAAATTGTGGCAAATGGTTACAATTTGTCCGCGGTGGTAGGTACTGTGGTTAAATACCTGCATTACATATTCGAAATTTTGAAAATCGCAGCTAAACCATGGGCTCTGTATCGGTGTATTTTCTTCAAACCGGCTTTCGCTTAATGCAGTAACATAAACGGCAAGGTTTTCAGACTGTTTCAACAAAGTATCAAACACATTGTTTAAACTTCCATATTCGCGAAATTCAAATTCGGTTTTACTCAAAATCGAATACCAATATTCCTGGGTTTGCAAAATATGAGCGAGAGTTAATTTTACGCTTTTAAAGCTCGATAAAACTTCCTGCTCCAATAACTCCTCCGGATGATTTTTTAACCAGTTTACCAAAGTTAAATTGGCCCAGAAATTATAGTTTGCATAATTTTTCATTAAATAAACAATAGATGTTTCTTCTTTTGTTTCGGCGAATAATTGTTCTTGTATCATATCTTTTTGCTTTAGTTACACAAAGAAAACACACCGCACTGACAACCCTATGGCAGTGTAAATTTCGAATGAAAAATATTTTTAAAAATTCTTTTTATCTCAAAAAAAGCATAGTAAATGAGAATAACTCAACGTATTAAACAGACAAAAACAACCCTTAAAAAAAGCTTTCATGTAAATATTAAAATACAAAACACACTTTTAACAGCCACAAAACAATATAATTAAGTTTTCGTGTAAAATTTCCTTAAAGGTCAAAATTGAATGTAACAAGTTGTGTTACATTTGTTTTGTTATCCAAACAACCTAACTTATTATTTATGAAAAAATTAATTCAAACAATCGCTGTCGTAGCGATGATGGCTCTTGTAATCGTATCGTGTAAGAAAAACCAGGAGACGATAGCCGAAGAACCACAGGAAACTGTAAAAAATGCCGACAAAGTATTGCAGTACATTAAAGATCTGGGCTTCCCGGCCGAAAGTATTGTAGATAACGGAAACGAATTTGTGGTAGAAGAAGATATCCTGTTTCCGAAAAACATGGTAGTACCTTTTGTTGCCGAGGGTCCAAAAACAGAGCAATATTATACCGGAAGTATTGTAAACAGTACCAAAAAACTAAACATCCGCGTTTTTATTGATCCATCTATGACCTCAATGACTAGCGAAATTAACAGTGGTATTGCCCAATGGAATGCTGTACCTAATTCTACGCTACGCTTTAATGTGGTGACTGCCGCGCCTTATGATATTCTGATTAAAGATGAAAATTTGGGCTCAGGCACCTGCGGACAGGGGCAATTCCCATCAGGTGGAAGTGCTGGTGCTTTAATTAAGATCAACAAAAGTTATATTGCGGGCAATTCATTTGCACAACGCGCCAGAACCATTTGCCACGAATTTGGCCATTGCATCTCGTTCAGACATACCAATTGGGCCGCACGTGGCGAATCGACTGCAACCAACGTACCTGGAGTTACCGGAACTGATGCTTCATCGCTCATGAATGGTGGCCAATGTAACTCTGGAGCCACGGTATTATCGACAAAAGATAAAGATGCTACTGCAGCTTTATATTAAGATCATTTTTTAATCAATTAACCTATTCATTTTGGATAACAAGATAAGCTTAGGGGTACAAGATAGCTCCTGAGCTTATTCTTTGGAAAGCGCAATAATATCTTTCCCTTCTAAAGTCCGTCTTTCGTTCTGGTGATTTAAGGTGTGGATCATTGCATCGCTAAGCTCGGCCATAGTGCAAAAACCGTTAGCATACAGCGCCCTGCCAATAGGGAACATCCAATTGATATATTTATAAAATTTATGCGCGTACTTTTGTCCGGGCAAAGGCTTAATAAAACCTGGCCGAAAATTAAAAACCTGCTCAAAAGGTAATTTCTTTAAATCGTTTTCGGTTTTTCCCTTTACCTGAGCCCATTTTAAACGGCCGTCTTCGTTAGTACCACCACCAGAAACATAACAAAAAGTCATGCCGCTGTTTAGTTTACTTAATGTTTCGGCAACATGCATGGTAAGTGTATAAGTCATTTTGTAATACACCTCACTATCAACCCCAACAGAGCTGACACCAAGACAAAAGAAACAGGCATTATAGCCGCTCAGTTGATTTTCTATTACCGAAAGATTTAAAAAATCGGCATGGATAATTTCTTTGAGTTTAGGATGCGTATAGCCACAGGGCTTTCGGTTAATCACCAGAACTGTATCTATCTGATCGCTTTCCAGGCACCGCATTAAAACACCCTCGCCTACCATCCCTGTAGCACCGGTAATTATCGCATGGCGTTGCGCGCTCGTTTTTCCCATCATCAACCGTGTTTATTTATAGTGTAAAATACATGTTTATTTTGTTTTTTGGGTAAAAACGACGACCAAGTAATCTGATACAAACAAAAAAAGAGCAGCTAATTTGCTGCTCTTTAAAATATTATCTGGCTCCAGCGCCTTTCATCAGGTAATCTTTTGGCGTTTCGGCACCTAAAAGATGCTGAACGAAGTAATCCCAACGACGGCGCATCATATAAGGCGAATAAGCCCCGAAACCGTGCGCGCTGTTTGGAAAAATAACCAGGTCGAAAGATTTATTGGCTTTTTCCAAAGCTTCTACCACCAATAGTGTATTGTAAGGAGGAACGTTATCGTCCATCATACCATGCACCAGCATTAACTTACCTTTCAAGTTTTTTGCATAGTTCTGGTTGGCCTGTGCTTCATAATCGGCGTTTTCTACCAAACCGTTGTAACGTTCGCCCCAGTCATCCTCATAGTTTCTGTTATCGTGGTTTCCTGATTCTGCAATACCCACTTTAAAGAAATCAGGATAGCGGAACATCGCTGCTGCAGTGGCAAAACCGCCACCTGAGTGCCCCCAGATACCAACCTTAGTTGTATCCATCGGATATTTAGCCGAAAGCTGACGGATTGCTGCAATCTGATCGGGTAAAGTATTTTCAGCCATGTTGCCATAGCTCATATCATGAAAGCTTTTAGAGCGGTCGGGGTTACTAGTACCTTCGATTACCACTACAATAAAGCCTAGTTCGGCCAGCGCCTGGTTATCGCCACGCGAAGCCGAGAATGCCCAGCTGCCTACGCTTCCACCCTGTGGACCTGGATAAATATAATCGATAACCGGATATTTTTTGGTCGCATCCATTTGGGTTGGCGTAAATACCAATCCGTAAATGTCGGTTTTACCATCTTTAGCTTTAACAGAAACCGGTGTTGGTGCTTTCCAGCCGGTAGCCGATAAACGCGAAACATCTGTTTTTTCTAAATTTTGGATCAGATTGCCTTTTATATTTCTCAATACAGTAACCGGTGGTACATTTGGTTGCGAATAGCTATCAATAAAGTACTCAAATGATGGCGAAAAAGTAACCTGGTGGTTGCCTTCTTCCGGCGTTAACGATACCAGGTTTTTACCATCAAAACCAATTTTATATAAATGGCTGAAGTAAGGGTTACCAGCCTCACGGCCGTTGGCAAAGAAATATAGTGTACGGCTTTTCTCATCAACCTTAACCAGGCGGGTAACCACCCAATTGCCTTTGGTGATCTGGTTTTTCACCTTTCCGGTTGTAGCATCGTACAAATACAAATGTCCCCAGTTATCACGCTCCGAATACCAGATGATTTCTTTAGATGCAGGTAGATAACGCCAGTTAATGGCTCCCTGACCTGATTCGTACTGTGTTTTTACTGTTTCTTCGAAAACTTCGCGAACTGCACCGGTTGCTGCATTGGCAATACGGAATTTTTCCTGTTTGTGATCACGTGAGGTAGATACAAAAGCAACTTCCGAACCATCGGCTTTCCAGTCGATATCGTCGAAAGTTCCGCTGCTCGAGATGTCATCGCTTAAAGTAGCGCGGTGCGGATCTGCAGGTATATTTAAGGAAACTACTTTCGGGTTTTCTACATCAATTACCACACGTCTGATGGTTGCAATCTCCTTATCGCCAGGTAAAGGATATTTCCAGGCTTTCAAAACCGGCGCTCCCACATTGGTGGTTACCAGATACATATCTTTCGAATTTCTCTGATCTTGCTGAAAGGTGGCTATTTTTTTTGAATCAGGAGACCAACGTAAAATCGGAGCATCGCTGTGTTTCCAGCCCGCATTATCGGTAGCATATCCATAATCTTTAATACCATCGGTAGTTAACTGGGTTAATTGGCCCGAGGCTATGTCTTTCACAAAAAGATTATAGTCTTTTATCAGAATAGATTTTTTACCATCTGGCGATACCACTTCGTTACGGCCTCTATACATTCGTGCAGACAACGCCGGGGAATTTTTATATTCGGTGGTTAAGATTTTGGTTTTTTTAACCGGATCGATCAGAAAAGTTTGTTCTGCGCTTTCGCTTTTGGTGGTGTACCAAAATTTATCGCCCTCAAGCCAGTTGGGTTGTACACTGGCATGATCGATGTACTTCGAGGTGTTATAGCTCATAAAACTTTCCGCCCTTTCGTAATCTTTAACGGTTAAAGTTTTCTGCTGAGCATTTGCCGCAATGGCTAAAGTACAAGCCGTTACGGTAAGCCAATTTTTATTCATAATATGTTGTTGGTTAATCTCGGCGATAAAAATAAGACTGTTTTGGCATATAAATGGTATTAAAGCTGATACAAATTTAGCCAGATGAGTAACATAATTGGCCGAACTGGCTATTTCAAAAGTTTTTGCATTCGCCATTTTACGCTACCGCTTTAACAAATATGACTTTGTTAAAGCAGCTTTATTTTTCTAATTTTATTGTTCGAATATTCCAACTACAACCACATGTCAGCTAAAGAAATACTTCAAAATTATGTTGCCAAAACAATTTCTTTAACGGATGAGCAGTTCGACTATTTTTTCTCTCATTTCAAGCCACAATCATTTAAAAAAGGCCAGGCTATTATTACTGCCGGTGATCGGGTAAATTGCGAATACTTTGTAACTGCGGGCTGTTTAAAGGCTTTTTATATTAACGACGATCTGAAAATGTTTATCCTTCAGTTTGCCATGCCTACCTGGTGGGCTTCAGATTTTGATGCCCTTTATAGCGGAAATGTAGCAACCATCGGCTTAGATTGTATTACCGATGCGGAGGTATTGTGCTTAACCAGTGCCGACCGCGAAAAGCTTTGCAAGGAAATACATGAGATTGAACATTTTTTCAGGTGGCGAACCAATAAGGGTTATGTGGCCTCGCAAAAACGGTTACTTTCCTTCATGAACAACGATACCAAATACCGGTACGAAGAATTACTGGCGCAATACCCCGAATTGTACAATCTGGTACCAAAGCAGTTAATTGCCGCTTATTTAGGCGTATCGCGCGAAACCCTAAGCCGTCTTTACCATCCGTAAGTGATCTACATCACATTAAACTCATCCTCAGGCTAATGTGACCTACATCACGCAGCCAGCCCGCATATCCTCTCCATATTTGTACTGTTAATTTAAAACAACAGAAAATGGAAACAACAAATTTTAACGTTAATGGCGCTCAGAGCGAAATTAACTGGATAGGCCGCAAAGTAACTGGTGCACACAACGGTACCATCGCAATCAAATCGGGCGAGCTTGTATTAAACAGCAATAAACTAAGCGGCGGTAAATTTACAATCGATACCACTTCGATTGTTATTTTAGATGTAACCGACGAAGGTACCAACGCACAGTTTGCCGGACATTTGGCATCTGACGATTTCTTCTCTTCAGAAAAACACCCCGAGGCTTTTTTTGTAATTACCGACGTAAACTTAAAGGACAACGGCACCTACGACATTACAGGAGATTTGACCATTAAAGGGATTACTAACGAAGTAACCTTTGCGGCTAACATCAGCTTAAACGATAACAAGTTAACCGCAAGTGGCAAAATTGTGATCGACAGAACCAAATACGACATGAAATTCCGTTCTGGCAATTTCTTTCAAAACTTAGGCGATACACTGATTTACAACGATTTTGATCTAAATGTTGATATCGCTGCTGAGCTTGCTGCCTAAGGATTTTTAAACTTAAAAAACTAAAGTCATGCCATACGTAAAAATAGAAGTAACACGCGAAGGTGTTACCCGTGAGCAAAAACAAACTTTAATTAAAGGGATTACTGATTTGATTAGTGATACCCTGAATAAAGATCCGCACCTTACCCATATTGTAATTCAGGAAATAGAACTGGATGACTGGGGTTATGCCGGAGAACAAGTATCAGTGTTAAGGGAAAAAGGCATTACAGCCGATAAAAAATAAAGCCATGAAAAAGCAAACCATCATCGTTACCGGAGCATCATCGGGTATTGGTAAAGCCGTAGCACGTTTATTTGTTGAAAAAGGAGATAATGTGATCCTGAATTCAACAACTGCCGGAAAACTGGAACAGGTTTATCGGGAACTGGGGGCTGGTGAAAATATAGCCATGGTTACCGGAAACGTGAGTGACAAAAGCACCGGAGCCCGGTTACTCGAGGTAGCCTTAGCAAAATTCGGTTCAGTAGATGTACTGATTAATAACGCCGGTATATATGAAACCAAGCCTTTTTTAGAAGTAGACGAAGCATACCTCGACCGTTTTCTAAACACAAATTTTAAGGGCACCTATTTTACCACACAAAGCATTCTTCCACAAATGTTAAAGCAAAACGGCGGAGTGGTAATCAACATCGGGACCCCATTGGTAAACCATGCTTTGGGTGGTGCACCAAGTACAGCACCCATATCAAGCAAAGGGGCCATCCATGCACTAACCCTGCAGCTCGCCGCCGAATTTGGCACACGAAACATCAGGGTAAATACCATTGCACCTGGCGTAATCCGCACGCCGATGCATGCAGGAGAAGACGATAAAAGTGCCGGTTTGCATTTGCTAAACCGGGTAGGCGAAGTAGAAGATGTGGCTGAAATGGTATACACCGTAGCCAAAAGCAATTTCATTAGCGGTGCCATTATCAATGTAGATGGTGGAATGGGTGCCGGCCACAACTTGAACTAAATTGAAAAATTTTATTTTAATGGCTTTCTTGTTTTGCACGTCGTTAAGCTTGAAAGCACAACAAACAAAAAAAATGGAAAATAACCAGCAAAGCAAGATTGCCATTACACAGGCACTTGAAGATTATTATTTTAAAGGCATTTACACAGGCGATATCAACCTGCTTAAACAAATTTTTCATCCCAACACCTATCTTTATGGTGATGTAAAAGGACAACCTTACGCCAAAACACTGGCTGTCTATCTCGATGGTGTGGCCAACCGCCAAAGCCCGAAAGATAGCGGCAAACCATTTAAAGGGAGCATTGTTTCGATAGATGTGGTTAACTCTATCGCTATAGTCAAAGCGCAGGTAAAGATGTACGATTTTAATTATGTCGATTTATTATCTTTTCATCAGATAAACGGCAAATGGTTTATTGTAAACAAAATGCTCAGTGATGTAGCTGAATAAAATGTAAACAAGATGTGGTACGAGAATAAAGTTAGCCGGTTATTGGATATTCAATATCCGATTTTACAAGGGCCTTTTGGGGGCAATCTGTCATCTGTTGAGCTCGTTGCAGCGGTATCAAACGCTGGTGGGCTGGGCGGGTATGGGGCTTACACCTTAAATGCGGGCGAAATAGCAACGGTGCACCAGCAAATATTAGCCGCAACCAATAAACCTTACAACCTTAACCTTTGGGTATCGGATAACGATATAGCCGGAATCGATACTGCTAAACAGTTTGAAAAAACCAGTGCGCTTTTTAAACCCTACTTTGATGAACTGAATATCCCACTGCCGCCAAAACCAGCACCTTTTAATTCGCGCTTTGAAAACCAGCTTCAGGTAGTATTGGACATTAAGCCCAAGGTATTCAGCTTCATGTTTGGCGCACTACCAATCGATGTGCTGGAGCAGTGTAAAAAACGGGGCATTGTTACCGTTGGAGCAGCGACCACATTAGATGAGGCCATTTTTTTAGCCGATACAGGTGTTGATATGATTATTGCTTCGGGTTTTGAAGCAGGCGGTCACCGGCCATCTTTTCTCGATCGTGCAGAAAACTCGGTTAGCGGCACATTTGTACTTTTGCAACTCATTAAAGAAAAGGTTAAAATTCCGGTAATAGCTGCAGGCGGGATTGCCAATGGTAAAGGCATTGCAGCTGCGCTTACCCTGGGGGCTGATGCTGCCCAGATTGGAACAGCTTTTCTGGCCTGCAATGAATCGAACGCATTAGCCATTCACAAAGAGATGCTTTTTTCAGATGCTGGGAAATACACCAGATTATCGCGTGCATTTACCGGAAGATTGGGCCGCGGTATAAGCACCCGTATTGCCAGCGAACAAACCGGAAATGAAAGCGAATTCTTACCTTTCCCATTGCAAACCACTTTTATCTCGCCGTTGCGAAAAGCAGCCATTGAGCAAGAAAAATGGGATATGGTAATGTTTTGGAGCGGACAAATAGCCCCCATATTAAAACATAGGGAAGCTTCGGTATTAATGAAAGCATTGGTAGCAGAAACTACGGCTCATTTTGAAAACCTTAAAATGACTTAGCAGTTTGGGCTAATCGCTAAGCAAAGTTTATTGATAAGTCCAGTCAATGATTTGTTTAAGGGTTTTCTTAATTTCAGCCTGGGCTTCTGCTTTCCTGATATCAATTCCACACATCAAGCCATCATTGGTATTGGCAATTAAGGTCATGTAATAGATTCCACCAATTAAAAGAGCTGTTATTGGCCTTACATTTTTTTCTTTACCCTTAAAATGCTCGTCTGTAATTTCAGTAAAAAACTGTTCACCGAAAAATTCGCGTTTCTCATTTAATTCAGCTAAAACTTTCGAGCGCTCACTGATGCCCCAGCTGATAATTTTGCGCATTTCTTCATTCGCCATGAGCGAATTTAGCTGATCTTCTAACAAATGATATAGCATTTGCCTGCCCAAATCAGGCTTACTCTGTTCAATAAGTTCATTTGCCTGATCGATGTTTACACTCCAATAATCACGGGTATTCAGGTATTCTTTTACCAGCCCTTCCATGCTGCCAAAATAATCGTACACCAGTTTACGGTCTACCTTGGCTTTCAATGCCACCTGACTAACATTTAAACCAGTAAACCCATCCTTTTTTAGGATCTTACCAACAGCATCCAATAATTTTTTCTTTGTCCTTTCCTTATCTCTGATAGGTCCGCTGGTAATTTTTCTGGTCATTTTGGGATGTTTGGTTACAAAATTTCTTACCCTTACTGGTTATTCAAAGATATATAATGCTTCTCCATTTCGCCACACCATTTTTTAAGTTTTAAAAAAATCAATATTTGAATTTATCCTGCACTTTATTAACTTTGAAAAACAAAGTGCTTTTTAAAAAATTTATGCGAAACATGAGCTTACTCACCCGATTTCAGCAATTTCACGCAGATGCGAGATGCAATATGTGGTTTCGCATTTTTACTGTTTTTTGCCGTGTAGCGCTTGCTGCCAGTTTTATTCCATCAGGCATTGTAAAAATCATGGGTGAAAGGTTCACGGCACTACCAGCCAATCACCCACTAGGGCACTATTTTGATGCCTTACATCTTACCGGTTATTATTACACGTTTATTGGGGTTGCTCAAATCTGTATCGCCTTGCTCTTACTTATTCCACGAACAGCTTTTTTCGGTGCTTTGGCTTATTTCGTAGTCATTATAAATATTTGCATTTTAACCTATGCAACCCGCTTTGAAGGTACGCGGATTGTAACCCTGATGGTACTGGCAGACCTTTACCTGCTCTGCTGGGATTATAAACGGTTGAAAGCAATTGTATGGACTGCCAGCTTACCCAAAGTCCCTTTGAGCAAAAAGTTTCCCTTTGCCTTTTCGGGATTTGTGATACTGGCCATCGCCATAGTAGTTCTCAGTAATCAATTTCTATACGAAATCAGGCCTGGCAATTCAATACTCGAATGTAAAAATCAAAGTGCAGGGAACAAAAACCCTAAAGGTTGTGCTATTTTTTGCGACTGTATCTATCAGAAGGGGCTGCCACTTGATAGTTGTCTTAAGCAATATGAGCAGTCTAAAATGTATCAGAAACGATTAAGATAGCTTGCATTCGTTCTAAAATCAACGACACTTAGGAATTTACCTGAGCAAATCAGCGATGGTATGAAGAAGCGTACTATAGTTACATGGTTTTCCTATAATAGCATCGGCCTGGCAATCGAGCTCACTGATTTTTTTATGCGAAAGGGCAGTCAATAAAATTATTGGGATTTGCGAAGTAGACCACGAATTTTTAATATTATCGCAAATTTCCCTTCCGTCAGCATCATCCAACAAAATATCCATAACGATTAAATCTGGATTGAACGTAACGATCGATTCCTTAATCAGAGATGCTTTATCGACCAAGTGAACAATATAACCCTCATCTGAAAGCAATAGTTCCAAAGATCCAAGCAAAAAAAGGTCATCATCAACTACCAGGATTTTCTTATTCATATTCTATATAAGTAGATCGCTTAATCTGTGACATTACACGAGCGCATTTAATAATTTCAAAATATCATTTTTTTAAGACATTACAAAAAATTATGGTAATAAGTTGATATTTTGGCAAAAGTGTACGCGACACGTACTATAACGAATAAGTTTGGCGAATTTAATGATTCATACTTTGTGGCAAAAACTACTTACCCGGTAAAATGGTCATTTACATCTGTCCATACCATGTTTTTTCAACTCGGCTTTGGCAATTGAATCTAGGTCAGAACTCGCATAAAAATGCAGTGCCTGCGCCATAAAGTAATTTTGTTCTTTGGTGCATTCATCGCACAGTGCAGGTGGTGGTATTTTTTTCGCAAAATCTTTTCCTATTGAGTCTATCTTTTTAAATAAGCTCGCAGAGTAGATACCATCATAAGGATTTCCAACATCCCTTTTACGTATTTCTTTCATAGCATCTGTTCCTTTATAGAATTCCGCAAGAATAGCAAAAAAGACTCTGTCTTTAAAAGCAAGAACACAGGGGTTAGCCCCTGTATTTTTCGAGTAATCAAACTTTGGATATCTATACCTCATTTGACATCCTAAAAAGAGGAATATAACTGCAAAAAAAGCTATACTTACTTTTTTCATCTGATATTATTTATTGTAAAACCCGAATATCAATCTAGCCAACCGCTCCATTAAACATATAGAAAAAGACAGCAACGCTATGTCAACTATCCTTCTGAATTTTAATTCACCCAGGTCAAAATATCCTTTCTTTAATTTAAGTTTTTCTTCGCTTCTAAATATTTCTTATAAGCTGACTTGGCAATAGAATCAAGTTGTTTACTTTCATAATAGGCCAGACATTCATTCACCAAAGCTTTATTTTTATTATGATCCAATATTTTCGAAGGTTGGATCAGCTTGTAAAATTCTTTGCCTAGGCTATCTGCCTGCTTAGCAGAAGCAGTATTTCCTATAAGGTCAAAATTTACTGATTCTGATATGTCGTTTTTTGACACACTTGTATCTTGCGACTTTAAACAGGAAATAAAAACCTGCCGCTTATAGCTCATCAGCCATTCATCTTTTTGTTGTTTATTTTGCGCAAAACAGGCACCGCATGCGATGCAAAAAAACACTGCAATCAAACAAAATCTGTTATTCATTTTTCCCTAATTTAATTCCCATAAGTTAATAAATGCTATCCTTTGTTTTTTGTTGCCAGTTAAATCAGCTTCTATGTTAAAACAACATCTCCATTGCAATTGGTACCGGCATGCCTTGAAGCAAAATCAGCAGGATAATTTGGGACCATGATAAAAATACCTTTTTTTACCGCTTAACAATGTAGGGAAATTTCTGCCTTTTTTCCCAAACGACAAGTAAATTCGGGGCGGCACAGTCTCACATTTTTCAAGAGAGGTAAAGCTCATCCGTGAATGTTATTGCCTGAAGAAACTGTTGGCACTAGTATTATTGTGCCCTATATAGTCAATCAACCACTTGTCCCCGTACTTGCTCAATGCGAATACCAGGTTTATTTCCGGTGCGAAATTGACACCCAACAGCGCTTTGTTATAGATAATCAAGGATTTCGTAAGCGTGGCCTTCGCTAAGTTATCCAGGATGGCTTCAGGCTCAAAAGTCTGCAGTTGGATATCCAGATCAAGACCGTCTATCTTAATCCTATCATCCCGTCTGATCGGAGGACGCTTAACCAGATCCTTATTAATTTCGGCGAAGTAGGACCTTAATGTATTCAAATAGCTTTCTGAAAGGAACCCGCTTTTTTTATAATATTCAATATATTTCTCTACAGCTATTTTATTAATGGCCTGTCTTTTAAACTTTTTATCGACTGGAATATCCTTAACGATCGGATAAGTCTGCTTGGGTATGGTAGAGCTTTGGTCGCCATACTCCACAGAATTGTACCACTTCAAGTATCCTAGTGCAACAGCATATGGATTCTCAGCTTCTTTATTTTCCTGCTGTCCAAAGCAAGTATAAACTGACAGGAACAGAGATAATAATATAAATACTTTTTTCATGGCTTTAATTTTTAATACTCTTCCGCACCTGGGTTCATTTACCGGCAGATAAGACAAATTACAGACATTAGAAACGTAAAATTTAGATAAATGTAAAAAAATCCGGAACGTACTACGCCCCAGATTTAAGTTGTCATTAATAATACCTGACATTTTGCACTATGCGGTCTTAAGTTTTTCTTCGACACGCGCCATTGTGATCTCTACAACTTTTTGAATAACATTGACCATAACCACATTCATCGGCATTCCAGCGGCCTCTCCAATTGCCCTTAATGCTACTTGGTAATCATCAGGATCAAGTCTCGCCGCAAGTTTTTCCATATCTTCTCTAACTTTTTCCTCATCCACAACTGAATACCTTTCCGTTTCTTTTATTGACATGAACCTTTTGTAAAAAGTTGATAATTCTGACACCTTGGGGCAAAAAAACGCTTGCAAAGCTTATGATCTGCAAGCGAAACTCTTTTGTACAAAGGGCTTAAGGGGCCTCAGTTGTTTTTAAATGCGGTTTTGCCATTTTGTTTGTAATCCCGCTGGTACTCGAACCTTGTGAGTTAAAAGAGCCACCAGTGCGGTTTTCAATTTCTTAATGACGAATTACACACGATATACATACAAAGTAACATTCGTATTACTAAAATGTATTCGCGGAGAGAGAGGGATTCGAACCCTCGATACCGTTGCCAGTATACAAACTTTCCAGGCTTGCTCTTTCGACCACTCAGACACCTCTCCGGTAAGGCTGCAAAAATATATTTTTTATTGATAAAAAAAATGCTCCCGATCTAAATCGGGAGCATTTCTAAAGAGATTAATCGCTATTAGTCTATAACAGTGATTTTTAACATATTGGTTTTACCTTTAGCTTCAATTGGAATAGCTGCAGTATTGATAATGATATCGCCTTGTTTAACCAGTTTTTTAGCTTTTAAGAACTCATTAACCTCAATGATGGTGTTATCGGTACTTTCCCACTTATCGTAGTAGAAACCTCTTACGCCCCAAAGTAAGCTCACTGCATTTAACAATGCGCGGTTGCTGGTAAAAATAAAAGTTAATGCTTCAGGGCGGTGGCTCGAAATTTCGAAAGCAGTATAACCGCTCAAAGTCATCGATACAATACCCACAGCATTGGTTTGTTTAGCAAGAAAACATGCAGAATCACAAATCGCATCACTTAAGAAAGAAGGCGATTTTGGTTTCAAGAACTTATCTGGATTGAACGGATAGTTGTTTTCTTCAATGTTTTGGATAATTTTTTGCATCGTTTCGATTACGATCAGCGGAAACTCACCAACCGATGTTTCGCCACTTAGCATTACCGCATCAGCACCATCCAAAACAGAGTTAGCTACGTCATTCACCTCAGCACGTGTTGGACGAGGAGTCGTAATCATGCTCTCTAACATCTGCGTAGCTACAATTACAGGTTTAGAAGCTGCCCTACATTTAGCAACAATCATTTTCTGTAACAACGGTACTTCTTCCATTGGGCATTCAACACCCAAATCGCCCCGGGCAACCATAATACCATCAGTTACAGCAATAATCTCATCGATATTCGCAATAGCTTCAGGTTTTTCAATTTTCGCAATTACACGGGCAGATTTACCGCGTTCAGCAATTATTTTTTTAAGTTCGATAATATCTTCAGCTTTACGCACAAAAGATAAACCGATCCACTCTACGTCATTTTCCAGTACAAATTCTAAGTTCTCACGGTCTTCAGGTGTTAGTGAAGGGATAGAAACTTTAGTATTTGGCAGGTTTACCCCTTTTCTTGAAGTTAAAATACCACCGTGTACAATCTCGCAGGTAACCTCGTCTTTCAGGTTGGTAGATAAAACTTTCATCTGAAGTTTTCCATCATCCAAAAGGATAATTTCGCCAGCCTGAACATCCTGAGGGAAGTTTTGATAGGTGATGTAAATCCGTTCTTCATTACCAATACATTCGTTAGTGGTAATTACGGTTGTTTTACCGTTGATCAGGTTAATACCACCTTCTTTTACCAAACCAATACGGATTTTAGGTCCTTGTAAATCGGCAAGAATACCTACATTATAATCGTATTTTTTGTTTAAATCGCGGATGGTATCTAAAACCGCCTGGTGATCGGCCTGCGATCCGTGCGAAAAGTTTAGACGGCAAACATCTAAACCTGCGTTAAACATACTATATAATACATCTGGTTTTGCTGATGCAGGCCCTAGTGTGGCTACAATTTTGGTTCTCGAATGAAAAGGTTTCATTTAATTAATTGATTTTAGAATGCGGTTTAGCAAACGCTATTATTTATCTAAAATAGATAAACCACATTAAATTTTATATATTTTGTTTCTTTGTTCTTTTTGTTTGTAACCGTCAAATATAGTGTATTTAATACACCAAGTATATAATTTTTATATTACCAAATTCTCCTTACTCTTTAACTTAGTCGGATCTATCTTTGCAGCCACCTGTATATCAGGCAGTTTATTCAATCCGTTTAACAGATAATCCAAATCTTCCTTATCTATAAATTCTTTAATAATGATAAAGAAATCTACCTTGTTCATCTCCGGAATCAGAAAACCATCGCTGCTCCGGTTGCTGATCAGGTAATATTCTACCTCTCCCTGCTCTACAAAAAAGTAATATTTAGAGAAACACCAGGCCGGTTCGTCAATATTAAAAAAAATTTCGTGGTCTTCTATCTTTTCAAATTGTGTGTTTAAACGGGTATTAATTTTGTGGCAAAGTACATAGTCTTTTAGGGGTGCTGTAATCGCAATTAGTATAAAATCAAGGTCTAAGGTAAGTTTTAGGTAAGTTCTATTCAAAGCGAAATAAATTATTTACAGAACGAAATTAAAAAACTAATTCTATATTCGCTGTGTTATTGAGATACCAAAATTACGTATCGAAATAAAAACATTTGAAAATTGTAAGAATTTATTTTTCTTTGCACAGAATTATTTAACCATTAAATTATAAAATTATGTCTGATATTGCTTCAAGAGTTAAGGCTATTATCGTAGAAAAACTAGGTGTTGACGAAAGCGAAGTTACGCCAGAGGCTTCATTCACCAACGATTTAGGTGCAGATTCTTTAGATACCGTAGAGTTGATTATGGAATTTGAAAAAGAATTCAATGTAGCTATTCCTGATGATCAGGCTGAAACCATCGGTACTGTTGGTCAAGCAATTGCTTATTTGGAAAAAAACGTTAAATAGAATTACGCTTTTTCAGTATAAATGGAATTAAAAAGAGTAGTAGTAACAGGGTTGGGTGCGCTCACTCCTATAGGCAATAATGTTCCCGATTTTTGGGAAGGATTGACTAACGGGGTGAGTGGCGCTGCTCCTATTAAGGGTTTTGATACTGAAAAGTTCAAGACTAAATTCGCATGTGAGGTTAAAAATTTCAATCCAGAAGACTTTTTGGAGAAGAAAGAAGCCCGCAAGCTAGATCCGTTTGTACAATATGCCCTTGTGGCTACAGATGAGGCTGTGAAGGATGGAGGTTTCGATTTCGAAAAATTAGATACCAACCGAATCGGCGTAATCTGGGGTGCGGGCATAGGTGGATTGAAAACATTTTTGGACGAAATTTCAAATTTTGCCAAAGGTGATGGTACGCCAAGATACAATCCATTTTTTATCCCTAAAATGATTATTGATATCGCTCCAGGGCATATCTCTATCAAATACGGTTTACGTGGGCCAAATTTTGCAACTGTTTCGGCATGTGCTTCTTCTACAAACGCCATGATTGATGCATTTAACTATATCCGTTTGGGTATGGCCGATGTTATTATCAGTGGTGGTTCTGAAGCAATCATTAACGAAGCAGGAATGGGTGGTTTTAACGCCATGCATGCATTATCTACACGTAACGATGATCCGGCAACAGCATCTCGTCCTTTTGATAAAGACCGTGATGGCTTCGTAGCTGGTGAAGGTGCAGGAACCATTATTTTAGAAGAACTTGAGCACGCAAAAGCAAGGGGTGCAAAAATTTATGCAGAACTTGTGGGCGGTGGAATGAGTGCTGATGCTAATCACATCACAGCACCACATCCTGAAGGTTTAGGTGCCAGAATGGTAATGACAAATGCGCTAAAAGATGCTGGTTTAACACCTGCTGATATAGACTACATCAATGTTCACGGTACCTCTACACCGCTGGGTGATATTAGCGAAACCAAAGCCATTGGTACATTATTTGGCGAAGATGCTTATCGTTTAAACATCAGTTCTACCAAATCAATGACAGGTCACCTCTTAGGAGCTGCCGGTGCTGTTGAAGCAATTGCCGCAATTCTTGCTGTTAAAAATGATATTGTTCCTCCAACAATCAATCACTTTACAGATGATCCTGCATTTGACCCTAAATTGAACTTTACTTTTAACAAAGCGCAAAAACGTACTGTTAGAGCAGCTTTGAGTAATACATTCGGTTTTGGTGGTCATAACGCTTCTGTGATTTTCAAGAAATACGAAGATTAGTTTAATGCAGCTGCCATATAATTTTGTATGCTAATTAAAAATAGATAACTTAGTTAAATATGCTGATTAGCCGTTAATTGTGTTATTTATTTAATGCCGATATTAAAATTATATAAACTTTATCTTTCTCCCGAAAAGGAGTTTGTTAAAAAGCTGAGAAATATTTTGGGCTTTATTCCAGGGAATGTTACGCTATATAAAATGGCGTTCAGGCACCGCTCTGTGGCTAAGGTTTTAAAAAATGGCAGCAGAAGCAGCAACGAACGTCTGGAGTTTTTAGGCGATGCAGTTTTAGGATCGGTAATAGCAGAATTACTTTTCAAACATTATCCGTACAAGGAAGAGGGTTTCTTAACCGAAATGCGCTCAAAAATTGTGAACCGGGCTAACCTCAACCAATTGGCTAAAAAAATTGGTTTTGATAAGCTCATCCAATTCGACCAGCGTTCGGTAAGCATCCAAACCAAGCACAATTCGATGCTGGGCGATGCTTTCGAAGCCATTGTTGGGGCCATTTACATGGATAAGGGCTATAACTTTACCAAAGAGTTTTTGCTCCGTCGCATTGTAAAGCCCCATATCGATATCCATACCCTCGAACTCACCGAAACCAACTTTAAAAGTAAACTGATTGAATGGTGCCAGCGCCATGGCAAAGATGTAATGTTCGAACTAGTACAAAATAGCGAAGGCGAAAGTGCCAAACTATTTACTATTACGGCCTTAGTTGAAGGCGAAAAATATGGCACTGGAAGAGATTACAACAAGAAAAATGCAGAGAAACTGGCAGCAGAAAAGGCTTGCGAAGCGTTGAGTATTTAGTCGATTGGGTTAATTGTATAAACTGATTAATCGGTTAATTGATTCCTTCGCATAACTGCAAACTGTCAATTGAAAACTGTTTACTGGCTACTGTCTTGACGACTAAACTTCGCACATCGGATTTTCCGACTATCAACTCGAAACTCCCAACTCAAAACTCAAACCTACTTCCCTTTCCCCAGCGTATCTGTAAACTTCTTCGATGATTCTTTAATGTATTTGATGTAATCGTAGCTGTTCCAATATTGGGCTTTATCAAATTCAGGGCGACAGTTGAGCATGTATTTCTCTAAAGTATCGCCTCTTAACTCTGTATTGTTTTTAATGATGCTCTGATTAAAATACACATCAATCTGCGATTGCTTTATCTCGTTATCGGCATATCGGCCAAATCTGCGTGCATTTTTAGGGTCGCTACCGAATAAATTATACAAGGCATTTAACGGACTAAAAATAGCCGATAAAAGCGTGGTTTTACCACCATTGTACACTCCTTTGTTTCTATACTCCCTTTTGATTTCGGCTAAATCCTGCTGTTTGGTATTACCATAAACGGTTACATCATCAAGTGTAGTACTTGCGCGTACCAGATAAACAATAATATCTTCCTGATTTTTTACCACCACCCTTTGATCGATCAGGTTTCTTTTAATTACCAAAAGTGTATCGCCAATTTTTGCTTTAAGCTGAAACATCCCGATGTCGTTACTGCCTACACCGATGCCTGTACGCAAATTGGTAATTTCGGATAAGGCAATCCTGATGTTCGAACCTTTTTCAATAACCACACCTTTAACAATAAAATCCTGAGCCTGGGCAAATAATCCCAGGGTAGTTAAAAGAATGAGTATAATGGTAAATTTTAAATTCTTCATGTTGTAATTAATTGTTGCGTTTCAAAGTATCGGTATAATGTTTAGCCGATTCTTTGATGTATTTAACAGCATCGTAATTGTTCCAGTTGTTTGCCATGCTGCTGCTGGGATAATAGTCGAGCAAAAATTTATCCAGTTCCTTTCCCCTTAAAGTGGTATAACTGGTTACCAGGCTTTTATTAAAGAATTTATCTATCTCAATTAAGCTCAGCTCTTTCTTATAATAACGGTTAAAATTACGTGCTCTTGCCGGTGTTTTCCCAAATAACTCATAAAAAAATGTTAACGGGCTACCACCGAAGGGGTTTAATAAAATTAATGGCGGTTTACCGGCATAAAAAGAGCCATTATGTTTCAAATCGCGCTTAATATCCTCCATCTCCTGCTTTTTCGTTTGCCCTTTAACCGTCACCTCTTCCAGCATCGTACTTCCTCTGATTAGGTAAACTACCAGATCATCATCCGTTTTAACCACAATTTTTTGATCGGTCAAATTCCTTTTTTTAACCAATAGCGTATCCCCTAACTTCGCATTTAGCTGAAAAAGGCCGATCTCATTGCTGGCCGTACCCATTTTATTATTCAGGTTGGTAATTTCGGCAAGGGCAATTCGCACATTCGAACCTTTTTCAATTACCACCCCTTTAAGCACAAAGTTTTGGGCCTTGCTGCTTAAGCCGTGTACAACCATAATCAGTAAAAGAATAAATTTCAAATGCTTCATCAGGTATTTATAAGGGCGTATTCAATGTATCTAAATATTGCCGGGCCGATTTTTTAATGTATCCCGCTGCATCATAAGTATTCCACTTTTTAATCTGCTTATGTTTAGGCCTGTAATTTACCATAAACACCTCCAGCTCTTTCCCTGTTAAACTCGTATTCCTTTTTACCAGACTCTGATTAAAAAACTTGTCTATTTCAAGTTCCTTTAGCTCCTCATTATAATACCTGTCAAACCGCCTGGCTCTTTTTCTTTCTGCGCTAAACAATTCCATTATAGCTGCAAGCGGGTAGCGCATATAGTGAAGCGGATTTCTGTTCTTCCCATAAAAGTAAGTCTTCTTACGATGTTCTAACCTAACAGCCAATAAGTTTTCTTGTTTGTTTTCTGCCTTAATTGTTACATCTTCCAAAATCATATCCGCCCGAATAAGGTTTACAATAAAATCTTTATCGCTTTTAACAATCACGTACTGATTATCGAACTTTCTCTTCTGGACTAATAACGTATCGCCAATTTTTGCTGCGATTTGAAAGAAGCCCATATCATTTGTGCCAACCCCTTGATTGGTGCGGGTATTGGTTACAACAGCCAGGGCAATTCGAATGTCGGTCCCTTTTTCAAAAACAACACCTTTTGAAACAACAGCCTGTGCCATAATATTTTCAGGTACAATCAGAAAGCTTATAGAAAGAAAAAAGAGCGTAAAAAATGCTTTCATATCTGTAAGATATTTTTCGTAAAATTAACACTTGTTACACGTTCAAACTGTTAACAAAACGTTAATAAACATGAGAAAGCTACTGGGTGGATTTTATTTATTGTACGCTGCAATGGTATTCTTTATACTCATGGTGATCGTTTGCCCGTTTATCATGCTCAGTATGGGGATTTTTAACGAAAAAAACGGCCGGAAGATTTCTTTCTATTTCCTAAAATTATGGGCCTGGGGTTTCAGTCTATTTACCTGCCTGTGGTTTATTGCCAGAGGCGCTAAAATTGATACCGCGAGGGTTTACATTTACGTAGGCAACCACAGTTCGTTTTTAGATGCTGTGGCCATCGTACTAGGCATACCGCAGGCTTTTAGTCCGCTGGGAAAAATAGAAATGCTTAAAATACCGGTTTTTGGCTGGATCTATAAGCGGTTGGTGGTGATGATCGACCGCAGCAGCCGGGAAAGCCGTGATCATTCTGTAGCCGAATTGCGTAAAGACCTCGCCGAAGGGCAATCGATTCTAATTTTCCCCGAAGGAACGATGAATAAATCAGATCAACCTTTAGCTCCTTTTTACGATGGTGCTTTTCGTTTAGCGATAGAAACCCAAACGCCCATCTTACCCTTTGCCATACTCAACAGCAGAGCACATTTACCGCGAACCGATCCGCTATTGTTGTATCCGGGAACCATTAAAACGGTATTTGGCGAAGCTGTTGAAGTGAAAGGTTTGGGAACAGAAGATCTGGAAGAATTGAAGCAAAAAACGTTTAATGCGATTTTAAACTTGCTGGAAAAGTAGCACAGTACTTCTTTTGATCAGAAAATGCGTGCTCCGGTACTTTTGGCCAAATCAGTCCTGTTGTCCGTTTTATCCCGATGAAAAATCGGGGATGTCACTCCCATCACGTTTAAGAACCGATGTTCTGCAATTGTATGGAACAGGCCCGGCCAAAAGCTACAGAACCCTGTAAATAAACCCTATTGAAATGAAAAATCCACAGCGCAGCCCGGACTTGTAATGAAAAGCGGGACTGTAATTCCAATGAAATGCTTAGCGCTCGTTTTCCAAATGTAAAAGTATTTCAGCCGATCAGCTATAACTCTGGCTCCTTGCCCATTATTATTTCTCCTTTCGGCTTAAAACCCTATCTTTGCGCATGATAAAATCCATGACAGGATACGGCTTAGCAACAGCCGATTATGCAAATGCAAAGTATAGTGTCGAAATCAAATCGCTCAACAGTAAATTCCTGGAGCTCAATTTAAAATACCCTAAAGCTTTTTCTGATAAAGAGTTGATTCTGCGTAACATGTGCAGTAAAGATATCGAAAGAGGAAAAGTAAGTTTAAGCATCAATGTAGAACGCACCAATGGTGAAGTTACAGGTGCTACAATTAATACCGCACTATTAAGCCACTACTACCAACAACTTGTTGCGGTTAACAATGAATTAGGAGCCGATAGCAGTAATTTATTGCAAACTGCCTTAACTTTTCCGGATGTGATTAGTTATAAAGAAGAAAGTGTAAGCGAAGATGAGTGGAACCACTTATACCAGATTTTCACTTCTGCCTTAGCCAACTTTAATAAATTTAGAGAAGACGAAGGTGCGGTATTAAAGGCCGATTTAGAATTGAGGATCAAAAACATTCTTTCTTACTTTAAATCTGTTGAAGAACTGGAGCCAAAAAGGATTGCAGCTATCCGCGATAAGTTTAGCCAGTTTTTAGAGGATGCAGTGGGTAAGGTAAACATAGACCAGAACCGTTTTGAGCAGGAATTAATCTATTACATTGATAAGATTGATATTACCGAAGAAAAAACACGTTTGAAAAGTCACTGCGATTATTTCTTGCAAACCCTGGCAAGTAAGGAAGCAAACGGCAAAAAAATGGGCTTTATCTCGCAGGAAATAGGACGGGAAATTAACACCATGGGTGCTAAGGCAAACGATGCCCAGATGCAACAATTTGTGGTGGGAATGAAAGAAGAATTAGAAAAGATAAAAGAACAATTATTAAACGTACTATAAAAAGGTTTAAAGCATAAAGACTGAAGCATTAAGCTTTGGCCTTTCTGCTTCAAGCTTTAGGCTTATAACAATGACACAAGGTAAATTAATCATATTTTCGGCACCATCAGGAGCAGGTAAAACCACCATCGTACATCATTTATTACAGAAATTTCCTGAGCTGAGCTTTTCTATTTCTGCAACTACCCGCGAGTTAAGGGGAACAGAAAAACACGAAAACGATTACTATTTCATCAGTAAGGAAGAGTTTTTACATAAAGTGGCCCATCAGGAGTTTGTTGAGTTTGAAGAGGTTTATAACGGAACTTTTTATGGCACCTTACGTTCAGAAATAGAACGCATCTGGAATGAGGGCAAACACGTTATTTTCGATATTGATGTAGAGGGCGGTATTCGTTTGAAAAGAAAGTACGAAGAAGATGCATTGGCCATTTTTGTTCAGCCGCCATCGTTAGAGGTATTAAAAGAACGTTTAAGCGGTCGCGGAACAGATAGTCCTGAAAAACTACAGGAGCGTTTCGTTAAAGCCGAGAAAGAACTGCTTTATGCTGATAAGTTTGATGTAATTTTAAAAAACTTTGACCTGGCAACCGCCTGCGCAGAAGCAGAGCAGTTGGTTGGTGATTTCCTGAAGAAATAATCCATCATTGCATACATATGCAATAGACTTTGCAGCGTGCGAAGCAATCTTTTAATTCTGATGAGATTGCTTCGGCTCGCTCAATCCAGCCTCGCAATGACGGGTACAAACACTGAAAAACATGAAAACAGGCCTCTTCTTCGGTTCTTATAACCCCATTCATACCGGCCATTTAATTATTGCCAACTATATGGCCAATCATACTGAGCTGGATGAAGTATGGCTGGTGGTTTCTCCGCATAACCCATTAAAAGATAAAAATGGTTTAACCAACATGTACGACCGGTTGGAGATGGCCAAACTTGCCACCGAAAATGCCGAGCACATTCGGGTGAGTGATATTGAGTTTGCCCTACCACAACCTTCTTACACCATCGATACCTTAACTTATTTGCACGAAAAATATCCGGAAAAGGAATTTGTGTTAATTATGGGGGCCGATAACCTGGTTTCGTTTAAGAAATGGAAAAACTACGAGGTATTGTTAAAAAACTATCAGATTTACGTTTACCCAAGACCGGGGACTAATGTTACAGATTGGGAGAACCACCCGGCAATTACTTTTACCCAAACACCTTTAATGGAAATTTCTTCAACCTTTATCCGCAAGGCTATTAAAGCACAAAAGAATGTCCAGTTTTTCTTACCCGATAAAGTAATCGATTTTATTGAGGGCAAAGGAATGTATAAATCATAACCCCAGCACTTTTCTTAAAACCTACTGTATTAAATCGATTACTTGGACGAGTTTTTGTTTAATACGGCTTTGGTTTATTAATTTAGCTGAACTGATACAACAAAACAAGTGAAAAAAAATCTTTTTATACTCATTGCACTCTGTGGAACTGCATTTTCGGGCAGCGCACAACAAAAAACCTATTTAGAAATGTTAGCGAATCAACCTAAATGGGTCGATTCGGTTTTTAATAAGCTTAACCGCAGGGAGCGCATTGCGCAGATGTTCTTTGTACGTGCGCATACAAACCTGGGGCAAAAATATACCGATTCGGTTGGTCAGGTAATTAAGCGGGAGCAATTGGGTGGGGTTATATTTTTTCAGGGCGGTCCGGGTAGGCAGGCCATTGCCACCAATGCTTACCAGAAATTAAGCCATGTACCTTTAATTGTTGCCAATGATGGCGAATGGGGATTGGGTATGCGTTTAGACAGTACCATATCTTATCCTTACCAAATGGCCCTGGGAGCAATCCAGAATAAGGAACTTTTGTACAAAATGGGCTTAGAGGTAGCCAAAGATTATAAGCGCATGGGCATGCAGATGAATTTGGCCCCTGATGCCGACATCAACAACAACCCAAAAAACCCGGTGATTAATTACCGCTCTTTTGGCGAAAATAAATATAACGTAGCCACCAAAGTTGCAGCTTACATGAAAGGTATGCAGGATGGCGGCCTTTTAACTACGTTAAAACACTTTCCCGGTCACGGTGATACTGATGTGGATTCGCACTACGATTTACCTCAGCTTACCTTTTCGGCCACCCGGTTAGATACTTTAGAAATGTACCCTTTCAAAGAACTGATTAAGCAGGGAGCTTCGGGCGTGATGATTGCCCACATGAATATTCCCTCGTTGGATAATACACCGAATTTACCTTCTACACTTTCTAAACCTATAGTTACCGGTATTTTAAAGCAAAAACTAGGTTTTAAAGGCCTGATTATCTCCGATGCAATGGATATGAAAGGTGTGGTTAAATATTTTAAAAACGGAGAAGCTGATTTAATGGGGATTATTGCCGGAAACGATATCCTGGAACTTTCGGAAAATAGCGACAGGGCCATTAAACTGGTGCGTAAAGCCGTTAGGCAAGATCGCGTAAGTATGGCAGAAATAGACCAGAGTGTGCGCAAAATATTAACAGCAAAATACTGGGCAGGTTTATCCAGAAAAGATACCGTGGTAACACAAGGAATAGTTGCTGCAGTTAACCGAAACGCCAGCAACGCACTGGTGCAGGAACTGGCCAATGCTTCGGTTACTTTGTTAAAAGGCAAAGATTATATTAAACGGTTAATTCCGATCAGAAGAACAGCTATCATCAGTATTGGCGTACCTGCTGTTACTACTTTCCAGAAAGAAATTGCCAAAGGCTACTATAATTCGGTTTATTACGTTTTGGATAAAGATGCAAATCCTACACAAATCTCAAACATTGCCCGCGAAGTAGCTGCTTTTGATCAGGTTATCGTAGGTATTCACGATAGCCGCTCCCGTCCGGCCAACAACATGCCGCTAAATGCCGGAGTAAAAAACTTTATTAAAGAGCTATCAGCAAAAAATGCTGTTTTTGCCCTATTTGCCAATCCATATAACCTCGCAAGCCTGCCAGGCTTAGAAAATAGTAAGGGGCTTGTTGTGGCTTATCAGAAAGAAGATTATATGCAGATTTCGGCCGCAGCGGTAATTAATAACAGACTTGTGCCAACAGGTAAATTGCCGGTAAGTGTAGCGCCATTTTATAAATTTGGAGAGGGATTTTAATTTTAACCACAAAGGCACCAAGCGCACAAGGGATTGAGTTTTGAATGATTGAATGTTTTGGACATCCCCCATTCGCTCATTCAAAATTCATTCATTCGATTTTAGCCTTTCTATCTTTTCCCAAAACAATTTCTGGCTTTAAGCGATTATCTAATTATAAATCTTAATGTTATGATAGATCCAGAAAACGACAATTATTCCAGCGATCCAAACGATGCACTGCGCAGGGAGGATGAGGTAGAAAATATCAATGAAATTACCGGTGATGATACCAGTATTGAGCACGATAAAGATTTGCTGGAGCAGGCTGATGAAGCGTCAAGAGCTTCTTATGAGCTAAATCTTGATGACGAAACTAATGATTTAGAAGACTAAAAAAGCGGCAGGTCATATTGTTAAATCTGATCTGCCGTTTTTTAAGGGAAAGCTTTTGATTAAAGAAGGGATTATTTAGCGCTATTATTTAACTTAATAGAAATTTCATTCTCAATTCGAGCTATTTCAAACTCGCAAACAGTTATTTCATAATTTTTCAACCTTAAGTATTCAACAAAGTCATGATCTAAATGCATGCCTGGGTACTTCGATAAATAGTAGGGAAGATATGCAGGCCAAACCCATAAACCATCTGTAAAATAACTATCAGGTGCAATAAGCGCTTTAGTTTCAATATCAACAAAGTACCCCATCCAGGCAAAAGCTAGGATGCCATCTTTTAGGTAATTTATAATATCTAGATAATCTGGTTTCACATCATGATATTTTATTACATCCTGTAGAGGCTTAGCACTATCTATGATATTATATTCTTTAATAAAGCCGACATATTTCATTCTTAAGTTTCTTATTAAAATAAATATCGACCAGCTTTAAACTACTTTGCTTTTGGCTTATACGTTTCCGGATTAACGGCAGTAGTGGTCCATCCCTTTAAAAACGAGGTGATTTTCTTTACGTCATGACCAACTTTCTTTTTGCCATTAGCACCTACCTCTTCTGTTTCCAGGTACGACGAATTTTCGATGTGCAATACCTTTCCTTTTCCGTCCAAAACTAAAAACACCGGAAAACCGAAACGTTGCGGATAACCTAAACTAGCCAAAACACTTTCGTTTTTATTCTCAGGGCTATAATTAACCAAAACGGTTTCGAAATTATCGTTGATGTATTTTTTTAAGGTAGCTGTGCTATCAACCAAATTGTGGAAAGCAATACACCAGGTGCACCAGTTACCCCCAACCTGTAATAAAACATGTTTATTTTCTTTAGCTGCCTTGGTTACAGCTGCTGCAATATCAGCTTTGGCATCGGCCTGAGGGTTATAAATGTGAACTCCTTCCTTTTTCGCCTGGCTAAAAGCTCCTGTTGATACAAACACAGCCACCAATAGAATGATTATCTTTTTCATGATTTTTTAGAATAATAAAGTAAAAATAAGAAAGCCTACTAATGTAATAGATTATTCGCAAATTCTTTACAGAGCGGAAACATTCATTGGTCATTAACAGATTTGTTTTTACCAAAAGCTTTAATCGATCCCACACTTTCCACCATCCATCTTACATTTCCCATCTTCCATTTCTATATTATCTTTGTAGTTCAATGGATTTTTTAGACATACATAGCCACAAAACTGCTGCACAGCCAGGGGCTATCAGTATTCAAAGCTTATCGTTAACCAGCGATATCTTTCTCGCGATGCCTAAAAAAAAGCCAATTTCAGTTGGTTTACATCCCTGGTATGCCCAACTCGATGCTTTAGAAATGCAAATGCGTTATTTAGATGTTTTGGCGAGACAACCCAATGTAAAACTCATCGGCGAGTGTGGTTTAGATAAACTCAGGGGCGAAAATGTAAACAACCAGCTGGTTATTTTAACCGAACAAATCAAATTGGCTGAAGAGCTTAACAAGCCATTAATATTACACTGTGTAAAATGCTTTTCCGAGCTGATTTCACTTAAAGACAAGCTACAGGTTAAAGTTCCGATGATTATCCATGGTTTCAATAAAAACGAAGTACTGGGCAAGCAGCTGTTGGATAAAGGCTTCCTCCTTTCATTTGGAACCGCAATATTAAAAGCCGGCACAGGCGCAGCAAAACTGATAACGGAAACAGATAAGTTCTTTCTCGAAACAGATGATGCCGATATTCCAATCGCTGAAATTTATCAGGCTGCTGCCAATTTAAAAAAATGTACGGTTGATGAGCTTAAAGCTCGTATTTTTGCCAACTGGAAAAATTTGAATTTATTGTAAAATAGCCACGGAGACATTGAAACCACAGAAAAATATCAATTCTGTATTAATCGACTCTTCTTTGGTAAAATAGAAAAATTATAATGTCTGATGTAACCTGGCTTTCGCGCTCTGCCCTGCTTGTAGGAAATGATGGGATAGAAAAACTTCAAGCCAAACATGTTTTAGTAATTGGTTTAGGTGGTGTTGGCTCCTTCGCTGCAGAATTTATCTGCCGGTCGGGAGTTGGCGAAATGACTATTGTGGATGGTGATGTGGTAGATCCTACCAACAGGAACAGACAGCTGCCGGCTTTAGCTACCAACCATGGTGTATCCAAGGCCGAAATCATGCGCGAGCGTTTACAAGCTATAAATCCTGAATTAAAACTGCATGTAGTTGATACCTTTCTTACCCCTGAGAAGTGCAGGGAAATTTTAGAAAGCAAATTCGATTACATTATGGATTGCATCGATAGTGTAATGCCTAAAATTACCTTACTATCTACAGCGTTGGAGAAAAATATTCCAATTGTAAGCTCAATGGGTGCCGGTGGCAAAATGGATCCTACAAAATTAAGGATTACCATGCTTCCCGATACTTATCAATGTGTTTTTGCAAGTTACGTACGCAAACGACTAAACAAACTTGAAAACGCCGCAAAAATCAAGGCTGTTTTCTCGACCGAAGAAGTGGATAAAAACTCGATGATCATGACCGATGGCAGCAATTTTAAACGCTCGGCTTACGGAACTGTTTCTTACCTGCCTGCTGCATTTGGCGGAGCCTGTGCTTCGGTTGTAATCCGCGATTTACTTGGCTTAAAAATCGAAATGGCTGAAAGACCAGCCAGAATCAGTCATAAAACACTTAATAAAAGAAAGAAGAAAAAGGCTTAACGGAATATAATTGTTGATATCATGATTTCGCGAAGATTTTAAATTGTTGTAAGTTTAAAATCCGAGAGCAATCATATTATGCCCAAACCACTTAAAATTCTTCAGGCTTCTGCCGGTTCTGGTAAAACGTTCAGTTTAACAGCACATTACCTCACGCTACTATTTTCCGGCGAGAATAAATACCGCGAAATTTTAGCTGTTACCTTCACCAACAAGGCTACAGAGGAAATGAAAACCCGGATTCTGGAAGTGCTGCTGGGATTGGCAAAGGGTAATCCATCAAAGAAAACAGACGATTACCGGCAGCTCATTTTACAGGCTTATCCCGAAATGAGCGGTCAGGAGCTGCAATTTAAAGCAGATAAAATCTACCGTAAAATCCTGCACGATTATAGCCGCTTTTCGGTTAGTACCATTGATGGTTTCGTGCAAAAAGTAATCCGTGGTTTCGCTTTCGAGCTAGGCCTTAATGCGGATTATAATTTAGAGATGAATTATGATAAAGTTAAAGATGACCTGGTTGCCAAACTGGATGAAGCTTTAGACCATAATAAACAGCTCTTACAATGGATTATCGATCTGGCTATCGAGCGTATCAGCGACAATAAAAGCTGGAATTATAAATTCGAACTCTACAACCTGATCGGGGAAATTTTTTCTGAACGTTTCCAGATTTTTGAAGATGCGGTAACTGCTTTGGGCTTAGAGAATATCGATGAGCTTTTCAAGAAATATATCAGCATCACTAAAGCCGAGATCAAAAATTTCGAAGATGAAATTATCCGCATTGCTACCGATGCACACGAAGCCCTAGGTGTTACCGGTGTCGAGAATGAGCACCTTAAAGGGAAATCGCGTAGTGCACTGGCCAAAATCATACTCATTGCCCGTGGCGATTTCTCTAAAATAGAGCCACTCTTCAACCTGATTGATGAGCCGGATGAGTGGTTTCAAAAAAATGCGAACTTCCCAGAGGCCTACGAAATTGTAAATCCGCTGCTCAAACACCTTAAAACCCATTATTTAGCGCATTTACCCAATTACAGCCTGGCCATTGCCTTTAACAAAAACCTGTATTATTTAAGGTTAATGCAGGAAATTGCCGTGCTTTTAAAAGAATATCGCGCAGAAAACGATAACCTCCTTATTAGTGATGCACAGAAATTAATTTCGGGCATAACCGAAGATGCGGGCGATAATCCTTCGTTCATCTGGGAAAAGGTGGGCAACAGGTACCGCAATTTCCTGTTCGATGAATTTCAGGATACTTCAACCAGCCAGTGGGGAAGTTTTAAATCGCTACTCACCAATGCCATGGCCACGCCAAGCGAAACCCTGATCGATCACCTCATCGTGGGCGATACCAAACAATCTATTTACCGCTGGCGCAATGGCGATTGGAATATCCTTCATCAACATGCCAGGCGCGATGTTGGTGCAGAAAATGTAATGGAAGACAGCCTGGCTGAAAATTACAGGAGTACAGAAAACATCATCACTTTCAACAATTTTCTTTACCGGTCTGTTCCGCTTGTGCTGCAAAATGAATTAAATCAAAACCTGCTTACCAAACCCGAAAGCATTTCATCGTGGTGGGAAGCAGCACACTATACGCAGATTATAACTGATATTTACAGCACTTCGACCCAAAACTTTGCTACAAATACCCCGAAAGGCGGGACTATAAAAATTAAAAAATTTGGGAAAGAACATGCGCCTAACGAGGTCCGTTTCACCGAAACTACTTTCAGAGATATTGCTCTGGATGATATTATCAGCGAAATCAAAATACTCCGGGAGCATAACTATGCTTTAAAGGATATCGCCATTTTGGTCCGTTCCAATAGCGAAGCTATGCTCACGGTTAGAAAATTAATGGAGCATAAATTACCCGTATTATCCGGCGATGCACTATTGATATCGAACAACTCGGCCATACAACTGATTATTAATACACTAAAGGTACTTATTGGCCTCGAATCGCAAACGGCTCTGTACAAAGCCAATTGCATCGCACTTTATCGCGCTTTACAGGAAAAAGAAGTAAACGCCAACGATTACCTTAACCTTACTAACCGGCCACTAAACAGCCTTAACGAAGTTTTACCTCCTGCCCTTTGCGAAAACTGGCAGAGCTGGTTACAGCTACCATTGCCAGAACTGGTAGAAATTTTAATTGAAAGCTATGGTTTAAAAAACCTGCCTGCTAACTTACCCTATTTACTCGCTTTTAGAGATTTAACCGCTTCGGCAGGCAAACTGGGCGAAAAGGGAATTATTGCCTTTTTAACTTGGTGGGAAGAAGATGGTATTAAAAAGTCTTTACCATCTCCCGAAGGTGCAGATGCGATCCAGATCATTACCATCCACAAATCGAAAGGGCTTGCTTTTAGGGCCGTTTTTGTTCCATATTGCAACTGGGAAATCAAAGGTAAGGCAAACGGCACTTTCTGGGTTTCATCAGATGAAACTGTTTATAAAGAGTTACGTGGCATTCCGTTAAAATACAACGAAGCCCTGGCCGATTCGGCAATTGCCAAAGCTTATTACGAAGAATTGCTGTACAATAACATGGATGCGCTGAACATGCTTTATGTGGCAACTACACGCTCAAAAGATTACCTTTATATCGCTACCATGGCTAAAAAGGAACTTAAACTCTCCAATATGGGCGATGTAATCAACCTCACTTTCGAAAATGAATTTGATGAAAACGGGGTGTACGAAATTGTAGATTTTGTTTCGGCAGAGAGCAAAAATGAAGAAGCAAACTTTATCGATCTGAAAAGCTATCCAACCACTACACGCTTATCAGAATTATATATCCCCTCCGAAGATAAACACCTTAGACATTTGGTCAATATCGAAAAATCGGGGAGAAAAGGATCCCTGCTCCACGATATTTTAGCCAATGCCAGTACCCAAAAGGAAGTTGAGGCTTATATTACCAATTTGATTTTAGATGGCATTGTACAGGAAGATGAAAAGCCAAACCTGATTTCGAAAGCTTTGGAAGTGCTAGAAAATGCTGATTTAAAAGCAGTTTTAAGCAAAGCTACCGGTAGCATTACAGAAAAAAATATTATCGATGCAAAAGGCAAACTTCACCGCCCCGACCGTATTTTGTTCAATAATGATGAGGTAATTATCCTCGACTACAAGTTTACACTTACCGAAAGCGATAAACACCTGGAGCAGGTAGAAAACTATAAAAATCTGCTTTTAGAAATGGGGCATACGCAGGTTTCGGCCTATTTGTTTTACGCCATCAGTGGCAAATTAAAGTTAGTATAAATGATTAAGCCGTTTTTACAGGAAGTTGCCGAAGATCTGATTGAAAAATTTGGAGCCGATATCCAGCATTGCGCTATTGTTTTTAACAATAAACGCCCAGCTGCCTATATGCAGAAATACCTGGCCGATATAATTAAAAAGCCGTTTTTTAGTCCATCATTTTATACCATACAAGAGTTTTTTGCAGCAGCCACCAATTATAAAATTGCCGATTTTTACCTGCAGTTTTTCACCCTGCATAAAATTTACAATCAGCTTTTAGCCGAAGAGAAATTAGAACCGATTTCGAGCCATAAGTTTTTTCCGCTGGCTAAGATTATCCTGAGCGATTTTACCCAGATTGATAACGACCTTGTCGATGCCGAAAAACTTTATCGCGACCTGGAAGATATTTCAGTAATCAATAAAGATTTCGATTATTTAAGTCCCGAACAATATGAGTTTTTAGCACAATTCTGGACTTCCTACTCTGAAGGAAAACATAAAAAGCAGCAGGAACTTTTCATTAAAATGTGGCGCAGGATGCCAAAACTTTACCATAAGTTTCACGCCGCCCTTAAAGCACAGGATTATTTAACCAATGGCTATGTGTACCGCCATTTAGCGGAAGAAATAGGCCAACGAGAAAATTTGCCGGTAGATTTTGAAAAAGGAAAGATCATTTTGGTAGGTTTTAACGCGTTAACCAGGGCCGAAGCCAAAATATTTACGCAGCTACAGGAAGCAGATAAAGCGCTTTTCTATTTTGATGCAGACGAATACTACCTAAACGATCCATTGCAGGAAGCAGGCCTGTTTTTACGTAAAAACCTCAATCAGCTGGGTTTAAAAAATGTGTTCGAACACAGTACCAGTCTGATGAAAACCGAATCCCATCAGGTTAACGTTTTTAAAGTTCAGGGGCAATCGGCGCAGGCAAAAATATTAAACAACATACTGAAGGATGATTATTCAGACCTCCATGAAGTTGGCTCAACTGTTGTTGTACTGGCCGATGAAAGCCTGTTGATGCCTGCCTTGCAAACCATCCCAACCAGTTACAACCAAAAAAATATTGATTTAAACGTAACCATGGGTTTTGCCCTGGCTACCTCGAGCATATTCGGATTGGCAGATTTGTGGTTTTCCAGTCAACTGGAAATTATACACAATGGCAAAGTGAGCTACAAAAATGTAGAGGCATTTTTAACCCATCCGCTAACCGGCCTGAGTCAGAAAATGCGTGATAAAATCCTTACAGCGCTATTAACCGAAAATGAAGTAGAAATTCAGCACGAACGGCTGTTGCGCCAAAGTGGTTTGTTTGAAGTTTTCTACAAAAAAATTGATAGTCCCAAAAATGTAGTGCCGTATTTGCTGGCGGTATTAGATTTTATTTTAACCCGCTTATCGAACGCCAAAACGTTAAAGAAAATAGATGCCGAACTGTTTGTTAAAACCATACAGGAGCTTAACCGCCTCCACGATACCTTTGGCAAGCATATTGACCAAGAGGATGTAACCTTTGTAATCTATCTGGTGCAAAAATCGTTGCAGGCTATTGCCGTTCCACTTTCCGGCGACCCTTTAAACGGCATCCAGCTAATGGGTTTACTGGAAACCCGGAACCTAAATTTCGATAAAGTGGTAATTTTAGGTTTTAACGAAGGGATTATACCAAAATCATCAATTGGAAACAGTTTTATACCCGATAGCATCCGTAGAGTGTATGGCTTGCCTGTGCTCGAAAACCTTGATGCCATTTCATCCTACATGGTTTACCGGTTAATGCAACGCGCAAAGAACATCAACTTTGTGTATAACAGCCTTACCGACGAATCCACATCAGGCGAAGCCAGCAGGATTTTAAAGCAACTGGAATATGAAAGTGGTTTCAGTTTTGCTTATCATGAGCTTAATTTAGAGGTAAAAACCGAAGCCTTTAAAGAAGTAAAAATCGAAAAAACCAATAATGTTTTTATCCAGCAAACGCTGCAAAAATACCTCAATAAACAAAAAGTCCTTTCTCCATCTGCACTAACGCAATATATTTCGAATCCGATCGATTTTTTTTTCAACTACATAGCAGGCATTAAAGAACCCAAAGAAGTTAGCGCTGTGGTTGAAGCCAACGAAATTGGTTCTATTTTGCACAAGGTGATGGAATATTTCTACGAAGACTTAAGGAAAGCAGAAATCACAGCAGAAAAGATTAAGGGAAAAAGGAAGCAGATACCCGCTTTAACCCAAAAAGCTTTTAATGCGGTTATGTTCAACCATCCCGATAAGGTGATGGGGTATAAAGGCATGCAAAAGGTTATTTTATCTATTGTGGAAGCCTATGTACACATCATTTTAAATCAGGATGAAAACCAGGCTCCCTTTAACATAATTAGTTTGGAACAAAAGGTCGCGGCAGAAATTAGCTTCCCTTTAAAAAACCAGGAAGCGAGTATTAAAATTTTTGGTTTTATAGACCGTGTTGATGTGAAAGATGGCATAACCCGAATTGTAGATTATAAAACCGGAAGCGATAAACTTACTTTTAAAGATGTTGCTGAACTTTTCAACTCAGATGGAAAAAATATCAATAAAGCCTTGGTACAAACCTTACTTTACACCTACGCTTACGAACAATTTTCGGGTAAAATCGGTGTAGAACCGAATCTTTATGTGGTTAAAACCATGGCCGTAGATGGGGTTTGGTTTAAATCGGGCAGGCAAACACTTTCTGGTGAATACCTCGAAGAAATAAAACCAGAATTTCTTGCAGAGCTCAGAAAAAAACTGACTGAACTTTTTGAGGCGCCATATTTTGTAGCCAGCGCCATTGAGGATAATTACAAATACTCTATCTATAAAACTTTGTTTGGGAAATAGTTTTTAACCGCAAAGCAGGAAAAGACAAATCGCAAAGAACGCTAAGTCTTGTACTTTGCGAAAAAACTTTGCGCACTTTGCGGTTAATCCTTTAAATTTAAAAATGCTAACCTTAAACTTCACCAAATTTCCCGTATTAGAAACCGACAGGTTAATCCTTCGTGAGCATCAGTTATCAGATGCAGATAACTTATTTGCCATGCGAACCAATGAAACGGTGATGAAATACATCGATCGGGAAAGACCTAAAGATTTGTTAGAGATTAAGACCTTTATTACCACATTTAACGAAGGTTTCGAAAATGGCGATAATCTGGCCTGGGTAATCGCATTGAAAGAAAATCCAGAGCAAATGATTGGCTCTATAGGTTATTGGCGTACCGATTTCGCCAACCACAGGGCAGAGATTGGCTATATGCTGCATCCTGATTATTGGCGGAAAGGAATTATATCCGAAGCCCTGAAAAGAACCATTGATTTTGGTTTTGCGAACATGAACCTGCATACCATCAAAGCAAACATCAATATCGAAAACGATGCTTCGAGGCAAATACTGCTAAAACACGGTTTCGTAAAAGAAGCGCATTTCAGGCAGGATTATTATTTCAGGGGACAGTTTTTAGATAGTGAAATTTATGGTTTGTTGAATCCAAATCATTAAAAATCAATATTTCTAATTTTTCAGCCCTATATTTCAAAAAAAATATTTCGGGAAATAAGCAAACCAGAATGCAATCGCTGCTTTTATCAACATAAAAGCACAATAATATTTCCCTTATTCCCAATAAGTAAAAATCGCTGGCAAAAAACCTCGCAATCAACCACAATTATTACAAAACACACAGATTATTGCCTTTGGTTTCAACGCGATTAATAATTATATTTGCCACCGTTATTAAAATTTACAATGAGAGAAATCCAATTTAGAGAAGCACTACGCGAAGCCATGAGCGAAGAAATGCGTAAAGATGACCGCGTTTTTTTATTAGGTGAAGAAGTAGCAGAATATAACGGTGCATACAAAGTAAGTCAGGGTATGCTTGATGAGTTTGGTGCTAAACGTATTATCGATACACCGATTGCCGAATTAGGTTTCGCTGGTATTGCAACTGGTGCAGCAACTGCAGGCCTTATTCCAATTGTAGAGTTCATGACATTTAACTTCTCTTTAGTTGCAATCGATCAGATTATCAACGGAGCAGCTAAAATCTTATCAATGAGCGGTGGTCAGTTTTCATGCCCTATGGTTTTCCGTGGCCCAACAGGTAATGCTGGCCAATTAGGTGCACAACACTCACAAAACTTCGAAAACTGGTTTGCCAACACTCCAGGTTTAAAAGTAGTTGTTCCATCTACGCCTTATGATGCAAAAGGTTTATTAAAACAAGCTATCATTGATCCAGATCCGGTAATTTTCATGGAATCTGAGGTAATGTACGGCGATAAAGGCGATGTTCCTGCTGAAGAATATTATATCGAGTTCGGTAAAGCAAACGTAACCAAACAAGGTACTGATGTAACCATCGTAACTTTCGGTAAAATGTTAACACGTGTGGTAAACCCAGCTGTAGAAGAATTAACCAAAGAAGGAATCAATGTAGAAGTAATCGATTTACGTACTGTTCGTCCTATCGATTATGCAACCATCATCGAATCTGTTAAGAAAACAAATCGTTTAGTGGTAGTAGAAGAAGCATGGCCATTGGCTTCAATTTCTTCTGAAATTGCTTTCAACGTACAAAGAAATGCATTTGATTATTTAGATGCACCAGTTTTACGTATCACTTGTGCCGATGTTCCACTTCCATACTCACCAACTTTAATCGCAGCAAGCTTACCAAATGCTGAGCGCGTAATTAAAGCGGTAAAAGAAGTAATGTACGCAACAAAATAAATTGTCATTCTGAGCATAGCGAAGAATCTCATTAAATATACAGAATCCTCCAAAGCAATTTGGGGGATTTTTTTTACTGGTTTTTTTACACCTCTCAGATATTGAAAATCATATTTAAAATTGCATTTAAGGATAATTTTGAATAATATAGTATCCAAATGCGTGAAAAAATTAATGATTTTTTAACAATTGTAATTATCATTCCAATTGTTATGCTTTTCCTTTTGTTTTTCTTGCCCTTTATTGTGATTCATAAAATCAATTACTATTTCGAAAAAAAGAAAACTGATAAATTATATATTGATTACCTTCTAAAAATTGATGGACATAAATTCTTTTGTTACAATAACAGAAAACATACACAGGAATTTATCGAAGAACAGATTATACCAACCTTACCTAAAGATGTAAAATTGATTTTTCTCGACGGAAGGACTCCAAAATCAGAATATACTGAAAGATTTGCTTCTACAATTTTGTATCGTATCCAAAATCAGGTAGGTTTTCCTTATCTTCTAAAGATTCAAGAAGGTATTGTTCACGAAAAATCGATCAACAATGAACTTTACAATAGCTTAAACCAAGGCCACAGCACCAAGCCATTGCATGAGGCAATAAATAAATTTTATCAATAACTTCGCTCCATATCAAAATACTATGCCTGAATATATTGCCGACCAAACCTTCGAAAAAGCCGATTTCACTTTACGTGCATTGCCAAAAGCAGAATACGAAAACTGCAAATTCATCAACTGCGATTTTTCCAATTCAGATTTAAGTGGTGTCAAATTTCTGGATTGTCAGTTCACTTTTTGCAACCTAAGCCTGACAAGCATTACCAAAACAGTATTTAACGAAGTAAATTTCAGCGATTGCAAAATGTTGGGATTGAGGTTCGAAAACTGTAACGATTTCGGGCTGGCATTTAGCTTTAACAATGCAAAACTAGATCATTGCTCTTTCTACAAACTCAAATTGAAAAAAACGGCTTTTAAAAATTCACAGCTGCACGAAGTCGATTTTTCAGAAAGCGATCTTGCAGGTGCTACTTTCGAAAACTGCGATTTATTGAATGCCACGTTCGACAAAACCATGCTGGAAAAAGCAGATTTTAGAACGGCTTACAATTATTCTATAGATCCGGACAACAACAGGATCAAAAAAGCTAAATTCTCACAATCTGGTTTAGCTGGCTTGCTGCACAAATATGATATCGTAATCAGTCAGTAATTTATCTGAGATTCTTTGTAATTTCATAACAAGATAAAGTTATGGAACAACCAAAACCAGAAAACATCGATCAGTATATCGCCAATTTCCCTGCAGCAACCCAGAAACTGCTGCAACAAGTGCGCGAAACCATACAACGTGCAGTACCTGAGGCTAAAGAAGTAATTAGTTATGGCATGCCAGCCTTCAAGCAAAAGGGAATTTTAGTTTACTTTGCCGGCTATGCCAAACACATTGGCTTTTATCCTACCGGTTCTGGGATCGAAGCCTTTAAAAATGAATTTGGCAATTATAAATGGAGCAAAGGAGCTGTTCAGTTCCCGATAGATCAACCCATGCCTTTAGAGCTGATTACAAGAATTACCAAATTTAAAGCGGAAATAGATTTAGGGAAAGTAGTAAAGAAAAAAAGCTAAGCGATCCACACCTGATCTCCTCTATCAAAAACCCATTTGTCATTTATTTTTTTTGCATATATATAAGTGCCCATTCCCCATCCGCGGTATTTAGAAAACATAATTGATTGTTCGAAATAGTATTTTGCCCTATTCCCCTCCTTGTTAAAAATAACCCGGCTAAAAGTTAGATTTCCATTATAATTAAGATCTAACTTTATCGTATCTATATCTGCACTTATAATTTCAAATCCATCGCTCTTCATGCTTTTAAACGACTTGAATTGAAAAGCTACTGTACTTTTAACGTATTTTCCATGCTTTTGGTAATAGAGAGATTTAAATTTGTTCATCGAAAATAAAGAATCTGTAACCGAATATTTTCGTATTCTCTTTACTTCTTTGTGTGGAAGATTTTTCGTAAGAGCATACATATCTTTAAAATCGTTTTTTGAAACCCATACAATCCCTTTTTCAAATGTATTCAGGATCACTGTAACCTCTTCGTTTACGTTCTCTTCCTTCTTGAGCTTCCCGTTTTGGCAACCAAAGCAGAATATTAAAGTTATAATGATAAAAGCGTTCTTCATTTCTTAAAGATGACAGGTTTACTGTTTTTCCATAGAAACCCGTATAGCCAAAAACTTACTCACAAATTTCGGTGGAAAACTTGATTTTAAAAAGCCTTAATTTCTAAAAATCCTAACTAGCTTTGATCTTTTAATTTTAGATATGTTAACCCACCATAAAATAATTGCAGCCGAATTAAAAGTTGCAGAAAAGCAGGTAACTGCTACTATAAATTTGTTAGATGAAGGTGCAACTGTACCTTTTATTTCCCGTTACCGTAAAGAATTAACAGGCAGTTTGGATGAAGTTGAAGTTGCCGCAATCCGCGACCGTGTTTTGCAGTTACGCGATCTGGATAAGCGCCGCGAAGCCATCCTAAAATCCATGACCGATTTAGGAAAACTTACTCCTGAGCTCGAAAAACAGATTAACGAAGCAGAAACCATTTCGCTTTTAGAAGACATTTACCTGCCGTACAAACCTAAACGTAAAACGCGTGCATCGGTGGCTAAAGAAAAAGGACTTGAGCCATTAGCTTTACAGATTTTTGATCAAAACAGTTTCGACCTAGATACTGAAGCAGATAAATTTATAGATACCGAAAAAGGCGTAAATTCTTTGGAAGAGGCTTTGGCCGGAGCAAGGGATATTATTGCAGAGATGATTTCGGAAAATGCCGAAGCCCGTACTAAAATGCGTACTTACTTCCAAGAAAAGGCTGAATTTAAAGCTGAAGTAATTAAAGGTAAAGAAGAAGAAGGCATTAAATATAAAGATTACTTTGAGTGGAATGAGCCCGTTAAAACCGCAGCCTCGCACCGTGTACTCGCGATGCGCCGTGGTGAAAAGGAATTGATTTTACGCTTAGATGCCCTTCCTCCTGCAGAAGGTGCCATTGCATTATTGGAAAACCAGTTTGTTTTAGGTAATAATGCAGCTTCAAAACAAGTTCAGCAAGCTTTAGAAGATGGCTACAAACGCTTACTTGAACCAGCAATGGAAACGGAGTTGCGTGTTTTCACCAAACAAAAAGCCGACGAGGAAGCTATCCGTGTTTTTGCCGAAAATGCACGTCAGTTGTTACTTGCAGCACCTATGGGCCAAAAAAATGTATTGGCTATCGATCCGGGTTTCCGCACCGGTTGTAAAGTGGTTTGCCTGGATAAACAAGGTCAGTTATTGGAAAATACAGCCATTTACCCGCACACCGGACAAGGGAATGCAAAAAATGCTGAATTTACCATTCAACAGCTTTGCGAAAAATATGATATTGAAGCCATTGCCATTGGTAATGGAACAGCTGGACGGGAGACTGAAGCTTTCGTTCGGGGTTTAAATTTACCGCATATCACCATCGTTATGGTGAATGAAAGTGGTGCTTCTATTTATTCTGCATCAGAAGTTGCCCGCGAGGAGTTTCCTACACAGGATATTACCGTTCGTGGTGCGGTATCAATCGGTCGCCGCCTAATGGATCCACTGGCCGAACTGGTGAAAATCGATCCAAAATCTATTGGTGTTGGCCAGTACCAGCACGATGTGGATCAGAATAAATTACAAGCCAGTTTGGACGATACCGTAATCAGCGCGGTAAATGCCGTTGGGGTAGAACTAAATACCGCTTCGAAGCAGATCTTAGCCTATGTTTCGGGCTTAGGACCTGCTTTGGCACAAAACATTGTAGATTACAGAAATACTAATGGCGCGTTTAAAAACCGCGAAAGCCTTAAAAAAGTACCTCGCCTGGGCGATAAGGCCTACGAGCAGGCTGCAGGCTTCCTGCGCATCCGCAATGCCGAGAATGTATTGGACACCAGTGGTGTACACCCTGAACGTTACGCAGTGGTAGATAAAATGGCTAAAGACCTGGGCACAACGGTTTCTGCATTGATGAAAGATACGCAGCTGCAAAAACAGATTAAGCCACAGCAATATGTAACCGACGAAATTGGTCTGCCAACCCTTAACGATATCTTAAAAGAACTGGCAAAACCTGGCCGCGATCCACGTGAGCAATTTGAGGCATTTAGCTTCACCGATGGCGTTAACGAAATTGCCGATTTAAGAACAGGTATGAAATTGCCAGGTATTGTAACCAATATTACCAATTTTGGTGCCTTTGTTGATATTGGCGTTCACCAGGATGGATTGGTGCACACCAGCCAATTGGCAAACCGCTTCGTAGCCAACCCGAACGATGTGGTAAAAGTGCATCAGAAGGTTGAAGTTACGGTAATGGAAGTGGATGTGGCCCGTAAAAGGATTTCGCTATCGATGAAAACCGAAGCAAGTCCGAAGTCGGAAGTCCGTAGTCAGAAGCCTAGAGAGCAGAAACCAAAGCAAGATTACAAGCCGAATAATAATAAGCAAAACTTCAAACCGCGCAATGAGCCAAAAGACGCTGATGGTGATTTGCAAGAGAAACTGGCAAAACTGAAAGGTATGTTTAAATAAATTTCAAGCCGTCATTTCGATCCGTTAGCCATCGGATCGAAATGACGATAGCTTTTATATATTTTCAAATTTATCCCTAAACTCCAACCTTTTCTTCGGTAAACTCTCCGGATAATTATTTTGAATAAAAGCAATCATCGCTTCGCGGATGTTGCACCGCAAATCAAATGCTCTGGAAGAATTAGAAGCACTCATTAAGAAACGTACCTCAATTGATCCATCTTTTGTGCTATCCGTAACCTGAACAACATTTACCCGTTTATCCCAAAGTGGATTCGCAGCAAGGAGTCTGGTCATCTCTTCACGTAATGGCTCAATGGGAATAGTATAATCCAGGTAAAGAAAAACAGTACCCAGCAAATCGGCCGATACCCTCGTCCAGTTCTGAAATGGCTTTTCAATAAAATAGGTAATCGGAAGGATTAACCTCCGTTGGTCCCAAATATTAACCACTACATAAGTTAAGGTAATCTCTTCTACTTTTCCCCATTCTCCTTCAACAATCAAAACATCATCAATACGAATAGGTTGTGTAAAAGCGATCTGAAAACCTGCCAATAAATTCCCTAAAGACTTTTGGGCAGCGAAACCAATAATAATTCCACCAATCCCAACACCTGTTAGCAAGCCTGCCCCTATTTTACGCATGCTTTCGAAACTTAACAGAATAATGGCCGCTGTAATAAGAATGATTAAAGAAACGATGAACTTGCGCACAAACTGCAACTGTGTTCTGATTTTACGCTCTTTCAGGTTATTTTCCTTGTTCAAATCATATTTAAAATAAAAATAATCTTCCAGTACATTAATTGTCCGCACCAGAATTAAAGCAAAGGTGATAGTAAGTGCAATTTCTAAAGCTTTATCCACAGGAGTACGATAAACAGGTGGCATCTGCATCAGCGTTAATGAAAAATTGAGGAGCAATAATGGAATAAAAACTCCTACCGGATGGCGCAGATGCTTGATAATCGATTTGATTAGGATAAAATCCCACCAGCGCGACAACAATATAAACACTTTATGGATAACAAATTTGATGAATATGCCGAGCAAAACCGCCAGCAGGCCAATAATGATATTCTTTAAAAACAAGGGAATGGGCGAACTGAAAAAATGACCGAGGTACTGCATAGAAAATGGGATTGGTTAACAAACACAACCTGAAGGCATCAACGATTAATTAACACCTATCATTTACTTTTGTTTATAAACAGATCAGCCCAGCACATTAATAAATTATATACTTTAGGGTTTTATATTCCATAAATAAATGAGCACATGGATTTTTTCGATGCCCAAAGCATATTTTTTACCGTTCTTGGCTATAAAATGAGTTATCTCGAGTTCTTTGCGGTCGTAACCGGAATTATCTCTGTAATCCTTTCAGCAAAAGCCAGTATCTGGAGCTGGCCCGCAGGTATTGTGAATGTTTTCCTATCAGCATTCTTGTATTATCAAACCCAGCTTTACCCCGATATGTTCCTGATGGTTTTCTTTTTTATTACCAATATTATGGGTTGGTGGCGGTGGAAAAATCCAAAACCTGAAGAAGAAGACAAAAACAAAGAACTCAAAATCAGCTTTATGCCGCTAAAACAGTTTTTAATGTTACTTGTTGCAGGTAGCGTTGGCACAATATTAATGGGTACGCTGGCCAGTCAGCTCCACAATTGGCTCCCACTGTTGTTTAACCTGCCAAGTGCTTATCCGTTTGTTGATTCATTTATTTTTGTAATGAGTGTAATTACCACTTTTTTAATGATACAGAAAAGGGTTGAGTGCTGGATTATCTGGCTCATGATCGATATCGTGGCTACCTATCTTTATTTTCTAAAAGGGATCAAATTTATGGGAATCGAATATTTCGTTTTCACCATTATTGCCGGCTTTGCACTTTGGAACTGGATAAAGGAATACAGGAGTTATTCGAAAACAGCATGAAAAGGGGATTAGTTATTGGCAAGTTTATGCCGATCCATGAAGGGCATATTGCATTGATCAATTTTGCTGCTACACATTGCGATGAACTGATCGTATCGATGAGTTTTACGCCTAATGATAAAATTGATCCGTTATTGCGTTTCGATTGGATCAGAACGATTTTTAAGGATCGGCCAAACATTAAACCGGCAATCATTGCAGATGATTTTGACGATGAAAGCCTGCCTATAACCGAACGCACAAATATCTGGGCCATCAGAATGCGTGAAGTTTATCCAAAGATAGACGTCCTGTTCAGTTCCGAATTTTATGGAGCACCTTTTGCCCTTAATTTACAGGCCGAACATTTTCTATTTGATGAGCCCAGGAAATTTAAGCCTGTATCTGCTACCCTGATCAGAAATAACCCTTTTAAATATTGGGAATTTATTCCGGAGCCGGTAAGACCATATTTTGTGAAGAAAATTTGTTTCTACGGACCAGAAAGTACTGGAAAATCGACTATGGCCGAAAAAATGGCTTTGCATTACAACACGGCTTTCGTTCCCGAAGTTGCACGCGAATTCATTACATCTAATGATATTACAGTTAACGACATTATCAATATTGGGATCGCGCAAACCGCGAGGGTAAAGGAAAAGACAAGCATTGCCAATAAAGTTGTTTTTTGTGATACCGATTTAATTACCACAAAAATATATTCTCAATACTATTTAAATGTAGTCCCGGATATTTTAAACGATCTCGAAAACGAAATCAGTTACGATTTATATTTCCTGCTGGATATTGATGTAGAATGGGTGGCAGATCACCTTCGCGATTTTGGCGATCGCCGTTTAGAAATGTTCAATTTATTTAAAGCAGAACTCGAAAAGCGTAGCATTAATTATATCCTGATCAATGGAAATTACCAAGAACGTGAAGAAAAGATCAAAAAAATTATAGACTCAATATTGGTGTAAATAAATCCATTTTTGTATCTTCTATTCAAATCCAAAATGATATGACAGCTAAACATATGCTTCCTATCATCCCTGACAATATTCTGGTTAACAAAATTGATGAGCTAAGAGGCCTCAAAGTGATGCTCGATAGCGACCTGACAGAGCTATATGGTGTAGAGACTAAAGTTTTAAATCAAAGTATCCGTAGAATATGGAGCGTTTCCCAAACGATTTTATGTTCGAACTAACTGCTGAAGAGTGGGAATCTTTGAGGTCACAAATTGTGACCTCAAAAAAAGGTAGAGGAGGAAGAACCTATTTGTCTCATGTTTTTACCGAACATCGCATACTGATGCTCTCGAGTGTTTTAAACAGCAGGCAAGCCACCCAGGTGAATATCCAGATTGTTAGAATCTTCTCGCGCATACGCCAGTTTATTATTGATAGTGGCGGCCTTAAACTCGAAATCGAGGAAATCAAACAAAAAATATTCAATCAGGACAAAAACATCGAACTGTTTTTTAGCTATTTGGATAAACTGATCGATAAGAAAATCGGGCCAAGGAAAAGAATTGGCTATATGCCCGATGATCTGTGACCTTCACTGCGAATAGCACCAACTGCTTAATTTCGTAAACGGGATTGCAGCGATATCCTTTTTTGCCATTACTTCTACATATTCAGTATAACAATGGCGAAAAAGATTTAGCGTAAAGCCCGGCCGAAACAACCGAAGAACCACTGCTTATGCTTTCCACAAACCCTAAAATACTTCCATTTTAAATGCTGGTGTGAAGTGTCTGTAAGCCCCTTGTAAACATCGGAATAACTTTAGTAAGAGGAATGCTATATATAAACCAAACTTTTTTCAATCAACTATTTGATAATAAAAGTATTCTATCTATCTTTGCAGTCCCAATTTTAATGGGAATAATAAATTGTTTAATAAATTAAATACAAGCAAGTGAATACGTTAAGTTACAAAACTGTCTCGGCCAATGCTAAAACTGTAAACAAACAGTGGATTGTTGTTGATGCGGAAGGCGAGATTTTGGGGCGCTTGTCATCGAAGATCGCTATGATCATCCGTGGTAAAAACAAGCCTGAGTACACCCCACACGTAGATTGCGGAGATAACGTAATTGTTATCAATGCAGACAAGGTTAAATTGACAGGAAACAAATTCAGCGAAAAGCAATATGTTTCTTATACTGGTTATCCAGGTGGTCAACGTTTTATCTCTCCAAAAGAGTTAATGGCGAAACACCCTCAACGTGTAATCGAGAAAGCGGTACGTGGTATGTTACCGAAAACTAAATTGGGTAAAAAATTATACACCAATCTTTTTGTGTATGCTGGTGCAACTCACCCTCATGCAGCTCAATCTCCAAAAACCATTAAACTTTAAGAAATGTCAGTTACTAACACTTCAGGCAGAAGAAAAACAGCTGTTGCACGTATCTACTTAAAAGATGGTGCTGGCACAATTACCGTTAACGGTAAAGATCACAAAGAATATTTCCCAACTTTACCTTTGCAATATATCGTTAACCAAAGTTTAGAAGTTTCTGAACTTACTGGCCGTTATGATATCACTGTAAACGTTCAAGGTGGTGGAGTAAAAGGACAAGCAGAAGCTGTTCGTTTAGCTATTGCTAAAGCGATTGTTGAACTAGATGCGGAGAAAAAACCTGCATTACGTGCTAAAGGCCTAATGACGCGTGATATGCGTATGGTTGAGCGTAAGAAACCAGGACGTGCTAAAGCTCGTAAGAAATTCCAATTCAGTAAACGTTAATCACAGGAGGCAAAGACAATGGCAAGAACAACTTATCAAGACTTATTGGATGCAGGTGTACACTTTGGTCACCTTACCCGTAAATGGAATCCAAAAATGGCTCCTTACATTTTCATGGAGCGTAATGGAATTCACATTATAGATTTAAATAAAACTTTAACTAAAACTGAAGAAGCTGCGGCAGCGATTAAACAAATCGTAAAATCAGGACGTAAAGTATTATTTGTATCAACAAAAAAACAAGCTAAAGGAATCGTAGCTGAACAAGCTAAAAAAGTAAACATGCCTTTCGTAACTGAACGTTGGTTAGGTGGTATGTTAACTAACTTCGCTACTGTTCGTAAGTCAATCAAAAAGATGTCTAACATCGATAAAATGACTAAAGACGGTACTTATGCTATCCTTTCGAAAAAAGAGCGTTTAATGATCCAACGTGAGCGTATTAAATTAGAATCACTTTTAGGTGGTATTGCTGATTTAAACCGTTTACCTGCAGCTTTATTCTTAATTGATGTTAAGAAAGAGCACATCGCGGTAACTGAAGCGTTAAAATTAAACATCCCTACTTTTGCGATGGTTGATACTAACTCTGATCCTTCTAACATCGATTTCCCAATCCCTGCGAATGATGATGCTACAAAATCTATCTCTTTAATTACTGATGTAATTATCAAAGCGATTGAAGAAGGTTTAGAAGAGCGTAAACGCGAAAAAGATGATGAAGCAGAAAAAGAAGCAGTAGCTGCTAAAGCTGCAGCTGATGCGCCTGAAGCTAAAGAGCCAAGACGTAAAAAAGCTGCTGAAGCTGAGGTTGAAGCCTCTTCATCAGAAGAAACTAAAACAGAAGAATAGTAATATTTTTTAATTGCAGGTTACTGGTTTCAGGTTTTAAGTTGGCTTAACACGAGTTTAACTTAGCGCTTGTAACTTGTAACCTGTAATTGTTATAACAAGATTGTAAATTTTAAAAAAGGAAATAAAATGTCTACAGTACAAATTTCTGCAGCAGATGTAAACAAATTGCGTCAACAAACTGGCGCTGGTATGATGGATTGCAAAAAGGCTTTAGTTGAAGCTAACGGTGATTTCGAAGCAGCTGTTGATTTATTACGCAAAAAAGGTCAAAAAGTATCTGCCGCACGTTCTGGCAATGCTACTTCTGAAGGTCTGGTATCAATCGCTCTTTCAGCAGACGGTACAAATGGTAAATTAGTTGCTTTAGCTTGCGAAACTGAGCCAGTTTCTAAAGTTGAAGATTTCCGTAACCTTGCTCAGGCTGTTTTAGCTGCAGCAGTTGCCAACAATCCTGCTACTGCTGAAGAATTATCAGCAATTACTTTGGAAGACGGACGTACAGTTGCTGAAACCATCACTGAACTAACCGGTAAAATCGGCGAGAAAATCGTTATTCAGGAGTATGCAAATATCTCTGGCGAAAAAATCGTTTCTTATATCCACTCTAATGGTAAAATGGGTGTTTTAGTAGTATTTGAAGGCGCTAATGGCACTGATATTACTGAAGCTGGTAAAGATGTTGCAATGCAAATTGCTGCAATGAACCCGGTTGCTGTTGATAAAGATGGTGTTGATCCAGCTACTATTGAGCGTGAAATCGAGATTGCTAAAGATGTTATCCGTCAGGAAGGCAAACCAGAAGAAATGGTTGAAAAAATCGCTGCTGGTAAATTAAACAAATTCTACAAAGACAGTACTTTATTAAACCAGGAGTTTGTTAAAGACAGTTCAGTAGATGTTCGTAAATTCTTAGACAACACTGTTAAAGGATTAACTGTATCTGCTTTCAAACGTGTACAATTAGGTGCATAAGCACTCATAAAACATTAAAAAGCCGGTTAGCTAAACAGTTAACCGGCTTTTTTTATTTCCTTGAAGCGGTATAGGCTCCTACCTCCTTGCCCGAATCATCGAGCATACTTACCACAACCTTATTTTTATCTGCTGTTATTTTGGTAATGGTTCTGTTGCCTTTTTGTGGCCCGCCACCAATAATTAAAGGGTAATGATTTAATGCTTTATCAGGCTGGTGTACCATATATTTGTGCGTATGACCACTCAACACCAAATCTACCTTTCCCTCGTTCAATAATGGTTCAAACAATTCAGTACAATGCTTTGGGCCATGGGCATCGCCCGAATAACGTGGTGGAATGTGCATCAATACAATACGGAAAGGTGCTTTTTTAAATGCTTTCGAATTGATTTCCGTTTTAAGCCATTCTGCCTGTTGAACACGGTACTCATCGAAATTCACAATCCCTGCATAAACCGGATGTGCATCTTCCTTATCTTCTCCGGTATCGATAACTACAAAGCGAACAGGGCCTAAAGTAAAAGCGGTATGGCCAACATGCATGTAATATTGTGCAAACTCGCGTGCAAATTTACCTCGGGTTTCATGATTTCCACGCACATATATAAAAGGTGTATTTTTAGCAAAGTTATCTACACAGGGTTGCAACATGTGGTCGATAATCTGTTTTTCGTCTGTCTGATAGTCGAAAATATCACCGTTAAAGAAAACAAAATCCTGCTGCGCTGCTGGCACAAGCCCTAATAAATGCGGAATAGACTCAGGACGATCATGAATATCGTTCATCATTACAAACGATACCGCTTCTTTAGCCTGGTTGGCATTCAAAAACGACTCTACATTGCTGCTTACTGTTTCGCCGTAAGTTAATTTATAGGGTTGAAAATCTTTGATCTCCTTGGATACAATCTTATAATAATACTTAACTCCAGGTTTCAGATTATTAAGCGTTACTGCATTTAGCTTGCTGTTGGCCTGCATTAAACCCAACTCAGCCTTCCCATAAGCTTTCTGGCTTAACTGATCGGCTTGTTCACCAAATTCTACCCAACCAGCGGCATTTTTGTTGGTTAACCACAAAATGGTCATCGAGTTGTTGAAATTGGTTTGAAGGTAAGGTCCTACTGCGATTTTGAAGGCATCTTCTCTTTCTGTTACATCTGCAATAGCTGATGCAGGCGCAACCAGAGTTGCAGCACTTAAAGTGAGTCCGGCTTTTAGAAAGCTCCTTCTATTGGGCTGATTTTCATTCATTTGATTAGTTTATCTTATTAATCAAATATATCGTTACAATATTTAACTTTGATTGTGTAAGCTTAAATTTACTCAAACGTTTGATATGCCTAAGATAATTCCCAATACCTCCTACTACAATAACAATACACTTATAACCAATCAGGAAATCGAAATCAGCGGTACAGAAATTGCAGCCATCAGGCCGGCTGCTGTTACCAATAATCAGTTGGTTACTGTGCCTGGTTTTATAGATTTACAGATTTATGGATCCGGGGGCCGCCTTTTCTCCGCCGACCCAACTATCGAATCGCTAACCATTATGGAAGACGATTTGCTAAAAAAAGGGACTACTGGTTTCCTGGCTTGCCTGGCTACCAATACCCCGGAAGTGTTTAATGCCTGTATCGAAACAGTTAAAGCACATCGCCCCTCAGCAAAAAACTGCCTGGGACTTCATTTAGAAGGGCCGTTTTTAAACCCAAAACGTTTAGGAGCACATGTTCCGGCATTCGTACGCAAGGCATCTCTTGATGAAATCAAAGAGTTGCTCGATTTTGGCGATGGTGTAATTAAAATGATAACCATTGCACCCGAGCTTCAGGATGATGAGGTAATTCAGTACTTGCTCGATAATGGCGTAGTAGTTTCTTTAGGCCACAGTAACGCCACCTTTGATGAGGCCACTGCTGCCTACAATAAGGGTGTACAAACCACCACGCACCTCTTTAATGCCATGAGCCCTATCCACCACCGCGAGCCAGGCATACCAACTGCAGTTTTTAATCATAATAAAGCTATGGCCAGCATCATTGCCGATGGTCAGCACGTAGATTTCGAAGTGGTTAAATTTGCGCAAAAACTGTTGAAAGATCGTTTGTTTCTCATTACCGATGCTGTTACAGCCTGCGCTACAGGCCCATACCAGCATGTACAAAAAGGAAATAAATATGTTATGCCAGATGGAACGCTTTCAGGCTCATCGTTAACCATGTTAGAAGCGGTTAAAAACTGTGTAAGCCATTGCGATATCGATTTAAACGATGCTTTGAAAATGGCTGCACTTTATCCTGCCAAATTAATCGGTATTGAGCATTTAAAGGGAACAATAGAAACTGGAAAGACAGCCGATTTGCTGGTTCTTGATAGTGCCCTGGAGTTAAAAGAGGTAATATTTAAAGGCGAAAAAATTTCTATTTAAATATTTACATCAATTGTGAAAAAGCATAGCGAGGTATTAAAAAATTGTTAATATTTTTGGGGTCATGAAATACAAACGCATCCTACTAAAGCTTAGCGGAGAATCGCTAATGGGCGACAAACAATATGGCATTGATAATGAACGCGTTAAGCAATACGCAGAAGATATTAAAGCTGTACACGATAAAGGTTTAGAAATCGCAATCGTGATTGGTGGAGGAAACATTTTTAGAGGTTTAAGCGCCGAAAAAAGCGGGATGGACAGAGCACAGGCCGATTACATGGGCATGTTGGCTACCGTAATCAACTCTATGGCCTTGCAGGATGCCTTAGAAAAAGTGGGCATTAAAACGCGCTTACTTACAGCGATTAAAATGGAACAGATTTGCGAACCTTTTATCCGCAGAAGAGCCGTTCGTCACCTGGAAAAAGGACGCGTAGTTATTTTTGGTGCCGGTACTGGTAACCCTTATTTCACTACCGATTCTGCTGCTGCCTTACGCGCCATAGAAATTAAAGCCGATGTAGTATTAAAAGGAACCCGTGTAGATGGTATTTATACTGCAGATCCGGAGAAAGATGCCACTGCAACAAAATTTGAACAGATTTCTTTCAGAGAAGTGTACGATAAAGGGCTTAATGTTATGGACATGACTGCTTTTACACTTTGCGAGGAAAACCAGTTGCCTATTATTGTGTTTGATATGAACAAACATGGTAACTTCATGAAAATTGCCAGTGGCGAACCAATTGGTACCCTGGTTAAATAAGCATATTAAAAAAATTAATTCGTAGAAATACCCACAATTATGAACGAACTCATACAATTACAATTAATGGATGCCCAATCTTCAATGGATAAAGCCATCGATCATTGTGAAGCAGAATTAACTAAAATTAGGGCTGGTAAGGCATCGGCAGGAATGCTTGATGGCATTTTCGTTGATTATTATGGTGCTTCAACTGCTTTGGCACAGGTGGCAAGCATCAACACGCCTGATGCAAGAACTATTGTGATCCAGCCATGGGAAAAATCGCTTTTAACGGTAATCGAAAAAGCCATCCAGGTTGCAAATATCGGTATCAACCCACAAAATGATGGTATTGTAATCCGTTTGGTTGTACCACCACTAACCGAAGAACGCAGAAAGGAACTGGTTAAAAAAGTGAAAGAAGAAGCCGAAAGAGGCCGTATCACTGTACGTAACATCCGCAAAGATGCCAACGAGAAAATTAAAAAACTAAAAGGCGATGGTGTTTCTGATGACGAGATCAAAACCGGTGAAGGTGAGGTTCAGAAACTAACTGATGCGTACATCATCAAAGTAGATAAACACGCGGAGGCTAAAGAAAAAGATGTAATGACAGTTTAATCTGTTTAAACGATAATAAAAAAAGGGAACTGATTGGTTCCCTTTTTTATTGAAATTACTTTTTTGCGCTCGATGGCCTTACATTTAACGTGGTAGGCAGCGAAATTTGCGTATTTCCGACGTTCTGCCCGGCTTTTTTAAGCTTATTGAGTAAAACCTTCATGATATTCTCTGCAATGGCTTCTAAAGGCTGTGCTATCGCCGTAACAGCTGGTTCGCAGAATTCCAAAATCTCAAAGTCATCAAAAGATACCACTGCCAGATCTTTATGAATCCGGATGCCCGATTTTCTAAAAGTCCTTAAGCCATCCAGGCAAATGTAGTTGGCAGCAAAAATTACCGCATCAAGCTGTTTTTCGGCTTTAAAAAAGCTAACCATCTCCCGAATCGAATCTTCAGAGCTTGTGTATTTAATTTTCTTTACAACAGCTGGTAGTTTATGTTTTTCAATTGCGGTTTCGTAACCCGCCAGGCGGTCTACCATTTGCAACTGTTGCGTATCAATGGTAACAAAGCCAATATTTTGGTAACCATTGTTAATCAGGTGCTCTGTTGCTTCGAATGTGCTTTTCTTATTATCAATAATTACATAATCGGTTTTTACATCCTGTACATAACGGTCAAACAAAACTACAGGCGCATCCGTTTGGATCAGCTTCTTCACCTCATCTTCCAACCCTTCCGGCAAGGCCATTATGTAACCATCAACATGGCGGTCTTCAAAAATCTGCAACAGTTCTATTGCCTTTTCTGTATCGTTACGGGTACTGCTAAAAAGGATTTTATAGCCGAGGTTCGATGCAATTTCATCGATATGACGGGCTATCCCCGAAAAAAAAGGTTCTGAAATATCATCAACCAAAAAGCCGATAATTTTAGTTTTACCCGTTCTTAAACTGGTTGCCAGTGCATTTGGCTGATAGTTTAATTCTGCAACCAGATCAAGTACCTTTTTGGTAAGGGCTTCACTAATATTTTTTTCGCGCGCCTTTCCATTAATTACAAATGATACGGTGGTAATGGAAATATTTAATTGTTTGGCTATATCTTTTATTGAAACGCGTTTCTTCATCACAGTACTTAAGTCGTTTTGAATAATTTAAGCTGGTAATATAACAATAATCTGCAAAGATTGTCATCTAAACTGATTCTCTTAAACAAAAAAAGAGCAACCTATCCAGGATTGCTCGATTAACTAACTTATTATTCATAAAAAATGCTGTTGGGGAAGGAGTCGAACCTTCAAGGGGTAGTTAGCTACAGTTCAAAAAATTAATTTGTGGTCAACCCAATAAACTGCGTTTGTCCCATTATTCCCCACCACCGAGACAAGGAGGCGTGTCTGCCAATTTCACCACCCAACATTTTAAAAGTTAACAGTTTTAATTTGTAGCTTTCAGTTTTAAACTGCAAACCGTAAATTGATAACTGCAACCAGCTGTAGGGGAAGGAATCGAACCTTCAAGGAGTGGTTAGTACCGAAACCGGTATATTCCCATTATTCTCCGCCACCGAGACAAGGAGGTGTGTCTGCCTGTTTCACCACCCTACAGTATGTTTAGCAATCTTGAAAGAACGTTTCCTTTTTGTTAATTGCTTGATACAAATGTAAAGGAACAACCAATACCTTGCAAATATTTTAAACATTTAATTTTATTTTTATAATATTGATAAATATTCGTAAATTCGCTTATCATAATTCAAAAATATGCTTAAAAAAGACAATTCCAATTTAGAAATTGACAACCTCGATATCGATATATTGAAACAATTGATGCAGGATGCCACTAAACCGTATACAGAAATAGCTAAAGATCTGATCGTTTCAGGCGGTACTATACACGTGCGGATGAAGAAATTACAGGAAATGGGGATTATTAAAGGTTCTCATTTAATTATCGATCCGCAAAAAGCAGGCTATGATATTTGTGCTTTTTTGGGTATTTATCTCGAAAAGGGAATACAGTATAAAGATGCGGTTGCGCAGCTGAGTAAAATTAAGGAGGTGGTAGAGCTACACTATACTACAGGAGCCTATAGTATGTTTGCAAAAATAATCTGCAGAGACACCAACCACCTGCGTCATGTTTTAAATGAAGAAATTCAGGCAGTGAATGGCATTCAACGTACCGAAACTTTAATTTCATTAGAAGAGAGCATTAAAAGGCAAATTGAGTTGGGCTAAGTAAAGACTAAAGGGGAAAGACCAAAGTTAAAAGACGATAATCTGTGTGATCCTAAAATCTGTGAAATCATACCGCAGGCTAAAAAATTACGTATCCTGTTTGAAAATGAATGTTCATTAGGGCTTCGGGAACAGCAGTTCCGTTATTCGCTATAGCCCCGAATTGCAATCGGGCGCTGCCGCTTCTACCGGGTTTATTAACAAAGGTAAACGCAATAATAGCGATCGCTCCATAAACGATTGCACAGATTAGCCTCCCAACCATTAATAGTAGCATAATATTGGCCACATAGACCCGATAGGAGTAAGCATCCCGATTTTTCATCGGGATAAAACGGAAAGCGGGAGGAAATTTAGATAGTGATGCAGGTATTGCTCTTCAAAGAACAATAATCAACAATAGCATGCGCTTAAAATAGAAATAATAACTATTTCAATAACTGATAAGCTACCAACGCTGCAACATAAGCCATGGCCGTCATATAAGCCAATTGAATAACCGGCCATTTCCAGCCTTTGGTTTCGCGGTAAACAATGGCTACTGTACTCATGCATTGCATAGCAAAAGCATAAAAAAGCATTAATGAAATACCGGCAGCAAAAGAGTAAACCGGTAAACCGGTACGGCTGTTAACCGAAGCTGCCATACGCTCTCTAATGGTCGAGGTATCCTCATCGCCGCCGTCAACACTGTAAATGGTTGCCATAGTGCCTACAAAGGCTTCACGGGCAGCAAAAGAGGTGATTAAGCCAATACCAATCTTCCAGTCGTAACCCAGCGGACGGATTACAGGCTCAATCCAGTGGCCAAGTACACCTACATAAGAATTTTCAAGCTTTTCGGTTGCTTCCAAAACCTTAATGTGATCGGTATTTTGGGTGGTATCGGCCAGTGCCGCAGCATATTTCTTTTCTATATTTTCGAAACGGTCTCCGGGTCCGTAAGCAGCCATTACCCATAGAATAACCGAAATGGCAATAATTACTTTACCAGCTTCGAAAACAAAGGTTTTCGATTTCTCGTACATGGTAAAAAGTACATTCTTCCACCTCGGCATACGGTAAACAGGCAGCTCCATTATAAAGTATGATCTTTCTTTGGTTTTGATGATGAGTTTCATCACCCAGGCTACCAATACCGCAGCCACAATTCCTACCAGGTACATCACCATTAGCGCCAGGCCCTGCAGGTTAAAAATACCCAGCACATGTTTTTGCGGAATAATTAAGGATATGATCAGGATATATACCGGGAGCCTCGCCGAACAACTCACCAAAGGGGTTACCAAAATGGTAATCATCCGGTCTTTCCAGTTTTCGATATTCCTTGCCGCCATAATTGAAGGAACGGCGCAGGCCAAACCACCAATCATTGGCACCACCGATTTACCGTTGAGCCCAACCTTACTCATAATTTTATCCATCATAAAGGTAACACGGGCCATGTAGCCGGTATCTTCTAAGATGGAAATGAAGGCAAAAAGAATGGCAATTTGAGGGATAAATACAAAAATACCGCCCAAACCGGCAATCACGCCATCCAATAATAAATCGGTAAACATACCGGCCGGCAAATATTCGTGTCCAAGTTCGGTAATAAATCCAAAACCACTTTCAATCCAGTCCATCGGGTAAGACGACCAGGCGAATATGGCATTAAAAATTATAAACAGAATCAGCAAAAATATAGTAAAGCCCCAAATTTTATGGGTAAGTATTGCATCAAGTTTATCGCTGAAAGAGAATTTCTTTTCTGTTCCTTTATCCACCACCACATCAGCAAGAATAGTACTTAAATGCTTGTAACGTGCTATGGTTTCAGCGGCCTGTATTTTAGCCGATTCGAAATGGTTCGATTGCTCTATTTCTTCAATTTCTTCCTGCTCTTCTTTGGTGAAGAAAGTTAAATGCTCGTGCTGATGCAAAACCTGCAGGGCATAATAATCGTTGTCTGAATTTAGTTTTGCCTTAATTGCATTAATTGCTTCAGGGGCCAGAAAATTTAAATTAACTTCCTGAAACTGCGTGGCTATTTTAGTGGTATTGGCTATGGCATTTTTAAGTTTATCGATGCCAATGTTATTTCTTGCCGAGATAGAAACTACCTGAATACCTAATTTTTCGGCCAGCTTATCCAGATTAATCTCAATGCCTTGCTTGGTAGAAAGATCGATCATGTTTAAAGCCAAAATCATCGGGATGCCCAGATCGGCCACCTGCGAATACAAAAGCATATTACGCTTAAGATTGGAGGCATCGGTAACCAATACGATTACATCAGGATGGCTATTGTTCTTTTTATCGGCCAGCACCTGAAAAACAATGCTTTCATCGGCGCTTTTGGGGTAGAGACTATAAGTTCCGGGCAAATCGATAATTTCAGCATCTTTATCGCCTGCAAGTTTGGTAAAACCTGTTTTCTTATCAACTGTTATACCCGGGAAGTTACCAATTTTCTGATTTAAACCGGTTAAGCGGTTAAATAACGTAGATTTACCTGTATTGGGATTACCAACTAATGCAACTTTAATATCCAAACCCAAATATTTATTGAATGATTACCACATCAGCTTCGCTTTTACGCAAACAAAGCTGATAACCAGCAACACGAATGGCCATTGGATCGCCAAGAGGGGCAAAACGTTCAACCTCTACAACCTCGCCCGGCAAGCAGCCCATCTCCATTAACTTTACAGACATATCTAAATCTGTAAAAGCTACAATTGTTCCTTTTTCTCCAACTTTTAGGTGCGACAGTTTCATCTGTGTTTATTTATATTTTATTAGCCAGATGGAGCCTAACGGGTTCATGTGCTAAATTTGGCGCAAGTTAGCCTTTCTTTAGATTTATTCCAAATAACATGGCTTTTACATTCGGGAAATAATGCAGGGTTTTACGGTATCGTGATTAATTTCTTTGACGACCGCCGCCAAAACCACCACCGCCTCCGCGGTTTCTTCCGCCACCACCTTCTTCATTACCGCGGATCCGGTTTCTACCTCCCATCCGGTTTAGGGAATAGGTAAACGAAAACATAAAATAACGTTGCAATACATTATAGCTTTCATCGCGAATGGTATTGTTATTGGCTGTACGGCTTACACCCTGGTTTTCGTTTAGCAAATCGTTTACTGAGGCTTTAAAAGTACCACGGTTTTTGAAAAACTGCTTGCTTAAATACGAATTTACCAGCGTAAAATGGGTATCGAAAGCCTCTCCCCTCCCAGTGTTCTGGTTATAATCGGCATCGATAGACCAGCGGATATCGCCAGGGAACATATAACTTACACTAATATTTGGACTAAAGGTATAATACCGGGTGTTCGAATTGGGCTGAACGGAATAGGTTGCCCGGTTAATTGAACCACTAACCCCTGCAGTTAAATCGAGCTTCTCTAAATTGGAAACCAAGCGGTAGCCATTGGTGACAGACCAGCTGTTGGTTATATTTTTTAAGCTGTTGGTAAAGTTTACATCGCGATTATAGCTCCCACTAACATTGATGTGAAAATTAAGCTTATTATCGGCCATTACAGGCAAACTTAAAGATGAAGACAACGAACCAGAATAAACACCATTAACATTCACCGGAGTTACAGCCAGTTTGCCCTGATCTTTTCCGCTTTGAATTAAACTGGTACTGTTTGCAATCTGGTTAGCAGTTTGGGCAAGATTCAGGTTAACAAATAACGACCTGTTTTTGCCTACAGTAAATGTATTATAGGCAATACGCAGGGTATTGTTAAACTCGGGCTTTAAATCGGGGTTACCCACCGGAATACTTTGTGTATTGGTATTATTCTGGATAGGCTGCAACTGTTGTATGGTAGGTTGAGTGGTACTACCGCGGTAATTGAACACCAAACGCTTACTGTTGCTAAAATTATACCTGAAGATAGCCGAAGGCGTATAATTAAAAACATTTTGTTTTAGTGTAAAACCCTGCGTAATGTTATTGTTTTTCCGGTCGGTATTTTGAACTGCCATACCCACATTCCAGTTATATTTTTTGGCCATTTTATTAAAGCTGAATCCAGCCGCATTGGTTAAAATGGTATTCTCGTATGAGTTACTGAATGTCTGATCCAATAAATCGTATTCGAGCGTAGCCGGATTAAAATTATAGGTAAAACGGTCGGAAGTGTTGTGGTTATATCCGTTCTGATAGTGAAATTCCAAGCTTAGGGTCTTATCTAAGGGTTCTGTATACACCAAACGGGTATTCTGATTAAGCGATTCGCTTTCCTGATCGTTAAACTGGTTAATTACCTTTTGTGTGATTATCCCACCTTCATCTCTTGTTTCGGGGTTATTGTTGTAGTTATCAGCATCGTTGTTGTTAATGCTGGTGTTGAAATTCAAGGATAAGGTTCGTCCGCGGCGCATAAATTTTTTACGCAGCAAAATATTGTTACTAATTGATGGGGCGGTGTTGTGGTTGGTTAATATCTGCGATCCATTTGTTTTATAGGTACTGTAATCGCGGTTGTAAAAACTACTGTTCAGGCTCTCGTTATCTGTATAGCTTAAATTTGGCTCTATCTTTAGTGAGGTTAACGAATCGAGTTTAGTATCGACCATAAAATTTAAACGATGGTTTAAGCGGTCGGAAGTATTGGTTTGGTTATTATTAAAAACCGTGGTAACATTGCCCAAAAGATTTTGTGTAACGCTATTGCGCAGAATGAGATTGTCAGATTTATTCACAAAATAACTCAGGCTGATTTCGGTTTGATCGGCATATTCGTCAGAGAAGTTAAATCCACCGGCCTTAGTATCTGTAATCCCGCTACGGCCACCATTTCCGCCGCTGTTACCGCCACCTAAACCACCACCAAAGTTTTGCTTGTTTACATTGTTGAACTGCCCAATTACACTTAGCCGTCTGTCCTGGTTAAAATGGTTGATATTTGTGTTTATATCGTAACGGTCGTTAGATCCATAACCTCCCGAAGTGTTGCCAAAGTAACCATTCTTCCGGTCTTTTTTGGTTGTAATATTAATGATCTTAGTCCTCGAACCATCATCTATACCGGTAAACTGGGCCTGATCTGAAAGTTCGTCGATGATCTGGATTTTATCTACCATATCTGCCGGTAGGTTTTTGGTTGCCAGTAAAGGGTCGTTCCCAAAAAACAGCTTTCCATCCACCTTAACTTTTGTAATGGTTTCGCCCTGGGCTTTTACCGCACCCGATTTATCGACTTCTACTCCGGGTAGTTTTTTTAACAGATCTTCTACTACTGCGTTTTCTACCACTTTAAACGAGCCTGCATTAAATTCAAGCGTATCTTTCTTCACCACAATCGGAGGCACTTCTGCCTTGATATCAACGGTTTGAAGCTCAATTGCACCTCCTTCTAAAACAATATCGCCTAAGCTTACATCCGGTTTATCGGCTGTAATGGTAAAATCTTTCGTGATATTTTTTAATCCCAAAAATGCAGCATATACTCGGTAAGGGCCAGGTTTCAGATCTTTGAAAACAAACTTTCCGTCTTCGGTAGTACTCATTGCACCAACCATACTCGAATCGGTTAGGTTCCTTACTGCCAAAGAAGCATAATCAATTGGTTTTTTATCTTTCGATTGAAGCACCCTCCCACTCACCGAGCCGGCTTTTTGGGCATAAACAAAATAAGAACATAGTACAAGAAGCAGCGTAAAGATTGGTTTCATTCGGTTAGTTTGGTTTTTATAACATAGAGACTATCAGCATATTTAAAGGTTTATTTTAACTTAAGTAACAAATGAAATACACAATTGTCAGCTTTACATTTAATAAGCTGTTACGGCTGTAAAACAAAAAAGGCCCGAGAAACGGGCCTTTCAATTCTGGTATTGATATTTTTTACATTCTCATGCGTCGGCCTTCACCACCCTGACCCGGCATTTGCATATCGCCGCTCATGGTACGACCACCAATACGGGTTAACGAATACGTGAACGAGAACATGTAGTAACGTTTTAGCACGTTATAGTTTAAATCGGTAATTGAAGTACCTGATGTAGTTCTCGAAATACCTGTATTCTGATTCAATGCATCATTTACAGAGAATTTAAAAGTAGCTCTGTTTTTAAAGAACTGACGACTGATGTAAGGGTTAAGAATGGTATATTCCTGGTTATACAAATCGCCACCACCAAAATTTCTGAAATAATCGATGTCCATAGCCAGCCTGATATTTGCCGGGAATACATAGCTTACATTAAAGCTTGGGTTAATGGTGTAATACTGCGTATTTGCCGATTGCTGTGCCGAAAACGTAGAGTTGGTATAGCTACCGGTAATGCCACCAGTTAAATCAAACTTATCTACGTTGGTAACCAGTTTATAGCCATTAGATATGGTATAACTATTGGTCACGTTTTTAACCAGTTGAGTACTCGCGTTAGGGGCAATAAAGTTTACGTTTCTGCTATACGAACCGTTACCCGAAATATTTAAGGTAAGCTTACGCTCAGGCATTAAAGGTAAAGACCAGGTTGCATTGGCATTACCAGCATAAACGCCATTAACGTTAATATAACTAACCTGCTGAAGGCCGCCAGATATTGGAACAACGGTATTTCCAATACTGTTAAAGGTCTGTGTAAGGTTTAATCCGGCAAAGAAGAAACGACCACTTTCGATATTGAAATTATTGAAGTTAATCCTCAACTGGTTATTAAACGAAGGTTTCAACTCCGGGTTACCTACGTAACGGGTTTGCGAATTTGTATTATCTGGGATAGGCTGAATCTGATCGATGCTTGGTTGCGTAGTAGAACCACGATAATTGATAAATAATCGTTTACGGTTACTGAAATTATATCTAAACTGTGCAGATGGCGTAATGTTAATGAAGTTCTGTGTACGTTTTAAACCTGTAGTTAAATTGGTATTTACCCTATTGGTCTGCTGTGCGGCTACACCAATGTTCCAGTTGTATTTTTTCTCTGTTGTAGTAAAACTAAAACCAGCCGCATTGGTTAAAGTACGGTTATTATAAATATTCGAAAATGTATTATCTACTAAATCGAATTGCAACGTAAGGGGATTATAGTTATATACGTCTCTCTGCGAATCGCTGTTAGAATAACCGTTCTGATAATTAAATTCTACACTTAAGGTTTTATTTAAAGGCTCAGTATATACCAACCTTGTAGTGTTGTTTATAGCATGGCTACTGGTGTTGTTTAACTGGTTGGTTAACGAATCTCTTTTTACTCCACTTTCAGTAATATGATCTAAACGGTAATTCTGATTGGTACCGTTGTTGTCGTTAATACTGGTGTTTACATTAAGCGAAAGGGTACGGCCCCTACGTTTAAAACTTTTACGGACTAATAAATTATTGGTAACAGCAGGAGTAGCAGCAGTAGTTGTATTTTCCTGACTTCCATCTGTAATACTCGTTACATAATTCCTGTAATACTTGGTTATGCTACTGCCATCACTTTCTGTGTAAGTTACGTTCGGCTGGATCTTGATAGACAATGAAGGATCGATCTTCGTATCCACCATAAAATTAAAACGGTGATTGGTACGGTCGGTTGTATTGTTTAAATTCTGCGTAACATCGGTTGTAATCCCTCCAAAAAGATTTTGGATGTGTGAGTCCTGAATGATATCGGCAGTCGATTTATTGAAGAAATAACTGGCCTGAAACTGTGTACCATCTTTGTAAGTATCGGCAAAGTTTAAACCCGCAGCATTCGTTGTAGTGATACCACCGCCGCCACTGCCGGAGTTACCCCCACCGCCGCCGCCAAAACCGCCACGGCCTCCACCTCCGCCAAATCCGTTTCCTACGCCACCACCCTGACCAAAGTTTTGTTTATTTACGTTGTTAAACTGACCAATGAAACTGATCTGACGGTCATCGTCAAACTTGTTTACATTTAAACTGGCATCGTAACGGTCGTTAGAACCATAACCTACAGTACTATTACCAAAGTAGCCATGTTTCATGCCATTTTTAGTAGTAATATTCAGGATTTTATTTCTGGTTCCATCATCAATACCGGTAAACTGTGCCTGTTCAGAAAGCTCATCAATTACCTGTATTTTATCAACCATATCGGCTGGTAAGTTTTTGGTTGCCAATAAAGGATCATTACCAAAAAATTCTTTTCCATCTACCTTTACTTTGGTTACCGTTTCGCCTTGGGCTTTGATACTTCCATCTTTAGCTACCTCAACTCCGGGTACTTTCTGCAATAAGTCTTCAACTACAGCGTTTTCGCGCACTTTGATTGATTTGGCATCAAATTCTAGGGTATCCTTTTTTACTACAATCGGAATGGTAGCGGTAACATTTACGGTTTTTAAATCAACACCATCATCGCTCATGGCAATTTCGCCAGCATTTACTGCCGCTTTAGCCACTTCTACGTCTTTAGTTGCTGTTTTTAAACCCAAAAAGGCTGCATAAATCCGGTACTTGCCTGCTGCTATAGCTTTAAAGCTAAATGATCCATCCGGATTGGTTTGACCTGAGGCCACCACACTCGAATCTTTCAAACTTTTAATTGCTATGGTAGCAAAATCAACCGGTTTTTTATCTTTTGCGTTAATTACTTTACCGCTGATAGCGCCGGTATTTTGCGCCTGGGCAAGATATCCACAAAATAGGAGAACTATAAAAATTGCCCTCTGAACGTTCTTTTTCATCAAAAAAATTTAGGTATTACATACAAAACTAAGCTATCAGACTCGGCAAAAGCTTAAAGGTTTGTTAAGGTGTGTTAAAAGCTTGGTAACATTTTAAATACAGCAAGCGAGCTGCAAATCAAATCGAAAAGGGAGGGAGGGATTTGACTATGTTATTTTTGTGGTGAAGGATAACTCTTGTAATATACTTTCGGGCAGTTACAGTTTTTTTTAAAAATACTGCAGCTGCTTAAACATATGGTTACCATAACGCAGATAATACTAACTTTCGTTTTCATTGAAATTTAATTTATGGAGCAATACATAACTGAAAACAGCCATTAACGCACCTAACATATCACAGGCAAAATCCCACCATTCGGCAGAGCGGTAGGTAAAAACTTTCCACTGTAATATTTCGATTGTACCTCCAATAATGGCATTGATCAGGAGGATTTTAAAAATTGTTAATGTTCTGAAAGCGAAAGTATGCTGATACCTTATTTTACCATAAAAGAGCAGCACTGATAAAACAAAGAAAAACCCCAGATGAGTCATTTTATCAAAACCTTCGAAGAAAAAACCCGGACCAGAAGACTCAGGCATCCTCATATTACAAAGCACTAAAATAACAAGGGTCCAGATAATGGCCCAGATTTGTCTTTTTAGTGCTTTGTACAAAATATGATAAATTAAGCGCCTACCAATTCCTGGTATGCAGCAGCTGTAAGCAAACCTTCTACTTCAGTTAAATCAGCTAAAGATACTTTAACCATCCAGCCTTCTCCATAAGGATCAGAGTTAACCAATTCAGGGTTGTCGTTTAGGTCAGCATTAACTTCTAATACGGTTCCGGTAACAGGCATATATAAATCAGATACGGTTTTAACGGCCTCTACTGTACCGAAAACTTCTTCTTTAGCTACTTCGCTACCTACGGTGTTGATGTCAACATAAACGATATCACCTAACTCGCGTTGTGCAAAATCAGTTACGCCAATATAAGCTTCGTTACCTTCAACTCTAACCCACTCGTGGTCTTTAGTGTACTTTAATTCTGATGGAAAATTCATTATTTTATATGTTTTGAAAATAAGTTATTTATTTTTTACTCTCCTTAGCCAACATACCAGCTGCAAAATATTTATGCAATTGGTAGTGTTTGCGCTTCAAAAATACAATTTAGTTTATCCATTCGCAATGGCTTAAAAATTAACTTATCAGAAAAGTTGAATGTTGCGATTACCATGGCTGGTCAAGGTCAAACTCAGAAATAATATCTATATTGAAAATACAAATTAACACTCAATATGAAACCTTCCTTTGTTTATACCTTAAAAGTATGCCTGGCAACCTTAATCGCTTCTGTTCCCCTTACTATGGCGATTGGATTTGTCTATATCGGTTTAATTATGCTGATTAAACCAGCGAATTATAACTTCACTTTTAACATTCCGTTTAACCATATGTTTATTTTTGTCGGCATCGTTGCTGTATTTATTACATTTAATATATACCTGATTGAAAAAATGGGGTATAAAAGATTTATAAATGACAGGCCCATCGCGCACTCAATTGTAATCTTTCTTTTTTATCTAATTGCCAGCGGAAGCACCTATTTAATGCATTTCGACCATCTTGTATTCAGTTATGTCCCCATGTTCATCACGGCCTATTTATTTAGCAGGATATTCTCTATCGGGCGGAACAATGTTCTTTCGAACCAACCGAATGAAAGAGATAATAGTAACCTAGAGCCGTTAAGTGATCAATAACTTTTCAATATCTGTGACATTGATTTGTTCAACATTTTTTCTTCTGCATGAAAAAGCCCCATTAAAAATGAGGCTTTTCTATGATTGAAGATTCATTAATTCAACGTAAACCTTAAACTAAAGCCAAAATTACTAAATGAAGTATTAAAGGTTTGCGAGGTATAAGGCTTGGTAATGTTCGAATCGTAAAATAACTTAATATTAAACTTTTGGTTTAACACATAATCAACGCTAGGCCTTAGGGTAATGTTTTTTGCCCCTGAAGAAACCTCTGCTTCAGTAATATCAGCCCGGTAAATAACGGTTTTATTATCGCGAATGGCCACATCGAGTTTAAAGTCCATGTTGTTATCCATTTTTAAGCTTTTAAACCAGCCAAACGGGAAACGGAATTTATTGGTACGGTAACCCAGGCCTAAAACCATATTGTTTTCTGATAGTTGTGCCAGCTGGCTGTTCGATAAACTTAAGCCCAATAAACGTGATCGGTTTAACTCGAAAGAAGCCGTCAGGTTATTTTTAAACCTGGTATCTACCCCAACCAGTGGTGCAAAATATTCTGAAATCGTAACTTGTGCAAACTGGTATTCGGGTAAAAAGTTATTGTTAACATCCCTGCTACTCACTGCTCCATTGGTTTCCTGATAACGCAAAAGCGAATTAAATCCATTGATGTTATAAGCAGAACGGTAACCGTGCCTGATATCGACCGACGAAAATTTATCGGCAATAAAAGGAATGCGAGTTAAGCCACTGTAGGTTAAGTTCCAGTTTGGAAGTGGAATTTTAGGGAAAGAATTCATTTTAACCTTTCCGGCATCCTTGCCCGCATAGGCAGCCATAAAAGCTGAGATAATTACATCCTGACTTTCTTTGCTATACCCGTCGGCAAAACCTCCGGTAGCGCCCGATGAATTTGGATTTTGCGCACCCAACCTTCTCGAAATCACACTGCGGTTATTCATAAACTGCTGGAACAAGCCCGAAACCCGGGTTGCATTATTTTCTTTAAACGCAGTACCTAAAGCGATGTAAGAAATGCTGTAATCGCCCGTGGTAATGGCGCTTAGATTTTCAAATGATGATACACTGGCCACATACCTGAAATTGGTTGAGAAATTTCGTGTTTGTGCCTTGTTTGCTTTTAAAGTAATCCGCAAATCTTTAAATGGTTCTACCTGGCCAGTCAATTGTAAATCTTCGCGAAGCGTGTTTACATACAACTGGGTTTGTAAGGTATCGGTGGTTAACCAACCGTTGTTTAAAGCCATTTCGCGTATGTCGCGCTGACTACCAAAAGCAAAGCCTAAACCTGGTGCGCCTGTGGCGTTATCGATACCAAAATATTTGGTTGTTGGCAGATAACCCGGCAAGAAAATACCCTTGGTTTGTACAAAGCTGGCGTTTACATTTTTTAAACTGGTTAATATGTTGATGAAAAAGTTTTTCGCCTTATTTCCATTATCATCGTTACCGGCATTGCGTATAAAACCAAACTTATTGTATAGTGTGGTTAGATTTAAAGTCGGGTTAACCTGTACCGTCCGGCTGTTTTGTACCGTGTTACCTAAATTGATATTTGGATCGCGCAGGGTAGCCAGCGGCTCGGTTTGCCAGTTAAAGTTGGTTCCGTAACGGGTTTTAATGGTAATCCAGTTTAAACCTGGTATCTTATCAATCGGCAGATTATAGGTAACGTTTAAGTTGTGGTTATAATCGGTTGTACGGCCTAAACGTTTTAAGTTTTCCCAAACGGTATCTCGTTTCAGTCCTTCAATTCTGCCATCTGGTTCATCAATAATAGAATAGTTGGTGGCGTTAAAATCTAACTGTAACGAACGGGTAAGGTTCCAGGCTATGCCGTAAACCCTGCTCATGGTAAAGTTTTTATTAAAAGTGGTTCCGTAACCAGTTTGATAAACACCCAAAGTATTGTTCGGGTCGTTATTTCTCAAAGTATTTTCCGAGTATAAACGATCTACATCAATCCTGAAATTAATGGCACTTGGAAAAATACTGAAATTAAAATCTTTCAGCAATGCCAGCATATTCGATTTAATGATCTTTTCGAACGGTGCTATTGTTTTAGCCTCTCTAGAATAACTATATTGTAGTGATGCCCTATAAGTATTCTGGATGCTACTCTGGTTAATAAAATCACGGTGGTTATACTGGGTATAGGCATAACTTGCAGAGAAGTTTTCGATATCCCACAGCCTTACAGGTTTGCTATTATTGGTGCGCTCTTTCCGAACATTGGTAAAGTTAATGCCTCTCCTAACGGTATAATCCTGCGCGAAATTTAAAATCGAATCTTTTTGTTCTTTGGTTGATCGCTCCAACGCATTTTTCAACTCAATATCCGGCGTTCTCGGGTTATACTGCGGTGTAGAAACCTGCTTAGAATAACTTACAAACATCGGTATTTTAACCCCCGATTTTTGTGGCAGGAATTTTCCGAGCTCCATGGCCGACGAGACATCCAATAACACATTATCGGCACGGGTACGCTCGCTAACCTTCGAATCAATTGAACCAAAACCAACGGTCGATTTACTCCCCGAAATATTTACATCGGCAAAATCGGCCAGTTTTAAATTCAACCTTCCCGTTGCTGCCCATCCACCTTTTTCATCAAATTCGGTTAGCCTTAATTCGTTAAACCAAACCAGGGCATTTTTATCCTGGCCATCATCACTACCAACCTCGTTAGCCTGACGAAGCGGGTTTTTGATACCTACCATGTAAACCCTTACTTTACTCATATCGGGCTGCCCTTTAACCACAATGGTTCTGGTGCCATCGGTATAAGTAAAAGGTACATTTATTGGCCACGGTTGTCCGTTAGCCTGTTTAGCCACATTACGGGCAAGTTTGGCATTTTGGAAAAGCGTCAAATCAATATCCATCCTGTTGGCTTCCGGCCAAATGGCATCCGGATCGCTGGTGCCCGGCGCGGTTACCTTTAACGGCATTACATATTCGTAATAGTTATCCTGGTTATCAGTTCCGATCCTTAAAAAGGCAGAAACATCACCATCATTTAACAATTGGTTATTAACAGCTTCGGCGTGAACAAACATTTCCAAATGTTTATAAGACCTGAAATCGCTATAGGCAGTTTTAAAGGCTGCACGCCCATAACCATCTCTTAACGATTTTACTATTACTGATAACGATTGTTCGTTTAGGCGGGTATCGCCACGGTAGTTGCTGTAATCGCGCTCGCGCAGAATACCCGGAGGGGTAACATAAGGAATAGGTGAGCGCTTGCCGTTTTCTTCGATATTTACGGTTGACACTTCAACAGTAGAATTATCAGGGGTTAAAGCAGGCAAAGCCGGATCGACGATAACCTGCGCAGCCTGATTGGATGCATTGTATTCGCGCCACTCGCCACGGATTAACTGTAGTTTTGCAAAACGCATTACCGCAGTATCGGCGAAGTTGGTCATGAACATCCTGAAAAAACGGATCGATTTAAAATCCTGAATACCGCCAACTTTTTGCTGGTACTGCCCGATTGGAATCCTGAACTGGTACCAGGTTACTGCCTGGGTATTTCCATTTGCCAGTTTAACCTGCGAGGTTACTTTATCTGTAATGAAATTCTGTCCTACATTTAAATCCCCTGGACGAATAGAAACTTTGTACTGGAAATACTCGTCGCTTTGGGTCATGTTGTTATCGCGGTTGATATCCTCACCATCTGGTAAGGAGGTTGAGGCCGAATTCTCCAGCCCAAGTTCTGCCTGCGATTGTTGTGAGGTTTTTGAGTTACCCTCAGTTCCGTTATATCTTTCGTAGCGTTTTAAAATACCGGCATTAATCTGATCTAAAGCCGGACCTCTGAAATATGCATAGTTATCTGATGCCGGATCGGCATCTAAAGTAGCAGCTGCGTTGGCATTCAATTGCGATTTAATCTGATTGATTTCGGCTGCGAATTTGGTCTTTTCATCTGCATCTGATAAACCATCTAAACCAACATCCTGCGCCTTACGTGAATCGGCATTGTTATCGAAAGCCTGTACCACTGGTTGCAATTTAGGAACACGACCCCAGGCGGTTTCGTCATATTTAGTCGGATCGTTTGCAGCCGGTAAACCATTCTCTAACGATTTTCTGCCATCCTTAAGGATATCTTCCGAAATGTTTCCGAGATTGAAATACAAATCCCCTCCGCTCGAGTTTGGTTTGTAGATAAACGGATCCATTACCCAAAGTTCAATAAAGCCAACGTTTAAGGCTTCAAAGTCGTTGGTTTCAATCTTCCGCTGAAAGCCTGCCCAGCTATTTTGTGGTTGCAGTAATGATCCGTCAGGTTTGAAACCTGTAGTACGGAAGTTATAAGGTCCCCTAACAGTCGGGTAGTAAGCCACGTCAAAAGTGGTAATGTTTAGTGCCTGTCCGGTTGCCGTTTCTTTGAAAGGGAAAACCTCTTGCTCTATTACCTCTCTAACATAGTGGTTAGAAAGTTCGGCCCTGTTGTTTCTGATATTGGCCGGCGTGGTTGATGCTGCCGAATTGTAAAAAGTAGGATCGATATTATAAAAGGCTACCCTTGCCCTGTTGTATCCGTACGAAAGATCGTTAGACCGGTCGAACTCCTGAAACAGTTGCGGTGTACCGGATAACTGCCATGAAATAGCACTTTTTAAATCGATAACCGAACGCGAAGCTTCAAAATCGTCGAGATAGCTTACGCCGTTTTTACTGCCTGCAAAATTCAAAGCCCTCGGGTGACCTGGAATTAATTGCGCAAACTCTCCGTAAAAAGTAACGCTCGATGGTGCTTTAGTAGAAATAAGTGGAATTTTATCAACCAGTTTGGTTAAAAATCTTGAAGGCGAACTGTAGTTGATATCGGCTCCCCAAATGGTATTTGAAATGGGCTCTTCGCCAATATTCACTTTCTGGGTCAGCGGTTTTTCCGTCAGGTTCATTATCGTACCACCCAAATTCAGTTTGTTGTTTACTCGGTAATCTAAGCGGGTACCAAAAAGCGACCGCTGTTGTAAACCAAAGAGTTCGTTATTTTCGGTTGTAATGCGAATAGGCTGACCAGAAATTAAAAGTGCCTGGTTAATTACGCTTACCCTTCCACCCTGGTAATCAACCGTAAAATCTACCCCCTCTGTTAAAGGCATTGTACCTGCAAACACCTTTACCGAACCTTCCGGAACATTAATGGCATTTAAACTAAATTCAGAAGAAATATCAGACTGGTAGTTTACTTTAATTACGTAACGGTTCTGGTTTTGGAACAATTGTTTGGCAATGGTTTGGGTCGAATCGTATAATGCAGTAAAAGTATATTTATCAATTAAGGCCTGCTCACCCGGTAAAAATCTGGCTGCCAAATCCTTTCCGAAAGGCTCTATTACCGGAAAAATAATTCGTCCGTTTGCCGGGTCGATGGTAATATAACCCGTGTTGGTATTGGTTACTAAAGAGGTTTGCCCATTGCTGCCTGTTCCGAATAAACTTGGGGTATTGGCATTGTTTGCTGTAGAGTATGCGCCAAATGCATTGTTAGCCGCCACAAAATCGAAAACCCCATCTGGTTTACGCTCATTTTGCTGGTTTAAACGGTCAAACTCGGTTAATGCAATCCACTGTTTGTTAGCTGTATTCTGTCCTTCGGTCATTACCGGATTATCAACACCGGTTTGGTTGTCGATACGGAAGATGTCTAATTTAAAATTCTGGCTGCTGATCTGATATCCACCTATTGAGTAGATGTTTTTCATCATCAAATCCCATGTAGGAAGCGAAATTTTGGTGGTTTCGTTCTTTAGTAATTTGGTATAAAGTACTTTTGGATTCGCCGCATCGAAAGGCACATCGGTAGAAAATTCACCCACCTGGTACTCTACTCCATTGTAGGTATAACGGTAGGCAACTGTTAAAACTTCATCGGCATTGAGCGGATTATTTAGCGATAAATAACCCAATTGCGGTTGAAAAGTAAACTCTCTTTCCGTCAATCTCCTGGCATAAGTTAATTTGGCAAAGTTATCTGTACCAGCCATGTATGGCGGACTGGATTGGAAGAAAGAAATAACAGCATTAGAATTGGTCTGCCTGATAGCACCACCCTGATAAGCATTTAATTGCGAAATCAGGTTATTGGATTGTTGAGCGAAGCCGGCAGCAGTAGTTCCGGCGGGTAAGCCTGAAGTACCACCCGTAATTAAATTGTTGTATGGTGCATTCTCACCTAAATCCAGTAAGCCCAAAACATCTCTCGAATCCGAAGTATTACCAGCTTTATTGGTAATCCAGACCTCAATTTTAGTAATCTGAATTGGTGAAGTAATAATTGGCGCATTAGCCAGGTTCTTATTGTAGTTATTTCTGAAATACTGCGAAAGGAAATAGTGCTTGTTGGCCTCGTAGCTATCGATGTTTACCGTGGTGGTATTTTGTTGTGCACCATTGGTAATTTTAATTTCGCGCGATTCGGATTTCTGCTGCGTGTAAACACTCGTTACATTTAAGCGGCCGAATTTTAACTGTGTTTTAATACCAAAAAGAGCCTGTGTACCGGTAATTAAAGAGGTATTTAAAGGCAAACTTACGTTACCCGCCTCAATTTTCTGGATAATATCATCTTTACCTCCGGTATAGTCGAGTTTAATCTGGTTTTCGAAATCAAACTGGGCTTCGGTATTGTAATTACTTTTTATTTTCAGTTTTGTTCCGATATTCCCAACCAGATCCATCTGAATCCTTTGGTTAAAATCGAAATTGGTTTGCACCCTTTGCCTTTCGTTAAAAAGTGGGTTTTCATTTTTATTTACGCGGCCTAAAAAAGTAAGTTCGGCTTCACCCCGTGGTTGAATATCGATGGTGGTACCGCCAAATAATTTTTCGAAGGCTTTGCTGTTTACCTGTATTTGTGGAATAATGCCTGTACTCCGGTAATCGCTTACCTCGGCATTGGAAATGCTGCGCCAGTTGCCGCGTTTAATTTCGCTGTTTACCAGGCGTTGGTATTCATCGATGGTTAAATATTGGGTATTGAGCACAAACTGTTCACCAATTAATTCCTTAACGATATAACGTTTGTTTTTGGCATCGTATTCTACCACACGCTTTAAATTACTGGGCGCAGGATAGAACGGATTAACAGATGGCCCCAGGCCTAAACGTTCCTTTTCTCGTAAACTGAAGTTATTTTTTTTTGTAACAGTATCCGTCTTGCTTGGAACAACTTGAGAGAAGGCGTTTTGAGTAGCAATTAATAAGATGGGGATGAGAAACAGAAAGGTAGATATTCTCTTCAAAGGCGTTAAGATCTATAAGGTTTTCAAAGCATACTTAATTAGTTGTTCAACCGAAAGGGTTCCCTCATTCACTTTTAATATCTGATCTATAGTTTTTTCGGCTGTTTGTTTGGCAAATCCGAGCATTACCAATGCTGATAACGCTTCATCTTTAACAGTATTGTGTAAAGGCATAGAAATTAATGAATCTGCGCCTTCTTTTTTTAGTTTGTCCTGTAATTCTAAAACCAGGCGCTGAGCTGTTTTTGCTCCTAAACCTTTAATGCGTTGAATAAGTGGCAAATCGGCCTTGATTATTGCCGTTTGGATTTCCACTGGTGTGATGGACGATAAAATCATCCGTCCGGTGTTGGGTCCTATCCCTGATACCGAAATCAGGTGTAAAAATAAACGGCGTTCGCCTTCATCAGCGAAGCCGTATAATGTGTGTGCATCTTCTTTAACGTGCAGCCAGGTATAAATTTTACACCTTTCTGCATCGCCCAAAGCGCTGTAAGTATTTAATGATATATTAATATGATAGCCTATACCTCCGGCTTCCACCACAACATAAGCTGGGTTTTTAAATGTCAATTTACCATCGATATAGGCGTACATGTAATTCTACTTCTTGGTTGATTTTGTAAATATACCTTTTCGTTTCGAAGTTCCAGCAATTTCTTCTTTGGCTTGAACATCTACTACTGCAATAGTAACCATATTTACGATCTCCCGCACCGAACTTCCTAACTGAACAATATGAACAGGCTTGTTTAATCCCAATAAAATTGGTCCAACCGCCTCTGCTCCACCCAGCTCTTGTAACAATTTGTATGCAATGTTACCCGACTCTAAATTCGGGAACACCAAAGTGTTTGCAGGAGCATCGGCCAGGGTGCTGAAAGGGAAGTTATCTTTCAATAATTCGTTGTTAATGGCAAAGTTCCCTTGCATTTCTCCATCAACCACTACATCCGGGTGATTTTTATGCAAAAGATTTACGGTTTCTCTTACTTTGTTTGGTGTTACCCCATCGTTTGAGCCAAAGTTCGAATACGATAATAAAGCAATACGCGGCTTAATATTGAACTGTTTAACCGATTTATCCAGCAGTAAGGTAATATCTACCAGTTCTTCAGCTGTTGGATCAACATTCACTGTGGTATCGCCAAAGAAAACCGGACCTTTTTTGGTCATCATCATGTACATACCAGCTACGCGTTTTACACTTGGATCAACACCAATTACATGTAGCGCAGGCTTAATGGTGGATCCGTAATTTTTGGTTAAACCAGAAATCATGGCATCTGCTTCGCCGAACTCTACCATCGATGCACCGTAATAGTTACGATCTCTCAATAATTTAGTCGCATCGGTTAATGAAACACCTTTACGCTGACGTTTTTTGTAAAGCGCCTCAGCATATTGTTTAGTTTTATCAGGGTTTTGCATCTGATCGATGATTTCTACACCCTCCAGTTCTAAACCATGCTCATCAATAATGGCTTGTATTTTATCTTTATTTCCTAAAAGGATCGGAATTGCAATATTTTCGTCGTTTACGATCTGTGCTGCCTTTAAGATTTTATAGTTATCTGCTTCAGCAAAAACCACACGTTTTGGATCCGTTTTGGCTTTGGTGGTAATGGCACGCATAATGGCATCATCCAAACCTAAACGTTTTCTCAGTTCCTCGGTATAAGCATCCCAATCGGTAATGATTTTACGGGCAACACCGCTTTCGATAGCCGCTTTAGCCACAGCAGTAGAAACCTCGGTAATTAACCTGAAATCTACCGGTTTAGGAATGATATAATCTTTACCAAATTTAAGGTTACGGGCATTATAGGCTAGGTTTACCGATTCCGGAACTGATTTTTTGGCCAGTTCGGCAATCGCTTTAACCGCAGCAATTTTCATCGGCTCGTTAATGCTGGTTGCACGTACATCAAGCGCACCACGGAAAATGTAAGGAAAACCTAAAACGTTATTAACCTGGTTAGGATAATCAGAACGGCCAGTTGCCATAATGATATCTTTACGGGTTTTGATCGCCAATTCGTAAGCAATTTCAGGATTTGGGTTCGACATGGCAAAAACAATCGGGTTTTTGGCCATCGAATTCAACATATCTACGCTAACGCAATCAGCAGAAGAAAGACCGATGAAAACATCCGAATCTTTCATCGCTTCTTCCAAAGTGTTGATCTTTCTGTCGGTAGCAAATTCAGCTTTAATCGCATCAAGCGATTCGCGGTCTTTGCGGATTACGCCCGAACGGTCGCACATCACGATGTTCTCTTTTTTAGCACCTAAAGAAACATATAATTTGGTACAAGAAATTGCAGCGGCACCAGCACCATTAACTACAATTTTGATCTTATCCATTTTTTTCTTGATGATTTCGCATGCATTTAATAAAGCTGCTGCCGAAATAATCGCGGTACCATGCTGGTCATCGTGCATTACCGGAATGTTCATCTCTTCCTTTAAACGGCGTTCGATTTCGAAACATTCTGGTGCTTTAATATCCTCCAGGTTTACACCTCCAAAAGTTGGCTCCAGAGCTTTAACGATTTTTACAAAATCATCTACGTTTTTGGTATCCAGCTCTAAATCGAATACATCGATATCGGCAAAGATTTTGAAAAGTAAACCTTTACCTTCCATTACCGGCTTTCCGGCTTCAGGGCCAATATCGCCCAAACCTAAAACGGCTGTACCATTACTGATTACCGCAACAAGGTTTCCTTTTGCGGTGTACTTATAAACATCTTCTTTATTTTCTGCTATTTGCAAGCAAGGCTCGGCTACTCCCGGTGAATAAGCGAGGGTTAAATCTCTCTGCGAATTTGTAGGTTTTGTTGGAATTACCTGTATCTTTCCCGGACGGCCTTGTGCGTGATAATCAAGCGCATCTTGCTTTCTAGTGGTTTTACTCATTACGTAACTTATTAGTGACGGCGCAAAGGTACAATTCTTTTTATGAGGCATAAAATAAAAAGCCCCCCAAAAAAGTTTAATCTGGTCTTAGTAAAAAATTGAGTTAAAATAACAAGAAGAACTCATTATTTCAACCTTGCAAATGTGATAGCAAAACCTACCTCTATCTTTTACATGGTTGGAAATTCATCTCAAAATTATTAGTGAGGCTTCTTTTTTGATCAATCTCTGATTGCATGCGTGCTATGCTCAATTCTGCAAAATAGTTTGTCAAAACACTAGTATCTCCATGCTTTTCTGAAAGTTTGAGTGTATTAATGTAAGCTGGTTTATCTGCCGCTGTTACAATCACATGGGGCTGTGACAATCTAGCTAAAATATAATTGGATATTAACCTACCCACTCGACCATTGCCATCTGGAAATGGGTGAAGATAGATGAAAAACTTGTGGAAACGCGTACTGATTTCCAATGGATGCAAACTTGATTTGAGGATTGCATCCTCCGTTGACTGCATTAATTGAGGCATTCTTTTAATACTGGTTTCGAAATCCTCAAAAACTGTATCTCCAGCTGCCATCTGCCTCGTTGTGTATTCCCCAGGCTCATATCCTTTTGCGAATTTAATTGTATTTCTGGTAAGCAATTCCTGAGTTTGTTTGACAAAGGGTTCTGACAAAGGCCTGTCCAGGTTATCAAAAACAAATTCATATGCCTTAAAATGGTCTAAGATTTCGAAAGCTTCAAAAAGCGAATGATTTTGGAGTTTAAAGCTCATCCCCTTCTCTCTTAACTCTCTTGCCTCGTCTACAGTAAAAGAATTACCCTCAACGGCGCAGCTATGCGCAGAGAAAAGAATCTCGTTGTATTCCCGAAAGTCATCAACATTAAAACTATCTGAAATAGTTTTTTTATACTCGGTTACCGTCTTGTCGTAAGTTTGGAGAAGTTGATCCATTTGTGTACACTTATAAAAGACATTTCACAAATAAGATTCGATTAATGAACCACACCAATTTAGTTAGAAATTCCACTAACTCAATGCGAATAGAAATTGTGAAATGCTTTTTAGGCTCACTTAGCCCTTACTGATTTTCAGGATCATACCAGCCTGTAGACCAGCTTTGCTTAGCTTATTATCTCTTCTGATGCTCTGTACGGTCGCGCCATCAAATTTCTCGGCAATCTCTGACAAGGTATCGCCAGTTTTTACTTTATAGCTTAAAAACGATGCAGGTGCTTTAAGGGCTACACGGTTTTTGGCATAAATTTTAAGTCTTTGTCCGGGCACTATACTTTTACTTTTTAAGCCGTTCCAAACGCGCAAATCCTGCACCTCAACCCCATACTTATCGGCTAGGGAAGTTAAATTTTGTCCGCTGGTAACTTTATGGTAAACTACTGCAGAAGCAGTAGTACTCTTGGCTTTTTTCTTTCGTAAATCGCGTACATCGTCGGTGCTCGCCTCAATTACGCGCATGTTCACATCAACATCCACATTGTTGAGCACTTCGTAAACACCGGCAAAATCGATATCTTTCAATTTCGGCATCACAATACGCTTGGGCTCATCGTCGGTACCGTTAACAATCTTCTTCTTATATGAGGGGTTTAAGGCAAATATAGCCGATTCTTCTACGTTTAGGGCCTTCGCGAGTGTGGCAAGCGATACAAACCTGGTGGTTTGAACAGTATCAGTCTTCAGGAACATATTGCAGGCCTGACTGGTAATCTGATGTTTGTTCGAATAATTCATTACGTAAACCGCAGCAATAAATGCAGGTACATAATTCCTGGTTTCTTTCGGCAAAAATTGTCTGATTACCCAAAAATCCCGTGATCCGGCTTTATCAATCGCACGGGTTACATTGCCCTTACCACAGTTATAGGCTGCAATGGCCAAAAGCCAGTCACCCAGTTCTTCGAATGCATCTCTAAAATAAGCTGCAGCTGCATAACTGGCCTGAATGGGATCTTTACGTTCATCAACAAAGTTATCCATCTTTAAACCGTAAGCTTTTCCGGTACCAAACATAAACTGCCAGATACCCGTTGCCCCAACACGCGAAATGGCATGCGGGTTCATTTGGGATTCGACAATAGTAAGGTATTTTATCTCTTGCGGAATGTTGTAATCTTTTAAAGCCTTATCAAAAATCGGGAAGTAATAACTCGATAAGCCGATCATCTTGCCGAACATATCTTTACGCTTGGCATAAATATCGATGTACTGTTGTACATACTCGTTGTAAGGAAGCGGAACAGTTTTGGCAATCGAATCGAGCCTGAGTTTATAGATGAAATTCTGGCTCATCATTAACGGATTCTCGGTAACCAGCGGAACGGCTACGGTATCGGTATTGATGAAAATGTTGTTTTGCGCTTTACGAAGGCTATCTAACTGGAGAAGTTGTTGTGCCGAAACGGAAGAAACAAATCCGAAGCAAGCACAAACTGAAGCAAGAAGTAATTTTTTAATCATGGGCTATTGGTTTTATTCAGTGCCGTCATTCTGATCCGATAGCTATCGGATTTGTTTCAGAACCTCTAATTGAAATGCTTATCCCGAAAACCGGGACAGCATGACGATCACTGTACACAGCTCCATATAGAAGCTAATGCCTATTTTAAAAATGCCTGAGAAAAAGCCAGAAGCTTATCTTCCTCAAAATGTTTGGCTGTAAATTGTATACTTAACGGTAAATTTGCTTCGTTATTGCCCAAAGGCAGTGCAATAGCCGGGTTACCACTTAAAGATGGCAGTACCGTAAAAATATCGGCCATGTACATTACCAGCGCATCCTGCACATTATCGCCTATTTTAAAGGCTGCTGTAGGTGCTACCGGCGATAAAACAAAATCATATTCTTCGAAAAGCTGATCCATTTTTTCGCGGATTAAACGGCGAACCTGCTGGGCTTTTTGGTAATAAGCATCGTAGTATCCGGCGCTTAAAACAAAAGTCCCTAAAAGGATACGGCGTTTTACTTCTTCGCCAAAGCCTTCTGCACGCGATAGTTTATACAGTTCGTTTAACGATTTCGCTTCCATGTTGCGGTGACCATAATGTACACCATCGTAGCGCGAAAGATTAGATGAAGCTTCGGCTGTGGTTAAAATATAATAAGCCGGAACGAGGTAATCTAACAGATCAAAAGATACATACTCAACGGTATGGCCTTGCGCCTGTAAATCTGCTATTGATTTTAAAATGGCCGTTTTAATTTCAGGATCAAGCGCCTCGCTCTCAATCGTTTCTTTTAAAACCGCTATTTTTTGTTTTTTAGTTTCGTTTAAATGTGCCGGATAATCCGGAACGGTTAAAGCCGAAGCCGTAGAATCATGATCATCGGAACCAGCCAAAACCTGAAGTAGAATTGCGGCGTCTTCTACCGATGAAGTAATCGGGCCAACCTGATCAAAAGAAGAGGCATAGGCAATTACACCATAACGGGAAATACGTCCGTAGGTTGGTTTAAGGCCAATCTGACCGCAAAAAGCGGCCGGCTGCCTTACCGAACCACCGGTATCAGTACCTAAAGCAGATAAACACATATCAGCCTGAACCGCCACAGCCGAACCACCTGAGGAACCGCCGGGAACAAGTTCGTGGTTGGCAGCATTTCTTACCGCACCATAAAAAGAAGTTTCGTTTGAGCCGCCCATGGCAAATTCATCACAGTTTAAGCGGCCAATAATAACGGCATCTTCCTGCAATAAACGCTCAACAACGGTAGCTGAATAAGGAGAGATAAAACCTTCGAGCATTTTCGACGAGGCAGTTACCTCATGGTCCTTGTAACAGATATTGTCTTTAATCCCAATAACCATCCCGGCAAGCTTACCTGCAGTACCTGCTTCTATTTTCTGCTGTACCGCTTTTGCCTGAACTTCGGCCGTATAAAAAAACACCTCATTAAATGCATTGAGGTGTTCATTATCTTTAATCTGCTTAAAATAATAAGCCAATAAATCGGGTAAAGTTAACTGCTTTTGCGAAATGAGCGATTGAATCTCTTTAAGAGAACTGTATTTCTTCAAAACAAAAAATTATTGCAATTAAACAGTCTTATCGCGGTTAGATGGATCTACCTGATCGCCATCAACGCCATCTTTACCATCTTTAAATTCTTTAACACCTTTACCTAAACCTCTCATTAGTTCAGGAATTTTTTTTCCACCAAATAATAACAATACCACTACCGCAATAATGATAATTTCTGGTGTTCCAAGCATTGCTGCTATTGTTGTATTTAACATAATTTTTTTTGATTAAACTTTTTGATTGTCACTAACATTTTTTTCGTCAACAGGTGTGCTTTCAGGTGTATGCGCTGCTTGTGCTTCTACCTTTTCATCAACCGGTGCTTCTTCAGTTGGGTGATGACGTTGACTATGGTTTACAGTTGTTTCTTCCGCTTCTTCCTTATCAAGATCCATGGCATTAATATTTCTATGGATTTCGCGCTTCACACCATCTGAGGCATCTTTGAATTCTCTGATCCCTTTCCCTAATCCTCTTGCCAGTTCGGGTAATTTTTTACCTCCAAATAACAAAAGAACTACCACTAAAATGAGTACGATCTCCGACCCCCCCATGTTTAAAAACTCTAATAACGTGCCTTGATACATCACTAATATAATTTATACAAATATAGACATTTTAACTTGTCTTCAGTTTATTTACTAATCCAGGCCTCTGGGTTTAATTTTGTCTGGCCCCTCATAATTTCAAAATGGAGTTCTGCAATATCTCCGGTATTGGCCAGCACCCCAATGGTTTGGCGGGTATTTACTTTATCGCCTTTGCTCACACTGGCCGATCTCAGATTTTGATAAATGGTAAAATAGTTACCGTGCATTAATATAACCACATATTTACCATAAATAAGGCTTACTCCTAGAACTTCGCCGTCAAATACTGCTCTAACTGCAGCACCTTCCGAAGCAGTTATATTTACCCCCTCATTGTTCATGGTGGCCTGATCTACCTTATGCACACCGAAATGTTCGGTAATGGTACCCGAAACCGGATAAGGCAACCTTCCTCTGTTATTTTCAAATCCTGCTGCCAGTTTTGCCGATCCGGCATCGTTGGTAAGCAGTTCATTGGTATTTTTCTCTTTTGCTGCTGCCGGAGCTGCTGGTACAGGTTTATTTTCTGCCTTTGCTTTAGCCGCGGCAGCTCTTGCCTCTGCTGCTGCCTTAGCTGCTGCTATACGCGCCTCTTCTGCGGCCTTTCTTCTCGCTTCCTCAATAGCACGTTGAATTGCCAAACGAATGGCTTTATCAATCTGCGCTTGTTGTTTCACACGGGTGTTAATGTCTTGCTTAAACTGTTTTTCCTGTTTGCTCAGTTTATTTAACACTACCGATTGTTCGCTCTTATCTTTTCCCAAACGCTCACGCTCTCTTTCCTGCTCTTTCAACAGGTCACTTTTTTCCCTGAGGGTTTTATCCAGTACTTTAATCTTGCCATTCAGATCTTGCTGTGTATTTTCGATATAGCCTGCCTGTTTTTTACGGTACTGGCTAAACTGCTGCAAGTATTTTATCCGTTTATACGCCTGGTTAAAATCTTTGGCAGCAAAAATAAACATCATCTTGTCGTAAGCATTTCTGTTACGCTGGGCAAAACGGATCATTCCGGCATATTCTTTTTTAAGATCGCCTAACTGACCTTGTAATGTATGTACGGTATTGGTGTTCTGAGAGATTTGGTTATCCAGATTTTTTATTTCAGAGTTGATGGTACCGATCTTATCCTGGCGCAACCGAATCTGGGCATTAATGGTATTAATCTGCTGGATGGTAAGTTTTTTACCACTGGCAGCCTTATTTAAATTTTTCTGAAGTTGTTCAATTTCGCGCTGAATGGCTTCTTTTTTCCTTCTAAGTTGGCTTTCAGTTTGCGCTACTGCCGAAAGGGTGAGCGCGCTTAAAAAAAGGATAAATAGATATTTGTGTAGCTTCATTAAGCCAAAAGTATAAAAATTTTGTAGTAAAAAATATTAAAATTGAGATACTCAGGTCATAATTACTTATAACAGAACCGTCTTCACTTAATCTTCATGCTCCGGATAGGTTTGAGCACCACACCTGGTTAATTTGTTTGGTAATTACTTTACTACAGTAAATCTCTTTGGTACACTAAACGGAAAATCGACCGGAACATTGCCATCAATTTTAACAAACTGCATGTCGATATTTATTCGCTTTGCTTTAGATAAGGTTTTGATTTGCAAAGCACTTGGAAATAAATATTCGTTTAATTTCTGATAATCGGTATAAGTTACTTTTAAGGCCTGACCGTTTTGCGAATCATTTAAATTGGTTTCCGCCACTTTAAAAAGCGTATTGAATAGCAATTTATAATCGAGCGTTTGCTTACTGCCCGAAACTACCCAAACGCCGTTTTCCTGTTTAACATCCGATTGGTCGGTTAAAAACTCGCCCATGGCATTACCGGTTAAAATGGCTTGCAGGGTATTAAAATTAACCTGTTTATTGGTGAAATTATAAACGTAACTGAAAGGCTTTTTCAGATATTCACTTTTCATGCGGTTCATAATTTTAATACTATCTGGTGTAATTAAAGCTCTCGCCACTTCGGCCATGCCACCCAAAGCGGTAATACTTACCCAAATGGTTTCCTTGTCTTTCATTTTGAAATTCATGGTTACATCGTTGGCATCGCCGGCAATATCGAGCGTTGCTTTCGCTTTGAGTGAAAGGGTATTAAATTTAAGTTGCTTACCGTTTAGTAAAGTTAAGGCTTCGGCTTTAGTATTATCGGTTTTGGTTTCTGATTTGGCCTGCGGAGCCACTACAATTTCTTTTTTAGGCTTACATGCGGAAACAAAAACTACAGTACCTACCAGGAACAGGCTATTTAAAATATTTCTTTTCATTTATTTTTTTATTTAATACTTCCGAGCTGTTTCCAGCTTCTTTTGCTTTTTGCCATTGAATTAGTGCGGCATCTTTTTCACCCTTCATGTACAGGATATCGCCATATCGCTCCAGATAAACACCATTTTTACTACTATTGTTTTGCAAGGCCTTTTCAATCCAGGTTTTGGCCAGATCGTATTTTTGCTGTTTAAAGAGTATAAAGGCATAGGTATCGGTAATCGACGAATTGTTAGGCACGGCATTGGCCGCAGTTTCGGCATATTTAGCTGCTTTATTTAAATCGTCATTCCTCAGCGCCAGATAGTAAGCATAATTATTCATGATGAGGTAATTATCTGGCTCAACTGTAATGGCCTTTTCGAAGGCTGTTTTGGCCAGTGCAAAATTATTCTGGTTGATATAAATATCGCCTTGCAAGGCGTAAACCTGTGCCTGCAAACTTTTATTCTCTACATCGAGTTGCAGCGCAGTTTTGAGATTACTTAAAGCCGTATCAAATTTACCGGTTTTAAACAGGGCATAAGCCATGTAATAATACAAGCTCGCCTGGTTTGGGTAAATGGTTAGCGCTTCATCTCCAACTTTCACAGCTTCATCATAATGCCCAAGTAGGGTGTGAATATTAATCACCTGCTCCCAAACTACATAAACCTGTTCGTTAAGTTTTAAGGCAGCCTGATATTGTGTTAAAGCTTCTTTTAAATTGTTTTGCTGATAAAGTACATCACCATAAAGCGCCAGTGCTTTCGCATCTGAAGGATTTTTTTCTGCAACCAGTTTAGTTAGTTCGGTTACGTTTTTAGCCACCACAGGCTGGTTGAGTTTTGGGAAAAGGGCTGCAATAATTTTTATTTTCTCATTTATTGGCATCTCTGCACTTTCGAAAGCCATTTTCAGGGAAGCAAAGGCTGCTTCGTCATTTTTCTGCTTGCGGTAAATATCGGCCAAGCCTAAGTTTACCTCAAAATTATTGGGTTCTAATTGATGTGCTTTTACCAGCACTTTTAAGGCTTCGGGATCGTTGCCTTTTTGCAACAGCAAACCCGCGGCATATAAATAGTTTTTTACATCGGCCTGGTTGCCCTCTAATAATTTAACAATATCGCTTTCTGAGGTACTCCCATTCTGATCCATTCTTCTTTTGGCCACAAGCAACTCCTTCGACTCTCCAAATTTGGCTTCTATTTCACCGTAGGTTTTCTTCGCGCCATCGAGCTGATTGGCTAAAAACTGTGCATTGGCCTTATCAAAGTAGTAGGCATCATTTTGGGGATCGAGGCGGATTAACTGATTAAAAACCTCAACCAGTTCGGGCATTTTATTGTTCCGTTTGTACACCTCGCCCAATAAACGCCAGTACCAGAGGTTATCCTGATTGATTTTAAGTGCCTGCTTTATATTTTGCTCTGCTTCGGCAAGCTTATCTAAGCGTAAATTGGCATTGGCCAGCTCAAAATAGGCCGCATGGTTATTGGGATCTAAGCTTACAATCTTATTAAAATTTGTTGATGCGACTACATAATTTTCAGACATTTTCTCGCGTAAACCGGCAAAGAACAACTGTTTTACCATATTGCTATCGCGGTTGGTCGCCGGCGTAACCGTCCCCTGACCAAAAGCCTGGAAACCAGCCATGCTAAGTGCAATAAGAAAATGAATTTTGTACTTCATATCATCCAAAAATTAACTTCAAACTGAAAACCACGAGTGCCAAAATTACTTTCCGGTATGGCCATAACCGCCTTCGCCGCGATCGGTTTCTCCAAGCGCATCAACCGCCTGCCAGCTCACCGTTTCGTGCTTAGCCACTACCATTTGCGCAATCCTGTCGCCATTAACAATTTTAAAATCTGTATCCGATAAATTTACCAATAAAACTTTGATCTCACCACGGTAATCGGCATCAATTGTACCCGGAGCATTAACAATACTAATGCCATGCTTATACGCCAGTCCGCTTCTTGGCCTGATCTGCGCTTCGTAACCTATAGGCAGCTCGATAAACAAGCCCGTAGGCACCAACAATCTCTGCAAAGGTTTAAGTGTAATTTCTTCGGTTATTGCTGCCCTCAAATCCATGCCAGCTGCATGCGCAGTTTCGTATTGCGGCAGCGGGTGGCCTGATTTATTGATGATTTTTATTTCCATTTTATTAGATGTGAGATTGGAGTGGTGGGATTTTAGATTACTTTTTCAGAAGCTTTAACAAGTTATTCTTTTCAAAATAAAACATGCCTAATAAAAAGATAATCAGCAGCCCGTTTCCAAAGTAAATATTTTGTTTAAATACCCAAAAAGAAAGGTAAACTAAAATTACAGAAACCACAAGATAGGCAACCATACGCTTTAAATTATATGGAATAGGATAATGCTTTTGACCTAACACGTAAGAAATAACCATAATAATCAGGTAAGCAAACATAGATACCCAGGCCGACCCCATATAACTGTACTTTGGTATCAGAATAATGTTCATTACAATGGTAAACACTGCCCCCACCAGCGAAATGTATAAACCAAACCGTGTCTGGTCTGACAAACGGTACCAAACAGATAAATTCATATAAATACCCAGGCAGACGTAACCAAATAACAGGTATGGAACAGCTGTAAGTCCAACCCAATATTTATCTGAGATAAAATGTTTAATAATTTCAATGTTTGCCGTTAAGCCAACAAACAGAATGGACAGAGCAAGCACAAAATAATACAATATGGTGGCATAAGTTTGCTTTGCATTGGCATTTTTAGCATGGCTAAAAAAGAAAGGCTCGGCTCCCAACCTGAATGCCGTATTGAAAATACTGATAAAAATGGCCAGTTTACATACTGCCCCATAAATACCAATGTCGTGATCGGCGATATTGGTGGGCAGGTATTTACTCAATAAAATTTTATCCAGGTTTTCATTAATAATAAACGACAGGTTGGCAACCAGCACAGGCCAGCTGTATCCAAACATATTACCGAATAAAGCTTTGTTAAACTTAAACTCTATTTCTAAGAACTGAGGCAAAAGCATTACGAATGTAACAACACTTGCAATCAAATTGGAAATAAATACATATCCAACCCACCGGCCTTTATACCAGGAGGCCAGCCATCCGCTCCCAACATCGTTTTTAATTAACCAAGGAATAACAAAGATGAATATCAGGTTGAACCCCACAAATACACCAATATTTAAAAATTTAATCAGGCTGTAACGAAATGGTTTCCCATCGGCCCTGAGTTTGGCAAACGGAATTACGCTAATGGCATCTACGAATAAGATCCATACAAAATACTGCACATATAACTTTTGGTTAGCAAGTTCCGAAATGCTTCCATTTAATGTAAAACGGGCAAGATAATCTGAAAAAACTAACCCGGTTATTAAGAAAAGGACAGAAATAAAAGCAATAACCAGAAAGCTATTGTTGTAAACTTCCTGTTTTTTATCTTCATGCTTATTCAGATACCTGAAATAAGTAGTTTCCATTCCAAATGCCAAAATTGGATTGATAATGGAAACATAGCTGAACATTTTGGTAAATATCCCATACACACTTGTCGGGTAAACACGGGTGTAAATCGGCGTTAAAATGAAATTGAACAAACGTGAAAAGATGGTGCTTAAACCGTAGATCAGTGTTTGTCCGGCAAACTTTTTATATACAGACATTTAATATTGAGATTTGAGTATTGCGTATTGAGATAAGCTCCTTACCGAAGCAATATAGCAATCCAACAATTCAACAATTTATTTCCTTAAAATTTCAAAATTACGATAGTTTTTCACTTCGGCTTCGCTTACCGCAACATTTTCTACACGTGAGCGGTCAGGCCCTTCGTGGCACCAGTTTACAAATTCCTCCAGAAAAATATCCTCACCCTCTGCTTCGATATATACAGAGCCGTCTTTTTCGTTCCGCACAAAACCATTCACCATCATCTGGTTGGCGATAATTTTAGTGGTTTCCCTAAAACCAACGCCCTGTACTTTACCTGTTACTATTATATTGAGGTGTTTCATTTATTGTTATAAAGTTGAAAGGTTTTAAAGATGCAAAGGTAAATGAATTCTCACAACTCTTTAATACATGTCAATAAGGAGTGTAAATCGAATTAACAAAGCTATTAACCTTTATTCCGTTAAATTATTCCTAGAATTGTGACTTTTTAAATTAAGATTACCAAGCGTGAGAATAACTATTTAAACAATTTCAGGAAAAAAGCCTGTAACTAAAATCACCGTTTATCAGAATTTACAATGACAAGATAGCCAATCCTTACTTTCGCTTAATAAAATCTACATACCTTTTAAGAGTTATTCGAATTGATGAGATTAACAATAACTTTAACCATTATTTCTTTTTCGTCTGACTTACTTTCTGCAATCATTAATGTTTAAGCGACAAGGGCATTGTCGGCAATACGCTTAGAACCATCATTTCGATAAAGAATTTTATTCTTATCCATGAACCACACAAACAGATAGGCAGCTATGCGCTTATTTCCATCTGAGAAAGAATGGTTTTTAACCACAAAATATAGCAGATTAGCAGCCTTCTCTTCTACGCTCGGATATACATCATCGCCGCCGAATGTTTGGTAGATTGCTCCGATTGAACTTTTAAATGATTCGTCTTTTTCGTTTCCGAATAAAGAACGCCCCCAAACTTATTTTTAAGATCATAAATGGCTTTCATGGCTTCTTTATAATCTATAATGAATATTGATTCTGGAGTTATTCTTTCTATTGTTAATTGCTGATGATCATATTTATCAAGAATATCTAACGCGTAAGCATAATCGGTAATTACTCTGAGTAAGCCTGTCGCTTCATCAGAATTCAGTTCTTTGCTTTGTAATACATTACTTAATAGGTTAACAGTATTTTTAAGGCTTGAGAATTGTTCTGTCTGCTCTTTTAGTCGCTTCTCATTAAGGGCATATCCTTTTATCAGATAATCTTTTAATATTTTATTAGCCCAAATACGAAATTGAGTACCTTTCTTTGAATTTACCCGGTAGCCTACTGACAAAATCATATCCAAGTTGTAAAACTTCAGTTTCCTTTTTACACTTCTTTTCCCCTCTTGTTGAACTACCGAGAAAAGCTCGGTAGTTGAGCCTTCATCTAACTCCCCTTCGGATAAAATATTTTTGATATGTAGCCCAATTGTATCGGAATCCTTATCAAATAGTTCTGCCATTAATTTCTGGCTCAACCAAATCGTTTCATGCTGAATTTTTACATCAATTGTTGTTTCACCGCTAGGTGACTGATAAATAATAATCTGATTCTGCTCCATAACAGCTTAAAGATACGAACTATACCCAGTCTAGCCAAGTGGATTACTATTTTTTTTAGCAAAAAAAACAAGTGTCAATATTTGTAATACAATTCGTTTTGTAATTGTTTAATACGTTCTATTTCTGCTTTAAATTCGTACCATATTTCTTCGAGAATAACACTTGCAGGCCTGATTTCTTTCAGCATGGCCGAAACCTGGCCAATTTCAAGTTCACCTTCTTCCATATTACCTTCAAACATACCCAGTTTTGCTCTCGCCCGGCCTAGAAGCTCCATTAACTCAGTCCGGTTAGCGCCTTCAGCTTCGGCTAGGGCAATGGCATCGGCAAATTCATTTTTTAATAACCGCACCGGAACCAGCTTTTTCATGGCCAGTTTAGTATCGCCTTCCACTGCTGCAATAATTTTATGCTTAAATGCCGGGTGTGCCGACGATTCTTCGGCCACAGCAAAAGCCGATCCTACCTGAACGGCATCAGCGCCTAAAGCAAAGGCTGCCAGCATGGCTTTTCCACTACTAATGCCACCAGCAGCAATAACCGGGATCTGCACAACCGCTTTAATCATCGGAATTAAGCACAAGGTAGTGGTTTCTTCCCTTCCGTTATGCCCACCTGCTTCAAAACCCTCGGCAACAATAGCATCTACGCCAACCTCTTCTGCTTTTAATGCAAATTTGGTGTTCGCTATAACATGAACAACAATAATCCCCTTCTCTTTTAAAATTTTAGTCCAGGTAGCTGGATTGCCTGCCGATGAAAAAACAATTTTCACGCCTTCATCAATTACGATATCAATAATCTCCTGAATGTTGGGATACAGCAACGGAATATTAACGCCAAAAGGTTTATCGGTAGCTTTTTTACATTTTTGAATGTGTTCTCTTAAAACCTCAGGATACATAGAGCCTGCTCCGATAATACCCAAGCCGCCAGCATTAGAAACCGCCGAAGCCAGTTTCCACCCGCTGCACCAAACCATACCAGCCTGAATAATGGGATATTGAATATTAAAAAGTTTACAGATTGGGTTCATAAATTAAATTAATCTTGTTACATGATCACTTTCAATAATAAAACCTTCTGAAAGCTGAATGAGATTTAATCCCGGTGTTTTACCAATTTCCATTGTACCTAGTTGACCATCCAATCCAAAAAATTCGGCGCCATTAATAGTTGCCCATTGCAAAAGTTTTTCGAAATCTACGTGTTTATGTTGCTGAAGGGTTTTCATTTCAGCTAATATATTAAGCTGATGGTTACTGGCCAGACTATCGGTTCCCAAAGTAATTTTCACTTCCTCCTCCACAAGCAGATCAACATCAGGTAATGCGTTTTCTATATATAAGTTGGCCTGTGGACAAAGGCACCAGTATAAATTTGCATTGTTTTGTTTGGCAAACTCAACATCGGTCCGGTTCGAAACCGTATTGTGCACCAGTAAGGTTTTTTGTTGCCCTACATAAGGCAGCCAGCTTTGCAACGATGTTTTTTTAGTGGGTTCGAAAAACGAAATGTCCAATCCCAAAAATTGGTACAAAGCTAAAAACCCTCCTCTTTTATCTTCAAAAAAAGCATTTTCTTCAACAGTTTCCTGATTGTGCACACTGATTAAACTCCCTTCATTTTGTGCTTCTGTATTAATTAACCTGAACAATTCGGGAGAAACTGAATATGGCGCATGGGGAACCACGGCAGCCGGGAGCGGACTAAAGTCATTTCTAATTCCTTTGGTATAATCCATTATGGCCGCTGCACGCTCGGGATTAAAGCCCATTGCCTCAACAAAAGTATGATAGTATATTTTACTATTTTGCTTTATTGTTTTTGAAACGATCTGGTTAGCAATATCACCAACGGCAACAATCCCGTTTTCTAGCATTTGCTGATCGGCCTTTTGCATCGCCAATTCAATCTGTAAGGTTTCGCTCTGCCTGCTTTTAATAATAGATTGTACAAACTCTACCAAACCAGTCTTTTCAGGTATCAACCCCAACATGTGCGAAAGCTCTAAATGGCAATGGGTATTGATAAAGCCGGGAACAATTGCACCTTTATGATAAACTACATCCAGATTTTTTGCCGCTGCAGCAGTTAAAACCTGTTGTATTTCGCCAGTAGCATTTACCGTAACCACACCATTTTTAATGGGCGAACTACTTACAGGAAAAATCCAATCGGCAGAAAAGTATTTAAGCATACCTGCAAATTAAGTGGATTAAACCAAGGCATCAAAATATATTGATGGCTAAATAAATAAAATGATTTTGTAGTAATAAGGTAGTAAGGGAAGAAAGAAAAAGAGCCTCCTATCGGAATCGAACCAATGACCTACTGATTACAAGTCAGTTGCTCTACCAGCTGAGCTAAGGAGGCTTTTTAATCGGGCTGCAATGATAGAAAAAATTTCTCTTTTTTAAAAATTAAATCAAAAATGTTTAAAAGCAAGCTGTCTTAACCAGCGCAATCTGGTGTTTAACCTCAAAAGTTGACCATACCTGTAGTTATTCTCCCCAATGTGTGGAGAAATTCCACAAGTGTCAAAACCACGCGAAATATTAAACAACTAATAACCAGTAAGTTAATTATCTATGCCAGTTTTGGCACCATTATGAAACCTTAGCAAGTATTGTTACATAAATTAAAATTTAAAAATCATACTATGAAAAAGTTCGTTTTAGCAGCAACAGTATTAGCATTAGCAGGATTCTCGACCGTAAAGGCAAGTGAAATTAAAGATTTAAAAACTACTGCAATTGTAGCAGTTCAAGATAGCGCAGTGAAAACTCCGGTTAAATTAGAAGAATTACCTGAGCCAGTAACTAAAGCATTAAAATCTGATGCATATAAAGGATGGACCGCTACTGAAGCATGGTCGGTTAAAGAAGGAACAAAAGAATACTACTTAATCAATGTTAAAAAAGAAGCAGAAACAGGTTCTGTGAAAATTGACAAAGACGGTAAACCAGTTCAATAATTTAAATTGTATAAGCGCCGTTCAGGCATAATTAATATAAGCGTAGCCTCTGTGCTACGCATCACCTCAAATTAAAAAAAAATGAAAAGATTAATTTTATCAGCTGCGTTCTTAGCTTTTGCAGGATTCTCAGCAGTACAGGCAAGTGAAGTAAATACAATTAAAAATGCAGCAATTGTTGCAGTTCAGGATAGCGCAGTAAAAACTCCGGTTAAATTAGAAGAACTACCTGAGCCAGTTAAAACTGCATTAAAATCTGATGCATATAAAGGATGGACCGCTACTGAAGCATGGTCGGTTAAAGAAGGAACCAAGGAGTATTACTTAATCAATGTTAAAAAAGAAGCAGAAACTGGTTCTGTGAAAATTGACAAAGACGGTAAACCCGTACAATAAAAACCCAAATATTACATCTACCTAGTATAAGAAAGCCGGATTATGTCCGGCTTTTCTTATTTTTGTTACATGGCGAGAATCCTGATTTTAGAAGACGATACTACTTTTGCTCAATTACTTGAAGGTTTTTTAACAAAAAACGATCATGCGATTACCCTCGTAACCCATGTAAAACAGTCCTTTAAACAGATTGAAAATAACGAATTTGAACTGCTCTTAATCGATTACCGCCTGCCAGATGGAACTGGTTTTGATGTGCTTAACCACCTTCGTGATCAGGGGTTATCCATTCCAGTAATTATTATGACCAGCTTTAATGATGTGCGTACCGCTGTAAAATCTATGCAGCTAGGTGCATTCGATTATATCACCAAGCCGGTTAATCCTGATGAGCTTTTAATGGTAATTAAGAACTCTTTAGCTAAAAAGGATTTAAAAAGCACCGAACCAGAAGAGATAAACAGCGATTTTATAAAAGGCAAAAGTGCCATTGCCGATAAACTATACGGCCACATTAACCTGGTAGCACCTACCGATATGTCGGTAATTATTCAGGGTGAAAGTGGTACAGGAAAAGAATTTGCAGCCAGAACCTTGCACCAACAGAGTAAACGTGCCGATAAACCCTTTGTGGCAATAGATTGTGGTGCATTATCGAAAGATTTAGCAGCCAGCGAATTATTCGGTCATATTAAAGGTGCTTTTACTGGTGCTTTAAACGATAAAAAAGGACAGTTTGAAGCGGCAAACGGCGGAACGCTATTCTTAGATGAAGTTGGAAACCTGAGTTACGAAGTGCAGATTAAACTGCTTAGAGCTTTACAAGAAAGAGTAATACAGCCGCTAGGGAGTACGAAACAAATTCCGGTTAATGTTCGCATTGTTACCGCTACCAACGACGATTTGGCTGGTAGCATACAGCAGGGCGAGTTTCGCGAAGATTTATACCACCGTTTAAACGAATTTAAAATCCAGCTTCCGCCTTTACGCGAGCGGGGGGGTGATCTTGAATTATTCATCAATCATTTTGTACAACTGGCTAACCGTGACCTTGAACGTAATGTTAAAAGCATATCAGCCGAAGCAAAATCACTTTTACTTCAGTATGATTGGCCGGGTAACCTGCGCGAGCTAAGCAATGTAATTAAACGAATGGTTTTGTTAAGTCCGGGTGAAGTGGCGCAGATAGAAGCCTTACCAGATGAAATGATGATTGCTGTTCACCAGCAAACACAGCCAGGAAGTTCTTCCGATTTAAAAGCAGCTAATGAACAGAACGAAAAAACCCTGATTGCCGAAACCCTGATTAAAGTAAAACATAACAAATCAAAGGCGGCAAAAATGTTAAATATCGACCGCAAAACATTGTATGCCAAGATGGAACGTTATGGTATTGAGTAAAAAATTTTAATTAACTGTAATATATTGTACTGTAGATTAAGCCCTACCAAGTAGGTTTCCGACATAACATTCCTAGCTCCAAACATACCTCAAACTGTTTTAGTCTTTAAAAGAATAAAGAAGATACAGCATCCTTCTCATATTGCCTAATAAGACCTTAAAAGTCAAAAGAAAACCAGCTTTACGACTTTACAAACAATCCTTATGTTCTTAAATAGAAAGTCAACAAACAACAGCATCTATATCGGCTTATCAGATACTACGGATATAGATACGATCCCCTCCATACTTTCAGATAGCCTGTAAATCTGATTCTTTCAAATATTAGCTGACCGCTAAATCCCTTATTCGGTTTATAACAAATGTTGCATCTTACTTCAAAGAAATAGAAATATACAATGCGAAAAACCATAGTAGTTGTATCTTAATTCTAAACGGGGGATACTGCGCTTAACCACCAGGGCTAGCTCCCTATTTAAGAAATAGTCAGTGAGTAAAAAATCCTCACCCTACGGCTGTACAAGCAGCCTCAAATATTGTATAGCGGTCTCATCCCCAAAGAGATCATCCACAGTAACACAAATTCCACCATTGGGATTCCCTGTTTGCTGGATTACGAGGCACATTTAGCTCCCATGACATAAAGCTTAGTTTTTCTATTCAACAATTACCTGAATACCTGCCAACTTAGCTTTATAACTGATCTTATCCTTTAAACTGTAATAACTCCAGTTTTGTAGCAAGAAGTGGTCGTCTTTTGCTATCTCCTCCTTTTCCTGCTGGTTGATCAACAGCAATGTTGCTGCCCGGTGTTTTATGCAGAAATCGATTAGCATCCTGCTGTAAACATGCAGTTTTTGATCCACATACTGCTTTTCCTTATGCCGATAATCTTCAAGACTTTTCATTTTGCGATTTTTACCATGCCCACCGCGGTTAAAAACTATACCTTTTTTAACCCGGTTTACCGCTGCCTGTATCGCCAGCCTACGGTGGAGAAACTCTTCCCTATCCCCAATCGAATGTTCGTGGCTACCGATCTTTACCGTTACCGGATGTTCGATTGACAACGAGGCTTCGGCAATGATCGTCGGGTCAAGTACGTGCTGTTCCTTTTCGACCTGTATTGCGGCCAATAGGAATATCTTCCCTTGGTCTAACTGGATATGGCTGGTAAGCAGTTTCAAGCTTCCTTCCATAATCTTTTCAAGCATCATTCTCTTATCCGACCTGTCCTTTCCAAAATAGGTTTTAAAAGGAATCTGAAAAAGCCTGAAGGTAAAGTTCCTTTGGTCGGCGGTTTTGGCTAGCTTGGAAATAACCCTGGCTCCAAATGGCAAAGGGATATTCCTTTTGTAATTCCTGAGCGATTTTTCACCTTTCCAGTAGGCCTCCTTTTCTTTATTGAAATAGCTGATCAGCGTATGGTTTAGATGGCTTAGGATATTTGTGGGGATCTGCCCCTTAAAATGATTCGACAGCAACGTGTATGTTGTACCCTCCCGTGAGGATTTCAACATACCCCTCTCTTCCTTTTTTACATCAGCTATCTTAAGCTTAACTTCCTCGGTCAGGTAAAAAAAGTCCTTTACCCGCTCCTGAATAAAATGATGGCTCATGATCATATTCGCTGAGCGGAAACAGATCCTCTGCCAGTTGTATAACTGATCCCAGGCATCTTTGATGAACTCTTTATCTTCCGAGTTAACCACCAACTGTATTTTGCGTGTAATAACCATTGTATTGCTCTCCATATCAACTGATTTTAGTTTTTTTGATCTTTAGCGAAGCTGCAGCAAATGCCTGCTGGATATATCCCTGATCCAGACCTAAGGCTTCAGCAATCTCAGTGAAGCTGTATTGTAGCTCATAGCGCATCTGCAGGATCTGGGACTGCTCTTCGCTCACATCACCTTCGAAACTGAACCTGTTTGTTTTTTCAATTTTGCTGAGCTTTTGTGTATTACTGATGACAGCCTTTAGGCATTCAAGTGTCCGCTCTACTTTTCTTGCTACCTGATAATCGGAAATACCGCCGATATGCCAGGCCATCTGTCCATAATCAAAGGAGTATTTAATGCAGAGCCTTATAAAAAGCTGCTGGTCCAGACTGAGCTTAGGGATAACTTCCTTCACCCTTTCCCATTGTCTTTTCTCCTCCTCCCCTGCTTCAGGCTGATATAGAACCTCCATACTATCTTCGTAAATAGGATTGCCACCTCCGATAAATTCATGATAGTTGTCAATTTCATCCAATCGCAGCATATTGCGCTGGAACTTGCTGCTTGGGGTTTTATAATAAGTCCTGCATCCCTCTGCAGTCAGCTTTTTTACAAAGATTTCAATATCCTCTGGACAGGTTATATTTTTTCTACACAACCAAAGTCTCAGGAAAGCTTCATTTACGATACAGTTTGCATTTACATCGTCTTTTATATACTTAAAACCATAGTAATATATAGACCGATATAACAATTTGTAGAAAAATTCAAGCCCTTTCTCGTTCCCTTCCTTAAACTTGGTGAAGTTTATATCGCGATGGGGATGTGTCCGTATGTATTTCATTAGTAAGTATGTTAAATAGGGTATGAAATGCTTTCCATCTTAGCAATACTAGGCATGAACACAATGCTACTTTAGGCTTGCAATCTTAAATATGAGCTTCTCCAATATTTATATGGATTTGGCTTAAGATTGAGCCCTTAAGCTTTTCCTGCCCGTCTTTGCCAAAAAGCATGGCATGGCCATTACGATTGTTTTTATCGTTATTTTTATATGAACTTGATTAGTTGGTTGACGAAGAGATACTCTCAAACAAGGTAAACAAACTAATGTAGAAGAATTATTAAAAGGTGATTTATCCTCATCCATTAGAATCCCCCGCTTAATCTTAAAACTATTCTGGTGCACAGATCACTAGCGAAATGAGGTGATCGAAAAGATGGAGACTTTTTTTTTCCATTACTCGTATTGCTTACACGAGTCTTGTGGCTTCGAGAAATAACTGTGGGCTCTCTACCTAAACCACGATCACTTAAAAGTTTCTGAAGCCTTACGTTAACATGGAATGGCAGCAGAGCCCACAACTATCTGGATGTACAAATATAATACATCTATATATAGCTGTGGGTATTAAACTGCTGACTTGCTCTAACGGCTTCAGATATGTGATTGCAAGACTCTTATTAATACCTATTTAATATTATCAAATATAAAATAAAATATCCGAAAAGTCAATATAAATATTGACTTATTATTTTTTTTATATTAACAGCTTGCCAAATGAAAAATTTAACCATCAAAGATTTTAAAATTTCTTTGGCAAAGCGGATTAAACAAAGAAGAACGCAATTAGGTTTAACACAAGCAGCATTAGCTTTACAGATAGGATTTAAGGATAAACAAATTGTTAATAATTATGAAATACAGGGAGCAAATCCTACGGCTTATAACCTTGTATTAATCGCAAAAGCGCTAGATCTAACAGTGGATGATCTACTTGATTTTAGTAAACTTGAAAACTCGCCCAGATAGGCTTTAAAGATGTTTAATTATAGAAGTATTCTGATCTAATTATATAATAAATCAGAAAATGACGTGCTTGAATCTCACACTGAATTAGAGTAATTCATTTCTTCCATCAAAGCAATTAATCCTTCAAGTTTTTTAATCTGCACAGCAACTTCAGTTTTAATAGATTCTGTTAGACCCTTTCTCTCAATTTCAATTTCCAAAAGTCTAAAGGCATTAGCTAGGGTTTTAGCACCCAACTGCCCGGTTCTGCCTGCAAGCCTGTGCACAATCAATCTGCTGTTATCCTTATCATTTCTTTTTAGATATTGCTTTAATTCGATTGCGTCATCAATAGAATCTTGCTTAAACCTGTTTAATATTTTTTCCAACATCTGTTGATCTCCAAAAGTCATTTTTTCTATCGTTGAAAAATCGAACTCTGGCTGTTCGGTTAAAATAGCTGCTTTCTCGAAAATGGATAAAATATCTATCGCTCTGAATGGTTTCATAATCAATCCATCAAAGCCATCACTTAAAACCATTTCACGCTCTTCAGGTAAAACTTGAGCTGTTATGGCATAAAATTTAACTGAAGTAGGAAGTTTTTTCCTCAGTAGATGACAAAGCTCAAAGCCTGTCATTTCAGGCATTCGCATATCTATCAGTACATATTTCAAATCATCTTCAGGCTTCGCATGTAAAATATCAGCCACTTGGGTGAAACTTCTAAAAGGGATTTCATTTTTCTGAAAGATTATACCACAAAGCTCCAAAATTAGCCTATCATCGTCAATTACCCATACTGTACCTGGGTTTACAATGGTATAATTTTCTAAATCGAGTTCATTATAAACGCGCTCAGTTGTATGTTCATATTTGAGGTAAATATTAAAGGTGGTACCGATACCCGGCTTGCTTTTAACATAAATTCTTCCTCCTTGTGTTTCAATTAATGACTTTACAATGGGTAATCCCAAACCCGTACCGGCCTGATTGATAATATATTTTTCGGGCGATTCAATCTGCTCGAATTCATTAAAAATTTTAGCCTGGTCTTTTTCTTCAAAACCAATTCCTGTATCCTGTATGGTAAAATGAAAATGCAAGTCATTACCTTGCTTCTTATAGGAGACTGTCAGTTTAATTTCGCCCTTTAAGGTAAATTTTACCGCATTGCCCAAAAGGTTAAATAAAATCTGTTTCAGCCTGAAAGCATCACCTTTTACCGATTCAAGCTGACCGAGATCTAAATCAACATTCAACTGCAGCGATTTCTGTTCGGCCAGCGGACGCATTACTGAAATCACTTCGTCTAAAACATTTTTAATATCGAACACCTGATGATTAAAACGGAACTCGCCAGAAATGATCCTGTTGTAATCCAATACTTCATTTACGATCTGCAACAAATGGATAGATGACTGATAAATGGCATCGATATCTTTTTTCTGAGGTACATCCTGCTGAGTAATTAATTCGGCATAACCCAGTATCGATTGCAGCGGCGTTCTGATCTCGTGACTCATGTTGGAAAGAAAACGCTGTTTGGCTTTACCATGGTATTCGGCCTCATCCTTGGCCTGTTCCAATGCCTTTCTGTATTTATTGCTCCGGGTAATATCGGCCAGAATTAAATAAAGCAGAATAACGGTAAGCAGAAAAAATGCGAGGATGATGATGGTAATTTGCGTAATCCCGTCGTTTACTACTTCCTTGGCCTGAATACCGTTTAAATCAACCTGCGCTACAGCCTGTCCTTCAACCTCGCGCAAAATTTGTAGCATTTGTGCCGTTAATGCATTACTGGCATTGGATAGGTCAGCTTCCCGTTTTAAAAATTTCTGACTTTTCTGGCGTTGTTCCAGTTCGATATTTTTTAACGAACCGGTCATGCTTTTCATAATGCTATCTTCGGCCTTCGCATTTAAAGTATCGCGTTTAACTTTAAACTCTTCATTAATAATCTTGTAGGCTTCTGATTTCTTTTTTCCAAAAATCTTGGCAAAAATACTCCGCGATTTTTTCTCTTCCTCCGGAGCAACAGTAGTGGTAGATGTAGTTGTTTCGGTAGTCAATATCGCACTATCTGTTTGCCTTGCACGGGTAGCAACCAATTCATTCAATTTCTGAACTTCATCAGAGAACGATTTGGTATTGACCAACGTTTCTCTCACTTTTAGATAGTTTACAAATTGTTTATCGCGATCAGAAAGCAGGTTTTTGATCGATTTTATACGCACTAGCTGTGCCGAATCGCCCCGATATAAGCTCCTGAGCGTATCTAAACTAGACCGTAATTTGCGCGATTCTTTCAGAAAACTGTAATTACCCTGCTTATTAAATGCTTCATCGCGCTGCAACTGGTCGAGCCTTGCAATTTTATGCGAAAGATCATTTACAATCCTTAAACGGTCATTTGGTGCAGAAATTTCCTCAACCGTATCCAACATGCGGGTAAAGGCAAACTTACTGATCCCCCATGCCATCAGCAAGGCAAAACAGGCCAATAAGAAACCTATAATTACTTTACTTTTTACTGCCCGGAAAAAACGCTTTTGAATTACAGCCGCCATATTTCAGATTGTTTACCCCCACCACCATTATAAACGGCCCAACAGGTAAAATTGATATCTTTTTATTGTTTACAAATAACGTACCACAAGAAATCTGCACAAAAAACTTTAATTTTATACATCGCCTAATAAAAACCAAACATGAACCGTATCGACCGCCTTTTCGGCATATTAACCCTCCTCCAATCTAAAAAATACATTACTGCCGAAAAAATTGCAGAACGGTTTGATATGAGTATCCGTACGGTTTACCGCGATATTAAAGCCCTGGGCGAACAGGGTATTCCGGTAAGTTTCGAGCAGCACAAAGGTTACTACCTGGTGCAGGGTTATTTTTTACCTCCTGTTTCTTTTAATATGGAAGAGGCCAATGCCCTCCTTTTGGTAGAAAGCCTAGTAAATGGTTTTGCCGATCATTCTATCCGAGCGCATTATTCTACGGCACTTACCAAAGTAAAATCGGTTCTTAAAAGCAACCAGAAAGAAAAGCTGGAAACCATGAACCAGCACATTAAACTGCAGATACCCGAAAGGCTTAATTTTAATTTCGAATATTTATCACTCATTCAGCAGGCCATTGCCGAAAAACATATTATTGAACTCGATTATAAGAACAACAAAGAACAAGTAAGCAAACGGGAAGTAGAACCAATCGGATTAATTTTTTATGCTTTTAGCTGGCATTTAATAGCCTGGTGCCACTACCGCAATGAGTACCGCGATTTTAATCTCACGCGGATTATCTGCATCAAAAATCTGGCTATTTCCTTCAGAAAATCAACACACATGCCTTTAAACGATTACATGCACCTGCTGCCCGTAAATTATTAAAATATTTTTTTTACACTGCCATAGGGTTGTCAGTCGGCCATGTTTTCTTTGTTTAAACAAACATCAAAATCATGAGCATTGCCGATTTATTACTGATGGACTTACACACAGCAGAAAAAACAAAACAAAAAAATATGGACATTATTAAAGCATTATTGAAAGAGTTGACGGCAGAATTTAATACGACAAAAAAATTTATGGCCCTGGTACCCGTTGATAAATTTGATTGGGCTCCGCACGAGAAAAGTATGAAAATGAAATCGCTGGCCAGCCATATTGCCGAATTACCGGGTTGGGTAGCGATGGCAATTACAACCGACGGACTTGATTTCGCTGCAGTGCCTTACGAGGAAAAGCCAATAGAATCAGCTGCCGATTTAACCAAACTTCTGGAAGAAAGTTATGCCAGCGCTAAAGCAGAACTTGAAAAAACAAATGATGGGGTACTATCAGAAAAATGGACTTTGAGAAATGGCGAACAAATTTTGGCTGATTATACCAAATACGAGACTATTCGCCATTCATTGAGTCAAACCGCTCACCACCGTGCGCAACTGGGAGTTTATTTAAGGTTATTAAACATTCCTTTACCGGGTAGCTATGGTCCGAGTGCCGACGACCAGAGTTTTTAAGTAATACCTACTATAACCGTCATTTCATGAGAAACAGATTTGGTGCATTTCTCTGGTCCGTTGAAATGACGGTTGTATTACCTCCCTGTCTTTGTATTGCATCTTCACTTTGCTAATTTTAGCCATGAAGAAAATACTTGCAATTTGCGGTAGTACGAAAACAGCATCTACCAACCTCCTATTTATTGCAGCCATTGCCCAACTTCTGGGCACTGAATACGAAGTAACTACCCTCAATACTATTGCAGATCTTCCACATTTTAACCCAGATTCAGATACCGGGCAGACGCCGCAACAGGTCGAACAGCTGAGGAAAAATATCAGTCGGGCAGATGGAGTTGTAATTTCCACGCCCGAATACGCAATGGGTCTTCCCGGTAGCTTAAAAAATGTACTCGATTGGACCGTGAGCTCCTCTTCCTTTTCTAAAAAACCTGTTTTAGCTGTCGTTGCTTCCTCGCAGGGCGAAAAAGCGTACCAATCTTTAATTGATGTTTTAACGGTTATTGAGGCAGAAGTATATCCACTGTTAGTTCCTTATGCTAAAACTAAAATTAACCAGGAAGCCACCATTACTGATGCAGAAACGTTATCGGCGCTTAAAAGTACACTCGATCAATTTGTTGCCAGCCTATCCAATGGATAACACAATTTATTTCCGTAAAATTGCAGCATGAACAACAACTCTGCCACCCGTTTAAATAAATTCATCAGCGAAAGTGGACTATGTTCGCGCCGTGAAGCAGACCGTTACATTGAAAAAGGAACGGTTTTCATTAATGGAAAAAGGGCTAAAGTTGGCGATCAGGTTTTTGCCGGCGATAAAGTGATGGTTAACGGGCATAATATCGAACCTAAAGAAGAAAGCAGTTTCGTTTTGCTAGCCTTTAATAAGCCGGTTGGCATTACCAGTACAACCGAAAGTGGTGTACGCGATAATATTGTAGATTATGTAAACTATAGCGAAAGGATTTTTCCCATTGGCCGTTTAGATAAAGATTCGTCGGGTTTAATTTTCTTGACCAACAACGGCGATATCGTGAACAAAATTTTAAGGGCAGGGAATAAGCACGAGAAAGAATATATCGTTACGGTTAACAAACCCATTACCGAAGATTTTATTTTCGAAATGAGTAATGGTGTACCCATTTTAGGTGTAAATACCCGTAAATGCAAGGTTAGGCAAATCAGTACCTTTGTTTTCAATATTATCTTAATTCAGGGCTTAAACAGGCAAATCCGCAGAATGTGCGAGCATTTCGGATATGAAGTTACCCGGTTAGAACGCACGCGGATCATGAACATTAACCTAAAGGGCATTCCAACGGGCGAATTCAGGGAGCTTACCGAAGACGAGATGAACAGCATTACCAAAAGCATCGAAAATTCTTCTTCAGAAGCTAAACCAAAATCAAAAAGTACCGCAAAGAAAAAACCAAACGCCTGGGAAGAAATTCCAGAACTCAGGGAGGAACAACCGAAGAAACAGTTCAAGCCAAAAGCAGCTGGTAAAAAATATCCGGCTCAGGGAGGACCAAAAAAAAGTACAGCTAAAAGCAATTCGGCTAACCGTAATGCTAAATCTTCCAGGCCGAAATCAACAGATAAACAACATTCACGCAAACGCGGGCGCTAATGAATAGCATCATTTACCTCAATACAACTATTTTTCTTTTTCTGGCAGGTGTTCATTTTTACTGGATGGCTGGCGGGAAATGGGGTATGAATGCTGCCTTACCCACTACGGCGCAACATCAGCTAATTTTCAATCCCGGAAAAATCGGTACGCTGGTTGTAGCCCTGGGCTTACTTGCTTTTGCAGCCATTACCTTTGCACATAACTTTCATTTCGAAATCGATGTACCGCACTACCTACGTTATGGTATTGCAATTATTTTTTTGATCAGAACCATTGGCGACTTTCAGTATGTGGGTATTTTCAGAAAGATAAAGCATACTGTATTTGCCCGGTACGACCGGAAATATTATGTTCCCTTATGTGCTTATCTCGCGGTATCAGAATTCTTCCTCGCTGCGTATTAATGTAAAATTTATTCATTTGTAAGAGGTTAAAACTTCATTTTTTCTGCCTTCCAGCTTTTTTAAGTACCTTTGCAGCAAATGGTAACAGCAAAAAAAACCGATATCCGTGCGTTAGATCTGCCACAATTGCAACAACATCTTACTGCAATGCAGCAACCTACATTCAGGGCTAAACAGATTTATCAATGGCTTTGGGAAAAATCGGCAACGACTTTCGAACAAATGAGCAATCTTTCTAAAGACTTAAGAAAAGCTTTAGACGAAACTTTTACCATTAATGCTGTTCAGGTTAACAACTCGCAGTTCAGTAACGACCATACCATTAAAAATACCTTTAAACTGGCCGATGGAAACATCGTTGAAGGGGTTCTGATTCCTTTAGAAGACCGCATGACTGCCTGTGTAAGCTCTCAGGTAGGTTGCAGTTTAACCTGCAAGTTTTGTGCAACAGGTTATATGGATCGTAAGCGTAATTTAAATGCTGATGAGATTTATGATCAGGTTGTATTAATTGATAAGCAGGCTAAAGAAAACTATAACAATCCGCTTACCAATATTGTGTATATGGGTATGGGCGAACCATTGTTAAATTATGCCAATGTATTAAAGTCTATCGAACGCATAACCGCACCAGATGGCTTAAACATGAGTTATAAGCGCATTACTGTGTCTACGGCTGGTATCGCTAAAATGATCAAGAAACTGGGAGATGATGGCGCTAAATTCAACCTGGCCTTATCATTACATGCTGCCAATGATGAGAAGCGTAACGAAATTATGCCGATTAATGAGGCGAACTCATTGAAAGCGCTGGCCGAAGCCTTAAAATACTATTTTGCCAAAACCAAAAACCCGGTTACTTACGAATACATCGTTTTCAATCATTTTAACGATGAAATTTCTGATGCGATGGATTTGGCCAAGTTCTGTAAACATATTCCATGCAAGGTAAATCTGATTGAGTATAACCCAATTTCATTTGCTGATTTTACTAACGCAGAAGGTGATAAAATAGATGCTTTTTCAAATTATTTGAAGAGCCAGGGTATTAATACCAATATTCGCCGTAGCAGAGGTAAAGATATCGATGCCGCCTGTGGTCAGCTTGCTGTTAAAGAAGAAGCCAAAGCTTAATCAATCATTACTTTTTTTATTTATTCAGTACCGCAAAAGCAATGCTTATAGGGTAGGTACTGTCCTACTGTTCGTTGTAATCCTTTTGGGGGGTTAACGCGCGCTTAGGTATGTTCCATTTGAGTCAAAAGGGATTTCCACTGTCATCAAGGGCTATTTTACTGCGGTTTGTAGCCTATATGAAAAGTTTATTTATCATTAAGATCGTATGTATGAAAGCGTTAATTATCTAAATACGATAGCGTTCGTGCTAAAAGGTAAGAGAGCAAAACCTAAAGTAGTGTCTCCCGCTTTATGCTTTAGTCTTAATGCTTTTCGCTTTTCCGCACAAATGCCCTAAAACAAGAAAACCCTTTAACAAATTGTTAAAGGGTTTCTTTTAAGATTTGGCACCGACCTACTCTCCCACGTGTTACCGCAGTACCATCGGCTCTGGTGGGCTTAACTTCTCTGTTCGGAATGGGAAGAGGTGGACACCACCGATATAGGC
>NZ_CAESCM010000011.1:0-18194 GCF_903166585.1 Pedobacter ghigonis
GCCTCGTATACAGTTTCTGTTCGTAAGCCCCCATATTTGCCGCGGACTTCCTTCAGATTCGCAGTCACCCACGACACCCTTGTCTCTAGCTAACACTTCCTACTGCTAAGCGTGTTCGGGACTCTAACCCTATAGTCGATTGCCATGCCCGGCGCACTAAACAAAAAGCCTATCCATCCGGACAGGCTTTCGATCATTAACTAAACTTATCAATTCCAAACTGATAATATCTTTACTTGCTTACCAATTCCTGTTCAAGGCTGGTGGTTGGCATTTGGTATTTTTTTGCTCTGGCAATGGCCATCTGCATAAATTTCTTGTAGTTCTGCTCGTTTTTGATGGCTTTGTTCAGGTTTGCAGCTGTTCTGATTAATTCCAGACTGCTATCTTCATTTATAATGGCATCGGCCCATTTACCAAACAACTGGCCCGTTTCGCCGGTTAATTGATTTTTCGACAATAGCCTGCTGTACAGTGCCGAGAAATGATACTGATATAATACCGGGTGTTGAATGGCAAATTTTAAATAACCTACTGTATCTTTCTGCATGCCCAAATAGTAACGGTCGCTTAAAGTTTGCAGGTTAATTTTCCAGATATTGGCTGGAAATTTCCCTTCATAGTTCTTTAAAAACTGTGCAAAAGCTTCCGCGCTTTTATCGGTTTTTAAGTGCTGATCCATTTTTTGAAGCAAAGCTTTATCAACCAGCGCCTGTACAACCGCTTCGCCATAAAGTGCCTGATAAGCTTTATAATCATTTAATATTGCCTCATTCAGTTTAGCAGTACTCATTCTCGAAATTAAGAAAGGCATCAGCGCATTGGTTGCCTTCATATCCTTTAAGCTATCTGCATAGGTTGCAATAATTTCCCCGGTAATGCCTTTGCGGGTTTTGGCAAATTCGTGATAAAAGGCCGGGTAATCGCTTTCCTTAAATACAGCAGAATAACCTTTTAAACTTTTATTTTGTTGTTGTTTGGCATCTGCTAATAGTCCGATCAAATCGCCCGGATCTTTGTAACCTGAGCTATTGCTGATTAATTCTCCCTTGGCATTAAGCACCAAAAAAGTTGGGAATCCGTTTAAAATGTGCTGTACTTTTAATGTATCGCCCAATTTGTCTTTAAAAATATCAACTTTAAGCATTACAAAATCTTTCGCCATTGCGGTTTTCACTGCAGCATTTGGAAACACGTCTTCATCCATTTGCGCACAGGGAATACAGCCGGTAAAGTAACAGTCGATAAAAATCAGTTTATTTTCTGCTTTGGCTTGTTTTAATGCGCTTTGATAAGTCTGCGCCATTGTACCTAAAGTACAGGCCAGCAAACAGACTAAGAGGTAATATTTTATATTTTTCATGTTTATTTGGTTAATGTAATATCCTTTTTGGTATTCCCCGCTGTATAGCTAAAGGTTAAAGGGCTGTTGGCCGGCAGTTTTTTCAGCTGCTCAAGTTTCTTAGCGTTTTTAAGTAAATCGGCAGTATTCGCTCCGTTAATCTGGGTAATTAAAGTTCCTTTTTCGAGCTGTGTTTCATTTGGTGGCAGCTGCCTGATTGAACTGATTACTTCTAACTGTCCGTTTAAATTAAAGCCCAATAAATAGCTGCCCAAAGTAAAATATTGTGGGTATATGTAGGTATGATTTGGGCTAAAATAGATCTCGTTTTTCTTTCTGTTGATGGTAAAATTATATCTGGAAATAATCCCCATACCGATAGAACCATCGAAACCAGGATTCCAGTTTTCGTTTTGACCGCCGCCAGCCATTAAGGTAACGGGCATATCTTTTATTACGGGCATATTGGTGAAAGAGAAACTGCTTGCCTTGCCATTAAAGGTTGGTGAAGCAATGCCCATACTCACAGTACTGGCAGGGTATTCTGAGGTAAAACCACTTACTAATAAACGGTTCTGTTTTACAAATGGCCTGAAACAAATCAGGTTGTACGAAGCTCCGGTATCGAACACAAAGTTACCAGTACTCGATTTCCCGGCAACAATTTCGACATTACCCGGTATAATGAATACACCCGAAGGAATGGTAACCGGAACTACTGTTCCTCCCTTTTCGTATTCGTAGCCTTCGAAATTATAAAGGGAAAGTTCTTTCTTGTTGAAATCAATCCGGGTGATGTAACTCCTGGTCATGGTATTGCCAATAATGCCATCCAAATCTTTACCGGTTTGCGGGAATACGGCAATCGGCTGGTGTTTCAACACAAATCCGTTTTCCATGGTAACATCATTATCACCAGAAATATCAATTTTCATGGAGCCTCCAACTACTGAAGCATTGTTGCTGCGCGTAATCTTAAGTCCGATGCTATCTGCAAGTGTTTTCTCGAGCGCCATGCCATCTGCGCCGGTATCGAACAGGAGTTTAAAAACCCTGTTGTGGTTATTGAGCTTAACTTTTAAAACAATAGATCCGTGTACCATCTCAAAAGGAATGGTAGTAACGGGTTTATTTTGCTGCGCATTTACCACCAGGGTAAAGCAACTCATCAGCAAAACAAATATGGTAGGTTTAAATTTCATTGGGTTTTGCTTAATGTCCGTATATTTTTGCCAAAGCCTGGTCTATATCATCTGTAGCGCTTGCCGTAATTCTTAAAAGCACTTTTCCATCTTTGCCAACCAATATTTTGGTAGGAAAGGCCATCACATTGTAGTCTTTTACCAGGTCTTGCTTTTCGATTCCATCCATATTGAGGATATGTGTCCAGTTAATTCCATCTTCAGCGATGGCTTTGGTCCAGGCTGCCTGGGCTTCGGTTAAGTTTTTACCTCTTTCCTGAGCAATGCCTATAATTTCGAACCCGTCTTTTTTGTATTGTTCGTAGAGTGCTTTCAGGTGTGGGTGACTGGCTCTGCACGGACCGCACCAGCTGCCCCAAAAATCGAGAAGTACGGTTTTTCCTTTATAATCGGCCAGGCGAATCAGTTTCCCTTCTTTGTCTTTTCTTTCGAAATTGATGGTTGGTGATCCGGTTAAAGAGTTACTTACTTTTTTCAGGTAACTTTTTATTCCCGATGCCATGGGGTGGTCTTTATATTTCGGTGCCAAACCGTTAAAAGCATGCGTATATCCATCGGCAGTATAAATATTCTGCATTCGGCTTAATAAAAATACTGATGCAAAGGCCTCGGGATGTTGTGCCACAAAGTTTTTCTTTTTGTCTCTGATTTTCTTAAAATTAGCCCCCGCCTCTTCCTGCAGCTTTTCTGTTGTTGCTTCGAGTTTTTCGCCGTGGTACTGGGCATTGAACAGGTTGTTATAGATCAGATAAGTTCTGCGCTCCTCTTCCCTAACGCTTTGCTTATAGCTGTTGAAGGTGTTATTTTCCTGATCGCCTTTTACATCTGCAAATTGCACCAGCAAAGCATCGCCGCTTAATTTAATATCCTGATTGTAGATAAACAGATCGAGCGGCGGAGCCGGGTTGCCAACACTTTTACCATCAACGGTGGCAGAAAGGTCTCGTTTTATTCCAACATCCAGGCGCGCAACAACCGGAACTTTTTGTTTGGGTACCGTGATAGTAAAAACATCATTAACGGCAGTGGCTTTAAAAAATTTATTCTGACCGGCATCATCTGCAAAGCTTACTCTGACCGTATTTTCTTTAAGGCCTTTTAAACTCCCGCTGATGTGGATACTATCCTGCTGAGCATAAAGTGCCTGCGAAACCAAAAGCATGGCAATGCCCGTACACCAGTATTTTAGTGTTTTCATAGTTTAAATGTTTTGATTTTCATTTAAAGGGTAGAACTAAGCAGTCCTACCCTTCGGAACGATTTATTTTACAGCTTCTGCTAACAAAAGGGCTTTCAATTTAGGGTCTGAAGGACGAGCTGAATCGATACTTACAATTTTTCCTTTTTTATCAAACACCAGAAATCTAGGGATGGTATTTACTTTATAATATTTAGAGAATTCGTTGTTCTGGCCGGCAAACAATTGCATACCACCTAAATTTTCATCTTTAATCATTTTCAACCATTTCTCTTTGTCTTTATCGGCATCGGTAGAAATGCTTACCACCTGAATAGGCTGTCCTTCGATATCTTTTTCCAGTTGTTTAAGGTAAGGAAATTCAGCTCTGCACGGACCGCACCATGTTGCCCAAACATCAACCAATACTACTTTTCCTTTTAAACTTGCAAAAGAAACGTCTTTTCCGGTTTTATCAGGATAGGTAAACTGTAAGGCATCGGTACCTGGTTTGTAAGAAAGCAACGGCGTAATTAAAGCGTTATTTTTCTCCTTTTGCGCTTTGGTTACAATGTACTTTTCGAAATGATCGGCAACAGCTTTATATTCGTCGTGATTTTTATATCTGGCTAAATTTTCTAAAACCAATTCACCTTTTAAGGTATCGTTCGGTACATAAGCAGTAGAAGTTTCTAAACCTTCAATACCGCTTTTATATGGCTTTTTATCCTGACGCATGTTTACACCAACTAAAGCCGATAATACGCGCATACCGTACGGATAACTGTAAATTTTTTGGGCGCTCTTACCCATTTCGTTTGCCTTAAGTGTGCTATAGAAATCGCTGTATTCTTCTAAGCTAGGGTGTGCAGAACGCGGGGTATTTAAAAAATTAGTAGCATAATTGGCCAGATCCAGTTCAATAATGTCTTTCATTTGTTTATCGAACTTTGTATTGCCGGTAGCTTTTCCGTTTAAGAAAGTTTTAGCTTTGGCAACAATGGCTTCCTGCTGAGGAAAATAATCCATGAAGGTACTGTTCTTACCCATAAAATTGATGGCCTTCTGATACAATGGATTGGTTAATTCGCTCCACTGTTTCATAACCATATTCTCTTTGGAATTAAGTTTTCCGTTTAGCGTGTAGGTAGTATCTGCAAGTGTAATATCAAGCTGTTCGCCACCTTTAAAATAGAAAGCATAGTTTTCATTTGGCGACAGTTCATTGCCTGTTCCGATTACATAAACCCCTTCATAATCCGGGTAAAAGGTAAAGCCAAATTTTTTACCTGCACTTACAGCTGCGTTTGCAATCTCTACTGTGCGGCCGTTGGCTACTTTAAAAAGTTTAACGTTTGGACGGTTTGGACGTTTCAATTCGCCTTTAACCTGAACAGGTTGCTGCGCTAAACTAGCCAATGCCATTGCTACCAGGGCAAGCGTAGTACTTAATGTTTTTTTAATCATTTTTTCGATGTTTTGTTTATTTGTGGTTATTTATATGGCAGTTCTTTAACGGGGTGCCCTGGTTAAAGGCACCCTTTAAACATTTTACCATTGAATTGTATTTGTTGATTCGGAAACGGATGGCGAAATGTATAATATATCTTTGGCTGCTCCTGTTCCTTCGAGTGTAGCTACCGGATTACCAGAAATACTGCCTGATGCCTTGTTGAACAAGCGTATTTTATAAGTTCCGTTAATTTTAGTAGCTACCATAATGTAGTTATAGGCATAATTGGTTTCTGATCCTGTTTTGTGGCGAATGAAGGTAATCTGCTCGCCTGCAGGTACTGTATATTCCAGTTTTTCGAAATTGTTGCTCAGATTCCGGCTCCATACCTGATTACCACCTACAGAGAAATACATTAAATTCTCCTGGCCGTACATTAAAGTCATGTTGGCACCATTGTATAACAGATCTGCAGTGGTTAATGAAGTATTGTTTAACTTCATCGTGTAGCCATCGATATCAATATTGGATAAGGTTTTATTTGATGAGTTGCTCTTATCCTGAAATACAGCACATCCTGTAAATACAAAACGTAAGGCAGGCGAAGGCAGGTAAGTTGCCGACTTTAACCCCATGTACAGCAATTTTTGATTATTATTACTGGCACTCATGGAAGTACCGGTTACATCACTAATAGATGAAAGTGCTGTTCCATAGCCACTGCCTATGCCAAAAAAGGTACTTGAAGTTTCGTCGAAGAAGTAGGCATTACTACTCGTGTTTGACATGAAATACTTAGATACGCTGTAAGGTGTATTGCTGGCATCTTTTAAAAACCTTCCGCCAAACTTGCCGATATTAGCCGAGATGTTAACAATAGAATGTACATTCCCACCATTGATCATGTAATAAGCACTACCCCCACCCGGGAAAACCTGGCAAGGCCCTTTAACTGTAGGCGCATCGAAAAGGAGATTATCCAGTGTAAAGATTTTCTTTAGGGTGTTTACATTAACCGTAGCCACATCTTTATCTGTCGATAAAACCAATGTACGGGTGTTGCCTAAAGTACCGGTAACTGTAGATTTATAAGCCGATAGAAAACTCAGCAAATTGGCCTGTCCGGGTAATTTACTGCCATTGATGGTGCTGTAAAGGTTTTCTCTTTTTCCTGTAGGTACAATTCCGGTTGGTGTTAAAAACAAATCGAGATCCGATTGGGTACCATCATCTTTAGCCACATACCATCCTCTTGTAAATTCGGTTACCACATTTACCGGCACGTTAATATATTGCGAATAACCTGTAGTTTTATTGGTAACGCGGTAAACCAGCACCCAGCCTTTTGCGGCTTGTTTAATCAGGTAGTTAAGGTCTTTGGTTTTAGCCAGTGTATCCAACACCGGGGCGGATCCCTGAACGTTGGTTTCGTAAATACCCCATAAATATTCAAATTGCGCATTTGGCTCTGTTGAGCTTACCTCTGGCGTTAAGGTTAAACGATCGAGCTCTGAAATTAAGGTATAACTCGATTCTATGCCTTTAACCGTTATTTTTTCGCCCGTTTTATAATCATAATTACTGTGATCTTTTTTGCAGGCAGTCATCATGGCTACTACAGCCATAACGTATATCCATAGATTTTTCATCTTTTAATTTTTAATGGTTAAGGAAAAACTACTACTTCGCCAAATTCATCAACCAAAGGCGCACCGGAATGTGCATTGTTATAGTTGATTAATGCGGTTTTCATGGTCAGCTGATAATAACTCAGCAAACCTCCTACGGCATACAGGTTGTTGATAAAATCATTGTCCCATTTCTCGCCCGAGCTATTGATCAGGAAACCGTGTTTTACCACACTGTATTTACCAAAATAATACTGGGTAAAAGAGGCGGTCCATTGCGCCGGTTGGCTCAAACGATCGGTAACTTCAATTTTTCGCCACAGTTTGTTTTGTTCTCCCAGTTGGAAATCGGCATTGGCTGCGATTTTAAATTTCAGCTTCGGAGTACTTGTTTTTAAGCTGGCATCGCGCAATACAATTACCGGTACACGGGTATGTACGGTACCAGCCTTAATTACATAAAATTTGCTCACCCTTGCGTCGTTAAAGGCCACGTAGTGGGTACCTGCAACCGCGTTTACTGCATTAGGAATCTGCTCCTGCTCAAGCGTAAAAGCCCTGTCAGTTTTGGTGGTTCCGCCAATGGCATAAATATCAAAAAATACGGTATCTTCCTTTACGGTAGCATCCTCATAATAAAAAGTATAAGGCTTTAATGTATCAACAAGATCGAAAGAGGTGTTATATATCCGGTTTGGCTCGGGACCAAACTGTAACCTACCTATGTCGTTAAACAAATAATACTGATCTTGTTTGCATGAGCTAACAGCTGCTACAGCTATTAGCAATACCAGGTAAAATAATTTTCTCATGGTGTTATATTAAATAGCTTCAGTTTTAGGGATAGGTATCAAATAATTAACCGTTGCTGCCGATGGCGCAAATAAATAACTTGCTTTAGGCGCATTAAGGCGCTTATAGTTATAAAAAGCCTGACCTTCTGCATAAAACTCTTTCCGGTATTCTTTAATAATTTCGGTTTGAAGTGCAGCCGGATTTGCAGGTGTAGCCATGGTACCAATGTTACGGGCAGTTCTGAATGTTTTCAGAAACTCTACTCCTTCTGCATAAGGTGCAGCTTCTGCAGCGATTAAATACAATTCACTCAAACGAATCATGGGGATTTGCTTAAAATCTGTCGCAGTTGTTACGCCTGTATTGGCCACTACCTGATATTTTTTGGTGATATAACATTTAGAGCCATTATTTAATGTAACCAGTTCCCAAAGGTTACTTTCTCTGATATCGGTACCGGTGTTACCATATAGCTGGGTTTTGATGGTTGTTTCTGCGCTTCCTTTCTTAAGTATTCCGGCTGCATAGTTGTTGTTGTACTTATTAAACATATCAAAATCGTACAAACCGAAAACATGCTCAGCGGTAAGCACAAAGTCTTTATTTGAAAAATCGGCAGCAGCACCCAGTTTAAACTTCGAAGTACCATCTGTGTTTTTAACATCAATTACCGCCTTGGCACACTCGTAAGCTTTAGTTGTTTCGTTAAACCAAAGGTAAGTTCTGGCCTGTAAAGCTTTCACAGCATAATAATTCATGCGCAGGTAACGGTAAGCAAAGAAAGTATCGCTTGGATTAAAACCCGATGTAAGCCCGGGACTTTTAACCTGAGCAACACTATATTTCGTTAAGGGATCGATATCCTTCAACAAGTTTTCTGCATCAGTTAAATCTTTATATAAGGCATCCTGAAATGCGGTATAAGAAATTTTCTCAACCGGGGTGGTCGATACTACTTTGGCATAGGGCATTGCCGGAGCGCCGGTTGTTGCCGTAGGTATAGGACCAAAAAGGCGAAGCATATCGAAATGCAGATAAGCCCTGATGGCCAGACACTCTCCTTTTACCAATTCGTACAAGCCTTGCGTTTTAAACACATCTTTTTTAGCATCTATCTGACCTAAAATGGCGTTTACGCTGGCTATTGTTTTGTATTGCTGCCCCCAAATGGCTTCAAAACTACCTTGAACATTTGCATCGGTATAATTAAACAAACCTATACGTTGTTCATTGGTGTTAGAGGTAACATCCCAGCTCGAAACCAGGTACTCAATAGTAGTTTGTGATAATGCCCCACCGTAGGTACTGTTGTTTTTCATCTGGATATACACACCGGTAAGTGCATCTTTAAAACCACCTTCAGTATCGAAAAGTATATCCTGTGGCATTTGTGTTTTTGGGTTTACCGTAAGGTACTTTTTGCATGATGAGAAAAGTATACCGGTTAAAAACACAGCGATTAATATGTAATTAATTTTTTTCATTGCTATAAGTTTAGAATGTAGCACTTAGACTCATGGAGAACTGTCGTGAGAATGGATAACTTGTTCCTCTTTCTCTGCGGATGGTTGACAGGTACATTGGTTCAGAAGCATTAACGGTTAAGTTTAAGCTTTCCAGTTTCATCTTCTTCAACCATCCTCTGTTGGTTAAATTGTACTGAAAATTAATATTCTGCAATACCAGCGTATTTTCATCCTGTACAAACCTCGACGATTTGTAAGTTGGTGTAGTTACTAACAAGCCTTTAAATGCGGCAACATCGCCAGGATTTTGCCAACGGCTGTAAAATACCCTGCTATCTACGTTATTTTTGTAATTGGTGAGCTCTACGCGGTCAACCAGAGTTCTGTTGTATTGCTGCCCGCCAACGGTGTACCTAAACGAAGTGTTGATTGCAAAATCCTTGTAACGGATCATGGTACTGAAATTCCCAAAGAATTTAGGATCTCTTGAACCAACAGCAACAATATCAGTAGCTTTCCAGGTATAGGTTGGCTGACCATCTTTACCCAGATACAGTTCTTTTCCGGTACTTGGATCGATACCTAAAGAAGGTACTACCCATATCGCATTGCTCGAATAACCTTCAATATAGAGCGTACCTGGATCGCTGTTACCGTTAAGCGTAGCAGCCTGGGCATCTTTTAATGCTTTTGAGGTTTCTACAATTTTATTTTTGTTGTGCAATAATGCAGCAGAAACACTCCAGATAACTGATTTAGGATTGTTTAAAATAAAACCTGTTGCTTTTAACTCGTAACCATTGTTGCGCAAACGGCCAATATTATCTACATAACTGGTAAAACCACTCGATGCCGGCAAGTTAACCGATGAAACCAGGTCTTTGGTGGTTTCAACATAATAATCGGCAGTTAAACGTAAACGTCTGTTTATAAATTCTGCATCTACACCAATGTTATATTTTTCGGTTTGCTGCCATTTCAACTCATCATTGCCCAAGCCCATTAGGTAAGATCCCATCCAATTGTAATACCTTTCGTTGGTGTAATACTGATAGGTAGACAAGGCCTGATAAGCGTTAAAATTTTGTGCACCGGTAATACCTACCGAGCCACGTAATTTTAAACGGTTTATATACCTGTTATCTTTTAAGAAAGCTTCGTTGTGCAGGTTCCATCCCATACCGGCCGACCAGAATGGAGCAAAGCGTTTTTTACTTCCGAACTGAGAAGAACCATCAATACGTAAAGAGGCATCAACAAAGTACTTGTTATCGTAAATGTAATTCACGTTTCCTGTTAGTCCGATAGAACGGGTCAGGCTTTCGCTTCCAGTAGGTTTACCATCTTTAGCATACTGTAATGCCATCGATACGAAATCGAAATTGGCATTAGGGAAACCTTCTGCCAAAAAGTTATAAGCTGATGATTTAGACTGGCGGATATTATAATCGGCACCTGCACTAATGAGGTGTTTAAGGCCTAATAATTTGGTGTAAGCTAAGTTTAAAGAGCCGTCGTAACCAAAACTATTGCTGATTCCGTAGTTGTAATCTCCTTTTCTAAAGATATTATCAGTAGTATAATTGGCAAATGCCGTGTGTTCGGCGGGCCTGAAGGCATCATTTTGTGTGGTTCCTTTTGATAAACCCAACTGCGCTCTTAACACCAAATCTTTAACTAAATTCCACTCTACCATGGTATTGTTAATCAATTCGTTAGTAGCACTTTTATCAAAAGTTTTTAGCGTAGCATTATATAAAGGATTGGTAGGTAAAGTTGGCCAGTAATTTACGTAATCGGTATTGCCTGGGTCGCCAAGAAACTTCAAAGCATTTCCATTTGCATCGTAAGGTCTCCAATATGGGTTCATGGCTACATAACTACTGAAAGTACCGTATGGCGATTCCTGTGAGTTACTTTGCTGAATTTGAAGGTTGTTTCTAAACCTCAGGTTTTTATAGGTATAAGCCAAAGTAATGTTACCATTAAAGGTGCGGCGCGATGAGCCTTTCATTACCCCCTGAATATCATTTAACTGACCAGAGGCTGAATACCTGAATGCATTATCGCCTCCTTCTACTTTAAGGAAATGTCTTTGTCCAACACCATTCCTTAATGGTAAAGCCATCCAGTCGGTTTCTACGCCGCTGTTTACTTCGTTAAGCAAGAAATTGTAGTATCTTTTTAAAGGCAAGTCGATTTCAGCCCTGGCATTGTTATAATAGCCCGCTATGCGCTCCAGTTCTAATTTATCAGCAGCCTTTAACAAGCTGTAATCACTCAAATCAGGTGCTTCAAAATTAACATCCGATCTTAGTGATAAGCGTAGTTTTCCGGGACGTGGAGCTTTGGTAATGATTACAATCACACCGTTTGAACCTCTCGAACCATACATAGAGGTAGCTGCAGCATCTTTTAAAATGGTGATCGATTCTACCTCGTTTTCATTCATATCGTACAGTTTTTGTAAGGTAGATTGAAAACCATCTAAAATAATTAAAGGGGTATTCAGTTCGGCCCTGGCCTGATCCTGAAATTCGCCAACATTTGGAATGCTGGAATTACCACGGATCTGGATTTCGGGCAAACGGTTAGGGTTAGAGCCAAAAGCATTACTTTCGATAATGTTAAAGGCGGGATCGATGTTACGCAATGAAGAAATCAGGTTTCTGTTTCCGAACTCAGCAAGCTCTTTAGCGGTAACCGTAGTTGAAGCTCCGGTAAAACTCTCGACCGATTTTTTAAATAAACCGGTGTTAACTACCCTTACTTCTTCCAAATCTTTAGTAACAGCAGAAAGTTTAATGGTAAAAGGCGATTTTTTATTTTTAATAGAAACTTCCTCTATTTTATATCCGATATAGCTCACGAGTAAAGTCTCCGTATCATCGGGTACCACGATTCTGAACTGACCGTTTGCATCGGTAGCAACAGGCCTGATACCATTGGTACCTTTTACCCTGATTAAAGCCCCGGGAATCGGCTGGCCCTTCTCATCCACTACCCTACCGGTTACCACAATAGCTGCAACTACTGTCTCGCGCTGCGACTGGATAATAATAGATTTTTCTTCTACACGGTAAACCAGTGGCTGCCCTGCAAAGCAGGCTTCGAGTGCCTGGTTTAGTGAAACGTTGTTTAAAGAAACGGTAATCGGCTTCGCTCTTTTAATGGCAGCAGCGTTATAAAAGAAATCATATCCGGTTTGTCTTCTGATTTTTTGTATAACCTGTTCCAGCGAAGCATTTTCTTCCCGCAAGCTTATCTGGGCGAAGCTTGAAGCGCTCACCTGTAAGAATGTAGCGATGATGATAAAGGTTATTAACTTCACTTTCAATAAAATACGAGCATTTAAACGGGCATATTTTACCCGATAAATGTTATGTAAAATTTCATACATTTGTTTGTTTGGGTTTGGTCTAAGAAATGATAAATGGTTTATTCTATTTTCACAGATCCAAAAAAATCGACTCCTGCAAGAGTTTAGGGATCGGGGCACTGCAATGCTCTGATCCTTTTTTTTTGATCTGAAGCTGGTAAAATTTACTTCATAGCGGTAATCTTCCTCCCTTCTATTTTAAAATGAACTGTTCCCTCCTGATCAATCATATTTAATGCCTGTTTTAAGCTCTTATCCCTGCTGATGTATCCTCCGAATTCGAGGTTCTCTAAATCTTTCGGGCATTCGAACTCTACATCATACCAGCGGCCTAATTTTTTCAATATTTCTCCTAAACGTTCGCTGGAGAAAGAAAATTCGTTGTTTTTCCAGGCTAAATCGCCTTCGTTGTCAATCTGTTTAACTAAAAGTTTTCCGGCCTGCAGCACTGCCTGCTCGTTAGGTTTAAGCACTACGGCCTGATCTTGCGCCCTAACCTCAACCTTTCCCTGGTAAAGGGTAGTTTTGGCAAAATCATCGTCGGGATAAGCTGACAGGTTAAAATGTGTACCCAGTACCGCTACATCCTGTGTTTTAGTAATTACGTGAAATGGTTTTTGCGCATTGTGTGCAACTTCAAAATAACCTTCACCAACAAGTTCAACTTCTCTCTTGTTATCTTTAAATGCCGTTGGATATTTTAACGATGAAGCAGAATTTAGCCAAACCTTGGTACCATCGGGAAGAATAACCTGATAGGTACCGCCCAGTGGTGTGCTGATGCTGTTAAAAGCCAAAGCCTCATGATCTGCCGAACCCTGCACGGTATAAATTAATTGTCCTTTTGCAGTTTTGGTAATTTTAAGCCCTTCTTGCTGTACCACCTCTCCTGTAGCCAGGTTGTTGAGGATAATTTCGCGGCCATCGGCCAGTTTTAGGGTAGCATTTTTACCCCCGGGTTTAATGTCATTGCTTGCGGTTAAAGCCTGTCCGGCTTTGTTTCGCTGGGAAAACACTACAAAACCAACACTTACTGCGAGCAGTAATGAAGCAGCAATACCTATTGTACGCCATAGTTTTATTGTTTTCTTAGCCTGATATACCGGCAGTTTCTGCCAAACTTCGGCCCTGGCGCTTTCAAGTTCGTCGGGTTCGAAGGCAATAGTTTCAGATTCGGGTAAATTATACCAGCTCTCTAACAGGCTCAGCTCCTCCTCGGTGCATTTGCCTTGCTGGTACTTGTTAAGAAGATCGTTAGCTTGATGTTGTTTCATAGATACAAAAGGATTTTTTTATCCTTAATTATAACCATGACGGCTAACTGGAAGAGAGGGAGTAGAAAAAAATTAAAAAATTAAAAAAAAGTTAACACTTAGTTTACTTCTGAGAATTTTTACTGCATTTGATACTTGTTTTTTTACCGTTAATTCGGAAATATTCAGTTTATCGGCAATTTCTTTATGCGATAAACTTTGTCGTCTGCTTAATTCAAAAATAGCCCGCATTTTATCGGGTAATTGTGCAATCTGATCGTCGATTATCCGGGTGAGTTGCCTTTCCCGAACCAGATGGTCGGTAACGCATTGGTTGGTGATGATGAAATGTTGTAACGAATCGGCATACCTGCTGGCCACCTGTTGATGGGAAATCCGGTCTAAAATCTTGTTCCTTACCGATACGTACAAATAAGATTTAAAGTTGGTGGTAATGTTTATTGCGGTTCGGTTATTCCATAAATTGACAAAAATTTCCTGCACCAAATCCTTGGCTTCATCTTTATCTTTCAATTTATTGGCGGCGTGCACATAAAGCGTATCAAAATAACGATGGTAAATTATCGTGTACGCCATTGAGTCGTCGTTTTTCAAGAGCAAGTAGAGATCGTCATCAGGCAGTGCTCCGTAATCGAACATCGTTTCTTTTTTGATTTTTATGTTTGGTAATAAGTTTGTTAAGGGAAGATATTTCAAAAATAGTTTTATCGTAACAAACTCGCAAGTTTTCAAAACAACTCAATTTTTAGTTATTGCAATAAAGTTGTTCAACTTGCTATTTTAATCAAAAAATGGGGCCTATAAAATTGAAACGTGCTTACAGAAAGGTAACCTCGAAAGTAATTCCGGCATAAAAAAGCTGCATTCAATACCTTCAAAGCATAAATTTCCTCAACCAGAAATATAAAATTAATAAATAGCCCTTAAACAACTGTTTCTTCGCTCCAGCAGTTTAACAAATCAGAAGCAACCGATATTCACCTTCATTTTCTATCGGCGCACGGTGAACACAGGGCAAAACATTTTGTTCGGGATGATCGACTGCCAACTTCCACAGATGCCCCAGGCCTAAATTTACTGGTTTGGCATTGGGTTTGGGTTGATAATGCAGATCAAAATAATATTCTGCTAAAAAGGTTTCAAATTCTGCCTCCGGTCCTTCATGTAATGCGATAAGCTTTTCGCGGATTTCTGGTATTAAAACTTTTTGTTCTGCCTCATCATTCGGCAGTATATCACTTGCAGCGCCATAGTATGTACATAAAAAAGTATCAGTAGCAATTGGCGACCGGTCTACATGATAAGAATATACATCTGTTGAAATAAAATCAAGTTCTTCATCGCGCTGGTAAGCTTTGATCAAATTGAGTGTAGGAGATGCCCCGTAACCGGTTAATAATTGCAGGTCACTTAAAATAATTTCCCTAGCCATACTCCCCTCTTCAGAAAGTTGCAGTGATAACAGATTTTCGGGGAGAACTACTGTAATATCATCTTCTAACTGAAGCTTAGCAACAATTTCTTTAAAATCTCCAGCCAAATCCCTGCGCCAGCACATGGCATTCGTACCTCTCTGGAAACTGGTATTTACCAGTTCAGCAAAGCTGGCTACTACTCCAACCTGATTGTTGTCTGAAAATTTATCATTCATGTATTTTAGCAATCATTTTAATTTAAAGTGTATTTGTTAAAAGTTTTATTCTCCAACGCAAAAAACAGCCCTGATTGAATTCAACAAAATCACACCTTATTATACAGGCAAAAATAGGCTAATTTCTTATTGCTGAAAATGAATAGGTTTAACTAATTGCTTTATAATACCAAAACCATAAGCCTAGCTTATGGTTTCCTTTTGAATTATGCCAAAAAATCTTTAAAACAATTCCCTACATGCACTTGATGGTTCCTCCATCAACCCTTAGTGTTGCGCCGCTCACGTAATCGGCATAGGTGCTGCAAAGGTAGGCTACAGCTCCGGCTATTTCTTCAGGGGCTCCAAATCGGCCCGTATCGTTAGGGATTAATTCCTGAACCGCCTTATACTTAATTTCTTCGAGCGTTGTACCCCAACCAAATTTAGGAGCTGCGTTAACGAGCCAGTCTTCTACCATGGGATTGATAATTGCCCCTGGTGAAACCACGTTTGAAGTTATGCCGGTTTCTTTTAACTGCCTGGCTAATGAAATTGATAAATTGTGTCTGGCAGCTAAAGTAGCATTGTAATGTGGCTGCTCTTTAATCGGCTGGATGCCCAAGCCTCCACCAATATGCACAACCCTACCCCAGCCCAGTGTTTTCATCTGGGGCACCAATCGCTGGATCATCCTTACGTAAGATACCACATTGTTATTGTACATATCTGCCCAGTCGAGGGTACTTGCATCTCCCCACGATTTGTGGGAGGTAGCGCCTGCATTATTAATCAGAATATCTATCTGACCATTTTTAAGGGCTTCCTGAGCCACGGCATCAGCACCTTTATCTGTTGAGAGATCACCGATAGCAATATCAGCACTGCCACCGCTATTGATAATATCTTCGCTCACTTTCCTGGCACGTTCTTCATTACGGCCATGAACAACCACAATGGCTCCTTCTGCTGCCAACATTTTAACTATAGCTTCTCCAAGGCCAGAACTTGACCCTGTAACCAGGGCACGTTTCCCTTTTAGTTTTAAATCCATTTTTCTATTTTTTATTCTTTAAATTAATTTTATGCGATGGCGCTTTTCCAAATGCTTTCTTGTAGGCGTAGAAGAAATGCGACATGTTGACAAATCCAAGGTCCAAGTAAACCTGAGCAGGTCGCTGTAGTTGCTGCTCAATGAGATGCCGCGCCTCGGTTAATCTTTTTTGAACCAGCCATCTGCCGGGCGTGATTTGAAAGAGTTTCTCAAAATCGCGCTTAAAGCCCGAGAGGCTCCGACCTGTAAGAAAGGCGAACCGCTCTAATGGCACATTATACCTGTAATGCCCGTTCATAAAAGCTTCCAGATCCAGCTTACCAGGATCGCTGAATTCAAAAAGCATCTCTTTAAGATCTGGATCAGCATCAGCCAGTATCAATACCAGCTCCTTCGTCTTTAAGTGCAGGATCTCTTTATCCATTTTCCTGTTTCGCAGGTAAGGCTCGAGGCTATCGACAAAATTCCGGAGGAAGCTGTTATGATTCAACAGTTTCACCCCATCACCTTGATAATGGCCTGAGGATTTTAAAGCATACTCCTGGGAAATCTCTTTAAGGGTATACTGGTCAATGTGAATTGCGATCGATCTAAAACCATCTGCCCCTGTACGTTTAATATACTTTGTTAACTGGTTACGTTTGAAAAAACGGTAATCGCCAGCCTTAAACGAATATTGCTTATCGCCCACCCACACCTCCTGACTACCGCTTAATATATAGCTGAAAATGTGATCGGTAACCAAAACTTCTCCCTCTACATTCCTTCCGCTGTATAAATTCTCCAGGAGCTTTGGTGAGGAAAGGGCTTGTTGATTTTCTGAGGACTGCATCATCTTTTTTTTACAGGTTTAATTTCTCTCCCTGTTTGTGATACAAATTTCTATATAATTAAAACACAAAGCTTTGTTCAAAAGTCCAATTTTGTTTGTTCAAAAGGTCACCCGAAAAGAGAAAGTTCGTTAACACTTTACCGGAGAAGGTGAATTAATATTAAATGGTGAGGAAAACAGATCAAACAATATGCTAACTTTAATAGGCCGATTACTTGCTATAGTGGTGGGATTTCTATTGGCTAATTGATGAAAATGGATTATTTAGAAAAATTGATCGGTGATATTGAATGTCACTCAGTAAGTGGCATTGAGGAGTGCTTTGCAAATGGAATTGATCCGAATGGTTTTTTCAATAGAAAGCCGCTAATAGATGAGTTAACCAGTGAATATACCCGAACGCCCAGGTTTAAGGATTGTGTAAGGGCTTTTATTGCAGCCGGATTAAAGTTCGAAAACCAGGCATTATTGGCTGTACTTTCAGATAATGCTCAATTGCTGGAGGATGAACTCTACAAACATCCGGAATTGGTTAAAGCAAGTTACACTTTACGCTGTGCTTACACGCCTATGTTTGAAGTTAGCTTCCTGCATATCTGCGCAGAGTTTAACCACCTGTCTTGTGCAAAAGTATTATTTCAATATGGTGCCGATGTAAATGCCAAAGCAGGAGTTGATGCCTGGGGCTTTGGTGGACAAACTCCTATCTTTCATACGGTTAATCAAAACGCAAACCAGTCACTGGATATGATGGATTACCTGCTTTCTAAATCCGCTGATCTTCAAACCACCATTCCTGGCCTCATTTGGGGCAAAGGCTATCCCTGGGAGACGCTTATTGCAGCGGTAAATCCGATCAGTTATGCAATGATGGGATTACTCCCGCAAATGCATAGGGAAGAAATAACAATTATGGATGTTGTTTGCAGGTTACTTAAAGCTGCGTATGGTATTAGTTATGT
>NZ_CAESCM010000011.1:18203-227075 GCF_903166585.1 Pedobacter ghigonis
GATATGATGGATTACCTGCTTTCTAAATCCGCTGATCTTCAAACCACCATTCCTGGCCTCATTTGGGGCAAAGGCTATCCCTGGGAGACGCTTATTGCAGCGGTAAATCCGATCAGTTATGCAATGATGGGATTACTCCCGCAAATGCATAGGGAAGAAATAACAATTATGGATGTTGTTTGCAGGTTACTTAAAGCTGCGTATGGTATTAGTTATGTACCTGGTAACATCCCTAATGTCTATCTGCGTTAGGGTAATACATTTGGATTAACTTTAGTTTTTTCTACTTCCCATCACACTTATATTATACGCTATATCCAAAATTTAATTGATGAATTTGGTAATGGTTTCTTAGCCTTGCCTATTTCACAAACTTCAAATAATTGATATAAAATATTATTATGCCATCGATTCGCCTCAAAATAGCGACCGAGAGTTATAACTGCAAAAAGCCTTTTTTTGAGCGGGGGCTTATCAGCTTAACCTAATCGTCTCCTTGATTTAAAGCATAATGATATAAAAATAACAAGATAAAACTTGAATACTTAGAAGTTCTATGTATATTTGAATATGAAAGAGTTAAATAAGGATCTTATGGCAAGCTCCCTGGCCCCTTTGGTTCTATTGATTTTGAGAAGACAGGAAAGTTACGGTTATCAGATTATCCAGGATTTGAAAGAAAAGACTGGAGGTGGGCTTAATGTGGCTGAAGGCACGCTTTATCCAGTACTCAAAAAAATGGAATCCAAGGAATGGATAGCTGGTGAGTGGAAAAAAGGAATTGCAGGAAGGGAGCGCCGCTATTATTCGATTACCGAAAAGGGACTCCAGGAACTCAGTTCACAATATCAGCAGATCAGTTTTATCAACGAAATAATCACTAAATTATGGAATCTCCCCGTTTCGACCTCGGAAATGCTATCTCCGAGCACATTAGCTTGATCAAAGATCAGGGTAGCCTCACTCTTTCAGATTGCAGGGAACTTAAGGATCATCTTTTCGATTCTGTCGAATCCCTACAAAGGCAGGGTCTCTCCGCCGAGGAATCATTTATTGTTGCACGCAAAAGGATCGGTCATGCCGAGCTTCTAGGTGAGGAATATAGCAAGGTCAACCTTTCGCTTACCCATAATAAACTCTGGAGTTATCTATTGATTGGTTTTAATCTTTTTTATGGTGTCACTTCGTTGCTTTTAACCTTGATCAGTATAATTTATTTTATCATTTACAAGGAGTTTGGGACTTCCAGCCTAGCAAACACAATCGTCATTTCTCTTCATGCACTCTTGATTTTTATGCTTTACCGGATCCTAAAAGCAAAACACCAGATTGCACTTTTTATTGAAAAGCAAGTAAAACGGGGTCCTCTCCGACTGATATTCCTCTCCGCGCTACCGCTACTGGTTAATTCCTTAATGACCTCACAGCTTGGAAAATTGATGCCCGACAGAAGTGTGCTTGCACCTGTAAGGATGTTCGATAACTCTCTTACTGAGTTAAGCTTCAACTTAACCGGCATCTGCCTTATCGGTTTTATGGTTTGCCTGGTATTTAGTTTGCGTAATACCGACAAGCTTACATTAAAGAATTTATTCCGTTCGCCATCTATAACTTTCTTATTACTGCTTGGCTTACTTGTAGAGTTTATTGCGGCCTCTTCAAGGTTGATCCATTTTAAACATATTATCTTTCAATCTTTAAGCTTTGGCCTGGTATATTTTGCTTTTTCTTTTTTCATTGCACGATATAACCGGAAAGAGGAAGCAACCAAATATGTGTTAATTGCTTCCAGTATCGGGTTTACACTTGAAGTAGGTGTGGGTATCAGCGCAGACATCTCAAGGGGAAATACTTACTATACTGTCTATTTTGGTCTTGCGCTACTGTTGACGGCAGCCTTTGGGCGTTATTTTGGAGGATTGTTTCGCCAGCATGAATTAAAGCAGGCTTAATGCTACCTGACGGAAACGCTTATTGCAGCGGTAAATCCGATCAGTTATGCAATGATGGGATTACTCCCGCAAATGCATAGGGAAGAAATAACAATTATGGATGTTGTTTGCAGGTTACTTAAAGCTGCGTATGGTATTAGTTATGTGCCTGGTAATATCCCTAATGCCTATCTGCGTTAGGGTAGATTAACAATAAGCAAAATGCGGTACAATATAGCCGTTTAATACTGTGCTAATCATACTGGTACTTTCTAACAGTATTAGCTAGAATATCAAAAACAGGGAGATACCAGCATCTTTATGGCAAGCAGATGCATAGCATCTGGCATCATGATATACCATACATCCGTGGTAAATCCGTACTAAATCCGCATTTGAGTATAAGAACGCGGACTATATGCGGACTCACTACGGATTTACCCTTAACTTGTCAGCCAGATGGCAACACTTTAGGATACCTAAATATGGGCGCTGTTATGCATCTTGAATTTACTTGTCGTTTTTTGAATTCTGATACTAGAATTAGTTTACATCTGTTAACCCAATGGTGGATGAGGCCATAAGAGAGGGCTATACTTTGTCTTGAATAACACTGGTTTTGGAAAGCTTCTTACTATAAATCTGGTTATTCTTAAGCATTATCTTGGTAATAGCGCCATCTTAAAAAGAAGCTCTGAGTAAAAATACGGAATAAGATAGGTTATATTCAGGGTCAATAAAATCAGTAAAATTATATCTGAGGGTCTGTGAACTGTGATATTGTAAAATGAAAATTCAGTTCCTTTCATAAATACCATCGCGATGAGCAGGATACCAAGAATAACGCTTGCAAGACCGAGGATAATAATCAGTAAAACATTATCTAACTTATGGGATCCGAAAAAGCTTAAATAACCGCTCGCTAATATCATCAAAATTAGCAGCAAGCTTAACAACTCCGTGGAATAGTACCTGTAATCTGAAAAAAGTGGATAGCAAAAGGTAACTAAAGAAACAAAGAGAATAGTATCTCTGAATCTCAAAGGTGCAACACTGTTTCCCAAAAAGGCTATTAAATAAGTCATTCCAGAAAGAATAAAACTAACAATGAGCACTAGGCTTAATGGCCAGTTATTGGTTTCTAAAATGGTATTAACGTTCTCAACAGTTTCCTGAATACTGGTTAATTTTTCATCCATTGTCCCGCCTTCGGCCTGGTCAATGAGTCTATCGGTAAACAGGCTACCCTGGATGGAAAGCGAGTCGGCATATCGGTAACTTCCTGAGTTTTTATGCTGGTAGTAGTAAACTGTCAGGCGTACCGGCTTAGCTATTGAATCTAATGCAATAAATGAACGTGAAAACACTTCAGTTCCATAGCATTTAGCGTATGTTTTACTTTCAGAGAATTGATTGTAGTAAATTCTACGGATCTTCCCGATTTCCTTATTTTTCATGTAAGATACCGGCGAAACGCTGATCCATCCCTTAACGGGATTGGAATCAGGGTGACAGATACTGTAGTTTTCTTCCATGATATGCTCTACTAATGTTTTGTTACTAAGCTTAGTTGCGGTTACGAACCGGTAAGCGAATATCGAATCCGAACTTGAGGCGCTGACATCTGTATATTGCTCAAGGGTCGACAACTTTTTCTTTCCATATATGCTATATTTCTCAGGTCCAAGGCGGCGATTTTGGTTGATTTCTTCGTAGAACTGGGTTGTTTTGAGTTCTGGCAAATCTTTATCTATCAAACGTTCCTGGATACCTTGATTCAAAATTTTGTAGGGTACAATCTGTATGATGATCATAAAGATTAACACCAGGTAATACAGGGAGAAGACTTTTAGGAAATGAACTTTATCGATATCTACTTTTTGAAAGCTGTAACTGAGCATGCCCTGGCTATAAATCCAACCGATGAAAACGATAATCCCGGAAAGTGCTTGAAGGATTTTGATGTAGGTCATATCTGGAAGTATAGTTGTCCAGTAAGCGATTCCAATAGCTAGGCTTGTAGCAAAGAAAAAATATATTATCCCCCAGTAAAATATGTGATGAATTCTACTCGACCAGAGCAGTGGCTGATTCAAAAGCAAATACTTATCAAGAGATGCTAACTGTTGCTTAGGTATATCTATTATCTTATTCATTTTCAAAAAACAATCTACTTGAATTACTGATATTCCTGAAATACTTAAATTCAACTTTGGCGGCTATAATTGCTGTCAAAAGTATATCTTGCGTGAGTTTGTTTGTAGTTTGGATGATCTTTTCCTGTTGTTCTTCCTTAATCTGAATGATTTCTTCCGAAAGGTCTGAGAGGGCTGCACGAAGTTCTTCCAAACTGCAATTGGCATCAAGGAGATAACTCATAGATTCTCCTTTTGCACTTATCCCTTCTGCGCTACCATTATATACTGCTTGTCCATCATTTAGAAAGATGATATTATCTGATATTTTCTCAATTTCGTAAAGATTCTGAGAAGACATGATTATGGAGATGGGATATTTGATCGAGTCTGTGAGGTTGCGCAGGTCACTCAATAACATTGCTTGTGTCTTTACATCTAGATTAGCCAGAGGTTCATCCATTATCAAAAGTTTAGGACTCCAAACTAGCTGCCTGGCAAGTTCAAATCTAAATTTAAATCCGTCCGATAGAATTGTCCATGAACTATTCTGGTACTTGGAAAGTCCAAGGCGCTCCAGGATGTAGGCTACTGCCCGCTCATTTTCCTGTCCAAAGATCCCTTTACTGGAGGCAACGAAATGGAGGTGTTCTTTTAGGGAAATGACTCCTCCCAGATCGGGCAGGGATTGGGAAATGAATGCGATCTTACTTTTTATTTTTTTCCAGTCGAGACTTTGCTCACAAAATTCTGGGAAAGCCCACTTTCCTTCATCGATGGAGATGATTCCCGCAACCATTTTTAAGAGCGTAGACTTACCGTTGCCATTTTTGCCGATGACACTGGTTATCTCTCCCAATTTAAGTTCAAAAGAGATGGGCTTTATTGAAAAACTCGCTCTATCTTTTGTGATATTTTCTGCCCGATATATAACTTTCTCAGATTTCAGTGAAAGGAAGTACGCTCTTACGCTATGCTCTTTGGCTTTTATTTTAGCTAATTCGGCCTCGTTTATTTGTACTTCTGCAGCTGCATCCAGGATTGCAATGGCGCGCCGTGCAAGTTCTTGTTCAATTTCTTTTACGTCTGCGGGAGATTTCTCCAAATCAAAAAAATCGTTTACCTCAGATCCTAGCAACAGTGCCTTTAACATCAGATCCGGATCGGACATTTTTGTCCATACCAATGTCTGAAAAGTACTAAATGAGGTTCTAAAATCAGTTCTGAGCACTTCTTTTAGCTGTCCAATCTCGCGTAGCAAAATATCTCTCTCTTCCATATCTTAGTTCTGATTGGTGTTTTGATTAAATATTTCACGGATTAGCACTAGCATTGCTTTATACAATTCGGTTTTGCGTTTTGTGTACTCTTCCTGTTTTATGCGTTCTCTGCTGGTGGCGAGCTCGGTGCTCTCAGATGATAGCAGAATGGCCTCCATCACAAACTGTTCGGTAAGATCAAAATTCCATACGAAATCCAAAAACTTTTTGGCCAGTGAATCAAAGTTGTTCCTCATCATTTCTGTTTCGATTTCTCTGCGTTTTTCGAGGATGTCGGATTTGGAGTCTTCGTAACTGAAGTTTCTGAAATGCGATATATCGGCTATATCGCCTTCTGATTGATCCGGACTGATAATCTCTGGCTTGACTGCCTCTACTGGATTATGGTCTTTGATGAAAGCATGCGTGAATTCAAGGATTTTCCTTAAAGGCACATATTTCTTTTTATAACTTCGGTCCCCAACGCTTAGCGCATGATCCAGCCCTTCAGTGAACATGGTTATGTTTCTGGTGCCAATTATCCTAGCCCGCAAATCTTTCGAGCTTGCGCAGAGCAGGGTTACTCCTCTAGAGGGAAAAGCATCTTTGAATTCTCTGGACAAGCCTTCATCAGATTCGGACATAAATCCCATGCCTCCGGCTCCTGCGAAACAGCAATCCAGGATCAGGAATGTCCTGATGGATCTAGCTTGCTTGGAAATGGTTTGCCCCAAGGCTTTGATGGGCATGCTGGAAAAAAGTGGACTTTCATGTCTGGTCGTTTTTAAGGATAGATAGAAATCCTCTCTGCTGTATCCTCCATGGCCGACGTAGTAAATAAACAGGTCTTCGATTCCTGCAGGAATCTTTGCTTTAAGGAAGTCGATTATGGCAGAATCCTGCGCGTCAAAACCTCCTTCGGAATCAAAGAGATCGAGTATATTTTGCCTTTCGACTTTTAGCGTCGAGCTGAAATATTTCTCAATTCTGTTCTTTGCTTCTCTGAAAGCGGTATCAGGCGCAAAGTTTTTTGATTTGGGAAAAGACTCTGCTCCTATAAATATTACGGCTGTTTTGAAAGGATCGAGCGCCACTTAGAGAACTATTTTAAGCTGTCAAGGATATTTTTGATATCATCGCTGCTAAGATTTTCTCCTTTGATCTCTCCATCTTTTTTGATGGTTAGCTTTTTGTCTTGCTTTTTTATCATCCAGTTTAACAGGCCCTTTGTGAGCGCGGTAACTGCGGTTGAACCGAGAATGAGTACGATTGTTGCTCCGAAGTCTTGAGTATCTGCGTCATCTTTTTCGATATTAACGTGCAGGTTCTCTGTGGATAAAAGATAGGATTGTAGGTCTAGGGCTAACTTGCCTGCCTCGGCTGGCGTTTCGCCATCGAAGTTGATTGTTAATTTTTCTTGCATGAGATTGCTAATTCATTTTTCATCTACCAGCTCTATTACTGATAGAATAAATGCGAATGTAGTAAAAAAACAAAAGTTATGAAACGCTTGGTAGAGATTTTGATTTACTTACTTTTTGCTATGGTAAAAAACCGGCTTTATAGTAACAAATACCTGCTCCCATCACGGCCCCACTTAGAGTTTAACTGTTTTAATTTAAGTTTTTTTAACATAAATGAAATAGTTATCCAACTTTATCTCAATTTGTATTTGACATAAGACAAAAAAAACGGCTTACATAGATAATTTCTACTGCCCTTTTGGGATGCTGCTTTTAGGCAGCTAGTGTTCGGTAGTAACTTAGGAAATAGCTATATTCTTTGAAAAGTTTCCAAAGTTCGGGATTAATAAACTGCGGCAGAAGTACTTTGATGTCTTCTATTGTTGTAGTGGAATGACTGATGGCATTTTCTACAATATGTTCCTTTAAATTTGTTATCTCTTCACTGGTTATCTTCTCTTGGCTAAGATTAGAAAGGGAAAACAGGTACCATAATCTTCTGATATCTATCAGTATCTTTTTATTGAGGTTTAAGATCTCAAAGTAGCTACGCTCTTGTGGATTGGTGCCATATACGATAGTGCCGTCTGGCAGATAAGCTATAACATCTTTAATGAGATTGAAGGGTGGTACAAAATCATCCGCTCTCTCTCTATTACAACAGGTAAAGGATGCTGAGGTTTCAAATGTCCTTCCGTTACAGGAGGCAACTATATTATGGTATGCGATATGGTGGGGAAATGGAGGGCTATCCTTTTCTATAATTGCATTTTCGAAATCTGACTGTAAGACAACATTATTTTTCAAGGTATCGCTCAAATCATAATATTTACTCAAATCTACTATTTGTGTTACTGACCTAGGGATAACATGCTCGAGCTCGCAGGTATGATCGTCTACGATCTTCCTACTACAGTAACAACAGATATAATTTTGTTCGAGCACGAAGTAGCTTCGAAACCCGCCACGTTTGATGTCGCGGTACCCAATATTGATATATTTATATGCCCCTGATGCCGATACTAGCCAGTTCGCCTTTAGGAATTGAGAAATATGATCAATGGCCGCTTGGTTATTTTTTTCAAGAAAGATCATCTCGCAAGGTTATCTGTTTTTAGCTGTGCGGTTTTCAATCTCTTGTTCAATTAGTTTGTTGTCTTCCCCAACCATTTGCTTTAATTCACGAAGAACGTTATCTGCCTGCTCGTATTTTCCAAGCTTACGCAAGATGACAACTGAGTCTATCAGACTTTCTAGTTCGGTCTCACGGTAATTGGCACCCATGATTTCGGTAAGACCTGTGTTATAGTCTATTCCAAAGACGTTTTCCACTCTTTCGTTACTGTACTGGTTTCCTTCGTTTTCAAGTTTAATAAGCCTATTGTTTTCATCGGCTTTAAAGTTGCTTACGATTAAGGGCGAATGGGTGGTAACGATGAACTGGATATTAGGGAATGTTTTCTTTAGTCTTTAGAGGATGTCCTGTTGAAGGGCCGGGTGCAGGTGTAGCTCGATTTCATCGATTAATATAATACCGTGGCTTTCCTTATTTTCATTGAGGATATAGCAACGGTAGGCGATGTCGATTACCATAGAAAATACTCTGCGGTATCCCATGGGTAATGATTCGAAGGATATGATCCTTCCGTCTTCGAAACTAAATTCCAGGGTATCTGTTTTTTTGTCCTGCCTGTTGACTGCGATCTGGTAAAGCTGGAATTCTTTGTTGATGAAGTTCAGTGAATCAGAGACTGGTCTGGTAAATGTTAATAGTTTGTCCGTAATAAATTCTCTTTCTTTATTAAATGCTTTGGAGCGCTCATCTCCCTGCAAATAGTTTAAGCGCTCTTCCAGCCTAACAAGGTTACCATGGATTGTGTTTAGCTTGCTATCATCTCCCTGTTCTGCATCGGCTAGCCTTGATTTTGCTAGCTTAATCTGAGATTCAAGCGATCTGATATCGTCATGAAGGTTTTTCTCTGCGTTGGAAACTTTATAAAACCGATTCAGCCAAAGCTCTACGCAGTTGGTTCGCTCATCCCAGCCGTAGTAGGCCAGATCTCTGGGCAACAGGTCTTGGCTGATATTTTTTTTGACTTTTGCGCCGATGTTGATCTTTTCATGGGGAAAGGAGTCTGTTATTACAGAAATTACGGGAAGTTCCGACAATAGGTTTTTGTTGTAATATTCCAGAACACTAAACAGCGCATCTTTATAGCCATTGGTTTCATAACCACCCCCGGCTGTTTTCTTGCGCATCCCCCAATTTAGGTTTCCTGTCGGAAAGCTTGCCTGGAAAATATTGCTGATTGGGTAATTGTAACTTCGGGTTATTTGATCGAAATTGGCTTCATTGCGGCCAAATGATCTAACTTGTGCATTGTTAGAAGTGGCTAGGTTCTTGGCTAAAGTGCCTGGTCTAGAAAACATGAAACTTAGCCCCCTTCTGATAGCTGAGAGGACACTTGATTTTCCTGTTCCGTTTTTACCTATAAATATCGTGGTCTCTGTTCCATATTGTATTTTATACTCTTGGAAACAACGGAAATTGTTAAAAGTAGATTCTATTAACCTCATATTTATTTATCGATGCCTGTTATCCATTGCTCTTGGCGAGAATGAATAAGTTCTGATATTATCCTTTATCAAAGAAACTAGGCTTCTTAGCGGATTACCGTTCAAATATAATCTTCTTTATACAATTTTTTGTTTTGTTTAGATAATTATATTGTGCCTTTAATAATCCAAGCAGATGCAATTCGAACTGTAACCTATCTCTTCTGTCAGGCTCTAGTGTGATGAGGATTGTAATGTTATACTTGGGGACTTTACTAAAAGTGTGTGCTTATTCTCATTCCAAACTGTGCACCTCGTTTTTACACTTCTTTAAAGCTGAGCCAATCCTCCCGATTAATTATATATTTAACTAATTTTAAAATAAAAACACATGAAAGCGCTGATCATTGGAGCCACTGGTGCTACCGGAAAAGACCTGCTTGAGGTACTGTTGCAGGATCCTGCCTATACCGAAGTGACTATTTTTGTACGCCGTTCATCGGGAATATTACACCCAAAATTAACCGAAACGCTTACCGGCTTTGATCACCTCGAAACACTTTCAGTCCAGATTAAGGGCGATGTGCTATTCTGCTGCCTGGGCACTACCCTGAAAGCAGCCGGTTCTAAAGATAACCAGCTACATATCGATCATGAAATCCCGCTTCAATTTGCCAAAATGGCCCAAAATAACGGCATGCAAAGTGTTGTACTGCTCTCAGCTTATGGAGCTTCTGCTGCATCAAGGGTATTTTATTCCAGGATTAAGGGCATGCTGGAAGAGGATATCGCCAAACTTGGTTTCAACCAATACATTATATTCAGGCCGGGATTACTTTTACGCAAAAACACAGACAGGCTTGGTGAGCGCCTGTCAGCAAAGTTATTAAATCTGCTAAACAGTATAGGATTGCTCAGCAGGTTCAAACCACTGCCTACAGGATTGCTTGCAGAAAAGCTGGCAAAAGCACCTAAAGTTTTTTCCAGTGGTTCTCATGTGGTTGAGCTTAACGAAATCTTCAGCTTGTAGACCGTTTTCAGCGTTACAGCTAAGCCGGTAGAGCCCTTTTTGCCGGCTATCTGCTCTGGTGGAGAATACAGAACAAAAAACAGAATCCCTTCATTCAGTGCTTTCGAATGCTTTCAGCCTGGAAAATTCCTTTTGAAAAACCAGCAGGTCGTTATTTATATTGAAATGATGTTTCCTTGAAAGTAGCCTGCTTCCTAATCCATAACCAGTTCCGGCAACAAGGCCAGAGGCAGTACAGGCTGTCATCCAGAACAGCTGAACACTACCATCAAGATCGGTAAGGAAAGCGGTTGAACCGGCGGCTACTCCTATACCCGTTCCATAAAGTACACTTTTACCTAACGAAATTACCTTTTTACTTACAATTATCTTATCGATGGTTTTCGCCTTTACGGTAACCAAATTGCCCTTCAAACTTTTTATTGTAATTGCGTCTGACGAGAGTTCTTGCAAAACGCCTTTAATTTTGCCAATTGAGTCGGCATGTACAACAAACTCATACGAATGTACATATTGTCCATAAGCCAAATTGGTCAGCACAAGGAACAAAAATGATAGGTAAAGTTTTTTCATACCTGAATATAGGACATTAAAAGAATTGTTCAAATATAATCAGCCTAAACATCCAGTAAAACCGGTTTGAAATTGCTTCAGTCCGGCTTAATCCTGCCTTTGGAAGCGGCATTTATGGCTTTCCCTGCTAGCTTAGCCTCGGCGGCAAATCCCGTTATCGTTTTTTTGACAGCTTTTTTCACTTTGATCATGTGCCCGTAGGTCATACAATCGATATCCTGATCATCCACACATACTTGTCCGAATTTGCGATCCAGCTTTAAAAATTCCATTTCTTTTTATTTATAGAAACAAAATTCAACGGGATTGGTTTAGGTTGCCAAAAATTTAATTCATACCTCGCCTAAACGTCTGGTCAGTATAATAAGCTGTGGGAAATAGCTGCTAAAGTATGGTTTGAAAAGTATGATCAGATGAGCAACGCATATCTAATATTGACTGAATAAAATAAAAAAGTATTACCGGAGAACATTTTAGCGATTACAATGTTCAAGATCAATATATATTTTAAATGAAACGAGAATTTCCATTCTATATCAAAGCTCCAGCGATACTGCTTGGCATTTTAATTACGGTTTTTATCTTAAGTGTGCTTCGTGACATCCTGGTACCACTAGCTTTCGCAGCACTTATCGCGATACTGCTCAACCCGCTTTCTGTAAGACTTGAAAAACTTGTTCACAAGATAGTGGCCATCACTATTTCTATGCTTATTGCAGTTCTGGCCATTGCCGGCATCGCCTACTTTTTAAGCTCCCAAATCGCCCATTTCTTTGATAATGTAGATGCGATGAAACAAAAATTCTACGAGCTGTTAACTATCATCCAGAAATGGCTGGAACAAACCTTCGGAATAGGTGCCAGAAAACAGGCACAGATGATTAATGAAGCTGCAAACGGAAGCAAGGCAGTGATTGGGCAAACTTTGAGCGGGGCTTTGGGGATCTTAAGCGTGATTTTCCTGATTCCGGTATATACATTTTTGATTATGCTTTATAAAACCCTCGTCCTGAATTTTCTGTATGAGGTGTTTTCGGAGGAAAATCAGCAAAAAGTTGGTGAGATATTAACCGAGACTAAAGCAGCCATACAAAGTTACATTGTTGGCTTACTTATCGAGACAGGCATAGTTGCGGCAATGAATTCGTGTGCATTACTGATATTAGGTGTTCAGAACGCAATCCTGATTGGCGTAATTGGTGCAATATTAAACCTGCTGCCCTACATTGGCGGTATCATTGCAATTGCGCTGCCTGTGCTGATGGCAACGCTCACTACCGACGGTTTTACCACCCAGCTACTTATTATTGCCTCCTATGCGCTCATCCAGTTCATTGATAACAATATACTAGTCCCCAGGATAGTATCCTCCAAGGTTCAGATCAATGCCCTGATATCCATTGTGGTGGTATTATTGGGCGCTGCACTCTGGGGAATTCCAGGAATGTTTTTATCTATCCCATTTATCGCAGTACTAAAAATTGTTTTCGACAGGATTGATGGACTTAAGCCCTGGGGCAAGCTGCTGGGAGATAATATACCCACTGAGCATATGGGCCAGCTAAAAAGGTTACGTAGAAGAAGTTCCAGGAGTTCAGCCTCAGCGGCAAAAAAATAACCAATACAGCTCTCCTGTTCAAAAATGCCTAAGAGCACTTTCCGTGTAAACCAGTTTTACTGAAAAACAATGCCGCAGTTGGCTCAACGCCCTGCTGCATTGTTTTTAGTTCTGCTGCATCAGTCACTACAGGCCTTTGACCTTATTGTTTTTTTAACATCGATATATCAATCTCCTTAGCTAACAGAGTGGCAAAGTAAAATTAAAGGTGCTTCCTTCCCCTACTACACTTTCCGCCCAGATTTCTCCATGGTGCCCGTCGATAATTTCCTTGCAGAGATAGAGTCCTATACCAAAACCTGCAATCAGGTGGTTTCTTTCGCCCCTGTAATAACGGTCAAAGAGTTTAGATAGCTCATCCGGGGCTATCCCGCGCCCCTCATCCCTTACGCTCACCAATAAGAAATGTTCGAGGGTTTTGAAATGAATGTGTATCGTACTTTCGCGCCGGGCATATTTTACCGCATTATTAAGCAGGTTAACCAGCACCTGTGCAATCTTTTCCCGATCTGCCTCCACCATCACCTGCTGCGCCCCTGTAATTTCAAACTTGTGGGTGGAGTATAGTACTTTGATCTCCTCTTCCAGCTCGGTGATTAACAATCTGATATCAAAACAACTCTTTTCAAAAGCAAGTTGACCGGATTCCAAACGGGAAATATGGAGAAAGCCATTGATCATATTGGTCATCCTTCTGGTTTGCTTTAAGGATTGGATAATTGCTTTTTCAAATAACGGATCATTTTTTCCTTTTACCTGGCGCTCCATTAACTGCAGATAGGTGACCATGGAGGTAAGTGGTGTTTTGAGCTCGTGGCTCACCATCCCGATGAAATCATTTTTGCGATGTTCATTTTGCCTGATCTCGGTAATATCACGCGTAGTGCCTGCCACCGCCTCTACTTCGCCATTCTGGTTGATTACCGGAGTAAAAATATAATCGTACACCCTTCTGCCTAATTCGGCATGTGGAAAAGAAACCTCTCCCCTAATAGATTTGCGCGTATCGCGAACCTGGTCAATCTCCCGTTCATGCATTGTGGCGTGCCAGGGTTCATATCCGTTTTCAAGTAATCCCTTGCCTATAGCCTCATCCCAGGTTTTGCCCCACATTGCCAGCAGCGCAGCATTGGCATAAATAAAGCGATAATCCAGATCGAATACATACATCAGGTCAGGTGTATTGCTCACAATTGTCTCGTAAAGCCTTCTTTGCTGTTCTGATTGTTCTTTTGCTTCGCGCAAGGCCTGCTCAACCCGCTTAGCCTCACTGATATCTGAGGCGGTACCAAACCACTCTATTATTTCTCCATTTCCGTCCAGGATTGGTACAGCGCGGGAAAGTGTCCATCCAATATTTCCATCGGCACGCAGTACGCGGTGCTCGAGGTGAAAAATACGCTTCTCCTCCACAGCCGCTGCAATAGCTGCTTCCAGGAAAAGCTTGTCTTCGGGCAGGATGTATTTTTCAAGCCAGCCTGTGATCGGTTCAGTCGTATCCTTCAAAAATCCCCGGCCATCAAGCTCGCGCATCTCCTCCCAATCCGGGCTCATCCTGTATATGATATCTGAGGTTGCACTTACCAGGGCCCGGTAGCGCTGCTCATTTTCAGCAATTTCGTTACTGATAAAATTAGATTCTGGGGGTAAATTTATCTTCATGGTTTGATTGAAAAATCAATTTAGAAACATCAGTGGGGGCATATTGTTTGCCCACCAACTAAATACCTTGACTTAAGTTTTTCGGATCAAAAAACAGTCTTCAATATCGTACAGACCAATTTGTTTTATTAGCGGTGAAGAAAATGGCCTAAAACTTTTTTTACAATACCATTGTTTATCTGCCAATAGTTTCGTTAAAGGACATTGAACAAAGCACAAAACAGTTTGGAAAAGACGACTAAAAGGCCCGCAGAAGGAAAACTTGTTTACCGGATTTTGCTAATTCTCTCCCTGGGCATATTGCTGATTGCCGAAGGTTTTTTCGGTTTCCGCCTGCATGAATTATCCGGTAAACAGGAACAGATCAAACATGATTATTCCCGGGTGAACAACATTACTTATGGGCTGTTTTCGGTTCAGCAATGGAAGGATAAGGTAGCCGATATTGTCCATCATCAGGTTTCAGGCCTTAAAATAACCCGCCAGCAGAAAAAAGTATTGCAGGGCGAAGTGGAGCAGGTTCTTTTGGCGCTCATTGATAAGGCTGAAGCGCTGGTAAACAAGCCTAAAAAAACCATCAGCGGCAAAATTCAAAAGTTCGCCATCAAAAATTTTGTTAACTCAGACAGTATCCGGGCACAGGTACCCACCTTTGCTAAAAAAATTATCGCCGAAATAGATAACCCTAAAAATAAAAAACAACTGGGGCGAATGGCTCTGGGCGAATTTAATGAAATAGCCCGGGAAGAAAGCCAGGATACGGCATTTGTTGCCAACAGGGCCATACTGAACAAAATATACAATAATTACGGGGTGTCTTCCAATCAACAACTCAACCAAAAACTCATTGCCTCGCTGGCCAACATACATAAACAAACCTACTATTATTGTTTTGGCATGTTAGCTTGCGTAATTGTGGTGCTTGCATTCTGGTGGTTCCTGCGTAAACGCACAGATTTGCACACGCCACTATTCATTATGTCGCTGCTTTTCGCATTCATACTTTTAGCTGTCGGACTTACTGCATCGATGATCGAGGTCGATGCCCGTATCCGTTCTTTAGACTTTGTATTACTTGGAGAACATGTGGTGTTCGCAGATCAGGTGCTTTTTTTTCAGAGCAAAAGCATTATGGATGTGGTTAGGGTGCTGATCAGCCAGTCGGCGATAGATTCGGTTCTGGTTGGTGTGCTGATACTCGCTTTCAGTATCCTGTTCCCAGTGGTAAAACTGAGCTCAACGGGTGTGCACCTGCTAGGCGGAAAGCGCTGGGCAGAGAACCGGCTGGTGCGTTACTTTGCTTTTCAATCCGGAAAATGGAGCATGGCGGATGTTATTGTTATTGCGATCCTGATGGCTTATATCGGTTTGAACGGGCTTCTGGAAAGCCAGTTAAAGGCACTGAATATCAACAACGAGTCGCTAACAGTGCTCACCACCAACAATACTGCACTACAGCCAGGCTATATTATTTTTATCTGCTTTGTATTGTACGGATTAATTCTATCTACGATTCTCAAATCCATTACCACCCGCCAGGTGCATTAAACCCGAAAAATTAATGAGCAAACTGCAACAATATATCACCAGCGCTACCAAACCGGCTACCAGCCATTCAAAATCAGTGTCATTCGTCCTGGTCATGGCACTTTCGCTACTACTATTAGCAGCAGCCTACTGTGGATACCGTTTTAGAGCCCTTAGTTATAAACAGAAGCGTATTAAGGAAGATTATAGTCTTTCGAACAATATCACTTTTGGTATCTTTTCGGTTGACCGCTGGGGAGATAAAATATCTGCTGTGGTAGACCGCCGGGTAAAGGGCTTTAAATTAAACAAAACCCAGAAAGCAGATATGCAACAGGAGGTAGAAACGCAGTTGCACCAGATGGTGAACAAAGCCGTGGCAGAGGTAACCCGGCCACAGAAAGGACTTGGCGCAAAACTCAAGAAACTGGCTTTCAACACTTTTGTAGATGTAAAGGAAATCCATGCACTGGTTCCCTCCTTCTCGCGCACGATCGTAAACAAAATAACCAGTCCGAAAAGCATCAAAAAGTTAAAATCTATAGCGAAGGGGAAACTCGATGAACTCGAAGCCCAGACTTATGACCGCAGCGACGGGACCATTTCGTCTCTAGAACGGAGTATTTACCGAAAATACCAGGTGGAAAATGCTGCCGCTTTCAACAAGCTTACTGATGCTAAACTGAAAAGGATTAAAGGGCTTAGTTATAACTATGCAATAGGAATGACAGCTTGTATCGCGATCGCACTGCTGCTTTGGCTGACCTTACGCAGGAAAGTAGACCTGGAGGTTCCCCTTTTTATCATCTCATTGCTTTTTGCCTTCATTCTGCTGGCAGTAGGTGTATCTTCTCCCATCATAGAGGTTGATGCCAGGATAAGTACACTACAATTCGCATTACTTGGAGAAAAACTTGTCTTTAACAATCAGGTGCTTTTCTTTCAAAGCAAAAGTATACTGGGCATTATTGGTACGTTAATAGAACAACCTAAACCCGATGCGGTACTTGTGGGGGTGTTACTGCTACTATTTGTGGTCATCCTCCCCTTGCTAAGGCTGGTTGCCAGAGGCTTGCAGGCATCATGCAGTGAACTGCTGGGCAATTCTAAATTTGTCCGTTTTCTGGCTTTTGACCTTGGCAAGTGGGATATGGCAGATGTAATGGTGGTAGGGATAGCCATGACTTACATTGGGCTTAACGGGATCTTAAAAAGCCAGCTCTCGGGCCTCAATATAAAGAGCGAAACATTAAATGTAGTTACGGCAAATAATTCGGCGTTGCAATTGGGTTTCTTCATCTTTGTAGCCTATGTGGCCTATAATATCATCTTATCCTCGATCCTCAAACGTATAGATGAACAAAATGGTCCCTGCAACTAACAATAGCTTATTAGTTGGAAGATAACCACCTCAGCTTTTGTATGCTCTTCAGCTTTGGGTTTTGGTTATATTTTTACAATCAGTATTTCTGGATAAGCTTTTCCGCTAAGTTCAAAAGAACCAAATTCATGGGAATTAACTTTGAAGTTCCCGGCTTTAAGGTAATCGGTAAAACAAGGGCTACTGGCTTTATGCTGGGTAAGGGTGAATTCAAAACTAACCTCAGTTAAACTTCCCAAAATGACCTTGTAGGTATATTTGCCGGGTTTATTATCCACAAGTGCAATTTCAACCGCGCCGCCTAATGGAGGATTTTGTTCATCTGACAATGTTCTCCAGCGGTTTATAGGTAGCTCTCCGGTAGCGGATAAAACCTTGATATCTGCTGTTTTCAATCCTGCTACTCCGATCAGATTTTTGCCGGTTAGTTTATCTTCGAACCTGATTAAAACCCGCTCGGGAGCTCGTTCAGCAAGTATATTAGCGCAAGCAGGAGTATCGGGTGCGTTTTTACGACAACCGAATGAAACAAGGATCAGTGCAGAGAAAGTTAAACCTAGCAGGCGTTTGGAAAAAGTTTTCATTACGTTAATTTATTTAACGGTTAACTGTATCCGGTTCTATTGATAGCTTAAACGAATATCATATCCCTTTCGCGACAGCATTTGGATTAAAAAAAGAAGGAAATTTTCAAAGGCATTACAATATCCCTTTTCAACTTAATTCATCTCCCCTCTTAGGAATTGGATAATGCGCAGGTGATGTAAGGCACACAATCTTAGCAAGGGATGGTAAAAATGATAGTTGTTTTAGTCTCAATGGGCATTAAGCATTTCCTGCATGCTGTAATGTTGTATTGTTTTTTGTTTAAGCGGGTTGGCGCTCCATTCTTCCCATACATTGGTTGAGGGGTTGTAGCCACATTTTAGCGGTTTGGATATATCAAGTCCTGCCTGGTTTGTATGTGTACGTTCTGTAAATGCCCTGCAATCTGTACAAACATTTCTGAACTCACAATCCCTGCAAACCATGATATCATTTTTAGTGATGTTCCAGTAAGCCTTAAATTCTTTAATATTTATGGCATCTTCTAAAGCAATGTCATTGATGTTTCCAAAACTCTGAGGCATTGCCGGGCAGTTTTTTATATTGCCATTTTTATCAATACCTATTTTTTTATTAAGGCATGAATTATGATTAACGGCTTCTAAAACCTTCATAAGGTTAGTATCAAAATACTTTAAGTCTACTTTTCCACAAGAATTCAGTTTTAAATGTTGATTGGTAAAAACCAGGTTAAACCTGAAAATATCAGTTGGCTCAAACGGAGCATTTTCACATTTATAAAATATCAAACTGTAGATCCTGGTACAGTTCTTATTAAGTGTTTTTATAAAATCCTCATCAACTTCCGGGTGATACAGAGAGAAAATCTCGATGCTTTCTACACATGAGTCGTTGAATGTGGATTCTAAATTTAAAAAAGATGTTAAAGGAAACACAGTTTCACAATAGAATACCAAATGTTTTATCCCTAAATTAGCTATAGATTGCACCAGCTGTGGCGATAGCAATAAATCAGCCGTCTCAATAAATATATTCGAAATTTTGCCTGCCTCTCTAAATTCGAGAGAGAGTAGTGGAAAATTTCTATCCCAATCATGCTCAGTAATAAAGCCATATTCTTTTTCCAACAAATAATCGAGATATTCTTTTACTATTTCTTTTGATTCTTCATCATAAAAAGCAAATACTTCTTCAATAGAATTGGATTTCAACTCCTCAACAATGTTGTACAATTCTAAAGATTGCAACTCAGAATTGTTGCGCTGTAAATCAGAGATCAGGATCCTGTTAACACCTTTGGTTATTAAAATATCGCTAAATAAATTAAAGTACTTCATAACAATCTGCTAATTGGCTTATATGGTTTTACCAGCATCAGAAAGTTGGTCTTGTAGCAATTGCATGTGCCATAAATCACCTCATTACTTTTTTGATTATTTTTTTCACCTCTGTATTCATCCACAAACCTGAATGTAAGCGGCAACTTATTTTTTTCTTCGATTTGGTATCTCATAAATATTCGGCTATAGCTTTCTCTGCAGCATAATTACACATGGCTGAAACCCCTAAAAATTGGCCAACGGTATTTACCTCTAAAAAATAAAATTTCTCTCCGCTCTTAATAAAATCTATTGATCCACAGTTTACATCCAGTAACAGCATTAATTGATGCGTTTTCTCTTCAATTTCAACAGGAAGATTATATCTCACATTTCGGTTAGGCTTTTGAAGATTGTACTTTCTGAAATCGGTTTTGGTTCGCTCATCACTTTGTGACATTATTGCTGTAGAAAAGAACTCCCCGTTCAAATAAAAGCTCCGTATTTCGAAATCTTTCTCAATTTTTTCCTGAAAAAATGTGATAAAAAAACTGTCTTTTTCTTTATGCTCTATTATGTTGGTGTACATAATACTTTCCGCATAATCTTTGTAATTATTGATGGTAATGTTTCCGGTTAATGGCTTTATAATGGTTTTATCCAAAACCACTTCAGCCGTATCTTCAGCCAAATAAAACTCAGGAACATCTAGTCCTAGCTTTTTGGCCTGCTCTAACACCATAAGCTTGTTTACAGCACTGGTGCTTTGCTTATTGACGTGTTTTTTTGATTCAATTTTTTTGATTACATAATCCTGCAACCAATGTTGGTGCTCCTGCATGTGGATATCTACAGCCGGGTTATCGTATTGGATATTTTTAAACCTTAATCTCCCTCTTCTGTACCAAACACTGGTTACTTCATCGATATAAAAGCAGTTTCTATGGCTTTCTATGTAGATGCGTTTTTCTTTCGCTCTTATCTCAAACACTTCATCTTCATCCACCCGAATGAATTTTTTATCCATTGCCAAAAGCCATTTTATAACTTCATTGGTGGTAGTCTCTTGCTTCTTGGATATAATTAAAATCATTGTTATTATCTTAAGCCCTCAATGTTTTTGATATGGTTGCCCCCGGTTTAAGAGGGCAATCCATAACTTTTTCAATAATCGTGGTTAAATGGAATTTTGGCCGGAATTGATCGGCGAAATTACATTTACGCAGATGCTAGTAATTATGAATAGGTTCTCCCGGTGCAAGACGACGGATCTCCCTGTAAAGGTATTGACCTGTACCATTTTCGCCCGAATAGTGGTCATATTCTATACAACCCTCTCCAACAAATACATTAGATTGAATGTCGGTGTAACCTCCCAATGCCCTTCCGCCGTTGATTGACGATAAATCAGTCAGTTTTTGGTTTTCAAGTAAGGAGAAATCCTTTTTCGTTCCTTTTAAATTTTTCATGATATTAATTTTAATTGATTAGGTAAATTCGCCAACATGCCCTGGCGTGTGGGTTTTGTTCGTTTAAAATTCGATACAAACAAAGGGGATTACAAGCGGCAGTTGATATGTGATAGGTTTGCGTATCTTTTCGTTAATTCTGAATGCATATTCGTAAAAACGGATAAGCAGCAACAAAGAGTTTTACCTTTTATATGAAATTAAAGTTTCAACGAATGGCATATTGAAGCAGCACATTGACTATTTTTTGTTTTTTAGGAAGGATGATAATAAGCTGATCCCTTACGCAAATTTCCAAATAATAACTTATTTCCTGCCATCTATAATAATTTAAAACTTCTGCCTGCTATGAGGGGTTAGTTAGTTATGAAATCTAATTTTGTAATCTTAGGGGGCACCGGCCATATCGGATCTGCACTGGCCAAGCAACTTTTAAAACGGGGGGAGTCTGTGCTCATTATCGGGCATAACAATGCGAAAGCAGAACTTTGGAGAAGTAAGGGAGTGGGCTTTGAGACTGCGGATGTGCTGGACAGCGAAAAATTACATGAACTTTTTGGGTTGGCTGATCGCCTTTTTATTTTAAATCCACCTGCGGATCCAGGCAAGGATACTGAGGCACAGGAGCGAAAACAAGTACAAAGTATACTCAAAGCGTTAGCCGGGCTAAAGCCTGAGCAAATTGTAATGGCCTCTACCTATGGTGCAAGAGATGAGAAAGGGATATTTGACCTGGGTACCCTTTATGCGCTTGAGCAAGGGCTTAAAGCCCATGGATCTCCCCTTGCTATTATTAGGAGTGCTTATTACATGAGTAATTTAGATATGTCTGCTGAAATAGCGATTAAATCAGGAAAATTTGATACGCTGTTACCAGCGAACTTTAAATTACCAATGGTATCGCCTGTTGATATCGGTCATTTTGCTGCGCAAATAATCAGTGAGAAGCGGCTGGGAACTTTTTATATTCAGGCGGCGGAGGAATATGCTGCGGCTGATGCGGTGCGTATCCTAAATGATATCCTGGATAAAAACATAGTGGCCAATGAGATCCCTAAAGAGGATTGGGCAGCTTATTTGCAAAAGGCAGGTTTCTCTGCTGCTTCCACCCAATCATTTATCGGCATGACTGAGCTTACTATGAATGAAAAATTTGAGGCTCCCGAACCATATTTTGGAGAAACTACGCTGGAGGATTACCTCGGAGGGCTAGTGCAAAAATTATCACAGAAGCGAAAGGAAGAAGGATAAGCCAGGCTTTGGGAATAACAAAGCCGCGTAAATCAGAATACGGCTGGACTGACGTGTTTAAATTCAGCGATTTTCAGGGTATATATTTTAGGACTGGTGATATTGCAGTTCGGAGTTGAAGTAGCTGCTCCTGTGATGGTAAAATCAAATCCCACCTTTTGCCCGACTTTCTTTAGGCTTTCATGAAGATCTGCTGTTTTGATTGCATTGGTATAGGAGACTCCGTTCAGGCTAAGCTTGTCCCCAAATTGTTGGCCGTGGGATGAGGCGGAGTAAATTTCGATCAGCCAGTAGTCTCTTGTGGTGTCGGTATTACAGGTTTCTTTTGCGATGACGGTTCCCACTGCACCATTGTAGGGCATTTTATAGGGTCCGTGTTCTTTGCAGGCTGATACAGCCAGAAAAGTGGTAAATAAAATTGAATAGATAAGGATTGATTTTTTCATAGCTTTGTTTTACTGGGTTGATCCTGGCTTTGGTAATTATACTTACGCGGCTATCGTTGGCTAGGTTTAACGTAAGGGCCTGGCAGGCTTATTAATTTTTGTTGATCCGGCGGTAGCTCAGACCTCCCCCATCGTATGCATCCTGGCTGATGGAAAGTTGATAGCCGGTAATGGAGAAAAAGCTTTGTGGATCGGTGCCGTCAAATGAGAGAAAATCTTCCTCTTGCCTTGTGATCATGGAAGTTTTACGGATAGTGTTGTATCTTCCTTGCCTGAGTGATTTAAAGTCCCTGGTTTCCGAGTAGGTGTTTTTAGCAAATTCAAGGATGTTACCTTGTCCGCTCTGGTATTTGATGGTTCTTCCTGAAAATCCTTCCTGGACGGATTCCAGTTCCCATTTTCCGCTGAGCTGATCAGAGTTTTGATTGTCTTTTTTACAGGATGCAGCGGTAAGCGAGATCATTAAGAGCAAGATTAGATTTTTCATGATTTGCCTTTCTTTTTTTGTTGGGTTTTAATTGTATGGTAAATCGTCGGTATTTGGAATGAGTTGCTCGTGGTTGACTATTGGATCGGTTCCAAATTTGATTTTTTTATAAGTACCCCTGGTTTTGTAGCCTGGATAATGAGCGACAAACCGAATATAATTGTCCTGTCCGGGTTCGATTTTGAATTCCAGGATGGTGTCCAGGGGTTTTGCTGAAAGTGTCTGCCTTTTGAAGTTTACCGCAACTGTTAGGCTGTCTGCAGTTGTTTTATCTATTTTTAGGTGAAATTTAAGGGTGTTGAACTCGGTTGCTTTGACGATGATTTGGTTGTCTTTCCCTGCATTTAATGGGTAACTAAAGTACTCGTAGGCTGATTTATAGTCATCTGTTTGAATGAGCTGAAGCTCGTAGGCTGAATATTTTCCATTGGAGGTAAAGTTGAGCTGAAAATTTCCGTCGCTTCCAGCGCTTGTAGTGGCTACCTGATCGCTACATATTTCCCCTCCGGAAAATGGGTGGATTTTGCAGCCAAGTATGGCGATTTTTGCGCCGCCAATGCGTTTGTTTTTGGCGGTATCGGTTACGTATCCGTATACTTTGGTTTGGACACCCTTTGGGACTTTCTTACAAGCCAGGGTGAAGAGGGTAATAGCGAGCAAGAGGTAAATGGTAAGTTTTGGATTCATGAGCGTTTTTTGTTTTTAAAGAAACGCAAAGATTGGGCGGTTTGCGACAGGTTGTTAAAAAATTAATAATTAGTTAATACTGGGCGGGGACTGAGAGGTTGGGTAGCGTGTGCAGTTTGTTGTTGCAAATGGTAAACGCTGAACTAGTTATCCCGGCAAGTAAATTCAGGAGGGTACAGTATTTAAAACTACTTTATTTGAAGGCTATTTCCAGTGTATCGATCAGTTTATCTGTATTGTCTGCTGGATTCAAGATACTTCTCATTAAAAAGGATGATCTGCAAATACTATCTGAAAGTGTGGAAGAACCACTTTTGCCAAAATACCCAACTGGGAAAAAAGCTAAAAATACAATGCTGATAAGTCCCGTATTTTGTCTTAAACGACCCCCATCCGGATGGAACGAGTATATTATTTTTGATCTAAAATAATTAGGCAAAAATTTGTCTTCAATAAGCATTAAATATTTAAAGAAACCCAAAATAACAAGCACCAGGATGAGAAAAATTATTTCTTTTATGCATATATCCCTTGATGGTTTTGTTGCAGGTATTAACGGCGAAATGAACTGGATTAAGGTTGATGAAGAACTTTTTGACCATGTAGGCAAACGGATTAGTGGCACAGATACGGCCCTTTATGGACGGAAAACTTACCAAATGATGCAAGGTTACTGGCCTACCGCAGCAGACCAGCCTGATGCGAGCAAACATGATATTGAACATTCAGCGTGGTATAAAAAAGCCCATAAACTCGTCCTGTCAAAAACAATGCAAGGGAGTGATTTGACTAATACAACAATTATCAGCAATAATATTGCAACACATATCAAAGAAATCAAGCAACAGGAAGGTAGTGAAATTTTACTTTTTGGCAGCCCAACAGCAACCCATTCCCTCATCAAGGAAAACCTGATTGATGGGTATTGGTTATTTGTGAATCCGATTATTCTTGGAGAAGGTATTCCCCTTTTCAAAGATATTAAGGACAGGGTAAAACTGAACTTACTGAGCTCCACACAGTTTTCAAATGGTGTAACTGAACTCAGTTATCTTGTAGAAAAATAACAGTGATTATTAAGTATGTGAACTATCAGGATCCCTGAAATCATGCAACCGGGAGGAAATTGATGTATTGTGGCGGTTCCTGAGCGACCAGGATAGGTTTGGAAAATAATGTAGTATATTCAATACTTTTGATCTGAATTTTAAAAAACCAGTTGACAAGAAAATGAAATGAAAACTGACTTTTTTGGTAGAAATGTCAGGACAGTGAAATATTGATCAGCTGTCCTGCCATACAGGCTTACTTGGTTTGATTTTTGAATACTTAACTGTATGAAAAAATATCTTCCTTATTTATTTGCATCTGCGGTTTCGGTAGTAGCTATTTTGTCCTCCTTCACGCTAGCCGATCCTGAACTGGGGATTTCAACCGCCTGCTTAAGCTGGGTAACCTGTATATGGATCATTTCCGGTGATAAGAAAAACCATACCTGTCTTTCCTAAGTTTATTGTGCTAATTGATCCTGATTTACCATGGGATCCAAATGCCCTTTAAAGGGGCTTCTACATTCCAACACAGTTTCCGTTAATTTCAGGTTTTGCTGTCAATTACGCAGCCTGTAAAAATTTCGAAGCTTTTCCTCCATGATTTGAGGTTGTTCGCAAACCTTATGCTACCAGAAAAGAAATGAAGTAATCCTCTTGAACTGTCGTTCTGCCAGTTATATATATTGGTAATATTCCTATCCCCTTTATGATCGCTAACGCTCGCTGAAATTATTACCATCACAAAACACAAGCCCCTCATTGTGAGGGGCTGTTATTGTTCCGGATTTTCTCTACCTAATCCTGGAGTCAATATATAGGCACGCAGGCATCCATATTAACAGAACAACAATCAAATTTAAGCCTTGAGCATATACTGCTCAGGACAAATTAATTTTTAGCGTAATCTGTACTGCTCGAGATACTTTCCCATGCATCTACTTCTTTACCTCCCTCTTCGCTTTTGATACGGAAGGCAGCCACGGCGTCAGAACCTAGCGGCAAATGTATTGGCGGGTTTTCACTTTGGGCTAAATTAACAATTACCTCTGCTAATTTCACAGGATTGCCTGGTTGGTTTCCGTCTATCTGACTGATAAAACCCCTAACATGTCCGACTGTTTCTTTGTAATCCTCAACGATTTTTTCTGCCGCCTGATAGGATTCAGTAGAGGCAAATTTTGTTCTGAAATACCCGGGTGCTGCTGCTGTAACTTGTATTCCCAGCGGTTTTACTTCAAGGGCTAAACCTTCGGTTATACCTTCTACAGCAAATTTGGTAGAACCATAAAGTCCGAAACCAGGAACAGAAGCAGTATAACCAAGCAAAGAGGATATATTGATAATATGTCCTGATTTTTGGCTACGCATTTGGGGTAAAACAGCTCTTGTTACATTCAACAAACCAAAAACATTGGTATCATACTGTTTTCTTACCTCTTCATCGCTCACCTCTTCAGTAGCTCCCAGTAAGCCATATCCAGCGTTGTTCACCAATACATCTATACGGCCAAATTTGTTTATCGCATCCTGAACACCCTGCCTCACCTGATCTTCTTTGGTTACATCAAGGATTACTACCAATGTTTCGTTTTTATCCCCTAATATTTCTTCCAGTACAACAGCATTGCTTCTAACTGTTGCCACAACATAATCTCCTGCTGCAAGTGCTGCTTTGGCGATTTCTAAGCCAAAACCTTTTGATGCACCTGTAATAAACCATACTTTTTTCGTTTTCATAACCTTCATTTTTTTATGCTTTTAATAACACCACCCTGATTATCGATAGCATTCTGCTTGCATTTTTATATTAACTAATCAGGCTGTAAAAGTGCTAACAAGAGCTAAAGGAGTTGCGTGACGTATATCACATTTTTAAGCTGCCCGATTATCGTGACATACATCACATACAGATAGGCTGATGGCGGCTCGAAGAAAATGTTAGCAAAGCAAAAATCTTAGATCTTTATGGTCGGGGCAAATGTGCAAGCCTAACAGGATGTTTAGCATTCAATAACAATTCTTTTCACAAGTAATATATTGGTAAGTCGGTTTAGCTTATGAAAAAATCGCTGCAGATTATTGAAATAGCTCCACCTATTTATTATTGTTTTTCTACTTGGTTATTGATCCGGCTGCAACCAGTCTTGTTTTTTGGTATTAAGTTGGTATTTGAATACTCCTCCTCTCATGCCTACATAAACCGTATTGTTGTGGTAAACGATTGAGTTTGGGGAGAGGTAATATAACCAGTTGGTGTTGCTATACAAGGTTGTGATGTTGAGCTTATCATCTATGGATAGTAATGCGGATGCTGATGCGATGAGGAAATGTTTGTTGTTGTTTACAGTGATTGCCCTTGGAGCTGAAGGTAAGCTCAGGTAATTTGATGCGCTCCATTTTTCTCCTTTTTTTTCGATTTGCAGGATTGAACCTAGGTTTAATGACATGTGGAAAAGGCCTTCTATGGCGTAGATTTTTCCATCGCGCTGTATAAACTGCTGGAGATTTGGGCGAGCGATCAGGTAATTTGCTTTTCCATCGGCGGAGAACCAGTTTAAGCTTCCGCCAAATTCTCCGTTATTAAAGCCGACTAAATAACCGTCATCTAATTGGAGTACGGTGCGGGTGCCGGCAAAAGGGCTATAAAATTCCTGGTTTTTCTCAGGTTTCCGGCTTTCGATTTCAAATGGAAGGTCATTTTTTTTGCCGTTAATTCCTTTTTCGACTTTAACCTGATTGTCCTGGATGTAGACGCGGTAATCGCCGCTATGGCTATAGCTTAGCAGTGTGTCTCTACCGGATGGAAATGAATGGCTTTTCCGGTCTGCGACCAGAGAACTTTCTTTCTGGGCTTTTAGGCCTATGGGGAGGTTCAGCGAGAGAAATAAGAGCGTAATTAAGGTTTTCACAACTGTTAAGTTATGTTTTTAGTTTAAATTAGGGCCGCTTTCGCGAAAAACAGGAATAAAAAATCTATAACTAATAACCAGCTATTTATCTATAAACACCAATCAATCATCTACTAATTCTATAGGATTACTTTCCTATGCAAAAAGTAACCTACCTTTAGGTATCAATAAGTTACAGGAAATAATCTGAAAATTGTATAATAGTCATGTATATAATAGGAAAATATATACAATTTAATATTAAATCAGTACTTCGTACAGTAGTGCAATATCATCTATTTAAATATTAGATTTAGCAGTTTTAAGAATTACAACATTTTTAACAACTCCCTATTACAGTATGTTTAATAAATTATACTCATGTCATCATCAAGCAGTAAAATAAATTAAACATTAAACGCTAAGCTACTAAATTATTAGTATAAATATTTTTTGTATCTTGAGACTTTTATAAATCAATTATCACTCTCAATGAAGAAAAGAATTCCATTCAAAAATTATCGTTACCATTTAGTGCCCGTTAAATCAGACCAACTATCTATATTCAATAAAGAAATTACTGTTGAACAATTAAAAGAAAAGAAAAATCAATTTTTTAGCGAGATATTATTAGCAAATAAATCAATAAGGGGAATCAATACGGCTCAATTACCTATAGAAATAGATTATGCTGAAAATGATATCTTTATAATGAAGCTTGCTGTAGAGAGAAAGACGACATTATATAAGGATTTCAAACCATTGGACTTTAATAATCAACCATTTATATACATTGCGATAAATAATGATTCAGAAGTTCAAAAGATATTAATTGAAGATAATCAAAGCGCTTTTAAAAAAACGAGTACAGTAAGAAATATATTGCAGCATGCATACAGCACTCTGCTCGCCAAATATGAACTTACCATTCACATTGAACCTGTTGTAGATCAAGGATCATTTTGGGATTTTGTTGGAAAAAACCAGAAAAAGATAGAGAAACTTGAATTTGAAATTGTTAAGCCAAATCTTGCTAGCATTTCAAAATCTTTAACAGAGCCACTAAAACACCTCATTGACGTGACAAACAGTCACAAGACTAATATCAGTCTTAAAGCTCCTGAGAATGGTGTCCTTGAAAACATTAACAAAAAAAACACTCATCTAAATAACTTAGTTAATTATAGTAACGAGGGTGGTGGAGATAATATTAAAATGAAACTCAAAGGTATTAAAAAGAAAGTTAGTACTTCAAATATGGTTAAGGAAACCTATATTGATTCCGCAGAATTTGAAAGCACCAACCAGTTAAAGTTGATAGACGTATGGAATAAAATCTTTGAATAGCTTATGTTAAAGAACAGTTGTATATTTTTTGGTTTAGGTATCTTGATGACTGGGTTCTGTTATTCAATTAAAAGTGAGTTTTTAGCCAAATTTTTACATCAAAATATAATCAGCCTAACGATTACCCTAATAGCAATCACATCTGCTGTTAGAGCAATTATTTTGAGCAAGTTAACCGAGATTAAAATAGCACATAAGGAAATTGATTTTTCTGAAACATTCAAAGAATTAAAAATATCCATTTATGAGCAGGTTGCTATGATTGTAATATCGATAGTTACAATAACAATTGGAGACAGTAAAATTATTGCAAATGACGCTAGTTGTACAGCATCATTTGCGGTAGACTCTATTTTAACTGCTGTGCTTTTTTATAGCATATATATTTTATATGATACGGCAATTGCAGTAATTGATATTTTTATAGCATTAAGTAAAAAAAGTTAAACGCGTTTATTTTAAGGTAATCTGTCATTAATCTATGCAATTTAGTTTTTTCAAAGGGATATTTATAATATTAGTTTCTATAAGTAAACTGCCATCCATTCGGGCTTTGTTTTAATAGTTTGTAAAAATGGTCGCTTCAAGAATTTACGGTCTTCAAACATTTCTAATTCATAATCTTCGATTGTGTCATCTAAAATTTGTTCGTATGTCTGCCCTAATTTTCTATCTCTACTCCTAAAAAGTCTGTTTGCAACTGTTCTTAGTTCTGTTTTTGAAAAACCCCTAGTTTCTTCATTGTAACGTTCTTTGATTTGGAATAACCAGTCCCAAGTTGATAATTTATCGGCATCATTATCAAAATCAATTTCGATATCCGCTATTCTTAGTGTTCTGTAGTCTAAGTCGGCACTGTCGTTAATTGAAACTAAAACCCCAATTGGAATATGCGTGGTGTCGTATGCATAAAATGAAACTCGACCTGCATCAAAAGGATTTTTTGTGCTTTTACATTTCTTGTTACATTTGCTGCAAAGCGGAACTAAGTTTTGAAAATTCACTGTAGCGAATGGAAAATCTGCTTTAGGCAAATAATGGTCATTATCCTCTCTATAATGTGTTTCTGCTGATTCTATTGGAGATAAACCACAACATGGACAGAACTTAAATTCAGGATTAGCTGACCTCAATTGATTATAATAATCAAGCTTTTCGCCAGGTACTTCTGCTCTGTCTATTAGATAATCATAAAATTTTACCAACAAAGGTTTCATATCATCTTTTACAACATCCGCTAAAGTGTCTAACTCGATTGGAGTCAAAGTTCCTGCACACAACTCATCAATTCTATTATTCACATTGAAAGCTTCTCTTATGTCTGCTCTTTGCTCGTCAGTTAAGGTTTTACACTTTTGGTAAATTGCATCAACATCAATTTTTAACCAAGCGTATGCGTTATATATTGTTTCAAAATTTGCTTCAAGTAAAGCTGAACAAGTCGATGCGTCAGAAGCATTACACCACACTTGACAAACCAAATGCTCAACGTATGAATGCAAAGTAAATATTGGATGATTTATTGGTCGGTAGGTTCTCAGCATTAGTTTGCGGTTTGAATTTTATTTAAACGTGCTAAAACCATATCTTTTTCAATTGACTCACCAAGCTTTTTAAGTTTGGATTTTACCTTTTCTACATCTTGCTTTGAATTGATGTTCTCGAATTTGATATTTTCCAATTCAGAATTTGACAAATCACCAATTGATTGGTCATAATGAAATAATCTGTCTAAAATTAATTCTACTGATGTTCCGTAAGTATTAAAGGAACTATCTAATTCTGAAACTTTCTTCGCTGTGGTATTTCCCTTCACGTCTTTTTCAAATAGAACAACATTGTCGGGCAAACAATCTGAAATAATAAAAGGAGAGTGAGAAGTTAATAGGACGTCCTTTAATAAATGTACATTATAGCTTCCATTCGGATGCTCTCCTTTATTACCTGCGGTAATACTATCGTTTAATATTTTCACAAATTTGGCTCTCCAACTTGGATTAAAATGTGTTTCGGGTTCGTCCAATAATAAGAGAGAGCGCTTATCTTTTAGCAACAAACAAATTCCCATTGTGTGAATAAATTGATGTTCTCCATCTGAAAAACTTCTTAAAAGTAAATCTTTAATTTCTCCTGTTTTCTTTAACTCCTTTGTAATGTAGAAATCTAAGAAATGAAAAACATCTTGCCTCGGGCTTCCTATTGGCAATTTTCCATCTGTGTAAACGCCTTTAGAACGGTACACATCTTTTTTCGTTTCTTCATCAACAAAATGATTATTCAATTCATACAACAATCTGAAAAACTGAAAACACTCTAACGAGTTATTATGAAAATGTACTTTGAAGGCATCCTTCGTGGCGTCATTCACATAAAAATCTAACCAAAGTGTTTTCGTTTTGTGGTCTAAAAACCAAGAAGTAGCACATTTTTTAAGGTCGTCTAGTTGTTGCTGTTCTATGAGTTTTAAAATTGGAATCGTTGTTTGCTTTTTAGTTTTCTCGTCTTCAAAAACAAAATCGTGTAATTGAATATTCATTCTGAAACTTTTCAGACCCAATATTCCTGTATTGTCTATATCCCTTAATGGTGCTAATGTTTCTTTACTCTCAAACAAAAGACAAGCAAGCAAAACTGCCTGACTCATATTGTTGTCAATATAAATTAGACTGTTTTCAGGTTCGTCAAAGCGTTCATAATTATCTCTTGTTGCTTGTTTATATTCATCTAAGTGGATTAAGCGACTTTTAATGAACGGTAAACTTAATATTTCATTTTCGCCTGAAGAGTAACCAATAATATGTGCAGGTAGATATACTTTTCCTTCTGCCGCACTGTCTCTTAACTTTGGTGGAACTAAAGAAACTTCATTCCTTTCAGTGTTTCCAAATGGAAATGACTGAATAAACATTTTCGGCTCTTTTCCTTCTTCCTTGGTGATAGTTACTTTGTCGAATAATGCGACAACATAACCTTTACGGTTATGCTGCCCAATCAAATATTCTAAAGTGAAAGCATCAGGTGTACATCCATTTCGGTTAAAGTTCTTCGGGTCTTTTATGCTTTCAGGTAAATATTTTGCAACACAAACTTCCAAGTGATAAAATATATTTGCTAATGCCTCTAATACGTTTGACTTACCGCTACCATTTAAACCTGCAAAGCAGAATGGGCGAAAAGCACCCATTGCTTCGGTATCTGCCAAAGTATGAAAATTGATTTCAAAACCTTTTTGCAAGCTTCTGAAACCTTCTTCGTTTTCTATTTTGAGTTTTAATAGTTTCATTAAACGGTAAGCTTTGCTCTTTTAGTTTTTTCATCAAATACTTGTTTCACTTTTCCCTCTTTCAAAAGCTCAAAAACAAATCCTTTAGCTTTATCATATATTTCTTGTTCTGAAAACTTTTTTTCGTTTAATTCGTCTTTATCAAGTCTTTCAAGCAATAGTTGAATTGATTTGGTGTTACTATTTTCATTGAAAAAAGTAAAATCATTTTCAAGCAACACTTCTAAATCTACAGCGGTATTAAAATCCAATTCTCCTTTAAAAGCTAATTGTGAAGTAGCATCTATAAGGATTTGAATATTTTTTCCTGATTCCCGCAGCTTGTTTTTCAGTTTAATTAATTTCAAAATCATTCTTGCAAATAAATTTTGCAATTCAAGAGGAGGGACAATGAATTCTATTTCAATCAAATCTTTAATATTGATTCTTTTTACAGTAGCTCCAATAACTTTTTTACTAATCATAAATTGAGTTCCATCAGAAAGCAATTGAGACCAAAAGAAAACAGGATTAATTAAATTTTCATCAGCTCTAAAAAGCATTACTCTTTGACCAAGGCTAATGTTTAAATTGGGAGGTATAATTGCAGCATCTCCTACACTACCTTCTCTTCCAAAAATAATGTCATTTTCTCTTGGTTCTAATCTTGCTATCCTTGTTATATGGCTTGCCGCTGATATGTATTTCATACTATCCCAAAGAATTTCCCCATTTTTTATTTCAGAAGTTCTAATACAGGGATATTCGGATTTTACTTCTAAATACTCGGGAGTGGAATGTGGACAATCAATAACATTTGTAGAAATATTATTTAGGCTTAATTTCTCCCATTTTTTGTTATTTAAAAATGAGTCCCCAAACATATCTGAAAATGTGGAACGCCTTAATTCATCAAATAGATTTATTGAACTTTGTCTTTTTTCTAGAAGAGATTTTGCTTTATCCAAAATAGCAATAACCTTATTTTGTATTTCAAGTTCAGGAATTGGTATTTCGATATTTTCAATATAATTCTTTGATATATGCTTTAACCCAGCACCTTTAAAACCTTCTTCAAGTATTTGGATATTACTTGATAAATAGTAATAGACAAACTTCGTTTTAATATCATCAATTCTATTTATAGTCACTATACAGTCTGTTGAAGTTGAGAATGGCTCATCAACATAGTGAATGCTCGGACTGCCACCTGTGCCGAAAATCAATGCTTCATCAAAATATTGCTCTGTATCAATCCATTTTGACAAGTTTTGGCTTGATGTGTAAAATGGGAATCGACCTTTTTCAAGACCATCACCTGCCTTTACTCTTGACTTAGGTGCAAACCAGAAAATATCCTTGAACTTTTCTTTTCTCATCCTAATAAGTTTTTAAGTTCCTCCATTTCCTTGCGTATTTCATCTTCTAATTGAAACAAGGATTTAAGAATTTCTTGCGGTGGGTCATAGGTTTTTACTTCATATTCGTACTTCTTGTATTTGTTGTAAGTCAAGTCTAAACCATTGTCTTGAATTTCGGATATTGGAACGAAGAAATGTTCAGTTCTTTCTATAGGTGTATTCGTAAACCTGTTTTTATATGCGTCAATAGCGATTGGAAGAGGATTTTCGGCTAATTTTTTTCTGTTATCATCTAAACTATAACCGTCATTTTTTAATTCATAAAACCAAACCTTTTCAGTATGCCAAGTTTGGCTCTCTTCTTCTGCTTTTGTAAAAATTAAAATCGCTGTTTTAACTCCAGTATATGGTTTGAATGAACCACTAGGTAGTGAAATAACCGCCTCTAATTGATTGTCCTTTAAAAGTATCTCTCTTGTTTGTTTTTGGTTTTTGCTTCCACCAAAAAGTACACCTTCAGGGATGATGATGGCTGCTTTACCTCCCGGACGTAACATTTTGGAAATACGAACTAAAAAGAGCAATTCACTTTGAGTACCATCAATTTTTAATTTGTCACTCATACCGCCTTTGTCAATTCTGCCAGTAAATGGTGGATTTGCCATTATCACAGAATATTCTCCATCTTGATAATTTTGGTCGTATTTTTTTGAAAGTGTATCTGTATTTTCAATTTGAGGAATTTTAATACCGTGAAGCATTAAGTTCATCAAACCAATTCTTACCATTGTTTGGTCAACATCAAATCCATAAAATGTTTTTTCGTGGAGATTTTCCCAAACTTCTTGTTTTGATATTTTATCACCTCCATATTTTTTGAAACGCTTTAGTCCGTTTTCGTCTTCTGTAATTTCTTCGGGACTTGTATATTTTGTCAATATATGCTGGTAAGCTCCTACCAAAAAACCACCTGTACCGCAAGCAGGGTCACAAATTTTGTCTGTCCAGTCAGGGTCTATAATTTCACTCATAAACTGAATCAGGTGTCTTGGAGTACGGAACTGACCGTTCTTTCCTGATGAACCAATTTCGTTGATTAAATATTCGTAAACATCACCCTGTGTGTCTTGAAATTGCTGCCCTGCATCTTGCTGCGTTTTAATGTCTTCAAATATTTCATCAATTGCTTTTACTGCTTCATCCAATAAAGCAGAATTGTTGATGATAAAGATTGCATCCTGCATATACCTTGTATAAGGCTGTGAAGGGTCGTTTAGGTTTTTAATGAATGGAAAAGCCTTTTTAGAAACTACTTCCAGCATAGTGTTGGGGTCAAGCTGTGAGAAGTGCGACCAACGACAATCCTCATTTCCTTCAAAAATGGAGTTGTACTCTTGTTCGGAAAATGTTGTCTTTGCTTTTTCCAAGGAGTCTGCATCATCAATTCTACGCATAAAAAGCAAATAAGAAATTTGCTCAATAGCTGTAATCGGATTTGTAATCCCTCTGCTCCAGAACTTGTCCCAAAGCTTATTGATATTAGATTTTAGTTCGTTTGATAACATTTGTTTTTTCTCTTTTTGTTATGCAGCTATTCTTTGAATAACTGTAATTATTTCTTCAATTTCTTTTTGCGAGAACACACCTAATATACCTAGTGGATGCAATTGTGTAAATGGTGGATTTATCAAGTCCTTCTTTTCAATTTTTCCTTTGTCAATCAAGTACTTTTTCAAAACCGTCATAAATTCAATTTGATTACTTGAAAGGTTGTTGTGCAATTTGATAAATTCATCAAAAGCCAAAGTCACGGTTTCTTCAAAAGAGTGTACTGCTTCAACTTGTAAGATGTGTTTGATAAACTGTAAAAACTTGGCGTGTTGGTTTCCATAAACTCGTTGCAATAGTTTTTCGGTAACGAAAGGGTCTTTTTCGTTCATCATTTCCGCAAGCTCATTCAATTCTTGCTCAGTTATTGATTCCCCTGATTTAATCCTTTTCAAAATCGGATTTTGGTTAGCCAATTGTTGAACCATTGCTTCAACCATTTCTTTGTATCGGCTTACACTCACCAATTCATTTTCAGGACCAAACTCAATCATTTCCTTTTTGTATGTCACATCTTTAAGATTCAAACTTTCCTGTTCGTCACCACCGTCAAATCGTTGGCGGTATCTCATTAATGGTGCAACTTTATCAATGATTAATTTAAGGTCTCTGTCAGTTGGGTTTGTCCAAAAGCTGTTTTTTAAAGCTCGGTTGATGGTTTCTTTTTCTTTCGCAACGACACCAATATTTAAAGGTAATTCTGCAATTTGTGTAACGATTAATTCCTTTAGGTTTTCAATGTCTTGTTCTTCGCTATTTAATTGAGCAATGGTAAATTCAACAATATCTTTTTCAAATCGCATTGCTTTGAAATCAACCGAGGATAAAGCCCTTAATATGGGTGCAATTGTTTGTTCAAGGAATTGAATTTTATCTTCATTCAGTTCATTCCAAAAATTAGGCTCATAAACTTTTTCCAAATCCGTTGCATTGTCTTGAACTACTACATTGTTTTTTGGCAGAGAGTTAATTAGTTTTTCTAATTCTAATTTCTCGGAGTTTGCAATTTCAGAATTTCGTTCACGAGCAACTTTTAATTTTTCCAATCGCATTTTAAAGAGTCGAACAGGCAATGCTGTTTGCGTTGAGTTTTCCTTTCCTTTTGGATTAAGTTTGAAATATTCAAAGTTGTCCCAACAATCAATGATTAGGAATTTGTCTTTGTCGTGACACCAGCTTCTTCTTTGATTCGGATTTAAAACTCTTGTTCCCCTTCCAATCATTTGCCAAAACTTGGTATAAGAAAAAATCGGTTTTGCAAATACCAAATTTACTAATTCAGGAATGTCAATTCCTGTATCAAGCATATCAACACTGATGGCAACTCTTGGAAAGTCGTTATTTCTAAATTGGTCTAATAAACCACCTTTGCCGTAAACTCTTGGGTCGTCTGAAACAATCACTTTGGCTATTTCACCTGCACCTTGCGGATAGAATTGGTCAAACACTTCTTTAATTCTCCTTGCGTGTTTCATTGTCATACAAAAGAAAATGGTTTTGCCTGGCAAAACTCCATTAGGGTCTTTTATACATTCTTCCCAAAATTCACGAACTATCAGAGCATTTGTTCCTTTGTTTGTAACCGCTTTTTCAATTTCTGTTCCTTCAAAATTTATTTCAATCGGGTCTTTTCCTTCTGCAATTAATTTTCTTTGGTCTTCCTCACTTATAGTATTGAGATGAATTCCTTCCTGTTGAAACTTGGTTGTCAATTTCATCACTTCGAAATTTGACAAGTAGGGTGGTTTGTTATTTACAGCATCTTCAAACGTATATGCAAAGGTTGGTAAACCATCTTCACACTCAAACAATTCAAATGTGTTATGGTCAACTGCATCAGTTGGTGTTGCTGTCAAGCCAAGCACAATTGTATTGAAGTAGTTGAGTACGTTTTGATAAACATTGTAAATAGAACGGTGACTTTCATCAATAACAATCAAATCAAAAAAGTGGGGCGATAAGCCGCCTTTTTCATTTTCAATGATGTTTAACATTGTCGGATATGTTGAAACATAAATCCGTCTATCAGTTACTATTTTGGTTTCGCCAGTTTGTGGCCAAACAGAATATTGAGGTGCATTTTCTTTAAAGGCTTCGATTGCTTGGTCTCTTAAAGCAATTCTGTCCACTAAAAATAAAACTCTTGAAATCCAACTTGCTCGCATTAAACCGTCAACCATTGCAATACAAGTTCTTGTCTTGCCTGTTCCTGTTGCCATAATCAAAAGGAATTTTCTTTTCCTTTCTTCCATGGCTTCAAATACAGCTCTGATAGCTTGTATTTGATAAGGTCTGCCAGCAATATTTGTATTTATTAATTCATCTGCCAATGGTTTTTTGTTCTTGCGAATGAATACCATTCTTTCAAGGTCGGAACGTGTCGGAAAAGCAAAAATCTTTCTTGGGGAGTAATTTTCTAAGTCCCAAAAATAAATATCACTTCCATTAGTGTACATACAAAACGGCAAATCACAATTGTATTGTTTTTGAATATTGTAAGAGTATTGTTTTGCTTGTTCTTCACCAATTCTAGCATCTACAGTAGTTTTCTTAGCTTCAATCACTGCTAAAGGTTTACCATCTCTTCCTAATAAAACATAGTCGCTAAACTCGTTATTCTTAATCCTTGTATTGTTCTTCGAGTAACCATTAGAATCTATAATAAAAAACTCTTCAACGACTTGAGTGCGGTCTGCTATATTCCACCCAGCTGATTGTAAACGTTGATCAATGATAAGTTTGCGAGTAGTTTTTTCGTCTTTCAATCTTTGTCAAAATATATGATATCAATAAAAAAGCGTTAATAGCGCTAAAGTATATAATTAATCTAAGAAATGCGAAATCATAAAAAAGAGTTAATGTTTTGGTTGTTACCTTGACAAATTTAGTCTATAGATTTTATGATTTATGTTTTAAGATTCAATTAATAATCGGAAGTAAGTTGGATAAATCATCTTATACTTTTTTTAATCCCGAAAAACTCCCATACTTGTAAAAAGTCAGCAAGAAATGAACAGAAACGAACTTACCAAAATCACATATTCAGCCTGTTATACTGTAAATGGAATTAAGTATAATAAAACTCCGATATCTGGTAAATTTCATAAGTGGGCTGATGATCCCATCTATGAAAATGAGAAATGGTTTGCAAGAACCGTTGGGATTGTTGAAGACGAAAATGGAAAAGTTTTTAAAGCGCCATGTGACGCTATTTGCTTTTTAGATGTTTAGAGGTAAAGTATATTCCTGCATTGTTTAAAGAAATATTCGGAATGATGCTAATGAATACATTCACAGAGGTGGGTTTTCATATATATTAAGATATTTATTATGCCAAGAATAAATTTTGTATTTTCTCAATTTCTGCAACCACCCCTATGATCACCTTAACATTCCTATCTTCTAAACTTTCGAACAGTTCTCTACTAAAGAAAAAGTGTTCTCCCTCCTCAATTGTATCTGACCATTCTTTTAATTCCCCAGTGATAGCTAAATCAAAAATCTTTTGAATAAGCTTATGCTTTATTTCAATTAAAATCTCAACCGTTTCAGAAATATTGGTTTGGTAATCATTCATATATTAAGGAATGGAACTATCATAATTTCCATCTCCCTAAATATAAAAAGAAGTGTCCAGTTACATTGTAATAACTTAAAAAGGCATTAGATTCCTTTGATTTAATACATTTATTAAGCGTAAACGATAAATTACCTTAACATTGGAAAAAACTTGTTTAAAACATAAATTTTAAAATCAGTTGTTTAAACAAAAAAATAAAAACCTTTATATAGTTTAAATACTCCGCAAGCAAATCAAACTATATAAAGGCTAATATTATTTTACCCTCTCAAGCTCCATTTCCTCGTCAGGCATTTCTAAAGTTAAATGATCTGAAGTTAGATCATATTTCAGTCGAGTAGTTGAATCATCAGAATTAACACCGATAAGCGTATTTTCATCTTGTTGTACAAGCCCTTGTTTAACAATCTCAAAATCCTTTTTAACAAGCAAGTATTTATCATCATTTTTAGTAATGTCAAACAACTTCCCTTTACTAATATTTCTTTGTCCCGTAAGCGCTTCCAACTTGCCTTTTGAAGTAATGACAACCCATTCTCCGCAAAACTTTTGCTCTGTTGATAGTGATTCTTTGTTTTCTGATGCCGAAGACTCCTGATTTGTAGCTATTGTAGTGTTATTGCAAGAATACATTAACAATAAGAATGCAGCACAATAAAAGTAATTTTTGTTCATAATATGGTTATTAATTTAAAAGTTAGAAATTAAACCGGCAAGCTTGTTAACCCTCGCCGAATCAATCAATACATAATCTAGTAGCTTCCATCCACTATCTCTTTTTTCAAAATATGCTTTCCCTAGTACTTTGTATCCCCAGCCTACTTTAGTGAAATTTTGATTAGTAATATCCACACAATTTGAAATTTTAAAGCTTAATGGATATGATACCGTTTCAATACCTCTAGACAAATCTGATGAAGAAGTAATTTTTAATGGGGCGTCTTCCCAACAGCAGTTTTTTTCTGCAGAAATAAATCCTTTGAATTCAAGCTCATAAAGACTGTTTGTTGATTGAATTTCTTTGCCATCCAGTTTTTCAAAATCATTGAACTTAAGAAGCCCTTGAGATGCAGTATTTACATCTAAGGAAATACGTTCAAAAACATCATTACCTCTTTTCTGATCGCCTGAGCAGCCTGCAATTAAAATGTAAGTGGTGAGAACGCTAAATAAATAGTTTTTTTTCATTTAATATTTTTCGATAAATATATAAAGAATTTACACATACATGTATGGGTGAATAAAATTTTCTGTGTCCCGTTATTGCGCCTAATATGGCCGACAAAATTATTCACACAAAAATTGAGTTGTTTGTAATCTCCGAAATAAAAAGAAAGCGAGAAGAGATCGGATTGTCTCAAGCAGATTTTGCATTCCAAATGAATGTATCATATGGCTTTATTGGAAACGTAGAAAGTACAAAATACAGAGCAAAGTACAATCTCAATCATATCAACCAAGCAGCTAAAATCTTCAAGTGTTCAGTAAAAGATTTTTTTCCTGTCGATCCATTTTAAAACTCAGTTTTAAAGCATAAAACTTAGGTTACTTTTTAACTTAAAATATAACCTACTATTGATTTTCAATAAGTTACAATAAATTGTATTAAAAACACCAGAAATTACGAGTGTTTTTGCGGTATTTGCATAATTAAACGATCCACTAAGATGCCACAAAACGAAATTGAAACACACCCGTATCTTCAAGATGGACTTATCCCAAATGCAACAAAACTCATTTTAGGGAGCTTTCCAGTTTATGAATGTACAGATGATGATAACCCCTTAAAAAAAGATATGCGATTAAAAAAAGGATCACAACGGTTTTTTTACGGCAGCAGTAAAAACAAATTTTGGGAAAAATACAGTAACAGTTTAGATTCGACCATCCTTCGTCCGTGGGATAGAGACAAAATTTTAATTAGCTTAAAGAAACATCAAATTGCAATATCTGATACAATAATATCCTGTGATCGCTTCATTGTAAAAAAAGGTGTAGAAAATGGCCTTAGTAGTGAAGATTCTGCTTTACATAATATTGTCATAATGAAGACGCAATAATTAACCTTTTTAATCAAGGCGTAACTAAAGTTATGTGTACGTCAAAAGGCGTACTTAGTACGCTTCATAAAATTATGATTAGAAATGGCGGAAAAGTTGACTTAATATTATCTACCAATTTTCAGTATAGCTTCTTAAAAGCAATCAACGGTAATCTGACGGGAGATTTTAAACCAATAACAATTTCGTTTAATATTGCAGAAAAAACCATTACAGCACTTGCTGTCCCATCCCCAGGTTCATTTCAACGGCAACTCAAACATTTTGGTTTTAATAATGGTGAGGCGAAAAATTACGCAGATCAATATTTTAATAGAGCATTTAATTGGCTAAATGAATAACGTGTTTAAACTAATAAATGCCCAAAGTGGTATAATTGATCCGTCAATACAAAAGACTTTGTTAAATACGAAAATAATAAGGTAAAACAAAAAAGGCGAAAGTGTTATCTTTCGCCTTTTAATTAATGAAAATCTTCAACCGCACATTTTGCTGCCTCATCCAATCTTTTTTCTAATTCAAGCAACATCGCAGGTACTTTACTAGACTGTGTTTTAGATGCTATAGCTTTTACAACAGTCTTTAAGTTTGATGATTGAGCTGGGTATTTAAAAACATTTCTTGCTTTCGCTTCCTGAATCATATTTATTATCCTTCCAAAACCACCTAAACTTTTCATTCCGTGGATAGCTAAGAAATCTCTAAAGCCACTCGCTGTATGGAAAAAGCTGTCTTCTGGAATGTTCAGTTCCATATCCTTTGGTATTAGATCAAAACTTTTACGCCAATAATCAACCAATAAAGGATAATTATTGATTATATCAACGAGTTTTGCCCTTTTAACGTCTAATCTCTTCGAGATTTCCATGTTTCGGTTCATTCGAAATTCGTAACGAAGAACGTTTCTGTTCACAAGATCAGCATTTATTGACACTTGGGTTTTCTTCTCCTTAACTACTTTATCATATAGCAGAACAGTTCTGTTTTTATTTCTGAAATACAGTCCATTATCATCCTCTCTTCGTTTTAAAAAGCCACCTTTTATTAATAATGGATAATAACTCTCTGGTTTGAAGTTCATGAAGAGATTATCAGCTAGGTCAATTCTTCTAACTATCGCTTCTTCTAAGTCTATTCCGAGTAGTCCTTCTAATTCCAAAATTGCTTGAACAAAATCAGGGTACGATAATGTTTTTTGATTGTTACCATAGTAGAACTTACAGATACTCCCATTTATTGTAATGGAATTATTATTTATTCGAATGCCAAAGTTCTTTATGTTGCCACTAAAAAATTCATCTCCAGTAATCTTACTTGTTAATTTATCAGGTTTTTGATTGAACAGACTTAAAATATGATTAAACTGTTTCTTGTTATTAGTAAAATCCAATGCTAAGAACAAAATTAATGTATCAATCACTTTTTAATGATCCGTTAAAAGGTTTATATTAATATTATATCCATCACAATCTCGGTATCCCTTTATTGCAGGTCGATAACTCGAGTAATAATACCTGTACCAGAACAAATTAAAATTACAAAGTTCATTTTGTAATTCACCATCGATAAATTCAATAAACAAGCTCTCACGTGATGGATATTGATTTTCGAATATGTAAACTTCAAAAATCAGATCTTTGGTAACCTTAAACAGAATTAAATCATCTAAACCTTTTCTAAACTTGCCACTCCCTAGCCAACAAATATCATTAGTTAGTTCATTACTGAAATAATTTACAATACTCATTTGCCCAGTATCGCCAGTTTGTTGTAAAATACAAATCGGCATTACGCTTTGATGGTATTTTGCTGAAATAATATATTGGGTAGTTTTTCCCAGCAACGCTGCCAAATTAACTCGTTTAACCTCAATATTATCACATTCAAAAATTTCATTAAATGCTATATGGTTATGCACTTTTTCAATTGGAATGATTGAAAAGCTATCTCCCGACTTGGGAAATAGCTCAAATTTGTAGTAAGCATTAACCATTATATCTACCTCCATTAAATGATTTAGAAGTGGTATAATTAATTGCTTCCTGTTCGATATCATCTACTGTTGAAATTTTATTTTTCAAAAGCCATGCATCAATTTCGTCTTTTTTAAAGATTAAGATCTTGCCTGATGGCTTGTAGTGTGGAAGCTGACCAGATGCCGTTTTTTTGTAGACCCACGACTTTGATAATCCTGTATATCTGCTAAGATCATTGATATTGAAAATAGATTTCTGATTAAGGAGCAAATCCTCAATATGTTCTAAAGTGTTTTTCATTTTTCTTCTTTTAAAATTTTATCATTATATCGGGTTAGCTAAGCCCTGTCCTCAATTGAAGCACAATGATAAATAGAGAAAGAAAATGATAGGGTTGGCAAAAGTTTTAAAAAGGGTTATTTTACTTTCAACCCTTTTAATTTTAGTAACAAGGTTTTTAAATGCGTAAAGTTTCTCGGGGCTTTTATAGGTTTTTGAGATTGGGATTCCAAACTTTTATAATCAAATGGCGAACCATTTTCAGTTTCAAAATGATCAATTATTGTTTTCAATTTAGAATCGCTAAATATTTCTAAACCTGTAATTTCTAAGAAAGGTACTCCGAAGAATAAATTTATAAGATTTGCATTTGATCCGATAAATTTGATTTTTTTCCCCTGTTTAACATTTTTAAAATGAGCCTCGAATTCGTCAAATGTATTGTCGATGTAATGTGTTATTAAACCATTAAAAATTATTTTAACGGCATCATCATTATTTACACCATAATTTAATCTAATAAAAACGTTCGACTGAACATAACTAAAAGCCTCATCTTTAATAGGCATTTGGATATGGTAACTATGTGCAAATTCATTTACCAAACCTTCCATTGTGCTAAATGCGAAAATATAGGATAGCTGCATCCCTAATAGGAGGTCACCATCGACTAACACTCGATTATCCACTCCACTATATCTTTTAAGTAAAGTATCAGTTTCTTCTTTATTTTCAACATACAATTTTAAAGCTTGTTTAAATTGTGAAATAAATTTGAATTGCCTAGCGAGCACGCCTTGGCAAAAATTAACATAGGAGTTTTCTTTACTTGAAAACCCCTCTATTATTTCATCTTTAAACCAATTATGAACTGTATTTAATGTTTGATATGTATTCAATTGACTGCTAACTATATCAATGCACCTTTTCTTATGCTCTAGAGTTCTATCAAAAAAAAAGGTATTGTAATGCCTGCGCGATGCAGAAAATAGTTGGTCAATTTTTTTTATATAATGATACGAATCCATAATTAAATACCAATAGTTGGCATCAAATCTACAACCTTTAGTTTTTGTGTGTTAATTATCTTGCCATAAATTTCTGTTGTTTTCAAATCTTTATGGCCTAATATTTTCGAAACTGTATAAATGTCTGCACCCGAAGTGAGTAAAAGGGTAGCTGCCGTATGCCTCCCACAGTGAAACGTAATTTTTTTATTTATCCCTGCATCCGAGACCCATTGCTGTAAAAGATGATTATTCCAAGCACTGTATTTTAACCCGACAAAAACCCTCTTATCATCTTCCTTTCTATCTCCGAGTAACTGATAAGCTTCTTTTGAAATAGGATTGTACTGTAATGTTTTGGTTTTCTTCTGCCTGAAATGAATCTGCCATCTCTTTTCTGCTTCCCAATATACTACATCCTGCCATGTTAATTCATTAACATCCGACCATCTCATTCCTGTTAAACAGCTAAATAAAAATGCTCTTTTAAGCAGCGGGTATGAGCATGGAGTTTTCACCAATACTTTTAATTCTTCTTCCAACAGAAACTGGCGACTAGTTTCAACAGGTTTAATACCTCCAACTCTTTTACCTGGGTTCTCCAGTATTATTCTATCATTAAAGGCTCGTGTTAATGCAGCCTTAAGCTTATTTAAGTACGAGATAGCAGAATTTTTTGCTAAAGGTGTATTGTTTCTAGTAATTTCTGCATTTTCTAAATAATTTTTAAAGCCTTTAATGAATATTTCATTACAATCACTAAACCTTAAAATATCACTTTTGTTGAATGCGACAAGATGCTTGTATGCACTTTTCCAGTTTCCATAATTACCTTCACTTTTCTTTTTTTCTCGTATTAATTCTTTAAAGTATGCTAAGAAATTAGCCTGACTTTTAAATCCAGTATGGATGTTAAAATGACTTTCTTGCATTTCTAAAATCCGTTTAGCTTTTATCTGTTCTGCAATAGCCAAAGTACGTTTATTATGTTCTTTCTCTAAAGTTGTTTTTGGCTTTTCGTAAACGAACATTTTAAGGTTTTCATACTTAGAAACCCCTTGGTAATAGATGTCTAATGATAAGCTGTAGCGATCGTTTTTTAGCTTGTTTTGTTTAATTTTGATACTCATATCGTATTGATTTTTAATGAACTGTAAAGTTACTTTCACTAAAAATTATAAATAAATATGAGGGGTAAAACCTTTGTCAGCAACTATTTTATTTTATTTCAAAAGAATTTAAAAGACAACAAAAGATAAAACCAAAAGAAATCAGTTTCCTACAATTTTCATACTAATTTTTTTGAGTCCGAAAATTCTCGGAAAAACTTAAGGAATAAATACAGTTAAATGAAACCAAAAGAAGTTGAAAACCCAGTCCATCCTAATATATGATAATATATGCAAACATCTGACAATCAACTATTTACCTATGCAAAACTTCGTAAAAATATTCTCCAGTAAATCGTCTGTCGTAACAGTACCCGTTATCTCACCTAAATAATGGAGGGCCTGTTTAATATCCATAGCCAGAAAATCGGAAGTTACCGGATTATCTACATTATCGAGTACCCGTTGTAGAGCATGTTCGGTTTGTTTCAATGCTTCTACATGGCGGATATTGGTTACCAGTGTTTCGCTGGTATTAATATGGTGCAGGTTAACCTGTTCTAATAAAGTGGTTTTTAACGCTTCAATACCTTGCTTCTCCTTAGCCGAAATAAACACAACATTCAGGTCTGCAAAAGCCTTACGTTGTACTTCGGTAATTAAATCAGCTTTGTTTACCAGAATTAAATATGGAATAGCCAATTGTTCTAATCCGCGGAGCTGTTCTTCAATTTCAGATACACTCTGGGCCGCATCGGCCATATAAATAATCAGTTTGGCCTGTTTCATTTTTTCGAGTGTACGCTCTACTCCCAACGCTTCGATTATATCAGCTGTATCGCGGATGCCCGCGGTATCGATAAAACGGAAAACTACTCCGCCGATAGTTAGTTCGTCTTCAATGGTATCGCGGGTAGTGCCGGCAATGTCCGAAACAATGGCGCGTTCTTCATTTAACAAAGCATTTAACAAGGTCGATTTACCTACGTTAGGCTTGCCCGCTATGACTATCGGAACCCCGTTTTTAATTACATTACCCATTTCGAAAGAAGAAATGAGGCGTTGCAGCACATAATTAATCTTGTTAACCAGGTTTTTCAACTGATCGCGGTTGGCAAATTCTACATCTTCTTCAGCAAAATCGAGCTCAAGCTCAATCATTGAAGCAAAATGAATCAATTGTTCGCGCAAACCTTTCAGTTCATTGGCAAAACCACCACGCATCTGCTGCATGGCTACATCGTGCGAAGCCTTCGAATTTGAAGCAATTAAATCGGCCACCGCTTCTGCCTGACTCAAATCAAACGCACCGTTTAAAAAAGCACGCAAGGTAAATTCTCCTGGTTTAGCGGCTCTCGCCCCTTTGCTAATCAACAGGTTAATAATCTGCTGAATAATATAATTTGAACCGTGACACGAAATTTCGACCACATTTTCTTTGGTGTACGATTTTGGTGCAACAAACAATCCAGCCACAACTTCATCTACAATATGATCGCCATCTTTAACCAGACCAAAATGCAAGGTATGCGATGCCTGTTTTTCGAGGTCTTTGCCTGCAAAAACCGCATTGGTAAGCGAAATGGCTTCAGGTCCGGATAAACGGATAACGCCAATGGCGCCTGATCCTGGCGGGGTAGATAATGCGATGATGGTGTCCTGATTGTTCATATATAATGATAAAAGCCGCAAAAATAAGCCTAATCTGTGGGTATATGGTGTATGGGAAGTAATTTTTTTTACAATTCTTGATTAGTTCAATGGTTCATTCGTCATTTGTTCATTAGTATCAACCCACAGTTTAACCCACTCACTGTTAAACTCATTCCTTGATTATTTAGGTTAACTTGTAAATCGCTTGTTTAAAATTGATCCTCAACTAATCGCCCTATGCGAAACTTAACTAACTTTACCATAACAAAACATTTTCCACCAAACGCTGTTTAAACCTCAATCAGAATAAGCTATTTATGACTAACAATTTACCGCTAACCGTTAAGCGATCGATAGAATTACTGGGCCTAATGGCTATTGTAGCCGTTATGGTTATTGGGCGCGACATCATCATGCCCATGCTCATGGCCTTTTTCATCAGCATTATGCTGCTGCCAGTTTACCGCTTTTTAAAAAGAAAAAAATTCCCCGAAACGCTCGCTATTATTGTATCTATTCTATTGGTAGCGCTCTTTGTAGGACTAATTGTCTGGTTTTTCTCTAACCAGATTGGTATTCTTGTTAAAGATTTTCCGCAAATTAAAGCCAATGTTACCCAGCATATTAACTCGTTAAGCGATTGGATTAGCCGCATTACCCATTACGATGATAAACAGCAAAAAGCCTTTATACAAGGCAAAAGCGACGACCTGATGAACATGGGTACATCGCTTGCAGGTGGTGCCGCCGTAACCCTCAGTGGTGTTTTCGTATTTATTGGTCTTCTGCCCATCTATATCTATTTAATGCTGTTTTATAAAGATATTTTGCTTCGTTTTATCTTTATGTGGTTTAAAACAGACGATCATCCGAAAGTGAAAGAAGCCATTTACGAAACTGAATCAATTATAAAAAGTTATCTTATTGGCCTATTGATTCAGATTACTTATATGACCATTTTATTGGGTGGCATATTAATGTTGATAGGTATTAAACATGCCTTGTTAATCGGGGTTATTTTCGCCATCTTAAATCTTATACCTTATGTTGGGGCTTTAATTGGCAACATCATTGGCGTATTGCTAACACTTACCTCCTCGCAAGAGCTTTGGCCTGTAGTTACTGTACTGGGCGTAATTGCATTTGTTCAGTTTTTAGATAATAATATCCTGATGCCGCGCATTGTGGGTTCTAAAGTAAAAATCAATGCCCTGTTTGCTATTTTAGGTGTATTTATTGGTGGCAGTATAGCGGGGGTTTCGGGTATGTTTTTGGCTTTACCAATTGTAGCCGTGTTAAAAATCATTTTCGACCGTACCGAATCATTTAAACAATGGGGTGTTTTATTGGGTGATGAACGTCCGGCCAAAAGCCCCATGACTTTCCCGGCATTCAGAAAAAAGAAACCAGTGGCTGTAAAATCGGGAACGGAAAAGAAGTAGTCCATAGTCCATAGTCCATAGTCCATAGTCCATAGTCCATAGTCCATAGTCCATAGTCCATAGTCCATAGTCCATAGTCCATAGAATGGAAAAGAAAAAGCATCGAAGGTTTAATCAACGATGCTTTTTCTTTTTACTGTTATTTTAAAATATAGCTAAACTCAGATCTCCTGTCCCACATCTTCCATTTCCCATCTCACATTATCCATTTTCCATCTTCCATTGTCCATCTCACATCGTCCATCTTACATTTTACATTTTACATCCGCTCCGGCGAGGTAATCCCCAAAATCAACATTCCACGGTTAATAATGTCAGCTGTTTTTTTGCAAAGGTTTAAACGGAATTGTTTTTCTGCCCCTTCTTCCATTTTAAGAATATGAGGAACTTCGTGATAAAATTTATTAAACAATTTAGCCAGTTCGTATAGATAGTTGGCTAAACTCGCCGGACTATATGCCTTAGCCGCAATAGCAATTTCGGCAGGATATTTAGCCAATAACAGAATCATCTCCAATTCTACAGGCAAAATTTCAGCTGGTATTGTTGCTGTTAGCTCATAATTAGCTTTCGCCAGTAAAGATTTAATCCTTGCATGGGTATACTGAATAAACGGTCCGGTATTGCCCTGAAAATCGATACTTTCTGCAGGGTTAAACAACAAACGTTTTTTCGGTTCTACTTTCAATAAGAAATATTTTAAAGCACCTAAACCGATATTTTTGTACAATTCATCTTTATCTTCCTGCGCAAAATCATTGGTTTTACCCAATTCTTCAGTTTTTTCGCGGGCAGTAGTCACCATGCTTTCAATCAGCTCATCGGCATCTACAACGGTTCCTTCGCGGCTTTTCATTTTCCCGTTCGGTAAATCTACCATACCGTACGACAAGTGATACAAACCTTTTGCCCAGCTTTTCCCCAGTTTCTCTAAAATCAGGAACAACACTTTAAAGTGATAATCCTGCTCATTACCTACCACGTAAATCGACTCATCCATATTGAAATCGTCGTGTTTCATTTCGGCCGTACCCAAATCCTGGGTAATGTAAACCGAAGTACCATCGGCACGCAGCACGAGCTTCTGGTCTAAGCCATCGGCCGTTAAATCAATCCATACCGAACCATCTTCTTTTTTGAAGAAAACACCTTTTGCCAAACCTTCATCAACCGTACCTTTTCCTAAAAGATAAGTATTGCTTTCGTAGTAAAATTTATCAAAATCTACGCCCAGGTTTTTATAGGTAATATTGAAACCGGCGTAAACCCACTCGTTCATGGTTTTCCAAAGCGAAACCACTTCTTCATCACCCTGTTCCCATTTCAAAAGCATTTGTTGTGCTTCTTTAATCAATGGTGCGTTTTTCTTGGCCTCTTCTTCTGTTTGTCCGTTGGCTTTTAAAGCATCTATCTCTTTCTTGTATTCCTTATCAAAAATTACATAATACCTTCCAACCAGATGATCGCCCTTTTCGCCTGTACTTTCGGGAGTTTCGCCATTGCCCCATTTCTGCCAGGCCAGCATCGATTTACAGATGTGAATACCCCGGTCGTTAACCAGGTTTACCTTTACAACATCATAACCATAAGCCTTAAGCAATTCAGACACCGAATAACCCAATAAGTTATTACGCACATGCCCCAGGTGAAGCGGCTTGTTGGTATTGGGCGATGAATATTCGACCATTACCTTTTTCCCGTTTGAGGGATAAACACCAAAATCAGCAGCCAAAACTTCTTCGTTAAACTGCTTTAAGAAATAACTTTCGGCGATGCTCAGGTTCAAAAAACCTTTAACTACATTAAATTTGGTTATATTTTCTACATTAGCCACTAAATATTCGCCAATTTCGGTAGCAGTTTGCTCAGGCGATTTTTTAGAAATTTTAGTAATCGGAAAAACCACAATGGTAGCCTGTCCTTCAAATTCTTTACGCGTTTCTTGTATATTGATTACACTTTCAGCTACTTCTTCTTTATAAAGCTCCAAAATAGCTTTCTGTGTCTCGGTAATAATAAAATTCATGGCGTAAAAATAGAGAAAAAAGTCCGGAGTCGGAAAGTCCGGAGTTAGAAGTATAGAGCAATATTATTTATCCAACTAAAGCCTTCCGCAAGGTTTTGTTTTATGGTTGTCAAAACTTCCGACCGCTGACACCGGACTTCCGGACTATAAAAAAAATGATAGCTTTGTAACAACTAATTTATTTATGAGCGAGCAGAATCTTAATTTTAAAGTGAATGTAAACACCGAAATCGGCAGGTTGCGTAAGTTATTAATTCATAGTCCGGATAGCGGTTTAGGCAAGGTAGTACCTTCAAAAGCGCAAGACTGGCTTTTCGAAGATATTGTACATTTAGATACCATACGCAAGGGCGAATACGATTATTACATCAAACTCCTGATGTATTTTTTAGATCCTGAAAAAATTAAAGGCAAACTGGCCGAAATTGATTCGGAAGCTGCAAACCGAAATTTTTACAAACCCAACCACCCCGACTTTCACAATTCGACTGCAGTAATCGAAATCCAGAATTTATTGAGTGAAATGCTGGAAGATGAATCCATCAGAAAGAAATTGGTAGCCGCAGTTTGTGCCATTGAAGGTTGTACTTATAAAGTGCAGATTGCGCTCACCAACACCCCAGCCAAAGAACTGGCAGAGATTTTTATTTCGGGCACTTTAGCCAACGATACCATGATCTTTGCGCCAGTACCCAACCTGATTTTTACCCGCGATGTGGGTACCACCATTAATAACCACATCCTGTTAAATAAACCTGCAAAAAAAGCCCGCGTGCGCGAAACGCTTTTAATGCGCTATATTTTCTTTAACCATCCATTATTTGAAAGCTACCGCAGCAACATCCTCGAAATTCCGGATGTAACCATGCACTTTTTGCGTCCGGGCGATGAACCTGCTTTCAGCACCACTTTAGAAGGTGGCGACGTAATGATGGTAAGCCCCAATCACGTATTAATTGGCTGTAGCGAGCGGACTTCTGAACATGGAGCCAACGAAGCCATTAAACTGTTGTTTGAGCAAAACGTAGTAGAAAAAGTAACTGTAGTAAAAATACCAAGTAAACGCGATTACATGCACCTGGATACTGTTTTTACCCAGGTTAAACGCAATACCTGGGTTATTTTAAATTCGATTGCACACTCTCCGAAATATAATCCTTACGAGCCGATCAACTTCTTAAAAGAGCCCGAAAAACTCGAAGCTACTACTGCCATTCAGTTTACTAAAGCCAATCCGCAGGAACCGAAACACTTTGAACATGTAGAAGCTTTGCTGAATGACATTAGTCAGAACGACTTAAAAAGTACCGAACCCACGAAGATCATCTATAGCGGAAACAACACATTCCCCTACGACTCGCGAGAGCAATGGACCGATTCGTGCAACCTCCTGGCCATTAAAGAAGGTGTGGTTTTGGGTTACGACAGAAATGATAAAACAGTTGAAGCTTTTAAAGCAGCCGGATTTGATGTGGTAGATGTGAAAGATTTGATCCAGGACCTGGAAAGTGGCAAAGTAGATGCAGAAACCATAACCGATACTTTAATTTTAATGCCATCGGCAGAACTTTCGCGTGCCCGCGGTGGTTTCCATTGTATGAGTTTACCGATACTCAGAGACAATTTATGAGGTGTTGAATATTTTATACATTACAAAACAGTTAACCGATTTAAACAATTTCAACAGCTAACCTAACTATGCAAACTACCAACCATATCCTCATGATCCGCCCTGTCGACTTTAAATTTAATGAGCAGACAGCCGGGAACAACAAATTTCAGGTGGCATCCGAAGCACAGGACGTACAGATTCAGGCCTTAAAAGAGTTTGATGGTTTTGTTGAACTATTAAGGCGAAACGATATTGATGTAACCGTTGTTGATGATACCCTACATCCTGAAAAACCCGATTCGATTTTCCCGAACAACTGGGTTTCCTTTCACGAAGACGGATCGGTTTACCTCTACCCTATGTTTTCTGAAAACCGCCGGTTAGAGCGTAGAAAAGAAATATTGGATGGTCTGAATAATCGTTTTGAATTGAATCATGTAAGCGATCTGAGCTTTTACGAAATGCAATATGCGTTTTTAGAAGGCACTGGAAGTATGGTACTGGACCGCACCAATAAAATTGCCTATGCCTGTTTAAGTGTGCGTACCGATGAGGAAGTTTTAAATAATTTCTGCATGCTTACCGGATATGAACCCGTTGTTTTTCAGGCGGTCGATAGTGATAACTTCCCGATTTACCACACCAATGTGATGATGTGTATAGGCGATCGTTTTGCAGTAATCTGCCTCGATTCGATCCGCAATGCGGAAGAAAGGTTACAGGTTAGTATCAGTTTAAAAGGAAGCGGGAAAGAAATTATCGAGATTAGTTTAGGGCAAATGAACCAGTTTGCTGGCAATATGTTACAACTTTCGAATGCAGAAGGCGAAAGCTTACTGGTAATGTCGGAGCAGGCTTATTTATCGTTAACCCCAGAACAAATTACTGCTCTGCAACAATACAGCAGGATCATTTATACTCCACTTTATACTATCGAAAAAAATGGTGGTGGCAGTGCAAGGTGTATGCTGGCCGAGATCCACTTGCCTGAGAAGTGATCACAAGTTAAACTCAATTATTCCGGCAAGTTTTAGTACTTTCGCCGAAAATTTTCAATCAGATGTCTCTAGTACAACAATTACAAACCCGATCAGGCAATAAATGCGAATTATGTACCTCCGAAACCAATTTGTCGGTTTACGAAGTGCCACCAACCAGCAATGCCAACGCCGACAACAGTATTCTGGTTTGTAAAAACTGTTTGGACCAGGTTGAAAAGAGCGAACAGCTTGATGCCGGTCATTGGAGAATTTTAACAGAAACGATGTGGTCGGAATTTGCTCCGGTTCAGGTAGTGGCCTGGCGCATGTTAAGTCGCTTAAGAAATGAAGGCTGGGCTGCTGATAGCCTCGATATTTTATATTTAGATGATGAAACTTTAGAATGGGCTAAAAAAACCGGCGATCATGAACAGGAAGGCACTGTTGAGTTTCATCAGGATAGCAACGGAGCACGTTTGTTTGAAGGCGACACCGTTGTTTTGATTAAAACACTTGATGTTAAAGGATCAACACTTAGCGCCAAACTGGGTACAGTGGTAAAAAACATCCGTTTAGTGCACGATAATACTGAACAGATTGAGGGTAAGGTAGAAGGACAAACCATCGTAATTTTAACAAAATATTTAAGAAAAGGATAATCATACTTTATCAAGCTGGCATACGTTTCGAAAGCGCGCTTAAATAGCTTGACGATTGTATCTTAAACAATTTCCTTTACCGATGGCACGCGTTTCCAACGCGTGCCTAATTAGCCTAACGATTGTATCGTTACAACGACATCCTTTCAGCTGCTGCTACAATATTACCCAATCCGTTTCTCTACAGTAAAAATATTATCAATACCGTTTAATTCTCGATTTAAAATTACATTTTTGCAAAAATTATTTAAAAGTAAATGCAGAGTTACTCAGAATTTCTCGATCTAAGCGTTGGCTTTCCACAAGAAGGCTTTGATGTTATAGATGATGAATTATATTTTCAGGATTTAAACCTGATGGAAATGATCGAAACTTACGGCACTCCCCTACGTTTCACATACTTACCCATGGTGAGTAAGAAAATTCAGCAGGCGAAGATTCTTTTCCAGACTGCCATTTTAAAAAACAACTACCGTGGCGATTACAAATATTGTTACTGTACAAAAAGTTCGCACTTCAGACACATTGTAGAAGAAGCATTAAAGAACAATATCCACCTGGAAACATCTTCGGCTTTTGATATGCCAATGGTTGATGCCCTGGAGAAAAAAGGCGCCTTAACCAAAGATACCACCATTATCTGCAACGGATTTAAAACCTATCAATACAAACAGTATATCATCGATATGCTGCACGATGGTTACACCAATATTATTCCGGTTCTAGACAACAAAGAGGAATTTAACCTTTTTGATGATGAAGTAGATATCGATACTCCTTGCAACCTGGGAATCCGTATCGCGGCTGAGGAGCAACCCGACTCGCAATTCTACACGTCACGTTTAGGTGTACGTATGGAAGATGTGATCGAGTTCTACAACAATAAAATCGTTCACAACCCTAATTTCAGGGTAAAACTATTGCACTTTTTTATCAATTCGGGTATCACCGATTCGCCATACTATTGGAACGAGTTAGAGAAATACGTAACCCTTTACTGCAAGTTCAAAAAAATCAATCCTGATTTAGATACCCTTGATATTGGTGGCGGTATGCCATTTAAAGATTCGCTGGTTTTTGATTTCGATTACGAGTACATGGTAAACGAAATTGTGAAAAGGATTAAAGAAATCTGTGCCATTCACGAAGTAATGGAACCAGATATTATTACTGAATTTGGTAAATATACAGTAGCAGAAGCTTCAGGTATTTTATATAAAGTTTTAGGCCGTAAACAACAAAACGACCGCGAACGCTGGCTAATGTTGGATGGTTCTTTCATCACCAATTTACCTGATGTTTGGGCATTGAATCAAAAATATATTTTACTCCCAATAAACAACTGGGATGCCGAATACGAACGGGTTAACTTAGGTGGTATTACCTGCGATGGTCAGGATTATTACAACCAGGAAGCCCACATGAACAGTGTATTTATGCCAAAAACGCGTAAAGTGCAGTATTTAGGTTTCTTCCATACCGGCGCATACCAGGAAGTATTGAGCGGATATGGCGGCATACACCATTGTTTATTGCCTAGCCCTAAACATGTCCTGATTCGCAGAAACCGCGACGAAAGTTTCAACTTCGAAGTTTTTGGAGAAGAGCAGAACAGTAAGCAGGTATTGAAGATACTGGGTTACTAGTTTTAAACACAAAGGACACAAAGTTTTTCGCAAAGAGCGCTAAGTATTTACTTGGCGCTTTTTAAGTTTTTAACCATTTATATTAAGCTAAACTAAACACATCGTCATGCTGAATTTATTTCAGCATCTTTAATGCAGAATAAACCCCAAAATAAATTCAGGGTGACGAACGCTTATGCTGAATCCTTTACAATTTTCTTTATTAACTTAGCAGAAAACAAAATACATTTTACTATGAAATTCGGCCAGGTAGAAGACCCCTCAATAATAGATTTTAAACTCCCTGCAGATGCACCCGAAACTGCAGCTATTTTAGCAGCCAATAAACCCAAACAAGCTTTCACAGCCTATGTAGGTTGTGCAAAATGGAATAAAGCAGATTTAAAAGGCTTCTATCCAAAAGGCACTAAAGATGAGTTAACTTATTACGCCACGCAGTTTAATTCTATTGAGCTTAACGCAACCTTTTATGGCATGCCATCCAGCGAGCAGGTCATTACCTGGACTCAAAAAACACCAGCTGATTTTAAGTTCTTTCCGAAATTAACCAATACGATTAGCCATTTTAAAAGGTTGATTAACGTAAAAGAACCGGTTGAGCAATATTGCGATGCCATCAGTAATTTTGAAGATAAACTCGGTATGGCTTTCTTACAGCTGCACGATAATTTTAAACCGAAGGATTTTGAAAGGCTTAAAACCGTAGTAAGCGAATTTCCGAAAGTAATTCCCCTGGGTGTAGAAGTACGCAACGAAGAATGGTTTTCCAACCCAACCGTTGCAAATGAGTTTGCTCAGTTATTTCAGGAAAACGGCGTAGCCAATATTATTGTTGATACTGCAGGAAGAAGAGACATGTTGCACATGCGCTTAACTAGCCCCACAGCTTTTGTACGCTACGTAGGCGCAAACCACGAAAGCGACTATACGCGTTTGGATGAATGGGTAGACAGAATTGTACAATGGAAAGCACAGGGACTTGAAAATCTGTATTTCTTTGTACACCAGAACGTGGAGCTGGCTTCGCCCCTGTTATCAGCCTATTTTATCGAAAAATTAAACAAAGCCATCGGAACAGATTTAAAAATCCCGGTACTTGCAACTACAACACCAACATTGTTTTAATATTTCATCTACCTATCAGGTTTTAGAAACCTGATAGGTTTGGTTATTAATTTCTACGATAAACAGTTTCCGTAGCTTTAGCTTCTTCCCCTTCAGGCGAAACATTATAAGCCGTAAGTACGATTTCATCAGCACTGTTTATCGCCAAAACCGTGCGCCAGCCCCAAAGCTGTTCGCCATATTCCGGGCTGCCATATTCGCCAAACACAGAAAAGCCATTGGCGGTAGCCTCGCCACTCGAGAGCATAATCTGCGTACCCATGTGGAAGCTATCTATCCAGCTTACCGTAAACCTTTGGTAAGGAATATCGAAACCGATAATCATTTTACCTTCAAAAGGTTTTCCTTCCAGGCTTCCATTATAATCGAACGAAATGAACCGTGCACCTAAAATAGAAGTAACTGTTCCATCTGAGGCCGATTCATCTGCCAGAATATCTTTTTCAAACCAGGTTTTGGTATTGCCCTTCCAGCTGCCAACCAAACCTTGGAGTTGTTGATGAGCACCATCTGCTAAAGATTGCTCGAATTTACTTTTCGCCATATCCAAACTTATAAAATATATTTCGTCTGCTATAATTATGAATAGAAAACTGTAAATTGATAACAGAAAACTATCTGCTATATGCTAAAAACGTTAGATCTCAACCAGGTAATGGTGCTCGATATTGAAACCGTTCCGCAATACCCGTCATTTCAGGATGTACCGCCCAATTTTCAGGAGCTTTGGGAACATAAAACACATTACCAGCGCAACAATGATCAGAGTGCAGAAGAATTTTACGAGCGCGCAGGTATAATGGCCGAATTTGGTAAAATTATCTGCATCAGCCTGGGTATTTTCTATACAGAAGAAAAAACAAATAAACTGCGGATCAAATCTTTTTCCGGTCATGATGAAGAAGAAATACTCCGGCAATTTTCGGCATTACTCAATAAACAAACGCCAAACTTAATGTTCTGCGCCCACAACGGAAAAGAGTTTGATTTCCCTTATCTGTGTCGCAGGCTTTTAATTAACCGCATCGAAATTCCGGTACAGTTGCAGTTAGCTGGTAAAAAGCCATGGGAAGTAAGCCACATCGATACCATGGAGCTCTGGAAATTTGGCGACCACAAACATTTTACTTCGCTCAACCTGCTTGCCGCCATTCTGGATATTCCTACCCCAAAAGATGATATCAACGGTAGTCAGGTAAAACAGGTGTACTACGAAGAAAAGAACCTGCCGCGAATTGTTACCTATTGCCAGAAAGATGTAATTACTACAGCACAGGTATTGTTAAAATTTAAAGGAATGGATATAATTCCGGCAGAAAACATTACCATTGTAACCTAATGTTAAACGTTGAGAACTTAAATATCGATTTCTATAACCAGGAGGATAAAAACTGGTTCAGCGCCGTTAAAAAAATCAGCTTTAACGTAAAAAAGGGCACAGTTTTGGGCATTGTGGGCGAATCGGGCTCTGGTAAATCGGTTACCTCGTTTTCAATTATGCGTTTACATGATGAACGCCTGGCAAAAATTACCGGGGATATTGATTTTGAAGATATTAGTCTGCTCAATTTAAACACTAACGAAATCAGGCAAATTCGGGGGAATCAGATTTCGATGATTTTCCAGGAACCCATGACTTCGCTAAATCCGGTTTTTACCTGCGGCGATCAGGTGGCAGAAGCCATTACCCTGCACCAGAAAGTAGATAAAGCCGAAGCGAAAAAGCAAACTATTGCCTTATTCAACGAAGTTCAGCTTCCCCGACCCGAAAAAATATTTGACAGTTATCCGCACCAGATTTCTGGCGGACAAAAGCAGCGGGTAATGATTGCCATGGCACTGAGCTGCAACCCAAAATTGCTTATCGCCGACGAACCTACAACTGCCCTGGATGTTACCGTACAAAAAACCATCCTGCAATTGCTGCTCAAACTCAAAACAGAGCGTAACATGGCCATGATCTTTATTTCGCATGATTTAGGTGTGGTAAACGAAATTGCCGATGAAGTTGCCGTAATGTATAAGGGCGAAATTGTAGAGCAGGGACCAGCAAAATCAGTATTCGAAAATCCACAACATCCCTATACCAAAGGCTTACTGGCCTGCAGGCCTTCACCACACCTTCAATTAAAAAAATTACCAGTTGTAGCCGACTTTTTAAGCAATGAAACCGGCGATATACCTGCTTATTTACAACCATCGAACCAGCTCACCGCAACTGAAATTGCTCTACGGCGGGAAATACTTTACCAGCAAAAACCCTTGTTGCAAGTTAAAGCGCTATGCACCTGGTACCCTATCCGCAACGGATTGTTCGGTAAAACGACCGATTATGTTAAAGCCGTAGACCAGATTAATTTTGAAGTATTCCCCGGCGAAACCTTAGGCCTTGTAGGCGAATCGGGTTGCGGAAAAACAACCTTAGGCCGTACCATTTTAAGGCTTATCCAGCCAACTTCAGGCAGCATTGTATTTAACGGACAAGACATTACGCACGTGGGCAAAAGCGAACTGAGAAAACTTAGAAAAGATATACAGATCATTTTTCAGGATCCTTATGCTTCGCTAAATCCGAAACTAAGCATTGGCCAATCCATACTGGAACCGCTGCAGGTACACCAACTTTATCAAAATGATACAGAAAGAAAACAAAAAGTGCTGGAATTGTTAGATAAGGTTGGTTTAAAACCCGAACATTACAACCGCTATCCGCACGAATTTAGTGGTGGCCAGCGGCAACGGGTGGTTATTGCACGAGCTTTGGCTTTGCAACCTAAATTCATCATTTGCGATGAATCGGTATCAGCACTCGATGTTTCCGTTCAGGCACAGGTGCTTAACCTCATTAAATCTTTACAGGCAGAATTTGGCCTGACTTATATTTTCATTTCCCACGATCTGGCGGTGGTAAAACACATTTCAGATCGTATTTTAGTAATGAACAAAGGAAAAATTGAAGAAGAAGGTTTCCCCGAACAGTTATTCAGCTCGCCTAAAGCAACTTATACTCAAAAACTTATAGCCGCCATTCCCGGACACCAATAAATATGTTTAGATTCCTCTCTATAGCTACCCTATTGTTTCTTACCTTCAATGGTTATGCGCAAAAAGTAGAAATTGTGCAGTCAGGCGCTGTTTTTAACCAGGTGCCTTTCGAAGCTTGTCATGCTTCCACCCTCGTCGATCTCGGAAATGGAGAAATTTTGGCCGCCTGGTTTGGAGGCAAGCACGAAGGCAGTAAAGATGTGGTTATCTGGTCGGCTGTGAAAAATGGCACACAATGGAGTAGTCCTGTTGAAATTGCCAATGGCATACAAAACGATACCAGTCGTTTCGCCTGCTGGAATCCGGTATTATTTAAAGCAAAAAATGGCATCTTATTTTTACACTACAAAGTAGGGCAAAATCCGCGTACCTGGTGGGCCGAATATAAAACATCGGCCAATAATGGTAAATCCTGGTCAAAGGCAAAAAAACTGCCGAGAGACTTTTTAGGCCCCATTAAAAACAAACCTGTACAATTGGCAAACGGAAACATCCTCTACCCATCGAGCACCGAAAGCCTGGATGAAAAAACATGGAATATCCATATTGAAAAATCAGATGCCAAAGGTAAAAACTGGAGAAAAATCAATATCAATTGCGATACTTTTGGCGTTATTCAACCCTCTATCCTTAGCTATCCCAACGGTAAATTACAACTTCTGTGCAGAAGCAGGCAAAATGTAATTGTAGAAAGCTGGTCGGCTGATAATGGCGAAAGCTGGTCGAAACTTAAGCCTACACAACTCCCCAACCCCAATTCGGGCAGCGATGCAGTAAGCTTACAAGATGGCAGGCAATTACTTATTTACAATCCGCTAACAGCTGGTAAAAACTGGTGGGAAGGCCGCTCAGTATTAAAGCTGGCTATATCCACAGACGGCGAAAACTGGAAAGATATTTATACCCTCGAAAATCATTTAAAAGGCGAATACAGCTACCCGGCCATTATTCAGGATAAAAAAGGCAATATCCACCTCAGTTACACAGCCGAGCGCAAAAACATTACCTATGTAGAACTTAAATTAACAAAATAGTAATTTACTATTCCATCCCCCATTTTCCATCTTCCATCATCCATTTTCCATCATCCCTCATCCATCTCCCATCATCCCTCTTCCATTTTTACGCCCAAAACCCGCCACTTCCCTATCTTTTCTGTATCTTCGGTAAATTCAGTTTAGCGTATGGCAAAGAAAAAATCGGCAAATATTAAATTGGTTCTGAATCAATTGGTTAGTGATGTTTTTGAAAAGAACAACAATCAACTGCTCAATTACAAACAGGTTTCAGCAAAACTAAACCTAAACGATCAGGAATCAAGAGAAACGATTTTAGAGATATTAAAAGAAGGAAAAAACAACGGCATTTTCTTAGAACCTGAAAAAGGAAAATTTAAACTTAAGGAACTACAGAACTTCATTATCGGTACCGTTGATATGACTGCCGATGGTTCGGCTTATATCGTACCCGAAGATGAGTTTGAAAAAGACATTTTCGTTGCACCCCGTAAGCTTAAAAATGCCTTGCATGGCGATACCGTAAAAGCTTATGTATTTGCCAAAAAGAGCGGCCGCAAAAACGACGGTGAAGTAATCGAAATCATTAAAAGGGCTAAATCAGATTTTACCGGAGTCATTAAAATTTCAGACCGCTTTGCATTCGTAATTGCCGACGATAAAAAGATGATGCACGATATTTTTGTACCACTGGCCGATACACATGGTGCAAAAAGCGGTCAAAGGGTTTTGGTAACCCTATCCGACTGGCCTGAAAGTGCTAAAAATCCAATTGGTATTGTTAAACACGTACTGGGCAACCAGGGCGAAAACAATACCGAAATGAATGCCATTTTAGCGCAATACGGTTTTCCTTTAGAATTTCCATCGCAGGTTGAAAGAGAAGCCAATGCCATTCCCGAAGAAATTCCGGCTGCCGAAATTGCCAAACGCAAGGATTTCAGGAATGTTTTGACTTTTACCATCGATCCGGCTGATGCCAAAGATTTTGATGATGCCATTTCCTACCAGAAATTACCAAACGGAAACCACGAAATCGGTGTCCACATTGCCGATGTTTCGCACTACGTAATTCAGGGAAGTGAGCTTGATAAAGAAGCTTACAGCCGTGCTACATCCGTTTATCTGGTTGATCGTGTAATCCCGATGCTTCCTGAGCGTTTAAGTAACGGAGTATGCTCACTTCGCCCGCACGAAGACAAACTCTGCTTTGCAGCTGTTTTTGAGCTCGATGAGCAGGCAAACATCCAAAATGAATGGTATGGCAGAACAGTAATCCATTCCGACCGGAGATTCGCCTATGAAGAAGCCCAGGAAGTAATTGAAAACAAAACCGGCGATTACGCAATCGAAATACTGAAACTGAATGAATTGGCTTACATTCTTCGCGATCGTAAGTTTAAAAACGGTGCCATCAGCTTTGAGAGTACCGAAGTTAAATTTAAGCTCGATGAAACAGGTAAACCTATAGGCGTGTACGTAAAAGAGCGTAAAGATGCCCATAAACTGATTGAAGATTACATGCTTTTGGCCAACCGCAAAGTGGCCGAATTTATTGCCAAAAAGAGTAAGGGTAAGCAAAAATTAACCTTTATTTACCGGGTGCACGATTCGCCAAACATGGAAACCCTCAATACATTTGCCAACTTTGCTTCCCGTTTTGGTTACAAAATCAACACCAAATCGGATAAGGAAATTGCCAAATCGCTAAACCATTTAATGAGTGAGGTGGAAGGCAAAAAAGAGCAGAACATTTTAACCTCGCTGGCTATCCGCTCTATGGCCAAAGCCATTTATACAACTAAAAAAACCAGTCATTACGGTCTGGCTTTCGAATATTATACCCATTTTACCTCACCAATCCGTCGTTACCCTGATGTGATGGCACACCGTTTACTGCAAACCTATTTGGATGGCGGAAAATCGGCCGATATGGAGTTTTACGAAGTAGCGTCTGTACATTCATCGGCAATGGAGAAACGGGCTGCAGATGCCGAAAGGGCTTCGATTAAATACAAACAGGCCGAATATTTGGAAAACAATATTGGTACTGCGTACAAAGGCATTATTTCGGGCGTTACCGAATGGGGCATGTATGTAGAAATTGAAGAGAATAAATGCGAAGGCATGATCCGTTTGCGCGATATATCTGACGATTTTTACGTTCTTGACGAAAAAAACTACTGTATTGTAGGCCAAAGAAAGAAGAAAAAATACCAACTGGGTGATGAAGTGATGATCCGTGTAAAAAAAGTTGACCTTTCTAAGCGCCAAATCGATTTTACCCTTATTCCTGATTAAAAAATTAAGACATTTGTGCCCGAAACACAGTGTTGAAACAAAGCATGCATACTACAGAACAATTACAGCAGATTTTAGATACCGCAATACAAAATTTAAAGTTTCCAGATCACCCGAAGCAACTTTACGATCCAATTAGTTACATCATTAACCTTGGCGGCAAAAGGGTAAGACCACTTTTAGTGCTCATGGCTACCGAATTGTTTGGTGCAGATCCTAATGAATCTGTTCATGCAGCGATGGCGATTGAAGTTTTCCATAATTTTACGCTTGTACACGATGATATTATGGATAATGCGCCATTACGCAGAGGCCAGGCAACAGTGCACGAAAAATGGAGTACCAATGTAGCCATTTTAAGTGGCGATGTAATGATGGTAGAAGCCAATAAAAACCTCGCTAAAGTAAATCCTGTTTTCCTAAAAGATGTACTGGATACGTTCAACGCTACTGCACAGGGTGTTTGCGAGGGGCAGCAACTGGATATGGAATTTGAAGGTCGTGATGATGTGAGTATTGAAGAGTACATCAACATGATCAGACTAAAAACGGCTGTACTATTGGGTGGTGCGCTTAAATTAGGAGCGATCATTGCCGGCGCATCTGCAAAAGATGCAAGTTTGATTGAGCAATTTGGCGAAAATATTGGTATTGCCTTTCAACTGCAGGATGATATTTTAGATGTATATGCTGATCCTGAAAAGTTTGGCAAACAGGTTGGTGGCGATATTATTGCCAATAAAAAGACTTTCCTGCTATTAAAAGCTTTTGAACTTGCTGAAGGTGATACCAAAGCTGCTTTAAACACCTGGACAGCTTGTAAAGACTTTAACGCGCAAGAAAAAGTAGAAACAGTTAAAGCTGTTTATGATACTCTGGATATACAGCAAATCGCTAAAGAACACATGGACCATTACCGCGATAAAGCGCTGGCTTTTTTTGCACAAATAAATGTGAGCGATGAACGAAAAGCCAGTCTGTTAACACTCACCAACCAGTTAATGGCCAGAGAGTATTAAAAAAAGTGCTTAATTGCTTTATTTTTTTTAGGGGCCTGATCGCCCCTCTCTTCTTAGCGTCATTTCGAGCGGAATGCAATGAAGTCGAGAAATCTACATATTACAGCTATAGATCTCTCCCGACTTAATGTCGGGACTGCGCTCCAGTCGAGATGACGACTTACCTCTAAATCCTACCCTTTAATCAGCTTATATTTAATCCAGAAATCGGTTGATTTAGCAGTAGATTCCATACCTCCCTGAGGTCTTTGGCCACGGCCTCCACCACCGCCCATTCCGCCACCAGATCTTCCACCTCCCATACCGCCACGGCCGCCGCCCATGCCACCTCTCGACATACCACCGCCAGGTCTTTCGCCTCCTTCCGGTCTGCCTTCTTTATGCATTTCAGCTTTATTTGGCTGGTTAAGCTTAATATTATAAACCAATGGCTTTTTCATGTCCAGATTGACAGCCAATTGGGCTAATGGAATACTGAGTTCATAAATCAGGTCTTTATTGGGATGAATACTCATACCCGTTTCAATTCCGCTCTGGTTATCTGCAGGCAAATCGCCATCAGCAATGTTTTTGAAACCCGAAATGCGGATACTTTTGTTAATTACGGATGGATCGTGCATCCCGGTATCGGCATCAGGGTGCTGCCGCTGATGATCCGGCAATTTATCACCATCTTTGGGCATAGGGGGTCTTTCCATTAACGGAAAGGTTAATTTCATCCCGTCTTTCTTTTTGCCTGCGGTATTAATATTCAAGGTAATGCCCCCTCTTATTACACTAAAAGTAGTTTGTGGATCTAAAGATTCGATAATGATATACAATACAGGTTCTGGTCATCGTTAGCTAGCGCAAAGGCCAGCCGGGTGGCATCGTTATACTGATTAAGCGGTTCGTTCCATTCAGTCGGGATACCATCAGCTTTAAAAGGTTTTACCATCCTTGTATTTTCTTCAACCTCTTGTGCATACAATAAGCGACCAGAAATTAGTAGCGGAATTAATAAGGATATTTTTTTCAGATTCATTGGGGATTAATTTTAATATCAATACCCAAATCTACAGGCCGGAAATGTTAATTTTTGTTATTTAACAGGGTTTAACAATTAAGTCGGGAGTCCTGTTAATAAAAACCGTCATTGCGAGGAACGAAGCAATCTTAATGCAGTGATAGGACTTAATTAATTACGCGTTATTGTCCTCTATAGAAGATGCTTCGCGAGCTGAAAAAGCCCGCTCGCAATGACGGTTTAATTGTAAATAAAAAGGTCCTGATTTTCATCAGAACCTTTTTATTATTTTGTTTCTTACTAATTATTCTGCAGCTGCAGCTTCTTCAGTAGATTCGTCTTTTTTAGCTGCTTTTTTAGCAGGTGCTTTTTTAGCAGGTGCTGCTTCAACTTCAGCTACAACTTCTTTCTTTGCAGTTGCTTTTTTAGCAGCTGGTTTCGCGATTGCTGCTTCGATTTCAGCATCAGTGATAGGAAGAATTGAAACGTATGATTTGTTATCTTGTTTCTTTTTGAAAACAACAGTACCATCAACTAAAGCGAATAAAGTATGGTCTTTACCAATACCAACGCCTTTATCAGGATGGTGTTTTGTACCACGTTGACGTACTAAAATGTTTCCTGCGATAGCTAACTGACCACCGAAAACTTTAATACCTAAACGCTTACTATGCGATTCACGTCCGTTTTTCGAACTACCGGCTCCTTTTTTGTGTGCCATGATTTTATATTTTGTAACCCGCCAAAAAGCGGATTATTGGGTTAACAATTAATTATAACGTGATGTCAGAGATCTGAATCTTAGTGAAAAACTGGCGGTGACCGTTTTTCTTTTTGTAACCTTTTCTACGTTTCTTGTGGAAAACGATTACTTTATCACCTTTTAAATGAGATACGATCTTAGCTGAAACTTTAGCACCTTTAACTGCAGGAGCTCCTACAGTGATTGCACCACCGTTATCAACCAACAATACATTATCAAATTCAATACTAGCGCCTTCATCTCCTTGCAATCTGTGTACAAAAAGGTGCTGGTCTTTAGCAACTTTAAATTGCTGCCCTGCTATATTTACTATTGCGTACATTGTTTAAATATTAGTTTTTTAATTTTTATTTAACGAGGTGCAAATATAGAACAATTTCAATTAACACACAAATAGATATCGAAAATATTTTTCGTTAAAACATTCTCCCGTTCATTGCCTCTGCTTCGGCATCCCTTTACCTGCCTCAACTAAATTTTTCCGAAAGGCAAAGATAAGCATTTTAGCCCCATCCTGGTTTGTAGCAATCACTTTGTTTATAAACCCGATAGGAATGGAAAGCCTCCGCTTTTTCAGCGGTGCTTGTAATGAAAAGCGGGACTACAAGCCGCCAGGTACTGCTGCCCGCTCCTTTTCCAAAATAAAACGCCCATCTGTTAAAAAATGTTAAACACTAACCTTATTACGAAAATTTCGTAGATTTACGAAAATTAAATAGACTATTAAACCCCAATACCATGAAACTAATTTTAACTACCTGCATGGCTACGGCCATTTTTCTTTCGGCCAAGGCACAGGAAGCCGACAAAGCACTGGCCAGGGTGCGCTATACTTTTACACATGTGAGAGATACCACCCAAAGAGACAAACCTAAAGTGGAAAACATGTTGCTCGTAACCGGCAAAAATGCTTCGGTTTATACCAGTTACGATAAGCTGAACCAGGCGCTGAATATGCAAAAGCAGATACAGGAACAGATTAAAAACCAAACGAGCAACGGCAATATGAAAATCGAAATAAAAAGCGAAATGAAAACCCCGCTTACCCAGGAAGATTATTTCTTTTTTGCCAGCGAACATAAAATGATTACGAAAGAGCGCCTGTTTAACAATTACCTGGTTGAAGAACCCGCAGCAGCCATCGATTGGAAAATTTTAAAAGATACGATGAGCTTTTCGGGAGTACCCTGCCAGAAAGCTACTGCACGTTTCAAAGGCCGTAACTGGATTGCCTGGTTTGCTACCGAAATTCCTTTCCAAAGCGGTCCGTGGAAATTAAATGGCCTACCCGGCTTAATTGTGGAAGCTTACGACGATAAAAAGGAAGTGAAATTTGAGTTTGCAGGACTTGAAAATGTAAAAGATGCAGATGCTGCAGCCAACTCGGATGGTGATGTAAAAATAGCAGCTCCGAACGGCGGAGTAGGCGCAGTAAAAATTGTAGGTATAGATGTGAGTACCAGCTATCTTGGGCCAGAAATCAAATTGCCTACTGATGCGATAAAAACTACCCGCAAAGAGCTCGATAAACTTAAAGCTGCCCGGGATAAGGACCCACAAGGCTTTATGCAGGCACAAATGGCAGCAAGCGGTATGCAAGGCTCGTTCAGAACCAACCAGGCACCTCGTCCGGCAGGTGCAGCGACAACTAAAGCAGAAGTAAACAACCCGATAGAAATTGAGGACAAAAAATGAGAAAGCTCGTATTAACCTGCTGGCTCATGCTGGCAGCTTTTTCGGTTTTTGCCCAGAAACCACTTAAAGGAATGGTAAAAGATGCCAGCGGCAAACCCGTCGAATCGGTTAACGTAACTTTAAAAGATGCAGAAGGCAATATCATTAACTTTGCGCGCACCAACAAAAATGGCGCTTTTAGTATTGAACTTAAAAACGACCAGATTACGGGTTACAAAATTGAAGCTTCGAGCATAGGCTTCAAAAAGCTGATTACCACAGTAACCGATGCTGCCAAAAGTTACGACCTGACTTTACAGCACAGCGAAACCACACTGGAAACGGTTACGGTTAAAAACCGGCCATCTTTAACAGCCCGGGGCGATACCTTAAATTACCGCACTTCTGATTTTGCCGATAAGCAAGACCGAAGTATTGGCGATGTGCTTAAAAAAATGCCTGGCGTAGAAGTTGCCGAGGATGGCAAAATCAGCTATAACGGAAAATCGATTTCGAACCTTTATGTGGATGGCGATAATTTGTTAGACGATAAATACAATATTGGCACTAAAAGTATCCCCCATGGCGCGGTTGATAAGGTACAGGTGATCCAAAACGACCAGCCCATTAAAATGATGCGCAAAAATAACATGAGTGATGATGTTGCCCTAAACCTCGTAATTAAAGACGAGGCGAAGCTCAAGGTAATGGGCGACGCTACGGTTGGCGCCGGTATGCCCAATCGTTTTGACGAAAACCTTACGGCTATGCTGTTTAATAAAAAACTGAAGTTTATTAACAACATCAAGGGCAATAACATCGGAATTGATCCGGGTGGTGACCTTATTGCGCACAATTTCTCTGATTATTTAAAGAAACTGGATAACGACAAACCCAGCGGACTTCTTTCAACAGGTGCTGCCGGGGTACCATCGTTACCGCAAAGCAGATACCTTTTTAACAAAGCAGGACTCATCAACCTGAACAATTTATACAAGTTTAATCCCGACCTGCAGCTGAGGGCTAATATTTCGTATTTATATGATCAGCGAAACCAGGAATACAGTAAATTTTCAGAAACTTATCTCCCCGATCAAACCATCCGTTATGCCGAAACGCAGCGCAATGCCATTAATCCCCAAAAGCTGAGGGCTCAGTTTAACTTAAACGGAAATGCCGATCAATACTACCTGAACAACAATCTGGTGGCGGAATATGCGCCTTTTAAAACCACCTCAGGTTTTGTAATTAACAATGTAGCAGCCAACCAGGTGCTTAAACAAGAAACCTTCGATTTGTCGAACGAATTTAATTACCGCAAAAAATTAAAATCGGAAGATGTGATTAACCTCTACTCCTACCTAAACCGCACCACACAACCAGAAACATTAAACATTACACCTGGGCTTAATGCCGATATCTTAAACAATGGAAACAGCTATCTGGGTTTAACACAATACATTAAAATACCAACCTGGTACACCAACAATTATGCGTCTTTCGCTTTTGTGAAAAACAAGTTCGTACAAACCTATAAGGCAGGATTTAATGTACAAAAACAGCAACTTAATTCAGAGCTCTACCGTACACAGAACAACCAGCAAACGGAGCCGGTTACAGGCAGTACAGTAAACGATTTGGACTGGCTCAAAACCAAGCTCTATACCGAAGCAGGCTACGAATACACCAGCGATAAGCTAAAAGCAGGTTTAAGCTTGCCCTTAAGTTACAACCGGATCAATTATAGCGATGCCCTAAATCAACTGGATAACAACCTGAACAAACTATTTATAAACCCGGCACTTAATATAAAATATCAAACCAGTACAGAAAACTATGTAACAGCAAATTATAGTTTTAGAAACGACCTGGGCGGCATTAACGATGTTTATCGCGGCACCATATTAAAGAACTACCGTTCATTGTTTTCGAACGATGCACCAATCGCTGAATCCAAAACCCATAACATTGGGGCTGGCTTTAATTTTAGAAAGGCCATGCAAATGTTGTTTACCAACTTAACGGCTAATTACAGCGACACCGAATTGAGTACCATTTCTGCCTATAACTTAAGCAACAACATCCAGCAGAAAATCGTACTGCCGCTAAATAACCATATCCGTAGCCTCTCGCTGGCCGCAAATGCTAGCAAATACCTCTTTAGCTTAAAAAGCACGGTAAACGCAGGAGTAAGTTTTGCACAACGCCGGTACAGTCAGCTACAAAACAATGCATTGTTGCCGTTTAACACACAAACTATAGCCTATAAAGCTGGAATTGAAGCTAAACTTACAAACTTCATCAACTGGTCCTACAACGCTAATTTTGCCATTACCGATAATGAAGCGATGGTAACTAATGGAATAAAAACGAATTTTAAGCAATTGAGGCAGCAGTCGTCTTTAGCCATCACTACGATAAAAAATGTGTATTTAAATTTATCTGCAGAACACCTTTTTACCAGGCAATCTTCTCAGCCCGATTTGAAGTATCTTTTTGCCGATGCGAACATGCGCTACAAATGGTTAAAAATGAAAACTGATATTGAATTCGGGATAACCAACTTAACCAACATTAAAAGCTTTGATGCCATCTACCTCTCAGCAAACTCGCTGACTACCGGTACATATTACATCCCCGGAAGGGTGGCGATGCTAAAGGCTACGTTTAATTTTTAATAAATCAATTGCAAAAGTTGTCAACTTTCTGGCATCCTTGCTATTAAAGTTGACAACTTTAATTTACCGAAGGCTTGGTATTAATCTGGATAAACTGCCCTTTTTGATCCACTTTCAGATCCATAATCATATTGGGATTCAATTTATCGAGCTCTGCTTTGCTCACCTTATTTCCATTCAGATAATAACTCGTACTGCTAACCGACGATTCATTTGTCGCAGTTTTATCTTTTGAAATCTCGTTATTTCCTTTTGCATTGATAGTAGATTTCATAATAAAAACAGCAGTTACTTTTTTCCCTTTGGTATCAGCAGCATTTCCTAAGCCCATATTCGCCTGATCAGCCAACATAATCTGCTCAATTTTTTCGTTAGTTGGAACAGAATCGGTAAAAGTGAAATGTTTAACAAAGGTTCTTTTGCTCAGGTTGCCATCTGTTTTAAAATCGAATTTAACATGGCCAACCATTTTTTTCATCATATCGCTTACCTGGTGTTGTGCCGAATCGCCCGCTTTATCTATCCGTTTAAAAACAAAAGTGAGTTTAGTGGCCGTATCTGTTTTTTTCATCAAAGGTAAGCCTGCTTTTCTCTTATTCCTGATCTTCGCACTGGTTTTCGCTTGCACAACAGGTTCAGCTTGCTTATGTGGAATTACGTTAACCACCATTTTGGTTAAGGGAGCCAAACTTTTCCGGACCGCTTTCTTATCAATGGTAAAAGCCAGCGTAACGCACATTAAAACTGGCAATACCAGCATATAGCGGGTTAAATTCACCTTCGATGAGCGCTTTGCATTCATCATTTTAATTCGTTTTTTGAGATCAGAAAGGTTGAAATTATTAACAATAGCCACCGATGGCTGTAAAGTACCAACATCCAGTAAACTATATTGGTATGCCTTTTTATCAATTCCCTTTCTTAAAATGCGGGCATCGGTAATAAACTCAATATTTTCGCGCACAGCCTTTTTCATTAGCCAAACGCCGGGGTTAAACCAGTAAAAAACCACGCAAATTTCGGCCAGGATAATATCTAATGTATGCCACTGCTCTACATGTACTTTCTCGTGTGCCAGGATATTGGGCAGGTCTTCCTGCTTGTGCAGTCCCGGATTAATGTAAATGGTTTGCCAGAAACTGAAAGGACTCACCTCTTCACTCAATATCCTTACCGGATACTGGTTTAAGCTATCGGGCGAAGAATTTTGATGCATGCGGTACAAGGAAATGAATTGCACCAGTAATCGCAGTGCCATTAAAACCACACCTGCATAAAAAAGTATTGAAAGTATTTGCCAGATAAACGGTACAGCATTCTGTTTTACCAGCTGGCTTACCTGTTGGTTCAACTCAGGAACAAATGCAGGAACGGATTTACGGCCAGCCAAAAAACCGGTAAGGTTGATAAAAGGATATGCAGAAGAAAAAACGATACCAAACACCAGGAAAGCCCTGTTGAGCGAATAAAACGTAAGCCTGCGCAATACCAGGTAATAGGTGGCCGAAAACAAAATCAGCACCAGGTTAATTTTCAATAAAATGAGAAAGAAATGTGGCATAGCCTTTACTTTTCAGGGTTCTCGATTAAATTTATAATCTCTTTAAGTTCTTCGGCACTGATCTTTTTATCCTTGGCAAAAAAAGCAACAAGCTCTTTATAGGAACTTTGAAAATAATTATTAACAAAGCCACTCATAAAACGCTTTTTATATTCTACCTCTTTAACCTTTGCACTGTAACGGTTCGCATTGGCAAAACGCTCGCTTACCAGATAGCCTTTACGCTCCAGATTTTTGATTGTTGACGCCAGTGTAGTGTAAGGAGGTTTAGGTTCAGGAAGTACATCCATAAAATCTTTGATGAAGCCTTTCCCAATCTGCCACACAGCCAGCATCGCTTCTTCTTCCTGCAATGTTAATTTTTCCATACTTACGAATATATCGTAAATATACGAAAACATCCTAAACAAAAAAGACCCTAATCTGCTTTGATTAAGGTCTTTCGATATGATATTAAAGCAATAATTTTACTTTGCGCTTCTCTTCTCGGCCTGTAGCAAGGTTTGATCAATAACTTTGCGCATTTGTACAGCAGCATCCAATAATTTGGGGTTGCCATCAAAATCGCCATACATCACAACATGCTTTGTTTTTTCTTTGTACTTAAACAATAAATCATACCGCGGCACTGCCATCGATTTTACGCTTTTTTTACCAATGGTATCGGGAAAATTCCAGAGACCAATTTCGTTGGCCTTACCGTGTATATAAAGGATATCATCGCTCTTTAAAAAGATTTTCTTCTTAATTACCGAATCGGCACCGTTAACATACTGGTACTCGCCTGTAGCTGAATTATAATGATTTTCTAAGGTATCCTTAATCCCCCATTTATATTCCATCGATACGAAATCCTTTTTGCGGAAAGGCGCGTTCTGGATAATCGGTTTATAATAGATGTAGCAATAAATAATCATCGGAACGATGATGGTAATGGCTAAGAATATTTTTTTTCCTCTGCTTGACACTTTTTATATTAATTATTGAATGAACGAATTACTGAATTATTTAGTGAAAGAATGACTGGTTTTTTGAATGATTGCATGTTTCTGACTCAAACCGCTCAACTTAAGCCTCAGTACTCTCTTTAAGCTCTCCTTCCCATTTACTTACTACAGCGGTTGCAATACTGTTACCTACCACATTCGTTGCCGAACGGCCCATATCCAGCAGCGGATCGATACCGATTAATAAGGCTAAACCTGCTTCGGGAATGTTGAAACTGGCAATAGTACCGGCAATAACAACCAGGGAAGCTCTAGGCACACCGGCAATACCTTTACTGGTTAACATCAGGATTAACAGCATCGAAATTTGTTGTTCAAAACCTAAATGAATACCATAAGCCTGTGCAATAAACAATGAAGCAAAGGTCATATACATCATCGAGCCATCCAGGTTAAACGAGTAACCCAATGGCAATACAAAGCTTACAATTTTATCTTTACAACCAAAACGCTCCAATAAAAGCATGGTTTTTGGATAAGCCGCTTCGCTACTGGCCGTACTAAAAGCCAATACTGCGGGTTCTTTCATATCGTTTACCAAACGGAAAATGCGTTTTTTCAGTATCAAAAAGCCAAGGAATATCAATATACCCCAAAGAATAGCCAAACCAAAGTAAAACTCACCTATAAAAATGGCGTATGTATTTAATACACTTAAACCCTGCTTGGCAATAATCGCAGTCATGGCACCAAAAACAGCAAGCGGAGCAAAGTTCATCACATAACCTGTCATTTTTAAGATAACGTGTGCAATGGCATCAAAAGCTTTGATCACTATCTGCCCCATATCGCCAATGGCTGCCGTAGCTACACCAAAAAACAGCGAGAATACCACAATTTGCAAAATCTCGTTGGTAGCCATTGATTCGGCAATACTTTTCGGAAATACGTGCGCGATAAAGTCTTTAACACTCATGGCCGCTTTTTGTATTCCCGTATCTACCAAATGATCTGGAAGCGATAATTTCATGTGTTTGCCCGGCTCAAACAAATTCACCAGGATCATACCCAAAACCAGCGACATTAACGACATGGTTAAAAACCAGCCCAGCGTTTTACCGCCAATACGGCCTACAGCCTTAATATCGCCCACTTTGGCTACCCCAACAACCAGGGTAGTAAACACCAGTGGTGCCACGATCATTTTAATCAGGCGCAGAAAAATATCACTCAACAGGGTAAAAAACTCTAGTTTTTTCTCTCTTATTCCCTCGTTTTCTTTTTTGATTTTGGCGGCAGCTTTTTTATCAGCTTTAAGTTGTGTGTAAACCGCAGTGGTTGTATCGGTCGATTTTGCAATGCTTACTTCGATACTTTTAACCTTTGCATCGGCATTCAGGATATTCTGGTTGTAAACATTGATGGAGTTTACGTTTAAAATATAGCCCAGTGCAATACCTGCAATCAGCGCTATAAAAATAAAAAGCGTGAGTTTGTTTTTCTTCATGAATAAAAAAGTTTGTGGCACTCTTAATTCGGTAAAACTACGATATTTACTGCTTGTAACAAATTTTGATATCGGGAGCAATCAAAAAATATATCAACGTCACTGAATTAAGCCATTCAACAAAGCAGAAATAATTTAACCACAGATAAAAAGGATGCACACAGATGTGAAAATCCGTGTTTAGCCGTGTACATCTCCGCCTGACAAGCCAGGCAGCTGTGGTTAAAACTTTTAACTCAATGACATTAAAAAATATATTATTTTCGCATTCTCGTGTAACAAAAAAAGTGCACCATCATCTAAAACGCAACTATAATCTCCTAAATGGAACAAAAAGACAAGTTATTTAAGCAGATCTTCGATTCGAATTCCAAAAAAATATTCCATTTATGTTATGGTTATACCGGCGATACCGACGCTGCAAATGATCTTTTACAGGAAACTTTCTTAAAGGTCTGGCAAAATCTGGATAAATTCCGCAACAAATCTCTGATTTCTACGTGGATTTATCGTATCGCAGTAAATACCTGTTTAACTTACCTGAGATCGGAAAAGAGACAGGCTAAAGACGAATTAACAGACAACATTATAGAAAATAAAGTAGAGGAATTTTCGGAGAAAAACGAACAGGTAGCCCTCCTTTATAAATGTATTTCTAAACTTGAAGAGAATGACCGTTTAATTATCACCATGGTACTTGATGAGCTTCCATACCACGAAATTGCTGATATCTCGGGAATAAGCGAAGGCAATTTAAGGGTAAAAATTCACCGTATTAAACAAAAATTAACAGAATTATATAGCCAGTATGCAAGCGTTTGATCAAATACAGGAATTGTGGCAAAAGCACGAGGTTGAAGTTAAGGTTTCTGCCGACGAAATGCTGCAACAAGCTAAGAAAGAGGTAAATGGCTTGAAGCTAAAATCAGCCTTAAACATTGGCGGTATGCTGCTATCTTTTATTGCCATTGCTGCCTTATGGATATTTTTCCATTTCGAATCGTGGACCACACACGTTGGCATCAGCATTACCATTATTGCCATTGGTGTTTATACTTTAATCCTTTACCGCGATTACCGTTTAATTGCAAAGAATGATTTTACTGCCCATCCCAACGAGTTTTTAAACAATTTAAAAACCTATCAGTTAAACCGTTACAAACTATACAACTCGCTTTACTGGTTTTATATGGTTGCGCTTTCGCTGGGACTTATATTTTATTTTGTAGAAATACTGGCTCACTTTAATACCGCTCAAAAAGTAATTGCTGTAGGTTTAACTGCCTTGTGGATGATTTTCTGCTCGACCATTTTGCGCAAAGCCGTAATGAAAAGGGAAAAAGAAAGAATTGCATTGCTGATCGAAAAATTTGAACGCATCAGCGGGCAGATTTCTACTCCCGAGTAATTTTAGGCACGGTTTTTTCGTTGTAAAATTCAACACACAAAATTGCACCGGTTTGGTTAGCCTTAAAGGCAACAAGACCTGTATACTGTTGAAACTAAATTTACAATATTGAAAAAGCTGATTTTACCGATATTATTATTACTGGCGCTGCCCTTTTCTTTTGCTTTTAAGCAGGATTTTACCCAACCGGTACAACTGAACTGGGAAACCTATTTTAAAGGCAAAGCCGATGAACGCTCGCCTTTTTTCGCTTTAACAGCGATGACCTGGGAGTACAGCTACAGCAGCACAGTGTACCGCAACCGTGTTGTAATTAAGCTTAAAAACGAGGTTAGAGTTGACAAAACACGTTCGTGGGTGAAGTGGGATAAAATCAAAGATCCCGAAATCAGGGCCAGCTTATTACACCACGAACAAGGTCATGTTAATATTCAGTACATTTTGCTTGCTGAAGCCGAAAGGGTACTCAAAAACCGCAATTATTCGGTTAACAATTATAAAGCGCAAATATCAGAGCTGGCCAACCAGATTAGCGAGTATTTCGATACCATGCAGCGCAATTACGACGAAGAAACTGAACATGGCAGCAACCACAAAATGCAGGCCCGCTGGGACCGTATTATCGAAGATAAAATGGAAGAATCAAGAACCGCTACGCTGGCCTTACAAAAATAATTTAGGGATAAATATAATCGCGCCAACGGCTACCGCTAAAAATGCCGCAACCAAAACCGCCGCTGCTGCCAGATCTTTTACTACCTTAATTTTGGGATGAAAAGCCGGAGAAACCACATCGGCCAGTTTTTCTATCGCCGAATTTAAAATCTCGGTTACTATAACCGCTGAGATAACGCCTAAAATAGCAACCCATTCTAATGGCGAAAGTTTGAGGTAAAAAGAAAGACCAATTGCAATAATTGCAGCAAAAAGATGAACCCTCCCATTATGATCGTGGATAAAAAATAGCTTTAAGCCATGAAAAGCATATTTAAAGCTCTTGATGCGATCGATAATTGAAAACTTTTGAGGTTCTTTATTCATTTTTAAAAATACTGATATACCAATCACTAACCCACACTGTCATTCCTTGAAAGCGGGAATCTTAAAGCACAATAACCACAGCTAAAGTATTACGATTCCCATCCGATAGCTATCGGATCGAGCTGGGAATGACGAATACCCTTAATAAATCTCTTACTTCCTGGCCTTGGTATTTTCTTCGTCCGGCTTTACTTCACTGGTCGAAAAACTGTTTCCACTTAACCTGTACTGGTAAGTTTTGGTAACTGTTTTGCTGCTATCTGCGGCATCTTTTGCCGGAAATGAGCGAAAAAGATCACCATTTTTGATAAAAAATTTATCGTTGCCGGTATAACCTTTCTTTTGGTTTTCACTTAAAGAAGGGAAACTGATTTTGTTAAAATCGCCACCTGCATATTCAAAAACATTCAGGTCGGAGACATTTTTTTTGCTCAACAACTGAATGTATAACTCCGGGTTTCCGTCGTTATCCAGATCCATGTTCCAGGCATCGGTAATGACACCTTTACGATCTGCCGCCGCTGAACGGTAATTGTTGCGAATAGAATCGGACATTAAAATCTGATATCCGCCAATAGAATCGACTCCTTTACCCCAGCTTACAATTTCGAAATTTAATCCGGGTTTTACTTCAATATCTTTATAAAAGGGAAAAGGATTTTTACTGGCTATTGCCGGAGCTGTGGCAACTTCTCTGGGTTTATCTTCTGTGCATGCAAAACAAAACAGCATCCCTGTTATGCACAAAAGATGCTGTAATGTATATTTCTGTAGTTTCATTTTAATTCGGGACATTTTTGGTTGTCCCAAATTAAGGATTTTAGCCTTTTAAAGCAATTATTTTTTATTTCTTGGCATCTGCTTTAACATCAGGTGCACCATTATTTAAAACCGTTTCAGTAGTTACACTTCTTTTACCGCTTGGCGTAACAACAATGGTTTTCAAAACTCTTTTCTCACCCTGTGGAACGGTAATTTTAACCGGTCCGGTGTATAAGAAAGCGTTCTCCGAAGGGCGGGATAAATCAATCGAATAATAGATTTTTCCACCAGTTACCGGCACTTTTAAATCGATAGTAAACTCACCACCAGTTAAAGTTTTATCGCTCTGGCCAATTGGTGTTGGCACCCAGTAGTTGATGTTCATTTTATCTAAACGAGCCAAATGCGCAGGTAAACGTTCTTCGCTAAAGTTTTTCAAATCTTTACGCTCAACCGGCGACCAGGCAATTTCTGATAAAGCCAATATCCGTGGGAAAGCATGATTTTCGGCCTTTTCAGGGGTTTTAATGTACTCTGTCCACATATTTGCCTGCACACCTTTAATATACTTACGCTGATCGGCAGTTAGAACTTTCGGAATCGGATCGTAAGCATATATTTTCTGATAAGGGGCAAAACCGCCAATGGTAACCGGCTCATCAGGAGAATTAGATTGTTTGTGATCGATATACAAACCCATCGAACCTGGTGTCATAATTACATCGTGATTTTGTTGCGCAGCAGCAATACCACCATCTTCACCTCTCCAGCTCATTACAGTAGCATTTGGTGCTAAACCACCTTCTAAAATCTCATCCCAGCCAATAATAGAACGGCCTTTACCATTTACATGTTTTTCTATGGTCTGGATAAAATAACTTTGCAACTCGTGCTCATCTTTTAAGCCTTTTTCTTTCATTAAAGCCTGGCAAAACGGCGATTCTTTCCAATAGGTTTTTGGTGCTTCATCGCCACCAATATGGATGTATTTTGAAGGGAAAATAGCAATTACCTCGTCCAGTATATTGTTCAGAAAAGTAAAAGTGTTTTCTGAAGGCACAAAAATATCATCAAAAACACCCCAGGTTTGTTGTACCTGTTTGCCTTTTCGGTTACCTGCCCATGGCGTTTTATCACTGATAAAAGTATCGCGATCAGGGAAACAGCTTAACTCCGGATAAGAAGCAATAGCTGCCGAAGCGTGACCAGGAAGTTCAATTTCAGGAATTACAGTGATATATTTAGCAGCTGCATATTTAACAATCTCTTTGGCTTCTTCCTGAGTATAAAAACCTTTAACTGGTGTAAGGTAATTTCCGTTACCCGGATAGTGCCCAATTACGCTACCGTTACGTGATGAACCAATCTCGGTTAATTTTGGATATTTTTTAATTTCCAGTCTCCAGCCCTGATCATCCGTTAAATGCCAGTGAAAGGTATTGATTTTGTAAAAAGCCAGTTGATCGATATACTTTTTAACAAAAGAAACCGGAAAAAAATGGCGGCTTACGTCCAACATCGCTCCACGATAAGCAAAACGCGGATAATCTTTAACCGATACGATTGGTAAAGCGATTTTATCACCACTTTTTTCAGGCATCATCTGCATCAGCGATTCAACGGCATAAAATAAACCTGCGCCCTTACCAACCAATGTAATCTGCTTAGCTGAAATATTAATATTATAACCTTCGTTAGGCAACTTATCTGCACCTGCCGAAGTTAATACAATTGCTTTTTGACCAGCAGCAGCTGCTTTCACCTCTCTTAAAGCAAAGCCTCCCCTGCTTACAATAAATGCGTTTAAAAGATCGCCCATCTTTGCACCATCTGCATCGTTATGCACCAGTACAGTTGTTTTGTCTAATAAAAAAGTTCCGGCATTTTTGGTAATGGATACCGGGGCTGGAATAATGCCCAAATTGGAATCGTTCTGAGCAAATGCGCTTGTGCCCATTAAGACGCCAATAAAAACCGATAATGTTTTGTTCATTTGTGTTTTAGTTTAAGGTTAAATTTTGTTTTAGCAAGACCAAGATAAAGATTGTAGCAAGATTCTTAATCCCACATTCTTGTTACAATCAAGATCAAACGTTTGATTTTACTGTACTGACCGAATAAATTTTAAGTGGTAAAAGAGCCATTGTATCTGTTTTACAAAACATAAAGCCATAAAAAAAGAGAAACCATCATTGATTTCTCTTTTTAAATACGTTAAAGCATGCTTATGCTTCTACCGGATGCTCTTTTGCAGCAAGATATCTTTCGGCATCTAGTGCAGCCATACAACCAGAACCCGCAGCGGTTACTGCTTGTCTGTAGTACATATCCTGCACGTCGCCACAAGCAAAAACACCTTCTATATTGGTTAAAGTAGAACCGGGTTTAGTAGTTAAATAACCAGTTTCATCCATATCTAACTGACCTTTAAAAATATCGGTATTCGGTTTATGACCAATAGCCACGAAGAAACCTTCAACGGCAATATCAGATTCTACACCTGTTTTGTTATTGATCACTTTTACTGCAGTTACATTTTTACCGTTACCCAAAATCTCCTGCGTTTCGGTATTGTAGTGTACTACAATATTTGGTGTAGCTAACACACGGCTAACCATGGCTTTAGAAGCCCTGAATTCATCACGACGAACCAATAAATGTACGATTTTACAAAGTTTAGCTAAATAAGTAGCTTCTTCGGCAGCTGTATCGCCAGCACCTACAATGGCCACATCCTGACCTTTGAAGAAGAAACCATCGCACACGGCACAGGCAGAAACACCAAAGCCATTGTATTGTTGCTCGCTTGGTAAACCTAACCATTTTGCAGTGGCACCAGTTGCAATAATTACGGTATCGGCAGTAATGGTTTTAATTTCATCAACTACCACTTTGTGCGGTGCTGAAGAAAAATCTACCGAGCTTACATAACCAAAACGGATATCTGTTCCAAAGCGTTCGGCTTGTTTGCGGAAATCTTCCATCATTTCTGGCCCCATAATTCCTTGTGGGTAACCCGGGAAGTTTTCTACATCAGTAGTTTGTGTTAACTGACCACCAGCTTGCATGCCAGTGTACATAATTGGTTTTAAATCTGCTCTGGCAGCATAAATTGCAGCGGTATAACCAGCGGGACCAGAACCTATAATTAAACACTGAACGTGTTCGTTTTCTTGTGACATTATATGATGTATTTGAAATTCATTAATCGTAGCGCAAATCTAGTGCTTTAAATAATTGTTAACAAGCGCACATTGTCAACATAGTTTACTTATTAACAGTGGAGCGCAAAGCGCCTAGCGCCGGGCGCTAAACTCAGTTGATAATAATTCCCGTGGTGCCAGATATTTCTATCTCACGAGGAATAATTTATCTATCAGATGATAAAACATCAAGTCTGTATCACCCCAACATTAAACTTTTTGGTTATCGGCGATTGGTTAGCCGCTTCAATCCCCATCGAAATTACTTTCCGGGTTTCGAGCGGATCGATAATGCCATCTACCCAAAGCCTCGATGCTGCATAATATGGTGTAGTTTGGCTATCATATTTATCGGTGATTTCTTTCAGTAATTCGGCTTCTTTTTCGGGTGTAATAACTTCGCCTTTGGCTTTTAAAGATGCTTCCTGGATCTGCAGCAGGGTTTTGGCCGCCTGAGCGCCACCCATAACCGCAATTTTTGCTGTTGGCCAGGCATAAATTAACCGCGGATCGTAAGCTTTACCGCACATGGCGTAATTACCGGCACCGTAAGAGTTGCCCAAAACAATGGTAAATTTCGGCACTACCGAATTGGCTACGGCATTAACCATTTTAGCCCCATCTTTTATAATACCACCATGCTCTGATCGGCTTCCAACCATAAAACCAGTCACATCCTGCAGAAAAACCAAAGGGATTTTTTTCTGGTTGCAATTCATGATAAAACGGCTTGCTTTATCGGCGCTATCTGAATAAATTACCCCACCAAACTGCATCTCCCCTTTTTTCGATTTTACTACTTTACGCTGATTGGCTACAATGCCCACAGCCCAGCCATCTATTCGGGCCAAACCACACACAATGCTTTGTCCGTAGCCTTTTTTATATTCTTCAAATTCCGAACCATCAACCAGGCGGTTAATGATATCCATTATTTCGTAAGGTTTATCTCTGTTTTCGGGCAGGATACCGTAAAGTTCTTCTTCTTTTTCTTTGGGTTTAAAAGGTGCAATGCGGTCGAAACCTGCATTTTCAGGTGCCCCCAGCATACTCATGATGTTGCGGATAGAATCTAAACAAGCCTCATCATTGGGGTGCTTATAATCGGTAACACCCGAAATTTCGCAATGCGTAGTTGCCCCACCCAATGTCTCGTTATCTACATCTTCACCAATGGCCGATTTAACCAGGTAGGAACCCGCTAAAAATACAGAACCTGTTTTATCAACAATCATGGCTTCATCGCTCATAATCGGCAAATAAGCCCCACCGGCAACACAAGCTCCCATAATGGCCGAAATCTGTACAATTCCTTCGCCCGACATGATCGCGTTATTTCTGAACATCCTGCCGAAATGTTCTTTATCGGGAAAAATCTCATCCTGCATGGGCAGATAAACGCCTGCACTATCTACCAGGTAAATCACTGGTAAACGGTTCTCCATGGCAATTTCCTGAGCACGGAGGTTCTTCTTGGCCGTCATCGGAAACCACGCACCTGCCTTTACCGTAGCATCGTTAGCCACAATCATACACTGCCTGCCGCTTACGTAACCAATGCCACAAACTACTCCCGCTGCCGGACAACCGCCCTGCTCCTTATACATTCCATCGGCTGTAAAAGCGCCCACTTCTAAAAAATCAGTGCCTTTATCTATCAAATAGGCAATGCGCTCGCGGGCCAGTAACTTGCCTTTTTCTTTTTGTTTGGCAGCATTTTTTTCTCCGCCACCCAGGTATATTTTTTTGAGTCTGGTTTTCAGTTCGTACACCAACTGTTTATTTACATCCTCATTTTTATTGAATTCGATATTCATGGAGGCAATTTAAATTTAATTTTACAAAAACAGTATTGACCAAATTGGTTTCTGGTACAAAGCATTTTTTTAACCACAGCGCAAACAAGAGAAATTACAAAGAACACAGCAGGTTGCAGTTAATTATCCATTTAAAATGATATTTTTGGTTAAAGCCAACAAATGGAACTAACCATCAATATCCCTGCATTACTTTTTCCGGCCATTAGCTTAATTATGCTGGCCTATACCAATCGCTTTCTGGCCCTTGCCAGTTTGGTAAGAAGTTTAAAATCTAAATATGAAGATGGCGATAAAAACGTGGCTCTGCACAAGCAAATCGAAAACCTGCGTTACCGCTTAAAATTGATTAAAAATATGCAGGCTTTTGGCGTAATCAGTTTTGCCTGCTGCCTTTTTTGTATGTTTTTTATTTATTTAGAACGCAATACGCTGGCTGAAATACTCTTTGCCTTAAGCCTAATCTTTTTTATGATATCGCTAATCATTTCACTGATTGAAATCCAGATCAGTACCAGGGCTCTTGAACTCGAACTGAGTAGTCTGGAGGCACTGGATGATCCATCTATTGTAAGCAGGTTAAAGAAGAAGTTTGATAAAGATTAGTTTTGGTAAACCACACCATTAATAATTACCTTTTTCCAGTTGCCCGGATAACCTTTACCTTTGATGTATTTTATTGAATGAGGGTGACCTTTTAAATTGGGATGATAAACGGCATCGAACGAAAAAGTCATCTCTGTATCGCTTTTTTGAACAACCGTAACTTCATTATCATTGTAGCCCATATCTCCTGTGGTGAAGAATTTATCGCCAACATTGGCTTTAAAATCAGCTCTCACAAAGATTTTTAACGGAGCATCGGGATAGCTCTCAACCAGCCTGTTCTGCTCATCAATCCTCAGGTAATAAACTGAGAAAGCATCGCCACCGATCAAAGAAAAAAACTTGTAGAAAAGCTTGTTGTTTATCCTAACCGTGTCTTTAATTTCGGTGTAATTTTCACCATTTGAATACCACAGGTTACCAATTTGCATTGGCAAAAATGAATCGTTTGTAGCTGGTTCTACTTTATTTTTTTTACAAGCGCCAAGTAAAATTAAAGCGGACAGCAACATGATCAGGCTTGCGTTTTGGTAAGTTTTTTTCATGAGAAGAGTTTATTTCTCACTAAAACGCAAGCCTGGATAAAAACGCTACAGCAGCTAAGCGATTAGTTTATAAAGTGATACAAGAAAACCACTTCTCCATTAAAAGCAGGCTTTTTCTGGTCTTCAATTTCCATTTCGATACCCATATTTACCTTGGTTACGCCACGCAGGTTAATGATTGAAGCCAGTTTGGCTTTTAACCTAACTTTACTGTTTACAGTTACCGCCTGCGCAAACCTTAAATTCTCAATACCATAATTAATTTCCATTTTCAGGTTTTGGATATCAACAATCTGTTTCCATAAAAAAGGAATTAACGACAGGGTTAAATAACCGTGTGCAATAGTAGCTTTAAACGGACCTTCATTTTGCGCCCGCTCTTCATCAACATGAATCCACTGATGATCTAATGTAGCATCGGCAAATTTGTTAATCTGCTCTTGTGTAATGGTATGCCATGAAGAAACGCCCAATTCCTTACCCAGGTATTGCTCAAATTCTGCGTGTGAAGTAATAATTTGCATTGTTTTAGTTTTAGTTCCTTTTAATAAGGTATTTTGTAATACTTTGTTTTTCTGCCAGCTAAAGATAACTTTTGGTTAATGGTCTATGGTTAATGGTCGATAGTTAATGGTTGATGGTTGATAGTTAATGGGCCTATTTGTCAATCCCACTATGAACTATCGACTATGGACTTATCCCTCTCTAACTCAAATTTCTATCCTTGAACCAAACCTCATCGGGTATGGCCGAAAAATGATCCATTTTATCAATTAATATTGTAGCATCGGCTTCGTTAAAAACCAGATCACGGTTGGCCGGTTTCAGGAATTTACGCTGCACCATAATTTCCATCTGTGCAAATAACGGATCGTAAAAACCTTCAACATTTAAAACCCCAATTGGTTTGTTGTGCAGTCCGAGCTGTAACCAGGTAAGCACTTCAAAAAACTCTTCGAGTGTACCAAAACCACCTGGCAGGATAACAAAACCATCGCTTAAATCAGCCATTTTTTGTTTCCGCTGGTGCATATTCTCGGTTACAATCATTTCGGTCACACCGGTATGCCCCACCTCTTTATCCATTAAAAATTGTGGAATTACACCAATAACCTCTCCACCGGTTTCGAGCACATCATTAGCAAGTAGCCCCATTACACCAACGCTGCCACCGCCATAAATTAACTTGATTTCTTGTTTTACAAGTGTTTCTGCCAATTGTTTAATTGCAGTGCGTAATTGTAAATCGCCATTAAAGTTCGAACCACAATATACACAAACCGCTTTAAGCTTATTCATTTAGTCTAAAATTTCACCGAAGTTAAGGTTTTATACGGGCTCTCTAAACTTTAATTTTTCACAAAACCTAATCCGGAAGTGCCATCCTGCCCTAAAACAATGATATATAAAAAGCTTCGCTTTGCAAAATAATATGTAGCATTATAAATGCAATAAAACCAAAAAAGCGCCGGATAAACCGACGCCTTTAACCAAATATAAGAGAGAAAAGATTTAATTAGAATGCGTAACGCAAGGTTGCGCCAAAAGTTCTCGGATCGCCAAGAACACCAGCGTATAAGCCTGAGTTACCTGCTGCAGCCTGTAACTGCTCATAGTAGTTTCTATTGCCGATATTTCTGCTCCAAACAAATAACGAAAACTTATCTGATTTAAAACCTAACCGGGCGTTAAACAAGCCATATCCTTTTACAACTAACACGCTTGATGGTGTTGGGTTTGAAGAATAATCTGAACGGTAGCTGGCATCAGCTGCAACAAAAAATCTTCCTTCCTTTGTAGCTAAAGTACCCGGTAAGCTGAGCTCTGAACCTCCAGAGATATTCCATTTAGAAATACCTGGTAATCTACCTCCCGATGCATCTTTAAAAGCCACCTGTGTTGCTGTACCATTGATAATTTCGGTATGACCGGTTTCTTCCAAAGGCAGTGGTGCATTGGTAAATTTCACATACTTACCATCCAGATAAGCTACTGCTGCATTAAGGGTTAAAAATCTTTCTAACTGATAGGTACCATCAATTTCCAATCCTTTTACGTTCACTTTTTCTGCGTTGGCCAGGTATCCCCTGTTAACACCTAACTGTGGCGATTGTACGTTGGTTTGGTAATCCTTAATATCGGTATCGAAAGCAGTGATGTTTAATAATCCACCTCTAACTGGTCTGGTTTTTAAACCCAATTCGTAATGCTGAACATATTCTGGCTTAACCACAGCAACTGATAAATCTGCCGCACCGGTTGAAGTGGTTGGCAATCCACCTACGTTAACACCTACAGGTTTGTAAGCGGTAGAGAAAGTACCATAAATGTTAAGGTTGGCATTTGGACGGTAAGAAACCGTTAAGTTACCCGATAAATTGTTGTTATCTACATTAGTTGTAAATTGTTGGTTGCTGTATACCGCAGCTTTAAGTGCCAGTAAGGCAGCATCGTTGGTTTGTAAACCGCCATAAGTTACCCTATCGTAGTCTACATCTTTTTTATCGTAAGTATATCTCAACCCTGGTAATACGTGGAAGTGTGTTAAAAATTCCCAGTCAACCTGCGCAAAAACCGCCGCACTTAACGATTTAATGGTTGAATTGGTTTTAATACCGAAACCATCTAATAAACCAGGGGTTGAATATAAAGCCTGACTACCTGTATTGCTGGTTTGTACAAAACGCCATTGATCTTTACCAACCTCCTCGGTTTGCGCCAGGCCTTTTAGGTTTTGAGCAAGTGCAAATACACCAATTACTCCACTTAGTTTATCGGTAATATTACCCGCATATCTAACTTCCTGCGAATATTGATCGTGGCGTGAGTTACCCTGCGATTTGGTTAATGCAGCTAACTCAGAGAAATCCCTGTCGTTTGTTGGATCCCAGTTCCAGAATCTCCATGCAGTAGTAGAAGTAAGCGTTCCGTTACCAATTTTATAATCTACGTTTAAAGATATACCACCGATCGACTGATTGTGTCTCCAGGGAGTATTGGTATTGATTTCTCTCGAAAAAGGATCAATTTTAGGTTGCTGATAACCTAAATCAGAAACGATTTTAGCATATTGACGGTAAGCACTTCTCTCCGTAGTAGTAACACCGGCAATTACCAGCGGATAACCTGCAGGATGTTGTACACTCACATCACCACTTAATAATATCTTCAGCTTATCAGACGGCGTGTAGTATAACTGACTTTTAAAACCAAGGTTATTTTGTCCGCTGTATTTGCGTTCCTCTCTGGTATTCCAGATGGTACCATCGCGCTGTGTACCTGAAATAGAGATTTTTGCAGCCAGGTTTTTAGCTAAACCACCTGAAACAGAAGTTTTGGCTTGCAGGAAATTATAATTACCTACGCTGATTTCTACTTTAGCACTCGGTGTTTGTGTTGGTTTAGTGGTGGTAATGTTAAATGCACCGGCAGTGGTATTTTTACCAAATAAAGTACCTTGTGGACCACGGATTACCTCTATTTGTTCGATATCAAGAAAGTCGGTTGAAGTAGCGGCCGGGCGTGCGTGATAAACACCATCTACATAAAAACCTACCCCCGGGTCGATACCATCGTTGGTTAAACCAAATGTTGAACCTAAGCCGCGGATATTAAGGGTGGTATTTCTTGCATTTGAAGCATATAACTGCACCGAAGGAACAAGCTCTTTTAAACGGTTAACGTTAAAAGCACCTGAATTTTCTGCAGCCTGCCCGCCAATTACAGTAATTGGGATAGGCACATCCTGCAGTACTTCCGAGCGTCGTCTCGAGGTTACTACAATCTCATCAAGCAAAGCACTTTCAACCAGCACCAGTTCAATTGGGGTATCCTGTAATTTTATAATTTGAAAATCCTGTGGTTTATAGCCTACCGAGCTAACCTGGATGTAGAAAGGAAGTTCTTGTTTTGCGTTAATGGCAAAAGCGCCATTTTCATCGGCCACAACGGCTGTGTTTGTACCTCTTATTTTTACTGTTGCATGTGGTATTTTGGCCCCGTTAGCTCCTTTTATAATCCCGGTTACCGGGCTTTGAGCAAAAATGGCTCCCGTTATAAGTAGTAAGAAAAAGATTATTGGTAAGCTTTTTTTCATGATTGGTTTATTCGTATTTGTTTAATTATTGTTGACTAGTTATGCGTTCGGCGGTATTTAGTAAATATTTGAGGATAGCTACAACAGCAGTACGACAGTGGTTTATGTTTGGTTTTCATTATTATATTAAATCTATAGATTTAGTCGACAAATATATTAAAAAAAAGCAAGTGCCAAATTTTATTTTGTGATTTTTATTTTTTTATACCGCTCACGCCCTAAAAAAGCTGTGAGAACTGAAAATTCAGGCATAAAAAAACGGGGCTATCGTAACCGATGCCCCGTTTTTTGCTATATATAAATTAGCTTACCTGGTATAATTAGGTGCTTCTTTAGTAATGGTAATATCGTGCGGGTGACTTTCGCGCATACCTGCAGCGGTAATCTGTACAAATTGTGCTTCCTGCAATGCTTCGATATTGGCTGCTCCACAATAGCCCATACTTGCACGCAAACCACCAATATACTGGTACATTACTTCTGCCAATGTACCTTTAAATGGCACACGACCAACAATACCTTCCGGAACCAGTTTTTTAATATCATCTTCCACATCCTGGAAATAACGGTCTTTCGATCCTTGTTCCATTGCTTCGATTGATCCCATTCCGCGGTAAGACTTAAATTTACGTCCCTCGTAGATAATGGTTTCGCCTGGTGATTCTTCTACCCCTGCGAATAACGAGCCTGCCATTACGGTACTTGCACCTGATGCAATTGCTTTGGCAATATCGCCAGTATGTTTAATACCGCCATCGGCAATAACCGGTACACCTGTACCTTTTAAAGCTTTTGCACACTCGTAAACTGCATATAATTGAGGTACACCTACACCGGCGATGATTCTGGTGGTACAAATAGAACCCGGGCCAATACCTACTTTAACTGCATCGGCTCCTGCTTCTGCCAGGAATTTTGCAGCTGCACCTGTAGCAATGTTACCTACAATAACCTGCAAATCAGGATATTTGGCTTTAACTTCTTTTAATTTATCTACTACACCTTTGGTATGGCCATGGGCAGTATCGATGGTAATTACATCAACACCTGCATGCACCAGTGCATCAACCCGTTGTAATGTATCGGCAGTTACACCAACCGCAGCACCAACGCGTAAACGTCCGCGCTCATCTTTACAGGCTGCCGGATAATTTTTAACTTTCGAAATATCTTTAAAGGTAATTAAGCCGCTTAAATAACCATCTTTGCTTACTACCGGAAGTTTTTCGATTTTATGGTTCTGAAGGATTTCCTCTGCCTGAACCAGTGTAGTACCTTCTGGTGCAGTAATCAGGTTTTCTTTAGTCATTACTTCAGAAACTGGTCTTTTCATGTCTTTTTGAAAGCGCAAATCCCTGTTGGTAATGATACCTACCAATTTATTATCGCTGCTTACTACCGGAATGCCGCCAATTTTATGTTCTTTCATAATTTTGAAAGCATCGGCAACAACTGCTGATTCCAATAAAGTAACCGGATCCTGGATCATACCACTTTCAGAGCGCTTTACTTTGCGTACTTCACTGGCTTGTCTTTCAATCGTCATGTTTTTGTGCAACATGCCTATTCCCCCATTTTGCGCAATAGCAATGGCAAGCTCGGCTTCAGTTACAGTATCCATTGCGGCAGAAATCAATGGAACATTGAGTTTAATTTTTTTCGTTAAAAAAGTGGATGTATTTACTTCACGTGGCAGAATTTCGGAATATGCGGGTACCAAAAGTACATCATCATACGTCAAACCTGTGGCAATAAATTTTGTGGAATCGAGTTGCATAGCAAATAAATTAGGATTTATTATTTGCCAGGCAAAGATAAGGAAAAACCAGGAAAATAAAAATGTAAATGCGAATTTGATTAAATATTAGGCTTTGTTGACAATTGGAATTTTCCAAGTTGCAAAGGTTATATGGTTGAGTAAAATGATCTACCACATGAACGACAAGCAATACCCACCAGAGAAATATGCGGAATATGTAGAGTTTTACAAAAAAATTTATCAGGCTGATAAGCAAAAAGCTATTTTAGCAAAAACTTTATAATTAGACTATGATTACTGAAAACCAATATTTTGACGGTAACGTTAAATCTTTAGGGTACGAAACAACCGAAGGCAAATCAACGGTAGGTGTGATTAATCCGGGCGAATATACCTTTGGCACCGCACAGCAAGAAATTATGCACGTTGTTGAAGGCGAATTGGAAGCACTTTTACCAGGAGCTACCGAATGGGTAAGCATAACAGCCGGAAACCAATTCGAAGTACCCGCCAATGCTTCATTTAAGGTAAAGGCAACTGTTCAAACCGCTTATCTTTGCCAATACAGATAATCAAAAAAAGAAGTCAGGTTCCACCCTGCTCGTCATACTGAACTCGTTTCAGTATCTCTTACGTTCCAGGAAAACCTGACTTCTTAGCTTAAATACTTCGCTTTACTTCTTCCCGATTACCACTTCGGTAAAACTTTCGGTAGTGAAGTATTTATTGGCCAAAGCCAGCAATTCTTCGGCGGTAATGCTTTTTACCGTTTCAATGTATCTCGAATAATAATCGTAATCCAGGCCGGAGAAGTAGATGTTTTTAAACTTATCGGCGTGCGAGAAAACATTTTCTAAACTGCCCAGCATCGAGCCAAGCATATAGTTACGCACTAAATTAAGTTCATCTTCCCCTATCAGTGTCGTTTTCAATAAATCGATCTCTTTATAAATTTCTGTCAAAGCTGCTCCGCAAACATCGGCACCAACTTCTGTCGATATAAAAAGATAGCCCGCTTGCTGCAACGACGATATACCCGAACCAATGCCGTAAGTATATCCTTTATCTTCACGGATATTGGCCATCAACCGCGATCCGAAGTAACCACCCAAAACCGTATTTAAAATCTGGAGGCCAGAAAAATCTTTATGCTTGCGGTTAATCGCCAGCTGGCCAATCCTGATGGCCGATTGCAGGGCTTCAGGTTTCTCTTTATACACAAATTGTTTATCGGTAACACTAAAGCTAAATGAGTTTTTCACCACCTCACTTTTTTCCCAATCGTATCCAAAACTACTATCCAAAAGGTTAAAACCAGCTGTATCAAATTTTCCTGACACCACAATGGTGCAGTTGTTTGGTGCGTAGGCAGCTTTAAAGTAGGTTAAAAGATCGTCGCGCTTCAGTTCATCGTAATGCTGTGCTTTAATATCCACCCCGTAAGGTGTATCGCCAAACAAGGCATGTGCAAATTCTTTCCTCGAAACGATGTCGTTCTTTTTAAGGTTAACCTGCAGTTTTTGCTTCTGGTTCTGAATATAAATATCCAGTTCGTTTTGCGGAAACTGGCTATTTGTTAAAACATCCTTTACAATAGGCAACACCGAATGTAAATGCTTATTCAGCGTATACAACGAAACCGATGAATGATCCTGCGTGTATTCCGTTTGGAAAAATGCACCGTAAAAATCAATTTTTTCGGCTATTTCTTTGGCCGATAACTTGTTGGTTCCGTTATTAAGTAAGGTATTTACAGCGATAGCCTGTAAGGGTTTTTCGCGTTTCCAGTTAACGTTTTCAAAAATAAATTCGATCCGCACCAAATCTTGCTCACCCGAATAAATGGTAAAAACAGGTACACCGTTGGCTAATAACCTTTTTTCAGGCTGGATAAAATTTATAGCAGATACCTGCTTAAAATCAGGCGCTTGTTGTCTGTTAAGCATGTTCTTCAGTTAAATAATACAAGGTTGATGATGAATTTTTGCCGAAGGTTTCGTTGGCAATCCTTTTAATGTCGGCCGATTGAACCTTTAAAAATTCGGCTGTTTCCTTATTCAGTAAGGCTGCATCGCCCAGCATTTCATAGTAAGCCAGGTTCATCGCTTTATCAAGCAGGCTCATTTCCGAAAATACAAGGATCGATTCTACCTTGTTCTTCACCTTTGTAAGCTCAGTATCCGAAACCAGCTCAGTTTTTAATTTATCCAGTTCGGCCCATATCGCTTTTTCGGCAGTTTCTATGGCTACGCCTTCTACCAATTTACCTTCAATAATAAATAAACCCGGATCTAAACTGCTCGAAATATAGGCGTTAATATCGCTAAAAAGCTGTTGTTCTTTAAGCAGGCTGTTGTATAAACGCGACGATTGTCCACGCGATAAAACGTCGGAAAGTAAATCGAAAGCATAATAATCAGCATTCAATCTGCCTGGCATTTTAAAAGCCATATAAATGGCATTTAAGGGAACATTTGCTTTAACGGTTTCTTGCCTTGCTTCTGTTTGTGCTTCTTCCTGAACCAAATTTCTGTGGTATTTCTCTCCGGCAGGTATCGGTTCAAACCATTTCTCAGCCAGTTTTTTCACATCTTCGGTTTTCACATTTCCACCCACAACCAAAATAGCGTTCTGCGGGGTATAATGCTTCTTAAAAAATGCTTTCACATCATCCATGGTGGCATTTTCTATATGCGAAAGCTCTTTACCAATGGTTGCCCAGCGGTACGAATGTTTTTTATATGCCAGCGGACGAAGCTTTAACCAAACATCGCCATATGGCTGGTTCAGGTAACGCTGCTTAAATTCTTCACTTACTACGTTACGCTGCGTATCCAGACTTTTTTCAGAAAAAGCAAGGCTCAGCATCCGATCGCTCTCCAGCCAAAATGCTGTTTCTATATTTTCGGCAGGCAGTGTAATGTAATAGTTGGTAATATCGTTGCTGGTAAAGGCGTTATTTTCGCCCCCAACGCGTTGTAAAGGTTCATCGTAATTGGGGATATTGATTGATCCACCGAACATCAAATGTTCAAACAAATGCGCAAAACCTGTTTTTTCAGGGTCCTCATCACGTGCGCCCACATCATACAAAATATTCAGAACTGCCATCGGAGTAGTTGCATCTTCGTGCACCAAAACTTTTAACCCGTTAGCTAGTGTAAAACGATTAAAATCTACCATTACCTAATTTTAGAGGGGTAAAGATAATTTAATAATTCATTTAGCAGAATGTGATTAATAAAGAGAATACAATTAAAAGATATTTTGGGCGCGGGCAATTCTATTTTTATTATTTTAGCAACAGATAATCAAGTAAACATGGGCGAGGAAACAGCAAAAAATTCATTTGGAATTTTAAACAGTTTAAAAAAATTAATTTTCGAAGACAGTGAAGATGCGCCAGGCACCACACCTGATCAGCAACCTGCCAGCAATAGCACAAAAACACCCGAACCTGTAACTAACCAGCCACAGGTTAATCTAAAAGAAAATGTTAGCGCAGTTGGCGTTACCGATGTGAAACAAATGAAGATAAAAGTTTTGGGTATACTGGAAAAAATGAATGAGCCCGGACTTGATTTTTTTGAGGTTTGGAATGCAGCTGCAGAAATGGGCAGCATTGATGCTTCGACCATAAAAGCGGCCTACACATCTTTAAAATATGTAGAAAAAGACTTAAATAAACAAAAACTGCTAACCACCGGCCGGAATTATGCTACCGAATTAAAAAAAGTTATAGAACAGGAAAGCAACCAGAAACAGCAGCAAAAACAAAACTTAGAAAATAGCCTGGTTGAAGAAAAAAATAATCTGGTAAACGAAATTAAAACCATTGAGCAAAACATTGCCGACCTCAAAGCCAAATTGCAAAATAAAGAACAGGATTTAAAGAGTCTTAATGTAAAGTATGATCCGCAGCTGAAAGATATCGATCAGAAAATTGCTTTAGGCAATGCTGCAGTTAACGAGGTAATAGCCGATATAGAAAAAGCACTGAATATTATTGAAACAAACATAAACTAACGATTAAAAATTAACGAAAACGTAATGGAAAACAAAAATCAGTATGTAAATATTCCAGCCGAAATTAAAAGTCAGCTGCCTATATTTCAGGTTTTAGGCGATCATCTTCCCAGCCAGATAAAAACACCTGAAGGCAAAAAGGTAATATCAAATATCTTTTTTTGGGCACTAATTTTAGGAGGTGCATTTGCATTTTTCAAATTTCTGCCAATTATGCTGGTTTACGCAGCCAAAAGTATTTTACTGGTTATTTTTAGTATTATACTGATTGTATTGCTTTTACTTGCGCCAAAAATTATTTCTTTATTACACAGATTGGGTACCATTTTACTTTTTAAAGGCGAAAAAGCCATAATAAGAGGTAATCCGATCGAAACCCTTCAGCTTTTATCAAAAGACGCAAAGGATACTTTAAAAAGAGTAAAAGATAAAATTGCCAATGTTGACGGTGTACGGATAGACATGGTGCAAAGCGGAGAAACAGCTCAAAAAACTGCCGAAGAAAAATACACCTATGCTAAACGCTTTACTGTTGAAGCTGCAAGTTTAGATGAAAAAGCTAAACAGGAAACTGCAAACAACAACGTTGAAAAGGCAAACGATTTAAACAGGGATGCCAAAGAAACACGTACAAAAGCTTTTCTTTTAGGTAAAGAAGGCGAAGCCGAAGAGCAAAATGCCCGCAGTTATGTACAATATGCTAACCAGTTTGCCAAAGTTTTAGAAGTTTTAAAAGATAACGAAAGTGCTGCCCGCATTTATGTAAGTACCCTGGATAGCAGTATTTCGATCATTTCTAAAAAACTGGAAGCAACCCAAAAAATGAAAAATGCAACTGAAGGCCTTGCAGAAGTTTTTAACATTAAAGACGGATGGGCTTTTCAGGAAGCAATGAATGCCGCAACAGGTGCCATTAGCCAAAATATTGCATCTATCCGTTCGAACCTCGATTTCTTAGATCAAAATAATAACATTACCGTTGGTGGTGCACCTTCGCAAAGCGAACTGGAAGAATTCATCAAAAAAGTAGACGACCGCAACCTTAAAATGCTTAATGTTAGCCGAATGACCGATGCATCTTACGAGCTTAAACCTGAAGAAAAAGTAGACAAAGGCTTTTCATTATTAGACTAATCAAACTCTTAAATTAAACATATCACAATGGAAGAAAAATCGACCTGGGCAAGATTACGCTGGCCTATAAAAGCAATTATTATCGCAATACCTATCATTGGCCTTGGTTACTGGGCCTTCGAATCAGGAAAAATTGATGCCGTAGCCAACACTGATGGAAGTAAAAAAGACAGTACCGAGCAGGTATCATCTCCTGCATCGGCCAAAAGCGATGAAAAAAGAAGCTTTAATTATACTCCTGAAAAACCTGTAAACGGCGAATATAAAGGTGTTGTAGAAGTTGGTGCATCGGGTTTTAACTCTTTTGTAGTAAATATTGATAAAGAAAAACGCTGGGAAATTATCTCTAAAGATTTTGGAAAATCATTTGTTTACGAAGGTTTGGCAAATACTGCTGATATCAGAACCGGTTTGAAGGATTATATCGGAGCCATGTTTGATAAAGGTGTAAAATCTAAAAACATTCACTTTGTAATCAGTTCAGGTGCACAAAAAGAACCTAAAACAACTGCCATTGTTTCTGAATTAAAGAAAATGGGCTTTGTTGTTAACCTCGTTACTGCTGAGCAGGAAGGTAAACTGGCTTTAAAGTGTGTTTTACCTGCATCTTATTATGATAATTCTTTTGTTGTAGACATTGGTTCGGGCAACACTAAAATTTCGTGGATGGATGGCGATATTAAATCTTTTGAAGCACCAGGTGCTAAATATTATGAGAAAAACCTGAAAGATGATGTTGTATATAACGATGTTAAATCTGTATCCTCAAAAATCCCATCTACAAAACACGAAGTTTGTTTCATTATCGGAGGTGTACCCTTTGAACTAGCCAAACAAACCCGTACAGGCGATGAAAGATTTACCGTTCTAAATGATCCTGATAAATACAACACCGATAAAATTAAAATCAAAAGTGGTGTAAACATCTACAAAGCCATTAAAGATGCTACCAATTGCGATACTTTTGTATTTGACTGGGATGCCAACTTTACCATTGGTTTTTTATTATCGCTAAAATAATTACCTCAAAAAAGGAAAAGAGCGACTGCAATTAAACAGTCGCTCTTTTTTTATGCCAAAAATTTACTTTCCTGCCATAATAACTAAGCATTGTTGTATAAACAATTTAGTATTTTTGCCTTATGAATACAGCCGATTTACTACAAAGGGCATTACAATTTGACTTTTTAAGCCTTGAAGAAGGTGTCCATTTATACCATAATGCCGATACCGCATCTTTGATGTTTGTGGCAAATGAACTGAGAAAAATACAGGTGCCCAGCGGCAAGGTAACCTGGCAAATAGATAGAAATGTAAACACAACAAATGTTTGCATAGCCAACTGTAAATTCTGTAATTTTTTCCGCAGGCCGGGCCACGACGAAAGTTATATTACTGATATTGAAACCTATAAAGTAAAAATTGAGGAAACTTTCCGCTTAGGTGGCGATCAGCTATTGCTACAGGGCGGCCATCACCCCGATTTAGGTCTGAGTTTTTATGCTGATCTCTTTAAAAAACTAAAAGAACTATATCCCGATTTAAAACTCCATGCTTTAGGTCCGCCAGAAATTGCACACGTAGCAAAATTAGAAGGCATTAGCCATACCGAAGTTTTAAAAACACTAAAAGAGGCCGGCATGGATTCGTTGCCTGGAGCCGGTGCAGAAATCTTAAACGACCGTGTACGCCGCTTAATTTCTAAAGGCAAATGCGGCGGTCAGGAATGGCTTGATGTAATGCGGGCCTGCCACCAGTTGGATATTACCACTTCGGCAACCATGATGTTTGGTCATGTAGAAACCATTGAAGAGCGTTTCGAGCACCTGGTTTGGATACGTGAGGTGCAAAGCGAAAAACCTGCTGATGCCAACGGCTTCTTAGCCTTTATACCATGGCCATTTCAGGACGATGGTACTTTATTAAAAAGATTGCGCGGCATTAGCAACACTGTAACTGCAGATGAATATATCCGCATGATTGCACTTAGCCGCATCATGTTACCCAATATTAAAAACATACAGGCGAGCTGGTTAACCGTTGGTAAAACAACAGCACAATTGTGTTTACATGCTGGCGCTAACGATTTCGGGTCGATTATGATCGAAGAAAATGTGGTTTCGGCTGCAGGTGCACCACACCGCTTTACGGCAAAAGGTATTCAACAATCGATCAGGGCAGCTGGTTTCGAGCCACAATTGCGCGGGCAAAAATACAACTACAGAGATCTACCCGAACATTTGGAAGAACAGGTAATTACATACTAAATAAAAAATGCGCTCATGCTAAAAAGAACAACACTTATCCTGCTATTGGTAGTTGGAGCTGTTAAATTAAATGCACAAAACAAGTGGTTTAAACAACAAATTAACGAAAAGGCAAGCGTTAGCTTTCCCATTCAGCCAAAAAAAGTTAATGAAACCTCTTATGCCGTAAAAGATACCACTGGGATCATTTATGTTAGTTCGAGAGTTGATTTGCTTCCGATTACACAATTAGATTTAGCAACTTTGAATGCTGAAATTGAAAATCAAAAATTTGCAGATGATTTTGTAGTGGGCATAAGTGGTTCATTTCCTAAATATAAATTTGAAAGCCCGAAGCTAATCATGGTAAGTGGCCTAAGGGCATATGCAGTAGTAGCCCGCGATGAAGTAAACAAACTTAGCCTTTTCATGAATGTTTGTTTTTTAGACGGTACTTCGTATAGTTTTTCCTGTATTGTACCCGATGGAAAGAGCATGAAACATAAAGATACATTCCTGAGCACAATATGGCTTAAGAATTAGCGATTCAGTTCGTATATCCACAAAAAAGGGAAGCAGCCCAAACGCTACTTCCCTACCTTAAACTAAACATTACCTGCTCAACAATCTATTTGGCTACGATAATTTTTTACCTGGTAATAAAAATAAGTTAGCAATAGCAATTACACTTGCTTTATCTAAAGGCTCATCAAAACTCTCAACCGCTGCAAGTTTAGCTGCTGTTGCATTAGGTGCACCGGTAATATTTGCAATATTAACATTGGCCTGTACGGTTAAATCTTCGCCAGCATACACTGCATCTACCTGTGGTACCCCCGAATCATTTGCCTGACCTGAAGCACCAAGACTAACCCATGGTTTATAAACCGCTGTACCGGCTGCAGTACGCATTTGGCGAATGTGCGACGCATGGCGTGCCTCTACCGAGTGAATCTGTAAAGCCGTTTGTAATACCCCCGGACTAACCAGTAAGTTTCCTGCCTGACCTTTATATGCCCTAACACCAGTATCTTCAAAACCTTGTGCTACTGCCAGAAAAATACCATAATCATTGTACACTGTAGCAAAAGTACCTCCTGCCCTAAAATCGGTATCGGCATAGGCAATTGGCGCACGTGCCGAACTTCCTAATGCACCCACTAACAAATCAACGTGTGCTTTTTCATGATCGCGAATGGTAGTAATCGCAGTTTTTGCTGCCGCTGTTGGATAAGTGAAAGTAACATCTGTTCCCAATAAGGCATGATTATAAAAATGATATTCCAGATATTCTAACGATAATGCAAAGTTTAACACATCAACCACCGCTGCTGGTAAAGCAGTTTGGCCATAAGCTTTCTGAAACATTGACCCCAAAGCCAAAGGCATAGCAGCCAGAGAGATTTTTTTTCCCATGTTGAAAAAGCTTTTCATTGCGGCTCTTCTCGGGTTTAAACGCTCATAGATTTCACCATCAACTTTTTCAATTTCTTCTAATATATTTACGATATTCATGATTTCTGATTTTAAAAATTAAAGATTAATTACATTAATTTTGGTTTTAATATACTTGCCAGCTATTGCCAAAACCTTATCAGGTGTTAGAGCAGCATCCAGGCCTCCGGCGTTGTTAGCACCAAGTGGTGCAAGACTGTTCAGATCGGCAAATGATCCGTTTGAAATTAAATCACGTACATAAGCTGCGTGACGGGCTTCAACCGAAACAATTTTACCTGCAAGCAATAAATAAGTGCCATTTTTAATTCGTGGTCCGGCACCATTATAAGCAGAAACCCCTAAATCTTCGAAAGCCATTGCTGTACCCAACACACTGGATGAGCTTGTAAAATCAATTGATGAGAAATCTACCTCTAAACTTCCTATTGCAGCTGTACCTAGAGCCGCCTTGAAAAACTCACGGTGTGCAATTTCGTGAAACTGAATATCCTGAAAATAGGCCTTCTGAGCAGCTGTGAAACTTGCCGGCGGTGCCGAAGCTACCTTAACATAAAATGCAGCTTCCAACTGTTCTAAAGCATAAGCATAATTGAGTACGCCAAAATCATCTTTAAAATCTAAAGTTGCCCCGGTTGTCATTTCCGGATAGCCACGGTCTTTTTTACAACCTGCCGCTACAAGGGCAATACCTGCAGCACTGGCTCCTGCATACTGAAGAAAAGATCTCCTCCCTACAGCTTTTTCAAATAAACTTTCATCCTGAAGTTCACTTTTCGTTACTAGTTCATTGTTTTTCATAGTGATCTATGTTAGTGGTTTTGAATACGTTTGATGATACATACGTGACAATCGGAACACTGGTTTTTTGCGATTGTATTTTTTTTTGTTCTCCGATTTTAATACATTCACCAGCATATTGCTATGACGACTTTAAAAGCCATTATTGTTGACGATGAGGAATTTGCCCGTTCATCGTTATTTTTTTTACTGCAACAGAACTGCCCACAGGTAGAAATTACCGGTATTGCAAGGTCTGTGGCGGAGGCAAAAGACATTTTAGCCCACCACCCTATCGACCTGATTTTTTTAGATATTGCCATGCCGGGCGGTAACGGTTTTGAGTTGATCCCGGATGCGCAAAAGCAAAATGCAGCAGTTATTTTTACTACGGCTTATGATCAGTATGCACTTAAAGCCATTAAAGCCAATGCACTGGATTATTTATTAAAACCAATTGATATTGACGAGCTTACCATAGCCGTGGAGAAGGTTTTTCAGCACATTAAGCGATTTAAGGGGCAGGAAGAAAACGACGAAAGAATCCAAAATCTGGCTTCTAGTTTAAGCTCCAGAACGGAGATTAAAAAACTAACATTACCTTACGGGCAAGGCTTTAAAATGATCGACATTGACGACATCATTTATATCGAAGCCGATAGTAATTATTCCATTGTACACTTAAATAACCTCGATAAAATAACAGTCTCGAAAGTTTTACGCGAATTTGAAGAGCTTTTACCAACCGATCAGTTCGTTAGGATCCATAAATCGAGTATTATAAACCTTAACCACCTAAAAGAATACAATTCTAAAAATGGTTTGCAGGTGTTCTTAAAAAATGGCGAAAGCATAAATATTTCGCGCCGCAGGGCTAGCGATTTCTTCGAAAAAATAAAACTATTTACAAAGGCAAACAGTGAGCATTAAATACCGCATAGCGCACAGAAAACAGGCTAAAAACGCATTGTTGAAGTTAAACCTCAGCCGAAATTTCTTTGCACTTTTTCTTTTGTTTTTAGCTTTTTTCCCGTTCAGAACACTATTTGCACAAACCACTTACCTACCCCATTACAATGCAAAAAGTGGTTTGGCCAGCAATAACTGTTACTACATTTTACAAGATAAAAAAGGCTTTATCTGGATTGCTACCGACAACGGATTAAGCCGTTTTGATGGTACTAATTTCCAGAATTTTACCATTGAAGATGGCTTGCCCGATACACAAATCCTCCAGATGAAAGAGGATAATGATGGCCGCCTATGGTTTTTTGCACTTAATGGTCAGCTTAGTTATTTAAAAGATGGTAAATTTTATAACCGCAATAACGATCAGCTTTTAAAAAAACTGAGTTTCAATACGGTAATTGTCTCTTTTTTAATAGATAAGGCCGGCAGGATTTGGCTGGGAACTAACGCCAACCTGATCGTTTGCTGGGATGGAAAAACGATAAAAAAATACATCTCACCCAATCCCAACGATAAGTTTATCAATGCTTTTATCCACGAAGACGAGCAGGGAAATATATTGGCCTATAGCGACCAGAGCGTTCAGCGGTTTAATGGAAAAACCTTTTCGCTTATCAAATCGAAAGTACTGCCACTATCTTACATGGCCGCAGCCAATACTGCCGGCAAATCGATGTTTTATCTCGATAATGGTGGTTTAAAAGAATTTAAGCATGGGCACATTAACGATTTAATTGCCATTCCGCAGAACCTGATCAAAAATATGTCGGGCTATTTTTATTACGACAACAGCACCAAAGAAGTATGGCTTTCCAATGCCAATGGTGTCTTTGCCTTAAATAAAAATGGCAAAACGGTGCAATACCTTCAGGATATTCCGGTAAACCAGGTAATAAAAGATAACAACCAGAACATGTGGTTTGCTACCACCCAGGGCATCTACATGTTACCCAATGTTAACAACCGTTTATCCATTATTGATGCCGAATCGGGTCTGAGCAGCAATGTAATTAAAAGCATTACCAAAGATGGAAAAAACAGGCTTTGGCTGGGTACCGATGATGCGGTAATTGATGTTTTAACCATTAACAACTACCAGGTTGACGAAATTGGTTTAGACGATTTTAAAAAGTATAAAACCATTAAACAGATTACTTTCGATCCGAAAGATCAATCAATTTACTTTGCATCCGATTACGGAATGGGTGTTTTTAAACACATTTATAACAGCACCGAAGAGGTAAGCTATTTAAAAGAATCGAACAATTCCATGTTCGTAATTAAGCACTTCAGCGTTGGCGAAAACAACAACCATTTGGCACTTGCACTTTCTTCAGGAGTAGTTTTCCTGGCGGATAGAAAAAATAAATTCGAGTTTAACGCAGCAAAATACCGCGAAAAAGAAGACTTTTTTAAAGACCGTTCTTACCATGTTTTTTATGATCGCGATGGCAATCTCTGGTTTTCCAATATCAATGGCCTTTCGCAATTGGTAAAAGGAAAGCTGATTAAACATTTTGAAAACCATCCCCTGCTTACCAAGCGTATTAACGATATCCAGCAGCTTGCCGACGGCACTTTGGTACTGGCCACCGATGGCTACGGACTGATTTTTTATAAAGACAATAAAATCAGGACGCAGATTACCCAAAAAGACGGTTTAACTAACAATATCTGCACTAAAATTTTCGTCAAAAACAATGAGATATGGGTACTCACCAACAAAGGTGTAAATAAAATTGCCAACTACCCTTTCGAGCCCAGTGTAGCCAATTTCGATTACGGGAAAGACTTGTTAAGCGATGACGTAAACAGTTTGTTTATTGATGATAGTACCGCTTATTTTGCAACAAACAAAGGGCTGATACTCTTTAAATATAACAATAAAAACAGTCTTAGAAGCTTGCCCAAGGTATACGTAACTTCTATTATTAAAGATAACGAACGTTTACCCGTAAACCAGGGCAATTTCACTTTCGAAACAGGTAACAATACCATTCTGTTTACCTTTAGTGCGGTTGATTTTACCACCAGCGATATTACCTACCGTTACCGTTTAAACGAAAACCTGGCATGGGTTGAAACCCGTACGCGCCGTCTCGATTTTTCATCCCTACAGGCCGGCGATTATGTTTTTGAAGTAAGTGCCAAAAGCCAGAACGGAAACTGGGGCGAGCCTGCAAAAATTGCTTTTACCATTAAAAAACATTTCTGGCAGAGCCTGTGGTTCCTTTCCATTTTGATTTTGCTCGTAGCCTATATTTTTTATAAAGTAGCCGTTTACATTACCCGTAAACAAAAAGATAAAGAGCAGGAACAGTTGCTGTTAAAAAACAAAGTATTGATGCTGGAGCAACAGGCCCTGCAGGCCATGATGAATCCACATTTTGTATTTAATGTGATGAATTCCATTCAGCATTACATTAATACACAAAATACAGCTTCGGCTAACAAGGTTTTAACCGGTTTTGCGCGCCTGATCAGAAAGAACCTGGAAATTTGTACCAAGAGTTATATTTCGCTGGAAGAGGAACTCGAATACCTCAACCTCTACCTTAAACTGGAAAAAAACCGCTTCGGCGATAAACTGGAATACATTTTCACTATTGACGAAAATATCGATCAGGAAGAAACGTTTATCCCTTCCATGTTATTGCAGCCTTACGTAGAAAACGCTATCTGGCATGGCATTATGCCAAAAGAAACCGGTGGCCAAATCCAGATCAACATTAAACTGCAGGATGCTTTTTATTTAAACATCGAAATTATAGATGATGGTGTAGGTATTGATAACTCTTTAAAGAACAAAAAAGAAACCCATATCAGTAAAGGTATGCAACTTACCAAAGAGCGATTGCACCTTTTAGGTCAGATTGGAGCAAAACCTATACACTTAAGTGTACGCCAAAACACTACAAATGGTACAACAGTATCTATTTCTATACCGTTAAAATAGAAAATTTACCGTTTACTCAATTATTAATACCACTCACTAAATAGGAGTTTCACGGAAGCCCGATTAGCCTTAAACTTGTCATAGAAATAAACGATAGTGTTTATCAAAGACGTTCTTATAGAATTGATATAGATATTTAATAACCTAACCTAAAACTATATCTTAATTCAGGTTTCATTTGTGTGTTGAAAGCGGTCTTGTTTTTAGAAGCGAGACCGCTTTTTTTATGCCCAAAAATTCTATTTTTGCATATGCCCAATACTAACATCACCAGGCACATCGAAGCCCTGATATTCTCATCTGTTCAAAGCATCGGCGTACAGGAGATTATACTGGCCTTAAATGCCGTTTTTAATACCGAACATATCGAAACCCAGATATTCGAAAGCATCGATCAGATCAGAGATAAATACAACCAGGATGATTTCGCAATAGAGCTTGTGTTTTTAAACAATGGCTATCAGTTTCTTACCAAAAAAGATTACCACGAAACGGTTAACCAGCTCCAGCTGCACCGTTTAAAGAAAAAGCTTAGTCAGGCCGCCATGGAAACATTGGCCATCATCGCCTACCGCCAGCCCATTACCAAACTCGAGATCGAGCAAATCAGGGGTGTAAACTCCGATTACTCTGTTCAGCGCCTGCTCGAAAAAGAACTGATCAGTATCGATGGAAAAGCAGAAACTCCCGGCAGGCCCATACTTTACAGCACCAGCCCTTTATTTATGGATTATTTCAGTTTAAACAGTTTAAACCAACTTCCGCAGCTAAAAGACATCGTAAAAGAAGAAAATACTGTGGGCGAAAATGTTGAATAAATAATTTATTTTCTTTGCTTCCAGATTGTTATTAAAAAAAGTTTTTTTGTAATTTTAAAGTATAAAAGCAATTTTTATTTTTGTGTTATGAAAGCGCCAAAGAAACTCCCAGCAAAGCCGACTACCAAGAAACAGGTAGACGAAGATGATGATCTTGAAGATGACGATATTCAAACTACGAAAAAGAAGCCTCAAGACGATGATGACGACGATGATTTTGACATGCCGTTAGATGATCTTGATACCTTCGATAATTTCGATGACGACGACGACGATTATTAATATTTAAAAAACATATATTTGAAAAAGCATCCTACCGCTTGGTTGGATGCTTTTTTAATTTTAAAATCTGTTCATGCAAATTATACCAGTAAGTAGCCCATCTTTAAAAAAAGACTTTCTAAATACGCCCAAATTACTTTACAAAAACGATAAAAACTGGATCTGTCCGCTGGATAGTGAAGTTGAAAATGTATTTAATCCTGATAAGAACACTTTTTTTACCCATGGTAAATGTACGCGCTGGGTTTTAAAAGATGATGCAGGAAAACTGATTGGCCGGGTTGCCGCTTTTATTAACGAAAAAAAGGCACACAACTACGAACAACCCACGGGTGGAATGGGCTTTTTTGAATGTATTGATGATGAGAAAGCGGCATTTCTACTGTTCGATACAGCAAAGGCATGGTTAACCAAAAACGGCATGAAAGCCATGGATGGCCCGATTAATTTTGGCGAAAACGATAGTTTCTGGGGCTTACTGGTTGAGGGCTTTACCCCTCCTTCATTTGGCATGAACTATAATTTCCCCTACTATCAAAAATTCTTTGAACAGTACGGCTTCGTTACCGAATATGAACAACTCACCAACCACATTAACCTTACCATCCCCTTTCCTGAGCGTTTTACAAAAATTGCCAATTGGGTAAGAAATAAACCAGGCTATACTTTCGAATATTTCAGCAAGGCCAATTCAGAGAAATACATTAACGACCTGATGGAAATCTACAACGATGGCTGGCAGAATTTCGAAAACTTTGTGCCCATCAAAAAAGAAACGCTCGAAGAAAGCTTTAAAAGCATGGAACCGATTATGGATGAGCACTTAATTCAGTTTGCTTATTTTAATGGTGAACCGGCTTCTTTTGTGGTGCTTATTCCGGATGCGAACCAGATGATTAAAGGTTTTGACGGAAAACTGGGCTTATTAGAGAAATTAAAGTTTGCTTACAGGCGCTGGGTTGGCGTAACCCGTATGCGGGCCATTGTAATGGGTACAAAGCCTAAATTCCAGAAACATGGCCTGGAGTCGGTTCTTTTTATCCGCTTAGGCGAATATGTATTACCCAAGAACCAATATAAAGAACTGGAGTTAAGTTGGGTTGGCGATTTTAACGAACAAATGATTGCGATCCACAAAGCTACAGGCGCAACCTTTGGCAAAAAACACCTTACCATGCGGAAGGTATTTTAATTTTAGCTATCGTCATTTCGACTGAAGCGACCGATTTTTCAGCGGTTGTGGAATGGAGAAATCTATCTCAATATATTTTATAGATTTCTCTGTTTCGTTTCACTTCAGTAGAAATGACGACTTAGCTTTACAACGCAGTTCGTGACGTTGCGAACCACACCGCACGAACCTAATATAAACCTGTCATTCTGAACGCAGTGAAGAATCTGCCTCATATTTGCACAGGCCTAAATATTGCATCTACCTACATTTGCGTTTGGTGTACTATCGGTTAGGGATCCTTCGCTGCGCTCAGGATGACAGCAAAGGAATAATTAACGCAAATGCAAAGGTTCGTGGCGCACGAACCTTTTTTACACACTTTTATACTTCGGTAAATTAATCAAAAGTACACTTCCTAAAATAATGGCCAGACCAACCACCTGTGTCACACCAATTACTTCGTTGGTAAAGGTTAAACTCAATAAAACAGCCACTACAGGATTAACGTAAGCGTAGGTACTCACCTGAGTAGCCGGACGTACCTTTAGTAACCATACATAAGCGCTAAAGGCAGCTATAGAGCCAAATAAAATTAGATAAACAATGGATAACCATGCATCCAGTGGAATAGCTGCCCAATCAAGCGTTTTAAATTCAGATTTAATGATACTACCGGGTAAAAAAGCAACACTTGCCATCAACATTTGCCAGCCCGTATTTACCGAAACCGAACTGCCCGTTGTTGGATTGTATTTAGAGTAAAGTGATCCACCAGCCCAGGCAACCGGCCCGAAAACCAACAGCACCATACCGATAATTTGTAAATTACTTTGTGGCTTATCCAGCGCCTGTAAAAGCTGATTACCAAAAAGTAGGACCACTCCCAAAAAGCCAATTATCAATCCCGAAACAATGTACTTATTGCTTAAATTTTCTTTCCAGTGCGATTTATCCAGAATTACAAACCAGATTGCAGCCGAAGCCACCATAATAGCCACTAAACCGCTTGGAATAAACTGCTCTACCCAGATTACAATACCATTTCCCAACCCCAACATTAAAATACCGCTCACTGTAGCAATCTTGATGGTTTTGAGGTTAAAAATATCTTCTCCCTTAAACTTACACCAGCCCAGCATTAAAACTCCGGCAATAAAAAACCTGATTACACCCAAAACAAAAGGTGGAAAACCGGCCAATGCCTTCTGGATAAAAAAATAGGTAGAGCCCCAAACTATATATACGATGGCAAATGCCAGGTAAACCATTACCGGCGATGCTTTTTTGTTTAAATCTGTCATGATGTTATTTTTCTGGGATTACTAATTTTTGCTGTTCTTTTACCGTTTCTAACACGATGGTAGTTTTAACGGAAAGAATATTGGGTACCTTGCTAAACGAGTCGCGCAGTAAAGCCATCAGTGAAGCTGAATCAGCCGTTCGCACTTTAACCAGGAAACAATCATCGCCTGCTATTACATGCACCTCCTGCACATCCGGAATTTTAGCCAGCTCGTTTGCCGTATCGCTGCAGCCTAAACTTTGCGATGATTTTAAAGAAATAAAAGCCAGTAATTTTAAACCTACTGCATCCGGATTGATCCGCGCATTGTACTGCGTAATGACATTTTTCTTTTCAAGTTTCTTTACCCGCTCCAGCACAGCTGATGGAACCAGCTCAAGTGCCTTTGCTAAATCGACATTAGAAATACGGGCGTTATCCTGCATTAATCTGAGGATAGCGAGATCGATATGATCTAGACTAAAATTGTTTTCCGTTACCATATCATAAAACTACAAACATTTAGAATAAAAATCATTATTAATTAATAAAAAATGAATTTTATTCAGAATAATAATTTTAATATGACAAATAGTCGAAATAAAACAAGTTTTACATCCCCAGTTTATCGTATAAATCAATTACCTTTTTACGGAGTTTATTGATTTCTTCATCTTTTTCCATCAGTTCTTTTTTTAGCATAGCCAGCTCTTCTGCTGAATCAGGGGCTGCAGACAACCCAAGCAACTGAGCTACAGGAACTTTAAAAACTTTTGAAATTTGTTGTAAACGGGAAATATTCAGGTCGGTTTGACCTGTTTCGATTTTACAAAAAGCCGGAGTAGAGATATTCAGTTTCTTAGCTGCATCGGCCTGACTTAAATTTAACGTCAGCCTGCATTGCTTAATGTTGTCTCCTACGCTTTTCATGTCTTTTAGATTTGAGATATTAGATTTGAGACTGGAGAAGCTACCTGATACATAAGATAATATGAGATGTGAGAAGCAGGATCAATCTTGCATCTCACATCTCAAATCTATTTTTCTAATGCAGCTGCCAGCTCAGGCAAATCAAAACCGGCGTAATTACCCGAACTCATCATTAATAAGTTGGTATCGGTATAATGCAGGCTCAGTAAATAGGCCTTTAATTTTGCAGCATCATTAAAAAATTTCAGTTTTGGATTTTGGAAGGCACTTTGCACATCATCTTCTGAAAATGGTACCATCTGCTTCTGCTCAAAGGATTTTATATCGATAAACACAATGGCATCATCGGCTTTATCCATAGCACCCGCATATTCTTTTAAAAAATCTTTATTCAGACTACTAAAAGTATGTAATTCGATACAGGCAACCAGTTTACGATTGGTAAATTGTGTTTTAACGGCATCAATCGTAGCTTTTAATTTCGATGGCGAATGGGCAAAATCTTTGTACACATTGGTCGAAGCATCGGCCGAAATAACCTCCAAACGTTTTGCAGCTCCGGTAAACGAGGAAATGGCTGTATTAAATGCAGCTTCGTCTATTTCCAGTTGTGCACATACTAATCTGGCAGCGTTTAGGTTCATTAAATTATGGTCGCCAAAAACTTTTAAAGCTGTGTTTTCAGGAAGCAGGTAAGTTATCCCCTCCTTAATTTCATGCTCAGGAATGGCGTAACTGATTTTATTTACCTTAGCCTTTGAACGACTTACAATCTCGTTTAAATCGGCATCAGCTTCACAATAAATCAAGGTACCGTTTTCTTCAATCGTATCGATAAATTTATCAAACTGCGCGGTGTAATCGGCGTATGTAGGAAAAACATTGATATGATCCCATGCAATACCGCTAATTACCGCAACATTGGCTTTATAGAGATGAAATTTAGGTCTTCTATCAATCGGCGACGATAAATACTCATCTCCTTCAATAATCATTACCGGGGCTTCTGCTGTTACTTTCACCATCGTTTCGAAACCGGCCAGCTGCGCACCTACCAGGTAATCGAAATCGCGGTTATAGTAATTCAACACATGTAAAATCATGCTGGTAATGGTTGTTTTACCATGACTACCGCCAATAACTACACGCAATTTATTTTTGCTCTGTTCGTAAATGTATTCAGGATATGAATAGATTTTAACACCCAGTTCCTGTGCTCTCAATAATTCAGGATTATCAATCCGGGCATGCATTCCCAAAATAACCGCTTCCAAATCGCTGGTAATGCGGCTATCGTCCCAGCCCATTTCGGCAGGTAACAAGCCATATTTATCCAAACGGGATTTCGCAGGCTCAAAAATCACATCATCCGAACCAGTAATCTGATAACCTTTTTTATGCAGGGCAATAGCCAGATTGTGCATCGCACTTCCACCAATTGCAATAAAATGTATACGCATACAAATAAATTTTGAATGACAGAATTAAAGAATGAGTGGACATCAACGTTGCAACATATTCAATCCTTCACTTATTCAAAATTCAAATCATTATTTTTTTTCAAACTGTGCCGCAACCCACTCACCATTTTGCTTATGGTCGATATATTTAATATCATATTTAGCGCATTCGGCAGTGATCATACTTAAATCCGGATCGAGATAAAAACCGCTGAAGAAAATCTTACCACCTGGTTTCAATACTTCGGCGTAACGGTGAATCTGATCCAAAAGGATATTCCTGTTGATGTTGGCAAAAATAATATCGTATGCTTCATCCGGAATCACTTCTTTACTGCCGCAGAGTGCTGTTAAATTATCTACGTGGTTAAGCGCAGCATTTTCTATCGTACTTTGATAACAAATATCATCATAATCGATAGCCACAAGACTCTTTGCACCTAACTTAGCTGCAAGAATAGCCAAAATAGCAGTGCCACAACCCATATCTAAAACGGCTTTATCTTTTACATCGGCTGCCAGAATGTACTGCATCACCATCGTTGTAGTTTGGTGGTGACCGGTACCGAACGACATTTTCGGATCGATTACGATTTCGTAAGGAAAAGATGGTTGTGGCTCATGAAAAGTTGCCCTAACATAACACACATCATCAATTACCAGCGGACTGAAATTTTTCTCCCATTCGGCATTCCAGTTTTCATCGGCAACATCTTCTAAAGTATAATCTGTTGTAAATTCATCACTATAATTGGCCAGCAAATCTTTCAGATTCTGCTCGTTAAAATTATCTTTTATTACGAATGCCGTAAAACCACCCTCACTATCTTCGAAAGTATCGAAGCCTAAATCGGCAAGATCACTAATAAGTAAATCCTGCTGATAATCTTCGATACTTTTGAATGTAAATATTGCTTTTGTGTATTGCATTAGCTGTTTAATGCTTTAATGATATCTGTAAAATCGCGCGATTTTAATGATGCACCACCAATAAGGCCACCATCAATATCTTTTTGAGCAAATAAGCTCGCTGCGTTACCCGGGTTACAGCTTCCGCCGTACAAAATAGTTGTATCATCAGCCACGTTGAAACCATATTTTGCATGAATTTCGCTACGAATGAAAGCATGAATATCTTGCGCCTGCTCTGGTGAAGCGGTTAAACCTGTACCAATAGCCCAAACCGGCTCGTAAGCGATTACAATTTTCTTAAAATCTTCTTCAGTTAAACCGAAAATACCTTCTACCAATTGTTTTTTTAATACTTCGTAATAACTTCCGTTGTTACGCTCATCTAAAGTTTCGCCGATACAAAAAATCGGTGTTAAGCCGTTGGCTAAAGCAACTTTAGTTTTTTCTGCCAATAAAGCATCGCTTTCAGCAAAATACTGTCTGCGCTCTGAGTGACCTAAAATAACATATTCTGCACCAACAGATTTAACCATTTTGGCAGAAGTTTCGCCTGTGTAAGCACCACTTTCTTTATCGCTGATATTCTGAGCGCCAATTTTAACATCATTACCACCCAATTTTGCCAGGCTGTTTAAATGGATAAACGGTGAACAAATGATCGCTAACTGATCGCCTTTGCGCTCATCTCTAACCATATTTACGATTTCACTGAACAACGAAACACCTTCGTTATAATCTAAGTTCATTTTCCAGTTACCGGCAACAATCTTTTTTCTCATTTTGTATTATTTAATGGTTGGTTGATCTTTTACAGATCAGGTTTTATATTAAAATCGTCTATACGATTCGGTTAATTCAAATACTTTTATCAGGATGTTTTTTTCTACCTCATTAAAGGCCACATCTTTTCTTGCAAACACCTTTTCGGTTGTTTCGAACATTTTATGCAATTTATAAGCCTCGAAACCAGCAGCACCACCCCAACTAAAATCGGCAATGTGGTGTGGCGGAAAACCCGCACCAAAAATGTTAGCTCCTATTCCGACTACAGTGCCTGTGTTAAACATGGTATTAATGCCGCTTTTGGCATGATCGCCCATAATTAACCCGCAAAACTGCAGGTTGGTATTGCGCAATTTTTCGCTCTCGTAATCGTAAAGCTTTACTTCGGCGTAGTTATTTTTTAAATTAGAATTGTTGGTATCGGCACCAATGTTGCACCACTCGCCCATAACCGAATTACCCAGATAACCTTCGTGTCCTTTAGCTGAGTTACCCCAGATTACGGCGTTATTAATTTCGCCTCCGGCACGGCTGTTCGGACCAATGGTAGTACCCGAATATATTTTAGCTCCCATTTTTACCGATGAATTTTCGCAAAGGGCAAAAGAGCCTCGTATTAAACTGCCTTCCCAAACTTCGGCATTTTTACCGATATAAATGGGGCCGTAACCACTATTCAGTACGCTACACTCTACCTTAGCGCCTTCTTCCAGAAAAATATCGTTCCCCAACAACTGATTGGTACTGCTTATTTTTGCCGAAGTACGACCTTCGGTTAACAACTTAAAATCTTTTCTGATCTCGGCAGGGTTATTCCCAAAAATATGCTCGGGGTAGCTAATTCTGGTAAAACCTAATTGATAATCAACCGGTTTTAACACTTTTTGAGCCTGCTGATAAGTTAATACCTCGTTATTACTAAAAGCCAAAACAACATCGCCAGCCAATAATACTTCACCGCTTTTAAGCGCAGTAATGGCATCAAGCAAATCATCATCAGGGCAAACCGATCCGTTTATAAACAAACTTGCGTTAGATTTTGGAGCGAATTTTACAGAGAGGTAATCCTGGGTTTGAAAGCCAAAGTCAGCTTTTAAGTATTTCGCCCATTTTTCGGCAATGGTTAAAATACCAATGCGCAAATCGGCCACAGGCCTGGTAAACGTAAGCGGACGTAAAGACATCCAGCTGGCATCATCAAAAAGATTGATTGTCATAAGCAACAAAAATAAAAAAAGTCCCGATGCTTTTGGCAAAGGGACTTTAAAAAATGCTTTTTGTTGCTAAAATTATTTCTTAGCGTAACGGTTTTTGAATTTGTCGATGCGTCCTGCAGTATCAACCAATTTCATTTTACCAGTATAAAAAGGGTGTGAAGTGTGAGAGATCTCTAATTTATAAAGAGGATACTCATTACCATCTTCCCATTTAATAGTTTCTTTAGTATCTACGCAAGATTTTGTTAAGAAAGCATATTCGTTAGACATGTCTTTAAAAACAACTGGTCTGTAGCTTGTTGGGTGCAAATCTTTTTTCATTTGAATATTATTTTTAGTTATTTGTGTGAAAGCATCAAGAACATTTTTGCAATTTGCTGGCAACAACGCTTATGACATTTCCTATTAGTCTTTCTACCTCTATTTTAGAGGACGCAAATATCTTAATTTTATTTTTGATTTACAAGCCTAATGCAAGAATTTTAAATCATAAGGCTTTTCACAACGCATTCTAACCTAAAAACCTTTGAAATAAAGTCAAACAGCAGCTTTTAACCTAATCTTTTTTCTGACTATATTTTTTCCAGGTTTCTATTTTGGCCTTTTGTCTGGCGATATAGGCATCAGCAATTACCTCAGCCGAGCTTGAACCTTCAACCGTTTCGAGCAATTCCTTTAATTTATACTGATCTACATCTGCCTTATATAAAATCTGAATCAATTTCGGAAAATCATTATCAATCAGATAGGCAAACGCATCGACCATCACCTCCCGAAGTTGATTTTCGGAAAGGTTTTCGGACACATCGAAATCTTTACTGATGATACTAATTAACGACATCGAATAGAATTTTTAAGATTATTACGGCAAAGTTTTCATTAAGCGAAAAACAATAGCACAAAGTTAATAATGTTTAGATTAGCTCCCTCATCCATTTCACATCTTCCATCATCCATCTTACATTTTCCATCTCCCATCATCCCTCTTCCATCTTTCACACCCATTTTATCTCCTGGCAAAGCTCTATTAAAACGCCGTTTGTTTGTTTAGGATGAACAAAACACACCATTTTATTATCGGCACCTTTTTTTGGTGCTTCGTTTAACAACACAAAACCACTGGCCTTTAAGCGTTCCATTTCGGTCAGAATATCATCAACGGCAAATGCAATATGATGAATCCCCTCCCCCTTTTTCTCTAGGAAGCGGGCAATTGCACTTTCTTCTGAAGTAGCTTCGAGCAACTCAACCTTGTTATCACCGGCTTTAAAAAACGCTGTATTTACCTGTTCTGAGGCTACGGTTTCGGTTTTGTAGCACGAAGTATTGAGCAAAAGCTCGTAAAGTGGAACCGACTTATTTAAACTGTTTACGGCAATTCCGATATGTTCTATCTTATTCATCGATTTAAAAGGTTGGTTAAATGTAAAAATGCATGTTTTCTCTATAACCTCATAGCTATTATTTATAATTGTTAGGAAACTTTTTTCGTATCTTTGTATCAATAATCAACAGAATAAAGATGAAACAGCCGATATATTTAGATAATAATGCTACAACACCGTTAGATCCGAGAGTGTTGGAAGCAATGCTACCTTACTTTACTGAGAAATTTGGGAATGCCGCAAGCCGTAATCACGCGTTTGGCTGGGTGGCTGAAGAGGGTGTAGATTATGCTCGTGAACAAGTAGCCAAATTAATCGGCTGTACTGAGAAAGAAATTATTTTTACATCAGGTGCTACCGAGGCCGATAACCTGGCCATTAAAGGTGTGTTTGAAATGTATAAAGAAAAAGGTAATCACATTATCACTGCGGTTACTGAGCATAAAGCAGTTTTAGATACCTGCAAACACTTAGAGAAAAGTGGTGCACGTGTTACCTATTTAAGTGTTAAAGAAGACGGTTTAATTGATTTAGCTGAATTAGAAGCTGCCATGACACCAGAAACAATTTTAGTTTCTATCATGTATGGTAATAACGAAATCGGTGTAGTTCAACCGGTTAAAGAAATTTCGGCGATTGCACACAAACACGGTGCTTTATTTATGACTGATGCTACGCAGGCAGTTGGTAAAATTCCGGTTGATGTAAATGCTGATGGCATTGATTTAATGGCTTTCTCGGCACACAAAATGTACGGACCGAAAGGTGTTGGTGCACTTTATGTACGTCGTAAAGGTCCAAGAGTTAAAGTTACTGCCCAAATGGATGGTGGCGGTCACGAACGCGGTATGCGTTCAGGTACTTTAAACGTTCCGGGTATTGTAGGTTTAGGTAAAGCCTGCGAACTTTGCCGTTTAGAAATGGAAAGCGAGGCTATTCGTTTATCAGCTTTACGTGATAAGTTAGAATCGACTTTAAACAAAATGGAAGAAAGTTATGTTAATGGTAATACAAAACACCGTTTACCACACGTAGCCAACATTTCATTTAAATATGTTGAAGGTGAAGGTTTAATGATGGCCATGAGTGATTTAGCAGTTTCTTCGGGATCGGCTTGTACCTCTGCCTCTTTAGAACCATCATACGTTTTAAAAAGCTTAGGCTTATCTGATGACCTGGCACACTCTTCTATCCGTTTCGGTTTAGGAAGATTTACCACAGAAGCAGAGATCGACCAGGCTATTGCCGTTACCGAAAAAGCAGTTAACCACTTAAGAGAACTTTCTCCACTTTGGGAAATGTTTAAAGAAGGTGTTGACCTAAGCAAAATTGAGTGGGCAGAACACTAAGAAGCTAAAAGACTAAAGAGCGCTAAGCTTAAAGCAAATTAATGCTTTAGACTTAAAGCTTTAAGCAAAAAATAATAAGAACTACTCTTCCTTTGGAAGAATTAAAAATAAAGACATGGCATATTCAGAAAAAGTAATTGATCATTACAACAACCCGCGTAATGTAGGTACTTTAAATAAAGAAAGTAAATTTGTAGGCACTGGGTTAGTTGGTGCACCAGAGTGTGGCGACGTAATGCGTTTACAAATAGAAGTTGGTGAAGATAACGTAATTACCGATGCTAAATTTAAAACATTTGGTTGCGGTTCGGCTATTGCTTCTTCATCTTTAGCAACCGAATGGTTAAAAGGTAAAACAATTGACGAGGCGTTAGCTATCGATAACATGGATATCGTGGAAGAACTGGCTTTACCTCCGGTAAAAATCCACTGTTCTGTTTTGGCAGAAGATGCAATTAAATCGGCTATTAACGATTACCGCGTTAAAAATGGTTTAGAGGCAATTGTTTTAGAAAAATCGCACCACTAATATCAGTAGCAAGTATTCATAGAATCAAGTTTCGAGAATTAATTCCGGCTTGATAGATGTATTGATACTTGATGCAAAACAACTTGATACTATTATGATCACAATAACCGATAAAGCAAAAGACAAAATTGATCACCTGATGCAGGATTCTGCAATGGGTTCTGATTACTTTTTACGCGTTTCTGTAAAAGGCGGTGGTTGTTCTGGTTTATCATATAATTTAGATTTCGATAACGAGGAACAAAAAGGCGATCAGTTTTTTGAAGATAAAGGAATTAAGATTGCATTAGATATGAAATCGTTCCTTTACCTGGCCGGAACTGAGCTGGATTTTACGGATGGTTTAAACGGAAAAGGTTTCAACTTTGTAAATCCGAATGCGAGCCGTACTTGCGGCTGTGGCGAGAGTTTCTCTGTTTAAGCAAATTAAAATATTTAATAAAAAGGTTTCATGCTTATGAAACCTTTTTGCGTTTAGCAGTTTTTTTTAGACAATTATCATTTGTTTCCCGCAGATTCGCTGATTTTCATGCCAACATTCAGTCTTTCATAACTATTCTAGTAAAATCCTTTTTAATCTGCGTTACTTTTCTGTTTAATCTGTGTGGAAAGAATAAATCAGTTTTTGGGCAATTACCATTTACTTCCCGCAGATTTCGCTGATTTAAATCCGCAGATTCTTATTTCAACATTTTAGATTTCGATAAGTATTCAAGTAAAAAATCCATTTTAATCCGCGTTACTTTTCTGTTTAATCTGTGTGGAAACAATAAGTAAATAATCTAATTCGCAAGCGAAACCTGTCTGGCAACATATCAATTTGTATTTTTAAACCAAAAAGCGTTATAATTGTTAAAATAACGAACACACCAAATTACGAGCATGCCATTAATTAACGAATTTTCAACCGTTCCTACTCTATTAAGGAATGTTGTAAAAAATATACATAAACCCGAAGAAACTTTCTTAATCCACAAACAAAGTAATGAGTGGCTGGAAGTGTCTTACGAAGATACCCTTAAAAGAGCCGATGCCATTTCTGCATTCTTTTTAGAAAAGGGAATCAAGAAAGGAGACCGCCTGGGTTTAATGATCGAAAACTCTCCCGAATATGTGTATTACGATCAGGGCATACAGCAAATTGGTGTAATTAATGTTTCTATTTACCCTACCCTTTCCGAGCAGGAAGTAGCCTATATCATTAACGATTCGGGCATCAAAGCCATTTTGGTAGGCAATAACTTTCTGTATCGTAAAATATTAAAGGTAGCTGCCAATTGTAAGGAATTGAAATACATCATTCCCGCTTTTAAAGATTTCGAAAAAGTGACTATTCCGGCAGATGTAAATGTTGAAGTTATTGCTTTCTCTGATATTTTAGCCCTTAAACACCAGATTACAGCAGCTGAGCGAGCTGAAATAGATCAATGCAGAAATTTGGTTGTGCCTCAGGATGTTTCTTCGCTAATTTATACTTCAGGAACTACAGGTACACCAAAAGGTGTAATGCTTACCCATTATAATTTTGTTAAAAACGTAGAGGTTTGTTTGCAACAGATCCCGGTAATCGATCAAACTGAAACTTTCCTCTCATTTTTACCATTATCCCACGTATTTGAACGTACTGCAACCTACCATGTGTGTTGCGCGCAAGGTTGTAAAATCGCTTTTGCGCAAAGTCTGGAATTACTGGCCAAAAATATGGGAGAAGTTCGTCCGACGGTAATGAGCTGCGTACCACGTTTACTGGAACGCATTCACGATAAAGCCATTAAATCGGGTACTGCAGGCGGTGGTACAAAAGCCAAAATATTTACCTGGGCACTGGAAACCGGCAATAAATACCGTGTAGCCAAAGAAGCTGGCAAAAACCCAGGCTTGATTCTGTCTGCCAAAAAGGGAATTGCCGAAAAACTGGTTTTCAGTAAGATTAAAGAAAAAACAGGTGGTCGTTTAAAATTTATGATTTCGGGTGGAGCAGCTTTACCTAAAAATGTGGGTGAGTTTTTTGGCGACCTGGGCATTAAAATACTGGAGGGTTTTGGCTTAACTGAAACCTCACCGGTAATGTCGGTTACGGAATACCACAGGCAGGTTTATGGTACTGTGGGTCGCATAATCCCAGGCATTGAAGTAGCCATTCAGGATGTGGAAAGCAAAGAAATGATCAGCATTCAAACCCACAATATTTTTAATGAGGAATTTGAATGTGCCGAAGGAGAAGTAATTGTGCGTGGCCATTGTGTAATGAAAGGTTATTTTAACAAACCCGCTGAAACCGCCGAAGCGATAGATAAAGACATGTGGTTCCACACCGGCGATATTGGCCGTTTTTATAAAGGTAACCTGCAAATTACAGATCGTTTGAAAAACATGATCGTAAATGCTTACGGAAAAAATGTTTACCCTACCCCGGTAGAAAATATTTACCTGAAAAGCCCTAAAATTGACCAGTTGTTTTTAATTGGCGATAAACGCGAATTTATCACAGCCATTATTATCCCGAACAGGGAAACTTTAGAAGAAACCTTTAAGCTACAGCCCTCATTTTTCGAAGATGGCGATCCTTTTATCCGCAATCAGGAAATTATTGACTGGATGGAGCAGGATATCAAAAAAATATCGAACGAACTGGCCAAATTTGAACGCATTAAAAACTTTAAAATTAAACGTAATCCTTTCAATATAGACGAAGGAGAAATTACGCCCACCATGAAAGTTAAGCGCCGTATAGTAGAAAAGAAATATGCAGAGGCCATTAATCAAATGTACGAAGAAGGCATAGAGGCAGAATCTTAGCTAAAACCAGATTGTTTTCCACGTCATTATCAATTAAAAAAATCAATTTCTATTGCTTTAAGATTGCTTCGTTCCTCGCAATGACGAAGTAATTCATTACTTTTGCAAAAAATACCCGAAATGAGTATAGGATTATCAGAACAAGAGCAATTACGACGTGAGTCGTTAAAACAATTACGCCAGTTAGGCATAGAACCTTATCCAGCAGAAGCTTACGAAATTAACGTAACAGCAGCCGATATTTTAGCTAACTACGAAAAGGATAAAACAGCCTATAAGACCGTTAGCCTTGCAGGCCGTATCATGAGCCGCAACATTATGGGTGCTGCTTCTTTCGCCGAATTGCAGGATTCGACTGGACGTATACAAGTATATTTAAAGAGAGATGAGCTTTGCCCTGGCGACGATAAGACTACCTACAACACGGTATTTAAAAAATTGTTGGATATTGGCGATTTTATCGGCGTTAAAGGTTATGTTTTCACCACACAAACCGGCGAAATATCTATCCATGTAACTGAATTTAAAGTTTTAGCTAAATCTTTACGCCCCCTTCCTATCGTAAAACGCGATGACGAAGGAAATGTGTACGACGGTTTCACCAATCCGGAGTTGCGTTACCGTATGCGTTATGTAGATTTAACGGTAAATCCTGATTACAAACAAATTTTCATTAAACGCAGCAAGGTAATCAATACCATGCGTAATTATTTCGATAACCAGGGCTGGATGGAAGTAGAAACCCCAATCCTGCAGCCTATTCATGGTGGTGCAGCGGCACGCCCGTTTGCAACACACCACAATACTTTAGATATGCCGCTTTATTTGCGTATTGCAAATGAGCTTTATCTAAAAAGATTAATCGTTGCCGGTTTTGACGGTGTTTATGAGTTTGGTAAAATGTTCCGTAACGAAGGAATGGACCGTACGCATAATCCGGAATATACCTCAATGGAAATTTATGTAGCTTATAAAGATTATATCTGGATGATGGCTATGGTGGAAGAATGTTTAGAAAAAGTAGCTATTGCAACCAACGGTTCGGCAGTGGTTAAAGTTGGCGAAAACGAAATCAATTTCGAAGGACCATACGAAAAACTGACCATGTACGAATCAATCCAAAAATATACCGGGATTGATGTTTCGAAAATGACTGAAGAGGAACTTTTGCAAACCTGTGCGTCATTAGGCATCGAAACCGATACCACCATGGGTCGTGGCAAATTGGTAGATGAAATTTTCAGTGATAAGGTAGAAGCCAATTTAATCCAGCCTACATTTATTACGGATTACCCGATCGAAATGACACCGTTGGCTAAAAAACACCGAAGTGCAGAAGGATTGGTTGAGCGTTTTGAAATATTTGTGAATGGTAAAGAAATCGGAAATGCTTATTCAGAATTAAACGATCCGATTGATCAGAAAGAGCGTTTCGAAGATCAGTTGAAACTGGCCGATCGTGGTGATGCAGAAGCTATGGCTATGGATGATGATTTTGTACGTGCTTTAGAATATGGCATGCCGCCTACCTCAGGTTTAGGCTTCGGTATCGATCGTATAGTTATGTTAATGACCAACCAAAGCACCATTCAGGAAGTTCTTTTCTTCCCGCAAATGCGCCCGGAGAAAAAGAAAATAGAATTAACTGCAGAAGAAACAGAATTGTATGCATTGGTAAAAGAAGATGAACAACATCTTTTAACTGATGTGAAAGCAAAATTAACCGACTGGAGCAATAAAAAATGGGATACCACTTTAAAAGCTTTAACAGGTAAAGGCATATTAAAAGTAGCCAAAACCGACGAAGGTTTATTCTTATCGCATAAATAGTTAATTTGTTAATCTGCCGGTAAAATACTGGCTTAGATTTTAACAAAAACATAACATAAACTTAAAAGGCTTGCTAACAATTGTTTAGCAAGCCTTTTCTATATTTACAGCAATCGATAAATAAAAAAGATTGTTATGAATACTTCAAGTTTAGAAATCAACGAAAGAGAATACTGCATCAAATTAAGCAAAGAAGCATTTGATTTAACGCTGGTACGTCAATTAATTAAAAGAATCCAGGCCGAAGCCTTATTCTTCTCACGTGTTCAAGCCGAAGAAGACGATATCTTAAGCAAAAGAGCACAAAGAGAAGATTTTGAAGGTTTTGATTATTTGGGCGATAAATAACCAGTTAACAGTCAACAATTTTCAGTTGGCAATTAACCGGTTATAACAGTTAACCACTAATCAATCTCCAGATTCCCTTCTACCGAATCATCCATCGTTTTCCCTGTTATTACAGAAGCTGCCATTTTTAAGAAGGCAACAGCTGTACCATGTTTGGTATCCCAATAATACCCTTCAGATGGAATTACTTTAATTAAGGTAATATTTGGGTCGTCTTTCCCTCCCTGAAACCAGGTTTTAATAAAAGGGCTCCACAATTCATCAATTTTGGCCTGATCGCGGGTGATTTCTGCAATACCGTATATGTTTACAAAACCCGAATGTGCGCTTGCCTGGAAAAGCAGATGTGTAAAAGGATCAGTTGCTATTTCATCATTTTTATGACTGTCTTTCATACTCATAAACCAGATATTTCCTTCATCATCTACTTGTTGAATAGCCATTGGCCTAACCGATAGCGGCACCCCTGTTTTGATATTGGTACAAAAGAAACAGCTCTCGGCCTTTTCTGCTAACTCACGTAATTTCGTAATTGCACCTTTGCCGCTTAAATCTTTAATATTTTCTTCTTCCTGAGTGTTATTAGTACTCCCTTCCTGTGATGTTGCCATAATGTAGTTTTTATATATACTACAAGAAATAAACGGATTTGGTTTTAACAAATAGAAGTATATCCCTGCTAATTTGCGCCATAAAACAGAAAGTACTAACTTTAATTTTGTTAAATAGCGATGAGTAGAACCAAGCCAAAGCCATTTGTGGCAAAAATCGATATTATCGGCATAAACCCTTTTGTATTTATACCCGAAGCATATTTGAACTATCTTTTTGTAAAAGCTCAAAAAGAAAAAGGGAAAATTCCGGTAAGGATGAAAATAGACGGGCACGAGTTTACACAAACCCTGATCAAGTATGCGGGTGAATGGCGTTTATACCTCAATACCCCCATGCGAAAAGCGGCAGAAAAAGAAGTCGGCGATGAGGCCCTGTTTGAAATGGAATTCGATGCAGAAGAAAGAACAATTACGGCACACCCCAAACTGCTCCTTGCTTTTACTGAAAATACAGCAGCGAAGGCTATTTTTGATCAGCAACCTCCTTATCTGCAATTGGAAATTATCAGGTATATCAACAACTTAAAAACTGAAGCATCGGTTGACCGGAATGTAAAAAAAGCCATTCAGTTCCTTTTGGGTAAAGAAAGGTTTATAGGCCGGGATGGCATTTAAAGAGAAGCCAGTTTTAAAAACTTGACTTCTCCAATTAAGAAATAGATATGAGTTTATAACAAACCGCGTTTTTTCAACATCGGTTTAATATCGGGATTATGACCTCTGAAATTAAAAAACATTTTGCCCAGATCTTCGGTATTCCCTTTTGATAGAATCATATCCCGAAACCGTTGTCCGTTTGCCCTGGTTAAGCCTCCGTTCTCCTGAAACCATGAAAAAGCATCATTTTCAAGCATAGAAGTCCAGCTGTAGGCATAATAACCGGCAGCATAGCCATTACTCCAGATATGCAGGAAATAACTGGAGCGGTAGCGTGGCGGCACATATGATAAATTTAAATTGGTTTTCTTTAAAGCCTCAGCTTCAAATTTGTCGACATCCTGCAACGGTGCCCCCGAAGGGATGGTGTGCCATTGCATATCCAGATCGGCCGCTGCCAAAGCCTCAGTAAAAATATAGCCCTGATTAAACGAGCTGGCCTTTTTAATCTTATCCAGCAAAGCCTGCGGCATTTGTACACCTGTTTGATAGTGAAGGGCGTAATTCTTTAATATTTTCGGATCGGAAGCCCAGTGCTCGTTAAACTGCGAAGGAAATTCAACGTAATCGCGGGCTACGTTCGCACCCGAAAGGCTGGGATATTGCTGATTGGCAAACAAACCATGTAAGCCGTGTCCAAATTCATGAAACATGGTGGTAACATCGTCAAAACTGATTAATGCTGGTTTTCCTGGTTCGGGTTTGGTAAAATTGCAGACATTATAAATCACGGGTATTGTACCAAATAGTTTAGATTGCGGTACCAGGTTATCCATCCAGGCACCACCATCTTTATTATCGCGCTTATAGTAATCGCAATAAAATAGCCCCAGCTGTTTGCCATCCTTGTCTATCACATCAAAAACACGCACATCTTCCTGGTAAACAGGTAAATCTTTACGTTCTTTAAAAGTAATGCCATACAGTTGTGTTGCCGCATAAAACACGCCGTTAATGAGTACCTTATTCAGCTCAAAATAGGGTTTAACCTCGTTTTCATCTAAATCGTATTTTGCTTTACGCACTTGTTCAGCATAAAAGTCCCAATCCCAGGGCTCGAGTTTAAAGCCACCTTTTTGCTGGTCGATTACTGCTTGTATATCTGCCGCTTCGCTTTTTGCCTTTGCAGTAGCTGCCGGAATAACTTTGCTAAAAAAATCTTCCACTGCTTCAGGTGTTTTAGCCATCTGATTTTGCAATTTCCATGCAGCATAATTTTTAAAGCCCAGCAAGGCTGCCTGGCTGGAACGAATCTGTGCAATTCTCGAAATTATTTTACGGGTATCGTTTGCATCGCCTTTTTCTGCCCTGTTCCACGATTTTTTAAAAAGTTCTTCTCTTTTAGAACGATCGGCCATCGACTGCAATTCGGGTTGTTGAGTAGTATTTTTTAAACCCTTACCGGCTGCCTGTAACTGCGCGGTAAACTTCGCGCTCAGCGTAGCTTCTTCTTTATTCAGTTCTTTGAGTTTATCCTTATCGGCATCAGACAGTTTTGCTCCTGCCAGTTCAAATTTTTGATAATAATACTCCAGTAAGCGTAACGATTCGGCATCCAGTTTCAGCTGGTCTTTTTGTATGTAAAGGGCTTCTACCCGCTTAAAAAGTTTGGTATTTAAATAAATGGCATCTGTATTTGCAGTTAATTTAGGAGCTTCCTCTTCCTTAACCTTTTGCAATTCGGGATTGGTGTTTGCACCTGTAAGCAGGTTAAAAACCATACTGGTGCGGTTCAGCAGTTGACCGCTTTTTTCGATAGCCAAAATGGTATTTTCAAAGCCAGGTACTTCGGTCTGATCAGCAATTTTCTGGATTTCCTCCATTTGTTGCTTCATTCCTTCTTCCAGTGCCGGTTTAAAATCGCCGCTTTTTATTTTGTCGAAAGCAGGCGCCTGAAAGGCAAGTTCGCTTGATTTAAAAAAAGGATTGGCCGACGAAAAGCTTTCGCTGTTTTCTTCAGCATCTTTTTTGTTATTGCAAGCACCCAGAATGGCTAAAAAAGCCAGCAAGGGTAAATAAGATACTTTTTTCATGAATATTTAAAGTTAGGATATCCATAAAAATAGCAATTTCTACTCTGCAATTTTTAATAAACAAAACGAAGCGGAAACAAAAAAGCCATTCCGGTTAAGAAATGGCTTTAAAATTTTATCTGTAACGAACTTGTTGTTGCTTATCCATCATGCCCATCTGATCTTTCATCTGTTTAATCTGATCGGCCAGTAATTTATTCTTATCGGCCTTTTTAGCTTCGGCAAGGTACATGGTTGCTTCGCGCTTGTTGCGTTTTGCCATTGCAATACCTGCTAAGCTTAATTTAGCCAGGGCAATATTATGATCCATCTGCATTCCTAAACTCAATGCAGCCTTAAAATATTTTTCCGATTTCATTGGTGCAGTTCTGCTTTCAATTAAACCGATTAATAAGTTATAATAACCATGTTGCGCTTTAATTAACTGGCTTTCGTAATTGGTTATGCGATCTAAAAACTGTTTCGCTTTAGGCATATTATCTTTTCTTAAAAACCATTGTGCCAAAAGCATGTTTTCATTAAAGAAATAAGTTACTAATACAATTATCCCCAACAAGATGGCAACAATGCCCCAAGGCCAGAAGCCGAAAACAAATAAAGCTATTGCACCACCCAATAAAGCAAACCCCGCAATTAATCTGATAATATTTGGCATAAATTCTATTCTAATTATTTTTTTTGCAAATATCGTGTTTAAATGGCAGAATTTAGATTTTAAAACAATAATTTCATTAAAAATTTCAACGACTTAAAAAAACTGCTCACAGCTATGAAAATCCTCCTTTCCATAACACTAATTATACTTGCCATGAATGTTTCTGCACAAGAAGTCAATAAAAAAATCCACGATGCTGTTCACAATAAAGATATCCTGATCAATGCCTGTACCCGCGAAGGCATTACTACTTTCCCGGAGTTTAAAGAAATGTACGATCCATTGTATAAAGCCTATATACCAGATGCTGCAACAATGATTGAACTGAAAAAACTCATCAAAAATGAAAAGATTAAGATTGTTTTCGGCACCTGGTGTGGCGATAGCAAAGTAAATGTACCGAACTTCTTTAAAGTACTTGATGATTTACATTTTAAACAAAAAAACGTAGAAATTATAGCTGTTGATGGCAATAAAAAGGCCGAAAACGGCATACTCGATGGTTTAGAGATTTTAAGGGTACCTACCTTTATTGTTTACGATAAAAAAGGCAAAGAGCTTGGAAGAATTATCGAAGGACCAAAAACAACACTGGAAGGCGATTTACTAGCCATTTATCAGAAAAAGCCATAGTTGATGACTTATTAGACAATAGTTAATGGCTTGATAACTTATAACTTTTGCCAAACCATTGACTATTAACCATCAAACAATTAGCATACTTACCAATAAACATTTACCTATTACCAACAAAAACATGTCAGCAGCATTAGAACCAGGGTGGTTAGCCGTTTTAGAAGAAGAATTTGAGAAAGACTACATGATTAAGCTAAAGTCTTTTTTACAGGAAGAGAAGCAGAAAGGTGCAACTGTTTATCCTAAAGGCACTGATATATTTAATGCCCTAAATACAACTCCGTTTGATGAGGTGAAAGTGGTGATTTTGGGTCAGGATCCTTACCATGGTACTGGCCAGGCTCACGGACTTTCTTTTTCTGTACAACGTGGCGTTGCAGTACCACCATCTTTAAAGAATATTTATAAGGAATTAGAAACGGATATAGAAGGTTTTAAAACGCCAGCTCACGGGCATTTAACCCATTGGGCAGAACAAGGAGTGTTGCTGTTAAATGCAACTTTAACTGTACGTGCATCTGAGGCAGGTTCGCATCAAAACCGTGGCTGGGAGATCTTTACCGACGAAATTATTAAAGCTTTATCGCAAAAACGTGAGCATCTGGTCTTCCTTTTGTGGGGCAGATACGCACAGCAAAAGGCAGCTTTAATTGATCAGAAGAAACACTATGTGCTTACCGCCGCACACCCCTCGCCTTTCTCGGCTTACAATGGCTTTTTCGGGTCGAAGCACTTTTCGAAGGCCAACCAGCTATTGGTACAAAACAACCTTAAACCGATTGACTGGAATTTGCCGGTATAATGAATGCCTATTTTATCAGTGGTTTAGGAGCGGATAAGCGGATTTTTTCAAAGCTAAAGCTTAACGAAAAAATCAACATCATTCATATTGATTGGATAGAGCCTAAGAAAAACGAAACACTTGCAACTTATGCTTTGCGGTTGAGTGAGGTTATAGATACCAGTCAGCCCTTTGCTTTAGTTGGTGTTTCGTTTGGTGGAATGATTGCCGTTGAAATTGCTAAAATCTTAGCACCTGTAGTAACGGTAATCATTTCCAGTACTATGATCAGTAGCCAGTTACCTGGGCTATACCGTTTCGCTGGTAAACTTGGATTACTAAAATTCATTCCTGCCAGGCTTTTAAAATCTTCTAATAAACTTACGCAAAATTACTACTTTGGCACCCGATCGGGCAGTGAGAAAATATTATTAAGCAAGATCATAAAAGATACTGACCCGTATTTTTTGAAATGGGCAATCGGCAGTATACTGAGCTGGAAAAATGAAACAAAACCAGAACGGACGTATCATATCCACGGCACCCATGATAAAATTTTGTATAGTAAAACAGCACAGCCCGATTTTGTAATCGATAACGGAACTCACTTTATGGTTTATCAGAATGCAAATGAGATTTCGGTAATTATTAATAAATTAGTGTTGGGTTTTACTCCCTAAAGTGACTCAACATTTAGTTAGTCATCAAAAAAAATCATCTCTAATAAATATTGTTAACCAAATAGATTGATTTTTATGATGAATAAAACTTTTCTCGACCATTTAGAATACAAAGTTACTGATGCATGCATAGAGGTGCATAAAATACTTGGCCCTGGATTACTCGAAAATGTCTACCAAAAATGTTTAATGAGAGAATTAAAGCTGCAGCAGATAAATTTCACAGCTGAGCACTCCATTTCACTTGCTTACAAAGATGTGCTGTTAGATACTGAGCTTAGGGCAGACTTAGTTATAGAAAACTGTATGGTATTGGAACTAAAGTCGGTTGAAAGTATACAACCCATCCACGAAGCACAAATTTTGACATATATGAAATTACTAAAAGTACCTAAGGGATTGTTAATAAACTTCAATTCTACAAACATTGTACAACATGGTAAGCGGAGTTTTGTAAGCGAGTATATGTATGACTTTTAATTTATTTCAATCACTATAGCAATAATAAGATACATAATACAATCTTACCACCTTAGACAACTAAGAACACATTAGGAGCTAGTCTTACTAATCTTAGATGCTCTAAGGTGTCTTAGGTAGTGGAAATATTATGATTTACCTTTAAGAAACTTACCACCTTAGACAACTAAGCACATGTCAGAAGCTATTCTTACCAATCTCAGATGCTCTAAGGTGTCTTAGATGGTGTAATTACTATGATGTACTTTAAAGGAATTTACCACCTTAGACAACTAAGCACACGTTAGAAGCCAGTCTTACTACTCTTAGATGCTCTAAGGTTTCTTAGGTGGTGTAAATATTTGATGTACCTTTAAAGAATTCTTACCACCTTAGACAACTAAGCAGATGCTAGAAGCTATTCTTATTAATCTTAAACAATATAAGATATCTTAAGTGGTGTAATATTTTAATACTCCAAAGGCACAATTGGCTCTTTTTTGGTAGTCGACATGATCATCATCGTTTGGAAAGTTTTAACCACCGAAATTTTACTGATCTTATCCATAATCAACCTTTCGTAAGCCTTGATATCTTTCACGTAAACCTTCAATAAAAAATCGGCCTGTCCGGTAACGTGATGACACTCGGTGATTTCTTTAATCTGATTTACTTCATCCAAAAAGATCTGAATGGTATTATTTTTATGAAAATCGAGCTGAATCTGAATAAAGGTTTTAATACCTAAGCCCAGTTTTTCCTCATCTACCAAAGCGTGGTAACTTTTAATATATCCAGCCATTTCCAGCTTGCGTACGCGCTCTAAAGTTGGTGCAGGCGATAAACCAATTTCCTGTGATAGTAGCAAATTGGTAATTCTTCCGTTCTCTTGAAGGATTCTTAAAATTTTAAAGTCTATTTTATCTAATTCAGATGCCATAAGGTGTTAAAGGTATTTGAGAATACAAACATAACCAAATTATATTCTAAATTTTAACATAATTTATCATATATATTTTAAATAAAAATTTTTAGATTTACCTAAAAATTAAATTAGATACATATAAATGCAAAGTTACACCGAGGAGAACTATTTAAAGATCATTTACCACCTTGCCGAGAAGACGATTAATGTACAAACTAACGCTATAGCAGAGCAAATGCAAACTAAACCAGCCTCTGTTACCGATATGATAAAAAAACTGGCAGATAAGGGTTTGGTAGATTATGTTAAATACCAGGGGGTTACTTTAACCGAAACAGGTAAGAATGCAGCAATAGATATTGTACGGAAACACCGCCTATGGGAAGTTTTCCTGGTTGATAAATTAAACTTCAAGTGGGATGAGGTGCACGATGTAGCCGAAGAACTCGAGCATATCAGATCGATAGAACTGATTGAACGACTGGATGAATTTCTGGGTTTCCCGAAAGCAGATCCGCACGGCGACCCCATCCCCGACAAAAACGGCCGATTTGCCAAAACACAGTTTATCAAATTAATCGAATTAAAAGTTGGCGATGCGGGCACCATAACAGGTGTTAGCCAGCACAGCTCTGCTTTCTTAAAGCATTTAGAAAAATTAGGTCTTACGCTTGGTAAACAAATTAAAATCAACGATGTTACCGATTTCGATGGTTCAGTAGAAATCCAGCTAGCAGATAAACAAGTTAATATTAGTAGAGAAGTTGCAAAACACATTTTAATCAGCAGTAATGGCAAAAACTGAATCGTTAAGTGAAGTACATCAAAGCGTAAATACAGATAAAAGAAAAGGCTGGCGAAGAATTTTATCATTTATTGGTCCGGCATACCTGATTAGCGTTGGCTATATGGACCCCGGAAACTGGGCAACCGATTTGGCCGGCGGTAGTAAATTTGGTTATCAGCTGATTTGGGTATTACTCATGTCGAACCTCATTGCGCTGCTTTTACAATCGTTAAGTGCGCGTTTAGGCATAGTACGCGGGCTCGATTTAGCACAAGCTTCAAAACAAGCTTATGCACGCTGGGCAAACATCCCTCTATTCGCATTGGCACAAACAGCCATTATTGCCTGCGATTTGGCCGAAATTATTGGTATGGCTATCGGTTTACAACTCCTTTTTGGTTTGCCGCTAATCTGGGGCATTTCCATAACCATATTCGATACCATGCTATTGCTTTTCCTGCTCAATAAGGGCATGCGCGCCATGGAAGGTTTTATCGTATCGATGGTATTTATTGTAGGCATTTCGTTCCTGGTTGAAATGTTTATTGTAGAGCCATCACTAAAGGAAGTGGTTAAAGGTTTCGAGCCATCTATATTAACGGGAGATGCTTTGTATATTGCCATTGGAATTATCGGTGCTACGGTAATGCCGCATAACCTGTACCTGCATTCCTCGCTGGTGCAAACACGCAAAATAGAGCGCAATAACAAGGGAATTAAAGAAGCCTTAAAATTTAACCTGATTGATACCACTGTCGCATTGAATCTTGCCTTCTTTGTAAATGCCGCCATCCTTATTTTAGCAGGAGCCGCCTTTTATAAAAACGGATTACATGAAGTTGCCGAAATACAGGATGCCCATAAACTGCTTTCGAATATTTTTGGTAATGTAGCCCCAACCCTCTTTGCCATTGCTTTAATCGCAGCCGGACAGAGCTCTACCGTTACCGGAACACTAGCCGGGCAAATCATTATGGAAGGCCATATTAATTTACGTATTCAGCCCTGGCTGAGGAGGTTAATTACCCGTTTACTGGCAATTATCCCCGCCTTCTTTACTATCTTACATTATGGAGAGGATGCTTTGGGTGGTTTACTGGTACTGAGCCAGGTGGTTTTGAGTTTACAGCTTGGTTTTGCCATTATCCCGTTAATCCATTTCACCTCTGATAAAAAACAGATGAAAGATTTTGCCATTAAGCCCTGGGTAAAGGTATTGGCCTGGGCCAGTGCATTGGTAATTATCGCGCTCAATGTAAAACTGATAATTGAAGAAATTGGCGGTTGGGCAAAAGAAGCCAACAACTGGTGGATTTATGTAATCGTGATTCCGGCTTTAATTCTCGTTGTTTTACTTTTGTTATATGTTTTCTTCCACCCTATGCTGGAAAGTAAAAGAAATGCAAGCAAACAACTTGTACCTCATGGTAATGCACTAGATATCGGTAAAATTGAAAAAATCAGCTACAAACGCATAGGCATTGCGGTAGACTTTTCTAAGAACGACAGAAACACCATCAGACATGCCTTAATTCAAGGGGGAAAAGATGCGCACTATTATTTAATACATGTGGTAGAAACTGCAGCTGCCCGTTACCTAGGTAAAGAAGTAATGGACCACGAAACGCAAAGCGATGCAGCAAACCTCGATAAATACATCGCTAACCTTGGCGATTTAGGCTACGATGCCACCCCGTTTATTGGTTTTGGAAGCACTGCAAAAGCTATTGCCGATATCAGCAACGAAAACGAAATGGAATTACTGGTAATGGGTGCCCACGGACATAAAGGCCTTAAAGACCTTATTTTCGGTACTACTGTTGATTCGGTAAGGCACAAAGTAAAAATACCGGTATTGATTATCAGGTAGATGGGTTATTTACCCACTACCTTGATCATTTTTTTAATTCCGCCGTCGCCTGATTCATACAATAGCAATTTGCCTGCAGATGAATATAAATACATTGCTGGGTATTGCTTGGGTAAAAACGTTGGGATAAACATGCGTTTTTTATCCTGCAGCACCAATACATTTGGCTTGCTATTTAAACCTTTAGCATATGAATTGAAAAACTGCGGGATGATATAGCCTTCATCCATGGTTATCATGTAAATGTTTACATCTTTAAACCTGGTGTAATTGGCATTCAGCTCCTTACTTTCTCTCTGACAATGCTCACAGGTACAATCGAACAAAATGAAAAGGTTTTTCTTTCCCTGTTTAATATCGCCGTTTGAAAAAGCCTTTCCATCCAATTTATAAAAGGTAAACTGAGGTAATAAAGTAGGTTGTTGTGCTTTTAGCTGAAAGGTAACGGCCAGCAATAAAATTAAAAATAGGTTTCTGAATTTCATTTTAGATAGTTAAAGTCCAAACTTAAACGAATAAATGCGAACATAATAATATATCATTAGCTTTTACAAACTGATGAAGATTTTTAAGGGCCTGTATAGATTACCCGGTTTTAAAAAGCAGAAAACATTTTTGAAAATAAAAGTCAGTTTTCCATGGCAATTGCAGCCCCGCCATCCGCTTTATCCCGATGAAATATCGGGATGCCCGCTTTTGTCTGGTTTAGGAACGGGGGCCTGGAATACAGATGACTGGTTTAAGTTCCATGCACCAAAGAAGTCAAGTTTGAATGTACAAATCGCTATAAAACCTGATTTCTTTAAAATGTACAACAAAAAGAAGTCAAGTTTGAATGTGCAAATCGCTATAAAACTTGACTTCTTTAAACTGTACCACCAAAATGAAGTCAAATTTGAATATTCAAATCGCTATAAAACCTGACTTCTTTAAACTGTACAACCAAAGAAGTCAAGTTTGAATGTGCAAATCGCTATAAAACCTGACTTCTTTGAACTGAGCAATTAAAAATTAAATTATCACGTCAATTTTTAAGATATTTGCAACCCGAAACTATACTTTATATACAAATGTATAATTATCGCAATAACCTATACTTTATAAAATTTTGAAAAACGATATCAATATAAAAAATAAAAGAGCCTATTTCGACTATAATCTGATAGACAAGTACGTAGCCGGAATTGCCCTTTTAGGTACTGAAATAAAAGCGATCAGACAAGGAAAAGCCAACATGACCGATGCATTCTGCACGTTTATTGGTGGCATCCTGTATGTACGCAACCTGCATGTTTCGGAGTATAGCCACAGCTCATTTTATCACCACGATATTAAACGCGACCGTGCTTTGCTATTGCAAAAGAAAGAACTCAGAAAACTGAAGCTTAAAGGAGAAGAAAAAGGTTATACCATCGTTCCTTTACGCATTTTTATTAATGAAAGAGGTTTCGCTAAAATGGAAATTGCCTTAGCACAGGGTAAAAAAGAATTCGATAAACGCGATAGCATCAAAGATAGAGATACCAAGCGGGAATTGGATAGAGCATTGAAGAGATAGTTTGGAGTTGGCAGTATTTAGTTGGGAGTTCTGGGCGCAGACAAACCGTTGTTAAAAATGGCTGGAAGTTTTTAATTGAGGGGTTGTAACTCAACACTCCGAACTAAAAACGCCAAACTCACCTACCATGCCTGGTCGCCTACCAATGGTACAAACCTGAAAGTATCCAGTACAATTTTCTCATAATCAGTTTCACTTACACGGATTACAGTTACCATTTTCTGTGTTTGCTCATCTCCCACCGGGATAACCAGAATACCACCAATTTTTAACTGTTTCAATAAGATTTCGGGAACCAACGGTGCACCAGCAGTAACAATGATCTTATCATAAGGCGCATGTTTGGCAATGCCTTTTGAACCATCGCCGCAATAAAAAGTAGGCTTATACCCCATTCCCGGTAAAACCTGAATGGTTCTGTTATAAATATTCTCTTGTCTTTCAATTGTATAAACCTTAGCACCCAGCTCCATTAAAATGCAGGTTTGATAGCCAGAGCCAGTACCAATTTCGAGTACTTTATCTCCTGTTTTAATGTGCAGCAATTCGCTCTGATAGGCCACGGTATAGGGTTGCGAAATGGTTTGCCCATCGCCAATAGGAAAGGCTATATCTTTATAAGCCTGGTTCCAGAAAGTTTCGTCGAAAAAGAAATGACGGGGCACTTTGCCAATGGCTTTTAGTACAAGCTCATCTTCAATTCCGCGAGATCTCAACAACTCGACTAATTTTTTTCTAGCTCCCCGCTCCCGATAATTATCAACAAATTTATACGCCATGAAGTTTCAAAATTAGCCTTTTTAAACCGTGTTTCAAGAGAATTATAGAATTTAGCCTGGGATTAACGATTGAACACCTGAGTTAGAGAAGGATACATTATCAACATAAATTTACTGATTTTTTGAATTAAAAATGAGTTAAGGACGGAATTAAAAAATGAGTGAATGCTTGAAGGATGGAATGAGTAAATGCCCCCCCTAACATTCAACCATTCAAAACTCAATCATTCACAACTCAATCATTCAAACACCCTTAGTATGGATCAACATCTATCTGTGTAAAAACACCTTTAAACTCTTTGGTTGCATTAAATTCGGTTAATGTTTCGCGCAGGGCATCTTTAACCTTCTGAATAGCGGTGTGCTTATCGGCTTTGATTATAATCTGTTTGATGTAGAGATTACGCACCCGTGTAACCAATGGCTGCTCGGGACCTAAAACCCGTTTACCAAATTTCGCTTTAAGGATGTTGGCCAGGGTTAATGCAGCATGATCGAGCACATGCGAATCTTTGTGTTTAATGTACAGGAATATCATGCGCGAAAAAGGCGGGTATAAAAACTTTTCACGTTCTACAATTTCATCGTTGTACATCCCTTCGTAATCGTTGTTTACCACCTGCTTAATAATGCGGTTTTCGGCATCGTAAGTCTGGATGCATACATTTCCCTGATCTGCCCTGCGCCCTGCCCTGCCGGCAACCTGCGCCAGCAATTGGAAACTACGCTCGTAAGCACGAAAATCGGGATAACCTAAAAGTGTATCGGCATTAATTACCCCGATTAAACTCAGGTTATCAAAATCCAATCCCTTGGCCACCATTTGGGTACCAATCAGAATGTCAGTTTTCTTTTCCTGGAAATCATTTAAAATCTGCTGAAGGCCGTTTTTAGTCCGGGTACTGTCCATATCCAAACGGGCAATGGTAATCTCCGGATACAGCAGCCTCAACTCTTCTTCAATACGCTCGGTACCGAAGCCTTTTTGCTCAACATGTACCGAACCACAAGCCGGACAAATGTTAACACTACTTTGCTGATAACCACAATAATGGCAATGTAACTTACCGCTGCTTTTGTGATAGGTTAAACTTACATCGCAGTTTACACATTTCGGTGTATAACCACAGGTAGCGCAAATGAGAATGGTTGCGTAACCCCGCCTGTTTTGAAACAACACAATCTGTTCTTTCTTCGAAAGTGCCAGATCAATATCTTTAATCAGCACACTCGAAAAATAAGAACTCATCGTCTTTTTCTTGGTTTCGTCAGAAATGCTTACTACTTGCTGGTTTGGCAGCTGCACTCCACCAAAACGTTCTTTCATTTCTACCAAACCATACTTACCCTGTAGGGCATTGTAATAACTTTCAAGCGATGGTGTAGCTGAGCCCAATACCACTTTAGCCTGGTGCAGATAGCCTAAATAAATAGCCGCATCTCTCGCCTGATACCGGGGTGCCGGATCATATTGCTTATAAGATGGTTCGTGTTCCTCATCTACAACAATTAATTTAAGGTGCTGAAAAGGCAAAAACACCGCTGAACGCGCACCTAAAATTACTTTATAGGCACCCGTCCTTACTTTATTCCAGATTTCGACACGCTCGTTGTTATTAAATTTGGAATGGTAAACCCCTATCGAATTGCCAAAATAGCGCTTTATCCGTTCTACAATTTGTGTGGTTAAAGCAATTTCGGGCAGGAGAAATAAAACCTGTCCATCAGTATGCTGAATAATTTCTTCGATTAGCTTGATGTACACCTGCGTTTTACCCGATGCGGTAACACCATGCAGTAACACCACTTCTTTTTCTTCAAAATGATGGTTAATCTTCGCTAAAGCCTGCTGCTGACCTTCATTCAGCTCAAAATTAACATTAAATGCTTCATCGTGGGCTGCCAACCGGCTAACCGGTCGCTTCATCACCACAAAAATATCTTTATCGGTAAGTGCCTTAAATGCCGCAGGTCCGCAATTACTTTCTTCTAAAAGCTGTTCTTTAGAAACAGGTAAATTCGATTTCTGCAATTTAAGGTAGGCCAGTAAAGCATCCAGCTGCTTTGGTGCCCTATCTAAAATACCGAAAAGCTGCTTCAGGTTTTCTTCGTCGCTGTAAAAATCGTTCAGCATTACGAACGATTTAAGCAACGGTTTATATTTCTGCACCACTTCTTCTGCCACCAGTACCAGCATTTTATCTAACAACTGGTTAATTATCGGGTAAACCGTTTTTTGTCCAAGCAGCTTAGAAACATCGTTAACCGTTAATTTCTCCTGCTTTTTGAGGGCAGCGATAATTACTTCTTCTTTATCTGTAAGTGTAGTTTCTTCGTCGTAATCATCGCGGAGGATGAGAATGGTTTCACTGGCCAGCTTTAAACTTGCAGGCAGGGCTGCCGCCATTACATCGCCTTCATTACACATGTAATAATTGGTCATCCAGGTCCAGAACTTAAGCTGGGTGGACGTAATTACAGGTTCGTTATCAATTACATCAATAATATATTTCGCTTCGTAAACGGTAGGTGGAACGGTGGTAATACCACTAATTAAAGCGGTGTATATGCGGTGCTTACCAAACTGAACAACTACACGTTTCCCGATGGCAATCTGCTCATTAAGATCAAAAGGTACACGATAAGTATAGTTTTTTGCCAGAGATAAGGGCAAAATAACTTCAACAAAAAGTGTTTCTCTTTCTGTAAATATATCGTTTTCGTAAGTATTCATTATTTATCTTTAAATGCCGCAAAAAAGAGCATTATCCATCCCAGCACGAATAAAAGTCCGCCAATTGGTGTTAATGGGCCAATAAATGCCGTAAACCCTAAGTGCGATATACTACGGGTAGCCAACAGGTATAAAGAACCCGAAAAAAGCACAATACCAAAAGTAAAGCAGAAGTAAGCAATGTTAATTAGCTTATTGCGGTAACGCGCAAAGGTAGACAGATAAAGCAATGCGAAAGTGTGGTAAAACTGGTAATCAACCCCTTTCTGCCAGATTTCAAGCGAAGGTGCATCTATCAAAGCTTTTAAACCATGAGCGCCAAATGCACCCAGCAGAACAGCAACAACACCAAAAAAAGAAGCAGTAAGGATTATTCGTTTATTCATAGTTCTTTGCTATAAGCAATCGCTAAATTAATAATTTGACAAAGAACTTCTCACTAATCAATGTAATAAATTAAATTTGTTGCACAGCAGATGAAAAAGATCGTAATTCTAACAAGCGCATTATTTTTAGGTGTAGCCCTGATGGCCTACCTCTATTTTTCGAGATTGGGAATTGAAAACAATGCAAAAGATTTAGCCCTGCAATCAGCAACCAATAATGCGGCCCTAATATTTTCATTTCAGAACGACAAGGGTTTTTACAACATTATGGAAGGCCAGCAGTTGATTCAACAGGTTTTAGGCCAGGACAAAATAAACCTGCTTAACCAGTTAAAAAAGAGCATTATCGACGATAACGTACTCAACAAATACATTAAAGATCAACAGGTTTACATTAGCGTATTGCCCGACACCAACAAAACCTTAAATTTCCTGATAACGCTCCAGATTTCGCCTGAAAACGATATTAAAAAGTTTTACGATCAGTTAAAATCAAAAAAGGCAATCAGCCAAAATTCAAAAGATATTTACGACATTAAGCTAAACGATAGCCTTGCCGTTTTTATGGGAGTACAAAGCCAGGTAATAACGGTATCAACTTCGTTAAAGCTGATTAAAGATGCAAGTATTCGCCTTACCGAAAATCCTTTTACTGAATTTATTAAAGAGAACAACCACCAGATTAAAAATGTGCTTGCACATGTTTACATTAACTTTAACCAGGCACCATTATTGCTTAAAAGCATTATAGCGGGCAATATTAACGGGGAAATTGCTGTATTTGATAAACAAAACAGTTATGCCATCCTCAATTACAATTTCAGTAAAGAGAAAATCCTGTTTAACGGGAATACGCAATTAAAGGATCCTGACAACTACCTTAAACTATTCGAAAACACACCTGCACAAAATACAGCAATACAAAATATTTTACCTGATAATACAGCTAATTACGTACTGTATGCTTTTGATGATTACAGCAAATGGCTGGGCAAATTGAATACCTGGCAACAGCAGAACAAAACAGCCGAACAAGCCAATACGGTGATCAAAAAGATTAAAGATCAGTATAGAGTGGATCTAAATACTGTTTTTCCGGCTTATACTAAAAATCAGTTTGTAACTTTTCAACTCAGCACCACCGAAAAACTAGGTGCAATTGCCTTAAACAATGGCGAAAAAGTAAGGCAGCTGCTACTGGATGTGAGCGCTGATTACAACGAAGACATTAAGCTTTTTAAATCGCCGGATATTTTGTTCAGCTATTTCGGCGAGCCTTTTAAAAAATTCGGCAGGCCTTATTATACCATTATTGATAACAATTTAATTGTAGCCAACAACGCCAGCACCATTCAGGTATTTTTGAACAATTACAAAAACGACCGGCTATTAATACAAACCCCACAGTATTTAGATGCAGTAAACCAGATTTCGAATACTTCGAACGTGAGTTACTATATCAACACCAAAAATTCGGCAGCTATTTTCAGGGATAACATTCAGCAACCTTTTTACAAACATTTAAGGGCTGATAGCGGTTTAAAAAGTTTCGATACCTTTTGCTACCAGATGAGTGCTGACCGCGATAAATTTATTACCAACTTACTATTAAACAAATATTTAAAACCAGAAATACCAGATTCACTAAGCAACCGTTAATAAAAAGAACCGTCCCCAAGAACTAATTTACATGAAGAAACTTTTACTTACGTTACTGGCAGTAGCCGGCTTCGGGGTAGCAAATGCACAGCAATACGCGCTTTTTGGCACAAAGACCATGTTCGATGCATTCGAAAACCCATCTCAAAAATCGTTTACTTTAGATTCGTCGCGAAAATTTTCTTCTAACTTCTTTCTGCCCTATTTTGGTACAAATGCCATTAACAAAGGAAGCTCTAAGTTTACGATCCGCAGATTAACACAAGAGGGCACCTGGGATACCGAAGGCTTACCATTGGGTACAGGTGAGGTTAACCACTTTTCGAAAACAGCAATATTTACGTTGCGGCCTTCCGTCTTTTTAAATCGTACAAATACCAGAAAGAGATGGGTTTTGCCTGGCAAATCAGATCAGATGCCCATATCGATTACACCAACGAAACCCTGGCTATTTTCGATTCGTATGAGCGCTTTACACCGGGAAGGGAATACACCGGGATATTCGACACCAAAGGTTACCAGCAAACCTACCATCAGTTTAGCTTTACTTACCGTGAAAACTGGAATAAACGCCTTGCATTTGGTTTAAAAGCCAGTTTGCTGAGCGGCATGGCTTACAATAAACTGGATGTTAAAGACTCTTACCTCTATATCGATCCCGAAGCATCGGCCATGTTAATAGGCTTAAGGGGAACTTATTCTGCTAATTTTTCTGACTTTAATGAGGTAGATAAAAAAACTTTCTTCCCCAACTTTAAAAACCCCGGTCTGTCTTTAGGTTTCGGAACTAACTATACTACTAAAAAAGGATTGTTTTTAATGGCCAACATTAAAGACCTTGGTTTTATCTGGTGGCGCAGTAATACGCACAGAAATACAGTAGATCAATCAAAGGTAATCGAGAATCTGGAAAACAACCAATCCAACACCAATCAGGAAATTGAAGATATATTTCTTTTATCAGAACAGAGCAAAAAGTTTTTAGCCCCTACAAATGCCAAAATTGATGTGTTTGTATCTAAACGTTACGGCTTTTACAAACCTGCTTTAGCCGTTTCGAAGAATTTGTTTTACAAAGGTGGCGATATTGCTTTTGTAAACACTTTTATCGCCAACGATTTTTCGGCAAGTGTTACTCCCTTATATAATTTGAACCAGGTATTTATGGTTGGTATACAAGCCAAATATCAGACACCAAACTTCGAATTATTTTTAGGCTCAGATAATTTAATTGCTACCAGCTTTCAAACCCTTGGCACCATTAGAAACGACGCTACTGTAGGCAGCGGGCCAAATGGGGCATCGTTTTATATGGGTGTAGGCATTAAATTCGGGAACGTAGTAAACCACCCTCAATTTAGCGATGTAATACCGGGCATTAACGATAATGAAGGCGGAAGTTTCTTTAAAAGTCTATTCTCGATATTTAAAAGAAGATAAATAATTAAGGCTGAGCCTGCTGCTTCTTAGGTTGGGTAACCACAAAATCTTTAAGGTAAAAAGGTTCGAAATAGGCTACATCTTCGAAGTTTCTTTGTTGGAAAGCAGTTTCAGCTAATGCCGACATGTAAGCAGCTGTGTTGAAATTAGCAGCATCGAAGTGTGCATTTTCGTGGGTTAAAACATCGGCGCATTTAGCTGCTCCATCGCCCAGGAAAGTAATTTGCTGCGTTGCAAGCAAATCAGCAAAACTGGTTTCGTCTATAATTTTGGCTTCGGTTGGTAAAAGAACATTCAGACTGGTATCAAAAACCGAGGTATAAACTTCCATGCGTCGCGCATCGATCATCGGACCAATTAACCCCGTATAATCAGGATTCTCCGACTCAAAGCCAGCAGCCATCATTTTTAGCGTTTCGATGGCGATTAAAGGCTTATCCAAAGCATAACATAAACCCTTGGCAGTAGAAACGCCAATTCGCAAGCCTGTGTAAGAACCAGGGCCTTTACTTACCGCAATGGCATCGAGCTCGCTATAGTTTAAGCCGGCATTTTTTAACACTTCATCAATAAACAGGGTGAGCCTACTCGCATGCAAATTTTGCCCGGTTTCTTCTTTTACCGAAACTGTTTTCCCATCAACCGATAAAGCAACTGAACAAACCGCTGTAGCTGTTTCTATTTGAAGTATTTTAGCCATGGTGCAAAGATATTAAAAAATGGAAAATGGAAGAGGTAATATAGAAGATGGACCGGGGTAGTTTTCAGTTTGCAGTTGACAATTGCTACCCTACTTACCTTATCATCGTTAGATATTTGTCATCCTGAATGCAATGAAGGATCTTTAAATTAAAAACAAACTAAGTAGATTTCTCCGTTCGGTTGCACTTCAGTCGAAATGACGATTAAGATTGGAATGGAATCAATCAAAGATCGACTAACCAAGCCCCAGGTTTCAGTTGGCAATTAGCAGTTGATTAACCCGTTTAAACAATTAACCAGTTAAACTAATTTGAATTTGATGGAAAATGGAAGAGGTAATATGGAAGATGTATTGGGCTAGTTCACAGTTTTCAGTTGGCAGTCGATTAACCAGTTTAAACAATTAACCAGTTAAACTATCTTCAATTGGATTTAAGGCTATTAACCATCAACTATGAACCATCAACAAACCGCTTTTCAATGAATCACGCTACCTACAAATGAACCAATGACAAATGAACCAATGACCAGTGAACAAATGAACCCTAAGGAACCGGATCGTGCCCATGTTTACCCCAGGGATGACATCGGCCAATGCGCTTAAGCGCCATCCATCCACCTTTAAAGGGCCCGTGTTTTTTAATGGCTTCTACCCCATACTGCGAACAGGTTGGCGTAAACCTGCAATTTGCACCCAGCATTGGCGAAATGGCATATTGGTATACTTTTATCAAACCTAAAAAGAACCAGCCAAACAGTTTATTGATGAACTTCATTGGGTTGAATTAAGTTTTGGAATCGCTTAAATGTGGCAATGAGTTTCTTCTCGATGAAAGCAAATGCGTATTTATCTTTCCCTACAAATTGAATGGAAAGCAATAACAGCCCTTTATCGGTTGGCAATGGCAGGTATAATTGATTTTGTTTATTGAGGCGGTAAGCTTCGCGAATGCGGCGTTTAAGCAGGTTGCGATCTACTGCACGCTTGTATCTTTTTTTGGGAACATTAATCACCACCTGTGCGGGCACATCAGCTGGCTGATCGATAAAAAGATAGGAAACCCGAAAAGGGTATAATAAAAAAGAAGAACCGTTTTTAAACAACAGGTCTAAATGTTTCCTGCTGCATAACCGTTCTTCTTTTCTGAATGTGTACATATATTTTGATTGATAACTGCAGATTTTGATCTGCCAATTCCGGTTTTACGGAAAAGCAATCAAAAATTATGCTTTATGCTTGCGTTCGTCAGAAACTGTTAATCTTTTTCTTCCTTTAGCACGACGTGATGCTAATACTCGTCTGCCGTTAGCTGTTGCCATTCTTTCGCGGAAGCCGTGTTTGTTTCTTCTCTTTCTTTGCGAAGGTTGGTATGTTCTTTTCATGACTGTATATTATCTATTGTAAAATTAAGAGGTGCAAATATAAAGCGATTTCTCTATAAATGCAAGAGTGATTAATTATTATTTTTTCTATTTAGTTGCAAATGTAATAATTCTTTTGAAAAATGAACAGTATAGCTCCTTATAATGATAAGAAGAGCATTGAATTAGTTTTGGCTTTTTAAAATCTTTCTTTTAAAAATTAGAAGAATCAATACCAATAAAGCAGATATTCCCAAAAAAGACTTCATCTGAACAATAGATTGGCATAGGTCGTTTCCCGTTATCCTAGAAATACAATCACCGCCCCCTTCCGTTTCGTATTTTAAACTTACCATGGTATTTAAAATACCGAATGGAAAAAGAAAGAGCCCAAAAATAGCCGCGCACAAAAGGATACGGTAGTATATTTTATTCACTATTTGACCTTTTAATTAATCCTTTACAAGCCCAATGCTGCCTTCAGTTTCACATAGCCCGTTTTGCTTACCGGAAGCCAAATATCTGATTTTAACAGCACCACATAGCTGTCTTTCTCTTTAAGTTCTATTTTGGTTACCTGCGCAAGGTTAATGATATATGAGCGGTGTATTCTGATAAACTGGCTTGCATCGAGTGTCTGCTCAAAATAAGCCATGGTTTTATTCTTGTAGTAAACTCCTTCAATGGTACTCAGTTTAACATAGTCATCGTCAGCCTCAAGGTAGTTAATGTCGGCAACCGGAATAATTTTAATTACCCCATCTTTTTTAACCACTACCCTATTGTTTTGTGCCGGACTTAAGGCTGCTGCATCTAAAACGGCTTCAGTATTTTCGCTTTGGTTTAATTTGGCCGGTATTTTTTTCACAGCCGCATCAAAGCGCATTTTATCGATTGGTTTAAGCAGATAATCTACAGCATTAACTTCAAAGGCTTTAATGGCATATTCATCAAAAGCAGTGGTAAAAATCACGGCAGGTTTGTCTTCAACCAGCTCCAGCATTTCGAAGCCACTAATTTTCGGCATCTGAATATCCAAAAAAATAAGGTCGGGTTTGTGCTGGGTAATCGCTTTTAATCCTTCGAAACCATCTCCACATTCGGCAACAATCTCTATTTCTGCATGATCGGAAAGGTAGAATTTTACAATATCTCTAGCTAAAGGTTCATCATCAATTAGTATTGTTCTGATCATTTTTTTGTGGAATTTTTAGGGTGGTAATATATAAATTATTTGCCTCAATATCGGTCTGTAACAGATGTGTATTCGCAAATAACAGATATAACCTCCTTTTAATGGCACTCAAACCAAATCCAGTACCCCCGGCAGCTTTCATTTCAGGGTCGAAAGGATTTTGTACACGTAGCGACAGCAAATGCTGATCTACTGTAACATCTATCTTAATGGTAATGCCTGCTGAGGTATTGTAAAGTCCGAATTTAATCGCATTTTCTACAATTGGTTGTAGTAAAGTACCCGGCAAACAGAGGTTTAAAGTATCCTCAGCTACATTTACTTCTATATTTAACCGATGACTAAACCTAACTTTTTCGATATCGAGATACAACTGAATATATTCCATTTCTTCTTCAACCGAAACCCACAATTCATCATCACGTTTCAAAGTGCCGCGTAAAAATGCAGCCAGCTTGGTAATCATCACCCCTGCCTCCTTAGGATTAACCATAGTTAGCGCAAACACCGAATTTAAGCTGTTGAACAGAAAATGCGGCTGTAACTGGTGCCTTAATTTATTTAACTCTGCCTCTTTGGCCAGGTTCTTGGCTGCCGAAAGTCTTTCGTGCGTTTCTGATTGTTCTTCTAAACGATACCACAAAATATTTGCCAGTGCGCACCAGCCCAAACACATAAAAGAGATTAAGCCCCTGAAGGCGAAAGAAAAATTGTAAAAGTCGTTGTACTCTTTATAATCGGCAAAAATATACAGTAAAGAATATTTTGCTGCATATATAATTACAAAGGTGAGCACAATGGAGATAATAAGCACGTACAGGATACGCTCGTTTTTAGGCTGATAATAGCCGAGCATATTGCTGATACCGATACAGGCCAGTGCCAATAAAACGTTATTGATCAGGCTATCTGTAGCTGAAATCCACCACGAGAAATTAACGACATAATGCAATCCAACAGCGCACAATATCACCCAAACTACCGCAAAGGAAAGTGATGTTTTTTGTATCTGTGGAACGGATAAAGGTCTAGTTGTCAAAACGGTTTTTGATTAGTTAATGATTGATTGCGGTGTTTGAGCTCTTCCAGGTATTGATCAACCGATTCGGGTTCAATAATACTGGAACTAACCTCCACACCATCAGCAGGTTCTTCTACCGCCGATATTCCCCCAACACCGATAAACTTCCACACCACTTTTTCACCTTTACAGTTATCGAATGGCGGGTTAAAATTTACTGCATTTAACCTGGCCTTATCAAGGGCCTGCATTTGCCCAATGGCCTGTATTAAACGCGTTTGTTCGTTAAACTGTGGCGCGTGCTTTCCGTCGCCACAAATTACCTGATAAATACAATTTACTGCAAACCACTTCATAGGCAATGATTTAATTAAAAGCTTTTTATCTCTATTCCTCCAAATAAGGCTGTACCATTTAAAACCAATGTTTTTTGCATTTCGCTTATAGGCATGGTATGCGCCCGTTTATCTTCAACGCTACCAAAAAGCGCCGTCACATTCGATTTGATGGCCCAGGTTGGGGGGATAATTAATTTAATCCCCCCAAATACCGCCGTTACATCAAGTGAAACTGTTTCCGGAAAATCGGCCTGCGTCATTACAATATCGGCACCACCAAAAACGGCTGTAATATCGCCCCCCTGAAAATTTTTCGAATAAACTGTTTGATTATTTCCACCGAAAACAGCCATTACATCGATAATATCGTTATTGTTTGCTGTTTTATCATAGCCAAAAGCAGTCGAATCGGCATACTTATCTTTTTTGCGCCTGCCGAATAATCCACCGTCTTTAAATGAATTTTTAGGCCGGAAGATTAAAAAGCCTCCTACAATTACCAAGCCTACACCTAAAGCATATTTCGAGAAATCGAAATCGAAGCCCATGTTATCGATGGTATTATAGGCCCCGATTAAAACTAAAATCAACCAGCCTATGCCCCTGAAATTACGGCGTGCTCCGATAAAAAGACCGAGAACAATTAAAAAATTAGACCAGCTAAAGATCCAGTTGGGAATATCGAGTCCAATGTTATCCAGTAAAAATGCGAAGCCGATCACCACTATGATTACACCACTCCAAACCCTTCCAGAGTTTTTAATGTGGCTATTTTCGTTTATATTGAGATTTTCCATGTGTGTTACATTATTTAATAACCAAAAGTATTGATAAGATGAAGAGCAGCCTACACAGCCAGTGTGGAAATTGGATAAAAGGCGGTAAATAACCTCATTTTGTCGGTGAAAATTATTTTGTTACTTTGAAATATGAAATTTCTCCTGATGATTATTGGCTTGGGGATTTGCGGTACGCTCCATGCACAAGACATAAGTACCCGTTATAAAATTTTCGATGTTCGAAAACAAAAAACGATTAGCCTCGATGATTTAATTATCGATATGGACCAGGCTGATGTGCTTTTCTTTGGCGAAGACCATAACGATTCGGTGGGGCATTACCTCGAGGCTGAAATTTTCAAAAAACTGAGTAACAGGTATCCGCAAAAAACAGCGCTATCGTTAGAAATGTTTCATACAGATGTGCAACCTGTAGTAAATGAATACCTGGCAGGATCGATTTCGGAAAAAAACTTCATTAAAGAAGGGCGTGCCTGGGGAAATTACAAAGATTACAAACCTTTAATCGAACAAGCCAAACAACAAAAGCTACCCGTTATTGCTGCAAATGCAGCTGCACGTTACAGTAATGCAGTTACAATGAATGGATTAAAGGTTTTAGAAAATCTGCCCAAAAGTTCGCTCAGTTTTTTACCTCCCCTACCCATTGATACTGCACAGGGCAGGTATTATGATAAATTTACCGAAACTTTAGGCGGCCATAGCATGGGACCAATGAAAATTTACCAGACACAAAATTTATGGGATGCAACAATGGCCTGGTCTATAGGCAAGTTTGCCAAACAAAACAGAGGCTTTAAAATACTGCAGCTCAACGGTCGTTTCCACAGTGATGAAAAGCTGGGCACATTGGCCAAACTGGCACAGTCCAGTCCAAAACTAAAAATACTAAATATTTCTTCGTTTTCAGATCAGAGTTTCTCCAATCCCGATTGGGAAAAGTTTAAAAACCTGGGCGATTATGTAATTATTACCGACCCAACGGTAAAAAGGAGCTATTAAAAAAAACTCCGCAGATGGGACAAATCTGCGGAGTTTAAATATTAAGCTTTTGTTTTTAACAAATCTCTGATTTCGGTTAAAAGAACTTCTTCTTTTGTTGGTGCAGGTGGCGCTGCAGCAGCAACGGCTTCTTCTTTACGTTTCATTTGGTTAATGGCTTTAACCATAAGGAAGATTACCAATGCCAATAAAAGAAAATTAATGGCTACTGTTATAAAGTTACCATAAGCAAAAATTGCAGCACCATCTATTTTTTTTGCATCGGCTAATGCTGTTCCTTCTGGCACGGCTCCACGCAGTACTACGTACAAGTTGCTAAAATCGGGTTTACCTATGATTGCAGCAACAACAGGCATTACCAAATCATTAACTACACTGTCGATTATCTTTCCAAACGCACCACCAATAATTACCCCAACAGCAAGATCCATTACGTTGCCTTTTATAGCAAACTCTTTAAATTCTTTTACAAATCCCATTTTACATTAAGTTTTAGTTTTTTATTAAAATTAGCAAACATAAAACGAAATACAAATGTTTAGGAAATAATTTAAAAACCGAACATATCAGTAGCATTTAGGCTAATTCAGCAGAATATCTGAAATCTATTGTTTATTTTTGCCCATTCTTTTATACATACTATGCTAAAGCAACACTTACAACAAAAATTATTACAAAAGTTATCACCTCAGCAAATACAGTTTATTAAGCTTTTGCAGGTGCCTACTGTTGCTTTAGATACCCGTGTAAAAGAAGAACTGGAAGAAAATCCGGCACTTGAGGATCCAAGTTTAATGACTCAGGATGAACCTAAAAGTGAATATGATGATTTAAATGATGGCCCTGAAGATTACGAACAGTCATCAGAAGATAACAGCATGGATGAGTTTAATGTAGATGATTACCTGCAGGATGACTCGGCCAACGATTACAGCACCAATTACAATAACGGCGATGACGATGAGGAGAAGAAAGAAACGCCTATTGCCATTGAAAGTACTTTTTTCGAAAGTTTACAGGAGCAGTTGGATCTTATTCCTTTATCGGATCAGGATTTTATTATCGGTAAACAGATTATCGGCAGTTTAGACGATGACGGTTATTTGCGCCGTCCGCTGGGCTCGATGATTGATGATCTTGCTTTTTCGCAAAACGTAATGGTTGAAGAGGATGATGTGCTCGAAATGTTAAAGTTGATTCAAAGCTTTGATCCTCCGGGTATCGGTGCAAGAGACCTTAAAGAATGTTTGCTGATCCAGTTAAAGCGTAAAGATACGCACAACCCCATCATTGTTAAGGCAATGAATGTGGTAGAAAATTATCTGGATGAATTTACCCGTAAACATTACGATAAACTGGAAAAAAGTTTAGGCTTAGACAGCGAAGAACTTAAAGAGGTGGTAAGCGAAATACTGCGCTTAAACCCTAAGCCCGGTGATGCCAATCAGGTAACGACCAAGCAGATGCAGATTATCCCCGATTTTCATATCAGCAACAACGATGGCGTATTGATTTTAACCCTGAACTCGAAAAATGCTCCTGAGCTTAAGGTTAGCCGCTCTTACCAGGAAATGTTTGAGCACTACGATAAGGCTTCATCAAAAGATAAAAAATTAAAAGAAGCCGTTCAGTTTGTAAAACAGAAACTGGATTCGGCACGCTGGTTTATCGATGCGATCAAACAGCGTCAACAAACCTTATTAAAAACGATGAATGCCATCATGCATTATCAGTATGAGTATTTTTTAACGGCCGATGAGCGTAAAATGCGCCCAATGATCTTAAAGGATATTGCTGATAAAATTGATATGGATATCTCAACCGTATCACGTGTGGCCAACTCTAAATATGTACAAACTGAATTTGGCACTTTCTTATTAAAATCGTTCTTCTCAGAAGCCATCCAAACCGAAAACGGCGAAGAAGTTTCGAACAAAGAGGTTAAAAAAATATTGGAAGATTGCATAGGCAACGAAGATAAACGCAAACCTTTAGCCGACGAGAAACTGACCGAAATATTAAAAGAAAGAGGCTATAACATTGCCAGAAGAACTGTTGCCAAATACCGTGAGCAAATGAATATCCCGGTGGCGAGGTTAAGAAAAGAACTTTAAGGCAGTTTTCAATTCGCAGTTTTCAGCTTTCAGTTGATTATTGTTTGAAATTTTCGAATTGTAAACTGGAAACTGGAAACTGATTTACCACATTTTAATATAAGAAGGCACTTTGTAGATATTATTAAGCATTAAGCCTAAAACAATTTCATGACTGCCATTGCTTACCTGGTTTAGTGCAGAAGTAGAAAAATCGTACGAATAAGTCAGGTTAACCATTTTACCGATGTTAAATCCAGCCATAGCTGAGAAAGAGTCATCTTTGCGGTAACTGCCACCCAGCCAAACTTTATCTTTAAAAGCCAGTTTCATATTCAGATCGACTGAAACGGGTGCTGGTGAAACATATTTAACCATTACAGAAGGGATAGCCGAAATTTCCTCATCTACAAAAAACTTATAACCCGCAGTAGCAAAGTAATGCGGCACTTCTTTTCCTAAATTGTAGCTGTTTTCGCCGGTAAAACTTAATTTTTGCGGCAAAATTTGTTGTACAGAAATACCGGCAAACATACGGGCACCGTATAACCACAAGCCGATACTTAAATCGGGTTTTACCTGATTAATCAAAGCCCTGTTTAATGCCGGATCGTATGGTGTATCGAACGTTAGGGCATTAACATCAAGCGAAATGCTCGAAATTCCCGCTGCAACACCAGCTGATAGGTTAAAATTATTACTCAACTGCAAATGGTAAGCGTAAGTTACATTGGCATCCAGCCTTTTTACCGGTCCGGTTTTATCGAGCACTGCAGTTACCCCCATCCCATGGTGCGAGGGAGACGACATATAATTCTGCATATAATTACGGTCCATCGGGTTTCCGGTTTGTTCGGGGAAAGCGGTAAGCGCATTACTCCACAACTGGTTATCGCCCAAAGCCCAATGTGCCGATACAAAAGAAGTTTGAGGTGCATCAGTAATTCCTGACCATTGTTTGCGGTATCCTCCCTTAAAATCGATATAATTTTCAATTCCCGAAAGTGCTGGGTTTAGGAGGTACTGGTTAAAAATATATTGGGTATACTGGGGCTTCTGCTGTGAAAAAGCAGTAAATGAGGCAAAAAGCGCTAATATGACGATGAACTTCTTCAATTTTATCTGATTATAGTAAGCGGACCAGTTATTGTTTTACGGCCGTTTCTTGGGTTGATAATATAGTAATAAACACCGACAGGTAGCTGACCATTCTGATAATTTCCATCAAAAGGTACTTTATAGCCATCGCTAAAAAACACCCTGTTCCCGTTTCGGTTAAAAATTTCTACCGTAGCTTTAGGATAAGATTCCAAATATTTAATGTTCCAGGTATCGTTAACATTATCCCCATTAGGCGTAAAGGTATTTGGAGGAGTGAGTGCCTGCAACACTTTAACCAATACTTTTGAAGTAGTCGAACAACCATCAGGCTGCGTGGTTGCTGTAAGCGTATATTCAGTATCTTTTTCGGGCGATGCAATGGGCCTCAACACATCTGTTTTATTTAAGCCTGCGCTGGGCGACCATTCATATTTCAGGTTTGTGCCCTCGGCAGTAGCCGGAATTTCAATTTGTCCGCCAGCCAAAATGTAAATCAATGTACCCGCATCGGCAACAGGCGATGCATATACTGTTATTTCTTTACTGATCGAATTAGAACAGCCGTTATCACCAGTATACGTGTAGGTAATGATATGCGATCCGAGCCCTGCAATTTTAGGATTAAAAGTACCATCCGGCTTCATCCCATCCCCAGAGTATTCGCCACCGCCTCCGGTCACTTCTTCTTCAGCCTTTTGTTTTGCTTGTGTAATAAGCACCGTACCATCAGCTTCGCAAACCGCAGGCATATCGGCAAATTCCAATTGTGGTACAGGTTTTATTGTAACCGGTTTATCCACCAACTTAAAGCAGCTTTCGCCCGAATAAGCTACCAGCCTAATATTTGGCGAACGATTAGCAGTACCTCCAAAAGTATTGTATTCGATTTCTATTTCGCTATCATCAGGATAAGGTATGGTTTTATAAATACTGCTTTCGTTAGGATAATCTCTGTAAATTTCAATTTTTGTAATCTTGCCAGCAAAAGTAGTTGATGTATTTTTGATCACAATTTTATCACTCACACATACGTTATTTTTTACAATATCGAAGTTTGCTGCTTCAACAGCCCCATTAACGGTAAAGGTTTTTATTACTGGAGCTACACAACCATCGGCATTTGTAACAATTAAACTAACTACATAATCTCCGGTAGCGGTAGGCAAAAAAGAACCATCAAAACCAGTCGAAGTAGATATCTGTGTTCCATTAAAGCTATAAGTCCATAATGCGGTTAAACCTGTTGTTGTTCCATCTGCATTTTTGGTGGTATTTTTAAACCGGGCAACACCATCTGCCAAACAAAAATCGGGCATTATAAAATCGGCTATCTGCGGGTTAATTACGGTTACATTTTTGGTCTTTGGCGCGCTCACACAACCTAAATCGCTCACGGTAGTCAAGGTTATGATATAATTGCCGGTTGCGGCATATTTATGAACAGGTGGTATGTTATTCACTAGTTTCACTTCGGCTGAGCCATCTCCAAAATTCCACCGCCACTCTACAATGCTGCCGGGGCTTTCGATAGCCGATTTTTCGGTTAATAGCACTGGCAAATCCACACATAAACCTTTAACATCAAAATCGGATAAAGGCTGAGGGTTAATCACAATCGGAAATGCCGAAGATGTTTCTGAACATTTCGAATCTGTTGTAGCAGTTAAAACAACATTATATGTTCCCGCACGATCATAAATATGAACAGGGTTCTGCTCGGTAGATGTTTTTCCATCACCAAAATCCCATAACCACTGTGTAATACTCCTCGAATTTGAATTGGATTTACTTAGGTCGGTAAACTGAACACCATTAAACTGGCAACCGGTAGCAGGTAATTCGAATGCTGCTGTGGGCTGATTATCAACCGAAAAATCGATAATCAATTCTTCTGTATTACCACAATTATCTGCATTGGGTTTAGTTGCTGTTACTTTAAACTGATAATCGCCAGGATTTGGATAATTCAGCTCATTTGGATACTTATAAGTGTAATAGGTATTATTATCATTTGGACGCGTAAAGGTCTTTATTGCCACCGGACTATTATCAGTAAAACGCGCAGCGCCCTGAATCTCCCAATCTAATTTAATGGCCTGGTAAGGTAAATTTATAGTCAAGCTGATTGGCTCTCCTAAACAACCGCTGCTAATAGACTGCCCGGTAACAGTACTGGTGGGTTGAAAAGTAAAGTTCTGAATATTTGCCCCTGCCAGATATGCGTAAGACTCTACCGTTCCGTAACCATAAGAAATTGCAGAAAAGCCACCAGCTGCAGATAAGCGGTGCTGTGGTTGCGTATTGGTTACATCAATTACAGCATAACTAAATACATTATCAATAGCTGTAAAATTATTAACAGGATTACCATCCAGCCTAAATGAAGCAATATCTGCTGTTTTAATAATTACATTCAGATAGTATCTGGCAATCTGAGTAGGAACACCTACCGATCCCAAATCTGAAAAAACCGTAATATTATTTAGTGTTTGCTCAACAGGATTGAGCACCGTTATTTCAGGATCGCCTGGAAATCGTGCCTGATTGGTATTGGTTCCATTACTTTGATTACAAGTTTGCGAAGTTTGGTATTGCGCAACAGCAATTGGTTTCGAACCTGAGATTACATTTGCTGAAGTAGAAAAAAATGTAACTACCGATCCTTTATTATATGAACCAGAGAGAGGAGTTCCATTTGCATTTGCAGTACTCCCGTTAACCGTTAAAACCGTATTATCTTCAGCCACAATTATCCTTATAATATCTGTATTGCCGTTAAGTGTATTATAAAAGGGGGCAGTTACAAAATTTCTTCCCCATGCCGAAACCGGAAAAACCTCCTGATATAAATTATCGCCTCCGCTTGGATTACGGCTATTACCTTCATTACAAAATGCAGCCCAGGTATTACCTGAAAATACGGCTACAGGATTACAATTCAGGGCTTTAATATGACTACCTGTTAAATCGCCAACTGATTGATACTGATAAACATCGCCTTTGTTTAACTTTATGGTGAAAGTGGTATTGGCAGTTCTTCCTCCATATCTTTCGTTTTGGTTAGGCGTAATTTCCACATCAGTATTATCAACTGTTGCCACAATTGTAAATTGTGAAAACCCTTGTTGATTGCCATGATTTTCATAACTAAAGGCATAATATTCTTGTCCAAGCGTATTTGTTGGCAACACTAAAGTACCACCCGTACGGGCATTATTAGAAATAATACTATACAACGAGATCGCTTTAGTTGTAACTACGTGAATGGCTTTATTGGGTTCTATTACATTGGAACTGCTCATTAATACCGCATAGGCATTCGGATCGATTACAAATGGCAAACAGGTATTGGCAGGTATAGAAGCACCAGCAGTTGAAATTAAAGTATTACCAATATAAACCTGATATTCAGTAGCCTGATCTGCAGATAAAAACAAGGTTAACCTTGACCTATCCCCATCGATATGGCCGGCATAAGGAACATAAAAGTCTTTCCCCTTGTTCGACGTGTTCTGCGAAAAAACAGCACCTGTCTTAAAGAGCAACAGAAAAGACACAACCAATAACCAATGCCTGCTCATTACCTATCAGCTTAGTTGAAAAACGTTATACATGTTTGTTTGATTAGATATGCAATATACTATTAATCAAAGCACATGAAAAAAAATTAACATTTTTTTGAGCAAGAAATTACGGTTTCGTGTAATAAACCGGGGGTCTTGTGTAAAATTTTTGCACAAATAAAATGTTGTTTTCCAAAAAATCAGATTTAAAATAGAAGGAAAAGCAAGAACACAAGACAATGGTGCTGCGTTAAATCAATTACACAATTAGTATTCAGCTGTTATTTTCGTCTGATTGATCGCCACTGCCGTACTTAGCAGAAAAATCTTTTGCTTTTTCATCAGCCACGGTATCGTTGTGATCTTCTGGTTCGAGATTTTGATCTAAGCGGTCGTTCCAGTCGTTTATTCCTTTAACAGGATGTTTGGCATGTTCTTCCGTAAAATCAGCCTTTGATTTTGCGAGATCTTGTTTTTGATTTTCCATCTTGATATTTATTTTAAATAAAACAATAAAGTGTATGGAAAGTTTCGGCTAGGCACGATGATATTGCCTTAGTATATATTTACAATAAGCGGTCCCATTTAATGAGAAAACGCCTTATTTCTGAGTAGGCGGCTCATCTTTTGCATCTTTAAATTCTTTAACACTCTTCCCTATCCCCCTCATTAATTCGGGCAGTTTTTTACCGCCAAAAATAAGCAGGATAACCACTCCAATTAAAATAATTTCTACTGCAGACATAATTTTCTTTTTTACAAGATACGTTAATTCTCCTGAAATAGTTCTTCAAATTATGAATACTAACATTAAAATTGATCATTAAGCAATTAAGCAGATTAACAAACAATTCGCAATGAATAAATGAAACAAGCTAAAAAACATTAACCAGGTAAGTACAGGCGAACATTATCTAATGAAGCGCTGCTGATTATTGACTATTTGATATTTAGTTATTGGATTTTGGTGGTTGATTATGCTACACCAACTGCGCATTCAAAGTCCTTGTTTTTACCTTAGGAACAGCCCCATGGCGCATAAATTCGGCGAAGCCACGTAACTGCTTAATGGCTTTTATAGCTTCATAGCCTTCATAATTGGTGCGGATTTTATTCAGCAGCAAAGTGTCTGTTTTAAACAGATCGCTTTCGGTTAAAAGCCCTTTTTTTAAAAAACGTTTTATCAGTTCGGCCATTTTACCATTGGCATACAAATGAAGCGGTAGTTTAAACATTTCATTATTTAGTTTCTCGAAAGCTTCATTAATCCAGGCGGCTTCATTTTCATCGTTTACAGCAATTTTACCTCCGCTCAAAACAACTGCTTTCAAAAACTGACGGGCGCGCTGGCGAGAAATCACCCCACCATGCACCCCATCGCGCAAAGTATAATCCAACCGGTCGGCACAAAGTGCAGGTAAAGGTTGTTCTAAAATATCGAATGTACCATGTAAAATATCACTAATGTTATAGCCATATTTTAGTAAAACATCGGGCACCTCCGATTTGCACAATATTTCGGCAAAAATCTTTTCATGATAATCTTCATCTGTATTATCGAAAACGTAATCGCCAACATGCGAAAAAGCAGTATGCGAAACATCGTGTAATAAGCCTGCAATCTGCTCCAGCTCCGAGCCACCAAGCGTCCTGATTAACAAGGTAACACCAATAGCATGCTCTAACCTGAAATGGCAAATATCCGGATTAACCAAAAATATAGCGCCGCTTTGGTGTACACCACCTAATCTTTTTAAAACATCGGTATTTAACAAGTCGGAGAATACGGCAGGCAATTCCATATTGCCATACAAAAAATCATTTAACTGGATCATATCGTTGCTTTATTAAAGAGGTCATTTCAAAACAAAAATACTAAAAATTTTAGCTTTTTCATAAATAGTTTTCCACACAAAAACTAAACAAAATAGCCGTAAATAAACTTTCAAATATTTTGAAAATGATTATTACAATCGCATGATCAATTAAAAAGATCAGTTAAAAACAAGGCAATAAATTAAACGTTATACTTGTAAAAAAACAGCTATATGGCAACCGCTCAACAAATTAGAAAGGCATATCTGGATTTTGTTTTAACCCAGAACGAAAAACCAAAATCAGTTTACAGCTTCGTTAAGAAACTTAAAATTACTGAGGCCGATTTTTACCAGTTCTTCTCTTCTTTTGAAAGTATCGAAAAAACCATCTGGTTCGAACTTACTTTCGAAACGATTAGCAAAATAAAGGAGCAGGAAGTTTGGCCGCAATATACCGCACGCGAAAAAATGCTTTCTTTTTTCTACAGCTATCTCGAAAATCTGAAAAATCAGCGAAGCTTTATTATCTACAGTTTGAAAAACTACAAGGGCAAATTTTCTACCCCTGATGTTTTAGCAGGAGTAAAACCTATATTCGAAAATTTTGCCCAAGAGGTTATAGACGAAGGCTTAGAAAGCGGCGAACTTGCTGAACGCCGTTTCTTAAGTAAAAGATATAAAGATGCTTTATGGATCCAGTTTGCATTTATCGTTAATTTCTGGATTAATGACGACAGCGAGGGCTTTGAAAAAAGTGATGAAGCCATAGAAAAGGGCATTAACGTAACTTTCGATCTTTTTCAGCACTCTCCTATCGATAATTTGCTGGAATATGGTAAGTTCTTATCCAGAAACGGAAAATTTGCAGACAAAATGGGCTTTTAGCAATTTAAATGAAGACACAAAAAAGCATCCCAACCACCAAAGTAGAACGTTCGGCAAAATTTGTTAAAACGGGTATTCAGATTGGTGGTAATTACATTAAACATTATTCGAAAAAGCTGTTTAACCCCGAAATGGACCGCGAACAGCTTAACGAAGATAATGCAACCGACATTTATAAATCGCTTAGCGAATTAAAAGGCAGTGCTTTAAAAATTGCACAGATGCTGAGCATGGATAAAAACATACTGCCTAAATCTTATGTCGATAAATTTACCCAGTCACAGTACAATGCCCCGCCTCTTTCGGGTCCGTTAATTGTGCGCACTTTCACCAAAAACTTTGGTAAAACGCCCGAAAATATATTCGATAGCTTTAATCTTACCTCGAGCAATGCAGCCTCTATTGGCCAGGTACACCAGGCAACTTTAAATGGCAAAAAACTAGCGGTAAAAATTCAGTACCCTGGTGTGGGCGATAGCATATCATCTGATTTGAAACTGGTAAAACCATTTGCTTTCAGGTTATTGGGCATGTCGGAAAGAGAACTGAATGTTTATATTAAAGAGGTTGAGGAGCGTTTACTCGAAGAAACAGATTACGAACTGGAGGTTAAGCGCTCTATCGAGTTTTCTGAAGACTGTAAAAACCTTAATCATGTAGTTTTTCCTAAATACTACCCCGAATTTTCGGGCAAACGCATCATTACCATGGACTGGATTGAGGGTTTACACTTGAAAGAATTTTTAAAAACCAATCCATCTCAGGCTTTGCGCAATAAAATCGGGCAGGCCCTGTGGGATTTCTATAATTTTCAGCAGCACGAATTAAGGGCTGTACATGCCGATCCGCATCCGGGGAACTTTATGATTACACCTGACGAAAATTTAGGCGTTATTGATTTCGGCTGTATAAAGGAAATGCCTGATGACTTTTACTATCCTTTTTTCTCACTGATTTCTACTGATGTTTTTAACGATAAAAACAGAACAATTGAGGCTTTCAGACAACTGGAGATGATACACGCGGACGATACCGCAGCACAAATAGAATTTTACCATAAATCGTACAGCGAAATGATTAAGCTGTTTGCCAAGCCCTATACCAGTGCAGTATTTGATTTTAGCAAACCCGATTTTTTTGATCAGCTATATATTTATGGTGAAAAGATTTCGAAAATGCCCGAATTTAAACAGGCCCGTGGAGTAAAACATTTTATTTATGTAAACAGAACCAATTTTGGATTGTACCAGATTTTGCATGAATTACAGGCAACTGTTAATACCGATACTTATAAACCCACTTTGAACAGATAACCTTAGCGAACTGAGTCTTTTTTAAGCGAGAAAATTGTAATGTTTTTATTTTGATTGGCTTATTTCTATTCCATCAAAGTAATTTCCGTTTTGTAAGTATATCCCTAATAATCGATCAGAATTGCTGGTGTTCTGATTCATGGTAATTATAATTTTATTTCCGTCTTTACGCTCAACTTTAAAATCAGGTTGAATTACCACAAAATTCTGACCCATTTTTTCGATATTTTTTAAATCGACATAGGTTTTGTTTAACGAGATACCATTTAACCACCAACCTGTAGTTTCGGTTGTAACTACAATCGAATTGTTGCTGGCATTAAAACTGGCAGTTTTTTGAGAGAGTTTTATATTATCATCCCATTTCCCAATTTCTCTGCCCTTATTACATGAAACCGTAAAAAAAAGAGCTACTGTAAGCGATAAATAGAAAACAATTTTTTTCATCATTTAGAGCGTAAGGTTATATTTAAGCGTTCTTCTTCACTACATCTACCATGTGGTCGAGATCAAATGGCTTTTCGATATAATCGTCGGCTTTGCAATCTTCGGCTTCCTGAGGCAAATTATTTGAGGTTGAGGTTAATACTGCCGATACATCTTCTGTTTGCGGATCAGATTTAAGTTCTTTAATTACCTGCGATCCTTTCTTTTTTCCTTTAATGTGGTCATCAACCACTACCACATCCGGCTCAATTTCATCTATCTTTTCTATGGGTTCGGTTGTTAATGATGCGGTTACATCAAAACCTTCCTCTTCCAGCACCTGATCCATGATATCGAGGATATCTTTATTATCCTGAACAAGCACAACCTTTTTCTTCATAAATAAACAGACTAAAATTCTGAATAAAGATAACGAAAATTGTTTGCGATTAAACAATGTCAATATATTTTACAATTGCCTTAAAAATGTTTCAGTTTCCGGCAAAACACCTGGGTTTTCGATGATGATGAAAGCTCAATAAACCACTTCACATCAACTTTAACTATTTATGGCTTCGGGTTCGTCTTGAATTTATGCCCGTTGGTCGAGTATTACCTATCGATTGTATAAAAATGCAAAAGGTGCTGCAACGTTTTTAAAATCGCAGCGTCTTATCTACAAAACAAAACAAAAACAGACTTAAACAATTCAATAACAATTAATTAACATTTAATTATTAAATATAAAATACTATGAAAACCTCAATCAAAACCTTAATCGCCACTTCATTAACAGCAATCGTTTTATCTTCGACCTTATTCACAACCACTGTTTCGGCTACAGAAAAAGAACCAGAAAAAAACATCAAAATTTCTGATTTTAAACGAATCTCAGTAAAAGGAAATGTAGAGTTAACCATTATTCAGAAAGGAACAATTGGTATTGCTTACAACGACGACAATTATGGCACTGCAAAAGTAGTACAGGATGGCGACGCTTTAAGAATTACCTCTACCAGTCCTGAAAAAACAAAATTAACAGTTGTTGTTAACGACATTTATAGAATTGAGGCTTCAGAAAATGCAGTAGTGAAAACCGATGGAAAATTAAGCACCAAATACCTTCAAATTTTCTTAAAAGGAAATGCACATGCTGATATCAATACCAGCTCGGAAGGTTTGTATACCGTAATTGCTGATGATGCAGACTTAAAATTAAGCGGATCGACTGATAACCATACTTTGGTAATGGGCAAATCGCAAAAATTAACCATCGACAGGTTTGCAGCTTTAAAAACAAATATCAGCTCTGTAGAAACCGTTGCAGTAGAAAAAGAGATTGCAGCAATCAAATAATATACGCACACACAAATGAAATTCAGGCTCCATTAACGGGAGCCTTTTTTGTTTATAAGCAAAAAATCCTCCGGTTTTGAACCGGAGGATTTTTAATTAAGCTTAATGTTGCAGTACTTTGGCTATTTCCTGCTCAATCGATTTGATTTCTTTCGGCTTCAGTTTTTTTGTCGCATCAGCCTTTGTTTTTTTCTCTTCTATATACTTTACGCCAACCCTTAACGCTTTTAACCCGGAAACCCCTTGCAATTCATCGAGTTCCAGATGTTCTAAGTCGTCGTTTAAATAACCCTGAACCTGCATATATTTAATGTACTCTAAATATTCTTTGGCTTCTTCAGGATTGAAATAAACCATGGCTATTTTATGCGGTTGTGTTAACCGTTCGGCTGTGCCTTTAACCAGCACTTTATCGATACGTTTTTTAACTACCTCATAACGGATATTGTATGCACCTTCTACATCGAAGCGACGTTCATCGTTCCTGAAACTAATATCAATGGCATTCGAATGGATAAAAATCAATTGCGTAGTTTCAAGCGCACGTGGCATTTCGGCAATTAAGCCTTTTGATAAACGTGCAATATCAACCATTGAAGTAAGCTGCCATAGGCGGATATTTTTCAGGTAAAGCAAATCGAATGGTTTTTCGGGTGCAATTTCCTGACCAATGTAAATATCGTACTCTACCCCATCTGTTCTAAACTTGGCAAAATAGCAAGGATAAGAAGCCTGCAATTTTGATTGCGATTTTTCCAGGTACTGACTTACTTCGGTATTGATTAGCTGCATAGAAACCTCAAGCTGCCTGCGGTTTTCGAATGCGGCACCGGTTTCGGGCACAACCACTTCAAAATACTTATCGATTACCTCAGCTGTTTTAGGATGATTGCCTTTAATAATCGATAAGAAAGGATAAACTTCTATTTCTAAAAATTCGTTCAACTGGCTTTCTTCGTTCGAAGAAGCAAAATCGCCAATTCGTTTTATCCAGTCTTTACAATTGAAAATCAATTTATCAATCAACTCTAAAGAAACATGCTTGCGGATGAGTTTTAGTGTATCAATCAAGGTATTCAATTGTACCTCCATATCGTCTTTCAGCGCTTTGTTACGCTCGATAGTGGAGTTACGGATATCGATAGCACCAAAAAGCGGATACAAATGCTTAAAGGTAATGGTTTCGATTTCTTTTAATTTATGGTAGCCGTTGTTCTGCTGAAGGAAATGCCAAACGGCCTCGTTAAATTTCCACTGAACCGAAGGTTGCAAAGCCGTAAATTTATCCATCAGAATTTCGTCCATTTTAGCATCGAACTCTTCGATACTGTATTGGAAAAGCTGGCCAATTAATGGCAATGCCGGACGTAATCTCGACAACAATTTATCATCAACTGCTACTTCATCATTAGAATAAACCTCTAACACTCCGGCAAGCTGTTTATTGTAATAAATAGGCAATACCGAATAAGAACAAACACCAGCGGCTTTTAAAACTTTTAGAAAAGGGTCTTTTTCGATCTGATCATCGTTAATGGCACTTACAAAAATCGACCGTGGGTTTTCTTTATATTTATCAACCAGCGAATAAAATACTTCTTCTTCTAAATTGGAAGCTTTTGCAGAATTGATGAGCATACTCTGCGAAAATTCCTGATTATCGAAAACCAGCTTATTGTTAACCGTTAAAAAGGGCATTAAACCAAATTCGAGTTTACTGTTGCCACTCAATGTTTTTAAGGCATGTATTACGTGGCTGTACGCTTCGGTTTGGTAATTATGATCAACCAGTGCACCGCGAATACCCTCAATAGAATATTGTAAAGTTACATCGGTAATCGAAATGATGCTAAAGCCTTCAAAATGAAAATCGCTTAAAGGCAGGTGCTCTACCAGGTATTCTAATTCGGTTTCTTCCTGAAAATGTTTACTCAGTGCTTCAAAATTCAGCTCAGGTAAATCGCCCTTATGCATAATATCTACAAACTTCGTATCAGTTTGGATATTGTAGTATTGCGTAAGCTTGGTTTCCTGATTTAAGTGCGCATAAATGATTTCATTTTTAAGCACCGAGGTAAAATTATAGAAACGGGCTAAAATGGTATTGTAAATAAATTTCAGCTGTTTCTTTTCTACCGGCTCATTATCTTTTGTTACCTTGTTTTTAGGATCATGATCTTTAAAAAACTGGTAAAAAGCATTGGTACTAAAAAAGATCTGATCTGGAATTGGGGTACTTAAAGCCCAAAACAAATCGTCTTCGTTATCCATTAAAGGGGTTAGAATGGTAAAAATCAATTCTAACGTATCTTTATATTTCGATAAATCTTCGGCGCTAATGCCACCTAAAAGCACATCGTCTTTTTCTATTTTTTGAAGTAGAAACCTGTAAAATTCTGATTTTACTGATTTCTCTGTTTTCAAACGGCCCTTTAAATACTCCACAAGTGGACGAAAAGACAGACTTGATTCTACCTGGCAATGAATACATTCATTTTTATGTATCTGTATTACATTGGTGTTCATTGTATAAGTTTTGCTATAGTGTAAAAATTATAGTTATCTAATTAGTTACTAAACTATTGCAAAGGTAGTTACTACCTTATGCAATGTTAGTCTGCTGAACGTAATACTTCGATAAAACATCCATAATTATGTTACACAAATTTAGTACCTAAAATTTAGCGACACGTACGGATACCAGCCATCGCTGGAGTGTCCCATCACAAATCGTACAACTGTGAGTGATGCCGGCGCAAAATAAACCCCGCCTCCTACGCCGTGGTGCCATATTGTTGATGGTTCGTCACGTTTCCAAACCCTGCCAACATCATAAAAACCCAATAAGCCAACTTGTCCGGGTAAAACGTAACTAACCAAATCGCCAAGCTTTGCCCTAAGCTCTAAGTTGTTGTAAAACATGTGCTCGCCTGCAAACCTGAACTGGCGGTAACCTAAAAGGTTTCCTTGTCCACCTAAGTATAAAGCCTGATAAAAGGCTGGTTTACCTACCGTAACACCACCACCAAAACGATCGGCAAGGATAAAATTCTTTCTGCCATCTAAATTTTTATATAAGGCAATGCTGGCAGTAAACTGTGCTATAGAATTTGAATATTTATTTACGCCTTTATAACCCAGAAGTTTAAAATCGACAAAACTACCCAATGTTGGCAAAAGGTCGTTATCGCGGGTATTGTTGGTAAAGTTTACAAACGCTCCGGCAAACATCTTTTCGTTGCGCACGGTTAAACTATCTGATGAGTGCAACTGAGCACTGTTTTCGATAAACCTGCCGGCATTATCTTCCTGGTTAAGTTTATAATACTGAAAAGCCGGACCTATACTAAAAGTAGATTTTGGACGGCGCCAGCGAATAGCAGCATCGAACTGATAAATATTAAAGCGTGCACGGTAATACCGGATATCATCGCCATGCTCATCGAAATGCGTTTCGTTACCAAAGCCGAAGAAATTTTGGGTATTGTTAGGTGCATTTATGTCAGCTTTTGCAACAATATCGCCTTTACCTAAGGCTTTTAACCACTCACCTTTATAATTAAACCTAAATGCTTTGGTAGAAAATGAGTGCAAAAACGAAATAGTTTGCGCGTTACCATAAGGTTGTTTTCTAAAACCCGGATTGGTTTGTTTGTAAATTAAGCCCAACAAAACGCCATCATCGTTATTGTAACCGGCATTTAGCAACCAGGAATTTCGGCGGTACATATCTTTAGGGATATAGCTAAAGTTAGCGGTATCATTAGAGATGATTTTCCTGATCTTATTCTGATCGTTGCCCAGGTAGGTTGCCTTATCTGTACGGCCATAAAGTTTAACGCTGGCATTGCTGTTGGCAAAATCGTAAACCTTACTGCCCTTCCCCCCGATAATCCGGATTCTGATACCCGAATTTTTATTGTTCAAAATCAGGCTATCGTTTCCGTTGTGCATGTACACCCGAAGCTCTTTGGTAACTTTCGAATCAAAAGAACGGTTAAAAAGTTCGTCTTTAATGTTACCTTCTTTCGAAATCTTATTGATTTTAACATTCAGACCGTTTTCGGGTGCATCGGTAATTTGTATGCGCTCGTTTTTATTGGTAACCTCTATATCTACAATGCGGTTAAAGAAATGATAGTACTGGTTCATTAATTTAGGCAATGTGGCCAACCTGTTACGCAATTGTGCCAAAAAGGCATCGTGGTGTAGCGAGTAGCTTGGCTCGGGAAGTTTTTTCAATGCTTTTTCGAAAACAGCATCGTTGTAATTGGCGCAAAAATCTTTTACAATCTTGTCGAATTCTGCTTCACCGATATTGGCTGTCCAACGGCTGCTGATTTCCCTTCCTTCCCATAAAAACCAGTTTACATCTTTTATACCGCGCTCGTAGCCCTGCATCATCGGCAAAAGTGACGAAGATTGGGTGTAACGCTGTAATAAACCGTCAGACCTGAAAAACACCTGGTCACGGTCGCGCGGTACAGGAGAATAAGTTGATCCATCTTTGGTTTTGGTTTCTTTCCAGCGCCATTGGTCTTCGTGCCTGTCCCAATCGCCGAGCAAGATATCAAAAGCCCTTGCTTTTACCCAGGCTGGGCCATCCAAACGGTTATCGTTATCATCAGTTAACTTTTTATCCATTTTTGGCGAACTATCTGATTCTCCAACAGGCTCACGTTCTTCAAAAAGGCATAAGGTATTGGCAAAAGCAGGTTCAAATTCGCCCAGGTTATCATCGGGCGAAACCCAGCCAATAATCGGCGTGCTATGTGGAATACCTGCTGCTTTCGCTAAATCGGGCACTACTAACGCCGAAAAGGGGTGCTGTGCCGACATGTTATCTTTGATCACATCTTTGGCAAAAGTTTCGCGTAGGGCTGGCGGCAAAAGCACTTCAGGATATTTTTCTACACTCCGCAATACGTACTCCTTACCATTTTTATCTTCTAAGCGCAGGGAGCGCGATTGGTTTCCGCCACCGCGTTGCGTTGCTTTTAGTCCACCCATCATTTGCGAAACCCTAAGTACGGGCACTTTGGTACGCGCAGCATATTCTTTACGGTAATTTTCGCCAAAAATGTAACGATGAAAGCGCCCAACACTATCGTATTCGGGTTTTATTGTTATAAAAATACTGTCGGCCGTAATGGGCTTATCGCGGTTACGTACCTTTTGGCTTATCGTTTCAAATTTCTTGGTGTAGCTGTAAACGCGTTTAACACTGGTATCCGAATAGATGTAGTATTCGTAACGCATATCGTTGTTCTTTAACTGATCGGCCACCACATAACCCTGCTGCATTTCGTGAAATAGCGAAGTTTTACCTTCTTTATTCGGCGAAACTTTTGAGCCCGAGCCACTAATTACCTGCAAATGTTTTCCTTTAATTAACTGCAGGCCGTGTTCATGTCCGGCCACATAGGTAACGTTAGGATAATCGCCAAATACACCGGTAATGGATTTGATCATATCTTTATAGGCCGGATGGTTTAGATCTTCGGGACTGAGCAGCGTTGAACGCAACAAAGGATATACCGAGCCTAAAACCGGCATAGGGATATACAGGTTTTTGTTTAAGGAGGTAAGCGGAAAAATGTGGTTACGCAAATTGAAATAGCCACCATGAGGGCCGTAACTTTGAAACGGGTGGTGCGAGGCTAAAAGAATCATTTTATCTTTATTTTCTTCTAACAGCTGCTCCATTTTTACCAGTATTTCATCTTTGGTACGGCATTCGCACTCGCCATTTGGATTAAATTTATTGTAGGGAAACAACCACCACTCGCTATCGTAGGCAATAATGGTAAGCTTATCGGTTAATTTAATGGCCACCGGATCTGGACAACCATTATCGGGAATCAGTTTAAGCAAAGGATCGTTCTGCGCCCTGAGGTAATCGCCCTGTGCCTGTATTTTGGCCAGGCCCTTTGGACCTGATTTGTCCCAATCGTGATTACCGGGAATGAAATAAACCGCAGCCCCCATTTTACGCATGGGATCGAACTGGGAGTGTAAAATCTTTTTGGTATCTTCTTCTTCGGCACTGCCGGGCAAGCCCATTCCTGTTGGATAAATGTTATCGCCCAGGTAGAGCACTGTAGTTTTTTTAGGGATGACCTGTTTGGCAGCATTTTTTAAATCCTGCATTTGGGCGGGGTTCATTTCGCCGGCATCGCCAAAAAGGATCACACGGTATTTCACGTCATCCTGTGCAAAAGCAATGAGGTTGGTTAAACATAAGATTGAAAAAAGGGTAAATCTTTTAATCATATTCCGGTGTTTGTATAAAGATAGTTAATTTAAAATTTAATTTGCTTGGTAGAAAAGTCGTCATCTCGATCCGATAGCTATCGGATGAAGCGCAGCGAAATGGAGAGATCTATAATAGATTCTCGACTGCGTTGCACTTCGCTCGAAATGACGACCCCGGAGGACCTCCGACCTCTCACTCTTGACCACCTTAGACACCTTAGCGCATCTAAGTTTTCATGTTTCTTATTTAGGCCCATAAACCCAGGCTTCTGACATCGGACCATCAGCTTCAGACTTTCAAAACCTACTTTTTCAATTTAAACATTAAAATATTTCCGGCTGATAAAGTACCGCCCTCGTTAGAAATGTAAAGATTGTTGTCTTTATCGAATGCGATCCCTTCTGGTTGATTGAAGAAGCTGCCTGCTAAAGGATAAGTAGCCTTAACTTTAAAATCCGCGTCGGTTACTACCAGCAATTTATTCATTGATGAAAGTACGTACCATTCGTTAGTTGCTGTATTTTTAGCCAATGCCGATGGACGGAATTTTGATTTTGTAGCTCCCGACACTTTTTCGATTTCTTTGTGCGAAATACCAAACTGGCCACTAGCGGTAAAAGTACCATCGGCCGCCACTTTAAAACCATAAATGCTTGTCGATTTTGCTTTCGCATCGGCTTTGCTATCTTTGGTTAACACGTAAATCATTCCTGCCTTTTCATCCGCAGCCAAACCTTCGTACTCTGCTTTTGGTACTAAATCTTTTGTTTTAACCACATTGGCTACTTCTGGCGCATTAATGCCTGCAATAGGAAAAGTATGCAGTTCGCCATTGCTTTTTAATACAATTACAAAATTATTGATAATGGCCAGGTCCTCGTAATCGCCTTTACCGCCAAATTTGGTAAACTTTGCTGTTTTATCGGTTAAGCCCAGGTGAAAAAGATCTCCATCTTCATCCTGAATGGCAAACACTTCTTTAGCATCGCCATTGTGGAATACGATACCCGAAATTTCGAAAAGGTTATGTGGCATATTGTATTTTAAAGGGTTTGCCAAATCGTAAGGTAAAGCTGTTTTTGGGGCATCCGCGGCAGCACTCTCAGTACTTGCAGCTTGTTTATCGTTGCGGTTACTGTTTACACATGATATGCCTAAAAAAGCTGTTGCAACCAAAAGGCCTGAGGCGATAAAAGTTCTTTTATAATTCATAGGTAATTAAATTTAATGCTTGTTTTTTAATAATTGATAAATGCCGTACTGCGAGCTTACGGGGGTACCAATCGTTTCTACCGGTATATTGTCCATCTGTTCGTCAATACAAACAGCCTGTACGTTATCTTGTTTTTGAATGGTTATGATATCGATAATTTCCTGTTTAACTTGTGCATCGTAAATCGGGAAACAAACTTCAATCCGCCTGTAAATATTACGGTTCATCCAATCGGCCGACCCCAGGTATACATCCTCTTTACCCAGATTATGGAATATAAAAATACGGCCATGCTCCAGGTAGCGATCTACGATACGGGTAACCTTGATGTTTTCGCTCATTCCCTGCACATCGGGTACCAGACGACAGATGCTGCGCACAATCATATCAATTTTTACTCCTGCAGCCGAGGCCTCGTAAAGTTTGTCGATCAAAACCTTTTCTTCGAGGTTGTTCATTTTTATGGTTATCGCCGCAGGCTTGCCTTGTTTGGCATGTGCTATTTCGCGATCGATCAGGCTGAGAAAAACCGTTTGCAGGTTAAACTGCGCTACCAACAGGTGTTTAAAATGAATCAGGTCGGAAGCTGATGGTTTTACCCTTTTGGCCAGGAAAATAAACAGGAGTTCTACTTCGCGCAGCATTTCCTTGTTGGCCGTCATTAAAACATGATCGGTATAGAATGCAGCTGTACTTTCGTTAAAGTTACCGGTAGAAAATAGTCCGGCGTAATGCATCCTGTCGCCTACCTGGCGTTTAACCAGCGCAACCTTGGCATGTACTTTTAAAGCTGTTACGCTATAAATAATATTCACCCCAACCTCGCGCATTTTCTTTGCCCATTTGATATTGTTGGCTTCATCAAAACGGGCTTTAAGCTCAACCAGAACGGTTACTTTCTTATCGTTTTTGGCAGCGCTGATTAATGCATTCACAATTTTCGAATCGCTGGCCACGCGGTAAAGGGTAACATATATTTCGCGTGTACTGGCATCGATTGCTGCTTCGTTAAAAAATCGCAAAACACTGTCGTAACTTTGGTAAGGGGTATGTACAATAATATCTTTCTGGTAAATGGCTTCGGTTAGCGAACCTGTTATCCAATCGGTATTACATATTTTTGGCCAGCTCTCGTTCGATAGTTTCGGCAAATTTACCGGAAAAGACATCAGGTCTTTCAGGTTGTGGTACTGCCCCCCTTCTATCCTGTTGGCTTTTTTTAAATTGAAAAGTTTCTTTAACCGGTCCATTACTTCATCAGGGATACCGGGCTGGTGCAAAAAGCGGGTAGCGAGGCCTAAATCGCGTTTTAAAAGTTGTTTTTCGAGCTGATCGGATAAACTGCCCGGATACTCATCTTTCAGGTCGAGTTCTGCATCGCGTGTAATTTTAAAACTGTAACAACCTGTAACCTCCTGGTCGGGGAATATCCTGTCGAGATGAAAGCGGATAATATCGTCCAGAAAAACAATAAAAGTCCCCTCAGTTGTATCTACTTTATAAAAACGCGGCAACTGGTTAGAAGGAATATTTAAAATTACGGTTTCGGTTTCTGCTTCCTTTTTGAGTGTAACCAAAAAATATAATTCATTATTGGAGGGAAAGAAACCGCTATCAGTTCTTAAATAAACCGGCTGCAAAAAGGCCATCACCTGACTTAAAAAGTAGCGGGTAAGGTTTTGCTCAATTTGGGCTGGAATGGGCTCACCATAAATTAAGTTTATCTTCTGCTCTTTAAGCAATGGAATTAATTCTGTACGGAGTACTTTACCATACCGCTGCTGCTGATCGGTGATAAACTGATTAGCGGTATTTAATAAATTATCGTCGATTTTGATGTCATTATCTTCGCGGTTGCTCAATTTCTCTAATGCCAGTAAAATAGGCATGCGCACGCGGTAAAACTCATCGAGGTTAGATGAAAATATGGATAAGAATTTAATGCGTTCCAATAAGGGCACCGTACTGCGTTCGGCCTCCATTAAAATGCGCTCGTTAAATTTTAGCCAGCTTAAATCGCGGTTAAAGAAAGTTGTTTCGATCATTTGTTCCATTACAGTTTACCGTAAGCTGCGTAAGCAATAACAAAAGCAAATACTGCGGCAATTAAGCCCCACATAAAAATATTGTAAGCGAGACGGATGAGCTTGTATTTACGTCCCAAAACCACACCTTGCGAGTATACATCGGTAATTAAGGTTCCGTATAAAAAATCTTTATCGTTCATTACCTTGATCATTCCATCGGTATAGCTGGGTAAACTCATTTTATAAAAGTTACCAAAAAACAACAGGTTCACTTTTTTATTGTCCATATCTTCTTTAGTAAACTCTCCTTTTGGAATAGATGGACGGGTAGACAGAATGGAAACTACCACACAGGTTAAGCTAACCAAAAGCAAAATAAAGGTGGGTATAATCAGGTTTCCATGATCTTCGAGCCTGCGCAACAGTAAACTCACTATTAACGAAAGCATAATGGAGTTTACGGTAATTAAAATATGTGCCTTATTATCGGCCATATCGCTCAGGCGCTGGTTATTGGCTGAGGTAATGCGGAACATGGTTTCGATTCCTTTATCAGGCCGGTCGTCTTTATCTTTCTTCTTCTTACCGGTTACTACCTCGGGCGCAAAACTTTTGGTTTCGGCCAGCTCTGTGCTGATTTCTTCCTGGGCGGTAAGTTTACTTTTTAGTTTGGCAATATTGGCTTGTTTCTGGTCGCTTAACAACAAATTGGCGTAATCGGTATGGTAGTGGTGCGATTCCATAAACTGGATATCCTTTTGGCGCCATTCGGTTTTGCTGATGTCTTTTTTATAAATCAGTTCTACTTCTTTGTGCATTAACTTACCTTTTTTGCGAAAATCGGGCAGGCCGAGGTGGAAAAGATCTGCATCGCAAAGAATTTCGTCGGTTTGATTGGTAGGCTGCTGGGGAATTTTTGTAGCTAAAATGGCGCTTTTAACCCCCTCACGTACATCTGTATTTACACCATGCTGCTCCAAAAAATGATCGGCCATTTCAGCTCCTTTTGCCTCATGGCTTAATGCATCTTCAAAATAACCGGTATCGTGAAAATAGGCCGCTACGGTTACCACAAAGAAATCCTGTTCGCTAAGCTGGTAATGGTTGGCGATTTGCTGCGCAGCATTAACCACCTCTTCTGTATGTGCAAAATTGTGGTAAACCAACCTCGGATCGTTATGGGTTTGGAAGTAATGGCTTACATGCCGGGCTGCATCTTCCTGCAATTGTTTATAGTTCATGAGCGTATTCGGGCTGGGATAATTTATAGTTTTGAAGGAAATGCATTTTCTTTAAATCAATTAAAGCTAAAATTGTTTCGTTTTTATGATTTAAAATTACGCTAATTTTAACAAAAACAATGTTTATCTGCCTTAAACAATAATAATGCCTGATTATTTTACAAAAAGACTAAAGATTGAGTAAAGGGGAAAGACTAAAGTGGAACGAGGAAAGATGAAAGCGTTGGAAAAGCTGAAAGACTAAAGCAGAAAGCGTTGAAAAGTCGGAGGTCCGGAGACCGAGGTTGGAAGTTCGGGAGCAGAACAAGGCTGGATGTACTTAATGGTGGGAAGTTATCATTGACAGAAACTCATAGAATTATCGTCATTGCGAGGAGGAACGACAGCCTGTCCCGCTTAATCGGGAAAGCAATCTTACAACGATCGCTAGTTGAAACTGAAGTAATGCTTTTTCCCACCCATAGTAGTAAGATTGCTTCGTACCTCGCAATGACGACTCCGAAGGGGCTATCACTAATATTGATTTTATCAAATAAATTAACCCTTAAAGTGACAAGCTTTTAAATTTCGGGCACCCTTTGAAATGAAGGCTTGGTTAGGCTACAGAACTAATGACGAATGAACCAATAAACATCCTTACCTTTTAAACCTGCCCAGTGCAGTATCAACCAAAGGTGCAACAGGTAAAAAATTGTTAACCAGCACAAGAATTTCCTCTTCTACATTTCTGCCTTCGAAACTTAGCCAGCCTTCCATTAAAGTTAAAGGACCGTATTTTACACTTACATTTGGCCATTGTTGCTCAAACGGCTTAAAATCGCGCCTAAACAAATCAGCAAATTTTCTGCTTTCTATTTTATATCCAGGCAAATGCCTCAATTTAAATGCGTGGATATTGTACTGCAGTTTTTGTTCAAGGCTGCTTTCTTGGCTTACCCAAACGGAAAAGAATATCCGGGTTTTGGCCAATAAAGGATCTTCGTTTGGGCTACACCAGGCCTTTTTAAATATTTTCAGGCAAACACAATCCAATACTTCAACAACAGCAACTTCGAGCTGCATTTCTTTTAGCTGTTCCTGATTGAGCTGGTTTACAGCCTTGCTAAATATTTCGAGGTATTTTTCAGATCCGATCATTCACTGAAGTTTTTTTGTTTGCAATTTATTGCTTTTATCTTAAATGTGGCCAACCAATCTCCTAAAGTACATGTAAAAAACGAAGCCGGGATCTATTGAAAGACCCCGGCTTAATCACATGCATTTTGTTGCATTTTAGGCAACCAATAAAATTATTTAATCTGGTAAACCACTTCATGCGCCTCCCAAGGAGCAGGTACTTCAAGTTTGTGTACCAGTTTCTCTAAAACAGCCGCAGGCACCATAGCATCGCGATTTTTGTTCTGCTGTGATAACAACTGATGTGGCACTTCGATGTAAACCAAACGTACTTTCGCTTTGTAAGTGTTAAAGAGTTCGATAAGTTGCACACGCATTTGTGCGGTAATATTGGTTGCATTCCACACAAAAGGCTGCTGTTTGCGCAGGTACACCCTGGCTTGTTCTTTAGCCTCTTGTATCACCCTGCCATTACCAGCCTTATCAGTTGCTTTTATGCCCCACTTTACACGGATGGCATCTAATGAAATAACCGGCCAATCGCCAAAATGCTGCTTAATAAAAGTATCTTTCCCTGCACCGGGAAGCCCACTCATTAAAACCACTTCGGCCAATGGTTGCTCAAAAGGCACATAATCCAGATAGCTGTCTTCGTGCTGCAAATAATGTATTTTAGCTTCAGCCGAAACGAACTGGCGTGCCTGCCCCCAGCACTGGTGCTCTTTACAAAATTCTTCGAAACAGGCAATCCGGTATAACATATCCTCCTGATCGATGCAGATACGGCCAAGCATATCGGCACGTGCCAGCAAAGCCAGCCATTGGGTATTTACCTCCATGCTTACTTTTACCAGCGCTTTAAGCGGATCGGGCTTTTCGAACAACCAGATCGGAAAACCATGGTAACGCACCAGCCCAACAATCTGCTCACGAATGGCAAAAGGTACTCTACCATCCAAATACAACAGCTTACGGGCAAACTGCGCTCCTTTACGTGCATGTCCGTTGGAGGTAATGCTTCCATCGGGTTCAAAAACCGTTGTGCTGTACTTCTCTACATCGTGCAACAGGGCGGCGGCCCACAAAATTTCCTGCTCCTGGGGCGGCAAAGCTTTAAAACCGGCTTCGTTTTGCAGGGCAGCCAAAACCATTTGCGTATGTATGGCTACATCGCCTTCGGCATGATATCGTTTATCCTGCTCCACACCATTCATCCGTTTTACCCAGTCGAACTGCATTTCCAGGTATTCCCAGTTTTTATTTTCGCTAAAGGTCCACATTTTTACCTCCTTCGTTAATTAAGGCTGCACGTTTCCAGTTCCTGGTCCAATGTTCGTCGGTTTTAACGTGTCCTTTCCTTACATATTTAAATACATTTTGGGCAAAGGCATTAACCTCGTAACCCGCAGCGTTCCGGCTAACAATCCCCTCCATGGTTGTTTCTTTGTTATCGTAAACGTCGAAGGGCTCAAAAGCACCACGGCCCGCAACCAAAGTCAGTATTTCGGTTTCAAATTGTTTCTGATCAACCGGTGTTTGTTCTGTTTTAAGCACCGGCACCGTAGGTAAATCAATCAGCTTTGCATAAAACTCGGTTTCTTCCCAGCTTAGCCAGCGACCGTGCTCGCGGATGCCGAAAACATAAAAATGATGCTCGAGTTTACGGTAAGCAATGGAATGCGTGGCATATAAATTTTCCATAAAAAATTCCAGATCGCCCAGATCATGTTTTACCATTTGCCAGAAACGCCTTAAACTTTCTGTCCAGGGTGAAGTGGTTGGCGCTGCATGCGAGCGTGCAAAAACTCCATAGCGGGACAGGCAATTGTTTTCGCCGTCTAATTTTTCGGTATGTATTAATGTTGGGATCTGTTGTATCTTATCCCAATAGTCGTGCTGTATCCTGTCGTCGCTCGTTGTTCCCGGCGAAAACGGATAATGATACGTACGACCATATTTTTGTGAAATAGTCATCTTGTAATCAGTAAAAATAAAAGATATAGTAATTACTCCCTTCCAGATTTGGAAAGATCATTTAACATGAATGTGCAAATGAGATTACATGACTCAAAGGATAATTTTTTTAATACTGCTGCAAATGTAATGAATTCAAATCACATTCTAGTGCACACTTCAACCTAATCTGCTTCAGGTCAGTTCGATATCTTTTTTATTAACCAAAATATCCCCTTTAAATTAAGATTTTAGCCTTACAAACTGGATATAATCGGTATTAACCGGATCAATGCCATTCAGTTTCATTTCTTTGGCAATTTGTGCCCGATGGTAGGTACCATGGTTAAATACATGCAGTAAAATATCAGGGATTGAAGTCTCGAATACTTTACCTGTAGAGTTCTGATACTGAACCAAGGGCAACGATTCATCATCAGGGTTTTCGATCGCGGCCAGCCCCTGCCCGCTTTCGGCTAACAACCGGCTACAGGTTTCGAGATCGTGCTGTTGCCAAACGCTCACCGGTGGCACCTCGCCATTAATGCGGTACAACCAGATCGTTTGTGCGTTCATGATGTGACTAAACAGATTGATGCACGATTGGGGCAATATATCAGCTTGCTCTTTTAGAGCGGTTAGTAAAATTGAATTGGCCCAGTTGTTATAGCTGCAAAATTGTTGTAACATGGTGTAAGATTTACGAATCAAACAGAACAATAAATCAATTTATTCAAGCATTTTATTCAGATTTTCTCTCAAAACGGGAATACGGTAATCGTTGGTCATTACAACATTGTTCTTCTCATCAAGTAAAAATATAGCTGGAATTGCGTTAATGTTATATTTTTTATAGATTTCATTTTTGTCGCCGGGCAGGTTAGCAATATTTTGCCATTTCATCTTTTCAATATTCAGCGCTTTTTTCCAGGCAATAATATCGTGGTCGACTGAAATACTCACCATATTTATTCCCTTACTTTTATAATCCTCGTAAACCTTTTTTAATTCGGGTATTTCTGCCCGACAAGGACCACACCAACTGGCCCAAAAAACAACTACAGTTCCATTTTTGCCTTTTACCGAGTTTAGGGTAATGTCTTTTTTACTTACATCTTTATATTTGAAAGCAGGAAAGTTAGCGCCAGCTACCAGGTTCTTGCTTTGTTCGGTAAAAATTAATAACCGCTTTCCTTTTGGTGTATTGAGTACATCCTGAGTAAAAACGTTTGTTATTTCAGTTAATTCTGAAGGGGTAAATAAATCAGCATTCTGATAAACATTTAACATTATCATCCAGCTTGAAGCGTTTTGTTTGCTCAGTGTTAAAAGCTTTTTTTTAAAAGAGATTAAGCTGTCGTTTTTAATGCTCAAAGCTTGTGAAAGGGCTTCATTATTTCCAGCTTTCTTTAATGAGTCTATCCGGTTGTTCATTTTATATACTCCTGGTATTAATAAACCAAACTGGTTCAATATCTCGGTTTCTGGTGCCCCTGTTAATACTAAACCTTTACTGTCCTTTATATCACCGGCAATATTCATTTTGGAGTTTTCAAGTATAAGACTACCTGCCCTCATTTTATCCTTAAATTTATTCTGAAAAGAAAAGTAGGTACTTTTTTTTGTCAATGAGTCGATGTAAAAAATATTTGTCGACCACGATGGCTCAAGTAAAGTCGTATCCCGGTGGAAGACAAAACGATCATCAATTATCCGGGCAGAATCAATAACTGGCCAGTTTAAATTATTCGCGGCATCTCGTTTCATTGTATTGAGGTAAACCATACGCGATGGAATATTTTTCACTGTACCGACGATTTCATAAGATTTTACCTGTTGCCCTAAAGCAAAACGGCCGATGAGTAATAAGGCAGAAAGCGTTAAGATTTTCTTCATTATTGATCTGATTGTTGTTTAATCTAATATAAATCAATTTTAACTAATTGTATAGTAATAATTACCTGCTGCTTACCGTCTCTTTTAAACCACCATCTGTTAAACCATTAGTCGAGACAATTTCTTGCAGCAGTTCCTGTTCTTTTGCCAAAAGGTTAATTTTAAAAGTGAGCTCGGTCTGTTTATCCAAACCAAAACGTTCACTTTTTTCGAGGCACTGCAATTCGAGTACCGCTAAATAAGCCATTAACCGGGTTCCGGCAGGAGTTTTCATTTTTAAATTGGTAATTAAGCTCCACAAGTGCTGATTTTTGATATAGTTACTTTGCAGTTCAAGCAGTTTACGGTTTAGTTTTATATACTCAAAACTAACTTTTTCTAAACGCTGCCCCATCTTTTTAAGCATAGCTGCCTGCAATTGATCTGCGCTAATGCTTATGGCTGAAGCCGGATCGATGGTCTGCTCTTCCTGTAACAGCAATTCAATTTCAGCAATTGTGGCTAATTGCCGGCTATTTAAATTACGCAAACCAAGCTCATACAAACTGAAAGTTCCCTTGGGCATTTCTAACAGGCCGGCAAGTTCTGTTTGCGAAAGCCCTAACTTATCTCTTATGTGTTTCATATCGCTTTATATTTTTAACGCCGGAAAAGAAATGTAGACTTTTTTACGAATCACTAAAAAACGACTACAAAATTGTAGTCAAAATTATTGTAGTCTTTTTTTCGACTACACTTAAATCGACTACAACATGAAACAAGCGGCAAATGAACGAATGATTGGTTAGCCTGTTTTTCTTTCACAACAGGGATTAGAATCGAACATCAAAAACACCATCTTTTATTACTATTGAATCCTGCAGGTTCTTAACATTATACAAAGTTCCGCTTATTTTACCGCCAACAAAAGGCACACCACTATCCTTAGGTTTTTCGTATCTGGTAATTTGTACTTTGAATGGTGGTTTTGTTTCGTTGGTAGTATATACTTTTGAATCGGCCATGCCCAAATTAGTAACGATGTATATACCGCTTGCAAAACTTTGTTTGAAAGGATCATTTTCCGATAACTTGTATTCCTTTTTTTCTATATCGAAAATCCGGAACTGAAGCTTTGAATCAAAGGTAGTATTCAAAAATGTTTTGGGTACAATTACATTTACCGTGTACATCTCTTTTTGTGTGCCATCCCCATAACCAATACCTGTCCAGCTTCCACTAAATTTATCTCTGTTTTTATCAATCGAACCTTTTATCTCCAGATTTTGCCCGGCAATTTGTACGTTAATAAACTGCACATAGGGTTCTTTAACGGGTGCCTCCGTTTTTTGTTTCTTACAGGAGAAAAGTAACATGACCACCAATAGGGTAAAAAAGAATCGCGAAAATAATTTCATAGAAGCAAACTACATTTGTTATTGAAAGATTGTATAAATCGCCTATTGCACCAAAAAACAATGATCAATAAGCTTAATCAAAGTTAAAATAATAATTAACTAATAAAATAGTGGATAATTAACATTTCTTCACACAAACGTTTGTCCACAATTAAAAATTACGCTAAAAAAATCAACTAAATTTTTATTAATCAACTGATTTTCAATGTTATTTAAGACCACTCAACATTTCACTTCGATTTTATCCTATTTAAAACTACAACCGCAATAAAATTTGCACTATAAAAATATGTAGTTGTATTTGTTTAAAAATATAAGTTGTAAACAGGCAAACGTTTGCGCTTAGAAACTTATTTTTTTTCTGCCGGCAGTGGTTAACTTGACTTTCGGTTAGCAGCAATAAGCTCCTTTTATTGCGCTACAATCTACAAAGTGGGTTAGCGGCTAAGTTATAGCAATCTTAATTGTCTGTACACAGGCAAGGTATTTCCAGTTGAAGAATGGGGCTAGGTTAAGCAAAATAATCTCTTGTTTTTACAAGACGATTGGATAAGTGCAACTTAATTAATAAACCATATACTAACCAAAATCACAAAAAATGAAAAAAACAGCTTCATTTGCCACAAGCATGCTATTATTGCTTGTACTTTTCTCCTGTAAGAAAACAGAAACTTTACAGGACACAGTTCCCTCAGAAATTAAAAACAACATTGCAGTTACCGAAAGCTTAGGCGGCACCTCGTTAAACGTAGGTTTAGGTGGTAACGCTTATACTGCCGGCACCGGCGGATTAATTAATGATACGGGCCTGCACAACTGGACCTCGGCCAGTACCATTACCAGTGTTTGGTTTCGTTTAGGCCTTACCGGCAATTTAACTGTTGCCGTAAAGGGCACTGTACCTTCGGGCAGCAGCAATATTAAAGTAACCATTAACGGAACTGTATTTAATAAAACCATTACCGGTACAACGGCTACCACAACTAATATTGGTACGGTAAACATTACAGCAGCCGGTTATGTACGGGTAGATATTCAAGGCGTTAGTAAAACAGGCAGCTATTTTGGCGATATTTCTGACCTTGTAATCAGCGGACCGGTAGTTGCATCGAACGTGCAATATGCCAACACGGTTGCAGATTATTACTGGTCGCGAAGAGGCCCGTCGTGCCACTTAAATTACACTGTACCATCGGGTACCGAATGGTTTTACAGCGAACTGAATGTTCCGAGCGGACAGGATAAAATAGGTTCTTACTTTATGGCCGATGGTTTTAGCGGCGGCTATTTTGGTATGCAGGTAAACTCGGCTACTGAGAGAAGGATTTTATTTTCGGTTTGGGATCCATCAACTGGTTCGACTTCCCTGGTAAGAAAAGGAACCGGTGTAACCACCAATGGTTTTGGCGGCGAAGGCACAGGCGGCCAATCGTACATGTTGTTTAACTGGGTTGCCGGTACAACTTATAAATTCTTACTGCAAGGCAAACCTGATGGTGCTGGCGGCTCTGATTACACGGCCTGGTTTTATGCGCCCGAAAATGGCGTTTGGAAAGTTCTGGCACAATGGAAACGTCCGAATACTACAGCTTACTTAACCGGTGTATATTCGTTTATCGAAAACTTTAATCCCGATCAGGGCTATTTACAAAGAAGCTGTAATTATGGCAACCAATGGTACAAAACCAGTGCAGGTAGCTGGACAGAGGTTACCAATGCCAGTTTCAGTTATGATGCCACTGCATCGGCAGAGCAGCGAATGGATTACCAGGGTGGTGTAACCGGCAATAGTTTTTACCTTAAAAACGGTGGATTCTTTGCTACCTATACCAGTTATGGCACCGCTTTAAGCAGAACAGCAACGGGAACAGCACCAAGCGTTAATTTAACCACATTACCATAACTCATCATATCCCAGGCATCTGCTATCAGGGGCCTGGGATAACTTATCTAAACAAAAAACTATGAAAAATAACTACTGGGTTATCTGCTTAACCGGTTTTCTTTTTATGAGCTGCAAAAAAGAACAATCGTTAATTGCAGCAAACAACACCACCTCACTTAAACCCAAAATGCTCGAGGCTACTGCTACCTCAACCCCAATTAAGCTAAAAGTTTTGCAACTTAATGTTTGGCAAGAGGGTACAAAAGTAACAGGCGGCTTTAATGGCATTGTAGATGCGATTGTTCAATCGGGGGCCGATATTGTTACCTTAAGTGAGGTACGCAATTACAACAATACAAATTTCAGCGCCAGGATTGTGGCGGCATTGCAGCAAAAAAACCTCACATTTTATTCGTTTAAAGATAACAATGTGGGTATCCTATCCCGATATCCGATCGCTTCATTTAAAGCGGGGATGTATAGCAATGCCTTTGATAAAGCCATTGTTAAGCTCAACGTGAATACAACAGTGGCGGTATATTCGGCGCATTTAGATTATTTAAATTATGCCTGTTACCTGCCAAGGGGTTATGATGGTAACAGCTTTCAAAAAATAAGCCAGCCCGTTACAGATGTGAATGCTGTTTTGGCTTCGAACTTACAATCGAGCAGAGATGAAGAAATAAATGCCTTTATTAACGATGCAAAACTGGAAAGGGACAGCGGCAGAATTGTGATACTGGGTGGAGATTTTAACGAGCCTTCGCATTTAGATTGGGTTGATGCGCAAAAAAACCTTTTCGATCATCATGGTACCATTGTGCCCTGGCAAGGTAGCGTGGCTTTGTATGCCAAAGGATATAAAGATTCGTACCGGATTAAAAATCCGAATCCTGTACTCGCCCCCGGCTTTACCTGGGCAGCCTTTAACACCAGCGCCAGCTTATCATCGCTTGTTTGGGCACCGGATGCTGATGAAAGAGACCGTATAGATTATATTTACTATGCCGATAACAGCAATAGGGTAAGTGTTGATGAATCGATTGTATTTGGCCCTTCTGGCTCTATTGTTCGTGGTCAGGGCTATGAAGATGCCACTTACACCAATCCTTTTGTTATTCCAACCGGAACATGGCCTTCTGATCATAAGGGGGTGATCACCACTTTTTCGATCACCACAGTACAGCCAACTGTTGGGGTAAATAAAACCGCCTATTTAACGGGAGAAACGATTACGGTAAATTTTGCAAACGGCTCTACCGATGCGCAGGCCTGGGTTGGTATTTATCAAAGTGGCAAGGTGCCGGGCACCAGTAACTATGCCAGCGCCTGGAAATATACCAATGGTGTTGCCACTGGGAGCACAACACTAACTTTACCAGCCAATAGCCCTTCGGGCACTTATTTTGTGGCTTATTTTAAAGATAATGGTTACGTTGAAATAGCGCCAAGAGTTTCTTTTACTTATGGTAATTAGAAATTGGCTAAATTAATAATGACAGAATGATTGAGTTTTGAATGAAGGAACAGGCATCATGCTATAAACATCCACTCATTCAAAACTCAATCATTCAAAATTTAACTAGAAGTTACCCAATATAGATGAACGAAAGTTGTTCTGCTACCTGTCGCGATCAATTGAGAGGCTACCATTAACATGCCCGATAGAAGATTCGTCATCTCGACTGAAGCGCAGCGAAATGGAGAGATCTTTAAATAGATTTCTCGACTACGTTGCACTCCGCTCGAAATGACGACTCCGAAGGGGCTGTCACTAATATTGATTTTATGAAATAAATTAACCATCAGAATGACAAACTATATAAGAATGATTGAATTTTGAATGAAGAAACAGGCATCATGCTATAAACATTCACTCATCCAAAATTCACTCATTCAATTATTCAATCATTCAAAACTCACTCATTCAACATTTCAATCCTTACCATTAATCTTCTCGTTGTATTCTTTTTGCAAATCGGCCAATGTTTGATCGTAACCTTTTCTATCGATAAATGCAGCTGGATTATAGGCATCGCCTGGCTGGTGTTTGGTGTGCAGGTTAAACTGACTGGCGTGAGATGATAACCAGATATCGAACGAAAGCTTTTTCATGGCACCAAGTGTATAGGCATAATCTTTTGCTATTTCCGGATATGCACTGATCTGATCAAACCTTTCGTGGGTTACAATGGTTGGCATATTGGCAATTAGCACGCGGTATGTTTTTTTCCCGTCTTTAACATTAAACAAAAAACTGCACGAACCTTTGGTATGGCCGGGGTGGTGTAACAGCACCAAAGCCATATTACCCAATTTAACCGAATCGCCATTTTTTAAAAGCCGGTCGGCCTTTAACGGAGCGTAAGAACTTACTTTTCCGCCAAGCGCATAATCGGTACGACCTCCACTCGCCAGTACACCGGCATCTTTTGCATCGATAACTAGTTTAGCCCCCGTTTGTTTTTTAATGGCACCCATAGCACCCATGTGGTCGAAATGCGCCTGTGTTGTAGAAAGTATTTTAATATCGGCAAACTTAAAACCCAATGCTTCTACGTTAGCTTTAATCTGACTGGCCGAATTGGCCAAGCCGGTATTAATGAGGATATGCCCTTTAGGCGTAGTAATGAGATAGCAGGCCAGATCGTAAGTACCTACATAGTACAGGTTACCTGCAATGCGAAAAGGTTGGTAAGGTTTAGACCATTCTGCCGGGTTATTGGCAGGCTCTACCACTTGCTGGGCCGAAATAATGGTATTGAATAATAGCACGTTGAGCGCAATCAAAATTGTTTTTATAGATATCTTTAGCATATACAAAGATTTAAAATCTACATGGAATTGCGGCACTTTTATCGGTATTTTTTGTTCAGAAACTAAAAAACCGCTTTACTAAAGCGGTCTTTAAAGTCTTGTATTTAAATATTTTCTTTAACTGGTTATGCTATCAGATAGCATCGCTATCCTAGCTTTCCATCGTGATGTAATTAAGCTCCTGATCTCCTGTCGTATTTACAACTAAAACATATTGTGAAATTTCAGAATCTAGCCCAAAATCTGCAACCGTAAAATTATCGTCTTCATCAGGATAGAAGCCAATCCTCCTTAAGGATACAACCGATAGCAACTGTTCTGGTTTGTTTAGTTTCTGATCTGTTGTTGAAAGAAGTGAGTCTAATTCTTCGTCCAATTCATCCAGGTGGAAATCCAAATATTCCTGCACGTCAGTTCCTGTCTTAAAATCCTCTTGAATGAAATGATTTAGCTTCTCAACAAAATCGGGCAACTCCGCTAATATGTTGTTAACGGTTAATAAACGATTTTCGTCAATTGTATTGCTTTCAAAGTTTATATCCAACTGTATCTGGCGTCCTCCAAATTCAATATTGGTTGAATAATAATCTTCGAGTGCATCGGGTTTTAATTCTTCAAAATAGCGCAATTTCATTTTACAATAGTTTTTTAGTGGAAGTTATAGTGACAACAATTACATTTCGTTCTTAGCTGTAAAGATAACCTTCTGCCCTGTTGCCTTCAAAATAAAATCGGTAATGGGTGTCGGATTTGGTAAACTATGCGGATGGTGGTTAACATTGGGCTTATGGATTACTTTAATATCCCCTCCGTTTTCTTTCACTATTTTTTCGAATGGCGTAGTGTTTTCAGCAATGGGTACTACATCATCTACATCGCCAACTACATGCAGCATCGGGAAGCCGAACCGGGCAATTTTCGCGGCATGATCTAAAGGACTTTTATTAAAACGATTGGCTTCCTCATCATTCAGCTGGTAATCCTTTTTAAAAATCTCCCAGTCTGATTTACTTCCGGGACCTTTGCCTTTACCGCCGGGCCAGCTTTTTAAATCGAGCACAGGTGCATCTGCATAAATACAAGCCACTTTATCCGGATTGGCCAATGCCCAGTTGTACACATAAACACCTCCACGGCTCATGCCTTCTAAAGCTACTTTTTTGTTCAAGCCGCCCTGCCGCATCAGTGCATAAAAGCTGTTCCACAAGGTGATGGCTTCGCTATTGCCAAAAAGCTCGGCTACGTCACAGTAAACTACATGAAAACCACGTTCGAGCAGCGATACATCGGCCTGAGGTTCGTGTCCCCAGAAACGTGCGCGCCACACCCATGGCCGCCCTTTTGCTACTACTCTGGGTTTAACCACTTTACAATCGCGGCCATTAAATTTAAAGTTAGCGCATTCAAAACCGTAAAAACCGGTGATGTTCTTTTCTGCCTTTATTTTAGTATAAATGTCGAAATTTTCTGTTCCTTTTTGTGTTATGGTTTCGTATAAACGTGATGCAATAATGGCTGCTCCTGCTGATGATGGATGAATTTTATCGGGAAACAGTTCTTCTTTATCTACAAACAGGGGATGGAGATTAATAAGCTCCAGTTTTTCGTTAAAAGCCACCTGCTGTATCATTGGAATAATGCGGTTTACTAATACGTGATCGGAAATAGAACTGGTATCGGCGTTAAATGTAGATACCGGGGCAACTAAAATAATACGTGGTTTACTGGATAGCTCCTTAAAACTGTTAATCAGGTCTTTATAGGTGCTTTCAAACTCCTGATACCGGTTTCTATTTGCACCTTTACTATCGTTAGTACCCAATTTGATCAACACAATATTGGGCTCGCTTTTTAGGGCATCGGCATAAGCCTTTGTTTTCCAATAACTATTGGCAGTGTTTTTTAACAAGGTGGCACCGCTATGACCAAAATTCAATACCTGATACTTACTGCCCAACATGCCTTGCAGTTGCGCCGGGTAACTGTCTTTTTCGCGGTTAGCGAGGCCCATTCCATAGGTAATACTGTTCCCAATACAGGCTACTTTAATTTTTTGTTGAGCGTTAAGGGAGAAAGAGATTCCCCATAATATCAGGGTAATGAAGATGGGCTTTATGCGCATAGCGGTGTTATGGTGTTTGTGATTTTATTGCCTTTTTCTAATATGATTCGACTTGCCGGAGTGCGCTTTTTAATAGCACCTGTATAGAGATTGTCATACACTGGAAATCTATCACACTGAGCCGGTCAAAGCGTTAAAATGCCTTTTAAAGGTGTTAAGGCAGGTCCTTCGACAGGCTACTATTGATAAACCCAATAGAAGAATCGTCATTGCGAGGAACGAAGCAATCTTAATGCGCTCGCTATGTAGCGATCGTTGTAAGATTGCCTGCCTGCCCGCAATGACGAATTAAACAACCTTATACCGTTGTATTTAAATTGGCTACCTGTTTGCTTTTTCGGGCACGCATGTAAATTACCAATAAACCAAAAGCCACAATGAGTATAATTGGAATGGTTAGTGTAGCCTGTAGCACTTCAGGTCCGGCTAGTTTTTTGGCTTCGCTAAGCGCCAGTCCTTGTTCTGTGTCGCCAGCAGCTTTAAAATAAGCTCCTAAATCAGCTCCCTGTGGCAGATGCTTAACAATTAGCCCGTCGTAAAAACTGCCCATAAAAATGGTATATACCGATACGGCGAACATTCCTGCCCCACCCATCAGGTTTAAACCTAATGCGCCCGATTGCGGAATATTTTCGGCTACAAAACCAATCATGGTAGGCCAGAAATAACAAACGCCGATACCAAAAATAATTGCTGCAAAAAAAATAGCATTTCCGGTTAAGGTACTTAGCAGATAAAGTCCGGTGGCAGCAAATATTGCAGAAAGCAACAGCACGCCTTGTGGTGCAAGTTTTTTAACTACCGGTTCGGCAAAGCCACGGCCAATTACCATAATCCCTGTAGTAAGTGTAAGCAATAAAATGGCATTGCTGGTTACGTTTTTAAGTAGCAATCCAATCCATTGACCAGTAAATAATTCGGTAATGGCGGTACCAAACATGCAGATAAACATGAAAATAAACAATGGCGATACTACTGCTTTATACATATCCTTGCTCGAATAACCAGATGATACCCGCTCGGTAACAGGGAAATCGAGTTTCGAAAACAGATAACCATAAATTAGGGTTGGGATCAGCATCATGGCCACCTGTATTTTCCAGCCCAGGCCAATCTGTGTAAAGAAAGTAACCAATAATGTACCGATTACAATACCGCCCGGAAACCATAAATGAAAATGGTTTAAACGTGTGGTTTTGTTATCAGGATATAGTGTAGCCACCAGTGGGTTACATGCTGCTTCTACCAAACCATTGGCAATACCGATAAGAAGGGTAGAAAAAAACAGTGTCCAGTAGCCCTGTGCGTAAATGGTGAGTATAATACCCGAAAGGTGAAACAGAAAAGCCAGTACCAGCAGCCGTTTCATTCCAATAATATCAACAATAAATCCACCGATTACAATGGCCAGCGGGAATCCCCAGAAAGCAGTAGCGGTAATGGTGCCCAGTTGTGTTGCACTTAACTGAAAATCAATCCCCAGTTGGTTCATCATTCCGGCACGGATACCGAACGATAGCGAGGTGACCAATAGCGCAAGGCAGCTTGACCAAAATAATTTGGTCGTTTGAATTTTACTCATAAGTTTGGTTTTATTTGGTTTAGTTTTTATTATTTACAGGTATTAACACTTGTAACACAATTTTAATCAATTTTTCCGAAATAACTGTTAACACCTGAACATCAACACCTTTAATTTAATTTCAGCCGCTGAAGCATGTAAATCCCTCCGGGTTTTGTTGCAAAGCTATACCTGTCGCCAAGGTGGCTTACAGCTATTGACTTCCCATTTTCGGTAACCCTGATTCCCTCTCCTTTCCAGGGGTTATTAATGTAGCACCGCGTTCCTTTTTCGCTGCTAATTTCGAGCTTCGAAACCTGCGCACCATCGTAACTGGCCGAAACCAGGAAGGCACCTTTTGTACGCAAACGGGTAAATGAGGCCTCTTGCTTAATCCAGTTTGGAAATAAATATAAGGTACTGTCGAGGCTTTGGAGCATCATGGAATTAATGGTTTCGATCAGGGTTGTTTTCTCTGCACCATGGTGTCCATCGTTAATTAAAAAATTGGCTTTGGCCCTGCCAACCTGTGCTTTCAGCTTTTCGACAATAATATCGGGATTAAAACCTACCCGGGCGGCCATGATAAATCCGCTTAATCCGAGGGCATTCATAGAACCCAGGAAACCATTTTGCGAAACTTCATAATACTCAACCGTGTTTTTGGCAATCTGTAAGGTATCGGGGTTGGAAAGCAAATTGAGCACTTCGCAAGGATATACCGGATGCATTTGGATCATGTGATTGGGTAAATCCCAGCCGGCTTCGTTCTTGGCAAAAACCGGCAAGCCCTTATTAGGTGTTTTAGTGGGCTGTATTACCTTATATTTGGGTAAGTGCGCAAGAATATCGGCCCACAATGCCCTGCGATTGGCATCTACATTCAATTGCTTACTGTATTTCAGGAGTAAATTAAAGGTCTGTGCTACAAAGCCCAGATCCGACGGTGGATTTAAATCCCAACTGCTTTCGTGTGCACCTGTGGTGATGCTGTAACGGTAAGAATCGCCATAAGCTTCTTTAGTAAGGTAGTCTTCATAAAAATCGCCACATTCGCGGATAAAGGGATAGGCCCGTTTTTTCAGGAAATCGAGATCGCCGGTATATTCGTAATACCAGCTGAAAAGCGGTACATTGAAAGGTGCATTCATGGTTTGCTGCCAATAGTAATTGTAAGGTACACCAATACCTAATCCCCCTACCAGAAAGAGCACACCCCGTGCCGATTTACCTGCCAGCGATGGATGAACGCTACCCAGATCGGTTTGCGCACGTCTTTTTCCATCAGGTACAATAGATTCGATGAAATTGTAAAAAGGTTTGGCAATTTCGGGGCGATTGGCCGAAAACACACTGTAAAAACCTGCCTGGCTGTTGTAATTTAAGTGAATATCGCCATGGTACATCATTTTATCGTCCATGTTCCAAACCCCGTACATGCCGCCACAGGCCGGCGAGTGCTCATTGTAAGCCGATGCCAGAAAATAAATGGACGATAGGTAATGCCTGTTGAGCAAATCATCGTTCGTTTCTGCATATGATCTGCTCCACATATTTTTCCACCAGGCCGCTTTTGCAGCTTTTAGTGTGCTGATTCTTGTGTTATTGATCGACTTCAACCGTGTGTAAGCCGCAGTCAGCTGAGCATCGTTGCCTTTTCCCCCACCCGACAGGTAGGTAATTACGAATACGGGTTTAGTATGGGTAAGTACAAATGAAGTATTGACTTTTGATTTGGAACCTAAACTTAGCACGGAACTTGCACCAACAATCCGCGTAGATACACCGGCTTTCGAAATCCACCTTACATCGGTTGTTTTGCTTTGGCGTGTAACCTGCCCAACCTGATTATTAATTCCGGCATGGGTTGCATAAGTAGCTGTAGTGGTATCGGCAAATGTTTCTACAGTTATACTTACAGGTGTTCTTGAAGTGGTTGTAAGCTCGGTAACCAGCATATTTTCATTTACAGCCATCCAGCTTTTCATGTTTACAGGTTGGACTGTGGCTGTAGCCATGCGCAATTCGTTTCCAAGCTGGTCCATCTGGTAATTAAAACCTGTAGCAATAGCAGGCGAATTCACAGTAATTTGTACACCACCTACTGGCAATGCTGCGGGTCCGTTACCTGCCCAGTCGCTCCAGCCATCGGTTACAAAATCTACCTTCGAGAGGTGAAAAGTCTGGCTGTTACCTGCTGTGTGACATACCACGCCAACATCGCCATTGCCCATGTATGGTCCTATGGGAGCATTATTGGTTTTAATGCTGTTATAACTGAAAGGCGCATTCCAGGTAGCAGTAAGCAGTTGCTTCTTTTTGGCAAAAAATGCGGCATCGGCTTTGGCTTGTTTAGCGGCTATTATTTGTTGATTTACCTTACCGGCAATTTTATTGGTTTTAGTTTGCTGTGCATGTACCATTAAGCCCCAATTACATAAAAGGGCGATGGTACCCAGCATAAAAACGCTGTGTTTGTTCTTGGTTAACATATTTGGTTAATTTGTGTGTGTTGCCTTAATCGGGTTTAGATTCGGGACTTCAAGAAACGCATTTATTTGCGCAGTTTGTTTAGCAATTTTGCCAAGTTTTTAAATGATATTGGCATTATGTACGAACATACACCAAACGAACAGAGGGAGTTTAATTTTTTAGCTAGAAATATCTTAAATGAACTAACATGACTTGTATGGTTAAATAATCGTGTTATTTTTTTCTTTCACCATATCAGGCATTTAAGAAATATAAGCTTGAATGTACTAACATGACTTATATGGTTTATTTTTCACCACCTAAGACAACTCAGACACCTAAGGGAATCTCCTGAGGGTTAATTTATTGTATAAAAATCAATATTAGCAACAGTCACTCCAGTACCGTCATTTCGAGCGGAATGCAACGTAGTCGAGAACCACGTAGTGCTCAGCGAAGCTAAATCTATTTAAAGATCTCTCCGTTTTGCTGCGCTTCAGTCGAGATGACGGTTCTTCTATGGGTCTGTCAATAGTAGCGCAGCGAAGCATCTCCATAAAAGATCGCTTAAACCATCACAATAGCAGCATCTTCTTATGTTCACAATGAAGGGCATGTGTTTCGGCTGAGGTCTTAGCAAAAGCCTGGCTTACGTTGGGATAAGCTTTATTTATTTAAAAATGAGGATGAAAACATTCATGAAAACAACAATAGAAATTCTCCAATAATTAGCTGAAGTTAAAACATCGCTATTCTTCTTTCTATTTAAAAACAGATATAGCCCCATTGTTAAAAGCAACAAAGCTTCTATCAAATAGAAGAACCAATCCTGTTCGCCAAACATTTTAACTGAACAAGAACCAATAATAAACCAGATTAAAGCATACGAAACCCCAAAAGATATTGATCGAAATATCCTTTTTTCATTATTAACAGCAAACAGATACCAGCAAAAAATAAAATAATAAAAGGCTAATAAGTAGCAAGATACAAGTGCCGGAACAACTGATTTTGTCTGAAATATAATTGATGAAATAGCTATCCCCCCAAATATTAGTTCTTCAGGTTTAAATCCCTTTTTTAAAAACATAAATTACTTTGTAAATCTAATTTAAGCTTGAGATTAATTATTAAACAGCAACTCAATAGCGTCATTCAGGTACGATTCAATAAATTCTGAATCAATCTCCAAATCCCAGTCTACATATATTTTGAGCATAAGTTATGTAACTTCCCAAACATAAAAAGCATAAAGCCTCCTTGTTTGGTTTTCTGATGAGACTAAATATCTTACCTTTTCCTTCTTGAAAACCTATTTATTAAGAAAAATATAAAAATCACAAATAATATCACACATAATACCCATAAGACTAGGGGCCATGAGATAGCATTAACTTCCATAATTACAAAAAATTTGTTTGTTTGATTTGCTTAACAATTTTAAAATCCATTTGCTGAGGTTCATTAACAGTTTTCACCTGTGTTTAACCAGAATATAATTTGTTTTATGCTTATTTTCAGTCATAAAGATAGTATCCTGATTAATTTTTGTTATTTTAAAGATACAAACAGCACAGATTTTAAATGTGCTATCCTGCTGGTTAAAAGACCAACTCAATTTGCTCAAACTTTCCATATTTAACAGCGATGGCACGCCCTTTTTATTTTCATCGTATGAGCTAAGTGGTTGCGATGAGCCGTCTTTATAAAAAATATATTGCACTGTACTATAAAAATATGTTCCGTTGCTGAGCTGTGCTTTTTGCACCCAGTAACTACCGTCATTTTTATCTTCAAGAATACTAACTATTTCGCTTTTTCGCTTGCAGGAAAGTAAAATAACAACTATTAAGAGTATACCAGTGCTTTTCATTTTTTTAGGTTTAACAACAATTTTAAAAATATGCTACAGATGTCTTTCTTTTTGCCCCGATCACATACTGGGCACTGAAGCATTCCTGAATAACTGCTTCACATCATCCCTCCATTACCTCGTGGCGAACATTTATTGAAGCGTCTTTTACGATCTGCTGATTATTAAAATTACAACTCATTATTAAACAGCAGGAAGAGCAAAAAAACAGGATATTCTTTTTTATTAATTTGTTTTAGAAAAGGTTAAGAAGATGTTTAAAATGAATAAAAAATTCACAGGTCTATGAGGTGGGCGCCCCCCTTTAGCGAAGCATCTCCATAAAAGATTGCCTCATTGTTAGATCAAAAACCACTCACAATCCAATACAAATATTTGTGCTAATGAAGGAATAAAACCCAAACGTTCAACATCTTACCTTTTCCTTCTTAAAAACCTAATGATTAAGAACAACATATAAATTATAAATGCTCCGGTAAATAATGACCATAAGACCAGGCCACTTGAGACAGCATTAACTTCCATAGTTACAAAAATTTGTTTATTTGATTTGCTTAACAATTTTAAGATCCATTTGCTGCGTGCATGTTACGTCATAGCATTTGGCCACAACATTACAATTAGCATTTCAATGTAGCATCAAATATATGTAAATCCAAACCAAAAGATTTACACTAGCGAGAGAGGGTACAATTGGTTCGCATGCGAGCACTATAGAAATTCTTCCAACATAAAAATGGCCGGAATCTCTTCCGGCCATTACTGGCGATACCTGATCACCAATGTGTTTTAGGTTTAAAAGTTTACCAGGGCCTGTCCATCATAATTGGCTGGCTTAGCTATACCTAAAAATTTTAATATGGAAGGTGCAACATCGTACAAATGAGGTGCGCCATGGTAATCGGTGGTTTTACGGTAAAATATTTGCGTATTTAAATTACTCCAGGTAACTGTAGCACTGTTTTTGGTTAAAATATCGATTTTTGGCGTAACCAAACTTCCATTATAAACTACTCCGCTACCTTCATTTCCCTTGGTGTACAACACAAGGTCTGCATTTTGCGGATGCGAAGTGGTTATGCCCGTAAAACTATAGGTGCTGATGCTTGTTGCGGGTAAAGCAGATTTAAACAACCTGATTTCAGAAATATTTCCTGTAAAATAAGGACTGTAGTTTCCGGTGCCATCTTGTCCAATTTTAAAAGCGGTACCACTCTGTAAATCACCAACAGCCGATATATTGCCTTCGGCAACTTTTATTCCTCCATCGTACATGGTTGCTTTTTGTGTAGTACGGTTAACTACTATGGCTACCTGATGCCATAACTGGTCGGTAAGGTCAACACCATCAATATCTAATCTGTTGGTTCCGTCGCCAAAATTAGCCCTGATCACTCCATTCCGGTTTGCAATAATGATACCTTTATTATATCCGCTTGCCCAGTTTTTGTTGCCAATAATTACCGGATCGCTTGTTGAAGTAGTTGCCCTTGCCCTGAACTCGATGGTGAAACTACTGGTTGCGCTTAAATTCAGGTTGCTCAGCGCAGGCAATTGCCCATAAACATTCGTTTTAAAATTGACAGTATTAATGGTATGTGGCTGAGATTCTGTTGCTGTGGTTGGCAGGGTATTAACCAATTGTGGCGCAATTGCACTATTGTTTAAAATGATAAATGCATTTTGTTCCAGATAGCTCGAACCGCCATGGCTTAAATCTCCGCCATGATCTGTAGCTACAACCACTAACCAATCTTCATTGTTATAGGTTGGCCTTGCCTTTAATGCCGTTAATATCCTGCCTACACGTGCATCAACTGCCTTTACCGAATCCATATACATTGGTGTAGTAGTTCTGTAATTACTGGCATGGCCGGCATGATCTACATTATCAAAATGACAAAATGCAACATCGGTATTGCTGCTGGTAATTTCCTGGATAATCCTTGTTTCGGTTTGGTTATCATTTGCACTGTTAACCTTAACCGTTACATCGGGTGTAGCCACAATATATGTATTTATAGACGACCAGGTAACAACTGATGCGGTTCTTAATGCTGGCAAGCTGGTTTTGATCTGCCTGAAAAAGGAAGGATAATTTACAAAATCTGACCCTGAAAAGCTGTTATCAGAAGCCTTGTGCTTGGCTACCCCTACTCCGGTAAACAGGGCCGACCACCCGTTCGACGACCAGGTGGGTATTTCGGCCAAAGCATTGGTACTGGTGTACGATTGATCCATTAACGTTTTAAGATTTGGGGCATTTGTAGCTGTAATGGCTTTCCAAACACAGCCATCGATACCGATAAACAAAACTTTTTTGGGCTTGGCAGCCAAAGCGTTGTTGGCTAATGATTGTTCATCTGAAATTTGTTTTTCTTTTAAAGCGCCTTCTCCTGCTTTTTTACAGGAAATCATGGATAAAACCGATAGGAAAATGAGGGATGGTAAAAGTTTTAATGTTTTCATAATTAAATAAGATGTTGTTTAAATAATTAAAATATAGTTTAGCCAAACTAAACATTTTAAACAACACAATAAACTTTATTGCATTTTTTTTTACACCTCCTAGTAATTAATAATACTCGCGAACAAATCAAATCTTTTCGTAACGCAATGCTATGCAACCATTACTTAAAGTCTGTGTACCTGAAAGTTTTAATCCCAAATGTTCCGGCAGCTGCATTTCTGCAAACAAGCGCCTTCCCTGTCCAACCATCAGCGGGTGTACAATCAGGTGAAATTCGTCTACCAAACCCAATTCAATTAAACGTGCAGGCAACTCAACTCCACCGGTAGAGATTGCTTTGCCAGGCAGCTGTTTCAATCTCATTACTTCTTCTTTCAGGTTGTCGCCAATAATTGTGGTTTGCGTGTCGTTAACCTCTTTTATAGTCCGCGAAACCAATACCCGCTCCAGCTTCGCAAACACACGTGCAAAAGCATTGGCAGCTTCATTCATTGATTGGGATTGTGCAACTTCCGGCCAAAATGGCACCATCAGTTCGTAGGTTTTGCGTCCGTAAATCAGCAGATCCACATTTTCCAGCAGCTCCCTGAAGTAGTCCTGAATTTCATCGCCACCTGTAAATTTGGTATGGTCGCAACAGCCGTCCAAAGTAATGTTAATGCCGTAAATCAGTTTTCTCATCCGGATAGTTTTAGTTTGCTTAAATTTAGGAAAGTTTCGATGTTTTTCTTACCCCTAAATTTTTCGAAATGCTCCTTGCAAAAACATTTGCGTGTTCTGCACTTAAACTGATATTTAGTAACTTGCACGGTAATGAACAGGCATAATTATTCGATTAACGGAAGGATCTGGATTGAAACCCCTCAGGGCAAAGTTTTAGGCCATGGCAGGGTAGAATTATTAGAGCGTATACAGGCTACAGGATCGCTGCGCCAGGCCGCCTTGCAGATGAAAATGTCGTATAAACAGGCCTGGGATCTGGTAAAACATACCAACGATGGATTCGGTGATCCTTTGGTACAACTTTCGAGGGGTGGCACAGGAGGAGGAAAGGCCATCCTGACTGAAAAAGGGCATCAGGTTATTGCCGAATTCAAAAAAATCCAGTCTAAATTCATCGAATTCATGAAACAGGAAGAAAATTTAATTAAAATCTAAATAATTACCGACCTCTTTCACCCTAAACACCAACATTAACTTTCAATTCAAAAGAAATAATTAGCCACAATCTTGTAAAAGCAATTTTTGTTATTAATTTTACCGTTATACTTTTAAAAACATAACGATAAATCAGATAACAGGAAATTTATAAGGGATGAACGGCTTTGCAAAAGTAATAACCACACTTATTGGATCATTAATGCTATTGGTGTGGATGGCTGCCGATGACCCAATGCCCTATGCACTATCCTACCCTTCCAATTTTGGTAACCGAATTTCGATACCCAAAAACAACCCTACAAGTAAAGCAGGCGTTTACCTTGGCCGCCACCTTTTTTACGAAGGCCTGCTTTCTGCAAACAACAAAATATCGTGCAGCAGCTGTCACGAACAGAAGCGGGCTTTTACCGATGGCAGAACATTTAGTGTTGGCGTAGATGGTTCCAAAACCAGCCGGAATTCGATGGCCTTGGTTAACCTCCTGTGGACGCGCAAGTTTTTCTGGGATGGCCGCACAACAGGTCTTGAAGCACAGGCCGCATTTCCGCTCTCCAATCCGCACGAAATGGGACAACCATTGGCAGTTTCTGTAGCTAAACTTAGGCGTGCACCAAAATACCCGGCCTTATTCAAAAATGCTTTTGGCGATACGGCAATTACCCCCGAAAGAATAACACAAGCCATTGCTCAATTCGAACGGACACTCATCTCTGCCGGTTCGCCTTACGATAAGTTCCTCGCAAAAACATACATCCCCAGCACGCTCGAACTGCAAGGGATGCAGCTGTTTAATACGATGCCTCAGCCCGGTAAAAAAATCAGGGGAGCAGATTGTGCCCATTGTCATGGCGGGGGGAAAACCTATCTGGAGCTATTCCACAATAACGGGCTCGACGAAATCTCTGCAGATCAGGGCATAGCAGCCATTACCGGTCTGGATAGCGACCATGGCCGCTTTAAAATTCCAACGCTAAGAAATATTGCCTTAACGGCTCCATACATGCACGATGGTCGTTTCAGCTCCCTACAACAGGTACTGGATCATTATAGCGAACATTTAAAGCAGAAACACCTCAGCCCCTTTTTAAAAGGAAGTTCGAATAAAACCGGTGCAACCTCGCTACAGCTTAGCGCCCACGAAAAAAAAGCGGTAATAGCCTTTTTAAACATGCTTACCGATACCGCTTTTACCAGTAATCCTGAATTTTCAAATCCCAATAAACCAATCACACCATTAAACAAATAAAATATCAAGCCAATAGAACCATGTCTAAACTTTACCTCCCCCTCCTCTTTTCTACACTTTGCCTGAGTGCAGCGGCACAAACCGACACTAAAACTACCGATTCGCTTCCCATAACCAAAAGGGTGTTTAAACTGGGAGAAATACGAATAAAAGGAAAAACACAAAACAACAGCAATACTGTAAACAGCGATAAGATTGAACAACAGGGTAAATTAGATGTTTCTACTGCACTGAACTTATTACCTGGTGTAAACCTGAGTAAAGTTGGTGCCAGAAATGAATCTGTTGTGCTTGTTAGAGGCTTCGACCTGAGGCAAGTGCCCGTTTATATTGATGGAATCCCTGTTTATGTACCATACGATGGCTATTTAGACCTCGGTCGGTTTACCACCTTTGATGTATCTGAAATCAACGTTTCCAAAGGATTTTCGTCTATTGCTTATGGTGCTAATACGCTGGGTGGTGCAATCAATATTGTTTCAAGAAAACCGGTAAAAAGATTTGAAATTGATGCCCGTTCCGGATTGATGAGTGGCGATGGCCACCGGCTGAACCTGAATGCCGGATCGCAATTGGGCAAGTTCTATTTTCAGGGGAGTATTTCCCAGTTAAAACAGCAGGGCTTTCCACTCTCCGCCGAATTTGCTGCCAAAACCAACGAAGATGGCGGAAGGCGTGAAAATGCTTATCGCGAGGACACAAAATACACCGCTAAAATTGGTTTTACCCCCAAAGAAGGCGATGAATATGCGTTTAACTATGTAAAACAAGATGGCAAAAAAGGCAACCCGCCTTATGTTGGCGATGATGCAAAGGTTACGCCCCGTTTCTGGCAATGGCCATACTGGAATAAAGAAAGTTATTACTTTTTATCCAATACGACCATAACACCAGCCAGCTCGATTAAAACACGCTTGTACTATGATAAATTTGGTAATCTCTTGAGTGCATTTGACGACAATTCTTACACCACCCAGAAAAAAGGTTCTTCATTTCAGAGTATTTATAAAGACGATACTTATGGCGGATCGCTAGTGTACAACAACCAATTAAACGCAGCACACCTGCTGAGTGCATCTGCCCAGTTTAAAAACGACCGACACAAAGAATACAATGTAGGCGAACCCATTCGCACCACACGCGATTACACCGCATCATTGGGCATAGAGGATGTTTATCGCCTTAACAAAAAACTAACTTTGCTACCCGGAATTGGCATTAATTTGCGTAAAAGCCTTCAGGCAGAGAATTACAATGCAACTACCAAAACCATTACGGAACATCCTAATAACGACAACTACGCCTTAAACGCGCAGCTGGGTGCTGTATATGAGTTGGATGAATTACAAAAAATCAATGTATCTGTTGCCCGAAAAACCCGTTTTGCAACCATTAAAGATCGTTATTCTTACCGTATGGGAGCGGCTATCCCAAATCCTGACCTAAAATCGGAAGCCGCTTTACACTATGAAGCCGCCTATACAGGGCAGCTTATCAATCGGCTTCAAATTACCACCAACCTGTTTTACAGCAGGATTTCTGACGCTATTATGCAGGTAAATAATGTATTGCCCAATATTTTTCAGCTACAAAATGCCGGTAAAGCCGAATTTTACGGTATGGAATTATCAGCAGATTACACCATCTTATCCGGATGGAACTTAGGTGGTCAGTACAGCTATCTTCACCGGACTAACTTAACCAACGGCGACCTTAAATTTACAGATGCACCCGATCATAAACTATTGTTTTCTTCAGGCTATCAGTTCAAAAAAACTGCTTCGCTCCTTGCCAGTGTAGAATATAACTCATCACGCTACAGCACCAGTTATGGGACCAAATCTGCCGGTTTTGCAATTGCCAATTTAGGAGCAAGGGTTAAAGCTTACCGCTGGATTTCATTTGAAGGTGGCATAAATAATGTATTCGACAAGAACTACACCATCAGTGAAGGTTTCCCTGAAGCGGGAAGAAATTATTTTATCAATTTAGTTTTTAATAATCTGTAAACGCATGAAAACAAAAAAAGCTTTCCTGTTAACTACCATCCTAAGCACCTTATTTTTTTTCGCCTGCTTACCTGCCAATGCCCAGGTTAAAACAGCCTCGGCTATTATTAAAGGAGAGGTTAAATCGGAGCTCATCCTTACTCCGGCAGATGTAGATAAGCTGCCCAAAACTTCGCTGAGCCAAAAAGACCGTGCAGACCAGGAACATACCTATATAGGTGTTGAACTGGGGCTTGTTCTTAAAAATGCCGGGGTTACACTCGACGAAGAGCTGAAAGGCGAAAACCTCACCAAATATCTGCTGGTTGAGGCCAGCGATGGTTACCAGGTTCTTTTTTCGCTGGCTGAAATTGATCCAGCCTTTACTTCCCGGAAAATTATACTGGCCAATAGAAAAGATGGCGCATTGCTTTCTGCCGATGAAGGTCCTTTCCACCTCATCATCGAGGGAGAAAAAAGAAAGCCTAGAAATGCCCGCCAAATAGTATCGTTAACTATAAAATTTGCGAATTAGTCATTTTTTTTGAAGAGCGGAACGTCCTATCCAGGTACGTTCCGCTAACTAACCAAATATAAATGAGCAAATCTTTGAGTTTTTTCAACATGGCAATCCGGTACCAACTACCTGGCTGTCGAAATCTATCTCATTATTTTTTAAAATTTGAACCAATAGCTATCAGCAATTTAATGATATCACCTTCGTTTCTAAGGTTTAGCTTTTGAACTGCTATTTGTTGTTTTAAAGCATCGGTTTTTTCGCCAAAAACGCTTAAAACAGACTTTTGGTTTTTAGAAACTTCGGCTATATTTCCATTTCGAACAATAAAATAAAATACTTTCTCTTTTATTTCGCTTCCCTTCGAAGCCGAATTATAGTCAGATTTTTCAACGATGTATTTATTTACCTTCTTCAGGAATTTAAGGTCTCTGTCTAAAAGCACTTCATAGTAAGTTGCGGTACTAAAGCTGGCTATTTGGGGATAACCCTTTTTAAATGTTCTTTTAATATCCTTTTCTCCAAGTTTATCTTTTACAATAACCGAATCGATTTGCCCGCTTGCCCCCCTTATTTCTCCATCAGTATGCTTAAACAGCAAAAGCTGGTCTATTGCATCAAAATTCAGGGGCAAATCCTTAATGCTATTCTCTCCGTGGCGAAAAATCTCTCCTTTTAAAAATTCGGGAAACAGGAATGCCGTACCAGTAATTTCTCCTTCATTTTTAACCTGATAAACTTTACCACTAACATCCTGTACCGACTGGGCAAAGAGCGCAGCGGTGTAGCTATATGCTGTAACTAAGGTTAACAGCATCGCTTTGATCAAAAATCTTTTCATGGTTTGGTTATAAGCCGGCAGCAATAACAGCTGCCGGCAGTTGTTATTGAAGCGTTATGGTTGACGTTTTATAATTTGCACTTACAGGCAGCGCACCATCTTTAAGCGTTAGTATTAACTTTTTAGCGGTTGCCAGGTTAGCCGGAATAGCCGTAAGCACAATTTGAGCCGAACTGCTGTTTGCAGGTATGGTAATTTTCCCTGCAGTACCCGATGCGGTGTAATGCGTGCCTGCCACAGCAGTACTGGCGCGATCTACCGCATACTCTACACTTAAATCGGCATCCCTTTGCGGTCCAACCAGCTGCACCAGAATGGTCACACTACCAGGAGCAGCCACCGTTCCTTTTGCCAGCGTTGCAGTAATCGGTTTAAATTCTACCTGTGAAGGCTGATCGTATTCTACCCGGTATTTTTTGCAGCTCAAAAGAAAAAGCAGCAATATTAAAAGGGCCGGAAATTGTATTCTTTTCATATTGTTAATCATTTTTAATAACCTGGATTTTTGATAAGATTTGGATTTACACTTAAGTCTGACTGCGGTATTGGTGCCAGTATCCTGTAATCCGTATTGTAAGCAATTGGGGCAATAGCACCCAGTGCACTCGATTTCGGCACATCGAGGCCAAGACGTACCAAATCAAACCACCGGTCGCCTTCAAAAGCAAGTTCAATTCTTCTTTCCTTTAAAATTGCAGCGATTGAAACGGGTACACTCGTTAAGCCGGCCCTGGTGCGGATTTTGTCCAAATCGCTTTGCGCTGTTGCTCCAGTAGCGGTACCTGCCCTGAAATTAGCTTCTGCCCTGATGAGGTATAACTCTGAAATCCGCAGCAATGGAATGTTCTGTAAAAAATTAACACCATTGGTTGGCACCCACTTGCGCACATAATTAACGGTTACATTACTTTTCTTGCCGGTTGTAATTGTTCCCCTCCTTACATCGCCAGTTTCGTATAAAGCCAGCAACTCTGGTGTCGGTGTAAAATCCCCGTAACCAACTTTCGTTTCGCTGTTGTTATCGAAAGCTGTCTGGTCCTGGCGTTTACCGTAATCAGCCGGGAACTGGGCATAATACGACTGCAAAGATTCGTTAATGTTCGATTGCTCTGAAGTGATTACAATGTTGAATATGGCCTCCGGATTATTGTCGGCATAAAAGCTCGAAGTATAGGCTGCATTGGTAACAAAAGTAGAACCTGCTGTAGCAATTGCCTTATCGGCATAGGTGGCAGATTCGGCATATTTGCCCCAGTACAAATATACTTTTGACAAAATGGCCTGAGCCACCGTTTTGGTTACATAACGGTTTCCTGCCGAATTATCAAGCAAGCCTTCTGCCGCCAGAAGATCGGTTTCAACTTGTTTATAAACTTCTTCAACCGTATTTCTGGCCGGAAAAGCGACATCAGCCAGTGTGGCTGTAGGTTTTAAAACCAGGGGTACGCCCTTGTTAAATCCGTTAACAATAAATTGTGGGTTGTAACCGTAAAGCTTTACCAAATCCCAGTAAAACAAGGCACGAAGACCATAAGCCTGACCCAAAATTTTATTCTTTTCGGCCTGGCTTCCGGCAACATTACCCGCAGCTTCGATAACCAGGTTTGCCTGGTTAATACCCGAGGTGTATAAGCCCCAAAGACTCATGTGGGTACCTGGCGCATTTATTGAATTGGTAATTAAGCGATTGGAATTAAGCCCCGGAATAGGATAAATGTTATCTGCCATAATATCCGGATTGATTTTAAACGACTGGCCGTAATAACCGGTTCCCCTTAAGTTGCTGTAAACGGTATTAAGCAAACTGCTTACTCCGGTAATATTGGTTAGCGCCTGCGAAGATGCTATAGAATCTTTCGGAGCAGTTTCAAGCGTTTTTTTACAAGCCGAAAGCCCAAAAAGTGTAAGGAGGATAAATGTATATGTGTATTTTTTCATTTTGATATTTTTTACAGTCCAATTTGGAAGCCAAGGGTATAAGTTCTTGCCTGTGGCACCCCACCATTATCAGATAATACAGTTTCAGGATCGATACCGGTGTACTTGGTCCAGGTTAACAGATTGGTTGCTGTTGCATAGAGCAATACATTGTTAAGCCTGGCTTTGGAAATTAAAGCTTTAGGGAATTTGTAAGATAACCTTACCTCTTTTAGCCTGAGGTAATCTCCGGGTTTATACCATTGCGTTGATGAAGTACTGTAAGCACTCGAAGCCACGCCGCCACTCACATAATTACCACCTGTATAGGCTTGTGGAATATCAGTAAGCTGCCCTGGGCTGGTCCATCTTCTCAATACATCAGTGCTTCGGTTCGATGCATTTGCATAACTATCGAGGAAGTTTTTGTTCTGATCGAACAGTAAGAAGCCGGTGGCATACTGAAAGAAAACATCCAGACCAATACCCTCGTAAGAGAAATTATTGGTGAAACCGCCAAAATATTTCTGCTGTGAATCGCCGATAATCTTCCTGTCGTTGGTGGTTAGGTTGTAGGTAAGATTATTATTGGCATCTAACCAGAGCGGTCTTCCATCAGCCGGATTTACCCCGGCATACTGATAAGATAAAATCCGGGTTACCGAATTACCAACCAACTGAAACCTCGGGTCAAGATCATCCGTTATCAGCTGAAGTACTTTATTCTTATTGTATGAAATATTGAATGAAGTATTCCATTTAAATTTCCCTGTTAAGTTTTCAGAATTAACCTGGAATTCGAAACCCCTGTTTTGCATTTTACCAGCATTATCGCTAACACCACTGTAACCGCTTGTACTTGGCAGTGTTCGGGTTAAGAGTAGGTTTTTATTCAGTTTATTGTAGAATTCGGCCGTAAAGCTTAACCTGTTGTTAAATAATGAAACATCCGTACCTAAATTGAGCGTATAACTGTCTTCCCAGGTCAGCTCTACGTTTGGCAAACCTCCCGGCGAAATACCGCCTATTCCGTTGTAGCCTGAATTGGATGCAAAAGTTGAAAGGGAAGCAAAATTACCAATGCCCGAGTTACCCACTTTTCCATAACTGGTTCTGATTTTCCAGTCGTTAAGCCATTTAACATCTTTCAGGAAATTCTCTCTCGAAAGCCTCCAGGTTAATGAACCCGAACCAAAGAGCCCGAATTTCTGGTTTTCACCAAATCTCGAGTTTCCATCATACCGAATGGTTCCGTTAATGATGTACTTATCGTCGAAGGCATACTCGCCACGTGCAAAGTAGCCCAGGTTTTTAAATTCGGTAAATCCGGATGAGATGGATGCCAAAACAGTCCCCCCGTTCAGCGTTCTGAACAAATAGTTCGGAAATCCGGTTTTTTGGGTGGTAACGGTATTGTTAACCTGATGACGATATTCGAAACCTGCCAATCCTGAAACCTTATGTTTGGTGCCAAATAAATGGCTGTAATTTAAAGTGGCGTTGGTTTGATAATTTTTAAATTCGGTATCGAGGAAGGTGTAGCGGCCATTGGGTGCAGCGCCATCTCTTGTTCGCGGGTCCTGAAAACGGTCTTCTTTGATATCACCATAATCAATTGATCCGGTAACCCTAAATTTCAGATCGTCGATGATTTTGTAGTTTAAGGCAAAAATCCCCTGCAACTGGTTGGTAGTTCCTTTATTGATATCGTAATTAGCCGATTTTATAGGATTAGTAGCTACAGCACCCAGCAAGGGCTCGTTATAATCGCCACTGGCAGTGTAAACCGCTTGTGTAGGAATCAGGAAATTAGAACCAAATGAAGGATTTGCAAATGTAGAGCCGCTAAGCGTTCCGTTTTGGGTAAAGGTGCTCAAATTGATATTGGCCTCGAGCGAGAGTTTGTTGTTTACATTATGCTCGAGGTTACTTTTAAATGTACCACGTTTAAAATCCTGTTGTATTTGCTGGCCTTTTTGGTCAAATAAGCCTGCCGAGATGTAAAATTTCGTTTTGGCATCGCCTCCCCTGGCTGTTAGCTGGTAGTTTTGGGTGTGACCTTTACGGTAGGCCGCATCATACCAGCTGTAAGTTGGCGCTGCAGCCGGATCGGCACCAAAAACGGTTTTAATACCCGATGGGCCAATAACCTGCGCACTGTTGGCACCGTAGCGGTTAACGTACTCTTCCGTATAAACCGACAGCCATTCTGGACCGTTTAGTACGTCTAAGCGGTCTACCTCTTCAGCATAACCAAAATAACTGCTGAAATCGAATTCGGTTTTCCCTGCTTTACCACGTTTAGTGGTGATAATAACCACACCATTGGCAGCCTGCGAACCATAGATGGATGCCGATGAAGCATCTTTTAAAACGTCAATCGTTTCAATATCATCGGGATTAATGTTACTGAGGATATTCGATGTTGATAAGCTCCGCGATAAATCTCCGGAGTTTACCTGAATGCCATCAACAATGTACAATGGAGCCGTACTGGCGTTAAAAGAACCCGTACCACGGATTAAAACACTTACGGAAGAGCCGGGTGTACCTGAGTTGGTATTTACACGCACACCAGGTAAGGTACCCTGCATCGCTCTGTCGAAACTGACCAAAGGAACTTTTTCGATCTCTTTTGAAGAAATACTGGATACGGCTCCGGTAATATCTCTTTTTTTAATGGTTTGCCCAAAACCGGTTACCACGACTTCATCTAAACCTGTTGCATCCGATTTTAAAGTGGCGTTGATTACCCCTCTGGCATTGATATTTTCGCGGATAGTAGCGAAACCTAGAAAGCTGAATTCGATAAATTTAGCAGATTGTGGAACGGCAATGGAGTATTTACCGTTTGCATCGGTTTGTGCGCCGACTCCTGTTCCCGGGATCCGGATAGAGACGGCCGGGATTGGAAGACCGTCTTCTGCTGCAACAACTCTCCCGGTAATCACTTTATTTTGTGAAAACACCGGAAAGGTTATGGCAAGGCATAGTATAATAAGCGAAAGTAATTTTCGTTTCATTTCGTTTAAGGAGATTAATAATGATTAGTGATGCCAAACGGCATGTATATTTTATCCGCCAAAGCAGATTTTAACACCTGTTAGTTAAACCTTTAATGTTAAAATGTGTCAAAAAAATTTGGCGTAAATGTGTGTATAGCGCATAGCTCTGCAGATTGAGAACATATTTCGCTAATAAGTTGCAGAAACAACTAAATGATTAGGATATTTTCATTATATTCGATTTTTAAGTGGTTAAATATTAATTCAGCATTAGTTGTCACATACCGTGATAAATCACTTATTCAGGGGCGGCCTCAATCGCCCCTGTTTTTTTATCCGGTAAACTTTTACGCACTTTGCGCAAAAGATGGTTTGGTAATTTTCGGTTCTGTTTTTTATAAATTTTAGTTAAAGTTCTTATTTGGTTTTAGCATCAAGCAACGAAGCTAATTTTTCTTTTAAGGCTTCGCCACGAAGTCCTTTTGCAACAATTTTTCCGTTTGGATCGATCAGGAAATTGGCCGGAATGGAGCGAATACCGTATTGTTTAGCTACAGCATTATCCCAGAATTTTAAGTCAGAAACATGTGTCCAGGTAAGTTTATCATCGGCAATAGCCTTTAACCAGGCCTCTTTTTTACCAGGCTGATCTAAAGAAACCCCTAAAATGGTAAAGCCTTTATCTTTGTATTGGTTATAAGCAGCTACCACATTCGGATTCTCTTGTCTGCATGGGCCGCACCACGATGCCCAGAAATCGACCAAAACGTATTTGCCTTTAAAATCTGATAATTTTACAGGCTTGTCGTTCACATCATTTTGTGTAAAATCTATAGCCTGAAGGCCTATTTTTGTACTCTTTACGGCATTGAAATAGGTTGAAATATCTCTGCCGGATTTTGTGTCTTTAATCTGCTGACTCAAACCGGCATAAACCTTTTCGGCCTCAGGTTGTGCAGATTCGCTTGTTGCTATCTGCGATATTGCAGTTAAACTAACATAAGACTGCGGATTTGCGCGTGCGAAATCAACATAAATGGGCTCCAGCGCTTTACTTGCAGCTTCGTAGCGCTTATAAATGGCATCGGTTAAGGTTTTGTCTTTTCGCTGTTCGGCGGTTAATTTGCCAAATTCGCCGTTTATTGCAGCCAGCTTATCTTGTACAGGCTTGGTTAAAACCTTAAGTTTTTCGTTATCGTCGTTTACTTTCGATCCGCTGATTGATGCATTTTTTAACGAATCGGCCGATACCAATTGAATATCCGCAGCCTCTAAATAGATGGATAAGAAATCGCGTTTTCCGTTCTTTTCGGCTGGCTTTTTATACACCGAAGCCCTTAACGGATCGGCTATATCGCCCTTAAAAGCAAAAGCACCGTTTTTTAATTCAGTTGAGTCTAAAATCGATTTACCATCTTTCGAATAGCTTAGGTAAATTTTCTCATTCCCCTTATCGCTTTTTAAAGTTCCGTTTAGCGAGAATGGTTTTTGTGCCAATGCGGCCAGCGGTAGTGCAGCAACAGCAAAGAGTAGTGTTTTTTTCATTTTAGATTAATTTTTATTGATGGATGATTAGGGATTATAGTTTAGGCATAAAGCAGGTTTTGCTGTTCCCGGCGGTTACGGTAAAGGCTGTTCAATTGTGAAACCACTTCATCGATTTTCGATCCCGTATTAAACCTGCTGAAAGAAAACCTTATCGTTTCTTCATTTTTACCGTTTCCTAAGGCTTCGATAACATGCGATGAATGATTTGAAGAACAGGCGCTTCCTCCCGAAACAAATATGCCGGCCTTATCTAAAGTTTGCAGCAAATCTGCGCCATCAGGCAGTGCGGGCAAAGAAACACTTAGTACGGTTGATAAGCTTTTATCTGTATGGTCTGAATAACCGTTAAAGCTTATTCCAGCGAGGTTTGTAAGCCCGTTAACAAGGCGTTTTTTAAGCGAATGGATATGTGTTTCGTAAAGGTTCTGGTTATCGTAAGCGTGTTGAAGTGCAGCTGCCATTCCCACAATACCGGCCACATTTTCGGTACCTGCCCGCTTTCCTGATTCCTGCGAACCGCCATTAATAAAGGCGCGCAAATTTGCCGGTTCTTTCGCGTATAAAAAGCCAACGCCTTTCGGACCATGAAACTTATGAGCCGAGCCGACAAGAAAATCGGGTGCCAGCTGGCGGGTATTAATATCGATATGACCGATGGTTTGCACCGTATCGGAGTGGAATATTGCACCATGATGATCGGCCAGATCTGCAATTTCTAAAATGGGATTCAGATTTCCGATTTCGTTATTGCCATGCATTAACGATATCAGTGCAGGCTCACCTTTTTCAAGCAAAGCATCAAGCTCCGTAAGGGATAGCTTTCCTTTGTTATCGTTCTCGAGATATACTAACCGGATTACGCCCCTTTTTTCCAGAGCTTTGAGGGTATTCAAAACGGCATAATGTTCCAGCTTTGATGTGATAACAACCTTAATATCGTGGTTATAAATTGCCGAAAGTATGGCTGTATTATCGCCTTCGGTTCCGCCAGAAGTGAAAAAGATGTTGCCTGGTTCCGTATGCAAATTTTCAGCAATAATTTTCCTCGATTGCTCTACGGCTTCTCTTGCGTAACGCCCTAAAGAATGTGCTGAAGATGGATTTGCAAATGATTCGAAAATAAAAGGTTTCATCGCCGTAAAAACCTCATTGGCAAGCGGGGTTGTAGCTGCATTGTCTAAATAAATGTTCATCTTTCAATTTTAAATCACCAATGCTTATTCAGATTTCCGGAGAAAGTTATTCTTATCTTTCCCTTGCGGGAAGGATTTAGCACCTTATTTGGCAACAGGTTGCTAAGACATCACAGGGCCTTTCCCTCCGTCTTTCTGGATAAGTCAAAAATACATTAACAGCACAAATGTATATAATTTCTATAGATTTTATAGTCTTTTATTCTGAAATAATTTATTAGCCGCTTTTAAGAACAATAATTACAGCGTTATGACATTAACGAACAGCTTTCTGTAGATCAATTAGAAAATAAAAATGTAAACTTTGTAAATAAAATATTTAGACTATGCACCTTATCCGAAATATCCTGCCTGGTAAACTGAAATACCTCTGCGGATTGATACTCCTTTCGTTTATCACAGTAATGTGTATCAGTATGAGCGGAAATGATGATTTTGATATCGCCAGACGGGAAATTTTGCTCCGCAGAATCGGACATGAATTACTCTTGCAGTCGGGCGACAGCGTATCAAGGGTACTTCCGGTACAAAAGATTTCTGAAAACGAATACAGGATCAGGTTTGAGAAAGAACTTACTTTCCGACCAGACTCCCTGGTAAATATTACCTGGCGGTTGTTAGCACAAGATCCACTCACAAGTGATTATGTGGTCACAGTTTTGAAACGCAACAACTCTGGTGTAGCTTATGGATACGCTATCTCTAAAAATAAAAAAAACGACATTATAACATGCAGAGGAAGAACGCAACCCAGGGCACCTTACATGATCAACATCAAATTTAAGCCGGGAGTTATAAATCTTGCCAAGAATGGATACCTGCTGGGTAGCCTGCCATTTTTAGCATTTGTTGGCTTTATTTTTTTGAGATCTGCTAAACCGCAAAGCACTTTACCCGTGGAGGCTAAGCATGCCGATATGATTACTTTAGGAGCGGCATTGTTCGATACGAAGAATAGAAAGTTAATGGTAAACAAACAAGCTATAGACCTTACAGGAACTGAAACCCGTTTGCTGCTCATTTTCGCCTTATCCCCTAACCAAATTATTGAGAGAAGCCGGTTGCAGAAAGAAATTTGGGAAGATGAAGGGGTTATTGTTGGGCGCAGTCTGGATATGTTTATCTCAAAACTTAGAAAGAAACTGGAATTTGATCCGAATATCAAAATTGTTGTTATCCGCAGCAAAGGATACCGGCTCGAAACTAACGCTTAAAAGTTAATCCTCGCAGAACCGGTATGCCATGATGTTTTGACCGATAAAAGGCTATTAGTCCTTTAACAAATAAGGACCCGAAGATTTCCAGCCAATTTTTCTGTTCGAGAGCAACCAGGTACGTCCTTTATCGTTATTGCCTTGATAAAATAAATAGGTTTTACCGTTACTATCTATAAAAATACCCGGGTGACCAGATTCGCTGGCGTTCCATTCACCAGGTTTTCCATTAGTCAGAAAAGGTTTATCACTTAACCTCACCCAGCTAATACCGTCGGTACTTTTAGCTACTCCAATTTGCTGGGGGACATTGTTGTAGCTTCCGGCATAAAACATGTACAGGTATTTGCCTTTCCGAATAACAGATGCTGCTTCTATACATTCTCCTTCCCATTCATACTTAGGCGATAAAATAGCACTATCCACTGCCTGCTTCCAATCGTTTCTATTAAAATTGGTATTACCTGGTGCAACAGCCACTCCCTGTTTTTGTATTTTACCAGCAGCATCGCGGGTAGCAAAATACAGGAAATACTGATTTTTAAACTGATAAACATCGGCATCTATTGCCCTGCCATTTGTCCAGCTTCCTGTTGGATGAAATATCGGGTTGGTTGCATTTCTGGTAAAGATTAAGCCATCATCAGAAAAAGCATGGCAAATGGCATCTTTTTCGAAATTGCCATAAGTTTGATAAAAGATATGCACCTTTCCATTTATTACTTTAGCACAAGGTGCACAAAGTCCTTTGCTTTCATAAACAGCCTCTGGATTAACTTCGCCAATTTTTTTCCAGTGATAAAGATCGCTGCTTTCAGAAATCCCTATTTTCCAGCCATCCATACCATTACCTGTTTTAGGACTTTTAATGGAATAATACATCAGGTATTTACCCTTAAATTTGATTACAGAGGGATCTTTGCTGAAAGGGACACCTGTAGCGGTAGTATCGGCATAATACATTGCCGGATGCTGAGCCCTGGCAATAAGTACGCAAAACAAAATTGAAATGGATAAGATATATTTAAGCATGTTCATTAAAATTTGATTCGGATACTGATCTTATTTAACTACCGGAAAAGCAACAATTCTAACCTTGGTGAAACCAATGGGCACAAGCGTTAAGGTTTCGACTTCGTTATTCACCTCCCCTTTGTATAAGCCCGAGCGGTCGCTCACCGGTTGGCGGGCAACCCCGTCAACTACCTTCCAGTTGGGAATCTTTTTCCCTTTAGCTTTGATTTCGATCGGTGCGCTATTCAAATTCCATACAAACTTTTGAGGCAGTGTTTTAAATGATACCGAAAGATTTTTGGCCGGATCTGCTATGATGCTTTCCAGCAAACCGTAATTCCAGTCGCTTTTAGGGTACACACTAAAATAATCTCCCTCAACATTGTTGTTTCCTTTTTCCCACTTCTCTTCCAGTTTTAGTGCATATACCAGCGGGCCACGTTCAATAGTTCTCGAATTGTGCCCCCAGTTTGATGTAGACATGGTCATTGGCAATTTTAACGTAACCTTATCGCCATTATTCCATTTTTGGTTTAACGATGTTATTGTACCACCTTTTGCCGATTTTACTTCTTTTCCATTCACAAAAATTTTAGCCTCATTACACCAGGCAGGTATTCTTAATTCGAAAGGGAAAGTCACAGTTTTTTTGGTAGAAAATGCGAAGTTGATTTCATCTTCGAAGGGATAACTGGTTTCTTCTTTAACCGTAACTTCCTGACCGTTAACAGTTGTATTAAGCACATTAGGTGCATAAACCAATGCCGCCAGGCCATTCCCCTCTGTTTTATACCATAGGCTCTGGGTATATTTTGTCCATCCCTGGTGCATGTTTGCCAAACAACAGGTATAACCACTTCTCATCCCCAGTACGTTATTCATTTCGCGATCGAAGGGTAGCGAAAAATCAAAAACACCACGGCTGATCTGCACCTGATTAGCCATTTGAAAATACTGTTTATTGTTATAATCGTCGGTTGTTTGAGGAGGAAGGGCATTAAATGTCATGCGTTCTAAAGCATCCATGTAGGTTTCATCGCCGGTAATTTCGATAATTTTTTCGAGCGAATACATGGCCTCTACTGTAGCACAAAGCTCGGTACCCTGTGTAGGCAAATTCCCGTGTAAATCTTCGTCTGCAGAGAAAATCCCCATGGGTAAGCCGTGCAAAGTCATCAAATCCTTAAAGCCTACTTTCAAATCTTTAAGATAGCGGACATCGCCACTGCGTTGATAATCAATTGCAGGGGTTTTGAGTGCCATTGCCACATTTACACCATGCCTGCTCATCCACTGATCGTTATTTTGATAGGTGGCCGCATTAATCACCCAATCTCTGTTACCTAACCAGTTACTCCATTGAAAAGATTGTTTTTGAATCAGCCCGGCTAGTTCAAGCAGCGATTTATCGCCATTAATACCATACAGCCACTGCGCCATCAGCATATTATCATGTCCGCGGGAAGTTGCCCATTCTGTCCAGTTACCAATTTTCACTTTTTTAAGTGCTTCTTTTTGGTAATTAAAATACTTCTCCATAAAAGTAATTACCCTTTTATCGGCAGTTGCGGTGTAATATTGCTGCAGCACTTTTAGCATCACCATTTTTGGCCACCAATCGTCGCCATTTTCAGGGTGTTGAAGCGTAATTTCTTTGCCTTCGCGCTCTGCTTTGGTAATGGCACCGAAATATCCCGATGGACGCTGATTATCCAATACCCAATTAATATATTTAAGTACTTTTTTCTGCAGTGCCGCATCGCCCAACTGGTAAGCCAGCGGAACAGCGCCATCGAGCCAGTAAGGGGTTTCTTCCCACGAATCGCCTTTGCCACCTAACCAGCCATTATCATCTTTAAGCTTACCATAAACTTCATCCAAATGGCCTGTAGTACCTTTCAGCATAATTTCTAACTGATCTTTTAACCAGCCCTGCGGCCTTATTGCGCCCAGGGGTACCGGAATATATTTTGGCTTGATGTAATTATCGGCTTTCTTCTTCGGCGGATCCTCTCCCTGAATTGGTTTAAAGGATAAAAGACCTAAAGAAATAAGAGAAAATGCCAGCTTAAACTTCATTATGATGCGCTTTAGTAATTTGGTTAGCAGCCTTTTTGTGATAAGACCCAACTCAAAGTAAACACTTTAACTTCCTTTTAGCGATACATTCAGTCTCAATTTTTCCACTATCTGTATCAATTTATATCATGTTTATTTCTGACAGTGTTATTTTCTGCGTAATAACTGGAATTAACAGGCATTACCTCACCGCCTCCCTGTGTTGTGATTCATAAGGTAGCGAGAAAGTATAGAGGTTTATCATATCTTTATTGATTGCTTTACCCTAACGATTATGATATTTGTTGATCAGCGATCCGTGAATATTTTTATGCCAGGATAAAGAAAAACACAGTTAAATCTAACCCATGAAAGCTTTTGTATCCCTATTATTGTTAAGTTTTACCGCTTCTATATCGCTACAGGCACAGAGACTGGATAGCATCAGGTTTAAAGTAGCTGCTGCAGCCGAGTGGACCAATCTGTTTAACCGAACGGATGGCTGGTTTGGGGGCGACGGGATTTACAGCATTCCATTAAACGGGAAAGAATCATCACCTCCTAAAGCGAAAAAGACCTTGTTTATTTTTAGCGATAGCATGATCGGAAAGGTAAGCGGCGGCAAAATGGAACCTAAAGCTGTAATGATCCACAATGCGGTTGCGGTGCTAGATGGTAACGAGCCCGATCCCAATAAAATCAGTTTTAGCTGGAAAAAGATCAATCAAAAACCCGAATCTATTTTCGTACCCAAAACACCTTTAACGCAAGCTGGCGACTACTACTGGCTTGGCGATGGTTTTGTAAACCAGGACCTGGATAATGCCACTTTCATTTTCGGTTACCGCATTAAAAGTACAGGCGGAGGTGCTTTTGGCTTTGCCGAAGTAGGCAATACTTTAATTAAAATTAAGGCCGGCGAGGCTTTGCCTCTTCAAAATTACGAACAAAGAGATACGCCTTTTTATCTCGACCAGGATGGTGAAACCGGTTCTTTTGGAGCCGGCATTTATATAAATACGAAGCAGGCAGGCGAAGTAAATGCTGATGGCTACATTTATGTTTATGGTACTTTCGGAAAAACCAAGAAACTTTTGGTTGCCAGGGTGCTACCAAAAGATTTTGAAAACTATAACCAATGGAGTTACTGGGACGGAACCGACTGGCAGGCCGACATTAAAAAATCGGCGGCGGTAACGGATCAGGTGTCAAACGAACTCAGTCTTTCGCAACTGCCTGACGGACGTTACGCGCTGGTATTTCAGCAAAGCGGTATAGGCAGGCACATCTGTATGCAGCTGGGCAAAACACCTTACGGCCCTTTTGGTAAAGTAATTAAGCTGTGGGATACTTCGGAAGCAATTGAATTGAAATCATTTTTTACCTATAATGCAAAAGCACATCCTGGATTATCCAAAAAGGGCGAATTGCTGATTAGTTACAATGTAAACTCATTCAATTTTTTAAAGGATCTGCAAACACATCCCAATCTTTACAGACCAAGGTTTATCAGGGTGAAATTTGAAGGGATGTAAAATGTAAAATATGATGCAGCGCGTGGTCAGGTTATCTCTGAGCCCTAAAAGAGGTGAACAGGGATCAAGCGGAAAAGTTGGGGGTGACGGAATAATTTGTTTCTTTTGTATTTTATAGCAATTACAAATTTCCTTGAATCAGGCCGAACAAACCCTTATCAGTTTTTTATTACCAGAAGGCATTCTGGATTATTTCGAAATACTCAAAGTCGAAAAAGAGCCAAAAGAGCTTCAGATCTATCTTGAAGAAAAGAATAT
>NZ_CAESCM010000012.1 GCF_903166585.1 Pedobacter ghigonis
AAAAATAGTCTTCTTTTGTTTTGTCTGTTAGACATCACCTTTAAAATAAAGCTCCTTAATCATGTACTTCGACCAGTACTTCATTAAACCCGCTTTCGCTACATTGACATCTCTTTTAAGAACTTATCGGCGTCACCTCGCGGTTGCCTTTTTATATATCTTCAGGGTCTTGGTTTCTGCCGGTCTTATTCGTCCGGCCTTCAGTTTTCGCCTGTTTCAATCTTTTTTCGTTTGCTTTCCGCGACATCCGCCGCTCAGCTTTTTTTGCCCTTCCTTTCGGTTGGGAGTGCAAAGGTAGGAATCTTTTTTTAACTTCCAAATAAAATATTTTTTATTTTTTCGTTTCCTTTTTTCCCTTCTTCGCTATTTCAATACGCTAATTTTATTTAGCTTCCCTCTCCTTCCGGAGCGGGCTGCAAAGGTAACAATCTTTTTCCTTCCTGCAAGCTTTATTTTAAAATAAATCCTGCCCTATCCCCTCTATTGTACGCTTTTCAATTAACTCCCTCTCCTTCCGAGCGGGTTGCAAAGGTAGGAAAAATTATAAAGCCCACAAATGGATTTGTAGGTTTTCTGAAAGAATTTGGCTAAATAATTGGTTTACAGCAGGAAATAATATTAAGGAATACCAAACAATTAGCGCTCCTGGGTTGTTATCGGGCAATTTATCCCAGCGACAGCCCGTTTTTAACCACAAAGGGCGCGAAGAAAAGCACAGCGCACGCAAAGTCCTTTCCATTATTATAGGGCCTTAGCTCCATGCACTATGCTTTTTTTTATCATTAAGCAGTTAAGGAAATTAAAGTTTGAAGGCTGCTTTTGCTTTTTTGTGCGTCATGACGACCTGTCTTGCACCGCCCCAGCCACTTAAACCCGGCCGGAGTGGAAAACCCGCATCCCGATATTTCAATCGGGAGAGGATTTGAAGCAAAGGACGGGAACGTACCTATATAGTAGTACAGACATTGCTTTTCGAATAAAAGGGAAATAAGTTATACTATATAAAGCATATATATAAAAGCAATACCGAAAAGAATAAGCTAGCACATTACGAACCATACTATATATATGTTAAAAATTGTTAACTGTTTATTTGTACTGAATTGCTTTACATAGCTTAGCGGCGAATTGTTTTTATTGATGTTATCGTATTATTAATTATCTTTGCAGAATGTTTAAAGTTAAACACTTAATTATTTTAGTATTTGTTGCCGCTTTGGGTGTGGCAGGTTGTAAAAGTCGTTTCGAGAAATTGAGGGCGAGTAACGACGTGGCTAAAAAATACCAGGAGGCGCTTCGTTTGTATAATAAAAGGGATTACAGCAAGGCATTGGTGCTTTTTGAGGATCTTTCTCAGAAATACCGTGGCCGTGCAGAAGCTGAAGATCTGAACTATTATTATGCTTATACCTTATACAGATTAAGTGATTATACTACGGCCAGGTATCAGTTTAAGAGCTTTGCAGATACTTATCCTGCAAGTAAAAATGCTGAGGAAGCCAGGTATATGGGCGCATATTGCTATTATTTAGAATCGCCAAATTTCTCTTTAGATCAGGAAAACACTTATAAGGCGATTGATGCTTTGCAGCTTTTTATCAACTTATACCCTACCAGCGACCGTGCAGCTGCTGCCAGCAAGTACATTGCCACTTTAAGGGGTAAACTGGAAGATAAGGCTTTTGAAAATGCTAAAATGTATTTAACTACCGGTCCTAGTAATATCGATAATTACAGAGCTGCAGTTATTGCTTTAAAAAATGCACAAAGAGATTACCCGGATATTAAATACGCCGAGGAAATGGATTTCTTAATGATTAAGGCGCAATATTTATACGCTAAAAACAGTTTGGTTTACCGTCAGGAAGATCGTTATAATGAAGCACTTGCTTTATATACCGAGTTTACAGAAAATCATCCTGAAAGTCAGTATACCAAGGATGCCAAACTATTGAAAGAAGATGTTGAGGCTGGTATTGTAGCTACCAAACAAGAAATTGCCTTGTATAACACCGAACAGGAAAAATACAAGAAAATGCTGATCAGAGCTGGTAAAATAAAAGATACCGCTGCTGCAACAAATAAAACGGATATTAAAAACAAGTAATACATGAATACTAACAAACCTGCTGTACCAAATACTACAGTTACCAGAAACGTACACGATTTAGATAAAACTACAGATAACTTATACGAATCTTTAGTTGTGATTGCTAAAAGAGCAAATCAGATTTCGAACAACGTTAAAGAGGAGTTACACGGTAAATTAGCAGAATTTGCATCGAGCAACGATAATTTAGAAGAAATTTTCGAAAACCGCGAGCAAATTGAAATCAGCAAGCATTACGAACGTATGCCTAAGCCTGTTTTAGTTGCTATTGATGAATTTTTGAACGAGAAAATTTATCACAGGAATCCTGCTAAAGAACAAAAGTAAAAGCATTGCGCATAGCGTTTAGAGCAAAGCGTTTTTAGCATTACGCTCTATGCTCCATGCCCTGTGTACTCTGCATTATGCTAAAAAATAAAAATATAATCCTTGGCGTTTGCGGCAGCATCGCAGCATATAAATCGGCCTTTCTGGTTCGGTTGCTTGTAAAAGCTGGTGCAAACGTAAAGGTTATCCTTACCCCTGATGGTGCTAATTTCATAACACCACTTACCCTTGCTACGCTTTCTAAAAACCCCGTTTATACCCAGTATTTCGAAGAGGAAACCGGTGTATGGAGCAACCATGTAGAATTGGGCTTATGGGCCGATCTCATCATCATTGCCCCTATTAGCGCCAATACCCTGGCCAAACTGGCTACCGGAATTTGCGACAATTTGCTAACAGCAGTTTACCTTTCGGCGAAATGCCCGGTTTATGTTGCTCCGGCAATGGATTTAGACATGTGGAAACACGAAAGCACACAGGCCAACATTGCAAAAATTAACAGCTACGGCAATATCGTTATTGCACCCGGAAGCGGCGAACTGGCCAGTGGTTTATATGGCGAAGGCCGTATGGCAGAGCCCGAAGAAATTATTTCTTTTCTGGATGAAGCTATAAAAAAATCGATGCCACTATACGGCAAAAAAGTAATGGTAACAGCCGGACCGACTTACGAAGCGATAGATCCTGTTCGTTTTATAGGTAACCACTCCTCGGGTAAAATGGGCTTTGCTTTGGCAGATGAACTGGCCAGATTGGGTGCCAATGTGACTTTAATAGCAGGACCAACTGCTCAAAAATCGAGTCAAACAGTAAAAAGGACAGATGTAGTAAGTGCGCAACAAATGTACGAAGCCTGTTTAGCTGTATTCCCTGAAACCGACATTACCGTTATGTGTGCCGCCGTGGCAGACTACCGACCAAAAATTGTAGCTACCAATAAGATCAAAAAGCAGCATAGCAGCCTGGTGCTCGAACTCGAAAAAACAGTCGACATACTGGCTACCCTGGGTAAAGCGAAAAAGGGGAATCAGATTCTGGTTGGATTTGCTTTAGAAACCAACGATGAAGAAAATTATGCCAAAGGTAAACTGGAAAAGAAAAATCTCGATCTGGTAGTTTTAAATTCTTTAAACGATAAGGGCGCAGGTTTTAAATCAGATACCAATAAAATTACTATTTTTAACAAGGCTTTAGAACGCAGTGTTTTCGAAATGAAAGCTAAAGCCGATGTTGCTAAAGATATTTGCTCAGCTATTTTAAAAATTGCAAAATGATAAAAAGGATTTTTTGGATATTGGTGTTGCTAACCGGCTTTGGTAAAGTACAGGCGCAGGAATTAAATGCGCGTGTAACTGTACTGGCTCCTCAGGTGTCGAACATTAGCAAACCAACGCTTGATGCCCTTCAAAAAACAATCCGCGATTTTTTAAACAACAACAAATTCAGCAACGAAGCTTACAAGCCGCAAGAGCGTATCGACTGTAGTTTTATCATTACCATCAACTCCTGGGATGGCGGATCGGGATATACGGCCGAAGCCCAGATTCAGAGTAGTCGACCGGTTTTTAACAGTTCGTACAACAGCACCTTGCTGAACATGAGCGATAAAAACTTCGATTTCAATTACCTGGATGGCTCTACTATCGATTTTTCTGATCAGAATTATATTTCGAATATCAGTGCCCTCCTCAGCTACTATGCCTATACCATTATCGGGATGGACAAAGACAGTTTTAGCAAAATGGGTGGAACTCCTTTTTATAAAAAAGCACAAAACATCATTAACCTGGCACAGGCCTCTGGCAATACCGGCTGGAAAGCAGCTGATGGTTTACGTAACCGTTTTTGGTTTAACGAGAATGTGCTGAACCCGATTTTTGGCGAACTGCGTAGCTTTATTTACAGCTACCATTTAAGTGGCCTCGATCAGCTAACAGATAACGATAAAGGTTTAAACCAAATTGTAGCGGCACTCCCTGCCCTGCAACAAATGGATAAACAGAAACTGGGATCCATTTTCCCTAACGTTTATTTTGCCTCAAAAGCAGAAGAAGTAACCAACGTACTCACCAAACTGAATGTACAGGAGCGTTTAAAAGCCTACAATATGCTGGCTGAAATCGATCCGGCAAATATTGGCAAATATGAAGGGTTGAAGAAAAACTAGTTTAATGGTTAATCGGTTAATTGTTGGTTAGTCCTTTAAAACAAATTGACCCTTTACGGGATATATTCTTACAGTTAACCAATTGACCAGTTCAAACAATTAACCCCTTACCAGATCTACTCTCACAGTTAACCAATTAACCAGTCCAAACAATTAACCCCTTACCAGATCTACTCTCACAGTTAACCAATTAACCAGTTCAAACAGTTAACCTTCCACCAGATGCAACTTTCCCCCCTCTCCTGCGTCTTATACTCATTAACCCAGTACAATAGTTAAATTTTTGTTAAAACATTTTGATATTACGAATATCTTCGTACATTTGATTACGAAATAATTCGTACAACCTGTAACATATGGCGAATAACAACATCAAACCAACAGAAGGCGAAATGGAAATCCTCCAGGTGCTTTGGCATAAGGGGAATGCAACGGTAAGAGAAGTGCATGAATCATTGAACAAAAAAGACTCAGGCTACACCACTACCCTAAAACTGATGCAGATTATGCATGAAAAAGGAATGGTAGAAAGAGATACTAACCAAAAAACACACATCTATAAAGCATTGGCTAGTCAGGATAAAACCGAAAAGCAATTGGTAAACAAAATGATCGACAATGTATTTAACGGATCGGCAGCAAGATTGGTAATGCAGGCTTTGGGTAACCACAGCGCAAGTGCAGATGAGATTGATGAAATTAAAAAATATTTAGACAGCCTTAAATAAGGCCGAAAGTTGAGGGTTGAACGGTGTAGGGTATAGCTCCCTAATTGAAATGATTATTCGGGTATAACCCGTTAAAAAAAATTAAAACCACCATTATGGAAACTTTATTACAACAATTCATCAAAGCATTTGGCTGGAGCATTTTAAACTCTTTGTGGCAAAGTGCTATTATTTACGGTGTGTTATTTATCGTAATGCTTAGCTTACCTAAACTGGCAGCAAAGCACAAACACAATCTTGCTTTTAGTGCCATTATTTTAATGTTTATTGGTTTTGGTTACAATTTTATTAGTCAGATGATGCTGAGTACCAATAGTCAGGCACCTGCAATCAACCCGCAGAATATCCAGGTTTATCAATACTTTAACAACCTGCCACCCAGCTTTAGCAGTAAGGCCGAACAGTATTTCCCAATTGTAGTCGCTTTTTATATCATCGGTATTTTGCTTCAACTCTTTGTAATTGCTAAAGGCTACAATCAGTTGTCTAAACTAAAAAAGGATAGCTTAAGTGCTATTCCCGAAAGCTGGAAAGCAATTTTCAAACAAGTAACAGCGCATCTTAAAATCAAAAAAAGTATCCAGTTCCACTTGTCGGCTATTGTGAATGTGCCTTTGGTTATCGGTTATTTAAAACCAGTAGTACTGTTTCCGGTAGCACTGGTAAACCAGCTGGATAACGATCAGGTAGAAGCGATCCTCATCCACGAACTATCTCACATCAGAAGAAACGACTTTTTATTAAACCTGATCAAAACAGCGATAGAAACCTTGCTTTTCTACAACCCATTTGTGTGGATGGCAGGTCGTTTCATCCACATTGAGCGCGAACATGCCTGCGATGACCTGGTACTTAAAATTACCGGAAAGCCATTGAACTATGCCCATGCCCTGCTTAAACTGGAACTGCTTAAAGATAAGAACAGTCCGGCCTATGCGTTGGCAGCAACCGGTAAAACCCAGAATTTATATCAACGTATTAAAAGAATAACCAACATGAAAACAAATTATTTAAATGCCAAACAACAAATGGCAGCCCTAACGCTTGGTGTAGCCTGCTTGTTTTCTATAGCCTGGATCAATCCGACAGAAAAGAAAAAAGAAACCAAAAAACCAGCCAAACAGGAAATGGTGAGATTTGTTGCCTCAGCTCCAACTTTTAACCATACTTTCTGTACCGATACCACCAAGAAACGTAAAATTAAAATTGTTACTGTTGATGCCAACGGCAATAAAACCGAATACAACTCGGTAAAAGAAATGCCGGATAGTATCCGCAAAGATTTTTACAGGGATGAACTTTTTGGTGGAAGAAATGCTTTCAGAATCCAGATGGATAGTGGCTTTAAATTCAAAGATTCGTTATTCAGGGTTAAAATTGACCGTGAGTTTAATTCGCCTGAAGCACAGGCTAAATGGAAAAAATTTGGAGAAGATATGGCCAAACAATACAATTCGCCGGAAGCACAAGCCAAATGGAAAAAATTCGGAGACGATATCGCCAAACAATATAACTCGCCAGAAGCACAAGCTAAGTGGAAAAAATTTGGAGAGGATATGCAAAAGAAAATGAACTCACCAGAAGCCCAGGCTAAATGGAAAAAAATGGCTGAAGACATGTCTAAACAATTCAGCTCACCAGAAGCGCAGGCCAAATGGAAAAAATTTGGAGAAGATATTGCTGCAAAAGTAAATACACCCGAATTTAGGGCACAGGTAGATCGAATTAACTTAAGCATTGCAAAAGATATTGATTTGTCTAAACTATCTGCACTTAGCAACCTACGTAGCGATTCTCTGGGTCAAAAGTACAGAGATGCCCATATCCTATACTTCGACAACAGCAACAATAAAGTAAAACAAACCGAAGAGTACAAAAAGCTGAGAGAAAAATTTGATAAAGAAGTAAAAGAGCTGCAAGAGAAGATCGAAAAAAAGGAGAAGACAGAGAAAAAGGAAAAAATTGAAGGTGGCAACAAAGGCACCTATGTAATGCCGGCTGTGATGCTTTATAACAACAAGAATTTCACCAGCCCCGTTAAAGCATTAAATACAGAAAATGCACTGGTAACTTATAAAGACACCAATTTCAAAGTTGCCGACCAGCTGGCATTGAAAACTTTTATCAAAACTGACAATATCAATCTATTGGATAATAATAACATCAATATTGCAATTAAATAAAAAGAAGCTAAACCACACAAATTTAATTGAGCAGCGAAGAGATTATTCTTCGCTGTTTTTGTTTTGCATTGAATGTTGAAATATCTTTTTAGTATTTTCGCAAAGCTATGCTTCAAAAACTTTCTATACGTAATTACGCATTAATTGATAGCCTCGATATTGAGTTCGATCGCGGCTTAAACATTATAACCGGCGAAACCGGTGCCGGAAAATCGATCATTCTAGGTGCATTGTCGCTAATTTTGGGCCAAAGGGCAGAAAGTAAATACTTTTTTAACCAGGATAAAAAATGTGTAATTGAAGGAAGTTTTGCACTGGCTGACGAGAACCTGAAAGAACTTTTTGAAGAAAATGATCTCGATTTTTCTAAAGAAAGCCTTTTGCGCCGCGAAATTTCGATAGATGGGAAATCGCGCTCCTTCATTAACGATACCCCGGTTAACTTATCCATTCTAAAACAGATTGGCGAAAAACTGATCGACATCCATTCGCAGCATGCCACACAGGAAATAAACGATACCGATTTTCAATTGCTGATTGTAGATTCGCTGGCCAGTCACCAGCCGCTTTTGACCGACTACCGCAGCGGATTTAAAAAACTGAAGCATGACAATAACCTGTTAAAAAAACTTGTTAGCGAAGCGAACGAGGCCAGAAACAGGCAAGATTACGAGCAATTTTTGTTTAACGAGCTGGAGCAGGCCAAACTGCAGGAAGGTGAACAGGAAGAACTGGAACTGGAACTGGAACGCCTCACTCATGCCGAAACCATTAAAAGAGCCCTGCTTACTGCTTCAGGTTTAATTAGTGAAAGCGAGCCTTCTGCCCTTCAGATTTTAAAAGAGGCATCGTTACAACTGCAGGGGATAGAAAAATTCGATCCGGCCATTAATGTGTTATACGAGCGTTTGCGTTCGTCGATTATCGAAATTAAAGACATTACCGATGAAGTTGCAAGCATTGAAGAAAACACCTTGCACAGCGCCGATCGCCTGGAAATTGTAAACCAAAGACTCGATTTATTTTATTCACTTCAGCAGAAACACCGCCTGGCCAACAATACCGAGCTTCTGGCCTTTCAACATCAGCTGGAAGATAACCTGAACCAGCTTTTATCTTCTGATGAGCATATCGAAAAACTTCAAAAAGAGATTTCGCAACTTCAGCAGGAACTGCAGCAAAAAGCTACGCAGTTAAGCGCCAATAGAAAAAAAGCCATTAAACAGGTTGAAGAACAAACCGGTCTTACCCTAAAAAAAGTTGGCATGCTGAATGCCAGATTATTTTTAGACCAGAAAGTAGTAGCCGAACTGAATAAAGATGGTTTAGATGAAATCAACTTATTATTTACAGCTAACGCCGGTCAGGCCCCTGCCCCGGTTAGTAAAGTAGCATCGGGGGGTGAATTATCGCGCTTAATGCTGGCCATTAAAGCCTTGCTGGCTCAACATACCTCACTTCCAACCATTATTTTTGATGAGATTGATACCGGTATTTCGGGCGAAACTGCCTTAAAAGTCGGCGAAGTTATCTCCGATCTTGGCAATAACATGCAGGTAATTTCCATTACCCACTTGCCGCAGATTGCAGCTAAAGGCGAATCGCATTATTTTGTACATAAACACGAAGATAGTGGAAAAACTACCACAGGAATTCGTAAATTGAAGCAGGAAGAGCGCATTGGCATTATTGCCGAAATGTTGAGCGGTAAAAACCCCGGAGCATCGGCTGTAGAAAACGCAAAAGAGTTATTGGCATAATCTATTTGTGCTGTCAGATGGAAATATCTGACACTACCAAAAATTTTCATTAAGCATTATTAAAACTAAATAATTAGTTTATATTTAATCGATGAAATCATTATTAATTCTACTCTCGCTTGTTATCGCTGGCACATTGTGTTCTGCGCAAAATTATACCCTTACCGGTATGGTGAAGGATAAGCGTGGAGAAGCATTACCCGGTGCAGGTATTTATGTGAGTGGTTACAAAATTGCTACCTCTTCTGATAATAACGGAGCTTATAAACTCCTCTTAAAGCCCGGAAACTACGATATCCTGGTGCAGCTACTTGGATATAAAGCGCTCAATAAAAATGTAGTCGTTGCCGATAAAGATGTAAAACTCGATCTGATTCTTGAAGAAAGTGTTACCCAACTGGAAGAAGTAACCATAAAACCCGATCTAAACAGGGCGCATTATATTGCCATGTTTAAGGATTTCTTTGTCGGAACAACCCCTAATGCTGCGCAATGCAAACTCATTAATCCCAATGTGCTGATTATCGATTACGACAGGGAAAATGCTTTGCTTACTGTTAAGAGTAATCAGTTTCTCATCATCGAAAACAAAGCACTCGGTTACCGCATCAAATACCTGGTTAATAATTTCGAATACAGCCGTAAAACCAATATTATTTATTACGAGGGCTACCCTACTTACGAGGATTTAAAAGGCTCAAAACGCCAGAAACAAATCTGGGATAAAAAGCGCTTAACTGCTTACTTGGGTTCACCGCAGCATTTTTTCAAATCCTTATACCACAAAAAGGCTACGGAAGAAGGTTTTATCATCAATAAACTGCAAAGTGTTCCAAACCGCGACAGGCCTAAGGACAGCCTGATCAACGCCAATATTAAGCGTTTTGGTCAGGCGCAAACTTTTACGGGCAACATTCACCTCACCATGGGCGATTCGCTAAATTACTGGACCAAGAAGAAAAACCTGCCAAAAGAGATTTCAGTACTAAGTAAAGCTCCGGTATTACAAGATACTTTAGCACGGCCAACCCCTGATGCTGCCATTAAGGCCATTAATTTTACAGATAAACTTTATGTGGTTTATACCAAAGAAACCGAGGATCCATCCTTTACAGAACGGCTTGGCTTTTCGATTAGCAGGCCACCCGACTATTTTGGCTATCAAATATCAACTGTCACTTTACAGGTAGCCCCCGTATATTTTTACGAAAACGGAGGCATTTACAATCCACGGTCGATGCTTTTTTCGGGCTACTGGGCCTGGGAGAAAATTGCCGACAGTGTACCTATGGATTATTTGCCACCCCGACCGTAAAAAAGCCGTGGTTAAGTGTTAAAATTGTTAAAAATATTTTTGCTTTTTAATAAATATTAAGCCTTTTGGTTACATTCGTCTCCATGATTAAAAGCCTTTTAGTGTCACTATTATTCCTGATCTGGGGCGCTAATGCTATTGCTCAAAATACCTACACGATCAGCGGTTTGGTACGCGATCAGAAAGATGGCTTACCCGGTGCAAGCATTTATTTAAGCGGGTATAAAATTGCTACTGTTGCCGATAACGACGGCCGTTTTAAACTGACGAATCTTAAACCAGGCAGTTACGATTTGCTGGTGCAGATTGTGGGCTACCTTCCCTATTCCAAAAGTGTAATCATATCTGATAAATCGGTGCAGGTAGAATTAGTCTTGAAAGAAAATGTTGCCCAGCTTGATGAGGTAACCGTTAGGGCCGATCCGAACCGGCAGAAATACATCAACCAGTTTAAAGAGTTCTTTATTGGCAAAACACCGAATGCCCTTCAGTGTAAAATTCTGAATCCGCAGGTTTTAAATGTTGATTTCGATATTACCAAAAGTACCTTAACTGTTTCTACCACCGAGTTCCTGATTGTAGAAAATAAAGCGCTGGGCTACCGTCTGAAATATATGCTCGATCGTTTTGAGTATAACTCGCGTACACACATTATTTACTACTCCGGTCACCCGTTTTTTGAAGAGTTAAAAGCTTCTGCTTCGAAAAAGAAAAAGTACATTGGGGCAAGAGAAGTGGCCTATTACGGCTCGTCGCAGCATTTCTTCCGCTCACTTTATGCCAATAAAGCACAGGAGGAAGGCTTTATCATCAATAAAATGGTTAAGGTACCCAATCCAAACCGTTATCCGGAATATGTAATTAATACCAATCTGGAGAAAATAAAAGCGGTGCCCGAAAAAACAGGTATCAGGCAAACTAAAGGAAAGGTTGATACAGCCTTACTCGCTTTCTGGACCAAGCAAAAGGAAATGCCGCGTACCATCGATAAATTTTCGCGGGCTGATGTACTTACCGATACGCTTGTACACTATTATAACCAAAACCTGAAATATTTGAGTTATACCGATGCCCTGCTGATTCAATACACCAAAGAAAAAGAATCGCTGGCTTACTCTAAAACCGGTTTCTGGATTTTCAGGCCGTTGGATGTGCCGGAAAATGAAATTTCTGTTGCCAATCTAACTGGTGAGGGTGTTCGTTTCTACGAAAATGGCGGCATTTACGATTCGAGATCATTACTGTATGAGGGTTACTGGGCTTACGAAAAAGTGGCCGATATGGTACCTATGGATTATATTCCGCTGGCTAAAAAGTAAAACCTTCTTGTTTGCAATTGTGGAAAAGTGCCCATAATGCCGCTTTCAAATTACTAATATTTTTAGTAATTTTATCGTATGATGAGCGGAGAAGAAAAACAATATTTTAAGGGGCGGGGCGCACAGGTTAATCCGCACAACCGTTTTTTGAAAGATGTGTACGTAAAAGAGCACGATGAAGGGATAGACGATTGGGAAGAAAGCGACCGCAAAACCTCGTTCATTTTTGAGCATTCGAAAACCATTGTAAATAAGGTTGACAGTCCGGATGTAGGCATGGCTTATTCCCTAAACCCTTACCAGGGCTGCGAGCATGGCTGTACCTATTGTTATGCCCGCAATTCGCATCAATACTGGGGTTACAGCGCAGGTATAGAATTTGAACGCAAAATTATTGTAAAACAGGATGCTCCTGCCCTCTTTAAAAAATTTCTAGAGAAAAAAGGATGGGACGCTACTACCATTTCACTCTCAGGCAATACCGACTGCTACCAGCCTGCCGAAAGAAAATTTAAACTTACCAGGCGGTTGCTCGAAATTGCCCTGGCTTATAAACAGCCCATTGGCATGATCACCAAAAACTCGTTAATCTTACGCGATAAGGATATTTTGCAGGAAATGGCTAAACTGAACCTTTGCATGGTTTATGTTTCCATTAACAGTTTAAACGAAGACTTAAGGCAGGTAATGGAACCCCGTACCACCACTGCCAAGCAAAGGTTAAGGATTGTTGAAGAATTGAGCCAGGCCGGCATCCCCATGGGGGTTATGGTTGCACCGCTCGTACCGGGATTAAGCGATCATGAAATTCCTAAAATATTAAAGGCCGTTGCCAATGCTGGTGCCATAAAAGCAGGCTATACGGTGGTGCGGTTAAATGGTGCCATTGCGCAGATATTTGAAGACTGGCTGCGTAAAAATTTCCCTGATCGCTTTGATAAAGTTTGGCACATGATCCAGAGCTGCCATGGTGGCCAGGTAAACGACAGTCGCTTTGGCGACCGTATGCGGGGTGATGGGAATATTTCGCAAATGATCAGAGACAATTTCAGGCTGCACTGTCGCCTGAACGGCCTAAATGTAAAAGATATTATTTTAGACCACAGCCTTTTTAAAATTCCTAGCGATCAGATCAGTTTGTTTTAATCAAAATATTAACCGGTTAAATTCATAATTTGCTATAATTTTGTGCCATGAATATTGCATTAGTTACCTATCTGGATAAAGGCGCTTACGATAGTGCCACTGTTGAAAGTGAAGACGATAAACTCTTAATTTTTTTAAAGGAGAAAGGATTAAGCATTGAAAAAGTAATTTGGAATGATCCCGAAATAAACTGGCAAGATTATGATTTAGCAGTATTAAAATCTCCCTGGGATTATTTTGACCTCATAAACGATTTTTACCAATGGCTTGAAAAACTGGCACAGCTAAATGTAAGGCTACTTAACCCCATTGAACGGGTAAAATGGAATTCCAATAAATTATACCTGCAGGAAATTGAAGCAGCTGGATTAAAAATTACGCCAAGTACCTTTATTCGCAAAGCGGAAAGTGTTAACCTGAACGATTTCTTCGCGAAATTTGGAGTAGATAAACTGATTGTAAAACCCTGTGTAAGCGGCGGAGCTAAAAATACTTTTAAGGTTACAGCTGATAATGTGGCAGCAGTAAACCACAAACTAAATGAGCTACTGCAGGAAGAGGACTTTATTGTACAACCCTTTTTGCCCGAAATTCTCGAAAACGGAGAATGGTCGTTTATTTTCTTTAATAGCGTATACAGCCATTCGCTGGTTAAACAGGCAAAACCAGGCGATTTTAGGGTTCAACCGGCTCATGGCGGTTCAGTTCATCCGCAAAGCCCCAGTAAGGAGCAAATTTTTATAGCACAACAATACATAGATTTATTTGCGAAAAACGCGCTCTATGCACGGGTTGACGGCACTTTTGTTAACGGCCAATTTTTATTGATGGAACTGGAACTTATTGAGCCTTTTCTATTTTTAAATACCGACCCGCAAAATTATGAGCGGTACTATCAGGCCTTGAAGGAGTTAATGTAAAGATAATCGTCATTTCGAGCGGAGTGCACGCTATCGGTGAAAACTGGCTTGCTTCATCCGATAGCTATCGGATCGAAATGACGATCGTATTTTTATTTTGAAGCAAAAACCTGTGCCCAGTAATTATCCGTTCTGGCAGCCCCCATTTCTTTAAAAGATGCAGTCATCATGTTTTTGCAATGGCTTTCGCTTGCCAACCACTCATTAAAAACCTGTGCTTCTGTAGTTTGCCCCGATGCTAAGTTTTCGCCAACTGTTGTCCAGTTATAACCTGTTGCAGTAACGCGTGTGCCAACCGTTTCTCCATTTGCAGAGGTATGCACCAGGCTTTTTATAGATGCGGTATATTTACTCTGATAAATAGCGGCCGAAGCCAAATTTACATTCCAGGTTAGTGCAGCAACCGGAGGCATGGTGGTGCTACCACATTTACAACCCGCCAAACGTGTATCATTAACCAATTTTAACAACGCATCGTTATTGATATTGGTGGTCGTAGAAATTTCTATTTTTAATGTTGGAGGTGTCTCTGTAGTGGTAGAATCAGTTCCTTTTTTACATGACATGAGTGCACAGCATAGCGCTAAGCACATTAATTTGGGGACGATAGATTTCATGACTATGGTTTGTTTAGCGAAAGATACATTGATTTTTTAAAAAATAATCGTCCACCATAATCTTTTTCTTACTCTATAAACAGCTATCAGACATTAACAGGCCGTTTTAAACAAAAAAACTCCCGATTTTCATCGGGAGTTTCAAGTTATTTAGCTGAAGAATCTTCTTCTGCTGATTGTTCTTTCTTCTTTTCGCCTTTTTTGTGATTTACTGAGATCAGATCGGCTGTTTTATCGTAATCGATTTCCAAAACATCTCCTTCAGTTAATTCACCTTTAAGGATTTCTTCCGCAATCGGATCTTCCAGATATTTCTGGATAGCCCTTTTTAAAGGGCGGGCACCGAAGTTACTATCGAAACCTTTATCGGCAATATATTCTTTTGCATTTTCAGTTAAGGCAATATCATAACCTAAAGTATGTACACGACCGAATAAAGCTTTTAATTCGATATCGATAATTTTGAAGATTTCTTCTTTACCTAAACTGTTAAATACCACTACATCATCAACACGGTTTAAGAACTCAGGTGCAAAAGCGCGTTTTAAAGCACTTTCAATTACACCACGACTGTGCGATTCTGCCTGATTGTTTTTAGCTGAAGTAGAGAAACCAACACCCTGACCGAAATCTTTCAATTGGCGTGCACCAATGTTCGATGTCATAATAATGATTGTATTTCTAAAATCAACTTTACGGCCTAAGCTATCTGTTAATTGTCCTTCGTCTAAAACCTGCAATAAGATATTGAATACATCAGGGTGCGCTTTTTCAATCTCATCCAATAAGATCACAGCATAAGGTTTTCTTCTAACTTTTTCAGTTAACTGTCCACCTTCTTCATAACCTACATATCCCGGAGGCGCTCCTACTAAACGCGATACTGCAAATTTCTCCATGTACTCGCTCATGTCAATCTGAATCAGCGAATCGTCGCTATCAAACATGAAACGTGCCAGTTCTTTTGCCAATTCCGTTTTACCTACACCAGTTGGACCTAAGAAAATAAACGAACCAATTGGTTTTTTAGGATCTTTTAATCCGGCTCTTGTACGTTGGATGGCTTTGGTTAATTTCTTAATCGCATCATCCTGACCGATAATTTTCTCGGCCACTTTATCGTACATGTTCAACAGTTTCTGACTATCGGTTTGGCCAACACGTTGCACCGGAATACCAGTCATCATGGCCACCACCTCAGCTACGTTATCTTCTGATACTTCGTAACGTTTGGTTTTGGTTTCAGCCTCCCACTCAGCTTTGGCTTTATCTAATTCTTCAATTAAATTTTTCTCTGTATCGCGGAGTTTTGCTGCTTCTTCGTATTTCTGACTACGTACAACCTTGTTTTTCTCTAACTTGATATCTTCAATTTTAGCTTCGATATCAATAATGTTTTGAGGAACATGGATATTGGTTAAGTGAACTCTCGATCCCGCTTCATCTAATGCATCAATAGCTTTATCAGGCAAGAAACGATCAGAAATATAGCGAGAAGTTAACGTAACGCATGCCTGAATGGCCTCATCGGTATAAGTTACACCGTGGTGCTCTTCGTACTTATCTTTAATACGGGTTAAAATCTCAACAGTTTCATCAGGAGTTGCAGGCTCAACCATCACTTTTTGGAAACGACGGTCTAAAGCGCCATCTTTTTCAATGTACTGACGGTACTCATCTAAAGTAGTGGCACCAATACATTGAATTTCACCCCTGGCCAATGCTGGTTTAAACATGTTCGAAGCATCAAGCGAACCAGATGCACCACCTGCGCCAACAATGGTATGAATCTCATCAATAAATAAAATTACATCAGTAGATTTTTCAAGCTCGTTCATCACAGCTTTCATACGCTCTTCGAACTGACCACGGTATTTCGTACCGGCCACAAGCGAAGCCAAATCTAACGTAACTACACGTTTGCCAAAAAGCACACGCGAAACTTTACGTTGTACAATACGCAAGGCCAGGCCTTCTGCAATTGCTGATTTACCCACTCCCGGCTCACCGATCAAAATCGGGTTGTTCTTTTTCCTGCGGGATAAAATCTGAGATACTCGCTCAATTTCTTTCTCGCGGCCAACAATCGGATCTAAACGACCTTCTTCTGCTGCCTTGGTTAAATCGCGACCGAAATTATCTAAAACAGGTGTTTTAGATTTTATATCTGACACTTTTTTAGGTGTACTAAAGCTTTCTTCTTCACGATAATCGTCGTCGCCACCTGTAGAGGCGCTGTTCGAAATATCGTCTCTGAAGCCGTTCTTATTTACTTCTACTTCTTGTTTAAAAACATCGTAAGTAACACCATACTGCAACAAGATTTGCGAGGCAATGTTATCATCATCTCTCAAAACCGATAACAATAAATGTTCGGTACCAATTAAATCGCTTTTAAATATTTTAGCTTCTAAGTAAGTAATCTTTAAAACTTTTTCGGCCTGTTTCGTCAACGGTATATTGCCTAAGTTTACTGTAACACTCGATGTACCGCGAACGGCATCTTCAATTGAGCGGCGCAATTTACCAGTATCAACTCCTAACGATCGTAAAATTTTTATTGCCATACCATCGCCTTCGCGGATGAGGCCTAATAATAAATGCTCGGTTCCGATGTAATCGTGCCCTAAGCGGAGCGCTTCCTCCCTACTAAAAGAGATTACATCTTTAACCTGTGGTGAAAATTTTGCTTCCATAATACCTTTCTTAACAGCTACGTCCCTAAACTATAAAATAAATTATAAAAAGAGTAAGTGCTGTTTTCTTTATTTTATCAACAATTGCGCCATCCGGGTGGATAAAGAGGCCTATACACGCCTGAAAGCCTTAAAATCAATGCAAGAATACCGTCGTGATAAATAATATTTTATTTCTATTTATCTACGTATTAAGTGTTATAAAGGTTTTAAAGGGACTTTTGCCAAAAACATCCGCTTCAAATAATTTTATTGTCGGTTTATTGTAAGTATTTCCCAACGCTTAGAAACTGACAAATTGTATCTATTTATATAGGCAATTTACAAGTTTTGACAGAAAAATAAAAGGAACATGCCATCATTTAACATTTTCATTAGATAAAAATCAATAACCTAATGAAACCTTTACTCGCCATCTAATAATTACTATACGTGATGAACATAAAATTGGTTGTTTTTGTTTGGGAAAATGTAACAGAACCGCTCTTTACATTTCTCCAAAAGCTAAGTATGCGCAACAGAAACAAACGTTTGCGTACATATAACCCCATAGCAACTGTCATCATAATCTGTCGTAACGATAAAAGGAGTTAAAAAGCCCGGTATTATCTTATTTACACCATGTTTCAGGCAAACGTTTGCGCTGCATTAATCGTTTGATGTTAATTTTTAAGGTAATAGTTTAGTAATAACTGGTTAAATAAAAGTACAAAACATGAACATGAGAGTAACGTTTATCCCTCCTTAAAAGCCTCAGCGCTCCGAAAAACAACAAACCTAAAAACTAATCTAACCTGAAAAACATGAAGAAATTAATTTTAATAATTTCCCTTATGGCCTGTGCTTTTTTGTTAAAGGCACAAAATCGCGCCATCACTGGTACTGTCACTGACAGTAAAAAGCTTCCACTTCCTGGCATAACAGTAACTGTACTTGGCACTAAAACTGCCACACAAACTGATGCAAACGGAAGATATTCTATCAACGCCGACAATGAGAGCAGCCTGGAGTTTAAAGCATTGGGCTTTAGCACTCAAACGCTTAAAGTTGGTACAAACACCACGCTCAATGTTTCTTTAACAGATGAAACGACTAATCTTGATGCCGTAACAGTTGTAGGTTATACCACTAAAAAGAAATCGGAAATTTCGAGTGCGGTTACAACTGTAAGCGGTTCGCAACTAAATGATGTAACTTCGGTAAACCTGGGTAATTTGCTACAGGGTAAAGCACCTGGCGTGGTAGCGAGCTCGGCCTCTGGCGATCCAACAGCCGGCTCAACCGTTGTTGTTCGTGGGGTGGGTACCATTAATGCAGGTATCGGACCACTTGTTGTGGTTGACGGAAATATTGGCGGTACCTATAATCCTGCCGATGTAGACAACATCACCATATTAAGAGATGCCGCAGCCACAGGTTTATATGGCTCGCGCGCGGCAAACGGTGTAATTATTGTAACCACTAAAAAAGGTAAAGCCGGCGAAACCCGTTTTAGTTTAAATTCTACTGTAGGCTTTGCTCAGGCTACTACCGGTAATTTCCAGTTGATGGATGCCCAGCAACTTTACGACTACCAGAAAACATTTTTCACCACTCCTCCTGCTGCTTCACTGGTAAATACCAATTCCAATTGGTGGAATGAGGCTTTTAGAACGGCTATGGTAAATAACCATACTTTAACTGCCTCGGGTGGAAGCGAGAAAAATCAGTTCTACATATCGGGCAACTATTTTAAAGAAGAAGGTACACTCATCAATAATGATAAAAGCCAATATAGTTTAAGGGCTAATCTTTCTTCCCAGCTCACTAAAAAACTGAAATTAAATGCCTTGCTCAGTGGTATTGTAATTAACGATAATATAAATCCCGAAAGTGCGGTGTACCAGGCTTACCTGAATATGCCTTACGATCCGGCGTATAATGCCGATGGCAGCCCGACCGATCCACGAAACATTCCATCCTGGAAAGGCAGAGACCGGTCTAACTTCTTTCAGAGTTTACAATACAGCTATTCTAAAGCCAGAAGTTTTACTACTACGGGGGATATTAACCTGGATTACGACCTGCTTAAAAACTTAACCATTTCGAGTTATAACCGTGCCACAATTGCTAGTGGCCGCTCAAACAACTATTACGACAGAAGAAGCCAGAGCGGAGCTACCAATTTAGGTACGGCTTCTTTAACCAATACTTTTGCCACTACCCTACTATCATCGAACAGGATTAAGTACGCTGTAAATATTGGCCAGCATAATTTCAGTATTTTAGGTGTTGCGGAGATAGAGAGCTATAAATATGATACTAACGGAATAACAGCAAAAGGCCTTCCGGCGGGAATGGACGCAATAAATACGGCTACAGATATTACCAACAAACCAACTGGCAGCTATGATGCTTACAAAAACATTAAATATTTAGCCCAGGCCGATTATAGTTTCCAAAGCAAATATTATTTAGTGGCATCTATTGTTAACGAATATGCTTCGAGATTTGGGAAAAACAATCCGGCAGCCACCTTTTACCAGTTCGGAACTTCCTGGATTTTATCGAACGAAAACTTTTTAAAAGATAATAAGACGATTTCCTTTCTAAAACTGCGCGCAAGTGCCGGTACTACGGGCAATCAGGGAGGTATTGATTATTACCAGTCGTTTGGCTTGTATAATTTAAATGCAGCAGCATCTTACAATGGCCAAACCGGCGCTTTCCCTACGCAGATTGCCAATCCTGATTTAACCTGGGAAAAATCGAGAACATACAATTTGGGGGTAGATTTTAGCTTATTTAAGCGCATAGATGTAACTTTTGATGCCTATGACAAGCGCAATTCGGATTTATTATTTGCGGTGCCGCTGCCTTCAACTGTAGGTTATGCCAACATTAGAAGAAACATTGGTTCAATCAGGAACCGCGGGATAGAGTTTACCATCAACTCCAAAAATATCCAGTTAAAAGATTTTAATTGGGAAACCAGTTTTAATATGTCGTTTAACCGGAACAAGGTAATGGAACTCAATCAGGGCTTACTAGTTGTAAATACAGGCACGCAGCCAATTGCCTTAGGTCATGATATGGATGAGTGGTACATGCAAAAATGGGCTGGGGTTAATCCGGCTGATGGCAAGCCTCTTTGGGAAAAATTAGACGACCCAACCGGGGTAACCAGTACCTATAACCAGGCTACAAGGCAATATACAGGTAAATCGTCTGCGCCTAAATTCAGCGGTGGGTTAACCAATACACTTGCCTATAAAAACTTCACACTTTCGGCCTTTCTAAACTTTGTTTATGGCAACTGGGTGTATAACGATAGCCGCTTCTATTTCGATAATGATGGTGTTTATGAAAGTTATAACCAGCAGGTATTGCCTAAAGGATCGGTAAGATGGACCACACCCGGCCAAACTGACGCAACACATCCACAGGCTAAATTCGGAGGTAACCTGCAGTCGCACCAAACTTCTACCCGTTTCCTTGAAAACGGTAGTTATTTGAGGTTAAGAAACGTAACTGTTGGTTACAATTTACCTGCAAGCTGGCTTAAAAAAGCTTCAATAAATGCAGCACGCCTGTATGTTAGTGGCGATAACTTGTTTACGGCTACTAAATTTTCTGGCGTAGATCCTGAAGTAGATCTAACTGGTGGTATATCATCATTCAGATACCCCACAAGCAGAAGATTTGTTTTTGGCGTTAATTTAACTTTCTAACCTTAAATGAAATTAAAAATGAAAACCTATCATAAACACATTATAAAAATCGCTCTTGCAACAGCCGTAATTTTTTCGGTCGCTTCCTGCCGGAAAAACTTCTACCCTTCTGATAGAGTAGAAGATAGTGGATTACTGAATACTATTGAAGGGATGCGCACTGCAACTTTAGGTAATTACGCAACTTTAAAGGGATTAAATTATGAAAATAATTACCACTGGCTGGCTGAGCTTCCTTCTGATGAAGTGGCTCAGGGTCAGAACTCATCGAGCGATGTAACCAATTTATATAAATACACCCATTTGGTAAATTCGGCCAATGCAACTGCATATTTTCAGCAGGCATATTATATTGCCGCAGCTGCTAATAAGATCATTAAGTTGATCCCCGATAATGCATCGACCGACATGCTACAGGTAAAAGGAGAAAATCTGTTCCTGAGGGCAATGTTACATTTCAATTTAGTACGGATGTTTGGAAGGCCTTACGCGCAAAACCCAACTGCTAATCCGGGAGTGCCTATTTTGAGCGAAAACCTGAGTGATTCGGAAGCTGCTACCATTAAAAGAAGTACGGTTGCCCAGGTTTACGATTTTGTACTGGCCGATCTTTTAAAGGCTGCCCAATTTATCACCGCCGAGAAGAGCAATAGTTTCGCCACCAAAATGGCGGCTTATGCTTTGTTATCAAGAGTATATTTATACATGGATAATAATGCAAAAGCGGTAGAATATGCAGATCTGGTAATCAACTCCAACAAATATCAGTTGCTGCAAAATACACAGTATCAAAACTACTTCAGGGTAGATCCCGAAACCAACCGCGAAAGTATATTTGCTATAAAACACACCAAAACGGAAAATTACGATTACTCTGCTGTAGGCTCTTTATATTACAGTGGCGATGCCAATGGTAATGCCCTGGGTCAGGGTGAGAGTGGATGGGGAGAAATATATGCTTCTACCAAGTATTATAATTTTCTTAATAAAAACCCTCAGGATAAGCGCAAAAGCTTTATCTCTCCGTATGTTGTAGGTGGTACGCAACAGCTTAACGGTAAACTTACCCCGCCGGCTCCCATTTACTATGTAAACAAAAACAACTTGCAGGAAGGGGTTATCAATTTAACATCCCCTGTTTATTTGAGGCTGGCCGAACAATATCTGAACCGCGCAGAGGCCAATGCTAAACTGAATAAAGCACAATTGGCACTTGATGATGTAAATATAATCAGAGCACGTGCAGGCATACCTGTTTATACACTTGCAGATGTTACGCCAACGCACAGTATTTTAGATATTGTGTTGGAAGAAAGATGGCTCGAACTAGCCTTTGAAGGGCACCGGGCTTATGATCTGTTTAGGAATAATCGTCCCGTGGTGAGGGATTACCCTGGAACACATTCTACCATAAATGGTTCGGTAAATCAAACCATTAATCCTACCGACGCACGGGTAGTTTATTTTATTCCACAAACCGAGAGAGATAAAAACCCAAACTTATCTCAAAATCCATAGGTATACATTTACAAAAACAGGTTGAAAAAAATTCAACCTGTTTTTGTATTCTGTTTTCAAAAATCCAAATAAATTATTCCATAAAAATCTAAAGAAGTTCTTTTGTCGTATATACTGTTAAATCCTTAAAACCGGATTTCCAACATGGTGTCTATTTATCAGAGACTTCTAATTGTACTGATTTTAACTATCGCTTTTGCGGGTAAGTTAGCAGTGTATGCCTATACAATTCAAAAACCGTTTCAAGAAATACTAAAAGAAAAGAATAGCAAACAAGATAAAACTGCGGGAAATGAAAATAACGGACAGGAAGAAGAAAAGCTCAAGCTTGACGACCTTGCCATTAACAGATTAATACAATTTGATTTTCTAGATATTACAAACGGCAAAACCAGCCTGTTCACAAGCGACTACATGCTGGTTAGCTGTTTTCTTCAAACATTAGAATACCCTCCTAAATAAGTGCAGGCACTTATCCTTAACTCTTAATTTCTTAATTAAACCTTAAAACCATGGTAAAAGCTAAACTTTTCACCATAGTAGCCCTATTGGCTATTATGGCCCCTATTTTATTTTCTGCATGTAAAAAAGACAGGAATAATACTCCCGACCAAGAAACATTAACTCCAGGGCCAGATGTTAATCTTTATGCCCTTACTGCAGATAACAAGCTCTTATTAATCAACGCTAAAAATCCAACATCAATAACTGCTCAGGTAAGCATTTCGGGACTTCAAAGTGGCGAAAGTATTTTAGGAATCGACTTTCGTCCCGCTACCGGGCAATTATACGGAGTAGGAAGCACCAGTCGCATATATGTTATTGATCAAAAAACTGGTGCTGCACGATCTGTTTCTACAGCACCATTTACACCGGCGTTAAGTGGAACTTCGGTAGGTTTTGATTTTAACCCAACAGTAGATCGCATCCGTTTGGTTACTTCAACCGGGCAAAATCTACGTTTAAATCCTGAAAACGGTGGTGTGGCAGCTACGGACGGAACTGTTAACGGCGTAACCAATGCCAAAGTATCGTCGGTTGCTTATACCCAAAATAAGGCTGGAGCAAGTACAACATTACTTTTCGATATAGATATAGCAAATGATAAGCTTCATAAACAAGATCCACCAAATGATGGAAAGTTGGTTGAAGTTGGCAGTTTAGGTTTCGATTTTGAAGATGTTGGTGGTTTTGATATTAATCCCGATGGAACTGTTGCATTAGCCGCTTTAACTGCTGGCGGAAAATCTGGTCTATACCTAATTGATCTGGCTTCGGGTAAAGCTTCAAAAATCAGCAATATTGATCAACAGATTACTGGTATTGCCATCCCTACCGAACCAGTTGCTTATGCTGTTTCAAACAATAACGAATTATTAATTTTCAATCCAACTGCTGCAACGCCAACTTTTGTAGTTAAAGCAATTACGGGTATACAAACCGGTGAAAGCATTTTGGGTATTGATATGCGCCCGTTAAACGGACAGTTATTTGCAATTGGAAGTACAAGCAGAGTTTATTCGATAAATGCTTCATCTGGTCTTGCAGCTATGGTAGGAACAGGGCCATTAAGCACCTTGTTAACAGCCACCCAGGTGGGGATAGATTTTAATCCAACTGTTGATAGGATTAGAATAGTTGGTAACACAGGGCAAAATTTCAGGATAAATCCTGTTGATGCTGCACTTACAGTTGATAGCCCCATTTCTTTAAGTACTGTAGCAATTTCTGCTGCTGCATATACTAATAACTTTGCAGGGGCAACTACAACTATATTGTTTGATGTTGATTCTACCACAGACCGCTTATATAAGCAAGACCCACCCAATGCAGGAACATTGGTTGATGTTGGCCCGCTGGGTGTAAACATTGAGGCAAACAGTGGCTTTGATATTGGAGGCACAAGTGGAATTGCCTATGGCATATTTACTGTTAGTGGTGTTCAAAAACTATATACCGTAAATTTAACAACAGGTGCCGCAACCGCAGGTGCAACCATTAGCACAGCAGTGCGTGGCTTTACCTTGGGTTTAGGTTTCTAATCCAATCTATCTCTTCAAATAAAAAACAAAAAGCCTTTCAATCCTGAAAGGCTTTTTAAATTTACTAACGTTTACGGTATCTACTAAGAATTAATCCGTGTTTTAAAAGTATAACATTTATTCAGCAAGTTACCAATTGGCTTGTATTGTGAAAATGCACTGATAATTACATTAAAACAAGGTTAGAAAGCCTATTGCCTGCTACTAAAATCCAAAATAACTTATTACAACAAATATCCTGTTATTCTTCTTTAGGATAGCGAACCGTAATTTCCTGCTGCTGAAAAGGAATACTGATATCACTAGCTTTGAAAGCCTCGTTAATGGCAACAATCAGATCGCTTTTAGTTGAATTTGCCTGGCCAATGTGCTTGGCCCAGAAATAGATTTTAATATCAATGGCACTACTGGCAAACTGTTCGAACTGAACCACCGGACCAGGGTTTTTAGCAATCCGCTCCTCTTCTCCCAGTACCTGCATTAAAACCTGTCTGGCTTTTTCAAGATCGGTTTGATAGGCAACGCCTACAATTATTGATACCCGCTTGCGGTTTCCACCCAACGACCAGTTAATGAGATGTGCATTGAGCAAATCGCCATTGGGCATAACCACATCGGCACCATCCCAGGTCGAAATTACGCTACTTCTAAACCCAATCGATTTCATGGTGCCTCCCTGCCCGTCAATATCCACAATATCGCCAACGTTTACCGGTTTTTCGAAAGCAATAATTAACCCACTCACCAGATTGTTTACCAAAGTTTGCAAGCCAAACCCAATACCCACCCCCAAAGCACCGAGAATAATCGTAATCCTGTCGACCGGTATACCTGCAGCTGCAATAGCCAAAAACAGACCAATGGCGAGAATCGCAATGCGAACCAAAAGCAACCAGCTGCCAATCCCATAGCTTTTTTGATCATCCTTATGCTCCAAATGTTTATCGGTAGCAAAAAACGATACCACCTTCGAAACGATTAACGAAATCACAATAATGACAATAAACAATAAAACCGTATTGATGCTAAAGGTATAGTCGCCTATGGTTCTATCGACACTAAAAAACTCTTTTAAGGGTTTCGAAAAATAGTTATACGCCGGAAAGTTACGTCCGAACAATACAAGCCAACCTGCCACAAGTAAACCATAAAACAATAATGGCGCACGCTTTCCAACTTTAGAAAAGTTGAGGTAAAACAATTTTTTATCCTGGCCAGCGTAGATGTTGAAAGCTAAAAACAGTCCTTCGTTAATTAGTCTAACCGTCCACAGAAAAAGTATGGCCACAACCACATTTAAATAACCGCTAATAAATAACGTTTTAGCCAGATTATACCTTCCTAATATATTCGACAGCATCGAAAATACTTCCAGCAATACCATAAACCCAATCGAATATACAATCCATTTCTCCCTTAGCGTATCCCTCTTCCCTCTAAGCAAGGTAAACAAACCGAAAATTACCCCTGCGGCAGAAATGATCAGAATCAGCCATCTTTCGGTTCGCGAAGCCTGCAAAACCAGGTTATCAACTGCAGCGAGCATAAAAAGTATCACCATGCAAGTCCAAACCCTCATCCAGTATTTATTGATAAACTTGCTGAAAATGAAACTTAGCGATATGCAGGAAATTATCCAGAAGATGACATTGAGTACAAAGGGTGGCGACCTGAAAATAAACTGGAATATACTGATCACAATGAGCAGTGCCGATAAGAACGGATACCTGATTACCAGCTGTCCATCCATATCTGCTCGTAACAGATTCGATTCGGTATAAATATTTTTGAGCGACTTAAGGTAAGTATAAGACAAAAAAGCCAACAATAACAAAGTAAGTAACTTCCCATAATTGTTCTCTGCATAAAAGCCCAAAGTCATGCCGCCCTTTACCCAAGAGTGCGACAATATTTCGCCAAAAGGCCGGTAATGTCCCTCCGGGCCTAAAATATCGCCAAACTCACGTTTAAAATTATTGTCTGCCATTTTTTCCTGGTAGGCAGCTATTTCATCTAAATGGTTCTGCAACTTAAACACCGTAACATTTACCTGAGCCAGCAGACTTTGAATATTGGTATTGGCAATTTTAAGCATGCTGTCAACCGGTTTAATTTCTTTGGCTACAAGCACAACCTTTTGCAGGTATTTCATTAACGAAACTGAATCTTGCGGAAACTTAAAAAGTGCCGGCTCGCCCGACAATGAATCGAGCTGGTAGCGGAAATTATTAAGCTGCTGCTGATTGGCATCGAGACTGAGCTTCCGGGCATTCGCTTTATTAAGCAATTCGGCTAATATTTTTGATGTTGCAGTTAGGTTACGAAAAGTTTGAGCGGTACCTTTATTGATAAAAACCCCATCGCTTGCCTGGATAAAATCATCATCTATTTCTTTAAGTTCGGTTTTTATACCGGGTGTATCCAAACCGTTGTTCAGGTAGTTTTTCGCCTTTTGTATGGCTTTTCTGGCTTGCTCAAATATCCTGATCTGATCAATTGTTGCTTTATCAGCAGCTAATTCTGCTTTGCTCTTATTAGCCGAATTTTTGGCAAATTCCTGCATCCGCTCTACAAAGCTGCGTTTCAAACTATCAACAGGCTTAAGTGTATTTAGGCTATCCTTATTTTGTGCCCGGGCCATGCTAAAGGCAAACGATAGCACTAAGGAGAGGAACAACAGGTTTTTGATTTTCATAAGTGGCGTAATTAATATCAATAATACAAAATTATATCAATTAGTTTTAGGTACCTGCATTTGGAAATTTCACTTCAGAATCGACTTGATTTTCATCACAATGCATAAAAATTCAGGGCTGTTATCATTATATTTGGTTCATAAACCTATTAACATAAAAAAATACATTTATTTATTTTAGCGATATTGCTCTCGCTCAATGTTGTTGCTCAAACTAAAACTATCCGGGTAGATATTGTTCAAAAAACCAATGGTGAAGAAATGAAGGGGAAAGTAACGCGGATTACCGACACCGATATCTCTTTCGTTTACGCTGGCGAAACCCTTGAGTACTCAATCAAAAAATCCGATATCCAGAAAGTAACGTATGCCAGTGCCCGTACAGAAGTTTTAGCCAAGCCAGTCTTCCGGCACAAGATCGTCAAAAAGATCAGGTAGCCATGAGTGCAACGCCTGTTGATCATCATAACAAAATTGCTATTTTGCCCTTCACATTTCTAATAGATAACCAGCCCGGTGCCGATGAAGTGGGCTATAAAGCCCAGGAAGACACCTACAGCATCTTATCTCAGCATTCGGCAGGTTACACCATTTTGGATCCACGTACTACGAATGCCAAATTAATCCAGGCGGGTATTACCAAAGAAAAAATCAGAGGTTTTTCAATGAAAGATATTTGCGATGCCTTAGGCGTAGAATACATTATTGACGGCAGCATTACGCAAAATAAAGGTTATCAAACCAGTACTACCAGCGATAACTCCAATACCAAAATCAAAAGAAACGACAATGATAAGATTAGCGGTGGTTCAACTTCGAGTTCGAGTTACAGCAGTGCTGCACAGCGTTACGATGTAAGTGTTGGCCTTCATATTTATATGGATAACAATGCCAGTATTTACAACCAAAACCACAAGGCCTTTTTCTCCAATACCGATGGTTCGTACAGCAGTCCTTTAGAATACCTCCTAAAACGTTGTCCGTTATACCGCAAATAAGAACTCAAAATCTTCGCTTTGAAGGTGGATTGTTACTTAAAAAATTAAAAACAGGGTTTCTGCACACCGCAGAAACCCTGTTTTTCTTTCTGTGCTACTTTATTGAGTTTACCCAAATAAAGCCCTTTGTAATAGCCTTGTTGTTTCTATCTTTGTAGCGATTTGATTTTAACCCATTACAAATGTTGTTGAACAAATCTTAAATCTAAATAACCTCTTTTATAAAATACAAAGTTTAAAAATTATTAAAATCATATAAATACTATGTCAGACGAGAAAATCATTTTTTCAATGGCGGGTGTAAATAAAATTTACCCTCCACAAAAACAGGTTTTAAAAAATATTTATCTTTCTTTCTTTTACGGTGCCAAAATTGGTGTAATTGGTTTAAACGGTTCTGGTAAATCGTCTCTTTTAAAAATCATTGCTGGTTTAGATAAATCTTATCAGGGAGAAGTTGTTTTCTCGCCAGGTTACTCGGTGGGTTATTTAGCTCAGGAGCCAATCCTTGATCCCGAAAAAACCGTTCGCGAGGTGGTAGAAGAAGGTGTTGTAGAAGTTACGGCTATTTTAAAAGAGTACGAAGAAGTAAACGAAGCTTTCGGTCTGGAAGAAAATTATTCTGATCCGGATAAAATGGACAAGTTAATGGCCAGACAAGGCGAGCTTCAGGATAAAATAGATGCTTTAGGAGCCTGGGAAATTGATTCGAAACTCGAAAGAGCGATGGATGCTTTGCGCTGCCCTGATCCGGACACTAAAATTGGAGTACTGTCAGGTGGTGAGCGCCGCCGTGTAGCCATGTGCCGCTTGTTGCTTCAACACCCTGATGTATTACTATTGGATGAGCCTACCAACCACCTTGATGCCGAAAGTATCGACTGGTTAGAGCAGTTCTTACAAAATTACGAAGGAACCGTTATTGCAGTTACCCACGACAGGTACTTCCTGGACAATGTGGCCGGATGGATTTTAGAGTTAGATCGTGGTGAAGGTATTCCGTGGAAAGGAAATTACAGCAGCTGGTTAGACCAGAAAGCAAAACGTTTGGCTCAGGAAGAAAAAACCGAAAGCAAACGCCAGAAAACTTTAGAACGCGAGCTGGAGTGGGTACGTATGGCGCCAAAAGCCCGTCATGCAAAATCAAAAGCACGTATTGCCAACTACGATAAATTAGCATCAGAAGATGGCAGAGAAAGAGAAGATAAACTGGAGCTTTTCATTCCTGCAGGACCGCGTTTGGGTAATGTTGTAATCGAAGCCACCAATGTAACCAAAGCTTATGGCGATAAAGTATTATTCGATAACCTGAATTTCTCACTTCCACCTGCGGGTATTGTAGGTATTATTGGTCCGAATGGTGCCGGTAAAACCACTTTATTCCGTTTAATTACCGGACAGGAAGAGGCCGATGAGGGTACTTTCCGTGTAGGCGAAACGGTTGAACTGGGTTATGTAGATCAGATGCACAACGATTTAGATGCCGATAAAACTGTTTACGAAAACATAACCGATGGTTTAGATAACATTCAATTGGGCAACAAGGCAGTTAACGGACGTGCCTATGTTTCTAAATTCAATTTCAATGGTGGAGACCAGCAGAAAAAAGTAGGTATTTTATCAGGTGGAGAACGTAACCGTGTGCATTTAGCCATTACCCTGAAAAAAGGTGCTAACGTACTATTACTCGATGAGCCTACCAACGATATCGACGTAAACACTTTACGTGCCCTCGAAGAAGCTCTTGAGAACTTTGGTGGCTGTGCGGTAGTAATCAGTCACGACAGGTGGTTCTTAGACCGGATTTGTACGCATATCCTTGCATTTGAAGGTAACTCGGAAGTGTATTTCTTTGAAGGTAACTACTCCGACTACGAGGAAAACCGCAAAAAGCGTTTGGGTGATGTTACACCGAAACGCATCAGATATAAAAAATTAAGTTAAAGCAAAAGTCCCGACCAAAAATCGGGACTTTCTTATTTGAGAGATTAGCGTTAATAAAAAACTTTCAGAATAACTCAAGTTTAAAAACTTGAGTTATTTATAGCCATTACATAGATGCTGTAAATGGAGCCAGTCTTTGGGCTTCTTTTGCTTTTCTTTTACCTCTGAAAAAGAAATACAGGTTAATAAACAGCATGATGCCAAGGTAAATAGCAAAGCCACCAATTTTAGAACTTAGCGCTTCGATTAAGTTCCTGTAATCGTTTGTGCTGATGCTAATTTTCATAATCAAAAGGGCAAAGCCAATATTCAACAGGTAAAACCCCGTTTCAAAAAGTTTATTGGTTGCAAAAGCTATTTCTTCGCGGCCTTTAAAAATATCGAGCATGTACACTTTACTATTTTTAAACAGCGTTTTTGAAACATAAAAAGTTAAGAAAAGTACAACAGGTAAATAAACTGCATAACCGATTAAAATTTTTGTCGTTTCCATAATCCGGATTTTTTAGATTGTTATTTAATTAATTTATGAATGGTATTGGTGAGCAAAAAGATATTTAAGTAATGAAGCACCGAGAGGATGCAAATGATAGTCGCTACTTTTATAGCCATGATTTCAATAAGCTGTAAAGATGAGGTGATGGTCTCCCAGCCAATCAGTGTCATACTGCAGTAGCCAATATTTACCAGATAATAAGCTACCAGTAATGATTTATTAATCTGTTGACAGAGTTCCAGATGATCGGGTATCAGTTCGGCTACGAAAACATTGCCATTGCGATAGCAGATTTTTCCCACCACCACAATGATGAATACGATGATCGAAATAAAAATGCTATAGCCCAGTATATTGTAATCCATGATAAGTTGATTTAACGCCAACAACAAATTAAACTTTCAGGAAAAATTGAAAATATGGATTAAAAAAATTAGGCCTTCCCCTACCTGTTTCTATCACTTTTCTTTCCCACTTTTGTTGATGTAAAATTAAATCAATATTATTGAAGTTTCAAATATTATTGAAAGTTTATTTTGTAATTATTGAAGGATATATGTTGAATGAGGGAATATGTGTTTGCCTAAAACATTCAATCACTCAAAACTCGATTATTTTATTTTACAGTTATTGAAGGATTAAATGTTGAATGAGAATAAGTGCTTTGCCTAAAACATTCAATCATTCAAAATTCAATCATTTATTAAAGCTCAGCCCTAGTGCCTGTTTTTAAGGGCTTTTTTAATCGCCACTTCGGTTACGGTTTCCATTATTTTATAACCTGCCAGATTGGGATGCACTCCATCAACCGTTAATTCGGCTTTTTGGCCGTTAAGTTCATCAACTAAGGGTGTCCAGTAATCTAATATGGTAAAATGTTTTTGTTTGGCATAAGCTACAATCAGCTCATTTAGCGCCATAATTTCTTCGGCGGCATGTATGCTTTTATTCCATGGATACTGGTAAACCGGCAGGTATTTGCAAAGGATAACTTTAATATGATGCAGTTTGGCCAGCTCTGCCATGGTTTTAATGTTATCCATTATCTTTTGGTTGGTAACATGGCCTGTATTACCTGCAATATCGTTACTTCCGGCTAAAATAATTACCGCTTTTGGCTTCAGGTTAATCACATCCTGCCTGAACCGGATTAACAGCTGTGGCGAAATCTGTCCGCTTATCCCCCTATCTAAGTATGGTTTATTGTTAAAATATTCGGGATCTTTCTGTTTCCAGAATTCAAAAATCGAACTCCCTAAAAATACTACCCTCTTTTCCTTCCGTTTTGGCGGCAATAAAAGCGCATTTTCTTTCTCATACTTGGTAAGCGCGGCCCAATCATCGGCAAAATTTTCCTTTTTCGGTTTGTTTTTTAACGAATCGGCATCAACATTTTGCGCAGATAAACTGCCTGTGGCAATCACCAAAAGGAAAAATAGGATATAGCTTCTCATAAGGCTTTAAACGGTTTAAAAGAACCGCTAAACTAAAATTTAATTTCAGGTTTAATTCATTTCGCCTGTATTAAAGTTGTTAAGCCTGCTCTTGATTCTTTTATCGCCAAATTTGCTGATATTATAGGTAAGTGTGGCTTGTACAAATCGGCTAATGAACCGCGTTCTGTTCTCGGAGATGGAATTGTTCGTAATACTGGTTTGAAAAAGTGCCCCTTGGTTAAACAGGTCGTTTGCCTGAACCGCAAAACCAAGCCTGTTATCTTTTAGGAAATTGGCATTCATGCCCATATTTACCAATAGCGGATTGCCGGCATTTAAATTATAGCCAAAATTAAGACTTTTGGAGGCTGAGGCGTTCAACCTGAAACGCTTGTTCGGAATCCAGCTTGCACCACCATTTAAAGCCAAAACCTGTACGTTTTTAATGTTCTGGTTCAAAATAGAATAAGTGTTCGAACTAAAACTGTACGATATACTGCTGTTTACCGAAAATTTCTTCTCGTTAAGGCTAAACCTGAATGCGTTCGAGAGGTTTATTCCGCTGCTCCTGTTTAATACATTATCGGTATAAAAAACATTGTGACTGTAAGCTACATTCCCATTTAACGACAGGGAAAGTTTATTGGTCATTAGGCGCTTGTTTAACGAGTAGTTGCCGCCAACATTATAAATGCCATTTACATTTTCGTAGGTAGTTTGCTGTTTTAAACTGTTTAGTGTATCTCTTAAAAAAATGGTATTGCTCACTACGCTGTTAAATGCAAAAGAACCCGATAAGCCTGCCATAATGCTCCAACCCGATTTGGCTCCAAACTGGTTATAACTGAGATCGGCCGAGTGGCTTGTAGTGGCCTTCAGATCAGGATTTCCAATAATGAGGTTTTGCACATCGTTATTGTTGCGGATAGGCTGAAGCTTGTTAAAATCGGGCGAACTGGTATAGCCATTATAACCAAAACTAAAACTCCGGTTTTCTTTAATCTGGTAGCTGAGATTACCTGAAGGCGAAAAATTTAACTGATAATTGCGCAGTTGCTGCCCGGTATTCTGGTATTTACCTATAATAATGCTGGGCGAAAAATTTAACCCGAAATTATAACTGATCTTTTTCGCATTTGTATTAAAACCAATGCTAATGTTCTGGTTAATAAAATTCGAAACGTAATCCTGTCCCAGCGAATCGACCAGAAAGCTGGCACCAAATTTATCGGTGACGGTAGTATTTTGGGTATTCTGGCTCCTGCTTACCGAAAAGCGGTACGATAAATTGATAAAGCTATACCCTGTGCTATCGTTAGCCCGCTTTAAAGAATTGGAAAACTGAATGTTCCCTCCTATGTTCGAACTGCGGGTATCATTTTCAACCAGGCGGTTTAACAGCGAATCTTTAACCAGTACATTGGTTGTTTCGTTGTAATAACGGATAATATCATTAATGCTGCTGCTTGATTTGCCCTCGTTGGTATTAAAATTAAAGCCCATTGACAGCGACCGCCTGTTGTTTGACAAGCGTCGCGACCAGTTAATATTTCCACCGATATTGGGGCTATTGCTTCTAGAACCGGAGTTAGAAATAAGATCTTGCTTAATAATCCCTGTTTTATCGGAAGTTGAAAAAGCATTGTTTTTGCTGCTGCCCAGCGAGCCAGAAAGCGCCGCATTAAAATAATTCTTTTTTGTAGCCCCGTTTAGCCCAAGGTTTATGTTGTTATTAAGTGAGCTGCTATTGTTGGCACTCTCTCTTAAATCGTAAATGGTTCCTTGCGGATTAAATGTTTCGAGATAGGTGCTTTGAATAGAATTGTTGCGGTTATTGTTAAAGTTGTAATTGGCGTTAACACTAAACTCCTTAGAAATTTTATCCCTGATATTTCCGTTTAAGCTGGCATTATGCAGTTTACTAAACTCGTTATCGGTTAATCCGTAGCGGCCACCAAAACCGATTTGCTTTGTTTTTTTCCAGATACTCCCGTTGGTTCCAAGGTTATGTGCATTATTTGTAGCCGATGATACATTTACGCCACCAAATACACCTTTATCCATCCCTGGCTTGGTAACCAGATTCAGCATTTTTTGAGGCGTACCCACTTTTATGCCTGTAAAATTGGCTTCATCACCATAATCGTCTATTACCTGCAGCTTGGCAATAATATCAGCTGGTAACTGCCTGATGTAATCTTCTACATTGCTGGTAAAAAAATCTTCGCCATTTACCCGCAGCTTGGTCATTTTTTTACCCATGGCGGTAACGGCACCTTTTTCATCAACCTCAATGCCTTGCAGTTGTTTCAGCAGGTCTTCTACCTTGTCGTTTTCCCTTACAGTATAGGCACCTGCATTGTACTCGATGGTATCCTTTTTAATTTTTATCGGATCGACTTTTACTTTAACCTCTACATCTTCTAAATGTATGGGTTCTGTTTTAAGCACAATGGCTTCCAAAACCGTTCCTTTTTTTGAAGGCTCGATTTCGTAAACAGAAGCATAAGGTTTGTAGCCCAAAGCTTTTACCACAAGATAAAACTTATTGCTTTTTACTTTCGGAAAGGAAAACCCTCCCTTGCTATCCGAAGTAGTACGCAGGGTATCTTTATCCGTCGTTACCTGAATACTCACCCCTTCGACAGGCTTTTTCAGGGAATCGGTTACAGTACCATTTACTTTAGATTGAGCGCGCGCGTTAAAAGAGAGAATAAGCAGTACAAAAAATAATAAAAAGCAGAAATTATTGCTTTTTTTCATCCCTTGGGCCCCTTTTATAAATTACAAGACCATTTAAAAAATTACGCAGGATCTGATCGCCGCAGGGCTTAAAATTTTCGTGGTCTTCATTTCTGAAAATATCGCCCAACTCCGCTTTGGTTACCTTAAAACCCACTAAATCGCAAATGGTTATAATATCTTCTGTTTTAAGTGATAAGGCTACTCTAAGTTTTTTTAATATATCGTTGTTGCTCATGCGGTTTGGATTGTAAAATGAATGGTTTATTGGGTGAGTTATTGAATGAGTGTTTTAATGTTAGAACGTTTTAAAGTTGAAATGTTGCAAAGTTTGAAAGTTTTAATTCTCGAATGTTGGAATGTTACCCTCACCCAATAAACTAATGACAAATAAACTAATGACTATTGAACCAATGAACGTATAAACCTCAACTCGCTATATCTAATTTAAGTTTCTTTCCTTTAATTTTTTCGCCGTTTAGCTTTTTTAACAATTGGGTTACCTTGCTTCGTTTTACTGCTATATAACTGGTAGTATCTTTAACCTCAATTAAACCTAAATCGTCTTTGGTTAAACCTCCCTTTTGTAAAAACAGTCCAACAATATCAATCTTGTTAATTTTATCTTTCTTACCATGGGCAAGATATAAAGTTACCCAATCGCTCGCCTCAGGCAAGTCGTAACGATCTGATAAGATTTCCTCTTCTATATCTTCGGGCAGGTATTTGTAGTTTTCTTCGCTCGTTAAAATGGCATAGGCTGTTCCTTTTGCATGCATACGCGCCGTACGACCGTTGCGATGAATATAAGCATCTTCGGTGTAAGGCAACTGGTAATGCACAATATGTTCAACCTCCGGGATATCTAAGCCACGGGCAGCCAGATCGGTAGTAATTAAAATTTTATGACTCCCGTTCCTGAATTTCAGCAGTGCTTTTTCGCGGTCGAATTGTTCCATACCACCATGAAAAACATCGTGGCCAAGGCCATGCTCAAACAACAAATCGCTAATACGGTCTACAGTTTCGCGGTGATTACAAAAAACGAGTGTGTTCTTATTCCCTATTTTACTCAGCAGCCTGAACAGGTAATCGAGTTTATCGGCAGCTGTTGCAGTTATTTTCTTCAGCTTTAAAGCTGGTTTAACGGCTACGTTTTTAGAAAAATCAACTTCAGCAGGCGCATTAATTTTAACGAAGGCCGGAATTTCTTCCATTTTGGTAGCCGAAGTAAGGATGCGCTGCTTCAATGAAAGTAATGAGCCGATGATGTACGACATATCGTTTTCGAAGCCAAATTCCAGCGATTTATCAAATTCATCTAAAACAAGTGTTTCGATAAATGATTCGTCGAAATTCTGGTTATCGAGGTGATAAGCAATCCTGCCCGGGGTGCCAATGAGTAGCGCCGGCGGATGTGCGAGATTGTTTTTTTCTACACGTACTGCATGACCGCCATAGCAGCAGTTTACCTTAAATGAGGTGCCCATCTGCTTAAATACCTGTTCAATTTGCAAGGCCAGCTCGCGCGATGGCACCAAAACCAATGCCTGAACACCTTTAACACCTTGCTTTAAATTGGCCAGTACAGGCACTAAAAAAGCCAGCGTTTTCCCCGAACCGGTTGGCGCAATTAATACCACATCTTTACCGGTTTTGGCTGCCTGCACGGCAGATTCCTGCATCTGATTCAGTGCAGTAATATTTAGTTTTTTTAAGGCATTTGCTATCATTCGGCCATAAAGGTAAGCATTTCTGTTTATGGCTAAATCTAACTTAAGGCTTAGTGCTTAAAAAATCTGGTCCGCAGTTTACGGAGGGTCTCAAAATTTAATCTTTTATCTAACAGCATCAGCATCCTCCCACGCAGCGATAGCGACGAAGCCAGTTTCTCGTTAACAGCATCAACTGATGATAAAATCCTGTCGGTCAATTCATCTGCGAATTTATTGGCCCTGCTGTTCTGTAATAACTGTAATTCCTGAATTAATTCTGCTTTCATAATATAAGAATTGTTGTTGATTAATGTAAATATAACGACTCTTATATGCATTTGTTTCAAAAATTAGCGCCATAAAACGGACTATTTTTACTAACTTGTTGATAACTAACTTTTTGTTAGCAAATAAACAATCCAGCCTTAACACATATTTAACTTTTAGCGCCTATTTTTAATAAAAACCTGATTACCATTTATTAACCTCAAAAACTACAATGTATGACGTGGAAAAAATTTAGTGGTGAAGTGATCCAATCTTCGATCCTCGAAGAAATTGAAAAAGCAATTATCAGAGAAACGGAAAATGGCTTTAAGCTAAAAGTTTGCATCGGTACCGACTCGCAGGTTAAAGGGGCTGTAACCGATTTTGCAACGGTTATTGTGCTGCTAAGAGAGCATCATGGTGGTTTTATGTACATCCATCAGGAAAAAAACTCAGCTCAGGTAAGTATTAAGGAAAGGATGTTAATGGAAGTGCAAAAATCGATTGAAACAGCTTACTCTATTTGCGATTTACTTGATATTTATGACGTGGCTTTAGAGGTGCATGCCGACATCAACACCAACCCATCATTTAAATCGAACAAAGCACTTAACGATGCTATGGGCTATATCTTAAGCATGGGCTTTATTTTTAAAGCCAAACCAGAAGCATTTGCCAGCTCTACCTGTGCCGATAAAATGGTGCATTAATTTCTAAATATCAGACCTAACAGGTTTTTAAAACCTGTTAGGCCTTCAAGAATCACGAAGCTCAGCGAAGCTAAATCTGCCATGGTAGATCTCTCCGTTCCACTGCGTTCCAGTCGAGATGACGATCTTTCTTTGTGTAATTGCGGTTAACAATCAACAAAACCGCATCTTTGCTGTTGTCTTTTTAAAACAAAAGCTTTGAAGACTTATAGATTAGAGTTTACACAAAAACTTCCTGTTGATCTGGCTGCAGCCTGGGATTTTTTTTCTTCGCCAATGAACCTGGCAGAGATTACGCCAACCGATATGACCTTTGATGTAACCTCGCCAAATATGGAAGGCACCAAAATTTACCCCGGGTTGATTATCACCTACAAGGTTGCACCGATAGCCGGCATTAAATTGAACTGGGTTACCGAGATTACACATGTAAAGGATCAGGCTTATTTTATAGATGAGCAACGCTTTGGTCCATTTGCATTCTGGCATCACCAGCACCATTTCGAAAAAATAGAAGGAGGGGTTTTAATGCACGATATTTTGCACTACGGCATTGGCTGGGGACCAATTGGTGCTATCGCGGATGCAATTATGGTAAACAAAAAAATAAATGAAATTTTTAAGTTCCGCTACCAGAAAGTGGCTGATTTATTTGGCACATTGTAACTGCATGCCCCCTGTTACCACTGTTTAGTGGAAATGGTTTCGGATTTCTTTTTTGCTGGTACCACTACCCTGCTGGTAGCCATAAACTTTTTAAATTCGGTGCCCAATTTCTCTATTTTGACATAAGTGCTGTTTAAAATATCTTTCCATGCGCCTGCGCTTAGTTTGCCCGGTGTACGCTCTAAAGGAGTGCCTATTTGGGTAGTTGCTACAAAATTTCCATACCGGTCTCTCTGATATGGAATAAACGTGAAATCGGTTAACCAAAAGCGGTATTTTCCATTTCTTAGCTGGCAAATAAACTGATAGCTTACCTCGCCACTCGGGTGACCGGCAACCAATATGGTTTTATCGATTACCGTGGTGCCCTTGGCCGAAACCGAAGAATCGCTAACACTTTCCTGGTGCATTGTTTTTTTGTACAGCACATTTACAAAAGCTTTAGCTCTTTGCAGCAAAGTATCTTTAGTTACAGTTTGAGAATCGACAACCTGGTAATAAATAAACTTTCCGGAATCATCTTTCGAAAACTGTTGTTGCTGCGCAGCTAACCTGATTGAAAAAGTGGCGAGTACAATAAAAAGGATATATTTCATGCAAATGGGTTAAACAATTAATCTGAATAGGTAAAGTTACTAAAAAGCCGCCCCGAATTTAATTGGGACGGCTTAATATTTAATTTGTTTCTTTCTTAGAATGCATAAACTGCGGCTAAAGAAAACTGACCAGCGTTTGGAGCTGCTGCGCCACTTTCTTTAAAGAATGGTTTATCGCCACTGTGGTCTAATCTTACCTCAGGGATGAAGGTTAAACCGCCTGATTTAATGTTTGCGGTAAAAGTTACAGCAGTATATTTTAGTCCTTGCACAGGGCCAACATTTTTATACTTAAAGTACTCACCTCTTAAACCTAATACTACGCCATCGGCAACTGCATACTGAGGGTAAAGGGCTGCACCAGCATAACCACCACCATCGTTATCGATATCATAATTGGCAGCGTTTAAGCCTAATTTAAACTTCTCTGTAATCTGGTAAGAAGTGGTTAAATCTTCAATAGTACCATAACCACCTGCTCCAGCTCCCGATAATACGTTTAGGTAAGCAGTCCAGCCTTCAACCGGGGCAACCATTAACTGGCCACCAACTGCAGAAACACCACGGGTTGCGCTGTAAAGATTCCAGTCGTTAAATACACCAGCCATTAAACTTACTTTATCAGAGAATTTATAAGTGGCTTTAATACCTGCATTCTGGAATGGGCCATTGGTAAATAAATACGAAGTAGAGTAGTTAAAGTTACCCACCGGCGAAATCACTTCGTAACCGATAAATGTTCCCATGTAACCAGCTGTCATTGAAAACTTGTCGGTAAAATCGTAGTTTACGTATAGGTTCTGAATGTTGAAAGATGAACCTCCGGCAGCTGCATCAGGAATTGACTGCGACTGACCTCTCGGACCGAAAGAAAGTTCGCCAACAAACGATGCTTTACCAGTTTTCTTCTTCAATGCAATATCAATCATTCCTAATGAAACCGAATTGTGATCGCTAGCAAAAGATGTGGTAATGTTGTTTGGTTTTTTGGCAAAATCGTATTTAAAATAGGTATCAACCGACCCTGAAATTTCAAGTGGTGATGTAGTTGTTTCCTGAGCCAGGGCACAGCTTGCGCTGGCCATCGCGAAAATAGCGGTTAAGATTTTCTTCATGTTTGAGCTTATTTTTGAGTTTAGATATTAAAAATCCTTAAGAGATTGCTTCGGTTATCGGACTGTTTTTTTCGATATAGATGGCTCTTTCTTCAACCAACAAAGTACCTTGTGAGTATTTTTCATCATGTTGAGATGCATCAAGACCGATTTCTTCTTCTTCATCAGAAACCCTGATTGGATTAATCAAGTTTACTAATTTGAAAATCACGAAAGATACAATGAAACTGAATGCGATTACAATTACAGCACCTTTTAACTGCGTTACAAAGAAAGCAGGGTTACCATAAAATAAACCATCGGCACCAGCAGCATTAACTGTTTTGGTTGCAAAAACACCTGTTAACAACATACCAACAATACCACCCACACCATGGCAAGGGAAAACATCTAAAGTATCGTCTAAGCTGGTTTTTTGTTTCCATGAAACAGCAAGGTTAGAAATTACAGCAGCAATTGCACCAATAAAGATACTTGAAGGAATGCTTACGAAACCAGCACCTGGGGTAATGGCTACCAAACCTACAACCGCACCGATACAAAAACCCAATACTGAAGGTTTTTTACCACGCGCTACATCGAAGAACATCCAGGCTAAACCGGCAGCACCAGCAGCAGTATTGGTAGTTAAGAATGCAGAAACTGCTAAGCTACCAGCACTTAAAGCCGAACCCGCGTTAAAACCAAACCAACCGAACCATAATAAACCAGTACCAATTAATACATAAGGAATATTAGCAGGCGGCACTTCTTTATGCTCTAAGTGAGATTTTCTACGTTTTAAAACCAATGCTCCAGCCAAAGCAGCCATACCAGCAGAAATGTGAACTACGGTACCACCAGCAAAATCTAATACACCCATTTTAAATAGGAAACCTTGTGGGTGCCAGGTCCAGTGTGCCAAAGGAGAATAAACGAATATGGCGAACAATACAATAAACAGGATATAAGAAGTAAAACGGATACGTTCTGCAACAGCACCTACTACTAAACCTGGGGTAATGATGGCAAACATTAACTGGAAAACCGCAAATAAAGAAAGCGGAATAGTTAAATCGGCACCACCCTGAAGGTGAGGAGCACCAGAGTTAACCCCTTTAAAGAACAGGAAAGTTGAAGGGTTACCAATGAAACCACCAATAGTATCGCCGAAAGCCAAACTAAAACCAACTACTGTCCATAAAACGGTAATTACACCTGCAGCTACCACACTTTTAATCATGGTAGAAAGTATGTTTTTACGATGAACCATACCGCCATAGAAAAACGCCAGACCTGGTGTCATTAAAAATACAAGCGCAGCGGCGATTAAAATGAAAGCTATATCAGCCGCACTGTACTTGCCTTCGTCGAAATTAGGTAGAAGTGGAGTAAATAGAGCTAAAATTGCGACAATCATCAATATCGCGAAAGGCGCATACTGTTTAAAGGAGAATCTACTCATAGTTTTTAGTTTAATTTGTTTGTACTATTTAAATATTTGAAAATGTTGTCATTTATTTTTATAAAAATACGACATATTGTATTTTTAACACCATAAAATTGAATTTTTCGTATAAAAATTGGTGATTTTTATAAAACACAACAAAAAAATAGCTCAAAAATGAAAATAGTAAAAAAATCAGGTGTTTTAGATATGAGTTTTTAATAAAAACAAAAACACAAAATACCTGAACTTTATCCGTTTTTAACCAAAATACATCTAAAAACGGCGATAAAAATCATACAAAAACAAAAAAACACATGAAATTTCATGTGTTTTTATAAAAAATAGTAAAAAATATCAGTTTTTAACCAAAATACTCAGAACCCTGCACAACTCCACGTTTTTCGATTTCTTTATCCATATAGGTTTGAATAGCCGATTTATTCAGCCCCCAATTCGGCGCAATTAGCAAATCCCAGTCTGAAATACCAAAAAGACGTTGAATTACAATGTCCGGGCGTAGTAGCGGAATGAGTTCGCATAGCAAATCGGTATATTCTTCGAGCGTAAACAATTTAAAAGACTCTTTTTTGTACTTAGCACCCATAATAGAACCATCTACCACATGTAAATGATGAAATTTTACGAATTTAATCTGCGGAAAACGGTTAATCTCATGAATATAGCCGCGCATTTGCTCCCTTGTTTCCCAGGGGAAGCCAAAAATGGTGTGCACGCACAAATCAAGCTTGCTATCTTTTAATAGTTCGACTGCCGCAACAAACTCGCCGTGACTACAGCCCCGGTTAATCTGATCGAGCGTTTCATCGTAAATAGATTCCATACCCATTTCGAGATCTACATCAAAACGATCGGTATAACTTTCGAGTAAAGCCACTTTTTCTGCATCAATACAATCCGGGCGTGTACCCACAGCAAAACCTACAATATCTTCGGTATTGACAGATAAAGCCTCATCGTACATCATCTTTAAATAATGTACCGGTGCATAGGTATTGGTATTGGGTTGAAAGTAGACAATGTATTTATCTGCCCGGTAAGAATTTTTCGCCCTCAACATGCCTTCAGCAAGCTGATCTTTAATATTCGGGTTTTTTCTGGATGGCTCAGGCGTAAACGAATCGACGTTACAATACGTACAGCCACCGTAGCCCTTGCTCCCATCTCGGTTAGGGCAGGTAAAACCGCCATCAACAATTACTTTAAATACGCGCTGCCCTTTATACTTCTCACGCAGGTGCGTACCGTAATTTTTATATCCTTTTATACCTAAATCTACCTGTGTTCCCATTTGCTGCAAAAATACGCAATTAGTTTTACAATGCTAATTCACTACAGGAAGATGTGAAAAGGATGAAAATTGAGTGGCAAAGTGCCGCTACATTAATTTATACACTGCAAATTCTTTAATCTTTATCAGCCTATCCATCCTTTATTTATACTTTAAAACCTCTACTGTAATTACATTTGCCTGGCTTAACTGCTTATTATGGTTAATTGTTAGCTTTAATGCGGTTGCATCATCAACTTTTAAATTTACCGGCAGTGGCTGCCCGGTTGCTGCAATAGTAGCGTCTTCTTTTTTAAGTTCTCCAAAATGGCTGGTAAAATCGGCCACCCGGGAGGAATCGGAAAGTGATTTGGGCAAAAGAAAAATGGCACCTGCCTTAACTGGATTCGCAGAATCGTTATTACGATAAGCCTGCATAATGATACTGGCCTCGTTAGCCTGTTCACCGGCAAAAACAACTAGCTGCAAAGAGGCCGGCGCTACCTGGTTTAACGCTTCAATATGGCTTTGATCAAAATCTGTTAAAGGCAATTTGGCTATTTCATCAATATAGTTAATAAACATTTGCAGCCTGGAGACTTGCTGATTCTCTGAAGCCTTAGTCTGATTTGTTTCTTTGTACTCTTGCTTCGCATTATTACAACTCATGAAAGTAGCAATCATAAAAATACCCAGGCTTATTGAAAATACTTTAAGGCTAACTGTTGAATGTAGCATACATATATATTAAGGTAAAGGATATATGGTTTAATGTGGCTTAGCTACATAACCAGACCAAACATCAAGCCAAAACGAACACTATTATACTTTATTAATAACATGAAACCCAAACAATAAACGAACAGCAAACACAAAAAATTACCTAACGGCCCACAAAACTACTTCCTTAAACTTTTAATACACCTGGAAAGAAGGTTTACCAACTAAATGTTGACCAATAATATAGCCGGGTTTCAATACCTGGGTTAGCAACTGAAACTCAAGAAACAAAAAACCTCGCAGTTTTATAATCTGCGAGGTTTGATATGGAGTAATGTATTATTTTACCCTTGTGGCTCTTTTTTATTAATGAAAAAATAAACAGGAACGCCCAACAATACTATTAGTAAGCCCGGCCAGGTATATTGCTGCTTATATATTAATAGTAAGATACAAAATGCTGCACCTATTATTAAGTAAATTACTGGCGTAACCGGATATAACCATGTTTTATAAGGTCTTTCTAAAGCAGGTTTTTTAAACCTTAAATAAATCACACCAAAAACAGTAATCATATAAAAGAGCACAATAACAAAAGAGATCATATCTAAAAGGTTACCGTATTGTCCGCTTAGACATAAAACAGATGCCCAAATACCCTGCATCCAAAGTGATTTTTCGGGAACACCGTTTTTATTATTTTTAAGTGCTGCTTTAAAAAACATTCCATCTTCGGCCATGCTTTGAAAAACCCTTGCTCCTGCCAGCACGATTCCATTAACGCAACCAAAAGTAGAAATCATTACTAACACCGCAATTACAATTGTACCTATTCCGCTACCGAAAATCTGTTCTGAAGCTACAACGGCTACCCTATCGTTTAATGCAAAAGCAATACTATCTCTGTTAAGCGTGTTGAGATATACAAAATTCACCAATAAATAAAGGATCATTACTGCAGTAGTACCTAAAACCATCGAACGCACCACATTTTTCCGGGGGTTTTCGATTTCACCCGAAACAAAAGTTACGTTTTCCCAGGCCACGCTCGAAAATACCGAACCTACCATTGCGGCTGCAATCCCACCCATAATAGTTATTCCAGAAATAGACTCCCATCCTGATTTCAGGAAATTTCCACTTGCATCTGTTTTAAGGTTATTGAAAGCGCTTGTGCCAAAACTCATATTTTCGCTCCAAAAATTGCTCTTAACCAATAGGAAACCTAAAATAATTAAACCAATCAAAGCTATAATTTTAGATCCCGTAAAAATGTTCTGCAATAATTTACCGCTTTCAACACCTTTTGTATTGATATAAGTTAAAAGCAGGATAACACCAATAGCCAAAATCTGTATCCAGGTAATTTTGTAACTGCCACTTTGAAAAAGCGGCGCGGCATCGTTAAGCGCAGGTATTAAATAAGCTGTAAACTTACCGAAAGCAACGGCAACAGCTGCAATAGTACCGGTTTGAATAACCGTAAATAATCCCCAACCGTAAAGGAAGCCCATCATCTTACCAAAAATCTCTTTCAGGTAAGTGTATTGCCCTCCGGCCTTAGGAAACATTGATGAAAGTTCGCCGTAAGAAATTGCTGCTGCAACGGTCATTACTCCGGTAATTACCCAAACAACAATCAACCAGTATCCGGAGCCCAGATTGCGCATAATATCAGCGCTAACAATGAAGATACCACTTCCAATCATCGAGCCCATTACCAGCATCGTCGCATCAAAAAGGGTTAATTTTCTCTTGGAAGTCCCTTCTTCGTTTTGAATTTTCATATTGTTCAGTTCAGTTTGATTTAGTTTAGGGGCTAATTTATTTTAAAAAAACGATAATCCATGTATTATTTTAACGGAACATATTTTATTCGCCAGTACATTTATATACGGATGATAAATATTTTATTAACTTGCTAGATATAAATGTGGTGAGACAGGTGCGTAAGGCTAAAAAGCTAAAACCTTATTTCGTAAAAAACAGTTTAAACCTATTATAAACCCGCAAAACAAATAACCAAATATAAACCAATTATTTACTATGGATTTTTTACAAAACAATTTACTTTACTGTATTCCGGCCCTGGGCCTTGTCGGTATTATAGTTATGATGATTAAAAGTGCCTGGGTAAGCAAGCAGGATGCGGGCGACAAAAACATGCAGGAGCTTGCCGGTTACATCGCCGATGGGGCAATGGCTTTTCTAAAAGCCGAATGGAGGGTATTGAGTATTTTTGTGGTTTTTACAGCGGCTTTACTAGCCTATTCGGGCACCATTACCGAAATTAATGGCATTCCGATGCATTCGAGCTGGATAATATCGATCTCCTTTATTATAGGTGCGGTATTTTCGGCAACTGCAGGTTATATTGGGATGAAAGCGGCAACTAAAGCCAATGTACGCACCACACAGGCTGCAAGAACCAGTTTAAAACAAGCCTTAAAAGTATCATTTACCGGCGGAACCGTTATGGGGCTTGGTGTTGCCGGCTTAGCCGTTTTAGGCTTGGGCGGTTTATTTGTTGTATTTCTAAAGCATTTCAACGTAGTTTCGGTTAACAGTACCGAAATGAAAACAGCCATAGAGGTTTTAACAGGTTTCTCATTGGGAGCCGAATCTATTGCCTTATTTGCCCGCGTGGGTGGAGGTATCTACACTAAAGCCGCCGATGTAGGTGCCGATTTAGTTGGTAAGGTTGAGGCGGGTATTCCGGAGGATGATGTACGTAACCCTGCTACCATTGCCGATAACGTAGGCGATAACGTAGGTGATGTTGCCGGAATGGGTGCCGATTTATTCGGCTCGTATGTAGCCACCATCTTAGCCACCATGGTTTTAGGACAGGAAATTGTAGTAACCGATAACTTTGGCGGCATGTCGCCAATTCTTTTACCAATGGTAATTTGCGGTTTAGGCATTATATTCTCCATCATTGGTACCTGGTTTGTAACCATTAAAGATGAAAAATCAAACGTACAGAACGCCCTGAATCTGGGCAACTGGTCATCAATAGTCATCACAGCAGTAGCTTCTTTCTTTATTGTTAAATGGATGCTGCCCGAAACGCTGAGCCTTCGCGGTTACGAGTTTTCTAGCATCAATGTGTTTTATGCCATTATTGTGGGCTTGGTAGTGGGTACCATTATGAGTATTGTTACCGAATACTTTACCGCTATGGGCAAAAAGCCGGTTAACTCTATTATTCAGCAGTCTTCTACAGGTCATGCAACCAATATTATTGCAGGCTTATCAGTAGGTATGAAATCTACGGTTATTCCGATTTTGGTATTAGCCGGTGGTATTATGGCTTCTTATCATTTTGCAGGTTTATATGGTGTGGCCATTGCAGCAGCCGGAATGATGGCTACTACAGCCATGCAATTAGCCATTGATGCTTTCGGACCAATTGCCGATAATGCCGGTGGTATTGCAGAAATGAGCCAGTTGCCACCAGAAGTACGCGAACGTACAGATAATTTAGATGCGGTTGGAAATACCACTGCAGCTACCGGAAAAGGTTTTGCCATTGCTTCTGCGGCGCTTACTTCTCTAGCCTTATTTGCGGCCTTTGTTGGTATTGCAGGTATTTCGGCTATCGATATTTATAAGGCGCCCGTACTGGCCGGTTTATTTGTTGGTGGTATGATTCCCTTTATTTTCTCAGCCCTATGTATACAGGCTGTGGGTAAAGCTGCTATGGATATGGTACAGGAGGTACGCCGCCAGTTCCGCGAAATTCCGGGTATTATGGAATACAAAGCGAAACCAGAGTACGAAAAATGTGTGGCCATTTCTACCAAAGCTTCTATCCGCGAGATGATGATGCCAGGAGCCATCGCTTTAATTACGCCTGTAATTGTGGGCTTTACCTTTGGCCCTGAAGTTTTAGGCGGATTATTAGCCGGCGTAACGGTTACCGGTGTGTTAATGGGAATTTTCCAAAGTAATGCAGGTGGTGCCTGGGATAATGCCAAGAAATCTTTCGAGCAGGGTGTAATGATTAACGGAGAAATGCACTACAAAAAATCGGAACCACACAAGGCTTCGGTTACGGGAGATACCGTTGGCGATCCTTTTAAAGATACATCGGGGCCTTCGATGAACATTTTAATCAAATTAATGTCTATCGTTTCACTTGTTATTGCACCTTATATCGCAGTTAAGGCAATTGCTGGCGAACACCGTACAGAAGTTCGCAAAGAAATCAGAATTGAGCAAAAAACCGATAGTTTAGGTCATACAATTACCGATACTTTAACCAATACCACAGACACATTACAGCGTTAGTTGTAAAAACCTAGATAGAAAAAGTGTAAAAGGGATTTTTAACTATCATCCCTTTTACTTTTCCGTAATTTTTATTTAGGTTTGGAGCTTATTATCATAAAATAAACAAACTTAAAGACTAAACAACTTATGAATCTAAAAAAGCCTATTGATGTGCTGATAGCAGAATCTGCTGAAAGCGGTGAAGGCACGTTGAAACGGACATTGAGCAGTACCAGCCTGGTTGCACTAGGTATAGGCGCTATTATTGGTGCAGGCTTATTTTCCTTAACAGGTATCGCTGCAGCCGACCACGCAGGACCAGCTGTAACATTATCATTTGTGTTAGCAGCAATTGGCTGCGCTTTTGCCGGCTTATGTTATGCCGAATTTGCATCAATGATTCCGGTAGCTGGTAGTGCTTATACTTATTCTTACGCTACCATGGGCGAATTCATGGCTTGGGTTATTGGCTGGGATTTAGTATTAGAATACGCTTTAGGAGCGGCCACCGTTGGTGTGTCGTGGTCTGGATATTTTAATAAACTATTACACGAGTTTGGCCTTGAAATGCCGCTCTATTTAACAAAATCATTTGCAGAAGTAGATGGAGGTGGGATTAACCTTCCTGCTGTAGTTATTGTTTCTCTACTTTCTCTTATGTTAATTCGCGGTACAAAAGAATCTGCAAGCCTCAATAACATTTTAGTTATTGTAAAAGTGGCTGTGGTAATTATTTTTATTGCATTAGGTTGGAAATTTATAAACCCTGCTAACCATACACCTTATATCCCTGCAAACACAGGTGTTAAAGGTGAATTTGGTATTTCTGGTATTGCAGCGGGTGCAGCCCTAGTATTCTTTGCGTTTATCGGTTTTGATGCTGTTTCTACTGCAGCACAAGAAGCAAAAAACCCGCAAAAAGGCATGCCAATCGGAATATTAGGTTCTTTAGTAGTTTGTACCATATTATATGTATTATTTGCTCACGTAATGACAGGCTTAGTACCTTACACCATTTTTAAGGGTGATGCTTCTCCTGCAGCTACGGCTTTTAAAGTTACAGGTTACGGTTGGTTGCAAATGGGTCTAATTATTGCAATTTTAGCTGGCTATACCTCTGTAATATTGGTGATGCTAATGGGACAATCAAGAGTATTCTATACAATGTCAAAAGATGGCTTGTTACCAAAATTCTTCAGTAGTATCCATTCTAAATTTAGAACACCTTTCAAAACCAATATCTTCTTTATGCTTTTTGTAAGTGTATTCGCAGGATTTGTTCCGGTAACTGATTTAGGTCACATGGTTTCTATCGGTACATTATTTGCTTTCTCATTAGTTTGTATAGGTGTAATGTTGTTACGCAAAACTGATCCAGACAGACCTAGGCCATTCAAAACACCTTTGGTTCCTTTTGTGCCAATTATGGGTATTATTGTTTGTGTTTATTTAATGTCTTCACTTCCATTAGAGGCTTGGATCAGGCTAGCTATCTGGATGGCATTAGGTGTTGCTATATATTTCTTCTATGGTAAAAAGAACTCTGTTCTTGGAAATAAGGGTAAAGTAGTACAACCAATTGACCCACCAAAACCAGAATTATAATCAAATAATGATATTTTTTAAAGCCCCGATTTAAAAGTCGGGGCTTTTTTTGTGTTAAATATTTGTTAATAAATTACCTTTGCAAAAAAAACAAAAAGATGACCCGTTATTTTGCTTCCATTAAGCACGTTTCTATTTCTGCAATTGTATTAATGCTCTTTATTTCTTCAGCTGGTTACGCACAAAGAACAATTAACGATGTAATGGATTCGACAACGGTTAACCACCTGTTAATTATCTCGAAGAAATACGGTTCATTATCTTTCAGTGGTTATTTACAGCCACAGTTCCAGCTGGCGCAATCAAAGGGTGCACAGGCCGAATTTCAGGGTGGTAATTTTGGTGATTTCACTAATAACAGATTCAGGCTACGAAGAGGCCGCTTAAGGGCCGATTACATGATGCTAACAGACGATGGCGCACCTTCTACCTATTTTGTGCTTCAATTTGATGGTACCGAGCAAGGTGTGGCCATCCGCGATTTCTGGGGGCGTTACTACGAAAATAAATGGAAGATATTGGCGGTAACCCTTGGTCTATCGGGCCGGCCATTCGGAAATGAGCTCCAATTGTCATCATCAGTTAGAGAAGCACCTGAGCGGGGCAGAATGTCACAGATTTTAATGAGAACCGAACGCGATCTTGGCGTAACCTTTACTTTAAATCCCCGCTGGAAAGATGCCAAACTTAAAAACTTTGTACTCGATTTTGGTATCTACAATGGTCAGGGTTTAGCCGGCAACGGAGAGTTCGATAACAGTAAAGATTTTATCCTTAGGTTAAGCCATAAAACCTATGCCTTTAAAAACTTCACCATTGCTGGTGGAATAAGCACGCTTCAGGGAGGTTTAGATCACCGCTTGCCGGTAAGCTACAAAATGGAGCAAACAAATGATACGTGGAAAATGGTAAAAGATTCGTCGGCTTCTACTGTAAATAAGGTAGCACCGAGAAGATATTATGGTGCAGATATACAATTGGCCACAAAAACCAAAAGCTGGAAATCGGAGCTTAGGGCAGAAGTAATATCGGGCTTACAAACCGGCACATCAACCACCTCAACCACACCAGGCTCCTACCCGGTTGACAATAAGGCATTGGCTTTGCCCTTTTACACCCGTACTTTTAACGGCGCTTACTTTACCTTCGTACAAACATTAAACAGTACCGATAACCAGCTTATTTTGAAATACGATTGGTACGATCCAAATGCTAAAGTAAAAGGACTTGATATTTCGGGCGATAGAGGTCTTTCGCCTGCCGATGTTCGCTTTGATACCTTTGGCTTTGGCTTCTTACATCACTTTAACCCGCATTTTAAAGCGGTATTGTATTACGATATCATTAAAAATGAGGCAACCCAGATTCAGGGTTATACGGCAGATAGAAAAGATAATGTGCTAACACTGAGAACACAGTTCTATTTCTAATAAATAATACTTCAATGGCGGAATTGATGCAAATTCCGCTACCTTTGCTTAAAATTGCTCTGCTATGAAATCTGATTTTATGACGTTCAACTTAAGCCAGATACTATCGACTACGATGGTACTGTTTGCCATAATCGATATTTTGGGAGCCATCCCGGTAGTAATCGAATTGCGCAGAAAGGCTGGTCATATCGAATCTGAAAAAGCTTCGCTGGTGGCAGCAGGCTTAATGATCCTTTTTCTTTTCCTGGGCGAATCGCTGTTAAAAGTAATTGGCTTGGATGTAGAGTCTTTTGCCATTGCGGGCTCTTTTGTAATCTTTTTTATCGCCATGGAAATGGTTTTGGGTCTTACCATCTTCAAAGAAGAAGCCCCCGAAACAGTATCGATTGTTCCCCTCGCCTTCCCGCTGATTGCCGGTGCCGGAACCATGACGACCCTGCTTTCGTTAAAAACCGAATACCATACACAAAACATTCTTGTGGGTATTTTATTGAATATGCTCTTCGTGTATTTCGTCTTAAAAAACACCAACCGTTTAGAGAAACTCTTCGGAAAAACAGGTTTAAATATCTTAAGAAAGGCGTTCGGGGTAATCTTACTCGCAATTGCAATTAAGCTTTTCAGGAATAATACGGGATTGTAGGAAAATCTAAACAAAGTCGTCATTCACGCCTAGGCGGGAATCTTAAAACACATTGCATTACGATTCCCAATCAAGTTGGGAATGACGAAAATCTAAAAAAATTGTAACATAAAATTCGTATATTCATCTAAACAGAAAGCTCATTACATTATGAACAGCTTTGAAGAATATACCTTAATAATTGGAGCTATAGCCGTTTTAATCGAAGCGGTAAAGTACTTCAAAAAGAATTTCAGATCATGGTTTGAACATGGCTAGGCTTTGATTAGCCGCGCCACAAACATGGTGTCAGCCTGGTTTTCATATCCTTTTATCACTTCCATTTTTTCCAGCTCGAGCGGTAACGTATCGGTAAGGTGTTTAACTACAGCTTCATTTTCTGCTACAAAAGCCGAGCAGGTGATATAAATTAATGGTTTACCAGGTTTAAGGTATTTTACTACATTTTGGGCAATCCCCTTCTGTATCGTCGCAAACTGATTGATTTTACGTTCATCGAAAAAGGTAAGCATTTCGGGTGTACGCCCCCAGGTACCCGAGCCCGTGCAAGGTGCATCTAAAATAATCCCGTCAAACTGGTAGTGGTGTAAAACCTGATCGTTATTTTGTAAAAGATCAAGCTCCTTTTTATGGTATTTTTTAATTCCTGCCTGCCTGAAACGTTCATCAAGGTTCAGGAGTACACTTTCTCTTAAATCGGTTACCAGAAGCTCAATTATAGGCTCAAAGCTATGCAAAAGCAAGGTTTTCCCGCCTGATGCCGCACAGCAATCCCACCACTTATCCCATTTATTGGGTTTAAAATATTCGCCTGTATGTTGCGAAGAAAGATCCTGTACCTGATAACTGCCCTCTTTTAAAATGGTTTCGAGTTTAGTACCGTTAGGCAAGACTAAGGCTGTATCAGTAATGGCTTTAACCGGGATACTTTCATCCGTTAATTTAGCAACAATACTGACCGAATCGGCCGCAGCAACCCGGATAAATAAATCAGGCTGCTGAAAAAAGGAAGCAAAAAACGCTTCTTTACTTACACTTTCTGAAAGTGCAGCATGAAAAGGATATACTTGTGTTAAATCAAACTCAGGGTATTTGGCTTTAACAAGTGAAAGTTTTTCTTTCAGTGGCAAAGTTATACTAGCTGCAAAATCCGACAGGTTCTTCTCCACAATCAGGCTCAGCGTATCGTGGCACAAAAAATCGGCAACACTTAAACGTTCTTCGTTATTGAGCGCAGGCAAGGCTTTTCCTAAACGGAAAAAACTATAGATATGCCGCGTAGCCCATCTCCTGTCAGACGAACCCATCTGCTTATTCTGCTTAAAATAAGCTGGCAGAAACCGATGTAAAGGCAAACTTCCATCGTAACTGTTTAAAATCTGTTCAAAAGCCCTGATCTGATGGTCTACTCTCATGTATAATTGGGGATGGAAGAATTTAAAGTTTACTCAACAATGTTTAAGGCGAAGTTTTTAAACTTCAACAACATTAAACTGGTGTTAATATAGCCTAATTTTTCATCATGGATAAACGAAAAATGATTATGTAAGCCTTTATAGCGGTCTTTTACAATATAATCTTTATAATCTTCGCCATAAGTAGTTAACAAGCGACCAAAATAATAGCCGATATCGAAACCTTTAAAGGCGTATTCGCCCGGTTCGAAACCATATTGGTATCGGTATTTTTTAATAAAAGTAGTTACAGCACTGTTTTTATAATCTATTTTGTAAGATGAACTGATAATGGTGTTCAAATCCTGCATTTTATCGGTCGGGTAGTTTTGTTTTACCCAGTTGGGATGGCCGAAAAGCGAAATGTTATATCCTCCTGCCGGAAGATGTTTTAATTTATACAATTTTTCGATAGTAGGCAGCACAAAAGCACGATCGGAAGAGGTTACTACAACGGCATATTGCTTACCCTTAATCATTTTGGTTTCGAAAGCATAGGCCGAAGCATACTCCTGCACTACGAATTTGGTATTGCCCTGAAAATAACTCTTGATGGGTGCTGCAAATTGCTCATCGTCTGTTTTTCGTGGATTGATGAGTACCACAATGGTGCTTGCCGGATTAAAGGTTTTGGCGATATAAGCCCCAATCTTTTTCGCATGCAGATCGATATTGTTTACTATAGACACCAGATTCGGGTTGTTAAAATCGGCCGGTTGCGAAGCCGCCAATGGCGATACTACAAGTGTATTGTTTTCTTTCGAATAGTTGGAGATAAATTTCAAGCCATCCGGAAAAACAGGGCCTATAATTAAATTGCTTTGCTTAAAACGATCGTTCTTGTACAAGGCAGCAATATGGGCTTTATCATCATCCGTATCGAAAACATTAAGCTTAAAATTTAAACCCTGGGCAGCTGCCGAATCTAAGCCCAGTTTAAAGCCCTGATAAAAATCGATGGGCATGGCATATTTTTCAATCTCTGCCTTGGTAGCCGTTTTTAAATTCAGTTCGCTTAACTTAAACGGAACAAGTAAGGAAACACTTGCGCCTTGCGCAAACTTCTTAACGGGCTTTTTATCAGCAACCTTTTCTTTCTCAAGAGGTTTAGCCGGTTCGGGCTTAGGCGTTTTAATTTTAGGCGAACATGCCGCTAAAACCAACGCAGACCAAACCAGTAATCCATAAACCTTTTTGAAATTCATACCTATCGTTTTTAACAAAATATGCTAGCAAAGTTTATTCCACCTTGCTAGCATAATCATTTTATTTATGTTGTTTGGACTAAAAACTCCAAACTAAAAACCCACAACTCCAAACTGAATGCTATTCCCACTCAATAGTTGCAGGTGGCTTAGAGCTGATATCGTACACCACCCTGTTAATCCCTTTTACTTTATTAATAATCTCGTTCGAAATTTTAGCCAGTACAGGGTAAGGTAAATGACACCAATCTGCAGTCATACCATCAAGCGATTCTACAGCTCTTAAGGCAATTACGTTCTCGTAAGTACGCTCATCGCCCATTACGCCAACCGATCTTACTGGTAAAAAGATTGCTCCTGCCTGCCAAACCTGATCGTAAAGACCTGCTTCTTTCAGGTTATCGATATAAATCTTATCCGCATCTTGTAAAATAGCTACTTTTTCAGCAGTAACCTCACCAATAATACGAATACCTAAACCTGGTCCCGGGAAAGGGTGACGGCCTAAAATAAACGATTCTAAACCTAATGCAGTACCTACTCTTCTTACTTCGTCTTTAAACAAAGTTTTAAGTGGTTCTACCACTTTTAGTTTCATAAAGTCTGGTAAACCACCCACATTGTGGTGCGATTTGATGGTAGCCGAAGGGCCTTTTACCGATACCGATTCGATAATATCAGGATAGATTGTACCTTGCGCCAACCATTTTACATCCTGGATTAAATGCGATTCTTCATCGAACACCTCGATAAATACGCGACCAATGATTTTACGTTTTTGCTCCGGATCTTCAACCCCTGCCAGCTGACTTAAGAATTTATCCTTTGCATCAACACCTTTAATGTTTAAGCCAAAATCTTTGTATTGTTCTAAAACACTTTCATATTCGTTTTTGCGCAATAAACCATTATCAACAAATATACAGTGTAAGTTTGTACCTATAGCTTTATGCAATAACACGGCAGCAACACTACTATCAACACCTCCAGAAAGGGCTAAAACAACCTTATCGTTACCTACTGTAGCTTTAATATCAGCAATAGTGGTTTCAACAAATGCTGCCGAAGTCCAATCCTGACTGCAACCACAAATATCAACAAGAAAGTTTTCTAAAAGGATCTTTCCATCAATACTGTGCGTTACCTCAGGGTGAAACTGAATGGCATAAGTATCAGAATCTTTAATGTGGTAAGCCGCAACCCTTACACTATCGGTACTGGCAATCAGCTCAAAATTATCAGGAATGCTGGTAATGGTATCGCCATGGCTCATCCAAACCTGCGAATCGATGTTAATGCCTTTAAATAATTTGTTTTCCTGATTAACAAAATTAAGGTTTGCACGGCCGTACTCGCGTGTTGAAGAAGGCTGCACATCGCCACCTGAATGCTGGGCAATGTATTGTGCGCCATAACAAACAGCCAGTAAAGGATATTTCAAATGGTATTTCGATAAATCGATTTGAGGGGCATCTTCCTGACGAACAGAATATGGACTACCTGAAAAAATAATCCCTTTTACATCAGGGCAAATCTCAGGAAGATTGTTGTATGGATATATTTCACAGTAAATATTTAGTTCGCGAACCCTACGGGCAATGAGTTGTGTAAACTGCGAACCAAAATCGACGATAATGATTTTTTCTTGCATGGGCAAAGATAGGATTTTAAGCTGAAAGCTAAAAGCCAAAAGATCAAGAAAAAGGCGTTTATTTTAAATGCTTTTTTAAGCCTCAATTAACTTAACCTCCACTCCAAATTTCCTTAAAAAATCTACCCCTTCATCACTAGGCAAGCCCTTATATGCCGCGTATGATTTTGAATAATACACCAGTTTGATACCCGATGATAAAATCAGGCGGGCACAGGCAATACAAGGCGACAAAGTAGTATACAACGTGCAACCTTCAATCTTCGATCCGTTTTTAGAGGCGTAAAGAATCGCATTCTCTTCTGCGTGTAAGGCCAGCGAGCAGCTCCCCTTACTATCGCGTGCACAACCATGCTCAGGCCATTCCTCATCACAATTGTGAGTGCCAGCCGGCGGGCCATTGTAACCGATAGAAATAATGCGGGTATCTTTTGTTAAAACCGCACCAACATGCGCACGCACACAATGCGAGCGGGCGGCCAAATCGGTGGCCAGGTTCATAAAAATGGAATCGAAACTTGTTTTATCTGTCATTTGTTAAAATAAAAAAGCCACAAAGAAATTCATCTTTGTGGCTGCTAAATTACTTTATTAAAAATTAATGTCCGCCAGAAATTTTCTGGTCGAAGTTAATTCCTTGTGATCTTAATATAGATGCCACTCTCCATGCATAAAATGCCAGATAAGCAAAACAGATAATCCCAACAATATAACTGTATTGAATACCTGTAAACTCAGATACATAGCCTTGTAACCAGCTGATAATACCACCGCCCATAATCATCATAATTAAGAAGCTACTACCCTGACTGGTGTGTTTACCTAAACCACTAACAGCTAAAGTAAAGATACATGGCCATAAAGTACTACAGAACAAACCAACGCTGGTAATGGCGTACACACTCGTCATACCGGTAGTAAACATACCAATTAACAAAGCAGTAATACCAATGGCAGAGAAAATCAACAACATCCTGGCCGGGTTACCTTTACTCGCCATATCTGCTACAATCAGTACCAGAATAATAGCTGCATAAACATAAAAAGGAGCTAAATCATGTTTTGCGATCGCATTTACTAATAGAAAAATACCAAAAGCTAAATAAGGCGCAATAAAACGCAATATTTTCTGAGTGCTCACATTATCGGTAAAAGCTTCAACAGCACCTGTCCAGCGGCCAATCATCATACTAGCCCAGTATAACGAAATATATGGTGCAATGTCTTTAATTTCGAAACCCAAATCTTTCTCCATGTAAGCAGGTAAGTTACTCGCGGTCGAAACCTCAACACCTACATAAACGAAGATCGCTATCATACCCAAAACCAATTGCGGATAGTTTAATGCCGATCCCTTAATCGATTTAGTATCATCTGCCGAGGCTTCCACTAAAGCTGGTCTATCAGGCAAAGATGACATTTTTAAGAAAATCGCTACTGCAATGAAAGCTACTCCTAAAATTAAATAAGGGATTTTAACACTCTCTACACTAATATTGGTATTCGCATTTGCTGCAGAACCAAAAATGGCAAAACTTACAATAAGCGGACCAATGGTTGTACCAAAGTTATTAATACCACCTGCAAGTGTTAAACGTTGCGAACCTGTTTTAATGGGACCTAAAGCAATAGCCAGCGGATTGGCAACTGTTTGCTGTAAAGAGAAACCCAAAGCTACAATAAACAAACCCGAAAGCATTAACGGGAAAGAGTGAAGATTTGCAGCCGGGTAAAAAAGTAAGGTACCTGCTGCCGAGATAACCAAACCCAGAGCCAAAGAGTTTTTATAGCCTAATTTGTTAACAATATCCTGCCCCATAATAACAGAAATTAGATTGTAAATTAAGGCACCCACAGTATATGCAATGTAAAATGCCAATGAAACCAACTGACTTTCGGCTTGCGATAAATCAAAAGCCTTTTTAAATACCGGAATGAGAATGTCGTTACTGGCGGCTACAAAGCCCCAAAAGAAGAATACAGTGACCAGTGGGATAAACTGCGCCCACTTGGTTTGCGTTTGTTCTGAATTCATATTATAAATTTAGTTTTAGTGGGTCTAAACATAAATAAAAAAAATTAATAACCAGTATTTTTTATGCAACCTATGCAACAAAAATAAATGTTATATGTTTAGGTATAAAATTGCATATTCGCATATTCTAAAGATCACAATGCATGTTTGAAGCCATATTACTAGGTATAGGAGCAGGGATTATTTCGTCGTTTTTAACAGGGCCGGTATTTTTTGCAATGATCAAAACCAGCATAGAAAGAGGCTTCAAAGCTGGTTTCTCTTTAGCAGTTGGCGTAATTATCAGCGATGTTATCCTCATAGGCTTAGTACTTTTTGGCAGTCAGTTTTTTGATTATAAAGCCGAATTCGACAAATATGTGGGCAGTATTGGCGGTGTATTTCTGCTTGCTGTGGGTGTTTATTACCTGGTTTCTAAAATCACAGTGCATTACGATAGCACCACACTTCAAAAAGTAAGTAAACGGGGCTATGTGCTAAAAGGTTTTTTAATGTGCATCCTCACCCCTTCTACCCTCATGTTCTGGATTATTGTGAGCGGTATTATTTCAGTTAAGCTGAACAACATGCTAAACGAAAAACTGGTTTGTTTCTTTATTGCAATGGCCACCCAGTTAAGTATCGATGGGGCAAAAAGCTTTTACTCGAGTAAGCTCCGTTATAAAATAAAAGAAGATGCACTAAAAAAGCTGAATAAAATTGCGGGTGTTGTGATCATCTTTTTCGCCTTCTGGCTCATTATTAAAACCTACCTGAAATTTTACGCATAGGTTTTTAAGACCACAGAGGGCACAGCGTATTTTTATCCACGGAAACACAGATTACACGGAGATATTTTATTAAAACAGAGTATTAGTGGTTCGTGATGACACAAACCACGGATTAGGCCTGAACTACAAGTAAAATCTGCATTTAAATCTGCTTAATCTGCGGGAGCAAAAAATACGAATTGCCATTTTAAACATCATGTTAGTGATCCGTAAGGACACGAACCACGGAATCGGAGTCCGATATTGGTTCGAGATATGGTAACACAAAATAGATCCTGAAATAAATTTAGAATGACGCAATGAATGATAGCAGATTATAAAAAATTCTCTGTGACTTCCTGCCTTTGTGGTCAAAAAAAATTAGGCAAAAAAAAAAAAAAAAAAATAGCCCATATCAGCGATATGAGCTATTCATTATTTTAAGTCTCCTTTAAGAGATTTAGGATTAATATGCCCTTTGGTTATTTCCTTCCTTCCAGTTAACAAAAGCTTTATTTACCACTTTATTACCACCTGGTGTAGGGTAATTTCCTGAGAAATACCAGTCGCCTTTGTTTTTCGGACAAGCCTCATGCAGATTCTCTAAACTTTGGTAAATTACTTCAACCTCTGCAACAGTACCTTTTGGGGTAATAATTTGCGCAATTTTGGCCGAAATTTCTTCTGGTGTAAATGGTTTATAAATCTCTTTAACGTGGTTTACAATCTCCTCTTTAGGCAATAATAATGAAGCTTTACATTTGGTGTAAACATCTTCAATTACCTGCCACATGCCACGCTCGGTAAGCAGTTGTATCGCTGCATCAAAAGCTACAAACTGTCCCATGCGGCTCATATCAATACCATAACAATCAGGGTAACGGATTTGAGGTGCAGAAGAAACAATGATAATTTTCTTAGGATGTAAACGGTCTACAATTTTAATGATACTTTGCTTAAGCGTAGTACCACGCACAATCGAATCGTCTAATGCTACCAAAGTATCCTGGTGATTGTTAATAATACCATAAGTAGTATCATAAACATGGGCCACCATTTCACTGCGGTCAGCATCCTGCGTAATAAACGTACGCAGCTTAACATCTTTAACGGCCAGTTTTTCTACCCTTGGTGCCAGCGACAGTAATTCGTCTAACTGCTCATCAGATAGTTGCTCTTTTTTATGTAAAAGTGTTTCCTTCTGGTGGTTACGCACATAACGCTGTACGCCATCAACCATACCAAAAAAGGCCACCTCAGCTGTATTCGGGATGAATGAGAAAACCGTGTTTTTCAAGTCGTAATTTACGGCTTTCAAAATTTTATCGCTTAATAAACGACCTAGCTGTTTACGCTCGCGGTAAATTTCAACATCACTTCCTTTCGAGAAATAGATCCGCTCAAACGAACACGATAACCTTTCGGTTGGCTCGCGGAACTGTTCCATGCTTACCTCACCATTTTTCTTGATGATTAAAGCATGACCTGGATCGATCTCTTTAACATCTCTGAACTGGATGTTGAATGCAGTTTGTAAAGCCGGACGCTCTGAAGCTGCAACCACAATTTCATCATCGTAATAGTAATATGCCGGACGAATACCTGCAGGATCGCGCATAATGAACGAATCGCCATTACCAACCATACCGCAAATCGAGTAACCGCCATCCCAGGTTTTAGCCGAGCGGCGAAGGATATTGGCAATATCTAAGTGATCGGCAATTTTTTGCGTAATCGCAACATTGTCATGTCCTTCTTTTTTGTACTGATCGAAAAGCTCCTGGTTTTCATCGTCTAAAAAGTGACCGATTTTTTCCAGTACCGTTACCGTATCTGCCTTTTCTTTTGGATGCTGGCCCAACTCGTATAATTGCTCCAATAACTCGTCAACATTGGTCATGTTAAAGTTACCGGCAATTACCAGGTTACGGGTCATCCAGTTGTTTTGCCTTAAAAAAGGGTGGCAGTTTTCAATACTGTTTTTACCATGTGTACCATAACGCAAATGACCCAATAACACCTCGCCAATAAAGCTTACGTTGTTTTTGAGCCATTCTGTATCCTGCATTAATTCAGGCGTGTTTTCCTGGATATCGACAAATTTGTTCTGCACATATTCGAAAATATCCGCTACCGCATTAGAGGCCATGCTCCGGTATCGGCTAATGTACCTGCTTCCAGGCTTCATATCCAGCTTAATGGTGGCAATACCCGCGCCATCCTGGCCTCGGTTATGCTGTTTTTCCATTAAAAGGTATAATTTGTTAAGGCCGTAAAGTGCTGTACCGTACTTTTGCTGGTAGTAAGAAAGTGGTTTTAACAGGCGAATAAAAGCGATTCCGCATTCGTGTTTTATCTGATCACTCATTGTGTGGGTTTGAAGCCGCAAAGTTATCCTTTTAAAACATTACTACCTAAACAAAAATGCTTTCTTTTATTATGATGAGGTTTATCTGACAGATGTAGCAAACTATCTCAACTCAGGCTAAAACCAGATGAACCTGTCTTACTAATTAGAATCCTTCTAAATAATTTGCATAGTAAGTGTAAAATTCACACTTTTGCATCATTATTAAGATTTAGTCTAAATTGAAGAAACTTTACACATCCCTATTTTTCTTCTTTATTTGTTTCACTGCGCTGGCGCAAATTAAGAATGTGGTTACCGGAAAGGTGGTCGACCCGCAAAATAAGCCCCTTGAGCTTGTTAATATCAAAATTGTAGAAACCAACCAATATGCCATTACCGATAAGTATGGTACATTCAGGGTTAACGGATCGGAAACGAACAACATTTTAACACTCGAGTTTTCTTACATCGGCTACCAGAAGTTAAGCGTCCCCGTAACTGTTAAAGCCGGAGAAACCAATCTAGGTAACATTCAGTTAAAGGTTTTAGACCTCAGTTTAGAGAACATTGAGATTAATGCCAAACGAAATTACTCAGGCTCTACCAACTCATCACTGATTATTACCCGCGATTTGATTGAGCAAACCCCTGCATTAAGTGTAAACGATTTGTTGAATCAAATTCCGAATAGGAAGATTACTCCACCGTCATTACAAAATGTTCAAAATTTAAACTTAAGAGCTGCCTTTACCCCTACTTTAGATGGAAGGAGTGCAGATGTGTTAAATAATGCTTTTGGTATAGCCATTATCATGGACGGAAATACAATTAGCAACAATGCAAACATGCAAAATTACAACATTGGAATGGCTGGACTTGGTGGTGCTTTTGTAGAAAGTGGAACATACGGGCTACGTGGAACCGGAGTAAGTCAAACCGCATATTCAGGAGATTACACTTTTGGAGGAACTGATTTAAGGCAAATACCAGCGGATAATATCGAGAGCATTGAAGTAATTTCGGGAGTAGCACCCGCGAAATATGGCGACCTAACGGATGGAGCTATTATTATAGAAAGACAGGCTGGAAAAGGTCCAGCTTATATACGTATGCAAATGCGCGATAATGCAACCTCATACGGCTTTAATAAGGGTTTCGAAGTCAGCCCTAAACTCGGAGCTTTAAATGTTGGAGTAAACTATGTAAATTCCTTTGAAGACAATCGCGATAAACTAAAAGCTTATCGCAGATTAAATACAAATTTAATATGGACTAATGTATTCGGGCTTAAAAAGCAATTTAAAAATACCTTCAGTATAGATTATGGTAGAAATTTAGATGGCATTAAACAAGATCCAGATGATGAAAAAAGTACTGTCACTAAATTTGACAGCTGGAATTTTAGTGCCGCAAATAGAAGCAGCTATCGTATAAACAATGGTTTTTTAAAAAACATTGCACTTAATCTGCGGTACTCTCAGGGACATCAGGTGAGTTATAGGGAGCAACTGCAAAATGAGCCTTATATAATGTATTCAAATGCTACTGCAACTGGTATTACCCAAGGCATTTACGATTCAGGTATTTTCACAGCAAAATCACTAATAGATGGCAAACCAATAACTGCTGCTGCAAATCTCGATTTTAACGGTGGCTTTGCAACCGGTAGCATCCAACATTATATTTCTTTCGGAGGAAGCTATAGCTATAGTGCGAATAAAGGTCTAGGTCAAACCATTGATCCAAATGAACCTAGAACTGCTTCAACAGTTACTTCTACTAAATTTTCGTCAAGAAATTCTGAAAGATATTATGATTATCGTTTATTAACCCCCGAGCAGAATATAGGTATTTATATCGAAGACTTGTTCAAAGTGGATGTTTACGGAAAACCATTGAATGTACGCTTAGGGGCAAGATCAGATGTACAAAACGGCTATGCATCTTTTGCGCCAAGAACAAATATTAACTATGCGCTAAGTAAAAACGTTAAGGTTGGTTTAGCCTATGGTTTATCTTACAAATCACCTGGGCTGGCTCAGTTGTATCCGGGCCCCACATTTTTTGAAGTCCCATTGTTAAATGCCTACAACGGAAATGCTAATGAGAGCATTTATTTATTATATGTAGATCGTTATGAGCCAAACAGCGATAAACTTAAACCCAGCCGAAGTGAAAGCATCGAATTTACTACTCAGATAAAAATGGGAGATTTTAATTTCTCTCTCGCAGCTTTTAACAAGAAAAACAGGAATGGAATTAACACTGTTCAGGATTACAGGAGTGTTGAACTTCCTACTTACAGTGCGGTAATTAATCCCGGAAGTACGCCTACTGTTAAACAGACAGGGACACAGTTTTATCCAATAGACTATTTCACTTTTCAAAATAATTTATACTCTGATAATCAAGGATTTGAAGTAATTATTAACAGCCCGGAAATTAAATCACTCAAAACTTCATTTAATATTAGTGGTGGGTTATTTAAAACAATTCAGGGCTCTACCAATCTTACGCAAACGCTTAAAACTACTAACGTGGTAAATACCGATCCTAAATTTGCAATTATTGGCGTTTACGAGCCTTTAAGTACAAAGAACTACTACAGTAACGGAAGAATAACCAGCGTAACACATATACCGAAGATCAGTTTAATTGTTACATTAACTGCTGAGTTTGATCTATACAACAAAAATATATATAGAGAAAGCTCTCGCATTCCGTTAGGGTATTACAACCGCCAGAATAAATACTTTGCCATTACTGATTTTGATAAGAACAATCCGCTGTACGGCCATCTATATATTACTCCACAAGAACAGAGTGAAAATAATTTGCCTAAGGTAATTTCTAATTATCATTTGAGCATTGCCAAGGAAATAAAAAAACGTTTCAAGTTTGCCTTCAATGTTTACAATGTCTTTAATCATCAGCCATATTACTTGTCGTCAACAGGCAAATACTTATTTCCTAACAGCACACCAACATTTGGTGCAGAACTATCCATTAAATTATAGCACATGAAAATATCAGTTTTTTTATTTCTAGCTCTTACCATCACCTTTGCGGCATGCAAAAAAAACACGAGTCCGGAAATACATCCAGTTCAGTATCAAATCAAAACTTCTTATGCTTCTAAAGATCTAGGCAAGGTATTACCACTACTAAATGTTAGAATTGTGCTTAAAAATACAAAAACTAATATTAATGATACTTTATTTACCAAAGCAGACGGTATTGTTCCTATTTTAAAACTTTCGCCGGGAGTTTATGATATTACTGCCAGTATAACCATACCAGCAGCACAATATACTTCACTTACAAATGAAATTGTTGATAAGGAAGTAGTATTTAATGGTTCGGTTAAAAATCAGGTTATTTCATTAAAAGATGATCAGAGCCTCCAATTAGACCTTGTTTCAGGCTCTATTGGTCCTTGGGTAATAAAACAAATTTATTATGCCGGGTCCAATTCTACCAATGGGGCGTTATTCAGGGATCAGTTCATCGAGTTTTATAATAATACAGATTCGTTATTATATGCTGATAGCTTATATTTTGCAGAAGCAATAGGTATACAAAACTATACTTCTAAAACTGTTTACCGGCTTGAGAATCAACAGTACGACTGGAGTAAATCGCAGGATATGCCAGGTAATATAGATGCAAATAATGGCTTCGTTTATGCAAGAACGCTTTTAATGATACCTGGCACAGGGAAGCAATATCCTGTTAAAGCCGGTGAGAGTATTATCTTAGCTCAAACTGCCATAAACCATAAATCACCATTTACAGGAACGGATGGAAAAACAATTTCTGTTCGCGATCCTTCACTTACAGTGGATTTAAGTGGAGCTGACTTTGAAGCTTATTATGCTCCTTTTTTACCTCGTCCTTTAGCTTCAGACATTGACAATCCTAATGTCCCTAATGTTGAGGTAATTGCATATAACGGAACTGATTTGATATTTGATAATCCCGGAAGGATAGGTTATGTAATTTTCAGGAACAAAGGAACAACGGATGCAAAGAATTTAAAACAATACGCTGCTCCTTCAATTACACCACCCAGCTCAACAGCGGAGAAATACTATCAGATACCTGTAAGCTATATCATCGATGCGGTTGAAACCCAACCTTATTCAGCTGCATCAAGAGTACCTAAAAAGCTTGGTGCTTCCCTGGATGCCGGATACACATTTGTTCCCGCCGGAGCGTATTCATCTCAATCAGTAATTAGAAAAACTGAGGCAACTGTAAATGGCAGAAAAGTATTGAAAGATACCAACAACTCTTTAGAAGATTTTGATTTCTTACCACTAGCTGCACCAAGAGCTTTTAAATAATTTACGCTGTTATCAGAACAGAATTAACCGACAAATGAAGCATACATTTATATATATACTTTTCTTCCTAAGCTCAGTTTCATGTGCATTAGGACAAAATACAGATTCTCTAAGTATCAGCTCAAGAAGCAAAAAATATTCTGGTGATTCTGTAAAATTCAGCGCTTACGATTTTGCTAAAACTAGCCCATTTTTCATTAAAAAACTTATGCCTCAGCAATACAGCAGTATAAATGCAGGTTATAATTATAGTAAAGGGACACTTATGCATGCTCAGGATGCCAGTAAACTTTATGAAACTTTCTTAAGCACTGAAGGTATAACCCAAATTAAAACGGTTAGCCTATGGGGGCAGTTTGCCATTAACAAAACCGTAGAGGATAGCACCAAATTTGCACATATTACTAGGTATAATCCGACAAATCCGTATTACTTTGGTTCCCCAATCGATTTAAATTATGAGAGGACAGTTTACAACCTTAAAGCCTTAGCAAGCAAAAACATGCTAAAGAATAATTTGCCAATTGGATTAGGTGCTGATTACAGAATTGGAAATCATTATTCGACAAACGACCCCAGAGGAGATATCAAAGATTTTCAATTTGATTTAACGGCAACAGCTGGTTACAATTTAAGTAAACAACTAAGTGTAGGAGCTGGCTATCGCTATGGATATGGAAGAGAAAGAGTAAATGTTGGCTACAAAAATAATAGCCTCTCACAAGGTAGTGTGAAACCAGAATATAATACATACCTGATAAACGGCTACGGAGAAGCACAAGAATATAACACAAACAGGTCCATCAATACGGATTTTAAGCGTAATGGATTAGAAATTAACTTAGCTGCCGAAAAAACTACTTTCGGCGATGTTTATTTTAATTACCGTTATACCAAAGAGAAACAAGAATTTTATTACAGAAGTGACGGCGGTTATTTTAATTATGTTGATTATAATAATATAGCTCAAAATTTCAGGTTGTTATGGTTAAAAGGTATAGCTTTGAACACTTTGAGTATTGATTTACAATACAATAATAACGATGGCGACAATTATATTATTGAATATTTATCTAACAGCTACATATTTAATAGCAATACGATCTCAGCAAAGGCAACATATAGCATCCATCAAAAAAAAGCAATCCATAACTATAGCATTTGTATACAAAAAATTGGCGAACAACGTCAGGATGGGTTAGCTGGAAATGATATACAGTTTAATCAACTTAACTTTTCAATAGGATATGGATTAAACAAACAAACCACTCAGCAGCACAATTGGGGTTTTAGTGTAATGGCCCATTACAATAAATATTTAAATTCACATTTTAACACTACAGCAAATAATGTGGGCGTATTCACCAGAAATGTAATTTATTACGATTACGCCTACAATACAACCTCAAAGTTTGGGGCTAACCTTACAGGAGATTATAGCATACCCATGTTTAAACAAATCCAGGCTGGAATTAAGGTTGGACTTAACTATTGGAGAAGAGATGACTTAAAGGATTTTGGGAGGGTCCTAACAAGCGCCCCCGGCAAAGATCGTTTTTCTTCCAATATCAGCTTAAATCTTTATTTTTGATCCCATGAATAGAGTTTTTGCTGCGCTTGCCATCGTTCTCACCGGATTAATCTTATTTTCTTTTCAATCGGCTAATTTTAATGACGACTACGAGCTGAGCATTGATAGCCTGCGCAAAGTATATTCAAAACCAACCAGCGAGTGGCCAAAACCTACGGTTGATCAGGGTGCGGTTTTTCAGGAGCTAGGAGAACTCCCTCCCTCTCCTGTCGATTTAAAAAACGACTCGGTTAAAAATGTGGTAGAGCTGGGTAAAATTTTATTCTTCGATCCGCGTTTATCGGGTTCCAATCAGATTTCGTGCTCTAGCTGCCATGCGCCAGATTTACACTGGACAGATGGTCGCCAGGTATCCATTGGTCACGATCATTTAAGCAATATCCGCAATGCACCTTCATTAGAGAATGTTTGGTTTTACAAACGCCTGTTTTGGGATGGGCGCGCCAACAGCCTCGAAGAGCAGGCCGGTAGTCCGGTGGCAGCGCATAATGAGATGCACCAGGACATGAAAGTTTTACCAAAAAAACTAAGCAAGATTAAGGGCTACCAACCGTATTTTACTGCTGCATTTGGCTCGAAAGAAATTACCAATAAACGTATTTTTGAAAGCCTGGCTACCTTTCAGCGCAGCATTGTGAGCAGAAGAACTCCTTTTGATCGTTTTCTGGCGAAGGATAAAAAAGCCTTAACCGATCAACAATTGGTAGGTCTACACTTGTTCCGCACTAAGGCGCGTTGCATTAACTGCCATAACGGGCCATTCTTTACCGATAACGAATTCCACAATGATGGTTTAACCTATTATGGCCGTAAATACGAAGATTTGGGTTTGTATAACGTAACCAAAAAGGCCGAAGATGTGGGTAAATTTAAAACACCGGGTTTAAGGAATGTAATGAAAACAGCGCCATGGTTTCACAATGGTTTATTTCCGGATATGGACGGCGTAATGAATATGTACAACGTAGGTATGCCGAACCAGCGCGTTAAACCCGAACAGGTAAATGATCCTTTATTACCAAAGAACGATAAGTTGTTAAAAGGCCTTAAATTAAGTATTGCCGAAAAGGATGCAGTAGTTTCCTTTTTAGACGCTTTATCGTCGCCAACAGTATTGGTGAGGGTTGAAAAGTTACCGCAGTAAGTTAGTTTGGAGTGGGGAGTTTGGAGTTCGGAGTCAGCTAACCGGTTAAACAAATAGTTTATTGGTGCCCCTGCATTCTGAATTAGCGCTGGTTAACACGAAATCCTTATTTTACTTTGAAAGCTTCCTGCAATGTGCTGCGACAAATCAAAGGTACTTTGAAACCTTCCTGCAGTGTGCAGCGATAAATCAAAGTAAAACAGCCGGGAGTTTGGAGTCGGTTAAGCGGTTGAAAAAGACAGCCAATATAAAGGAATGGTATTCAGTTGGCAGTTCACAGTTGGCAATTTTCAGTTGGCAGTTTTCAGTTAACCAATTCAAACAGTTAACCTTTAAACTTCGCTCCCTGCTAAACCAATGAACAAGTGAACCAATGAACCAATGAACGACTAAACCAGTAATCTACATTTTATTCGATTTCAGCGCTTCGCCAAAAAATATAGAAGCATGTTCATCAAATGCAACCGGATCACCACTGGTGTAGAAATGCCTTTCGCCTTGTCTACCCAGTTTTTCTTCGATTTCAGGATGTCTTTTTAAATAATCTACCAAACTGGCGGCTACAATGTCGCCCTGCGCCAAAACGTTGATATGGGGCGGAAATACCGTTTTTAATTTCAGCATTAACAAAGGGTAATGCGTGCAGGCCAGCAGCACACAATCTATACCGGCCGACTGGCTCAGCAATTGATTGCAATATTCCTGAATAAAAAAATCGGCACCCGACTGCAGGTGTTCATTGTTTTCAATGAGCGGCACCCACATTGGGCAGCTTTGCTGGTAAACGTGTATATCGGGAAAAAACTTATTGATTTCTAACAGGTAAGATTGCGAATTAACCGTTCCCCTGGTACCCATTACCCCTACTTGTTTGGTTGTGGTATACTGGTCGATTACCTCGGCGGTAGGCCTGATTACACCTAGCACTCTCCTATCAGGATATCTGGCAGGCAAATCGCGCTGCTGAATGGTTCTAAGTGCTTTAGCTGAAGCCGTATTACAGGCCAGGATTACCAAACGGCAACCTTTGGCAAAAAGCCACTCCACACATTCTAAAGTATATTTATAAATGGTATCGAAAGCATGGTCGCCATAGGGCGAACGCGCATTATCGCCTAAATAGATGTAGTTGTAATTGGGCAGCTGATTGGCAATTGAACGGAATACCGTTAAACCTCCGTAACCTGAATCGAAAATACCTATTGGGGCGTTATCCTGCATACTTATTTAAGGGTTAATTGTTTTAATCGGTTAATTGAGGTTTTTCTTGTAAAGGTAGTTTTAATTTGGAAGGTTGGACGTTTAAATGTTGGAAAGTTAAAATGTTGAAACGTTTTAATGTTCAGGGAGCAGAACCTTCCAACATTACAACCTTTAAGCATTATAACCCTCAAAGAATATTTGAAGGCCCCTCTATACAAAAACTTCCAGTAGAAAAATCGTCATTGCTGAGGTACGAAGCCTGCCTGCTGCAGGCAGGTAATCTAACTACTATGGGCGGATAAAAGCATCATTTTAATTTCAACTAGCGATCGTTGTAAGATTGCTTCGTCGGCTGAAAAAACCTTCTCGCAATGACAAATATTGATTTTATGAAATAAATTAACCCTCAGCTTACAAACTATTTAGTATGCATTCCCTCGAGGTTATTACCATCTAATAATGATTTCATTTGAGATGCTGAAACAAGTTCAGCAGGACGAATCCAGGAAGTATTGGGTAAACGCGTTAAAACAAAAAAGCGGAACTAAGTTAAACTTAATTCCGCTTTATATTTTTGAACTGGGAAGGAGACTTTTAACTCCGAACTCCCGACTCAGTATTACTTTTTAGGTGCAGCTGGTTTTGCAGCAGTTGCTGTAATACCTAATTTAGTTTTAACTGCAGCTGTGATATCATCACCACCTTCCCAGAAAACCAGGTTGTTACCACCTTGTCCGTTTGCGATATCGAAAACGTAAGCTAAACCTTTTTCTTTAGCTACAGCTGAAATTGCAGTTGCAACTTTAGCCTGGATTGGCTGGAATAACTCACCTTGTTTAGTACCGATATCTTGTGAAGCTTTTGTACGAGCATCAGTGATACGTTTCTCTAAATCCTGTAATTCCTGACCAGCAACCTGTAATTCTTTACCTACAGTTTCTTTGTTAGCCTCGCTTAAAGTTTTTTCTTTGTCTTGTGCGTTTTTCAATTTTGTCTGATATTCTTTGATCATTGCATCAATATCAGCTTGTTTTTGTTTACCCAAGGTTTCTAAAGTTGTTTGAGCTGCTTTAGCATCAGGTAAATTTGCAAATACCTCTTCAGAATTAATGTGCCCTAATTTTTGTTGAGCACTTGCCATATTCGCTGTAAACAATAAACCTGCTGCTACAAAGAATACGTTAATTAACTTTCTCATCGTTCTATTTTACTTTTTTTATTTTTTCTAATTGTTTGTTCCTTAAATTCAAAGGGCCGAATATACTAATTATTTACAGTCCCTGGTTTGTAACCTAATTTTACAATTACATCATTACTTACATCGTAACTGCTGCTTGCATAAATCATCATGGTTGCTTCGCTGCTCTTATCAAAAATGAAATCCAGATACTTAGATTTTGCAATCTGTTTAATGGCATCTGCAACTTTATCCTGTATGGGTTTAATCAGCTTACTTCTGCTCTGAAAAAGATCTCCGTCAGGACCAAACTTAGAACGTTGAAATTCTTTAGCCTGTTTTTCTTTTTCAATAATTTCGTTCTCGCGGCGCTTGCGCATATCATCGGTTAATAAAACCTGATCTGCCTGGTAAGCTTTGTACATCCTGTCAATTTCAGAGAAATTTTGATCTACCTGTTGCTGCCATTGTTTAGAAGCCACTTCCAACTGACTCAAAGCCGATTTATATTCCGGTAAATGTTTTAAAATATACTCCGTGTCTACATAAGCAAACTTCTGTGCAAAGGCACCGAAAGATGTGCAAAGCAGGAATGCGATAAAAAGATACTTTTTCATTTGTGTGTGTGTTTAATGATATCGTTAATAACCTAAGCTTTGTTTAAACTCAACTTGCAATGATTTATTGCATAATTAGTTAATTTTTTACTTTTTATCAATTAAAATCCACCTAATTGTTGTGCGATACTGAAGTGGAACTGTCCTTTGTTCGCATCAGGTAAGCCTGGGATAGCATCAAAACCGTAACCATAATCAATACCCAGTAAACCAAATATCGGTAAAAAGATACGTGCACCCACACCTACTGATCTGCGGATATTGAACGGATTGAAATCGCTAAACCTGTTCCAGGTGTTACCACCTTCTGCAAAGGCTAAAATAAATGCTGTTGCCTGCTGACTTGCAATAACCGGGTAACGTGCCTCTAATACATATTTGGTATAAATCGGGCTACCTGATTGTTGTGCAATGCTCGGATCAGATCCTACCGGAATAACCGTATTGTTTGAATAACCACGCATCGCAATTAGCTCTGATCCCTGTAAGAAATCGAAACCTTGCATACCATCACCACCCAGTTTAAAACGCTCGAATGCTGATTGGCCTACTGCTTTGTTATACTGACCCAAGAAACCAAACTGTGCCTGTGCTTTGATCACCAAATTACCTACTACACGTTGGTACCACTGCGAATCGAATTTCCATTTGTGGTATTCGGTAAAGCGATATTTTTCTTTATCAGATGCCGTAGCATAGTTGGTTTTGTTAAACAACGAGTATGGTGGCGTAGCCTGAATAGTGAAACGCAGGAACGAACCTGATTTCGGGAAAATCGGCGAATCTCTTGAATCGCGGCTAATCTCTTGTGATAAGTTTAAGTTGTAAGAAGTACCGGTGCTGAACAAATAACCTGCATAGTTATTTAAAATGTATTGTTGCAGGTTAATGGCATGGCTTAACTGGAAATAGTTATCCGGCCAGTTTAATCTTCTACCCAAACTTACGGTTACACCATTTAAACGGATTTTCTGGAATGAAGCATTATCAGAACTTAAACCGTTTGATTGTAGTGAAGTAAATGCACTTACACCAAAACTTACCGGTTTCTCGCCACCAAACCAAGGTTGAGAGAAAGAGAAACTGTACGATTGATAATATTTACCGTTGGTTTGTCCACGTAAGCTTAATTTTTGTCCATCTCCTTTTGGAAGTGGTTTATATGCTTTTAAGTTAAACAAATTACGCAACGAGAAGTTGTTGAAAGTTAAGCCCAGGGTACCGATAATACGGCCACCACCAAAACCACCTGAAAGCTCAATCTGATCTGAAGGTTTTTCCTCAACTGCATATTCGATATCCACAGTACCATCGGCCGGGTTAGGGCGCGGTGTTGGAACAGTTTTAGATTCGTCGAAGTTACCCAACTGACCAATCTCACGGATGGTACGGATTAAATCGCTTTTGTTAAATTTTTGTCCCGGCTTAGTGCGGATCTCACGCAGTACCACTTTATCATTGGTAATGGTGTTACCTTTTAAAGTAATGCGGTTGTTGGTGTATTGCGGTCCTTCGTACATGCGAAGCTCTACATCTACCGTATCGCCACGAATGGTTTTAACCGGATCGATGTTGAAAGTTAAGTAACCGTTATCGGTATACAAACTATTGATATCGCCACCGTTTTCGCCACCACCGTTTAATTTTTTGTTTAAACGCTCTTCGCTAAATACATCACCTCTTTCGATGGTTAATACTTTATTTAAAATACTATCCGGATAAATGGCATTACCTGCCCAGCTTACACTACCCACATAGTATTTCTTTCCTTCGTAAAGGTCCATGCGGATGTTAACCCTTTTTTTGTTATACTGGTAAATGGTATCTTTTAATAACGTAGCGTCCAGGTAACCTTTTTCCTGCATCTTGCCGATCATTTTTACCTTGTTCTCTTCGTATTTCTCTTTTGAGAATTTTCCAGAGCCCCAGAAACGCCACCAGGCAAATTGCTTAGGGTTTTTAAGGAATTTTCTAAGCTTGGCAGATTTAAATTCTGTATTGCCGGTAAAATCGATATGCTGTACTTTTACGCGGCTTCCTTTGTTAATGTTGGCTTCTAAAACAACACTGTTTTCGGCATTCGGATCTTTACGGGTTTTATAATCGATGGTGGTAAAGAAAAAGCCTTTATCCAGCATGTATTTTTTTACAATGGCCGATGTGGTATTGTATAAGTTATCGTTTACAATTTTACCGGTTTTATCGTTAAGTTTTTCCTGAATAGCGGTTCTTTGCGATTTACTGATTCCTTTCAAATCGATAGAGCTTAAACGCGGACGCTCAACCACTTCGATTTCAAAATAAACTGAATCCTGAACAAATTTTTCGATGTTAAGTTTTACATCATCAAATAAGCCCTGTGCCCAAAGCGTTTTAATCGCGTCAGAAGTTGCCTCACCCGGAAGCACAATTTTATCCCCTTTGGTTAATTTAGAAAGGGTAATTAAAACTTCTTTATCTAAATATTGGGTTCCGGTTACTGTGGTACCACCAATGATATATTCTTTTGGACTAAAATAATCGAGATCTAAGCCACCAACCTTTAAAGAGGGGGTTGCCGGCGCCTGACCTTGTGGACGTATTTGAGCAAAGGCCGGAGCGGCTAAAACTAGTAGGATTAAAACTTGAAATATTCTTTTCATTAAAATAATTTGTTCAGTAATGGCCACGAAGGTAACAGTGTTTTGTAAGCAAATATTTCTTTAAACCGTTACCCTGTTATGGTTTCATTTATCGTATAAAAGTGGTGCTAAGTTAGTTTAAACGCTTGTTAAAAAGTGTTAAAAGAAAAATTAGTTTAATTGCTCGCTAATTTTACCAAAACGGCGTTCGCGTTTTTGATAGTCTACAATGGCCTCGAAAAGATCTTCGCGCCTGAAATCCGGCCACAAAACATCAGTAAAATAAAACTCGGTATAAGCCATCTGCCAAAGCAGGTAGTTGCTAATCCGGTGCTCGCCACTTGTTCTGATCATTAACTCCGGATCGGGGATATTTACTGTTGTTAACTTCGAAGAAAACAAGTTTTCATCTATATCGGCCAAAGAAATGGTATCGTTTTTAACTTCGGCAGCAATTTTTTTGGCTGCTTCTAAAATCTCCCACTTGGCACTGTAACTTAACGCCAGCGTTAAGGTGCATTTTTCGTTGTGGGCTGTTTTATCCATGGCTTCTTTTAAATCGTTGATGCAGGCTTGCGGTAACGATTCGATATTGCCGATGGCATTAAGCTTAATATTATTTTTATTAAGTGTTTCGGTTTCGTTGTTGATGGTCGAAATGAGGATCTGCATTAAAGCATCTACCTCTTCTTTAGGCCTGTTCCAGTTTTCGGTAGAAAAGGCATACAGGGTAAGGTATTCAATACCCACCTCTACACAGCCTTCTACGATATCTTTTACAGAAAGTACACCTTGCTCATGTCCGAAAACCCGCACTTTTCCCTGGCCTTTTGCCCATCTTCCGTTGCCATCCATAATTACGGCAATGTGCTTTGGCAGGCGGCTATAGTCTATTTGTTCTTTAAATCCCATTAATTATGTCAAAATCAGCTTAAAAGGAATAGCATTTTGAGGATACAAAGGTAAAAGATATGCCAACACTAACAAATAGATAAGTGTCCCTTTTTCTAAAATCGCCTCTTTGTGTACCGGGATATCCGATTTGGTTAACAGAAGGATCGGATAAATTAACCTGGTTCTGCCCATTTCCCCTGATTACGGGGTTATCGGGATAGCGTCCACTTACATCATCGATATAATCGGTAAACGGAGTGCGGTAGCCTATTTCGGTAAAAACACTCCAGGTATCTTTGTAATTGTACCTTAAGCCCAATCCATACGGAATGGTTAAAACCACATTCTTGTAGCCATTTTCCTGACCCTCGGTAGCCAGCCTGTCTAAGCGGTATTTCTCCCCATCAACTTTTACTGTTGGTTTAAACACTACAAAACCGGCACCTGTAAACAGATAAGGTGTAAACTGCCGGGTTCCACCGCCAATATTAAAATTAAAGAAGTTAAAATCTACTATCCCGCTAAATTCGTTTAAAGCTGTTTTAAACTGCAGGTTTCGTTCCCTGAACTGGGCATTGTTTGATTCGGAATCTTTAGCCTGTATTTGGCCGTAAGTATAATTTAAGCGTACCCCCAGGTATTGGTTAAAATTGCGTTTAACATAGGCTCCACCAGAAAAACCACTAATTTGCAAGGGGTTGTTTTGGTTCAGATCGCCCATGTAACCTGCTCCACCTGCCATTAAACCCAGCTCCCATGAAGGCTCTCCTTCCTGTGCACGAACAAGCTGTCCGCCCAAAAGAAATAAGAGGATAAGGAAGAGTGGTTTATTTGGCGTCATATCTAGTAGTTACGGGTATCGATTCCCCATAATAATTTATTCCTTAACGTGTTTAAATACGTTTCATTGTTAAGGCGGATAAGATTTACACAAAAATCGGCTTTTCTGATGGTAATTTTTACCGACCGCTCTACTGTTACCGTACGGCTATCGCATGAAACCAGAAATTTCGATTCCCTGGCTTCTACCTCAAACGAGAGTTTATTATCATCAGGCACTACTACCGGTCTTACATTTAAGTTGTGCGGCGCAATAGGCGTAACCACAAAATTTTCAGAATCGGGATAAATAATCGGGCCACCGCAGCTCAAAGAATAAGCGGTAGAGCCTGTTGGTGTGGCGATAATCAACCCATCAGCCCAATAAGAGTTAATAAACTCATCATTCATAGAGGCATGAATAATCATCATGGCCGAATTATCACGGCGGTGAATGGTAATATCGTTTAAGGCAAAGTTTTCTTCGCCAAACAAGCCGTTTTCCGATTCTAAGGTAAGCAGTGAGCGGGTATCTAAAGTATATTCTTTATTGATCAGGGCTTGCAGCGCATCCCCTATCTCATTTTTATTGATACTGGCCAGAAAACCCAGGCGACCAAAATTGATCCCGATTACGGGAATACCCGAATTGCGAATCAGCGATAAAGTATCTAACAGCGTACCATCGCCCCCAAGGCTTAGCAGCACATCGGCCTGTTCTTTTAACTCGCTATGGTTATGAAAAATAACAGTATTTTCGGGCAGTTTAATTTTGCCTTGTAGTGAAGTTTTGAATTTCGAATATAAAACGGGCTGGATATGGTGTTCGGCCAGATGATTAAAGACCTCCTGAACGTACGGCAAAACCGTATCGTTAAAATCTCTCCCGTAAATTGCAATCCTCATAAAGTAGGTTTATACATTTAAATAATTCATGAACGAATCGTAACGCTCCTGCGACCCATCATCAATCTGTGTGTTGTTGTACACCTCTTTTACCTGATAATCATATCTTTCGAAAGAAGCTACCAATGAAGTAATTTCAGTTTTATTTACTTTTAATGTTACTTCTAAACGTGTAGAATCTGCAAAAGAATTCACGTAAGAAGAAAGAATTTGTGCATTATCGGCTTCTACAATTTGCGAAATGTGTGCCAGTGAGTTATCGCGGTTACTGATTTCGAGTACAATAATGCCACCTGGCTCATTTACAGCGTACTGTTGGGCAACCGCATCAACCACATTACTGATGGGAATTATACCTGCATAATTTTTCTGCTGGTCTAAAACCGGAACAGCTGTAAGCTTTAACTGGCTCAGCAGCCTGATCACATCGTAGGTATGTGCATCGCTCTGTACAAATACATTAAGCAGGTTTACCGATGCATTGTTTAAAAGGGTATCGTGGTTATGAATGTTCAATAAATCATCTTCTGCTACCAGGCCCAAAAAAGCGGTTTCGTTAACAACCGGCAAGTGCTTTAGTTTAAAATCGTTCATCCGATCTAAAGCCTTTTGCACCGTGTCATCGCTTCTCAGTGTTGGTATAACTTTCGATATGATTTCTTGAGCAAACATTATTTTAACAATATCCTGTCTAAAAATTTCTCTAAAAAAGCATTAAATATTCCGGGATGCTCCATCATAGGTGCATGTCCGCATTTATCAACCCAGTTCAACTCAGAATTGGGCAACAGTTCGTGAAATTCTTCAGCCACTTCTGGTGGCGTAACTTTATCGTTTTTTCCCCAGATTAACGAAACCGGGATGGTAATTTTCGATAATTCTTTGGCCATGTTATGGCGTATAGCTGATTTTGCCATGGTTAAGATACGAATTACTCTCGATCTATCGTTAACTGTTTTAAATACGTCATCAACCAGCTCTTTGGTTGCCGTAGCCGGATCATAAAAGGTAAATTCTACTTTCTCTTTAATATAATCGTAGCTCTCTCTGCGTGGGAAAGAACCTCCAAAAGCATTTTCGTATAAACCAGAACTACCTGTTAAAACCAGGGCCTTAACAAATTCCTGATGGGCAACTGTAAATACCAAACCTACGTGGCCACCAAGGGAGTTACCTACCAGCACTACCTGACTTAAGTTCTTGAATTTCAAAAACCGATGCAGGTACCTCGATAGCGCCTTTACACCAAGCGTTAAAATGGGTAAGTCGTATATCGGCAAAATCGGGATTACTACATGATAGCGGTCTTTAAAATGATCGATAACCGGCTCCCAATTGCTCAATTCGCCCATTAGGCCGTGCAGCAATACCAGCGTTTCGCCTTTTCCAGCTTCGATGTATTTAAATCCGTCTTCTTCTATTACCTGGTATGTCATATATATAAATAGGATGGTACTGTGCTACTAAGTTAGTAGAGTAAAATTAAATTTTTGCATTTCTTTGCCATTTTTCTGAAATAAAATCCAAAACGGTCTAAAAATGCCTTTTGCAAAGCGTAAAGCATAAAATCGGCAAGCGGTAAACACGCTATAAGCTTTGGTCTTTCAGCTGTAATCTTTCTGCTTTTACCTTCAAACTAGGCTAGTTGCTCTTTAACAATTTCGGCAATCAATTTACCATCGGCTTTACCGGCAAGTTCTTTGTTCGCCATGCCCATTACTTTCCCCATATCCTTAACCGATGTAGCGCCAGATTGTTTGATTACCGTTTCGATAATTGCTGCAACCACTTCCCTATCCAATTGTTTAGGCAAAAACTGGTTAATTACTGCAATTTCTTCTTCTTCTACCTGATACAAATCCTCACGGTTTTGCTGTTTATAAATATCTGCCGATTCGCGACGTTGTTTAATCAGTTTCTGAAGGATTTTAAGCTCAGTTTCTTCTGTAATTTCTTCTGAAGAACCTTTTTCGGTTTTAGCCAAAAGTAAAGCAGCCTTTATTGCCCTTAAACCTCTTAACTGTGCATTGTTTTTAGCCAACATGGCTTTTTTTATTTCCTGATCTATTGTTGTTGATATCATTTTCTTTTAAATGGTTAATCGGTTATTTGTTCAAATCGGTTAATTGTACAGTTTATCAATTTAAACGGTTTCAAAGGTTAGGCGCCTGAGCAATTAACCAATTTAAACAGTTTATACAGTTAACCTGACTAACCTCTATTTATAATTGTTGCTGTTGCCTGTACAGTTGGCATAATCAGCATATCGTTAATGTTTACATGCTTAGGTCTGCTTACCACGTACCATATTGCATCGGCAATATCATCGGCAATTAATGGCTCCAGGTTTTCGTAAACCTTTTTTGCCCGGTCTTCATCACCTTTAAAACGCACCACCGAAAATTCGGTTTCTACCATGCCCGGATTAATTTCGGTAACCTTAATACCGTGTGGCAAAAGATCAATACGCATTCCTTTGCTCAGTGCATCAACGGCATGTTTGCTGGCACAATATACATTTCCATTTGGATAAACTTCTTTACCTGCAATAGAACCGATGTTAATAATGTGTCCCGATTGGTTCGGGATCATCCAGTTGGAAACAATTTTGGTTACATAAAGCAATCCCTTCACATTGGTATCGATCATCGTATCCCAATCGTCGGTATTGCCTTTATCAATCGGGTCTAATCCCTGGCTTAAACCTGCATTATTCACCAGCACATCTACCTTTTTCCATTCGGCTGGTAAAACTTCTAAAGCAGTAGTTAAGCTTTCTTTACTCCGCACATCGGCAATAACCTGTTTAATTTCAATCGCATATTTATCTGCCAAATGATGGGCTATTTTGGCCAGTCTTTCTTCTCTGCGGGCCAAAAGTATTAAGTGGTATCCTTGTTGGGCAAATGTATGTGCGCAAGCTTCACCAATACCAGAAGTTGCACCTGTAATTAATGCGATTTTAGACATATTTATGAATTTAAGTCACGGTAAACTTTACGGTTAAAAACCAGTTTAATCTACCTACGTAGACAAAGATAAGTTTTTTTGAATGTTAAAGACTATTGAAAAATCAAACTGAACGTGAATTGACGCAATTTCAACTTATCGATCGGATTAGCATAAGCGGTATCGTCGTGCTTCAGTATATCGCTTGTAGAATACGACACTTTAATTTCGGGCGACATTTTAAAATACTCGAAATAAAGGTCAAAACCGATTCCCGTTTCGTACGAAAGGTAATTCCGTTCGTTTTTGAGCAATTTGTTTACCGCGCTTTCGCCTTCATCAAAAGTTTTCTTTTTGGAGGCAATATCGATCGAATATTTTGCACCACCCAGCCAGTAAGCCCTGAAATTATTTAAGCGGTTCGATTTGATTTTAATACCCAGCGGAAATTCGAACATGGTAGCCTGCACTTTCTTATCAACCAGGGTTTGAAAATTCTTGGTTTGCCCATTGCCCACATTAACCGGATCGGTTGGCACATATTCGTAACTCACAACCCTATCGCTAAAAATGAGTGAAGGTGTAGAGCGGATATCGAAATTTTCGGAAATATTCCTGTTCATCACAAAACCCAAACCGAAGCCCTGCGAAGGTTTGCTCGAAATCGAATTTAACGAATTGGTAACCATTGTACCCGAAGCGGGATCGTAAGAAACGCCGTTGCTGTTGGGCACCTCGTAAAAAGGCGCCCGCCAGTTCTGTTTTTTGAGGATTTTATATTCTGCCGAAATGTATTGAAAATTAAAACCAAAACTCCAGTCCTCATCATCTATACCACCACCCCAGTTTTGAGCAAGAGCGGCTGTAGAAATACTAAAGAGTGAAAGAATGAGGCTTAATTTTTTTATCATTTAGTTCCGGTATATATCGAACTTATTCCAAACGTTAAACTTTTGTGTTTGGTACTTTTAAAACCAATTTTTTGCATCAGTGCCGTAAAATCTTCTCCATCGGGAAAAGCCGCCACCGATTCGGGCAGGTATGTATAAGCCCGGTGATCTTTAGAAAACAGTTTACCGAAAAAAGGAGTTACCTGTTTAAAATAGAAACTATAAAGTTGCTTCACCGGAAAAACTTTGGGTTTCGAAAATTCGAGTATCACCATTTTTCCATTTGGTTTAAGCACGCGGTACATATCGGCCAAACCTTTTTCCAGGTTTTCGAAATTACGCACCCCATAAGCACAGGTAATGGCATCGAAGGTGTGATCGTCAAAATGCAAGCCTTCCGAATCGCCAACCTGAACCGAAAAAACTTCGTTTAAACTGCGCTCATTGATTTTCTTTTTGGCTACTTCGAGCATACCCTCAGAAATATCAACACCGATTACCTTTTCGGGATGAAGCTTTTTAATGGCTTCAAAAGCAAAATCGCCCGTTCCGGTAGCGACATCAAGCATTGTTCTCGGGTGGATTGAAACGAGTTCTTTAATGGCCTTTTTGCGCCAAAGCACATCAATGCCCAGTGAAAGAAAATGGTTTAAAAAATCGTAAGTGCCCGAAATATTATTGAACATGGTTGCAACCTGTTCTTTTTTGGTTGCATCTGCTACCTGATATGGAGTGATATTCTGATTCATGATATGTGGCAAAGATAGAGAAAAGAGTTTGCAGTTGGGAGTTTAGAGTTTGCAGTTTAGTGATTCCTATAAACTTTACGAAGCGTTGACCTCGGTAAATTCAAGCTCCCAACTCCAACCCCCCAACTCAAAACTAATTATTACCTTTGCATCATGGTTATCAAAACAGCAGCATTTATATGCAGCAACACCCAGGTTTCGGCTTTGCCGCCACCAACAATGCCCGAGTATGCCTTTATTGGTCGCTCTAATGTGGGTAAATCTTCATTAATCAACATGTTGGTTAATCAGCATGGTTTGGCAAAAACATCTCAACGTCCGGGGAAAACACAGCTTATCAATCACTTTCTGGTTAATGATGCCTGGTATATTGTTGATTTGCCGGGTTACGGTTATGCCAAAGTTTCGAAAACAAGTCGCGAAAAGTGGGAAAAATTTATCCGCGCTTACCTTACCAAAAGAGAAAGCTTACAATGCGTTTTTGTTTTGATCGATAGCCGCTTGGAGCCGCAACAAATTGATATTGAATTTTGTTACTGGCTGGGCGAAAAACAAATTCCCTTTTCTTTAATCTTTACCAAAGCCGATAAACAAGGCATGACCACCACACAAAAAAATGTGGCAGGCTTTAAACGTAAACTGGGTGAATTTTTCGAAGAAATTCCGGCAACTTTTATCACTTCGGCCGAAAAAGCCCTGGGAAAAGAAGAAGTGCTGAACTTCATCCATGAAGTAAATAATGATTTTGTAGTCCCTACGGATTATAAGCGGTTTTAAGGTTCAATAGTTCACTGGTCATTGGTTCATTTGTAATTTACAACCTGCCATTAACCATCGACTATGAACCAATAATAACAGTTAACCATTACCAATAAATGAAAAAATACTTTTCACTCGTATTATTTGCACACTCGGTTTTTGCATTACCTTTTGCCATGATCGGATTCTTTTTGGGTGTAACTACCACCGATAATCCCTTTTCGTGGTACAAATTAATATTGGTTTTGCTCTGTATGGTTTTTGCACGCAACTCGGCCATGGCTTTTAACCGCTACCTCGACCGGAATATCGATGCCAAAAACCCACGTACTAAAATGCGCGATATCCCTGCAGGGAAAGTTTCGGCAAATGAAGCGCTCACTTTTGTGATCATCAATTGCGTATTATTTGCCATTGCTACCTATTTTATTAATCCGCTTTGTTTTTATTTATCGCCGGTGGCCCTGTTTGTAGTATTATTTTATAGTTACACCAAAAGGTTTACGGCACTGTGCCACCTGGTATTAGGTCTGGGCCTATCGCTGGCACCAATTGGGGCATATATCGCTGTAACCGGTCAGTTTGCTTTGGTTCCGGTTTTATATTCTTTAACCGTGTTGTTCTGGGTAAGTGGTTTCGATATCATTTATGCATTGCAGGACGAAGATTTCGACCGCGAAGAAAAATTACATTCTATTCCATCTGCTCTTGGCATAAAAAATGCACTGAACGTTTCGGTTTTGCTGCATGTATTTTCGGCAGTCTGCGTAATCTTACCCGTATTCTTTACAGAATTTAGCTGGGTTTATTATGTAGGAATTGTATTTTTCTGCTCTATGTTGATTTATCAGCACCTGCTTGTAAAACCAAACGACATTAGCAAAGTAAACCGGGCATTTCAAACCTTAAATGGTTATGCCTCGGTAGTATTTGCCATTTGCTTTTTAATAGACGCGTATTTGAGACATAAATAGAAATGAGTGAAGGAGAGAATTTTGAATGATTAAATGCTTTTTGTAACTAATCAAATTCAATCACTATTCCATCAGTCATTCAATAATTAAACAATAAAAAATGAGTGAATTTTGAATGACGAAATGATTGAGTTTTGCATTAAATCGCTCAACTCCTATTCTTTCATTCAACAACTCTCTAATTCAATAATTAAACTAACCATGATCATCACCAAAAAACCAAGAACATATATTCCACAGGATTTAACCATTACCTGGGAAAGCCTGGCCCCTATTTTTGATGAATTGCAAAACCGAAACATTGCTGGCAATGCAGAATTAGTGCAATGGCTAAAAGACCGTTCGGAGCTTGAGGCTGCTTTAGAGGAAGATTTTGCCTGGCGTTACATCAAAATGAGCTGCGATACGGCCAACGAAGAACTGGTTAAAAGTTTTCAATATTTCGCTACTGAAATTTCGCCGAAAATATCGCCACTATCTAACGAGCTAAACAAGAAATTTGTTGAAAGTCCGTTTATGGATGAACTCGATAAGGAAAAATATTTCGTTTATAACAGGTCGGTTAAAAAGGCATTGGAACTTTTCCGCGAAGAAAATATCGAACTGTTTACCGAACTGCAGGTTAAGCAACAGAAGTACCAGAGCATTACAGGCGCCATGAGCGTAGAAATTAATGGCCAGGAATATACGTTGGAGCAGGCTTCTATTTTGGTCAAAGATTTAAACCGCGAAGTGCGCGAAAATGCTTTCAGAACCATCCAGCAGCGTCGCCTTGTTGATAAAGACGATTTAAATATCTTGTTTGATGAACTGATCAGACTACGTAATCAGGTGGCCCTGAATGCAGGTTTTGAAAATTACCGCGATTACATGTTTCAGGCTTTAGGCCGTTTTGATTATACCCCGCAAGATTGCTACGACTTTGCAAACGCCATTGAGAAAGAGATTGTTCCGATTTTGAAAGAACAAGCTGAGAAACGCAGGGAAGCACTGGGCTTAGATACTTTAAAACCATGGGATTTAGAGGTGAGTGTAAGTGGTAAGGCTGCATTAAAGCCTTTCAACAACGGCGCAGAACTAATTGACAAAAGTATTGCCTGCTTTAACGCCATCGACCCTAAACTGGGCGAAAAACTGGCAACCATGAAAGCCAACAACCTTTTTGATGTAGAGAGCAGAAAAGGCAAAGCTCCTGGCGGATACAACTATCCTTTGGCCGAAACCGGAGCACCATTTATCTTCATGAACTCGGCCAACTCGCTCCGCGATTTAACCACGATGGTACACGAAGGAGGGCACGCTGTTCATACCTTCTTAACGGCCAATTTAGAATTGAACGATTTTAAACATTGTCCGTCGGAAGTGGCAGAACTGGCCTCAATGAGCATGGAATTAATTTCTATGGATAAATGGGATGTTTATTTCGATAACGAGGAAGATTTAATCCGCGCTAAAAAGGAACAGCTGGCCGATGTTTTAAAAACATTGCCATGGGTAGCGGTAATCGACCAGTTTCAACACTGGATTTACACCAACCCTAACCATACTGCTGCAGACCGTGAAGAAACTTTTAAGCAGATTTATAACCGCTTTGGTGCGGGCTTTGCCAACTGGGATGGCTTGGAGCAACAATTCGGCAATATCTGGCAAAAACAGCTGCATTTGTTCGAAGTTCCTTTTTACTATATCGAGTACGCAATTGCCCAGCTAGGTGCCATTGCGGTTTGGAAAAACTACAAGGAAAACCCTGAAAAAGCATTAGACCAATATCTGGCCGCACTGGCTTTGGGTTACACTAAACCAATGAACGAGATTTATGAAACTGCCGGAATTAAATTCGACTTTAGCGCCGAATATGTAAAAGAACTGGCCAGCTTTGTAAAAGGTGAACTGGATAAACTGGGATAGAACAAGGTAAAAGGTTTAAAGGTGGAAGGCTGAAGGTAAAAGCGTTTCCACTCAAAAAAACAAAAAGTCGTAGCATTCGCTACGACTTTTTGTTAGTGTTTAAATTTGAAAATTTGGTTGCCTTAATCCGCCACTTCTCTTTTTCTTACTTTCAAAATCATAAACATGACGATTAATGAGATTACAATCATAATCAAATAGCTATAGCTCAGGTTGCGTTCATCCCTAGCCGGCACCAGGCTTACCACAGCATAGCTCAAAAACGACACAATAACATAAGTAATCCCTCCGGTTAAACCACCTGCAATCCCCGCATTTTTAGGGAATTTACTCAAACAAAAGGTAAAGTAGTTGTTGAAAGTAAAACCTGCCCCAATGTGGATAATAAAGGCAAAAAAGATCAACGAGTAAAGGTTACTGATAAAGTTAAGGCTCAGCATCATTAATACCACAAATACCAGCTGCAAAACTGAATTAATGGCCAAACGCTTGAAAAACGGACGGTTAATGGTGGCTTTTCCAATAAAACCGCCAACCATCCAAGCAAAGCCCAATACCAGTGAGCTATATCCTGCAATTACAGGTGAAAGGTGCAAATGGTGCTCAATAATAAATGGCCCTGTCATGTTGTAAACCATTACCATACAATAAGCCAGTCCAAGCATAACAATCCCTAAAGTAAAGCTGGTGGTTTTAATCATAGTGGCATAAATGTTGGCTATTTTCTTCAACTGGAAATCGGTAAAATGTTTCAAAGTTTCGCCGCTGAACAAAAACTCAAGCAGAGCAAAAACCAGGGCAAAACCACCAAGGAAATAGAAGTTAGATTCCCAGCCAAAAACCGTTTGCAGATAGCCTCCAATAAAAGGTGCAACAATTGGCCCGGTTGACCAGATGATAGAAAACAAACTGAGGTAATGCTTAAGCTGGTCGCCTTCAAAAAGATCGACAAAATAGGCGCGCTTTGCAACCACTATTGCCCCAACGGTAAGCCCGTGTATAATCCGCATTAAGTAAATCAGATAGATGTTGTGCGTATTGGCAATAATGAGGCTGGCAGCGGCAAAAATCAACAGCGAATACAAACCGATTTTATAGCGGCCAAAGCTATCGAGCACACTGCCGATAAACAGCTGCGCAACACCATAACTGATCAGAAATATACTTAGCGTAAGCTGAACCTGAACGTTGCTCACCTGCATTTCACCTGCCATAGTTGGCAGAGATGGAATGTAAATATCGGTGGCAAATCCCGACAGGGGAATCAGGGCAAAAGCCAGTATGGTGGCTATCCCCTGATGATGTTCTTTAATGTATTTAATGTCTAAAGTACCTGTATTCATAAAAGATAAAATTGTAGCTGTTTATATTCCAATCAAACAAAATTTTATGTATGCAAATCCCTCTTGAAGATTGAAGTGAGCAAAATTACTGCTTTGGCACTGCTTAAAATTATGCCAATCAAATAAAGGCTTATGATGAGCAAATAATTGAACTTTTTGACATTAATTTCATAAAACATCAGCATTTTGGTGGCATTTTATTCGCAATTGGCGTGTAATGAAATTTATATCTTGCTTTAAATGTTTTTAGCCAAACTTTTTATAAGTTTGAAGAAACAATCAAACAACAAATGTTCGAAAAGCTATTCAGAAAGAAATCCATTTCCAAGATATTACAAGATGCGGCAAAAGGCTATGGCGACCACGAAAACACTTTACATAAAACCCTCGGTGTACGCGATTTAACTGCCTTTGGCATTGCAGCTATTATTGGTGCTGGCATTTTTAGTACGATTGGCAAAGCCAGCGCAGATGGCGGTCCGGCGGTAATTTTCCTGTTTATTTTTACTGCAGTTGCCTGTAGTTTTGCAGCTTTTGCTTATGCCGAATTTGCATCAATGGTACCGGTTTCGGGCAGTGCCTACACCTATTCATACGTTGCTTTTGGTGAACTGGTGGCCTGGATTATTGGCTGGTCGCTCATTATGGAATACTCCATCGGGAACATTACCGTAGCCATATCTTGGTCTGATTACTTTACAGGACTACTTTCTACGATAAAAATACCCCCCTTAGGGATTGACGGCATCCACGTACCAGACTGGATGACGATGGATTACCTCAGTGCTTACAATGGCCATAAACATGCAGAAGCCCTATTGGCCGCAGGCAAAAATTTAGCCGATTTAGATTCGGCAACAGCGCTTGCCAATAATGCATGGCTTACTGCGCCAAAAATTGGCGGTTTCCACCTGGTAGCCGATCTTCCGGCTTTAGCCATTATCATCCTGATTACCTGGCTAATTTACCGCGGAATGAAAGAAAGCCGCAATGCCAGTAATGCCATGGTTGTTGTTAAACTAGCCGTAATTTTATTGGTACTGGCGGTAGGTATATTTTATGTCGATACTAAAAACTGGAATCCTTTTGCACCAAACGGTGTTTCGGGTGTATTGAAGGGTGTTTCTGCCGTATTTTTTGCTTACATCGGCTTCGATGCCATTTCTACAACAGCCGAAGAGTGTAAAAACCCACAACGCGATTTACCTCGAGGTATGATGTGGGCCATTATTATTTGTACCATTCTTTATGTAGCTATAGCGCTGGTTCTAACCGGTATTGTAAAGTCTGATACTTTGGCTGTAGGCGATCCGCTGGCTTTTGTTTTCGATCAGATCGATCTTAAATTGATGAGCGGTATTATTGCTGTTAGTGCTGTTTTTGCTATGGCAAGTGTACTTTTGGTGTTTCAAATGGGTCAACCACGTATTTGGATGAGTATGAGCAGAGACGGACTGTTACCGAAATCATTTTCAAAAATTCACCCAAAATATAAAACACCTTCATTTGCTACTATTGTGGTAGGTTTTGTAGTTGCAGTTCCATCACTATTCATGAACCTCACCATCGTTACCGACCTTTGTTCTATCGGAACACTTTTCGCTTTCGTATTGGTTTGTGCTGGTGTTTTGGTACTTCAAAACAGGCCTGATGTACAACGTGGAAAATTCAAGATCCCGTATGTAAACAGTAAATTCATCGTTCCGGTTATATTTATTGCGAGCATTATCTTCGCATTTACACAATACGGAAAAGAAACCAAAGCTTTCTTTCTTAACTCGCCAAAAACTGTGGAAACGGTAAATTTTGTTACCTCTTTAAATGGCGAAGAGCTTAAAATTGTTAAGGAAGAAATTGTTCAAAATGCTTCTCCGCAAATCATTCTGGCCGAGAAAGTGGATGCAGAATCTTACCTAAGCGCATTACCGGGCGATCGCTATGAGCAGTTTATTGCAGCTTCGAAGGTTAGTATCGACAAGAAATACGAAAGTGGTTGGAGCCTCTTTAAACACAAAATCCCTATGTGGATTTTTCTGATTATCTGCGTAGTTATCACCTTCTATTGCATTACCAAAAACCTTTCATTAATTCCGGCATTAGGGTTAATTAGTTGTTTATACATGATGTGCGAACTGGGTATTTCGAACTGGATTGGTTTTGGTATCTGGTTGGTTGTAGGCCTGGTTGTTTATTTTGCTTATGGGTACAAGCATAGTAAGCTGGCACAGACTGAGCACTAAATATCATGAAGTATAATCCTCTAATACATTATCGGAAATCGATCAGATTAAAGGGTTATGATTACTCAAAAGCAGGAGCTTATTTCATTACCATTTGTTGCGAAGAGCGGCTCCGTAGATTTGGGAAAGTTTCAGACGATAAAATGATCTTAAATGAATTAGGAAGGCTTGCTTATGATGAATGGATCAAATTAGCGCATAGATTTTCAAATTTCGAACTTGATGTTTTTCAGATAATGCCGAATCATATGCACGGTATTATCGTCTTGTCAGATGTCGGGGCGAACGCGAGGGTCGCACAAGAAGAAGAAAACACACTAAACCCGACAATTTCCGATATTATTGGCGCATATAAATCAATCGTTTCAAACGAATGCCTGTGATTATTCAAATCGCAAAACAAAACAATGGGTAAGGTATGGCAACGGAATTATTACGAGCATATCATCCGTGATGAAAGAACATATCAAAACATCTCCAATTATATCATCAACAATCCCAGTAAATGGAACGACGATAAATTTCATGTTTAAACAAAAAATCCTCTTTCCATAATAGAAAGAGGATTACATTTATTTCTTCTTAACAAAAGCTAAAGCGGTTATTATTATCAAGCCTAAACCAGATGCTATCATGTAATTATTTGCGTGATTCAGGTGATATATCTTTGCTACAGGCCCCGCAATAAACAAAATTATAGCCAGCAGAATAATCAGGTTCCTGCTCATTAAACTGGTAGTCTATTCAGTTCAATATCATCAGGCGTAACAAAGATCAGTGGTACTTTCTCTACATCCACATAACTGCTATCCAAACCAAAACTGCGTTCTTCTGATAAACTTAATCTTTTGAGGATAAAATAATAGTCCATAATTGAGCGCTCGTAGAAGCTCAGTTTAGTAAATTTAGATAAGTGTTTCTCTAAAAGAACAAACCTAAAATCGCCTGCAATTTTATGCTTGTTTAACGAAGTGTACTGACTTGTAATATCAATTTCACCGTTCTTAACCAGCTCTTCAACCACCTTACGGTAAAGCAGGTTTACACGTTGCTCAATCCGGAAACCTAATTTAAAATCGATCCTGATCAACTTACCAGGAATCAGGAATTCAACCTTGTAATCCAAAGTATAAGGCTCGTCCATTACATCAACGTGCACTAACCAATATACATCTGCACGTTTTGGTTCTTTCTGAATAATGGAATAAATAATTTTCGACTCAATCTCGGTTTTGAAATTGGCACTGGTTAAATATACCAGCTGAGAAGAGTATTTAGGCACAGATTCATCACTGCTCAATTCGCTCAAAATCTGGTAGTAATCTTCAATTTCTACATACTTAACAAAGCGGTTTTTAATTTTACGCGCTACAAACCAACTCCACATAATGGTAAACAGAAGCGATCCGATTAATACCGTTACCCAACCTCCATGCAAGAATTTAGTTAAATTACTAATCAGGAAAGTACCTTCAATAATTACATAAGTAAAGAAGAAAATAGCAATCAGGTATTTAGGGAAACGCCTGCTTCTTAAGTAAAAACTAACCAAAATGGTAGTCATTAACATGGCAATTGTAATAGACAAGCCATAGGCTGCATCCATTTGTTCTGATTTTTTGAAAAGCAAAACAATACCGCAACAGCCAATCCAAAGCATCCAGTTAATAGATGGAACATAAAGCTGTCCTTTAGAAACGGAAGGATAAATAATTTTGATTTTTGGCCAAAGGTTTAAACGAACGGCCTCAGATATTAAAGTAAATGACCCACTAATTAAAGCCTGACTGGCAATTACAGCAGCCATTGTTGCCAATATAACCATCGGGATCTGAACCTGATCGGGAACAATCTGAAAGAAAGGGTTCATTTTAGCTCCCGGAACATAGGTGGTGCTGTTGTGCAAAATCCAAACACCCTGCCCTAAATAGTTAAGAATAAGGGTGAGTTTTACAAAAATCCAGCTGATGCGGATGTTGTTTCTTCCGCAATGGCCTAAATCTGAATACAAGGCCTCGGCTCCTGTTGTACATAAGAATACCCCACCGAGAATCAAAAAAGCCAGCTTATTGGTTACCAGTAAATGAATAGCATAATATGGATTAAATGCCTTTAAAACGCTAAAATCTTTAACAATAAAAGATACACCTAAAACCCCTAATACACCAAACCAAACAAACATTACCGGTCCGAACAATTTACCAACCAGGTTGGTACCGAACTGCTGAATAATAAAAAGAACAGTGAGGATAATTAATACAATCGGAATAACCTGTACATCGAATTTCTTGGTCAAACCTTCAATTGCCGAAGTAACGGTAATACTCGGTGTGATAATACCATCGGCAAGCAGGGCACAACCACCCACAATGGCCGGAACGACTAGCCATTTAGCTTTTTTACGCACAAGCGAAAACAAAGAAAAAATCCCCCCCTCACCTTTGTTATCGGCACGTAAGGTAATAATCACATATTTTACGGTGGTTTGCAGGGTTAGCGTCCAAATGATACAAGATAATACTCCGAGCACATTGGTAGGATTGATATCCTGTTTACCGCCAAGGATAATGGTAAAAATTGCATTTAAGGTATATAATGGTGATGTACCAATATCGCCGAATACAATTCCCAAACTAATTAGAACCCCACCAGCGGTTAACGCGTTGACATTTTTATGATTTGACACTTCGTTGATTATTTTAGTGCGGCAAAAGTAAACTAACTATAACAATTTAACAACCAAATTATTGTGTATTTTCAACACTATGAAATTTAAATATTATTGTTAAATTGTGTTAAATTATGGCTTTTAAACAAAATGTTTAATTTCTTTGTTTTAAATTAATACATTTGCATTACCAATTTGATGAAACTCTACACTAAGACAACGTTGCTCACCAAAATAGCCTGCACATTGTGTATGGTTTTGTTGTGCAGCCTAAATTCTTGGTCACAACAGGCTGATAGCATTAAGATTAGCCTTAAAAACAGAGCCAAAAAAGTTAGCAGAATCCCCGAAATTAAAGCCAATATCACCCCTTACAAGCCGCTTTACATGTCAATTGGTGGCAGTGGCTTATTTAATTCTTATTCTACTACTCCCAGAGCTGCAACGGTTACACCTAAAGATAAATTGTTAACCATTGTAAAAATATATCCGAATCCAGTTGAAGAGCAGTTAAATATTATCCTTTCTATTGGTAAAGACGGTACACAAACTACAATAAAAATCATCGATTTACTGGGCAACGAAGTAGCTACTTTATCAAACGAGCGCTTAAATGCCGGCGAACAAACCAAAACCTTCACCATTCCAAGCAGGATCAATGCAGGCATCTACTTTTTAAGGGTTATTGCCGGGACAGAAAGTCAGGTAAAACGCATCTCAGTTTTATAACACCATTTTCTTTTCTATTTTTGAATTTGACCTGGGTTTAACTCGTGTCTATTTTCTTACACCACAATTTTTAAAAATGAAAATCATAGCCATTGGCCGTAATTATGCCGAACATGCCAAAGAACTGAACAATCCGGTTCCAACTACCCCGGTAATTTTTTTGAAACCTGATACAGCAGTACTAAAAGATAACAAGCCGTTTTACCTGCCCGATTTTTCTGATGATATTCATTACGAACTGGAAGTAGTTTTAAAAATTTGTAAGGAAGGAAAGCATATTGCCGAAAAATTTGCAGCCAATTATTATGACGAAGTGGCCCTAGGTATTGATTTTACCGCCCGTGATATCCAAAGCAAACACAAAGAAAAAGGGTTACCATGGGAACTGGCTAAGGCGTTTGACAACTCTGCCCCCATCAGCCTTTTCAGCCCTAAAAGTGATTTCGAAGACCTTTATAATTTAAATTTTGAACTCAAAATAAACGGAGAAAGTCGCCAGGTTGGCCATACTAAAGATCTGCTCTTCTCGTTCGAGAAGATAATCAGCTTTGTTTCGCAATATATTACTTTAAAAAAAGGCGACTTAATTTTTACGGGTACACCAGCAGGTGTAGGCAAAATTAATAAAGGCGATAAGTTAGAAGCATGGCTGGAAGACAAACAACTATTAAATTTTGATGTAAAATAACGAATGACTAAAAATCCGATCCTCTACTTCAGTAAGCTTACACTTTTATTTTTATCAGCTTTTAATTTCGCACAGGCACAACAGATTTTCAGCAGCAATAAATACCCCATTACCGATTTCAGGCAACCTTTAGATATTGCTCCTCCTGCCCTTGCGGGCTCATTTGGAGAAATCAGGGGGAACCATTTCCACTCCGGCATCGATTTCAGGACTAACCAGCGCGAAGGCTATCCGGTGTATGCCGTTGCTGATGGTTATATTTCGCGGCTAAGAGTGCAGAACAGTGGCTTCGGTCAGGCGCTTTATATTAACCACCCCAATGGTTTTACCACAGTTTATGGTCATTTACAACGCTTTGCCCCTAAAATTGCAACGGTAGTTAAAAACCTCGAGTACGAAAAAAAGTCTTTCGAAATTGATGAGTTTCCCGATGCTACCCTAATTCCAGTGCATAAAGGCGATATTATTGCCTGGTCGGGCAACCGCGGGAGCTCCGGTGGTCCGCATTTACACTTTGAAATCAGGGATACCAAAACCGAAGAAACCATTAACCCCCAATTTTTTGGCATCATCATTCCCGACAACATTCCACCTGTTATCCATGGTCTTTATGTTTATCGCCTAAACGGAAAAACTTTTAACGAATTTACCCCCAAACAAGCCATTGGCATTACAGGAGCAGGTGGCCAATATAAAACTTCAGCCCCAGTTAGTTTAACGGGAGAAGTGGGTTTTGGCATTGTGGTTACCGACAGGCACAATGGTTTATCGGGCACCAATGGGGTTTACTCTATCCAGCTGGAGCTCGACGGCAAGAAGGTTTATACTTCGGCATTAGAACGTTTTGCCTTTGAAGACAGCAAGGCCATTAATTCACATATTGATTATCCAACTTATATCAATACAAAAAGAAGCATTCAAAAAAGTTTTGTTGATCCGGGCAATCCGTTAAAAATATACAGTGGTCTGGTAAATAGCGGCAGGATCAATTTCAACGATGGTGCTGCACACCAGTTGCGCTACATCATTACCGATTCGAAGGGAAATTCGTCTGTTTTACCTTTTACCATTAACTCAGGTACTGCACCTGTGGCTGCTCCAACTGTCCCTGCTGGCATCATTTACCCTTACAACAAGGTAAACGAATTTAATAATGAAGATGTTAAGGTTATTTTTCCGATGGGTACTTTATACAACGACCTTAATTTCAGTTATAAAAAACTTCCTAAACCAGCCGGAAATGCCTGGTCTGCAATACATCAGATCCATAACCGATATACTCCGCTACACATTGGTTTCGATTTGTGGATCAAAGCGGATAACCTTCCCGAAAATTTAAGAAGTAAAGCCCTGATTGTAAACACAAATGGTTCATCACAAGGCGGCAGTTTCGATAATGGTTTCGTTAAGGCTACCCCAAAAAACTTTGGCAGCTTTTACATCGCTACCGATACCATCGCACCGAGAATTGTACCTGTTAATATTGGAGAAGGCCGGAATATGGCAGGTTTATCGAAAATGACTTTTAAAATCAGTGATAATTTATCAGGCATTAAAAGTTTTAATGGCTATATAGATGGCAAATGGGTTTTAATGGAGTTTGATGCCAAAACGGCTACACTATGGCACAGTTTCGACGAGCGGACAAGCGCAGGTAAACATAGCCTTGAGCTGGTAGTAACTGATATGAAGGAAAACACCAGGCGTTATAGCGTGGGCTTTTCAAGGTAAGCTTGAAATAATCAAATCACAAGCACCAATTATCAAACCTGGCACAAATCTTTAATTGGCAAATTCTATTGATAGAAACTTTGATAATTGGTGCTTGGTTATTGATGCTTGGTTATTGATCATTAAATATCGGTTATTAATTAACCTAAAGTCATCTTTTAACATATATTGAACACTATAATGGCTTAAACTGTTTAACTTGCACATTCAATCATTTTACCAGTCAAAAATTCAATCATTAATAATATGGCAGAGTTAAAAGAAGGTGATCAGGCACCTGCAATTACATCGAAAGATCAAAACGGTATTGAGGTATCGTTAAGTGATTACCAGGGAAAAACGGTGGTCCTGTATTTTTATCCGAAAGATGATACCCCGGGCTGTACCGCTGAGGCTTGTGATTTCAGAGACAACTACCAGGGCTTACAGGCTAAAGGTATTGTAGTTTTAGGCGTAAGTGTTGACGACGAAAAATCACATCAGAAATTTGTAACCAAACACAACTTACCATTTACCCTATTGGCAGATACCGACCAGAAAATCGTAAATGATTATGGTGTTTGGGCCGAAAAAAACATGTATGGTAAAAAATATATGGGTACCGTACGCACCACTTTTATTATTGATGGCGAAGGCAAAATTGCCCACATCATTAAAAAAGTAGACACTAAAAATTCAACACAACAAGTACTCGATTTAATCAATAACTAATTATGATATAGCAAGTAAAATATTAACTTTGCTATGTAACAACAACCTCTAATTTTAATGAAACATACAATTAAAGAGCTAGAAGATATTGCCTCTCAGATCAGACGAGATATCGTTAGAATGGTTCACGGATGTCAGTCTGGCCACCCTGGTGCCTCACTTGGATGCGCAGATTTTTTTACTGCTTTATACTTTGAAGTAATGAACCACAAAACCGACTTCACCATGGAAGGTGCAGGCGAAGATTTGTTTTTCTTATCTAACGGACACATTTCTCCGGTTTGGTACAGTACTTTGGCACATGCGGGCTATTTTGACAAAAGTGAATTGGCAACTTTCCGTAAGTTAGACTCTAGATTGCAAGGCCACCCTACCACACACGAACATTTACCAGGTATACGTGTAGCTTCAGGCTCTTTGGGCCAGGGCTTATCAGTTGCTATTGGTGCTGCCTTAGCCAAAAAATTAAACGGCGATAAATCTATCATCTTTGCATTATTGGGCGATGGAGAATTACAGGAAGGCCAAAACTGGGAAGCAGCCATGTTTGCCCCATTCAATAAAGTAGATCATTTAATTGCTTCTGTTGATTATAACGGTCAGCAAATTGACGGTCCTACGAGTAAAGTACTTGCCCTAGATGATTTGCAAGCTAAATTCGAAGCTTTTGGATGGCATGTAATCAATACCGATGGTAACGATATGCAGTCGATTGTTGAAGGTTTACATTATGCTAAAACTTTAACAGGAAAAGGCAAACCAATCTTAAATTTAATGAGCACACAAATGGGTGCAGGCGTAGATTATATGATGGGTACGCATAAATGGCACGGTACAGCACCAAACGACGAACAGTTGGCTGCCGCATTAGCTCAATTACCAGAAACTTTAGGGGACTACTAAAAACAGACTGGAGAGAACAGACACGAGATTTGAGGCAATTATAGTTCAATCTCGCTTCATAACACTCCAATCTCATATTTAAAGAAATAATGAAAAAATACACATATACAGAAAAAAAAGATACACGTTCGGGATTTGGCGCTGGCTTACATGAAGCCGGTAAGAAAAACGAAAATGTGGTTGCCTTATGTGCCGACTTAGTTGGATCGCTTAAAATGGACGCTTTCATTAAAGATTTTCCTGAGCGTTTTACACAGGTTGGTATTGCCGAAGCCAACATGATTGGTATTGCAGCCGGTATGACTATTGGCGGTAAAATTCCTTTCACTGGTACTTTTGCCAACTTTTCCACAGGCCGGGTTTACGATCAGATCCGTCAATCTGTTGCCTACTCAAATAAAAACGTAAAAATCTGTGCTTCACACGCGGGTTTAACCCTTGGCGAAGATGGTGCAACACACCAGATTTTAGAAGATATAGGTTTAATGAAAATGTTGCCGGGTATGGTGGTAATCAATCCATGCGATTATAACCAAACTAAGGCAGCTACAATGGCTATCGCCGAGTACGAAGGTCCGGTCTACCTGCGTTTTGGTCGTCCGGTAATTCCTGTGTTTACAGATCCTGATCAGAAATTCGAGATTGGTAAAGCCTGGATGGTTAACGAAGGTACCGATGTAACCATTATTGCAACTGGCCACATGGTTTGGAAAGCAATCGAAGCTGGCGAAAAACTGGCAGAACTGGGGATTGATGCGGAAATTATAAATATCCACACCATTAAACCTTTGGACGACGAAGCGATCTTAAAATCAGTGAAAAAAACCGGTTGTGTGGTAACCTGCGAAGAGCACAACAAATTTGGAGGCTTAGGCGAAAGCGTTGCGCGTTTGTTAACCACCGAATTGCCAACTCCACAAGAGTTCGTAGCCACTAACGATACTTTCGGCGAAAGCGGAACACCAGATCAATTAATGTCTAAATACGGATTAGATGCCGTGAACATTGTTGAAGCTGTGCAAAAAGTAATCGGCAGGAAAAAATAGAATTAAAAATTTAACCACAAAGACACCAGGAACACTAAGCATAACCAAACCTTCGTGTTCTTAGTGTCTTTGTGGTTTTATAATTATCATAAATGAGACAAGTTGAAGATTCAGAAATTCTTGAAATGTTTGCCGTCGAGAAGACTCGTAATGAAGCCTTTAACCTGCTTTTAAAAAAATATCAGCAAAAAATTTACTGGCACATTAGAAGATTGGTGCTAAACCACGACGACTGCGACGACCTTTTGCAGGAAGTATTTGTTAAAGTTTGGAAAAACCTCGATAAATTCAGAAGTGATTCGCAATTATATACCTGGATATACCGCATTGCTACCAACGAATCGATTACTTTTTTAAACAAACAAAAGCAAAAAAATAATACCCCTTTAGATGAAGTTTCATCGGAGTTGGCCGATAATCTGGTTGCATCATCGTATTTCAACGGCGATAAACTCGAATTAAAGCTGCAAAAAGCCATCCTTACCCTTCCCGAAAAACAACGCATTATCTTCAATATGAAATATTTTGATGATATGAAATATGAAGAAATTTCGGAGGTATTGGGTACTTCAGTCGGGGCCCTAAAAGCATCGTTTCATATCGCGGCAAAAAAAATTGAAGCTTTTATAACAAATGATGAAATAGACTATTAAACCTTTTCGCATTAATTGTATCATATATCTGTGATGAACGAGAATTTAGAAAACAACGATTGGATTAACGAAGCTCCTACCCTTGCGGCTATGGGGAAACGCAATCCCTTTGCTGTTCCGGATGGATATTTCGAAAGTGTTGAAGAGCAAACGCTTAGTGCTGTCTTTTTGGATGGCCTGAAGAAAAAAACAAACCAAAATAGTTTTGAAGTTCCGCAAAATTATTTTGAAGATTTAACGGAACGCATTGAAACGCGGATCAGCTTATCTGAAATGCCAAAAGCACAGCCATTTGCTGTCCCGGAAAACTATTTTGATACCTTACAAAGCAGAATCAACAATAAAATTGCAGCAGAAACGCCTCAAAAGGTGGCTAAGATTGTTCCCCTTTGGAGAAAAAATATGGTTAAGTATGCGAGTGCAGCATGTTTTGTATTAATGGCTACATTTGGTGCATATTTTTACCAAAACAATCCATCGGTACCTGTAGCAAAAACACCACTGGCCGATCTTGCCAACGAGCAACTGTTATATGATATTGATGAGAATACCATTATTGAGCATTTGGATGCCCAGAATACCAACTCATCTAAAACTAATTCTGCGTCAGATACAGAAATGGAAAACTATATCCTGAGTCATTTTTCATCAAATGATTTATCTCAGGAACTAAATAATTAATTAAGAAATGAAGAATTTACTTTTTGTTGCTTTAATTTTTCTATTACCCACGACCCTCTTGGCCCAAAGACCAAAGGGAGAAGAAATAGAATCACTTAAAATAGCCTTTTTCACTCAAAAACTCGATTTATCCCCTGAAGAGGCTAAAATCTTCTGGCCAATTTACAACGATATGCAGGCAGAACAAAATGCTTTACGTAAAGAGCGTATGCAAAAAATGATCTCTTTCAGGAAAGTAGATGAGATAGATAATTTAAGTGATGCACAAGTTCAAAGCTTAATTACAAGCGAATTTGATTTCAGACAGCGTGATTTAAATCTCGAAAAGAAGTATTATAATAAGCTAAAATCGGCCTTACCCATCAAGGTAATAGGTAAATTTTACCGGGCACAGGAAGGTTTTAAGCGAGAGCTGCTTAACAGGTATAGGGGCGGACAAAAACCCTGATAAAAAAGACTTACAGAGATGTAGGTCTTTTTTGTTTTAATACTCATTTGATAGACATCGAAATATTGAATATAATGCATCTCCCAAACATAGATGCAGAATAAGTCGAAGAAGAAATTTCATTGATGTTCAAACTCGTGAAAGCTTTCATATTAGCCAGGTTCTTACCCTGAATATCATATTTAAATCTACCCATAACCGGATTATATTGCAATTCAGTACCAATCAAATGAAAAGTTTGTTTTTTCATACGCTCATCAAGCACATCATTCCACTAAATAATAGTTTCTTCATTTTTTTAAAGTTTTAAGGTTAATTTATTTGATTAATTTCACCTCAAACCTCATTGATAAAAACCTAAAATAAAATTTTCTGCATCAACAACCATTGGCCGTAAGTATATTGGTTTTTATCATAAGATGTCGAGCAAGGATAAGAATCTTGCTTAAATCAGTACTTTTGTCCTATGCTTACTCAACGTCAGTTGTTTTTACAACACAATGCACAAACCTCTCCTGAACCTTTAATGCTCGAATTTGTAAGGGCAAAAGGAATTTATATTTACGATGCGCAAGACAAAAAACATATCGATCTGATTGCCGGTATCGGCGTAAGTAATGTGGGCCATTGCCACCCGGCTGTGGTTAAAGCCATTAAAGATCAGGTAGAAACCTATATGCATTTAATGGTTTACGGAGAATACGTCCAAAGTCCGCAGGTAAATTTTGCCAAGGCACTGGCCGATATTTTACCAGAAAGCTTAAGCTGCACCTATTTTTTAAATTCAGGCACTGAAGCTGTAGAAGGAGCCATGAAACTTGCTAAACGTTACACTGGTAGAAAGGGTTTTATTGCCTGTAAAAATGCCTACCATGGGAGTACCCAAGGAGCAGAAAGTTTAATGGAAAGCGATTTCTATTCGTCAGGATACGGTCCATTTCTTCCTAACGTAAGCTTTATTGAACATAACCAAATTGCCGACCTGGCTAAAATAACCACCGATATTGCGGCTGTTTTTATCGAGCCCATACAGGGTGAGGCAGGTATCCGTGTAGCAGACCTTAGCTATATGCAGGCCTTAAAAGCCAGATGCCAGGAAACTGGAACCCTACTCATATTTGATGAAATTCAGTCGGGTTTTGGCCGAAGTGGTAAAATGTTTGCCTTTGAACATTATAATTTAGTGCCCGATGTATTGCTTTTGGCAAAAGGCATCGGTGGTGGTATGCCCATCGGGGCTTTTATTAGTTCGCTCGAAATTATGTCGGTACTCTCACATACCCCAATTTTAGGCCACATGACTACCTTTGGCGGCCACCCGGTTTGTTGTGCTGCTGGCTTAGCCACTTTGCGCACGCTGATTGATGACCATGTTGTAGCTGAAGTAGAAGAAAAAGGAAAATTATTTAAACAACTGCTTAAACATCCGGCCATTAAGGAAATACGTGGCAAAGGCTTAATGCTGGCGGTTGAGTTTGAAAATTTCGAAACGAATAAAAAAATTATCGATGCCTGTATTCTCGATGGTATCCTATCCGATTGGTTTTTGCATTGCAGCAATTCGATGCGCATTGCTCCACCTTTAATTATAACTAAGGAAGAAATTGAAGAAGCTTGTGCCATCATATTAAAAAATATTAACTTAGTTGCAGGGTAATAGCATTATACAAAAGGTAAAAAGCATAGCGCTTTGAGTTAAAAGACTAAAGAAAAACCTTGATTATAGAAAGACACAAACTGAAAATTGTAAACCGAAAACTGAATGAACGTACTCATAGTTGAAGATGAAAAGAGCCTCGCGCTCGAAATGGATGAGTTTCTAAGTAAAGAAGGCTTTATTGTAGAACATGCCTGGAAAAAATCATCGGCCGAAGAAAAAATCTTCGTGAACAATTACGATTTCATTTTATTAGACCTGGGTTTGCCTGATGGTGATGGATTTGAAGTGTTGAAACAATTGAAAGCAATCAAAGACCGAGATGATGCGGTAATTATTTTAACCGCCCGCAGCGCAGTAGACGACCGGATTAAAGGGCTTGATGAAGGTGCCGACGATTATTTACCCAAACCATTTTCATTAAATGAGCTTTTGGCACGTATGCATGCCATTACACGCCGCAAACACAAGCTCGAGAAAAACGAAATCAATATCCATAACTTCTTACTAAACATCCAAAACAGAACGGTTTCTTTTGGAGATGAAAGGTTAAACCTGACCAAAAAAGAATTCGAGATTTTTAATTATCTGGTGCTGAATAAAAACAGAGTGGTATCGAGAATGAGCTTAACAGAGCATGTTTGGGGAGATATTTTAGAAGTAAACTCCGATTCGAACTTTGTTGATGTGCACGTTAAAAATTTAAGAAAAAAACTGGCTAATATCTCTCCTATTGATTGGTTCGAAACAGTAAGAAGCATTGGCTACCGGATAAACTGTTAACGCATAGACCGGCACAGATTCCATTTTTCATAAAACATCATCCATATAATGAAGTTACAGGTTAAGTTTTCTTTATATAATGCGATCACCAAAATTGCCATTATCCTGGTTTTGGGAGCCATCATTATATTTTCGCTGGACAGACTTGCCTACAACCAGTTCGATAACCGGCTGATCAAAAAGAAGAACAAAATCATTAAAAATCTCACGGATAATGAAATTGACAGCCTGCTAAACAAAGAACAATCTTTTACCGATTACAATATTTTAAAGGAAGAGTTTATCGTTTTAACCGACATTCCGGATAACCAAACCGACTCCAGTGCCAAGGTTTTTACCGAAAAGCGCGAAATTGAGGGCGATATTGAGGTTTACAGGATTTTAAACTATAAATTTTCTTACCATACCAACTGGTACAACCTCGAAATTGGGGAAACCATGACTGCACTACAATCGATTAAGAATTCGATCCGTTTTTATATGCTTGTGGTATTGGTGGCCGCCCTGTTAGTTACTTTGGTAGCTGATTATACTTTTTCTAACTTCCTTTTAAAGCCTTTTTATCTCATTATCGATAAGAAAATTAACCGGGTAGACGACCCAACGCATTTTAATTACCAGAATATCCCCACCAATACCGACGATTTTAAGATCCTTGATAACAGTATAAACTCTTTAATGCGGAAAATAAATACCCTTTTCGCATTAGAAAAGCAGTTTATTGCCAACGTTTCGCACGAGTTACTCACACCTATCTCTATATTAAGTACCCGCTTCGAAAATATGCTCAACACGCCCGGTATCCCGGTTGAGCACGAAAACAAACTATATGCGTCTTTAAAAACTTTAAACCGTTTGCGGGTAATTATCAATAGCCTGCTCTTAATTTCGAAGGTAGAGAATAATCAGTACCTGAAAACAGAAGAAATTAGCTTAAAACAAGAAATAGACGATATTTATGAGGATCTGGAAGACCGGATTACGGATAAAAAAATCACTTTCAAGGTTAACTTGCTAAAAGATTTTCACTTTACCGGAAATAAAGCCCTTATACATACACTTTTGGTCAATATCATTAACAATGCCATTAAATACAATGTAACGGGTGGATCAATCGATATTTCAGATAAAATCGACCAGGAACAATACATCTTAACGATTGGCGACAGCGGACAAGGCATGAGTCCAGCGCTCGTAGAAGATGCTTTCGACCGTTTTAAAAGGGGGAACAGTGAAGAAAATGGATTTGGTTTAGGACTGGCGATTGTTCAGAGCATTGCTAAATTCCATAAAATTGAGGTGGATATCCAATCGGAAGAGCACAAAGGCACCCATATTTCACTGCTTTTTAAAATGCCTCAGACTTAAAAAAGGCCGCATATCGTAATACTGGATCGCATTGATTTCCATACCTTTTATCGATTATGAAATACTTTGGCAAAGCCTTTGCTTAGCTATAAAAATCAAACCGTAAGAAAATGAAAAACATCTTTGCAATATTTACGATTGCCCTGTTTGCTGCATGCCAGGGAGGTACAGCCAAAAAGACACAGGCCAAAATAGATTCAACCATTGTTAGCAATGCCGCAACCCCAGAAAATGCCATAACCTGTTACCAATATATTAAAAATCGTGATACTGTTACCTTATCTGTAAAAGCAGCAGGAAATCAGGTTAGCGGAAGTTTAGGCTACAATCTTTACGAAAAGGATAAAAATTCGGGCACTTTTACCGGTCTGGTTAAAGGCGATACCCTGATTGCCGATTACACTTTCCATTCAGAAGGTAAAATCTCAGTACGGCAAATTGCCTTACTAAAACAGGGCGATAAACTAATAGAGGGTTTTGGCGATGTGCAGGAAATTAAAGGTAATATGAAATTTAAAGATATCAGCAAACTGAAATTCAACAACTCAATTGTATTTAGCAAAATAGATTGCAAATAGAAGAATTTCGTCATTGCGAGAAGGCTTTTTCAGCCGACGAAGCAATCTTTATAGCAAGAATTATCGGCATGAAAGATTGCTTCGTCGTTCCTTCTCGCAATGACGATTTTTCGAGTAATTTAATTACTTTATAGCTTCTGTAGCTGCTTTCGACCATTCTTCACTTAGCTTTAATACATAGTCTGAGTACTTTTGTATCTCATCAGGCTTAAGCTTGCTGGCCCAGGTTGTTGCCTGGCTGGCCCAAACAGTGTATTTTTCACTAATGGCTTTAATTTCGGCCGCATTTTTAGTCTTTAAAGCCGCTACATAATCATCTTTTAGTTTAGCATATTCGGCCAACCCCTTGTTCACTTCTTCGCTCGAAAAAGATGGGGCATCGGTTTTAACAATTTCAGTTGTTTTTGTCGTAACTTTTGTAATTGTGTCTCCACTAGCGGAAACGGTACTCGAATCTTTAATTGTCTCTGTTTTTCGGGTGTTTTCGCACGAAACAAGCGTTACAGCGAATAAAGCAATCGCAGCAACAGTGTAGATGGTATTTTTCATTGTTTTTTGGTTTTTTATCGGATAGTAGTTAAAGATTGTGCCAAAAAATACAACCCTTTCAAAACCAGAAAAAAAACAAAGCTAAATATTAAAGATCTTCAAACCTTTCCCAAAAGCCATCAACCGGCAATTTGGCAAAAATATTTACAGGTTCTTTTTTAACGGGGTGAATAAACTGCAGGCGGCGTGCGTGTAAACAGATACTTCCCTTTCTACTTCCGCGCGGGTAGCCGTATTTGTTATCGCCCATAATGGGACAGCCCATTGATGAAAGCTGTACTCTAATCTGGTGCGACCGTCCTGTTAAAGGATCAACTTCTAATAAATAATAATCGCCAACCTTAGCTTTTAATTTATAAGAAAGTTCAGCCCGCTGGCTACCGGTAACTTCTGTATTGTAATAAGAAACTACATTTTTTTGTGGGTTTTTAACCAGCCAGTGAACCAGTGTAGCAGATTCTCTTTCAGGCTTATTTTTAACCACCGCCCAATATGTTTTCTTCACCTCCCTGTTTTTGAAAACGGCGTTCATCCGTTCTAAAGCCTTACTGGTTTTAGCAAATAGGATAACCCCACTTACAGGTCGGTCTAAACGATGTACCACCCCTAAAAAAGCACCATTGGGTTTATTATACTTTTTAGCAATGTACTTTTTCACCTGCTCATCCAATGGTTCATCGCCGGTTTCGTCAACCTGCACAATATCTCCTGCTCTTTTATTAATGGCAATTAGATGGTTGTCTTCAAAAAGTATGTCGTTATCGGTAATGGGCATTATAAAGGTTAACTATTAATTGTTCAAATCGGTTAGTTCAATAGCAAAATTGTAGGATGGCTAATTTTTTAACTGAAAATTATCAACTGAAAAACTGCTTCAGAAGAGTTAATTGGTTAAAGATTTAAAGCTTCAGGCTTAATATTGTTCTTTTTCGTTCGGAAAATCGTTTGCTTTCACATCGCGGATGTACGATTGTGCAGCACCCAGAATTTCATCGTACAAATTAATATACTGACGTAAGAAGCGGGGTTTAAAACCTTTGGTTAATCCAATCATATCATTCACAACCAGTACCTGCCCATCGCAATGCTGCCCGGCTCCAATACCAATGGTTGGAATATTGAGGCTTTCGGTTACTTCTTTGCCCAGAGCAGCCGGAATTTTTTCTAAAACGATACCAAAACAGCCTGCAGCCTGTAGAGCCAGCACATCGCTTTTAAGTTTATTGGCTTCTTCTTCTTCTTTTGCACGTACCGTGTAAGTACCAAATTTATAAATAGATTGCGGCGTTAGGCCCAAGTGCCCCATTACCGGTATTCCGGCAGTAATTATACGCTGTACTGATTCTATAATTTCTTCCCCACCTTCTAGTTTAACTCCGTGTGCACCCGATTCTTTCATAATCCTGATGGCCGAATTTAAAGCTTCTTTCGAATTTCCCTGGTAAGAACCAAAAGGCAAATCGACTACAACAAAAGCACGTTTAACCGCTCTGATCACTGATGCGGCATGGTAAATCATCTGGTCTAAAGTAATAGGCAAGGTAGTTTCGTGACCAGCCATTACGTTAGAGGCTGAATCGCCTACCAGTAAAACGTCCAAACCTGCGTCATCCAAAATGGTTGCCATAGAATAATCGTAGGCCGTTAGCATAGATATTTTTTCACCACGTTGCTTCATTTCCTGTAACGTGTGCGTAGTGATCCGTTTAATTTCTTTATGTACCGACATGGGATTTGTTTTGTGTTGCCAAAAGTATTGTTTTTTATTTAATTAGCCGAAAAGACAAAAGCTAAAAGACAAAAGCTATCTCAGGTAAAAATCACTTTTTAAGGAAATCGTGTTCCATTGCTTTCTGCTTCAGTCTTTTGCTTCCGACTTCAACGTTATTTCACTTTTCTCTTTAAATTACAAATCTAAAATCCTATCTTTGTACCCCGAAATGGAAGGGATATATTCATCTTTTTTTGCAGCCCGCAAATACAGCTTTAATGCTGAGAGAACCCCTTTTTTCAACTCTTTTTTAAATCAAAATCCATATTGTAATTACCATGACTAACTACACCAAGTTACCTGCGATTTTATTACTGGCCGATGGCACAGTTTTTTACGGCAAAGCAGCCGGAAAGATTGGCACCACTACGGGCGAAATTTGTTTTAATACCGGGATGACAGGTTACCAGGAAATTTTTACCGATCCAAGTTATTTTGGACAGATAATGGTTACTACCAATTCGCACATTGGTAATTATGGGATCCATAAAGACGAAATCGAATCGGGTTCGATTAAAATTGCCGGTTTAGTTTGTAAAAATTACAACATTATTTATAGCCGTAAACAAGCTACTGAATCAATCCAGGATTATTTCCAGAACGATAATTTAGTTGCTATTTCTGATATCGATACCCGTGCATTGGTTCGCCATATCAGGGATAAAGGCGCAATGAATGCCATTATCTCTTCAGAAATCACTGATTTAGAGGAATTAAAGCAAAAATTGGCTGAGGTTCCGTCAATGGAAGGTTTAGAACTTTCATCAAAAGTGAGCACTACAGAGCCTTATTTTTACGGTAATCCTGACGCAAGTTTAAAAGTTGCTGCTTTGGATTTAGGTATCAAGAAAAACATCCTGCGCAATTTCGAAAGCCGCGACATTTACGTTCAGGTTTTCCCTGCAAAAACTACATTTGCCGAGATGGAAAAATTTAACCCTGATGGTTATTTCATTTCAAACGGCCCTGGCGATCCATCGGTTATGCCTTACGCTGTTGAAACCATTACTGCAATCTTAGCTGCCGATAAACCTTTATTCGGTATCTGCTTAGGTCACCAGTTATTAGCCGAAGCCAATGGCATTGGTACCATGAAAATGTTTAACGGTCACCGCGGTTTAAACCACCCGGTTAAAAATATCATTAAAAACCACTGTGAGGTAACTTCTCAAAACCACGGTTTCGGTGTAGTACCAGAAGAGGTGATAAACTCGGATAAAGTTGAAGTTACACACGTTAACCTGAACGATAAATCGATTGAAGGTATCCGTGTTAAAGGCAAAAAAGCCTTTTCGGTTCAATATCACCCTGAATCTTCACCAGGCCCACACGATTCGCGTTACTTGTTCGATGATTTTGTATCAGTAATCAAAGGCGAGTTAACCTGGTAATTTAAGCTTAAAGCAAAAAGACTAAAATCGCATACCATAATCTGCGGATCTACGGCAAATTCAGGCTGGAGATTCGCAGATTTGTTTTTATAACCCATTTCGCCTGAATAAAACATCATTTTACCGACATTTTAAGTCATAACTGATAAAATTCATTTTCAATTCATTTAAAGCTCCTTACATTCGCAACATGGAAACACCCAAAGCTATTATCAGTGTTAAAAACCTGGTAAAAAAGTACGATGATTTTGTGGCCGTTCAAGGTCTTAGTTTTGACGTTTACGAACATGAAATTTTTGGCTTACTTGGCCCAAATGGTGCTGGCAAAACCACTACACTCGAAATAATCGAAACTTTAAGGGATAAAACATCTGGCGAAATTACTGTTGATGGTTTCTCCGTAGACAAGCAGGCGCAGGAAATAAAACAAATTATCGGTGTACAGTTACAGGCCGCAGGTTATTACCCTAATTTAAACCTGATTGAGCTGATTGAGCTTTTTGCCGGTTTATATGGCGCTAACATTAAGCCAATGGAAATGCTAGAAAAAGTGAACTTGCAGGACAAAGCCAAGGCCAAATACAAAGCGCTTTCTGGAGGCCAGAAACAACGCTTTTCTATTGCTACCACACTCATTAACCAACCCAAAATTATCTTCCTCGATGAACCTACAACGGGCTTAGACCCACAAGCCAGGAGAAACTTATGGGATCTGATTACTGAAATCCGTAACGCAGGCACAACAGTGGTAATTACCACACACTACATGGATGAGGCCGAACAACTTTGCGACCGTGTGGCCTTTGTAGAACGCGGCGAAATCATTGCGCTTGATACACCAGATAATCTGATCGATCAATTGGTAAACAGCGGTTTCGAACGTAAAAAAGAGGTCAAAAAAGCTAACCTGGAAGATGTTTTCATCAACCTGACAGGTAAAGAGTGGAGAGAGTAAGATTAGAAATCTAAAACATAAGCCTGATATTAAATAGCAGAATTAATATGCAAAAAGATATACAAGATCAAAATTCAAATACCCCCTCGGGGGCAAACAGCTACAGCAATACCACAGCAACCCTGGCTTTGGCAAAAGCGAGTTTCCGTTCCATTATGCGCAGTCCTTCGGCTGTGGTTTTCACGCTTGCCTTCCCCCTGATATTTATCCTGGTTTTCGGTTTTTTAGGTGGTGGTGGTACCCACATCGATGTGGGTATCACGCCTGGATCGGACGTTAATAATCCGGTTATCGGCATGCTAGAGAAAACAGGGATGATTCGCCTGATAAAAGATAAACCTCAAGCAGAGTTCGATAAACTGCTTGAAAAAGGGAATGTTGATGCCATGATAGATGTACACCGGAAAGTAAATACCGCAGCCTATTCGGTAAATGTGGTTTACACCTCTGCATCAAGAGATAAAGGCGGTATCTTAAAATCAGTACTCAATAACCTCTTTTACGATAAAACTTTAAAGCCATCAGTTGCCGAAATACGCGAAAGCACCATAACCGGTCGCGAGTATAAAACAATAGATTTTATTCTGCCAGGCCAGTTAGGCTTCTCTTTATTAAGCACCGGGGTATTCGGAACAGCCTTCGTATTTTTGAGCCTGCGCCAAACACTGGTAATTAAACGCTTTTTTGCTACACCTGTAAAGCGATCGAGCATTGTAATTGGCGAAGGTATTGCACGCATAGGTTTTGCATTGATTGGGGCCTTGTTTATCATATTATTAGGCCATTTTTTCTTTGGCTTTACACTTATTCATGGCGCAGTCACGGTCGTCAACATGTTGCTGCTGGCTACTTTAGGAGTAATTGTGTTTATGGGATTTGGGTTTATTATTTCGGGCATTGCCAAAAATGAAAGCATGATCCCTCCCATTTCAAATATTGTAACCCTTCCCCAGTTCTTACTATCGGGAACTTTCTTTTCAATCGAGGCCTTCCCGAACTGGTTACAGCCTATTAGCAGAGCTTTACCGCTAACCTATTTAAATGATGCGATGCGCAAGGTAGCCTTTGAAGGGCTTGGACTTTGGGATGTAAAATTTCAAATTATGATTCTGTTAGTCTGGGGAATAGGTATTTACGCCGTTGCTGTTAAAGTATTCAAATGGGAATAATCAGAAAAAATTAATCAGCGACCGGATAACAGCAAATTATCCGGTATTTTTTTGGAAAAATTTTTAATATCGGATTATTAATTTTTTAATCCAAAACGATATTAGCAAATTTGGGTGTATGGAATTTAGATTTAGAAAATTTAGCAGAACTCCGACCTACCATAGATCGGTTGTACGAGAAAAAAGCAAGGCTTGATCATCAAGACCGCTACCCTCTAGCGCGTTGCACCGCATCAAAACCGATTTAAGCCAGAATTGAACGTATAACTCCAACGGTATAGAAGGGAACACGCTTACTCTGAAAGAACCCAACTGGTATTACAGGAAGGCATTACAATTAAAGGCAAATCGTTACGCGAACATTTTGAAGCTTTTAACCACGAAAAAGCCATCGATTACCTCTACACGCTGGTAAAAGAAAATTATATCCTCAGGAGTATAGACATTCTGTCGCTTCATGGCCTGGTATTGCGCAGCATAGAAGATAATTGTGCTGGTAGGTTAAGAAATGGAGGCGTTCGTATTGTTGGGGCCAATTTTACATCACCCAATGCTAGCAAAGTTTCCGATTTACTAGATGAGCTGATCACTTTCGTAAACGATAACCCATTGGGTTTAAATGACATCCAGCTTAGCACCATTTTTCACCATAAACTGGTTTGGACACACCCGTTTTTTGATGGTAACAGGCGTACGGTAAGGATAGCGATGAACCTGCTATTGATGCGAAAAGGTTTCCCTCCTGCTATTATTTTAAAGGCAGATCGTAAAAAGTACCATGAAGCATTAAACCAGGCCAATAAAGGGAATTACAGCAAACTTTGCCTGCTCATGCTGCAAGCATTAGAACGGTCTTTAAATATGTACATTAATGCACTGCCCGGAAACAGCTACGGCGATTACGAACCGATATCATTTATCGTTTCGGAACCCGATATACCCTATGACCAGGAATATGTAAGCCTACTGGCCCTTCAGGGCAAAATTGATGCCTACAAGGAAGGAAAAGACTGGCTAACTACTAAAGCAGCGGTAAAATCGTACATAACAACCCGAAAAAGGAAACGTTAACTTTTTTTAACTTTTAGCGAGCGGATATTGCAGTAATTTTATCGAAATTTTTTGAATGAAGAACTTAATATGCGCTTGCGCCTTTTTATTGATTGGCCATTATGCAAAAGCACAATTTAAATTTACGGCAAATAATAGCTCCAACAACTTTAAAGCTAAAATATTTGTAGAAAATTGTACCACAGGACATTGCAATGGAAAAGCTACCATTATTTTGTATGATAAGATTACGGACCAGGAAATGCAGACCTTTACTTCTAAAGACCTGGATTTTGGCTTAACTGAAATGCAAAACGCCCAGCTCGGCTGGCTCGATCTGGGTAAATACCAAACCCCACTTATATTTGGCGATTTCAATTTTGACGGTACCGAAGATCTCGCAATCAGAAATGGCAACAATGGTGCTTACGCCAGTCCATCTTACGACATCTACCTCTCAATTAATAATAAATTTGTGCCGAATGCGGCTTTAACTAAACTAGCAAGCGAAAACCTCGGATTGTTTGATGTTGACAAGAAAAATAAACAGCTTGCTATCCATCTGAAAAATGGTTGCTGCTTTGATAAGACCATCAACTACAAGTTTGATGTTAAGAAAGAACTTTATGAAGATTCTTCAGTTATCGAAGATTCGAGCATTGCAGATAATGTTACCGTAATTACCCAAAAACTGGTTGACGGCAAGATTAAAAAAACCGTGCAAAAATTTAAGTTTAAAGATTATTACAACCAATAAACATCGAATTTATGCACGGTTTGTGCACTAAAGTGCAGCTTTTACCAAAAATGGCAATATTTCTTTTTGAAAACTTACGAAATTCTTGCGCACATCAGAATCGCTAACCGAAGTAAAAGCGAATGAGAATACAATACTTTTACTTGCCTTAAGCAGAAAAGCCAGGCCTTCGCGGCGGGCTGGATTATTTTTAAAATTATCTAACTGCAGGTAAGCCGCCAGCAATAATGCTTCCAGCTGATCTGACAAATGTTTTAAAAACTCCTGAGAGTTTGCGTTTTCGCGTACAAAATCCCAGCCGATAAATTCGTTGCAGGCTGTAAAAGATAAACGGCTGGTTTTCATTACCAGTGCTTTTAAATGCTCTTCTTCGCTCGCGTAACTTACTTTGTTATTTAATATTTCGTAAAGGTTCTGATCCAGGTAATCCATCAGTATACTGTCTAAAACCTGCTCTTTACTTTCAAAGTATTTATAAATAGTTGCTTTAGCGATGCGTGCTTTTTTAGCAATTTCGTTTACACTGGTTTTATGATAACCGTATTTTCTGAAGAGTTCTTTGGCCGCCTTTTTTACTGTTTCTTTTATTTTTTCAGCTTCCATTCTAATTGCTTACGTGTATTAATGTATTGCCCTGTACTGAAACATTGTAGCTTTTTAAGCTTCTTTCGGCAGGGGCTTTTTGTGGGCTGCCATCATACAATGAAAATTTTGCTCCCGAACAAGGGTCTGTTGCAGTTACCCCACTATCATCAGGTGCTACCTTGCATATTTTCTCCGGGTTTACCGTACTGCAGCGATCAAAAGCAACATAGGTATTAAATGGTGTTTTAACCACAAGCAATCCGCCAACGCCATAACCGGATACAACCAAAACATTGTTAACTGCTTTTAGGCTAAACTCAGTTAACGTAACATTATAGTTTACCGGAACATCAGGAATGTAGCCCTGGTCTTTGCCGCAACCTGCAGTAAAGATCAAGACCAACAATATGCTGTAGAGATACCTCATGTTTTAGATTAAAGCCGATTTAAACTGCTTTAAAAAGCGTGCATCGTTTTCTGAGAACAGGCGTAAATCTTTAATTACGTATTTCAGGTTGGCTATACGTTCTATACCCATTCCAAATGCAAATCCGCTGTATTTTTTCGAATCGATACCACAGTTTTCCAATACATTCGGATCTACCATACCGCAACCCAAAATTTCTACCCAACCACTGTGTTTACAAAGCTGGCAACCCGCACCTTTACAAATGGTACAGGAAATATCCATCTCAGCAGAAGGTTCAGTAAAAGGGAAATACGATGGGCGGAAACGAACTTTAGTACCTTCCCCATACAGCTCCTGTACAAAGTAAAACAAGGTTTGCTTTAAATCTGCAAATGAAACATTTTCATCCACATACAAACCTTCTATTTGGTGGAAAAAGCAGTGTGCCCTTGCCGAGATCGCTTCGTTACGATATACGCGTCCTGGCATAATGGCCCTGAATGGCGGCTGTCCCTGCTCCATCATCCGTACCTGTACAGAAGAGGTGTGCGTACGTAAGGCAATATCGCCTTTTTCGCCACCTTTTTTAATGAAGAAGGTATCCTGCATATCTCTTGCCGGATGCTCTTCAGGGAAGTTTAGTGCGGAGAAGTTATGCCAGTCGTCTTCAATCTCCGGTCCTTCGGCTACAGTAAAGCCAAGTTTGGCAAAAATCTCCACAATCTCTCTACGCACAAGCGCCAGCGGGTGACGGGAGCCAATCTCGAAACCTTCGCCCGGCAATGTCATATCGGGTTGTGTGTGATCTGTTTGCTGATCAGAACTTTCTGTCGATTCTTTTAACACCTGGTATTTCGATTCGGCCAGTTGCTTAAACTCGTTCAGCACCTTACCTAAAGATCTTTTTTCTTCGACAGAAACTGTTTTAAATTCTTCGAAAATCTCTTTAATGATACCCTTGCTTCCTAAATATTTAATACGGAACTGCTCTAACTCATCTGCTTTTTCGGTTACAAAAGCATTGATTTTTTCGGTATATTGTGTTATTTTATCCTGTAACATGGCTTCAAATATACAGCAAATTATCTAATATTTTTAAGGTTGCCGGGTTCAAATAATCAGTTTACAATAGCATTATAAAAGAAAATGAACCCGAAACAAAAAAAGCCGCAAGAAGCGGCTTTTGAACGATATAAATTTTAGGGCTATTAAATTACACCTAATTCTTTTCCTACTTTGGTAAAGGCAGCAATGGCTTTATCAAGATGATGTTGCTCATGCCCTGCCGATAACTGCACCCTGATTCTTGCTTTACCCTGAGGTACAACAGGATAGAAGAATCCGATTACATAAATACCTTCGTTAAGCATCTTCGCCGCAAACTCCTGAGCAATTTTTGCATCATAAAGCATTACCGGAACAATTGGGTGGAAACCAGGCTTGATATCGAAACCTGCAGCCGTCATTTTTTCGCGGAAATATTTTGTGTTTGCTTCCAGTTTGTCTCTTAAGGCAGTAGTTTCGCTCAGCATATCCAACACAGCAATAGATGCACCTGCAATAGCCGGAGCTAAAGTGTTAGAGAATAAGTATGGACGTGAACGCTGGCGCAGCATATCGATAATTTCTTTCTTACCTGAAGTAAAACCTCCTGAAGCGCCTCCTAAAGCTTTACCTAATGTACCTGTAACGATATCAATACGGTCAATTACATCAAAGTGCTCGTGTGTTCCGCGACCATTTTTACCAATAAAGCCCGTGCAATGCGATTCATCGATCATGATTAATGCTTCGTATTTATCGGCCAGATCGGCAATTTTATCCAAAGGAGCTACAGAACCATCCATAGAGAAAGCGCCATCGGTAACAATAATGCGGTGTCTGCAATCTTTAGCTGCAATCAATTGTTTCTCCAGATCTTCCATATCTGCATTTTTATAACGGAAGCGTTGTGCTTTGCACAAGCGAACCCCATCAATAATTGAAGCATGGTTTAGCTCATCCGAAATAATGGCATCTTCTGCATTGAACAAAGGTTCGAAAACCCCACCATTGGCATCAAAGGCTGCAGCGTATAAAATGGTATCTTCGGTACCTAAGAATTTAGAAATTTTGGCTTCCAATTCTTTATGTACATCCTGTGTTCCGCAGATGAAACGAACAGATGACATTCCATAACCATGATCATCGATCGCTTTTTTAGCAGCTTCTATCACCTTTGGATGCGATGAGAGCCCTAAATAGTTATTTGCACAAAAGTTTACTACCTCGGCTCCGCCACTTACCTGAATGTCGGCACCCTGAGGGGTAATTATGATACGTTCGCGTTTAAATAATCCAGCGTTCTCAATTTCTTCTAGTTCTTTTTGAAGAACCGGTTGTAATGTTTTATACATGGCCTTTAATATGGTTGATTGTTGGCTCCAAAGTTATAAAAAAAAGCCTTACAGAACCAAAAAGGCAATTTTAATGGCTTTATTAAAGAGACAAACGTTTGATGTAGATTGAAACTAACACCAGGCGATATATTGTTTTATAAAAATTAGCGTTGTTATTATTTTTTTGCCAACTTAACAAACTTTAACATACACCTGTATGTATAGTCTTAAAAGTTATTCGATATTTATAGTTTACTAATCTAACTTATGACAAGAATTTGCGCGCTCCTGATACTTTGTAGCCTTACCCATATTGCTTTTGCTCAACAATTTACAGTAACCGGCATAGTTAAAGATAGCAACGGGCAGCCTGTTCCTTTTGCTTCGGTATATTTAAAAAACACTACTACCGGCACATCAGCCAATGTAGATGGCAAGTATTCGGTAAAATTAAAAAGCGGTCAACAAACGCTGAGTTTTAGGGCTGTAGGTTACAAACAACAGGATCACATCATTAACCTTACCGATGATATTGCACTAAACGTAACACTAAGTGCAGAAAGCTATACTTTAGAAAACGTAAATATCAGGGCCAATGCCGAAGATCCTGCCTATGCCATTATGCGTAAAGCAATTAAAGAACGGAAAACACATTTAAATGAAGTTAGTAGCTTTAGCTGTGATGTTTATATTAAAGGTGTTCAACGCTTAAAAGGTGCCCCTAAAAAGTTTTTCGGACAGGATATACAAAAGGTTTTAGAGCTCGATACTAACCGCAAAGGCATTATTTATCTTTCAGAATCGCAGAGCAAATTCAATTTCAGCCGGCCAAACAATATCCACGAAGAAATGATTTCTTCGAAAGTGGCCGGACGCAATAATGCGTTCAGTTTCAATAAAGCCTCTGATCTGATTATTAATTTTTACGATAATTACCTGCTAGAAAACAAATTAAGCGCCAGAGGCTTTATATCCCCAATTGCCGATAATGCTTTATTCTATTATAAATACAAGTTGCTTGGCGAGAGCACTGAAAATGGAGAGCTGATCCACAAGATACAGGTAATTCCGCGCCGCGAAAACGACCCGGTTTTCAGGGGTATTATTTACATTATCGATAATAGCTGGAGGATTTACAACACCGACCTCTTCCTAACCAAAAATGCAGGTATCAATTTTATCGATACGCTAAACATCAATCAGCAGTTTACCAAAGTGAAAGAGGTATATATGCCAACTTCGATCAATTTTCAGTTCGCCGGTAATGTACTGGGCTTTAAAATTGCCGGTTATTACGTTGGCGTGTACAGCAATTACAATACAGATCCTAAATTTTCTAAAAATTTCTTCAGCGGCGAAATATTAAAAGTAACCGAAATGGTTAACAAAAAAGATTCAGCCTACTGGGTCAACAACAGGCCTATCCCCTTAACTGAAGATGAGAAGATAAATTACATTAAGAAAGACAGTATAGCCAAGCTAAAGGAATCGAAAAAATACCTCGATTCGTTGGAAAAAGACAATAACAAATTTGGCATTGGCAAACTCTTACTCCGGGGACATAGCATTAACGATCGTTACGATAAAGAATACTGGTATTTTGATCCGGTGCTTAGGGCAATTTTTTACAATACAGTAGAAGGCTTTGCGATTAAATATGGTGTTACTTACCGTAAAACTTTCGAAAACCGAAGGTCTTACTCCATTCGCCCGGAGCTGCGATACGGTTTTGCCAACAAGAAACTAACCGGAAGTTTAACCGGAAACTACTATTACAATCCGCTAAAAAGTGCGAGTATTGGTGCTTCATTTGGGAATGGTATTTTTGACCTGAATAACCTGGGCTCAATGACTGCTTTGGGTAATTCCATAAACTCGTTGTTTTACGAAAAGAATTTCCCTAAATTTTATGAGAAAAGCTTTGCCAACATTAACACTACCAGAGAACTGGCTACAGGCTTACAAGGTAGTTTAGGTGTTGATTACAGCAGAAACAAGAGCCTAACCAATAGTACGAATTTTAAATTTATCGATGCTAAGGATCGCGAATTCTCTTCGAACAATCCGTTTAACCCTGAAGCAGAAGTACCCCTTTTCCCAACATATAGCTCATTTAGTGCCACGGCAAGTTTAACTTACACCATCGGGCAAAAATACATTACGCGCCCGGATGGTAAATTTTATACCGAATCGAAATACCCAAGAATTACCGTTTTGTACAAAAAGGGGTTCAACAATGTGCTAAACAGCGATATCGATTACGATTTTGTAAAGGCAGAGGTTTTTCAGGAACGAATTGGCTTAGGATTATTGGGCTACACCTCATTTTTAGCCGGAGTGGGCAAATTTATCAACAACAAAAAAATGTACTATCCTGATTTTAAACACTTTTCAGGTAACATTTCTACCATTTTCCCACCCAATTTAAGGAAATTCCAATACCTCGATTTCTATCAGTTCAGTACCAACCAACAATACTTTGAAGCGCATTTGGAGCATAATTTCGCTGGCTTCTTTATGAATAAAATTCCTTTGTTACGGAAAGCCAGACTAGAAGAATTTATTGGAGGCGGTTACTTATCATCGCCAGAAAAAAGAAATTACAAGGAGTTTTACTTTGGCTTACAGCGTTTGGTTTTAAGGGCCAGCTACGGCTTTGCCTACGATGGAGGGCGCAAGCTGACGCAAGGATTCAGGATTTCTTACGGGTTCTAATATGGAAAATGTATGACGTAAGATGGATAATGGGAGTTTAGCCTCCATCTTACATTTCCCATCTTACATCATACATGGTACATTTTCCATCTTACATTTTAACATCTTACATAATTACCTTATCTTTGCACCGCTTTAAACGCCGTATGCAACGGTATCAACAGCGTTATGAAAAAATATCAGACACTACTTTACTATTGCTATAGTTACATAGCAGAGGCAGAGCAATTTGCTGCCGATCACCTTAAATTTTGTAAATCGCTAGGCCTGGTTGGCCGTATCATCGTTGCCGACGAAGGTTTAAACGGTACAGTTTCGGGTACTCCTGAAGCTTGTGAGGCTTACATGAAAGCCGTTCACACGGATGAAAGATTTGCCAAAACAGAATTCAAAATTGACGATGTAGAAGAGCTTTCGTTTTTAAAAATGCATTGCCGTTACAAATCGGAAATTGTGCATTCTGGTTTAAGAGATACCTCTATCATTAATCCAAATGAAAAAACAGGTAAACACTTAGAACCAGTTGATTTCATGAAAATGAAGGATGACGAGGACGTAGTGATTTTGGATGTACGTTCTAATTATGAGCACAATCTGGGTAAATTTAAAAATGCTGTAACGCTTGATATTGAGAATTTCCGAGATTTCCCTGAACAAATTAACCAGCTTGCCCAATATAAAGACAAGAAGATTTTAACCTATTGCACCGGTGGCATTAAATGCGAAAAAGCCTCTGCCCTATTATTGCACCATGGTTTTAACGATGTTTACCAATTGCATGGTGGCATTATCAAATACGGCAAAGAAGCTGGGGGGAAAGATTTCGAAGGCAAGTGTTACGTTTTCGATAACAGGATTGCTGTTGATGTAAACCAGGTTAACCCCACGGTGGTTTCAGTTTGCTATAACTGCGGTGTTACTACCCCAAAAATGATTAACTGTGCCAATCCGGAGTGCAACGAACACGTAACCCAATGCGATGCCTGTGGCGAACAGCTTCAGGGTTGTTGCTCGGAAGCGTGTACCACGAACCCTCGTAAGCGTCCTTATGATGGAACTGGTTATTATGTAAAAGTACCGCAGCCGGTTGGAAAACTTAGTTTAGCTTAAACTTACTCCTAACTTATTTATATAAAGCAGATGCAATATGAAACTTCATACTGCGTCTGCTTTTTTGTTTCGGTTGATCAACAAGTTAGTCAATTATCATTTTTTTATTTAATTTGTGTTTTAATCAGCATCCTAATTTAGCATTACATGCAAAAACTTCTAGGTTTTCTTTTATTGCTTGTCGTTTGTACTTCTACCCATATTTGCGCTGCTGATATTAAAAGCATTGGGGTACCGTATATAGAAAACTATCCAAAATCAGTTTATTCGTCGGGAAACCAGAACTGGAGCATAACAAAAGACAAAAATGGTGTAATGTACTTTGGCAATGCCGAGGGTTTATTAACTTTTGATGGTCGTTACTGGCAGAAATACAGGATGCCAAACCGCCAGATTGTTAGAGCTGTTGCAACAGATAATCAGGGTAGAATATATACAGGTAGCTTTGGAGAATTTGGCTACTGGGCTATCAAAAACAACAAATTAGGTTATAATTCACTCACCAAACTGCTCCCGAAAGGTATAAAAATAGATGATGAAGTTTGGAAAATCTACGTAGATCGCGACCGGGTAATTTTCCAATCCTTTTCGAAAATCTTTATTTACAAAAACAATAAAATCGAAGTGGTAAAGTCTCCGTCTTCTTTTTTGTTTCTGCATAAAGTTAATCAACGGTATTTTATTGAGGTGCTGGAGCAGGGCCTGTTCGAGCTGATTGGCAATAAACTGGTACACCTGCCGCAGAGTGAGCAAATGGGCAAAGAAGGAATCCTCTCCATTTTACCCTATAAAAACAACGGACTGATTATTGGCACGAGCAAAAACGGACTTTTTACTTACGATGGCAAAAATTTCACTCCCTTAAACACCCCTGCAAACAGTTATCTAAAAACCTATCAGTTAAATAATGGTGTAAATTTATTGGGCAAGTATTATGCTTATGGCACCATTTTAAATGGTTTAATCATTATCGATGAAAATGGCAGGGTTGTACAACGCATTAACAAATCGAGCGGATTGCAAAACAATACCGTATTAAGTTTATACGCCGATAATGAGCAAAACCTATGGACAGGTTTGGATAACGGGATCGACCGCATTGAACTCAATTCTCCCCTCTATTTTTACTTTGATAAAACAGGTCAGTTCGGCACCGTATATTCCAGTATCATTTTTAACAATAAAATTTATCTCGGCACCAATCAGGGCTTATTTTACAGCGAGTGGTCACCATACAATCTCCTTCCCTTCAATTTTCGTTTAATACCGAATTCGCAGGGACAGGTTTGGGAGCTGGCCATTATCGATAATGAATTAATTTGCGGCCATAACAGCGGCACTTTTAAGGTTTTGGGCGATAAAATAGAATGGATATCGAGGTCATCGGGTGGCTGGACCATCAAAAAACTAAACTCTAACCCCAATTACCTGGTTCAGGGCACTTATACAGGTTTATCACTCTTTACCAAATCACCAGGTGCAGGATTGAAGTTCGCAACCAAAATAGCAGGTTTTGGAGCACCTTCCAGATATGTTGAGCAAGATAACAGAGGCGATATTTGGGTGGGCCATGCTTACAAGGGCTTATTTAAATTAAGCCTTAGTCCCGATTATACCAGGGTAACAAACACCAAATATTTCGACGAAAAGAATGGTTTGCCCGGTAATTACAACATCAATATCTTCAATCTGGAGAATAAAATCGTGTTTTCATCCGATGCCGGTTTTTATACCTACGATGAGTTGAGCAATAAATTCACCAAATACGAGGTACTCAATAAAAACCTGGGTTCTTTCGAAACCTCTAATAAAATTATTCCGGCGGGCAGTAAAAAATACTGGTTCATTAACCATGGTAAAACCGCATTGGTTAATTTCAGCGAGCCGGGCAAAGTTGAAATCGATTCGAACCAATTTAGCATTTTGGATGGCCGGATGGTGCAGTACTACGAGAATATTAGCAGGATAAGCGATTCAATTTACCTTATTAGTGTTGATGATGGCTTTGTGATTTATAACCCAACTGCCGGACTTAACAACCAGAAACAAAAATTACCGGAGGTGCTGATTAGGCGGGTTGAAGATATTACCGACAAATTTTCGCTAATTAGTGAAACCGGTAATGTTGAGGAGCCTACTGAAATACAGAACAGCAGGAATAACATTCGCATTTCTTATGCGCTCCCCTATTACAGGCAGGCTAAAGTGAAATATCAGTTTTACCTCGAAGGGTATTCCAGAGCCTGGTCTGACTGGACTTATGCCACGCAGAAAGATTTCACCAATTTAAGCGCAGGCACCTATACTTTTAAAGTGAGGGCAAAAATTGACGACAGCACGGTAAGTGCCGAAACGCTTTATACATTCACCATCCTCCGCCCATGGTACCTGAATAACTGGGCCATATTATTTTACACCATCTTGTTTGTGGTGGTTTTAATCATGGGCAAAAAGATATACGAAAGAAAGCTGCAACGCGATAGTCAGAAAATTACCAGCCGTTTAAAAGCTGAGCAACAGGAAAGATTAAGACAGGAAGCTGAAATTAGCGAAAAGCAAATCATTAAACTCCAAACAGAAAAACTTCAGGCCGAGCTGGCTTCGAAAAACCGCGAACTGGCTAATTCTGCTATGACGCTGGTGTATAAAAATGAGCTGCTTCAAAAACTGGCAGATGACATTACCAAGCTTAAAGATGAAAACGGGAAAAAACTCTCTGATGAGCAAACCCGCAAAATACAGAAGGTTATTAACGACGGTATGAACGACGAGCGTGATTGGCACCTGTTCGAAAACAGCTTTAACGAAGCGCACGAAAGTTTCTTTAAAAAGTTAAAGGCACAACACCCTGATCTGGTACCTAACGATTTAAAGCTTTGTGCTTATTTAAGGATGAACATGAGCAGTAAAGAAATGTCGTCGTTACTGAACATCAGTTTAAGAGGTGTAGAAATCCGCAGATACCGCCTGCGCAAAAAACTGGAAGTACCGCACGATAAAAATTTAACCGAGTTTTTAATGGAGCTTTAAGCTTCCGTGTTTCCATATTAGGAGGTAAAATTCATTATAAAATCAGCACACTATTGTTACGGAAACGTTTGCGTAAAAAACGGTTTTTATCACTTTTTTGATGTTTTGTCCCCATCACGCACTACATCATTACCTCTCATAGCACTTTTTCAAGCCCCACAAAATACTTGGTGTTATTTATACACTTAGGCAAGTGTTAATGTTTTGTTAAAATTCAAAAAAACTGCGTTTTTGACCCAAAATCGCATTTGGTTTATTTAGGTGTGAAACCTTAAAGCTGCTGTTGATGTATTAATGTAGAGGTAAAAACACTTGCACATCCACAAAAACAACCTCACATTTAACTAACAATTAAACTAAATTTTAATAAGCATGAAAAGAATCTTTACAAGAATTTCTGTTCTGGCCGTATTTTGTTTACTCGCAATTAACGTAGCATTTGCGCAAAACATTACTGTGAAAGGTAAGGTAATTGATGGCGGCGATAAAACTCCATTGCCGGGCGTATCTATCTTAATTAAAGGCACACAAAACGGTACACAAACAGATGTAAACGGCAACTACTCCATTAGTGTGCCGGGCAACGCTACGCTGGTATTTAACTTTGTTGGCTATACAGCGCAAGAGCAGGCTGTAAATAACCAAACCACTATTAATGTATCCTTAGCTTCATCAACACAACAATTAGAGCAGGTTGTGGTTGTAGGTTATGGTACGCAGAGAAAAATTGATGTTACCGGATCAGTAGCTTCGGTTAAAGGTGAGGACATTTCTAAACAAGCGTCAGTGAATGCAGTAAGCGCATTACAAGGTAAAGTTGCAGGTGTTAGTATTACCAATTCAGGTACTCCTGGTTCGACACCACAAATTACAATCCGCGGTACAGGAACTATTTATGGTAGCCTGGGCGTACTATATGTGGTTGACGGAGTTTGGTACGATGACATAAGCTTTTTAAACCCTGCAGATATTGCTGATATGAGTATTTTGAAAGATGCGTCATCTCAATCTATTTATGGTATTCGGGCAGCTAACGGGGTTATTTTAGTTACCACTAAAAAAGGCAAGAATGATAGCCCAGTTATTAATTACAATGGAGCTGTTGGTTATAAAAAAGTAACCAACCAGATCGAAATGGCAAATGCCACCGAATATGCAACAATTATCAATGAATTATCTGCATCAAATGGAGCCACTCAATTATTTGCCAATCCTTCCAGTTATGGAGAAGGTACCAACTGGTACAATCAGGGATTAAGAAATGCATTACAAACTACACACCAGATCTCTGTTAATGGCGGTTCTGAAAAATCGACCTATAACTTCTCTTTAGGTTATGATAATGAGGATGGTATTGTTAAAAATCAAAACTGGAAACGTTATACCGCAAGATTAGCAAACGATTTCCAAATTCTGAAATCTTTGAAAGTAGGATATTCGGTTTCCGGAACGTCTATAAATTCAAACGATATCAACGGAGCTATTTTCCGTCAACTATACGCTGCGGGTCCAGTAGTTCCTGTTTATTATGCAGATGGGACTTATGGCGATGCTAATGATTTCGGTTTAGGAGGTGGTAACAACTTCAACCCTCAGGTAACGTTAGACTATTTTAACCAGAAATCTAAAAACTACCGCATAAACGGAAATGTTTATGCAGAGTTAACATTCGCTAAAAACTTTACTTTTAAAACAAGTGCTGGTGGTGATTTTGGACAAAATGAAGTAAGAGGCTATACACCTGTTTATAAAGCAACACAGGGTCAACTAAATGACATTAGCCGCTTAACCATCAACAGGGATGAAAACAGAAACTGGATTTTAGAGAACACTTTAACCTATAAAAACACTTTCGGCAATCATAATTTAACAGTTTTAGCGGGTACAACTGCGCAAAGAAGAAAAAATTATTATCTCAATTCCAGTGCATTAAATGTCCCTTACAGCAGTGAAGGAGATTTATACCTGGCATTAGGTACAGCGAGCACCCGTGAAGTAGTAGACGGTGGAAGCTTATCTACTTATCTTTCTTATTTCGGAAGGGCAAATTATTCTTATAAAGACAAGTATTTATTAAATGTAACATTGCGTGCTGATGCGGCATCTCAATTTTTCGGGGGTGGCGATCTTTGGGGGTATTTTCCAGCAATAGGTGCTGGTTGGGTAATTTCCAACGAGGACTTCATGAAAGATCAAACCATCTTCAATAATTTGAAATTAAAGGGATCATGGGGTAAGGTGGGTAATGCCGGTGTACCAGTAAATCCAACAACTTTAACTGTATCTCAAGTAGCTGGCTATGTTACGGTATTAAATGGTGTAGCCTATACAGGTGCCAGCGTTGCATCTTTAGTTCCTTCATTCTTAAACTGGGAGCGTACAACGGGTACTGACATTGGATTTGAGGCAGCATTCCTAAAAAACAGATTGAATATTGAAGCAAGTTTTTATAATAAAAAAACAGAGCAGGCTATATTTGGCATACCAATCTTCACTTCGATTGGTACAGCTACTCCAAGCTTAATTGGTAATCAGGCTGATTTACGTAACCGAGGGGTCGAATTCCTGGGTACCTGGAGAGATCAAACTAAAAGTGGTTTAAGTTATTCGATTAGTGGAAACATAGGAATTAATAACAACAAAGTATTATCGGTAATTACGGGTTCAAACCCAATTTATAGTGGTGGACAAGGCATTGCTAACGGTGCATTAGCAACACGTACCGTACAAGGTGACCCAATAGGATCATTCTTTGGTTATCAGGTTGCAGGAATTTTCCAAACTCCTGCTGAAGTTGCTGCGTCAGCGCAAACTGGTGCAAAACCGGGCGACTTCCGTTATGTAGACCAAAATGGTGATGGCGCCATTGATGGGAAAGACCGTGTAGTATTAGGAAATCCAAATCCTAAATACAGTTATGGTATCAATACAACTTTCGCTTACAAAGGATGGGATTTAGCTTTAGACATTCAAGGTGTTGCTGATGTTGATGTTTACAATGCTAACATTGCTTACCGTTTCGGTAATGAAAACTTCAGCAAAGATTTTTACGATAACAGATGGCATGGTGCTGGTACATCTAACACTTACCCATCAGCTAACGTTGGATCTACGTCAAATGCTGCACCTAACTCATTCTATGTGGAAGATGGTTCTTATATCCGTTTAAGAACAGTACAATTAGGTTACTCGCTTCCTGCTTCATTAATGGGCAAATGGTCAATGAAAAAAATCAGAGTATTTCTTGACGCACAAAATGCTGTTAACTTATTCGGATACAAAGGATTTACTCCTGAAATCGGATATGATGCCAACAGTGGCCCTATTTCAAGAGGTATAGATGCAAATGTTTATCCGCTTGCAGCTACATACAGATTAGGTGTTCAGGTTCAATTCTAATAATTAAGACAATGAAATTAAATCATAAAAATACATACATCCAAAAGCTGGGCTTAATTGCAATCCTAGCTACCACTTTGGTAATGCCTGCATGTAAAAAGGAATTTTTAAATGTAGATCCACAGGCAAAACAACCAGAGGCTACCTTTTGGAAAACAGCAGACGACGCTTCAAAAGCTGTAATCGCTATTTATGGTAACTTAAGAAGCTGGGGTAACACTGCCTTCCCTGCTTTAGCTGTTGAAAGTATTCCTGGCGATGACGCCGAGAAAGGAAGTACGGCAAACGATGCCAGTTATTTAAATAACTTTGACAATTACACAGCATCTTCAACAGAAGGTCAATTTGGAGGTTTCTGGCAGGCACAGTACCAAAACATTAATTTATGTAACCAGGTTTTAGATAACGTTCCTGGAATTAACATGGATGCCAGTCTAAAAGCACGTTACCTAGCAGAAGCCAAATTTGTTCGCGCTTATTCCTATTTCAGGTTAGTAAGAGCATTTGGTGATATACCTTTACGTTTAACGGTGCCTAAAGATGTTTCTGAGTTTAATATTCCGAGAACACCTAAAGCCCAGGTATATGCGGCAATCGAAAAAGACTTAGATGAGGCTGCTGCAGTGTTGCCACAAACCTATCCGGCCGCCGATTTAGGCAGAGCAACTAAAGGCGCTGCTTTGGGTTTACACGCTAAAGTTGCCATGTATCTAGGTAAATGGGACCAGGTTTTATCGTACACCAATACCGTTATGACTTTAGGTTATGATTTATATCCTAATTTTCAGGAAGGCTTTAGAACCAACCATGAAAACAACGTAGAGTCTGTATTTGAAATTCAATGCGCACTTTTATTGAATAATAAAGATGCATCAAATTCGCAGTACAGCCAGGTACAAGGTGCAAGAGCAAACACGCCAGACCTTGGATGGGGTTTCAACGTACCAACACCAGCATTGGACGCAGCTTTCGAAGCAGGCGATGTTCGTCGGAACGCAACAATTCTTTACAGAGGGGAAACTACTCCACAAGGTGATGCAATCTCTAACAGCGCAGATAATCCGATGTATAATGAGAAATCTTACGTACCATTTGCCAACATTATCTCTGGTTATACACAGGGAGCTGACCAAAACGTACGTGTACTTCGCTTTGCCGATGTTCTTTTGATGAACGCAGAAGCCGCTAACGAGCTAAACAATCCAACTTTAGCTAAAACTTCATTAAACAGGGTTCGTGCACGTGCACGCGGTGGTGTAGCTGGTGTTGTTCCTGATGTTACAACAAGTGATAAAGATGCACTGCGTCAGGCCATCTGGAAAGAAAGACAACTTGAGTTAGCGATGGAATCTGATCGTTACTTTGATGTAATTCGCCAGGGTCGTGGTACTGCTGTATTTGGTGCCAAAGGCTGGAAAGCTGGTAAAAACGAAGTTTGGCCTATTCCGTCAACTGAGATTGATATAAGTGTAGGTGTTTTGACACAAAATCCTGGATACTAACCTCTTCAATTGATTAAAAAATGAAAACAAAATATTTATTATTGGCAGTTGTGGGTTTAGGCTTATCTTCTTGTCAGAAAAAATTTGATCCATCAAGCTATGCTCCCGCTTTGAATATTGGTGGTTACACAAGTGCCAAACAAGTTGCACCCAGCAATTTAGTTGCCTATTGGGCATTTGATGGTGGTTTAACTGATAGTGTTTCTAACACAGCTGGCGTTAACACCGGAACTTCATTTGCTACGGGAGTAAAAGGACAAGGCTTACAAGGTGCTTTAAATGGTTATGTGGTGTCCAATACACCCGCTGCCGTTCAAAACTTAAAAAGTTTTACCCTTACCTGCTGGGTTAACATGCCTTTAAACGATAAGGGTATTGTTGGACTTGTTGATGTCTCAAAATCATCAGACTTTTGGGGAAATCTAACCTTATTCTTTGAAAATGGTGGCGATGCAACTACCGGTAAACTGGTAGCACGTACTTATTCCGGAGTAGTAAATAACGGCGGTGATAACTTCATCAAAATCACCTCTCCATGGGGTAAATGGACACAAATTGCCTACAGTTATGACCAGACAACCTCTACATTTAAAGTATACGTAAACGGATCAAAACTTGGCGAAAAAACGGTTGCAAACCTGGGGGCATTAACATTTCAGAATGCAGGCAAAATGGTTTTTGGAACAGTTCATTTTCAAACCACCCCTAGCTTAACCACATCAACCGGCAAGCAAGACTGGGCCAGCTATTTAACGGGCAAATTAGACGAGGTACGCATTTTTAACAAAGCTTTGGCACCTGAGGAAATCAGTGCTCTTGCTAAGCTTGAAGGCAGAGGAAAGTAAAATCCCCACCTTAAAATAGGCACAAATAAAAGGGGTTGCCAAATGGCAGCCCTTTTTAAAATCTCCCGAAATGAAAAAAAACTACTACTTTATTCTAATTCTTTCTGTTTTTTTCTTTGCCTGCAAAAAAGGTGGCACAAACGATCCTGTAGTAGATCCGGTTGCGCCTCCATCAACTTATTCTTTTGCCGATTTAAAAGTAAACGGCACTTACAGCGGCTTTACCTATTATGGCTTAAACAATACGCCTGTTGTTAAAATTACCTTCTCTTCCGCTATCAATTTATCTTCTGTTAGTGGAAACATTACCTTAACCGATGCAGCCGGAAACACCGCAGCATTTACCCCAACCTTAGAAAATAACGATAATACCGTTGTAATTACCCCTTCGGCATTGCAACCTATTACAAAATATATTTTAAACATTAACACTGGCTTGTTGTCAAAAAGCGGGAACAAACTGCAATCGGCAATTACCGTGACCCTGATTACTGCAGTTGATGATACTGACAAATTCGCCCGGATTACAGACGAAGAACTGCTTACCCTGGTTCAAAAACAAACCTTTAAATATTTCTGGGACTTTGGCCACCCAACCAGTGGCTTGGCCCGAGAGCGTAATACTTCTGGCAATACCGTTACTTCAGGTGGCTCTGGCTTTGGTATTATGGCCCTGATTACCGGGATTAGCCGTAATTTTATTAGCAGAGCAGATGGGTTGGCGAGAATACAAAAAATGGTATCTTTCTTAAAAACAGCCGACCGTTTTCATGGTGCCTATCCACATTGGCTGGACGGAAATACCGGAAAAGTAATTCCATTTAGCGTTAAAGATAATGGTGGCGATTTAGTAGAAACTTCTTTCTTAATGGCAGGTTTAATTACCGCCCGACAATATTTTAACGGAGTTGACGCAGCAGAAACTACTTTAAGAGCCGATATTAACGCCATATACAACGGTGTAGAATGGAGTTGGTACCGGAAAGATAATGGCAATACCTTATACTGGCATTGGAGCCCAAATTACAACTGGGATATGAATTTACCCATAAAAGGCTGGAACGAGTGTTTAATTACTTATGTGATGGCCGCAGCATCTCCTACTTTTGCTATTCCTAAAACTGTTTACGATACCGGATGGGCACAAAACGGGGCCATAAAAAACGGCAGCAGCTACTATGGCGTTCAGCTTCCCCTAGGAACAGCAAACGGTGGGCCGCTATTTTTTGCGCACTACTCGTTTATGGGCATTAATCCAACTGGCTTAACGGATGCCTACGCCAATTACGAAACGCAAACTAAAGCACATGCTTTAATCAATTACAATTATTGTAAAGCCAATCCGCAGGGTAATTATGGTTACAGCGAAAACTGCTGGGGTTTAACAGCAAGTGATATTCAAGGTGGATATACTGCAAGTTCGCCAACCAACGATATTGGAACCGTAGCGCCAACCGCAGCACTGGCTTCTATGGCTTACACCCCTACCGAATCGATGCAGGCACTAAGATATTTTTATTACAAGCTAGGCAATAAAACCTGGGGCGAATATGGCTTTTACGATGCTTTTTCATTAAAAGACCAATGGTTTGCCTCCTCTACCCTGGCAATAGATCAGGGACCGATTGTAGTCATGATCGAAAATTACAGAACAAAATTAATCTGGAACTTATTTATGAGTGCCCCGGAAGTAAAAGCAGGAATGAAAAATCTTGGTTTTAACAGTCCAAACCTTTAACAACACACACAAATGAAACTCAAATTTCAACATTTATTAATACTTACACTTTTTACCTTTTCGGCTTGTGCTCAGGACAAAAAGCAAGGTTACAATCCCGATCTTACCATACGAAAAAACTTAACCGACGAGCAATTGCTTGATCTGGTACAGAAACAAACCTTCCAGTATTTCTGGGATGGTGCCGAACCTACATCGGGTGCCGGCCGCGAACGCTATCATGTAGATAATGTATATCCCGAAAACGATAAAAGCACAGTTGCAACCGGCGCTACAGGTTTTGGTTTAATGGCTATTTTAAGTGGTATCGACCGGGGCTATGTAACCAAAAAAGATGGGCTAAACAGATTAAATCAAATACTCGATTTCCTGGCTAAGGCCGATCGTTTTCATGGTGCCTGGTCGCATTGGATTTATGGCGAAACCGGTAAAGTACGCCCTTTCGGCCGCAAAGATAATGGTGGCGATCTGGTAGAAACTTCCTTTGTTGCACAAGCATTAATTTGTATCGATGCTTACTATAAAAACGGTACGGCAGCAGAGAAAGCTTTAGCCAAAAAAGCCGACGAACTTTGGAAAGGGATTGATTTTAACTGGTACCGTAAAGGAGGCCAGAATGTATTGTACTGGCATTGGTCGCCCGAATACCAATGGGAAATGAACTTTCCGGTAAAAGGCTATAACGAATGTTTAATTATGTACGTTTTAGCGGCTTCCTCCCCTACCCACACAGTACCTGCCGAAGTTTACCATCAGGGTTGGGCCAGAAATGGTGAAATTAAAACGAATTTTGATGTTTATGGCCATCCTTTTACCCTTGATTATCAAGGCCAGAAAAACTCGGTTGGTCCCTTATTCTGGGCACATTATTCTTATCTAGGTTTAAACCCGAAAGGATTAAAAGACCGTTATGCCAATTACTGGGAGAATAATGTAAACCATACACTGGCTATTCACGATTACTGTGTAGCTAATCCAAAAGGTTTTAAAGGCTATGGCCAAAACAACTGGGGTTTAACGGCCAGCTATTCTGTTAAAGGCTATGCTGCACATAATCCACAGGAAGATTTTGGGGTAATTTCTCCTACAGCCGCCATTTCATCTATTCCCTACACACAAAAAGAGTCGATGAAGGTGATCAGACATCTTTACGAAGATTTGGGCACCAAAGTTTGGGGTAAATACGGTTTTTACGACGCTTTTTCTGAAACCGATAACTGGTACCCACAACGCTATTTAGGAATAGATCAGGGGCCAATGATTGTCATGATCGAAAATTACAGGTCGGGATTGCTTTGGAAGTTATTCATGAGCAATGCCGATGTACAAAAAGGTTTAACCAAACTGGGATTTGAAAGTCCGGAATTGAAGAAATAAACCGGTAACTAAAATTTTAGCATAATAAATGAAACATATTCTATTCATCATATTAATCAGCCTCACAATCGGGTCCAAGGCACAGCAAAAAACCTATTGCAACCCGATTAATGTAGACTATGGCTATACCCCTTTCGAGTCTTTTACCGAATGGGGCCGGCATCGCGCCACGGCCGATCCGGTTATTGTTAACTATAAAGGCGATTTCTACCTGTTTAGCACCAACCAATGGGGTTACTGGCATAGTCCTGATATGCTGAACTGGAAGTTCGAAGAACGAAAGTTTCTGCGCCCATGGAATAAAACCAAAGATGAACTCTGCGCACCCGGAGTTGGCATCGTTGGCGATACCATGGTGGTTTTTGGCAGTACTTACACCAAAAATTTCACCCTGTGGGGCAGTACCGATCCCAAAGGAAACAAATGGTTTCCTTTGGTCGATTCGTTAGAAATTGGTGGTTGGGACCCGGCATTTTTTACTGATGATGATGGTAAATTTTACATGTACAACGGCAGTAGCAACAACTACCCAATGTATGGGGTAGAATTAGACCGCAAAACATTTAAGCCTAAAGGAACCCGCACCCCAATGTACCTGCTGCAAAGCTGGCGATATGGCTGGCAGCGCTTTGGAGAATACATGGACGATACTTTTCTCGATCCATTTGCCGAAGGTGCCTGGATGACCAAACACAATGGCAAATACTATTTTCAGTATGGTGCCCCCGGGACTGAGTTTAGCGGCTATTCTGATGGCGTTGTAGTGGGCAGTAAACCACTTTTTGATGGTATTCAGGCTACACCTCAATCCGATCCGCTGAGTTATAAGGGAGGAGGCTTTTCACGCGGGGCAGGTCATGGGGCAACCTTTCAGGATAACAACAAAAACTATTGGCACATTTCTACCAGCATTATTTGCGTAAAAAATACTTGGGAGCGCCGGATGGGCATTTGGCCTACGGGTTTTGATCAGGATGATGTAATGTGGACCAATACTGCATTTGGCGATTATCCGCTCTATCTGCCTTCCGAAAGGAAAGAAAATGGCCCGGCAGGTCCGGGATGGATGCTCATCAACTATAAAAAACCAGTTACAGTTTCATCAACATTGGGTGCTTTTCAGGCCAATAATGCAGTTGATGAAAGCATTAAGACCTACTGGAGTGCCAAAACCGCAAACAACGGCGAATGGATACAGACAGATTTGGGCAGCTTAGCTACGGTAAATGCCATTCAAATCAATTATGCAGATCAGGATGCTGAGTTTATAGGTAAGCAGACCGGTATTTTCCACCAGTACAAAATCCTTTCATCAGTTGATGGCAAAAAATGGAGTGTTCTAGTTGATAAAAGCCAGAACAAAACCGATGTTCCGCATGATTATATCGAGCTACCAAAAGCGATTAAAACGAGGTTCATTAAAATGGTTAATATCCACATGCCTACCGGAAAATTTGCCATTAGCGGCCTGCGTGTTTTTGGTAATGGTAATGGTGAAAAACCATCGCAGGTAAAAAACCTGATTGTGTTGCGCACCGAAAAAGATAAACGCAGTGCTTACATCAAATGGCAACCGGTTGATAACGCCTTTGCCTATAACCTGTATTACGGTACAGCGCCCGATAAACTTTACAACTGCATCATGATACACGATTTTAACGAATACTGGTTTAAAGCAATGGATAGCCAAAAAGCTTATTACTTCGCTATTGAAGCCATAAATGAAAATGGTGTTTCGGCGAAAACTGCAGTTAAAAAAGTGGATTAAAAGTAAATGCTAAGGCCCGTTTCTAACAGGTATGGAAATAAACAATCGTTTATAACGATTAAAAATACGATAGAATCGTAAAGCTATTTAGGCACTCGTTTGAAACGAGCGCCGGCTTAAACATAATAAGGAAAAAGAATAAAATACACATACAATGAAAAGAGCGAAAATCCTGGTTGTTTTTTTTACAGCCCTCGTACTGAACGCATCTGCGCAGACCAAAAAACCGGTTTCGGCCGAAGAAGCAAAGATGAATACCTTTATCAATAACCTGATGGCTAAAATGACGGTTGAGGAGAAAATTGGTCAGCTAAATTTGCCAAGTTCTGGTGATATTACCACCGGGCAGGCCAACAGCAGCGATATAGGTAAAAAGATCAAAGATGGTCAGGTTGGTGGTTTATTCAACATTAAGGGGGTTGAGAAAATCAGGGCAGTACAAAAGGTTGCTGTAGAAAATAGCAGGATGAAAATTCCTTTGTTGTTTGGTATGGATGTAATCCATGGTTACAATACGGTTTTCCCGATTCCATTGGGCATGAGTGCCACCTGGAACATGGATGCTGTTCAAAAATCAGCACGTGTGGCGGCCATTGAGGCTAGTGCAAGTGGCATCAACTGGACCTTCTCTCCTATGGTCGACATTTCGCGCGACCCACGTTGGGGAAGGATCTCAGAAGGTAATGGAGAAGACCCTTACCTGGGTTCGCAAATTGCAAAAGCCATGGTAAAAGGTTACCAGGGAAAATTGCAGGCCAATAATGAAATCCTAGCTTGTGTAAAACACTATGCGCTTTACGGAGCAGCCGAAGCTGGCAGAGATTACAATACCACTGATATGAGTAAGGTAAAAATGTACAATGAGTATCTTCCACCTTACAAAGCAGCCGTTGATGCAGGTGCAGCCAGTATTATGGCTTCTTTTAATGAGGTTGACGGCATTCCGGCTACAGGCAGTAAATGGTTAATGACCGAGGTTTTGCGCAACCAGTGGGGCTTTAAAGGCTTCGTAGTAACCGATTACACCGGCATACCTGAAATGATTGCACACGGCATGGGCGATTTACAAACGGTTTCTGCTTTGGCTTTAAATGCCGGAGTAGATATGGATATGGTTGGCGAAGGTTTCTTAGGCACCTTAAAAAAATCGCTTGCCGAAAAGAAAGTTGGTATTGATCAGATTAACAGGGCCTGCCGCTTAATCCTTCAGGCTAAGTATAAACTGGGCTTATTTGCCGATCCTTATAAATTCTGCGACGCAAACCGTGCAGAGAAAGAAGTTTTCAGTACCGAAAACCGGAGCGTTGCGCGCCAGATCGCAGCAGAAAGCTTCGTATTACTAAAAAACAACAATAATACTTTGCCACTTAAAAAATCAGGCACTATTGGCTTAGTAGGTCCATTGGCAGATAATACCGCAAATATGTACGGTACCTGGAGTGTTGCTGCTTTATTTGATAAATCGGTAACCGTATTGCAGGGTTTAAAAAATGCTTTAGGCAACAATGCCAAAATATTAACAGCTCGTGGATCGAATTTCCTTGCCGATTCTGCTTTAGAGCACCGTTATGTAAACATCCACAACCCTACCTATAAGCACGATTCGCGCACAGAAGCAGAGATGATTCAGGAAGCTTTAGAGGTTGCGAAAAAATCGGATGTGATTGTAGCGACCATGGGTGAAGGTTCTGAGTTTAGCGGAGAGAGCAGCAGTGTTACCGATATCCAGATTCCTGAAACACAAAAAAACCTGTTAAAAGCTTTGGCTAAAACCGGTAAACCTGTGGTTTTGGTGTTATTTACGGGCCGCCCATTGGCATTAAAGTGGGAGGAAGAAAATATACCTGCCATTTTAAATGTTTGGTTTCCGGGTAGCGAAGCAGGTAGTGCCATTGCCGATGTACTTTTTGGCGATGTGAACCCTTCGGGTAAATTAAGTGCTACTTTTCCTCAAAATGTTGGTCAGGTACCACTTTATTATGCACACAAAAACACTGGCCGCCCATTGGCCGAAGGTAAATGGTTCGAAAAGTTCCGTTCTAATTATTTAGATGTGAGCAATGATCCCTTATACCCATTTGGTTTCGGTTTAAGCTATACCACATTTAATTACAGCGATATTAAATTAAGTTCAAATACTTTAACCAAAGGCAAATCGATTAACGCATCTGTTACCTTAAGCAATACCGGCAAATACGATGGTCAGGAGGTAGTACAGTTGTATATCCGCGATTTGGTGGGTAGCATTACCCGTCCGGTGAAAGAATTAAAAGGTTTCCAGAAAGTAAGTTTAAAGGCTGGCGAAAGCAAAACCATCACCTTTACCCTTACCGAAAACGACCTTAAATTCTACAACTCAGATTTAAAGTTTGTAGCAGAGCCCGGCGATTTTAAAGTATTCATTGGTACTAACTCACGCGATGTAAAAGAAGCATCTTTTGCACTGAAATAAAGACAATTAGGTTTGGTTGTTAACCCTGTGCTATTGCAAAGTAGCCAGGGTTTTCTATTTTTGTGATAGGAAAGCATAATGATTGATGACCTTCCCGGCCAGAATAAAAATAAATCAGCCAGGTTCATCGTCAAAAACTACCCCGCAGGTAGGAGACCATTAAGGCTTGCAAACTACTTATAAAACATAAATATCCTGATGAAAACTTTTTCTCTCACCATCTGCTTTCTTTTTTCTGCGCTGCTTTTAAACGCTCAGGATTTAAAAAAATACGATAAAGGTAGCTTTATCAAAGGCAAAGATTCCATTTACTACCGAGTACTTTTTCCGGAAAACTTTAACCCGAAGGAAAAATACCCCTTAGTTGTTTTCCTGCATGGCAGTGGCGAAAGGGGTAACGATAATGCCAGTCAGCTGGTACACGGTGGCAAACTGTTTTTGAAAAACGATGTCCGCAAAAACTTTCCTGCTATTGTGGTATTTCCTCAATGCCCGGCAAATGATTTTTGGGCCAATATCAATTTAGACAAAGATGCCAATGGCAAACGGAAATTAAGCTTTGTTGAAGGAGGTAAACCAACCAAAATTATGCACGCCTTGCAGGGTATGATTAAAGACTTCCTGAAAAAACCTTATGTAAACCGCGAGCAGGTTTATGTTGGCGGCCTCTCAATGGGTGGAATGGGAACTTATGAGCTGCTGAGAAGAGAGCGTCGCAAATTTGCTGCAGCAATTGCCATTTGTGGTGGCGACAATACCAATAACATCGAAAAATACAAAAAAACGCCGCTATGGATTTTCCATGGTGCAAAAGACGATATTGTAGATCCGGCACTATCCATCGCCATTGCCGAACGCTTAAAAACCGTTGGCGACGAGGTTAAGTTTTCGCTTTATCCAAATGCTAACCACAACAGCTGGGACAGCGCATTTGCAGAGCCAGAATTATTGCCCTGGTTATTTTCGCATAAGAAATAGTTTATCAGACCTTACAGGTTTTTAAAACCTGTAAGGTCTAAATGAAAAAAGGTCTCGACTTAACATCGGGACCTTTTCTATAACATATCAAATGCTATTACTCAGCCATATTGTGGTAAACCGCCTGCACATCATCATCCTCTTCCAGTTTATCAATCAGTTTTAAAACATCGGCTGCCTGCTCTTCTGTAACCTCGTGGTGCGATAAGGCAATGCGCTCCAATTTAGAACTTTTTAATTCAATACCTTTTTCTTCCAGTGCTTTTTGTAAAGAACCAAAGTTTTCGAATGCTCCCTGTGCAACAGCGATATCATTTCCTTCCTCATCGGCTTCTACATATAGTTCTTCCAAACCTGCATCAATCAATTCGAACTCCAGTTCTTCAAGATCTAAACCATCGGCAGGCACAAAACGGAAAATAGATTTGCGGTTGAAAACAAAGTCTAAAGAACCCGTTTTACCCAAAGTTCCATTGGTTTTATTAAAGTAACTGCGCACATTGGCTACAGTACGGTTGGTGTTATCAGTTGCCGTTTCAATCAAAACTGCTACTCCGTGAGGTGCATAACCTTCGTAAACAATTTCTTCGTAATTGGCCAGCGATTTATCAGATGCACGCTTGATAGCTGCTTCTACCCTATCCTTAGGCATGTTTACTGCTTTAGCATTTTGCATTGCAGTACGTAAACGCGAGTTGGTTTCAGGATGAGGTCCCGATTCCTTAACTGCCATTACAATATCTTTACCAATACGCGTAAACTGAACCGCCATTTTGGCCCAACGCTTAAATTTTCTTTCTTTTCTAAATTCGAATGCTCTTCCCATTTTTTTTGTTCTGATTGGTTAACTGTTTAATTGTCCAAACCGGTTAATTGCATTTTGCAACGATTTAAACAATTAACCATTTTAAACAGTTAACCAAAATCTTATTTTTTTAAATTCTTTAACATGTCAATTGTCAGTTTCGATAAATCGAACTCTGGTTTCCAGCCCCAGTCTTTAGCGGCATAGTTATCATCAATAGAACGTGGCCAGCTGTTGGCAATTTGCTGGCGCGGATCTTTATCGGTGTAAGTTAAGGTAAAATCAGGAATATGCTTTCTGATCTCGGCAGCTAAAACCTCTGGTGTAAAGCTAACCCCTGCAAAATTATAGCTGCTGCGTACCGAAATCTGATCGGCAGGAGCATCCATCAATTCGATTGTACCACGGATGGCATCATCCATATACATCATCGGCAATTCGGTTTCGGCATTTAAGAAACTCTGGTAACTGCCTTTTTTAAGCGCATCGTGGAAAATGTGAATGGCATAATCAGTAGTTCCACCTCCCGGTGCAGCTTTCCAGCTAATTAATCCCGGGTAACGGATACTGCGTACATCCAATCCATATTTCTGGTTATAATACTCGCACCAGCGTTCACCAGCCAGTTTACTGATACCATAAACCGTATTCGGATCCATTACACAATATTGCAAAGTATGATCTTTTGGCGAATTTGGTCCAAACACAGCAATTGAGCTTGGCCAGTATACTTTTGCCGTTTTATATTCAAGCGCTAAATCCAATACATTTAGCAAACCGTTCATATTTAAATCCCAGGCTAATTTCGGGTTCTGCTCGCCCGTTGCCGATAATAATGCTGCCAGCAGGTAAACCTGCGTTGGCCTGTATTTGTGAAAAATGCCTTTGATCATTTCCTTATCAAGTACATTTACAAATTCGAACGGCGCAGAATTTTTGATATCGTAATCAGGCCTGCGAATATCGCATGCAACCACGTTATCATCGCCGTATATCTTACGCAAAGTGGTTACCAATTCGGTACCAATCTGTCCGTTAGAGCCTAAAACAACAATTTTTTCCTGCATATTTTTTTTGAGATTGAGCAAAGTTAAAAAAATGAGATAAAAGGTGATAAATTATTTATACTTAGTAGGTAAGTTGGTTAACTGTTTAGCTGGATCAGGTTAATTGTTTAAATTGTATAAACTAGTTAACTGTGAATTGCAAACTGCTTAGCTGGACTAATAAACTTTAAAGCATTTCAACAATAAAGCATTCCAACTTTAAAACTTAAAATTTATACATTTACGATACTTAGCCTACAATCAAATAAACCAATGATTCCTTTTGAGCCTGAAAGTTCTGATGATTTACTTCACCGTCTAAAATTGGGCGACAAGCAGGCTTACGAAAAAGTTTATTTCACCTATAGTAAAGAGTTATTACTGGCTGCCTATAAAAAAACCGGCGATAAAGTAATTGCCGAAGAGCTGGTACAGAATATTTTTATCTCACTTTGGGAAAAACGTGCTGAAGCCAAAATCAATAACCTGCAGGCATATTTGTTCGGGGCTTTAAAACTAAGTGTAATTAACCACATCAGAAGTTTGGTGATGGAAAATAAGTATGTGCAATACCAAAGCCTTACCTACACCGAAGATCATCAGGATACCGCCAATTTAGTCGCGCTTCACGACCTTTCAGCCATTATCGAACAAGGCATCAATTCGCTCCCCGAAAAAACACAGGAAGTTTTCAGGCTCAGCCGCTACAAGCATCAATCTACCAAAGACATTTCGGCAGGATTAAACATTTCTGAAAAAGCTGTAGAATACCACATTACCCAGTCTATTAAAAGGATTAAAGAATACATTAAAAATTTTTACATCTTTTTATAGCTGAATATCAGTTATTTATAAAATAATTTCATTTTTCTGCACAGTTGCTTTAGGGTTTGCCCCCCGCTGTGTTACTTGTATATATAAAGCCAAATATTCTTTCTTATGGATCAGAAATCATTCTACGATTTATTAAGCCGTTATGAAAACGGAAATTGTACCGAAGCCGAAAAGCTTTGGGTTGATAAATGGTACCATAACATCAATAACAAGAATTTTAATGATTTGTCTTCAGCTGCACTCGATGAAATGCAGGCGAATACCTGGATTAGCATCAACAATATTGAACAACAACCAAAAACAGCCTTAAAAATTAAAAAGCTGTGGCCAAAGCTGGCTATTGCAGCATCAATAACCATTGCCTTTTTAATTGGAGGTTTATATTTTGTCCGTTACAATCCTGCTGAGCAAGCATTCATTAGCGAAAACAGCGACTTAAGCTTAATCAGCAAAACCAATGATACTGATCGTCCCATCATTATATCGCTTAGCGATTCAAGTACAGTAACACTTAAACCGCAGGCTAATATTCTTTATCCAAAGGTTTTTGCTGCCGGTAAAAGAACGGTTTATTTAAAAGGAACCGCTTTCTTTTCGGTAAGCAAAAACCCTAACAAACCTTTTTATGTGTACAATCAAAAACTGGTTGTGCGTGTGCTGGGTACCAGCTTTTGGGTAAAATCATCTACAGACAAAATGCCTGCTCAGGTTGCCGTAAGAACCGGAAAAGTTCAGGTTCAGGAAAATGCCAAAAGTTCTCTTTTTGGTTTCTCAGCACAAAAACTGGCTAAACCCATTTTACTTACCCCCAACCAGAAAGGTATTTTTGCCGATCATAATTTAAAGAAAACTTTAGTAAGCAAACCCATTCCTTTGGCCGAGGCTTACAACGTGCCCACAAGTTTGAGTTATAACTTTAAAGAAGAAAGCATCAAAGATATTTTCAAAACCTTATCTGAGGCTTACGGAATTGACATAAAATCTGATAACGAACAGATTTCCAATTACACCTTTACAGGAGATTTAACTAAAAAAGGGCTTTATGAGCAGCTCGACCTTATTTGCGGAACCATATCAAGCAAATATTATATCCAGGGAACCAGTATCGTGGTTTCGAATAAAAACTAACCAAATATATAAAAACGATGAACAAGAACCACAACACCAACAGCCCGTAACCGCGGCCCGATTTTCCATAATATTTTTCTAAAAAACAAAGCCGACAATGTGGGGCATTGCCGGCGAGCTAAATACAAAGAAATGTATTCATGGTATTCCTATGTCCAATAAATCCAATCATTTAATGAACAATAACCAAATTTATGAAAAAAAATCAACTTATTTCGCTGGCGATATATGCAATGAGAGTTTCGATTTACCAAATACTTGCAATAATTATTTTTACCTGTGCTGCATTCGCTAAAAATGTAGGCGCCCAGGAATTCCTGAATAAACCTATTTCGATCAAAGCCGATCAAACCGATATTAAAACCATTATTGAAAAAACGGAGCTGCTTGCCAATGTAAAGTTTGTGTACAGCCCTCAATTAATCAACTCCGACAGGAAAATTTCTGTCAACGTAGTCAACCAAAAACTTAAATACTTTCTTGAGAATTCGCTAAAGCGTTATGACGTGGGATATAGGATAGTTAAAGATCAGATTCTGCTCTATTCTATTCCCGCCAATAACAACCTGGCATTATTAAAGGCTTTTGAAGGTATAGTTACCGGTAAAGTTACCGACAGCAAGGGCACCCCTATTCCGGGAGTATCTGTTACAGTAAAAGGGAAAAGCATTGGTACTACAACTGATGAGAATGGTGCTTTCGCGTTAAAAGGCCTCACCGTTGATAGTCGCGTACTGGTAGTAAGATATGTAGGTTATATTTCTAAAGAAGTAAACCTATCTGCAGGCAATGCCGATGAAAACCTGAACATCAGTTTATCAGAAGATAACCTACAATTAGAGAGTGTGATGGTAACTGGCGGTAACCCGAAGAAAAAACTGGAAAGCAGCGTGGCCCTTACCTCGGTAAGCAATAAGGATATTACCAACAGGGCTCCTTTAAACAGTACCGATTTATTAAAAGCAATACCGGGTTTAACGGTTGAAAGTACAGGTGGCGACGGGCCGGGTAACGTTTGGGTAAGGGGCTTTCCGCAACAGGGAGGTTATATTTTCCTGGGAATTCAGGAAGATGGATTACCGCTTTTGCCAACAGGATTCAACACCAATCCATCTGTAGATCAATACTATAAAACAGATTTAACCATTCAGAATATCGAAGCCGTTAGAGGTGGTAATGCCTCAATCATTCAGGCCAATACCCCTGGAGCTGTGGTTAATAACCTCAGCTACGTAGGTGCCGATAAACAATATGGTCAGTTTAAATTTACTACTGGTTTTTCGCAAGGCTTATACCGCTTTGATGGCAATACGGGTGGAAAAATAAACGACCAGATTAAATACAACATCGGAGGTTTTTACCGTACCGATAATGGCGTAGTAGATCAGGGTTTTAATCCGGCCAACCAGGGTGGACAAATTAAAGGCAACATGACTTTTAATTTCAAGAACAACAAAGGTTTTATCCGCCTTTACGGAAAATACCTGAATGATAAAGTTCAGTTTTTGTTAACCAGTTACTATCCTTACGATGGTACCGGCAAACCAACCACTTACCGCGATTACGATATGGCTTCACAATCTATCGTTCCGCTACAAACCGAATGGAGTTACAACGATCCGGCAACCGGCAACCACAACTTTAGTTTAACAGATGGTATCCATACCAAATTAGGATCAGCAGGTTTTCAATTCAACTACCTAACCGATGGAGGTTGGCAGATTGTTAACAATTTCCGTTATCAAAATACCCATACCAATTCTACTTATACTGTTCCAGCCGGAATTGCAGCGAGAACTGCAGCTACCCCCTATTATTATCCGGGTGGTGCCGCAGCACCTTTTGTTACCGGCGATTATGTAATTACTTCATCGGCCAATGGGCAAATCAATAGTGATGTGCAGCTTGTAAATTACCTGGATTTAAAGAAAACCATTAAAAACCATAGTTTAGGTATAGGTGCTGGCATCCATCAGTATAACCGCGATGATTTACGCTATGCTTTCCGTTCATTCTCAGAGTTTAAAGAGCATCCGAGTATCTTATTGCAATCGCCAACTGCTGCTGAGCGAACAATCCAAACTAAAAACACTTTTATTGGCGATACCAGAACATTATCTGCATATGCTAGTGATGAGATTAAAATTTCGGAGCAATGGCGCTTAGATATTGGCGCAAGGATCGATAACCAAAATGTAAAAGGCGATAGACCATATTACGCTTTAAATGCAAACGGCACCGTAAACACAACTGCAGCCGCTACCTCAACAATATTAGGTTATACCGCCTACGATGAAACCTTAACCAACTGGTCGGCCTCTTTGGGAGCAAACTATAAAATAAACAATACTGCCAGCATTTTTGCAAGAGCTACAAAAGCTTATAACGCACCTAACATTGGCGATTATAATGCAGCAGCCTATAATGCGGCGAACATTAAAAAACGTCCGGTTTATTTAGGTGAGATTGGTTTTAAATATGCCAAAAACAACCTGGCTATTTTTGCTTCAGGAAGTTACTCGGCCATTAAAAATGTATCGTTAACCATCAATGTGCCAACAACAGCGGCAGGCACGCAGGCCCTGGTGGCTTTTGGTTCTACCCGTACCTGGAGTGCCGAATATGAAGTATCGTATAAAATTGCCAAACCATTGAGCTTACGCTTAACCGGAACATTACAGGATTCTAAATACACCGATTACGAAGCATCAACCAAAGGAAATGCAGCGGTACTTGCCGAATTTGGAGATCGCGTTTACAGCTTTACCGGTAAAAGAACCGAACGCGTTCCGGTTTTAAACACCGAGCTTGGTGCCAATTACGATTATAAAAACTTTAACTTATATGTAGCTGCAAATTATGTAGGCAGCCGTTTCACCTCGCCAAGCGATAGCTACAGGCTACCTGCGTACGTAGTAATGAAAGCGGGTGCAGGGTACAATTTCACTAAAAAAGTTTCAATAAGATTTTGGGCAGACAACCTGTTAAATGCAAAAGTGTTGACAGAGGGCGATGTTCGCGGAGATCAGTTCAGAGATTTCTCGGCCGTAACCCCTGGCACATTAATGATTGGCAGAACATTACTTCAACGTACTTTCTGGGGATCATTGGCTTATTCATTCTAACAAATAAAACCGGAGTTTACGCTCCGGTTTTTTTAATTCTAAAACATCATGACAACAAGAAGATCATTTTTACAAAAGGTAAGCTTAGCTGGTGCAGCAGCCTTTTTAAATCCATCAGTTATTACATCGGCTTTAGCCCAACCCGCAAAACTTTCGAAAATCGGCATCGGCTTGTTTACTTTGCGTGAACAGTTAACTGCCGATGTTAAGGCAACCATAGCACAAGTAGCCAGCATTGGCTATAACCAGGTAGAAACTTATTATGGCTATCCCGGCAAATATGAAGTAAAAGGCTTTTGGGGCCTGGAAGCCAGAGATTTTAATGCACTATTAAAAGCTAACGGGCTCACTTCGCCCAGCGGACACTACAATGTAACCGAATTTCTTTCTACCGGTGATGATAAAGTATTAAAATCGCACATCGAAACCGCAGCTACAGTTAGCCAGAAATACTTTGTCATCCCCGCACTACCAACCGATATCAGAACCAATGGAACATTAGACGATTACAAGCGTATGGCTGCAAAATTTAACCAGGTTGCAGAACTTTGCCAAAAATCGGGTTTAAAATTAGCCTACCATAACCACAACTTCGAGTTTAAAGTACAGGAAAATAACCTTACGGGCTATGATATTTTATTAAATGAAACTGAGGCGAAGCTAGTGGGTTTTGAACTCGATATTTTTTGGGCAGTAAATGCAGGCTTAAACCCTGTTGATCTGTTTAAGAAAAATCCCGGCCGTTATAAAATGTTTCATGTTAAGGATATGGATAAAACAGATAAAGCAGTATTTACCGAAGTAGGCTCGGGCAGAATAGATTTCAGGTCTGTTTTTGCAGCTTCAAAACTGGCCGGTGTAGATTATATTTTTACCGAACAAGACCTGATTAAAAAAGCACCTTTTGAAAGTATAACAGAAAGCTACAATTACATTAAAAAGAACCTGCTTTAAATCCACAATTTCTGCCAAAATTAAGCCCGCTAAAAATTCACTGGTAAATAATACTTTCATCATCACTAAATGTACTTTTTACACCAAGTAAATTAAGCATAAAAAATGGCTCAAACGCGGTTTAAACACACAAAAACAGCATTATTTAGAATAATTATCCGGAGTAACAATTACGTTGCGTATCAATAATTTAACGGTATAACCTTAATGTTTCCATTATATTTTTTCTAATATTACTCATTCAACACATAACATAACCAATATATAAAACCATAAATACGATGCATAGAAGAGAAGCACTCAAAAACGTTGCATTTTTGCTGGGAGGAGCAATCTCAGCAAGCACAATGGGCGTTTTATTTGAAAGTTTTACGCTCCCGGAAAACGAAAAAAACTTCGTACAGTATTCTATTGAGGATGAGAAGATTTTTGCTGAATTTGCTGATATCATTGTTCCAACTACCCAGTCATCTGCTGGTGCCAAAGCTGCCGGATTAGGTAAGTTTATACCGATGATGATGAAAGATTGTTACCCTGCTGCCATGCAAACTTCTTTTGCAAATGGATTTAAAGCCCTTCAGGCTAAATCGATGAAAGATTTCGGAAAAAGCTACATCACCTTAACCCTTGCCGACCGCAAAAAGTTAATGGCTGATTTAAGAACCATTGCGATTGCACAGAAAGAAACCAAATCAGAAGACAACAAAGATTTAGCTTATTTCTTCATTACCGCACGCGATTTAACTTTGCTGGGTTATTACTCATCCGAAATTGGTTGCACCAAAGCAAGAGCCTATGTTCTTGTTCCAGGCCGTTATGATGGCAATACTACCTTAAAGCCAGGCCAAAAATCATGGGCTACCTAACATCAAAACAACGACAAAACATCATGAATTTAAATACAAATTTAAAAGCAGAAAATACTTACGATGCTATTGTTATAGGATCGGGGATTAGTGGCGGCTGGGCTGCAAAAGAACTTACCGAAAAGGGTTTACGTGTTTTGATGCTCGAAAGAGGGATGAACATTGAACACATTACGGGTTATGAAACCGCAATGAAAAATCCATGGGATTTTAAACATGCAGGTAAATTAACTGAAGAGCAAAAACGTACCCACCCGGTACAAAAAAGAGATTACCCTTACCAGGAAGCGAACGAAAAATGGTGGGTAAACGATTTGGAATGCCCATATACAGAAGATAAACGTTTCGATTGGTACCGTGGTTTCCATGTGGGTGGTAAATCGCTAATGTGGGGCCGTCAGAGCTACCGTTTAAGCGATCATAACTTCGAAGATAACGCAAGAGACGGTCACGGAAGCGACTGGCCACTTCGTTATGCCGAGCTTTCGCCATGGTACGATTATGCCGAGCGTTTTGCAGGTATCAGTGGTTCTAACGAAAACTGGCCAACCTGTCCGGATGGACAGTTTTTACCCCCAATGGATTTAAACATTGTTGAAAAATCGGTAAAAGCACGTATAGAAGAACATTACAAAAGAGAACGGATTATGATGATTGGCCGTGTGGCTAACCTTACCGTTCCGCATAAAGGCCGTGGCAATTGCCAGTACAGAAATTTATGTAGCCGCGGTTGTCCGTTTGGTGCATATTTCAGTACGCAATCTTCTACCCTGCCTGCTGCTATGGCTACTAAACGTTTAACGTTAAGGCCATACTCTATTGTAAACCACATTATTTACGATAAAGACACCAAAAAAGCTAAAGGTGTAATGGTTATTGATGCGCAAACCAACAAAACAATGGAGTTTTATGCCAAAATTGTTTTTGTAAATGGTTCTACTTTAGGTTCTACTTTTATCTTGTTAAACTCTACTTCCGAGGCTCATCCAAATGGTTTGGGTAATGGCAGCGGTCAGTTAGGGCACAACTTAATGGATCACCACTTCCGTTGTGGTGCATCGGGCGAGGCTGAAGGTTTCGACGATAAATACACCTATGGCCGTCGTGCAAATGGTATTTACATTCCAAGGTATCAAAACATCGGAAACGATAAACGCGATTATTTACGTGGTTTCGGTTATCAGGGAGGTGCAAGCAGAAGCAACTGGCAAAATGATGTGGCCGAGTTATCATTCGGAGCAGATCTGAAAGAAAAAATGACCAAACCAGGCAAATGGAGCATGGGCTTGGGTGGTTTCGGAGAGATGTTGCCATATTACGAAAACAAGGTTTACATTGATAAAACCAAAAAAGATAAATGGGGACAACCGGTATTGGCCATTGATTGCGAATACAAAGAAAACGAGAAAAAAATGCGTACGGATATGATGAATGATGCTGCTGAAATGTTAGAAAAAGCAGGCATGAAAAACATCAAAACCTACGATAATGGTTGCTATCCGGGTATGGCCATTCACGAAATGGGTACTGCCAGAATGGGTAACGATCCAAAAACGTCGGTACTGAACAAATGGAACCAGATGCATGAGGTGAATAACGTTTTCGTAACCGATGGATCATGTATGCCATCTATCGCCTGCCAAAACCCATCGTTAACATTTATGGCGCTAACAGCGCGTGCGGCAGATTACGCAGTAAAAGAATTAAAGAAAAAGAATATCTAGAAAGGTTTAAGGTGAAAGGTTTAAGGTATAAGGTAAATATCCCTATGCCTTAAGCCTTTTACCCTATTCCCCATACTCAACATGAAAAGAAAATTAAGAATGGGCATGATAGGCGGTGGAAAAGACGCCTTTATCGGTGCCGTACACCGTTTGGCCGCTAACATGGATGGCCTTATTGAATTATCTGCAGGAGCTTTAAGTATTAACCCCGAAGTTGGTTATGAATCAGGAAAGCTTCTTTTCCTTCCTGATAACCGGATTTACACCAGTTATGAAGAAATGCTGACAAAAGAAAGTGAATTGCCAGCAGATGAAAGAATTGACTTTGTAACCATTGTTACGCCAAATTTTGCCCACTTTGCACCAGCAATGATGGCATTGGATAAAGGTTTCAATGTAGTAATAGAAAAACCAATGACTTTAACTTTAGACGAAGCTAAACAGCTACAGGCTAAAGTAGAAGAAACCGGCCTAACCCTTTGTTTAACCCACACTTACTCGGGCTACCCAATGGTTAAGCAGGCCAAGCAAATGGTAAGCGAAGGCGAACTGGGTGCTATCCGTAAAATTGTGGTAGAATATCCGCAAGGTTGGTTAAGTACACTTTCAGAGCGCGAAGGCAATGCACAGGCAGCCTGGCGTACCGATCCATCTAAAACCGGAAAAAGCGGTTCAATGGGCGATATTGGTACACACGCAGCACACCTTGCTGAATACATTTCAGGATTAAAAATCGCTAAAATTTGTGCCGATTTAAACATTGTTGTAACTGGAAGGGCTATTGATGATGATGGTAACGTATTGTTGAAATTTGATAACGGAGCTAACGGCGTATTGGTGGCTTCGCAAATTGCCGCAGGTGAAGAAAATGCATTAAAAATTAGGGTATATGGCGAAAAAGGTGGTTTAGAATGGCACCAAATGGAACCAAACACCTTAATTGTAAGATGGTTAAACGCACCTGCTCAGATTTACAGAACGGGTAACGGCTATATGGGTAGTTTTGCAAAACACAATACCCGTACACCAGGCGGTCACCCTGAAGGCTATTTAGAAGCATTTGCTAACATTTATAGAAACTTTGCGCTTACCGTAGATGCAAAATTAAATAATGAGCAACCTACCGCAGAAATGCTTGATTTTCCAGGTACCCAAGATGGTATAAGAGGAATGGCATTTATCGAAAATGTGGTGGCTTCAAGCCAATCAGATCAAAAATGGTTAGACTATAAACTATAACAATCCGGCATGACAACGATAAAAGGACCCGCTGTATTTTTAGCGCAGTTTATAAGCGATGAAGCACCATTTAACACACTTGATAACATTTGCAAATGGGCTGCTGACTTAGGCTTTAAAGGTATTCAGATGCCAACACTGGATGCACGCTTTATTGATCTTAAACAAGCAGCTGAGAGCAAAACCTATGCTGATGAGTTAAAAGGTAAAATTGCAGCTCACGGTTTAGAGATAACAGAGCTATCAACACACTTACAAGGTCAGCTGGTTGCAGTTCACCCTGCTTACGATGACCTGTTTGATGCCTTTGCACCAAAAGAAGTACACAAAAACCCAAAAGCACGGACTGAGTGGGCGGTGCAACAGATGAAATATGCGGCCAAAGCATCGCAGAACCTGGGCTTAAATGCCCATGCTACCTTTAGCGGTTCGTTGTTATGGCAATATTTTCACCCCTGGCCACAACGCCCGGCAGGTTTGGTAGAAGAAGGTTTTGCCGAACTGGCCAAACGCTGGACACCAATTTTGAACGAATTTGACCAGTGCGGTGTAGATGTATGCTACGAAATACACCCTGGCGAAGATTTATTCGATGGAGAAACTTACGAAATGTTCCTTGCGGCGGTAAACAATCACCCAAGGGCATGCTTATTGTATGATCCATCACACTTTGTGTTACAGCAGTTAGATTACATCCAGTACATTGATTTTTACCACGAGAGAATTAAAGCCTTTCATGTTAAGGATGCAGAATTTAATCCAACGGGTAAACAAGGTACTTTTGGCGGTTACCAAAGCTGGGCAAATCGTGCCGGCCGTTACCGTTCTCCTGGCGATGGACAGGTAGATTTTAAAACCATCTTCAGTAAACTGGCTCAATACGATTTTAAAGGTTGGGCCGTTATGGAGTGGGAATGCTGCATTAAAAATCAGCAGGATGGTGCACGCGAAGGTGCCGATTTTATTAAAAAGAACATTATCAACGTAACCGATAAAGCATTCGACGATTTTGCTGCATCGGGAAGTGACAGTGCTTTCAATAAAAAAATATTAGGACTATAAGATTAGCAATATACCATAGAACCAGCATAAGCAAAACAAGACAATTACCGCTTGTGCAGGTTCAAATAAGAATAAAAACAATAAACACACAATGAAAAAAACATTTTTAATTTTAGGCGCTGTAGTCATTTTTATGGCGTCTTTCACGAAAGCAGATTTAGCGAAAGAGAAAAGTGCAGTTGCAACAGCAACAATGGCAAACCATGCCTTTCAATCAAACCCAGGTGAAAAACTGATCAACAAAAACGATTGTTTAGGCTGCCACAACAAAACCAATAAAATTATTGGCCCTGCTTATGTAGATATTGCAAAAAAATATCCGGCTACCGAGAAAAACATTAACATGTTAGCCGACAAAATTATTAAAGGTGGTACCGGAGTTTGGGGCAACATGCCGATGACTGCTCATGCTACGCTTAAAAAAGACGATGCAAAATTAATGGTAAAATATATTTTGTCTCTGAAAAAGAAATAATTTAACCTCATTAGCAAATCGATTTACCTCATATGAAAACAGAGCAAGAAAATAAAACCACGAGTAACCGTCGTGATTTTATTAAAACAACAGCTATCGCTGCTGCTGCATTTATGATCGTTCCGCGCCACGTTTTGGGCGGTCCGGGGTATTTGGCACCAAGCGACCGCTTACTGGTTGCCGGTATCGGTGTTGGCGGAAAAGGCCAAAGCGATTTAGATATGTTCTACAAAAGCGGAAAAGCAGATATCGCTTTTCTTTGTGATGTAGACGATCGCCGCGCTGCCAACAGTGTTAAGGCTTTCCCAAAAGCCAAATACTATAAAGACTGGCGCGAAATGCTGGATAAGGAGCATAAAAACTTCGATGCTGTCTCTGTTTCCACTCCCGACCATAACCATGCAATTCAGGCATTGGCAGCCATGCAACTGGGTAAACATGTGTATGTTCAGAAACCATTAACACACGATATTTACGAGGCCCGCATTTTAACTGCAGCTTCGAAAAAGTATAAGGTAGTTACGCAAATGGGTAATCAGGGAGCATCAAACGATGGTCCGCGCCAAATGAAAGAATGGTACGAAGCCGGTTTAATTGGCGATGTACATACCGTTTATGCCTGGACCAACCGTCCGGTGTGGCCTCAGGGTATTCCATGGCCAAGCCAAAAGGCAGAAATTCCGAAAGAATTAGACTGGAATTTATGGTTGGGCACTGCCCCTGAAAAAGATTTTGTTGATAAACTGGTTCCTTTCAACTGGCGTGGCTGGTGGGATTACGGAACAGGTGCATTGGGCGATATGGGTTGTCACTTAATCGAAGCTCCTTTTAGCGTACTGAATTTAAAATACGCCAAAGAAGTTGAGGCTAGTGTAGGCTCTGTATATGTTGATGAGTTTAAACGCGGCTATTTCCCTGAAAGTTGCCCGCCATCAAGCCATGTTACCTTAAAATTCCCTAAAACCGACAAAACAATAGGCGATGTAACCTTGCATTGGATGGACGGCGGTATACAACCCGAACGCCCTGAAGAATTAGAAGCAAACGAAACTTTTGGCGATGGTGGTAATGGTACTTTATTTATCGGTACCAAAGGTAAAATGATGTCCGAAACCTATAGTGCTAATCCGAAATTATTGCCTTTAAGCAGAAATAAGGATATTAAAGTCGCACCTAAGTATGCACGTGTACCTAACGGTGCTAACGGCCACTATAAACAATGGGTAGAGGCAGCTATTGCAGGCTACGGCAAGCAGGAAGTAAGTTCTCCTTTCGAAATTGCCGGTCCGTTAACCGAAGCACTGTTGATGGCCAACCTGGCAATCAGAAGTTTCGATATTCAGAAAACCGTAAATGGTAAAGTTACTTACCCGGGCAGATACACGAAAATGCTTTGGGATAACAACAACATGAAAGTAACCAACTTTGATGAAGCAAACCAGTTTGTAAAACGCGAATACCGCAAAGGCTGGAATAATTTAACACTTTAATAATCACAAACCCCATAGGTTTTTAAAACCTGTGAGGTTTAATTAAAAATAACATGAAAAAAATCTTTCTTTCTGCTTGCATCTTATTAGCAGTTACACAAATATCAAAAGCTCAAAAAGGCTTTAAACCATTGTTTGATGGTAAAACTACCACTGGCTGGCACACCTATAACAAAACAACTGTAGGTAGCGCATGGCAGGTACAAGACGGTGCACTGCATTTAGATTTAGCGACCAAAGGAAAAGATGGTGGCGGCGACTTAGTTACCGACAAAGAATATGGCGATTACCATTTAAAATATGAGTGGAAAGTTGCACCAAAAGCTAACAGCGGACTTATCTTTTATGTACACGAAGAGCCTAAATACCATGCAACTTATTCAACAGGTTTAGAAATGCAGGTAATTGATAACGATGGCCACCCTGATGGCAAAATTACCAAACACCGTGCAGGCGATTTGTACGATCTTGTTAAAAGTTCTTCAGAGCCTGTAAAAGCAGTTGGAGAATGGAATAAAGCTGAAATTATTAGCAAAAAGGGTAAATTAACCTTAATATTAAACGGTGTTGAAGTGGTTAAAACCACCCTTTGGGATGATAACTGGAAAAACCTTGTAGCAGGCAGTAAATTTGCTACCTGGGAAAACTGGGGTACTTTTAAAACCGGTAAAATTGCTTTGCAAGATCACGGCGATGAAGTTTGGTACAAAAACATCTCTATAAAAGAGCTTTAAATAAGGAAAATGTAGGAGGGAAAATGTATGATGTGAATTATACATTTTCCCTCTTAACAAATCCAGTTAAAATATTATAAACAGTAAGATGTGTTTTAGGAAACCTTTCCATTATCCGTCTTACCTCAACCATTTTACACAATTACTGACCAAATGAATAACACTACTCGCTTTAAACTCTCTGCCATGATGTTCCTGGAATTTTTTATCTGGGGCGCCTGGTTTGTTACCCTGGGTACTTTCTTAGGAAATAATTTAAAGGCTACTGGTGCCGAAACCGGAGCTGTATTTTCTACTCAATCATGGGGTGCTATCATTGCCCCTTTTATTGTTGGTTTAATTGCCGACAGATATTTTAACGCTGAGCGTATTTTAGGCGTTTTACACATTGTCGGTGCTATATTAATGTACCAGATGTACAACGCAACCGATGTGAGTGTATTCTATCCTTACGTTTTGGGTTACATGATTCTTTTCATGCCTACCCTGGCCCTGGTAAACTCTGTTTCATTTAATCAAATGAACGATCCGGAGAAAGAATTTTCTTCTATCCGTATCTGGGGAACCATTGGCTGGATTGCCGCTGGCTTATTAATCAGTTACTTTTTCCACTGGGATTCGAAAGAAGGTACCGAAGCTGGTTTATTGAAAAACACTTTCCTCATGGCAGGAATTGTTTCTTTAGTACTAGGATTATTCAGTTTCACTTTGCCTAAAACGCCACCAAAAGTTTCATCTGACGAGAAAGTCACCATTTCTGACGTATTGGGCCTTGATGCCTTAAAACTATTAAAAGACAGAAACTTCCTGATTTTCTTTATCTCGTCTATCTTAATTTGTATTCCACTGGCATTCTACTACCAGAATGCAAATCCATTCCTTTCTAATATTGGGGTTGATAATCCAACGGGTAAAATGACTATTGGTCAGGCTTCAGAAGTGCTCTTCCTATTATTTATACCTGTATTTTTTAAACGTTTCGGCTTTAAAATGACCATTTTGGTGGGTATGTTGGCCTGGGCAGTACGTTATGCCCTGTTTGCTTACGGAAATGCTGGAGAATTAAGCTTCATGTTAATTTTAGGTATCGCTTTACACGGGGTATGTTACGATTTCTTCTTTGTGTCTGGTCAGATTTATACCAACTCTAAAGCTGGCGAAAGATTTAAAAGTTCAGCACAGGGCTTAATCACTTTGGCTACTTACGGTGTGGGTATGTTAATCGGTTTCGCAGTTGCAGGAAAAATATCTGATGCCTATAAAGCAGTAGATGGTACTATGGACTGGAAAATGATCTGGATCATTCCTGCAGGTATTGCGTTGGTGGTATTTTTGCTTTTCGCATTGATATTTAACGATAAAACCAAATCAGAAGTAGAAGCTAAAACTGTTTAATATGGCCTCAAACATCAATAGGAGAAATGCATTAAAGAACATCGTTGCAGGTACTGCTGCAGTAGGTGTTTCTTCAGGACTATCAGCCCTTGCAATGGATAAATCAGAATCAAACGAGCCGCTAAGGCTAAAAGGAAATATTAACCATGCGGTATGTCGCTGGTGTTTTAGTAGTTTCGATGTAGAAGCGCTTTGCGTTGAAGCAAAAAAAATTGGCATTAAAGGGATTGATCTGGTTGGTCCGAAAGACTGGCCTACCTTAAAAAAGCACGGTTTAGAATCCACCATGTGCAATGGTGCGGAAATTAACCTGGTTGATGGTTTTAACGATGAAAAATTTCACGAAAAGCTCATCAAAAACTATACTGAAATGATCCCGCTTGTAGCGGCAGCCGGTTATAAAAACCTGATCTGCTTTAGCGGTAACCGCCGTGGAAAAGACGATGAAACCGGATGGAACAATTGTGTAAAAGGACTTAAACAGTTAATCCCTTTGGCAGAAAAACACAATGTTGTACTGGTAATGGAACTCTTAAACAGCAAGCTAAACCATAAAGATTACCAATGCGACAGAACCTCGTGGGGTGCCGAGCTTTGCAAACGTTTAGGTTCAGAAAATTTCAAATTGCTGTACGATATTTATCACATGCAGATTGATGAAGGTGATGTAATCAGAAACATCAGGGATTATCACCAGTACATTGCACACTACCACACCGCTGGTGTACCAGGCCGTAATGAAATAGACGATACCCAGGAACTTTACTACCCTGCCATTATGAAAGCCATTGCCGAAACCGGCTTTAAAGGTTACGTTGCACAAGAATTTATACCTAAACAAGCAGATAAAATAGCTTCATTGAAAAAAGCCGTTGCAATCTGCGATATTTAATATTACGTTATGATATCAAGAAGAAATTTTATAATAAACAGCAGTATGGCTGCAGCCGCAGCACTTTTGGTTCCATCATTCGTTTTTGCAGCTGCCGATAAAAGAGCAGTGGGCCTGCAGCTTTACTCTTTGAGGGATGAATTACCAAAAGATGTAAAAGGAACAATTGCAAAAATTGCCAAAGCCGGTTTCAAAGAAGTAGAAACCTATGGTTTTTCTATCAAAGATCAGTTTTGGGGTTTAACACCTGCACAATTTAAAAAACTGCTTGATGATAATGGATTAAAAGCTCCAAGTGGTCATTATGGCTTGGGCAGTTACCTAAACGATGGCAATACCACCGAGTTAAAAGCAGCAATTGCAGCAGCCAAAGTTCTTAAAAGCGAGTATGTAACCATTCCCTGGTTAGATTCAGGCATCAGAAAAAATGCTGAAGATTACAAGAAAATTGCGGCAAGAATAAACGAAGCAGGCAAAATGTGTAAAGCAGCTGGAATCCGTTTGGCTTATCACAACCACAATTTCGAATTCGAAAAAATTGGTAATACCACGGGTTACGAAATTTTATTAAAAGGTACCGATAAAAAATTAGTCGATTTCGAACTTGATTTGTATTGGGTGGTACGCTCTGGAAACGATCCTATAAAACTGTTTAAAGAAAATCCGGGTCGTTTTACCATGTGGCATGTTAAAGATATGGACAAAGCCAACCCGGCTCTAAATGCTGAAGTAGGTACTGGTGCCATTAATTTCAAACCGATTTTTGCCCAGGCAAAACTTTCGGGAATGAAACATTTCTTTGTAGAGCACGAAACCAACTACAAACCAAACCCAATGGCTTCGGTTGCCGCGAGCTGCGCTTATATTAAAAAGGAAATTATTTAATTTTTAAGAGATGAATTCAAGAAGAACATTCTTAAAACAAGCAGGATTAGCTGCCGGAGCAGCCTTACTGATCCCCTCTTTCGCATTCGATAAACCGAAGAAAAATATTGGTTTACAACTTTATACCTTGCGCGATGAATTACCGAAAGATGTAAAAGGCGTTATCGAAAAGGTAGCACAAGCCGGATACAAAGAAGTAGAAACCTATGGTTTCTCAAACGGTAAATTCTGGGGTTTAACGCCAAAAGAATTTAAAGCCCTGTTGGATGCAAACGGCTTAAAAGCTCCAAGCGGCCACTACGGTATGGACGATTTTGTGAAAACCGGAAGAACCGATAAATTAAAAGCTGATATCGAATCATCTGCAGCTATTGGCGGTAAATATTTTACCATTGCAGGAGCACATGTTGATACCAGCAAAGGCGCAGATGGTTTCAAAAAAACTGCCGAAAACTTTAACAAGGTTGCCGAAATTGCTAAAGCATCGGGCTTAAAATTTGCCTACCACAACCACGATTTCGAATTCAAGAAAATAGATGATATAACCGGTTACGACGTTTATCTAAGCGAAACAGACAAAAACCTGGTTAATTTTGAATTGGACTTATACTGGGTAGTACGTTCGGGTAACGATCCGTTGGCTTTGTTTAAAAAGTATCCTGGCCGTTTCCCGATGTGGCATGTAAAGGATATGGACAAAACCAAACGAGAGTGGAATACCGAAGTTGGAAATGGATCAATTGATTTTAAAACCATTTTTGCCCAGGCTAAACTTTCGGGTATGCAGCATTTCTTTGTTGAGCACGAAACCAATTACAAACCCGATCCAATCGGTTCTATCAAAACAAGTTGCGATTACATTAAAGCGAACTTGATCTAGTTTATAAAAACCCCGAAGATTTAAACCTTCGGGGTTTTCTTTTCTCCTTTCAGCTTTAGGCTTACCTTTCTACATCTAATTATATTTTCTTCAAAAAATCATATTCCTTATTGAAAAAATAATATTTCTGCCATTAAAAGCAAATTAAATTGGTAACAATAGGGATATAAGCTTAATTTTTAGCATATTTGGGCTTACATCAAATGTTTAATAAAATATAATTAAAATTTAAAATGAAAGTAGCAGTAGTAGGTGCCACCGGTTTGGTAGGCACTGTCATGTTAAAAGTATTGGAGGAAAGAAATTTCCCTTTAACAGAGTTAATTCCCGTAGCATCTGAGAAGAGTGTTGGTAAGGAAATTACTTTTAAGGGTAAGAAGTTCCCAATTGTTAGCATGGATACCGCTATCAGCATGAAACCAGATATCGCTTTATTTTCTGCTGGTGGAAGCACCTCTTTAGAGCATGCACCACGCTTTAAAGAAGCCGGAACTACAGTAATCGATAACTCTTCTGCATGGAGGATGGACCCTGCCATTAAACTGGTAGTGCCAGAGGTTAATGCCCACGAGCTTTCTATCGATAATAAAATTATTGCCAACCCGAACTGTTCTACCATTCAAATGGTGGTGGTTTTAAAACCTTTGCACGATAAATATAAAATCAAACGTGTAGTGGTTTCAACCTACCAATCAGTTACCGGAACTGGCGTAAAAGCTGTAGAGCAGTTAATGAACGAACGTAAAGGCGTTGATGGCCCTAAAGCTTATCCCTACGAAATCGATTTAAACGTACTTCCTCATATTGATGTTTTCACCGAAAACGGATACACCAAAGAAGAAATGAAAATGGTGAAGGAAACGAACAAAATCATGAGCGACGACAGCATTAAAGTTACAGCAACTACAGTTCGTATCCCGGTAATGGGTGGTCACTCAGAATCAGTAAACATCGAGTTCGAAAATGATTTCGATTTAGCTGAAGTACGCAGTATTTTAGAAAAAGCGCCAGGCGTAATCGTTGTAGATGACGTGGCGAATTTAAAATACCCAATGCCAAAAGATGCACACGAAAAAGACGAGGTTTTTGTAGGCCGTATCCGCAGGGATGAATCGGCTCCTAAAGCGTTAAACCTTTGGATTGTTGCCGATAACTTACGCAAAGGTGCTGCAACCAATGCCGTTCAAATTGCCGAATACCTGATTCAAAAAGAATTAGTTTAATCAATATTTCAGGCCCCGATCAAAAGTCGGGGCTTTTTTATGCACGCTCCATTCATGAAAAATATTCCCATTGCCTTAATTTACTCGCGGCTGTTAATTGGTTTTGCAATTGTTTTGCTCAGTATTTTTCAGGTAACTCATTACGTTGTTCTGGCCATTGTATTATTATCTGTTGGTTTGCTTACCGATGTTTTTGATGGAATTATTGCCCGCAAACTGAATATATCAAGCGAAAAATTAAGGCGACTGGATTCGAGCATCGATCAGGTATTTTTTATTTCGGTTGCCGTAGCCACCTACATCCAATGCCCCGATTTTTTTAAATCCAACCTGGCAAAACTAATTGTTCTGGGTGCTTTTGAGCTTTCAACCTATGTATTAAGCTACATCAAGTTCAAAAAAGAAATTGCTACACACTCTATCGGGGCTAAAATCTGGACCTTAATCCTGTTTGCTACATTGGTCGAAATTATAGTTCACTGCGAATCTGTTGTGCTGTTTGAACTCTGCCTATGGATTGGGCTGGCTACCAGATTAGAGATACTGGCAATTGTGTTTACGCTTAAAAAATGGACCAATGATGTACCCTCTATTTACCATGCGGTAAAACTCAGACAGGGGAAGGAAATTAGACGCAACAAGTTATTTAACGGATAATATTCTGTAAAGATGTTATCATAACAACACTCAACTTTTAATTAGTTTTATCTTTGGCAATCTCCAACAGATAAAATATCTATGCGATTAAAAATATATTCTCTACTCCTTATACTTTTTACCACAAATCTTGTCATTGCCCAAAACAGGATTCAAAACCTCGAAAAGGCTTTCAACAACTTACTAAGCGATGAGCAGGCTAAACATGCCATAACATCACTTTGTGTTTTGGATGCCAATACGGGCAAGACACTATACGCTAAAAATGAGCAGATCGGTTTGGCCACTGCCTCAACACTAAAAACCATTACTGCAGCCACAGCTTTCAGTGTATTAGGAAAAGATTTTCAGTTTCAAACTGCATTGGCCTACACCGGCACCATTACTGCTGACGGGACATTGAAAGGAAACCTGATCATTATCGGAAGTGGCGACCCAACTTTGGGCTCCTGGCGCTACCAAAACAAAGAAAACGCGGTATTAAGCCAATGGGTTTCGGCCATTAAATCGGCTGGCATTAAAAAAATTGAAGGTGCCGTAATTGGCGACGATCGTATTTTTGGCACACAAACTACACCCGAGGGCTGGGTTTGGCAAGATATAGGCAACTATTACGGTGCAGGCACTTCTGGTCTGGCCTGGCGCGAAAATCAATTCGATATCCACCTTAAACCCGGCAGCAGTACCACCGAAGCAGTAAAAATTGTAAAAACTGTTCCGGCCACTCCTCATGTTCAAATTGTAAACGAGCTGAAAACCGGAGCCTCGGGTACAGGCGACAGGAGTTACGCTTTCCTCCCTCCGTTCAGCAATGTAGCTTACCTTCGCGGCAGCTGGGGAATGAGCATTGGCAAAACGGGGATTTCTGTTGCACTCCCCGATCCGGCTTTCGATTGCGCTTACCGTTTGCAAGACACGCTTAAAAGGCTCGGTGTAAACGCCAGTCAGCAAGCAACCACTACCCGCTTAATGGCCTTAAACAATCAACCCATTCCATCAGTAACACAAAAAATAAGCACAGTAACTTCTCCTACCCTGAGCGAAATTACTTATTGGTTTTTAAAGAAAAGCATTAACCTCTATGGCGAAAGTTTATTAAAAACCATTGCCTTAAAATCTGGAAAAGAAGCCAGTACTGCAAAAGGTGCCGAAACCGAAATAGCTTTTTGGGTAAATAAAGGCATCGAAAAGTCGGCGCTTAACATTATTGATGGCAGCGGACTTTCGCCAGGCGACAGGATTACCACAGCAGCCATGGCAAATGTTTTATTCCAGGCACAAAAAGAAAGTTGGTTTGCCGATTATTACAAAGCTTTTCCAGAATATAATGCCATGAAAATTAAAAGCGGTACCATAAACGATGTTTCGGCATTTGCAGGTTACCATACTGATGTAGCCGGAAATAAGTACATTATTGTAATCAATATCAATAATTATAGCGGAAGCGGCATTAATAAAAAGTTATTCAGGGTGTTAGATGAATTGAAATAGTTTATTTAACTTACCATTATGTATTTTGATTATCCGGAATCTGAATCAAATAAAAACAGTCCAGATCCTAATCAAAATTAGGAAAGGCTACGCTTTAATTATGCAAATCACACTCCGTCCTTACCAACCCACTGATGTTGAAAGCCTGGTTAAACATGCTAATAACCTTAACATTTCGAAATACTTAACCAATAAATTCCCCTTTCCTTACGAAAAAAAGGATGGAGAAGCTTTTATTCAACTGGCATTAAGCCATAATCCTTTACAAATTAAAGCCATTGTTGTTAACGGAGAGGTAATCGGATCAATAGGTGTGCACCAGCTGGCCGATATTTATAGCAAAAACGCAGAAATGGGTTACTGGATTGCAGAACCTTATTGGGGAAAAGGGATTATGCTCCTGGCCGTAAAAGAAATGCTAAACTATGGTTTTGCAACCTTTGATATCGACCGGATTTTTGCCCGTACTTCCCACACCAATCTGGCCTCCCAACAGGTACTGCAAAAAGCAGGTTTTATTTTTGAAGCAGAACTAAAATCAACCATTTTTAAATACGGTGAGTATTTCGATGAACGCATTTTTGGCTTTCGCAAACACCAGCTTGCAGCACTAAACTGTTAAAAGATTTTGCTAAAACCGAAGCTTTATCCGTAAATTAGTAAAAACCAAAAACAACAAAACCATGAAATTATTTAACAAATCTGTAGCACTGCTGATTGTGCTATTGGGCCTTGCCAGTTTAACAAATGCCCAGGGCTTAAAAATACCACAACCAAGCAGCGGCCAAACCATTACGCAGGATTTTGGATTAGGCAAAATAACCTTAACCTATTCTCGTCCAAATGTTAAAGGCCGCAAAATTTTTGGCGGTATGGAACCTTTGGGTGTAGTTTGGCGTACAGGTGCCAATGCAGCTACGCGGATTAAATTTACCGAAGATGTTAAAATTGAAGGCAAAGATTTAGCAGCCGGTGAATATGGCCTGTTCAGTGTCCCTGGTGAAAAAGAGTGGACCATTATTTTCAATAAAACAGGTAACCAGTGGGGAGCTTATGAGTATAAAGAAAGTGACGATGTATTGCGTGTTACCGTACCAACCAAAGCTTTAAAAGAAAAGGTTGAAACACTTACCATGCAATTTAGCGATGTTACCGAAACTGCTGCCAAATTAAACTTAATGTGGGAGAAAAGTGCCTTTACGGTTAATATGACAACTGCTATTGATGAAAAAGTAATGTCCAATATTGCCGAAGCCATGAAAGGTGAAAAGAAACCTTATTTTGCTGCCGCACAATACTACTACCAAAATGGTAAAGATCTAAAAACAGCTTTAGAATGGATGACAGAAGCAGAAAAATCTGACCCTAAAGCACCATGGTTTAAGCTATGGAAAGGCCGTATCCAGTTAAAAATGGGCGATAAAGCCGGCGCAACTGCATCTGCACAGCAAGGTATTGAGGCTGCAAAAGCACAAAAAATTGATGAATATATTCGTTTAAACACAGAATTGTTGGGTCAGGCAAAAAAATAATAAGTCGTCATTTCGACCGCAGTGGAGAAATCTATGTAAGATCACTTTATAGATCTCTCCATTCCACTGCGTTTCAGTCGAGATGACGTTGCTTTTAATAACCCATATTAACTTAAAATTAACCGTTCATTAATTTGAACAACTCCCCTAACATTAACGCTCAAAACGCTTTATTTATTTAAAAATTATACTAACTTTGATGTTGCGCTTAGTAATTGTACTTTGTACACTAAGCAGGTTAAGAAATCAACAAAAAATTAAAATAAAATGAGCATAATTGTTAATGTCCATGCGAGACAAATCCTCGATTCAAGGGGAAATCCAACAGTAGAAGTAGAAGTTGCAACGGAAGCAGGTGCATTTGGCCGTGCTGCAGTACCAAGTGGTGCATCAACCGGACAATATGAAGCTGTTGAATTACGCGATGGAGATAAATCTACATATTTAGGTAAAGGCGTTTTAAAAGCAGTTGAAAATGTAAATACTAAAATTGCTGATGCATTAAGAGGTGTTGATGTTTTTGAACAAAACGCAATTGACAAACTTATGTTAGACCTTGATGGTACCGAAAACAAAGGTAACTTAGGTGCTAATGCTATTTTAGGTGTTTCTTTAGCTGTAGCCAAAGCTGCTGCTGATGAAATTGGCCAACCTTTATACCGTTATATTGGCGGTGTAAATGCAAACACTTTACCTATCCCGATGATGAACATCATCAATGGCGGTTCTCACTCTGATGCGCCTATCGCATTCCAGGAGTTTATGATTATGCCTGTTGGTGCTCCATCTTTCTCTGAAGCATTACGTTGGGGAACTGAAGTTTTCCATAGCTTGAAAAAAATTCTTCACGATAGAGGTTTATCTACTGCTGTAGGTGATGAAGGTGGTTTTGCACCAACTTTCGATGGTACTGAAGATGCAATTGAAACAGTATTAAAAGCAATCGAAACTGCAGGTTACAAACCAGGTTCACAAATTTGTTTAGCTTTAGATTGTGCTTCATCTGAGTTTTACAAAGATGGTAAATACGACTATACTAAATTTGAAGGTGCTACCGGTGTGATTCGTACCAGCGAAGAGCAGGCACAATACTTAGCAGATTTATCGGCTAAATATCCAATTATCTCTATCGAAGATGGTATGGACGAAAACGACTGGACTGGCTGGAAAAGCTTAACTGATAAAGTTGGCGACCGCGTTCAATTGGTTGGTGATGATTTATTTGTAACTAACGTAACCCGTTTACAACGTGGTATCGACGAAGCTACTGCTAACTCTATCTTAGTAAAAGTTAACCAAATTGGTTCTTTAACTGAAACCATCAACGCAGTAACTTTAGCACAAAACAGTGGTTATACTTCGGTAATGAGTCACCGTTCTGGCGAAACTGAAGATGTTACAATTGCTGATTTAGCTGTTGCATTAAACTGCGGACAGATTAAAACCGGTTCGGCTTCACGTTCGGACAGGATTGCAAAATACAATCAATTATTACGTATTGAAGAAGAATTAGGTGAAAACGCACGTTTCATCGGTTCAAAATTCAAATACGCTAAAAAATAATCCATTATCCTTGCGGCAGGTTTAAACCCGCCGCAAGGATGTAACGATGTTAATAAGTTGAAAAACTTATTTGTGAAACATCCGGAGATTTTAAATCTTCGGATGTTTTTATTTTAATACTATATTTGCTTTGCAAACCTTACAGGTTTTTGAAACCTGCAAGGTTTAAATAACGGTTTTCGAGAAAATTATGAAACGTTTAATAGACCTTTTCCGCAATAAATATTTCCTTGCAACGGTTGCCTTTGCGATGTGGATGCTGTTTTTCGACAAGAACGACATGATGTCTCAATACGAATACCGCAGCCAGGCCAATAAATTACAGGAAGAAAAAGAATATTTCGAGAAAGAAACCGCCCAGGTTAAAAAGGATTTAAACGAGCTGAACACCAATTTAAATACCGCCGAAAAATTTGCCCGCGAAAAATACTTCATGAAAAAAGACAATGAAGATGTTTTTGTGATTATCCAGGAAGAAAAGAAGGATTAGTTTGCAGTTGACAGTTGTCAATTCACAGTTAACAGTTCAGCAATATAGCCATAAAACAATTCCTCAATAACCAATCTTCCAAATTACAACTGGTAACGTTTCAACTTAGGTCATGCTCCACATCCTCTACATCATTGCCATTACAGCCGAAGCCATGACAGCGGCACTTTCTGCCGGCAGACGCGATATGGATTGGGTTGGTGTTTGTATTATTGCCTGGGTTACTGCTTTAGGTGGCGGTACCGTTAGAAATGTATTATTTGGCCATTACCCAATGAGCTGGGTTGAGCATCCCGAATATTTAGTGATTACTGCAGCCGCAGCTTTACTGGCAGCTTTTATCGCTTCGATCATGACTAAACTTAAAAAGTTATTCCTCTATCTCGATGCTTTGGGATTGGTGGTATTTACCATCATAGGCTGTCAGGTAGCACAAGAAATTCACCTACCTTATTTAATTGTATTATTTAGCGGTATGATAACCGGTTGCGCAGGTGGCGTGCTCCGCGATGTGCTTTGTAATGAAGTTCCTTTCCTTTTCCGTAAAGAGATTTACGCTAGCGCAGCCATTGTTACCGGTGCCGTGTATATCGGTGTTGAACATTTTCATGGTTCTGAAATGCTGGCTACCATTTTAGCTGCACTTGTTGGTTTAACGTTGAGGCTGCTATCAATTCGCTACGAATGGCACATGCCTAAATTCGTTTACCGCGATGAGTGGCACTAGGTAATGGAAAATGGACGAGGTATTATGGAAGATGGACATCGGTTGAGTCGGATGGGTTACCCCAGCACCTTCCACTATATCCTAATGCTTCAGTGATTCATTAAAATAAACTATCAGTCAGATGGTAACATCTGACTTCACGAGAAAACCCACATCTTCCATTTTACATCCTTACATCATCCATTTTACAAGTTTACCTCACAGCTCCCCATTACGTTTTCTCAAAAACCACTCGGTGCCCAGTAAGATTAAAACCAGGCCGAACAACCATTTCATGTTAATCAGTTCGTTGTACTTACGGTCTTCGTAACTAATGGTTTTGATATTTTCATTTTTAAGAATTTCATCAGCTATTTTCAGCAGATTGGCAGGCATAAATAGTTTCCCGTTACTTTGCTTAGCTATGGTATTCAATAGCTGGTGGTTGGCCGTAGTTTGCTGATATTCGGCTATTAACGCATTGACATAAAAACTACCTGTAGCATTGAATTTCTTTCCGCCTAGTGTTGTATTGGCCACATACGAATAGTTTCCGGCGGGCATGGTACCAGCATCGAGCTGATATGCATTTTCAGTTTTAGAAAAGGCATAATTGAAAACTTTACCTGTTTCGTTCTTAACCTGCAAATTCACTTCAGGCTCGTTCACGGCCTGGTAACTGTCGTTATAAAGTGTGGCATTAAACTGGATACTTTCGTTCTCATCATAAGCGGCTTTAGAGGTGAACACTTTAAACCTGCGTTTATCATCTTTAACCGAAAGGTATTGAACGGTTTTGGAGATCAAGTCATTTAAAACCGACTGCGGGGCTTCATTTTCGGCTTCCGAAAGTTTCCAGCGCCATAGCCCCTCTCCCATCAAATAACCAGCTTTTAATCCGTTCTCGTTTGTAAAAAACAACAAAGGCTGCTGCGTACTTACTTTACCAATTCGCTGGTTAAATACGGATGTGGCACCTGCATTAACAGTTAGCCGGCCAAATGGACTAAGCAATGGATCGAAAGTAGAGAATTGTTTCTGATCGGCTGCTGTTAGGTTAAAACTTGTAAAACCATTGGCAAAATCGGGATAAACTTCCTGCACCGAACCATTGGCCGAGCCCAGGTTAACCTGACTTTGAAGCTGGTTAAACGCAGTGATATTACTTTGCCCGCCTAAGATATACCAAATGGGTTTCTTTACCAGTTTGAGCTTTTGTAAAAAGCCTGTTGACAGGTTCTGTACATCGGGCAACTGATACAGTACGATTAAATCGAATTTAGAAGGGTCTGTGGCACTTAAATCGTCGGCAAGCGCCAGTTTAGCCTCATAGTGTTTATTGAGCGAAATAGCCTCCTTTAAAACACCCAGGTCGGGATGTGGGGCAGCGGCTGCCAGCAATACTTTTTGCCTGCCATCAATCACCTCCACATAAAAACTCTGACTGTTATTCCGGGTAGTCATTTCGTTAGGCAAGCTTGCCAGCTGCACAGTATATTTTTGCACCCCGATTTTACCCGCATGTAATTTAACCGGAATCGTTTTCACAAAGGAATTTCCGCTGATCGCGAGGTTTTGCTGCTCTATTTTGCTTCCATTCTGAGCTACCGTTAAGCTGGTGTTTTCGCCATTGCTCTGAAAAGCCTGCACCTGAACTTCGACCGTAAAATCATCATCCAGATAAACAATATTGTTGTAATTCACATTTGAGATCAACACATCGCGTTTCGGAACGCTATCGCCCAGTGCAACCGTATAAACCGGCGCATTGATTTGGTTAATGCTATACAGTGGATTGCCACCATGGTTAAAAATACCATCTGTAGCCAAAATAACAGCACCTATGTTACGGTTGGTATACTCGTCTTGCACCTTACGAAAAAACGCTGCAGCATCGGTTAATTTGCCCTGATTTTTGAAATCTAAACCATCGGCAGCCTGATCTGAAAAGTGATAGCTTTTTACTTCATACTTATCCGATAGTTTATCCTGCAATGCTTTCAGGTTTTGCTCATACTGTTTTTCATCAAAACCGGCAGCTTTAACCTGCCCTACCGATAGCGAATTATCTTGTCCGATGATGATTACGGGTTTATCGAGCGTATAATTCAAGGTTTTAATTAATGGAGCAAACAAAAGCCAGGCAATAGCCGTAACCACCAAAATCCTTAATACTGATAGCAGGTATTGAAGCTTTTTATCCAGGTTTTTATTGTTTCTATACAGTAACCAGGCATACAAGATGCCTAATGCCAAACAACCGAGAAAGGATAAAACAGAAGTACCGGAAAAAAAGCTATTCATATTGCATAAAGATGGTAAATTTGATGAAATTTTCAAGTGTTTTAACTGCAAAGCCAACGAAGAAATTACGCTATAACAGCAAAGCTTATTAGCTTAACAACAATAAAACCACTAAGACACTAAGCAAACAAAGTTAATTCATTGCCTTTACATCCATCTCGTATTTTTCTATGTATCCTTTAGTTAATTCATTAGCTTTATCCAGCAATCAAAATTTATGAGATTAATCTATTTTACCCTTCTCTTGTTTATAGTTACAAATATGCAAGCACAAACCCTGGCTAGTAAGCAGTTAACTTTCGAACGTGTAAAAAAAGCCTACAATGAAAAATGGACTGGCTTAAGAACAGACCTTGTAGCCAAAAAAATTGGTCATAGTCCATTTATGATTATTAACGCCTACAAAGCTGAAGGTAAGCTGGAAATCTGGTTAAAAAATGGTAGCGATAAAGTTTATCAATTGTTTAAAACTTACGACTTCTGTGAACATTCGGGAACGCTTGGACCAAAAGTAATTGAGGGTGACGGGCAAACCCCTGAAGGTTTTTATTACATCAATGTTTTCAACCCAATGAGCAATTTTCATTTGTCTTTGGGCATAAATTACCCCAACAGTGTAGATAATTTCAGAACCGGGAAAGACAGGAAAACAGGTGGCGATATTTACATCCACGGCAGTTGTGTAACGGTTGGCTGCATACCCTTAACCGATGAAAAGATCAAAGAAGTTTACCTATTGGCCATGTTCTCATCGGATTTAAAAAGCAAAAAGGTTCCAGTTAATATCTATCCTTTCAAAATGACAGACCAAAACATGAAAAAATATTCAGCCGAATTTCCGACGCAGGTTACCTTCTGGAAATCATTACAACCGGTTTTTCTAGCTTTCGAACAAAATAAAACCCAGCCAAATGTTAATGAGGTTAAAGGTGAATATCTCTTAAAATAACAAAAGAAGTCAAGTTTAATTGCTAGTGTGCTATAAAACCTGACTTCTTTAATGTTATGGCACTCGAAAGCCCCCTTAGCTACCCCCTTACTCATTCTGCCACTAAAAATTTGAATGTTATTTCTTTTTAGCAGACTGTTTTCTTTGATAAAAAAGCAAGCCTGCGAGAGGAACAGCAAAAAGAATTATGATGTCGATAACACAGCTAAAAAAATTGAAGCTATGACGAGTTGCTGGCTCAGGAAATCGCTTTCCACCTAAATACTGATAAAAAGCAAAAGGAAAACCAATCACAATATTTCCATCGGCTGCACTGTTGAATGATGCTGTAATGCCAAGTACTAAGATCAAAACACAGGTACTGAGTACAATTATTTTCCTAAACATCATCACCATTTTAAATAAAAAAATCTGCCAGAACATTCAGTCGCTGGCAGATTTTTACTTTTATCTTTATGCTTTCAGCTTAATTACAACATCCCTCCGCAAACCGATAGAGTTTGTCCGGTTACGTAAGCACTCATATCAGAAGCCAGGAATACGCAAACATTGGCAATATCTTCAGTTTCGCCGGCACGTTTCAAAGGAATATCTTTTTCCCAGCCTTCGACTACTTTAGGGTCTAAAACCTCAGTCATTTCGGTACGGATAAAACCCGGAGCTACTACATTGGCGCGGATATTTCTTGAGCCCAATTCTTTAGCTACTGATTTGGTAAAACCAATAATACCAGCTTTAGAAGCCGCATAATTGGCCTGACCAGCATTACCTGTTACACCAACAACCGAACTCATATTAATGAAAACACCTTTACGCGCTTTCATCATCACTTTAGAAGCCGCTTTAGTTACGTTGAAGATCGATTTTAAGTTGATGTTGATTACATCATCCCAGTTCTCTTCACTCATGCGCATTAACAAGCCATCTTTGGTAATACCAGCATTGTTTACTACAATATCGATTGTACCAAATTCAGCCACGATATCATTGATCAACTGCTCAGCCTCATTAAATTTAGAAGCATCAGAGCGGTAACCTTTAACTTTGGTGCCAAAGCTTTGCAATTCCTGCTCTAAAGCCTGACCCTTTTCTACTGATGATAAATAGGTGAATGCTACATTAGCACCTTGCCCTGCAAATTTTTCCGCTATTTTACGGCCAATTCCTTTTGATGCGCCGGTAATTAATGCTGTTTTTCCTTCTAGTAATTTCATTTATTATTTATAGTTTGTCAGTCTGAGCCTGTCGAAGACTCAATCTGTTATTTATTTTTGTTGTTTGACAGCCTAACAATCTCTTCCCAGTTTTCGCTAAACAAGGCTTCTTTTTTCTTTCTACTCCATCCTTTCACCTGCTTTTCAAAATCTATAGCATCTTCAATCCGATCAAACCTGTGGTAATATTTTAAAACTACCGGTGTTCTTGAAAAGATATAGGCAAGCACATTTTCGCCATCGTTATGCTGTGCCAGTCTAATCTCTAAATTTTGTTACGCCAACATAATAACTTTTATCTGCGCATTCCAAAATGTAGACAAAATAATTGCGTACTGTCGCCATAAAAGAACTTTACAAAATAAAGTTACTAAAATATTCCTCACTAAAGTTGTCATTTTGAGTTTAGTCAAACATAGCGAAATCCTTCGACAGGCTCAGGATGACAATCGCAAGAATAAAAACTCCGAACTACCAACTCCAGGCTTAAACAGCCGGTTCCTGCTGGCTGAGGCAATGGAAACTACCCAAACCCCAAATAATATCTACCGAGTTGATACCAATCACCTTGCGGTCAGGAAAACAACCCTGAATAATATCCAAAGCTTTTTGGTCATTCACATCGTCAAAAACCGGAACAACTACCGCTGCATTGGCAATGTAAAAGTTTGCATAAGATGCCGGTAAGCGGGTATCGTCATAAATCACCGGTGACGGCATTGGCAGTTCAACAATGTTTAATGCGCGACCATCTTTCAGTTTCATTGCTTTTAAAGCCTCCAGGTTTTCCTGTAAAAGCACGTAGTTTTCATCCAAAGGATTACTTTCCACAACGGTTAAAACCGTATCCTCGTTTACGAAACGGGTTATGTCGTCAATGTGGCCATCGGTATCATCGCCTACAATGCCATCTCCTAACCATAAAACCTGCTCCTGACCATAATATTCCAGCAAATATTGTTCTATCTGCTCCATAGTTAGGTGTGGATTGCGGTTTTCGTTGAGCAGGCAGGCTGTAGTGGTTAAAACCGTACCTGCGCCATTAAATTCTACCGAACCACCTTCCATTACAATATCCGGAAGAAATAAGGGTAACTCGAAATGTTTGGCAATTTTAGTAGGTACTACATCATCCATATCAAATGGTGGGTATTTACCACCCCAGGCATTGTAGCCCCAATCTACCACAGCCTTTTCATTTCCTTTCAACACAAATGCAGGGCCATGATCACGGCACCAGGCATCGTTAGTTTCGTTAAAATAAAATTCTATCTGTGTTAAATCGGCATCCACTTTTTTAAGTTCAGCGGTCGCAAAAGCTTTCATTTCTTCATCTTTTACATTGATCCGAACCTTTTCGCCTTCGGCAACAGCTTTAATAAACTGGCAATAAGGTGCATAAATGGTTTCGATTTTTCCGGGCCATGAAGCCTCTTTATGCGGCCAGCTTAACCAGGTAGCCTCATGTTTAGCCCATTCGGCAGGGAATGAATAACCTTGCTGCTTTGGTGAATAATCGAATTGATTAATATTTAGTTCTTTTCTTGGCGGAAAGTTTGACATTCGTGTAGTCTTATAATTTAAAGGTATTGCATTAGATGGTCGTCATCTCGACTGAAGCATAGCGGAATGGAGAGATCTTTAATAGATTTCCTGGCTTTATGCTTTGGTCTTTAAGCTTTCAGCTTAATCCCCATCAAGATATCTCTTCGTAATCGGTTGATACGAATCGATTCTTCTGTCTCTTAAAAAAGGCCAGTGTTTACGGAAAAAGTCTGATTGCGTTAAATCCAGTTCCACGACCTCGGTTTCTTCCTGATCGTGAGAAGCTAGATAAAGTAAACGACCTTGTGCATTAGTAGCAAAACTACCACCCCAGAATTTCATGGCACCATCCTGCTCAAAACCTACACGGTTTACACTCACTACCGGAACACCATTGGCCACCGCATGAGAGCGCTGAATAGTTTGCCATGCATTGTATTGGTCCTTGTTGGTTTCTTCATCCTGATCAGTAGCCCAACCAATTGCAGTTGGATAAAACATGATATCGGCTCCCATTAATGCTGTGATACGCGATGCTTCCGGATACCACTGATCCCAACAGATTAAAATTCCGATTTTAGCAAATTTGGTTTGGAAAACCTTGTAACCTAAATCACCAGGGGTAAAGTAAAATTTCTCGTAATAAGCCGGATCATCAGGAATGTGCATTTTACGGTATTTACCTAAATACGAACCGTCGGCATCTAAAACTGCAGTAGTGTTATGATACAAGCCTTCAGCACGTTTTTCGAACAGGGAAGCAATAATTACTACACCCAGTTCTTTTGCAACTACCTGTAAGGCATCTGTTGATGGACCCGGAATGGTTTCTGCCAGATCAAAATTATCATAGTCTTCAACATCGCAGAAATACAACGAAGTGAAAAGCTCTTGCAAACACACAATTTGTGCACCTTTTGCAGCGGCTTCCCTTACTTTCGTAATTGCTTTATCTAAATTTTCCTGCTTATCTTTAGTACAGGTCATCTGCACCAGACCAACTTTTACCTTCTTCATTTTTTAAAATTATTGGATGAGAGAATGATTGAATGAATACTTCGCAGTCTCATTCAGTCATTCAAAATTCTATCATTCTAAATCGGCTGCAAAGTTACTAAAAAGGTTTAAGGTATACAGGTAGCGCATGTAAGGTTTGTATAAAATTACGAGAAAAGCAAAGGTTGTATTTCGAATGATCGTTAGTTAACTATCAAAAGAAATCCGTCTCGACCGAAACGCAGTAGAGCAGAGAGATGTGCCTCGAGATGGATTTAGCTTCGCTGAGCACTTCATGGTTCTCGGCTGCGTTGCACTTCGCTCGAAATGGCGATAATACAGGATAAGAATAACCAACAACAAAATAAAAAAGCCCCAACTTACGCTGAGGCCTTCCATTCTAATTTACAACCACTTAAGGATTAATATTATCCCTTTTAGGTTTCGTCTTGGTTTCCACAATTTCGGCAACCGCAACCACTTCCTTGCGTTTTTCTGGGTCCATTAACTCCATCAGTTTAAGCCCTAATAGACCATCCATGGCCGAACCTCCGGCATTTGCATTTCCACCAATTAATACATCAGGGATCAGTTTTACATTACCTTTTGATAGCTCTTCGGTAATTTTGTAACGGGTGAAGTTTTCTCCGCCCAAAGCCTTAACCGCAAGCTCATAAGCCTCCGCTGTTGATTTACCCACGGCTAAAATTTTACCTGCTTCGGCACTACCGGTTAACGAAATTTGTTCTGCTTCTGCCGATGCACGCAACTTAATCGCTTCCGAATCGGCCTGAGCCCTTGCTTTCGTGGCTTCGGCTTCAGCATGTGCGCGCATTTTGGTCGCCTCAGCCTCGGCGCCTACTGCCAGTTTTACCCCTGCTGCATCACCTTCCGATTTTTTAACCGTAGCACTTGCAGTACGCTCGGCAATTTCAACACTTTGCTGTGCTTTTACAATATCCTTCTGCATATCGGCAATAGCGGTTTCTTTTTCCATCCCCTGACGTGTTTCCTGTGCCTGCTTTTGCGTTTCGTAAGTCACTTTTTGCTCTTCTGCAATTTTACGGTCGGTTAAGGTTTTCATTAACGACTCTGGTGGCACAATGTCACCAATCAAAGTATCAACCGCGTTTACATTGTACTCATCAAGCACCTTGCGGATATGTTCTTTGGCCGATTCCTGACGTTCCTTACGCGTACTTAGGAAAGCAATTACATCACTTCCCTGCGCCGAGTTGCGGAAATAGTTACCAATAGTAGGTTCCAATACCTGCGAAACCAGGTTAACCATATTACCAAAACGGGCAATTACTTTTGGGGCTTCTGTTGTTGGTACGTGGATAATCTGCGCCACATCCAGGTTAAAAGGGAAACCATCTCTCGAACGCACAGTAATGGTTGACAGATTTTTATCAAGGTTATGCGCCTCACTGCGTGCCGATGCCCAGTTTAACACCAAATTGGTAGTTGGCACCAGTTCTACCTTCATAATGTATTTGTTAATCGGGTATTTTCCCGGGCCAAGCGGTTCTAACCAAACTCCTTTCGATCCCTTGCCCACAATATTACCGTGTTTAAAGTCTGCTCCGGTTAAATCGTTCCCATCGGTACCAATAAACGAAATAACTACGCCAACATAACCTATGGCAATTTCGGTCATTGGGATTTCTTCCAGCTGAATAGCCCAGGGATTGAGGTTATAAGAACCTGCTAAAATTACCTGCGGCTGCAAACCACGATTACCGCCCTGTTTAATAAAGGCATCAAAATCCTGGAAATTATTGTGTCCTTCTACCAGTTTACCCGCAATCTGGTTGGCTTCGATCGGTAAACCATCCAGTGTAGTTACAATGCCTACCATACTTTCCTGAATGCGAATCATATCAGTAACCGAAACCTGAAACAACATGGTATTGATACGGTACGAACCAGAAGTGATATAGGATGTTTGCCGGCCTCGCTGACCGCCATTTTCGAGAAACTTAACCGCATCCTGAAAATTATCAGACTCTACTTTCTGCCCCAGGATATTCCCTGTTGGGATCTCAGCCCCATCTTTGGCCATAATAAGTCCGATTTTACCTTCGGGGATAACGGTAAACTGCTCCATGGTTACGCTGTATTGCCAAAACCACATCCCGAAATATAATCCCGGTGCCAGGGTTTTTCCCTGAAAACCAGCTTCGCCTTTAATGGCGATAATGCGCCCATCGGGCAGCTCCCGATCCGATCCAAAGAGCACGAATTTTTTGGTAATTAACCCGATTCTGTCTTCGGGTACGATGACCATCCCGAATAGGAAACGTAAAATATATTTGTATAAAACTAAGCACAACAGTGCCACTAAAACCCACCAGTAATTTGAAATGAGCGATTCCATAATTTATATGATTTTTATTGTTTTTTATGCCTAATAAACCATTTATTAAGCATGCTATTGACAACAAATCATGTGCATTGTTACCAGATTTAACACTTATTTTTAAGAAATTTTTAATTGCTTTTAAGGCCTCAAAGAAGCCTTCAGGAACACGATCTCAGAAGCACAAACTGCAGATGACATTTTTAGGATTCTTGCACCTGAATGTTTATAAACGGTTAAAAACAGGTATTTTTGTTTGACTGAATATTCGCGAAAATTTTAATTGTACTACTTACAATTAATGAAACACAGCCGTCCTTTTTTTGACCTATCTGAATTGACCAGATTGGAGTATACCCATATCAGATTTGTTTATTTCTGTACGAAGGGCAGGAAAGCAATAGATTAAGCGCCTATTTCTTCACGGTATTCCTGTTGTAATTCAAACAGGCATTTGGCACATAAACAACCATCATACAGCTCAGAGATATGCTGCACTTCGTTTATGCTGAGTTGTACTACGCTACACTGACATTTGGTGTAAGCATTGGCCTTACACTCAATAGCCGATCCGCATCTTTCGCAGGGAATGATTTCGTGTTTGGCGTTATGGATGTGTGCAGACATTTTTAAGGGTTCATTGGTTGTTAGTTCATTGTTCACTGGTCATTAGTCATTAGTGAAATCGCTATAGGCATTTTGCAAAACCAATGAACCAAGGCCCAAATGTACTCTTGAACTAAAAGCAAAAGTAAGGACAAAAAATAAGGTTTTGAGCATTTGCCCAAAACCTTACGATATTATTAGATTCGTCATACTGAACTTGTTTCAGGATCTACATCATTGTAGAGATGCTGAAATAAATTCAGCATGACGACTGAGAGAGGCTTAACCTGAACAGCTAATGCAACCTTCTTCCATCGAACAAACTGGTCCGTCGATGATTTCTTCTGCAACCTGATCTTGTGTCATTTCAGCAGGGATAACCGCTTCGATAGCTTTACCACCCTGATTCTCTACCGTGAACTTAACAGCTTGAGAAGCAGCCTGAGTACGTAGATAGTACATACCGGTTTTCAAACCTTTCTCCCATGCATAGAAGTGCATTGAAGTTAATTTTGAAGTGTTCGGTGCATTTACGAACAGGTTTAACGATTGCGACTGGCAGATATAGGCACCACGGTCGGCAGCCATATCGATGATGTTACGCATCTTAATTTCCCAAACAGTTTTGTATAGTTCTTTAATGTAATCAGGAATTGATGGAATTGCCTGGATTGAACCGTTGGCCAAAATGATCTGATTTTTCATATCATTATTCCACAAACCTAATGCTACTAAATCCTTCAATAAGTGTTTGTTTACTACCACGAACTCTCCACTCAATACACGACGGGTGTAAATGTTTGAAGTATATGGTTCAAAACACTCGTTGTTACCTAAAATCTGCGAAGTAGATGCAGTTGGCATTGGAGCAACCAATAAAGAGTTGTACACACCATCTTTAACTACTTTTTTGCGCAATGCATCCCAATCCCAACGGCCGCTATCTGGTGTTACATTCCACAAATCGAACTGGAATTTACCTTTTGATAATGGCGAACCTTTAAATGTTTGGTAAGGACCGTGTTTCACAGCTAAATCGTGCGAAGCCGACATCGAAGCAAAATAAATCGTTTCGAAGATATCTTTATTCAAACGTTTAGCCTCATCACTTTCGAAAGGTAAACGCAATAAGATAAAGGCATCAGCTAACCCTTGTACACCTAAACCAACGGGACGATGGCGCATGTTAGAGTTTTCAGCTTCCTGAACAGGGTAATAGTTATGATCGATGATCTTGTTCAGGTTTAAAGTAGCCTGATAAGTTACATCGTATAATTTTTGGTGATCGAAAGCACCGTTGATTACGAAACGAGGCAATGCCAGTGAAGCTAGGTTACAAACTGCAACTTCATCTTTAGACGTATACTCGATAATTTCGGTACACAGGTTAGAACTCTTAATGGTACCTAAGTTTTGTTGGTTAGATTTGCTGTTCGCTGCATCTTTAAACAACATATAAGGTGTACCGGTTTCAATCTGCGAATCTAAAATAGCAAACCAAAGCTCTTGTGCCTTAACGGTTCTGCGGCCACGGCCTTCTGCTTCGTATTTAGCATATAATTCTTCGAATTCTTTACCAAAACAATCTGCTAAACCTGGTGCTTCGTGCGGGCAGAACAAGGTCCAGTCGCCATTGTCTTTAACACGTTGCATAAACAAATCGTTGATCCAAAGGGCATAGAATAAATCGCGCGCACGCATTTCTTCTTTACCGTGGTTTTTACGAAGGTCTAAGAATTCGAAAACATCAGCATGCCAAGGCTCTAAATAGATTGCGAAAGCACCTTTACGTTTACCTCCACCCTGATCTACATAACGCGCAGTATCGTTAAATACGCGTAACATTGGGATAATACCATTACTTGTACCGTTTGTACCGCCAATATATGAACCGGTTGCACGGATGTTGTGGATGCTTAAACCAATACCACCAGCGCTTTGCGAAATCTTAGCGGTTTGCTTTAAAGTATCGTAAATACCCTCGATACTGTCATCCTGCATGGTTAACAAGAAGCATGACGACATTTGAGGTTTTGGTGTAGCCGCGTTGAATAAGGTTGGTGTAGCATGTGTAAACCAACGCTCGCTCATTAGGTTATAGGTTTTAATTGCGCTTTCGATATCTTCTTTGTGGATACCAACAGAAACACGCATGAACAAATGCTGAGGGCGCTCAACAATCTGACCATTAACTTTTAAAAGGTAAGATTTTTCTAAAGTTTTAAAACCGAAATAATCGAAGCCGAAATCGCGGTCGTAAATGATAGAACTATCTAAAATATCCTTGTTTTTTTCAATAATCTCATAAACATCATCAGCGATAAGAGGTGCCTCTTTCTGCGCTTTCGGGTCGAAATATTCGTACAACATTTTCATCGTACCCGAGAATGATTTAGTAGTGTTTTTATGCAGGTTAGAAACCGCGATACGCGAGGCTAACAAAGCATAATCAGGGTGTTTTGTAGTTAACGATGCGGCTGTTTCTGCAGCAAGGTTATCCAACTCCGAGGTAGTTACCCCATCGTATAAACCTTCGATTACCTTTTTGGCAACATCGATCGGATCTACAAGATCTGAATTTAAACCATAGCAAAGTTTTTGAATACGTGCTGTGATTTTGTCAAATTGCACCGGCTCTTTCCGGCCATCTCTTTTTAGTACGAACATATTTTATGAGATTTAAGTTTTGTTACTGAGTGAATGAGTGAGTTTCGAATGAGAGAATATTAATTACCCCTCCTTACTCCCACCACAATTCATTATTTTATTTATTTCAATTGATGAACGGAGCATTCACCCATTCCATCATTCTCTAATTCAAAATTCTACCTAGAAGTCTTCATCTAAAGAAAACGCCTGTGCTTTGTTATCGGCAGCGGTCAATACACCACTTTTCTGATAATCGCCAACACGTTTTTCAAAGAAGTTGGTTTTACCCTGCAACGAAATCATTTCCATAAAATCGAAAGGATTGGTTGAGTTGTATATTTTTTTGTAACCTAATTCCTGTAACCATCTATCGGCTACAAACTCGATATACTGGCTCATTAATTTTGCATTCATACCAATTAAGGCAACTGGCAATGCATCGGTAATAAATTCTTTTTCAATTTCTACAGCATCGCTGATAATAGAGTGAACTTGTTCTTCGCTCAATTTGTTGCTCAACATGCTGTACAATAGGCACGCAAATTCGCAATGAGAACCTTCATCTCTCGAGATCAGCTCGTTACTGAAAGTTAAGCCCGGCATTAAACCACGTTTCTTTAACCAGAAGATCGAGCAGAAACTTCCGCTGAAGAAAATACCTTCAACAGCAGCAAAAGCTACCAAACGCTCGGCAAAAGTTCCGTTATCAATCCAGCGTAATGCCCATTCTGCTTTTCTTTTTACTGCCGGAACAGTATCGATAGCGTGGAATAAACGGTCTTTTTCTTCCGGATCTTTAATATAAGTATCGATTAACAGCGCATAGGTTTCGGCATGGATGTTTTCCATCATGATCTGAAAACCATAAAAACAACGTGCTTCAGGCAATTGAACCTCACTCATGAAGTTTACCGCAAGGTTTTCGTTTACAATACCATCACTAGCAGAAAAGAAAGCAAGAATATGAGAAATGAAATGTCTTTCGCCATCATTTAAATTATCCCAGTGTTTCTGGTCGTCAGAAAGATCAATCTCTTCTGCTGTCCAAAAACTAGCTTCGGTCTTTTTATACATTTCCCAGATTGCCGGATATTTAATCGGCAAAAGCACAAATCTGTCTTTGTTTTCTTGTAGTAATAATTCCTGTTCCATACGCTGATGTTTTTAAATCTAATTTTTAACAGAGCCGACGAAGACACGCATCCATCAATTTTATATGATGATTGTAATGTCTTTTATCAAAACGCTGTAGTGAAAGTGCTAACCCTATTACCTGACAAACAACTGGGTTTTTAGTTCGGAAAATTTAAAATTGCAATCTGAGAGATATACGCATAAATTACTAAAAACTAAGCTTTTATATTTGTTTTCAAGTGCAAGAAGTTAAAGAACTTTGTTATAACAAATATATATACGGTGGCCCTTTTTAGTGAACCAAAGTTGTTAACACCCTACCCGATTGCTGGGGAAAAACGATCAGCCCAATATCATTTTCAAGCCAAAAAAAAGCTAATTGTTTCTTTTAAAGGGTTTAACAAACAAAAAAGAGTGTTAATAACTTAAATTTGAGGGGTGTTTTAAGCCAGAAATAGAGCTAAAAAGAGTACTATTCAACAGTGTAACTGAGGTTAACTTTAGCAATACCTTTGCGATAAATACCAATCTGTTTAGCAGCCCTTTCTGATAAATCGATAGCCAGTCTTTTAGAGAAAGGACCACGATCGTTCACCTTCACAACTACCGATTTTCCGTTAACCGGATTGGTTACGGTAACCAGTGTACCAAATGGAAGTGTGCGGTGTGCGGCGGTGAGTTTTTTTGACCGGTAACGGGCTCCGCTCGTGGTGCGGTGGCCTTCAAATTTTCTGTGGTAATAAGTGGCGAGAACTGTTTTTTTAATACTGTCCGTTTCATTTACTGATGACGCGGAATCTTGTGCATTACTGTGTAAAAACAAGAACAAACTACTTAATAACAGAAGATACTTCATAGGCTAAAATTCTTTATCGAGCCCGCAAATATAAGCATTTAGTTTAAAATGAAGCTGTTAATTGGCCTTTCACCTGCAAATGATTAGCTGTTAACCGAAATACCAGACCAGGATTACGGGTACAAAATCGCTGCCTAACACTGCGCTAAGTACGATTTTAAGCTGTCGAAAAAACCTTGGTCTGGTGCAGTAATTTATTTCATTTCGCGCTCCAAAACCGGAATTAAAAAGCGTGATAAGGCCGGAGTCCGGTGTTCCTGCTTACTGATTTTAATCATTTTTTCGACAATATCCGGATGTTTAGCAGCCAGGTCATTTTCTTCTTTGATATCGTTCTCCAGATTGTACAAAGCCCACTTCGCATTGCCCTTGAGCATATTTAATCGTAGCCCTTTCCAATTGCCCAAACGGATAGCCTGCTGACCACCATATTCAGGATATTCGAAATACAAATACGGATGGGTATTTTTCTGCTGCTGTCCCAGTAAAGTTGGCAAAATGCTGATCCCGTCAACATCCTTTGGCATGTTTAAACCAAGCAGATCGCAAAAAGTAGGCATCATATCCATGGTGGAGGCAATCAGATCGCTTGTGCTACCGGATTTTACTTTACCAGGCCACGAAACAATAAAGGGCTCCCTGATGCCGCCTTCGCGCACAAAACCTTTGCCCCAGCCATAACTGCCGTTAAAGGGACCGGCACTCTTAAAAAATGCCGGATCAACGCCCGCATTAAATGCTACACCATTATCGGCCGAAAATAAAATGATGGTATTATCGTAAACGCCTTTTGTTTTCAGCTCCTTAACTAATTCGCCCACCTGCCTGTCAAGTAAGGTAATCATGGCTGCATAGGTGGCTCGGGGATAGCGACAAGGAAAATAAGAGCCATCGCCCAAAAATGGTTTTTCATCGCCAAATTTCTGATGGTAATAGGCTACCAGATCTTTAGGTGCCTGCAAAGAAACATGTGGTAAAGGTGTTGGATAATACAGGAAAAAGGGCTTGGCAGCATTTTTATCTATAAATTTTAAAGCTGCTTTGACCAAAAAGTCGGGAGCATAATCTTTCTGTGCATATTGCTCATAGTTTTTCTCATCTAAACTATCCAATCCTTTAGGAAAAGTGACCGTAGGTGCCTGTATTTTGTTGTCTAAAGGGATCCGGTTTTCATTTTCCCACAGGTGACCGCTGTAATAGGTATGATCTTGCCGCTGGCAGATATAGCCGTAAAAATAATCGAAGCCTTGTTGTGTAGGAAAACCAGTAGTAAAAGGTGCACCAAGTCCCCATTTACCCACCATACCCGTAGTGTAACCCGCACTTTTAAGCACTTCAGCTAAGGTAACGGTTGAATCGGGTATTGGATATTGCCCTTCCAAATAAGGATTTTCTTCCATGGCCTTAAAATCCCATACAGGTCCGCGCTCACCCCATTCGTGGTTGCCGCGAATAAAAGCTTTACCCGAATTTTGGCCGGTCATTAGAATATAACGCGATGGCGCACATACAGGATAAGCATAATGCTGGGTAAATTTCATGCCGCGTTTGGCTAAAGCATCCAGATTGGGAGTTTCGATTTTGTCCTGCCCGTAACAACCCAACTCACCGTAACCCATATCATCGGCAAGTATATAAACGATGTTTGGTTTTGCCAGTTTTGGCTGAGTAGTTTTTTTAACTGCTTTTTGGGCAAATGCCGAACAAAAGACAAATAAGATGAGGGTTAATAATAAAATTTGGCGTTTCATTAATCCTGATTTTTGGGTGTACATTGGTTAGTACCACTAAAATAAGGCATTCGGCAGATACTTGTGTCCAGGAAAGAACGCGCAAACGATTGACCATTTGAATTATTACAAAAAGCCATAAAAAAAGGTGTACAGCTTATGCCGTACACCTCTACCTAACCCTACTATACCCACCTTATTTCTTATCGGGCACGAAATTCATGGAAATCGAATTTACGCAATGACGGGTGTCTTTATTGGTAAAGCCTTCTCCTAAAAATACGTGACCTAAGTGTGCGCCACAATTGGCACAAACAATTTCTGTACGCGATCCGTCCGCATCAGGAATGCGCTTTACAGCACCTTTAATTTCATCGTCGAATGCTGGCCAGCCGCAGTGCGCATCGAACTTGCTTTCTGAGCGATACAAGGCCGCATTGCAGCGCTTGCAGGTATAGGTTCCTTTATCTGTGGTATGCTCGTATTTGCCCGTTCCCGGATATTCAGTGCCTTTATTTACAATTATTCTTTCTTCTTCGGGTGTTAATGGATTCCAGTTCATTTTTTTCTTGGCTATAATTTGTGCTGTTTCCTTTGGCTGTTTTGCTTCTTTCTTATCCTGTTTTTGTGCGCAGGCCGAAAGCCCTGTAATTAAAACAACAGCCGAAACTAAAAATAGTTTATTTAACATCGTTCTCATGTTACAATATACGTTAAAGCTATAGGTTTTGGTTTGCTGTTTCAACAGTTTGTATTAGTGTTTACTTCACCCTGACAAAGCTTGTGGTGATGTGCCTGCTTACATTATTAACCACCTTAGACACCTTAGTAAACCTGAGACTTGAATTAAAAACTAAAGGCCAACAAAAAGCCTTATTATTCTTATGCCTCTCTCTGTGTACTCGGTGGTTAAATAATATCAAACCTAAAACTTTTCATATTTTGTGGTTAAAATTAAGCACGAACTAAAAAGTGTCTGCGTTCTTTGTAATAGCTCAAACTTTGCATGCTTTGCCTAAGTTCATTGCGGCCTTTGCGGTAAAACTGACAAGACTTATGGTGACATGCCCATTTAAATTATTTACCACCTAAGACACCTAAGTACACCTGAGTGTTGATAAAAAACCTCTGTGTTCATCCTGTTCTCTCTGTAAACTCGGCGGTTAAAAGCAAGTAACAACCCAAACTTTGCATGCTTTGCGGTAAAAAACAAGCGATAAACAAAAAGCGCTCCGAACCTAATCGAAACGCTTTTCTTTATGTAAATTTAAAAATCTTACTTCGCTAATTCTTCTGCCATTGCAGCACCGATTTCAGCAGGACTTTCTACTACACGGATACCACATTCAGCCATAATTTTCATTTTAGCAGCAGCAGTATCATCAGCACCACCAACAATAGCACCAGCGTGACCCATTCTACGTCCCGGAGGCGCAGTTTGACCAGCGATGAAACCAACAACAGGTTTAGTACCGTGTTCTTTGATCCAACGTGCAGCTTCAGCTTCCATTCCACCACCAATTTCACCAATCATGATGATACCGTGAGTTTCTGGGTCGTTCATTAATAATTTAACAGCCTCAACGGTTGGTGTTCCGATAATCGGATCGCCACCAATACCAATAGCTGTAGTAATCCCTAAACCAGCTTTTACAACCTGATCTACGGCTTCATAAGTTAAAGTTCCTGATTTAGAAACCACACCTACATTACCTTTTTTGAAGATAAAACCTGGCATGATACCAATTTTAGCCTCATCAGCAGTGATAATACCAGGACAGTTAGGGCCAATCAAAGTAACATCACGGTCGGCAATATATTCTTTTACCTGAATCATATCCTTAGTTGGGATACCTTCAGTAATACAAACAATTACTTTAATACCACCTTCGGCAGCTTCCATAATCGCATCAGCAGCAAAAGCAGGTGGCACGAAAATGATCGATACATTTGCTCCCGTTTTATCAACGGCATCTTTAACAGTATTAAAAACAGGCTTATCTAAATGTAATTGCCCACCTTTGCCAGGCGTTACACCACCAACTACGTTTGTACCATACGCCAACATCTGTTCTGCGTGGTAAGTTCCTTCGTTTCCGGTAAAACCCTGAACGATAACCTTAGAATCTTTATTTACTAAAACGCTCATGTATCAATTTTTTTTGTGCAAAGCTAATATTATTGACTGGAAAGTCAAACCGAAAAGCATATTATTTGCCCCGTTTTTTCAGGAAAATGTAAGGAATTGGTTTATGGCTACTGGAACCCCGCTTTCGCTTTATCTAGATGAATCGGGATGCCCGCTCCTATCACCCGCCTTAACGAACGTGCAGAAGTTTATTTAACATAATTTGTTACTTTTGGATAGAGAGTAAGCGGAAAGACCGAAGCGGAAAGCTGAAAGACTAAAGCGAAAAGACCAAAGCTGAAAGACTAAAGCTTAAAGCTGATAACCAGATATAAAAACGAACCACATGAGAAACTTTGCATTAGCAGTATTATTTTTTACATTCTTTATTTCTACCGCCGCTAAGGCACAAACAGCCGATACTACGAAATACATTTTGCAAAATGATGTTGAAGTAGCCAAAACCGAACCGGGTACACACAATGGTGGTGGCGAAACCATCGGTTTTAATTTCTTTGCCCAGGCCAAAAACCTGAAAACCATTTTCAGAAAGCGCATTTTAAAACCGGGTTCTTCTATCGGTTACCACCTGCAGAAAGAGGATGAAATTTATTACGTCATCAGTGGTAACGGTAAAATGAAAATGAATGGTAAGGTTTTCTCTGTTAAACAGGGTGATGCCATTTTAACCCGGCCGGGCAGCTCGCATGGTATTGAGCCTGATGCGGGTAATGACCTGATTATCCTAATTGCTTATGAGAAGAAATAATAGTCTCCTGGCAGTTTACAATTTCCAGTTAATTTTCAAGTCGGGATTACAAATTAGGAGTGTTCGAAACCTTACGGCCCTCTAAAGACCAGATCTGGATTACCCCCACAGGCGATAACTATCTGAATGGTAACCATGTCATCTAGTTCCATTGAGATTCGTCTTTTTGCTGTTTTAT
>NZ_CAESCM010000013.1 GCF_903166585.1 Pedobacter ghigonis
CTTTAATGTATTGAGAAAAGCTATTTTTATCCTGAATGAAGTCAAATGTTTTTTTTAGGAGCCACTTTATGTTGCTCCCCAATTTGGTTCAAAGAAATTATACTCATTTCAATCTTATTGTTTAATAACTAAATATCGTCATAAATATTTGAATATCAAATATTTATGACGATAAGTTAATAGCATTGGTGAGGACACCAACCGCTAGCAGGTCTCTGGTGGTTGGTGTCTCCACCAACCACTTTAATCATCCAATAAGTTTACCTATCGCTACGCTCTTCCATATTCAGATCAGTATCGAAAGGGCTTTTGGTAAATGGGTAAATGGTTTGTTTCACAAATCCTTTTGGGTAAGCAGCTTCGTGCACGCCGGTTCCGGCAGGCCATTCCTTTCCAGGTAAATAATAGGTGCCAAACAGCATATCAATAAATGGAAATATCGATGCGAAATTATGTCCGTAATATTTAGGATCTTCGCAATGGTGCCAATGGTGATATTGAGGGGTGGTGAAGATGTATTTGAGTGGCCCGAAGTTAATTCGAGTGTTGGCGTGAATCAAAACCGCATGAATGGCAATAAAAATGATGTACACATTAAATACTGTTGACGAAAAACCCAGGATATACAACGGGATAAAAGTCATGGCGCGGGTAAAAAAGATATCGATAAAATGTGTTCGGCTTCCGGCCAGCCAATCCATGTTTTGGGTAGAATGGTGGATGGAATGAAAACGCCACAAAGCAACCCTGGTATGGAAAAAGCGATGTGCCCAATATTGAAATAAATCGGTACTGAAGAACGCCAGAAAAAGGGCCAGGGCAAAAGGCAAACTTTGAACCCAGGTATGGATTTTATCTAAACCCATCCAGCCGAAAAAGAGCACTGCGGGTTTTTGAGTTACAATGCCAAAAAACTGAATAAATAAATGGCTGATTACAAAATAGGTTAAATCGGTACGCCACTCTTCGTGAAACTTGGTCTGATTGGTGTTTTTGGGAAAAAACAACTCCAGCGGTACAAAAATGGCTACCATTAAGAGTAAATCCAAAATCATCCAGTCTAAACCAAAATGCCAGCTCGATTTGGCAACATCTCTGCCCTCAACGGTTACAGCGCCCAATAACACAGCGAAGGCAGCCAATAGAAAACCCGGCCAGCCCCACCTTAATTTTTTGCTTAAAATAATGCTTAATGCCGAAAAGAAGAAAGATGCAATTACCCCGCCAAGCATTAAAACCTCCATACTGTCTTTCGTGTAAATTTCACGGAATTCGGGTGTGGTAAGTTTCTCCGGATAATGAAAGCAGAGAATACCCAGTAATGCCAGAACAGCTAAAAATATAGAAATATAGCCACTAATCTGACCTTGACCAACTACTAAGCGTTTATTTGGAGACATGCGTTTATGTTTTGATAGGGAACAATTATAGTAAAAAAACATAAATTAATAGTCAAGACCCGAAGAAGTCAAGCGCTTCCATCAACCATTTTACATCTTCTTTCTAAGATATTCGTTCAAACCATTTCAGTTGCTTAACGGTTGCTTTATTGAGTAATGCCTTTCTTTTTTAAATAATCAGTATTTTTGAATCCACGACACTATGCTAGTTAATTATTTACGCCTTCTGCTCCTTCCTTTTTCATTTATTTATGGAATGGCTGTTGTTCTCCGGAAAAAGCTGTACGATTGGGGAATCATGCGCAGTGTATCGTTCGATCTGCCTGTAATTTGTGTTGGTAACCTGGCTGTTGGTGGCTCTGGAAAAACACCGACAACAGAATACCTTCTGAGGTTGCTGTCAGGTTATAAAGTTGCTATTTTAAGCCGGGGATATGGTCGTAAAACCAAAGGCTTTATCCTGGCCGATGCTAGTGCTACAGCCGAAACAATAGGCGACGAGCCTTTGCAATACTATCAGAAATTTAAAGAAGTTACAGTAGCCGTTTGCGAAGACCGGGTGGCAGGGGTAAAGCAATTGCAAAACGATCACGATGTAATTATTCTGGATGATGCTTTTCAACACCGGGCAATAAGAGCAGGTTTTAATATTCTGCTTTTCGAATTCAGGAAACTGGGCACTTTGCAGTTTTTATTGCCGGCCGGAAATCTAAGGGATGTTTTTGCTTCGCGCAAAAGGGCTGATGTGCTTTTGGTTACCAAGTCCCCGGTACCGCTCCTGCATGTGGCGCAGCAGGCATCTATAAACGAATTACAACCTGATAACAACCAGCCGGTCTTGCATGCTTATTTAAAGTATGGCCAGCTGCAACACCTGTACCGGGAAGAAAGCAGGCCGCTCGATTCGATTAAGGATTTTGAGGTTTTCCTGCTAACAGGTATCGCCAATCCAGAACCCTTAATAGAAGAGCTCCAGAAATATACCCAAAGCATTAAACACGAAGCATTCAGGGATCATTACGCCTTTAAGCATACCGATATCAGTAAGTTAAAAACAGCTTTTGAAGCAGAAATAAAAAAAGAAAAAATCATCATCACAACAGAAAAGGATAGCAAACGTTTAAGAGCTACCGGATTTGAAGATTTACTGGTAAATTTACCCGTATATTATTTACCCATTGAGGTTGAATTATTTGAAGAAGATAAGATTACCTTTGACGAACTCATTTTAAATTATGTTAAGAGCAATAGAAGAAACCGTTGAATATATAAAACGTAAAACAGAGAATTTTAAACCGGAGATAGGCATTGTTTTAGGTACAGGGCTCGGCGGGCTGGTTAAAGATATCGAAGTCGAGCATCAGCTTATGTATTCTAATATCCCGAATTTCCCGATTTCTACGCTTGAATTTCACAGCGGAAAGCTTATTTTCGGAACTTTAAACGGAAAGAAAATTGTGGCTATGCAAGGTCGTTTGCACTATTACGAAGGTTATAGTATGCAGCAAATTACTTTTCCGGTGCGAGTAATGAAAGGCTTAGGCATCGAAAACCTGATTGTTTCTAACGCTGCCGGTTCATTAAACCCTGAGTTTAAGAAAGGTGATTTAATGATTATAGAAGATCATATTAACCTGCAACCCGATAATCCGCTAAGAGGCTTGATTGAAAGCGAACTGGGACCGCGTTTTCCGGATATGAGCCAGCCATATAAACGTTCTATTATTGCCAAAGCTTTAGAAATAGCCAAAAATGTTGATGTAAAATGCCACAAAGGTGTTTACGTAGCTGTTTCTGGTCCTAATTTAGAAACCAAGGCTGAATATAAATACCTGCGTTTAATTGGTGCCGATGCTGTGGGCATGAGCACTGTACCCGAAGTTATTGTAGCCAACCATGCCGGTTTGCCTGTTTTTGCCATTTCCGTATTAACGGATGAGGGATTTCCGGAAGATTTACAACCTTTTAACCTTGACGAAATTTTAGAGGCTGCAGCTAAGGCCGAGCCTAAAATGACCGAAATTTTAACCCGCTTAATTGCCGAACTGTAAGATGCGTAATATTGTTCAGATCTGTTTTTTGATTATCGTGCTCATGGGCATCAACAAAGCCTTTGCACAAGATTTAAAAACAAGTGTTGGTACCAATAAAGAACTCGATTCGGTTAGAAAAAAGCTGGATGGGGGTAAGGATTCGGTAGTTTTTACGGCAAAATACATTCGTTTTACTAAGCTATCTTTAACCAAAGATAGTATTGTGCTGTTGCCACTCGATACCTCTACCACCAATATCCAGAATTATAGTCCGCTTTTACAACCTACACACCCCACCATTAGCAATGGTAATATGGGACTTTCGGCCAGGCCTTTATTGTTCGAACCGAGCAAGCGCATTGGTTTCGATGTGGGTTTCCATTCGCTCGATTATTATGCCTTAACGCCCGAAGATATTATTTACTATCAGGCTCGAACGCCTTTTACAAGCTTATATTTTGTAAGCGCGGGTCAAAAGGAGCAACTTTTTAGGGCTATTCACACCCAAAATATTAAACGAAACTGGAATGTTGGGGTAAATTTTAACCGTGGCGACTCCAAGGGTTTTTATGCGAGGCAGCGTGGCGATAACTTAAATGTAGCGGTGTTTTCGTGGTATCAATCGCCTAGCAAACGTTATAACATGTGGGCTTCGGCAATTTTTAATACCATGCGTGGTTACGAGAATGGATCGGTAACTTCTGCCAAACAGATATTTAATCCCGATTATTCTACCATTAGCAGGGAGGCCGAACCAGTAAATCTGTCATCAGCCCGGAATATTTATAAGAAAAATACCCTGTTTTTAAAGCAGACTTATTATGTGGGCCGTATCGATACCTCTGCCAATGCGAATAATGCAGTTTTACCAACCAATAAGCTTACCCATACTTTTGAATACAATACCAATACCTACGATTTTTTAAAGAATGAAACTGATGTAAATAATGTGCTGCCTCCGGGAATTGCCAGTACTACCTTTACAAACGATTCGACCCGTGTGCTGCATGTTAAAAATGAGTTTATTTACAGTTTCTTCCTGCGACCTAAAAATTCGTCGGTAATTAAGAATGAGCTAAAGGTAGATGCGGGGATCAGGCACGATTATTATAAACATGAATTTCTGGGGCTTAAATTAGATGGTACCAGCTATGAGCAAAGCCGGGCTTATTACCAGAATATTACGGTTTTGGGTGCTGCGGGTTACCGATTTTCTACCAATGTCGATTTTAATTTAGACTTACAGCAAATCCTGCAAGGCGAAAATGCCGGCGATTATCTGTATGAGGCCAAAAGTAAAATCCTTTTGGGTAAAACCATTGGCCGGATAGAACTTGGAGCTTATGCACAAAACCAGAGTCCATCAGCAATTTACGATTATTACCACGGTAACCACTACAAATGGACCAATAACGATTTTAAGAATACCAAAATCCTGAATCTCTCTTTCAATTACATTAACGATAAGTACGACCTTACCGCAGGGGCAAAATACTTCTTAACCAGTAATTACCTGTATTTTGCTGCCGACCACAGTAACGGTACAACGGCTATCCTGCCTAAACAGGCTACAGCAGATATCAGCTTAATCAGAATCGATGTATTAAAGAAATGGCGCTTTGGTAAGTTTGCGTTAGAAAACTATGTGGCCTACCAAAAAACCGATAAAAATGCTGTTTTAAGAACACCGGAGATTTATACCTACAACAGTATTTATTTCAATAATACCTTCTTTAAAGTGTTGAAGGCAAATATCGGATTCGATGTTCGCTACAATTCGGAGTATGCAAACTATTTGTACTCGCCGGCTACTGCACAGTTTTATATTGATGAGGATAATCCGGTTAATTTACAGTCGAAACCAATTGTTGATGTGTTTTTTAAAGCAAATTTAAGAAGAGCAAATATCTTTGTTAAATATGATTTCGTAAACCAGGGGCTTTTCCAGAAGGGATACTTTACTGTTAACCGCTATCCGATGCAGGATGCCTTGCTTAAATTTGGGGTGAGCTGGAATTTTTACGATTAGGCATTCAATCAAAAAGCATAAAAAAACCTTCCCGATTTTACACCGGGAAGGTTTTTGTTTTTCATAGGTATGTTATTGCTTAGAAAGAATAACCTACTGTAAATCCTAACACACGATTGGTAAATTTATTGCTGTTCGCTTGTCTGTCTTTTGGAGTTAAATCAGATAAACCTAAACCATAGTTAGCACCTACCAAGAAACCTGCTGAAGTACGATAAGTTAAGCCAAAGTTTGCACCAAAATCAATAGAGCTCTGATCTTTATCGTTTGCGCTACCAAAGCTTAAATCCCTGTCGTTACTGCTGGTACTGGTTACACTCGAATTGGTGTTGTTATTTACAGTAGTAGTTGTGGTATTTCCTTTGTTTTTACCAGAAATGTTAAATCCAATATACGGACCGGCACTAATTTGCACTGCACCAGCATCGCCTGTTGGAATATTAAATACCGCATTAACCGGTACTTCAATAGCCATTACATTTGTTTTTACTGATGAAGTAGTAGTTGTAGTAGTAGCGCCTACAGTTGCAGAACTGGTGCCTTCAAATTTTACACCTTTATTTTGCAATGAAATTCCGGGCTGGATAAAAAAGTTGTTAGCCACACCAAAATCTCCGAAAGCGGTAACATTATAGCCAAGATTGTTTTTAGCATTGTCATTGTAGATAGATTCATTATCTCCACTTGAATGAATTTTAGCTAAGTTAACTCCTGCCTTAATACCAAATCTTGAAGTAGTACCTGTAGTTGATTGTGCGAAAGCACCTGTTGCTAATAAAATAACCGATGCACTTAATAATAACTTTTTCATAATATTTTTCTTTTAGAAAGATCTTGTTTAAAAAATTTCAGGCTTTAAACCTGTTGTTAATTACAAGCCTCATTTCCAAAAGCTGTGCCAAAGTATCAAGCGTGTTACAAATCGGATTGTAATGTGTTGGTTTACAGTAGTGTATTTGTGCCGAATTGGTATTATTACGGTATAGCTTTGCGCAAGAGATTTTTGTTCCTTATTGTATACATAACAGGAATATAGGGTTAAAGCCAGGTAGTTTTAAGCCTAAAATGAATAATGCCAGAAATGATTTTAGCAGAAATTAAGTTTTTTGTGGTTTCTTTTTAGCTGCAGGAAAAAGTACGTTGTTTAAAATAAGGCGATAGCCAGGTGAATTTGGATGCAGGTTTAAATCTGTTGGCGGATCGCCTACCGCATGCTGGTAATCTTCCGGATCGTGGCCACCATAAAAGGTAAACTGGCCTTTACCAATTTCGCCATGGAGGTAACGTACCTCGGCAGCACCTTTATTTTCACCCAACACTGTTACACTCGTTTTAACCAGGCTCTTTTTAAAAGCAGTGGTTTGACCCATAAAACCTTTAATTACTTTGTCGTGGTCTTGTGTAAGCATGGTTGGTACCAAATCCCACTTGGCCGAAAAATCGAAAAGTGTGAAGTAATCGTTGGTTTGGTTCAAAGTGCGTGTTTGGGTAACATCAATATCCGAAAATTCATAATTCATGGGGTTGTTATCGAGCCTGAAATTCTGAAAGGCAAGTGTTTTATTGAAATCAAGTTTAGATTGTGCATTTGGGTCAGCAGCATCGCCATCAAACATCTGGGCACAAATATCCACGCCTTCGGCGGCCAGCGCGATATCAAAACTATCGGTACCCGAGCACATGGCAAACAGGAAACCGCCACCTGCACAGTACTCTTTTATGTGTTTGGCTACCGCAAGTTTCATTTCCGATACCTTTTTAAAACCCATGCGTTTGGCCAAAGTCTCCTGGTTTTTTACATCCTCCTGGTACCAGGTAGCATACCTGAAATTAGCCCAGAAACGACCATATTGACCTGTAAAATCTTCGTGGTGCAGGTGTAGCCAATCGTACTTGCTTAGCTTATCCTGCAAAATATCATCATCGTATATTACATCGTACGGAATTTCGGCATAGGTTAAAACCAAGGTAACGGCATCATCCCATGGCAATTTGCTTTTAGGTGAGTAAACAGCAATTTTTGGCGTTTTCTCCAGCTTTACCATTTCCATGTTTACCGAAGGATCGCTGATTTCGTTTAACAAACTAACCACTTTTCCATCGGCCATTACTTCGTACGATACGCCTCTTATTTTCAGTTCGTCTTCTACGGCTTTATTATATTTGATTAGAAAACTACCTCCACGGTAATTTAGAAGCCAATCTACCTCAACTTGTTTACTGATGGTCCAATACGCTATACCATAGGCTTTAAGGTGGTTCTTCTGGTCTTCATCCATATAAATTAACAACGATGAAGCCTTAAGCCCCAAAGAACAGAGCAGACAGATGAGGAGGATATAATATTTCTTTGTCAAAACTGATTTACTTAAAATACTAAAATACCTCATTTATACTGGATAGAAAAATTTAATGGTGTTATAAGTTATACAATTTTGTTATTTTTGCCCTCTACTTAAAAGATACTTCGTTCTTTTTAAGTAGAGAGATTTAAAAAATTAGTACCGATATTAAGATGAGTAAAGCAATAATAAAAACAGAAAAAGGCGATATGACCGTAGAATTCTACGATAACGATGCGCCAAAAGCCGTTGCAAACTTTAAAAAATTAGCTAAAGAAGGCTTTTATGATGGAGTAACTTTTCACCGTGTAATTCCGAACTTTGTGGTTCAGGGTGGATGTCCGAATTCAAAAGATCCCGCTACTGCACATTTAGCTGGTACTGGTGGTCCGGGTTACAAAATTGATTGCGAATTAGATGGCGATAACCAATATCACGATCGTGGTGTTTTATCAATGGCACATGCTGGCCGTAACACTGGTGGTTCGCAGTTTTTTATCTGCCACAGCAGAACAAACACTGCACACTTAGACCGTAACCATACTTGTTTTGGTAAAGTTGTAGAAAACGTAGATCTTGTTGATGATATCCGTCAAGGAGATAAGATTTTGAACATTGAAGTTTTAGAAGATTAAGAAAGCAAAGTGCTAAGGGCTTTGAGCATAGCGCTCTTTGCACTTCGCACCAGGCAAATGATAACGCGATAGGCGTACGGCGAACAGGCGTTTTGTAACGCTTCACGCTAACCGCTAGCCGCCTAACACATACATATATGAACTTAAGAGGAATTGTTGCCGTATCTGGCAGACCTGGTTTATTTAAACTGGTTGGACAAAATAAAGTAGGTTACATTTTGGAGAGCTTAGATGCACAAAAAACTAAAATTGTAGCCAACATCACTAATACAAAATTAGCTTCATTAGAAGATATTACTGTATATGGTGAAGATGAAGAAATTAAACTGGCCGATATTTTTGCGAAAATTGCGGCTAAAGGAAGCACACCTGATTTAAAAGGCGATCTACGTGCTTACTTTCTTGAAGTAGCCCCAGGCCACGATCAGGAGAAAGTATATGCTTCTGATATGAAGAAAATTATTACCTGGTATAACTTGCTTAAAGATCTTCCTTTGTTTACAGAAGAAGCTCCTGAAACACCAGGAACCCCTGCAGAAGTTAAATTAGCTGAAGAAAAAACAGCTGATAAAAAAGTAAAAGCTACAGGCACCAAGGCAGCAGCCAGTGCAAAAGCAACTACGAAAACTTCGGCTCCGGCTAAAAAAGCAAATATGACCAGCAAAAAAGGCGTTTAAGCTTTTATTGCAAAGGTATCGGAAACACCAGGCATTTTGTCTGGTGTTTTTTTATACGCTTAACCGAAATACCAAATCAAGCCGCCAATAAGCAGCGAAATGAGAATGCTGATCCATAAATATTTATTGCTGCCGCTCTGGTTGCTTTTGTACCTGTATTCCCTTTTATATTTGTCTAGTAACATCGTTTCTTTTATTTAATGATGATTTTTATTTCCTTTTTCCATAGTTCACATTATCCATATTTCCATTTTAAGCATGATGATAGGGTTCCCCTTTCAAAATACTAAATCCACGGTAAAGTTGCTCTACAAAAAATAACCTGATCATCTGGTGCGAAAAAGTCATATCCGATAAGGAGATTAAACCATTAGCCCTTTTGTAAATACTTTCGTCGAACCCGTAAGGACCGCCAATAATAAAAATTAAATGTTGAACACTACCAATCATCTGTTTGTTTAAATAATTGGAAAACTCAACCGACGAATATTTCTTTCCCTTCTCATCCAGTAAAATCACCATGTCGCCATTGTTGATTTGTTTGTGCAATAGCTCGGCTTCTTTGGCTTTTTGCTGCGCCTCGCTTAGGTTCTTTACATTTTTTACATCAGGTATAGCCAGAAAACTGAAGTTAATATAGTGTTTTAAGCGATTAATGTATTTATCAATCCCCTCTATTAAATATTTATCTTCGGTTTTGCCAATGGCGATCAGTGTAATCTTCATTTAATATTTTCCCTATCTTTAGAATTTCGAGATTCAAATATAATGTTAAAATTACAAGCACAGATCATATCGGGTTATAGTGAAAAAATTAAACAGGTTACTGAGGGTATAAATCAGACCAAAAAATTAATCGATAAGCTTTCTCTGGTTCGGGTTGCTTTGTTCCTGGCCGAGATCTTGTTTTTTGTTTTGCTGGTACGCTCTGCCGATGACGGCTTTCGTACATTGATACAAATTACCTTACTGTTGCCGGTATTTGCTTTTGCTTACGTAGTGCGCAAACAAAGTAAACTGGATCTCGAAATCGATTACAAAAAACAGCTTTTATGGGTTTACCAGAACGAATGGAATATTTTAAATAACATAGAAAATGGTTACGACCATGGTACAGCATTCGAATCTGAAATTCACCCTCATACTTCTGATCTCGATATTTTTGGAAAAGCATCTTTATTTGCATTGTTAAACCGTTGCAGCACTAAAAATGGTAACGATGTGCTGGCGAAAAGACTGGCAGAGAAATCGGCACGTGATATCATCTTAAGCCGACAGGAAGCCGTAAAAGAAATTACAGCTAAAATTGATGAGACCTACAGTTTCAGAGCCAATTTGCATGGTTACGATCCAGGTAAAATAGAGCAAATTAAAATGCAGCTAAAGCTACAGCTGGGTGCCCAACTGGAATTTGTAAAAGGCAAATTTTTGCGTTTGTACGTTAAGCTGGTGCCCTTTGTTACTGTTGGTTTAATTTTGGCTGCTATTTTAGTCAGTGCTGCCTTTTGGAAAGTGCTGGCACTGGTTTTTGTAATCCATACGGGTTGGAATGTATTGCTTAGCGCAAAAATTAATAAGGTATTTTATAGTTTTGGTGGTAGTTCTGGCTTATTAAATGGTTATGCCAGCGCTATCTTGTGGACGGAAAAACAAAACTGGAAGAGCCCTTATATTTTAAATTTATTCGATTCGCGCATTCCGGTAAGTCAGGAAATTAAAAGCCTGTCTAAAATTATCCAGAACTTTGATGCCCGGTTGAATATTCTCGTGGGAGGCATTCTAAATGCACTTTTACTGTGGGATTTAAAATGTTGCATAAATCTCGATATCTGGTACAAATCTTCCTCAAAAGATGTAATTGCTGCGCTAAACCACTTAGGCGATTTTGAGGAATTAATTTCGCTGGCTACGGTTGCTTATAACCAGTCAGATTGGGTTTTTCCGGCATTAACTGAACAGTTTACTTTAAAAACCGAACAAATTGGGCATCCGCTCATCCGCCGCGAACTTAGGGTGGATAATGATTTTCATGTAAGCGAAAACCCAACTGTTGATATTGTAACCGGTTCGAACATGGCCGGCAAAAGTACTTTTTTACGTACCCTGGGCATAAATATGGTTTTAGCCTATTCGGGTGCGCCGGTTTGTGCCAAAAGCCTCGAATTATCTGTTTTTTCGATTAATACCTATATGCGGATTAAAGATTCGCTGAATGAAAGTACTTCGACTTTTAAAGCTGAGCTAAACCGCCTGAAAATGATTTTAGAAAATGTGGTTCGCGATAAAGATACTTTGGTGCTGATTGATGAAATGTTGCGGGGAACCAACAGCCGCGATAAATATCTGGGGTCGAAAGTTTTTGTTGAGAAACTGATTGCTGAAAAAACGCCTGCATTGTTTGCTACGCACGATTTGCAGCTGGCAGATTTGATTAACGATTACCCGGCTACCGTACGCAACTTTCATTTCGATATCCAGATCACCAACGGAGAAATGAAATTTGATTACCTGCTGAAACATGGCCCCTGCAAAACTTTTAATGCCGCTATTTTACTGAAGCAGATTGGACTGACTTTGGATTAATTTATGGAAGATCAATTAAACCTATTATCACGGTATTGCTTTGGCGAAATCCCCATGATATTCGAAAAAAGCCGGCTAAAATAATAAGGATCGTTTATACCGATTTTCTGTGCAATTTCATTAATTCTGAGGTTAGTGAAAAGCAGGTATTGAGTGGTTTTCTGGATTTTAAGCTGGTTAAAATAATCGATTGGAGAAGTTCCCGTTTTCTTTTTAAATATAGCTGATAAGTAAGAAGGAGAAAGGTAAACTGCTAAGGCTATTTCTTTTAAACTAAGTGTTTTTTCAATATTGTTTCGCATAAAATCAATAACCTCCTCAACTTTGTCGGTTTCTACTGTTTTATCGCTGGCTATATGTTTATCTGCATAAATAAATTCGGCAATGTACTGGTGAAAGCACAAATTGGCATAAATTATATTTTCACGGCTAAATCCTCTTTCTAACCGGTTGTAAATGGTGTTGAACAGTACATTTCGTTCTTCGCCAAAACCTGCATAACCTTTGTAATTATCCAGCTGGGCTATCAATTGATCTGCGCCGGTACCAAAAAAGTGAACCCAATATATTGTCCATGGCATAATGCCATCTGCCTGGTACACATGGGCAGTTTTTTTGGGAATGAGGATGTAGTTACCAGCTTCAATCCTGTAGTTGATGTTGTTAATCTCGATATTGCCTTTCCCATCAAAACAATACAATAAAATGTGCTGCTCGGCTCCATTCGCCCTTTTTCTGTAATGATAAGATGCTTTTGGGTAATAACCAATGTGGGTAATGTATAGGTTGCTAACTATTTCATTCCCTATGCATTGCTTTAAAATCACATTTCTCGGAATAATAATGGCTTTTTGTGATTCAAAACCATCTTTTTTTTTAAGCGGCTGTGTTGTCATATTTGGTTTTGCATAAAACAAAAGTAATATAATCCATCTTTTACGCAAAAAAATGCATTTTAGTCTCCTGTATTTTTATTGACCTTTGGTTTACACAATGATTTAGAATTAAGAGTTTAGCCAGGTAAACCGGATTGAATAAATGATATCTGCTAAAAGCTGCTTTAATTTATACTAACCAAATGTTATTGAAAAGGAAAATATTATTTGCCTCCGGCTTTGCAGTAGTTGCTGTAGCGCTGGTTGCTTTTTCACTTTTTTCTTCGGAAAAGGAAATCGATTTTAATACGCAAGTTAAGCCCATCCTGAATAAAAAATGTATTTCGTGCCATGGCGGTGTTAAACAGCAGGGTGGTTTTAGTGTGTTGTTCAGAGACGAAGCTTTGGCCAATACCAAAAGTGGCAAACCGGCCATCATTCCAGGCAATCCAGATGATAGTGAGTTTATAAAGCGCCTTAAATCTAACGATCCCGAAGAAAGAATGCCGTATAAGCATCCCGCTTTAAATAATGAGGAAATAGATATTCTTAGCAGCTGGGTTAAACAAGGAGCAAAATGGGGGAATCATTGGGCCTATGTTAGTGTAAAACCAACCGAAGTACCAGATGTAGATAACGATTGGGTGCGCAACGATTTAGATAAATTTATTTTTGCCAAACTGGAAGAAAATAAGCTGAAGCCGGCTAAAACTGCTGATAAGGCTACTTTGCTCAGAAGGGTGAGTTTAGATTTAATTGGTACCTATCCATCAGATAAACTGGCGAAATTTTACCTGAATAGTAAAGATGAACAAAAAGCCTACAATGTTTTAGTAGATAGTTTACTGGCATCGCCCAAATTTGGCGAACGCTGGGCTTCTATGTGGCTGGATATTGCCCGGTACGCCGATACAAAAGGCTATGAGAGCGATCCTAACCGCAATATCTGGAGCTACCGTGATTGGGTAATTAAGGCTTATAATGCCGATATGCCTTACGATAAGTTTATTACCGATCAGATTGCAGGCGATTTATTTCCAAATCCAACAGACGCCCAGTACATCGCTACAGCATTTAGCCGTAATACCCCTACAAACGATGAAGGGGGAACAAATAATGAAGAATTTAGAACAGCAGCAGTGCTGGATCGGGTAAATGCCACCTGGGAAGGATTAATGAGTACTACTTTTTCTTGTGTGCAGTGTCATAGCCATCCGTACGATCCTTTTAAGCACGATGAATATTATAAATTCATGTCGTATTTTAACAATACGCGGGATGAAGATGTGTCGGCAGAATATCCATTACTTAAGAATTTTAACGACAGTCTTACAAATGAACTTAATCATTTAACCAGCTGGGTTAAAAATGTAGCTGGTAAAGAACGGGCCGATGAGGTAGCATTATTTTTAAAAACTGGTCAGCCGACCATAAACTCTACAACAGCCGATGAGTTGGTGAATTCGGTAATTGGTAATCACAACATTGCACTGTTCTTTAAAAACAGTTCATCTGCGAGGTTAAAATCGGTTAATCTTCAAAATGTTGATCAACTGATATTGCGTTACAATTGCAGCAAACCAAATGGCACCATGAGCCTGCATTTAGGTTCGCCTAACGGGCCGGCTATAAAATCGTGGAAAGTAGCGCAGACCAAAGGTTATGAAAATATAACGGTCGATTTCCCTAAGCAAAGTGGGGTAAAAGATGTGTATCTAAAATATAGCAATCCATCGGTAAAAAATCCGGATGAGTTTATGGTGTATTTCGACTGGTTTTACTTTACCAAACAGTTTCCCGGAAAAGGTAATCCAGATTATTTAGCTAAGAAAAAGACCTTTACCGATTTGATGAATGCTCAGGTATCAACAACGCCTGTTATGGTAGAAAACCCACTAAGCATGCAGCGTAAAAACTATGTGTTTGAGCGTGGTGCCTGGACATCTAAAGGTAAAGAAGTAAAAGTTGGCGTACCCAATTCTTTAGCTTTTGCGATGCCCAAAAATGCACCCGATAATAGAATGGGGCTTGCCATGTGGCTTACCGATAAGCGAAATCCGCTGGTATCGAGAACCATGGTAAACCGCTTATGGGAACAGCTATATGGTGCAGGTTTGGTAGAAACCTTAGAAGATATGGGCACGCAGGGTATGACACCAACCCACCAGGAGCTGCTTGATTTTATGGCCTATCAGTTTATGCACCAACACCATTGGAGCGTTAAAAAGATGCTTAAAGAAATGGTGATGATGGCTACTTACCGTCAGGATAGTAAAGTAACCGAAGAAGTAAAGGAAAAAGACCTGTTTAATAAGTTTTATGCCCGTGGTTCGAGGGTGAGGCTGAGTGCCGAGCAGATCAGAGACCAAAGTTTAGCCGTTTGCGGGGTTCTAAGTAATAAAATGTATGGTCCGCCGGTAATGCCGTGGCAACCCGAAGGCATATGGTTTTCGCCATACAATGGGGCAAAATGGCAAACTAGTGGAGGCGAAGATCAATACCGACGAGGAATCTACACTTATTGGAAGCGTACTGCGCCATATCCTTCATCTATTGCTTTCGATGGCGCATCCAGAGTAGTCTGCAGTCCAAGGCGTATTCGCACCAATACACCTTTGCAGGCATTGGTTACCCTAAACGACAGCGTTTATATTGATTTAGCCAGAAAATTGGCCTTGCGTATGGAAAAAGTAGGAGGGAATTCTAATGCAGCTAAAATTTCGAAGGCATATGAGTTAATGCTGTATAAATCTATTCCTCAAAACAGGTTGAAAGTATTTGAAGAATTATATGCAAAAGCTCTTGTAGCCTTTAAAAACAATGCTTCAAATGCATCAGCATTTATGGGCGATAAACAAAAGAAATTTAAACCAGAAGAGGCAGCAATGGTTTTAGTGGCGAATGCCATGTTAAACCTGGACGAGGTAGTTACCAAAAATTAAGCGACGGTTATGACAAGAGATGAGCTAAATGCACACAGATTAATTAAGGAAGCACATGAGGCCAATGCCCGCCTGCATTCGCGACGACATTTTTTAAAAGAAAGTGCCATGGGCTTAGGTGCCCTTGCGATGGGCTCGTTGTTAGGTAGTTGTGGCAATCTTTTTTCAAGTCCGCAAACCAAAATTGCTTACGATCCGGCACATCCGCTATTGCCAAAATCGCCGCCATTGGTAGGTAAGGCAAAGAGCGTAATTTACCTGCACATGGCAGGTGCGCCATCACAGTTGGAGTTATTCGATTTTAAACCCGAATTAATGAAAATGGATGGTCAGGATTGTCCGCCTTCGTTACTGGCTGGTAAGAAATTTGCCTTTATTACCGGTGTGCCCAAAATGCTGGGGCCACAGGCCAATTTTGCCAAACACGGGCAATCAGGCGCATTGGTGAGCGATAACCTGCCACATTTTTCTACGATGGTAGATGATGTGAGCTTTTTAAAAGCGGTAAAAACCGATCAGTTTAATCACGCACCAGCACAACTATTGGTGCATACCGGATCGCCACGTTTAGGCCGGCCGAGTATGGGCAGTTGGGTAACTTATGGATTAGGTTCCGAAAATCAGAATTTACCTGGTTACGTAGTGCTTACCAGCGGAGGAAGTTTCCCCGATGCCGGAAAAAGTGTTTGGGGCAGTGGTTTTTTACCTTCCGTTTACCAGGGTGTACAATGCCGGAGCGAGGGCGATCCCGTGCTTTTTATCAAAGATCCGGACGGCATGAACCGCGATTTGCGCAAAGCCTCTATCGATGCCATTAACAAAGCCAACGAACAACAATATCAGGAATATAACGACCCCGAAATTTTATCGCGGATAGCCCAATACGAAATGGCTTACCGCATGCAGATTTCGGCACCTGATGTGATGAATATCAACGATGAGCCTGCCTATATTCACGAAATGTATGGTACACAGCCTGGCAAATCGTGCTTTGCCAATAACGTGTTGCTGGCACGTAAACTGGTAGAAAAAGGGGTTCGCTACATTCAGCTGTTCGATTGGGGTTGGGATGCGCATGGCGATAATCCGAATAACTCGCTCAATATTGGGCTCAAAAACAAGTGCAGAAGCATTGACAGGCCAATTACCGCTTTATTACTCGATTTAAAACAGCGTGGTCTTTTAGAAGAAACCCTCGTGGTTTGGGGTGGCGAATTCGGCCGTACACCAATGATGGAAAACCGGAATGGTATACAAAATCCGTTTAAAGGAAGAGATCACCACACCGAAGCCTTTACCATCTGGATGGCCGGTGGCGGTGTAAAAAAAGGATTTACACACGGCGAAACCGACGAAATTGGCTATAGCGCCATTAGTGGAAAAGTTGATGCTTTTGATATTCAGGCTACCATTTTAAATCAACTAGGCTTTAACCACGAACAATTTACTTACCCATTCCAGGGGCGTCCGTTCAGGCTAACTGATGTGGGTGGTAAGGTAATCTCGGAGATTGTAGCTTAAAGTGTAATCAATAATCAAAACCAGTTAACAGTTAACAATTTGCAGTTAGCAATTATCAATAACCCATGAATCAATAGATAGACTGCTCATTCTTACAGTAGCTCTCCAGTTCGAACTTAGGGATTGGGTATAAACCAATGACTAATGAACTATTGAACCAATGAACCATTGACGATTGAACGAATGAACCAACGATAATGAACCAATAAAATATGTCTCAAACCAGAAGAAAATTTTTACAAAACACAGCCGTTGTAACGGCAGCCTCATTTTTGGCACCAATTAATAATATCAATGCAAGTGACATTACACATGTAAAAGCAAAAGCAGGCTACCAGTTATTGTTTATGCAAACCGATTGGGGCTTTGAAGGTACAAGAGATGAGTTTTGTGCAGCGGCGAAAAAAGAAGGTTACGATGGCATTGAGGTGTGGTGGCCGGGTGAAGCCAACGCAGTTAAAGAACTTTTCGATGCGGTAAAAAAACATAAATTAGAAGTTGGATTCTTATGTGCCGGATCGCAATCGAATATTAAAGAGCATTTTGCTTCTTTTAAAAGTAGTTTAGATGCAATATGTGCCAATACCGATCAAAAGCCGGTGTATATCAATTGCCACTCGGGTAAAGATTATTTTAGCTACGAAGAAAATAAGCAGATTATTGATTATGTAACCGCCAAAAGGAAGTCTTCGGGGATTCCCATTTACCACGAAACACACCGTGGCAGAATGATGTTTGCGGCACCTATTGCTAAGAATTTCGCCGATAAAAATCCGGAGGTTAGGTTTACCTTAGATATTTCGCACTGGTGTAATGTGCACGAAAGTTTATTGTCAGATCAAAAACAAACCATCGATTTCATTTTAGAAAAAACAGATCATATCCATTCCAGGGTAGGGCATCCCGAAGGGCCGCAAGTTAACGATCCGCGGGCACCCGAGTGGACTAAAGTATTGGAAGCCCACCTGGCCTGGTGGGACAAGGTAATTGCGCGCAAAAAGCAAAATGGAGAGCGCATGACGATACTAACCGAATTTGGTCCTGCAGATTACATGCCTACCTTGCCTTATACCCGCCAGCCTGTTGCCGATCAATGGGCAATAAATGTGCACATGATGAATTTATTAAGAAAGAGATACCAATAATTAAAAGATGTTAGAGTTTTTCGGCCGCTTTCACCCTGTTTTTGTACATCTTCCAATCGGTATATTACTGCTTGCCTGTATTTGTATCATTTTGTCGTTTTGGACAAGATTTACCAGCTTAAAATCTGCACTCCCCATCATGCTTTTACTGGGCATGCTTAGTGCAATTGTTTCCTGTCTTACCGGATATTCTTTAGCCAATGGCGGAGATTATGACGGCAAACTGGTGAGTAACCACCAATGGATGGGGATCAGTGTGGCAGTTTTATCGCTCATCCTGCTAGTGATCTATCAAAAAGTAAAATCTAATGTGATATTAGGGAGCTTTAGTGGCATTTTAATTATCCTGATTTCTATTACCGGGCATTTGGGAGGCTCGTTAACCCATGGTGCCGATTATTTAACCGCACCATTAAAATCAGACGGTGCGAAGGGTGGTGCAGCAATTCCACCGATTGCCAATGTTCAGGAGGCTTTTGTTTATCAGAATGCCGTTCAGCCGCTTTTAAAAAGCCGTTGTTACAGTTGTCATGGAAGCGAAAAACAAAAAGGGAAATTACGTCTCGATCAGGAAGTATTTATTCTAAAAGGTGGCGAAGACGGGCATACATTGATAAAAGGCATTGCCGATGAAAGTGAATTGATTAAAAGGTTGTTGCTTCCTATCACGCATGAAGATCACATGGCACCAAAAGAGAAACCTCAACTAACACCAAACGAAGTTGCTCTATTAAAATGGTGGATTGATAATGGTGCTGATTTTAAGAAGAAATTTAAAGAATTGCCACAGCCCGAAATCATCAAACCTGTTTTGGCTGCTTTACAAAAAGGTGAAACGGTAAGCGGAGAAGCTAAAGCCAGTGAAATTCCATCGGAAGAAGTGAGCGCAGTTGATGAGAAGGTATTACGGCAGTTTACCAGTTTGGGTATCTCGGTTTTTCCGGTTGCGCAAAATACCAATTATTTATCGGCTAACTTTGTCAACGCAGTTTCGATGGGTAAAGAGGTTCAGGATTTAATCAAATCGATAAAAAAACAGCTAACCTGGCTTAAGCTGGAAAACGGAAAGGTTACCGATCAAACACTCGAGGTAATTAAAGATTGTAAAAACTTAACCCGGCTGAGTTTAAACTATACGGCAATTACCGATGCCGGATTGGCGAAGCTTAAAGATTTAGATCAGTTGCAATCGCTTAGTCTGGTAGGTACAAAGGTTACAGCCAATGGTATTGATCAGCTTAAAAAACTTAAAAATCTGAAGTTTTTATATTTGTACCAAACCAATGTAAAGAAGGCCGATTTATTGAAAATAAAGAAACTATTACCCAAAGTAAGTTTAGATACCGGTAATTACAAACTGCCAATGCTGGCGCAAGACACTGCGGTTGTAAAAGCGCCATAAGGATGTACTGTTTTGGTAAGAAATAGGTTAAAATAACTATTAGCCTGACAATTAATGATTTGTTAATATTAAACTTGCAACTTATGGCAATTAATGGATAACAATGATTAAGGCAAGTGATTTTGGTCCGAAATTTACCTGGGGTGTGGCTGCAGCTGCCGCGCAAATCGAAGGCGCAACAAGCCAGTATGGCAAAGGCCCTTCCATATGGGATACTTTCGCTGCAAAAAACGGCAAAATTAAAAGGAACCATAAATTAGATCCTGCCTGCGATTTTTACCATCGGTATGAAGAAGATATTGCACTGGTAAAGCTGCTTGGCTTTAAAGTGTTCAGGTTCTCTATTGCCTGGTCGAGGATTTTGCCGCAGGGAAGGGGAGAGGTAAATCAGGAAGGAATCCGCTTTTACCATAACCTGATCGATGAGTGCCATACCCAGGGCATTACACCTTATGTTACCCTTTATCACTGGGACTTGCCTCAGGCACTTGAAGATGAAGGAGGCTGGACGAGTTTTAGCATTAATGCAGCCTTTAACGCTTTTGTGAGCATTTGTGCGCTGGAATATGGCGATAAAGTAAAAAACTGGATTGTATTGAACGAACCTTTCGGCTATACCTCTTTGGGCTACATGCTGGGCGTACATGCTCCCGGTAAAACAGGCTTGAGCAATTTCTTTCCGGCGGTTTTGCATACAGCGCTGGCGCAAGCCGAAGGCGGAAAAATTTTACGTGCCGAGGTGGCTAAAGCCAATATTGGCACTACCTATTCCTGCTCCGAAATACTGCCTTACACCCAAAGCGATAATGATATACTGGCTGCTAAACGCGTAGATTGTTTAATGAACCGTTTATTTGTCGAACCTACTCAGGGCATGGGTTTCCCAACGGCCGATTGGGATGTACTCGAGAAATTTCAGATGGAATATGGTACCTGGCGATTGCAGGACAGGATGAAGTTTGACTTCGATTTTATCGGCCTGCAAAATTATTTTCCTTTAACCGTAAAATACAATGCCTTTATTCCGGTAATACAAGCCTGGGAAGTGAAAGCAAAAGGCAGGAAAAAGCCACACACCGCTATGGGCTGGGAAATAAATCCCCACAGCTTTTACAATATTATTAAGCAGTTTGCCAGCTATCCCAATATCAAAAATATAATGATCACCGAAAACGGTGCGGCTTATCATGATAAACTAACCAATGGAAACGTTGTAGACGCAGAGCGGATCGACTATTTTAAGCTATACTTAGGTGCTTTATTAAAGGCTAAGAACGAGGGTATCAATATAACCGGTTATATGGCCTGGACATTAATGGATAATTTCGAATGGGCTGAAGGTTTTAATGCACGGTTTGGCCTGGTTTATACCGATTTTCATACTTTGAAACGAACTATTAAGTATTCTGGCTATTGGTGGCAGGAGTTTTTAAAAGCCTAAATTTCCCCGGGGGTCTGCTAAGGTATTATTACTAAGCTTTTCGGTAACAAATTTTGAAAATCTATATCTTAATAAGGATTTTATATTTTTGCTAACCAGAAAGCTCAATCCATGAACGACAGAACTATAGTTTACAGCACCTATTATAACCCCATAGAAGCCAATATTATCAAAGCCAGATTAGAAGATAGTGGGTTTGCCTGCTTCCTTGCCGATGAGAATGTGGCTACACTAAACCCTTTATATAATCAGGCCATTGGTGGCGTTAAGTTAATCGTTTTCGAAAACGATGTTGAAGCCATTAACGATTTGCTTGTTGACGATCAGACTACACTTTTTGAACCAGATGATGAAACTTTTGCTGATAGCGATGAAGAAGAAAATGAGATTGCTTGTATGCAATGTGGGTCTAAAAATGTAGGTTATGGAATGGCAACAGATAAAAAATATAGTGTATGGGCCACCATATTAGCTTTTTTAACACTAACCACTCCCATTAAAGCCAATAAGTGTTACCACTGTTACGATTGTGGTTATGAGTTTAAAGAGCCGCTGGTAAACGGAGAAGAGTACAAACCTTAAAAGGAATAATTTAACAAGGCCTTTAAAATAAAATCCCGTTCTGATTTAACAAAACGGGATTGATATTATACATCCAGACTTCGGACTACTGACTCCGGACTTTAAGACTATTGAAGCGCAGCTTTTGCAGCAGCCTCAGCTCTGATAATGTTCAACGCGCCACCAGCTTTAAACCAGTCTATTTGTTGGGCATTATAGCTGTGGTTAACAGGAAACTGTTCTGTAGTACCATCTGCATGGTGTAATACCAGGGTTAATGGTTTATCAGGAGCAAACTCAGTTAAGCCTAAAATATCGATGGTATCATCTTCTAAGATTTTATCGTAATCATCTTTATCGGCAAAAGTTAAGCCCAGCATACCTTGTTTTTTAAGGTTGGTTTCGTGGATACGGGCAAAAGATTTAACCAGTACTGCACGAACGCCTAAATGGCGTGGCTCCATCGCTGCGTGCTCGCGCGATGATCCTTCACCATAGTTTTCGTCACCCACAACAATCGAACCTAAGCCAGCAGCTTTGTAATCGCGCTGCGTTGCCGGCACAGGGCCGTACTCTCCGGTCAGTTCGTTTTTAACGGTATCGGTTTTATCGTTGAAGTAGTTTACCGCACCAATTAACATGTTGTTAGAAATATTATCCAGGTGACCACGGAATTTTAACCACGGACCAGCCATCGAAATGTGATCGGTTGTACATTTTCCTTTGGCTTTAATTAATAATTTTAGGCCTTTAAGGTCAGTGCCTTCCCAAGGAGCAAACGGATCTAACAATTGTAAGCGGTGAGAAGTAGGAGAAACCAAAACCTGTACCTTTGAACCATCAGCAGCCGGAGCCTGGAAACCTGCATCCTCTACCGCGAAACCTTTAGTAGGCAATTCGTAACCGGTAGGCGGGTCTAATTTAACCTGCTCGCCTTTATCGTTTGTTAAAGTATCGGTTAAAGGATTGAATCCTAAATTACCCGAGATTGCGATGGCAGCAACCATTTCTGGCGAAGCTACAAAAGCATAGGTATTTGGGTTTCCATCGGCGCGTTTAGCAAAGTTTCTGTTAAACGAGTGTACAATGGTATTTTTTTCTGCTTTCTCTGCACCAGTACGGTCCCACATACCAATACATGGTCCGCAGGCGTTGGTAAAGATCGTCGCATTTAAATCTTCGAAAGTTTTTAAATAGCCGTCGCGGTCTGCAGTGTAACGTACCTGCTCAGAACCGGGGTTAATACCAAATTCGGCTTTGGTTACCAAACCTTTTGCAATGGCCTGGTTGGCAATAGATGCTGCCCTCGATAAATCTTCGTAAGAAGAGTTGGTACAAGAACCAATTAAGCCCCATTCTACTTTTAATGGCCAGCCGTTTTTCTCTGCTTCGGTTTTCATTTGCGAAACGGGAGTAGCTAAATCTGGTGTGAAAGGACCATTTAAGTAAGGTTCTAAAGTATCTAAATCGATCTCAATAACCTGATCGAAATAATTTTCAGGATCAGCATAAACTTCATCATCACCGGTTAGGTAAGCCGCGATTTTGTTGGCTTCATCGGCTACTTCATTTCTGCCTGTAGCGCGTAAATAACGCTCCATGCTTTCATCGTAACCAAAAGTAGAAGTGGTTGCACCGATTTCAGCTCCCATGTTACAAATGGTGCCCTTGCCGGTACAGCTCATTGAAGTAGCACCATCGCCAAAATATTCAACAATTGCACCTGTACCACCTTTAACAGTTAAAATACCGGCAACTTTAAGAATCACATCTTTGGCAGCAGTCCAGCCGTTTAATTTACCGGTTAACTTTACTCCAATTAACTTAGGGAATTTTAGTTCCCATGGTAGTCCAGCCATAACATCGCAGGCATCAGCACCACCAACACCAATGGCAACCATACCTAAACCACCTGCGTTTACCGTATGCGAGTCGGTACCAATCATCATTCCACCCGGGAAAGCATAATTTTCTAAAACAACCTGGTGGATAATACCAGCTCCGGGGTTCCAGAAACCGATGCCATATTTGTTGGAAACAGATGATAAGAAATCAAAAACTTCTGCACTCTCCGTTTTGGCATGAGGTAAATCTATTGCAGCACCTTCTTTAGCCGTAATTAAGTGATCACAGTGAACCGTAGAGGGAACAGCAACCTGCGGACGGCCAGCCTGCATAAACTGCAATAAAGCCATCTGTGCGGTAGCATCTTGCATCGCTACGCGGTCTGGAGCAAAATCTACGTAGTCGGTACCACGTTTAAACGCCGTTTTAGGATCTCCATCCCAAAGGTGTGCATACAATATTTTTTCAGATAAGGTTAAAGGTCTGCCAACAACTTTACGCGCAGCCTCAACGCGGCTGCCAAAGTTTGCATAAACCTTTTTAATCATGTCTATATCAAAAGCCATACTTTAATTTTTTATAATTAGTGTCAATAAGGTACTATCTAAATTAAACAATTTTAAACACACTTATTTTTGAGATTTGTCATAATGTGTTATTTAAAACCATTCTATGCAACTATTTGCACAAAGGAAAAGGCTATCTGATATCTCGGATAGCCTTTTCGTGTATTTAACAAATGATATGTTTTTTTGTTTCTTATTGTTTTGTAGAAATAGGGGTAAACTTGGTTAAGTTGATGCCTTCCACTGCTACTTTATATTCTTCGATGCTTGGAATACGACCTAAGATCGCTGATAGAACAACCACCGGCGTAGATGCCAGTAAAGACTCTCCTTTTTTACCATCTTTGTCTTCTACCACACGGCCCTGGAATAAACGCGTTGAAGTAGCCATTACCGTATCACCTTTAGCCGCTTTTTCCTGGTTACCCATGCAAAGGTTACAACCCGGGCGCTCTAAATACATGATGTTTTCGTACTCGGTACGCGCTGTGCTTTTAGGTAAGGCATCGCTGAACTCAAATCCAGAATATCTTTGCAGGTATTCCCAATCACCTTCTGCTTTCAATTCATCGATGATGTTATAGGTAGGAGCGGCAACTACCAACGGCGCTTTGAATTCTACTTTACCAGTTTGTGTTTCTATGTTTTTCAACATTTGAGAAACGATTTTCAAGTCATCTTTATGCACCATGCATGAGCCAACGAAACCAAGGTCCACTTTTTTATCGCCACCGTAGTAAGTTAAGTCTCTGATGGTATCGTGCGTATAACGTTTAGACACATCAGCGTTATTCACATCCGGATCGGCAATCATTGGCTCCTGAATCAGATCAAGATCAATTACTACTTCGGCATAGTATTTGGCATTATCGTCTGGTGTTAAAGCTGGTTTGATGCCAGTTTTAATCTCTTCAATACGTTTATTGGCTTTATTGATCAAACCTTGTAAAACCTGGTTATGGTTGTCCATACCCTTGTCTATCATGATCTGAATACGGTTTTTGGCAATTTCTAAAGACTGGATCAAAGTATCGTCCTGAGAAATACAGATAGAAGCTTTTGCTTTCATCTCTGCAGTCCAGTCAGTAAAAGTAAAGGCCTGATCGGCTAATAAAGTACCGATGTGTACCTCGATGATACGACCCTGGAATACGTTTTCGCCATCAAACTGCTGCAACATCTGCAATTGTGTAGCATGAACCACATCACGGAAATCCATGTGTTGTTTCATTTCACCTTTGAAGGTAACTTTTACCGATTCCGGAATTGGCATAGAAGCCTCGCCGGTTGCCAGTGCTAAAGCTACAGTACCCGAATCGGCACCGAAAGCTACCCCTTTTGACATACGGGTATGCGAGTCGCCACCGATAATAATTGCCCACTCATCAATGGTGATATCGTTCAGTACTTTGTGAATAACATCGGTCATTGAATGATAAGTGCCTTTAGGGTCGCGGGCAGTAATCACACCAAATTCATTCATAAACTTCATCAGTTTAGGGATGTTTGCCTGTGCTTTTTTATCCCAAACAGATGCCGTGTGGCAACCTGACTGATAAGCGCCATCAACAATCGGAGAAATAACTGTAGCAGCCATTGCCTCTAATTCCTGAGCAGTCATTAACCCGGTAGTATCCTGCGAACCTACAATATTTACTTCTACGCGAACGTCAGAACCAGCATGTAGCACCTTGCCTGGTGCTAAACCTACAGCATTTCTGTTGAATATCTTTTCTACAGCAGTTAAACCCTGACCTTCGATAGATACTTCTTTAGCTGGTGCAAATACCAATTGAGCCTCGATACCTAAAGTTTTGGCAGCAAATGTTTGGATTTTTTTACCGAAAACGATGGCATAAGAACCACCTGCTTTGATAAATTCCATTTTTTGAGGAGTTAAAGCTTTTGAAATATCAATCAGCTCCTGATCTCCGCTGTATAATTTTTTAGTTTTTGTATTGATGGTAAGCACGGTTCCGGTTTCAACAGAAAACGCTTGCTCTAAAACAGGCTCGTCATTTTCATTACGGACAACATTACCGTTCTCATCCGTTTTCTTTACCCAGTTTTTAAGGTCGATACCAATACCACCGGTTACATCAACTGTGGTTAAGAAAATTGGGGAAATACCGTTGGTACCACCTACAATTGGTGCAATGTTTACAAACGGAACATAAGGGCTCGATTGTTTACCTGTCCAAAGTGCCACGTTGTTTACACCCGACATACGTGAAGAACCTACGCCCATGGTGCCTTTTTCGGCTACCAGCATTACGCTTTTATCGGGGTGTTGTGCCTGTAATGCACGAATTTGTTCCTGAGCTTCTGGTGTAATCATGCATTTACCGTGCAATTCACGATCAGAACGCGAGTGCGCCTGGTTGCCCGGAGATAATAAATCGGTAGAAATATCGCCAATACCAGCAATAAAGGTTACTACTTTAATTTCTTCAGCAACAGCCGGTAATTCAGTAAAGAATTCGGCTTTAGCATAACTTTCTAATATTTCTTTAGCAATCTCGTTGCCGTTATTGTAAGCTTCTTTTAAACGATCGGTATCAGCATCGTACAAGAAAACCTGTGTTTTAAGTACATCAGCTGCTTTGTGTGCTTTATCACCATTATCAGCCAAAGCAATATCCAATAAAACTTTGATAGAAGGGCCACCCTTCATGTGCGATAACAATTCGAAAGCAAAATCAGGTGTAATTTCTGCAACAACAGTTTCACCGGTAATAATTTCTTTTAAAAATTGTGCTTTTACACCAGCTGCGCCAGTAGTGCCCGGCAGGGTATTGTAGATGAAAAAATTAACAGCATCAGCTCTGTTAAAATTATTTACATTTTTGATCTGATCGATGATTTCGCTCAATAATTCGGCGCCATCAATAGGTTTAGGGTGAAGACCCTGGATTTTTCTCTCCTCAATCTCCTGGATATAATCGTTATAAATACTCATCTTAGATATTTTATTCTTTTTTCGCTAAGTTTTGCGTAATAAAATACACCTTTCCCAAAAGAATACTATTATTTGTAATTAATTTGTGGTTATCGACCAAAAAAATGAATTTTTGGATAAAACAAAAATAACAAAAAGCAAGCTTTAAATGCAATTTAAGCAGTTGATTACGTAATTTGGAATTGTTCTAAACTAGGTGGTTGCCTAAGGATTTCGAGTTATAAAATGCTTTAGGTTACTATCGTTTCTATGTGCTTTGTATCTTAAATGACCTTGTTCTTAAAGAAAATTACAGTTAAAGTTTAATCTTCACAAACGTTGCTGATATTGTAATAAAAGCCTAAGCTTTTTGACGTTAATTTTCCAAGAGAATCGATATTAACCTTATAAGGTTCGGTTTTTACCGGGCATTTATGAAATTTTACAAGATAGAGTTCGAAACCATTTTTAACCTTTTTGAAAGAACTGCCAATTGGACGGCTGTAATCAACATCTAAGCCTTTTATTTTTGCAATAAGTAATGCCTTATCCAAGCTGTTTACTTTTCCTATAAAATTGATTAGCTCGGCTTCATTCCTTACCACACCAACATGGTTATTTTTTAAATAAATAATATAGTAAAAGCCATAGAACAGTTCACTTTTAAATCCTGTTTCTGGTGGTGTGAATTTGATTCTCCATAGCTCTTTAATATCTCCTCTGCCTGTTATGATTTCTGTTCTTGGAATAGTTAATGAAGGATTGCTGAGGACGCATGCCCAGTAATCATATTTTTTATCAGGCTCAATTGCGCTTATTATATCTTTGGTATCTGAGAGGTTTGCAGGAATTCTACTATAACTTTTATCTGGCCTGGTTTGGCACGATAAAAAACAAATTGAAAAAGAGGAAATTAAAATGTAAAGCGTTAATTGAAGCGGTTTCATAGTTCTTTTTCATTAGATGCCAGGAATAGTAGGTTTCCATAACCGTTCAATTCCGTACAGTTTTGTCCGTTTTTGAACAGCTGGAAATTGCCGATCAGGCTAGAAGCTTGTTTTTGTCAATTGTGGTAGGCATAAGCAGTTCTGGCATAACTATCGCTAAAGCGTAGCGAAAGTGAACCCCCTTTCAGAGAAATAGGCCAAAACTTTGGGAAGTGTGTATGCTAAACGATCAAATGCTTTTAAACTATCGTGAAAAACAATAATAGAGCCGTTCTCGGTATGTTTAATCACATTTTGATAGCATTTTTCGGGCGAAAGATTAACGTCGAAATCGCCGCTGAGTACATCCCACATTACAATTTGCAGTTGGGAGTTTTCAGTTTTCAGTTGGGAGTTGGACTCCGGACTCCAAACTAACGACTCCAAACTCCGAACCTGGCTTTTCTTAATCCTTCCATAAGGAGGTCGGAAAAGATTGGTTTGGGTGAGTTCCTGGCATTTTAATGTATTTTGGAGATAGGTTTCATCATCGGTTTTCCACCCTTTTAAATGGTTGAAAGTGTGGTTGCCAATGGCATGCCCATCGGTTTTTACACGTTCAAAAACTTCGGGGTGTTTTACAATATTATCGCCGATGCAAAAAAATGTAGCTTTTGCATTAAAGACTTTTAAAGTTTTTAATACAAAATCTGTAACATTGGGTATGGGTCCATCGTCAAAGGTCAGATAAATAACTTTTTCGGTGCGGGATTTATTCCATAACAGTGATGGATAATACCATTTTAGCAGAAGCGGTGATTTGATCAGGTACATTTAAGCTCAAAGTTAGTAAATGCCTGTACAGATTGAAATTATTAAAGTTGTTTATATAGATTTGAAACAAATTATGAAGATGTTTACCAAGAAGAAGTTAGTTACCGGTTTTACTTTTGTTGCTGCGCTCGGTTTTGTCAATATTGTCAATGCCCAACAAGTAATCACCATTCAGCAAGCTGTTGAAAATACGTTAAAAAATAACCTTACCATTAAACAAGCTCAATTCAGCGCTGCTATATCTGAGGAAAACTTAACACAATCAAAATATGCGCTTTATCCTAATTTAAATGCGAGTGTAAACCCTAATTTAACCTTCGGACGTGGTTTGGATCAAACAACTTTCCAGGTTACCAATCAGACATCGTTGTATACAAGTGGTAATTTGAGTACAAACGTTGATTTATTTCAGGGGTTTACCAAAATAAACCAGATCAGGCAGAACAAAATTCTTTTAGATGCCGATAAGAGCAATATAGAGAAGGTTAAAAACGATTTGATTTTAAATGTTGTTAATGCCTATCTTCAGGTATTATATAACACAGATCTGGAGCGTGCTTCTAAAGACCAGTTGGATATTGCCAGAAAGACTCTTGCCCGAGAAAATGCCTTGCTTGATGCTGGTAACAAAACACTGGCTGATGTTTCTCAAGCTAAATCTCAGGCAGCAACAGCTGAGCTTAACTTAACGAATGCACAAAATGCACTTTCAATTTCATACCTAACATTAGGGCAGTTAATGGAAATGCAACCCAGTCAAAAATTTGTAGTACAGGCACCATTGATTGATAACATCAAAACAGCCTCAACAACGGTAAGTGCGGAAGAAATTTATAACAATGCCCTGAATATTTTTCCTGATATTAAGTTGGCCAGTTTAAGAGCATTAGCATCAAAGCAAGCCATCGCTGTTGCAAAAGGCGCATATTCGCCATCGCTAAGCCTTGGTGCAGGGTTAAACACTTCATATTCTTATCAATTTAACTATAACGGGTTAACGCCTCAGGCTTCATTTGCAGATCAAATAGATCAAAGATTAGGACAAAGCATAGGCATGAGCCTTCAAATTCCTATCTTTAATGGGTTTTCTGCACGCTCGAGTGTACGTAAAGCCAAAATTACTTACCAGAATAATTTAGTTCAGGAACAACTGGCTAAGAATAACCTGAATAAAGTTATTTTTCAGGCCACAACCGATTTGAAAGCTGCAGAAAGCCGTTATACCTCTACCCAAAATGCTTTCAATGCGCAAAAAGATGCTTTTTATGTAGTTGAGCAACGTTACAATGTAGGTTTGGTAAACTCATTAGATTACAGTACAGCTCAAACCAATAGAAACAAGGCTGAAATTGATTTTATACAAGCAAAGTATGACCTTATTTTCAGGGCTAAGGTTATCGATTACTACTTAGGTAAACAAATTACTTTTTAAGATTAAAGCCGAAGGTAAAAGGTAACTTTAAAACATTACAACTTTAATAAAACAAACGAAATACAATACATAAATTATGAAACTGAAGCATATTATTATTACCGTAGTTGCTATCGTGGCGCTCCTGGTTATACTCTCTCTAACTGGAGTTATTGGGGGAAATAAAACCGAAAAAGTAACTACAGAAAAAGCATCAGATAAAACTGTTGTAGAAACAGTTACGGCAAGTGGTAAAATCCAGCCAGAAACCGAGGTTAAATTAAGCTCTGAGGTATCGGGTGAGGTGGTTGAACTAAAAGTTAAAGAAGGCGATATTGTTAAGGCAGGTCAGTTGCTTTGTAAAGTACGTCCGGATGTATTGCAATCGGGTTACGAAAGAACAGTGGCTAGCTTCAATGCACAAAAAGCCAGCGTAGCGGCAGCGCAACAACAGCTTGCCCAAAATCAGGCTAATTTCGTAAATGCAGAGGCTACTTATAAACGTAATGTAGAGCTTTTTAATAAAAAGGTAATTTCTGCTTCAGAGTTCGATTCGGCTAAAGCTGCATTTTTAACGGCTAAAGCTAATTTAGCCAGTGCTAAAGAGAATGTAACCGGTGCCAGGTTTACTTTAGAGCAAACTGGTGCAAATGTTAAAGAAGCAGGAGCTAACTTAGCTAAAACTACCATTTATGCCCCTGTGGATGGCGTGGTATCTAAGTTATCAATCGAATTGGGTGACCGTATCTTAGGAACTTCGCAAATGGCGGGTACAGAAATTATGCGTATTTCTAACTTATCATCAATGGAAGTTAATGTTGATGTAAATGAGAACGATATTACCCGTGTTAAAGTTGGCGATAAAGCTTCAATCGAAGTGGATGCTTTCTCTGATAAAAAATTCAGAGGGGTTGTTACCGAAATTGCAAGTTCTTCAACAGCGGTTGGGACTGCAGTATCTACTTCTGTTGATCAGGTTACCAACTTCTCGGTAAAGATCAGAATCAGCGAAGAAATGGAAGGTAAGCAACAATCTATTTTCCGTCCGGGTATGTCAGCAACCGTTGATATCGAAAGCGAATCGTTAACTGGTTTAGCCATTCCAATTCAGTCGGTATTTACCGATAATGCAAAATCGGGTAGTAACAATAACCAGGGCAATCAGGAAAATACCGATAAACAAAAATCTAAACTTACCGATAAAAAGGTTAAGCAATATGTTTATGCTTACGATGCAAAAAGTAAAAAAGTTAAAAAGACCGAAGTAACTACAGGCATTCAGAACGATCAGTTTATCATTGTAAAATCGGGTGTTAAAACAGGTGCTGAAATTGTAACTGGTCCTTATTCTGCTATTCAGAACAAATTGAAAGACGGCATGGTTGTAGAAAAAACATCTAAAGACCAATTGTTTAGCAAAGACGCTAAGAAGTAAGGTATATTTAACCATAATAAATAATTAAATTGTCCCGGTTTAAAACATTAAACCGGGATTTTTATTTTATAATCATGGTACCTAAAATAGCAATGATAGGGGGCGGGAGCTGGGCTACTGCCATCGTAAAAATGCTTGCAGATAATTTATCTGAGAAAGAGATTTTTTGGTGGATGCGTAACGAGACGGCCATTGAACACATTAAAAAATTTAAACACAACCCGCATTACCTCAGTTCTGTTGAGTTAAAGCTCAGTCAGGAAAACATATCATCTGATATCAGTTCGATTATCAAATCGGCTGATTTCGTTATTTTAAACGTACCTGCAGCCTTTTTAAAGGAAACGCTGTCTACCATAACGGCTGACGATTTAAAAGGCAAGAAAATAGTATCTGCCATTAAGGGCATTGTGCCTGAAGATAATCTCATCATCGGCGAATTTTTGCACGAAAAATACAATATTCCTTACCACGATATTTTAGTAGTTAGCGGACCTTGCCATGCCGAAGAAGTAGCATTAGAAAAACTATCTTATCTCACCATAGCTTGTACCGACATCGAGAAGGCAGCAGCATTTGCGTCAATTTTAAATACCCGTTACATTAAAACCAATGTTTCTGACGATATTTTCGGGACGGAGTACGCTGCGGTTTTGAAAAATATTTATGCGGTGGCCAGCGGCATTTGCCATGGTATAGGTTATGGAGATAATTTTCAGGCCGTGCTGATTAGCAACGCTATCCGCGAAATTAAACGTTTTGTCGATGTGGTGCATCCCATCGACCGCGATATTAAAGAATCGGCCTATCTGGGCGATTTATTGGTGACAGCCTACTCGCAGTTTAGCCGCAACCGTACATTTGGTAACATGGTGGGCAAGGGTTATACCGTAAAATCGGCACAGTTAGAAATGAATATGGTAGCCGAAGGCTATTATGCTGCCAAGTGCATGCACATCAAAAACCAGGAGTATAATGTTGATATGCCCATTTGTAAGGCTGTTCACAGCATCATTTACGAGAAACGTTCGCCGCAAATAGAAATGAAATTACTGGCCGAAAAGCTGAATTAAACCTGGCTTCGCTGCATTTTATCATGTACTTAGCCCCGGGCGAAGCGGCATCCCCTAAGCGCAGCTATCGTGTAGATCCAGCTTTTGCAAATCCCGCTACACTGTACGTGATTGCCAGCTTGACTGGCAATCTTAATGCAATAAAAAGGCTAGTGAACATAATTTTTGTAAAGCAGGTTTTGTACTTATCGGTTACAGCAGCCCTTCTTTCCGCTACTATCTTTTTGTGCGGTTGAGCTTAGGCCGCTGCTATAATTTTATATCAGTGCTTAATAAGCTTCAGTACTTTGCCGGCATTACAAAAAGTATAGCCGCTTCAATAAGGTTTATTTAATTTGTTGCTGTGCAGCAAACAAAAATCATACGGCGCTGTTATGATAAAAAATAATATAGCTGTCATGAAAAAGAAATTTGTATTGGGTTTATTAACAATGGCCTTAATTGGCGGTGTAACCCTTAGCGTAAACGCACAAGAAAAGAAGAAAACCGAAGTTGGTAAAGCATTAGACCATACAGGTAAAGCCATTAGTAAAGGAGCTAAATCTGTTGGTAATAAAACTGCCGAAGTTGCTGTAAAAGGAAGCTCGAAAGTAGCCGATAAAACCTGGAAAGGTAAAATGGCACCCGATGGTTCGGATGTTTACATCAACGGAAAGAATGAAAAATATTATGTAAACGCAAAAGGTGCCAAAATTTGGTTAAAAGCAAGCCAGATTAAAGACAGGCCGGCACCTAAAAACTAGATTATTCGTCATTGCGAGAAGGCTTTTTCAGCCGACGAAGCAATCTCTATGAGCAATCGCTGATATAAAAGATTGCTTCGTCGTTCCTTCTCGCAATGATGATATTATTAGTGGGTTGGTCAATGGTGCATAGAGAGAGCATGTTGCCATCTTCAATATGGTAAACTTCTAAGGGAAACTAAGACTAGTGATACAGCCTCTTTTTATTATAAGGGGATGAATTAACACAATAGCCCTAAAACTAAAAATCCCGAAAGCTTGCTTTCGGGATTTTTAAACAGTTATATCTGATTAAACAATCGTTCCGTACAAGTCGAAATCCTCGGCTCTATCAACTTTAACGTTAACAAAGCTTCCGTTGGCCGCGTAGCCTGTAGCGGCATCAATTAACACTTCATTATCTACCTCAGGCGAATCGAATTCTGTTCTGCCCACAAAGAAATCGCCTTCTTTTTTATCAATCAGTACTTTAAAAGTCTTGCCTACTTTTTCCTGGTTGATATCAAATGAAATACCCTGCTGAATTTCCATGATATCATCAACCCGCTGTTGTTTCACTTCTTCAGGTACATCATCAACCAAAGTATGTGCATGTGTTTTTTCTTCGTGCGAGTAGGTAAAGCAGCCTAAACGATCAAATTTAGTTTCGGCAACCCATTCCTTCATTTCTTCAAAATCGCGTTCAGTTTCGCCCGGATAACCGCATATTAAGGTGGTACGCATGGCAATGTTTGGTACCTTATCGCGAATCTGATTAACCAGATCAATGGTTTTCTGCTTGGTGGTGCCGCGGCGCATCGATTTTAGCATGTTATCGGTAATGTGCTGTAATGGCATATCCAGATATTTGCAGATGTTGTCGCGCTCATTCATAGCGTCTAAAATTTCCATCGGGAAGCCAGAAGGGTAGGCGTACTGCAGGCGGATCCACTCAATGCCCGGTACATCCGATAAACGACGCATCAGTTCATCTAACTTACGCACACCGTACAGGTCCAGGCCATAATAGGTAAGATCCTGGGCAATTAATATCAACTCTTTGGTACCGTTTTTAGCCAGTATTTTGGCTTCGTTCACCAGCTCTTCCATTGGCTTGCTCATGTGCTTGCCACGCATTAGCGGAATAGCACAGAATGAACAGGGACGGTTACAGCCTTCAGCTATTTTAAAATAGGCAAAATGAGTTGGGGTAGTGAGTAAACGTTCGCCAATAAGCTCATGTTTGTAATTGGCTCCCAGTTCGTGCAATATGTTTTGTAAATCGTTGGTACCGAAGAAGGCATCAACGTTGGTAATTTCCGATTCTAGTTCGGGTTTATAACGTTCAGAAAGGCAGCCTGTAACCACAACCTTACCAATTTTACCGGCCTCTTTAAGTTCGCTGAATTGCAGGATGGTATCAATGGATTCTTGCTTGGCATTATCGATAAAACCGCAGGTATTAATCACCACGATATCATCCTTGCCCATTTTATCAGATTCGTGGGTAACATTTAGGTTATTGCCACGCAACTGGCCCATCAATACTTCCGAATCGTATATATTTTTAGAGCAACCTAAAGTTATCACGTTGATTTTAGGTTGTTTAGCTGTTATTTTACTGCGTACTACTTTAGTATTCATCTTTTACACTTAATCTTTACTATTGTTATAAGTAAGGAGATCGTCACCCCGAATTTATTTCAGGGTCTTTAATTTTTTAAACAAGAGATGCTGATATAAAATCAGCATGACGGATGTTTTGATCGGTTATTTAAATAAACTATTCACAAACTCCTTTTTATCGAATAGTTGCAGGTCGTTTATTTTTTCCCCTACGCCGATATATTTAACCGGAATTTTAAACTGGTCAGAGATCCCGATTACCACACCACCTTTGGCTGTTCCGTCTAATTTAGTAATGGCTAAAGCATTTACATCGGTAGCTTCGGTAAACTGTTTACACTGTTCAAAGGCATTTTGGCCGGTCGAGGCATCCAGTACCAATAATATTTCGTGTGGCGCACCTGGTACCACCTTTTGCATTACCTGTTTAATTTTGCCCAGCTCGTTCATCAAACCAATTTTGTTGTGTAAACGACCGGCGGTATCGATAATTACTACATCTTCGTTGTTGGCAACAGCCGATTGTAAGGTATCGAAAGCTACAGAGGCAGGATCTGATCCCATGGCCTGGGCTACAACCCTAACACCTACACGTTCGCCCCAGAGTTTAATCTGATCAACTGCAGCAGCCCTAAAAGTATCGGCAGCACCCAAAACAACTTTAAGTCCCGATTCTTTAAGTTTATGGGCAAGCTTACCAATGGTAGTCGTTTTACCCACCCCATTTACACCAACAACCATAATTACATAAGGCTTGTGGTTGCCATACTCAAACTGGCGGAAATCGTTACTGTTGTTTTCTGACAACAGCAATTGAATTTCTTCACGTAAAATAAAATTCAGTTCAGAAGTGTTCAGGTATTTATCGCGTGCAACACGGTCCTCAATACGTTTAATGATTTTTAAGGTTGTACTTACACCCACATCAGAGGTTACCAGAACTTCTTCCAGGTTATCGAGTACCTCATCATCAACAGATGATTTTCCGGCAACAGCTTTGGTAATTTTATTAAAGAAACCGTCTTTTGTTTTCTCTAAGCCCTTATCTAATGCTTCCTGGGCTTCAGGTGCAGTTTCTTTCTTTTTGAAAAAATCAAATAAACCCATATCTAAATTTTATATAACAAAAAAAGCCCTTCCGGTTGAAACGGAACGGCCTGTAATATTTTCAATATTAAAAAATATTAACCTTATTTAGATGCAATAGCATCTTTTACGTGGTCGTTGTGTACGATAAGCTCTTTGAATGAGTAAGCACCAGTTTTAGGTGATTTCACCATTGTAATTACTTTCGAATATTCTTTACCTGTACCTGTTTTAAGGGTTGCAACTACTTTCTTTGCCATGTTCTTATAATTTTAATGATCGAATCGGAGAATGTTAGAATGACAGAATTTTTTAATTCAATCATTTAATCAATCTATCATTCAATTATTTTATTTCTTTATGTACGGTTACTTTTCTCAATACCGGGTTGAATTTTTTCAATTCTAAACGCTCAGTAGTGTTTTTACGGTTTTTGGTAGAAATGTATCTAGACATACCTGGCATGCCACTTTCTTTGTGCTCAGTACATTCTAAAATAACCTGAACTCTGTTACCTTTTTTTGCCATTTTAATATTAATTGTAAACTGTTAATCTCAACAGTTAATGTTTTTTACAAAAATCCTTTTTTTACGAAACGATTGATTGCTTCGCTAATACCCACTTTATTGATGGTTTTAATCGCTGAAGTAGAAACTTTCAACGTAATCCAACGGTCTTCTTCAGGGATATAAAATTTCTGAAGTTTCAAATTCGGATAAAATTTGCGTTTGGTTTTAACGTTCGAGTGCGATACGTTATTACCTTTCATTGCCATTTTTCCTGTTAAATCACAAACTCTTGACATGACTTGTAAATATAGTTGTTAAATATCGTCGCTTAATTTTTTTAAGAGTGTGCAAATATCTGAATAATAATTGTAAAAGGCAAGAGCCTAGCTAATTATTTTTATAATTTATATTAAATAGCCGCAAAGATATTTACCATGTTGGTTAATAAGTGATTTTTTTAAATTAACCAAGGGGAAACACCCCTTGCCTGAAAGCGAATAGCCAATAGACAGTTTATCCTATAAAATCCTCACTATTTCAAAAATAAATATTTTTGATCAAACGTTTGATATTTATTTTGATACAATTTAACTATTTCTCCTTGTTATTATTTATTTAAATTAGCCGGCACTAATCCAAAATATAAAACGAGCAATGCAAATTACATCTTTTAAGCAATACGAAGAAGATTATAAGAAAAGCGTAGAAAACCCTGAACAGTTTTGGGGTGAGGTTGCGCAAAATTTTCAATGGCGCAAACCCTGGTTCAAGGTATTATCGTGGAATTTTAACGAACCGAATATCAAATGGTTCGAAGGCGCAAAGCTTAATATCACTGAAAATTGTTTAGACCGTCATCTTGCACTTAATGGCGATAAACCAGCCATTATCTGGGAACCAAATAATCCGGATGAAGAGTCGGTTACCTATACTTATAAAATGTTGCACGAGCGCGTTTGTCGCTTTGCCAACGTATTAAAACGTAATGGTGCAAAAAAAGGCGACCGCATTTGTATTTACATGCCTATGGTGCCCGAGCTGGCCATTGCTGTTTTGGCTTGTGCGCGTATCGGTGCTGTTCACTCGGTTATTTTCGGTGGTTTTTCGGCTAAATCTATTGCCGATCGCATTAACGATTCGAAATGTAAACTGGTAATTACTGCCGATGGTTCGTATCGTGGCAACAAGCAGATTCCACTTAAAGATGTAATAGACGATGCTTTAATTGGCTGCCCAACCGTAGAAAAATGTATTGTTTTAACGCATATCCGCACTCCTGTTTCAATGTTGAAAGGTAGGGATGTATGGTGGGAAGATGAGGTAAAGCACGTTAACGACATTTGCGAGGCCGAAGAGATGGATGCAGAAGATATGCTTTTCATTCTTTATACTTCGGGCTCTACCGGTAAACCGAAAGGTGTGGTACATACGTGTGGCGGTTACATGGTGTATGCAGGTTATACTTTCTCCAATGTATTTAATTATCAGCCGGGCGAAGTTTATTTCTGTACGGCCGATATTGGCTGGATTACCGGTCACTCTTACATTGTTTACGGGCCGCTTTCGCAAGGTGCTACTTCTGTATTGTTTGAGGGGATACCAACTTATCCATCACCATCTCGTTTTTGGGATATTGTAGAAAAACATAAAGTAAACACGTTATATACTGCGCCAACAGCTATCCGCTCTTTAATGAGTTATGGCGATGAACCGTTAAATGGAAAAGACCTGAGTACCATCAGGGTATTGGGATCGGTTGGAGAGCCCATTAACGAAGAAGCATGGCACTGGTTCGATGAGAAAATTGGTAAAGGTAATGCGCCAATAGTAGATACCTGGTGGCAAACAGAAACCGGTGGAATCATGATTTCGCCTATTGCAACCGTAACCCCAACCAAGCCAAGTTTTGCTACTTTGCCTTTGCCGGGTATTCAGCCTATTTTAGTTGATGAGAATGGTAAGGAAATAGAAGGAAACGATGTAATGGGTAACCTATGCATTAAGTTCCCTTGGCCAGGTATGTTACGTACCACTTATGGCGACCACGAACGTTGCAAGCAGACTTATTTTTCTACTTACGAAAACCTATATTTCACAGGCGATGGTTGTTTGCGTGATGCAGATGGTTATTACCGCATTACTGGCCGTGTGGATGATGTATTAAATGTTTCAGGACACCGGATTGGTACTGCTGAAGTAGAAAATGCAATTAATATGCACGCCGGTGTGGTAGAAAGTGCTGTTGTGGGCTATCCGCATGATGTAAAGGGACAAGGTATTTATGCTTTTGTAATTTATCCTGAAATGCATGGCGAAGCCGACTTATCAAAAAAGGATATCCTCCAAACCGTTACCCGAGTAATTGGTGCCATTGCTAAGCCCGATAAAATTTTATTTGTATCCGGATTACCAAAAACCCGTTCGGGTAAAATAATGCGCAGGATATTGCGTAAAATAGCCGAAGGCGATACCAGCAATTTAGGCGACACATCTACTTTGTTAGATCCGGCAGTTGTAGAAGAAATTATCGAAGCAGCCAAAACCTTAAAATAGTTTTTAGAAACGATAAATATTACCTGCCTCCGGAAACTCCGGAGGCATTTTTTTTGCTTAAAATTTTAAATAGCAGTGAGGTATCTGATTCTTCTTTGCTTTTTTCAAAACAATAAGAGGCTTTAACTGTTCTTTTAGGTATAAACATCACATTTAGAAAAACATACGAGCATGGATAAGTTAGAATTAAAAGGAAAGTGGAATGAAATAAAAGGGAAAGTTAAACAAGCTTATGCCGATTTAACTGACGACGATCTGAAACATGAGGAAGGTCAGGATGATGAGTTGTTGGGAAAGCTGCAACAAAAAACGGGAAAAGGTAGGGAAGAATTGGTGAAATGGATTAATTCCCTTTAATAGCAGTAATATAGGAGGGTAGAAGCAGTCAAAATTTTTGACTGCTTCTTTGTTTTATTGCCCTTCCTTAATGTATGCTTTAGGTCATAAGTATCGGCAACTGCAGGCACTTGCTGGTTTTAAGAATACTTTTGCTGGTATTAAAATTCCCGATTACAATGGATTCGAATTTATTAAAAAATATACCTTTCTCGGTGCTCGATCTGGCCACTGTTTTAGATGGTCATACCGCCGCCGATACTTTTAAAACAAGTTTAGCGCTGGCTAAACAATCAGAAGATTTGGGTTACCGGCGTTATTGGTTTGCCGAGCACCATAATATGGCTGGGGTAGCCAGTTCGGCTACTGCCGTGTTAATTGGTTTTATTGCAGGTGGAACAAAATCAATTCGCGTTGGCTCTGGCGGTATTATGTTGCCTAACCATGCACCATTAATTGTAGCTGAGCAGTTTGGTACGCTGGGTTCGCTTTATCCTAACCGTATCGATCTGGGGCTGGGAAGGGCACCTGGAACCGATCAGGTTACTGCTATGGCCATCAGGGGCGAAAATATGCATGCTGTGCATAGTTTTCCGAACGATATTGATAAATTGCAAAGGTTGTTCTCGGCCGAAAACAATAAGGCCAGTGTACGCGCTATTCCCGGCGAAGGACTTGATATTCCGATTTGGGTTTTGGGATCGAGTACAGATAGTGCCAGACTTGCAGCAGAAAAAGGTTTACCTTATGCTTTTGCAAGTCACTTTGCACCTGCTTACTTTGAACAGGCCATTGCCATTTACCGCAATAACTTTAAACCTTCTCAGTTTTTATCGGCGCCTTATGTTATGGCCTGTGTAAATGTGGTAGCTGCCGATACCGATGCTGAAGCCAACCGTTTGGCTACTTCTGTTAAAAGAATGTTTTTAGGGGTAATTACTGGTAAAAGAGAACTGTTAAAGCCAGCTGTCGATAATATAGATGCTTACTGGGATCAGCTGGAAAAAGAAGCGGTAGAACAAATGTTATACTATTCTTTTATTGGCAGTACCAAAACTATAAAAGGAGAGTTGAATAGCTTCATTTCCAAACATGGGGTGAACGAAATCATGAGTACTTCGCATATTTACGATCACGAGGCAAAATTGCATTCGAATAAGCTGTTTGCCAGCGTTTTCGGATAATTGTAGGCATGACCTAAAACAAAAAGCGTTCTGACAGTTGATCAGAACGCTTTTTTATTAATAATTTAGCTTTCAGCTTTAGTCTTTCAGCTTTTGAGCTTTTAGCTTACCACCTTAGACATCTTAGGGCATCCAAGCTTCCCGCTTTAGTCTATTGGCTCTTAGCCTTTCAGCTTTACCTTAAAACTAGTACCCAAAAATCTGCTCAAGGCTTAATTTAGTTACCGGACCAAATTTATTTAAATCGGCCATATTGATTTTCTTTTCAGAAGCAACAATACAATAGCTGTAAGGTTTGCCCGAAAGATTGTTCTGGTGGAACGATTTTACATCATTAAAGGTTAGCGGTTTTAAGTTCGCATATTCATCGATTCTCGAGTCATGGTCGAAACCAAGTTTTTTATCAGAAAGATAGCTGTAAATGATACCATCTTTAGTAATACGGCTGGTTTCTAAGCCATTTAATGAGTTGGTTTTAGAAAGTGCGAACGATTTATCAGACTCAGGTAAAGTCGTTAACAAATCATTCATTCCTGCTACTGCATCGTTCATTTTATCAGCCTGTGTACCTACGTAAGCAATAATTGCATTTTCTTTATCCTTACTGTTTGGCGAAGAATATACTGCGAAAGTAGAATAAGCTAAGGCTTTAGATTCGCGGATGGTTTGGAATACTACCGAACCCATGCCACCACCAAAATAATTGTTGAATAAAGCAATTTTTGCCGAATTAGCCGGATCGTATAAACCAGCATTGCGTACCCAACGGATTTCTGCCTGAACCATATCATAATCGGCAAAGTAAACTTTAGTCGAATCTGTTTTGGTGTAGGTAAATTTCTTAATTGGCGCAGCATCGGTAAATTCTTTTGCCAAAGGATGTGCTTTCACAATATCTGCCGAGAATGCAGTTAGTGTTTTAGGACCGTAATAAGTAATGGTGTGTTTGTAATTGGTTAGATTATGCAAGATGTAAATCAGATCAGCCGATTTCATGTTTTTAATCTCATCATTAGTTAAACCGTAGTTGAAAGGGTTAACCGCACCATATTGTGCATAACTCATTAAACCACCCAAGATAGATGATTTGTTCAGCTTGGCGTTTTCTCTTGATTTTAATAAACGGCCTTTTAAATCTTCTAAAGCTTTTTCGTTTGGTTTGCAGTTAGCCAAAACATCTTCTACTAAAGCAACTGCTTTTTCGAAATTTTCTTGTAAACCACTGATGGAAACCGTAGTTACATCAGTACCTACGTTGATGTTGTAGCTGCAGGCAATGTTGTAAAAAGCTTTACTAATATCTTCTGCCGAATATTTATCTGTACTTAAGAACGACAGGTATTGTGCAGCATAAGGCAACAATTTGTAGTTATAAGAACCCATATCAAAACGGTAGCTCATGCGGAAAATTCCGTTTTCGGTATTTTGTACTGCAATTACATCTGCAATACCCGCTTTACCAAAATTAAGGTCTTTGGTATAATCTAAAAACTTAGGTGCAATTGGTTTTACCGGAGCGGCAATAATGTTTTTAGTAAATGGAGAAACCTCGTTTACATTGGTTTTAACAGCTGTAATTGTTGGTTTTTCTACTTTAACAATGCTTTTATCTTCGCCCTTATGTTTTAAAATAGAAACATAGTTGTTGATGAAGAACTTGTTGGCAAAATCTACAATTTCCTTTTTGGTTATCTTGGCCATGGCATCAGTAGAAGCTAAGGTTTTATCCCACTCAGCGCCTCTGTTCTGGATAAAGGCATTCATCGTAGCATCAGCACGCACATCGTTGTTATCAAAACCTTGCAATTCAGCTAACTTGATGTTGGCAACAGTAGCTTTGATCAGGCTTTCATCAAACTCACCTTTTTTAAGCAGTTCTACCTGCTCTAACAATAATTTTTGAGCCTCTTCTAAACTTTGTCCGGCTTTTGGAGATCCCGATAAAATGAAAATACCATAATCTTTCATCGAGTTATAACCCGCACCTGCACGCAACATTTTTTGTTGTTTGTTGATGTTGATATCCATTAAACCTGCTTTACCATTAGATAAAATGCTGCCGATTAAATCTAACAATAAACTTTGGTGGGTGTTTTGCGCAAAACCTCTGTAAGCAACATACAAATTCTCGGCACTCGGACCGTAAATGTCAACAGTTTGTACCTGAGTTAAAGGTTTTTCGGGAGCTGGATTATAAAGCGTAAATGGTTTTGGAACCATGTAGGCAAAATCTTTATCGATTTTTTTAATCAACTCATCATAATTAATATCACCCGACATGATTAGGGCCATGTTATTTGGCACATAATATTTGTTGTAATATTTTCTGATTTCGATTAACGAAGGGTTTTTTAAATGCTCAATGGTACCAATGGTAGTTTGCTGACCGTAATTGTGTGTAGGAAACAAAGCGTAAAGCATTTTTTCGTACATTTTACGTCCGTCGTTGTCCATACCAATGTTTTTCTCTTCGTATACCGCCTCTAATTCGGTGTGGAAAATACGGAAAACCGGTGCACGGAAACGTTCGGCCTGTACAGCCAGGAATTTATCGATAGCATTTGATGGAAGATCTTCTTCATAAACAGTTTCTTCTACAGAAGTATGTGCGTTTGTAGAATTGCTACCGATTGATTTCATCATCTTGTCGTACTCATTTGCAATAGAGTAGTTCGAAGCTTCGCCCGAAGTTTTATCAATTTCTTTGTAAATTTCTTTACGCTTAGCCGGATCGGTAGTTTTGTTATAAACTTCGTAAAGCGATTCGATCTTATCTAAAAGTGGTTTTTCTTTGGCATAGTTCAGTGTTCCAAACTTATCGGTTCCTTTGAACAAGAGATGCTCTAAATAGTGGGCCAAACCTGTGTTGGTGCGGGGGTCGGTGTTGCTACCTGCCCTAACAGCCATTTTATAGGTAATGTTCGGCTCTTTGTTGTTCTGCGATAAAATTACTGTCAAACCGTTTTTTAGCGTGTAAAAACGTGTCTTAGTCGGGTCGTTGGTTACATATTTATACGTAAATCCGCCCGAGGTCCCTGTTTTCCATTGATAGGTGGTCTGCGCTTTCGCAATAGAACCCGTAATCAGAAAACAAGCCAAAGTAAATAGTTTGAATTTCATTGAAATGGTTTTGGTTTATGATAATGCGCTTGTATTTTGTTTTTTACGATCTGATAAATACAGCATTCATTTTTAATAAGTTATTTGTTCAAATATATATCCTTTCTGTTACGTTATGAAATACTTTTTCATTTCAGAACTAAATAGGCAGGAATAAATGATTTTGGCATATAAAGCCTTGTTTATTGTGCCTTGAATTTATAATCTGTATTTTTACCGGCATGACAAAGCAGGGCACAAAACCAAATATTTTAGTTGTAAACGACGATGGAATTACAGCTACTGGTATTAAGAATTTAATGGAAGTAATGCAAGAGCTGGGCAATGTGGTTGTGGTAGCTCCCGATAGTCCGCAGAGTGGGATGGGACATGCCATTACCATTGGCAAACCAATCCGTTTTGATAAGGTTGAGCTTTACGAAGGGGTTGAAATGTATAAATGCAGTGGTACACCTGTTGATTGCGTTAAAATTGCTGTTAATAAAATTTTTAAGGGTAAAAAGCCCGATTTGTGTGTATCCGGAATAAACCATGGTTTAAATAATTCAGTTAATGTGCTGTATTCAGGCACCATGTCGGCAGCGGTTGAAGGTGCCATCGAAAAGATTCCATCAGTTGGATTTTCTTTAGATGATTTTGCTGCTGATGCTGATTTTAGTCATACCAAACCTTACATAAAAAATATTTGCGAACAGCTTCTTGAAAACGGTTTGCCGGAAGGCACCCTTTTAAATGTTAATTTCCCTAAAGGCGATAACCTGAAAGGGGTTAAAGTTTGTCGCCAGGCCAATGCCAAGTGGATGGAAGAGTTTGAAGAAAGAACCGATCCATACAAACGTCCGTATTACTGGCTTACAGGTGTTTTCGAAAACTTTGATAAGGGAGAAGATACCGATGTCTGGGCTTTAGAAAACGGCTATGTATCTATTGTTCCAGTACAGTTCGATTTAACTGCGCACCACGCCATCCAAACGATAAACACCTGGAATTTTACCGGCGGAAATGCTTCGAAACAGGTAGGCATGGCCACCAAGGTTTCGGCACCCGATGGCATTAATTTAGGTTAATCATAGGTGATGAACGATCGATTAAAAGCATTGAATAATTCAGTATGGGTTGGTTTGGCAATTGGTTTACTGGTTCCGGTAATTTTATGTTCCCTTGCGTGGTATATCATTCACCATGTAGCTTCTTTGGCCAAAGCCGATTTGTTATATATTGGAGGCATTGCCGTAAACGCATATACCATGCAATATTTTTTTAAATACAATAAAGAAAATATTGGAAGAGGCATACTGGCCGCTACATTTTTGTGTGCCTTTGCTTTTTTTTCCTATAAAGTCTTTTAGAGGATGGAAGGTGGAAGAGGTAAGATGGAAGATGGGGATTTTTTTCATTGCTGCTATCTCAAATCTTATGTTAAAAATAACAGGACAGAAGACGGGTGAAATAGATGACAGGAATTGTTCCTACATCTTCCATTATCCATCCCACATCTTACATAACAATAACAACTTATGAAATACTACCTCGTAGCCGGAGAAGCATCAGGCGATTTACATGGTGCAAACCTAATAAAAGCCCTAAAAGCTGAAGATGGCGAAGCGGTATTCCGTTATTTTGGTGGTGATAAAATGGCTGCAGAAGGAGGAGAGCTCGTAAAACATTATGCCGATATGGCTTTTATGGGTTTTACCGAAGTTATTTTAAACCTGCGTACCATTTTTAAAAACCTCAGCACCTGTAAACAAGATTTGTTAGCCTGGAAACCAGATGTGTTGATTCTGATCGATTTTCCGGGTTTTAACCTCAAAATTGCTGAGTTTGCCAAAGCGCATGGTATAAAGGTTTGTTACTATATCTCGCCAAAAGTTTGGGCCTGGAACCAGAAACGTGTACTCAAAATAAAAAGGATTGTAGACCACATGTTTTGTATTTTGCCATTCGAGGTAACTTTTTACAAAAGCTGGGGTATGGAGGTAGATTATGTTGGTAACCCTTTGTTAGATGAAATTGCACAATTCACACCCGATCCTGCCTTTCGCGGGAAGCACGAATTAGGCGATGAAAAAATTATTGCCCTATTGCCCGGAAGCCGGAAGCAGGAAATAGAACGGTTACTGCCGGTAATGTTAAGTGTGATCGAAAATCATAATGACTATACTTTCGTAATTGCCGCCGCACCAACCTTTAGTGCCGGATATTACCAACAATTTATAGGTGGTAAAAAAGCCGTTTTAATCTTTAATAATACCTACAACCTGCTGCACCAGGCCCATGCTGCCATTGTAGCTTCGGGTACAGCCACTTTAGAAACTGCTTTGTTTAAAATACCACAAGTGGTGGTGTATAAAGGTGGTACCATTTCTATCGCCATTGCACGCTTGCTGGTAAAAATTAAGTTTATTTCGCTCGTAAACCTCATTGTAGATAAAAAAATCGTGACTGAACTGATTCAGGAAGATTGTAATACCCAAAACATAGACGAAGCGTTAGGTTTAATACTGGGAGGTGCAGGCAGAAGTGAAATGCTGGCGGGCTACGATGAACTTTTAGAATTGATGGGAAAACCAGGGGCATCGGCAAAAACAGCAAGACTGATTAAAGGTTATCTATCTGCGTAATTATTGAATGATTGAATGTTTTCTGGCACAATACTTATTCACTCATTCAAAATTTACGCATTCATTCAATAATTACTCCACTTCTTTCTTTCTAAAACGATTAACATAAAAAATGTTAAATTGCAGCTTTTAAGTTGGCAAAAATTTAAAAACTATAATTTTTGTTTAGTTTTGAAATATTAACCTAATAGAACTCCCCAGCACATGAAATCGCTTTCTATCAAAGACATTGCCGTTAAAGCAAACGTATCCATCACTACAGTTTCTTTTATCATTAACGGAAAAGCAAAAGAGAAATCGATTAGCGAGGCGGTTATAGAGAAAGTTGAGAAAATTATTGCAGAAAGCGGTTATAAACCAAATCAGATCGCCAGGAGCCTGCGTACCGGAAATTCGAATATTATTGGCCTGATTATCGAAGATATTTCAAACTCCTTCTTTTCGAGGATAGCAAGATTAATTGAAGATAAAGCTTACAAAAAAGGATATAAAATTATCTATTCGAGCACCGAAAACAGTGTAGATAAGGCGAAAGAGCTAATCAACATGTTTAAATCGCGTAAGGTTGATGCCTATATTATTTCGCCAATTAAGGGAATTGAAGAAGATATACAGCTGTTGATGAACGATGGCAACCCTGTAATTCTTTTCGATAGGAACCTACCCGATATCAGTACCAGTTACGTAGGTGCTGATCATTTTAATGCCTCTTACCAATCCATCAAAAACTTTATCGATCAGGGTAAAAAGAACATTGCTCTGGTAACTATCGATATTAATGTAGAACAGATTACCGAGCGTTTGGAAGGCTATAAAAAAGCGCTGGAAGATAACGGAATCAAATACAACGAAGACCTGGTTTTAAAAATTCATTTTAACCAGGAAGAAAATGAAACCATTGCCCAGATTCAGGGCTTACTTCAGCATAAAGACATAGATGCTGTACTGTTTGCTACCAACTATTTGGCAATTAGTGGTTTAAAAGCCTTAAAGCAGATCAATAAAAAAGTAGGAGATGACCTTGCCGTTATCGCTTACGATGACCATGAAGCTTTTGAATTGCATACTCCCCGTATTTCTGCTATCCAGCAGCCCTTAGAAGAAATAGCCGAAACCATTATCAAACTTATCTTAAGCAGACTTTCTTCAAAAAGCAAATTACCTGCAGAAGAGGTAATTATCCCAGCCCGTTTAGTGCTTAGAGACTAATAAAAACCTGCTTCCGGGTAATTGTCATATTTTTTTTACTTACTAAAACGTTTTATTACGATTTAGAATTGCTATTATTGACGCGCTAAAACGTTTTAGCATAGCCGGAATAAATTTTATGAGCATTAAACCAGTTTCCTACTGATTTTTAAGGGATTGTATAAACATAGGGATGAGTCTTGTTATGGGACTCTGATTTTATCCAATCAAACCTTTAACAAAATAAACATAGGTATCAGGCAACATAACCATTGCCTGACCTTCGCTTTCGCAGATAACCAATACCAGAAACAATAACTAATCATTTATAATTAAAACAAAACCGTTAATGAAAATTAATTTACTCAAAATTACGGGGCTGTCTGCTGCCATTGTGCTGCTAAATAGTCCTGCGTTTTCAATGAATCCGGAGTGGGAAGGTACACAGAGGTTCTTGAATGGAAACGTGCCCGCCGGGCGTATTCAAGCGCAAAAAAATGTAACCGGAACCGTTGTTGATGATAGCGGTCTGCCAGTACCGGGAGCGGGAATTAAAAACCAAAGCACCGGAAAAACAACTGTTACCGATGCTAACGGAAAGTTTGTGATCGAAGCCAGCGCCGGACAGGTACTTCGTTTTACCTATATTGGTTACGAAACACAGGATATTACGGTTCGCGAGTCGTCGGTAATCAATGTAAAATTTGCAGTATCAAAAAATACTGATCTACAGGAGGTAACTGTTGTAGCTGTTGGATACGGTACACAATTACAAAAGGAAGTAACTTCGGCAGTTGCACACGTTGGTGCTGAAGACTTCAGACAAAGTGGTTCTAGAAATGCATTGGACCTTATTCAAGGCAAGGTTGCAGGTTTAGTCTTAACGCGGGCTAGCGGCTCAAATCCTAATAGTGGTGTTAATGTACAGTTACGTGGAGTTGTAAGTGTTACCGGAAGTGCAAGTCCATTGTTTGTAATTGATGGTATTCCTGGTGGTAACCCTGATTTATTGCAGCAAGATGATATCGAATCAATCGATGTTTTAAAGGATGGTTCTGCTGCTGCAATTTATGGTTCGACAGCAAATGCTGGTGTAATTTTAATTACAACTAAGAAGGGAAAACCTGGACTTCCACAGTTTAATTATTCATCGTATGTAAGAAAAGAATATTATAATAAGTGGCTAGATTTTTTAACTCCTGCAGAGTATAAGGAGAAAATTGCAACAGGGCAGTTAAAGACTACAGATTTTGGTCATGAAACAGATTTTGTTGATCAGTTAATTAACCACGATAATACTTCTCAAAACCATAATTTAAACTTTAGTGGTGGTAGTGATAAAACGAGTTATAGAGCGAGTTTAAACTATCGTGATCTTGAAGGCATTGCCAAAGCAAACACTCGGGAAGAGTATACTTTAAGGTTTAATATTAATCAAACAGGATTAGACGATAGATTAAAAATTCAGGTTAATTTAGTTACGAATTTTAACAAAGCCAATCTTTTAGGTGGTGAAGGTTGGGAGAGTGAGCAAACCAAAAATCCGACATTATCCAATTATAACTCTGATGGTACATATCGATTTGATTTGACCAGCAGAAATGAATTTGCCCGGATTAACCAGGAAACCAATTATCGTAAACAGCAAACCAGTTCTGCAGATGCAAAGGCTGATTTGGATATCTTACCTGGTTTAAAAGCATCAGTTTTTGGTTCTGTTACTCGCGACAATCGCTATGACAGTGCTTACAGGCTTAAAGCAAGTGAGGACTCGATGGAGCAAACAGATGTTGCGTATAAAGGTGGTGGCTATGCAGGAAAAGCTGATTTTCTGTCGCAAGCCTGGGCATTAGAACCGACCTTACAATACAATAAAACTTTCTTCGGAAAGCATAATTTTACTGCATTGGCGGGTTATAGCTACCGTTATTATATGGAAGAATCTTCAAGCATGTCTAACCGTGGATTCATTAATGATTTGTTTCATGAAGATAACATTTCACAAGGTACTGCCCTTGCACTCGGTAAGGCAAGCATGGCTTCTAATAGAAATGATAATACTTTAATCGCTTTCTTTGGCAGAATTAATTATAACTATGATGGTAAGTACCTATTAACTGCAACTTTAAGACGAGAAGGTTCATCACGTTTTGGTAATAACAACAAATGGGGTAATTTCCCTGCAATTTCGGGAGCATGGAATATTGCTCAGGAAGATTTCATGAAAAACGTCTCATGGGTTAGTAGTTTAAAGCTTAGAGCTGGTTATGGTGAAACCGGTAATAGTGGTTTCGCAAACAACGCTTCAAGGGTAACGCTTGGTGGTGGAGGAAGATACCTTTATCCAGATGGAACATATGCCGAAACCTATGGACCAACAAGGAATCCAAATCCAAACCTAAGGTGGGAAACTAAAAAAGAAACAAATATTGGAGTAGATTTCAGCTTACTGAAAAATAAATTATCTGGTCAGATCGATTTATTTAAACGTACAACCAAAGATTTATTAGATACCTATACTTCTCCGCAACCTCCATTTATTCAAGATAGAATTTATACTAATGTGGGTACGATATCTTCGAAAGGTATCGAATTAGCACTAAGTTATGCAGCATTTAACACACAGGATTTCAGCTGGAGTATTGATGCAACGGCTAGTACATTAAGAAATAAATTAGATTCTTATTCAAATGATGAGTACAAAATTGCATACAAACCATTTGGTGCAATTGGTGGTGCAGGTGCTTTAGGAGATGCGATTATTACTTACGAAGGTGGCGCATTGGGTGAATTTTGGGGTAAAAAATTCGCTGGTTTTACTTCCGACGGTAAATGGTTATTTTATAACAGAAACGGTCAGGCTGTGCCAAATGCACAGATCAACAACTCGAAAGATAAAAATGTAACAGATTTACAAATGATAGGTAATGCCATCCCCAAATATTATGCATCTCTAGCTAATAACTTTAGATATAAGGGATTTGATTTACGTGTTTTCTTAAGAGGTAAATTCGATTATGATATCTTAAACAGAAATGCACTTTCATATGCAAACAAAACATGGGCTGGTAACTTATTAAAAAGCACTTTCGATAAATACAGCCAGATCAATGATACTTATATGTATTCGGACTACTATTTGGAAAAAGGAACCTACGTAAAGTTAGACGAAGTAACCATAGGATATAATTTCAAATTAAAAACCAAATTAATTAGAAACATGCGCGTTTATGCTACGGGACAAAATTTGGCAACCATTACTGGTTATACTGGTAGCGACCCGGATTATATCAGTGATACTGGCTTAGGCCCAAGTGTTGATAATAGTGGTGCATATCCAAGTACACGTTCATTCTTGTTCGGTTTAAATGTTGGATTTTAAAGATAAAAAAATGAAAAATAAATCAATTATATATAGCTTACTCGCAGGTGTTTTATGTTTAACAAATGCCTGTACAAAGTTAGATGAGAACGCTTACAGTGAGTTATTAACAAATAACTTCTATAATAATAAAACTGAGGTACTATCAGCTGTTTTAAGGCCATATACTCACGCCAATGCATGGGTTACGCCATCAGGCCAGGATGGGTGGTGGCGTTTGGCTGAACTATCCGGCGATCAGCTGGCATGGCCTACAAAGGGACGCCACGGTGAAGATGGTGGTAAATGGAAAAGATTGCATTACCACACCTGGACTACAGACGAAAGTGGGATTAACCGCGCATGGTCTTTAATGTTCTGGGGTATGGGACTGTGTAATGATCCAATTGAAAATATCGAGAAACGTGATATTTCATTAATGGGTATTACACAAGTTGAAAAAAATGCCTACGTTGCTGAATTGAAATTATTAAGGGCTTTCCATTATTTAAAGTTGATGGACTTGTTCGGTAATATTCCAGTGGTTACACAAGTGGGTATACCTGCTAAACCAGAAACAAAATCACGCAAAGAAGTATTCAACTTTATTGAATCAGAAATTAAAGCGAATATCGATCAGGCGCCTAAATTATCCCGTGCAATGTTAGGTCGTATGACTCAGGCTGGTGCATATGCCATGTTAGTAGAACTTTATTTAAATGCTGAAGTATGGACTGGAACCCCGCGCTGGGATGATTGCATTGCTGCTGCGGATAAATTAATAGCAAACCAGGGCGGAGGTCAGAATGGCGCAATGCAATTAGATCCAAATATTACCGATCAGTTCAAAACCACTAACGATTTATCTAAAGAGGTGATTTTTTCAATTGCATATGATTACAAAGTTGCAGGTTTCGAACCTTCATGGGCAGGTGAATTCTATCATTTTAAACAGCAGGATATTTATGGCGGTGGTAGAAATGGTAACGACGGTATTGTTTTAATACCAGGGGTTTTTACCACATATGAGGATGCTGATTTAAGAAAAAGAGGGTGGTTATTGGAAGGGCCAATGGTTAAGTTTTCTGATGGAACAACCCCAATTACGGGTTCTGAAGAATATACGAATGTTCAGTTATCATTTGTAGATAATATCCGTAAAAACAAAACTGGTTCTACACTAAGCAATATGAGTGAGGGTGAAGAAAATTCGGGCGTTCGTTTCAATAAATATAAATTGGGCAACCAGGTTCCTGGGCCCGGCGGCGCACCAGCAATTGATCCTAACTATAATAATACGGATTGGAACATTTACCGTTTAACCATGATCTATTTTGCCAAAGCAGAAGCGATTATGCGTAAAAATGGTGGAGTTGCCACGGCTGAAGCAGTTCAGTTAATTAACGATTGTAAAAAACGCGCTTATGCGGTTGCAGATTGGACAACAAGAGCTTATACGCCAGCAACCCTAACTATGGATGAATTACTTGTTGAAAGGGGCAGAGAATTTATTTTTGAAGGCATGAGAAGAGATGATTTAATTCGTTTTGGTAAATTTGCTACTGGTACATGGTGGGATCATACAGCATCTACTGCTACTAAGGCACTTTATCCAATTCCGCAGAATCAAAGAGATCTAAACGGAAATTTAACCCAAAATCCAGGCTATAATTAATCAATAGCTTAGTATAGAAGAAAGCCGCAGTATAAGATAATTATGCTGCGGCTTCTTTTTTATTGCCTTGTAACAGTCGCATTTACATTCGTATTGTGTAACCTATATGTTACGAATTGAAGCGGTGAAAAGTGTATTATTTTTTACTAATATTGATTTAGTAAAACGTTTTACTTTGTTTAGGCTTTTATAACTGTAAAAACGACATTTAAACCAGCATTATCTGCATTAGCTTAACTAGGCTCGGCATAAGATATTTGACGAATTAACTGGTAAAACGTTTTATCAACTGCAATGAAACCAAATATTAATTTATGAGAAAACTTTCCTTACTAACACTTTGCTTGTTGCTTAATTTAATGGTTAAAGCACAAGATAAGGCCCCCGCTTATCCCTTAATTACCCACGATGCTTATTTCAGTATTTGGTCTTTTGGCGATGGTCTTAACAACTCCGTTACCAAACACTGGACTGGCAAAGAGCAGTCGTTATTGGGCATTATAAAAGTAGATGGCAAACTATACCGCTTTTTGGGCGAGGAAAGCAAAACTTTCAAAACCATACTTCCAGCTGCTGATGAATCGAAATACCAGGCAAGCTACAGCTTTGATAAACCTCAGGTGGGTTGGGAAAGCAACACTTACAACGATACTGACTGGAAAAAAGCAGAAGCACCTTTTGGCGATGACGATCATGCCAAAACAAAATGGACAACTAACGATCTTTACTTCCGCCGGACTTTCGATCTGACCAATGTTTCTGCCACTAAAAAATATTTAAAGCTTAACCACGATGATAATGTAATCGTTTATCTAAATGGTAAGGTTATTTACAGAAAAAATGGCTGGGTTTCAGATTATGCCTACCTTCCAATTGAGCATGGCACGCTGCAAAAAGGCAAAAATATATTGGCTATCTACATTAAAAATACAGCAGGTGGTCGTCATCTAGATGCCGGTATTGTAGAAGAAGAGGCATCAGATATTAAAACAGACGTAGCCACGCAAACCCATGTAAACATTCAGGCCACCAGCACACAATATACTTTCAGCTGTGGGCCGGTAAATTTAAAGGTCGATTTTACCTCGCCTTTATTGGCTAATAATATCAAACTAACAGCTCGCCCGATTAGTTATATCAGCTATGCCGTAAATGCTACGGATGGCAAAACACATCAGGTTGATGTTTACTTCAGTGCTTCATCTAACATTGCGGTAAATAATCCTACCCAACCCGTTTCGGCATGGAAAAATACCAGCAACAACTTATCGGTATTAAAAACAGGTACTGTAGCACAACCCATATTGAAAAAACGTGGCGATGACCTGCGTATCGATTGGGGTTACCTGTATGTGGCCGTTCCTACAAAATTTAAAGCCACTCAGTTTATCGGTACACCAAACGAAAGCCTCAAAGCTTTTCTTGCGGCAAAGTATTCTGCACAAAACCAGGTGTTAAATACCAAAAATTTAAGCCTGAGCAATGTGATTCCTTTTGGCACTGTTTCTTCTGCTGTGGTAGAAAAATATGTAATGCTGGGCTACGACGATTTAAAATCTGTAGAATACTTTGGCGAAAAACTATCACCCGTTTGGCGACAGGCGGGCGGTCAGAATTTTGAAGATCAACTTGCTGAAGCTGCTGCGCAATATCCGGCCTTAAAATCTGAATGCACGGCATTTGATGCTAAATTATATGCTGATGCCAAAAAAGCCGGAGGGGTAGAATACGCCGATCTGTGTAAACTAGCTTACCGACAGGCCATTGCTGCGCACAAAATTGTTTATGCCCCAAATGGCGATATCCTTTTCCTATCCAAAGAAAATTTCAGTAACGGCTCTATCAATACCGTAGATGTGACCTATCCTTCAGCACCACAATTTTTGGTGTACAATCCCGAATTGCTAAAAGGTATGCTCAACGGTATTTTCTACTACTCCGAAAGTGGTAAGTGGAAAAAGCCTTTCGCAGCACACGATTTGGGTACCTATCCTTTGGCCAACGGACAAACTTATGGCGAAGATATGCCTGTAGAAGAAGCCGGTAACATGATTATTTTAACCGCTGCCATTACCAAAGCCGAAGGTAATGCAAAATATGCCGAAAAACACTGGGAGGTAATGTCGGTATGGGCCAATTATTTATTAAGAGAGGGATTTGATCCTGCAAACCAGCTTTGTACCGATGATTTTGCCGGTCATTTGGCCCGCAATGCAAACTTATCAGTAAAGGCAATTGTAGCACTCGGCGGTTATGCACAAATGGCACAACAACTGGGTAAAACCGATGTGGCCACTAAATACAGAACGGCAGCTTTGCAAATGGCTCAAAACTGGATGAAAATGGCTGATGATGGCGATCATTATGCCTTAACCTTTAACGATAAAAATACCTGGAGCCAGAAATATAATCTGGTATGGGATAAATTGCTAAAACTGGACCTGTTCCCGAAAGAGGTTTACAAAAAGGAAATCAATTTCTATTTAACCAAACAGAAAGATTTTGGCTTGCCGCTCGACAGCCGCAGGACCTATACCAAATCGGATTGGATTATGTGGACGGCTACTTTGGCTGATAACGACACAGATTTCAGGAAATTTATAAGTCCGGTATACCGTTTTGCAACCGAAACCCAAAGTAAAGTACCCTTAAGCGATTGGCACGAAACCACCAATGGCAAAATGACGGGCTTCCAGGCGAGGAGCGTAGTCGGCGGCTATTTTATTAAAATGCTGGCCGATAAATGGGAAATTAAATAAGCTATAACCAGCATGGCCTGCAGTATAAAACTGATTGTACATGCTGGTTTTTTAAGATATGCCGCTTTTAAAAGCGCAAAAAATAAACACACAAACAAACAATGAAAATTAAATTAATCGCATCCGTTCTTTTTTGCCTCTCTGCCAAGGGGTTATTGGCACAGCAAAAAGATTGGGTACAGTACGTAAACACCTTGCAGGGAACCAATTCCAAACACGAATTGACCCGCGGCAACACTTATCCCACAACCGCATTACCATTTGGTATGCACACCTGGACACCCCAAACCGGTAGAAACGGCGACGGCTGGAAATACCAGTATTTTAAAGATAAAATACGAGGTTTTCAGCAGGCACACCAATGCAGTTCGTGGACGAGAGATTATGCTGTATTTTCTTTAATGCCGGTTGTTGATGAGTTGGTAGTTGATGAAAACAAGCGCGAAACAAAATTTAGCCATAACAACGAAATAGCTAAACCAAACTATTATAAAGTAAAGTTCGAAAACGATATAACCACCGAAATTTCGCCTTCAGAGCGTGGGGCGCACCTGCGTTTCAGCTATCCAAAAGGTAAAAGAAGTTTTCTGGTTTTAGATGGTTACAACCGGTTAAGCGGTGTAAAGATTTTTCCGAAAGATAATAAAATTACAGGCTGGGTAAATAATGGCGAAGGGTTTAAAAGAGGCTGGAAGAGCTATTTTGTAATTCAGTTCGATCAACCCATTAAATCGTACGGAACCTGGGAAAACAAAAACAACTCGGTTTCTGCCGATTCTACTTCAGCAGAGGGGCTGGGCAAAGGTGCCTTTGTGCAGTTCGAAGCCGGAACAAAAGTGCAGATTAAAACTGCTTCATCGTATATCAGTTTAAAACAGGCCGAGCTGAATTTAAAGAGAGAACTGGGCAACGATAAAAATCTGGAAGATACCAAAGCTAATGCTGCTGCGGTATGGAATAAATCGCTCGGAAAAATTGAAGTAGAAGGTGGATCGAAAGCCGATATGGAAACCTTTTATTCTTGCTTCTTCAGGGCGAGTTTATTTTCGAGAAAGTTTTATGAACTGAACGAAGCAGGCAAACCCTATTATTTTAGTCCTTACGATGGTAAAGTACATGATGGGTACATGTTTACCGATACTGGTTTTTGGGATACTTTCCGGGCTCAATTTCCATTAAATACATTGGTTCAGCCCGAAATGCATGGCCGTTATGTACAGGCCCTGCTTGATGCTTATCAGCAATGCGGCTGGCTGCCATCATGGTCTTTCCCGAGTGAAGCCGGAAGTATGATCGGAAACCACGCCATTTCCTTATTAACCGATGCCTGGGCAAAGGGAATAAGGACATTTGATCCTAAAAAAGCTTTGGATGCCTATTACCACGAAGCCATGAACAAAGGTCCTTGGGGGCCGGCAAATGGCAGGGATGGCGTAAAAGAATATAATGAGCTGGGTTATGTGCCATATCCAAAATACAGAGAAGCAACAGCTAAAACTTTAGAGTATGCCTACGATGATTATTGTGCCTACCATTTGGCCAGAATGATCGGGGATAAGCACTACATGGAGGTTTTTGAAAAACCGATGTACAATTATAAAAATGTTTACGATGCCTCTACCCGTTTTATGCGTGGTAAAGATGCGAGTGGAAAATGGTCGCGTAATTTCGACCCGACAGAATGGGGTGGACCTTTTACCGAAGGCAATGCCTGGCATTATCACTGGTCGGTTTTTCAGGATACCAAAGGCCTGATTGATTTAATGGGCGGATACCAAAACTTTACCGCAAAACTTGATTCAGTTTTTAGCGAGCCCAATAAGGTAAATGTAGGCTCATACGGTGGCTTAATACACGAAATGACCGAAATGGTTATGGCCAACATGGGGCAATATGCCCATGGTAACCAGCCCATACAACACATGGTTTACCTGTATAATTATGCCAACCAACCCTGGAAATCGCAGTTTTATGCCCGTGAGGTGATGCGTAAACTGTACGATGCCACCGAAAACGGTTACCCGGGAGATGAAGACCAGGGACAAACCTCATCGTGGTATGTATTAAGTGCGCTTGGCTTTTACAGTGTAACCCCCGGTACAGGCGAATATGTTTTGGGAAGCCCGGTATTTAAAAAAACGACCATTAATTTAGAAAACGGTAAAAAATTCGTGATCGAAGCACCGGCCAACGATGCCAGCCATGTTTTCATTAAATCGGCGACACTTAATGGTAAAAACTTCACAAAAAACTTCATCAATCACAGCGATTTGTTAAAGGGAGGGGTGCTAAAATTAGAAATGAATGTTAAACCTTCGTTAAATAGAGGGTTATTAGCTGAAGATAAGCCATTTTCGCTTAGCAAATAGATAAGGAATTACTACTTTTGCAAATTATTAAAAAGTAGGAAGAGTAAATAACAGAAATATAAGATATAGAATGGAAAAGCCTGTTGCATTAGGTGTAGATATTGGCGGCTCGCATATTACGGCCGCATTGGTGGATTTAGAAACAAGAACTTTGGTGAAAGATTCTATCAAGCGTAGCCCTGTGAATTCACAGGAGAGTAAAGAAGTGATTTTATCGGCTTGGTGCGATATCATTGATAAGGCTTTTAAGAACATTAAAAATGGCGTTCGCAGTGTGGGTATTGCCATGCCAGGCCCATTTAATTACAGCGAAGGCATTTCTTTAATTAAAGAACAGGATAAGTTTAAATCGCTTTATCAGATTAATGTTAAAGAAGAACTTTCCAAAAGACTGGACATTCCTACTGATCATATTCATTTTATAAACGATGCTGCAGGCTTTTTGCAAGGCGAGGTTTTTGCAGGCGCAGCCAAAGGAAATGCAAGTGTGTTGGGCTTAACGCTTGGTACAGGGTTGGGTTCATCGCTGTGCCTCAACTACAAAGCTTTCGATGCTGACCTTTGGAACTCCGAATTTTTAGACGGAATTGCCGAAGATTATTTATCTACGCGCTGGTTCGTAAAACGTTTTAACCAGCTTAGCGGAAAAGTAGTAGCCGGTGTTAAAGAGCTTGTTGAGATTGTAGAAACCGATCACCATGCAACCATGGTTTTTATGGAATTTGGTAATAACCTGGCTCAGTTTTTAATTCCGATTATAAAGGAACATAAAATTGATACCGTAATTATTGGTGGTAATATTGCGCAATCGTTTAATGCTTTTGCCCCCGAACTGATTGCCACACTAAAAGGTAATGGCATTGAAACGGAAATAAAAATATCTGAACTTAAAGAGCATGCAGCCCTTATCGGTGCAGCAAGTTGTTGCGATTTAAGCCTTACCTAAGGCTGGTTTTTATCTCCTTTCTGCAGAGGCTGTTTCATCAAACCTAGTTTGTTATTGATGAAACAGCCTCTTTTTTATCCTGCCGGCACGAAAATTTTTCTGTAATATTTTTATTTCTAATTGCCGCTGTGGCATTTGGCTGTGCGTTTAATGAAAATTTCTGTCTCAAAAAGCCTGAATTAATTTTTGCTTACGTAGTAATATGCTTATTATTGCTTACTTAAACGTTTTAGTTTTGTTTTAAAGCTATATTTTTTAGGTTTATTTTTGAAAATAATGTGCCGTTTTTTGATGCATCGCTACCCATACCAGCGATGTTTTTTACCCGGCTATTTAATTTTTAAGCCCGACGTTCATATTTATCATACACCCAAACCAACCAAATGAAAAAGAAATTTTTAATCCTTGCCTTAGCCTCGCTTTTAGGTGCCGGTGCTTTTGCTCAAAACCGTGGGCAAAGAGAATATAAAATTACCATTAACGATGCCGACAGTGTTACCAATGCCGATGTAGATGCCAGATTAAAGGCTGCTTTTTTTCAGGTTTATCCAGGTTTTGCTCAGGCAGACGGATACCGTACAAAAAGAAATGTAGTGCTTGATTTTGTAACCGACGAAACCCCAACAATTAAAGCCAGGGCTGGAGAAATAAAGGTAAACAGCGAATGGGTTAAAAATAAATCGCAAAAGAAAATTGAAAAAGAGTTGTTTACCGCGCTTTCAAAAAACTGGGTTTCCTATAGCAAGGAAAAACACAAAGGCTATACCTTAACCTTCATCAGTAAAGACCCCAATTTAGATCCGGAGGTTAGAAAAAACCTGATTAAAACCTATTTCGAAATTTATCCTACGCTGGTTAAAACTTTTAACAACAAATCTACCAACGATGTACTTTTTGTAGTGGATACGGCATATAAGGCCGTTGCAGAAGCCAGCGGAAACCGGATTCTTTTCAGTGCCGGTTATATGAAAGCGCATCCTACTGATATCGATGTGGTAACACACGAAACCATGCACATTGTACAAGGCTATGGCTACAGTGCAGGTCCGGTTTGGTTAACCGAGGGCATTGCTGATTATGTGCGCTATAAATACGGTGTAGATAATGTAGGTTCTAAATGGAGCTTGCCGGCATACACCGATAAACAGAGCTACAAAAACAGCTATCGCATTACCGCACGTTTTTTCGCATGGTTAGAACAAAATGTAAAACCAGGATTAATTGCCACCTTAGATCAGCAGTTGAGGGCACACCAATACACAGAGCAATCGTGGGCAGCTTTAACCGGCAAAACTGTCGATCAGCTTTGGGAAGATTACGGTAAGGAACCGCAAAAAGTAACACTAACCTATAGCAGTAAATAATAACGCCAGGTTAGGGGCGGCGAGTAAAATAATCGTTTATAAAGTAAAATTTTTGATCATTTAGTAAAACGTTTTACATATTATATTTATTTTGCAGAACCAAACGTGCTAACCAAAGCTATAAATCTCAGATAAATGAAAAAAATATTTACCATTTCGATTTGTGCAATGCTGATTTCGGCACTTTCTGCACAGCTAAAAGCACAGGAAACCACTAAAAAGGGCGGCTACACCTTATCCTTCGAAAGTAATTTTGCAGAACTGGATCCTCAGTTAAAAAAGCGTTTAATTAAAACATTTTTCGAAGTTTATCCAAAACTGGCAAAAGAGTATAACCCTTCAACCATCAAAGAAGTGAAATTTTTTGTCGATACGGCTTACAAGGGCGTTGCAGCAACAGCCGATGGCAAAGTAACTTTCAGTTCGCTTTGGATGGTGAAACACCCCGAAGATATTGATGTGGTTACCCACGAAGTAATGCACATTGTACAGGATTATGGCCGTAGTGTTGGGCCGGGTTGGTTAACCGAAGGTATTGCCGATTATGCCCGTTATAAATTCGGTGTGGATAATGCGGGTGCCAAATGGGCACTGCCAGCTTTAAAACCAGAGCACAGCTATAAAAACAGCTACCGCATTACGGCAGCATTTTTTGCCTGGATGGAGAAAAGCGTTAAGCCGGGTACCATTAAAGCGGTTGATGCCTCATTAAGAGACCATACCTATACCAAAGAAATCTGGACGAAATTAACCGGAAAAGATTTAGATGCGCTTTGGGCTGATTACGTTAAAAATTCGCAAGTTTAAATAATAATTACACGCATATAAAACACGGACAAAACAAATGAAACGACTATTTATTGCCTTATTGGGTTTTGCGGCAACAACCAGCTTCGCACAAACCATAGGTAAGGTTACAGATCCGGTTGATTGGATAAATCCCCTGATGGGAACAGCATCCAAACCGGCATTATCAAACGGAAATACCTACCCTGCAATTGGTTTGCCATGGGGGATGAACATGTGGACCCCACAAACCGGTAAAAGCGGTGATGGATGGGCCTATACCTACGATGCCGATAAAATCCGCGGTTTTAAACAAACCCACCAGCCATCGCCATGGATGAATGATTACGGCGCTTTTTCTTTAATGCCCGTTACCGGTAAACTAAAATTTACTGACGATGACCGCGCAAGCTGGTTCAGCCATAAAGCAGAGGTTTCTAAGCCTTATTACTATAGTGTTTATTTGGCAGATGCCGATGTAACCACCGAAATTACACCAACAGAAAGAGCGGCACAGTTCAGGTTTACTTTCCCTAAAACCGATAGTTCTTTTGTGGTAATTGATGCACAGAACAAAGGTTCTTACATTAAAATTATTCCGGCAGAAAGGAAAATTATCGGTTATACTTCAAAGTATGCCCGTGGCCCCTTGCCTAAAAATTTCAAAAACTACTTTGTAATCTATTTTAATAAAGATTTCAAACTAGCCAAAACCTGGGATGATAAAAAACTAAACGATAAAGATTTAGAGCTTACCGTTGATCATGCAGGTGCTGTTATCGGTTTTGCCACTCAAAAAGGCGAGCAGGTAATTGCAAAAGTAGCTTCTTCATTTATTAGTTTCGAGCAAGCCGATTTAAACTTAAAAAGAGAGCTGGCTAACGATGCTTTCGAAGCAACAAAAGCAAAAGGTCGTGCTACCTGGAACAAAACTTTGAGTAAAATTGCTGTTGAGGGTGGTACCATCGATCAAACGCGTACTTTTTACTCGGCCATGTACCGCACCTTGTTCTTCCCGAACAAATTGTACGAAATTGATGCACAGAACCAGATTGTACACTGGAGCCCGTATAACGGACAAGTATTACCTGGGTATATGTTTGCCGGAACTGGTTTCTGGGATACATTCAGGGCACTATATCCTTTCCTAAACCTCGTTTATCCTTCTATTAACAAGGAAATGCAGCAAGGTTTAATTAACGACTATAAAGAAGGTGGTTGGTTGCCTGAATGGAGCAGCCCGGGTTATGCCAATATCATGGTAGGTAACAACTCTGCTTCTGTAGTTTCTGATGCTTATATCAAAGGTATGCGTGGTTACGATATCGAAACCTTATGGCAGGCAGTAAAACATGGAGCCAACAACGAAGGCCCTATGGAAGCTGTTGGTCGCGATGGCGTTAAATATTATAACGAATTGGGTTATGTGCCTTTTGATGTTAAAAAGAACGAAAATGCGGCTAAAACTTTAGAATATTCGTACGATGATTTCACCATTTACCAGCTGGGAAGAGCACTGGGTAAACCGGCATCAGAGATCGATATTTACAAGAAAAGAGCCATGAACTACAAAAACCTTTTCGATCCGGCTTCAGGCTTAATGCGTGGTAAAAACCAGGATGGAACTTTCCAAAGCCCGTTTAGCCCGTTTAAATGGGGTGGTGCATTTACCGAAGGTAACAGCTGGCACTATACCTGGTCTGTTTTCCAGGATATCGATGGTTTAGCAAAATTAATGGGCGGTCACCAGAAATTTGTAACCAAACTGGATTCAGTTTTCTCTATGCCTCCAGTGTTTGACGAAAGTGCTTATGGTGGCGTAATTCACGAAATCCGCGAAATGCAAATTGCCAATATGGGGCAGTACGCACACGGAAACCAACCTATCCAGCACATGATTTACCTGTACAACTATGGTGGTGCTCCTTATAAAACACAATACTGGGTGCGCGAAACCATGAACAGAATGTACAAAGCAACACCTGATGGATATTGCGGTGACGAAGATAACGGACAAACTTCTGCCTGGTATGTGTTTTCGGCAATGGGTTTCTATCCGGTAACGCCTGCTGTAGATCAGTATGTTTTGGGTGCGCCTTTGTTTAAAAAGGTAACCGTTACGTTAGAAAACGGCAAACAGTTAGTCATTAACGCGCCTGCAAACAGCGATAACAACCGTTACGTGCAGTCATTGCAGATCAATGGTAAACCATATTCAAAAAACTGGATCAGCCACAGTGGTGTGCAGCAAGGTGCCGTGTTAAACTTTAACATGACAGCTACACCAAACAAAACACGTGGTTCAAATCCAGCCGATTTCCCTTATTCATTATCAACTGAAAAATAATTAATTTTACCTTTCCATTGAGTAGTAAACACCTGCTCAATGGAAATTTTAAGACACAGCCAGGCCCTGATAAGGCTGGCACAAATGAAACCAAATATATGATAAGAAACGTCTCAAAGACGAGTTTCACAGCCATGCTCTGGCTTTGTGGAACCTTGCTGGCATACGGCCAGCGCATCGAACTAAAAGATCTCTCTGCTTTCCGGAACCCTGGAAATTCATGGTCACTAGCCGAAAATGTTGTAGCCGATTTAAACGGTGAAAATATTTTGAAAGCGACCAAGGGCGAAGGAATTCTGGTTAATCAGTCAACAGCTAAAAAAGCCGGATCTGATTTGTTTACCGTAAACGAATATGGTAATGTAGCAGTAGAACTTGATTATTTAACTTCCAAAGGTGCAAACTCTGGTATTTATCTTCAGGGTAATTACGAAATCCAGATTGATGATGCCTGGGGATTGAGAAACGCAACCTCATCAAACAATGGTGGTATTTACCAACGTTGGGATGACAGCAAGCCAGAAGCCGACAAAGGTTTTGGAGGCGTAGCTCCGCGTCAGAATGCAAGTAAGGCACCTGGTTTATGGCAGCACATTAGAATTGTTTTCCAGGCACCAAAATTCGATGCATCTGGAAAGAAAACCGAAAATGCGAAAGTAATTAGTGTAGTGCTTAACGGTGTAACCATTCACGAAAATGTAGAATTGTTTGGTGCAACCCGTGGTGCTGCAGGTGCTGAAAAAGCTACCGGGCCATTGCGTTTACAAGGCGATCATGGTAGCGTGGCTTTTAAAAACATCGTAATCACTGCGCTATCTGAAATTCCTAAGTCAGACCAAAGGGGCGGTGCAGATCCGATTTATATCGAAGCAGCAAGCAACAATATGATCAGAAGTTTTGTAGATGTGTTACCAGGCGTACGTTCGGTACATGCTATTTCAGTAGGCGGACCAGAAAAAACAGCTTATAGCTACGATTTGGATAACGGAACCTTATTACAAGGCTGGCACGGCGATTTTATCGACGCAACCCCAATGTGGGATGGTCGCGGTAACGGTACTTCACGTGCATTGGGTAGTGTTACCCGCTTTACCAAAAAACCTGTTTTAGCCATTTCAAAACTGGCAAATGCACAGGATAAATGGGTTGCAGATACTGCAGGTACAGGTTTCCGCACAAGAGGATATGTATTGGATCAACAAGAAAGACCAACATTTAAATACAATATTTATGGTACCACTGTTGCCGATGCGGTAAAAGTGATGGAAAACGGACAAGGCTTAACAAGAGAAATTACTGTTGACAATGCTTCAAAAGATTTGTATTTCCTTTTAGCTACTGCTTCCAATATCGAAGAAGTATCGAAAGGTTTATACCTGGTTGATGACAAATCTTATTACATCCAGCTGGCTGATGGCACTGCCAAACCAGTAATCAGAGATGTAGATGGCAAGAAAGAAATGGTTGTAGCCATTGGAAGTAAGTTGAATTATACCATTTTGTTTTAATTGTGATAGTAATGAGAAATACATTTAAGAAATTAGCAATACTGGCATTAAGTTTTAGCTTTACTACAGTTTTTGCACAGGAAACACCGAAAGAAGAAGATTTTTTCAAAATAAATAAAGTACGCGTACCCGAAGGACCTATTTTAGAGGTTGGTGGTTTAATTACCTTACCAAATGGCGATTTAGCCCTTTCTACCCGTAGGGGAGAAGTATTTGTGGTAGAAAACCCAACAACAACCAAACCTTACTGGCGCAGATTTGCCTATGGCTTGCACGAAATTTTGGGTATCGCCTATAAAAATGGTGCGATTTACGTGGCGCAACGTGGCGAGTTAACCAAACTGGTTGATAAAGATCAGGATGGTAAAGCCGATGTGTACGAAACCGTATATGCATGGCCTTTAAGCGGTCACTACCACGAATATAGCTTCGGACCTAAATTAATGCCTGATGGTACTTTTATGGTCACCGCAAACGTTGCCTTTGGCGATGAAGAATGGTGGCGTGCAGAAAGCCGCGTACCTATGCGTGGTTGGGCGATGAACATTACCGAAGATGGTAAAATGAGCCCTTATGCAGCGGGTTTCCGTTCGCCTGCAGGTATTGGCGAAATTGATGGTAAATTTTATTATACCGAAAACCAGGGCGACTGGGTTGGCTCAGGTGGTTTATGGAAAGTAAACAAAGGCGATTTTATGGGCCACCCTGCAAGTTTAAGGTGGACCAACCTGCCGAACTCTCCGGTTAAACTACAATCTGATTTCTTTTACTCGCAAATAGATGAGCGTAGAATTAAAAATGAGCAGGGAAGATATATTAAGCCAGAAAACAGGGTAAATGAAACCTTCAAAACTTTGTTCGATATGAAGAAAGTATTTCCTGAGTTGCGTTTACCATCGGTTTGGTTGCCTTACGGTATTTTGGGTATCTCTTCTGCAGAGCCTGTTAAAATTCCTGAAAATACATTTGGTCCTTTTGCAGGTCAGATTTTAGTTGGCGATCAGGGTATGAGTATCATTTCGAGGATTTTTATGGAAACCGTAAAAGGTGAAGAGCAAGGCGCTGCCTTCTTGTTCCGTAAAGGTTTCCGTTCAGGTGTGTTAAGATTAGAGTGGGGAACTGATGGTTCGTTATTTGTTGGAGAAACCAACCGTGGATGGGGATCAGCAGGTGATGCAAACGAAGGCTTGGAAAGATTGGTTTACAACAATAAAACACCTTTCGAAATGAAAGCCGTAAGGGCAATGCCTGATGGTTTTGAAGTTGAATTTACTATGCCGGTAGATCGTAAATCGGCCGAAGATTTAGCTTCTTACGATGCTGAAAGCTTTATTTATAAATACCACCCGGTTTATGGTTCGCCACCGGTAAATACCGAGAAATTAAAAATTTCGGGTGTTAAAGTATCGGCTGATGGATTGAAAGCAAGGTTTATTGTTCAAAACCTGCGTCAACATTATATCCACACTTTAACTTTAGATGGTATCCGTTCGCAGGATGGTTTCTATTCGCTGGTTCATCCGGTAGCTTATTATACTTTAAACCAGATCCCTGATGGAACTAAACTTGCCATGAGCGAAGTGAGCACTAAAAACTCAGCAGCAGCACCGGCAGCACCTGCACCAGCTAAAAAAACGGTACCAGCAAAAAAAGCCGCTGAAACCAAAACGCCTGCAACAACTGCAGCTACGGCAAAAGCACCAACTTTTAAAGAAGTAGAAGGTTTATTAACTAAAAATACTTGTCTGGCTTGCCATAACCAAACCAAAAGACAAATTGGTCCGCCGTTTGCAGAAATTGCAAAACGTAAATATTCACCTGAGAAGATATTTCAGTTGATCCACAATCCACAGCCACAAAACTGGCCGGGTTATTCAACTGAGATGCCTCCAATGCCTCAGGTAACCAAAGCCGAAGCTTTAAAAATTGCCAGCTGGATTAATTCTTTAAAATAAAAAATAGCTTAAATTAGTAATAAGACGGTTGGTGGAAACATCAGCCGTTTTTTTTGTCACCCTGATCCGATAGCTATCGGATTTATTTCAGGGTCTCCCGCATATGATAGCAGAATACCCTTTAAAAAAGAAATGAGGATTCCACAATTGCAGAATCCCCATCATCTAAATTAACGCTCTCATATACATAAACGCTGTATTTACGATTTATTGCCTGAACAGTAAATTATTTTTTGTTTTTGTGATGTTTATCATTTAACTCCTATTTTTACTATATGGAAAAGAACGGTCAGAACCAACAAGATGCCGAAAAACAGGCTGCAGCACTTGCCGCTGTAAAATATGTAAAAGATGGCGATGTTGTGGGGTTAGGTACAGGTTCTACCACTACCTTTGCCATTAAAGCATTGGGCGAGCGGGTGCGGGAAGGTTTAAACATTACTGCAGCAGCAAGTTCTGTTGCCACAGAAAAACTGGCCAAATCTTTCGGTATCGAAATTCTTGATCTGGGCAGCTTAAGTAAGATTGATATCAGTATTGATGGGGCAGACGAATTTACCGAATCGCTCGATCTGATTAAAGGTGGTGGCGGTGCACTTTTCAGAGAGAAAATTATAGCCTCATTAAGTAAAAATGCCATCGTAATTGCCGATGCTTCGAAAAAAGTTAAAAAACTGGGTGCTTTTACAGTGCCTATAGAAGTTATTCCGCTGGCGTACCAGTATGTTTTCGATCAGATTGAGTCATTAGGTAGTAAAGGCATACTTAGGCTAAAAGAGAATAAAAACTTCATTACCGATAACGGAAACCTGATTATTGATGCTGATTTTGGCCAGATTGATGACCCTGCAAAGCTGGCTTCAGATCTCAATCAGATTAACGGCATCCTGGCCCATGGCTTATTTATTAATATCACTTCAAAAGTAATTATGAGCGAAGGGATGGAGATTATCGTGTTTGAATAGGTAGATCGTTAGTTCATATACTCTAATAAAAAACAAGTTTTAGGCTACTTTTTTTTCGGAGCGGTTTGTTTTAAATTCTCTAGGATCAAGGCATATATGTTCAGGACTATATGGTGTTTTATTTTTTAACACGCTGTATATAGTTCTGAGCATTTTATTAGCCACATTATTCATAATAAGATAGTGAGGTTTTCCTTCTTGTGCTTTTTTCTGATAATATAACTTGTACTCCTTATTGTGTTTAACTGCCGATTTTGCACCCATGTATAATAATGATTTAAGTTCTTTATCAGCAAAGGGAACGGTTCTTGATTTCGAAACCATTTTGCCCGAACTGTTTGGGAATGGGCAAACTCCTGCATAAGATGCAGCCTTTCTCGCTGTATCAATTATCATAAAATTACCTGTTTTAATAATCATATCGGTTGCAATAACAGGTCCAACACCTTTCACACTAACTACCAGCTCATAGCTTTCGGCTAATTCTTCACTCGTTTTTATGAGCAACTCTATTTCCTTTTCCACTTCAAGGATCTCTGTATCTAAAAAGTTTAATGTCGATGCTAAACTGTGTTTAGCCGCAAGGCTCTGCATGGGCATAACTTCTCTCGCATGTGCTCCTGTACGCAACTCTTTCCGTGCTTTGACCAGCTGGGCCCGTAGCGAACTCAGTTGTCGAAGTTCTGAAATCTCCTCACTGTGATATTCTCTAAAAGACAATTTATCGAAAAAACGTTCTCCATATTCCCGTAAACGCCTGGCATCTTTTGGATCGGATTTCCCTTTAATAAGCCCCAAACTATGTTTAACACTGTAACCTGAAACAAGGGAAATGCGCACACCACATTGATTACTCAGGTAAACCAATAAATCGCCATAGCTCCCTGTATGTTCTGTACACAGCACTACTTCAGCAGGAAGATCGGACAAAAAAGCCGATATCGAATGTAGATTGTTTTTCACTGTCTTGTTCTTTTCTAGTCCTTTTTCATTTACAAAGTTCACATCGAACTTCTCCTTTGATAAATCAATTCCATATACTTGCATAATACACTTGTTTTATGCTCCGAATTGAGTGGCTAAAATCGTGATAATGGGTTCGGCCCTAAATACTCTCTGGCTATAACTCAATAATCTGCTGTCCTTAATATGAACTTTAGGTTCTGCCTGATTGGTCAACAAAGTTAGGGCAGCAGATGGAGCTTTTATCTCAAAAGTATATATCACAATTAAACTAAAGTCTTTTCAAGTATCGTTTTACAAACTAACGATTGGCTCAATTGTTCACTGGTCAATAGTTGATGGTTTATAGCCTAATTGGTTATTGGTCTGGTTGTCTATAAGGTAACTAGTCATTGACTATTGCTTCTTGATTATCTGCTAACTGGTCACTGAAAACTGCTTCATTCACCGGTAAAATCCCTTTTCCAAAAATAATCCAGAAATTTTTACCGACGCTTTTATTTCACTCACCGATAAAACTGCTTAACTCGAGGAAAAGCCATTCCCCGGCCTGCGTTTCCTTGCTACATTTGAAGTATAAAAACAAAAGGTCATGGAAACTTTCATCAAAAAAAATCACGCTGATAAACAATTTGGTTTAGGCATTTTAATCTTAGTAATCGGTTCGGTATGCTTACTTAGAAACTCGGGAATAGATATTCCACACTGGATCTTAAAATGGCATACCATCATGTTAGGTATTGGTTTGTGGTTGGGCTATCGTAAAGATTTTACCGGTAGCGGCTGGTTGGCTTTAACCATCATTGGTGGTTTATTTACCCTTAAATCTATAACTGTTTTCGATTTCGACGTGTCGAGAATAAGTACAGCACTGGTATTGATCGGATTAGGTTTGTATGTGATCTTAAAACCTAAAAAAGTGCAAAACTTCGATCAGTATTTTGATAAGAAACCAGTTGATTTTACTGATAAAGCAGAATAAAAATCGTAACTCCATCATATATCTTAAAAAGGGACATTTTTTTAACAGGTGTCCCTTTTTTTATTTAGCGTAACTGAAGTAAAATATCTTTTGTACATGAGGATCGTCATTTCGATCCGATAGCTATCGGATGATGTGAAGCGGAACTGAGAAATCTGTGGGTATATCCTTCAACTACGCTACTATTAAGGTTGCTTTGTAATTCGTTAATAATAAGCTATTTATTAGCTCTATGTATTTCCATCCAGTTAAGCCGAAGCACTAGCTCACCGTTCTACTTAATTCCGGCCTAATAAATTTTTCGGGCTCCACAGGCCAAGCCAACTTACTGACTTACAAAGAAAAATTTTCAGCCAGCGTTTTTTGGTTCTTTTTGACGCCAAAAAGAAGGAGCCCTTCGGCGGCGGTGAGCCGAAGCAAGACTGAGCGCAGGACAAAAAATCAATCATTTACGTCACTAATATTGATTTTTATGCAATAAATTATTCCTCAGCTTGACAAACACCAAAAAGAAACGGGGATTCCACCCTAAGGCAGCATCCCCGTCATCTAAATTAACGCTCTCACATACATAAACGCTATTAATAGAATATATTGTGTTAAGCTTAATTTTTTTTATTTTTTCTGTACGTAGTAATTAACGTTAGCCGTCATTTCGATCCGATAGCTATCGGATGGAATGCCTGCCCGTACAGGCGGGGAGAGATCTCTTCAAAAGATGCTGCGACTACGTTCAGGATGACAAAGGCTGAAGGAAGGCGGTTATAAAAAAGAAACGGGGATTCCACCTTCAGGCAGTATCCCCGTCATCTAAATTAACGCTCTCATATACATAAACGCTGTAAACGCAAGATATTGTGTTGAGCTTGATTTTTTTATCAAACCTGTAAAACCGGTGCCGCTTTATGGTATTTGTTCCGGTACTCGATTGGTGTTAAACCCGTTATTTTTTTAAAAACATCCCTGAACGATTTGGTGTCGGTATAGCCAACATCGAACATCACTTCGGTGATATTTTTACGGCTCGATTCGAAACTTCGCTTTGCGGCTTCAATTTTAACCCGCTGGATATATTCGATTACTGTGTTTTTGGTCGCACTCTTAAAGCGCCGCTCAAAACTTCTTCTCCCCAGGGCCAGCATATCCGCCAGTTGATCGACAGTGATTTTATCCTGGTAATTTCCGTCAATAAATTCCTGTGCTTTTTTAATCTTAGCATCTTCGTGCCCTTTCTGCCCCTGAAACATCATAAAAGCCAGCTGACTTTCGCGGTCTATATCAATAGCAAAGTATTTGGCCGCTAAAATAGCAGTATCACGGTCGGTATATTTTTCAACCAGGTACAAAAGCAGGTTCCAGTAAGAATTTGCACCACCACTAGAGTATAAGCCCTGTGCATCGGTAATGATACTGCCATCTACGAGCTCCACATCAGGAAACATTTCTTTAAACTGGTTAGCAAACAACCAATGGGTAGAACACTTCCGGCCATTTAACAAACCTGTTGCAGCAAGCAAAAAGGCACCCAGACACAACGAAGCTACTTCGGCACCTTTTGCATGGTGTTTGGTGATCCAGGGCAGCAAATCCCGGTTTACATCCATGGCGTAATCCACATTACCGCTAATGGCCGGAACAAAAATAAGGTCAGTATTTTCAACTTCGTGCAAGAGCTTATCTGCATGTACCGAAAAAAGGCTGTTGTTTAAGCGTACTTCTTTGGTCATGGCCACAAGCTCTACCTTAAACAAAGGCAGCTTGCCCGATGCCTGTAAAAATTCGTTAACCGCAGTAAATAAGTAGCGCGGATCGGCAATGGCTTCAATTACGGCAGTTTCGGGAATTAAAATAGATACATGTTTCATCTGTCTATTCTTGTTTTTATTGGTTAGGTGAATCTCCCGCGGTGGGGAGCCATTACAAATATAACAAGGTGTATTGTCGGAAACAACCCCTGCAATTGTCGTTTCTACAGGTTTAGGCTGTCGGTTTCTGCCCGTATGTTTGTACTGTTAACTCTTAAGTTTATGGAAACCTATATTATTGAAGAAGATATTAAAGTGCTTTGTATAACCGCAAGTTCTTTTCCGGATGGTGTTTTGGCTGCACATCAACAATTACACGTACTGTTTCCACCAAATAAACAGCGCATGTATTTTGGGATAAGCAGGCCCGATGAAAGCCGAAAGATTATCTATAAGGCTGCTGTTACATCACTGGCGGAAGAAGCGGAGCGAAACCCAGACCTGGAAAATTTTACCATAAAAAAGGGTGCCTACATCAGTGAGCTGATCCCGGATTTTATGAAAGACGTTTCGCAGATTGGAAAAACTTTCGAAAAGTTGCTGAACGAAGCCAATATCGACCCCAATGGTTATTGTTTGGAAATGTATTTAAATGAAACCGATGTACGCTGTATGGTGGGCATCCAAAAATAAAATCACGTGGCACATATTAACTCCTATTTAACCTTCAACGGCAATTGTCGCGAGGCGATGATTTTCTATCAGGATTGCCTGGGGGGCGAATTAACCCTGCAAACCATCGGCGAATCGCCCATAGCTGCTAAAATACCCCATTATTTAGAGAAAAGCATTTTGCATGCGGTATTGGCTAAAGATGACTTCGTAATTATGGCCACTGATATGGTAGAAGAGGTGGGCTTAATTAAAGGAAATGCCATTTCGATGATGCTCAATTGCAGTTCGGAAGAGGAGGCCCAACTGTTTTACCATAAACTTTCAACTGGAGGCAAAGCAGTACATCCTTTACAGGAGACATTTTGGGGAGCTATTTTTGGCGATTTAACCGATCGCTACGGTAACAACTGGCTAATTAATTACGATAACAACCAATAAAATGAAAAAATTAAAGACATGGTACTGGGTAGCCACAATTATTTTTGCCCTAATGATGCTGATGGATGGTTTTGGCGGAGTAACGCAACAGGAAGCAGGTAAAGAAGTGCTGAAACACCTGGGTTACCCCATGTACCTGCTCATTATAGTAGGCATTGCCAAGATATTGGGTACTTTGGCTATTGTACAGCAAAAGTTCGTTGCCATTAAAGAATGGGCTTTTGCCGGCTTTGCCATTAATTTTATAGGCGCTTTTGCTTCACGTGCTTTCGTTGGCGATGGTGCCGCACTTCTAATCCCGCCATTGGTAGCACTCGCCATCCTGTTTATTCCCTACATTTTGTGGAAGAGGATGCAGGCAAATGTTAAAAATAGTTAAAACTAAATATGTCGTTTGTTTACCAGCTTTGGCATACCAAATATTATTAACTTTGGTACATTGCAACTCAAACAAACAAACCAAGCATGAAGAAAAGCATCCTATTTATAATTGCCTTACTATTTACTACCACTGCATTTTCTCAAAATGTAATTCAGTTATTTAACAGTGCCAACGATTTTTTTAAACTTTTACAGGAAGAGAAGTTTACCGAGGCACATACCTTTTTTAACGACACGCTAAAAACTAAGCTCCCCGAAGAAAATTTAAAAAAGCTTTGGGGCGATATCGGTGCCAAATTTGGTAAAGCCGAATCTTTTGATGCCATTCAGAGTAAAACACAGGGCGAATTTTTCTCGGTTACTGTTGAAGGTAAATTTGCCAATGGCGATCAGAATTTTATCCTGGGTTTTAATAAGCAGCAAAAGATAGTGGGGATATTTCTCGCACCTTCAAAAAAAATCGCTACTTATTTAAAACCAAGTTATGTAGATACTAGCTTGTATAGCGAAAAATCGGTATATATTGGCCCTGCCGGCAAGCAACTGGCGGCAATTGTAACCACGCCAAAAAATGCCAAAAACTTTCCGGTTGTTGTTTTTATACATGGCTCAGGGCCGGGCGATATGGATGAAACCGTTGGTGCCAACAAACCATTTAAAGATTTAGCTGGTGGTTTGGCTTCAAAAGGTGTTGCTTCTATCCGTTATGTAAAGCGGACTTTAATTTATCCAAACGAGTTTGCAACACCCTATACCGTAAAAGAAGAAGTATTGGATGATGCCAGTGCAGCTATCGCTGTGGCTAAAACGGTTACTGGTGCCGATCCGAAAAACGTTTATGTATTCGGCCATAGTTTGGGTGGTATGCTGGCACCTAAAATGGCAACACTTACACCTGATTTAGCTGGAATTATTTTGGCTGCGGCACCTGCCAGGAAGCTAACCGATGTGATTGTAGATCAGAATAGTTATATGTTTAACCTGGCAAACGATACCACTGCGGCATTTAAAAAGCAGCTTGCCGAAGCCATGGTCGAGATTGACAAGAGCAGGATAACGCAATTGGGAACAACCATAAAGCCCGATTCTATTATTTTGGGCCTACCTGCAAAGTATTGGGCCGACTTAAATTCGTACAACCAGGTTACGGTTGCGAAGAGCCTAAGCAAACCTAAAATTTATGTTTTACAAGGTGGAAATGATTTTCAGGTGGGTAAAACCGATTTCGATCTTTGGAGCACAGCATTAGCTAAGAAGAAAAATGTGGTGTTGAAATTCTACCCGGATTTAAATCACCTGTTAAGTTCCCAAACCGAAAAAGGAACTATGGCGCAATACCAGGCGGCGGTAAGTGTATCAGAAACTTTAGTGAACGATATTGTTCAATGGATTAAAGCGAAGTAACTTATATCAAGCGAATTGATGACAAAGCCCTGGTTTAAACCGGGGCTTTGTGGTTTAATCCGAAATATAAATACCAAACAATTCGAAAAAACAGCGGTTTAAATATTAACGTATCATCTTTAAACTGCTTATGGCGAAGAATAAAATTACATTTAAGGCAATATGGTGTGTTTTAAAGGCATCATTTACAGGCTTTACCGATCATAAGGTGACCAAGCTAAGTGGCTCTCTGGCTTATTACACCGTATTTTCGATGGCACCACTGTTAGTCGTAATTATTTCGCTTTGCGGCATATTTTTAGGTCGCGAAATTGCCGAAGGGCAGGTGTATGCCCAGCTCGAAAGTTTTTTAGGTCGCGAGTCTGCTGTTTCCTTGCAGCAGTTAATTAAAAATGCTTATCTGGATGGAAAAAGTACCATAGCGTTAATTATTGGTATCATTACGCTTTTAATTGGTGCAACAACAGTTTTTGGCGATATTCAGGATTCGATTAATACCATTTGGGGACTTAAGCCCAAACCTAAAAGAGGCTGGGTAAAAATGTTGCAAAACCGCTTTTTATCGTTCTCGGTAATTATTAGCCTGGGTTTTGTATTGTTGGTATCGCTGGCTATTACTTCGGTACTTGATGCTTTTAGCAAAGGATTACAGGCCAGGTTTGAAGATGTATCGATAGTCGTTTTTTATATTCTGAACCAGATTGTTACGCTTGCTGTGATTTCATTGATATTCGGTGTAATATTTAAAGTTTTACCCGATGCCATCATTAAATGGAAAGATGTTGCAGCAGGAGCAATCGTAACCGCCGTTTTGTTTATGATCGGTAAGTTTGCCATTTCCCTTTACATTGGTCAAAGCAATGTTGGCAGTACTTATGGTGCAACTGGGTCGCTGGTAGTGGTATTGCTGTGGACTTATTATTCTTCTATTATCCTGTATTTTGGTGCCGAATTTACCAAGGCCTATGCCGTAGCTTTCGGGTCGGAAATTTACCCTTCACATTATGCCGTTACCACAAAAGAAATCGAAGTAGAAACCGGAAATAATTCCATTCAGGATAACCACCCGGAAATTAAAGAAGAAGTAAAAAAAGCTTAAGGCAGAGTTAAGTGCCCCAGGCGGTAACAATCAGCTTTCTTTGCCCGCCATAATTTCGGTGCTCGCATAGGTAAATACCTTGCCAGGTGCCTAATGCTAACCGGCCATTGCGAATAGGGATTGTTACTGAGCTTCCTAAAAGTGCAGCTTTTAAATGCGCGGGCATATCATCCGATCCTTCGTAATCGTGTTCATAATCAGGATCATTTTCTTTTACTGTTTTATTAAAGAACATTTCAAAATCGAGCCTGACGGTTGGGTCGGCATTTTCGTTGATACTAAGCGATGCTGAAGTATGCTGAATAAAAACCTGGCAGATACCGATATTGATCTCATTAAGCTGGGGTAGGGCATTTTCAACTTCATCGGTAATGATGTGGAAACCTCTTCTCCTTTCTCTGAGTGTTAGTGCCTGTTGGTATATTTTCATAGATTTTAAAGCGAAAACATTTTATTTCAAAAACTCTACGTTCCATATCTTTTCGGCTTTTCGTCCAATAAGCCAGAATGAAGCTGCCAGAACAGAAAAGAATAGTGCTTTGTGCCAGCTATCCCAAAAGTACTCAAAGTAGCGTGTATAGAGGTTAATAAACAAAAAGGTAATGCCAAATTCGCGGGCAATATCATCGCGGTATTTTAAACCAAACAGGGTACTGGCTACACAAATTGCGGCAGATATTAATGCCCAGTAAAACAAGCTCAGTTGCCTTACCTTGTACCATTCATCCAGGCTGGCAAAGTTACCAAATACCGACAGCGCCCATAGCGATACAAAAAGATATACCATTCCGGCAATGTAGGTTGCCTGAAAAAAATGCCGGGTTTTAGGTACCGCTTTCATGATAAAAGATACAGCAGTTAAAACGGCTCCAAAAACAACAAAACGCAAAGGATAATTCATACCCAGGAAATAATAATTCCAACGGCTGAGATAGCCGGTTTCGGTGCCAAACCAGGCCCCTAATGAGATTAAGGCAAAAATCCAGATCAGCCTTGAATTAAAAATATAACCCAATGCGCCATAGATAAAAACTGAAATGAGGATAAGAATAGAAAAATTACCCGATCCGTTATCCAGCGCTTTACCAAAATAGGCAATGGCGTTTGCTGTTAATAAAATGGCCGAAAACACTATGGCTTCATTGCTGAATTTTAGGTGGGGTAATTTCGTTTTACGCCTGAAACCTAAAATGTATAACCATCCGGCCAAACCACCCGAAACAATGGCGATTACAATGTTGGGCGTATTGTAAACCCTTTTCAGGTAATTTAAAATAGCATTATCAATCAGTAAAGAGCCCAGGGCAATAAACCCACAGGCCAGCGCTACCCAAAATGCATATTGCGCCAAACGTAACCAGTCGAAGTTTTTGGCTTCATAACTTTTACGCAGCTTATCGCCTGTTTCTTCGGTAATCAAGCCATCACTTTGCCATTGCTCAATCATATCATCCAGAAATTCACTCTTTTCTCTGTCGACTTTCATAGGTTGGGTTCTACACGAAGATATAAAATTTGATCGTCATTGCGAGTTACGAAGCAATCTTACAACAATAGCAGCTAACAGCGATCGCATTAGGATTGCTTCGTTCGCTGAAAAAGCCTTCTCGCAATGACGGTTATAGCTAAATAACCTCTTTAATCTTCTTATTATTTCCTACAATCCAGATTACATCACCCGTATCGAAAACAAAATCTGACGAGGGATTTAGGATTCGGTTGGCACCGCGTTCGATACCGACAATCAGGGCCTGTGCCTTTTCGCGGATTCCGGCATTTCTGATACTCAGACCATGAACCGGCGATTCGGCATGTACCACTACTTTTTGAAGGGTCATTTCCTTATTCGGGAAATTGTTTTCCTCTATATTTTCAGGGGTGTCTACTTCTAAAATCGCTTTTACAGCCGCCAGCTGGTCGTCGGCTCCGATTAGCAGCAATTTATCGTTAGGGTAAAGCCTTTCATCGCGGCCAGGCGTTGGGATGTTGTTTCTGCCACGCTCAATCAGTGCAATGTTTACCCCATATTTTTCCCTGATCATTAATTCGGTAAGGGTTTTGCCTACCACTTCCGATTCAGCCGAAACCGTCAGTTCAGTTAAGTGGGTATCCCATGGCAAAATATCGGGTTTCCGGTTTTCCCTTGCATTTAAGTTTAAAATGAAACGTCTTTCCAGTTTATCGTAAAACGATTGCAGTTTTCTGGAGAAAATAACCATACCTAAAATAATCAGTCCCAGGGCGATAACAGCTGCAATCCAGGTATCGAAGAATTCGTACATTAAAAAACCAACGAAAAATATTCCCAATGCAATCCTGAAAAACTCAATGGCAATGAGCGGTCCGCGGGTGTATTTTTTATTCAGCCATAAGTGTGAATAAGCTGTTTTTTGAATCCTTCTGATTGATAGTGCCCACAAAAATGGCGACATGAGTATAAATGAAGCAATTATGCTGATGATAATGGAAGTTAAACTGTCGGCAATATTGCGCACAATAAATGGCTGCACGTAACGGTAAGCCAGAAATATAATGGCAATGATAATAACCGAGTGGATAATGGTATTGAAAATATACGATCGCAATAAAACTTTCCAGTCGCTTAAAGTGGTGATGCCCTCGGTACTAGAACTGTAACGTTCAATTCCATCCTGCCATTTTTGAGGTAAAACACGCTTTAAAAATTCGTAGAATGGCTCTGATAGCTTAATTAGGTATGGGGTGGTAAAAGTGGTAATGGCCGCGGCAGCTACTGCTATTGGATAGAGGAAATCGCTGGTAACTTTAAGTGTTAAGCCTAAAGATGCGATGATAAACGAAAACTCACCAATTTGAGCCAAACTCATACCCGACTGTACCGATGTTTTTAAAGGCTGGCCAGACAATAAAGCACCTAAAATGGTGAAGATAATTTTACCGATAACAATTACCAGTGTAGCGAACAAAATAGGTACCCAGTATTTTACCAGCATTGCGGGATCTATAAGCATACCAACAGAAACAAAAAATACAGCAGCAAACAGATCTTTCACCGATTTGGTAAGGTGTTCGATCCTTTCGGCCTGAGTAGTTTCTGCTAAAATAGAGCCCATGATAAATGCGCCTAAAGCAGGAGAGAAGCCAACCTTATCGGCCAGTAGTACCATTACCAAACACAAAGCAAGTGAAACCACGAGCATGGTTTCATCGTTCATTAACTTTCGGGTAGCCTTTAAAAACGACGGGACCAAAAATATACCACCCAAGAACCATAAAACCAGGAAGAAGGCTAGTTTTAAGATAGAGTAGAGCATTTCGGTCCCCGCCGACTGCTGGCTTACGGCCAGCGTAGAGAACAGTACAAGCAGTAAAATGGCCACTAAATCTTCAACAATTAAGACTCCGAAAACCAGTCCGGCAAATTTTTTATGTTTCAGGCCAAGCTCTTCAAAAGCCTTGATGGTAATCATGGTTGAGGAGATTGATAAAATTCCCCCCAGGAACAAGCTGTCCATATCAGACCAGCGCATGGCTTTACCTACAAAGTAACCGGCCAAAATGATAAACAGTACTTTTACAATAGCTGTAATGGAAGCTGAACCGCCAACTTTAACAAGTTTTTTAAAACTGAACTCTAAACCTAAACTGAAAAGCAGGAAAATTACCCCGATTTCGCCCCAGATGTTAATGCTTTTGGTATCGGTAACAGAAGGGAAAAAATCAAGGTGAGAGCCAACCAAAAGGCCAGCCAGTATATAGCCCAAAACAAGGGGCTGTTTAATCTTTTTAAATATAAGTGTGGTTATCCCTGCGGCAGCAAGAATTAACCCTAAATCGGCAATTAAATCTGGTAAATGCATCTATAAAAATGAGTAATGTATTAAATAATTATGTTCGGGGCTAAGCCCGGCATTTTAATTGTACCGCATTGCTGCAGTTAAAAAAATGAAATTACTTACCAAAAAACATGTTTTGGGTACAGCATTTTAAAAAGGCACCAATAATTATAATTTAATCTTTTGATTACAGCTTTGATACAGGCTGTGTTGTACTTAACAAAAAGAAACACTAAAAAACTAAGCAGCAAAAAAGCCGATGAAGATATTTTAACGATAGGGTTATTGAGCAAATCTTTTTGCAGGCTATCGTTGTCGGGTTTAAAATCGCTTGTAATTTTCTTAGCTTTTTCGCTGGTTATGAAACTTACTTTATGGTTTTTCGGTAAAGCATCATTTTGTTTTTTCTGCGATGCGCGTACCGCAAAAGGAATAGAAATGGCGCAGAAGAAAATGATATAAAAAAGCCTCATTGCCGCTAATATAACGAAAATGAGGCTTTTTTGAAAGAAAAAACGTGATTTTATGCTTTTAATCTGTCGTTTCGAAAAAAGCCAATGTAGCCTCCTTGTCTTTTTGTAGCTGAATGGTTAAGGCCTCTAATCCCGTAAATTTGACGTCGTGGCGTAAGAATTTTAGGAAGTTCATTTTAATGTCCTGACCATAAATTTCCTGGTTAAAATCAAAAATGTTAACCTCAATGTTTCTGGTCATGCCGTTTATGGTAGGTCGTTGTCCGATATAAGCCATACCGCGGTAAGTCCGGAGTCCGGAGTCTGGAGTCTGAAGCTCATTTGCCGGTTTTGAACCTTCTTCTTTAAATTCAGGGCTCATCTCAACTGTAACCGCGTAAATGCCGTCGCCGGGAATGAGTTTATAGGTTTCTTCTACAAAGATATTTGCTGTTGGGAAACCGATGGTACGTCCAATTTTATCGCCTTTAATTACCCTGCCGAAAATAGAAAAGGGATAGCCGAGATAATCGCTGGCCAAACTTACATCGCCTGCTAAAAGCGCCTGACGTATTTTGGTCGAACTTACGGCCACATCGTGAATATCCTGCTCCATAATTTCTTCAACCGTAAAGCCATAATGCAGTCCGGCGGCTTTTAAATCACTTAAATTGCCCGAACGGTCTTTGCCAAAGCGGTGATCGTAACCAATGATAATGTGTTTGGTACCAATATTATCAACCAAAGTGTTTTTAATATAATCTTCGGGCAGCTGATTAGAAAAATCGCGGGTAAAAGGAGTAATAATCAAATGATCAACACCAAGTTTTTTCAAAATATCGGCTTTCTCATTAATGGTATTGATCATTTTTAACTCCTGGTTTTCAGGATCGATGATCATTCGCGGGTGCGGGAAAAAAGTAAGGATTACACTTTCACCGTTATCGGCTTTTGCCTTTTCAACCAGTTGTTTAATGATTTTCTGGTGCCCGAAATGTACGCCATCAAAAGTGCCGATGGTTACAATAGCATTATCTAATTTCGAAAACTCGGATAGGTTATGGTATATTTTCAATGTAATTAAATTAAAATCATTGCCATTACAGCAAAACTAAATCAACGCAAATTTGCGACCAAAAGCTTAATGCAGCGCGTGCCTTTTTACTACCCCGCCTTTTAAATCAGCAATTTGTTGTTGTATCACAAAAGCATCGGCATCTATCTGCCTGATAGCAGTTTGTAATTTGCTCATTTCGAGCTTGGTTACTACGGTAAAAATAATATCTATATCTTTCTTTTCGCCATAGCCACCCTCACCTTTATAAATGGTAACACCGCGTTTCATCTCGTTAATAATGAAGTTTTTAATATCTTCCTGATGCTCGGAGATGATGGTAACGCCGGTATATTGTTCTATGCCGTTTACAATAAAATCGATAGTACTAGAGGCCGATAAATAGGTTAGAATGGCATAAAGTGCTGTTTCGATGTTTAAAAAATACGCTGCAAAGGCAAAAATGATGATGTTTAAAATGAGAATGATATTGCCAACAGTAAGGATACTGTTTTTACTGATGTAAAGCGCCAGACCCTCGGTGCCATCGATTACGCAACCGCCGCGCATGGCCAAACCAATACCTCCGCCCAAAAACAACCCGCCGAAAAAGGCAATTAACAATTTATCGTGGGTAATAGGTTGGAAGGGTAGAAAAATTAAGGCCAGTGAAAGTGCTGCAATGGCAATGGCGGTTTTAAACGCAAAGCCCTTACCGATTTGCCGGTAACCTAATATCACAAATGGAATGTTGATGATGGCAATAAGGTAAGATAAATTCCAGCCCGTTAAGGTGCTTAGTAAAAGCGAAATACCGGTTACACCTCCATCAATAAAATGGCTCGGCATTAAAAAGCTTTTTAAGCCAAAACATGCCGAAGTTACACCTGCAACGATTAAAAAGATTTCTTTTACAAATCTGGTGTTCCTGTTTTTAATGTGGTTCATACCTCCGCCTGGGTTTTTGCTTCTTCTTTCTTACTGCGAATATAATTAACAAGTTCTAATACCTCAAACGCATCTTTAAGCAAAAAGTTTCCGCTGCGGGTACGGGTAAGTTTAGAAAGATAGGCACCGTTGTTAAGTTGTTTGCCAAAATCGGATATCAGTGAACGGATGTAAGTGCCTTTGCTGCATACCACCCTGAAATCGATTTCGGGCAGTTCTATTCTGGTAATCTCGAATTCGGGAACACTTACAAAGCGTTTGCGCAGCTCTACTTCTTCGCCCAGCCTGGCTTTAACGTATAAACGTTCGCCATTTACTTTTACCGCAGAGTGTGCAGGCGGATACTGCTCAATATCGCCAATAAATGGCTTGCAGGCGGTGTAAATTTCTTCGTTGGTAATCTGGCTGATATCGAAGGTTTCATCTACCTCAGTTTCCATGTCGAAGGATGGGGTAGTGGCACCCAGTATCATGGTGCCGGTATATTCTTTTTCTTCGGCCTGAAAGGTATCAATTTGCTTGGTTAATTTACCGGTACAAATAATCAGTAAACCTGTTGCAAGGGGATCTAATGTGCCGGCATGGCCAACTTTTAGCTTTAATGGTTTTAACGAATTACGGATTTTTCCAACCACATCAAATGAGGTCCATTTGTATGGTTTATTAATCAACAGCAATTCGCCTTCAGCAAAATTGAAATCTTTAAACTTTGGATTTTCGGTGCTCACAAATCTTTTTTGCGCAAAGATACAGATTCAATGTGGTTTGCCTAGGTTTTTTTAACCACAGATCTACACGGATAAACACAGATGATTATTATCTGTGTTCATCCCCACCAGAACTGAAGGACAGGCTTTTTATCTGTGGTTAAAATATTTACATGAATTATATAATTTGTAAGCTGTGGCCACTTAGCAGGAGGATAATAATAACCAGGCCGGCAGCAATTCTGTACCAGCCAAAAACCTTAAAGCCATTTTTATTCAAATAACCAATAAAGCTTTTAATGGCTAAAAGGGCTACGATAAAGGCAACAACGTTACCAATAATTAGCAGATTGGTTTGTTCGTGGGTAATGGTATGACCTTCTTTATAAAAGTCGTAAAGTTTTTTTGCGGTAGCTGCAAACATGGTCGGCACGGCAAGGAAGAACGAGAATTCAGCAGCAACTTTTCTGCTCAATTTCTGACTCATACCACCAACAATCGTTGCTCCCGAACGCGAAACGCCAGGTATCATGGCAATGCATTGAAAAAAACCGATTTTTAAAGCAGTTAAATAAGTTACATTTTCTTCTTCGTTAATGCTGGGCTTGTTAAACCATTTATCAACAAATAATAAAATTACACCACCTACTAAAAGTGAAATACCAACAGCCATCGGGCTTTCTAACAGTTCATCTATCTTCTTGCTTAATAACAATCCGAATATGGCTGCCGGAATAAAAGCAACCAATAGTTTGATGTAGAAATTGATTGATTTAAAGAATCTTTTAAAGTATAGCACTAAAACCGAGAGGATTGCTCCCAGCTGTATGGCAATGGTAAATAGTTTTACAAATGGATCTGATGCAATGCCCATAAAAGATGAGGCAACAATCATGTGTCCGGTGCTCGAAACTGGTAAAAATTCAGTTATTCCTTCAACAATAGCAAGGACAATAGCTTGAAAAGAGTTCATATTTGTTTTGAAATAGCAAAAACTAAAGAAAACGCTCAACTAAAAATTAAGCGTTTCCCAGATTTTCCTTTGAAGGGGATTATTTTTTAAGAATGGCGTAAATCCCGAAAGCGAAGCCAAAAAGCACAACTACGGGTGCCAGTAAAGTTCTTCTGAAATCGTAAATATCGCCTGTAGTGCCCATCATTAAAATAAAACCAACTACTACAATAGCGATGCTGATTAACAATAACTGATAGTTTTTCTTGGTAAAAACCAATTCGCTTTTAACGTCCTTAACAACCGGACTTGTTTTTTTTTCTGTCATTATCTGTAAAGATGATAAGATTTTAAACGTAAATATCTGCTTACTGCAAACCAGGTGCTAATACCTGTTATAAAAATTCCCACAATTAAAAGGCCTATAAATACGAAGCCAAATTCTGTATAATTATTTAGAATTATAATCTCAGGCACTTCTTTACGGGCGTATATTAATGTGGCCAGCAGGATAATAATGGCAATAAAGGCCGCAATTAAACCATGCAGGGCAGCATACAATAAGAAAGGACGGCGAATAAAATTTTTCGTTGCACCAACCAGCTGCATACTTTTAATTAAAAAGCGCTGCGAGTAAATAGCTAGTCGTATCGTATTGTTTATCAGTGCGATAGATATTATTAGCAATAAAATGGCAAATGCTAAAATAATTAAACCAATGGTGCTGATATTTTTATTTACCATATCAATTAACGAACTCTGGTAAACCACTTCTTTAACCACAGGGTTTTTAGAAATACTGGCTTTTAAAGCATCAATGCTTTTATTGTTGGCATATTCTGCTTTTAAATACACATCGAAAGTAGAAGTTAAGGGGTTGTAACCTAAAAAGTTAACAAAATCTTCGCCTAAATCCTGTGTTAAATTTCTGGCAGCAAGCTCTTTGTTTACATACTGCGTTTGCTTTACGGCAGGGTTAGAGTTTAACTCTTTCTGAAAGGCCAGTACATCAGCTTCCTTTGCGCCTTCATCCACAATAATATTTAAAACGATGTTCTCTTTAACGTAGTTAGACAGGTTTTTGGCATGTACAAGTACCAACCCAAGCAGCCCCAGCATTAATAAAACCAAAGCAATACTAATGATAGTAGAGATGTATACGGTTTTGGTTTTCTTAGATGCATCACTTACTTCGAATTCTTCCATGTATTTCATTTTTGTTTCTGCGAAAATATAAATTATACCTGATAAACACCAATTTAAAAGGGCCTTAAATGAACATTAACGGATGCGTTAAGGTTTTAGTTCAAAGATTAAATTCTTTAATTAATTCATCATTTTGTCAAAATACGGTACGAAATTTGTTGAAACGCCGTTAATCATAAAACTTAAGACTAAAATTTTAACTATGAAAAGGCAAATTACGTTACTAGGACTATTATTAATTGTTACTAGCACGATTATATCTTGTAAAAAGGACACAACGTCGTTAAAAGCGCAAATGATGGGAAGATGGACCTTAGATAGAATCGTTACTACCGGATATACCGCTGATGAAACCTTAAAAGATCCTACCAAAATTAATGCTGATGTAACTTATGGTAAAACCAGCGATTACGTTGACTATAAAGCGAACAACGATGATCAGGTTGAAGTGAGTTTATCAGGTAACAGGACTATCGGTACCTACATTATCATTTATTCGGATCAGTTTACCATGGATTTGAATGATGGAAGCAATTTTTGTGCGGTAAACAGCATTACCGGAAACAAATTTCAGTTTACAGCAACCATAAACAATAGAATTAAAAAGGTTTATTATCTGTCGAGATAAATCCGGATCTCTTTATTATTTAAAAGCGCCATTGGTTTTAACTGATGGCGCTTTTTTTTATCTGAAAAACAAACCTCACAGGTTTTAAAAACCTGTGAGGTTTAATTTGATCCAAAATTTATGTTTTACTAAACCCCTTTATTTGCGTAATTTCGCGCATTAAAAATTTTAAAACCTGCAATGGATTACCAATTCAAAGAAATAGAACAAAAGTGGCAGAAATTTTGGGCAGACAATCACACCTTCAAAGCCGAAAGTAATTCTGAAAAGCCAAAGTATTATGTATTAGATATGTTTCCGTATCCATCGGGTGCAGGTTTGCATGTTGGCCATCCACTGGGTTACATTGCATCTGATATTTTTTCGAGATACAAACGCCTTAAGGGCTTTAATGTATTGCATCCAATGGGTTACGATTCGTTTGGTTTACCTGCAGAGCAATACGCGATACAAACCGGTCAGCACCCGGCCATTACTACTGAAGCCAATATTGCAACCTACCGCCGCCAGCTCGATCAGATCGGTTTTTCTTTCGATTGGAGCAGGGAAGTGCGTACCAGCGAGCCATCTTATTACAAATGGACGCAGTGGATTTTTATGCAACTGTTTAACTCGTGGTACAACATCGAAAACGACAGGGCAGAAGATATTACCACTTTGATCGAAAAGTTCAATGCTTCGGGATCGACTGATGTGAAAGCGGTTTGCGATGATGACGTAAAATCTTTCCTGCCAAGTGATTGGGCAACTTTTACCGAAGAGGAAAAACAAGAGGAATTATTAAAATACCGTTTAACCTATTTAAGGGAAAGTACCGTAAACTGGTGTGCTGCCCTGGGTACCGTTTTAGCAAATGATGAGGTAAAAGATGGTTTTTCTGAGCGTGGCGGTTTTCCAGTTGAGCAAAAGAAAATGATGCAGTGGAGTATGCGCATTACGGCCTATTCTGATCGCCTTTTGCAAGGTTTGGATACCATCGATTGGCCAGAGCCAATTAAAGAAATGCAACGCAACTGGATTGGCAAGAGTGTAGGGGCATCAGTGAAGTTTGCAGTTGACAATTCACAGTTGGCAGTTGAAGAAACTGAAAAATATATCGAAGTTTTTACTACCCGTGTTGATACCATTTTTGGCGTTTCTTACCTGGTATTGGCACCAGAGCACGAGTGGGTTGCCGAATTAACTACTCCAGGACAAAAACAGGCTATCGAAGATTATATCTCTTTAACCAAGAAGAAATCGGAGTTAGACCGAATGGCTGATACCAAAACCGTTTCGGGAGCTTTTACCGGTACTTATGTAATTAACCCGGTAAGCGACGAGCGTATTCAATTGTGGATTGCAGATTATGTGCTGGCTGGTTATGGAACAGGTGCGGTAATGGGCGTGCCAAGTGGCGATCAGCGCGACTGGTTATTTGCTACGCACTTTAACTTACCGATTGTTCAGATTTTAGATGCACAAAAAGATATCGACGTTCAGGCAGATCCAACAAAAGAAGGAAAATATATTAATTCGGGTTTTATAAACGGATTAACTTATCAGGAAGCTGTTCCGTTTTTAAATAACTGGTTAGAAGAAAAAGGAGTAGGGAAAGCAAAAGTGAACTTCCGTCAGCGTGATGCGATTTTCGGTCGCCAGCGTTATTGGGGTGAGCCAATTCCGGTTTACTTTAAAGATGGATTACCTTATCTGGTACAGGAAGAAGAATTGCCTTTGTTGCTACCCGAAATTGATAAATATTTACCAACTGAAACGGGAGAGCCACCTTTGGCGAGAGCTGAAGACTGGATACCTGCTGCAGGTGGACACTATGAAATGAGCACCATGCCAGGTTGGGCAGGTAGCAGCTGGTACTGGTACCGTTATATGGATGCCAATAACGATTCAGCATTTGCTTCGAAAGAAGCTATTGAGTACTGGCAGGCAGTTGATTTGTATATCGGTGGATCTGAGCATGCTACAGGACACTTGTTGTACAGCCGTTTCTGGAATAAATTTTTGAAAGATTTGGGTTATACCAAAGAAGAAGAACCTTTCAAAAAACTGATTAACCAGGGCATGATTCAGGGGAGAAGTAACTTTGTTTACCGCATTAACGATGAGAACGGTAAACCAACCAATACCTATGTTTCTGCGGGTTTAAGAAAAGAATATAAAACTTCGGCATTGCATGTTGATGTGAATATTGTTGAGAACGACACACTGGATTTAAATAAATTCAAGGCCTGGAGAGAAGAATATGCCAATGCAGAATTTATTCTGGAAGGTGGAAAATACATTTGCGGTGTTGAGGTAGAAAAAATGTCGAAATCAAAGTTCAACGTGGTTAACCCCGATGATTTGATTGAGCGTTACGGTGCCGATACCCTGCGTATGTACGAAATGTTTTTAGGTCCGTTAGAACAAAGCAAGCCTTGGAATACCAACGGTATCGAAGGTGTGTTTAAGTTCTTGCGTAAATTCTGGCGTTTGTTCCACAACGAAGAGTGGGTATTCCATGTAAACGATGCCGTACCAACAAAAGCAGAGCATAAATCGTTGCATAAAATCATTAAAAAAGTTCAGGATGATATCGAGCGCTTCTCGTTCAATACTTCTGTATCGAGCTTTATGATTGCTGTAAATGAACTTACCGATCTGAAATGTAAAAACCGTCAGATTCTGGAAGATATGGTAATTATCCTTTCACCTTATGCACCGCACATTTGCGAAGAGCTTTGGGTATTATTGGGTAACGATGCCGGTACACTTTCTTATGCAGCTTTCCCAACGTTCAAACCCGAATATTTGGTAGAAGATGAGTTCGCTTATCCGGTTTCCATTAACGGTAAAATGAAAATGAACCTGAATTTGAGTTTAAACCTTGCTCAACCAGAAGTTGAAAGCATTTTATTGGCAGATGAACACTTCCAGAAGTTTTTAGATGGAAAAGCACCTAAGAAAATCATTTTCGTAAAAGGAAAGATTATTAATGTGGTAGTTTAAAGGTAGAAGGATTGAAGGTTTAGGGTAGAAGGCTTTTTTCTCTTGTCTTAAGTCTAAACTTAAAATAGAAAAACCCAAGTTACATTTTTTGTCACTTGGGTTTTTCTTTATAAACTGTAGGTTTTAAGCCTTATGCCTTCTACCTTTCAACCTTCCGCCTTTCTAGTCTCTTTTCCTCCTGTTGCCACCAAAACGTCTGTTGTTGCTTGCATTACGGGGTTTGCCGCTCATGTTACCATCACCACCTTTTCTGGATCCACCGCCACCGCCTTTCGATTGTGCCTGAGGTTTACGTTTGATCTGGTTTTTAGCCAGCATGTTTTCCCAGGTTAGGGGATAAGGATGGTCATCAACAATCGGTAAAGTGATTTTAATTAATTTCTGTATATCCAGCAGGTACTCGTTTTCTTCAGCATCACAGAAAGAAATGGCAAATCCGTTTGCTCCTGCACGACCTGTACGGCCAATCCTGTGTACATAAGATTCCGGAATATTCGGTAACTCATAATTGAAAACGTGCGATAGCTGGTCGATATCAATGCCGCGGGCGGCAATATCGGTAGCCACCAATACCCTGATGTGTTTATCTTTAAAATCGTTTAAGGCACGTTGTCTGGCATTTTGCGATTTGTTACCATGGATGGCTGCGGCTTTAATACCAGCATGACCTAAATCTTTGGCAATCCGGTCGGCACCATGCTTGGTACGCGTAAAAACCAGGGCTGTTTCAATCGTTTTATCCTGTAACAGATGAATAAGTAATTTCTTTTTATCGGGTTTATCTACAAAGTAGATAGATTGGTTAATCGTTTCTGCCGTAGATGAAACCGGTGTAACTTCTACCTTAGTGGGGTTCGATAAAATGGTATTGGCGAGCTTCTGGATTTCATCGGGCATGGTAGCCGAGAAAAATAAAGTCTGGCGCATTGCAGGTAATTTAGCCACCACCCGTTTTACATCGTGTATAAAGCCCATGTCAAGCATGCGGTCGGCTTCATCTAAAACAAAAAGCTCGATGGTGTTCAGGCTGATAAAACCCTGGTTCATTAAGTCCAGTAAACGGCCTGGGGTAGCCACTAAAATATCGACTCCTTTTTTCAACGCTTCTACCTGAGAGAACTGGTTTACCCCACCAAAGATTACCAGGTGGCGAAGGTTTAAGTTTTTGCCATAAGCTTTAAAGCTTTCCTCAATCTGGATGGCCAGCTCGCGGGTTGGCGTTAAAACCAAAGCTTTAATGTTTTTTGTGGCTTTGGTATTGATGTGTTTTTCGTGCAGCAATTGCAACATCGGAATAGCAAAAGCTGCAGTTTTTCCGGTACCGGTTTGTGCACAGCCCAATAAATCTTTTCCTTTTAATATAGTAGGGATGGATTGCTCCTGTATAGGCGTAGGTTGTGTGTAACCCTCAGTCTCAAGTGCCTTTAAAATCGGCTCAATGAGGTTTAATTCTTTGAATAACATGTATGTTTTTATGTAATATGTATTGAAGAAGCTAGAACAATCATTTGTTGAAGGACTAACTTGCGGAGAGAATATGCCATTCAGAATGACAAGCCCTTATTCCTGCTTCGGTGCAAAGATAGGTAAATTTATGGAATGATCGAATGTATGTTAGAATGAGAGAATGAAGGAATGATTGAATTTTGAATGGAGGAAGGATTGAATGAGAGAATTTGGACTCCTTCTATCATTCAAATTCAATCATTCTCTAGTTCAGTTGTTACTTTTCCTCTTTAAACCTGCTGAAAAACAGCAATGCGATTAAACAAAGCCCAAAACCTACAATTCCATTCAGGCGCAATCCGAAATCGTTACCCGGATCTTTACCGTAAATGGTAAGCATAGCAAAAATGGCAATACCCAGCGTTTGGCCCAGCTTTACAAAGAGGTATTTTACCGCAAAGAACATTCCTTCGTGGTTTTCGCCGGTTGCTAAAGTATCTCTTTGCGCAATATCGGCCAGTATAGCTGTAGGTAAAATGCCCAGTGCTGCCAAAGGAAATGACGCAGATAAAACCAGCATGTAAATTTGGGTATGCGGACCAAATGGCAATTTGCCCAGGAAAAATATGGTGACAAAAATGAGGCACAGCACCCCAAAAGCGAGGAGCACAAAAGGTTTCTTACCTATTTTAGCCGAACCAAAATTAACCAGTGGATAAAACAGGAGCGAAGCCAGCACCATTGATGCCATAAATTTCCCTCCCTCTGATTCGTGCAGGCCCAGCAAAACGGTGCAGAAGTATAACAGCCCACTCGAAATAATGCTCAATGCAGTGTAAAAGGCAAAATCTGAAATCAGGTAATATTTAAAGTTGCTGTTTTTAAAGGTGTTTTTCATGGCTGCCCAAAGCGGAACATGGCTTGGTTTGGCTACCGAAAAATCTTTCTCATTGATGAAAAAGACGGGTAATAACATCACCAGTCCGGATAGTGCGCATAAACCCCAAATGGCCATCTGAACGGCTTCGCTCCGGTTGCTTACCTGGAAATTATCCTGTACCAGATCGGCAAAATTATTGGTGCAGGCTGATAAAATTATGCCAATTACAAAACCCACCTGCTGGTAACTCGAGAGTTTCACTTTTTGCCTTGGCGTGTTAGTCACTTCGGCAAGTAAAGCGTTGTAAGGGATAATATAAGTGGTAACCGAAACAAAGAACAAACAAAGGGTAATGGTTAGCCACCAGGCATTGTGCAGGCTTTCGGTTTTTTGAAGCGGGTAAAAAACCAGTCCGCAAAAAAGCATTGCCGGGATTATAGCCCATTTCATAAAAGGCATACGCCTGCCATTTTTATTGGTGCTTGCATCACTTTTAGCTGCAATAAACGGATCGTAAAGGGCATCTACCAGGCGGCCTGAGGCAGCAATTATAGAAAGGATATTGAAGGCTCCGAATAAAACAAGCTGCGGTACAAGCGGGGGGAGGCCTGCGTTATTTGGTGGCAGGTAGAAAAAGGGCAGCATTACGATGATAATATTCGTCATCGTGCTCCAGCCAATCATACCGGCAGCGTAAGCAATTTCTTGTTTTAGCGAGAGTGTTTTGTTCATTAATCTCCTTTAATTTCTGTTCGCAGTCTACTTATTTCTTATTAAACCATCTGCTCACAAAATAAATTGCCAGAAAGCCAATAAAGATATATAAACCATTCAGTGCAGCATTGGGATCGTCGGCGTAAATGCTTAGGGCCACAAAGGTATAAGCTGCTATAAATATAATAGGCAATATAGGATATAATGGAACAGTATAGATGGTTTTTTTATCAAGATGTGCAGTTCTTTTGCGCAGAATGAAAATAGTTGCTGCCGAACTGGCCATACTAATGCTTTCTAAAAAAATGGTGTAGTTTAAAATCTTATCAAAAGTTTTGGCATAGAAAATAATTACCACTGCAATCACCGTAAAAACGGTTAAGCTTAAAGTAATTACCTCCGTTTTTTTATTCATGCGACTAAAAACCCGTGGTAAGGCACCTTCTTCGCCCATGGCAAACATGGCCCTGGGGTTACTCAACAAGTTTACATTTACATAGCCCATTACCGAGAAAAAGATGATCACCGAAAGCGCATTAAAACCAGCGGGGCCGAATATTTTAGCAGCCAGTATGGCGGCAATACTTTCGGCCGATTTTAGTTCTTCGAAGCCGATAACCCGAACATATACATAGTTAATGGCCAGATACAGGATAACGATAATGGTTAAACCAATAATAATTGCCCGAGGGATTACTTTTTTTGCTTCTTTAACTTCGCCGCCAAAATTAATGGTTTGCGCATAACCAGCGTAAGAGAATGAAACCGCAATTAAACAAAGGCCAAGGGCTTTGCCGTAATCGGCCCAGTTGGGTAATGTTCCGTCAGTAGTTTTAAAAATGGGTGTTGCAGTTTGTGTAGCGCCTCCAAAAAACACAGCACAGATGAGGGTTAAAATCATCCCAATTTTAATAACCGTTAATACATTTTGTGTTTTTGAACTGGCTTTTAAACCAAGCAGATTGATGAAATAAAACACCAGTATGGTTGTAATGGCTATGGCAACCCGGTAGGTTTCGTTTTGCATGGCGGGTGGCAAAATGATCTTACTCAGGTATTCTGCACCAATAATAGATATGGCTGCTACCGAGGCAGCGCTCGAAATGATCACGATACAATTGATGGCAAAGGCAATGGATGGATGATATGCCGCCGAAAATATCTTATAGTAGCCACCGGTTACCGGAAAACGCGATCCGATTTCGGCATAGGTTAAGGCGCCGCAAAAAGCTACAAAACCGCCAATAAACCAGGCGAGGTAAAACAATTCGGGGATTTGCGCCTTAGCAGCCACATTTACCGGTGTACGGAAAACCCCCATGCCAATAACCAGACTTACTACAATCATAGATAAATCGAATAACGAAAGCTGCTTTTTCTGTTGCATGAATAAGTTGTTAATGTGGGATGAAGATAGGGAAAATAGGTAAGATGGAGGATGTAAAATGGAAGATGTATGAGGTAAAGGGGAAGATGAAGGATGTATGAGGTAAAATGGAAGATGTAAAATGTAGGAGGTAAAATGGAAGAGGTGATTTGGTTAATTCTTAAAGCCATGAACGGTATGCTTCCATCATCCATTTTCCATTCAGTTTGGATTACGCTATTGACTATGAAGCTCTGAACCATGAACTGCTTACCCGCCATCATCCATTTTCCATCTTCCCTTTTCCATTCAGCTTGGATTACGCTATTGACTATGAAGCCATGAACCATCAACTGCTTACCCGCCATCATCCATTTTCCGTCTTCCCTTTTCTATTCATTTTGGATTACGCTATAAACTATGAAGCCATGAACCATCAACTGTTTACCCGTCATCATCCATTTTCCATCTTCCCTTTTCTACTCAGCTTGGATTACGCTATCGACTATGAAGCCATGAACCATCTCAACTGTTTACCCGCCATCATCCATTTTCCGTCTTCCCTTTTCCATTCATTTTGGATTACGCTATAAACTATGAAGCCATGAACCATTAACTGCTTAGCCACCATCTACCATTTTACATCTTCCATTTTCCATCATTGTGTTGATATTTTCTTTTGCTAGCCTCATATAATAAATTTATTATTGTAAGATAATTCTGAAGAGGAGATCTGAAAATGTTTTTATTTCAATCATCAGGATTATTTCTACAAATTCTTCATCGCTCTGTAAACCAAAAATGCAGGGTTTTTCATTGGGGAACAGAATAAACACATTATGGCAGAAGTAATTTATAACGACGACAGTATCCGCTCATTAGATTGGAAAGAACACATCAGGTTACGTCCCGGTATGTATATCGGAAAACTTGGTGATGGTTCTGCACAAGATGATGGTATTTATGTTTTGTTAAAGGAAATTGTAGATAACTCTATCGATGAGTTTGTGATGGGAACCGGGAAAACCATCGAAATTACCCTTTCGGAGCAAAAAGTAAATGTACGCGATTATGGTCGTGGTATTCCGCTGGGTAAAGTAATTGATTGTGTAAGCAAAATCAATACCGGTGGTAAATACGATAGCAATGCCTTCCAAAAATCGGTGGGTTTAAATGGTGTGGGTACCAAGGCAGTAAATGCTTTGTCTACCAGTTTTACGGTGCAATCGTACCGCGATGGAAAAACAAAGAAAGTTGAGTTTTCTAAAGGCGAAATTTTAACCGAAAACCCGGTTATTGATACCACACAGCGTAACGGCACAGCCATAACTTTTTATCCAGACGAAACTATTTTCAGAAACTACCACTATATTCCTGATTTTGTGGAGAGCATGGTTTGGAACTATGTTTTCTTAAATACAGGTTTAACGGTAAATTTCAATAACCAGAAATATTTTTCAGAAAGAGGTCTGTACGATCTGCTTTCTAAATTTAATAAGCCCGAAGAAATCAGGTACCCGATTATCCACATGGTTGGGCCCGATATCGAAATTGCCATGACCCACGGTCAGCAATATGGCGAAGATTACCATTCTTTTGTTAACGGACAGCACACCACACAGGGCGGAACCCACCAGGCAGCTTTCAGGGCAGCGGTAGTGAAAACCGTTCGGGAGTTTTTTAAGAAAGAGTTTGATGCAGCTGATGTGCGTTCATCGATCATCGCCGCCATTTCTATCCGTGTGCAGGAGCCGGTTTTCGAATCGCAGACTAAAACCAAGCTGGGTTCGCAAAATATGGGCCCGGAAGGTCCGTCGGTGCCTACTTTTATTAACGACTTTGTTAAAAAAGAGCTCGACGATTATTTGCACAAAAATCCTGATGTTGCTGATGCGCTATTAAAAAGGATTATGCAGTCGGAGCGTGAGCGTAAGGATATTGCGGGTATTAAAAAACTGGCTAACGACAGGGCTAAAAAGGCTTCGTTACACAATAAAAAACTGCGCGATTGTAAAGTGCATTTCAACAGCACGCACGAAAAACGTTACGAAACCACTTTATTTATTACTGAGGGAGATTCGGCATCGGGTTCGATCACCAAATCGCGCGATGTAGATTGCCAGGCCGTTTTCAGCTTAAAAGGTAAACCCCTTAACTGTTACGAGCTGACTAAAAAAGTGGTGTACGAAAATGAAGAATTCAACCTGTTGCAGCACGCTTTAAATATTGAAGACGGATTAGAAGGCTTACACTACAACAATATCGTTATCGCTACCGATGCCGATGTGGATGGTATGCACATCCGTTTGCTGATGATGACTTTCTTCCTTCAGTTTTTCCCCGATCTGGTAAAGGCAGGGCACGTGTATATTTTGCAAACGCCACTTTTCAGGGTGCGCAATAAAAAGGAAACGATTTATTGCTACAGCGACGAAGAACGTAAAAATGCGATAGAGAAATTAGGTAACAAACCCGAAATCACCCGATTTAAAGGGTTGGGCGAGATTTCTCCCGACGAATTTGGGCTATTTATCGGAAAAGATATCAGGCTCGATCCTGTAATTTTAAAAGATCAGACCATCAAGAGCCTGTTAGAATATTACATGGGCAAAAATACTCCAGACAGGCAACAGCACATTATCCGGAACCTGCGCGTAGAGAAGGATGAGGTGGCAGAAGAGCCTAAAGTAATTACGGAAGTAGCATAAAAAAAGGAGAGTCAGGTTTTAAAAGGCCTGACTTTTTTGTTTATCTACTGGTTGGTGTCTCACCAACCAGATTGGTATTACTTGAAGGGTCTCTCAGTTGTGAGATGCTGAAATAAATTCAGCATGACGATTCGGGAATAAGGTGAATGGGATGTTGTGTTAGATACTTCTTGAGTCGGTCGGTGAGACGCCAACCGATAGGGTAATTCGGGATCTCGTCCCCCTTAGAAGGGGGCAGGGGGATGATTTATCTATCTACTGGTTGTGTTTCACTAACCAGCTTTGTATTACTTGAAGGGTCTCTCAGTTGTGAGATGCTGAAATAAATTCAGCATGACGATTTGGGAGTAAGATGATCTGAATTATAATCTAAGTTAACTATTCTTTCGGCAGGTTAACTGTATCTTCAGGGTGTTGTGGAGGCAATACATCAACCTTTTTCTCTACAATGGTAATTTTAGTAAATACGGCATACTTACTGGGCGAAATACCACCATCGTACTTCTCGGCATAAGCTTGTGTAAATTCTGCCCCGAAATAAAGGATAATGGAGGTATAATAAATCCACAGCAGAATAATGATAATAGAACCTGCGGCACCAAAAGCCGAAACAGTACTTCCTTTTTCGATGTAAATGCCGATTAAATATTTGCCCAGGCTAAACAACAGCGCGGTAAATAATGCACCGGTTATAGCCGATTTCCATTTAATATTAACATCGGGCAATACCTTAAAAATAATGGTAAATACGGCTGTTACTGCCAAAAGTGTAAGTGCATTGTTTAAAATGTAAATGAGTAGTGCCATGGTATCGTTGGCAACGGGAATCACATCTTCTACCTTGCTTTGCGAAATTAATGCAACCAGTTTATCGCCCAAACCAACCACTACACTGTTAATTACCAGCGATACCAGCAGCAAAAAGCCCATCGATACAATGAGTGAGAAAGAAAGCAATCTATTGGTTAGCATTTTAATCCAGCCTTTTTTGGGCATGGCCTTTACTTTCCAGATCAGGTTTATACTGTCTTGTATTTCGATAAAAATGGCCGTTGCACCAATAATTAATGTACCAATACCAATAATTAAGCCCATAGTAGATTGACCTGTTTTGTTGGCATGATCAACAAAGCCCTGTATCTGGGTAGCTGCGGGTTTTCCAACCAGTTCGGTAACTTCGATAAAAAACTTATCGCGGGTTTTCATTTTGTCGCCGAAAAACAGCGTGGCCGCCGAGAGTACGATAATAATGAGTGGTGTAAGCGAAAAGATAGTGTAGTAAGCCAGAGAGGCACTCAATTTCATTACCCTGTCTTCCATAAAGCCTTTTCCAGCCGCTATAAAAAGGTGATAAATGGCAACAAAAAAATATTTGATTTTATGTAATACTCTTACTCTCTTCATCAGAACACTAAAACGGATATCCTATCCCAATATTAAAAATTAAATTTTGTCTGCGCCAGTCTTTACTTCCAAAATTGATATCGTTGAATACCCAACGTTGTCCTTCCGGTAAATAAGGTTTACGCACAGGAAAGGCCACATCCAGGCGCACCACAAAAATACTAACATCTACCCTTAAGCCTGCACCTGTACCCACAGCAAGTTCATTAAATGCATTTTTTAGCTTAAAGCCAGAGCCAAGTCTGGCAGTTTCCGGTTTGCCGGGTTCTCCGAGATCTTCTTTCCTAAGCCAGATATTACCTGCATCAACAAATAATGCGCCATACAATATACTTACAATTTTAAAGCGCAGTTCAGAGTTGAGCATTAACTTAATATCACCACCCTGATCTGCAAAAATGGCATTATCCGGAACTTTATAAGTACCCGGGCCTAAAGTACGGGCAGGGAAGGCCCTTACATCGTTACTGCCACCGGCAAAGAACTGTCTTACAAAAGGCAATGAAGTACTGTTGCCATAAGCAAAACCATAACCTAAATTTAAGCGGTTGGCCCAAATCAGGTTTTTGGTAATTTTATAATAGTCTCTTAAATCTGCTTCCGCACGGATAAACTGGGTTAACGGAACATTAAAAATGGTTCGTTTGCCTTCATCATTTTTTGAAGTAAACAAACCCCACACATTACCACCAGTTTCTAAAGCGCCATAGAAATATACATTATTCCGGCGGCTATCTTCCATTTGGTTGGTATAGGTGAAATTGTAATTGCTACCTACAATGAATTGGTTTTCAAGTGTAGATCTTAAAAGCGGATTCCTTTTAAAAAGGCTATCTCTCGTATTGGTGTCCGGAAAACTTGTAGCTACATAACTAATCGATATCGGATTAAAATTATGCTCCTTGTACTGGTTTTCCTTGAAATTATAACCGTATTCGCCCTTAATTGCGTGCAAAGTATATTCCGAACCCCTGTTTAGCATCTGGTAAGAAAGCGAGGTAATGGTTTTGGGAATAAAGGCATTAGTGCTATTCGGTTTGTAAAACGGAACAATTAACCTCGGGAAAGTTAGTTTTCCTTCGGCTGTAAACGACAATGAATTTTTGCCCAGCGAGGTTCCTTTAGTTTGTGTTTCAAAGCCGCCACTAACACTTAAATCGAGCTGCTCGGCATTTCTGAACAGGTTACGGGTGGTTTGGGTTACCTTAACTTCCGAACCCACAAAATTATTCGATTTACTGGTTCCGGTAACCGAGAAGGTAAGCGAGTTTTTCTTTAAAGGGGTTAAATAGATATTCAGGTCAAGCTGATTGTTCCTGAAACTATCTACTGGCAAAAATTCAGCCCTGACATCCTGAAACGCACCTACATTTACCATCCGGTTTAGCGATTGGTTATGATCTTTACGGTTGTATGGTTCTCCTTTTTGAAAGAATACCAGGCGGTCGAAAAGTTTAGGTTTAAATGTATTGCGATTATCGTAAATGTTAAAATCGTTATATACCAAGGGACTTAGCTTCCTTAAAGCACTATCTCTTCGCAACGAATAGTTGGGATAAATATTGATGTTTTTAATGGTATAAGGCTTTACAGCGGCATCAGGCGCAATATCCTTAACTTTTACCCTAATATTCACCAGGTTTTGGCCAATGGTACTATCCACTTGTATAATCAGGTAATCGGGACTGAAATAGAAATAACCAATTTCTTTCAGGTCGTTATCAATCCTGATCCGTTCGTTTTTATAAGTGTCGATATCATAAAAATCGCCAACTTTTAACAAGGTTTTATCTTTGTTGGCATTGATGTTTTTGGTTAAGATACCGGTATCGGGCGGGAAAGTTACTTTGTTGATTTTATAGCGCTGGCCGGTAACTGCCGTATAAATGGCTTTACCTTTTTTTTCTTTCACTACGGTATCGCCGGTAACATTGGCTTGCAGGTACCCTTCACTGATGAGGTAACTGGTAAGTACATCGTTATTGTATTTCAGTTTTACATCGTTCAGCAGCACCGGGGCTTCTCCTTTTCTACGCAGCCAGTTCCTGAAACCCTTTGGCTTTTTAGGTTCGCCGGCAAGGTTGTAAAGGCCAAGTTTGAATTTGATCCCCAGGATAGAACTGTTAGGACGAGGCCTTGTTTTTGCCTCCAGATCGTTTTTAATCTGCTTTTCGTTATCAATCTTACCAGAAGAATCCGGATTGATTTTCACTTCTGCACCGGTGTACAAAATCTGTCCTGGTTTTAAAGATTTGGTACTGCTGCAAGCCCAAACTAAACAGGCCAGTAAAAATAAAAGCGGTCTAGTTAGTTTTCTCATCTTGTGCTTTCTGTTCAATGTTTCTTATTCTTCTAATGCGTTTCTTCTGAAATATCTCTCTGAATTTGTTGTAATCTACCACCAGGGTAAAGCCTAAGCCGGTTTCGATAATCTGGCCTTGCACAATCACATCATTCTGGTTGCGGCGGTAAGCCCTTAACCGGTAGCGGCCATCGGCCGAAAGTGCGTATTCTACATTTACGTTTCCAGCTATATTGGTCGATTTTTCTCCCGGTGCCTGCGGCCCTTCCAGTGCGAACGAACTACCTACGGTAACCGTTAAGCGATCGTTCAGTAGCTTTTTAGATAAGCCAACTTCTAAATCGGTTTTTTGCTGCATCGAACCTGTAGAGTAATCTTCTGATGAATTTACCCCGAAGTTGAGGTCTACACCTTGTATCAAATCTGAAGTTAAATTGTTTAGCTGCTCAGTTAGCAATTTACTTACACTCGAGCGGGCAAGGGTAGAAACCCCACCGCCACCACCAGCCAAACTCTGGAACGGATTATTAGCAATAAACCGGTTTAAAGCCAGCAAGGCGAAAACCTGCTTGTTCAGTTCGCTTTCATCGCGGTTTACGTTAATCAGCTTGGTATACACCTGACCGCTCAATGCGCCACGCTCATTTTCTGGCAAATCGAGTTTAAATGAAATGGTCGGTTTTAACAGTTCACCTTTCAGCATTAAATAAACCTGAAATGGCAATTTGGTCCGGGCTTCGTAAAGATCTGGCTGATTAAGCAAATCAATAGGGGCTGCATTTACCTCGTATAAAGCCGTGATGTTGGCATTGGCCGATGTTGGTTCGCCGGTCCAGATAATGGTGCTGCCTTTTACCAGTTTAAACTCTTTTTTAACTACAGCCAGGGTAAGGTTGTACGAACCATCTACAATTTCGTAACGGCCCGTCATGCTGATTTTACCGCTGGGGTCCATCGTTACATTTAAATCGGCATCGCCTTTAACATTCAGGTTGTCGCCACTGGCCGGGTCTACCACCACATTAAGTTCTGCCTCAGGGTCGATATTTACTGCTGCAACTAAATTTAAGCCTTTAATAGGTGCTTTACTGATGCTATCCACCTTCAATGCTTTTTTGCCGTTAAATGGCGGGGCATCTTCATCAATAAACTGAACGATACCTTCCTGGTCGATAATAGATGGATCGTTAGCAGGCAGGGCAAAGAAAAACTTGGTACCCTTGTTTACCTTAATATTCATGTTTACATCGGGCTGGTTCAGGTCGCCGCGCACTTTGATATCGCTGGTTAAGAAAACCGTTCCGTAAATCATGTCGTTATCGGCTGCGGTCGAATTCAGTGCCCTGAAATTATTGGTTTTGATATCCAAACCGAAGCGGTAGTTCTTAAAATCGCTGGTGTAAACTTTGCCGTTAATGGTGGCTTTCTGGTTTAAAGAATCGATCAGGGTAAAGTTGTTAAAACTGATCCCTTCTTCAGTAAACGAAATCTTCTCGTTTGGCATCCGGAAATAAGAGTTTACATAGGCTACATTAAATCCTGCGTTATTGAAGGTTAAATCGCCCAGTATTTTTGGTGCAGTTAATGCGCCTTTAACGGTTAGTGCTCCCGTTAGGGTACCTGTGCCACGTTTCAGCTGCCCGGCCGATAAGCTCTCAATGTTCTTCATTTCAATCTTATCGATATTTACGGTCAGATCTAATGCACTTTGAGGTGCAGTATAATAAAAACCGTTGGCCCTCAATTCGTGCACGCCGGTTAATGCGACATTTACCTCGAAAGCATTTTCAGTATTGTTGTTTACGGCTAAGCGCAAGGTACCCAACTGGTCTTTCTGGTAGCGCAGCTGATCGATAGTGAGATTGGCCTCAAATTTCGGGGTTGTGGCCAGGTCTTTTACATTGGCTGTTCCATTTAAACGACCGCCTACCAAAGTAGTATCGGTTTCGGCAAATTTGGTAAGGGTTTCCAGTTGGAAATCTTTAAACTCAACCGCTAAAGGTGCATTGGGCTCGGTCGGGTTGCTGTTTATGGCCAGCGATTGGCCGCTGTTACTGATCTGGAACTGGTTAACCAAAATACCCGAAGCCCCAAACTGGATGTAATTATCTTGCGAAACCACCCATTTCTGGTAATCGAGCAACAGTTTTTGCGGATCGAGGGTAAATTTAAAATCTTTGTTAATGGATTGGAAATTACCACCAATTACATATTTATTTTTACGTTGCCTGTCGCGTAAGAAAATGTTTATGCCTAAATTATTGTTGGCGGCATCGCCGGTAACCTCTGTATTAAAAAGGGCAATGGAAGGACTTTGCAAACTTTTAACAGTTAAACTGTAATCGAGTTTATTGTTGTCGTTATTGATGTTTAAAACCGTGGTATCTACTTTAAAATCGCCGTAAACCACCTGCGGGAAATTTCCTTTAATCTGCAGGCTGTCTTTTTGGGTATCAATTAAGCCATAAAACTGAGATTGTTTAAACACCGTTAATTCAGGTACAAAACTCTTCAGCAGTTTTGAGTCGTACACACGCACAAAGAACCTCAGGCGCTGATCGGGAACTTTAGTAACAGTGCCGAAAGCATAATACTTATTGATTTCATTGATAATGGCACTACTGATATTGGTTAACTGGTATTTACCGTCAATTCTGGCCGATAAAATTTCTGATTTTAGCGTGAGTTCATTTTCAGTAGCGGTTGTTTTGGCGCGTACCGAAATAGTATCTACATTAATCCGCTGTTTATCTTTTACTAGTTGCAGTCCGGTTACATCAATCGATCCGTTTAAATAATCGGCATCGGCGGTAGCCAGGTCTACTTTAACTACACCTGCTGCACTTAATACGGTAGGACTAAAATTTAAAGCCTGCAGGTTAACCTGTTTTAAATTTAAGTCGGCCTTTACGCTTGGGTACTTCCCGGCCAGGTTAACTTTAGCATCGAGGGCAAAGTTCGCATTGCTATCGGGCATACTGCTTTTTACCACCACATTCTGGTTGGCATAGGTGCCCGCTACATTTAAATTGCGGTAAGTATATTTATTGTAGTAAGCACTTAACACCTTCGCATTAAATTTAGCATTGATTTTTTTAGGATCTAAACCGGTACCCGCCACCCTGGCTTTTGCCGAAACACGCCCCAATTTGGGCTGCATTTTTAACAAACGGCCAACGTTAAAATTGTTCAGGCTAATATCGGCCTGGTAACTTTCTTTGCCTTTTGGCCCTTTCATTCCTGCAATTACATTGGCACCACCCATATCCGTCAGGATGTTTAGGTTGGTGTTGAAATCAGTCATCGATCCTTTGAAATTACCTTTTGCATCAATTACATTGGGCAGTTCGATGGTAGGCGGGAGTGCTTTTTTAGGTACGGCGACCAAAATATCGCTTTTGGTAACATGGAGCTTTTTGATGTTTAAATCCAGAAAAGTTTTTTTGATATCGGGCAGGCCTTTTGCTTTTCCACTGATATCGATCTGGGTATTTTTTAATCCACTAATTTGTAAGCGTGGAATATTCAGGTTATTTAAATAACCGTTAACATCAGCATTGAGTCTTATTTTTTCGTTGCGGTAGTTAGTCGGAATCGCATCGCTAAAAAAGCCCGCATCCTTTAAACCGATTGTCGTATTTTTAAAAGCCAGGTTAAGTTTTACACGTTCAGGATGTTTAGTCAGATCCTCCATCGAAGTAAAATTAAGCTCAGTGGCATTTTCGATGGTGGTATTTGGGGTTTTGAGTACAAAATTGCTCAGTTTAATCTGCTTGTCATTGTACACGGCGTCGCCTTTCAACTCATTTAATACAAAACCGCTTTTTTCTTTTAGTGAGCCATTTTTAACATTGGCTTTTATCCCCGCTGCACTGTACGATACGTCGCTCGCACCTAAATTTAATCCGGAAATTTTGAGGTGGTTAAAATCCATTCCTTTTACCGCAGGTTTAGCGCCAAGGTTATCGAACTGCACCTGATTATCGGCCAGGCTAATGTTTTTGATCAGCAGCCCCAGGGTCGATTTTTCGGGTAATACGGTATCTTTTACTTTTTTTAAATCGTTACCGGGCGCAGGTTTAAAGGCAAACAGGATGTTAGATTTGTTTAAATGTGCATCATCAACCGCGTATTTGCTATTGGTTAAATCTACTTTTAAGTTAACCAAACCAAGGTCGTTTACATCGGCAACAGCTTTGGTAGTCGAAATCTGATCGTCGTAATTTACTTTTACCTTGCTGAAAACGAAATTCTCCACTTCTATTAAAGGCAGTTTTCCCTGCTCTTTCTCACTGCTATCTACGCTGTTGGTGATGTGTTGCACCAGCTGTACCAGCGGTTTTTGCTGCAGGTACCTTAAAGATGTATTATTTAAGCTCAGCTCCTTAATCACATAATGCTGGTTGGCCAGATCAAAATCTTTGATTTTTGTTTTAAAGGCACCCAGGTAAAGCTTTACATCGTTGCCGGCCACATCATCGCGGTAGCTAAGGCCTATATCTTCAAACGAAACTTTATCGACCGAAAATTTTAGGGTAGAGGTGGTATCTTTCTTTACTTTCTCTTCGGGCTTTTTCTGATCGCTTGCAAAAGCATCAACCAGGAAAGAAAAATTGAATGTGGTATCGGGGCTAATGCGCTTCACATTTGCGCGTACATTTTTTAACTCAATATTATTTACCTCAACAGTGTTCTTTAACAACTTAAACAAGCTAATGTCTACGGCTAGTTTTTCGGCATAAAGCAGGGTATCACCTTTGCGGTCTTCGATATAGAATTTGTTTAGCACAACATCTTTGGGCAGGGCTATTTTGATGCTTTCGAGGCTAACTTCGGTTTTGGTTTTGGTCTTGAGGTAGTTGATGGCCTTATCCTTTACAAAGTTTTGAACGGCCGGAATATTTAGCGACAGCGCTAAACCTACCACCAATATAATAATGGAGGCAATTATCCACAGTAAAATTTTAAGACTTTTGCGTACGTATTTATTCAAAACTGAGGGTGTTTGGTGTTTGTTTAAAGCCAAAAACTATGCCGTTTAAATTAAATTTAGCTGGCATTTTATTAAATAATACAAAAAATAACCTAAATTGTTCGCCCGCTATAAAAATTTAACATGGCCGGTGTAATAAACAGTTTAAAATGAATTCAATAAATCTAAATATATCTTTTGAACAATACGCGGGTATTGATGAATTAATAGAAAAAGACCGCATATTGTGCCAACAGGCTGAGCAGGCTTTAGCCACTTCATACTCACCTTATTCTAAATTCAGGGTAGGTACGGCTATCCGTTTGGCTTCGGGTGAAATAGCTTTAGGAAGCAACCAGGAAAACCTGGCTTACCCATCAGGACTATGTGCCGAACGTGTGGCCCTTTTTGCCATTGGTGCCAGGTATCCTGATGCAGTGATCGAAAGTATGGCCATTACTGCACAAACCGATCATTTCGAAGTTTTAAAGCCGGTTACCTCTTGCGGAGGCTGCTTACAGGTAATGATTGAATTTGAGCGCAAACAACAAAGCCCGATTGAAGTGATTTTTTATTGCTTAAACGGTGAGGTACTAAAAGTGCCCAGCGTAAAAAGCTTATTGCCTTTTGCTTTTGTGGAGGATAGGTTGGAGCGGTAAGTTTAGATGCACATTTTTAGAAATTCGGTTTCTAATTGTCTGGCGGTAAACTCAGTCCCCCTTTTGAAGGGGGTAGGGGGATGATAATGGAATAGAGATTTTAGATTTTCTAATTTGATTGTTTACAACTTCATCCCCCCTGCCCCCTTCGAAGGGGGAAATAGGATTTCGTTAAAATCAAACGTTTACCGTACAAACTATTATATTTGGTTTTTTAACCACAATGAAACATTTATACATCCTCGTTTTTTCGGCCTTTATAGCTTTTAACCTGCAGGCCCAGGGCGTACTCAAAAGCAACGCAACTTATAAAATTACTTACTTCCGTTCGGCCGATGGCAAACCAAAGGAAGACCGGAATGCCACGGTAGTTATTGCAGATGCCAAACAGAATTTAATCAGCAATGCCAATATTCTGGATAACAAGGCAAAATATCCTTACGAGCAAAGCCTGGTTAGCAAACCTGCGCAAATTTTGTTTCAGATTGCCGATTTAAGCGCCGCCAGTCAGATTGCAACTGTTGATAGTGCGGCAATTGGAAAACAGGTTTTTGAATACAGCAACGATACCAAAGTAATACTGGGTTATACCTGTAAAAAGGCTACTACAGTGGTAAACTCTAACCGCATCGATTTATGGTACACAAGCGATGCCGGTATTAAAGCTGCACCAACTGTTTTAGGCCAAAACCTGGGTTTGGTGTTGGAGCAGGTACGCAATGGCAGCAGCTATGTTACCGCAACTAAAATCGAAGCAGTTAAAAATGTAAAACAGATTGATTTAGCGAAGATAAATACAAACCTGAGCGATGGCTTAACCTATAAAGATTTGTTGTGGAAAAGCAGGTTTACCACGCTTAGCGTGTTTAGCAACGAAACCATCAACTTTATCGATAAGCCCCAATCAAACGATTCGGTTTTTCGTTTTGCCGGTGGAACCGTGATAGCACGAAAAGTTAAATTTCCGGCTTATACCGGTAGCCCAAATGTTTTTGTTGATTTAACAGAACAATCAAACGGCGATGCCTACGACAGGACGGGATCCGTATTTGTAATCCCAACCGATAAAACAATTAGTTTAATGGATGCCCTGAAAAATTCGGTGAAAGACCTGCCGGTTTACGATAACGGCAATGGAAAAAAATACCAGGGCGTAGTGGCTACGGCCAATTATAATCCGGTAATTGAATTGATGCGCTTTTTTACGCCTTTTGGTGTAGGCAAGTACAATACTTTAAAACTAAAAGATAAAAACTGGGCCGAAAAAGTTTATTACAGACAGGATATTTCGGAACTCTTTCCTTTATTGAGTGGGAAGGAAGCCTGGGTTGCTGTTTTTATTGGTAATTATGACAAAGGCGGACACAAAGTTTCGATGAACATCACACTGCATAATGGAGGTCGTGGAGAAAGCAAAAAAGAAGTGATTATGCCACTATTCAATTCGACCAATGTAATGGAAATGGCCGGACAAGAATACGCCACCATGTTTAGCAGCGAAAAAGGTCTTGAAGTTTCTTTCACGCTAGATAAAGATGTAAAAGATGCCAAATTGCGTTACATTACCACAGGCCATGGCGGCTGGGGAAATGGCGACGAGTTTGTGCCGCGGAAAAATACAATATGGCTCGATAATAAAGAAACATTTGCTTTTACCCCATGGCGACAGGATTGTGGTTCGTACCGCTTATCTAACCCCGCTTCAGGTAACTTCGAAACAGGGCTTTCATCATCAGATTTAAGCCGGTCTAACTGGTGCCCGGGTACAGTTACCAATCCCAACTGGATTAGCCTCGGCGATTTAAAAGCGGGTGAGCATACCATTAAAGTTACTATCCCTATGGGTAAGCCTGAGGGATCGAGCTCCAGCGCCTGGAACGTTTCGGGGGTATTGTTGGGTACAGAATAGTTTTCTAGTTTTTCATTCAGCCGTCACTTCGATCGCAGTGCCTGCCCGTACAGACGGGGAGAAATCTGTTAAGCATTTCTTTGTTCGGTTGGTGCGACACCAGCCGATAGGATCGACATAGCCCAAATGTGAATAACCAATATTTAACTGTATTATCCTTTTTATTATATTTACAGCTGCCAATTTTTGTATATAAATGAGTGAAGAACTAGACCCAAACATCAACGAAGAACACAAACATACCATAACACCAATTAACGGTTTATACGAAAACTGGTTTCTCGATTATGCGTCTTATGTAATTCTGGATAGGGCGGTTCCACACATTAACGATGGTTTGAAGCCCGTTCAACGCCGTATTATGCACTCCTTAAAGGAGATGGATGATGGTCGTTTTAACAAGGCAGCCAACGTAATTGGTAACACCATGAAATACCATCCTCATGGTGATGCCTCTATCGGCGATGCCATGGTACAGATTGGGCAAAAAGACCTGCTGATTGATATGCAGGGTAACTGGGGAGATCCGGTTACCGGCGATAGTGCTGCTGCACCCCGTTATATCGAAGCACGTTTATCGAAATTTGCCAACGAAGTGGTGTTCAATCCCGATACTACCGAATGGCAGTTAAGTTACGATGGGCGTAACAACGAACCCATTACCTTACCGGTTAAGTTTCCTTTACTATTGGCGCAAGGTGCCGAAGGTATTGCCGTAGGTTTAGCCACCAAAGTAATGCCGCACAATTTTGTCGAATTGCTAGATGCATCGATAGAAGCACTGAAAGGTGTTCGCCCCAATATTATGCCCGATTTCTTTACGGGTGGTATGGCCGATTTTTCGAATTATAATGAAGGTCAGCGCGGAGGTAAAATACGCGTAAGGGCAAAAATTACTGAAAAGGATAAAAAGACACTGGTAATTACCGAAGTGCCTTTCAGTACCACCACTGGTTCGGTTATCGATAGTATTTTATCGGCCAACGATAAAGGTAAGATCAAAATCAAAAAAATTGAAGACAATACTGCTGCCAATGTAGAAATTGTAGTGCATCTGGCACCTGGTATTTCTCCGGATGTGACGATTGATGCGCTGTACGCTTTTACGGCCTGTGAGGTTTCCATTTCTCCCAATACCTGTATTATCCAGGGAGATAAGCCACACTTTTTAAGTGTGAACGATATCCTGATCGAAAATACAAAACACACCAAAGGCTTACTTAAAAAAGAGCTCGAAATCCGCCTGCATGAATTGCAGGAGAAAATTTTCTTCAGCTCCCTGCTCAAAATATTTATTCAGGAGGGGATGTATAAAAACCCCGAATACGAAAACTCGAGTAATTTCGAAACCGTGGTTGAGGTATTGCACATTTTGTTCGATCCTTTCAAGCCATCGCTTTACCGCGAAATCCTGCCCGAAGATTTCAAGAAGCTAATCGATAAGCCGATGAGTAGCATCACCCGTTTTGATGTGAAAAAGGCAGATGAGCAGATGAAGAACCTGGAAGATGAAATTAAAGTGGTTAAAAACCATTTGAAACATCTTACTGATTATGCCATTGCCTGGTTTCAGAAACTGAAAGACAAATATGGTAAGGGGAGAGAGCGTAAAACAGAAATCCGTTTGTTTGATCGGGTTGAAGCTTCGAAAGTTGCATTAGCCAACGTAAAATTATATGTAAACCGTGTTGATGGTTTTGTAGGCTCAGGCTTGCGTAAAGATGAATTCGTAGCCGATTGCTCGGATATTGATGAAATTATCGTTTTCCGCGAAGATGGTAAATGTATCATTACCAAAGTGGCCGATAAAACCTTTGTAGGCAAAGGCATTATACATGTACAGGTGTTCAAGAAAAACGACGAGCGTACCGTTTATAACATGGTTTATAAAGATGGTGCCAGTGGAACCTCGTACATTAAACGTTTTTCGGTTGTGGGCGTAACCCGCGATAAGGAATACGATTTAACCAAAGGATCAAAAGGTTCGAAGGTATTGTACTTTACCGCTAACCCTAACGGAGAAGCCGAAATTATAAATGTTGCCTTAAAACCACATTCGAAATTGCGTAAGCTGCAGTTCGATCTGGATTTTGCCGAAGTGGCCATTAAAGGCCGTGGTTCGCAAGGTAATATTGTATCGAAATATCCGGTTAAAAAGATCATTTTAAAAAGTAAAGGTGTTTCTACTCTATCCGGACTTAAAATTTGGTACGATGACTTGTTAAAACGCCTGAATGTTGATGGACGTGGTAAATACCTGGGCGAGTTTGATGGCGACGACCGTATTTTACAGGTACACAAAGATGGTTACTACGAGTTGAGTTCGTTCGATTTAACGAACCACTTTGACGATAATCTGCTCTTGATTCAGAAGTTTGATCCTGAAAGGGTTTTTGCTGCAGTTCACTTTGAAGGTAAAGCGCAGAATTATTTTATCAAGCGTTTTGCATTCGAATTACAGGCCAATGGTAAGAAAACCATTTTTATCAGCGAAGAGCAGAAATCGAGATTATTACATTTAACTGCCAACCCTGCGGCCAAAATTATAGTCGATGTATTGAAAGGTAAAACACAGGTTCCGGAAACCCTGGATCTGGTATTGGCCGAACTGATCGATGTTAAAGGTTTAAAGGCAAATGGTAATCGTTTATCGCCGCACGATGTACAAAAAGTTGTTTTAGAAGAGCCTGAGATTGAAGAAGAGGAAGAAGTAGAAATACCTGCCGAAGATGATAACAACAATCAGGAAGGGGAGGAAGAAGCTGCTGAAGAAACGACCGAAACTGCCGAAGCAGTAGAAAAAACTGCCGATGAACCTGTTGTAGAAAAGGTAAAGCCAAAGTTCGAACGTACAGAAACGCCTGCACCTAAAACAGAAAAACCTGCACCGGCCCAAAAAGAAGCGCCAAAAGCTGAAGAAAAGCCTGTAAAAAAGGTAGACTTTGAAATTACCAACCCTGATGATATCGATATTGATGACAAGGGACAAATTGGTTTGTTTTAATCACATTTAAACTTTAATTATCGGAGGCATACACTCCGGTAACTCGTCATTCCCACGCAGGTGGGAATCTTAATGCTTTTGCTTTAGGATTCCCATCCGATAGTTATCGGATCAAGTTGGGAATGACGATCTTCTTATCGTTAACCAAAACAACATTCTAAACGTCACAAAATCTAATAAAAAACAAAACCTTCCTTTTTTAAACCTATATTTGCCCTGCTCAAAGGGGTGCTTATTGGTTCAGAAATTCTTTTCAACCAGTTTGCTGAGATTACACCCGTTTTAAGGCTAAAGATAAAAAGGTAAAAGGCAAAAGGTTTTTCAACCCTCCACCTCCAAACCCTCTCTCTTTAACCTTAAATGAACCTGATGCGGATAATACCGACGTAGGAAGGAGGTTAACTTTTACCATACTGTTTCGCCCCGAAAACAGTTTTCAATTATTTTTAGCATTAGCAAAATATTGTAAATGAATTTTCAGGATTGGTTTAAGCTTTTTCAGGAGCAGATTGCACATACATCTTTTATCGAGTGGCTGGCTGTAGGTTTTGGTGTGACCGAAGTTTTACTGGCCAGAAAGAACAGCATTTGGCTTTATCCTACGGGTATTATTTCTGTTCTTTTGTCTATGTTTCTGCTTTTAAATGTAAAACTATATGCAGAAACCCTGCTTAGCGTCTATTACCTGGTAATGAGCGTATATGGTTGGATCATCTGGAAGAAAAGGAAACAAGATGCCGAAAATCAGGTTTCGTGGTCAAACAACAATGAATTAAGCATTGCCGTATCGATCTCGGTAATTGGTTTTGTGGTATTGTACCTGGTATTGCGTCATTTTACCGATTCGGATGTACCTCTTTTCGATGCCTTTGTTTCGGCTACTGCCTGGGCAGGCATGTGGTTACTGGCCAGACGTAAAATAGAAAACTGGATTTTCCTCAATATTTCGAACATTGTAGCCATTCCCTTATTGTTCCATAAAAAGTTGCCTTTAATGGCTTGTTTAACTACGTTTCTATTTACTGTGGCCATTTTCGGCTTTTTAGACTGGAAGAAGATTATCAATAAAAACAGGTTTAAATTAGCTCAATCTTAAACGGGAAATACTATGGAAGACACCTTAACCCTTACCTGGCAGGAGAAAGTTGCCGAATATGCAGCGCTTTCAGAAGAAATGGGGCAACTGCATCCCGAAATACTGGAGCTGGCTTATCAGGAAAACTGGTTTAAACTTTTTGTACCCGAAGTTTATGGCGGCGCTAATAAAAAGTTACCCGAAATTTTGCGTTTAGAAGAACAGCTGGCCGAAGCCGATGGCAGTCTTGGCTGGACGGTCACCTTATGTGCCGGTGCAGGATGGTTTGCTGGTTTTCTAAATCCGGAGCTGGCAGCCGATATTTTTGCCAACCGGGAAGTGTGTTTTGCGGGGAGTGGGGCAGTGGGTGGTGAGGCTGTTAAAACGGAAACAGGCTATCGTATAAACGGGCAATGGAGCTATGCCAGCGGTGCATTGCATGCTACCATCTTTACAGCCAACTGTACGCTTAAAAACGAAAATGGTGAGGATATCCTGGATGAAAACAGTGAACCTGTAATCAAATCATTTATCCTGAAAAAGGCTGAGGTTAATATTTTGCCCGGCTGGTCTTATTTTGGTTTAATGGCTACAGGCAGTCATGCTTTTGAGGTAAAAGACCTCGAAGTGCCCGAAAACAGAACATTCACCATCAATGAAGATATCCTCGTAGCAGATTCGGGCTTTGATTATCCCTTTTTGCAGCTTGCCGAAACTACATTAGCGGTAAACAGCCTGGGCATGACCAATCATTTTATTCAGCTGGCAGAACAATCATTTCATTCGCGTTCCAGTATGCGGAGATTTAGCGAAGCCCAAATACAGTTCTTTACCAGCGAATTAAACCGCTGCAAAAATGAGGTGCAAATGCTAAGGGAACAATTCTATACTGCATTTGATGAATCGTGGACTGAGTTAATGAACAATGGTCAAATTACCGATGCTAAACTAAATGAAGTCAGTTCAATCAGTCGTAAACTGGTTCATACCTGTTGGCGTACTGCAAGTGTTTTGTTTCCGTATTGTGGTTTAGAGGCGGCAAAAAAGGGATCGGAGATTAATCGGGTATGGAGGGATATACACACCGCCAGCCAACACGGGTTGCTTACTTTTGAGGTTTAATTACTCGAGGAGCTCAGGTTTGATTTTGTTCCTGAAATCTATTGCAAACTTATTTAACTTGGGTTGTATCACAAAAGAGCAGTAAGGTTTTCCCTGGTTATCGTTAAAATAATTCTGATGATAATCCTCAGCTTCGTAAAATTCAGTCGCAGCTACAACCTCAGTAATAATCGGTTTATCGAAAATATGCTGCTGGGTTAAGGCAGCAATCATTTGCTCAATTTGTGTTTTTTGATCATCGTTTTCGTAAAATATTACCGAACGGTATTGCGACCCAACATCGTTACCTTGCCTGTTTAGGGTAGTTGGGTTATGGGTTTTAAAGAATATAAATAAAAGTTCGTTGAAAGAAATAATGGTTTCATCAAAAATGAGCTGAACCACCTCTGCATGCCCGGTATTGCTATTGCAGATTTCCATGTATGTTGGATGCTTTAAATCACCTCCCATATAGCCAGAGGTAACCTTGGTTACTCCGCTCAGGGCCTGAAATACGGCTTCGGTGCACCAAAAGCAGCCTCCACCAAATGTTGCTGTTTGCATATCCTACCTGTTGTAAAATCTAGTCGACTAATTAATTGAATCAAAAAAACGATATTTTTTGATATTAATTACAGTAGTTTGCCGAATATTCCTAGAAGTTTTAACGCTATCTGATTACATGTCGTCAAATAGGGGTAATATGAATTGCAAATAACAGTCAAAAAGAGTGTTTAAGTAAAAAGCCCGTAGAATTACGGGCTTTTTATACGCTTTTATTTATTGATACTGGATATAAATCGGTTTTGGTGTAAGTTTTAACAACTCTTCAGGAGTCATTAGCCTGTTAGGCGCTTTTTTCAGGTCGTTTTTGTAAAACAGTTTGAAGCCTGTAAACTGAACCGGTTCGCTTTGGATAAAGTGTCTGTAGGTTCCTTTTTTTAATTCTGGTTCGCCCCATCCGTCCATGTGCATTACAATCTGAACCTCCGGGCGCAATTTAATGTTTTGCGAATTGGTTACCATTTTCTTTGTAAAACGGTGAACGGTAAACACTTTTGGAGGCAGGTTATATTTTTTAACAATATCGGCTAGGTAACCCGATACATAGTTAATGTCTGCAGCATCGTAAGTTCCGATTTTTTTGCCTGGTAATGAACCATCTTTCATCGAAAACTCAGGGTCGATACCCAAATGTACGTAAGGTAGCTCAAGATATTTTTCGATGTGTGGTAATTCAGCTTTGATGTTACTCAATGCAACCTGTAAATCTAAAAATACAATGGTATTTGGCTGCATTTTGGCAATTTTTAAAACCGAATCGATCTGTTTGTTGCCCATTCTGTTAATGTACTTACCGTCTTTACCTGGCGTACCACTTGCAACCGCAGCAATGTAATGTAAGCCTGGCTGTACCGGAGTAGAAGGATCGGCTTTTTCCCAGTGTTTAACTTCGGCGTTTAAGCGTTGCCACATTTCTTTAGGCGCATACTCGCCCAGGGCACCCATTTTTTTCGAATGAAGATTTCCGTAATAAACCACAATGCGTTTAAAAGGTAAAATAGCACCAGCTAAAGGATAGGGTTGTTTTTTTACCGGCCACCGGCCTGTGGTATCGCCATTGGCCAGTTTTTTAGCTAAAGAATCATATAATTTAGGATCAACAGGCTTTATTACGTTCTCCGTAGAATCGGTTTTTTTCTTCGTCGAATCAGAAGAAAATATTTTGCCGATACTGCTGCTGCTTTTGCCATCCGAATTACAGTTGGCAAACAAGCTGATTGCGGCAAAACCAAGTACTAGTGTGCCTGCTAATTGAGGAAATTTCATAGATTATTAAAATAATTAAAGTTTAGACAGTTTTCCGGTACTGTTTTGGGATGAAAGTAGGTTGGAATTCTGGTAGTTTAAAATAAAGTAATTAACATTTACACATTGCAGAATTTACCAAAAACACCCAGTGGTAATTTAATTCCCGATGTGGCCTGTAAATACAACTCACCGGTTTCGAGGTTTTTAACCTTAGGAAACGAAGTGCGGATCAGGTTTTCAACAATTACTGATGAAAAACCTAAAGAATAGGTATTCAGGATCAGGAAATGTTCTTTTTCGTCTAAAAGCTGCACTACATCCTGCATCATCTCCTGTATGTGGTCTTCCAGTTTCCATTTTTCACCGTTAGGACCATGACCATAGGCAGGTGGATCGAGGATAATACCGTTGTATTTTTTGCCTCTTTTAAGTTCTTTTTTCACAAACTTCAAGGCATCTTCTACCATCCAGCGGGTATCTTTCAGGCCAGAAAGCTCCTGGTTTTCATTGGCCCAGGTAACAACCTGTTTAATCGAATCTACGTGTGTAGTTTCTGCACCGGCAGCATTGGCAATTAACGAAGCTGCACCGGTATAGGCGAAAAGGTTTAATACTTTGGGCTGTGGTGTTTTAAACTTTTTGATTGATGAAGAAATGAAATCCCAGTTTACGGCCTGCTCCGGGAAAACGCCAACATGCTTAAATGAAGTTAAACCCAAGCGTAGTTTAATGGCGGCTTCATTGTTTTTATATTCTATATGCCAGCGATCGGGGATAGAAAGGTTTTTCTTTACCCATTCGCCTGAAGTAGCCGAACGGCCTTTAAAAGTAATGTTAGCGGTTTTGCGCCATTCTTGCTCTGATAAGGTTTTTTTCCATACGGCCTGTGGCTCCGGACGGATTAAAATAACATTGCCAAAACGTTCTAATTTTTCAAAATCCCCGCAATCAATCAGTTCGTAATCTTTCCAGTGGGTGGGGGCAAGTAATTGTATCATTTAATTTATAGTATGCCGTCATTGCGAGGTACGAAGCAATGACGATTTGGTTTTAAGAGAAATTTAATGGATCGTTAAAATCTTCAGGGATGATAAATAAACCTTTTGCGCACCATATAAACTTTTTGGTTCTTCAGCAATTTTGTTTTCTTCTCGTCCTGATTTAGGAAAGCTTTTGGCATCTTTGGCTTTTAAAAAATCAATAAAATCTTCTACCTGGTTTACCATGCTATCTGGTAAGGTTTCCAATTTATGAATGATGTTTTTTGTTGCCGCGGTCATACCCAAATATACAAAATTTTTAAAACTTATCTTTTGCAGCTTTCATAAAGCGGCTGGCAAACACAAAGTCGTTCAGCTCTTTAATGTCGGTATGTGCAATTTCTTTGTTGCTTCCTTCCCAGAATTTTTTCCCTTCGTGCAGGAACAAAATATAATCACCAATACCCATTACTGAGTTCATATCGTGCGTTACTACAATAGTGGTTGTTTTATATTCTTCGGTTAATTCCTGAATCAGCTCATCAATCACAATCGAAGTTTTTGGATCTAAACCTGAGTTGGGCTCATCGCAAAACAAATATTTAGGGTTCATAGAAATGGCGCGGGCAATACCTACACGCTTTTTCATACCACCCGATAGCTCTGCCGGGAACAATTTGTTTTTACCCGCAAGGTTAACCCTTTCCAGGCAAAAATTTACACGCTCTAATTTCTCTTTACGGCTTTGATCGGTAAACATATTCAAAGGAAACATAATGTTATCCTCCACAGTCATACTGTCAAAAAGTGCCGATCCCTGAAACAACATCCCGATCTCTTTACGTACCTCAATACGTTGTTCGTAGGTCATTGGTGTAAAATCACGGCCATCGTACAATACCGAGCCCGAGTCTGGCTGGTGAAGGCCTACCATACATTTCAATAGCGTGGTTTTTCCTGAACCGGAACCTCCAATAATCAGATTGGTAACACCTTCTTCAAACTTACCGGAAATGCCTTGCAGCACATCGTTTCCGGAAAATGATTTATAAATATCTTTAATTTCGATCATTACAATAACAATTGGGTCACGATATAATCGCAGGCTAAAATAGAAATACAGCTAATAACAACGGCTCTTGTACTGGCCTGCGATACCTCTAAGGCACCACCGCGCACGTAAAAACCTTCGTAAGCAGGTACCGATGTAATGATAAAACCAAACACAAATGCTTTAACCAGGGCTACCGTAATGGTATAAGGGTTAAAATCGGTAGTAATACCCTGAATGTACTCTGCAGGTGTTACCGCACCAGAAATTGAACCGCCAATGTAACCACCGGTAATGCTTAAAAACATCGAAATAATAACGAGCATAGGTACCATCGTTATTCCCGAAATAATTTTAGGAAGGATTAAGTAACCAGGTGCGTTGATACCCATAATTTCAAGGGCATCTATCTGTTCAGTTACGCGCATCGAGCCAATTTCGGATGAAATGGCCGAACCGATTTTACCCGCCAAAACAATAGCGCTAATGGTTGGACTTAACTCCAGGATACTCGAATCGCGGTTTACCGAACCAATAATGGTTTTAGGAATAAAATCGCTAACCAGCTGGAAAGCAATCTGTAAAGTCATAACGGCACCGATAAAGGTAGAGATAATGGCAATAAGCCCCAGTGAACCTACGCCAACATAATCCATTTGTTTGACGATCTCTTTAAGGTATATTTTCAGCTTTTCCGGCTTTCTGAATACAGACTTAAGTAGCAGGATGTATCTGCCGAAATTGGTAAAATTCATTCCGTAGGTGTTGCTTAATTTAAATGATCATTATATAATACTACAAAGAAACGATAAAAAAGTTGTCGCTCTTTGCTAATTGCAAAAATATTCGTGCTTTTGAATATAAATATGGTTTTTTGTTAACAAAAATTAAACCACAAAAACATGAAAGCTTTAATAACCGGTGCAACTAAAGGAATTGGTAGGGCAATTGCCATTAAATTATGGGAAAATGGCTACGATTTGGTACTCGCCGCCCGGAATGCGAAGGAACTCGAAATCATGCGCAATGAATTGTTGATTACCGGGAGAACGATAGCTGTTTATCCGGTCGACTTTTCGGTTAGGGAAAGTGTATATCAGTTTTTAAACCAGGCTGATGCAGAAGCAGGTTTTATTGATGTGCTGGTAAACAATGTGGGTACTTTTTTACCCGGCAGTATGCTGGATGAGGACGACGAAACCTTTGAAAAACAGCAAAACCTAAACGTAAATGCAGGCTACTATACCAGTAAGTTTTTAGGCAAAAAGATGCGTGCAGCAGGTCGTGGCCATATATTTAACATCTGTTCGGTGGCGAGTAAAGCCCCGGTAAAAAATGGTGGCAGTTATAGTGTAACAAAAGCAGCGATGTTAAGTCTTAATCATGTATTGCGGCAAGAGTTAGCCCCTCACAACGTTAAAGTTACTGCGTTTTTGCCCGGTTCAACAAAAACTTCTTCATGGGAAGGAACTACCATTCCAGACGAAAAATTTGTGCAACCAGCCGATATTGCAGAAACATTATTTACCATTTTAAACTTAAGTAAAGGGGTAAACGTAGATGAGGTTTTAATTACCCCGCTCGATTTTTAACACAAAAATGAACAACGTTATGGAAAAGAAGCTTTTTAGAAACGAACACGATAAGATGATTGCCGGTGTAGCTTCGGGACTTGCAGATTATATGCAGGTAGAGGTTACCATAATCAGATTATTGTTTGCACTATCGGCTATATTTATGGCCGGAGGCGGCTTAATTGCCTATATTGTGATGTGGATTATTGTTCCGGTAAATCCCGATCCGGCAGCAAGGTTCTCAAAATTTAACGATTTTTTTAACAAGCAAAACCCTGGTGCGCCATTTGGTACTGGTGATCAGTTTACAGGTCCTGTAGGTTCGGGCAATACCAATTGGACACAACCGGTTGATAATACACAAAAGACACCGTTTGAAACCCAGGCAAACTTTAGTGGTTTTAACAAATCGAACGATACCGGCCGTACCATAGGCGGATTGCTTTTACTGGTAATAGGTTGTTTCTTCCTGATGCGCGAGCTGGATTTCATACCTTATTGGTTTAGTTTCCGCAACCTGTTCAAATTCATGTGGCCATTGGTATTTATTGGATTGGGTATTGCCGTAATTGCTAAATCAAAAAGAAAAAACGATTGGGCCGCTTTTCAAACCCAACAGGAAGCAGAACAACAAAAAAAGGCCGATTTTTCAGAGACTATTGTAGAAACTACTCCTGAAACGCCTGAAAACAAAGATGATAATTCAACTCCAACTAACCCTCAAGCATAAACAAAATGAAATTAGATAGATTAATGTGGGGTATTTTACTGCTTTTTATTGGCGGTGTACTGCTACTCGAAAACTTTGGTATTATTGATTTTTATTGGCGTAGTATCTGGAGCTTTTGGCCAATATTCCTCATCATTGCAGGTGTAAATATCCTGTTTAATAAAAATAACTCCCAAACCGGAAGCATCATTTCCATTGCAGTTTTAGTGGTTGCTTTATCCTTCCTGTTTTATAAAGGACAACAAGTGCCCGACAGAAGTAACTGGTGGGGGCATCACTTTAAAAAAGACGTTGACATTAACTTAGATGACAACGACCACAATGATGATTACGACAGTGACAACGATAATGACACCGCTTTTAATCAGCTAAAACTGAGCGAACCTTTTGTTGAAGCAGATAATGCTAAAAAAACCGTGCTCAATATTTCGGGTGGTGGCATTTCATTTAACCTCGATGGCGAAACAGCTGAATTGATCAATGCCGATATCACTAAAAAACACGGTAATTTCTCACTTAAGAAATTACTAACCGATAGCGCTACCGTGCTTACTTTCAAAATGGAAGATAAAAAAGGCAAATGGAATTTTAGCGATGGAGGTAACGATGTAAACTTTAAATTAAACAAGGCAGCCAATTGGGATGTGATAATGAAACTAGGTGCTGGCGAAGCTAATTTTGATTTCAAAGATTATAAAGTACGTACTTTCCGTTTTGATGGTGGTGCCGCAGCCCTCGATATTACTTTTGGCGATTTGCTGCCAATTACTGATGTGGTCGTAAAATCGGGCGTTGCCGATGTGAAAATTAAGGTACCTACCAACTCGGGTTGCAGAATTAAAACCAAAACCGGTTTATCGGCCAAAGATTTTGACGGATTTATTAAACTGAGCGATGGGGTGTATGAAACTGCAAACTATAAAGCCTCAGCTAAAAAAATCTTTATCAATTTAGATGGCGGATTGAGTAACTTTGAGGTGAGCAGATATTAGGGGATGGAAGATGTTAGATGGGAAATGGAAGGAAATTCCTAAACATTAATCTTACAAGCCTAACATCGAAACAAACCTGAAAACCAATGAACCCCAATAAAGAATACACAGTTGTAATTAATGGCAAGCCACAGGGGCCATATAGTTTAACCGATCTTAAAGATTTAGATATAAAACCGAATACATTCATCCGGAAACCCGGGATGGATGATTATAAAGAAGCTCACGCAATCCCCGAATTGCGTGAGCTTTTGGGTTTCAGCTACCAGCGAACTGCCCCGCAATATTTTGCCGCATTCGATCAGCGTTTGCTCGCTTCAGTAATCGATCATTTCATTATTTTCGGTTTTTATACCGTTATTATTTTAACCAGCTATATCTTTATTGAAGGGAAAGACCAGCGGATTATGGCTTTTTTAGTTTCTTTCCCCATTATATTTGTGGTTAAGCTCATTTATGGCAGTATTGCAGAAGCAACTAAAAGCCAGGCTACCATTGGTAAAAAACTGCTGAACATTAAAGTAACCGGTATGGATGGAGGCCGTGTTTCTTTCGGTATTTCTTTGGTTCGTAATTTTTCCAAAATCTTATCGGTTATCCCTGTGTTTTTTGGTTATCTCTATAGCTTTTTAAACAAGAAAAACCAGTGCTGGCATGATATAGCTGCCAATACTTTGGTGATAAAAGACAGGTTGATATAATTACAACTTTCCAACATTAAAAACTGCGTACAATACTTATCTTTGCACCGAGATGGAAAAAACATTGGCAAAACACGATTTGGCAGGAGGATATTGCAACAGTTTAACAAGCTATTCGAGGTATTTAACCCGCGAAGTAAATATCGGCGATATCGCCTTAGGTGGTCATAACCCGATCCGTATCCAATCAATGACCACAACCGATACGATGGATACCCTGGGGACTGTTGAACAAACCATCCGCATGGTAGAATCGGGCTGTGAATACGTTCGTATAACTGCGCCAAGCATAAAAGAGGCCGAAAACCTAGCCAATATTAAAAAAGAGCTGCGTTTCAGAGGCTACGATGTACCCTTAATTGCCGACATCCATTTTACCCCGAATGCAGCCGAAATGGCCGCAAGGATTGTGGAGAAAGTACGCGTAAACCCAGGTAATTACGCCGATAAAAAGAAATTCGAAAATATAGAATATACACAGGATGCTTATAATGCCGAGCTGAGCCGGATTTATAAAAAGTTTATCCCGCTGGTTAAAATCTGTAAAGAATATGGAACCGCCATGCGTATCGGTACCAACCATGGTTCACTGTCCGACCGGATTATGAGCCATTACGGCGATACACCACGCGGAATGGTCGAATCGGCAATGGAGTTTATCCGTATGTGCGAAGACCAGAATTACTATAACCTGGTTATTTCGATGAAAGCGAGTAACACCCAGGTAATGGTGCAGGCTTACCGTTTACTTGTCGAAACCATGGCTAAAGAGGGCATGAATTACCCTTTACACCTGGGCGTAACTGAAGCGGGCGATGGCGAAGATGGCCGCATTAAATCGGCTGTTGGTATCGGAACCCTGCTGGAAGATGGTTTAGGCGATACCATCCGCGTTTCTTTAACAGAAGATCCTGAATTTGAAGCACCCGTAGCTAAAGCTTTGGCTGACAGGTATTCTAAAAGAAGTTTAGAGCCTGGAATTCAGTGTTTTGAGTCGCCTGCAAAGGTCCAAACTCCCAACACTCAACTCCCAACTTATTCCCCTTACGAATACAACCGCCTCATTACTACACCTGTACAGCATATTGGCGGGCATCACCATCCTGTAGTGATGATTGATGTTTCGAAAGAAAATTTAAAAGATCCTTATTTCTTAAGTGCTGTAGGTTACAATTACAGTGCAGGTTTAGATAAATATAATTTAGCCGATCAGGCTTGCGATTTAGCGTATTTGGGCGATAACCTACCCTCGTTTTCTTTTCCGGGTAACTTAAAGCAGGTTTACAATTACCAAACCTGGCTTAAGCTGAAAGATCAGCAGAATTGTCACCCATTATTTACGCTGGAAGAATTTAGCTTAGCTGATCATAAAGATGAGTTTTTAAATTTTGTTGAGGTTGATGCCAGCCAGGTAACCAGTTTAAAAGTTAACCAGTTAACCCATGCAGTGCTGATTCTTAAAACTTCAGCTGCGCACGGTATGGCCGAACAAAGGGCATTTTTTGTAGCCATGCAAGAGCAGAATATTCAAATCCCGGTTATTATCAAACGTACTTACCAGAATTTGGATGCAGATAATTTAATGCTTTACGCTGCAACCGATTTGGGTGCTTTACTCACAGATGGTTTCGGGGATGGGGTTTGGATTGATGCCGAAATACAGAACCTGGCATTAATCAATTCAACCAGTTTTGGTATTTTACAGGCTACCCGTACCCGTATCAGTAAAACCGAATATATTTCCTGTCCAAGCTGTGGTCGTACACTTTTCGATTTGCAGGAAACCACACAATTGATCCGTTCGCGTACCGACCATTTGAAAGGGATTAAAATTGGCATTATGGGCTGCATTGTAAATGGCCCTGGCGAAATGGCCGATGCCGATTACGGTTATGTAGGCACCGGCCCCGATAAAATTACCTTGTACCGTGGTAAAGAAGTGGTTAAGAAAAACGTAACTACTGCTTATGCTTTGGATGAATTGATCGATATCATTAAAGGTGACGGCAACTGGGTGGAGAAAAATTAATTTTTTTTGCGCCGTGGTCTGTGTTTTCATAGGCCACCAGCACCATTTAATTTTCTGCCCAATAAATATTAAATTGCCTTGATGAATATTCCCGAGTTTCATTCCCTTTTTAACGAACTTCGAAATTGGCTCAGCGGCAAAGGCCTTTCTGGCAATGAGCTGGTGTACGCCTATTTTTTCACTGGTATTATTGGGGTAGTACTGTTTTTATTCATCACCATTTTCTTAACCCGGCAAATTTTTATTGGCGTGGTTAAAAGTGCTAAAACCAAGTCCGACTGGCAAAAAGCCTTGTTCGAATTTAGGGTTTTCAGGGCTTTTGCCTTAATTTTTGGTGCTTATATCATTTACAATGCCGTTCCCTTCGTATTTGTTTATTTTAAAAACTGGCTTTTTTATGCGCTGATTTTTGCTAAAATCTACATGGTTTTAGCGGTCATGTTTGCCGTAAATGCTTTTCTCAATGCCGTGGTTTCAATCATGGAATCATCGAAGAAGTATGCCGATAAACCCATCCGAAGCTATAAGCAAGTAGCTAAAATTGTTTTTTACATCGTAGGTTTTGTACTCATTTTATCTATCCTGTTAAACGAATCGCCCCTGTATATTTTTGGTGGTTTTGGTGCGGTAACTGCTGTTTTTATCCTCGTTTTCCGCGATCCGATTTTAGGTTTTGTAGCGTCAGTGCAAATGAGTGCTATAGATCTGGTTCGGGTAGGCGATTGGATTACCGTAGAGAAATATGGCGCCGATGGCGAGGTAACTGAAATTAACTTAACAACCATTAAAGTGCGCAACTGGGATAAAACGGTAACCATTGTGCCGAGTTATGCCATTGTTAGCGAATCGTTTAAAAACTGGCGTGCCATGGAAGAAAGTGAAGGGCGAAGAATTAAGCGACACATTAACATTAAAATTTCGAGCATCAAGTTCTGCGATGAAGAACTGATCGGGCGTTTGCAAAGCATTGATTTCTTAAAAGATTATTTAAGGGAAACCCAGCAACATATTGCTACATTTAACGCAGAACATACTGTAAATCCGAATAACCTGGTAAATGGTCGCCACATGACTAATATTGGCACCTTTAGGGTTTACGCAGAGAAATATCTCCAAAGCAATCCCTATATCAATACCGATTTAACCTTTATGGTGCGCCAGCTGCAGGCTACTGAAAACGGTTTGCCCATCGAAATTTATGTATTCTCGAAAGAAAAAGGCCTGAAAAAATTTGAAGAGGTAGCAGCCGATATTTTCGATCATCTACTTGCAGCGGTACCTTATTTCGATCTCGAGATTTTCCAAAGCCCGAGCGGTAGCGATATGCGTAATTTTGTGAGGAGAGGGGATGATTAGTTATGTTCAGGATTCTCTAGGAACATAATATCTTTAACCCTTTCCTGTACATAATCAATTAATTTTTGATTTTTAAAATCGAACCACAATTGTCTATAATCTTCATTATTATCGATTTGGTATTTAAATTCGCGGAAAGGTTTTCTTTTATTTAACGCCTCAATCAAAGTAACTTTTATACGTGTATTGTCAGGTAGTTCATCCGTAAACTTTTCCATTATTCTAAAAGATTCTCTTGAATCAGGCTGTTCAATTCTTTTATAGTCACTAAAATTTGTTTCCAGGTCTTTTATATCATCATCCCAGGCATCGTTGTAATCAGGATCAAACCCCTCGTCATTTGGTATAAAAATCAGTTTATTACTTTTTATGTTCCAGTGGCATACAAAACCGCAATCGATAGTGTCTGCAATTTCCTTAATTTGTTCAGAAGTTAAAGTCTTCATAGTTTTTTATAATTATGCCTCCCCTAAAAAAGTCAAAACCTTCTCACAAACCTTAAACAAAAGCGGCGGTAAGTTTGCGCCCGTATAAGGTTGCGAAGCGCCATAAACATGGTTCGCACCTTCAATTTTTACCAGCCTGCTGGCCGGATTGGCATCTGCCAGTTGCTGTGCGGTTTCGAAAGGAACATTTACGTCTTCGTCGCCTTGCAAAATTAACCATGGAATATTAATCCGTTTGGCCGCTTCAACAATATTTAGGGTAGCTGCATTTTCCTCAAAATCCTGTAGCAAAGTAACATTTAATGGCATTTGCTCTTTAGTTCTGGCGTTGGTTACGAAGATTTTTCCGTTCTTTTTCCATTCTGCTTCCTGTTCTTTTTTCCAAAGACTGCTAAAATCAGCAATAGCGCTCCAGGTAATCAGTTTGCCTATTCTTAGGTCGTTTGCGGCTTCAATAATGGATAAGCCACCACCACGGCTATGGCCAATTAAATTAACCCTGGTTTCGGTACCATAGGCTTTTTCTATAAAATCGAGCACCGCATTTAAATCAAACAGCTCTTTCGATACCGTGTTGCTGGCAAAAGTCTCCAGGTCGGTTACATCCTTCGGGTGATCGACTGGTACGCCGCTGTGCGATAAATTAAATTTGATATACCGGTAACCATTGCTGGCAAAATACCGGGCCACCAGATTGTGTGCGCCCCAATCTTTAAAACCTTTAAAGCCATGTACAAAAAGAATAATAGGTGTATTTGGATTCTTTTCATCAAAAGTAATATCGCCAATAATTAATTTTCCGTCTGAACCGCTAAGGCTAAAATTGCTTTGTGTAATCATCGTTTAAGGTGTTGTGTTAAATATAAACCTACTAAATTAGATTTTGTTGTCAGTTTTTCAATGTTTGTAGCAAGTGCCCCCTTATCTGTGATTATTTAATAAGTTTTCCTTTAACAATTGCGGGCTTATAACAAAAATAGATATTAAAATATGGCAACAGGCAACCATTTGGCAATAATTTCGTAATATAAATATTGGATCAAAAGTGGTTGGAAACCAGCTAGGACTTAGTTGAAAGCATTATATCAAGTACTGTTTTTAAAGCCTTTAAATGGATTGTCAAAGTTTTGCAGCTATTTAAAACCGTTCTAAATTAATGTAAATTACAGATTAATGACGCTGACATGCACTAACCGTATTACTTTTGTATCCCGATAATAGTTAATAACGGAGCACTTGGAATATTTAAAAGTAATAGCTTTTACGCATCACCACATCGACCTGAAATCTTTAGGGAAGTTAGTTATATGTGATCAGAGTCTGGATAGCAGGTTGAAGAATATTCAAGCAGAACTTCCGGTAAGCGAAATTTTTTATATCGGTACCTGCAACCGTGTAGAGTTTGTTTTTTTAACTAAAGAAAAAACCGACAAAGAATTTGTTACCAGGTTTCTTACTGTTTTAGACATGGGCCTTCCGGCTGAGTTTATGGAGCGTTTCCTGGATAATGTAACTGTTTACGAAAACGAAGAAGCCTTTAACCATTTATTAAGAACATCCTGCTCTTTAGAGAGCCTGGTGGTTGGCGAAAAGGAAATTCTTGCACAAATCCGCAGAGCTTACGAAAATTGTCGCGATGCAGGTTTTACCGGCGATTACATGCGCATGATTATGGAGCGCGTGGTTAAAACTGCCAAAGAAGTTTATACCCATACCAACATTTCAAAAAACCCGGTTTCGGTTGTATCATTAGCTTACCGTAAGCTAAAAGAATTAAATATGTGTGGTAACTCACGTATTTTAATTATTGGCGCCGGCGAAACCAATCAGAATATTGCTAAATACCTGAACAAACATAAATACTCAAACTTCTCGATCTTTAACCGTACGCTTTCTAAAGCCGAAACTTTGGCCGAAGAATTAAACGGAAAAGCTTATCCCTTAACTGCACTCGAAGATTTTAACGAGGGTTTTGATGTAATTATTACCTGTACAGGTTCTACCGAGGCCATTATCGACGAAAAACTATATGCTAAATTGCTTAACGGCGATACCAGCAAAAAAGTAATTGTAGATTTGGCTATCCCTAACGATGTTGCCTCAGCCGTAATTCACCACAATCCGGTTCATTACATCGAGGTCGAATCTTTAAAAGAAGTGGCCCGTAAAAATATCCAGGAACGTTACAACGAGCTGGTTCATGCCGAGGATATTATCAGTAACAACATCACCGAATTTTTCTCTGTTTTAAAACAACGTCGCATCGAAATTGCAATGCAAGAGGTGCCAAGAAAGATTAAAGAAATCAAAAATACAGCTATAAACGGTGTATTTGCCGAAGAAATTAGTCAGATGGACGAAGCATCACGCGAGGTTTTAGAACGTGTAATGAACTACATGGAGAAAAAATACATCAGCGTACCTATGGTTATGGCCAAAGAAATTTTGGTTAACCAATCGGAGGTTTAACCGCAAAGGCCGCTAAGGATAGGCGCAAAGCACGCAAAAACTTAATTTTTCTTGTCATTCTTCATTGCTGTCATCCTGAATGAAATGAAGGATCTTTCATTTTATTACGTACATCTCAATAGCGAGCTTCTTATCATCAAAGGGCACATTGTGAAGTTTGGTCTTACCGCCGACTTAGCGTTTAACTAAAAAATTAAATGATGTAAGATGGTAATATTTTACATCAATGGTAAAGATTCTTCGCTGCGCTCAGAATGACAAAACATTGCATTACCATCTCCTAATGTCACAGAAATCCCCTTAATTACGCCCTCTGTAACCTCACTGTCTCATTTTTAAACAATTCATGGTATAAACCACTATTTAATTTAAATTTGCAGCTCATTTAATCTTAATAGTGAAGAAATTAACCATCGGAACACGCGGTAGCGACCTGGCTTTATGGCAGGCTAATCATATCAAAGATGAATTGGCAGCCATTGGAATTGAAGCCGAGATAAAAATCATTAAAACACAGGGCGATAAAATCCTGAATTTAAGATTGGATAAACTGGAAGGCAAAGGTTTTTTTACCAAAGAACTGGAAGAAGAGCTGTTAGGCGGAACAATTGATCTGGCTGTGCATTGCCTTAAAGATTTGCCTACAACACACCCTGAAGGATTAACTATCGCAGCTTTGCCTCCGCGCGAAGAAGCCAGCGAGTACTTGTTAATTTTAAAAGATTGTGTAGATATTTCGCAGAAACTATCCCTTAAAAAAGGAGCTATGGTAGGTACTTCATCTAATCGCCGTAAAGCCCAGTTATTGGGTTTGCGTCCTGATTTAGAAGTAGAAGATTTGCGTGGGAATGTGCCTACACGGATTGGAAAATTGCGCGACGAAGATTACGATGCCATTTTAATTGCTAAGGCCGGTGTTAAACGTTTAGGACTTGATGTGAGCGATTTGCACATCGAAGAACTCGAAACTACCGAGTTTATTCCTGCTCCTGCACAAGGAGCCCTGGCTATTCAGATCAGGGAAAACGATACCGAACTTTTTGATGCGCTTCAAAAATTACACGATCCGGAAACGGCAGAAACCGTAAATGTTGAACGTAAAGTGTTAAACCTTTTCGAAGGTGGTTGCCACATGCCGTTAGGCTGTTATTGCCAAAAGGATAACGGAAAATTTGAAGTCTGGACTTCAAAAGCTGAAACGGCCGATCACTTCCCTGAGCGTTTGTTCTTGCGCGCCGATACAACAGAAGGTTTAGCCGAAAAAATCGTAGCTAAATTTAATACAGAAAGAAAAAAACCTGCAAAGGTTTTCATCTCCCGCGAAATTGGCGAACACAGCTATTTCCGCAGGGCTTTAGAAAATAATAATATTGAAATTGAAGGCCGTTCGTTAATCCGTACCTTCCCAATTGTTACGGTTTTAGATCAGTTTATTCTGCGTCATGTAGATTGGATTTTCTTCAGCAGCCGCAATAGTGTGGAGTACTTTTTTAACCTGAAACCGGTATTGCCAAAGAAAACCAAGTTTGGGGTAGTGGGCAGAGGCTCGGAAGATGCTCTACGTAAATTTAACCACTTCGCCGATTTTGTTGGTGCAAGCGGCGATATTACCGAAGTTGCTGAAGATTTTGCGCAACTGGTTGGTGGACAACAGGTGTTGTTTCCAAGAGCACAGGATTCTTTACAGTCGATCCAGAAATCTTTACCAGCCGATGCCAAAATTATCGATCTGCCAATTTACGAAACCGTAATTGAAGATGATATCGACCAAAGCTATGCCGATGTGCTGATTTTTACCAGTCCATCGAACGTTGATGCTTATTTCGCCGATAATTTATTGGAACCGGGTCAGCAGGTAATTGCCATTGGTAACTCTACAGGTAAGAAATTTGATGAAATGGGGGTAAAATATGCTTTGCCATACTCACCCGATGAAATTGGATTAGCTGAAGCAGTGTTTGGGATAGAGATGAGGTAGAGGATTTAAGGTAGAAAGCTGAAAGGACAAAGCGTAAAGCTGAAAGATTAAAGCGTAAAGCTGATTACCTTTCGGTGGAAAACCAGCTGTGAAATCCAAAAACCAGTGTAATAATCCCGAAGGAAAAAATAAAAAGATATTCAGGTCTCGATACTAGATACTATAATCTTGATTAGCCTTGATATTAAATACTTGATACAATTAATATGTTACATCGTCCGCGTAGATTAAGGAAAAACCCATTAGTGAGAGAGATGGTGGCCGAAACCCGGTTATCAAAAGATATGTTTGTGTACCCTTATTTTGTGGTGCCAGGTACTAACGTTACCCAAGCTATTGATGCCATGCCTGGAGTTAACCATTATTCGGTTGATAACCTGGTTAAAGATGTAGAAGCCGGATTGAAAAAAGGGCTGAACAAAATCATGCTGTTCGGGGTTGGTGACGAAAAATCGGCTGATGCCAAATCGGCGTATCACGATCATTCGTTAGTGCCCACTGCTGTGCGCGAGCTTAAAAAGCAATTTGGTGAAGATTTATATGTAGTAACCGATGTTTGCGTTTGTTCTTACACTACCCATGGGCATTGCGGAATTTTAGAACACGATTACGTTCAGAACGATAAAACGGTTGAAGTGATTGCCAAAATGGCTTTAACGCATGCCGAGGCTGGTGCAGATATGTTTGCTCCATCGGATATGATGGATGGCAGAATTGCTGCGATCCGTAATCTGTTAGATGAAAACGGCTTTGTAAATGCGGCTATTATGAGCCATGCTACTAAGTTTGCTTCGGCTTATTATGGTCCGTTTAGAGAAGCTGCCGATTGTGCGCCGAGTAAAGGTGATAGAAAAGCTTACCAGATGGATTTCAGAAACCCATTAGAAGCATTACGCGAAGCCCAGCTGGATGAGCAGGAGGGAGCCGATGTTTTAATGGTAAAACCAGGATTGGCCTATCTCGACATCATTCAACGCTTAAAACAAGATACTAACTTGCCGATTGCGGTTTATAACGTTTCGGGCGAATACTCGATGGTTAAAGCAGCTGCCGAGCGCGGATGGATAGATGAACAGAAAGTAGTAATGGAAACCATGCATGCCTTTGCAAGAGCCGGCGCAAGTATTATTACCACTTACCACATTAAAGATATTTTAAATAACGATTGGCTTTAAGGTGGAAGGCAGAAGGTTTTAAGGTTGAGGGTTTATGTACCCAAAAATCTTTTAATTTCAGCCTTTTAATCTTTAACCTTAATAACTTGTGGTAGAAGATAGAGATTTTTAAGAGTTGAGGGGTTTATACGCCCTAAGCCTTACACCCTTTACCTTCTAACCTTCAACCTTAAAAAGATGTTAGATTCATTAAAAAAAATGTTTTCAGGCAACGAAGCCGATATTCCGGTGAATACAGGTAGTAAGCCTGATATTTCAAGGGTAAAATCTGCCGAACTGTACGAGAAATCAAAAACCTTTTTCCCTGGCGGGGTTAATTCTCCGGTAAGGGCTTTTAAATCCGTTTACGGTACGCCACTTTTTATCGAAAAAGGTGATGGTTGCTTTATCTGGGATGCCGATGGTAATCAGTTTATCGATTTCTGTGGTAGCTGGGGACCATTAATTTTAGGGCATAACAATCCTAAAATCCGCGAAAAAGTTACGGAGGTAATGCAAAACGGAATGAGCTTTGGTGCACCAACGGCTTTGGAAAATGAACTGGCAGAGCTGATTATCAAAAATAACCGTTTTGTAGAAAAAATCCGTTTCACCAGCTCGGGTACCGAAGCAGTAATGTCGGCTATACGCCTGGCAAGAGGTTTTACCGGTCGCGATAAAATTTTAAAGTTCGAAGGTTGTTACCATGGTCACAGCGATTCGTTATTGGTTAAAGCCGGCTCAGGTCTGGTTACCTTTGGCGAAACTTCATCGGCAGGTGTGCCTAAATCTTTTGCCGAAGAAACGATTGTTGTTCCATTGAATGATACAGCTGCTATTGAGCAGGCTTTTGCACAATTTAAAGATCAGATTGCTGCGGTAATTATCGAAGGTATACCGGCAAACAATGGTTTAATTATGCAGGATGAAGCCTATATTCAGTTCCTGCGTAAAATTTGTACCGATAACGGTTCGCTTTTAATTTTTGATGAAGTAATTACCGGATTCAGGGTTGGTTTTGAAGGTGCGGCAGCACACTACGGCATTACACCAGATATCGTAACCTATGGAAAAATCATCGGAGGTGGTTTACCTGTAGGTATGTATGGTGCACGTGCAGAAATTATGGCGCATATTTCTCCTGATGGGGGCGTTTACCAGGCCGGAACACTTTCTGGTAATCCGGTAGCCATGGCTGCGGGTATTGCCACTTTAACCGAACTAAACAAATCGGGCTTTTATAAAGATTTAAATAACAAGGCTCAGGAATTTGTAGCCAGCATTCAGCGCTTTGCCACTGCGCGCAATTATAAATTTAAAGTGTTTACCATTGGTTCTATCTTCTGGTTTGCTTTTACCGATAAAGATAAAATCCAATCGGCCGATGATATCGATGCCGGCAGCATGGAGAAATTTAAAGTAATGCACCGCGAATTATTAAACAGAGGAATTTATTTAGGCCCATCGGGATATGAAGTTGGTTTTGTATCTTCAGCACATACTAAAATCGAACTAGAGAAAGCGAAACGTGCCATATTTGAAGCCTTGGATTTGGTGTTTAAGAAGTAAATTTTTTGTTTAACCACAGAGAGCGCTGAGCTTGCACCGAGAATAAAGAGGTTTTGTTACTCATTTTAAGTAGGGTTGCTGTGGACTAATAAAACAAGCTGTGTAATCCAAAAATCAGTGTAATCAAACCGTAAGGAAAAACCGAAGGAATGAAGAAATCTATAATCATATTTTACGCGTTACTGCTTTACGCATTAATCCAGCTCATTTCGTGGGGTACTTTGGTGGTGCGCTTGCAGCCAAGTCGTATGACGATGATTATGGGGGAGGGATCTGTGTTTTTATTTTTGCTTTGCATTGGCGGTTATTTTTTACACCAATCGTTAAAACGCGAAGATAAATTAAGAGAACAGCAGCAAAATTTCCTGATGTCGATTACACATGAGTTGAAATCGCCGTTGGCAGCCATTAAACTTTCAATACAGACTATTGTAAAAAGAGATCTGGATAAAGCAAGGCAAGTTTCTTTGTTGAATAACTCGTTAAAAGATATTGAGCGTTTAGATGATCTGGTCGAAAATATGTTGCTGGCAACCAAGATTGAAAACCGCTCGTATAGTTTCCCGAAGGAGGCATTTAATTTTTCAGAGCTGGTAGCAAAAATTACTGATCGCTTACAAGTACACTCTTGTGGCTGCGAGCAGATCATAAATGCTAAAATTCAGCCAAATTTGCAGCTTGTGGGTGACAAATTTGCCTTATCGTCAGTAGTGACCAATTTAATTGAAAATGCAGTAAAGTATTCTAATCCTTGTGATGAGATAAATGTGCATTTAAACGAAGTGGATGGACATATTCACCTCAGTGTGCTGGATAAAGGGCCGGGTATTTCAGATGCCGAAAAAATGTTGATATTTGATAAGTTTTACCGCGTTGGTAACGAGAATGTCAGAAAAGCGAAAGGAACAGGTTTAGGCTTGTTTATTGTGAAAGAGGTTTTACAATACCATGATGCAGATATTACAGTAAAAGACAATCTGCCACAAGGAAGTATTTTTGAAGTAACATTTAGTTAATCTCAATTATGTCACAAAAATTAAGAATTCTATTGGTAGAAGACGAGGATCACTTGTTAGATGCTATTAAATTAAACCTCGAACTTGAAGGATATAAAGTTCACGCCGTTAAAGATGGCAAAACCGCTCTTAAAGTATTTAAAGAAGAACGCTTCAATCTGATTGTATTAGATGTAATGCTGCCCGAAATGGATGGTTTTCAGGTCTGTGAAACTATACGTTTAGAGAATGCAGAAGTTCCGATTATGTTTTTAACAGCAAAAAACACTTCGGAAGACCGTGTTTTAGGTTTGAAAAAAGGAGCCGACGATTATTTGGTTAAACCATTTAACCTGGAAGAACTGATTCTTCGTGTAGGTATTTTGGTTAAACGCAGTTTAAAATCTGATGATTTAAAAGAATTAAACTCTTATAAAATTGGCGATAAAACCATCTATTTTAACTCATTTGAATTGAAACATGATGATGGTACCATTACGCCTTTAACAAAGAAAGAAACGATGTTGCTGAAACTCTTAATCGAGCGTAAAAACGATGCAGTTTCGAGAGAGCAGATTTTAGAAACGGTTTGGAATTACGATGTTTATCCTTCAACCAGGACCATTGATAACTTCATTTTAACTTTCCGTAAGTATTTCGAGCCAGATCAAAAAAATCCAGTTTACTTTCACTCAATCCGTGGGGTAGGTTATAAATTTACCGATAGTCATTAATGTACAATAATAAAGGCAGGTATGCTTTAATGGCAGTTTTTGTACTGGCAGGTTTGGTTTGTGTTTTTTACAATCAATACCAGTTGGCCGCTCTTTCGGCACTTTTATTTGCCTTTGTGATATGGAGTCATTTTAAACATAGTTCGGTTTTAATGGCTTCAAAGCATTTTAAAAATAACGAATTTGGTAAAGCCAAAGCCTTGCTGGCAGAGGTAACAAAACCAGAGCGTTTAGCCAAAAGCCGCAGGGGTTACTACGAATTTATGCAAGGTAACATGGCGTTGAAAGAAGAAGATTGGGATAAAGCGGAATTTCACTTTCAATTGGCCAGCCGTTTTCCGGTAGGGGGTAAGAATGAGAAAGCTTACGTATTGATTCACCTGGCTAATTTAGCTTTGCGTAAAAAAGACAGGGAACGGGCCGAAGCTTATACTAAACTGGCTAAAGAACTGGCCGAAACGCAACGATCGAAAGATATCATCGTTAAAATAGAGAAGGAAATCAGCAAAATATAATAGGACTATTGTCATTTTGAACAACGAAGCACCAGTTTAGCGATAAAAAGGTACTTCGTTTTTTTTTTATTTATACCTTTGCGAAATTAAAATTTTAGGCAGCCCGTCATCCTGAATTCAGTTCAAGATCTAATTAAAGAAAGATGCTGAAATAAATTCAGCATGACGCGTAGTGAGATACCAAATACAAATCATGAAGAATAATTTATTTTTAGACGCAGCATTTTCAAAACAAACAGAACGCCCACCCGTGTGGATGATGCGTCAGGCAGGTCGTTTTATGCCGCAATATTGGGAGATTAAAAACAAATACTCTTTTTTAGAGATGTGTAAAAACCCTGAAATTGCAGCAGATGTAACCATGTTGCCAGTTGATTTGCTGGATATTGATGCCGCTATTTTGTTCTGTGATATTTTGGTAACAGGCGAAGCCATGGGTGGAGATTTAAGTTTTACGCAAGGTGTTGGCCCTAAGTTTGCAAATCCTGTTCGTACTGCACAGGATATCGAAAACCTGAATGTTGATTGTTTAGATGAATTACAATATGTAGCTGACGCGATTAAAGTTATTCAACAACGTTTAGATAAGAGGATTCCGTTAATTGGTTTTGCTGGTGCACCGTTTACGGTAATGAGCTATTTAATTGAGGGTGGTTCATCTAAAGATTTCAAATTAACGAAACTTTTTATACACAACCAGCCAGAGCTGGCACATAAGCTTTTAGCAAAAATTGCCAAAGTAACTGCCGATTATCTTAACCTTCAGATTGCTGCCGGTGTTAACGCTATCCAGATTTTTGATAGCTGGGCACTTGCCTTATCGTGGAACGATTACCAGGAGTTTTCTCACCGCTACATTCAGGAAATCATTTCGAATTTAAACAGAAAAGATATTCCCGTTATTTCTTTCTGTAAAGGAAGTTCGGTTTTTGCGCCAATTATGGCCGAAGCTAAGCCAGATGTAATTTCGGTGGACTGGAATGCTGATTTATTGAATATTAAAAATGCTTTACCAAAAGGTATTGCTGTACAAGGTAATTTAGATCCACATATTTTATACGCTGATAAAGCCGTTATTAAAGCACAAATCCACAAATTATTTGAACGCATGCGCGGTACGGAAGGTTTTATCTTTAACTTAGGTCATGGTATTATGCCAGATATTCCTTTCGATAATGTAAAATATGCGATTGAAGTAGTAAAGGAGTTTAGGTATTAATTCAATAACTCAAGGATAATCACTAAATCACGTCACGAAAGAGATGCTGAAACAAGTTCAGCATGACGTAAACCAGAATAACTAAAATGATAGAAACCTTATTGCCATTCTACCAATATTTCAAAGCAGTGCACATTGTGTTTGTGATTAGCTGGATGGCTGGGTTATTTTATATTTTAAGTCTTTTTATTTACCATACCGAGGCTAACGACAAGCCCGAACCAGAAAAAAGTATCCTCCAGAAACAGTTTGTTAAAATGGAGGCTACTTTATGGAAAATCATCGCCACCCCGGCAATGATTATTTCGCTATTGGCAGGAGCATCCATGTTAACTTTAAACCAAGGGCTGCTACAGGCCGATTGGATGTGGGTGAAGCTTGCTTTTGTTGTTGGTTTACTCATTTATCATTTCATTTGCCAAAACATCGTAAAACAGCTTAAAAACAATCAGTTTAAGTTAAGCAGTTTCCAATTGCGTTTATGGCGCGAACTCGCTACCATTTTTATGATTGCCATTGTATTTGTGGTGATCCTTAAAAATGCCCTGAATTGGGTTTATGGTTTAATTGGTATTATGGGGGTTGCTATGGCCATTATGATTGCTGTAAAGCTATATAAGAACTATCGTTTGAGGAAATAGGTGAAAGCTAAAGGACCAAAGACTAAAGCAAAAAAATCTAACTCGACGCTTTGTTTGCTTTTCGTAAACTTCGTAAGCTTTGCGGTTAAATAAACCAAAAACTATTCTAAATTTGAGCGATAAAATCCAATCGCATGTTTACAACTACAGGTCTGAAAAAGACCGTGCTTTTTATATCTTTTCTCTTCTGTTCTTATTTAGCTTCGGCACAGTTTAATCAATCGGCTTTCGAAAACCGGATCCGCCCCGACAGCAGTTTAACCAACGAAGTACATTTTAATTTCTACAATTTTAATTATGTGCGTAATTACGAGTACACCAACGATTTTCACGATGGTTATACCTTATATGGCACACAATTACAGCCGCAGATTGTATATTATGCGCATCCTAATCTCGCCATTACGGCCGGAGCTTTTATTCGCAAAGATTTTGGTAGAAATGGGGTGAGCGATGCCAAACCTTTATTCAGTTTAAAATACCACAAAAGAAACCTGACCTTAATTTTCGGAAGTTTAGAAGGTGGTATTCAGCATAAATACATAGAGCCACTTTACGATTTCGAAAGAACCATTACTACACCAATTGAATATGGTACACAGCTTTTGGTAGAACGCAAAAGATTTAATTTAGATGCCTGGATTGCCTGGCAAAAGATGATTTATAAAGGCGATCCGGCCAAAGAAGAAATTATTGGTGGTTTATCTACCGAAACTACACTTGCCGAAAGTAATGGCTGGAAATTTAGTGTGCCTGCCCAGTTTTTGGCTTTTCATCAGGGCGGTCAGATTGATGTGCTTAAAGACATACCGATTAGCACATTATTTAATGGTGCTGCAGGTTTAAAACTGCATAAAGCCATCAATACGAATATTAAGCAGGTATATACCGATAACTATGTTGCGGTGTATAAAGACCTTTCGCCCGATAAAAGAAGGGCTTATGAAGGTGGTTTTGGATTATGGCTTAATGCCGGTGTGGAAAGTAAATGGGGAAGTTTAGTGGCCTCATACTGGAAAGGGAATAATTTTATTTCGATTAAAGGTATGCCGCTTTATGAATCAGTTTCTGATAATTTATACAGCCCGGGTTTAAGGCAGAGTGCCCGAAACATTGTTTCACTGCGCTATGCTTACCAAAAAGAATTGATCCCGCATTTATATCTGGATGTTCGTTTCGAACCACATATTGATCTTGATCATACCGATAAACAACTTCAGTTTAACCACTCCTTTTTCTTAACCTATAAGCAGGACTTTAAATTGTTTAAGGTGAAGAAAGCAGAAAAGTAAAGCAGAAAGATTAAAGCGAAAAACTAAATTTTGTTTTTTTATTCATGGCCGCTGACTTTAGTCGCAGGCATTAGAATAATTTCTAAACCCCGCAGGTTTTTAAAGTTTGTGGGGTTTATTGTTTTTGAGCACCGCCCCATGTTTTTAAACCCGATAGAAGCGAAAACACGAAGGTGAGGAGCGAACCGAGGCTTTGGAGCGGGACTACAGCCTGCCAAGAAATACTGCCTGTTCATTTTCCAATAAAAAATCTATATCTTTCTCTGGAAACTGCTGCTTATTTATCTTGTTGATAATCAGTAGCTATAAAAATAAATTTAACTTTATTTAACTTTTTCTACTATCCCATGCAACCATTGTTTGTAATTGACCATCTTCTATATACAAACACACAATGAAATTGACGCGAAGCTATACGATAAACGATTTGATGGAAGGCTGCAAAGCCGGCGACCGGAAGATGCAGGAGCTGCTGTATAGGCAAACTGCATCGAAAATGCTGGCCGTTTGTATGCGCTACGCCAAAGATAGAATGGAAGCTGAAGATGTACTACAAATGGGTTACATTAAAGTTTTTCAGAAGATTAAGGAATACCGGGGGGAGGGTTCTTTTGAAGGTTGGATTAGAAGGGTAATGGTAAACACAGCCATTGAAAGTTATCGCAAAAACCTGCGCAGCTTAAATGTAGTTGAAATAGACGAAGCTTACGAGCAGCCTTCAACAGGATTTGATTTTAGTCGTTTAGGCATGCAAGACCTGATGAAAGTGATACAAAAACTGGCAGATGGTTACCGGATGGTTTTTAACATGTATGTAATAGAGGGCTACTCGCATAAAGAAATAGGCGAAACACTTGGTATCTCAGAAGGAGCAAGTAAATCGCAGTTATCGCGGGCCCGGGCAATATTAAAGGAAGAAATTATAAAAATGGAGGGATTTGGTTATGCAACCTACACAGGATAAGGATTTTGATCAGCTGTTTAAAAATGCTTTTGACCATGCCGAGATCACACCATCGAGGGATTTATGGAGCAATATTGAAAGCGAAATTGAGCCGAAGAAAAAAAGGATTACACCCATTTACTGGTTATCGGCAGCTGCGGTATTACTGGTAGTTACAGCAGGTATTTTAGTTTATCAGCAACAGCATGTTAATCCTAAACAGTTAACCAGCTATGTTGCCCCTAAAGTAAAACCAGTTGTAGTAGAACAGCCTGTTCAGGATTCGGTTGTAACCAACGTTAAGCCAGTTGAAAAAACAGAAGTGGTTTTACCGGTTAGCATTAAGCCAGCTACCAGTTTGGCTAAAACTACCGTTAAAAAAGTAGCTAAACCAGTTGAGAAACAAAAAATAGTTACAGCTACCGAAGTTTTAAAACAAGAAACTACAATAGCTAAAACAGAAGAGCCTAAAAAGGATATTAAAACCAAAATTGAAGAAGCAGTTTTTCAACCCGAGAAAGAAATTGTAATTGCGGCTAACCCTACAACAATAAAAGCAGATGAGCCCATTAACGATAACGATGAGCAGAATATCAAAAATATCCGTAATGTGGGCGATGTGGTAAACCTGATCGTAAACAAGGTAGATAAGCGGAAAGATAAGTTTATCCAGTTTAGAACTGATGACGACGATTCTTCGCTATCATCAATCAATATCGGGCCTTTTAAAATAGGCAAACGGAAGAAATAATAGTTCTCAGTTGGCAGTTAACAGTATCTGACACTAAAATATTACAACATTAAACATAACAAACACATAGATATGAAACGTCTGATTTTTACAACACTTTTGGTAAGCGGGCTTGCCGGTGTTATGGCTCCAGGTGCTTTTGCACAACAAGATACCACCAAGAAGAAAATGGATTACAGCGAAGGTCACGGTATTATTTTAAAAAGTAAACCTGCCGATTCAGCTAAAAAAGGCCGTTTTGTTGGCGGAATTACTTTTACCAGGGTTGATTTGGGTTTCTCGAGGTTAATTGATAACGGAAGTTTTAATTTATCGCCAAATAACGACTTTTTAGACTACAAAGGAGGTAAAACCAGTACATTCTCTTTTGATATCTTACAACTTGGTTACCGTTTTAATTCGAACTTTAAAGTGTATGTGGCGGGTGGTTTCGATTGGACTTTGATTCGTTTAAGAAAAGATATTACCATCGCTAAAAATTCAAATGAGTTTGTTTACACCGATCAGTCGCCGGTACATTTCTCTAAAAACCGTTTCTCGAGCAGTTATGTGCATATTCCGTTAAATTTTGAATTCCGCACTGCTGAAAATAGAAATGGCAAACGGTTTTATCTGGTATTAGGTCCTGAAGTGAGCTTTTTATTAAACGGAAAGATTAAACAAATTAGTGAAGAGCGTGGTAAAGAGAAACAATACGATAGCTACCACTTTCAATCGGTTCGTTACGGAGGTACAATCAGGTTCGGGTACGGTGGTTTGGGCTTGTTTACCAAATACTATTTCAACGATATGTTTACCACTTCGCAGCAAGCTGGTTTAAAAAACATGAGCTTCGGCGTTACTTTTGGGTTAAACTAAGCGCCCCAAATCTTAAGCGACTAATCAATTCTCTCCTTCAGGAGAGATGTCCGAAGGACAGAGGGGTCAACACACAAATAAACAGATCCTGTTTCGGTTAGGCGAAACAGGATTTTTTGCTTTAAGCTTTAGCCTTTTTCGCTTTAAGCTTATTCACTATCTTTACCCCGTGAGCAATATCCTAATCAGTGTTAAAAATTTAACGAAGCAATATCAGGCAGAACAAGCCGGCGGGATTAAAAATGTAAGTTTTGAGATCAAAAGAGGCGATGTAGTAGCCATTATTGGTGAAAGTGGAAGCGGAAAATCTACCCTGCTGAAATCAATTTACGGTTTGCTGAAAACCGATGAAGGAGAAATCTATTTCGAAGACAAGCGTGTTAAAGGACCAGACGAACAACTGATTCCCGGCCATAAGCAAATGAAAATGGTTACGCAGGATTTTTCGCTAAATATCTATGCCAAGGTGTACGATAACATTGCCTCACAACTATCCAATACCGACCTGAAAACCAAAGCCGAAAAAACTTTGGCCATTATGGAACATCTGCGGATTTTACCGCTCCAAAATAAAAAGATTATAGAATTAAGCGGTGGCGAACAGCAGCGTGTTGCTATTGCCAAAGCCATGGTTTCGGATACTCAGGTTTTGCTTTTAGACGAGCCCTTCAGTCAGGTTGATGCCCTGCTCAAAAACCAGCTGCGTGCCGATATTAAACGCATAGCGGCCGAAACTGGTGTAACCGTTATCCTGGTATCGCACGATCCGGCCGATGGTTTATTTTTGGCTGATCAGCTGCTGATTTTGCGTAACGGAGAACTTTTGCAGACCGGAAAACCTGCCGAAATTTATCAGCACCCGGCCCATATATATACGGCCCAAATTTTAGGTAATGCGGTGGTGTTGTCAGCTGCTGATGCCGAAAAAATAGGTTTAAAAACACAAAAAGATACGGTTGTATTTTATCCCGAATGGGCAGAAGTAAGTAGCAACTGGAGTAGCAGACGTTTTGAAGTTAAAGACGTGTATTACAAAGGCTTTTACGACGAATTGCTGGTTGAAAGAAACGGCGTTCACATTCGTGCCATACAATTGAACAGGGGAGAGCATAAAAAAAACGACCACGTTCAATTGAACATTAGTCGTTTTTTAGAGTTTTAATCAAATTTATCTAATCAGAAGACGAAGCAACCAGTACAATACGGGCTCCAATGCTTGCTGTTGGCCTTACAGGTGCTAAATTTCTGTTGGCACTATTCTGTAAGTACACTCTTATTCTTCCCGGGAAAGAGCTGTAGCTATATGAGTCAGTTCCGTAAGTAAAAGGTAGCGCATCATAACCATCATCGTTGAAACGTGCAAATGATAAAATGATACCATCATCTTCATATTGTTCAATTCTGTTGTCGCTAATATCTACGTATAAGTAAGAACCATTTGCAGCATCACTGGTTGCAACCCAGGCGCTAGGCTGAATGGTTTTATAAATGGTGATGTTCGGTGTATTTTGAACAATAGTGTCTTTTTTGCAGGAAGCCAGACCTAGTGTGGCAATGCAAAGCATTAAGATAGTTAGTTTTTTCATGTTGATTAGTTTTTATTTGTGTGTGTGATTTTCATATTACAAATCTTCTGCCAAAAAATGCAAGACGCTATTAATGGATTAATTATTGTACAGTGAGGTTGGTAAACAATTGTTAATTTTCCGTTTTTTAATTGATATGAAGCTCTTTATTCGCCTCTTGCCCTGGTTAATCCTCTTGATTGCAGGCTATTTATTTATCGCTAAAAAATTCAGTATCAATACTACTGTAGAAAGTAAACATCAGCTCCTGGTCGAGAAAATTGAGGCCATAGGTAAATTGGAGCTGGTTAGGTATCAGATTAGTGACGTTTTAGAACACAAAAACAAGACAGATTTCTTGCCCGAAGCCAGTGTTTTGCTCATTGTTAAGGCCGAAGCAGTTGGTTGTATCGATTTAACTAAAATTACCCGCGAAGATATCCGTATTGATGCCGATACAGCTGTAGTAAATTTACCACAGCCCGAAATCTGTTATGTAAAAATTGATCATAAAAACTCACGGGTGTACGATACCAAAATGGCTTTCTTCAGAGAAGCTGACCTTGTAGATGAAGCTTATAAAGCCGCCGAAAGGCAGGTAGCTGCCGAGGTGAAGAAATCAAATATTTTAATCCAAACGAAAACCAATGCGGCCAATGTATTAAAACCGATTATTGAAGGATTGGGTTATAAAAATGTAAGATTAACTTTTGAGTAGGGTAAGAGGTAATTTTCAGATACCGTCACCCTGATCCGATAGCTATCGGATTTATTTCAGGGTCTCTTGTTAAGAGGTGCTGAAACAAGTTCAGCAAGGCGATAAGTTTATGCTATGGACTTTTTCTACAGAAAATCCTCACGGTGTGGATTAAAGATATCAATCAACAATCCTGCTTCGAGGCAAACTACCCCGTGGAAAACATTACTAGGTGCAAAGAAAATATCGCCTTCGTTCAGGATTTTTTTATCCTCGCCCATACTTACTTCAAAACTTCCTTTAGCAACATAACTCATTTGCAGGTGAGGGTGGTTGTGTACAGATCCGATGGCTCCTTGTTCAAAAGCTACCTTAACCAGCATCAAGTGCTCATCGTAAGCCATAATTTTGCGTTTTACGCCAGCGCCTAAATCTTCCCAATCGATATCACTGTCGGAAATTAATGCTTTGTTGGTTAAGTTTTTGAAGTTCATTTTTTTTATTTTTTTATGAGGAAAGCCGTCATCTCGACTGGAGCAAAGCGGAATGGAGAGATCTATCTCGAGATAGATTTCTCGACTTCGTTGCACTCCGCTCGAAATGACGGCTTGGCGTCCTCTGCGATAAACTTTGCGCCCTTTGCGGTTACAAAGCTAAACCAAATACTCAAACAGAGTCTGATCCTGGTTCAGTTCGATAATTTCAAATTTAAAATCTTTCATGCGTTGTAATAAACTCGCATAATCGTTTTTGTTCGAAAGCTCAATACCCACCAGCGCCGGACCATTTTCTTTGTTGGTTTTTTTAATAAATTCGAAGCGGGTAATATCATCCTGCGGACCCAAAACCTCGTTTACAAATAATTTTAAAGCGCCCGGTCTTTGTGGAAAACGAACGATGAAGTAGTGTTTCAAACCTTCGAAAAGTAAAGATTTCTCTTTAATCTCCTGCATACGCTCTATATCGTTGTTTCCACCGCTCACAATACAAACTATCGTTTTGCCTTCAATCTGCTCTCTGAGCTGATCTAATGCCGCAACAGACAGTGCACCGGCAGGTTCAACTACAATGGCATCTTCGTTATAAAGTTTTAATATTGTGGTACATATTTTTCCTTCCGGAATCAAATGCATCTGATCGAGCAGTTCCTTACAATATTCGTAAGTGATATGACCAATCCTTTTTACAGCTGCCCCATCTACAAAACGATCTATCTCCTCCAATGTAAAAGGTCCGCCGTGTTCCATAGCAGTAACCATCGATGGTGCACCAAGCGGCTCAACACCTACCAGTTTAACATCAGGTTTAACCGTTTTCAGGTAGGCGCTCACACCCGAAGCTAATCCACCACCACCTACAGGCATTACTACCATGTCTAAATCTGGCAGATCTTCAAAAATTTCAACACCAACAGTTGCCTGTCCTTCAATTACTTTTTCATCATCAAAAGGCGGAATAAAAGTAGCGGCATGTGCTGCGCTGTAAGCCAAAGCCTCTTTTAAGCAATCGTCAAATGTATCGCCAACTAAAACCACTTCCACATTGTCGCCGCCAAACATATAAGTTTGTTTCACTTTCTGTTTCGGGGTAATTTCGGGCATAAAAATAACTCCTTTAATACCCAGTTTTTTGCACGAGTAGGCAACGCCCTGCGCATGGTTTCCGGCACTTGCACAAACAACTCCGTTAATTAACGATTCCTGAGGAAGTGAACTGATTTTATTGTATGCACCACGTAATTTATAGGAGCGCACAATCTGCAAATCTTCCCTTTTTAAATAAATATTGGCATTGTAGTAAGAAGAAAGTCCGGCATTAAACTCAAGTGGGGTACGTTTTACCACGCCTTTGAGTCTTTCGTTCGCAGATTTAAAATCCAGTGTATGTGGTGTTGTAGTATTCATTTTTATAGTATCAGGTATTAGAGGATCAAGTATTAAGACTTGTTCTCTTATATTTTTCTGTAAAGCAGGAGCTGGTATTCCGTCGGATCCAGTAGTCCTGCATTACATTTTATTTCACTACCAATGTAAACTCGGTATAAGTAACGCTTCGCGGCAATTTTATCCGATAGCTATCGGATCAGGTTTAGCAAAGAAGGTTTGTGTTTCAAACGTAAATCCTCCCCCTGCCCCCTCCAAGGGGGACTGCCCCTCAAATTGCATAAGCTATTCGCCTTGGCTATCAGTTCACTTTAATGCTTTAATCTTTCGGCTTTAAGCTAAATGCAAAGCAACCAATTGGTTCAAATCAGTATCGTTAATGCCTTGTTTGCTATCGGCTAAAACCAAAAACTGTTTGTAAACAATATCCAGGTGTTCTTTTTCTAATTTATGACCTAAACGCTCCAAATGGTGTTTCAAAGCATGGCGACCACTTCTTGCAGTTAATACAATAGTGGCATCAGGAAAACCAACATCTTCTGGTTTAATAATTTCGTAATTCTCGCGGTTTTTCAAGAAACCATCCTGGTGTATACCCGAGCTGTGCGAAAATGCATTGGCACCAACAATAGCTTTATTTGGCTGCACTGGCATGTTCATCTGGTTTCTCACACTGTGGCTAATATCATAAAACTGAGTAGCATCAATGCTGGTATTTAAGCCCAACACTTTGTGCGTTTTTAAAATCATTACCACTTCTTCCATCGAAGTATTACCAGCGCGTTCGCCAATACCGTTAATGGTACATTCTACCTGGCGGGCACCATTTTGTAAACCGGCAATAGAGTTTGCTGTAGCTAAACCTAAATCGTTGTGGCAGTGAACAGAGATAATCGCATTATCAATGTTTTTAACATTTTCTTTTAAGAAAAGGATTTTTGAGCCATATTGGTCGGGTAAGCAGTAACCGTTGGTATCGGGAATGTTTACTACGGTTGCACCGGCAGCAATTACCGCTTCAACCATTTTGGCTAAAAACTCGATATCGGCACGGCCGGCATCTTCTGCATAGAATTCAACATCTTCTACATATTTTTTTGCATATTTTACCGCTTCAACCGCACGGGCTAAAATATCCTCACGGGTGCTATTAAATTTATGTTTAATGTGGAAGTCAGAAGAACCAATTCCGGTGTGGATACGAGGCCTTTTGGCATAACGTAAAGCATCGGCAGCTACATCGATATCATTTTTATTGGCGCGGGTTAAGGCACAAATAATAGGATGAGTAACCGCTTTCGATAATTCGATAACGCTATTGAAATCGCCAGGGCTTGATACAGGAAAACCAGCTTCAATCACATCTACGCCTAAAAGTTCGAGTGATTTTGCGATTTCTACTTTTTGGTTTGTATCTAACTGGCAGCCTGGAACCTGCTCGCCGTCACGTAAGGTCGTGTCGAAAATATAAACTTTGTTCGGGTCGTGAATCATAATCTTAGGTTTAGGATGTGATTAATTTTTGTGATAAGAATTTCAATACCAATTTACCCATTTCGGCTGTGCCTAACACTTTAAAACGGTTGGTAGTTTGGTCGGCTATATCATGTGTTCTGAAACCTTCTTTCAATACCTGGTCAATGGTATCAACCAATAGTTTCGCTTCCTCTTTAAGTCCGAAACCAATTTCGAGCATTAAAGCAGCCGATAGGATAGAAGCAAGCGGGTTAGCCACATCTTTACCGGCGATATCGTGTGCCGAACCGTGTATTGGCTCAAAGAAACCAGTGCTTTCGCCAACCGAAGCTGAAGCGAGCATACCCATTGAGCCAGCAATTTGCGAAGCCTCATCGGTTAAAATATCCCCAAATAAGTTGGCGGTTAACACCACGTCGAATTTTTTAGGGTTTTTAATTAACTGCATGGCTGCATTATCAATAAACATGTGCTCGGTTTCTACATCAGGGTATTGTTTGGCAATTTCCTGAACTGTTTCGCGCCACAGGCGAGAGCTTTCTAAAACGTTGGCTTTATCTACTGAACATAATCTTTTATTACGTTGTTGTGCGGCCTGATAAGCTTTGTGTGCAATACGCTCTACTTCGTAACGGTGGTAGATCATTAAATCAGAAGCTGTATTTCTGTCTTCTGAACGTGTTTTCTCACCAAAATATACATCACCTGTTAACTCGCGGAAAAACAAAATATCTGTTCCTCTTAAAATTTCAGGTTTAATGCTTGATGCCTGAAGAAGCTCATCGAATAGTAATATCGGGCGGAGATTGGCAAATAAACCCAGTTCTTTGCGGATTTTTAATAAACCTTGTTCAGGTCTAACTTTTAAACTTGGGTCGTTATCGTATTTGGCATGACCAATTGCGCCAAAGAGGATTGCATCACTTTGTCTTGCTTTTTCTAAAGTTTCATCCGGCAAAGGTTCGCCAGTTACTTCAATAGCCGCGTGGCCCATTAAAGCTTCTTCAAAAACAAATTCATGACCAAAAATTTCAGCAATTTTTTCTAATGCTGCTTTTCCCCAGGTGGTGACTTCCGGGCCAATACCATCTCCAGGTATTACTAAAATGTTCTTCTTCATGTTAAAATTCTCCTATGCTTAACCTCGATTTGAAGGATTTAAAATCATCCTGTAAATCTCCGGTCTAGCTCAATATTTCTATATTTAAACTTTCGACGACTTTTACTTCGCCTTTTTCTAATAATATTCTTTTTTCAAGGCAGGTTGGCAGCTGCGATTCAAAATGGCCAACATAAATTACGGTCATGCCGTTGCTACACAGTTCATCAACCAGTTGGTTAAAACGTTGTGTTTGTTGCAAGTCTAAACCCTGGCATGGTTCGTCCAGAATTAACAATTCGGGATTCTTAATGATGGTTCTGGCCAGTAAAACCAGTCGCTGCTTACCCAATGGAAGTGAGGTGAGCAGCTCATTTTTATTTTCGGTTAAACCAAAATATTCAACCAGTTCATCAACCTGGCTGCTTTTGGTGTAAGGCAATTGCTGAAAAAGGCCTACGGTATCGTAGAAGCCCGAAGCAATACTTTGCCAAACAGTTGCCGTGGCATCGAAATACCAATGAAACTCTGGTGATATCAGCCCAATGTGTTGCTTAATATCCCAAATGCTTTCGCCACTTCCACGACGGTTGCCAAACAGATACAGTTCGTTGGCATACGATTGTGGATGATCGCCGTTTACGAGACTTAACAAGGTAGATTTGCCTGAGCCATTGTGCCCTTGTAAAAGCCATTTTTCACCAGCCTTAACTTCCCAATTGATGTTTTTAAGCACCTGTTTTTCGCCATAGCTGATGTTCACATCAACCATTTTAACGATATTATCGGACGAATAAACCGGCGATTCTTTTAAAAAGCCAGGAATTTCCCTGTTATGTGCTTCAAAAGTAGCCGAAGTATGATCTCTGGTGCATGAAGCTACAAGTTGTCCCTCTTTAATTTCTGCAAAACGGTGGATGCATGATGGCAACTCCTGATCATTACTGATTAAAATCAATTGTACACCCTCATCAGTAATTTGATCGAGGAGGATGTTCAGTTTTTTGCGCGAAGCGGTATCTAAACCTGTATAAGGCTGATCGATAATCAGTAACTGTGGTTTTAACCACAAAGCTTTAACCAGCTGTAATTTTTTGTGCTCGCCACTCGATAGTTCGATTAACTGCGAGCTGGCAAAAGTAGAAAAGCCCAAGGCTTCTAAAATCGGTTCAACGCGATCAAAGTGAAGGCCTTTTTCTTTTCCAAAATGTACCAGTTCGGCATGCACGGTTAAAGTATCTTTAGCCTGCTGGCTGGTATAACGCTGCTGATAATAAAAGTTGGCAACGCCTTCCAGGTTTTTAAACTGATACCAGCTATCAACAAATAAAACTTCGGCAGGTAATTTACTTTGCGGATCGAAATCAATTTCGATACTGCCCTGTGCTGCATTTATGCCAGCAATTGCCTTGGCCAAAGCAGTTTTTCCGCTACCGCTTTCGCCCCACAAAACCCAATTTTCGCCAACATTTATTTCCCAATATAGTTCCTTAAGCACCGCTTTGTTGCGGTACGCCAGGTTGAGGTGCTGAATGTGGACAAATGGTTTAAACATTATCTTGCCTGTTCGAATTCTTCGATTAATTGTTTTTGAGCCAGGATGAAGTCGATATCATCATAACCGTTTATTAAGCACGATTTTTTGTATGGATTGATTTCGAAAGATTCCTGTGCACCATTTTCTACAATGGTAACAGTTTGGTTTTCTAAATCTACTTCCAGTGCTGATTGTGCGTTAGCATCAACAGATTTGAAGATTTGTACCAGAAAATCGTCGCTTACCTGAATAGGCAATAAACCATTATTTAAGGCATTTCCTTTAAAAATATCGGCGAAGAAACTGCTGATAACGGCATCAAAGCCTGCATCCTGAATAGCCCAGGCTGCATGCTCGCGGCTACTGCCACAACCAAAGTTTTTACCGGCAACTAAAACGCGACCGCTGTAGGTCGGGTTGTTCAATACAAATTCGGGCTTTGGTGTATTATCGCCATTATAACGCCAATCGCGGAACAGGTTCTCGCCAAATCCCTCGCGCGTGGTGGCTTTTAGAAACCTTGCCGGAATAATCTGGTCGGTATCTATATTTTCTATGTTTAATGGCACTACTGCCGATGTTAATTTTGTGAACTTTTTCATTTTTTTATGATGATTACACAGATTAAATGATTTCACCGGTTAGGGTGATTTCACTGATTTAATGATTACACCGATTACCGGTCATCATACATTGTTTTATTTTTTAATTTGGCTGTCGGGTCTTATGCCTTCTACCTTATCACTTTCTACCTTTTGATGGCTTTAACTCTTAATCTCCTGTAGTCGGCTATCCATTCTCCGTTAATAAAATAATCGGGTTTCAGGATTTCAACTGCCAGGTTTTTTATCGATTCGGCTTGTGCTTCGTCTAAATTTTTAAATGCATGCTGGGCAAACTGGTTAATCCAAACGTACATTCCTGCTTCGCCGATTAGTTTGGTTGGCCTATCGAACAGCCAAACTTGTTCTACTTCAAAACCTTTCGATTCGAGTAGGCTTGCATAGGTGCTAACGGACGGAAAGTACCAGAAATCGGTTACCACCTGATCCGAAAACCCCAGCTGACCGGCGGCAGCAGCGATGGCATCGGTAATGCTTTTCACATTTCCTTTACCTCCAAATTCGGCTACCAGCCTTCCGCCCGGTTTTAAACTTTTAAATAAACCACCGGCTAAAGCTTGCTGGTTTTCAATCCAGTGGAAAGTAGCATTGCTAAAAACTGCATCGAAGTTTTCGTGATAGGGGAGGCTTGCTCCATCTACCACTTCGAAGCTCAGGTTGGGATACGCTGCTTTTGCATTGGCTACCATATCGGCAGACGCATCGGTTCCCAGAACCAGTGCTCCGCTTGCTGCAATTTGTGCCGCCAGCTGACCTGTGCCAGAACCTACATCTAAAATATGTTCGCCTGCTTTCGGCGCCAGCCATTGCAAAACATCTGCTCCGTAATCTGATACGAAGTGATGCTGCTTATCGTATAATGTTGCATCCCAAACTATTTCTGGCATAACTACTTGTTTTATTTTACCAGGTTTTGTAAGATCTTATGATATATGCCACCATTCAATCATTCAAACCTCAATCATTCTTATTCATTTAAACGTAATGCTCTACTGTTGGAAAAGGCTCATAAAAATGATGCAATAACTTTTTCCAATCCTGATAAGCTGCTGAGCCCCTAAAACCTTCTGTATGGTCTTCTAGTGTTTCCCAGTTCACCAGCAGGATGTATTTATCAACTACCTCAACACATTTTTTAAGTTGATGCGAGATATAGCCTTTCATTGCACTGATTATTTTTTCGGCCTGGTTAAAGGCTTTTTCAAAATCGGCCGATAAATCTGGCTTTACATTTAATATGGCAACTTCTAAAATCATAATTTAACTTTTTCGCCATTGCTACTGCATTAAGATTGCTTTCCCGAAAACCGGGAGAGGCCCTGCCTCGCAATGGCGAATTTTGCTTTATGCTTTGGTCTTTTTGCTTTAAACTTTCTCTAAGAGCTCTCTTACGTCAGTAATTTTTCCGGTAACAGCAGCAGCTGCAGCGGTTAAAGGACTTGCCAATAAAGTACGGGCATTTTGTCCTTGTCTGCCTTCAAAGTTTCTGTTCGATGTAGAAACACAATATTTACCAGCAGGGATTTTATCTTCGTTCATCCCTAAGCAGGCGCTACAACCCGGCTCGCGTAACTGGAAACCTGCAGCTTCGAAAATTTTATCTAAACCTTCGTTTTTAGCTTGCTGTTCTACTTGTTTCGAACCCGGAACAATCCAAACGGTAACGTTATCTGCTTTGTGTTTGTCTTTTACAAAATTGGCTACTTCGCGCAAATCTTCGATACGTGAATTGGTACAACTTCCGATGAAAACATAATCGATTGGTTTACCAATTAAAGCTGCATCATCATCAAAGCCCATATAATCTAAGGCTTTTTTGTACGATACTTTTTCAGTTTCTGGTTGCGCTGCGGTTGCAGGAATATGTTCCTGAATACCCATTCCCATGCCTGGGTTGGTACCGTAAGTAATCATCGGGGCAATATCTGCAGCATCGAAAGTTAAAACACTATCAAATTTCGCATCCGCATCGCTGTATAATGTTTTCCAGTAAGCTAAAGCTTTATCCCATTCTTCGCCTGCGGGAGCAAACTCGCGTCCTTTAATGTAGTCGAAAGTAATTTGATCAGGAGCAATTAGACCACCGCGTGCACCCATTTCGATACTCATGTTACAGATCGTCATGCGGGCTTCCATGCTTAAAGCTTCGATTGCCGAACCTGCGTATTCAATAAAATAGCCTGTACCGCCTGCAGCAGAAATCTGAGCAATGATATATAAAATGATATCTTTTGCACCTACACCTTTACCCAGCTCGCCGTTAACCTCAATTTTCATGGTTTTAGGTTTCGACTGTAACAGGCATTGGGTGGCAAAAACCTGCTCTACCTGCGAAGTTCCGATACCAAATGCAATGGCACCAAATGCACCGTGCGTAGAAGTATGACTATCGCCGCAAACCATGGTTTTACCCGGTAGGGTAATGCCCAACTCCGGGCCAATTACGTGAACAATTCCTTGAAAAGGGTGACCTAAACCATAAAGCTCTACTCCAAATTCTGCACAGTTTTTGGTTAGCATATCTACCTGATAACGTGAAAGCTCTTCTTTTATCGGCAACAACTGATTTAAGGTAGGCACATTATGATCGGCAGTGGCCACAGTTTGTTTCGGACGCAAAACAGGCAACCCTCTTTTGCGCAAACCATCAAAAGCCTGCGGAGAGGTAACCTCATGGATCAGGTGCGTATCAATATATAAAATATCAGGAAACCCTTCCTCACTTTTTACAACGTGTGCATCCCAAATTTTTTCTACTAATGTTTTTGACATTTTTTATGAATTTTTTAAACCTCGCAGGTTCAAAAAACTGCGAGGTTTGGTGTTTATTATGCAGTTTTAATTGCTTTCATTGCAGTCATGGCTTTACGTAAAGTAGCACCAATTTGCTCAACCTGGTGAGAACGGATGGCTTCGTTAACATCAATTAATTGTCTGTTATCTACAGCACCGTCTTTACCTTCGTTAAAGTTTTTACCTACTAAATCTGTATCTACTTTTTTCATGAAATCGCCTAAAAGCGGTTTACATGCCTGATCGAATAAGTAACAACCATATTCTGCAGTATCAGAAATTACACGGTTCATTTCGAATAATTTTTTACGTGCAATGGTGTTGGCAATAAGTGGTGTTTCGTGTAACGACTCATAGTAAGCCGATTCTGGTTTAATACCAGCCTGTACCATGGTTTCGAAAGCCAATTCAACACCGGCACGTACAAAGGCAACCATTAAAAGGTAGTTGTCGAAATATTCCTGCTCACCGATTTTAACATCTCCCGCTGGTGTTTTTTCGAATGCAGTTTCGCCTGTTTCAGCTCTCCATCCTAATAAGTTTTTATCACCGTTTGCCCAGTCTTCCATCATGATGCGGCTAAATTCGCCACTCATAATATCATCCTGGTGTTTTTGGAACAATGGACGCATAATGTCTTTCAACTCCTCAGAGATTTCGAAAGCTTTAATTTTAGCTACGTTGCTTAATCTATCCATCATGGCTGTAATACCACCTTGTTTTAAGGCTTCAGTAATTACTTCTACACCATATTGAACCAATTTAGAAGCATAACCCGCATCGATTCCTTTTTCTACCATTTTATCGAATGACAGGATAGAACCTGTTTGCAATAAACCACAAAGGATTGTTTGCTCACCCATTAAATCAGATTTTACCTCGGCTACGAAAGATGATTTTAATACACCAGCTCTGTGACCACCAGTACCCACGCAATAAGCTTTAGCCTGAGCCAAACCTTTACCCTGAGGATCGTTTTCTGGGTGAACTGCAATTAGGGTAGGTACACCAAAACCTCTTACATACTCTGCTCTAACTTCACTACCAGGGCATTTAGGCGCCACCATAATTACGGTTAAATCTTTACGGATTTGCATGCCTTCTTCAACGATGTTGAAACCGTGCGAGTATAATAAAGTTGCACCTTCTTTCATTAAAGGCATAATTGCATTTACTACTGCAGTGTGCTGTTTATCAGGAGTAAGGTTAATTACCACATCAGCAGTTGGGATCAATTCTTCGTAAGTGCCAACTTTGAAATTGTTTTCAGTAGCATTTTTCCACGAATCTCTTTTTCCTTCAATCGCTTCTTTACGCAATGTATAACTAACATCTAAACCACTATCTCTTAAATTTAAACCCTGGTTTAAGCCTTGTGCTCCGCAACCTACAACTACCAGTTTTTTACCTTTTAGTGCGCTAACGCCATCTAAAAATTCAGCACTGTCCATAAAGTCGCAAACACCTAATTGGTTTAATTTTTCTCTAAGCGGTAATGTGTTAAAATAATTTGCCATTGTTTTTATTGGTTAATTTCTATTTAATTATCGGGTTTATATTTTCTTTCTTCGGCTTGATTACACTGATTAGGTGATTTCGCCGGTTGTTCCATTTTAAACTTTTTTCTTCAATGCAGAAGCGTAGCCAAAGTGCACATTATCGTGACCGATGGTGGTGATCAATACTTCTTCAATACTGTTTAATTGTACACCATAAGTTGCCGTTATAAAAGGCGTGGTATTGGTGAATATTCCTTTGGCGTAATCTGCTTTAATGGTTTCAATACTTGCTAAAGCAATCGCTTTTAATTCTGCAACTTCTGCTTCGGTAACGGTATAAGTTGGTTTAGTATCTTTTTTGTAGTACTCGTTAAACTTTACTGCATCTGGGGTGGACCAGATACCGGTACGAAAATAACAAAGTGTTTGCGTACTCACTACAATGTGGCCAAAGTTCCAGATGATGTTGTTGTTATAACCATCCGGGATTTTATTCAATTGCTCGATAGTTAAGCTATCAACCAACTTAATAAAAGCCGTTCTTGTGTTTATAATAAATTCGAATACCTGATCCATTATGTTATTGCTTTTCTGCTTCGGTTAAAGTTTGGTTAAATGTAATCTTGTTATAAAACGGATCGTTTACTGTTACTGCCCATGTTCCGTAAAATGTTTTTTCCAGTCCCGGGCGGTTGTATTTATATTTTTTATCAATTAAGGTTTTATGAAATTCTTTCAGCCCCGTACAATCTACAAATACACTTGCGCCCGGAGAACAATCTCCATGATGCTCGCTTAAATGTAATTCGATGCCGTTGAGTGAAATCTGCATGTAAACTGGGGTGTTTTCTTCAAAAGTATGTTCCCAGTCTATTTTAAAGCCCAGCCAGTTTACGTAAAACTCGATGGCTTTATCGTAATCGAATATTCTTAAAACTGGTATGGCTTTATTGCATTTCATATTCTAAACTTATCGTCATTGCGAGGCTGGCTTGTGTGAGCCGAAGCAATCTCATTTTAAAATCTTAAAAAGATTGCTTTGTCGTTCCTCCTTGTAATGACGGATTTATTTTTGGTTTTACATTGTGAAAATCTTTCCACCTTTTTCTAAAAACTCGTTTTCTACCAATTCTTCACCTGGTTCGAAGGCTTCAAATTCTTTAAGTTTTTCGTGGAAACCAGCACTATCTTTAATAATAGCTACCCTGGCCGAACGAACAAACTCAATTAATTCGTAAGGTTCTAAGGCTTTTACAAGAGCATCGGTTTCTTCGCGGTGACCGGTTACTGCGAAAACAGTATAATCCTTACGAATCACTACCGCGCTGGCACCATATTGCCTTAATAAACGCTCAACAGTTACTCTTTCTGCAATTTCATCTGTCGAAACCTTGTAAAGTGCCAGTTCCTGCCAGATAATCTCATCGTTGGTATTAAAATATACTTTCAATACTTCGATCTGTTTCTCAATCTGACGGGCCAGTTTCCGCACCACTTCGTAACTTTCGTGAATCACGATGTTGAAACGGTGGATACCATCAATTTCAGAAGGAGAGGTATTAAGGCTTTCGATGTTGATTTTCCTTTTCGAGAAAATAATCGCAATCCTATTTAACAAACCGATGCGGTTTTCGGCATAAACCGTAATGGTATATTCCTGCTTACCTTCTAAATCGGCCTTATCTATTTTATGTTCAATTGTGTTTTCAGTACTCATTTTCAAAACTTTTTAACCATTGAGGCACGAGGCCACAAAGGTTTGTTATTGATGCTATTTTGCTTTTTACTTTAGTCTTTAAACTGTCTGGCTTATTTCAATCTGATTTCGCTTACGCTCATGCCTTGTGGCACCATCGGGAAAACATTATTTTCTCTGCCAACCATAACTTCAAGCAGGTAAGAACCTTCGTGGTTAATCATGGTTTCGAGTGCTGCCCTCAGGTTAGCACGTTCATCAACTTTAGCTGCTTCGATGTAGTAAGATTTAGCCAAGGCTACAAAATCCGGACTTGTAATGTTTACAAAAGAGTAACGCTTATCGTGGAATAACTGTTGCCATTGGCGAACCATTCCTAAGAAACGGTTGTTCAGGATCAGGATTTTAACTGCGGCACCAAACTGCATAATGGTCCCTAATTCCTGCGGTGTCATTTGGAAACCGCCATCACCAATAATGGCAATTACCGTTTTATCAGGGGCACCGTATTTAGCACCAATTGCAGCCGGTAAGCCAAAGCCCATGGTACCTAAACCACCCGAAGTAATGTTGCTGCGTGTATTGTTAAATTTAGCGTAACGGCAGGCCACCATCTGGTGCTGACCAACGTCGGTAACAATAACAGCATCGCCACCGCAAATTTCGTTAATGTTGCGCAATACTTCGCCCATGGTCATTTCATCGCCGGTAGGGTAAAGCTCAGGCGTAATTACCTGGTCAATTTCCTGCTGGTTGTATTCCCTGAATTTGGCTACCCATTCGTCATGTTTACTTTCGTTAACTAAATTAGTTAATAGCGGTAAAGTTTCTTTACAATCGCCCCAAACACCAACTTCGGCTTTTACATTTTTATCAATTTCTGCAGGGTCGATATCCAGGTGAACTACTTTAGCCTGTTTGGCATATTTATCTAAACGGCCGGTTACACGGTCATCAAAACGCATACCGATGGCAATAATTACGTCTGCTTCGTTTGTTAATACGTTAGGGCCATAATTTCCGTGCATACCCAACATCCCTACGTTTAAAGGGTGTGAGGTTGGGATAGCGCCTTCGCCCATAATGGTCCAGGCTGCTGGAATACCGCTTTTTTCGATAAAGGCTTTAAATTCTTCTTCGGCCTTACCTAAAATAACTCCCTGGCCAAACAATACAAATGGTTTCTTAGCAGAGTTGATTAAAGCAGCTGCCTGTTCGATAAACTCAAGCCTAACTTTCGGCTTCGGACGGTAAGAACGGATATGGCTGCATTTTACATATTCAGGAAATTCCTCAATCTGTAACTGTGCATTTTTGGTAATATCGATCAAAACCGGACCTGGTCTGCCGCTTTTAGCAATGTAAAAAGCTTTAGCCAACACCTCCTGAATTTCTTTGGCATCGGTAACCTGATAGTTCCATTTGGTAACCGGAGTAGTAATATTGATTACATCAGTTTCCTGGAAAGCATCGGTACCTAACAGGTGTGCAAATACCTGTCCGGTGATACATACTAATGGTGTACTATCGATTTGTGCATCGGCTAAACCGGTTACCAGGTTGGTTGCACCTGGGCCGCTTGTTGCAAATACTACACCCACTTCGCCGCTTGCGCGTGCAAAACCCTGAGCTGCGTGTATACCACCTTGCTCATGGCGAACCAATATATGTTCTAATTTATCGGCATAATCGTAAAGGGCATCATAAATAGGCATGATTGCTCCACCTGGGTAACCGAAAATGGTGGTAACACCCTCTTCAATTAACCCATTCAACAAAACCTGAGAGCCTGTGCCTTTAAAGGTTTTTGAGGTTTCTGCTTTTGCCCCGGTTTGTTGTATTGTATCTTGTGCAGTTTCCATAATTATGTTTTTGCGGTTCTATTATTCTTTAATTTTAAACCCAATTCTTTCTCTTTCATTCCACTTTATCTGAGCAATTTTCTCATCGATTAAATTTTCCATTGCATCATAAAGTTCATTTAGTTGGATATTGTGTTCACCAATGCGTTCTTTTATTTCTGTTAATTGTTCGTTAATGCTGCTTTGTTTCAGCAAAATTTTGCGCACATCAACAAAGGCTCTCATAATGGCGATGTTCATGTTAATGGCTTTATCACTATTTATAACACCGCTTAACATGGCCACACCCTGCTCAGTAAAAGCATAGGGCGTTATCCCTAAATTTCTTTTACTTTGGCTTATCATCACAATTTGTGATGATTGGTCGATCTTTTCTGGGGATGCGGTCACAAATTGTGACCGGATGTTTTCCCATTCAATGGAAGAGAGCCTGAACATAAAATCATCCGGAAAACGCTTAATGTTGCGCTTTACCGCCTGATTTAATACCTTGGTTTCAACTTCATAAAGTGATGCCAGATCGAAATCCAGCATTACTCTTTCTCCCCTGATTTCATAAATCCTGTTTTGAATACTTTTAATTATTTGCATAATGTATTGTTTAGTATTGATTCAATTCAGGGATGATTTTTTTTATTATTCGTCAGTTACACATCCTTCTGATGCATCTGAAACTGTCTTAGCGTATTTATACAGTACACCTTTGGTGATTTTCAATGCTGGTTGTACATATTTCTTTCTACGTTCTGCAATTTCTTCATCGCTAACCTGAAGGCTGATGATGTTGTTAACCGCATCGATTAAGATTCTGTCTTCATCTTCTACAAGGCCAATTAAACCACCTTTGTATGATTCTGGTGTGATGTGACCAACCACAAAACCGTGAGTACCACCAGAGAAACGACCATCGGTAATTAAAGCTACCGATTTACCCAAACCAGCACCAATAATGGCTGAAGTTGGTTTCAACATTTCTGGCATACCTGGCGCACCAACTGGGCCTGAATTTTTAATAACGATTACATCGCCAGGTTGAACACGACCGCTCGAAATACCGGCAATTAAATCGTGCTCGCCATCAAAAACACGTGCGGGGCCTTCAAATTTTTCGCCTTCTTTACCGCTGATTTTAGCAACTGAGCCTTTTTCGGCAAGGTTTCCGTAAAGGATTTGTAAGTGTCCGGTTGCTTTAATCGGCTCGCTTAATTTTTGAATGATTTTTTGATCGTAATCCATAATCGATTTTACATCAGCCAGATTCTCAGCTACTGTTTTACCGGTTACAGTTAAGCAATCGCCATGTAACAAACCTTCATTCAACAAATATTTCAATACCGCAGGGATACCTCCATATTGGTGTAAATCCTGCATCAGGTATTTTCCGCTAGGTTTGAAATCGGCAAGAACCGGTGTTACATCACTCATGCGTTGGAAATCATCCTGCGTAATTTCGATGCCTATTGCTTTACCCATTGCAATAAAGTGTAATACAGCATTAGTACTTCCACCTAAAATGATAATCGAACGGATGGCATTTTCGAATGCTTTTCTCGTCATGATATCAGATGGTTTGATATCTTTTTCAAGCAATACTTTAATATACTTACCTGCATCTAAACACTCCTGTTTCTTTTCTTCACTTATAGCAGGGTTTGAAGAGGAGTAAGGTAAACTCATGCCTAAAGCTTCGATTGCAGATGCCATTGTATTTGCAGTGTACATACCACCGCATGCACCTGCGCCCGGACAGGTATGCTTAATAATGCCTTGATAATCTTCGTCAGAAAGATTACCGCAAATTTTTTGACCTAAAGCTTCGAAAGCTGAAACAATGTTTAATTCTTCGCCTTTATAATGACCTGGGGCAATTGTACCGCCATAAACCATAATCGACGGACGATCTAAACGTGCCATGGCCATAATGGCACCAGGCATATTTTTATCGCAACCCGGAATGGCAATTACTCCATCGTAGTATTGTCCGCCACAAATAGTTTCGATACTATCAGCAATTACATCACGGCTAACCAAAGAGTAACGCATGCCATCTGTACCGTTGCTCATACCATCGCTTACACCAATGGTGTTAAAAACCAAGCCCACTAAATCATTTTTCCAGACCCCTGCTTTGACATCTTTTGCAAGGTCGTTCAGGTGCATGTTGCAGGTGTTACCATCGTAACCCATACTTGCAATACCGACCTGTGCTTTAGCCATATCAGCATCGGTTAAGCCGATCCCGTAAAGCATGGCTTGCGCCGCCGGTTGTGTTGGGTCTTGTGTAAATGTTTTACTGTACTTGTTTAATTCGCTCATTGTTTAAAATGTATATTCTGGTTCTGTTAGTTGTAATATTTTGAGGCAAAAAAAAACCGCCTCGTTTCGGAGGCGGTTTCGATTTGTATATTTTTATTATACGCAACGATATCCACCTCTCTGCTGAGAAATGACAATAATAATGTTGCTAATAATGTTTGTGTTTAAATTCATATTTTCTACGAACCACAAACATACTAACTTATTAAAAAATGCAAAGAACTATTTTGTTTATTTCTCTATTTTTTCGCCGGACTCCCGACTTACTGACTTCGTACTATATAATCACCTCGTAATTCACTTTTTCCAATACCAGGTTTTTATAGGCACGCTGTATCGTATAGCCGATAGATTCGCGCCATAAAGGGCGGTAAACAATATCATCAATCGAGGCTATACCTGCAATTTCTGTTGCTGTTCCACACAAAAAGGCACTATCGGCATTTTTTAAGTCTTCAACAGTAAGTTTCTTTTCTATACATTCGATATCTAAAACGGCACAAAGTTCTTTAACAGTTGCACGGGTAATGCCCGGTAAAATATTGCCTAAAGATGGGGTGTATAGTTTACCGTCTTTTTCGACGAAAATATTCGCTCCCGATGCTTCTGCAACAAATCCGTGCATGTCGAGCAATAAAGCTTCGTCGTAGCCTTTAATGTTGGCCGCAGTAGTAGCTAAAATCGAATTAACATAGTTGCCACTCAATTTTGCTTCTATAGGGCTCGATTTCGGGTTTGGTCTTTCGTAATCAGAAACGGTTAATTTTAAAAGCTTGTTGCCCGAATAAGCATCCCATTCCCAGGCACAAATCATGATCGAAACACCACTTGGCGAGTTCAGTTTCATGTTGGGGTGGCAAAAAACCAGCGGGCGGATATAGGCATCTTTCAGTTTGTTTAACTGAAGTAATTTATAAGTAGCATCAATTAATTCTTGTTTATCCCATGGAAAGGGGATATTTGCCAATTGGCAAGAGCGCTCTAAGCGATCAAAATGTGCAGCAGCTTTGAAAATACGGTTACCATTATGTGTTTTATAGGCGCGAATGCCCTCAAAAGCAGCATAACCGTAATGTAGCGACTGACCATATAAATCAGTGCTGCTGTTTACAGCTTTTTCAAAAGCTCCATCAAGGTAAATAATCGTATTAGAATTGTAGTATTTCATAATACTCTCTGTTTTGTTATTTAAAAAAAGCGTCCCGTTTGTATCGGGACGCTTCAGATATATTAGTTTTTTAACTGCTATTTAAACTGCGCCCGCTTATTACCTAAAAGGTTTAAGAGTAGGAGGTTAAGTAAAATGACAGGAAACAACACGATATTGCCAGCGTTAGCTGCCAAAGTATTCGTATTAAGTGTGTTGTTTTGAATAGTCATTATTATCTTATTGTTTATAAAACCAATTTAGTTTTTGGTTCATTAATATGCAAGAGAAATCAGAAAAAAGTTAAATCGGAATATTATTTGTGTATTTTATTTAAAATCAAAACAATATTCTTAATCGGTGTGTAATTAGTGATTTAATGCCGACAGCTGTAGACCAAATATCAAAACGGTATACGGTATAATTATTATGCTTGCATTATAAATTTTCTGATTTTCTGCCTAAAATGCCTAAAAGGCTATCGAAACTTGAAAAAATGAGGGCAAAAAACAAAGAAAAAAGAATGTGTTTGTTAAGGGAATTTCTGGTTTTGATAGTGCATCATTTTCATGCCATAATACCACCTGTCGCGGAGGATTAACAAACGACCTTCAAACTCGTAGCCTGGCATTAAGCGTGAAAAGAAATTTTCTTTGCGCAGTAATTTTTCGAGTCTTTTAATGGTTGAAGCGCTTAACTTTTGGTAGTAGGGTTCGATGAGGTTTTGTTCTTTCAATAATAAATTTGCATCCCATGTTTCGGCTACTTTCCCACTGAGTGGTTTCGATATGTAGAGCAATCTTAAGTCATGCCAGATATCATCGAATATAACCTGGCTGCCTTCTGTTACAAATGTGCATATTTCGGAATTGCTAATTCCGGTGAGCTTTGCAGGTGAGGTTAAAAGTTTCTCTAGTTTTTTAGTGGTGATGGCCGCTGCATAGCTCCATTTGGTTTCAAAACCCAGCGAATCTGTTTGGTGCTGAAACCAGGTATAAAAAGCAGAACGTTCGGCAATATCTGCATATTCTTTATAACCATTAGCGAGCCGGATGTTGACTTTATTGGCATTATTCCAGGCCGATGTATTTTTTAAGCGATCTGATTTGAGCCAGTTGCCATCTTTTCCGTTAGGTAAAGTTTCGGGGAATATTTTTAGATAGGCTGCCATGGAACTGAATTCTTTAGCTCCAGCCTCATTAATCATAAAGAGTAAGAAGAAAGCAAACAGGATTTTTTTAACCAGCGGCATATTCGTATATCTTAAGTAGTAGAAGATACGATAAAATCGTCGCTTAGGTTGCTGGTATTTTAAATTAAAGCCGGCAATAATGATTGGAAACAAAAAAGCCTTTCCGAAATTCATCGAAAAGGCTTTTCTTATTAAAGCTCATCCCTGAAATCAGGAATTGCCTTATAATGTGTTTAAGCAATACCTTCTGCCAAAACAACAATTTTATTGTGAATGGCTTCAACTACACCACCTTTAATAAAAAAGCGTTGCTCTTCAGCTTTGTTTGCTTTTATAATAACTTCTCCATCTTCCAAAGTTGAGATGATAGGAGCGTGGTCTTTTAAAATCTGGAAAGAGCCTAAAGTACCCGGAACCGTAACTGCTGTTACTTCACCTTCGTAAACTTTTTTATCTGGAGTTAATATTTCTAAATTCATTCTTTTTTTAGTTTGGCGTAGAGCGTAGAGCGTAAAGCGTTTAAAACGCTTGGCACCTAACGCTTAGCGCGTTTCTTAGTTCGCTTCTGCTAATAATTTTTTACCTTTTTCGATCGCATCTTCAATGCTACCAACTAAGTTAAATGCAGCTTCAGGATATTCATCAACTTCACCATCCATAATCATGTTGAAACCTTTGATGGTATCTTTAATGTCAACTAGTACACCTTTTAAGCCTGTGAATTGCTCTGCTACGTGGAAAGGTTGAGATAAGAAACGTTGAACACGACGCGCTCTTGATACTACTAATTTATCTTCCTCAGATAATTCGTCCATACCTAAGATTGCGATGATATCTTGTAATTCTTTATAACGTTGTAAAGTTTCTTTAACGCGTTGTGCAGTGTTGTAGTGCTCATCACCTAAAACAGCTGGAGAAAGGATACGTGAAGTAGAATCCAATGGATCCACCGCTGGGTAAATACCTAGCTCGGCAATTTTACGTGAAAGTACTGTAGTTGCATCTAAGTGGGCAAAAGTTGTTGCCGGTGCAGGGTCAGTTAAATCATCCGCAGGTACATATACTGCTTGTACTGATGTAATTGAACCACGTTTAGTTGAAGTAATACGCTCCTGCATTAAACCCATCTCAGTTGCCAATGTTGGTTGGTAACCTACCGCAGATGGCATACGACCTAGAAGGGCCGATACCTCAGAACCTGCCTGAGTAAAACGGAAGATGTTATCAACGAAGAAAAGGATATCTTTTCCAGCGCCTTCACCATCACCATCACGGAAATATTCAGCAACAGTTAATCCTGATAAGGCAACACGTGCACGTGCACCAGGAGGCTCGTTCATTTGACCGAAAACCAATGTTGCTTTTGATTCTTTTAATTTTTCAGTATCAACTGCGTTCAGATCCCAACCACCTTTTTCCATTGAGTGCAAGAAATCATCACCATAGTTAATTACACCTGACTCGATAAACTCACGAAGTAAATCGTTACCTTCACGGGTACGCTCACCAACACCTGCGAATACTGATAAACCAGCATAAGCTTTAGCGATGTTGTTTACCAACTCCATAATTAATACCGTTTTACCTACACCAGCACCACCGAACAAACCAATTTTACCACCTTTTGCATAAGGCTCTAATAAATCGATTACTTTAATACCAGTAAAAAGTACTTCAGTTTCGGTAGATAAATCTTCGAACTTAGGAGGAGTTGCATGGATAGGACGACCGTCGGTTTTATCAACTGCGTTGATACCGTCAATCGCTTCACCAACTACATTAAATAAACGACCTTTAATCTGGTCGCCAACTGGCATTTTAATCGCAGCGCCAGTATCAACTACTTTCATACCGCGAACTAAACCGTCAGTAGAGTCCATTGAAATTGCACGTACACGGTCTTCACCTAAGTGCTGTTGAACTTCTAAAACAATTTTTTGTCCATTTTCTTTCGTTATCTCTAACGCATCAAAAATTTTAGGTAGATGGGCATCATCAGCAAAGCTAACGTCAACCACTGGGCCGATAATTTGTGCTATTTTTCCTAAGTTAGGCATATCTGTTGTGAGTAAATTTATTACAGTCAATGAATTAAAGCTGTTTGTAAGGGCTCCAATTCGGTTGGCAAAGTTAAGTTATTCTTACTGAATTTTAAATATATATTATAAAATTTTTTAACAGTATTATTATAGATAATTTCGAGGCTTAAATAGTAAGGATGAAAACCATTTTAACAACGGGTAGTAATGGCCTTTTAGGGCAGAAAATAACCGAAAAAATTCTTGCCGAAGGCAGGGTAAAACTGATTGCGACTTCGAAGGGAGTAAACCGTTATCCTGTTATAGATGGATACGAATACGCTGAAATGGATATTCTCAATCCGGAGCAAGTTAGGCAGGTTATCGAAAAATATAAGCCAGATGCGATTATTCATACCGCCGCTATGACTAATGTGGATACCTGTGAGGCCAATAAGGAAATTTGCCATCAACTTAATGTAGATGCGGTTCAAACCTTGTTATCTGTTTGTGAAGAAAAAAATATTCAGCTGGTTCATTTAAGTACCGATTTTGTATTTGATGGTGCCGATGGCCCGTATAAAGAAGAGGATGCTGTAAACCCGGTAAGTTATTATGGCGAATCGAAAGTTTTAGCCGAAGATTTGCTGAGGCAATCGAAAGCACATTGGGGAATTATCAGGACGATTTTGGTTTATGGCATAAGCAATGATATGAGCAGAAGCAATATTGTGCTTTGGGCGAAAGGTGCTTTAGAGAAAGCATCGCCGATTAATGTGGTGAACGATCAATGGCGGATGCCCACCCTTGCCGAAGATTTAGCTGAAGCCTGCATTTTGGCTGTTGAGAAAAGTGCTCAGGGGATTTATCATATTTCTGGTAAAGATTATATGAGTATTGCAGATTTGGTACGCAAGGTTGCCGATTATTGGTCGCTCGATAAATCTTTTCTGCAAGAGATCAGTTCAGCTAGTTTAAACCAAACGGCTAAACGGCCTGTTAAAACGGGTTTCATTTTGGATAAGGCAATTAAAGATTTAGGTTACAATCCGCATTCTTTTGAAGAAGGCCTAAGGATTTTGGAGCAACAGATGGTGAAATAAGTTGGTTCGCTGGTTATTAGGTAATTGGTTTAATATGATTGCAAACAGGTGATATCTTTCCTGACCCTAATTGGTAAATTATGTTTTTTGATAATAAAACAGAGTTCGGAAGGGAAGGTGTTTCTAAAATTGCCATGTTGGCGATAGCTAAAGAATAAAAAAGAAACTTTTTTTAAGCTTTAAAGATGTGTCTGAATTGGCTGATTTTAAAGTGATTAATTGCTTTTTAGCTGCATTGAGCAATATTTTTAAATAAAAATTTAAGATTTTTTTTGTGAAAATAGTTGGAAATTAAAATGTCAAGTTATACCTTTGCAGTCCGTTAACGATACGGAAACGCATTTGTAGCTCAATTGGATAGAGCATCTCACTACGGATGAGAAGGTTTGGGGTTCGAATCCCTACAAGTGCACAAAAGGAGAATTGAAAAATTCTCCTTTTTTGTTTTCTATATAATCCATAAAGGATTTATTTTCAATTATTTAATTGGCTTTAGGATCGCTGTTAGCTATCCGGTAGATGCCAGTTTCATCATAAACAGTCCACACGGATAGCAGATTAAGCACTTAAAACCATGTTAATTAACGATTCAAAAAATCAAGGATAAGCTTATTGAGCTGATCCGGTTTTTCAAAAGGCACATAATGTGTCGCATTTTGGATAATTTGTAACTCAGATTTGCCAATATTTGCTGCAATGAGCCTGGTGTGCTTAGGTTTAATCACGTCGTTGCTTCCTGCAATAACCAATACAGGATTGGTGATCTCTTGTAATCGCTTTGTGGCAATATTGGGCTGTTCTAGCATCAGGCTGATCAGCCGAGGGTTTTTGGGTAGGGTTTGTGCTCCAAGCTGGTTTCTGAATGAAGTTAACAAACTATCTGATACGCCCGAAGGGGACAAGTTAGCGCCTATGGTTACAATATTATTAACCAACTCCGGATGTTTAAGGTTAAAGCTCAAAGCAGTATTGCCTCCGTCACTCCAGCCTACTATATTCACTTTTTTTAGCTCCATCATAGTAAGTACTTTATGCAGGTCGTTAGCAAAGCCATCGTAACTATAGGCTCCGGTCGATAAGTCGGTACTTCTACCTTGTCCCCGCGTATCGATAGCAATTACCCTGAAGTGTTTTGCGAAAACAGGGATTTGGCGATAGAAATCCGCTATACTTCCGTTGTTGCCATGCAAAAGTACCAATGGTTCGCCTTTACCATATTCCTCTGTATAAATTCGGGCATCTCCCAGATCAATGTATTTACCCTTTTTATTTTTGCCATAACCACTTTCTGCAGCCGCCTGTTTATAACGATAGTAACTGGCCAGCATCGTTATCTCTGGTTTTTCAGCTATTACAGGTTTGTCCTGTTGCAGTAATTTCTTTCGTTCGTTGCTGTATTTAAGATCAAGGTTGGCAATGAAAGTTCCGGCATTACTTTCCCAGTTTCCCTGGCTTTGATATCGGAATAGCAAGTCTTTGGCTATCGTTTTCTTTGCCGAAACCCCAAAAACAAAATTGTTGTTACTGTCTGGTATATAAGCTACCAGTTGTAGCGTTACAGCAATCTTTTCCAATCCATCAAAATTGAGCCCATGAGTGGCAAGGTCTATATGTTGCCAGCCTGTAGAGGTGGTCCGATAGGTAATGTGTTTATGTAAAACGTTAGTGTCGGGCAGATTATCTTTTACCGTGTAAATATTAAGCTTTAAAGTAATATCTGAGAACCTGGAGCTGGGCATGATGTAGAAGTTATAGGCTTTAAGCAGTGTTCGGTCATATATTTCAAAAATATTTCCCTGTTCTATACTTGGAACGTTCTGGTCAAACATTTTAGAGAAAGTGATCATAGGCCTTGATTGCTGCCCTATAACCCGCTCTTTCAGTTTACTTGCTTTAATGTCCACTTCGGCCATATCGTATATCTTTTCCTTAAGTGTAATGACTATTCCCGGTTTAAATTCGTTTGACTGAAGATGTTGATCGATAAAACCTATCGCACTGAATATTACATTGCTGCCTGCCAGACTGTCTGGGATAACCAGTTTAAAGATTCCATCTTCGTCAGCAACGGTGGCAATTTTGCTGTTTTTGATGCCTATTGAGCAATATGGGATCGGATGTTGTTGGGAATCTTTTACACTCCCTGTTAAAATACGTTGCGCCTTAACATTCGAAAATATAGATAAGGCTGCTAATGTTAAAAGCAGCCTTTTAAAAAGGTGAGTGATGTTTCTCATATAAAGCGAAGACGGTACGGTTGGTTTAACGGTTGCATCGTCTTCTTACTTTTTTAAGATATTCACCTGTGATTTTGAATCAACTTACTGAATCGTCAAAATAGTTGTTTGTTTTTAAAGGTTTAGCACAAATGCCAAAACAGTTATTTTCTTCTAAACAGACCGAAGCTATACCTAAAGCCAATAACACAGTTTGTATTTTGGTTAGCGTGGGCTGCTTTTGCGAAGAACTCGAGATTATCGCCCTTTTTTAGGGGGAGTTGGTAGCCGATACCATAAGCCTGGTAAAGACTATTGGTGGCATAGGTTCCATAACTGTAGCTTACATCTGTAGCCGCATCTTTTGAGGTATTGGTTCTGTAAGCGTCTTCGTATCCCAGTTCAGCTGAAATGTAGAACTTTCCGAGGTAATATTTGGCACCACCAAACATGGCATTCTGTAAAAATTTTTGTTTTGGTGTTACGGAGCCGTAAGCAGGATAATTTTTTTGTGTGTAAGCAATATTTATCCCGGCGGTAAAGCCCCATTTTTGGTTGAGCCTAAACTCGTAACCTACTTCAGCTCCGTAAACAGGTGCTTTCAAATTGGTGTTAAGGCCAACAAATGGTGAGACATAAACTGAATTTCTGATCAGGGTGTCCTGTGCTTGGATTTTGTCTATACTTATCAGTAGGATAAGGATAGCGAGGAGTATGTTTTTAGTTTTCATAAAACCAAAGTAAGAAGCCTTTAGTTATTAATCCGACTATTAACTTAGTTTAACTATTTTTACCAATTTTAACTTAAATTTTGTTAAAATAAAGTCGTTTTGTGGTATAAATATTCGAAAATTTAGTTAAAAGTGGAGCCGATTATTTGGCTGGTAGCGCAAGCACACTAAAGAATATTCTGTAAAATATAAAAATGGCACAAGAATCTTTGTAGGATAAGAGAAATGTCATTAAAACAGCTCTTTTTTAAATAAATTGTCAATTATAAATGGCATCTAAATTAATAATTATATATTTGCAGCCTCGAATGTGCAGAGTTATTTAATTGATTATTAACTAAGCTGTACGTTATTTTTGATAGAGCCATAGGAATAAGGCTTTTTTTAATTTTGAAGACAACCTAAACAACCTGAATGCTTAATTTAGTACTCTTTGGCCCTCCGGGGGCGGGTAAAGGCACCCAATCTGAAAAGCTGATTGCAAAATATCAGTTGGTACACGTTTCAACAGGCGATCTTTTTAGAGCACACGTTAAAGGTGAAACCGAATTAGGAAAAAAAGTAAGTCAGTTGCTGGCAGATGGAGAATTAGTTCCTGATGCAATTACAATTGCAATGCTTGAAGAAGAGGTGGATAAAAATCCTGATGCAAAAGGATTTGTGTTTGACGGATTTCCACGTACTGTTCCTCAGGCAAAAGAACTTGATTTATTTTTAGAGCGTAAAGGAAGCAAAATTGCAGGTGTTATTGCTTTGGATGTTGATCAGGATGAATTGACAAAGCGCATAGCAGAACGTCACAAAGTAAGTGGCCGGCCGGATGATGATGCTGAAAAACTAAAAAAACGGATTTCAGAATATTTCGATAAAACTATCCATGTTTTACCTTACTACGAAGAACAAGGTAAATTGAGCAAAGTGAACGGTATTGGTGAAATTGAAACCATTTACAGCAACCTTTGCGAGGTGATCGATCAGTTCAGCAGCGGTATTGAGGTTAAATAAATAGCTGCAAAGCAACATCAGAATAAAGTGCCGGATTATTTCGGTGCTCAAGTATAAAAACATAAGAAGAGTTATAATGTTAAAACGTTATAACTCTTTAATTTTAGCGGAAACTGTTATGGCACCGTTAAAACATTAAAACTTTCAACAATAATAATATGTCACAGGGTTCAAATTTCGTAGATTATGTAAAAATCTGTTGCCGTTCTGGTAAAGGCGGTGCGGGTTCGGCACATTTACATCGTGATATTTTAACATCAATGGGTGGTCCCGATGGTGGTGATGGCGGCCGTGGCGGTCACATTATCGTTAAAGGAAGTATCCATATCTGGACATTGTTGCACCTTAAATACCGCAAGCACATTATTGCCGAAGATGGTGGCGCAGGCGGTAGTTCGCATAAATTTGGTAAGCAGGGTAAAGACGAAATATTAGAAGTACCCCTTGGAACAATTGCACGTGATGCAGAAACAGGAGAAGTGCTTTTTGAGATTACTAAAGACGGCGAAACCAAAATTTTAACGGCTGGTGGTCGTGGTGGATTGGGTAACGCGCACTTTAAAAGTGCAACACAGCAAACACCGCGTTTTGCGCAGCCAGGCGAACAAGGCCAGGAGGTTTGGAACATTCTGGAATTGAAAGTTTTGGCCGATGTTGGTTTAGTAGGCTTCCCGAATGCAGGAAAATCTACCTTACTTTCGGTAGTTTCTGCAGCAAAGCCCGAAATTGCCGATTATCCTTTTACTACCATTGTGCCTAACCTGGGTATTGTGAGTTATAGGGGAGGCAAATCATTTGTAATGGCCGATATTCCGGGGATTATTGAGGGAGCTTCGAAAGGTAAAGGTTTAGGTTACCGCTTTTTACGTCATATTGAGCGTAATTCGGTGTTACTTTTTATGGTTCCGGCCGATACCAGTCGTTCGATAAAAGAAGAATACGCAATTCTGAAGCGCGAACTTGAATCGTACAACCCCGAATTAATGCAAAAGCCCCATGTGTTGGCCATCACGAAATCGGATATGCTTGATGAAGAACTGATGGCTGAAATGAAACAGGATTTGCCTAAAATACCTTCTATTTTTATTTCTTCGGTAGCAGAAAAGAATATCCTGGAGCTAAAAGATATGCTTTGGAAAGCCATTGAAGGCTAAACACTGCTTTTCATTTTAGGTTAAAAACCTGCTCCTAACTTCTTCAGTCGGGAGCATGCAGCTTGCTGTTCGTCCAAAAAAGGTATAACGTTTCTTAGCGAAGGCTTCGTACAGCCAGTTCCTTGCAATATTCGGAATCAGATAAGCCAGATTGATTAATGGCGACCACCAGGTATTCAGATTTTTCAGGATATAGAGTACTGCTTTCGATTGGGTAAGAAACCCGTTTTCCCTCACCACTATAATGCTGTTGAACTTTTCAAAATCGGTTTTATGCATTTTGCTTAACATCGCTGAAGTACTGCCCTGTAAAGGCGCATAATGAAACTTGTTGCGATGATCGTATGCAATAACATAATTGATATAGCGATTACAGAAATTGCATACCCCATCAAACAGAATAATATCTTTCGGTGTATTTAAAACAGCTGTCATGAAATTTGGTGGTTAACAAAATAAATTGCCGGATAGGTTGCCATAAAGGCCCAAAAGAAAGAGTTTAGTCCCATAATTACTGCCGTGAAAAAGTGAAAGATAAATCCCCATACCAGAAATATCAGCGCAAATGGCCAGGGTAAAAACAGGCATAGCGGAAATATAGTTTCCATAATAATCACATTCCAGCACAAGAAAAGGTTGGCTGCCGGATATTTTTGTAGGAAGAGCGTAGCCTTTTTCGAACCGTAGGTTTTGGTAGAAAACACATCTTTAATTGCTGTTCCCGAACGCCACTCGGCCGAAACCAGTTTGGCAATGCCTGCAACAGCGTACGAAAGGCAAGCCTGCAGGGCAATAAACCAAAGTCCGATATCTCTTAATTTGCTCGTTGCGAGCACTGGCATATTGCATAAAATAAGGGTAATGATAATCAGCATACTCATCTGGTCAGAACCATCGCTTCCGTAATGGGTAACCAGTGAAGCAAGAAGCAGGCTAAGGCCTAATAAACTGATTAATACCCATCCAATCGTGCTTTGTAAAGGAAAAAACAACAATCCGGTTATGAGTAAGCACCTGATGAAAAACAGCATGGCCAGGCCAGGCACGCTGAACAGTTTAAACAATGGTTTCAGAAAAGGTATTTGGTTCTCTTTCGTCCACTTTAGCTGCATTACATTCCAGGATAACAGCCCGTTGGGAGAAAATATCTGAACTTTTTTGAGGTATTCTAAGGTAGAGATCAGTAAACCCACGCTGAGTATGATCAATACAATTTGCGATATGTTGTTAAATAAAATCATGGCTAAATTTGATGAAAAACAGATAATAGGATGAGTGACGGGGTTGTTTCTTTTTGATAACCCGACGATTCGGCCAGCATAAACTGGCGGTAGCAGTCCGCTGTACGTCGCTTGTAATTGCTAACGGCATGCAGCACAATAATATAGGGGGTAGAGAACATGAGTAAATTTAAATTGCCTGTTCTTTCGCGGTAGGATGGTATGCTCGAAACGAGGCTCTGCACCACATCTGATAAAATCTTTTTATCGCGTTTTTCGGGGTTCCATAACCATGACCAGAATGTGCGCTCTTCGGTAATGTCCATTTCCTGCCATTCGGTATAATTTTCATCTGATATCTTATCCCTGAATAGCAGGTGATAGTCTCTTTTGCCTGGATGGGGAGCAAAAAATGTCCACAAAGGAATCAGGTTAAAGAGGTCGAGTTTGTACCTGATGAACCAGGATATCCTGGTTTCTTTAAACTGGCATAATATGGTGGCTAAGAACCAGCAGGCCAGGAAAACGGTTATTACAATTTCGTAAATGGCCGTAGGTGTTAATTTCAACATCATCATTTTTTCAAAAAATAGATTGGAGAAAAAAGGAGGACAGTCTCACTGCCCTCCTTAAATAATTAATTGAATTTTTTACGGAGTTCGATCAGTTTTTCTAACGATAAGCCATTGTTGGCCTCTTTAGAAAGATCGCTGATTTCAGCTTCGTTCAACGCATTTGCTGCGCCCACTGCTTCTACTACCTGTGTAACTACCGGGGTAGCTCTAACGGTTACTTTTACTGCTTTTACAGCAGTACGTGCTATTGCTGTAATAAACAGGGGAGCTGCTGAATTTGCTTCAACAATTTCATTGTCGCCTTGTAAATCGGCGATTAATGCATCAAGGATTGCTAGTTCTGCCTTGGATAAACCTGACTTTGCCATTTTGTTTTCTTTTTGAGGTAAATAAATAATTGTTTATGTGCGTTGGTTTTGAAGCTTCGTTTGCACAACGTAAAGTTCGGAAGGCAATGGTTTTTATACCAGCGTGCTAATACTCAATCAGAAAATAGAGTATTTCTACGTAGTTAGTAGGGTAAAGTGAAGGTTTGCCTTAGCAATATTAAGGAAGGGGATATGAAAAGGAAGGAAGGAAGGAAGGAAGGAAGGAAGGAAGGAAGGAAGGAAGGGAAAATGAGGTGCAACTAATCTATTACACCATTTTTAATGGCAAACATCACCAATCCGGCGGTATTGCGTACACCGGTTTTTTCTATTATGCGCATTCTGATGCCTTCTACAGACCGTGGACTTAAGAAAAGTTCAGTGCCGATTTCACTGGCTGTTTTTTCATTACAAATCATTTTTAGCACGTCGAGTTCGCGTTCCGAAAATTCTATAGTCTGGTTGAGTGAGAGTTTGGAGGGACTTTTAATGGTCAGCTTCCTGAGCAGGGCCTTGGTTACAATATCGTTAAAATAATAGCCGCTTTCATGTACCGAATAAATGGCCTTTCTGATTTCTTTTGGATCGGTATTTTTTAGAAGATAGCCGTTAGCGCCGTTTTCCATCAGGTGAATGATGAATTTCACATCGTCATACATCGTAACTACCAGTATTTTGAGATCACTTGTATATTTTTTCCTGATTAGCTTAATGGCTTCAATCCCATCCATTCCGGGCATTTTCAGGTCCATCAAAATCACATCGGGTTGCACTTCTTCGAGTTGTTGCATCAGTTCGTATCCGTCTGATACTTCAAATATCACTTCAAGATTTTTATCGCGGGTAAAACCAACTTTTAAACCATCTCTAAAAATGCTGTAATCGTCTGCTATAGCTATCCTTATCTTAGGCATTGTAATTATATTTAATCATTTAAAATTAGTTATTTTTTTATAAACCGACCGCATAAATTACATTGTAATACTACTTAATTGTATTAATTATATGTCATTTTGTAAATGCCCTTAAACAGGTATCTTTAATTCAATCAGGTAGCGGTCGGCATGCTGCGAAAATTTAAGACAGGCTTTCAGCAGGATCATCCTGTTCTGGATGTTTTTCAAGCCCAAACCGTTTTTAATATACCTGAGTTCTTCGAACTGATTTTGCGTAAGGCCGTTCCCGTTGTGTGTAATGGTAAAGATCAGGTGGTGGCTTACAGTGGCAGAGCGAATGTGGATGAGATTGGCTTTGGCATGTTTGGTAATGTTATGGAGCAACTCCTGAACAACCCTGTAAATGCTGATGTCGTTCGGGGTGGCTTTGGTGCCATGCTTATCCTGAAGATCTAAACTGATGTTGATTAAACTGCTCTGGCCAATTTTACCGCAAAAGTGGCCAATTGCTTCTTTTAAACCCAGTTCCTGTAAGATGTTGGAGTGCAGGTTATGCGATATGCCCCTGATCTTGCTGATTCCTTCATCGAGCAAACTTTTGCTTTTGGCATACATTTCCTTGCTTGTTTCGTCGCAGTGATCTAAGTTAATTCCATAAAAATGCAAGCTCGATGCCCCAAGAATAGCTCCAACTTCATCATGCAGTTGTTCGGCAATGCGTAACTTTTCCATTTCTTCGCTTCTTACCGCTGCTGCTATTAACTGGTTTTTCTGTGCATTTTGCAGGGCCTGCAAATTCATTTTATACTGAAGTTTTTTGCGTTGCATGAAAATGAAAATGAGTAAAATGCTGATAAAAAGCATCAGCATGGCCGCTATGCCTGCCATCAGCATCAGGGTGATTTTATTGTTTTCCTGATTCATAAAAACCTTTGGCTAAAAACAGGTTGAAAATAATGTACGATATATTATGAACGCTCCATAAGCTAATGGCAAAGCTCTGAAAACGCGTAGTAAGCTCGTTGTAAAGCAGAAAGATGAAAAAATTGAGCGCTACAAAAATGCCAAGTCCGGTAACGATCCAAAAAACATTATTGGTAATCTTTGTGCCTACATTATCGTTTATTTTAAACAGGTAATATTGTAATACATAAAAAAGCAAGAGCGCGGCTTCGATAGAAAGTAAGCGGCTGCTGAATTTCCAGTAATCGAAAAAGTTTTCGAAAAAAGTAAAGTTGACAATAATAAAAAGTGTAAAACCGATAAGTACAATCTTTTTAACAATAACCAGAAAAGGCTGATGGAGGTGGATGAAAAAAGCACTGAACAAATAAAAACGCACTACTGAATGCAGGTTGTAAAGAAAATTATTTGAATTGTATGCCGCTGGCAACAGTATCCTGAATTTCCAAACCAGATCTATTGCCAGGTTAATGATCAATGCAGCCCATACATAAGAAACAACCAGCGTAAGTTTTGCTGGTTGTTTTTTAAGTATTAATATGGTTATTGGGATTAGTAATGCCCATACTTCAGACCAATCGAGAACAAATTGGAATATTTTTAGCATCTGAGGTGAGGGTTATTGCATTAGTGTATTGTTGCTGGTGGTGAAGGGTTGGTTTCAATTGGGTCGAAATCGCTGTTGTACAGCAATTCTACATCTCCGGTATCAATTCTTTTAAATCTTTTTACGTTGTAGAACACATGTCCTTGCGCTACATTGGGGATAAATACAAGGTAATCGGGTTTGTCGCCATTTACATCAGGGTTGTTAATGAGTAATTGGATATTGGCCAGAGAAATGATGTTATTACTCATGATGATTGGGCCACTCAAATCAAGCGCGCTATTGTTGTACACGTCCAGTTTGTCGAAATAACTGCTGTATTGGTTGGTGTCGGCCATGTACCCGTAAGCAATCAGCTGTAAAGGTTTGTCTTTTTTATCGGTATCGGGAAAAAAATAGCAGAATACAAATTGATCGATGCCGGGAGAGTTTAAGATTAAAGATTGGATAGCACTGATCTCATACTTGAGCCAATAAAATTTTTGAGTTTGTTTTTCTTTAGTGAGCATAATTTTAAATGTAATTTAACGACATAAATATATACATATAATGTAATTAAAAATATACTTGTAAAGTAAAACTTTGAATACTATGCTAAATCTTATATGTGTATTAGTGAATGCGGTGAAGTTATTTTAATAACGTTATTAAGAAGACAGTGTTGAAGGATTAGCTTCGGCAGTAATCGACCAGCAGGCCAATCCACTCTTTAAATAACATTTCCCAGGTGCCGAATGCCGATGCACTGGGTATTAGTAAGTCGGTGAGGTCGGATTCGGTACTGCTTCTGAAATCGGTAGGATAATAACTGAGCGGCTGTGTAGTTTGCCGGTTAAAAATGAGCCTGGCCCTGGGGATATGCCACGCACTGGTGATAACCACAATTTTTGCCTGAGGCATGCGCTTTTTAATCAGTGAGAGGCTGAACTTTGCATTTTCGATGGTGTTTCTGCTTTGGTTTTCGATGAGGACTGCACTATCGGGAATGCAGATTTCGTGCAGGAATTTTTTAACCAGATTGGCTTCTTTAACTTCATTGTTAATCAGGTTGGCATTACCGCTGCTGATCAATATCTTTTTTATCCTGCCTTGGCGGTAGAGTGATAAAGCCTGAAACAACCGGTCGTTACTTCCGTTAAACTTTATTTCGTTGTTGTGCTTGTTTAACCCGGAGAAACCACCCAATACAATCGCCACATCGTAGCTTTCTTTTTGTACAGGATAGGGAGGCTCGTATAACTTAACTGCCTGATTAGCCAGGAAGGCGTTTGAAAAAAATAAAAGCACCGCTATTGCAGCAGTGCTTAAATACTTACGGGTTTTGTGTTTTTTAGCTGAAAAGCTAAGTATAAGTAGTGTACAAAACCAGAGGAATGGCTTAATTAAGTATAATAGAATTTTAGACAGAATAAAAATCATGGGTTGCAGCTATTGCTGCAAAACTAAGCTTTTAATCTATGTTAGCGTAATTATCCCTGTCCTTCCTGCACCTGCCCGTTTTTGTAGGCATCATCTAATATTTCTTTCACATCAGATTTACGTTTTTTTTCTATTTTATGTCTGAAATGAGGAACTTCATGTTCAACAATATCATCTTCTATTGCCTCTACGCCGAAAACCTTCTCTTTTAAAAGATTGTACTTATCCTGGAAACCATAGCGGAGGTTTTTAGCCTTGCCTGCAATTTTCCCGCGGGTGCCTGCGCCACTATCAGGAGCGAATAAAACACTAATTACAGCACCTGCCGCTAAACCTGCAACTAATGCAAGTGCGATTTGAACATTGTTGTTCGATTTTTGCGTTAAATATTTTCCGATTAACTTTCTGTATTTCATAACATCGCATTTCGAAAAAGAACAAATACAATGAAATAATGTTTCAGAAAAATAGCTAAAAGTCTATCGCTTAGAAAAAAAAAGTAGATTGTTTGTTGCTGTATTTCAGGGGCGATAGGTGGGAGCTTCCTTTAATAGCACGGTTTGCCCGGGTAAAATAAACCTGACAGGAGCGGACATCCCGTTAAGATCAGCATTGCGATTAATCGGGATAAAGCGAATGGCAGGGCTACCGTAAATATTGGTGCGTGACCCTGCTTTTCGAAAAAAATACCGGACCTAATTAAGCTGGCGATATTTTGGAGCAAACCAATCGGGAAATATTTGTTAAGTTTAGCTTTTTTAATAGTTAGTAAAATATGGTAAAAGCGATAATAAACAGGGAGCACTATGCATGCTCGGTAAGCAACGGATCACACGAAATTATAGCCGACGAGCCGTTGGAATATGGCGGCACACATAAAGGATTTGCACCAAAAGGCCTGCTGATGGCTTCTCTGGCCTCTTGTGTAGCCATTACTTTAAGGATGTATATTGACAGAAAAGGCTGGCCTGTTGACCGGATTGAAGTGGAAGTGAACATTGATACTGAAAATGGCGAGACTATTTTCTTTGAAGAGATTACTTGCCATGGCGTACTTACCGAAGAGCAGAAATTAAGGCTGGAAGATATTGCAACAAAATGCCCGGTAAGCAAGATTTTAGCTACAGGGCACGAAATAAGATCGAAAGTGCTGTAGTGCAGGCGGTGCAAAACTCGTTTACACATTGATAAAAAGCTTTAATATCTTTGTATCGCTCTGGTTTCTTCCGGAGTAAAGAAAATACTTATGCCTACTGAAATAAAATGCCCCAACTGTGCCCATGTTTTTCCGATGGAAGAAGCGATGGCCGAAGATTATAAAAAGGAATTACGTGAGAAAGCGGCTGCTTATGCAAGACAGAAGGACGAAGAATATCAGCGGAAACTGCAGATTTTTGAATCAGAAAAACAGCAGCAGTTAAAAGCTTTCGATGTTAAACTTGCCGAAGAAAAGCTTAAGCTGAAAGATGATCTGGAAGGCAACCTGCGCAAGAGTATTGCTGCCGATTTTGAAACCAAACTTCAAATGCTGGAAGGCAATGCAAAAGATAACGAAGAGAAATTAAAGCTTGCCCGGGAGAAGGAACTGGAATTTTTAAGACGTGAGCAAAGCCTGAAACTGAAAGAGGAAGAAATGGAACTGGCCTTTCAGCGTAAAATGCAGGAACAGCGAAACGAGCTAGTGGAGCAGATTAGAAAGCAGGAAGCCGAAAAAAACAGCATTAAAGAAACGGAGCACCAATTGCGTTTAAAGGAGCTCGAAAAACAGCTGGATGACCAGAAGAAGCTTGCTGAAGAAATGAAACGTAAGGCCGAGCAGGGCAGTATGCAGTTACAGGGAGAGGTACAGGAACTGATTTTGGAAGAACTGTTGCGCAGTAACTTCCCTTTTGATTTGATTGAGGAGGTAGGTAAGGGCGTACGTGGTGCCGATTGTGTACAGGTTGTGCGTAACCAGTTCGGACAAGAATGCGGTAAAATTATATATGAAAGCAAACGCACCAAAGATTTTGGTGGCGACTGGATTGAAAAGCTGAAAAAAGACATGCGCAGCATGGGGATCGATGTGGCGGTGATTGTAAGTCAGTGTTATCCTAAAGGCATGACCAGTTTTGGTCAGCGCGAGGGTGTCTGGATTTGTTCGTTCGAAGAAGTAAATGCAGTGGCTTATGTGTTACGTGATGGGATTTTACGCTTATCGAGTGCGATGAAATCGCAGGAAAACCGGGGAGATAAAATGCACATGCTGTACGATTATTTAACAGGGGTAGAGTTTTCCGAACAGTGGAAAGCCATTCGCGAAGGTTTTATGAGTATGAAGTTATCCATTCAGCGTGAGCGTGATGCCATGGAACGTTTGTGGAAAGCCCGTGAAAAACAACTGGAAAAAGTACTTTTAAATGCAACACACATTCGTGGTTCTATTGAAGGTATTGCCGGTAGCGATAGCATTCAGCTGAGCTTAACGGATGAGGATGATGATGCTTTGCTTTTGGAGTAATGTTGATTTAGACCTCGCAGGTTTACAGGGCTGGTTTTTAAAAGATGGTTCGTGGCGACACAGACCATGTCAGCATGGGAATTAGATAGAATTTGTATCTAATTAGATACGTTTTGAGTGTTGTTTGATATGAATTCAGTCTTCTTTGATTCGATTTGTATCTAATTCAATACGTTTTGAGTGTTGCTTGATATGAATTCAGTCTTTTTTGATATGATTTGTATTTAATTAAATACATTTGGCATGTTGCCAGATATAAAATGTATTTAATTAAATTCGTTTTAGTATTGGCGCAACCAATGCGATATAAATAGTAATAATAATAAATTAATGATAGCATGAATAAGAAACCAAACCAATCCATTAACCGCTCAATAATTCTTACTTTAATATGTGCTTTGCTATTTTTCGGGGATGTTTTCGGGAACGTTCCCGGAGAGCAACTGAAATCGCCGGATGGCCAGCTGGTAGCCAGCTTTGCTTTGGCCGAAGGGGGAGTGCCTACCTATAGTTTAAAGTACAAGGGAAAAGATGTTATTAAAACCAGTAAGCTTGGTTTGGAACTTAAGGATGGCAAATCTTTAATGAACGGTTTTGCCATTACCGATGCCAAAACCAGTGCATTTAACGAAACCTGGAAACCGGTTTGGGGCGAGGTAAAAGAAATTGTAAACCATTACAATGAACTTGCCGTTACGCTAACCCAAAAGGAAAGCAATCGCTTTATTATAGTGCGTATGCGCTTATTCGATGATGGTTTGGGTTTCAGATATGAGTTCCCGGAACAGAAGAACCTCGATTACTTCGTAATTAAGGAAGAAAAAACCCAGTTTGCATTGGCAGGAGATCATAAAGCCTTCTGGTTGCCTGGCGATTACGATACCCAGGAATACAGTACAGTAACTTCGAACTTATCGGAAGTGCGTGGTAAGATGAAAGCCGCGGTTACACCCAATGCATCGCAAACTACCTTTTCGCCTACAGGTTTGCAAACACCTTTGATGATGAAAAGCAAAGATGGCCTGTACATTAACATTCACGAAGCCGCTTTGGTTAACTACTCGTTAATGTCGTTAAACCTTGATGATAAAAATATGGTTTTAGAATCGTGGTTAACACCAGATGCTGTTGGCGATAAAGGTTATATGCAGGCACCTTGCCAATCGCCATGGCGTACCATTATTGTGAGCGATAAAGCAGGCGATATTTTAACTTCGAAATTAACCTATAACTTAAACGAGCCCACCAAATTTAAAGATGTATCGTGGATTAAACCAACCAAGTATGTGGGTGTTTGGTGGGAAATGATTACCGGAAAAAGCACCTGGGCTTATAACGATTTAACCAGTGTACAACTGGGGGTAACCGATTACGCTAAAACTAAACCGAACGGAAAACATGCAGCCAATACTGCGCATGTAAAAGAATACATCGATTTTGCAGCTAAAAATGGTTTGGATGCCGTTTTGGTTGAAGGATGGAACGAAGGCTGGGAAGACTGGTTTGGTAAAACCAAAGATTATGTTTTCGATTTCGTAACGCCATACCCTGATTTTGATGTGCAGGAACTGCACCGTTACGCAGCAAGCAAGGGGATTAAAATGATTATGCACCATGAAACTTCTTCATCGGTACGCAACTACGAGCGCCATTTAGATACAGCCTACAAGTTTATGAAAGCAAATGGCTATGATGCGGTGAAGAGCGGTTATGTGGGTAATATGATTCCGAGGGGAGAGCACCACTATGGCCAATGGTTAAACAACCATTATTTGTATGCCATCCAGAAAGCGGCTGAATATAAAATTATGGTTAATGCCCACGAAGCGGTTAGGCCTACGGGTTTGGCGCGTACATACCCGAATTTAATCGGAAACGAATCGGCCCGTGGTACAGAATATGAAGCTTTTGGCGGTAACAATGCCGACCATACCACAATTTTGCCTTTTACCCGCTTAATTGGCGGACCAATGGATTATACCCCCGGAATTTTCGAGACTAAGGTAAGTGCTTATAATCCTGAAAATACTTCATTTGTACACAGTACTCTGGCACGTCAGCTTGCGTTGTATGTTACCATGTATAGTCCGCTGCAAATGGCTGCCGATTTACCCGAAACTTATAACAAGTATATGGATGCTTTCCAGTTTATTAAAGATGTGGCTGTAGACTGGGACGATACTAAAGTGCTGGAGGCAGAGCCTGGCGATTACATTACTTTTGCACGTAAGGCAAAGGGAAAAAACAACTGGTTTGTTGGCCGTACCAATGATGAGGTAGCGCGTACTTCGAAAATAGATTTCAGCTTTTTAGATGCTGGTAAAAAATATATCGCAACCATTTATGCTGATGCGAAGGATGCGCATTATGAAACCAATCCAAAAGCTTATACCATTCGCAAAATAGAAGTAACCAGCAAAAGCAGGCTTAGCCAATATTGTGCACCGGGTGGGGGCTATGCGATTAGTGTTATCGCGAAATAATTTCCCGTGGTGTTAGTTCCCGTGGTGTTGGTTGTTAGCAACAGGCACTTCATGCTAATATCAGAAACACGAAGGCGCTTAATTTTACCACAGATTAATATACTTGCCTGGCCATTTAGGTGGGGATTAACACAGATAGGGTATGCCTGTCTGTGTTTTTTTGTTTATTATGGATTGTTTAGTTGTAAAATGTATTAGTTAGTGACTTGTTTATTGGTGGTTTGTAAGTTTTATTTAATTTTTTATTCGTGTTTGGATGTTTTTGTGTGTTGATTTAAGTTATTGTTAGGTTTTGGTTAAATAATTATGATAAATATCATAATTTTCTGTATTTGTTAGTGATTTTGTAATATATTAGCGACATAACAACCAAACCTTCTAAAATATTATCAAAATGGCACGACCCAAAAATCACATCGAACTTCAGTTTTTAAGCGAACCTTCAGACGTAAATTACGGCGGTAAAGTGCATGGGGGGATGATGATGAAGTGGATTGATCAGGCGGCTTTTGCCTGTGCCTTACAGTGGAGTCAATCGTATTGTGTAACGGTATATGTTGGTGGCATCCGTTTCTTTCACCCGGTGCACATTGGCCATTTGGTTAAGATGGACGCAAGGATTATTTACACAGGTAAAACGAGTATGCACATTGCAGTTGATGCTTACTCGAAACCCGTTGGAAAAAGTGATTTTGTGAAAAACACTCACTGTATTATTGTTTTTGTAGCGGTTAATGATAACGGGAATCCGGAACGTATACCGGAGTTTAAACCTAAAACTGAAAAGGAAATTGCCATGCACGGTTACGCCATTAAACTGATGGAACTGCGCAAAAGCATTGATAAGGAGATGGAACCATATATTGTGTAGCATTCAGTGGATGGCGCTTGGTGTGCAGTTTCCTCCCATTAAACACGGTGTGAATAGTATTTCTTAAACGCTATAGAGTCTCTTTGTGTTCTTAGTGTCTTCGTGGTGAAAAATAAATGCTTCTATACGGTTCATGATATAAAATGCGATAAAATCGCTTAGCTAATTATGAACTTGTTTGAAACGAGCGAAGATGTAAGGAGTGGTTTTCGATCTTACATTTTCCTCTATATTTAACCACAGAGCAAACAGAGGGAGAGCACAAAGTGCACAGAGTAGCATGTTTTCCATGTTCCGTCTTCCATTTTCCCTTTTCCATCTCCTCTTTTTCTCTCTGTAAGCTTTGTGTGCTCCTATGTTTGTTGTTAAATTTAAAAATAATAAATTTAACATATTTAAGTGAAAAAGAGTGAGAGTTGATTTGTGCCCAAACAACTTCTTATAGTATGTTCTCACGGAGATATTGCCTCACTCTTTTTTGCCTTTTAGAATCT
>NZ_CAESCM010000014.1 GCF_903166585.1 Pedobacter ghigonis
GGTAATTATTACTATTGGAAAACGACACACCAAACGAAGTTATTCTGACAAACCGCCGTATACCGAACGGTACGTACGGTGGTGTGAGGAGACAGCAGGGAAACTAATCCCCTGCTTCTTACTCGATCAGAGAGGGATGATTAAAGTTTAAACAGCCCCGGATGCACGGAATACACGGAGAGCCTCAGCGCTATTGAATCGTTGTGGTTAACTAAATTCAGTATTTATTCAAAGATGATTTAGTCCCCCTTGTTGAAGGGGGGGCAGGGGATGATTAAAGTTTAAATAGCCACGGATACTCGGAATACACAGAGAGCCTCAATGTCGTATAAACGGTGAAAAATACATATAACTTACCACCTTAGACATGTAAGTGCATGTAAGAAGCACAAAACTCAGGTGTGCTAAGGTGTCTTAGGTGGTGAAAAATACCTATAACTTACCACCTTAGACATGTAAGTGCATGTAAGAAGCGCAAAGACTCAGGTGCGCTAAGGTGTCTTAGGCGGCGAAAAAATACATGTAATCTGCCAACTTAGGCATTTAGGAGCATATAAAAAGTACAAAAAACAGATGTACTAAAATGCCTTATATGGTAAAAAGAATAAAATAATACTTATTCCTCTATCGTCATAATGCCTTGCTGTTTAAGCTTTTCAATACCTTCTTTCATTGCATTAACCTGTTCTGCCGAATGACTTTGCCATACCGTAACCTCGCCAATAACTTTAAACGGATGTACCGACCGGTAAGACATAGTAGGGTTGCCCGCAAATTTCTTGTCGGTTACATTAGGATCATCTTCAAGCGGACCTGTGGCTTCTACCAGATAAATGCGCTCAGGACCATCGCCCGAAGCCAGTTCTGCGCCCCATATTGCTGCATTTAAGGTAGCTGAGAGGTAAATGTGTTTCAGTTTTTTGTCGATAAAATTTGACTGATATCCGGTGGAGATCAAATCTCCGGGTTTCAAATCGGCTTTGGTGCCATGAAAAAAAGTTTGGGCAAAAGCTTGTGGGATAGGTGACTGAGGTTCGTCTTTCTGATCGGTAGTTTTCATTGTGTAGTTGTTTTATATTTGGTAATGACAGACTTTTAAAATTAATAAAAATAATGGAAAGCGTGGCTTGCATCAGGTTTCTCTACGGACATTTGCTTGCTAACCAATTGTTTTTATCATCAAGTAATTAAGATCATTAAGGGGGTGGGTGTAGCATATTCAGTCTACATTTAGTGATTAACTAAACACTTTGTGGCCTCTGTGGTAAAATAGCCACGGATTTTAGGAATACATGGATTGTTTACTGATGCCTTCGCGGTTAAAATCTTGGTTTTTTTACCGTTAAAAATCCACTTCATTAAAACTCACATATTGCACAAACCTGGGTGAATCAGAATGGTTCGGACTGGCAGCATGAGGAAGCGATTCTAACCAAACAATTAAATCGCCTTTTTTACCTTCAATCGGAATTTGCAAACCTTTATTTCGTAAAGCAGTCATAGCGCTTTCAGGATCATCGAAACGGCTTAGGTATTCCTCCATCTGTTGATGAAAACCCGGGATTAAAGTAAAAGCACCTCTGTTAGCAGGAACATCGTTTAAATACACCAAGCCCTGGATATAGTATCTCGGCCCTTTCTGGAAATCGATATCCCAATGCAACGGACTTCCCTTAAAATAAAAATGGTGATTCACCGGAGGATTGTAACTCACTTTTTCCGAATTAGCCAAGAGGTTATTGTGCTTATATAAACTGCTGAAAACCGATCTAAGCTGTACATTATTGCGGATTTTGGCAATCGATTCGTCCTGGTATTTTTGCAACATTAAACCCTGTAACAGCTCATGCTGAGGATACCAGGTTTGAGGATCAGTTAAATCAATATTCAGGGTTTGACAAATTAGATCCGATACCGCATCGCAGTCTTGTCTCTTAATAATTTGTTCTATTTTGAGGTAGCCGTTGGTATTCCAGAAAGCATGTTGTTCGGTAGTGAGTGCATCCACAAAGTCAGCTTTTTGCCTGTTGTTTTTGCCGCTTTGCAGCTCATGGAATTGAAGCGCCGCTGCATTAAAAAAATCTTGTCCTTTAAGGTCAATAATCCACTGCCTGAAATTTGCTGTATCTGTACATTTGCTATATAAGAAATCATAAATTTCGAATAAACCCAGTTGAAAGATGTTTAGAAAATGCTGTTCTTTTTGAATAAAAGCTTCGCCTGTTTGTTTCTGCGGATCTCTGGGATGATGGTGTAAACGGTAAATTTCAAGGAAAGCAGTAATAGTGCTGGAAGAGTAGTGCATAAAGATCGAAGCAAATTCATTCACCCAATACTAAGATTAAAATTGCAATTTCTGAAATATTTAATTGAATCTAAAACAGGTATAACCGATAAAAAGCAAATTAAATATTTGCGCAATAAAAAACACTTAACTAATATTACAGAAAACATCCCGGCCTTGTTAAAACATATTCAGTTTAATCAAAACTATAACGTTCAGCTCCTTAAAGCAGAACTCGCCCTCGCTTTAGAGCAGAATTGGGTAGATCATTTCAATAAAGAAGATTATGCGGGGAATTGGCAAAGTATTGCACTGCGCTCGGCCAGTGGAAGAGAAAACGATATTTTAGCTCACTATGGAGTAGATGAATATCAGGATACGCCCTTGTTAAATCGATTGCCTTACCTGAAATCGATCATCGAAACCTGGCAATGCCCTAAAGAAGCCGTTCGATTGCTCGCTTTACACCCTGGGGCAGAAATTAAACCGCATAGGGATCGTGGTTGTAATTACGAAGGGGGAGCATTGAGGATACACATTCCTATTCAAACCAACGATCAGCTAAAATTCACAGTAGGTGGTGAGCAGCTAAAGCTCGCGGAAGGCTCCTGTTGGTACATCGATTTCGACCAAACACACAGCATTGTTAATGCAGGCGAAAATGTTCGGGTGCATTTGGTTATTGATGCCTTAAGAAATGAATGGACAGATCGTTTATTCGAAAGCTATGGCTATAAATTCGAAGAAGAAAATCAAGCTCAGGCTTTAGATCGGGATACAACCTTAAAAATGATTGAAGAACTGGAACGAATGGATACTTCGACGGCAAAAGAGCTGGTAGCACAATTGAAAAAAAATCTGTAATGAGCACCTTAATAAACTGGATTCCCTACCAATTGATTTACAAAGAAAATGGTTGGCAGCTTTTGTGGATGGATTTACAGGATAAGCATATCGAAGAACCCTTTTTTGATGAAACCATTCAGCTTTGCCGGATACGCATGAAAGAAAGATCAGGGTATTTGCCAACTAGTAGTTTAGATTTTTTAGTTGAATCGGCAAAACAGATCGACTCGATATCACCAAATGCCTTCATCTTTCATGTATCGAGGTGCGGGTCAACTTTATTATCGCAAGCTTTGGCCACGGCCGAAACAAACATCGTTTTTCCTGAGGCTCGGTTAATCGATGAAATTTTGCGAATGAAAGAGCAGGATCCTACTGTAACAGAAGAACAGCAGGAAATTTGGTTTAAATCGGCTATTGCCATAATGGGGCAAAAAAGAAAACCAGCATATAAACAACTCTTCGTGAAACTAGACAGCTGGCATATTCATTTTTATTCCTTGTTAAGGAAATGGTATCCAAGCACCCCCTTCTTTTTCCTTTCAAGAGAACCTAATGCTGTTATTGCATCGCATCACCAACGAAGGGGAGTTCATGCTGTTCCAGGTATGGTTAATTCAGGTATTTTAAAGGTCGAGATACAAGAAAAACATTATCAGGATTTTAATTTGTTTACCGCAGAAGTGCTTACAAACTACTATGAAAACTTAGCAGATATTACGGCGGTTAATCACCCCAAAAATACCTTTTTTGATTATAACTGGGGGAGAGATTTGTTGTTGTCACATTTTTTTAAAATGGTAAAAATTGACAAAACGACACACGAAAAAAAGGCTGAGCGGTTAAAGTACCACAGTAAAAACCCGGGCGAAAAGTTTAGTGGAGATAATAAACTAAGGCTCTTAAGTTACCCTGGCGTTGCTAGTGCTTACGAGAGTTTTTCAAAACAGTTATCAAGGCCAAATTAAAAAAGGGTACTAAAAAATATGTTGGAGTACTTATAATTTAATTGATCCTGGTAATGCTTTCTAAAAACAATAAAACCAGTCCTTAGTTTTAAATACTATTCAATCAATTTCAATAAAAAGTGTAAATCAATTACACACTTTATTTATTAAGCGACAAAAATGAATTTTTTGTAGTATTACGTGTACTCATTTGTGTTGGTTTATATGGAGTGAAATGACTTATTTTTTTAATTTTCATAAATATTGACATATATCAATAAATAAATAATATTCTCTCTTGCCTACTAAAACACTGCTTTTATATACTATTTTGAGTCTTTTGTCTACTGAAAGTGGGGGGGGTATATAAATGTAACCTTGTAGTATTTGTACTATAAGTAAAATTGTCCCATCTTTACAGCAACAAACATCCCTTATTAAACTTTTTATGAATACCAATAGACGCTCTTTTCTAAAGAGGAACGTCTTGTTGAGCAGTAGTCTCTTATTGGCTGGTCCAATTGATTCACTTGCTAAAGCAAGCCGTACTATCTATACCAAATCTGTAAACCAAAAACAGGTTAATATCATGTATAGCAATGATATTTGTGGGGCTGTTAATTCAACCGCTCAAGGATTTGGTGGACTAAAGTCTTTACAAACTACCATCAATAACGAACTTGTTTCTACTTTATTATTAGATGCAGGTGGATTTTTAAATTTTAACCGAAATAACCATACCGAAACTATCCAATGGATGAATAAGGTAGGTTACCATGCGGTTAATCTTAGTGCCGCCGACTTAAAACAAGGGATTGATGCTTTTGCCAATTTACTTCCACAAATGGCTTTCGATCTGTTAAGCTGCAACTACCATTTTGAAGACCACAAGGTACAAAAGGCTGTAAAAAGTTACCAAGTAATTACTTATGGTAAATATAGGGTAGGGGTTACGGGAGTTGGAGAAACAACTCAAATAACAGGGTTAAAGGTGTCTGATCCAGTTGTGGCTTTAAACAATATCGCTAAATATTTAAAAGAAGTTGAAGCATGTGATTTGGTGGTTTGTTTATCTCATTTAGGATTTTCTTTAGATGCTGAAGAAAATAATCATAATCTGGCTGCATCGAGCGCTAAGGTAGATTTGGTTATTGGAGGCAATACCAAAACGGGGCGAAGCTTGCTCAGAATAATCAGGAACACTGAAAAGGAAGAAGTTTTATTGGGTCAGAATTATAATGCTGCACAATCTGTATCGCAGGTAACCCTAGAATTCAATGTGCTAAAAAAGAAGACTTTGCTCGATCTGAAACAACGTGTTCCGGGGGCAGACCAATCTTTGCATGTATCTGAAAGCTTAAGCCTGATCAAACCAAAACATAGTAAATACAACACTTAATCAAATAAATTAATCAAAATCTCACTTTTAAAACATTAATCATGGAAGAATACATTTCAGTCATTAAAATGTTCGGCCTCAATTTTCCGGTAAGAGGTTGGGCGATGTGCAATGGCCAAATTATGTCAATAGCGCAAAATACCGCGTTATTTTCTTTACTTGGAACCACTTATGGCGGTAACGGGCAAACTACCTTTGCTTTACCTAATTTTCAGGGTAGAACACCGATTCATTGGGGCTCTGGCCCAGGGCTTTCACCTTATGTTCTAGGGCAGGCGGCCGGAACGGAGTCGGTAAGTATCTTAACCAGTAATTTACCTGCACATACCCACACATTAACGGCCAATACAGCGGCCGGAACTACAGGTGTTCCAACAAACAATTATTTATCTGCCAGTCCAAAAAATGGCTCTGGTCCAAGTGCTGTATCATTGAACACGTACACCACAACAGCTCCAAATACCAATCTGGGGCTACTTTCTGTTGGTGCTACAGGAAGTAATATACCTGTATCGATTTTGCAGCCTTACCTGGCAGTTAGTTTTGAAATCTGCCTGGAAGGTATTTTCCCTTCAAGAAACTAAAAATGAATAGTCCCTCCAAAATTGGTTTTCTGATGCCCTACTCGGGGATCTATCCATATTATGCACAGCATTTTATGACTGGATTTTCGTGTGCGGCATCAGAATTGGGCATTCGTGCTGCAGAATTTGCCTTTGTGCCAGCTTATGTTGGTCAGGGAGGTAGGAAAGCAGTTGTAGAAGCTGTACAAAAACTGGTGTTTTTCGATGGGGTAGATGTGATAATGGGCATGTTGAGCCTCAAATCAATTGAAGACATCAGGCCAATGCTAGAAAATCATCATAAATTCGGACTTTTCTTCGATATGGGAGAATTGGTTCCGCCCCCTAATGGCTTTGGTCCTTTTATCAACACCATTTCACTGGCCATATGGCAAACCGAGTACGTATTGGGAAAATGGGCAGTAAATAATTTTGGCCCATCGGGTCAAATGCTAATGCCTATTTACGAATCTGGTTTCAATTTAGGTACATCATTTTTTAACGGTGCCATAGCTGCCGGAAGCGCCAAACTAGGTAGTTTTGTACTTCCGGAGGCCTATGCTAATTCAGAAACGTTAAACCTCGAGCCTTTTTTCGAAACAATAGATAAAGATATGCCTGATTTTGTTCATGCTATTTTTACGGGAGATTTGGGGAACCGGTTTTTAACACAATGGAAAAACAGTAAATTTTACGATACTATACCATTGATAACTGTTGAAAATATGGCTTATCCGGACAAGCTGGAAGAAGTTAATCACCTTGGTATTAAATTCTATAGCGCATTTTCGTGGACCAGAAGATCCGAAGAAAAGAAAAACAAGAGCTTTGTTACCAAATTTGAAGACTTTTCGAAACAGGATGCGAACATTTTCGCCATGATGGGCTACGAGAGCGGCATAGCCATCTCTACCATGCTTCCTTTGTTAAAAAAACGACAGTTAGTAGAAGCGGCTAATCATCTAGAATCAAGAGGAGTTGCAGGACCAAGAGGCCATATCGTGCTTCAAAAGCCTATTTCTGGACCTTTTCCAATCATAGATATTTGTAAAATAAATACGGGCCAAAATGCCCATAACCATACCATCATTGCTCAGGATACAGCTCTGGGTTATGATATATCGACCGTTTTTGATGAAACAGAGAGCGGTTGGCAAAATCCATATTTATCAGTTTAAATTAACCTCACTATGAAGAAATTTATTACAAAAGTACTCGGTACGGTTTCTACTATTGTGCTCTTTCTGGCGCTCATGCCCGCAATGGCACAGTATACTAAAACCCAGTTACATGCTGGAGGGTTGTATTCTGCTTTGGCTAAAGATGCCAATGGAAACATTTATGTAACTAAGGCAGTCAGTGCCGGGTCTTATCATGTAGTTAAGTACACAAATGGCACCGGCAGCCCAACCCAGATTTACAGCGGATTAACCTCAAATGTAGCAGAGCTGCCTTGGGGTTTAGCTGTTGCACCAAACGGTGATGTTTACATCAGTACCGATTTTACATCAAATAATGGCGCGATTATCAGGTTAAATGCTTCGGCAAGCTATGCACCTACCACCGTGCAAACCGGTAGTTATTTTACCGGTTTAACATTTGATGCCACAGGCAATTTATATGCGCTGGAATATAACGCAACCAATTCGGATTATGCAGTGTGTAAATACACCAATCCATCGGTAGCAAGCTCAGCAAAAGTAATGTTATACCATGGTTTGCCTAACGATCAGGGGGTTGGTTATCCAACAGGTATCACTATCTCTCCAAGCGGTGACATATATGTAACCAAACCATACACCGTTTCTGCTGTAGTTGGTGTACCAACATACACTGGAGGGATTTTGAAATTAAATGCACCTACATATGCTACAACTACAAGTATTGCTACAGGTACCTATGCAACAACACTAGGATTAGATGATTTCGGCAACCTTTATTCAACAGAAAGCAGTGGAACAAATATTTATTCGCTAAATAAATATACTGGTGCTACGGGTACGCCTACTGCTTTTTATTCGGGTTTGCATGGAATAGGTACATTTCTGCCTTATGGAGTGGCTTTTATTGGCACTACCGGATACATAGCTGATGGCGACGATGGAACATTAGGAGGGGAGTTAATTAAAATAGCCCCAACTGATGTTATCTTACCAACAGTACCGACCGGACTTGCTGCAAGCGCAGGAAGTTCGCAAAATACACTAACCTGGAATGCAAATGCGGATGTCGATTTATTAGGTTATAAAATTTATGGTGGCACTACACCAGCACCAACCACTTTCATTGCTGGTGTGCCGGTAGGAACCACAACCTATACACATACAGGTCTTGTTAACGGCACGCAGTATTACTACCGCATTTCTGCAGAAGATAATTATTTTAACGAAAGTGCTAAAACAGCTGATGTAACCGCTACACCTACACCACCAACTATTACATCGGCTACTTACAATGCTTCAACAGGTGCTTTGGTGGTTACCGGATCGGCTTTTCCTGCTTTGGCTGGTGCTACCAACGATATAGTAACCAATAAATTTACGTTAACCGGAGAAGGGGGCACAACCTATAACCTTACCTCAGCTAATGTAGAAATCACATCATCAACAGCTTTTACCATAACGCTAAATGCTACAGATAAGAATGCTGTTGGCGTGATGTTGAATAAAAACGGAACCTCTTCTACCAGTGGAAGTACCTATAACCTGGCAGCGGCCGAAGATTGGGCTGCGGGAGAAAATCCTGCATCAGTTATTGTAGATGCAACCAATCCAATTACAGTATCCAATGTAGCAGCGCCTGCTATTACAAGTGCTACTTATAATGCTTCAACCGGAGCTTTAGCGGTAACCGGAACCGGTTTTCTTTCGTTATCAGGAGCTACCAACGATATTGTAGCTAACAAATTTACCCTAACAGGTGAAGGAGGTACTATCTATACCTTAACCAACACGGGTAATGTAGAAATCACGTCAGGAACAGCATTTACGCTAACGTTAAGTGCAGCCGATCAGGCAGGAGTTAATCTTATTGCCAATAAAAACGGTACCTCATCAACAAGTGGAACAACTTATAATTTGGCAGCAGCCGAAGATTGGGCAGCTGGAGCAGATGCAGCCGTTGTGGTAGCAGATTTAACCGGAAATGGTATTACCGTTTCTAATGTGGCTATTCCTGCAATCACCAGTGCTACTTACAATGCATCGACCGGGGCTTTAGTGGTAACAGGAACAAATTTCAGCTCTTTATCGGGCGCAACAAACGATATTGTCGCCAATAAATTTACTTTAGTTGGTGAGGGCGGTGCTATCTATACTTTAACAACTACGCCTAATGTAGAAATTACTTCTTCAACAGCATTTACGCTAACGTTAAATGCTACAGATCAGGCAGGGGTTAACCAGATCATAAATAAAAACGGAACCACTTCAACCAGCGGAACCACCTATAATTTGGCTGCCGCCGAAGATTGGGCAGCCGGAACAGATGCAGCCGTTGTAGTTGCAGATTTAACGGGTAACGGAATTACCGCAAGTAATGTTGCGGCACCAACCCTTGCCTCGGCAACTTATAATGCTACTACAGGCGTTCTTGCCGTAACCGGAACAGGATTTTTAAAGTTAAACGGCGCAACCAACGATATTGTAGCCAATAAATTTACCCTGACAGGTGATGGTGGTACAACTTACACCTTAACCACTACCTCTAATGTAGAAATCACTTCGGCGACAACATTTAGTTTAACTTTGAGTGCGGCAGATAGAACAGGAGTTAATCTTATTGCCAATAAAAACGGTATATCTTCAACAGATGGTACAACTTATAATCTGGCAGGAGCCGAAGATTGGGCAGCCGGTGCTGATGCAGCAGTTGTAGTTGCAGATTTAACAGGAAACGGGATTATTGTTTCGAATGTGGCAATTCCTACTATTACCAGTGCTACTTATAATGCTTCGACCCGAGCTTTGGTAGTAACCGGAACCAATTTCTTACCATTATCAGGAACTACAAACGATATTGTTGCCAACAAATTTACCTTAACAGGTGAGGGAGGTGCTACTTATACCTTAACCAATACCAGTAATGTAGAAATCACTTCTGCAACAGCATTTACCCTAACATTAAGTGCCGCAGATCAGCTTGGCATTAATCAGATCGTTAATAAAAACGGAACTGCTTCAACCAGTGGAACTACTTACAACCTTGCTGCAACCGAAGATTGGGCAGCCGGGGCAGATGCCGCAGTTGTGGTGGCCGATTTAACAGGTAATGGAATTACTGTAAGTAATGTAGCTGTTCCTGTAATTACTTCTGCAGCTTACGATGCCGCTACAGGCTTATTGACCGTTACCGGATCAGGCTTTTTAGCTAAAACAGGAGCAGCAAATGATATTTTGGCCAACAAATTTGCAATAACGGGTGAGGGAGGAATTACTTTCACGTTAACCGATACGCCTAATCCAGAGATTAGCTCGTCAACATCATTTACTTTAGCCTTGAGCCTTACTGATCAGGGAATAGTGAACCCACTTATTAACAAAAATGGTACCTCATCAACAGGTGGTACAACTTACAATTTGGCCGCTGCCGAAGATTGGGCAGCCGGAGCAGATGCAGCCGTTGTTGTTGCAGATTTAACCGGAAATGGAATTACAGCCAGCAATGTTGCTGTACCAACCCTTACATCAGCATCCTATAATGCCACTACCGGCGTACTTGCCGTAACGGGTACAGGCTTTTTAGCAAAAGCAGGTGCACTTAATGATATTGTAGCCAATAAATTTACACTTACAGGCGATGGTGGTGCAACTTACACCTTAACCACTACCTCTAATGTAGAAATAACTTCAACAACAGCATTTAGTTTAACTTTGAGTGCAGGAGATAGAACAGGGGTTAATCTTATTGCCAATAAAAACGGTACCTCTTCAACAGGTGGTACAACTTATAATCTGGCAGGAGCCGAAGATTGGGCTGCCGGAGCAGATGCAGCCGTTGTTGTTGCAGATTTAACCGGAAATGGTATAACAGTTTCAAATGTAGCTGTTCCAGCTATTACCAGCGCAACTTACAATGCTTCAACAGGTGCTTTGGTAGTAACCGGAACCAACTTCTTATTACTATCAGGATCGGCAAACGATATTACAGCTAATAAAATAGGTATTACTGCCGAAGGGGGTAGTACTTATACCTTAACCAACACTGCTGATGTAGATATTACTTCGGCAACAACGTTTACATTAACTTTAAGCGCCGATGATAAAGCAGCACTTAATCTGGTTGTAAATAAAGATGGTACATCATCAACTGGTGGAACAACCTACAATCTGGTAGCAGCAGAAGACTGGGCAGCCGGTGCAGATGCAGCTGTTGTTGTAGCCGATTTAACCGGAAATGGGGTTACTGCAAGTAGTGTAGCCGTACCGGTTATTACTTCAGCAACTTACGATGCCACTACAGGTGTATTAGCTGTAACAGGAACTGGCTTTTTAAAACTAAACGGAGCCACAAATGATGTTGTAGCCAATAAGCTAACTTTCAGAGGTCAGGGGGCAACAACATATACCTTAACCGATTCGCCTAATGCAGAGCTTACCAACGGCACTTCATTCAGTATTACCGTTAGTGCAACAGATAAGTCGGCTTTAGCTTTATTAATGAATAAAGACGGCCTGACTGCAGCCGATGCAACCGTTTACAATCTGGCAGCAGCCGAAGATTGGAACGCGGGTGCTGCAGCGGCAGTAGTTATTGCTGATGCAACAAGTCCGGTAACTGTTTCGGGAGCAAAATCAAGAAATGCCGATTTAGCTTCATTAACAACCAGTGCCGGAACATATACACCAGTCTTTGCCGCCGGTACTACAAGTTACAGTATTAACGTGCCTTATACCGCCACAATAGCTACGGTTACAGCAACAAGGGCTGAAAGTCATGCAACATTAGAATCGAGTGTGGGAGCAGGAATTTACACCTCACTAACCAATGGTGCAGCTTCAACAGCTTATACGTTAGCTGATGGTGCAAATTCAATTAATGTTAGGGTTACTGCCGAAGAAACTACCGTTACCAAAACTTATACACTTACGGTAAACAAACAGGTAGCTGCATCAGTTGGTAATTTTGTATGGTTGGATTATAACCAAAATGGTGTACAGGATGGAGGTGAGCCAGGGGTAAACGGTGCAACCGTTACCTTAACCGGAACAGACATCTTTGCTAATGCGGTAAACTTAACAACCACAACAAACGCATCAGGCAATTATACATTCAGTAACTTAAATCCTTCGAGTGCTTATACAGTAGTGGTAACAGGTTATCCTGCTCGTTATACCAGCACTTATGATCTTGATGGAACAGGAACTGTTGGTGCAACTTTCGCACTTGCTTCAGGGCAAAACAGAACTGACGTAGATTTTGGTTTCTACGATCCGTATTATGCAAACGCCGATTTATCTGCATTAAGTACCACTGCCGGACTAACACCAGTATTTGCAGCAGGAACTACCACTTATACTGCAAGCGTTTTAACTGCAACTAATACTGTAAAATTAACTGCTACTGCACTTGCAGCTGGATCAACATTGCAAATCAATGCAAACGGAGCAGGCTATGTAGCCTTAACCAGCGGTGTAGAAACAGCAGACTTAGCTTTAAACTTTGGTAACAATACTTTTGATATTAAAGTTACTGCACAAAACGGAACTACAACAAAAACATATACCGTAACGGTTAACAGGCCAAATGCAAATCAAACGATCACATTTGCAGGTACTGCTTCAACTACTTATGGTACTGCCGATTTTGATCCGGGAGCAAGCAGTGCAACTTCAGGAATTAATACCATCACTTACACCAGCGGTAATCCGGCCGTAGCTACAATTGTAGCTGGTAAAATTCATATTGTAGCAGCAGGAACGGCAGTAATTACTGCAAAACAAGCTGCAAGTACCGGATTTAATGCCGCAACAGATGTAACTCAAACTTTAACTGTAAATGCAAAAGACCTTACCGGTAACTTCACTGCTGACAATAAGGTTTACAATGGAAACAATACAGCAAGTATATTAACCAGAACACTCACTGGTGTGGTAACAGGCGACGAATTAACTGTAACCCTAACGGGAGGTACTGCAACTTTCGATAACGCCAATGTAGCCAATAGCAAAACTGTAACTTCAGCGGGTAGACGCTTGGAGGAACAAAGGCTGCTAATTATACTTTATTATCTGTAAATACAACAACAGCTAACATTACCGCTAAAGATATCACTGGTAGCATTACCGCCAGCAACAAAGCTTATGATGGTAACAATACAGCAAGCATTTTAACCAGAACATTAACTGGCGTAGTAACAGGCGATGAAGCAGATGTAACCTTAACAGGTGGAACAGCAACCTTTGCTGATGCATTGGCCGCAACAGGTAAAACCGTTATTGCAACAGGTTTAACCTTAACCGGAACCAAAGCAGCAAACTACAACTTAACAGGCGTTGCTACTACTACAGCCAACATTACCGGCTTGGCTTTAACCGGTGCATTTACTGCCGATAACAAAACTTACGATGGCAATACCACAGCAAGTGTATTAACCAGGACCTTAACCGGTGTATTACCAGCCGATGCGGCCGATGTTACTCTAACCGGTGGTACAGCTACTTTCGGCACAGCCGATGCAGGTACGGGCAAAACCGTTACTGCCGCAGGTATGACTTTAGGTGGTACCAAAGCAGCAAACTATACCTTATCGTCTGTTGCAACAACTACTGCTAGTATTAACAAAAAAGATATTACCGGAACCATTACTGCAGGCAATAAGAGTTACGATGGTAATGCTACCGCAACACTTACTGGCAGAAGTTTAGTTGGTGTGCTGGCTGGTGATGTTGCAGATGTAACAGCCACAGGTGGTACAGCTACATTCAACAATGAAAATGTAGCTACCGGGAAAATCGTTACCTCAGCAGGCATTACAATTACCGGTACCAAAGCAGGTAACTATAACTTAACTTCAATAGCTACCACAACAGCCGATATAACTGCAAAAGATATCACCGGAACCTTTACTGCAGCTAATAAAGCTTATGATGGTAACACTACGGCAGGCATCTTAACCAGAAGCTTAACTGGTGTATTAGCGGGCGACGTTGCCGATGTAACTTTAACCGGCGGCACAGCTGCTTTTGCAACTGCCACAGTAGGTACGGGCAAAACGGTTACTTCAGCCGGAATGACCTTAGGTGGAACAAAAGCAGGTAACTACAACCTAACGAGTGTAGGCACTGCCTCTGCCAATATTACCGGATTGGCCTTAACAGGCAACTTTACCGCTGGTAATAAAGTGTACGATGGTAACAACACTGCAACGATTTTAACCAGAACCTTAACAGGTGTATTGGCCGCCGATGCAGCAGATGTTACCTTAACAGGAGGTTCAGCAACATTTGCTGATGCCGATAAAGGAACAGCTAAAACCGTTACCGCAACCGGAATGACACTTGGCGGAACCAAAGCAGCCAACTATACTCTAGGCTCGGTTAATACTGCTACTGCCGATATTACCGCTAAAGACCTTACCGCAAGCTTCACAGCCGATAGTAAAGTGTACGATGGTAATACTACCGCTACCATTTTAACCAGAACCTTAACAGGTGTATTGCCTGCCGACTTAGCAGATGTAACTGTTAACAGCGGTACGGCAACATTCAATAACGAAAATGCAGGTACTGGCAAATCTGTAAATGCATCAGGTTTGGTATTGGCGGGAGCTAAAGGAGGCAACTATAATATCACTACTGTAAATGCAACTACTGCAAACATTACTGCTAAAAATATCAGCGGTAATTTTACAGCTGATAGCAAAGTTTATGATGGTAACACCAATGCCGCAATTTTAACCAGGACCTTAACAGGGGTATTGGCTGTTGATGTTGCTGATGTTAACCTAACAGGAGGTACAGCAAGTTTTGCAACAGCCAGCGTAGGCACAGGTAAAACGGTTACTTCAACAGGTATGGCCATTACAGGAACAAGAGCTGGTAATTACAACCTAACTGGTGTGGCGACTACTACTGCTAACATCACGGGATTGGCCATTACAGGTAATATTACATCCGATAATAAAGTGTACAATGGCAATAACATTGCCGCTATCTTAACCAGGACCTTAACAGGTGTGTTAGCGGGCGATGCAGCAGATGTAACTCTAAGCGGTGGAACAGCAACTTTTGCCGATGCGAACAAAGGCACCGGTAAAACGGTTACCGCAACAGGCTTAACACTAACAGGCGCTAAGGCTGTCAACTATACTTTAGCATCAGTTGGTACTACCACTGCCGATATTACAGAAAAAGATATCGCGGGTAATTTTACCGCCGATAACAAAGTGTACGATGGCAATACAACCGCAAATATCCTTACCAGAACTTTAACCGGTGTACTTGCAGGTGATATAGCCGATGTAACTTTAACCGGCGGAACAGCAAGTTTTGCCACTGCCAGCATTGGTACGGGTAAAACTGTAACTGCAACGGGTATGGGTTTGTCGGGTACAAAAGCAGGCAATTATAATTTAACAGGGGTAGCTACTACTACGGCTAATATTACTGGTTTAACCATTACCGGTAACTTTACAGCTGGTAATAAAGTATACGATGGTAATACCAACGCCACCGTATTAACCAGAACTTTAACCGGGGTACTGGCAGCAGATGCCGCTGATGTAACCTTAACAGGTGGTACTGCAAGCTTTGCCGATGCCAATAAAGGTACAGGTAAAACCGTAACAGCTGTAGGTATGACCATAACGGGTGCGAAAGCAGCTAACTATACTTTAGCTTCGGTTGCTACCACAACAGCCGATATTACAGCCAAAGATATCGCGGGTAACTTTACTGCTGATAGCAAAACTTACGATGGCAATACTACTGCAAATATCCTGACCAGAACTTTAACCGGTGTATTGGCAGGCGACGTTGCCGATGTTACTTTAACCGGTGGAACCGCAAGTTTTGCCAATGCAAACGTAGGTACAGCTAAAACGGTATCGGCTACGGGCTTAACTTTAGCCGGAACCAAAGCAGCCAACTACAACCTAACAGGTGTAGCCACTGCAACTGCTAACATTACGGCAAAAAATATCGCAGGTGCATTTACGGCCGATAACAAAGCTTATGATGGTAACACCACTGCAACCATTTTAACCAGAACATTAACTGGTGTAATTACAGCCGATGTGGCCGATGTAACCTTAACCGGTGGCACAGCCAGTTTTGCAGATGCCAATATTGGTACAGGTAAAACAGTAACTTCAACAGGAATGGTTTTAGCCGGTTCAAAATCTGCTAACTATAACCTAACAGGTGTAGCTACAACAACGGCTAACATTGGGGTAAGAAATATCACCGGAACATTTACTGCTGACAGTAAGGTTTACGATGGTAATACTACTGCCACAGTATTAACCAGAAGCTTAACAGGCGTTTTAACCGCCGATGCTGCTGATGTTAACTTAACAGGTGGTACAGCGAGCTTCGCCGATGCAAATGTTGGTACAGCGAAAACAGTAACTTCAGCAGGCATGGCGCTTACAGGTACTAAAGCAGCTAACTACAGCTTAACCAGTGTATCAACCACAACAGCAGCCATTACTGCGAAAACTGTAAATGGCAGCATTACTGCCGGCAACAAAGTCTACGATGGTAATACTACCGCTGCCCTTACAGGTAGAACGTTAACCGGTGTATTAACTGCTGATGTTGCCGATGTAACCTTAACCGGTGGCACCGCAACCTTTGCCGATAAAAACATAGGTACAGCAAAAGTGGTAACAGGTGCAGGTTTGGTGTTATCGGGAGCTAAAGCTGCCAATTATACTTTGGCTAGTGTATCAACCACTACAGCAAACATCAGTGCAAAACCAATTACGGTTACTGCCGATGCGAAAACAAAAGTTTATGGTAGCACCGATCCGTTATTAACCTATACACTTTCTACAGGTGCCCTGGCCACAGGCGATGCTATTACAGGTAGCTTGAGCCGTGCAGCCGGAGAGAATATTGGTAACTATGCAATTGCACAGAATACCATATCAGCCGGAACAAACTACATTATTACTTACACACCTGCCGACCTGGTAATTACCAGAAAAGCGCTTGTAATTACAGCCGACAATAAAAACAAAAACTTCGGCGCAGCTAATCCTGCACTTACCGCAAGTTACAGTGGCTTTGTGGGTACCGAAACCAGCGCGGTGTTAACCAGTCCGGTAGTGTTAGCTACAACCGCTACTACAACATCATCAGCGGGTAATTATCCGATTACAGCCAGTGGTGCAGCAGCGGCCAATTACAGCATCACTTATGTTGCGGGTACACTAACCATTAATCCGACAGCACAAACCATTACGTTTGCAGCGCTGCCAAATAAATTAGATACCGATGGAACCTTTACCTTAACGGCAACCGCAAGTTCAGGTTTACCGGTAACTTATACCAGCAGTAACCCTGCAGTAGCACGGATCATTAATGGTAACCAGGTTGAGATCCTGAAAGCAGGTGTAATTAACATTACCGCCAGTCAGGCAGGAAATGCCGATTACCAGGCAGCAACCAATGTGGTGCAGTCGTTCACAGTAATCGAGAACCCGCCACCGGTAATTACCATTACCAGCAACAAAGGCAATAGCATTAGCAAAGGCGAGGTTGCTGTACTTACAGCAAGTGGAGCATTAACTTATCAGTGGTCGAATGCAAATGGTATCCTTAGCGGACAAAACAATGCTTTATTAACTGTTAGGCCATCTCAAACCACTACTTACACGGTAACCGGTTTTAACCAGTACGGACGTAGCAGCACCAAAACCTTTACCCTTGAGGTAAGGGCCGATTACCAGGTGCTGAATATTATGAACGTAATTACCCCTAACGGTGATGGTAAAAATGATACCTGGAAAGTAGAGAATATCGATATGTATCCAAACAATACGGTTAAAGTGTTTGACCGTTCAGGAAAAATTGTATTCGAAATGAAAGGCTATGACAACAGCTGGGGTGGTACTTTCAGGGGATCGGTAGTACCGGAAGGTGCTTATTATTACATCATTGATTTCGGTCCCGGAGTTGGTGTGAGAAAAGGATATATCACAATTGTAGGTAATAACTAAGATTTAACCTGCCATAACCGGTTTAAAACACTGGTTATGGCATAAAAAAGTATAAAGATGAAAACAAGGAAAATGCTTATCACATTGGTGATGTTCGGTCTCAGCATCCCGGCCTTTGCGCAGCTTAACCCTATGGGCAGTATGTACTATCAAAACCTTTATTTAAGCAATCCGGCCATGGCCGGTATCGAAAAGGGATGGGAGCTCAATGCAGGTTATAAGGCACAGTGGACTTCCATTGAAGGCGCACCTACCATGCAGGCAGTAACAGCAACCTACGGTACGCAAAGTAACAAGGTTGGGGCAGGCTTGTCATTTTACAATGAGAACGCAGGCGTGATTCAGCGTACCAGTTTAAAAGGTACTTATGCCTATCACTTACCATTGAACAACGAATCGAGCTACCTCGATTTTGGATTGTCGGCAGGTATTATGAACGAGTGGATCGATTTTAGTAAAATAAGGGGCGACCAGGGCGATTTGTCGTTAACCAACTTTAACCAGCGTAAACTGTACTTTGATGGCGATTTCGGGATTGCTTTCCGCAACCAGAATTTAAATATCCAGGCGGCGCTGCCCAATATGAAACGTTTCTTCAACCGCGATGTAGCCAGAACAGTGGTAGACCGCGCAACCTATTTTGCGGCAGTAAGCTACAAGTTCCTTAATCCAAACAAGGTGTTGAGTGTAATTGAACCGAAGTTTAGTTACAGAGGTATTGATAACTATCGCGATATTGTTGATTTAGGACTAAATACCCAATTCTGGACCAACAAACTATTGTTAAGCACCATTTACCACAGCAGTAACAGCGTTTCAGTAGGTGCAGGTACAACCTATCAAAACCAACTGTCTATTTTAGTGATGTACACCACAAATACTTCGGCTTTACAAAATTATGCCAATGGCGAGTTTGAAGTGGGTTTAAAATACAATTTTAAATAAAATTTAAACTGCAAAATTAGGATAGGGGAATAAACCTTACCCGTCAGTTGTTTCAGCATGAAATCCTTTTTATCAGAAATCTCACCGATCCTTTCTTTTTTAGATAGGATCGGTTTGCTTTATAAGCTTACTGAAATCGACGGTCAAACCTTTCTTCCGGGCTTAAAGCTCAGCGAGGGGATTTTAATTCTCGATATCAATAAACTGCTCTATCCCGGCGATATTTTGCATGAAGCCGGGCACCTGGCCTGCATGCCTCCCGAAATCAGACAAGGAATGAGCGATGATTTGGTGCCTTCAGATCTCCACCAGGGTGGGGAGATGATGGCCATCGCCTGGTCTTACGCAGCCTGCATTCACCTTAATATCGATCCTATTGTGGTGTTCCATGAAAATGGATATCAATCAGGTGGCAAAAACATCATTGAAAATTTTCAACAAGGATCTTTTATGGGGGTTCCACTGTTGCAATGGTGCGGTATGACCTTCGATAATATACAAGCTGAAAAAAATCAAGCCCAGCCGTTTCCATATATGCAAAGCTGGTTATGCGAAAACAGGCCTGCTTAAAGGTTCATTAGTTCATTTGTCATTGGTTCATTAGGCTACCCCATAGTTTAATCCAGTCCCAACTCATTACTCCCAACTCGAATACAATTGTTTTTGTGCTTACTATAATCTCAGTACCCTCTGTGCTTTTCTCCGTTCGCTCTGTGGTTAAATAGCCACGGACGCACGGTATAACACGGAAGGTTTTTGTGCGTTTGCGGTTCCTATAATCTTTGTGCCCTCTGTGCTTTTCTCTATTAGCTCTGTGGTTAAATAGCCTCGGATGCACGGTATAACACGGAAGATTTTGCATCTATGGGCTTACTATACTTTGCTGCCTTCGCGCCTTTGCTTTGCATACTTTGCGGTTAAACAGCCACGGGTACGCGACTTTGCGGTTAGAACGCCTGCGGTACCAACTCAATCTCCAGCAACAGTTTAATAATATTCGCTATAATCGGGTTCTCATCGTCACTTCTCCAGTTCAGGTATAAATCGGTTGGGTAGGGGAGCTGAATGTATCTGATGCCTGGTATAGCGTGGTAGACATACGAATCGGGCAAGATAGCCACCCCGAGTTTCCGACGAACCAGAGCGATAATCGTTGAACCAAATTCAGAGTGCAGATAAACATTGGGCTGGATACCAAAGGATTTAAACACGTTTTTAATGATGTGGTTATAGCTGCTACCTTCATCTTTAACCGGCAGGATGAATTTTTGGGCGGCCAGCACCTCGCGACTCAACTCCTCCACACTTTTCAGCGGATGATCGTCGGGCACTACCAGCGCCAGATGGTCAGTATATATTTTTTTTGCGCTAATCCCATCAATGGTATTCTTATCGCGGGTAATCACCACGTCGAGTTTATAGTTCGCTAAAAACTCCTGCTGATTTTCGTACATCACCTGTACGAGCTCAATCTGCAGTTTGGGAAACTCTTCATTTATCCTCATGGTGATTTGCGGCACCAGTGATCCTGAAATAGAATCGGGATGTGCAATTCTGATCGTTCCGTATTCGCCCAGCTGAATCTGGCTCGCAAACTTATGGATGTGGCTGATTTCGTTGAACTGTTTCATCCACTTTTCCTTCATGAACTTGCCCGCTGCAGTAAGCTTTACATTACGCTTGTTGCGGATAAAAAGCTGGATATCCAGTTCCTGCTCCAAAGCCTGGATCTGCCGACTTAATGCCGATTGCGTGATGTTCATCTTAGCGGCCGTTTTCCAGAAATGAAGTTCGTCGGCCAGAGTTAAAAAATATTTGATTTGTTGCAGATCCATTATTGCAATTTATGCATTAATAAATGATAAAATAGCATTTTATTGAATTACTCAGTAGCTTATCTTTGTGCTATTATTCCGCTTTACAAGTCAGCAAACAATATAAAATGCATCAATTAACCCTACAACAGGTCGGCCCGCCGGCTATTTTAACATTACAGTCTATTAGCCGGCAAATCTTTTTAGAAGCCTTTGTCGATACAACCAGCAAAGCCAACATGAAAGCCTACCTCGATTCGAGTTTTTCGTACGACAAACTGATGGCAGAACTTGAGCACCCTAACTCTCAGTTTTACTTTGCTCTTTCTGAAGGGAATGTAGTAGGTTATTTAAAATTGAATACCGGTGATGCGCAGACAGAACAAGAACTGGCAGAAGCACTCGAAATTGAACGCATTTACGTGCTGGCTGCTTTTCACGGCCAAAAGGTAGGGCAGATACTCTTAAATAAAGCTTTCGAAGTTGCCGAGGAACTTCAATGTAAAACCATTTGGCTGGGGGTGTGGGAAAATAACCAGCGGGCGCTCCGTTTTTATACCAAAGCAGGTTTCGAAGTATTTAACTCACATATTTTTCGGTTGGGCAACGACGAACAGACCGATCTGATGATGAAAAAACAATTATAAACATGGGCAAAAAAAATATTTTTCTGGTATTACTCGTTATAGGCACTGCTTTTTGGGGGATATCTTTTTCGGTAACCAAATTATCGATCAGCAATCACTCACCACAACTTTTTTTACTTTATCGTTTTGTGGGAGCAACACTGGTGCTGGCAATTGTTTTCCGCAAAAAATTAAAACACCTGAGTTATAAAAGCATTGTTTCGGGTGCCTTGCTGGCCATTCCGTTGATGCTGGGCATTGGACTGCAAACCCTGGGTATTAAACTCACTTCGGCTTCGCAATCTGCGTTTTTAGCTGGTACCTGCGTGGTTATTGTACCCTTACTAAAAATGGCTTTGTATAAAAAGGTACCGCACCTTAAAATCTGGATTGCTGCAAGCCTTTCGTTAGTAGGGTTGTTTATTATTTCTGTTAAAAATGGCTTTTCAGTTAATGCAGGCGATATGTTTACCATTGGCGGCGCCATCGCTTTTGCCTACTACCTGATCAGGGTTGAAGAAGAATCGGCCAGGATAGATATCGTGGCTACCATTGTACCTATGTTTGCCACTTGTGCGCTGCTTACTTTTGGAGCGGTTGTCTGGAGCACATCAGAAAGCTTGTTGCCAGCCGATAATACCTTTTGGTTCGGCGTTATTTTCTGTTCGCTTTTTTCAACAGCCTACATGTATTCCGTATCCAACATGGCGCAACAATACATCAGTGCCGAGCGGGTAGCCGTAATTTACCTTTTAGAGCCTATATTCGGTGCACTTGCTGCATCTTATCTCATTGGCGAGGTAATTACCTGGCAGCTTTTAATAGGCGGACTATTTATCTTTGCTGGTATGGGCATCTCTGAACTTAAATTGAAAATTTTTAGAAATATGTTCAAGCCGGCAGGTAAAACCCTTACAACCCATTTAAACAAACACTAAATTAAACCTAATATGGACGCTTTAAAATTCAGGACTGCAACCCGCAACGATTTGCCCCGAATTGTGGAAATCTATAACTCTACAGTACCAACCAGATTGGCAACTGCAGATACCGAACGTGTATCGGTAGCCAGTCGCGAACAATGGTTTAATGAGCACGATAGCAGCCGACCGCTATGGGTAGTTGAAGACACTCAAGGCCATATTCTGGGTTGGGTGAGTTTTCAATCTTTTTATGGCAGGCCAGCTTACCAGGCCACTGTTGAAATCAGCATTTACATCGATCCGGAGAGCAGGGGTAAAGGGCTTGGCAAAAAGATCCTGGAATACTGCATAAACCAGGCACCCAATTACGGTATCAAGACACTTGTTGGTTTTATATTTTCGCACAACACACCTAGCCTGCGCTTGTTCCAGCAATTTGGCTTCGAGCAATGGGGGCAACTTCCTGATATCGCCGTTTTAGATGGCGTAGAAAAAAGCCTGACCATATTGGGCAAAAGAATTACAGCATAAGCGAATAATTTTCGTTAGCAAATAGCCACGGATGCCCGGAATATAAGGATATTATTTTACTTAGCGCCCTCTGCACCTTCCTCTCTGCGTACTCTGCGGTTAAAAACGGCCGCGGATGCCCGGAATACACGGATTGCTTTACGTAGAACTCCAATTCCCTCTTCACTTTCCAACTCATTTTACTTACTTTGCAGCCATAACCAGATATTAATTAAATGGAGAAGAAGTTGATCAACACCGAAGCACGTACCATTAAACTCGTTAAAAACCGGTCAGACATAGGCGCTGGTACACGCGGTTCGGATATGGGGATCGATGCCATCGAGATTGCTGCCATTAACAAGGGCAGCGATTATTTTAACAGCTTTCCTTTTGTTGACGTAGAAACACATAACGAATCTATTTACGATAAAGACCGCAACACCTTTGCCAAGCGTATTGGTCAGGTATTGCAGCAGTGCACGCGACTGGCCGAAACGGTAAAACAAACGCTGGCCCTTGGTCATTTTCCACTCGTGTTTTCAGGCGACCATTCTTCCGCCCTGGGTACTATCAGCGGTGTAAAAGCTGCTTATCCCGATCAAATACTGGGCGTGGTATGGATCGATGCACACGCCGATCTGCATTCTCCCTATACTTCACCTTCAGGTAACATCCATGGTATGCCACTTGCAGCTGCTTTGGCTAACGATAACCCTGCGTGTCATATCAATGAGGTAAGTGGCGAAACCTTAACCCATTGGGACCGTATGAAAGCCATTGGTACTCCAGCTCCTAAGCTCAAGCCCGAACATCTGGTGTATTTCGGAGTGCGCGATACCGAGCATGCCGAAGATTGGTTGATGGAGCAGGAAGCGATCCGCAATTACCGGGTAGATGAAGTACGCTACCGTGGTCTGGCTACTTGCGTAGAAGAAGCCCTGCACAGGCTCTCTGCCTGCAACCTCATTTATATTTCTTTTGATGTAGATAGCATGGATTGCGACCTGATTTCTGATGGTACAGGTACGCCGGTTGCCAAAGGGTTCGATCAGTACGAAATAATCGAAATCATTAACCAGATAATTGATTCGGGCAAGGTTGCTTGTTTAGAAGTGGCAGAGGTTAATCCTTTACTCGATAACAAAGGCAATAAAATGGCCGAAACCGCCTTTGAAGTGCTGGAGGCTGTAACTGGTCGTTTAAGTGATGTTGTTGTTTAACGATCTCATTTTAAGTTAACTGCTTAATGTCCTTAATCCCTTAATGGTTTAATTATTTATCTTTGAGAAGTTAAGATTATTAAGGATGTTTTATTTGAAATGTTAAAGCAGCCACGGATGCACGGAATACATGGATATTAATTGGTTTACTTAGCGTTCTCAGTGCCTTCTTCTCTGTGTGCTTTGTGGTTAAATAGCCACGGATGCACGGAATACACGGAAATTATTCCTTTTTTACTTAGCGTTCTCAGTGCCTTCTTCTCTGTGTGCTTTGTGGTTAAATAGCCACGGATGCACGGAATACACGGAAATTATTCCTTTTTTACTTAGCGACCTCAGTGCCTTCTTCTCTGTGTGCGTTGTGGTTAAACAGCCACGGATGCACGGAATACACGTAAATTATTCCTTTTTACTTAGCGTCCTCTGCGATTCTCTCTGCGCACTTTGCGGTTAAAACAGCCACGGATGCACGTAATACACGGATATTATTCCTTATATTTTACTTAGCGTTCTCTACGATTCTATCTACGTACTTTGCGGTTAAAATAACTCCCCGCATCCTAAACATTCCCTACAACCTCCTCAATTTTCCCTAAAATATATTCCACTGCTTTTTCGCGGATTTCATTTCGCTCATCATCGGTTCCATCGGCTTTAATTACCGTTTCGAATTGATGAAATGCTTTATACCAGATAGCAACATAGATTTGGCCAACCTCTCTTTCAATAATGTAATCGGTTGTGGGTAGGGAGGCCACACCGGTAACAGCAACCGCAATAGTAGTGTCGGGGTAGATTTCTCTTAAACCTGCGCACATCGCAAAAGTTGTTTCTTTAGATTCGGCCGTATGATCTGCTATAATTTGTTCATCAACGCCCAGCACTTTCGTTTTAACCGTAGCATCGTAAGTTACAATACTGCCTTTTAATATAGCTGAGGCGCCAGAAACCGAAGCAATGGTGCTTGATAATAAGCCTGCGGTAATGCTTTCGGCACAAATTAGGGTTAGCCCTTTATCTCTTAAAAAGTTATTGAAATTGGCGATGCGTGTTTGGGAGATCATAATATTTGATTTTTGGTTAAGATATTGATTATTTGGTTCATTTGTCATTGGTTCATTAGTGCTAAGCCATCGTTTAAGCCATTCCTAACGTCACCCTGAGCAGAGTCGAAGGGTACTTATTGTAAACCTAATCAAAAGAACAACTCTGCAGATGCTGAACACGAAGTAGCGATTAAGCTGATAAAAACACTAAAAAATGCCATTAAGCACAAGAAGGTGCTCAACGTCAAACGCTGAACACCCTCTTGATTTTTGATTATTGGTACTTGGTTATTGAATATTGGTTATTCATTCCCCATCATTACCAACCTAAATAATAATCCTTATCTAACCAAACCGGGCGTTTGAGACCGAAATAATCCTGCAGCATCAGTTCGGCCACGCAGAAAGCGCCCTCAACCCAGCCTTGCTGATCAGAATAAGCCTCACCAATAATGTGGATCTGCTCGTCTACTACAGGTTTTCGCATGTAAGGCATCACCTTGTCAACCGAGTAACCCGCTTTCCAGGCGTGGTAGCCTGCACCAAAAGGTTCGTCGGTCCAATCCCTGAAATAGGTTACATAAGGTTCGGGGATGGTTACCTGCGCACCGTGCAGTTCGCGCAACTGGTTCATCAACTCATCTACCATCAGTTTAGTGGCCTGCACGCTGTCTAATTCGTGTAGTTCCTTTAGCGAAGCCGATTGGGCTGGCTTTACTTCGAAAAGCAATTTATCATCGCTAAGTGCTTTCCAGAAAGTTTCGGTTTCCATATCGCCGTAGCTACCCAGCAACATGGAGTTATTGGTTTGCGGATCGGTTCCGAAATAATAGCATTGGCGCATCGGTAAATCGGTAATCGAGTGACCTGAGTCGATACCCAGTTCTTTCCACCATGGGTAAGTAAAGCCCATTAATATTTTAAATGCCGGTTCCATAATTACCGAACGGATATTGTTGTTCAGTACTGCGTTTTCGTTAATATCGAAGAAGAAATTATCCTGATCTAAAAGCTCAAGCGATTTCCGTGGCATAGCGAGCACAAGGGTGTTGGCGTACACTTTCCATTTGGTATTGGTTTCGATGTTTAAAAAAGTAAGCTCGTATTTATGCGTATGGATAAACGGATGCGTTTTGGTAAAAGTAAGCAGCTTGTTTTTCGCCCATATACAAGCACCGGCATGGTCGGTATAGGCATTGGCTACCGCATAGGCGATACTATCGTAACCCTCTTCGATGGTTTTGTAAATGGTACCGGCGGAGAAATCGCCCACCATGTACGGAAAAGCTTCGGCCGAATTCCAGTTAATCGTATTCGAATAATAACCGCCGGCATTGGCTAAAAATTCGTAACCCTCCTGCGAAACCTGGTCTTTAATCAGATTCCAGAAACCCAGGTCGTTTACCAAACGTTTATCGTAAGGCGAGTTAGGGAAATTGTACACCAGTTTAGGCTTGATATCGTCCCAATCGCGACTCGTTAGCTCAAAAGAATAATCATAAATACCAGTACCTTTAATAATCTTGTCGCCATAGGTTTTGGCCACCCATGGATCGGCCATCAGAACATCGTAAATAATTTTATTGAACAGCTGATCAGAACTGAAACCCAAATCATCATCATTGAGGTAGTAGCGGGTAGATAGTTTTTCGCCATAGCGTTGTGCCACATTCCAGGCATCCTGTTTAAAATGTTGCTTACGCAGGTAGAATAACAATTCAGCAGGATTGCCCATCGGAAAGGGAACGGGTGTCATTTTATCTTTAAGTACTGGCGTACGTTTGGCCGGATCTTTTTCGCTAAGCGGATAACCCTCAATTAAAGTGGTTACGATTTGCTGCGAAGTGAGGTAACGCATGCCGCCAAGTTCGCCCCAGAAATTCATTCCCGGCATAATTACCGATTCCAGTCTGCCGCCAAGTTTATCGTTCATGTCAAAAATCTGCACCTGGCTGGCATTGTATTTTTGATCGGTTACCAGGCGGTAAGCAGTGTACAATCCAGAGGTTCCGGCACCAATAATGGCGACTTCAGTTTTTAAATCGGGTTGCATACCCGTGTTTAAAGGTGTGTTTTTGTTCATAATGAGGTAGTTTTTAGAGTGCTTTAAAGAATTTTTGTCCCAGTTGGAAAGGAGTAATATCGAAATCGGTGTGTCCGTCCAGTACCAGATCAGACATAATTTTGCCTAAGAAAGGGGTGAATTTTGCTGCCCAGCCTGTGGCGTATAACACAATATTTTTATGATTGGGCACATAGCTCGGTGCAAAATCAATTAACAGTTCTTTGTTAGGGATAGTACTCAGCGCGATTAAGCAGGTCGAAGTATATTCGGGCTCAGCGCTTAAGCCTGTCATGTGATCATTTACCCATTCGGCCGTATAGCCGAGTTCTTGCTGATTTGGAATTAAAGTCCTTTCATTTGGTTCATCTAAAGGGGTAATTACGAAATCGGGTGCTACGCGAATATATTCCGGGTGATCCCAGTCTACCGAAGGGAAGCCATAAAACTGGTTGCCGTTTTGGCCATCTGCATTTTGAAACACAAACCAGGTGGGGTATTGTATGGTAGGATCTGTTTTTTTAAAGTAAGCCGACGACATGTTCCAATACGTAGCTTCGATTTTAAAATCGAGCAGGTTAATTACGCTGTTGATATAGGGGCCGGGAATAATAGATAGCTTTTCGGTAATGTAAATGCCATTTGGTGTTTCAATTTCGAAAAGTTTCCCCATCTGATTGATTTTGAGCACAGGAGAGTTCTCTTTCAGTTCGACTGTTTCCTGTTTCTGGCACAAACCTAACAGCGTTTCGATAGTAGCTTTAAAATTAATACTGGCACCATCGGGTTGAAAAAGTCCTGTATAAGTTTCGGGCAGGTTTTTGAAGTGGTATTTTTCTTCAATTTCTTTTGCTGTTAAAGTGGTGTAAGGAACGTTTAAAGCTTTCAGTGCTGCTTCGGCCTCGGCAATATTACCTTCGGTTGAGTGTACTGCCGGATCGCCAAACCATAAGGTGCCCACCTTATCCAGCAAGGAGGTGCCCGTTTCTCTTTCCAGCTCATCCCAATAGGGTTTTGCACTTAAAGCCATTTGTACCATGTACTCGTCAGGGTAGGGAATGCGGAACTGGCGCGATACGCCTGCCGAGCTTCCGAGTTGGTTAACAAAAGTAAACTGCTCGAGTACAAGGGTTTTAGCCTTTCGTTTACCCAGGTGATAGGCGGTAGCCAGGCCGATAGCCCCACCACCGATAACAATTACGTCGTAATTTTCTGTAGTCATAAGTTGTATGTGTTATTCTTTTTTGGAATAGATTCGAAAACAAATAAAATGGAGTAGCCTGGTACTCAATCCCGGTAATCTGATATAGATTGAGCTAATGGATAGTAGCCACTAAAAATTAAAATTGTATTCCTTATGCCCGTAAATTGGTTGCGGCAGGGGAGGAAAACCGAACAAGATTATGGTATCCGTTAGCATTGCTAACAGGAATTAAGGGTTGGGGACTGAATGGGGACATTTGGAGCTAATTTAGTTTATGGGGACCTAAAATAAATAAATCTGTAAGTGTTTGGTTATCTCAAAAATAAATAATAAACTACAAATTTTTTATACTCAATTGTAAGTAATTTGTTAGCTGGTTCACTGGTTCATTCGTCATTTGTTCATTAGTGCTAACCCATAGTTTAATCCTGTCCAAACTCCAAACTCAACACTCCCAACTCAACAAGGTTGTCATTCTGAGCCTGTCGAAGGGCATAGGCCATATTAAGTTAAGGTTACTTCTTCCGGAGTTGCTGAAACAAGTTCAGCAGGACGAATATGGAAAAGATGATACTTAATGCTAAATGTCCTTCATGACCATTTTTTTGGTCATTGGTTATTGTTCAATTGTTTATTTATTTGTAATTTTCTTTATCCTCATCAAAATATTACCCTTATGGCTGCTATTAAAACCACCCTGAACGATGCAAGTGTAACCGATTTTATCAACACCTTTGCCGAAACCGAACAAAGGCGAAAAGATGGTTTCGAACTGTTAAAAATAATGAAAGATTATACCGGTTATGAAGCCAAAATGTGGGGACCCAGTATGATTGGTTTTGGTACTTATCATTACAAATCGGAGCGGAGCAAGCAAGAGGGCGACTGGCCGCTGGTAGGTTTTTCGCCACGCAAAACAGCCATTTCGCTATACGTTTACATGGGTACGCCCGTTAACGAAGCTTTGCTTAAAGAATTAGGTAAATTTAAAATGGGTAAAGGCTGTATTTACGTTAATAAGCTCGCCGATATCAATATCGAAGTGTTAAAGAAAATGATTAGCGAAACCATCATGCGGTTACAGGAAAAGTTTCCTGCTAAAGGTTAGGTTTTTTGGTTCACTGGTTCATTCGTCATTTGTTCATTGGGGCTAACCCATAGTTTAACCCTGTCCAAACTCCATACTCACCACTCCCAACTCAAACACGGCTGTCATTCTGAGGGTTAATTTTTTTTCATAAAAAACAATATTAGTGACATCCCCTTCGGAGTCGTCATTGTGAGGTACGAAGCAATCTTACTACTATGGTTGGGAAAAAGCATTGATTCAGTTTCAACTAGCGATCGTTGTAAGATTGCTTCGTTGTGCCTCCTCACAATGACGATTCTTCTACAGGATCTGTCAATAGTAGCATAGTTGAAGGGCGTAGCGCGAGCCCGCTTCAAAGTAGTGTTCTTACCTGTCTAAGGTGGTAAAAAAATACAACGAAACCTTATTTTTCACTAGCTTATCTGGTTAAGTATTTAGAAAAATCAACGCAGAATATCTACCTTAGTAAAAGCAATGGTAGCAACAAAATGGGGCTTCCCAATAAATAATGCCAGTTTTTACCGCAAAATAAGCTAACATGAAATCACTTTCAGATGTTTCCCTTCAAAGCGCACCTCAAACTGCCTATAGCGGAAATGTAGCCATTAAAAAGGTACAGGATGGGGTCGGCCACGAACATCATGATCTGCTGGCCATCGAAGAACCATTGGAAATCAGGCTTACAGGTAGCAAAGGGGGACAGCAGTTGTTAAGCAGTATTTCGGTAACCATGCGCACACCTGGTAATGATGAGGAACTGGCCAAAGGTTTCCTGTTTACCGAGGGAATTATAAACTGCGATGCCGAATTGCAAAAATCGGAAGTACTTGTATGTGGCGAAGGCCGTGAGAATATCATAACACTGGAACTAAAATCTGGCGAAATTCCAGATTTATCGTCCAGCGAACGCAATTTTTATACTACCTCCAGTTGTGGCGTTTGCGGAAAATCTTCTATTGCAGCCATTCGTACCCGGCAGTCTTTCTCAGCGGCAACCATTAACCAGGGCTGTATCGATGGTGAGATCCTTTTGCAGTTACCCGCTATCATGCAAAGTCAGCAAGATTTGTTTTCCGCAACAGGCGGATTGCATGCCTGCGGTCTTTTTAATACCCGGGGAGAACTACTCGATTTAAAAGAAGATGTAGGACGGCACAATGCCCTCGATAAGTTGATTGGAAAGGCCTTTGCCGAAGGTTTATTGCCGCTTAGGGAGCATGTTTTATTGCTTAGCGGCCGGGCAAGCTTTGAACTGGTACAAAAGGCAGCCATGGCAGGCATCGCCACTATTGCGGCCATTGGCGCGCCATCCAGTCTGGCTGTTGAGCTGGCCATCGAATGCAATATTACCTTGATCGGTTTCCTGCGGGGCAGAAATTTTAACATTTATACAGGCGCTGAGCGCATTAAATAATACAGACATGAAAATACGAATTAAAGGCAATTTTATCAGATACAGGTTAACGCGCCCGGAAGTAGAAGGCCTTTCTGCAAATAACACTTTGTCTGAAACCGTAGATTTTGGCAACCGCAAGCTCATCTATAGCATCAGCTGTACGAATGATGATGCGCTTTCGGCTACTTTTATAGGTGATGAAATTAACCTCAGGTTTCCTGAAGCCTGGCTCGCCGAATGGAAATCGACAGATAAAGTTGGTTATAAAGACACATCAGGTGCACTCAGTATTATGCTGGAGAAAGATTTTACCTGTTTGGACAATGTTGAAGAAGACCAGCGCGATCATTATCCCCACCCACTTTTGAGTCCGAACAAATGAAAAAGCTAAAAGTAGTGCCCAATCCCGAAAATCCAGAGAAATTACTCAACTTGAAATATACACCGGCCAAAAACTGGGCTGCAGGCATTCCCGGGGTATTGGCGGCTTTTGGCGATCTGATTGAGGAAGGGATCCCGTTTCGCGGCACACGTGCTTTATTTAGCATGAACCAAAACGGTGGCTTCGATTGCCCCAGTTGTGCATGGCCCGATCCGGATGATGAACGTTCGCCAATTGGCGAATATTGCGAAAACGGCGTGAAGGCACTGGCAGAAGAGGCGACTTCAAAAAAAGTTACCGAAGCGTTCTTTACCGAAAATTCGGTTGTAGACCTGGCGAGGTTAACCGATTTCGAGATCGGGAAGAAAGGACGGCTTACTTCGCCCATGTTTTTGCCCAAAGGAGGTACACATTATCAGCCCATAAGCTGGGATGATGCCTTTAAAAAAATAGCGGCGCATTTAAACGCACTTAATTCTCCAGACGAGGCTATTTTTTATACCTCTGGGCGTACCAGTAATGAAACCTCATTCCTCTATCAGCTTTTTGCAAAAGAATTTGGTACCAACAACATGCCCGATTGTTCTAATATGTGCCACGAAACCTCGGGCACGGCACTCTTACCAACCATTGGCATCGGAAAAGGTACAGTAAAACTCGACGATTTTTATCAGGCAGAGGTGATTGTGGTGATTGGCCATAATCCCGGAACCAATGCACCTCGCATGATGACAGCCTTGCAGAAGGGTAAAAATAACGGGGCAAAAATTATCGCCATTAACCCGCTGCCAGAGGCCGGGCTGATGGGTTTCCGGAATCCACAGGCCCTGAATGGCATTTTGGGCATTGGCGAACATTATTCGGACCTTTACCTGCCTGTAAAAATAAACGGGGATATGGCTTTGCTGAAAGCAATAGGTCTGTTGCTGGCGCGCGAAGAAGCGCTTACACCCGGTCTGGTTTTCGATCATGAGTTTATCCGCGAGAAGACAAGCGGGTCAGCAGATTACCTTGCACAATTCGAAAATTATCAACTCGATGAGCTTGCTGCAGCTGCAGGTTTATCTGTTGCCGAAATTGAAGCTGTTGTTGAAATACTGGCGCATAAAAAGCGGATTATCTTTGCCTGGGGAATGGGGCTTACCCAACAACCCAATGGCGTGGATATGATTCGCGAAATTGTAAATATTCTGCTGTTGAAGGGAAGTATTGGCAAGCCGGGAGCAGGTGTATGTCCGGTAAGGGGGCACAGCAATGTACAGGGAAACCGTACCATGCTCATTAACGAAAGGCCAACGCAGCAGCAACTGGATAGGATCAGAGATGTTTTTGGTTTCGAACCACCCAGGGCACACGGTTATAATGTAGTAAGCGCCATTAAGGCCATGCACAAACAGGATGTTAAAGTGCTTTTTGCCATGGGCGGCAACTTTTTATCAGCTACGCCCGATACTACTTTTACAGCTGAGGCTTTGCGTAAGCTCCGGCTTTCGGTACATGTTTCTACCAAGCTGAACCGGAGTCATTTGGTGCACGGAGAAGAAGCACTGATTCTGCCCACACTCTCGCGCAGCGATATTGATCTGGTTAACGGAGTCGCTCAGTTTATCAGTACAGAAAGCTCGATGGGGATTGTGCAATCTTCAAAAGGAATACTAAAGCCTGTTTCCGATCAGTTACTCAACGAAACGCATATTGTTTGCAGAATGGCCATGGAAACACTGGGCGAAAGATCGGTGGTAGACTGGAAATCCTTCGCTGATGATTATGATAAAATTCGCGATGTAATTGAAAAATGCATACCTGGTTTTGAAAATTACAATGAACGCATCAGGCAAAAAGGAGGTTTTTATTTACCCAATGCTGCCCGCGATGGGAAGTTTATCACCGGAATAGCAGGAGATAGGGCGGCCTTTACCCTTTCAGGTGTTCCATCGAACATGCTGGCCGAAAATGAATATCTGATGGCCACCACCAGAACGCACGATCAGTTTAATACCACCATTTACGGTTTGGAAGATCGCTACCGGGGTATTAAAAATGAACGCCGGGTAGTATTTATGAATCAGCAGGATATGGACCGACAGGGATTTAAAGCCGAAGATAAAGTTGATCTCTTTAACTTCGATGATGGTATTGAGCGGGTAGCCCGGCTTTTTCTGGTTGTTCCCTATGCCGTTCCTAAGGGTAATGCTGTAACCTATTTCCCTGAAGCGAATGTGCTGGTTTCGATCAATAATGTGGTGAAGGAATCGAATATGCCTGCTTCTAAATTTGTGCGCATTCAGATCAGGCCACACCAGGCAGAGCTGACTTAGCAATAACAATAACAAGGGTGGCAGGACTAGGCCAACGATCCGTTTTCGTTTTTACGCGATCGTCATTCCCGCGCATGCGGGTACCCTAATGCTTTGGCTATTAATTTTGATCAAGCTCCTTTATTTCCCTTTTCTCAGGTGTACTAAGATGTCTTAGGTGGTAAGCTCATGCTGTTTTTTAACGCGATCGTCCTTCCCGCGCATGGGGGAACCCTAATGCTTTGGCTATTGATTTTGATCAAGGCTTCTTTATTTCCCCTTTTCTCAGGTGCGCTAAGATGTCTAAGGTGGTGAGTTATTGCTATTTCTTCTTTTTTTAAGGCGATCGTCCTTCCCGCGTATGGGGGAACCCTAATGCTTTGGCTATTGATTTTGATCAAGGCTTCTTTATTTCCCCTTTCTCAGGTGTACTAGGATGTCTAAGGTGGTGAGTTATTGCTATTTCTTCTTTTTAAGGCGATCGTCCTTCCCACGAATGCGGGAACCCTAATGCTTTGGCTATTGATTTTGATCAAGGCTTCTTTATTTCCCTTTTCTCAGGTGCGCTAAGATGTCTAAGGTGGTGAGTTATTGCTATTTCTTCTTTTTAACGCGATCGTCCTTCCCGCGCACGCGGGAATCTTAATGCCTGGGCTAATCATACATTTGCATTTATTCAATAGTTTGTAACCCTGAGGGTTAATTTATTTAGTAAAAATCAATATTAGTGGACAGCCCCTTCGGAGTCGCCATTTCTAGCGGAGTGCAACCCAGTCGAGAACCACGCAGTCCTCAGCGAAGCTAAATCTGTCTCGATAGATTTCTCCATTCCGCCACCAGTGAAAAACCGGCCGGCTCTAGTCGAAATGAAGATTCTTCTATCGGGTCTGTCAATGGTGACCTGTCGAAGGACTTAAGCAATCGCATAATTTCCCTCATGAGCCTATAAACTTAAATGCACTTATAAGCCTTATGTGGTGAAAAACAACTTTATTTACACGAACCTCAAACTACTCAGCCGTAATCGGATCTATAACAGCAGAAACTTTTTTGATCGAATTAGCCGGAAATCCACCTAAATGCGCATGTTCGCGTACCATTTCCTCATTTGGTGCATTGTAAACACAGTAAATTTTATCGTCGGTTACATAGCTGTTTACCCACTGGATTTGTGGCCCCATTTTGTTTAGCACTCCACACGATGCTTTCGAAATGGTTTTCAGTTCCTGAGCGGTTAATTTTCCTGCGCCGGGAATTTCCCGTTCAATTACATATCTGGGCATAATAAAATAGTTTAGAAATTATTCCTACTCATCTGGCTTTTCGGTAACGCCCCGTTTTTATTGGTATCTGGCCTCCAATTCAGGAACGGTTTAGCAGTATAATCTCGATTGGTCTTCTGGTGCTGCATGCACTTAAGCTCGCCGGTTGGCGGAAAATGGAGGAATTGACAATTGATGCTTAATTAAATTTACAAATAATATCTGGTTGCCAATCAATCAGAACTGCTCATTTTACTTCACAATTTGTGCGATATTAACCTGTATTTAATTTCCATTCCTTGTGGTTCTTCAGAAATTTTTATCTTCGGGCTCACCTAACCAAATTTTACCGTGCAAAATAGCCTTGCGCTTGAATAGTCAGCTGTAAACCAGGAAGAAGTAAACACTATATTGGTTTTAAGCGCTCGTTGAGCACTTCTGTTTTAAACCGGTCAAATCCATTTTCAAATGAAGAAACTATTGCTAACTTTTTCTGTTTGTATAGCGGTAATCGGTACCTATGCACAAAATAATGCCAGCTTTAAGGAAGATAAACAGGTATTTACTACCTATCCCTTTTCCGATCCGAACCCTATACCGGCCTTTACGCACATTTACCCTTATTTCCGTTATGACGGATTTACCGATAAAGCCATACAAAAAGAATGGAAAGTAGTAACCCTCGAAAATGACTATATCAAACTAACCATATTGCCCGAAATTGGCGGCAAAATCTGGTCGGCTATCGAAAAATCTACAGGCCGATCGTTTATTTACGATAACCACGTAGTGAAATTCAGGGATATTGCCATGCGCGGCCCCTGGACAAGTGGCGGGATAGAGCCCAACTATGGGATTATGGGACATACCCCCAATACCGTAACCCCTGTTGATTATTTAACACGTAAAAACAGCGATGGAAGTGTAAGTTGTGTGATTGGCGTACTCGATTTGTTAACCCGAACCAACTGGACAATGGAAATCAATCTTCCGAAAGACCGCGCTTACTTTACAACCAAATCGTTTTGGTATAATGCCACACCTTTAAATCAGCCCTATTACCACTGGATGAACGCAGGGATAAAAGTGAAAGGAAACCTGCAGTATATTTATCCCGGTACACATTACCTAGGGCATGAGGGAGAGCACAGCGACTGGCCAATTAATAAAGAGAATGGTAAGGACATTTCCTTTTACGAACAGAATAATTTTGGAGGCTACAAATCGTACCATGTTTTTGGAAAATACACGGATTTTTTTGGTGCCTACTGGCATGATGATGATTTTGGAATGGCCCGATATGGCAGTCACGATGATAAAGCCGGAAAAAAAATCTGGATCTGGGGGCTGGCCGATCAGGGCATGATCTGGGAAAAATTATTAACCGATACCGACGGGCAATACTCCGAAATCCAATCGGGCAGGTTGTTTAACCAAACGGCCGAAAAAAGCACTTTTACACCCTTTAAACACAAAAGTTTTACGCCCGGAGCAACTGATACCTGGACCGAATACTGGTATCCGGTATTAAAAACAAAAGGATTTGTAAAAGCCAACCAATATGCTGCCCTGAATGTAAAATATGAAAAAGGTTGGTTGAAAATTTATTTAAATCCGGTGCAAACCCTAACCGATACCCTTTTGGTTAAGCAGGGCGAAAAGGTGATTTACACAAAGCGGGTAAAGTTAAAACCTTTGCAAACTTTTGCCGATTCTATAAAAATGGATGGCCCTGTTAACAATTTATGGGTTACACTTGGAGGTGATAAACTGCAATACGAATCTAAACCAGATGCCGATGTGCTAAGCCGTCCGCTCGATTCGCCCAAAGATTTTGACTGGAACTCGGGCTATGGATTATACCTGCAGGGCAAAGCCTTTATGGATCAGAAAATGTATGCCCAGGCCGAAGAGAAACTCAGTGCTGCATTAGGTAAAACACCAGGTTTTGTGCCGGCATTGGTTCAAATGGCCGAACTGATGTACCGCAACATGCGCTATAAAGAAGCTTTAACATTTGCAAAAACGGCTTTGAGTGTTGATACGCACGATGGTGCAGCAAATTATTTTTATGGTATTATCAATAATCAGCTCGGCAACGCCACCGATGCCAAAGATGGTTTTGATCTGGCCGGTTTAACCATGGCTTTTAAAAGTCCGGCTTACCGCGAGTTGAGTAAGTTATATTTAGCCGAAAAAAACTGGGACAAGGCCTTAAATTATGCCACTAAATCCATCGATTTTAACCGTTACGAAATAGGGGCGTTACAGGTGCAGGCCATTGCTTACCGCCATCAAAATAAAATCAGTGAGGCCAAAGCAGTTTTAGACAGCATTTTGGCTTTCGAGCCGCTTAGCGATTTCGCCCGTTTTGAAAAATACCTGATTCAGCCATCTGCAGAAAACAAGAACCGTTTTACAATAGCAATCCGCAATGAGCAACCTACTGAAAGCTATCTTGAATTGGCTGCTAATTATTACCAGATGGGCCGTTTCGACGAAAGCGAACAAGTACTTCAACTGGCACCCGATAATGCTTTGGTAAATTTTTGGCTGGCATTTTTACAAAATAAAAAAGGACAGTCTTTTGCTTCCGCTTTAGCCAAAGCCGATCAGGCTTCTGCGGCTTTTGTTTTTCCTTTCCGTTCAGAAGATGAGGCCGTATTGCTTTGGGCGAATAAGCAACTTAACAGCTGGAAACCCAAATATTACCTGGCACTTTTATACCAAAACCGTAATCAGCTTAACCTGAGTAAAACATTCTTTAAAGCCTGTGGCAATACTCCCGATTTTGCTCCTTTTTATGCTGCACGTGCCGCCATGCATATCGATGCCACTGAGCTGGCCGATCTTAAAAAAGCACAAAGTTTAGATCGGGCCGACTCGCGTTATACCAAGCTTTTGGGCGAATATTACCTTAGCCACAATCAAAACAACGAGGCCTTAAAAACGATCGAGCCCTATTACCAGTCGAATACTGGAAATTATATCATGGGGATGCTTTATGCTAAAGCTTTATTGCTGAACAAGCGTTATGCTGATTGTGCACAACTGCTCGATCAGATTCAGATCCTGCCTTTCGAAGGCGCTACCATTGGTCGCGAATTATACCGTGAAGCGAAATTGATGCAAGCCATTAATGAAATAAAACTTAAACACTACGGCCAGGCACTTCGTCTGATTGCAGATGCTAAAAAATGGCCTCAAAATTTAGGGGTAGGCAAGCCTTATGCCGAAAATATAGATGAGCGTTTAGAAAACTGGATGGATTACCTGTGTTATCAGAAAATGGGCAACCAACAGGCTGCAAAAACCGCCTTACAACAGGTTACCGGCTTTAAACCTAAGATAGAAAATACAGTAAGCAATTTTACCGCTGCAAACCAATTGTTAACCGCCTGGGCAATGGAAAAACTTGGGCAAAAACAAGAAGCCAGGGTTTGGCTTGATAAGCAGGTGAAACTATACCCTAAAGATGCAATTGTAAAATGGTGTCAGAAAGTATTTCTGCACGTTCAAGGCGTTAAGGCCGATACAACAGATTCAGGAGTACGTTTAATAGAGCAAATGAGAATGTTAAAATAGCAAAACAAAGGATAATTTTGATTAGAGATTACACCAAATCTGCAAATCTGTGGCTTTTAATACCGAATTTTGCATCTGGTAATGTTTGAAGTCTTTTTAGTCAGACAATAGTGATGAAAAATATATAAATTGAACCCTTAATTTTTTTGCTTAGCATTGTAAAAGCTATTCCCTATAAAAAATGAAACCTGATAACCTGGAACTATGGCCTGATAGTTTGCTTGTAAGCAATATGCAAAGCAATGACCGGACTGCGTTCGAGAAAATTTACAGCAGGTACTGGAGCAAGCTATATTTATCAGCTTATCACATTTTACGCAATAGGGAAGCCTCAGAAGATATTGTTCAGGAAATATTTGTAAGTCTGTGGTTAAAACGCGAGTACACTTTAGTCGATAATCTCAATAATTATTTATTTACTGCTGTCCGTTTTCAGGTTTTCAAAGCCATTAGGGATGGGAAACTACGCACCGATTTACTGCACGATACCGATTTGCTGGTGAGTGCCCACAATGCAGAAAATGCTTTTGCCGAAAAGGAAATAACACAACGTTTAGATGAAAGCATTGAGCAGCTGCCTCAAAAATGTAAAGAAATTTTTATCCTGAGCAGGAAAGAGCACCTCAGTGTGAAAGAAATAGCCGCACGTTTAAACATCTCACCTAAAACTGTCGAAAATCAGATTACCATTGCACTGCGCCGCCTGCGTACCGATATGGGCGAATTTTTATTTTGGGCGATATTGCTGCTGGGTGGCATCTGGGGTAAATAAGTTTTACATCCATTAACATTTTTTTACCATATAAGACATTTAAGGGCAATTAAGATAGATGCTTTTGATTTAAGACATTTAAACTTTCTGGATCGTCATTCCCACGAAAGTGGGAATCTTAATGCTTATGCTTAAGTTATTTCACCACCTAAGACATGTGAGCACAATTAAGCTGGATGTTTTTGAATAGCACTCTGTTAACAAAAACCTCAGGTGAACTTAGGTTTCTAAGGTGGTAAGATTTATAGTGTTTAGCCATTAATAAAACAATGATGGTTTTTAATATGGCGAATGATTTTCACCACCTAAGACACCTAAGAGCAATTAAGCTGGATGTTTCTAAATTTTCGAATAAGAGACCGTTTAAATTTTCTAGAAATATCACATGGGCGGTGGAGACACCGCCCAAAGCTTTCGCTAGAGGTGGGTGTCCCCACCCACCTGATAGACCAATGAATTTTTTTTCATTTTTAACCAGTTTCTAATAATATATCGTATATAATACCTCAGGTGAACTTAGGTGTCTAAGGTGGTAATATTTACTGTCCCCAACCAGTAATACACCAAAATCGCCACTAAAACATAAACTTATATTTCCTTCTATGACTTATATGGTTTTTCTTACGACGAATGATTTTCAGCACCTAAGGCATATAAGCACAATTAAGCTGAATGTTTTTGAATAGCACTCTGTTAACAAAAATACCTCAGGTGAATTTAGGTGTCTAAAGTGGTAATATTTAACATATAGTGTAAGCCACAAATAACCCTCTAAAACATAAACTTATATTTCCTTCAATGACTTATATGGTTATTTTTTTAGAAAGCGCACTAAATATAAATCACTGTTAAATAGCTTCTTGTAAAATAATTAAAATTCTTTTGGGGGATACCCCTCGTTTTAGGTACATACACCCAAACCACAGCAAATTGAAAAAAGCAGCATTAATACGTTTAACAGAAAAATATATAGCCGGTACTGCCAGTGGGGAAGAACGCCTCGAGCTCGAATCATGGTACAATGAACAATTGGCGCAAAACAACTTGGAAGATGAAGCGCAAATTGATGAAGCCGAGCATCGTTTAACAGGTGAAAAGATTTTGAATAACATTAACCAGCAGATCGATACGCAAGAGCAGATAAAGCCTCGCCGCTATTTCTCCCGTTGGGCCGTTGCGGCATCAATAATTGCGGTTTTGGGTTTTGGCTGGTATCTCATAAGCAAGCGTGAAGCTAATAAAAACGTAAATAATGTAGCTGCGTTAATTAAACCAGGTGGTAATAAAGCGTTTTTAACCTTAGCCAATGGCACTAAAATTAACTTAGATGAAGCCGTTAATGGTACTATAGCCAATCAGGAAGGTATTAAAATTACTAAAACGGCCGATGGCCAGCTGGTTTATACCATAGTTGAAACTAAAGCCGGCCAGCAGGCCACAGGCTACAATACCATCAGTACGCCGGCTGGTGGCCAGTATCAGGTTACTTTGCCCGATGGAACCAAAGTTTGGCTAAATGCCTTATCATCATTAAAATATCCAACTGCCTTTACCGGTAAATACCGTACAGTAGCTTTAACCGGCGAAGGTTATTTTGAAGTTGCCAAAAACAAAAACAAACCCTTTAAGTTAAGCACAGCCAAACAGGAAATCAGCGTGTTGGGAACTCATTTTAATGTGAGTGCCTATGCCGATGAGCCCGAAATTAAAACCACGCTGGTAGAAGGTGGTGTAGCCGTTAAAAACTTTAGTCCCTTGGCCACCGGGTTGTTAAAACCTGGCCAGCAAGCCATCTTTCATGGCTCGGATTTCGAAATTAACAATGTTGATGTAGAAGAATACATCGCCTGGAAGAACGGTTTCTTTATGTTTAACAATGAGGGCATTAAAGAAGCCATGCAAAAATTAGCCCGCTGGTACGACGTAGAAATCGAGTATGTAGGCAATTTTGACGGCATTTATTTCGGCGGGTCGTTTTCTAAACACAACAACCTGCAGGAAACCTTAAAGATTTTAGAATCAACTGATAAGTTTAAATTTAAGATAGAAGGAAGGAGGATTAAAATTATAAAGTAATACACTGAAATTTTAATCCGGAAAAACGGATTTCGACTGCAATCGAAACCCGCTTAAAGCTTTGGATTAAAAAAATGTCCCAACGATAACCAAATAGTTAAAACATTGTAAATGCAATAGCAACAGCTATAGGCATTTATATCAACCCAAAACCTAACAAATGTATGAAAATTTACGATTTTAATTTATACCGCGCGGGCAGTATAAAGCATAAAATTCTGTTATCCATGAAGCTAACCATTCTATTACTTTTTGTAGCTTTTTTACACGTTAATGCAAGCAGTTTCGCGCAAAAGAACATTACGCTTAACGAGAAAAACGCATCCCTACAAAAAGTGCTCAAAGCCATTAAAAGCCAAAGCGGTTTTAATGTGTTTTTCATCCAGAGCGATTTAAAAAAATCAAAAGCTGTAAGTATTGATGTTAAAGACGTTTCGCTGGCCGAAGCTTTAAACCAGTGTTTTAAAGATCAGCCCTTAACATATTCTATACAGGCCAACACCATTGTGGTGAAAGAAAGGCCTGCAAATGTGGCTCCTGCCAATAAAACAGCACAGGAAACGCCCGTAAATAAAGTAATTGATGTAATCGGTACCATTTTAGATGAAATAGGCAAGGGCATACCCGGAGCCAGCATCAAAGTAAAAGGTAAGGAACAAGGTGCTGCGAGTGATGAAAACGGAAATTTTAAACTGGTTGGCGTAGCAGATGATGCCATATTAATTATTTCGTACATGGGTTATAAAACCCAGGAAGTAAAAGCTGCTGCCAGTTTAAAAATTACACTGGTGCCTCAAACTAACGACTTAAACGAGGTGGTAGTAGTGGCTTATGGTACACAGAAAAAATCGAGTTTAACTGGTGCTGTTGCTACCATTACCCCTAAACAATTAAAAGAGCGTCCGGTAACTTCTATTCAAAATGCTTTACAAGGTATTTCACCAGGATTAACCATTTTGCAACGCCCTGGCGATGTGAGTGCCAGTGCCACTGGAGGTACCGCTGTAAATATCAGGGGTAGAAGCAGTTTAGCAGGAGCAGGTACACCACTTTACATTATTGATGGTATCCCGGCCAGTTCGCAGGAGTTTGCCATCTTAAATCCAAACGATATTTCGGGCATGTCTGTGCTAAAAGATGCTTCATCTGCAGCGCTATATGGTTCGAGAGCGGCCAATGGTGTAATTATGGTTACCACTAAACGCGGTGGAGGTGATAAAGTAAGTATTGAGCTAAATGCCAATTATGGCTGGCAGTCGCCTACCCGCATCTCTAAATATTTAGGATCGGTTGATTATACTACGCTTTATAACGAGGCTTTAACCAATGTTGGTCGTAGCCCAATGTACACACCGGCACAAATAGAATTATACAGAAATGGTTCTCAACCCGATTTATACCCAAATACCGATTGGTACAAAGAAGTTTTAAGATCGAGTGCGCCACAAAGTGATGTGAATTTAAATATCAATGCACCTGGTAAAACCACCAGCAGTTACTTAGGTTTAAATTATCTAACACAGGAATCATTAATTCCAAATAAAGACCAGGATCGTTTTAGCGCAAAGCTAAATACCGAAACCAAAGTAGTAGATAATATTTTAAAGGTAGGTACCAACATCTCTTTCATTAACCAGGCTTTCGATCGTTTGGGTAATTTATCGTGGACAGAGCTAAACCGTTCTTTGCCAACTAGTGTTTTTCGCCAAAGTAATGGCCAGTGGGGTTCGGTAAATAACGGAACGGTAGCCAGCAGCTCTATTCCATACCGTAACCAGGCGCGCATGATCGCCGAATCATCAAAAGGAAGCAATCGCAATAACTTATTGCAAACTGCTGCCAACGCTACATTAACGCCATTAAAAGGCCTTTCTATTAATGGATTGGTTTCGTTAAAGTTTACCAACAACAACAGTACAGCCTTTAACAATACCATGACTCCGATCAATAACTTTTTAACCGGAAATCCGATTGCATTACCAGCCGGACAAGGTACACAGAACGATTTAAGAGAGTACTGGGTTAAAAGAAAAGAATTACTCGTACAAGGTACTGCAGATTACGAGCGTACTTTTGGCAAGCATTATGGTAAGGTAACTGTAGGTGCATCGCAAGAAAGTAATGTGCTTAGAAGTGCGTTTATTGGCCGCAGAAACTTTCCTAACAACGATTTAAGCACCATTATCAACGGTTCGGGTAACGGAGAAGATGTGTTATCGGATAGCAATGGCGATGATATTATTGCCGGTGTTTTTGGTTTAGCCAACAGAACTGCTGCCGAAGAGTGGTCTATGCGCTCAATGTTTGGTCGTTTTAACTATGCTTTTGATGATAAATACCTGTTAGAGGTAAACGCACGTATCGATTATTCTTCACGTTTCCGTGATGATGTACGCCGGGCCTTTTTCCCATCGTTTTCTGCAGGCTGGGTAGTTTCAAAAGAAGATTTTATGAAAAACATCACCTGGGTTGATAATTTCAAGCTTCGTGGCTCTTATGGTTCATTGGGTAACCAGGACGTAGTTGCTGTAGGAAACTATTTTAACCGGTTAAACGCAGGCTTCCAGTATAGCTTTGAAGGTACAGCACAAGACGGTATCTGGCAAGCTGATGGATCTTGGCCAACCACAACCTGGGAAAAAGTATACATGACCGATTTCGGTGCCGATATTACCTTGTTTAAAGGTAAATTAGACATTACCGCCGATTACTACATTAAAGATACTAAAGATCTGTTATTGCGTAACGCCGCGTTGGCAACTTATCCTTTAACAGTACCTTTTACTAACGCAGCAAGCACCCGTAATACCGGATTCGAGCTGGCTGTTACCCATAATAACCGCATTGGTAAAGACTTTACGTTTAGTGTAGGTGGTAATTTATCTTTAATTAAGAGTAAAATCACCAAAATTGGCGATAACAACAATGATCTCTTTCCTGATCCATATATTCAAAGAGTTGGCGAATCGCTTGGATCTTTTTATGGCTACCAGGCAGATGGTCTTTTTGTTAGCGATGATGAAGTTAAAGGACACGCTTTTCAGGATGCCCGTACCAAAGCGGGTGATATTAAATACAGAGATTTAAATGGTGATAATGTAATTAATGCAGCCGATCGCACAATCATTGGTAACGATGTACCTTTTGTTAACTATGGCTTTAATTTAAGCGCATCTTATAAAGGTTTCGATTTTAATATCCTTACTTATGGCGTAGCTAAAGTTAAGACCTATTTGGGGCAGGAAGCTTCTCAACCTTTCTTTAACGGTGCAAATGCAAAAGTACAGTTGCTAAATCGCTGGACAAAAGAAAATCCTGATCCAAATGCTGATTTTCCAAGGACTTTATTAACTGCAGATGCAGGTCACAATATCAATCAGCTTTCATCATTTTATCTGTTTAATGGTTCATACTTCAGGGTAAGGGGCATTACTTTAGGTTATACTTTACCTCAAAATGCTGTAAAAAAAATTGGTTTGTCTAAACTTAGAATTTATGGAACAACCAATAATCCTTTCACCATCATGGCCGATAAACGTTTGGGCGACTACGATCCCGAATCTGCTTCAGGCCGTGGAGGTTACCCGGGTATTAAAACATGGTCGTTTGGTTTAAGTGCTGGATTATAAAATGATTAGAAAAATGAAAAAGATATATATAGTTACAAGTGTACTCTTATTAAGTGTTTTTGTTTCTTGTAAGAAGGATTTCTTAGAAAGACCACCCCTTAATCAGGTGTCAGAGGCTACTTTCTGGAAAAATGCAAATGATGTTTACTTAGCTGTAAACGGTGTTTACAACCAGTTGCCAGGCGATGATATGGTATACGATGATGCCGCTGCAGATAACGCGCATGCACAATATCCGTGGGAAAGTTCGGCAACAGACGTATCGTCAGGTAATGTAAACTCTACTCTAGATGCAGGCTGGGGTTTTACTGCAATTGGGCGTGCCAATTATTTTTTAGATAATGCCGATAAAGTAACCGTTATTGACAAGGCTTTGCTTGATCGCTATAAAGCTGAGGTTCGTTTTATCAGGGCAAATGCCTACTTCTGGTTGATCTGCAAATTTGGCGATGTGCCTTTGCAAACTAAAACGGTTGTGCTTGGCGAGGAAAATATACCCCGCACACCAAAAGCACAGGTATTAAAATTTGTAGTAGATGAGCTGGATGCCATTGCTAAAATTTTACCACAAAGTTATGGTGGTGGGAAACCAAATGAAAAAGGGCGTATTACGAAAGGTGCAGCCCTGGCTTTGAAAGCGCGCGCACACTTATACGAAGGCCAGTGGCAACTGGCGGCTGATGCAGCAAGCCAGGTAATGACTTTAGGCTACAGTTTGTTTAAAGTAACTGCAGAAGATGCCCTTAACGCCAAAGATGATTATAGTGTATGGGTAGATTTTGCCAATGCCGATGATGAGAAGAAATTCCGTTTAGGTTTACGCAGCTACGAAGCTTTGTTTCAACAGGTAAACGAAGGCAATTCGGAAGTGATTTTAGACAGACAGCGTATTCCGCAACAAGATGCTAATTTCTTAAACACATTATTACCTTCAGGTGATTTAGGGGGCTGGGGTTCTATTGCGCCAACACAAGAACTGGTAAATAGCTACCCGAGTTATAAAACCGGCGATTTAATTACGCCGCCCACGCCAGCGCAACGTGCAGCATGGTATAAAGCCAAAGATCCGGCATTTAAAAACGAATATAGAAACAGGGATCCCCGTTTTTATGCCAGTATTTTATTTGACGGAAACCCCTGGAATGCGATTGAAGATGGCTATGCCTTTAAATGGACAGAAGGTGCAGGTAATACTGCTTTAACCGGTTACAGTGTACGTAAAATGGTTGATCCAAAAATTTACCGCGACCAGATCGATAACCACGCCAATAACATACTGATCCGTTACGCTGAGGTTTTACTAACCTATGCCGAAGCTAAGAACGAATTAACAGGGCCTGATGGATCGGTATATGACGCTTTAGATCAGATCAGAACCCGTGCTGGTATGCCTGTGGTAGACAGAACTAAATATGCTACTCAGACAACATTAAGAGAATTGATCAGAAACGAAAGACGTGTAGAGTTAGCCATAGAAGGACAACGTTATATGGACATCAGAAGATGGAAAATTGCACCACAGGTAATGAAATCCATTTTTAGTATCAGCGATGCCGTTAAACCTATACAAGTTAGAACGTGGACTGATAAATTGTATCTAATGCCTGTTCCACAATCCCAGATAGATCTATCAAGAGGTGTTTTAAAGCAAAACAGCGGATATTAAAATAAAATGCATCTACTTATGCACACACAATGATTGTAGCGGCCAGGCTTATCCTGGTCGCTATTTTTTTGCATAAATTTAAATGATATCTCCATAAATGATCAGCTGAGATTCGATTACTAAGTGAATTATTTTGTCTTTTTTGTTGCTTTAATCGCTTTTGTTATGGTAAAAAAGTTTAAAAAGTAGGTAACTATGCTTAAAGGTTTTTTTTGCCAATTATCCATTTTTGAATCATAAACAAATACAACCTCCCAATACATAATAAGCTGATGACAATGAATACTATGGAATGGCAAAATGACGACGAGCTTTTTGAAATTATAAGAACAGAACTTTATACTGCGGTAATTGGCGACATTATGGATAAGATGGGCCTTCTACACCAGTTTTTGCCGCCACAAATACAACCTTTACGTGCGGATATGTTTGTTGCAGGCAGGGCGATGACCGTGCTCGAGGCAGATGTGTTAGAATGCGCGGCATATGAAAGCAGTAACCCCATCCTTAAAAAGCCATTTGGTTTAATGCTCGAGGCGCTCGATGACCTGAAAAAAGATGAGGTTTACATTTGTTCAGGAGCATCGCCAACCTATGCCTTGTGGGGCGAGCTTATGAGTACGCGTGCAAAGATTTTAGGTGCTGCAGGCGCAGTGGTTGATGGCTATTCGAGAGATACCAGAGGGATATTACACCTCAATTTTCCTTCATTTTCTTACGGCAATTATGCACAAGACCAGGCACCCCGTGGCAAGGTAATCGATTTTAGGGTACCAATCGAAATCAAAGGCGTTTTGGTTAATCCCGGCGATATCGTGGTGGGCGATATAGATGGGGTTTGTATTGTGCCAAAGCAGCACGAGGCAGAAGTGATATCACGTGCACTTGAAAAAGCCAGAGGCGAAAAAATGGTACAGAAGAAAATTTTGGAAGGCATGAGTGCCAAAGAGGCATTCGATAAATACGGTATTATGTAAATATATTTTAATCATAACAAACACACAAATGAAACTATTTTATAAAATATTTACCGTTTTAACGATGCTGGCTGCTGTGGCGCAGGCGCAGATCCAAAAGATAAATTATACCAGCACCGATCAACAGGTGTTGAAAATCAACCGGATTTCGCCAGCTGCCTCGAAACAGCCAGATAAAATTGCTTTGGATGGTACCTGGAAGTTTTCGGCTGATATCAATGCACAACCTGCAGATAAAAACATTCAGGTGCCCGGCGAATGGGTAATGCAGGGCTTTGAAGTAAAGAAATCAGTTTTTGCGGGTTATCAGAGAACATTCGAAGTGCCTGCCAACTGGAAAAGCAAGCGCATTAAACTCCGTTTTGATGCGGTATACAGCGATGCCGAAATTTGGGTCAATGGCAAGAAAACCGCATCGCATTTGGGAGGTTTTACACCTTTCGAAATCGATATTAACAACGTGGTAAAATGGGGTGGCAGCAACGAGTTATTGGTAAAAGTAAAATCAGAAAGCAAAGCCGATTCGTTGGCCAGCGCATCTACCTATGCCGTACATCCTTTGGGTGGCATTTCACGAAAAGTGTACCTGATGGCCCTGGCGCCTGTAAATTTTGCCTATGCCGATGTTAAAACCATTTTAGATAAAAACTACGAAAATGCTAAGCTCAGCACTGATGTAATTATTGCTAACGAACAGGATGTGAAAACAAATAACCTGAGCCTCAAGGCCTCGTTGTTTAAGGCCGACGGAACAACGCTGGTTACCGAAAAAACAATTACACTCGATAAAGCTATTGCCAAAGGGGAATATTTGCAGCAAAACATCAGTTTCGATGTGGCAAAACCAGCCAAATGGGATACCGAACACCCTAATTTGTATGTGGTAAAACTGAGTATTATACAGGATGGTAAAACCGAAGATGTAATTACCAAAAGCATTGGTTTCCGTCAGATAGAAGTGAGGGGTAACCGGGTTTTTGTAAACAACATGCCCATCAAACTGCGTGGTATCTGTCACCACGAAACCATGCCTTTACGTGGCCGCTCCGTAGGCGAAAATATGTGGGAGAAAGATGTGGAGCTTTTCAGGGAGGGCAATGTAAACTATTTTCGTACCTCACATTATCCGCCAGCCGAAGAACTGATTGATGCCTGCAACCGCCTGGGGATGTTTTTAGAAGTAGAAGCTCCTTTTTGCTGGGCCGAAAATACTGCGGTGCCTGCGGGTACTGAAATTTACCAAACCCTGATGGTTGATCAGACTGTTGATATGGTAAATTATTTCAGGTCAAACCCTTCTGTATTAATCTGGTCGATGGGGAACGAAAGTGGTAAATACAAAGAGTATTTTAAAGAGACCGCTAAGCTGATTAAAGCATTCGACCCAACCCGCCCACGCAACTTTAGCCAATACGGACCTGATGCCGATGACGGCGATCTGGAAATTACCAATCACCATTATCCCGGACCAACAGGACCACAAACTTACCGCAATTACAAACGCCCGATCGTTTTTGACGAGTATGTACACTTAAATGCCTATAACCGTTTGGAGCTGGTTACCGATCCGGGCGTGCGCGATGCATGGGGAATTGGTTTTGAAAGCATGTGGGAGAACATGTACCGTACCGATGCCGTTTTAGGCGGTGCCATTTGGGCGGGTATTGACGATACTTTCTTTTTACCCAATGGCAAAACAGTAGGTTATGGTACCTGGGGACCGCTTGATGGCTGGAGAAGACCAAAACCAGAATACTGGCACATGAAAAAAATCTATTCGCCGGTAAAAATTAAACTCGCAGCTAACTGGAATGATGGTAAAATAGCCATCGAACTGGAAAACAGATTACTCTTTAGTAACCTCAACGAATGTAAAATAGCCTGGAGTTTGGCAGGTGAAAGTGGTTTAATTACAGCCGATTTAAAAAGGAATGGTAAAACGACAGCTAATGTTGCAGTGCCTAAAAAACCAGCTGCGGCAGATAAAATGAATGTTAAGGTCTACGATCCACGGGGCGTACTGATTGATATTTACGAGTTTGCTGTTGTGCCCACCATTACCGACCTAACATCAGCGCAAAAAACGGTGAGCGAGCAGTGGAGCTATAGCCAAAGCGCTAATACTTTAACCGCCAAAAATGGTAGCGTAAAGGTGCAGGTCAATTTAACCAGTGGGGATGTAGAACAGGTTAGCCAAAATGGTAAAACGGTTTGGAATACTGGCGCAAGGCTAATGGTCTTACCCTTAACAGGCGAGGGCAGAGGAACACAAATGACAGGCGACAGCCAGCAATTCGATCCTTTTACCAGCGCATGTAAAAACCGTATTGTAAGAGATATCAAGCTGCTTAAAGCTAAAAATAGCTTTACCCTCATTGTAACCGATGCTTACAGCGAAGCCAGTGGTACTACCAATTATGTTTTTTCAGCTAATGGTACCGTCAAAATCGATTATAAGTACACCATTCAAAAAGAGATTAATCCCCGTCAGTGGGGCCTGGTTTTTGGTTTGCCAGAGCGCTTTCAGGAACTGGATTGGAACAGGAATGCCCAATGGGATTATTACCCGGCCGATCATATTGGCAGGCCTGTGGGTAAAGCATGGTTAAACTCAGTCAATGAAATATCTGGACCTGCTGGCCCGAATAAATTACCAGCTACACCATGGAGTTTAGATAGAAATGATTTGGGTACCAACGATTTCCGTTCAACAAAAATGTATATTAACAAAGCAACTTTAAGTAATGGAACATCTTCTTTTAAAATAACAGCTAACGGACAGCAGCACTTCAGGGCATGGAAAGAAACGGCGGGAATTAAAGCCCTGGTAGCTGGCTATAGCAACATGGGAGCCGAAAGGTTTTTTAGGGGGCATGCCGAAAAAATGGACCGGCCGCTAAAAGTAGGTGATGTAATACAGGATAGTGTTATACTTCAGTTGAGATAGGAAGTTTACCGTCATTTCGACCAGAGTGCCTGCCTGTACAGGTGGGGAGAATCTTTGTTTATGAATAATTGCTAAGATTTCTCCATTCCGCTACGCTCCAGTCGAAAAGACGACTAAATAATAGAATTAAACAATCATGACCCTAAATAAAATTAACAACCATAAAACAGGGCGTAAAATATTACTTACGCTTGCTTTGATATACAGTACAGTTTTACCACTTCTGGCACAAAACAGTGGTATAGCCAGTACTTTATCGCCCATGCCTTCGGTTACACAGGGCAATAGCAAAACAGCTATTTCATTGAACGGGGAGTGGCTTTTTGCTGCAGGCCACAGCACTAAAACTTCTGCTATAAAAGTACCGGGAGAGTGGGTAATGCAAGGCTATACCGTAAATGCCGGAGAAACAGCAACCTATAACAAAATTTTTTCAGTACCTCAAAACTGGAAGGGCAACCGCATTAAATTGCGTTTTGACGGCGTGAGTTCGCATGCTATAGTTAAAGTAAATGGTAAAAAATTAGCCGAACACGAAGGTAGTTTTGTTCCTTTCGAAATAGATATTACCGATGTCCTTAAAAGTGGTGAAAATTTACTGCAGGTTGAAGTGCAGGCCAATACCATCAGCGATATTTTAGCCTGTACTTCGCAATATGCCGTACATACCGTTGGTGGTATTTTGCGTAATGTAACGTTGTTTGCCCTGCCAGAAATAAATATTTCTGACTTCACCGTAATTACCAATTTAAACGAAAAATTCACAGATGCTACTTTAATACTAAATACCACTATCGATAACAAAAGCCAGCGAAATAGTTCGATACAACTGGCCTACACATTAACAGACCACAGCGGCAAGGTTGTGCTGGTTAAAATAACAGCAGCACAGCAGGTTGGTGCCGCAACAGCACAAAAAATACCAGAAAACAGTTTTACGGTTAAAAATCCGTTAAAGTGGAATACCGACCGGCCATACCTTTACAATTTGCAAACGGTATTGTTGATAGACGGAAAGCCTGTTCAAACCAACCGGCAAAAAGTAGGCTTCAGAGAAGTTAGGGTAAACGGAAACCAGTTAATGGTAAACGGACGGCCTGTAAAATTAAGGGGAGTAAACCGTCATTCGGTACATCCGCTAACCGGCCGCGCCATCAGCGATGAGCTGGAATTAAAAGATGCCGAATTATTTAAAAAGGCCAATTGCAATTACATCCGCACCTCGCATTACCCGCCTAGCGAAAGGTTTTTAGCCATAGCCGATAGTATTGGTTTGTTTGTAGAGAACGAAAGCTCTTTAACCTGGATTCAGCACGGAGCTTCTCCGATCTGGAAATTGTGGAATTATAAAGACGAAAAATTCTACCCCTACATGCTGGCCGCCAATATCGAAAAAATGCAGGCAGCTAAAAATCACCCTTCGGTAATTATATGGAGCCTGGGTAACGAAAGTTACTGGAGCCCCCTATGGGATAAAGTTTACCGCGAGGCGAAAAAATTAGATCCTACGCGCCCCATTTCATTCCACGATCAATGCTGGGGAGGTTTTAACAATGGGGGTAACAAGGTTGATATTGCCAATTACCATTATCCGGGTATTAACGGCCCGAAAGCTACTGATACCATGAAGAGGCCTGTTTTATTTGGAGAGTATGCGCATTTAAGTACGTATAACCGCCGCGAGTTGTTAACCGATCCGGGTGTAAGGGCAAGTTTCGGCCCATCGCTGGTTAAAATGTACGATAGCATGTATGTGCACAAAGGAAATTTAGGTGGTGCCATATGGAGCGGTATTGATGATACTTTTCACCTGCCCGATGGCAGTATTGTAGGCTATGGACCCTGGGGGCCGATTGATGCCTGGAGGAGGTTAAAGCCCGAGTACTGGGGCATGAAAAAAGCCTACTCACCTGTAGTAGTTAAAAACATTTTTCAACCGGTGGTTAAAAATGGTAAATTGGTATTGCAGATAGAAAACCGTCACGATTTTATCTCTTTGAGCGATGTAGAAATAAATGCAAAGGTTGATGGTGAGGCGATTCATTTAAACTCGGCCATTAAACCACATGGCGAAGGCACATTGCAGGTACCTGTAAAAGCCGATACTAAAGAAGTTTATATTTCATTTAAAGATCCTTCAGGTAACATCGTAAATGAAGAGTTGATTGTTTTAAAACCTGCGGAAGAAAAGGAGCAAAGCAGTAAGGTTGCCTTATCATTTACTGAAAACGAAATGGCCTATTTGATAACTCAGGGCGATGTAAATTATACCATTAGCAAAATTACCGGTATCATATCCGGTGCAACAATTAAAGGCAAACAAGTTTTAACACAAGGACCTGTTTTTGGTGTGGTAACCATGAACAGCGAAGATGGGGGCAAACCCAACGTAGCAGGCGAAACCTATCAGAATAATATTTATCCGGTTAAAAACTATCCGCTATACACCATTTTTGCCAATACAATTAAGGCAGATCAAACTGCTGATGCAATTATTTTCACGATAAAAACTACTTACACCAATGGTGAAGGTAATTTAACTTATACCTTTTCTGGTGATGGCAATACCCGCGTAGATTACGAAGTAAAAACAAGCCTCGAAAAACCTTATCAATACGGAATGATTTTTCAGCTGCCTAAAACTTTCGATGAATTAAACTGGAAACGTAAAGGTGAGTTTAGCGTTTATGCACCGGAAGATATTGCCCGCGATAAGGGAACAGCGAAATTAAATGCCAGATGGTTACCTGCTGTAGAAGAATTTGGGAAACCTGGCGCTAAGCTTTGGAAAGATGATGCCAACGAAATGGGATCGAACGACTTCAGGTCGACCAAACAGCAGGTTCTACAGGCTCAATTGAGCGATGGCCATAGCCGCCTGCTTATCCAATCAGATGGCAAGCAAGCATCGCGCAGCTGGCTACAGGACGAAAAAATACAATTATTGATAGCCGATTATTCGAATAATGGTTCAGAGCCGTTTTATGGCAGTCCCTTTACCGATAACCGCATCAATATTAAGGGTAAAACACTGAAAGGAAGTGTTAAATTTAGGTTGCTATAAAAATCGTCATTGCGAGAAGGCTTTTTCAGCCGACGAAGCAATCTTACAACGATCGCCATAAGGGTGCGAATTATGGCAGACAAAGAAAAGAGAAACTATCGGATGGTAACATCCGACAGCACGTACTGTAGGGGAATCGATTAAAATAAAAACACAAAAATGAAAATAACAGATGTAAAAGTATGGCTGGTTGAAGGTGTAAAGTACAACTGGACATTATTAAAAATATATACCGATACCGGTCACACCGGAGTGGGCGAAGCCACCAACTGGCCGGGCAGCCCCATTGTTTTCGAAGCAGCAAAACATGTTGGTGAGCGCATTATTGGCTTAGACCCGATGAAAACCGATTTTATCTGGACTAAACTGTACCGCGATCTAAACTGGATGGGGCCATTTGGTGCCAGTATGTGCGCCATCAGTGGTATCGATATGGCACTGCTCGATTTAAAGGCAAAAGTGTTGGGCGTACCCTGCTACGAATTATTAGGAGGTGCTTTTAGGAAAGATATACTACTCTATGCCAATTACTGGTTTACGGGTGGCGGCCACAATGCAGCAGATTATGCTGAGCAGGCACTAAAAGTTAAAGCAGCTGGTTTTACCGGCTTAAAATTCGATCCCTTTGCTCATACCAATTATTTGTATGGCGAAGATTTATCGTCGAACCTGCAGCTCACAGCAGCTCAGCAAGATCTGGCATTTAACGTAAGCAAAGCCGTACGCGATGCTGTTGGTCCTGATTGCGATATCATGATCGAAACCCATGCCATGCTCAATTATCGTGTAGCCGTTACCATGGCGCAAAGGCTCTCTGAACTCAATATTACCTGGTACGAAGAACCAGCAGGACCCGAAAATGCCAATACTTTAAAAGCCATGCGCGACAGGATTCCGGCAAATGTTTCCATCTGCGTGGGCGAGCGCCATTATACCCGTCATGGTATTCGCGATGTGCTGGAAAAACACATTTGCGATGTAATGATGCCCGATATTACCCGCTGCGGAGGTCCTTCAGAGATGAAACGCATGGCAACCATGATGGAAGCTTATAATGTATTGCTGGCACCGCATAACCCTAACGGACCACTTTCTACACTGGCTTCGGCGCAGGTTTGTGCTTCGGTGCCTAATTTTTTCAGGCAGGAATTTATGTTTAACGATGTGCCGTGGCGCGATGAAATCATTACACACCCCATCGCAGATATGGTGCAGAACGGCCATTTAAAACTGAGCGAAAGACCAGGTTTAGGGGTAGATTTAATTGAAGAAGAAATGGAAAAACACCCGGGAATTTTAACACCCAGGGCAGGTTTTTATGTTTAATTGATATTATGGCACTAACGATAGATTTAAAAGGAAAAATAGCTTTGGTAACCGGTGTTACCTCGGGTATTGGTTTGGGGATTGCCAAAATGATGGCCAAAGCCGGCTGCACAGTAATTGGATGTGCAGAGCAAAGCGAAACGAGTGATGTAGCCCAGCGGTTTTTGGCCGAAATGGAATCTTATGATGCCCATACCGATTATTTTAAAGCGGATATGGCAGCAGCAGAAGAGATTGAAAATCTGGTTGCTGATATTACCAGCGATTACGGTCGGCTGGATATTTTAGTTTCTAACGCAGGGCAAAATGTATTTACCGGTTTAGCAAACAGTAACGAAAAAGACTGGCAGTTTAACCTCGATTTAAACCTAACCGCACATTGGCGACTCGCCAAAAGCTGTAAACCACTGCTGGCACAAAATATAGGGGTAATCATCATCATGGCTTCCAACCATGCCTACGCCAGTATACCGGGCTGTGCACCTTATAGTGTGGCTAAAACTGCCCTAACGGGTTTGGTTAGGAGCCTGGCTATAGAATGGGGCCCAGGCATCAGAACGGTTGGCATTGCACCTGGTTTTATCGACACACCGGGCAATCAGCAATGGTTTAATGGTTTCGAAAATCCGGAAGAGGAAAGACAGCGCACCGTAAACCTTCACCCAGTAAAAAAGATCGGCACCGTAGAAGAAATTGGCGGTTGGTGCGTGTTTTTGGCAAGCGAATATGCTGCTTTTGCCTCGGGTGTTACCTATTTGGTTGATGGAGGTAGAAGCGCGGTGATGCAGGATAGGTAGGAGGGATGATGGATGAGGGAAGATGGAAGAGGGAGCATGGGAGAGGGAAGATGTGAGATGGATGATGGAAGATGGGAAATGTGAGATGGGAAATAAGATATAAAATGTATGATGGAGATTTGGAAGCCGGATTTAATTTACAAGGCAGATTTAACTTTAGGCGAGGGTGCCCGTTGGCATGCTGAATGGCAAAAGTTTTTGTTTATCGATATCAAAGGTAAACTAATTGGCACCTGTAACCCTTTAAACGGGAAGTTGGTTATCCAAAAAACAACAAAAATGCCCGGTATGCTGGCTCCGGCTGCCGATGGTAAACTTTTAGTGGCTTTACAAGGCGAAATTGCTTTATTGGATTTTGAGACCGGTAAAACGCAAAGCCTGATTAAATTTAAAGAGGATGAAGAAAACCGGAGTAACGATGGTGCCTGCGATGCACTAGGCAGACTATGGGTAGGTACCATGCATGTTAATGCCAGGCATCATGCCGGAAATCTTTATTGTTACAACGGTAAACTGGTAAAAAAAATAAAAAACACAAGTGTGTCCAATGGGATTTGCTGGTCGCCAGATAACCGCACTTTATATTACATAGATAGCTTTTTGTATCACATTAAGGCTTTCGATTACGATTTAACTACAGGTAACATCAGCAACGAAAGGGTTGTGGTAGAAATACCCGGACCTAATATGCTGGCCGATGGAATGTGTATCGATAATGAAGGGATGCTTTGGGTGGCCATGTGGGGAGGAAGTTGTGTAAACAGGTATAATCCACACAATGGCACCTGCATAGGAAAGATCGAAGTTAATGCCCCTCATGTTACCAGTTGTGCTTTTGGTGGCGAGCTGATGAACCAGCTATTGATTACTACTGCAAAAGAGGGGTTAAATGAGGAAGAATTAAAAAAATACCCGCATAGCGGCTCCTTGTTTTTGGTAAAATTAAACGTAACAGGCCTTCCGGCTGTACCGTACAAACCCCATCTATAGCATTTGGCTTTGCCAAACAACAAATAATACTAACCAAATAATACTGTTTATATGAAACTGGAATTTTTCGATTACCTGATTATTGCCGTTTATTTTATTCTGGTAATGGGCATTGGATTAGTGCTGAAGAAGAGAATAAAAACTGGTAATGATTTTTTGCTCAGCTCGCACAATATTCCTTTGTGGATTACCTGCCTGGCCTTTATCTCTGCCAATTTAGGCGCACAGGAAGTTTTAGGTATGGCCGCCAATGGTGCCAAATATGGTTTGTACACCATGCATTTTTACTGGCTTGGTGCTGCTTTGGCCATGATCTTTTTAGGTGTGTACATGATGCCTTTTTATTATGGCAGTAAAGCCCGTAGTGTACCTGAATATCTAAAACTGCGTTTCGACGAAAAAACAAGAACTTTTAATGCCTTTACTTTTGCCGCCATGACTGTTTTCTCGTCGGGTGTTTCATTGTATGCACTTGCAATGTTAATGAAAGTGATTTTAGGCTGGGATTTCGACTTATCGATCTGGCTGGCCGCGGGTGTGGTATTGATTTATACTTTTTCAGGAGGTTTAACAGGTGCCATTTATAACGAAGTGCTGCAATTCTTCCTCATCATTATTGGCATAGCACCATTGGTTTATATTGGTTTGGATAAAGCGGGAGGGATTGATGGCATCCTTCAGCATGTAGATGCAGCTAAGCTCCATGTTTGGAAAGGATTAGACAGTCCGGCCAATAACCCCATGGGGGTAGATGCCTTCAGTATGGTGTTTGGTTTGGGCTTTGTTTTGGCTTTTGGTTACTGGTGTACCGATTTTTTAGTAGTACAGCGCGCCATGGCCACCCGAAACCTGAACGAAGCGCAGCGTACACCTGTTTTGGCTGCCTTCCCTAAAATATTAATGCCTGCCATTGTAATTCTTCCCGGTATTATTTTGCTGGCCTTGCAAGGTCAGTATACCGGTTTTGATTTACCGGTAAATGTAAATGGCGATAAAGATTACAATATGGTACTGCCTTTACTCTTGCAAAAGCTTTATCCTACAGGTTTACTCGGCCTGGGGATTACGGCTTTAATCGCTTCTTTTATGAGTGGCATGGCTGGTAATGTTACCGCTTTTAACACCGTATTTACTTACGATATCTACCAAACACACATCAAAAGGAATGCTTCAGACCGGCATTATTTAATGGTGGGTAAAGCTACTACTATTGCCGGGATACTGATTTCGATAGCTACAGCTTACGTGGCACAAGGCTTTAACAGCATAATGGATTTATTGCAACTGGTATTCAGTTTCGTTAATGCGCCATTATTTGCCACTTTCTTTTTGGGTATGTTTTGGAAACGTACTACCGGCCATGGGGCTTTTTGGGGTCTGTTATCAGGCACAGTTGCTGCGGCTGTAACCCATGGTTTATCAGTTGCCGAGGGTAAAGGAGGCTGGCTGGCTCATGCATTCGATTTTTATTCAGCAACGGGACAGGCTTTTACCATTGCTTCAATTTCATTTATCGTGTGCTTGTTATCAACCATAGCCATTAGCTTATTTACCAGGGCAAAAGATGAAAAGGAATTGCTTGGCCTGGTATATAGTTTAACGCCTAAACAAGATTTAAAAAGCAAAACCTGGTATTCCAATCCGCTATATCTGGGTATGATAGTGCTCGCCATTACCTTGTTTTTTAATGTACTCTTCTTTTAACTGAGATATAAACCATGGCTTATTTAACATCTGTTAAAATAGCCTATAACCTAAAACTACCGCTAAGACTATTAAAGTGCCTCCAAAAACTAATTTGGTGTTTGGAGGTACCTAATGGTGTCTCCGGATATTAAAAGGGCCCGGGCAGTATCCACCGCCGGGCCCTTGGTCCTAACTAACTAAACCTAAAAATCTTTTATCGTTCGCAGAATATAATTTTTGGTGCTGCCATTTTTAAAAGCGTTTAAATTATCTTTTTGGGGACTGTAAAAGTTGTTCTTAGAAACCTTTAATTGTTCTTATCACATAATCTTTAGATGAACCATCTGCAGCCGTAACACGATAGTAACGGTCTTTTGAAAAATCTGCAGGTGTTCCAAGTTTTGGAGCATCTTCCAAAGGCGTTACCATAGATGCGTCTGGAACAGTAATGTAGACCCATAACTTATTCAATTGGTCATTTGCAATTAAAGTTTGAAACTTTGCATACAAATCTGCTTTGGTTACCTTACCTGTAGGGCCGGCTTTCAGTACCGAATTTGCATCATAGGTAAGTGTTGTACTAAAACCAGTTTTACCATTAACGGTTATTGGTGTACTTACTTTTTTAAATACAACTTCGCAAACGCGATCTTTTAGGTTTTCCTGATTAGGAGTTCCTTCTTTTATCACATCATCATATAAAAATCTGTAGGTGTAATCTACTGTAGACAATGCATTTTGATTAGAATTTTTCAATTCCTCCATCCCACGCTTTAAACATCCGGTAGATACTGAAATAACTACAAGTGCAATTATACTTAAAAACGGTTTTATAATTTTTTTCATCTTTTTCTCATTAATTTGTTTCAAAATCAATCCCATCCCGGATTTTGTGCAACACCAGATTTTAACCTGAATGTTTCGTTTATTGGCAATAAATAACGTTTGGCAGTAAATTTAGCTTCACCAACCACATTGTTATCTGTAAAAAAGCTATAGCTGTTGCCATCTCGGGCAATTCGAATACCGCGCAGCGGACCTGTTAAATCGGGTATAATATAGCCGCCGGTTGCATACTCGCCGTTTTTAACACCACCACTGGTACGCATGCCCCATCTTAGCAGTGACCAGTAGCGATCATTGTTTTCGTATACCATCTCTACATTTCTCTCTCTTTTGTAAGCTTCAAATAAAGTGTTTCCCCAAACATTGCCCGATAAGGGAGCCAAATAGGCGTTGGCTTGTGCCTCATCAAATCCACCATGTTTAACCATGGTCGGAACCATATATTTTTTAGCATTTATAAAATCACCTTTCATTAAATAGGCCTCTGCCATATTTAAATAGGCCTCTCCATATCTCAGTACGCTATAGCAGTAATCTAATTTCTGGTCGCCCGGACTAGGCACACTTAAAACATGGGTATAAAAGTATTTCAACATGCCATACCCCGTAGAAGAGTTATAATTCTCTGTGTTTCCGGCAACGTAACCATACTCTGCCTGAGAACCTTCGTTTATTTTACTGTTAGCGTTGCTAACATTACCATCTCTTCTAAAATATACTTTAACCTGATCGTTAAAATAGGTACAGCCATCATATAGAATAGAAGAATAAAATCTTAAATCTCTCTTTTTGGTAGCAGTAAAATACATTTTTTCGTCTACGTTACTACCGGTGTTTACATAACTGGCATTTTGCCATGGTTTAATGGTTCCGTCAATATCTTTAACTAAATAATCATCAACCAGGTCTTGTGTTGGCCAGGCTCCACCATCCATTCCCCAAAAATTCATGGTAACCGAAATAGGGAAGTTTGTTTTTGCGTAAGTAGAAAATTTGCCTGTAGACCAACAGCCCTGATATTGCATTGGCGTATCGTATAATGAAGAGTTGATTTTATTCCGCTCGTATGATAAAATAATTTCTCTTGAGGCAATGGCAGTTTCATATTTCCTAAACATATCAAAATACGGACTCAACTGGCTACCAGTTGCATTTAAACCTAGTGCTGTACCGGCTGAAATAACCTTATCATAATAGGTACTGTTTGCGGTTCCTCCATCTACATAAGCTGCTGCCTGTAGGCTAACACGCATTAATAAGGCGTTGGCAGCCATTGAGGAAGCTCTTCCACGTTGACTTACCGCAGGGAGATCTGTAGCTGCTTTATCCAAATCACTAATGATGAAATCGTAGGTTTCTTTTGTAGTTTTTCTTGGAATCTGTAAATTATCTTCTTCAGATAATTCGCGATCAATTATTTGTAAGCCACCATATTGTTTCGCGAACATAAAATAGTGTGCTGCGCGTAAAAAATACAGCTCTGCCAATGCCCGTTTTTTATAATCTGCGCCGAATGAATTACTGGCTTGAATGTTTCTTATTGCGGTATGTATTTTCCATAAAACGCTATAACTCAACCAACCATAATTATCGTTTTTTGTCATCAAATCTGCGCGGTCTTTTGACCAATAAGCGCTATTTAATGTTCCGGTCATGGCATTTTTTGTTGAACTTTCTGACCGGGCTGCGTTACCCGTGCTGTAAGCAGATAACCAGGTATTGTTGCCTAACACATCTGCATATATCTGGTAAATAAAAGCGGTGGTTAAATTTTCACTTGCCCAGGTTTGTTCTCCTGTTATTTTATCGTAAGGTTGGGTATCGAGAAACTTTTTACACGATAGTGGAAGCAAAGCTGCAACCCCTAAAACCCAAATTATAATATTTTTTTTCATTTTTATATAGATTTAGAAACCTAGTTGAAAGCCTGTTGAATATGTTCTCATCATCGGATACGCGTAACCATCAAAACTGTTTGCTTCAGGATCGCCGTATTTTACTGAAGGTCCAAAAGCGAACAAATTCATGCCCGATACAAATAAAGACAGGTTGCGGATCCAATTTTGTTTGTTAAGAATGGCTTGTTTAAAATCGTATGATATAGTAACAGATTTTAATCTGACATAGGTAGAGTTTCTGGCCCAGAAATCAGATGACGCATAGTTGTTGTTATCGTTTAATGATGCATTTCCTGCTCTTGGAAAGGTAGCATTAGGATTGGTGGGGGTCCAAACGTCAGATTGGAATTGAAAATCCAAACGTCTTTCACCTTCGGAGCCCATTGCCGCACTTCCCATATAGGTTTCTCTTGATCCGGTACCTTGAATAGTTGCTGCAACAGATAAGCCTTTATAGTTTGCACCCAAATCTATTCCGTAAACAAACGTTGGAGAAGTGTTATGCCCAAATCTTTTTTGATCTTGTCCGTCTATTTTTCCGTCGCCATTTACATCTTCATATTGTAAATCTCCGGGTTGAAGATCTCTTGAAGTGATACGCTTTGGATTGTTGAGTATGTCTTGTGCATTGGTATAAAATTTAGCCCCAACATAGCCCGTTCCAACATAAAATTTCTCGTTTCCTTGTGCCCGTATACGTGGGTTGGCAAGAGTAACACTATCTTCGTTGGTTTTAAAAGCAAAAGATCTGTAGTAAGTGAAATTGAAACCAGCATTGAAATTAACGCGGCCAATATTAGTTTTATACCTTAAACTTCCATCAATTCCTTCAATTCTATCTTCGGCCTGAGATACTACAAGCGGTAATGCATATCCAATAGGATCGGTATAACGGAAAGCTGCAGAAGCCAGGTAACCTTTAGTTTTTTCAAAGAAATAATCGACAGAACCTTCGAGTTTATTTTTAAACATAAAGAAATCTAAACCCGCGTCATATTTTGTTCTATCGAACCAGGTGATGTTGACACTCGGGGTAGGGCCGGGACTAACCGTGTTTTGTAACTGGCCATCAACTACATAAGCATTTGTGTTATAGTTGTAGGTTGGTAGGTAAGCATAAGCAGCATGATCTGCACCATTTATACCCACCTGACCATAAGAAACCCTTAATTTTAAGAAATTAAGCACATTACCATCTTTTATTTTTTTGAAGAAACCTTCTTCAGAAATTGCCCATCCTGCTGATACGGATGGAAAGAATCCCCATCTTTTGCCACTAGGGAAATTGTCAGATCCATCATAACGACCAGCAAATTCAATAAGGTATTTTCTATCGTAATCATAATGAAAACGGCCAACATAGCCCATCCATGCTTGTTCACCTTCTGTGTTCGATGCCGTAATTAATGAGGCATCACCTTTCTGAATTTGTTTAATTTCGGTAACTGTAAAACCTCTTGTTCCGGCACCTAGGGTATTACTGTAGGTGTGCTGTTGTGTTTGAACTACTGTAGCCTCGATATTGTGTTTTGCAAACAAGGTTTTTTTGTAATCTGCTCTTACGTTAACATCGAACCTGCTTGTGAGATACGAAGATCTGTTAACACCAATGTTTGCCGGTATTTCCTTTGTTGCATTACCAGCCTCATCAAAGTATGTAGCTGTTTGAATCCAGTCAACCCGGTCTAGTGATTCGATATTGTAATTTCCGTTGAAGCCGAAACTTAAGCCACTCACTCCAGGCACTGTCCAGGTTAATTGTGCACCTAATTGATTGTAAACGGTTCTTAATTTGATATATCCCGGACTGAGTAGCTGAAGCGCCGGATTATCAAATTGATTGGAAATATTGCCAGTAGCAGTAAATGGCTTTTCAAAAGGATTTCTATCTCTTAAACGTGAAAATATTGTTCCAGCCCCTGCCGGTGGATATTTTTCGTCCGTTAGTGTACCATTGATATTAAAATCAAATGTTAAACCAATTTTATCAAATGTGGTACCTACGTTCGATCTATAGTTGTACCGGTCATAATCTAAGGAGTTAAATTTATAAATACCTTGTTGCCCCAGTTTATTCAAGCTTCCTGAAAATCTCAACTTCTCAGTACCACCGTTTATAGTAATCGAATGCTCGGCCTGAGGAGCAAAGTTGCGTAGTAACGCGTTTTCCCAGTTGGTGTAATCAGATAAATGTTGTTTAATATCTTCTAGCTCTGCCTGGGTTTTAAAAGAATAAGTTCCTTGCCCCAGGGCCTGGTTAAGGTTATTAATGGCTACAGCATGTTGGTAAGCATCAAACCGTTTCGTAGGGTATGAAAGCATATTGAACGCAAAATTTGCCTGATAGTCAATTTCCAGCTTACCGGCTTGTCCTTGTTTAGTGGTAATTACAATAACTCCATTACCTGCGTTCATACCGTAAACAGCAGTCGAGGCACCATCCTTAAGTACAGTTAAGGAGTTTATATCAGCTTTATTTAAGGTTAGAAAACGTGCTCGTGTAGAAATAAAGCCATCTATAACGTACATGGGTTCGCCATTACCTCTGATCGATATGCTTGCGCCATTTTGGCCGGGCTCAGCACTTCCTTGCTGAACAATAACCCCCGGAATTCTTCCTTGTAAAGCCGTTCCCATGTCACCAACCGGCAAAGTTTTTACGTTTTCAGGGTTTAATGTTGATACTGCCGTTGAATTTTTTCGAACGTTAGTAGTTCCGAATCCTACCACTACAACATCATTCAACGCATTTTTTTCATCTTCGCTTAATGTAATATTAAGTCCTTTGGGATCATTTGCTGCTACTTCGATTGTAGCATAGCCCACAAGGCTAAATCTTAGCTTTGCACCCGTTGGTTTCGGGATTTGAATAGTGAAACGGCCCTCATTATCGGTTGTAACGATAATGTTCTGCCCGATTACCCCCACATTAACGCCTGTGAGCGGTTCTTGTTTCGTATTTCTTACGGTTCCTTTTACAAGCGTTTTATCTTGCGAAAACACCGCGGAGGATAGAAATACAATAAAACAAATTAGGAAAATTTTCTTCATACAGTTTATATTGTTTTTGGTTAAAAAAACTCCGATAGCTCTGCTACAGTTTATATCAGACGATCAAAAGTTTACTAATACTAAAAGTACGGGCAGCCCAATTTCTTTTGTAAAACTATAATTGTAAAAACCTAAACTTTTTTACCTCGAATAGGTGTATTTTACTATTTATCATTAATTTAGTTTACTTATAAGGGCTTAATTCGAAAATTTTATGAAATCTGAACTGATTAATGTTAACCATTCGGGTAATAAATCCATCCATATTAAACACATTGATAATAACCGGCTTATATCATCATTCCATTTCCACGATCTGTGCGAACTGGTGTGGATTGAGCGGAGCCAGGGTAAACGGATTGTTGGCGATCACATCGGGAATTTTGAAGATGATGACCTGGTATTAATGGGGCCAAACCTGCCACATATCTGGCAGAACGATAAGAGTTACGAAGATATGGACGATAAAACAGTTAAATCGGTGGTGGTATATTTCAGTAGCGATTTTTTCTCCAGTCTAACCGATGATCAGGAGGTTTTGTTGCAGGTAGATGATCTTGCTTCGCGGGCAGCGCGGGGGATGGTATTTGATAAGGAAACCACTAACATGGTGAAACCGATTTTACTTAGCCTGGCTAACAATGATGGTTTTGGTAATATTATTTCGGTAATCGAAATCATTAAAATACTCGCCAAATCGAAAGATTACAGATACCTTTCGAGTGCAGCTTTTAAAAACCATTACGACGAAAAAGATAATAACCGCATCAATAAGGTTTATCAGTTTTTAATGAAAAATTTTCATAACGATATCCACCTCAATGAAGTGGCTGAGTTATGCAACATGACTCCCAATTCTTTTTGCCGCTTTTTTAAAATGCGGGCGCAAAAATCGCTCACCCAGTTTATCAACGAAATCAGGATTGGCCATGCCTGCAAGCTTTTACAATCAGAAGATAACAGCATTACCGATGTGTGTTATGCCAGTGGTTTTAACAACCCCACCAATTTTAATAAATTTTTTAAGGCGATAAAGGGAATGAAGCCTTCCGAATACCGGAGTATGCTGCGGAAATAAAAAAAATAAAATATCTGTCTGCCACTCTTGAGATTTTCGTTCCGGATGTTATCTTTGTTCGTTTTTCAGATCAAATAGATCAACGGGATGTAGCGTAGCCAGGTATCGCGCCAGCATGGGGTGCTGGAGGTCGGAAGTTCGAATCTTCTCATCCCGACAACACAAAGAGCCTTTAAATATCATATTTGGAGGCTTTTTTGTTTTTGAGTAAATTGTGTGTTCCTTGTTGGTCCTCGCTGGTTGGGATTTGTAATCCCGATCGTATTTCTAACGCTTTTAACTATTATATTCTTTACAACTTAATGACCTTAATGATGAGTGTGTTTTCCGTCAATGGCATCAATGGAATATCAAATCCAAATTTTTATTCTACCACCTTAGACACCTAAGCGCATTTAAAGGGAATACGAAAACTAGCCATAATTTTTGTATATTAGTTTAAACAAAAGGATGATGACCCAATTTAATCGATCTGATTAAAAGTTAAAAAAAATATCACACCACTCCACCTTTATGCCACATTTACTCCACATTAAGGCCACCTTCCAGCCAGGCTTGCCTGTGTACTGCTTCGGCCCAGGTAGAGGGCTATGTTGGCTTTACTTCGGTAAATGCTAAGCGCTGTTTACATTTGCCTATAGCCCGGGTTTAGAAAGCTTTCGGTTAGTGGGTTAAGGATGGCTGGATAAAAGGTTTAGGAATGATGGTGCACCTATCCACTTAACTCCTGCTAGCCCGCATAGGAGATCCTGGTTAGTCGGGATTTGTAATCAAGACTGTATTTAGATGCTTCGTTGCACTCAGCATGACAAGTTACCGAAGGTGATAGCGTTTAGCGAAGGCACATTCAGTCTGTTGCGCCCGTAAAGGTATTTTTTTATCATTAAGGCATTAAGTGCATTAAGTTCGATTTTAAATAGGTAACATACATTAGCGTTTCAAGCTATCGTAGGCTTTATTTCTTAATGACCTTAATCTCTTAATGATGAAAGTGTTTTACCATCTAAGGCATTAAGTCCAGACTTTTATTTTACCACCTTAGACACCTGAGGGCATTTAAGGGGATGGTATTTAACCTTTTAGAGATGCTTCGCTGCGCTCAGCATGACAGATCGTCTAAGGTGTGTTAGCTGTTTTAGGTAGTGAAAAGATTTTTTCTTACCGTAGATATAAAACAGATATATTGATTAGCGCTTTTATATCTTTAGCAGAAAAAACAGCTATGGAAAGTAAAATTCTAAAGTTAGAAGAACAGCTTGTTGCTGCCATCTTAAATAGTGATGTGGAAGTATTAGAAGAATTACTTCACGATCAACTCGTATTTGTTAATCACACGGGGGCAATACTTTCCAAAAAAGAAGATTTAGCTCCGCATATTAGCCATGATTTAAAAATTACTGGTTTAGCGGTTTCAGATCGGCAGTTGCAGCTGTTCGGAGATACCGCTGTGGTTGTGGTTACAAAAGAAATAAAAGGTAGCTATCTCAACCAGCCGTTTGAAAGTAAGTTGAGATTCACCAGAACCTGGAAATTGTATGAGCAGGATTGGAAAGTAATCGCAGTAACCAGTGTACCACTACAGGTAGGTTAAAAACACATCCTTGTTGGTCGGGATTTGTACTCCCGGCCGTATTCATTGCGTTAATTTTTAATCTATTTAACTAATCCGGCAGGCAAATATTTTTGTCTGTTATACGCTCAAAAATCTGTCTCAATCCAAAATATTCCTTATTTTTATTATACAACAAAACATGATAAAAAATGATGAAACAAGCATTAATTGGTGAGTTCATGCATGAAGCTGAAAACACCAGAAAGTTATTATCAATGATTCCGGATAGTGCATTGGAATACCGCCCGCAACCACATCTTTGGTCGGTAGGACAGCTGGCTTCGCATATTGCCGAAGTGTACAACTGGTATGAGGCTACATTTGATCAGGATGATTTTGATATGGGTTCTTATAAATATGATAAAGGAGATATCAGCAAGGCCGCTAATATCCTGGCCAAGTTTGAAGAGAATGTTGCCAGGGCAAAGACGGTAATCGAAAACTCTGATGAATCTAAGTATATGAATACCTGGACAATGTCTGCAGGAGGCAACCCACTGATGCCGGCGATGCCAAAGATTCAGGTAATCAGGGGATTTCTTTACAATCATTTGTACCACCATCGTGGAGAGATGATCTCACATCTCAGGGCAAGTGGTAATAGGGTACCATCGCTTTATGGGCCTAATTACGAAGAATCGCAGGCGTTCTAAATTTTAAGAACGCAGGCTGACTTATTAAGGCTCTCTAATTTTTTTAGGCAGCCTTTTTATTTTTTCATTTATCCGTTCCCCATTACTAGCGCAAGTCTTAGCGGGGAGGATAGCGTTGTTGGTTGACTTGTGCTTTTAAAGCCAGTAGGGTTGTAAAGGATTGATTAAGATTGGTTTAATGAAGCGACATTCAGTCAGTTGCATAGACTCATTGGCGAGGGCACAAGTCAGGCAATTGTACAGGCCTGGAGCGCTAAGACTTGCGCCAGTGGTGATCCATAACCTTCCGTCATTTCGGCTACAAATAGCTGCATTTTGGCAACGTAAGCCAGTTGCCCGTAAGCGAATTTTGTATTGTTAAAAGAAAAACAATATGAAAACAATTTTTATTACCGGTGCTTCAACTGGATTAGGCCGGGCCACCGCGATATTATTTCAGCAAAATGGATGGAAAGTAATTGCTACCATGCGTAAACCAGAAGCAGAAACTGTACTGGGGCAATTGGAGAACGTAACCCTTTTACCACTCGATGTAACCAATGCCGAACAGATTAAAAGCACAGTAGATTTGGCGATACAGCAAGGTGTAGATGTGGTGTTTAATAATGCAGGTTATGGTTTAGTTGGCCCAATGGAAGCCATTGCTGATGAGCAAATGGTTAGACAATTAAATACCAATCTTTTGGGTGTAATGCGCGTAACACTGGCTTTTATTCCCTATTTCAGAGAGAAAAGGGCAGGTACCTTTATTACCACCACCTCAATGGGCGGTTTGTTTGCTTTTCCGCTGGGCTCGGTTTATCATGCTACCAAGTTCGCTTTAGAAGGTTGGAGCGAAAGCCTTTCCTTAGAGCTGGGGTTGTTTAATATAGGCGTTAAAACCGTAGCACCGGGTGGTATTGCCACCGATTTTATGGGCCGTTCTATCGATGCACCTTCACATCCGGCTTATGAAGAAGCTAACGAAAAACTCTGGGGACTTTTTAATGCAGATAATTTCTCAACTGCCGAACAAATTGCCGGAGTAGTTTACGAAGCAGCTACCGACGGAAAAGACCAGGTGCGCTATGTAGCCGGCGAAGATGCAAAAGCATTGTATGTACAACGAACTGAAATTGGTTACGAAGCTTTTAGAAAAGAGATGCGTAAAAACATTTTTGGACAGTAGATACTTAAATTAGCCTAATGAAAAGAGCTGTTGTCGCACCGCACAAAATAGATACCATTACGGGCTTACACCGCATGTTGGGCCTGCCGGGCCCGCTGCACCCTTTGGTAAGCTTAATCGATAATACTAAAATTGCGGTGGCGGTAAACCATCTCCCCGAAACATTTATATTAAGCTATTATAAGATTTCATTTAAAAAACTGCTCAAAGGCCGCATGGGTTATGGGCAGGGCTATTACGATTATGATGAGGGCGGCCTGGTATTTACCGCCCCTCATCAAATTATATCTATTGATGCCGAAGCTGAGTTTTATGGCGCTACCTTATTAATTCATCCCGATTTTATCCGCAATTACCCTTTAGCCAAAAACATTAAACAATATGGTTTCTTCTCTTACGAAACCAATGAGGCGCTGCATTTGGCAGAAAAGGAACGGACAACCATTTTAGAGGTGCTGGCGCATATCGACAGGGAACTGAACAACCCAATCGATGACTTCAGTCAGGATGTAATTATGGCTTACATCGAAGTATTGTTGAATTACAGCAACCGTTTTTACAAACGCCAGTTTATTACACGCAAGGCTGTTAACCACGATTTGCTTTCTAAAATGGAGCAATTGCTGCACGATTATTTTGATGTAGAAAATGGTTTGAATAAAGGCTTGCCAACTGTAGAGTACCTGGCCGATCAATTGAATCTTTCGCCCCGCTATTTAAGCGATATGCTCCGCTCGCTTACCGGACAAAATGCGCAGCAGCATATTCACGAAAAACTGATCGAAAAGGCCAAAGAAAAATTGAGCATTACCAGTTTATCGGTGAGCGAAATTGCCTATGCGCTGGGTTTCGAACACCCTCAGTCTTTCAGTAAATTATTTAAGAGCAAAACCAGTCAGTCGCCGCTTGCATTCAGGCAATCGTTTAACTGATTAACGGCAAAGCACCGTTCCGTTAAAGTGAGTACTCATATTGGGCGAAATAAAGGGAATACCCAACTCCGCCGAACGGAGCAAAAGCAACACGCCCATAAAAAGCATAAACCAGGGAATAAGTCTTTTGGTATTAAACCGAATGTATTTTTTGAGGTAAATACCACCCAGCGAAATCATCATCAATAAAGGCGAAGTGCCTAAACCAAAAAGGAACATGAATTGCAAACCGCTACTTACCGATGCGCCATTAACAGCCGTAGCCAAAGCCAGATAAACCATACCACATGGAATAATACCGTTGAGCATACCCGCCATCAATTGCCAGAAGGGAAGGCCCATGAGTTTACCCATCAATTTGGCAACAGGATGAATGAGTTTAAACTGAACTGCACTGAGCTTTTGGCTGTAAGCTGCCCGCATTTGCAAAAGGGTAAACACAATTAACAACAAGCCGATGCTAATGCTGAGCATTTTTTGGTTAGCCACCAGATTGAAGGTGCTACCTAGCCAGCCAGCAATAGCACCCATAACTGAATAGGTGAAAATCCTGCCCGATTGGTACAGCAACATGCCCCAGGCCGCTTGCCAGCTGCTTTTCTTTTCAAGGGGCATCGAAAGCATCAGCGGACCGCACATTACGGCACAGTGCAGGCTTCCGAGCAAACCCATTAAAAATGCAAGTGGGAGGTTATTCATTACAGGGTGATACTTTTTTTATACTGGTATTGTTTGTGCTTGCTTTCCCATTTTAAATCGAGGTACCACAGTCCTTTATCTGCAGGTTTCCGTTCCAGTAAAATGAGGTGATCGTTGCCAATGGTATTGCCCACCTGTTTTTTATCGGCTTTGGCGTTGGAGGGGCGCATTAATACCAGCGCATAACTGGCACTGTCTTTTAACCGGATAATTACCTGACTGGGATTTACAGTAATTACCGGTTCGGCATGATCGGAAAAGGTATTCGCCTTTAACTGGTATTCTTCTTCGTAACGAAGTCCTTTTTCGTAATAGTTACTTTCTACCAGTGTATCATTCCCCTGTTTGCTGAGCATGTAAGCACCCAAAGCCAATATAAAAACTATAAAAGCGGCCATGGTAAGCATAATTTTATTTCCCCAGTTCATATCGTTTCTATTTTAATTTGGATTGGCAAAAAAGCTGGTCGTTGCCGTGCTGATTGTTTGCTTATCGGCCACAACCTCAAAAGCCACCTCTGTTTTATAGCTTTTAATCTGTCCAGGTTTTCTGATCAGGAAAAAAGTTAATTGTACCGTTCCTTCTTTAGGCAGCAGGCTTTCGTTCTGGATAAACAAAATACTGTCGGTTTTATTGGTCGGTTTAAAGCTAAAGCGGATATCGCGGTTGGTTTTGTTAATCAGTTCGGCATTGTAAAGGTTGCTGATACTGCCATCGGCACGGGTTTGAAATAACGTACCACTTGCCCTTAATACCGTGGTTTCTACATTTTGCCTCTGATAAATAAGCGATGAAAACAAGATCACAGCTACAAACAGCACAGCAGCATAACCATAAGCTTTTAAACCTGCTTTAAAAGGTTTACGTGTTTGAATGAAATCGTTGTTATAGAAGCCAATAAGGCGTGTAGGCTTGTTAATCTTGATCATTACCTCATCGCAGGCATCGATACAGGCCGTACAGTTGATACATTCGAGTTGCGTGCCCTTGCGGATATCGATACCGGCAGGGCAAACCTGCACACAGAGGCTACAATCTACACAATCGCCTTTTAAACTACCAAGATCTTTTACGAGCTTACCGCGGGGTTCGCCACGGGTTTCATCGTAAGCTACAATTAAACTCTGGTTATCAAGCAAAACGCCTTGCAAACGGCCATACGGACATATAACGGTACAAACAATTTCGCGCACATAAGCAAAAACGATGTAGAAAACGGCAGTAAACAAGCAGATAGAAATAAAACCTGAAATATGTTCCGATACCGGTTCGGTAATGATTTTATATAGTACATCGCTCCCGATAAGGTAGGCCAGAAAGGTATTGGCAATGGCAAAAGAAATGATCAGAAATAGCAGGTGTTTGACCGATTTTTTGAAGATCTTTTCTGCATTCCAGGCTTGTGCATCCAGTTTTTTCTGACGTACGGCATCACCTTCAATCCAGTATTCGATACGGCGGAAAACCATTTCCATAAATATGGTTTGCGGACAGGCCCAGCCGCACCAAAGCCTGCCCAGTACCACGGTAAAGCAGATCACAAAGAGGATAAAAATCAGCATCGCAAAGGCGAAGAGATAAAAATCCTGTGGGGTAAAAATCAGTCCGAAGAAAACAAATTTGCGGGTAATGAAGTTGAGCAGCACCAGCTGTTCGCCTTTAAACTGTAAAAACGGAAAACTGAACAGGCAAAGCAAAAGTGCATAGCTTACCCATTTGCGGTAGGTATATAACTTACCTGAGGGTTTCTTTGGGTAAAGAAAATTACGGCCTTTGCCTTGCTGATCGGTCTTGTTTTTTTGTGGCATTGCTAATTACTTGGTTGCTGGTTCATATTTTTCGCCCTGTGGTGCTTTGGCACCTGCCGGTTTGCTTCCTTCGAGCGATAAAATATAATTAGACACCTCGCTGATCTGTTTCGGCGTAAGCGTTTTTTCCCAGCTTATCATTCCTTTTGCCGGAACGCCGTATTTGATGGTTTTAAAAATATTGTTAATTCCGCCGCCATGCAGCCAGAATTCGTCGGTAAGGTTAGGGCCAATTAAACCACCCCCGGACGGGCCATGGCAAACGGCACAATTTGCAGCAAAAATGGTTTTACCCGATTCGATTACAGGTGCAGCCTTGTCGGCTTTTACCGAGTTTTCGTCAATTGCATTGGCCGATTTTTGAAGGTAAATGGCTTTTTCTTCAGCCGAACGCGTCATTTCTGCCTGATACAATTGGTCCTGGTTTAAACCATAACCGCCAATGTAATAGTAGAAGAGATAGCCAATGCCAAATAAAATGGTACCGTAAAACAAAAAGTTAAACCAGGCCGGAACAGGATTGTTGAGCTCATGGATACCATCATAAGCATGGTCGATAACAATGTCTTTTTCTTCTTCGATAGGTTTTAAACCCAGTATTTTGCTCCAGATAGAAGGTTTGTGCTTTTTGGTTTTCAGCCAGCTATCGTAGTCGAGCGCAGCTTCTTTTGCTGGAGCATGGTAAGGTGTTGGGTTAAGCTGCTCGCGGTACATCACCTTAAAAGCATTTAATAAGGTAATGGATACAACCAGCAATACGAGTACAAATAAAAGCATGATCAGCAGTAGTGTTTCGGCCTGACTGAGGCCTAATAAACTTGGATCCGAACTCACTTCAACCGGCGCCACTTGCTCATCAGCTGCCAGCGCCGTTATTGCGGGTAATATCAATAGGAGGGTGATGTTAAATTTTTTCATCCGTATGTTTTGTATTTATGTTGCGAAGGTTACAGGCTTTTGTGGTGTAACCTTCGGTAATAATGGCTAATAATGGGGCTCCTAATCGTTTAAAGGTAGCTGGCTCATGTTGCTGATGTGTTTCTTGTTCAGCTTAATGAGGTAAATGCTCACGATGATAAAAAAGACCATAAATAATAGCAGCGAACTGATCAGGTAATATTCGCGGCCTGCTAGGTTTTTAAGTTGTTCGAACATGGCTATTGGTTTGAAGGTATAGTTTCTTTATTGGCTTTAATGTCGGTGCCGAGGCGTTGCAGGTAAGCAATAATGGCTACAATTTCCCTGTCGCTTTTTACCTTAATGTTGTTTTGTTTCAGGTCTGCGGTAATTTCCATGGCCTGCTTTTTCAGGTCATCGTTGGCCGTTTTATCAAATCCTTCAGGGTAAGGAACACCTAAAGTTTGCATGGCCCTGATTTTGGCAGGCGTAGTGCTGATATCAAGTTTCTGCTCAATTAACCAGGGATATGGCGGCATAATACTGCCCGGAGACATGGATGCCGGATCGAGCAGGTGGTTGAAATGCCATGCATGCGAGTACTTTCCGCCCTCGCGGTGTAGATCCGGTCCGGTGCGCTTACTGCCCCATAAAAACGGGTGATCGTACACAAATTCTCCGGCCTTGCTATATTCGCCATAACGTTCTGTTTCTGAACGGAAAGGCCTTACCATTTGCGAATGGCAGTTTACACAACCCTCGCGGATATACAAATCGCGGCCCTGAAGCTCAAGGGCAGTATATGGTTTTACACTCGAAATGGTGGGTACGTTAGATTGAATGGTGAAGGTTGGCATCATTTCTACCATCCCGCCAATTAAAATAATGATGAGCGAAAACACCATGAATTTCATGGGTTTACGTTCCAGTACGCGGTGCCATTTTTTATCCATCGGATTGGTTTCTACAATTACCGGCGCTAAAGCCATGGCTTCGGCAGCTTCATTGGCTTGTAAACTTCCTTTTAGCATGGTTTTGGCCAGGTTAAAGGTCATTACAATTGCACCCAGCAAATAGAAACCGCCACCAACTGCACGGAATACATGCATTGGGATAATTTGAAGGGTTACGGCCAAAAAGTTAGGGTATTTTAAAAGCCCTTCTGGTGTAAACTCTTTCCACATTAAGCCCTGGGTAAAACCGGCCCAGTACATCGGTACGGCATAGAAAAGAATTCCCAGCGTACCAATCCAAAAGTGGAAACCCGCCAGTTTTTTAGAGTAAAGCCCGGTTTTGTAAATTCGTGGAATGAGCCAGTACAGCACGCCGAAGGTTAAAAATCCGTTCCAGCCCAAGGCACCTACGTGCACATGCGCTACAATCCAGTCGGTAAAGTGTGCAATGCCGTTAATCTGTTTAATAGAAAGCATGGGGCCTTCGAAAGTGGCCATACCGTAGCAGGTTAGTGCTACTACCATAAATTTCAGGGTTACATCTTCTCGCACTTTATCCCAGGCACCACGTAAAGTAAGCAATCCGTTAATCATACCGCCCCAGCTTGGTGCAATAAGCATGATAGAGAAAACAATACCTAAAGATTGTGCCCATCCCGGTAGCGATGAGTAGAGTAAATGGTGCGGACCGGCCCAGATGTAGATAAATATAAGCGACCAGAAGTGGAGGATACTCAGTTTATAAGAGTAAACCGGTCTGTTGGCCATTTTGGGCAGGAAATAATACATCATACCCAGATAAGGAGTAGTTAAGAAAAATGCCACCGCATTGTGCCCATACCACCATTGTACCAGTGCATCCTGTACACCGGCATACCAGTAGTAGCTTTTCATAAACGAAACAGGCAGCTCAAACGAATTTACGATATGCAACACGGCAATGGTTACAAACGTGGCGATATAAAACCAGATGGCTACATAGAGGTGGCGTTCCCTTCTTTTAAAAATGGTACCGAACATGTTGATACCAAAAACCACCCATATGAGCGTAATGGCAATATCAATCGGCCATTCCAGCTCAGCATATTCGTGCGAAGTGGTAAAGCCCAGAGGCAGGGTAATTACAGCCGAAAGGATGATGAGCTGCCAGCCCCAGAAATGTATGGAGCTTAAAGCATCGCTAAACATGCGTGCTTTGAGCAGGCGTTGCAGCGAATAATAAACACCCATAAAAATGGCATTACCTACAAAGGCAAAAATTACGGCATTGGTGTGCAGCGGACGGATACGGCCAAAGGTGGTATATTGGCTGCCCATGTTCATGCCGGGTTTAAATAACTGCATGGCGATGAGGAGGCCCACTGTCATGCCGATTACGCCCCAAACTATGGTTGCGATACCAAAGTTGCGGACAATCTTATTGTCGTAAGTAAATTTCTCTAACTGCATAATAATTAAGAAGGGTTGTTAGTTTTTGTACAGCAAATGTATTCAGGCTGGCTGTGCCCAATTATGATGTGGGTTGGTTTGAAATGTGATTGTCGTCACTTTTGGTTTCATCGTCAAAAAGGATGCGCATACCTGGAGTGTGCACATCATCGTGCTGACCGGTTTTGGAAGCCCAGAAAAATGCAGCCAGAAAAACCAGGGCCATTAATACGCTGCAACCGACTAAAAAATACAGGATGTTCATAATTTATTTTTACGTGCAAAAAAGTGTGTGGCAATAGAGGTAAAAGAGATGATGGTAATGGTACTGATGGGCATGAGCACAGCTGCAATTAATGGATACAAAGTACCCTGAACAGCGAAATACAGGCCAATACAGTTATAGGCAATGGCGATGGCAAAACTGATTTTAACCACTTTGAGCCCATCGCGGCTTAATGCAATAAAGTTGGGCATCAGGTTAAGGTTGTTTCCGGTTAAAATGGCATCGCAACCGGGGGTAAAGTTGTTGATGTTATCGGTGATGGCCACACCAAAATCACTCTGTTTTAATGCACCAGCGTCGTTAAGGCCATCGCCCAGCATCATTACCTTGTGGCTGGCCCTTTGTTGCTGCAATACGTAAGCTAATTTTTGATGGGGGCTTTGCCTGAAACTGATTTTGGTATTGGGTGGGAACATGGTTTTTAATTCCATATACTCGCGGTCTGTATCGCCTGATAGTACATGCATTTTAAACCTTTTGCCCAGCTTTTGAATGAGTTGGTTTAATCCGACACGCCATTGCTGTTCCATTTGGAAATGGCCTTTGTATCGATCTCCGATTACGACATGCACCCCATTGCTGTTGGGTATCTTAACATTTTTGGGCATCATGGCGTGGTTTCCGAGATAAATCTGCTGCTGGTTTACCCGGCCCGAAATGCCTTTTCCAGCGCGTTCGGTATAATGGCTTACCTGTAAAAAATCATCGCAATGCAGGTATTTTAAAATGTGGCGGCTTAGGGGATGCGATGAGTTTCTTACCAGCGATGCGATTAAGCTTTGTTCGTGATCATCGAGCTGACCTGAAAAAGATAGTCTGGCATTTTCTGTACTGGTTAAGGTTCCGGTTTTATCAAAAATGAGGGTGTCGCAGGCTGCAAGTGCTTCCACGGCATCGGTATTTTTAACATAAAAGCCCTTTTTGTCGAAAATAGAAAGGATGGCCGAAAGGGTAAAAGGCGTGCTTAGCGACAGTACGCAGGGGCAGGCCACAATTACAACGGCTGTAAAGGCTGCCCAGGCTTTGCTGCTATCATTTTGCAGCAACCAGTAAGCCGCTGCCGAAAAGGCCAGTATAAAAACACCCAGACTGAAATACTTGGCTACGCGATCGTTAAAGTTCTGTTTTTTTAAATCGGCCTGGTAATTTTCATTGTTCCATAAGCCGGTTAGGTAACTTTGCGATACCGGTTTAATTACCTCCAGTTCTATGGCTTCGGCGGTTTGCCTGCCACCAGCGTAAATAATTTCACCAAGCACTTTATGTACCGGTTCAGCTTCGCCGGTTACAAAACTCATATCCATCCAGGCATCGCCTTTCATTAAAATGGCATCGGCAGGCACAATTTCACCGTTCCTGATCCAAAGCCTGTCGCCTATGGCGATATCTGCTATCGCTGTAGGTTTTTCTTTCCCGTTAATCATTTTGGTAACGGCAATTGGAAAGTAAGAGCGGTAATCGCGATCAAAAGAGATGTGGTGATAAGTTCGTTGTTTAATCCATTTGCCCATCAGCAGCAGGAATACCAGTCCGGTAAGCGTATCGGCAAAACCAGGCCCGGTGCCCGAAAGGATGTCGTAAGCTGTTCGTAAAAAGAGCATGGCTATAATCAGGGCCAGCGGGGTATCGAGGTTAATTCGTTTGTGTTTTAAACTGGTTATTGCCGAAACAAAGTAATCTTTACCACAGTAAAATGCCGCAGGGATAGAAAAGGTAAGGTTTAGCCAGCCAAACAGCTGTTGAAATTGTTTTTCGAAACCATCCAGCCCGAAATATTCAGGGAAACTGAACAGCATTACATTGCCCATTAAAAAGCCTGCCACGGCAATTTTTTGGATCAATTGCTTATTGATTGACCGGTTATTTTCTTTCACTACGTCCTGCAGGCTGATTAAGGGAGCATAACCGATTTCGTTTAAAATTTCGACGAGTTTACGGAGCGGAACTTCCTCGTGCCGGAAACTGATGGTTACCTGGCGCTTTAAAAAATCGATGCGCGAAGAAAAAATGGCAGGATTAATTTTATACAAATGCTCTAAAAGCCAGATGCACGAACTGCAATGAATAGCAGGAATGTAAAAGGTTACAATGCTGGCCTTATCGTGCTGGTAATCGAGTAGCTGACTGATAATGGCAGGCTCGTCGAGATATTCGAAATGGCTGCTTTGTTCAGCTCTTTTGCCGGGCGAATCGTTGTAAGTATAATAATTGCAAAGGTTATTTTCGGATAGGATCTTATACACACTCTTGCAGCCCGTACAGCAAAAATCATGACCGCTATAGGTAAATTTAATCTGTTCTAAAGGCTCGCCGCAGTGGTAACAAAGTGTTGCTGCAGCCGTTGTGTTTTGATTTTCCATAATCGGGTAATTTGTGTTTTATCGATAGGCTATTTCACAAGGTTTTATATGGCATAGCTGAACATCTGGCTTTCGGGTGTTTTTTCCCAGAGGCGTTCATCAAAAGCCATACAGATATTCCTTAAAAAGGGCTTTCCCTTTAGATTTACACTCAACTGGTTTTCGGTCAGGGAGATTAAACCGTCATCAAGCAGCGAAGCCAGCTTATAATAGGCAGGTTTGGGAATTCCATCCAGGAAAAGGCTCTTGCCATCGCACATAATATTGCGGATGTGCCTGCGGATTTTTAAATCTTTGCGAGAGAGGATGTGACCCTTTTCTATCGCAAAACGACCACTGTTAATGGCATCAAGGTATGCTTCAACTGTCTTCACATTTTGGGCAAAAGCGGTATAACTATCGCTGATTGAAGAAACTCCAAGCCCAATAAGCAACTGTGTGTGCTGGTGGGTATAGCCCATAAAATTTCGGTGGAGGTTACGTTGTTGCGCAGCCAGGTACAAACTATCGTGCTTTCTGGCAAAGTGATCCATACCGATATCATAATAGCCAGCTGCAAGCAGTGCATCCTTACCCAATTGATATAAGCCGAATTTAGCTTCGCCTTGTGGTAGGTCTTTTTCGGTGTAGCGGCGTTGTCCGGGCTTTAACCAGGGCACGTGCGCATAACTATAAAAGGCAATTCTATCTGGATTGATCCTGATTACCTCTTGCAGGGTTTCGCTCAAACCAGCCTCAGTTTGAAAGGGCAGCCCATAAATCAAATCGAAATTGATTGAGGTATAGCCAATTTTTCGGGCCAGCGCTGTAATGTCTGCTACCTGTGCAGGTGTTTGAAAGCGGTTAATCATTAACTGCACTTTAGGATCGAAATCCTGGATACCCAGGCTCAGCCGCTTAAAGCCTAAGTTAAATAGGGTTGTTAAATGTGCTTTGGTGGTATTGTCGGGATGCGCTTCAAACGAAAATTCAGCATCGCTTGTGGGGTCGCATTTACTGATAATGCCGGTAATGAGTTTTTCGAGGTTCTGCGCATTGAAAAAGGTAGGCGTACCGCCACCCAGGTGCAATTCTCTTATTTTAGGCCTGCTGCCTAAAACCTGCAAATACATATCCCATTCCTTTAGTACTGCATCAATGTACGGTGCTTCTACCTGGTGGTTTTTGGTAATGCGGGTGTTGCAGCCGCAATAGGTGCATAAACTTTCGCAAAAGGGCAGGTGGATGTAAAGGCTTATGCCCTCGCTTTTGTAATCTGCAAAAGTATTTTTTACCGAAAGTTGCCACTGTGCATTGTCGAAACGGTCGGTTTCCCAAAACGGAACAGTGGGGTAGCTGGTGTAGCGCGGGGCAGCAACATTGTACTTTTTGAGCAGGTTTAAGGTATTCATCAGGCTTTGTTTAATGTTTTCGGAACGGAGCAGTTGTTCTGGCAGCAGCAGGCACTGCCTACACATTTGCCTGCAGCCCAGTTATCGAGGTTTTTAATCACCTGCAGCATCCGGTCTAAAGCACTTTGTCCGTCTTTTAACGGTACATTGGCAATTTTAAAACCTGCTGTTGCTGCGGATTTTAAATCCAGGTGACTCGTTTCGAAAGAGGAGGTTGCAATGTATTTTACGCCCAGTTCCTTCAACCGGGCAATGAGCGCCTGATCTACCGTATCGTTATTGAAAACAAGTAAAGTTTCCTTTCCTGCAGCAAAAGCGATGGTTTCGGCCGATAGGCTGTTGGCGATAATGGTGATATCGTGTTTCTTGTGGTTAGCCAGTACCAGGCATTCTTTTTCGTCGGGCTTAATGTTATAAGCAATTGCTTTCATAAACAAATTTTTAGTATTCAAAACTATCATTTGTTGATGGTGGGGGCCGTGAGGTTAGTCAGCTGAAAAAATGATGTTGATCAGGAATGGGGATTTGGATTGGCCTGGTGTGGCCAGGTGTGGCCACGGAGGCACGGAAAAACACGGATGGTTTGATTGCAACGCGCACAAGGGTAAAAGCTAATGATCAGTGCAGACACTGACCATGGCGGAGGCTTTTTGTTAAACGATATGATCGTTTGGTTATTTACGCACGCGTTAGAAACGCGCGCAAGCGTAAATTGGCTTCGTGTGGCTAGGTGTGGCCATGGAGGCACGGAAAAACACGGATTAGTTTGATTGCAACGCGCACAAGGGTAAAAGCTAATGATCAGTGCAGACACTGACCATGGCGAAGGCTTTTTGTTAAACGATACAATCGTTTGGTTATTTAAGCACGCGTTAGAAACGCGCGCAAGGATAAAGGCTAATGGTCTGTGCCTCCACAGACAATCATAGCAATACCAGTCTTATTGCTTAATGTTTTTCAATTTGGAAACAGCGGTAATCTTTATTGCATTGCCACTTTTTTCAATAAGCTTTTCTTCTTTAAAATCGGCCAGCATGCGGCTTACTGTTTCGCTTGCAGTGCCTACCATTGCGGCAAGGTCATCGCGCGATATTTTAATCGTAGAACTATCATTTTCAATCGTACCAAATTTTTCTGCAACCTGCACCAAAGCATCTGCAACACGTTTACGCACCGAAAAATAGGCCAGTTGCAGCATCTGGTTTTCCTTATCGCGCACACTGCCCGATAGCAGGCGGATAAAAGCTGCCGATAGGGGTTGATGCTGGTAAAGGTAATCGGTAAATTCTGATTTGGGGATTAAAACGAGCTCGCAATCTGCAAGTGTTGCCGCATTGTCTTCGTAAGCACGCTCGGTAAAAAGGCTTTCGTAACCAAAAAAATCGCCGGTTTGGTAAAGTGCCGAAGAAAGCTCGCGGCCATCTTTAAAACGTTTGTAGGTTTTAACCTGTCCTTTTTTCAGGTAGTACACATGGTTAGGCTCATCTTCCTCTACATAAATAAGCTGTTTATTGGCTAATACTCGGCTCTTTCCTTTTTTTATCAGTTCGGTAAACAATGATTGGGTATCAATATCAGCGCCGTTAAAATGACCACTTGTTTTACTTTTTTTTAATCGGCCTTCTATGGCATTAAGCAGTTCTATATCATCAAAAGGCTTGGTGAGGTAATCGTCGGCACCCATTTCCATTCCCTTACGCATATCGGCACGTTCACTTTTGGCTGTAATGAAAATGAAAGGAATGGAAGCTGTTTGCGGGTTTTTATGCAGTAGGTAAAGCACACCATAACCATCCAGCTCGGGCATCATAATGTCGCACAAAATGAGATGGGGGTGATGTTTAATCGCCAGTTCTACTCCGACCTTTCCATTGTTTGCAGTAAAAGTTTCGTAACCGGCCAGCGAGAGGATTTCTGCCGTGCTTTCGCGGATATCGTCGTTATCTTCAATAATCAGTACTTTCTTTTTCATGCTGGAAGGTGTTGTTTAACGGGTAAATGGGAATTTTAAAAGGAAAGTGGTGCCTATGTTCTGAGCGCTTTCGCACGATACAGTGCCATTCATTAAACTGGCATAACGTTTTACAATGTTTAGTCCGAGGCCGGTACCGGGAATGCTACCGGTATTATGCGCCCTGAAAAACGGTTCGAACAGGTTATGCAAATCGGTTTCGGGGATGCCGATTCCGTTGTCTTTAATTTCGATAATCAGTTCATCATCTTTTAAAATGCTGTTAAACTGGATCATGGTATTCTCACCCGAATACTTTACGGCGTTCGAAATGAGATTGATGATGCTGTTTTTGAGTAAGTTGATATCGAGGTACACCTGTGCCGAAACGCCCTGGTGCTCGTAAATGATATGCTGGTCTTGTTTGCTGATAAGCTGCATTTCTTCTACAATTTCTTCGGCAAAACTTACAATGTTGAACCAGGTTTGATTAACTTCAACCTTACCGGCTTCGAGTTTTTCGAGCGAAAGGAAATCGTTTAAAATGGTAGTGAGGTTACCCACTGCATTTTTGATTTTACCGGTATGCTTTTCAATGTTTTCGGTATCCTGCTTAGGGGTATATTTATCAATCAGCGTAGCCGATAGCTGAATGGAACTCAATGGCGTTCTAAACTCGTGCGAAGCCATGGAAACAAACCGGGTTTTAAGCTGGTTGAGTTCTTTTTCCTTGATGAAAAGTGCATTTACGTGCTCTTTTGCCGATTCTAATTCTGCTACAAGTTTCACCAGATCGCGCGTACGGTCTCTGATTTTATCTTCCAGTTCTTCGGTATAACTTTTAATCCGGGCTTCATCTTCTTTAAGTTTGCTCAGATCGTGGATAAAACCGGTATAGATTTTCCTGTCGCTGAATTTAACCTCGCTAACCCCAAGCCTGAAGGGAAAGGTAGAGCCATCTTTGCGTTGCCCAATCACCTCGCGACCAATACCGATAATGCGTTTTTTGCCGGTGTCGTGATAGTTTTTAATGTAAGTATCATGCTGCGCTTTATCGGGCTGCGGCATTAACACCGAAACATTGCGGCCAACCAATTCCTGGCTTTCGAAACCAAACAGTTTTAATGCTGCGGGGTTAACATGTTCAATTATACCTTTATCGTCTATCGTGATGATGCCATCGATCGCATTTTCGATAATGGCACTTAGTAATTTTGCTCTTTCCATAAACCAATCAGGTAATATTAATCATTTAGGCAGGATTTTGGCCTAAACTTTTGCACTCAAATTTAGCGATTGTGTATTTATGCTGTGGATATTCGTTACCGCTTTTTCAAAAAGTGCCACCTGTTCTTCGCCCCAAACCCTTAAATCGGTATCTGCTTGCTGGAAACTGGCGCGGTAAAACTCAACACCGTTTAATAACTGATTATAGAATTTGTTGAGGTAAACCTGTTTCTTCTGGCGCAGGTTCTGTACGTTTGTCTTGAAGTCGTCGTTAAAATGCTGCAGTTCTTTTTTAAAATAATCGATATAAAGGCCAAGTTCTTTTACAAATAAATTGGGACGATTTACGCCTTCGAGCAAGTTTACCTTACCATAAATATGATCGACCATTTCCTTTAAACTGTATTTTTTAGAAAAATAGGCAAGGTTTGGCCCCGGACAAATGCTTACTGCCTTGCTTTCTTTTGGCTTTAGGATATCGTCTTTGAGGTAAACCGAAGCACAAAGCCCTTCGCACAGGCAGGTCTTTTCGGTTACAGCATCAATCTGTTTTTTCAGCTCTTCGGGCGAGGTAGCAAAAGCTTTTAATTCCCTTATTTTTAAGTGCTGGTACTGCCTCGAAGCGGTGCAAATGGGCTGATCGGTAAATTCGGTGTTGGTGCAAAGGTATTTTTTGGTGCAGGGACTTCCCGGCCTGCTTTTGGCAATTCGGTGGAGCCTTTCCTGCTCGGCAGTACTTTTTCTGAAATTATTGAACGGAACACCAAGCGGCGAAGCATTGCTTAAATAAAAATCGCTCACAGTTGCTTCGGCCAGGTTTTTTAAGGTTTCGCTATCTACATTGGTGGCTTCTTCTACAAGTAAAAACGGACTTCCCCAGCCGGCAGCATCCAGGCCATAGGCTTGTAATAAATGATTATGCTCTGCAGCGGTACCAATTCCGCCCTGTGCAGTTATTTTTTGGATGGGTTTAGCCGCAAGATATATGTTTTTCTGTTGTAAGGCAGCCGTGTAAATCGTCCAAAGCTCTTCACTTAATGCAATACGGTTTTCTTTAAATTCGTGCAAAATGGGGCCTAGTAAAAAGCCTTCGGTAGCAAAAGCATGTCCGCCACAATTTAAACCCGATTCGATCCGGAACTCTGATACCCATAAGCCTTTTTTGGCCAGCATTTTAGCCTGAACCATAGCCGAACGGTAATCGCTTACTTTTAAAATGATTTTTTTGTTGAAATGACCGGTCTCATTGGGATAAAAATCAATAAAGTTTTCGAGGTAACTGAACAAGCGCGGGTTAAGTCCGGCCGAAATAACCATTGCCGATTGCAGCTTACTGTTGGCAAAGCCCCTTAAGGCCGCCAATGCATCTGTATTTTCATTACCCAAATCGATATCGTCAATAAAATTTACTTTATCAACCTTAGCCATAATGTTTACATCAATGCTACCCGCCTCAACAGCTTCCCGCAATTGGTTTTCGCGTTCAGCTCTTTTACTGCCGGCAGGCATTTCGAGCATCTCGTTGTAGGCTTTTCTGAGCGGGCTGCTTTCGCACTGTAACTCAAAATAACGGCTTATGCCTGAACCAGCTTCAAAAGCTTGTTTTTTGATGTTGGCAATCTGACTATGAACCAGTTGTTTTAGTAAATTGAGGTAAGCCGTAATCCGCTTTGCGCGGCTATCGTTTACCGTTTTATCTATCTGAATGTAAGGTAGCTGATTTAATTCGGAGTGGTATTTACGCATCCGTTCGCAAAGTTCATCATCAACAATAGAAACAACAGATGAAATGCCAAATTGGGCAACTTTTAAGGGCGTATCAACCGAGTAGGCGAGGCCAAGAACGGGTATGTGGAAGGTGTGCGGCATAGTTTATTTTAAAAACAAAATAACGCAACCTGCCTGTTTCAAAAAGTGACCCAGGTCATTTTTTGGTGTGACGATGGTTTCTTTTTATCACCTGCATTGATTTTTCTCAACGAAAAAGGGAGTCAGTTTTTTTTCTGACTCCCTGAAATACAGATGAGCTATTTTAAAATTACGTGGTGGCTTAGCCTTCTTCGCCGCTGTTTTTAAGTTTCATTAAAACGGCGTAGGCATTTTTAACTACGATATTTTGAAGCGCCGACTTTGTTTTTATCGCAGTGAAACCTGCTAAAGTAGCACCTGTTTCTACGCCAACCATTTTAAACCGGCCTTTTGCTGTTTCGGCAAAAACATAATACTGGTTTTCCCACTTCACAATGGCATCATCGGGTACGGCCTGTACATTGGCTCCGTTTAACTGGATAGCTGCATTTAAAAAGGTACCCGGCAACAGGTTTTGATCAAAGTTTTCCAAATCGCAATGTACGCTGGTGCTCCTGTCGTTCTCAATATTCGGCGTAATGAGATGGATCGTAGCAAAGTATTTTTTATCGGGATTATTACTGGTGGTACACACAATTTTTTGACCGATTTTCAGGCTTGCTGCGTCCTGCTCAAAAACTGTTAAACTTACATGTAATGCACTGGGGTTAATCAGTTCGAAAAGCACATCGGTAGCATTTACATACTTACCGGTATTTACATTTACTTTTGAAAGGTAACCGCTTATTGGTGCATAAATGCGGATGGTTTTCGAAATGTTGCTTTCGCTTAATTTTGCTGGGTTTAACCCGATTAAGCGTAACTTTTCGGCCAAAGCACTTACCAATACCTTTTGGTTGTTGAACTCGCTTTCGGTTTGCTGGAAAATTTTATCGCTGGTGGCCTTGGTGTGGTTTAACATTTTTTGGCGCACATAATCGGCTTCCGAAACTTTTAAACGGTTTTTAGCAGTCAGGAAATCCTGCTGCAGCTGGATATATTGCTGATCTTCTACACTGGCGAGCACACTTCCTTTCTTAACCAGCATCCCCGGAATGAGGTTCATTTTAGAAATGTATCCACCCATAGGCACACTTACCGAATAAATGTTTTCGGGTGGTACATCTACCACACCGTTTACATTCAGGGTTTTGTACATGCTTTTTGTTTCGGGGCTACCGATAACAATACCCGCATTTTTTAGTTGCGCGTCGGTTAAGCTCACCTGATCTGTTGCAACTGCATTTTCTTGCTTAACAGGACTTTCTTCAGCTTCCTGCTTTTTAGCCCCACAGGCCAGGCAAAAAACCGAAACAATGGCCAGGATTATAATATTTTGATTGATTTTCATTTTTGCTGTTTATTTAATTCCCTTTAATCTTTCTATTTCGAAAAGTGATTCGTTGTATCGTTCTACCTGATCAAAATACTCGCTTTTGAGTTGTACCGACTGGTTAATCAGGATTACCCAGTCCAGATAGCCGATTTCGCCGGCATTGAGCTTTAGGGTTGAAGTATTGATGATATCGTCGGCATTTGGCAGCAAGGTTTGCTGGTAATTTTTAACCAGTTTGCTGTGCTGACTATAACTTTGCAAAGCATTTTCGTAAGCCGTATTCAGTTCCTTTTTGGTTTGCTCCAGTTCGGTTTGTTTTTGTGCAGTGGCTAAACCTGCAGCTTTTATCCGCGATTGTTGCGCGCCAAAAAACAGGGGAATGCCTAAACCCACATTAACCGATGAAAATCGTTTGGATTTATCGAAATACTGGTCGGTACCTAAGGCACTGGTTTGCCAGCCAATGATACTCGAATTGTTATAACCGAAATTGATATTAGGTAGTAACTTGCTTCTTTCCAGTGATTTCTGATTAATAGCCAGTGCAATTTCTGCTGCCTTTTGCTTCAAAACCGGGTGGTTTGCAGTACCTTCAAGTAATGAAGTAGCAGACTGGTAAACAGCCGTACCGTCAGGAACCAGGCGATTGCCGCTATTCAACAGCAGGTTGAAGCGGTTTAAGGCCAGGGTATAATCGGTTTCCAGAAACTGTAACTGGTTCGCAATTTGTTGTTTTTGGTTTTCTGCTGTGCGGAGCTCTAAAACATCCACATCGCCCGATTTAAAACGTTGCTTCGATTTTTCTAAAAATGCAGCATAAACGCTATCGGCTTTAAGCAATAGATTGCGCTTTTCGGCCAGGATTAACAAACCGAAATAGCTTGCTTTTACCTGATAGCTGAGATCGATTTCCTTACCCTGTAATTGTATTTCGCTAATGCGAACAGCGGTTTTATAAACAGCCGATTGTTTGGCATAAACAGTAGGAAACTCCAGCCCCTGACTTACCGAAATTTTATTGTCGTTGGCCAGGCTGTTAAATTTGCCATATTCGTAGTTTACGTCCGTTTTAGGCAAATCGAAGCTGGTTTTGCCAATCGCTTTGTTATAGTTTACGTCTGTTCGAGCCAATTGAAGGGTATAACTGTTTTTAACTGCCGTATCGAGCGCAGCCTGTAAAGTTATTTTTTGCTGGGCGCTGGCTCCGGTTGCAGCAAAGCTGAAAACCAAAATAAGCATGGCTATCGGTTTTTTCGGTTTAAAATAACCGAAACCTTTTTCGAAAAGGATATAAAGCATGGGCAATACAAAAAGGGTTAATAAGGTAGAAAAGATTAAACCGCCAATTACTACAGTTGCCAGCGGTTTTTGCACGGCACCACCGGCACCTGTACTTATGGCCATCGGGATAAAGCCCAGCGAAGGCACCAGTGCGGTCATTAAAACAGCACGGAGTTTTGATTTGGTAGCATGGATCACAATGCGTTTTACATCCGTCCAGCCTTCTTTTTTTAAACGGTTAAATTCCGAAACGAGTAATATCCCGTTTAAAACTGCCACACCAAACAGTGCAATAAAACCAACGCCAGCCGAAATGCTGAAAGGTAAATCGCGCATCCACAAGGCAAATATGCCGCCAATGGCTGATAGGGGAATAGCTGTGTAAATAAGCAAGCCCTGTTTTACCGAACTGAAAGCAAAATAAAGCAGCAGGAAAATGAGGAGCAGGGCGATGGGAACTACGATGGCTAAACGCGATTTTGCCGCAGTCATGTTTTCGAAAGATCCTCCATAAGAAATGGTATAACCCTTGGCCAGTTGAAGATTCTTACCTGCCTTTTGCTGCAGTTCTTCCACTATCGATTGTACATCGCGGTCTTTTACGTTAAAGCCTACAATAATCCTGCGGCGGGTATCTTCACGCTGAATCTGGTTTACACCTTCCACTTCGCTGATGTTGGCCACCATACTCAATGGAATCTGGTTTCCGGTTGCGGTAGAAATCATCAAATCCTGCACGTTTTTAATGTTTTTGCGGGCATCTTCCGATAGCCTTACCACCATGTCAAAACGTTTTTCGCCTTCGTAAACCTGTCCGGCTACCTGCCCGGCAAAAGCTGTATTTACCACACGGTTAATATCGGCAACGTTGAGCCCGTATTTGGCCATTCCATCCCGGTTATAGCTAATTACCACTTGTGGCATTCCCGTAACCTGCTCTTCATACACATTAATTGCACCTTTTACCGTGCCGATAATGGCACCTAGTTTTTTAGCATAATTGGCCAGCGAGTCGAGGTCTTCGCCAAAAATCTTACAAACTACATCCTGCCTGGCACCCGTCATCAGCTCATTAAAACGCATTTGCACAGGAAACTGGAAACCCACGGTAATCCCCGGGATAACTTCGACCGCTTTGGTCATTTTAGCGCTCAGTTCGGGAAAAGAAGTGGCCGAAACCCATTCTTTTTTCGGCTTTAAAATCACCATCATATCGCCTGCTTCAAAGGGCATCGGATCGGTTGGAATTTCGGCGCTACCAATTTTGGTTACAATTTTTTGCACCTCCGGAAAGCTATCCAACAGGATTTTAGATGCTTTCTGTGTGGTTTCGATAGTGTTGTTCAGGTTGCTGCCGGTTAGCAGACGTGTTTCTACTGCAAAATCGCCTTCTTCCAGTTGCGGAATAAATTCGCCACCCAAAGTACCCATTACGAAAACAGCAATGGCAAAAAGCGAAAGCGTTGCCGCTAAAATTGATTTCGGAAACTGCAACACCCGGTTTAACAAAGGTTGGTACCGGCGTTCTAACCAGATTACAAACCTGTCGGTAATGGTTTTCTTATGCGAGAGTTTCTTGTTCAGAAACAGGGCCGACATCATGGGCACATAGGTGATAGAAAGGATAAAAGCACCCAGAATGGCAAAAGCAATGGTAAAGGCCATTGGCTTAAACATTTTTCCTTCAATACCTTCGAGCGAAAGGATAGGGAGGTAAACAATCAGAATGATAATCTGACTGAAAACCGCAGATTTAATCATCGAACCCGACGATTTTTCTACTTCCTCATCCATTTGCCCCTGATTGATCTGGCTTAGGTTCCTGAATTTTTTGGAGTGCGAAAAGCGGTGTAAAATCGCTTCAACAACAATAACAGAACCATCTACAATCAGACCGAAATCAATAGCTCCCAGCGACATTAAATTACCACCAACCCCGAATTTATTCATTAAAATAATAGCGAATAACATAGAGAGCGGAATAACCGACGATACAATTAAGCCGGCACGCAGGTTACCCAGAAAAAACACCAGTACAAAGATTACAATCAGCGCGCCTTCCATTAAATTGGTTTCAACCGTACTAATGGCGTTATCAACCATTTTGGTACGATCGAGAAAGGGCTCTATCACTACGCCTTCGGGTAGCATATCCTGTATTTTGGCTATTTTATCTTTTACCCGCTTCACCACAACTGATGAGTTTTCGCCCTTGAGCATCATTACAACAGCACCGGCTACTTCGCCCTGGTCGTTATAAGTCATGGCACCATAGCGGATGGCCGAGCCATAACGCACATCGGCCACATGGCCCATCAATACCGGCATGCCATTGCTGAGCGTTTTCACCACAATTTTTTTAATGTCTTCTGGACTTGTAGTTAAACCTTCACTCCGGATATAAAGCACGGTTGGCCCTTTCTCTATGTAGGCACCGCCTGTGTTTTCGTTGTTCTTTTCCAGCGCATCGAAAATATCAGAAATGGTTAAGCCAAATGATTTAAGCTGATCCTGTTTTACGGCTATTTCGTACTGTTTAAGCTTACCGCCAAAACTCGATACTTCTGCCACGCCAGGTGTACCCAATAGCTGCCGGCGTACAATCCAATCTTGCATGGTGCGTAGCGCCTGCTCGTCGTACTTGCCTTCGTAGCCTTTTTTCGGGCGTACTACGTATTGATAAATTTCGCCCAAACCGGTCGAAACGGGAGCCATTTGCGGTGCGCCAATCCCTTCAGGAATTTCCTGCTGCACTTGTTGCAGGCGTTCGGCAATTTGCTGCCGCGCCCAGTACACATCGGTTTCTTCGTTAAAAACAATGGTCACCAGAGAAAGTCCAAACCGCGAAAAACTTCTGATTTGTTTCATCCCCGAAATGCTGCTACAGGCCTGTTCTATAGGGAAGGTAATTAACCGTTCAATATCAGGTGCGCCTAATGAGGGAGAAACAGTGATTACCTGCACCTGGTTATCGGTAATATCGGGCAAGGCATCAATAGGTAGTTTGGTTACTTCGTAAGTACCCCAGCCAATAAGCGCGAATACAAACAAAGCAACAATCAGCTTATTCCTGATGGAAAAGCCAATAATCTTATTTAACATAATATCTTATTTAAAAAGGATCGACAAGAAAATTCAGTCGCAGCAAAAACTGCAACCAAAAAGAATAAACAATAATATTTAAAGGGATATTATGCGGTAGGTGGCCTTAACAGGCTGGTGGTATAAGGACCTGGAATAAATAATTGATAGCCGAATACCTGTTTGGACGATATTTTTTTTGAAGCTGCCGCAATAAGCCTGGTTTTGCCTTGTGGTACGCCCAGCGAGAACATGTGGTGCCCGTCAATTTTTTTGAAAGGGAGTTTCATGTCTTCCTCCTGGTCGTTATCGTTAATATCCTGACCAAGGTAGTGCATTTTAATAAAGGTAACGATACCGATATCGGCATTTAGCTGATTGTGCTTAATAAAATGTGAAACCAGTTGAGGCACCTTAAGCAACTCACAGAATGAGGCATTAAGCATGATTACCGGCAATAGGAAAATCAAACAGATTTTATTCACGGTGCAAATATAGGCACACTGGTTTAAATTTATCTGCTATTGCACTATCAAGTGTGTTACAAACCGTATTTTTTAAATTTTCCGTTTGGGTTATGACGTGTAAATCAGCTTTTTCGCTTCTTTAAGTCGATAGCCATTTTGGTTGCTCAGTTCTAGTTTCCCCTTTTTCCAAACGTATTTTCCCTTTTTGCGGGTTCTGATTAAAATCTGGCTTTCGGGATAACTGGCCAGAAAAACTTCTGCTTTGGTATTATCGGCACTAAAAATAACCGCCGCAATAGCTTTGTAACTGGCAGCCGAATCGACCTGGTGTAATTTGATTTTTTGTTCGAAAACCCTGATACAATCTTTTTTAAGTATAGAGTAGGTGTAGCCGGCTGAACCAATACAGCCGTGCTTATCGCGATCGGCACCTGTGATAACCTGTTGCGCATAACCTGCTGTAGTAAAAAAGATTAGGCTGCTACAAAAAACTAATAATTTTCTTTTCATTTAGGTTTCGTTATAGGATTAAAAATAATAAAAAAGAATTGCGTTGCAAAAAAGGAGCATCCGGAATGTAACAGAATAAAAAAGGGTAAGGGAGGTTTAGCGAAATGTTAAATGTAAATAGTTTGTTGCTTACCGAAATTTAATATTGAGGTTACCTATAACTGGAATCAATTCGGTAAATTAGTATAATTTTAAGAGGACATGGAAAACTACCCAAATTTAGCGAGCGCTGGTGATCTTCCTGATCGAGATTTGGAGATCGTAATCTTTAGTGGCACCACAGCGGTTACAGATACAGCGGTTCAGCAAACTTTATCAGATGATATTGAAGACCTGGATTATCTTTTGCGCTGCCGCAATAATTTCAGAAATGCAATAGGCATTGCACGGGGTATATACGAAGCAAAACTGGCTTAGTATATTTATTGGCTATCCCGTATCGTATTATTTTACCCTTATCAGGTTAAGAATGGTTTGTTGTGTGCTTTGCAGATTCCTGCTAAACGGATTAACTATGCCCGCGTTCCAGCTGTGAGATCCTGAAAACTTCCCTCGAAATTACCGCTATATTTTCTTTTAGGTTTTCGCTGCAGCAATGCAATACGGCTATGGAGATGGTAATTCCGCTAATTTCTTCGCAAAGCTCCATTTGGATGCAGCAGCCCTGTATAGGTTCAGTTTTTCCTTTGAGCATGCCAAAAATATTCTTGGCTTCCCTGCGGTCTGTTCCCAGTAAAAATGATCCATAAGTATGGAGTCCGATAGGAACAAGTAAGCTTAAAGTAACTGCATATTTGTTTTCCATTATCTATTCAACGCTTATTATGGTACTCATCATATCAGAGCGAGAAAAAGATATTAAATATACCAAAAAATGCAAATACTTGTATCAGATCAATTCAACATAGTTTAAAATCGTTACAGTATTTGCATTTTTTTCCTTTTTAGGCTATTTCGTGCAACACGGGCTCATCGGCCGGAATTGTGGTGTTTGTTTTGGCTTTTCTTTTGGCCAGGTTACTCACCCTCGACATTAAAAGAATGCCGATGATGGAAATGATGACAATGAGATAGCCCACAACATTATAGTTTTGCAAGGGGGCACCTTTGGCCGGTTGTGTTACAATCAGACCAGCTACACCGGCTGCCACTCCTCCGGCAATTTGTTGCAAGGAAGAATTTATGCTCATAAAAGCACCACGATCAGCCATATCGGGTATTGCACTGGTTAAAGCCGAAGAAGGAATCATGCGGCTCATTACGCCCATCATCATCAACACGTTGTAAAATATAACCAGGTAGAATGGCGTAGGACCAAGGTTGGTATAAACCACGCACATGATCATCATCCATATCGATGCCGCTGCAAATATTTTAAACTTATCTATCCTGTCGCTTAATTTTCCAACCACTGGCATGATAATTAAAGCACAAATGCCCGATACCATAAATAATAAGGGTAGTTGTTGCGGAGTAAGTTTGAGGTTGTTTACTGCAAATGCACTGCCGAAGGGCATCATCATAAAACCGCCAATAGAGAGCAGGGCAGTGGCTGTAAAACCAACACGATAATCGGCTTTGGCAACAGTATGCAGTAAATGTTTAATGGCCGATTTATCCGTTTGCACCAATAAATGTTGCGTTAACGGGCGCAGTTTAGCCGCAATAAGTAGCGCAATGCCAACACTTAACGCAGCTATCATCCAGAACGGTGCTTCCCAGCCCCATGCATCGGCCAGGTAAAGGCCAATTGGGATGCCTAACACCTGACTGGCACCGAAACCAATCTGTATAAAACCCATCACGCGCCCGCGCTGCTGTAGAGAAAAGATATCGGTTATAATCGCCATGGATATAGAGCCGATAACGCCACCAAATAGACCGGTAATGATACGTGCTGCCACCAAAAGGGCATAAGTGTGGGCAAGTCCGCAGAAAATGGTGCCCAAAATAAAACCGGTGTAGAAAAACAGCAGGAGTTTTTTGCGGTCAAATTTATCGGCAAAACCTGCGGTAAGCAAACCCGAAATACCGGCACTAAAAGCATAGGCCGAAACCGCAATACCGAAATTAGCGGGTTTAAGGTTCAGCGATTTCATTAGGATATCGCCAAGGGGAGACATAACCATAAAATCCAGTATCACTGTAAATTGGGTTATGGCCAGTAAAAATATAACAAGTTTCTGGTAGCCGCTAAAGGCTGCCTTCGGTGTATTTTCCATATTGTTTAGGTAAGCTCACAGCATTCGTAGCCGTGGCTGGTAAGTAAATGAATAATCTCGGCATGCGAGAGGGTATAGGATATCACGCGGAGCACACGGTCTATATCTTCGTGGTCTACGGTCCAAGAGTTGATGCCCGGATTGTTGTTCAATAAAGTGCATAGCGATGGATTTGCCATTTCTAAGGTGATATTGGTTTTGAACAACAGGATGTGATCGAAATTTTCAGGGTCCATAATCTTATTTTTTAAGTGCTTTTACCACGAGATCAAAGGTTTGCCAAAAAACTGTATCGGTTACCTTAAAAGACGTACCGTCTAAACTTTTACCTTCCTGATCGAGGCGGATAAGGTTGTACAAGGGCGCAAAGGCGATAGACCAGTAGACATCGAGGGGCATCTTTTCAATCTCGCCACGTTGAATGGCATTGGTCATAAACGTGCCCATTGTCATTTTAAACTCGCTGATGGCATCAGAAAGGAGTGTTGGCTGGTAACTCGAGCTGCGTAACTGATCAAAAAACAAATTCATCTGTGGTTTTTCTTTAGCAAATGCATACCGGTTTTCCCATTGTTTGTGAAGCCCCTGTTCGAAAGACATTTCCGGACTAAAATCTTTCATAATCCCTTGCGTCATCGATTCGAGTTCTTCGATGGTGATTTTAACAATCAGATCGTCGCGGTCTTTATAATAAATGTATAGCGTAGCAACCGAAATCTGACAGGCTTTGGCCAGCTTATTCATGCTAAAACCTTCTAAACCATCTTTTACAATCAGTTCGATAGCCTTTTGCTTTACCAGCAATACTTTTTCTGTATCTCTTAATCTCATGAGGCTTCAAAAATAAATAAATATTCATTCACTTAAAGAATTATTCATAGTTTTTTAGAAATTAAAACAATAAAGTGTGTGAAAGTGATGGCCTGACTAAATCAGACAATCAGAAAAACAGCAAACGAGAATAGTTTTTTGATAGCTTTAATTCTATATACTTAGGTAGCAATAAATTAGTTTTACCAACCAGATATTCCTTATTTTAATATATGAATGTCAAGTCCCCGATGATGCCAGGTGCAAAAACTTGCCCAAAATGCCCAAAGTGTGAGCCAGACAGGGTGCCACTTGGGTTTTTATTTAAAACGATATTGCCGTTTATAACGGTATAAATGCTATAGGTGTTTCAAAAAATTTTATGTGATGTAGGAATTTTTTGGACAATAATTGATTAAAGTTTTAGTTTCGGCCTGGTTGAATATTCATCCAGGCCGTTGTTTTTAAACTATTTAATCGTCCTTAATTTGAAATTGCCGATAATTCTGCTTTGGCTTTCTTTTGATAGGCCCAGTAAAATACGATGGGATATACAAAAAGGTTAAACAGCGTGTTGGTAATCAGTCCGCCGATAACCACAATAGCCAAAGGTTTCGAAGCTTCCGATCCGATTCCGGTAGAAAGTGCTGCCGGCATTAAACCAATTGCAGCCATCAGTGCGGTCATTAATACCGGCCTAAACCTGCTGGCTACACCATCCCGCATGGCATCGCTAAAGGTCCAGCTGCTGTGGTGTTTTAATTCGGTAATGTTGCTTTTAAATTTGGTAATCAATATTACCCCATTCTGTACACAAATACCAAACAGGGCGATAAAACCAATACCTGCCGAGATGTTAAAGTTTACACCTGCAGCCAGGAGCGCCAGTATGCCGCCTATCATGGCAAAAGGTACATTGTTTAGCACCAGCAAGGCATCTTTAATGTTGCCAAAGAGTACAAAGAGGATAAAAAAGATGAGCAATAAACTGATGGGCACCGCCTGCGATAGCCTCGAAACCGCCCTTTGCTGGTTTTCGAAATCGCCGGCCCATTCCAGTTGATAGGTTTTGGGCAACTTAATCTGTGCGTTAACTTTGGCCTGGGCTTCGGCAATTACACTGCCCATATCGCGGCCGCGGATCGAAAATTTAATGGCACCATAGCGTTTATGTTTGTCGCGGTATATCATACTGGGACCGGTAATTTTTCTGATGCTCGAAATTTCGCCGAGTTGTACGTTAGAACCAGATAGGGTAGGAATACGCAATTTACTGATCGAGCTTTCGTCGTTCCTGAAATCTTCGGGATAGCGGATTACCAGATCGAATTTTCTTTCGCCTTCAAAAATCTGTGTGGCTGCTTTACCCCCTATAGCCATTTCAATTACGGCATTGGCATCGGCCGTACTTACTCCGTAAAGGGCCATTTTTTTCTGGTCGAGATTGATTTGCATTTCTGGCTGACCGAGGTTGCGCAGAATACCCAGATCGGCAATGCCATCAACGGTTTTCAGGATCTTTTCGATCTTTTCTTCCTCTTTTTCTATGTATTCGAAATTTTCGCCAAAGAGTTTCACTACTATACTGCCTTTCACCCCCGAAACGGCTTCCTCCACATTATCCGAAATGGGTTGCGAGAAGTTGAGGCTAATGCCCGGGAAACTTTTCAACTTCTCCTGCATGCGCTCAATAAGCTGTTCTTTGGTTTGCTTGCGTTTCCATTCCTTTTTGGGGTAAATATCTACATGAAACTCCATGTTGTAAAAGCCGGTGGCATCGGTACCATCGTTGGGTCGGCCAGTTTGCGACATTACCTGTTTTACTTCTTCAAAACTTAAGAAAATCTTTCGCATCTCGTTGGAGAGCTTTTTGGTTTCATCGAGCGAAATACTCAGCGGGCCGGTTGCCCTTACATAAATAGAACCTTCATCCAGACTGGGCAAAAATTCGGTACCCAGAAACTTAAAGCTAAAAGCGCCGAGCACAAGCACCATGATGGAGATGGCAAATACCAAACGTTTTTTGTTAAAGCACACATCGTAAAACCTGAGTGTGGCTTTGGTTATCCCGGTTAAAAAGATATTGTGCTTTTCTTTTACATTCTTTTTTAACAGCAGGCTGGCCATAGCCGGAACCAGCGTAAAGGTTAAAATGAGCGCACCAAGCAATGCAAAACTGAGGGTCCAGGCTAGGGGCGAGAACATTTTACCTTCTACTTTTTCGAAAGTAAAAATGGGTAGCAATCCGGTAATGATGATGAGTTTGGCAAAGAGAATGCCCTTGCCATTTTCCATACAGGCTTTTTTGATGAAACCAAGCTTGCTCATTTTGTTAAACCGGGCCATGCCTACCTTTTTCGCCCGCATATCGAGGGCTACAAAAATGCCTTCGACCATTACAACCGCGCCATCAATAATAATCCCGAAATCGATGGCACCCATTGAGAGTAAATTGGCGGGCATGCCCTTTATTTTTAGACAGATAAAGGCAAAAAGCAAAGCCAGGGGAATAATGATGGAGACAATGAGCGTAGTGCGCCAATCGGCCATGAAAAGGAAAACGATCAGGGTTACAAATAAAATCCCTTCGAGCATATTGCCCATTACGGTATGCACAGAATAGTTAACGAGGTCTTCGCGATCGTAAAAAGGTTTGATTTTTACATCTCCCGGCAGCAGGTTCTGGTTAATGTCGTTTATTTTTTCTTTTAGCCGGGCAATAACTTCGCTCGGATTGCCGCCCTTGCGCATCACTACAATACCTTCTACCACATCGGGATCCTGGTCTCTACCTACCTGGCCCAGGCGAGGTAAGGCCGATTCAGCTACACTGGCAATGGTTTTTACATAAACAGGAGTGCCATTTATGTTATCAACCACCACATTTCTAATCTCATCGATATTGTTTAACACACCGATACCGCGTACTACATAGGCTTGTCCGCTTTGTACAATTACATCGCCACCCACATTGATATTGCTCTTAGAAACCGCCTCGAAAAGCTCTGTGGCACTCACGCCATATTGAATGGCTTTTTGCGGGTCGACGGTAATCTGATAGGTTTTAACTTCGCCACCAAAACTAACCACATCGGCTATACCCGACACGGATAACAGTTCGCGTTTAACTACCCAATCCTGCAGGGTTTTGAGCTCGCGTACCGATGCTTTATCGCTGGTAAGGGTATAACGGAAAATTTCGCCGGTTGGTCCGTAAGGGGGCTGTACTTCGGGCTGAATACCTTCGGGCAGATCGGCTTCATCCAAATGGTTGTTAACCTGCACTCTTGCTGCGGCGTAATCTACATCGTCTTCAAAACTGACTTTAACAATCGATAAACCAAAGAGCGAAGAAGAGCGGATATTGGTTCGCTTTTCGGTTGGGTTCATGGCAATTTCGAGCGGCCTGCTCACAAATTTCTCTACCTCTTCGGCACTTCTACCCGGCCATTGGGTAATGATGGTGATGTTGGTATTGGTTACATCAGGAAATGCATCGATAGTGGTATGCTTAAAGCTGAAATAACCTGCAAGGATGAGGATAAAGGTGGCAAAAAAGACGAAATATTTGTTCTTTAAGGCAAAGCCGATGATATTTTTAATGAGTTTATTCATTGAGGAAAAGCTTAAGGGTGAAAAATCTTACTGCGCTTTAAGGCTTTCGAAAAGAAAAACCTGTTTCGAGGCAACCACACGATCGCCGGCATTGATACCCTTTTTAATGTACGTTTTATCGGCAGTTTTGTGGCCGATGGTTATTTCGCGGATATGTACTTTGTTTGAGGCATCGAGCAAAAGCACATAATTTTTGTTCTCGTCGAAAATAACGGCGCGCGAGTTCACCACTGGCAGGTCTACCCCCGAACTGGCCGAAACTTTAACGGTGCCGAGCATGCCCGGTTTTAACAAAAAGTTTGGGTTGGCAATTACCACCCGTGCATTCATCACCTTGCTTTCCTGATCAACCAGGTTGTATATTTTTTCGATATGGCCGTTAAAAACCTGATCAGGGTAGGCCAGGGTAGACAGGCTAACCGCATTGCCGGGCTGTACGCGCGAAATGTCTGATTCGTAAATGTTGATCATAGCCCAAACGCTCGACAGGTCGGCAATGGTGAACAAACTTTTGTCGTTATCGCCGCGCAGCTGCATGTTTTCGGTCACGTTTTTTTCGATGATAAAACCACTTACAGGTGATTTGATGGCGTAAGTACCATTTTTATTGCCACCATTAAGTTTAAGCACTGCAGTTGCCCTTTTAAGTTCGGCTTGTTTAATCTGATACTCGTTTTTAGCATCTTCGAGCTCTTTTGCCGATGACAAACCACTTGCGTAAAGTTGTTCGGCCTGTTTTAAAGCGCGGTTTGCGCTGCGCATCTCGGCACCGGCCGATACTGCTTCTTTATCAAAGCCGGCCATTTCTGCACTGTTTACCCGGGCCAGTAATTGCCCGGTGCTCACCCGGTCGCCCAGCCTTACATTTACCTGGTTTACTGTACCACTTACCATCGGAAAAAGCTCCGACCGGCGTTCTTCGTTGGCACTGATCTTGGCCGAGAAAATAATTTCGGTTTTGCCACTGGCTTGCTGTACGGTATCAATCAGCAGGCGTTGAAGTAAGGAATCGGTAATGGTAAATTTTTCTTTCGGGGCTTCTGTTTTATGTTCGTTACAAGCCATACTTAAGCCTAAAAGCGGAAAAAAGATTACTCTTATCAGGTTTTTGTTCATCATATCGGTTACGTTATTTAAAAATGTTGGTGCCGGTTACATAGTTGAGTTCGGCCCTCGAGTTCATCCTTTCCAGTTGCACTTTGTTAAGCTGGAGCGTATTGGTTTTGTAAGCATCGTACAGATCCAGAAATTCGATTAAACTGATATTCCGCGCTTTAAAGTTTTTAATCAGTCCGGAAATGAGCTGGTTAAAGTCGTTGCTAAATGCCGGATCGATATCCTCGTAAAGCTTTTCATTGCGCAACGCGGTGCGATATGCGTTAAATACTTCGTTATCTAATTGTAGGGCTTGTTTTTTGAGGTTAGCATTGGCGGCATCAATCCCAACCCTGGCTTTTTTAATTTCGCCCTGGTTGCGGTTAAATAAGGGAATGGGGATTTTTAAGCCTAAACCGGTGTATTTTTCAGGATAATTACCTTTAAGGTCGTAGCTCAACGAAATTTCTACATCAGGTACGGCCATTGCCTTTTGCAGTTTAAGGTTAGCTTCGTTATATTCCAAACTGCTTTTGGCCAGTTTTAAATCGCTGCGGTTTACCCGGGCCGAATCGAGCAGCTGGCTGTATGGCAACTGTCCGGCCGTCAGTTTCTCAGTGGCTTCGGTATTTAAAACGAGTACTAGCGGTGTAACTGCATTGATGCCGCAAAGCAGCTTCAGGTCTTTGTAATTGTCTTCGAGCTCATTTAGCAAGTCAGCCAGTTCTGCCTTAAGCCCAATCAGTAATGATTTAATGCGGATTACATCTTTAGCAGCCACATTACCCATTTTCAGCTGGATTTCGTAAGCCTTTAAAAGCTGTTGGGTAGACTGGATTTGCTCCCTGTACAAGGTAAGCGATGAAGCTACAAAATAGCTTTTATAGAAGGTACTCTGCAGTTCAAATTTAAGGCTGCGCAGTAAATCAAAATATTCCAGTTCAGCCAGTTTAGTGCCTGCTTGTGCCAGTTTTATGTTTTTATTGCGCTTACCGGCCAGTTTTACCAGTTGCGATAGGGAAGCAGCATACTGCCCGTATTGATAGGAGGTTTGTAAGAATTTTTTGGTTTCGTGGTTGTAAAAAAGATTTTCGTATTCCAGCTCCGGGTTATCAAAAAGGCGGGCGGTAATTACATCTGCCCGGGCACGGTCTATATCGTAACCAGCTGCAATTAAATCATAATTCCGATTTAAAAACAGCTGCTCTGCCTGCTTCAGCTCTAGTTTTAAAGTATCGGTTTGGGCAAATGCAGCCTGCATGCCCCATAGCCAAAAGGAAAGGAACAATAAGTAAATTCTTCTCATTCGGCAAAGCTATTTTTGCCGGATTAAAGCGGAATTAAATCGAAATTAAAACGGGATTAATTCGGGGCAGGGTGATGATAAAGGTACATCCGGCACTTGTTTGTTGACTGATTTCGATTGATCCCTTAAAAAGACCGATGATTTTCTGTGCCATGTATAAGCCCATACCTTCGCCTTCAAAACCCATGTCTTTTGCCCTGGTGTAAAATGGTTTAAATATTTCTGCCTGCTGTGCAAGGGGGATACCGGGGCCTTTATCACTGATGTAAATTTGCCAGGCATCACCGGTATCGCTAAGCAGGGCTTTTACTTCCTGTCCCTGCGAAAATTTAAAGGCATTGGCAATTACGTTATCGAGGGCAATTTGCAGTAAAACAGCATTGGCCAGCACCGAAGCTTGCCCTTGGCGGGCGGGATTTTGTTGTACGCTAAAGCGAAGTTGTTTCTGGCTTTGCCAGTCGCGGCTGATTTTGTCGAGCAAAAGATCGAGGTTGATAGGCGAAAGCTGCGAATTGATCAAATCGAGATCCATTTTGGCTAAAGCCAGCAAACCGGTAATGATGTGGTCCATTTTTTCGGCATCCTCTACCGTTTCGGCCAGGGCTTGCTGATAATCGGCGGCAGTCCTTTCTTTCACCAACGCCAGTTCGGCGCGCATCATCATCCGGGTAATGGGGGTTCTCAGCTCGTGTGAGGCATTGGCCACAAAGGTTTTCTGTAAAATAAAGGCATGTTCGAGTTCTTCCATCAGATGATTAAAACTCTGGGCAATGAGGTTTATTTCGTCTTTGTTTTGGGATACAGCTACACGGGCTTCCATATTTCCCGATCCAATTTGCTGTACCTCCTGCATAAACCTGTTTAAGGGTTTCAGCATTTTTTCGGCAATCCACCTGCTTAGCAACAAAAGAATAAGCGAAATAAGCAGGAAAACAACAATCATGATTTTGAGCAGTTTGGCAAGCCTGTTATGCGTACCCTGATCGTTGGCTGAAGCCAGAATTACAAAATCGCCCTGGTTATCGCGGTAATAAATGCCTACTACCTGGCGTTCGCCATCGGTATATTGCAGCCTACCAAGTTTGCGTACTTTTTCAATGGTTTGTTTGGTCCAGTATTGTGCCGAGTCTCCAATAAAGGTGGCCCTGTCTTTTCTATCGTAAATCCTGATGACCTCACTATTGAGTTTCTGCAGGTATTGGTGACGTACTTTGCTTACAGCATCGCGGCTAATCTCGTCGGCCTCGAGGTAAAGCTTGGCGGTAACCATGGTTCTGTCGGTAAGGCGCTCAAAAAAATCGGCTTTTAAAAAGCGCATAAAGGTGAAATAAATTACGCAGAGCACAGCCAGCAGCATCGTAGTACTGATTAACGTAAAGTAAAGTGCTATGCGGTCTTTTATTTTCATTATTTAAGGATATAGCCCATGTTAATTTTGGTATGGATCAGTTTACGACCAAAGCCCTTTTCAATCTTGTTCCTCAAAAAATTAATGTACACATCAATTACATTGGTGCCCGTTTCAAAATGAACATCCCAAACTTTTTCGGCAATGTACTGCCTCGATAAAAGCCTGTTTGGATTGTTTAAAAAGAGCTCCAGCAGTGTAAATTCTTTAGCACTCAATGTTATCGGCTGGCCATTCCGGGTTACGCTTTTGCTCCGCATATCCAGACAAAGATCTTCAAAACACAATTGTTCTGCTGCTTTTATCGTGGGGCTAGCCTGTCTTCGCAACAGGGCTGTAACCCTTGCTAAAAGTTCTTTGAGGTGAAAAGGTTTAACCAGATAATCGTCGGCACCGGTATCGAGGCCGTTTACCCGGTCTTCAACAGTACCCATTGCGGTAAGCATTAATATTGGGGTGTTATCGCCTTGTTCGCGAATATATTTGCAGAGTTGAAGGCCATTTAAGCCCGGCATCATGATGTCGAGGATAAGTAGGTTGAATTCTCCCGGCAGAAACAGGTTGCGGCCCTCGTTACCATTATTTACGGTGATTACTTCGTAGCCGCTTTCTTCGAGTGCAGATTGGAGCAGTGCGGCAATTTTAGGATCATCTTCGGCTATGCCAATTTTTTGCATAAGGCAAAAATAACGATACCATCTTAAAATGAGATTAAAAATAGTTTGTGCAACTTTCGCGGGTACAGGCTGAACTGGTTATAACCGTTCTGGCAACGTTATTACATCATTTACACCCGATTATTTTATATTTTCTTCTATATTCGTTTTTATAAACTATGCCATTCCTAAGCCACGTACCGGACCTCGAACTGATCTTGCTGATTAACCAGGAAGAGGAGCAGGCATTTACGGAAATTTATAACCGCTATTGGGAAAAAATGGCATCATACGCTGTAAGGTTAACCAAATCGGAAGAGGAAGCAGCCGATATTGTGCAGGAAATTTTTGTATCGATCTGGAACAGAAGGACTACCTTGGCCATTAAAAGTACTTTAGGTGCTTATCTTATCCGCAGTACCCGCAATTTATGTTTAAGGTATATCGAAAGAAATATCCATACCGATAATTTTTTAGATAAAATAACAGAACAGGCTGTAGATAGCAGCCTGAACATTGAAGAAAGTATTTCGCTAAAAGAGTTACAGGAAAATATAGACCTCGGCATTGCCAAATTGCCTAAAAAAATGCGGGAAGTTTATCTTTTAAGTCGCGATGAACAATTGTCATACCGCGAAATAGCCGAAAAACTCAATATTGCCGAAGGAACGGTTAAAAAACAGGTAAGCAATGCGCTTAAAATAATAGCAGATTCGTTAAACGGGAAACTTTCGGCCACCATGATGGCCATATTTCTACACCTTTTAAAGTGATAAAAGCACTTTTTAAATTTTTTTCAAAATAAATCTACCACCAAAACAGGTTTTTCGGAATATACATTTGTAAGGCACGCTCAATGCGCTTCAAAACCCTATGAAAACCGAACAGGCAAAACAATTAATACAGCATTATTTAGATGGAACAGCCTCGGCTAAAGAAATCCATCTGGTTGATTCTTTTGTGGATCAGCAGCTATTGGAAAATACCTGGTCTGCCGATGATGCGCAAAAGGCAGCTTTCGGTGCAAAACTGAAAGAGAAGATCGATGCCGAACGGTTAAAAGGGAAAGCGGAAAGTGAAAATGTAACTGTAAGGCCTAAAACAATCACCCGTCGCCTTTGGATCATTGCCGCTTCGGCTGCAGTACTGGCCTTATGCGTGATTGGCGGCTTGTTTGCGATAAAAAACAGGACTGAAGACCGCTCGGAGCGCTACGCCAACGATGTAGCCCCAGGTGGTAACCGTGCTATTTTAACCCTTGCTGATGGCCGCAAGATAGATTTAACCGACAGTAAAACCGGTGAACTGGCCACTGCAAACGGCCTCAGCGTTAAAAAGGCTGCAAACGGCCTGTTGGTTTTTTCGGTTATCGATAATGGAATTGCGAACGGGGATGGAAAAAATAACAGCATAACCACGCCGGTAGGAGGCCAGTATCAGGTAAACCTGCCCGATGGTACATTGGTATGGCTGAATGCGGAAACGAAATTCAGTTTTCCAAGTCACTTTAATGGAAAAAACAGGCAGGTAGAACTGGATGGAGAAGCTTATTTTGAAGTGAGCAAAGATAGAAGCCACCCTTTTATTGTTAAAAGCAAAAAGCAGGAGGTAGAAGTTTTAGGAACACACTTCAATATTAACAGTTACGATGTTAATGTGGGTACCCAAACAACACTTTTAGAAGGCTCGGTAAAAGTAAAAGGGGCAGGCGACGAAAAAGTAATTGCACCGGGCGAGCAGTCTATGTTATACGCCAACAAGATTGAAGTAAATGCGGTAGACCCGGCATTGGCTATTGATTGGAAAAACGGCGAGTTTCGGTTTAAGAACGAGGGTTTACCCAGTATCATCCAGAAATTATCGCGGTGGTATGGTGTTCAGTTTGTAATGAACGTCCGTTACGAGCAAATGCCTGCTTTTACGGGTTCGGTATCGCGTTTCGATAACATTTCTGAAGTGCTTAAAATGCTCGAAGAAACATCAAATATTAAATTTTATATCAACGGTAAGGTGGTAACCGTAAAATAATACCATTAGCAGCCTTAACCACGCTGTTTAAATCAATTAATATCAACTAAAAACCAGAAAAAAATGAAGAAACCACTACCGGAAGAGCGTTAAATAACACCATCGGTTTAAAAGAAAAAACCATGGAAGTGTTGGAAGCACAACCATGGCTATGATCTGAGTTAATCCTTTAAAAACGAATTCTGAGGTCCATTTACGCATTAACCCAAACAAACGAAAGTATGAATATTTATCCTTTTTATCAAGGAAGGCATTTGGCGTGCCTTCCTAAAAAAATCCTGTTTATTATGAAACTCACCATCATCATCATGACGACCTTACTCATGCATGTTAGTGCCAGTAGTTTCTCGCAAAAACTTACCTATGCGGCTAAAAATATAACCGTAGATCAGGTTTTTAAAGAAATAGAAAAGCAAACCAACTATAGGGTATTGTATGCCACCAGTACGCTTAACGATGCGGCGAAGGTGAGCGTAAATTTTAAAAATACACCGCTTAAAGACGCGATCGAATACCTGTTAAAAGATCAGCAATTAACCTATAATATTGAGCAGAACACCGTACTGATTAAAAAGCAGGAGCGCTCATTTATCGATAAAATTGCTTCGGTTTTTACTTCCTCGCGTTTTAACGGCAGAATTGTAGATGAAAACAATAGTCCGCTTGTAGGCGCAACCATTACAGTTAAAGGAAGTAAAAAGTACACGGTAAGCGGATCAACCGGGTCATTTGTGCTCGATTTGGAAGAGAACGACGTATTGGTTATCTCATATATCGGTTACGAAACCAAAGAACTGAAAATAACACGTGGCTTGTTGCAGAGTGGCGTAGCCAGTTTACTGGATATTAAATTAAGTCCAGCTGCATCTTCATTAGATCAGGTGCAGATAATTGGTTATGGCAGTACCACCAAACGCAATAATACAGGTGCTGTAAGTTCGATTACTGCCGAAGAAATAGGTAAACAAACGGTAGAAAACCCTTTGTTAGCGTTACAAGGCCGTATTGCCGGTGTGCAGATTACACAAGATAACGGTTTACCTGGTGCTGGTGCCCGAATGAACATTCGCGGAGCTTATACGGGCATATCAAATGCAGGTTACATTCCACTGTACGTAATAGATGGAGTTCCTTTTACTTTATTTAACGGTGCACAACCTGCTACCGATAACTTAAATGCAAATGGTGTTAGCGCTGCCAACGGTGGTGTGAGCCCGTTTAGTATCATTGCACCAGAAGATGTGGAGCGCATCGATATCTTAAAAGATGCCGATGCAACTGCTATTTACGGTTCTCGCGGATCGAATGGTGTGGTATTGATTACCACTAAAAAAGGAAGTAAAGGTAAAACCGCTTTTAATTTTAACGTGAATTCGGGGGTAAGCAATGTAGCCAACTACATCCCGATGATGAATACGCAGGAATATCTGGCTACCCGCAGGGCTGCCTTTGCGCGTTCGGGCGTTACGCCAACAGCAGCCAATGCATTGGATTTAACGGTTTGGGATCAGAATGCCTATACCGACTGGCAAAAATATTTTATTGGCCATACCGGCCATACCACCAATGCAACCGGATCAGTTTCTGGCGGAAATGCACAGAATTCTTTCTTGTTTTCTTCAACTTACCGCAAGCAAAGCACCGTTTTTGAAGGCGATTTTGGTGCAACTACTTTTTCGAGCAGGTTAAACGCCGGTCATAAAAGCACTGATGGCCGTTTTAATATAGATGGTTCGGTAAATTATACCTACATGAAAAACCTCTTGCCATCTACCGATTTGAGTACCATTTATAACCTGGCACCCAATTATCCTCTGTACAATGCCAATGGTAGTGTAAACTGGACGGCTACAAGCCCGCTTTCGTACAACCCGAAAACAACCAATGCACAAACTACCAATTTATTTACCAACGTAAACCTATCGTATCGCATCATTGATGGTTTGGTGGTTAAAGCCAATTTGGGTTATACTTCAACCCGTTTAAAACAGCAGCAAATTAGTCCGGCCAGCTCGCAAAACCCGGCTACCGCTCAGGTAAGCTCTTTAAGGTACACCGATAATGATAACAACAATTACATTATCGAGCCACAAGCGGTGTACACCACCAAAATTGGCGAAGGTAATCTGGAAGCCTTAATCGGTACTACTTTTCAGCGTACCAAAGCAACAGGTATTTTCTTAACCGGTACAGGTTATAACAACGAAAACCTGATTAACTCGCTGGCAGGTGCTTCGGCTGTGGTTACCAGTTACAATGCCGATGCAGTATACAGTTATACCGCTTTTTTTAGCCGTTTAAATTACAACTGGCAAGGCAAATACATTGTAGACGGGACCTACAGAAGAGATGGTTCATCACGTTTTGGTGGGAACAACAAATTCGGTGACTTTGGTGCAGTAGGAGCCTCGTGGATTTTTACCCAGGAAGACTTTATGAAAGACCTTGGCTTTTTAAGCTTTGGTAAACTGAGGGCCAGTTATGGTATTACCGGTAACGATCAGATTCCGAATTATGGTTACCTTTCTCTTTATTCATCAACCGGCTCGAACTATAACTATGATGGAACAAGTACATACATTCCTTCGAGTATTCAAAACCCTGATTTAAAGTGGGAAACCAATAAGAAACTGGATATCGCATTAGAGTTAGGTTTCTTGAACGACAGGATTTTGCTAAAGGCAGATTATTACCGTAACCGCGTTTCTAATCTGTTAAACTTCATTACCATTCCATCTCAAACCGGTTCAACCGGTTATACCGCCAATTTAGATGCAACCGTACAAACCAAAGGTTTTGAATTTGAATTGAATACGATTAACGTAATTGCCGGCGATTTTAAATGGACTACCAACCTGAACTTAACCATTAGCAGGAATAAGTTGTTGGATTTCAATAATCTGGCTAATACTTCTTACGCCAGCTCTTACATTATTGGGCAACCAACCGATATCAGGAAGTTTTATAATTACACGGGTGTTAACCCTGCTACAGGCTTACCAACTTATGCGGATTTAAACGGCGATGGTAGCATCAGCTTTGCCGGCGACAGGTATGTGGGCTATTATGGGCACCCTTACTTTGCAGGTATGAACAATAGCCTTGGCTATAAAGGTTTTGCACTCGATTTTATGTTCCAGTACAACCACCGCTATGGGGTATTGAATTCGACTTTAAGTTCGAGTCCGGCTGGTTTTAACTATACCAACATGAGTACCGCCTTGTTAGACCGTTGGGGAGCTGTAGGCGATGTGGCACTTTTCCCAGCTGCTGCTACTGTTAACGATCCATCGTACGGAAACTTAACTTCATCTGATGTTAACTGGGGCGATGCTTCTTACTTAAAATTGAAAACGGTTAGCTTAAACTATACCTTCCCTAAAGCTTTGGCCAGCAAGTTAAAATTGTCTAACCTGAGTGTTTACGTGCAGGGACAAAACCTTTACACCTGGGCCAAACAGAAATACACTTACGATCCTGAAACTACATTGCCTGGTACAGGGCCTGGTTTGGGTACGGGCCAGTTCATAGCCTTCCCGCAGGTACGTACTATTGTATTCGGTTTAAACTGTTCATTTTAATCAAGGAATCATGAAAATTAACTATATGTTTTTCAAAAAAATAATGGCATTAGGCTTGGTTTTAATGGCATTGTCGTCATGTAAAAAGTTTGTTGAAGCCGATTTGGCTAGCAACCTAATTGCTAAAGAAGATGCTTTCACCACTGATAATTCAGCAACCAGTGCCACCTTATCACTTTATTCGTACTATTCAACTGTTGATAACTTACGCTATGCTACCTGGTTAGGCGGTTTATTGGCCGACGAGTTGCAGAACACCACATCAACTGCTGATCTTATCCAGTTTTCGCAAAATGTGGTCGTACCAACCAATAATGTGGCTACAGGTAACGTTTGGGGATATTCTTATCAAACCATCAGGTATTGCAACCTGATTTTGGATGGTATCGGCCGCTCTACCGGAATGACTACTCCAGTGAAAAACCAGTTAAGTGGTGAAGCTAAATTTTTCAGGGCTTTAATGTACTTTAACCTGGTGAACTTCTACGGTGGCGTGCCCATTACTTCAGAAATCACAGAGCTGGATAATGCATTTAAACCAAGGGCTACAGCTGCCGAAGTTTACGCACAGGTTCTCAGCGATTTAAAAGATGCGCAAAACCTGTTGCCTGCCACCTACGCAGGTAGTGCTGCTTTAAAGGTTAGGGTAAATAAATGGGCAGCAACTGCACTGCTGGCTAAAGTTTATCTGTATAATAAGGAGTATGCAAATGCCGAAGCCGAAGCTACCAAAGTAATTGGTTCGGGTACCTACAACATGGCTACTTTGTCCAATGCTTTTATTAATACCAGCAGCGAAACCATTTTGCAGCTATCTACACTTTTTGGTGCATCGGCTTTCAGTACTTACCGTACAGCCAGTTCTACAGCTACTGTGGCACCTCCTGCTTATGTATTGTACAACAACTTTACCAAAGATTTTGAGCTAAACGATAACCGTAAAACCTCGTGGATCGATTCGACCACTTTTAACGCAGTTAAATATTACCGGATCAATAAATACAAGGTACAAGCGGCCACAGCGGCTACTTTGGGTAACGAATATACCGTGTTGTTACGTTTGAGCGAACAATACCTGATCAGGGCAGAAGCCAGGGCACAGCAATCGAATATCGGCGGTGCGCAGGATGATATCAATGTAATCCGCACCCGCGCAGGTTTGGGCAATACCACTGCTGCAACGCAAAGCACCCTTTTAACCGCCATTGCCAAAGAACGGAAACTCGAACTTTTTGGCGAATACGGAAACCGTTGGTTCGATTTAAAGCGTACCGGAACTGCTGATGCAGTATTAGGTGCCTTAAAACCAACCTGGAAAACCACAGCGCAGTTATTGCCAATCTCAGCAGATCAGATTTTATTAAACAACAAACTGACCCAAAACCCGGGTTATAACTAACTAATTTAAATTCAGGCTACCCGGAATTTAAATTTCAGGTAGCCTGATGTTTTCATAAAAAATAAAATATAAAGCGATATGAAATTATTAAAAACCGCCTGCTCGATACTCTTATCGGTAGTTGCCATCAATGCAGCACAGGCGCAAAACAGCAAACCGGCTGATACCCTGGTTCAATATCTGAACAAACTGGTAGCATCTAAAGATTCGGCTGATAAAATAGTATTGAGGGCCAGATTAGCAGATTTATCGGGGGCTAAAACTGAAAAGGAAGTGCTAACAGCCGCCAATTATTATTACCGTATTGGCGATACCAAGAAATCGGAAGCGATTTATGGCGATATCGCTACCCGTTTTCCATTGGGTACGCAAGCCAGAAGTGCAGCTTCTAAAGATTTTTACCAGCTTAAAACAGCTGCCGAAGCTGAAGCGGCTTACAAAGCCTGGGTTAAAAAGTTTCCGCCAACCATGTACGAAAATACCAAGGTAGACGACCGCCTGGCTTACGATTATGTTAGGGCGATGTTAGCCGGAAAGTTTGCCGCTGAAAAAAACGTAGCCAAAGCAAACGAATACGCCAACATGCTTGAAGTTGATTTCTGGAAAGGCAATGCTTACTCGGGGATTACCAATGCCTTTTATAAAAATGGCGATTTGGCTAACGCCGAAATTTACGCCAAAAAAGGAATGGATAATGCTTTTTCTTATGTAGATGGAAAAAAAGGAAACGAGAACTGGGCTAAGTTTTCGGCTTCGGGTTATCCGGGCTTAACCAGTACTTATGCCAATATTTTATTCGAAAGAAAAAAGTATACCGAGGCTTTGAAGTATTCGGAAATGGCCTATAAAAAATCGACAAGCTTAAGTCCAGGCTTAAACTATCGTTATGCCCAGATTTTAATGGGGTTGAACAAAAATCAGGAAGCATACGATAAGCTGGAAGAAGTAGTTAAAGCAGGTAAAGCTACACCGGAAATGGCTGCCGATTTTAAAAAGCTTTATGTAAAAGTAAAGGGTAATGAAAGTGGTTTCGATGCGTATGCTGCAGCCATCAGGAAGGCTTATTTAGAAAACCTGAGCAAACAATTAACCAAAGATATGGTAAAAGAACCTGCTGCAGGTTTCACGCTAACTGATTTAAATGGTAAACAAGTTTCTTTAGCCGATTATAAAGGTAAAATTGTAATCCTCGATTTCTGGGCTACCTGGTGCGGTCCGTGTAAAGCTTCTTTCCCGGCAATGCAAATGGCGGTAAATAAATACAAAGATGATGAAAATGTGAAGTTCCTTTTTATCCATACCTGGGAAAAAGTAGCCGATCCGGTTAAAGATGCATCCGATTACATCAAAAGCATGAAATACTCGTTCGAAGTATTGATGGATGTTAAAGATGCCGATACCAAAGTAAACAAAGTGGTAAGCAGTTACAAAGTAAACGGTATTCCAGCTAAATTTGTGATTGATGCCGCTGGAAATGTAAGGTTTAAATTAACCGGTTTTGATGGTAGCAATGAAGCCGCTGTTGATGAGCTGAGTATGATGATTGATATGGCCAAAGCCAAATCGTAAACTTTAACAAAGTCAGGCCTTTAAAGCCTGACTTTGTTGTTTATAAGCCTTTAGGTTGTGATCCTTGGCGGTTTATTTTTTACCACAAAGGCACCAAGCACACCAGGTTTGTTTTTTCGTGCTTTCTGAGTCTCTGTGGCTGTCTATTGTTTGCCACGGATGCATGGAACTCACGGAGGAGGGATTTCTTTGTGCTTTTGTGTCTTGGTTGTTTATTTTTTACCACAAAGGCGCAAAGCACACAATTTTATTTTTCCGTGCTTTCTGAGTTTCCGTGGCTGTTTGTTGTTTTGCCACGGATGCACGGAACTTACGGAAGTGCAGGATAGCACGTTTTGCGTTAAAAACGCTTTGTTATTCCACGCTCGTTTGGAAACGAGAGTGAGCTTAACTTTGTTGTTTACAATACCTCAGGTTGTCATCCTGAGTCTGTCGAAGGACGTTCTTATACCAAACAGCAACTAACAATTAAAACTTATCCAGCTCAGCTACAATAAATCCCAACTCATTTGCTTTAAGATCGAACTGCATCGTTTGCGCGTTGGCAATAGCCTGTTCTGCATTTCTGGCACCAGCCAATACGGTGGTGATTCCTTTTTGTAAGGTAGTCCAGCGCAATACCAGCTGTGCTAAAGTGGCCTTTTTAGCTTCGGCAATCGGGCGGATTTTTGCTAAAAAGCTTTCTACTTTTTTAAGGTCGAACTGACTGAAATACCCATTTCTGTGGTCGTCGGCTTTTAACTGGTTATTTTCGAAATATTTTCCTGATAAAAGGCCTCGCTCCATCGGACTGTAAGCCAATAAACCAATTTTGTTTTCGATGGCATAAGGCACTAATTCCTGCTCAATATCACGGTGCAGCATACTGTAGTAAATCTGGTTAGAGGCAGGAGGATAGGTTTTACCTGCTGTTTCCATTAGCTCAACAGTAGCGTTGGATAAACCTGCTGCGCGTATTTTTCCGGCTTTAATCAACGCTTCCATGGCTTCCATTGTTTCATCGATTGGGGTAGTGGCATCGGGCCAGTGTTGTTGTAGCAGATCAATGTAATCGGTTTTCAATCGTTTAAGCGATTCTTCTACTTCTTTGATGATGTTCGCCTTTGAAGAGAATTTATAAATGGGAAGGGTTTTACTAGCTTCCTGCATATCGAAAAAATGTTCGCCCTTTCCGTTATTACTGCCATCCCAAACCAATCCGAATTTGGTTAATAACTGTACTTTCGTTCTGTCTTTTCCTTTTAAAGCTTCTCCTATCAATTCTTCGCTAAGTCCGTAACCGTAAAAAGGCGCGGTATCTAATGTGGTAATGCCGTGGTCAATTGCTGCATGAATAGCTTCAATCGAATCTTTTTTCTCATTGCCTCCCCACATGGTGCCGCCTATTGCAAATGCCCCATAAGCTATGGTTGATAATTCGAGATCGGTATTTCCTAATTTTCTGTATTCCATTTTGATGTTGTTTTGAATTTGAAGCGACAAAATTTGGGATAAATGGGCTGTCATCAAAATAGGATGAATTATAGTTTGGTATCATTATTTTAATAGTAATGATCAGCCACGGATGCACCGAACTCTCGCTGGAGGGCTTTCTTTGTACTTTTGTGTCTTGGTGGTTTATTTTTTACCACAAAGGCACCAAGCACACCAAGTATTATTTTCCGTGTTTTCTGAGTCTCCGTGGCTGTTTGTTGTCTTGCCACGTATGCACGTAGCTCACGGAGGAGGGATTTCTTTGTGCTTTTGTGTCATGGTGGTTTATTTTTCACCACAAAGGCACCAAGCACACAAAGTATTATTTTCTGTGCTTTCTGAGTTTTCGTGGCTGTTTGTTGTTTTGCCACGGATGCACGGAGCTCGCGGAAATGCGAGATAGCACGTTTTGCGTTAAAAACGCTTTGTTATTACATGCTCGTTTGAAACGAGCGTGAGCTAAGTTCTTTGTGTCCTTCGTGTCTCAGTGGTTAATCTTAATAGCTAAAACCTCAGTGTTTAAGATTTATTAATATTAAGTGAATATAGGGGCGCTAGTTTTGCTGGGTAAATTCTGCACCCTTGAGTAATACACTGTTTTTATCGCTGAAAGAAGATGATCACCAGGCCATGGAGCAGATCTACCATGCTCATTGGGAATCGGTGTTCGATGCAGCCTTTAAAAGGATTGGCGATGAAGCCATAGCTCAGGATATTGTTCAGGAGATATTTATCACCCTTTGGCAAAACCGTAAAACCATCGAAATTCAGGGCGAACTTGGCGCTTACCTGCACGGTGCCGTTAAATACCGGGTAATTAATCATTTCCGCTCAGTGGCCATGCGCGACGGACATCAGACCGAATTTGCCTTTTTAATGGAAGGGAAACATACCGCGGCTGCCGATGCTGCGCTGATAATGCAAGATGCCAACAGGGAAGTGGAACAAGCATTGGCACAGCTTCCTGATCGCATGCGACTGGTTATAGCCATGAGTCGCAAAGAAGATAAAACCATTAAAGAAATTGCCAGCGAACTGGATGTTTCGGTACAAACGGTAAAAAACCAGATTACGGCAGCAATGAAAATCTTAAGAAAAAACCTTTCGTATATTCTGTTTCTAGCCTTTTTGATTTCTTAGTTGGGTTAACTGTTTGCTACCTCTTAATAGGGTTAATTGTTTAAATCGTACAAACTGGTTAACTGCCCGATCCCAAAACAATCTTTTACTGCCAGACCTTCAATTAACCGATTAACCAGTTTCAACAGTCGACCTTTAAAGCAATTAACCGATTAAAACAATTAACCAGTTAACCTTAAGAACAGTTAACCTTTAAAAACGATAACCTTTAAACTACTTAACCGAAACTTAACTTACTCATAACGTCTTTGGTTAGTACCTTTTTGCATTTGGATTGACATCTAATCAAATGACAGAAGAACAGGCAAAACAATTGCTGCAAAAATACTTAGATGGAAACGCTGAACCTGCCGAGGCCAGACATGTAGAAGAATGGTATAACCTTTTGCAAAAGGATGCACTCGATTTACCAGCCAGCCGCAAAGCCGCTATTGGTGAAGAAATGCTGCTTAACCTCAGGGCAGCCATGAACGGGAAAGCTAAAACCCGTAAAATATTTAGTCAATCGGTTTGGTGGCGTGCCGCGGCCCTGCTGGCCATAGTGGTATCTATTGGCCTGGCTATATGGAAACTTAACAATGCTGCACCAAATAATCCGCAGGTTGTAATCACCACCCAAGCGGGTGAGCAAAAAACAATCTTATTAAGCGATGGATCTGATATTACCTTAGGCCCCTCAGCACGTGTGGTTTATCCAAAACAGTTTGCTGCAAACAGCCGTAAAATTGCACTGGTAGAAGGAGAAGTATTTTTCTCGGTTGCCCATGAAGAAAACCGGCCATTTACGGTGCAGGTTAGATCAGGGCTCGATATTAAAGTGTTGGGTACTTCGTTCAGGGTAAGTGCTTATGCGCATCATCCAAAGGTGAAAATTACAGTGGCCACTGGTAAAGTGGCGATCAGCAAGCAACAGCTGTTACTGGGAACACTGGTAAAGGGGCAGCAGCTCGAATACAACAAGGCAAACGGACATGCAGCCATCCACCAGAGCAAACACGAAGAATATGTGAAAATCAGCTTTGATGGCGAAACACTGGCGCAAGTGGCCCGAAAAATCGGTTACATATATGGTGTCAAAGTGGTTTTAACCAATAAAACAATTGCCGGGTTAAAATGTCGTGCCAGCTTTACCAGCAAACAACGACCTGAAGAAATTCTCGATATCCTATGCAGCCTGCATCACCTGAAGTTCAGTGCCGCTAAAAACCATAAAACATTTAAAATATATCCATAATGAATACATAAAGCCAACAGCAGACTGGTTCGCACCGTGTTCGGACCAGGAATAAATTAAAGCACTTTTTAAACATACAAGCAATCAAACAAATGAAAACAACCTCAGCCAAGAGGACATCACACCTTTATCGGATCATGAAATATTCATGTTTAACATTTTCAATTATCTGCATATTCTGCAGTTCACTGCTGGCATCGGCGGGCATGGCCCAACGCCTGGAAAAAAGTAGTGTAACCATTAAAATTAATAAAGGCCGCAGGCTTAACGAAATTGTAAAAGAAATAGAGGCCGCATCGGGTTTAAGTTTCGTGTACAATCCCGATTTGCTTCAGGAGAGGAACACTTTTGTAAGCGGCGACTTTAAAATGGAGCCTGTACGCTCTCTTTTAGATAAATTAGGACTTAACGTTGTAGAGAAAGGTGATTATGTGATTCTGAACAATGCCACTTTTAACAAACCCGACCGCATTATTACCGGTGTGGTTAAAGATTCGTCAGGTATTACACTTCCGGGGGTTTCGGTAAAAGTAGTGGGCACGCAAAGTGGCACCATTACCGATGCCAACGGTGCTTTCAGGATCGAAGTAAGCGCACAAACGGTGCTGTCTTTCTCCATGATCGGCTACAGAACCAAAGAGGTAACCGTGGGCGAAAATCAGGTAATTAATGTTACGCTGATTGAAGAAAGATCGAACCTGGGAGAGGTAGTTGTTGTAGGTTACGGTACACAGAAAAAAGAAACCTTAACCGGTGCCATTAGCATCGTTTCGTTAGATAAGCTATCATCAAGGTCGGTAAACAGTGTAGGCGAGGTGCTTGCAGGTAAATCGCCGGGCGTAATTGTGACCAACGAAGGTGGCGACCCAACTTCAACACCACGCATCAATATTCGCGGTGCCGGAGGTTTAAACGGAGAAAGCGTATTGTATGTTATTGATGGTTCTATCTTTTTAGGTACGCCACAACTTAACCCCAACGATATTGAATCCATTTCTGTACTGAAAGATGCTTCGGCAGCGATTTATGGTGCCAGAGCTTCGGGTGGTGTGGTTTTAATTACCACCAAAAAAGGAAAGAACGGCAAAATGCAGATCAGCTTTGATGCCAAACTGGGGCAGCAAAGTGCCTGGAAAAAATTAGAGCCTTTAAACGCCGAACAACGTGCACAGGTAGCGGCAACAGCAGCAAAGAACGGTGGAACAACCATTTTGCCTGCTTTTGATGCAAGTAAATATCCCGATGGACAGGTAACCCGTACGAACTGGATGGACGAAGTATTTAGAGATGGCTTGCTTCAGGATTACAACGCAGCCATAAACGGCGGAAGTGAGAAATCTAATTTCTACCTGAGTTTTAACTACCGCAATGCTGAAGGTATTGTATTGAATACCAAAACCCAGCGTTACAACTTCAGGATAAACTCTGAACATGAGCTTGCGCCCTGGTTAAAGGTGGGCGAAAACCTATCATACAGTAACACCAACGGTAATGGCGCAAACACTAGCAGCGATTATACAGGTGCACTTTTATCGGCCATTTATTATCCAACCAACGGCACACCTTACAATGCCAATGGTAGTTTTGCAGGCTTGCCTGGCGGGCAGTACGCCGGCGATTATGGCGATATCATTAACCCCGTAGCCGAATTGCAGCGTATAGATATCAACAACCCGGTTAATGTGTTGGTGGTAAATCCATATGCTACACTTAAACTGGCAAAAGGATTAAGTTTCAGATCGAACCTGAGCATCACACGCTCATCTTCACAATTTAAAAGTTTTACCCCAAAAAGGCCCGAAGTTGGTAAGCCGGTATTGAGCAACAGTTTGGTAGAAAGGGCAGATCAGGCTAACGATTTTCTGGCAGAGCAGGTGTTGAATTATAAAACCACTTTCGGTTCTCATCAGCTTGATTTTACAGGTGGTTATACTTTCCAGAAAACCAAAAGCAATGGTCTGTATGCTTCTGGTGCTGGTTTTGACGATGAATCGGCACAATACCGTTACCTGGTTAATGCTACGGTTATCCAGCCTTCTTCGAGCTATGCAGATGCCAAAGCATTATCTTCTCTTTTTGTAAGGGCAAATTACAATTACAAAGAAAAATACCTTTTATCGTTAATTGGTCGCCGCGATGGATCATCGATGCTTACCAAAGAAAACAGGTTCAGGAACTATGGTTCAGTTTCGGCCGGTTGGACCGTAAGTAAAGAGGATTTTCTTAAATCAGCTTCGTGGTTAACCGAATTAAAATTAAGGGGTAGTTACGGTATTCTGGGTAATTTGGGTAGTCTTTCATCATCGGCAGTAAACCCGCTGTTAAGCGCTACACAAAGTTATTTCGGGCAAAGCCCAACCTTGCAAAATGGATATGTACAAACCATTCTTGCCAATAAAAACTTAACCTGGGCCGAAAGTAAACAGACCAATATTGGTTTGGATGCAACTGTTTTCGACCGTTTGAGCCTGGTAGCCGATTATTTTATTAAAGAAACCAATAAAATGATCTTAACCCGCTCGTTACCCGGAACTGCCGGTTTAAACACGCAAACCATTAATGCAGGTTTGGTGAAGGATAAAGGTATTGAATTGGGCTTAACCTATAACAGCAGCAAAAATGCAGCATTTACTTACTCGGTTAATGCAACTTTAACCAAACTGAACAATAAGGTTGAAGAATTAGCGCCCGGCTTGCAAAATATTGCCGTGGGAACCAATTTCCGTAACGAGCTTGCACCATTATCTATCAATGTGGGACAGCCATTGTACAGTTATTATGTATTAAAAACCGAGGGGATTTTCCAGTCGCAGGCCGAAGCCGATAACTATAAAAATGCCAGCGGACAAAAAATACAACCCAATGCCAAGGCGGGTGATTTCAAATTTGCAGATTTAGATGGCAGTGGTTCAATCGACAGTAAAGACCGTTATTTTGCCGGAAGCGCTTACCCTGATTTTTCTTATGGAGTAAGTTTCAACGCCAGCTACAAAAACTTCGACTTTAACATTTTTGCACAAGGAGTACAAGGCAATAAGCTTTTCAATGCAGTAAAAAGAACTACATACAGCGCGAGCGGACCTTCGTATAATAAACTTGTAGGTATTTTAGATGCCTGGTCGCCGGAAAACCCTGGAGGCAAAGTGCCAATTATCTCTACCAGCGATAGCAATGGTAACTTTAATGCATCTGATTTTTATATCGAAGATGGTTCTTACCTGCGCATCCGCAACGTAACCCTGGGTTATAGTCTGCCAAAACAATTGACCACTAAGCTCAGAACAGGTGCCATTAGGGTGTATGCAACCGCCAACAACTTGTTTACCATTACCAATTATTCGGGCTTCGATCCGGAGATCGGAATGGATAACAATGGTTTGGATGTTGGTCGCTACCCACAAGCCAGAAGCTTTATCCTTGGTTTAAGCGTTAATCTTTAATCTCACACAAAAATGAAAACGAATATAAAATACCTGGCAGTAATTGCCGCAACCGTTTTTGCCTCGTGCACCAAACAGCTCGATATTGTACCTGAAGGTTCGCCATCGGCACAGAACTTCTGGAAAACCAAAGAAGATGCCATTAAAGCTGAAGGTGGCATGTACGAAAAATACAACGAAGAAGATTATTATGGCCGTGGTATGTTCTGGTTTATCAATGCCAGCGATGATATGGTAACCGGCCGTAACAAGCCAGAGGCCGATAACATTAAAAACTTTAACCGCAGTTATATTGGTGGGGGCTATACCGAATCGCAATGGAGCATGCGTTATGCCATTATAAAAAGGGCTAACGATATTATTACCAATGTGCCCGGTATTAACATGGATGAAACCCTTAAAAAGCAAATCATTGGCGATGCTTACTTTAATGCCGGCCTGGTTTATTTTCAGCTGGCGGCCAACTACGGAAACGATAAAGCTGGTGTACCCATTGTAACTCCTGATGCTGACCCTGCCGTAGCGGTGCCTCGTGCTAAAAACGTAAACGAAAATTACGATTACATCATCGGGCTCTTGTTAAAAGCTGCCGATAACCTGCCTTATTTTAAGGATATGAAAGCTTCAGATTATGGCAAAGCGCATAAAACTGCTGCCTGGGCTTATTTATCGAAAGTATATTTATACAAAAAAGATTATGCCAATGCTGCAAAATATGCTGATATGGTAATCTCTTCTGGTCAGCACGATTTAATTACGACCAGTTTTGCCGATGTTTTTAAAGCTTCAAACAATTGGTCAAAAGAGTATATCTGGTCGGTTGTGTGTACGCCAAGTGGTGGTGGTACCGGTTGGGGCAGTAAATTGCCTGGGGTAATGCTTACCAACAAGGCCTGGGGTATTTACAATGGCTGGGGTTATTATTTGCCAACAAAAGAGCTATACGATTCGTACGAAACCGGCGATCAGCGTCGTGAGGCTACCATTTTGAAACCTGGCGATAAGTTTATGTTTTTTGGTGCTGAGCGCAGCTTTACCAAAGATGCAGGTGCAACATCTGATTACCAGTTTAAAAAATACATGGAGCCTTTCACTTATGCTAATCCAATTCCTACGCATGTTAACCCGAATGGCGATAACGGAACTACCGATTTAAATGTACCTTTAATGCGTTATGCTGAGGTACTCTTGATCAAGGCCGAAGCGGCAATTAATTTAAGCGGTGCAGGTGCGGGCGATACTGAACTGAATAAAATCAGGATGCGGGCAGGACTTGGCATCAAATCGGGTATGACGATTGATGATTTAAAACGCGAAAGACGTAATGAGTTGGCTGGTGAATGGGCCGACCGTCACCGCGATTTGGTACGCTGGGGCGATGCACAGGCTGCTTATGCCAAACCTTTGCATAATTTAGATGGCAGCGTTATCTGGCCAGCCAGAAATTTCAATCCACAAGTGCACGATGTTTGGGCCGTTCCGCAAAGGGAGATCGATAACAGTGCCGGAACGATAAAACAAAATGCAGGATGGTAAAAAGACTTGGTTTAATGTGCCTTCTGGGCATGGTTGGTTTAGGCTTTCAGCCGCTTTATGCGCAGCAAAAACTTACGGCCAATCAGGCGCATAGTCACAACGATTATAAACAACAAATTCCGCTGCTTACCGCTTATTATGCTGGTATGGGCTCCATTGAGGCCGATATATTTTATCGCGATGGTGAATTGTTTGTTGCACATGAGCGCTCGGAGATTAAACCCGGGCGCACTTTACAGCAACTGTACCTCGATCCGCTGGCTCAATTGTTTAAAGAAAACGGCAATCATTCTTATCTGGATGCTAAACAAAAGCTTCAGCTGGTAATTGATATTAAAGAAGACCATGTGCATGCCTTGAATAAACTGGTGGAAACTGTTAAGGCTTATGGTGCCATATTTGATCAGAAACAAAATCCTGATGCCATTAAACTGGTTATTAGTGGAGATGTGCCTGCTGCCGACCATTTTAGTGATTATCCGGAAATCATTTCTTTTGATGGCCGGCCAGAGAAAAGTTATAACAGTGCCCAGCTGGCACGTATAGCCATGATTAGCGATGACATGGCCCATTATGCAGCTTGGAATGGGAAGGGAACACCCACACCACCTGATTTAGAAAAGCTGACTGCTGTGGTGGCGAAGGCACACCAAATGGGCAAACCTTTCCGCTTTTGGAATACGAAAGATAGTCCGAATACCTGGAAAGAGCTGGAGCGGATAGGGGTAGATTGGATTGGTACTGATCATCCTGAAAATTTAAAAGCATTTTACCAGAACCGGGCAAAGCAGGAATACACCAGTCCGAAAGCTTATGTGCCTTACCAGCCTACTTATAAAAGCGATGGTGCAAGCCGTAAGGCCAAAAATGTAATTCTTCTCATTGGCGATGGAATGGGCCTGGCACAAATTCAGGCCGGCCTTAGTGCTAACTTTGGCTTATCGAATTTAGCTAACCTGAAGCATATCGGTTTTTCGCGTACCGAGGCAGTAAATTCTGATTTTACTGATTCGGCCGCGGGTGCAACTGCAATGGCTACCGGTCATAAAACGAATAACCGCTACATCAGTCTGGATGCCCAGGGGCGTAAACTCACCCGGATTCCGGATACGCTGGCCAGGTTTGGGATAAAAAGCGGCATTATTAGCAGTGGCGATATTACCGATGCCACACCTGCTGCCTTTTATGCGCAGCAAATAGAACGGACCATGAGCAAGCAGATTGCCGCCGACCTGCTAAACAGCCATGTGGATATTCTGGTGGGATCTAACCGCAAAAGCTTTATTGGCAATACCGATGCGGGTTTAATGGATAAACTGGCACAAAAAGGCTATAGCTACCGTACCAACCTGGATGAATTTGCAACAGCTAAAACCGGTAAACAGCTGGTGCTTTTGGCCGATTCGGCTACGCGTAAGGTGTTGGAGGGCAGGGGCAACATGCTGCAAACTTCATTGCTGAAAACCATTCAGCTGCTTTCGGCCAATCCAAAGGGCTTCTTTATTATGGCTGAGGGTGCACAGATCGATCATGGTGGTCATGCCAACGATTTACCTTTTGCGGTAACTGAACAACAGGATTTCGACCGTTTGGTGGGAGAGGCGATCAAATTTGCCGATCGAGATGGGGAAACACTGGTAATTGTAACTGCTGATCATGAAACTGGTGGACTTTCGCTTTTAGATGCATCATACAAAAAAGGAATGGTAAGGGGCAATTTCAGCACTGACGATCATACCAATATTATGGTTCCTATATTTGCTTACGGGCCAGGCGCTAATGCATTTATGGGCGTATATCCGAATAATAGCATTTTCGATAAGATTATTAAGGCTTACGGGTTAAAATAAAGGGGTTTTACCACAAAGGCACGAAGCACACAAAGACTATTTTTCCGTGCTTTCTGTGTCTCCGCGGCTATTTTCCTATAGTTTTGCCACGGAGGTACGGAGCTCACGGAGGGAGATATTTCTTTCTGCTTTTGTGTCTTGGTGGTTATTTTATAATGTGCTGCATGTTAATTGTGTAGCACGTTTCGCGTTAAAAACGCTTTGTTATTCCACGCTGAGTGGAGTGCTGAGTTTTCGTGGCTATGTGCCTTCTCAATTGCTTAGGAATTAACATTCAATACACATTCGGAACTTAAATTTGCGCGATTTAATAATCAATACACATGCAAAGAAGAAAAGCATTAAGAAATATAGGCGGCCTTTTACTACTGCCATCGTTAAGTAACGCCATTACTGTAGTAGATCAGAAACCAGTGTATTGCGTGTTGCACATATAACCGATATTCATTTGAAGAACGATTTGGATGCGCCAAAGAAGTTTACCCAATGCCTGCATCACCTGCAACAGCAATCGCCAAAGGTGAACCTGGTTTTAAATGGCGGCGATATGGTGTTTGATATGAACAAGGAACAAATTGGTACCATAAACGACCAATGGAAGCTATTTATGGACACCGTTAAAAACGAATCCAATATTCAAACACAGTATTGCCTCGGTAACCACAATATCTGGTGGAATGAAGACAGTAAAGCTGATGCTTTTTACGGTAAGAAATATTCGATGGATAAGCTTGAACTGGCAAAACCCTACTACAGTTTTATAAAAGCAGGCTGGAAGTTTATTGTTTTAGATAGCACCCACCTGGATATTGATAATACCTGGTACATCGGCAAACTGGGTGAGGAGCAGTTTAACTGGCTTGCTGAAGAGTTGAAGGCCACCCCTAAAGAAACTCCTGTTTTGGTTATGTCGCACATTCCAATTCTCACTGCCTTGTTAATGATTGAAGATGATATTGTAAACAAATGGACCATGCTGGGAGGTGATATGCATACCGATACCGCCAAAATTATCAATCTTTTTTATCAGCATCCTAACGTAAAGCTTTGTCTGAGCGGTCACCTGCACATGCGCGACAAGGTAATTTACAACGGGGTAACCTATCTGTGCAATGGTGCGGTATCGGGTGCCTGGTGGAAAGGAAACCGAAGAGAAACTGCACCGGGTTATGGCCTTATTGATCTTTTTGCCGACGGTACTTTTGAAGAAAGTTATGTGAATTATTAGTGTTGGCAAACAACGCCTTTCAATAACCGAAGCACGTTACTTCATAGAGCATTCGAAATTCAAGACTACGCTAATAAAAAAGCAAAGGCAGGTGTATTTCCTGCCTTTTGCTTTAAATCTGTAATTATATTTTTAAAAAGTCTGATATCTTATTGAAAGTACTTCGAAAGGTCGGTTATTTTACCTGAGAAATAAGTACTTCTTGTGTTTGCTAAAGCATTTTTAGTATCATTAATTACAAACAACTTCGACTTACCGGCTTCAAAAATAATTTCGCCATAGCGACCTTCATTGAGTTTAAACGGGAAGGTAGCCAATACAAAAGGAGCACTGGTTGTTGTATAGGGAACGGTATTGGTGCCTTTTTCAACTATATCGAAACTATATATGTAACTGGCATCTGGTAGGGGTGGTAGCTCTATCTGGTTAAAGGAACCATCTTTTAGTAGCGTAAACCTAAGTTCGGGCAATACTTTTATGCCGGCAGTAGCGTATGCTGCAGTCGACAGCGGTTTAAGCCTGGTGTAAAATACCAGATCTACATCCACATTTTTAAACTGTGGAAGAAATACGGTTTCAAATTTAGCCTTAATTACCATATTGGCCGGATTTAATGGTGGATCGAGCTTTACATTATCTGCTATTTTTATTCCATCAAAGAAGAAATTGATGTTCTGGCGTGGAGTAGCCGATTCGATTGTTTTGGTTAACAGAATAGTTGTTTCGCCTTTTTTGCGCACGGTGATTTCTCTGGTAGTACCTTTATCAATCAGGATAGGTGAGAGGTTATCTACTTTACCGGTACCGGATAAGAATACATTTCCATCTACCAGAAATTCGAGCTCGCCAGAGAGCGCGTAGCCCTTAATGCCCAACGAAACGGAAGTGTTGTATATTTTAGTGCCATCGTAAAAAATACTGATGTTCTGATCAAATGGCACTGCAGTGATGGTTTTGGTGAGTAATATTTCAGTTGAACCTTTTTTTCTGACTTTCAAAGTAGCCTGCTGATCTTTTACGGTAAGCAGGGTTTTTACATTAATGCCTCCTGCAGGCGGGCTGGCTATTACACTGTCTTTATACAGATATTCCAGCTCAACATTACTTGCACCGGTAACGTTTAACTGAATGATTTTAACTGGTTCGGGTTGGAGTAGTTCTGCCTTGCGACAGGATAAACTTAATGCGGCGATGGCCGAAAGCAGGAAAAGGGTAAATATTTTAAGTTTCATATAAAGGTTACTTATCATTTTAGAACAGCATTGTGCCGTTTTTATCATAAAGAGACCGTACCCCATGGGTACAGCCTCTTCTGATTAAGAGAGAAAAATATTAGAATACAAGTTTTGACCAACCAGCAGCCCAGCTCGGTAAAGTAACTGTAGCCGGAGAACCTGGTGTATTGTACCATGGTTGTGTAACACCAAAAGCACTGGCGTTGGTTGCGTTAACAACTAAAGTGTTGCTACCGCCATCAACATAAGTACCAACAGCAGCTGTGATTGAATTGGTGAAACCGTGAACAGATGTGCTAGAGATATCTGAAAGACTTGCATTAGCATCACCATCGAAAGCAATACCAGTATTGTAACCAGATACAATTACACCGATTAAACTAACTTCCGAACCTCTACGCTCGCGGATACCGCTACGGTAACCTAAACCAGAGATACCACTGGTGTTTTCAGTTCCGAAAATGCTTACGTTTTGTAAAGTTGGGTGTGTTTTAGGGGTTAAGCTAAATGTAGCATCTTCAGCAGGAGCATTGTTATCAGATTCGATACCGTTCGAATCACTGTTACCACCGCTTGTGCTGTGTGTAGCATTTTTATCGGCAATGGCTACACAGTCACTTAATATACCGGTAAAACCGTTATCGAAATCAAACTGATCATCATCAGAAGCTAAAGCAATTAAATTGCTTGGGCTAACGGTACCACCGAAAAATTCGAATCCATCATCTAAACCATAAGAAACCTGTACGTGATCGATTGTAGTACCACTACCAACACCACCTAAAGTTAAACCGTTAACCTCTACGTTTGCTGCTAACTGGAAACCTGCATATTCAATACGTACGTATTGTAAAGTACCGCGGTTATCTTCGTCATTTGTGCCTCCATAGTAGAATTTATCCTCATTGGCTAAACCTTCAATCAGCTTGCTGTTAACGTTAATTTTTGCGTTACCTAAAACAATTACACCACCAAAATCGCCAGGCGTACCGGTTGTACCTGCGTTACCATCTAAAAGGTTACGGCTGGTAAATACGATTGGGTTTTCGGCTGTACCAATTGCGCTGATGTTACCGTCTTTTGCAACTACCAAAACACCATTTTGTACACCTGGTGTATTTACCGAAGCTTTGATGTAAGTACCGGCCTGGATGGTTAAGGTTGCACCATTTCTAACGGTTACCACACCACTTAGTTCGTAAACGTTTCCTGCGGTCCAGGTTACAGAGCTGGTAATGTCTCCGCTTACGGTTACTACTGGTAAAGATGATTGTGCGTAATCTGCTGCCGAAGTGCTGCGGTTACCGAATGCATCAGAACCACCTTCGTTTTTTTTACAAGCTGTAAATGAAACAGCAACAATTGATAATAGGCCGATTAAATTTTTTAAGTTTTTCATGTTTTTGTTTTCCATAGGATATTATTTCATATCCATGTTCATATAGGTTGATTTTTTGGATCATTCGAACCTTTTTAATTCTATCTCTTTCTGTTTTTTTGAAATAAAATATATTTTGTGTCCGAATGGGTTGAATTTTTTTATCTTAGTGTTTCTTATCGATTTAACTAAGCATTGCTGTTAAACTCCCTGGGTTTTTAACAGAAGGTTTTTAAAATATTCGGGCTTTGTCCTGATCTGCCGTTCTAAGAGAAATGATCGGTTTAAACGAAGGGTTCTGATACAACCTTTCGTTTTTTTATGGCTATACAGGAAACGATGTTCCTCCTTTCTTGCTAAATGGTGTAACCTTATTGATTTTGTTTTTCATGGTAGTTTAAAAATTATAGGTAATGGAAGTACTGTAGGTGCGGCCAAACTTTTGTTTAAATGTGATTTGGTCTCCATCGTCGTATTTGTTGCTAAAACCTGATTTTAAGCGCATCATATTACTTGTGTCGATTCCATCGAAAACGTAATCGGGGTTAGCTTCATAACTCGCCGTATTGCGGTAAAACATGGAAGCAGTATTTAATAAGTTGCCTGCATTGAGCTTAATTTCGAATCTGTTCTTTAAAAATTTATAGCCAAGTTGAGCGTCTATCTGATCGCGTGCCTGTTCATATTCAACATCAATTGGTTTATCGCCTACGAGGTAAGTTTTATAACCAGATTTATTGTATGCAATATTGAAACTGAAATGTTTGTCGGTATACTGAATGCCGGCATTAAACTGATAAGGCGATTGCCCGTACATCGCCCGTTTTTGTTTAACTGGTGCCTGGATATTTGGGCCTGTAGGATTATTGGGATCTGAAATGGAGTAGGTGCTTGTTACTACCGAACTTTGTAGGGTTACATTGCCATATGCTGTTAATCTGGATAAAAATGTGAGATCGGCAATAAAATCGAGATTTTTGCGGAATTCGAATTCCAAACCATAAACCTTTGCCCAATCGGAGCTTTTGGTATAGTAGGTATAATTACCAGTTGCAGAGTTAACGGTAATTTCTGCAGGTTTATCAAAATATTTGTAATACCCGCCAATAGAAATAATTTCTCCAAGGCCCGGAAACCATTCCGTTTTAAAATCATAGCTATCAATTCGGGTACTGTATAAACCCTGGTTACCAAACTGTCCGTCTAAATAGGGGCTATATCTAAAAAAGCCACTATTGTCTAATAATTCAGGACGTATAACACTGCTAGATATTGCTGCTCTGATGTTTATTGCATTTACCGGACTATAGGTTATATTGGCAGAAGGAAGCCACTGCCATTTACGATCGGGTTTTAGGGAGAAACCAGTTTGTCCGATTGCATTGCTGAAGCCATTTTTAATTTCCTTGTACGAATAATATTCTGCACGCACTCCCCATACGAGACGCAAATTAGAAAGTAAACGATTATCGAGCATGATATATCCTGCTTGCGTGTAGCTCTTTCCTTCATAATTATCTAAGAAAAGTGGGGTAACGGAATAAAAGTACCTATCAAATCCCATGTTGTCGGGATTTATCATTTGGCTTACAGGGATGTATTTTAGGCTGTCGGCTAGGGTGTTACTACCCGAAAAAGAAGCAATTTGCCAATTAAATTCACCTTTTTTGCGGTTACCAAAATACCCTGTTTTTAAACTATTGCGAATTTCCTTAAACTTAAAGGGAACAGTGGCCGAAAGATTCCAGGAGTAATGCCCTTCTTCATTCTGGTAATGGTGACGAGACATGGGCATAATTTCTATTTGAGTAGAAAGGTTGTAGCCATAAAAATATAGATACTCGTTTCCGATTAGTTTAGGGCTGCTTGAGGCAACTACCAAATCTTTTTCTTCACGGCGAATACTTGTACGGGCAATATCCCAATCTATCTTTACCTGGCCCAATTGATGTTGCCCACTCAGTTTATGCTGAAAAAGATCGGTGTAGGTGGGGTCTTCTGTCTCCTGAATCCGGTTTGGCGGAAGACTAAAATCACTTTCATCTTTATTGAAACCGGTAACCCTCACCATGGCATTATCATATAAATGGGTATAGGTATTGCGAAAGCTGAACCTGTTTTTACCAAGCTGTAAACCTAAATTCAGGATTCCGCCCAGTGTGGTATTAAAACCATAGGATGCGCCGTTATTATTGGGATAGGCTATGTTCCAGTCGCTTCTGTTCTGATTTTCGATCAGGTTAATGTTTTGCGTATTGCGATAGCTCAAAGCCCCTGTAAAACCGAATTTATTGTGGTTAGCGGTATCTAAGCCGATTAAACGGCCAATGGTAAACTGGTAATTTTGAGCTGGTGCTGCTTTATATTTATAAACGCTTACATTGTCATTCGTAAATCTTTTGCTCTGATCAACTACCTTTTTTTGATATGCTGCATCGGTTAATGAAGTATTAGGGGCAATGGTTTTAACGGTATGTTCTAAACCTTCCGGATAATCTCTTCGGCCATCGTCAAAACCAAAATAATCATACTTTCCCCGTTTATGACTCAAAAAATCCTTGCCGGTACTCTGATCGTTATACGATGTACCTGCTGTAAAGCTCATGAAGTTTTCGGTTGGGATATCTTTCGTATTGATCTGGATTAGTCCGCCTCCAAAACTGGTATTCATATCAGGCGTTACTGATTTACTTACTACCACATTATCAACCAGATTAGAAGGAATGAGGTCGAAAGAAAAGTTACGCGTTTGGGCTTCAGTACTGGGCAGGGTAACGCCATCTAACTGTGCTGAATTATAGCGTTCGCCAATTCCGCGAACAATTACAAATTTATTATCTATCGAACTTACGCCACTGATGCGTTTCAAACTTTCACCTATATTTTTATCGGGTGTTCTGGCAATTTGATCGGCACTTATCCCATTACTAATCTCGGATGCATTTTTCTGACGGGCCAGTAAACCCTCAACCGAAGCTTTTTTGTAGCTGGCGGTTACGATCACCTCCTGCAAGCCTTTGGCATCGGGTTTCAGGGCAATGTTTAGCAGAGTACTTTTATCGGCTTTTACCTCTACATCGCTAATGCGCTGGGTATAAAAAGAAATGTAACTGATTTCTAATGTGTATTTTCCGGGCTCGGCTACCAAGGTATAACTACCATCGCTGGCGGTTTGTATAGCTTTTCCGGTTTCGGTTATTTTAATTGAGGCACCGGGCAAGGTTTCGCCCTTTTCATCGAAAACTTTTCCGGATATCCTTCCGGGTTTTACCGGATCGGCCATTTTATAAAGCAATATGGTATTGGCATCGGCAAATCTGAAAGCTACCTTCGTACCTGCGAGTATTTTTTTCAGTACCTGATCTACCGGCATGTTTTTTACTTCGAGGTTAATCTTTTCCTTTTCGTTGAAGATGGAGCGGTTATAGTTAATTGCATAGCCTGCTTTCTTTTCCAATAAGGTAAGGGAAGCAGGAATATTGAGGTTGGTAATGCTCAGGCTTAAACCTGCTTTGACAGGCGTTTGCATAAAACCATGGGCAGTGCCTTGTTTAAAAAGAAAGAGGCATAACAACAGGGCGGCAAGGGCAGGCCGGCAATCAAAATTGATAATATATTCTTTTATATATTCATAAAACCCTATTTTCATGGGTTCAAGATGTTTTTTAATGTTCACGTGTTAAAAACTTTTGTTTTAAGAGCCCGACTGTTAGCGCAGTCTGGCTCTTTGTTCATGTTTAGCAGTTTAATTGTTTTTCATAGGTATTTCCGGTAGTGTTGCGCAGGCTTTGCGCTATAATTGTAGCTAACCTATCATTGGCAGCCCTCCCCCCATACGGTAATTGTTTTGTTGTTCGTGTTTATTTTATAGTGTATCTGTTTGCCGCTCATGATGCTGATCTGCTGCATAATATTATTAATGCTTTTGTTCGAAAAGGTAGCATTGAAGGTGCATTGGGTAAGTTTGGTGCCTTTTAAATCGAAGTGTACGTTGTAATATCTTTCTAAACTTTTAAGCATTACGGGCAGTGTTACATTTTTGTAGGCAAATGTGTTTTTAATCCATGCGTTTACGGTTTCAACTGGCGCGGTACTGATGCTGTGGCGCTGTGCTTTCAGGTTATAGCTGATTATCATGCCCGGGGTAAGGCGCGAGAGTTCTTTTAATTTCCCCTGGTTTAGCGCCGAAACCTTAACTTTTCCGGTGCGTACGGCTACGCTAAAGGTGCCGTCTTTAGGGTAGGCGTAAATATTAAACGATGTGCCGAGTACCTGGGTTTGCATTTGTCCGCTGTGTACAATGAAGGGACTGGTGGTATCGCGCTTTACTTCGAAAAACGCTTCTCCTTCCAGTCTGATATTGCGCAGTGTACCTTTTACAAAGCGTGCCGGCCACGTAAGCTTACTGCCTGCACCCAGGTAAACAACTGAACTATCAGGAAGTACCAGTTTTACCTTTTCTCCTTTTAGCGTGGTTTTGCTTAACAGGGCAATGGTTTGGGCAGCCGGATTTTGTAGTTGTTTATACCTGTACCAGCCAAAGGCTGCCGAAACGATAATGAGGATGGCCGCGGCATATTTTAAACCTGGGTATAAGTTCCTGGTTTTGGCAACTGGTTTCTCTATTTTATTCCAGATTTGGCTTAGGCCCTCTGTGGCTTCGGGCGAATAATCTGTGCTGCCTTTTTGCTGGTTCCATGTTGCTTCCATCAGGGCATGAAATTCGCTGTCTTCATTTGCCGGATCGGCCAGATAGCGCATGAGGATATCTTCCTCTTGCTGATTGGTTTTTCCTTCAAGGTAGCGTTTAAATAAAAGCTTTATGTTGTCGTTCTGTTCCACTTTTTATGCTGTAAACTAAATGCTCAATGTGCTGAGCTATAGTATATATGTTTGAGCGGAGTGATACGGCTATAGGGGGAGAAGATTTTTTTTATGGAAGAGGGAAGATGGGAGATGGATGATGGAAGGTGGCTAACAAAAAATAATCAGCAAGAACGATAAAATAGTTTCAGGGGAGTAGGTTTTAAAGTATCTCCTCATAATACCCAGCGATTTTTTGAGGTGGTTGCTTACGGTATTTTTAGAGATACCCATCAATTGTGAAATTTCTTCGTGGGTATGGTGCTCGTTCCGGCTCAGGAGGTAGATTTTTTTTACCTGTGGCGAAAGGCAGTCGATGGCTTCCTGCGCAATACGTTTCGATTCTTTCACATCGAGCTGTTCTTCTATGGTATTAAACGATTGTTCTTGTTTGATGCTTTCGTTCTGGTAACTTTTTTCGCGCGCTTTTTTGCGCAATGCGCCCAGGAAATTATTCTTGATCAGGGTATATAAAAAGGCTTCGAAATTTCTTTCAGCATCTATCTTAGTCCTGTTTTCCCATAGTTTTACAAAAGCATCCTGCGTAAGTTCTTCTGCTTCTTCGTGGTTACGGGTAAAATGATAGGCATAACCGTGTATTTTCTGGCGGTAAAGGTGATATATTTCGTTAAAGGCAGCCGAATCTCCGGTCCTTACTGCATTTAGAAGCTTTTTTTTCTTAAAATCATCTAACTTTTCCATGAGTAGCGGTTATATGGCCAAGTTAGCCGTCGCGTTTGAAGTTAATGTTAAGCGAATAAAACCTTTGTTATCGAACCTGACGGTGGGTGATTACCATGCTGTTGCGGGCTGCATTTGCTCTCGAATCTATCAGTACTACACCGGCTTCAAACCTGCTTTTTACACTGATTTTAGGCGAAACTAAAGCGGTAATACTTTTGCCGGTAGCACGGGCAACGGCTGCTTTAACCATCGGGTCGGCTGTATCACCAAAAGCAAGAAGAGGGAGCGTGTTGAGTTCGTTAATGGTTACATCGGGGTTAATTCCTACGCTGTAGCCACCGTTACCATTGGCATTAAAGAGTTTGTAAACAATGGGGTGCATTTCCCAGTTCACCAGTTTAGGTGTGCGGGCATCGAAAATTTTAAAGGAGGCTTCATCTTTACCTCTTGTTTTTTCGCCGATTTGTACTACCTGTATAAAAGGTTTCAGGTTATTGATCATCACCTCCGATGCCGAAGCGGTAGCGGTTGTGGTAAGGATATAAACCCTGCTTAACCCAAGGTTGTATTGCAATAGGGTATTGAAGTTTGCGGTGCGGTCGAAAGTGGCGGCACTGCCAATCGATTCGGTTTTTGTGCCCCCATTTTTATTGCCCTTGTAAATGATAAAAGGCTTATCGAACGAAACATTTTGTGCAATCATAGCACATATGGCAGCTGCTTCGGCAACCTGACCGCCAGCGTTGTAACGCAAGTCTAAAATAAGATCGGATATGCCCTGACTTTTGAAATTGCCAAAGACGGTGCTAAGCGAACTGGCCAAACCCGGAGTGAAATCGATAAAATACAGGTAACCAATTTTTTTTCCATCGCTTTCTATTACTTTACTGATTTCGCGTTGATCGAGGATTATCCCTTTGGCCAGTTCCAGCGTTCGGGTGCCTGCCCAAATGCCGTTGCTTTGTTCGGCAAGGGTAAGCATAAACCGGTCGCTGCTTAAAATTTCCTGCTGCAGGGCCTGGGCATTAGCTGCTGTTATGGTTTTTGCATTGATTTTACTGATGTAATCGCCACGTTTTAAACCCGCACGTGAAGCAGGAGAATCTTTCAATACTACTTTAATCAAGCCAACAACTTTATCACTGTTCTGATCGCTGATGATTGTATAGTCGAAACCAAAATTCCTGTTGCCCGCAGGCGCTGTGGCGGCATCGTTGGGTAAGGTAATGTAAGAGAAACGATCGGCAGCGTTGCGCACTGAACTGAAAAAATTAAGCGGCGATTGCTCTATTCCAGGATTAACCGGCAGCTGCTCATTCCAGTAGTAATACCTTTTCAGGCTGTCAAGCATCCAGGTGTTGATGTTTTCGTTACTGCCTGCAGGGTAATCGGGTTTTGAGTTATTCTTTTTGCACGATAACAATAAATAACTGCATAATAGTATGAAACATAGTTTTTTAAAGCATGAGGAGTAGAGAGAGGGAGCCATTGTTTTTCCAGATTGATATGCAAACTTAAAGCTACTAGTGTTAACAGGGGATTAAGTTTTGAAATGCTCAAAGACTAAAATTAAATGATTATCGAAATTGGGTTAGTGCTGGTGGACTGTTAATCGATAACGGTAGCTAGTTGAAGCCTAACGGAGCTAAGTTTATGCCTAACGGAAGCATTTTGATCAGCAACGGAGCTTAGTTGAACGATAACGGAGGTAATTTGATCAGCAACGGAGCTTAGTTGACCAATAACGGGAGGTTTTGATGGGTAACGGAGCTTTGTTGAACGATAACGGAGGTAATTTGATGGGTAACGGAAGTATATTGTATGGTAACGGGAGTAATATCGTTAGCCACAATGATTGGTTTGTTTTATAACTTTAGGTAAATAAGCATTGGTTAAGCAGGGCAAATACCTCTTAAGATTATGCTATAGGAACGGTGTGGAATGCGATGCTGATTAGATGGTGTAAGGATTGATCGGGACAAAAAAAACAGCTGCTCGTTGGTTACGGCAGCTGTTAGTGATTTAGGGAAAATGGGATGATTTTTTTCATGATTTAATCCATATTGGTTCTAATTGGAATTTTATTAATTGCTTTATATTGCGGGTGAGCTGTCCCCAACAACGATTTTACATAGTTTTTAACCCCTGCTGCCAGATCTGATATACCGGTATTGGGCGCAAACATAATTTCGTTGCGGGCAAAACGACTGTTGCTTATGGCCGTATTGGCTTCTAATACCAAATGGTTTTTGGTTAGCATATCGCTGTATAAGGCTTGTAATTGCTCTGTCTTTAGCTCATTTTCGTTGGGCTTGTAATCGGGTATAACGGCCAGTTGCTTAACTACTTTGTCGAAATTACTAAGTTGACTGTCGTAACCGAGTTGTACACTTGAAATGGTAACAGGTGCTTTTTCGTCGCTTGTCTTATCCTTTGTATCTGTGCCTGGCTCTTCGGTTACCTCAGTAGTTTTAGGTTTACTTAGTTTTACTCCCTGCACTTTTCGGTTTAAACTGATCAGGTTTTCAATTTGCTGCGGCATTATATTAATGGCTTTTGCTGCGCTTAATAACCTGGTGTTTAGTTTCTTTAAAGGCTCAAAAGCTGCACTGCGGGCATGAATGGCATTTTTTTGCTGAGCCAATTGTTCGTGCATATTGCTTAATGCCAACCGTGCCTGGTTTAGCTTATCGGTTAGGTTGGCCAGCTTTATGGCCTCGCGCGAGGGGTTGTAACTGTCGCCCAGGGCCTGAACCCTCGAAATGATGTTTTCGAAGTTTGCTACATTTTTGGGAAACCCACTGTCTGGTGTTTTCATTTTTTTTAATTTTTAAAAGGTTTATAATTGTTTAATTAATGCTGTAACGCAAAGATTTTATACTTATTACTATTAATTTAGTTGTTTAAGGAGATTTATTTTTTTGTAACGGTTATTCTTATGGGGAGTGGCCTTGAATTTCTATGCAGTCAAAGTGTGTTAGGTTAACAGATACAATAAAAATGGCTATCAGGAAGCTGTTCAAAAAAGAATAAAAAATTTATAGGTCTATCAGGTTAGTGGGGACAGCCACATCTAGCACGTGCTTTGGGCGGTGTCTCCACCACCCATTTGATATTGCGCAGAATTTTAAACAGTTTCTTATTATATAGCATAAAAATGTTATTGTTGTAGTAAATTAAATTATGCTCATTTAAATTACCTCTCATGACCAAATTTTTAAAAGGCAGCGACCTGAATGCTGCATTGGCGAAAATTATCAGAGATTCGGCAATCATGTATAAAACGCTTCTTAAACAAATGATCTTATTTTTATGCTTTACCTGTATGGTAGGGGGAGCCTATGCCCAAAGTATTGTACAAGGCTGGGTTTTAGACGCAACAACAAAACAGCCCATATCTCACGCCAGCGTGTATTTTGGCAATACCCAGATTGGTACTGCTACCAATGATAAGGGGCAATTTGAAATACAGGCAAAAAGACTTTATAACGAACTGATAATTTCGGCTGTAGGCTACGAAAGTACAATGGTTAATACCTCTGCTAATCATGCCAATTATACGATTTATTTAAAAGCAAAGATCAGTACTTTAATGGACGTGACTGTAAGGGCAGGTAAAAAAGACTGGAAGAAATGGGGGGCTTTATTTTCGCGTATTTTACTTGGACAATATTCTCATAATTTTAGTGCTTGTAAAATATTAAATCCTCAGGATATTAAGTTCTCCTATAATGAAGAGGCAAATTACCTCGAAGTAAGCTCAGACAGGCCAATTTTAATAGAAAACAAGGCGCTTGGTTATACACTACAACTGGATATGAGCGAATTTAGGTACGATTTTCTTAATGATGCACTTAGCTATAGTGTGGGTACCTATTACGAAAATTTAAACACAGGCTTTAATAAATTTAAACCGTTGATTTTAAAAATGGCCTATTTAGGTTCGAAGATGCATTTCTACAGGAGCTTATTTTCGAAAACTTTAAATGAAGAAAATTTTGAAGTTTACCGTTATACCTCGGTTAAGAATATAGCGAAAGAAAATGTTTTTAAAACGGTGCAGCGGTACAAGGCTGATAAAATAGCAAATGGCATTAAAGAGGAAGATATAAAACTATCTGATAATCGCGATACAGCTGAATATTATAGAAAAGTACTGTTGCAAAATGATGTTTTAAAATGGGATACTACCAAAGTAGACTATAAACAGTACTTGTCTTTTGATAGTGTGAAAAACAAGATGATCTTTAGGCTTAGTGATACGCTAATGGTTGTGTATAAGCGGGATTATGATCAGATTGCCAACCTCACCAGATCGCATGTGGCTAATGGTCATGGTCACTCGGTTGTATTCTTAAAAACATTGATCTGTTTAAACAGTAAAGAAGATATTATTATAGATTCAGCAGGCTATGGCATTCCGAATATATTGCAGGCAAGTGGCGATATGGGGAACAGGCGACTTGCAGAGCAATTGCCATTCGATTTTGTTTACGACCCTGAGAAGTTTCGATTTTAAATAGAAAAGCGGTTGAATAGGGCATAAAAAAAACCGGTTCATTTTTTTGAACCGGTTTTATGAAAGCGCTAAATATTAAAGCTGGTAAGATTTGGTATAAATAGGACTTCTGTCTTTTACAATTCTTTCTGTACCCTGGTCTATCACTTTGCCATCTACTTCAATTTTATAATCAACAGTAAAAGGAGTGGCACCAAATTCGAAACCGCCAAATTGAACACTGCCGGCAAAAAAGTTACTTGCCGATTCCAGTACAATGGTTTTTCCGCCGTTAAAATCATCAGTACCTACTGAAATTACGGTACCTTTTTTAGTTACACCGTTTACCAGCCAATCAATAGATGAAGCATCGGAGCGGCCACCCGCAACGTCTACATCAAAATAATCGCCTTCGGCCTTTTTAAAATCGCCTGATAGGGTAATGGTAATTTTTGCTTTTTTCCCGCCATTCGCAGCCGGATCGTCGCTTTTCTTTTTACACGAAAACAGCACGGTTACGGCAATGATGGCCAAAGCAAACTGTGTTATTTTTCTTTGAATTTTCATGGTTTTTGTTTTTAATTGTTAATCAAATGGTAGTGTTCACACTTATCGATACAAAGTAAGGCAATCGCTAAAAACGCATCAATCGGTATAAAACAGTATTTTTTTCTACTGGTATTCCTGTATTTTTTAACGAAATTTTAGTTTGCCGTTTAAAGGCCGCATTTTTATGCGCATGAGAAAAATAAGCTGGCTGATAGTATTTCTGCTATCCAGCCTACATCTATCTGCTCAATTATCAGCACAGGACAAAAAGTATCTGGATAGCTTGAACCAGTTGGCCGTTAAAACCAAATCGGATAGTGTGCGGGCCGAACTCTATTTTACGCTTTCGGACTATTGGGTAGACCGCGATTCGGTAAAAACGATCGGCTATTTAAATAAGGGGATTAAGTACGGACAGCCTTATGCTTACCTGAGAGGCCGCTATTATTACCTGCTGGCCGATTATTACGCTGCAAAAGACCCTGCGAAAAGTGAAGTTAACTATTTAAAAGCCGATAAGGAACTGGCAGCTTTCACTACCAAACGTGCTTATAAGCAACGCGCCATGCTTTGGCATAATTATGCCTTATTGCACCAGCATGAAGATGATTTAAAAGCAACGCTCGAAATACTGATTAACAAGGTGCTGCCGCTGGCCCAAAAGGGTGGCGACGATGTGATGCTGGGTACCGAATACATTTCTATTTCGACCATTTTTATGAACCTGGAACAATATGATAAGGCGGTAATGTATTCGGAAGATGGGATTAAGTATTTTCAGCATACACCACCGGGGCAGTTTTATCTATTGGTAAATGCTTATCTCACTACTGCCGAAAGTTATTATCACCTCGATAATATCAGGCAAACTAAAAAATACCTCGATCTGGCCAAAGGTGTACTCAATAAATCAGAAAAGGTGGTTTCGCATTCGAATATGGAAATATTCTGGCTCAAATATTACGAGGTTTTGGGCTGGCATTTAATCGAAATTAAACAATATGATGCTGCCCTCGAAAGTATTGAAAAAGGAACTGTACTGGCCAAAAGAACAGAAAATAATTATTCGTTGCAGGCATTGGCTTTTAACCGTTACGATATTTTATTTGCCCAGCATAAATATGCAGAGGCAGAGCGTTTGTTGCTGCATTTAGCGAAACAAAAAGAAATCCATGCATTGGCCGATAACCGACTGAAAACAGCTCAAAAGCTGGCCGCTTTTTATCAGGCAACTGGTAATATGAAGGAGGCTTACAACTGGCTTAAAAGAAGTAATACGCTAAGCGATAGTATAAATGAAAGTAAGCTGAAAACCGATATCAATACGCTCGAAATTAAATACCATGCGGCCGAGAACGAGAAAAAAATAGCCGGTTTAAGTGCCGAGAAGAAACAGAACCTGTTAACCCTAAAGAATCAGCGCTTAACCAACTGGTTGCTTGTAGCGGCCATTATCTTGCTGCTGGTGCTGGCCGGATTTATATTCTTTTACTACCGGAGCTATAAAAAACTGGCCATACAACGTGAAATAAACCTGCAGCAACAAGCTACCGAGCAGGCACAAAAACAGGAGATAGAAGTAACCAGAGCCATGCTTGATGCTGAAGAGAATGAGCGAAACCGTGTGGCAAGAGACCTGCACGATGGCTTAGGCGGGATGCTGGCGGGAGTAAAAATTAATTTATTAAGCTGGGCAAAGTATAATAAAAATATGGAAACACAGGATTTTGAACTACAACGTATTATCGGTCAGTTAGATGGGTCGGTTAATGAGTTAAGGAATATAGCCCGTAATATGATGCCGCAAACTTTATTAAATTATGGTTTGGAAGCGGCTTTGAAAGAGCTTTGTGAGAGTGTTATGGACAGGGATATGGAAGTTGATTTTCAGCCGATTAATATCGGGAAGGACATTGGCCTGTCGCAGCAGATTAGTATTTACCGGATTGTACAGGAGATACTGGCTAATATTTTGAAACATGCCGGTGCAACCGAGATTTTATTGCAATGCAGCGAAAACCAACATCGTTTTTACATTACGGTTGAAGATAATGGCAAAGGTTTTGATGTGGAAAGCAGTAATCTCAAAAATGGCCTCGGATTGGCCAATATCAGGAAGCGGGTAGAATATTTTAATGGCCGCTTCGATATTGCATCGACCATTAACGAGGGCACTACCATTAATATAGAACTTGATGTTTGATACCGTAAGCAAGACCAAAATTATTATCATAGATGACCACCCTTTAGTTTCGGCCGGATTGGAAAGCCTGTTGGCAAGGGAAGAAGGTTTTGAGGTAATTGGTACTTTTGCTTTGGGCCTTGAGGGATTGGATTTTTTAACCCAGAATGAAGCGGATATTGCCATTCTGGATATTTCGCTGCCTGATGTGAATGGGGTAGACCTGTGTTTAAAAATAAAGTCGCTTTTACCACAATGTGATGTGCTGGCATTGAGCAACCACGCCGAAAGAACGCTAATGATGCAGATGTTACAGCATGGCGCTTCGGGTTATATGCTTAAAAATGCACCGATTGATGAAATCATTAATGGCATAAAAGATTGTTTAAAAGGCGAAATGGCTTTTAGCAAAGAAGTAAAAGCCATTATGCTTAAGCCATCTGTAAACGAACTGGGGGCACGACCAAAAATTACAAAACGCGAAAAACAGGTTTTAAAACTCATTGAAGAGGGTAAAACCACAGCTGCCATGGCCGATTTGCTTTTTGTTAGCCCCTTAACCATCGAAACCCACCGCAGAAACCTGATGCAGAAATTCGGCGTAAAAAACGCCCTCGAGCTGATTAAGATCTCACGCGAGCAATTGTTGCTTTGATTTGTTGGTTCATTGGTCAATTGTTCATTAGTTCATTGATCAATCGTTCATTGGTTCATTTTTCATTAGTCATTAGTTCATTGCTTACTAATAACTATGAACTGCAAATTGCCAACTATAAACTGCCAATTGCTAACTGTCAACTGCAAATTGCCAACTGCAAATTGCCAACTGCAAATTCTTAAAACACCACATTTCCGCCCTGTATAAGCGATTTAACTGGCGAAACCCTTGATACGGCTTCCGCTGAGCAACTGGCATCTACCAATACTACATTGGCTTTATCGCCTGCTTTTGGCCATTGTCTGTCTCCTTTATCACTTAGTGGCACAATACTGCCTGTAGCCAGTTTTAAAATACGCGAAAGATCGAATTCGGTACGGTAGCCATAAATCTGTGCTGCAAGATTTGCTTTTTGTAAAATACTACCGGTGCCAAAAGTGCTCCAATGATCTACAATACAATCGTTACCCGCCACAACATCTACTCCATATTTGTACAAAGCGGGAATCGGCATCGGGGTGCCCGACATGGGAATGGTAGAGGCAATTCCCATTTTGGCTGCACCCAGTTTTTCGGCAATTTCTTCGGTTTTGGCTTTATCTAAATAGCGTAAAGCAAAGGCATGGCTTACAAAGGTTTTGCCTTTCAGTACCGGGTTTTCCATTACTTTGGCAATCAGATATTCGATGGTTTTAATGCCGGGTTCGCCCGATTCGTGCAGGTGGATATCAATTCCTTTTCCATGATCGAGTGCCAGTTGGATTACAAAATCCATGTGTTTTTCGATGCCGCCATCAATGCTGGTTGGATCGAGTCCGCCAATAAAATCGATATCCATTTTGGCTGCTTCTTTCATAAGCTCGGCTGATTGGGTATAATAAAGTCCATGCTGCGGGAAAGCCACCAGCTCGGCCTGAAACGAATCTTTTTTATTTGCTAAAGCTGTTTGCAGGTGCTTTAAGGAATCGAGTTTAGATGTAGGCTCAATGTTAACATGCGAACGGGCATAACCTGTTCCGTACGATTGCAGCAGTTCGATCAGTTTTTCGGTACGCGTAACAGAGGTTTTCAGCAATTCTGGGATAATCTGTTGCTCAAAGGCAATCATATCTTTTACACTCCTGTTTTTCTTCAGGTGTGCCTGCCACGGTAAACCATAATAAGTTTTATCGAGGTGGATGTGCATATCCTTAAAAGCAGGCAGCATTAGCCAGCCTTTGGCATCTATAGCTTTCGCATTGGGTTGATTGGGTGCCAGGCTTTTAATTTTGCCATCCTCAATCTCAACCATAAACAATTCTGTTTTGGTATGAATCACATCTTCACCATCGTAGTCGAAACCGGTTTCGAGCCTTACATTTTTTAGGGTGTAGCTTTTGCCCAAAGGTTTGCTGAGTGTGTTTTCTGCAGCATCGGCCTCTCCGGCAGAAAGCAAACAGCTACTTGCCAATAAAATAGAAGAGCTTTTAATAAAGTTTTTTCTTGTGATAGGTTGTGGTGTCATATACGGTTAAAATCTGAACTACAAACATAGCATACCGCTGATTTTTATAAGCGTAATATTTATCTTAAAAATTGTATCATTTATTACTTTGGAGGTTAACTGGTTAATTGTTGAAACCGGTTAACTGTACCCGACAGATTGCTTCAGGCTAAACCGTAAGCGCTTAATATCGATCTGTTTTATTGTTTATTAATAAAAAATCTGGGTTTCTTTTCTGTGTAATCTGCGGGAAAGCTTTGTAACTGCTTTTGCTCTCCGCCTAATATCACCAGCTCCGTAAAATTCCATTTTTCTGTATTTTTCTCTTATGGTGAGGCTTAATTTATTGGATAAAATCAATATTAGAGACAGCCCCTTCGGAGTCGTCATTTCGAGCGAACCCGATAGCTATCGGGTGCAACGTAGTCGAGAACCACAAAGTGTTCAGCGAAGCTAAATCTATTTAAAGATCTCTCCCCGCCTGTACGGGCAGGCATTTCGCTGCGCTTCATCCGATAGCTATCGGATCGAGATGACGAATCTCCTATTGCAGCCGAGGTAGTGTTAACTGAAAACTGCTTAATTGTTTAAATGATTCCTAAACTGTCTCGGACTAATGTGCGTGTGCTTTTTAAAGAATTTAGAGAAATAGGCCATATCATAAAAACCAAGATCGAAGGCGATGGCTTTAATGGGGTTTTCGGTGGTGAGTAATATCCGTTTGATTTCGAGAATTAATCTTTCGTGAATCAGTGCCGTTGCCGAAACATGGAAATGCTTTTGGCAAAGGATATTGAGGTAATTGGCAGAAATGTTTAGCTGATCGGCATAATACGAAACGAGTTTTTCACTTTTATAATGCTTATCAATCAGCGCCAGGTATTTAAATAAAACCGGTTTGCTTTGGTAAACGGTTTGCTTGTTGAAAATACTTTCTGCCTCGCGACTAATCATTAAAGCAATGAGCCGGAGCCTGGTGGTAATCATTTCGGCTAAGCTATTTGCGGCTTCCAGTTCGGTTTTTACCTGTTTAATTTCATATAAAATTTGCTCAAATGTTGCTTTACTCAGCTTAATAACCGGGTAATTTTGGTACAGCATTAAAGAAAACCGCAATGAGTTAGCCAGCGTTTCAAAAGTTTGCCGGTTAATCATAATCTGATGCGCTATGGTATTGGCACCCAATTTCCATTGGTGTATCTGCTCGGGGAAGAGCAGGTGCAGTTGGTACTGTTCAACCGGGTAATCCAAAAAATCGATACTATGGCTTCCGCTGCCTTGCTCAAAAAGCATAAACAGAAAAAAATCATGTTTATGGGGCTTTTCAATATGCCTTTCGCCTTCAATGTGATGGTATAACAAATCACTACCCAAATGCTGATCAGGCGAAAATTCGTTGATATCGAGAATTGGAAAGTGTGGTAGGGCAGGCATGGGCGAAAGTTACGGAAAAAGTCTTTAGTCTGGAGTCCGAAGTCGGAGGTCCGAAGTTTGGGTGCGTAATACTTAAGGCAGTGCTGTCATCTGCAGCAAGGCATCTCTTTTTTGTTTGCGCTGTTACAAAGAGACCCTGAAACACCCGTCCGACCGGCCGGGCGGAAGTTCAGGGTGACGGACTGGATTAGGTGACGAATTTGAGAAAGGGATTGTCTGCAAATCCCCTTATCGTCTTGCTGAATTCATTTCAGCATCTCTATCTCGATGATGCTTAGTGTATCATGGGATGATCATTGATAGCCTGTAGAAGAATATTTGATAAATATCGTGTATGCAGCCAATTTGTAGTTTAAAAAGTTCGGAGTCGGAGGTCAGAAGTTTTTGGGGGAATTTAAGTTCACTGCTAAGGTGTGCTTAGGTGTCTCAGGTGGTTGATAGTCGGGGATTGGAGGTTGGAAGTTTGGGTGCCTAATTACTTATATTCCCTTATATTTCTTATATGGTAAAAAAGTCGGGGGTCGGAGGGCGGAAGTTTGGGGGCATAATACTTAAGGCAGCACTGTCATCTGCAGCAAGGCATCTCTTTTTTGTTTGCGCTGTTACAAAGAGACCCTGAAACACCCGTCCGACCGGCCGGGCGGAAGTTCAGGGTGACGGGCTGAATTGGGTGACGGACACTGGAAGTCCCTCAGATATTGTTAGTTATACAATAAAACCAACCGTTATTTACCGCAACAAAAGCACTGCAATTAATAAAGCAGAAATTACCAGAATAAAGATAATCATCGATTTAAACTCACTGCTTTCCTGCTTGTCTTTATCGCTATCCTCCGATGTACTTTCCTGTTTCTGCTTCTTCCAATCTAACATTTGATCCATAGTAATCTGTTAATCCAGTAAGTCTGACTACAGATCAACTTCATGGTTTAATATCCGAAATGTTAAATTATTTATCCCACCATACCCGGGCTGTTAAAATGTCGCCACCGTTTAAACGGCTAACCGCTTCTTTATAATTACTGGTATTGTTTAAAATCTCTGTCGATAAGTAAATCATCCGTCGCGGAATGGTTGCATTGGTAGTATTCCCCGGATAATTTACGGGTGTAAGTACCGGGTAACCACTCCGTTTCCAGTTTAACCACGATTCGATAAAGTTAAAATTAGTACCGGTGGCCAGCCAATACTGGGTATTAATGGCGTTCAAACTGTTTTGCTCATCACTTTCATTCAAAGGATTGTTCGAAACATAACTGTCAATAGTAGCCTGCGCTATTTTCCCTGTCTGATCTAACTGTGCCAGCGACTGTAGTGCCGCTGTAACACCATTGGCATAATGGGTGGCTGCTGTACCCGTTATATTCCAGCCCCTTACTTTAGCCTCAGCCAGTAAAAATTCTGTTTCGGCATAAGTCATGATAAAAATCGGACCACTTAATTTGAGGTACAGGGCTGTTTTCGGTCGCGAGTATTTCCCCAGCGGCGCAAAATCGGCACCGATTCCTGTACCGCCCGGGTAGCCAATAGCGTTGCGTACATCTGTTGGCCCTTCCTGCAAATCGAGGCCATTGGGAAGGCCCAGCTGCACCGCCGGATCGCTATTGCCCGATAATTTCTGGTCGGCGTTATTGGCCAGTCCGGGTTGTGGCACTTCGCCAATCACCCCTAAACGCGGGTCGTTGGTTTTACGGAGCTGATCAATCAGTGTTTTGCTCCAGCGTACTTCACGGTAATCGGAAAAGGTTCTTAAGGCCAGCGAAGTTCCGTTCTGGCTGTTAAAAGATGAGGCATCGGTAACGATGATGGCATTGTCATTGATACTGGTAAAAGTATTGCCCACGCATTTTTCGGCCCATATTTTGGCCTTTTCGGGATTAACTTTGGTTAAACGCATGGCCATGCGAAGCATAATAGAATAGCCCAGTTTTTTCCACTTCTGGATATCGCCCTGGTAAAAAAGATCGGCAGTAGGTTTGGGTTTTAGCGGATCGAGGTTTTGAATGGCTTTCTCCAGATCGGTGAGCATGGCATCATAAATATCTTCCTGCTTATCGTACCGCGGATATTTAATGCCCTGCATGGCTTTGGCAGCATCAAAGTAAGGTACATCGCCATAAGTATCAGTTATGCGCTGCAAAATCAGGATGGCCATAATATCGCCGATGTTAATCAGGTTGCTGTTGGTTTCCTGGTTTTTAAGGTTGGCCAAACGCTGCATTTCGCGGATTACGGAGAGCTGCAGGTAACCTTCTTCAAAAATACGCCCCTGGTAATCAGTAAAGTTGGCTACGTTGATGTATTTATCGCCGTTATTGTAGTAGTAATAGGTTGAAGCCAGCAACTGCATCATGGTACTTTGGTAAACCAGCTGATAATAACCAATATTGCCATATTTTAATTGCGCAGTAGAAAGCAGTTCGTTAGGGTCGTAATCTTTTTCCGGAATTTTGGTGGTATCGGTATTAATTTCATCGAGCTGCGCTTTTGAGCAGCCCGAGATGATGAAACAAACCATCAATGCCATATAAATCAGGTGGTTTTTCATCTGTTATTTAAATTTAAAGTTAAAATTGATACCGAATGTACGTGTGGCAGGTAAAGATGCTCCCTCTATACCGGCATAGGCGAGTATAGGTGAAAACTCAGACTCGGGGTCGATGTTTTTGGTGTATTTAAGCAAAGTAAGCAGGTTGCGACCAACCAAATCAATAGAAATGCTTTTAAACGGGGTTTTAAGCAAAGCTTTTGGATTAAAAACATAACCCAGTGTAGCCTGTCTGAATTTAATAAAACTACCGTTTAGTACGGATAAGGCCGAAATGTTACTGGCCAGTTCAGGGTAATAACTATATGCCGGTACGTTAGTGGTGTTTTTGGTGCCGTTTTCGTAAACGCCATCTACAACTATACCTGTTTCGCGACCAACCAGTGTAGCTTTGTTCAAGCCGTTTACATAGGAGTAGTTTTCGGTTGCCGATAAAATTTTATTGCCAAACCTAAAGTCAACCAGGAAAGAGAATTGGAATTGTTTAAAAGTAAAGCGGTTGTTAAGTCCTCCGTAAAAAGGTGGAATGGTAGTACCCATAGGTACAAAATCGCCACGTTTGGGGATGCCATCACTACCTACAATAATATTTCCCGAAGCATCTCTTTTATAATCGTAGGCCATAATTTGTGTAATGGGCTTGCCAACCACCAAAGCGGTATTGGCATTTAACGGACGGTAAGCACCTGTTAAAGTATAATTGCTGTTGCCATCTATGGATAACAATGTGTTTTTAACGTAAGTGAAGTTGAAATCGATATCCCACTTCTTATTTTTTTGAAGGATAGGCGTATAGGTAATCGCAGTTTCTATCCCGCTGTTGCGCGTTTTACCCAGGTTAACATAGGCAGAGGTAAAACCGGTAGTTACCGATTGTTTGGCATTGATGATCTCGTTATTGGTTACCCGGTGGTAATAGGTTAAATCAAAAGTCAGCCTGCTTTCAAAAAACTTCAGGTTTAAGCCGGCTTCGTATTCATCGAGCGTAAAGGGTTTCAGGTTGTAATTGGGAAGGTCTTTAGCGAAATCGCCAAGGGGCACCCCGTTAATGTTATCGTTTGAGGCATAGTAAATTTGCGTGGTATAAGGGGTGGTTGGTTCGCCACTGGTACGGGCATAATCTAAGCGGAGTTTGCCAAAACTTAAGCTCTTGATGGAAAGCAGGTCTGAAAAGATAAAACTACCCGAAATACCGGGAACAAATATACCCCGGTTATTTGACGGTAGGGTAGAATATACATCGTACCTGCCCGTTAAAGAGAAGTTTAACAGTTGTTTATAGGCCAGATCGGCGGTAAAGTAAGCCGATTCGGTTACGATTTTTGAAATGGCATGGGTGCTGCTCTTAGTTACCAGATTTTCGGGGATATACAGGTATGGGATAATAAACTGTGAACCCACTGTCTTATCTGTAGAGCCATTCCTTTCACGGTAATTTGCACCGAGCGAAACATCCAGATTGATGTTTTCATTGATGTTCCGGTTTGCGGTAAGTAAAAGATCGGTATTAAATTCGGAAGTATGTAAGGTGTCGAGTTTGTTTATACCGCCCTGCCGGTTTACCGAAAAAGCTGTTCCGGTTGGTAAAATGCTCAGGAGTTGATCGTTGCTTACATCATAGCCCATTCTGCCTTGCATGGCCAGCCAGTTATTAAAACGATACTTTACCGAACCCGACGAAATGGAGCGGTTGCGTTTGGCATAATCGGCCTGGCGGTTAAGCAAAAAATAGGGATTGGTTTTATATTCATCGGCATTCCAGCGGCTTTCGTTACCGTTGGTATCATCGTAACCAGGTGCCAGCAGCGATTCGTCTAAACTGGTGGCCAGCGCTGCAATACCGTAATTGGCGTTTAAAGGCCCGTCGCTGAGGTAGCTTTTATTCTTGTTGTTTTCGTAAATGTAATTGCTGTTAAAACCAACGGTAAGCTTTTTCGATAAATCAAAAGAACCGTAAACATTAAGCGTTTTGCGGTTCAGGTGACCATTTTTTAGAATTGAACTCTGATCGAGGTTAGAGGCCGAAAGGCGGTAAATACTCCGTTTGGTGCCACCTACCAGCGAGATGGTATTGGTAAAGGCCGGTGCTACCCTGTAAAAATTTTTGATGTTGTTTTTAGCAGGAAGATAAGGTTTAGACGAGCCATCTACCTGAGGTGAAAGTTTGCCATCCATTTTTTCGCCCCAACTCGAAATGCCTGTTGAAGTGGCCCCATAAAAATCGGCCGGACGCTTGTTTTGCGCTCCCTGACCATATACATATTGAAAATCGGTGTTGTTTACGGGGCTATCGAAAGAAAGGTTGGAATTATATTCGAACGATGAGGAAGCATTTTCCTTACCACTTTTGAGTGTGATGAGGATTACGCCATTGGCCGCCCGGGCTCCATATAAAGCGGAGGCTGCTGACCCCTTCAGGATGGTAACTGTTTCAATATCATCGGGGTTGATGTTGCTGATACCGTCGCCATAATCGGCCCCGCCGTACTCGTTGGCACTGCCACGGATGCTGTTATCGATTGGGAGTCCGTTAATTACAAACAGGGGCGAGGCTGCACTCATACTGGCCACACCTCTGAGTAAAATACGGGCAGAAGAAGAAGGACCGCCATTGGTACCATTAATGCTTAAACCGGCAACACGGCCCTGCAGCGAAAGGATGAAATTAGATTCACGCGCCTGGGTTAAGGTTTCGCCGGGCACTACGGTTACGGCATAGCCAATTTTACGGTTATCTTTTTTAATACCTAGGGCGGTTATGACCACCTCTTCGAGGTTCGTTGCAGTATCGATCAGAGCAGGTCGACTCTCGAGCTGCCTGATTACAATCAGCTGATCGGGTAACAGGGCATAGGTATAGCCGGTATTTTTTAACAAGCGGGTTAAAATATGCGTTACCTCAGCATGTTGCACTTTTAGCGTAATGAGGCGCTGCGGAATTTTCGATTCGCTGAAAACAAAACGGTATTTGGTTTGGTGCTGAATGGAATCGATTACACTTTCGAAACTTACCGCTTTTACATTAAGGCTAACCCGGGTTTGCGCGTAACTATTGAGGCAACAGCACAGGCATAATAAAAAAAGCAATTTCGAAATCAGCCTCATAAAAACAAATCATCACCTCGGTTTAACAAAATTAAGGGTAAATGTAGATAGTTTGACCCTTTCTTTCGTAATTAAAAGGTACAACCGAGCCGAGGACATTCAGTATGTCTGAAACACCTTCCCGCTTAAACTGGCCGGTAAATTTTTGCTTTTTTAGCTTTTCGTCTTTACAAATGATTTTGACATCGTATCTTCTTTCCAACTGGTTTAAGATAGAAGCGAAATCAATATTTTTGAAAGTAAGCATATTGTTTATCCACGCAATTTCAATGATGTTATTCGGATCTTCCTCAGCATAATAAGTGAGTCGTTGCATGCTGCCTTCATTTTTCTGGTTATCCAGCACAAATTTATCCTTAGGCTGCAAAATAAATTTTTGGTTGGTGTTCTCGTTTAACTGCACTTCTACACGACCTCTAATTAAGGTAGTTTCGGTAAAAGTATCGTTTTTATAGGCTTTTACATCAAAGGCAGTTCCTAAAACTTTTACCTGTATTTTATCGGTATGGATAATGAAAGGGTGTTTTGCGTCTTTCTTTACATCAAAAAAGGCTTCACCTGTTAAGTACACCTCGCGGGTGTTACTGCTAAAGTTTTCAGGATATTTTAGTTCGGAAACGGCATTTAAGGTTACCGTGGTACCATCGGCCAGGGTAAGTTTTTTAACCGATTTGGCAGGGGTATTGGCCAGCTTCCAAACCAGCTCAGCAGCAGGTTGGTTTGCAGTTAAAAAGGTTTTATAAGCTAAGAAACCACAAGCCATTAGTACAATTACAGCAGCAACTTTTAACCAGATGCTGTAATTTGTTTTGTTTTTTAAGGCTTGTACTGCAATTTCTTCAACAGGGGTAATTCTGGTTGTTATCCGATCAAAAACTTGATCAATATTTTGGCCCGGCGCTTCTTTTTTCGAAAAATAAGTATTTAAAGACTGATACTCCTGCTGATAACTTTCGTTTGATGCAAGCAATGTTTTAAATTCGGTCGATTCTTCAGGTGAAAGTTCACCAGCCAGTTGTTTGCCAAGCAATTCTGTAAATCTTTGATCTGTCATTTTGTGTTTTACCCTTGTGTATTAATATAGTACTTAAAGATTTAAAAATTGCCTACAACATATTTAAAAAAGTGATGATTCCCAGTAAGATAACCATGCTGATGAGCTTTTCGCCTATTTCGGCATTGAAACCGCTTGGCTTTTCACTTTTTAAAACCAGCCGGAGTTTGGCAATCGCCCTGAATAACTGGGTTTGCACGGTTCGCGGACTAATCTCCAGGATATCGGCCACTTCTTTATACTTTAAACCGTTTTCTTTAATTAACCTGAAAACCAGTTTAGCCTGTGCTGGCAGGGTTTCTATCGCGCTATCGAGTTTCTGGTGCAATTCTTTTCGTTCCAGCAAACTCTCGGGCGTATAAGTCTCAACCGGATGCTGTGCTTCATTTTCGGCCAGATCGATAAAAGTCTTACCTGAGTTTTTTTTCAGGTATTTTAACGATTGGTTTCTAACTGCTACAAAGAAATAGCTTTCGGGCTGCTGTACATGCGTACTTGATTTCCGGTTTTCCCAGCATTTTACAAAAATTTCGGCTATAATATCTTCGGCAGCTTCCTGATCGCGTACGTAATAAAGCGCCAGTTTATGCAGGCTGTTATACAAATAGCGGTAGAGCACTTCGAAAGATTTAATATCATCCTCGAGACAAATCCTGGTCCATAAAACAAGAAAATCTGGCTTGGCTACTTTCAATTTCTGCGACGCTATTTGGTTAAATATAAAGTAATAATAAAAATAATTATCAAAAAATGCATTTGCCTGTAGGCAGTTTTTCGTAAAAACAGATCATTGTTAATAATGCCGCTAAAGTTTTTGGCGGTTAATGTTAATGATAAAACTGTTTTAACCAATATAAACCCCTCTTAATCATGTATAACGCACAAACTGATAGTTCAAGGCACGTTAGCGCTTTACTGGTAAAAGGATTTACCAAAGTTGCTAAAACTTTTAATTGCTTACCTCATTAAACCAAATAAATGACAACAAATAAATATGTTCTGGGTGTAGATATCGGTGGCTCGCACATTACTGCAGCTGTAATGGATATGGAAAGCAGGCTTATACTCGAAGATTCTTATACCCGTTGCCGGATAGATGCGCATGGAAAACCCGAAACCATTATCGAGAACTGGAAAGCAGCTATTGATTTGGCTTACGGCAAAGCAGGGCTGGAGATAGATAAGATTGGGATTGCCATGCCCGGGCCTTTTGATTATGAAAACGGCATTTCGCACGTTGCCGGTAACGATAAATACGAAGCGTTTTATGGCTTAAATGTAAAAGAAATGCTGGCCAGTGCCTTGGGGATTGATGCCGGTAATATTTTAATGAAAAATGATGCGGCCTGCTTTTTGGCCGGCGAAATGTTTGCCGGTGCAGTAAAGGATTATGCCAATGTGATTGGCATTACCCTGGGTACAGGCTTAGGCTCGGCCGTGGCCACTTATGGCAATACCCGCGATGCCAATCTCTGGTGCACTTCGTTTATGGATGGCATTGCCGAAGATTACCTGTCTACCCGCTGGTTCTTAAAACGGTATTACGAGCTTACCAGTGTAAATATCCTCGATGTAAAAAGTTTAACCGAACTATACGATGAAAGCGAAACCATCAGGACCATATTCGATGAATTTTCGCAGCACCTTGCTGCCTTTTTAATGCAGTTTTTACAAGATACCCAGGCCGATGTTATTGTGCTTGGTGGCAATATCAGCAATGCATGGCCGCGGTTTTTACCTAATGTATTGAAAGAGTTTAAAGCTAATGGCATCGAGGTACCCCTGCGTATTTCAGAACTGAACGAGCGGGCTGCTATTGCGGGTGCGGCCAGCTGCTGGGAAAACCTGGCGGTAACCGGTTAACATTTAAAATGAGCAACCTAAATATTATAAAGAATAACAATTAACCAAATAATAAATAAATCTTATCACCATGAGTATGAAAAGATCACTACAACTCACATGCTTATTGCTGTATGCATCGGCCGGATTATATGCCGCTGAAACAGTTAATAATGCATTGCCGCTAACTTCGCTTAGTGCACATTACCAGGAACAGATTAAGGGTACCGTAAAGGACGCATCGGGCTTAACGGTGCCAGGTGTAACCGTAAACATTAAGGGTACGAAAGTAAATACGCAAACCAATGCCAACGGGCAATATAACATTGCAGCCAAAGCGGGCGATGTGCTGGTATTCTCTTTTATTGGCTACCAAACCAAAGAAGTTACGGTAGGTACAGATAATACTATTGATGTTATCCTGGCTAACGATTCGAAAGAACTGGAAACGGTTGTGGTAACCGCACTGGGTATAAAACGTTCAGAGAAATCGTTAACCTATACTACACAACAGGTTGGCGGCGAAGAACTGAACAAAGTTAAAAGCCCTAACCTGGTAAACAGCTTAAACGGTAAAGTTGCCGGTATGACCATCAGTCCGAGCACTTCGGGTGTGGGTGGTTCGGCCAAGGTAATATTAAGGGGTAGCCGCTCGGTAAGCGGAAATAACCAGCCCTTGTATGTAATCGACGGGGTGCCGATTAGCAATAACGGTAATGCCAATGCACAGCAAAACAGCGTGTTTGGTGGCGGACAGGATGGAGGAGATGGTATCTCGAACCTAAATCCCGACGACATTGAGAGTTTAACTGTATTAGAGGGTGCCTCAGCAGCAGCGTTATACGGTAGTCAGGCTCAAAATGGCGTAATTTTAATTACAACCAAGCAAGGTAAAGCTGGCAAAACACAAATTGGTTTTTCTTCGAGCTTAACTTTCGATAAAATTGCCTACAAACCTGAATTTCAAAATAGTTACGGCCCTGCATCTGCCAATACAAGGGACAGCTGGGGTGCTGCCATCAACAACAGCACCGATAACCTGGATCAATTTTTCCAAACCGGTACAAATGCTACCAACTCTATCAATTTCTCGGGCGGTTCGGAAATTGCCCAAACTTATTTTTCTTATGCCAATACCTATGCAAGTGGTATACAGGAAGGCAACAAGTTGAACAGACACAACATTAACCTGCGCGAAACGGCTAAGTTTTTAAACAACAAATTAACGGTTGATGGTAACGTAAACTACATTAACCAAAGGATTAACAACAGTCCTTCAATCGGTTTGTACAACAACCCTTTGGTAGGTTTGTATCTGTTCCCACGCGGCGTAGATATTACCCCTTATAAAGACAACTACCTGTTGGCAAACAATGTGGGTACAGCACGCCAGAACTGGTTGGGCGGAAGTGCCGATATTAACCAGAACCCATGGTGGTTAACCAATTTAAACCCGAATACAGCGATCAGAAACCGCTTTTTATTGAGCGGAAGTGTTAAATATGAATTTACACCGTGGTTAAACCTTCAGGTAAGGGGTAACATCGACCGCAGTACGGATGATTTTGAGAACAGACGTTACTCGGGTATTAACGGAAACTTCAACTCTAACGGAAGAGGTTATTTATCGCAAAACACCCAAACTTTTATTCAGAAATATGCCGATGCGATTTTAAATGTTACGGTGCCTATGAAAGGATCGGACTTTAAAATAAACGGATTAATTGGTGGTAGCATTAACGACCAGAAAACTTCGGGTTTATCATTAGCCGGCGATCTTGCTGCTGTTGATTTATTTACCCCAAACAATACCATCGTAGCCACTGCAGGTAATTATACTTCTGATGTATTAAGCACTACCAAAGCCAGCGATGCTTTCCACAGCCAGTTACAGGCCGTGTTTGCCAATGCCAACCTTTCGTATAAAGATTGGGCTTTCTTAACTTTAACAGGCAGAAACGACTGGTCGTCGAACCTTTCTTTTACGCCTAACGTTTCTTACTTCTACCCATCGGTAGGTTTATCGTTCGTAGTATCGCAGATGGTTAAATTACCAGAAGCCATTACTTTTGCTAAAATAAGGGGTACTTATGCCGAAGTGGGTAACACTGTACCAGCTTACTTAACTTTTATTCAGAATACTTTGGGTAACGGAGGTGCACTAACCATTAATACGAACCGGGCTTTTGCCGAGTTAAAACCAGAAAGAACAAAATCTTTTGAGATTGGTACCGATATGCGTTTTCTGGCCAACCGCATAAACTTTAGCTTTACCTATTATAAAACCAACACCAAAAACCAGTATATTCCGGTTAAACCTGCACCATCGGGCCTTGTGGCAACCGGTTATTTGAATGCCGGCGATGTTCAGAACCAGGGTTTACAGTTTACTTTAGGTGCCGATGTATTAAAAGGCGATGGGCTGAACTGGAATACTGCCATTAACGGATCGTTAAACAGAAATAAAATTATCGATGTAGCTGCATCGCAAGGTTTAAATTCAATTGATTTAACCGGTGGCGGTAACAACGCTTACATTTCACGTATTGCCGTAGGCGGATCGTATGGCGATATTTACGGTTATACCTTGCAAAAAGATGCCAGTGGCCGAATCGTATTCAGCGGCGACGGAACTGCAGCAAATCCATATTTTCCAATTAAAAGTGCCGATTACAGCTTAATTGCCAATGCCAATCCAAGATTTCAGCTGGGCTGGAACAACAGTTTTAACTATAAAGATTTCAGCTTAAGCTTTTTAGTAGACGGTAAGTTTGGCGGTAAAGTACTTTCGCTAACCGAAGCCCTTATGGACCAGGCTGGTGCATCAAAAGTAACCGGCGATGCCAGGGCACAGGGTGGTGTTAAAATTGATGGCGTTGATGCCAGCGGAAAAGCAGTTTCTGCTACCATTAATCCACAAACCTATTATTCTTTCTTAGGGGATAGAAACGGTGTAACCGGCGAGTATGTTTACAGCGCAACTGTTGTGCGTTTACGTGAAGCTTCATTGGGATATAACCTGCCTTTGAAAGGAACTTTTAAAAGCATGCGCTTATCGCTAATTGGTAGAAACTTATTCTATTTCTACAAAAAAGCACCTTACGATCCTGAGGTAACGATGTCGACCGGTAATGGTTTATCGGGTATAGATGTATTTAACCAGCCTGTAACCAGAAGCTTTGGTTTTAACCTTAATGTTTTATTTTAATCCGCACAAAAATGAAATCGATATATCATCCAGCATACCATAAAATTAAAGGTTTATCTTTAGTTTTATTGGCTACAGCAGCCCTGAACTCGGGTTGTAAAAAGAACTTCGAAAGTTTTAATACCAACGATAATTTACCTACAACCGAGCAGAGTTTAGCTTTGTTAAAATCGGCAATAGGCCCGATTCAACAGAATATATTTTCCAATTACCAGATTGCACAGAACTTAAGCTCTGACGCTTATAGTGGTTATATGATGGCCCCAACACCATTTGGTGGCGGTATCAATAACATGAATTATGCGCTTAACAATGGATGGAACGAAGCTGGTTTTAACGATCAGTACACCAATGTAATGGCACCTATTTCTAAAATTGCCATATCGCCTTTAAAAACAACAGCTCCCGAATCGTGGGGAATCTCACTTTTGGTACAGGTAATTGCCATGGACCGCGTAACGGATAAATTTGGTCCGATACCTTACACACAAGCTGGTAAATCGCTGATTTCGCAAGCTTACGACGACCAGAAAACAATTTATACCGAGTTTTTTAAACAAATTGATACGGCAGCCAATAACCTGCAAGCCTTTGTAACTGCCAATCCGGGTAAAAAAGCCTATTTCGATTCTGGCGACCTGGTTTATGGTGGTGACGCTGTAAAATGGCTTAAACTGGCCAACTCGTTAAGATTGCGTTTAGCCATGCGTATTGTTAAAGTTGATCCGGCTACGGCAAAATTACAGGCCGAAAAAGCAATGGCTGCAACCGGAGGCTTAATGACTATTGCCAGCGACAATGCTGCGGTGGCACAATCGGGTAACAGAAATAACGACCTTTGGAATGTAACCGTAAACTACGAAGGCGATAACGCCATGGGGGCAGCTTTACAATCGTACCTGGTAGGTTATTCAGATCCGCGCTTACCGATCTATTGTACACCTGCAACCGATCCTTTGTTTGCCGGTCAGTACATTGGTATCCGTTCGGGAGCCAATACTTCTTTTAATGGTTTAGGTAAAGCCGGTTATAAAACCTATTCGAGCTTAAATGCCACTACGCCTGACAATGCAAAGGCACCAATTGGCCAGAAAGCGCCGCAAATTTTAATGACAGCTGCCGAAGTATGGTTCTTAAAAGCGGAAGCAGCTTTACGCGGCTGGACAGGAGCTGGTGATGCACAAACCAATTATGAAACAGGTATCACTACTTCTATGCAACAATGGAATGTTGCTACAGGCAGCTACCTGGCCGATGCAGTTAGCAAACCAACAGCTTATGTAGATCCGAAAAACCCAGCCAATAATGCGGCAGCTGTAAGTACCATTACTGTTAAATGGGATGGAACAGCATCGAACGAAGTTAAATTGGAACGCATTATTACACAAAAATGGATTGCTATTTTTCCTGACGGGGCAGAGGCATGGGCCGATTTCCGCAGAACAGGCTATCCTAAATTATTTACTGTAGCCAATAACTACAGCGGTGGAACAATCAATACACAAACACAAATCCGCAGGTTGCCTTATCCAACAGCAGAGTATGGCAATGGTAACAAAGATGAGGTACGCAAAGCAGTTACTTTACTTGGCGGACCAGATAACGGAGGAACCAGATTATGGTGGGATGTTAATAAAGCCAATTTTTAAGGAGCAGGCAGGTAGGATTTAAAACCCTATCTGCCTTTTCTTTTTATAACCAATAAAAACAATTTCTAACCAAAAACATCAAAAATTATGAGAAAATTAATGACCATGGGAGTGGCGCTTCTAGCCGTTTTCACTATTTTTTACGCCTGTAAAAAAGGAAACACCCAAAATGAAGAAACCAGCACTTTTAGCACTAAAAAAGATCTAAAAGCACTTACCAATCCATCTGCCTTAAATGCAGGGCCATTTGTTACCGCTTATGTGGAGGTAAACAGCAACAACTTTGTAAATCCGGGTTGTTACACTTATGGTACACCAGCCAAACAATTATTCGGAATCTCTGTAATTTTTGCAGCGAATATCAATTCGGTTAACGGGGTACCTACATTAAGCTTTAATCCACAAGTGCAGGATGTGCTTAATTCGGGTAAAGTAGCCTACCTGCAATCGCTGGGCATAAATGTACTGCTCGATGTATTGGGCAATCATCAAAATGCCGGCTGGGGCTGTTTTACTACCTACGCCCAGGCCGATGCCTTTGCCGTTCAATGTGCCAATGCTGTGCAGCAGTATGGTTTGGACGGTATCGATATTGACGACGAATATTCGACCTGTACAGCAAATGATGGCTCTTTGGTGCTTGCCGCTGCGGCTTTGAGGGCCAGATTGGGCAGTACAAAACTCATTACCATGGCCGCCTTTAACCAGGCGAATTATTTTAACAGCACTTATAACGGACAAAAACTAGGCGATATACTCGATTATGTTTTTGAACAAACCTATTTTTCTACCAATTATGCCGGCAGGTTACAGCCTTATATTAACGCAGGTGTACCCAAAGCTAAACTGGGCTTAGGAACCGATTTGGGCAACGGCGACCAGACAGCGGTAGCCAATTACGTTAAAAATAACGGTTTGGCCAGTGCTATGGTGTACAATGTAGCCAATAACTCACAAACCAAACTTTCGTCTATTTCCAATTCGTTGTATAGCTCGGCAACGGCAGTAAAACCCAATTGTATTGATGGCACCGGCACCACACCGCCTGCTAACGGTAATACTTCGCTGTTGTTTGATGGTACCAACGAGTATTTAAATTCGAACAGTTTTAACCTGGCCGGAACAGGTTTAACCTTTGAGGGTTGGATCAGACCCAATGCCTTCAAAAGTGCTTCGCCATACATTTCTACCATTATGGGGATAGAAGTAAGCGATGCAAATGTAGCGCTACTGCGCCTTGGCGATGCTTCTTTAGCCAATAATAAACTTCAGTTTGTATTAAACACCGGAGGAACAACACCTAAAAAACTCAATTCGGTAACTGCGTTGAGCGCCAATACCTGGTACCATGTGGCCGCTACTTACGATGGGGCAACGATGAAAATCTATATCAATGGTGTACTCGATGCCAGTTTATCGGCTACGGGCACCATCTCGGCAAGCGGAACTTTTCAGATTTCGAGAAGTTACGATGCCAACCGCGGATTTAACGGTCTGTTTGATGAACTAAGGGTTTGGAAAACGGCGTTAACGCAAACACAGATTCAAAACAATAAATGTACCGTGGCTACCAATAGCACAGGTTTGGAAGCCTACTGGAAATTTAACGAAGCCAGTGGTACTACTGCTGCCGATGCTACCGGGAAGGGACATACGGCTATTTTAACCAATATGGAGAGTACCGATTGGTCTACTACTTTACCAAGCTGCCAATAGTATTATTTTTAAATCAATACCCGTCTCGATTTGTACCGGAGCATATTTGTTCCGGTACTTTTTTGCTTTTATGCCTGATGTATAGCCAGCTGCTTATTATCGAAAGCTGTGGCCAGTGCGATTTACCGGGGTATGCGCTGTTTTTAGACTGTTTCTCTCCGTCTTCCCAAATCTACATACGGTAATTAGCCCTTTTTATCACGGAAAACTAACTATCCATATCGTTTTCTTTCGGTTTTTGTTAAAGTTGACTAACTTATTGTAAAACATGTCTTATGATTTATACTGGAGTTGTTAAGTGGTATAATCCGATCCGTGGGTTTGGGTTTATCGTTGCTGAAGGTTGCAAAGAAATGATTTATGCAGATAATCAGCAGCTGAAAGGGTTATTTAAACCTTTACTGATAGTAGGCACAAAGGTTAAGTTTAATCTGGAAAAGGGAAATGTAGATTGCCGGGCTACAGATATTGTGGTGATCAAGCAAGAGTTTAACCCGTAATTATACCTGTTCATCAGGAAAAAGGGCGGTTCTGTGTAAGCTGATTTGTAAAATGCTTTACGAATATGATCTTCGGGCATGTATTGAAATAAATAAAGTAATTTACTTATAAGCAGCATATCTTCCCGTTCAGTTTTAATACATCTACCTATACCTGTCTTCATCTGATTAACGCTCTTCCATATCTAAATTAACGCCCTTAATTAGATATGGTATGGGCAGGTTTTTATCCCTCAGGCTTTCTTCGTTTAACATTACTACCCGAACCGAAGCGGTATTTTAGCCATAAATGTTTAAATTCGAATGGCTACAAGCTATCTATCATTTAAAAACATCCTTATGACTTTGAAAAACCTGGTACTTCTACTCAGTACTGTTTCTACAGCGCTTATTGGCGGCCTTTTTTATGCCTATTCCTGCTCGGTTTTACCCGGGCTTGCCCGTTTATCTGATCTTTCTTTTTTACAGGCTATGCAATCCATTAACCGGGCAATTTTAAACCCATTATTTTTTATCAGCTTTATGGGTACTTTAGTATTGCTGCCCGTTTGCACCTGGCTTTTTTATGATAAGGAGCTGAATTTGTTTTTTTATTTGCTACTGGCGGCTACGCTGTTGTATGCCGGTGGGGTTTTTCTGGTCACTATGGTGGGGAATGTCCCCTTAAATAACCTTTTGGATGGTGCCAGTTTAGCTAAAATGGATGCTAACGAATTAAGTGCGCTGCGAAGTAAATTCGAGCCTGCCTGGAACATGTTTCACCGCATCAGGACTATTATTTCGTTTGTATGTATTGTTATTTTAGCTTACGCGGCATTGCTAAGCCGTACAGCTTAAACCGATAAAAAACCGGAGCTGGATTTACTCCAGGCTCCGGTTTACATTCATTATGGTTTATTGTTTGGTTTAATTCTGGTGAAAAACCTCTTCCATACTGCTCCAGGTTTCATTTTTGGCAGCTGCATCGGGTAGTGGAATTTGAGTAGGTGCAGTTTCTTTCCACCAGCGCTGTGTAGTGGTATCTGCAGCCATCTTTTTCATATCGGCATCGAAATCTTTACCGGTATATTCGAAATAACTAAACAAGTAATACTTTTTGTCAATTTCCTTTAAGTAAATGGAATAGTTGCGGATGTTGCAGTCGGCGATTTTTTGTTTAACACCTGGCCAAATAGCAGCATGTAGCTTTTTATAGTAGCCTATTTTTTCGGGTTTTAAACCTGTTACCGAACCAAAACGCCTGATGTTTTTAGGTGTTTCTGCCGTTGCAATTGTTTCCGCTGTTTTCGACTGATTGCAGGCGGTTAAAAGCATTAAGCCTGTTGAAATGATCAAAAATCCTTCTCTGAAATTTTTCATAGCCGTTTATATTAATTAATCACTGCTGTTTTTTCGATATCTCCATCCATTTCGATTGCAATAACATATTGTAAAGCGCCAGATTGGTTTTTAGGCAGGCTAAATTTAAAATCTGCTGCGCCTTGTTCAACCGAAACTTTTTCGCCGCCCAAAATACCGGCTTTTACTGCTTTTCGCCCTGGGATATTCTTTAAGCTGATGGCATCGGCATCGGTTTTAAGTACATGCACGAAAAGTTTGTTTCCTTTTCTGGTTGTTGCATAAGCATCGGTAGGTTGGTAGGGGCCGCCTAAAGTGCCGTAAACTGCCTCGCTATTGGTTTTTAGCCATTGGCCAATTTCTTTGAGCCGGGTAATTTGCCTGGCTTCAATGCGGCCATCGGGCATAGGGCCTACGTTTAGCAATAAGTTTCCGTTACCGCCAGCCGTTTTTGAAAGGATGGTTAAACAATCTTTCAGCGATTTCATTTTATCGTTTGGTTTCCATGCCCACTGGTTGCAGATGGTAAAGCAGCTTTCCCAGGGGGTATCCATATTTAAATGGCCAACAGTTTGCTCAGGGGTATCGTAATCGCCCACCATTTTCGAATGGTCGATTTTTTTGTTTTCCATAGCTGCAAATTCTTTACCTAAGCGGTTATTGATAATCACATCAGGTTTTAATTTTTTCAGGTAGCTGTACAAATCTTTACCCATTTCATCTGTCCATGGTTTCTCCCATTGTCCATCAAACCAAAGCATGTATGGATCGTAATTGGTAATCAGTTCTTTCAGCTGGTTTTTCATGTAGCTGACGTATTTGGTCATATCGGCTTTAGGGTCGATTGTTTGGCTGGCAGAAGAATGAATCGGGTAATCGGGATGGTACCAATCGAGTACCGAATAGTAAATACAAAATTTGATACCCTGTTTTTTACAGGCTTCGTTTAAAGCGCCCACAATATCTTTTTTATAGGGGGTGTGGGCAATGTCGTATTCTGTAAATTTAGATGGCCATAAACAAAAACCATCGTGGTGGCGGGCAGTAATGGTGAGGTATTTCATGCCAGCATCTTTTGCCGTTTTTACAATATCATCGGCATTAAACAGGGCAGGATCGAACTCTTTGTACAGGTTATCGTAATCGGTTTTCTCCACCTGTTTGTCTCTCGACCAGCCGATTTCGGTGCCACGCAAACTTACCGGCCCCCAGTGGATAAACATGCCGAAACGTTTATCCATAAAATCTTTCATTACGGCCGGGTTTGTTTTAGTTTGTGCATAGGCCAGGTTGCTCAGCAGGCCAAACAGCAGGAGATAAATAAATTTTGTGTGTTTCATGTGGTTTATTTGGTTTTGTGTTATTGATTCAATTTAGGTTTTAACTATCTGAAAGCCCAGTATAATACGGCCATAATGCCCAGCAATAAAGCAGATAAGGTTTTATAATTGCCAATACCGCTCCAGCCTTTTACCTGTAAAGGTTCCCAAAGCGATTTCCAGTAGAGTTTATTGCTTTCGGCTGTATGTTGAACCGGGTAGATGTACGAGAATGCTACCTGCATAACTACGCAGGCGCAAAACAGGTAAAAAGCCATCATCATAAAGGGAATCTGACCGATAATGGTTTCCGGATTGAACTTGTTTACCGCAAAAACAGCAACTCCGAGTAACGAACCCAGCCATAAAGTGTATTGGGCCGATTTGGCTGATGCTTTTTTCCAGAAAACACCCAGTAAAAATACACAGGTAATGGGAGGGGCAATGTGTGCAATTACGTCGTTAATGCCTTCGAATAAACTGGTGTATTGGTTAAGCAATGGCAATAACGCTAAGGAAACAAGTAAAGCAATTGCGGCCGATAAGCGGCCCACGGTTACCAGTTTGACATCACTCGCATTGGGTTGATATCTTTTATACAGATCGAAACTGCTTAGCGTGGCAATCGAATTTAATGCTCCGGCAATCTGGCTCATTAAACCCGATAACAAGGCTGCTACCAAAATACCCACCAAACCTTTGGGTAATAGCTGGGTAATCATTAAGGTATAAATGCCTTTGGTGTTTAAGGTTTCTGCACCGTTTGCACCAGTTTGTTGTAAGCTGCTTAAATCCATTGCATTGCTTTTGTACAGTACGTAGGCAAACAAGCCGGGCAACACGAAAATAAAAACGGGTAAAATTTTAATGAAACCACAAAAAAGTGCTCCGGCTTTGGCGTGGTTTTCGTCTTTTGCACCTAAAGCCCGCTGTACAATGGTTTGATCGGCACACCAGTACCAGATGCCCAGAATGGGATAGCCTAAAAATACAGCCACCCATGACAGGCCACTTTTATCGCCAACCGGCCTGATCATACTTAATTTATCGGCAGCCTGATTGCTTTGTAAAACCGTGGTTAAATGGTCCCAGCTGCCAACCTTGTTCCAGGCGAACCAGGTAATGATAAGTGCCCCCGCAATTAATACCACACTTTGGATTGACTCAGTAACCACCACGGCACGCAGGCCGCCAATAATGGTGTACAGCCCCGTAAGTGCAGCAATAACCACTATACTGGTGTACATATTGATGCCGAAAAGTGTTTCGAGTACAATACCTCCTGCCAGAAAGGAAAAGGCAATGTGAATAATAATGGCCGAAATAATGGAAACAAAAGCAAGCCAATCGCGGCAGGCTTTATTGTAGCGCCTTTCTAAAAAATCGGGCAGGGTAGTTACGCCCGACCGGATGTAGAAAGGAATAAAGAACAATGCCAGTAATATGAGTGTAAAGGCAGCCATCCATTCGAAATTACCGTTAAGCAAACCACTATCGAAACCGCTTTGGGCCAGGCTAACTAAATGCAAGCAAGAAATGTTGGTAGCAAATAAGGCAAGGCCAATCATGGGCCATTTTAAGGTTTTGCCAGCCAAAAAGTAATCGTTGGATGAACTTTCTGTTTTTTCCTTTTTACTACGTCCGCTCCATAAACCTATGGTTACAATGAACAGGATATAGGCAATGGTAATAACAATATCTATGGTACTAATCATGGGCTGTTTATTTTAAATCGCAACTTGATCCGGCTTCCTGAGGGGTAACATACACCCCGTTTTCAATTTTAATCGGATTAACGAAATGTGCTTTCAGGTGTGGAATATGTTCTAAAAATAAGGCTTCGTGACCCATTGCAATGTGGTTAAACAGTACCAGGTGTTGGTGAAGCTGTCCCATGTCGCCCACATGCGGTACTACCGGAATACCGAATTTTTTAGCCATTAAACTGATAGTAATGAATTCGCTTACGCCACCTACGCGTACAGCATCTACCTGAGCAAAACCTGTACAACCCGTTTGCAGGTAGTTTTTAAAGATGATGCGGTTAGGTACATGTTCGCCCAATGCCAGTTTTATGGGGTTGATGGCTTTGGCCAGGGTTTGGTGGGCTAAAACATCATCAGGATGGGTTGGTTCTTCTACCCAATACGGATTCATGTTTTTGAGCTCGTTACAAATGGAAATGGCCTGTGGTAAAGTCCATTGCTGGTTGGCATCGAGCATTACTTTCGAGTTTTCGCCTGCTACTTCGCGCACAATATTGGCGCGGCGGATGTCTCTTTGCGGATCGGCAGAGCCTACCTTTAATTTCATGGCGGTAAAACCACTGTCGATAGCTTTCTTACAGTTTTCGCGTACCTTTTCGTCGTCGTAATTAAACCAGCCAACTGAGGTATCGTAACCGGCATAACCCGTTGCTAAAATGCCCTCACGGTTTTTCTTTGAATCGACCTGAGCATGCAAAAGTTCAATGGCTTCTTCTTTGGTGAGCACATCTTCCAGGTAGGATAGATCGAGTGTGTTTACAATTTGTTCAGGTGTTAAATCAATCAATAATTTCCAAAGCGGTACACCACGTTTTTTGGCCCACAAATCGTAACAGGCGTTGGTAACAGCGGCCAAACCCAAATGTACCACACCTTTATGGGGACCTAACCATCTAAATTGCTGCTCGTTTGAGAGGGTTTTAAAGGTATCGCCAAAACCTGCCATCAGTTCCTCAATATCATTACCTTTTATTTTATCGGCGTAAAAAGCAGCTGCTTTACAAACCAGGTCGTTACCCTCGCCTAAAGTAAAGGCCAGGCCATTACCGGTAAGGCCGCTTTCATCGCCCAGTTGGGCTACAGCGTAAGAGTATTGCGGATCTTTATGTATTGCATCGCTACCAGCACCTGTAGCCAGTTCAAATCTTTTGTCGAGTATATTAATTTTATGGATCATATTATTAAATAATGGTTCTGTAACCTAATTCTGCGCCACCGCTTACAGGTAAAATGGTACCGGTTATAAATCGCGCGGCATCGCTGAGCAGAAATACACAGGCATCGGCAATTACATCCCCATTGGGCATGTTGCCTAAAGGCTGCAGTTTGTTGAGGTATTGTTCTAAATCTGTTTTATTGGGCTGCTCGTTGCTCCAGGCTTGTAGTGTGGGGGTATTAATGGCCGCAGGTGAAACCGCGTTTACCCGCACCTGAAAGGGAGCATAATCTAAAGCCATGGCTTTGGTTAAGGCATTTACAGCACCTTTGGTGGCTACGTAAGCGGCATGGTTTTCCTGACCAATGCTTCCCACCAGCGAACTGGTACTCAGGATGCTTCCTTTGGTTGTTTTTAAATGTGGTAAGCCATGGCGGGTGGTAAATAAAATACTTTTCAGGTTAATGTTCATCAACAAATCCCATTCACTATCGCTGGTTTGATGTAGAGGCTTTGACGGACTGGCAATAGCTGCATTGTTGTGGATCGCATCTAAACGGTTGTATTTGTTAATTACCAGTTCTATAGCAGCCTGTACTTCTGTTTCCTGGCTTACATCGCATTGGATAAAAGTATTAGGCTGAGCCAGTTCACTTAATTTTTGCTCAGCAATGGGATTTTTATCTGCTATACAAACAATTGCACCTGCATTACTGTAGGCTTTGGCACATTCCCAGCCAATACCATCGGCGCCGCCTGTTAACAGGATCACTTTTTGGTGTAAATTTTGGTTCATTTTATATCGTTAATTTTTAACCTGCTCCGGTTAGGGATTGGTTTTATTGATTTGGTTAGTATGGGAAATTACTCAAAGTTAGGCCGAAGAAAGGCTAAATTCTAAAGCTCCATTTGCTATTTTTGATGTTATTTTAGCAAGTATTACAGTTTGTTTGCTTTATTTTGATAATGTAGCGTATATTTGGCTAAAGGTTGTTATCTCCAAATAGGATCTGCATGATTAAGCAGTATTTGCGTTATACTGACCTAACCAAATATAAACCCTATAAAATGCCCCTATGAAACCGGTTTTTGCTAAAATACTGGAAGGTTTGGATAATGAAATCTTTAAAACGAAGGTAATAGACCAGCCTTACTTTTCTACAGCTTTTCATTTTCATGTCGAATGTCAGATTACCTACATGGTTGAAAGTGAAGGGAAGCGCATTATTGGCGACAGTATAGAAAATTTCGAAAAAGGTGAGCTGATCTTTCTTGGCTCCAATATCCCGCATGTTTGGTACAACCGCGAAGCCTATTTTGACGATAAGGTAAACCAGAAACACGCGCGTTCTATTTCGGTATTTTTTAATCCGGATAAGCTGATCGAATTGTTGGTACAGCTGGGCGATATGCAGAAAATGAAAGCAGTGTTGCAGATAGCCGGCAGGGGAATGAAGTTTTATGGTGAAACCAAATCGCAGTTAAAGAAACTCCTGGTGCAGCTGGTTAAAGAGGAAGAGGATTTTCCAAAAATGATTTTGCTGTTTAAAATACTCGAGGTATTGAGCCATACCAAAGAGTACGATTTACTGGCCAGTCAGGGTTATACCAATACCTACCAGCTAAAAGATAACGACAGGATGGATAAGGTATTTAAATATGTGTTCGAAAACTTTGCTGCCGATATGCAACTGGACGATGTAGCTGCGTTGATTAACATGAACAAACAGGCTTTTTGCCGTTATTTTAAAAGCCGCACCCAAAAAACCTTTGTTGAGTTTGTAAATGAAGTGCGCATTGGTCATGCCTGCAAGCTGATTACCGATGGCGAAAGGCAAATCGGTAACCTGGCTTATGAATGTGGTTTTAACAGCCTGTCTAATTTTAACCGGTTTTTTAAAGAAGCTAAAGGCGTAACCCCACGCGATTACAAAAAGATGGTGGCTACGGCCTAATAATTTTTAATTATCCCGGGTACAAAGTTTTAGGCTGCGCTTACTTTTTTAGTAAGGCATCAATCTCGGTATTAAACTCTTTTTTAAATTCGTCGTAAAATTTGCCTGTAGCCGGACCATTAAAGCCGGTGTGTATTTGGGCAACATTTCCCTGTTTATCGATAATAATGGTAGTAGGGAAAGATAAAAACGAATCTAATGCAGGTAAGGATTCGGCTACCACCTGCTTATCGGCTGTACCGGCAATAACCTGATCGTATTCAATACCAAAGCGCTCGCGGAAACGGCTCATTACTTTTTTAGCATAGTCTGGCTCAGTAGAACGTTCGTAGTGTAAGGCAATAACTTCTACACCACGTTTCTTGTTTTCTTTATACCAGGGCGCAATAAAGGTAGCTTCATCTACACAATTGGGGCACCAGCTGCCAGTGATGGTTAAAACCACGACCTTGTTTTTGTACTTCTCATCTTTTAACGAGATCTTTTTTCCATTAACATCTGCAAAACTAAAATCGAGGGTTTTATAACCCGGTTTCAGGTAAGTGAGTTTGTAGGCATCGGGCAGGGCAGCGTTAACATTCTTAACACCTGTAAAAGGCTGGCTTCCTCTTGCACCTAAAATTTCGCCGCTTAAAGTGCCATCGGGCTGGAAAGTACCTTTGTAGTAAGCAGGAGAGGAGCCAATAAAGCTCGATAGCTGAAATTCGTTACCTTCTACAACGCCTTCCAGGTAGCGCGAATCGCCGGTTACGCGTAAAAAAGTACCGGTAAGCTTGTTGCCTGTTTGCTTAAATAAACCTACTGTTTTTTCGTCCTTGCCATTTGGCGATTTGAAAACCACATCGTAGCTTCCTGAGTAATTGGCTGTGGCAGGTTTACCATCTGTTTCGAAACGGTAGTTTTTACGCTCGGCTACAATAGCCAAAGGTTTACCGGTTTGGCCTTGTTTCCTTAATGTGCCGGTAAGCTGATCGCCAGTTATGGCAAATGCCAGTTCGTTATCAAACTGATCGAGTTTTACAAAAAGCGAATCGGCAGTTTGTTTAACTAAACCACCTTCAAAACTTTCTTCGGCATTGCGGAAATATAATTTCTGCTGACCACTTTTTTCGTTGATTTCAAAGTTGAAAGGGATTTCCAGTCCTTCTTTTACTTTGGCAACTCCGCGCCAGCTACCGAGTGCTACAAAGGCATTAGGCTTTTCTTTTTGGGCTTTTAACCCTGTATGATTGGCCAATACGGTTTGATCTTGTGCAAAGGATATGGTAGTTGATATGGCCAAAATGGCTGTGAAAATTGATTTCAGATTCATTGGGATGTGTTTTAATCGACTAAATTAGTCGACAAATATACGGCTCGTAATTGGCAAGAAAAAATTTTCAGATAAAAAAATATATAAAAACTATAGAATTACTGGATTTAATTATACCTTTGCCGCAGTTATTTAAAAATGCTTATCAAGAAAGGCGGAGGGAATGGCCCTGTGAAGCCTTAGCAACCATCTAAGTTTTAGAAATGGTGCTAATTCCATCCCGGATGAATCTGGGGTAGTTAAGTCAGCAGTTTGCGTTATCCTTATTAATATGGAGCACTTCTGACTTTTGGTTGAGGTGCTTTTTTTGTAACCGGGCTTTTTTGAAAGTAACTTATTTACTAATGATCATTTCCAGATGAAAAAAACAGACGTACTAAAATCTATTTATTTAAACCAAACAAGGTATTTCCGAATGCGTATGCCCTGTTAAGATGCATTCATTTTAACGGGCTTTTAAGCTAACCAATCCTTTCATTTTTTAAGCAAAAAACACGGTTTATAGCCGTGGTGGAAAGGTATTGCCCAAATTATTGTCTCCATTAACTAATTATTACAACACAAGATGTACAAAAAAATTAAATCAATAGCGTTTATTTTGCTGCTCTTTACGGCGCAGCAGCTACTTGCGCAAAATGTGCCTGTTACGGGTACAGTAAAATCGGCCGAGGGCGAAACTCTGCCAGGTGTTTCTGTTTTGATCAAAGAAACCAAACAAGCCACCACTACCGATGGTAAAGGGGCTTTTAGTATTAGTGCACCCGAAAAATCTACGCTCGTATTTTCTTATATTGGCTTTAAAACCCAGGAAATTCAGGTTATTAAGGGCAGCCCGATAGCTGTGGCGCTCCAATCGAGCGATCAATCGCTTGATGAAGTTGTGGTTACCGCTTTGGGTATATCGCGACAAAAGAAATCGCTGGGTTATGCTGTTCAGGAATTAAAGGGGCAGGATTTGGCCGAAGCAAAAGAATCGAACCTGGTTAATGCCCTTGCTGGTAAAATTGCCGGTGTAAGGGTAACCAATAGCCAGGGAAGTATGGGGTCGTCGCGCGTGGTCATCAGGGGTGAAACTTCCATTGCCGGTAACAACCAGCCACTGTTTGTGGTAGATGGAATTCCGGTTGATAACTCGCAGTTAAACTCGGCCGGTGCCAGGGATTATGCCAATACCATTTCGGATATCAATCCTGAAGATATTGAATCGATGAGTGTGCTTAAAGGTCCAAATGCGGCCGCATTGTACGGATCGCGGGCTGCAGCTGGTGTAATCATCATCAAAACCAAAACCGGTAAATCAAAAAAAGGATTGGGAATTGTTGTTAATTCGAACGCGGTTTTAGAAAGCCTGCTTACCCTTCCGGTATATCAAAATGCTTTTGGGCAGGGCTCCGAAGGTAAATTCAGCTATGTAGATGGTGCTGGTAAAGGTTTAAATGACGGGGTTGATGAGAGCTGGGGACCGAAACTGGATGGCAGGTTAATTCCGCAGTTTTTCTCTAAGGGTGTAGCTGTTCCTTTTGAAGCGCACCCGGATAATGTGCGCGATTTTTTCCAAACCGGTTATTCCTTAAATAACGGTGTATCGATTGCAGATGCGGGCGAAAAATACGATTACAGAATCTCTTACAACAATTTAAAGCAGGTAGGTATTGTGCCTAATTCGGGACAGGGGAAAAATTCGTTTGTACTGAATACCAGCCTTAAAATAACCCCGAAATTAACCTTAACGGCTAATGCCAATTACAGTAAACTTAATTCGGATAACTTACCGGGTACAGGTGGTTCGCGCTCTACGAGTACCATGTTGCAGTTTACCTGGTTTGGCCGTCAGGTTGATATTAACCAGTTGAAAAATTATTTGGATGAGAATGGAAAAACGTTTAACTGGAATAACAGCTATTACAGCAATCCATACTGGGTAGCTTACGAAAATACGGTATCGCAAAACAGGAACCGCATCATCGGGAGTTTAGCGTTGAATTATAAAATCATAGATGGTCTTGATCTAAATTTCAGGTCAGGAACGGATTATTACAACGACAGACGTAAAGTACGGATTGCTTATGGTACCAATGGAACACCTTTTGGATCGTATACCGAAAGTGCTTTTACAGTAAACGAAAACAATACCGATGCAACCTTAAACTTTAACAAACAGCTAAACGATGATTTTAGCCTGGAGTTACTGGGTGGGGGAAATATCCGCAGGCAGTATATCGAACAAAACGACCAAAGTGCACCTAAACTGGCCATTGCCGGACTTTATACACTTAAAAACTCACGCGATCCTTTGGTATCATCAAATAACCTGTCGCGTTTAAAATCTTATAGTGTATATGCTTCCGGACAACTCGGTTTCAGAAATTACCTGTTTGCCAACATTACTGCCCGTAACGATTGGTCGTCTACCTTGCCTGCTCAAAACAGGTCGTATTTTTACCCATCGTTTAACGGAAGTTTTGTGGCTACCGAAGCTTTTGATATTAAAAGCGAAGCCCTTAATTATTTAAAAATACGTGGTGGCTGGTCTAAAGTAGGTAAAGATGCAGATCCTTACCGTTTGATTAATACCTATGTTTTTAGCGCTCCGTTTTATGGAAATCCACAGCTGAATACAGGATCTATCGATCTTAATCCTAACCTGAAACCCGAAACCACCACCTCAACTGAGTTGGGTGTTGAGGCCGTATTCTTCAACAAAAGATTGCGTTTCGATTTAAGTGCTTACAATACCAACAGTTATAACCAGATTTTAGCGGCCGATGTAAGCCAAAGTACCGGTTTTAGTTCGAAATTGTTAAATGCCGGAAAAATCAACAATAAAGGTATAGAGGCGCAGTTGGGTATTACGCCAATTAAAAAGGCTTTTACCTGGGATATTGATTTAAACTTTGCCGCAAACAGGAGTCGGGTAATTGAGCTGGATGCCGAAAAATTATTAACCAATTATGTTGTTGCATCTAACTCGGCACAGGTAATTGCAACGGTGGGTCAACCTTACGGATCGTTATTTGGTACCGCATTTTTAAGAGATGGTAACGGCAATATTATTGTAAATGCAACCGGCGCTCCGGCAACTAACCCAACCAAGCAGGTATTGGGTAAATATACCCCGGATTGGATTGGTGGTGTGTATAATACCTTTAGCTATAAAGGCATTAGTTTAGGCGTGTTGGTTGATGCCAGCATTGGTGGTTCTATTTACAACGGTACCTATGCTACCGGTACTTATACCGGCGTTTTAGCCTCAACATTACCGGGTAGAGCCGCAGAGTATGGCGGTATTGCTTACTATTATCCGGGTAACGATAAAACCAAAGGAACTGTACGGTTAAACGGAGCAGCTCCGGCTGGTGAAACTGTTTACGACGATGGGGTTATTTTTGACGGGGTAACTGCCGATGGCAAACGCAACGAGAAAATATTACCGGCCCAACAGTATTACAAATCGTTCAGGAATATTGATGAAGCCAATATTTTCAGTGCTTCTTATGTTAAACTCCGCGAAGTAAAACTAAGTTATAACCTGCCAGCCAAATGGTTGCGCCCGCTAAGCCTGCAAGGTGTTTCGGTATCGCTTGTTGGCCGTAACCTGTGGATTATTCACCGCAATACGGTTGATATTGACCCGGAAGTGGCTTTTAATACTGGTAACGGTCAGGGGCTTGAAAGTCTTTCGAACCCCAGTACCCGCAGTTACGGCATTAACCTGAATGTTAAATTTTAAGTATTCCCATCATGAAAAATAAGAAACTCTATATATTCGCCATTTTGGCCCTTGCCTTTTCATCTTGCAAAAAAGAGCTCGATGAGGTAAACATCAATCCCAATGCTCCTGAAGTTGCGCAACCCGATTATTTACTTACTGGAACGACCAAAACCACTGTCGATACCTATTGGGGCGTAGCCAATAACATGAATTCGAGCCTGCTTTTTGCACAGCACTGGGCTAAAGTGCAATACACTGAAGAAGATCGTTTTATCTTTTCGAACAGTAGCTTTACTTCACTGTGGTCTACCGGTTATGCCCAAAGTATTGCCGGCTTTAATAAAATCATCGAACTGGGCGATGCACAAGGTAACACCAATTATAAAGGTGTAGCATTGGTACTGCGTTCGTGGGTATTTTTATTGCTTACCGATGCTTATGGTGATATTCCGTATTCGCAGGCAGGAAAAATAAAACAATTTGTTACACCGGTTTACGATAAACAGAAGGATGTATATTACGGTATTTTAAACGATTTGAAAACTGCACAAGCCGCGCTCGATCCTGCTTCGGGAAAAGTTATTGCCGGTGATGTAATTTACGGCAATAATATTGCATCGTGGAAAAAGTTTGCCAATTCATTACGTCTCCGCATCGCTTTGCGTATTGCAGATAAGGATGCAACTAAGGCCAAACAGGTAATAGACGAAATACAGGCCGAAGGTGGTGCTTATATCAGCAGTAATTCAGAAAATGCACAATTAAAATATGATGTTTCGCCACAACAAAATCCGGTTGCAGCATCGTTCGAAACCCGTAACGATTACCGGATAAGTAAAACCATTGTAGATAAACTTTTTGCGCTAAACGACCTGAGATTACCGGTGTATGCGAGCAAAACGGAGAATGCTACGGCACAAACCTATGTAGGTATTCCAAACGGTTCTACCAACTCGGAGGCAAGTGCCATTGGTTTGGCCAATTCATCTAAACCAGGCACTTATTTTCTCGATGCCAAAGCGCCGGCTGTAATTTTTAGCTATGCCGAATTGCTTTTCGATCGCGCTGAGGCTGCTGCACGAGGTTTCACGACCGAAAATGCGGAGGATTTATATAAGCAGGCTATCCGGGCATCGTTTGCACAATACAATATCAGCGGAACCGCAGTTGATAGTTACATCAGTCAGACCGCTGTAGTTTATGATGCCGCAAACTTTAAGAAATCAATCGGTGAGCAGAAATGGATTGCCTTATTTGGTCAGGGCCTTGAAGCCTGGACCGAGCGCAGAAGGTTAGATTACCCACAATTAACGGCTTCGGTTAATACCGTTTTAAACGGACAGATTCCGGTACGTTTTATTTATCCGGGTACTGAACAATCGCTTAACGGACAGAATTATAAAAATGCTGTTAGCAGTCAGGGTGCCGATTTATTAACAACAAAACTTTGGTTTGATGCTTTTTAATGCTGTGATACAATGCCATTAAGTTAAAAACGATTAACCACGGATGCACACAGATAAACACGGATTATATCTGTGTGCATCCTTTTGATCTCCCGATATTCGGGACAAGTGGTGGTTAAATAATCATTACGAACAAAAAAAGTCCCGGTTTTTAATCGGGACTTTTTACTTTTTACGATCAAAGAAAAAGGTAAACCTGTTCAGGTTCTTTTCTTTTTACCGGTATTCATCTGGCCAAATCTTCGGCAGCATTGCTAAGCCTCGATTTTAGATCTTGTGTGTAATCTTTTGCCTTATCAGCCCATTGAGGCGCTTTGTCCATTAATTCGTCTACTATAGATTGGCCCGTAATTGGGTCCTTCTTCGTGATATATTTTACGCCTGCGTAAACCGCGGCACCAATAATTGCTGTTTTTAAAATTCCCATGTCGTTTTCTTTTGTTTTTTAGTTAAACATTTTGAGGTAGTTAAAAGTTTTAGACGGCTTTAGCTTCTTGTTGTTACAACCTTCGGAGTTTGTATCACAAAACATTAAAACGAAAAAAGTTAGAATTTATTGAATAAGGATGATCTTGTCCCCCTTTGAAGGGGGCAGGGGGATGATTTTGGCGATACGTATGAATTAATTAACCACCTAAGACACGTAAGGACATTTAAGTTGTTTTGTTCTTAAATGCCTTATATGGTAAAAAAAATATTGAGGAATAATAGGAGAGATGCTGAAAGGAATGCGATATCTATCGGATCAGCATGTTGGGGGATATGGTGTAACAGGGGAGATGCTGAAACAAGTTCAGCATGACGGATGGAGGATACGCGGCATGGCGGTTTTGGGGGGTAATGAGTTAATCTCGTCCCCCTTTGAAGGGGGCAGGGGGATGATTTTGACAATTTCCAAATTCCACTGTCCGGTTCAGTTTGCTTACTTACTATTTCATGCCTTAATATGCCTAGTCTGGCTATTTTGTAGGTTGCCGGGAGGGTTTTTTGAGATAGTTTTGAGCAACAAAAAAACACAGAAACATGAAAATAACGAAAATTTTATGGTTGGCTAATTTCTTCCTTGTTATTACGCTTTCCATTACGGCCTTTGCGGCAATGTATAAAACTCCTGAAAAAGATAGCACGGTTAAAATGCCCGGAAAGGGTTTTGCTGTGGTCGAATTGTTTACTTCTGAGGGTTGTTCGAGCTGTCCGCCTGCCGATGAGCTTTTGGCCAGACTGGAAAAAGAATCAGCCGGAAAAGATTTGTTTGTATTGGCCTACCATGTCGATTATTTCGATCGATTAGGCTGGAAAGACACTTTCGGGAATCCGGAATATTCGAAAAGGCAGGCGCAGTATGGGCAGTGGCTAGGGTTGCCTCAAATTTATACCCCACAGGTAATTGTTAATGGTGCAAACGAATTTATCGGTTCGGAAGAAGCCAGCATTCGCAATGCCATTTCGACCCAGCTGGGTACCAAAGCAAGCGCGGAGCTGAAACTCCAGTGGCATCAAACTGATCAGGACTTTAAGGTAAATTATCAGGCTTCGGGCGAAATAAAAGGCAGTAAACTGTTAATTGCTCTTGTACAAAAAGCTGCCAGTACCCGAGTAGCCAGAGGCGAAAACGAAGGGAGAACCTTATCGCATGTGCAGATTGTACGGAAGTTGCAAAGCGAAAAGATCAGCGCTGAGGGAAGCGGAGCGGTTTCGGTTTCATTGCCAAAAGGCTACAACGAAAAAGACTGGGAAATTATTGGTTTGCTGCAAAACCAAACTACCGGTAAGCTTATCGCGGCTACTAAAGCGACCCAATTTGAATCAAACAACAATGCCAGTTTACATCATTAAACCTTTACAGCCATGGAAAATACAATCAAAAAAAGCCACAGCAAATTTATGGTAACATTAGTTTCAATGCTCTCCATGTTATTTCTGCTTACTCCGCCTTTCGAACGAAATGTTCAGCAATGCGAAATGGTGATGGAAATTACAAGGAAAAAGAAAAACGGCTTTCTGCCTGATGGAGAAGAATAAAAACTGATAAAAAACTCAACCCGGCAAATGTCCGGCTTAGCGGGTAATCTGCCTGACTCACCCGATTATGGTCGTTAGCCCGCTGATTAAGCAATAATTTTGAATAACAAATTTAAAAAACACAATACAATGGAAAATAATCAAAACGGAAATCCTACAGTGGATTTAAACACAAAAGTATTATATACAGGAAAAACACACACTACAGGTGGTAGAGATGGCAACTCAAAAAGTACTGATGGAAAATTAGAAATTGCCCTTTCTTCGCCAGGTTCAAACGGTAAAGGCACAAACCCTGAGCAGCTGTTTGCTGCGGGTTGGTCGGCATGTTTTATTGGCGCAATCGGACTGGCCGCTGCAAAGCACAAAATAGCTTTACCTGCCGGTCTTGCGGTTGATGCTGAGGTGGATCTTTGTGTAACTGATGGCGCATACAGCTTGCAAGCCAGGTTAAATGTAAGCCTACCCGGCTTATCTACTGAGGAAGCCAGGTTGCTAACCGATACTGCACACCAAACCTGTCCGTATTCAAAAGCTACCAAAGGCAATATCCCTGTCGAAATTAATTTAGTGTAATCAATTTAACCGCGGAGGCAGATGTTTAAATATGCCTCCGTTTTTTTTATCAGATGATGATTAGTTTAACTTTAAACCCCGATGTTACCTTATGCTGTATGGCCGCCTTATCGATCGTAATGTCGGATATTTGCAGCAAGCCAAGGTTGCTCCAGCTGCCGGTAATTGAAAATGAAACAGCCGGACATAAGGAGGTGCGTGAGGAAATCAGGCACATTCTCGAACAACAATTTTCCGGTTAGTTTACCTGTTCTCCAGCCAGTTTAAAAATGCGGTTGTTTTTTCTTTCCCAATCAGCAGTTTTTCGGGCGAGGGAATAACCAGTTTAACAAATAGTTTACGGTCGAAATAGTGCTCTACTTCCTTGATCGCGCTAAAATTAACAATATACTGGCGGTTAAGCCTAAAGAACTGCAGAGCAGAAAGTTGCCCCTGTATGGTATCCAGCGATTGGTTCAGGGTATATTCTTCCTCTTTCAAGGTCATAATGGTTGGCGAATCGTTGCGGATGTAGATAAAAGCAATCTGCTCGGTCGGAACCGTTGTATATTTATTGTGTTTGAACACCAGAAAGCTCTTTTTCCCTTCGTTTGGCCCAATTCGTTTAATCAGCTCGTCCATATCCGGGAGCTTGTTTTGCTGGAAAAAATTCTGAAACTGATCTACCTTTTCAAAGGCCTTTTGCAGGTCTTCCTGCGAAAAAGGTTTAAGCAGATAATCAATACCATTGGCTTTAATGGCATCCATCGCGTACTCGCCATAAGCGGTACAAAAAATTACGGGACAACTGATTTTTACCGATTGAAAAATTTCAAAGGAAAGGCCGTCCGATAACTGGATGTCCATAAAAATCAGATCGGGTTGCTCGTTTTCCGTGAAATAATGCACCGTATCGTCAATACTTTGCAGGTTAGCTACAACCTGTGCTTTCGGACGTATTTTATTGATCAGGTTTGATAAAGACTTGGCAGCCTTCAGCTCGTCTTCAATGATGATAATCTTCATGTATAAGGGGAAGTTTTATACTAAAATGGGTGTCTGTTTTGGTAATGATAATCTCTTTGTTCAGCAAATGACTGTAGCGCTGGTTAATGTTTTCGAGACCAATTCCGGTAGAGGCCTCGGGGGTACGCTTGGGCTGGATTTTGTTCTCTACCACAATAAAATCACCATCCACATATAACTTAATGTGCAGGGGCTTGTACAGTGAGAGCACATTGTGCTTAATGCAGTTTTCGATCAAAAGCTGGAGCGTAAAAGGCGGAATGAGCGATTGCTGGTAATTTTTATCAATATCAATTGAGAGATCAATGCCATCTTCAAAGCGGGCCTTTAACAAAAAGAGATAAGCTTCTAAAATATCAAGTTCTTCGGCCAGTTTAATCAGGTCGTGCTTGCGGCTTTCCAGCGTAAAACGGTAAAAATCTGAAAGTTTAAGGATAAATTCTACGCTATGTTTATCGTTACTTTCTACCATGTATTTCAGCGTATTGAGGCTGTTGAAAAGGAAGTGCGGATTAACCTGTTGTTTTAAGAGTTCGTATTGGGCACCCAGGTTATCTGCTTTGGTACGTTCGAGTTCGATACCTACCTGCTGGTTCTGGTAGTTCTGGTACAGCAGGTTCAAAAACATGTAAAAGGTAATGTTTACCAAAATTCCCCTTACCTCAAACATCAGCATTACAGGGCCAAAGTGAATGGAACTGAGCAAATATTGTTGCAGGCAGGACAGTAAAAACATTAAAAGTATCCCGAAGAAAAGACCTTTAATGAGCCGCATTACCGAAAAACCGCTGGCTACATCGCGAGAAGTGTAAGCAGGGAGGGTAAAAACGTTATAATACCAGATTAATACGGCAAAAAGAAAGGTTACGGCTGCATCGGCAAGCGCTTCATATATATTAAAGCGGTGTTCGGCAATTTTGGGAATGGAAGTGAGTACACCCAGAAAAAAAGAACTCAGCCATATTACTTTGTGCGGAATCTTAAATGTTTTCTTTTTCATGCGTTTCAAATATACTATAAAGTTTAGCGTCTTGCTAAACTTCCTTCGGGGCTTTGTGTGTTGTCAGATGTTACCATCTGACAGATCTCGCGATGTAACAAACTAAAAGTTAAAATCTAATCATGCCAGATGGTAACATCTGGCGTGATGAAATTAAATTTTAATAGATAATCACCATTAAATTTTTATATTTCGAGCAAAATTAGCTTCACTAAAACGATTACTAACCACATAACGCTGCATGAATAAGGAAAAACTGTTCAACGAAATCAAGGATTTAAGCATTATTAATGCTTTTTCGAAACATGAACAGCTGGTGCAGGGGATTATTAACAGCTTAAACCATAAACACATTGCCAAAGGCGATATTTTGCCTTCGGTTAATGAAATGATGCGCGAAACGGGCTATGCCAAAGAAACCATTGGTAAGGCTTATAAAGAGCTGATTAGCAGGGGTATTGTAGAGTCGAAAAACCGGCGGGGCTATTTTGTAGCTACTGATGATACCGAACAGCACCTGAAGGTATGTTTATTGATTTATGCCTTTGATACTTTTCAGGAAACCTTTTATCAAAATTTCCGCGATCACCTGGGCGAAAACATTCAGGTAGATGTATATTTCCACCACAATAACTTCAGTGTTTTCGAATCCATTATCAACAGCAACAAAGGTCAGTATGGCTTGTACGTAATTGCGCCGATAGAAAGTAATGAGGCGAAAGCGGTACTTGAACAGCTACCCAAAGAAAAACTGCTGATTGTGGATCGCTATGTAGCACTGAAAGGGGAGTACTCTTACATTGTACAGGAGTTTGAAAATGCATCGTATAATGCTTTTTTACAGCTTGCGCCCCGCATTAAGGAATTTTCTGAATTTGTTTTCTTTTTTAAACCTTCGTCAGCAGAACCCAATGAGGTGCTGATTTCCTTTAAGCGTTTTTTTTATAAAAGAGTTTAACATTAACGGGGTAATCAAAAACCATTACGAAGCCGGAAGCATCGCTCCGGATAAGGTGTACTTTACCATCCACAACCTCGAGCTTTGGGAAATGCTGAAAGATACCAAAGTTAAGGGCTTAAAAGTGGGGAAAGATTTGGGCATCATTTCGCATAACGACGATAATGTGAAAGAGATCATTTTTGATGGCATTACCACCTTTTCGATCGATTTTGCCGAAATGGGGCGTTTGGCGGCTGAGTTTGTGCTGAGCTTAAACCCGGTTAAGCATGTGATGGAAAATAAACTGATCAGAAGGAACTCACTTTAGCAGCAAGGGCGTGGGAACGACAGCAATTATCAGTTTCATTTTGTTTACGGTTTTGGCCGCAACCATTTCTTATTTTAAAACCCGCCATAGCCAGCGCTCTACCATTACCGGTTTTTTCTTTGCCAACAGGAGCAATGGTTTTATAATTATCGGGGCTTCGCTGTTTTTTAGCAACATCAGCGCCAACCAGTTTATCGGCGAAAACGAATCGGTTTACATCAACAACATGTCGGTTATTGGCTGGGGCATATCGTCTATCCTGGCCATGATCATTGTGTCGGAATTTTTTATACCCATCTATTTTAAAACGGGCATTCGCACCATTCCAGATTTTTTAGAGAAACGTTACGATCCGCAGACTAAAACACTGGTTTCGGTTGTTTTCCTGTTCAGCTATATCATTAACCTGTTGCCAGCGGTTTTGTACGGTGGGGCAGTGGCTTTCAGCAACCTGATCGATCTTTCTGGTTTCCATCTCTCTTACTGGGAAAGTATCTGGTTTTTTGTGTGGATTATGGGGTTGATCGGTTCTGTTTATACCATTTTGGGCGGTTTTAAAGCGATTACCATTTCTGATACGGTTTTAAGTGCCGGTATGTTGATCTTAATTGTAGCATTGCCCTACTACGGTTTGCGCTATCTCGGTCAGGGCGATTTTTTCGGCGGACTTTCTACCGTGCTCTCGACCAAAAAAGAGCACCTTAATGCCATTGGGAGCAGTAAAGATGCCGTTCCTTTTTCTACTTTGTTTACCGGGATGCTGATTGTGAACCTGTATTACTGGGGTATGGAGCAATACATTGTTCAGCAGGTGCTGGCTGCCAAAAGTTTAGAAGAAGGTCAAAAAGGGATTGCTTTAACCTGTTTTGCCAAGTTATTATGTCCTTTAATGATTAATATACCGGGTTTAATTGCTGTGCATTTATATCCGGTTTTAACCAATACCAATCAGGTATTTCCCTTGCTGATTAAAGATGTATTGCCACCACTTTTAATGGGATTATCGGCCTGCGTTCTTTTCGGTGCAGCTATTACTACCTTTAATGCGGGCTTAAACAGTTCGAGCACTTTGTTTCTCCTGAATTTATATAAACCTTATATGGAGAAACGTGGGAAAGCACTATCGGATAAAAGCCTGTTGCGTACGGGACGGATGTTTCAAATTTCGGTGTCGTTGTTCGCTATGGCTTTTGCACCATTTATCATCTTTTCGAGAAATGGCTTTTACGAGTACCTGCAAAAAATAAGTGCAATTTTCAGCCTGCCCATTTTTACCATCATTTTCATAGGTTTCATTACCAAAAAGATGCCGCCCATTGCAGCTAAAATCGGGATGCTCTTTTTTATTACCTGCTATGTGTTAAGCGAGTGGGTATTTGCTATCCATTTGCACTACCTGCATACCCTGGCTATTATTTTTATCATCACCATTTTACTGATGCTGGCCATTTCAAAAATGTACCCTAACCAAAACCCTTACAGGCTGGTACTCGATAACAAAATTGAAATTATCCCCTGGCGCAGCAGACACTATTACCACGTGGTGTTAATTGCCTTAATGGCTTTGGTGTTTTTTATTTTCTCTTCTTACATGCTGGCGTAGTTGGTGGACAGTTTTCAATTATCAGTTGGCAATTGTCAATTCGCAATAACCATTGTTTAATAATCAATTATCAGACGCGGGCTGAGATAAGAAAATGCACGTTTCAACCAATTAACTACTAGATGAGATTTAATAAAAAGATCCGTCATCTCGATCCGATAGCTATCGGATGGAGCAAAGCGAAACGGAGGGATCTTTAAGTAGATTTAGCTTCGCTCGAAATGACGGATTGGCTATGGGTGGGACTAATGATGATAAACTAAAAAGATTTCTCGGCTGCGCTATGCTTCGCTCAAAAAGACGGATTGGCTCTGGGTGGGACTAATGAAATAATCTAAAAAGATTTAGCTTCGCTGAGCACTCCGTGGTTCTCGGCTGCGCTATGCTTCGCTCAAAATGACGGATTGGCTCTGGGTGGGACTAATGAAATAATCTAAAAAGATTTAGCTTCGCTGAGCACTCCGTGGTTCTCGGCTGCGCTATGCTTCGCTCGAAATGACGGATTGGCTATGGGTGAGACTAATGAACTAATGGCCAATGAACCAATCAACTAATAAATCGAAATTTCACCTACCCATTTGGAATATTAATTTTTTTGTTTATCATTGTATCTGGAAATAATAGGATAGTATAGGATAGGATAGAAATTGGTTTATATTCCAGCATGGAGAGGCTTAACCGCTTATTCATGATAAACAACAATTCAATAGTCGTCTGATTCTTTTTCTAGCTCCTGGTTTCCGCTAACCAAACCAACCAAAATATATGAGGAAATTTACAACTTATTCTAAAGCAGATCATCCTGCTATCGCTGAAAATCGACTGTGGCCCATGGCAACAGGCAGTTAGGAGTGCATCGCATTCATCTTTTACCTATTATAATCTTATTTGATTTACTCATTAAAAGCTAATTGGCAAATGAAGCAATTATTTTTGTGCGGGTACTTTCGGGTGCCTAGCAAATTAAAAAACGCATTGTTATTGACGGGTTCAATCTTTGTGTTTTTTCTGGTTTTTATGCCTGTGAAGGGTTTTTCGGGATCAAGCGGAAAAGTTGGGGGGATATCTTTTATGCATATATTTTCGATAATCTGAATAAGAAGAATTTAACATCCCTTACACCTCTCGATGTTGCTCTAAAGGCTTTGATCTTAGCATTGAAAGAT
>NZ_CAESCM010000015.1 GCF_903166585.1 Pedobacter ghigonis
GAGGTTGGGGTGGCTGGGGCGGCCCAAGCTACGTAAACCAATACATTGAAGGCACCATTATTATCGATTTCTTAGATCCTGCTAAAAAGATTTTATTCTGGCACGGACAGGGAAGCGGCTTTAATTTAGATAATTTTAGTAAACGCGAACAACGTCTTTATACCGGCGTTAAAGAAATATTGGCCCAATATCCACCAAATGTGGTAGCTGCCAGATAAGCTTTATTATAGGCTAAGCATATTTAAATAGCAATTCATTAATTGCTGAGTAACTACAGGGCTGTTGAATTTTTGAACAAATTCCAGCCCTTTTTCTTTCATTTCTTTTTGCAGCTGTGGCGATCCGATGATGCTGTTGATGGCTTTGGCTAAAGCACCTGCATCGTTAGGCGAAACATAGAGGCTGTTGGGGCCACCTGCTTCCTCTAAACATGAACCTGTTGCTGCCACAACCGGCACTGCGGAATATAAAGCTTCAATAATGGGGATGCCAAAGCCTTCGTAAAACGAGGGGTAGGCAAAAACATCAGCCATCTGGTATATGCCGGGTAAATCGGCAAAGGGAATGTTTTGTAAAAATACAATCCTGTTTTTTAAACCAAGCTGCTCAATCTCTTGTTCAACCGTTTTGAAATATGGGGTACGTTTGCCAATTACGACCAGTTTATATGCTTCGTTCACCTCTTTTAAAGCCTGTACCATTAGTTTCAGGTTTTTACGTGCTTCGATGGTGCCTACGCTGAGGATAAACTTTTCTGGGAGTTTGTAAGTGGCTCTAATGCGGCTTAGGTTTTCTTTTGCAAAAGGGCTTTTGAAACTATCATCACAGCTTTGATAAATAACTGAAATTTTAGCAGGGTCAATACCGTACAAATCAACAATATCTGCTTTTGTTTTTTCGCTGATGGCGATAATCCGGTCGGCACGTTCGCAGGCCGATCTGCTTTTCCATTCGTAAAGCTTACGATCTATAAATTTGTAATACTGTGGAAAACGCAAAAATATTAAATCGTGTATGGTAACAACCGATTTAATGTGGGTATGCTGTATAGCTAAAGGGATTTCGTGGCTTAAACCATGAAAAATCTGAATGCCATCCTGGTTAAGGTCTTTAAGGATATTTAAGCTACGCCATAAAAACGACCCTGTTTTAGGGAGTTTTAATTCGATGTTTGGTTGGTCAAAAAAAGCATCGATCTGTTTGGCCGCTTTCACTTTGGGCGTGTAAACCAAATACTGGTTTGCCGGAAACTGCTGTGCCAGCTGCTCGATCAGCGAACGGCTGTAATTGCCCAGCCCGGTTAAATTATTGGCTGCGCGCTTGCCGTCGAATCCAATTTTATGGGGAATGCTTAAAGCCGAAAGCTCAAAGCTTGATTGCTCAAGTTCTGTACTTTCGGCTTTTTGTGTTTGTGTTTCGCTTTTAGCTTTCACCTTAGGGTTTGGCTTAAACGGCTACATTATTTTCTCTCAACGCATCGTTAAGTGAAGTTTTCTTATCTGTACTTTCTTTACGTTTACCTATAATTAAAGCACATGGCACCTGAAATTCGCCAGCAGGGAATTTTTTAGTGTAGCTACCTGGAATTACTACCGAACGGGCTGGTACAATACCTTTGTATTCAACCGGAGTTGGGCCGGTAACATCAATAATTTTAGTTGATGCAGTTAAAACCACATTGGCACCAAGTACAGCTTCTCTTTCTACTTTAACACCTTCTACAACAATTGCTCTTGAACCTAAGAAAGCATCATCTTCGATAATTACCGGAGCAGCCTGAACTGGCTCTAATACACCACCAATACCCACACCACCACTTAAATGAACGCGTTTACCAATCTGTGCACAAGAACCTACAGTAGCCCAGGTATCAACCATAGTACCTTCATCTACATAAGCGCCAATGTTAACGTAAGATGGCATCATGATTACACCTTTTGCTAAAAACGAACCGTAACGTGCGCTGGCCATAGGCACAACACGTACACCAGTTGTTTTATAATCGGTTTTTAAATCCATTTTATCGTGGTAAACAAATGGGCCGTTTTTAATTTCTTTCATCTCGCGAATCGGGAAATATAAAATTACCGCTTTCTTTACCCATTCATTAATGCCCCAGGAGTTTAAAACTGGTTCAGCAACGCGGATTTCGCCCTTATCTAAGCCCATAATTACGGCTTCGATGGCTTCGCAATAGTTGCTGTATTTTAAAAGGGTTCTGTCCTCCCAAGCGGCTTCAATTAATTTCTTTAAATCTGAATACATGATGTTTTTAAATTTTACGCAAAATAAATCAATTTTTGCTTATTAAAGGGCTAATTGTTTAAATTGTTTTGTTATTTGGTTAACTGGTTAATTGTTTAAAGCGGTTAACTGGGTATGCAGGTGGTTAAGTGGTTAATTGTTTAAATCGGTTAACTGTGTGTAGGTGGTTAACTGGTTAATTGTTTAAATTGGTTAACTGTGTGTAGGTGGTTAACTGGTTAATTGTTTAAATTGGTTAACTGTGTATGCAGGCGGTTTACTGGTTAGTTGTATAAATTGGTTAACTGTTGGAAGTAGCACCTACAATTAACCGATTAACCAATTTATACAATTAACCAACATAGCGATTAACCAGTTTATACAATTAACCAATACAGCAATTAACCTAATTACGTACTTTTGTACCTCTATGTCAGAAACAGAAAAACTAAGGATCGATAAATATTTGTGGGCCATCAGGTTGTTTAAAACCCGCAGTTTGGCTACTGATGCCTGTAAGGCGGGTAGGGTAAAGCTTAACGGCCAGAATATTAAAGCATCGGCCATTGTGAAAATCGGCGATGTTTATCAGGTATCGAAGGGAATTGAAAAGAAGGTAATCGAAGTAGTAGAATTTTCGTACAACAGAACCGATTCGCCAACTGCATTAACCAAGTATAAAGATTTAACGCCCGTTGAAGAAACCCATGCTTTTAAGTCGGCTTTCCATGCGCCAACGCTAAAACGCGACAGAGGAACTGGCCGTCCAACCAAAAAAGACAGACGGGAAACCGACGATTTATTGGGTGGAATATTTGAAGAGGAGTAGTTAGTTTTCAATTACCAGTTTTCAGTTCGCAATTAAAAGTTTTGAGTTACCAGTTTTCTGCACGCGTACTGTTAACTGCCAATTGAAAACTGAATCGCTATTCTGTTCACTTGCCCGTATTCAATTTGCGGTTTTCTTCCTGCGTACTGGTAATTGCATACTGTAAACTGAAATGCCTCATTCTATAACTCATCATGGCAGTTCTGCCCAGTTTTTCAATCAGCTTATAATTGGCTACAGCGCCAACTGCAGCCCCAACAAAGGGGAGCATTTGGGCCAGTTTGGCCAGATCAATATAATCACGGTATTGTTGTTGAAAGGTTAGCCAGTCAAATTCATCAATATTAGTAGGCAGTTTGTGCGCCTTATTATCCCAATCCTGCATTTTAATAAAAACCTGCTGACTTTCTCCTTTACTCGAAAAAGCAAGTTGAAAAATGTGCAGGATGTACAAGCGCTCGCGGTAATCTTTTACGTCATAACCATAAACTGCCGCGATATCGAAAAGCATTTTCATTTTGATGCCGAGTAACAAGGGGAAATCGGCTAAACTCATTAAAAAACCACCCGCGCCGGTAATACCGCCTTCTGCTGCCCCTGTATTTTTGTAATTTTCGATCTTTTGTTTAATCAGGGCCTCCCGATGCATCAGTGTTAAATCGGTAACAGGCTTCGAAGTTGTAAAAGTAGAACCAAAAAGAACCGCTTTAACCATTTGTTTGATGGCTGCAGTAATGGCCTGATGCACTTTATCCGGAATAACGCTGTTAATTTTCTTTTGAACCTTATCGGTTACCTTACTCAAAAGTGATGGCTTCTGCAAGATTTTAAACTTCCAGAACTCCATTTCGCTCGTTATTTTTTGCTCGTAGGTCATGTAAAATATACTGCAATAATTATTCCTTAAAATTTAACAAAATTTAATGATAATAAAACAATAGAAAACGATATATTTAGTTATCTGAAACAATATCTAAACCTTTCATTATGAAAACATTGAAAATCTTGTCTTTGCTCGTGCTGGCAGCCGGGACAGCGCAGGCACAAGGTGTAAAATTTGCGGTTAATCAACCCGCTGCAGGTAGCAAAGTGAAGTTTACCTATACGCCAAAAGGAACCAATCTCGAAAACCTGGCCGATGTAAAATGTACCAGCTATACTTTCTTCTCGGGTACAAACCCAAAGAATGCCAAAGTTGAGCTGGTAAAAGATGGCGAAATTTATAAAGGTGAAATTAGTACACCCGATAGCGCAACCGTTGTAGGACTGGCTTTCTCGGTTGGCGACCAAAAAGATGAAGCACCAGCAGGTTATGTTTTGGAACTTACAAAAGGTGGGAAAGTAGCGCCTGAGGCCTATCTTAACGAAGCTTTCCTCTATGGTTTAGCCGGTAATTATTACCTGGGACTTACACTCGATCCTGAAAAGGCTGAAGGACTTTATAAACAAGCTTTTACACTAAAACCAGCACTTAAGAAGAAGAATTTATATGCTTATCTGTCTCTCGCATATAAAGCCGATAAAGAAAAAGGCGGCAAAATGATTAGCGAAAACATTCAGCAGCTGGCTAAAATAAAAGAACCCCAGGAGGAAGACCTGACAACCACCTTAAACTTGTATAATTTGCTAAAGCAAAGGCCACAGGTTGATTCGGTTAAAGCCATTATACTTAAAAAATATCCCATAGGTAATTATGCTTACGGGCAAGATATGAATGCACTTTTTGGCACCAAAGATTTTGCTGAGCAGGAGAAAAAAGCTTTGGATATGATTGTGAAATATCAATACGATCCGGCTAAAAAAGCAGATGAATCAAAATTAAACTCCATTTATAATATTTTAGCTAATTCGAGTATCAAAGCTAAAGCTTTAGATAAATTTGAGTTGTACAGCAGCAAAGTAACCAATAAGCAGAGTAAAGCCAGTTTGTACAATGTTTTTGCCTGGCCATCTGCCGAGAAAAAAGAGAACCTGGAATTAGCAGCAAAATTCTCTAAACAATCGCTCGATTTGATAGAAGCGGCTAAAAATGATGAAGTTCCGTCTTATTTCTCTTCAAAAGATGAGTATATAAAATCGCTCGATCGGGCTTATGCCATGTATGCCGATACCTATGCACTATTGTTGCATCATCAGGGTAATAACAAAGATGCATTGGCTTATCAGGAAAAAGCTAAAGCCTATAACGATGCCAGTGGTAACGAGCGGTATGTAATGTATTTAAATTTAACAGGTAATAAAGATAAAGCCTATACTGAAGCTGAAAAGATCATTAAAGAAGGAAAAGCCACTGACTCTTTGAAAGCTACTTTCAAAACGCTTTACACCACTTTAAAGAAAGAAGGTTCTTATGAAACCTATATCGCCAATTTGGAAAAAGCAGCAATCGAAAAAGAGAAAGCAGAGTGGACCAAGAAAATGATCAATATCCCGGCTCCGGCCTTTTCATTAACCAATTTAAAAGGCGAAACGGTTAGTTTAGCCAGTTTGAAAGGTAAAATTGTGATATTGGATTATTGGGCAACCTGGTGTGGTCCGTGTGTAGCCTCTTTTCCGGGTATGCAAAAAGCAATGGCTAAATATTCGGGCAATCCCAATGTAGTGTTTTTGTTTGTAAACACCTGGCAAACAGAAGATAACCGCGAAAAACTGGTAACCGATTTTATTGCTGAAAAGAAATACAATTTTAATGTGCTTTACGATACCAAGAATGCGAAAGATCCTTCGAAATTTGATGTGGTAAGCGCTTATAAAGTAGATGGAATCCCGACAAAATTTATCATTGATGCAGATGGAAATATCCGGTTTAAAGCAGTAGGCTTTTCTGGTTCGGATGATGGTGTAGTTAAAGAAATAGATGCAATGGTGGGCTTATTGGCGGCAAAAGAGTCAAGCAAATAGGCCGTGTTTTTATAGATATTATTAACGAGAATGATCGTCATTTCGAGCGGAGTGTAAAGCAGTCGAGAAATCTATAACAGATCTCTACACTACGTTCCAGTCGAGATGACGATCTCTTTTAATAGGTAATTCGCAAAGGCGAGGTTTCCCAAAGTTTAAAAGCTTCAAGCGCTTCATCGCGCATAAGCTGTACAATGGGTAAAGTTCTTTTATCCATGGTTTTTTCCAGCTCCTCGTAAATAAATTTATCGCTGAAACCAATGTTTTCGGCATCGGCTTTGGTATTGGCGTAGTAAATGGTTTCAATGCGTGCCCAGTAAATGGCGCCTAAGCACATAGGGCAAGGCTCACAGCTGGTATATACTACACAGCCACTCAAATCGAAAGTGCCCAGTGCTTCGCAAGCCAGACGAATGGCCGATACTTCCGCGTGGGCAGTAGGATCGTTGGTTGAAGTTACTTTATTGGCCGAACCGGCAATAAATTTGCCATCCTTTACAATCACGGCGCCGAAAGGGCCACCTATATGCTGACTTACATTCTCTACCGACAGCGCTATGGCCATCTGCATAAATTCTTCGTGTTGCCTGTTATTTTCCATGGTGATATTAAGGTACAAAAAAAATGCCCCGATTTTGTTCGGGGCATTTCATATTCAGTATTTTAATGCTTATTTTTTGCTGTATTCGGCATTTAAACCTTTAATCACTTCTGATGTTACATCTAAGCTTTCATCGGCAAATAAAATAGCACTGTTACCTTTTGAGTAAGTCAAAACCATTTTAAAGCCTTTTTCTTTGGCATAAACTTTTAAGTAAGCAGCTACTTTATCATAAAGTTTCTCGTTTTCAACAGCTTGCTCGTTTTGTAAAGCACCACCTGCATTTTGCTGATAAGTTTGTAACTCCTGTTGTTTACGGGCCAAACGCTCTTCTGTAGATTTACGTTGATCTGCTGATAGCGTTTGTGCTGATTGCTGGTACTGGGCTACTTCGCGTTGAAAGGCTTGTCCTTTAGCTTGCATATCGGCTTGTGCATTTTTGGTTTTACCCTCAAATTTCACCTTAAGATCTTTAAAATACTCGTATTTTGTTAACAAAGAATCAGAGTTAACATATACAATTTTCTCGCTTGCAGAAACTGCTGCGGTAGTATTATCTGTTTTTTTTGTTTCAGTAGTTTTAGCTTCTTTGTTTTGGCAGGCTGTGAAAGTTGTAATCAAAGCAGCTGTCGCAAATAAACCAAAGGTTTTGATGGTTCTTCTTTCCATTATTGTTTAATAAATTTTAGCAAACTTATATAAATTAGTTTTGATATGCAATTTAAGAGTTGCACAGTACTGACTTAAAACGTCATGCTTTGCAAATTATTTGAAAAGCAATAGCAGTTTTTCATTTTAAAGCTTCTTCCCGCTAATCGCTTTACTACGCAAATAGCTGTAAAAAAGCTATTTACTTCGTGTTCGCTTATATCGGGTTTAGGTGGCTAAAGCAGCTTTAAAATTGGCGGTAGCAGGTGTACAACCAATAAAAGAACCACAAGCTTTGAAAATTCAACCCTATCGGATAGCGATCGGATGAAATGGAAAGCGCCCGATTCTTCGTCGCGACTTGTAATGTAAGGCGGGATTAACGCTGAATTGAAACACAGGATTTGCTTTTCATAACCTTATTTAAACGATGCCTAACAGCTTTTTGCTTTGGCCTTTAAGGGCTCACATCTCTCCCAAAACTTATCCACATATTAGCTTAATTGCCAAAATTTCCGTATTTTTGATACTTATAGTTTTTAATTAATATATGAGCGAAGAACAGGATTTAAAGTCAAATTATTCGGCAGATAATATACAGGTTTTAGAAGGTTTAGAAGCGGTGCGTAAGCGCCCTTCGATGTATATAGGTGATACCGGTGTTAAAGGATTACACCATTTGGTTTACGAGGTTGTAGATAACTCTATTGATGAGGCTTTGGCCGGTCATGCAGATACAATCGACGTTAGGATTTTACAAGGAAACTCGATCAGGGTTGAAGATAACGGCCGTGGTATCCCGACCGGAATTAATACTAAAGAAAATAAATCGGCGCTTGAAATCGTAATGACGGTTTTACACGCGGGTGGTAAATTTGATAAAGATACTTACAAAGTTTCTGGTGGTTTACACGGTGTGGGGGTAAGTTGCGTTAACGCATTATCTACCGATTTAAAAGCAGAGGTGCACCGCGAAGGTAAAATCTGGATGCAGGAGTATAAAATTGGTGTTCCGCAATACGACGTGAAAGAAGTTGGAACTACCGATAAGCGTGGTACGATTGTAACTTTTACTCCGGATGCAACTATCTTTACCCAAACTACAGAGTATAAATACGATACTTTAGCTGGCCGTTTGCGCGAGCTGGCTTTCTTAAATAAAGGCATTAAGCTTACCTTAACAGATGAGCGTGAAACTTTAGCAGATGGCAGTTTCTTCTCAGAAACTTTCCACTCGGAAGGTGGTTTGAAAGAGTTTGTTGCCTTTTTAGATGGTACACGCACTTCAATCCTGGCTGAGCCAATTTATATTGAAGGTATTAAAAACGGTATTCCGGTTGAGCTGGCTTTCCAGTATAACGACAGTTACTCTGAAAATGTACACTCTTACGTAAACAACATTAATACGCACGAAGGTGGTACCCACATTGCAGGTTTTCGTAGAGGTTTAACCCGTACTTTAAAAAACTATGCCGATAAAGAAGGTTTGTTAAAGAACGTAAAAATGGAAATTACCGGCGATGACTTTAGAGAAGGTTTAACCGCAGTAGTTTCGGTAAAAGTACAAGAACCTCAGTTTGAAGGACAAACTAAAACCAAACTGGGTAACAGTGAGGTAATGGGTTCGGTAGATGTGGCTGTAGGTGAGGCATTGGGTAACTATCTGGAAGAAAATCCGAAAGAAGCCAAAATGATTATCAACAAGGTAATCTTAGCTGCTACTGCGCGTGCTGCGGCACGTAAAGCCCGCGAAATGGTGCAGCGGAAGAGCGTAATGGGCGGTTCGGGTTTACCGGGTAAACTGGCCGATTGCTCTGACAGTGATCCGGAAAGATGTGAAATCTATCTGGTAGAGGGTGACTCGGCGGGTGGTACCGCTAAGCAAGGTCGCGATAGAAACATTCAGGCTATTTTACCTTTAAAGGGTAAGATTCTGAACGTAGAGAAAGCGATGGAGCACAAGATTTACGAGAACGACGAGATTAAAAATATGTTTACCGCAATTGGGGTGAGCATTGGTACACCGGAAGATGATAAGGCTTTAAACTTAACGAAACTGCGTTACCACAAAATCGTAATCATGACGGATGCTGATATTGACGGTTCGCACATTACGACCCTGATTTTAACATTCTTCTACCGTTACATGCGTGCATTAATCGAAGCTGGTTATGTTTACATTGCATCGCCACCACTTTATCAGGTTAAAAAAGGTAAAGATTTCGAATATTGCTGGAATGACGTACAACGCGATGCGGCTGTACAACGTTTAAAAGGTGCAGGTAAGGAAGAAAGCGTACACATTCAACGTTACAAAGGTTTGGGGGAGATGAACGCCGAGCAGTTGTGGGATACTACTTTAAATCCGGCAACGCGTACTTTATTACAGGCTACAATTGAAAGTGCTGCAGAGTGCGATCACACTTTCTCTATGTTAATGGGCGATGAAGTTGCACCACGTAGAGAGTTTATTGAGCGTAATGCGAAATATGCGAAGATTGATGCTTAAGTGAGTTTTAAGCTTAAAGCCTAAAGCTGAAAGCAATATAATTTACCCTCTTCAAGTTAAATCCTGGAGAGGGTTTTTTGTTTACTGCCTTCTATACTGTATTTGTTTTAACAGCCCTTCGAGAGGCTACTTGACAAAACCAATAGAAGAGTCGTCATTTCGACTGAAGCCAGCCGGTTTTTCACCGGTGGCGGAACGGAGAAATCTATGGAGACAGATTTAGCTTCGCTGAGCACTTCGTGATTCTCGACTTCGTTGCACTCCGCTCGAAATAACGAGCTCAGAGGCGCTCATTCATATAGATTTATATACCTTAGATTATTCCTCAGGATCGACAAGGCTATTTACAGCTCAGGATAAAGACGCAAAAAAAAGCCATTCAAAAATTTCGAATGGCTTTTATTATTTGTACACTTAACTATAGCTGCTCCTCATCCAAGCAACAAACCATAGTACTTAACTAACCGCTATCAAACGATTTTCTTTATCGACTGGCCCTACAAAATGTAGTACGATCCTACAGGAGCCAGTTCTGTTTGAGGTTTATCCTCGTATATTTTATTGTCATCCAGCATTTGGCACAGATCGCGTTCAATGTTCCGGCAAATAGTGGTGGTAGGTGTATCAGTCGGTTTATTTTCGAAGGGATCCTGAAGGTGTACGGCCATCTTTTCTACCAAAAGGAAAAACGCGGCAATAGCTACAACCAGAGGTACCTCCATATATCCGAAGTATTCAATCAAACCAAAAGGAAGCAATACAATAAATAAATGGATAGACATATTGATGTATTTGCTATAGGTAACCGGAAAAACCGTGTTTTTGATCCTTTCCGAACCGCCCATGTGGTTACATAAGGCCGTAATGGTTTTATCGATCTCTATTTGCTGGTATTTATTTATCCAGCCTTCCTGTAAAGCTTTTTTAAGGTCCATAGCATGCAACTCTAATATAGAAGTGGTTACATTTTTACGCTTTTTAATAAAGGCCATTTCCTCGGCACTGAGGTATTCTTCCAATCCTTTTCGGGCGTTAAATCCTCTTAACGATTGGCTTAAAGCATAACACCAGGCAATTTGTCTTTTGATAAATTTTTCTTTAAAGGCTTCAATCTCATCGGAGCCATAAGGATTCTCTACGAAAGACAATATCTGGCGGGAGATTGATCTCGAATCGTTAACTATGGCCCCCCATAGGATTCTGGCCTCCCACCATCTATCGTAAGCCTGATTGGAACGAAATGCCAATAACAGGGAAATGATGGTTCCCAATAATGCCGGTACTGCAACTGGAATGGATATACGCGTAACGTGGAAGTTTTCGTATAGCACTACAATACCTATTGAGTAGCCTATAACAAACAGAAGTTCTTTCTTGATCTTCCCGAATATATAAGTGAGCGGAATATTATTTCGTAACAGCATATGATAATTTTTTATAAATAATTTTTGATTAAGCACTTGCTTCCTGCAACTGCGTTTCCTGAATCTTGGTATCGATTAAATTTTCTGTAGCCAGCACACTGCTTGATGTTAACTGCATTACCGGGCATCCGGCTCGGCCGGTTAAAATTTTCGGATCGATGCTATATTTGTTGATGGGGGTAAAATTGTAGCCATCTAAGTAGGCAATGCAGTCTACATCAAAAGCTTCGATGAAATTTTTAAAGGCGGCAACAGTGCTTCCGTAAAAATATTCAAGGCCTATAGCATTAATTTGATTAGTATATTTTGCTTTAACCTGGTCTAATTGCTGGTAAAATTCATCGCTAATGTTTTCATAATCGCGACTACGGCGGCTTAGCATCAGCATATCGGTTATCGAATCTGATAATTTAAAAGCGTGCACAAAAATGATATTCAGGGTTTCGTTACGCTGGTTCTGAACAAGCGCATCGATAATGTTAATGCTTCCTAATTTAAAATCGGTAGGTACTAAAACTGTTTTCATGGCTTTATCATTTTTTAAATGAATTAAATATTTATACAAGTTTAGCCCGATATGATTACAGCGAAATAAGAACGGTATTAGAATGAGATTAGAATGCATTCCTTATTGGAGTGGCAGGGATTAATTGTTCATTGGTTCATTCGTCATTAGTTCATTTGGGCTGGCGGTTGTTTATTAGTTCATTCGTCATTGGTTCATTTGTGTTGGTAGTAGCAGAATAATCAATTACCAATAATCAGAGGAGAGACTTTAAGTCAATGATGCATGTACAAGAAATAATAACCAAAAAACAATAATCAAAGGGAGCCTATAAATTAATGATGCATGAACAACGCAATGCCTATTGAACGATTAGGCTATTAACCAATTAGCTATTGACTAATGAACGATTATGCTATGGACTATTAACCAATGAACGATTAGGCTATGAACTATTAACTAATGAACTATTGACCAATGAACAATCAAGCTATGGTAATGAACCGTCGAACTAAATCTTAACAGGTAACAAAACCTTAATCTCAGTACCTACGCCTTCCTGCGATTTGATGGCGATGCTGCCACGGTGCAGGCGGATAATATTTAAAGAAAGGGGAAGTCCCACGCCATAACCTTTAAAATCGTTGGTGTTTGATGCGCGGTAAAAGGGCTCGAATATATGCTGAATATCGGTTTGGGGAATCCCGATCCCTCTATCGGTAACGGCAATAGAAAGGGTATTGGCATTGCTTTCAATACTAACGCTCACCAGCTTTTCATTAGAGTATTTGCAGGCATTACTCACAATGTTGTTTAAGGCCAGTTTCATCAGGTTTTTGTTCGCCCTTAAAGTAAGCAGGTTTTCATCGTCGGGGAGTTTGCTAAAGTCGATTTCGATTTTACTGTTGGGGTGCACCTGGTTAACCGAATCTTTAATTTCCCAGAGCAGTTCGTCCATTCTAACTTCTTCCCAGGGTTGGTTCTTGCCGTTAAAGCCTGATTGGGCCAGGCCAAGCAAACTGGTTAAAATATGCTCCAGCCGTTCAGCTTCGTCTTTGATTTTGGATAGTGCCTTTCCTTGTTTTTGCTCATCATTTATGGTTTTCATGGCTAGCTCTACTTCACCACTGATGATGGTTAAAGGGGTTCTCAATTCGTGCGAAGCATTGCTGATAAAATTATTTTGGGTTTCGAAAGCGGTTTCCAAACGGTTAAGCATGTTGTTAAAAGTTTGGGCCAGTTGCGACATTTCATCGTTTCCTGCTTTAACATCGAGCCTTAAGTGCAGGTTTTCGGCTTTGATTTTTTTTACGCTTTTAATGATGTTACGCAGTGGCATAAGCATGTAGTTGGAGAATTTCCAGCCTACAACAAATGATAAGATAACAGAAAGGAAAAAGCCAATGATCAGGATTCTTTGCAGGTCCTTCAACTCACGAAAGCCAAACGGATCGTTTGCCGAAACAATAACAATGTAACCACTATTTTTATTTTTAAAGAATTTGCCGGCATAAAAATGGTTTTCAACCCGGTAACGGGCCATGGCACCTGTTTTTATCCGGTTGTAAAAGCTTGCCGGCAGCTTCCGGTCGAGTGCTTTAACTTCTCCGGCCCGCATAATGTATTCTTTTTCCGAGGGTAAGCGCTCCAGGTATTGGTTACGCATTTTGGCGTAGGCAGTATTGTTAACATCTTCATAGAGTTTAATCTGCGCAGCAATTTTAACCCTGGCCTCTAAACGTTTGTAGAAATCTTCGAAAGCAAACTCATTGGAAAAATACCATACAAAACCACTTAACAGGGAAATAATAACAGCCGAAAGAATGGCAAAGAGTAAAGTGATTTTTTTAGCAATCTGCATTTATTTTTCTTTTAACACATAGCCGAGACCTACGGCCGTGTGGATGAGTTTCTCACCGGCGTTTTTATCTATTTTTTTGCGGAGGTAATTTACGTAAACATCAACTACGTTGGTGCCCAGGTTAAAGTCTATATCCCAAACATTCTCTAATATATCAATCCGCGATAAAATTTTCGATTTATTTTTGGCCAGGTATTCTAGGAGGCGGTATTCTGTTGCAGTGAGTACAATTTCCTGCTGGTTGCGTTTTACTGTTTTTGCGCTCAGGTTAATTTGCAGATCGGCAATGTTAATGATCTGATCCTGGGTAGTAATGCCGCTGTATCTTCTCAGCAGCATCCTTATCCTTGCAAAAAGCTCGGCAAATTTAAAGGGTTTAATCAAGTAATCGTCGGCACCATTGTCGAGTCCGTTTACTACATTTTCGGTAGTGCCCAATGCCGTAAGCATAATGATCGGGGTTTGGGGTTTCTGCGTTTTAATGATTTTGCAGAGCTCCAGACCGTTTATCCCTGGTAGCATGATGTCGAGAATGATCAGATCGAAATTATGTTCTGCGGCCATCTGTTTCCCGATTAAGCCATCGGGGGCAATACTAACCGTGAAGCCTTCTTCCGTAAGACCTCTCGATACCACAGAAACCACACTCGGTTCATCTTCTACTAGTAGTAAGTTCATTTAAGCAGCAAATAATCTAAAAAATAGCGAAATACAAAATATTTAGCACCAGAAGTTGTTTTTTAATGCTTTTTTAACGCCAAACCGACACAATTGTTTGATTTTTTTTGGGCTAAACAAAAAGAAGGCTCCTCAATTTTAATTGAGAAGCCTCTATAATTGGTGTTAGCTAAAATTAGCTTCCTTTTTCCGATTTTTCTTTCAGCGATTTTAAGCCATCTTCAAAATCTTTGCCGATCATTTTATCCATGCTTACAAAAACGCACATCCATTTCGAAATCATATTGTTTTCGCCACTCATGGTCCAGGTTACTTTCTGGCCGGCGCCATCAGGCTGAATATCGAATTTAGTGTCTGCTAAACTTTCGAAGGGTTTAATGAATTTAAGCTCAATGTCTACGTTGGTACTTGGTTTTGCTGTTAATATAGTCATCGATCCCTGTCCGGTTTCTTTACCTTCCCAGGCGTACACGTGGCCAGGTTGAGCAGGCGTGCCAGCGTAAGTTGTTTTGGCACTTGGTTCCATTTTAGCCCATGGATTCCATTTGTAGAATTCTTTGAAATCGGCAATGTTTTTATAAATAACACTATCAGGAGCGTTAATTACAGTGCTGCGACTAACTGAATAGGTTTTTGGTAATACCAGTCCGCCTATAACAAATATAATTGCCAGTACGACAATGATACCTACTAAGATTCTAAGAAATTTCATATTTGATTGTTTTGGTTAACTTAAATTTATAAAGAAACCAGTATAAATCAAAACAAAATTTGTTTAAACGATTTTGATTTTTGATGGTGGTGCATTTAATTTAAAATGCATTAAATCGGCAATAGACTGCGCCTTTTGTTTAATGGTTTCGGTATTTGGGCCAGCAAATAAGTCATCAACAGTTTGGTAAAAGAGGTTTTTCCAGGTATCGAACTCTGCTGTTTGCAAAGGTGCTTTATCGTTGATGGCAAAATGGGTAAGCATGGGGTTGCCTTTGTAAATGGCTTTGCCAAAAAGGATACTTTCCCAAAAATCGTGCATTTTGGGCAGGTGATGCTGCCAGTCTACCTTCGCTATCTGGGTAAATATTGGTCCGATTTTATCATTCAGCTGTACCTTTTGGTAAAAACTATCGACCAAAAGGATAATGTCTTCCCTGTTGTTAATATCGTTTTTCATAGCGCAGTGAGTTTAGGTTTAAGCATCCAAGTACAATGAGTAATAAAAGTTTGATGCTTTCGATGATGATATACAAAATATGATGATGGCTTGCTGGGGGAGGCATTCCTGCCAGTACCAGTTTTGCCCTTTCATCTAATAATGGCAACAGCCAAAAAGTATCGGCCAGTAAGATAGCCGTAAGTATAACAAGTAGCTTACTTTTTATGTTTTTGAAAGGTGCCGGAAAGGAACAAATTAAAACAATGGCTAACAGGGCAATTTCGATTTTGTTGAGTGCCTGAAAAACCAGCTGTCCAATGCCCAAACCCAATGGAATGGTAATGCCTGGAGCCAGAAACTTAAGTGGTGCTTCTAAAAAACTGATCCCGGCAATTAATCCTGCCCAGAAAATGAGGCAAAAACATGCGATTAACTTCTTCATTTGATACAAATATCACCTAAAATGAACTGTAAAAAATGATTAGGGTCATAAAAAGAAATAATCTTTATTTATACAGCCTTAAAATCATTTTGTTGTAATCGATAACGGCTTTATGCTGCATTAAAATATCGCCCCCAATAATGCCAGAAATAGGAGGGTGGCCAAACTGCTGGTAAGTATCGCTCACCGATTGGAGGTCGAAAGCAACGGTTTCGTAGTTTTTGATTTTTAACGAACCGATTTTTAGCTCAGGGATTGTTGCCTGTATGGTAGTGGTTGTGGTAAAAAGGGTGGCTGCGTTAATTTCTTCAGATACCTGAAGGGTTGCGGCCAGGTGTTTCTCGATTAGGGCTTTATCAAACACGCTGCGCGATGCTCCTGTATCGAGTACGACTAAATGGGTATCTTTAAAAACAACAACTTCTACCAACAGGTGAAAGCCATCGTCTTGCAGGTTAATCAGTTGAAGCGGTATTGAAATTGATCTCATTGATTTTCAAGCTGTAATGCTGAGATACGAAGCATCTGTTTCATTGGTTGCAGATGCTTCGTACCTCAGCATGACATGTAAATTTATACCAATTTCATTTCAGCCAGTACGCTGTTCATATTTCTAACGGCATCGGCACTTTTGTTAAATGCTGACTGTTCATCCTCGGTTAGTTTAAAGTCGATAATTTTTTCCCAGCCGCTGCGGCCAACAATTACCGGTACACCTAAACAGATATCATCCTGACCGTATTCGCCTTCTAAAGAAACGCAGCAGGTAAACAATTTTTTCTCGTCGCGTAAAATGGCTTCAACCAAAGCGGCACCGGCTGCACCGGGTGCGTACCAGGCCGAAGTTCCAATCAGGCCTGTTAGGGTTGCACCGCCAACCATTGTATCGGCAGCAACCTTATCTAAAGTGGCTTTGTCAAGCAAATTGGTTACCGGTAAACTTTGGTAAGTGGCGAGGCGTGTTAATGGAATCATGGTAGTATCGCCATGACCGCCAATTACAAAGCCTTGTAAATCGTTCGGGTTGCAGTTTAAAGCCTGCGATAAATAAAACTTAAATCGCGAGCTATCTAAGGTGCCACCCATGCCAATGATGCGGTTTTTAGGCAGACCTAACGATTTCAGGGCTAAATAAGTCATGGTATCCATTGGGTTGCTGATCACAATAATGATCGCCTCCGGAGAGAATTTTAATATATTTTCTGCAACGCCTTTTACAATACCGGCATTAATGCCAATCAGTTCTTCACGCGTCATACCCGGTTTACGTGGCAAACCAGAGGTAATTACCACCACATCCGAACCTTCGGTTTTACTGTAATCGCCCGTTACGCCGGTAATTTTGGTATCGTAACCCAAAAGGGTTGCGGTTTGCATCATATCAATGGCTTTACCTTCGGCGAAACCTTCTTTAATATCTAATAATACAAGCTCGTTCGCCAGTTCTTTTCGTGCAATGTTATCTGCACAAGTTGCGCCAACTGCGCCTGCTCCTACAACCGTTACTTTCATATATCTAAAATTTTATGGTTTGCTGTATAAATATCAATCGAAGGTATAAATAAATATAAGGTTTAAAAATGCTTTTGAAAACTTTATAGACTGATAAGTGTGCAATCGATACTAAAAGGCTCACAATTGATAGTGACAGGCTAACAATTGATGGTGTCGGGGTAGCAATTGGTAGTGGTGGGTAAGCAATTTATAGTAGCAGGCTAACAATTGATGGTGTTGGCTTAGCAATTGGTAGTGGCAGGCTAACAATTGATGATGGAGGGTTAGCAATTGATGGTGGTACGTTAGCAATTAATAGCGGTGAGTTCGCGATTGACAGTGGCAGGTTAGCAATCGATACTGGCGGGAGTTGCAACTCATAAAGGATGGGAAACATTGAGCGGTGATCATTAAAACTTTATTTCTAATCTGATGGTTATTGATTAAAGCCTATTGTCATGGAAAATAAACCTATTGCAGACCTCGATTATAAAGCCTTTGCCGGCAAATGGTATTCCCTGTATTCGATCCCAACTTTGTTGGATAAACATTGGAAACAGACAACCGAAACCTATACTTTGGCCGATAATGACCATTTTGATGTGTATACCACTTACCACAAAGCGGGTAAACCTGAAGAAAAATCAATCAGGTCGAAGCTGTTTTTTAATGAAGAGAAACACGATGGCGATATGAAAGCCCAGTTTTTATGGCCTTTTAAAATCGGCTACTGGATTATAGAACTGGCCGCCGATTACAGTTACGTGGTAGTGGGGCATCCTGACGAAAAGTACCTCTTTATTATGGCCCGCGAACCCAAAATGGAGGCTGATTTACTGGTGCATATTATTGAAAGATGCAGGCAGAAAGGTTATGAAGTGAGTAAACTGGTGAGTCAGGAGCATTTTGGCTAAACCTATAAGGTTTTTAAAACCTTATAGGTTTATTGAAAGGTTTGCTCGTCATTTTTTGTTGATAATTTGCTGACAACTTCAACCCTCAAAATCCTTATTTTTGAAGAACCGTTATTATTCCTAAACGGCTAATTCTTTACCGCACTATATGTATTTAATTTTTGATACCGAAACCACTGGTTTGCCACGTAATTACAATGCACCCATTACCGATACGGATAACTGGCCACGTTGTATTCAGATTGCCTGGCAGCTGCACGATGAGATGGGGAGATTGGTTGAACATCAGGATTATCTGGTTAAACCAGAGGGGTTTAATATTCCGTACGATGCAGAAAGAATCCACGGTATTTCTACTGAGTTGGCTGCAGAGCAGGGTATTGGCTTTGACGAAATGCTGGCGAAGTTTAACGAGGTACTAAACAAAGCCAAATTTATAGTAGGCCAAAACGTGGGCTTCGATGTAAACATTATGGGCTGCGAGTTTCACCGTTTTGGTGTAGCCAACCGCATGGCCGAAATGCCGGTGTTAGATACCTGTACCGAAGTTACCGCACAGCTTTTACAATTGCCCGGAGGTAGAGGGGGTAGGTTTAAGCTGCCAACCCTAACCGAGCTGCACTCTTATTTATTTGGCGTTCCCTTTAGTGAAGCACACAATGCTACTGCCGACGTTGAGGCCACCACGCGCTGTTTCCTGGAGCTGGTAAAAAGAGAGGTTTTTAAAAAAGAAGAATTACAGGTTGATGTTGAGTACTTTTCGCGTTTCAGGGAAGTAAATCCTGGCTTAATTGAAGGTGTTGGTTTAACACACATCAATTTAAAAGCTGCATCTGACGAAATCCGCAAACGCATTCAAAAAGCTGAAGGTGGCGGTATTTCTAAACAAGAGCTCGCCGGTAACCGGCAGGAGCTTGCCGCTGCAACTTTTGTGCATTTACACAACCATACGCAATTTTCAGTATTGCAAAGTACCATTAGTGTTTCCGATTTGGTAAAAGCTGCTGCTGCGCAAAAAATGCCTGCTGTAGCCATGACCGATCATGCGAATATGATGGGGGCTTTTCACTTTGTAAACAACGTACTTAACCACAATAAAGCTGCCGAAGCCAAAAATGCTGCGGCAATAGAAGCCGGCGAACGCCCTACAGAGGTGGTAATGACACCCATTGTGGGCGTAGAGTTTTTTGTTTGTAACAATCATTTAGATCGTACTGCAAAAGACAATGGCTACCAGATGGTATTGCTGGCGAAGAATAAAAAAGGCTACCACAACCTGGCCAAAATGTCGTCTATAGCCTACACCAAAGGGTTTTATTATGTGCCCCGTATCGACAGGCAGGTTATTGAACAATACAAGGATGATATTATTGTATTATCGGGTAACCTGGGCGGAGAGATTTCGAACAAAATCCTGAACATGGGCGAAAGCCAGGCCGAAGAAGCACTGATTTGGTGGAAGGGAATGTTTGGCGACGATTTCTATCTGGAGGTAATGCGCCACAACCAGGAAGATGAAGACCGGGTAAACGAAACGCTGGTGGCCCTGGCCCGTAAACATGCGGTTAAGCTGGTAGCCACTAACAATACTTATTACGTAAATAAAAAAGATGCCAATGCGCACGATATTTTACTCTGTGTAAAAGATGGCGAAAAGCAGGCAACGCCGATAGGCCGTGGTCGCGGGTACCGTTATGGTTTACCCAATCAGGAATATTACTTCAAGTCGGCCGATGAAATGAAAGCGCTTTTCACCGATTTACCGGAAGCAATTTTAAACATTAAAGAGATTATCGATAAAATCGAGATCTACAAGCTTGCCCGCGAAGTACTCTTACCTAAATTCGATATTTCGGAAGAGTTTTTAGTAGCCGAAGATGAAACGGATGGCGGAAAAAGGGGCGAGAACAAATACCTGAGACATTTAACCTACGAAGGTGCCAAACGCCGTTACGGAACCTTAACCGATGATGTAACCGAACGTTTGGATTTTGAGCTGGCCACCATCGAAAAAACCGGTTATCCGGGTTACTTTTTGATTGTACAGGATTTTATTGCCGAAGCACGTAACCTCGATGTATCAGTTGGTCCGGGCAGGGGATCGGCAGCTGGTTCTGCCGTAGCATATTGTTTGGGTATCACCAATATCGATCCGATTAAATACGATCTCCTTTTTGAGCGTTTCTTAAATCCCGATCGTGTATCCATGCCCGATATCGATATCGATTTTGATGATGAGGGCCGTGGCCGTGTAATGGATTATGTAATTAATAAATACGGTGCCAACCAGGTAGCGCAGATTATTACTTACGGTACTATGGCTGCCAAATCATCAATCCGCGATACGGCACGTGTATTGGATTTACCTTTGTTTGAGGCCGATAAAATTGCCAAGCTGATTCCGAACATGAAGCTGGCCAAAATCTTTACCCTCGACGAAAAGAGTTTAAAAGATGCTTTACGTCCTGATGAGTACGAAAAGGTAGTAGAGCTTAAAAACCTGGGCAGCCTGAAAGATTTAAGTGCCGAAACCATTCAGCAGGCACAGGTTTTAGAAGGATCGTTGCGGAACACGGGTATTCACGCCTGTGGGGTAATTATTACACCGAGCGATATTACCAATTTCGTTCCCGTTTCGGTTGCTAAAGATTCTGATTTATATGTTACCCAGTTCGATAACTCGGTTGTAGAGAGCGCCGGGTTATTAAAAATGGACTTCCTGGGGTTAAAAACATTAACCCTGATAAAAGATACGGTTAAACTGGTTAAGAAAAGACACCAGATTGATCTCAATCCCGATAATTTCCCGATTGATGATGTAATGACATACGAGCTTTTCCAGCGTGGCGAAACCATTGGTATTTTCCAGTACGAGAGTCCGGGTATGCAGAAGTACATGAAGGAACTTAAGCCTACGGTGTTCGACGATTTAATTGCCATGAACGCTTTATACCGCCCGGGACCAATGGAGTACATTCCGAGTTTCGTTCGCCGTAAAAATGGTGAGGAAGAAATTAAATACGATTTAGATGCCTGTGAGGAATATTTAAAGGAAACTTACGGAATTACTGTTTACCAGGAGCAGGTAATGCTTTTATCGCAAAAGCTGGCTGGCTTTACCAAAGGTGAGGCCGACGTTTTGCGTAAGGCGATGGGTAAGAAACAGAAAGAAGTACTCGATAAAATGAAACCTAAGTTTGTAAAACAAGCTTCGGAAAAAGGCCACGATGCCACCGTTTTAGAGAAAATCTGGAAAGACTGGGAGGCGTTTGCATCCTACGCTTTTAACAAATCGCACTCTACCTGTTACGCCTGGATTGCTTATCAAACTGCTTATTTAAAGGCGCATTATCCGGCAGAGTATATGGCTGCGGTACTGTCCAATAACATGAGCGATATTAAACAGGTGGCTTTCTTTATGGAAGAATGTCGCCAGATGAGTGTTACCGTATTGGGACCTGATGTGAACGAATCTGACCTTAAATTCTCGGTAAATGCCAAAGGCGAAGTGCGTTTCGGTATGTCGGCGGTAAAAGGAGTAGGAGAAAAAGCGGTAGAAAGTATCATTGAAGAGCGGTCGGCAAACGGACCCTATGCCAGTGTGTACGATTTTGCCAAACGCTCCAATACCCGTATTGTAAATAAAAAAGCTTACGAGAGTTTTGTGTATAGCGGTGCTTTCGATGCTTTTGGCGGGCATAGGGCGCAGTATTTTTATATTGGGCCGCACGATAAAATGAACGGCATCGAGAAGATCATCAAGTTCGCCAACGATTTTCAGAACAATGAGAGTACTTCGCAGGCCTCTTTATTTGGTGGTTCGAAGGCCGATCTGATTTTAGAACCTTCGTTACCCGTTTCGCCTGAATGGGCATTGATGGACAGGCTGAAGTATGAAAAAGATGCCATCGGGATTTTCCTTTCAGGGCACCCGCTGGATAATTATAAGTTAGAACTCGATAAATTCTGTACCCATAACGTTAAGCAGTTAAGTATTATTAACAAGGTGCGTATGGGCGATAGCAATGAAGAGGTGCTGGCCGAATTTGATAAACTGAAAAACCGCGAGCTTTGTGTGGGTGGTTTAGTGGTAACGGCATCTCAACGCATTACTAAAACCGGTAAACCCTTTGGTACCTTCGTTTTCGAAGATTACGACGATGCTTCAGAAATGGCGCTGTTTGGCGAAGATTTCCTAAAGTTTAAATCGTTTTTAACCGAAGGGTACTTTTTGCAGATCAGGGGTAGGGTAGGCGAACGTTTCGGCAAGGCCGGCGATTGGGAATTTAAGATTACCTCGATTAATTTAATGTCGGAACTGCGGGATAAACTGGCCAAAAGTTTAACCATACAAGTACCGATTGAGCGGGTAAACGATCAGCTGATGCGCGAAATTGAAGCGATACTAGCAGACAATAAGGCAAACTCTGAGCAGCAAAACTGCCAACTTAACTTTGCCGTTTTTGATAGCGAAAAACAGATTATGTTAGATCTTAGCTCAAAAAGTCTTAAAATAAACCCGAACAACAAGTTCCTGGAACAATTACTGGGCTTAAATGTTGTTAATTACAAGTTAAACTAGCGTTTAGCGTTTAGCGCTCAGCGTTTAGGCTTATCAAACGCTATGCGCTCTGCGAAGCCCGCTTTGCGCTTTTACCAAAATAATGTCAAATTGGCATTACAGAATTGGTGGCATTACAATTGAATACATATATTTGAACATAAAAAAAATAATTATGGCATTAGAAATCACAGATGCAAACTTCGAGGAGCTTGTATTAAAATCAGATAAACCCGTATTAGTAGATTTTTGGGCAGAATGGTGTGGCCCTTGTCGCATGGTTGGTCCAGTAGTAGAAGAGATCGCTAAAGAATATGATGGTAAAGCGGTAGTTGGAAAAGTAAACGTTGATAACAACCCTCAAATTTCAATGCAGTTTGGTATCCGTAACATTCCTGCTTTATTATACTTTAAAGGTGGCGAAGTGGTAGACAAACAAGTTGGTGCTGTTCCAAAATCAGTATTAGCCGAAAAATTAAACAAGCAACTGGCTTAGTTTAAGCTAAAACAGAAATAACAGAGCCTCCGGGCTTGTAACATATTTAAAACCCAGATCCAATTAATGGATTTGGGTTTTTTTATCCAGACTTATTTTTGTTTCTTTAATAAAAAACTAACAGTCATGTCTATTAATTTAATAAATAACAAAACTTTAGGTGTTATATTAACCGGTTTAGCACTAAACTGTATAAATATGGCCTGCGTTTCGGCACAAAATCCGGTTGAAACCAATTCACCTTCGGCTGATTATAAGCCAGCCTTTGCAGGGCAAACCAGAATTGCTGGTGTAAAAACCAAAACGGCCCTGGATGTTTCGGTTATCAACGAAAAATTAGAAAACCCATGGGCTATATCGGTGCTTCCGGATGGCAGGTTTTTAATTACCCAAAAGCAGGGTACCATGGTTATTTTAAATGCCGATGGAAAATTAAGCAAGAAGATTACCGGCTTGCCAAAAGTAGATCCATCTGGCCAGGGTGGTTTGCTCGATGTAACTTTAGATCCGAATTTCGCCAAAAACAGGATGGTTTACTGGGCTTATTCAGAACCACAGGATAAAGGTGTTTTACTCGCAATTGCTAAGGGTAAATTGGCTGCAGGTGAAACTGCAATAGAAAACCAAACGATTATTTACCGTGCTACCCCAGCGTATAACGGTAAACTGCAATACGGATCGCGTATTGTTTTTGACAAAAACGGCAATTTATTTGTGAGTACAGGAGAGCGTTCAGGAAGCGATATCCGTATGCAGGCGCAGTATTTAAATTCTTCGCTGGGTAAAATTTTACACCTTACTACCGATGGTAAGGCTGTTGCCAACGGTCCATTTGCAGGTAAGGCCGATGCCCGCCCCGAAATTTATGCACTTGGCTTGCGTAATCCTGATGGTTTGGCGATTAATCCGCAAACCGGCGATTTATGGGAAGCAGAATTTGGCCCGAAAGGTGGCGATGAAGTCAATATCATTAAACCCGGTAAAAATTATGGCTGGCCAGTTATTACTTACGGAACAGAATACAGCGGTAAGCAGGTTGGAGATGGCATTCAGCAGAAAGAAGGCATGGAACAACCGGTGTACTACTGGAATCCGAGTATTTCGCCGGGTTGTATTGCTTTTTACAACAGCAACAGCATAGCCGAGTGGAAAGGCAATTTATTTGTGGGTGGCCTCGGTGGCTCGCACATTATCCGTTTGGTAATTAAAAATGATAAAATTGTTGGCGAAGAGCGGTTACTGGAAGGTAAAGGCGAACGTTTTAGGGATATGGTAGAAAAAGATGGCGCACTTTATTCGGTAACCGATAACGGGCATTTATATCGCATCGCGAAGAAATAAACTGAAATTGTTTTTCAATACAGCCCCGCAGGTTTAAAACCTGCGGGGTATTTTTTTTCTTAGGGAAACCTCACAGGTTTTTAAAACCTGTGAGGTTTGGTAAGGTAGTGCAACCCTTTTTTATAAATCTTTTATTAGCTTTACGCTATGCAGGCAGTAAACTACGAAAACGAAACAAGCTATGGTAATTTAGAATTACTTGCCCGGCAAGTAGTAGAAGGCTTTATTACCGGTTTGCATAAAAGTCCCTTTCATGGTTTTTCGGTCGAGTTTGCCGAGCACCGCCAGTATAACAATGGCGATAATGTAAAAAATATCGATTGGAAGCTCTATGCCAAAACTGATAAACTTTACAGCAAACGTTTCGAAGAAGAAACCAATCTGCGTTGCCAGTTTGTAATCGATGCTTCCTCGTCGATGTACTTTCCGGAACCTAAAAACAACAAACTGTTTTTTGCTATACAGGCTACTGCATCGTTAATGTACCTGTTAAAAAAGCAACGCGATGCTTTTGGTTTGAGCCTGTTTACCGACGAGATCTTACTAAATTCGCCTTCTAAATCGACTACCGTACATCAGAAATTTTTATTTGCCCAGTTAGAAGAGCTGCTGCAAGAGCCTAAAGTAAATGCCAGAACCAATTTAAGTGAGTCGTTGCACCAGGTTGCCGAATTGATTCACAAACGTTCGCTGGTGGTCATTTTCAGCGATTTGTTTAATACCGAAACCAGTACCGGCAAAACGGATGAGTTTTTCGATGCTTTGCAACACCTTAAGTTTAACAAGCATGAAGTGGTGGTTTTCAATGTGGTTGATAAAACCAAAGAAGTCAATTTTGAGTTCGAAAACCGCCCTTACCAGTTTATTGATATGGAAACCGGCGAAACCATTAAAGTGCATACCAATCAGGTTAAAGAAAATTACACTGCTGCGGTGGCTAGTTATCGTCAGCAAATTGCTTTAAAATGTGCCCAATATAAAATTGACTTGATTGATGCCGATATGAACGAAGGGTTTTATCCGGTATTACAGGCTTACCTCATTAAACGGCAAAAGTTGGGGTAACTTAGCCGATTTACGCAAACAACAGTTATGCAATGTTGTTAAATATACATCCCTGATTTAAATTTAAACTCCATAATATGTTAGAAAAAGGCACCATAGCCCCCGATTTTGAATTGAATGCTACGCCCGATCAAAAAATAAAACTCAAAGATTTTAAAGGCAAAAATGTAATCCTGGCCTTTTATCCGGCCGATTGGAGCCCGGTTTGCAGCGATCAAATGGCGCTTTACAACGAAATGCTCAAATACTTTACTAAACACGATGCGCAGATTTTCGGTATATCGGTTGATAGTACCTGGTGTCATCTGGCCTTCGAAGAAAACCGTAAGTTGCATTTTTCTTTACTGGCCGATTTTGAACCCAAAGGTGCTGTTTCTAAATCCTATGGAGTTTACGACGAAAAAACCGGAACAAGTGAAAGGGCGCTTTTTGTAATTGATAAGGAAGGCAAAATTGCCTGGAGCTATTTATCGCCCATTGCGGTTAACCCTGGCGCTGATGGGATATTGGAGGCATTGGAAAAACTTGATCAGCAATAATTATGAGCACATTAAAACCCGAAGTTAACAGCAACGATCATATTCAGGGCGATGATACCGCAACTGTTACCATTGTAGAATTTGGCGATTACCAATGCCCTTATTGTGGAAATGCATATCCTATTCTTAAAGAAATTGAAGAGGCTTTTGGTCACCAGATCAAATTTATCTTCCGTCATTTTCCGCTGGCTAACGCACATCAGTATGCCCTCCCTGCAGCCTTAGCAGCCGAAGCGGCTGGTTTACAGGGCAAGTTCTGGGAAATGCACGATGCCCTTTTCGTAAACCAGTACCGGTTAAATGGCGATTTATTTGATGAACTGGCCGAAACAATCGGTTTAGACCTCGAAAAGTTTCAGCAAGACAGTGCTTCTGATGCGCTGAGCGAGAAAGTAGAAAATGATTTCGACAGTGGTGTACGCAGCGGTGTAAACGGAACCCCGTCATTTTATGTAAACGGAGCCAAGTTTGATGGAGCTGCAACCGACCTGTACCAGATGCTTAAGGAAAGTACAACGTAACAGTTTTTACTGTAATCTCCGCGACGAGGTAGGTATTCCTTTTACTAGAAGACAGTCATGCTGTCCCGAATATTTGGGATCAGTATCTTTTCAATTCAAGAGACCCTGAAATAAATTCAGGGTGACGATGAAGGTATATCTTTTTGATATCAATATGTACTTGATCAGGAGAGCTCTTTCAGTCAAGAGTGAAGTTAATATTCATGACATATTGGATGCGTAGATTTTTGACCTCGTGCACTTCACAGTCATCCTGAGCTAAACGTTGGGAAATAGTAAGGGATTGATTGGGTTTAAGCTTAATCTTCCGCTTTATTTCGTAAGCTTTATTGCATCCTTTGGCTACATTACCATCCAGCAAAAAGGAAATGTACGTTATGATTTCTTTGGTTCTGTTTTTGAATGTGATTTGGGCAAATGTTGTTGAATTGCTACCATGTGTATATTTAAGCGCTTCAAGGTAAACCGGGTTTTGCTTGTTGGTAACATCGTGTGACATTGGTTTTGAGGATTTAGGTTTTTGAGCAGCTATTTTATCTTTAATTACCGGATCATGTTGACTCTTTATTTCCTGAAATGGCATTTTTAGCACTCCATAACAAAGGATCATGAATATTCCTAATTCTTTAGCGAGCATAATTTTAGATTATTTGTTTTAAAACAGGATAACTAACCGTAAGTTATCGCTTTTTTTCAAATAAACCTATTGCAGATTTTGTAGCCGGGTATCAGGGAGTTAAAACAAAAAAAAACCTCATGTATTTTGCAATACATGAGGTATCAGATAAGGGTAACCGGAAAACTAAAAAACTAATTATGAGTTTTTAGAATTTAACAAAATAGAAATCGCTTCGTGTTTTGTTATTTCAAAGGTGCACTTCAATTATGAAGTTTTTGTGAAGAAAGCCCGCCTCGGGTGGATTGCATTATTGATGTTACAAGCTATTGATTGGGCTTATATAAGAGTTAATTAGTAGATCGTCATTTCCACGGAAGCGGGAATCTCAACTCCTTAGTTGGTAAATCAAGAATTTATTAAAAAATTAAACAGGTATTGGATCAAATGATATATTTACGTCTTAAATATATAAATATGAATTACCGCAAACTCATTGCATTAAGTACATTATTCTTATTGCTGTTTACAACCTTGCCAACTTTTGCCCAAAATACAGCAGATTCTACAACTAAAGTGCCAGCCGTTCAGTTAAAGGGGTTTTATAAATATATGGCCGCCAACGTACAGTATCCAGGTAAAGTAATCTTACAGAATGTACAGGGCACCAGTATTTTTCTATTAAAAGTAGAGCATGGCCAGATACAAAACGTAGAAATCGCTTTGAATTTAGACGGGCTGAGTGAAAATGTTAAAACTCTGATTTCAACATATACCTAGCTCCCTAAAACCATGAATGGAAAATATAGCCTTGGTGTTAGATTTATAATAGGAAATGGTTCAAACACAGAAGTTGATGAGAAGGCAATTATACCTGCTGATTATGTTAAACTACCTAGTGTGACAATAATGACATCAAGTCCTCCCAGTACTCTAACTGCACCCGATATTAATACGTATGGGATTGAAGAAGTAGATACGCCACCTAATTTTCCTGACGGATACCAGGCGCTTCAGGAGTATTTCTACAAAACCATTAAGTACCCAGCCGAAGCCCTGAAAAATAAAGTAGAAGGAAGAATTTATTTTAGCTTTAAAATAGATTATGATGGCAATGTAAAGAACGTAAGGGTATTAAGAGGGTTAGGAGCTGGTTTGGATGAAGTTGCAAAGGATGCGATGAAAGATTGCCCGAAGTGGAATGCTGCCATCAAGAATGGCCAGACGGTAAGTACCAAATTTAGCTACTTTGCAGAATGCAGATTGCCTAATCCGTAATTTTTAAAAGATTTCGTCATTTCGAGCAGTCATTGAAAGATATATAAAACAATCGTCATTGTAAGGAACGAAGCAATCTTAATGCGCTCGCTGAGTAGCGATCGTTGTAAGATTGCTTCGTCGGCTGAAAAAGCCTTCTTGCAATGACGACTCCGAAGGGGCTGTCACTAATATTGATTTTATCCAATAAATTACCCTCAGGATTGAAAATCGATGTTTAAGAAACAGTCTCTTTATGTAAATTACTAACGTGATTACAAATTACCCCTCAATTCCTGTTCGCGCTCCAGCGATTCGAAAAGGGCTTTAAAGTTACCCGCACCAAAGCTTTGTGCACCTTTACGCTGAATAATCTCGAAGAAAAGGGTTGGGCGGTCTTCAACCGGTTTGGTGAAAATTTGCAATAAATAGCCTTCTTCATCGCAATCAACCAAAATACCGAGGCTTTCTAAAAGGGCTATTTCTTCATCAATTTTACCTACACGCTGCGGCATCATGTCGTAATAAGCTTCTGGTGGTGCACTCAAAAACTCCACACCACGTGCTTTAAGTTCTTTAACCGTTTTAACGATATCTTTTGTGGCAACCGCAATATGCTGAACACCTTCACCTTCGTAATACTCCAGGTATTCTTCAATCTGCGATTTCTTTTTGCCCTCGGCAGGTTCATTAATCGGGAATTTAGAAAAACCGTTACCGTTGCTCATTACCTTGCTCATCAGGGCCGAATATTCGGTATTAATTTGTTTATCATCGAAAGATAGAATATTTACAAATCCCATCACATCTTCGTACCACTTTACAGCTTCGTTCATACGGTTCCAGCCTACGTTACCCACGCAATGGTCGATGTATAAAAGACCGGCATCGGCAGGTTGGTAATCGCTTTCCCATACTCTGTAGCCAGGCATAAATGTGCCGGTATAATTTTTACGCTCGATAAACATGTGTACCGTTTCGCCGTAAGTATAAATGCCACTCATTTTAACTTCGCCATACTCATCAGTTAAAGTTTTAGGCTCCATATACGATTTAGCTCCGCGTTTGGTCGTTTCTTCGTAAGCACTGTAGGCATCATCAACCCAAAGTGCCAATATTTTTACGCCATCGCCATGTTTTTTTACATGCTCAGATATCGGGTGATCAGATTTTAAAGCGGTGGTTAAGATCAACCTTATTTTTCCTTGCTGCAGTACATACGATGCTCTGTCGCGCACACCAGTTTCGGGGCCGGCATAAGCCAGGCTCTGAAAACCAAATGCTGTTTTATAATAATGAGCAGCTTGTTTGGCATTGCCCACATAAAATTCGATGTAATCAGTTCCATTTATTGGCAGGAAATCTTGTGCCTTGGCTATCTTTTCTGCAAATGTTTGTGTTTCCATTATATTTGTTATTGTTGTAATCGTTTTAATGTTTTAAGATTGAATGTTGTACCCCCCCCCTCAACTATTTATATTAATCTATTTTAGCTTTCTCCCCATTTTAGACTCTGGACTTAGGACTCCCAACTCCCAACTCAGCTACCCTTCTTGCCAGCTTTTGTGGTAATTTTCATCTTCAATTTCCAGGGCATCTTCGGTAATCATTAAAGGCAGAAAAGGATCGATCATTACGGCCAGCTCGTCAGTTTTCTCTTGTCCGATCGATTTTTCTACAGTCCCGGGGTGTGGTCCGTGTGGAATTCCGCCCGGGTGCAAGGTAATTTGTCCTTTTACTACACTTTTGCGGCTCATGAAATCGCCATCTACATAATACAATACTTCATCGCTATCTACATTGCTGTGGTTGTAAGGTGCTGGTATTGCATCGGGATGGTAATCATATTTACGTGGTACAAAAGAGCAGACTACAAAATTATGGCCTTCAAAAGTTTGGTGAACGGGAGGAGGTTGGTGTAAACGACCGGTAATAGGCTCGAAGTTGTGTATTGAGAAAGCGTAGGGGTAATGATAGCCATCCCAGCCTACGTAATCGAAAGGATGCGTGCCATAAGTGTAAGGATAAATTAACCCCTGTTTTTTTATCAGCACCTGAAAATCGCCATATTCATCGTGCGTTTGCAGGTTTTCGGGTAGGCGTAAATCGCGTTCGCAATAAGGAGCATGTTCCATTAACTGGCCATATTGGTTTAAATACCTTTTCGGCGACCTCAAAGGACTAAAACTTTCTACAATGAAGTGGCGGTTTTGCTCGGTATCAAATTCGAGCTGATAAATTGTTCCACGGGGAATAATCAGGTAATCGCCGTAACCAAATTTGATTTCGCCAAAACCGGTTTTCAGCTTTCCGGTACCCTCGTGGATGAAGATCATTTCGTCGGCCTGACTATTTTTATAGAAATAATCAGTCATCGATTTTTTGGGTGCAGCTAAAACGATATGCAAATCGTTATTAACCAGTACCGGCTTTCTGCTTTTTAGGAAATCATCTTCAGGCTTAATGTTAAAACCGATCAGGCTGGTGTGTTTCAGGTGCTTTGCACGGGCAATTTTTGGCTCAACACTGTAAGGTTCGCCCAGTTGTTTTACAATGGTTGGTGGGTGGCAGTGATAAACCAGCGAGTATACGCTCGAAAAACCTTCGGTAGATACCAATTCTTCGGCATAAAGATTCCCGTCTGGTTTACGAAAAACCGTGTGGCGTTTAGCTGGAATCTGCCCCAATTTATGATAAACAGGCATAATATATAATGTTATGGTTAGAAAAAAAATCCTAAGAAATAAACAATTCAAACGCCAATGCGTTTCAATTAAAAAAGAGAAAGTGAAAAGAAATTATAGAGAATATTGAGCCATGATCAGCTTGGATAGCATCTTGTAGCGACGGGCCGCAATTGCGTCGTTTACTAAAGTAATATGTAATGCTTTTAAGATCATGGTTTTAATGCAGCCAAGGTAAGTATTTTATTTAAAATTTGAAATTTTAATTACCTTTAATTACACAACAAATTATCCCGCACATGAAATTTATCTTTACGATCCTATGCTGTCTGGCCTTTGGCTATGGTGGTTTTGCGCAACAACAGCAGTTAACACCAAAAGCCAAATATAAAATCAAAATAGTAGATCGTAAAGGGAAGGTAACCCGTGGATTGTTTTATGCAGCCTACGATGATGGGCTAACTGTAATTAAAAACCGGAGAGATACTGTGAAGTTAAGTGCCGATAGTATTAGCGCGCTTTACATTCATCGACGGGGGATTGTTGGTCCACTGGCACTGGCTGGTGGTTTAACCTTTTTTGTTATTGCAGTACAGAGCGAAAAACTGGTCGAATCGGTTGTGCTTATTGCAGCAGGCGTACCTGCCGGTGTAGCCGGAGGCCTGTTAATTGGTGAACTTTTATCCAACAAAAAATTCTATAAACAACTGCAGGCAAAAGATTTTCCGCTAATCAAACCAAACCTTCAAAAATATACGGTGTTAAAATAATAACGCTTAAATTTTATTTTGAGCAGCCTAATTGCTTAGCTTTGCCGGGTATTTAACCAAATGATATATGAAATTAGTATCCTATAAAACCGAAGACAGAGAGCATCTTGGCGTGTTTGTAAACGGACATATTTATAATCTGAACAGCTGCGATAAGCTATTGCCGGATAATATGAACGAATTTTTGCAAGGTGGTGAAGTGTTAATGGAAAGGGCCAAAAGGATAGACGACCAGATAAAAGAAGGGAGTTTACAGGCCAAGGAAGAAATTTTTTATGAGCTTTTAGCACCTGTTCCACATCCTGCCAGCTGCCGTGATGGATACGCTTTCAGACAGCATGTTGCTGCCGCACGCCGGAACAGAAAGGTTGATATGATTCCGCAGTTTGATGAATATCCGATCTTCTATTTTACTAACCATAATGCCATACAGGGTACAGGCGAAATTGAATGTATGCCCGATCATTTTGATAAACTCGATTTTGAACTTGAAATTGCCGTTGTAATTGGTAAAAAGGGAAGGAATATAACTGCAGCTGAGGCCGATAGTTACATCGCCGGTTATATGGTAATGAACGATATGAGTGCCCGTACGCTACAGATGGAAGAAATGCTCTTAAACTTAGGCCCGGCCAAAGGGAAAGATTTTTCGACGGTTATTGGCCCCTGGCTGGTAACACCAGATGAGTTATTACAATATAAAGTACCTGCAAAGGAAGGTCACGTGGGTAATGCTTACGATTTAAAAATGACCTGCAGGGTAAATGGTATCGAAGTTTCGAGAGGAAATGCAGCAGATATGGACTGGACTTTCGCCGAAATTATAGAGCGTTGTGCCTACGGTGTAGATATTCTTCCTGGGGATGTAATTGGCTCGGGTACAGTAGGTACAGGCTGTTTCTTAGAATTAAACGGCACTGGTTTGCTTAACGATCCAAACTACAAAGTACAATGGTTACAACCGGGCGATGTAGTCGAAATGGAAATTACCGGATTAGGCGCTTTAACCAACAACATCACGAAAGCAGATACGGATTTTTCGATACTGGCGCTGAAGAAGTAAGATAACTTTTTGGTGTTATATCACCTTAATAACTGAGGTTGTATCGAGGTGGTTGTTATCCATAATTCAGTTCTTGATCTAATTACAAGGGATCGTCATCTCGACTGAAGCGCAGCGTAATGGAGAGATCTATTATAGATTTAGCTTCGCTGAGCACTTTGTGGTTCTCGGTTGCGTTGCACTCCACTCGAAATGACGACTTTTGCGAGTTGTAATCTCCGTTTAAATTTTTCTTCTCTATATTAAATTACCTCCAGTGCTATCACTTAACACACAAGATTTAACCCCCATACAACTGCAAAATTACCTGCAGTATGCCATTGCACCGCGGCCAATTTGCTTTGCCTCAACTATCGATGCCGAAGGGAATATTAATTTAAGTCCTTTCAGTTTCTTTAATATGTTTAGCACCAACCCACCGATTTGTGTTTTTTCACCTTCGAGGCGTGTACGTGATAATACGACCAAGCATACTTTAGAAAATGTGCTCGAAGTGAAGGAGTGTGTAATCAATATCGTTAACTATGATATGGTGCAGCAGATGAGTTTAGCCAGCACCGAGTATGCAAAAGGGGTAAACGAATTTGAAAAGGCTGGCTTTACCATGCTAAAATCTGATTTGGTACAACCACCACGTGTGGCTGAAGCACCGGTTCAGTTCGAATGTGTAGTAAATGAAGTTATTCCGCTGGGCGATAGCCATGGTGCCGGAAACCTCATTCTGGCCGAAATAAAACGCATTCACATTAGCGAAGACATTTTAGATGCAGAGGGTAAAATAGACCAGCAGAAAATAGATTTGGTAGCTCGTTTGGGTGGCGACTGGTATTGCAGGGTAACCAGCGATAATTTGTTTAAAGTGGCCAAGCCCCTGGCTAAATTGGGTATTGGTGTAGACCGTTTGCCGCAGGCTGTGCGCTATTCGAAAGTACTAACCGGTAACGATTTAGGTATGTTGGGAAATGTAGAGGTTTTACCGGGCGATGAAGAGATTGATCTGATTAGCACCAATCCGGAAGTGAAAGAAGTGCTTGATGCCACCATCGGTGATGCTACAAACCGGGAAAGGGAATTACACGAGCTGGCCAAAAAGTTTTTAAATAATGGGGAAGTAGAGCTTGCATTAAAGATTGTTTTGCTTTAAATTTATTAAAGACTTAAAGCTATGCATACAATTGTTCAGGTAGACCAGTACATTATTAAATCGGCCGAATTTGCGATTCCGATTTTGGATCATTTGCGCAATCTGGTGCGCAAGGCCGATGCCCGCATTGAAGAAAAAATAAAATGGGGCATGCCCAGTTTCGATTATAAAGGTATTGTATGCCAGATGGCGGCGTTTAAGCAACATTGCGTTTTCGGTTTTTGGAAAGCGTCTATAATGGAAGATGAGTATGGTATTTTCAAAGATAGAGGGGAAGCCATGGGTGGTTTGGGCAGAATAACTTCTTTTGATGATTTGCCGGCAGATGAAATCCTGATTGCCTACATCCAGCAAGCCATTCAGTTAAATGAAGATAACGTTAAACTACCTGCGAAGCCAAAAGCGGCTGAAAAAAAAGAACTGATTGTACCTGAATATTTTATCGATGCTTTAAAAGAAGATCCTAAAGCATTGGCTGTTTTTCAGAATTTTAGTCCATCAAACAAAAAAGATTATGTTGTGTGGTTCGAAGAGGCCAAAACTGAAGCAACCCGCTTAAAAAGACTGGAAACCGCTATTGAATGGATAGGAGAGGGTAAAAGCCGGATGTGGAAATACCAAAAGTAATTCTTTGAAGAGAGGTTAAAGGTTAGAAGGATTGAAGGATTGAAGGTTGGAATGTTGGAAGGACCGAATAACCGAACGATGTTTTAAAGTCCTGTTTCATTCACTCATTCAAAATTCACTCATTTAATTATTTAAAGTATACTCACCACTTTCATGAAACGGTTTTTGTAGTGTCCGTTAAAATCGGTAATGGTTACGCCGCGTGCTTTGCCCGATGAGGCGTGAATAAATTTGATTCCATTTTCATCAATCGAATAAATAATGCCTACATGGCCAATTCTTCTAATCCTCGAGTTACTGCCAGTAAATATCATTACATCGCCAACTTTAGCATTTTCGAGTGTAGTTTCTGTTCCGGTATAGCTAAATTCTCTTGATGAACGGGGTACCTTAAAACCAAAATTGCTGAATACATAGCTCACAAAACCCGAGCAATCGAAACCAACTTTTGGGTTACTGGTTGCATATCGGTAAGGAATGCCGAGCATACTTTTGGCAAAATCGATTAAACTTTCGGTTTGTTTCTCTGGAGCTTTATTTGTTGTTTTACCCTCGTTCGGGAGACTGGCAACCAGCTTTTTAACCAACTCCTGGTATTGGGCTGGTATTACTGTTTGGGCTTTTCCTGCGGTAGCAGACAAAATGAAAAACAAAATCGGGACTATTATTTTTTTCATAGGCTGGAGCCAAAGATATAAAAAATATCCAAAGCGCATTAAAATGTTGAAAATGAGCAGAAACAAAAAAAGTCTGAACAATTTGTCCAGACCCTGATTAATTATATTTGGTTTTGTTATATACCCGGGAACATGGTTTGCGCTCTATCGCCAATTAAGGGAATGGCTTTTTTCTCCCCTTGTGCAGCTCCGATTAAGCCAATTAGCCACAATACAAAAAGGCCGATTTGTATTATGCGGACGATGTAATAACCTACCTCGAAACCCGTGGTAAACAATACGGGGATTAAAAATAAACTTAAACCCCAGCTCAATACGGTCGATACCAGATGAAATAACAGGGTTTGCTTTAAATGATATCTGCTCAATTCGGTCTGGTTATCTTTATACATGGCAAAATAGGCTATGAGCCAGCCAATAAACCAGAAATAGCTTACTATTGCCGCGCTTTTTCCACTGTCGGCTGTTTTAAAGGGAGAATTTGTTTCCATAGTTTTTTAGATTTTAATGTAAATTACTAAAAAATAACAACTTATGGTGTGGTTACTGCAACTGGTAGTATTTTTCCGTTAAAGAATTTGTGTCCGGTTTTTGCAAAATCGCATACATATTTACCCATTTCGAAAGCCATAACCGGACTTTGGTAACCCGGAAAAGCTGCTTCGAGCATTTCGGTTTGTGCAGAGCCCAAAGCCAGGCAATTAATTTTTATACCTGTTTCGGCCAGTTCGAAAGCTAAACATTCGGTTAAAGTGTGTAATGCTGCTTTACTGGCTGAGTAAGCCGAAAGCCCTGGGAATTTAACACTGCCCTGGAAACCGCCCATGCTGCCAATGTTTACAATATGGCTTCCGCTTTGCATTAATGGGAGCACATTTTGTATCATCCTGAAATGTGAAATTACATTGCTTTGCAGCATTTCGCCCAAATCAACCTCAGTGGTTTCTAAAAAGGGTTTGTTAACCAAAGCACCAGCGTTGTTAACCAGGATGTCGACGTGGCCTAAACGTTCTTTTAAAAAGGGAATCAATGCTGCATAATCATCATTTACAATATCAAACTCAACAGGCAAAAGGGTACAGTCGGGGTTAATACCTCTCGCAATTTCTAAAAGTTTACGCAACTTATCTGCCGAACGGGCTATGGCAACAATTTTATTCTCTTTCTGTAAGGTAAATTCTAAAGCAGCTTCGAAACCGATACCACTACTTGCACCTGTAATTATAATGTTCATGAGGAAATATTAATGGTTGTAATGAAAATTCAAAGGTATTAAAAAACCTGATTTAGCATTCTTGTTCTCTAAATGATTGGTATTTTAAGTTTGATGGCTAAACACTTTAGGAAATCGTCATTCCCAACGTGATTGGGAATCTTAACCTATCACACAGCAGGCATTAAGATTCCCGCTTTCGCGGGAATGACATAGCGAAAAATGAATCCACGCCTAAAATTCAAAATCTGCCTAGTCTTCAATAATCAACTGGCTAACCGGATTCTTAATTACATGCAAGCCATCGTTAATTAATTTAGTGTGATCTGGCTCCTTACCGGCTTTAATTTCCAAATAAACCTGAATTTCTTTCTCTAGCTGATGATAGATCTTTTTGTGGTAAACAATTTCGAGTACCTCTAAAGCGCACAGCCAATCTTGCCTGTGGTTTAGCTTTAATTCATTAAAAATATGAGCTAGCTGGTCCGAATTTTCGCCATTTTCGCGTATTGTACGAACGGTTTTATAAAGTTCGTGCAGCTTTAGTGTTTTAGCATCGTAGGTAATTTGATGTGTTTTTTCTTCACTGATCAGAGTGATGGCTTCGTAGGCATCTTTATCTGCAGCACCATTAAATACAGAGGTAATTTTAGCGCCGACAGCCATATCGTAAGTACCCCACTCAGGCCTGAACAAAACATTTCCATTACTTTCGGTAACGGTACAATCGCTAAAGGCAATTAAAATAACTTTATTGTTCTCTTTTAAAACCGCTTTAACGCGGCCCACAACTTTAATTCCGCTATCAAAAAGCAGTTCGGTTTGGTTGCCAATAATTATTCCGGCACTTTCCAGATCTACAGCACTAAAATCTTCTAAAAGCTGATTAGTATTTTTAAGCTTGCCTACCGGCGATGAAAAACCATCGGCATGGTAGTCTTTGCCATGCCCATCGAGCTGTTTACCATTAAAAGCCAGGGCCGATGGACCTGTTGTTTTAATAAAGGTAACTTCATCATCAGGGTTTATGCCCATATCGGTAAAAATACCACTCACCTGTAAGCCTGAACTGTATTCGGCAGTTGCCACATTTTTGCAGGCGATGGCTTTCATGATACTTTCAGATCCACCACGCCTAAAAGCCATGGTATTGGCAAATTGTTCTAAAACATCGATCAGGTTTTGAAAGGTTTCGGTAACAAAAAGTTGCGGCTGGGGCTTGGTAATATCGTACTGATAATTAACCGTATCGATATTGTACCACAGTTTTTCTACATCTTTGTGCATGCAGGTAGCGCTTTCGCCAATTGATGAAAGTAAGCCGGCCCCATAAATTTTAGGGTTTTCTAAAGTGCCAATCAGGCCGTATTCAACCGTCCACCAGTGCAGGCGGCCTAAAAGTGCCATTTCTGAAGGCTCACCCATATTCTCGCTAATATAGCGCAGGTTTTTTTCGGCCTTAGCAATTTCAGCTGCATCTACATCTACCGCTTCTTTTAAAATGGAAAGCTTCCTAATGGCCTCGTAAAGTTCAAAATCTTTGGCCGAAAACATGGCTTTTGCACCGATTGACCCAAAATAGCTGAGGTAATTGTTATAATCGGTATCGGCAATAATTGGCGCATGACCAGCACTTTCGTGTATAATATCGGGTGCGGGCGTATATTCAATGTGGTTAATCTGGCGGATATCGGCAGCAATAACCAGCACCCGGTAAGCCTGATACTCCATAAAAGCTGCAGGTGGGATAAAACCATCTACGGTAACTGCTCCCCAGCCAATTTTACCCAGGTTATCGTTCATGGTTTGCAAATCGGGGATATGCTCAATGCTTAAACCCGCCCTTTGAAGGCCCTTTATGTAGGGGTAATAAGCCACGTTTTTAAGGTAACTGTAGTTTTGGCGCATTACGTAACGCCAAACAGCCTGATCGATAGGGGTGTACTTTTCGTAGTTCTGCGCTACAATAAATTGCTTTAAATGGTTGGGCAATTTTGCAACCTGCGCATTATTAAAATCGTTAAAATGGCTCATTGGGTTAAAGAAAATAAGTTGGTCGATAGCAAAGTTAGGTTGTAGTTTTTACCTAAGCAAGAAAGCTGCCGCATAAATTAACAGGTTAGGGTAATAAAGCTTTGGCTTGTCAGAATCCTGTTTTTAACGGGGTACCATAAAACAAAAATAGTTGCAGATTGGCAGTCAATTAAACCCGACTTAGTGAAAAGCCCGTAAGCCGAAGTATGAGGCGCGGACTTGTAACGGGGGCGGGACTGTAGTGACCGAAAAGTTACCAATTTGCTTTTCGTATAAAATCAGTGTTTTTTCTTTTCTTTCTTGCCTCCTAATTTTTTTACGCTAAAAGTAAAATAATGCTGATACAGGTAGCTGAAAAGGGCCATTAAAACCGATACCAAAATACGTGAAAGCACGGCAAGTGTTGGATAATCTCTTAACAACTCAAGTAAAAATTTTAAGAGTACGTAATTGGCCAGTATATTAATAAACTGGAGGTTTAAAAAACGGAACAGCTGCACCCTGCCTTTTAACTCGCTGTGTGTAAAGATGATATACTTGTTGAGTAAGAAGCTGGTTGGGATAGCGATAGAATAATCAACAAAAAGGGAAGCCGTTTCTCTTTGCACTACCAACAGGCCAAAATTTACTTCCTCGGTTTTGAAAATGAAAAAGTAGGCAAAATAATAGCTTAATATGCCCAGTAACAATGTGCCTCCACCTGTAGCTAAATACCTGAAATTATGCAGCGAAATATATTTTTTAAAAGGCGGGTAAAAAAAATCGATGAGGGCTAATATGGCTACGCGCATTGTTGTTTTTGTTGTTACGGCTGCAAAGGTAAATTAATTTTTAAATTGTAGGATTTTGCCTAAAAGTAAATTCCCTTGTTTTTAAAGACCGGGACTTTATAAAAATATTAAATTTTATTGGTTGTTGCTGTAAAAAGTAGGTTGGGCAACGAAGTCAATAACCGTACAATAATTAAAGGATGGATGAGGCTGTATACTAACGCCAACGGTATTGAGTTTATATTTCTGATCTAATATATTGAAACGATGGCCTAGTGATGGCACGCCACAATCTAAAAGCAGGTGGCAAACAATATCGAGGCTTTTGCTGTAGCCAAAATCGATGTTCTCGCTCATGGCCTTGTTGGGGAAATATCTGGACAGGCGTTTGGAAAATTTATCGCCGTTGCTGCTTTCGTGGGTGTCGAGGTTGTTCCGGTTTAAATCGGCAGCGTGGCCACGGCTTAACGCGGTTAGCCTCTCATCGGGGTAAAACATGGGCAGGTTTTTAATGCCCTGCAGGTGTTTGTATAATGAAGTGTAGTAAGTGTTTGTACGCGTTATTTTTAGCTGATTGTAATTGCGGTATTGCCTTACATTAGCATTGTATTTATTGATATAATCTTCTAAAAAGGTATTGTAAAACCGTGGGCCATCCAGGCGAATGAGATTCATTAACAGGATTACGTTTTTTTCTTCGTTAGTGAGGTAGCTGGCATTTACAGCAGTATTGGCCTTTCTGATTTCGGGATCCGACCATTCCTGAGCCGAAACTTTGTTGTAGGATAAAATAGATAATAACAGGGCTAAAAAAAGGCGGTGCATCCAGGTATGTTTGTCTTTGTATGTGGATAACGCCAATTGAAACCTTTTATTTTCTGGAAGCAGAAATTTAAAACAAATTTAACCGCAAAGGGAATGACATGGTAGGAGCTGTTTGCTTAAGCAGCCATATACTTTGCGGTTAAAATATCAGGGTTTATAAAAACATACCACCCGATGCTTCAATGCGTTGGGCGTTAATCCAGCATGCATCTTCGGTACATAAGAAGGCTATAATGCCACCAATATCATCGGGTAAGCCCACTCGGCCTAATGCGGTGTTGGCGGCAATACCTGCATTTAACTGTTCATTATCGCGTACTACGCCACCACCGAAATCAGTTTCTATTGCACCTGGCGCAACAATATTCGATCTGATACCCCTGGCACCTAATTCTTTAGCCTGGTATTTGGTTAAAGTTTCCATTGCGCCTTTCATTGAGGCGTAGGCGGCGTAACCGGGCGTTGAGAAACGGGCGAGTCCGCTTGATATGTTAATAATGCCTCCGCCATTGTTTAAAACCGGAAGTGTTTTCTGAGTTAAAAAGAATGGCCCTTTAAACTGGATATCAACTAAGGTATCGAACTGTTCTTCGGTGGTTTCGGCAAAGGAGGCATGGATGCCAATACCGGCATTGTTGATTAAGAAATCAAATTTATCGGCATTAAAGGTGTTTTTTAGGATTGCTTTAACCTCTGCTACAAAACTATCGAAGCTTTTGACATCAGCTACATTGAGCTGTAATGCTGCGGCCTTTACCCCAAGCTGCTTAATTTCTGCTACGGTATTTTCGGCTTCTTCTTTTTTAGATTGATAGGTAAGAATTACATTTATCCCTTTTTCTGCGATTTTTAAGGCCGCATTTTTTCCCAGTCCGCGGCTGCCACCGGTTACCAGAGCAATTTTATTTTGTTTTTCCATCTTTCTTTTAATTGGTTAAACAAAATTAGATCGAAAAGTGCTGAAAAAATGGTGACAGTTTAAGTTTTATATGGTGACAATTTCCTTATTTGCCAGCGAACTGAAATAAGCTTCGCGGTATTGTTTAGGCGTTTGACCAGAAAAATGCTTGAAAAATTTAGTGAAATTAGATGGGTCGTAGGTTAAGGTACGTGCAATTTCGGCAATGGGCATACTGATATTCTGGAGCATTGATTTCGAAATATCCATTAAACGCTCTTCGAAAAAATAACAGGGCGAATGGCCCGTGGCCGATTTAATGGTATTGCTTAAATGCGTGGGATGCACATGGATCAGCTCAGCAAAATCTCTCACCTCGAACATTTCTGTAACGCGGCCTGATACCACATCATCAAGATGCTTATCTAATTCTTTTAAGAAATCGGCAGCAATTTCGTGTTGGCGGGCAAAAAACTTTTGTGGAATTTTCATCTCCTGGCAATTGGTATAAACAAATATAATATTGCGGCCAGCAAATCGGAAATTTGCTTTATCCTTAAAACTTTTATGACCTCCTGATTATTTTATTTTTTTACCGCTACCTAGCCAAATCAGGCTGTTTAAAATCATTTGGTTCTGGTTATCATTTTCAAAAGTAAAGGATAGTGTTTTGTTGGTTTTATCGTATTTGTGTTCGTAATCCATGTCGTTATGCCCCATGTTTACATAAACCATTTTGTAGTTCTTGTTGCTCCATGCTACCGGATAATAACCATTGTGCCAAATTTCGTGCGCTTTAGGGCCTGTGCCCAGCGGGAAACTGGTAGAATCGATTGCCAGCAGGATTTGTATGTCGGGATTTTTACGCAGGTCGTTCTGCCACCTGTACCATTCGTTGGGTTGCGATTTAAAGGTTTGCGGCAGATTTTTGGTAACCGGATGTTTCCTGTTTTCTACACGGAGTACTGCCGAAGTTGGTCGCCAGGTATTGCTACCATAACCACCCGAGCCTAAAAAAGTGTTGTGGTACCAATCCCAGTTTTGATCGAAAGCAGATTTAGCCAATGCAAAGGCCGAAAAATGAAAGCCCATCCAGCCGCCACTGTTTTCCATATATTTTTGGAAAGCTTCGCGTTGTTCTGCTTTCTCTGGGCGGGTATCCAGAAACAGAACTACTTGATATTTAGCCAGGAAAGCCGCATTTAAATTATCCCAGTTAGCAGTAGAATCGTAACTGAAATGATATTTGTCGGCCATTTTCGGAAACCACTTATTGGCCTCATGTACAAAGCTGATATGTGCCAGATCGCTTTTTGCGGTATAAAACGCAATTACCCTGAATTTAGGTTTATGCTGTGCATGTAGCATTACTGTGCCCAGCACGATTAATAAAAAAGTAAGTATTGGTTTCTTGAAGCGATGCATTTGGTTAGATTATCTGTCTAAATTAACAAAGCATCTTTAAATTAAATGAATTGAAGCTAGCCATAAAACCAAAATGTGGATTGAAAAGGCGTTCAAACGATTGATAAATTTTGATTAGCTTATCTTGTATCTTTTCAAAACTCTTAACCGCTGATCTTTGATCAACGGCTAAGAGTTTTGCAATTACAATTTAGTAAATGGTAAATCAAAAGTGCCCTCAGTAACATCTACTGATGTGTTGATCGTACCATCCTCGTTAGGTGCTTTAAATGCAAATGTTCCTTTTAATTTGTTACCCGCTTCACTTGTAATAACTAAAGTGCCACTTGCAGCAGCAAATGAGCCGGTAGGACTTTGATCTTTCATGTAAACGCCGGTTCCATCGTTTGCCAAATCGTAAGTGCCTGGGCCATTATACCCAATAACAGAAAGTATCAGGCGCTTATCGCCATTGATGGTTGTAATTGTGAGTAATTTACCAAGAGGAGAAGTTATAGATGATGCTTCGCCGGTAAAGCCAATTTTGGTTCCGTCTATTTTAGCGCTTAAATTATTTGTACTGTTATTGGTTTCGGGTAGTTTAACTGGTACCAGGCTAATGCTAAACTGACCATCGGTAATGGTTTTGCTTGCTAAAGCGGCTATGTTTTCTCCTTTAAATTCGAAAGACCCTTTAATGTATTTATCGGCTAAGTAGCTGGTTACTTTTATGGTTCCGGCCGAAGTACCGTAGTAGGCATCTTGCAAACCTGCAGTACCTTCCATGTAAGTTGCAATATTATGGTCAGCTACTTTATAGGTACCTATTCCTTTAAAATCATCGATAGTTAAACCGAAACCTTTTAAATCTTTGTTACCTATTAGTTGAACGGTAGTTTTGTTATCTAGGGTGTAAAATTGTGCGGTGGCAAATGTGCATTGCAATAAATTGCCGTCGATTTTGCCGCTCATGGTTGATAAATCCCATTCAGGGTGGTAATCGATTTCTTTTTTACAAGATGAGGTAACGAATAGGCAAAATACTGCCAGTAATGCGAATTTGAAAGCTAATTTCACGAGTGCTAATTTGAAAGGTTAATTGGTTAAGGGGCAAAGATATAGAATTTATGCTATATGGTAAATAGGTGCAGTTTTTTAACAAACCTTTCGCGCTGATACCAGTCGTTGTATACCAGTTCGACTTGCTTTACTTCAAAGGTTCCAAAATCAAAATCCCGGTATTTTTCCAGAAGGTTAACCAATGCCGCCGGATTTTGCAACGGTTTTCGAAAGCGAACAATGGTGGCATGTGCCGTTTGGATAGCGTATCGCTTATCGATGCTTTGCTGTAAATCAGAATTTTTGAATGAAACTCTTAAATCGTCACGAATCTGGTTCAACGTTTCGGTTAAAAAGCCCTGTACTAAAACGCACGATGGTGAAGCTGTGAGCCCTTTGAACTGAATTTTGAAGCCTTTATGCCGGGTTAAAACCTCCTGTACCAGGTTAATGTAATCCTGTACACGAATATCATTTAAATCGAAACCTGTATAGCAGGAAATGATAGACATTAAGGTAATATGGATATCGCTGTTCTGGTAAAAATACTGATCGGGCTCAATTGCTTTTACCTCAGCCAAAAATTGCTGGATTTGGGTATTTGTTGCCAAATCAGGTCTGATCACCAGGGTAATGCCCAGGCGCTTGTCTGTTTCATCATCAATTAACGGATCTATTTCGTATTTACCTACAGCAATTTTTGTAATAGCATCTGTGTAAAGTTTATTGTAGTGTTCGTTTAAATTCATTTTCTCTTGCTATTGCCTCAACCCATTACAAATCAAGTGCACCAATAAAACTTTCATTACCCTTTTCAAATGGATAGAAATAGTACACCAGATATTGTTTTATTTTTTTTGGTATCGACTTTTTGGTTGTATCGTTATTTTTAAGCTTGTTTTCAATGCAGGCTACAAATTCTTTAGCCAGTTTTTTATTTTTGAAATCTCTAACAGGTTTAACATCTGTTACAGACAGATCTTCATTTACAACATATTCATAAATGGTAAAATCTTTATGATCTCCAGCAAAACCTTTTAGGTTTTTTAAACATTCACCTGGCAAGGAAATTCTTAAACGTGTTTTATCCGCAGGAGTCAGTTTTTTATTCCTGAAAAATTTTAAAACATCAAGTTTCAGTTTAATCGAATTTTTATGTTTCTGATCTAAACCAGGATATGTTTTTAAATCAAATTCCCGATCAATCTGTTCTGATCCATCACAGTAATGAAAAGTTAACAGCTTATCATCGTTTAAAGAAGCAAAAATTAACCAGGTTGTTCCAACGGGCGTAAAAAAAGCACAGGAGGAGCCTTGGAGACTTGATATTTTCATTTTTGTTGTTCTATCCCCTTTATAAACATCCAATAATTTAACTTCTATATCATGATATTCCTTATTGACCGGATCTTGTGTTATTTTTAAAATTTTGGCAACAGCAATAAAATCACTTCTGTAAATGTTTTCAAGTAAAGTTGGCGTGGCACAACTACAGGCCATGGCCCAATTGGCCAAAAAAACAAAAATAATGGTGCAGATTTTTTTCATATAGCATAGATGAATCAGTAGTTGTAATTCCATAAAAAAGTCGCAGGAGGTAAATCCTGCGACTCATTATTTATTTAACTAAGGTGTACTTAGATGTCTCAGGTGGTAAAACTATGCTAACAAAGTTTTCCAGCTGGTAGCTTTACCAATAATATCACTTAAATCTGCAATGGCAATACGTTCTTGTTCCATACTATCGCGGTGACGGATGGTTACGGTATTGTCTTCTAAACTCTGGTGATCTACCGTGATACAGAAAGGTGTACCTACAGCATCCTGACGGCGGTAGCGTTTACCGATTGCATCTTTCTCTTCATAAATACAGTTGAAATCAAATTTCAGTGCATCCATAATTTCGCGTGCTTTTTCAGGTAAACCATCTTTTTTCGTTAATGGGAAAATAGCCACTTTATATGGAGCCAAAGCAGGGTGTAGGCGCAATAAAGTACGGCTATCCTGTTTATCTTCGGTGCTTAAATCCTGCTCTTCAAAAGCGTTGATCATGGTTAACAGGAACATGCGGTCTAAACCAATTGAAGTTTCGATTACATAAGGAACGTAATTGCCATAAGGTTTACCTTCTTCATTTAAATCGTTGTCGAAATACTGCATTTTCTTACCCGAATATTCCTGGTGTTGCGTTAAATCGAAATCCGTACGGCTATGGATACCTTCAACCTCTTTAAATCCAAACGGGAATTCGAATTCGATATCGGTTGCAGCGTTGGCATAGTGGGCCAGTTTAACGTGGTCGTGGTAGCGGTATTTCTCTGGCGCAGTACCCAAAGCCCTGTGCCATTTTAAACGTGCTTCTTTCCAGTATTCGAACCATTTTTTGTCTTCACCCGGGCGAACGAAAAACTGCATTTCCATTTGCTCGAACTCACGCATACGCATAATAAACTGACGGGCAATTACCTCGTTTCTGAAAGCCTTACCAATTTGTGCAATACCAAAAGGAATTTTCATCCTGCCTGATTTCTGCACATTCAGGAAGTTTACAAAAATACCCTGAGCCGTTTCCGGACGCAGGTACACTTCGTCACTTCCTTCGGCCATGGCACCAAACTGGGTGCTAAACATCAGGTTAAACTGGCGTACATCTGTCCAGTTAGAGGTTTTAGAAATTGGGCAGATTACTTTATAATTTACGATTAAATCTTTTAGCTGAGCCAGGTTTTCTGATTTAAGCGCCAGGTTCATTTCTACTTCCAGTGCTAAACCTTTTTTAACAAATCTCCAGCTTGCCTCTTCAACAAAAGGATATTTGGTATGATCTAAAATCGTTTCTTCATCTTTAAAGCCCGGAACCCAGGCAGCCTGGCCTTCATCGCTTAAACCCAGTATTTCTTGTTGAAACGCTTCAAATTTAGCCCGGTTCTCTTCGCTGAAGTTGGCTAATTCAGCATATAATTCATCAATTTTGTTTTCTAATAACTGATCAGCACGGTAACGTTTTTTCGAATCCTTGTTGTCAATCATCGGGTCGTTAAAACCATCTACGTGTCCGCTGGCTTTCCATACTTTAGGATGCATAAAAATTGCAGAATCGATACCTACAATGTTTTCGTGCATTTGCACCATGGCTTTCCACCAGTAAGTTTTAATGTTGTTTTTTAACTCGGCACCCAATTGGCCATAGTCGTAAACGGCACTTAAACCGTCGTATATTTCGCTGCTCTGAAATACGAAACCGTATTCTTTAGCGTGTGAGATTACATTTTTAAATTGTTCGTCGTTATTCTTTTGAGCCATAATGGAGGCAAATATAATAAAAAGGCGGAGGGTTTAAAGGTATAAGGCTTAAGGTTTTTGGACAATGGCAAAGGAAGGGTTGATTTTCGAATTTGGCAGTTTGTCGTTTCAGTAACCAGTTAACCGATTCAAACAGTTAACCATTTTTTTCCATTTGAAAAGCAATAGTCGTGCTAGTCGGTTTCTGGGCTCCTGCTTTCCGCTTTACTTCGTTACACTCGTGCCCGCTGCAATCAGGTTTAGGTGGCCAACAAGGTAAAGCTATTTATGTTTTTACTTTATCGCATAAAAAACCGGTGCCGCTAAATAATTTTAACGGTACCGGTCTAATTGAGAGACTATATATTTTGCTTAAATGCTGATATCCCTTTCCTCCTCAACACCAAGCACGCCATCAATTTTCTTAATATCTGCAATTTTATGCTTATCCGGAACAATAAGGACTACACCAATTGAATTTAGGATTTCTACCTCTTGTATGCCTGTTTTCTTCAATGCGCTAACAACAGCATCCATGGCACCATCCTGTACAGATATTAACCATTTTGTTTTCATCGTATTATTTTTTCTATTGGGCCAATTGGATCGATAGGGAATTTTGGGTTAACCAAAATCGGAAGCTTATCAATCGGGAATTTAATTAATCGGGTTTTGGTTGGCGCCTGTACTAATCCGGCACCTACATCCCTGCCTGGTAAAGGTAATGCTTTCGCAGTTGATGTTAATTTTCGCCATAAATTAATTCCCCGAAGGCCCGATGCCTGTGCCCATAACGCAGCAATACCTGCAACGTGTGGGGTAGCCATACTGGTACCGTTCCAACTTGCATATTTGGTAGGTAATTTGGTTGATGAATATACATTAACCCCTGGAGCAGCAATATCTACCGCGCCGTAAGTTGGGTAAAGGCCGCCGTTAGAGAAAGCTGCCACGTTCATGTTTACATCTACCGCGCCTACAGCCATAATTGAAGGGCAGTTTGCAGGGTGCATTACTTGTCTTACAAGACCTGGTCTGGCCGAATCATTTCCTGCTGCGGCAATAATTAAAGTGCCTTGTGCCAGTGCACGGGCAGCGGCAGTTTCGAACACGGCAGAATAACCTGCACCGGTTACAAAACCCCTTAACGACATGCTTACCACATCGCAACGGTTTGCAATAGCCCAGTTTATACCGGCAAGAATGGCCCCGTCGCCACCAGAACCGCCATTGCTTAACACTTTTCCAATATAAATACTGGCTGCATAAGCAATACCATATCTTTCAGATGCTGCAGGAGAACTTAGCGGACCACAGGCTGTACCAGTACAGTGGGTACCATGGCCATGACCATCCTGGGTGCTTTCTCCACTGATAAAGCTTTGGTGAACGATGGGACGGCCAGCAAAATCAGGGTGGGTAAAATCGAAACCAGTATCTAATATGGCCACTTTAATGCCAGCGCCATTGTAAGGATTGTAGCGTAAAAAGCTGGTAGGCACAACATTGGTTGCTTTTAAGCCCCAGGTAGCACCAACCGATTCAACTTCAGCTTGTTGTTCCTGGTACTGGTAATCTTCGGTTTCGGCTCCAACCAGTACATTGGTTAATTGGTTTACAGCATCTCTATAGCCTTCTACGTAATTTTGAGTGCTTTCTTCCAGCATACCGATGGCATAAACAACTCTTTCTTTTTCAACGATCATTTCGTTGTCGCCGAAACTGCTGATAGAATTTTCTGCTTTTGGTTTTTCGTTTACAATAGCAATGCCGAGCTTATCTAAAACAATACCGTCTGTTTTAGCCAGATCTTTATCTGTAAAAAACTCGTTTTCAAACTCTAATGAGCTTTTTAAATTCAGACCACTGATACTGTTGATCTGGTTAATCGAATCTGAAGTGTTCGATCCTTCTGGTAGCAGTACAAGGTATCTTCCGGTGTACTCTACTTTTTCTTCTTTTTTCAAGGTTTTTGACATGGTTTAAGGTTTTTAAATTTTGCCTACTCTGTTCAGGATTTTCGGCTTTTTCCTGTTTGTGTTTTTTGGTGTGAAACACTAAGCCAAAGTTGGAACAGTTGCGCTAGAAAAACCTTAGCTAAACCACTATAAATCAATAGTGAAAGCAACAAAATAAAACGCCGTAAAAACAACGGGAAAATATGGGGAAAACCCCATCTACTTTAAGCGAAAGTTTTATCACATTTGGGAATAAAGCTTAACTTTAATTAAAACTTAAAAATTATGGAAATGCAACATTTACCTATCTATGCTGTAGTGTTTTTATGTGGGGCGCTGGCATACTATCTTTTACAAAAGTTAATTGATCTCTTAAACCGAGGTGAAGGGCGGGTAAAGCCCAATACCATGGATCCGGCAATTATCCAGCAAATGGTAGATAATTACCGGAATAACCACCTCGAAGCCATTAACAGGATAATGGAAATAAAAGATGCCCATTCTGTTTCATTTGGTTTAAAAACCTTAAAGAAATTTATCGGCGATATTGAATTTTACGCCAAAAAAGTAGATCCACGCATTGCAGATGGCGCGCTGGGCATCCGTTTTTATTATGCTGCCTATCCAAAAGCGAACGAGTGGGGTGGTTTTGAAAATGAAAAGGAAATTGGAAAAGATTATGCCCAAAGGCATACCCTGATTATGATCCCCACGTTAAAAAAGAAAGCCAGCAATGGTGCTTATCTCGATTATGATTTTAATCCTTTAGACAGAAGTACTTTCCCAATTAAAGAGCGGAGTAAAGAGCAGCCCGTTACTTTAATGGCCATGAGTTCTGATAGCAGTGATGGTCAATCGCGCGAAGTAATGGCCCAAAATCATGGTCAAACCATACCTCCGGCTGACTCAGCTATAGAAAGCTACTAATTTATTAGTAACATGAGCCGCGAACAGCAATTTTTGAGCGACAGTTTCCTTTGGGTAGAAGGAGGGGCTGCATTGATTGCGTTATATTATTTTAAACGCTTGAAGGGGCAGTATTGGCGGTACTTTATCTATTACCTGCTCCTTATTTTTACCTGCGAAATTATTGGTAAATGGGGAGGTGAGTTGATTAGTTTTTCAAAAACAAAGTATTACAATTACATCGTTATTCCCTTTCAGTTCATTTTCTTTTACTGGCTCTATACAGTAAAATCGTTCAAGAATAAAAGGTTATTCTGGGTAATTACCTTATTGTATGTGCTGTCGTTTATTCTTAGCCGGCTATTTTTTAAGGAAAGTAAAGTCTATTTTTCTTTCAATTATACATTAGGCTGCTTGTTGCTTATGTTTCTGGTTATTAAAGAGTATTATAACCAGGTTAACTCTTTAGACATTCTCAATTTTCAGGCAAACAGGATGTTTTATATCAACCTGGGGGTTACTTTGTTTTATATTGGCACATTACCCTTTTTTACTTTTTATTCGTTATTGAGGGCTTATATCCAGATTTGGGATATTTACTTCGATTATTTCCTGATTTCGGGCATTGTAATGTATATCTTATTCTCAATTTCATTTATATGGGGAAAACAGAGCTCTTAATAACGATTATCCTTTTTAACCTGTTTTTTGTACTGTTTGTAGTTGCCATCATGGTTTACATCAAAAAATACAAAGAGCGGAAGAGAGAATATTTGAATGAAATAAAAATTGCCAACGAAATACACCAGAAAGAGCTTTTAAGTACACAGTTAGAAATACAACAGGCCACCATGCAGCAGATTGGTCGCGAGCTGCACGATAACATCGGACAAAAATTAACCCTGGTAAGCCTTTATACCCAGCAGCTTGTGCACGAAAATAAAGTGCCGCAAGCCAGTAACCGGATAGAGCAGATTTATCAGATTATCAACTCATCGCTGCAAGATTTAAGAAGTTTATCGAAAAATCTAACTAATGATAACATAAGTGAAAATGAAATTGTAACTTTAATACAGGAAGAAGTAGACCATATAAACGCTTTAAAAAAATGTAAGGTATCTTTTGAACATGATTTTGAGCATATCGATCTGGAGTTTGTGAAAAAGAACGTATTGTTAAGGATAACGCAAGAGTTTCTTCAAAACAGCTTAAAACATGCACAATGCAATAATATTAGCATTCAGTTAAAATCAGCTGCAGACGTTTTTTTAACGCTAAAAATACAGGATGACGGAATGGGGTTCGATTTTGACAACCTTACTTCTGACGGTATTGGATTAAAAAACATGAAAAAAAGAGCCGAAATTATCGGTGGAGAATTCAATTTAACAAGTAAACCAAACTCAGGCACGGAACTTACTATTATTTTAAATGGCCCGGTATGAAAAAGACAATCGTTATTGTTGATGATCATATCCTGATTGCCAAGGCACTTCAGGGCATTATAGATAATTTCAAAGATTTTGAGGTTATTTATGTTTGTGAAAATGGAATGGAGCTGATTAAAAACTTCGAAAATAGCAACAAAATCCCCGATATTTTACTGCTGGATATCAGCATGCCTGTTATGGATGGCTTTGAAACCGTAACCTGGGTAACGGCAAACCATCCTGAAGTAAAAGTAATGGCCCTGAGCATGCAGGGAGAAGAAAAAAGTGTAATAAAAATGGTAAGCAATGGTGCAAAAGGCTATCTGCTCAAAAATGCGCACCCGGTTGAACTTGAAAATGCGTTGACCAAATTAAATATCAATGGATTTTTTTATCCGGATTGGGCATCAAAAATTATCTTCTCCAGTCTCAATAAAACGAATGAGGTGGAAATCAAAATTTCAGACCGCGAAAAAGAATTTTTAAAATACACGGTTACTGAGCTTAATTACAAAGAAATAGCCGATAAAATGTTTTGTAGTCCGCGTACTGTTGAAAGCTATCGCGATCAGCTATGTGAAAAACTGGAACTCAAAACCCGCGTTGGCCTGGCCGTTTTTGCCATTAAGAATGGATTTGCTTAAGAAGATGGTTAACTGTATGAACTGTAGAATTGGTTAATTGTATGAACTGGTTAACTGTTTAATTGTAATTGATCAATAGGTAAACCTACAGTTAACCGATTTAAACAGTTAACCAATTAACCTTAAAAATTCGACAATAAGTAAACCTGCAGTTAACTGATTTAAACAATTAACCGATTAACCATAAAATTAACCAGCTAAGCACCTAACAACAATTCCATTTTACCTCTTCCATCTTCCATTTTTTCCTACTTTTGAACCATGAAATTTCATTATTTGCTATTTGTGGTTATTGTTGCGCTTTTTGCTTCATGCAAACCTGAAGAAAAAAAGCATCAGTACATTAAGTTTAATACAACAAACGATTTATATCAATTTTTAAACTGGTCGCCCGAACGCCGTTTTCCGTTAATTAGCGCCCATCGTGGTGGTCCAATGCCAGGCTTCCCTGAAAATTGCATCGAAACTTTTGCCAATGCCACTACCTATAACCCCATGGTTATTGAATTTGATATTGCTTACAGTAAAGATTCGGTGATGGTAATTATGCACGATGATAACCTCGACAGAACTTCTACAGGCAAGGGGCCGATTGGCAATTACACTTACGAAGAACTGAAGGCATTTAACCTAAAAGATGATGCCGGGCAAGAAACAAAATTTAAGATCCCAACATTAGATAGTGTGTTAAGCTGGAGCAAGGGAAAAGTATTGTTAACAATCGATTTAAAGAAAGGAGTATCTTACGCCAAAGTAATTGAAAAGGTAAGGCAGTATAAAGTAGAAAGCAATTCGATTATCATTACCTATACCGCTAATCAGGCTCAGGAAGTACATCGTTTGGCTCCCGAATTAATGATTTCGGCTTCGGTACAAAAGAAAGCAGAATTGAAGCGGTTAAATAACATGGGCATTCCAAATAACCGGATTGTAGCTTTTATTGGGGTTACAGCGCCCGATAAAGCCTTGTACCAATACCTGCACAGTAAAGGTATTACAACGATTTTAGGCACTATGGGTAATATCGATAAAAGTTCGCTCGCAAACCCGGCTAAAATGGTTTATTATCACCTCAGTAACAATGGTGCCGATATTTTATCGTCAGATAATATTGCACAAGCTGCTGAGCAATTGGATAAATTAAGGTACAATAAAAAGTTAAGTTCTGCTTTCATCTTTTAACTCCAAAATTTAGCTTTCAGCTTCGGTTTATTAGCTTTCAGCTTTATTCTTTGAGCTTAATCTCCAGTTCATTACCTTTACCGATAACATAAATAATGAGTATTTCAGTTAAAAACCTTTCCAGGCATTACGATAAACAAAAAGCAGTCGATTCGATTAGTTTTGAGGCCAGGCCGGGCCGTATTCTGGGATTTCTGGGACCAAATGGTGCGGGTAAATCTACTACCATGCGCATGCTTACAGGTTACCTGGAGCCAACTTCCGGAACAGCAGAAATATCGGGCAAGAACATTTTGACAGAAGCAATTTCCGCAAAAAAACACATAGGCTATCTTCCTGAAAATACACCACTTTATAGCGATATGTATGTAAAAGAATTTTTAAGCTTTGTAGGCGAAACCTATGGCTTAACTAATTTGGCTGCAAGGGTAGATGAGGTGATTAAAATGGTGGGGCTAACACCCGAACAGCATAAAAAAATCGGGATGCTATCAAAAGGGTATCGCCAACGCGTGGGACTGGCGCAGGCCATTATCCACAATCCTGAAGTTTTAATCCTCGATGAACCTACTTCAGGCTTAGATCCAAACCAGCTGGTCGATATCAGACTGCTCATTAAATCGCTTGGGGCTGCTAAAACCGTGGTTATTTCTACACACATTATGCAGGAGGTAGAAGCCATTTGCGATGATATCATCATTATCAATAAAGGTAAAATTGTTGCCAACGATTCGCTTGAAGGGATAAAGAAAACATACGGAGGCCTTTCGTTAGAAGAAATTTTTAGAAAACTTACTGCTTAATTTCATGCTTGTAACCAAAATCAAACTCACTTTAATTATCGCTCTGGGCTTAATCCCTGCATTATTGAAAGCCCAAAATGTCGCTAACATTGGCATTGGTGGAGAAATCGGATTACCTTCCGGCAACTTCGCAGGTGTATCAGCGGTTGGGCTGGGGGCATCTGTAAAGGCTGATTTGCCTGTTGCAAATAATTTAGCCCTGAGTTTAAATGCAGGCTATATCAATTTTTTCGGTCGTCGAAACCAGGTTCTCCAGGTTCAGGATTTAAGCTACGCACCTGCAAAAGCAGGGTTAAAATACTGGTTAAGCGAAGGCTTTTATGCCGAAGGCCAACTGGGTGTTGCTTTACCGCTAAGCAGCGGACTAAAAACATTGTTTGCATGGTCGCCAGGTATAGGAACCCAGTTTAGGCTTTCAGGAGAAAATAAACTCGATTTGGGCATAAGGTACGAGGGGTGGACAGGTAAGCGCGATAGCAATCTGATTGCCGCAAATACCATCAACACCAAAGGATTTGCAGGGCTAAGATTTGCTTATGTTTTTGGTCTTTAAGCGGTGTATCCAGGCTCATTTTCCCTAAAAATATACAGTGCTTTTTAATCTTCTAACCTAATTACAACTTTTTAGAATAAAAATAGTATTGTGCTAATTAATTGTAGGTCAATTGTTTGTGTTTTGTTTTTCGCTTTTTAGAAATTGTTTGTAACGTTTTTGGCGTAATTATTGTCTATAAATGCAAAATAATTAACGAACAAATAATCTAAAAAACACATGAAAAAGTTATTACTTTCTTTAGTAATGGTTGCAGGCTTAGGCTTCGCAGCTTCAGCTCAAACAGAAGGAGCAGTAAACAAAATTAGCGTAGGACCAGATTTCGCTTTGCCAATTGGAGATTTCGGAGATGTCTACAATTTAGGCTTTGGCGGTTCAGTTCAAGGTGAGTTAAATGTTGCTAAATCTTTAAATTTAACTGGATCGGCAGGATATTTATCTTTCTCTTACAAAAAAGAATACAAGGACGCTTTTAAAGCGCTAGGTGCAGACCTTAAGAATGAAGGTGCTATTCCGGTAAAAGTTGGTGCTAAATATTATTTTGGTGGAAATTTTTACGGTGCTGGTGAATTAGGTGCTGCTTTTGGTACTGGAGAGGGATCGAGTACAGCTTTTGCATATTCTCCAACTTTAGGTGCATCTTTTTCTGTAGCTGATAAATCAAGTATTGATTTAGGCATACGTTATGAAGGTTGGGCAAGAAATGGTTCTACCTCATCATTTATTGGCATCCGTGCTGCTTTTGCATTCGGTTTATAGTAAAAACCTATAACACATTTAAAAGCCTCCAAGCAATTGGGGGCTTTTTCGTTTACAGGAATTTATTTTTTTAAATATTTTAACTATCAAATTAGTTTATTTATCATTGTGGCGTTTTATTTGTCAATCAGGCAAGTACACGGAAAATAAAAACAACTCTAACAAACTTTCTCAAAAAACAGATGAAAAAATTAGTATTATCTTTATTAACAGTTGTAGGTTTAAGTACTGCAGCTTTAGCTCAAAGTACACCGGTTAAATTTGGTTTAAAAGCAGGCGTTGCTTTTCCCAATATGACTTTCTCATCAGGTAGTGCATCATTTAGTTATGATACCAAAACCTCTTATTACGTAGGTGGAACAGTAGAATTCCAATTATCGGATTTGGTTTCTATTCAACCTGGATTAACTTTTACCGATAAGGGAACAAGAATTAACAGCAGTAGTTTTGGTTTTGATAACGATGACTTTTTTAGTGATATTGATGCCACATTAAACTTCAAATATCTTGAAGTGCCTGTTAATGCCCTTGTAAATTTCAAAGTGGCCAATTCGGGTAAATTATTTGTTGGCGCAGGCCCTTATTTTGCTTATGCTTTAAGTGCTAACGCTAAAATGGGATCGGAAAAAGAGAAAATCGAATTTGAAGATTCGGGCTTTAAACGTACCGATTTCGGATTAAATTTCCTTGCCGGTTTTCAGTTAAATAACGGTTTAAATGTTCATGCCGGTTATGGTTTGGGTTTAAGCAATATGGCTGACGACCAAGAAGCTCAAGATTTTAATGCTTCAATCAAGCATAAATTATTTACAGTTGGATTGGGTTTTTCTTTTTAAACTTACAATATTAAAAAGCCTCCTAATTTTGGAGGCTTTTTGCATATTAATAGCTTTCATCAATCTATACCTCATGAAAAAAATAGCTTTATTCTTATTTGCATTAACATTTGGCTTAGCGGTATATGCACAGCAGAAACCTGTGCCGATTTCGGTAAAAGCTGGTATCACATTCCCGAAAATTAAAACACTTCCAGATGCTGATGCGTTGAAAGGTCCTGCCATTGATGAAAGTAATATCAATACATCTTTCTATTTAGGTGCTACGGTAGACATAGCTCTGGGCAAAAATATTGTATTCCAACCAGGTTTTTCTGTTACAGGTAAAGGTACCAAAGCAACATACGTTAACTTTAAGGGAAATAGTAACTCATCTGGTAAAATCAGCCTACTGTATTTTGAGATACCAGCCAACGCAGTTAAATATATTCCAGTCGGAAAAAATAAAATATTTTTTGGTTTAGGTCCGTATTTAGGTGTCGCGTTATCCGGAACAGCCAGGTATACATTGATAAATAATGATGTTATAAAGGCCGATAAAGAAAATATCAGGTTCGGTTCTGACAAAGACTTTAAACGCCTTGATTTTGGTGGAAATGCCCTGGCAGGATTTCAATTAAGTAATGGATTAAATATACAAGCTGGTATTAGTGCCAGTGCAGTTAAAATTTCCAATTCGAAAGATGTTTATTTGAATGCTAAAAATCTGGTATATACAGTCGGATTGGGTTTTTCTTTCTAAACTGTTTAAAAAATAATGATAAGCCTCTTGATGAAAATCGGAGGCTTTTTTTGTATAATGTTATGGGTGATCAAGCTATTTACATCATCTATAAGCCATCAACTATAAACCAATAACCAGGCTAAGCCAACGAAAAAAATCCTTAACTTCGGCATTTAAATTTAACTATGTACGCAGTTTTTAAACGCGAGTTATTCAGTTTCCTCAGTTCGATGGTGGCTTACATTACCATTGGTGTTTTTTTGTTGGTTTCGGGACTTTTACTATGGGTATTTCCCGATACATCAGTTCTGGAGTACGGCTATGCCGAACTCAACGGCTTTTTTAGCCTCGTTCCTTATTTGTTCATGTTCCTGATCCCGGCCATCACTATGCGCGCCTTTGCCGAAGAAAGGAGGGAAGGTACCTACGAGCTTTTGGTTACGCGTCCCATTCAACTCTGGCATATTATCGCTGCAAAATACCTTGCTAGTTTGGTACTGGTTCTGTTTGCATTAATCCCAACAATAATTTATTACTACAGCGTTGCAAAACTGGGTTTCCCCGAAGGTAATATCGATTCCGGTTCGGTAATTGGATCGTACATTGGCCTGTTTTTACTTGGAGCGGCATTTACAGCCATCGGCATTTTTTCATCGTCACTTACTAAAAACCAGGTTATTGCTTTTGTAATTTGTGCCGCTTTGTGTGCATTTGCCTTCCTCGGCTTCGATTATACCAGTCAGGTTAGCGTATTTAAAGCTATCGAAAGCCCGATTACTAACTTAGGCATCAACCAGCATTATACCGCCATTAGCCGTGGTGTTTTAGATACAAGAGATTTGATTTACTTCATCACCTTCTCCGCTTTGTTTTTATTTTTTACCAGGTTAATGATGGGAGGGAAGCGATAATGAATCTGAAAAATAAATGGATCACCGGCATTTTGTTCATCACAGCACTGGTTGTTTTAAATATAATTGGTCAGTATGCTTTTAAGCGTTTTGACTTTACCGCAGATAAAAGGTTTACGCTAAGCGAGAAAACAAAATCGTTGCTGGCCAAAAATGATAAACCTGTTATTATCACTGTTTTTTTAAATGGCGAACTGCCGCCCGCATTTAAGCGTTTGCAAGGAGCTGTAAGTGATATTTTGTCTGATTACCAGGCTTACTCGAAAGCGGATGTAAAGGTAGTTTTTGTCGATCCTCTTGCTGGATTAAGTCAGGCAGATCAGGATACAGTGGTGAACAATTTGTACGAAAGCGGGATTGAAGCCACCAATTTAAGTGTGAAAACCGAAGCCGGATTAACGCAAAAGCTGGTATTTCCGATGGCGATGATTGAAAGTGACGGGAAACAGTTTCCGGTAAAGCTTTTTCAAAATCTTGATACCCGCGGGAGCTACGAGGATAACATTAACCGGGCGGTCGAAAACCTTGAGTATATTTTTACTTCGAGTTTAAAAAAGGTGGTTACAGGTAATAATCCCCGAATTGGTTTCTCCGAATCGAATGGCGAATTATCCGATCAGCAGCTCAATGATGCCATGCATAGCTTATCGAACAGCTATCTGGTTGGTCGAGTAGATTTAAATACGATTGATAAGGCCGGACTTGATAAATTGAAAATGCTGGTGATTGCCAAACCAACCAAGCCTTTTACCGAGACCGAAAAATACAAGATCAATTATTTTGTAATGAATGGCGGGAGGGTGCTATGGAGCATTGATCAGGTACGTGCAGAATTGGATAGTTTAAGGGGACAAAGTGGGCAAATGGCTACGAACAGTAACCTGAACCTGGATGATATGCTCTTTATGTATGGTGCCCGGATTAATTACAACATCATTGCTGATCCGGCAAACAGTGCCGAAATTCCGGTTTCCACAGGTGTAGTTGGCGGCCAGAACCAGATGCAATTGGTGCCCTGGATTTATTACCCCATTTTACTGCCCGATACCACTGAAAGTGTGGTGAAGAAACTGGATGGCGTAAGATCTGAATTTCCAAGTACTGTAGATACAATTGGTGCCAAAAACATCAAAAAATCATATATTTTAACTACTTCCGCTTTCAATAAAGTTTTTGAGGCACCAAAACTGTTTAGCCTGCAAATGGTTGGCGAACAGTTAGATCCGAGGGCTTTTCAAAGTCGCCCGCAACATGTGGGATTAATGTTGGAAGGAAATTTTCCTTCGGTTTTTGCAGGCCGGCCCTTGCCAGCAGGCATTACACAACCTTACAGCTTAGAAAATGTTGGCAAGCCGGCCAAAATGATTGTAATCGGCGACGGGGATATTTTTAAAAACCAGGTTTCGGCACAGAATGGTACTCCATTCCCCCTGGGTTATGATCGTTACTCGCAGCGCACTTTTGGAAATAAAGCTTTATTGCTAAATATTGTTGATTATTTTACTGATGATGACAACTTAATTGCCCTGCGTAGTAAAGAAGTAAAGATCAGATTGCTCGATAAAGGCAAAATTAAACTCGAAAAAACGAAATGGCAGCTCATTAATGTTGCGGCACCTTTACTATTGTTAATATTCTTTGCAATTTTTCAACATTATTACCGCAAATACAAGTACGCTAAATAATTTTTATATTTTTGAAGAAGACTAAAAGATATCATGAGATTTATTGTATCCACATCAACGCTGTTAAAACACTTACAAACTGTAAATGGTGCTTCAAGCAGCAGTACAGTTTTACCCATATTAGAAAATTTCCTTTTCGAGATTAAAGATGGAAACTTAACTATCTCTGCTACCGATTTACAAACGAGCATGACAACTGCCTTGGCTGTAGAATCAAAAGAAGAAGGTAAAGTAGCCGTTCCATCTAAAATTTTATTAGATACTCTTAAAACTTTACCAGATCAGCCAATTGCATTTAATATCGACGACAGTACTTTTGCGATCGAAATTAGCGCCGGTGATGGTAAATATAAATTGAGTGGTGAAAATGGCGACGATTTCCCGAAGATTCCGGTTGTAGAAAACGCTTCTTCTGTTAATTTACCTGCATCGGTTTTAACCGAAGCCATTACTAAAACCATTTTTGCAGTAAGTAATGATGAGTTACGTCCGGCAATGACGGGTGTATTTTGCCAGTTATCGCCACAGCACATTACTTTTGTAGCTACCGATGCACACAAGCTGGTACGTTACCGCCGTATGGATAGCAAGGCCGATAAAGCAACTTCATTTATCTTACCTAAAAAAGCTTTAACACTTTTAAAAGGTGCTTTGCCTTCTAACGATATCAATGTATCGGTAGATTATAATGCAACCAGTGCTTTTTTCAAGTTCGAAAATATCAATTTAGTGTGTCGTTTAATAGACGAACGCTATCCAGATTACGAAGCAGTAATCCCGACAAATAATCCAAATAAATTAATTATCGACAGGGTTCTGTTTTTAAATACACTTCGTAGGGTTGTAATTTTCGCCAATAAAACCACCCACCAGGTAAGGTTAAAAATTAGCGGTAGCGAGCTGAATATTTCATCAGAAGATTTAGATTTTGCCAACGAAGCACACGAGCGTTTAAGCTGTCAGTATGATGGTGAAGACCTTGAAATTGGCTTTAATGCCCGTTTCTTAATTGAAATGCTAAGTAATTTAAGCGGCGATGAAGTTACGCTGGAGCTATCTACGCCGAACAGGGCAGGGCTTTTAATTCCGCAAACCAACGATGAAAATGAAGATGTTTTAATGCTGGTTATGCCGGTTATGCTAAATAATAGTTATTAGTCTACTAATTTTTTAGTTTTTATACAAAGAATGGCTTGGTTTTTGACCGAGCCATTTTTGTTTTCAACCAAATAACAACTAACCATGAAAATCTATACCAATCTCTCAAAGGTAATTCTCCTACTTTTTACTGTTCCGATACTGGCTTTATCGGCCTGCAAAAAAAATGACCCCGATGTGGTGGTTAAAGGCGAAGCCAAAATTAAAGTGGTGAATGCCTCGTTAACAGAAATCCATCAGGAAGTTTATTTAGATGATGCTAAACTTACTGCTGCAGCCTTAGCTTTTGGCGAAACCAGCGAATACGTTAAAATACCTTCGGGCAACCGCAGTGTTGCTTATATGGGCCTGGATAATGCCAATACCAATGCTTCTTTTAATTTTACACCTTCTATAACCTATACCACTTTTTTGGTTAGTAATAAGAATGGAACGCGCGAAATTGTAAGTTATGAAGATAACCTGAGCAATGCGGAAATGGATAAAGCTAAGGTAAAGCTGATTAACCTGAGTCCGAATTTTGCTACAGGTATAAATGTGAGTGTACAGGCGGGTTTGCAATTTGTTAATGGTTTGGCTTTTAAAGAGGCTTCGAATTACTTTACGCTTGATGCCGGCTTGAATTTAAGATATTCTGTTGTGGGTTCGGGCAATATTAAAACGATTGATAATTCGAATTTTGTGGGCGGCAAAATATATACGATTTGGTTTAGCGGCACAACTGCCGCAACTTTAGAGGCGCATATCATCACCGATAATTAATTTCGGTAAATTCATAAGCTTTCTGTTATCTTTACGTTTTATTAGCGTCAGCAATTTGATATGAAAAACAGCCCTTTTATATATTTTAAAATCCTTTTCTTGTTTGCACCTGTATTGATGTTTTTTTCGTGTATTAAGAACGATAATTTCATTAAAGGAGATGCCAAGATCAGGTATTTTCATTCGGCGGTAACAGATACTATTCAAAATTTTTATTTACGGGGTATTCAGTCTGGAGCTTCTACAGCTTATGGTTCAAACAGTAATTATATTGTTGTTGCTGGCGATTCAAGTTATACCATTACCTCCAGAAATATAAACACCGCCGCCGATGTTGCGAGTACAACTAATAAATTTGATATCGGCGCCAATTATTCAATCTTTTATACCCGAAAAACGCCTACCACTCCACCAGTGTTAACGGTTTTTCAGGACGACGTGAAGCAAAATTTAGATTCTGTAAAGCTGACATTCATAAACCTTGGGTATACTTTAAACTCTAATGTTATTGTGAAAGATGATGGAGGGGCTTTTCCTCAGTTTACGATGAAATATGGCGATAGGTTGAGTCATACAATTAAATTAACTAAAGCCACAAGAATTTCATTCGCATTGGAAGCACCCATCGCAACCCAACCAGATGTAAATGCCTTAGATTCACTTCCAACTACTACATCCAAATCAATCGCAATTGCAAAAGGATTGGTTTACACAGTTTTACTGGATGGAACTAAAAAGAATGAACTCCAAATGCGTCTGGTTTCTACCAACTAATTATTATTGCATTTCACTAGCATTTATTCCCTCCGATATTCATACTTTTGCCCAAAATTAGATAAATGGAATTACTACAGCAGCTTATAGACTTTATCCTCCACATTGATGTCCATTTAGCCGAAATTGTTAATGAATACCGTACCTGGACTTACCTTATTTTATTCCTGATCATTTTCGCTGAAACCGGTTTTGTGGTAACACCGTTTCTTCCGGGCGATTCGTTGCTTTTTGCAATGGGTGCTTTAATTGCCGGCGAGCACGAAACAGGTTTAAATATCTGGGTGATGATGATTATTTTAATCGCTGCGGCCATACTAGGTAATACCGTTAACTATAAACTTGGAAGTGTTTTGGGTGCAGGGGTTTTTAAAGAAAAGAACAAAATCTTAAAACTCAAATACTACCATCAATCGCACGAATTTTTTGAAAAACATGGTGGTAAAGCCATTATGCTGAGCAGGTTTTTACCTATTTTCAGAACTATCGCTCCTTTTGTTGCTGGTATTGCCAAAATGCCTTTCGGCAGGTTTACATATTACAATATTATTGGCGGTATTACCTGGATTTTTGCCTTGTTAATTGGCGGGTATTTACTGGGACAGATTCCGGTAATCAAAAACAACTTTGAACTGGTGATTATCTTTATTGCCGTTGTAACCTTTGTTCCTGCTATATGGGCTGCAATTAGAAGCCGTTTACAATCAAAAAAAACTGAAGAAGTTGTTTAGAATTTTTTCAAAATAAGAGATAAGAGAAAAGAGGCTTTAGCAATAAAGCCTCTTTTTTGTTTGTAACTGTTTTAACGTAAATAAATAAATGGTTCAAATCAATTACCGTTAAGGTATAGCAGGTTCCTTAAATCTCTCTGCCAAGTGGTATGCCCTTCTCAAATTTTCGATCTATATCAGTTTCGGCTTTCTTTTCATCCGGAGTTGGTTCTAGCTTAATCAGGTTTTTAAGTACGGGTTGTCCGGCATCAACCCATGCTGAGTACCAGAAAGAGCCAATTTCAAGTATGGCACTGCGCATTTGCTTTTCTACCATATTATTCATCCTGTCGTGATAGCTTTTGGCATATTCTATCGAATACTGTTTTAAAATTGTATTATTCCTTTCCGAAAAACTATATTTCTTATCAGATGGGAAAGATGCATTTAAAGTAGCCTCAAAGGTTAAAACAGTATCTACCAGACTATGTGTATGTTTTACTATGCTCCATGCGGCTTTTAGTGGATTTTCGATATAAGCGGCCTTTCCCACCACAAAGTTATACCGGGTAGAAAAAAGCTCGGGGAGAGGGCTTTCCCAGAAGGCATGAATACCTACCTGATTGGTTAACTGCCCATTGTGGTTGGCTGTGGTATGCAGTGGAACGTGCGCATCGCCAATGTAGTGGCCCAAATCGGCTGAGTATTTTAAGATCTTAACCGAATCACGCGTTTTAAAAGCTTTAACTAAGCTATAGTAGGTTCGCTGAATTTGCCAGGGTAAGATTCCGCTGGCGTTCAATTGCTTTTGACCGTATTTCGCAAGTGCATCGTTCCACTTCTCCGGAATGCTGTCAATAATTTTTTCATAGTTTTCGACATCCAGGTAATGCCTTGGTGCTTCTAAGGTATCGGCATACCTTCGCTTATCAGGATCTACAGCATGCTCGGTAATGTACTTTACATGCTTTTTGTAAAACCCAATCATATCAGCGGGCAGTGTAAAAACAGCAAGATTGTTGATTCTTTGATGTGCAAAGAAACCCCAGGAGGTGCAAAGAATAGGAGGGATGATTAACGCAATTAAAATCGTTAATCTTTTCATTGATGTGAATTTTTCAGGTTAAGAACTATCATGGTTGTTCAGCTTAGCTGCCAACCACGATAGCTTTTTAATCAATTTATGAAAAATTTAAGCATTTTCCATTTTTTCCTTATCTAATTTTTTCATCTGCATCACTACAGCCATTACCCTTTGGGCTCTTTCGGGGTCGGCCATTAACTCGCCAATGTTGGATGGAATAATTTGCCATGAAAGGCCAAATTTATCTTTTAACCAGCCGCACATGCTTTCCTGCCCACCATCTTTAGTTAGGGTATCCCAGTAGTAATCTATTTCTTCCTGGCTATCGCAATTTACCATAAACGAAACCGCTTCGTCAAACTTAAATTGCGGTCCGCCGTTTAGTCCCATAAATTTACTTCCGTTAATTTCGAAAGTAACTACCATAGGGGTAACCTGGGTAATTTTCGAATCTTTAAAAACAGTACAATAATAGTTTGCTGCTGCTTCGGCCTGTCCGTCAAACCAAAGGCATGTTACAAGTCCTTTTGTCATTTTGTTTTGTTGTTGGATTTTTGTTAGTACAAGTTAAGCAAGATCTGAACAGCAGATGGGGCGTAAAAGAGACTTTTTAAGGGGGCGATAAGACCATATAGAGCTCAAAGATTAAAGCTCGGAGACTAAAGCTTAAAGCATACTTAATAAATTAAGCACCGAATTGCGAAAGATGGTGGTCTAAATGTTTATAAAACATGTTGTTCCATTCGGTTTTGTTAAGTACGCCGAAAGAGTGCGATTCTTTTCCTTCGAAATGGTTTTCTCCCAATTGCTGTGTTTTCTGCAGGTAGGCTATAAGGCGCGCTTTCTCCTTTTCAAAATTTCTTTCGTCTTTAATAATGAACTGAGGTCCGGTTGGATTATTTTTCGAATAAGGCTTTTCGCTTACCACTTTGTTTTTAGCCAGGGTTTTTAAAAGGAATTTCACGAACCTGCCAGGTTTAGGATGGATATTATCGTAAACCAATTCGTAGGTTACATTGCAATGCGCCAGCATTTGTACTACGTTCATTTTGCCCCAAAGTTGTGGGGTAGTTGGCGTAAGCTTGTTTATTCTTTCAATAATTTCGCTAGTTACTGCGGGTTGGAAAATGTTCTTCATGTCTATTTATGTTAATTGTATTATGTATACGCTAATTATGAAATGCTTGTTAAAGTTATATTAAAGCACTTGCATTACGATTCCCAATCAAGTTGGGAGTGACGGTCCTCTAAATCTAATTCCTTAACATTTTAAATGAAAACCAGCCCAGTAAGCCAATAATCAAGGCCATTAAAACCCAAAGCCAGGCTTTGTTTTCAAATAAAGGTTTAGCTGTTTTAACCGAGTAGGCCGGGTTTAGCTGTTCTTCGCCAATGCTTAGTGAATTTAGGTTTGCAGGTATTTTATTTTCAAATTTGTCGATCTCGTAACTAGGGGCTATCGCTTTGTTGTTACCATAATACAAAGCGTAAGGCAGTTTTGGGTCATCAAAACGGGCAACCAATTCATAAATACTGCCTTTTAAAGCTAAAGCACTTAAACGTAATGGCTTATTATCATTGTTTTGGATGGTAATCTTCAGTTTTGAAGTTAGGGTATTCGGAAAGCTAAATGCAGTTTTTTCGATAGAGCTAATGGTACCGGTGTAAAGCTCCATGTAATTGTACTGCATGCCTTTATCGGTTTTAAAACTATCGGTAGCGTATTCAATTTTGAACGAGCGGTAAAAATCAAAATCGCTCTGTGCATTTAAACTCAATTGCGATACCGGTACAGGATTGGTTAAATGGATATCGATAATAGTTTCCTTGTGCACTGCATCGTTTTTGATATTGTACGATTGATATTTAATATCCTGGAATACACCTTTTATGGTATCTGTTTTTAGCATTTTTGTGGCTAAAAGCTCTGGTTGGGTACTGTTTTTTACCGCGAGCCGAAAATAGGCGTATTTCGCATCCGGGAAATTTATCCTGGTAAAATGATAGTGGGTAAACTGGTTTTTGATCGACAAAATCCGGTAATCTTTTACAATGGCAAACCAGTTTTGATTATCGTTACTGCCTTCGAGCGTAACTTTCCAGTCGAAATTTTCCTGCTTGAAGTCGAGATTTATCTGGTTAATTACGCCACTTGCCGAAGGCTGAAAAGTATAATAATAAGTGTTGTTTGCTGAACTTTGGTTCAGCTGTTTAAAAACGATTTCCTGTGTATTAATCCGATTATCGCGTTGTTTTAACAGATAAGGGACCTCAACGGTATCTTTCCCCTTAATGCCAAAAATGCGCAGATCTTCAAAACCCGGCTTTAGCTTTTGGTATATGGGGTTGGGCAGTATGATACTGTGCCAGATAGTTTGTACACCTGTAATTTCCCTTTTTAACGGGTAGGGTGCAGTTTGGGCATTTGCAGCTATTGTGCAGGGTAAAAGCCAAAAAAGCAGCTTAGTTTTTAGTCTCCACATCATCTATAATTAAATGTTTGTACTTGTTGTAAAGGAAAGAAATGATCAGCAGTAATACCCCCAGCGATACGAAAACAATGGTTTTTGAAATGGTACTGAGGTAGGCAATGTCGTAAACAAAAAGCTTGATCAGCGTAATACCAAACAGAACCATTGCCCCAATACGCAGGTGTTTTTTGTTTTTGGCTAAACCAATACCTATCAAAAATAGAGAATACGAACCCCAAAGGATGCTTAAACCTAATTTATAGTTACCATCTAAACCTGCCAATGCTAAAATGTTAATCAATTCGCTGCTTACTACCCATAAAATTGAAATGTAAAGCAGGTAATCGAAGGCAGTTTTGAAGCTACTTTTAAACAGACCAGAATTGATTAACCTGTAGAAGATCACAATTAACAAAGCAAAGAAAGCGATAGCAACATAGCGGATGCCAATATTGAAGGCACCAATACTGAAATAGTTACTATCGGGGAATAAATATTCATCCCTTAGTCCGCTTAAATTGTAAAGGCCGTTGGTTAAAAATAAGGTAATAATCAGTAAGTTGATCACCAGGCAGGCAATTGCAAGCTCGCTGCTTTTTAGCTTTTTTAGATTAACATAAGACAAAGCAGCAGCAAAAAACAGGGTGTAGATATAAATCCAGGCTATTTTTAATTTTTCGTAGTTGTAATTGTAGGTATAGCTAACATAGTCTGCATTTGTTTTTGGGTGCGTGTTTATTTTAGAGATTTCGAAAAGGTTATTAAAATGTTTCGAAATCTCCAGTGAGAAAGTAATATACACTACAAACAATAATATTGAAGGAATGCTGTAACTCAATATCTGGCGCATCCAGATCCATTCGGCAGATTTCCCGGTTTCTTTTTTGCTGATGCTGAACATCCAGCTAAAACTGCCAATAAAAATAACTGCCGTTAAGAAACCCACATTAAATATCGGTTTAACGATCTGATAACTGCCATAGTAACTTGCATAAGTGGCCCAGTCTTCTAAAAGGCTTAAAAAGGCAAGAAAGATCAGCGGAAAAGAAAGCTTTTCGTAGATAGCAATTTGTTTAACCCTACCCAGATAAAAGAGTATGGCCGCCTCAACAGTCCAGAATATAGTTACCCAACCGCCATCTAACTGCACCGGAACAGCCATGGTAATAAAGGTAATAACCAAAGCCAGGATAAGATAAAACAGGTTTTTATCGGCCAGTTGTCTTTTGTAAATAATTAAGCTTACCACAAAATGAATTATCCCGTTGGCAAGGGTAAACAAGCCTAAAAATTCTGCACTATTTTTATTGTCGGCTATAATTAAATAACCCATGCCGTAAAAAATGAAGGCATTTAGGAGTATGATGACTACATCGCTTAGGCCGAATACTTCTCTCTTAATGACTTTATAAGCGAGGTTAGTGATGTAGAAAGTAATAAAGAATATCGATGCAAACAGCAGGGCAAGGCCAAAGTACTGGTTCTCAATATTTAAATCAAAGCGCCAGGCAGAAAAAATGAGCCAGCTTAATCCGAAAGAGACATAAAATAAAGGTTTCCAGTATTTTTTAAAGCTCAATACCAAAATACCGATATTGATAATTGCCATGTAGCTAAATAAAACCCCTACTTTGCCAGAGCCATCACTTAATAAGAACGGCACAGCATAGGCGCCTACCAGACCAATGTGGGCAATAACCTGTTTATTGTATTGAATTGCTGCAACTACAGTGAAGGAGGTGAAAATCACCATCAGGCCAAAGGCAAGTGCCTGCGGAATCAGTGCGTAAAAATCGTAAGCGGCATAGGTAATAAAATACATGATGGCAATGGCACCACTAACCAGCACTGCTGAAAAGTTTTCGTATTTGGCCTTTAATTTAATGGCAAAGCCCATTAAACCTGCCCCCATGGCATAGCCCAAAACAATACGGGTTAGGGGGCTAATCATATCGTGATCGATGGCGTATTTTGCGCCAATGGCTACACCGATGATTAAAATCAGGATACCTATTTTACTGATCAGATTCTCGCCAATGAACTTTTCGAAATCTGATTTAACTATATTTTCGCGCTTAAAGCGGTCGGCGAAATTAGGCTGTAACGGATTTTGAGGAGTAGGAAAAGGCGAAGGAACCGGCTGGGGAGTTGCTGCATGTGGTATTACCGGATTTGGTGGTGTATTTTTTGGAGGCGGTACAAAGGTAGGTTCAGCAGCTATAGGCGCACTTACTGATCCCGGTGATTGTAAAGCCCTAACTTCTTGTCTTAACGCCTGAATTTCAGCTTCGAAACTTTGTTGCCTCAACAATAAATTTTCGAGCTTAACTAAAAGCAGGTTTATTTTTTCCGAATTATCCATCCAATATCTGATTTGCGTAACTTATTTTATTAAATATAGGAAATGAATTTTTATAAGGTCAGGAAATTATTTCCTACGCCAGTAACAGCGCTGAATAAAAGGCTACAAATTCGCGAACCAGTGAATAACCATCGCGCCACTCTAAATATTCGGGACTGGCACCAAAAACCTTATCAAAACCATTTTTCCTGAAAAGCATTTTGGTGCGGGTAATGTGGTAATATTGCGAAACCACAATGATACTTTCAATATGGTAGTTGCTTTTTAGTTTTGCGGTGTTTTGTACTGTTTTTAAGGTGTTATCGCCCTGGTTGTCGGTAATAATGGCAGCAGCTGGAACACCCTTTCCGATCAGGAAATCACGCATTTTATCGCCTTCATTAAAACCTTCCTGGCCGTGCCCACCACTTACAAAAAGCATTTTTACCCGCCCGTTTTTATACAGGCTAAGCGCACGTTCCAGTCTTTTTTGCAACCTTTCTGATAAAGTGCCATCTTCATTTACTTTATTGCCTAACACCACACCTAAATCGGCATTTTGTGGGGTGTTGTTCATGCCATCGATAATGGTAACACTGATGTGGATGCCAAACCAAAGTAAGATGAGGATGATGAATGCTTTTGTAACTGGGCTGATTTTCAATTTACGGCCTTTAAAAACAGGCTGATGTCTTGTGTCCATTCGGTTTTATATTGGGTTAGGTAGTTGTCATGACCGGCTAGAGGATAGGTGCGTAGGGTTTTAATTCCTTTCAGGTTGTTGAAAATTTCGTTTATCTCATTGCGTGAAACCCGGGTATCTTTTTCTCCGTATAAGAGCAAAGTGGAACATTTTATACTTTTTGCATCATCAACAGGACGCAGTTTAAAACCATTAAAATGATGTTGAAAGCCTCCCCAAAACACCAGGATATTGGCGAGCGGGAAAGCCGGAATATGTAAAATTTTAAATCTGGCCTGGGTTGTTTTTAACAGACTGCTGTAAGGACATTCCATAATAATCGCAGCAGGATTGATTTTAAAATCGTTCAGTGCTTTCAAAGTAGCTACGGCCCCCATAGAAGTGCCAAACAAAATAATTTGCTTTTTTTCAGTTTGTTTAACGTATTGGTAAACGGTTTTAACTTCCTCTGCTTCGGCAAAACCAATGGTAGTTTCATTGCCTTCCGAACCACCCGAACCCATAAAATCGACCAGCATCGTATTATAGCCTAACTGGTAAAAAATGTTAGCCTTGTTTATCAACCCTGATTTTGACGCGCTGTAACCATGAAACATAATTACAGTACCCTTTGCCTCGGGGTGTTTAATAAACCAGCATTCTAATTTTTTATTGCTTTGTAGTTTAATAGTGGTATAGGGTAAATCTGGTTTCTTTTTATTCTCCGGACGGGGATTTGATACCCCGGTAAAAAGTGTCTTTATTTTTTCAGCTGGCGAGAGTTGCTCTGGCTTAGCGGTTTTGGCTACTTTTAGTGTGGTATAATGCGTGAGTTGGTAAGCCTGGTTATAGGCAATGATGTTTGCGAATACAAATAGGATTATCAGTACCCATAATAAGGTTTTAATTGTGCCCCGTAAAGATTTCTTTGGGATTCGGTTTTGTGATTTAACAGACATGTGGCAGCTTTAAATTTTAACCAGTGTTTTAAATACGCCGTCAATAACTTTGGCCATCCGGTTAATATCGAGTGTTTCCATGGTATCGGTAACCTTGTGATAGTTTTTATTCCGGTAAAAAGAAGTGTCGGTAATCATTAAGGCACTGTAGCCGAATTTCCAGTAATTTAAATGATCAGAAAAATCGATACCCGGCAAGGATGTTGGGCCGCTAAAGGTTTTAGTGAGGATGGTATTCGCTTTTTTAAAACCCGAAGTAAAGCTGTTGGCAAATTTGCCTGCACTAAACTTTTTAACCAGGGTAATGTAATCGCCCTTGTTGCCATAAAACCATGATAAAATGTCCAGTGGGTAAGACTGCGATTTCTTTTCTGTTTTAAAGTAGCCGATCATTTCTAATGAGAGCATACCATATACCTCAATTTTATTGCTTTTGAGCCATTTGGCGTGGATATAACTTCCCATATTTTCGGTCCGGAAATAGGGTGGCTCTTCTAAGGTATAGGCTACTAAATCTACCCTGTGGTTTAACTTCTGGCCTTTTAACATCCTGGCCAGTTCTAAAAGGCCTGTTACGCCGCTTGCATTATCATCTGCACCTTCTTGCTCGCCGCAACTATCGTAATGTGCACCTGCAATTATCCGTTTTTGGTTTTGTGTACCGAAAGAACAGATTACGTTTTTATAGATCTTTTGATCTACTGTATATTCCTGAATGAACACACTATCGGCATATTTCTTAAACACCGACCGGATGTAATCGGCTGTTTGGTTTAGCTGATCGATATTTTGATGACTGCGGTATTTTGACGTTTTGGTTAGGGCTTTTAAATGTGCTTTTATCACCACTGTATCGGGCAATGCAGCCGACCTACACCAAGTTGCTGATAGTAAGCATAAACTTAAAATTAAGATTTTTGAGCGCGTCATTAGTTGAGTTATGGAATACGAATATAACAAATTCGAAAATTACAAGCAGCCATAATAACTTGTTTTATGGAATGATAATGACTTTAGGGAAACCCGATCGATATAGATTTTTAATACATTTACAGCAAAATACAGTTACTATGGAATTATCCTGCCCAATATCGGCCGAAAGAATAAATGAAAATGTGGTGCGTATGATTGCCTTTATGGTAGCTATAGTGGCTACTGTTTGCTTAATTTTTGGCAATTATTGGGCAATAGTATTTTTGATTTTTGACTTTGCCAGCAGGGCCTTTACTTCGGGGAAATTCAGTGTGTTAAAATATGTGGCTGTAAGCATTAACCAAAAACTGGCACTGCCAAAGCAAATGAAAGATTTGGCCCCAAAGAAATTCGCCGCAACCTTAGGCTTTATATTTTGCCTGCTGATTACGGCGATATTCCTGTTTGATTTTCCAACTCTGGCAATGGTTTTTACAGCAGTAATGCTTGTTTTTGCGCTGCTTGAAAGCCTTTTTGCCATTTGTGTAGGCTGTTATGTATATAGTTTCCTGCAATTGTTAAAAGGAAACAAAGCTTAAATTAGGGGTGTAAAGCTTTTCTAACGGCCGGAGCAATTTTAGTCCCATAAATTTCTATCGATTTCATCATTGCGGCATGTGACGGTCCGCCAACATCCATGTGGGCCGAGAAACGGGTTAGCCCGAAAGTTTCTTCCATAGCCAGTATTTTATCTACCGATTGGTTTACATCGCCAATAATTAAAGCGCCGCTTTTGCTCATGCCGGCATCAAACTGGTTGCGCTGATAGGGTGCCCAGCCACGTGTACGACCGATTCTGTTCATCTGTGCCGAATAGAGCGGGTAATAGTAATCTGCTATTTCGCTGGTGTTTTCGCCAAATAGTGAGTGCATGTGTACGCCAACTTCGAATTTATTCATGTCGTGACCGTAAGCCTGGTAAACTTTTTTGTAATAATCGAACAAGGGCTTAAACTGTATTGGCTGACCACCAATAATGGCAAACATTACCGGTAAACCCAGTCTTCCGGCGCGTTCTACCGATTCGGGCGTGCCACCAACGGCCACCCAGATTTTTAAGCTATCGTTTACTGCACGTGGTAAAACTTCCTGATTATTTAATTCTGGCCTGAATTTACCTTTCCAGCTAATTTTAGGTGCTGCATTGATTTTTAACAGTAAATCCAGTTTTTCTTCGTAAAGCTCATCGTAATCTTGCAGGTTGTAGCCAAATAAAGGGAACGATTCGATGAAACTTCCGCGGCCAGCCATTAATTCGGCCCTGCCGTTCGAAATTAAATCGACTGTAGCAAAACTTTGGTACAGCTTTACCGGGTCTGACGAACTTAAAACTGAAACGGCGCTGCTTAACTTGATGTTTTTGGTTACGGTTGCTGCTGCCGCCAGGATAATTTCGGGGCTCGATACTGCATAATCCGGGCGGTGGTGCTCGCCAATGCCATAAAAATCCAAACCCACTTCATCCATGAGTTTAATTTCTGCTATAATTTCCTCAAGTCGTTGTTGTGCGGGTTGAATTTCTCCATTTGCATTGATTTGCAAATCGCCAAACATCCCAATACCTAATTCCATACGTTAAAATATTTTTAACAAAGGTAATGGCTTTGTGTTTGCGGGATTTTGATCTATGGTAAGAAATGGTTAACTCTTTAAATCAATTAACTGGTTAACTGTTTAGCTGAACTCCATGCCCCATGCACACAACGCTATGCTTTTAAGCAGTTTAATTATCCCGGTTGGTTAAGAAAGGATATGTTTTTAAAAATTAGCTTTTACAAGCCCGAATCAAGCTTGCCTAACGAATTTAAGATTGAGGTTAATTCTTCAAACTGATAATCGAAATTGGTAACATCGATATCGAATTTCTTTCCGTTTTTTAACGAGACAGTAATAAAATAATGAGGATGCCTTTGGAGAAAGATCGTATTGTTATCAATTGATTTAATGGTATTAATTTCTTCCCATTTAAAAGTGCCACGGTCTAGAAATGTAACTTCCGCTTCGTTTGCTACTATGGCATAAATCTCTTCATTTTTCTGTAATACTCTTAAAATGAAAACCATATAAAGGGTGTAAAGACAGAACATGATAGCGAAAGTGATTAAATAGCTAAGGTTAAAGGCTCCTGCTATTGCTAAAAATGCTATCGGAAAAAGACAAAATGGAATGATAATAAAGCCAATGTTACTATTGTCTTTTACTTTAATAGATGTGACCATTTTTTGAGCGATTGAGCGGTTAATTTAGCTATTCTTTTTTAGAAACTACAACATCAAATTCCCTGGTAATTTTCCATTTACCTCTATTGATTTGTGTGATCAAGCTGATCTTGTAAAAACTTAGTACCGTTGGGAGCGGATAAGATTTTATCTGTTCAAAAATTTCACTGGTACAGGTAGAATTTCTGGGATGCATTAGCGTGATGTGTGGTAGAAGAGGCCGTGGTGAGTCGTTTATCCCTTTCAAAATTAATTTCCTTAACTGCTGAAAGGAATCGTTACCTGCTTTCGCAGGCATATACACACCCTTCCCATTTTCAAATTGTTCAACGGCTCCAAACGTCATTTGAACCGGACTGTTTAATTTAATGTCTTTGATGTTGGCAAGTACTTGATCCAGTTGTTCAATTTCGTCTTCCCGACACAGGGTAACATGTGCAGGGATTAAGCTATGCTGAATAGGATTAAACTGTGACCTAACCTGCTCAATAACTTCGGTTTGTTGAGTAATAAATAGAGTAAGCTGTTGCCGGATTTGCTGCATAAACTAAGTTAGGCTTTATTTTTAAAGCCTGTTAAAGGAATTGAGCAAACATACTTTTCCCATTGCACGAATAAAACTCTGCAATAAGCTGATGCAATTCTGTGAGACCCTGAAACAGGTTCAGGGTAACGACCAGATTCAACCGAAAACTGCCAACTGAAAACTATTCTATCTTCTTGCCTTTCATCGCAGTTGAAATAGCTGCATCCATTACACGCTCTGCAAATGGTCGGGTAAACTCGTTCAGTTCATCGGCTTTCTTCAAAATAGTATCTTTTTCTTGAGTGGATAGCGCGGTTTTCAGTGCCTCGATGTGTGCCACGGTTTCTGCAATTTCAGTTTCAGATAAATGTTCTGCATGTTTTTTGATAAAACCTTCAGCTGTGTAAACCAATTGTTCACCTTCGCTTCGGGCTTCAATCAGCATGCGCTGTTGTACATCGCTCTGTGCATGTTCAATACTATCCAAAAGCATTTTCTCTACGGTATCGTCACTTAAACCATAGCTTGGGGTAATTTCGATTTCCTGTTTTACACCCGATCGAAGCTCGATAGCCTGTACGGTTAAAATGCCATCAGCATTAAGCAAGAAGTTGATATCTACTTTGGGCAAACCTGCCGGCATGGCTGGAATTCCTTTTAAATCGAACTCAGCAAGTTTACGGTTTTCTTTTACCAGATCGCGCTCGCCCTGGTAAACCGATATTTTCATGTTTACCTGACCATCAATAGAAGTGGTGTATTGTCGGCCGGCTTTGGTTGGTACCTTGCTGTTGCGGGCGATAATAACATCCATTAAACCGCCCATGGTTTCGATACCCAATGAGAGTGGTGTTACATCAAGCAATAAAATATCGGAGCGGTTTCCGGCCAGTACATCTGCCTGGATAGCGGCACCTAAAGCTACTACTTCATCCGGGTTAATATTATCCTGCGGGGTTTTACCAAAGAAATTTTGAACCTGCTGTTTTACAAATGGTGTGCGGGTAGAACCACCAACTAAAATCACCTCATCAATATCAGAAGCTGTTAAATCGGCATCTTTTAAGGCATTTTTGCATGCAGTAATGGTTTCTTCAACCTTAGCTGCGATTAATTGTTCGAATGTTTGCTTATCGAGGGTGCACCAGATTTCGCCTACTTTTTCGTTGTATAAATTCTGGCTCGATAGTGCTTTTTTTGCCGCCTCAGCCTGTAGCCTTAGCGTTTGCATTAAAATATTATCTTCCGCCAGGGTAGCTACATCAAGTTTGTTTTGTGCAATCCAGTAATCTAAGATTGCCCGGTCAAAATCATCGCCACCTAAATAAGTATTCCCGTTTGTAGCCAATACTTCAAAAATTCCGTTCTGGATTTGCAGGATGGAAACATCAAAAGTACCGCCACCCAAATCGTATACAGCAATGGTTTTCTGTTGCGTAGGGTCTAAACCAATTCCATAAGCCAAACTGGCTGCGGTAGGTTCGTTTACAATGCGCATTACATCTAAGCCAGCCAGTTTTCCGGCATCGCGGGTGGCCTGGCGCTGACTATCGTTAAAGTAAGCCGGAACAGTAATCACGGCGCGGTTAACGGGTGTTTTTAGTGCGTGCTCGGCCCTGGCTTTAAGCTCTTTCAGTATTTCGGCCGATAGCTCAATAGGGGTATAGAAACGATCGCCTGCATGGATTTTTACCAAGGCATCGGTATCATCGTCAATAATTTTGTAAGAAAAAGTAGCGGCATGATCAGCTACATCTTTATACGAACGGCCTAATAATCGTTTAACCGAAAATATGGTGTTCGATGGATCGGTGGTTAAAAATTCTTTGGCCTCATTACCTACTATGGCCTCGTTTTGGCTGTTGAAATAAACTACCGATGGCACCAATACGCCCTTGCCCGAATCGTTAATTACCTGTGGGTCTTTATCAGGGTTAATAAAAGCAACCAGGCTGTTGGTGGTACCTAAATCTATTCCGACGATAATTTCTTCCTTTTGAAACGAACCTGTAGCAAGGTTAATCGATATTTTTGCCATAGCCGCAAATTTACAATATTGTTGCTAGGTTTCAGAACCAGAATGTTTTTTAAAAGTCAATTCGTAGGAAGTCTTAAGTCTGGAGTCAATAGTCCAGAGTCCGAAGTCAGGTGTGCTATTACCTTTAAGTTTTATACAGATATATCTTCGGACCTCTGACTTTCTGGACCCCTGACTATTTATTCTTCTCCTCAATCCAAAGGCTCATGTATTTTGTGCTCTGAAGGGTATGGTGGTTTAAAATCTGCCCCATAAAATTAGCCTGTCGGTGTTTAGCTAAGCTTAACAGCAATTCGGTTACCTTTTGCATAAATTCATCGTCAAAAGCAGTTGAGGCGTAACGCTCGTTGATGATCTGAATGCCATGCTTTTGCGCTTCCTGCCATTCGGCTTCGTTTTGATAAAGGAGTGCAGCCTGTTCTGCGAAAGTACTTAAATCATCTTCTACAATACCGTTCCAGGGTAGCTTGCCTTTCATGGCTTCGGCGCCAACCGTTGTAGTTACCGATGGCGTACCGGTTTGCATGGCATCAATAAATTTACCCTTCACACCAGCGCCAAACTGGATCGGTGCAAGTAAAATTCTGTGTTGGGCTATGGTTTCCTGTGCATTTAAAGCTCGACCTTTAATGAAAAATTTTTCAGCTTTATTTTCGAGCTGTAATACCTTTTGAGAAGGATAAGCACCATAAATATTCAACCTCGCTTCGGGAAGTTTTTTGCGGAGCAAGGGCCATACTTTGGTTTTCAGGGTTTGAACGGTATGCCAGTTGGGTTCGTGCAGAAAGTTTCCTATGAAAATAAAATCGGTCCTGTTTGCAAAAGGAACCCAGTTTTGAGTGGTATTTGAGGTAATTTTTTGTTCAAGAAAAGGTAAATAATAAAGTAAGCTGGTTTCAATTTTAAATTGCTCTTCCAGTAGTTTCATCTCCATTTCTGAGATAATTAAGGAAAGATCGCAGCGGAGAATGGCCGCAATTTCGCGTTTGGCTGTATCGGAAAACAGGTTTAGTATTTCTTGCTTTTTGGTGCTCTGCTGCCTTGCCTGGCGTAAAAAATGTAAATCTTCGGTATCTAAAATCCGCAGTGCATCAGGGCATTCCTGCTGTACGCGCCAGCCGTATTGTTCTTCAATCATAAAGCGATCGAACAGCACAATGTCGGGTTTCAGCGCTTTTAAAAAGCTATTGAAACTTTCGTCGTTTAACTTAATTTCCTGCTCAATTACACTTGTATTGCTAAAATCGTGACTGAAATCGCTTTTCGATGCTGCCGAAGCAAAGGTAATCCGGTAGCCTTTGGCCAGAAATAAATCAACTAACTGGATCATCCGGGTACCTGCGGCCGATGAAGCAGGCTCAGGCCAAACCATTCCGATAATCAATAATTTCTTTGTAGGCATGGTTTAAAATTTGTGCAAAATAAAGGTTTTTTGTGTATGCTGAGCTAATTTCCCGCAGATTTAAAGTGATAAGATTCGCAGATCTATGTAGGATTAAAAAGATTAGCACCGATTTATGAAAATCTGTGTTTTTTTCTGCGACATCTGCGGGAAACACTTGACCTTTGTAAAGGATATTACTGAATCTGCTTTTTTCTTCGGTATCTGCGGGAAATAGTTTTAATTTTGCTTTTCGAAGAGAGAAACCACATGCTAGGATTAAAATTGTTGACAGACCCGCGTTGGGCAAATATTGCTGAATCGAATTTAGAAGAAATTTTATCCGACCATGCCTGGTGCGAACAAAAAGCAGCCAGTAACGCCATTACCTTAATTACGCAAAACTCTGAGCACCAGGATCTGGTAGATGAATTAACCGCTATTGCTATCGAAGAAATGCAACATTTTCAGATGGTGATTAACATAATTAAGGAGCGTGGATATACTTTGAGTCGCGAGCGTAAGGATGATTACGTTGGGAAATTAGTAAAATTCAGTAAAAAAGATGGTAGCCGTAACCAGGCTTTTATCGACAGGCTTTTGTTTGCGGCTATGATTGAAGCCCGGAGCTGCGAACGTTTCCGCGTACTTTCTTTGAACATCAAGGATAAAGAACTGGCTAAATTCTACCACGAATTAATGGTTTCTGAAGCTGGTCATTATACTACTTTCTTAAATTTTGCCCGTAAATACAGCATCGATGTAGATGTTGAAAAACGCTGGAAAGAATGGCTGGATTTTGAAGGTGAACTGATTCAGAGTTTTGGTACGAAGGAAGCGATACACGGTTAGATCAGTTTTCAGTTGACAGTTTTGAGTTAGTTATCCTTAACTGGCAACTGCATATTGTTAACTGCTAACTGTGATTTATGAATATTCCATAACCAGATAACGATATCCTGGTAGCTATCTATTCCTTTTTTCTGGTTATTGAGTTTTAAGAAACGATCGAAAGCGGCATCCATGTAGCCGAACATTTGTCCGTTATACTTACGCCAAAACTCTTTTTCTGCTTTAAAATCGGCTATAACCTGTGGTAAGAGTTTGTCGTACAGTATTTTATAATCATCGGGTGCTTTCATCCTGATCTCAAAAAGGATATACCTGAGCATTTCGTAATTAGCCGAGTACTGGTAATTTAAATCAGGACTATTGCTTGCCGTCAGGTAACCTAAGAGGTTGGCTTCATCTTCGTAAGCGATGCCCAGCTGATGGGCGATTTCGTGACAGGAAACATAGGGCTTAACAAAATCAGGCAAATTGGTATTCATGTTAGCCTCGCCCGATAATGGCGCGTAATAGCCCTCGATGCCTACTTTGCTAATAACCCAAGGATTTAGCACTGCTTTTAAACAAGGATTTGAATACCTGAACAATGGATTTTTCTTTTCCATTAAATTGTAGGCCTCGGCTGATGTTTTTTCAAGATCGACGATCTTATAAGCGGGAACTTTGGTCTGCTTCAGTTTTAAAGCGTTCGTTTTATCTACAAAATAATTTCCCAGTTGTACCAGTTCTTTCACTGTGTATTTTTCATAACCAATGCCCAATTCTTCGCTAACACTTGGTCTGCTATAGTTTAAGCCCCAAACTATTTTGAAGATAATGTACAGCAGCAAAAAGAAATTGAATACCTGCAAAGGAATAATAATGCGATCTTGCTTTTTTAGCGCTTTACGTTTTTTATAGAAGCAGATGATTTTATACAATACAAAACCAATTAAAATGGCGTAAATGATATCGCCAATGACAAAAGGAAAAATGCCAGATACAAACCTTAATGCAGATGAAATATAAGGGTAAAAACCGGTTGAATAATATTTTTGAACAGAAGGGGGAAAGAAGCCAAATAAGTAGATGCTAATGGCTACACTTAATATAGTAAGCGATTTTAATGTTAATGAACTAACTTTCATTAAATTATTTATAATGGCCTCTTAACTAGTGGATGTGCAAAGAATCATCAGCTATTTCATAAATGATTCTGTGCTCTTCATTTATTCTTCTAGACCAAAGGCGTGATAAATCATATTTTAGAGGCTCTGGCTTGCCAATTCCTGTATATGGATGTTCGAGAATATCAAGTATCAGTTGTTCAATTTTCTTTTGAACTATTTTATTTCCTGACTTTTTCCAAAATTTGAGATCCGCTAATGCCTCATCATAGTATATGATTTCCATACCCTGGAGCGTGTTAGATGTTTAATTGCCTAGCTATTGAAATAGATAATAAAAGTTTATTTCCACAAATCTTCTACTGCAATTTTAACACCTTTTTCTGCTTTCATTTGCGCTTGACTTCTTTTAATTTTAGCAACAAATTCTGGTTTATAGCGGCTTTTTTCTGTAGTGAAATCAATTTTTAAAGCTTTTATAAATGCCTTTATTGCTGACAGTTGTTCTTTGTTTTTAGGATGTATGATTAATGTTTCCATGTTATTTATTGTAATAAACAAATATAACAAATCTATCTGGTAAATGTTAAGCGCTTGCCTATCTGGTCGGTAGTGAATTTTCCTTTAGTGTAAGCCAGGTTTCCTGATACAAAAGTATGGGTAACGCTTGCTTTAAAAGTATCTCCATCAAAAGGGCTCCAACCACATTTATAAAAATTGTTCAGCTTGGTTACTTTCCACGGATCGTTTAAATCAACCAACACTAAATCTGCCCAATAACCTTCGCGTATAAAACCACGTTTTTCGATATCGAAGCAAATGGCGAGGCTATGCGCTGTTTTTTCAACAATTTTCTCCAGCGAGATTTTGCCCTGCAAATGCATTTCCAGTAAAGCAGGTAAAGCATGTTGTACCAGCGGTCCACCCGAAGGCGCCTGTGCGTAGGCTTGTTGTTTTTCGGCCAGCGTATGTGGTGCGTGGTCGGTAGCAATTACATCGATATTATCATTTAAAACGCCGGCTAAAATACCATTTTGATCCGCTTCTGTTTTAACCGCAGGGTTCCATTTAATAAAATTGCCTTTTTCGGCGTAATCCTGATCATTAAACCAAAGGTGGTGTACGCAGGCCTCAGCTGTAATTTTTTTGTCCTTTAACGGAATGGTATTGTCAAACAGCGCAATTTCTTTAGCTGTCGAAATGTGGAGAATGTGCAGGCGTGTTTCATAACGTTTGGCCAGTTCTACCGCTAACGAAGATGATTTGTAGCAAGCCTCAGTACTGCGAATCAGCGGATGCATTTCAATGGTTAAATCATCGCCATACTTGGCTTTAAACTCGGCCAGATTATGGCGAATAGTCGCTTCATCTTCGCAATGCGTAGCTACTAGGATAGGAGCTTTGCTAAAAATGTGCTCTAAGGTTTTTTCGTTATCAACCAGCATGTTTCCGGTTGAAGAACCCATGAAAACCTTGATTCCGCAAACATTTTTTGGGTCGGTTTTTAAAACCTCTTCAATATTATCGTTACTGGCCCCCATGTAAAACGAGTAGTTTGCTAATGAAGTTTGTGCCGCAATATTGTATTTATCGGTAAGTAATTCCTGTGTTAAAGTATTGGGTACAGTGTTGGGCATTTCCATAAAAGAAGTAATCCCACCGGCAACTGCAGCCATACTTTCGGTAAAAATATCGGCTTTGTGTGTAAGGCCCGGCTCGCGGAAATGCACCTGGTCATCAATCATACCTGGTAAAAGATATTGCCCCTCGGCATTAATTTCCTGTGCACCGTGTGCACTAAGGTTTTGGCCTATTTTGGCAATAAATCCATCTTTAATTAAAACATCGGCAACAATTTTTTGTCCTTCGTTTACAATTGTAGCAGCTTTTATCAGGTAAGTATTCATGGTTTCAAAGGTAGTAATTTGGTGTTTATTTTGCGAGTATCAAGATGCAAGTATCAAGATTTTGAGCTTAAGAATAATTACTGTTGGGAGTTTTGGAGCTATAGATTGATTTGCATTGCCAGTTTTTAAGGCTTTAGATTGTTGATTGGGATCAAACCTTCCACCTTATACCTTCAAACCCTCAACCTTAATCACTATCTTTGTGCGCTATGGCAAAATCGTTCGAAGACTTTAAGTTAAACAGACAAATTTTAAATGCTGTGGCCGATGCCGGTTACACCGTTGCAACACCAATACAGGAAAAAGCAATTGCACCTATATTATCTGGTCAGGATATTTTTGGTATTGCCGAAACCGGTACGGGAAAAACCGCCGCCTTTGTATTGCCCATTTTAATGCAGTTGAAGTATGCGCAGGGCGAAAATATCCGTGCGCTGATATTATCGCCAACCCGCGAACTGGCCATGCAGATTGAAGAACAGGTGAAACTGTTTTCTACTTATACCGACCTGCGCTCGCTGGTAATTTTTGGTGGTATTGGACCAAAAACGCAGAAAGAGCAGCTGGCAAAAGGTGTCGATATCCTGATTGCCACACCGGGTCGTTTCCTCGATTTATATTTAACAGGCGATATTAATACGCAAAGCTTAAAGTTTTTGGTACTGGATGAGGCCGATAAAATGATGGATATGGGCTTTATTGGCTCTATACACCGTATTTTAGAAATTGTACCGCGTAAGCGCCAAAACCTGCTGTTTTCGGCAACGATGAGCGATCTGGTTCAGAAAATTGCCGGCGATTTCCTTAAAAATCCAACCATTATCGAAACGGCACAGCAGGCAACCCCTGCAGCTAACGTAACACAAACACTTTATTACGTTCCGAATTTTAAAACGAAACTCAATTTATTGCAGCATTTACTTAAGAACGATGAGGCGTTTAGCCGCCTGATTATCTTCTGTAAAACCAAAACTGTTGCCGATAATATTTTTGGTTTCATTGAACGTAAATACGGTGCCGAGAACGTTCGTGTAATTCACGCCAATAAGGGGCAGAATACCCGGATTAACTCCATAAATAGCTTTAAGGAGGGAAATGTCAGGGTTTTAGTGGCAACAGATGTGGCCAGCAGGGGGATAGATGTGAGCGATGTGAGCCATGTAATTAATTTCGATGTTCCTATTATTATCGAAGATTATGTGCACCGCATTGGACGTACCGGCCGTGCATTTGCCAAAGGCGATGCCATCACTTTTGCTACAGACGGCGAAAAATACTATATCCGTAAAATCGAAAAACTGATCCGTCAGTCTATTCCGGTTGAAGCCATTCCGCAAGGCGTTTTTATAGAAGAAACTCCTTACGAGGAACGCCAGCACATAGCCAAAGAGATCGATTTGCAAAAACGTAAGGAAGATCCTGATTTTAAAGGCGCTTTCCACGAGAAGAAAAATGCGAAGGCCATTGATCAAAAAGCAAGAGATAAAGCAAAGGCAAAAGCTGGTAAAGCGGTTAAAAGTTTTAAAAAGGGTAAACGTTTTGATAAGAATAAATAACCATGAAACTTCGTGTTACTCCATTAAATATCATCGGTGCAATTGGTTTGAGCTTATTGGTGGTTAGTCTTTTTTCTGAGAAAAATACTGCCCCGAGACAAATTAACCTTAGCGGTTTCTATATGCTCATTTTGGGTTGTTTGGTTGCCGTTACCTTTGTTACTGACCTTATTTTCCGTTTTACTTTAAAAGATATTAAGCGGATCTGGTTAATCGAATCTATTTTTATTGTGATTACAGCAATCTTGATGCTAATATTACAAAAAGTAGTATAATACAAAGGCGAAGTTTTTGGTAAAATCATCATCTTTGCGCCGAATAAAATACGGATAAATCTGAGTAATCGATTTATCCGCGAAATCAATATTAAAATGAGAAAAGCAGAAATTAAAATTACCGTTGAGTTAGACGATAACAATATGCCAGAGAATATTCTTTGGGAAAGTACTGATGCACAAACGAAAGATCAGGTGCCTGTTAAATCGATGATTCTGGCCCTTTGGGACCATAATTATAAAAACTCAATGCGTATCGACCTCTGGACGAAAGACATGCCTGTTGATGAAATGAAACGTTTTTTCTACGAAACTTTACAAACCATGGGCGATAGCTTTTTAAAAGCAACCGGCGAAACCCTGATTGTAGAAGATTTGCGCGACTATTGCGCTCACTTTGCAGATAAAATGGGCATTATTGAAGGACAATAGTTTAGTTGGCAGTTAGCAGTTTCTAAAATATTAATACAAATACGATCAGATGTTAGTTGTAAAAAAAATCAATGCCTACATCGGCTTAATTCTGGGTGCCATTGCCATAACCATTGCACCAATGCTAAAGGTGCCTGTTAAGGGCAACTGGAATTTATATCAGGCAGACCCGCGTTTGCTTTATATTTCTTTGGCTATTTTAGCTTTAACGGCTTTATTCCTGTTTGTAAGGGCTTTAGGCATGTTCAGGGTAATGACTATCATAGCATTAATTTGGAGTGCCGTAATGGCGGTAGCCGTTTGGTTTAAAGTTAACAACTACTTTGGCTCTAAATTTTTTGATAAAATGTTGTCTAAAACCATTCATTTCCAGTGGGGCTGGATTGTGTTACTCGTTGCAGTACTTTTGCTAGCCACCAGCGTTAAAAAAGAGCGCCTGGAGGTAAAATAATATCAAAGCAAAACGCCGATAGCTATTAAGTTACCGGCGTTTATTTTTGAAAGGCAAGGTTATGCCGGATAATTAATTGTTCCCTTTTTTTCTATTAATTTGTTCCAAACCTTGTATAAGTATATCGCCTACCTTTTGAATGTCGGCCGAAGTTTTGGCATCTTTCTCGGCTTTTAAGCGTGCCTTTTCTTCAGCTTCCGCTTTTTCTCGTTGTTGTTGTGCAAGCAAGGCATCTTGTTTTTTGCGTTTGTTTTCAATGTCCTGTGCTTTAGAGTATATTGAAATATAATACATCCGCGATTTCTCGAATTGTTTATCGCTATAATTTACAATAACTTTCGATTTAGGGTCTTGCGCATCCTTTAACAAATCGGTTTTCATCTTTTCGTAGTAAGCCTTATCGCCCGTGCTGAAATAAATAATGCGCGACCAGTTATCACTCAATTGGTATTCGTAACTCACATAACACAAAGAATCGGCCGGCGATTTGAAATAAAAATCGTGCGGGTAAGCTCCTGCCTGATAAGTCATGTCTCTACCTGGCCAGTTAACCTTAATCGATGTGAGATAATTTTCGGCCAGGAAGGTCTTTAATGTTGCCTTTTCCATGTTTAGGTAGTAACTTACAAGCGAAGATGCATCTATGGGGTCGGTATTTTGATAACGGGTAGCAATGTCGGTAACATATGGCGAAACAGCAAACCTGATATATTTCTCTTTGTCGTTATTGGTGCATTTCAGGTTGTTTTTGCTGTAAATTAGATCACCTTCTTCATCTCCTTCACCACCATCTGTCCAATTATTTAGGCGGAACCATTTTTTAATTTTGTTGTGTATCAGCGGATCGGTAAAACTAAAGTCAATGGCATTCAGCTTTTGGTATTTGTTGCTCGAAACGGTTACAGAGGTGCCCTCGGCAAACATATAAGTTGTAGTATAGCCATTAACATTCGAAATTCCTTTACCTTGATAATTTGTTAAAATATTAGATGATTTATAAAGAAATTTGTTGCCCTGGCCTCTTAAAAACTGAACTACGCTTTGTCCGGCTTCTTCGGGGTTGTTATGAACCGTTAACGTATCGGTACTGAAAATTTTAGCCATTACCGGTAAAATAAATGGATCGGTTTTGGTTAAAGTAATGGCATAGGTTAATTGATTTTTATCTTCTCCGCTACTTCCCATTTCGGTTATCTCGGCAATTAAATTGTTGTTTAAGAAATGGTTTGGGCTAAGTGCCTCCCATTTACGGTAACCGAGTACTTTTTCAAGAGCGAGAAATCCTTCCTTCGGTACATCGTTAAGATACCAGTCGATACTCTGTATCTGGTCGCTTGCATTGGCGCGTATGTCTACCTGTATTTTATGACTGCAAATGAGTGATGTACGCACCTGTAACAGTCTGCCACTTTTTTCTCCGTTTTTCGGGTTATCGTATATCGATTCCTCCTCTATACTTTCCATCTGTACGCCCAAAGCTTTCAGTTCGTTGCTAATCATTCGGCTCGCTTGTTCTGTATTGGAACGAAGGAGTTCAATGGCTATACTTTTGGTTTCTGCCGGGGCTGTAGTGGCCTTTTTGGTTTTAACAGGGCTTACTGTTTTTTTTACCTGGGCGCTGGTCTCAGTTGCTATGCAGAATAGCATCAATATAAGGCCGTTTTGAATGAAACTTTTCATGGCTAATTGCTTAAGTTAAATGTAATGGGAAGTGTAAGTGAGTACCTTACGTTGGTGTTGTTTAATTTGGCAGGCATCCACTTTCTGCTGGTAAGCATTGTAACCCGCAGTGCTTCATCTCTTAATGCCATTGGGCCATCTATAATGGATGCACTGATGCTGCCATCGGTTTCTATTATGATTTTGATATTTACCTTTCCCTGTATGTTACTTTCAAATGCTTTTTCGGGATATTTTAGGTTTTCACCCAGAAAAGCACCTAAATCTCCATTAAATTTTGCCGGAACAACCTCAGAGCGGGTATCGTAGATTGCATTTTGGCTAAATGGGGTATGCTGATTTTGTTGGTTCTTTGCTCCGCTGGTTCCGGCATTGTTGTTTGCATTAAAAGGTTGGTTAGCTTGCTTATTTTTTTCTCCGTTATAAGCCTGGTAATTGGGTATGCCGTTATCGCATGCTGCATAATAATACCCTCTTCCGTAATTGGCAGGATCTGTTGAACAATCATCTAGTAAAGTGCCATTATATACTTTGAACGCAAAGCAGGCCGACTCAAAGATCCAGGAAAGTTCGGTTTCGCTTCCAAAGTTGCCATTTTTCCATATTGCATTTGGCTCAAACGTGTGACGCGAATTTGTTCTCGATGGTTTACCTTTAGTTTTGTCGTAAAACACCCAGCTAATGGCTACTCTTTTGCTATACCGGTTTTGTATTTGCCAGTTCCAGTACCATTGTTGCGCACTTTTGTTGAAATATGCCTTTTGAGCCCGGATATAAATGCCTTTATAACATGGATTCTGAACCCATTCGCCCCAGTTAAATTGAGGATTTGAACTCGAATATTGCTGAGCAAAGCTATTTAATGTTATACAAAAACATAATGCCATGGCAAATATAGCCCGGAGCAAAATATTTCTTTTGATTGTATACATGGTTAAGTTTTTTAGGGAAAGTGTATTAAACTTAATAAAAACCAGTCGTAAATTGCTGGTATACATTTTTCTTAATTATCTTATTTTTAAAAGTCCGTAAACTATTTTCAGCATGGCTAGCTGTTCGGCCTTATGGCCATTCTCGGCTTCAATATTGATATACGGAATATTATTTTTGGCGCAGTAAACCGATAAAGAACCATCATCGGTCGGATTATCGTTTTGCAGCACCACATTTTCACCTAAACCTTTTAAATAATTGAAATCGTTTAATGCTGTTACCAGGAAAAAATCATCTAAATCTTTGCCCTCGGCCCTGAAAACAGCCTTGGCTTCCTGATGGTATTTATTTGGTTTGATATAGTCGGTTAATGAAAGGGCACCCTCATTTGTATTATTATGAATAGAGATGGTGTAAGTATTTTGATTTCGGGCACCGTATGCTTTTAAAAGCTCTGCCGAAAAGGTTTTGATGTGGTTAATTACCGCTGCCGGAAACTTAGTTACTCCGCTATTAGACTTTTTTAACGTACTGTCGATCCCGGTATCCGAAAAAATACGGTTAGGATCAAACTCGTAGTTTCTATTTTTAAAGTTGCAGGTTAAAGTGCGTACATTATTCTGGTGTATCTCAAAAAGATTAAAGCTGGTATCTTTGGGTAAATCGTTAAAAGCATCAATCGCCGTATTTTCATTATCGTGTAGCGATAGGAGGGTTGCAATGCCTGCTTTATTTTCTTTGTATTTAGCTATGCAGGATTTTGTCCCCAGCTTAAAAGGGATCTCGGTGTTTAAAGTAAATGCGGTTATTGTGGCCAGATTTAATAAGAGGGCGCTAATTAAGATCTTTTTCATGACTACATGATTTTATGGCAAAGCGTTAATCATAATTTTCTATGCTGTTACTGAAAGTAGCTATTTTTTTGTACGATTTGATTTACAATTCAAATTTAAAATAACAATTTTTTCTTAAGCCTGCAATTGAGTGAAGTATCTGATTTTTGCTGTGAACTATGGGTTATACCATGTGTAGTAAGAAATGCTGTTGCAGTATGTGCTTTTGGAGATGTTGAAGAAACCATTTAAACATAAAACAACAGATTTCGCAAGACTAAAATAACAGCTCACTCATTTATAATGTTTATTGTAGTTTTTCTAATTAACTTTAAATTTAGGTGTCCGTTTAGGATTTTTTAGCAGGATGATTATAAAAAACAGCTCTTTAATCGCTTTCTTCATTTTAGTTTCTGCCATTTTAGGTAACAGCTTTTATTCAACGGCTCAGCCTGTTGTAAAACCTGTTGTTGTAAAGTACGAGACAAAAAAGGTCAGCCTGATCAATAATTCCTTTTACGCTGTTTCCAAAAAGGAATATAAAAATCCAAATCAACTTAAAACTTTAAAATGGCATCTGCTGGATACTACCTTGCAGGACGGTGAGTTTGCCGATACCGTAAGGCAATTCTGGCTAAATTTTAGCACAATAAGCGCACTAGAGAAAGATACCACGCTGATTTTAAAACTGGGCAACAAAAACGAAGAATCGCTGCTGTACGAACTTAAACAGAACCAGCTGGTGCTGGTTGGACGTACTGGTTTTGGTTCGCGTATTAATGATTTATCTGTTAAAGGTGATTACTGGCGAATAAACCTGCCCCTCAGGAAACAAAGTGTACAGCAATTTTATCTTTTAATCAATAAATATCAATACAACATTGCGCACCAATACCCTTATCTGGAAACTTTTGATACGGCATACCATGAGAAAGTAGAAGAACTGATCAGTGCTCCGGTTAGTTTTAAAAACTTGAAATTATGGGTAGCCGGCTTTTATTTTGCCGTATTTGTTTACTGTTGCTTAAAGTTCTTTTTGCAACGCAGGCTTAAATCTTACCTGTATTGTGCCTTAGCTTCCATTTCACTTTTTTTAAGATACTCTCTGCAGGTAGATGCATTGGTGATGGAAACAGATTGGTTCCCCTGGCTTAATAACGATTTTATTTTCCTGCTGTCTTTTATTCCCCAGAGCATTTTTTACATCCTCTTTTTGAGCGAATTTTTACAGGTTAAGCAAAGTAAGTGGTTAAATATATTCCTGAAAATATGCCTGCTGCAATGGTTATTGATGTTGATTATCATGCCGGTTCACTTTGTTTGGCCCGAGCAAAGTATCATAACCAAGATATTTTGGAAATACAATGCGCTGCCCTTTTTGGTATTACTGATTTGGTTAAGCTATTACACCCGTCCAAAGCCCAACAGGGGATATTTAAAATTTGCATTTATAGGTCTGGTTACCCTCGCAGTAGCATTTATTTTTGTAGTTGTGCCCAGGTGGTTGTTTGCATCGGCCTCTTTGCCCGGCTGGTACCATCATTTAAATGCGCAATATGATTTAATTACCCTTGCATTTGTAGTCGATACCATTTTGTTTTTAACTGCGCTTGCTTATAAAGACAGGCTGGATGAGCTGGAGCGGATTAACCTGAAAATAAAGAATACCGAAAACGAGCATAAAATTTTACGCTTGCAAATGAACCCTCATTTTATTTTTAATTGCTTAAATTCAATTAATTTATACATCGAACAAAATGATAGTACTTTAGCTTCCGATTACCTCAGTAAATTCTCTCAGCTCATGCGCTTATCGCTGGTACATTCACGAAAAGAAAAAATCGTCCTTACCGAAGAAATCACCGCGCTAAAACTATACCTAGAGATGGAAAGTATGCGGTTTAAAGGTAAGCTAAACTATGTTTTTGATATCGATGACAACGTTGATGCTGATTTTATAGAAATTCCACCCATGCTAATACAACCTTATATCGAAAACGCAATCTGGCATGGCCTAATGCACAAAAAGCAGGGCGGAAAAATTAGCATTAAAATTAGTCAGGATTTTACCACACAAACTTTAAATATAACGATCGAAGACAATGGAATAGGGCGGGTAAAAGCGGGCGAGCTGAATAGCAAGGCTGCAGAAAAAGATAAATCGTACGGCACTTTAATTACCAGTGAGCGTATAGCCGTTTTTAATAAAAAATTTAATGCCAATACCCAGGTGCATATCGAAGATTTATACAACGAAAACAAAGAAGCTTCGGGTACCCTGGTTTCCATTAACCTCCATTTGGTATGAAACGCTTAAACACCATTATTATCGACGATGAGGAAGATAGCGTTAATCTGTTACGCATCCAGCTTCAACGGCATTGCCCCGAAATTGGCGAGATCCATACTTTTAACAGCCCGTTAAAGGCCTTGCAGGAAATTGATAAGCTAAAGCCCGACCTGCTTTTCCTGGATATAGAAATGCCGGAACTTAATGGTTTCCAGTTTTTAGAAAAACTGACCCCGATAAATTTTAGTGTAATTTTTATTACTGCGTACAACGAATTTGCTTTAAGGGCATTCAGGTTTAGTGCTTTGGATTATTTGGTGAAACCGGTTTACATTAACGATTTAATTGATGCGATAAATAAAGCTGTTAACACCATTAAACCTTCTGATGCACAATTTGATCTTTTTCAGAAACAGTTTTATCTCGAACGGATTAATAAAATAGCTGTGAGCTCCTTAACAGGTATTACGTTTGTAAATCTCGACGACATTCTGTACGTAGAGGCCAGCAGTAATTACTCTATTTTGGTTTTACTGGATGGAGAAAAGGTAATCATCTCGAAAACATTGAAAGATGTACAGGAAATTCTGGAGAACAGAAACTTCTTTCGCATTCACCGTCAATACATCATCAACCTCCATAAAGTAAAGCATTTCAATAAGAACGATTGCCTGCTAACCATGGAAAATAATAAGCAGTTACAGGTAGCCCGAATTCAAAAAGATAAGCTAATCGAAAGATTTGGACTGGTTTAAGGCCACAATACTAGCTCATTTTGTGCTGCTGAGAAGTAAGTTTATCTACATCGTAACCTTTTGCCTTGCACCGGGCAACAATTTCGTCGTGGGTTTTCTTCGGCATAACCTCATTACGACTCATGATGAATAAGAATTTATGATCTGGGTGACCAACAACCACGTATGAATAATCGCTGGCCAGTTCAATAATCCAGTAATCAACCTTTATGGGCCATATAAACTGCGCCTGGAGCTCACCATTATCTCCCTCCGCTGAAGGAAACATTTTAGAATTCCTCGAATATATCTTTTCGTCGCCTGGTTTTTTGTAAGTGGTTACCACATCATAATAGCCGGTTTTGTTCAGGGTATATTTAGTAGTGGTTTCACGACTGCCTCTATCGAAAATAGTTGGGATAGAATATAAAGAATACCAGGTTCCGGCATATTTCTTTAAATCCAGTTTTGCAACAGGTGTATTTTTCTCAACGGGCGAATAACCTAGTAACACAAACAGTAATAAGCAAATCGTTTTCATCATACCGGAGTTTGGTATTATTTACGAAACCGGTTAAAAAACAGATCTTAGAATTTGTTTTTTGCCTTCCAGATAAAGCCATCTAGTACATAATGTGTGGCCTGTGGTAATGCCAAAAGCGGAACAAGGAGCGAAAGCAGTTCGCTGCTTGTTATTTGCGGTAAGGTTGTAAAAGGCTTAAATACTGCCTGGTGTTCTTTCCATACCAAACCATCCCACAGACCTTCTTCCAGGTAGGCGAAGAGGATTAAAATGAACAGGAAATAAAATATCCCCGATTTGCCAAAGCTAAGGGCTATGATTTTATTTTTAACAGCGGTTTTATCTAATTTTTTCTTCTCGAAAAACCAAACGAGGGCCATATACGGAATGCCATGCGAAACGACATTCAAGGTAGTAAAAGCCATATCACCGTTAAAATAAACGATTCCGAAATACCAGGACAGGAATGTTCCGACAACGATTAAATTCCGTGGAATATTAACCCATTTCTGTTTAATAACCACCGATAACTCTTTTATGATGTATATGGCAATAATGGCAAGGTACACCATTCCCGAACCTTTTAAAAGCGCATCGTTCTTAAACGAAAAGAAATCGCCTTCTATAAACCAGTTGAAATGCCTGGCCGTACTGAGGTGCCAGAAAAGCAGTGGATACAGGGTTGCGGTATAAATGGCCACTTTATCGATAAGCTGCTGAACAGGCGAAGCTTTTTCATTGCGCGAATACAAACGCATAAAACCATATTGCTGCCTGATGAAATGATAAACCGCCAGGTATGCCAGGATTCTCCAAAACCATAAAGCATCAAAATGGTAAATCATTACTCCTGTAACATAGCAGGCCACCGGGATGGCAACAAGCAAAGTATATTGTTTCTTAAAATTGCCAGGATTAAAATAGGTGCGGTATAAAGTGCTGTACACATGCGCAACATCAATAAAAACAATTAAAAATACCCAATAAGCCAATGGAATACCCGCTGAATTTTGAAATTGCGAAGGAAAAAGTAAAACCAGCAGCAAAGAAAAAAACGGAGGTGAAAGGATGAAAACAACATCACTTACACGCGAATTTAGCCAGGGTTGATTTGAATTAAGATCTGCCATTCAGTACCTGTTTTGCTGCATTTATACCTTGATGAAAAGCTTCTTCAAAAATAGAAACTCCACTTAAATCACTATGGGCAAAGAAAATTTTATCGTCAATGGATGTCTTTGCGTTTGCTAAATTTTCACTCCAGATAAAATCCTTCGTGGGTGCAATCATGCCGTGACCCCAAACCCAAAAATCGATATTTTCAATTGCTTTGGTAATGCCCGGATGTATTATTTCAATCTCAGGGATAACGATATCCAGCCATTGCTCATAATTTCTGGAGTAAGCAGCCAAACGGGCAATTGCAGGTTCGAAATCGCAGAGGGGGAGGTAATAGGTAATTACTTTTTTATCTTCCGAAAGTTTCAGGTGTTGTTGTGCCGAATTTACGTAGCCAACGGATGGAGTATTGTAAGCCACATTATCCCAGCAAAGGTTTATCCCTTTCGATTCTGGTAATTCGTTAATGGTAATGTTGGCAATTAGCCATGGCGAATAACTAAAAGCCTTATAATCTATGTTGCGGTCAAAATTTTGCAGTAAACGGTTGTTTACAAACTGTGGTGCGCACAGTATAATTTTTTCGGCTTCTATATTTTCCGTAACCTGTGTACCTGCATTAAATGTGGTTACCTGTGTATTTCCATTGGCCAATGACTTTAAATCGTAACACAGCGTCGAAGTTTTAATGTGATCTTTTAACGGGCCGGCCAATTGTTTCATAATCCAGCCATTGCCTTCGGGCCAGGTTAAAATCGCATTTTGCTCTGCATTGGCGGCTCTGCCCCTGCGTGCAGCGAAATAATGCAGACCTGCCCAGGCCGATATATGCGTTATTTTTTGGCCATAATCATCTTTACAGGCATAGTTTAAGTACCAAAGCAGGTATTTAGAATGGTAACCCTTTTCTTTCAGGTAAGCCTCGAAAGTAATCTTATCCAGTTTTCTGTAGTTTTCATCATTCGATGAGGTACTTAAAGGGATATTGAATAAAAATTTACCATCGCTACCTTTGGTATTTTTAAGCTGATCAACAGCTGATAAAAAGCGTCTGATTTCCTTTTTGTCTGCAATGGGCACACCAAAATCCGGAATTAAACCTTCCTGCCATTCGCCGTTTATTAACAACCTTTCTTCCGGATCGAAAGTTAAATAGTAATCGTTGTAGTAGGGTAGCTGTTTTTCAAAGTGGGTGATAACATTAATTTCCTGTAAAAAATCAATCAGTAAAGCATCGTCGTTATTGGCTATGGTGATGTAATGCGCACCGAGTGGATAAGCCGCTATTTTATTGGTGCCATAATATGAATTTCCTCCTGTATGTTTTTCCAATTCCAGGATTTCGAAATTTGTTTCGCCATTCTTTTTTAGCCATCGCCCGGCCGATAGGCCCGAAATACCACTGCCAACAATGAGTGTTTTTACTTTTCTTGTGTTTTTTGCTGCAGGTATTTTTATTTTATCGCGCAAAATATGGCCAGCTTTTGCATCCGGACCTTGTAAGGTTCCCTTAATATTGTAGCCTGCCGACCGTATTTTTTTATAACAGCCGTTTAAAAAAATGCCGCCCGTAATTAATCCGATCCTCAATAAAAAAGAGCGACGCTTTAAATAGGCCGATAATTCATCCTTATAAAACGTTTGCCCACTCATCTTCAAAGTACTTAACTAAAATTTGGTTGTTAAGCTTATTTACATCGGTTTCTACTTTGCCCATATCTTTAGGGAAATAGAGCATTAAATCTAAACTTTCTTTCGATATGAACTTTAAACCTGGTAAATATTGCTGCGGTTTTTTATATACATTATCGGGTTCGGTAGCCATAATATAGCCCCACTCGCCAAATGATGGCACATAGTTGTGATAAGGGATTGTTTTTAAACCAACACTTTCTAAAGTTTTGTTTACCGTCCAGAAAGATTTTGGCGCAACAAAGGGCGAGGTAGACTGGATAACCATCAAACCTTTTGGGGCAAGAATACCCTTAACCAGTTTGTAAAATGCATTGGTATAAAGTTTTCCAACGGCATAATTAGATGGATCAGGAAAATCGATCACAATAAAGTCGAATTTTCTGTGCTGTGCCTTAATCCAGCTAAAAGCATCGGCATTAATCACTTTTACTTTTGGCGATAGCAGCGCATTTTTATTAAGCCCCAGCAAAATTTTGTTCGATTGGAAGAGGCCCGTCATTCCCTTATCCAAATCTACCAGCGTTACCGAGTCGACATTTGGATATTTTAAAATCTCTCTAACGGCAAGGCCATCGCCGCCACCCATTACCAAAACATGTTTGGCAAAAGGTAAGGCATGTAAACCTGGATGTACCAAAGCCTCGTGGTAGCGGTATTCATCATCAGAGCTGAACTGAAGGTTCCCGTTTAGGAAAAGCCGCAAAACTTTGTTTTTTTTGGTTAAAATTATGCGCTGGTAAGGAGTACTTTTCGAATAGATAATGGTATCGCTATAAGTCTGGCTTTCAGAAAAACTGGTTATTTTGTCGGCGTAAATGAACCCGGCAAGTAATGCTATAATACTGATGAAAGAAGCGCTTTGCAGGTATTTAGAGGCCCTGATTTCTGCTTTAAAACTCAGGCAAACAATCAATGCTACGGCAACGTTCAGCATCCCAAACAAATAGGCTGTTTTTACCAGACCCAGGTGCGGAATTAACAGCAGCGGGAAAATTAAGGAAGCCAGTAGTGCGCCAATATAATCGAAGGTGAAAACTTTCGAAACCAGATCTTTAAATTCATAGCGGTCTTTAAGAATGCGCATGAGTAATGGGATTTCTAAACCAACCAGAATACCGGTTAGGCTTACAAAACCATACAGCACTATCCTGAAGGAAGCAATGCTTTCGAAAACTAGGAACAGTACGGTTGAGCTAAAGCCACCAACCAGCCCAACCAGGATTTCGATTTGAATAAACCACGAAAGGATATTCTTCTCAAAATATTTAGATACCCACGAGCCTATACCCATCGAAAAAAGGTAAACCCCAATAATGGTCGAAAATTGGGTTACCGAATCGCCAAGCAGGTAGCTCGCCAGGGTACCGGCAATTAATTCGTAAATTAAACCACAGGTAGCAACAACAAAAACTGAAATTAATAAAAGTGCAGGTAACTTTTTGTTCATGCTAACTGTGAATGGCTGAGCTTATAATAATTGCAATAGCAATAATAAAGGCTGCAAAAACAATGGCTAAAGCTAAATTTTGCTTTTCGAGTATTTCTTTCCAAAGGTTCTCGGGCGTAATTTTTTCGATAATCCAGAATGCGATAAAGAGTACAACAATACCCAATATAGAGTAAACCAGTGATGCAATAATGTACTTGATGTTGATTAGTTCGTTTAAGCTCATAATTTTTTATTTATGGTAAAATCTGTTTACATGGCCACTGTGACCTTTACTTCCATTAAAATCAGTGTTTTTTTCTACGTTATCCTGGTAAAAGGCATGACCACGGAGACCGCTATAGCCATAAAAACCTAAAATAATCAGTAGTACAATGAGGTAATATTTAATCGGTTTTAAATTCATTTAGTCTCCTTCTACAAAGGGTGAAAAATCGCTGTTATTCCATCTTCTTTTCTCGTAATTGCGCATTAAATACCAGCAAATGGCCGGGAAAATGCAAAGCAGCAGTATGGTTATCAGTGTATTGCGGAACATGCTCACATTAGTAGTGGCCCTGATGTAAAGGCTATTCCGGTAAACATCTCCTGATGATGGATATACATTTAAGTGGTATTTGCCTTTTGGTATATCTGATAAAAGAACGGATTCTTTGGTTGAGCCTTCAGACCAGCTTTCGCCATCTTCTACGCCATGGTAATATTCTATGCCCTTGCTTACTTCCCAGGTTCGATTATCGGCTTCATTAACCAGTACAATTGTGGTTTCCAGCCAGTTATTGTCAACACCCGAAGCAATTTCGAACTCAATATTCGATGATTCATCATCAATAGCAAAGGAAGGGGTGATAAAAGATTTGAAAGCATCGGCACCTCCTTTGGTATCGTAAGTGATGGAAAAATCGTCGTTTATTAATTCCTTTTCCGGTTTAACTGCATCAAAAAGCAAATGCAAAAGCAAAACTGCAATTATGGCTATACCGGTTATTTTTAAAGAAGAGGTCCACCTGTCGAAAGCTTTAGAAGGCTCATTGGCACCAATGCCAATCTGCTCCGGAAGACTGCTTTTATCCAGGTTAAATGCCTTGGCAATTTCATCCCTGGTGAGGTATTCGCCAATGTAGTAATTAGTAAGATTTGCAGATTTATTAATCACCTCTTTAACAACCATAAATGGGGGAGCGATATACTCGGTAGCTTTAACCTTTTCATTCACCACATCCCAATCTACCTCGCCAAGCATAGCAGTAACCACTGGCGTGTACCTGTTAAAAAGTTTGTATTCCACATCTTTATAGCCTACACTCGTACCATAAGATATGGGTTGTTTATAATCGGGGAGAAAGTCTTCGCCGGCGATGAAATTCCAATGTCCTTTAAATTCGGATAAGGTAACATAGCCCTGATCATGGCTTGTTAAAATATATTCCCTCCAGTGGTAACTCGTACCTGCTTCTTTCTTTTCGAGGTAGGCAATTATTTTTAAATCGACACCATGGATGTTTGTTGTTGCGCCTAATTTTAAAACCGGAGATTTTTCGGGTTTTTCTAATTTCCTGTTCAGCCTTGTTTCTGCCCTGGTAAAAATATGTAAGTAAGAAAAACAAAAGGGGCAAACTACGTATTCGCTTTTAGCCGGTTCGTAGAGCACAATATTTTGTTTGCACTTGGAACAAGATATTGTTTCCGATAATCTAAAAAATGATTTAACTGAATTTTCCATTAACGCACAATTTCAGTTTTTTGCATTTCCTTACCTTCGAAAAAGTGCAATACAGCATCGTAAATATCCTTAACCTTTTGGGTATTATCTTTCTGGTAATTAGATAGAAAAATATCGAAGGTAGCCAGTTTAAACTCTGGCCAGGTGTGGATAGATAAATGAGATTCGGTTAAGCAGATTACAGCGGTAAAACCTCCGTTAGGGAAATTGTGATAAACTTCTCCTACTTTTTCAAGGTTCTTACCGGCAATTAGTTCGTTAAAAAGATCTTTACAGTCTTGAAAGGAAGAGAGTTGTTCGGCTTTTTCAGAAGAAAATTCAGCTAAAATATGTAATCCTGGATTGTAGGTCATTGAGCGTTTGGTATCTTTCAAAATTAGAAAAGTATTTTTAAAGTAGGCATTAGAAATGTGAATTTTATTTATGTGCTTTTTCCGGCAATAAAATGATCTTCTACGTCTTCTTCAAGTGGGATATAAATCCTTTCCCATTCGTTACCATCTAAAATTTCCCAGGTGTGTCCAACTCCTTTGGTGTCGTTTGCGATTAAAATAATGCCTGGTTCAATGATAAAAGTTTCGCCGTTACTTACGGTAAAACGGAGTTTACCTTTCAGTGTAAGCACATATTGCCGGCGTGGGGCAGGGTGGGGGATTTTCTCCAGCGTTGAAACATCGGTTTGTGCAAAGAAATAACTGGCATTGATGTGTTGGCGTATGGGGATTGTACCCACTTCAAAGCTACATTGGTTGTTTTCTGTGTTAATTAAACGGATGGCTTTAAGGTAATTTGGGGTATCGGCTAGTGCTGTATTCATCTGCAAATAAAAAGTATTGGTTTTAAAATTTTAGTTCTGTTTGTCCGCGTTGCATTACTTCACTTTCGTGTTGCAACAACCATTTTTTACGCCATAAGCCGCCTGCATAACCCACCAGTTTACCATTGCTGCCAATAACCCGGTGACAGGGCACTACAATAGCAATGTTGTTTTTTCCGTTTGCGGCTGCAATGGCACGGATCGCCAATGGCTGATGTGCCGAAAATTTAGCATAGGATGTAGTTTCTCCATAAGGGATAGCCAATAAATTTTGCCAAACGCCTTGTTGAAACTCCGTACCTTTCTGTTTCATAGGGAAATCGAAATGCTGTAGTTTGCCATTAAAATAATCATTTAACTGTTGGGCAACGTTTTGTGTAAGCGGGTTTTCGGTTAATCCGGTAATGTCTTTTTCGGCAAAGGTTACAACATGCACAAATTCGTCATCGGCGAGGATAGTAATTTGGCCAACCGGCGATGTTATAACTGATGCGTAGTTCATATTTTTTATTCCAGATTCTAATTTTTTGCCACATATTTCACGGATCAACACTGATTTTTATTTATTTCTTCGTGCTTTCCGTACCTCCGCGGTTATTTTTTTTGCCACAGATTTCACAGATTAACACGGATTTTTGCCTGGTCTATTTCTCTGTGTTTTCTGTGCCTGCGTGGCTATTTATTTTTTTTGCCACAGATTTCACGGGTCAACACGGATTTTTGCCTGGTCTATTTCTCGGTGTTTTCTGTGTCCGTGGCTATTTTTTTGCCACTGATTTCACGGATTAACTCAGATTTTTTAACTATTGTTAATATGCTACAAACAAAAGCCATCTGTGTTTATCCTTTTTATCTGTGGTTTTAATTCTTCTGTGTTTTCTGTGCCTCCGCGGCTAAATTACCAGTAGCCAATAGCTCAAAACAAAATTACAACAATACAACAATTTAAGCATGCAATATTTATCAATAAAAGTATCTTTGCGGTTATGCAATTGGCCAAAGAGGTTAAATATTTAATTAACAAGGAAGTATTGTTAGAGTGGCGCTCCAAATATACCATCAATGGTGTGCTGTTGTATGTGGTTTCTACCATTTTTACCTGCTATTTATCGTTTGTAAGTTTGGGCGATAAGTTAACCTGGAATGCGCTTTTTTGGATTATTATGCTCTTTGCCTCCATCAACGGGGTATCAAAAAGTTTTTTGCAGGAAACCAAAGGACAACAGCTTTATAGTTACATTTTGGCGAGTCCGGCGGCGGTTTTGATATCCAAAACAGTGTACAATACGCTGCTCATGCTGGTGCTTACCACGATTGCCTTGGGCTTTTACACCCTGGTTTTCGATTCGTTTACACCGCCTGATCTGGTGATGTACTATATCGCTGTAGTGTTGGGCAGTATCAGTTTTTCGACTGTATTTACTATGGTTTCTGCTATTGCCAGTAAAGCGGGCAACGGGGGCATGCTGATGGCGATTTTAAGCTTTCCGATTATTATTCCAGTGCTTATTTTGCTGATAAAACTGGCTAAAAATGCGGTAGATGGTTTGCCCTGGGAAAACAGTTACGATGAAATTGCCATGCTTTTGGTAGTAAACGTATTGATGGTGGCCACCTCTTTATTGTTATTTCCTTACCTTTGGCGCGATTAAAAATGATTGAATGGGAGAAGGGCGGAATGAGAGAATCGGGAGGCAACTCAATCATTCAAAACCCGATAATTAAATTTTAAAATGAAGGACTGGTTGTTGATGGAATGAGAAATGGCATTCATCAATTCAATCATTCAAAACTCAATAGTTAATATATATGAAAAAAACCTGGTGGAAAATTTTAGCTTCGGTGCTGGTTGTTTATACTGCAATTGCAGGTTTATTACTGGGCGTACCCCGGCTGGCTATTTTAAACGAGACCATTCGCAATCTGTACTTTCACGTGCCCATGTGGTTTGCAATGATTATATTATTCTCCATTTCGGTTTTTTATAGCATAAAATCTTTGAGCACTAAAAGTGAAATCGATGATATAAAGGCGGTTGAAAGTGTTAATGCAGGCATAATTTTCGGTCTATTGGGTTTAGTAACAGGTGCAATCTGGGCAAAATATACCTGGGGACAGTTTTGGAGTTTCGATCCAAAGCAAAATTTCGCTGCAATTTCGGTATTGCTTTATTTTGCCTACCTAATTTTGCGTAATGCCATTGATGAAGAGCAAAAAAGAGCCAAAATATCGGCTATCTATAACATTTTTGCTTTTCCAATGATGGTGGTTTTACTTTTCGTTTTACCACGTTTAAAAGATTCTTTACACCCTGGCAACGGTGGTAACCCCGGCTTTAACAGCTACGATTTAGATAGCCGCATGCGTATGGTATTTTACCCTGCATGTTTAGGCTGGATCTTAATCGGTTATTGGGTATATACCATCCGTTTCAGAATACGTTCAATTGAAAACAAACAACAACATAACTAAAATGAAGAAGATACTTTTCTCACTGATATTAATGATGGCTAGCGTACAATTATTTGCACAGGAAAATGGTGTGGAAATGGCCGATAGTTTACGTAGCAATGGAAAGATTTACGTTGTTGTAATCTGCATTGTAATTATCCTGCTTGGCTTATTGGCTTATCTTTTCGCAATTGATAAAAGATTGAAAAAAATAGAAAAAGAGGGTAACAACGAAAAATAAGCGTTTCGGGGCAATGAGTTTACAACCTGTTTTAACTAAAAAACCGGAAAAACGTAATGTTTAAACCTTTTGGTTAGCGTGCTTTTTACCCTTATCTTATTGTAGTATAGGTTTTTATACTTTAAAAAATCGCTAATTAAATATACAAAACAGTAAAGATGTAAATTACCTACTACATAGTATTGTTTCTTGCAAATTAATTGGTGATGTTTGATTAGTTATAAATTAAATCAACGGGACGATTTAGATTAACTTTAAGAGGTGATCAATTTTACATTGATCACTTTTTTTGTGCCCCTTTCCCTTTAAAATGGCCTTTGTTGTGCCGTTAATCAGATTATTTTAAGTATATTTATTGGAGCTAAAATATTTTTTTAACTTTTTTTTATGCTTGTTTAGCGCTTCATATCTTGTCTAAATGTTTCGTTTTGTTTCGGATTTAAGCGTGGCATAACTGCCTCAAAACAGGTTTAAATATTGTTTTTGTACAGTTTGCTCAAAACGGTCTAAAGTGCCCTCAGTGGTACAAAAGATGTGGTGTTTGCTGTACACTAAGTATTTTTGCATTTGGATATGTGCGGTTTTTTTAGGCAATTTTGCAGCGAAAACTTATTCATAAAAAAAATAAATAATGGCTAATCTAGCAGACGAGAACAAGTTCTTTGCAGATGTTTGTAAGAACTTTGACAGTGCGGCTCAATTCACCAATCATCCTGAAGGTTTATTGAACCAGATTAAAACATGTAATAGTGTGTATCGTTTCCAGTTCCCAATCCGCCGCGGAAACGGTTTTGAAGTAATTGATGCCTGGCGCGTAGAACACTCTCACCACATGAGCCCTACAAAAGGTGGTATCCGTTACAGTGAAATGGTTAACGAAGATGAAGTAATGGCGCTTGCAGCGTTAATGACTTACAAATGTGCCATTGTTAACGTTCCATTTGGTGGTGCAAAAGGTGGTATTAAAATCAACACCAAACAATATAGCGTTGCCGAGTTAGAAACCATCACGCGTCGTTATACTACAGAATTAATTAAGAAAAATTTTATTGGCCCTGGTATCGACGTTCCCGCACCTGATTATGGATCGGGAGAACGTGAAATGAGCTGGATTGCCGATACGTATATGACCATGAACCCTGGTCAGTTAGATGCATTGGGTTGTGTTACCGGTAAACCAATTGCTTTGCACGGTATCCGTGGTCGTAAAGAGGCTACCGGCCGTGGTGTGGCTTACGCTGTACGCGAGTGTGTAGAGGTTGCAGAAGATATGGCTAAAATCGGTTTTAAGGCTGGTTTGGGCGATAAAAGGGTAATTGTACAAGGTTTAGGTAATGTGGGTTACCATTCTGCTAAATTCCTTGCCGAATTTGGTGCAACCATTGTTGGGCTTTGTGAGTTTGAAGGTGCCATTTACAACCCTAACGGATTAAACGTTGACGAGGTTTTTGCTCACCGTAAAAACACTGGTTCAATTCTAGGTTTCCCTGGTGCAAAAGATTTCAAAAATTCAATGGAAGGTTTAGAACAGGATTGCGATATCATCGTTCCTGCTGCTTTAGAAAACCAGTTCACTGAAGAGAATATCCGTAATATTAAAGCGAAAATTATTGCTGAAGGTGCAAACGGACCAACTACGCCGGAAGCTGAAGCAATTTTTACCGAAATGGGCGGTATCATCATTCCGGATATGTACTGTAACGCTGGTGGTGTTACCGTTTCTTATTTCGAATGGTTGAAAAACCTTTCGCACGTGGCTTTTGGCCGTATGGAAAACCGTTACGCAGCTAACTCAAATGCGAATCTGATCAATACTTTAGAAAACCTGACCGGGAAAACCATTCTTCCTGAACACCGTTTAATGATTGTGAAAGGTGCATCTGAAATGGAACTGGTTAATTCTGGTTTAGAAGATACGATGATTCATTCGTACCACGAAATACGCGAAACTTTAAAGACTAAACCAGGTACGCAAACCTTAAGAACTGCAGCTTTTGTTAATTCGATTGATAAAATTGCTGTTTCTTATATGAATTTGGGTGTTTGGCCATAAGAAGTCAATGCGCAAAGCATAAAGCTTAAAGTGAAAATCCTTGCAGATGTGAAATTTGCAAGGATTTTTTTATACTATTTTTTTAAAAAAAAACCGTCATTGCGAAGTATGAAGCAATCTTAATGCGATTGTTGCTGTAAGCCAAACCTTTCTATTTAAAAATGAACAGCCTACATTTCATAGTGCTGGCTTAGCCTTTCTGTACCTCCTGCCAATTTTTTAGATTAGCATCTGTCCCATCAGGTTTAGGCACAAAGGACGGTAAGGGAATGCGCTAATTAAAGCTTTTCAAAAGCTGGTAAAGTGCATTAATTTCCTGGTTTTTCAGTTCAAATTTACCCTCAACTTTAATTTTTTTATTTTCAATCCACTTACCTTTAATTTCTAAATATTTGGCAATATTGAAATAATGACTAATTAAAGGAATTTCAATTTGCTTATTCAATTTAATAAAATCGATACTTAGGTAAAAAGCATCATTTGATAATGTTTTTGCTGGCTTGATCCCAGAATTTTTGAATGTTGACAAATTCAGGTTTTCAGCCTCGCTGTTTATGTATATTTTATATAAAGGAAAGACATTTTTACTGATCATGTTGCTGTCGGGATTAATCAGTCCTTGTTTGGTCAAGTAACGCTTAAGCGCGTAACCATTCGAATTTAGGTTTAAGGAGATTGAAGGAATACTTCTTTTTTGCAAACTTACTTTTTCTACCTTTTCAAAATCATCATTGTATTCGTACGTAATAATAGAATCGGTTTGTGTAATGGAGTTTGTCCACACAAAATCAAGATTGCCATTGTAATACCTGCTTAAACTATCTTGTTCAAGACTAAAGTTTTTGAATTTGAAAACTTTATTTGAATCTGGTTTTAAATTAGCACGCAGCCAAAAATTAATAGTATTGCCGGGGCTTTGTCTGTGCTGGAAAGGTTTATTTGTCGGTAAAATATTAGCTGCAGAAACAATATCATTAAAATTTATCCGTCCGTCGTTAAAATCAATCCAGCCATTATGGTCTTTGTTGCTAAAAACTACATGCTTTTTTATTGATAGTTGTCCTGCAAACTTACTCGCGTTAACTTTTACTGTATTCTTTTTGTTTAAAATATTGAGCAGATCCGACTCAAGGTTTTCTACTCTTGAAGCTATTGCAAAAGCTGCTGCTTTACGGTTGTAGTAGATTACCAAATTGCCTGGAGACGATTTGGCCATGTTAATTCCTTCAGTTTTTTTTGTGATTTGAAGATGTAATACATTTTTGATAAAACTTTCAAAGCCACCAATACTCTCAATTTCCAGACGCGAAAATATAGCATCAGCTGGCTTATTGGCGAGGTTATAGAGGTAAATACTGGCGGGAATAGAAATGCCTGTAAACCGTTTATCGGGCTCTGCTGCGGCGGTATCTTTTTTTAAATGAGATTTAAAATAATACATCGGATGGCTTAACACGTTTACGGCAATTGTTTTGTAAAGTTCATCCACATTAATCTGAATCAGGCTTGTGGCACTTTTAGGAATTTCAGTCTGTTCGGCCTGGTATGTTCTATATTTACTCATGCCGGCAAAAAAAACAAGCAGCAATAAAACTATCGCTGCTGTTATTTTTAAAAATTTTACCATGATTAAGGTTAATCGGTTAATTGTCTAAATCGGTTAACGGTATTGGGTTTATTAGCTCAGTCGCCCTTGGTTAACTATTAGGATTTCTAAAGTTGTCAACTTTCTGGCAATAGCGCCATTAAAGTTGACAACTTTGAAAATGCCAACTGAAAATTACTTAGCCGCATTTTCAATTAAACTGAACAAATATTTTAAGGCGTTTTCATGACCGTTCGGAATTTCAGCACTGATATCGGCCGATACGAGATTGCCTTTAATCGGGTTCGATTTCATATACACATTACCCATTTTCTCTAAAGTGCTGTTAAATTTTTTAGCTGTTTCTTCGCCGCCAATTTCAGATGCTGGTACTTTGCCAACCAGGTTTTTAGCATTAAACAAAAAGCTGAAATTATTTTTGCTCAACAGGTTCTTGTGTGTTTTGCTAATGGTGTTGTTTACCTGATTGCTATTTATGGCTTGTATTTCGGTTAACGAATTACCGAAAAACACAATACCATCTTTAATCAGGAAATAAATATCAATCGGACTTTTCTTCTCTATTATTTTATAAATATTGCCATCAGCGCTTACAAAATTCTTGTTTACACCATACTTAATCAGTTTGTTAATAAGCCTGGTATCGTCTGATGAAAACATGAAAAGGAAATCGGGCAAGGTTTCTTTTTTGGTTTTAACCACTTCCTTCTGTTTGTAATCATCGTCGTAATCGTACGTAGTGTAAGTTACATCTTTCGTATTCAGTCCGTTAATTACAAATAAGGCATCGCCTTTAATAACTTTACTAACTGCTTCCTCATCTAATAATAACGAAAGCAGGTCCGCACCAAGGTCCATTTCTTCATCCATACGGGCACCTAGGAACGAACCATAGGTTTGTTTCATCAGTTTCGGGAATTCTTCCAGGTAAGCTTTGGTATCAATGGCATAGCTCATAAAACCAATTGCTTTATCGCTGTTTACGTACTTTAAAAAGTTCTTGTTCAGCTTTTTGTTCATGATCTTTTTGTACGAATCTGCTTGTTCCTTTGCCAGTTCTAAACCGGTAGAAATACGGAAACTCTTATTATCCATAAACAGTTTGGCATTTAAACTGCCGTAACCTTTCATCAGGCCGGTTTTGCCGTAAGTGCCAAATTCGGGTGCAACTGCATTATAAACATCCTGCAGGCTCGAAACCCAAAGCTCGGCAATGGCTTTACTATCTAAGCTGCTTGTGTAAGATTTGTTATTTTCTATCGATTCGTAATTGCCATTAAAAATCTGTTCTGCCTGTGCGGTCATCCAGATAAAGGCCAGTCTTTTTTTCTTTGCTCCCTGTTCGGCACGTTCCTGCTGATAGTGATCGTATTGGTCATTTACTTTTTCTCCTGCAGGTATAGCTTCAGCAGCATCCATAGCTGCATCTGCTATTTCTTCTTCTACCGGTTGCTGCTTTGGTTTTATTACTGATTTTTTCCTGATGGCTTTTTTCTTGCCAGTGGCTTTTTTAGCAGGCTTTTTGGTTGCTGTTTTTTGCTTCACTTTAACTTTTACAGGTGGCGCAGCTACGGTTTCTACAACAGGCTCGTCGGTTGTGGTTACATAGGTAGAATCTACAGCAACAGCAGCGCTATCAATCATTGTTGCTTCATCGTACTGAAACCGGATATCTTTAATGCCATAACGGGCCGATTTAGCCGAATCGGCAAAAAAAGAGCCTTTAATGCTACCGGTAACAAAATACATCATATTGTTATTCCACTTAATGATGCTTGTACTATCAGGCAGCACCATGGTTTTGGTATCGCCGGTGGTTTTAATTTTGCTGTCTTTGTTGTTAATCAGGCTTTCAAATTTGGCTGCATCTTTTAAAGGAATCAGGAAACAGTTGTAGCTAATGCTATCCGTTAACTGGTTAAAGTAGTACATGTTTTTATCGAGGTTGATTCCGAAATCCTCGATAGTGGTAAAGTTTTTCTCGAGCGATTTTGATGTGCCTTCCAGTAGTTTTTTACCCACAAAAGATTCGTTAAAATCTTTTACAAACATCAGTTTAAAAATGTTGTCGCCTTTAATGGTAGCAACGGTAAAAGCGTTTGCTGGTATTTTTTTAACCAAATCCTGAGCTTTGGCCAAATTGAACAATAGCAGGAGGGAGAAAGAAAGTAGAATTTTTTTCATTGGTAATTTGTTGTTGTGTGAGCATTGCAGCCTGCACAATTGCAGGTAAGCTGCTTTGTTATTTAGCTAGTTGTATTGAATTGGATACGTTAATTTTTCCGTTTATTAAATCCGTAATAGGGCTTTTCAGCATCACTGCTTTTTTTGATTTCGATACATTTGATGCCGGATTGGTGCTACTTGTTACAAGCGATTCGAAACGGTAGATGCTGGTATAGGTAGCACCGGTAAAAACAGCCTTATCTTTCGGCTTTAATTTGTTGAATTCGGTTTTGGCGGTACCAATGGCCTGGTACTTTCTGTTGAAAGTTTTTGTAGCCTTGTTGTAAGTGTAGGATGAGGTATTGGTAGCCTTAATTTTTTGCTGGGCAAGGATGTTTTTGGTGATATTATTAATGTTGGAAACGTCTTTAAACGAAAAGCTAATGGTAGCGATAAAATTGTTAAAATCTGCTGTACTTTTTACGTTGCTTATTCCTTCCGATTTTTTTAAGTAAGCAACGGCCTCGTTCAATTCTTGCTGTATTTTCTGTTTGCTGGGCACTTTATAGCCTTGCACACTATCTAACAGCATTACCGAGGCTATTTTGGTTTTACTTTGGCTCAGGTTTATGGTGAGCGCCACATCGCCGGTGCCATCATTTTTCATCGAAATTTCTTCAATTACTTCAAAACAAGAACTTAAAAAAGGTAAAAGCGCAATAAAGAATATAAGCTTATAGCATTGGTTGAGACGCATATCAATCGCAGGTTAGGGGTTCGTTAATCAGTATTGGTTATCCGATGTCAAAATTAACAATTTAGGTGATGAAATTTTATCTCCTCTGGCAGATAAAGCAGAATTACTTAAGAACCGATATAAATAGTACAGTCTATCGGAAGGTTTTCTTTCAAAAAATCAGATGATTGTCAATATAAAGACAAGAAAACGGTAAAAGAATGCTGGCTATGCCTATTTTTTTATCTTTGTTGCCAGCTTTTACAATACACATAACCATGAAGAAAAGTGCCATTATTGGATTGATTACCATCGCCATTTCGGTAGGGATTTTATTTAGCTTAAATGCCAATACCGATACCTATTCTAATTTTAAAGAAGCAGCTTCTTCCAACAAGGAAGAACATGTGATGGGCTACTGGGAAAAATCAAAAGGTACCTACTACGATGCGGTTAAAGATGCCAACCATTTTTCTTTTTACATGAAAGATGAAAAAGGCGAAATCCGTCAGGTAATTTATAACGGAACCAAACCGCAGGATTTTGAGAAATCAGAAAAACTAGTACTTATCGGTAAAATGGATAAGGACAAATTCTACGCATCGAAAATCTTAATGAAATGCCCATCTAAATATAATGATAACCTGGTAGAGGTAAATAAGGATGGTAAGGTAGACACCGTAGGGAAATACGGCGAAAAAAAATATAACTAATTTTAATGGATATTCAATTTGTAGGCGAAAACCTGCTGCCGGGTAAAATCGGACAGTTTTTTATTGTACTGGCTTTTAGTGCATCGTTATTATCAACAATCTCTTATTTTAATGCCAGTAAAGAGAAAAATTTAGAAGACAAATCGTGGCGCAATCTCGGAAGAATTGGATTCCTGGTTAACTGGGCCAGCATTATTGGCGTTGGGGCAGTACTGTTCTATTTAATTTTTGGCCATTATTTTGAATATTATTACGTTCAATCACACTCTTCAAAACAACTTCCTGTTTATTACATCATCTCTGCTTTCTGGGAAGGACAGGAAGGTAGTTTCTGGCTTTGGGCATTCTGGCAGTCGTTTTTAGGCTCACTGTTAATCTGGAAAGCCAAAACCTGGGAGCGCCCTGTAATGACTACTGTTGCATTTTCGCAGGTATTTTTAACTTCGATGATGTTAGGGGTAGAGATTTTTGGCGAGCGCGTTGGTAGTTCTCCGTTTATTCTGTTAAGAGATGCGATGGATTTAAAAGCACAGGCTCCTGTGGTTTTTGCCAATCCGGAAAATTATAAAAACTACCTGAAATTCATTACCGATGGTAAAGGCTTAAATCCATTGTTGCAAAACTATTGGATGGTGATTCACCCGCCTACTTTGTTTTTAGGTTTCGCCAGTATGGTGGTTCCTTTTGCTTATGGAATTGCAGGCCTTTGGCAAAAAAGATATAAAGAGTGGATAAAACCAGCTATGCCGTGGACGCTTTTTGCTGTAATGGTTCTGGGAACCGGTATTATTATGGGTTCTTTCTGGGCTTACGAAGCATTAAACTTCGGTGGTTTCTGGGCCTGGGATCCGGTAGAAAATGCATCATTAATTCCGTGGTTAACCTTAATCGGGGCAGTACACGTAATGATCGCCTATAAAAATACTGGTCATGCCTATTTTACAGCAATCGCCCTGGTATTTTTAAGCTTCCTTTTGGTGCTCTATGCATCGTTCTTAACCCGTAGTGGTATTCTGGGCGATACTTCGGTACACTCGTTTACCGATATGGGTATGTTTGGCCACCTGATTTTGTACAATGTTGTATTTGCCATTTTGGCTATTACTTTAATTGTTTGGCGTTGGAAAGAGTTGCCTATTACAAGTAAAGATGAAGAAACCTATTCGCGCGAGTTCTGGATGTTTATAGGTGCTTTAGTAGTAACAGTTGCCTGCATTCAGGTTATTTTCTCTACATCTGTTCCCGTATTTAACAAGGCATTCGGTACCAATTTTTCTCCTCCGATTGATGCCGTAAAATATTATAACCAGTGGCAGGCCCCTTTCGCGGTACTAATTACTTTAATATCGGGTTTTTCGCAATATCTAAAGTATAAGAGAACAGATCCACGTAAATTCTATAGCAGTTTAGTATCTGCTGTTATTTTCTCGGCTGTTTTAACTGCTGGCTTGGTGTATGTTGCAGATGTTTACACCAATACCATGTACATCTTAATCACTTTCAGTTGTTTGTTTGCAATACTTTCAAATGCAGCTGTTTTATATCAGGCATTTGGAGGGAAAGCAAAGTTAGCAGGTTCGGCAATTGCACACATTGGTTTTGCGCTCCTGGTTTTAGGAGCATTAATATCGGCAGCTACCAATAAACCGATTTCAATAAACGCCAATAAATTTATTCCTGTTAAAGATTTTGAGAAAACAGAGAAGCCAGGCGAAAACATCATGCTATACAAAAACGAGCCGAAGCAAATGGGCAAGTACACGGTAACTTATGTAAGCGATACTACTCAGGCTCCGAATACCTTTTACACCTTAAACTTCAAGGTTATAGATAAAGACGGTAAGGTTAAAGAAGATTTTAATTTACGCCCGCACACTCAGGATAATGAGAAAATGGGTTTAATTGCTTCTCCGGATACCAAACATTACCTTACTTACGATGTGTACACGCACATTACCAGCGCGGCAGTTAAGCAATCATCGCACGAGGACCATGAAGGACATTCGGACGATGAAAATTACAAAGCACCACGCATTGTTAAGGTTTCTGTAGGCGATACCATTCATACTTCGAGTGGTGTGGTTACTGTTAAAGATTTAAACAGAAAGCCTATCGCCAAAGATTTAGCATTGGCGCAGGGCGATTACGCTGTAGGTTTACCATTAGAAATTAACGCCGCAGGTAAGATTTATAACACCGAACCAATTTTCTTAATCAAAGGCAACAACACTTTCGATTTCGCACGTAAAGTAGATGAGCTGGATCTGAAATTCCGTTTCTCGAGAGTTTTACCAGATGAGAAGAAAGTAGAATTGCAGATTTTCGAAAAGCCACAACAGGCTAAAGACTGGGTAGTTTTCAAAGCAATCGAATTTCCTTTCATCAATTTATATTGGGCAGGTACGATTGTAATGGTGGTTGGTTTCTTACTGTCTATTTTTAGAAGAAGAAAAGAAGCCCGCATCGGATAAGCACATGAAAATCGTTTTATTAGGTTCGGGTAATGTTGCTACACATTTAGCAAAAGCTTTAAAAGCCAAAGGCGAAGATGTGGTGCAGGTGTACAGCCCAAACCTGGTTAATGCAAAATTGTTAGCTGATAGCATAACCGCTGAGGCGATAAATGATTTAAATGCGGTTAAAACTGATGCCGATTTGTATATCATTTCGGTTAAAGACGATGCCATTGAAAGCATTGCTGCCGGGTTAAAGGCGGTAAGCGGTTTGGTGGTGCATACCTCGGGTACAACCGATATAAAAGTGTTATCGAACCAGGTAAAACATGCAGGCGTTTTTTATCCATTGCAAACTTTTTCTAAAACGAAGGAGGTATCTTTCGATCGAATTCCGCTTTGCATTGAAGCAACAGATGCTGCCCAACTGGATATTTTACACAAACTGGCATCCAAACTGAGCCAATTGGTTTACGAACTGGGTGGCGATAAAAGAAAAGTTTTACACCTGGCTGCCGTTTTTGCCTGTAATTTCCCCAACCATTTATATGCATTAGCCAACCGGGTATTGCAGCAAAATGATCTGGATTTTGAAATCATCAGGCCATTAATAGCCGAAACAGCTGATAAGGTAATGACTAACCTGCCCGAAAATGTGCAGACCGGGCCGGCGGTTAGGGCCGACGAAACCACTATAAATAAGCACCTAAGCATGTTAAACGACATGCCCGGGTTGCAGGAAATTTATCAAACATTAAGCAATAGCATAAAATTAATGCCGAAATAGCATTTTTACGGCTTTTGCTTATTACTTTTGCAAAATAATTATGAGCATTTTTAAACTAAAAATAAATTTTGAAGAAGCAGATCACGAACCTGTAGAATTACCTATTGCTGCTGGTGAATCTGTTTTAGATGTTTGTCTGGATAACGGAATTGAATTACAACACAATTGTGGTGGTGTTTGCGGTTGCAGTACCTGCCATGTGTATGTAACCAAGGGTATGGATAATATCGAAGAGATTTCTGATAAAGAAGAAGATTTTATCGATAGGGCAGTACGTCCTAAAATTACTTCCCGTTTAGGCTGCCAGTGTATAGTAATTGATGGAGACATCGAAGTTACAATTCCGGATCAGTCTGGCTTCATGGGGCACTAATTTAGTCCTAATTCGAAAGTCTTTAGGCTGAAGTCTGGAACTTTCGAACATTAAACATTTCAACTTTACAACAAGAAACAAAACATGAACAACGATAAATTTGCCTTACCTTTTTACTGGAACGATTACGAGGATATTGCAATGTCCTTATATGAGAAATTTGGTGATGATTTTTCAGAAACCAAAATTTACCGCATCCGCTTTACCGAATTGATCGACTGGGTTTTAGAATTACCAAATTTTAAAGGAACACGCGAAGAAAGCAGCGAAGGTCATTTAGAGCAAATCCAATCGGCCTGGGTGTACGAGTGGAGAGATAATCAGTAATTAGCTATGAGTTCGGAGCCTTCAGTCTTGAGGCGGCTCCAACGCTCAAATCCATACTCCCAACAAAACATGTTTCTTCAGAAGCTAAAAGAGATTACCACTTTCATTTTTGATGTTGATGGTGTATTAACAGATGGATCTGTTCAGGTTACTGATAACGGTCAATCGTTGCGCACCTTTAACATTAAGGATGGTTATGCCATGCAATTGGCTGTTAAACGTGGTTACAACATCTGCATCATTTCGGGTGGAGATGGGATTGCCATGGGCAAGCGCTTTTTTAACCTGGGGGTAACCGATGTTTTTTTGGGAACTGGCGATAAGGTAGCCGTTTTTAACCAATACTTAGCCAATAAAAATATTACTGCCGGAGAAGTGCTTTACATGGGCGACGATATTCCGGATTTAAAAGTAATGAAGCTGGTTGGGCTCCCAACCTGTCCGGCTGATGCCGTTGAAGAAATTAAAGCCATTTCTACCTTTATTTCGCCTTATAATGGTGGTAAAACCGCAGTACGCGATATTATCGAAAAGGTAATGAAAGTACAAGGCAAGTGGCACGATGAAAACCCTAATGCTGCCGATTCGGGGGTATAGGTTTATTAGTTCATTAGTTCATTATTTGGTTAAGCGGTTAACTGTTTAAATTGGTTAACTGTCTCCCAACTCCGAACACCCAACTCCAAACTTGTTCAATCGTCATTGCGAAGCAGGGCCGGAGCTAGCTGAAGCAATCTATTTAAAGGTCAACTTACTCCCAACTCGAAACTTGTTCATCGTAACTGTAAACTGCCAATTGCAAACTGTATCGTCGGTTAACTGTCTCCCAACTCCGAACACCCAACTCCAAACTTGTTCAATCGTCATTGCGAAGCGGGGCCAGTGCGAGCTGAAGCAATCTATTTAAAGGTCAACTTACTACCAACTCTAAACTTGTTCATCGTAACTGTAAACTGCCAATTGCAAACTGTATCGTCGGTTTACTGCCTCCAAACTCCAAACGCCCAACTCCAAACTTGTTCAATCGTCATTGTGAAGCAAGGCCGGAGCGAGCTGAAGCAATCTATTTAAAGGTCAACTTACTCCCAACTCTAAACTTGTTCATCTTAACTGTAAACTGCCAATTGCAAACTGTATCGTCGGTTAACTGTCTCCCAACTCCGAACACCCAACTCCAAACTTGTTCAATCGTTCATTAGTAAGACGCTTCTTATTAGGTCGCCATTATCCCAAATCGTCATTTCGAGCGTAGCCGAGAAATCTGTTTGAATAATCAAGCCATCTAGCATTTTTAACAAAAGTAAGAGAGCTGAGAACGGGGTAGAGCTCAGTGTGCTAAATCTGCTAAGAGATCTCTCCATTTCGCTGCGCTCCAGTCGAGATGACGTATTTCTATTATACTCATAACAATAGCTGATTCTAAACTGCAATAGGAGATCTAGTTCTATTGCAACATCACCTGCAACATCAATCAGTATTGACCTTACCATTATAATTCTCATTCTTCAAAATTTGCATTCTACTTGATTATATGCGAAATTTACATTGATAAATTAATCAATCGATTGATTAATTTATCAATGTAAAAAACATTAACTTTAATCATATGAGCACATACCTCGTACCTGTCGATTTTTCCAAAACAGCAGATCACGCTGCTAAATATGCGGCCAGGCTAAGCTTCGCCATGACCAATGCTAAAATAATTTTGCTCAACGCCTATTACGTTTCAGAATGTGAAAGCATTCTGCCTACACCTGATATGCTGATCACCACCGACGATCGCATTGCAGACGAAATTTCTGACAGGCTGGCTGCTTTAGAAAAACTTAAGGCCAAACTACTCGAAATCAATCCTCAGGTAGAAGTAGAAGTTTATTTAACCCGCGATACCATTTTAAGATCAGTAATTGATCGGGTAAACCGCGAAGAAATAGAACTGATTATTATTGGTAGCAACGGTAAAAAAGCCAAAGATGAAAGCGATATCGGCTCTAATGCCATTAAAATTTCCAAATCGAGTCCGGTGCCGGTGCTGGTTGTGCCCCCTAAAGCTGATTATCAATCCATCAGGAAAGCAGTTTTAGCCTGCGATTTTAAAAAGGTTAAAGAAGTTATCCCAATGCGTGCCCTTAAAAATATCCTGAGCAAACATGCACTCGAACTTTTGGTACTCAATATCAATTCAGGGCATCATATCGATCGGGAGGAGGAACATTTTCTGCATGATATGTTAAGCGATTTTTCGCCGGCTTACCATTATTCAGATCATCCTGATACCATTAAAGGAATAGTGAAATTTGCCAAAAACGAAGCAGCACAACTCATTATCGCATTGCCTAAGAAGTATAGTTTTTTCGAGAGTTTGCTGCATGAAAGCGTTTCGCAGAAGCTAACCATCAAATCGCATGTACCGGTATTGCTGCTTAAGGATTAAAAGTAATAACGTGCAACAGCTAAGTTACATTTCGCCATTAAACTATTAATTTTTTTTAGACTCCAACCAGTCAATTTTCAACCAAAAAACAACAAAAAACATGAAAAAATTATTAATGATCTGCGGATTGATGCTAGGTATAGCTGGTTTCGCTAATGCACAACAAGGTGGTGGACAAGGTAGAATGATGATGAAACCTGAAGAACGCGTAAAACAATTAGACGAAAAATTAAAACTTTCTGACGATCAAAAAACAAAGCTTACAACTGTTTTTACCGAACAGGCAGAAGCGATGAAAAAATTTCGCGAAGAAATGCAAGGTGGCGATAGAGATGCAATGAGAGAGAAAATGCAAAAAATGCGTGCAGAGAACGATGCAAAAGTTACTGCAGTATTAACCGACGATCAGAAAAAAACTTACGAAGCCTGGCAGAAAGAGCAACGTGCCGAAATGGAAAAACGCAGACAAGGTGGCGGAAATAATTAATCTTTGAAAAATATCAAATAAGAAAAGCGGCTTTAGGTCGCTTTTCTTATTTTAGCGGAAAATTAAGATATGCCTGTTCAATTTCCACCGATTATTTTAGCCTCTAAATCGCCGCGCAGGCAAGAACTTCTAAGCCTGATGGGGCTCGATTTTAAGGTTGAACTGAAAGATGTGGATGAAAGCTATCCTGAAGGCCTTAGCCCTGCTGAAATTGCCGTTTACATAGCCGAACAAAAAGCCAAAGCCTTTACTGCTGATGATGCCATCGTAATTACTGCTGATACCATTGTGGCCTTAAACGGCGAAATTTTGGGTAAGCCTGCAGATCGGGCACATGCACAAGAGATGCTCAAAAAATTATCGGGCAGCAAACACGAGGTTTTTACGGGTGTAACGTTGGTTAAGGGCGACAGGATGTATTCTTTTTATGATCAAACTGCAGTTACCTGTAAAGCCGTTACAGCTGCTGAAATAGATTTCTACATCGATAATTATAAGCCCTTTGATAAGGCCGGAAGTTATGGCGTGCAGGATTGGTGGGGAATTGTAGTGGTTGAACGCATTGAAGGCTCTTATACCAATGTAATGGGGTTACCAACCGAAAGGCTATACAACGAATTGCTGAAATTTGTTTAACAGCTAAATATGCTAAATATTTGCCATATTGATTATGGAAAATATTTAAAAAGCTCATCATCTGTTTCAAATGCTAATCTAAATTATAGCCATTATGAAACAGATCCTGATTTTGCTGATTTCTATTTATTCATTTAACTGCTCAGCACAAACCGAATTCCAAAACACCGATAATACCCTTATTTATCCTGACAGTACGGTTAAAAAGTTGAAATTCATTGTCGACTCATTGAATTTGAAGTTCAAAGTCTGCGATCTTAACCGAACATTCCACGCAAAACCGCAAACCAGAGCTAACTACATATCGTTTTCGGGAAAAAATATAATTGAAGCAAAAAAAGATCTTGAAGCTAATATTTCGTGGGATAGCTTTTTAAAAAAGTACCCTAATGTAAAAGCTGAAAACGAATTGCTGATAATTAAATTCAGTTATAAAAACTATCAGCAAAAACCGGTTATAGAATTTAGCAGCATGGAGCTGAATGGTAAATTTCAGCATAGTCTTGTTTTTGAACAGCATCTGGATCGCTATGCGGTTATTCCGAAAAATTCGTGGATTATGCTTTACGAGCCTGCCACCAGGTATTCAACCGAATCGTTAAGTGCATTTTAAATTACTGAAGATTTTAAACAAAATCCGCTTCCGGCGCATTACGCTAAAATGTTTCAGTATTCGGATTGTTTAATTGATACCTCTACTCAAATCTTCGCTAAAAAGGCAATAAGAAGTGGCGTATACTACAATGCAAAACAAACTAAGATAGGGGAGTTTGAAACCTATATTTTTGGAAAAACACAGAGGCCTGTTTATGCGAGTGAAGATAAAAACTATAATAAAAAGATAGAATTATGGTATTCGAACAAGGCCTCCAAAATTGACAGCTTAAGGAAACAGGATGGCCGTTTTACTGAGCTGTTTAATGCAGCACTTGCTGAGGCGATAGAAAAAGGTGGTGGTAATGATGATTTTGAAGAAATGGTGGCCTTATATCACAATAAAGAAATGGCCCTTCAATTAAAAAGAAACAGGATTGTTGTTGGCACGTGAAGTATGGATGATAGTCCGAGGCGACATGCCATGAATATTGCCAAACTCTCGGCAGAGACAGCCAAATGGGAGATATTTCTCCGGGCTCATCTTGATATTATGAACGATCGGTTTGATAGAATGAGTGATGGAAGTTATGCCCAGGCCGGACGAAAAACATATATCCGCGAGCTGGAAGTTTTAGATATTAATGTACTCGATTTATTGCTCGGAATTAGTTTGCGCGTTGAAGACGCAAGCAATAACCACTATTATGGCAGCATTAGCAGATTGGGTAGGGCATTGTCAGAAACAAAAGATAGGACCATTATTGAAGACAAAATGTTAAGCACTATTGCCGACAGTAACCTTGACGACTACAACAGGATGCTGATTTATTACCTGTATCTTAATTATAATGGAAATTTAAGCGATAAAACGCTACAGAAAGCCAATTCGAAAAAGCTGGATTTAGCTGTTAAAACTTTGCCAAACTATTTAGCAAGTAAGTTAGGTGCCAATGAAAAAGGTAAATAATTTTTTTGTTATGGAATTTTTTAAGGATTGTCATCATACCTGAAACCAACACCAATGAAAACAAGAATTTCCGAAATAACCATAGCCGAACCCTGCACGCAAAACTGGGATGAAATGGAAAAAGGTGCAGGCTTTAATTTCTGTACGGCCTGCAGTAAAAATGTAATCGATTTCTCGGGTTATACCAACGCCCAAATCATTCAAACACTGGCGGGCGCCAGTTCAACGGTGTGTGGACGCTTGACTCAGCTGCAATTAAACCAGCTCAACTACCATTTAATCGTTGTACCTGCAAAGAACAGGAACTGGATGAAATACCTGGGCGTATTGGCCATTGGAGCGAGCATTTTAACACAGAGTACACATGCAACACCAAAAAGGGAATCTGTTGAGCTTATTAAGCCAAAAAACGATCATCAGGCAAATAAACCTGATGAGCCTGTTATTTTGAGAACATTTTATGGTTATATGTTTTTGAAAAATAACAACGCCAATGTTCCAATGGCTGGTTTAAAACTCAGGTTAAAAGGTACCAACCTTACCACAGTTACTGATAAAAACGGACGTTACGAATTTAAAGTAGACGACAGTTTATACTGGAAACATAATGAGTTAATTGCTGAAGGCAGCGAATACCTGGTTGCACTTAAATTGGATAATAAAACTGTTAAGCAGCAAGATTATTATCCATATAAAGCAGAATATGCAATTATGGGCAAGATTAATGTTTCCTATAAATAGCCCTCTTATTAAAAAACACTAAATATAAATTACGCTTTCATTCTCTCAATGATCTGTACATTTTGTATGGATCATTTTTTTATATCTGGCTGGCCAAAACGCCCATTTTTAGATCATAAGTAGAAAGTGTAAGCCTGTTTATTTTACAACGGCCTAAAACATAATTCGTAATCAGGGAGGCAATTACAATCATATCTACCCGTAGCGGAATAATTCCGGGCATTTCTACCCTTTGCTGGTGGGTAGAGTTGATCAGCCTCAGCGCTATTTCAATGTAATCATCATAGTTAAACAGATAGGTTTTGATCTGTGCAATATCTATAGCCTCGTTATGCTTTCGGGTAAGGAGTTCGGCGAAGGTTTCGAACGCACCAGCCGAACCAATTAAAATTTGCGGTTTATATTTTTCACAGATTTCAAAAAGATCTGTCAGTTGTTCCTGAATGCGAAAGAGTATGGCTTGTTTATCTTCGTCAGAAAGGGGATCAGATTTAAAGAACTGTTGCATCAGGCGTGCCGCCCCAATGTTATAGCTTTTTTTCCAGATCAACTGTTCCGCGTTGCAGAGAATAAATTCTACGCTGCCACCACCAATATCCATAATTAGCGATAGCTCTTGTATGGCACCACTTAATTTTACGCCCTGGTAAATTAATTCGGCCTCTTCATCGCCGCTAATCGTTTCGATACTGATGCCGGTGGCTTCTTTAACAGCCTTTACAAAATCATTTCCATTCCCGGCGCTTCTCACTGCCGAAGTTGCAGTTGCCCTTACACGATCTACATTATACTCAGCAATAGTATTTTGAAAGTTTTTAAGGCAGTTTACACCTCTTTCAAAAGCAGCTGGGATAATAACATTATCGTTAATTCTGCCTTCACCCAGCTTAACCGGAACATTGGTTTTGTACAGAATTTCAAATGTAGTTGTATTTACTTCTGCAATAAGCAAATGAAAGGTGTTAGTGCCCAGATCGATAACAGCAATGCGCATAATAGTAGGTTTGTGAAAACAAAAATAAAGGACCTTCGGTACTGTAAGTCCTGCTATCCGTTAAATTTTGTTATTGTTGGTGCTAAATTAAGGTTCGTATAACAAAATATCATGGTTAACGGGCTTATTTTATTTCAGTTTTACCATTAGGTATATAAAATAGCCTGAAAATTTATTACACTGCCATTTGTAATTGTCTGGCATTATGCAGTGCCGCTGTGCCCCATGTATTGTTAAAATAAACATAAACTTCCTTAATATCTGCTTTAATTTGCATGGCGAAAGCATCAATCAATGCTTTATCATATTCCGATTTGTAAAGTACGGGCTTGCCATGAAAGCGATAATACACCTTATCCGTATTTTGGATCACCGTATCTGGTAGATCAGCAGGGTAACTCTGACCGCTAAAAATAATGTCACATTGAGAAAGTTCCTGATAAATCTCCTCGTTAAACCAGCTGAGATGACGAAACTCTACAACATTCTGAAAATCGGGATTTAGATTTTCGATTAGCCTGGCCAGCCGATCGGTTGTATATTCAAATTTGGGTGGAAACTGAAATAATATACAGCCTATTTTCTCTTTTAAGCCTGATTGAACTGCGGCATAAAAATCGTTAATGAGTGTTTTACAATCATTAAGTTGTTTATAATGTGTAATTAAACGTGGAGCCTTGATGGTAAAAATAAATTCGCCGGGACTTTCATCATACCATTTGTCGAATGATTTTTGAGGTGGCATTTTATAAAAGGTAGAATTGATTTCTATCGTATTAAAATGCTCACAATAATACTTAAACCAATCTTTTTGCACCAAGCCTTTCGGATAGAAGACTTCTTTCCATTCGCGGTAATAAAAACCAGAACAACCAATTCGCCATTTCATTTACAGAAAACAGTGTATATACTGAAAGGTTTATTAGAAACGAAAATGGTGACAGATTACATAAAGTGAATATTATCACTCTTTCTCTCGAGCCGAAATTACGCCTTGAAAACAAAAAACCGATGCTTGCGACACCGGTTTTTTAAATTTATGTGGAATTAATTACTCAAAATATTCTTTCATTCTTTCGAAGAAGCTCTTGTCGTTTTTGCCAGGTTGTGGCTTAAAGTTTGGAGATTCGCGTAATTTCTCTAAAGCACTGCGTTCATCGCTGCTTAGCGCTTTAGGTGTCCAGATGTTGATGTGGATAATTTCATCACCTCTGTGGTACGAGTTCACCTCTGGTAAACCTTTGCCTTTTAAACGCAATAGTTTTCCGCTTTGGGTACCCGGATCAATTTTAATTTTGGCTTTACCATCAATTGTAGGTACTTCTATGCTCATTCCTAAAGCAGCATCTACAAAACTTAAGTGTAAATCGTAAACAATATTGTTGCCTTCGCGTTTTAAGGTTTCGTGTGGAGTTTCTTCAATTAAGATAATCAAATCGCCCGGAATACCGCCGTTTGGTGCTGCATTTCCTTTACCGCTCATGCTCAGTTGCATGCCTTCGCTCACACCTGCAGGAATGTTAATGGTAATAGTTTCTTCACCACGTACCACGCCATCACCATGGCAAACATTACATTTAGCTGTAATTTGCTGACCGCTTCCGTTACAGGTAGGGCAGGTTGATGCAGTTTGCATCTGGCCTAAAATGGTATTGGTTACCCTGCGTACCTGGCCGCTGCCACCGCAAGTACCACAAGTACTTACCGATGATTTATCTTTTGCACCAGAACCGTCGCAGGTTTTACATACAATCAGTTTATTAACCTTAATTTTCTTTTCAGCACCGTGCGCAATTTCTTCAAGTGTTAATTTAACCTTAATGCGTAGGTTAGAACCTTTAGCTACACGTCGGCCACCACGTTGCTGGCCACCGCCGCCACCACCAAAAAAGCTTTCGAATGGGTTATGACCACCAAAAATATCCCCAAAATTACTGAAGATATCATCCATGTTCATGTTGCCACCACCATAACCACCAGAGGCACTGCTGCCTACACCGGCATGGCCAAACTGATCGTAACGCTGTTTTTTCTCCGGGCTGCTTAAAACTTCGTATGCTTCTGCAGCTTCTTTAAATTTATCCTCAGCGGCTTTATCTCCCGGGTTTTTATCTGGGTGATATTTGATCGCCATCTTACGGTAAGCTTTCTTTATCTCGTCAGCAGCTGCGCTTTTGGTTACGCCTAATACGTCGTAATAATCTCTTTTACTCATTTTCTTTATAAACGTTAAAATGTTTGAAGGTTGAAACGATCAACGTTATGCTACCCAACAAACATTCTATTTATTATTTTATGGTTTGGAACTGGTTATTGAAATTATTGTCTACAACATTCCAACCGATAACCTTCCAACTTTTCAATTTTTCTAAGCGCCAACTACTACTTTAGCAAAGCGGATTACATTATCATTTAAAGTATAACCTTTTTCAACCTCATCAATAACCTTACCCTTTAATTCTTCGGTAGGGGCAGGGATATTGGTAATGGCCTCGTGGAAATCGGTATTAAAAGGCTGGCTGATGCTTTCTACATCTTTTAAACCTTTTTGCGCCAAAGTGTTTTTTAATTTGGTGCTAACCAATAAAACACCTTCTTTAACCGGAGCAACCTCACTTGCGCTTTCCATTGCTTTTAATGCACGGTCAAAATCATCTAAAACCGGTAAAAGCGAAACAATTACATCTTTACCAGCGGTTTGTAACAACTCTACGCGTTCTTTTTGTGTACGGCGTTTGTAATTGTCAAACTCTGCATATAAACGCAGGTATTTATCATTAAGTTGTTGAACTTCTGCCTGTAATTTCTCTTCAGCAGTTAGTTCCGGAGCCTGCTCAGTTACATTTGCAGCAGCATCAGTATTTTCTACATTTTCAGTAGGATTTTCTGATGTATTTTCAGTATTCATTATATTTTCTTCTTTATCGTTATTTTTCTTCTTATTAAACATAATACCAGGCTGAATTTTTTTGTGTTAATCTCAACTATTTTGCCATAAACGGAAATCAGCCAAGCTGTCAGATTTATTTGTAATTATCTGAACAGTTTGGCTGATTAGCTGACGGATGTCAGAATTTTTTATGCTATTTGTGCATCTTCGTGAACAATACCATTTTCGCATTTGATGATACGCGATGGGAAAGTACGTATGATGTGGTAATCGTGTGTAGCCATTAAAACGGCGGTTCCGGCCTGACTGATTTGTTTCAATAGCGTTACAATTTCTTCCGAAGTTTCGGGATCTAAGTTACCTGTCGGTTCATCGGCCAATATAATTTCCGGATCGTTTAACAAGGCCCTTGCAATTACGATGCGTTGCTGCTCGCCACCAGAAATTTCGTGTGGCATTTTTTTAATCTTCGAGCGTAAACCCACTTTATCCAAAACATCTTTTACGCGCTCGTTAATCAGCTTTTCGTCTTTCCAGCCAGTAGCTTTGAGTACAAATTCGAGGTTTTTTTCAATTGTCCTGTCTGTAAGAAGCTGAAAATCCTGAAAAACCACACCCAGTTTACGACGTAAAAAAGGCACCTGGCTTTCTTTCAGGTTTTTAAGGTCGAAGCCTGCAATGTTACCTTCGCCGCTACCAATATGCAAATCGCCATATAATATTTTAAGCAAACTACTCTTGCCCGAACCGGTTTGACCGATTAAGAATATAAATTCGTCTTTTTCGATGTGTAAATTTACGTTTGAGAGTACCAGATGTTTCTGTTGAAAAACATCAACATTGCTTAAATGAATTACTGCGTTACCTGTCATATTATATTTCTAATTTTGCAATCTGCCCAAAAGGCAGGTCTTTAACCATTTCCATAATGTAATCCTGTTTGTCACCCAAACCCAGTTTTTCCAACGATTTATCAGGCCTGTCTACCCTAAAATAAGCTAAAAGTGTAAACTTGTCATCTCTTAACTGTACGTAATCCGGAATTTTGGCTATGCCTTTAACTTTAACGATATACATTGTGCTCAAAAATAGCATTTCCAAATGATAAGCGAAAGTATGAAGCCCTTTTTATCTGACCAACATGAGCCAGCCGGTGTAGGTTTGGAAATCTTCGTTTAAATAAACCGAATAATAATACACTGCAGGAGGAAGTTCTTTCCCGTTCATTTTGCCATCCCAGGGCTTAAATGGTCCGGTACTTTGGTAAACCAGGTTGCCAAAACGATTGATAATTTTGACTACCGGATTAGGGAATGACGCTGCTGCTGGTATATTCCAGGTATCGTTTACGCTATCGCCATTTGGTGAAAAAGTGTTGGGGATAACCACTTTTGGATAAACAGTTATGGTAACATCATCACTACTGCTGCTGCAGCCCGAATTTGAGGTAGCGTGTAAAGTGTAGGTGATATCGCGCGGTGGTGTAGCAACAGGGTTTAGTTTAGTTGGATCATTAAGATAATCGGCAGGTGTCCATAAATAGGTAACATCTCCAGAAACCTTACCACTTAAAGTTATTTTTTGCCCATCTACGATCTTCTGATCCGCTCCGGCATCTGCCAAGGCATTTTTATTTACATTAATGGTTATTTGCGCTGTTTCGGAGCATGTGCCGTTGGTAACTTTTACTGTATAGGTGGTGGTTTCGGTAGGGGAAGCAACAGGGCTAGCACTTTTAGGGTCTGACAGGCCAATGGCAGGTTGCCAAAGGTATTCGGTGCCACCAGCTGCTGCTAACTGGATTGATTTCCCCTCGCAAATAGTAGCTGCTTGTATGTTGGTTGTAACCTGTACAGGATCGTAAACCAGCACATGGGTTGATGCGTTTGCTGAACAACCATTTGCCGAAACAGTAACCGTATATTCGCCGTCCATGGCTTTGGTTGCATTAATGAATGTTGGACTTTGGGCTGTTGATGTAAACCCATTTGGCCCGGTCCAGCTGTAGCTTGTTCCACCCGATGCATTTAGTTGAATGGTGTATCCAATACAAAAAGGACCAAAATTTTCAGCTTTGGCAATGGGCAATGGGTTTACCATTACTGTTATGGGATCGGATACTGCCCGACAGTTCACTTTATCTATATTTCCGTTTATGGCAGTAATTAAGCGGTATTGGTAGGTTCCAACTGGTTTGTTTAAAAAATCGATTGTAGCCTGTTTTGTAGTTGCTGCAGGAATATCAATCCAGCCAGAACCTGTTTTTTCTTGCCACTGATAAACCGGATTGTTATACTCTGGCGAAATATTAGCATCTACCGTAAAGTTACCAGTATTGCCCACACACATATTTAATGAAGTGTTGTTGAGGTTGAAAAAGGGGGTGATGCCTGGACCGCAAGCCTGTACGGTAATATCGTCGAGCGCAAAATCATTACCACTGTTGGTCTGTGTGTCGTTTATCAGTTGCAGCGTTACAGTAGAATTGTTCCCGTTGCTAAAATCGAGCGAATATTGATGCCACCTTCCATCTGCTGTAACATTTCCGGTTGAAGTACTGCCCAAAAGATTGCTATTGGGATCAATTACCTTTAAAATCATATTGGGTGGCTGGGCATTTGCAGCGGCCGAATTGGTATTAAGTACCCAAATAGATAAACGCAAAAGGGTATTTGGACAAAGATTATCCATGCTTTGTTCAAAGAACACTGTTTTGGTAGCTATACCATCTATTAAAAGCATTAATCCATTGCTATCGCCGGTATGGTCTGCATGTGGTTGCCAGTAACTAGGGTAGGGATTGCCTGGAGTAGCTGGTGTTTTAACCAAACCTGATTGATTTGGCGCTAAAGCTCTTGAATTTGGCCCAGGAGGCCCCATGAAAGTTGTAAATGTAGTTGCTCCCGGAGCATATTGCGCTAACGGACCATACCAGTTATCGGTATTATTACCCTGTCCAAAAGTCTGGTTAATTAAAGGCTGACCAAAAGTGCCTATACATACCTGTGCCTTAGCAAAATTTGCAAATAGGAAAATGCAAAGAAAGGATAACGCTTTTATGAAACGATACATCTACTGGCTCAGGTGAATCAGCGAATATCTAAATAAAAAATTATAATTCAATTTAAATATTAACTAGCTTTTTGGTCAGTTTATTAGCTATTTGTCTATAATAAAATTGGTGAGGTAGTTTGAGATATTATTTGATATAATAGGATTAAACAGGAAGAATTTTGTCTCTATCTTTCGCTTTTTTAGTGATTTGTAAGCCGCTATAAAATGTTTTAGCTCTTCTGTAGTTAATGATGAAAATGCATTATAAACGGTGAAATTTTTAAAATCCTGAAAATTTAATTTTGCCTTTGTTTTTTCAAGTTTATCGTTAGTCCATTTATTTTTTTTAGAAATATTATCAATTTGAGAAATACAGGATCTTTCGAACAGCACTTTATAACTACTAACTTCCATTAGCTCATCTATTAAAAGCTTGTTAGAATTTGTAGGCTCTGCCATGGCTGGAGGACCTTGAGCTTTTACAATTGAAAACGTAAAAATAAAAAAGGCGATGAGCAGTAAATTTTTCATAAATTAAAATTAATGCAAATAAGTTTAAAATCTATTCAAAAACTCAATTGTATTTACATTATCGGCATAATCCCAAAGTTTTGGGTGTTGGCTTTGGCCGAAATCAAAACTGGCTACATTTATTGGCGTTTTGGTAACCACGCATTGAATATCTGCTGCTTTATCTTTCAGTTTATTTTCTACATCCTGAAGGTTTTCGTACTCCTCGTAATAAAGCACTGCTAAAGGCGAAGCCAGGCTTTCGTCTTCTTTTAATAATAAAAAACCATTATCGAAATGTTTGGCGGCATTTACCAGGTAAATAGATTTATTGTAATCGTAATTGTTTTGGTATTTAAAGTGGTTAATGATTTGATTGTTGCTTTCAATGCCTTCGTATAAGTGGGCAATATCGTAACCTTTCGGGAAATATACTTTAGAAACATTTCTGCAACCTAATCCAAAATAGTCGAAAATATCGGCTCCTAAGTTTTGGATATCCTCTTTACTTTCGGTGCCATCCAAAATGGCAACGCTGTTTCTGTTTTTGCGGATAATGTTGGGCACTTTGCTAAAATAGTAATCGAAATACCGCGATGAATTGTTACTTCCGGTGGCAATTACAGCGTCAAAGTCTTTTAAACGCTCTACATATTCAATTTTATCTGCAAAGGCAGGTTCGATATTAATTAACTCCTTAATAACAGTTTTAATCAGTTTGTCGTCAGACGAAGAAAGTTTAATTAGCGCAATATTTCCTGTAGCTAAAACGCTTAAAACATCGTGTAAACCCACCAGAGGAATATTGCCGGCAAGGATTAGCCCCACTTTTTTAGGCAATGTACTAAACTTTACTGATTCGAACCAAAGTGCTAAATCGGCCTCATTTAGCATGGCTGCAAAAGATAAAACAGATTTTTTTATATTTTCTTGAGTGAACCATGCATTGGCACTTTCGGCACTATAAAGTGCATTTCCTAGTATGTCAGTAGGGTTTGTAAGCTTTTTACCTAGTTCACCAAATGCGATTATTGCTTTTTCTTGAGTTAATGCTGACATATTTAGAATTATTATTAATTGATTATATCTTATATTTGCAGCGCAAAGGTAAACTAAGCAAAAGAATTAGACGAAAACATGGCAATTAAAATAACAGATGAGTGTATAAATTGTGGGGCATGTGAACCAGAATGTCCAAATAACGCAATTTACGATGCCGGAACTGCATGGCGTTTTTCTGATGGTACCAATTTAAACGGTATCATTGATTTTGGTAATCAACAAATCGAAGCTGATGCAACTCAGGAAGCAGTTTCAGACGAAGTATATTATATCGTATCGGATAAGTGTACTGAATGTAAAGGTTTTCATGATGAGCCTCAATGTGCGGCAGTATGCCCGGTTGATTGCTGCGTAGATGACGAAGATATCCGCGAAACAGAAGAAGAATTATTGGCTAAGAAAGCCTGGTTACACCAGGAAGGTTAATAATTAAAAGATATTAAATTAAAAAGTCTCGGTTATTAATCGAGACTTTTTTTTGTGCTGGTTCTTAAAATAACCAATTATCAATAAATCAATTTTCAAACTGTATAAAACACCAGGTTTAGACGAACGTAGTGTTTGATTATTGTGATTTGAATATTGGTTATTTAATCCACCTCACACTTATTAGGGATAATCAAAACCGGACAAGCTGATTTCCGTGCCACATGTTCGGCTACGCTTCCCATCAAAAAATGGTATAATCCGGTTCGGCCATAGGTTCCGATTACAATCAGGTCAGATCCCCATTCGTCTGACTGCTGGATAATGCCATGTGCTGCGGTATCTACAATGCTTAAATAGGTTGTTTTAATATCCCTGCCATATTTTGTTTCCATTTCTTTGAGCAAAACATGACTGTTCTCTTCGCTATTGTCGTAGGTTTCTAAAAATACTGGTGCCAATGTTAAATCGGGATTTACGTTGGCTGGGATAGGCTCGATAATATTAACCAATGCTACTTCTGCTCCAAATTTTTCTGCCATGTCGTAACCGGCTTTTGCCGCTTTTTCTGAGCAGGTGCTATTATCAACGGCAATTAATATTTTTTTAAAGTTCATAGCGTTTATATTTAAAAGGTTATCATCATAAAAATAACAAATTTGCAGGCAAAATGTTAGGCAATGGATGTATTTTATTAGTTTTACTCTACTAATTTACAGGTACATTAAATGGAAAACCAATACGGTATTTGCAGGGTTGCTGTGGCACCTTTGCGGGCAGATGCATCAGATCGATCAGAAATTGTATCCCAACTTTTATTCGGCGACCACGTTGAAATTATCCAAAAGGAAGAACGCTGGTGGCTGGTTCAAAACGGATACGATGGTTATGAAGGCTGGATGGATTTCAGGCAGCTGGCACCCATTAGCCAGGATCAGTTTGCCGAAATGCACGATTGCCATTTGCTGGCACCTTTAAGTTTTAACAACACCTTAACGGCCGAAGACGGGAGTTTATATCACTTGTGCCCGGGTAGTAACCTCGCGTTTTTAAAAGATGGGATTTGTTACGCCGGAGCTGAAGCATATAAACTAGGCTTTGATGCGCACGATAGTCAGAAAACAGATTTTAAGGCTGATGTTACAGCTACAGCCAAATTTTTCCAGAATATCCCTTATCTGTGGGGTGGGCGGAATTTATTTGGATTAGACTGCTCAGGTTTTACACAATTAGTATTTAAACTGCTGGGCATCAAATTAAACCGTGATGCTTCGCAACAAGCCGAACAGGGCGAACTTGTGGGGTTCCTGGCCGAATGCAAACCCGGCGATGTTGCTTTTTTCGATAACGATGAAGGTAAAATTACGCATGTGGGTATTATGTTAAGTGCTAACGAAATTATCCATGCTTCTGCCAAAGTGAAAATTGACCCGATTGATGATCAGGGGATTTTTAATAAAGAGCTTGGCAAATATTCGCATAAACTTAGAATTATAAAACGGTTTGTGGAATAGTGGCTTGAAATGTATCTTATTAAAAAGATCATTTTTTTATGCCAGCTAAGTTTAAAATTCAAATCTCTAATCCTTGTCATGAGGAATGGGACGAGATGCAACTTGATACAAAAGGTAAATTTTGCGGTTCCTGCCAAAGGGCTGTAATAGATTTTACTCAGTTTTCTGACCGCGCCTTACAAGATTGGTTTAACCAAAATCAAGGTGAAAGCTGTGGCAGGTTTAAACAGGAGCAGCTTGATCGGTATATTGGCACCAAGAACAGATCATTTTTTGCGATTTTTAAACCTGGATTAATTGCAGCTTCGGTTTTTACATTTTTAAGTGCGCCTAAATTCACCTATTCAAAAAATATTAATTTATTAACGCCGGTACTTAATGCTCAACATCGGCAAATTTCTGATGAAAAGGATGGAGCATATACTTTTATAAAAGGAAGCGTATATGATCAGAATGGGATTGGCCTGAACAATATAAATGTCGAATTAAAAGATCAAAACATTTATACTAAAACGGCAGCCGACGGGTCGTTCTACATCAAGATTAAGAAACCCAGGAACAGGACTATTTCTGGGTTAATCTTTACATCAAATTCTTTTGAAACTAAAATGTGTTTATTCCTTTTAGGTGAGGAAAAAGAAATTTTGGTAGTATTACAAGCTGTAAATAAAATGGATTTTTCAAGACAAGTGGCAGTCGATGAGTTAAGTGCTAAACTTGTTGGAAGGCTTGGCGGTATTTCAATAAAAACAACGTTAACCAGAAGAATTGCAAGCAAGGTTTTAAAAATTTTTAGATAATTTGATAAATTGAATTTATGAGTTCAGGTTTTAAAATCCATATTCCTAATCCTTGTTTCGAAAAATGGGGGGAGATGCAAGCCAACGCAAAGGGTAAATTTTGCGGTTCCTGCCAAAAGGCAGTAATAGATTTTACTCATTTTTCTGATCGCGACTTACAAAATTGGTTTAACAAAAATCAAAGCGAAAGCTGTGGCAGGTTTAAACAAGATCAATTGGACCGTTTGATTCAGGGAAAATCAAATTATACGCTTACTAAATTTAAGCCAGGCCTGGTTGCTGCTTCTTTATTGGCTTTTTTAAGTTTTCCGAAGTTGAGCAAAGGAGAAATTGTAAAACCATCGATAATTCAAACTGAAAAAACGCCCACCAATTTTGAGGAGAAGATTCAGGATAAAGAATTTTCTGATTCACTACGGGTTATAAAAGGAAAAATTACAGATAAAGATAAATTGGCATTGCCAGCAGTAAGCATCCGTATTTTAGGAGAAAAATATGGCTGTTCGACCAATGCAAACGGCGAGTTTTCGCTTACTTATCTTGTTCAAAAGGAAATTGATTTAAAAGAACTGGAGATAAGATACATAGGTTGTGAAAATAAAAATGTTAAATTCAAATCAACTGATGCTTATCTTAATATTACATTAAACGAAGATCCAACTGCGTTTATGGGTGATGTTGTTGTTGTGAGGACACCATTTTGGAGAAAAATCTACAATAAAACGCGAAATCAATTAAGGGATATTAATCCATTTTATAAGAAGCTGAATTAATTTTATAAAAACGCTATCGTCATGCTGATCTGATAGCTATCGGATTTGTTTCAGCATCTTCAATTAGAGGCCCTGAAATGAATTCAGGGCGACGACTACTCTGAATAATTGTAAATTATTCCATCTCCCAAATCATCACCTGTTTATCATCCCCTGTCGAAATAAGGTATTTGCCATCATTGCTCCAAACAATTTTATTAATGGAATGGGTATGGCCGATTCCTGCTTTTTCGAGACTTAAAATTTTATACAGTTTGAAGTTTTCGGCATCCCATAACTTAATGCTCTTATCCTGACTGCTGGTTGCAAAATAGGGCAGCGTAGGATGGAAAGCAATGTCGTAAACAGTAAACATATGGGCCGGAACGGTTTGCAGCAGCTCATAATTTGGCAGACTCCATATTTTAAGCTGTGCATCGCGGCTTCCTGAAATTAAATACCTGCTTTCCGGATGATAGGCCAAAGCAGTTACCGGAAGTTTATGTCCTTCGAGGTTTTGTTTCAGGCTGTAATCGCTCAGGTTATAGACTTTAATCAGATGGTCTTTACAGCCAAAGGCAATCTCCGTTTCATCCGGAGAGAGGGCAATGGTTCGTACGGTGTCATAAGCCGCCTGGAAGCGGTAGATCTCTTTAAAATCGGTTAAGGACCAAACCGCAACTGTTCCATCTTCGCCTGTGGTAATGAGCTCATTTTTGGACTGAACAGTTTTAATGTTGAAAATCGGTTTCAAATGCGCGTTCACACGCACAACCACTTCCTGTTTGTTTAAATCGTAAACACTAAATGCGCCACTTCTTTCGCCCACAAATAACTGATTGTTATAATAGTGCAGGTAATAAACAGAGCTTTGCACGGGCATTTTAACCTTAACAAAAGCCATCTGGGCTAAAGACCATTCTACAATGCCTTTATCGTTACCGGCACTAAAAAATATATCATCATGATCGGAATGTGCAAGTGCATATACCGGATTTTGGTGGCCTGGAAGGGTTTGTATGTGTTTTAACATTTTTTGAAATTTAAGCATAAAGCTGAAAGACCAAAGCGAAAGATAAACTAAGGCTTTCTCCTTTCAGCTTTTACCTTTACGCTTACTTATGTCTTTTCTCTAAATTCTTAGCAATATCCTGAATTGATAAGCCTTTTTCTTTTAGCAAGAACATCAGATGGAAAAGCAGGTCTGATGCTTCGCCAATAAGTTCTTCTTCACTTTCAGCAAGTGCTGCAATTACGGTTTCAACACCTTCTTCGCCAACTTTCTGCGCAATTTTATTCAAACCCTTACTGCGCATTTTGTTGATGTACGAACCTTCTACAGGATTTTCGTACCTGTCGTTGATGATATTTTCCAGCTCAAAAATAAAATTCTGGTTGAAATCTGTTTTAAAACAACTGCGGCTACCGGTATGGCAGGTAGGGCCTACTGCATTTGCCTTAATCAAGATGGTATCATTATCGCAATCAACAAAAAGTTCTTTTACGTACAAAAAGTTATTGCTGGTTTCTCCTTTCGTCCAGAGGCGGTTTTTTGAGCGTGAAAAGAAGGTTACTTTGCCTTCGGCCTGGGTTTTCTCCAAAGCCTCTGCGTTCATATAGCCCAGCATTAAAACCTCTAAGGTTTTGTAATTCTGAATAATTACAGGCAATAAACCTGCAGTTTTATCCCAATCAAGGGAATTGGTATCGATTGTCATTTTATTTCTTTATTTCGGAAGAACAGACTCATGACTATGGACTGCTGACTCCGGACTAATTTATATTCTTACCGGAATCTGATTTCTTCTTAATTCCTGTTTTAAATCGGGGATCAAAATTTCTCCGTAGTGAAATACCGAGGCGGCCAATGCGGCATCTACGTTTGCTTTTTGGAAAACTTTGGTAAAATGATCCATGTTACCGGCACCGCCCGAAGCGATAATCGGAATGTTAATTATTTGATTTACCTTACTTAGCAATCCGCAATCAAAACCCGCTTTAGTCCCGTCGTGGTCCATTGAGGTTAACAGGATTTCGCCAGCACCTAAATCTTCTGCTTGTTTAATCCAGTTTTCTGTTTCCAGTTCGGTAATTAACCTGCCACCATTTAAATGTACCATGTTTTTACCGTCAACATGTTTGGTATCGACCGCTAAAACCACGAATTGTACCCCGAAAGTTTTAGCCAGTTCTTCAATCAGTTTAGGATTGCGAACAGCTGCCGAATTGATGCTGATTTTATCGGCACCAGCGTTTAACAAGGCTTCAGCATCGGCAATTTCCGTAATTCCTCCACCAATGGTAAAAGGAATGTTTAATTGTCTGGCAACCGATTTAACCATTTCGATCATCGTTTTGCGACGCTCGTGTGTAGCGGTAATATCGAGGAAAACCAGTTCGTCGGCCCCTTGTTGTGCGTATTGGGCAGCCAGTTCAACCGGATCTCCCGCATCGCGTAAATCAACAAAGTTTACACCCTTTACCGTGCGGCCATCTTTAACGTCAAGACAGGGTATTATTCTTTTACTTAGCATTTGTTTTGGTTTTCGTCATTGCGAGGCAGGATAACATAGCGATTGTTGTAGGATTGCTTCGTGCCTCGCAATGACGGATATTATTAAATTAAATTTTTACGTATCCAACGATTAAAAGTGCAAGTCCAATAAGAAAAAACGGGCCGCAAAGAATAAAAGAATATTGACCTGTGATGCTCATTATATTATTGAAATCGCCACGATAGGTAAACATATGGATTCCCCAAATTGCCATGATAATACTCACTGCAACTAAAGCTATTCCTGAATAAAATATTGTTTTACCTTTCATTGCTGGAGATCCTTAGTTTATGAGGATGACATAAATATTTATGCAATTAAATCGAGCTCAAAGCCTTCAAATTCCACTCTTTAATCTCTTCGATGGTGATGCGGTTTTCGTAAATCGCTTTTCCAACCACTACGCTCCTGATTGGGTATTTAGCCAATTCGTAAATATCATCCATTGAACTTACACCACCAGAAGCAATCAATTTAATCATTGGCGAGTGTTCCAGTAGTTTTTCATATAAATCGATGGCTGCGCCACCTAATTTTCCATCTTTGCTGATATCGGTACACAGGAAACGGAAGAAACCCAGCGAAAGGCATTTATCCACATAATCCATCAGTTTAATCGGCGAGCTTTCCATCCAGCCCGAGTATTTGATCACTTCATCCAGCACATCGATTGCAATAACAATACGGTTGGCGTAATCGTCTTTTTTGGCGAAAGCCTCGCTTAACGAAGGAAGGAAATCAGGATTGGTAATGGCCTGAGTACCGACAATTACCCGGTGAATACCAGCATCAAGCAAGTTGGTAACCTGTTCAATGGTACGGATACCGCCGCCATACTGCACCCTCATTTCTGTTTTCTTAATGATCTCGAAAAGTGACTTCTGGTTGCTGAAATCGCCTTTTGCACCATTCAAATCGATAATGTGGATGAAATCTGTACCGTTAGAACGGTATTTTTCGATCATCTCGGCAATGGAAACATCGTATTCCGTTTTTTGGTTGTAATCACCTTCACGCAAACGAACAACCTTTCCGTCTAAAATATCAATAGCAGGTATTATATACATTTTATAAGCTTAAGTTTGAAAAATTCTTTAATATTAATTCACCGGCTTTTCCAGATTTCTCCGGGTGGAACTGAACACCGTAAAAATTATCTTTTTGTACTGCTGCCGAAAACTTTAAACCATAATCAGCAGATGCAATGTCAAAAGTAGGGTTATATTCAATAAAGTACGAATGCACAAAGTAAAATTGTGTATTATCTTCAACACCTTCAAATAGCGAATTGTTTTGGGGGCTCACCGCATTCCATCCCATGTGTGGGATTTTGATATTCAGTGCTTTATCAAATTTTTTGGTTTTTACAGGTACAATGTCTAAGAGTGCAGCATCGCCTTCTTCCGAATGTTCGGTAATGAGCTGCATGCCTACGCAAATGCCCAGCACCGGTTTGCTGAGCTTTTTAATCGCTTCAACCAGGCCCGTACCTTTCAGTTTTTCCATAGCAGCACCTGCATGGCCTACACCCGGGATGATGATGTGGCTATATTTTTCCAGGTCAGCTTCTGTATCAACCATGCCATATTGCAGGTTTAGGCGATCTAAAGCTGCGGTAAGAGAGAAGATGTTACCTGCTCCGTAATTTACTATTCCAATCATAATTTAATAATTCAGACTCTTTTTTAAAGGTTTGAAAATGAATGCCAGTTTTTTATAGGTTCTGCAGTCCCGCTATCGCTTATAGTCCTCGCTACGCTACGGGCTATTCCGCTCTATCGGGTTTATTTAACAACGAATGAGTTTCAAAACCCTCCGCCTTAAACCTTTCTGCTTTCTACTTTGCTTACAGCAGCCCTTTTGTGCTTGGCAATACCATTTTCTCGGCATCGCGTTTTACCGCCATTTTAATGGCTTTGGCAAATGCTTTAAAAATCGCTTCAATTTTGTGGTGCTCGTTGTCACCTTCGGCTTTGATATTCAGGTTACATTTTGCGGCATCGCTAAACGACTTAAAGAAATGATAAAACATTTCAGTTGGCATATCACCCACTTTTTCGCGTTTAAACTCGGCATCCCAAACAATCCAGTTTCTGCCACCAAAATCGATAGCCACCTGTGCCAGGCAATCATCCATCGGTAAGCAAAAACCATAACGTTCAATTCCTAATTTATTGCCTAATCCTTTGGCAAAAGCTTCACCTAAAGCAATTCCGGTATCTTCGATGGTGTGGTGCTCGTCAATATGCAAATCGCCTTTGGTAATTACCTCCAAATCCACGCTTCCGTGTCTGGCAATCTGATCAAGCATGTGGTCGAAAAAGTTCAATCCGGTTTCAATTTTTGCTTTTCCGGTACCGTCTAAATCAAGGTTAATGGTGATGTCGGTTTCGTTGGTTTTGCGGATCTGGCTAATTTTTCTGCTTCCTGCTTTCAAGAGATTATAGATATCTTCCCATTTTTTCGTTTCTAAAATGATAATATCTAAAAGCGTTTCATGTTTGTCCAACGCTTCGGTAGAACCAAGTGCATCATTCTGGCGGAGGAAAATTGCTTTAGCACCTAAATTTTTCGCCAGCACCACATCATTTAAGCGGTCGCCAATTACATAAGAGTTTTTTAAATCGTAATCGCCATTCAAATATTTAGTAAGCAAGGCGGTGCCAGGTTTGCGGGTAGGGGCATTATCTTTTGCAAAAGTACGGTCAATCACAATCTCACTGAAATTAACACCTTCTCCTGCGAAAGTATCTAACATGAAATTATGGATCGGCCAGAAATTTTCTTCCGGATTTGAGGGAGTGCCCAGTCCATCCTGATTGGTTACCATTACCAGTTCGTAATCCATTTCGCTGGCAATTTTCGACAGATAATATAACGAGCGCGGATAAAATTTTAGCTTGGCAAAACTGTCTACCTGTTCATCATCCGGTTCAATGTTCAGTGTGCCGTCGCGATCGATAAATAATACTTTCTTCATTATAAATTTTTTAATACGGTTAACAGTTTGTCATTCTCTTCTTTTCTGCCCACGGTAATGCGTAAACAACCTTCGCAAAGTGTCACTTTTGAACGGTCGCGCACAATGATTCCTTCCTCTACCAGATCATCATAAATTTTAAGTGCATCGGTTACTTCTGCCAATACAAAATTTGCATCAGAAGGATAAACTTTGGTTACGATTTCGAGTTCGTTTAAAGCGATAGATAAACGCTGTCTTTCGGCAACAGATTCTTTAATCCATTCGTTAACTTGTGAGATGTTTTTTAGCGCTTCAAAAGCTAAATCCTGCGTGGCCTGATTGATGTTATAAGGTGGCTTAATTTTGTTTAAAACATCGATCACTTTTGTTGATGAAAATGCCATGCCTAAACGCAAAGCAGCAAGTCCCCAGGCTTTCGAAAAAGTTTGTAAAATTACCAGGTTTCCGTACTCGGTTAACTCTTGTATAAATGTTTTTTGACGGGCGTAATTGATGTAGGCTTCATCTACCACAACGATGCCATTAAAGTTGGCTAAAATCGTTTCGATATCTTCGCGGTTTATCGAATTTCCGGTCGGATTATTTGGCGAACAAATGAAAATTAATTTCGTGTTTTTATCAATCGTTTCTGCAATCTTTTCCATGTCTAACTGGAAGTTCGGAAGCAGACTAACTTTGCGGATTTCTACATCATTTATATTCGCCGAAACTTCGTACATACCGTAAGTTGGCGGCAAAATAATTACGTTGTCTTTACCTGGATTACAGAAGGCACGAAACAATAAATCGATGGCTTCGTCGCTGCCGTTTCCTAAAAAAGTATTCTCAATGGGAACGCCTTTTATTTTGCTTATTGCATCTTTTAAATCCAGTTGCAACGGATCCGGATAACGGTTGTAATTGGCTGGTAAAGGCGAGCCATAACTGTTCTCGTTGGCATCTAAAAAAATCGATGCCTGGCCTTTAAATTCGTCCCTTGCAGTAGAGTAGGGGCGAAGGTTTTTTATATTTTCTCGTACTAAATCGTTAATGTCCATTATTTGAGGTAAAAGGTAAAAGGTAAAAGGTAAAAGGGATTGGCGATTCGCCTAAAGCTTTCTACGTTATACTTTCTACAGAATTTATTGAATGATTTAATCTTATTTTCGTTTTTGTTTTATCCTGATTTATCTTCTGACTCCGGACTTCTGACTCCCGACTCAAAACCCAATCTGATACTCACCGCATTCTTATGCGCCTCCAATCCCTCGGCTGCAGCGAGTGTTTCAACAGTTGTACCAATGTTGTTTAAACCTTCGGTTGACAGGTGCTGAAAAGTAATTTTCTTAATAAAAGCATCAACAGAAACGCCTGAATATGCTTTAGCAAAGCCGCTGGTTGGTAAAGTATGGTTCGTACCCGAGGCATAATCGCCTGCACTTTCGGGTGTGAGGTTTCCTAAAAATACCGATCCTGCATTGGTAATCAACGGAATAAGCTTTTGGTACTGCTCAGTTGCCAATATCAGGTGTTCGGGCGCATATTCGTTTGAAAACTGCATGGCAAGCTCGATATCATCAGCTAAAACAGCATAAGAATTATCAATTGCTTTAGCAGCTATTTCCTTTCTGGGTAGGGTAGCAAGCTGTTTTTCAACTTCTTTAAGTGTTTTGGCTATGATTTTATTTGAAGTAGAAACCAGTATGGCCTGACTATCAGTTCCATGTTCAGCTTGCGCAAGCAGATCAGCGGCAACAAATGACGGAATGGCAGTCTCATCGGCTACTACCAGTACTTCCGATGGACCAGCGGGCATATCGATAGCCACTTTGTTTTGTACCATGGTTTTCGCCGTGGTTACGTAGCGATTACCCGGACCAAATATCTTGTACACCTGTGGCACTGTTTCGGTGCCGAAAGCCATTGCAGCTACGGCTTGTGCACCACCAATCATGAATATTTTTTCGATACCAAGCAGCACCGCGCAATAGGCCAGATAGCAATTTGTTTTGCCATCCTGCTGCGGTGGCGAGCATACAATTATTTCTTTACAGCCCGCAAGAAGTGCTGGTGTAGCCAGCATTAAAAAGGTGCTCGGTAAAACTGCAGTTCCACCCGGAATATAAAGTCCAACCTTTTCAATTGCCCTTGCTTCGCGCCAGCAAACTACACCAGGCATAGTCTCTACTTTCTCCTCCGTTTTTAGTTGCGACTCGTGAAAGTTTTTGATGTTCTGGTAGGCTACATCGATAGCTTTTTTTGCTTCGGCCGGAATGGTAGCTGCGATGGTTTTTAATTCTGCCGCATCCAGAAAAAGTTTTTCCAGTTCAACTTTATCAAAGGTTTTTGCAAAATTAAAAAGGGCATTATCTCCATTCTCTTTTACCGATTTTATGATGTCGGTAACGCGGCTTTCAACCAGTTTATCGTCTTCAATCTGTCTTGAACAAAGTTCTTCAATTTTTGATTTAGATAAATCCTTATAATTGTAGATTTTCAATGTTTTATATTTTAAAATTAACTAATAGTTAATATGAATTTAAACGATTTTATTTGATTATTTTCTCAATTGGCATTACTAAAATACCTTCTGCGCCAGCGGCTTTTAAGTTGTTTATTTTATCCCAGAAATCGGCTTCTGCAATTACCGAATGTACGGCTACCCAATTCGGTTCGAAGAGTGGAACTACCGTTGGACTTTTAACACCTGGAAGTAAATCGACTACTTTTTGAAGGTTGTCTTTTGATACATTCAGTACAACATATTTGTTCGATTTTGCACTGAGTACCGAGCGGATCCTTTGCAGTAATTCTGCCACTTCCGGATTGTCGGATATGGATTTATTTCCGATTAAAACAGCCTCCGATTGCATCACATCTGCAAATGGTTTTAATCCGTTGCTCTTTAATGTTCCGCCGGTAGAAACGATATCAAAGATCGCATCACTTAAGCCTAAACCCGGACCAATTTCTACAGAGCCTGAGATTGTTCTGATATCCGATTTAATGCCTTTTTCCGTTAAGAATTTTTCGAGAATTACCGGGTAAGAAGTAGCTACAGCTTTACCATTTAGCTCTTCTAAATTTTGAATGGTACTGGTGGCCTGAACAGCAATTTTTAGAGTGCATTTTCCAAAACCGAGTTTCTGAAGATAGTCAACTTCGGCCTTGGTTTCTACAATTACGTTTTCGCCAACGATACCCAGATCGGCAATACCATCCTGTACGTATTCCGGAATATCATCATCGCGAAGGAAAAGAATTTCTAAAGGGAAATTGGTAACTGTTGAAATGAGTGAACTTTTGTAGTTTTCGAATGCTAAACCACAGTTTTTAAGGATTTCTACAGATTTTTCGTTTAACCTACCCGATTTCTGGATAGCAATTTTAAGTGTTTTCAAAGTATTGAATATAGAGTGGACAAGAAATTATTTTACGGAAAAAACGTTTTGAAGTACAAAACAAACATATATCATCGCCTATCGGCGATGGTGCAAATGTAAGTGATGGTTCAAAGTTAAGTTCATAAATTTATTTCTGCCAATATCAATGCTTTAGCTGATTAGCGATGGCAAATATAGTGTTTGAAATGGTAAAACAAAAAATAATGGCACTTAATTTGCCATTATGCTGTTTTTATTGCCAACAACACTTATTTTGTATTAAATTTTTAACAAATTGAAAAAGTTTCGCTTTCTGGTTTTGCCCTTTGTGCTGTTCATTTCTGCTTGCGGATGGTTTAAAAGCCCACCTGAGATTGGAAAAGTATTGTCTGAGCATTTTAAGAACAAAATGTACAAAGATTTTGATACTGTAGCTTACGACAGCATTTTTGTTAAAACAATGGATAGTCTTTCGGGCAAATTCATAAATCCGAAAACCATTAAGGCATTTTATAACCATAACTTTAACGAACCTAAGCTGGTTGCCCGCTTTTATATTGATGGAGAGCTCGATTCGCTGGTGTCTTATTTAAATGAAAGTGAGGTGCATGGTTTCAATCCCAAAATATTTAAAGGCGATGAGATAACTGACTTATTGGAGCTGTTAACCGCTAATAAATTTAAGAAAGTGGAGGAGAGCTATCCGGTAATTGCAAAACTCGAACTTTTATCGGCTAATGCTTATTTAAATTATACCAATTATTTGAAATATGGTGTGGTAAATCCACGTAATATTTTCTCGCGTTATTACATCAAAGTGGGGCGGCCTGATAGTGCCGGAATGCTGCAACTTTTAGATGCAAAAAATCTGGTTGATAACCTGAAATCAGCGCAGCCAAAATCACCGCAATATAAGGCTTTGCAGTCTGCATATTTGAGTGCAAATTCTGATGCAGAAAAGCGGATTTTATTGCTGAATATGGAGCGCTTTAGATGGCAAATGCCAGCCACCGGAAATAACTATGTACAGGTAAATATTCCCGACTTTAGATTAACCTGGCTGGATAACCTGGATACCGTAATTTCGATGAAAGTTTGTGTTGGCGGTAAGCGCGAAAACGGTTACGAAGATAAGCTAAAAGCCTTTGCAAAATCGGGCAATTTAGACGATAAACCGAAGAACCACGAAACGCCATTATTGTTTAGTAAAATCAATTCTATTCAAGCCAACCCGATATGGAATATTCCGGTAAGTATTGCCCAAAGTGAAATCTACTGGATGGCCCGAAAGGATCCTTTTTATTTATCGAACAGTAATATTAAAGTTTACTACAAAGATAAGCTGATCGGAGAGCCAGATACCATTAACTGGAACCGCTATTCGAGAGATAAATTGCCTTTTAAATTTAAGCAGGGTTCGGGTGGTGGAAACGCCCTTGGCAAGTTCAAATTTATTTTTGATAACAGCTCGAGCATTTACCTGCACGATACCAATAATAAGAATGGATTCAATTTAACCAACCGTGCCATTAGCCATGGTTGTGTGCGGATTGAAAAACCTTTAGAGTTTGCCGAATTGTTGGTGAAAGATAGTTACACCTACGATAAGCTGAGGGCCGAAGTAGATTTGCCTCCAATTGATAGTACGCATGTAAAATGGTACAAAAAACGCATGGCCCAAAAAGCCGATACACTTAAAACCTTTCAGTTGAAACCAGCCTGGTTTGCGCCTAAAGATCCGGTACCTTTAATCATTACCTATATAACAGCCTGGGTGCAGAACGATAGGGTAGAATATCGCCCGGATGTTTACGGAATGGACGAAAAACTTTGGGCTGCCATGAAAAAGTATCGATAAGAAAGCTTTATTTTGCACCATGCAAGAAAATCCAACCTTCAACCACCAGGCCGATTTGGTAAACAGCGCAATTCGTTTTATCAACTCGTGGTTTAAGCAATCTAAAACCATCACTGCAGAACTTAGCAATTTCTTTATTCTTCCGGGAAATAAAGTGATTGGCAAAGATGTGATTGTTGCCCGGTTGAAAGGAATTTTCGGTCGGTCAGATGAATACGTTGGCGGGAGGTACGATATCATCGATGTAAATTTCGAACTGATGGGCGTAGAAAAAGGGATGGGCTTTGTTGAGGGAGTTGCTGGTTTCAGGGCGGTATTAAAAAATGAATCGAAAATTATCAGCGGTCCGTTTAAACTGTACTTTGCACTTCAAAACGGAAGCTGGAAGATTGTAAATATCGAATTTCCTGGCTTTGCTTATTAAATAATCCATCATTTCTGCTTAACCGATATCTTTTTTAGATTTGTGTTTCTTTTACACAAATCTTTATGATCAATCAGAATATTAAAATCGCTGTCGATGCCATTGTTTTTGGCTACGAAAAAAACGTGCTTTACGTTTTGGCCGTTCAACAAAAATACGGGGTGTTTAAAGATAGGTGGGTTTTGCCCGGCGGTTTTATCAAAGATGATGAATCACTAATTGATGCAGTTAAACGAGAGTTGCAGGAAGAGGCAGGTATCAGGGTAAATTATTTAGAGCAACTGAGTACATTTGGCGATGAGGTAAATCGCGATTCCCGCGGACGGGTAATCTCAGTCGCCTATTTTGCCCTGGTTAATCCACAAAATTTTATGCTTAAAGCCGATACCGACGCAAAAGATGCCCGTTGGTTTCCGGTTGATGAGGTTCCGGTACTGGGCTACGACCATAATGAAATGGTAAAACTGGCGCACAAAAGATTAAAAGCCAAATTAACCTATCAGCCTATAGGTTTCGATCTGTTAGATGACGAATTCCTTTTCTCCGATCTCGAAAATTTGTATTGCTCAATTCTTGAACGCGATATTGACAGGAGAAATTTCAGAAAAAAAATACTAAGTTTTGGTATCATTACCGAAACGGATAGGATGGTTAAAACTAGCTCCAGTGGTCGGCCGGGTAAGTTATTTAAGTTCGATAAAGCCAAATACGACCAGTTGTTGCAAGAAGATTTTCAGTTTGAAATAAAGTTTGCGTAAAAATAACGCAAATAATATTTTGACTATCGAAAAGTGTTTTTATATTTGTGTAATTAATACGCAAATATATGATCAACTTAGATAAAAATTTCAGCCCGCTAGGCACAGAAAATGCTGTTCAGTTTCAAACTTTCGTATTTGCCGGTGGCGAACCGCACATTAAAATAAGTGGCAGTTTCGATCCCGTATCGGCTGTGCAGCTTACACACCGCATTAATTCTTTCAACGATCTGGGTTTAATCTGTACCACTGTTGATGCATTAAAGCGAATGGGGGTTAAGGCGATTAAGTTGTTTGTTCCTTATTTTCCGGCTGCAAGGCAAGACCGGGTAATGATACCGGGCGAGCCTTTAACGGTTAAAGTTTATGCCGATATCATTAATGCACTTGGTCTTGATAACGTAACTGTTTTCGATCCGCATTCGGAGGTTACACCAGCTTTGTTAAATAACTGCACGGTAATTCCAAATCACGTTTTTATTCAAAAAGTTGTTGCACAAATTGGAGAAGCGGTAAAACTGATTTCTCCTGATGGCGGTGCCTTGAAGAAAATTTATAAAGTTTCTGAATTTCTGGGTGGTGGAGAGGTGGTAGAGTGCTCGAAAAGCAGGGATGTTAAAACCGGCAAATTATCGGGATTTAAAGTTTATGCCGACGATTTAAAAGGGGCAGATTGTTTAATCGTAGATGATATATGCGATGGCGGTGGAACCTTTATAGGCCTTGCCGAAGAACTTAAAAATAAAAATGCCGGCCATTTATACCTGGCCATTAGCCACGGTATTTTTAGTAAAGGCTTTAGCGAACTAAGCAAACATTTTGATCAGATTTTTACCACCGATTCTATCAAAGAAATTGACCATACCGGTGTAATACAGCTAAAATTAGCAGATATTTTATAAAGAAAGATGAAAACCATTAATCCACCGAAGGTTATTTCTGCATCTGATGTTTCGTTATTCCTTGCCGGTACCATTGATATGGGGAATGCTGAGAATTGGCAACAGAAATTTATCGATCGGGCAAATGTGGAGAAAATGTTGGATAATGTAATTGTTTTCAATCCGCGCAGGGCATCCTGGGATCATAGCTGGACGCAGTCGATCGAAAATGCCCAATTTAACGAGCAGGTTAACTGGGAACTGGATGCGATGGAAAAGGTAGATGTGATTTTGTTATTCCTGGATGCTAATTCCAAATCTCCCATTTCGATTATGGAGTTAGGCTTATTTGCCGATTCTGGTAAATTAATGGTTTGTTGTGAAGACGGGTTTTGGAAAAAAGGCAATGTTGATATTGTTTGTAAAAGAAAAGGTATCGATCAATACAAAACATTTGATGAGTTGGGTACTGCAGTAATTGCGAGGCTTAGAAAATTAACTGATATTAAATAAACACAAAAAGGATGAAAACTACAGCTATCCATAGTGCAATATTCGGATTGGTGGTCGGTGATGCTTTAGGAGTGCCGGTCGAATTTAAGAGTAGGGATTTCCTAAAAAAGTTTCCGGTAACAGATATGCTGGAGTATGGCGTTCATCATCAGCCGATGGGCACTTGGAGTGATGATAGCTCGCTTACTCTTTGTTTAACTGAAAGTCTTTGCAATGGTTACAACTTGGATGATATTTCGCAGAAATTCCTTCAATGGTTCAATGCTCAAATTTGGACGCCGCACGGAAGAGTTTTCGATATAGGTATTGCAACAACTGCTGCTATTAAGCTGATAGACCATGGAGCTGACCCCGTTTTATGTGGTGGGGCATCAGAAATGGACAATGGGAACGGATCTTTAATGAGGATTTTGCCTTTACTGTTTTATTTAGAGAAGGAAAGCGATTTGAAAGTTATTTTTCAACGAGTAAAAGAAGTTTCATCGATTACCCACGCACATTTCCGTTCTGTTTTTGCCTGTTTTATCTATATTGTTTATGGCCAGGAATTATTAAAAGGCATTAATAAAAGCGAAGCATACCTGAATATGCAATACAAGCTTAAAAACTTTATCGCTAACAATGATTTCGATGCAAAAGAAATTAAGCTGTTTAAAAGACTTTTGGTAGATGACATCTCAACAGTTCCTGAAAATGAGATTTATTCTTCCGGTTATGTGTTGCATAGTCTCGAAGCAAGCTTGTGGTGTATCCAAACTACAGGATCTTATGAGGATGCTGTTCTGAAAGCGGTTAATCTTGGCGATGATACCGATACAACAGCTGCAATTACTGGTGGTTTAGCAGGTTTGATTTATGGGCTTGAATCAATTCCCGAAAGATGGCTTAATGCCATTGTGAAGAAAATTGAGATCGAAAGACTCTGTTCAAAAATGAATACTGTGTTTATGGAAAAGCAAAAATATAACATTTCAGATCTAAATGAATACGATGAATTCCTGTTTTTTTGGGGACACCAAAGAAGCAAAGACGGATCGGTTGTTAAAACCTGTATGAGCCAATGGTGGCCAGCTCCATTTATTGAAAATCATATCACTTATCAAACAGCAGAGCATTATATGATGGCGAAAAAAGCTTTATTGTTTAATGATCAGCAGGTTTTTGAAAAAATATTAACAAAAGAGTCTCCGAAAGATGTAAAGGATTTGGGTAGGCAGATCCAAAATTTTGATGCAGATATTTGGGATGTGCATAAGTTTGATATTGTAAAACAGGCCAACCTGCTTAAGTTTTCTCAAAATGAAGCTTTGAAGTCGTTCCTCTTGCAGACCAAAAGTAAAATTCTGGTCGAAGCCAGCCCGGTTGATGCAATTTGGGGAATTGGATTAGCGGAGGATAATGCCAATGCTTTAATTCCCAAAAACTGGAAAGGTTTAAATCTATTGGGTTTTGCCTTGATGGAAGTAAGAGATGAGATATTAAAAAAAGAAATTTAAAGCCTAAAGATGGTAGCTGTCGGATCAGTATGAAGATGACTCTATATATAAATTATGAAAACAACAACATTGTTCAGGCCGGTTGGGTTAAAAGAAATGGAGCTTATTGCTAACAGTGGCTTTAAAGTCTTTCCTCCGAGATTAGTATGGCAACCGATTTTTTATCCAGTAATGAACCAACAGTATGCTGAGCAAATTGCATTTGAATGGAATACCAATGATGAATTTTCCGGTTTTATTGGCATTGTAACTGCATTTGAAGTTAATGAGGACTACTTGAAACAGTACGAAGTTCAAAACGTTGGTGGGGCAATACATAATGAACTTTGGATCCCTGCCGAGGAGTTAAATAATTTTAACAATAACATCGCTGGTAAAATAGATATTGTAAATGTTTATTTCACAGCTAGATCCGCAAAAGCAGAAAACCTGGTATTGAATAACAAATTAGAAAAATTTAAAAAATGATTTTAGAAGTCATCAAAGCCGATATAACAACCATTAAAGCCGACGCAATTGTTAATGCCGCAAATAGTTCATTGCTAGGTGGAGGTGGAGTAGACGGTGCCATCCACAGAAAAGGCGGTAAAGCAATTTTAGAAGCTTGTATAGTCATCAGGAATAACCAGGGTGGATGTAAAACCGGAGAGGCTGTGATCACAACGGCAGGCAATTTACCGGCAAAATATGTTATCCATACCGTTGGGCCGGTTTGGAACGGAGAAAGTGAAAAAAAGAATATTTTGCTCGCCAATTGCTATCACAACAGTTTAACCCTTGCAGTAGAAAATGGGATTAAAGTTATTGCTTTCCCAAACATCAGCACGGGGATTTATCATTTCCCAAAAGATAAAGCAGCAGAAATTGCCATTGCATCGGTAAATAATTTTGCTGAAAAGGAAAAGATAGAAAAAGTAATTTTCGTGTGTTTCGACGATGAGAATTACCAGCTCTATCTAGAGAAAATTAAAGAATAGTATTATGATCAGTAAGGACAATAAAATAACAAAAGGCATTAGCAAGCTACTAAGTTATATTTTGAGGCATTCGCCTGAAACAATAGGCTTAAAGCTCGATGAAAATGGCTGGGCAGATGTGGATGAGCTAATTGCCAAATTCGACCTTTATGATAGAAGGATAGATATCGAACAGCTGGAATACATTGTTGAAAATAACGATAAAAAAAGATTTGCCTTTAATGCAGATAAAACGAAAATCAGGGCAAACCAGGGGCATTCCATTTCGGTTGAGTTAAATTTAAATGAAACCGAACCCTTAGCATACCTGTATCATGGTACAGTTGAAAAGTTCTTGTCAAACATTAAAGCACTGGGCCTGCAAAAAATGAGCAGGCAGCATGTACATTTAAGCCCTGATAAGGAAACTGCAACCAAAGTAGGGGGTAGGAGAGGAAAACCGGTTATACTAACCATTGATAGTGGGGCCATGTACCGGGCAGGGTACAAATTTTATTTATCAGAAAACAAGGTGTGGCTTACAGATCTTGTGCCTGCTGAATACATAACATTTTAAAATATGAAAAGAACACTGGTAATAGGCGATATCCACGGAGGTTTAAAAGCCCTGATACAGTTGTTGGAAAGGGCTTCTGTAACTAAGCAGGACAGGCTCATTTTTTTAGGCGATTTTGTAGATGGCTGAAGCGAATCGGCACAGGTAATCCACTATCTTTTGCAACTGAAAGATGCGCAGGATTGTGTTTTTATCAGGGGAAATCATGATGTGTGGTGTGAAGATTGGTTAAGGACTGGTGTTGTAGATGAAATCTGGTATCAGCATGGTGGTAAAGAAACGATAGAAAGTTATGCCGGCATTGATGCTGATGAGCAGAAAAAACACCTTGCTTTTTTTGAGCAGATGGAAGATTATCGCGTAGATGAGCAAAATAAACTGTTCATCCATGCCGGGTTTTCGTCTATGCATGGGCCGGCTAAAGAGCGTTATGTTTCCAATTATTCGTGGGACAGGACCTTATGGGAAGTTGCGCTCACGATGGATAATCGGATTAAGAAAGACTCTGCCTTATATCCTAAGCGGCTTTTACTTTTTAACGAGATTTATATAGGCCATACCCCAACGCTCTATTATAATGTAGATGTTCCAATGAACGGTTGTAATGTTTGGAATATCGATACCGGTGCCGCATTTACAGGAAAATTAACCTGTTTGGATATCGAAACGAAACAATTTTGGCAGAGTGATACTTTACAAAGCCTGTATCCAAACGAAAAAGGAAGAAATTAGAGATGAAAAATATTGAATATAAGAAAGGTGACGCAACAAATCCCTCAGATAACGGAAATAAGATAATCGTTCATATATGTAACAATATTGGCGGATGGGGAAAGGGATTCGTATTAGCAATTTCAAAAAGATGGAAGGCTCCAGAAAATAGTTATAGAACCTGGTATCGATCGAAAGATAACTTCAATCTCGGTGAAGTTCAGTTTGTACAGGTGGAACAAGATTTATGGATAGCCAATTTAATTGGTCAGCATAAAATAAATAAAGATGAGAATGGCAATGCTCCCATAAGATATGATGCCGTTGAAGAAGGCTTAAGAAAGGTTGCAGATTTTGCAAGTGACATTAATGCCTCAGTGCACATGCCAAGAATAGGATGTGGTTTAGCAGGAGGAGAATGGGGAATAATTGAGCCAATTATTAAAGAAACAATTTTGACGAAAGATATTAATACAACAGTTTACGATTTTTAAAAGATAGAACCATGAACCCATTATTATTAACAGATGGTTATAAAGTTGACCACAGACGACAATATCCTGAACACACCATATTAGTCTACTCTAACTGGACACCAAGAAAAAGCCGATACGAAGAAATCAATCATGTGGTTTTGTTTGGCTTACAGTACTTTATCAAAAAATATATTATCGAAGAATTTGATAAAAACTTTTTCAGTCAGCCTAAAGAAGAGGTTTTAAAAAAATATGCCCGCCGAATTAACAATTACCTGGGCGATAACCTGGTAGGTACTGCCCATATTGGTGCTTTACACGATCTGGGTTATATTCCGATGGTATTTAAATCTTTGCCGGAGGGATCGAAAGTGCCCTTGCGTATTCCGATGTTTACCATGTACAATACGCTGCCTGATTTTTTTTGGCTGACTAATTATTTCGAAACATTGCTGTCGGCAGTGATTTGGTTGCCTTGTAATTCTGCAACGCTGGCGCTTCAGTACCGTGGCATTTTGGACAGGGCTGCAGCCGAAACTTCGTCAGTGCCCGAATTTGTAAACTGGCAGGGACACGATTTCTCTATGCGCGGTATGGGTGGCATAGAAGCTGCGGTTACTTCGGCAGCTGGTCATTTATTGAGTTTTACCGGAACTGACACTATCCCGGCCATTGATTTTCTGGAAGAATATTACAACGGCAATTCGGATGAGGAACTGATCGGCGGTTCAGTTGCTGCAACCGAACATTCGGGAATGTGCATGGGCACAAATACCGGCGAACTCGAAACCTTCAAAAGGCTGATTCTGGAGGGTTATCCAAAAGGGATTGTTTCTATTGTTTCCGATACCTGGGATTTATGGAAGGTTTTAACAGAATACCTGCCTCAGCTAAAAAATGAAATCGTTAACCGCGAAGGAAAAGTGGTAATTCGTCCCGATTCTGGCGATCCGGTTGACATTATCTGCGGCAACCCGAATGGGAAAGATGAAAACGAGCGGAAAGGCGTAATTGAGCTGCTTTGGGACGTTTTTGGCGGAACAGTAAATGCCAAAGGTTTTAAAGAACTTGTTCCACAAATTGGTGCCATCTATGGCGATAGCATTAATTTAGAAAGAGCCAGCCAGATTTGCGAAAGGTTAAAAGCAAAAGGTTTTTCTTCTACCAATGTGGTATTGGGGATTGGTTCTTTTACTTATCAGTACAACACGCGCGATACCTTTGGTTTTGCCATGAAAGCAACTTATGGAGAAGTAAATGGCGAAGGCCGAGAGATTTTTAAAGACCCCGTTACCGATGATGGTACCAAAAAATCGGCCAAAGGTTTGTTGCAGATTTTTAAAGATGCAGACGGCGAATATCAGCTAAAAGACCAATGCACCTGGGAGGAAGAAAGAAAAGGCGAACTCAAAGAAGTTTTCAGGGATGGAAAATTGCTGGTCGATCAATCCCTGGCCGAAATCAGGGCCCGCATAAGAGAAAGTCAGGTATAGTTTCTTTTTAACAAGGGATGCAATCAATTGTTTCATCCGGCAAAAATTGCCGGGTGAAGCGATTGGTCAGGTCCTGATTGCATAATAGTAGACGACGGAGCTAATCCTTTAAGTTTATTACAATCCTGATTCGCCACTTTCCATATTTTTTCTATCTTTGGTTTTTAATGAATTTCCTGTATCCAGGCTTTCTTTTCGCACTAATATCGGTTGCTATTCCGGTTATCATTCATTTATTCAATTTCCGTAAGTTTAAAAAAGTTTATTTCTCTAATGTTCAGCTTTTAAAAGAGGTTGAGCAGCAACATTCTTCAAAAGAGAAACTTAAAAACCTGTTAATCCTTTTCTCGCGGATTTTAGCTCTAATTTTTTTAGTACTTGCTTTTGCACAGCCCTACATTCCAGCTGATAAAGCCAAAACCACAGCAGTTGGCAATATTGCCAGTATTTATATCGATAATTCTTACAGCATGGAAGCCATTAACAAAGATGGTAACCTGTTGGATGAAGCCAAACGGAGGGCGAAAGAACTGGTTAAAGGTTTTGGTATAAACGATCGTTTTCAGTTGCTTACTAACGATTTTGAAGGTAAGCATCAGCGTTTACTCAATGCCGAAGAATTTTTAAAAGCACTGGATGAAGTGAAAATTTCGGCGGTTAACCGCAACCTGCAGCAAATTCTAAACCGGCAGGGCAATATATTAACCGGTCCTGAAAATAAGTACAGCTTTCTGATTTCCGATTTTCAGCAAAATATTTCGGTTGATAAAAAAGCCGAAACTAAGCCAGATATTCAATATTCGTTTTTAAAATTAAATGCCACTCCGCTGCCCAATGTAGCGGTTGATAGCGTTTGGGTACTTTCTCCCAACCATCAGCCCGGAGCTAACGAGCGTTTGGTGGTGCAGCTAAAAAATTATTCGGCAGAAGAAGCAAAAAATATTCCTTTAAAGTTAAGCATCAATAATCAGCAGAAAGGACTTGGTTCATTAACTATTCCGGCCGAAAAAATTACACGCGATACTTTAAACTTTTCGGGTTTAAAAGCAGGCTGGCAAAAAGGCGTAATCAGTATTAAAGATTTTCCAGTTACATTCGATGATACCCTTTCGTTTAGCTTTAAAGTAGAAGAAAGCTTTCCGGTATTGAGCATTAACGGACCTGCTGCCGGAAATTACATCAAAGCACTTTTTGCAGCCGATAGCTATTACAAACTGACCGAAAATTCGGAAAACAATGTGAATTATAGCGGTTTTACCAATTACGGACTTATTGTTTTAAATGGTTTAAAAAATCCATCGAGTGGTTTGGCTCAACAGCTGAAAAATTATTTAAACGCTGGCGGAACCATCGTACTCTTTCCCGATCTGGATGTCGATATTAATACTTACAATACTTTCCTAAATGCTTTATCGCTGCCGGCTATTCAGACTTTAAATACTGGCGAAACGAAAATCGATAAAATCGAATTGCAACATCCTGTATTTAAAACAGTTTTCGAAGAAATACCGAAAAATCTCGACCTTCCAACAGTGAACCGCTATTTTTCTTTTGCTGAAACGGCTTCGGCCAATAAAGAAAATATTTTATTGCTTCCGGGCGGCAAAATGTTTTTTGCTAAATATGGCATGGGTAATGGTTCAGTGTATTTATCGGCTGGTGGCTTAAATGCAAGCGACGGGAACCTGGCTCGTCATCCGGTTTTTGTGCCATTGATGTACCGCCTGGCTTTAAGTGGTGGCAATGAAGTACCTTTATATTACAATTTAGGCAACGATAATACATTGGCCAGCAAAAAAATAACTTTAGGCAAAAACCAGAGCCTGAGCATTACAGCAGATCATTTTGAAGCAACACCCGAAGTGAGGCAGGCCGATGGCAAAACCTGGATTTATGTTGCCGATCAGATTAAACGTGCAGGTTTTTATAACCTTAAACTGGCTGATTCGATATTGGCTGTTTATAGTTTCAATAATGGCCGGTCAGAATCTGATATGCATTACCTGGATAAAGCTATGCTTAGTGAACTTACAGGAAAGAACAATGTAAAAGTATTCGATACCGATAAAGATGCGGTTAAATTAATTGCAGGCGCTAATAAAATCGGACAGACTTTATGGAAACTTTGTCTAATTTTGTCGCTGGTTTTTATTGCAGCCGAAATCCTGCTCATCCGATTTTTTAATAACACAAAAAAAACAATATGAATCTCCTAGTTAAAAATGTAACCATTGCCGATCCGCAGAGTAAATTTAATAACCAGCAATGCGATATCAGGGTAGAAGATGGCAAAATTAAAAACATAGGTAAATTAACGGCTGATAAAAACGAAACGGTTTTTGAAGGGCAGGGAGCTTTTTTAAGTCCTGGCTTTTTCGACTTAAACTGCGCTGCAGGCGATCCGGGTTTTGAAACCAAAGAAGATATCCAAACCCTTACCGCTGCTGCACAGGCAGGTGGTTTTACAGGATTGGCACTGTTACCGCAAACCAGTCCGGTGGTACAGTCAAAATCGCAGGTCGAATATATCGTAAATAAAGCCAAAAACAACCTGGTAGATGTGTTGCCTGTAGGTGCCATAAGCCAGAACCGCGAAGCTAAAGAACTGGCTGAGCTGTTTGATATGCAACAGGCAGGTGCTGTGGCTTTCTCGGATGGAGATAAAGCTTTGCAGGATGATGGTTTCATGAGTCGTGCCCTGCAATATGCCAAAGGTTTTGATGCCTTGTTAATGGTGTATCCCGAAAATAAATCCATTGCCGGAAAATCACAGATCAACGAAAGTAAGAACTCCGTGCTGTTGGGCATGAAAGGCTTGCCTGCTTTGGCAGAAGAAATGCACATTGCCCGCGATCTTTTTTTAGCAGGTTATAACGAAACTAAAATCCACATCAGTAATATTTCTACCGCAGGTTCAGTAGCATTGATCCGCAAGGCGAAAAAAGATGGCATTCGTGTTTCTTGCGATGTAACTGCACACCACCTGGTTTTCACCGAAGAATTACTGGGCGATTTTGATAGCAATTATAAAGTTAAACCGCCATTACGCAGCAAAGCTGATGTTAAAGCGCTAATTGCAGGTTTAAAAGACGGAACGATTGATGCCATTACTTCGCAGCACCGCCCCGAAGAAATAGAATTTAAGAATGTAGAGTTCGAAATTGCACACTATGGCATTATTGCCCTGCAAACAGTTGTGCCTTTATTGCTAAAAGCTGGCCTGGATATTGGTCTTATTACAGAGAAGTTAGCCATTAATCCACGTAAATTGTTAAATTTAGCTGTTCCGGTAATTGAAGAAGGGGCGAAAGCAAACTTTACAGTGGTTAATGCCGGCGAAACGTGGTTGTATAATGCAGCAAGTAACTTTTCAAAATCGGCCAATAGTCCATTGTTAGGTACAGAACTTACCGGGAAAGTAACTTTGGTTTATAATAATAGCCAATACTCAGAAAGATAGAAGCTTTACAGGTAGAACTTTCTAAAACAATAGTTCAAAAATTAATCAATAAACACAGGTTTTTAAGGATGAATAGCATTTCTTTTGCGAAAAATGGTCTTATCACCCTAAAATCCCAAAAATTTTAATCCTATGGACAATAGAGTAAAAAAGGCGTTAAGCGCTTCAATTAATAAATATGCTGAAGTTTTGGCAACCAATGTAGCAGATTTTGAAACAGAATTACTGGCCGCTTTTGAGCTGGATGTAAATTTCCTGGATAAAGTAACTGCTTTTGATGCTGTTTTTGATTCACATCCGAAATTTGAAGAATTACGTGAAGTATTTTTCGATTTATTGATGGTAAATTTCTTTAGCAACGATGTTCAAAAACTCGAAGATGATTATTTGGAGAGCGATGAGTGGGCAAACATCGAAGAGGAAACCATAGAACGTGGAACTGAGTTGTTAAACCTATTGCTTTATATCAAAGAATGTAAAGATGAAGATTTAGATCCTGAATTGGGCGATTTCCTGAAAGAATTTTTATTGGTTGAAGATGATGAGTTTCAGGATGAGTTTGAAATTTATGAAGAACTGATCAGCAATCAGCAGCTGGCTGAGAGCAGCGTAGAGGATATCTGCAAAGCAGCGGGTAAGTTAAACATCAGCGAAGAGATGCAGGAATTGTTTGTGCCGTTTATGGTTTTCTTCCTCGATGTAGAAGGCAGCAAAGAAACTGAAAAAGAATTAATTCAGTTTAGTAGTAACAAAGCTTTCGATGTGGCATCTTATACATTGATCACAACAATCAATAACTAACTAAAATTTTAAAAAAATGGACAAGAGTGCTCTTATTTCCAAATTAGCTTTAAAAAATGGATTAATGCTGGCGGCGGTTTCGGTTATATTATCGTTAACCCTGCATTTTATTGATCCTGTATTAATCTACACCAGTTTTGTTGCACAAATAGGGATATTTATTTTGTTTATTGTCTTATTGGTAGTAGTAGGTATTAACATTCGCAAAGAAATTGGTGGTTTTTGGACATTTGGAGAAGCTTTTAAAGCTTTTTTAATTGTTTCACTAATTCTGGCATTAACCGCAACACTATATAATGTAGTGCTGATGAAAATTATCGATCCAGATCTTCCTGCCAAAGCTGCTGCTGCAATTGAAACTGCACAGAGAGCTATGATGGAGAAATTTGGAATGGCAAGCGAACAAATTGACGAAGCCATGGCTAAAGCAGGTAATATGCAGGAAAAACTTGAGCCAACTTTTAAAAATATCTTTACCAGTTTTGGTGTTTCGTTAGCCTTGTATGGTGTATTGTCATTAATTTTATCGGCTATATTAAAGAAAAAAGAGCCGGTTACCTTAAATTCGTTTCCTAACGAAGGCTAATTTCATTTATAAAATTTTGAACGTGCAGGTTTTATCATTATTTTGATGAAATCTGCACATTTTTATTTAATCATCATTTTAATGCATAACCTATATATTATTTCTGGTTGTAATGGGGCTGGTAAAACAACAGCATCTTTTACAGTTTTACCAGAAATATTAAATTGTAGAGAATTTGTTAATGCAGATGAAATCGCCCGTGGAATTTCCCCTTTTAAGCCTGAAAGTGTTGCTATTCAGGCTGGAAAAATTATGCTTAACCGGATTGATGAACTACTCTTGCAAAAAGTAGATTTTGCTATTGAAACCACGCTTACTACTAAATCGTACTTAAATACAATTAGAAAAGCTAAGGCTTTAGGCTATCAGGTAACACTACTGTTTTTTTGGTTAAACGATGTAGAATTAGCGATTGAGCGGGTTAAAACCAGGATACTCGAAGGAGGTCACAATATACCTGAAGATGTTATTAGAAGAAGATATGTGAAAGGAATGCAAAATTTGCCACAATTTATTAATTATGCAGATTTTTGGTTTGTGTTAAATAATTCTAATGAAAAGCTAGGTTTTATTGCTGAAGGTAATAAATCTGAAATCACTATATTTGAAAAAGAAATTTGGAAGAAATTAAGTTAAATAGCATGGAGGAAAAACAAACAGCTCTTCAGTTAATGCATAAAAAAATAAGTGAAGGGATGGCACTCACTTTCAAAAAGCTGGTTGCCTACAAAGCAAAAAACGATGGTGTTTTAGTTTTTTCCGACCAGGGAAAGATTGTAAAAGTTAAAGCTAAGGACATAAAATTATAATAAAGATCAAAAATTTTGAACGTGCAGGTTTTATCATTTAATTTGATGAAATTTGCACGTTTTTAATAACGCGTCATTGCGAACGAAGCATGGAAAGTGCGTAGGGGTGTGGCAATCTTTTATGATAGATTGCTTCGTCGTTCCTCCTCGCAATGACGATAATACTCAAAAATGGATATATCAGTTGTAGTACCCTTATTTAATGAAGACGAATCGCTGCCCGAATTAACGGCATGGATTGATAAAGTGATGATCGAAAATAATTTCAGTTATGAAATTATACTCGTTGATGATGGTAGTACAGATAAATCCTGGGCTGTAATTGAAGATTTAAGATTGCAAAACCAGGCCATAAAGGGTATTAAATTCAGGCGTAACTATGGTAAATCGGCAGCCTTAAATGTAGGCTTCGAAGCTACCCAGGGCGATGTGGTAATTACCATGGATGCAGATTTGCAGGACAGCCCCGACGAAATTCCGGAATTGTACCGCCGCATTAAAGAAGAAAAACTCGATCTCATTTCCGGCTGGAAAAAGAAACGTTACGATCCGATTACGAAAACTATCCCAACAAAACTTTTCAATGCCGCTACCCGTAAAATGAGTGGTATCGAGCTAAACGATTTTAACTGTGGCTTAAAGGCCTACCGCAACGATGTAATTAAAACCATCGAAGTATACGGCGAAATGCACCGTTACATTCCGGTTATTGCAAAATGGGCAGGTTTTAATAAAATTTCTGAGCAGGTTGTTGAACATCGCGCACGTAAATATGGCACTACGAAATTCGGTTTTAGCAGATTTATAAACGGCTTTTTAGATTTACTGTCCATATTTTTTGTGGGTAAATTTGGCAAGCGCCCGATGCACTTTTTCGGTTCGCTGGGTGTTTTAAGCTTTTTTATCGGTATTATCATGGCCTTGTATATCCTGTTCGAAAAGAAATATTTAATCTGGCAGGGATTGGCTTACCGTGATGTAACCGACCAACCTTTGTTTTATTTATCGCTGGTGGCCATTGTTGTAGGTTCGCAAATGTTTTTGGCAGGCTTCATTGCCGAACTTTTATCGCGTAACGCACCAGAAAGAAACCAATACTTGATAGAAAAGGAATTAAGGTAGAAAGCGTGAAGGCGGAAGGTTTGTCCGCCTAACACCCTCAACCTTTAAACCTTTCACCTTCAACCTCCAGAAAATGTTTTTCTCCATCATTATCCCGCTTTACAATCGTCCGCAAGAGATAGACGAACTGTTGAATACCCTAACCAAACAAACTTATTTACAGTTTGAGGTTTTGGTAATTGAAGATGGTTCGAAAAACGATGCGAAAGCCATTGTCGATTCTTATGCAGATAAGCTCGATATCAAATATTATTTCAAAGAAAATGCCGGGCAGGGCTTTGCACGTAATTTTGGTTTCGAAAGGGCTAAAGGCGATTACTTTGTTATTTTTGATTCCGATATCCTGGTTCCGGCCAATTACCTCGAAATTGTTAAAAACTACCTATACGAGCACCATTTAGATGCTTATGGCGGTCCAGACGCAGCGCATGATAGTTTTACGCCAGTGCAAAAGGCCATTAGCTATGCCATGACCTCGCCTTTTACTACCGGTGGTATTCGCGGTAACAAAAAGCATGTAGGGCAGTTTCATCCACGTAGTTTTAATATGGGGGTTTCGCGCCAGGCCTGGGAAAAGGTTGGTGGATTTATTTTAACCCGTTTGGGCGAAGATATTGAATACAGCATCCGTATTCACGAAAACGGCTTTAAAATCGGGTTGATTCCCGATGCAAAGGTTTACCATAAACGCCGCACCAGCTTTAGCCAGTTTTATAAACAACTGCATTTTTTTGGTAGGGCGAGGATCAATATCTACAAACATTTTCCTAATGAATTAAAACTGGTACACTTTTTTCCGGCGATATTTACACTGGGTTTTGGTTTCACTATTTTGTGTAACTTTATATATCCTCCATTGGCATATGTTTGTAACTTCTTGTTATTGATTTACTTTATGTTGATATTTTTTCATTCATGGTCTGTAAATAAATCTTTAAAAGTTGCATTTTTGAGCATTATATCATCCTTTATCCAATTAACTGCTTATGGTTTAGGATTTATACAGGATTTATTTAAACGTGTGGTACTTAAACAACAATGATAAACTATTTAAAAGAAAGCACATTCGCCGTTAATGATGTGATCCAAAAAGCCTGGAGCATAACCAAGAAACATTATTTCTCGATTGCAACGCTGTGCTTTTTGATGTTCATTACTGCCAGTGCATCGAGCTTAATGGCCTTTTTTATAAAGGATGTAAGTAAAGCGCTGAGTATCATCATGGTTATCATTTTTGTGCTGCTGTACTTTACCATTAACCTTTCGCTGTTCAAATATATTTTCCATTTAATGGATGATGAAGAAAGTGATGTTAAAATTGTAGATACATTACCAACCCGCCAGCAGATTATTCGATTTTTGGTGGCTACCCTTTATTTTGTAGGCTGTATTTTTGGTGTTTACCTGGTGGTAATCCTGGTGGCCTTTCCTTTTATTTATACCGGAATTAATGTAACCATTGTTAAAAATGTGGCTATTTCGGTAGGGATTATTGCCATTTTTATTACCTGGTTAAGGATTTCTTTCTTCCCGTTTTTCATCATCGATAAAGGAGCAACTCCGTTCGATTCTATTAAACTGAGTCTGGCAACTACCAAAGGGAATTTTACTAAAATTTTGTTGCTACTTGTGGTTTTGGGTGGGGGCTACTTAATTTATCTGTTGTTAAATTATCTGCAATGGCCTTTAGTGGCATTTATTGTAAATATATTAAGTTCGTTTATTATTGTTCCACTATCGAGTGTGGCCTTAACTGTTGCCTACCGCAAAATTTCGAGCGAATATAAAGGCGATGAGCACCCGGATATTTTGCATAATATCGTTTAGATAATATTCGCAACTCAATCATTTAATCATTCCGTAACTCAATCATTAAAAATGGGATTAAAAGCAGCATTAAGTAAACCCTTTGCAGCGTTTGCAGTTTGGCAAATTAACAAATGGAAGTATAATGCCGTAAGTGCCCAAAATAACATCCTTAAAAAGCTTGTTGAGGAGGCTAAACATACTGCATTTGGTAAAGACCATCACTTTGCTGAGATTAAAAGCTACGCCGATTTTAAAAAGCATGTTCCTGTTCAGGATTATGAAGGACTAAAACCTTATGTTGACCGCGTTGTGGCCGGAGAAGCCGATGTGCTTTGGAAAGGTAAACCACTTTATTTCGCTAAAACATCGGGTACCACTTCGGGGGTAAAGTATATTCCACTTTCAAAAGAGTCGATGCCCGAGCACATTAAAGCTGCCCGTAATGCCATCTTAACTTATATTAACGAAACCGGGAAAACTGGTTTTGTAAACGGTAAAATGATCTTTCTACAGGGGAGTCCGGTGTTGAGTGTAAAACATGGCATTAATGTGGGCCGATTATCGGGTATTGTGGCGCATCATGTGCCTGCTTATTTGCAAAAAAACCGTTTGCCATCCTACCAAACCAATATTATTGAGGATTGGGAACAAAAGGTTGATGCCATTGTGGAGGAAACCATCAACGAAGACATGACCTTGATTTCGGGTATTCCGCCGTGGGTACAGATGTATTTCGATAAACTTTCGGAAAAAACTGGCGGCAAGAAAATTGCAGAAATTTTCAAAAATTTTAGCCTTTTTATTTATGGTGGCGTAAATTTCGAACCTTACAGGGCTAAAATTGAGCAGAGCATCGGCAAGAAAATAGATGCCATTGAAACTTACCCGGCTTCAGAGGGATTTATAGCCTATCAGGATTCGCAAAAAGAGAAAGGCTTGTTGTTATTGGCTGATGCTGGTATTTTTTACGAGTTTATCCCAGCCGATGAATACCATAACGATCAGCCTACACGCTTATCGCTCGCAGAGATTGAACTGAATACCAATTACGCGCTGATTTTAAATACCAACGCCGGTTTATGGGGTTATAGCATTGGCGATACTATTAAGTTTGTATCTAAAAATCCTTATAAAATTGTGGTTACCGGTCGTATTAAGCATTTTATTTCAGCTTTTGGCGAGCATGTTATTGGCGAAGAAGTAGAGCACGCCCTGCTAAGCGTTGCCAACGAAGAAAAAGTTGAAATAACCGAATTTACCGTTGCACCACAGGTTAACCCAAAAGCAGGCGAACTGCCTTACCATGAGTGGTTTGTAGAGTTTTCGACAGCACCAAAAGATATGGCTGCCTTTAGTAAAAAGGTAGACGAGGCTTTGCAAAAGAAAAATATTTATTACTTTGACCTGATTGAAGGCAATATTTTGCAACCTTTAATTATCCGACCTTTGCAGAAAGATGCTTTTGTAAGTTATATGAAAAGCGAAGGGAAACTGGGTGGACAAAATAAAGTGCCAAGATTGAGTAACGACAGGAAACTGGCTGAGGGGTTGGAGAAATATATAGTTTAACAGGTAATCCGTCATTTCGAGCGTAGTCGAGAAATCTATATAGATCTCTCCGTTCGCTGCGCTTCAGTCGAGATGACGATCGTTCTTCCGGATGTTGTTTGGAAGAACAGCTATAAAAATTGATAAAAGCTTAATTGATTTAAGCGCTACGAGATTAAAAGATTTGAAAAGAATAACCATACTAGGTTCTACAGGAAGCATAGGTACGCAAGCATTAGAAGTTGTAAGAGATCATCCTGCAGCCTTTAAAGTTACCGTGTTATCGGCACTGAAGAACGCTACATTACTTATTCAGCAAGCGCTTGAATTTAAGCCTGCTGTTGTGGTAATTTGCGATGAAAGCAAGTACAATGAAGTTAAAAATGCCTTATCTGCCACACAAATAAAAGTTTTGGCAGGCGAAGCAGCTTTGGCCGAAGTTGCTGCTTATGGCGATAGCGATATTGTACTTACCGCGTTAATGGGATCTGTAGGCTTAAAACCTACCATTGCTGCCATTAAAGCAGGGAAAAACATAGCACTCGCCAATAAAGAAACCTTAGTGGTTGCCGGTGAGTTAATTACCCAGCTGGCTACAGCGCATCAGGTTAAAATTTTACCAGTAGATTCTGAACACTCTGCTATATTTCAGTGTTTAGTGGGCGAGGAGCACAATGAAATTGAGAAAATTTACCTCACTGCATCTGGCGGACCGTTTTTAGGCAAAACAAGAGATTTTTTGTCGACAGTAAAAAAAGAACAGGCACTTAAACATCCCAACTGGGTTATGGGGGCTAAAATTACGATCGATTCTGCTTCGTTAATGAACAAAGGACTTGAAGTAATCGAAGCCAAATGGTTATTTAACCTGGAGGCCTATCAGGTTGACGTAATTGTACACCCGCAGTCTATTATCCACTCGCTGGTGCAGTTTACCGATGGGTCGATGAAGGCCCAAATGGGACTGCCCGATATGAAATTGCCTATTCAGTACGCCATAAATTATCCCGACAGGCTAAAAAACAATTTTAAACGTTTTAATTTTCTGGATTATCCAAACTTTAGCTTTCAGCAGGCAGATATAGAAACCTTCAGGAATTTAGGTTTGGCCTATCAATCGTTAAGAAAGGGCGGTAACATGCCATGTATTTTAAATGCAGCCAATGAAATTGTGGTAGCAGCATTTCTGGAAGATAAAATTGGTTTTTTGGAGATGAGTGATGTAATTGAGCAATGCATGGAGGAGATTGGTTTCATTGAAAAACCGCAATTGAGTGATTATTTAGAAACTGATAAACATAGCCGTATCTTAGCCGGCGAATTAGTAACAAAAAGTATAGTTTAACATCTAACCTAAAAATTTTAAAAGAAAATATGAACGGATTGATTATGGCGGGGCAGTTGCTGCTCGGATTGTCTTTATTGGTTATTTTACACGAATTAGGACATTTTCTGGCAGCCAGGGCATTTGGTATTAAGGTAGAGAAATTTTATTTGTTTTTTGATGCCTGGGGTTTTAAGCTTTTCAGCTTCAAAAAAGGAGATGTTGAATATGGAGTGGGGTGGTTGCCTTTGGGCGGTTATGTGAAAATTGCCGGCATGATTGATGAAAGCATGGATACCGAGCAAATGGCCCAGCCGGCACAACCCTGGGAATTTCGTTCTAAACCGGCCTGGCAACGTTTAATTGTAATGCTGGGTGGTATTATTGTGAATGTAATTGTTGGGATAATCATTTTCTGGATGCTTACCTTTAAATATGGTCAAAGTTATACGGTTAATGGTAAGTTGAATGATGGTATCTCGGTTGGTACACTGGGTAAAGAAATAGGCCTGAAAAATGGCGACCGCATTTTGGCCATCAACGGAAATAAGTTAATCCGTTTCGAAGATGCCATTTCGAGCAAAGTCTTGTTTGATGGTGCACAGTTAACCGTGTTAAGAGGTAACCAAACTTTATATGTATCTGTTCCGGATACGATTTTGAACAAACTTTCTAAAAACGATAAAGAGAATTTTATTACACCACGTTACCGTATGGCTAGTGTGGCTACTGTTTTGGCACCTGATGAAAAAGCAGATCAACCTTCTTTTTTTGATAAACTTTTCAAAAGAAAATTCGAAAAACCGGTTTATCCGGCCTATGCAGCAGGGATAAAACCTGGTGATAGTATTTTATCGGTTAACGGTAAGGCTATTACTTTCTTCGATCAGTTTAAGGAAGAAGTTTCGGGTAATAAAAATAAACAGATTTCAATTCAGGCTTTGCGTAAAGGAAAAGCAATTGAATTTAATTTAAAGGTTGGCAAAGATGGTACCATTGGTGTTGGGCCTAACTTTAAAATGCCTGAAACGGCACATGTCGATTTTGGCTTTATTGAGTCATTGCCGGTAGGGGCCAATATGGCCTGGAGTACTTTTGTAGATAATGCAAAGGGGATTGGCAAAATGATTACCGGTAAGCTAAGCGCACGTAACATCAGCAGCCCTATTGGTATTGCTAAAGTTTACGGTAGTACGTTTGACTGGGTTAAATTCTGGACTTTAACCGGATTGATTTCAATGGCACTGGCTTTTATGAATTTATTGCCTATTCCGGGCTTAGATGGGGGCCATGTAGTGTTCTTATTGATTGAAATGGTACAACGTAAGCCTGTTAGTGAAAAAGTGCTTGAGCGGGCCCAAATTGTGGGTTTCGTGATCCTGATTTGTTTAATGGTGTTTGCTTTTGGTAATGATATTCTAAAATCATTCGGTAAGTAAAACCAAATTTATAATATTGCCACAGATGTGCAGCTCCTTTGGAAAGCATATCTGTGGCTTTTTAATTTAATACCAGTATGAGCAAACAACAGCAACAGCCCGATTATTTTGAATTTTATGGGCTCCCTATACAGTTTAATCCCGATCAGCAAGAAGTGAAAGCAAAATTTTATGCCTTCAGCAAGCAGTATCACCCCGATTTTTATGCCAATGAGAGCGAAGAAAAGCAGGAAGAAGTTTTAACCCTGTCTACACTTAATAATAAAGCTTACCAAACTTTAAGCAATGCAAAAAAACGGTTGAGATATGTTTTAGAACTGAAAGGTATTGTTGAAACGGATGAAGGCTATCAGTTGCCTCAGTCATTTTTAATGGAAATGATGGATATTAACGAGGCTTTGATGGATTTACAATTTGAACCGGATGCCGAAAAGCTGGATGAGGTACGTAACAATATTGCTTCTGTTGAAAAGGAACTGAAAGGGGAGTTAGAAAACCTGATGGGCCAGTTCGATGAAAATCCTGCAGCTGCATCGGAGGTTTTATTTGCTGCGCTAAAGGATAATTTTTACCGCCAGAAGTACATTGATAGGATCAGGGAAAAACTGGTGAAATAAATGGAAAATGGAAGATGTAGGATGGGAAATGTAGGATGGAAGATGTATGATGGAAAATGGATGATGGGGAGAGAAGTAGCTCAATAAGCATTTGGTATCGGCCTTTCAGCTTTAGTCTTTGAGCTTTCCTCTTTAATCTGTGGCCTTTCAGCTTTAGTCTTTGCACTTTCTCCTTTAATCTTTGGCTTTTCAGCTTTAGTCTTTTGCGCTTTCCCCATTAAAACACCAGATTGTAAAATCATTTTTTAGTTTTTGATAGACAAACGCTTTGTTTTACTTTCGGAGCAAACAATCAGATATATGAATAGTTCAGTTTCTATTTTTCGTAAGGTAGCCGTTGCCGAGGGGATTTCGTACCTGCTTTTATTGTTCGTGGCGATGCCATTGAAATATTTCGCAAATATGCCATTATATGTAAAGTATACCGGATGGGCACATGGTTTGTTATTTGTGCTTTATGCAGCAACACTTGTTTTGGCCTGGCAGGAACAAAAGTGGAAATTTGGTAAAGCAGTCCTTATTTTTGTAGCTTCTCTATTACCTTTTGCCCCCTTTATTGTAGATAAGAAGCTGAAAGATGAACGGCCTGAAAATGCAAGCCGCATACTGTAAGCCAGTTGCAGGTTATTTTAAAATATTTTTTGCATTGTAAGTTACATTATCTACATTTGCAACCCCGTCTAAGACGAATGCCCAGCTGGCGGAATTGGTAGACGCGCTGGTCTCAAACACCTGTGGGAAACCGTGCCGGTTCGACTCCGGCGCTGGGTACTAACCGGGCTCAGGCCCAAAACCTTAAAGGGTTGCTCGTTAAAAAGCAACCCTTTTTGCTTGACTTTCAGTATGTTATCGTTGAACGTTGGGTCAATAAAAGCGGTTCTAAACATATCGTCACCCCATACCAGATTATCTTTGAACACCCCCCTCATCAGCGTATGCTTCTGTGTAATGTTGCCTTTTTGATAAATCTCATAGAGGTTAGTTAGGTTAGGTAAAATTCGGTCAATAAGCTCATCCTCGTTTCGGATTTTAGATGGTTGATTTCCACTTAATGAATATTCAAGCATTGCCTTTTCTTCTTTGTATTTTTGAAACCAGGTTTGATAGGTCGAACTCTCTATCTCATTATTCATCAATCGTTCTTCAAGCTTGAAAATCTTTTCGTTTAGCTCATGAAGCTTTCTGATTTTATTTTGATGTTGTTCTTTCTTTAACTTCTGCGGCTCTATCAATAAGGCCTTTGCTGTTTCCCTCACAAATTGGACTTGATGGGTAGAGAAGCTTAAGCCTTTTAATACCGCTTCGATAGCGTCATGCAACTTGTTGCCTGCTAAATTATAATTTGTATGCTCTGTACAACGATAATACAAGTAATAGCTTTTACGGCCTTTAGTATATCCAGCTGTCATTCCCTTTCCACACCAACATTTAAGAATGCCCCTCAATGGAAAATCCTCCGCTGGTTGAACACGTGTTTTTCTCTTGCTTTTATTCAACATATTCTGCACCAGCCAATACTCCGCATCTGAGATTATCGGCAAATGGATTGACTTCACAAATTTTTCTGGCAGTTCCTGAAAGGGTGGGACCCTGATTAGTCCTGCGTAGACACAATTCATAAGGATCTCCTGGATAGCAGACTTGCTGGTTCTTGTAAAGCCTAATGCTTTGACATTTTTATAAATGATATATTGTGGAATACCGATGATAAATTCCCTGAATATTCGCTCAACTATTAAAGCTTCGCCTTGATGGATCTCTATTAGGTTTTTTCTGGTTCCATCAATAATATTCCTATAACCGTAAGGTGCCCTTCCGAGATAACGGCCACTTTCCTTTGCATTTCTGACGCCCTGCTTTGTACGCTTGCGAATATTAAACAATTCCTTATTGGCCATCATGTACTCAAAGGCTCGTTTGGGGATTTCGGCAATAGTGGTTCTTCCCCAATTTTGGTGGTCAATCCGGTGCTAATACCAGTCTTTTTCTGAGTAAATCGAAGCTTGCCCTTCCATACATTTGACGTTTAATAGTTTTCAGTTTGTTAACATTGCCTTCGACTGGACCATTGCTCCAATGTAGATTGATAGCATTTTCTATGGAATGGAGGTCAG
>NZ_CAESCM010000016.1 GCF_903166585.1 Pedobacter ghigonis
ATATTCTTTTCTTCAAGATAGATCTGAAGCTCTTTTGGCTCTTTTTCGACTTTGAGTATTTCGAAATAATCCAGAATGCCTTCTGGTAATAAAAAACTGATAAGGGTTTGTTCGGCCTGATTCAAGGGAATTTGTAATTGCTATAAGATACAAAAGAAACAAATTATTCCATCACCCCCAACTTTTCCGCTTGATCCAAGAACACTCAAATATCTGTGCCTATCGGTTGGTGTTTCACCGACCGAAACAGATAACTTAAAACTAGCAGATGCGGACACCAGCCAGTAGGTGCATCGAACAGATTTTCGCCGGGCCTGAATAACATTCAAATATCGGTGGCCTATCGGTTGGTGTCTCACCAACCGAAACAGATAACCTGAAGCTGGCAGGTGCGGACACCAGCCTGTAGGCAATAGCTTATTTATTACCCAGCTGTTCAGCCAGGCCTATGAGTATTCCTTCAGTTCCACGCATGTAGCAAAGGCGATAAGAATTTTCGTACTGCACGATCTCGCCAACCAGCTCAGCACCATGTTTAATGAGTCTGGAAACTACTTCATCAATATCCTCAACAGTGAACATAATGCGTAGGTAACCAAGCGCGTTTACAGGAGCAGTGCGGTGATCAGCAATAGTAGGCGGACTAAGAAACCGCGAAATTTCAAGCCTGCTGTGACCATCAGGAGTAACCATCATTGCGATCTCAACACGTTGAGACCCCAGCCCGGTAACATTACCTGCCCATTCGCCCTCTACCATACCCCGCCCTTCGAGCTTAAGGCCTAATTCGGAAAAAAAAGAGATCGCATTATCCAATGATTCTACAACAATGCCCACATTGTCCATTCGTAGTAATTTATTCTTTGCCATATTTTTAGCTATTAATTAAACTTCATCATCAGGTTTACTACCGTAGCAGCAACAGATAAGCATAAATAAAAATACTAATTATATAAAGGGATATACCCTATTGCAGCCCATAAATATTTTACCGGATTGGAGCATCTTTCTCTCTATAAGGCATATTAACAGTAAAGTACATCACCGGCTAAGCAAATGCTTTTAAAGCGGTTTAGCCACCATTTCAATGTGCGGTATTCCATCTTCCATAAACTCACTACCCGATGCTTCAAAACCCAGCGACGCATAAAATGCTTTGGCATAGGTTTGGGCACCAATGCGAATCGGAACATTGCCAAAAAGTTCTCGGGAAGTTTTAATAGCTGCTTCCATTAATATTTTCCCTGCTCCCGTACCCCTTACCTGGGCGCTGGTAATCACCCTTCCGATAGAAGCTTCCTCGAAAGAAAGTCCGGCCGGAACAATTCTCGCATAAGCCACCAGTTCCTTATCTTTCAAAAGCATTAAATGATGGCAATGCTGATCTTTATTATCGGCATCCTGATAAAAACACTGCTGTTCGATTACAAAAACCTCAATCCGAAGCCGCATAATCTGATAAAGTTCATCGGGGCTTAAATCACAAAAGGCTTTAAGAACGGTATGGTATTTCATGGCTGGTTAATTTATTTTAGTTTTTTTTAACAGATATTGATCATTCAAAGGCACCAATATTACTCAAAAAACTACCAATTGCTGCAGGAGCGCTAAACAACCGGGCAATTTTTCGGTTCTTTTTACCGGGTAGAAAAAATAATTTCATTTTTTTTCAAGCCTGATAAGCCCATACATTCCCGACTGTTCAACCAGCTTTTAACTCATTGATAATCTTTAAATTTTGCATTAAAAAAGAGAACAAAACATAGTGGTTTGTCCATGGTATTTTAGTGCAAAAAGCCCCTCAGCTTGTCTATTAGCACAAAAAAAAATAAAATTATTTTTGAAAGTGATATTTATATTTCTATATTTGCAACCCCAACGGAATACAACACATCAGTATTCAATTGCGAAAGTAGCTCAGTTGGTAGAGCACGACCTTGCCAAGGTCGGGGTCGCGAGTTCGAATCTCGTCTTTCGCTCCAAATGCCTTCCTAACCGAAGGCATTTATTTTAAAGTTAACCAAGCCGATGGAGATCGGTAGCGGCTAATGCTCGGGTGGTGGAACTGGTAGACACGCAGGACTTAAAATCCTGTGCTTTCAAAGGCGTGCGGGTTCGATTCCCGCCCCGAGTACAACAACAAAAATCGAACGAAGAGCCTTGATGAAAATCGAGGCTTTTGTGTTTTATATCTATTTCGTTAAACAGGCTTCAAATATCCGCAATCTATGGGTTGGTGCCTCACCCACCGAAAAAGATAACTAAAAGCTGGCAGGTGTAGACACCAGCCAGTAGAGAAAATGTAAAGAAATTATAAGCCAAAATTACGGTTTCCAGTACTACAACATTGGAATTGAATAGTTTTAGAGCTTTTGTTGACTCGTTTAGAATTCACCTGTCGTTTTGGATTTTATAATTTCTTGTAACTAAATACAAAAATTCAGACTAGCATTCGCTTCGTAGGTGATTGCATAAGAGGGATCAGCGAATGAGCATTAAACTACCGCTAATTTGTTTACAATCAGAACCAAAGTTGATGGTGTAGTAATATACGCCCACACCAAGTGGTGTATTTTTGTAGGTTCCATCGAAAGCAGTTTTGTAACCCACGGATTCAAATATTCTGGTGCCTGCTCTGGTGAAAATCTGTACCCTGGCGTTTGGATAGTTTTCAATACCTTTAATTTCCCATTTATCGTTTTGATTATCACCATTAGGCGTAAATCCACTGGGAATTGCAGTAGCCAACATTCCAAAATGAACCTCAACCGCTACCCGTTCGCTTTCACAGCTTCCGGTTCTTTTACTTAAATAAAATGATTTATCGGGCGCTAAAAACTGAGTGAATTTTTGATCAGTAATGATACGAATAGGTTCAACCGCGTACTGGCTATTATACAAGCGGTACTCACTGTCAGTTTCAAAGTTATTGATAATGATTTGAGCCTCTGCTGCCGAACACAGTGTAACTGGCGTGATAACAGGGACATTAACCGAAAGTGAACGCTCAGTGATAACAAAACTTTTCGTGATCATTGTACATAGATTAGCATCGGTAACCTTTAATTCGTAGCTCCCCGCTTTTAGCAATGCTATATTCAGATTTTGACCCACCAGTTGATGATCACTATCGAACCACTGGTAAGCGTAAGGACGTGTACCGCCGCTTATGGTGATGCCCGAAATGCTCCCGTTGCTTTGCTGGCACGTAGCTGCATTGTTTTCAATATCGCTATCTTCAATCAGTAGCGGTTTAACTGCAATAATCTCCTGAGTTCCGATTAATACTACACAGTTATTTTCATCAACACCAAAAAGACTGTACCGCCCGGGAGCTAAACCACTGATGTTGTTTTCATTTCGGAGAATAGCTCCCTGATCATTGGCCCAGTAATAGGATTTGGGTAAATAGCCAGTTTGGTTAACTACTGCTTCGATAGCGCCATTTTTGAGTCCGCAACTGGCATGACGGGCATTAAACTTAAAAATACTGACATCAATAAGACCTGGAAGCTGGAGGATCTCGTAATACGGGGTTGTTTTAGTACAAAAACCATTAGCAACTTCCAGTTTGTATTTACCGGCCGGCATTTGGTTTAATAATAACTGGCTGGAAACAGTTTCATCTTTTTCATTTAACCACCTGAAAGTGGTTGCCCCATCAACAGTTATCCCTTCGATACCACCATTTTGCAAACTACAGCTTGATTTAGTAATCTTGATTGCATCGCTATTCAACAGAATACCATTCGATTCCAATACATCGAACTTTGATGAATACACCACACTGCAATCTGTTGGATTTTTAATTTCGAGAAAATATTTGCCTGCGCCAACGTTGGTAAGTGACAGACTTGTTCCAACGGTTTTGCCCATGTCATCAATCCACTTGTAGGTAATGTTTGATGCACCAGATACCTTTAAACCACTAACAGATCCTGTGCTTTTATTGCAAATGGTGTTTTCTACTTTCACATCTGCCTCGGTTAACACTGAAGGATTTACGGTGCTTTGCAATATGACTGGTCCGTACCTGACCTCGCACTCTTCTTTGTATTTAATGCTAAGCATGTAACTACCTGAAGGTAAATTTTGTGGATTTAGCTGGCCAGATACTTTTTCGCCGAGTTGGTTGGTCCAAGAAAGTGTATATTCATATTCGTAGGGCAAAATCAGATTATTGATTGCGCCTAATTTGCTACAGCTCGGCTCGATTTTCGTAAAATATCTATCGTTAATGCGGGGGGTTAAATCCCTGATTTCTATTTCATCTGATGTTTTGGAACAACTGATGTTTTTAATGGTTAATTTATATTTACCAGGTTTTAAACCACTAATATCTTGAGTGGTGCCTACCTCTTCATTTCGTTCATTTGTCCAGGAAAAATTGATGGCATTTTCTACATTCAAACCGCTTATGGAACCATTACTTTCATTGCAGGTAGCGGGTTTTACTTTCAAATTATAGTTAAAAATAAACCTGGTATATGCTGACGTGAAATTATTATATGTTGCTGAAGCAATAATTCCTTTAGAGAAATTACCGCTTTGAGACCAGTTTCCATTGGCATCGGCCACTACCGTTTTAAAATAAGTTTGTGGATGACAGGTGATGCAATCGTCGTCATAAAAAAGCTCTACTTTGGCTCCTGGTGTTGCTGTACCGCTTACCAAGGTACTGGTTTCGCTGGTAATACTCACCTTTGGCAATTTATCGTCGCTAACGAGGAGTACATCCTGATCCTTACTTGCGATGTTACAATAAATGCTGTTTTGTGTTGCTATGGCCGACTTGGTAGAAGAGATTAAAACACGCATATTGTATATCGTGTTGGGTTCTTTGGGTTGTTCTCCTCCAAGTAGCACAGCATCAGCAGAAGTTAAACGGATATGTGCATTGTAGTTATTGTAGATAACGTTTGGATGAGGTAGAAACTGATTCCCCTGAAATTTGATTGGTCCTGTGAGGTTATACATTTGTACCGAATTCCTGCTTAGCGATTTATTATTCAAGATCGTGGCCGATCCTGGTAATGGGGGATATAAGTCGCCTGTAAAATGCTGATATAGAACCAGGTATTGATCATTTATTTCGGAGGATATTAATGGCCGGGGTTCGCCATCAATATCGAAATCGAAATAGTTATTTTTAACTACAAAGTTCATCTCGTAAAAACGAGACCTGCTTTGGCTATAAAACATCCTAAAATAGTTCGCCGAATTGGCGAAATAGTTGCGTTCGGAGTCGTCGTCTCCGCCAATCTCGAAAGTACCTTTAGAGAGCACTAGCCATGCCCCGCCTGAGAGTCCTGCAGGTGATGACCGCACAGATTTGCCATCTGGTTCAAAACCGATAAAATTCGATTTGATTTTCATATTTTCAATACCCAGGTCGAGCTGAACCTGTCCATTGGGAATCGCATAATCAGATGTTATGATCAGTTGTCCACAGTTAGTGATCACGTTGCCTTTATCTGGGGCTCCAATCTGAAGGTTTTTTACATTCTCGGCATAAATGAAAGCGGCCTGAAAAGTTGTTAATGGTAATGTACCCCTAAAATCTCTCACATATAAGCCATAAAAAGAAATGCCGTCTACATTTTTAATCACAAATAAATTTTGAGGTGTAATGTTCGGAGCGGGTTGTATGATAATTTTTGCCTTACTCCTTCCGAATGGGTTTCCAGGCTGAGTAGTACCATCAATTGTTAGTCCTTCGGTAATCACGGGAAGCTGAGATAATAGCGTAATTGTTCTGGAATCTTCTGTATTACCACTGATGTTGAAAGAAATCAGATCGTTGCCAGGATTTGTATTTGCTTTTATTAGCGCTTCGCGTAAACTTCCGGTCCCACTGTCATTATTGTTAATCACAACGAAGGTATCTGCCAACACACTAAATGCACATAAATTTAGGATGAATAGGAGAGTTAATAATGTTAATTTCATTGAGGGCAAATATAGCCTTGCAAAATAGCAATAATAGATCAAATTCGTTGCTGTTTGACCTCATTTCGAATGAAGCAGCGAAAGGATAACTCCCAATCAAACGTTAATTTTATATTTAGAACAAAAAATAAACTTGAGTTTAACTAGCCAAATTAATTTAAAATGAGTGTTCTAAAAATCTCCCTAACCATCAGAAGGAAAGATTTTCAGAACACCAAAACTTTACTTTTTTATTAAAGTCTTAAACTTCTTTTTGCGGCTTTTTTTCCCAAAATTCCTTTTTAACACCTCAAGAAAGGCTGAAAGGTACTCAAAGAATCTCCTGCCCTCCATACAACAACAAAAATCGAACTAAAAGCCTTGATGAAAATCGAGGCTTTTTTGTTTTATGGCCCGTGATTCGTAAAAGGTACTTTTTAACCATATAAGCAATATAAGACCACATAAAGCCTAAATGTACTTACACGCCTTATATGGAAAATAGTGAACCAAATGACCGCCAAAAAAGGATAATCAAACGTTTCTTCCGATCTATTTTTGCTTAACTATTCTTTTCGAAGTATTCGCTAGGCATACAACCATAATACTGCTTAAATGCGGTAGAAAAATAAGAGGGCGAATTAAAACCACACATGTAGGTAATCTGTGCAATGGTATAGCGCTTGCTCTGCATCAGTTCGATGGCTTTATTAAACCTGATCCTTTTGATAAAATCGGTTGCCGACTCGCCGGTTATGGCTTTAAACTTTAAATAAAGATTTGAACGGCTCATGCCTATCTCCCGGCTAAATTTATCTACAGAAAAGTCAGAATCGGCCAGGTATTTTTCTACAATCTCAATCGCTTCTTTTAAAAACTCTTCATCAAGTGTGTTAAAGGCTAAATTTTGGGGTACTACCTCTTTGCTTCCGCTGTAATATTCTTTTAAACGTTTGCGCGATTTTAATAAGCTGGCTATTTTAGCCCCCAGCATATCTACCGAAAAGGGTTTGGTAATGTAATCGTCGGCCCCCACTTCAAGGCCTTTAATTTGCTGGCTTACTTCCGTTTTAGCGGTTAACAGCACCACCGGAATATGCGAAGTATTGATATTCTGCTTCAACCTTTTGCAAAAATGCAAGCCATCCAGTTCAGGCATCATCACATCACTCACTACCAAATCAAACTGTTCTTTCTCCAGAATATCCAGTGCCATTTTACCATCAAAAGCCGTGGTGATATCATAACTTTCTTTAAAATAATCCTGCAGGTAGTCTAAAATTTCCTTGTTGTCATCAACCAGGAGCAAGCGGCTTCTTTGCCCTTCGTTTTCGGCAGGATCGTTTGTTAAAGTCTGATCGGCATAAATCTCGTTATTTTCTGCCAGGGCTTCTTCATCTGTTACGATCGAAAGTTCATAACGGGTAGTTTCTGTCCGCACATCATCATTATAAACCGCATCATCCATCGGAATGGCAATGGTAAAACGGCTGCCCTTTCCAAGCTCACTTTCAGCCTTTATCGTTCCGTGGTGAAGTTCTACCAGGCGTTTGGTAAAAGCCAGACCAACGCCCGAGCCTAAATTCATTTCCTGATTATTAACCTGGTAAAAACGATCGAAAACCTTTGCAATATCATCGGCTGCAATCCCCACACCGGTATCGGTTACCGTTATAATGGCAAAATTGTTTTGTGTAGCCAACTCGACATTGATTTTGTTATATGCCTGCGTGTATTTAAATGCATTAGACAGCAGATTAAACAAGATCTTCTCCATGGCATCATTATCGAAATAGAAAGATAATTTAGCCTCGGTTGAGTAATAGGTGTACTGTATCTGGTTCTTTTCTGAGAGCGGCTTAAACGACTCGTAAATTTCGTGGATAAAGCTAACAATATCGCTTTTACCCACTTTGAGTTTCCTTGTACCTGTTTCTGTTTTCCTGAATTCGAATAACTGATCGACCAGGTTATACAAGCGTCTGGCGTTAATCAGCATCATTTCGTGCCGTTTTGTTACGAGCTTATCTTCCGAAGGCTTTTTAATCAGCTCTTCCAGTGGTGCCAGGATCAGGGTAAGCGGGGTTCTCAATTCGTGCGAAACATTGGTAAAGAAATCCATTTTTACCTGGTTAATGTAACGAACGCGTTCTTTATCAACCCGCTCCAGTTTAAGCTGTTGTAAGGCTTTAATCCTTTCAGAAATAATCCGGTATCCGATATAGCTACCGGTAGCAGCCATGGCCAGGAGGAGCAAATAAAACCAGCCTGCATTGTACCAGGGCGGAGAAATGACAATTTTTAACGCTCGAACGGCACTGTTTTCGCCGTTTGGTCCTACAGCTTTAATCAAAAAATTATAGCTGCCTGCTTTCAGGTTGTTATACGTTATTTTTAAATCTTCGGTACTTTGCCAGTCTTTATCTAAACCATCTAATTTATACAAATAGCGGGTTCGGTTGGCAGAGATGTAGTTGAAGGTATTGAAATGAATGGTAAACTGTTTATACTCGGCAGAAAATTTGAGTTCGGCACTTTGATCGATATGATTGTCGAGTATTTTGGTATCATCGCCGCTGGTTACATTCTTGTTAAAAACGGCTAAGCCTGTAAAAGTTAATTTTAAGGGTAGCTGCTGCTGCTTAATGCTCGAAGGGTAGAAATAAGAAAGGCCTTTAATACCTCCAAACAACAACATGCCATCGCGGGCTTTGCAAAAGGCATAATCGTTAAACTGATTATTCTGCAGTCCGTCGCTTTCATCAAAAGCCTGTGTTGTTTTGGTATCGGGATTGTAGCGAATGAGCCCTCTGTTGGTAGAAATCCACAAATTACCCTCATTATCGGGCTGTAAACCATAAATGGTACCTTTTACAAAGTCGTTACGGTTTTTATAGGTTACAAATGTTTGTTTAGCCTCCTGATACAAAATTAGCCCTTCGCGCGAGCCAATCCACACCCTACCCTGCTTATCTTCTGTAATGCAGCTAATCACCTCTTCGCGCAACAGCCTGGCGAGTTCGTTATCAAACAGCATGTTATCGGGATAGAAAAGTGTAATACCATTGGTTGTACCAATCCAGACCCGGTGTTTACTGTCTTCGAAAAGATAGGTAATATCATCAGAAGCGGGGCGTTTACCTGCCCTATCTAAATGGATGTGGGTAAATGTCTGGCTTTGGGGATTAAACTGATCGAGGCCCGAGCGGGTTCCGATCCAGATCCTGCTTTTATAATCTTTCAATATGCCATAAACCAAATCGCCTGCTATACTATTCGGATCCTGCTCGTTGTGGCGGTATCTTTTTACATTTCCTGTGGCGGGATTTAAAATATTAAAACCACCGTTATGCATTCCCACCAGCAAATTCTGATTATCATCAAAAGCAATGGCTTTAATGTTGTTCGAACTTAAACTGTTGGCGTTGTTTTCGCTACTTGTAAAATAACTGATGGTACCCGCAGCCCTGTTCCAGTAATTTAAACCTTTATCGTTGGTACCGATCCAAAAATTACCTTTCGAATCTTCCTTAATTACACTGATTACCTCATCGTTTAAAGATAACCGGCCTGTATTTTGACTCAACAGGTTGAATTTGATATCGTTTTTATGGTAATAGTTAACCCCGCCATAAAATGTGCCCAACCAAATACCATTCTGCCGGTCTTTAAAAAAACAACGTACTGAATTCTGACTAATGGTGTAAGGTTGCGAAATCTGATGAAAATAATTTTCTAAAGTATTGGTATTGGGGTTCAGAATTGATAAGCCCTTAAATGTACCCAGCCAGAAGTTACCTGCTTCATCTTTTCCGATACACCTTACATTGTTATCGGCAATGCTATTTTGGGCAGATTGGTGTGTAAAAAAAGTAAGCTTACCATTTGGGGTTTCGTATTTAATGAGTCCGTTACCTTCTGTTGCCGCCCACAAATTTCTACCGTCGATATTTACATCGTTGATAGCAGGTTTATCTACACCTAAATTTAACTTTTTAAGCCGGCGGCCTTGTCCGTTAAATTCGAAAAGGCCAACATCGGTACCAATTAACATATTTTTATTCCATGCACTGATGTAAGTGATCTTTTTTATGCCATGCTCGAGTGCATCAAAATTAACCGGTTTAAACTGCGCATCACCAGCGGTAAGCTTAAATACACTCCCTGTTATGGTGGTTGCCCAGATACTATGTGCAGTATCTTCGGTAATCGACGAGATATACCACTCGCCCAGGCTTCCCGGCAGCTTATAATTTACAAAATCATCGGAAGCGTAATTATAACGGCTAACGCCCTGGTTGCCGCCAATCCACATTACTCCTTTATGATCGACAAAGAGGCAACGGATATAATGTGATTGCAGGCCATTCTTCTCGCCATCAACCGGGCGATAAACTTTAAAACCTTTACTATCATAACGGTTTAAGCCATCCTGAGTGGCCATCCAGATAAAACCCAGGCTATCTTGTTTAATAGAAAAAACGGTACTTTGCGACAGGCCTTTATCGACAGAAATGTTCCTGAAATGCCGGCCATCTACCTGTGCGAGGGCAGCTTGCGAAAATAAAAAAAGGGGTAGTAATGCAGCGTAAAACCATAGACAGCCTTTTCTAACCTGATATTTCATCTTATTAATCATCCTGTAATTGTTCTTCTTCAACATATCTGGTGCCCTATTTCGAAAAGCATATATTTAGCTTTGCTGCATAAATTTAAACATTTATCATTACCTCCGACTTTCCTTTTAACCACAAAGCGCACAAAGGAAAAAGACGCAGAGAGCACAGAGCTGGGAGGCCATTCCATCGTCCATTTTTACACCTTCCATCTTTTCTCCTACCAAACTCCCTACATCTGGCTTTCCTTTTAACCACAAAGCGCACAGAGGAAAAAGACGCAGAGGGCACAAAGCTGGGGTGTTTCACTCCATCGTCCATTTTACACCTTCCATCTTTTCTCCTCCCAAGCTTCCGACCTCGGACTCCAGACTTCGGACTCCAAACTCCAAACTGAACCCCAATGACCTCGTTCCGAACCCCGACGATCTCGTTCTGAACTCCAGCGACCTCGTTCCGAACCCCAGCGACCTCGTTCAGAACACCAATGACCTCGTTCCGAACCCCGATGATCTCGTTCCGAACATCAATGACCTCGTTCCGAACCCAAATGGCCTCGTTCCGAGCATCAATGATCTAAAGTACTATAAAATTATCTCCATTGCTTTTGCACCATTGTTTAAGGTAGTTACGCATAGCAATCAGTTTCTTTTTATAAGCCTTATCAACGGCCAGATTTTTAATCTCACCAGGATCATTGGTTAAATTAAATAATTGTTCTTTAATCTCGCCCTTATTGTACACTATATATTTAAAATCTTTGGTAATTACGGCGCGTCCGTTAATGCCAAGCAGTTGTTCGTTGTCGGCAAAATCAGTTTCAATAACCAGGGTATCGCGGAGATTTTTAGCCGGATTGTTTAATCTTTTGCTAATATCCATACCTTTTAAATAGGCAGGCTTCTGCACACCGGTTAAACCACAGATGGTGGGGATTATATCTGTACCGTTGCACACCAACATATCGTCGGTACCTGTTTTCAGCGAGCCGTCCATTTTAGCAATAATAAAAGGAACCTTGGCTGCCTCTTCGTACAAAATTTGTTTCTGGTTCCAGCTATGGCCGGCATAACCATCGCCGTGGTCGGCAGTAAAAATGATAATGGTATTTTTTTCTACGCCATATTTTTTAAGCGAATAGAGTACCTGTTCAATGTACTGATCTACTTTTTCGACCAGGCGGTTATAGGCCCAGCGGTATTGTCGCCATTTTTCGGGTGTGTAGTTTACCGATGGATAGGTACGTAAACCAACAGTTTTTTGCTGATCGCGTACAATTTGAGGCTCGCTGGCCGGAATTTGCCAGTTAGCCGGCAATGCAGGGCATTGATCGGCCGGTGGTGCTTTTTCCAGCACATCCATTTTCAAATCTTCATCGCGGGCCCATTCGCAAATATCATGCGGATTGAGGAACGATGCCACCAGCAAAAATGGTTTTTCTTTATTCTCTTTAATAAAACGTGCGCAAAATGAGGGGGTAGCCCCATCGTTATAATCTAAAAAATTAGTGTTTTCGATGTAGGCAAAGCCATGCTGGCTTACTTTTTTGGTAGGTACGGGCAAATGCCACTTCCCCACATAACCGGTTTGATATCCATCCTGCTGAAATATTTTACCCATCATGAGCAGACTATCCGGCCACTGCCCGTCTTTTTCGGTTGCGTTACCTACAAAACCTGTTTCGAAAGGCATTTTACCACTAAAAATGGCTGTACGGGAAGGCGTGCACAAAGGCTGTGCGCAATAAGCCCTGGTAAAGCGCACACCATTTTTGGCCAGCTTATCCATAGCCGGGGTGTTCAGATCCTTATTACCGGCAATACTCATGGCCTCTGCCGTTTGCTGATCGGTCATGATGAGGAGAATATTAGGACGCGTTTGCTGCTGCGCAGATACCGTTTGCAGGCAAATGAAAAGGCTTAGGTATGCGAGGATGAATTTCATAGGATCAATATACGGAACCTAATGAAGCGGGTTATCTCATAACATCACTTACGATCAATCTTTCTCTTCAGAGATAACCGCTTCATTTTGATTAACTAATTAGTATTTGGGATTATTTCTGGTAATGCCACTGTTTACATCTCTTTCGTTTTGTGGAATTGGATATAATTCGTGTTTACCGGCAACAAAATTATTTGCAGCATTATACGGATAAACTGTATTAATTACCTTTAATGCGGCTTGGGTTGCTTTAATTTTATCGCCTAACAAATTCCATCTGATGAGATCGGCCTTCCGTGTACCTTCAAAGCACAATTCCCAGGCCCGTTCATCCTGCACTGCCTGAAAGAAAGCAGATTGATTTAAAGCAGCAGGCAAATCTACACCCGTAGCAGGAGCCATTAAAGTAACGGTAGCTACCGCACCAGTACCGGTGCTTGTACCGGTATTGGTAATGCTTATTGAAGGGGCTGATGTATAAGCAAAGCCATTATTCAGCATGGTTATGGCCGTTATTTTGCCAGCACTAATGGTAGCCACTGCAGAAGCATCGGTACCGCCACCACCGGTAAATTTAATTACAGGTATGGTTGTGTAACCTGTACCACCATTTGTAAGTGTTACTGTTACCCTGCTTCCGCCCAGCGCCTGGCCATATGCACGGCGACGTACGGTATTAATTGCATCGTAAGCCAAAGCATTAGGTCCTCCGTTTAATTCATTTTCTACCTCAGCCCGCATCAGCAACACATCCGAATAACGCATGAGTACCGTATTGATATTGGTATTTACCCTTTCCAAATTAGAATTGTTCTGGTATTCCCTGCTCCATTTGGCTGGTGCCCATATCCGATTGTTGGTAAGCAAACTTAGCCTGTTACCTGTAGCATCAATGCTGTATTTCGCAATCGAAAAATCCCTTCTTAAATCGCCATCTTTAAAGGTATCGTAAAAAGTTTTGGTTACAAAGCAACGGTTTTGTGTACTACCATAAGGTGAAGTGGCACTGCTGGCTGTTTGTGGCGCATTAAATGTTCCGTAACTGGATTGATTGGTAGTGGCCAACGTAGGTGTATAAACCCCAGCTTCGAAAAGACTTTCTTTTGGTTCGAACTTCTGTATGCTTTGATTTTTGAAAACCATCGAATAATCGGGGTTTAGGGCATACAAGCCGGAGCCAATTACATCGTTAATTTGGGTTTGCGCCAGTTTGTAATAATCTTTATAAGCGGCAGGTCGTTGCATGGTTCCGTCGGCCCTTAACGAGAAGCCTCCAGCGGCCAAAGCAACCCTCGCCAACACGGCTTTGGCACCGTATTTATTGATGCGTTCGTCAGTTGGTAATGTAGCAGGCAGCAAATCGGCTCCTTCCTGCATATCTTTAATAATCTGGGTATAAATCTGGTAGCGATCAGTTAAAGGCAGTTTAAAATCATCGCCTGTTTCTGAATTTTTAAGTTTAAAAGGCACATCGCCCCATAACCTCACCAGTTCTGAGTAGTAGAACCCACGTAAAAATTTAGCTTCGCCCAGCATCCTGTTCAGCGCTGTTTTTTGCTCGGTGCTGCCGTTATTGTACAAATCCATTTTTGGAATCCGGTCTATTACCAGGTTTGCCCTGTCGATACCATTGTAGTAAGCGCTCCAGGTTTCGTATAAAAACGGGGTTTCAGGAATTCCCAGGTAATGTGGAATAATTCGCCAGTCGGGCGTAACACCATCACTGATAAACTGAATATCCGAATCGTTATCGTAAATAAGCGGCACATACCAGGCGTAAGTGGAAGGATATTTCATGATTTCGTAAACGCCTGTAGTGGCCAGTTGAGCCTCATCTACCGTGCTAAAAAAATTGGCGGTAGTAAAATAGGAATAAGGGGTAGCCTCTGTAGCTTTTTTACATGAGGTAAACGACACTGCCAATAACGCCGCTGCTATGGCAGATTTTTTTATTTTTGATGTTAATATTTTCATAACGGAATATAATTTTGGTTATAGAGAGAGATTAATTCCCGCTACAAATGATCGCGGTCTTGGGTAGGCACTAAAATCTACACCCGGTGTAAGTGCATTATCCACCACACTAACCTCCGGATCATAGCCCGAGTAATTGGTAAATACATGGAGGTTATATGCGGTAACATATATTCTGGCGTTGGCTATTTTAACCTTCTCAAGCCATCTTTTCGGGAAAGTATAACCCAGGTTTACATTGCTTATTCTCAGAAAGGAACCATCTTCAATCACACTGTCGTACATGCGGCCGCTGGTATTGCCCAATATAGACGCTACTGAATTTTTACCCTGGTTAAGTGCTGTTAGTTCTGCCGGATCGGTAACTACCTGCCCTGCAGCGTTGATAGTCCTCCACCTGTCGGCCTGAAAAGCCAGGTTGTTACTAAAGTCGCTGGCAATGGCCAGGTTATTCTTAACATTGGCGTTAAAAATTTTATTGCCTTGTGTAAAATTCAGGAATATGCTCAGATCGAAACCCTTGTAAGCAAAGGTATTGTTAATACCACCCGAAAATTTAGGGTTTGCATTACCAATGATGGTACGGTCGGCATCGGTAATTTTTCCGTCGCCATTAAGGTCTTTAAATTTAATATAGCCGGGCTGTACGGCAATGGCATCCTGCACCACACCTTGTTTTAAGCTGTACGTTTTTGCGGTGGCATCGTAATTGAAATCGCTTACCTGGTAAAGTCCATCCTGCTGATAGCCAAACATACTACCTACGGGCTGTCCTACCTGTAAAATATAATCCTGGTAGCTATTGTTGTAGCTACTGGTCATTAGCGAATTTTCGCCATCGCTTAATTTCAGCACTTTAGTTTTATTGAAGGTAATATTGAAATTGGTACTCCAGTTAAAGTCGCTTTTTTTGATGTTTACGGTATTTAAAGTAAACTCTACGCCCCTGCTCGATGTAGATCCGATATTCTGAAACTGACGGGTAAAGCCAGCGCTTGCCGGGATCCGGGTATTGTACAACAAGTCTTTCGAGCGGTTATCGAACCAATCAACCGTCAAAGCAATGCGTTGTTTCAACAAACCGATATCCAAACCGATATTGGTAGCTTTAACGGCTTCCCATTTAAGAAATGGATTGGCTAAACTATTTTGAAATACAGTAGGTAAAATACTGGTATTTGAAGCGTACTGACCAGAAGTAAAAATACCCAAAGCCGCATAATTGGCAATTCGGTTATTACCTGAAGTACCGTAACTGGCCCTCAGTTTCAAATCTGACAAGAAGTTTAGCGATTTCATAAAGTTTTCTTCGGTTACTTTCCATGCAAAAGATCCCGAAGGGAAATACCCCCATCTGTTCTCTTCTCCAAATTTGGATGAACCATCAGCCCTTAAGGTTCCGGCAAGAATATATCTGCCCTTGTAGCTGTAATTGGCCCTGGTAAAAAACGACAATAGCTTATCTTCTTCTGCAAACGACGAAGGGAAACCCGCAACAGTACCTAAGCCCAGATTATTCCAGCCACTATTTACATTAGGAAAATTAGTAGCGCCCGCGCTTACACTTTCCGAATAGTTATAAATATACTCCTGACCTACAGTAATGTCGAACTTATGGTCTTTGCCATAAACATCGGCATAGGTAAGCGTATTGTTATAGTTAAACCGGTTATTGAAAGTAGTGGTTATGCCTCCTGAGGCTCCTTTATTTCTAATGGCAGTAATGGATTCCGAATCGTTAAAAGTTTTATCAACCCTTGAGGTATTGGTGAAGCCTACCAAACCATTGTAAGTAAATTTATTACTAATGGCATATCTGGCTGTAGCGTTGGCGTTGAGCGAACGAATGCGCTGATCGCGCAAACGGGTATTTACCGTTACAATGGGGCTTTGAAAAGCTGGATTGCCTGCATCATCCAAAGGGTCTAAAACATCATCAATCAGCCCTACATCCGAAACATTTGGCAAATTTACCGGACGGTATTGCAGTAAGGTTTGTAACATGCTCAACCGCGCATTACCACCTTCCTGTGTACCACCCGAACCATATATTTTCTGATTGGAATAATTAACAATCCCGTTCAGTTTTACTTTTTTGCTTGGGCTGTTGGTTACCGTTAATTTAGCAATATCACGGTTTGCACCACTGTTAAGCATTAAACCATCGTTAATATTATGGGAATAGAATAAGTTATACTTCGTATCGCCGCTGCCGCCGTTTATACCAATTTTATGGTACTGGCTTGAAGCTGTTCCGCCAAATATTTCATCCTGCCAGTTAATCCCTTCCCTATTGCCGTAATTGCTGGCAAGCGATTCGAAGGTGCCGAAAGTGGTTAAGAATTTTTGTGCCCGGGTTGCATCCCTTGTAGAGTTTTCGTAGATATACAACATGTACTCATACGGGCTTAACACTGACAAAAACTTAGGTGCTTTTTGTACACCTGCATAACCATCATAACTGATGGTAGTTTTGCCGCCCTTTGATTGTTTTGTGGTGATCAGAATTACCCCATTGGCTCCCCTGGCACCATAAACTGCTGTCGACGCAGCATCTTTCATTACATCAACAGATTCAATATCCGTTGGATCTAAAAACGCCAGACCATCGGTTTGAGGCACACCATCTACCACATAGAGCGGTTCGTTACTCTGGGTAATAGATGAACCACCGCGTATTTTAATTTGTGGTGTTGAACCCGGATCGCCACTTGGCATGGTTACCTGTACACCGGCCATACGCCCCTGTAAGGCCTGGGCAACGTTTGCTACAGGTGTTTTTGCAATCTCGCTACCTTTTAAAGAAGCTATTGCTCCGGTTAAATCTTTACGCTGAACGGTTTGTCCATAACCAATAACCACCACATCATTGAGGTTGTTTACATCGTCTTGTAATTTTACGTCTATCGAAGTACGTCCGTTTATTTTTTGCTCGACAGTTTTCGTACCCAAATAACTAAAAACCAATACAGCATCGGTTTTCACATTGATTTGATAAGTACCGAAGTTAGAAGAGACTGTGATATTTTTAGTTCCCTTTTCAGTAATTGTAGCCCCCGGAATTGGCTGGTTGGATACATCTCTTACTACTCCCTTTATGGTAACTACATTTTGTGCATGTAATCCCTTAAAAAAGCAGAGTAAGCCTATTAGTATTATAATCCTTTTCATTTTGGTTTTGGTTAGTTGGAAATAATGTGTTGAAAGCGCAGGTTAGTTTATCAGCATAATTTGGTAATTCCTTTGTTAAATTGCCACCGCCTTATTTTATCTGTTAAGAAAATTAAGGCGATATCTTCAGTTTTTTCATGATCTCCTGCCATTTTTGGTTAGTTATTTTAGTTTGTTGGTTATCGTATAAATTCTGCCAAACACCTTCAATCGTGTTTACTGATTTTTTCCTGCCTGGCAGTGATCAGCAATCTGCCACATTGGGTTAAATCGACAGAAACGAATTTAGCAATCGATATAAAAACGGAGTTTCAAATTTGTTTAAAATACTATCAAATTTGGCTAATACAGCTTAAAAACCGCAGATTAACTGCTTTTCATTTCAAAAACAGAAAACAACGAACTACTTTTTATTAAAATAAGCAGCCATATAAATACTACAAAACAGAAAAAACTGGTGTTTTTCGGATAGGATTGAAGCATATTTAATATACATTATAAATGCATGGCTCGATAATCCTCGTTACAAACGAGGACTATTTGGCTACAATAGAAGTTCAATTGAGTATATGGTGCTAAATAATCATTTCAAATAAAAAGAAGAAAAGCACTATTATTGTAACATTATAGATCTGTTACTATTAAAACTCAAATTGCATTCCGATGAAAAAAATTAACGCTTGTCTCCTGCTACTTCTGTTCAATTTCCTGCTTTTTTCTACAAATTCGATCGCTCAACAAATTGACAAGGCCAAATTAGATAGCGTTTTCAATGCACTGTTGAAGCACAATAAAACAATGGGGAGTTTTATCATTTCTAAAAATGGTAAGCCTGTTTATCAAAACATTATCGGCAATAGCCAGATTGAGGGAGATAAAAAGGTTACTGCTACAGCAGAAACCCAATATCGTATCGGCTCTATTACCAAAACCTTTACCGCCGTGATGATTTTTCAGTTAATAGAGGAAAAGAAATTAACCCTGGATACCAAATTATCCAATTTCTTTCCCGAAATGCCAAATGCAACACAAATCACCATTGCAAATCTGTTAAACCACAGCAGCGGCCTGGCCGATCATGTTAATGAAAACCGGCAATGGATAGCAGATCCCCATAGCAAAACGGAGTTACTCGAAAAAATTGAAAAGGTTAAACCGCATTTCGAACCAGGTACTAAACACCAATATTCTAATGGCGGTTACCTGCTACTGGGATATATTATCGAAAAGATTACCGGAAAAACTTATCCTGCAGCCCTGAAAAAAAGAATAGCTGATAAAATCGGACTTAAAAACACCATTTCGGGCACAGTAAATAACAGCCAGAAACTTGAAGCCAGGCCATATACTTTTGCCGGTGAATGGAAGCCGGTAAAAGACATCTATTTTCCAAATGTAGTAGCTGTAGGCGATGTCCTTTCTACCCCACAAGATCTTATTATTTTTATCAATGCGCTTACCTCAGGTAAATTAGTGAGCGCAGAAAGTTACGACAAAATGAAAACTTTCCAGAAGGACGGAACTGGAATGGGATTATTTAAATCGTTCTTTTACGAAAAAGTACTAATAGGACATAATGGAGGCACTTACGGAAGTTATAGTGCGATGTACACCGTTCCTGAAGACGGAATGTCTTTTGCGGTTACCACCAATGGCATGGATTACAAATTGAATGATATTATACTCGCTTTACTAAATGCCTATTACAACAAACCTTATTTGGTACCGCTATTTAAAACTGTAGAAATTAAAGCGGAAGAACTTGACCCATTAGTAGGCAAATACACCAGCAATGACTTGCCCTTAAAAATTACGATCACCAAATCAGGAACTACCCTCGTGGCGCAGGCTAGCGGCCAGCCAGCCTTTTCACTTGATGCTGTGAGTAAAAATGAGTTTAAACGCGAGCTGTACGATGTATTATTGCAATTCGACAGAGAAAAGCATGAAATGACCTTAGTACAAGGAGGCAAAAAATTCCACTACGTAATTGATAAATAACACATCATACTGGTAGCCTCTGCGCTCACAAAATTGCTTTCATTTTAACACCGACTAGAAATTAAAATACAAATTATAGATTTGAAATCATATGTCTATATAATATATGGAGTTGTTGAGTTTTCAAAATAACATACAAAATAAAACCAAATATGAAAACCACTAAAAACATAATTTATTCACTGTTGATCATTTTAATATTACTCCTGATTACACATTATAGACATATTGCTTCTGCAATGGTATATGATAGTAATGAAACTAAAAGTGTTAGAAGTAAATTGAGGGGAGAATGGATACTGGTAAAGAAACAGGGATTTGCAGATAATTCTAAGACTGAAGATTTACGCGAACTTACTTATTTTAAATATTTTGTATCTGGCTCCAAGGATTTTATTCCAGAACCATACCTAATTAAAGCTTACGATTCTACAGCAACTAAATGGTTTCGAAATAGAGTTTTTTTTATAGGCTCTGACAAAGAAGCACAAAGAACATCAGAAATAATAAGATTAACTAAAGATTCACTAATTATAGGTGACCGTGACTCACAAACCGTAAATGGAAAAGCCAAAATCCCAATGAGAAGTATATACTTACGGAAAAACAATTAGTGCAAATTATCTGGCCTTGTAAGCATTAACATTTGAAATGTTTCATTCTCTGATCTGAATAAAATTTATGCAATGTTTAACTTTTCCATTGTGGCACTTATTTCTGCCCGTTAAAATTTGCTCACAAATGTGTGGCAACTTTTTTTGTGACCGTTTTTTTGCCACAGAAAAAGTTGTCACAATATATAACTGAGCCTTAAGGAACAATTTTTCCAAACACTATCATTATTTGACAGCGTAATCAAAAGCTTTAAATTTTTGAAAGACGTTAGCAGCACAGCCCAACAACCCAGCTTTGTTACCTAGTTTAGCTGGTACAACCAATGCATTAACTGATGCAACCGGAACGGCTAATGTTTTAATTCTCCGTTCTATCTCTCTGGTATAAAAGGCACCAGCTTCACTTATACCACCACCAATTACAATTTTTTCGGGACTAAAGATGTTGATAAAGCTGGTAATACCTGTAGCCAGGTAATCGAAGTGCAGCTCCATTGCCTTTACCGCGTACTCTTCGCCTGCCAGGTACTTTTCTATAATGTACCTGCCATCAACTTCGTCTGTTTCGGGTATGCCCGGGTGAATAAACTGGTAATGTTTCAACAAGGCAGTTACCGAAGCATAAGCTTCCAAACATCCTTTAGCGCCACATGCACAGGCTAAACCGTTGTGTTGCACAATAATATGGCCTAATTCTGTCCCTCTGTTTCTAAACCCGCCATACAACTTATTATCAATCATTACAGCCCCCCCTATCCCTGTACCAACGGTAAGGAAAACTACGTCGCTACAATCTTTAGCAGCACCATAGCTCATTTCGCCAAGCCCCATCAAATTGGCATCATTATCCATGATAATGTTATAACGGGTTACATCTTGCAGAATTTCGCCCAGGGCCAATTGCTTAAAGCCAGGTAAATTGTCGGCTCCGGCGATAATCTTATTGTTGTATATCGTTCCCGGAAATCCGATTCCAACACCTAAGATAGGGTGTTTAACTTTTGCGGCGCAGGTTTGGATCGCCTCTACAATAAGCGCAATAATTGCACCTTGTGTTTTAGCTTTTTTTAGCGAAATCAGTGTGGAATATAAAATTTCTCCCTGCTGGTTTACCACTCCGCATTTGAGCGAAGAGCCGCCAACATCAATTCCAATGGCATAAGATTGGTCCATGTTGGTATTGTTTAAAGTTATCATTTGTTTGAGGTTTTAGTCTTTTTGTTTTTGTTTAAGGCTGTCCTTTTTAATCCGGGTTAAAAATAAAACGTAGTGCGCATTGATGCCTTAGGTTTCGGCTTAAAATATTTTAACATTGGTTAACCACTTCCACAATACCGTTCAAAAAAGCCACTATTTCCTTATGAGGCACTAAACAGCATATAAAAATGACTTTTAATCAAATTCAAAATATTTATGGATATAATCAAAAGTGTTTGTCTCCGGATGCCCCTAATTTCACAATTATAAAACAATTATCAAAGATTCAAACCTTAACACAATGAAAAAAGCTTTTTGCTTAATAGTACTGGCAACTACACTCTTATTAAACGGTTATGCTAAACCCATACAAAATGATCCACCGGCAAGCTGGTTAAAAAGAACTACTGATGTGATTGCATTTCAGCTGAACAGAGCCAGTCAAACCTATAAACCTGGTCAAAATCCCCGTTCGATTAACCCGAACGGAACGGTAAGAATTGCCGGCATAACCGATTGGACCACCGGATTTTTTCCGGGTAGTTTATGGTACGGATATGAGCTTACCGGTGATGAGCATCTGGCAGAGGAAGCAAAAAGATTTACACTGGCGCTCGATTCTATCCGCAACATTACCAATACACACGATTTAGGTTTTATGCTCTACTGCTCATATGGCAATGCTTTCAGGCTAACTGGCGATAAAACCTATTTACCGGCATTAGCCGACGGTGCAAAACACCTTGCAGCGAGATTTAACCCTAAAGTTGGGGTAATCCGTTCGTGGGATTTCGCCTGGTGGCACTACCCTGTTATTATCGATAACATGATGAACCTCGAATATTTATATTGGGGTGCCAAAACATTTAACATGCCCAATTACGCTACCATAGCCAATACCCATGCTACCACAACCATGAAAAACCATTACCGAAAAGATTTTAGTTCTTACCATGTGGTAGATTATGATGCAGCAACAGGAAAAATATTAAAAAAAGCTACTCATCAGGGTTTAACAGACGAATCGGCCTGGGCACGCGGACAAGCCTGGGGATTATATGGTTATACCATGTGTTATAAAAACAGCAAAAACCCGGCTTTTTTAACACAGGCCGAAAACATTGCCAAATTTATAATGAACCATCCCAGCCTGCAGAAAGATAAGATTCCGGCATGGGATCTGGATGTACACAACGCCGACGATTTGGATACCGATGGTGCAGCTCCCCGCGATGCTTCTGCCGCTGCTGTAATTGCCTCGGCCCTGCTCGATTTAAGCACGCAAGTAAAAGACGGCCAAAAATATTTTAACTATGCCGAAGATATTTTGAAAACACTATCTTCTGACGCTTATTTGGCCAAGCCAGGAGAAAACCAATATTTTATATTGAAACATAGTGTTGGAGCATTTTTGTACAACTCTGAAATAGATACACCACTGGATTATGCCGATTACTATTACCTGGAGGCATTAAATCGCTATAAAAAAATTAAAGGTTAATTAACCCTAAACATGATGCTAAAGAATTTTTTGTTAACGGCCTGTATTTTTTGTCTCCCGGCATTTGTTTTACATGCTCAGGAGCAACCTATAAACAGCAATAGCTTCAGTAGCATAAACCTGTCCTATCCCGGATTGGAAAATGTAGCCAAAGCTGTTGCCAAAAGTGATTATGAAAAAGCGGCTGCACAATTGCTGGCTTATTTCCGCAAACGTAAAGTGGCTTTAAGCCCTGAGCAAACTACCAAAAAGGTAAGTGCCAATGCGCAGCAGCTTGCCGATGATATTCTATTGCATAAATTTAAACCACACAAAGGTTACGGCACTTTTGACTATGGAAAAGACATTAACTGGCAGTACCGCCCGGTTAAAGACCAGTTACTGACCACTTTTTTACACCGCACAACCTTTTGGGAATCGCTGGGCACCGTTTATTTAACCACAGGCGATGAACGTTACGCCAAAGAATGGATTTTAGAAGTGCAAGACTGGATTAAAAAGAACAAACAGGGCGCTTATGCCGATGATAAAGACTATGCCTGGAAAGCTTTTGTTGTTTCGTTTAGGTTAAACAATTGGGCAACTTTCTTTAACCAGTTTATCAATTCGCCAAATTTTACGCCTCAATTTCTATTGACATTTTTAAACTCCTATAACGAACAAGCCAATTATGTGATGGCCAACTATACCGATATAGGCAATCACCGCCTGTACGAAGCAGAGCATTTGCTTTTGGCAGGCACCAGTTTCCCTGAATTTACACAGGCGAGTACCTGGCGCAACAGTGGCATAAGCGTATTAAATGCAGAAATTACAAAGCAGGTTTACCCCGATGGTATGCAGTTCGAATTGTCGCCGTCCTATCACATCGGAACCATTGGTACATTTTTACGTGCCTTAAAAATGGCCAGCGACGCAGGAATAGCGAACGAATTTCCTAAAAGTTACCGCGATCTGGTAGAGAAAATGTGCACTGCTGTACCAAAATTTTCATTTCCCGACTATACCTTCCCCTTGTATGGCAATTCGTTTATCACCAACAAAGCACAGATGATGAAAAATTACCAGGCCTGGGCTGAAGTTTTCCCTGACAATGCAGAAATCGCCTATTTTGCTACCGATGGTAAATCGGGCCGCCAGCCTGCCTATTTATCAAGCGCACTGAAAAACACGGGTTTCTATACTTTTAGAAATGGCTGGGACCAAAAAGCTACCGTAATGCAAATTAAAGCAGGTCCTCCGGCCGAATTCCATTCACATCCCGATAATGGCAACTTTGTACTTTGGGTTAATGGCCGTAATTTTACGCCCGATGCCGGAAGCTTTATTTATGCCAATGTGGGCAACCAGGAAAACAGTAAAAGAGACTGGTACCGCAGCACTAAAGCACACCAAACCTTAACGCTTAACGATCAAAATATCGAAAACAATGCTCAACTCAAAAGCTGGAAAACAGGCAGCAATCCCGAGGTTTTAACCTACAATAATCCAGGTTACAAAAACATGCAGCACCAGCGCAGTTTCCTGTTTGTAGATAAAAGCTACTTTATTATCGTAGACAGGGCTATTGGCAGTGATACAGGCAAACTAGACATTCATTTTAACCTGAAAGAAGATAATAAACCTGTAATCGACAAGGGCAATAACCGGGTATATACAACCTACGGAGATGGCAACAACCTATTGATACAGTCGTTTAGTAAAAACACAAAGCTGAAAGAAGAAGCAAGTTTTGTTTCTTACGAGTACCAAAAAGAAACACCGCGTACTGCTTTTGCCTTTGAGCAACAAAAAACCAGCGGAAGTACAAAGTCGTTCATTACAATACTCTATCCTTATAAAAGTAAAGAGGCACCTCAAATAGCGTTAAAGGAAAATGCAAATAACGACTTAGAAAAAGGCTTGCTTAACCTTACCATAACCATAGATGGTAAAACCAGAACATTAAAAGAAAATCTAACCAATTAAAATGATGAGAAAACTAATCCTATTCTGCTGCTATATCCTTACTGCCGCTTTAAGCCAGGCACAGGAAACACCAGTAACTGCAGCCAGTTTTGATATCATTAACCTGGAATATCCGGGGCTTGAAAAAGCAAAACAAGCTTTTGCAGCAAAAAAATATGATGCAGCAGCCGAAGCCTTGCTGCAATACTACCGCAAACGTGCCGATGTAAGCACCAACAACAGCGCTTACGCAGGCAAATCAATAGGTACTGCCAATCAGGAAAAAGCCGACAATAGCCTGGCACACAAATTCCAGCCGCACAAAGGTTATGGCTTTTTTGACTATGGTAAAGATATTAACTGGCAATTGTGGCCGGTTAAAGACAACGAGGTTCGCTGGCAGCTGCACCGTGTAGGTTGGTGGAATGCCATGGCTTTGGCTTACCGCAGCAGTGGTAACGAGGCATATGCGAAAGAATGGGTGTACGAATTTAGAGATTGGGTAAAGAAAAATCCTTTGGGACTTTCGGCAGATAATGATCGCTATGCATGGCGTGCGCTCGAAATTTCAGAACGTTTAAACAGCATTCCTTCTGCTTACAGCATATTTATAACATCGCCTAATTTTACGCCTGCCTTTTTGCTCGAGTTTTTGCAATCGTACAATCAGCAGGCACAGGTTTTACCAACCCGATATGCCGATGAAGGCAATCACAGGTTGTTTGAAGCCCAGCGTGAATTGGGAGCGGGAGCATTTTTCCCTGAATTAAAAGCAGCTGCAGCATGGCGAAAAAGTGGCGTAGAAATTTTGAACACCGAAATTAAAAAACAGGTTTACGCCGATGGAATGCAATGGGAACTGGCACCAGGCTACCACATTGCCATGATTAATACTTTTCTGGCTGGCTTACAAGCCGCTCAGAAAGCTGGTTTGGAAAAAGAATTTCCTGAAAGTTATAAGCATACGGTCGAAAAAATGGTACTGGCTACCATCAATTTCTCTTTTCCTGATTATACTTTCCCCATGTTTGGTGATGCCTGGTTAACTGAAAAAAGCGCTATACTAAAACAATACAAAACCTGGGCAGAAGCATTCCCAAACAATGAGATAATCCAGTATTTCGCAAGTGAGGGCAAAAGGGGTAAACTTCCTGCCTATCTATCCATGGGATTAACTGATGCCGGTTTTTATACTTTTAGAAACGGATGGGATGCGAATTCGACAGTTATGGTATTGAAGGCAAGTCCTCCGGGAGAGTTTCATGCGCAACCCGATAACGGCACTTTTGAACTGTGGATAAAGGGTAGAAATTTTATGCCCGATGCAGGTGCCTATGTGTACAGTGGAGATGCTGAAATTAATAAGCTTCGCGAAGCATACCGGGCTACCAAAATGCACAATACACTAACCATAGATGATAAAAATATGGTAATTACCAAAGCGAAGCTTGAAAAGCTAAGCAATAGCAAAGATCTTGACGTTTTTACCTATACCAACCCCAGCTATACCGACTTAAACCACCAACGCAGCGTACTGTTTGTAGCAGGAAAGTATTTTTTAATTATCGACAAGGCCATTGGAACCGCAACAGGTAAATTAGCTGTCCGTTTTCATTTAAAAGAAGATAGTAAACCAGTTTACGATCAAAACAAAAATCTGGTTTATACCACCTTTGCAGATGGCAATAACCTGCTTATCCAATCGCTGAACAAGGATAAAACTGCCTTAACAGCAGAAGAAAGCAAAGTTTCTTATGAATACCGCAAAGAATTTAAACGTCCTGCACTGGCATTCGAAAAACAAAAAACAGACGGAAAAACACAAAATTTCATCAGTATTTTACTACCGTTTAGTGGCACTGTAAGTCCTAAAGTCAGCCTGATCGAAAATCCAGCTAACAATTTCGAAAAGGGAATTGTTGATTTGACCATTACCATTGATGGAAAAAAAAGCGATATAAAAACGATGTTAACTAACCCTTAATGTTAAACAAACAGCTATCTTATGAAAAACTTTCACCTTTTAATCGCCAAATGTGCCTTTTTAGTCATGTTAATGATTTTGGTTTCTTGCGGTAAAAAAAGTACTGCAGTTGCTCCGCAAGAACCAGATAAAGGAAAACCTGAGGTAAAAGCAACAGCAGTAAACGATACCTTGCTTAATGTTACTTACGAAAACGGTACAAGCAGCTCAGGCATTACAGGAGTAACAGCCACACATGCTACTGCTGCAGAAGCTGCATTCATGGTATCGCCTGGGGCATCAGGCAATTATGCCATTGCCCATAAAATAGTTCATGGCGACAACGGTTATTATTCGGATGGAAACTGGCGTAGCGAAAGTGATGCCATTGCCCTACAGAATGCCAGGTTTTTTCCGGGCGATGAACGTAGATATGAATTTAGCGTGTACTTAAAAGACTGGACACTTAATCCTTCAGATGCTACAGAAACCAATCTTTTTCAGTTAAAGTTAAGTGCCGGAGAAGTACCCCTTCAAATAAGAACAACACGAAACGCCATGGTATTGCGTTTTGCCATTGCCAATAGCCAGCCCAACGTTAGCGTAATAAGTAACATGCAGCAATACGTAAATAAGTGGATTCATTTTAGGGTAGATGTTGGCTGGCAAACCACCGCTACAGGATATATGAAAACTTATATGAAACTGCCCGGCGAAAGCGATTATACCCTTAAAGACAACAAGACAAACTACCTTACCTACAATAGCAGTGGCGCTAGCGGGCAAATTGGCTACATAAAATGGGGCTTGTACATCGTTCCGGCCAATAGTACCCGGATTGCTTACCATGATGACATCAGGATCATTAAGCTACCGCTGAAATAAATTAAGATTCCTAGTCTTTTTCCAAGTTAATCTAAACACCTTATACATGCATTTAAAAATAACATTTGCACTGTGCCTGCTATTGGTGCAAACTTCGATAATAAAAGCACAGCAAACCATTCACAAAGATAGTTTTAAGGTCATTAACCTGGACTATCAGGGCTTAGAGCAGGTAAAAGCAGCTGTAAATGCCAGCAACTATAATACAGCCGCCGCTGCCCTGCTTACCTATTTTCGCAGGCTCGAAAAATTTAAAACACCCGATTTGGGCAGCGATGCACAAACCATTAATTTGGGCAAGCCCGATAGCATTACCATTTCTGTAGCCGACAATGCCCTTCAACACCGGTTTAAACCACAGGAAGCTAACGGATACTTCGATTTTGGTAAAGACATCAACTGGCAACTGTGGCCGGTAAAAGATCATGAATTTCGGTTTCAGCTGCACCGCTTAAACTGGTGGCTGGCTATGGGCTTAGCGTATCGCGGCAGCGGTAACGAAGCTTATACTAAAGAATGGATGCTTCAATTTTTAGATTGGGGAAAGAAAAACCCGGTTGGCCTTTCTGCAGAAACCGACAGTTACGTATGGCGACCTTTAGAAGTATCGGCACGCATACAAAGTATGGCCAATGCCTTTAGCTTGTTTTTATATTCGCCCAATTTTACCCCTGAGTTTTTGATGCAGTTTTTAAATGGCTATTACCAACAGGCCGATTATCTGGTAAAACATTATGCAGCCGAGGGGAATCATCGCCTGTTTGAAGCGCAACGAAGTTTACTGGCAGGCGGTTTTTTTCCAGAATATAAAGATGCTCCTATCTGGCGCAAACGTGGCATCGATGTACTGGTAGAAGAAATAAAAAAGCAGGTTTATCCCGATGGCGTGCAATGGGAGCTTTCGCCTGTTTACCATGCCGCTACCATCGATATTTTTGTAAATGCCCTGCGTGATGCTAAAAAGGCAGGAATAGATAAAGAATTTCCGGCAAGCTACCAGCAAACCATCGAAAAAATGGCTATGGCCTTTATCAACATTACTTTTCCCAACTATAACCAACCTATGTATGGCGACTCCTGGTTGCGCGAAAAAGAATTCAGGCTGAAGCAATACAATTCGTGGTCGGCTGCTTTTCCGCAAAATCCGTTTATTAAATACTTTGCTTCCGACCGCAGGGAAGGTAAAAAACCTGATTGGCTATCAAACGCACTAACTACCGCTGGCTTTTATACTTTTCGCAACGGATGGGATAGTACCGCTACCATACTGATGCTGAAAGCGAGTCCTCCGGGCGAGTTTCATGCACAACCCGATAACGGCACTTTTGAATTATGGGCTAATGGCCGCAATTTTACGCCTGATGCGGGCAGCTTTGTGTACAATGGCGAAGGCATACTCAAAGAAAAACGCGCCTGGTATCGCCAAACACGCGTACACAGTACCCTAACGTTGAACAACGAAAACATGGTGATTACTAAAGCGCAGCAGCAAAAATGGCAAACTGGTAAAAATTTAGACATCCTAACCTATACCAACCCCAGCTACAAAAATTTAAGCCACCAGCGCAGCGTACTTTTTATAGATCAAAAATATTTCTCAATTATTGATAAAGCCATAGGTAATGCTACAGGCAAGCTGGGTACGCATTTTCAATTAAAGGAGGATAGCAAACTGGTTTACGATAAAGCCGCCAAACGGGTGTACACAAGCTATACAGATGGCAATAACCTGCTTATTCAGAACCTGAACAAAGATGAAATAACCTTAACAGAGGAAGCTGGTAAAGTATCATACAGCTACGGAAAAGAATTAGATCGCCCCGCATTTGTATTCGAAAAAGCCAAAACAGGAAACGAGATGGCATCTTTCATCAGTATCCTATATCCATTTGATGGTGCAAAGACTCCTGAAATCAGCATCAAAACAAACGATGGCAACGATTTCGAAAAAGGCAACATCAATATCACTTTAACCATCAATGGCAAAAAAAACGAAATAAAAGCCACACTAAACCAATAATCAGAAAGAGGTAATGCAAAAAACATTACCTCTTTTTTTTCAAAAACATTTCGATATGACCTAAAGAGATTAATCAACCTAAATTCTAACCAAAAAAACCACATGAACAAAAAACCAATTTACTTCCAAAAGTATATGGCTATTGCTGTATTACTTTTAGCAAGCTCCTGCAGTAAAATTGAAAGAGAAAGCGAACAACCTGCAGTAACCTTCAAAGCCATCACCAAAATGAGTGGTACCACCCCTACGAGCTATGCTTATGGCGATACCATTTTAAACATCAATTACGAAAGTGGTACACTTAACTCGGGTATTACAGGACTAACGGCTACTAATGCTACAGCGGCCGATGCAGCCTATATCCTTTCGCCCGGTGCTACTGGAAATTATGCCATTGCCCACAAAGTAACCTATGGCGACTCTACCTACTACTCTGATGGCAACTGGCGTAGCGAAGCAGCAAGCAACAACGTACCTTCAAGCTGTTATTTGCCAGGCGAGGAAAGAAGATATGAGTTTAGTGTATTGTTAAAAGACTGGACAGCCTGGAATACCGGCGACCCCATTAACGAAACCAATATTTTTCAGTTAAAAATGTCGGGAGGTGAAGCCGTTCCGTTGCAGATCCGCACGCAAAGAAATGCAATGCGCGTGGTTTATGGCAATATGGATAATACCAAAACAGTTGTAGATATCCTTAACGATATACGTCCATCGGTAAACCAGTGGATTCATTTCAGGGTAGATGTGAAATGGGCAACTACTGCAACCGGTTCGATGAAGATTTACATGAAATTACCAGGGCAAACAGATTTTACTTTGGCAAATGAAAGGAATAATGCCATTACTTTTACAGGTGACGTAGGCAGCGGAAACGTTGGTTATGTTAAATGGGGTGTTTACGTAGTACCGCCCAACCTTACCCGTATTGTTTATCACGATGATCTCCGCATTATTAATCTGAACTACCCTCCTGCCAGTACTGGCCTGATTTGGGGAAACAGTATTCCTGATGCCAACCCTGCTTATTTAGATGGCGCTTATACCAAAGCTGGTGATGCTAGCCTCCCTTCGAATTACAATAACACCAGTAATGTTTACCAGCATCCATATATTAAGTACCTGGCGCCGCAAAACATTGTATATGTAAACAGTACAAGTCCGGCACCAAACCCTGCCGATAATGTGGTAGGTACCCCCTGGTCTGATTTTTCGCGGACTACACTCGCCGCATCGGGTATGTCGGGCAGTACGCCTGGCCCAAGCGGGCGTTATTTGTTGGGTGGCTGGGCCAATGCATCGTCGGCAAGCACGCCAACTGCGCTCGATCTTACTGAATATTACGAGTTCCGTTTAGAACCAAAAAGTGGCTACTATTTTAATTTTGGCGATATTAAGTTTACAGTGCTTCGCGGCAGCACTACACATCCCAATAAGTTTGTGCTTCGCTCCAGTGTAGATAATTATGCCAGTAACATTTCGGCTCCTGTTAGCATCAGCGGCACTACCACGCCTACGCTCATATCGTTTAATGCAGCTGCACTTACGAATATTAATACGCCAGTAACTTTCAGATTATACGCTTATGGTGCTACGGCAACCAGCGGCAATTTACTGGTAGGACTTAACGATTTTCAGGTAAACGGACAGGTACTTCCCTTACCTTAGTTATGATTTAAAAACAAAAAAGGCTTTCTTCATCATTAAAGAAAGCCTTTTTCCAACAAATTAAGTTACTTAACTTAAAATGATCTGGTAATTTACATTTACTCTTTTCGGATAATTGCTTTGCTCGTTGTTTAACGAAACAAAAGCTGCACTGTTGTGAACTTCGTTTTTTAATGCGTGCTCATAATGTGTTTGAATAGCTTCCTGATAATCGCCCTGAACGTGTTTGGCTGTTTCGGCTAAAAGATTTCGGTCATTTAAGTTTTCCGGCAATAAAGTGATATCGCAGTTTCCCTCACTTATTTCTTTGACTAAGTATTTCATTTTTGTTTTAAATCTTTGTTTCCCGCTTTATAAATAAGATTACGCGAACGGCCAAAAATATGGTAAGTCTGTATTTTTCATGTAATCTAAAAGTTAATTTTTTGGGTAAATCATGTATCAATTTTAATTCAAAACGTATGATTTAGACCACGAACGAGCATTTCCACGGGCAAAACAACTGATAAAGCACTGTTTATCAACAACAAAACATTTAAATCGGCAGCCAATAACTGGTTTAGGGTTTCTGGTTAAAATAATTACTTAAAAAAACACTTTGAAATTTAATTGCATTTGCCCAGTAATCCCAATTGTGTACGCCGGGCCTGGTGGTAAAATCGTGTGGAATGTTGTTGTACAACAATTCATCGTGCAGGCGTATGTTGGCTTTATAGAAAAAATCATCTACGCCACATTCAAATGCAATGGCCAGCGACCCGAGCTTAATCAGATAAATCATATCAATTACACTATTCTGTTTCCAGCGCTCCGGAAACTCATCCTGCTTGCCCAACCTTTTCGAAATATTCCACCCGTTCGGGAAGGGTTTAATATCCACACCACCACTCATGCTCCCCACTGCTCCATACACATCCTGATGCTTAATGGCCAGGTAAAATGCACCATGACCGCCCATACTTAAACCGGTTATGGCCCTGCCCTTCTTTTCTGCAATGGTTTTATAGTGCTCATCTATATAACTTACCAGCTCGGTAGCCACATAGGTTTCATATCTCCATTCGGGATCTACCGGGCTATCGAAATACCAGCTGGTTACATTACCATCGGGGCATACAATAATAAACTGATACTGATCGGCCAGGTTTTTAATTCCAGGCACCTTTCTAACCCATTCGGCATAACTGCCTCCAGCCCCATGTAACAGGTAAACCACCGGGAACGATTTTCCACTTTTATAACTATCTGGTTTTATAACTACTGCCTTGATATTTTTTTTCATCGATTTGCTATAGGTTAAAGCAGTATCTACTTCGGCGGCGTTAGCAACACAGGTAAACAGGAATAAACAAATGGCTACTAAAAAGCTATTTTTCATGCGTTATTTTTTAATGAGGTTACAATATGATGCTAAATTTATAAAATTAAGCTACATTCTTTGTCATTGTTAATTTTATTACATTTGGTTTATTCTAATCAAAAATGAAACTGACCTCTTTTCTTTGTGTTACCCTGCTGGTAACCACAATTATGACTAAAAGCATTGCACAAAATAAGCTGCAATCTGCCAACTTCATTACTTTTAATGGCTACAGCAACAATTTCGCTGAAAAACTTCAAAAAAGCGAGCCTGTAACTGTTGCTTTTTTAGGCGGATCGATTACCAATATGGAAGGCTGGCGCGGACTGGTTTGCAATTACCTGCCTAAAACCTATCCGCAAAACAAATTTAAATTTATCAATGCAGGTATCCCCTCGCTGGGTAGTTTGCCGCATAGTTTCCGCCTTCAGCGCGATGTACTGGACAGTGGAAAAATAGACCTCCTGTTTATCGAATCGGCGGTTAACGATCATGTAAACCAAACTGCAGAAAAAACACAGCGTCGCGCATTAGAAGGCATTATCAGACATACATTAAGTAAAAACGCGAAAACCAATATTGTATTGATGGCTTTTGCAGATGAAGATAAAAACGACGATTTCGACAAAGGCAAGGTACCAACAGAAGTAAAAGTACACAGCGACTTAGCCGAATATTACCACCTGCCTTTTATTAACCTGGCATTGGAAGTAGATAAACGCATTGCCAACAAAGAATTTACCTGGGCCGGCGATTTCAAAAACCTCCATCCTTCGCCCTTCGGACAACAGCTTTACTTTAACACCATTAAAACCTTCCTGGAAGAAAACCAGAAAAATACCGCTAAGAAAGCTACTGGTGGCATGCCTAAAATTTTGGATAAGTTTGCCTATACAAAAGGACAATATATTAACGTTACTGCCGCCGAAAATTTAAACACATTTAACATCAACAAAAGCTGGAAACCAAATGATGGCGTAGGTACACGTGATGGTTTTGTAAATATCCCGGTGCTCGAAAGCACTACCCGAAACAGTACTTTCGATTTAATTTTTAAAGGCAATGCTGTTGGGATTGCTGTTCTATCGGGGCCTGATGCTGGCATGCTGCATTACCGCATTGATAATGGAGATGAAAAAACGATCGATTTGTTTAGCCAATGGAGTACAAGTTTGCATTTACCCTGGTACCTGCTACTTGGCGATGAACTGGGCGGTGGCGAGCACAAATTAAGCGTGCGCATTAGTGAGTATCACAACCAAAAATCAGTGGGATATGCCTGCCGTATTGCCTACTTTTTGGTTAATGGTAACTAAGCGGTCTGATCAATGCAGGGGTATTTCACCCCTATATTTGTCGCAATTGCACTTTTGAGGTTGTAAAAGTTACAATAACTTTGATTAACAATTTAAACCCAGAAAAAAATGAAAAACAATGCAATCACCATCGAAACCACAGTAAACAGTCCTGTAGAAAAAGTTTGGGAATTTTGGAGCAATCCGGAACACATTACCAAATGGAGTTTTGCTTCGCCCGATTGGCATACCCCCTACGCCGATAACGACCTTAAAGTTGGCGGTCAGTTTAAAAGCACCATGGCAGCCAAAGACGGCAGCATGAGCTTTGATTTCGGGGGAACTTATACCACTGTAGATCACCTTAAAAAAATCGAATATACGCTGGGCGATGGTCGCGAAGTGAGCATCATTTTTGATGCACTGGGCGAAAGCACCAGAGTTACCGAAACTTTCGATCCGGAAGGCACCAACCCGGTTGAAATGCAACGTGGTGGCTGGCAAGCCATTTTAGATAATTTCAAACAATATACCGAAGAATCTTAATACCCACCCATATTCCTTGCAGGTTAACTCAATCTGTAAGGAATATGCCATTTTTATGCAATTTATCATCCCAAAATAATCCTACAGTAACAATTCGATTATTATTTGATTCGCATAATTTTTGATTTGAACCGAATACTTTGATATTGTGACCATAATTTACATTTGCCGTGTAAATTATACACTATGTATCGTATATCTTTATTTCTACTATCGTTATTCCTGTTTATTAATGTGTACACGGGTGCAAATGCCCAAACACTCAGCTTAAAACAGGCTGTTAATACGGCCTTAACCAATTATGGCTCTATTAAAGCCAAAGATAGTTATGCCAATGCATCCAAATCAACTATCCAGCAAGCCAAAAGAGAATACCTGCCTAACTTTAGCCTGAGCGCACAGCAAGATTACGGCACCATTAACGGCCAAAACGGACCACAGTTTGGTTTTGGTGGTTTGGGTACAGCTTCATCGGGGCCAGCCTTAGATAAGCAAAACTGGAATGCTGCCTTTGGCGCACTTTATCTGGCCAATATTAACTGGGACTTTTTTACCTTCGGGAAAATTAAGGACAGGATAAAAATTGCCAGTGCTACCTATAACAGGGATAAAAACGATCTGGAGCAGGAGAAATTTCAACAGGAAATCCGCGTTTCTGCAGCTTACCTTAATTTACTGGCTGCACAACGCTTAACCAAATCGCAGCAAAAGAATTTAGACCGTGCCATTACCTTTCAAAATACGGCTATAATCAGGGCTAAAAACGGGTTGATTGCCGGGGTAGATTCATCATTGGCCAAAGCCGAGGTTTCGAATGCCAAAATTGCCTTAACCAAAGCTAAAGATTTAGAACAGGAACAAGCCAACCGGCTGGGCGTTTTAATGGGGCTCACAGCAACCAGTTACGATTTAGATACCGCATCCATTACGCGCATCCCCAACAATTTGCTTGGTGATAGCATTAACAGTGCACACCCGCTTTTAAAGTTTTACCAAAACCGGATCACGGTAAGTGAAGAGCAAACCAATTATTTCAGAAAACTCTATTACCCTACCCTTTCCCTATTTGGTGTAATGCAGGGCCGTGGTTCGGGTTTTAGTCCGGGTTATGCTTTAGATCAGACGGCTTTTTCATCCAGTTATGTAGATGGGATCAATCCAACCAGGGGTAACTATTTGATTGGCATAGGAATAACATGGAACCTTTCCACCCTGCTCAAAAATCAACCGCAGGTTCGTGCGCAGGCATACATCAGCGAAGGTTTAAAAGCAGAATATAATCTGGTTGATCAGCAATTGAAAGCCCAGCTGGCACTGGCAGAAACCAAATTGACCAATGCCATGGCCAATTACCGCGAAGCACCCGTACAAGTAAAGGCTGCTTCGGATGCCTACCTGCAAAAAAGCACCTTATATAAAAATGGCTTAACCACACTGGTTGATTTAACCCAGGCACTTTTTACACTCAACCGCGCCGAAACCGACCGCGATATTGCCTATACCAATGTTTGGCAGGCTTTGCTGTTAAAATCGGCAGCACTTGGCAACTACGACCTATTTATCAACGAATTTTAATCTGCCCCAATACATGAATTTAATACGTTTCGCACTTCGCAAACCCATTTCCATACTGGTTTTAGTTGCCGGGCTGTTCTTTTTCGGTATAGGAGCCATCAACCAGGTGAAGGTTGATATCCTGCCACAAATGAACCTGCCCGTAATTTATATTGCCCACCCTTTTGGTGGTTATACGCCAGATCAGATGGAGGCCTATTTCGGCAAGCAATATGTTAACATCCTGCTTTTTGCCAACGGTATCAAAAGTATCGAAACCAAGAATACGCAGGGCTTAATGCTCATGAAACTTACCTATTACGAAGGCACCAATATGGCCCAGGCCGCGGCCGAGCTAAGCGCGCTCTCTACGCGGGCACAGGCTATTTTTCCGCCGGGTTCGCAACCGCCTTTCGTAATCCGCTTCGATGCCTCTTCGCTTCCCGTGGGTCAGCTGGTGTTGAGCAGCCCCATCCGAACCAACAACGAGCTGCAGGATCTGGCCAACACTTATGTGCGCCCCAGCTTCTCGTCTATTCCGGGTTTGCTGTCTCCGGCTCCTTTTGGTGGTAGTCCGCGCACAATAGAAATTAATGTTAACCCGTCATTATTGCGTTCGCACAATCTTACGGTCGATCAGGTGGTTGAAGCGATCCGACTCAATAACCAAACGGCTCCATCAGGAAACGTGCGTATTGGAGATAAAAACTACCTTACACCGACCAATTATACCATCAAAAAAGTTAAAGATTTTGAGAACATCCCCCTCTTTAAAGGCAGTGTACAGAATCTACAGCTTCGCGATGTGGCTACAGTTAAAGATGGTGCCGATTTAGTGGCCGGTTATGCTTTAATTAACGGTAAACGCTCGGTGTATTTAAGTATTGCCAAATCAGGCGATGCCTCTACCTGGGACGTAGTTAAAAATTTAAAGAAAAACTTACCGAATATCCAGAGCACCCTGCCCGAAGATGTAAAGCTCTCGTATGAGTTCGATCAGTCGGTTTATGTAATTAATGCCGTAAAAAGTCTGATTAGTGAAGGGGCTATCGGTGCAATTTTAACAGGCTTAATGGTTTTACTGTTCCTGGGCGATAAGCGTGCAGCACTCATTGTAATCCTCACCATTCCAACATCCATTATTGCCGGAGTTTTATTCCTGAAATTATTCGGACAAACCATCAACATCATGACGCTTAGCGGACTGGCTTTAGCGATTGGTATTCTGGTAGACGAATCGACCGTTACGATTGAAAATATACACCAGCATTTTGATATGGGAAAACCCAAGGCACTGGCCATTTGGGATGCCTGTAAAGAAATTGCTTTCCCTAAATTGCTGATCCTGTTTTGCATCCTGGCCGTATTTGCACCTGCATTTACCATGTCGGGCATACCGGGGGCTTTATTTTTACCCCTGGCGTTAGCTATTGGATTTTCGATGATTGTTTCGTTCTTACTTTCGCAAACTTTTGTACCCATTATGGCCAACTGGCTGATGGTTGCACACCCGAAAAAAGGCAACGAACACCATCCGGGCATTACGCAGGATGAAGCTGACTTTAAAGCTACCGGTATTACCCTCGAATCGGAAAAAGATACCCTGAACCAAAAAAGGGTACTGGTGGAGCGAGAAGATTTTAGCGGCGATGGTAAAATTGGGGTTTTCGATCGTTTCCGTAACCGTTTCATGCGCTTTATGGACCGCTTGTTACCATACAAGAAACCTGTTGTGCTAACTTATCTGGTGGTTATTATCGGTTTGGCCGCCCTTTTATTGTTTAATATTGGCCGCGATGTTTTACCACGCGTTAACTCAAGCCAGTTCCAGTTGCGTTTGCGCGCACCCGACGGAACGCGTTTAGAGCGTACCGAAGAAAAAGCCAACGTAGTTTTGGCTGAGCTTAAAAAAACTGTTGGTGCAGAGCATGTAAGTATTTCGTCAGTTTTTGTAGGTCAACACCCTGCACAGTTTTCGGTAAATCCGATTTATCAGTTCATGGCGGGTCCGCACGAAGCTGTATTTCAGGTGAGCTTAAAAGATTACGAAGCTGATATGGATGATTTTAAGGATCAGTTCAGGGCAAAAATTAAACAACTTTTACCGGATGTTAAATTATCATTCGAACCGATAGAACTGACTGACAAAGTATTGAGTCAGGGCTCTCCTACTCCGGTAGAGGTGCGCATTTCGGGCAAAAACAAAAAGCTGAATGCGCAATACGCCAATAAAATTGTGGCCGAGCTGAAAGAAATCCCTTACATGCGCGATGTTCAGATTGCACAACCGATTAAATATCCTTCATTAAATATCGAAATCGACAGAACCCGCGCGGCGCAAATCGGGATAGATATGGCCGATATTTCGAGGTCGCTGATTGCTTCTACTTCATCATCGCGTTATACGGATAAAAATATCTGGCTGGATGAAAAAGCAGCTTTACCTTACAACGTTCAGGTGCAGGTGCCCTTAAACCAGATGGCCAGTAAAGATGATATTGGGGAAATACCTTTATTAAAAAATTCAGCCAGACCTGTATTGAGCGATGTAGCGAAGATTACCCCCGATACTACTGCCGGCGAAAACGATAATATTGGCGCTATGCCCTTCCTATCGGTTACTGCGAACCTTTACCATACCGATTTGGGCACAGCTACCAAAGATGTGGAAAAAGCGATCAAAGATGTTGGCGAACTGCCAAGAGGTTTAAATGTTGCTGCCATTGGCATGAGCAAAGTACTTACCGATACGCTGGATAGTTTACAATCGGGGCTGTTTGTGGCTATTGTTGTGATATTTTTAATGCTGGCCGCTAATTTCCAATCGTTTAAAGTGCCCCTGGTAATTTTAGCTACGGTACCTGCGGTTATTTTAGGTTCTTTATTGCTGTTAACGCTTACAGGCTCTACCCTAAATCTGCAGTCGTACATGGGTATCATCATGTCGGTGGGGGTATCTATTGCCAATGCGGTATTACTAATTACCAATGCCGAGCAGTTGAGAAAACACAATGGCAATGCGCTCGAATCAGCGCGGGAAGCCGCAGCCTTACGTTTGCGTCCCATCATCATGACGAGTATTGCCATGATTGCAGGTATGTTACCAATGGCTATTGGCCATGGAGAAGGAGGCGGGGCAGTTTCGCCACTGGGCAGGGCGGTAATTGGCGGTTTGCTGGCTTCAACGTTTGCTGTACTTATTATTTTACCACTGGTTTTTGCCTGGGTACAAGGCAAGCAAACTACCGATTCGATGTCGCTCGATCCGGAAGATAAAGACAGCATCCATTACATTAAAGGTTTAGAAGAAAACGAATAAAATCATCACAAATGAATATCAAGCTATTTTCAACAGGTTTATTAAGTGCAGGTTTCCTGTTCCTCACGGCTATTTATGGTTGTGGCCATGCCGAATCAAAGGGAGAAGTAAAAAAAGAACAAGCCCCTGTTATTGCCACATTCGACCTTAAAAAAGAAAAATTGTCTACTAAGCTGAGCTTACCGGGCGAATTAATTGCAATGCAGCAGGTAGATTTATATGCCAAAGTAAGCAGTTTTGTACGTACACTAAAGGTAGATATGGGTTCTGAGGTAAGCAAAGGCCAGCTGTTAATGCCCCTCGAGGCACCGGAATTAAGTTCGCAGCTTTCGGCCAGCCAACCGCGTTTAAAACCCCAGGAAGCCATCTATACGGCCAGCAGGGCAAATTACAACCGCCTGTACGAAACCAGCAAAACACCGGGTACCATTTCTACTAACGATCTCGATCAGGCCATGGCAAAAAAGAATGCCGATCTGGCCCAGCTCGAGGCGGCAAAAGCAGCCTATAAAGAGGTGGGTTCTGTACAGGATTACCTGACCATCCGTGCACCGTTTAGTGGTATTATTTCTGCCAGGAATGTAAATTTAGGTGCTTATGTAGGTCCATCGGGCAAAGGTTCTGATTTACCCATTTTCACTTTACAGGATCAGAAAAACCTGCGTTTAGCGGTATCAATCCCTGAAATTTATACCGGTTACCTGAAAGCTGGCGATGAAATCAGTTTTACAGTAAAGTCATTACCCAGCCAAACGTTTAAAGCTAAAGTAAAACGTTTATCGGGAGCTTTAGATTTACGCCTGCGTGCCGAACGCATTGAGATGGATGTACCCAATGCCGGCAAAATATTGTTACCAGGCATGGTGGCCGAGGTAAACATTCCGATACCAGCCAATGCCAGTACTTTTATCATCAACAAAAAAGCACTTTTAGATACCAGCGAAGGTCTATTTGTGTTGAAAGTGCAAGACAATAAAGCAGTAAAAGTTGAGGTAAAAAAAGGCCGCGAAACCGACGACCGCATTGAGGTATTTGGCGATTTGGCCGAAGGTGACAAATTAGTTGCAGAACCTACAGAGGAAATGCACGAAGGAATGGCGATTAAACCATAACTTTACCATATAAGCACTTATAGTATGTTAACCAAAAACCAGGAGCTTTCTACCCTCCAGAAAAACGAAACCCTGGAGGATTTTTACAATAAACTAAAAATCAACCGTCCTGAAATTCCTACGCCTAGCTTAGGGATGATTAACGACATCGGGCACTTTAATGTTTTTAACCGAGCCACGGTTTGTACCAATGTGCCTTCGGTTTTTAGCCGCAGAGACTTTTATAAAATTTCTTTAATTATTGGCAATGGGATATTGCATTACCCCGATGCCGAGATTGAAATAAAGGGGCGTGCGTTATTATTTACCAATCCCAATATACCTTACTCCTGGGAAAGCACTTCGCCAAAACCTGCAGGCTACTTTTGCCTCTTTACCGAAAATTTTATCCATAACCGCAACGAAACCCTGCGCGATTCGTTACTCTGGCGCATTAACGATAGTCCGGTTATACATATCAGCGGCGAGCAGGAAGTGGTATTGACCGACATTTTCTTAAAAATGATGAAAGAGATGGATGGCGATTACATCCACAAATATGATTTACTGAGAAATTACGTACAACTTATTGTTCACGAAGCTTTAAAAGTTAAACCACAGGGCGAATTACTGAAACAAAACAACGCTTCGGTACGCCTAACCGCCTTGTTTATCGAATTACTGGAAAGACAGTTTCCTATTGGCTCTACCGAGCAAATACTCGAATTAAAAACAGCACACGATTTTGCCTGCAGGCTACTGGTGCATGTAAACCATTTAAACCATGCCGTAAAAGAAGTTACCGGCAAAACTACTTCCGAGCATATTTCGAGAAGGGTAACTACAGAAGCTGTAGCCCTGCTGAAACATACCGAATGGAACATCGCACAAATTGCTTATTGCCTCGGATTTGAATATCCGGCCAATTTCAACATCTTTTTTAAACGCCAGATGCAATGTACACCAAAGCATTTTAGGACTACCTAGATTATTAACCTACTGTCAGATATTTCTATCTGACAGCCAGCTGAATCCTGTTTACTTCCCAACCTGTCCGTAGAGTTCCGAAGGGCGCTACGGATGATGAATAGAAAAGAGTCTCTGACTCGTTTTTATTGAGTTTAAAAACTCATTCTTTCCCTAATCCGTAGTGAGGCTGCGCTTAACACTACGGACGGAGTTTCTATCTAACAGCTGGCTGAATCCTGTATTACTTCACCTCCACCGCATGATCACTTTTATCTGCATCAAGCAAATACCGGTAAGGATCAATAGCTACTGTTTTAGGTTTACGGTCGACAACCAGGGTTAGCCTGGTTTGATTTTGGTTAATGTGATACTTCTGCAGCGCAAAAGGCTTGGTTTCTACCGTCCAATCTTGCTCCGGTTGATTAAAACAACCAATTTCAACTTCCAGATCAGGCAATTGTTTTGGGCCAGTACTTAAACGCTCGGCATTTACCAAAAGTTCGAGTTGATACTTCCCGTTTTTAAGCAAAGTGCATTGTTGTACTTTCAAGCCAAGATCATAAGTTACCACCTGGTTGAAACAATCGTCGATAAATTTCTTTTGTACAGGCGAAGCTTCTTTTAACAAGGCATTAACCAGATCAGTAGCCGAAGCTTTTGGTTTTGGATCGGCATGATCAGCAATCAACTGCTTCAATACTGCATTGAATTTCTGTTCGCCCATTAACTCCTTAACCGCGTACATGTTTATACCGCCCTTCTGGTAATTGACATAAGCCTGATTCAGTGTTTTTGCCAGTGGCAATTCTTTTTCGGTATTGTTGCGGTTTAAGAAATAGAGGCGGTTATCGTAATCCAGGTATTGCTGCAGGTACATTTTACCAAAAGCTTTTTCCATCAGTACATTTTCGGTGTATTTAGCCAGCGACTCGGTAAGCATGGCATAGCCAGGCCCATCAAAAGGAGCCAGTTTATTGGCCCACCATTGGTGCGCGGTTTCGTGTGCAGCAATGGCATAACTGTGATCTATCGTACCCCGCTGACTAAAATTGCCCAGAAAATTAATGTTCTCTGCACTAAATATAATCCCCGGATAAGCCGTTGCAGCTCCCTTGTATTGTGGAATTTCGGCAAGGGTAAGTTGCTTTAAGGGGTACTTTGCAAAATGTGCATTTCCGTAATCCAGTGCATCTTTGATTCCCTTAAACATTTGCCTCAGGTTATATTCCTGTCCCTGCTGATAATAAATACTTAAGGCAACACCTTTGTACTGCTCCTTTCTAACTTCATATCGTGCCGAACTTAACGCAAACATGAAATTAACAGGCATGGCTGTTTTATAACTGAAATAGCGCCGGTTATCGGCAAGCCAGCTTTTTTGTATTTCACCAACTGTAAGCACCTGCTGGTCGTGATTGGTAGAAATGGTTGTTTCAAAATCAATCAGTTCGTAGCTCCTGCTAAACGTTGGCTCAACGGGTTTTTCTGTCAAGCCATATTGTTTGCGGGCGCGCTTATCATCGCTTTCAAAATTATAACTGTAGCCCAGATGTGGTACAAGTTTCTCCAGTTCAATGTAGCTACCATTCTTTACTATCGAATTTTCTTTATCGAAGGGGATAAATCCTGTTTTAAAAACGGTGAGGACAAAACTCATCTTAATGGTATCGCCCGGCAACAAAGGACTGTTTAAAGTCAGAAACTGTTGTTTAAATTTTTCATCTACCTTACTTTTCTTCGCTCCGGCAATATCAACAGCAAACAAGTTTACCTGGGGGTTCAGGCTAATCCATATTTTCGAAATTGCTTTCCCGGTTTCATTTTTTAAGCGGTAAGTACCATTAACGGTGTACTTGCCTTCATCCGGGTATAAATCGACAATGGTTTTAACCGATTTAATAACAGGTTGCGGCATATTGACCAGCGCTTTGTATTGCTGCTCGTAAGCCAGTTGCCAGTTTAACCAGGTTTTGGCATTCTGATACCTGCCAACCACATTGCTTTGATAATAGCTATATGCACCAGCAGAAATCCAGGTTAGCAAGGCAAAAATCGCAATCCACTTATGCTGCCTAAGCACTAAACCAATCGACTTCAATCTGTTTTTAGCCTTCGTCTCGACCTTATTTTGCCACATTCCAATGGTTGACAATGCAATAATGGTTACAAATGCCGACCAATACAACATATACCAGCTAAATGCAGTTGCATAATATCCAAACCCGTTAAAGTACGAATGCAGCAAATCTGGCACAGTTGCAAAACGGAAAAGGAAGTGTTCCAGCCCGAAACGATCGGCGTAAAGCATGATAAAAACGGTAACCATGCTCAACATCATGCCCACATATTTATTGCCACTCAAATTTTGGATAAACACAATAAGCACTACAAAAAGTAATAAGGGAAATGCACTGTAATAATATAAAGAAAGGTATAAGGGCAATTCGATATGGAAATAACCGTGACTTAGCTGTAAGGTAATGCCGATACCAATATTTAAAGAAACAAGGATAAAAACCAACACAAAAAGACTCATGCTTTTGGCAGCCCACATTACCGAACTGCGCACCGGGGTGCTATAAATTAACGACTGGATACCCATCGATTTCTCGCGGGCTACACTTTCTGCAGCATAAAAGATAATCAGGATTAATGCGAATTTAATGGATCGTATTTCTTCTACTATAATTCCTGTTGCCGGGTAACTGTGAATACCGTACACGCCGCTAAATAGTTCGTCTTTCAGTTCTACTGCGAAAAGAAATACCCAAAGTAAAAGCATCACCATAACCGGAATGTTTTTAAACAGGGTGATCATTTCGAGCTTAAACTGTGTATTTAAAGTGGCCAGTTGATAAGCCAAACCTTTCGGCTTAACCTCTAAATGTTTAAAAGGAATTGGCGAAATTTTTACCGCTGGGATTGTTTGCTGTTTTGCCTGTTTTTGCCCCTGCACCCTGAAGTTAAAAATGCGATACGTTAGCCACATCAGTATAGCTGAAAAAGTAAGCCACAATAACCTGTTCAGCAGAAATAAGCCTGTTAAGGGAAAGACTTGCCCATTACGCTGTGCACTTGTCCAAGTTCGGGTTTCACCGAAAAACGAAGCCAGCCCAAATGGATCTAATAGAATAGGCAAAGCATCGGGTGTTGTGCCTTTTAAGGCAGAGGTAGCCAGTAAGGGCGAGTTTCCAAATATAGAAGCCAGCATGTACAAAATGTAAATCAGCACACCCACTACGTAAATGGCCCGTACATTTTTGGTTAACAGGCTGGTACAATACAGTGCGCCAGCCGAAAAAAACACATTTGGTAAAGCAAATACTAAAAGCGCATGCAAAAAATAGCCAATATTAAAAGCACCCAGCTGATCGGAATCAACAAAAAAGGTACCGATAAAAATGCCAATGGCCACCAGGAGCAGCAAGGTAAAAACCGCTATAAGTAAACCTAAAAGCCGCACCACAAAATAAGCAGGCCTGGCAATGGCAGTGGTAAATATTACCGATTCCATTTTGTACATGGCATCTCTAAGCACTACATTGGCACTAAAAAGTGTGCTCGAAAATATAGAAAACAAGGAGAGTAAGGCTATGATATTGGTAATTACATAAGGAGAGTTCTTGTGTACCTCATCGGTACCAAAACCTCCCTTGGCTACGCAAACAATGCCCAAAACCAGAAACAGGATTGCCCCTATTTTGAAGGCCATCTGGTTAAAATGATACTTCAGCTCAAATTTCAGTAATGCTCCAATCATATCACAGCCTCCCTTTTACCTTTTATCCCAAATAAAGCTGTAAAGTAAACTTCTTCCAGGCCGGGATAAACCGGCTCAAACCCGGTGGCAGGTAGCTGAGCCGATAATACAAAAACATTTAACCGGCCGGCAATAATCCGGGTCGAAATCACATCGAAATCAAGCGAATAGCGCTCCAGCTCAGCTTTGGTAATCACCTTACGCCAGATTTTCCCATCCAGGTTCTTCGTTAGTTCAGCTGGTTTTCCCTGCAAAATCAGTTTCCCATCGGCCATTACAGCCATCTCGGGGCATAGATCGTTCACATCTTCTACAATATGCGTAGACAGAATCACCACCCTTTCGTTGCCTATTTCGCTTAACAAATCGTGAAAACGGTTCCGCTCCTGAGGATCTAAGCCTGCTGTTGGCTCGTCAACAATAATCAATTGTGGATTGCCCAACAATGCTTGTGCAATGCCGAAGCGCTGCCGCATACCACCCGAAAAGGTTCCTACCGATCTTTTTCTCACCTCGAATAAATTGGTTTGCTGCAATAACGACAGCACCTGTTCTTTGCGGTCGTTAGTATTCGGCAGTCCTTTTAAAACAGCCAGGTGCGTTAATAAATCAACAGCCGAAATCTTAGGGTAAACCCCAAAGTCCTGCGGCAAGTAGCCCAGTTTATTGCGCATTTCCTGCGGGTTTTGCAGCACATCGTTTCCATCAAAATGGATCCGTCCGCTATCGGGCAGCTGCAAGGTAGCCAGGGTACGCATAAGCGACGATTTGCCGGCACCGTTTGGTCCTAATAAACCAAACATGCCATTAGGGATATTTAAACTCACCTCATCAAGCGCTTTTACGCCATTGCCATAAGTTTTTGTAAGTTGCTGTATTTTAAGTCGTGCCATAGAATTTTAACTTCAGAATGGCCGCAAATTAGCCTCACCAAAATTGATTTCCACATTTAAGTGATGAAGGCAACGAAAGTGATGACGAAAGCACAAGAGTCTCACCTTTAGACCTGATTTCATGCCTTTCTCTCCTTTCATCACCAAAAACCAGCCCTTCGTCATTAATATTTTAATGGTTTCGATGCCTTTTCTAACTTTAGCAGGCTTTTCTATATCGTAACCATGCCCAATACAAAAAAATTCAGCCCCAGCTATAAATACCAGGACTTTTTCATCTTTACGGGGCTTTTACTGTGGGTAGCTATCTGCAACTGTTACGATCAGCATACAGCTGTCTGGCTTACTTATGCAACCTGCATCTTAAGCCTTGGCTTTTGCTTATTGCCGGTACTTATTTTTTCGTTTTTTAAACAGCGCTTAAAAGAAAAGCTCCCCAACAAAAAGTACATCCTTTACTGGTGCGGTTGCTTTTTGATATTACTGCCCGTTTTCACCCTACTGGCCAGCCAGTTTCAAACCGGACCGCTCGATTTATCGGATAAGCTTACTACAGCAATGGCTGCATTAGCGCTCGAACTTTTGCTCATCCTTAACCAGTACTATCAAAAAAAGGTGCAGCACATCAAATGGATTAAGAAAATCGGATTGGAAAACGCTGTACTCATTTCCATCGTTTTAATTGCTTTAAGCATTTCTATAATGGCCGTATCGAGTTTAAACAACCCGGTTTATCAGAGGGAAGGTTTCTGGCTTATTGGTTTTGAATTTAATATCAGACAATTGCTGCACAATTTCGGAGTTTTCCTGAGCTTCTTCTCCCAATTTTTAATCATGTATTTGTGCGGTTACCTCCTTTTTTTCATCAACAGCCGCTGGCTTGTACCCAAGGTATTGAAAGAAAAAGGCTTGTTAATCTATGTGTTAAGCGTTGCGGCTACCGTTGCGCTACTTTACCCCTTGCTGGCTCAACTGCTCATTTCCTTACCCATTAATACCGTATTTGGCAGAAGCATATTCGAAGCCAACCCTTTTGAACTGGAAAATGCATTTGGGGCTTTCGCTATAATGCTTATCAGTTTACCTGTGGTGCTGGCCTTGCAGTGGGGCAAACAGAACAACATTATCCTCGCTTTAGAAAAGGAGAAATCGCAAAACGAACTCGATTTGCTGAAACAGCAGCTCAATCCGCATTTCTTTTTCAATACCCTGAATAATCTGTACGCCCTGAGCCTGCAAAAATCGGACAAAACGCCCGAAAGCATCTTACAGTTATCGGAACTGATGCGTTACACCATTTATAAGGGGAAAGAAAAAACGGTTAAACTGGCACAGGAACTGGATTATATTACAGATTATATACAATTGCAGCAAATCAGGTTGCGTAAAACACTCCATTTTGAGTTTGAAAAGCAAGTTAGCGACGATCAGGTTGAAATTGCCCCGCTTTTATTGATTGTGTTTATCGAAAATGCTTTTAAACATGGTATTGAGCCTGCTGATGGAGAAGCACGCCTAAAACTATCACTAATCAGCAACGCACAAAGCTTAACTTTTTGTGCAGAAAACTCTTTCGATCCTGAAGAGATCAGCCCTGATAGCGGAATTGGGATAGATAACCTGCGCAAAAGGCTCGAACTGCTTTACCCGGCTAAGCATACTTTGGATATTAGCACGATTGGCAATATCTTTAAGGCAGAATTAAAACTCCGATTCACATGAGTTTACGTTGCTTAGTTGTAGATGATGAACCCCTCGCGCACGAAATTATTGTGGCTTATGCCAAAGATATTCCGTTTATCGAGATCACCGCACATTGCTACCGGGCTACAGAGGCATTGGATTTTTTAAGCAAACAGGAAGTAGATCTGATTTTTCTCAACATCAGAATGCCCAAATTAAACGGACTCGATTTTCTGCGTGCCCTGCAACATAAGCCGCAGGTTATTATTACTTCGGCTTATGAAGAATATGCCTTAGCGAGTTTCGATCTTGCCGTTTGCGATTACCTGTTAAAGCCTTTTAAGTTAGAACGTTTTTTAATGGCTGTTAACCGTGCTTTAACCTTTCAACAGTTAAAAAAACAATCTGGTGCACCTGTTGAACCAGCCAATAACGCGCAACAGCAGAACGGGCAAATTTCGATCAAAGCAGATAAAAAGCATATTTTATTGCAGCTGGATGAGATACAATATTTAGAAAGTTTGGGCAATTATGTAAAGGTTTGGAAAGAGAACAGTTTTCTACTCACCCCCCGAACGTTGAGTAGTTTTGAAGAAGAGCTACCTGCTCACCTTTTTGTTCGCATCCATAAATCTTTCATAGTCAACAAAAAGGAAGTCGATTATTTTGAAGGCAATACCATTATACTTAAAAGTCAGCAACAGGTGCCAATTGGTAAAAATTATAAACCCTTAATCAGGCAGTTGCTCAATCTTTGAAATGCTTATATTTGAGTTCATCAAACCGATCTCATGCATCATTTTTTCCCCGCCCAGTATTCCACCTTATCAGCCGCTGCTTTAAAAGATTATTTAATTGAGGCCTACGATCTTGATCATGCTACAACCTGCCGCCTGCTGATTAGAAATGTTAGTGATACTTACATTTTGGAAAATGATAAGCAGAAATATATCTTTAAAATTTACCGCGATGCACACCGCAAAAAAAACGAAATTGAGGCGGAAGTAGAGCTTCTTAATGCACTGAAAGCCAACGACAATTCGGTATCCTATCCTTTTACAGATCGCGAGGGCAAACAAATTCAGCAATTTAATGCCATTGAAGGACTAAGGAATGGTGTCTTATTCTCCTTTGCCGAAGGAATGGTGATCCATGAGCTGGAAAATGAACAACTCATTCAGTTAGGCAAAGATATGGCCAAACTCCACGAAACTACTTCGGTAATAAAACTTAAAAACCCACGACCGGTATTTAACTTCGAAACCACTTTATTTGAACCGCTGAGGGTTTTGGCACCACATTTTGAAACCATGCCAGAGGAATACGAATACCTGAACCAGCTCGCAGATAAAGTGGTAAAAAAATTCGAAACTTTCGATACTGCTAAATTTAGTACAGGTTATTGCCATTACGATTTCTTCCCAAAGAATTTTCATTTTGATGAAAGGGGAAAGATTACCTTTTTTGATTTCGATTTTGCCGGCGAGGGTTTCCTGATTAACGACCACATGTCGTTCCTGAATCATTACTTTTTCCACCAGGTGAATCAGCTAACCACCAAAGAGCAGGCTGAAAAAGATTTTGAAGTCTTTTTACAGGCTTATCAGCAGGTAAGGCCATTAAGCAGCGATGAATTGGCTGCCATCCCCTACCTGGGCATTTGTTTTCATATCTTCTTTTTAAAATTCTTTTACGATAATTACGACGACTGGTCGAACATCTTTTTAACCCCCAGGTATGTAAAACAACGTGTTGGGTTGATCAAAAAATGGGAAGCGCTGTATTGTAACTTTTAGGCAAGGCTTGCTCAAATTCCGGCAGGCTTATTTATCTTGTATTTTATTCAAAACCAACAAGATGGACCAGAAAATAATCAACCTGTACGATGCGTACACCCACAGTCAGATAAACAGAAAAGATTTCATGAAAAAGCTGGCCATTCTTGCCGGCAGTACCGCTTTAGCAGCAACCATTTTACCCCTGCTCGAAAACAATTATGTAGCGGCGGCCGATTTCACAGGCGATGATATTGAAGTCGAAAACATTAGCTATCCGGGTGTTGATGGAGATATGAAAGCCGTTTTGGCCAAACCGAAGGGCAAAAAGAAACTGGGTTGCGTACTGGTTATCCACGAAAACCGTGGTTTAAACCCACACATTATTGATGTAACCAAACGGGTAGCCGCTGAAGGTTTTCTTGCCTTAGGTGTAGATGCACTTTCTCCATTTGGCGGAACCCCGGCAGATGAAGATAAAGGCCGCGAGCTGATTGGCAAACTGGATGCTGAAAAAAACCTGCAGAATTATTTAAAAGGATTGGATTATTTACGGCAGCGCAAAGATGGTAATGGTAAAGTGGGTTGCATGGGCTTTTGCTGGGGCGGCGGCATGGCGAACAAACTGGCCGTTAACAATCCGAAGTTGCAAGCCGCTGTGGCTTATTACGGTGCCCAGCCTAATGCAGCCGATGTTTCAAAGATCAAAGCAAGTGTAATGCTCCATTACGGAGGCTTAGACGAACGCATTAATGCCGGTATCCCAGCGTATGAACAGGCTTTAAAAGACAATAAGATAGATTACAAACTTTACATCTATGAAGGAGTAAACCACGCTTTTAACAACAATACCTCGCCTACCAGATATAACGAGGCCGCTGCCAAACTGGCCTGGGGTAGAACGATTGAGCTATTTAAAAATAAATTAGCGGTATTAACGAGATAACAACAGTTTACTTAATCAAATCGTCATTTCGAGTGAAGCCTAGTCAGTAGTCGTCATTTCGAGCAGAGCGCAGCGAAGTCGAGAAATCTTTTACAGTTATCAGATGGAGAAATCTATCTTGAAAAGATTTCTCCCCACCTGTACGGGCAGGCGCTACGGTCGAAATGACGATCACCATTGGGGGTGTCCATTAAAGTGAACCTCACTCGAAACCCGTCATTTCGAGTGAAGCGCAGTGGAATCGAGAAATCTACCTTGAAAAGATTTCTCCGCTACGGTCGAAATGACGATTTCCTAAGCGCAGCGGAACTGAGAACCAAGAAGTGCTCAGCGAAGCTAAATCTTTTATGGCTATCAGATCAAGAGAAGTCGAGAACCACGATGCTCAGCGAAGCTAAATCTTCTTTGAAAGATTTCTCCGCTACGGTCGAAATGACGGCAGATCCCGTCATTTCGAGTGAAGCGCAGCGGAATCGAGAACCACGCAGTGCTCAGCGAAGCTAAATCTACTGTGAAAGATTTCTCCCCGCCAGTACGGGCAGGCGCTACGGTCGAAATAACGAGCTAAAATACCAACTGATAAACCGATCCTTTTTCGCCTGCTAAAATAACCTGTTTCCCTTTTTTAGCCTTCTGAACAGCATTAAAGCTTTTATCAGAAATGTGTTTCCAGTTTTGGCCACCATCGGTAGAGATATCAGTTCCGGAAGTTCCGGTAGCTATTAAAGTTTTTGAGTTGATATAAGTTACTGCCGAGCGGAAACCCAATACAGGTGTTGCAGGTTTTTGCCAGGTTTTACCACCATCGCTGGTTAACAGCACGTTATTCGAATTTTCTTTATCTTTTAAGTAATTACCCCCTACAACTATACCTGTTTTTTCGTTAAGAAAATCTATTGAAAAGGGACCTGTGCTATTTTCACCCTGTAAAATCGGGCATTTAAAAACCTGCCAGCTTTGTCCATAATCAGGCGAAAAGTAAATATTGGAAACTGTTCCCCCCGTTGCAACCCAGGTTTTACCACCTTGCAATGTTTTAATCGTTGTACCACTGGCCGCAAAGCCAGCCTCACCTTTAGCCAGTGGAAGTTTTAGGTTTGCAGAAACATCCAGCCAGGTTTTACCTGCATCGGTTGTTTTTAACAAGGACATTTTATCGTTAATCGGGTCGCCAAAAATAATACCTTTATTCTTGTCCCAAAAACCTAAACCATCCAGAAATATAGCCGAATCTACGTTTTTATAATTTTCGGTCCAGGTTTCGCCACCGTCAATAGTTTTTAAAATATAGGCTGGCGAGGCGATACCCACAATAATTGCCTGTTGGCTATCAAAAGCTTCGATATCCCTGAAATCGATCTTTTCGTATCCTTTAGGTTTTGACCATTTCCAGGTTACACCGCCATCTGTAGTTTTACCCACCGAGCCATTGCTTCCACTTACCCAAATTACCTGATCAGAAACCACACTCAAACCCCGTAAACTGGTTTTGGCACTTTCATTCAAAGGTTTTACCGAATACGATTGTGCAGCGCAAAAAAAAGGTGCCATTAACAGGCACCATAGTAATTTTTTCATGTATAAAATATTATTTAACCCTTCTAAAAGTTTCCGATCTACCTAAAAGTGAAATACCTACATAGCCCCTAACGTTTAGCACATCAGTACTTTTTAAACTTAGGTTACAGCTGTATGTTTTACCGCTTTTCGGGTCGTAGATCGTACCATCGGTCCATTTGCTGCCATCATAATCAAAATCCTTTAAGATTTCGAGATTTAACAATGCACGTTTCTTCAGGTTTTCATCAGGGTTTTTACTATCTAATTTGGGTTTACCATTTAGATTGGGTTCTTTCATCCAGGCTAACTTTCCATAGTATTTATCACCCTTTTTGTAAATTTCTATTTGCCCCTCTCCTGATGGATTAAGCCATTTGCCGATAATTGCATCTTTATTTTGTGCGAAAGCAGAAAATGAAACTGCCAATAACAGCAGCATTAAAAATGGGAACTTTCTCATATTTTTTCTAGTTAGTTTTTAAAGATAATAATTTGACCTTATAGGAAACACTAAATAAAGCGAAAAAGTATAAGAAAGTTTTAGATCCCTTAAAATTTACTTGGAAACGATAGGCAGATACTTCTGGCGATAAGCGTAAAACAAGAAAATATTAAAAATGAGCATTACACCAACCATAGGCAAATCTTTTGGTCCCAGAAATGCGTGGTACAGGAAAATATTCAGCGTAACCGGAAAAATAATGATTGCGGCCAGGGGTGCTGTCCTTCCGATAAGCAGCAATAAGCCACCTATTAATTCGGTAACTTTAAGTAGCGGAAACAAATATACCGATGCCATAAGGCCGCTCATAAAGGTAGTTTGTGCCGGGGTCATTTCTGGTGCTTTTGGCATTATATTGAGAAAATAACTTACCGAAGCAAATAAATACATGGCGGCTAAAAGCACGCGTACAACAATAACTGCAATTTTCATAGTGATTTAATTTTGGGTTATTTATTTAAAAATACTAAAAGTTATTGGTTTAGTTAGTTAATAGCTGATAGTCAATGGTTATGTTAGCTCCTGCTTAATATCTCTAGCTGGTTTATGGGTTAATGGCTGATAGTTAATAGCTATAGTCGATCAACCCCTCAACGTAATTGGCCTATTTATTAATGACTAAAGATGAATGGTTAATGGCCATAAAACTATCGACTATAAACCATCAACCATTCAGCTATTTTCACCTTTAAAGATTATTTCTGATCATAATCGTGGTTAACCATCCACTGGATTCCGAATTTATCGGTTGCCATGCCGAAAAGAGCACCCCAGAATGTTTTTTGTAGTTCCATAGTTACTGTGCCACCTGCCGATAGGCCGTTAAAAAGCTGATGTGCTTCTTCTTCAGTAGCCGCATCAACAGAAATAGAAATACCGGTTCCAAAAGTAGATGCAGGTGTTGGATCGGTAATATCGGTTCCCATGAGTACATTTCCGCCTATCGGTAATGCAATGTGCATCAGTTTTTCCTGATCTCCCGCAGCCATTCCTTCGCAACCCGGCGAATCTTTAAAGCGCTGTACCACTGCAAACTCCCCGCCGAAAACAGATTTATAAAAGTTAAATGCTTCTTCGGTGTTACCATTAAAATTTAAATACGTGTTAATTGATGCCATTGTTTTGTTGTTGTTAAATCCCAACCGGGAAGGTTAATTATTATTTGGTTTATTGATTAATTTTATCCAGTTATTCACCAATTGCTCAAGCGCCAGCCTTTTTGCGCTTATGTCGTCCATACCATAAAATCTGGCTTCTCGCCGGTCTTTCCAACTGCCGAGCAAGAGTGAGGCATCTTCGATCATGTTGCCATCGTAAAAAATAAAGATAATTTGCACATAGCCTCGGGCCCTTAAATTAAAAGCAGCGAAATCTTTAAGGTAATAAAAACTTGGTGAATTCCATTTCACCCTTTCCATTATTAATGGATTTGCCTGGGCAATAATCGCTCTCAATTGTTCTACTTCCTGTTTATAGGGATGATTCAATTGAAGCATATATTCATCTACTTCGGCTTTGCCAGAAATTAGCTTCTTTTTCATTGCCATAACTTTGTATTTTATCCAGCCTCAAGCTTCTTTAGCGTAATATCCATCCAGGGCATCCAGCATTTACCATCAAAACGTTCCCACAATCCTTCAATAGTATTGGTTTTAAAATTACCTTTAAACCTTTCCTTATCGCCGAATATTAGAATAATGTCGTCGATGATCTTTAGTGTAGCAATCGAAATAATCCCATCATTACCAAAAGATTGCGACCTGAAAACGTCTTCCATATCATCGTAATGCGTAATTTCCAGCGATCTGATTTCCTTGTCATTAAACTTCACATCAACCCGATGTGTTAAAAAGAAACCGCCGTCAACCCATTCGTAACAATCGGTGCCACTAATTACATCACCCGTTTTTGTACGCCCCTCTGTTTGCCATTTACCAATATATGGATTTAATAGATCAAGCTTTTGATTTCTCATAAATTTAGTTAAAATCGGCAGTATCTAATTTACTATAAATATTTTTTAACTGCTGCGTATGCCGTTGTGTATGGTAAATAATAAAATAAACGGCTTCGAGGCGGGTTAAAAATCCATAAACAGGCAGCTCGAACGTTGTACAGGTTTTAGTGAGATCCAGTGTAGTAATTACATCAGCAACATTGTTTCGGATCTGCTTTAATTTTACCAATAATTCAGTCCGGTCGTAATCCTTATTTTTTGGATAAATAAATTCCGGCGAATCAAATTTCGTATTGAAATTCAAAAAATCAGCCTTTATCCTTTCTACCATAATATCGGCTGGCTTATTGGTTTCTGTGGTTGGCCCGTTAATTACCTCTACAAAACCACCATTAGCCATAATCAGGTGCTGGGCTAGTTGTCCCGCCGTCCAGCTGCCGGGAAAAGGTACTTCATTAACCTGCTGTGCATTAAAATTTGAAAACAGATTTTCCAATGCCGATAAAGTACCATCGGCTTCTTTAATTACCTTTTCCATAGTTTACATGTAATTCATTCCCGGATAATTGAGCAGCCTGCGCCAGAGTGCAATTTGCCCGATGCAATTGGCTTCGCGGTAGGTATTAAAACTGATCATCTCAAACAGCGTCATTTCCATGCCTGGCATTTCTAATTGCTCGTCGAGCTTTTCATCTGTAGCCTGGGTAAGTGCATCCTGTAATAAAGGCGAAATCTGTGCCCAGTCTGCTTTAAAATCTGCCAAAGAAGGATAAACGGCATCATCAACAATCCCTTTATGACCGGCAAAAAGCGCTCCAGTTGCTGATTTAAGTTCGATACCAAACGATTTGGCCAAAAAATACCTGCCATCTACTATACTACCGGTTATCCATGCAATATGGTTCGCTTTAGTATCCAATCTTTTTTGGGCATCTTTTTCATCAATATCCGCTAAAGCCCTTAATAAAAAATCGGTATGCATTTCGTACAGCACCATAATGCCATACATCCTGTTGCTAATTGGTTTTGTTTTCATGTTATTGTTATTAGGTTGATTATGAATATAAAGTTAGGGCTTTATTTAACCACCTACCCTTGCCGTAAAAGTCAATATTGAGGGGCATTTCAGACATTTTTTTATATCTTGTACGCAGAACCTAAATTTAACCAAATGATACAAGTTGGTGTATTAATGCCCAAAAATTTCAGATTATTGAGCGTAGCAGCCATTTTAGACGTTTTTGATACCGTAAATGGCTTTTACAGAAAAGATAATCTCGAAACACCTTTTGCCATTAGTTTAGTTACACTGGATGACAAAAATTACAATTTTAGCGAGCATCCGTCTATTTCGATAGCGCATATATCGTTACTCGATCTGATTTTGATCCCATCTTTTTCTACCAACGACATGGCTGCCAGCCTTGCAGAAAATAAGCATTACCTGCCCTGGCTAAATGAGCAACACCATGCAGGAGCTGAAATTGCCACATTTTGTACAGGTGCATTTTTACTTGCCGCATCAGGACTGCTAAACGGCAAAGCCGCTACTACTCATATTGATGCCAGTGCTGCATTTTCTACAGCATTTCCACTGGTGCATTTAAAGGCTGATAAAACGGTAACCCAGGATGGTAAACTGTTTACCAGCGGTGGCGCAACCTCTACCTTCCACCTGTTGCTACACCTTTTACAAATACATTGCGGAAAAGAAATGGCCATTAAAGTGGCTAAGATTTTTGCCATCGATATGGATCGTGTAAACCAATTATATTTCAGTACCTTCCAGCCTATACGGCACCATAACGACGATATTGTAGCCTCTGCACAGGAAAAAATAGAAACCAATTACCAGGATGTAGCCACCATCGAAGAGATGATTAAAGATATTCCATCAAGCAGGAGGAACATTGTGCGCCGCTTTAAACAGGTAATTGGTATTACACCTATTGAGTACCTGCAGCAAACGCGTATCGAAGCTGCCAAAAAGCTGCTGGAACAAACGGCACAGCAAATGACTGAGGTAATTTATAACTCTGGTTACAACGATCCTAAAGCTTTCAGAAAAGTATTTAGAAAATCCGTTGGTATGACACCTACGCAATACCGCGACAAATTTCAGGCGAGGTAAGCGTGGCAAATCATTAAAATTTGTCAGGCTTGCCCTGTCAAAACATTAACGAAAGCAAAATTTGCTTTGCAAATAATGATCAGGTTTTTTATTGTTTGGAAAAAGCCTGCTGGTATTTCAATGGCGACTTTCCGGTTATTTCCCTGAAATATTTATGAAAACTCGTGAAATTATAAAAACCACAATCGTAGCAAATTTCCTTTACCGTTAAATCGTTTTCGATAAGTAACTTACAGGCCTGCCCAACCCTGATTTCGTTAAGGAACTGGGTGTAGGTTTTTCGGCTTTTGGTTTTAAAGAATTTACAAAAAGAGTTTGGGCTAATCTTAGCTACGGCTGCAATTTCCTTTAGTTCGATTTTCTTTTTATAGTTGCTGATGGTATAATTATAAATAGACTGGATCCGGTCTTTTTCGTTTTCCAGAAAGTTAGGCTTAAAGCCGAGTGAAACCAAAATGTTCTTTTCACTGCAATTGGCAATTACCGTTAGCACCTCCAGCAACCTGATAATCCTCATGGTGCCGGTAGCTTCGATTATCTGAGGCATTAAAACCGCAATTTTCTCTTTGGCAGCCCCTTGTAATTTAATCCCCTGCTTTGCCTGCGCAAAAATTCTTTTTATTTCCTGGTTCTCGGGCAGGTTAAGAAAATCCTTCCCTAAAAACTCTTCCTTAAAATGTACGGCATAAACATCAACCGGCTCCCCATCGTTTGTTTCAAAAAACTCCGGATCAAAGCGCCAGTAATGCGGCAAATTACTTCCGAGTAAAACAACATCGCCATCATTAAAATTTTTAATGCTGTCTCCAATAAATTGTGTCCCCCGCCCTTTTTTGATATAAATTAACTCTAAGGCAGAATGGTAATGCCACAGGTTGTTTACATCTGGCATAATATCCCTTCGGGCACTAAAAGAATCTACCGAATTAGTAGATACATTAAGTAAATGCGGTTTCATAGAATCTTAAAAAATCAATCTAATATGCAGTAATATTTCGCAATGTATAAAATTAAGACAATATCATTTAATAATTGGATGATAAAGTTAAATTTTTATTAGCACTTAAGGACTTAATTTGTAAAGTTTCAACTAAACAAACATGCACATGAAGGTGGGATTATTTATTCCTTGTTACATAAACCAACTATACAGCAAAGTTGCCATGGTTAGCTTAAAACAGTTGAAAAAAACAGGCATAGAGGTTCATTTTTCTATTAAACAACTTGTTGTGGCCAATCTTTGGCCAATTCAGGTTATAGCCATTTTACTTCTATAACAACGAGCTATTGTAAATAATCTTTATTTTAGAGCAAACCCATAACCAATATAAAAACCAAATATGAGCCACAGTACATCAACGAATTTCACAACATCCGATACGCAGAAGAGCGGTAAAGGATATCTTTTCCCCTTAATTTTAGTTACCAGCCTGTTCTTTTTCTGGGGCTTTGTTCACAATCTCGATCCGGTATTGATTCCACACCTGCGCAAAGCTTTTCAACTCAGTGTTTTCGAGTCTACTCTGGTCGATTCGTCGGTTTTTATTGCCTATTTCTTATTGGCACTTCCGGCGGGTTACATTATGCGCAAATACGGCTATAAAAGCGGTATCATTTTAGGGCTGATATTATTCGCTGTTGGTTGCTTATTGTTTATACCAGCTGCCAATACAGCCAAATATATCTTTTTCCTGGGTGCACTTTTTATCATCGCCTGTGGATTAACCTTTTTAGAAACTGCAGCAAACCCTTATGTAACGGTATTGGGTCCGCCTGAAACAGCTACACAGCGTTTAAATTTCTCGCAATCTTTTAACGGTTTAGCTGCATTTTTAGCTCCGATTGTAGGTGGTAAGCTGATTTTTACCGAATCTACCTATACCGATGAGCAACTGGCAAAAATGCTACCAGCAGCCAAACAAGCTTATGTACTACAGGAAGCATCGACTGTAAAAGCGCCTTATTTAATTTTAGGCATCCTAATTATTGTAGTAGCCATTCTGTTTATTTTCACCAAACTACCCGACATTAAGGAAGAAGAACATGTTGATGAAAAAAGCACATTTGGCCATGTACTGGGCCATAGCCATTTGCGCTGGGCAGTTATCGGCCAGTTTTTTTACGTAGGTGCCCAGGTTTGTGTGTTAAGCCTGTTTATCAGTTTCATCACCTCATCTGCCGGGCTTACCCAGGAGCAAGCTGCATGGTATGCTGGTGCTGCTGGTCTTGCGTTTATGCTAGGCAGATTTGCCGGCACCTTTTTCATGAAATTTGTGGCTCCGCATAAACTGTTAATGCTTTATGCCTTAATCAGTGCAGTACTAACTTTAGTGTCTATTTTTGCCACAGGCATGATTACCGTTTACGCCTTAATTGGGGTTGCATTCTTTATGTCGATTATGTTTCCAACCATATTTTCGCTGGGTATTGCCGGTTTAGGCAAAGATACCAAACTGGGTTCATCACTTATTGTAATGTCGATTGTGGGTGGTGCATTCCTGCCTCCTATATTGGGATTAATTTCTGATGCCACACACAATATCCAATATGGCTACATAGTACCTTTTGTATGCTTTTTAGTGGTATTTTATTTCGGTTGGAAAGGATGGAAACCCAATCATGTTGAAAAAGAAGTGACTTTAGCAGCTTAATCAGATAAAAAAATAACAAATACTATTTATAGATGAAAAAATTAGTCATCAAAATTAACCATGCCGATAACGTTTTGGTTGCCTTGCAGGATTTACCACAGGGCACCACAATAGCACATGAAGGAAATACTTATGTTACGCAGGAAGAAATTCCGGCGAAGCACAAGTTTTTTATGCAGGATATGCAGGCGGGTGATGAGGTTATGATGTATGGTGTTTTGGTTGGCAAAGTGCAGTTCGACGTTAAAGCCGGCATGCGCATGAATGTAGAAAATACCAAACATGCCGCCGAGCCATTTGCTTATCGCGATGTAGACTATAAATGGGAAGCACCCGATGTGCAAAAATATGCCGACCGCAAATTTTATGGTTACCACCGCAAAAATGGTACTGTAGGTACTGCCAATTACTGGTTGTTTATACCAACAGTATTTTGCGAAAACCGTAATTTAGATATCATCCGCGAATCGTTGTACAGTGAACTGGGCTATGCTGTGGGCGACAAATACAAATCGTACACCCATAAGCTGGTTCAGGCTTTCGAAAACGGAGAAGATATCCACAATATAAGCTTCGAACCTAAGGCCGACCGTACTACCCGTACCTTTAAAAATGTTGATGGCATCAAATTCCTGACCCATAATGGCGGTTGTGGAGGCACCAGGCAAGATTCGGATACCTTAAGCAAACTATTGGCGGCTTATGCCAATCACCCCAACGTTGCAGGTATTACGGTTTTAAGTTTAGGCTGCCAGCATTTACAGGTAGCCGATTTTAAACGCGATTTGCTTGCACTTGATCCGGAGTTTGACAAACCATTGTTGATTTTTGAGCAACAGAAAACACAAAGTGAAGAGCAACTGATTCAGGATGCGATTAGAAGTACCTTTGAAGGTTTAATGTTCATTAACAAGCACGAACGCGAGGCCGCACCTTTAGATAAATTGTGTGTAGGCGTAAAATGTGGTGGCAGCGATGGTTTCAGCGGCATTTCGGCAAACCCTGCCGTGGGTTACTGCGCCGATTTACTGGTAGCACTTGGTGCTAAAGTACTGTTAGCCGAGTTCCCTGAACTTTGTGGTGTTGAGCAGGAAATGATCGACAGATCGGTTGACCGTGAAACTGCAGAAAAGTTTATCCGCTTAATGACAGAATACGATGACCTTGCGCATAAAGTAGGTTCGGGTTTTTACATGAACCCTTCGCCAGGCAATATTAAAGATGGATTGATTACCGATGCCATTAAATCGGCCGGTGCTGCACGCAAGGCTGGCGCTTCGCCCGTGGTAGATGTACTCGATTATACCGAGCCGGCAACAAAACCAGGCTTGAGTTTGGTATGTACCCCCGGTAACGATGTTGAAGCCACCACAGGTAAGGCTGCCGCGGGTGCCACACTGATTTTATTTACTACAGGTTTGGGTACCCCAACGGGTAATCCGGTTTGTCCAACCATTAAAGTAGCCACAAACGCCGTTTTGGCAAAACGCATGAGCGATATTATCGATATTGATACCGGACCGGTTATCAGTGGCGAAAAAACCATTAACGAAATGGGCGAAGACATTTTGGAATACTGTATTAAAGTAGCAAGCGGTCAGGAAATACCAAAAGCTGTACAACTTAACCAGGATGATTTTATTCCATGGAAAAGAGGGGTTAGCCTGTAGATGAGGGAAGACGTAAAATGGAAGATGGGTGAGGTATGATGTAAAATGGAAGATGGAATGAGGTAAGAGGGATAATGTTTCAGGTTAGATGTAAAATGGATGATCTGGCGGCAAAGCTTCCGTAAGTAAATCGTCATTCCCACGCAGGTGGGAACCAAGGAGTGCTCAGCGAAACTAATCTTAATGCATTTATACCTTAATTATAAACTTACACTCCATCACCTGTGGTTAAATTAAAAAAATAAAAATATTCCGAATATGGATTTAAATTTAAAAGAAAAAATAATCCTGGTTAGTGGTGGTGCAAAGGGCATTGGCGCAGCAATTGTTAAAGCTTTGGCTATCGAGAATGCCTTTCCTATCATTATTGGCCGTAACGAAGCCGATAACCAGAGCATGTTGCAGGAAATTACAGACCTTGGCCTGCAAGGTGATTATTTTACTGCCGAACTAACTTCGCCAGAGGGCTGCAAAAACATTATAGATGCCATATTAGCCAAATACAACCACATTGATGGTCTGGTTAACAATGCCGGAGTTAATGATGGCGTAGGCCTCGAAAATGGCACTTACGATGCCTTTATGGAATCGTTACACAAAAACGTAGTACATTATTATTTATTGGCGCAGCATGTTTTGCCTGAGCTTAAAAAGAATAAGGGTTCTATTTTGAACATCGGCAGTAAAACTGCTGAAACCGGCCAGGGTGGTACCTCGGGTTATGCGGCAGCAAACGGTGCGCGAAATGCGCTAACCCGCGAGTGGGCCGTTGAATTATTGCAATACGGAATCCGCGTTAACGCCATTATTGTGGCCGAGGCCTGGACTCCGCTTTACCAAAAATGGATCAGCACATTCGATCAGCCGGAAGAAAAACTGAAAAGCATTACCGATAAAATCCCTTTTGAGAACCGGATGACCACCGTAGAGGAAATCGCCAATACAGCGGTGTTTCTACTGTCAGATAAATCGAGTCATACTACAGGTCAGCTTATTCATGTTGATGGTGGTTATGTGCATTTAGACCGGGCGCTTTTGTAACCGATGCACTTCATTATAAAGTAATAAAAAGGATTACCTGAACAAACGGGTAATCCTTTTTTTGGGAAACGTCATCTCGACCGGAACGCAGTGGAGCGGAGAGATCTATATAATAAGATTTCTCGACTCCCTTGCACTCCGCTCGAAATGACGATCAGGGAGGGATCAAAAACAAAGTGCCACCTTTCGGCGGCACTTTATCAAAGTAGAAACTAAATCTCAATTAAGCTTAACTTTCTGTTTCTACGATATATTTGTTTTCGAGCGTACCATCACTATACAGCTTTAAAATTGCATAACCCGGAGGCGTTTCCTGGTAGTAATAAGGCTGAGCAGAACGTTTATCGCCTTTACCCCACCAAAAACCACTCATTGCGCCGTTGCAATAATACTCTACACCATTGTACCATGCCCTATCCAATAAATGCTGGTGACCACTGAGACAAACCTTCACCTTATCTTTATGCTTATAAAAGAGCTGTTTTAATTCTTTATGGTCGCCGTGCTGGCCTCCCTCCCAGGTACCGGTTACCGTAAGAATGGGATAATGCGACATGAGCAATACCGGTGTGTTTGCCGGTAGTTTCTCTAATTCAGTTTCCAGCCACTTGTATTGTTCAGGATCTAATGCGGTATTTTTATTGTTCCCATCCAAAATGATAAAATGCCAGCCATTTTTACTGAAACTGTAATAGCGGTTAGGAATTTTGAGCCTTTTAACCACGTAATCTTTACCATACATTTCATCCTCTTTTGAGGGAGCTGCCCACCAGATATCATGGTTACCAATACAGCTGTGCAGTTCGTAGCCATCAAGCTGTTTGATGCACTTATCCCAGATTCCCCATTGCTCTACCACACTTTCACGTTTAATATCGTTATAGTCGGCTGCGTGGATGCTATCGCCTCCGTTTAGAAAAAAATCTACCTTAAGGTTTTTAATCTTTTGCAAACATTTCTCAAATCTTGCCGGCGCATTATCGCCCTGGCGGATGTGTACATCGGTGATGTGCGCAACGGTTAAAACCAGTTTTTTCTTTTTATCTTTTTCAGCGGGTGCCGATGCCACCGCATTTAAATCGCCAAGGGCCAAGGCAGCTGTAGCCAATGGAAGCGCTTTTAATAAACTTCTTCTTTTCATGTTCATTTGTGTTTTGTGTTAAAGAGATCGTTATTTCAACCTCAAGAAAATCGTCATTTCGACTGAAGCCAGCCGGTTTTTGCCTGCGGCGAAACGGAGAAATCTAATAATAGATCTCTCTCCCGACTTAATGTCGGGACTGCGCTTCAGTCGAAATGACGATCCCAGTTACGGTGTTACCAACCTGTTGGTTGTTTAAGTTGCGGATTTAGTAAAATCTGTTGCATTGGTATTGGGTAATAATAATACTTCGGCTCGATAAACGATCTTGGGCTGGTTTGGTTTTCGGGGAACATAATGAAACCCGAAGTACCATTGCTCAGATAAAAACTATTATCGCTTAAATAATATTTTACCAGCTTAGCTTTAACATCAGCAGGTAGTCCATCAAGTGGTGCTTCCTGACCTGTAGCCTGCAAAATGGCAACATCTTCTACCCCATCGCCGGTGACATCATAAGCACCCAGTTTTGCCACATACATGCCCTGAGTAGGTTTTTCTAACAATTTGCCAGCTTTCCAACGCAACAAATCTGCAAACCTGAAACCTTCGCAGGCAAGCTCTACATTGCGTTCGCGGCGTATTTCTAAAAGCACACCTTTGTTAACGCCATTAACCGCAGGGTACATGGCTGCCAAAACGTTATCGGGCGTTGCATTTGCAGTAACCATATTCAATGCTGCTACACCGGCGCGGTTGCGCAATACATTAATGGTCAGGTCTACATCAGTTTGGCTTAAGGTACCCAGTTCTGCTTTTGCTTCGGCATTAATTAACAATACCTCTGCATAACGTAATATTGGCAGGTCGGTAAACTCAGTATATGATTTGCTGACAGGATCGATAGCATAAAACTTAATTTGAGGATAACCGCCAAAAGTTGGCCGGGTTTTATTTGGCGCCCCACCCAAAGTAGTCGAAAATCCGGGAGGCGCAACCGTTACCGCCATCCTTGCATCGCGGTTTTTGAAGATCTCTGCATAAGGCTTCTTGTCCCAATCGGTTGTTGAGGTGAAAGCCGTTCCATCGGTCATTAAATAGGTATCGATTAAACTTTTGCTTAACGACCATTGCCAGTCGAACACATAATGTGTGCTGTTAGACCGATTTAAAGCCCGGTTGTAATCATCGTAAAAGATCATTTCTTTGTTACCGCTTAAATCTTCGCTGGTAAACAGTTTCTGGTAATCTTCTCCTTTTTTACCGGTATTGTAAATGCTGAAACCGCCATCAGTCATTACCGATTTAGAAGCAGATGCAGCCCTTTGCAAAAAGGTATTGGCCGAACTTTGCAAGCCCAGTTCATCGTGGTATTTCCTGAAAGTACCTTCGTATAGGCAAAACCTCGATAAAACCGTTAGTGCGGCCCATTTGGTTACGCGGGTATTGGTTCCACCTGGCAGCACATTGGCCGCAGCATATTCAAGGTCGGCAACAACCGAATCGGCTACCAGCGTTCGCGGGTCTTTGGCTTTGTAGAGCTGTGTTTCATCATTGGTGCCCAAAACCGTATTATAGTAAGGTACGTCGCCGTATCTGCGGATCATGTTATAATAAAATATCCCCCTGTAAAAACGGGCAATACCAACAAAGTGCTTAACGGTAGCAGCGTCGCCTTTTACATTTTGAAGATTATTAAGCATGTAATTGATGGTACGCAGGTTGCCCCAGCTCCAGCCACCAACGTTAGCAGGCGTAATTTTGCCCCTAATCATGTTATCCATTTCATGTCCGCCCAGATAAACCGATATATTGTCTGAAAAAACATCGTCGGTACCGGCACCAAACATGCCGTAAAAACCATTGCTGTAGGTTTCCAAATCGGCGGTGGTTTTAAAAAACTCGTTCGGGGTAATGGTGGTTTCCGGAATCCGGTCTAAAAAATCCTTCTTACATCCGGCCAAAGAGCCGATGGCGAGGATAACCACTAATATATTGATGTAATATTTTGTTTTCATCTGTTTAGTATTAGAAATTAAAGTTCAGACCAAATGAATAAGTACGTTGAAATGGATAGATACTTCCGCCCAGGCCTTCAGGATCTAGTTTCACTTTCAGGTTAGAATGTTCGAATAAATTTTCGCCACTTACATAAAAGTGTACATTTTCGATTTTAGCACGTTTTAACCAGCTTTTAGGCAAAGTATAACCCAGGGTAATATTTTTAACACGCATGTACGAAGCATCTTGCAGGTATCTGGTGTTCGGGATACCCAATTCCTCTCCGGTATCTTCAGCAGCATAGGCTTTTATCCTTGGGAAATAAGCATTTGGGGTTTCAGGGCTCCAGTGATCGAGGTTTTGTACGGTAACGTTGGTCCAGGGTTGTGCATAAATTCCCCAGAAATAAATATTGCTGCCATCGGCATACCAATCTCTTTTGGCCACGCCCTGAATGTACACGCGTAAATCGAAACCTTTCCAGGCACCAGATAAATCAATACTGTACGGAAGGCGGTTTCTGTTGTTACCCAATTTGTAGTAATCGCCAGAGTTATCTACTGTTTTATTACCAAAGTCTATTTTACCATCGTTGTTGCGGTCTTTAAATTTAATATCGCCCACAAAATACTGATAACGCTGATCATCGGTACCTACCGCAGTCTGGTTGGCATGGTTTTTCAACTCATCAGCATTCTGGAAAAAGCCTTCGGCCTCCAATCCCCATATTTCACCAATTTCCATTCCCTCATAAAATGAAACACCAGTCAGCAATTTATTTGGGTTATCGAAACGGGTAATGTAAGTTCTGCTATCACTTAAGGCAAGCACCACATTGTAACTAAATGGCGAACCGCCTAAAGTAGCCTGATCTTTCCAGCCCAGTTTTAACTCCCAGCCTTTGGTTTTTAAATCGGCAGCATTGGTAGTTGGCGATGTTGTTCCAAAAACTCCAGGTAATGGTTTACCGGGTACGAGCATATTTTTAGTAAAACGGGTGTAACGGTCAAAATTTACCTCTAATCTGTTTTTAAAGAAAGCTGCATCGATACCGAGGTTTACAGATGATACCTTTTCCCAGGTAAAATTGCTTGAGATAGCTGCCGGCGGACTAACATAAGTTGGTTGGGCACCGCCCAAAATTTGCGAGGTTTTACCACTGCTTAGTTTCGACAGGTAATCGTATTCTCCTACCGCAGCCTGGTTGCCCAACACACCGTAAGAACCTCTGATTTTAAACATATCAATCGATAAAAGATTTTTTACCGGAGCAAAAAACTTTTCGTCAGATAGCAACCAGCCTGCAGAACCTGAAGGAACAAAAACCCATCTTTTACCTGGTGCAAAACGCGATGAACCATCGTAACGGCCGTTTAACTCTAACAGGTAACGTTCTTTAAAATTATAGTTTACACGGTAAAAAAGTCCTTGTACAGCCCATTCAGAAATGCTTTCGGTTACGGTTTGATCGCCGGTAGCCAGATTAATAGAAGGAAGGCTATTGGAAATTAGCAATTTGCGCGAAGCCGTGAAAGTATTGTTGCGCAATTCCTCCTGGTTGTAACCTACCAAACCCGATACAAAATGGTTGCCTAGCTTTTTATGTGCCTCGGTATAAAGGTTAATAATGTTGTATTTAATATTTCCATGCTGATCGGCTGCCGAAGTGGAAGTAGATAAAGGCGGCGATAAATTAGGTCCGGTTTTATACGGCACCGGAATTTCGTATGATTTGTTCAGGTTATTTACCCGCCTTAAAGTTGCATCGCCCTTTAAACTCCAGATATTTTTAACCAGCGAAGCATCGAAAGAGAAAGTGGTTTGCACCGTGTTGGAGCTTAAAGTTTTCCGGCCACCTTCCTGCACTGCTCCTAATAAAGATGCACCTGCTGAAGTCCACGAACCGTCGGGGTTGCGCGGAATATCGGTTACATTGGTCCGGTTGATATTCCAGAAATAGTTTCCATCAATAAAGGTTGGAGCCTCGTAATAGGTAGAGGTTAACATGGTGTTATTAGAAAGCGTAAGCCATTTGGTTACATTCAAATCAACCTTTCCACGTAAGTTGTAAATGTTGTTGTTTTCATCGGCATTTTTAATCATCCCCTTCTGTTTATAATAATTTGCAGAAAGGTAATAGCTCACCTGCTCGGCTTTTTTAGCTACTGTTACACCCACATTGTAAGTTGGTGCCGATTGGTTATAAGCTTCTCTAAGCCAGTCTGTAGATCCGATATAGAACCATTTATTGGGATCGGTTGGATCGGTAATCACCTCTGGTAAAGAAGGATCTAATGAGCGTAACCTGGCTGCTTCTACCAATGCAGCGCTGTATGCCGGATTATATAAAGGAAAAGCAGCTTCGTTTTTTGCTTTTAATACCTGATAAGGATCGGTCACTACTTCGGGCAGTTTACCCACTGTACGGTAGGCCGTATAACTGTTTACACTTACATTTAATTTGCTGCTTTTTGCAGAGCGGGTAACAATTAAAACCACACCAAACGGGGCTCTTGCACCGTAAATGGCCGATGAGGCTGCATCTTTTAATACCGATACACTTTCTATATCGGCCGGATTAAGTGTTAACAAATCGGAGCTGCTAAACGGTACGTTATCTACCAATATTAAAGGCGAACCACCGTTAATGGAAGTAAAACCCCTAATGTTAAACTCCGGTGCGGTATTGGGCCTGCCATTGGCAATAGAAATGTTTAAATTCGGAATTAAGCCCTGTAAGCCCTGCCCAACATTGGCAATTGGCCTGTTTTCTAACTGTTTGGCTCCTATGGCATCAACAGCACCGGTTAAGTTGGCGCGCTTCTGTGTTCCGTAACCCACTACTACTACATCTTCCAGATCGGCCATATCGGGTTGCAGCGAAATGGTTAGATTTCCGCTTTTGTTAACCGATACTTCCTGCGTTTTATAGCCCAGGTACGATACGACTAAAACCGCACCCTCTCCTGCTATGGTAAATTTAAAGTTTCCGTTATCGTCTGTCTTATGAAAAATTTTGGTTCCTTTAATCAGTATAGAGGTGTTGGGCATAGCGCCCCCCTTTTCATCTACCACTTTACCACTTACCTCGATGTTCTTAAACAGGTTCAGCAACTTTTCAAATACCGAAATTTCGGCAGTTTTGATAATCACTGTTTTTTCATCAATGGTGTAGGTTAAGGGTTTACCTGCCAGGCATTTTTTCAATACCTCATCCAAAGGGGTATTTTTAAAAGTGGCATTTATAATCTCGTTGCTTTGTAGTTTATCGGCTTCCCACAATACATTATAGCCGGTTTGTTTTCTAATTTCTTTGAAAACCTGCTTAATCGTAATGCGCTTATTGACTAAAGAAAGGCTCTGGGCATTGCTTGTTGCAGCACTTGCTTGAAGTAAAGCAGTTACCATTAAAACTATAAAGAGTTTCATCACTCGCAAAAATTTGGTCATGCAGGAGCTATACCTGCAAAAATTATTAGCAGAATTTATATACATTTGTTTGTTTGTTTTGGTTTCTATTATTCTATCGCATAGTTTATTTTGAACTGATCCAAACATTCGCCGGTTTACGCCGGTTCAGGGTCAGTAATGTTGGTAGCATTGCTGACTTTTTTTGGATTGCAGTTTTAAGGTTTATTTCATTACTACAATCCTCCTTCCTTCGATTTTAAAATGAACGGATCCTGTTTCTTCTATCTTTCTAAGCACCTGCGATGCATTTCCAAACCTGGAAACGGTACCGCTAAAACCTTTGGTTAACAAACTTTTATCTTTAAACACCACCTCTACATTATACCAGCGCGATACTTTGCGCATGATGCTCTCAAGGTCTTCATCATCAAACATAAAAAGACCTTCTTTCCAGGCCATGGCTTCTTCGGTATCTACCTCGCTTACTTTAACCGATGCGCCTTTTAACACCGATTGCTCGCCAGGTTTTAAAACTTTGGCCAATACTGCTAAATTTCCGGTTCCGGAAACCGGTGTAACCCTTACCGATCCTTCAACAAGTGTGGTTTTGGTATTATCTTCATTATCGTAACTGTTGATGTTAAAGTGGGTACCCAAAACTTCTACTACCTGCTTTTCGTTTTTTACACTAAATGGAACCCTTTGTCCATGGGCAGTTTTTTTGGCCACTTCAAAATAGGCCTCGCCGGTAAGCTGTACCTCGCGACCTGTATTAGCAAAAGATGTTGGATATTTTAAAGAAGAAGCAGCATTTAGCCATACTTTGGTGCCATCGGGCAGATTGATCTGGTACTGGCCACCTTTTGGTGTTTCGATGCTATTAAATTGCTGTTTCCCTGCAACAAATTGAGCTGTGGCATTTTTAGCGGTATACACCAGCTCGCCCTTAGCTGTTTTGGTAATACTAACACCTTGCTGTTCGGCTATCTTACCATTCTGTGTATCATCGAGCGAAATTTTAGTTCCATTGGCGAGCGTAAGAAAAGCCTTATTTCCACCTGGCTTAATGTCGTTGTTGGCTAAAGTCTCAACATTTGGTATTTCGGGCTTGCTGGTATTTTTGAATTGGTATAAGCCAAAACCCAGTGCCAGCAAAATAACAGCCGCTGCTGCCCAGCCCCATTGCAGTTTTACTTTTTTAGATGGATTGTTGCGCGCTTGTATATTTGCCCACATCGTATGCTCAAGCGAAACATAATCCGGTTCGGAAGCTAAAGCCTCAGGATTTTCGGTTACTTGCAGGTACCACGACTCTACAATAGCCACTTCCGTGGGTGTACAATTCCCAGCCAGATATTTTTCCAGTAATGCTTCAGCTCTTTTATGCTCCATAACTAACACTTATAGGTTGATGTATGGTTATGAACATTTGCCCGGGGCCAGGGCGTAGAAAAAAATAAAAAAAAATTAAAGCAGTAAAATCAGAAGATCAAAACGAATAAGCTACCCAGTTTTAAACGGAGTATTTTTAAGGCATTATTCATTTGTTTTTTAACGGTTTTATCAGAAATATCCATGCGCAGTGCAATTTCACGATGTGATAAATGTGCATTCCGGCTTAGTTCAAAAACCTCGCGCATTTTTGCGGGCAGCTGGGCAACTTCAAGCTCGATCCGTTTGGCCAGTTCGCGGTTACGCACCAAATGATCGGTGGTATCATTGTCTGCCTCGATAAATTTCTCGAGCGAGTTTAAATAGTTGGTTTTTACTTTTCCGCGCTGAAACAGTTTAAGGATGCTGTTGCGCACAGCGGCATATAGAAAGCATGATAATGAAGTGTGGATTTCGAGTTCTTCAGATTTCGACCATAGCATCACAAAAACATCCTGCACCACATCTCTCGATTCTTCGTCGTTCTGAAGGATTTTACGCGAATAACGGAACAAAATTGCCCAATAGCGCTGGTAAATTTCTGCATAGGCGCGGTGGTTACGCTCCTTCAGAAGTAGTAAAAGCTCATTATCAGTATTCAGATTATAATCACCCATTACCCTGCCTAAATTTCAATGCAAAAAAACCATTTAGATGTTAAATATACAATTCTCTGCGTATTAACAATTTGTTAAGTATAAAAATATTTTTGTATACAAATACTAAATACTTTCCGGATTGAATCAGATTAATCTAATCTTATTTAGAATGAATACAAATAATAATGTATATTTGTCATTACCTCCTCTAAAAAACATTAATTAACGGCATGATTGTAAAAGCGAGAATAGAGCATCAAAAGGATTTTCTGTTCATGGAAGAGATCCCGGATAAGTACACGCCAAACAAAAGGTTATCAGAAAAATCGATGACCATTAAAGATGCTCCCGTAGGAATTAAAAATTATCAGTTATCTACCAACGGGCTTTTCCTGGTATATTCTGAAATGAAATTTGATGGCCCCGCCCGGATCATGACCGAAGTTCAGGGAGAAGCCGTTACCAGTCAGTTCATTTTTAGTAAAAAGAGCGCCGGCGAAAGGGCCAGTTACGGCCGCAGCAGGCACAATATCCGCTATATCCCATCCGCCAAAGAATCGTACGATGTTAAGCCCAATATAGAATTTGTTTATTTTCTGATTGTTCTTTCTAAAGACTATTACCTGCGCCTGGTCGATCTTTATTCACCGTTGCATGAGCAGTTTGTGCAACAAATGGCCGAAGGAAATTCGGTTTCCTTTGCTGAGGAAGATTTACTGATGACCCCCGAAATGCGCCGCTCTATTGATGCCATTATCACTTGCAGGCAGGATGGCGAGCTGAAACGCATTTTTACCGACGCGCGCATTACCGAGCTGATTATGTACCAGTTAGAGCAATTTAGCCAGCACCTTGAAGGTGGCAAAGATGTACTGCAGGACCGCGATATCCCCAAGCTGGAAGAAGCCCGCGAAATTCTGGAAAGCACTTACATCGATCCGCCCACGCATAAGCAGCTCAGTAAAATGATTCTGTTAAACGAATTTAAACTACGCACCGGTTTTAAAAAGTATTTCGGGAGTACCATTTACGATTTTGTAACCAAGTTGAGAATGGAACAAGCCAAAAAACTGATTTTAGAAGAAGGAAAGAACATGTACGAAGTTGGTATTGATGTAGGTTTTAAACACCAGGCCAGCTTTACCAACGCCTTTAAAAAGTATTACGGCATTTTGCCTAGTGATGTGAAGATTTGATTTTGTAAAGCGTAATCCGCCCTCCTTCGGTTGTGGTAACAGCTAAATCTGCACCTTTCATTACTTTAAGGTTGGCATATACACAGCCAATGCTTATAGGATTGCTTTCTTTTTTGAGCATGAGCCACAATACCTCCGGACTAATAAATTCGCCGATTTCTAAAAGTTTAAGGGCAATAACCTGTCTTTTTTCAGAAAAGGCCATATTATTTGAGCGGCAATAATTTTTAATGGCCATAATAAGCTTTTGCTTAAAGCATTCGGTTGGGGCAGTTTTTACCCATTGGTTAGTTGGGTTAAAAGTAGTTAACGGCATGTTTTTCATAGCAGATTAGGTATTTAGAGGTTAAAAATTAGTTTTTCATCGGTATTGTTGTGGTTCAGGCTAAAGCTGTTTGCAGTTTTTATATTTGGCTGTACTGCATGCTTAGCTAAGTTAGAGTTGAATGTGGCACCATCAAGCATGATTTCTTTAGGTACAATAACAGTTTTTAAACTGCGTTGATCGGTGTACGCTTGCGCGTGAATGCCAAATGCGGTAAACATGTGCTGTTCGGTAAGTACCTGTACCGGCGTTCCATCCCACCATTTACGTCCGTCTTTTAATATCATTACCCGGCTGGCGTATTGTGCGGCGAGGTTTACATCGTGCAGTACCACAATTACCATGTAACCTTTTTTAGCCAGCGCAGCAGCAATTGCCAGTGTTTGGTGCTGAAACTGCAAATCCATGTTGTTGATCGGTTCATCAAGCAGCAATACGGCGTTTTTATCGTCCCAAAGCTGGCAAAGCACCCGGGCCAGATGCACACGCTGCTGCTCGCCTCCCGAAAGGCTCAACATAGAACGTTCGGCAAGATCGGTAAGCCCGCATATTTCCATGCATTCGGCCAATGCTGTTTCATCGGCTGCCAGGGTCGATATTCCTTTTAGCCCGTAACGACCCATCATCACAATTTCCTTTACGTTAAAAGCCATACTCATCGGGTTATGCTGTTGCAGGTAAGCACGTTTCCGGGCAAGCACTTTGCGGTCGAAGGTTTGTAAATCCTCTCCATAAAGCATTATCCGGCCACTATCTGGCTTATTTTCGCCCGAAAGCAATTTCATCAACGTAGATTTTCCTGCACCGTTAGCGCCCAACAGGGCAACCATTTCGCCCGGTCGGATACTGAACGATATCTGCTTTAACAAAGGCCTGTTTTTTAAACTGTAGCTTATGGATTCTACTCTAAGCATAAATTGTTTGTTAGTTAATTAGTTTTTTGTCTCTAATTAAGATATATAAAAATATAGGGGTACCCATTAAGGCTGTTACTACCCCAATAGGCAATTCAATAGGTTGAACAATGAGGCGCGAAATCATATCGGCAATGGTAAGTACCAGCGCTCCCATTAAGGCCGATACCGGAAGTACAAAACGGTGATCTACCCCACCTAAAAGCCTTGTCATGTGTGGAATTAGCAAACCAATAAAACCAATAATGCCCGAAACGGCAACCGAAGCGCCTACCGCCATTGTTGAAAATACCACCACCCATATTTTAATGCGGTTAGGATCGAGGCCGATTAAGGCTACCTGGTTTTCGCCAATGGCAAAAAGGTTAAGTCCGCGGGCTAAAAGTGGCAAGCCGATTAAGGGAATTATAACAAACGGTGCTAAACACATTACATTTTGCCAGGTGGCACCGCCCAAACTCCCCATCATCCAAAAGGTAATGCTCCTGAGTTTCTGTTCATCGGCCAGGTAGGTAACCAGTCCGGTTAATGCGCCGGCCAGTGCATTAATGGCTATACCGGCCAGCAGCATGGTCGAAACATTGGCCTGACCATTTATTTTAGCAATGTTATACACCAGCATAGCCGTTATACCCGCCCCTGCAAAAGCCCCGAAAGCCAGCAGATAATAGCCTAAAACCTCGCTTAATCCCACAAATAGAAAAGTTTCGAAGGCAATAATAATTACTGCCATTAACGAGGCACCGGCCGAAATACCAATTAAACCAGGCTCGGCCAAAGGGTTTCTGAAAATACCTTGAATAGCCGCCCCTGAAATACCCAGCGCTGCCCCAACCAAAATGCCCAGCAAAACCCTGGGCAGCCTGATTACCATAATTACGCCTTCGTTTAAACTACCTTCGCCCGCTGTTAAACCCGAAAAGCCGAGGCTTTTGGCCAATGTGCCAATTACTTCGTCCAAAGGAATGCGCATCGCCCCAAGACTTAAAGAAAAACAAGCCGCAACAAAAAGTCCAATGCCCAGGAAGCAGTAAATTAAAGTCCTTTTCATTATAAAATGCGGTTATTAAGTGCCTTTATTGCTTCGGGCAGGCGGTTACTGAAATTAATCAGCAAGGGCCCGTCCATTTCAATAATGCGTTTGTTTTTACCTGCTGTGGTATATTTCACACCGGGCATATCTAAAAAGGCCTCTTTACCGCCTATACTGGTTAAGCCAAAATCGAACATCAGAATCACATCCGGATTACTTTTAATCAATGCCTCTGTGGTATAAGGTTTAAAATCGCTAAACTCCTGAATGGCATTTTTGCCTCCCGCAAGTTTAATCATCGCATCTATGCTGCTGCCTTTACCGGCTACATTCATGGTGCCTACACCGCGGGCATAAATAAACAATACCTTAGGTACTTTATTGCCTCTTTTTAGCTGTGCCGAAACGTCGTTAATACTGCTTTCGGTTTTTTTGGCCAGTTGCTCGCCCCTATTCCTATCGCCTATGGCCTGGGCAATCTGCCTGATAAACTTTAACGAACCTGCAACCGAAAACTCCTGGCGCACACTCACCACCCTGATGCCCAATGATTTGAACTGGAACAAAGTTTCTTTAGAAAGATCGCCTTCGGGAACCAGAATAAGATCGGGCCTGTAAGCGGTAATACTTTCTACCGAAAGCGAACGGTTGCGGCTCACTTTTGGCAAACGCTTCACCTCTTCGGGCGAAACACTGGTAACATCGGTAGCCACCATGCTTTTGCCATAACCCAGGGCATATACTGTTTCACTAATGGCACTGTGCAGGCTAATAATCCGTTTGGCTTGCGCGGCCACTTCATTTGATAAAAAGAAGCAGGGAATACAAAACCAAAACACACACTTTTTTAAACTCATTTACGATTGATTATGGAACAAAAAAAGCTTTTAATTAACCGAAATACAAGAAATACCAGGCAAGCAACCTAGCCTTAGCTGATGAAGCAGGAAGAATCACAATCAAAACAAACACAAAATAACAATCTGATAAACAAATAGTTAAAAATAAAAAAACATAAAGCATGCCTGGGTTGCCCTGCTATTTTGTGCTAAAAAAATACAGATACAACAAATTAAAATACGGATTGAACAAAAGAAAATACGGATTGAACAAACCATTTACGGCGCTTAATATGGATGTTTGCAGTGTTCTTATTTAGAATGATTAAAAATAATATCCCGCATGAATATCGTAAAATACAGGAATCAACTCAATCGCAAATCAGTAGCTGCCGGCTTAATGCTGTTGGTTATTGCTTTCACTTCGTGTAAAAAGGATGAGCCAGACCCGAATGAAATTTTACAGGATGGCAAAAGTACCGTAATTACCGATCTGGCCGGCGATACACAGGCAGCGATGGGAAGTGGCACACCAGGTAAAGAGGTACGTTCCTTTTATACTTTCCTTTTTCGCTTTAGCGATCAAAAACAAATCTGGATCCGCAATGCTGCTGATTCGGCACAATGGCTAAAAACCAGCAACTGGGACCTCGCCTTTACCGGGCCATACAACAGCGAAGTTTATGTAAACGATAAAGACTATACCTACAACCCCGGCTACGGGGGTACTGCAAAAAGTGCGGTGGTAATGTTAGAGCAGGCCTACGATACCGTTAACCAGGCACCATCCGATCAGGCTTTTGCCAATAGCGAAGTCACCAAAATAGGCTGGGCATCGTCGGCAGCTTCTAATGGCTGGTTTTTTTACAGCCTCAATACACACATTATGCAGGCTATCCCCAACCGTACTTATGCCATCAGGTTGCCCAACGGAAAATACGCCAAACTGCAGCTCATTAATGCTTACAAGGGCAATCCGCCGAGTGTTACCGACTTAAACTGGCCGGCACCTTACTATACTTTTAAATACTATGTACAGGCCGATGGAAGCAAAAACCTGCAAACCAAATAACTGAAATGAAAACAATAACCACCATAAATCATCAATTTTCCAAATGGGCACTGGCCTGTTTAGTGCTGCCGCTGCTTTTTACCGCTTGCAAAAAAGACGAGGTAATTACGCCTGAACCCACAAAGGAAGTACCCACCCATACCGAAGGCGGCATTCCATACTATAAATTACAGCGGGTTGAGAATTTAGCTGTAGAAACAGACGACGCTAACCCAACGGTACCGCCAACAGCTGTTTTATTTAGTCTCGAAACCAAAGCCATAGTACCCCTGCTCTATGCCAAAACCAGCCGCTGGGACATTTGCTTTAACGGTTTATACAATAGCTTTTTGAGCAGCAACAACGGCCAATCCAATACCAGTTTAGGTTCGGGCAGTACAGGCACCGGAGCCATAGCTATTCAGCAAAAACCTTTTGATCAGGTAGCAGATGTACCTGCCGATGCTACGCTTAATATTAGTAAAACGATTGGCACCGACGATGAAGGCGATTTTGGCGAAGGCATTGGCTGGTACCTCTATGATTTTGGCGGCACCAAAAGAGGCGATGGCAGCTACGATAAACAGCATGTGGCTTATGCCATGCCCGAAAAACGCACCGTCATCATCCGCACGGCTAAGGGCGATTACGCCAAAATTAAAATGATAAGCTGTTATAAAGATGCCTTTACAGCCGATAAATGGTTCAGAAACACCCCGCACATGTACTTCACTTTCGAGTACGTAATTGTACCTAAAGGAAGTACCAAATTCGAAATTAAATAAACCACTATACATTTCAATACAATAAAAATGAAAAATAAATTAACGCAACTGCTTTGTTTACTATTAACAGTTGCTACGCTTACCGCCTGTAAAAAAACAATCGGGCTCGATCCCCTTCCAGCCAATAAAATTACCGAATTTAAGGTAGCGGTATCGGATGGAAACATTTTCGGCGCGATTGACGAAACCGATAAAACCATTACCCTTTACCTGCCCTATTACTACGAACTGGATGTAATAGAACCAGTAATTAAACTTTCTGAAGGTGCCAAACTTAGCGAAGCCATTGCGCCGGTTGAGGTGCTGAACACCCAAAAAACCTATACCGTTGTAGCTGCCGACCAAACTACATCAACCTATAAGCTGATTATTAAACTGAATCAGGTTGCACCTTTGGTACTAAATGAATTATCGACCGCTACCACGACAGCAACCATAGGCATTGGCGCTGCTGATATTAACTTACAGGGCAATTTTAATGTATCAGATATTAAAAAGATTAAAGCCTTTCTGGTAGATGAGCGCAATAATGAATTCGAATTTTTGGCATCACCATCTTTTGGGGCACCGGCAGTAACGGTTAGCATGGTAGGTACGAATAAAACCTATACCTATGGCCGCTTAATGGCCCCGCAAACTTTAGCAACCGGAACTTATAAAATCAGGGTTAAAGTTCAGGCTTTAACAGCAGAGATGAAATACCCGGTTAATGTAGTTTATGGCCGGCCAGGTATTAACTATGGCCCGGTAACTGCCAAACAGGGCGAAACCTTTAAAGTGGTTACCACAACGGCCGTGTTTAACGAATTCAACGAGTTTTACATTATGGTTAACGGGCAAAAAACACTGTTGCCAATTGTTTCCTACACGCGCACCGAAGCCATTATCCGCATTCCCGACACCGTGCCGCCGGGGGTATATACACCAACAGCTGCCTTTGGTACCTGGCCTTTGCTCACTTTAAACTGGGGTGTTACCGTAACCGCAAAATAAAAACCTATTTATTCAATCTTGAAAAACGATTCGGGAATTATTCCCCACTTACATAAAAAATCATAAATCTAAAAAACAATGAAAATGAAATTTTTAAAACTTACGTTCGCCGTTGCAACTTTAGCCATATTAGGTACCGCTTGTAAAAAAGAAACCGCTCAACCAGAAAACAAACTTGCCTTACAAAATACTACCGCTGTTATTGCAGTAGATTCGACCGAAGCAGGTGTGGTAAGCAATTCTTCAACTTCACCTACTTCGTGGACAGCAGTTGGTTACGATTTACACAATAATGTGGTAGCCAGTGCCGGCAACCAGGTTAATTTCGACAGCAACTTTAACGGTAACATTACCCCTGCAAGCGGTTTCTATTTAGGCTATTACGATTCTCCATCAGTAACCAACGTAACCGGTATCACTTTAACTGATGTTTCTGCTGTGGCACTGAATGTGGCTACTTTAGGCAGTAACACTGCAACCGTTGTTGGCTGGTACAATTACGACAGAATTCTCCGCACCATTACGCCTGTAGCCAAAAGATATGCTATAGTTGGTAACGACAGCACAATTGCTGGTTCTACCAGACTTTACGTGGTTCAGCTTGATGGTGTAACTACTTCTGGTACTTACAACACTACTGTTAATTTCCACACCAAGAGATTAAAATAAGGATTAACTAATTAAGGGATATCCTGAATTGAAAAGATTTTAAAAAGGGGCGAAAACACTACTAGCCGCCCCTAAAAAATCATAAACCCAAATAAGGGAATAATCCCGAATCGTTTTAAAAATATTAGCCTTGGGTAAGACCAATATTTGCGGGCTCTAAATTGCAAATCTAACAATTATTGATTATGAATACAATATATAAACGCTTCTCTACCAGCACCTGTGTTTTGCTTTTTTGCTTACTGAGCCTGTTTACTTCGTGCAAAAAAGAATACGAAGAATTTCCTTACACTGATATTGTAAGTTTTACGGTTAAAGATGCTGATGGGAATCCGCTTAAGGCTGTAATAGATGGTAAGCAAATTATACTTTACTGGCCATCCAACCAGGCCATACCAGATAATATTGCACCGGCAATTACGGTTTCCGAGCGTGCAACTGTAAGTCCGGCTTCGGGTAGCACTGTTGCCTTTAAAGAAACAACCAAATTTGTGGTAACCGCCCAGAATGGTACCACAAAAGAATACCTGATAAAAAAAATAATCAATCAGCCGTTGCTTAAAATCAATATCAGTTCGGGCATTTCGGTATATAACACCAAAAATTTTGTAACCAGAGGTGGTTTCATTAATGTTACCGGCGATAATATTATTGCCAGCAAAGAACAAACTAAAGCTTATCTGGTAAACACCAGTACCAATGCCGAAAAAGAGCTTACCATAAACACCATAACGCCTATTGCCCTTAGCGCAGAAGTTGATGCAACAGTGAGCGACGGTATTTACAAGCTAAAGATCGTATCGGGAGTAAGAAGCGTAACATTCGAAAACACATTTGGCGTATCTTATGGTCGCCCCAGCATTACACCTGTAGAAATGAGTGTAATCAAACTTACCTTTAAATTAGGAGAAGAATTTATACTGAAAGGGACCAACAGGATCGAACTGCTAAATAAATTTTCTATCCGCAATGCCACCAGCAAACAATTGTACGATTTGATTATTAAAGAAACCAAAACCGGACAGTTAACCTTAAAAATCCCGGATAATCTTCCGGTTGGCAAATATGATTTATACAGCTACGATTATCCCGCAGGAGAATATTACGCTGCTGGCCCAACGCAACGCGCTTTTGATGATATCATTACCATTACCAACTAGTTTCCCCTTTATAACACCATAAAGTGCAACATCAAGCTAAAGTATATATTACGCTCCTCTTGCTCATTTTAATAGAAGCCGCTGCCTGTAAAAAAGCAGCGGTTTCTGTTGATGAAGTGGAGGAGCTTGTTTCGCCTGCTACGGGTACGCGCAACCAGTTTACGCTCGATTCTATTTTTTTGTATGCCAAACAAATCTACCTATGGAACGACGTACTGCCTGCTTATAGCACTTTTAATCCGCGGCAAAAATATGCAGGTATCGCTTCCGATATCACCGCATTTAAGCAAGAACTATTCGATATTAGCCAGCTCAAAATAAATCCTGTTACGGGCAAGGCTTACGAAGCACCGGTTTATTTCGAAAATCCGAAGTATTCCTATCTTCAATCTGGCCGCAGTACGCCGGGTACTACCGCAGCAGTGGCCAATCCAACCACTGCTGTTCTGGCCACCCAGCTAATTGCATCGGGCAGCGAAAACATAGGTTATATTGCACTCGGTTCTTTCCCCGCCTTAAGTAGTTGTAAAGCCAGTTTAGATGAAGCATTCGCCCGGCTGGCAACAGGCAATCCTAAAAACCTGGTGGTCGATCTCCGCAGCAATGGAGGTGGCTATTTAGCAACATCGGCTTATGTAGCCAGTTTAATCGCGCCAAATACCTTAAATGGCAAAATAATGTACAGCGAGCAGTTTAACGCACAAATGCAAAACAGCAAAGCCAGTATATTAAAGCACCAGCCCTATTTAGATGCAGCTGGCAAAACCGTAATTTACAAGGGGCGTGCCGCCAACATGGCTGATGTTGATTTTACGGAAGCCGCCAATACCTATCGTTTCGATAAAAAAGGAACACTGCAGGGGATTCAGAACCTTTATTTTATTGTTTCGGGCAATACCGCATCAGCGAGCGAAATGCTCATCAGCTGTTTTAAGCCCTATTTAAATGTAAAACTGATTGGCGAGCGCACTTACGGTAAACCTGTGGGTTTCTTCGCCGTCAATATCGATCAGTACAGTGTTTACCTCAGTAGTTTTGTGATCAAAAATGCCGCGGGCTGGTCTGATTATTTCAACGGCATGCAGCCCGATGTTACCCTGAAAGGCGATGCTCAGCCCGATTTGGGCAACCCGGCCGAAACCTGCCTGAACGCGGCCATCCAGTTAATTAACGGAAACCGGAAACTGGCAGTAACTAAACTGGCTGCTACATCTGCCCCCAACCAAGCCGCTGGTAACACAGCAGCAACAGCGCCGATCCTTTTCGATATGCAGGTACAACGATTAAAACTAAAGCCATAAATAACCTGGCTTAGGCCCGGCAACAAAACAACATGTTAAAATACTTTTCGATATTATACCTGCTCATCATTTGCCAAAGCAACCTGTTTGCGCAGGATTATGCTAACCTGAAAGGCACCATTACCGATGCTGGCGGTAAAGCTTTACAAGGCGCAACCGTGCGCCTGGCTCCCGATGGACACACGGCGCAGACAGATGCTAAGGGTAACTTTTCATTTAACAAAATTTTTGCGGGCAGCTACCAGCTAACCGTAAGTATGGTGGGCAAAATTAACCACCAGGAGCAAATTAAGCTTAACGGCACAGATACAAACCTGAAAATTACTTTAACCGACGATCTGCAATACCTGAACGAGGTGGCAGTGGCCGGCAGTCGTGCGGCACCCGATAACCTGATTAAAATGGAACGCAGTGCCATGCCTGTAACCGTAATCGACCGGCGTACCATTGAGCTGATGGGCAGCAGAAGACTGGATGAAGTATTGAAAGAACAAACCGGGATGGCCATAGTTAACAACATTGGCGGTGGTGCCCGCTCGGTAGGTGTGCAAATGCAGGGTTTTAGCAGCGAGTACATCATGATTTTGATTGACGGACAACCCATGGTGGGGCGTAACAGCGGTAATTTCGATCTTTCGCGCATCAGTGTTTCCAATATCGAGCGCATCGAAATTATTAAGGGTGCATCTTCCTGCCTGTTTGGTAGCGAAGCGCTGGGCGGTGCCATCAACATTGTTACCCGTTACGGTGCCTTGCAGCCACAGGCCTTAATCGCTGCCAATTACGGCAGTTTAAATATTGCCGATATTACACTCGAGGGAGAAACACCTTTCGATCATCAAAGGGGAAGCGCCAACCTATCTGCCAATTACTACCGCACCGATGGTTTTAACACCAACCCCAAATACATACAGCTGGGTACCACTGCCCCACCCTACGATAATTATGCTTTACAGGGTCGCTTGCGTTACCGCCTTACACCCAACAGCACGGCGGGTTTCAGCGGTCGTTATGGTTTACGCAAATCGTTTATGGCTAAAGATTTCGGCCTTGGTGCCATCTCTAACGATAGCCAGGACGAACAAGACCTTAACCTCTCGCTTACCTTCGATCATCAGGCACAATCGGGTTTGCGCAGCATGAGCCGCTATTATTTTACCAATTTCAGGTCAGATCAAAGTGTGGCCTGGCAACAAAGCAGCAGCAACATTACGCAGGATGTATTTGTACAAAACCTGCACCGCTTTGAACAGCAGTTTGCCTATGGCTTTAGCAATACACTGAAATTTACAGGCGGCTTGGGCGGAAGTTTCGAAACCATGAACGATGTTTCTTTAACCAATCCGGGTACCATTAGCACAGGTTTTGCCTTTTTACAGGGCGATTGGCAGCTAAGTACTAAAACGGGCCTGGTAGGTGGCTTGCGTTACGATTTAACCAATGCTTATGGCAGCAGGCTAAACCCCAGCATTGGTTTACAATATAAAGTATTGCCCAAACTTACTTTTAAAGCAGGTTTAGGAACTGGTTTTAAAGCGCCCGATTTTAAATCGAGATACCTTGTATTTTACAACCCTACAGCCAATTACCTCGTTATTGGCAACGAAGTACTGCGACAAACTTTGGCACAGTTGCAGGCACAAGGCCAGATTAGCGAAATGAGGCAGTTCCTGTTAAACCAGCTCGATCAAAACCTGCAGCCCGAAAAAAATACTTCGCTTAATTTAAGTCTGGCCTGGAATCCAAAAGAAAATATTAAAATCGAGGCCGGTGTTTTTCATCACAGTTTGCGCAACCAGATCAATGCCATTCAAATTGCTACCGGTAGCGGCAACCGGAACATTTACACTTACCAAAATTTGCCGAAAGCGGTAAACAAGGGTGTCGATATTTCTTTATCGGTTAGTTTGTTAAAAGATTTAGAAATTGGGGCCGGTTACCAATACCTTATTGCCAAAGACCTCAGCGTAATCGATAGCATTAAAACCGGGCATTATCCTTACAACCAGAATATCCACGATCCGGCTACAGGCAAATCGTACCCACCGGGCACCGCCGATTACTGGGGCATCGAAAACCGATCGTGGCATATGCTTAACGTAAAAGCCTTTTACAATTACCGCCCATGGGATGCCAGCATTAACCTGCGCGTAAATTACAGGGGTAAATATCCATTTGGCGACCGAAACGGCAACCAGTTTATTGATCGTTATGATACTTTTGTAAATGGTTTTTTCCTTTTTAATGCTGCTGTAGAAAAGAAACTGATGAAACAACATTTCAGTATCAGGCTTACTGCCGATAATATACTCAACTATACCGACCGGCTTATGCCCGGGCAACCGGGAAGGGTATTTTTGCTCGGCCTCACCTATCGTTTATACCGGGATTAAAATCAAAAAAAATCAATTCAAAACATAAATTTAAAGCACATGTTAAGTACAATAATTAAAGAGGCTACCAAAGCCGAACACCAGAACTTAGAGAAAAAAGTAATTTTAAAACTAAAATCTATCCGCAGCAATGCCGATTATGCCGATTTGCTGAGACATTTTTATGCCTACTTTAGCCATATCGAAGCCAGTATTAAACCTTTTATAACCGCACCGGTATTACCCGATTATGCCGACAGAAGAAATTCGAACCACATTAAAGCCGATATTTTAGCCCTGGGCGGCGATCTGGAAAACTTACCTGTTACAACCGTTCCGCAAATCGAAAACACAGTGCAGGCGCTTGGAGCCTTATACGTACTCGAAGGTTCGATTATGGGTGGCAGCATTATTGTTCAAATGCTGGCAAAAGGTGGCATTACCGAAGGTGTTTCTTTCTTCTCGGGTTATGGCGAAGCAACCGGCATGATGTGGGGCCGTTTTATCGAAGTATTAAACCAATCGGCCTCAGGTACCGAACAGCAAAACGAAGCGGTACAGGCAGCCAACGAAACTTTCAGGCATTTTGGAAATGTTTTCGAAGCAGAAACTGTTTCGGCACAATAAACAGCCTAAGTTATAGCCTCATCAGCGCCTTGTTTCTAAAAGTTCAAGGCGCTTTTTTTATATCCGTCTGCTTCAACAGGCGGGCTTTGCTGCAGCCTTTCCAAATACTGCACAAAACAAGGCCCCTGCTATTTCAAACACGATGTTTCCTGTTTTATGGTTTTAGTTTTGCTATTATTGCCCCAAGTTTGATGAAAATCAACTTAACATTATGAAAAAAATAACACTTGCTTTTCTCAGTTTTATCATCGCACTATCTACGGTAAATGCGCAAAAAGGTATTAACGCTAATCGCATATACCCCGCCGGTGGAAGACTGCTCATGTCTGTAGACAGTTCGGCCAAAAATGTCTATTACGCCAATGTATTTCCCAATCAACCGAATACTTACTTTAGTTATATACCCGAAGTAAACCAGGTAAGTATCTCGATTAATTTTAGAAAGCATATCCAAATACAACACTTCCGGTACTCCATAATATCCGATAATAAACCATTGCTGGTAAATCAACCAATTAACGAAGCACAGCTAGAAGATACCCATGCCGGAGGGGATGAAGAAATATTTCGGTCTACCACACTCGGTGTTTTTCCTGTAAAAGGCAAAATCATTACTGTATTAGTTTACAGCACCGAAAAACCGCTAGATATTGAAAAATCAGTTCTTTACGGCAAGCCAATTCCAAAGGCAAAGATCAAAGCTTTCTTAAAGCGCTTCGCAACTGACAATGGGGTTAGCTATAGCCCAACAATCGACCCCAAGGAAAGAACAAAGCTTACTTTCACCGAAAAAGACGATGAGCTAACCATTGTTAAAGACAAATCTGATATTGATTATCTCTACTATACCTCAATTAAAGACAAGCAAAGCAATAAAATCATTTTCGAATCAACAGCCTGGCAATATGGCGGCTACGTAACTGAAACAAATGAATTTTCACCGTACCTGAAAATCGACAAAAATATTTTCAAAAAATCGGGTGATTATGAAATTATCATTCAGCCCTCATCATTTTCCCGTTTTAACATGTCGCCAAAGGAAATGGAAAAATATACAGTCAGATATACTCTTGCCATCACTTTAGATCAGGAGAACTACAGCAAACAGGAACTCTTAATATACGCTGTTGTGGTAGCCCTTTCAATCGGATTGGTCTTTCTTGTTATCCTCTACTACATTAAAAAACGGAACAAAAAAAAGCTTTTAGAAAATGAGCAGCAAACAAACACCGCAAAACTGCAGCTTAACTCCATCCGTTCGCAATTAAATCCGCATTTTATGTTTAATGCGCTCTCTGGTATTCAAAACTTAATGAACAAAAACGACATTGATAATGCCAACCAATACCTGGCTAAATTTGCCCGCTTAACCCGCAACGTTCTGGATGATAAAGAGCTGGTCAGCCTATCGCAAGAGAAAACTTTGCTGAACGATTACCTGCAAATGGAGCAATTGCGCTTTGGCTTTAAGTACGAAATTAAGCATAGCGAAAGCCCCGATTTAGACATTACCGAAATACCGGCCATGCTGCTGCAACCTTTTGTAGAAAATGCGGTAAAACATGGCATATCGAAAAGAGCGGCGGATGGAAAAATTACCATCACTTTTGCCCGGCAAAAGAACGATCTGGTATTAACCGTTAACGATAATGGAAATGGATTTGATACCAGTAAAAAGAACAATGGCTTAGGGCTTCAACTTAGTAATAACAGAATAGCCCTCCTAAATGATATTTATAAAGAAAATCGCTTTACCCTGGCCATACAATCAAGCCAGAACGGCACTGAAATAAGTTTAACACTAAGCGACTGGCTCTAATACCATGCGCTTAATTTAAACCATCAGGGATAACAAAAATAATTTAACCACAGCTAAAAAGGACGCATCAAAACCCGTGTTTATCTGTGTCCATCCCCGCCTGAACGGCCGGGCAGGTGTGGTTAAAAACCCTTACCTTAACAACATTCACTACAGTATGATGAGAGCAGTATTAATAGACGACGAAATTTCGAACTTAGAAAACCTGCAGGCATTGCTTCAAAAGCACTGCCCGCAGGTTACCATAATTGCAACGGCACAAAATGTAAGCGATGGGGTTAATGCGATTCAAAAATATTTGCCCGATTTAGTGTTTCTGGATATTCAAATGGGCGATGAAACTGGCTTTGAGGTATTAAAACAGCTCCCAACGCGTAATTTCGAAGTTATTTTTGTTACTGCTTACGATCAATACGGCATACAGGCGGTAAAATTTGCAGCGCTCGATTATCTTTTAAAGCCTGTTGATATTGAAGAATTGAAAGATGCGGTAATTAAAGCCGACCGCAAACTGGCCACACAAACTGCTGCGCAACTCGATTTTTTGTTGCAACAACTCAAAAAACCCGAAACTAACCTGAGCAAAATTGCCCTGCAAATGCAAAGCGAAATCAGGTATGTTACCTTATCAGAAATTGTACGTTGCGAAGCAGATAATACCTACACCCACTTCTTCCTTGCGGGCAATGAAAAAATACTGGTTTCTAAATCGCTTAAAGAATATGCAGATTTATTGCGTCCGAATGGTTTTTTAAGAACACACCAGAGTCATTTGGTTAACCCCAGGTATGTAAAAAGCTGGCTAAAAGAAGATGGCGGGGTCCTGCTGTTAAGCTCCGGAGAAAAAATCCCCATTTCTAAGCCGAATAAGGAAACGGTGAAAAAAGCCTTGCAGCAGCTTTAATAATATGCTTATACAGGTTCTTGTGTAAATAACGGAGCTACACCATGCACTTTCATATACTCCTCCACCTTTCCGATCTCACCAGTAGGTACCACATCAAGCAACTTAGATTCTTTTACAGCTTTCCAGAGTTTATGATTTTCTGGTAAGTTTTTACCTGGTTCATCGGCAATAAAAAAGAAATGCCCGTTCTTCCCGGCAGCGGTATCTCTGATTTTCTCGATCAGATACAGGTGCGCATTTACCTGCTGTTGAATGATATGAGGAAGACCATTAAAATCCTTTGTCTCACCGGTTACCTGTACATCGTTTTTACCGATAAACCACAACTTAGCGGGCACAATAAGCCCAGGAATATCAGCTCCGCTTAGCTCTACATCAAAATTAACGTGATCGGCAATAGATTTACTTAATATGCGTTTTACCTGCTCCATTGGCCTGGTTTTATGGAGAATGTTCTTAGGGAGATTAAATATAAATTTTTCGAAAAGCGTATCGAATATTGTATTATCAACCTCTACATCAATTTCAACAGGCTTTGAATAAGTGATCAGGTTCTGAGAATAACGTGAGAGGTAATCAAAATAATCACCACTTAAAACCTTATGCCCTTTAAATGCGCCCATGGCATCTGATGCACATTCTAAAGATAAACTTGAGAGTGATTTGAGGCTAAACTTGATTGTATTAAAGGCTGCATCAGAGAAAAGATCCTTAATAACATGAAGCTTTTCTAATGAATACTGAAACCTGCATTCATCACTATTTCCCATAAAAAGGCCAATACTTACCTTTTCATCCAAATTAGGACGAATTGTACAGTATAATATGGAATAAAAAGTTTTCATTGATTGCTTAACGATTAAAGTTATGAATTAGTTCGGAAAATGAAGAAATAGTTTGATCCAACCATTTCTGGTTGTCCATCACACTAGAAGTTATCTGTTCTCGAAGTAAAGCTTTATCATTGCACCATTGATTGGGTATACCTGCGATGAGATCAGGGAGCGCCTGCCTGCATCTGCTTACAAAGATAGGAAATTGTTCCAATAACTGCTGATGCCTGGCTTCGCGTTTTAATTTACTGTTCAGGAGCACTTTCGCAATATCCGAATGTATTATACTGTCTTCCCAGGTTAAAGGCGAGAGTTCTCTCCCCAAACCGTCGCCATCAAACAAATTGGAATGATCTATTGGCACCAATCTGTTTTCCAATAACAGCAAATTTGAGTTGTTCTGATTGCGGTCATCATTAGCCAGCCATAAATCAAAAAGGCCAATATCCATAAGGCTAAACCTGTCTTCAAATTTATCCAGCTCATAGCGGTCTCCCGAACTACCAATAATGATGTCGTTAACACTCAAGGCATTGTTTTCATATTGCAAGCCAAAGCATGGCTTATCAAAAAGGTGGCCCTGAATCCTACCGTTTAAGATTTCTGCAGGTACATGATCACGTTTAATATTTACGAATGCAGCTGAAAAGACCCCGATTTCCCATAGTTGTAGAAACTGATGTCCAAGGTATTCGTTAATCAACTTCGTACCAAAATCATATTTGCAAACATAATCCTCGAGGTTATCTGCCATCACTACAACCGGAAGACTTCCTCCTGTTGGTATGACCCTTGATATTTTGGCTATAGATGAGCGAATATTTAACATTTATCGGCCTGGACTTTTAATTTCACCTCGAATGTTTATTGTTGAACGTTAGTAAAACTACAGGTTATTACTAATGTAACTATTTCTGCCCTTATTTAAAAAGCTTACTTTTAAAACTATAGGCATAAAAGCTTATCCAACCGTTGGGATAATTAGAAACAACAACTGGATATCAATAATGTATTCAAGGCCAACTCATATAGCTACTTTATCAACATGAAAATAAACGGCAGGTTTTCATTGTCAATTTAGCAATGTCGATAAAAAATAAAGCCTTAACAATTTCTTGTTAAGGCTTTTGCTTAGCCCGAAGCAATCCCGACGATTGATTGAGTCTTGGCGTTAAGCGTTTTTAGGTTATTATTTTTTCGCTACGATTTTGATAAAGAATTTAACGTCGTTCGAAATGGTTAAATCGCCGGACTCATCAAAGCGCTTTTCCGATCTGTAATAAATATCCCAATCTGTCCGGTCGAGGATCAATGCGCCATTTACCTCTACAGTTCCGTCCATACCATCTTTAAAATGCATTTGGGCAGGAAAAGTAACGGTCTTGGTAATACCTTCGATGTTGAGCTTACCTGTAACTTTTATATTTTCATGCTTACCGTTTTCAACCTTCGTAATGGCAAAGGTAGAAACAGGGAATTTTTTAACATCAAAAAAATCAGGCAATTTATTGTGTGGGCCTTCATCTTCAAATATCTGCTCGATGGTATTCATATCCACCTCAACAGCGCCGCCTGTCAACAGACTGTTTTCGATCGACAATTCTCCTTTTAAGATATCTACCTTGCCTGTACAGGAGCCATCACTAATTAACTTAGTGCCTTCCCATCCACCCAAATACATCGATCCTTGCCATACAATAGCACTTTGTTTCGTATCGATGCTGTACTTTTTCTTACCCCCTTTATTATAAAAGTCGGTGATGTTTTTTCCCTGTCCATCCGGCAGGCTCGTATCGTAACGATACACGCCGGTAGCATCTCCAAACCAAATATTTCCATCGTTAGCTTCCAACAGCCCGAAGAAAGCCTTGCCCGACATGATTTCGGTTACCCTGGGCTGCTTACTATACAAGCTATTTGCATCGTAGCGCGAAAGCGCCTGCACACTCGAGTTAGCAGGATTTACAGCACCCGTAGTCCAGATGTTTCCTTTTCTATCCTGAATTATAGCATAGGCAGCTCTTTGCGATACCTTGGTAAAAGTACCGCCGCCTGTGGTGGGCGATGTAGCTGGATCGTAACGCCAGAGGCCACCGGTTTGGCTTACATTAAAACCATTGAAACCGCTGAGCCAGATATTGCCTTTTTTATCTTCTATGATACTCCAAACATCGAGAAAGGGCTGGCCGTTATGCGTTAAAGTGGTAAACTTTTTCCCGTCGTAAACAAAGGCATCGCCCCTTGTGCCCACCCACAATTTCCCTGTTTTATCTTCCAGGATTGTGGTAATATCATTATTCAAACGCGCGTCTTTATAAAAAAGCGGGACGTTTGGAGATTTAAAATTTTGAAATGATTTCCCCTGCGCTTTCTGCAGGCTGGCATCGTAACGACTTATTCCAGCTCCGGTGCCGAACCAAATATTGCCGGCCTTATCTTCATAAACAGTCATCACCCGGTTATCAGCAAGTCCATCTTTGGTAGTAAAATGCTGAATGGATTTAGCGCCTGCACCGAGCGGAGCCGAATTGTTGTAGTAATAAACGCCCGAATCGGTAGTGGCGAACCAGATATTTCCCTTTCGGTCTTCCAGCACATCCCAGAACCGGTGCGAACCTATTTTACTACTAAGGTTAATAAAAGATTTCTCCTTCCCTTCGGGCTGGCGGGCATCGTATCTGAAAACATCACCATACAATAAGTTGTTGGGGCCAGCAATTAAAATGGTGCCATTACTACCCTTTTTGATGTTGCGCACCATGATGTTAGGCCCTATGTCTTTAACTTCGGCACTGGCCGCTGTTGGCTTAGTGCTATCCTCCGATGCCTCTGTTTTATCTCGTCCACAGGAACTGAGCAAAACAAACATTAAGCACAAAACATATACGTGTAGGTATTTCATATTTTTTTATTTATTGATCCGATTAGAATTGATAAAGCGAATCTACCTTGATATGCATCGGCGCAACGAATTTGGATTGTAAATAATATTGTAAATTTTGTAAATAAAGTGTTGACATGATGCATGGTAGCTTAAATGTACACTACGTTGTTCCCGACTGCGCTGCAATCCACCCGAAATGGCGATTCTCTTAGAGAAGCCTGACACCGAACTGTCCGCAGTCTTCAGCAGGAGTTCTACGGGTAACCAAGAAAACAAACAGCCAATAATGTAATTGCAGATAAGAAATTGGAATTTTAACCGAAGATGCAGAGATTAGCCATTATTTTGTATCCCAATCATATCGGCTAGCAGCGAATGGAAGAATTACCACGAAAGATCAGCAAAATTTTAATTACGGTTAGCATCCTTACGGTGATACTTTTAGGCCTTGTTATAGCTTTAGTTTTAACAAGGACAAACCAACATGCTTCGTTTTTGATTGAAAGAAATACTAACCGGAAAGAAAAAAAGCAGGATAGCCAACCGGTGCCAATCTGGAAGTCGCCTGATGTAGCTGCCATTAACGATCCGCAGGAGAAAGAACTGGTGAGTTATGGCCGGGAACTGATTGCCAACACAGCCAAATATCTCGGGCCCGAAGGTACAGTAGGTAAGCACAGCAACCGCATGAACTGTCAAAACTGCCACCTGGATGCGGGAACTAAACCATTTGGAAACAATTACGCAGCTGTATTTTCTACCTATCCCAAATTCAGGGCCAGGTCGGGCACAAAAGAAACCATAGTTAAACGCATTTCAGATTGCTTTGAGAGAAGCCTGAATGGTACAGCGCCCGATAGTACAAGCAGGGAGCTGAAAGCCATGATTGCCTATATCAGTTTTTTGGGAAGTGATGTGAAAAAAGGAATTTCGCCTCAGGGTAGTGGTATCCAAAAACTCACTTTTATGATGCGTGCAGCAGATCCCTTAAAAGGAAAATTAATCTATCAGGCTAAATGCGTTTCCTGCCACGGCCGCAATGGCGAAGGTCTGCCCGCTGCAGACAAAAAAACATTCACCTATCCGCCTTTATGGGGACCAGATAGTTACAATGATGCAGCCGGTCTTTACAGGCTTTCAAATTTTGCGGGTTACATTAAAAATAATATGCCTTATGGAGCCAGTTATAAAAACCAGCTGCTCAACGATGAAGAATCGTGGGACCTGGCGGCCTTCGTAAACAGCCAGTCGCGGCCACATAAAGATCAGCACAGCGACTGGTCGGATAATTCGAAAAAGCCAATAGACTTTCCCTTTGGGCCCTATACCGATCAATTTACTGAAGTACAACATAAATACGGCCCTTTTAATCCCATTAAAAATGCCCATCTTAAAAATTTATAAACAACAACATGAAAAATTACCAATTACTCCCGATAGTGGTATTCAGCTTTTTAAGCTTAAATTTATCTGCCCAGCAAAAGCAAACCGACCCCAAAAGCTTCCACGGTGCAGTGGCCACAGCCAAACATTATAAAGCGGTTTATCAGCTCAACACTGATGATGACAAAAAAATAATAGGTACACTAAAGAATATTTCGAATGCACTAGAAGACCCACGTTTAAAAGGAAAACTGGAGCTCGAACTGGTTGTACATGGTGGTGGCGTAGCCGCATTTAAGAAAGGGTCGGCATACGAGCAGCAGCTGCTGGCGTTGCAAAAGGCAGGCGTAATACTGGCAGAGTGCGAAAACACGCTGAGGGAGCGAAACATTTCAAAAGACGAACTCTTTGATTTTATTTCTTTTGTTCCCAGTGGAAACGGAGAGCTCATCATCCGTCAGCAACAAGGCTGGGCCATTATACATCCTTAAACATAGCATTCCAAAGCGTTTGGTAAAAACCAAACGCTTTGGAAACTGTCCTGCTCGTTATCGTAACTAACACTCCCCCATTACAGGTGCCAGGCCGCAAGCAGGTAGGGTTATCCCATTATTTATATTACGCAATGAGCCGGCTTTGCACCAAATAACGTAAATGATCTTATCACACTGCTTAAACACAGCCCAAACAATTGCCAGCTTTTAGGCGTATAGCAAGGAATTCAGGTAGCATTTATTTTGCAAAAAATTTAGCTAAATTCGCCGCAAGGGCAAAAGGGATAATAATAGTAAAGCTTAACATGTTGCGCAACATTACCCGGAAGCTTAAAAATTCATAAAAAATGATGAACAAAGAAAATAATTAATGGATAACATCAATTTATTAATTATTGTAACCACCATTTCGTTGTTTGTTTCGGTATTGCTTACATTTTTTGTGCTTACGGTTAAAACCAAACACAAAATAAGCAATGTATTGTTTGCTGCTTTTTTATTATTAAATGCAGTAGATATTAGCCATCCTTTATTTACTGATGGCCCTTCAAATCTGGGAATATTCAGAACTACACTTGCCTTTTTACAGCTTCCTGTTTTTTATCTGTACGTTTTATCTGTTTGTTATGCAGATTTTAAGCTTAAACCCAAATATCTACTTCATCTAATCCCGTTTTTAGTAGTTAACACAACTTTACTACCTCGTTTTTATATGGTAGATACTGCTGCTAAAATCAACTTTATTGCCCACCGCCGAAATATGATCGAACTTCAGTTCAATCATGTGCTGCTCCTCTTTCAAATCGTAATCTATCTGGCAGCTATTTTTATGCTGCTAAAAAAAGCGAAAAAGCTCTATCTCGAAAATTATGCAGGTGCCAGTATTAATGCTTATCATTGGGTATTTCAGTTTACAAGCGTACTCAGCTTTTTATATTTAATTGCCATTTTAAAAAACGCGCTTAAGTTTTCCGATTATCCCTACATTTCTGAATGGATAAAGATTGGAATATCAGTATTTAACCTGTTTATGATTTGCTGGTATTTATTCAAAGCCTTAAATCATCCTGATTTATTTAGAAAAATCGATTCGAAATTAAAACTGGTATCGGATCTGGTTTTAGAACAGCAATTGCTGGCGCCCGAGGCTTTAAATGAAGATATTTTAAAGCTAAAGCAATACATGAGTGATGAAAAGCCCTTTCTCGATCCGGCTTTAACCATTCAGGATATTGCTAAAGAAATCAATGTTCCGGTTCGTGAATTATCAGTACTGATCAATCATCAGCTGGGACAACATTTTTATGATTTTGTAAATACTTACCGGATCGAAAATGCAATGGTAATTTTAAAAGATCCATCAAAAACAAAACTTACCGTTCTTGAAATCCTTTATGAAGTTGGTTTTAATTCAAAATCTTCTTTTAATACGGCTTTTAAAAAGCATACCGGATACACCCCAACCAACTACCGCAAAAACCTCTAAAACAACCGTTTGTAATTACTCGTACTTATTGATTAAACCATTCGTACCATTTTTTTAAAACAAAAGCGTTCGATTGCATTTACTCGGTCGCACAGTTTTAACCTGCTCCACATATTTGTAACGAAATAAATTTTTAACCTAAAATACGGTACAATGAAAACTTCATTTAAATTTTTCGCAGCATTATTATTCATCGGCAATTCAACTTTTGCACAAGATGTTGCTAAACAAGTCGATTCAATTATAAAAAGCAATTATGAACAAAATCCGGCCATTGGCATTAGTGTTGGATTGATTAACAATGGCAAAGTATCTTTTACAGCGTATGGTAAACTGAGCAAAGAAAGCGCTACTGATATTGATCGAAATTCGATCTTCGAAATTGCTTCTGTTACTAAAATATTAACTTCAAATATGATTGCCCAGGCAGCTATTGAAAATAAATTGAAGCTCAATGATTATATCGATAGCTACCTGCCTAAGCAGTATGTTTTACAGCAAAACCTGCAGCATAAAATCAAAATATCTGATCTGGCTTCGCATCAATCGGGTTTACCTGATATCGATTTCGGCAAATTAATAGCTTTAAACCCGCAACAGCCTGTAAACAGCATCACAGCCGATTCATTGAGTGCGATAATTAATAATTGCAGCGCGCTTATTGACTATGGTAAATACCGTTATTCGACCATAGGTTATACTTTACTGGGACAAATTTTAGAAGAAGTATACCATAAAAGCTATGACGAAATCATCAGGAAAAAAATATTAAAGCCCGCCAAAATGAACAATACCTTAACAAAGGATTTTGATGTAAAAAACATCACAACAGGTTACAACCCTGATGGGGGTGCTCAGGAATTTTTTAAATGGAATATTACTGCACCTGCTGGCTTAATAAAAGCTAACGCCACTGATATGATAAGCTACCTGAAAGCGGTTTTAACAGCAGGAAACACAATCTCGGCAGCTGCATTATTAACCGAAAAAATTTACTACAAAGACGAAAAAAGAGAAATGGGTTTAGGAACCAACATTATAACCGATGATAAAAACACCATTTACTTAAAAACAGGAGATTCTATGGGTCAATCGTCTATTATAGCTTACAACAGGGTTAAAAATTGGGGTTTAATTATCCTCATCAATAAAAGAGATTCGAAAATGAGACAAAACCTTTTGAATAAAATTGTAGAAACCGTGTTGAATTAATATTTCAACCTAAAAAACAAAACTGCCGCAAGTTTTGGCTACCTGGGTTTATGTAGTAGCCAGACTTGTGCCTTTTTTAAATCAATAGATTAATTCCGGCCAACAATTAGAATATTTATTCAAGCTCTCACTTACCCAAATCTCAAAAGCTTGCACCAACTGAGACCAGACTAATTTTTAAACATCCGCATTAGACGTGCGAAAAAACTATTATCTGTTTTTGTAACCGTATTTTTTATTTCTCTCGCTGAGGGTCCAACTGCAAGCACAGCATTTTCATTTTTAACCGTTGGAGTGGGGATTTCGGCAATAGTATCCACCTGTTTTCGCGCATAGTGGCCAGCTTTTTCGGTCTAAATGTTCAATGGAAAGGGTGCAAAAAGAGATAAACCTTGAAGGCCAGTATTTTGTAGTTATTCCCTTCTTGCATGATCCGTTCGTGGCGTACATTAATTATGTAAAGCCTCACCCAGTTCAGTTTAAGTTTCACAATGCGGACAAACAAACCTTTCCACATCAACATCTAAGGTTCGACTAAATAAAATCAATTCACCTGGTTGAAAAGGTTTCTATTATTGCGGGGAGCAGTGTGAACACCCGGAAAGCAATCCAAAGTTGAGAGGGAGCGAAAATGGAAGATAATCTTCAAATTCCTATACTGGTAAAACATTGCGGACTGGTTATTAGTAAGCCAAAACACACACTAACATAAGGAATACTGCACGAGAACAGGAGCCCTTCATATTTATATGAGTGGTTTATTCAAATCTACTCAACCGGATATATTTGAAATTGAATTCATTGTTATATTTCTCAATTTCCCGGAACAATAGTAAGTAACTGTATATATGATCCTTATAAAAATTGAATGTTCCCATATTCGCAATATTATTTAATTGTTTTACAGTGGTTTGAAAGGGATGCATTTTTACTTTCGCCAAGATCGCTATAAAAGCGGGGTCTAGATAAAAGTTAAAAATTAAAATTTCATCAATAATTTTATTTACCATTACAAACCCAGCATCATATACTAGCTTTCCTGTGATACCCGGATATAAGCCCCCATTACTAATAAAAAATGTGTTTGATGTCGAATTAATCTTAACTTTTCTAGATAGTAAATCAAAATTATCAAAAGTTAAAGTGCGAACCTCAAATGATAGCTTATCACCCTTTTAAGCTCTTTGAATAATTTCGAAAACTTCAAATCCACTTTCAACTAACTTTTGGGTATTTGAATAAACAAATGAATAAACACTCCGTTTCGCCAACCTTTCTTTGCTAACAACGACAACCAGGTAAAATATGTAGCTAGATAGATAAGCTAAAGCTAAATTATTCAGCAAGGAACCTATTTCAAATCTGTTATCAATCTTCTCTGGAATATCAGCCCAAACAAAGTTAATTAGAATTATAGCTACGACCGAGATCACACAAAATAATTCTAGTAGTTTTCTTTGAATTTTTCTGTACATGATTGTTAATGGATCGTTGTATAGTATGTAAAACGGTATGTAAGCAAATAGCAAACCCCTGTAACTATTTAATTTACAGGGGTTTTTCATCAAAAAGCGTACCCAGAAGCAGATTCGAACTGCCACGCCGTTGCCAGCGCCACCCCCTCAAGATGGTGCGTCTACCAATTTCGCCACCTGGGTTTATACTATTAAATCATTTCCGAATTTAAATATCTCGTCTACCATCCCGATAGCTATCGGGATCGCCACCTAGGTTTGTGCTGCAAATATAATTTAATTTTGGATTTTCGAAACAATGATTTACAATTCTATTTTTAGTCTATCATACGCCAAACGGATCGAATCGGGCAAGTCTTTTTCCACATCGGCATGTTTGCCCAGGTTATGGCTAATGTGCGTAAGGTAAGTGATCTCTGCGCCCACTTTCTCTGCAAAAGCCCTCGCCTCGGCCAATGTAAAGTGCGAAATATGTGCCTCGTTTTGCAAAGCGTTAATTACTAATGTTTTCGTGCCTTTAATTTTCGCAAAGCTTTCTTCCGAAACCGTTTTAGCATCGGTAATGTAGGTAAAGTCGCCTATGCGGTAACCGCTAATGGGCAGCAAATGGTGCATTACTTCAAAAGGCGTAACGGTGGTCTCTCCTATCTTAAAATCTTCGCCATTGGTTACTGTGTGCAGGTTAATCTGCGGCAGGCCATGGTATTTTTTTTCGGCAAAGATGTAATAAAACTCCCTTTTTAATGCGGTTTGCACCCTTTCGGTAGCATACACATCAATAATCTTGTGCAATAAATAATTGAAGGGCCTGATATCGTCTAAACCCGCAATGTGGTCTTTATGTTCGTGCGTAAATAAAACTGCATCGAGGTTTTCAACTTTTTCGCGTAAAAGCTGGTAACGAAAATCAGGGCCACTATCTACTACTATGGTTTTATCGGCCGTTTCTATTAAAATAGATGTTCTTAAACGGTTATCCCGTTTATCTGTAGAACGACAAACGTCGCATTTACAAGCGATTACGGGAACGCCTTGAGATGTACCTGTGCCTAAAAATGTGATCTTCAAATTGCAGTTATAAAAGTGAACGGGCTATTTTGCTGCAATTTAAAGCTTTTTATTTAAATATCACTTTTGGTGCAACACCTGTCCACGATTTTGGCAGTTTATCTTCTTTAACATTAAACAACCTGGCCACAACCAGCGCTGTATTTTTATTGCTGTTGTAAAAATCTGTTAAACCCAATTTCTTTATTTTAGGTCCTACTGCAGCCCATGGCACCTGCATTTCGCGCATGCTTGTACCGCCATGGCCTTTATTTATACCGCCATGATCGGTAATGAGTAAAAAATGAATGTTCTTAAACAAGTCTTTCTCCTGCAATGCCTTAATTAAATCACCTACCGCAACATCGGCCTTTTCAACCGCAGCAACATATTCAGGACCCATCCAGCCGAAACCATGGCCGGCATGATCGGTGTGCACACTGTACAGGAAAACCAGCGTAGGGTCTTTTCTGTTCGCATCCATAAAATTAATGGCCTTCTCATAGTTTTGCGTATAGGCATCTTTTTCTTCAAAAGCCGATTCGTCCAGATATTTTTTGTTCATCGAGTTAATCAGCTCCAGCCAGTTCCAGTAATAGGCTGTTTTAACATTGGGCACCTGCTCTTTCAATACCTTAAATATAGAAGGATAATAGCCTTCTGCATCTTTATCGATCGGTTCCAGTTCATGCTTGGCTACCGTCCAGCTGTTATTGGTTACGCCATGCTCTTCGGGCCCTGAGCCTGTTAAATGGCTGGTCCAGTTGGGTAAGGTTACCGATGGCATTACCGGCCTTGTAGTTACCGAAACCACCCCATCGGCAAAAAGCTTATCGATATTGGGATGTTTAATGGCCTTAAAACCTTCGGCGCTAAAGCCATCAAAACCAATAATAACTACACGCTGTGCTTGTTGCGCAGTAGCCCTGCCAACCGTAGCAATTAATAAAACGGCTAAAAATGTGTGTTTAAAGAGATTCATTTTTTCTTGTTCTGATGAATACCAAAACTAAGGATTAGAAATCAAATAAGTAAACAAAATTTATATATACTAAACAAATGAATAATATTTTTACATTCGAACTTATGTACAGGCTATTCGTTAAAACAATTCGGTTTGTTGCAACGAGAGGTAAAACTGGCGTTGCTTTTCGTCGAGCAGGTTTTCGTCGGCATTGGTTTGTTTTACCAGTGTAACCAGGGCAGCAATTTTACCTTCGAGGTTGGAGAACTTGTTTACCACAATTACTTTATTGTGTTCGAGCAGGCACGAACCAGTTTTAAAATTTCCCTTTTCGTAACGCACCTTATAGCCCATCACTAAAAGAAGGGTTTCCAGTTTTTCTAAAGTATGGTTGGTAAGTGGTAATGACATTGGAACAAAAGTAAACAATAAGAATATTTTGCAGCGAATAAATGGTTAATTGTTTTGACTAGTATTAAGGGTTAACTGTGCTAAATAAAAGATTAACTGTTTTAACTGGTTAATTGGTTAATTGTGGGAGTGTGTTAGATAAGAGAATAGTGAAGGTCCTTTGAGCCGTTACCATTGACATAAACTCATAGAATTATCGTCATTGCGAGGAGGAACGACAGCCTTTCCCGCTTAATCGGGAAAGCAATCTTACAACGACCGTTAGCTGAAACTGAAGTAATGCGCTTTCCCACCCATAGAAGATCCGTCATCTCGATCCGATAGCTATCGACTGAAGCGCAGCGAAATGGAGAGATCTATTTAGACAGATTTAGCTTCGCTGATCACTGCGTGGTTCTCGAGTTCGTTGCACTTCGCAATGACGACTCCGAAGGGACTGCCACTAAAATGATTTTTATGAAATAAATTAATCCTCTATGTTGACGGACATAAAAAAGGTTCAGCTGTTGCCAGCTGAACCTTCCAGGTTTCATCCCGCATTTGCGGAATTAACAATTATCTTAAGTCTACCACTTCAACACCAGGGTATTTTTTAGCGTCGAAAGCGAAAGTAGTTTCCGGTACATTTACATTTGGCGAAAAAGTTTTCACATTGTAAGTGTATTTGTTTCCGTTTTTATCGAACAATACCACATTGGCAATTTGTTTAGCCGCTTTATCGATGCTTAAACGCACTTTAAAAATTGCTTTTTTAGCATCTACAGGTGTTAAATCAATCATCTGGTAAGTTTTGGCACCTGCCTTTTCCTCACCTGTGTACACGTATTTAAATCCTTTTTCGTAAACGGTAAAAATTTTAGCCGGATTAATGGCATCGCCGCTGTTATCTACGTTGCTTACCTGTACTTCTTTATCTTTTTTAAGGTAAGTCCACTGGCTTTTGCCATCGCTAAACAACTCCTGGTTCGTCATAGCCACTTTATACTTATTAGAATTGGCTTTAACATATAAAGTACCTTGCTGTGTTTCTTTTACTTTAGCTTTTGGATTATCCAGTGTAAAAGTAAAATCTGTTTTAACTACATTGTACGACTTGTATTTCTTGCTTACTTCTGCTAAAATTGCTTTAGCTTTCGCATCAGTTTGAGCATAAGTTGATGTTGTAAAAGCAACTACAACCATTAATGCTGAAATTAATTTCTTCATCTTTTCTTTTTTAATTTTCTTTTGTAACGTTAGAGTAGATTTTTTGGTATTGGTTTAATCTAATCTTTGTCATCCATACTATTCAAGAATTGTTCCAAAGAATATTCGTCGGGATATAAAACTTCACGGGCCTTACTTCCTTCAAACGGGCCAACAATTCCGGCAGCTTCCAACTGGTCGATAATGCGGCCGGCACGGTTGTAACCTAACTTCAGTTTACGCTGAATTAATGAAGTTGAGCCCTGCTGGTGCATTACAATCAGCCTTGCTGCATCTTCGAAGAACTTATCGCGCTCATTTGGATCGAAATCTGCTTTGCTCCCCTCGCCTGCCTCATCAATATATTCCGGCAACTGGTAAGCATCTGAATAACCGCGCTGGTTACCTATATATTCTGAAATACGATCTACCTCAGGTGTATCAACGAAAGCACACTGTAGCCTGATTAAGTCGCTACCGGTAGATAAAAGCATATCCCCGCGACCAATCAGCTGATCGGCTCCACCACTATCCAGAATGGTACGCGAATCGATTTTTGACAAAACCCTAAAGGCTAACCTTGCCGGGAAGTTGGCTTTAATGGTACCGGTAATAATATTTACCGATGGACGCTGCGTAGCCAGCACCAGGTGAATACCAATGGCACGGGCCAGCTGTGCCAAACGTGCAATCGGCGCTTCTACCTCTTTACCAGCCGTCATCATTAAATCGGCAAACTCATCTACTACCAAAACAATAAATGGTAAGAAACGGTGACCATTATTCGGATTCAGCTTGCGTTTGATAAACTTATCGTTGTACTCTTTTAAATTTCTCACCTGTGCATCTTTCAACAAATCGTAACGCTGATCCATCTCAATACAAAGCGAATTTAAAGTGTTTACCACTTTTTTAGTATCGGTAATAATGGCATCGGCCTCGCCCGGTAGTTTAGCCAAAAAGTGTCTTTCAATACGATTAAATAGCGTTAACTCTACCTTTTTCGGATCGACCAATACAAATTTTAACTGTGCCGGGTGTTTTTTAAACAATAGCGAAACCAGGATGGAGTTAATACCTACCGATTTACCTTGCCCCGTTGCCCCTGCTACCAGCAAGTGCGGCATTTTGGCCAAATCGGCAATAAAAACTTCGTTGCTGATGGTTTTACCCAAAGCAATTGGTAAATCCATGGTATTTTGCACCCATTTCTCGGTATTTAAAATGCTGCGCATCGGCACCATTTCGGGGTGCTGGTTGGGTACTTCGATACCAATGGTACCTTTACCTGGCATTGGCGCAATAATACGAATCCCCAAAGCAGCAAGCGAAAGGGCGATATCATCTTCCAGGTTTTTGATTTTCGAAATCCTTACACCCGGCGCCGGAATAATTTCGTAAAGCGTAACCGTTGGACCAATTGTAGCCTTAATCTTATCGATTTCGATATTGTAATGGTTAAGGGTTTCTACAATTTTATTTTTATTGGCTTCCAGTTCCTCGGCATTTACCGAAATTTTGTTGGTGCCATAGTTTTCCAATAAATCAACCGTTGGGTATTTGTAGCCCGATAAATCGAGTTTTTCATCGTAATTACCAAACTGCTCTACCAGATCATCCGATTTAATTTCTTCTTCAGTTTTCTCGATGGTAAAAGCGGGTTCTTTTTCGTCGTTTACCGGTGGCTCTACTACCAATGGCAGGGCCGAAGCCGCAGTGGTTGCCAATGGTAAATTGGTAGCCAAAGGCGATAAAACTACAGGTGGGGTTGCTTCTTCTTCGGGTTCTTTTTCTTCGAAACGGCTAGGTTGTAAAGTTACATTTTGTGGCTTACGCTCATTGCCAACAGGCTTATCGCGCACCGGAAATTCGATTGGCTCTGAAGGCTCTTCATAAACATTTTCCCTGCCGGCATGCTGTGTTCTCACTTCGTTTACAAAATCGGGCACTTCCGTATCGAGATATACTTCTTTTTCTTTACGTTCAGGGAATTTAAAATCGATGTTATAGGCAATAATTAAAATGGTTAAACCGGCAAAGGCAATTAAACCGGCAACACCTGCTGCACCAATTTGGGCAGCTAGTAATTTGTTGGTCCAGAAACCAAATTCACCTTCGAGGTAATGCGGCGATTCTGACCAGAAACTATGTGCAAAACCTAAGGTGAGTGAAATAAATAACAAAAAGAAAAAGCTATAGCCTAATGTTTTTGAGATAGAAAGGATTTTTACTTTAAACAATAAGCGGTAGCCAATAATAAAAAAGGCAAGTACAAATAAGAATGAAGCAATACCAAACCACTCGTAAATAAACTGGTGCGATAATAAGGCACCAAATTTACCCAGCCAGTTTTGTACAACCGGGGTAGTTACGCCAGCATTTTTCAGTTCTTCGCTTGTTTTAAACAAATTTCCCCAGCCGCCATTCGCATCTATTACGTAACTCTGGTCATCTTGCCAGGTAAATAAATAAGAAGTAAAGGCAATTAAAAAATAAAGGGAAAGGATTACAAAGAACAAGCCCAGAATCTTTACTGCACGGCCATCCGACAGGTCGAAACGGGGCAGAAATTCCCTTTTTTCTTTTGGCTGGCGGTTTGATGCCCCTCTGCCCGATGCATTTTCAGCACCTTTATCTCTGAATGTATTGGTTTTAAACTGATTACCCCTTGCCGACATTTTCTATCCTAAATATATTTTTGATCAACAAATATAAAATAACTGATACGAGTTTTCTATTCCCCATTAAATTAAATAAAAATATTCATTGGGCTATTAAACCTTAAACAAAAAATACAGTCTATTATTTCAACAACACGCAAGTTGTTACGTTTTATCATAAATGAAACGGATTTTGTTTTAGGTTTTATCCCGTTTGACCTGGAGAGGTGAGACGGGATTTTTTATAACCAGATGAATCCCGACTTTATCGGAATTAGGATAACGCCCATATTCATAATAGCTGGCATTTTTTGGCCAATAGCCCTATTGCAGCATTTGCAGATTTTGATTTTTGCTAATCTGCCCTACACTATATATATTTAGGCATTAAAGTTTACAATTTCTTAATTTTTGTTAATTTAAGTCGATTTTCATACAATACTATGGGTATAGCGCAGCTAGAAGAACAAATTGAAGCCGGCAACTTAAATGCGGTAAAGGAAATTTTGGTACAAAATCCCCGATTGGCCGTTACCGATACATCGCACCACATTTCGCCATTATTATTGGCCTGTTATTATAAAAAGCAGGAGATTGCCGATTTAATTGCAGAGTTTGTTGATCAGCTTACCCTGTTCGAGGCCTGCGCCGTTGGTAAATTTGATGCCGCTACCCTATTGATTTTCCAAAAACCTGAGAGTGTTAACGAGTTCTCTGATGATGGTTTTACGCCGCTGGGCCTGGCCTGCTATTTCGGGCACGAAGATTTAGCGCGCTTTTTAGTATTGAAAGGTGCTGATGTAAATTTAGCTTCGAAAAACGGGTTCAACGTTTTCCCGATCCACTCGGCTGTTGCGGCAAACAATTTTAACATTACCAAAATGCTTTTAGAAGCGGGGGCCTACCCTAACGTTTGCCAGAAAGCTGGTTTGGCGCCTTTACACAGCGCAGCACAATTGGGTAATATTGAGTTGATTATTTTATTGCTGGAGCACGGCGCAGAAGTTTCGTTGCGTATGGAAGGCGGAAAATTACCTGCCGATTTAGCTGCAGAAAAAGGTTTTAACGAAATTGCTGAAATTTTGAGAGACGATGATTAGGTAGTTTTCAATTTTCAGTTATCAGTTACCTACAATTGAGAATTGTTAACTATAAATTGCAAACTACAAACTTCGTATTGGAAACTGAAAACTGTGAACTGTCAACTGTGAACTGAACTACTCCCAAACCCTAAGCCTCATGCGCTTCATATAGGTTCTAATATCCAAAACCACGGCAGCCAGAAAATAAAATAGTATAGGGAAACCTACAGCCAAAAAAGACGAGTAAATAAAAAACAGGCGGACTTTTGCGGTGCTCATGTGTAGCTTATTAGCCAGATAAGTAGAAACACCAAAACTCTGCTGCTCAAAATAGGTTATAATTCTTTGAAACATTTTAAGCTTATTTTAACACGCTTTAATTATTGTATCAACAGATAAAATAATAAATAACCAACGCTATAACATTGGTTTTCTTATTCTAATTTATAAATAATAATTGGTTAAACATGCAAAATCAGTTTCGAATTATTCCAAAATCAGCTTTTCGAAGTCCTGCTTATCTTCATGTTTGATGAAAAGAATCTGCTGTTCTTCCAGTCCTGAAAATTTCTTAACCAATTCGGCTTTAAATTTATGCAGGTCAACGTCTTTATCCAGAATAACCGTTAAGGCATCAGCATTGCCCCTAACTTCTATAATCTGATCGGGATAAAGTTCTTTTAATTCGTGCGGAAATTCCATAATTACAAAACGGTTAGGGTAAATCTTTTTGTTTAAGCTTGTTTTAAAATCTTAATACCAATACCACAAGTTAAACATTTTTTCTGGTCGCAATATTGTTTTTTCAATTGTAAAATACCTTGCGAGGCAAATGCGCTTTCAATTTGAACTCCGGCTGCTAAAAATTTCCAGGTTACGGCGTTTTCTTCGGCGGGCAAACTTTCCAATAATTTAATTGCCCTGCTTTGGTAAAATTGGGTATCGGTGTATTTACCATAGGCAAACAGAAACAAGGCTACGGTATTTAACAAAATATTATCTACAGATGTTTTGCCAATTTGTGTTTTTACCCCATCGGTTTCCTTTTTAAAATGGTAATGCGTTTTCCAGTAATCGTTTACCGGCAATGCATCAAATAAAGTATGTAACTCAGCTACCTTTTTAATTTCGATAATTTTAGAAAAAAGGTGGTTGGATTTTATAATTAAGGCTGCAAATTGTGCCAGCCTGATAGTTGGAAAATTCTGTGGCCGCATCCGCATAAACTTCCAGATGGATACCTCGAGCGGTTTGATATTGTATTTCTTTTGCAGAAACTCAAACTCGGCCCTTAATTTCTGCGGATAGGTTTCGGTAAACTGGTCTTTCAAAAATCCGGCAGCACCAAAAACCAAAGCCTCAATTTGCAAGGGATTATCTTTGTGTTTGGCATAAATATGCTGTGGAACGGCCTTGGCCAGTAACTCAAAGGGCAAAGCATTTACCTTAAAGCCAAAATTACGGGCCATAAAGCGATAAAATGTTTCGTCCCAATCACCTTTCAATTCGCTTAAAGTTTCATTAACAGCCTGCGTTTTTTCTTCAAAGCGCGCCACCAGGGTTCGGGATAAAAATGAATCGACAATTAACCGGTCTACATGCCCAATCTGCGTCACACAGGGAAAATCGGTGAGCGTTAAAAAAAGGTTTTCGTATTTACGGATTAAACTGGCTGCAATCCGTTTCTTAAGTTCCAGTACCGGCAATAGCGTACCATCTATACGTTTAATCTCTGTATCATGCTCATAAACTACATGGAGAATTACATTTTCATAGCTGCGATCGAACTGGTGGTTGTGTTTTAACCAATCGGAAGATTTGAGGTGGATTTCGACACTTCCTGCCCAGAGGGTATCGCCAATCTTAATTTTGGTATGGCTAAAATCCGGACCTGCATTTCTGTTGAGCAACCCAGGATGGATAATTTCGAGTTTTTCGCCATCGCAGGTTTGCAGTTCGTTATAATCAAACGACCTGAACTGCCATACGTAATGAAGAAAATCCTCTGGAAAATTCATTATGGAAGGTAATGAATTTATTTTGCTATAACTAACTTATAAGTTTAAATTTTGGGCTTCTTTAGCATAGTTATTAAAAACGTATGTAACCAGATAACGGTTCTCGCTTTTTTCGAATACAAAGTACCACGTTGTTTTCTTACTTATATTAATGTGAATAATCCAGGTTCCATAATGAACAAAGGCTTGTGGAACGCTGTAATGTTGTTTCTTCCCGATTTGGTTCTCAACAATATCAATCAATCGGGTAACATAATCTACCGCACTATCGTGAATACTGAAATAGTTTTCATAAAAAAGCGTATCTACCAGTTCATTAAGGTAAAGTAAAACCGAAGGATGGAAGCGTACAACTATTTCCAAGGCAACGTATCAATGTGTTTAATGGCTGCCTTTTTAAATTCGGAAGCAGATAAACTTTCATCCCACTTCTCCTCAAAAGAGGTGTTTTTTTTAGGCGTTTTTACATAAGCAACATCTTCTTCATTAACTATTGGAAGCTGGCTCTGATTTAAAACCCTGATCAGCTCTTTTTTTTCAGCAGCAGATAAGTTTTTTATGTGCTCAAGCAATAATTTAAAATCCATATTGGCAAAACGGTTACTCATAGGTTAAGTATAAGCTATTAAATATAAGAACTTTAACTACAATTGAAAACTTTAACATCAACTATCGCTAAAGTTTTCAATTGTATATATCCTTTATACTAATCCAGCCTTAACCAATATCTGCTCCATTTCTTTTTGCAGTTTCAAGGCTTCTTCTCTGGCTCTTTCGGCAAAGTCTTCGCCTTGGCTGGCATATATAATTCCTCTCGATGAGTTAATCAGCAAACCACACTGTGCATTTAAGCCATATTTACATACTTCATTTAAATCGCCACCCTGCGCACCAACACCGGGTACCAAAAGAAAATGGTTAGGTGCCAGTTTACGTACATCGCCAAATGCTGCACCGCGGGTTGCCCCTACAACATACATCATTTGCTCGTCGGTAGCCCACTGTTGTGATGTTTTAAGTACTTTTTCGAAAAGTCTGTCTTCACCAATTTCCTGCAATTGAAAATCGGCATGACCGGTGTTCGAAGTTAAGGCCAAAAGAATAACCCATTTATTTTCGAATTTTAAAAAAGGAGTTACCGAATCGCTTCCCATATAAGGTGCAACTGTAACCGAATCGAAACTCATTTCAGACGATGCTGCATTAAAAAATGTTTCAGCGTACATGGCCGAGGTATTTCCAATATCGCCTCGTTTGGCATCCGCAATAGAGAAAGTATCTTTAGGGATATATTTCCAGGTTTCGATCAAGGTTTCCCATCCTTTTTTACCGTAACACTCGTAAAAGGCAGTATTGGGTTTGTAGGCCACACATAAATCCTGGGTTGCATCTATAATCTGCTTATTGAATTCTAAAATCGGATTTTCATATTTTAACAGGTGTTTAGGGATCTTATCCAGGGCTGAATCTAATCCTACACACAAAAATGAACGTTTTTTTTGAATTTGCTCGAAAAGTTGTTGCTTGGTCATATATGGGCTTATTTGCTGCAAATATGAAGATTTTTAAGTTTTCCGGACAACAAAATTATACCTGCATGAATTATTTTTTTAAACATTTTAAACTTTTGCTTGCAGATTACGTTTCAAATACATACAATTGCAACATAATTTCTCAACCGTTTATCTGAATATCCCAGAAAAATTTATCAAGATTTATTTTTTGTTACCATTTTTTAGAAGCAAATTTTGCTTTTTATTCAGCTTATAAACAATATAAAACAATTTGAGTATTTTCTAAAATAAGCTCAATTCGGTTTTATAGCCATAAGAATTTATATACAATGAAACAGTTTGGCTTACCTTAACAGAAATATTTTTAGGCCTGCATAGATTTTATAACGGCGTATGTGCGTTATAAGCAAATGAAAAATTTCTTGAAACATATATATTTAGAATGTTCAGCAAAACAGAATTAAATGATAAGCTCACAACAGAATTGCGTGAGCTGGCAAAAACCTATGGCATTGAAGGTGCCGACTCCCTTAGAAAAATAGACCTTGTTGAAGTACTTTTACACCAACAAGAAATTATAAACGCCGCTAAATCAGCTGGAGGCGACCCTTATAGTGAAAGCGAACCGGTAGCGGCAAGCCCTGCACCAAAAGCTAAAGCTGCCAAAGCAGAAAAAGCACCAAAAATTGCTGCCGCGGCCGCCGAAGCAGCAGCAGTTACCCCCGAAAAACCGGTAAAAAAGAGAGCAAGGTTGCCTAAAGAGGAAGCTGCAGTAGCTCCGGTAAGCAGAAAAAGAGAATCTGTAACCCTTTTTGATGAGCCTCAGCACCAACCAGAACGTCAGCCTGACCGTATTTTTGAAGCAGAAGAAAGTGTTAAACCAATTTCAGCTTTAATTGAAGAAAGTGCAGAAGTACTTCCGGTTGCTCCAAAGGCAAAGCACGAGCCAAAAGAGAAACAAGAAAAGCAAGAGAAACAACAACGTGATGAAAACCGCCCTCAAAAACAACCAGGAGGAGGTAGCCACCACAAAAACGAAAACAGTTACTCTAATCTGGATTTCGATAACGTAATTACAAACGAAGGTGTATTGGAAATTATGCCCGATGGTTACGGTTTCCTGCGCTCGGCAGATTACAACTATCTTACCTCTCCTGATGATATTTATGTATCACAATCGCAAATTAAACTTTTTGGCTTAAAAACCGGCGATACTGTAAAAGGTAGCATCCGCCCGCCAAAAGAAGGCGAAAAATATTTCCCGTTGGTGCGCGTAGAAACCATTAATGGCAGAATCCCTGCCGATGTGCGTGACCGTGTTCCTTTTGATTACTTAACGCCACTTTTCCCAACCGAAAGATTAAATCTGTTTACGGATACGAATAACTACTCGACCCGTATTATGGATTTATTTACCCCGATTGGTAAAGGTCAGCGTGGTTTAATTGTAGCACAGCCTAAAACGGGTAAAACCAATTTATTGAAAGAGGTTGCGAATGCAATTGCCAAAAACCACCCTGAAGTTTATTTAATTATCCTTTTAATTGATGAACGTCCGGAAGAGGTAACTGATATGGCGCGAAGTGTAAGAGCAGAAGTAATTGCTTCTACATTTGATGAGCCGGCAGAACGCCACGTTAAAATTGCCAATATTGTATTGGAAAAATCGAAACGTTTGGTAGAAAGTGGTCATGATGTGGTAATTCTGTTAGATTCGATTACACGTTTGGCAAGGGCTTATAATACTACTGCTCCGGCATCAGGTAAAATTTTATCGGGTGGTGTTGATGCGAATGCTTTACACAAACCAAAACGTTTCTTCGGTGCTGCACGTAACATCGAAAACGGAGGTTCTTTAACCATTTTGGCTACAGCTTTAACAGATACAGGTTCTAAAATGGACGAGGTGATCTTCGAAGAATTTAAAGGAACTGGTAATATGGAACTTCAGTTGGATCGTAAATTATCTAACAAACGTATTTTTCCTGCAATTGATATTACTGCATCGAGCACACGTCGCGACGATTTATTACACGACAGGGATACCCTGCAACGTGTTTGGATTTTACGCAACCACCTTGCCGATATGAACAGCCAGGAAGCCATGGAATTTGTTCAATCTCAAATAAAAGGTACAAAAAGCAACGAAGAATTCTTAATTTCGATGAACAGCTAAAAAAGGTAAAATGTAAGATGGTAAATGGATAAGGTAACTTTCCATATACCATCTACCATATTACATCTTCCATCCTATGAAAAGGCATATCCCTAATGCGATTACCTGTGCTAACCTTTTTTCGGGCTGCATTGGAATCGTTTTTGCATTTAAAGGCGATTTACAAACCGCAGCTTACTTCGTTGTTTTCTCGGGGATTTTCGACTTTTTTGATGGCATGGTGGCCCGCTTGTTAAACGTTAAATCGGCAATTGGCAAAGACCTCGATTCGTTAGCCGATATGGTTAGTTTTGGCTTTTTACCTGGTGTAATTATGTTTCAGTTGTTAAAATTAAGCGATTACCCTTCTGAATACCTGCCCTATCTGGGTTTCATAATTACCATTTTTTCAGCATTGCGACTGGCTAAGTTTAACAACGATGCCCGCCAAACTGAAGATTTTATTGGTTTAAACACCCCAATGAATACCTTGTTTATCTGCTCGTTACCTTATATTTCTGCTGATTATCCGCAGGTAATTTATTCGAGCATATTGCTGATTGCCATTACAGCCATAACCAGTTTGCTATTGGTAAGTGAAATCAGGATATTTTCTTTAAAATTCAGCGACCTGAGCTGGGCTAAAAACAAAATCAAATTTATCTTTTTAATATTATCAACAGTATTAATTGCTTTCTTAAAATTTGCAGCAATTCCTTTTGTACTGGTACTCTATATTGTTTTATCGCTATTCTACTTTAAAGATAAACCTACTTTAGCTAATAAATAATCAGCTGTTCCGCATTTTTGCAATCAGTCTTATTTTTTCGGCTTCTATCAGTTTATTGATATCGGCACTTTCTTCTTTTAGCGCTCCGATAATGCCTGCTATGTTTTCTAAAGCTGTTTTATTTTTAGCGTTTTGCTCTAACTTCAAAACAAGCTTTTTAACATCGTTACAGCCAACATAACCAAATATTGGCTTAATTTTGTGTGCACAGCTAACCAGCTTATCCCAGTTTTGATTAGTTAAGGCATTGTCCAGTTCAGTCATGTATCTAGGCATTTGCCTTAAAAAAGTATCAAAAATCTCAATTAATGATTCGGGTTCATCACCCACCATTTCAATCAGGTACGAAAAATCTAAACTGCGTTTTTGCTCCATTATAAATAAGTTGTCACAACCTTTTAACTGTTAGGGGATCGTTAATGTGCTTACTGATACTTAACATAGTTTGTCCGAGTATAGGGTGCACTACTTCCGGCGCAATTTCGGCAAGGGGTTCCATCACAAACCTGCGGTTTTGCATGTGTGGGTGAGGCACCTGAAGCTTATCTGGAATATCGATAATTTCATCGCCGAAAAGAATCAGATCGATATCAATCAGGCGTTCGCCCCATTTATCTTTTCTAACACGCCCCAAATCCTGTTCTATAGCCAATGCCTGCGTTAAAACCTCCAGAGCCGTTAAACTGGTTCGTAATGCCACGGCCTGATTTAAAAAAGCAGGCTGATCTGTTTTGCCCCAGGCAGCAGTTTCGTACAGGCCAGAAACCGATACCACCTCTCCTACCTTTTCGTTCAAAAGTGCCACTGCAAGTTGTAAATTTGCCTCTCTGTTACCCAAATTTCCGCCCAGTAACAAATAAGCCGTGCTGCACTCTAAAGCCTTATTAAGCATCATGTATTTTTATATCTTTACAGCACAAAACTAAAACATTTAAATGAGAGAATTCTTTAAGTATTTATTTGCCTCTATGTTGGGCTTTTTCTTATCGATGGTAATTATATTTATTATCTGCTTCGTAATTGTTGTGGGTGTAATTTCATCAATCGATAACGATAAAACAGTTATTGTATCCAACAATTCGGTACTGTTCTTAAATTTAGATCAGACCATTACCGAACGTACCCCTAAAAATCCTTTCGGCAATTTGCCTATTGTTGGCGGCGAAGAAAAAGATGGCATTGGTTTAAACGATTTCCTAAAATCGGTACAAAGGGCCAAAACCGACGATAACATTAAATGTATTTACCTGAATGTAAGCAGTCCGAATGCCGGTTATGCCACCCTTCGTGAGGTAAGAAATGCACTGATCGATTTCAAAAAATCGCATAAAAAGATTATTGCATATAGCGAAGTATATACACAGGGTGCCTATTATCTGGCTTCGGTGGCCGATAAGGTATATTTAAACCCAGAAGGTGCTTTAGAATTTAAAGGCTTTAGCTCAGAACTTACTTTCTTTAAGGGAACTTTAGAAAAAGTTGGGGTAGAAATGCAGGTAATCCGAGTTGGAAACTATAAAAGTGCAGTAGAGCCGTTTATTTTGGATAAAATGAGCGATTACAACCGCAAACAGGTTACTGCTTATGTAGGCGGCCTGTACAATACTTTTTTAACCGACATTGCCCAAAGCAGAAACATTCCGAAAGATAGCCTTTACAGCATTGCCGATAATTATAAGGTACAACAACCTCAGGATGCAGTTAATTTTAAAATGGTCGATGCCTTAAAATACAAAGATCAGATTTTAGAGGAGTTAAAGGGCTTATCGGGACGTACCCGCGGCGAAAACATCCGTACGGTTACCATTAATGATTATGCTAAAAACAATACCGATACAGACACAGGCAAAGATAAAGTAGCTGTAATTTATGCCAATGGTGAAATTAACGGTGGCGAGGGCTCTGACAACCAGATTGGTTCTGAACGCATTTCGAGAGCCATTAGAAAAGCACGTTTAGATGATGACATTAAAGCCGTTGTAATACGTGTAAACTCGCCGGGAGGCAGCGCCCTGGCTTCTGATGTAATCTGGAGAGAAATTGTACTGACCAAAAAAGAAAAACCGGTTATTGCATCCTTTGGCGATGTTGCCGCATCGGGTGGTTACTATATTGGTTGTGCTGCCGATAGCATTTTTGTACAACCCAATACCATTACAGGTTCTATTGGTGTGTTTGGTATCATTCCGAATTTCCAGAACTTAATGACCAACAAACTGGGGATTACTTTTGATGGCGTTAAAACTGGTAAATATGCCGACATTATGGCTACAAACCGACCAATGACTGCAGGAGAACGCTTTATTATCCAAAATGAGCTGAACCGGATTTACAGTGGTTTTGTGAGTCGGGTTGCCGATGGCCGTAAGAAAAGCAAGGCTTATATCGATAGCATTGGCGGTGGCCATGTTTGGATCGGTACAGATGCCGTTCAAATTGGTTTGGCTGATAGAATTGGTAGCTTTAACGATGCCATTAAAGCTGCAGCAAAAAAAGCTAAGCTTAAAGATTATAAGGTTGTAGAGTACCCTGAGGTTATTGATCCATGGAAATCGTTAATGGATGAAGGAACCGACAAAGTTAAAACTTACTATACCAAACAAGAACTTGGTGAAAACTACTTCCTTTATCAGCAGATGAAAAAGGTAATCGCAAGTTCGGGTATCCAGGCCAGGATGCCATTTGAAGCGGTGATAAAATAATAATTTAAAGATGGGGAATGTAAAATGGACTAAGGTTTAAAAAGGTTAATAGTTGATGGCTCATGCTAAAATGGCTATCAACTATAATCTAACAAACCATCACACTTCCATCCCCCATCTTCCCTCTTCCATCCTACATCTTCCATCATTCTACGCTTTTCCATTCGGGATGCAACGTAAGATAAGTTGCATTAACAGCAACATTTTCCGGATGAACAGTTAAGGCTATACTTCTGTCTTTTAAAAACTCGAAACTAATTCCGCTTTTTTTCGAATCGTAAACCAATACGGTATCTTTTTGTGTGTCCACGTAGCGACTAACTTGCTTTAAATCAGGGAATTTTGATTGCAATGCAGTTAGGGTGGTACCCAGCGAAAAACCATCAGCAGTTTTAAATTTATCAGAAGTAACCCTGATTTGTTTCACATCTTTTACGCGCATGCTGGTATCTCGATAGGATGAGTAGACGGCAATTTCATTTCTTTGCCCACCGGTCGAATCGTTTCCGTACCAAATTCCCCAAGCTTTCCCCATGGCCGCGTCGCCGGCATCGGCCTTACCCAGTTTTTGGCTAACCTGTTCCATATCTGCTCCTATTGCAATTTCGCCAACCGAATGGCCAGCCACAACCAGGAACCGCTGATCGGTAGTTTGCCCCGCCACCGTAGAAACATTGGTGAGCGAATCGTTATGAACTGCCTGTTTACGCTTGGCCGATTGGCAGCCTACTACGCTTATACTTAAGCCCAAAAGGGCAATTTTCATCAATTTCATCCCTATTAAACAATACCCGGGCTAAATTGTGTTTATAAAATTAGCGTAGCTTGATCGTAATTTGAGGCATTATTTTCTAATTTTACAGCTTATGGAAAATAAAACCATCGCCCGTACTTTACGCCTTTTATCGCAGTTAATGGAACTGCATGAAGAGAATCCTTTCAAGATCAAATCTATAGCAAATGCTTACTTCAAGGTAGATAAACTACCCTTTGCCTTAAAAGATAAGCCCATTGCAGAAATTGATAAAATTGACGGGATTGGTAAAGGACTGGCTTCCAAAATAATCGAATTGCTCGAAACCGGCGAACTGCGGGAGTTGAATGAAATTGTGCAGCAAACGCCGGAGGGCGTGGTAGAAATGCTGGGCATTAAAGGCATTGGCCCGAAAAAGATCCTCATCATTTGGCGCGACCTCGGCATCGAAACCATTGGTGAATTGTATTATGCCTGCAACGAAAACCGCTTAATTGAAGCCAAAGGTTTTGGCTTAAAAACCCAGGAAGAAATTAAAAATGCCATTGAGTTTAAACTGGCAGCCAACGGACGGTTTTTATATGCCCAGGTGGAGGGATTTGCCCAAACCCTGCTTACACAACTATCAGAATGGTTGGCAAGAACAGATAAAGACTCGCTTTTAGGCTTTGCCGGTCAATACCGTCGCGCCTGCGAAATTATCGATGAACTTGAAATTGTAATCGGCGCAGATGATCTGGAGGCAGTTAAACTTAACCTGCCAGCTTTTGAGCAACTTACCCTAATCGAAACTAAAAATGCTTTCGTTTGCACTACTGAAGCAGGTTTCAGGATAAAAATCCATGTAGTGGAAAAATCAGTTTTCTATTTACAATGGTTTAAATTAACCGGTAATGCCGAACATGTAGAAAAGGTTTTAAAATTAGCTGGCGAAGGGCCATTTGCTAACGAAGAAGAAATTTACAGCAAAGCTGGCTTATCGTTTATTGTACCCGAACTGCGTGAAGATTTCGACGAAATTGAGCTGGCTAAAACCAATCAGCTTCCAACATTAATTCAGTACGAAGATTTAAAAGGCAGCTTGCACAACCACTCTACCTGGAGCGATGGCGTACATACGCTGGAGCAAATGGCGGTTTATTGTAAAGATAACCTAAACCTGCAGTATCTGGGTATTTGTGATCACTCTAAAACTGCCGTTTATGCAAAGGGCTTAAACGAACAGCGTGTTTTTGCACAACACCAGGAAATTGATGAACTGAATAAAAAACTGGCACCTTTTAAAATTTTTAAAGGTATTGAGAGCGATATCCTGAGCGATGGTTCTTTAGATTACCCGGATGAAATTTTAAAAACTTTCGATTTTGTTGTAGCCTCAATACACAGCAATTTACGCATGGACGAAGCCAAGGCAACCGCCCGCTTGTTAAAAGCAATCGAAAACCCTTATACAACTATTTTAGGTCACCCAACAGGCCGGTTACTACTGAGCAGGGCCGGATATCCGATTGATTATAAAAAAATTATCGATGCCTGTGCGGCCAACAAAGTGGTTATCGAAATCAATGCTAACCCTTTACGTTTAGATTTAGACTGGCGTTGGCACCGTTATGCGCTCGAAAAAGGCGTTATACTATCGGTAAATCCAGATGCACACCGCACCGAAGGTTTCCATGATATGCATTATGGTATTCTGGTTGCACGCAAAGGCGGTTTAAGCGCCGATAAATGTTTAAATGCATTTTCTTTGGAGGAGATAACGGCGTATTTTGAAACTAAGAATGGTTAATGGTTAATGGTTAATGGTTAATGAAAAAACAGGGCCTGCTTAATGTTGTTTCAACTTCAAGAAATAAATCGGTGTAATCCTTTAATCTGTTTAATCAACCCGTCAGGAAAAATCTATGTAATCAACCCGTAAGGAACCATAAGGAATCTTTTAATATCTTTGCCCCATGATAAGTGAAATTGCCAACCGCATATTTAATGAAGTAATTACAGACTACCACAAGTTTGACAACATTGACCAACCGGTTGAAAACCCATACGATGCCGAAAGTTTAGAGCATCTTTTTTACGTAAAAAACTGGATCGATACCGCACAATGGCACATGGAAGATGTAGTGCGCAATCCAAACATTGATCCTGTAGAAGGTTTAAGCTGGAAAAGACGCATTGATGCACAAAACCAGGTGCGTACTGATATGGTAGAGTTTATAGATGGTTATTTCCTGAATCTTTATCAGGGTGTTTCGGCTCTGCCTGATGCAAAAATCAATACCGAAAGTCCGGCATGGGCTATTGACAGGCTTTCTATTCTGGCACTAAAAATTTATCACATGCAGGAAGAAGCTGAACGTGAAAGCGCTTCGGCCGAGCACCGTGCACAATGCCAAACCAAGCTTAATGTATTGTTATCGCAACGCGAAGATCTATCAACCAGTATAGATGAATTATTGGCTGATATTGAGGCTGGTAAAAAATACATGAAAGTGTATAAACAAATGAAAATGTACAACGACCCAAGTTTAAATCCGGTGTTGTATAATAAGGCCTAAAGACCGAAGCAGAAAGCCATGGCCGCAACCCATAAAATAATCGTTTTACGTTTTTCGGCCATGGGCGATGTAGCCATGGTGGCCTCGGTGTTACACGAATTTGCAGTACAAAATCCGGACACTGAGCTGATCATGGTGAGCAGGCCGGCGTTCAGGCCATTTTTTGCAGGTATTCCTAATCTCATTTTTCATGCGATTGAACCCAAAACCGTCCATAAAGGAATTGGCGGTCTTTACAAGCTTTTTCAGGAACTTCGCCGTTATAAACCTGCTGCAATAGCCGATTTACACAATAATTTAAGAAGCAGAACCATTTCCACCTTCTTTCGTTTAGCCGGCACTACAATTAAGCGCATTGACAAAGGAAGAGACGAGAAAAAAGCATTAACCCGCTCTACAAACAAAATTTTTAAGCCATTAAGAAAAACAGTAGAGCGCTATGCCGATGTTTTTCGGGAGTTGGGTTTTGAACTTAAACTCAGTCACCAGATTAACAGATCAGCACAAGATTTACCTGAAAAAGCAAAAGAATTATTTGCCGATCCCGGTACAAAAAAAATCGGCATCTCCCCTTTTGCACAGCATATTTATAAAGTTTACGATTTGGCTAAAATGGAAAAAGTAGTGGCTTCCCTGAGCAATCTGGGTTATCAGCTTTTTATTTTTGGCGGTGGTAAAACCGAGCAGGCAATTGCCGGAGAATGGGCAAGAAAACATGCCAATACCCATAATTTAATCGGCAATTACAACCTTACCGAAGAACTGGCCATTATTTCGAACCTCGATTTAATGGTAAGCATGGATTCGTCTGGTATGCACATGGCTTCATTGGTTGGTGTGCCCGTTGTTTCCATTTGGGGTCCAACGCATCCTTATGCTGGCTTCCTTGGCTATGGGCAATCGGAAAGCGATTGTATTCAGATCGATCACCCGGCCAGACCAAATTCCATTTACGGAAACAAACCCTGCCTTTGCGGTGTTGAAAACTGTATAGATTTAATCGAACCTGAAACAATTGTAAATAAAATTAAGGAGAAACTCAATGGCTAAGCAATTACTATTGGTCCGTCATGGAAAATCGGATTGGGGAAATTTAGACTTAAAAGATTTCGACCGGCCTTTAAACAAACGTGGAAAAGAAAACGCGCCAGAAATGGCCGAACGCCTGGTAAACAAAGGTTTTAAACCCGATTTATTGGTGAGCAGTCCTGCAAAAAGGGCGAAATCTACTGCCAAATACTTTGCCGAAGCTTATGGTTTTGACCAAATCCAATTCCAAGCAGCTATTTATGAGGCCAATACAACCGCATTGCTTAAGGTAGTTAATACTTTGGATGATGCAGCCGATAAAGTGCTGATGTTTGGACATAATCCGGGCTTTACCGATTTTGCCAACGAACTCTGCAATGCCGACATCTATAATATTCCAACTGCCGGTATGGTATTAATTACTTTTCCATTTGATTCGTGGGAACTCGTAAGCCGCGGAACCGGGAAGTTAATCTTTTTCGATTATCCTAAAAATACTGATGAAATTTAGGCAATAATTAGCCACGGATTCACAGATTAACACAGAAATTATTTTGTTTTTTAACTGTCGACTTCAGTCGACAGAATTGAGCATATTAAAATAATTTTACTACCTTTGAGTATATAAAAACGAAAGTCCGGCAATAGACATTTCGGTGAATTCATAACCTAAACTCTTCTGGTTATTTCATAATTCGTATCGCCGGAATATTTATCCATTAATTTATCTATACATGAGTTTTGATTATAATACTACACGTAGCCATTTAATTTTATCGGAATATGGCCGTAACGTACAAAATATGGTAAAGTATATCTGCGAATTGCCAACCATTGAAGAACGTAATAAATATGCCCAGGCGGTTATCGACCTGATGGGATTCTTGCAACCTCATTTGCGTGATGTTGCCGATTTTAAGCATAAACTTTGGGATCACCTGCACATTATTTCTGGTTACCAGATTGATGTAGACAGCCCCTATCCAAAGCCTTTGATCGAGAATGCCTACATTAAACCAGAGCCTCTGGCTTATCCGCAACAACGCATTACTTACAAACATTATGGTAAAACCGTTGAAAACTTAATCGAAAAAGCCATGCGCGAGGAAAATCCTGAGATTAAGAAAGCCATGGTGCAAAGCATTGCCAATTTTATGAAAATGGCTTATGTTACCTGGAACAAGGATAATGTAAGCGACGATACGATTATTAAAGACCTGAGGTACCTTTCGGGTGGTTTGCTTGAGCTTGAAGAAGGCGTAAACCTGGCCAAAGTAGAATTCAGGGCTCAAAATCCACGTCAAAACAATAATAACAACAATAACCGCGGCAGAAGCAACAACAATAACAACAACGGCAAAAACCGCCAGAACAATAACAACAACCGTCAACGAAATAACAACAAACCTAAATATTAAAAGCAGATTGTCTTGCTGATTTCAGTATCTCTAAAACAGCTATTGAGTTTATTCGGCATGACACATGAATTTAGTTAAAGAAGAAACATATATGAACGCATTTGAAATAACAGGCGGAATTAAATTAAAAGGCGAAATTACCCCCCAGGGAGCCAAGAACGAGGCTTTACAGATTTTATCGGCAGTGCTGCTTACCGAAAAAAAGGTAACCATTAGCAATATACCCGACATTAAAGATGTAAATAAACTGATTGAACTACTGGGCGATTTAGGTGTAACGGTAGAGCGTATTGATAAGGATACCTATACTTTTGAAGCAAAAAACATCGATTTAAACTTTTTCGAATCGGAAACTTTTAAAGCTAAAGGTGGTGGTTTACGTGGATCGATCATGATTGTTGGGCCGCTATTGGCACGTTTTGGTAAAGCAGCAATCCCTAAACCAGGAGGCGATAAAATTGGTCGCAGAAGGTTAGATACCCACTTTATCGGTTTCGAAAAGTTAGGTGCTAAATTTGTTTACGACAGCAAAAAATCTTTCTTTAATGTTGATGCTACCAATTTACAGGGGGCATACATTCTGTTAGATGAAGCATCGGTAACCGGAACAGCAAACATTGTAATGGCTGCTGTTTTAGCTAAAGGTACTACCACCATTTATAACGCAGCCTGCGAACCGTATTTGCAGCAGCTTTGTAAAATGCTTAATCGCATGGGCGCAAAAATTTCGGGTATTGGCTCTAACCTGCTTACCATTGAGGGTGTTGAAGTACTAGGTGGAACCGAACACAGAATGTTGCCTGATATGATCGAGATCGGCTCATTTATCGGTATGGCTGCAATGACGGAGTCAGAAATCACCATTAAAAATGTGTGTTACGATGAGCTTGGTGTAATTCCTGAAGTTTTCAAAAAACTGGGTATTAAATTAGAGCGTCGTGGAGATGATATTTACGTTCCTTCGCAAAAGCACTACGAAATTGACACCTTTATCGATGGATCTATTTTAACCATTGCCGATTCACCCTGGCCAGGTTTTACCCCTGATTTATTGAGTATCGTTTTGGTTGTAGCAACACAAGCTAAAGGAAATGTGCTCATTCACCAGAAAATGTTCGAGAGCCGTTTATTCTTCGTTGATAAACTGATTGATATGGGTGCACAGATTATCCTTTGCGATCCGCACCGCGCTACAGTTAACGGTATTGATAAGAAATACAAACTTCGTGGTATCAGCATGACTTCTCCTGATATCAGAGCAGGAGTTTCCTTATTAATTGCTGCTTTATCTGCAGAAGGAAAATCGACCATTTATAACATCGAGCAGATTGAGCGTGGTTATCAGGATATCGATACCCGTTTACGTGCCTTAGGTGCGCAGATTAAGCGTGTAAACGCAGATGCGCCAAGCCATTAAAGGTAAAAGGTTTAAAGGCTGAGGGTTGAAGGTAAAACCCAAAGCCGATAATAGTGTCACAAAAAACGCCCGTGTAAAATTTACACGGGCGTTTTTTAGTTTTGTATACTGAAATACACCAAAGGTATAACCAATATAATCGCAACAATTAAAGGAATCCAGATTGGCTTGGCTCTGTATTTAGTATCCTTTCCAATACTTTTATTCCAAAACAACTGATACATAATAATAACTCCCAGGGCATTAACGATTAAAGTAATTCCGCTTGTACGGTTAGGAATAAATTCGCTTAAGTAAATAAAGCCCAGTGTAAATATCAATCCAAATAAAATTGGCCAGCCCCATCGTTTTCCTGCATTTTTCAGGTTAATAGCCATCATTACAGCACCGAAAAGCACTGAAAAAAGGATTGAGAAAACATAAATCGCTGTTTGTGAATAATACTCCGGAGCATCAACATCTTTAACTACATTTTTCTTCCAGCCTTTTAAGCTATCATAACTGGTACTTTCTTTTAACCTGATTTTCTCTTCAATCAGTTCATCAATGCCTTCTGGTAATTCGACATTTCTACTTTTTAATTCAGCCAGTGCAGCCCTAACCCCTTCTGAGGTATGTTTATCTACGTGATCTAAATAATATTTTAATTGATTGTCAGTCTTAGCTGATAGGATTTCTTTGAGCGTTGCCATATTTATAAAAAGAATGGCCACAAGTTAACAACTTATGGCCATCTAAAAATTTTAATGTATTTATCAATCAACTTCCATCATCCATCTCACATCTTCCATAATTACCCCGATATCGCATTAATAATATCGTACTGCGTAATAATTTCAATCTTTCCGGTTTCATCCTCAACCAATACGGCAGAATTTTCTTTGTTAATTAACGAAGAAATTTTATCGATCGAAGTATTCAGATCAACAAAAGGAAAAGTAGCTGTCATAATTTCAGCAATCGGAGCAGATTTTAATCCCGGATTTTCGAGCAGTGCAGATAAAATATCACTTTCGGCAATTTTACCCACAATCATTCCCTGCTGGGTGACCGGAATTTGTGAAATATTCATCGATTTAATGGTATTAATTGCCTCTAAAACCGATTTTTGAGCATCTAAGGTTACAATTTCCGTGCTTTCTTTCTTGGCAAGAATCGATTTAGCGGTAAGTTTTTCATCCTGTAAAAACCCGCGTTCGCGTAACCAGTCTTCGTTATACATTTTACCCATGTAACGGCTACCATGATCGTGGAAAATTACCACCACCACATCTTCGGGCTTTAATTTATCTTTTAACTGGATTAAGCCACCAATGGCAGCACCGGCAGAGTTACCCACAAAAATCCCCTCTTTACGGGCAATATCGCGGGTCATTAATGCCGCATCTTTATCGGTAACCTTTTCAAACAGATCGATTACATCAAAATTAACATTTGCCGGAAGAAAATCTTCGCCAATACCCTCAGTGATATAAGGATAGATTTCATCTTTATCAAAAATGCCGGTTTCTTTATATTTTTTGAAAACCGAACCATAAGTATCGATTCCCCAAACCTGAATATCAGGGTTTTTCTCCTTTAAATATTTTCCTGTTCCGGAAATGGTACCACCAGTACCAACACCAACCACCAGGTGGGTAATTTTACCCTCAGTCTGCTCCCATATTTCAGGACCAGTTTGCTCATAATGTGCCTGCGAATTAGCCAAATTATCGTACTGGTTGGGTTTCCATGAATTGGGCACCTCGCGCTCCAGACGTGAAGAAACAGAATAGTAAGAACGCGGGTCTTCTGGCTCTACGTTGGTGGGGCACACAATTACATCGGCACCAAAAGCACGTAAAGCATCAACTTTTTCTTTCGATTGTTTATCAGTTGTGGTAAAAATACATTTGTAACCTTTAATAATGGCTGCCATGGCAAGTCCCATCCCTGTATTTCCTGAAGTTCCTTCGATAATGGTACCCCCTGGTTTTAGCTTACCACTTTTTTCGGCTTCCTCAATCATTTTAACCGCCATACGGTCTTTAATGGAGTTACCTGGATTGGTAGTTTCTATTTTGGCCAGAATTGTACCCGGAACATTCTTAGTAATTGTATTTAATTTCACTAATGGCGTATTGCCAATTGTTTCTAAAATATTATTGTACCACATGCTACAAAATTAAGCAAAGGCATTAAGTATTTTACAAACTAATATATATTTGAAACATAATTTTAAAATATCAATTTTTAAAAAATTTAATTCCATAATCTATAATTATGATAGGCATTATAGATTGATTATTGGGCAAAACACAATATTGCCTGTTTAAAGCAGACCTGCTTACCTGCATTATTTGAGATTTTTGGTAATGATCAGCGCTAATAAATCTGATTATATGGAGGGATAACAGCGTGCCAAACCATAGAACAGGAACCTCTTTTTCGGAAAATTTAAAGCAGTTTATAAATTTTGCCTGGCAAAGAAACAATAATGCCCTGCATTTCGAGTGTAAGAATCACAATGGCCAGTTTGCTTTGCTGAATATTAGTGGCCAGGGCAAGCTCATCGATAGAGAGCTGTCCGTTTTGTAAAGTATCTACCACTTTTTGCTCGTTAACTGTAAGGCTTAACTGCAAAGTGGCCTGCACTTGTTTCTTTTCAGGCATTTCATTATCCCAACCTAGGTAATAAATGAGGTCATTTGGGTGGTTAATTAAACCTGCCCGGTTTGTTTTAATCAGGAAATTACATCCTTCTGAATACACATCATTGGTACGTCCCGGGAAAGCATAAACATCTTTATTGTAAGAATTGGCAATCTCGGCAGTGATTAATGCACCTCCTTTAATTGATGCTTCTATTACCACCGTAACATCGGCAATAATGCGGTTACGTTGTGGAAAGTTTTGTCTGTCGGGATTAGTTAAAATAGGGAATTCAGAAAGCAGCCCTCCATTCAGTACCATCTTTTGCGAAACAGCCTTATGTACCTGCGGGTAAAGACGATCTAAACCGTGCCCCAACACACCAATTGTTGTGGTTTGATTGGCTATACATTCTTTGTGTACAGCCACATCAATACCATAGGCCAGCCCACTCACCACTAAAACATTATACGGTGCCAACACCTCGCATAACTGCTTACAGAGGTTGCGACCGTAATCTGTTGCATTTCGGGTGCCTACAATGCTGATAATCCTTTGCTGATTTAAATTGGCATTGCCTTTAAAATACAGTAATATCGGCGCATCGAAACAATTCTTTAAGCGTTTAGGGTAATTCGGTTCCGAAAAAAAAAAGTACTTCTATGCCGTGCTTTTGTACGAAGGCAAGCTCCTGTTCGGCGCGTGATAAAGCATCGGTGGCTAAAATAGCGTCGACCGTTTTCGCACCAATACCCGGAATCTGCAGCAGTTGCTTTTTAGATGCCGAAAATACCGCTTCGGCGCTACCACAATAGGCGAGCAGATTTTTAGCCGTTACCGGCCCGATAGATTTAATAAAAGTTAAGGCAATCTGATGAAGTGTACTCATTATGTTTATAAGGTTAAATAAATGCGGGATGATTTATTTTCCTTACAACAGCCTTAAAAATCAATATCGATTAAACTTTTTAACGGAATATGAATATTGTTTTTAAGCTGAATATAATTATCGGTAACCGACCAAACTGTAGTATCTACCCTCTTCGGACCAATAGTGGTATTAAATGTTATTACGGCTTTCGATTTAAATTCGTTTCCTAGCCGTTGTGCTTCACCAAGCTTAGTTTTTAATTCACTGGTGTGATCTTCTTTTGCGTTGATGATATTTAAATAGCCGATATGTTCCTTTTCTACAATTTCTACTGACATGGTATCTCTTTAACGATTAATGTTAAACAAGCTTATCGATTTTTTCAAAAAAAAACAACCAAATTTTACACCTTTTGTGTAATAATTTAAATTAAAAAAAAGCTGAAACCGGATTGTACCAGTTCAGCCTTTCAAAAAATATAGTTAATTACTTAAACCTCAGCTTCCTGGTTTCTACCATCCCTTTAAACCCGTGGTCGAGCTTTTCGTTGGCAGCATCAATCTGTTGTCTTACCGCGCCAGAGGTACTGCTAAGTGTGTTATCTTTAGCTAAAGCAGAAAAATTATTGTTTGCCGAATAGTATAAAGCTTGTGCCAGCATCTTTTCTGAAGGATCTCCAAAATCTTTGGTTATATCATCTGCAACGTCTTTATCAACCGTCATGCCTGCAAAATATTCGCCCTGATCCAGCTGGTTCTTGGTTTGAAATTGCGGGATATACAAATCACTTTTATCAATCCGGATTGAGAAGAAACCTACCGGCTTTCCGTATGTAGTTTTACCGATTAATTTCACATCCAACACGGGTTTTAAATTGTTAATCAATAACTCGCTGGCCGAAGCGGTGCTTCTGGTAACCAAAAAATAAACCCTGGTTAAACCGTTTAAGGCACCACGTTTGGCAAAAGTCTCCTGATTACCGGCTGCCATTGTTGGTTTATAAGAATAATCGAAATAAGAATAAAGCCTGGTTACGCCATCATTACCTTTGGCGTAAAATTTCTGGTTCTGCAAAATCGTTGCTGCCCCATCCTGCATGGTTTTGGTCCAGTATGTAGTGTACATAATTTTACCATTTTGGGCAGGAGGTGCAATTAGGTTGGTAAACAATTCGGATGTAGCTACAGAACCACCGCCATTGTACCTTAAATCTACCACCAGCTCAGTAACCCCATCGGTTGTAAATTTCGTAAAAGCAGCATCCAGGGCTGTCGATGCATTGGTGGTAAAGCTATTAAATACAATATAACCAATCTTTTTTGCCCCAACAGTATAAGTATTACTAAACAAAACAGGATTAATATTGTAGCTACCGCGGTTAATCACAACATCCTGCGATGTTCCGCCTGGTTTTAAAAAAGTCAATGAAATTGACGGGTTATCGCCAAATATTGAAGCGTTTAAATTGGCAATATCGGTACTGCTCGATCGTGAAGTTCCACCGCCGTTCACTTTCGTAAGCTGATAACCCCGCTTTAACCCTTGCTGATCTGCAGGAGAGCCTGGATAAACATAAGTTACCCTTAACAAATCGGAAGCATCAAAATTAGCAGAGAAACCATAATCTTCGCCTGCTCCACTTAACTGACTGGCTACAGATCCATCATCAATAAAAGAATATTTATCTTTCCCACCAGTACTCGGCAAAGCTTTAAACGCAGCTATTATGGCATTATTTGAGCTATATTGCCTCGGATTAAAAGTGTCGTAATTAGGCATACCCACATTCCAGAAATAGGTTTGCTTGGCATATAAAAAAATCGAATCTTTAGTCAGTAGCGATCTATCACTAGTTGGTGTTTGCAACAAGTTAGATTCTACAGTAGCATCGGGTTCGGTGCTGCTTTTTTTACAAGAAACAGTGCAGCCTACCGCCACAATTAAAGCGCCCAAAAATACATTTTGCGAGAAAACTTTTCTAAACATATTTATTTGTAAATTTCTAGTGACACAATATACGGCAAATTAACTAATTTAGATTGTTCTTCATCAAAATTATTTGCACCAACAACTAACGCTTCATTTGGCGATAAATTATTGTCGTTTAGTATCTTCTGGAAAATTTCTGCTTTTGGCTGGTTCAATTCATCGCTGAAATAAACAGTTAGGTATTGTTCTAAACCATTCCACTCCGTTTGCTTTATTTTATTGAGCTGCTGTTCTGCATTGCCTGCTGTAACAATACATATCTTTTTACGATCTACAACCAGCTCCTGCATTAACGAAAGGATGTTTTTATAGAGCAATAGTTTTAAAGGCAGGCGTGCATTCTGGTGCAAGAGATCAAAATTGTATTTGTACTTGACATCGATACCAAATTGTTTCGCTGTTTCTTCGAAAAGTTGTGTGGCACCGTTTTTTTCGTATTCGGCACGCATAAATTCAATAATAGGTCCTGCTCCCTTTTGCTCACTGTATTCGATAAACTGGGCAAATAAATAATATACCTGCAGCAGATAATCCTTTTCAGGAAAAAGTACATCGTCGAGTTCGAAAATAACCAGCTGCTTATCTTTTATATGTTGATTAACATCCATATTATATTGTAAAAAGTTTTAATTCATCGTCTGCTATCTGATAACCAAATACGCCATTTAATTTTTCTTCAGTCCTGACAAAAATTTCCTTGCCACTTGCAAAAACACATTCGCCTCCAACAAAAACAGCGAAGTTCTGAAATGTAGTTTTTTCGGGGGCCAAATATGTTACTATAGAATCCGCATCTGGCAATAAAACCTGAATGCCATATTCGCCAAAAAGCACAGCCGATTTAGCCAACGGTTCTACCTCGTAACGGTGCAGCGGAATAATGCAATCAATCCCCTCAGTAATGCAAAAATTTAATAAAATGTGTGCAATGCTGTCTTGGTTAAGTACGCCTAAAGAGGTGAAAGCATATTTTTCGGTAGCAATGGCTGCCACTTCACCATAATCGGCAAGTAAAACGAAATGATTGGGAAATGCCTTCATCAGCTTTAAGGCTTTTGCGTTGTTCCCGCCTGTAATGAGTATTTTCAATGTTGAATAATAAATTGGTTAATGAATGAATTTTGAATGAGAGAAAGTTAAAGAATGATTGAATGAAAGAATGTTTTTTGTATTTCTATTAAGGTTGTGCAATTCTTTAGTACTGGCTATACAATTAACCCATCTTTCATCATCACCACCCTGTCGCTCGTTTTTGCCAGATGTTCGTTATGCGTAACAATTACAAAAGTCTGTTGAAAGTTATCGCGCAAACTAACAAATAACTGGTGTAGGGCTGCTGCATTTTCAGAATCGAGGTTCCCTGAAGGTTCATCGGCCAATATAATAGCTGGATTATTAATTAATGCCCGGGCAATGGCTGCACGCTGCTGCTCGCCGCCGGATAACTGGTTGGGTTTGTGGTGCGCACGGTCTTTCAGTCCGAAAAGTTCAAGCAGTTCCAGCGCTCTATTTTCGGCCTGTTTTTTATTTGTTTTAGCGATAAAAGCCGGTATACACACGTTTTCGAGCGCACTAAACTCGGGTAGCAAATGGTGAAACTGAAATACAAACCCAATGTTTTTATTACGGAAAGTGCTTAACAAATCGCCACTTAAACCACTGATAACCGATCCTTTTAATTCAACAGCACCCGAATCAGGTTTATCCAAAGTTCCTAAAATGTGTAGTAACGTACTTTTTCCAGCGCCAGATGGCCCTATTATACTCACAATCTCTCCTTTTTGCACTTCAAAATTAACACCCTTCAGGATCTGCAGATTTCCGTACGACTTTTTTATTCCAGTGGCTTTTAGCATGTGTCAAATTTAGTAAAAAAGCTTAAAGGCTAAAGCTGAAAGACTAAAGACCAAAGCGAAAAGATTCACTCGGGCTAACTTATCTCATCTTGATACTACCGACTTAATACTTGATACTATCCATCCAAAAAAAATAAAATTTGCAATTATCATTTTCTTATTTAACTTTGAAAAACAAAGCACTTTTAAAATGAGCAACTCAGAAGAACAGCTAAATGCATTAAAAGATATCAGGCAAATGATGGATAGATCGTCGAGGTTTATTTCATTGAGTGGTTTATCTGGCGTTTTTGCCGGCGTTATTGCATTAATTGGTGCTTATTTGGCGCATGATGAGATTGATAAATTTGTGAATAAACGGGGTTATGGCTATGGTGTAAGCGGAGAAATGGACCTCGAATTTAATCTTATTAAGCTTGGTGTGTTTGTTTTGGTGATTGCTTTGGCCGGCGGCATTTTATTTACTTACCGTAAAAGCCAGAAAAATAATCTGCCAATCTGGGATAAAACTTCGAAATCTTTATTGATTAATTTGTTTACCCCACTAGCAGCCGGTGGTTTGTTTATAATAGCCCTGCTCCTTAACCACCCCAATACCTATAGCATTATTGCACCAACCTGTTTAATTTTTTATGGGTTATCACTCATCAATGCCAGCAAGTATACCTACAGCGATATCCGTTACCTGGGTTACTGCGAAGTTATTTTGGGCTTAGTATGCATGTTTTATGTTGGCTATGGACTGTTTTTCTGGGCATTTGGTTTTGGTGTTTTACACATTATTTACGGATTGGTAATGTATTTTAAATACGAAAGAGGCCAATAAGATGAAGAATCCGATAGCAGATTTAAACAAGATTTTTGATAGCAGGATCAGGCTGGGCGTAATGTCTGTACTGGTCGTGAATGATGAAATTGGCTTTAACGATTTAAAACAAATGCTTGAACTTACCGACGGTAACCTGGCTTCGCACCTCAATACTTTGGAGCAGGCCGAATTTATTAAAGTACACAAAGGTTTTATTGGTCGCAAAACCAGTACCACCTATTCTATTACCGAATTGGGCAAGCAGGCTTTTAAAGCGCATTTAGATGCACTCGAAAAAATGATTAAGAAGCTGTAAGCAATTTTTTTTAACTAATTACTTTGAAATTCAAAGCACTTTTAAAAACATAAAATGGAAGAAATTTTAGAACCACAGATGAATTATATAGGCAAAAAACTGGCTTATTATTCTGCACTTATCGGCACATTAATATTCATAACCTACTTAATATCACAAACTATTTTTCTAGTGATAGTTGGGGCCGTTTTTACGCTTGGCGCAGTTATTATAAATCTCCTGGTGCTGGCAATAATTCTAGTTGAGCTCATTTGCAACCCAACCACCTGGAGGCACACAGTCGCTACCATTATCTGCATGCTTTTAAATATTCCCCTAGTAATTCTCTACATGTACATACTAAGTTATTTCCACTTATAAACCTTAAACAAAATGAAAACGAAATCCAACTTTTTACTGCTTTCTACCCTGCTCGGCGGATTGCTTTTTAGCTACATCTTCTGGGAAGAGTGGCTGGCTTTGAACCAACTGATTTATAGTGTTTTTATTATAGCAGTTACCCTCTTTAACAGCGAGGTAGCCAAAAGCAACAAATTCAAAGTTTATGCACTTGCACACTTGCTGGCAGCAGTACTTGTAGTGGTAAACAATTCGGTATTAACCAGCGTAAGTTATTGTATCAGCCTCTTGTTCTTTGTAGGCTTTGCCCATTACCAGGCTGTACGCACCATTTACATTGCAGCAATGGCTACCGCGCTTCAGATCATTACTGTACCGGCAACTTTAATTAAAAGGCTCTCAGAACTTAAAATTGGTAAATTCGATCTGAAACCTGTATTTAAGCCCATTAAATACATCATACTTCCGCTATTTATCATTTTCGTATTCACTGCGATATACAGTGGTGCCAACCAAATTTTCGGGCATTATTTAGAAACCACTTTCACCGGTATTTTTAACTTTTTCGATAATATTTTCGGTTTTATCTTCCAGGATTTGAGCCTTCCACGCTTTATGCATTTCTGTTTTGGCGTATTTTTAACTGCCGGCTTAATCATCACTTTTTACAACAAAAGCATCGAAAAGCTTGAAGCCAGCTGTAACGAAAAATTATTAAGGATAAGGCGGGGTAAAAAGCCAAGAAGCATCTGGTACGAAGTTGCCCATACTTTTACCAGCCAGATTATCACTAAAAAAATGGCCCTGAAAACCGAATATATCATCGGCCTCATATCCTTTATTTCGTTAAACCTGCTGCTCTTATGTGTTAACCTGATCGATATTTCGACACTCTGGTTCGGTTATAAACCGGAAGGTAATTTCTCTGCCGACCTTCATGACGGCACCAATGCCTTAATTTTCAGTATCGTGCTCGCCATGGCAGTAATTTTATATTTCTTCCGTGGTAACCTGAATTTTTACCACAAAAGCAAAACCCTAAAAAGTTTGGCTATTGCCTGGATGGTGCAGAATTTTATTCTCATTATTTCCGTGTTCATCCGCGACGGCTATTATATCGAATTTTATGGCCTCACCCACAAAAGAATCGGCGTTTTGGTTTTCGCTATCCTTTGTATCATTGGACTGGCTACCGTTTACTTCAAAGTTGCGAAAGAGCGGACCCTATTTTATCTGTTTAAAGTAAACGGAAATATCTGGTTTGTACTCCTGCTTGCTTTCAGTCTGGTAAACTGGGATGTTTTTATCGCCAAATACAACCTTTCCCACAGCGATAAGGTTGCAGTAGATGCCGATTACCTGCTCTCGTTATCTGATAAAACTTTGCCTTTATTAGATCAAAATCGTTCAAAATTGCATTACACTCCCGCAAAAGATCTTTACGGAAAAGAAATTGCTAAAGCCAAAAACACACAGTTTTACAGCGAACTGCTGGATGAGCGCATTGGTTATTTTAAAGAGCGCTATCAAACGGTAAGCTGGCTATCATTGAATTTGCAGGATTGGAATACAGCGAAATATTTTGAGGTTAATCAAGATTAATATGAACAAGTGGCATAAAATGACAGCAATGACATCAGCACTTTTTGCTTTATCATGGTCTGCACTAAACGTGACCATCCATAAAATTATTGACTCAACAATTAGTAAAACACCTATAAATTAATCGTCTAAATATGAAAACGCATAGCTCAGCTTACTGGATAAATTATTTTGAAAAAAATGTTCAAATAAATAGAATCGACTGGACATTAAATCCGGTGGTTACAAATGAGGAAAAACGTAATATCATTAAATCACTAAAAGCCTGGCAACTAGCGGAGACCGGTGATGGCAAACACCTCATGCAGGTTTCAAAAAAATATGCCGCAAAGATTAATGATTCGGAATACCCGAAAGCTGCTCAACTTTTTATTAAAGAAGAGCAAAAACATGGGGCCAATTTGGGTAGATATCTCGATTTAATCCATGTAAAACGTCTGGAAAAAAACTGGGATGATTCGCTTTTCCGGCAGGTGAGATATTTTAACAGCAGCATGGAACTTTGGACGATCACCGTACTTATCGTAGAAAGTGCTGCTCAAATTTTCTATCAGGCGTTAAAAGATGCTACCAACTGTCCACTTCTTAAACAGATTTGTACTGATATCTTAATAGATGAGGCAGCTCATATTCAATTTCAAAAAGAACGCCTCTACATCATCTGTAGTCAAAAAAATGCTTTTTTAAGGTGGATAGCCTGTACGGCTTATGCCTGTTTTTTTATGGCAACAAGTTTAGTAATCTGGTTAGCGCACCGAAAGCTTTTTAAAGCAGGTCATCTTAATTTTTCTAAATATTATATTAAAATGAAAAACAAGCTGCGGAAGGTAGCAAGCAAAAAAGCGCTTTGCAAAGCCGAGAGCAAAACTGAATTACAAACAACTCTATCATATTAAAAATCCTGTAAAATTAACCTCTCGCCTTTGCTAACTTTTGTTGGATTTAGTTTATCCCGATGCACTTTGCATCGGGAAGCAAAGGTTTTACTACAATCAAACAATTAAAAAACACTATATTAAATTTAAAATCATGAAAAATCTACAGTCAACATTAAGTTCGCCAGCAACCAGGATTGCTATTATCCTTGGTGTTGTGGCATTAATTTTAAGCATTCCGCTTATAGCCATGCAATTTACCAATGAAGTAAAATGGGATTTAACCGATTTCATGGTAGCCGGTACCCTCTTGTTAAGCACTGGTCTGGCCATAGAACTTGTTATCAGAAACTTAAAAACAGGCACATTAAGAACAGTAATTTTACTCATCATCCTACTTGCCTTATTCCTCATATGGGCCGAATTGGCAGTGGGTATCTTCGGCACACCCTTTGCCGGCAGCTGATCTGTTTATTACCTCCCGCCTCAATTAAAGCCGGGAGGTAAAGCTTAAATTTGCTACCTTAACCTATTTAAATCTCAAAATTAACGACTATGAAAAAACTCTTTTCCCTTGTTTTGTTAAGCAATGTACTGCTCACAACAGCCTGTACTGAAGAAAACAAAACCGTTTCTGTTAATGGAACCACCGCCTCAAAAACCAAGATTTACCCAAAAATTAAATACGATTCTCCGATAATTGTTAATAAAACCGATATGCTGATCTACCCCTTAAGGTTAAACGGCGATGATGAAGAAAGTTATAAAAGGCAAGCCAGTACCAATCATTGGAATCTCGTATTTCACAACACCACTTCCGGTCAAAACGAATTGCTCACCAAAGAAAAAATCATCATCAATTCTTTCTCTATTGGCCAGGCAGAAAAAGCTTCAAACCATCCACTAACCCTATCCGATCAGTTTATTTATTACAACATTACAGATTCGGATTACGATGGCGACAAAAAATTAACGCCCAAAGACCCCGGCAAACTTTACATATCTAATCTGGAAGGAAAATCCTTTACCAGAATATCGCCAAACAATTACGAATTAAGCAGTTGGACAATAGATGAAAAACATGATCTGATTTTAATGAACTTAACCAGGGATTCGAATGGCGATAAGGAATTTAACGGAGAGGATGAAGTTGAATATTTTGTTTACAACTTAAAAACAAAAACGCTTAAAGAGGTTTTTGATCAGAAATTTAAAGATGAAGTTAAAAACTTAGCTAAAAAGGTACTTTAGCGCAGCCACAGAGCCTGCTTTGGGTTTAAAACCAGAAGTCGCAAATAAGGTTTAAACAAAAAAAGCCCAATCCTGCCGGCCTCTTTTTACCGATTAACATAAAACGTTCATTTTCTGAAAAAATCGGTAAATTCTATTTGTTTAAAGGGTTTGAAATTGTAGCTTTGGGCAAATTTTGTAGCAAATGAACCCGATGCTGTTAAAATATTTTTTTTAATAGTAAAAGGCTCCATCTGACAGATAAAGACAAAAATATAAACAGATGAATATTCACGAATACCAGGGTAAACAAATATTAAAAAGTTTCGGTGTTAACGTTCAAGAAGGAATAGTTGCCGACACTCCTGAGCAAGCTGTTGAGGCTGCTAAGCAACTGAAAACTGATTATAATTCTGATTGGGTTGTAATTAAAGCGCAAATCCACGCTGGTGGTCGCGGTAAAGGTGGTGGCGTTAAATTGGCCAAAAACCTTGAAGAAGTAAAACAACGTGCTACCGACATTATCGGCATGCAACTAGTAACTCCTCAAACCGGACCAGAAGGTAAATTAGTGAACAAAGTTTTGGTTGCTCAGGATGTTTATTATCCAGGTGCTTCTGAAACGAAAGAATTCTACATTTCAGTATTGTTAGACCGTGCAAAAGGTCGCAATATCATCATGTACAGTACCGAAGGTGGTATGGATATCGAAGAAGTTGCTGAGCACACGCCGCACTTAATCTTCAAAGAAGAAATCGACCCTAAAGTTGGTTTACAAGGTTTCCAGGCACGTAAAATTGCCTTTAACTTAGGTGTTAGCGGTAACGCTTTCAAAGAAATGGTAAAATTTGTTTCTGCTTTATACAAAGCTTACGAAGCTACCGATTCTTCGATGTTCGAAATCAATCCGGTATTAAAAACTTCTGATGATAAAGTAATTGCAGTTGATGCTAAAGTAAATCTGGATGAGAACGGTTTATTCCGTCACCCTGATTACGCAGCAATGCGCGATGTTACTGAAGAAGATCCAATGGAAGTTGAAGCAAGTGCTTCTAACCTGAACTTCGTTAACCTTGATGGTAACGTAGGTTGTATGGTTAATGGTGCTGGTTTAGCTATGGCTACCATGGATATCATTAAATTAGCTGGTGGTGAGCCTGCTAACTTCCTTGATGTAGGTGGAACTGCAAATGCACAAACTGTTAAGGCGGCTTTCAACATCATTTTGAAAGATCCTAACGTTAAAGCTATCCTAATCAACATTTTTGGTGGTATTGTACGTTGCGACCGTGTTGCTCAAGGTGTTATCGATGCTTATAAAGAAATCGGAAATATCCCTGTGCCAATCATCTGCCGTTTACAAGGAACAAATGCTGAAGAGGCTAAAAAGTTAATCGACGAGTCTGGCCTTCAGGTTTACTCGGCAATTGCTTTAAAAGAAGCTGCTGATTTAGTAACTAAAGTTTTGGCTGAACAAGCATAATTCAAGCTGAAAGTTGAAAGACTAAAGCTAAAAACACATAAAAAAACCTTTCAGTGAAAATGAGGGCACTGAAAAAGTCCCTTAATTCAAAAGGATAAAGGAGTAGAAAACTAGTTTTTCTGCTCCTTTTTTTGTATTTTAAAGGTGTATTATTACTGCTTTTAGATGCTGCTTCAACAACAAAAAATCCAG
>NZ_CAESCM010000017.1 GCF_903166585.1 Pedobacter ghigonis
TAAACTTATAGCATCTTCTAAAATCCCAATAAAACCAGATAGAAGCTTTGTCAGGATAACATTTAAAAAAAGGAAAAACAGGCTTCACCAAACATATAAATAGCTTAAGTTAATAGCATTGGTGTCCCCACCGACCAGCTTTTATTCCACCGGTGAGGACAACCAGCCGATAGGACGATGTGAAATAGTCTACTGGTCGGTGTCCCCACCGACCAGCTTTACATCATCATCTTCCTCTACTGATTACTGTCCGAACCGACCAGTTACTAGTCAAATTTCACCGTATAGCTTTTATTGGCTACAGTATTCATCTCCTTTATTTTACCATTATACATCAGTTTGCAGCTGCCACCTTTGCGGGAAAGGATAGTGGCACCTGTTAATTTCCCATCTTTCCAGGTCATATCAACCACAAAATTACCTCTGGCTACAAAACCTTTAACAGCACCCATTTTCCATTCAACAGGCAATGCGGGCAATAATTCGACGTAGTTCTGATGGCTTTGCAAGAGCATTTCGGCTATACCTGCTCCACCGCCAAAGTTTCCGTCAATCTGAAAAGGTGGATGTGCGCCAAACAAATTGGCATAAATCCCACCGCCGCCATATTTAATGGCTGCATCTTTACCTACAAAACGCATCAGTTTTTTCACGGCATCGTAAGCGCGCTCCGCATTTTGCATCCTGGCCCATAAGTTAATCCGCCAGGTGATGGCCCAGCCTGTACCTTCGTTTGTACGTAATTCGAGCGATTTACGTACCGCATCGGCTAGTTTTGGTGTTTCGGAAGTGGTAATACTGTAACCCGGATAAGCAGAAAACAGGTGCGATAAATGCCTGTGATGCGGTTCGCGATCTTCCCAGTCATGGTACCATTCCTGGAGGTTTCCTTTTTTACCGACCTGATAAGGATAAAGTTTAGCCATAGCCTGCTTCACTTTGATTTGCATGGCTTCATCTACTTTTAATATTTCAGCCGTTTTAAGATAATCGGTAAATAACTCCCTGATCATGGCCATATCGGCGGTACTGCCATACAAAGTCTGCCCCGCATAGCCTTTATCGGTGATGTAAACGTTCTCGGGCGAAGTTGAAGGTGCCGTTACCAGATAGCCTTTTTTATCGGCGGTTAAAAAATCGAGGCAAAACTGCACCGAACCTTTTATCAAAGGATAAGCCTGTTGTTTTAAGAAATTCTGATCGCGGGTAAAAGCATAATGCTCCCACAAATGGGTGCTTAACCAGGTGCCACCCATTGGCCAGTTGGCCCAGCAAGGATCGCCCTCGCCACTATCACCTACCGGATTAGTCATGGCCCACATACTGCTGTTGTGGTGACATACCCAGCCCCCGGCATTATAAAAATTCTTAGCCGTAATGGCACCCGGAGCGGCCAGGCGATCAATAAAATCTAACAAAGGCTGGTGCATTTCGGGTAAATTAGCTGCCTCGGCTCCCCAATAATTCATTTGAGCATTAATATTGGTGGTATAATTGCTGCTCCATGGTGGCCGTACCGATTCATTCCAGATGCCCTGTAAATTAGCTGGCAATCCCCCCATGCGCGATGAACTGATTAATAAATACCGACTGTACTGATAAAATAAGGCAATTAAACTGTTGTCGGTTTTACCAGAGGCAAAACGGTTGAGGCGGTCTATAGTATTTAATTTTTCATTTTCGGTATCACCAAGTTGTAAAGATACCCGGTCAAAATATTTCCTGAAATCGACCTGGTGGGCAGTTTTCAAGCTTTCATAATTGCGGTTTGCCACATTCTTAAGGTAAGCAGCAGCTATCGCATTTTCGGCTTTGCCTGCTGTACCCGGGTTCTTGTCAATTCCATTGTAACTGGTAGCCATTGACAGTGCCAGCACTACTTCTGTTGCGCCTTTAATGCTTAAAGTACTATCTTTCAAAAGCTGCTTGCCATCGGTTTTTAATACTTTTAGCATCGAAACAAAGCGCATGGCATTTACGGTATCGTTTACTACAGCATTGGCAATGTTGCCGCGATAATTGGGTTCGGTGTGCACCGGAGCCCAGCCTTTAAGCAACAGCATACCTTGTTTAACCAAACTTTTGGCCAATAGTTTACTATCGAAATTACAGGTGAAATTAAGTTTATCTTTACCGGAAGCGGTTAGCCTGAAAATAATAAGCTGTTGCGGATGCGAGGCAAAAGATTCGCGTGTATAGGTAGTCTGATTCGCCTGATAACTAACTTTCGACACCGCGTTCTGAATATCGAGTTCCCTCCTGTAATTGGATACCTGGCCGGTGTTGGCAAAATTAAAAAACAGGTTGCCCAGGGGCATAAAAGCTTCAGAGTATGGTCCCTGCATAAAATGTGCCAGCGAATCGGCCTTTTTGTAATCTTCGGCAAACAATGCTTCTCTTACCGGAGTCAGGTAATTTTTAGCATTGGGATTTATTTTCGAAGCATCAATCGGTCCACCCGACCATAATGTTGCCTCATTGAGCGAAATCCGCTCTTTGGCAATACCACCATAAACCATCGCCCCTAAGCGACCGTTACCAAGGGGTAAAGCTTCTTCAAACTGGGTTGCCGGCTTGGTATACCAAAGTTTGAGGGCATTATTTTGCGCATTAACGCTTAAGCTCACAATGGCACATAGTAAAATCAATAAAAATCTCATTTTCATTTGGTTAGTCTGTAGGATTTAGGCGTAAATTAAATAAAAACAAGGCGTTAATCGTCAATTGTTTTAGCAAAATCTTAAACTTAATTATCATGCTTACTTAATTCTGGATTTACGGGGATTTCAAACTGAATATCAGATTTGATATCTGCCTTAACCATATCTTTCAATTGTATTGTTGGTTTTTCGTTGCCAAACTGGTTTCCTTTAATTAGTACGCCGCTACAACCCCAAAAATTTAGCGCCGCACGTACTTTACCGGCTGGCATAAAATCAGATTTTTCTATCTTGTTATTAATAAAGCTCAGTCCTTTTGTACTTTTTGCCGATAAAACCGGGTAGTCGTACTGCCTGAAAGTATTATTTTCGATCCTGATGTTGCGGTGCACATAATAATTTTTAACCCATTCGATGTTTTCGGGATTGATTTTAATGGCGTAATTATCCGATCCGCTATTAAAACCGCATTCTATAAACTGGTTATTGCGGATGGTAACATCAGCTACCGGACCCGATTCGTACCAGCCCATGGCATCATTTTCGATCAGGATAGCATGCATACCGGTACGGTAATAGACATTGTTTTCGATGAGTACCTTGCGCCGTGTCGTAATCAGCGTTCCGCGCGAAATGGTACCTTCAAACCTGCAATTTGTAATTTTTACGGCTGGTGTCCAGGTTACATTTTCTAAAGCATCGCCCACTTTCAATTCTGCAGGAAAAGGTTTTTCGAGCTCAACCAGCATTTCGCGTTCAGAGATTAATTTAGCGGTTTTAATTATCCCTTGAGCAAAAATCTGGAGCGCAGCACTGTGTACGTAGGCTACGGTATCACCAGGTATAAAAGCATTGAAGCCATAAGTCTGGTGGTGCATAAATTTTAGTTTTAAGGTATTGGGCGATACCATTTCACTTACTTTCAAATGCGTGCCATGCACATTAACCGGATCATCGTGCATGCCGTTATACCGGCAATTATTTAGCGTAATCTGGCCTTTACAACCCGAAAAGTGCATGCCATCGGCCGATGAAGCAATCACACGACCACTCCCCGGCTCTGGTGCTACAGCAACATTATCGTAATGCAGGTTTTCGCAAAATTGCGATACGATGCCTAAACCATGCATCGAATACATATTAACGTTTTGTAAACTGATATTTTTAGACCGGTTATTAAACGCTCCCACGTAATCGCGGTAACGGTCTCTAATCGTCAGCACATCTCCTGCCTGGGCTTTAAACCTCGTAAAATTACCGGTAAATTTCACCGTGTATGGCGCAATCTGTTCGGCCTTGCTTTTGGCAAAAACATCCCAGTTACTGTAAAATAAAGTGCCAGCGTTTGGCCTCACCAACACGGCATGATGGTTTTTGGTAATCCATTTTTCGCCATACCACTCCAACTGGCCGTTAATAATGGCGAATTTACTATCGGGATGCACTTTAGCGGTAACCGAAGTTGGGGTAATTTCCTCCAAAGTCATTTCCGACATGCCTGGCCTCTCGTAATTAACCGAGAGATTTTGAATGCGCATATTTTCGCTCCCATCAATTACCCAGGTAATCATTTTACCGTGAAAAACGAAAACTGAGCCATTGCCTTCTATAGTAACATTTTTTAAATCTTTAAGGTATAAGCCAACTCTTTGCTTTTTAACCGGAAATTCTACTTCCGAAGAGCTGTTTGAAATATAATAATGGGTTTCCGCAGCACTGTCGGGCCAGAAATCGTATCTCCCCTTTGGGAAATTCAATACGGTATTAGTTTGGCCTTTTGCTTTTTCGATTGCTTTTTGCACACTGCCAGTAGCGTCGGCAAAACTGTTGGGCCGGGCACCAAATTGGGTAACATCAATGGTTTGCGCGTAAAGCTGGTAGCCCATACACCATAGTAAGAGGGTGATATATTTTTTCATTGTGTGGTTATAAATATAGCTTTAACCAATTAATAATGCTGCTCTATTCATCTTTTTTATCGTTCAAAAGCAGCGGTATATTCGGTTAATTTTTCAAATCTATAATGGTTTGATACTGTGGAACAGCTTTAACTGAAATAAATCTTGGTCCTTTGGTTTTAATTTCCTGCACTACATCGGCTGGTACACCTGTAGTTTTATCGTCCCAATCTTTTAAATTAAGGCTTAAGTTGCCATCTTCCCAAAACCTTTTGAGACTGATTTGCCAGGTTTGTCCATTAAATAAGTTATCGGTTTTGATCGTCCCTTGCTGAATCAGATCGCAGGCATTCCCCAGGTAATTTACATTTAAGATCACATCGTTTACATTTTTAGGTAGTGCAGGGTTCAGGATCACGTCAGCTATTTTATTGGTTGGGAATTTCATCGCTATTTGCGGATTATATGCTGGTGACTGCCAATGATAGGTATCGAAAAGTGTGCTTGTAGTCTTTGTTGCTACTGCACTAAAAGTCTTCAAGCCTTTGGGGTAAACCATTATATCGAACGCAGGTTTGTTTAATTGTTTCAGGTTAAGCTGGTCTTTTTGCATTACAACATCGGCCTCGGTAATTAAAAGCGCATCCTGTCCTTTCAATTTTGTTCTCCAGGCATTTTCAGCCTGCGTGGCGGTAATAAATACTACTTTGATGTGGTTTCCGTCTATATCGTTAAAGCTGCAATCGGTACGGCTACCGGAAACCAATTGTAACTGATTACCGTTTTGGCTGACTTTCCAACCAGCAATATCTTTACTTTTTAGCGTACGGCTATCGAGTGCCAACTGAGGGTTTACGCTATTCAAACACTTAAAAAATAAGGTAATATTTTTACCATTTATGAGTTTAGCGAAAGGCTGCGCAGTGGCATATTTAATTAAAGCCGAACCCGCTTTTAAATTGAAAGGTAAAATTGCTGTGGTTTCTCCCTTAAGTAATAGTGATGGGAAATGAATGGTTTCTTCGGGCAGATTAACCTGCATCGAAACCGTTTTGTCGGGCATGGAGATACGTACCTGTGTGTTGCCTAAAAACAAAAAGCCACTGTTACCCTTTGCCCTGGCTACATACCTTAAATCGGCGGTATTTTTCTCGTCGCGCACCGGTTTTTCGGGCTCGTAAACCTGCATGGGTGCCAATTCGGCCCCGAAATCGTTAACAAAAGTATGCAGTACTTTTAATTGCTTATACGAAGGTCTTAGCAAACCAAATTCATCAATCGGTGCCTGAAAATCGTAACTTTCAGGATGACCAGGTTCTTTTAAACCAGGTGTTTGTGTACCACCATGAAACATGTAATACCCCACCAGATTCATCCCCCGGCCAATCTGGTTCTGCAAATGTGCCGCTATTACTTCTGGTGCAACTACAAAGCGGTTGCGGTAGGTCATTTGGCTGCCGGCACCCTGTTCGCATAATCCTCTTGGAAATTTATTTACATCGTAAAAAACTTTGCCCAGTGCATCCGTCATGATCCATTGGTCGTTACCATACAGAAAGTCTTTTGTAGCCACTCCTCCAGCCCTTTCCCACCCCCTGTAAGCATAAGAACCTTGTAAAGGAATGACTTCCATTTTGTTATCATCGAATACTGTATTAGCGGTTACACTCCAGTAAACCGGATTAATTTGTACTTTTTGGGCCATTGCTTTCAACGTGCTAATGTGTGCAGCCTGCCCGCTGGCATATTCATTTTCTAGCTGAATGCCAATAATTGGCCCACCTTCTGTAAAAAACAAGCTTTTGGTTTGCTGCGCGATCTGATTAAACAAAATCGCTGATGCTTTCAGGTATTCGGGATCGTTGCTACGGTGCCCTTTCAGGCTTTGTATCCAATCGGGAAAACCGCCGTTTAACTGTTCGCCATGACTCCAGGGGCCGATCCGCAGCCACACATAGAGGCCATATTTCTGGCAAAGCTGAATAAATTGATGAAGATTGCGGTTTCCTTTCCAGTCCCATACGCCTTTCTCTCTTTCATGTTCGTTCCAGAAAACGTAGGTAGCCACAATAGACAAACCGCAGCTTTTCATCTTTAAAATTTCTGTTTCCCAATCTTCGGGCCTTACACGATTATAATGTAATTCGCCCATCATCGGAAACCAGGGCTGATTATTTTTAGTGAAGTATTGACTGTTTACGCCCAACCGGGTGCCTGCAGGGTTTATTCCCGACATGGGAATAGGGTTCCTTTCAGGCGCAGGTTTGTTTTTAATATCAATCTGATAAACCTGGGCTTGTAAAACCGATATTAAAAATACGAACAGTCCCGATAAAAGTATTTTTACCTTAATCATCTTAATTAATTTCAAATGTGTGTGTGTGTGTGTGTGAAAAAAGAGCCGTTAAAAATTTTAACGGCTCCAAACTAAACCAACTAACTCCTAATTATTTGTAAATGAGGTTATATTAATGGTCCATACCCTGCTGGCACCATTCGCTGCAGTTACCACATATTTAAGTGGTTTCGTGGCATCTGTAGGGTCGCCGAGTGCAGGCGTTCCTCCTGTTGGTGAAATGCTTGCTGCTGTAGATATATTGAGATAAAACCACAAATTGCTTTGTACAACCTTTGCTTTCTCTACAGCTGTAAACTGGCCACTGGCGGCAGGCACCGATATGACTACATTAATAGTAGCATTTGTTTTATCAACCGTTTGGGTTACATTTAATTTCTGATAGGCTACGATGGGTTGTCCATTCATAGTAGCCGAACCATTAAAGCGGTGTTCGGCATTAACCAATGTAATTTCATTGGTGTCGTACAGGGGATAATCCTTCAAATCCTTTTTTAAGCAAGAGGAAAACAAAGCCAACGATGCGAGCATCATCAGGAAGGATATGTGTTTTATTTTAAATTTCATGATTTGATTGATTAAGGGTTACCATCCTGGGTTTTGCGGACCGAATTTTGGATTGTTATCGATTAAGTTTTGCGGTATTGGGAAAAGATATCTTCTGGAAGCATCAAATTTGCGGTCGTTGTACTGCCGGCCAAATGGCCCAGTTACAATAGAAAAAGATTTGCGGTCTTTTGATATGTCCATTACACGCATGGGCTCTGTTAACTCTTTAATGGTACCACCAGGCGCTATACCATCATTTGCATCACCACCAAATCTGCCCCAACGCAATAAACTGTAATAATGATCATTTTCTTCTGCCAGTTCAACCCTTCTTTCTATTCTATAATCTTTCCAGGCAGCAGCAAGTGTACCTGCCGCTGAAGCCGGAAGTTTTCCATGAAAAGTTCTGGTTTTATTCAGGTTTAATAAGGCACTGGTTAAATCTCCTTTTAATAAATAAGCTTCGGCCAGGTTTAAATACACCCGACCTAAACGCATGCAAACAAAATGATAATCGGTACTTACACTATTTAAATAAGATGGACTTACATTGGTATACAAACCTTTGCGCCAATACATATTACTTAACGTACAATCGTAGCCACCACCATTAATGGTACCTAAAAACCTGCCCGAGTTACCTTTTAAACCGGTGGTAAACAATTCGCCATAAAAACGGGTCGAATCGCTGATGATAGAAGCTTTCCACCTCGCATCACGGTTTTCGTTGGTTAAAGTCCACATGGTTTCTGTACTCCCAGGTTTAATACGGCCCATTTTAACCACAATATCATTGTTTAGCTTAGCCGTTTTATCATCAGGAAAGCCCGATTTAGCAAAGGGTGCTACTACGTTTACACTTTCATCAACCGCATTAAGGTATTGCGAAGTCTGGTTCCAGGCCACCACTTTATTTGGATCGGCTTTATCAACCGTTAAATAATCGTCGGTAAAGTTCTGCGCAGGGAAATTTTCAGGCCAAACCTCAAATGGTACCGGTTTATTAAATAAGGGCGTACCACTAAACTGAATAATAGTTTCGGGTTTAATGTTAGGCAACTGGTGCTGCATTGGTGTACTCGATAAGGAGGTATTGATTGCCTTTTTGTAAATGGCAAAGATGATCTCATTTGAGGTACTTTTGGTTTCGTTAAACATACCCTCATAATCGGCTTCCAGCGCATAACCACCACTGATTACCAGTTGTGCATTGGTAATAATTTTATCCAGTAAAGGATCGTTTGTTGCAACATTTGGTGCCGCCGGATAGTTTTTGTAGGCCAGGGCCTGCAAACATACTTCACTTAAAAATGCTGCTGCCACATATTTATTGGTTCTGCCGGTAATTTTCGTGGTTGGTAAATCGGCTACAGCATCTTCCAGGTCTTTAATAATGAAATTATAACTTTCGGTAGGATTGGCTGTACTTGGCACTTTAAGATCGTCGTTTTCAGTCAATACCTTATCTATCCAGGCAATACGGCCGGTTCTTCTGGCGATGTTATAGTAAGACATCGCCCTTAAAAACTTCGCTTCTGCAATAAGTGCTTTTTTATCTGCATCTGCTATACCTGCCGATTCGCTTACATTCTTAATAATTACGTTGCAACGACGTACCGAACCCCAGTTATTAAAACCATAGTCATTTCTGTTGGTCAATGTTTCCGAAAAAACGGTAAAGGCATTATCGCCGTTACCATAAGCTCCTAAAATATTGGCAGAGTATATATCTTCGGCACCTTTAAGACCTGAATTATAGGCATCCATGATACCATAAGTTGCAAAAACAAAAGTTTCGGCATTGGCTTTACTGCTCCAAACCACATCCGGACTAATCAGACTAAGTGGATCGGCATCTAATACCTTCTTACAAGAGTTTAAAGCCAGCATAACGGCACAAACCCAAATTGTTATTATAATTTTTTTCATGACTTTAATGATTAGAAACCTACATTTAAACCTATTGCAAACGTGCGCTGGATCGGATAATCGTAATTGTTGGTATTCGATTCCGGATCGATAAAATAGTCGGTACTGTTTGATGAGGTTAACAGGTTAGTGCCTGAAACAAACAAACGCAGTTGCTGAAATGGTGATTTTTTAAGTACGCTTTCTTTAAAATCGTAACCAAACTGTACATATTTTAAGCGCACATATTTTGATTTAACCAGCCAGAAATCACTTCCTGTAAAATTATTTCCGCCATTTACAGTTGTTGCACTCACTGCTCTTGGAAAAAGTGCATCGGTATTATCTGGTCGCCAGTAATCGAGCTGAAAACCATAAGCCAAAGGATTTTGCGGATCGCCACCTTGTACTGCATTTCCTAAATAACGGTCGCGGTTACCAGCACCCTGTACTACTGCATTAAATGTAAATCCTTTATATCCCAAATCGATGGTTACGCCATAATTGGTGCGTGGAAAAGTATTGCTTCCGATTCTTCTAAAATCATCGCCGTTAATCTGTCCATCGCCATTAAGATCCTGATACCTTAAATCGCCAGCCACCACATTGGTTGAGCTGATACGGCGGGCACCGTTTAGCAACTGACTATTTGAAGTATAGAAGCCAGAATTATAATAACCTGTTTGTAAAAAGCCTCCGCTAGTATTGGTAGTACGGGTGTAAGGATTTTTTAAGGTGGCATCGTCGTCGCCAGGATTTCGTTCCCATAACGAGTTGTAACGGGTAAAATTAAGGCCGATTTTGTAGGTAAACTTGCCTATATTGCTCGCCCAGTTGAGATTAAAATCGTAACCCTCGGTACGTAAAGCACCTTCGGTAAAGTTAATTTGTGGCAAACCGATACCCAATGTTGACGAGAAACGAGGATCGCCGGTAACGAAACCTGTTCTGCGGGTGTAATAATAATCGAAGGTACCGCTTAACCGGTTATTCAGGGTTCCAAACTCCAATGCTAAATCCCTGCTACCAATGGTTTGCCAGGAATAGGTACTATTTGGTAAACTTCCCGGTTCGGATGTGCCTTGTACCAGATTTCCGTTTACCACATAAGCTGTTGGGTTAATGCTGTACGATGGTACATAACCAAATGCACCTACGCCGGTCTTATCGCCCAGCACACCATAAGAACCTCTCAGTTTTAAAAAATCAAGAATATGTCTGTCTTTCAGCGATTTCATAAATTTCTCTTCAGAAATAATGTAGTTACCAGAAACAGCGTAAAATGTACCCCACTGACGGCCAGGAACAAACAGATAATCTCCATCCCTCCTAATCGATCCTTCTATAGAATACCTCGACTTATAGCTATACGTTAACCTACCAAGTAAAGCCGCTCTTGCAGCTTCCGTTTCCCCACCACTTACCGATTGGTCGAGCGCTGGCCCGGCAATCAGCTGGTCAAAAATAATCTGGTAATTTTTCCGGTTGCCCGAAATGTTAGAAGCTTCATCTTGCTGGTGCTCAACCACTCCGGTAAAATCGATACTATGATCGCCAAAGGTTTTGCTGTAAAGCACATATCCCTGTAAGGTTAAAGTGCTACCCTGGCCCTGACCTACAGTTAAACTGGGCGGATTACCGTATATTGGAGTGGTACTGTTCAGATTGTAAGCCGGCGCAAGGTAATTCCAGTTTTTGCTTACATTGTTGTAAGTGGTATAGGTACCGTTTACCTTAAACTTTAAACCTTCTAAAAAGTGTGCAGTATATTCAAGCCCCAGGTTGGTATTTAAAATTTTTGCAAGCTGCCTGTTGTATCCCGATTGTGGATCAAGCTCACGAACAGGATTATCTGGCTGTGTGGTAGGCAGGCCAAATTCGTTTACAGCCAGTTGTGCTGAGCCCCTGTTCTGGATGTGGCTGTAAATGCTTCCATATCCAACTCCAGGCGTAACATTACTTTCGATAAAACCATCCAATCCGGCATTTACTTTAAGATTTAGCTGATCGAATTGACTGGTGGTATTTAAACGATAAGTTGTACGCTTGTTATAATTCTGGTCGGTTCTTAAAATACTTCCCTGGTCGTAGTACGAAAGGCCAGCATAGTAAGTTAACTTTTTGGTACCCGAGGTTACTGAAAGGTCATGTCGCATTTCAGGTGCGAAATTCTTCATGGTCAGTGCCTGCCAATCGGTATTGGGGAAATTAAAAGGATCAGATCCGGTACGTAATTTCTCCAAATCTGCAGCCGATCTGAACGGGCTTCTGCCCTCATCGGCATATAACCTGTTTAAAGCAACCGCCTGATCGTATGAGCTGATTTTTTCAGGGAATAATGTTGGCTGCGAGAAGATCTGATTGTAAGCGTAACCAATATTTATTTTTCCTTCACTACCGCGTTTTGTCGTCACCAGTATTACTCCGTTTGCCCCCTGATTTCCATACAGTGCTGTAGCTCCCGCATCTTTTAATATCGAATAACTCTCGATATCGTTCGGATTTAAGTTTGCAAAATCGTTAGCCGAACGAACAATATTATCGATTACAAAAATAGGATTCTGCCCACGGATAGAGATGCTGCTTTTCGCACCCGGTGCTCCACTACCTGCCGTTACTATTACCCCAGGTAACCTACCCGCAACTGCATCATTTATAGACTGCACGGGTAAAGCCGCTACGTTACCCATATCCAGGGTAGAAATAGCACTGGTGGTTTTGCGTTTGGTGGTTTTACCATAAGCCTGTACCACTACTTCATCCAGGTTGTTATCTAATGCTTTCAAAATTACCGTTAATGAGCCTGTAGCTTTTCTTTCAACGGTTTCGTAACCGATAAGCGAAAAAACAAGGGTAGCATTATCAGGTACCGAAAGGCTGAACTTACCTTCGCCATCAGTAGATGTACCGATTCCCTTTACGCCTTTTACCGTAATGGTAACTCCGGGCAGCCCAACACCTGTACTATCTTTAACAAGGCCTTTTACAATAACTTCCTGATTAACCATTTCATCTTTCAAAATGGTAATGAGGTTATTCTGCTGGACAGAAAAGTTGAGCGCAGTGCCCGAAAGTAAGGTACGCATCACCTCTTCAAGCGAAGCCTGATTGGTTTTGATGCTGATAACCTTATTAAAAGGGCCTTCAGTAGGACTATATACAAAACGATAACCACTTTGTTTTTCAATGGTTTGTAAGGCTTTTTCGAGCTTGATGTTTTTAAGATCGAGCGTGAGTTTTTCTTGTGAAAAAACCTTTGCAGAAACATTTAGGCAGGTAATAAAGACTAATAAGAATGCAATCTTCATTTGGATGATGACTTTAGAAAGGAGCCTGAGCCATGGTGAGGCTTGACTAATGTAAATTTTAATCATATTTTTGTTTTTTGATTGGTTTATTTGGGGCTACGCATTTCCAGTGAGGAACCCCAGATTAGAAAAAAGATCAAAAAAATTAATTGGGGAATGTGTTCGAGCACTTCCCCTTTTTCTTTTCGATACAGGTTTATTTTGGTTAGTTTGTTTATTTGGTTATCGTAATGTGCTCTCCTTTCTTTTTAAACTTAAATTGTTTTACTTGTTGCAAATTGTGCAATACAGTTAGGATGTCTTCATTTTTAAAGTTGGCAGTGTAAACATAATTCGCTACTTCTTTATCTTTAAGTTCGATAATTACATTAAACCAGCGTTCAAGCCGCACTTTAATAGCTTCAAAATTTTCGTTCGCAAAAATGAGATTGTTATTTGTCCATGCCGATTCTACTACCTCTTTGTCTATTACGGTAAGGTTATTGACTTCAATTTTAGGTAATCTTTCTGCCTCATCAGTAGCAGAAAGGCCCGGATCTGTCTGGGCTTTTTGCGTGTGATAAGTAATTTTCTGACCAGCTTTAAGGATAATGGTGTTTTTGTTTAAGCCGGTATTATCTTCGAGTTTAATGGTTCCCCGTACAAGGGTTGCCGCCGATTCATCCTCGTTGGCATAACTCTTTACATTAAATGCAGTGCCCAAAACGCTGATTTTAAAATCTTTGGTTCGTACAAAGAAAGGTTTGCCAGCATCGTGTTTTACATCAAAATAAGCTTCGCCCATTAGTTTAACATTTCTGTCCTTTTGGTTAAAATGTTCTCCCAGTTCAATTTTACTGTCGGCATTAAGGTATACCAAAGTACCATCGGGTAAAGTAATTTTCTTCTTCTCTCCTCTTTTGGCAACAAAATTTCCGGCATAGTGAACGGCCTTGTTCGGGCGCTCATAAATCAGGTACATCAATCCCGCCAAAAACAGGATTAATACCGATGCCGCAATGGTGTAATGTACAGCGCTGAATCTTTTAACTTTGGCTACCGGGTTTAGCTGCGCTGAGAGGTAATCTATCTGTTGATTAACAGGCTTTAAATTACCACTTAAAAGCTGGTACATTTTTTTTGCCGCGAGAACCGTTTTATGTTTTTCAGGATGTTTATTAATCCATTCCTCCCAGAAAACCACACATTTTTGGTTACTACCTTCGCAATATTGCTTAAAGGTATCATCCATTAAAAAATCTTCAGGGTACTTATATTCATCAACCATGGAACGGGCTTTTTAATACCAGTGCTCAGAAGGTGATTTTTTTACCAAGTATTTTTTACTTTTTTTTAATTTATTTTACAAATGTGCCCGGAATGGACTGGAAAGGCTAAAATTTAAGCTGGGTGCGCAAAAATTTTAATGCACTATAAATGGTATTATAGGCTGTTCTAACGGTTAATTGTGTTCTCTTAGCCACATCTTCATAACTCAAACCATCATAAAAGCGCAATTGAATTAATTTCCGTTGCTGAGGGGTTAACTTTTCGAGGGCAGCAAGTAAACTGTTTTTAACCAGCTCATCTGATTGGATTTTAACGATTAACTCTTCATAAGGCATTTCCAGCAAAGCCTCATCTTCGGTCACAATTACCGAAATGGCTTTATTCAAACGTTGCTCCTGCGCGATGCGTTTTAAAATTTTCCTTTTTAAAATGGTGCGGAGATAAGATTCAACCTGCTCTACCCTTGGAAGCTTATCGTGTTTCTCCCAAAGTTCGAGAAACACCTGGTTCAATGTATCGGTAACCATTTCAGAATCGCCGTAAACCCGCAAACCGAATCCGGCTAAACTCCGGTAAAGACCTTTGTACAGATTTAGAAAAGCGTCTTTCTCCCCCATGCACATGGCCTCCCACCACAGCGTATGGAGGGTGCTCTTATCGTCGGGAAAATTATGCTTGTCCATAATAAATTTTACAGCAGTTCTTTCCCCCTACTGAACTTGAAGTTCTTGCATTAAGGCACTTTTGAAAAAATATAGTCATTAAATCTTTTAAGCGGGCCACGATTTCAGGGATGTGGCATTGTATTACATTTATTTGGTTGGCACCAAGTTACAGGTTAATATCGAAATACCATTATTTTTTTCTGAAGATCCGATCCTAACAAGTAGTTTTCAGGCAAGAAGAAATGTATGGCTGGTGATTTGAGGATGCCCAATAGCAGGCAGTTAGAATATCATAAAAAGCAAAACGGGGACTTTCTTCTTTCGATTAAGTTCCCCGTTTTTAACTTTAAAAACAACCATAGCTGTATTTTAAAGCATCTAATTCTTGTTACCTTGATTTTTCCGTTATCGTTAGGTTTTGCAACTTTTACGATTCGTGAAAATTTATTTCCAGCTCTTCTGTCCGTAAACTTCTTAGCTTTCAATAATCTCTGTTAGGCCTGTGCGGTTTTCTTATCGGCCAATCTCGCGATGGCGATATATATTCTTACTCGGTTTAACCCTTTCTGAAACTAACCGTTATCCTTGTAAACTATCCGAAATCTGTCACCTCTCGGTTCTTTATTTCTTTTGGATTGTTTTATCAGAATTCAAAGTACTTCGTATTTGATATGATCTAATTTAGGTGTAAAAGCATTCTCTGTCAAGAAAAAATAATGATTTTTATAAACAAAGTTTTCAACCTAAATAAACTGGTTATCAACAATTTAAACCATTTAAAAACCTGTTTTTAATGCTAAAAATGCACTTATTTTAAGTTTATTAACATTGTCCCGTTTTTCACTTATACACAAAATGTATTCAACTCACAATCAGCGGCTTGCTGTTTTTCGGCGTAAAATGCTAAAAAAACAAAAAACTTAATTTCAATCTCAACAAAAAGAATGGCTATTATGTTATTTTTGTAATATGCAGATCAGGCAACCCATCCGAAATATTCAAGACTTTTTATTGAGTACGTATTTTGCCGACGGCCTGCGCATTACCATTGGTGTACTGCTACCCTCTTTAATATTTGCACAGTTTGGCATGCTTAAATACGGCATGACCTTATCGCTCGGCGCTTTATGTGTAAGTGTGGTAGATAGTCCGGGGCCAATGGTACACCGGAGAAATGCCATGTTTATTACCACGGCACTGATTTTCACTTTTTCTATTATTACCGGCCTCACCAACAAAAACCATTACTTTATTGGCTTTTTACTGGCTGTATCGAGTTTTATATTTTCGATGTTTTACATCTATGGTCTCAGGGCAGCCTCGGTTGGTACCGCAGTGTTGCTAATCATGGTACTCAGCATCGACGATATCAGGCCCTGGCAGGAAGTATTGCTCCACTCAGCACTCGTTCTGGCAGGTAGCTTATGGTATACCGGTTTAAGCTATTTTGTTTACCGCCTCCGTCCCTTCAGGCTGGTGCAACAATCGTTAAGCGATTCGATTTTAGAAGTAGCCGAATTTTTAAGGGAAAAAGCCAAATTTTACCACCAGAACAACAATTATGAAAAAACCTACGCCGATCTGCTACAGCTACAGGTATCGGTGCATGAAAAACAGGATGCCGTTAGGGAATTGCTTTTCAGAACGCGCGAGATTGTTCGCGATTCGACACCCGAAGGCCGCTTCCTGTTATTGGTTTTTGTAGATATGGTCGATCTTTTTGAGCAGGTAATGTCTACTTATTACAACTATCAGCAGCTGCACGATCAGTTTGATAAAGCTGGAATCCTGTCTGATTATGAAATGGCCATTAAACGGATTTCTTATGCTTTAGATGACATTGCTTTTGCGCTGAAAAGCGGTGGTACACCAGTTGTTTCTAAACGGCTGCTCATTGAAATAGAGCGTTTAAAAATCAAAATCAATAACCTCGAAAAAAATAACCAAAACCAGGAATACAATACACTTGGAATTATTGCGCTGAAAAACATTGAGGTGAACATCGAAAATATCCTTTCGCGTGTTAAAACTATTTTCAGTTATTTTAAAATCAGGAATAGCAAAGATATCCGCCAGGCAGAGGTAGATACAGAAAAGTTTATTACGCGCCAGAAGTTCGATTTTAAACTCTTTACCGAAAACTTAACTTACAGTTCTTCCACTTTCAGACATTCGCTACGCGTTACCGTAGTGATGTTGCTGGGCTTTGTGGTATCGCTGGCCTTAAATTTCTCGCACAGTTACTGGATTTTACTCACCATCCTGGTAATTTCGAAACCTGGCTTTAGTTTAACCAAAGAGCGCAATTATCAGCGTTTAATCGGTACAACCGTGGGTGCATTTGTGGGGATGGGTGTGCTTACCTATATCCACGACAGAAATACCTTATTTGTAATTTTGCTGATTTGCATGATTGGCTGTTACAGTTTTCAGCGTAAGAATTACGTAGTAAGCGTACTTTTCATGACGCCCTATATCCTCATTCTCTTCGATTTTTTAGGAATGGGATCTATTGCTTTGGCCAGGGAAAGGATTTACGATACGTTTATCGGCTCGGGCATTGCGCTGCTGGCCAGTTACTCGCTCTTCCCTACCTGGGAATACGAAAACCTGAAAGAGGCCATGATCGATATTTTAAAAGCCAATAAGGATTATTATGACCAGGTGATTAAATTGTATTTTGAAAAAAGCTACAACCGTACAGAATACAAACTGGCACGTAAAGAAGTATATGTAAGTACCGCCAATCTGGCTTCGCTGTTCCAGCGGATGTTTTCTGAGCCGAAGAGCAAACAGCTGTTCATTAAAGAAGTACACCAGTTTACCTCTTTAAGTCACCTGCTTTCCTCGTATGTAGCCACGCTTTCGCTTTATAACAAGGAACATGAGTTTGTTTTCGAAAGTTTTGATCACTTAAAACCGATTGCGAACAATACCAATTACCTGTTAGATGCGGCTATTGAAAATCTTTTAAAAGGCACCAGTACCATTGACAATGTACCTTTAATCAGATTAAACGATAATGGTTTAAGTGCTAAAAAAGGCGAAGACCTTGTGCCGGAGCAGTTCGATTTGATTCAGAAAGTTGCCTATGATATTTACAAACTCTCGGTTAAAATAAAACTATAACCTTTAGTGTAGCCATTCTACGTTTAATATAGCGGTTAGAATTAATGTATGAAATACCTGTTAAAGCAACACCAAAATATGGATAAAGTATAGATAGAGTATAGATAAAGCATCCGTAAAGCATAGATAGAGTATAGTTAGCTAATTTCACTTTAACAGACTTTTGCTACTTAAACCCTCTTTTTAATGAATTTTTATAAAAAAAACTGCTTGAGGGTAAATCAAGAAGGCTGAATAGTTAACTTTTATTTAATCAGACAGGCATTAAAGGGTAAAGTGTACGATTCTCCGTTATCGAGTTTAAAAGTAATCTGCCCATCACAACCAAGCTGTTTCTCTGCAATATCCTTAGCATTAAAAACAACGGGATAAAAACGTTGTTCGGTATTGTCTGATTGAATTGAATCCGTTCGAACTTTGAATTTCAGTTTTAGCTCAATATTACCTGCTGTAACCGTTATCTTCTCAATCTTATTGAATTTAGATTTGGTAGAAAAATCGAGCAACAAGGCTCCGGCTGCATTAGTCGCATCGCTAAAAAGGCTAAAAGCATAATAAGTTTTACCCTCGCGGAAATACTGGTAATCCAGTTGCTTTTTCTGACAATAAGCGGTGTTGGCCAAAACAAAGCAAAACAGGAAACAAACTAAGGTTTTCATCATATTAAAATCTGGGGCAAGGCACTTTAAACCCTTTAAAGTTATTGTGCCGGTATATAAAAGAGAGTTCGTAAGTACGTGGTGTGGCATTTAATAATTTACTGCCGTACACCGTATAATTTATGCCTGCACTAATATTGCCAACAGCCGCACCCACGTAAGGAAAAAACGAAGCTTCGTTAAATTTATACCAAAGTCCTAAATTCAGTTTCACTTTGGTTTCTTCGCCAGGCTTTAAGCCTAAAACTGTACCCAATATGGCATCTTTGTTTTTATTCTGCACATTGTAAACCCCGGTAACATTTAAATCTGCAAAATCATTTAGCAGGTAAACCATACCCAGATTAACGGTTCGGCGGGCAGCTACAAATTCGCGACTGCTGTTTAAAAGAGCGTCCTTCGGCCGGGTTAAATGGTATTGCGCATAACCAGCGGCAATACTTAACCTATCAAAATTTGCAGCAAAATTGACCCCGATATTTACGTCGAAATAAGCTGTTTTATCGTTTTTTAAATCGAGGTAATTGGGCATCGAAGTATCAAAACCACCACCATTATACTGCGAAGCAAAAGTAAGTTTATTATAATCGAGGTATTTGGCTACGTAGGCAATTTGTGGGGCAAGGCCGAATTTAAACCGGTGTTCTTCATCAAAATACTGATAGTAAGAAGCACTGGCACTGAGATATTGGGATTTTAAAGCTTTATTTAACGATTCATCAAACAAACCGCTCAAACCAATGCTAAAGTAGTTATTCGTGAAATTTTCGTCTTCAACTAATTTAATATCACCCGAAACGCTGTAGGTATTGTAAGGATCGCCGAGATTACCCCACTGCTGCCTTGTATTAACTGAAATCCGGTATTCGCCATCAAAGAAGCCCGTGAAGGCCGGATTTAACGAGAGTGGTGCCGCAAAATACTGCGAAAATTTGGGGTCTTGTGCCGAACAACATACAGCAGCCAGGCACATAAAAAATATCATCAGCGCTTTGTACATCATAATATCAGAATAGTTTTTCCTTTCGATTGAATTTTTCCGCCAAACAGATCAATTCCTTCTGCAAACCACGAAAATGTTTCAAGCGGCTGCATTTTGCTTTTAAACTGGCCATCCCAGCCGCCATTAACAAGAGCCTCACTTTCGTAAACCAAAATGCCCCATTTGTTGTAAACCCTGAAACTGGTTAGTTTCTTAACGCTAACCAAAAAAGGATACAAGCGGTTATTGGTTTCCTTCTGTGGGGTAAAGGCGGTTGGTACTATAATTTTAGGCTGTGGCAAAACAGTTAAGGTAATTGGAGCGCTGCTTATACAACCATTCGCACTTTGTATGGCTACATAATAAACGCCTGCCCTGTTCATTTTTGTAGGGTCCTGTACCGGGCGTTTCAAATCCTGATCTTCAAAATAAGTAGCTTTAACAAATGTGCTGCTGCCTTTGGTAATTTCTGGTGCGGTTAAATCGATAAATTCATTATCAAAAATGGTTCTTGGCTGATTTAAAACAAGTTTTGGCGGCTCATTGAAGTTGACTACAATTTTAGCGGAGCTAAAACAACCGCTTTCGTTGGTTGCTTTTACATAATAGGTACCTGGTTTTACAATTGCTTTTGGGTAAGCAAGCGGATTTGTAAGGGCCTTATCGCAAAAAAAAGTGTAAGTAAAGTGGCCATTGGTTTCGATATACAATGCCGGATTGGTTAAATCTACCTTATCGGGATAACAGGCCGTGGCTGGCTGATTTATGGTGAAAACAGGTGGATTCGTTATGCTCACAACTATTTTATCACTTACCATGCAACCCGCTGCACTAACTGCTTTTACATAATAAACTCCGGATTTATCAATATGAGAAGGATCACTTAAAGCTTTACTCAGCGCCTCATCCTCGTAAAAACTATATTTAAATGTAACGTCGCTACCGGCGAAATTTTCCGAAGCAGTAAGATCTACCAGACCGCCCAGGCAAAGGGGTTTTGGATTGGTAATTTTGAGCAATGGCTTCTCTTGAATTGTTACCTCAACCGGAACCAGTTTAGTACAACCAAATTCGTTTGCGAACTTAATAAAATACCTGCCAGAAGTTTTAATGTATTGTGGATCGGTCAAAATTTGTCTTGCAGCCTCATCAGTGTAATAGGTTTTGGTTATCCCCGTCATTTCGCCTACATATAATTCGCTCTTCGTAATATCTACACTTTCCGAATAGCAAACCGCAGCTGGATTATTAACTGTAATATTGGCTACGTTATATACGGCAATATCGATTGGCACTACACTCTCGCAACCTTTGTTGTTGGTGGCTTTAATGTAAAAGGTTTTGTCGGCAGTTATTTTAACAATAGCTCCGATTTGCCTGCTCAGGTCTTTGTCTTCATAAACCAGGTAATTAAAATCAGCAGTCCGGTTTAAGATATACTTTTCACTTAGCAGATCGATTTCACTGTTTTGGCAAACGATATCTTTATTTAGCACCTTTAATTCATAATCAACACCTTTAATAACCGTACTAATTGTACTCGGACAACCAAAACCTGCGTAAGGAACTACATCTAAAACAATCTTCGATCCATCGGCTGGTTTAGGTTTAATGCTGATAGATTGGCCTGTGCCATATTTAACCGAACGGTCGGCATTGTACCAGCTATAGTCCTGAAAGCCACTTGGCCCTGTCATATTTAAGGCATCTGCACTTTTGCAATAAGTACTTCCTGCTATCGGACCACCACAAACGTTGTTTATATCTACATAAGCATAACCAAAATGGCCACCTCTGGCACAATCGGTACTGATAAACTCAATCAGCAATTGCTTACCCTGATAACCCGATAAATTTATGGTAACCGCCGACCAGTCTTTGTAAATTACACCTTCATATTCTGCAGATTTTTTAAAGCCAGGTAAAGAAGAAGTAGCTACATACTCAAAAGAAGCGCAAGGGATATACTCGTTTTTTTCTACATCTTTTACGCGCGCAATAAAACGGGGCTGTTCGTAGGGTTCATGATCGGGATCTTCTAAAACCACCGCATACTGATAGGTTAAGGTAAAGTCCGGCCGGTCGGCAGGCACAGTCATCTGGTACGAAATACCATCAACCTGGCTTCCGGTTCCGTTATCACCAATTTTAGCTACAAAATTACCTCCTGACGGCGGAATCAGACTAAAACCTCCGTATGGATCAACAAGGTTTTTCTTGCTAATAATGCTATGCCTTCCTGTTGCAGGTTTAGGAATTTCGTTCAAAGTAAAAGTAGTTTGATTGTTTTCAATGCTTACCAGACCGGTAAATATCTTCCAGTTCTGAAAATTTCCATTTTCAAAACCAATATTCTCCGGGCAGGATTGCGCATAAGACCTGGTTGGCATAGCAAAGCATGCTATGAGCAACATTAAAAACAATCTATTGATCAACGGGATGATTTAAATAGTTATGATATAAAAATATCGTTTTAGTATATCCAGCGATTTTGTGTCAAGATAAAGTCATGCTTTTTTACACGAAACCCGATACTGATAAATGAGTACAGCTAAATCTTACACGCACTCAACCTTAACATAAAAAATCATAACAAATTGATTTTCAATTATATTACAAATAAAATTATTTGTCCTAAAATTTTCAGATTCATTTTCTTTCTCAGTTTTGATGATAAAAGCGCATATATAACTCCTTGTTTTTTTACATGAAATGATTTTAAAATATTTCAACTATCGCCAAATATGCGCTTAGCAGTATTTTTAAGCAGTCTAACCGCAGCTAAAAACAAAGACAACTGTAATTTGTTAAACTAAATCAATTAAGAAAATTATTATGGAAAAGCTATATACAGCTGAAGTTACAGCGACTGGAGGAAGAGACGGACACATTAAATCGGGCGATGGTATTTTGGATTTCGATGTAAGAAAACCAAAAGAATTGGGCGGACAAGGAGGCGCAACCAACCCCGAAGAGTTATTTGCCGCAGCATGGGGTCCATGTTATTTGGGAGCTTTAGGCTCTATAGCCGAACGCGAAGGTGTAGATGTAAGTGAAGCAAATGTAAAAGTGTTGGTTTCGTTTAATAAGGATGGCAATTCATTTTTGCTATCTGCCGATTTAGATGTCCATATACCCGGTATCTCTCATGAGGAGGCACAGTCGTTGGCAGAAAAAGCACACAGAACCTGCCCTTATTCTAAAGCTACTAAGGGGAATATCGAAGTGAGGGTTACGGCGGTGTAGGTTTTACACAAACCTATATGATAGTCCGTCATCTCGACTGGAGCGCAGCGAAATGGAGAGATCTTTAATTAGATTTCTCGACTACGTTTCACTTCGCTCGAAAAGACGATCTACAATAAGTATGTATTTCTTCGAGAAAAATTTCCTTTAAATACAAAAGGTCCTGGTTAAAAACCGGGACCTTTCTGATTTATATCAAAGTCAGCCTCTGGCTGGCTAAATTATATTGCTTCTTCTTTAACCAAAGTATTCGCCGGACGACCGTTTTTAAAAGCATCGCGGGTTTTTAATCCCAATAATTCGAACATGGCCATATCATCAACGAAAGCCGGGTTTGGCGTAGTTAGTAACTTATCCCCTGCAAAAATAGACCTTGCCCCTGCCATGAAACAGAAAGCCTGCTCTAATGTGCTCATTTCGTTTCTTCCTGCCGATAAACGTACCACTGAATTTGGCATTACAATACGGGCAGTAGCAATCATCCTTACCATATCCCAGATCGGTACACGTGGTTGATTTTCTAAAGGCGTTCCTTTAACGGGTACCAAAGCATTAACAGGTACCGACTCCGGATGTGTTTCCATGTTTGATAAAGTCTGTAGCATCGACACGCGGTCTTCTACCGTTTCGCCTAAACCAATAATACCACCGCTACATACGGTTAATTTAGCTTTACGTACATTATGAATGGTATTTAAACGATCATCGTAAGTTCTGGTTGAGATAATACGTTTGTAATCGTCTTCAGAAGTATCCAGATTATGATTATAAGCATATAAACCGGCATCGGCTAAACGTTGCGCCTGATCTTCGGTAAGCATACCCAGGGTACAGCAAACCTCCATATCCATGTCGTTAACAGCTTTAACCATATCAATAACACGATCAAAATCGCGGTTATCGCGTACCTCGCGCCATGCCGCGCCCATACATAAACGTGATGCACCACCCTCTTTTGCCTTTACAGCAGCGCTCACCACCTGGCTAACCTGCATCATGGGCTGTACTTCTACATCGGTATGGTAACGGGCAGCCTGCGGGCAGTAAGAACAGTCTTCTTTGCAGCCACCGGTTTTAATCGAAATCAATGAGCTTACTTGAACCTCATTGTAATCTTTATTCGCTCTGTGTATGCTTGCTGCTTCGTAAACCAGATCTAAAAATGGTCTATTGTAAATTTCGTATATTTCTTCTTTTGTCCAATCGTGTCTTGTCGTTTGCATTCGGATCAGGATTTGTTTAAGCTATAGTAAAAGTTTGCTGGCTAAACCTAAAATTAACAGGAAGCCAAAAACATCGGTAAAAGTAGTAATAATTATAGATGATGCAATGGCAGGATCGATACCCACCCTTTTTAAAATAAGCGGAATACCAGCCCCGGTAATGCCTGCAATAATCAGGTTCCCAGTCATTGCCAGGAAGATAACAAGGCCAAGCATCGGATTTCCATCAAAAAAGAAGGCAAAAATAAATACAATTAATCCGTTAGAAGCGCCGTTGATTAAACCTACAGTAAACTCTTTTAAAACGGTTCGATAGGCTTGCTTATCAGTCAAATCGTAAAGCGAAATACGCCTTACCGTTACCGCAAGTGCCTGTGTGGCCGCATTTCCACCCATACCCGCAATAATAGTCATGTAGGCTGCTAATGAAGGAATTAATTTAATGGTTGGATCGAAGTACCGCACTACCGATGAAGCTAAAAATGCCGTACCTAAATTGATAATTAACCAGGGTAAACGTGATTTTACCGCTTCTACCCAGTTACCGCTCAGTTCCTCATCTTCTGATACCCCCGAAATTTTAAGGATATCCTCAGTGCTTTCGGCTTCCATTACATCAATCACATCATCGAAAGTTACCCTTCCGAGTAGTTTCTGGTGATCGTCTATAACCGGAATACTGGTTAAATTATATTGCGAAATTAAATTGGCCACTTCTTCCTGGTCGGTATCGGGATGTACATAAACAGCATCGACCTTTACCAATTCGGTTATTTTGGCATTGTGCTTGGCTTTGATAATATCTTTAAGCGACACAATACCTTTAAAAATCTCCTCATCATCCACCACGTAAATGGTGTAAAACTCTTCCATTTCCTCGCTCTGGCGGATGATTTCGTCGATTGCGTCTTTTTTGGTCAGGTTAATGTTTACACAGATCAGCTCTGTGTTCATCAATCCACCCGCAGTTTTCTCGTCGTAGGTTAACAGGTTCCTGATCTCGGAAGCATGGTCATCTTCCAGGTCTTCGAGAATTTCTTTCTGCTCGTGGTCTTCGAGTTGCGAAATAATATCAGTCGCATCATCGTAATCCAGCTCCTCAACAATTTCGGTACGTTTATCGGGATGCAGTTGAAAAAGCAGGTCTTCTGGATGGGATTCTTCATCCATCTCCGAAATAATTTCGGATGCAGTTTCGGCAGGCAGCAAATTAATGATGTGCTGCTGTTCCGATTTATCTAAACGTTCAAATAAAATTGCAATTTCTGAGGCATGGTATTCTGCCAAAACCTCTACCAAAATTTCATCACCGGCTAAAATTGCATTTTTAACCTTCAGTACGTCGCTTTTATCTATTTCGAATGACTGCATTTATCTCTTCAGCTGGATGTTTCAAAAGTAAAGGTTATTTTCAATAATCAGGGCTAGACTACACTCAATTAATTTAATGATTTATTCAGCTTTTTGGAAATTAAAGGTTCAAAAACTGGGAAATGTAAAATTATCTCCATACAAAATCATTATTTAAACCAACCTTTGCGCCAAAAGTAAATCACCTGCAATACTGCAATTACCAGCATCACAATCCAGGTCCACGTGTAGCCATGCGGACTATAAAGCTCGGGCATATTATCTGGCAATACCTTACCCGTTGCCGGATCTTCGCGGCTAAAGTTCATTCCATAAATCCCTGCAATAAAAGTTAACGGAATAAAAATAGATGAAATGATGGTTAACACCTTCATAATCTCGTTCATCCGGTTACTGATAATCGACAGGTTCATATCAATATTGGCCGAAGCAATTTCCTTTAACGACTCAATAAAATCAATAATCTGAATACAATGATCGTAAGCATCCTTCATGTAGGTTTTAGTCAGATCTGAAATTAGCGGACTATCTGTTCTGATAATATCGTTTAGTTTATCGCGCTCTGGCCAGGCTACCTTCCTGATCGTAATCAGCGAGCGTTTAATCCCCTGGGTATCGTACATAATCCGCCGGTCTGGGTTATCGAACAGCCGGTCTTCAATCGCATCCAGTTCTTCACCCCAAAAGTTCAAAAGCGCGAAATAATTATCAACAATCACATCCATAATGGCATACATCAGGTAACTGCTGCCACCAATCCGGATATTCCCTTTACCTATTTCCAAACGTTTCCTTACGGGTTCAAAACAATCGGCGTAAGTTTCCTGAAAAGTAATTAAGGTTCGTTCGGAAAGGATAAATGAGATCTGATCATTATTTAAAATACCTTCATCGTTTAAATATAAGTGCCGGCTTACCGAAAAAATGTATTTATCGTTATCGTATTCATCTAATTTTGGGCGCTGGTAAGCACTGGTAATATCTTCCAGCACCAGCCGGCTGATATCGTATTTGGAATATAGCGTTTCGAATATAGCCGGATCTCCCAAACCCTTAATATCAAACCAGTAATTGAAATCCTTGCTTTCAATCAGTTTATCGATGTTATTGATATTGTCCAATTCTACTTTCTTATAACTTTTATCGTTATAAGTATGTAATACAATAATCGGTTTTAAAGCATCTTCATCAATGGCATATAACCCCGGACTGGTGCCCGGTGCCGGCACTTTGTAGTGCTTATGCCTGTTACGTGGTTTGTTTTTACCCATAATTATAAATATAACCGGGCCTGCGGGCCCTGATTGAATAACAAATCAACAATGCTTAAGTTGGGCAAAAATTGATGCCGGTCTTCAAATACCTGAAAATATGGCTTATTATTTACTATATCTTCTTCCTTTTTAGGGTTCATCATTCCCCTGAAATCTAGTGCTGCTGGTACCATATCGTCATATTCAGAAGTAGTATTCATGATAATGGGCAGTTTCAGTTTTTTATTCAGCCATTCTACCAACTCGAGGTTATAATCGAACAAAAACTCGAATTTTTCATGATAAAAGCGTGATAACTCATCTTCATAATATTCAAAATATGCTGAACTTCTGTAACAGCCCTCTAAACTAAGCCAATGTAAACGCTGCCATTTAAAGTCGTAGCTAATGCGTACATCTTTCATTTTGGTATGTGTTTTCGACCCCTTAACCACAGGTACCGTAAGATCGAGTTTTCCGTTTGGTGAATAAATACTGGCCCGGTTGCGGTAAGTTTGTTTAGTTAAATGTTCGTGCTTTTCAATTAAAAAATCGGGGCCCAGCTTTTGCAATAAACTAAAATAACCAACTGGTGGAAGATAAAATAATGGAAGTATAGCTGTATTCTGCATTTGAAAATTTATGTTTGTAGCTGAAACGTTTAAAAATAATGATTTAAAGAGGGATTTCGCATCCTGGTGCATTTTTTATACCAGTTAAAACGCTTTATGCCTTCCCCGCTATTTTTTTTTGCAAGATTACTACATTATCTGCTTTATTACGCAATAGGCTTAGAAAAATTATAGTAATCGTCTTTATTTTTAAATTTTATTAAAAGATGATTTGGTTCCGTAGTGATAAACAAGCGGAAATTTAACCCGAAATAAAAAGAATGAGTCCTTCTGTAGCCATTGTAATTTTAAACTGGAATGGAAAAGCATATTTACAACAATTTTTGCCCGGAATTTTACAGAGTACGTACGAGAACCTGCAAGTTGTTGTAGGAGACAACGCATCAACCGACGATTCTGTTTCTTTTGTGCAAGAAAATTTCCCTAATGTTAAAATTATCCGGAACGAAGTTAATTATGGCTTTGCTGGTGGCTACAACAAGGTATTAGAGCGTGTTGAGGCCGATTATTTTATCCTGCTCAACTCCGACGTTGAGGTTATCCCTAACTGGATACAGCCCGTTATTGATTTAATGGAAAGTGATGCGCAAATTGCAGCTGCACAGCCTAAAATAAAATGGTACAGCGATAAAAACCAGTTCGAATATGCGGGTGCTGCAGGAGGCTATCTGGATATTTACGCTTTCCCTTTTTGCCGTGGAAGGTTGTTTAACGTTTACGAGCAGGACAAAGGTCAGTACAACGATATCAAAGAAGTTTTCTGGGCCAGTGGCGCTGCCTTTTTCATTAAAAGCAAATGCTGGAAAGAAGCTGGCGGACTGGATGCCGATCTTTTTGCGCACATGGAAGAAATTGACCTCTGTTGGCGCTTAAAAAACCTGAACTATAAAATCATGTACTGCCCCGATGCAGAAGTGTATCATGTGGGCGGCGGTACTTTGCAGACAGAGAACCCCTTTAAAACCTACCTTAATTTCAGGAACAACCTCATTATCATGCAAAAAAACCTGCCTGCAAGCGATGCCGTTTTCAGGATTTTTATCAGGATGTGTATCGATTTTGTAGCCTGGTGGCATTTCCTGCTAAGTGGAAAACCTAAATTTACCATGGCGGTAAGCAAAGGGCACTGGCATTTCTTAAAATCGTTAACTAAAACAAATAAAAAACGAAAAGCCTTTCAAAAACCTTATGCCACACACCAGGGTGTATTTAATAACAGTGTGGTTTGGGCTTTTTTTATTAAAAAAATAAAGCATTTTTCGGATCTGTGATAAATTATCTGCATTGCCATCATTCATACTTTTTTTCAAGGATAAGAACATATACTTAAAAATTAGTCACGGAAGCACTGAATACACGGAAGGTAAAGTTTAATAATCCAAACTATGCCTGCAAGTGATTAGGAACATTGCATTACCGATGCTTTTCCGTGCTTTCCGAGTCTCCGTGGCAAAAAATAAATAAAAGCTACCTCAAAGATTCTTCAATCGATTTTTCAACCCAGTTTACCGTATTCGATCCTAAACCCAGCGTACTGAATTTAATGTAGCCCTTTTTATCAACTACCACGTGTGTTGGATAGCCTTTTACACCATATTTATCAGCAATGGAGCGCCCGCCACTGATAATGTGATAATCAAAAGGCATTGTTTTTAGAAAGGGTTTAAGTTCGTACTTTTCATCGAGGGCAATCGCAAGGAAAACCACATCCTTGTTGTCTTTATATTTCGCAACAATTTCGTTCAGGTGCGGAATTTCGGCCTTGCAGGGCGGACAATTGATAAACCAGAAATTAATCACATATACTTTTCCTGTACTATCTTTCAGGTTGTATTTGTTGCCCTCTATATCGCTGGCCTTAAAACCATTAAACAGTTCGCCCTCTTTAAAAGAATCGCTTGCACGTGGCCTAGGCATTTTATTCACATAAGCTGCCTTCTGATCGGCCGAGAGTTCGTAAATCAGGTATTCCTTTTCACCGCTATCGGTAAAAGTCTTCCTGTCTTTTATTCCATATTTACCCGATTGCATTAATTTTTTCCAGGTATTGTAAGGATAAACCATCCCATCTTCGCCCCGTATCACTGATTGTTCGTTAAGGATGGTTCGTTTTGGTGTAGATTCCTGAGCTTGCCCCAACAGGCAGATAAAGAGTAGAGCAGTTAATGTTAGATACTTGAACATATAATTTGAGATTTAGATGAGCAGACTTTCGATCGCTAGGCGGTAACCATTCATTCCAAAACCGGTTAAAACGCCCTGGCAGTTCTTACCTGTTAAAGAAACATGGCGATATTCTTCACGAGCATAAATATTTGAAATGTGCACCTCAACTACCGGGGTTTTAATGGCTGCAATAGCATCGGCCAGTGCAACTGATGTGTGCGTATAGCCACCTGCATTCAAGATAATTCCGTCGTAAATGAAACCAATTTCATGTAATTTATTAATCAGTTCGCCTTCAACATTACTTTGGTAGTAGTCGATTTCGATTGCCGGGTATACTGTTTTCAGTTCTGTAATGTAGTCTTCAATACTGGTATTACCGTAAATAGAAGGTTCGCGTACGCCTAAAAGATTTAAGTTGGGGCCGTTAATAATTTGTATTTTCATGATATGTTGTAACGTTAAATGTTGTAACGTTGCAATGTTATAAAAAATCTCAAATAAAAACATGCTTTGGCAATCATATATTAAAGGTTTTAGATCTTATTTAAAGCTCGAGCGGTCCTTAGCTGTCCATTCGGTTGAGGCTTATTTGGGCGATATCGAAAAACTGGTGCAGTATTATCAATCGTTAGATGAAACTCCGCAGCTTACCGATATTCATTCAGCCGATATAAAATCCTTTATTTCATGGTTAAACGAGTTGGGTATGCAGGCCAGCACCCAGGCCAGGGTAATTTCGGGTTTGAAAGCTTTCTTTGCCTATTTAATGATTGAAGAGGTAATTACCAACGATCCAACTGCATTAATTGAAGCACCTAAACTTAGCCGGAAGTTACCCGATACACTGAATATTTATGAGATAAATGCTTTAATTGCCGCCATTGATGCCTCTAAACCAGAAGGCATGCGTAATAAAGCAATAATTGAGGTATTATACGGTTGTGGACTACGTGTTAGTGAGTTAACTGATCTAAAAATATCAAACATTTTTCCTCAAATCGAATTTATCAAAGTAATTGGTAAAGGGAATAAAGAACGTCTGATCCCGATTGGAAGTGAAGCGCTGAAGCTGATGGAAATTTACATTAACGAAGTTCGGGTGCATGCCAATATTAAAAAAGGTCATGAAGATTTTATCTTTTTAAACCGCTTTGGAGCAAAGCTTTCCAGAATTTCGATATTCAACCTGATCAAAAGCCTGGCTGTAGGTACGGGTTTAAAGAAAACCATTAGTCCGCACACCTTAAGGCATTCTTTTGCCACGCATTTAATTGAGGGGGGTGCTGATTTACGGGCAGTACAGGAAATGCTGGGACACTCGAGCATTACCACTACCGAGATTTACACCCATATTGACCGTGATTATTTAAGAGAGGTTATTACGCAGTTTCATCCACGTTCTTAACGGGCAGCTAATTGGCAGCAAATCATTCTGTCTTTCCCCTGCATATCTTTTCTTAACTCAATGTTTTCAAAGCCTTTATCAAGCAGCATATCAACGGTTTCCTGACCTAAATACTCATTGATTTCGAAGTATAGTTTCCCATTCGGATTCAGATTTGTTAGCGCAAAACTGGCAATGGCTTTGTAGAAAATTAAAGGATCCTCGTTACTTACAAAAAGTGCTAAATGTGGTTCATGTTCTAAAACATTATCGTGCATTTCAGCTTTTTCTAAATACCTGATATAAGGCGGATTACTCACGATTACATCAAATTTTAATTCACTCGAAAAATTTAATATATCAGCCTGCACAAAATCCACTTCCACACCTATTTGTGTAGCATTTAGCTTTGCTACTGCCAGAGCCTCTTCCGAAACATCTAAAGCAGATACTTCTGCTTGCGGCAAATGTTTTTTAAGCGTAACCGGAATACAACCCGAACCTGTGCCAATATCTAAAATCTTAAGATTGCCAACTGTAAACTGAGAATTGCTATCTGAAATAATCCACTCTACCAATTCCTCTGTTTCAGGCCTTGGAATGAGTACATTTCCGTTTACCTTAAATACCAGTCCGTAAAAATGCGCTTCGCCTAAAACATGTTGCACAGGTTTTCCTAGCTTTAAATCGCTTAACATGCTTAACAATTGCTGTTTGTTAGTCAAATCAATAGCAGTATCGCGTAGCATCCTCGGTTGAGTGAATGGCAAGCCTAAAACATGCGCTGCAGCAAGCCTAAACAAGGCACTGGCCTCCTCAGTATCATATAAAGCTTCGAGCTCGAACCGAAAATGTGTTTCTAATTCTCCAATTTTCATTAACAACAGTTTTGTTTTAGCAGTTGGTTATCTGTTAACGAAGGTAGTTGGCAGCTACCACACACATTTCCTTCTGACGTTTCAATGGCGGCAAAATTACTTATTTAGGATGATATCAATTCTGTTTTGGGCATTTCATGACTCATTTTTTTACTACTTTTGCCACCATGAGCGACGAATTTTACATAAAACGCTGTCTGGAATTGGCCGCTTTGGGTATTGGCTGGGTTAGTCCAAATCCTATGGTTGGTTGCGTAATTGTAGCTGACAATCAAATTATTGGCGAAGGCTATCACCAGCAATACGGCCAGGCACATGCCGAACCCAATGCGGTAAAAGCAGTGTTCGATAAATATGGCGACCAGGCCGAAAGTTTATTAAAACAGGCAACCGCTTATGTAAATTTAGAGCCCTGTGCACACTTTGGCAAAACCCCTCCTTGTGCCGATTTACTGGTAAAACATCAGCTTAAAAAAGTAGTCATCGGAAACCGGGATCCATTTTCGGGTGTAGATGGTAAAGGAATTGAAAAACTTAAAAATACCGGAATAGAAGTAATCAGTGGCATTGCCGATGCCGAATGCCGTTATTTCAACCGTAGGTTTTTTACCCGAATACAACAACAAAGGCCTTACGTTATCTTAAAATGGGCCGAAACAGCAAATGGTTATTTTGCCACAAGCGATGGTAACCAGAAATGGATTAGCGGTGCCCTGGCTAAACGCCTTTCGCACCAGTGGCGAACAGAAGAAGATGCAATCCTGATTGGCAAGCAAACGGCTGTAATCGATAATCCACGGTTAACTGCGAGGGAGTGGCCGGGAAGAAATCCAATACGCCTGCTTATTGATAAAAACCTGCAGGTTCCGCAATCCAATCACATCTATAACGATGAGGCTAAAACCATTATTTTTAATGAGGTTAAAACTGATGTGATTGGCAACATTCATTACATCCAGATGGAAGATATGCATTTTTATCTCCCACAAAAGATTGCCTTTCAGCTTTATTTAATGGATATACAATCGGTAATAATTGAAGGTGGTGCCAACATTTTGAAGCAATTCTTAGATGCAGGCCTTTGGGATGAAGCACGTGTTTTCAGCTCTTCAAACAGCTGGAAAGAAGGCATACCATCCCCCAAAATCAATGGTAACCTGCAAGAGCAGGTTCAAATCGAAAAAGATAAACTATCTATCTATATAAACGACCTAAATAAATGATATACATTATTTTAAGTATATGCTGCAGTGTTACCGTGGCCGTGTTGTTAAAGCTGGCCAAACGTTATCAGATCAGTATTATCCAGGCAGTTACCGTAAACTATTTTGCCGCCTTAACACTTTGTTTCTTCTTTTTCAAACCCAATATTAAATTAGTAAGCAGCGCAGCGCCATGGCCAACATACACTGCTCTGGCCATACTTTTACCCACCATATTTTTGTTCCTTGCTGCTTCAGTTAAAAATCTGGGTATTGTTAAAACGGATATCGCTCAGCGTCTGTCGCTATTTATTCCCATATTGGCTGCTTACTTTATCTTTAAAGAAGATTTTAACGATCTAAAAATAGTTGGTCTTGCAGTTGGCTTTGTCGCCATTTTCTTAACGTTTTTACGCAAAAGCAATCCTGATCAAAAAACAGGGAACCTTATCTATCCGGTAATGGTATTTATTGGCTTTGGAACAATTGATGTACTGTTTAAGCAGATTGCCTTGTACAAAGAATTACCCTATACCACCTCTCTTTTTACCGTTTTCTGCATGGCTTTTGCGGTTTCGCTGGTTATCGTTACTATAATGACAATTTCGGGGAAGATCAAATTACAACTGGTGAACCTGGCCTGTGGGTTAATATTAGGCTTCTTCAACTTCGGAAACATCCTTTTTTACCTGAAAGCGCATAAGGTCCTCTCGCAAAACCCTTCTACCGTGTTTGCGGCCATGAACCTGGGCGTTATTATAGTCGGCACTTTAATTGGTGTTGCGGTGTTTAAAGAAAAATTAACCAAGATAAATTACATTGGAATAATCCTGGCTATTGCCGCGGTTATTTGCATTACCCTTTCGCAAAATGCTGTTCGATGATTCGTATAAAACAATCGAAAGTGCATCAGAAGGCATATTTCGAGATAAAGGGAGCAAGTTTATTGCTTATGCCTATCCCATCCGTTCGGAAGAGGAAGTTAAACCAATTATTACCACTTTAAGGGCTGAGCACGCTAAAGCACGGCATTTTTGCTATGCTTACCGCCTAACACCCGATCGGTCGGTATTCCGGATTAACGATGACGGAGAGCCATCGGGCACCGCAGGCAGGCCTATACTCAACTGTCTGTTATCAGAAGATATAACCAATATCTTAGTAGTGGTAGTTCGTTATTTTGGCGGAACCTTATTGGGTGTTCCCGGTTTAATTAATGCATACAAAACCGCTAGTGTAGAAGCCATTAAAGCAGCAATAATCATAAACAAAACTGTAAATGATGTTTATGAAGTTAATTTTGATTATCTTCAAATGAATGATGTGATGAAACTGATAAAGGAAGAAAACATTGATGTTTTAGCGCAGCAGTTTGACACACAATGCGTATTGAAATTCGAAATCAGAAAAAACCAACTGAACCAGGTTTTAGGTAAATTTGATAAAATAGCTGGTGTTAAATTAAAATACCTGCAAACCATTTAAAACTACCTCTTAATTACCGGTAGTTTTAAGCTATCAACAAAAGAAGAATAATCAAATGAAAATAGCTGAGAGTGACTTAATTATCAACCCAGATGGCAGCATTTATCACTTAAATTTGTTGCCTGGCGATATTGCGGATAACGTAATCACCGTCGGCGATCCCGACCGGGTTGGCGAAGTGAGCAAATATTTCGATAAAATTGAGTTTAAGAAAGGTAAACGCGAATTTATAACGCATACGGGGTATGTAGGTAAAAAGCGGGTTACCGTGCTCTCAACTGGTATCGGCACTGATAATATTGATATTGTTTTTAATGAGCTTGATGCCCTTGTAAACATTGATTTCGAAACCAGGGAGATTAAAAAGCATCTTACTTCTTTAAATATTGTCCGTATAGGCACTTCCGGTGCGGTACAACCTGATATCCCGATGGGTACTATCCTGGCTTCATCTTACGGATTGGGAATGGATGCCCTGATGAATTACTATTACCATGAGTTAACGGGCGATGAACGAAGCTTAATGGATGACCTGAAATCACATTTTGGCCACCTGAAAAACATAAACCCATATCTAACAGCCGCTAACGAGAACCTACTTAATACCATTGGTAAAAATATGCACCATGGCATTACCATTACCTCACCGGGCTTTTACGCACCGCAGGGTAGAATTGTACGTGCCAAAAATGCTGTCCCCGATTTCATTAGTTTAATTAACAGCTTTAGCAGCAACCAGCACCGCATAACCAATTTAGAAATGGAAACGGCAGGTATTTATGCTTTGGCCAAAGTTTTAGGGCACAAAGCATTATCGGTAAATGCCATTTTAGCCAGCAGGGTAAAATTCGAGTTTAGCAGCAATCCCAATAAAATTGTAGATGATGCCATTAAAATGGTTCTCGAGAGGATTTAGTTGCTGAAAAACAAGCATTTGAGTATATTAGCGCCTTTTATAGGTAAAAACAATATGAGGCGCTCACTGTCTATTTTTCTATTATTACATTGCCTTTTACTATCTGCTTTCGGCCAGGGAAATTTATTAAGCAAAAAGCTCGACCAGTTAAAAAAAACAGCACTAGCACATTATAAACTTAAACAGAACAGGGCCTATATTGATACACTGAATAGAATTTCCTATTTATATTTTAAAGAAAATCCTGATAGTAATTGGAAATACGCCGAAAGGGCTTATAAACTTTCTGTTAAGGAAAATTACCTGATTGGACAGGCAAGGGCTAAACTTAATTTTTCGGGAAACTACTATTATAAAAAAAACTACGAAAAAGCCTTTAAAGAACTCAATGAAGCCTATAAAATAGCAATCAAAACTTCCGATAAGGTCTTAATTGCGATCTGTTTAAATAATATTGGTCTTGCCTACGTGCAGCAAAAAAACTACCCCATTGCATTAAAACACTTTTACCGTTCTCGTGAACTTGCCATCAAGATAAACGACCTCAATACATTAATGCTCAACCATTTTAACCTTGGTTTCTGCAATGCATTACTTTTTGGCAAATATAAAACCCAAACTTATCTTCAAAATTCAGCTAAGAATTACGAGCTTGCCCAGGCTATAGCAAAGAAGATAGACAATATAACATACATTTACACCTGTTATAACCGCCTGGGCGATTTGTATATCCTTAATCAGGATTATAAAAGGGCAATTAACTATTTCGAAACGGTACTGATCAATAAAAAAGAAGTTTCCGATTGGGAACTAGGTGCCAGTTATGCGAGTTTAGCCAAAGCCAATATCGGTTTAAAAAATATGATCAGGCCACAAAATTTGCAGAACTGGGCTTTTCAATAGCAAAGAAAAATAACGATTATATCAATATAGATAAGTCGTTATCGCTTTTGGCCCAGTCCTATCAGTTAAAGGGAGATTTTAAAAAAGCATATGATGTATTGTCGGATAAAGCTCGCTATGCCGCATCCGCATCTGATGAAGAAGCTAAAAAAAGGGTAAACGAACTTTTAATCACACAGAAGAATCTCGAAAATCAGTATTTAACCAAAGAAATTGCCGCACAGGAAAGAAACATCTGGCTTAATCGCCTATTGTTCACCATAACAACTTCTTTTTTGATATTGGTTTCTATTCTATTGTTTGTAGTTTACCAAAAATCGAAACAGAAAAGTAAATTAAACAGATTGCTGGCCGATAATAATATTGAAATACTACAGCAGAAAGACCTCATCACACAACAAAACATTGAGCTACAGCAAAATGACGATTATAAGAATAAGCTGCTATCAGTAATTGGCCACGATTTACGCTCCCCTTTCGCTACTACGCTACACGCCACAAAGTTCTTTAAAGATGGAGACATAAGTAAGGAAGAATTAACCCTCTTTATCGATGATTTCCAGGAGAAAATATCTAACTGTCTTGTGATGTTAAATGACCTGCTAACATGGACCAGGAACCATAACTCAGAAACAAATAAAGCTGTTTACCAGCTCGGTCCGGTTACCGACCTTGTAATTAATGAGCTGGAAGATACCGTATCATTAAAGCAAATAAATTTAAACCACCGCAACCCCAAAATATTTGACAACGTTTTAGTAGATAATAAGCAGTTAATGGTTATTTTAAGAAACCTGATTACAAATGCCATCAAATTTACCAAACCTAAAGGCACTATTGAAGTCTATTACAGCGATGAACCTTCTACCGGTCAGATAAACCTCCATATCAAAGACAATGGAATTGGAATGGACAATACAAAAGTTGAGAAAATATTTGCCATTTTTGGTGATGAAGTATCGTCTATCGGAACATCCGGCGAATCAGGAAATGGCTTAGGCTTAAGTTTGGTTAAGGATTTTGCCAAATTGAATAATATAAAAATTCAGCTAAAATCCGAAGAAAATTCCGGTACAGAATTCATTCTCACTTTTAAGCAGGTTAAAACTGAGGATCAATAATCGCTTTCGGTAAATAATAACGGTTTAGGCAACATCCGAATATCACCAGGATGCTGATGTCTGGCACAACATAAAAATGGCCCGAAATTTCGGGCCTTTATCGTTTATACGCCTGGTATATTTTCCTTCACCAACTCATTTCCGGCACTGTCTAGATATGTACAGGTCATTTCCTCTGTATCAATAATCCATTTTTCTACACCAGCATCAGCCGCCTGCTTACAGAAAGTAAAAAAATCGGTTTCGCCCTGCTGATGTACTTTTAAAGCATGCTCCAGTTTTTCGGCAGAAGATACTTCGTTGATCGTTAAAGCAGGATAATCATCCGGACTCTCCTGCTGTGCATTATCTTCATCATCAAAGTAAATAGATAAACCATTGTTTACATAAACATCATTTCGCTTAACCCCCATTGCCTTAATTTCTTTAATAAATTGAGGAAAATCTGCTCCGGTTTTAATTTTTGCCGCTGCTGCCTGGATATTCGAAATGGTAAACATATTTTATCTGTTTAATGAAACTTTGTAAACTGTTGTTTGCGTATACAAATCATCTGGCCTTAACACTGTACTCGGAAATTCAGGAATATTAATTCCGTTCGGGTGATGTTGTGTTTCCACGCAAAAAGCGCTGTAGCTTTCATAATCACGTCCGTCTTTGCCGTTTTTCACATCTAAATATTTAGCTGTGTACAAGTGCGCCACCGGCTCAGTAGTATATACATTTAAAGTTAAACCACTTTCTGATTCAATTGTTTTGCTGGCGAGCGATAAATCGCCATAGATTTTATCAAGCACAAAAGTCTGGTCGTATCCTTCATCTTCATTCCAGTCGCGGCCAATTTCTTTTAACTCTGTAAAATCGTGTGGGGTATCTTTAACCGGAATCAGCTTACCTGTAACCGAGTAATTATCATCCTGCTCAAGGTAATGAGCGCCAAAAATCTGCAGTTTATGATTTTTAATATTACCGCCTTTTGGTGCCAGGTTAAAGTAACCATGATGGGTTAAGTTAATGGCAGTTGCCTGATCGGTTTCAGCCTCAAAGCTTAAAATCAATTCATCATTTTCAGTCAGCTCGAAGGTTAAATCAACGATCAGGTTTCCCGGAAAGTTTTCTTCACCATCCAAACTTTCATATTGCAGCGTAACAGCCGATTGCGGTCCGTCTGCCAAATCAATTACGTCCCAAACTTTTTTATCGAAACCGGTAATGCCACCGTGCAATGTATCAGTACCGGCATTTTGTGCCAGCTGGTAGGTCTCGCCGTCAATAGTAAAGCGGCCATTTTTTATGCGGTTGGCATAGCGTCCAACTACCGCTCCGAAATAAGGGTAATTTGCCAGATATGCGGGATCAAGATATCCCTCAATGCTGTCGAAGCCCAATACAATATCCTGCATTTCTCCGTTGGCATTTTTAACAACAAACTTGCTGATGATTGCACCGTAATTAAATATTTTAACATAAGTGCCTTTACTATTGGTTAGTTCGATTGCGATAACTTCTTCGCCATCAATAATTTTTCCGGTGGGTATTTGCTGAACGCTCATAAATTGTAACTTAGGGCTTTTGTTTTATAAACAAACATACTATTATTACTCGCTTTTTATAAATATTTTTAGTCAAATGAACATTAATCTTGAGGAAAAATTTGCAGGTCATTACCATAAAAAAGCCGATGCACTTTATTTTACACCTGGCCGGGTTAATCTGATTGGCGAGCATATCGATTACAACGGCGGTTTGGTTATGCCATGCGCCATTACCTTAGGCACATGGGGAGCCATTGCGAGAAATAACGACAATAAATTCAGGTTTAAAAGTCTAAACTTCGACATTGAAACAGAAGTTGATAACCAGTTAAACGCTAAAAACGGAAGTTTGTGGGCAAATTATCCGATTGGTATTATTAACGAATTTATTAAAGACGGGAAAGAGATTAACGGGCTCGATTTCTTGTTTTATGGCAATATTCCCATTGGCTCCGGACTTTCCTCTTCGGCCTCAATAGAAATTGCTACAGCGTACGCACTAAACAGCTTTTTTAACCTGGGCTACCAGCAACTCGAACTGGTAAAAATGGCTAAACGGGTAGAAAACGATTTTATAGGACTGAATTCGGGCATTATGGATCAGTTTGCTGTTGCTTTTGGTGAAAAAGATAAAGCCATCGTTTTAGATTGTGAAACCTTAAAGTATAAACTGGTAGATGTTAACCTGGGCAACTACGTACTGGCTATTATTAACACCAACAAACCACGTGAGCTGGCCGATTCTAAATACAATGAACGTGTAGCCGAATGTAAGGAAGCATTAAAACTTTTAAACCAGGAGATTACCCTACATAACCTTTGCGAGCTAACTGCCGAAAAACTGGCTTTACACAGTCATTCGATTAAAGATGAAATAATTTTAAACCGCGCAACACATGTGGTTAAAGAAAACGACCGTGTACATTTAGCCGCAAAAGCTTTAAACGGAGGTAACCTCGAAGAATTTGGCCGTTTAATGTATGCTTCGCACCAATCACTCAGAACCTTGTACGAAGTAAGTGGCAAAGAACTGGACACAGTAGTTGATTTCTGCTTAGGCTATGAGCATGTAATTGGTGCCCGGATGACTGGAGCTGGCTTTGGTGGCTGTGCGATTGCCTTATTGGAAAAAGGTTATGAAGAGGACTTTGCCAAGCACTTAACGGATTATTACGTAGCCCAAATCGGTTACCCGGCTGCCATCTACATCAGCGAAATTGGTAGTGGGCCAGCCAAAATTTAAAACATTTAAGCAGATTTAACTAAAGATTCTAAACGCCTTTACCGGTGTAATCCATAAATCTGTGGAATCAATTTACAAATGAGAAAATTAAAATTAGACGAGTTAAACCGTCCGGATATTGAAGAGTTTAAAGCACAGGAAAAATTACCTGTTGTAGTGGTTTTGGATAACGTGCGCAGCATGCACAATGTGGGTTCGATATTCCGAACAGCGGATGGTTTTGCACTCGAAAAAGTTATACTTTGTGGCATTACCGCCCAACCACCCCACCGCGAAATTGAAAAAACGGCTTTAGGTGCCACCCAATCGGTAGACTGGATTCATTACACCGATACGGTGCAAGCAGTTGATGCCTTGCGCAATTTGGGTTATGAAATAGTGGCCATCGAGCAGGCCGAAAACAGTACCATGTTGAACACTTTTAAACCAGACCCCAGCAAAAAATATGCATTGATATTCGGTAATGAGGTTGATGGTGTGAGCGATGAGGTAATGGCGAAAATTGATGAATGCATCGAAATTCCACAATTCGGCACTAAACATTCGTTTAATATTGTGATTTCGGCAGGAATTGTATTCTGGGATTTCTTCGCTAAATTGAGATTATAGTACTGCTTGTTTTTTAACCACGAAGACCACAGCGCAAAACACAGGGAACATAAACAATCAAATTAGATTTACTGTGTTTCTGTGATCGCTGATTATTTTTAACCGCAAAGGACGCAGAGAAAAGATGCAAAGGACGCAAATTTTGCCTGAAAGATTATCGGCAGCAAATTAGACATCAGACCGTTTTAAACAAACAAAAATGGAAAATTCATTCTTAAAAAAACTTCAGATCAAAGCGAACTATAAAGTTAAAATAGTGGATGCTCCAGAAAATGCCGCTGCAATATTCGGGGATATTCCGGCTGAAATTACGATGCAATACCAGGATACAGCTGATTTTGATGCGCTCATTACTTTCACAACCAGCAAAATACAGTTAAACTCCCAGATTAAAAACAACGTCGGGCATATGGGTGCAAAAACGATATGCTGGGTGTTTTACCCAAAAAAAACTTCAAAAATACCGTCAGATCTGGATTTGATGAAAAGCTGGGAAGAACTGAATAGTTTTGGTTTAACACCTTGTGCTTCTGCAGCGGTAAACGAAACTTGGACTGCCATTCGTTTAAAATTTATTACTGAAGTAAAGCCTTCGGGCATGCGAAACGATCATATCAAAACAAACGAGTTTGGCGAATACATCGATCCGGTAAATAAAACGGTTAAACTACCCGATGATTTGCAAGCGCTTCTGGCTAAAAATACAGCCGCTTATACTTACTTCAATACCCTGGCGTATTCTCACAAAAAGGAATATGTGCTTTGGATTTTAACCGCAAAACAGGAAAAAACACGCCACAGCAGACTTGAAAAAACCATTGAAATGCTGTTGAACCGTAAGAAAAATCCATCAGATAAATAGAATTCCTGAAGTAACGATTTCCCTCCTAAACTGCTTTTTTGTATAGAATACTATACAAAAAAGAAGCTAATCCCTTTTGTTGCGTAACTTTTTCGTGAAATGTTTTTTAGCCGCTAATCTTCTGATAAATAGGCTATTTGTACAAAAAAAGTGTCTTTTGGCAAGATTTTTTCTTAGTCACAGCAAAACAGTACGACATAAAAACTGTTAAGACACTAATATTTACAAAATAGAAAAACATGAATACGAGAATTACTAAATCAACAATGTTGATTGCCTTATTAGGATTATCATCACAATTATTTGCACAAGAAACTCCTGCGGCTACCGGCCGTTTCTCTCCTACCCAGTTTCGTACCTGGTCGGTTGGTGTACACGGTGGTTTATTAACCCCAAGAACTATTTTCGGAAATTCCAATCATCAGTTTGAAACTCCCGTTGAGCATATCGGTTACGGTGGTTACGTAAAAAAACAAATTTTACCACAATTGGGTATCCAGGCTGATTTCCTTGCGGGTAAAGTAGAAGAGCTACGGGCTGCAACAGGAACAGGTACTTTTATCCCGAATACAGGTTACAAAACCAATATTCAATGGTCGGGTGCGTTATCTGCAGTATGGAACGTAGCTAACATCAGCATTAACCAGGAAAATGGTATTTTAACTCCTTATTTAAAAGCCGGTGCAGGTTATATGTCATCAGGTGCTACAACATCTCCGAATACAGTTGATGCAGGTTATTACAGAGAAGGTTGGTTTGTACCGGTTGGTGCAGGTTTAAAATTAGGCGTAGCTAAAGGGATCAATGTAGATTTAGGTTACGATGTTAACTTCGTTAAGTCGGCTAAATTTGATGGTTTTAATGGTGCTACAAACGATCGTTTTGCTTATGCACATGCCGGTTTGGAATTTGCGATCGGCGATAAATCGAAACCTCAGTTACAAAACTACAGCTCATTGGCTAACTTAAACAAGCAAACTGCTGAAGAAAGTGCCGAATTAAGAAGAGCATTATCTACTACTGAGCAAAATGCGCAACGCGATAGAGAACAATATGCTAAAGATATGGGTGATGATGATAACGACGGTGTAGCAAACAAGTTTGATAAATGCCCTGGAACTGCTTCAGGAACTGTAGTTGATGGTTCAGGTTGCCCGATTAAAGTTCAACGCGAAGTAGTTAAAGAAACCAAAGTTGTGGTAACAGAAGCTGACCGTAAAGTGGTTAAAGATGCCATTTCTAACTTAGAGTTCGATTTAGGTAAATCGACCATCCGCTCTAAATCTTTTGCAACGCTAAACCGTGTAGCCGCCTTATTGGTAGAGAAAAACTTCAGTTTAAAATTAGCTGGCCATACCGATAACACTGGTAGCAGAGAGTTAAACTTACGTTTATCAAAAGAAAGAGCCGAATCAGTGAAAGCATACTTAGTTTCACAAGGAGCAAATGCTTCAAGAATTGAAGCTACAGGTTACGGACCTGACCAACCAATTGCAACTAACAAAACTGCAACAGGTCGTCAACAAAACCGTCGTGTAGAATTTACTTTATACTAAGACATAAATAATTAATAAAAAAGGCTCCTCAGAATTAATCCTGAGGAGCCTTTTTGTTTGCGAATTGCTGTCACCCTGAATTTATTTCAGGGCCTATTCAAAGTACTTTAAGAGATGCTGAAACAAGTTCAGCATAACGAAAACGGTATTTACGACAATCCTTTTTTGTTTTTATAAGTCATTTTGGCTTTGGTACCTGCGCTATAATTGTAGTTCTTCAGGTTGCTGGCTTTCTTCTCGTGAAAAGCTGCACCACGTTCACTGTTGTCCGCCTCCTCCTCACCTTTCTTTTTCTTGGGCTTGCTGGCTGCATCAACAACTTTTAAATCCTCAGGCAATTCCATTAGCTCTAATTTCTGTCCAATGGCCTGCTCTATCTTTCTTACTTCTATCAGTTCGATATCTGTTGAAAAGGTAATGGCCACCACATCTTCATCGCCGTGCTTAACAATACGCTGAATCAAGGTTTCTTTTTGCTCAGGCAATTCTAAATGTAAAATAAAAGGAATACCCTGAATATCCAGTTCGCCAAGGTTTTCGTTGGCCACAATCAAAATCCTGGCCGCAGCATTTTCTTTAAAATCTTCAATATCATCATAGCCCTTATCATCAAAAAATAAAGAACGATAAATCGAAATTTCGCCTTCTTTGCTATGGTTAAAGTTTTTATAAACCGTTTGGGCGGTTAAACGTGTGTTGACGAAGACCACTACTTTATCGAAAACCTCTTCATCATTTAAGAGCAAGGTTAACAGATTAAGTTTTGTTCTGAAATTAGGTACCTGATATAACATCTGCTGGTAAACCTCAGCCTGCTTTTCGCCAATTTCATCTACCTCAATTGTTGCTGCCGAATCTTTCATGAAAGGAGCAATCATGTGGTTTAGTTTCTCGTGTAACACCTCTGTAAATACTACATGCTGAGATTTGTAGGCACTGTTGGCCAGTTCAACAACAGGTAACTGCAGACCTTTTTTAACAATCAACTCGGCATTATCTACAATGAACAATTGTATTTTATTGGTATTTAGGGCCAGTTTTAAATACAATGCACGGGCGCGATCAGGTACGGCCACAATGATATCGCAACCATCCGTAATTTCGTTCATTTGTGTTTCTACAGCACCACGGCTATCTATTCCCAAAATCCTGAAAGTACTGTTACGGTTCAATAATTTAAACTGCTCCAGCACATGATCTACATGCTCAATATCCGGCACTAAAATCAATGCCCTTGGTGCTTCTTCAAAAGCATATTTCAATTTCATTAGTGTAGCTAAAACATAGGTTGTTGTTTTTCCCGAACCTTCCGGCCCTACTGCTATAACATCCTGGCCACCTAAAATTCTCGACATTGTTCTGGCCTGGATTTCTTTTGGAGTTAAGAATCCGGCATCAGTCATTGCCGCTACAAGTGGTTTGCTAAGTTTTAATTTATCTAAAGACACGATTACTATTTTAATGATTTGAGTGCAAATATCCTTAAAATAATTAGCTTTTAGAGAAAAGCTTTGCAAATGAATGCTACATATACAGCTACAGCTGCATTACAAGGGCATAATTATGGATGAGTATTAGTAGTATTTTATGCTTTTTTATTGTAAACAGTAGTTTCAGGCTGTGTAAACGGGATTAACTAAAAAATTAATCAACTAACTATCAATACATTAAAAATTAATTCAAAATAAATACTACTAAATCCATAGATATTATATACTTATTTCTATATTTGCTGAACATTAATCATTAACTAAAATATGGTGTTAAACAATTAAATGCAAAAACAATGTCAATCTATTTTCAGTTTCCGGCTATTGATGAGTATCCAAATTTAGCCTATCCGCTAAAAACAGCGCAACAGGATGCACAGCAAAACATAGATGAAGATAGAATTATACAGGAACAGCTTGCTGAACTTAAAGATTTTTTAGCCTTAAAACCTGTTTAACCTATTACATGGCCAGTTGACCGATTGGAAGGTTGGAGTTTCATAAACTTTTTACGATGGTTCGAATCCATTACTAGGCCGCTAAGTGTATTTCATAGCACTTTATACTGATCCTGCTCAGGTCAGTTAAGATTTGGTTATCTTATATTTGTTTTGTTGTTAGCAAAGGCTACCCGCGATGGGTAGCCTTAACTTTTTTACGTCATTCTGAATAATGATCCTTAAACAATAGAGTGAGCCCTGACCTATCTTCACTACCATTCACAGACCCGATAGAAGATTAGTCATCTCGATCCGATAGCTATCGGATGAAGCGCAGCGAAATGCCTGCCCGTACAGGCGGGGAGAGATCTTTAAATAGATTTAGCTTCGCTGAGCACTGCGTGGTTCTCGACTACGTTGCACTTCGCTCGAAATGACGACTCCGAAGGGGCTGTCACTAATATTGATTTTTATGAAATAAATTAACCACCAGCATAACAAGAGCCTCTTATTTTAAAATTCTTAAAACTTTTTATTTCGTTTGTGGTTATTTATATAATTCACATTATACTAATCTTTTACAGATTAATTTGTTTGGTTTAAAAAGGGGATTTATGGATATAAATCCCTTTTCTTTTATGGCAGAATTTTAAATCCTATATTTAGCCATACCAATTTCACTACCCTATTTTAGATGAACAGAAAACATTTCCTTTCTTCATTTATTGCAGCCACCGCTGCACTTCCGGCATTTAAAACTTTAGCCAATACCATCGAAAGTGAAAGTTCATCGTTCAAAATACCGCCTTATTTAAAAGCTGGGGATACGATTGGAATCACCAGTCCTGCCGGATACATTACTTTGGAGCAGATTGAACCATCGGTTTTACAAATGCAAAGCTGGGGCTTTACCATCAAAGTGGGCGATACAATTGGTAAGCGCGATTTTACTTACGGTGGCACAGACGAAGAAAGGTTAGCCAATTTTCAGCAAATGTTGAATGACCCAAATGTTAAGGCCATTATGTGCGCCCGAGGTGGTTACGGTTTTGTACGGATTATCGATCAGCTTGATTTTTCGGCCTTTAAAAGAAACCCAAAATGGATTATTGGCTTTAGCGACATAACCGTTATTCATTGTCACCTGTCCAAAAATTTTGGCATTGCCTCTATTCATTCAAAAATGTGCAATAGCTTCCCCGATGATTGGGCCAAAGCAGAACCGATACAGATTGAAACCATTTTATCCATAAAGAATGCTTTAACCGGCGAACAAATGGGTTATACCGCCTCTTTAAATAGTAATAATCGTTTTGGAAAAACCGATGGAATTTTAGTCGGCGGAAACCTAAGCATTATTGAAACCCTGGCGGGTAGCAACTCTGATTTAGACACCAAAAATAAAATACTATTTATTGAAGATACCGGCGAATACCTCTACAGTATCGACAGAATGTTATGGAATTTAAAACGTAGCGGCAAGCTCAAAAACCTGAAAGGCCTCATTGTAGGCGGTTTTAAGGTTAAACCCGAGGATGCAGGCGAAGAATTTGGCAAAACCATTTACGATATTGTTCTCGAAAAGGTAAAGGAATACACCTACCCTGTTGCCTTCGATTTCCCGGTTGGACACCAACGCAATAATTTTGCGTTAAAATGCGGTGCTAACCATACCTTTATCGTTAATGAAAGTGGTGCAACGCTGAGATGCATTTAAAAATGTGATTACATCATTAACCATGAGAGCCCCTAAAACTTTAGGGATCTAATATCTCTCAGGTGGTAAATACATTTCTTTTAAATATTTAAGTGTGCGCTTAAATAAAAATCTAAACACTTTGGTACCTAAACTGGTCAAAAAAAACAGGCAAGGCTACGTCATAATAATATATGCTACTTTGGGTGATCTCAAAGTTCACCCTTTTCATCTCTACATTTCTCGCATTGGTCTCAATTAAAGAATTACTGGCATAAGCGGATATATTTTTGTGTTTAACAGTTAGAAAAACAACACAAAATTTATTCGCCATGAGCAGATACATCCAATATATTATCATAACCGTTTTATCGGTTTCAGCTTTTTTGGCAAAGGCGCAGGAGGTTCCAAAAGTATGGGATCTGAAAACGGCCATTGAATATGCCAAAGAAAAGAACATCAACATCAATACCCTTAAATTGAGCAGCCAAACTGCCCAGCAGGATTTAATTGCTTCAAAATCGGCTGTACTACCTAATTTAACGGGCAACGTATCGCAGGCACTTACCAATTATAAATCCGGTCTGCAAAACACCAGTGGCTTCGGTTTAAACTCTGATATAACCCTGTATAACGGAAGTTATTTAAAAAACGATATCAAAGCAAAAGAGCTCAGCCTGCAAACTGCAAACCTTTCTGTAGAGGCCGCAAAAAATGATATTACCATTTCTATAACACAGGCCTACCTTAATATTTTGCTGGCAAGAGAAAACATTACTTACTTAAAAGATTTGTTATCCACCAGCGAAGCACAAGTTAAACAGGCCGAACAGCAACTAAAGTTTGGTACTATAGCTAAAAAAGATTTGTTGCAACTTCAGGCTACTTATGCTAACGACAAATACACTTTAGTTACCGCACAGAACACACTACAGCAGAATATTTTAACGCTAAAACAACTCTTACAGATTCCAACCGCAAATGCTTTCGAAGTTAGTACAACCGATACTGTTCAAACAGCCCCGGTTCTTGATAATCTGGCATCCGCACAGGATAAAGCCTTGCGTACACGCCCGGAAATAAAAAGTGGCGAATTAAATATTCAACTCCAAACCACCAATCTTGAAAAAGCAAAATCGACCTTACGTCCTACTTTAAGTTTAGGCGGCTCACTTTACACAGGCTACAACAATAACAATATTGGTGGCTACGGTTATCAGCTAAATAACAGCTTCTATCAGAATTTAGGCTTAACCTTATCTATTCCCATATTCGACAGAAAGGTGACCAAAACCAATGTAGCAAAGGCCAATATCAGTATTGAACAGACCCGTTTATCACTTTTAGATACCAAAACTACTTTAACACAAAATGTAGAACGTGCCTACATTAATGTTCAAAATGCTAACAGCCAGTATGCAGCTGCGCAAGAACAGTTTAACTACACCGGTGAAGCCCTGAGGATTTCGAATGCTGCGCTAAAAGAAGGCACCAATAATATCGTAGAAAACCTGCAGCAAAAGAATTTGTATGTACAGGCTTTGCAGGCTTTTGTTCAGGCTAAATACACAGCTAACCTTTATACCCGAATCTACAACTTTTATACAGGCATACCGATAACTAACTAAAAAATAATAAGATGACTACTACTTAGTCAATTAAATATTTAAATCATGAAGAAGAAAACAATATTCATAATCGCTGGCTTAGCCCTCGCTATATTGGCCATCTGGTATTTTGCTTTACGTAAAAAAGAAGAGGTAATTGTACTGCAAACAGAAAAACCCACTGTTGGTTACATATCAGAAAATGTAACTGCTACCGGCAAAGTGCAGCCGGTTGATACCGTTGCAGTTGGTACGCAGGTTTCGGGAACCATCAAAACCTTGTATGCCGATTTTAACTCGAAGGTTAAGAAAGGACAATTATTGGCCGAGTTGGATAAAACCTTATTTGAAGCCACAGTAAACCAGTATCAGGCCAACCTGGTGAGCGCACAAAGTGCATTAATCTATCAGCAGGGAAATTTTGGCCGTCAGAATAACTTATATAAAGTTGGGGCAGTAAGCAAAGCTGATTACGACAATGCGCTTTACACTTACAACGCAGCAAAAGCATCTGTAAATAGCATAAAGGCCCAGCTGGCTTCTGCTCAAAAGAACCTTTCGCTGGCCAGCATTTACTCGCCTATTGATGGAACTGTACTTTCGAGAAGCGTAAGTGAAGGTACCACTGTTGCAGCAAGTTTCAGTACGCCAACTATTTTCAGTATTGCTAAAGACCTAACTAAAATGCAGGTAGAAGCATCGGTTGATGAAGCAGATGTGGGCAATATCAGCAAAGATGAACGTGCTACTTTTACAGTTGATGCTTATTTGAACGATACTTTCAACGGTGCTATTCAGGACATCAGATTAAGCCCATCCATTTCATCGAATGTGGTAACCTATAAAACCATTATTAAAACCGCAAATAATGATAACAAGTTAAAACCGGGCATGACAGCTAATATAACCATCTTCACCAAAGAAGTTAATAATGCAATGCTGATATCGGCAAAAGCAATTAAATATACTCCCGATTCGACATTGGCAGGCAAATACCAAATGACCTGGATTAATCCTGACAGAAAACCAGCTGGTGCTAACGAAGCGTATGTTTGGGTTGAAAAAGGGCCGAAAGAACTTGTTCAGAAAAAAATAAAAACCGGTATTAACGACAATACCCATGTTGAGGTCTTATCGGGATTAGCGGCAAACGATAGCGTGATTAATGGAGCACAAACCATGGGCAAAGCAGCAGCAGCCGGCCAAAGTCAGGCCAGTCCTTTTATGCCAAAACGCCCGGGAAGAAACAACAGGAAATAATGGAAAAGAAGATATTAGATATACACGATCTGAAACGCGAGTTTGTAATGGGCGATCAAACGGTACGGGCACTGAAAGGAATTACTTTCGATATTAAGGCCGGTGAGTTTGTAACCATTATGGGAAGCAGCGGTTCTGGCAAAACCACACTTTTAAATATTTTAGGTTGTTTGGATAAACCTAGTGATGGCATTTATCACCTGGATGGTGTTGATGTGAAAAGTCTGGATAAAGATGAACTGGCAGGGTTAAGAAACACCAAAATCGGTTTTGTTTTTCAGGCTTACAATCTTTTACCCAGAACATCAGCTCTGGAAAATGTAGAGCTACCCCTGTTTTACAACAAAACAATTAGCGCAGAAGAACGGAAAGAAAGGGCCATAAAATCGCTCGAATCGGTAAAGCTAGCCGAACGTTTTGATCATACACCAAGTCAGCTTTCGGGTGGGCAGCAACAGCGTGTAGCCATTGCCAGGGCATTGGTAAACCATCCGGTAATGATTTTAGCTGATGAGGCGACAGGAAATTTAGATACCAGAACTTCGTATGAAATTATGGCCCTGATGCAGGAGCTAAATGCGGAAGGAAAAACAATCGTTTTTGTAACCCACGAGCCCGATATCGCGGCTTTTAGTACCCGTACCATTATGCTGCGCGATGGAAAAATTCAGAAAGACAGCATTAACACCAATCAGCGTTCGGCAAAAGAGGCATTGGCCAGTTTGCCCGAAACAGACGATTACTAATTAATAAAGACATGGGCATTTTAAATTTATTGAAAATAGCTTTCAAGGCACTAAAAAGAAATAAACTGCGTGCATTTTTAACCATGCTAGGTATTATTATCGGTGTTGCAGCGGTTATAGCCATGATGGCTATTGGCGAGGGCTCGAAACAGAGTATCAGATCTTCATTGTCAGGTATGGGATCGAACATGATTACCATTATGCCACAAAGCAACGAACCTGGAGGTGTAAGATTACAGGGAAGCAGTATTCAAACACTTAAACTGGAAGATGTTACAGCCATTCAAAAACTAAGATCGAATAATATTAATGGTTTATCGCCAGTGGTTTCTACGAGCGGACAGGCCATTAAAGGCTCATACAACTGGCCTACAAGTATACAGGGGGTTAGCCCCGATTATCTGAATATCCGCCAGCTAAAATTAAAGGATGGCATTCTTTTCTCAGAAAACGATGTAAAAAGTTTTGCCAAGGTTTGTTTATTGGGTCAAACCGTTATCAGTAACTTATTTCCCGATGGCAGCAACCCAATCGGCCAGATTATCCGTTTTAAGAACATCCCTTTTCAGGTAATTGGCATTTTGGAACCAAAAGGACAGAGTAATTTTGGCCAGGATCAGGATGATATTATTTTGGCTCCATATACCACTGTTCAAAAAAGAATTACAGCTACCAATTACCTCCAAAGCATTTACGCATCTGCAACAACCGAAGCCAGCAGCGATGCAGCCACTACCGAAATCAGTAACGCCATCCGCGAAAGTCATCGCCTAACCACTGCAGAAAGCGATGATTTTCAGGTACGTACTCAGGTCGAACTCATTAGTACCATTAGCTCAACCAGCAGCATGTTAACAGTACTACTAACAGCAATTGCCGGCATTTCACTTTTTATAGGTGGTATTGGGATCATGAATATCATGTATGTTTCGGTAACCGAACGCACAAGGGAAATTGGCTTGCGCATGTCGATAGGTGCACGTGGACGCGATGTTTTGATGCAATTTTTAATTGAGGCAGTTTTAATCAGCATAACAGGCGGAATTATCGGGGTGTTTTTAGGCGTTAGCTCAGCCTACCTTATCTCCTATTTCTTAAACTGGCCCATTTTAATTTCTGAGTCATCCATTGTTATTTCTTTTGTGGTTTGCGCAGTAACAGGTGTATTTTTCGGCTATTATCCGGCTAAAAAAGCATCCAGTCTCGATCCAATCGATGCCTTAAGATATGAGTAAGTATCTGGAAATTTTCAGATGCCGAAACTCTTTATATATCATTACCCGTATTGAAATTAATTGAGCGCCACAAAGCAGGAAAAACGGAATAAATAATAACTTAGCTATGCAAAGTGCGAAACAAAAAATAATGACGATCAATTTTTCGAAAAAGTGGATAAAAGTAACCCTGCATATTTTGGTATGGGTAGTTTTAATTACCCTCCCTTACATCATCAATTTAAACAGGAGCCGCCCGCCTCATCAGTTGACCAGATTTCAGGAACTCCAGTTTTTAAGGCTCAATTTCATCAGCTATTTTTACTGGATCGCTATTTTTTACCTCAACAGCTTTGTGCTGATTCCAAAATTCTTCTACCCAAAAAAATACATTCTTTATGCTTTAGGTTTTATTTGTAGCCTGCTTCTGGCTATTGTTATCCATGCCATCCTCTTTAAAATCCTCCTGCCCGATTTCAGTTTCAACCTTGGCCGAACCCTGTGGTTTAATACACCTACTTTTTTATTAACCATGGCAGCAAGTACAGCTTTTACCATGATTGCCGACCGGATTTTGGAAGAGAAAAGAACTTTACAGCGCGAGCAGGAAAACATGAAAACAGAGCTTTCCTTTTTACGTTCGCAGATTAGTCCGCATTTTATTTTCAATGTTTTAAATAATATTGTGGCACTCGTACGTCTAAAAAGCGATGAGCTTGAGCCTACAGTAATTAAGCTATCAGGTTTAATGCAATATATGCTGTACGAAACTGACGAGGAAAAAGTATCGCTCAAAACAGAAACTGAATACCTGCAGGCTTACATCGACCTGCAAAAACAGCGTTTTGGCAAAAAAGTAGATATCGAAACCCATATCGATATTGAAAGTGATTTTGATGAGATTGAACCCATGCTCCTTATTCCCTTTATCGAAAATGCCTTTAAACATGGGGTTGGCATGATTGAAAACCCGCAGATTTTAATTAATTTAAAAACAGAAGATGATATTTTAACGTTTGAAGTTAAAAACAAGTTTAATCCGGAGAAAAATGAAATTAAAGATCCTTCTTCGGGAATTGGCCTGCCAAATGTAACCCGAAGATTAAATTTACTATACAAAAACCAGCACCAGCTAAACATTGATAAAACAAATAACTGGTATAATGTAAGTTTAACGCTAAAATTAACCACATGATAAAGTGTTTAGCCATTGATGATGAGCCTTTAGCCCTGCAATTACTGGCTGATAACATTAGCCGGATACCTTTTTTACAACTGGTGGCCAGTTGCGATGATGCTTTTGCAGCCAACAAAATTATGCAGGAACAAGCTATCGATCTTATTTTTATTGATATTCAAATGCCAGGGATAACCGGCTTACAGTTTATTCAAAGCCTGGTTAAAAAACCCATGGTGATTATTGTTACCGCTTACAAACAGTATGCACTTGATGGTTTTGCTTTGGATGTGGTAGATTACCTGATGAAACCGGTTTCGCTTGACCGTTTTATGAAAGCCTGCAATAAAGCCAAAGACCTCTTCGGACTCATGCAGGCAGCCGGGCAAAACAACCAGGCCAGGCAAGATTATATGTTTGTAAATGTTGGCTACAGCCTGATGAAGATTAACTTTAGTGAGATTACTTACATCGAGGGCCTTAAAGATTACATCCAGATTCATTTAGATACCAATCCCAGAGCGGCTGTTGTACGCATGAGTATGAAAAGCATGGAAGAACAATTGCCGCAAAACTTTGAAAGAATACACAAATCTTTCGTTATAAATACCGATAAGGTTACCTCAATCCGTAAAAATGCAGTATTTATCGGCGAAAAAGAAATACCTGTAAGCGAAAGCTATAAACAGGCTATCGAAAAGCTACTTAAATAATTGAGTGTTCCCGATTATTAAAAAATCTGACAATCACAATCACGCATCCAAAAAACAAAAAGCATCAATTAAGGCTCCTGTTAAGCTTTAATTGATGCTTCTGTAAAAGTTAAATCTTATTGATCTTGCTAAACGGTTTTCACTTCGTTTTCGGCATAATCCTCTATATCAGTAATATAACCGTTAACCAGCAAGAAATCAAACAAAGGTTTAGCATCTGGTGTAACCGGCATATTGGTGGTATTAATTACCTGATTGGTCTTTTTATCTAAGAACGGGTAAGCAAATAAACGTACATTGGTATTAAACATATCGTTTACATAGCTTAATAACTGCCCCGAGTAATTATCGCCTTTAAAATTCGACGAATTAAATACAAATTTTAAGTTATTGATGTTGGTGGCTAAACCTACACTTTTCGGTTTACAACGTGCCAGATACTTGGCCAACCGGTTATGGCGGGTAAAGTTCGATACGATAACAATGTTTCCGGTATCGCACATTTCCTGCGTACGTTTAGCTACGGCAACCAGGTCAATATCATCAGGGGTTTCGTGTGCATCGGTTAATACATTGGTTAATAAAACCTCAATCATTACCGCAAGATTACCTTCTTCTACTTTATTGGTACGCTTAAACTGATCGGTTGCTTTGTTGAACAAACTAAAGTTAGGCAAAGATTTCTGACCGTATTTGGTCCTTAAAATCATGATATCCTTCTTGTACAAGAGATCTTTTGCCTGACGTGGATGTGCATCTGCATCAAAAATTGCTGCTGCCGAGAAATCTTTCATAATCATGTACAGATTAAGCAAAATATTGTCGACACCTTCAAATGCAGGTCCTTTAACGGAAATTAAATCGATTTCTACCGAATCAATTGTTAAGTTATCAGCCAGCGATTCGACCATTAACTTAGGGTCCTGACAATGGTAAAAGGCGGCATAAACCAGATTCACTCCGATAATACCCAAAACACGTTGTTGCATGTTTACATCTGTATCGAGTAAACGAACGTGGAAAAAAATCTCGTTTGGTAAACCTCCCGGCTCATTCTGGAAACAAATACCAACCCAACCATGCGGCTCGTTAGTACGTTTATAATTTAAGGTTGTTACCGTGTCGGCAAAAGCAAAAAAAGTACGGCTTTCGTATTTTTCGCCCGATAAACGTTCGGTTAATAAACCAAATTCATGATCGAGCATTTGTAAAAGCCTGTTCTGACTAACATAACGGCCATTAGCCTCGGCTCCGTAAATGGCATCACTAAAGGTCATATCGTAAGCCGACATGGTTTTAGCCACCGTTCCAGATGCTGCACCGGCATTAAAAAAGTTCCGCGAAACTTCCTGACCTGCACCTATTTCGGCAAAAGTGCCATAAATACGAGGGTCAAGGTTTATTTTAAGTGCTTTACGCTTCGTATCCAGAATTTCTCTCTCCATGGCGCAAAAGTACAAAATTTTGAGATTAAGCTAATTTTAAGTCTGTAACTTAAAATCAATCTAAATACCGAAATTCTCAGATGGGCTCCCAATAGCGCTAAAAAATAAGGTTAATGCCATCCAGCATTAACCTTATAAAACCTAAACTTAAACTATTATGAAAAACCCTCTTTCGAGAATATTTTGATTACGATACTACAATTTCTTTGTGTTGTAATTTAGCATCGTCTTTTTTGCTGATGTTGATACTTAAAATACCATCTTTATATTCGGCAGTAATTTTATCGCCATCGGCAGTATCTGGTAAATTGAATGATCTTGCAAATGAGCTGTAATCAAACTCTTTACGGGTAAAATCTTTAGCTACCTGGGTTTCGTCTTTTTTAACTTCTGCCCAAACAGAAAGCGTATCTTTTTTTAAATTGATTTGAAAATCTTCTTTCTTTAAACCTGGTGCAGCCAATTCAATCACATAAGCAGTTTCACTTTCGTGAATATTTACATTTGGCGATTTATCAACCGCTTTGTTTTTAGTTATCGCATCGCTAAACAATGAATCAAAAACATTGTTAAAGTAAGGAGCTGTGTTACGGGTTCTGTTGTTAAAATTTACAAGTGTCATATCTCTAATTTTTTATTTTTTTAATTTGATAATACACCTTATTCAACTTACATACCAAACCATTTTTTTATGATTTTTAAGACATTTTGGCAAAAACAAAACAAAACAAAAGACAAAACGTCAGTTTTAAGCGGTTTTTCAGACAAATTCAACTATAAAACGGATGTACCTTTGCGCTTTATCGACTTCGATATGATGGGACACGTGAATAATTCCGTGTATTTCACCTATCTCGAAATTGCCAGAAGCCAGTATTGGGAAGAAATTATTAAATGGAACTGGAAACAAACCGGGATTGTAATTGCCCATGCCGAACTGGATTACATTTTACCCATTTTACAGCACGATAAAATCGCCATTCATGTTAAAACATCAAGAATTGGTGACACCAGTTTCGATCTCGAATACCAGATCGTAAAATTGAAAGGAAATGAAGAGATTATTTGCAGCAGGGGAAAAACTGTTTGTATTGCAATCGATTATGCCACCAAACGGCCAACAGCAATACCAGATGCAGAAAAACAGAAAATGCTGAGTTTTGAACAATTAACCTCCTGAAAGAGTTGTCATTTCGAGCACAGTACTCCGCTCGAAATGACAACTCTTTTTTGTATACCCGTTAAAGATTAGACACATCCGGCATTATTTTACCAGGGTTTAAAATTCCATTGGGATCGAAAACCTGTTTAATTCCACGCATTAAATTCAAATGAATTTCGGAATACTTGATTGGCATAAATTCTTTCTGTACCAAGCCAATCCCATGTTCACCAGATAAGGTACCACCCAGAGCTGTAGTGAGTTCAAAAATTTCGGCAATACCAGATTTGAGTTTGGTTTTCCAATCTTCATCGCTCATTCCGGCTTTTATGATGTTTACGTGCAGGTTACCATCGCCGGCGTGCCCATAGCAAACGCTTTCAAAACCGTACCGGCCACCAATTTCCTTAATACCGTTTACCAGTTTAGGTAAAGCAGCGCGCGGCACAACAGTATCTTCTTCTTTGTAAACCGAATTTGATTTTACCGATTCGGCCATAGTTCTGCGCATACGCCAAAGCTCTTCTTTCTGGCTGGCAGTATCGGCAAACAAAACTTCCGTACATTTATGTTCTTCTAAAACGATATTGGTTTTTTCGCAGTTTTTAAAAATATCATCTAAATCATCGCCATCGAATTCAATCATCAGCAGAGCCGCAACATCATCTTTTAAATCAAACTTAATATCGTCGAATTTAATTACCCACTCCACTCCTTTTCGTTCCATAAATTCTAAGGCCGATGGTGTTACTCCAGTCCTAAAAATAGCCGAAACTGCAGCACAGGCATCTTCGTTGGTACTAAAAGAGCCCATCATCAATACCGATTGTGAGGGTTTAGGCAATAGCTTGGTTACAATTTTGGTTACCACGCCTAAAGTGCCTTCCGAGCCAATCATCAGCTGAGTTAAATTATAACCCGAAGCATATTTTAAGGTATTGGCACCTGTCCAGATGATATCGCCGTTAGGTAAAACTACCTCCAGGTTTAAAATATATTCGCGAATGGTACCGTATTTTACTACACGCGGTCCGCCCGAACCATGCGCTACATTACCGCCAATAAAGCAAGAACCCTTGCTGCTCGGATCGACCGGATACAGCAAGCCTTTTTCGGCAACAGCATTGATAAATTCTTCGGTAATTACACCTGGCTCAACAGTAGCCTGCAGATTTTCGGTATCAATATCTAAAATGGATTTAAATTTTTCCATCGATAAAGAAACGCCACCGTAAATGGGCAGAGCGGCACCACTTAAGCCTGTACCACCACCGCGGGGCGTTACCGGCACATGGTGAGCATTACAGATTTTTAAGAGAGCCGAAATTTCTTCGGGTGTAGTAGGTTTTACCACAACCTCGGGCTGGTAGCGCAAATCTTCGGTTTCGTCGTGACTATAGTTTTCTAAGCTTTCTGTATCGGTAAAAACCTTATCTGCACCAATTGCTGAGGTGATTTCTGCTAAAATTTCGGTATTTATTTTGGTAAAATTCATTTTAATTGGCTGCTGAGTAACTAAGTTTAACAAAAGAATGGCCTATCTGTCCGGGCATTGGCGGATTAAGCTTTTTCATGCTTACCTCTATCTTTTCTACAAAGGGATAAATTTCGATCACTTTAGAGATGATGTTATTCAAAACGGTTTCCAATAGCTTTTGGGTATTTTTCATTTCCGCCCTGATAATGCTGTTCAAATCTTCGTAATTAACGGTTTGCACCAGTTCATCATCAAATCCTACTGGCGTAAATTCGGTCGTTAAATCTATAATAAAATGATTTCCAGTCAATTGTTCTTCCGGATAATAGCCGTGCAAGGCAAAGCATTTTACATCTTTTAAAGCTACGGTTTGTTTTATGTGGCCCATCTATGTTTTGTATGTTGCAAAATTAAATTTTTATTCACGAATATAATGCCCATTGCCGTAAATTGTTACCTTTGAAATGAACCCAATTGCTTAACCAGATTAGTAAACAACCATGAGCAAATCAGCAAAAAAAGACTTATACGAAGCGCCAGACTATTATTTATTGGACGAATTGTTAACCGATGAGCATAAACTAATCCGTGCAACAGCGCGCGAATGGGTAAAAAAAGAAGTAAGCCCTATTATTGAAGATTATGCCCAAAGAGCCGAATTTCCCAAACATTTAATAAAAGGATTGGCTGATATAGGTGCTTTTGGTCCGACTATTCCGGTTGAATATGGGGGCGCAGGTTTAGATTATACCGCCTACGGCATTTTAATGCAGGAAATAGAGCGTGGCGATTCGGGTATCCGTTCTACCGCATCTGTTCAGGGCTCTTTAGTTATGTACCCGATTTATGCTTATGGTACAGAAGAACAGCGTAAAAAATACCTGCCTAAACTGGCCAGTGGCGAAATGATGGGTTGTTTTGGCTTAACCGAACCTGATCATGGTTCGAATCCGGGCGGCATGGTAACCAACATTAAAGATGCAGGGAGCCATTATATTTTAAATGGAGCTAAAATGTGGATCAGCAATGCACCCTTTGCCGATATTGCAGTAGTTTGGGCGAAAGATGAAGCCGGTAAAATCAGGGGAATGGTTGTTGAGCGTGGCATGGAAGGTTTTTCTACTCCCGAAACACACAATAAATGGAGCTTAAGGGCTTCGGCCACAGGCGAACTGGTATTTGATAACGTGCAAATCCCGAAAGAAAATGTTTTCCCCGAAATAAGCGGACTCAAAGGGCCCCTGGGCTGCTTAAACCAGGCACGTTACGGCATTGCCTGGGGTGCATTAGGCGCAGCGATGGATTGTTACGATACTGCGCTACGTTATTCGAAAGAGCGCGTACAGTTTGGTAAGCCTATTGGTGGTTTCCAGCTTCAGCAGAAAAAACTGGCTGAAATGGTTACCGAAATTACCAAAGGTCAGCTTTTGGTTTGGCGTTTGGGTACACTGAAAAGCGAAAACCGTGCAACTGCCGAACAGATATCGATGGCAAAAAGAAACAGTGTAGAAATTGCCCTGGATATTGCCCGTAACGCCCGCCAGATGCTTGGTGGAATGGGTATTACAGGCGAATACTCGATTATGCGTCACATGATGAATTTAGAATCTGTTGTAACCTACGAAGGCACTCATGATATACACTTACTGATTACCGGAATGGATGTAACCGGATTAAACGCCTTTAAATAAAACGAACTTTTATCATAACAATTACAACATCTTAACTTTACATAAATCACCTTACTTTTACAATTTATAGTCTAAAATATTTTATGGATTTTAAAAAATATACCTATATATCCGCACCACCAGAAGAAGTTTATTTAGCACTTACCAAAGAAACCAGTATTAAATTATGGACTGGTGCCGAAGTTGAGTTTGAAGAAGTACCTGAAACTGAATTTTCTTTTTGGGATGGAGATATTACAGGAAAAAATATTGAATTTATTTACGGCAAGCAGATTGTACAGCAATGGTATTTTGGCGAAGATAACGAGCCTTCTATTGTAACCATAAAACTGCACGAAGATAAAAAAGGTACTTCATTGGAATTTAAGCAAACCAATATTCCTGATGAAGATTATAAAGATTTCACTGAAGGGATCCAGGCATATTTCCTGGGTGGATTGGTAGATTTCTTTGACGAATAGATCAGATAAACAAAAAAATGAAAACTAAAATTACCGCTCTCGCTTACTCCTTACTCCTCTTATTATCATTCAGTTCTTGCTCTACTTTTCTTACTCCAGCAATTATGGGGAACAATATGGGCTATCTACCCCGGGCCATGGGTGCAGATAGTATTAAAACTTTAACCCATGTTTCTGCGAGTTATGCCGGTTCTGTGTCGCCAGATGGCGGAATTGATTTCGAAATGGGAATGATAAATTTAAGCCGCGCAAAAACCTTCGAAAAATCTAATGTATCCTACGGAGTTTTCGCCTATACCGGCACTTCTTCTTATGGAGATATCAATAAGAACGCTTTAGAAAACTCAAGCGATGATCTTCCCTATTTTAAAAAATCTGTACGTGGTATTGGCTTAAGGTTCTCTACAGGCCTGCACAGCACTTCAATTAATGGGAACACCGATTTTAGGTTTATTAACCTTGAAAATGCATTAAGTTTTGAAGGAGGCGATTACACTAAATTTAGACAAGAAGTTTACAGCAGCAAAATACCTGATTACGTAGCCGTTACCAATAGAAAAGTGCTTTGGACTACCGGATTATCAACTGAGGTAATCTGAAGGGCTAGGCGCGCTCATGACATTAGACACGCCTTTCGGCTTTTTATCGGTGGTACGCCTAATTTTGTAAATAGCTTTAGATACGGTACCAGCGCAGCAGAAGATATTAAAGGAAAAAATTCTATAGGCTGGGTTTTTAATTATTTCTTATCGATAAAGCGCTTTTCTCTTTCTTACGAATTGGCCAATAACGTAAATTTTGCCAATAAGATCAGCTTAGGCTATTCATTCCAATAAAACATAATTGATTTGATGCTGTTCTGTTGTAAACTTAATCGTTATGAACAGAACCGTAGGACTTGTATTAATCGTTATTGGTATAGCCATGCTCATTTGGACAGGCTTTACCTACACCAAAAAAGAAAAACTGGTAGATGCTGGCCCAATCCAGATCTCTGCTGATAAAGAAAAATCGGTTAACTGGCCTCCCTATGTTGGCGGAATTATTTTGGTAGCCGGGGTATTTGTGCTGGTGGCTTCCAGAAAAAAATAATTTGTCTTGCTGGACTTGTCGATAATATTAAGGTATTCCGACAAGCCCAAACCGACATGTTTTTTTATAATTCAGTGCTATAAACTGATCTTATAGCATCTCTTAAATTGTATTTTGAAGCCATAACCTCACCATAAGCGCCCGCACTACGGATAGCAAAAATATCACCTCTGAACGATTCAGGTTGTTCTACCTCTTTACCAAAACAATCTGTACTTTCGCAAATTGGTCCAACGATATCGTATTTAAATAAGCCTGGAGTTTGGAGCTTGGCGCTTGGAGTTTGAGATAAGTTCTCAATTTTATGATAAGCCTGATATAAAGCTGGGCGCATCAATTCAGTCATACCAGCATCTAAAACTACAAAATTCTTTTTCTTACCTTTTTTAATGTATAACGCCCGTGTAATTAACGAAGCCGATTGGCCAACCAATGCCCTGCCCAGTTCGAAATGTACTTCCTGACCGGCTTTAACTTCTAAAAATTCATTAAAAATTTTAAAGTAAGCTTCAAAATCAGGAATCTGGTTATCAGGATTATGATAATCGATCCCTAAACCACCACCAACGTTTAAAACTTTTAAAGTAAAGCCTTTATCTTCAAACCAGGTCGCAAATTCGTTTACACGTACGCAAAGGTTTTTATAAACATCTAAATTGGTAATTTGCGAACCAATATGGAAGTGGATTCCGATGAATTTTAAGTTAGCAGAAGCTTTTAAAGTATCGGCACACTCTGGTAAATCCCAAGAGTTGATACCAAATTTATTTTCATCCAAACCGGTTGTAATGTTGTGGTGCGTATGTGCATCTACATTAGGGTTAATACGGATGGCTACCTGAGCCGTTTTACCTTTTTTAGCCGCCAATTCATTTAACACTTCCAGTTCCTGGATCGACTCTACATTGAAGCAAAAAATATCAAGATCAAGTGCTTCATTTATTTCCTTATCTGATTTACCCACTCCGGCAAAAACAATTTTACCGGCTTCAAAGCCTACTTCAACGGCCCTTCTCACTTCGCCTGCACTCACACAATCGGCACCGAAACCAATACCTTTAATCTGCTCAAGCAAAACAGCATTGAAGTTAGCCTTCAACGCGTAATGGATATGAAACTGGTACGGAGCAGCAGCATCTGCGCAGGTGCGCAAAGTTTTCTGCAACAACTCCGTATCATAATAGTAAAAAGGTGTTTCTATATTGTTAAACTTTGATATATCTTTATCGGCGAACATGTTCAAATTCCTTATTATAATTTTAATTTTATTCTTTGGGCTGGTATATATAGGTAACTACCTCGATTTAAAGCACGGAAGAATTACCCATAAACAATACAATGGCAAAATCCGGTTTTTTATCGTTTTACTGCTCATTGTATTATTTCTCATATTTATCAAAAAATGAAGATAGCAGCAGCCCTATTTATTGTGCTTATCCTTTCGCTTGGCTTATTTAATTCCTGCAAAAAGTATAAAAACGGATTATTACCAGCAAACTTTCTGGCGGTTCATTTCCTTATCGGATTGCTGGTAATAACCGGTGCGTTTTTTCTCTTATTCGAATAAACGGTTGTGCAGGCTTCTTAAAGCTTCAGTTTTATATTCGCTTAAAATTAAAAGCGATACGTTGTAATTGCTGCCACCGTAAGAAATCATGCGGATTGGAATGTGTTTTAAACCTTCCAAAACCCTACTTGCAAAGCCATGTTTTTCTGAACCGAAATCGCCTACTACACACACAATGCTGTGATCGGTATCTACTTCAACTGTTCCGAAGCTTTCCAGTTCTTCGATAATCTGTGGTAAATGAGCTGTTTCATCAATCGTTAACGATACGGCCACCTCAGAAGTAGTAATCATATCGATTGGTGTTTTATAGCGTTCAAATACTTCGAAAACCCTGCGCAAGAAACCATAAGCCAATAACATGCGGCTGGATTGAATACGGATTGCCGTAATGCCATCTTTGGCTGCAATTGATTTAATTTTTCCTTTTTCACTATCGTGCGTAATTAAAGTACCGGCAGCGGCTGGCTCCATGGTATTTAATAAACGAACCGGAATTTTATATTTCTGTGCCGGGAAAACCGACTGAGGGTGTAAAATTTTCGCACCAAAGTAAGCTAACTCGGCCGCTTCATCAAATGATAACTGGGCAATCGGCTTAGTTCCTTTCACAATACGCGGATCGTTGTTGTGCATCCCGTCAATATCCGTCCAGATTTGAACTTCTTCGGCCAGAATTGCAGCACCCAATAATGATGCAGTGTAATCACTTCCACCACGACGCAGGTTATCAACTTCGCCAAAACTGTTGCGGCAAATGTAACCCTGGGTAATAAACAGCTTGTTATCTTTATGCTGCTCCAATAATGGCATTAAATGTTTGGTGGTAAAAGGAATATCCGGTTCGTTATCCTCATCCGTTTTCATAAAATCCAGAGCTGGCAACAATACTGAAGGTACGCCAATAGATTTTAAATAAATGTGGTATAAAGTTGTAGATAACAATTCGCCCTGCGCCAAAACAACTTTTTCTTCAATTGGAGTAAAAAGGTCGTTAGCCAAGCCAGCTAAAAAGCCAAAGTGGTAATCAATTACTTCATTTCCCTGCTCCTGAAATTCGGCAGCCGGCAAAAGCTCTATTACAAAGGTTTTATATTTTTGGTAAAGGTTTTCGACGCACTCGCTTCCCTTCTTCTTATCACCAGCTAAAAAATGATTTGCAATTTCTACTAAACTGTTTGTGGTACCAGACACAGCTGATAGTACCACAATCTGCTCTTCATTTGGATTAATAATATCCAATAATTTCGTCATGCGCTCGGGACTACCTACAGAAGTACCCCCAAATTTTAATATTTTCATCTAGTTCTTTGTTGTTTTTCCCGGCGAAAAAGCGGTGGCAACTTTCTAAGTTTACAACTATTTTAAAAAAGTTACAGTCTACCCACTTTAATACCGGATTTTCTTTATTATTGTATCGGGGCGTGAAAATAAGCAAAACAAGCTTAAAAGCAACATCCTCAACAAAATAAAATTTGGATGAATGAAATTAAATAGGTTTTTAGCCAAACTTCATCCATCAAAATTTGTTCAATACCAGATATTAAATTTAAAAAACAGCTCAATGCAAGCAATTGATCAATCAACGCAAGCCACAATTAATCAGTGGTTAAGTGGAAATTATGATGAGAATACCAAGGCCGAAATTCAGGCTCTTGTTGATAAAGATGCAACTACCGAATTAACCGATGCCTTTTATAAAAGTTTAGAGTTTGGTACCGGTGGTTTACGCGGTATTATGGGTGCCGGTTCAAACCGCATTAACAAATATACCATTGGTACTGCTACACAGGGCTTGGCCAACTATTTAAACAATAAATATCCTAACGAAAAGATTAAAGTTGCCATTGCACACGATAGCCGTAACAATTCTGACTATTTTGCTAAAATTACTGCCGATGTTTTCTCTGCAAACGGTATTCATGTTTATTTCTTTTCGGCATTAAGGCCAACTCCCGAATTATCTTTCGCAGTGCGTCATTTTGGTTGCAAAAGCGGTGTAATGTTAACGGCATCGCACAACCCGAAAGAGTATAATGGTTATAAAGCTTATGGTGCTGATGGAGGCCAGTTTACTTCTCCTGATGATAAGCTGGTTATTGATGAAGTAAATAAAATTAAAAGCATTGATGAGGTTAAATTTGACCGCGTAGATGCAAACATCGAATTAATTGGTGAAGATGTAGATAAACTGTACCTGGATGGCATCACTGCTTTGTCGATCTCACCAGAAGCGATTAAAAGACAGCACGATTTAAAAATTGTGTTTTCTCCTATCCACGGAACTGGTATTACCCTGGTACCAAAAGCACTTGAGCAATTTGGTTTTACCAATGTAACGGTGGTTGAAGAACAAAGCAAACCGGATGGAAATTTCCCTACGGTTGTTTATCCAAACCCTGAAGAAAAAGAGGCCCTTACTTTGGCCATGAACAAGGCAAAAGAAATCGATGCCGATTTGGTTTTAGCTACCGACCCTGATGCAGACCGTGTGGGTATTGCTGTGAAAGACAATAACGGCGAGTGGGTGTTATTAAACGGTAACCAAACCGGTTGTTTACTCATTAACTATTTATTGTCGGCCTGGCAGGAAAGCGGAAAACTGGATGGCAATCAGTTTATCGTGAAAACTATTGTTACCTCTAACCTGATTGAGGAAATTGCCAAAAAGAAAAATGTAACCTACTACAATACTTTAACCGGCTTTAAATATATCGGCCAGTTAATGACCGAACTGGAAGGTAAAAAATACTTTATTGGTGGTGGTGAAGAAAGTTATGGTTACCTGATTGGTGATTTGGTACGTGATAAAGATGCAGTAGTTTCTGCTGCTTTTATTGCCGAAATGACCGCTTATTATAAAGATAAAGGTGCCAGCTTGTACAATGCTTTGTTAGATATGTATGTAGAGTACGGTTTATATAAGGAAGATCTGGTATCGTTAACCAAAAAAGGAAAAACCGGCGCCGAAGAAATTAAAGCCATGATGGTTAAATTCAGGGAGAACCCTCCTGCCAGTCTTGGTGGTTCTAAAGTTTCGGTACTTAAAGATTATGAATTAAGCCAGGAAACGGATTTGGCTACTGGTAAGGTTACCAAACTGGATTACCCTACCTCTGATGTTTTACAGTTTATTACTGCCGATGGAAGCATTGTTTCTGCCCGTCCGAGTGGTACCGAGCCAAAAATTAAATTCTATTGCAGTGTAAATGCACCATTAGCTGACAGAAAAGATTTCGAAAAAGTAAATGCAGCCTTAGGTGACAAAATTAAAGCAGTAATGACTGATTTGCAGGCATAGTTTTTTAGCATAGCAAAAAAAGATAAGAGGCTGTTTCATAAACACATAATTATCATTCTGAGCCTGTCTTAGGAATTGATATGAATTTCAGAGTTGTCAACTTTCTAGCATATTGGCTATTAAAGTTGACAACTCTTTTAATAATCACCTATTTAGCCACCGAAGCTCTGATTAACACGGAGGGATTAATTATAAATGACAGAAGGATTTTCTGTGAATCCGTGGCAAAAAACACATGTGAATCTGCGATTGAATAAATCAATCTGTTTTTTCTTTGCTGCAACCAATTTCTTTAATACTTTTGCAGCTCAATACCCATGTCCAAAAGAATTCTGATATATCTTTTAGTAATCTGTACAATTTCCAATTGCTACATGCAGTTAATTGTGTATTCGGGTTACCAAATGAATAAAGAATATATTACCAGTGTATTTTGTATCAACAAAGCTCACCCTGAGCTACATTGCGACGGTCAGTGTTTTCTGGCTAAAAAACTAAAAGATTTAGACGGTAAGAACAAACAGGCACAAGAAAACCTGAAACGGGTTGTTGAGGCCGAACCAGGCTTTAAGCTTGTTGTAGTTAACCATACTATCCCATTCTTCATCATAAAATCAGAAAGTGGTTATCTGGAAAAACCAGTTAAAGACCTTTCTATTTCTATTTTTCATCCTCCGAAAACGGTTTAAGTAATTTTTAATTCGCGGTTTTTATTTGTCATGCTGAGCGCAACGAAGCATCTCATTAAGAACGGCTAAATCTGTTATTCCATGTAATATTAATTTCTGCCAATTATTCCAGAGATTCTTCATTGCATTCAGAATGACCGTAACATTTTTTTACTTATCCAATTTTCTTAAAATGAAATTAACAACATACTTATTGGCATTATTGTGCCCAGCCCTACTTTTGACTTCCTGCAAAAAAGATAACAACGAAACTGCTGCTGAAACAAAATCAACTTTCACTATCGAGTTCGACAACCAGGTAAACGGAAGTGCTTTAGTTTTAAATACTGCAACTTACAAAAATGCCAAAGGCGAAGATTTTAAAATCAATGTATTTAAATACTACGTTAGCAATATTAAATTAAGCAAAGCCGATGGAAGCAGCTATCTTATTCCGGAAAGCTACTTTTTAATCGATGCTTCAAAAGCAGAATCTACAAACATAACCTTAAAAGATGTACCAACCGGCGATTATACCAAAATCGAATATACCATTGGTGTAGATTATGCCCGTAATTTTGCAGGAGCCCAAACGGGTGCTTTAGATCCGGTAAATGGCATGTTCTGGACCTGGAACAGTGGTTATATCTTTGTGAAACTGGAAGGCACATCGCCACAATCTATAGCCGCAAACAATGCACTTACCTTTCATATTGGCGGTGTAGTTGATCCAAACAACACCATCAGAACATTTGCTACCGAAATTAATGCGGCCAATCCACTTCGCGTTAGAACAGACAGTAAACCAAAAATGCACTTTATTGTAAATGCTGCAGCTTTGTTTACCGGTAAAACCGATGTTAGTTTTGCTACACTGAACTTTACAATGGGTGGGCCAAATTCGGTAATTGTGGCAAATAATTATGCCAGCGGATTATTCCGTTTAGATCATATCCATAATTAAATGCTGAGGAAAATAACCGTCTTCGCAATGCTTGTTTTAAGCATTGCGTTGATGTATGCCTGCAGTAAAAACGAGGATGAAGCAATTCCGCAAGAAACTAAAATTGCCTTCAGCGTTCCTTCAAATTTTCCTGCTCCGGCATACAATTTCGAAGATAACAAGCTAACCAATGCTGGTTTTGCACTGGGCAAGAAACTATTTTATGATGCCCGCTTATCGGCCGATAAAAGTGTTTCGTGTGGGAGCTGTCACCAGCAATTTGCGGCTTTTACGCAACTCGATCATAAAGTGAGTCATGGGGTAAACAATTGCCAGGGCAAGCGCAATACGCCTCCTCTGGTTAATCTGGCCTGGCAAAAAGCGTTCTTCTGGGATGGTGGTGTAAAGAACATTGAAACTTCGCCGCTAAATGCCATCACCGATGCCTGCGAAATGGGTACAGATATCCAAACCATTGTAGCTTTTTTAAAGGCCACCGCGCCATATCCCGATATGTTTAAACAAGCCTTTGGTTCTACTGAGATCAATTCGCAGCTGATACTGAAATCCATTACCCAGTTTACCGCCATGCTCGTTTCGGCTAATTCAAAATACGATCAGGTAATGCGCAAAGAAAGTGGTGCCGCTTTTACGGCGACCGAGCAGGCTGGTTATACGTTATTTAAAGAAAAGTGCAGTTCTTGTCATGCCGAGCCTTTTTTTACCGATTTCTCCTATCGCAGCAACGGTTTAGATTTATTGAGCGCTGATGAGGGCCGGTCGCATATCAGCAGCGAAAAGACTGACTTTGGCAAATTCCGTGTGCCTACGCTACGTAATATCGAATACACCGGCCCATACATGCACGATGGCCGTTTTTACAGTTTGGATGAGGTATTAAACCATTACGACTCTGGCGTAAAAGCAGCCGAAAACCTTGATGCTTCCTTAAAAAACGGCATTCCGTTAAACAGTACCCAGAAAGAGCAGATTAAAGCATTTTTAAAAACATTAACAGATCATGAGTTTATCAAAAATACACTATTTAGCGAATCGTAAATTATTCATTCTGGCTTTCCTGATGTTGGGCAGTAAGGCTTTTGCATGCGATATCTGCGGCTGTTTTATGGGCATTACCCCCTATTACAACCGTAACAGCATCAGCCTGCTATACCGCTACCGCTCATTTAACGGTTACGAAGGGCAATCACATTCGCTGTTCCCGAGCGGTGGAAAATTCTTCATTCCGGCCCGTAGCCAGGATTCGCCAATTACCGGCCATGCAGGTAATCCCGGCGACTACGAATTATACCGCTCGCTGGAAGTGAGAGGTAAATATTTTATTGGCAACAGATTAGAAGTGAATGCTATTTTGCCTTATGTTTCTAATAGCGAGCGTTATAATGGCTACACCTCAACCATTGGTGGCGTAGGCGATATCAACGTGTACGCAGGCTATCACCTGGTGCAAAAGCTTGATGCCAATTTTAAGCAACAGCTTATTGCAGGTGCCGGAATTAAATTGCCTACCGGAAAAAATGATTTCAAAAATACGGCTGGTATCCGTTATTCTTCGCTCATGCAGGCCGGAACCGGCAGTACCGATGGTTTTGTTTACCTGAACTACCTGGCTGGCCTGGGTAAATTTGGTGCAAGTTTAAATACATCTTACAAGGTAAATGGCACCAACAGTCGTGATGAGGGAATTGCCAACAGTACAACCAGTTTTCTGAATATTTTTTATAAACAAAGTATCGGTAACGATTGGCAGGTTATGCCTTCGGCACAGTTCTTTTACGAGTATTCGGCCGGCGAAAAATACAAAGGACAAAAAACAGGTGAGCACGTAATGAACAATTTAATGGGCGGTATAGGTGCAGATATCTTTTATAAAAACGTTGCATTAAATATCGGGGTGCAGAAAAATATCTGGGAAGCCGAAACCGACCACCCAATGAGTGCTGGTAAGGCTTACGTTGGACTTACTTATAATTTTTAATCCATAAAAATGAAAAAACAAATCACGTTTGTAATGGGTGCCTTAGCGATCTTTTTCGCTGCCTGCAAAACCGAACCCAATGCCGAAGCCGTGCGTAAAGAGGTTTTAAACATCCACGATAAGTTAATGATTGACGGGGAGAAAGTTGTAAAAAACAAAATGAAGCTCGATACGGTGTTGCTTTCCGACCAACTGAAAAAATCTTCAGATTCTGCTACTTCAAAACAACAGGTACGCGACATAATTGCTCGTTTAAATGCTGCAGACGAGAAAATGATGGATTGGATGCATTTTTTTAAAGATGATTTTAAAGGCAAAACCGAGCAGGAAGACCTGGATTATTACAAATCGCAAATGATCAAAATCAGGGAGGTGGAAGATGGCTATATTAAAGTTACCCGCCAATCAGATTCAGTTTTAAAAGTTTATAATATTAAATAGTCAGATGTCGGGAGAAGGAAGATATGAAGCAAATCTGGCCATCGACTTATTAGTCACGAGTGCAAAGACCGAAAGCCAAAAGCTGAAGTGCAAACTCTACTTCGGTCTTCTCACTTCCGACCCTGGCCTTTACAAAAAAATAGATATGAAAAAATTAAGCATCATGATAATCCTGATGGGATTAGGCACATTCGCTGTAAATGCGAATACAATTATCACTAAACAAAAAGCAGCGGTGGTTGATTCCGCTAAAAAAGTAGTAACAGACCCGGTTTGCAAAATGAAAATAAAAGCAGCATCGGCAAAAACTACAGTTTACAACAAAACCACCTACTTTTTTTGTTCCGAAAGCTGCAAACAGAAATTTATAGCTGAACCGGCGAAGTATGCAAAAAAATAAACTTCTTCGTCACCCTGATCCGATAGCTATCGGATTTATTTCAGGGTCTCACCTATTGGTTAGCTGCTGAAATAAATTCAGCATGAAGATATCACAAACAAATTAGGTTGTATATTTACATTTTTAAATTCAAAACATGAATAAAATCATTTCTTATGCAGCAGCCAGTCTGTTGTTCGTTTCTATATTTACCGCTTGCAAACAAGAAAAAAAGCTTCCGTTTTATGGCGAACGCCACGCAGAAATCGTTAAAGATGCTGCCGGAGTAGAAAAAATTGATACCGTATACCAAACCATTCCCAACTGGGCTTTTTTAAACCAGGACAGTGTTTTAACCACCAATAAAGCAACGGATGGAAAAATTTACGTTGCCGATTTCTTCTTCACTTCCTGCACTACCATCTGCCCTACCATGCACCGCAACTTAATGACGGTTTATAACGATTTCAAAAGCAATCCGGATGTGATGTTCGTTTCGCATACCATCGATTTTAAATACGATAAACCATCAGCATTAAAAAAGTATGCTAAAAAACTAGGGGTTGATGGTCCGAAATGGCAATTTCTTTATGGCAGCAAAGACAGTGTTTACACGCTGGCAGAAAAAAACTATTTAGTTGCTGTTGGCGAAGATAGCACAGCAAAAGACGGTTATATTCACCAGGGTTATCTGGTTTTAATTGACAAAGACCGCCGGATCCGTGGCGCTTATGATGGTACTAAGGAAGACCAGGTTGAGCAATTAAAGAAGGACATTCCGGTTTTACTGGCAGAATACAAAAAGTAATAATCTAAATCGTCATTTCGATCCGATAGTTATCGGATGAAGCGAAGCGTAATGGAGAAATCTATCCTCATAGATTTCTCGGCTCCATTTCATTCCACTCGAAATGACGATTATCACAACAAAACATCCATGCGTAAGTACATCATCAACTCTATTTTTTTGCTTTCAGTTATTGCTGTTATCGTTTCCTGCCAGAATCAGGAGACCATTGATCTGCAAAATTACATGTCGAACGGAAAAGACATTTACAAGAGCAGGTGCCAGAACTGTCATGGTGAAAATGGAGAGGGCTTAGGCGAACTTGCCCCACCTTTAACCGATTCGGTTTTCTTAAAAACAAATAAAGAACGTCTGGCTTGTTTTATAAAAAACGGTGCTAACGAAACTTTAGTTATTCATGGCAAGGAGTACAAAGAAAAAATGCCTGCCTTCCCTGAGCTGGCCGATATTGATGTAGCGCAAGTAATGGTTTACATCACCAATTCTTTCGGCAATAAGCAGGGATTTGTACCTTATACAGCCGTTTCGAAGCAATTGCAGAATTGTAAGTAAATTTATTCTAAAGGAGCTGCCACCTTATTTTTTAAATTTATTGAGATGCTGAAATAAATTCAGCATGACGAGCATCTCTATTAAAATTTTGCATTTTTAGCGCCTTTCTGCTTAAAAAAACACATCTTTGCGCAAAATGCAGGTTGTTCTATCGCTGTCCCGATTTATCGGGAGAGAGGAAAGTCCGGGCAACGCAGGGCATCCCGCTTTCTAACGGAAAGGGGTTCAGGAATGAAAACCTGAATTACGGAATAGTGCAACAGAAAATATACCGTCCCGATTTTACATCGGGATAAGGGTGAAAACGTGCGGTAAGAGCGCACGAGCGCTACAGGCGACTGTAGCGGATTGTAAACCCCGGGAGTTGAAAGACCAAATAGGCTAACGCACGTAGGGCTGCCCGTCCGATGTTAGTGGGTAGGTCGTTAGAGATAAACGGCAACGTTTATAGTGGATAAATGATAGAAATCTTGAGCAATCGAGACACAGAACCCGGCTTATAGACCTGCATTTTTTTATTTTACTCCGCTAACAAAGCATTTTTCGTTTCGCTTAACTTCAAAGTTTCTTCAGCACCAAGCACCGGAAATTTTAATTCCAGATTTTTCAATCTATCTTCAATAATTTCGCTGATAGCCAAACGTGCAAACCATTTTTTATCAGCGGGGATAATGTGCCATGGCGATTCGGCTGTACTCGTTTCATTAATTGCATCCTGATAGGCTTCCATGTATTTATCCCACAAAGCCCTTTCTTTAATATCGCCGGAAGAGAATTTCCAGTTCTTGCTAGGGTCTTCTATCCTATCTAAAAACCGTTGTTTCTGTTCATCCTTACTTACATTTAAAAAGAATTTAAGAATTACTGTACCATTGGCGGTTAAGTGTTGCTCAAAATTCCTGATACTTTGATAGCGTTGCTTCCAAAAATCCTTACTGATCTTTTTCACATCGGTAATCCCCGGAATATCCTCACTCAAAATATACTCGGGGTGTACTTTACATACCAGCACATTCTCGTAATGCGAACGGTTGTGTATCCCGATGCGGCCACGCTCTGGTAAAGCTTTATAATGCCGCCACAGAAAATCGTGCTGATATTCTTCTGAGGTTGGCACTTTAAAACTATATACCTGGCATCCCTGAGGGTTTAATCCACTCATAACATGCTCTATTGCACTGTCTTTTCCGGCAGCATCCATGGCCTGAAAAATAATCAGAACCGAATGTTTTCCGGATGCATACAATTTCTCTTGCAAATGGCTCAGTTCTATCTTAGAATTTACCAAAGCATCTTTTGCCTTTTCCTTATTATAGCCGCCGGTAAAGTCGGTTTTGTGGTTTTTTAATGAAAATTTCTTGTCTCCTTGTACAATTAATCCCTTAAATTCGTTCTTCATACCTATACACATTTTAAATAAACAGGTGCATCAATAATTTAAATATAGAACTAAAAAATAAGTAAATTAAATACGTTAATTTGCATACAGAGTTTTTTTATATTTAGCGCCTTAGCATTTACCAAAAGATCATCTTAACCAATATGTTTAAAGAGATAAAAAACAAGTACTTACGTTATTTTTCCATTGTTTTATTTTTTGTAATAATTTTCTTTTCTGCACTTCAACTTAATTTTTTGTGGCTGTTTGGCTATTCTCCCAGTGTACGCGACATTAAAGCGCCAACCTTGCGGGTTGGTTCAGAACTTTACACCGCCGATGGAAAACTAATTGGCAGATATTTTAAAGAGAACAGAACTCCGGTAAATTACGAAGAAATTGCCCCAAGTGTAATACAGGCATTGGTGGCTACGGAAGATGTACGTTTTTACAAACATTGGGGAATCGATGTACAGGCCGTAGGCCGTGCGGTGATTGGTTTAGGTAAAGATGGTGGTGCCAGTACCATTACACAACAACTGGCCAAAAACCTGTACCGCACCCGATACAATAAATCGCAGGGTTTATTGGTTAAAATCCCACTGGTACGCACGTTAATAGTAAAATTAAAAGAATGGATGACAGCGGTTAAGCTTGAATCCAACTATTCAAAAAACGACATCATTACGATGTACCTCAATACAGTTTCTTTCGGTAACAACACCTATGGTATTAAAACGGCCAGCAGGATTTACTTTGATAAAGAAGCCAAAGATTTAAGCACAACCGATGCAGCCATGCTGGTAGGGATGCTTAAAGGAACTACCCTTTACAATCCAACCAAAAACCCTGCTAAAGCACTTGAGAGAAGAAATGTGGTGCTTGCCCAGATGAACAAATATAAATACCTGAGCAAAGACAGCTTAACCGGTTTATCAAAAGAGCCCATTAAACTGAAAGAAGGTAAAATGCAGGATGGCAGCGATGGAGATTCTTATTTACGCGCAGCAGTGGCTAAATACCTCGAAAAATGGTGTACAGATAATGGTTACGATTTATACGAAGATGGGTTAAAGATTTATACCACCATCGATTCTAAACTTCAAAAATACGCTGAAGAAGCCGTTGCCGACCAGATGCGGATTTTGCAACGCAGGTTTTACAACGTATGGGGCAACGAAGATCCCTGGTACGATTTGGAGAAGCAAAAAGTAGATTATCCGGACAGAGCAATGAAGAACCTGCCGATTTATACCGCGTTGCAAAAGAAATTCCCTAATAATCCCGATTCTGTAACGGCTTATTTCAATAAAAAGAAAAGGATGCAGATTTTCACCTACAAAGGTGATCGCGATACCCTATTTTCTACTTTAGATTCGATCCGTTATTATGGAAAGATCATGAATACGGGTATGATGACCATGGAACCTGCCAGCGGAAAAATTAAGGTTTGGGTGGGTGGAATTAACCATAAATTCTTCAAATACGATCACGTTAACCAGTCTAAACGTCAGGCAGGCTCTACTTTTAAACCTTTCGCCTACCTTACTGCTTTAGAACAAGGCATGAGTCCTTGCGATAAGTTTACGGATAAACCAGTTAAGATTGCTTATCAGGATAAAGGCGAAACCAAATATTGGGAGCCTAAAAATGCCGATTACAGCATTACCTACCGCGAAATGAGCTTAAGATGGGCCATGGCCAGATCGGTAAACACCATTACTGCACAGGTTACCGAAAAGGTAGGCTGGGATAACGTAGTTAAATATGCACACGAATGTGGTATCGATAGCCATTTAGAGTCTGTTCCATCGGTAAGTTTGGGCTCAAACGATGTTACTGTTTACGAAATGGTGAAAGCTTATGCCACTTTTATGAATAAAGGCATTAAAACTGATCCGATTTTAGTGGAGAAAATTACCGATCAGGATAACAACTTAATTGACGAATTTAAGCCTAAAACCAAAAGGGTTTTAAGCGAAGAAATTGCCTGGTTAATGACCTACATGTTTCGTGGTGGTATGGAAGAACCCGGAGGAACTTCTCAGGCCTTGTGGGAATGGCCCGATTTATTTAGAAAAAATAACCAGATTGGTGGTAAAACAGGAACCTCATCCGATTATGTAGATGCCTGGTATATGGGCTTAACAAAAGATTTGGTAACAGGTGTTTGGGTAGGCTGCGACGAAAGAACGGCACACTTTAAAAATGGAGAACAGGGAGAAGGTTCGAGAACAGCCTTACCTATTTTTGCCAAATTTATGGAGAAAGTTTACCTCGATCCAAGTACTGGCTATACTTATGGTCCTTTTCCAAAAGCTACAGTTGATATTACCCGTACCTACAACTGCCCTAGCCCACAAATTGTTAGGGATACTACTTCAACCGATAGCGTAATGGTTGATTCGACCGAGTTTACAGTACCAGAAACTCCGGAAACAGCTACCCCTGTGGTGGTTGAACCTGAAGTGAAAAAGGAAGAAAAGAAACCAGAACCAGTTCAACCCCCACCTGCCGCAACTGTACCCCTAACTAAAAAAGAGGAACGCGAACTGAGAAGAAAACAGCGCCAGGAAGAACGGGAAAAGAAAAAAAACGAAAACAATAACGACAATTAAAGGATTTTCCTGCAATAAACTTTCGGCTAACCAGTTTTTGGTTAGCCAAAAGTTTAAAAAAATGTTAAAATTTCAATAGTATTTTAAACAATTACTATTTTTATTTTCCAAATCTCTTACAATTTCATTTTCGTAAATTACTGAACATCGATACTAAAACTACACATATGAAAATAGGCTCTACTTTATTAAAGCGATATTTTACTTTATCGCTCCTGCTTATTCTTTCACTCTCTGTAAAAGCCCAATACTTTGGCCAAAATAAGGTAAGGTATAAAAAACTCGACTTTGAGGTTTTACAAACTCCCCACTTCGAAATTTACTACTATCTTAAAAACCCTAAGCTCCTGAAACGCTTTTCGCAGGATGCCGAAACCTGGTACAAAATGCATCAGGAGGTTTTCAGAGATACTTTCTTAAAGAAAAATCCGATTATCCTTTACAACAACCACCCTGATTTTCAACAAACTACTGCTCTGAACGGAGAAATCGGAATTGGTACCGGTGGTGTTACCGAAGCCCTAAAAAACCGCGTTATTATGCCGATTATGGAGCTTAACAGCCAAACCAGACACGTTTTGGGTCACGAGTTGGTGCACGCATTCCAGTATCACATCTTATTGGAAAAAGATTCGATCAGCCTCGAAAATGTAGGACAAACGCCCTTGTGGATGGTTGAGGGGATGGCCGAGTATCTTTCTATCGGTAAAAAAGATGCCTTTACTTCGATGTGGATGCGCGATGCCATGTTAAATCGTGATATCCCTTCACTAAAAGACTTAACCAACTCCAATAAATATTTCCCATACCGTTATGGTCAGGCCTTCTGGACTTACATTGGTTCACAATATGGCGATACCACTATAGTTCCTTTATTTAAGAATACGGCAAAATACGGTTACGAGAATGCCATCAAATATACCTTTGGTTACGACGATAAAACCTTATCAGGCCTTTGGAAAAACTCGATTGATGCGCATTACAAACCCATGCTAAAAGCGGATAGTTCGCAGATAAAAATTACGGGAACTAAAATTATCGACAACAAAAATGCCGGCAATATGAACGTTGCCCCTGCCCTTAGTCCCGACGGTAAATACCTGGCTTTTATGTCAGAGAAAGACCTCTTTGGTATTGATTTGTTCCTCGCCGATGCCAAAACCGGACGGATTATCAGGAAACTAACCAGCCAGATTTCTAATGGCCATATCGATGATTTTAACTTTATAGAATCGGCCGGTGCCTGGTCGCCAGATAGTAAGCAGTTTGCTTTTAGTATTTTCAGTCATGGTAAAAATCAGATGATGATTGTTGATGTAGCCACTGGTTCTACGGTATCGCAAACGGCCATGGGAAAAGTGCAGCAATTTGGCAACTTAACCTGGTCGCCTAACGGAAAAGATGTGGCATTCTCAGGTATGGTTGAAGGTCAGAGTGATATTTTCTCTTACAATCTGGACACGAAAGTGATAACCCAGATTACCGACGATGTGTATTCTGATTATGCCCCCAGTTATTCTCCTGATGGCAAAAAACTGGTATTTTCATCAGATCGTGCAGCCATTCAGGCCAATACCGTAAATGCAGTGCTGCCAATCAATCTGGCTGTTTATGATATTGCTGCGAAAACAGTTAGCAATCTGAATGTATTTCCGGGTGCTAATAACCTCAATGCACAATTCTCTTCAAACAGTCAAAACATCTATTTCTTGTCAAACAGAGATGGTTTCAGAAATTTATACAAATACAACTTCGCCGATAATAGTGTAGATCAGTTAACCGATTACTTTACCGGTATCAGTGGTATCACCGAGTTTTCGCCAGCCATTTCAGTATCGGCAACCGATGATATTGTTTACAGTTACTACCGCTATCAGCGTTACACCCTTTATAATGCTAAATTAAGCAGCTTTAAAGCTAAACGCATTGGCAATCAGGAAGAAAACTTCGATGCTGCAGTTTTACCTCCAATGGAGAATATTGGTGTTAACATCATCAATTCGAACCTGAATAACTTCGACCGATTCGAAAAAACGGTAGCCGATTCGATGAGAGTAGTGCCATACAAACCAAAATTCAGGTTAGATTATCTGGCAAACAGTGGTGTTGGTGTATCTACAAGCCGTTTCGGAACTGGTGTTTCGGGAGGTATTGTAGGTATGTTTAGCGATATATTGGGTACCAACCAGATCATTGCCAACCTTTCGGTAAACGGAGAAATCTACGATTTTGGAGGTTTAGTAGGTTATATTAACCAAAAAAGCAGAATTAACTGGGGAGTTGCGGTTTCGCACATTCCTTATGTTTCGGGGTTTAGCTCTTACGGTTTCGAAAAAGTGCCGGTTGGCAACAATCAAACCACCGACGCAATTAATTACCGTACCGATATCATCAGAACGTTTGAAGATCAGGTGCAGGTTTTTGGAGCCTACCCTTTTAGCAAAATACACCGGTTTGAGCTGGGGGGTGCCTTTTCGCACTACAGCTATCGGGTAGACCGTTATAGCAATTACTACAATCCTAACGGATTTTTTGTAGGGTCTGACCGCACAAAAATATCGAATGAACAGGCTTCCTTAGATTATGGTATTCCTTTTAATGCCTTCACCCTGTTTCAGTTAAACGCTGGTTTTGTTGGCGATAATTCGATTTTTGGATTAACGGCTCCGCTGGATGGTTTCAGGTACCGTGTAAGTGGTGAGAAATTCCTCGGAACCTATAATTTTGCTGGTGTAACTGCCGATTTACGCAAATACTGGAGAGCTAAACCTGTTACTTTTGCCGTAAGAAGCTACAACACTTTAAGAATCGGTAAAGATGCGGATAAACTTTACCCGATGTATCTGGGTTATCCATATTTAATCAGAGGTTACGAATCGAACTCTATATATAAAACCACATCGGCAAGAGCTTCTGAATCTTTTGATATTAACCAGTTAAGCGGAAGTAAAATTGCCGTAGTTAACTTTGAGGTACGCCTGCCATTTACAGGCCCGAAAAAACTGGCAGCTGTTCCTTCTAAATTTTTATTTTCTGATTTGAATCTTTTCTTTGATGCTGGTGTAGCCTGGACAAATGATACCAAAGTAGTTTTCAAAAGTGAACCAACTTATACAGATGTTCCTGTAAAAGATGATAGCGGTGCCGTTATTGGCTCTTACCAAACCACAAATGAGCGTGTGCCAGCGCTAAGTGTTGGTATATCGTTGAGGGTAAATGTTTTTGGCTATTTTGTACTAGAGCCTTATTATGCTATTCCTTTTCAGCGTAAAGATGTTAAAGCTGGGGTATTTGGTTTAACTTTTGCACCGGGTTGGTAATCAGCAAGCAAATTTAATAGCTGCAAAAAGAGCGATCAGATAACTGATCGCTCTTTTTGCAGGATATGTTTTTTTAAGATAGGCTATTGAATGATAACTTAACCTGATTGGTTATGTTTCGATGTAAAAGGATATTTTCAAAATCCAGCCCTATGGTTAAATCAATCCAGTCGGGGTTGCATGAGCGTACCAAACGCTCCTTTTGCATGCGGGTAAACCTGCTAATAGATTTAAAACGGACCAAAGCCTGGGCTTCAGATTTAAACTCTTCAAAGTAAACTAAACGGGTTAATTGCATTCCATTATCAAAGAATAAGTTTGGCATCTGTTTGTAGAAATCCAAAGTCTTAATCAAATCAGAACTCATGCCTACGTGCATGCTGGTGCGATTTCTGTCGGTAACGATGTAAACAAACTTTTTCATGATCTTATGTTTAAAAATTAAAACTAAACTATTTAGTATATCTTCTTGCAATTCAAAATAATATTACTAACTTTATGAGCATAAAATTACTAACTATTTTAGTAATTCCAAATTTATTTTAAAATTTATTTTTATGTCAAATATTTCAAATAATTTAAAGTACCTCAGGAAGAAAAAAGGCCATACACAGCAAAATTTCGCTGATATTATGGAAATCAAAAGATCTTTAATCGGTGCCTACGAGGAAGACCGTGCTGAGCCTAAATATGAATTACTAAAAAAAATAGCAGAATATTTTGACTTAACCATTGATGAATTTATCAATGAAAAAATTTCAGACAGCTGGAAACCGAAGCCGAAAAGCCAGGGATCGAACCTGCGGGTACTGAGTATTTCAGTAGATCAAAACGATCGGGAAAACATCGAGCTTGTGCCGGTTAAAGCCAGCGCTGGTTACCTGAATGGTTTTTCAGATCCACAATATATAAGCGACCTGCCTAAATTCCAGCTACCTCTGCCTGCTTTAAGGCAAGGTACTTTCCGTGCATTCGAAATTATGGGCGACAGCATGTTGCCTGTTCAACCCGGCAGCGTAATTATTGGCGAATACCTCGATAACTGGAACGAAGTAAAAACCGGTGAAACCTATGTCATCATTAGCAAAAATGAAGGTGTAGTATATAAAAGAGCTGGTAACCGCTTTAAAGAAAACAAAGACCTGAAATTAATTTCCGACAATAAGGTTTATGATGCTTATACCATTGCGGCCGAAGATATTTTAGAAATCTGGAAAGCAAAAGCCTATATTTCTACTTCTCTACCAGAACCTGCACCAGATCCAACCATGGAGACCTTAACCCAAATGATGGCCCAAATGCAGAAATCAATTTCGCAATTGAACAAGAATTAACATTTTTTAACAGGCTCCGATTAAACCGTTTACGTTTTTTTATATCTATCAGTTTAACAAACACATAAAAAAATTAAACATGAAAAGAGCAATTTTAACCATAGCAATTGCAGTGATGGGTTTAACAGCTGCATTTGCTCAACAAGACACAACAAAAAGGGCAAGAAGGCAAATGCCTAAAATGACCGCTGAACAGCGTGCTGAAAAAGTAACGGCCAAAATGGAAAAAGAGCTAAGCTTAACAGCCGATCAGAAGTCGAAAATTTATGCCATCCAGCTGGAAAATGCAAAAACCATGGATACCTGGAGAAAAGCCGATCAGGGCGATATGAAAGGTAAAATGAAAGAGCGCAAAGCAGCTTTGGGTGCACAAAAAGCTAAAATAGATGCCGTTTTAACTGCCGATCAAAAAACTAAAATGGATGCATTCCGTGCAGAAGCCAAAGAAAAAGCAGGTAAAATGAGAAGAGGACTGGGACAGCACAAAAAAGATAAAGCTCCGGTTGTTTCTAATCCACCGGCACAAGGTTAATTTGATATATTGGTTTTAACCTCCAGGGTTAATTCGTCATATTTTAGAAAGCGTTCTGATTATTCAGCACGCTTTCTGTATTTTTGGCCAATGCGTAAAATCGAGCAATTCCTTAACAGCAAACTTCAGGAACGGAAAGATAACCTTTCTATCAGAAACCTGTCTACCAACCTCCCTCCTGTTGATTTTTGTTCAAATGATTATCTGGGTTTTGTCCGCTCGGTCGAATTACAGCAACTTGTTTCCGCTTTAACACAGCAACTTCCTGATTATAAAAATGGTTCTGGTGGTTCGCGCTTACTCAGCGGTAACACCAGCTACATAGAAGAAACCGAGCATTTTATTGCCAGTTTCCATGGTGCAACAAGTGGTTTAATCTTCAATTCGGGTTACGATGCCAATGTTGGCCTTTTATCCAGCATTCCACAACGTGGCGATACCATCATTACTGATGAACTGGTTCATGCCAGCATTATTGATGGTTGCCGTTTAAGCCATGCTACCCGCTACAAATTTGCCCACAACGACATAAATGCACTGGAAACAAAACTCAAAACAGCGCAAGGAAACATCTTTGTGGTGGTAGAAAGTGTTTATTCAATGGATGGCGATACTGCTCCACTAACAAGTATAGCTGCACTTTGTGAGCGATATGCAGCCAACTTAATTGTAGATGAAGCTCATGCCACCGGTATTTTTGGCGAGATGGGTAAAGGTTTGGTACAACAACTCAACCTTAGCCATAGCGTATTTGCAAGCATTGTTACTTTTGGCAAAGCCATAGGCGCGCATGGGGCAATAGTACTGGGTAGTCCAAACCTGCGCCATTACCTCATTAATTTTGCACGGTCGTTTATTTACACTACCGCAGCACCCATTCATAATATCATTACTGTAAAAGCAGCCTACCAGTTATTGGGTAAAACAGATCACACGATCATTCATCAAAAGATAGCGCTCTTTAGAAAATTGCTTAAAGCAAAAAATATAGCGGCCTTAGATAGCGAAAGTGCGATACAGGGCATTTTATTTTCATCGAACGAGCGTGCTAAGCAAGCAGCAAAAACTTTACAACAGGCAGGCTTTGATGTAAGGGCGATTTTAAGTCCAACGGTTGCGCTGGGCAAAGAGCGCTTACGCATTTGCCTTCATACTTTTAATACCGATGATGAAATTACCTCATTGGTTAATCACCTAAACGAATTTCAACTTGATGGCTAAATATTTTATTACCGGCATTGGCACCGGCATAGGCAAAACACTGGTTAGTGCAATTGTAACAGAAAAACTAAAGGCCGATTACTGGAAACCAATCCAATCGGGCGACCTCGATACCAGCGATAGCCTAACCATTAGCAGCTTAATTTCCAACACTAAAACTGTTATCCACCCCGAAAGCTACCGCTTAACGCAGCCCTTATCTCCACATTTATCGGCCAGATTGGATGGAATTGAAATTGACCTTAATCAGATTCATATACCTGTAACAGAAAACAACCTGATTATTGAAGGCGCTGGTGGTTTAATGGTTCCTTTAAACGAAACCGAACTGATTATCGATTTAATTAAAAAACTGAATGTTGAAGTGATACTGGTATCGCAAAACTACCTGGGCAGCATTAACCACACTTTATTATCGCTCAATCTGCTAAAACTATATGGTATTCCGGTTAAGGGAATCATCTTTAATGGTGATGAGAATGCGGAAACTGAGAGGTACATCCTGCAGTATAGTCAGGCAAAAAAACTGGGTTATGTTCCTCATTTAAGCCAGATTGATCGGGAACAGATCGCACTAGCCGGCGAATACATTTCGCTTTAAAACCTTAAAAAATCAAAACCAATTGTCATCCTGAGGGCTAATTTATTGGATAAAAATCAATATTAGTTACAGGCCCTTCGGAGTCGTTATTTCGAGCGATATGCGCATAGTAAATAACCACGCAGTGCTCAGCGAAGCTAAATCTTTCTTTATAGATTTCTCCGTTCCGCTACCGGTGAAAAACCGGTTGATTTCAGTCGAAATAACGATTCTTCTGTTGGGTCTGTCAATGGTAGCCTGTCGAAGGACTTCAATAAGCAATTTTGAAGCATTTCGACAGGCTCAACGGGACAATCTTAAAAATAAATTGTTGTTTGGAGGCATCCTCCCAATTAACGTTCTGTTAAATAGCCAGTCTTTTTAAGAAAATCGGCCCATACCTGATAGCCTGCAGGAATAAGGTGCAAGCCATCTTTAGTCAGCTCAGCTCTTAAATGTTTATCCTGATCTGTAAAGTTCGGATAGAGATCGATAACGGTTACGTTCTTTGCCGCAAATTGCCTGATCTGATCATTAAGCCACAAAATGTGTTCGTCTTTACCATAATGGTTTTTAAACTTTTCGAAGGCACTATTCACAGGTAAAAGCGTATTGAAATAGATATGGGTTTTCTTCGATCCCTTTCTTATTCTGCTGATGATGCTTTTATAATTCCTTAAAATTACACTATCCGGAATGTTTCTCGAAATATCGTTGATTCCAATCAGAATGAAAATTTTAGCCGGTTTACCATCAATCACATCCTGCAAACGCTCCAATACCCCAAAGGTAATATCGCCCGAAATCCCCCTGTTTTTAGCCTGTGGCAAATCCAATAATTTAGCCCAATCGGTACCAGCGGTAATGCTGTTGCCCAGAAAAACAAAATCCTTTTTCGATTTCGGATCAGCTTTAAACTTTGCAACCAGCTCTACATATTTACCCGGACGATAAGTGCTATCCCATTTTATTACCTGCGCCTGTACCGGTTTGAAATTTAACAGTACAAGTGCAAAAGCAAAAACCAGTAACTTATTCAAAAATTTTTCCATCTTATCAGTTTAAAAGCCTAAAATACTATTTTGCCTGTACTAAAACATCCGGATAATCAGAAATAATACCATCTACCTTTAGAGCTTTCAGCTTTTGTACATCGTCCAGAGTATTGGCTGTCCACGGGATAACTTTAACACCATCAGCATGCGCTTTAGTTACCAGTTCTTCGGTAACCATTTGCCACACCGGACTTAAAATAAATGGCTTAAAGCCTAAATCGGCAATATTTTCTTCATAAGTTTTTTTATTGGCCACAAGAAAAGAAGTTTTAACGGCCGGGTACTTTTGGTGAATCAACTGAATGGTTCGCTTATCAAACGACTGGATAACCACAAAAGGAGTAATTTTCTTGCTGTTAATTACTTCCATTAAAAGTTTAACAAAAGTTTCCGGGTCGGGATTGGTTACCCCATCGCCCTTTTCGCTGCATTTGGTTTCGATGTTATAAAAAAACTGTTTACGTTTATTGGCTTTAATATCGCGTTGCACCGCATCAATTAAATCGGCCAGCAAAGGCAGTTGTGTTTTTTCTTTTTTCTGTTGCGGAAAAAGTGCATAATATTTACTTCCGATATCGAATTTCTTAATCTCATTGTAATTCATCCCAAAAATCGGGTATTTACGTGCATCTGATTCCGGAATTTCTTTCCCTTCGGGTGTAAGCATAAATGCCGGACTTAAATAATCATCGTGCGTAACCACTACCTTGCCATCTTTAGAGATGTGGGTATCCATCTCCAGAGTGGTTATGCCTTCAATTTTCATTGCGTTAAGCATGGCTGCAATGGTATTTTCGGGCATTAACCCGCGTCCACCGCGATGTGCTTCTGCACTGAATTTCGGAAATTCTGCTGTTTTTTGGGCAAACACATGGCCACCGAACAAAGATACCGCAATGAATACGGCTGATACATTTAATTTCATGGTATATTGTTATTTCTATTTTAAAATAGGTTCGGATAATCGGTCATTATTCCATCTATTTTTAAAGCTTTTAACTTTTCTATTTCTTCTTGGGTATTAACTGTGGCTGTTAAAACCTTTACCCCATCGGCATGTGCCTTGCCAATTATCTCTGGATTAAAATCTTTGTAAGATGCCCCGATAATAAAAGGCTTAAAACCCAGTTCTTCAATGTGTTCTTCGTAGCTTTTATTATTGTTAACCAGATAATTTAGCCTTACTTCTGGATATTTTTGATGGATAAACTGTAAAGCCCGCTTATCAAAAGACTGGATAACCGTATAATTCAGTATCCCTTTTCTTTTAACTACTGCCAAAACCAGTTCTGCAAACTTTTCGGGCTTAGGATGCAGCACATCATCGCCTTTCACAGTAGATTTAATTTCGATATCGTAAAAGCATTGTTTCTTATGGTTGCTTTTAATGTAATGCTGAACAGAGTCGATCAAATCGCCTAAACGCGGAATATAACTTTTAACCTGTTGTTGCTGAGGAAATGCATCGTAGGGTTTTGCTCCCACAATAAAGCTTTTAAGGTTATCGTAGTTAAGCTGATAAACCGCATATTTCTTTGCATCTGCTTTCGGTATTTCACTACCGTTGGGCAACAGTGTAAAAGCCCGGCTCAAATAATCATCGTGTGTTACCACCACTTCGCCATCTTTGGTAATATGGGTATCCATTTCCAAAGTAGTTACCGGGTAGTTCTTCAACGTAAAAAGCATAGCCGGAATGGTATTTTCGGGCATTAATCCCCTGCCGCCCCGATGCGCCTCTGCACTAAATGCAGGGTATTGAGTTGCTTGAGGAGCCATATTAAGTTTACGGGCCGCCAAAGCACCCAACAAAATTAAACCATAAAGCGTTACAGCGGTTTTCATCGGTTTTTATCCTTTAATTTCTGCTTCAAATTTCTCACCGAAACGATCGGTCGCAACCACCTTTACGTTTTTAACGCTGGGCTCAAAATGTGCTAAAAATAAGTGATCGGTTGAACGCGGTTCTACAAACGGCCTTGGATTAGGCAATTTATCGCCTTTATACAGCTTTACTGCCAGCGGATCATAACCATCTTGTTGTGCTAAAGTGCCCATTGGCTTACCATCGAGGAAATATTCTACTTTCCAATCGGGATCGTAGTTCCAAACGTTTGCAATCAGCCTTTTCTGGTTGGTTAAGGTATCGACGTAAATATCCAGTTGTTCTTTCCGATCTCTACCTGTCGATTTGTAATACCATTTCAGTTCGGTTCCGTCAACTTCGTAAACACCATAACCACGCGGGGTTCCATCTTCACAAATCGGGCCTGTCCACCAGCCGCCACAAACCGTACCATGGTTATGCTCGTAAATTCCGTTTTTGATTACATTTTTATTAAAGTGGGTATGCCCCGACATGATGTGGATGTTTTTGAAATCTTTTAAAACGGCATAGAAATCAGCATTATTTTTTACTGAATTGTGTACCGGAATATGCAAACAGATAATCAATAACGCCTCTTTAGGCACAAACTGTAAATCTTTGGCCAGCCATTCTAATTGCGTTGGAGTGATGTAGCCATCGTAGGTACGCTCTACACCTAAATAGCGTACATCATCTAAAACTACGTAATGCGCCTTGCCCCTGTTAAATGAGTAATATGTTGGTCCGTAATGCGCCTGGAAAGTCCTGTCGGAAGTATCGTCTCCACCCTGCCTGTAATCCTGATCATGGTTACCCAATGCCTGGAAAAAAGGAATACCAATTTTGGCTATGGCTTCATCGTAGGCAGGGAAAAGATCAAAATTATCCCAAACCAAATCACCTACTCCAATTCCATGTACGGGTGTTTTACCCATGCTTTTTACTACCTCGCGGGTATCAGGCACAGAGGTTTCCATCATTTGTGCCACATCTTTTTTATTCTTTACCTGCGGGTCGGCCCAAATAATAAAGTTATGTTTTTCATCATTCTGTTTCAGCGGCTTAAGGTCGAAATTTAATTTTCCGGCAGTATCTGGTTTGTAATAATGGCGCGCGATGCTGCTTTCGGTTTTAAATTCATAACCAGCAGGCGTACTGATCCATACAAAACGGGCCAGTTCGTGGAGTTTTATTTCATAATTACCGCTTTTATCGGTTTGCACTACGCTGTAACCATCAGAAATTACAACCCCGGCAACCGCTTTGCCCTTACTGGTTACGGTTCCGCTTACCAAACCATCAACAGCAAACAGCGACGAGGGGAAGGATTTTAGACTAACGAATAAAGTTGTGGTTAATAAAGTTGACTTTTGTATAAAGGATCTTCTGTTCATTGATTTTTATTGATCTTAAATCATATAGATTAAGTGGTTGCAATATTAAGAAGGCCAGTTCTCGCTGGCCTTCTCATTTTTTTATTTATCGATTAAGGTGGTAACGCTTCCTGTTTCTATATCACTAAGTACCGAGGTATTGGTCAATACAACGCTAATCATTGTCCGCGCCGATTCCCATCCACCTTTATTGGCCCTGTAAACACCTCCTAATCTGGCGAAACTTACAGCAGTTGGGAAACCTGCAAAACGCTTATCGTTTCCATTTGTTCCCTTTCCATAATACTCTTGCGCTGATGTTCCGGCGTAAGTACTAAATTTATCAGTAATCGTAATTCTGAATCCATATTCAGGAGGGCCTGGTGTATAATAACTTCCATTTGCCCCACCATAAAAGATTACATCTAATGGAACAGAGTTTGGAGTTATATTGGTACCTTCAAATATGGCGATACCCGCAACGTTTCCGCTATTAGCCAACAGGTTGCCTGTTACATCTCCAACACCATTTGCGCCCGGCACAGTAGTATAATTCACACTTGCAATCCATTTCGATGCAGGTATAACTGTTGAGGCTGAACCGTTAATACGCTGGCCTGCTCCACCAACATAGAAAAAGCTTCCTTTTTTTACTGAACCAGAGGTAAGGTTAAATTTGTAAGTCCTCAATGCACCTGTGTTCCACCCTTGCGTAGGAAAAGTAGTTGCCCCAGCATTATTATTGGTATATACTGAAAATGGAGTAACTGCAAAATCAATATCCTTTGTTGCTAAAAACTGAATGTATTCATAATTCCCATCTGTTCCGTTGGGATCCACATGAAAACCAGAAATAATTGCTGGCGAAAGTTTAGGCATTGCAACATAAAAGAAGTCTTCTATTGCTCTCATTCTATATTCGATCTTTTTTGAAGCCCCCGTGCCGGTAACATAAACTATACCGGTAAAGTTACCCGATGGCTGAACAGCGGTATTGGCAAAAGTAGCATTAGCACTGGTACGCAAGGTTGCAACCCCGAAACCATCATTTAGGATTTTATCTCCCGAATAAACGACACCACTAGCAGGCTCTGGATCATATACAGCACTATTAATGGCTACCAGCGTGCTTTCATAACGATCTGGATTAGCTAAAATAGTACTCGTACTTGCTGCCTGAAGCTTAATGATTCTACCCGATGCAACTTTGGTAACAGCAGAACTTGTTAAACCAGTGATTTGTAAAACCCCATCTACCCTTTTCAATACACCACCGTCAAGTTTGATATGCAATGAATCTCCAGGAATAAAATTTGAAGCAGCCGCTCCAATATTAAAGGAAATGCCCCTGAGTGAATCTGCGCTACCATTAATGCGGCTATTTTGCAAAGCAATTAATCCTGCTACAGAATTACCCGATCTAAAATCAGAAACCACCACACCTCTAATACTTGTAGCACCACCTATGGCATCGGCATTAAGTGCAAGATCTGTTCCTTTATAGTACCTTCTTAAATCAAAGTTGGAAATGAAACCACTTTCTGAAAACTTATAGCGATAGTCGTCATCCCGTTTGCAGCCTGTGTAAATCACAACAGTAATGGCCAGCAAAAGAAAATATTTTAGTTTATTTTTCATCATCAATAGTATTTAAGGTTTTTGCCACCACATTAGTGTATTAACATCATCTGCTCCCTGTGCAGCCAGAACATTTTTATAATTAGTTGGATTTGTAGATTGTACAAGTATCGGATAGTATAGACGAACCGGCATTTTTCCACCATTTAATAAACTTGCTCCTTTCGGAAGCAGTGGATGCCCGGTTCTCGTGTATTCAAACCATTGCTGAAAATCTACTAAAAACAATGCATAATATTTTTGCAGGTGAATCTGCTCCAGTTTACTGTTAGCACCAACCGTTTTACTATCCAATGGTAATGCGTTGTTCCAGTTAAAATCACCTTTCGAAGCATAATCTCTTACTGATGCGTCATTACCGTTTGCATATAATGACGGAATCCAGTAGTTAATTCCATCTGCTATACCTTTATAATAATAGTTTTCGCCAGTTCCGTTAATCCAGCCTCTTGCTGCCGCCTCTGCCAAAATAAAATCAACTTCTGCCACATTCATGATCACTCCTGTTGAAGCGTCTGTTTGCAAACTGAATGGATTACCAGATTGTGCATCAGAATAAAAATAAGCCTGTTTTGCTGGTGCTCCGCTACCTATCGCATAGGCGCTTGGCACACCAACGTATCCTGCCGGTCCTGAAGCTATTCCCCATCTGTTTACCCCGTTTTTTCCATATGTAGGATTTATTCTAGGATCAGCCCAGCTGGTTAGATTGTTGATGAAGAAATCAACGATGGCAGATGCCCTGAAATCGGCCGGCCTAACACTAACCATAAATGGCGATGAATATACAGCCGTACTGCTATTTGTACCATTCCAAAGAATTTTAGCTGTATGGGTATTATCAGTCATAATTGGATACTTGGCAGGGTTAGTATCTACCATTTCTTTTATTTTGGCTATAACCTGCGCACTTACTTCTGCTTTACCAGAAATACGCAGCAACAACCTTAAATACAGGGAGTTTCCAAATCTGCGCCATTTATTAATATCACCGTTATAAACCGGATCACTGTTGGCCACAATAGTCTGACCTGCCGAAAGAAGTGTATTTGCTTCTTCCAGTTTATTCAGCAACGACATATAAATATCTTTCTGCTTATCAAATGCTGGCTCTAAAGTACCAAGCTTACCCTGATTTGCTTCTGTATAAGGTACATCGCCATAAGTATCGGTTAGCAATTGCATAGTCCACGCTTCTGCAATTCTTGAAATCCCCTGATATGAAGTGTTAATTGTACCTTTTTCGCTGGCAATGATATTGATATCTTTTATATTGGTCAATTCAGAATACCATGAATTCCACATCGCATCAGATAGTTGCCTCCTGATATCATACCTGTAAATCCTGCCTTCCAGCACCTCATCCAAAGTAGAAACTGTAACTTGCATTAGTTCGTTGTTAATGCTCCGGTTACGAATTAAGTTTGCACTTAATACGTTTGTTAAAGTAGGTGCCAGCAATTTTTCTGCTGCAACTTTAGGCACACCTATTGGATCTGTATTGATTTTATCGAAATCTTTCTTGCAGGAGAAAAATGAAGTCCCCATCACTAGTAAGAAAGCATAACCTGTAATATTTTTAATTTTTTTCATTTTCTTATTAGTTTATTCCCACTACTAAACGTGCACCAAAAGTTCTGGTTGATGGCAATTGCCCAACTTCAAAACCTTGTACAATATCGCTACCCGATAAAGTACCAAACTCTGGATCGAAAGCTGGCCATGGCGACCAGGTATACAAGTTACGTCCGTATACACCCAGGGTTAAACGGCTAAGGCCTAAACTCGAAGTCAGCCTTTTAGAGAATGTATAATTAAGACTTGCTTCCCTGAATTTTAGATAATCTGTTCTGAAAGTACTTCCTTCAGCATTGGTAGAGCCGTACATCGCTTCATAAAATGCACCGATATCAGTTGCTACCGTTGTATTAGGACTATAAGTAACACCATCTGCATTTAACATTACACCTTCTCCAATTAAGCCACCATATCTTCCAGGCAGTGTTAATTTTAATTTACCAAGACCGGCCATTCTTGCAAATGTTAATGAGTGTGCAACGGCACCGAGCTGTGCATCAAATAAAACATTTGCAGTAAAACCTTTATAGGTTACACCAGTACCAAAACTAAATCTGAATTTAGGCATGGTATTTCCGAGGTATTTTAATTGTGTTTGATCCACAATAGCTTTACCAGTATTATCGAATACCACTTGTCCGTCAGGCGAACGCTTTAATCCAAAACCGTAAATATCACCTAAACTACCTCCAACATTTGCTACAATTTGAGTACCTCCAAGTGGCCCTGTACGAAGTATTACCGAGCTGTCAGCAAGTTCTCTAATGGTATTTCTGTTTGCCGAAAATGTTCCGTTAACCGTCCATTTAAACGATTTGCTTTGTAACGGCGTAGCATTTACAGACATTTCCAAACCTTTGTTATCTACACGCCCGGCATTAAATATGGCAACTGAATAACCTGTAGACCTGTCAATCGAGCGGCTTAATATCTGATTTTTGGTATTTCCGGTATATGCAGCAAAGTCAAAATTCAACCTGCTTTTAAACAACCTCAATTCTGCACCTATCTCAACAGTAGTTGTAGATAGCGGTTTTAAGTTAACATTTGGAAGTATGCTTGGGTTTGTCATTGCCTCTCCCGGATAAATCCCGTTAGCAGCAAGGGTATAATTATAGGCAGTACGGTATGGGGTTGTTCCACCGCTACCAACCTGAGCAATTGATCCACGTAGTTTTAAATAACTGATTTGTGAAGGCATTTTCCAGAAATCTGAAGCAATGAATGATAAACTTGCAGATGGATAAAAGAAACCAACATTATCTGTACGAAGCGGAGATGCAAGCGTACTGTTCCAATCCTGTCTGCCGGTAAAATCTAAAAACAAATAATTTTTTAGTGAGAGCGACAGTGTACCGTACAAACTGTTGATATTGTAACGGGCTGTATCAGGTACAGATATTAATGGATTTTGATTGTTTTCCAGACTATAATCGCCAGGAACAACCAATCCATCAGCACGTAACTCCGATTTGTAATACCTGTTTCTTAACTGGCTACCTCCTACTGTTGCAGAAAGTTTAATATCTTTTGTTAGCTGCTTGTTATATCTTAATAAAAAGTCAGCATTGACTTCGTACGAATTTATATCCTGAACCCTAAAAGATCCCTGAGCAAATTTTGCTCCTGCAGCATCCCACGGGCGACGGGTTTCGCGGATATCATGATTATAATCGATTGATGAGCGCACCAATAAGCTTAAATCGTTGGTAAAATTGTAAGTTGCCTGAACATTTCCCAAAACACCATTTCGTCTCTGACCGTTTAAATATTGTTCAGAAATTGCATAAGGACCTTCAGGGAAACTCGAAGTTAAATCAACAAATTTCCGTTGCTCTTGGCCGGCCACCCAATAATTTTTAAACCAATCTAAATTCATATTTGGATGAGCAAACATGAACCAATACATTAAAGACTGATTGCCATAACCTGTTGCTGGCAAATTATCGCTATGCCTGTTATTGTAGCTGGCCTTAAAAACAAGATTTAGTTTTTTAGTGATTTTGCTATTTCCCGATAAAGCAACCGAAGTACGTTCTAAATTGGTATTAGGAACGATCCAGTCGTTATCGCCATGGCTTGCAGTAAAGCGTAAACCTACTTTTCCGGCGTTTCCATCTAAGCTAACAGCATTGGTATTTTCTACACCTGTTTTGAAAAATGCATCTAAAGCATTTGGATATGCAACCCAGGGCGTACGGGTTGTACCACCTTTTTGAGTAACAGGGTCGTACTGAAAAAACATACTTGTACCATCAAATCGTGGACCGTAAGTTGAACTCGTTGCATGAGTATCAGCCCCATCAGCATTCGTACCAAAACTATAATAACTTGCACCACTTACCCCTGCGCCATATTCCTGCTGAATATCCGGTCCTCGGTTAATTTGCTCGAAAGCCTTATTAGAAGTGTATGTAATGTTAAACTTTTTCTTATTGCTACCCGCAGATTTGGTGGTAATTACAATTGCTCCGTTTGCTCCCCGCTGGCCATAAAGCGCAGATGCCGCCGGCCCTTTTAGCACAGTTACATTTTCAATATCATCAGAGCTTAAATCGCTAAGTGCACTACCAAAATCGGTAGGTAAAATATCTCCCGATGTTCCATAAACACCACCACCAGTTCCGGCAGTACGTTTTGCACTGCTGCTGGCTACAACTCCATCAATAACAATCAGCGCCTCATTATCTCCGGTTAAATTATTTTCTCCGCGTAGAATAATTTTATTAGATCCTGCCAAACCGCTATTGCGAACCAGGTTCAATCCTGCTACTTTTCCTGATAGTGCATCAGTCCAGTTAGTCGCTACTGCATTTGTAAATGCCGAACTATCTAAAGTTGTAATAGCATAACCCAGCGCTCTTTCCGAACGTTTAATCCCCAAAGCTGTAACAACAACCTCATTTAATTCGCTGGTAGAAGACTGAAGCCTCACTACCGCATTATTATCATTGTTATTATAAACCTTTACAAGCGCTTTGTAACCTACCATATTGTATGAAACGGCGGTTCCTTTTTCAACGGGAATTGTATAATTTCCTTTCTCGTTGGTTACCGCCAAAAACTTCTTTTTTCTATCGGTTATGGTAGTACCAATTAACACTTGTCCATCCTGATCATCCAACACAGTACCTTTAATTACTATATTTTGTGCCGGTGCCTGCGCAAAACTCTCATTAATGAGAACAAACTGAGCCATCAATACACAAACCAAAAGGCTAAAGCGTTTTAGTTTATCCATACAAAAAGTACTACTTTTCTTTTGGCCACAATCGGGGCTGCTTTTCTTTTCATGCAAAACGCACTGATGCCACGAAATTTGTTGAGTAAAATTTTTAATCATAATTGTTATCGTATATCCGGTTAGTAATAGGGTTCATAATTTCGATTTATTTCGTCCGGATTTGCGGGCAAAGTAAGCCTGTTTATGTTAAAAATATGTTAAGCAAGTATTAACGTATTAAAGACGACAGCGAAATGTTGCGTTTTATTTTCGTTTATATTACTTTATATTTCATTAATTAAAATTATAAAAACAAATCGAAAGTAAAAATAATAAAACGCAGCAATAGTTTTTTTTTCTATTGAATGTTTAAAAAGACACGAATTTGGAGGTTTACCAAAAGAAAGACACGACCAATTTATATCAAAACTGATCTAAAAAATGAGCTAAAAGCGCTAAATAAAGGAAAAATAGCTGTTAATGCTTACAAATAAACAAGACTCCACTGTCGCGTAATAATTTCATTACACACCGAAACGGGATGTAAAAAAGGATAGCAACAAAACGAAACATTTAAGTGTAACATTTATATGCTAACTCAAATCGAAAGCTAAAGAAACACAATTATCAGGCTTTTACATATTCAAAAACATGCTTCATGTAAAGTTTACGTAAAGAGAAAGTGCGCTCAAGTGCGATTAAAATAATTACAGGGAATATTAAAAAACCAAGCAGGTTGTAGGTGTAGAAAAAGAAGCCAACAATGAGGATTAACCTGAAACATTCGAGGTAATAAATCCATTTCCGTTGTTCCAAAAGTGCGCCAATATTAATCAGCGTTACCAAAATAAAGATGAGTATAGCTACCTTGTTCAGCGTAGTTAAGGAGCTGTATATCAAAGTTGTGCCGGTAAGCATGGTTACTACCAAAATGAGCTGTAGGTTTAAATAGGTTTTAAACTTAGGCCTGGCTATATCCTGCGTTTTGTTTTGAAAATAACGTTCTTCCAAAACCGGGCGAATATTCTGATCCATTAAAGCCGGACTTCCAAAAACAGCATTCCATTTGGCTTTAAATCCTTCTGCACGGCGGTACGCCTCTCCTATCTCTAAGTAATAATGAAAATGTTGCCACAGAAAACTATAGCTTTTAATGGGATGCGTTAGCCCATACTTGGGTGCTTCCTCTTCTGTCTGGAAAGTCCCGAAAAGTTTATCCCAGAAAACAAAAACGTCACCATAATTTTTATCCAGGTATTTTTCATCCGACGCATGATGCACGCCATGCAAAGAAGGTGTAATCAGTACATTTTCCAACCAGCCAATCTTTCCAATCAGCTGTGTATGCGTAAAAAAAGAATAAGCTCCATGCGCCAGTAATATGGTAATAATCATATTGGGATGAAAGCCGATTAACGGTAGTATACACCAGAAAACATTGCGAAAAACAGCCTGTATGGTGGTAATCCGCGCAGCTGCCGAAAGGTTAAACTCTTCGCTCTGGTGGTGTACAATGTGGGCAGCCCACAAAAAATTAATTTCGTGCCCCAACCTGTGGTACCAATACCAAACCAGATCGGTTGATAGCAGCAGTAAAATCCATACATACCAGGCGGTAGAAATATTAAACAGGGCATAATTAGCATATACCCACTGGTAAACCTGATAAAAACTGGCTGCAATGAATAAATTCAGTAAACGTTCGGCAATACCTACACTAAAATTTGCAACCGTACTTTCGTATTTAAAAACCTTAGCCCTTTTTTGGTGCTGAGCAATTTTAAATTCAATAAAAACGAAAATAAAAAACGCAGGAATAGCAAATGCGAGGTAGTTTACCGTCATAACACTTTTAATATTTTTTTAAGTTTAACGTTGCAAACATAATTATATTCTACTAAATACATAGATTTTATAGATTTATTTTATTACATATTGATTACCTCTATATCTATTTATAGTTTGCCATTTTAAAATATTTACAGAACTTCGATCCCATAAAGACATACTATGGCTACACAGAAAAAAGTTGACAATAACAATATATTATCTATCGATATTGGCGGCACAAGTATTAAATCGGTGTTGTTGGATGAAAGCGGCAACATGCTTAATGAATATGTAAAAAGCAAAACTCCACCAGAGGCTACACCTAAGGATATTGTTAACGGGATAGCAGAACTGGTTAAACCTTTTCCCAAAACCTACAACCGGATTTCTATTGGTTTTCCGGGTTACGTTAAAAATGGTGTAGTTAAAACTGCCCCTAACCTGGCAAAAAACAAATGGGAAGATATTGATCTTGCCCAACGCGTGGCCAATGTACTGGGCCACCCTGTGCGTTTGGTTAACGATGCCGACCAGCAAGGTTTAGGTGTGGTTGCGGGTAAAGGCTTTGAAATTGTTTTTACCGTAGGCACAGGCTTTGGTACCGCTTTGTTATTTGATGGCGAACTGTTGCCCCATTTAGAACTGGCCCACTTCCCTATTAGTAAAGAAGAAGATTACGACGATTATATTGGCAATAAAGCCTTCGAGAAAATTGGCGCAGAACGCTGGAACAAAAGGCTTAAAAAGGTAATCGAAACCTATAAAACGGTATTTAATTACGATACGCTTTACATTGGCGGCGGTAATTCGAAACAAATCGATTTTAAACTCGAAAGCAATATTCAGATTGTAACCAATCGCGATGGCATTAAAGGGGGTGCAAAACTCTGGAAACTGGCTGATAAGTATAATATTTTCACGGTATCTCCTAAAAAATAGCACTATTTTAAAAAATCACTGTTTATTACAATCTTTTAACAACAAAATCTGCAATATTAATTTGTAAACCCTATTTTTGGGTGCATTCAAAAAAATAAAAAATGGCAAATAACGATTCGAAAAAATATAAATTGGGAATGATTGGTTTGGGCACTATGGGCCGCAACCTTTTATTAAACATGGCTGATAAAGGCTTTTCGGTAACCGGTTACGATAAAGACACCAAAATGATTGCTAAGCTTGAAGAAGAAGGCAAAACCCATCAATTGGAAGGCTTTAATGATATTGAAAGCTTTATTTCGAGCTTACAAACACCGCGTACCCTGATTTTATTGGTACCTGCAGGCCCGATTGTAGATAGCGTTATTGCCGAATTGAAACCGCTTTTAAGCAAAGGCGATATTATTATCGATAGCGGAAACTCACATTTTACCGATACTAACCGCCGTGTAGATGAACTGGAGAAAGATGGTTTACATTTCTTCGGCATGGGTATTTCAGGTGGTGAAGAAGGTGCGCGCTTCGGTCCGAGTATGATGCCGGGTGGCGACAAACAAGCTTACAATGTAGTAAAAGATGTTTTTGATGCAGTTGCCGCGAAAGTTGGTACCGATCCTTGTGTAACCTACATTGGTCCGGGCGCTTCTGGTCACTTTGTAAAAATGGTACACAATGGTATTGAGTATGCCATTATGCAGCTCATTGCTGAAGTATATGGCATTCTTAAAAATGGCTTAGGCTACTCTAACGACGAAATTTATAAAGTTTTCAAAAAATGGAATGAAGGTAAACTGCAGTCTTTCCTTCTGGAAATTACCACTGAAATTTTTGTCTTTAAAGATACAGAAACTCAAAACGATCTTTTAGATCAGATTAAAGACGAAGCACGTTCAAAAGGAACAGGAAAATGGACTTCAGAAGTTTCGATGGAACTTCAGTTACCTGTACCAACCATTAACGAAGCTGTTTCTAACCGCGATTTATCTAAATTTAAAAAATTAAGGGTATCGCTTGAAGAAGCATTTGGCAAAAAAGACACTAAAATTGAAGTTACCGTTGATGAATTAGAAGATGCCTTCTATTTTTCGATGATCAGTGCTTATGCACAAGGTATGCACTTATTGGTGCAGGCATCAAAAGAATACCAGTACGATTTACAATTACAGGAAATTGCAAAAATCTGGCGCGGTGGCTGCATCATCAGGGCTACTTTCTTAGCCGATATTTATAAAGCTTACGATAACAACAATGCTTTAGAGCACCTTTTTGGCGATCCTGGAATCCAGAACATCATTAAAGGTACTTTAGCCGGAACACGCAAAACGATAGCCGCCTGTATCAACTCAGGTTTAGGTATTCCTGCGTTTGCCTCTACCCTGACTTATTTCGATACCATCACCACAGGCCGGATGCCTTCTAACTTAATACAGGCGCAGAGAGATTTCTTTGGTGCGCACACTTTCGAACGTATTGATAAAGAAGGTGTTTTCCATGCCGACTGGAACAAATTATCATAACCAAGTACACTTACGAACAAAGACAAAAAATGAAAACCAAAACCGCATTAAACCCGACCATATTTGTAATATTTGGCGGAACAGGTGATTTGAACAAAAGAAAATTAGCACCTGCCCTATACAATTTATTTATGGAGGGTTACATGCCAGAGAAGTTTGCCATTATTGGTACTGGTAGAACCGAATTTACTGACGACAGCTACAAAACTGCCTTAGAAGAAGCTGTAAACCAATTTTCGCGCAGCGGAAAAGTAAAAAAGGAGAAATGGGATGCTTTTGGAAATACCATCCACTATTGCCCTACCGATTTTGCACAGCCTAAAACTTTCGAAAACCTGAAAGATGCGGTAGAAAAATACCAGAAGGAATATGGACCGAACACACAGGTAATTTTCTACCTTGCTGTGGCTCCAAACTTCTTCCCGATTATTGCCGAGTGTTTACAGAAATATAAACTTACACAAGACGAAGACAACAGCCGTATTGTTATCGAGAAACCTTTCGGACACGATTTGGAATCGGCAAAAGAGCTCAATACATTATTGAGCACCATTTTTACCGAAAAACAGATCTATCGTATCGATCATTACCTCGGTAAAGAAACGGTACAAAACATGATGGCTTTCCGTTTTGCCAATGCATTGTTCGAGCCGTTATGGAACAGATCTTACATCGATCACGTTCAAATTTCGGTAACCGAACAATTAGGCGTAGGCGATCGTGGAGGTTATTATGAAGGTTCTGGTGCTTTGAGAGATATGATTCAAAATCACCTGTTGCAATTGCTTTGTTTAGTTGGAATGGAAGCGCCAATTAATTTTGATGCTGATGAAATCAGGAACCGTAAAGTTGAGGTTTTAAGGGCTATGCGTCCTTTTTCTGCAGAAGATATCCGTTTTCATACCGTTCGTGGGCAATACAGTAAAGGTTGGGTTGAAGGTAAGGAAGTACCTGGATACCGTCAGGAAAAAGGTGTTGATGCACATTCTAATACCGAAACATTTGCTGCAGTTAAATTCCACATCGATAACTGGAGATGGCAAGGCATTCCTTTCTATTTGAGAACAGGAAAACGTTTAAACCAAACTTCATCATTAATTACCATCCAGTTCAGAGATGTACCGCACCAGATTTTCTCTTCAGGTGTAACCGAAAACTGGCAACAAAACCGTTTGGTAATCAGCATCCAGCCAGAAATGAGTATCCGCATGCAGGTACAGGCTAAACGCCCTGGATTGGATATGGTACTGAACCCGGTTGATATGGTTTTCGATTACAAAGGAACTTACGAAGGCGATACCCCAGAAGCTTACGAAACTTTATTGCTTGATGCCATGATGGGCGATCAGACCCTGTTTATGCGCGGCGATCAGGTAGAGGCAGCTTGGGAGTTGGTTATGCCAATCTTAAACACCTGGGAAAGCAAAAAATCAATCAACTTCCCTAATTACCCTGCCGATAGCTGGGGACCCGAAGAAGCTGAAGCACTAATTGCAAGAGATGGTTTCCACTGGTTTAACCTGCCATTGAAGAATAAGGATTAAAATACACCCAAACGTCATGCTGAATTTATTTCAGGGTCTCTTTAAAAGAGAGGTGCTGAAATAAATTCAGCATGACGTATATATTACTCACAGCATGAATTTACTCATATACAAAACCCTCGAAGAGTTAAATCAGGATTTAGCCGACTACGTGATCAAGATTGCAGAAATGTCTATCGAAGAAAACGATCGCTTTAATTTTGTTTTAACCGGAGGTAGCTCACCAAAAGCTTTGTACCACTTTTTGGCAACAGAGTGCCAGCACAGGATTGACTGGGAAAAAGTTTATTTCTTTTTCGGCGATGAGCGCAATGTACCGGCCACCGACGACAACTATAACGGCTTAATGGCTAAAAAAGCAATTTTAGATCCGTTGGGTATTAAAGAAGATCATATCTTTTATGTAGATACTACTTTAGCACCTGAAAAAGCGGCTATAGAATACAAAAAAGCAATTGATAAGCATTTTAACGGCGATGATATTGCTTTCGATCTGATTCTGCTTGGTATGGGTGATGATGCGCACACCGCCTCTATTTTCCCGCATACTACTTTGGTTAAAGATGAAGAAGTGAACATTGCTTCGGTATTTGTAGAGAAATTAAACACTTACCGTATCAGCTTTACTGCTCCGTTAATCAATAAGGCCGACAATGTGGCCTTCCTGGTTTTTGGAGAGAACAAGGCAGAAGCTTTAAAGCATGTAATTGGCGATACACAAAAAGATGTAGATACCTACCCTTCTCAACTGATTAACCCAATTGAGGGTAAATTAACCTGGTTTACCGACGAGGCAGCCACTAAATTATTAGAAGATTAAATTACCATGTCTGACGAGCAACAGTTATCAGACTTTTTAAACGGAAAAACGGAATATACCTTAGGGTTATTCCGTTTTTTTGTTGCTCAACTAGCGGAGCTGGGCACAGTTAGCCTTCGTCCTACTAAATCGATGATTGCTGTTGAAAGCAAAAAAAGCTTCGCTTATATTACCCAACTGGGCAAAAATTTCATTCATGTAGTTATTCCGTTCGATAAGGCTCATGAAGACAACCTTTGCTTTACCAAAATTGCACAGGTACCCGGAACCAATCAGTTTAACCACCATTTAAGAATCTATTTTGAAGAAGATGTAAATGATGAAGTAAAAGGGTTCCTGAAAATGGCGATGAAAAATGACTAACAAGCCTTGGTCCATATCTCTACGGACCAGGAATTAACAACCAGCTTAATCCAGTTTTTCTTCTATCAAAAGCTTAATAATACCATCAGCTAATCCTACCTTAGGCACGTAAATCTGCTTAATACCTGTCCATTTCATTAAAGTCAGGTAAATCTCGCAGGCCGGAATAATTACGTCGGCACGGTCAGGATTTAAACCCAGTGTATTAATCCGTTCCTTTAAAGAGTAACTGGTTAACTTATTATACATTGCATTGAGCTTTTGCAACGATAAAGGTGCGTTTTCCTTCTCGTCCGACATGCGGAAGAGCTTATTAATGTTTCCACCCGTTCCGATGCCAGCCAAATGTTTGTAAGCTTTGGTATGTTCTTTTACCCAGTCTTTCATTTCATCCCAGGTTTCTTCCTTATCCTGGTTATCGAGCATCCTGATGGTACCGATATTGAAAGACCTCGAAGCCTCGGGTACGCCCTTTACAAAAACTGATAATTCCGTACTACCACCACCCACATCAATGTAGAGATAGGTTTTATTCTCATCCAGTTCCTCTTCAATATGGTTGGCGTAGATGATATTAGCCTCACGTTGTCCTTCAATAATTTCGAGGGTCAGGTCGGTTTGTTGCTTAATCAGCTTTACAATATCTTGTCCGTTATTGGCTTCGCGCATGGCAGAAGTAGCACAGGCCAGGTATTCGGAAACGTGATACACATCCATCAGGTTTTTAAAAGCGGTCATGGTTTTTACCAGATCTGCCGATTTTTTCTCCGAAATATGCTGATCCAAAAACGCATCATCGCCAAGCCTTAATGGCACACGGATAAGCGTATTTTTCTTGTATTTGTATTTTCCCTCCTGTTTGCTGATATCGGCAATGAGTAACCTCACGGCATTCGAACCGATATCTATAGCTGCGTATCTTAACATTATGATTGATGCTTGGTTTTTAAATAGTTGTAGATGTCTACCTGCGCTCTTATTTTTTTACTTAATCTGTTTTTATGATATTTATTGTTATTCAAGGCATTAATTTGCCTTGATTTGGTATTATCCTGCAGTTGCAGATCGATAATATCCTGTATTTCCTGCTTAACATCGTGATCTAATACCGGAAAGCCCACTTCTACGCGGTGTTCGAAATTCCGGCTCATGAGGTCGGCTGATGATAAATACATGTCGTTTTTCCCGTTGTTGCCAAAAATGTAAACACGCGCATGCTCCAAAAATTTATCGATAATGCTGATGGCCGTAATATTTTCGCTAAAGCCCTTAACACCCGGAATTAAGCAGCAAATGCCGCGTACAATCAACTGTATTTTAACCCCTGCATTGCTCGCATCGTAAAGCTTGGCAATAATGCCTTCATCAGCCAAACTATTCACTTTAAGCAGGATGTAAGCCATTTTACCGGCCCTGGCATTTCTAATTTCGCGGTTAATGAAATTAACCAGTTTCGACCTGCTTTCTAATGGCGAAACAATTAAATGCTTAAAACCACCAGTAACGGTTCTTTTGTTCAGGGCATCGAAAAGTTTAACTAAATCGTTGGTAATTTCCTTTCTGGCCGTAAAAATACTGTGGTCGCAATATAAACCTGCTGTTTTTTCATTAAAGTTACCGGTGGCTAAATTGGCGTAATACACCGGTTTATCCTTTTCAATCCGCTTAACCAAACAAATTTTAGAGTGCACTTTATAATCGGTAAGGCCATAATTTACCTTAACGCCTTCTTCCATTAAACGCGTTGTCCAGAAAATATTAGCCTGTTCATCGAAACGGGCTTTCAGTTCCAGTACAACCGAAACCGCTTTACCGTTTTTTGCTGCATTAATTAAAGCATTAATTACTTTCGAATTTTCGGCCAGGCGATAGAGTGTAATCTGTATTTCAGTTACTTTCGGGTCGATAGCAGCCTCGCGAAGAAACAAAATGATATAATCGTACGATTGGTATGGCAGGTTAACCAGATAATCTTTTTGCGCAACCTTGGCAAAGACACTTTGTGTACGGTGTAAATCGTGCACCTTTAACGGAACATTAGGCGTGTACTCCAACTCCTTTTTACCCACATTCGGGAATGCGATAAAATCGCCAAACTTATGGTAACGGTTCCCCGGAATTAAACTCTCTGCCTCCAGCTTAAGCTTGTTTACCAAAACCGTAAGCATGTTTAAAGGCATCGCCGAATCGTACAACAAGCGCATTGGTTTACCTTTTTTGCGCTTTTCGAGGCTGTTTTTAAGGTCTTCGATAAATTTATCGCTCACATTGTTATCAATATCCAACTCCGCATCGCGGGTTAACTGAATGGAGTACGCTTCTAAATTATCGTAAGTAAAAATATAGAAGATATCATCCAGGCAATAGCGGATAATATCTTCGGCCAGGATAATAAATTTTAAGTCGTTTGTTTCTGGTAGTACAAGAAACCGCGGTAAACTGGGCGGAATTTCGATCAACGCATACTTTTCCCTTAACTTGGTATCTTTTTTCGATAATTTAACGAAGAAATACAGAAACCTGTCTTTAAGTTCAGGAAAAGGCTTATCCATATCCAGCATAATGGGCACCAGGTTCGATAAAATTTTATCCCTGAAATGATTTTTAACGAACTCGCCACGGCTTACATTGAGCTGGGTATCGTTTAAAATAAAAATCCGGTTCTGCGCCAGTTCATTGATCAGTGTAGCCTGAAAAAGCTGGTCGAATTTGCGTTCCTGTTTTACTACGATGTTTTTAATCTCATTCAGGATTTTTTTAGGGTTAAATCCTAAGAGTGCTTTGGCTTTGTCGTTCAGATTGGTTAAACGGGTCATGGTAGCGACACGAACACGGTAAAACTCCTCTAAATTTGACGAAAAGATCGAAAGAAACTTAATACGTTCAATTAGCGGCACAGTTTCATCGGCTGCTTCCTGCAGCACGCGCTCATTAAAATAAAGCCAGCTAATTTCGCGGTTAAAAAACGGTATCTTCTTCTTACTCATTTAAAAAAATAAAAAATCCCTGCCAAAACAGGGATGTTCAAAACTGCATATTAATTTGTTAAATCGATGTTAATTAATTGACGTATTAACGTTAACAAATTTATTTTTTGGCTGGTGTTTTAGCTGTTTTCTTAACTGCTGTGGCTGCTTTTGTTGTTGTTTTCTTAACCGGAGCGGCTTTTTCGCTTTTTGGTGCTGTTACCGTTTTTGCAGGCACTTTACTTGCCGGAACAGCTTTCTTAACTACTGGTACAGCCTTCGCTACTATTTCTTTAACTGCAGCTTCTGGTTTTGCCAATACTTTTTCGGCTTTTTCTTCGGTAGCAATAGCAGCAACTTTAACGCTCTGCACTACAGGTTTGGCTTTGGCTACTGCCTTCTTCACCACCTTTTCTGCAGTTTTTTCCGATTTACTCAGTGTTTTAGCAACAGGCTTTTTAACCTCTTTGGTTTTCTCTTTCGATGCATGCACCAAATCATCTATTTTTTGTCCAACTTCGGCCTTTACGATGGTAAATTTCTTGGTTAGCTTTTTCGCAACACGCTTACTGGCCTTCCCCACTTCCACACTGATTTCTGATACATCATGGCCTAAACTTTTGATTACTTCCAGAAATTTGTCGGTTATAGATTGCTCTAATTGTTTCTTCACTTCCTTTTTCGTGATCTTTTTTTGAGACTTCGGCTTAGTGGTTTTCATATTATTTTTCGTTTTTTTGTGAGGACAGAATAATTTCTACTAAATCTACTTATTTTTTTACTTTAAAGCTAAAACCATGCCTTCTTTTGATATAGTAAGTAAAGTTGATGCGCAAACGCTCGACAACGCCATTAACAATGCAAAAAAAGAAATCTTAAACCGCTACGATTTCAACGGCTCGAAAAGCACCGTCGATCTGGACAAGAAAACCAATGTGATAACCATTGTTACCGAAGATGATATGCGCTTAAAAGCCATTGAAGGATCAATCATTTCGCGTATGCTGAAACAAAACCTGGATCCGAAAGCCCTTGATTTTGGTGAAGAACAAGCTGCTTCGGGCAATATGATCAGAAAAGAAATCAGCATAAAGGAAGGTTTGGATAAAGAAGCAGCCAAGAAAGTTGTTGCTAAAATTAAAGCCAGCGGCTTAAAAGTACAGCCAGCCATTATGGACGATCAGGTAAGGGTTACCGCTAAAAAAATCGATGATTTACAGGCAGTAATCAGTTTATGCCGGGGCGAAGATTTCGGACAACCTTTGCAGTACATTAACATGCGGAATTAGTTTAACTGTTTAAACTGGTTAATCGGTTAACTGTTTTAGTAAATTCTTACGAATGAACTACTGACAACTGAACCAATGAACAATATACAGTTAACCCCTGTAAACAATTAACCGATTAACCAACCCTTACGATTAACCTAAAAAAATGGAAATCAGCGAGAACGGATTCATATTCTCTGACAAAAAGGAGCTTTTAAATATCGAAGCCATACATCATTACTTAAGTGTAGAATCTTATTGGGCAAAAAATATCCCATTAGAAACGGTAAAACGCTCAATTGCAAATTCGCTCTGCTTTGGCATCTATAAAAACCATGAACAGGTCGGGTTTGCCCGTTGGGTAACCGATAAGGCAACCTTTGCCTGGCTTTGCGATGTTTACGTAGCAGAAAATTACCGCGGACAAGGTTTATCCAAAAAGCTAATGTCGTTCATGATCTTCCACCCCGATTTGCAGGGACTGCGCCGCTACCAGCTGGCTACTTTAGATGCCCATGGCTTGTACGAACAATTTGGTTTTGCAGCAATCGAAAACCCTGAAAGGCAAATGGGTATTGTAATTCCCAATATTTACAGCGAGCCTAAATAAACGAACATAATTAAAATCCAGATGAAAAACCTTCTGGATTTTTTTATTTGGAATGTGCCGAAAACATCATTTTTAATACATTTTCGTCTAATAGAAAAATTAAAATTAACTTTCGGCGTTTAATTCAAAAATATAGAATGAATAAAAGTAGAATTTTCAGCGCGCTTTTAAGTGCAGCGCTCGTAAGTGCGGTACCGGCTTTGGTACAGGCACAAAAGGCAAACTGGCAAAATCTTGATCTTAAAAGTGATAGTACATTCGGTATCAGTACCGAAAAAGCATATAAAGAGCTTTTAAAAGGCAAAAAATCGGTTAAGGTAATTGTTGCCGTTAACGATGGTGGTGTGGAAGCTACACATGAAGACTTAAAACGCATCATGTGGGTAAACAAAAAAGAAATTGCCGGCAATGGTAAAGACGATGATAAAAACGGTTATGCCGATGATATTAATGGCTGGAACTTCATTGGTGGCCCAAAGGGATCGGTAAACTTTGAAACCTTGGAGTTAACCCGTTTGGTACGCCGCGATATGGCCCGTTTTGCCAATACAACAGATGCAAACGTTGCAGAAAAAGACAAGAAAGACTGGGAAACTTTTAAGGCAGAAAGAGCTGACCTCGAGAAACAACTGGGCGAAGCTAAAGCAAACTTAGCCGGCATTAGCGGATTTAAAAACGCACTTGATGCTGTGGTTAAAAAAATCGGCAAAGAAAATCCTACTGCCGAAGACTTCAAAAACTTTAAACCAAGCACCCCAATTGAAGGCCGCATACAAAGCGTATTGGCAAAACAACTGGAAGAAGGTAGCTTTAAAGATTTTTACGAAGACCAGATTAAAGAAGGTTTCGATTATTACACCCGCCAGGCAGAATATAACCTGAACTTAGATTATAACCCACGCGATATTGTTGGCGATAATCCGGATGATGTTAACGAGAAATTTTACGGAAACAATGATGTTGCCGGTCCGGATGCCATGCACGGATCGCACGTTGCCGGTATTATTGCAGCCGATAGAACCAATAAAATCGGGATTTGGGGTGTTGCAGATAATGTAGCCATTATGGGTGTACGTTGTACACCAAATGGCGATGAACGCGATAAAGACGTAGCAAACGGTATCCGTTATGCGGTTGATAATGGCGCTAAAGTAATCAACATGAGCTTTGGTAAAGCCTATAGCTGGAATAAAGCAATTGTTAATGATGCAATGAAATATGCTGCTTCTAAAGACGTATTGATTGTACAAGCTGCCGGTAACGAAAACAAAGATATCGATGTAGAAACCAATTACCCTAACCATAAAGATCTGGATGAAAAAACCATCGCATCGTGGATTACAGTAGGCGCTTCTGGCCCAACAGACGATGAGACATTAAAAGCCAGTTTCTCTAACTTCGGTAAAACACAGGTTGATGTTTTTGCCCCAGGTGTACACATTTACTCTACTGTACCGGGTTCTAAATACAAAAACTTAGATGGTACCAGTATGGCCTCACCTGTTGTTGCAGGTTTAGCGGGTTTAATCCGTTCTTACTATCCGAAATTAACGGCTTCTCAGGTTAAAGAAATCATTGTTAAATCGGTTACAAAAGTAAACCACAATGTTTCTTATGCTAAAGGCGAAGAGCCAGGTGCTGAGAAAGTATCAGTTCCTTTTTCTGATCTTTGTATCAGTGGAGGTATCGTTAATACTTACAATGCGTTGAAATTAGCAGCTACTTACTCAGGTAAAACTACTGCTAAATAAATATTTTTAAAGAAGTCAAGTTTTAAAAACTTGACTTCTTTATCGAATTATAAAGTATCCATATCAATTACAAAGCGATACTTTACATCGCTGTTTAATACCCGCTCATAGGCTTCGTTTACGTAATTGATGTTAATTACTTCCACCTCCGAAACGATATCGTGCGCCGCACAAAAATCGAGCATCTCCTGCGTTTCTTCAATACCACCAATACTCGAAGCTGTTAAAGCCCTGTTGCCATGCATTAAAGCCGAACCCGGGAATTTAATTGGCTCTGCCGGTAAACCTACGCAAATGTGTACACCATTAACCTTTAAAAGCTTAAAGTACATTTCGTAGTTATGTGGTGCTGAAACCGAATCGATAATAAAATCGAAATGCTTCGCATATTGAGCCAGTTGTTCAGCATCTTTTGTCACCACAAAATTATGGGCACCTAATTTTCTGGCATCAGCTTCTTTTGAGGGAGAAGTACTTAAAACCGTAACTTCGGCACCAAAGGCAACGGCAAATTTAACCGCCATGTGGCCTAAACCACCCAGACCTAAAATGGCAACTTTATGTCCTTTGGTAATGCCCCATCTTTTAATGGGCGAATAGGTTGTAATTCCGGCACAAAGCAAAGGTGCTACACCAGCCAGGGGAAGTTTATCTGATACATGAACCACAAATTCTTCGGTACAAACAATTTTGTTCGAGTAGCCACCGTAAGTTGGCGTAGTTTTATCGCGCTCTACACTGTTGTAAGTCCAAACGGTTTCGCCTTTTTCGCAAAACTGCTGCTGACCGCCTTTGCAGGTTGGGCATTCCTTACAACTATCAACCATACAGCCAATACCCGCTAAATCGCCTACTTTAAATTTAGATACCGCCGAACCTACTTCGGTTATGCGGCCCACAATTTCGTGGCCCGGAACCATTGGGTACCTTGCAGGTCCCCACTCGCTACGCACCTGGTGAATATCGGAATGGCAAATTCCGCTGAATAAGATTTCGATCAATACATCTTTTGGTCCAACGTTTCTTCTTTCGAAATTCCATGGAGCCAGTTTATCGGTTTGGCTGTGAACAGCGTATCCTTTTGCAGCTATCATATATTTTAAGTTTTATTCAAAGCTAGAAGATTAAGCTTTAGCATTCGTCATGCCTGCTTCATTTCCGGATATGCCATATTGTTGCATTTCTATTTGCAAAAACCTTAAAACATGAGCCCTTTTAAACTAATCCCCTATAAATTAAGCTGTAGCAAAATAATTTTCAAAATATTCATTCAATTTATATTTTTATAAAATGGACAACGTAAAACCACTACCCGATTTATCTGCAGAAGAACAACGTGTTTTAGGCGCATTAATAGAAAAAAGCCGGACCACCCCAGATTATTACCCAATGACGCTGAATAGCTTAACCGCTGCCTGCAACCAAAAAAGCTCGAGAAACCCGGTAGTAAATTACGATGAAGAAACAATTACCTTAACCTTAAACCAGCTTAAAATTAAAGGGTTAATCTCAACAGCTACAGGTGGTTCCAGTCGTGCAACTAAATATAAACACAACCTGGCAATCGCTTATCCCTTGTTGCCTTCTGAACTAGCTATCATCTGCCTTTTATTATTACGTGGCCCTTTAACTCCTGGCGAAATTAACAGTAACTCAGGCAGATTATACGAATTCGAGAGTATTGAAGAAGTTTTAGCGCAACTTCAAAAGCTATCAGATGAGGAACCCGCTTTTGTAAAACAATTGGCCAAAAGAACAGGACAAAAAGAAGCCCGTTTTATTCATCTCCTTGGAGAACAGGCTGAGATTACCCCAGAACCGGAAACTGAAACAACCGTAGCAGCAGCTCCATTCGATACCGCAGAATTAGAAAACCGTATCGAAAAACTGGAAAAGGAAGTTGAAGAACTGAAAGAACTGGTTAATTTATTGATGGATAAATAGTTTGATGGTCAATGGTTTATTGGTCAATAGTTCATTAGTCCCCACCCATAGCCCGAACGTCATTTCGAAGCCAGTTTTTCATTGGATAGGCAATCTTACCTGTCGCTATTAACCCATAGTTGTAAGATTGCTTCGTACCTCGCAATGACGATTTTCTATTGAAAACTGTCAATGATAGAGAAGCCTAGCCTAATCTAGAAATCTTCATAACTAAATCGTCATTGATGCTTTCGTGGAGAGTATTTCAAAACCCGTTTGATAATTGGTTATTTAGTAATTGGTTCATTGGTCAATAGTCCATTAGTCTAATCCCATAAATCCAACCATCATTTCTAAAAACCTTTATAACTAATCTATTTGTGACTCCTGAATGGAATACATTTCAGCCCCCCTTGATAATTGGTTATTGTATATTGGTTATTTAACTATTACCCAATAATTTCTCCGTGTTTTTCCGTGCCTCCTATGTTTGTTGTGAAATTTAAAAATAATAAATTTAACATATTTAAGTGAAAAAGAGTGAGAGTTGATTTGTGCCCAAACAACTTCTTATAGTATGTTCTCACGGAGATATTGCCTCACTCTTTTTTGCCTTTTAGAATCT
>NZ_CAESCM010000018.1 GCF_903166585.1 Pedobacter ghigonis
ATATTCTTTTCTTCAAGATAGATCTGAAGCTCTTTTGGCTCTTTTTCGACTTTGAGTATTTCGAAATAATCCAGAATGCCTTCTGGTAATAAAAAACTGATAAGGGTTTGTTCGGCCTGATTCAAGGGAATTTGTAATTGCTATAAGATACAAAAGAAACAAATTATTCCATCACCCCCAACTTTTCCGCTTGATCCTATGTTGGGCGGTTTCATTGACTAAAGTGGTTCGAAAACGGTCTCCATCATATACCAATTTTTCAATAAAAAGGGTACTTATCAAGTATCTCTTCCCTTCTACACTAGAATTTTCATAAAAAAGATCTAATTGCTTTAAATTATTAATAGCCCGCTCTGCTATTGGTCTTATACTCAAAACTTCTTTATTTTTGGTATTTAGGTCATTTAATTTAGATTCGACAATCGATATTTTTTCATTGCACTCAATTTTTATCGCTCTGAAATCTGTCGCTTCAATTTCGTTATCCAAAAGCAAATCCCTTGCTCTTTCTATTTTCTGGTTGAGCGCCCTTATTTGACCGGAGTATGTTTTACGCTCATCAAGAATAGAGCCTACTTGGTTTGTGTAGGCATCAGAAATTGTTTCTACGAATATTTCATCAAATCCATTACGCGGTAGGTATTCCATCAATTCTGTAGCGAAAGCTTCATTCACTATTTCGGATTTGAACCTAATGCCACAAGATGAAGAGCAATGATAGTAGGTGTGGTACTTATTTCTTCCCTTCGAAGCGCTACCACTTAGAGACTTTTCGCAGTTAGGGCATTTTAGAAATCCTCTTAATAGAAGTTCTTCGCGCGTGGCTATAGGCTGACCAAGAATTTTCTTCCTGCCATTTAGGATTTCTTGAATATTAAAGAACATGGTTTCTGTAATCAATGCTTCATGTAACCCCTTTGCTAAAAATGCATCTTCATTCTTGTATTTAGGGACGAAAACCTTTCCACAGTAAATTGGATTTCTGATGATGGTGTAGAAATTGTTCTTACTGCAGTTGAGGCCTTTTTCTCGTGCAGAGAATAATATTTGTTCCCCAGAATAGGTTCCCTCTGACAATTGGTCGAAAATCCATTTCATTATTGACGCTTCGGGTTGCTTGATAGCAATATATTTCTTTCCGTTTTCCGCAGTCTTATTAGTATATCCAAGCGGGGCTTTGCCTGTCCATCTTCCTTCTTTTTTTGCTTGTCTAATGCCTGCTTTCGTATTTAACCCTCTTCTGTCATTCTCAATTTCTGGAGTAGTAAGATAAACGGCTAGCATCATTTTATTTTCCGGGACATTTAAATCTAAAGGCTGTTCTATTGCTTGGGGGTCAATTCCCAACTTATTAAGCATAGCAATTGTTTGGTATGCGTCGCTCGTATTTCTGCTGAATCGATCCCATTTTGTGAACAACAGAAGATCTGTTTTACCTTTATGCTTTTTGAGGTCAATCACCAGCTTTTTCCATTCAGGCCTATTGAAAGTTTTAGCGGAGTAGTCTTCGACAACTATTTTTCTAATTTTTATGGTGTTTAACTCGCAGTATTTGGTCAGAACATCCTGCTGACTTCTCAAAGAATACCCTTTTTCTGCCTGCTCATCAGTGCTCACCCTTAAATATAAATCAGCTATTTTCATGATCTAATCTTTTTCTGGAATGTCTTTTGAATCCTTTTCTTTTGTCCTTAGTATAACGCTCCGGCAATTGACTAAGTGTTTCTTTCATAGATAAATTACTTAATTTATAGATCAGTTCCAAGATCTTTTGAGCTCTATCTATACTAACTACTATGCTATGGTTACTGAGGATTTTTACCATTTTTTCTGGTGTCATCGATCTTTTCTCTGTAATCTTGTAATAGTTCATAACCTTGATTTTTAATCAAGGTTCGATAGATAATTCAAAATGTTGACAGTAGTACTTGCGTAACTACTATGAATTCTATTTAAGGACATTTATTTAGTTTCCTTTCATTAAAGGGAATGATGAATTCTTTGAACACCTTTAAGGCTTTCTGGAGGTAATAAGTTGGAGGAAGAGGTTGAAAATGTTAAGAAGAAGTAGAATTTTGGTGTTCTAAAAACATTTCCGCCTCATGGTAGGGGAGATTTTTAGAACATTCATCTATTAAGAAACAACTGAGTGCTATCAGCAAGATAGTTAATGACTTTTTTATTGAAGATTTGAAACATACTGCAGAATTGGCGAAGTAAATATTGAAGATTTTCTAAGTCACTTTTATGTAAAAACTTATGCTATTTGAGGGGGGCGCCGTATCCGACCTAATTTATATAATAATCCCTGTCAACAAACAAACTGAGTATCATCGCATTGAATCTCTTTGTAATTTCGGCTTACATTTTTTTGTACGGGCGTGTGGGCGTATAATTTTAGCCTTTTTAGCTGTATTATTTAATTGAACAACAACCTCAACGGTATCCCGACAGCAAGTCGCGATGGTTTTGGATTCAATTTTTTTCTGGGCGGGCCTACCGTTGGTAGGAAAATTCCTTAGCGTAAAAATAATCATGAAAACCATTCCAAGGACAAAGAGCATAATTGCACTTACGGCTGGAAAGGTAATGTTTTTACTGTATACACTATCGGTGCTGCTGGTGGCATTTGCCCCGATATTATTTGCAGTTCCGATAATGGCAAATATTCCCCATAGGCAGAAAGCAATGCATGACACCATCAAAAACCAGCTCAGATAAAGACAAAACGAGTATTGGATTGGTTCCTCACCAATCATATCCTTCATGAAGGTCAGCGTAAAAGCCAGCACTCCTGTGGCAAGGGTGAGGATCAGCTTAAGTGCCTCATTGGCATAGTCAAACGATTTTTCTTTCATGTTTCCCATTTACTAACAGAATGGCCATATAGGACATAGACGGCTTAATGCTGCACTAATGTCCAATGAGGTGATCACAGGACCAGATTGGTATTCCATAATTTCACGGGTCAGGTGAATCACACTTCGCTCTAAAGGAGAGGGGAATTTATAATGAAATGTTGCTGTGTTTCGTCTATAGAATTTTCTTATTTTTTCTCTTCTGCTTGATCTGCCAAGGGTTAAATAAGTCGTACGATGAGGCACTCGAAAAACTTTTTTAGGATGTTTCATATGAAAGGGTTCAGTATCAGGTGATAACGCTGAACGGCTGACAGCTTCCCTCAAAGTTATGCCCATTGTATCCTGCGCGTCTTCGTCCATGGAAAATCCATGACTTTCGAAATTTTTCTTGACTAATGCAAAAAGAGAGGATTCTTTTGATGAGTGTACCAAGGTATCTGATTGAGGCATTATTGATGTTTTGTTTTGACAAATATAAGATTTCCTCATCAAGTAAACTATCCAGCGGCCGTATCTCGGTCAGGATATGGTATAGCTGATTTGGTGACTTTGCGGTTACGAAGATCCGCTTCAAGTAAATTTAGTGATATTTTCATAATATTAATTTTGAAAAATACCAAGGTATTGTATTGGTAAACAATGATAGAATATATTAACTACGTATTTCGGCAAATATGCTCGCTAATTCAATATTTATGCTGTTGAGCTTTTTCGGGGCAAGCTGGTAGTTTTTGCCTTTAGGATCATAACGCTTTTCTTTTACAATTTGATTCGTGAACTTCCTAGTTGGCCATAATCAATGATTGTATTTTGAATCTGAAAAGAAAGATTGACTTATGAAACGCCTATTTAAAGCTTTTAAGCTTCGTTTAAGTTATCAAACATTTGAATTGCAATCGAGGTTTTTTCTCTATATTAACGAATTTAATTTAAGTTTTTTGGAGAGGGAACAGGGAAGAAATGGATTTTCATTTGAAGGAAATATTAGTTCAGAAACAAAGGAATAAAATATACAATTTCCGGAATTCATTTTTACGACCAGTTTGAAACCGAATCGCCAGACTACTTTTGCTGAGATATGCCCTATTGTGGCAAATCATTAAATAAACATATATTTACCTCAACTATTTATCTTACATTAACCTCAAAATCAATACCTAAATGCCATTTGAAGATTGGTCAGCTCATATCAAGATCAACCGAGCCGAGATTCTGGGACAACTCGATCAGCATTATTTTGCCGTAAATGACAAGTTGGCCCTTAGGCTATACACGATTAGGCCTTCCGGTACAAGAATGTTGGTCAACGGTCTCTGCGATGCCCTACATAATGCGCTAGAACATTTCGTTTACAGTGATGAAAAGATCAAACAAGATCCTGGCTGGGCTGCAAGAAATGCAGGTAGGTACTTTGGTGGTAAAGATCCAAGTACCGATGGGAAATATGGTGAGCTTCTACTTTTTGTACTTGTGGAAAGTGTGTTGGGATGTAAAATGGTTGCCCACAAGCTTAAATCCCTCTCCAATTTTAATGATCAGGTAAAGGGTGGGGATGGCATATTCATTGGGAATTATGATCACCAGGGTAAAATAAGCCCAGCCTACCTTATAGGAGAATCGAAAGTCACGGCAACTTTCGGTCATGCACTTGAAGAGGCCCTTAAATCGCTTGATCGGTTTTATAATGAAAATGGCGGAGCAGCATTTTTAGATCAAGAGTTGATTGTTGCACAGGAGTTTATCGGTCAAGGCCACAATAACATCGATGAACTTTACGATAGACTTACCCCAACTAAGCAGGCCTTTAAGGAACAATTGTTGGTCCATCCAACTTTACTGATGTACTCAACTGCAAAATATGCTAATTTTGAAAAAGTAGCTTTGGATTCGAAATCTTTATCAGCTGCGATTTCCAAAGCCCTAAAAGGGCATGAAAAGACCTATTTAAAAAGTATAACCAGTAAATCCAGCCTATATCCAAAACCTTTCGCAAGTTACCTTGACTTTTTTATCATACCCTGCACCTCGGTAAATGATTTCAGAAATGCGATGTTCGAAAAAATACATTACATGCCATACGTAAAACCTGTTAAAAATGGCAAATAATAAACTGATAGAGGATATTTACGAACACCCTGTTTTAGATAAGGTTATAAACGCGTTGACCTATAATGAGTTTTTTCACAGCCGCTTAAATCTAAAACGAATAGAGATTTCTTTTGATGAATTAAGAAAGGCAATTTGGCTAACATCAATTCTTGCCACCAGTGAGAAAGACCTACATCGTAACAAGGCACAATTACTTTCCTCACTGGTTTTTTTGGATAATCCGGACAAGACAGACTTCGCCCGAGCAGCTTATATACTTTTTTCAAGGTTGGGAAACCTTACTGGTACCGGACTTTTGAGGTACAACGGAACGCCGTTTGATGAGCTTTCAGTGGAGCTCACATCCAACTTTTACGATGCTGTGCTTTCTGTGGAACTCAACAATGAGCTTACCGAAAATACTTTGATCAATGGTGAGGAAAGGATTGTTGCCACGAGATATCAACGGGGGCTCTGGGATCAGTTATCTGCAAATAACAACTTAGTAATCTCAGCACCAACCTCGTCAGGTAAATCATTTGTGGTGAGGAAATTTGTTGAAGAACAGATCGGCAAATTCGAAAAATACAATGCTGTATACATCGTACCATCGAGAGCTTTGATTAATCAGGTAAGTGAGGAATTCAGAAAGGACATTACTTTGAGTGATGTTAACATTAAAACAGTTTTCATTCAGGATGTTGAAAAAGACCCGCCGTATAATATCTACATCTTGACTCCTGAACGCTGTTTGCGGCTACTTAAGATTAGATGGGAAAAAGAGTTTCCTATTGACTTCATATTTGTGGATGAGATTCAGAATGTGGAAGATACCCAAGGTAGAGGAACATTATTTGAATATGTATTCAGAGAAATGTCAACACTGTTTCCAAAAGCCAAGATCGTTGCTGCTGGGCCTTACATCGATAAACCAGAACAATTGTATGTCAAGGTTTTTGAAACAGAAAGCTTACCAATCGTAACCACTGTATCACCGGTTTTTCAGATCAGGACCTCTATTAGACCGCTCGAAAATGAACGCTTAAAAATTACAGTGAGTAGTTTAAAAGGGTCTTATAGAAGTCTCGAGATAGAGATATCGATCGATCTCAAAAAGCGCTTTTCAAATATTGGCGTTGGCATAAAGGACTTAGTTAAGCTTTTTGCCAAGCCAGAGGAACAAAATATAATTTATTGCCCAAAAGGAAATTATACTACAATTTGGGCAGGAAAGTTTTCGGAACCGGATAACCAACCACCTGAACTGAGCGGTTCGCTAAAAGACCTCATAGAATTCGTTGAAGAGGAAATACATCCTATGTATGAGCTCATTCCTTGTCTTAAACAAAAAACAGCTTATCATCACGGATATCTTCCAGAGATTGTAAGAAAAGAGATAGAATATTGTTTTCTAGAAGGGGCCATCACAAATCTTTTCTGTACAACTACTTTACTGCAGGGTGTAAACCTTCCTGCCAATAATCTTTTTATTCCAATTGCTGAGAAGCGGAATATAAAACTAACACCATTTGACTTTTCTAACCTGATGGGACGGGCAGGTAGGATAAGAAATTCCCTTTACGGTACAATCTACTGTATTGAACGTGATGAGTCAGAGTGGTCTACAGAACTTTACGAGCGAGCCTCCCAAAAAGTTGTAAAACCTGCAAGTGAGATTGCACTCGAAGATGCTGACGACTTAATCGGAAAGATTCAACAAAAAGTTGGATACCTCAACCATAAGGAAAATAATAGCGCTCCAATTTTCTTTCTCCAAAAATACCTACAGGGGAGTGAGGGGCTCGAATCGTTCCTGAATTCCAGGAATATTGATCCTAGGACGATTGAAAGACTCTCTGAAACATTGTCCGAAGCTACCTCAGGCCTCAGTATACCCTACAGCTTACTTAGACTAAACCCTTCGATAGATCCAAGGGCTCAGGACGTGCTCTATAACAGGATTCTCCAAGATGGTGTTGAAGCTTGGATGATTACTCCACCCAGCGAGAATAAAAATTTTAATGTATATCTGGAGGAATATGCGGATCTTGAATATCGTCAACTTAGCTTCTATCTACAGTTAGAAAGTATTATTGACCGACTAAATGGCATATTTTTGTTCACCGCAGAAGCCTTTTGGGTATACGGTCTTCCCACTTCCGCTAGACAACTCTGTCTGAATGCTTATAGCTGGCTGCAGAATAAAACTTTTCGAGAGATTATTGATGCAGACCTAAAATTCTATGAAAGCCATTCTAACGATGAAAAGAAAATAGATAGCACTGATCCCAAACAGGTCAATTATCGAATCAATCAGGTAATAAAGGGTAACAATACCCTTATCACCCATATTCTGATCAAATACATGAAGTTGCTGAATGATCTTATCGAGCCCAGTTTGAGCGAACAGATGAAAGAAAGATATAAGTTTTCCCTGGCGCTCCCTACAATGCTTGAATTGGGTACAAATGAGGCTGTAGTTATCAGCCTTATTTCAGCTGGAATCTCAAGAAGTATTGCACTAAAGGTGTTCAGGGTATTTAGCAAGATCAAAAATCCCAATAACTTGACTGTATTTCAATGGATGGCAACTCATGATGAACTTCCGTTGAAACCAATTTACAATAGGTACCTGAAGAGAATGAACCTTTTAAAAAGATATTAATTGGCATGATTGATAATAGTTGTTGATCATCTATTCTGAGCTGTCAGTAATGATTAGTCGGACAATGTTTGGCTTTTAGGCTAAGCATTTGCCAATAATTGGATTTTACAATTTTTTAATAAACATTAAAATAGAATTGTGACGCAACAGAGTGCGTATTTCGGCGAAAGTATTCTCTAATTCCGCATTCCTGCTGTTGAGCCATTTCGGGGCAAGCTGATGGTTTTGATCTTTAGGATCAAAGCACTTTTCTTTTGAAAATTTGACTCACTTATATTCCGGTTAGCTATAGTCAATAGCAGTATCTTGAGGCTGACAAAAGATTGACTTTTAATGACCCTTTTTAGATTTTCTAAGCATCATTCTATCTGTTAGACAGTTTGAATTGTGAGCAAGGTTTTTCTCCTTTATCAGTGAATTAGTTAAAACTTTTGGAGCGGGAAATAAAGAAGAGATGAAAGTTGCGTTCTGATATGTATCTGTTCAGTGAGGAAGCCATAAGACATAAAATTCCCAGTATTCATTTTAGCGACCGGTTGATCCGAAATCGCCAGACGACTTTTGCCGATATAGATATCTCAATTATAATGGAATTTGTAAGGTCTTTGAAAGAGTATATTCGATACAACATGCTGTTCAGGATCTTTTTTAGTTCCACAGACTTTTTGAAGATTAGAAAACCCTTAGTAAAATGTAGTTGTTTTTCGATGGAGAGGACTAAGATTAGCCCGAGAAAAATATGTTGTAAATTAAATCACCCAGACTAATTAAAATCTTGATAATTTCAATTGCAAGGGTTACTGACAGAAATTTTCCATTGTTGTTGTCCGTCTTTTTTATCTGTTTTTTCATTGCCGTGTAATTAGTACCCGGCAAATAAATACAAAACTATCCGCCCGCATCCGCCGGTGATTGCCTTCGGCGGGATACGGGGCAAACTTTCTCCAATTGATCTTTAAACTCCCTTTCAAAAGTCGGCGAGTATTCTGAGATCGTCCTTCCACTAACGCCCAGGTTAAACTCTTTAATCGTATCATTCAATATCTGGGCAAGCGTTTCCCTGTTTATTCTTTGTTTGATAATACCGAGATGCTGAAGATGTTTAAACCATGATGCCACTATTCCTTTGTGTTTTGTCTTTCCGATATATACCCAATCTTCAGTTAAAAGGGGAGGTTTTGTCAAGGTCAATGCGTTAAAATATTTTGTGTAATCCTCTTCAATGAAAATATCTTTAATTCCCTGTTTTTGTGCCTGTTTACTGGCTTTTTTGTTCACAATATCCCAATTCAGAAGAGGGATATATTCCCCGGAAATATTAAAATCAGTGTCCTTTATTTCCGAATGGTGTTTCAGTTCAAGGATTTTATGTTTTTTTGCTTCTGTTCTTATTTTTTCAGCTAAATGGGCCAAAGACGCAACATATCCGTTTTGGATTTTCAAAAACATATCATCATTAACCGCTATCCCGTAATCATTATTAAGCTGGCCAAGCCTATATTTTCCAATTTTTGCAAACATCGGCATCAACTGTAAAATTTTGTTGTAATAAACCTCATTTATAAAGGCAGTAAGTCCTTCTGTATTTTGAATGTTATTAAGTAAGATATGGTTAAAATCCTCTAAGAAATCTTTCGCGAAATTTTCATATACAGCGTTCTGTTTTTCTGCTTTGAAACTGTTTCCGGACAACTCTGCGTGTATTGAATGCCAGGCACTGTTAAATGCCTCAAAGAGTTTATCTGATGAGGAATATGACAGGGGAAATGTTGATGGTTCATTTTTGGATAAATGGGTATCATCAGTACTGTGTTTATCGAAATCGCGGAAAAGGATAGGATATTTGGCAATCAGATCATTAACCTCGGAAACTATGCCGGAGTAATGCCCATATTCTGCTACGGTTTGGTGACTTAACATTAATGGGTACGTAGTTTTAACAAAACTCCATCCTTTCTCAAAGTTTTTAATCTCGCTATGATAATAGTGTTCATGTAGATCCTCAATGTAAGCCGATGAATTTCCACCATAAATTATTTCGGGCGTTATCTTGAAATTCTCGGAGAAATATTCTCTTCCTTTTTTGAATCCTTCGAGAAAAGTATTGATGTAGCCCATCGGGTTAACTCTCATGAATTCACCATCCCTTTGCCGCTTCACGCCAAGATCTTTTGTAGTTAAAGTATAAGCCAGTATATGGTTGTATATTTTTGCCTTTAAAGATGGTCCTATGATTTCCATATATCCTTGTCTCTCTATAAGCGATTTATATGTTTCAACTTCTATCTTGATAGTGTCAGCTTCATCGAAAATCTCTTTTAAAAGAAAGTTCTCATCGGCTTTTTCAAAGATTTCTACCGGATAAGACTTTTTCAAGCCCACCAAGTCTTCCAGTCCGGAATTTACAGTCTTTAGGTTTGCATTGATCAGGTATTCAATCTGTTTATCACGTTTATAATTTTGCCAGTTTTTTTGGCAGAATTTTTTCTCGGGGGTTTCGTCCTGAAAGGATAAAAACTCTTTTTCAATGAGTCGCAGCGTGGTATTGAACTGGGGATCCATGTTCTCGATCGGATAACCACCAAACCATTTAAGTATAAAACCGAATACTGTATGTTTTTCCCGGTTATCAAGGGGAAGCTCTTTAAGATAGGTGATGGTAGAGTGTGGCTTCTGTATATTGTCCTTAACGAAACCAAACTGCTTGTACAGGATGTTCAGAAATTCTAAAGGTTCAAAACTGTTTTTTCCCGGGCCTGTTTCAAAGTATTCGACTGTAGCAAATACCAGGTCCTGGTTGGGGATGTTGACGGCATTGTAATAAAAATCAAAATCGTTTTCCAATGAGATTTCATTCCTGTTCATAAAGGACAATATTAATTGAGTCAAATTAATAAAACATTCACACTTCCGGCTCCTTTTTGAAGGACTAATTTATATTGGTATCTTCATCGCAGCTAATCATATTTTGATTATCCCGATTTACCTTTCATCTAAATGATCCGAAAAAATCCTAACAGCTCTATTAGAAGCGGATATAAATTTGAGGACCTTCAAGTGCTACGTCTCTGTGCGGAATGGCTTGCAGATCCGGATAAATTTAAAAGAATTGAAATACAGTACCTACCTGATGGGATCAACGGGAAGGGGTTTGCCATGGATGATATCGTTGTGGAACTCAGTTCGGGTGAATATATTTTCTATCAGTTAAAGTATAAACAGAATCCTGAAACAGATTTCTGGACATTCGGACACTTGATAGAAAAGGGCTTACCAAAGTGGATAAGCTCTTATGCGAAGCTAAACCCGTTCAAGGGTAAAAAATGTATGTTGCTTACTAACGGAGCATGTTCAGCCGAAGTCGGGGAATGTCTTGAATCTTCGCTATTGAAATCTTCAAAAATCAAATCAAAATTTCCTAACGAGTATAATGCACTTTTAAAAGAATGCGGAGATGAAAAATTGCTTGAAGACTTTTTTGAAAATTTTAACTTTCATTTTGAAGAAAAGAATAAAGACTTTCTGGAAGGTGATTTGAGAGATAGCTTGTCTGCTGATCTTAAGGTTACCAAGGCAGGAATCGACAGTCTACTGCTGTTTATAGCCGATCAGGGGTCTGAAAAATACCCCAAATCAATTACGCTTTCTGAAATAAGAAAATATCTTTCTTGGGATAATCCCAGGGCATTAAACCAGAGATTTGAGCTTCCCGTGGATTTTGAATTCTATGATATTAAAAGCCATGAGAAATTATTAGAAGATCTTCATTCTTTGGAAGGTGGGGTTCGGGTTATTATTGGAAAACCTGGCGCCGGAAAGAGTACTTATCTTGCTAAGTTATACGAAACACTCACAACTAAGGGGGCTCCGGTAGTACGCCATCATTATCATTTGAATCCAAAGGATTCGAGTTCCCGCGAACGGCTAAACTTTCAAAGGGTAAAGGAGGCGATGAGGGCCGAGTTCAAAAAAGAAAAAAAAGAGGTTCTAGGAGAGCTGGCGACTATGAATACCGAGTTAGTTGGACTCCATCAGTTTATCGAAAAAATTGCTTCCCATTATAGCCGTTTGAACAAAACATTTATATTGATCGTAGATGGGTTGGATCACGTAATAAGAGAAGGTAAAGATGAGGAAGCGCTAAGGGAATTTCTCGATGAGATACTCTATCCACAGAAAGGCTTTTGGATTGTATTTGGTACACAGGAAATGGCTTCACACTGTTTCCCTAATCTGGTATTTGATTTATGTCCTGTAAAAGAATGGAAAGAAATTAAAGGACTGAGCAGAAAAAGCGTTGATCACATAGTGAAAAAATCCTTTCCAGACTTCTTTATAAATAACCATTCTGCGGTACATGTCAATTCATCTTTATCCGGTATTTTCAAATTGACAGGCGGGAATCCGTTACATCTGAGATACGTCCTTTCAGAAATAAAAAACAGAGGCAGTAATATTTCAGCTTTCGATCTTGATGAAATACCGGCATACAAGGGAGACATAAAATTATACTACGGGGATCTCTGGCGTCAACTTCCTGATCTGTCAAAAACTTTTTGTTTCGCTATTACCACCCTGGATTTTAAGGTTCAGAAAGAACAGTTAAGTGAGCTGGCTTCATATTTTACGGACGATCCAAGTAGTATTTCTGCCGCTTTCCGGTCAATTAAACACCTTCTGAGGATGGATTTAAAGGGAGTCGCTGTCTACCACAACAGTTTGGCTGTTTTTATGCTAAATCAGCCAGAGTTATCGGAGCAAAAAAAGCTTTTGTATAAAAAAATCAGACAATGGCTCACGGATTCAGATCAGGCCGACCTGAAGTGGTCTGAGCTAGCTAAAATTGAATACTTTCTTGGTAATCCTGTACCGCTGATGCAATTAGATGCCAACTGGGTTGTTACAAGTTATCTTGAATGTAGGAACGAGCAACAGATTGAAAACCTACTTTTGCTAGCGACCGAGGCATCTTTTTTATCCGGAAATTATCAGAAAAATATATATATTAATGTACTTTGGGCAAATTTTGCCAACCGTTACTATAACTTATCGGATAATCTAGCAAAGATTTGGGTAACATCATTCCGGTCAAGAAATGAAATTGATATACCATATCCTGACTTCCAGGATCATACCCATTATCAATTGAAAGAAACGCTTATTGCGCTTAAGGAACGCGGTAGGATCAAAGATATCCCAGAAGAGGCATATGAACGGATAAACGATCTTATGCATGGATCAGATGACTATGAGGATATTATCCGATGTTGGATTGAAGTGTTGCTCCATTTTTCAGACGGGGATGATAAGGGGATTCTTGATTTTATCTTAAAGTTCCGTAAAGACGGTTCCTCAACTGGCTATTTTGAATTTTACATTTCTCTATTACTAGAACAACCTAGGAGATATAGGTCAAGGTTGAAATCCCTTTTAAATTTTAGCCTGAATGGGGCTGAAAGATTGCAGGTTGTTTTTCTATTAATTTCGGATGATCTTACAAAAGGAAAAACCGAATGGGCCGACCAGGTAAACAAGACCGAATTTCTGGATAACCCGTTTTACCTGCTTTATAAGGTTTTTATCGGAGTAGAGATAAATAATAGTATTTCAATGTCGTCCCCTGATAATCTGCCTGAAAAGTATAATTCGTACTCTTCAGAGTCTATTGAAGCTGGGGAAACTTATATTGAAAATTTTTTTAATGCTTTTTTGTTGTCCATCCAGAAAAAAGAGAAAGAATTTGGTCCATGGCTGAATGCTAAGAACAAAAAATGGGATGTTGAGCTGATGAAGATCTCAATTATGGTAGCGAAGCGATTGAGCCAGTTGTTCAAACAGGATAAAGAGATTGATATCCGTGAGCTATTGGGAATGCTGGATGCCCTTCCTGAACTTGATTTTTTTAGAGACCGCGATATTTTTGAGCTTACAAGAACAGTTCTTCCAAAACTGATTGTAGAAATAATCTGGCTTTCGAAAGTAACAAATGTTAACAAGGGTTTTGTTTTTGAACTAAGCGTCGATGAGGTTAAATATCTGTTGTCGTATAAATGGTTTAAAAAAGACAGTATTTTTAATTCGCTCACCAGCAATCGACTAAAAATTTCTGAAGCAGCATTTCAGGTTTTTATGGATGCCGAACTTGAAATGCTCAAACATGAGATAACGGATTTCCGCGAAAAATCAGGACGTATGGTTAATCTTGCATTGCTTGCTAAAGGTAAAAAGTTAGAATCTGCCAAAAAAGTCCTCCTACAGAGAGCTGCGGAGAACATCATCGCCTATGGGCATCACGAAGATCCTTTATTGGGCGACATCCTTGAGAGTGTAGCAGCTTGCGGTACTGCGGGATCGAAAAGGATCAATGAGTTTTTGGATGCCATATTTTTATATGTTTATCATATAGAGGCTCTTACCGATGGGGATGCGACAGGGGTTCTGTTATATAATTATTCAGGCCTTTTAAGTGATTTTGATGTCCCGGTTCTTTATAATTTTTATGTTTCCAAAATTGCATCACGTGATTACGATGACTCGGAACTCGTATTTGGTGACATTCTGGATACACTGGATTTTAAAGAGAAAGTATCATTTTCACTTGGTATGACTATAATCAGTTCAACATCAATTTCGGCTGTAGAAAGATTAAGATTGAATGATGCTCATGCCAATGTAGTGTTGGATAAAGTATATGAGCACTTAGGTAAAATAGATTATTCATCACCAGAACAAGACAATCAAGAAGAACTGGTCAAAGAAATAAAACCGATAAATCCTGAAATGTCCAACATCCGGATTGGTATGCTGGAAAAACACCTGTCTGACATGGGGGGTGATGTGAGAACCCTGAAATATGAAAGACCAAAGATGATTAAAGACTGGTTCCGATACTGGATTTGGAAATCGGAGGATCGGGAAGAAGAGATTTTTAAAGAAGTCAAGAAAAATATTGAAGAAGATTTATCATTTATAGACTATGAGCTTTTAGATGAATTGTATGCTCACGCGTTAGTCTTTGACAGGGAATTCGCTTTTACTGTTATTTGCTGGGCACAGGCTAATAGCTATGGCTGGGCCGGGGATATAATTTCACGATTAGAAGATACAACCGAAAGATGGGATGAGGTAGGTCATGAATTTCCTGAAAGGATACACGAATTCTTTCGGTTCAGTATTCAAAATGCCGGCGCGAAGTATGGCAAAACAAATAAGAAATATGGGGTTCCGTTACCTAGAAGTGTACAGTTTTTTATAAGGACCGGAGATCTAGAACAGGCTGAAAATATAACTGCGTATTACATTGAGGCACTCAAAAGCCAATTCCCAAATATAGAACTTCCGGTTCCCGATTTTTATGCTAACCCAAAGACTATATCTGTTTTTGATATTCTTTTGACCAGGCTGGAATGGCTTAGCCCGATTGTAAGAGAACGGTCGGCCTTTCAGATTGCAGATCTTTTGATTAGTGACACTGACGGCAGTATACATGAGCTTTTCTTTAAATATCTTGAGAAGATAAAATTAGAAAATATCGCATGTCAGGGGCTCATTGTTCTTATAAAATCACTTGAAAACGAGGAGTCGCAAACCTTTGTATATCTGAATGGTACGAAATTGGGCAGACTTCTAAGTCTTAGGTGTATGGCTACAGATTTGCTTTCAATGACGATCGCCGATAGAATAGGAGTGAAACTTAAGTTAGGGATGGATCTCATCCTATCTTCATCAAGTTCAAAACCGGATATTTCGCGTGATGAATTTTTAAAGATGGTCGGACATGAAATTCCTAGAATGTATATAGATTTTTTCAAGGAAATAGAAGAGAATAATTCACAGGATCTCTGGAAATCATGGTACCACATGTACAAGAGTAAATGCTGGGAGCTCGGAATTAAGCAACATTATGACGATCAACGATATGCCAATGTTGCCGGGGAAGTCATGATCGGTAGATGTACTATATTTGGTGACATTCTTAAATCAACCTTTTTAAACCTGATTGATTCACAGCATAGTATCGGGGGTATCGATTACTTCGAGTTCTATAATTATACTGTTAAAATTTTTCCGGTTGATATTTCGATCTGGTTATTACCTATAAATGAAAAACCGGCCTGGTGGCCGGAACTCAGCGCTACTCCGTTGGAATATGAAAGCCCAGTAAGTCGTGATCTACTTGATATAAAAAAAATACTGAAATTGGATGATGGATTTGAACTTATCTACCTCAATGGAGCAATATCCCAGAAACAGCAGTTTTATAACAGTCGAAACCTATGCCAACTTACAATTGTTCCTTTTCTTTACAATGGCAGCGATTTAACGAAAATAGATCCTGAACAACTATATAAGAAACTGATTTCCAAACAAGGTGGATGGCATTCAGTGATCGAGGATACTATCAGTGTAAATTTTTTTTCAAACAGATTGGAACATATTAACGGCGAGCATAGTTTTTTTATGGAAAATCATCAAATATTCCCTCTGGTAAGCCCTATTAGACAGTTCGTCGGTACACTATGGCAGTATTACCGTTTCTTTTACCAGTTCAATCTATTTAATCCGATTTTTGCTGATGAGTTGCAATTGGAAATATCGATACAGGGATTGGAGTATAAATTAGATGGTTCTACCGTGGCAGTTATTTGTGATTTTGTAGATGGGTTACGGGATATATCCAAGGTAAATAATGCATTGCCAGCAGGAAAATATATTAAGATCAAAAGCGATGTTTTAACGAGAATTCTCGAGAACAAAAATTTAAAACGTGGTTACGTAGTTAAGGAGAAATTTATGTTTAACAAAGAATATCCCCGCAGTGGAGAACGTTTAAAAGACAAATTTCTCTATAAAATAGTGAATATATAGACTGTCATTAAAGCCGATATAAGGGATGTTCTAAGTATCGAAGAAAAATTTCTAGTGACCAATAGAAAAGCTTATTTTAGCTTTCTAATTCTCGCTCATGAACATTCCCGAAATCTGCATAACTTTTATTGCCGGAATACTTGGAGTTGCCTATCCAATACTATTAGAAGTGGTATCAAGATTAGATGAAAAATACTCATCCCTGGTTGTGGTAGATCTTTTCAAAAAAGAAAAAGAATACACAACCTTCAGGATATTTCTCACCAGTTCGCTCATTCTTGTATTACTTTACATAATATTTAATCTTCCATTTATACCGGTGTGGACTACTTTTGGTGTTATCGCCCCGATCTTGGTAGTGCTCATGGTTATTTCAACAACGACGTTGATTATTATCTTCTTGTTGTTTGTGAAAAAAGTGCTTATTTATTATTCTACTTATCAGGTGCTGCAATACCTCAATCAAAAAAAGGAAACGGAAGATCATTCTTACTTTCAGGCAACATTTGACATATTACACCTTTCGATAAAAAGCAAGATACTGTAGCAGCTAAGACGGCATCGGAATACATTTATAAAAATTTTCGGAATTTCCGTGTTGCTTCAGCCGGAACAGCCGTGTTATATCCTGATATTTATTATCAGATGACCTATAAAACAATACAAGAGCTGATTTTTTCAAAGGATGAGCGCTTCACTTATCTGGAACACAGGAGTATTGGTGGAATATGGTTTCTTGGAGAACATGAGAAAGCAGAAATAAATGAAATTACATTTAGTTGGATGTGGCGTTCTCTCGTGCTTTCCGTTAGATATGAGCGTGATGATATGTTTATGGAATATTGGGGGGTTGCCCATCAACACTTTATTTCTGAGCTGACCAGGGTTCAGGAAGATAGGGTTAGGGACGGTGAAGCTCTTAGAGTGGAGAATGGAAAAGAAGTTGCTAAAAGAGATGCTGAACGTGATAGATTTTTGGAATTTAATTATGGATTAGGAGGATTGTTGCTTTATAGGTCAAGATTCGATGTTATCAAAAGGATGTTCAGTTATACAACCAGTGTTCCGTACTCTTATGATTTACTTCCATTGTGGATGGATCAAGTTTTTTATCTATATTTTAAATTTAGGGATCCCTACGAATACAACTTTCCGTTTATCCATAACCGGTATTATTTTCCAGATGCCGAAGGTATCAATGGAGAAGGGGTTGTGAAAAATTGGATAACTAGATATGCGGCACTATTATTTATAAGGCAATACTCGATAATACCACATCTGAGTTTTATGGAACCTTTAAGATACCCGAACATTCCGGAGAAACAAGGTGAAAAGAGATTATGGATCGATAACTTAGATTATTTCAATCAGCTAGTGTCGGAAATACTCGGAAACCGAGAGCTTATGAAAGGTGTAGGATTGGGATACATGGATGATGATTGGTTCGCGTCCCACGACAAGATAGAACCAACAACATTCATCGATAACCTAAAAGCTAGTGTTATTCAAGAATTTGAAAATACAGAACAGAATCAGCCGATATCTGACGCAAAAAAACAAGCGTTTTTCGACACGAGTAAGAATGTTATCGAGACTTCGTTAAAACCATATACTGAAATCTTCAACAATGATATTCAAGGGGAAACCAAAAGCTGGTTTGTGTCTGGTATGAAGATGGTTGCTGAAAAGAGCGCTTTTTCTGACAATGCAGATGTTCATCACACGAATTTTGATAGCTTCCTCTCGTATAGGGTATCTGAGGGTTTTCAGAAAGCGATTTCAGAAACTTTTCATATGAAATCTCCGAAATCTTATTTGGTGAGAGGTTTAGATCTCTACAAGGCAATCGATAAATTGCCAGCTGATCCATCTGAAAATATTATCGTAAACTTTGGTATTGATCTTAATTATGATATCTCATACACCAAAGTACCAGGATTAACGGCGAAGCGCTATAAAGGGATGGACATTGTTTCTTTTGATAAATACAATAGAGGTTTAATGAATGCTACATTTTTTATACTTCGCAAAAAAGATTTACCCGAAGTAATCCTTAAACAGATTGATCAGGAAGCAACTGATAAGTACACCCTACAGATAATTGATGAGAATGGATTTATCAGGGCATCTGTTGTAGATCTTAATGCAAATGAACAGATAAAACAAGAAGTCGAAGCTGAAGGCAATCACACTAATCTTAATAAATCTGTATTAATGTATATTGCTATGAATATCGAAATACGCTGGAAGAAAGAAATTAAGATTGTTGAATTAGAGCGATACTCGGAGTTCAACAATAGGGGAGTTCCGATCGAACTTGCGGATATAAAATTTGAATAAACTTATATTTTTTAACTATTTATCGACTTGATATGGCTCTCAGTGCAAATTCATTAATTCATTATACTTCAAAAATCGACAATGTTCTTAGCATAATCAGATCGAGGGGATTCCGGTTTAGTTATTGCTCCGAAAAAATAAATACACGTGGCTCAAAGAATTTCAGTGGAGCGATTGCAATGGTTTCATTTTGTGATATTCCTCTATCGGATTATAAAAAGCATTTTTACAATAAAAAAAACACTGACGATCTAGGCTATTATGGTGATTATGGAATCGGACTTTCAAAAAAATGGGCTAACAGAAAAGGTCTCAATTCAGTGTTTTACATTGAATATAATTCCTATGTTAGCACTTCCATTCGTAAACAATTTGAAGTATTTATGTTGGGTGATAAAAGAGTGAGCCATATCGATACTCAACAGGTATTTTTATATACCAAGAACTACGAAGGGGAACTCTATCGTGATTCTAAATTAAAAAGACGTGATTACCGTTTCTATGACGAAAGAGAGTGGCGGCTAGTTCCCGATTCAACTACATTAGGTGGGAATCCAACGGTACTAGATGACCGAGTTTATAATGCTGATAAAGTCATGTATAACACCCTTATCTCTCATAATCTGCTCAAGTTTGAAATTTCGGATATCTCTTATATTATAGTAAAGAATGAGGCCGAGGTTCGGTTGGTATATCAAACTCTACATGATGTTTTTGATAAGGATTTGATTGATCTTACCACAATCCGGGTACTTACTTCAGATCAAATTACCAGTGATTTTTAACTATAATAAGCTTTATCACTTTGGAACATGGTTGACTTGAATGATCTAGATCGTGGGATAGGTTAAATCATTCAATACTCGTTATCTGTTGTTAAATTTGTGCTTTTTTGCTTGATATCTCCAGAATTATAACAATATCGGATATGAACGTCTACTCATCAACGAGTTGTTAAACCCCAGCCACGCTTAAGGATACTGAAAGTTAGTGCTGTCCAATTAAGTCTCTTCTAAAGGACGGAATTCTCCATTTGAATAAAATTCGGGGCTGGCTTATACAGCCCAAGGTTGGGCTGCGTTGGTGAAAAAAAGACCGGATTACGTTCGGAAGTACCAATGTAGTTTTGCTTATCTCATCACTTTTGCTATCTAATACCGTTACCATGATAAGCCAAAAGAAAATTCAGCATAAAAGACTGCGGGTTCGGCCAGGTTCTGCTCGCTATTACCAACATCTCCGATCGAACCTTCGTAGCGTGATCACATCCATCACAATCCCTGAAAATCAAGATAACGAGGATACTGCTTTTAATCACAAACAAAATTAACAGTTACAAAATAGAGTTATCTATAGGAATACTTTAACCACTCGGGTGTTTTGCAAGATGTACTTTTGTATACACAAAAGAATCTTGCGCCCTTGAGGTCGGGCATTTTTCTCGGAACTCGAAAATGCTGAAGACAGTTAAAACGCAAGATCATGCCTAGAAAAAAAGTTAAGAATCCAGAGCAGCTGCTGACCCATCCCATCATCATCAGGGTAAATGAAAATACCTTTAAGCGGCTTGAAAGAATCCAGATGCAGAGCAACTGCCAGTCCATAGGGGAAGTTGCCAGAAATATACTTTCAAAAGAAAAAATCCTGATGCTTACAAGGGATGTAACGATGAATGTTCCCATGGAAGAACTGACTTCGATAAGAAAGGAACTTAAAGCAATAGGCGTTAATATTAATCAACAGACCAGGCATTTTCATACTTCAGACAGTGAAGCTCAGCGTTCATTCTACTTCATGCGTACCAGTGACCTGTATAAAAATGTTGGTGAGAAAGTTGACCACTTATTGGAAATTATAACGCAGATGTCGCTAAAATGGTTGCGCGGATTTTAACCGGAAAAAGTATCAGGGGTCTTATCAATTACAATGAATCAAAGGTCGCTGAGGGAATGGCAGAGCTGATTTTTGCCAATCGCTTCGGGCTCGACATTGAACAGTTGGAGCTTCGCCATAAGGTTGCAAGGTTTGAGCATCTGACCAGGTTAAATAGTAGGATTAAAACCAACGCGATGCACATCATGCTGAATTTTGAACCTTCTGAGAAAATTACTGTAGAAAAACTTCAGTCAATTGCTGCGGATTATATGGAAAGGATCGGGTTTGGGGAACAACCCTTCTTGGTCTACAAGCATCAGGATGCCAATCATCCACATGTTCACGTTGTCACCACGAATGTAAAATCCGATGCTACAAGAATGGATATTCATAATATCGGCAAAAGCTTATCTGAGCAGTCGTCGTCTGCTCTTTAATAGTTCTTGAACCCTTTGAAATAAATCCTCTGAAATAAGGGGTTCGTGGATTCCCTTGATAAACTGTAATTCTTCATCTTTTGTTGCTGATAGCCTAACGATTCCGCAATAAATGGGGTTGTGCACTATACGCCAGAAATTGTTTCTCCCACAGTTGAAACCATCTAGAATCGCCATTTTTTTGACCTGTGCAATCGTATATGAACCAGATGCCAATTGTTGGAATGACCATTTGATAAAATCAGCCTGCGGTTGATTTGGTACAATTAGTTTCTTCCCTTCAGGCGAGGTTGTATTGGTATACCCTATTGGAGCTTTCCCAGGCCATCTTCCCATCTTTTTTGCCCTTCGCATGCCGTCTGAGGTGTTTTTTCCACGTCTGCTGTTTTCCGCTTCTGGAATTGATAAATAAACCGCCAGCATTACTATGCTTTCCGGGATATCAAAATCAATAGGCTGATCTATTGCCATTGGTTCAATGTTCAAACCCTTAAGTATTCCTATCATTTGATAGGCAAATTGGATGTTCCTGCTAAAGCGATCCCACTTAAGGAAAATAATTTTGCCGGAAGGTTTGTTTCTGTTTTTCTTGATTGTTATAATAAGCTTTTTCCATGCGGGGCGATTAAAGTCCTTGGCAGAATAATCCTCTCGGAAAATAGCGGTTACATGTAAATTGTTGATTTCACAATATTGTAGAAGTCGCTCTTCTTGTTCAATAAGAGAGTATCCTTGGCGCATCTGCTCATCTGTACTCACCCTGACATAGACATAGGTTGGTTTCATAATTGTTATTTTAAATCACTTGTTAAAATAGCCATTCTAGCGTTTATGTGTAAAACAAGGATTCATTCTGAGATGAACACAGTTCTTCAACAATCTTTCCCTTTGTCTTTGCCTTCTATTTCCCCCATGATCTACGGTTTTGATTCGTAACCTTTGCTTTTTTAATCGTTTTTGCTTTCATATCTGCTTTGAAAACTTGTCAGAGAAATGGTTTTCGATCAGATCTGTATATTGTTCAGAGGGAAAGGAACTTAGATAGGAATCATCCCGGTAATCAAATTCTTGGCCAGTTTAGCCCGTAACAGAGGGCACTTTAAGGTTCCCTTTTGGTGAAACATAATGAATTGGCTTGCTTAGAATCCCTTTCGGATCAGTGCCTTCACAAGGTATATAGTATTATTTTAACGATTTGGCAACAGCTTTGTTACTTTTTATTCTCTCATCTTTTTAGATTAATGCGGATTTTAGCGCCAATATATTTAGGTTGTTAAATTTGAAGGATGTGAAAATTAAGCAGGTGCCAAATTGCTCTATAATCGGAGTTGTTTTGTTATATCTGATCATCTCTTTGGGCAACATCTTTTTTTTATCCAACCTGTCCCTTTTAGAATCCGCACGAGGAATAAAATCAGCAGCCCAGTACAATGGCAGCTTTTCTCCGCTAGCAAAGGATTCAAAAATTACCAGACAGTTTAAGTGTATCCTTGATGAACGGAAGAAAACCGTGCTTCCCGTTCTGGAAGCTGTTATCATCGGGATCATTTTGTTTTTAGGGCTTTCGCTTTTAGCCTCCAACTTTAACAGGTATTTTCTTGAAATCAGATACAGGATTGCCGGATCAGTCCCAATTTATATTTCCAACCAGGTCTTTCGGATCTGAGATTTATCTCGAACTTTCTTTTATTGACAGGTACTTCATATGATGAGGTGACGACGGCCGGTTAATCACCGTGTTTCCTGTCCTATACGTCCGTCAAATTTTTTTCCTTAAATTTTAATTTAAAGACATGATCCGTATTAAACAGATTTTCTGTTTGTTCCTACTTTTATATATGGGGCTGGAAAGCCATGCCCAAACCTCTCCAAAACCCATCGGGATCGTCGATCTGATCGATCACGTGACCGCTTTTTCGCCCTCACTGGCCGCTGATTCAGCAGCAGTGGACATACGTGCTGCTCAGTTAAGAGAGACCGCGGCGAATGCCCTTCCAAACCTGAAGCTTAACTATCAGGCGGATCTGGGCTCAAACAATAATGTTGCAGGGCCTTATATGGCTTTTGGTATCGTTCCTTCCAATTCCAGGGGCGTTAGAACCGAAAGCACTACCAAGGCTGCACTTACTAATCTAGGCATCGTTTCCCTTGATTGGGAGGTGTATAATTTTGGTGCCTACAAGGCCCAGAATGCAGTATCCAAATCAGAACTTGTCGCTGAGCGTTCCAGGTTTGCCCAGCGGCGCTACCAGACCAGGGCCATTGCCATTGATGATTACCTGAGCCTTTTGAAGCTTCAGGATATGTTATCTATCCAGCAGCAGAATATCAGGCGCAACGAGCAGATCGGCCGGTCAATACTGTCCCTTGCCAGAAGTGGTGTGCGCCCGGGAGTAGATACCAGCATCGCCGGTGCCGAACTCTCCAAATCAAGGCTGAACTATATCGAAATGGACAATACCTATAAACAGGTCCAGCTCGATATTGCAGCAATCAGCGGGCTGAATCCGGAAAGTATTGTTGCCGATAGTACGATCCTCGACCGGCTAAAATCGCTTGAGATAAACCTATCTGTAAACCTGACCGACAGTTCAAGCCATCCGCTGCTTGATTTTTACAAAAGCAATTACCTCAGCAGCGTTGAGAAAGAAAACCTGGTCAAAAAAGCCTACAACCCAAAGGTAAGCCTGCAAGCTGCGGCCTGGTCAAGGGGATCAAGCATTGATGCCAATGACAATTTCAACAGCCTCTCGAATGGCCTGGAATGGCAACGGGAAAATTACCTCGTGGGCGTAGGGATCAGCTATAACCTATTTGATCTCCGCAGGCGTCAGTTGAAGCTTAGGACCCAGAAGGCGAGCAGCAACTTTTACTTAAAGGAACTGGAGCAGGAGAAACTAATGTTATCAAATGCCGCCCTTCAAGCGGGCCTTGAAATCAGTACTGCGCATAAAAGACTTGATGAAATACCAAACCAGTTAAAAGCAGCTGCCGCAGGATACCGCCAAAAGCTCTCCCTTTATAAAAACGGACTGACCGATATCATTGAGCTCAATGCAGCCCTGACCATTCTCTACCGCGCAGAAACTGATTTTGTTAACGCAAAGTACCTGTACGTCCGGGCTCTTTTTCAAAAGGCTATTGCCACCAATCAAGTAGATTCCCTGTTAAACGCATTAAAATAATAAAGATATGTCAATGGTTACCTCGGCCCTGAAAAAGCCGATTACAACAGTGGTGATCACCGCGAGTTTACTGCTTTTTGCAGTGCTCAGTGCGCTGAAGATCCCAATAGATATTTTTCCCCAGCTTAATTCTCCAACTATATATGTTATCGAATCCTACGGGGGCATGTCCCCCCAGCAGATGGAGGGTTTTTTCTCTACCCGTCTGCAGGATCAGTTCCTTTATGTTAACGGTGTAAAGAATATTACGGCCAAGAACATTCAGGGTTTGACGATGCTCAAGCTGAGTTTTTACGAAAGCACCAATATGGCTGAGGCCTCTGCCCAGGTTGCCCTCCAGGTTAACCGGGCCATGAAGTTCTTCCCGCCCGGTGCATTGCCCCCTCAAGTGGTCCGCTTTGATGCTTCTTCACTGCCTGTGGGCCAACTTGTGCTTTCAGCCAAATCGAGGAGCCTCAAAGAAATCTATGATATGGCGGCACCGCGTATCAGGCCGATGTTTTCTTCCGTAGCAGGACTTTCTGCGCCACCGCCGTTCGGTGCCAATTCCCGCTCGATTACCATCAGTGTAGATCCGAGTAAGCTCAGGAGCTATAATCTGACCCCGGACGAGGTGGTAGGGGCTTTATCCAAGTTCAATGTAATGTCGCCTTCAGGAAACCTAAGGTTGGACAATACCATGATGGTGACCTCCATGAACTCTCTGGTAAAGACAGTAGATGAATTCAACAACATTCCCATAGCCACAAAAAACGGCGTTTCGATATTGGTGAGGGATGTGGCAAGGGTTGCAGATGCTGCAGATGTTACGGTAGACTATGCGCTGATCAACGGAAAACGGTCTGTGTATATTCCGGTAGTAAAAACCGCAGATGCGTCGACCTGGTCGGTGGTGAAATCCCTTAAGGCCAAAATCCCGGAAATGCAGAGCCTTTTGCCGGACGATGTCCACATCTCTTATGAATTTGACCAGTCTGTAGCGGTTATAAACTCGGTAAAAAGCCTGATCACTGAAGGTGGTCTGGGTGCACTATTAACAGGTCTCATGGTATTGTTATTCCTGCGTGACCTGCGAAGCAGTCTCATTGTGGTTATTACCATTCCGGTATCGATTTTAATTGGCGTGCTTCTACTGGGCATGTTTGGTCAAACCATTAATATCATGACCTTGAGCGGTCTGGCACTTGCGATCGGGATCCTGGTCGATCAGGCAACGGTGACAATTGAAAATATCCACCAGCACCTGGAAATGGGCAAGCCCAAACGCGAGGCCATTTATGATGCCTGTGAGGAAATAGCCTTCCCGCTGCTACTCATCCTGCTGTGTATATTGGCCGTTTTCGCGCCATCCTTTATGATGAACGGGATACCAAAGGCAATGTTCCTGCCGCTATCCCTCTCGATTGGCTTTACCATGATTGTTTCCTTCATCGTAGCCCAGACCCTGGTTCCGATTTTATCCAACTGGATGATCAAGGAAGAACGTTACCAACACTATGACCATGGCAAGATCCATGCCCATGCAGGAGAGGCGCTGGATGAAAGGGAAGCAGAACAGGTTGAAAAGCACCTGGAAAACGAAAAGGATGAGCCGGAGAAAAACGATTTCTTTGAACGGGTAAAGGTGAGATTTATGGCGATCATCCAGCGGTGGATGCCGATGAAAAAAGGAATTGTCGGAATTTATCTTTTTGCTGTTATTATCCTTGCCGGACTGGGCTTTGTTTTTATTGGAAAGGATATGATGCCCAAGCTCAATAACGGACAGTTCCAGATCCGTATCAAAGCGCCTGATGGCACCAGGCTGGAGCGCACCGAGGAGAAATTCAAGCAGGTACTCTCCATTATTAATCAGACTGTCGATAACCATGTCGCAGTCAGTTCGGGCTATGTGGGGCTTATCCCGAGCAGTTACGGAACCAGTAACCTGTATATCTTCAATACCGGAACCCATGAAGCCGTGCTGCAGGTGAATTTGGATGAAGATTACAAGGTGAATATGGATGAGCTCAAAGATGCCCTGAGAAAGAATATAGCATATAAACTTCCTGATCTGCGCATCACTTTTGAGCCGATAGACATGACCGAAAAAATCATGAGCCAGGGTGCTGCCACGCCGATCGAGATCAGGGTGGCGGGAAAAGATATGGATCAGATCGAATCCTACTCTAATAAGGTGTTAGCAAAACTTAAAAAAATAGATTACCTCCGTGATATCCAGATTGCTCAGCCCCTGCATATCCCCGTGGTATCCATTACCCTTGACAGGCTCAAGGCGGCGCAGTTCGGACTGAACGTGGTGGATATCGCCAGATCGGTTACCGCAAGCACCTCTTCCAGCCGTTTTACCGAGAAAAACCAGTGGCTCGATGAAAAAACCGCCTATACCTACCAGGTGCAGGTGCAGGTTCCTGAATATGTGATGAATACGATGGATGAACTAAAGGAAATCCCCTTGGTAAAAGGACAGAGTAGCCCGGTACTTGGCGATATTGCAACATTCAATACCAGTTATCATCCTGGAGAATATGACCGCTCAGGACCAAGACGCTTTCTGACTGTTAGTGCGAACATTTACAAAAAGGATCTTGGAACCGCAACGGCCGATGTAGAAAAGGCATTAAAGTCCGCAGGTACACCTCCTAAGGGACTGACTGCGGAAGTGAAAGGTATGTCGAGCCTATTGACCGAGACACTATCTTCACTCCAGGGTGGGCTTGCCTTTGCGATATTGGTGATATTCCTGCTGCTTGCAGCCAATTATCAGTCTTTCAAGCTTTCGCTGACGGTGCTTTCAACCGTTCCCGCAGTAATCCTGGGCTCGCTGACCGCATTGTTGCTTACAGGTTCGACGCTAAACCTGCAGAGCTATATGGGGATGATCATGTCCACTGGTGTATCAGTGGCCAATGCGATATTGATCGTGACCAACGCTGAAAAACTCAGGCTGGAGTACAAGGATTCTACCCGGGCGGCAGTGGTGAGTGCCGGGATCCGTTTAAGACCGATCCTGATGACCAGTTTTGCGATGATCGCGGGGATGATTCCAATGGCCTCAGGGCTGGGCGAATCCGGTGAACAGACTGCGCCACTCGGCAGGGCCGTTATTGGGGGGCTATTCTTTTCTACCCTTGCAGCGCTCTTCATCCTTCCTCAGGTTTTCGCCTGCGTACAGAAAAAAAGCAGCTTAAAAGAACCCAATCTAATGCCTAGAAAAACAAGAATTTAAAAAGATAAACAACATGAAAACCAGATTCATTCCAATCATAATTTTGATCAGTACCCTGGCCGCCTGTGGCGGAAACCAGAAGCCTGTGGACATCAGCCCCGCAAAAAATGGCAAGGAAGCCAAATATGAAACCGCCAAGGTCGAAGAGCAGGCCCTTTCCAGTTATACCCGTATTCCGGGAATGCTCAAGCCTTTCAATCAGGTAAACATTTTTCCGAAAGCCAACGGGTTTGTGAAGGCCATATTGGTCGACTTGGGTTCTAAGGTTACCAAGGGCCAGCTATTGATGACACTGGAAGCACCAGAACTTGAATCGCAGTTACAGTCAGCAAATTCCCGCTACCTGCAGGCACGTGAGACTGCATCAGCGAGCAGTGAGAAATACAGACGGTTAAAAGAGGCTGCAAAGGAGGAAGGTTCGGTATCTCCATTAGAACTTGACAATGCGCTTTCCAGGATGAGAGGGGATAAGGCCATTGCCGAGGCCGAACGGTCAAATGTTTCTTCTGTACGCACCATGCAGGATTACTTAAAAGTATATGCGCCTTTTGATGGGGTGATCGTAGACAGAAATGTTTCCCCAGGAGCACTGGTGTCAACAGGGAAATCTTCAGATCTGCCCATGCTGGTATTGCAGGACCTGACCCACATGAGGCTTGAAGTATCCATTCCCGAAGATTATGTAGACAAGGTAGACCTGAGCCAGATGGTCAAGTTCCGCTTCAATGCACTGCCGGGAGAACAGCGCCAGGCAAAGATCAGCCGGTCTGCCAACTCACTTGGCAATATGCGCCAGGAAGTTGTGGAGGTTGATGTGGCCAATAAAGATAACCGGTTAAAGGCCGGCATGTATGCCGAGGTTGAAATCCCACTTAAATCCGGTGCCACGTCGCTTCTTGTGCCAAATTCGGCTATTGTCCGGTCTACAGAGCGGAAATATGTGGTGGAGGTGGAAAACGGTAAAGCCCTGCTCGTTGACATCAAGGAAGGGATGAAAGGGACGGACATGACCGAGATTTTCGGTGCAATCAAAGCAGGGGCAGAGATTGTCTCGCCTGCGAACGATGAGATTAAAAGCGGTCAAGCGCTTTAATACTTTGGCAGGCGGAGCGCAATCCGCCTGCCAAATCTTTTTATTAGTCAGATAAGAAAAAGGAAAAACAGCCAAGGTGTATGTCAATTCACCCAAATGGATGTCTAGGCCGTTCTTTTTCTAATCTTTCCCTTCCGGCATCTTGGGTATCAATGTTTGATAATTGCGTTAAGTTTTGTCATTAGTTGGTTTAAGCGCTTAGTGAGGTAACTTGTTTTTCAACACTCCATACAAATACGTTCCAAAGAGCGCGCCAAGGATGACCACCACCATGCCGGCATATCCGTTTCCCAGGTTGACAAACATGGGCCCGGGGCATGATCCTGTGAGTGCCCAGCCCAGGCCGAAAATCGTCCCCCCGATCAGGTATTTGCGGTATGCTTTATCCTTATCGTGAAAAACGATCGGGTTTCCACCAATATCCCTGGCCTTGAATTTCTTAATCAGGTATACCGAGATAACGCCTAGGAGGACCGCGGTACCGATGATTCCATACATGTGGAAAGACTGGAAACGGAACATTTCCTGTATCCTGTACCAGGAAACTGCTTCAGATTTAGTCATAATGATGCCGAAAAGTGTGCCGGCAAGAATAAATTTAATGAATTTCATTTTTTATGGATTTAGAAGATGATTGGCATAAGCAGGAAGGTCATGACAAGGCCTCCTATAAAAAAACCGATTACGGCAACTAATGATGGTATCTGTAAATTGGAAAGCCCTGATATGGCGTGGCCTGAGGTACAGCCACCTGCATAGCGGGAGCCAAAGCCTACTAGTAGTCCTCCAGAAAGCAGGATGGCCAGCGTTTTGAAATCTTTCATAGCCTCAAGGGAGAACAGGCCGGATGGGTTCAGGCCACCATCAAAGCTGACGCCGAGTTGTTGGAGGTCTGCTATCGTGGCTGCAGAAAGCTGCAGTGGGGTCGGCTCGCTCAGGTAATTGGTAGCGATGAAGCCGCCCAGGACAGAGCCAGCAAGGAACATCAGGTTCCAGATCTGGCCTTTCCAGTTGAAATCGAAGAATTTTACTTTCTTTCCCGCTCCAGCCATGCTGCACATGGTGCGTAGGTTGGACGAAAAGCCAAAAGACTTGCCAAAAAAAAGTAAGAGGAGCATGATGAGTACGATCATTGTACCCGAAAAATACCAGGGCCAGGGTTGTTTAATGAAATCAATCATAATGTCTTAAATGAGATGTGAATAAGGGTGTTTTTGTTCTTGTTAAACTCGTTTTTGAAATGGTAGCTGTCGAAGTCATACGGACCTTTTGAAAAGAAACAGCTCAGCATCTGAGATAATTTATTCATTTTTTTTATTCTGATCTAATTGATTTTATCTTTTTTAAAACTGCAGAACAGAAAATCCTGACTGCTCTGCATTGGGGTAAGGTGTTCATGCTGTCTGGATTCTATTTTGGTAAATCCGTTTTTGAATACCTCCTGCAGCCCGTTCTCATCATATCTGGATACAGGCAGGCCACTGCACTTTTCAGGACCGGCGGGCGAAAAGGTAGCCATGACCAGGTAGTCACCAGTAAAGCGTTCTGCCATGGTTACGTAGCGTTCAATTTCTCCTGGCGAATCAAGGAAGTGAAAAGTGGCGCGGTCATGCCAGACTGCATAAGTTCTTTGCGGCTTAAATTCCATAATGTCTGCAACTATCCAATGAATTTGACCAGCCAAATCTCCAAGCCTTTGCTTTGCTTTTTGCAATGCCCGGGCAGATATATCAACTACGGTAATATCAATGAAGCCTTCCTGAAGCAGAAAATCTATAAGCAGACTGTCTCCTCCTCCAATATCGATTATCGGAGCGGATTTGTCCAGATTGAAGCCCTTTATCATTTCCATTGAAACTATCGGATAGCTTTGCGTCCAGCTGACCTGGTCAGGACTTTTTTCAAGGTAGACCTTTTCCCAGTGCAATTTTTTCTTATTGTCCATCTCCGGATTATTTTAAGGTACTTGGGCATACAAAGGCTGTGATCGGTATATGTCCGTTATCATGGATGGCCTTAAAACCACCTGCAATGTCGATAAGGTTGTTGTATCCCCGTGAGCGCATAATGGAATTGAAAATTACAGAACGGTAACCGCCGGCACAGTGGACAAAGTAGATCTTGTTTTTATCGATGCTGCCAAAGTTTTCATTGATATAATCCAGGGGAAGATTTGCTGCACCCTCAACGTGTTCGCTTAAGTATTCATTTGCTTTTCTGACGTCCAGTATACTCACCTCTGCAGCCTTGCTGATTTCTACAAGTTTCTCCGCAGAAACGGACTTTATCTCGTCGGTTTCTTTACCTGCATTTTTCCAAGCGGTAAAGCCACCTTCTAAATAGCCAACGGCACCATCAAATCCTACTCTGGATAATCTGGTGAGAACTTCTTCATTTCTGCCCTCATCATTTACCATTAAAATAGCCTGTTTAATATCAGGGATTAATGTTCCTACCCATGGCGCAAAATTTCCATCTATGCCTATATTGATCGAATTTGGGATAAAGCCCTTTACAAAAACCTGAGGATCTCTGGTATCTAAAATGACCGCACCGGTTTCATTTGCTAGCTGCTCAAAAGCATCTGGATTTAGGGCATGCATGCCTCTTTGCATCACCTTATCCAAACTATCATAGCCATGAATGTTCATCATCACGTTTTTGGGGAAATAAGCAGGAGGCGGCAGCAGGCCATCGGTTACCTCTTTGATGAACTCATCTTTAGACATATCTGCCCGTAAAGCATAATTGTTCTTTTTTTGATTTCCCAAAAGATCTGTTGTTTCTTTGCTCATGTTCTTTCCGCAAGCACTCCCTGCTCCGTGAGCAGGGTAAATGATAATGTCATCGCTCAAAGGCATGATTTTATTTCGCAGAGAATCAAATAGATATCCTGCAAGCATTTCGCTTGTGAGCTCGCTAACAAGTTTTTGTGCCAGATCGGGCCTGCCGACATCGCCTATAAAAAGTGTATCTCCAGAGAAAAGCGCAGTTTCTTTTCCCTCCTCATCGCTCAGCAAGAAACAGGTGCTTTCCATGGTGTGCCCTGGGGTGTGCAGTACTTTGATCTTTGCCCCGCCAAGCTGTAAAACTTCTCCATCTTTTGCAGCGTAAAAATCAAAATCAGGCTTTGCATTTGGCCCGTAGACAATCTTTGCACCACTTTCTTTGGCAAGGTCCAGGTGCCCGGATACAAAGTCTGCATGGAAATGTGTTTCGAGCACATATTTGATTTTTGCGCCGCTCTTTTCGGCACGCTGAAGGTATGGTCTTACCTCACGGAGTGGATCTACTATAGCGGCCTCTCCGTTACTTTCGATGTAATAGGCACCCTGTGCCAGACATCCGGTATAAATCTGTTCTATAATCATGATGATCAAATTAATATTTCAAAATTAGCGCTTTACGGTTTTGTTATCGGTGACTTTTGTCACACAGCTTAGTTTTTTGTTTTGGATTTTTTATTTGAGCACTACTTCTTTGAGGATGATGTAACAACCCATTATGAGTACAAACCATCCAAAGCCTTTCTTCAGCTTTCCCCCATCTATTTTTTGATTGATCATTCCGCCCACAATAATACCGGCAATGGCTACTGTGGTAATTTTGGCCAAAAAAAACCAATCGATGGGGAAATGTCCGAGATCGCCGGTAAATCCAATAAGTGAGTTGAGTGCTATAATGAAAAGTGATGTTCCAACGGCCTCCTTCATGGATAAGCCTACTAGAATAACTAAGGTAGGAATGAGCAGAAAACCACCGCCAGCACCTAAAAATCCAGTTGCCAGGCCGATGATAACACCATAAAACAATAGTTTTGCGAGCTTAAGCTTTGGCCTTTCTCTTTCCGCAGAAGTTTCATCCTTTGCGCCCTTGATCATTGCAACAGCGGCTGCCACCATAAGGACTGCAAAGAGCACCATCATCAGCATGTTCTCACTTAGCTCAAAATTTCCGATTTTCAAGATAGTCTTGGGGATGAGTGGTATAATTAGCTTTCGGGTTAAAAAAACAGTTGAGATTGATGCGCTGCCGAACAGTAACGCTGTTTTGATATTGACAAGGCCTCGTTTAAAATTTCCAACTGTACCGGCCAAACTGGTAGAACCGACAATAAACAATGAGTAGGAGGTTGCTAGTAGCGGGTTAACACCGAAAAGGTAAACCAATACGGGCATCGTTAATATAGATCCACCACCGCCGATCAGACCAAGGGAGATGCCGATCAGGGCAGCGGCAACATAGGCAAGGATTTCCATTTTTTGTTATTTTTTTAACAAAATTCGGATTCTCATGTGCTGATGTCGGTGACTTTTGTCACACTGCATGATTTTTTAAAAGAATACGCAGTGTGACTGCAGGTATGCAGGTTGAGCAGTGAATAAAGGTTTTTTAAGATAGATATGCAATGTAATTCCGGTGCATTTTGATTGCCCCAGCCTGCTCCATTTTTTTGAGCAGCCTGGAAATAACCTCCCTTGAGGTATTCAAATCCGAGGCAATCTCGCTATGGGTGAGCTGTAGCTCTTTTGTATTTAGATCGGCGGATTGTTTTTTTAGGTAAAAGGCCAGCCGTTCATCCATCGCCTTGAAGGCAATATTATCGATTACAAATAGCAGTTCCTCAAAGCGCATGCGATAGGTTTCGATTACGAAGTAATACCAGGTTCGGTAGTCGCGCATTAGTGTATCCATCAAGGTAATTGGAATCATGAGAACCCTGGTCTGTTCGATCGCTTTGGCCATTACCTGGCTCGTTTCCTGTTTAGTTGCGCAGATCATCGAAAGCGCACAGGCATTTCCCGGCTGAAGGTAGTACATAAAGAATTCCTGTCCATCTTCTCCCTCCCTGTAGAGTTTCACCATGCCCTCTACAATAAGCACCGTGGAGCGCATGTTCTGCCCGGTCTGCATCAGCATGTCTCCCGCCTGAAAATCCCTGAGCATGGCATTCTCGATAAGGATTGCCCTTAACGCAGGCTCAAACTGGGGAAAAAGCCTTTCGATGTATTCCGCGATGATCATATCTTTTATTTTAACTGTTGGGTTTTAAATATAGTTATACTAATGTCTCGCACCAAAATTTTTAAGCACTGACCGAGGTGCATTTCTTTTCTTCTCCAGAAATGGACGCTTCGCAAAACAGGTTTATTAAAGATGTGGAAAGATCTTTGTATATAATTTAAAGTCGTTGAGAATCAAATATGCTTACAGATTGATCGAGCACATTATTTCAACAGTTTGTTTCAGGTGGATCACAAAGAATAATGTTTGTTTAAGGTCATATGACAATTTTTAGATACTGTTAACATTTTGCAGTATCGACTAAAACTGACTCGTGCTGGATTTACTTATTAGTCATCCAAAATATTAATCATCCACTTTTTAAGTAATACTTTTCTAGATTTTCTTTTAGCTCTGATTTTTTTCTTTTTGTCAACGACTTTCGGAATTAATGCTTCTTTTTCTTTTCTCAATTTTAGCAATCTACCAAGCTCATCGTACTCTGTCATTTTAGTGTCTAGTTCTGCGATTCGCTTTAAATCGGCAATGAATTTATTGCTTATCCGAACTGTTGCCGACCCCGAGTTTTAAAAGCAGTTCTGAAAAGAGCTGCTTTTTTTGTTTTCAGGGTATTTTCTGCTATCTGCAGCAATCTTTGTGGAGGAGAGTTTAAGGATCAAGCGGAAAAGTTGGGGGGTATTGAATAATTTCTTTCTTTTGTATCTTATAACAATTACCCATTCCCTGGATCAAGGATATAAAAGGTATTTCGATCGGATAGTCTTAAATTGCTGTAAGCCCGGCTCCCAGCTTTTTCTGATATCAGCTTCCGATATACCTGCAATGATTTGTTTTCTTAATTGATCGGTGCCAATACGTAGATCAAAAGCAGAGACTCCGTTACTTCTTTCGCGATTAAAAAAATTGGCTTTGTCAGGATAGGCATTGTATAGTTCAATTAGTAAGGATAAATCAATTTGGCGGCTATTGCGGAGCTTGTTAATATTATAATTGCGAAGATCTAAACCATAACAAAGGGTATCTTTATGATTTGGCCGCTCACTCATCCCCGGAATACTTACCGGTTTGTACGAAAATGAATATATGCCTTTCAGTGCGGGCGCTCCCAATATAGTGAAGGGCATTCGGGTTCCGCGACCTTCGTTTATAGCGGTTCCCTCAAACATACATAAGCTCGGAAAAAGCATCACAGCCTGTTGTGTATTTAAATTTGGTGATGGATTTACAGGTAATACATAAGGCATGTCATGATTATAATTGACAACCTTTATTACCTTAATTTTGCAGGGCTTCTTAAGGTAGCCTTCGCCATTAAGGTAGCCGGCAAATTCGCCAATGGTCATGCCGTGGGTCATGGGGGTATAATGTATGCCGATGGCGGATTTAAATCTATCTTCTGTCATTACCGGACCATCAACAACATATCCGTTAGGATTTGGTCTGTCAAGAATCAGCAATTCTTTATTGTTCTCCGCACAGGCCTGCATCACGTGTTCAAGGGTGTTGATATTGGTGTAGTAGCGGCATCCAACATCCTGGATATCAAACACCATCAGGTCGATACCCTGCAGTTGTTCTTTGGTTGGTTTTTCATTTCTGCCATATAAAGAAACAATTGGAATACCGGTTTTAGGATCTTTTTCATCGCCTACCACAGCTCCATTACTGGCATTACCCCTAAAACCATGCTCCGGACCAAACACTTTTACAATTTTGATTCCCAGGCTTAATAAACTGTCTACACTACTGCTTTTGCCGATTATTGAACTCTGATTGGCAACCAAACCAATTCGTTTCCCTTTTAGATAGGACAGATATTGCTGCGTTTGATCCGCACCGGTAATAATACCTGGTTTAGCGAATGTGTGTTGGTTTGGTGCCGCCAGTAGGGTATACCTGAGGCTATTGATCGCCAGAAGTGATAGAAACAATAAAGCAATAAATCTGATCATGCTAAAAAGGGTTAATTTTCTGCAGTATTATTGGGCTATGGTATAGTACCTGATCCCGGTTTGCCTGCTACATTCATCTGTAGTTCATTCTTTTCTCAAAATGCAATTGAATTTTGAAAACCTACAGGCCTCATATTAAAGTTAAATAAATATTATTGATAAGGTAAAATATCAATCGATAGGCATAAAAGAAAAGCATGAGTTCTTTTATCAACTAATCGCGACACTAAATAATCAAGAGGCACCTGCTAAAGTTCAGCAAACGGCAAAGGCTTAAAGCTCCTTTAACAGGTGCCTGCGCTGGCGGCTAACCGGGATGGACATTTTGTTGTCCATAATGAGATAACCGCCATCTGCTTTTTTGAAGGAATCGATATGATTACTATTGATGAGCCAGGATTGATGAACGCGTAGAAAACCATAAGGATCAAGGATCTGTTCATATTCGGAAATGGATCTTGAAACAACAACCGGACGGCTTTCTCCCTTTAGATAAAAACTGGTGTAGCTGTTATCGGCCGAACAGCAGACGATATCCTCGATGAGGACGTAACGGATTTCATGCTGATCGGCAAGGGCGATGCGTTTCTGTGTATGCAGCCGCTGGTTTTGGTAGGACTGCAACAGCATGACAATTTGCTCAGACTGCGAGTGCTTAAGCTGGCCTACTTTATGCACTGCCGAAATCAGCTCTTCGGGTTTTACCGGCTTTAGCAGATAATCTGTAGCAGAAAACTTAATGGCCTGAATGCCATATTCATCATGGGCGGTAACGAAGATGATGTGTGCCCGGTTTTCGGGCAATTGTTTCAAGAGGTCAAAGCCCGATTCTTGCTGCATTTTGATATCCAGAAAGAGGATGTCCACCTGGTGGAGCTTTAAGAAATCGTGAGCATTAGCTACTGTATTGGCACTCCCTGCAATGGTGAGGTGTGGGCAATACAGGGACAGATGTCCCGAGAGCGATGCTACGGCACCAGATTCATCATCTACAATATAGCAGCTAAGCTTATTCATTACAGCCAGTTTTGAAATGTAAAAGTAGTTATTGTTCCTGTTCCAGCCTGATATTTTACCTCCATCTGAATGGGCAGGGATTCGAGTTTTTCGTTGTAAACAGCAATGCGTTTTCTAATCAGCGATAATCCGTGACCTTCAATCGCTGCTGTATGTTCCCAGCTGTTATTTCCATTATCCGAGGCTTCGACAATGAGTGAAGTACCTGAAGAAAAGATCCTGATGGAAATACAGGGAGAACCAGGCTGTTTTCCAAAGGCATGCCGGATACTGTTTTCCAGCACGGGTTGTAAAATCAGTGGGGGAAAATCGATGAGTGGGGCTGAAAGATCAGGGGATACATCAATGGAATACGAAAAAGCTATTCTTTCCTGCTCCAGACGCAGGTAATCTTCTTCCATTTTGATTTCTTCCTGCAGGGAGATAAACTCCTTCTTTCCATTATCCATTACATCACGCATAAAAGCAGCAACATTGCCAATATAGGTACTTGCTTTCCTCGGATTGTTACTATTGATTGTACCCTGAATGGAATTTAGTGAGTTGAATAGAAAATGGGGGTTCAGCTGCCCACTTAAAAGCGCCAGGCGCGCTTCGGTATCTTCAGCTTTGCGTTTTAATGCGGCTAGTTTTCTTTTGCTGCGCCTGTTCCAAAGATAGAAGGCTACACCACCTGTCAGCAGTAAAACCATACTGATCAATGCAACCTTTCCCCAGGGGATTTGAAAAGGGCTTTGTTTTACTTTTACTGTTATTTGATGTACCGTTTCGGGCTGACTTTTATAGCGTAAAAAAATATTCCGTTTAGTTCCTGCAGGGAGATCATTTTCCAGAACAATATATACCGTGTTTTCGGGGCCGATGGACTGGACCGAATGCCAGGAGCCGAGTTTGTTTTCAAAAGCATATTGCAGCTCTTCATTTTTGCCCAATGTACCAAACCTTAAAATACCCAGTGTTCCGTAATCCTTTTCAAAGGTATTCTGTTCCGTTCCTTTGTAAACTTTGGGTACTCCTGATCCATAATTCAGGATGTGCTGAAGATTGGTGCTAAGCGCTTCACCCTCCAGCGGCAGCTGGTAAAAAATAAAATTATTGGCCTTATCTTCCGGTCTGATAACCATAATCGTTTTTATCACCTTTCTGCTTGCTATATTCCTGACCATCAGTTCAAGGGTATCGCCAATAGCTAAGCTGAAATTTCCGGCAAAGAACGTTGGATACCGGCTTTTAGTAACCGAGTCATCAGCAAGGTTTTTACTCCCCAGAAAAACATGGTCTTTATTTTGCTTCAAATCAGCAAGGGGTGTCCAGTCTTTAATAACCGTGTGACGCTGGATTGCAGAAAATTCCAGCTTGTTATAATCTTCCCCTTGAAATTTTCGGTAAAGCTGTGTCCTTTTACCGTTTTTCATCATAAAATTTGGGAGAAAGGTGATTCCGATAAACCGGTTTGAAATCAGCTGTATCGAAGTATTCTCACTGCTCAGGTAGGCGTTTTTGATCTTGCTCAGGTTGGTGTAAAACCGCCTGGGAGTATGTTCTGATCCGGTTAGGATATAACTAAATACTGGTTCGGCACTAAGAGCAAATTCGACACCACAGGTATCGCACACCTTTCCAGCTACTTTCTTTTTAACCTCCACGTTCGAAAAACCGCTCGCCTGATCCTGTTTTCGGGCAGGTTGTTGTTGGGCAAAACCTAATTTAAAGGCGGTGCCCAGGAGCAGGGTAAGGAGGATTCTTTTAAACATTTGGTCTGTTTTGCACTTATTTCTGGATGTGGTTTCGTTTGTAGGTTCTTTGGAGTACGAAAACGCGGTCAAGATCGGAAAAAACGCTAATTTATATTTCAAAAACATATTAAAAAATGTTGGGAATGATTGGTTAATATTGGTTTGTGCTGGTGGCGAGTGGTTTGGGAGGAATAGATAGGGCAGCACTGATGGCTTGCTCCAGTTTGGCTTCCGTGTCTGGTGCTTCGCCAATTTCTACCAGTTTTATCCTGCCGTCTCTACCGATAATGATGGTAGTGGGAAAGGCGTAGAGTTTATAACTATTGGTCATGTTTTCAGGCTTGAAAAACTGGCGATAGCTGATGCCTCTGGCTGAGAGAAAATCCTGTATCTGCGTGGCAGAAGTGTCGACCATGTTGATGCCTATTACTTCAAGCCCCTGTGCTTTGAATTTATTCTTTAGATGCTGGATTTTGGGCATTAAAATCCTACAAGGCATACAGGAAAGGTACCAGAAATCAAATAGTACTACTTTTCCTTTCAAGGCCGGAAGGATGGTCTTTTCGCCTGTGCTTAATTCAGTAGCCGAAAAAGCAGGAGCCAACCTATCGGTACCGATGGTTTCAATGCTGTTTTTTTTAACCTCCATTTCAATTAGCCCTTTCAGAAAAGTTTCAGGATCGAAGCTGCGCTTTTTTCCGGTGTTGATTTTCGCAGTGAAATCATAGATATCAATCGCCACTTTTCCATTTTCCAGTCTTTTAGAGTACATCATCCGTCTTAAAGGGAGCATCGTTTTCTTATCAATCCAATAGCGATTGAAATAGGCGAGGCTCTGGATTTCTGTAGTCCTGTAATCAGGCTTTTTAACAATATCAATGACAAAAAAAGCGCTGTTTTTTGTTTCTAAGCAGAATTTAAGCGCGGCTACATCTTTAGTGAATGTAGGGCGGTTTTGTCCAACGAGATTATAAATACTAAAAGAGGCCAACTCATGGCTGTTCCATTTAATGGTGTAGGATGTTTGGCTGGAGGAAGCAGGGCTTTTTTTGTACAGGGTGTCTCTGCGGATAAGCCAGGCAGAACGCTCACCAAAGCGGATATGCCAGAAAACATCCTTTTCTATTTCTCCCTCCAGCGTGGATTGGGTAACAGTTATGGGGCAGCCTTCGCGGATCATGGTGTCTTGTTTTTCCAGTTTGTAGGAGATATAATCCATAGCTTCAAGCCTGTCGTAGGCTTTTTGAAGAACAGCGAGAGCAGTGGAATCGATAGACTGGGTCCAGCCGCAGGAAGCCGCAAGGACGAGCGAAAATGAAAGTGTAATTCTTTTCATCGTGTTTGTTTTGATCAAAAATGAAAAGGATTTACACGGCTTTATCATCAATAACTGAATCCGGTATGACTTCGTTTGAATTTGGTAAATTTTGGGGGGAGCAGAAACGGATGCTGTGTTTAGAAGGTGTATTGCCCCGCTAACCGGCGTTTCTCAGTTCTCTCTTTCTGATCGAATCTTTTTGATTCTGCAAAAAAAAATAATGGCTGCTGGGAATATGTCTTTTTTTGTTAAGGATCTTGTTGTAAGTAGTTTGAATGGTTTTTGATATTGGCGGCCGGGATTTGGACGAGTAAGTGCATCTAAATTGAGCTTAACAAGCTAGATAAAACTAATGTTTTAATTGTAATTATCAGAATACAATTAGTTAAGCAACATTTTGTTTTTTTGCTTTATAATTTTTTGGGATATTCGATTGTTAATGGCAACTGTAAAATGATTAAAATTTTATGCACATTTCTTTTGTTTTTTTTGATCTGTGGATGCCATAATATCGATAATAGCTTACTTTTAAGTAAGGCTGACATTGGTAAAGAGGAGGAATTGGACACTTTGGAGTCCTATCCCGCAAGGGATTTATACATTGTTCAGGTTGTTCGTCACAGGGGATTTGGTGATTTTTCCTCCAATTATGGTGTATTGACACACAGTAGAGGAAGAACAATGTTGTATGAGATGATAGGGACGGGCAAATATGGTAAAAGGATTTCCAAAGAGTTTATTGCAGAGGTCGAACCCTATGGTAAAACAAACTGGGGCTGGTTTTACGTTAAAAACGGTAAGCTTTCGGATACGCTGCCTGGAATGTCTGAGATCCTTTTGAGGTGGAATCTGAAAAGGGCAAAGGGGAGTTCATTAAAGAAACAAATGGCTATATTAATTTTTATTTAAATGGTAAGACCGTAAAGGAAGCTAATTATGGCGATTATGTTATTAAAGATTCGGTTTTGAATTTCTCTGGCATGAAATACGGTTTGTACAAGCTTTATAAAGGCAGTCTTAAATCAGTGGGGGAAAACGGGAACGATATTTTTAAAAAGAAAGATGGGGTGTTTTTTATCTCACAGCCAGGATATGGGATTATAAATAAATATCGGAAAAGTCAGATCTTGGATGCGGTTGATTCTGCTGTACATCTGGGCGGGGAACTAAAAAAAATATGGATAAAACCAGATAATTGATCTAATCAAAAAAATCAATAGCAATACTCCTTTTCTGAATAAACTGATGACACAGTTTGTTTTACATACCTAGTGTATATGAATTTCATATTTAAGCTATTTAGTTTTAACGGCAATCAGTAGGAGGATAGGATTTGTTAACTATCCTCCTATATGCTAATATTTATTGAATAATTTAGACTTGATGTTCTGACTAGTTTGGATAAACCATGAGGAATAAATAATCGAGCAACACTTGCAGCGCATCCAATAACATCAAACCTCCCCAGATCTCAACACTCAAAATTTTCTTTGATAATTTTCGAGCCTGAATATCAAAATGTATTTACAAATAACACCATTTCGGTATATTGGAACTGATAATGGCGGGGAGCAGTGCGCATAACTCTTTTTAATTTTTTCCAGTTCAGCTTCATCAAAGAGATTGGATGGGAGTAAATAGTAAGCATCTTCTCCATAACGGGGTTTGTGTTTAATCTGATTGGAAAAAATATATTGGTGTAAATCGCTGGTATCTCCCATGCCATAAGTTTCCAACTGATTATTGTGACATGCATAAAAATCAAGGTGTGCCGCAGGAAACCATTTAGTAATGATGAGGGTTTTTATCTTTTTCTTACCGACCTGATTTTCATTTCGATATACTGAATCGATGATTTTACCAGTTTCCCTCCAGCCATAAAGATCGAGGGTGGGGTCTCCTTTGCCAAAGCTTAGGTTGTCCTTGTTTGAGGAAAAGGTTTCCGGATAGCAATTGATTATTAAGCCCCCAAAAGTTATCACAAGAAAGAAGAAGCCGGCCGATATGCTTATCCAAAAACGTGTGCGCGACTTAGACCACTGCTCTAGTTTTAGTGCCGCAAGCGGGATAAGACTGGCGTAAGCAGGGCCCGACCAATGTGGCAGGGTGTCTCTGAAAAGTGAAAGAAGCATCAGCGTTAACATGAGCGGTAAGGCGCAAAACAATAAGATCTGTTTCTCCTGTTCCTGGATGCGACTCTTATTGTAACCTGAACTTAAGACCGCAATCCAAACCAGGACGAAGTTGATTGGGTTGTTGTAAAAAATCTCTCCGCTAATCTCCCTTAAAAACGATAAAACATTAATCCCGGCATGAAAGACGTTTACCCTTGCACTATGATAGCTATAGGTGATAAACCCATGCTGAAAGTTCCAGAGCAATACCGGCAGGAAAAATAAGCAGGCGATTGAGAAGGCGATATAAATGCCCTTGTAGTACATTAACCTTGGATGTTTGAACAGGATTAATAAAGCCATAGCCAGCAAAAGGAACACACTATGCACCTTACATAGTAGGGCTAAACCAACCATCAAACCAAACCAGCACCAAGCTCGAAGGTTTTTTTCTCCGTTAGCTATACTTCTGTTAATTTTTAGCAACAGGAATACCGCCCCTAACCAGAAAACCATTTGAGGGCTATCCGGAAGGATGAAGGTACCAGCGATAATGCTGCAGTAAAATGAGCTGGAATATAACAGTGCTGCATACCAACCTGTACGCTGGTTGTTGACAAACGCACCCAGACGGAAAATTATAAGTGTGCAAACCGATGAAGAAAGGATTGCGCCTAATCTTACTGCTAACTCCTGGCGCAGGTTGAGGTTTAGCGTAGAGGCCCTGATTAACCAGGCCACAAATGGAGGATGATCAAAATAATTCCATTGCAACTTTAGGGCATAAGTCCAGTAGTAAACTTCATCATTGCCCAGGTTGATGGATGTGGCCAATACAATTTTGATAATGGCCATAAAAATAAGAAGCAACCAAACCTTTAGCGGAAACCTGGCCTGCTTCATGGGGTACTCGTTTCAAGTGCTCTTAACCTCTTTAGTCGTTTGATGGCTTTGGCCGGTCGGAAAAGCTTTTGTACATAAACCTGGTTGAAAGCCAGTAGTGCGCCAAATAATCCTATGATTGCACCAAAGAGTACATCAAGCAGGAAGTGTTGCGCGAGGTAAATACGCGAGTAACCAATTGCTGTGGCCAGCACAAGGCAGGGGAGAGAAATCTTTAATTTTTTATGCACAAGCACCAATACTGTTGCCAGCGCAAAGGCCGAAGTTGTATGGCCTGAAGGAAAGGAGTGATGATCGTGAAGGTTGATACCGCTTACGAAATTGATATAATCGAGGTGCATTTGTTCCAGGTACAATCTCGGCCGCGGCTGGTCAAATAATTTTTTAACAGTTTGTGCCAGCAGGCTCGAATAAGCATAGGCAAGCAGTACGGTTATCGCTTTTTTACGTTTTTTCAGTATCAAGAGCACAATACCCAGTAAAATGCACAACAATCCATCACCGAGATTGGTTAACAAACTGAAAAATGCGTCTAAAAACGGACTGTGATAACTGTTCAGCATAAAAAAGCAGTCGGTTTTGCTTAGGGAGTAGCAAACTATGCCCGCCAATAGTAAGATTAGGCTAAGGCCGGTAAAATATAAAGGTAACCGCTTAATCCGCTTGATCATCTGTTGAAGGTTTTAGGCAAAATTACCTTACATAGTTAATCACAACGTTAAGGAAGCGTCATGTTATTGTCATGCGAAATTTATCGAGTAGTTAAAACTCCTTATTCGTAAAATTAAAAAAGTCATCTCCGGGTTAACCCAAAGGATGACTTTTTGATAAAAATAATACTAATTCATATTAATGCGGTGCTGCCAGTAGCGGTGTAGCAAGGATCTTTCTGGCTTCGGTATCTTCGTATTTATCAATTTGCTTTTTCAGTTGCCCCATCAAATCGGCAGTAAGCTTTTCATATCCTTTCTTTCCGAAGATGTTGGTGTTTTCGTTCGGATCTGTTTGCAAATCGTACAACTCCCAGCTGTTTACCCGTGTGTAAAAGCGGATAAGTTTATACCTTTTGGTTTTGATACCAAAGTGTGGCGATACCGAATGTTCACCATTTTCGTAATAGTGATAATAAATGGCATCGCGTCCTTTAGTTTTTTTTCCGCTCAGCAGTGGTAAAAACGATTCGCCCTGAATATCTTTCGGAATAGTTACTCCGGCAGCTTCGAGTATGGTAGGGGCAATGTCCATATTCAATACATAATCGTTTGATTTGGTCCCGGGTTTAACCACGCCCGGGTAACGCATCACCATAGGCGTTCTAAACGATTCTTCGTAAATCCAGCGCTTATCGAACCAACCATGCTCGCCAAGGTAAAAGCCCTGATCTGAGAGGTAAATTACAATGGTATTTTTAGTCAGATTGTGCTTATCGAGGTAATCAAGCGCGCGACCAATGTTTCTGTCGAGCGAGGCTGCCGTACTCAAATAATCGCGCATGTAGTGCTGGTATTTCCATTCGGTTAAGGCTTTGCCTGATAAATTACGCGCTTTTAAATCAGCATCGATGGGTTTGTAATAAGCATCAAATTTAGCCCGTTGATCGGCATTCATCCGGTCAACCGATGGTTCACGTCCGTTTTTGCTATACGATAACATTTTCAGGTCGTAGCTCATTTGCATGGTTTTACTGATGCTCATATCCTGTATTTTGGCTGCTTCGCGATTGGTATAGTCATCGTAAAAATTGGCCGGCAAAGGAAAATTAACTTTATCGTACATGCCCATATCGCAGGTATCGGGTATCCAGGTGCGGTGGGTGGCTTTATGGCCTACAACCAAACAGAAAGGCTTGCTTTGGTCTCTGTCATCTAAATATTTCTCTACCTGATCTTCGATCACATTACTGGCGTAACCTGTGATGTGTTCTGTTTTTCCATCCATTCCGATAAAATCAGGATTGTAGTATTGACCTTGTCCGGGTAGGATTTTGTAGTAGTCAAACCCTTGTGGGGTACTTTCGAGGTGCCATTTACCAATCCATCCGGTTTGATAACCTGCGGCCTGCAGGTCCTTTACAAATTCATTCTGGCTCCCGTCAAATTTATAGTTTACATTGTCTCTGAAGCCATTTTTATGACTGTACTTTCCGGTTAATATTACTGCTCTGCTTGGGCCACAAATAGAATTGGTTACATAAGCCTTGTTAAAAACAGCACCTTCTTTAGCTATTCGATCAATATTGGGTGTTTTGGCAATTTTGGCACCGTATGCACCTATGGCCTGGTAGGCATGATCGTCTGATATAATAATCAGAATGTTGGGCTTTTGCTGGGCCACACTAATATTTAGCTGCAAAACCATAAAGCATAACATACAAAAGATGCGGATAAGTTTTTTCATTTTTTGGTTAGTAGAAATTTTGGTTTGAAGTGTTAAAGTTAATACTTGTTCAAAGGTATTCAACCGCTTATCTAAATTGATACACGATTAAAAAGGGGGCAATTAAGGCTATAACGCATAGTTTTTTATGCTTAATATCTTCCACGGGCTTAAACAAACGTTTGTGCAGGTTTTGTTTATCCGGGTAAATAAATTACTTCATATTTTAGAAGAAACATAGCCAATAACTTTTTTAGCAACAACAAAACCCAATATATTCAATAACACAATTTATGCGTAAAATTTTATTCCTGTTCCTTTGTAGCTTCGTAGTTTCGGTTCAGGCACAATCGTTAAGACCTGATAGTATTTTTGGCCAGATGAAAAAAGTAGCCGACTGGCAATGGAAGACTTTAGAAACAGATGGCTGGAAAAACCCTAAAAAAGACTGGACCTCGGGAGCCATGTACACCGGTATGATGGCATTTGCGAAGCTGGCTAATACCGATATCTACTACCAGAAACTGATTCAGGTTGGCGAAGATAATAAATGGAAAATCGGCCACTACCGCCATTTTGCCGATGATTATTGTGTTGGACAACTCTATTCGGAACTGTATAGCATTTACAAGCGACCAGAATATATTGCCGATTTTAAAAGTCTGGCCGATTCTGTAGTTATATTGCCTCATACCGAATCGTTAGAATGGAAAAAGAGCATTCAATTAAGGGAATGGGCCTGGTGCGATGCTTTGTTTATGGGCCCTCCGGCACTGGCTTATTTAACTCAGGCTACGGGCGACGCGAAATATCTGGATAAAGCATCCGAATTGTGGTGGAAAACAACCGCTTATTTATATGATAAGGATGAGCATTTGTTCTACCGCGATAGCCGTTATTTCGATAAAAAGGAAAAGAACGGTGCGAAAGTATTCTGGGGACGTGGAAACGGTTGGGTAATTGCCGGATTGGTGAGGGTGCTTGCTCACATGCCGCAAAGTCATCCGGATTATAAGCCTTTTGTAAAGCTGTATAAAGACATGTCGCGCCGCTTAGCAAAGCTGCAACAGTCAGATGGTACCTGGCATGCCAGCTTGTTAGACCCCGAAAGCTACCCAAGTAAAGAAACGAGCGGAACAGGTTTTATTACCTATGCTATAGCCTGGGGGGTAAACAGTAACCTGTTACCTTATAGAAAATATGAAAGTACATTAAGTAAAGCCTGGGCTGCACTCAGTACCTCGGTACACGCTGATGGCAAGTTGGGTTATGTACAGGCGCAGGGCGCAGCGCCTGATAAGGTTGGTTATGACGATACCGACGTGTATGGTGTGGGCGCTTTTCTGTTAGCCGGAACAGAGCTTTTTAAACTGAAAACAGGCCAGGGAAGCAAAGGTTTTATTAAATAAGTCAGTAATACAACAAGAGCGGTTAACCATAAGCGATTAACTAAGCTCTGATCCATAACTCAATAAAGCCAGGGTAGGCTTACCCTGGCTATTTTTTTGCCCTTGCTTTTAAATATTTGCTACAATAATTTTTTTGCGGTACATTAGCTGCCGTATTCATGGTAAATATTCTTAAAAATATCATCAATAGACCTTCTTAATCAGGCCCTCGCCTGAAAGACTGCCTGATGTGCAGTTTATTTTAATTATTTTTATTTCAACACGTGCTGCCGGTAGATTTCTAGCTATCGTTTAGTTTCATTATACGTAATTTTAAAAACATGATTTTTGAAAATAGTTTGGCATTTGCCCAAAGTATGGATCAGCAAGATCCGTTAAGCCATTTGCGCGAGGAGTTTTTCTTCCCTCAGCAAAATGGAGAGCCGTTTATTTATTTATGCGGAAATTCTCTTGGGCTTCAGCCTAAAACAGCAAAAAGATATATCGATCAACAATTGGTTAACTGGCAAAATCTTGCCGTTGAGGGTTGGTTTGAAGGCGATACACCATGGATGTTTTTCCATAAGGCCCTGAAAGAACTCATGGCACCTATTGTTGGGGCGAGTAGTCAGGAGGTTTCGCCAATGAATACTTTAACCGTTAACCTGCACCTGTTGATGGTGAGTTTTTACAAGCCAAAAGGCAAAAGGTTTAAGATTATTATGGAGGCCGGAGCCTTTCCATCCGATCAGTATGCTATCGAAAGTCAGGTTCGGTTTCATGGTTACAATCCAAAAGAAGCCATTATCGAAGTGAGCCCGAGAGCCGGCGAATATACTTTGAGAACCGCAGATATTTTAGCTCAAATTGCCGAAAATGCTGATGAAATTGCGCTGGTACTGTTTGGCGGCATCAATTACTTTACCGGCCAATGGTACGATATGCCTGCCATTACCAAAGCTGGTCATGAGGCAGGCGCAATAGTTGGCTTTGATCTGGCCCATGCTGCCGGCAACGTACCCTTGCAATTGCACGATTGGGACATTGATTTTGCCTGCTGGTGCTCGTACAAATATCAAAACTCAGGCCCGGGAGGGATTAGCGGTATCTTTGTTCACGAAAAGCACTTTAGCGATACCAGTCTGGATCGTTTTGCCGGTTGGTGGGGCTATCAGGAACAGGAAAGGTTTAAAATGACCAAAGGTTTTGTACCCGAGGTAGGAGCGGATGGCTGGCAGGTAAGTTGCACACAGGTAATACCGATGGCCTTATATTATGCGTCATTGCAGATTTTTGATAAGGCAGGGTTTATTCAGCCATTAAGGGAAAAGAGCAAGCAACTAACGGCTTACCTGAGCTACATCATTAAAGAGATAAACGGACTATTGGGCGAAGAACAATACCAGATCATTACCCCCGAAACCGAAGACGATCGTGGTGCCCAGTTGTCGATTATTGCCAAACACAATCCCAAAGCAATATTCAAGGCATTAATGGAACACAATATTCTGGGCGACTGGCGCGAACCTAATGTGATTCGCCTGAGCCCGGTTCCGCTTTACAATAGTTTTGAAGATATCTTTAAAACAGGCTCGGTGCTGTTAAAGATCAGTAAAGAGCTGATTTGATTTACGCCAAATTATTGATCACAAACAAACATAAGAATGGAACTTACTCCTGAAATTACCGAACGCCTTCGAAAGCTGGAGGAAAAATATACTGCAATGGGCCAGGATATGGGCTCATACCTGGATGGCTTGCTTTACGCCGATTTTTTAACTTATTGGGATTATATTCATCTGGATACTTTACTAAGTCTGCAAAATCCTAAAACACCGTTCCCTGATGAGGAAATCTTCATCATGTATCACCAGATTACGGAACTGTACTTTAAACTAACGCTCCACGAATGCAGGCAAATAGCCGAACATCAGGAGCTTACAGCTGCATTTTTTACCACCAGGGTGAAAAGGATCAATGCTTATTTTAATGCCTTAACCACTTCTTTTGAAGTAATGGTTGATGGGATGGACAAAGAGCAATTCCTGAAATTCAGGATGTCGCTATTGCCGGCAAGCGGTTTCCAGTCGGGCCAGTACCGGATGATTGAAATCTGTGCTACCGATTTTAACCGTCTGGTTGATAAAAGCAAACGTGCAGAACTGGCCAATGCAAGTATTGAGGAACAATTTGAACACATTTACTGGAAATTTGGTGCTACTGAACTGGCTTCGGGAAAACAAACTTTAACCCTGAAACAATTCATTAAAAAATACGCCGGCCAGTTTTTACAGTTGGCTAAAGAAAGGGTTCAAACCAATTTTTCGGCACTTTATTTACAATTGCAGGCCAAAGGTGAAGATGTATCGGCGCTGGCCGAAGAGCTGAGGAAGTTAGATTTATATGTAAATGTAGAGTGGCCGCTTTCGCATTACAAATCGGCAGTGCGCTACCTAGAGAAAGATCCGGTTGATGTAGCGGCTACCGGTGGTACCAACTGGCAGAAATATTTGCCTCCGCGCTTTCAAAAAAGGATTTTCTATCCCTTTTTGTGGACTGAAGATCAAATGGAAGAATGGGGGAAAGGCTGGGTATTGGATGTATTAAAAAGCCACCGCAAAGAAAAACCATAATTTTAAAATGGATAAAAGCTGTCTCAAAATATAGAGGTAGCTTTTTTGCTTTAATAGAATCCGCATATCTTCTTAAAGCAGGGGTCTGGTTTATCCTGCCAACTGTCTAGCTCACCTTTGAATTTGTCTGGTTCAGTACATTATTGCTGTTTTTTGCCTGTTAAAGCCACTAGTTTTGCTATACAATCACAAGAAAAGAATAAATCAACCATTAAAACCAATAAAATCATGAACAGATTATCAATTAAAAAACAGACAGGTCTTTGGGGTAAAATAACAGTATATTTTGTTGCCTTTCTGCTAAGCGGTTTGGGTGTTGCACAGGCTGCTGAAGTTAATTTAACCGACAGCAATATTTTAACCAGCAAACCTTTGGTGGCACAAAAACACGTAAAGGCGGGCGTACTGAATGTTGGTTATGCCGAAGCAGGTCCGGGTGACGGGGAAACGGGTATTTTGCTTCATGGCTGGCCTTACGATATAGACAGTTATAGTGAAGTAACGCACCTTCTTGCGGCAAAAGGCTACCATGTATTCGTTCCCTACTTAAGGGGCTACGGTACAACGAGGTTTCTTGATACAACTACTCCACGCAACGGGCAACAATCGGCAGTTGCGGTAGATATTGTGGCCTTTATGGATGGTTTGAAAATTAAAAAAGCCATATTGGGTGGTTACGACTGGGGGGCTCGTACCGCCGATATTATTGCAGCCATCTGGCCTGAACGTGTTAAAGGATTGGTTTCGGTAAGTGGTTATTTAATTGGTAGCCAGGCTGGAAATGTGGCTCCTTTGCCACCAAAAGCTGAGCTGGCCTGGTGGTATCAATTCTATTTTGCAACGGCGCGCGGTGCAGCGGGTTATGCCGCCAATACCAAAGCCTTTAACAAACAAATCTGGCAGCTGGCCTCACCAAAATGGAACTTTAGCGATGCAACCTACGAGGAATCGGCAAAAGGCTTCGATAATCCTGACCACGTACAGGTGGTGATCGATAACTACCGCTGGCGATTGGGCTTAAGCAAAGGAGAAACTAAATACGATGCACTTGAAAAGAAACTGGCTGCTTCACCTGCTATTTCGGTACCAACAGTAACCCTTGAGGGTGATGCCAACGGGGCACCGCATCCCGATCCTGCACAATACGCCAGTAAATTTACCGGTAAATATGTACACCATACCATTAGCGGTGGCATTGGTCATGTGCTGCCTCAGGAGGCTCCACAAGCTTTTGCCGATGCTATTATTGAGGTTACAAATCTGGCCCGCTAAGCATTTCTTCATCTTTGATTATCCGCGATGTATAAAAATAAGGTCCATAATCATTGTTTTACGGGAAGTAATGAGTTCATCAAAAGCATTATCGGTGAGTTGAAATAACTGCTTGTACAAAGGGGCCATGATCAGGGGATACGATAATAATGAAAAAAGGTTCATCAGGAATTGGTAGGGAGGCATCGTTTTAACATGGCCCGAATCCATTTCCTGTTGCACTTCGTTTAAAAAGTTTTTAACAGGACCTGAATCGATATTTCCAACCAATTGCTTGCCCAGCGTGTTGATTTCGGTTACCAGGAAAGTTTCCTGATAGGGGAAAGCCATCATATCCTTTAAAAATACTTCGATTAGAAATTCGACCTTTTGCCTGAATGGTTTGGTCGAGGTCATACATTCGTTGAGGCGCTCGCTTAGCCCTTGCATAGCTTCCTGAAAAACAGCTGCTATGAGTAAATCCCTCGAGCGGAAATAGTAATGCAATGCGGTACGGTTTACTCCGGCTGCATCGGCAATTTCCTGCGTGGTAGCATGCAATTTACCTTCGGCAAAAATAAGCCTTTTGGCAGTGTCCTTAATCAGTTGTTCGGTTCCGGTATTTTTAAGTGGCATGTTATCGTTTAATCGCTTTTAAGTTAAATTAATGTGCCTGTTTATGCCAATTTCTCCGATAAAATATTCATCGTGAGAGATCACCAGCAATGTGCCTGCATAATCTTTTATGGCCGCAGTAAGTACATCCAGGCTCTTCAGATCCAGATTGTTTGTCGGTTCGTCCAGAATAAGCACGTCGGGTTTAAGGTTACTTACAGAAAGACAGCAGAGCGCCAGTTTCATTTTTTCACCTCCACTCAGGCCTGCACATTTCCGGTCGAAAGCGGCTGCATCAAATTGCGAATGCACTAAAAATGCCCTGATTTCGTGTTCCTGCAAGCCAATCGAATTGTACTCCTGTATGTGGTCGTAAATGCTTAGGTCAGGCTTAATCATCGCATAATCCTGATCGAGGTAAAGATAGGAAAAATCGCTGGCGCTGTAATTTCCCTCCAGGGGCTGCAGTTCAGCGGTTACGATTTTTAGCAAGGTACTTTTGCCCGAACCATTTGCTCCTTCAATCTGCAGCCTTTCGCCCGATCGGAGCTGAAAACTTAGGGCTTGTGGTAGTAAAGGAAGCGTATATCCGAAGTTAATTGCTTTGGCATCGATCAGTAATTTTCCATGGTGCATTTCGGATGCCTTGATGTTGATCTTTAACACCTGATATTGTTGAATTTGTGACCGTGTTTCCTGCATGTTTTCCTGTAAGCCCGTTATTTTTTCGTGCTGGGCATCCAGTACTTTGGCAGTACTTCGTTCCGATTTACTTTTCAATCCACCAGCAATAATGCGGGGAAGCGAGTTGCTTTGTCCGGCACTTTTACCACGCTGTTCTTGCTTTTGGCGCTGGTAGGCTACATCGCGTGCCTTCTTCTCTGTTTGTTTAAGTGTTTTGGCCTGTTCGTTAAGTTGTGCGTGCAGGGCATTAACCTTTTCCAGCTTTTGCTGCTGGTAAAATTCAAAATTGCCACCATAAACCTCAATCCCTTTTTTACTCAGCTCGAGGGTTTTGTTCATCAGGTTAAGCAGGCTCCTGTCGTGACTTACTACCAGAATAGTGGCCTTGCTCTGCGCTATCAATTGGTACAATTTTCTGCGGGTTTGGATATCCAGGTGGTTGGAAGGTTCGTCGAGTAAAATTAACTCTGGCTGGTGCAGGTCTATACTGGCCAGGAAAAGCTTAGTTTTCTGCCCTCCGCTTAAACCACCAAGCAGCTGATCGGCTGATAAATGTTCTAGCCCCCATTTTTTTAGTGCCGAACTTACTTTTTGTTCAATTTCCCAGTCATCATCCAGATTGGTAAAATGTTGCTGATCGGCATCACCTGAAAGGATAGCTTGCAGGGCTTCTAGTTTCTGATCGATGCCAAGTGCACGCGAAACGGTATACTGATCGTATTCGCCCAAATGCTGCGGAATATACCAGGGTTTCTCATGCGTAATAATTTCGCCCGAACCGGGTTGCAAAGTTCCTGCAAGCATTTTGAGCAGGGTCGATTTGCCTACGCCATTAATGCCTACTAATGCCACTTTATCGCCGCTGGCAATGTTTAGCGAGAGGTTATGGAAGAGCTGTTCGTTATCGGGATGGGTGTAAGAAAGGGATCGGATGATTAAACTCATAGCAGCTAACATTAGTAAGTTGAAAAATATTTATGCTGCAAATGTATTATTCTTTTTTGTTTAACAAAAATGTTAAGTAAAAATAAAACAAAAATTATCATGTAGTAAGAGACAGAATATGAGTTAATTGGATGTTAATATGCTTAATCGCCTACCATGTTGTGCCAGCTTATTTCGCCCAGTAAAAGAAATGAGATAGCAAGGGAAGCAAAGCTATGGCAAGGCAAAATAAGAGGGAGACTGATTATTTTTAATAAAGTATACTAAAATGGTCGACTTTTTTCTATATTTGGCCAGTCACCAGGATCGCGTTGTGGTCAGTCGGGTGAATTTCAACAATTCATAAAAAAATAACATCCTGGTTGTGCAATATGCGGCGCTTTATGTAATGGTGGAAAATTCATTTGGCACACATGGCGTACAATCCAGGATGTTATTTAATGCTTTTCACAAGTTACGATTAAGCCATCATTACTGCTCGATTATCACAGAAAAAATAAATACTATAAAATCTATAGATTTAATTGCTTTTTAATATTTTTTGTTTTACCTTTACAGCATCTAGTAATTCCACCAATAGTAGATAATTTATACAGAAGAAGGGAGAGGGAGCCTCATCGATCTTCTAGCAACTTTTCAGTAATGAAATAAGTGCTTTACTCATTCCGGAGGTATTCCGGAAAAATAAATTTACTGCATCTAATAATTCCACCACTAGTAGATGATTTATACAGAAGAAGGGAGAGGGAGCCTCGTCGATCTTCTAGCAACTTTTCAGCAATGAAATAAGTGCTTTACTCATTCGTCCGAAATTTTTCGGGGGAAAAATAAATTAACTAAGATATGAAAACACTTAAACTACAAAACTCCTGCTGTTGTAAATAGCATTTACAGCTTCAACATGCTTTTCTTTTTTGATTAAGCGGCTGGTAATTTACCGGTCATGGAAGAGGTATGTCTGCTGCACAGGGTTTTAAAAAACAGGATTACTAAACTAAAAACCATAAACATGAACTTTAAAAACTATCTACCCGCACTTAAAGGCCTCACCCTGGGGCTGTTTATCAGCAGTTCGGCTTTTTCGGCAACCAACAACCCGCCGGCAGCTTTTATCAAAGAAGGTATCTGGCGTGGCGTGTTCACTGTAAGCGAATCGGCTGTTCCTTTTAATTTTGAATTCAAGGGCAAAGATCCCGAACATGCTGTTTTTACTTTGCTAAATGGCACCCGTCGCGATGATTTCCATGTGCAGCGACTTGGGAAGGATTCGATTTTCGTTAAAATGAATACTTACGATGCTGCCCTGGTGGCCAAAATAGAACCCAATGGTACGCTAAGTGGTGAGTATCGGAGTTTGGTACCGGGTTTCAGGGGGAACTCTCTGCCATTTACGGCCGAGCCGGGTAAAACCTACCGCTTTGTAGAGCCCGGTAAAGATGTAAAACCTACTGCCGACCTATCGGGCAAATGGGAACTTAAATTATACAGCAAAGAAGCTGTTCCGGCATCAATTGCGGTGCTGAAACAAAACGGGAACAAGCTTACGGGCGTAATTATGACGGTTGTAGGCGATAGCCGTGAAATTGAAGGTACTATACAGGGAAATGAATTTGCTTTATCAGGTTTTACCGGCCCAAGCCCGTTTATTATTAAAGGCAAGGTAAATGAAGATGGCACGCTTTCAGGCGATCAGGGTTTTGGTATCTATAAAAACATCAAGTTCGATGCCACTAAAAACAACGATGCCAACCTGCCCGATCCCTATAAATTAACCTTTTTAAAAGAAGGCTATAAAAAACTCGATTTCACTTTTCCTGATCTTAAAGGTAAAGCCGTTTCGCTGAGCGACGATAAATACAAAGGCAAAGTGGTAATTGTAGAAATTGTGGGTACCTGGTGTCCGAACTGTACCGACCAGACTGTTTTTCTTTCGCCCTGGTTTAACAAAAACCAAAAACGTGGTGTAGAAGCCATTGCCATTGGTTTTGAGCAAAAAGATAGTCTGGCTTATGCCCAATATACGCTCGGAAAACTGAGAGACAAATACGATATCAAGTACGATATTTTATTTGGCGGGCTGGCCGATAAGAAGCTGGTATCGCAGAAACTACCGGCACTTAACAAGTTTATTGCTTTCCCAACCACCATCATCATTGATAGAAAAGGAGAGGTGCGTGAAATTTACACTGGCTATACCGGCACCGTAACGGGTAAATATTACGACGATTACGAAAAGAAATTTAACCGCGTGCTCGACGAACTGATTGCTGAACCGGCACCTGAAACTGCGGCGATAAACAATCAGAATCAATTATTAAAAGGAAAATAGTCATTAAAAAACCAATACAAAATGAGCGTACATAAAATTTTTAAAGGAGCAGTTTTGCTCAGTTCACTGTTTATCGGTGGACAGGTTTTGGCCGATGGTGTGCTACCGGCACCTGTACAAAAAACAATAAAAGAAGGAGTTTGGCGTGGTGTATTTAATGTAAGCGAAACCCAAGTACCTTTCAACTTCGAATTTAAAGGCAAGGATTTCGAACATGCCACATTTACCCTGTTAAACGGCACCCGTCGCGATGATTTCCATGTAAAACGCATTGCACCCGATTCGGTATTTATTAAAATGAATACTTACGATGCCGCCCTGGTAGCCAAAATAAATGATGATGGTACATTATCAGGCGAGTACCGCAGTTTAGTGCCGGGTTTCAGAGGCAATTCGCTTCCTTTTACTGCCGAGCATGGCAAAAAGTACCGCTTTGTTGAACCGGGGAAAGATGTGGCACCTGCGGCCAATATATCGGGCAAATGGGAGCTTAAGTTCTATTCAAAAGAACAGGTGCCTAACAAGGTGGCCATACTAAAACAAACCGGAAACAAGCTAACCGGGGTAATTATGCAGGTAACAGGCGATAGCCGGGAACTGGAAGGTACTGTACAAGGCGATGAGTTTGTGCTTTCGGGCTTTACAGGGCCAAGTCCTAAAATTTACAAAGGTAAAATCAATCCGGATGGTACCATTAGCGGCGTAATTTCAGCCGGAATTTACGATAATACCAAATTTGATGGTGTAAAAGATGATAAAGCCGAATTGCCCGATCCCTACAAAATTACATTCTTAAAAGAAGGCTATAAAAAGCTCGATTTTACCTTCCCCGATCTTGCCGGGAAATCGGTTTCGCTAAGCGACGATAAGTACAAAGGTAAGGTGGTAATTGTAGAAATTGTGGGTACCTGGTGTCCGAACTGTACCGATCAAACGGTATTTCTTTCGCCATGGTTTAACAAAAACCAGAAAAGAGGAGTAGAGGCCATTGCCATTGGTTTCGAACAAAAAGACGACCTGGAGTACGCCAAATACACACTGGGCAAACTGCGCGATAAATACGATGTAAAATACGATATCCTTTTTGGTGGCCTGGCCGATAAAAAACTGGTATCGCAGAAATTGCCGGCACTCAATAAATTTATTGCCTTTCCAACTACCATCATCATCGATAGAAAAGGCGAAGTACGCGAAATTTATACAGGTTACACCGGCACTGTTACCGGAAAATACTATAAAGAATACGAGAAAAAATTTAACGCTTTGTTGGATGAACTGATAGCAGAAGATGCTACGGCTACTGCTTCGGTAACGGGTGATAAAAACACGCAAAAAAGCAAATAATCATATCCTTACGCCGGTTAAACTGATGGTTTAACCGGTATTATCTAAAAAAAATAAACCCAAAAATGAAACTAACATTAACCATTTCGCTATTAACCCTGGCCTCTTTAGGCGCTTTATCACAGTCGAACCGCTTTGCTGCGGCAAACCACAACGGACCTGCTGCAAAGAAAATAATTACCACACCTAAGCATGCTTTAAAAGCACAATCGTTCAAAGTAGATAATGCCAGCAGCAAACTAACCTGGTTGGCTAAAAAAGCCACCGGCGAACACAGCGGTAACGTAAAAGTGAGCGAAGGAACATTTGTAATTGATGGTACAACACTAAAATCAGGCAGTTTTACCATTGATACCAAATCGATTACCGTAACCGATGTTACAGATGCTTCGACCAACGGGAAATTACTGGGCCATTTAAAAAGCGACGATTTTTTCAGTACGGAGAAATTTCCGACATCAACTTTTGTAATTACATCTGCCAAAAAAGGAAGTGGCAACCAGTATAACTTAACTGGTAAACTAACAATTAAAGGCATTACCAACGAGGTAAGTTTTCCGGCGGCCATTGATGTTGCCGGTAAAAAGTTAATCGCAAAAGCTAAAATTACCATCGATCGTACTAAATATGATATCAAGTTCAGATCAAAAAACTTTTTCGAAAACCTTGGTGATAAAGTAATATACGATGATTTTGATATCGATGTAGCCTTAGTGGCCAATGCCGGATAATAAACCAACCTAAACTAAAACGCTTAATAGGAAAGGCTGTATTGTTGGCTATCGTTATGGTGAAGCCGATGGGCTTAAAGCAAGTTCACAATACAGCCTTTCCAATTTAAAACAAACTGCCAAACGATTTTATAAGCTTAATCAGGGCTAAAAGAAACAGAATTGAACCGATGAAAAAAAGAAGTGCTATCATCATACTGAGCTTTATTGTGCTGTTGCTTACCCAGGCAGCTTTTGTTGGAGGCGGCGTAAGCGAAATCCAAACCAAAGAAGAACTTGGGAGCAGTTTATTTTTCGATAACATCCTTTCGAAAGACAGAAGCATTAACTGCTCATCGTGCCACCGGCCCGAATTTGCCTTTGCTGATACGGCCACTTTTAGCATTGGTATTGGCGGTAAACTAACCGCACGCAACTCGCCGGGGTTTACCAATTTATCTGGTCGCACACATTTTTTCTGGGCTGGAAGGGCAGCTTCGCTCGAGGAACAGGCTTTAGGCCCCATTACTTCACCCGATGAAATGGGATTGAGCATTGAAGAAGCTGTAGAAAGGCTGAACAAGGATAAGGCATACGCTGAGGCTTTTGCAAAAGTATTTAAATCGCCGGCTACCAAAGATAACCTGTTAAAAGCACTCGCTGCTTTTGAGCGTACCTTAGAAACCAATAACAGTGCTTACGATCGTTACATCAATGGCGATGATAATGCACTTTCGGCTGCGGCAGCCCGCGGGCGGCCGTTGTTTATTGGTAAGGCCAACTGCAACAACTGCCATTCGGGAGAAGATTTTACCGCCGATCGTTTTAAAAATATTGGCCTTTATAATGGTAAAACCCTCAAAGATGCCGGACGTTTTACCATCACGAAAGACAGCACAGCCATTGGCGAATTTAAAATACCGGGACTGCGTAATGTGGCTTTAACCGCTCCCTATATGCACAACGGGCAGTTCAAAACACTTAAAGAAGTTGTGGCATATTATAACAATCCATCGGCGGTGGTACACGATGGCATTAACCGCGATTTATCGCTCGATAAACCACTCAATCTATCCGATGGCGATATCAACGACCTGGTCGAATTTCTGAAAGCGCTTACTGATGAAAGATTTTTAACCGCTAAAAACAACCCGGCCAAAAACTAGACAATTAAAGGAATGGCACATCGTTTTTGCGCAAAAAAAAAAAGCGCAACAGCCCTTGTTATGCCCAAATTTTAACACATAAAATGAAAAAAAACATACTATTAATAACCACAATACTCTTTTTTGCAATCAATACCTTTGCGCAAAAAAGGCTTATAACGGGTGTGGTCACTTCGGCCGACGATCAAACACCTATTCCCGGAGTATCGGTAAAAGTAAAAGGCCTTAACGAAGGTGCCTCTACCACCAAAAACGGCAGTTATCAGGTAGCCATCCGTAATGGTAAAATTCTGCAGTTTTCTTTTGTAGGTTATAAAACACAAGAGGTAGAAATTGGCCAGCAATCGGTCATCAATGTTAGTTTAGTACCCCTGGCCAGCAGTTTGGATGAAGTAAGTATTGTAGGTTCGCACAATGCCAACCGTACCAAATTAAACTCGGCCAACCCGGTTGATATTATTGATCTGAAGGCGCTGCAGGAGTCGGCACCGCAGGTGAGTGTAACGCAGTTGCTGCAATATGTATCGCCCTCGTTCCATTCGTCGGTTTCGGGTGGAGGCGATGCAGCCTCGGCTACTTCAACCGCACAGTTGCGTGGTTTGGGTGTCGATCAGTTATTGGTGCTGATTAACGGCAAAAGACGCCACAAAAGTTCCAACATTAGCTGGGGTGGCCTGGGTAATGGTGCTACTGGTTACGATTTAAATGCCATTCCAACCGGAGCCATCGAACGCATCGAAATCCTGCGCGATGGTGCCGCTGCACAATATGGTTCTGATGCCATTGCCGGTGTAATTAACATTGTACTGAAGAAAAGTACCGAGGAACTTTCGCTTACTTCAACCGCGAGTGCGCGCAAACGTGGCGATGGTTTAACTACCCGCACCAGCAGTAATTACGGACTTAAACTCGGTAATAAGGGTGGTTATTTAAATGTAACGGGCGAGTTTGCCACCCAGGCAGTTTCGTTACCGGTTGGCAATTCTGAATCTGGTTTGTACATTGGCCCGGCTTACGGTGGTGGTGCCAATACCAGGGGATTCGACCAGATTTATACTAAAGATATAGACGATGCCATTTTAGCCAGCAGGGGGATAGACCGCCATTATTTCGATCAGCGTGGAAGTACCAACAAAGCCATTGATGGTTTATTGTTTTTTAATGCTTCCGTTCCGCTAAAAGATGATGTAGAACTTTATTCATTCGGAGGCATCAGTCACCGCACCTCACAATTTACTGCTGTGTACCGCCCGCCAGGCTGGACTGAGCGGAACAATACCTTTATTTATCCCGACGGTTTTTTACCAGCTATGGATAACATTCTTTCCGATAAATCGTTGGCTATTGGTGTAAAAGCCAAAGTGAAAAACTGGAAGGTGGATATTTCCAACGTATATGGCATCAACGATTTTTCCAATGTAATCAGCAATTCACTCAATGCCAGCCTGGGCCAGCGAAGTCCGCGTAAGTTCGATGCAGGAAGCTACAATGCTAGCCAAAATACTACCGGTTTAGATTTTAGCCGTTATTTCGACAAGGTATTGAGCGGCTTGAACGTTGCTTTTGGCGGCCAGTACCGGGTAGAAGCCTATCAGATCATCGCTGGTGAGGAAGGTTCGTATTCAAAAGCCGATCTCCGCACCATTTATGGCATTGATACTACTGCAACCGGTATTCCTTACACAACTTCGCTGGGTTTAACGCCTTTAAACGGGCTTTCTCCGGGTTCGCAAATTCATGCCGGTTTTCGTCCTTCAAACGAAGTTAACGTAAGCAGGTCTATTTCTGCGGCTTATTTAGATGCCGAATTAAATATTACGCCTAAATGGCTGGTATCTGGTGCATTAAGGGTCGAAAACTATTCGGATTTTGGTAGTGTATTTACCTATAAAGCTGCTTCGCGCTTTGGCATTACCGATTGGTTAGGCGTAAGGGCTTCCATTAATTCGGGCTTCCGCGCGCCCGATCTGGCCCAGTTTTACTATACCGAAACCTCTACTACTTTTCAGAATGGGGTAGCTATCGATCAGGTTACGGCCAATAATGTAAATCCGGCTACTACAGCCTTGGGTATTCCTGCCTTAAAGGCCGAGAAATCGAAAGGTTACACAGCCGGTTTTACCGCTTCGCCATTGCCAAACGTAGAACTTACGGTCGATGCCTACCAGATTGATATTAATGACAGGGTGGGAAATACCGGGCGTTTTTCGGCAACCGATACCAATTTACCGGCCGATGTACGGGCACTATTTGTACAAACCGGAACCGTGCAGGCCAAGTTTTTTTATAACTCTTTCAGTACCCGAACCAGGGGGATAGAAGTAGCCGGTAGCTATAAATTTCTTTTCGAAAACGGTGGAAATGCCTCTTTTCTGGCCAGTGCCAATTTCTTAGATACCAAGCTCACCAACGTAAATACGCCCAAAGGATTGGAAGCTTACCGTTACATTATATTCGACGAGTCGGAACAGGCACGTGTAACCAACAATATTCCCTCAACCAAAATCAGTTTACAGGGTACCTACAATTATAAAAAATTAAACCTCTTATTACGTACCGTGTATTTTGGATCCGTGGTATCAGTTTCGCAGCTTAATGCCAATTTTCCGAAACCCGATTATTACTACCAAACATTTAGCCCGATTTGGGTAACCGATATTTCGGTCGGCTATAAATTAACCAACTACCTGCTGGCCACTGTAGGCGCCAATAATTTATTTAATGTATTGGGCGATTATAGCGTTCCGGCACCGGGAAGCAACATTACCCGTAATCCTGGTCCAGGCGGCGCGCAGGCAGGTACCAATGCCGGCATTCAGCCATTTGTAAGATTATCGGCCAAATTTTAATCCTTAAAACAAGCACATGAAATTTTTAAAGAACATACATCAGTTAAAACAGTTGACGTTTATCCATAAACTGGTACTGGCTGCCTGGGTTTTAATTGCGGTTTTACCATCGTGCAAGAAAACCGAATACCTAGATACCGATAATGCCGATCGCGAACCTTTAAGCGCGAAGGTGAAACTGGTAAATGCACTCAGCATTACTGCGCCGGTTAATTTTCTGGATTTTACCCGGCAAATTAATACCACACTGGTTGCCCATAATGTGGCTACCACTTATCTCGATACCCAGTTTGGTAAAGTACAGTACAATACTACCGAGGGCAGCAATACCAGTTATAAATCTTCCTATATTTTTGGCGGCGCGGCTTCTTTTGCACAGGAAACAGATAAAGCATCGTTCGCAGGGCCGAATGGACCAATTGCCGGTTACTACCATACTTTGTTTACCGTTGCCAAGCGCAGGCCAAGCAAGTTAAATCCGGGTAACCGAGATAGTTTGGTGCTGGTGTACGACGATTTAACTGCACCGGCTGCCGGTAAAGCCAAAATCAGGTTTGCCAATTTCTCACCCGATGCACCTAACCTCGATTTAAAAACCACTGCAGGCACTTCCTGGTTTGCCAATGTGGCTTACGGTAACTTTGGCGATCAGGTGCAACTAAGCTACGATGCCAATGGAAAAGCACCAGCTACCATTTCGGGGCTGAGCTGGAAAACGCTGGGGCCATTTAAGGAAATTGCTGCAGGTTCCGCACAAAACCTCGAGCTTAGAAACAACAGCACAGGTACGCTGGTACCGGTAAAAACTGCGGCTTTGAGCAATCTTAATTTTGAAGAAGGTAAAATCTATACGCTGTTTATCAATGGCAACCTCGCTACTGATGCCGCCTTGCAAGCTACACTGATTGTACACACTAAATAATGGATACTGATGAGAACAAATAACAGAAGGAATTTTATTAAAACCTCCCTCACCGCAGTTGCAGGCCTGGCTTTGAGTCCGGCTTTATCGCATGCTTTTGTTTTGCAATTCGTACAAGAGCGATTAAAATATCCCTTTAATGCGTTCGAGCCTTATATCGATGCGCTTACCACCGAGATCCATTATACCAGGCACCATACGGCTTACATCAAAAATGTAAACGAAGCCATTGCGGCCGAAAAAATACCTTACACTACTGTCGAAACTTTTTTCGAAAATGCGGCCAGTCTTTCGCCTAAAGCGCGCAACAACGGTGGCGGGGCCTGGAACCATAATTTCTTTTTCGCTACGCTAAAGCCCGGTAGTGCATCAGTACCCAAAGGGAAATTAAAAGCAGCCATTGATAAAGCTTTTGGCTCGGTTGATCGTTTTAAAGAACAATTTGCACAAGCAGCAGCCAGCCGTTTTGGCTCTGGCTGGGCCTGGCTGGTTAAAGATAAGGGACAGCTTAAAATCACTTCTACGGCCAATCAGGATAATCCATTGTTTGGTTCGGCAGAAGTGAAAGGCACTCCTTTACTCGCACTCGACGTTTGGGAACATGCCTATTACCTCAAATACCAGAACAAAAGGGCCGATTACATTGCTAATTTCTGGAATGTGGTTGACTGGGATGTAGTAGCAGGCAGGTTAACCTAATAGTTTGAATACAAGGCCATTTGATGGCTTAAAGAAGCCCTGCTTTCTGCAGGTTATATTTGGTTAGAAGAGCGGAACTCGCCCGGATAGGGAGTTCCGCTAATTTATTATGGCTGTTATCCTTTTTTGAAATGTTTGTTCAATGCATTCTGAACTTTAGCCACATCAGTTTCGATGGCTTTTTTTACGCCCGCACCAAGTGCTTTGGTAAAATTAGGTGCAACATGGATGGCTGAAGCATCATTTACAATAATCAATTCGAGTGGATTAGCCCCAAATTTTAATGCTACTTTTAATTTAGAAACCTCTTTTTCAACGTTTTTGCTAAATTCATAGCTATCGCTCAACTCGTCAAAACAGTCGCGTGCAGCCTGAAATACCAGCTCAGTTTCAATATCTAAACCGTTTATAATGATGGTAGTGGCCTGTAATTCTTTTTTTAGGTCTTCGTTTCCTTTTACTGTGGTGTGGATGGTTTGCAAAGGCTCCAGTAAATCTTCGCTGATCACGATTAATTTTTTATCGGTGATTACAATTTTTGCATGATTGCCGGTTTCATCAAACAACTGTTCTACGTGAATGATATCGTTACCATCTTTAACTACAGATACATTTTGTGATTGTTTTTCAACTTTCGAATCGGCGATGGCATTTTTCAGTACGTTTACCAGATAATCGAGAACCGGATATTGATTAATTTCAGACATGTATTTAATAATTTTTTTTGCAAAGATAGGTTTGCAAACGGATCAAAGAAGTTTTAACAGGATTTTTTTTGGAAGCAGGACAATACAGGATGAAACTGAAGAATTTAATCTTTAATTTTATAAATAACCACCCTAACCAAATTGATATGAGAATTAGCCATTTAACATTTCTTGCTTTTTTAACCTTGCTAACCGTTTCGGGTTTTGCACCCGATAAACAGTATGCCCAACGTTTGGGTATTATGTCGGGCTTAGGGCAAGACAGTATTGCCCATGCCGGTGGTTTTACCATGATTGGCGAATCGGTAAGGAAAATGCTTGCCCCTGCTGTAACCGACGATGCTTTTAACGCCAACCTGAAACAGATGAAAGCTGCCAGGTGTAAAGTAACCGTGTGTAACCTGTTTTTTCCGGGGAACATTAAAATAGCAGGTCCAGATGTGGTAGAAAGCAAGGTTTTATCGTACGCCGATTCGGTACTTTCGAGGGCAGGGCAGGCAGGCGTAAAGCTGATTGTTTTAGGTAGCGGAGGTTCGCGCAATATCCCGGTAGGTTACGATCTGGCTAAAGCTAAAACAGATTTTGTGGCACTTTGTAAAAAAATAGGGCAGCTTGGGGCAAAATATAAAGTGGTAATAGCACTCGAAAACCTCGAAACCACCGAAACCACTTTTATTACATCGCTTAAATCGGCTGCCGAGATTGTAAAAAGAGTAGATCACCCCAATTTCAGACTTAATGTAGATATTTTTCACATGATGCGCGAAGGAGAATCGCCTGATGAAATATGGGCTGCAAAAGGCCTGGTAGGCTATTGCGAAGTGGCAGAAAAAGAAAAACGTACACTACCAGGTGTAATGCGCGACGATTTTAAACCTTATTTCCGCGCCTTGCGCGATATTAATTACAAGGGCCTTATTTTTATTGAAGGAAGCATTGGCAATGCTGCGGTAGAAATACCCGCTGCTTACAAATATTTATCGGCGCAACTGGCCGAAGTTGATGCAGAAAAGGGATAGCCTATATGCGGGTTAAAAACAATGCACAGGTATATCAGGTGGGTGAGGACACCCACCTCTAGCGTTGCTAATGGGCGGTGTCTCCACCGCTCAATTGATATTTCGCAGAAATTTAAACGGTTTCTAAATATGATTTCAGTCTGGTTTGATATAATTAGATAGTAATTTCCTGGTTAGTTCTTATAGCAGCCTGAAGCCTTCAGTTTCTACAGGCAGCTTAACAGGACTTTCGTTAGCTAATTACTTTCTCTACATTCTACAACGCTCAACTTGAGTTAATTACTTGCCTATCAATATAAAACTACATCCGGTTTACTGTTAATTTCAGTGCAAACTGACCGAATAATATTATCTTTGCAACCGATTGCGATGGACACTTACAGCTCATTTTCGGATAATGAACTAGCTTTCTTACTGACTAAGGATGATGAGCTGGCTTTTACCGAAATTTACAACCGTTTTTACGGTTTGTTGTTTATCCATGCCAGTAAACGCTTAAACAGCGAGGAAGAAGCCAAAGACCTGGTACAGCAATTATTCGAAACTTTATGGATCAAAAGGGCACAGGTAGCACCCGACGGTAATTTATCTGCTTATCTGTATGCAGCCACCCGAAACAGGGTGATTGATGTATTTGCGCATCAGAAAGTTGAGGATAAATACATTGGTTCTTTACAGGGCTATCTTGATCGGGAACATGTATTAACCGATTACCTGGTGCGTGAAAAAGAAATGGCTGCTTTAATAGAGCGCGAAATAGATGCTTTACCCCCGAAAATGCGCGAAATCTTCTTAATGAGCCGCATGGAGAATAAAACCCACAAAGAAATTGCCGAATTACTCGAAATTTCTGAGTTAACAGTAAAAACGCAGGTAAAAAGAGCGCTTAGAATTTTGCGTTCGCGTTTAGGTTTGGTTACCTATCTTCTTTTTATGCTTAAAACCTATCATTAAGGGGAAAATCCTGCTTTTTGGCGAGATAAAGGTTGTGATTTAAAGATTTTGAGTGTCAGATTTTTAAAATGGGCAATCAAATTTTATACCTTCTGAAAAAAAAAGTAAAAAAATATATTTCCGCGTACCCCCAGGCTATACCCTTCGCCGTATATACATTATCAACCCTAAAAGATTGTTGTTAATGGAGAAAAATGCGAAAATATTGTTGGATAAGTACTTGTCAGGTAATTGTACCCCCAACGAAAAAGCCATTGTAGAACAATGGTATCAGCAACTTCCTTTTGAAGGCGATACGCCAAAGCAACAACGCATTACCGCTACCCAGGCTGAGGTTTGGCAACAGTTACAACTGGGCAGAAAAAGGGCAAAGCAGCTGGTGCTGTATAAGCGCATTGCAGTGGCGGCCAGTATCTTATTGTGCCTGAGTGTTGGTCTTTACCTGGCAACGCGTACCAATGTGCAACAACAGCTTGTAGTAAGTACTTTAAACGATGTTAAGCCCGGTCGCAACAAAGCCATTTTAACCCTGGCCGATGGTTCTGTTATTGATCTGGATAATGCCAAAACCGGTCAAATAGCCATGCAGAACGGTATTGTTGTTCGTAAAACAGCCAATGGTAAACTCGAATATATTATTAAAGATGCCGCAGGTAACACCAATCAAACAATCAGTAACAATCTAATTTCGACCCCAAGAGGTGGCGAATATCAGGTAACCTTACCCGATGGTACAAAAGTTTGGCTAAATGCAGCTTCCACTTTAAAATATCCTTCATCATTTGCTAAAAACGAACGGAGGGTATCGCTGCAGGGGGAGGCTTATTTTGAAGTTTCAAAAGATAAAAACAGACCATTCAGGGTTGTTACGAATCAGCAAACTGTAGAAGTGTTGGGTACACATTTTAACATCAATGCCTATAATGATGAGGCAGTGGTTAAAACCACGCTTTTAGAAGGTGCCGTGAATGTTTCGAATGGTACAAACAGCTTAAAACTAAAACCTGGCCAGCAGGCGCTATTTAACCTTGCCGATGCAAAACTCCGCATAAACCCGGATGTAGATGTGGATAAAGAACTGGCCTGGAAAAACGATCTCTTTGCTTTCGATAACGACGATTTGAAAACCATTATGCGGCAGATATCGCGCTGGTACGACCTCGATGTGGTATATCAGGGTAAAATAACCGACGAAAAATATGTGGGTGAAATCCCAAGAAACAGCAATTTATCCGAAGTATTCAAAATATTGGAACTTAACCACGTTCATATTGATGCCAAAGGTAAAGTGCTTACTGTATCTGGCAGTAAAACCAGATAGACTTTGCCCGTCACTAAAAAGGCAATAAACCAAACAATTAATCAACTAATTAAACTAAACTGTATGATGAAAAAATTACCTGAAATCTAATTTCGTACCGCAAAAAAAACCGAAAGCGTCGCAACGCTTCCGGCAGAAATTTTGGACACAGCAGCTTGCTTCGAAACCCAGCTGCTATTTATTAACCTCATTCAAAACAAAGGTATGAAATTAACTACCCTTTACAACCCCGTATGCGCTATACGGAGGGTAAGGATTAAATTTTTATTGGTCATGAAATTGACTGCTATATTACTACTGGTCGGCACTTTGCATATTTCTGCCGCCACATTTTCGCAAACTGTAACCCTATCCCGTAGAACAGCTCCGTTAAAAACGATATTTAAGGAGATTAAAAAACAAACCGGTTACTTTTTCTTTTACAAAGGTCAGCTTTTAGAAGGCAAGCCCGAGGTTACTGTAGAGTTAAAAAATGCCAGCCTAACCGAGGCCTTAAACTCGTCGTTAAAAGGGCTAAACCTCAATTTTAATATTGTAAACAAAACCATTGTAATCAGCAATAAAGAGAACCAGCCCCTGGAGCCGCTTGCTGTAGTCAGCCAGATCGAAGTTAAAGGTAAGGTGGTAGATAAAGACAATGACGAAAGCTTGCCTGGTGTTAATATTTCCGTAAAAAACGGCGCCAGTATTGGCGTAACTAACGAGAAAGGCGAGTTTAAGGTAACGATTGCCGAAGGCGCTACACTTGTTTTTAGCTATGTGGGCTACGAAATACAGGAAGCCAAAGCAAGCGCGGGCAAAACACTGAATATTAGGCTCACGGCTAAACAGACGCAGATGACCGATGTAGTGATTACCGGTTATCAGGCCATCAAGAAAGATAACTATACCGGTAATGCCATTACGATATCCGGAGATCAGCTGAAAAGGGTAAATCCGCAAAATTTGCTTCAAAGTATAGGCACATTCGACCCATCGTTTAAACTGATTGATAATAACCTTGCCGGCTCAAATCCTAATCGAATTCCGTCTATTAATGTCAGAGGCGCTTCAGCATTACCCAGTGGCGATGGTCAGGTACTTAGACGGGATGAAATTCTTGGAACAGCCAATATGCCGGTTTTCATGCTTGACGGGTATGAAGTAAGTGTGCAGAAAGTGTTTGATCTTGACGTTAACAGAATTGCCTCTGTTACCTCATTGAAAGATGCTGCTGCTACCGCTATCTATGGTTCGCGCGCAGCCAATGGCGTAATTGTGATCACTACTAAAACACCTTTGGAAGGCAAACTAAGGGTTGAATACAATTACGAATTGAATCTAACTGCTGCAGATCTAAGCGATTATCAGGTTTTAGATGCAGCTCAAAAACTGGATTATGAAGTTCTGGCAGGTTTATATAATTCTGCTAAGCAACAGGTATCTCAGGATCAGCTGGATGAAATTTATTACCACAAAAAGGCAAATGTTGTGGGTGGTGTTAACAGTTACTGGCTTTCTCAACCCTTACGTAATACGATCGGAAATAAACATGCTATAAATCTTGATGGAGGTTCATCGGCCTTTCGGTACAATGTTAACCTACGCTACCAAACAAGACCTGGAGCAATGAAAGGATCGCAAAGAGACCAGTATTCAGGTGGAATGAGTTTCCAGTACAACGTTAAGAAAATTCAGTTCAGAAATGAATTATCTGTAACCCAGGTAGGGGCTACAGAATCCCCGTATGGTGATTTTTCAAGTTATGTAAGGATGAATCCCTACTATCCTTTGCAAGATGCGAATGGCATGGTTATGCGAATTTCAGATGTCTACGAAAAACAGGACCGATCAAAAGAATATGTGTTTAATCCACTGTATGATGCCAGTTTAAGTAGTTTTAATAAATCAAAGTATACCGAAATCATTGATAACCTTTCTGCCGATCTGGAAGTGGCAAAGGACTTGAGGTTAAGGGCTCAGATGAGCATAACCACGCGATCAAACGCCGATGATGTATTCACATCTCCCATGGCAAATAAATATTATCTGTACACTTCAGATAAAATCGACGAAAAGGGCGAGTACACAAATAGGGAGATGAAAGAAACCTATTGGGACAGTAATATCAGGTTAACCTGGTTAAAGCAGATAGGCGGCCATTATTTTAATGCACTAGTAGGTGTAAACGCCAGGACAGAACTTCGCGATCAAAAAGAATTTACCGCAATCGGATTTGCGAACGACCGCTTTACCAGTATAGGATTTGCCAAGGGATATGCCGAAGATGGAAAACCATTAAGTAAGCTCGAAAAAGCAAGACTTTTCGGTTCTTTCATCACCATGAACTACTCTTACAAAAACCGTTACCTGATGGATGGAACTGTTCGTATCGACGGTTCTTCTAAGTTCGGTGTAAACAACAGGTTGGCTCCGTTTTGGTCGTTCGGATTAGGCTGGAATGTACATCAGGAGGAATTCTTTAAGGATAATAAAGTAATCAGTCAACTGAGAATAAAGGCCTCTACAGGTCTTACTGGTTCAGTAGAGTTCGATCCCTATTTATCGCGGACCATTTATAAATATAATACCGGAAACTGGTATTCATCAGGCATTGGTGCTAGTGTAAACAGTTATGGTAATGAAAACCTGGGTTGGCAAAAAACACGGATGACGGATATTGGCGTAGATATCGGGTTATTTAAAGACCGTATTATGATTACGCCAAGGGTATACAAGAAGTTTACCAAAGATATTCTGGCCGATATCACCTTACCTCCTTCAACAGGTTTCTTATCGTATAAAGAAAACCTTGGAGACATGGAGAATAAAGGAGCTGAATTAGGACTTACAATAGATGCGGTGAGGAGCAAAGACTGGTCGGTAAACCTGAATGCCAGTATGGTTTCCAACAGAAATAAGGTGGTAAGGATCTCGAATGCCTTAAAGAAATATAACGATAGGGCCGATGAATTGCAGTCGGTAAAACCTGGAGATGGCGGCTACAGGGGGATTCCATTACTTCGTTTTAGCGAAGGACAACCTTTCAATGCTATTTATGGTGTACGTTCATTGGGTATTGATCCGGAAAACGGACGTGAGTTATACCTCAAAAAAGACGGCAGCATAACCTACGATTATGATAAGCGCGATTACGTTGTAATTGGCGATCCTAACCCTAAAGTGAGCGGTTACTTTGGCGGAACGGTTAACTACAAAAGATTTAGTCTTTATGTGCAGTTTCAAACCTTTTTCGGAGGCGACAAATATAATTTAACCCTGGTAGAGCGTGTTGAAAATGCAGATCCACGCTATAATGTTGACAGCCGCGTGTTTGAAGAAAAATGGAAGAAGTCTGGTGACCTCTCTTTTTACAAAAATATAGCTGATATCGGCGAGACCGATGTAAGTTCAAGATTTATACAGCCTGATAATCTGATCAACCTTCAATCAGTCAACCTTTCTTACGACATGAGTAAAAAAATAGCATCCAAACTATCGATGTCAAGTTTGATGTTCCAGGTAACTGCAAATGACGTGGTGCGCTGGTCGTCGGTTAAAGAAGAAAGAGGTATTAATTACCCGTTTACCAGGAGTTTAACCTTTTCTGTTAGAGCAGCTTTTTAAACTTTTTAATCACAGATTTAAAATAAAAAACATGAATATTAGATTATTAATCTGCCTTATTTTAGTAACAGGATTATTCAGTTCCTGCAAGAAATGGCTGGAAATTGAGCCGGAATCAGAAATCGCCGCCCCAATTTTATTCAGTACCGAAAACGGTTTCATGGAAGCAATAAATGGCGTGTATAACCGCAGTACCGAATCAGATCTTTATGGTAAAGAACTTACCTTCGGTACAACCGAGGTATTGGCGCAAAATTTTTCGATGCGTGATGACGGACAGGATTACAGGCAGACCTCCTTGTACAATTATAAACATGGCGAGTTTATCAAACGGAAGGATAAAATATGGGCTGGTTTATACAATTCCATTGTAAACTGTAATTTGATCCTTGAAAATGTTGATGCGAAAAGGAATGTTTTTACAGGCTCAAATTATGCCATTGTAAAAGGAGAAGCACTTGCATTAAGGGCCTACCTACATTTTGACTTACTACGTCTTTTTGCGCCATCGTATTTGCGAAACCCTGCTGCAAAAGGAATTCCGTATGCCAGCAAGTACACAAAGGAAATTACGCCTATGTCTACAGTGTCGGAAGCCATCGAGTTAATCATCAAAGATCTGGAAGAGTCAAAACAACTTTTAACTGCAGATCCCATCCGGAGCGCCGGTTATATTGTAAACTACCCTTTGGTTAGCGATACACTGAAAAATACAGAGGAGAAAAACGCTAGTCTTTTTTTACAGAACAGAAGACACCGTATGAATTATTATGCAGTATGCGGAACATTGGCCAGGGTTTACCTTTATAAAAATGATAAAGTGAAAGCCTTGTTAAATGCTAAAGAGGTAATCGATTCTAAAAAATTCCCATGGACAGCAAAAAGTGATTTTGAGGCTTTTGAAGATTCAAAAAAAGACCGTATCCTTTACAAGGAACTTGTTTTCGGATGGTATATACCTGGTGCTGCAAAAGAAATAAAAGACAATTGGTTTCAAAGTGGTACCAGAGGATTTTATTTAATTGAGGATGCTGCTGATTATATCTATGAAAAGGCAACAGCTGGCGCAAGTGATTCGCGCTACAAATACTGGCTATCTGCTACTTCAAATCAATCGTCGAGATCTTATGATATTGTTAAATACCGCAGAAACCCCTTAAGTGCAGAGGCGAATGCAAATCTACATTACCTGATGGCACCTGCAATCAGGCTGAGTGAGATGTATTACATTGCTGCCGAGTGTTCGTACTCCACCAATCCTGCAACCGCAGTCAATTACCTTACACAGGTTCGGGAAGCCAGACAAATTGGCGATCCTTTATCTATAAACAGTGAAGAAGATTTATTAAAAGAGCTACTTAAAGATGCACGTAAAGAATGGCTGGCAGAAGGGCAGTTGTTTTATATGTACAAAAGGCTAAATAGGGGTATTGTAGGGCAAACCGGCGTAATTATTCCTCCTTCCGATAATATTTTCGTACTTCCACTGCCTAACGATGAAATCGTTTATGGTGGCAGATAAAACATGTGAAATTTTTGAATAGCAAATTATGAAAAAATATATATTAATATTCGCGGTATTCTGCCTTGCTTCCTGCAAAAAAGCAGAAGAGATGCGTTTTGATCACAACGCTAATGTTTATTTCGATATTTATAATGGTGATAAAGATAGTATCGTAAGAACTTTTGCCTATAACCCTACATTAGCTCAGGATACCGTTTGGCTACCGGTGCGTTTATCAGGAATCAGGACCGTTGAAGACAGGAAGTTTAGTGCACGGGTAGACGCTGATTCTTCTACAGCCACTGTTGGCGTTCATTATGAAGCACTAAAACCCCAATATTCCATTCTTCCTAACAGGGGAATAGGATACATTCCATTGGTAATTTATAATAAGGATAAGGAACTGGAAAACAGATCGGTTTCGATACTGATCAAATTAACTGGTACACCCGATCTGGGCATCGAAAATCCTTATCTCATTAGGGCGAAAGTCGTATTCTCGGCCAAACTGGAAAAACCGGGTTGGTGGGATACCTGGCCGCTTCCCCCTTATTCGAGAACCAAACATGAATTGTTCATTCTGGTAACCGGACAAACCTCACTCTCAACCGACGGTTTGGATGCACCAAAAAACCTCTATTATATAGGCCTGTTAACCACGATGTTAAACAATCCTTTTAATTGGGTTACCAAAAATGAAGCAAAAGGATATGTGATTGAAGAGGTAACTGCTGGCAATACAGATAGGTACTATTTCTACAACAAGAAAAATCCGTCCAAAAAAACACTTTTACGGAAAAATATGCAAAATGGTAAATACTATTTTATAGATGAAAACGGCAATGAGGTTATTTAAATATAAAAACATGGATATTAAAAAAATAATATTGCTAATTATAGCAGTGGTATCTATTGCCGCATGTCATAAAGACCTGGGTAATTACGATATCAATATGCCTGTCGAGCCTAAGGTGATTAATCTCGATTCTGTTTATACAGCAAGTGTGGGCGATAGTCTGATCATCAAACCAAAGATAGAAGGTACTGATGCTGCTAATGTAGACCTTGAATGGCGAATCAGTGTAATTGAAGGAAACGATGTGCTTTATAAAGGGCCCGCATTAAAAATCATATTTGGTTTGCAGGCTAAAAGATATGCTGCCCGCTTAACCGTATTCAATAAAGCCAACGGAATGAAATATTTCCATAAGTTTTATATAGATGGCGGGACAGAATTTGCCAGCGGTACAACAGTGTTGAGTATAGAAAACGGAACAACGCAGTTTTCATTTGTAAAACCTGACGGCAGTGTGCAGGCGCGTTTATACAGGGCCATGCAAGGCAAGGATCTGCCTCCAAACCCTACAAATTTATTTCTGCTTAGAAATACATTTACCGGAGGTACCTTATTAGGCTATTGGATTATTACAAAAAACGGAGGCATCAGGCTGGAGCCAAATACCATGCAGGAAGATCCGAAATACCCCAATACACTTAAGAATAACTTTTTTACCACACCTGATAATCTTGAAGTCGGCTCCCTGATATCACACCCTCAGGGGGTAATGATGGGCGTGGTAAATGGCAAATTTTACGGAGGCACCACCAGCACCTGGGATCAGGCTGCTACCTATGGTATGTTTGGTTTACCTGCTGATGGCGATTATGAATTGGCTTCCTCCTTTGTAATGAGCTTTACGCAATCGGCCACTTATTTTATTGGTTTCGACCGGAACAGGAAACAATTTGTCAGAATCAATCTATATGGAGCGCCTGTTTATTTTGGTACCCAATACTCGGTTAGCACAACAACTGCTTTCGATCCTACCAATGTAGGTATGGATCTTGTTCATTTAGAGCAGCTCAATAACGCAGATTGTTTTGCCTTTTGCAAGGGAACCGACGGAAAGATTTACGAGCTTAAGTTTAATGTTCAGTTTAATGGTCCGTTTACTTTTACCCCTCAGCATAAACGCCTTTTTGTGCGTCAAGAGTTGATCAACGAAAATACAAAATGGAGCGGTGCTAAAAATGGGGTAATCTATATTGCCAATGGCAGTAAAGTTTACCGGTACAATCCTGTAAATGAAGAACTCAGAGAACTGGCTACAAGCTTTACCGGGAAAACGATTTCCATGCTAAAACTTAGCGAAGACGAAGAAACGTTGATGGTAGGAACAGAACAGACTGTTTCCTTTCTAAACATAGCTACCGGAATGAACGGCGTATTCATTAAAAAGATCGAAGGCATTCCAGGTGCTCCTGTTGACATCGCAATCAGAAAATAACCCTATTCCATGTGCGTAGCTTTTTAAAAGCCACGCACGTGGAAATTTTAACCATAAAGAACGAACAAATGAAAATTATAAAATTAGCCGCATTGGCCTTATTATTCCCGGTTTTAACCTCGGCGCAAACACCAAACTTTAGCCTTTCCGGCAAAATAGGCAACCTGAATGCCCCGGCAAAAGCTTACATCGATTATATGGACAACGGCGTGGGCCATGAAGATTCGACTGTAGTGGTAAACGGAACTTTCCGCTTTACCGGTCATGTTTCTGGTATAGCTTATGCCCGTATGGCACTCGATCATACCGGTGGAGGCAAACAACGCGCAGTCTACACAGGCGATGTAATCTATTTCTACTTTGGTAAAGAGCAGGTTTTAATCAGCTCAAAAGATTCGTTAGATAATGCAAGCTTTACCGGTTCGAAAGTATATAACGAATATGCTGCTTACAACAAAACCATTGGCGGTACCATTATGGCTCTAACCAAAGCCGTAAATGCCGATTTCAATAGCGGAACACCAGAGCAGCAAAAAGATCCGGCTTATATGAAAGCGGTTGATACCCGTTACCGCAACAACATCAAAGCCCGCGAGGAGAAACAGTTTCAGTTTGCAAAAGACCATCCCAATTCATTTTTTGGTTTAGTGGCTCTGTCTGAGTCGGCAGGGGCAAAAGTAGATGTAAAGAAAGTAGAACCTGTATTCAATGCCTTAAGTAAAGAATTGCGTGCTACCGATCTGGGAAAAGAACTTGCGCAACGCATTGCAGCCAATGGCATAACGGCTATTGGAGCCAAAGCACCTTTGTTTACACAGAACGATGTGCTGGGAAAACCAGTCTCTTTAGAAAGTTTAAAGGGTAAAGTAGTATTGGTTGAGTTTTGGGCAAGTTGGTGCAGTCCTTGCCGTGCCGAGAACCCTAATCTGGTTAAAGAGTATAACCTGTATAAAGATAAGGGCTTCCAGATTTTATCGGTTTCGTTGGATAATGTGAAAGAAAACTGGTTAAAAGCCATTGAAACAGATGGTTTGCCCTGGTTGCATGTTTCCGATTTAAAAGGCTGGAACAACGAAGTAGGTCGTTTATATGGTGTTAGGGCTGTGCCTGCCAGTTTCCTGGTTGATCGTGACGGAACAATTATCGGCAATGGTTTAAGGGGCGAACCTTTAAATAAAAAACTGGCCGAAATATTTAAGAATTAATCGTCCACCTATTTTATAACGCTCAGAGGCTGTCCGCAAGTTGGATAGCCTCTTTTTTTAAAGAACAATAAAAACTAACATATTATATGAGGAGATATTTTAGGCTGCTGGCCTTATGCGTGTTGCTGTTTTCTACAAATGTTTTTGCACAGCAAAAGGTAGCAAGCATCATTTCTGCTGCAGTTAAAAAGGCTTACCCCGCAAGCGTCAGGATGTGGGGCTTTGATACTACCCGTAACGAACGTAACTCTGCACAGTTTAGTGGCGTAGTGGTAAGTGCCGATGGGTATATTTTAACGGCTGCACATACCGTACAGCCCGGCCGTAATTACAAAGTTTTTTTTACCGATGGTCGCGAAGCCATTGCCGAAGCTTTGGGTAAAATTGAAGTGAAAGAAACTCCGGGTGCACCAGATGTGGCCATGATGAAGATCTTAACCAAAGGCAGCTGGCCTTACGCCGAAATGGGGTATTCGCAAAGCCTTGTTAAAAATGAAATGTGCCTCAGCATTGCCTATCCGGAAAGTTTAAATCAGAAATTGCCCACCTTAAGACTGGGGAAGATTGCCGAGGTGAAAAACACCTATGGTTTCATTCAGTCAACCTGTAAAATGGAACCCGGCGATTCTGGCGGACCCTTGTTCGATTATTTAGGGCGGGTAATTGGCTTGCACAGTGCCATTGATGTAGCTGAAGACATGAACTTCGAAATTCCTGTTGATTTGTACCGTAAATATTGGTCGGCTTTGCAACAGGAGAAAATTTATACAGCGTTCCCCGATCAAAGCGATTTATTTAATGCCGATAACCTCGCCGCGCAGATTAAAAAAGATACCGAAAGTGGCAAGATTGATTTCGGTAAAGTAAAGTTTAGTCCAAAATTTAAAAATACCAGTTTTGAGGTCAGCAGCAGGTTAAATGGCGAAATGAAAACGGTTAGCGCTACACTTTTTAACCTAACAGATGTTGCGGGAACGCACAAACAGGTATTGGTTACCAAAAACAGCATGACTGGTGAAGCCATTGGTCTAAAATTTAAGGATAAAACGCTTAATCTGTCCGTAATTGCCCGTGATAAAGAGAACGATTTGATATTGTTGGGTTTGAGCGAAGCCATTCAGGGTGGGATTGATCTGAAAGCGATAAAACCGTTAATCAGCGAAAACCCTGTCGGGCAATTGTTGTTTACAGCAAAGTACGATGCAACTTATTTGCAGAGTGTTTGGAGCAGCACAGCACTAAACTTACCGAAAGTATCGGCTATGCCTTATTTTGGGGCAATGGTGGCTTATAACACCAGTCCGGTAGTGTTTTCGCTTATTAAAGCCGCAAGCCCCGCCGAACAGTCCGGATTAAAAATGGGTGATGAACTGGTAAGTATAGATGGGCAGGCGATTGCTAAATCGGCCGATTTTGTACCTTTTATGGCGAAGTACTGGCCTGATGATGAAATTACACTAAACTGGACGAGGGAGGGGAAACCTTTCACTAAAACCGTAAAGCTGGCCGGAATAGGGCAGGGCAGTTCAAACCATCCGGCCGAAAAGTTTGCTGGTGGTAAATCGGCCCGGCGCGATGGATTTAGCGCAGTGTATGCACACGATCTGGCAGTAACTCCTGATTTAAATGGTAGCCCGGTATTTGATATTAAAGGTAATTTTTGTGGACTAAACATTGCCCGTTTTAGCAGAACGGTAGCTTTGTTTTTACCGGCCAGTGTGGTTTGCAGTTTTATAAACGAGCATATTAAATAAGCAGTTCAGGTCAAAATCAGATTCTTGTTGCAGGCTTAACAGTAGTTTCATATTCACTTGGTTCATTTGTTTTTAAACAAACGATTAAATGAAAAAAGATTTACTTGCCCTATTTACAGCGGCAGCCATCGGTATGGTAGGCTGCAAAAAGAATCACGAAGAACCTGCCACAGATATCAGCTATCCCGATGTGGCCGAAGTTTCAGATCCTTCGGTTTTATTTACCACGGCAGCTGGTGTAAAAGTGTATAATGGTGGTTTTGGTTCGGCAGTTGCCACCGACCCAAATGCACCCGATGTTTTCTACATGCTTACCGATAGGGGATCGAACGTTGCCGGACAACTGGCCAATTCTATCATTATCGGTAAGCCTGATTTTGATCCGCAGATTGGTAAATTCAGGCTAAAAGATGGTAAACTCGTATTGGAACAGGTAATCGAGCTGAAAAATGCTGCGGGTGGCAAACTCAATGGTCTTCCAAACCCCGCAGGTATGGGTGCTTCGGGCGAGATTGCCTACGATTTAAACGGACAGGTAATTGCACCCAGTGCTGATGGGATTGACTCAGAAGGCCTGGTAAGGGCTGCAGATGGTTCATTTTGGATTAGCGATGAATATGGACCACATATTGCCCACTTCGATGCATCAGGTAAAACCATTGAGCGCATTAACCCCTTTGGAACCGGAACCGGTGGACGTAAAATTCCGGCTGTATTCGCCAACAGGAGAGCCAATCGCGGGATGGAAGGACTAGCCATTACGCCAGATGGCAAAACTTTGGTAGGTATGATGCAGTCGCCGATGTATAACCCTACTAAGGCGGCCACAGCAAATTCGGTAGTGCTGCGGATTTTAACTTTCGATATTGCAACCGGAGCAACCAAACAATACGCTTATCTGATGGATAATGTATCCTTAACCGGGGTGAGTGATATTGTTGCAATAAACAGTACTACATTTTTAACTATAGAGCGAGATGGTCTTTTTGGCGGTGCAGCAACTAATCCGGCGGCCTTTAAAAAAGTGTTTAAAATCGATATCAGTGGCGCAACCGATATTTCAGATGCAGCAGATGGTGCTACAGGTAAACTTTACGGCGGAAAAACTGTCGAGGAACTTAACAATGCGGCTGGTTTAAGTACTGCAGGCGTTGTGCCGGTAATCAAAACACTGGTTTTGGATTTACTGAAAGATTTGCCAAAAGTATATCCACACGATAAAGCCGAAGGTTTAGCATTACTTCCCGGCAATATCCTGGTAATTTCGAACGACGATGATTTCGGCGTGGTAGACAATGGAGCAAGCGGATTTGCACAGAAGATTTTGCCTTTAACCAATGCAGTAGATCGTAATCGACTGTATTTTGTGAAAATTAAACTTTAAAATATTTAGCCCCTTATCTTACAGGTAAGTGGCTTTTTTTAGTGCTTTTGCCTGGATTGAGTATAAGCGTTTACAACTTATGGGTGTTGAGGGTTGGCTTTTAAGGTACGGTTGCTTACCGTAATTTTACCCTTTTTTGCTACAGGTGTTGTAAATTAGACAGACATTAACAAGATTTGTATTGTCTATCTTAACTTATTCATATGTATTACACTTGTGCGATTGTTGATGACGAACAACATGCTATTGATGTGTTGACGGATTACATTAACGACACCCGCTTTTTAAGAGTAACCAATAATTTTAACAACCCGATTGATGCCCTGGAAAGCATAAGTGCAGGCGATAAAGTTGATTTCCTTTTTTTGGATATTGATATGGATGGGATGCAGGGTACTGAACTTTCAGCGCACCTGAGGTCGAAGGCGAGGTTTATTATTTATGCCTCTTCCAACCTCGAGCACGATGTAAAGGAAACCAACTCGGATTTTGAATGTTATCTGGGTAAACCGATATCGATGAAACGCTTTTCGGGTACCATAGAAACATTGATGCGGTTGAATAACCTGCCCATAAAAAACTGAAATAAAAAAGATTATGATTGAGCTCTCTTACTCATTTGAACACGAATTTTTAGCCAATACCGCTTATCAGCTGATGCGCGTAAACATGAACGACCCCTGGCTGGTGCTTTCGGGAAGTGATGTGGTTGGCATTATAGATCAGGATGAAAACGACGGCTGGAAACAGACTGTAGGGGAGCAGATGCCAGAAGACGTGGTTAAAGGTATGGGCGACCTGATTGCCATGCAACAGTTTAGCTGGCTGCCCAAGCTCATTAAAAAACAGTGGCCCGAGTATGTGCAGGAAGTTATTGTAGAGAACGAAAAAAATTACGAAGTGGTTTGCCACAAAGATACCTGTCCCGATCGCTTTAAACAACGTTTTACACCAGGCATTCATGCCTTAGCCAAACGCGAAACCGAGCTGGTATTCAAAGTTCGCCGCTTTAAAGTTTCAGGCCATTATCACGTAGTTAAAACACGCACCGCCGACCGCTACGCTTAAAAGTGATTGAAGGCTTGAATGTTGGAAGGTTTGAAGGTTGAAAGGTTGGAATGTTTGAAAGTTGGAATTTAAAACCATTCGATCATTCACTAATTCTATGATTCTTTTATTAGTGATTGAGTGTTGGAATTTTGAATGAGTGAATTTAAAGTCATTCAACCATTCACTAATTCAATCCTTCTTTTATTAATGATTGAGTGTTGGAATTTTGAATGAGTGAATTTAAAACCATTCGATCATTCGCTAATTCAATCCTTCACTTGCTCCTTCTCTAAATCAATCATTCAAAATTTCTTGCAAATAAATCGCTAGTTGGGTTTTTATTTAGACTAATTCTTGTTAGTTTTGGGCGTTAAATCTTATCAGTAGATCCCAAACAATGAAAAAACTCTTACTAGGCCTAACTTTATTATGGTCTGTTTCTGCACAGGCACAAAAAAACAGCTTGCTCGATCAGGCTTTTTGGCAAGGCAAACCAGATGTAAACAGTGTTAAAGCAGAAATCGAAAAAGGAGCAAATCCTGCCCAGTTAAATGGTTCGAGCTTCGATCCGGTAGTGATGGCCATTAATGCCGAAGCACCCAACGAAACCATTAAATATCTGTTGGTTCAGCCCGGAAACGAAGTAACCAAGCTTACGCACGATGGCCGTACTTATTTACATTGGGCAGCAAACAGGGGGAACGACGAAATATTAAGTTACCTCTTATCAAAAGGCATTAACGTAGGCTTAAAAGATAGCCATGGCGTTACTGCATTAACTTTTGCAGCCGGTTCCGGTCAGCAAAACACCAAAATTTACGACTTACTTTTAGCCAATGGTGCCAATTTAAAAACCGATGTAAACGGTAGCGGAGCAAATGCTTTGCTTTTAGCTATTGGCAGCGATAAGGATTTTAAACTTACCGATTATTTCGTAGGTAAAGGACTTGATTTAAAAAGTACCGACGCAGATGGTTTAAATGCTTTCGGTTATGTAGCCAGAAGTGGTAATATCGAAGCGCTTAAAGCTTTACTTGCAAAAGGCATCCCTGTTGATCAGTCGGCCTTAATAACAGCAAGTGAAGGTAGTCGCAGAGGCAGCAACGGTATAGAAGTTTACCAATACCTGGAGAGCTTAAAAATTAAGCCAACCAATACCAACAAAGAAGGCCGCAACGTATTGCACGCCCTGGTTCGTAAACCTAAACAAAATGATATTATTGCCCATTTCATTACAGCAGGCGTTGATGTTAACAAGGCTGATAACGATGGCAACACACCTTTAATGTATGCTGCTGCCACTAACCGCGATACTGCAGTACTGGCTTTATTATTGCCAAAAGTGAAAAACATTAACCAGGTAAATACCAAAGGACTGAGTGCCCTGGCTATGGCGGTGAACAGTAATTCGCCTGCAGTGGTAGCTTATTTGCTTGGTAAAGGTGCCGATTTAAAAACAACTGATAAAGACGGTAATAACCTGGCTTACTACCTGATCCAATCGTATAGAAGTGCAGAGGCAGGCCGTGGTTTCAATGCCGGCGGACCTTCTAAAGCTGAAGAATTTGAAGGTAAACTTAAATTGTTGCAGGCCAAAGGTTTCGACCTGGCTGCAGCACAGAAAAATGGCAATACACTTTACCATTTAGCAGTTGCCAAAGGCGATTTAAGTTTGGTAAAACGTGTGCAGGATTTCAAAATTGACGTAAACAGCCCAAACAAAGAAGGCATAACCCCTTTACATAAAGCCGCAATGATCTCTAAAGATGATGTGATGCTAAAATACCTTTTAACCATTGGTGCTAAAAAAGAAGCCAAAACAAGTTTCGACGAGAGTGCTTTTGACCTGGCCAGCGAAAACGAATCGCTAAGCAAAGGAAATGTATCACTAAGCTTTTTAAAATAGAATATGAACAACTTAATTAAAATAACATTACTTTTTTGTGCGCTTGCCTTTTTTAAACCAACACAAGCCAATGCACAAGCTGCCGCGAAATACAAATGCATGATCCAGATGAAGAGCTATATGGGCGAAGGTGCTTACATCGTTATTTCGCTGGTAGATGCCAAAGGACAGTACAACAAAACGCTTTATGTGCTGGGTTCTGATAAAAAATGGTACAACAGCTTAAAAGAGTGGCATAAATTTTACGCGCAGAAACCAACCAATATCAGTGCGGTTACCGGTGCATCGTTAACAGGCGGCGACCGTGGTGTTTCTGTTATCGAAATCGAAAAAGCTAAAATCAATGCCGGTTACAAACTGCGTTTCGAAACTGCGGTTGAAGACAAAGAATATTTCGTTAAAGATCTCGAAATCCCATTAACAACTGAGGCACTTTCGGCCAAAACTGATGGTACAGGATTTATCAGATACGTACGTTTTAGCGCGAATTAAAATTCAGTTAAAACTATGACTACTAAAGTTTGGAGATACAGCCACTTAACCCTGGCTGTATCTTCTTTTATTTTTCTATTGCTTGCTTCCGTTACCGGCATTATCCTTTCTGCTGAGCCAATCAGCCAAAAAATGAAACCTTACGGGGTTGCTAAGCTCCAAAATACCGATGTTGCCACGGTTATCCCCATTCTTAAAACCAAATACAGCGAAATTACCAGTATTACTGTTGAGAATGGTCAATTTGTATTGTTGCAGGCCATTGATAACAATGGTGATGATGTAAAAGCATATATCGATCCTAAAACGGGTACTATTTTAGGTACACCCGGTAAAAAGAACGAATTTTTTCAGTGGGTAACCACTTTGCACCGTTCGCTTTTCCTGCACGAAACCGGTCGTTTTTTTATTGGTTTAACAGCATTTTTACTATCACTCATTGCCATTTCCGGTATTTTGCTTACCATTCAAAGGCAAAGGGGCATCATGCGTTTTTTTGCCAAAATACAAAGGGATGGCTTTTCGCAATATTATCACGTAATTTTAGGCCGTATTTTACTCATTCCCATCCTGATTATTGCTATCAGCGGTACTTATCTTTCGCTAAATACACTGGGGATTTTAAAAACCGTTAAAACCAGTGTTGATGTTAACCTCGATAAGCTTAAAGCTACTCCGGTAAAAAACCTGAAAGATTTTACAGTTTTTAAGAATATCAGTCTGGCCGAAGTACAGTCAATCGAATTTCCTTTTTCAGAAGATGTAGAGGATTATTTTATCTTGACACTTAAAGACCGCGAAATAGCGGTAAACCAACTTACTGGTGAGGTGCTGGCCGAAAACAAATATCCTTTCGCTTTATTGCTTAGTAATTTAAGTCTCGATATCCACACAGGCAGAACCAATGTGGTTTGGGCGGTGGTATTGGGCATATCATCGATCGGGATTTTGTTTTTTATCTATTCGGGTTTCGCCATTACGTTAAAACGCATATCGAAACGCAGTAAAAACAAATACAAGGCTGTAGAGGCTACGCATATTATTTTAACCGGATCAGAAAACGGCAGCACGCAGGGCTATGCCGCTGCCCTCCATAAACTGTTGCTTAAGCAGGGCAAAATCTCGTACATCACCACACTGAACACTTATACAGTTTTCCCTAAAGCAGAACAGCTGATTATTTTTACCTCCACCTATGGACTCGGCGATGCACCCTCAAACGGGAGCCGCTTTTTGCAAAAGATAATCGATACGCCACAAACGCAAGCACTTCATTATGCCGTGTTGGGATTTGGATCTAAAGAATACCCCGATTTTTGCAAGTTTGCCTTCGATGTGCATAACCTTCTTGCTAAAGAGAGCTGGGCTACTCCGCTGATCGATATCCATACGGTGAACGATAAATCGCCACAGGATCTGCAGTTGTGGGAAGAGGCCTGGTCGCAAATGAGTGGTATTGAGGTGAATGTACTTTCCGCTCAAAAAGCAGCGAAGCCTAAAAAGTTAAAAAAATTCATCGTTCAATCGAATACGGGCGAAGCTAAAAAAGAGGGTGTTTTTCAGGTTAAGTTAAATGCTGTTGGTAAACTAAAAGCAAAATCAGGCGATTTACTGGCTATTTATCCGGCAAACGATCACCGCGAACGGTTGTATTCAATAGGCGTGATCGATAATGCCATACAACTGAGTGTGCGTTTGCATCCCGATGGCTTGGGATCTGGTTTTTTACATGATCTTAAACCTGAAGCTGTTTTGAAAGCCAAAGTGGTTAAAAACCCACATTTTCATTTCCCTGCAAAGGCGGGTAGGGTGATTATGATTTCGAATGGTACCGGTATTGCCCCGTTTTTAGGGATGATTAACCAGAATGCCGCTAAAGTACCTTGTTATTTGTTTTGTGGTTTCAGGGAAAATTCATCTTTCGAGCCCTTTCAGCAGTTTTTAACCGAAATGCATACCCACGCAAAGGTGAGCGACCTTAAAATTGCTTTCTCGCGCGAAGGGAATAAGCAGTACGTAAGCGACCTGATTCGTGCCGAAGCCAATTTTGTAGCCGAAAGTCTCACGCAATCAGCGGTAGTAATGATCTGCGGATCGCTGGCGATGCAAAAAGATATTGTACAGATACTGGAAGAAATATGCCAGGAAAAAACCGGACATCCATTGTCATTTTATCAATCGCGAAACCAGGTGTTAACCGATTGTTATTAGGTAATTCAACCTCGCAGGATTTTAAATCCTGTGAGGTTTTTTATTTAGTAAAAGATTGTTTCAATTACTTTGCTTACTTGCCAATTGCATGGCCTGGTAACTTAATATCCTTTGAGGTTAATATTTCGCCTTTATCGGTAATGATGATGTAACTGTATTGCGGGTATTTTTTTATTAGCCGGGCGCCGGCAATTTTACCCAAAACCATGGTCGAGGTACTTAAACCATTAGCCATTTCGGCACTCGGCCCAAATACCGTTACGCTAATTAAGCCTATAGCGGGATAACCAGTTGCCGGGTTAATAATGTGGGCGTATCTTTTGCCCTTAAAAACTACATATTTGCGATAACTGCCCGAGGTAACCACAGCATTCTTTTTGAGCTTAATTACAGCCAATAGTGCATCTTCTTTCATCGGATTGGTAATGCCGATGCTCCAGTCGTCGCCATTGGGTTGTTTGCCCCATGTACTCATATCGCCCGATGCATTTACAATACCGGCTTTTATGCCTTTGGCCAGCATCATCTCACGGCACCTATCGGCAGCATAACCTTCTCCCAAAGCACCAAAGCCAATTTTCATTCCTTTTAACTTTAAAAAAATGGTGGAGTTTTGTTTGTTTAAGATAATGTTTTGGTAACCTACTTTGGCTACGGATCGTTTAATCGCTTCAGGCGAAGGCATTTTGGTCATAGAGCCATCAAATTTCCAGATGCGGTCCATCGCGGCGAAACTAACATCGAAAGCCCCTCCGGTAGCCTTAGAAAGCGCAAGGGCACGCTCGGTTAAGGCAAATACTTCAGCATCTACTTTTACAGGTGCAATGCCGGCATTCTGGTTTACAGCCGAAACCTGCGAAGTGCTTTTCCAATCAGAAATAAGATTTTCTATCCGGCTTATCTCTGCAATAACGGTATCAATATTGTTTTGGGCCGAAAGTGAATCCTGAGCAGAAATGGTAATGTCGAAACGGCCGCCCATTAAAAGCGTGGTTCGCTTTCTGATGATCTGGGCACTGGTATTTAAACAGGATAGGAGAAGGGCAGCTAAGAGTATTCTTTTCATTTGCATTAAATTCGGTGCAAATATACGGTAAATGCAGGTGCTTCCTCTATTGCGGTCTATCCCATATACTGGCTGTGCGGAAATATATTCCCATCAAAAAAGGGCAATACCATCCGGTGATTGCCCTTTTCTAATAATAAAATTAACTAACTATTTCTATTTTTTGATAACGTCTGGAAATTTTACTTGTATAACATAAGTTCCCTCAAGTTTTAATTGCCATGACCATCTTGGATTTACCGAAAAACCTGGCGATGCAGGAAAGCCATCTATTGACTTTATAAAGGTACTTGGTATTCTGTAATACATTAAGAAGCCCCAATCGGTAGTTGGTGTAACATATTTTGTTAAAGGAAATGGTGCTACCTCGAAATCGCAGATCATGGCGGTATCGGTTTGAATAACCGGGTTAAATTTGGCATAATTTTCAAAAATTGGCCTATCTCCCCTGGCTATAATTTCGCCTGCTTTGGGGTTAAAAACCTTTCCGTTTTTATCTACCATCTTTAAAATGGCGCGGGCGCCCTCGTTAGATACCTTGGTACAGGTAATTGTTGGGTTTTTCATTGGTGTTGCAACACCTGTAACATCATTAAAACCGTTAGCAACATTATCTGTAATCACAAATAAATCATCGATACCTGGATCTACCACATTGATTGTAGCAATTTTAGGGAAAATTTTGGTGCCGGTAACGTTGCTCATCTCTACATCAAAAATATATCTGCCCAATGGCAAATTAGCCGAAGCTCTATTAAAGCTAAGCTGGCCGCTATTTTCATTAAAGTACATGGGTAACCGCTTAACTAACTCTCTCTTTTTATCCAGTTGTTCACGCGTAACATCTGTTTCCGGATCAAAATTCATTCCTGTTTTAAACACCAAAATTTCGTATTCTTTTGAAAATTCTGCCGGTGCCGGAGAGCCGTCCTCTTTTCTCAGGTTTAACATTTTAAAGGTGTAAGGAGGTGTAGATCCATCAGCATTAATTCTATCAGACTGAAAAAGGCTTAATCCCCTTTTTGCAAAAATATCATTGTCTTTATAACGAATTCCATCGCTTTGGAAACCTTTCTCAATTTTTGTGCAGGCATATATGCTTAATAAGAATAGTAGGCCTAAAATATATTTAACTTTCATATTTGATAATATTTATGGTTTAATTCCCTAAAGGTTGTGCATTAAAGAACAAACGATGATTTCCAGTTAAAACATGAACAATTCCGGTTTTGGTTACGATGCCGGAAGTTTGAACATCCGCGGCTTTATCTTTTTGATTTTCGGGTATAGCATTCACATCGGCTTCTTTATCATCACGTGTACCAATTACCTTAGTATAAGTTACATAATCAACGTAATTTATATACTGACCGTATTCATAAGAACGTCTGAATTTTATCATATACTGGACGTTTGGAATTACACCAAGTATGCTGTTGTATAATTTACCTCCAAGCGTAATCTGATCCCGGTTTATTTTTCCAGCAAATAAATACGTTTTTAAGGAATCGCTGAGTTCCTGTGATGGAATATCCTTTATTCCGAAATTAAAGTTCTCGTTGCCGGTTTCGATGGCTTTCTGATTTTTCTTTGCCTTTACATAATCGGCAACACTATAGTTGGTGGTGGCAAAGAAGGTAACATCGCCATTCACAGCATCTTTTAAACCAGCCTTGTCGATAACTTTAACCAACGAATCAAAATTGCGGTTAGATTTTAAGTAATCGTACGTAGTCATATCTACATAGGCATTACTTGGCCCTCCATCTCGCTTATAATCGTCCTTTTTACATGCCGATAAGGCAGTTAAGGCCATAGATATATATATTAAAATATTATTTTTCATGATTTTTAATCTTTAGGATCAAATTTATTTACACTTTACCCAACCAATAGGTAGTTTGTTTCAGATACGGATTATTCCTGAATAGGGCAGGATCTAACGGCCAGTAAAAGCCTTCTTTTCTAAACCTTGCCTCAGGAAGCCAATCAACAATAAACCCATATCTCCGGGTACGCAGTAAATCATAAAATAAATGTCCTTCCAAAAACATTTCCCTTCCACGTTCAATAATATATTCGTCCATTACCTCGCTCACCGTTAAGCCAGCATCTACTAATACAGGGTTTGGATCGTTCCTTTTTCTAAAGTTGTTAATAATCGTAGTTGCAGTGGCGGCATCACCTTTGTAAAGTGCAATTTCTGCTTTTAGTAACTGCATATCCCCTAATCTGAAGATGATGATGTTATTGCTTAAATAAGGGCTTAATTTTTGCCCGGGGTTTCGGTAAGTTACATTGCTGTATTTAATACACATTGGTTTTTCGGGCAGTGTAAAATCAAAACCTTTTTTTAACCTGATGTCGGTATCCGTGTAAAAATGATCATTTATATATCTTGGCACAACATAAAACCTGGGGTTATTACCAAAACCATTAATGTAGCTTCCGTTTAAAAATTCTGCACCTACAGAACTTGCCGATCCCTCAAGCGTATTTTCGCTAATATTAATCTCAAAAATACCTTCCGAAGAGCGTCCTATAAATGTATTTTTATAATTGGCCGTATCGGTTAAGATATAACCTCCGCGACTAATCAAGGTGTTGATAGTTGTATCGGCACTGTTTACATCTACCATATTTGGTGCATCTGTTGAGACATTAGACATGGTTGCCCGCCACAAATACAAATGGGCTAAAAGTGCATAAGCAGATCCTTTATTAGCCGTCACTTTCGCATCGCCAGTATTGCTATAGGTCCAACTCAACAAATTAATGGCCTTATGACAGTCATCCTCTACCAGTTTCATTACCTCTGCTCTTGGTTTTCTGGGTAATTGAGGCGCATTAAGCGGATCTTCATAAGATTCGGTAACAATTGGCACATCACCCCAAACGCGTACCATCATAAAATAACTTAAGGCTCTTAAAAAATAAGCCTGACCTAAAATGTTGTTTCTGAATTCAGTAGCATCATCTTCAGTAGATAATTGTGCATCTGTCATACCTGCTGCTTTCTGCAAGATAAGATTAGACATGGCTATACTTTTATAGTAAAGTGTGTAATTAGCCAATGTGTTTAAGTTGTATTGAAAGGTGAAATCGCCGTTCTGTATCCCCTCCAGCCCATCGCCGGTATACTGCATGGTAAAGTAGTTTTTAGCAATGGCATCGCCATACATATAGTAGCGGTTATTTTTGTTGGTAATGGCATTGCGGAATAAGGCATAATTACCAGCCATAGCACCTCTTGCATCTTTAGCTGTTTTCCAGAAAGTTTGCTCGTATGGCGCATCTTTAGGCTCTTCGTAAAGTAGCTTTTTACAAGCACTCGTACTTAAAATAATGATTACGGTGCTTAATATGCTGAGTTTTGTTATTGTATTTTTCATCTTAGTAGTATTAAAATTGAACTTGAAGACCTAAAGTATATTTTTTCGGGATCGGATATCCCGTTCCGATATACTCACCATATCCGTTTACAGCCTCTGCATCTGGCAATTTTTTTGATTGCTGGAACATGTGCACATTATCAATCATAGCAAACACTTTAAACTGACTAAGCCCCCACTTACTAAGGGTTTTGGCACCTAAATCGTACCCCAGTGTAATATTTTTTATCCTCAAATACCCTCCCTTTTCTAAGAAAAACGTTTGTGCACCTGTATAATAATAACGGTAAGTACCCAAATCGTATTTGGCATACTCCGCGTTATCACCCGGATTTCTCCAAATATTTAATTTATCCAAATCAGGAGTAGAGAAACTGGCAAATTGGTAGATTGCATTTCCATCCTGAGAGTTTGCAAAACGGTCTGAATCGAACAAGTTTAGCACATCTCTTTTAAAGGTAAATGTTGCAAAAACACTCAATGAGAAATTTTTGTAGCTAAAATTATTGGTCCAACCACCTGTAAAACGAGGATTCGGATCGCCAATTGGCTGTTTGTCCGGATTAATACCATCATTAAAAATATCTACAAAATAATCACCATCTAAATCGGCCAGGTAAAAATCTCCTTCGTTAAAAGTGCCGTTGCTGTTCCGGTAACGTTCGCCGGTAAATGGATTTTGGGGAATATCTCCGGTTCTTGAAAATACACCCTTGGTTCGGTAAAGGTAAAATGCATTAAGGGGGCTACCCACTGATAGGATATGGGTTTTATCAAACCGATCACCTCTCAAAATGATATCGCGGCCACCATTAGGCAAGCTCATAATCTGGTTCTTATTATAAGAAATATTAAATGAAGTATACCACTTAAATGGCTTGCTGATCAGGGTACCGTTAAAAGTAAGCTCCAAACCTGAGTTACGTACTGAAAAAGCATTGGTAAAAGCCACATCGTAACCCGAGGTAACCGGCAAATCAACATTAAATAGCTTATCCTTTACTTCTTTATTATAAACATCAAAGGTAATGGCATACTTCCCATTTTGAATTTCTAAATCTGTACCAATATTCCACTGTGTAGATTTTTCCCAGCTCAGATTCTTTTGGGCTACACCATTATTAAAATTAGGTGTGATAGCCGTAACACCATTGTAAGAGGATGCGCCGTCATTACCATTAAAAATACCATTGTTAACCAGATACTTATTGTATTGGACGTAGGCATTATTTAGATTTTCGTTACCTGTAACACCATAACTACCCCTGATTTTAATGAGGCTGAATGGATTATTGGTCATGTTTTTCATGAAATTTTCTTCAGTCAAGATCCAGCCAACAGATATTGACGGGAAAAAACCATATTTGTTGTTTTCACCAAAACCCGATGAGCCATCAGTCCTGATCGAGCCAGATAACAAGTATTTATCGGCATAATCATAGCTAAAACGGCTATAGTATGCAATTAATCCATGGCCACGGTATTGTGATGAGGCAAAAATGTTAGCCTGCTGAAAACCAGTTACAACGGTTATATTATCAGAAGGACCACCAAAGCCAGCAGCTTGTGTATTTTCGTACTGATTATATTCTATATCTTGCCCTGCTAAAACATTAAATGTATGTTTACCCAGCGAACCGCTATAGTTTAAATAATTAGAAGCTCTTAATCCTATTCCGCTTGAAGAAAAACTGCTGGCGCTATTTCCCAATCCATTGTTTAACAGGCTACTAAAACTACCATCTCTTCGTTGATTATCTGATGTATATGATAATTGGGAGTTTAGCGTAAAATGTTTATTAAACTCATAACTTAAATTAAGGTTGATACCAAACTGGTTACTGATATTACGGTCTATGTTTTCGCTATTTGGGCTTACATAATATTCCAGTTTTTCTGGCGAAAGATTGATCAGTGATGAAGGTAAATTGCCCGCACCAAGCCTGGTGGGATTTGATGAGTTGTTGGGATCTTCGCCACCCCTGCCTCTGTCAGTTCTTGAATAATAAAATTGAGGATTGATCGTCAATTTTTTATTAAGTGCTTTTGTTGATAAGTTGATTCTGGTACTATAGCGTTTAACGCCTGTACCTTTTACAATCCCCTGCTCATTGTAATAGCCACCGCTAAAACGATAAGTCATACCGTTTTCGGAACCACCCGTTAAGCTGATGTTGTTGTCGTTTATTTTAGCCACACGATAGAACAGATCCTGCCAGTCGGTATTTCCATTAAATACCGGATTCAAGCTATCAGTAAGCAAATAAGGTAGTTGTCTTCTCTGGTCGTAAGTGAGTTGCCTTTGCAAAACTTCCATTTTTTGTCTGCGTTCAGTAGCGCCAATGGTAGCTTCACGCAAATCAGGCCGCTGCGAAAAACCTACATAGCTACTTATATTAATTTTAGTGTCGCCAGTTACTCCTTTTTTCGTAGTAATTAATATTACGCCATTGGCCGCTCTCGAACCATAAATGGCAGCAGCAGATGCATCTTTTAATACATCGATAGATTCGATATCGTTTGGATTTATACCCGCCAAATAGTTGGTACCGGTACCTGTTCCTGGTGGAACAAAATCCTCAGAAGCCTGAGGTACTCCATCTACAACATATAGTGGCGATCTTACCGTATTAACCTGGTCGTAACTGGTGCTACCTGTTGAGTTACCACGAACCGATACGGTTGGCGCTACACCAGGCTGACCACTAAAGTTCTGAACATTTATACCGGCAAGTCTACCCTGTAGCAGCTGGTCGAAACTTGGCGAAGGCAAATTGGCAAGTTCTTTCCCTGAAATACTGGAAATAGCGGCTGTTGATTTTTTTCTGGTTATTTTCTGATAACCAATTAATACCACCTCATCAAGTGTTTTGTTATCGTCCTGCAAAGAAAAGTTTAATGTGCCATTTGTCCCTAATGGTTTTTCCGCAGGTAAAAAGCCAACAATTCTGGCTATAATTATTGCCTTATCACCTTGCACAGTTAATACGAATTTTCCTTCCGCGTTCGTAGAAGTTCCGTTTTTTGTGCCCTTTTCCAAAATGGAAACACCAGGAATTGGTTTACCACCCTGATCTAAAACAGTTCCTCTCACTGTTTTTTGCGCAAAAGCCTGCCAGGGGATTAATAAATAGAATAAAAGTCCAAATAAAATTTTCGGAGTAGTTCCAGTAAAGTTTAGTTTCATAAAATTTGGGATGTTAACGGTTTAGTTAAGACTAAATTATATCCATTATTTTACAGGGAATTAACGTATTTTAACATTAGGTAGTTGGATTTTAACGTAAAAACTCTTAAAAGGTGATTTTCGCTCAAAATGGTAAGAAATTTATGTTATATGTATGCAAATACTAAACAACTTTTACGTTAGATATTTAATAGTAAACTAATTTTACGTTTTATTATTTTGGCTAAATAATTGTCTTATTTATATTTACAAAACGTTTTAGTAATACTACTTTTTGCTGGGAAATAAGATGTTTTTCTGCTGTTCGCGCAAGACTTCCACGCGTAAAAAATAAGGTCAAGCCTTGGTCTTATACGTGTATAAATTTACAACTATAAAAACCGTAGCTAAAATTATCATAACCGTACTTTGTTTTATAATAACTGCGTGTTGCTTTATTATAAATGCATACTGCTTTATCCTCGGGCCCTCACTAGCGCAAATCTTAGTGATTTGGGTTGTGTGGAGTGGATGACTTGTGCTTTTAGATTTATATAGATAAATTTTAGCTTATAGGTTGCTTTTGGAGCACAAGTCAGTCTATGCTCGGGTTAAGTGCGCTAAGACTTGCGCCAGTAGGGGGATCAGGGACTCTCATTAGAGATGCTGAAACAAGTTCAGCATGACGATATGGGAAAGTGTGGACTCATTCAGACCAGAGCTATGGCCTGATTCGAACTGCACCTTAAATTATAAATGATGCACCTTACTTTATCATATGTGCACCTTAAATGATCAGAACTGTACCTTAAATTATAAATGATGCACCTTAATTTATAATATGTGCACCTTAAATGATCAGAACTGCACTTTGATTTATAAATAATGCACTTTAGTTTATCAGAACTGTACCTTAATTTATAAAAGCTGTACCTCAATTTATCAGAACTGATTTAATAATCTGGAGCAGCTGTTTAAATAAACGGTGTCAAAAAGAATATTTAAATTTGGCCGATAAAATTCTTCTTCCTCATGACTTTTGTAGAAAAACTACAGGCCTTACGCACCTTAATGGCCGAACAAAAAATAGATGCTTATATCATTACCGCCGCCGATCCGCACATTAGTGAATACCTGCCCGCACATTATAAGGCGATCCCTTTTGCAAGCGGTTTTACAGGCTCGGCCGGAACTTTGGTGATTACACAAGATTTTGCCGGTCTTTGGACCGATTCGAGGTATTTTACACAAGCCGAAACACAATTATTGGGTTCTGGTTACGAATTGGTGAAGCTAAAAATACCGCATACTCCTGAGTATATTGAGTGGCTAACCGAAGTTATGCCTAAAAATGCAACTGTTGCTTTCAATTATCAGCTCATTTCAATATCGCTGGCACTAGAAATACAGGCTAATTTCGAAAAGCATCAAATCAATACCTTAAATGCCGATCTATTAAGCGGTATTTGGTTTGACAGACCAGCACTTCCGACCGAAAAAGCGTTTCTGATTGAAGATAAAGATGCCGGTTTACCCATCGCTGCAAAACTTGCACAGGTAAAAGCACAGTTAGCAACTAATGATGCCGACAGCCATTTAATTTCTTCGCTCGATGATATCGCCTGGCTTTTTAATATCAGGGGAAAAGATGTTGATTATAATCCTGTAGCCTTAAGCTTTGCTTTAATTACCCCCGGCGCAGTGAAACTCTTTATTGATGCTGAAAAGCTATCAGAAAGCGATGCTGATACCTTAAAACAGCAAGGTGTAACACTTTATCCTTACAACGCTATCACTGAGGCTTTAAAAACGCTATCGGCCGATGCATCGGTTTTTATCGATTTTAAACGCAACTGTTTTGGCATGTATCAACTGCTGCCTGCTACTGTTAAAGTAATTTCGGGTACCAATCCAAGTACGCACTTAAAAAGTTTAAAGAACGAAACTGAGGTTAATCACATCCGTAAGGCTATGGTACAAGATGGAGTGGCCATGACCAGATTTTTTAAATGGATGGAAGAAAGGCTGGGGGAGGAGCAGATTACGGAATGGTCGGCAGCAGAGAAACTGGCTACTTTCAGGGCCGAGCAGCTCGGTTTCGCTGGCTTAAGTTTTAATACCATTGCCGGCTTTAATGCCAATGGGGCTTTGCCGCATTATAGTGTAAGTTTGGAGAGTAGTCTCGAAATACAGCCAAATGGTTTGTTTCTGGTCGATTCGGGAGGGCAATACTTATATGGTACAACCGATATTACCCGGGTAATGCCTATGGCAAATTATTCAGCGCAGCAAGCCGACGATTATACTTTGGTATTAAAAGGATTGATTGAGGGATCGAAACTAATTTTTCCGGAGGGTACGAAGGGGTATCAGATCGATTCGATTTGCCGAAAACCTTTGTGGGAACATACCATTAACTTTGGTCATGGCACAGGCCACGGTATTGGCTTTTTCCTTAACGTACACGAAGGACCTCAGAATATTAGCCCTGCCAATGTTGATGTGGCCTTTAAACCGGGCATGGTAACCTCCATTGAGCCGGGGATTTATAGGCCGGGCGAACATGGGGTAAGGATCGAAAACCTGGTATTGTGCATTAACCACAACAATAGTGCTTTTGGTAATTTCCTAAGTTTCGAAACGCTTACTTTGTGTTATATCGATACCCGGATCATTAATAAAACGCTTTTAGAGGCCAATCAGCTTCGCTGGTTAAACGACTACAATAGCAAGGTGTTTCATCAGCTTCAACCACACCTTACAACTGGAGAAGCAAACTGGCTAAAAGAGAAATGCCGGCCGATATAGTTATTCATAATCTTTGATATTCAAAAAGCAGCGCCCCATTTACCTTAGGACGCTGCTTTTTTGCATTATATGATGTGCAGTTTGCTAACTGACTTGAATAAAACACAGGCTTAGCCAAACTTGCCATAAATGCACCAATTCTTTACCGATTTTGCGCTATTTCTACAGATGGTATGCGCTTTATTTTTTTAAATATATTTTTGGATAAAACGTCATAAATACGTTTTTTCATCATGATGAATATAAAACCAACAAAAAGATCTGCTGTAATAGCTTTTAAAGCAATATTTTGCTTAGCCTTATCTCTACTACACATTCAGGTAACTTTAGCTCAATCTCCATGGATTGCATTAGGTAAAAAGCCATCCACACTGGGTTTAGCAAAAGGTTTCTCGCAGTTTGATGCAGGTCCGTTTAAACTCAAACTGGTTAAAGCATCGCAAACGGTAGCGGGTTTACAGCCTAAAATGGTTGAAGGTTTCGATTTTGTGCCCAGCGACAGTCTAAAAGTACGCAGTTCGGATGGTTTGTACCATTTGGGAGATATTAACCTGAAACTACGTAGCACCGGCAATGAAACCTGGACAAGCTATAGCACTGCAGCCAAAAGAGCTGAGGTTAAAAGTATCGCTGCAGGTAAAAATGTGCTCTCAGCTGCCGATCTTGCTGCCACACTGCCTGCCGATATTCCCCTGCAAATTATCCGTAGCTGGGAAATGCAGCAAGGTAAATTAGTGCTTCGTTTCGAACTAAAGAACAAAAGCAGTAAAACAGTAGAAATTGGCGCATTGGGCATCCCGATGATTTTTGATAACATTTTAGAAGGCAGGACCCTGGAGCAAACCCATGCCAAAAATGTGTTTTACGATCCTTACATCGGTCAGGATGCAGGCTATTTACAGGTAACACGTTTAAGCGGTCAGGCACCTTCGCTAATTGTGGCTCCGCTGGGGCATACCCCTTTCGAAGCATACAACCCGCTAAACGACGATCGCACACCCCGTGGAATTGCTTTTGAGGGCTTTTACGAGTGGATGGTGCACAGTAAAGCCTATGCCGAAAACGAATGGAAAAGCGCCGAACAATGGAATAAACCTACCAGTGCGTTTTTAAAACCGGGCCAAAGTAAAAGTTATGCACTTCTGTTTATCTTATCGGGTACAGCAAAAAATACAGAAAGCAAGCTGATTGAAAATAAAAGACCGGTGGCCATATCGGTACCGGGTTATGTATTGCCAAAAGATGTAGACGCTAAATTATTTATCAATTATGCTAAAAAAATTAAATCGCTTAGCGTACAACCCGAAAATGCCTTAACTATAAATGCCACAGGTGTAACCAAAAATGGCTGGAAAAGCTATTCCGTAAAAGCCAATACCTGGGGAAGAGCGCGTTTATCGATTGTTTACGAAGATGGCCTCGAGCAAACCATTAACTATAAAGTAATTGAGCCCGAAAATGAGGTGATTGCCAGTTATGGTCACTTTTTAACCACCAAACAATGGTTCAATCAGCCCGATCCTATCTTTAAAAGAAGCCCTTCGGCGATTACCTACGATTACGAAAAACAACAACAGGTAACGCAGGATAATCGCGCCTGGATTGCCGGTTTAAGTGATGAGGGTGGCGCGGGTTCGTGGCTGGGTGCCATGATGAAACAACTGGTGCATCCCGAAAAAGAAGAAGTAGCTAAACTGAAACAGTTTGTAGATACGGTAATGTTTGGCCATATACAGCTGAAAGATGGTCCTCAGAAATACGGAGTGAAAAAAAGCTTGTTTTATTATGCGCCTGATTCGTTGCCTAAAGGTACTTACGCAGAAAACATAAACTTTAAAACCTGGTCGGCATGGCCTAAAAAAGAAGCCGATAACCTTGGCCGTTCTTACAACTATCCGCATGTGGCTGCCGCGCATTGGATAATGTACCGTTTGGCTCGTAATTACACGGGACTGGTAGAAGAGGGGAGTTGGAAACAACACCTCATTAATGCCGCCGAAACGGGGATGGCCATGGTTAACATTGCACCTTACTATGCACAGTTTGGACAAATGGAAGGCACTATCTTTTACCTCATCTTAACTGACCTTAAAAATGAGGGCTTGACAGAAGAGGCAACCAGACTGGAGAACGAAATGAAAAAGCGTGCCAACCACTGGCGCTCATTGCAATATCCCTTTGGTAGTGAAATGCCTTGGGACTCTACAGGTCAAGAAGAAGTTTATGTATGGTCGAACTATTTTGGCTATGCTGATAAAGCCAATGTTACCCTAAATGCCATACTGGCTTACATGCCTGTGTTGCCACATTGGGCCTACAATGGTAATGCCCGCCGTTACTGGGATTTCTTGTATGGCGGTAAACTTACGCGTGTAGAACGCATGATTCACCATTACGGATCGGGCCTGAATGCCATACCGGTACTGATGGATTACCGTAAAAACCCTGATGATTTTTATCTGCTGCGTGCCGGATACGGTGGTTTAATGGGGACCATTTCGAACATTACACAAGATGGTTTTGCACCGGCTGCCTTTCATGCTTATCCTTCTACTTTAAAGAACGATGGTATTACCGGCGATTATGGATCGGGATTTTTTGGTTATGCGGTTAATACCTCGGCTTACGTAATTAAACACCCTGAGTTCGGTTGGCTGGCCTTCGGTGGTAACTTAAAGGAAGCAGGTGCTACCGTTAGCGTTAAATTAACCACTGCAGCAAAATCGGCGGTGTACATTGCTGCTGCAGGCCTTTACATTACGCTCGATGCAGGTATGATAGATGAACTTACTTATAATAACCAAAGCGGCGAAATTAAGCTGAAACTAAATGCAGCAAATGCTTATACACCTGCTGCACTGCTCAGGTTATCGCAATCGGTAAAGCCTAAAGATGGTGCCGTTTATACCCTAAAAGACTATACGGTTAATGAAAGAGGTGCTTATCAAATTCAACTGGAAAAAGATAAACCTACAGAGATAACCATTAGAAGATAATACCAATTTCTCAACTCTCGGAGCCCTGTAAATAATTGTTTACGGGGCTTTCTTTTTTCATTTTGTTTTTATAATCAATATTTTGTTAGGGCTAATTCTAGTTTTAATTAATCTGTTTTATGATATTCTTTTATTAAACAATGTTATAAGAATTTAATTTTCAGCCTTATTGTTGATATATCTGGCCACAATCTGGGTAAGATAAGCTTTTAAAATGCTCAAATCACTTGTATCAATACTTTATTTTATAGGCTTAAATTTTTGATTATAAAATGAATATTTATTTTAAAGATAATATTGTACAATAACGCTAACCTGATCCGTAATTTAACAAACCGATTGTTTGTCATTGCTGTGCAGATTTTGCTGCTATTTTTCGCTTAAAAGAAATTAATTGTGATTTTTACATCCAAAATCTAGCTTATAATTTGCAGATACCGCCCATATTTTAGCCATTCAATTGTTAAGTTGTTTGAATGAAAATTGCATTTGGGATATTTGCCTAACAACAAAAAATATGTTTCAAAAGGAAGTTTACCTCCAACGGAGAGCAGCATTAAAATCAAAAGTAAATTCGGGTATTTTACTCTTTATGGGTAATGAAGATAGCCCGATGAATTATAAAGACAATACCTACCACTTTAGGCAAGACAGTACTTTTTTATATTATTTCGGTATAAACGAACCTTTATTGGGTGCGGTTATCGACCTCGATGCCGATAAAACCATTTTGTTTGGTAACGAAATGGGGATTGATGATATTGTTTGGATGGGCAGGCAGAAAACCCTGAAAGAAAAGAGCGTCGATTCGGGTTTAACCGAAGTACAGCCACTCGATAAGCTGGATGATTATCTTCAAAAAGCTGTCGAAAAAAAACAGCAGGTACATTTCTTACCACCTTACCGTGCCGACAATAAAATTAAACTCAGCCATTGGTTAAACATTCCAATCGGCCAGTTAAAAGAGCAGGCATCATTAAGTTTTATTAAAGCGGTTGTTGCGCAACGATCAATTAAAGGGCCTGAAGAAATAGCAGAGTTAAACCATGCGGCAGCTTTATCGGCCGATATTCATTTAATGGTGATGCAGCAGGCCAGACCAGGTATGTACGAGCGCGAACTTGCCGCAAAAATTGAAGGTGCTGCATTGGCTACAGGTGGAAATATCGCTTATCCGGTTATTTTAACCGTACGCGGCGAAATTTTGCATAACCATTTTCATGGTAACCAGTTGCAGGATGGTCAAATGGTTTTAAACGATTCGGGTGTAGAAACTGCTTTGGGTTATGCCGGCGATCTTACCCGTACTTTTCCGGTAGGTAAGAAGTTTACCGCTGAGCAAAAAGATGTGTATGATGTGGTATTGAAGGCTTATACCGATGCCAAAAATATGCTGGCCCCGGGCGTAAGGTATTTGGATGTGCATTTAACCTCTTGCAGAACATTGGCACAAGGTCTCAAAGACATAGGTTTAATGAAAGGAAACGTTGAAGATGCGGTAGCCGCTGGTGCGCATGCCATGTTTTTTCAATGCGGAACAGGTCACATGATGGGGCTCGATGTACACGATATGGAAGACCTGGGCGAACAATATGTGGGTTACACAGACGATTTGCTTAAAAACACCACACAATTTGGTTTAAAATCTTTAAGGTTAGGCAAAGCACTCGAAAGCGGCTATGTGTTAACAGTAGAGCCTGGAGTGTACATTATTCCGGAACTGATAGACCGCTGGAAAGCCGAAAACCAGTTTAGCGAATACATTAATTACGATAAATTAGAACAGTTCAGGCATTTTAGCGGTATTAGGGTTGAAGATGATTTCCTGATTACCGACACCGGAAGCACCATGCTGGGTAAACATCTGGCGATTACTACCGATGAAGTGGAGGCTGTGAGAGGTGAAGCCTACTAGCGGAGAAGTCGTATTGGGCACAATCCCGCATTAAATAAACCTGATAGAACGGATGCTCCCGGTTTTTACCGGAGCAGGAGAGATAGCAGGACTGGACTAACCCATGAAACACTGCAATTGCTTTTCAAAATAAATTGGCTGATGCCGGTAAATGATATGAAAAAAACAACACTTGGCTGCATAACAATGCTTATGGCTTGTTTTAGTACACAGCTTTTGGCACAAAGCCCCAAAAAGGCTTATACATTGGCCGATACCCTACGAGGCAGTTTAAATGCCGAGCGTACCTGGTGGGATGTGCAACGTTACGAACTTTCTGTAACACCCGATTATAACGGTAAAAGCATTAGCGGTTCGAACAAAATTGTATACAAGGTGGTAAAACCCAACAATGGTAAAACCCGTATGCAGATCGATTTGCAGGAGCCTTTAATTATTGACAGTGTTTTGTATAACGGAAAAGCACAGCTAAAATTTGAGCATACCGGAAGCGTTTGGTATGTACATGTTCCTGCGCAAAAATTATCGGTGCTCAATAATGTAGAGTTGTTTTATCACGGCAAGGTACACCAGGCCAAAAGGGCTCCCTGGGATGGCGGCTTCATATTTACAACCGATTCGCTTTCGCGGCCTTGGATGACGGTTGCCTGCCAGGGGCTGGGTGCTTCGGTTTGGTACCCCAATAAAGACCACCAGAGCGATGAGCCCGACCGCGGGGCTTCTTTAACCATGACAGTGCCCGATACGCTTGTGGCAGTAGGAAATGGCCGTTTGGTATTTAAAAAGAATAACGGCAATGGTACTGCAACCTACAAGTATAACGTGCAGAATCCAATCAGCAATTATTGTATCATCCCCTACATTGGCAAGTATGTTAATTTTAAAGAAAAATATGCCGGCGAAAAAGGTGCACTTGATGTAAATTACTGGGTGCTGGATTACAATTATCCTAAAGCCAAAACCTACATGCCCGATCAGGTTCATAAAATGATGAAAAGCCTGGAGTACTGGTTTGGACCATATCCTTTTTACGAGGATGGCTACCAGTTAATTGATGCTTCGCATACCGGAATGGAGCACCAATCGGCCGTTTCTTATGGCAACCGCTATAAATTTGGTTACATGGGGCGCGATATGTCGGGCAATGGCTGGGGATTGAAATGGGATTTTATCATCATTCACGAAAGCGGTCACGAGTGGTTTGGAAACAACATTACTACCAACGATTTGGCTGATATGTGGGTACATGAAGGCTTTACCAATTATAGCGAAACCCTGTTTGTTGATTATATCTTTGGCAATAAAGCCGGTAACGAATACAATTTCGGAATTAGAAAAGGCATTCGCAACGATAGCCCCATTATTCCGGCTTACGGGGTAAACGCCCAAGGCAGTGGCGATATGTATCCTAAAGGCGGTAATATGCTGCACGCCATCAGACACAGTTTAAATAACGATGCCCTTTTCAGGTCGGTTTTACGCGGACTTAACCAAACCTTTTACCACAAAACCGTTACTACAAGCCAGATAGAAAACTATATTTCTAAAAAAACAGGGTTTAACTATGCCAAAGTTTTTGACCAATACCTGCGCACTACACAAGTGCCAACCTTTGAGTATTATGTTGAAAAAGGCAAGGCTTTTTATCGTTACAGCAATTGTGTAAAGGGCTTTAACCTGCCTTTATCGTTAAGCAAAGCGGGTGTTAAAACCTTAAAAATTATCCCTTCCCAAAGCTGGCAGCAAGTTGCCCTGGCTAAAGGTCAGGAAGCGTTGTTTGCCAAAACCGGTATCGAATTTATGTATTATCTCGATGTAAAAAACACGAAGTAATTTTAAAACCAGCTGCAGTTAAGATTTAATGGCATTCTTTTTTAAGGATGCCATTTTTTGTGTCATCAGGTTTTGCTGATGCGCTTGCGTTTGTTACTGCTCACAACTGATCCAAATTGCATATTTATAGCCAATATTGGTTAAAATCCAATAATACGGGCGCAGCACGATCAAGTACCTTTGAATGTTGTTTAATAGGTTAATTATTGAAAATAACTTAACCAATGTTTAGCGATTTTAAACTTTAAAGTTTACAGGCAACCGCTAATTTTTTAAATCTTAATTATTAAAAACATAATAGTACAATGAGTATCAAATGGACAGGGGTTTTCCCAGCTGTAACTACAAAATTCACAGCAAACGACGAATTAGATTTTCCGGCCTTCGATTTAAATATTGAAGCACAATTAGAAGCAGGTGCTGAGGGAATTATTTTAGGCGGATCGCTTGGCGAAGCCAGTGTATTAAGCGATGAAGAGAAATTCGGATTGTTATCGCATACCTTAACATTGGTAAACGGTCGTGTACCTGTTTTATTGAACATTGCCGAGGCTACCACAAAAAAAGCAATTGAAGTAGCTAAAAAAGCCGAATCGCTGGGTGCACAAGGTTTAATGTTGCTGCCGCCAATGCGCTACAACGCTGCACCTGATGAAACTTTAGCCTTTTTTGGCGCGATAGCCGAAAGCACCAGCCTGCCAATTATGATTTATAACAACCCGGTTGATTATAAGATTGAAGTAACCTTAGATATGTTTGAGGTGTTAACCAAATACGATAATATTCAGGCGATTAAAGAATCGACCAGAGATGTATCTAACGTAACCCGTTTAATTAACCGCTTTGGCGATCGCTTTAAAATTTTTACCGGGGTAGATCCGCTGGCAATGGAAAGTATTGTAATGGGTGCACACGGTTGGGTTGCTGGTTTGGTTGATGCTTTTCCGAGAGAAACAGTTGCAATTTTCAGGTTGATTAAAGAAAACCGCATTGCTGAAGCTTTAACCATTTACCGTTGGTTTTTACCCGTACTTGAGCTGGATATCCATGCTAAACTGGTACAATACATTAAACTGGCCGAAGTGGCTACCGGTTTGGGAACTGAAGCGGTTAGAGCACCACGTTTACCAATCAGCGGTGCAGAAAGAGAAAAAGTACTTAAAATTATTAATGATGCATTAGCTGTTCGTCCGGTATTACCTGCAGGTAGCTGGGGCAAATAGTTTGAATAACCAGATATGAACGGAAAAAATATTATAGCCGGTACTTATTCAGAAATTAATGAAAAAAGCCTTAAAGCCGTTAATCCTGCAACAGGATTAACGCTTGAAGGCGATTTTTTTAAAGCCAGCCAAAGCCTTGTTGATGATGCACTAACATCGGCAACAAGTGCTTTTCAGGTGTATAGAAACTTAAATAAAGACCTTAAAGCCGCTTTTCTAAATGCCATAGCCGATGAAATTACAGCTATTGGCGAAGAACTGGTAAACCGGGCTTCGGCCGAAAGCGGTTTACCTTTGGCGCGTTTACAGGGCGAGTTGGGGCGTACTACAGGTCAGTTGAGGTTATTTGCCAATGTGGTAGCCGAAGGCTCGTGGGTTGATGCCATTATTGATACGGCATTGCCTGAGCGGCAGCCTTTACCTCGTCCTGATATCAGAAGAATGCTGGTTCCAATTGGTCCGGTAGTGGTTTTTGGGGCGAGTAATTTCCCGCTGGCCTTTTCGGTGGCCGGGGGCGATACTGCTTCGGCATTGGCTGCCGGTTGTCCGGTGGTGGTAAAAGCACATCCTGCACATTTAGGTACAAGCGCCTTGGTAGGTGGTGCCATTGTTAAAGCTGCCGAAAAAACGGGTATGCCCAAAGGTATTTTTTCTTTGTTGTTCGATGATGCTTATACTGTTGGCGCAGCTTTGGTGCAGCATCCTTTAACCAAAGCAGTTACTTTTACCGGTTCGTTTAAAGGCGGTATGGCTTTGATTAACCTTGCGCAGCAGCGCGAGCAGCCTATTCCGGTTTTTGCCGAAATGGGCAGTATTAATCCGGTAATCTTTTTGCCAAAGGCGATCGAAAACCAGGCCGAAGAACTGGCTAAAAAATATGCCGCATCCATTACTTTGGGCGCTGGTCAGTTTTGTACCAACCCGGGTTTGCTGCTTGCCGTACAATCGCCGGAACTGGAAAATTTTAAAACTACTTTAAAAGAAGCCATCGCTGTTATTCCGTCAGCTACCATGCTTACCGAAGGCATTGCCCAAAACTATGGTAAACTTTCGGCTGGTATTGTAAATGAAGGTGGTGTTGCACTTTTGTCGGCATCGACCGTGAAAAACAACGAACTTCAAAATCAATCGGAAGCTAAAATAGCGCAGGTAAGTGCCAGCGATTTTATCCGTAACCCGAAGCTCCGCGAAGAAATTTTCGGTCCATATTCTTTACTGGTTGTGGCAAAAGATGTAGCCGAGCTCGAAAATGCGGTTGAGGTATTGGAAGGACAACTTACTGCTACTTTGATGGCCGATAAGCAGGAACTTCAAAACTATCAGGCTTTAATCAATAAACTAACCGATAAAACCGGAAGGATCATCCTGAATGGTGTGCCAACAGGGGTAGAAGTTTGTGCAGCCATGCAACATGGCGGGCCGTTTCCGGCCACGAACGATAGCCGCTTTACTTCGGTAGGGTCGACCGCTATTAACCGTTTTGCGCGCCCATTGGCTTACCAGGATTGGGAACAGGATTTATTGCCAGATGAACTGAAAAACGAAAATCCTTTAGGCATTTTCAGAACGGTGAACCAGAAATTAACGAAATCTTATGAGTAAAACATTTTTTTGTGTAGATGCACATACTTGCGGAAATCCGGTTAGGTTGGTTGCCGGTGGCGGCCCACAGCTTATTGGTGCCAACATGAGCGAGAAACGGCAACATTTTTTAAAAGAGTTTGATTGGATCAGAACGGGTTTAATGTTCGAGCCAAGAGGGCATGATATGATGTCGGGCAGTATTCTTTATCCACCTCACGATCCGAAAAATGATGTTGCTGTGCTGTTTATCGAAACCAGTGGTTGCCTGCCTATGTGCGGTCACGGTACAATAGGCACCATTACCATTGCTGTTGAAGAAGGCTTGATTAAACCCAAAGTACCGGGCGTAATCAGAATGGAGGCACCTGCAGGATTGGTTTTAATCGAATATAAGCAAGAAGGCAAAAAAGTAAAATCAGTGAAGCTTAAAAATGTGGCTTCTTACCTGGCTGCAGAAAACTTCGAGGTAGAATGCCCTGATTTGGGGCTGCTTACTTTTGATGTAGCTTATGGGGGAAATTTCTATGCCATTGTTGATCCGCAAAAGAACTTTCCCGGGCTCGAAAATTATACCGCTTCGCAACTGATTACCTGGAGCCAGACCATCAGAAAACGCATTAACGAAAAATACACTTTTGTACATCCTTTAGATCCGACCATTAACGGCTGTAGCCACGTTTTGTGGACCGGAAAAACAATCGACCCTACATCAACTGCGAGAAATGCCGTTTTTTACGGCGATAAAGCGATAGACCGATCGCCGTGCGGAACAGGAACCTCAGCCCGTTTGGCACAATGGTTTGCAAAAGGAAAACTTAAACAGGGTGAAGATTTTATCCACGAAAGTTTTATTGGCAGCAAGTTTATTGGCCGCGTAGAAGAGGTAGTAGATTTAAACGGGATTAAAGCCATTATTCCAAGCGTAGAAGGCTGGGCAAAAGTATATGGTTACAATACCATTAAAATCGATGCCGAGGACGATCCCTATGCACATGGATTTCAGGTGATTTAGTGTTTTAAACTTAAAAGAATGTCGAAAGTATTAATAATTGGAGGTGGAATAGTAGGTTTAACTTCTGCATACTATTTGCAGAAAAAAGGCTACGAAGTAACCGTTTTAGATAAGGGGGATATTACTGACAACTGCTCTTTTGGTAATGCAGGTATGATTGTACCCAGTCATTTTGTGCCACTGGCTGCGCCAGGTATGATAAAGCAGGGAATCAGGTGGATGTTTGACAGCAAGAGCCCTTTTTATGTGCGGCCATCGTTAAATGGCAGCCTCATTAACTGGGGACTGAAATTTATGAAACATGCCACCGCAAAACATGTTGAAGCTGCTGCAGTTCCGCTGCGCGATTTATCTTTGCTTAGCAAAAAACTATATCAGGATTTAGCTAAAGAACCCGATTTTAATTTCGAGCTCACCAATAATGGCATCCTGGCTTTTTATAAAACTGAAAAAGCTGGCGAAGAAGAAGCTCACCTGGCCGAAAAAGCCATTGATCTGGGGCTGGATATGGCTGTTTTAAGTGCCGATGAATGCCGTGCTTTGCAGCCTGGTTTAGCACTCGATGTTTTAGGGGCTGTACACTACCGTGATGATGCGCATTTGTACCCAACTAAACTGATGAATGCTTTGCTGACTTATTTAACCAATAACGGGGTTAAAATTGAAAGGAACAAAGCCGTTGATCGAATCGAAATTGCCGGTAACCGCATCATGAAGGTTTTTACAGGTAATCAGGCCTGGGAGGCCGATCAGTATGTGCTGGCTACCGGCTCATGGTCGCCTGCTGTTGCTAAAATGGCCGATTTAAAAATATCCTTAATGCCCGGTAAAGGCTATTCGTTTATGGAGCCAGAGCCTGAACACCGCTTAACAATACCCGCACTTTTATGCGAGGCAAGGGTAGCCATTACGCCAATGAACGGGCAGATCAGGTATGGCGGTACAATGGAGCTCGATAAAATTAATACCCGCGTAAATATGCAAAGGGTTAAAGGGATTGTAGAATCAGTTCCCAATTATTTTCCCGATTTAAAACCGGCATTACCTGCCGAAAAAGATATTTGGTACGGTTTCAGGCCTTCGTCTCCAGATGGTTTGCCTTATATTGGCAGAAGTACCAAAAGAGAAAATTTAATTATTGCTACCGGTCATGGTATGATGGGCTTAAGTTTAGGGCCTGCAACTGGATTACTGGTAAGCCAGATCGTTGCAGAAGAAGCCAAAGCTATGAAACTGGAACCTTTTTCGGTTGAACGTTAAGAATTTTATATCTTGTCTCGTGGTGTCAGATGGAAACATCTGACACCACTTTTTTCATCCCCCAACCCCCTTCGAAGGGGGACGAGATTCCCTCGAAAGTAAACCGCATTTGAGATCACTTCCCTCACCATATTTTAAAGCCAATCATTTCCCCCTTTGAAGGGGGTAGGGGGATGAAATTAAACTACTTTTAATTTATAATTATTTCCGTGCAAATCTGAGCCTCCTATGTTTGTTGTGAAATTTAAAAATAATAAATTTAACATATTTAAGTGAAAAAGAGTGAGAGTTGATTTGTGCCCAAACAACTTCTTATAGTATGTTCTCACGGAGATATTGCCTCACTCTTTTTTGCCTTTTAGAATCT
>NZ_CAESCM010000019.1 GCF_903166585.1 Pedobacter ghigonis
GCAAAGGTAACAATCTTTTTCCTTCCTGCAAGCTTTATTTTAAAATAAATCCTGCCCTATCCCCTCTATTGTACGCTTTTCAATTAACTCCCTCTCCTTCCGAGCGGGTTGCAAAGGTAGGAAAAATCACAACACCCACAAATGGATTTGAAGGTTTTTTTGAGGGAATTCGGCTAAATAATTGGTTTACAGCAGGAAATAATGTTGCGGGGAACCAAACAATTGGCGCTTTAGCTTGTTAGGCTGGCTTTGCAAGGTGCTTTTTAACCACAAAGGGCACGAAGAAAGGCGCAGAGCACGCAAAGCCATTGCCACGATTATAGGCTTTTTTCATCATTAAGCAGTTAAGAGAATTAAGGTTTTAAGGCGGTTTTTGCTTTTTTGGTGCCATGAGGTTACATCATTTACAGCAATTGCATCAAAAAAAGGTGCTAAAAGAACCCATGGAGAAGGAACAAGCTTTGCTAATAAAAGCTAAGTATCATTAGTGAATGGCATAATTATCGGGATATTGAACAATAATTAATACTTTTACCGCTTTATTATATGATCCTTATTATTAATGAAATCAACGCTTAAAATATATTTGCCTTTACTCTTTATTTTCGTTGCAAAGTTTGGTTATGCCCAAAATTATAAAAATGAGCTGGTAGTTATTTCGGAAAACGATGCTTATATAGATATTACCAGCGACCGTTATTATACCAATGGCTTCTTTATTAAATACAGGCATGCTTTAAATGGTGCAAACCTAAAACCAGGAAAAAGCAAAGAGGTAGTCGGTTTTGAACTCGGTCAGAAAATATACAACCCTTATTATAGCTTTGTGCCAAACCCTGCACTGCACGACCGGCCATTTACAGCGTATTTATATGGCGAGGCCAATTACAGCCGGTTTTACGAAAACAAACAAATGTTAAAGGTTACAGCACAGGCAGGGCTCACAGGTAAAGATGCCCTGGGAGAAGAGTTTCAAAAGGCTTTTCATAAACTGGTTGGCCAGAACCAAATTGAAGGCTGGGAATATGCATTAAACAGCGAACCAACCTTAAATCTGGGCATAGAGTACAACAAACGCCTGATGGCTACTCCCAATGAAATATTTGATATTACCGGAACTGCATCTGCCGCTGTGGGCAATGTAATAACCAAAGCTAATGTGGGTGTCCTACTCAGGTTAGGGAAATTTAACGAAATGGATGGCTCGGCTGCTTTTAATAGCTTAGTGAGCAATAACAATAAAAGCAATGCTAAACGGAAATACGAACTTTTCCTTTCGGTTGCACCTCAGTTACATGCGGTAGCCTTCGATTCGAGCCTACAGGGCGGCCTGTTCTTAAACAACAAAGGCCCTGTTACTTTTAAACCAAAACCCATAGTTTTTACCACACAGGTTGGTTTAACCTTTGCTATTGCCCGTTGGACAGCCAATTACACGGCCACATTTACTTCGAACGAAGTTAAAAACAGCGCAACAGGGTATCGTTATGCTTTTTACAGTCTTGCTTATCGTTTTAGTAAAAGTTAATATGAAACCACTATGATTTTTCAAACCACAGTGGGATGAATAAATCTGGTAGCTTCATCACAATGAAAATAAATTTATAAGGATGAAAAAACACTTACTCTCTTTTGCCTTACTTTTTACAGGTTTATCTTTTACTAAAGCGCAAATAGCGCCAGAAAATCACTCCATTATTATTAAACCGATATTTGGTACACATGTAAATAACGATCAGGGGCATTTGTTTCAGGACCAGATAACAGGGTTTGACGCGGCCTATTTTAAGGACATTAGCCAAAACAGCGATAAATGGATTGGATTTAGCGGAGCCAAATCGTACGGTATCGGTTTTATTTTCAGAGACTTAAGTAAGCTCAAAGGAACTAAAGACACTTCAGCCAATGCATTCGGTCAGGTTTATGGTGCTGTATTACAGCTAGATTTCCAGTTATTCAAAATAGGAAAAGCTAAATTTAACTTTACGCCAGGCGTAGGTTTGGGCTACACCAATAAATACTACTTTAACAACACCAAAAACAGATTCCTGGGCAGTCCGGTTAACGAAACCATTAAAGCAGACCTGGGGATGGAACTGCCCCTGGGCAAATACGCTGATTTACTGGCTGGCTTCGGTTTCCTGCACGTTTCTAACGGTGGAGCTACTGTGCCAAACGGTGGATTAAATACCGGAAATGTATATATCGGACTGAAACTAAGCAACCCTAAGCAACTTACTGCTGAAAGAAAAAGCACTTATACTACTTTACAAAGAAATTCCATTGAGCTTAGTGCGGGTTTGGGGGCAAGAGGTGTATTTGCCGATAACACCAAAAGTCTTTATAAAAGCGGATTGTATGCAGGCTATAATTTCTATTTAAACGATATCATATCGCTAAAGGCCGGGGCTGATGCCGTTTATTATTTTACCGTATATGACCCAAATCGTAATGGAGAAACCTATCAAAATTATGGCACTTCTTATGACAGATGGCGTACCGGCTTGAGTATCGGTGCCGATATTAATTTATGGCGCGTTACTGTAGCTGCCCAGATTGGAAAATATATTCACTACAACAGGCTAATGGAAAAAGCAACCTGGTACTGGACATTTGGCCCTACTTTTAACATTACTCAACATATTGGTTTACAAGCCAAAACCTACATGCACTTTGCACAGGCCGATTATGTAAACTGGGGTGTAGTGTACCGTTTTTAATATTGTCCGGTGCTTAATAATACCAGCGTACAGGCTTCAACAGGTTCAATATTGTGCTTAATCAATAGTTCTTCGAGTTCGGCATTCTCTGTACCAGGATTAAAAATGACCCTTTTAGGCTTGGTGGCCACGATATAGTCGTGGTATTGCGCTTGCAAAGCAGGGCCTATATATAAGGTGATGGTATCAATATCGGTATGGATCTGACCAGGCTTTTCAATTTCAACACCGGCAACTGCTCCGTTCTTAATACCTACGTTAACAATATCATGGTTGAAACGCTTAAGCATATGTGCTGCCTTATACGAGTACCGTGATGGATTTGGCGATGCGCCTATAATGAGTGTTTTATTCATACCGTATAAATTAAAAGAATAGATGCCTAGAATTTAGAAAGTAATGCAATTTGACCTGAATGGTAAGCATGGTGTTGGGCCAAACCACTTAAAAGCTCAGTATTGGTTACACCTGTTCCTAAAGCCGGATTCCTTTCGTCTTTTACTTCATCTTCCCAGTGGTTGGCTTTCAAATTCTCGCAAATGCGGATCAATTCTTCGTTAGCCACTTTAAAATTAAAGATGATCCGTTCCCAGCCCTGAGGTGTTTTACTTTCTGGCATAGGCCAATCGCCCCGTTCTGGCTCTCCTGCTGGTTTACCGGTTAGCCTCGAAGTTACCTCCTCTGTCCACGCGGTTAAATGCAGGGCAATTTCGGCAATGGAATGCGCGCCCACAATAAAATGCTTAAACGCTCTTTCGGGATTTACATTATTTAAGGTTTGCATTACATGATTGCCGTGCCAGGCGTCGCCGTTAAAAGCTTTTCTAACTTCGTTCGTAATATTAAACATAATTAAACAACAACCTGTACAGTATAAAGTTTGTTAAGATACCGTCAATATCGCGTTTGCACAGTTAATGCCATCAATAGCAGCCGAAACAATTCCGCCGGCATAACCAGCCCCCTCAGCACAAGGATAAAGCCGTTTTATCTGTGGATGCTGATAGGTTTCCTTATCTCTCGGAATACGCACCGGGGAAGAAGTCCTGCTCTCTACACCTACCAGAATAGCTTCATTAGTAAAGTAACCCCTGATTTTTTTTCCGAATAAAGGCAGTGCTGCGCGCAAACTATCGGACACAAAATCTGGCAGAATATTCTCCAGCATAGCGCTTTTTGTACCTGGCAGATAAGAATTTTTAGGTAGATCGACCGATAATTTACGATTTACGAAATCGACCATGCGTTGCGCAGGCGCAACCAGATTACCACCTCCGGCTTCGAAAGCCACTTTTTCTATTTCGGATTGAAAATTAAGCATCCGCAGCGGATCGTAACCTTGAACATCGTTTAAAGTAACCTGCACCACGGTACCTGAATTAGCGTAGGGGTTGTTCCGCTTTGATGGCGACCAGCCGTTTACCACAATTTCATTCTCGCCTGTTGCACAGGGTGCAATAATACCTCCCGGGCACATGCAGAAAGAAAATACTCCCCTACTGCCTACCTGCTCTACCAAACTGTAATAAGCGGGCGGTAAAAATTCTGACCGGATATCGCAATGGTACTGGGCTGAATCGATAATTTCTTGCGGATGTTCTATACGAACCCCCAAAGCGAAAGGTTTTGCTTCGATCAGGATATTTTTCCTGTTCAGCAATTCGTACACATCTCTGGCCGAATGACCGGTTGCCAGAATAACATGATCTGCAAAAAGTTTATCCTGAAAATTAATCTCGATGCCTTTTACCGCCCCATGTTCGGTTAAAATATCGGTCATCTGACTATCAAACATCACCTCACCACCTGCATTTAAAATGGTTTCTTTGATAGCGGTGATAATGTGTGGTAATTTATTGGTACCAATATGCGGCCGGGCATCGATGGCAATATCAGGCTCGGCACCATGGCTCACAAAAACCTGAAGCACTTTATTAATATCGCCACGCTTATTGGAACGGGTATATAACTTACCATCCGAATAAGTTCCGGCACCGCCCTCCCCATAACAATAATTGGATTCGGTATTTACAACCCCCTGTTTATTAATGGCAGCCAAATCTCTGCGACGCTGTTTTACATCTTTACCACGCTCTACAATAATCGGTTTTAATCCGTTTTCGATGCATTGTAAGGCTGCAAACAAACCTGCAGGCCCTGCACCTATAATAATAACGGGTTTGGCCGATGCCACATTGGGGTAATTAACGGTATAAACCTGGGGAATAGCTTCTTCATCAACAAAGGCCCTTACCTGTAGCCTGAAAATTACTTTACGGGAACGGGCATCAATGGATCTTTTTAATATTTCGTGGCCCTTAATTCGCGATACAGGTAGTTTTAGCGCCTCGGCAAGTTTCTGCTTAATCACTTCTGTTTGCTCAACCTGGTTAGGGAGCAAAGTAATTTCGATGTCTTTTTGCATATCATGTCAGGTTTTTATCCCGAATCGATACAAAGATAAGCATCTGAAAGCACATTTGATGATTTTGGAAGACTATCTCAGATTACATAACGCTCATTTTTCAGAAAGCATTTACAGTATTTCATCAGTAACTAGCGGGTAAAATTGTTTTTCTTTGTTGCTACTTTGCAGGTTTTCCGTGCTACTGTTTTAAGTAGTTAATCCTGCACTCCAAACTAAAAATGGTTTCCGTTGAATATTCTTTAGCACAAAAAACTAAATCTTTTTTTGAATGTGGCCAGCGAAGGCATTTGCCAACCTGTCAGATAAAAATTGAAACTGTAACAAAGGCATGCAATTTGATATCTAATTCGTAAATTGAGCAAAATCAATTAGATTAAAAACACAAAAACCATAAAAATGAAAAGATTAATATTTGGGATTTTAGCTGCAGTTATTGCAGTAAGCACTTTAAGCTCTTGTGGGTATAACAGCATGGTTAAACTCGATGAGAACGTAAAATCGAAATGGGGAACAGTACAAACCCAATATCAACGGAGAGCAGATTTAATTCCGAATCTGGTAGCAACTGTAAAAGGGGCAGCCAAATTTGAACAGGGAACCTTAACCGCTGTAACTGAAGCACGTGCTAAAGCTACGCAAATGACGGTTAAAGCGGATGAACTAACGCCAGAAAACATTCAGAAATACCAGGCTGCACAAGGCCAGTTAAGCCAGGCTTTGGGTAAATTATTGTCTATTACAGAGAATTACCCTGAGCTAAGGGCTACCCAACAGTTTAGCGATTTATCTGCTCAGTTAGAAAGTACAGAAAACAGGATTACGGTTGCCCGTAAAGATTTTAACGATGCCGTACAGGAATACAATGGCAAAATCAGATCGTTTCCAACCAATTTAACTGCCGGAATGTTCGGTTTTAAAGCTAAAGGTTATTTCGAAGCTGATGCTGCTGCAAAAGATGCACCTAAAGTAGAGTTTTAATCTTTTAACCATAACATTTAAGGGTAGTAAATGTTTATTTGAACATTTACTACCCTTTTTACTTCACACAAAATTAAGCACATGTCGTTATTTTCGGATATTGAACAAGAAAAAATAGCCAATGCCATTGCCGATGCTGAAAAAGCTACTTCGGGAGAAATCAGGATTGCTATTGATAAATATTGTGAGGCTGATCCATACGAAAAAGCCATTGAATATTTTGTTAAACTGGATATGGATAAAACCGCCAGAAGGAATGGCGTATTGATTTATCTGGCACACGTTCACCATAAATTTGCCATTATAGGCGATGTTGGGATTAACCAGCTGGTACCTTATGACTTTTGGGAAACAACCAAAATTGCCATGACTGCCCATTTTGCCAAAGGTAATTTAGCCGATGGCATTATCGCTGGTGTAACTTTGGCCGGAGAAAAGCTGGCTTTATTTTTCCCTCCACAAAAAGGCGATATTAATGAATTGCCGAACGACATTGTTTTTATGGATCATCAAGAAAATAAGTAATGAAAAAAATATTTCTTTTATCGTTACTGGCTTTACTATTCAACTTTGCATTTGCACAGGATTTCCCGGAGAAACCAAATACACTGGTTAACGATTATTCAGGTGTCCTCTCTGCCGAGCAGAAACAGGCCCTTGAAAGTAAGCTGGTGGCTTTTGATGATTCTTCATCTACACAAATTGCTATAGCGATACTAAAGTCGGTAGGCGATTACGACATTAATGAATATGCAGTAAACCTGGGCAGAAAATGGGGTGTTGGCCAAAGTGGCAAAAACAACGGTATTATGATTGTTGTGGCTGTTGGCGATCGGAAAATCTCTATCCAAACAGGTTACGGCGTTGAAGGGGCCCTACCCGATGTTTATGCCAAACGGATTATCGACAACGACATTAAGCCCGAATTCAGGGCCGGAAATTATTATGCCGGACTGGATGCAGCAACTACTTCTATCATTAAATATACCAAAGGCGAATACAAAAACGATAAACCTAAAGTAGCAAACAGAAAGAGCGGTGGCGGCGGCAGTATTATTATCGTTATTATTATTGTTATCGTAATCCTGATCATTATGAGAAAAGGTGGCGGCGGCGGTAGCGAGGTAATTGGCGGGCGTGGTGCTTCTAATGCTTTATTCTGGGCAATGCTTTTTGGTAGTGGCGGCGGTGGCCGTGGCGGGGATAGCGGCTGGGGCGGAGGCTCTTCAGGCGGCGGAGGTGGTTTCGGCGGATTTGGAGGTGGAAGCTTTGGTGGTGGTGGATCTAGCGGAAGCTGGTAAGTTAGTTCAATTGTTCATTGGTTCGATAGTCGATACTTGGAACTTTTTGAGTGCTGAACGTTACATGAACCTTATAACCGATTTAACATTACAACAACTAAGTTAGGAACTCCTTAAATGTTGAACGTTACACAAGCTTTATAACAGCTTATAACCTTACAACAAAAATGTACAGAAAAGATTTAATTACAGCAGAAATACAAAAACTAGCCGAAGTACTGGCCCGTATTATGGGTCTGAAACTGGAAGGAAAGTTTAAAGAAGCCCAGTCGCTTTTTGATGAGACGATGGAGAAAAGCTTCGTGCTACCGCTCGGTGTTTTGGAAAGCCACGACTTAAAAGCTTTTGAAAACTGGCTTAACGAAGGTAACCTTGCACCCGAAAAGCTGGATTCGCTTAGCGAGTTTCTTTATTACGAATTAGGAATCAGTGCCGAAAGGAATTCGATTATTGCACCTAAATTAAATTTAGTGTATGAGTTTTTATCAGATAAACATAAGATTGTACATTTGGTTAACCTGCACCGTCAGAAAACAATACAACAATACCTCAGTTAGGAGCCGGTAGCTTTTAGTTTGGCAGAAATTCAATTAATATAAAATAGATGATTATAGAAAAGTGGCAGAAAATTGCCTCTAAATATTTAGTACAGGAAAAGTGGGCTACTTTAAGGGTAGATGAGGTTAAATTGCCCGATGGTATTATCAAAGACGATTACTACGTTTTAGAATACCCTAACTGGGTTAACGCTATCGCTTTAACCGAAGAAGGAAAAATAATTATGGTACGTCAGTACCGTCATGCAGCCGATATTGTTTCGCTCGAAGTACCAGGCGGTGTAATTGATGGAGATGAAGCGCCGGAGTTTGCCATAAAACGCGAGCTTTTAGAAGAAACCGGTTATAGCTTTAAAACCTGCAAATTAATCGCTGAGCTTTATCCTAATCCGGCTACGGCTAATAACATTACTTTTACCTATTTCTTAACAGGAGGCGTTAAAACCCACGAACAACACTTAGATGAACACGAGATTTTAAATGTTGAAGAATATACCATTGAAGAAGTAAAACAGCTGATTAAAGAAAACAAGATTGCGCAGGCCTTACATGTTGCAGCTTTGTTTTATGGATTAGAAGAAATAGCTAAAGGTTAAATAAAATCTGAGATAGGCCCCTTATTCCTATCTCAAAAATTACAGGTAAAAAAGCAGCCAGATGATTAAAATCTGGCTGCTTTTTTATTGAACAATAAGTTTGTATGAAACTTAGCTCATTTTTAGTTTTTTCTGGATATCGTGTACGTATGCTTTAAACTTTTTATCAGTATCGATCAGATCTTCTACTGTTTGACAAGCATAAATTACGGTACTGTGATCGCGGCCACCAAAGAAAGCACCAATTGTTTTTAGTGATGATTTGGTATGGCTCTTAGATAGGTACATCGAAATCTGACGTGCCTGAACAATTTCGCGTTTACGTGTTTGCGATTTAACCATATCAACCGGAACTTCAAAATACTCGCAAACCAGTTTCTGAATGTATTCCATTGAAATTTCTTTCGAGGTATTTTTGATAAAGTTCTTCAGCATTTGTTTTGCCAAGGCTAAATCGATTTCTTTTTTGTTCAAGGTAGCTTGTGCCAGCAATGATACCATAGCCCCCTCCAGCTCACGCACATTGTTATCGATGTTGTGCGCTACATACTCAACCACCTCGCCTGGTAACTCAATACCATCAGCATACATTTTCTTTCTTAAAATCGCAATACGCGTTTCCAGATCAGGAATTTGCAAATCAGCAGATAAGCCCCATTTAAAACGGCTTAATAAACGCTCTTCCAAACCAGCCAAATCTTTCGGCGCTTTATCAGATGTTAAGATTACCTGTTTACCCGATTGGTGCAAGTGGTTAAAGATGTGGAAGAAAATATCCTGAGTTTTTTCCTTTCCGGCAAAGTTGTGCACATCATCCATGATGATTACATCCATTGCCTGATAAAAGTTAACGAAATCGTTAATCGTGTTGTTCTTTAATGAATCAACAAACTGCTGGCAAAATTTCTCGCAACTCACATAAATTACCAGCTTATCCGGCATGCTGCGCTTAATCTCATTTCCGATTGCCTGCGCCAGGTGGGTTTTACCCAAACCTACTCCACCGTAAATCATTAAAGGGTTAAAAGATGTACCACCTGGTTTAGCCGCAACAGCATAGCCTGCCGAACGCGCCAAACGGTTGCAATCTCCCTCAATGTAATTTTCGAAAGTGTAGTTTGAATTTAATTGTGGATCAACATTTAATTTCTTTAATCCAGGGATAATAAACGGATTTTTAATATCCTTATTAATGGAAACCGGAATCGGCATCGATTGTACCTTTGCCTCCGCGCCATTTCCATTTGAGGGCATATTGGTAGTATAAGGATTACCGCTGTTTGATGATTTATCTACAACGATATTATATTCCAACCTGCCATCCTCTCCAAGTTGTTTTTTTACCGTCTTGCGTAGCAAGCCTACATAATGTTCTTCAAGCCATTCGTAAAAGAACAAACTTGGCACCTGTATGGTTAAAACCTTGCCTTCCAATTTAAGGGCTGTTATTGGCTCGAACCAAGTCTTGAAACTTTGGTTCGGGATGTTATCCTTAATAATTTGGAGACAGTTCTTCCATACTTCTGTACAAGTTTTTTCCATTGCGATTTTTATAATTTATTGGTTTTCAGTTCCGATTCGATATAAAGGGATGGTCCGTTTCGGGACTACGAATATTGAGAAAATTATCAACATTTTAAACAAAAATTTCAAATAAATCGTAACCCTCTGATAAGGAATTAAGTAGCCTGCTTAACCTCAATTTTTTATGTTAATAACTATTTATTAACACTGGTTTTCCACATTTACAATTATTTAACGCGATTGTCTCCGGTTAATTTCAAATCACCGTTAAAAAGCAAATTCCAAGCCATTTTAAGCCCAAATTTGCAGCAAAATGCAATTCAGCACCCGAAAACACTGATAATCAAACAGGTACAGGGTATAAATAATATGTCGTTTAAGGAAGTGATTTGTATCATCGGCTGATTAAACGCTGTAATACTTTTTTTGTAGCTATTATCCGACAACGAACCGATCATTTTGCACCCGGCAACTAAGCTGCTATCACCTACCAGATCAGCTGCTTATTAACATGGCTGAAAACGATTTTAATGAACTCCGAAGGTAGCTCTCAGCACATCGGCGATCTCGCCCAGGGTAGCGTACTTTTCAACAGCATCAATTATCAAAGGCATTAAATTGGTGTCGCCCTGGGCAGCTTCTTTTAATACACGCAATGCCTCATCTACTTCTGCCTGATTGCGCGTTGCCCTCAGGCGCTCCAGCTTTTCAGTTTGTAGTTTCCGGATAGAATCGTCGATATTAAAAACCTCGGTTAAGCCTTCTTCTTCCTGCGTAAATTTATTCACCCCTACAGAAATCCGCTCGCCGCTTTCAATCTCTTTCTGATACTGATAAGATGCATCTGCAATCTCATTTTGCATATAATCGCTCTCAATAGCATTAACAGAACCGCCCATCGCATCTATCCTGTCGATATACACCCATGCGGCCGCCTCAACTTCATCGGTTAAGTTTTCGACAAAGAAGGAACCAGCTAACGGATCAACTGTATCGGTTACACCGCTTTCAAAGGCAATAATCTGCTGTGTGCGCAAAGCAATTTTGGCAGCCGATTCTGTAGGGAGCGACAAAGCCTCATCGTAACCATTGGTATGCAGCGATTGCGTACCGCCTAATACCGCCGCCATAGCCTGATTACTCACCCTGATTACATTATTTAAAGGTTGTTGTGCCGTTAAAGTAGAACCACCGGTTTGGGTATGAAACCTAAGCATCTGCGCCTTTTCATCGGTAGCACCCAAATCTTTGGTGATTTTTGCCCACATCCGGCGTGCAGCCCTGAATTTTGCAATTTCCTCAAAAAAATTATTGTGGCAGTTAAAAAAGAAAGACAGCCTTTTGGCAAAAACATTAATATCTAAGCCTTTATTCAAAGCTGCTTTTAAATAGGTTTTGCCGTTGGCAAGTGTAAAAGCCAGCTCTTGCACCGCTGTCGACCCCGCCTCGCGGATATGGTAGCCGGAAATGGAAATGGTATTCCACTTAGGCACTTCCTTACTGCAAAACTCAAAAATATCGGTTATTAAGCGCATCGACTGCTTGGGAGGATAAATATAGGTTCCCCTGGCAGCGTATTCTTTTAAAATATCGTTCTGTATGGTTCCCGAAATCTGTTTTAAATCTGCCCCCTGCTTTTTAGCCAGTGCAATGTACATGGCCAGTAGAATTGAAGCGGTAGCATTAATGGTCATCGAAGTAGTGATATCCTTTAGCTCAATTCCATCAAACAGGATTTCGATATCCTGAAGCGAATCAATAGACACTCCTACTTTTCCAACTTCGCCATCAGCCATTTCATGATCAGAATCATAACCAATCTGTGTAGGCAGATCGAATGCAACCGATAATCCCGTAGTGCCCTGAGCCAATAAATAATGATAACGCTTATTCGATTCCTCTGCAGTAGAAAAACCGGCATACTGCCTCATGGTCCACAGGCGGCCACGGTACATATCTTTCTGTATGCCCCTGGTAAAGGGATATTGTCCCGGCTGCTCTTCCATGGGGCTGGCCGAAGTGTATAGCCCTTTTATTTCAATGCCTGATGTAGTGGTATGTTTCTTCGTGCTCATATATTTGGTTCATTAGTCATTAGTTCATTGGTAACTGCAAACTGCATAGGATTAACTGTCTACGAAATCCAGATCGGTTGTCATCCTGAGCGGAGTCGAAGGATCTTACGCGAACCCATTTCACAGTCGTCATTGCGAAGCACTGCCAGTGCGAGCTAGCTTGTGCCGATTTTATCGGTAAAGCGATCTATTTAAACAATTAACCAATTAACCCACCTTAACTGCCGCTTAAAACAATTGGTTAATATCCTTCTTGATCAACTCCAGTGTTAAATCGTAAGGATTTTCATTGATAGTAGCCATGTGCTGCAAAATAGACTTGCTAACTTCAATTCCGTTCGAACCAGCCGGTAAACCTTGCACGGCATTATTGATCATCCCAATGGTATCATCCTTTAATTTACGTACCACACCCCAGGTTACTGGATCTACATACAGCTGCTGGGTAATGTTGTGTTGGTATTCTGCACGGATTTCGCTTAAGATACCCGCTTGCAAAGTAGCCATATCTATACCCTGCTGATGAAGGCGAAGCAGGAGATTTGCCGGGTTAATCCGGTCGACAAAGATGATTAACCGCTCGTGTGCCTGTAATCTTAACGGTAATAGGTGCGCTCTTGTTTCTTTATTCAGTTCAATAGTTTTTAAGTTAAAGAAACGCTGAATATCGCCCTTTAAAATATAATACACAGCCATTAGTGCAGTAAAAACGCCTGCAAATAAGATTACTACATCAATTAAAATCTGTTGGGTATTCATAAGTATTGTTTAAATACGGTAATATTAGCTGACCGTTAAAAGCAAAAATGTGCATTATTATTTATATTTGTGACAGATAAAATTTAAATAACATGAGCACAACAGTTGATACAGCATTTGCACCAGTTACTTTTTCGGAAGGAGCAGCCAAAGAGTTATATAAATTAAGAGATCAGCAGGAAATTGGCGAAGATTACGGCTTACGCGTTGGTGTAGAGGGTGGCGGTTGCGCTGGCATGAACTACATACTGGGTTTTGATCAGAGAAAAGATGGCGATCAGGAATTTTTGATCGATGGCATCAAAGTTTTCATGAACAAAGCACACCAGATGTACTTAATGGGCATGATGATCGACTGGCAGGATGGCTTAAACTCGCGTGGTTTTACCTTCATTAACCCTAACGCAACCAGCACCTGTGGCTGTGGCACGAGTTTCTCGGCATAAATAAAATATTATTGTAACATATCGTACAGTCCCCTTGTCTAAACATCGGGACTTTTTTATTTTTACCACAAGCGGTTTAAAGTATAAGGTTTAGGCGGAAGCCTACCTTACTACTTAATTCTTGATACTTACAATAAATGAATTACAGAGAAAACATCAGACTGGCATTAGAATCTATTAAAGGTAACCGCTTGCGTACCATGCTTACTGCCTTAATTATTGCCATAGGTTTAATGGCTTTAGTTGGGATTTTAACCACACTTGATGCTGTAAAGAAAAGTATGACCGATGCTTTTAGCAGCATGGGGGCCAATTCATTCACGATACGTAACCGCGGTACCGGTATCAGAATTGGAAATGGTAAAAGGCCCAAACCTTTTAAGGCGATCCGCTACGAAGATGCTGTAAAATTTAAAGACAGCTTAAATACACCCGCAACTGTAGCCGTAAGTGTGTTTGCCAGCGGTGGTTCTACGGTAAAATATGGCAGTTTAAAAACCAACCCGAATATCAATGTGCAGGGCATCGACGAAAATGGCTTGGCTTCGCAGGGCTTAAACTTATCGCAGGGCAGGAATTTTAGTGTTTCCGAAATACAACTGGGAAGTAACGTATGCATTGTAGGTGGCGAGGTAGTAGAAAAACTTTTTAAAGATGCTGATCCGCTCGATAAGCTAATTAACGTAGGTAACAACCGTTTTAAAATTGTTGGGATATTAGAGAAAAAAGGATCGAGCATGGGCTTTAGCGGCGATAGGGCCGTTTATGTTCCCTTGTTAAAAGCGAAACAGATTAATGCAAATGCCAATCCATCTTACACCATCACGGTAATGGTACCCAGCAATGAAATGCAGGAGAACATTATCGGAGAATCGACAGCATTGTTCAGAAATATCCGCAAGGTAAAGGTAAACGAAACCAATAATTTCGAAATTACCAAGAGTGATGCCATTGCACAAACGCTTTTCGAAAACCTGGCTTTTGTAGCCATCGGCGGTGTTGCCATTGGTATTATTACGCTCATTGGTGCCTCAATCGGCTTAATGAACATCATGTTGGTTTCGGTTACTGAGCGTACGCGCGAAATCGGAATCCGCAAGGCTATTGGTGCCAATCCGCAGGTAATACGTCGTCAGTTTTTAATTGAAGCTGTAGTAATTTGCCTGATGGGCGGTGTACTCGGTATATTTTTAGGTATTGTACTGGGGAATATCATATCACTGGCCATGGGCGGCGCATTCCTAATTCCGTGGCTGTTTATTATCGGCGGTTTCGTATTATGCGTACTGGTTGGAATCCTTTCGGGATATTACCCTGCCAAAAAAGCATCGAAATTAGATCCTGTAGAGGCGTTGAGATACGAATAATTAAAATTCAATAGTTCATTGGCCAATGGTTAATTAGTTAATGGCCTGCAACTATGCAAAAAATAAATAAAAGAATGTCGATTATAAGGCATTTTGTTATTTGGCACTTTGCTGAAACCAATGAACTAATGACAAATGAACCAGTGAGCTTACAACAAGGAATTCCTCAGCTGGTGCTGACTGAGCAAATTTTCGATTAAAGGTGTGCTTAAGCTATCTTCTAACGCGGCGGCATGCTTTAAGTGATGCATATCGCTACCCATAAAATCGATCAGGTGGTTTTCTACCATTTCTTCAGCTACTTTTTTTGCCCCAGCACCATAATAGCCTGTTAAGGCAATGGTATTTACCTGCAGCAGGCAACCCGTTTCCCTAATCTGGTGATAGTTTTCGAAAGCTTGATGATAGTAGGGATACCTTTCGGGATGAGCCAGAACAGGCTTGTAGCCAGCATCCTGAATTATTTTTATAAAATCGAGTAGGTTTTGCGGCGCATTGATGTACGATAGTTCAAAAAGTAGGTAATCTGAACCAAAAGTTAAGACCTCCTTTTGCCTGATCTTTTTCTCCAGGGTTTCATCCAGATAATATTCTGCGGCAGCATTAACCTCCAGATCTATCTCAGCTTCCTTTAATCCCTTTCTTAACACATCAAGCCCACGGTTAATGGTATCGGGTGTATTGCGGTAATAATCGGCCATGATGTGCGGCGTGGCAATCAGTTTATGGTAGCCCAAAGCCTTAAATTTTTTGGCCAGCAGTAAAGAATCTTTTATTGTTTGTGCGCCATCATCAATACCCGGGATAATGTGCGAGTGCATATCGGCCCCAATATTGGAGAAATTAAATTCGGGTACTATTTTTTTCTTTTTAAATAATCCGAACATAATGGTAAATCATGGTTTTAACTTATTTCCCTTGGCAGATTACTTGCCTCGGCTGCTCCTGCAAATTTAGAGGAATAGATTTTATGGAGCAAATGATTAAAATCTTCGCTCAAGTCGAATTGGTGGTCTTCGTGAAGTTTTTTAAATTTATTTAAGGTTACCGCGGTTGTTTTCAGATAAAATGCTGTAAATAATATCATAAAATCGCGGTAACCAAAAATTGATTTCTTATAATCGAAAGGAAGGGCATTGAGGATAAACAATTTCAGTTCTACCTCCCCTAACGGATCTTTCGTAACCTTGTAAAAATGATTTACTGTGGTGATCATTTTCCGGACTTTTACCAAAGCTTCTTTCGCATTCAGCTTGTGTATTTCCAAAATCTGCTCATCTACATCGGCTTTAATCTTTTCTTTCCGGTCGTTTAAATCCGTTTCATCCTCCAACAATTTATAATGAAGATGTTCGGTAAGCACTTTATCTTTTGCAATTAAACGCAGTAATAACTTGTCTTTTTCTTTAACAGGCAAACTGATAATGGCTTCTTTAAGATCTTTGTGCTCCGATAATTTCATTTAAAAAGGGTTAGCCTTAATGTATTTTTCCCATTCCCATGCCGAGCGCATCATTTCGTTGATATCCAGATTGGCTTTCCAACCCAGTTGCGCATTCGATTTCTGTACATCACCATAAATCTGCACAATATCCCCTGCTCTTCTTGGACCGATTTTATAGTCGAGTTTTTCATTGTTTACTTTTTCAAAAGCAGCAATAATCTCTAAAACCGACGAACCTGTACCGGTACCGATATTGAAAACATCGTAATTGCCATTTGGGTTTCCGTTTTCTAAAAGTTTAATGGCAGCAACGTGTGCTTTAGCCAAATCCACCACGTGGATATAATCGCGGATGGCAGAACCATCTGGCGTATCGTAATCATCTCCATAAACAGTAATCGGACCGCGTTTACCAATAGCAGATTGGGTAATAAAAGGAACCAGGTTTGCCGGAACACCATTTGGCAATTCGCCAATCAATGCTGTTTCGTGCGCACCAACCGGGTTAAAATAACGCAATGCGATGATATTCAAATCTGGTGTTACCGCAGCAGTTTCAGCTAAAATTTCTTCTGCAATCTGTTTGGTGTTACCATAAGGCGATTCTGCCTTTTGTACCGGTGCTGCTTCGGTTACCGGTAAGCTTTCCGGCTGACCGTAAACGGTACATGAAGAAGAGAATACGAAATTAATTTTTCTGTTGAACGAGGTTAACAGGTTAATTAATCCGTAAAAGTTGTTTTTATAATATTTTAAAGGTTGCTCTACCGATTCGCCTACTGCTTTTGAAGCTGCGAAGTGGATAATTCCATCAATATCGGTATGGTTTTCTGCAAATTCCTGCACAGCTTTATCATCCTGAAGGTCGATTTCGTGAAAATCAAACCATTTGCCAGTAATGGCATGAAGCTGGGTTAAAATTTTAATGTTCGAATTAGAAAGGTTATCTACAATTACAACTTCGTATCCTGCGTTGTGTAATTCTACTGCTGTGTGCGAACCTATGTATCCTGTTCCACCAGTAACTAATATTTTTGCCATTTTAACGGTTAAATGTGGTAAAATCTTTATGATCTATCTTTTCCAAAGCCTCTGGAGGCAATGATTTAAAATATTCGTATGTAATTTTTAATCCTTCAGCACGGTCTACCTTCGGCTCCCAACCTAATATCTCTCTTGCTTTGGTAATATCCGGCCTGCGTTGTTTCGGATCATCCTGAGGAAGTTCCTTGTACACAATTTTTTGCGAGGTACCGGTAAGTTTGATAATCTCTTCGCAGAACTGCTTGATGGTGATTTCATCCGGGTTACCAATGTTTACCGGCTGGGCATAATCACTCATCAGTAAACGGTAAATTCCCTCAATCAAATCATCAACATAACAGAAAGAACGGGTCTGACTGCCGTCACCGAAGATCGTTAAATCTTCGCCCCTTAACGCCTGCCCAATAAAAGCCGGTAAAACACGTCCATCGTTTAAGCGCATTCTGGGCCCATAAGTATTGAAGATCCTTACAATCCGGGTTTCTACACCGTGAAAGGTATGGTAGGCCATGGTAATGGCTTCCTGAAAACGCTTGGCTTCATCGTAAACACCACGAGGGCCAACCGGATTTACGTTGCCCCAGTATTCTTCTGGCTGTGGATTAACATTCGGATCGCCGTACACTTCAGAAGTTGAAGCAATAAGCATCCTTGCGTTTTTATTTCTGGCCAATCCCAACAGATTGTGTGTACCCAACGAGCCTACCTTGAGGGTCTGGATCGGGATTTTAAGGTAATCGATCGGACTTGCCGGCGAAGCAAAGTGCAAGATGTAGTGAAGTTTACCCGGAATATGTACAAACTTGGAAACATCATGGTTGTAAAACTCAAAATTTTCGAGTTTAAACAAATGCTCAATATTTGCCATGTCGCCCGTAATCAGGTTATCCATTCCGATAACATGAAAACCCTCTTTCACAAAGCGATCACAAAGGTGCGAACCTAAAAATCCGGCTGCACCTGTAATCAAAATTCTTTTTCGACCCATTTTAATCTATTAGTTTTCTACCTATGCTATTATAATAATAGCCAAGATCGATCATTTTTTGCAAATCATACAAATTTCGACCGTCGAAAACCACTTTATTTTTCAAAATACTCTCAATTTTATCAAAATCGGGGTTACGGAAAACCGACCATTCTGTTGCAATTAACAGTGCTTCAGCACCTTCCAATGCTTCGTACTGGTTTTTGGCATAGTTAACCTTATCGCCCACAATATTTTTCACATTAGCCATTGCTTCCGGATCAAAAACGGTAACCGTAGCACCATTCTTCACCAGTTCATCGATAATATACAAAGCTGGTGCTTCGCGGATATCGTCAGTTTCAGGTTTAAAAGCCAGGCCCCAAAGTGCAAAATGTTTGCCTTTAATATTGCCTTTGTAGTATTTTAAGACCTTATCTACCAGGATTGTTTTTTGCCTTTCGTTAACTTCCATTACCGATTTTAAAATCTGGAAATCGTAAGCATAATCGTCGGATGATTTAACCAAAGCCTGCACATCTTTCGGGAAACATGAACCGCCGTAACCCACACCAGGGAAAAGGAAACGTTTTCCGATACGGTCGTCTGATCCAATACCACGTCTTACCGCATCAACATCTGCACCTACCAATTCGCAAAGGTTTGCAATTTCGTTCATGAAGGTAATTTTGGTGGCCAAGAACGAGTTTGCTGCGTATTTAGTCAGCTCCGAAGAACGCTCATCCATAAACAGGATCGGGTTTCCCTGACGCACATAAGGCGCATACACCTCGGTCATCAGTTTTTTGGCCCTTTCGCTTTTGGTACCCAAAACCACACGGTCTGGTTTCATAAAGTCATCAACAGCCACACCTTCTCTTAAAAACTCAGGATTGGAAACCACATCCACTTCAATTGAAGTATTTTCGGTAAAAACAGCTTTTACCTTATCTGCTGTACCCACTGGTACTGTTGATTTATTTACGATTACTTTATACTCCGTAATGAGCTTCGAAACGTCTTTAGCTGCGCCTAAAATGTAAGAAAGATCGGCAGCACCATCTCCACCCGGAGGCGTTGGCAAAGCCATAAAAATAATCTGCGCATCTTTCACTGCTTCAGCAAGATTGGTGGTAAAAGTTAATCTTTCCTGCTCAATATTTCTATGGAACAAAAGGTCTAAACCAGGCTCATAAATAGGCACCTCGCCCGCCTGCATCTGTTTAACCTTTGCTTCATTAATGTCAACACAAATAACATCATTTCCTGTTTCTGCTAAACAGGTTCCGGTAACTAAACCTACGTATCCTGTACCAATAACGGCTATTTTCATTTAGAGTATAATTTATTTTTGTCTGTAACGAAACGATCCTGACTCATCTAATTGCCTTGATTTATAGGCTAAATCCCGATGGTTTCATATATTATTAAGCTTTTTAAATATATTCCTTTTATCTTGGCACGAAGATATGAAATTACACTAATGCTTTTGCTTTACATAATCGGAATTCGGCTTTACATTTTGCTAATAAGGATCTTTTCCTTATTTAATCCTAAGGCTAAACTATTCATAAAGGGGCGTAAAAACAGTTATACACAAATTGTTCAGCGCATTAATCCGCAAGAAAAACACATTTGGTTCCATTTTGCTTCTTTAGGCGAATTTGAACAAGGCCGACCGGTCTTAGAAAAACTGAAAACGCTTTATCCTGCTAAAAAAATCGTGGTTACTTTCTTTTCGCCTTCGGGTTATGAAATTAGAAAAAATTATGCTTTGGCTGATGTTTTTTACCTGCCCTTTGATACCAAAAAGAATGCCGCATGGTTTATTGAAAGTATTAACCCCGAGATGGCCATTTTTACCAAATATGAATTCTGGCATTTTTATTTTAAAGCGCTCAAAGACCGCGGCATTCCTTTGTATGTAATATCGGGTATTTTTAGAGATAGCCAGGCCTTTTTTAAATGGTATGGTAGCTTTTACCGCAACATACTTAAAGCAGTAACCTACTTTTTTGTTCAGAATGAAGAGAGTGAAAACCTGTTAAAATCAATTGGTTTAAACAATGTAACCATCAACGGCGATACCCGTTTCGATCGCGTTTATGAAAATGCGCAGGAACCAAAGGAACTGCCTTTGATAGCACAATTTATTGATGGCAAACCAACTTTGATTTGCGGCAGCACCTGGCCCGAAGACGAAAAATTACTTGCCGCATTGCCTGCCAAATATCCTGACTGGAAATTTATCATTGCACCCCACGAAATCCACAGCAGTCACATCGAAAGCATTGAAAAGCAGTTCCCAGTTGGCAGTTTGCGGTTTTCGGCATTCAGTTCAGGTAATCAAACGCCAAAATCCAGTCAGCAAATACTCATCATTGATAATATCGGTATGCTTTCTGCTTTGTACCAGTATGGTAAAGTGGCTTACATTGGCGGGGGGTTTGGTGCCGGCATACACAATACTTTAGAGGCAGCAGCATTTGGCCTACCAGTTATTTTCGGGCCTAAATATGATAAATTTCAGGAAGCCAAAGATTTAATTGCCATTGGCGCAGCGAAAAGCATATCGTCTACAGAAGAGCTGATTAGCGCCTTTAATGCATTTGCAGACAATAAAAATGCAGCCGATGCAGCAAAAAAATATGTAGCCGATAAAAAAGGGGCAACAGATCAGATTATTTCGATGATTACGAAATGAGCTTAGCCTGAGCGATTTCTGTTACAACTGCCTGAATAGACTGATCGATAGAAACCGTTAGTACATCTTGTTCATCATTTTGTGGTTCCTCCAGGGTATCGAATTGGCTCTGCAGTAAACTTGATGGCATGTACTGATGCGAACGCATCTTGATCCGATCGTGAATTAAATCGAAACTTCCTTTTAGATATACAAAGCTGATGCTCGGATTATCGATCCGCAATAGCTCACGGTATGCCTTTTTTAATGCAGAACAGGCTATGATGCATGATGTACCATGTGCCACATGTTCACGGCCAACTTTGGCAATCAGCTGAAGCCAATCCAAACGGTCTTCGTCTGTTAATGGAATGCCCGCCGCCATCTTATCTACATTGCGCTGTGAATGGAGGTTATCGCCATCAATAAACTCAGCATTTATCCGTGGCGCAAGCGCTTTCCCAATAACGGTTTTACCACTTCCCGAAACGCCCATTAAAACGATAAAACCTGCCATTTTTAATTATTTAATCATTCCGGCAAGTGCCTCAATAAATACCGGACTATCGTTTAAGCTTTCTACCAGCTGAACATGCTCGCCGCCTAACTCCCTAAACTCTTCATGGTATTCTACGGTAATTTCGTAAAGGGTTTCCAGGCAATCGGCCACAAAAGCCGGACTAAAAACCAACAAACGCTTTTTACCTTCTCCAGCTAACTTTTTAAGCACATCGGTGGTATAAGGTTGTACCCAGGGCTCTTTACCTAAACGCGACTGAAAGCAAACAGTATATTTGTCTTTCGCCAGGTTTAATTCTTCGGCAATTAATCGGGCGGTATCATGTCCTTGTGCAGAATAACAGAACTTATTTGTATTGTTTAATGTTTGACAACAATCGCTACTTTTTAAGCAATAACTGCCGGTATGGTCGCACTTCAGTAATTGGCGTTCAGGTAAACCATGGAAACTGAACAACACATGATCGTAAGTCTCTATCTGATGTTTCCTTGCATTTTCTGCAAAAACCTTTATCATTAATTCGTTATCATGGAAAGAATTAACAAAGGAAATTGGCGGAACAGTTGGCCATTTTCCCACCAGCTCCATAACCAATTGCATTACCGAGCCAGTACTGGCCGATGCATATTGCGGAAACATTGGAATAACCTGAATACTTTCTACCAGACCCAATTTCAGTTTATCGAGTGCTGATGCAATTGAAGGATTTTGGTAGCGCATGGCTAGCTCTACATGGTATTCCTCGCCCAGTCTTTCTTGCAACATTTTAGCCTGCAACTTACTGTAATACAAAAGCGGCGAACCATTTTCGTTCCATATTTCGCGGTACAATTTAGCGGTTTTAGGGCTACGGAAAGGAACAATAATTCCCTTAACCAATAGTGTACGGTTTAGTTTAGGAATATCAATTACCCTTTCGTCCATCAGAAACTGATCAAGATATTTTTTAACATCGGCTGTTGCCGCACTATCGGGTGTTCCTAAATTTACCAGTAAAATTCCCTTTTTGCTCATTGATAATAAAATATGTTACGTGGCGCAAATATCGCGTATTTATTGTTTTTAACCTATGTTAAAAAGTGATGAAAAACATTTTTTCGTCAATAGAAAATAATATTAATGGTGAATATTCTCAGTTTGTTTAGCGCGACTTGCTATGATCGGTAAATTCTGAATTACGAAATGTGATTCCGTGTTAAATTGTAATAGCTAATGCCACTGGTAAGGCTTACTTTGTTTTATACAGTTGCCACCAGGGGGTAGCTGGCTTTTGGTGATGTTCTAAATGATAGCCAAAAAAGTAACAGGTAATGAATGCAATAAAATGGTTCTTTTGTAGTGTTGAAGCATGATATTCGTTATCGTGCTCTCCTTTGTGTGGCAAATAAGTACCAAAATAAAATAGCTGAAACGTGCTTAGCAAGGATGGCAGCACCCAAAATAACAAGAGGTTTTTCTCGGGTACCCATATTTTCAGAATGTTATAGGCAATGGCCATAATTACCAATTGAATTACCGTTACATAATTTAACATAAACCTGAAATACCATTTCCAGAAACCATGTGGTGCAAAATCAGGATCTTTAGCCGTATGTACATGATTGTGATGCTGGTGGTGTTTGGTATATAATCGGTTATAAAAAAAGCCCGCATACAAGAACACAGCAAGGTAACCGAAAAAATTGTTCGCTTTTCTATTGGCCGAAATTGTACCATGCATGGCATCGTGTGCAGTAATAAATAAACCGGTATACAAATGCATCTGGACCAAAACCATCAAATAAACGAATGGATTGCTCCAGGCAAAGTTCCAATTTAGCATGAAAAAAAGGGATATAAGCCAGCAGGAAATAACCAGAGTTGCAGCACCTGAACCAATCCAAGATTTTTTATTGTCCATGGTTTAAAATAATTATCAATTGTTATTATTTAAACTACAAAGCCAAATCATTGGTTTTAACGACTTTGATTTTAAAGTTGATTGGTGTCATCTCGTCCCAAATCCAATTATAATACTCAATCACTTTACTTGCGCTTAAATGTGGTCTATCGGCAGTAGTATGAGCATCTCCAACAACTATTACATGGTAATCTTTAGTGATAGCCGATTTCACGGTAGAATCGACACAAAAATCAGTCGCACAACCCGTTATAAATAATTCGGAAATATTGTGTTTGGAAAGAGTATCCTCCAGCTGTGTATTATAAAATGCATCATTTGCTGATTTTGAAACCACATAATCAGTATCGCATTTGATCAATTCTGGTAAAAACTGCCAATCTTTAGTATCTGGTAAAAAAATATTTTCTTTAGTGCCGTTATGTTGAACAAAAATTACCTTATCATCATTCATTCTGAAATAATCCGATAATTTATTAATCCGCGCAATTACACCCAAAGTATCATAACGCAAATCATAGGGTTTAAAGCTACCAATCTGCATATCTATTATTAATAATGCTCTCATATAAACAACAATTATTAACCGATAGATTTTATCATTAATATTTTTCTAAAGCAGCCTTCACATTTTCCATCAACCACATTGGCGTAGAGGTTGCTCCACAGATACCTACTTTATCATTTTCGGTAAACCAGGCTTGGTCCAGTTCTTCAACATTAGAAATGAAGTACGAATTTTCGTTATATTTTTTACATACATCGTAAAGCACTTTCCCGTTGGATGATTTTTTACCTGAAACGAAAACAATCTTATTGTAATGACTCACAAAATCTTCCAACTCCTGATAACGGTTAGATACTTGCCTACAAATAGTATCGTTAGCCTTAACATCGTAGCCACGGCTCAACAATTCATCTTTAATGTGGTAAAATTTATCGGTACTTTTAGTGGTTTGACTGTACAAGGTAAATTTCGCCGGGAGCTCAACATTATCAAGCTCGGCCAGATCCTGAAAAACAATCGCTTTACCATCAGTTTGTCCCTGCAAACCAATTACTTCTGCATGGCCATGCTTACCAAAAATAAGCACTTGTTCTTCATCGTCGTGCGAGTTTTTAATCCTGTTCTGCAATTTTAAAACCACCGGACACGATGCATCAATCAAGGTGAGGTTATTTTCTAAAGCCAACTGGTAAGTTGAAGGTGCTTCGCCATGCGCCCTGATTAAAACCTTTTCATCACGTAAATCTTTTAAAATTTCGTGATCGATAATTTTCAGTCCGCGTTTGGCTAATCGTTCAACCTCTTCATCATTGTGTACAATATCGCCTAAACAGTATAAATAACCATCGTTATCTAAAATATCTTCGGCCATTTCTATTGCGTACACTACACCAAAACAAAAGCCTGATGATTTATCGATGTTAACCTGTAAATTGTAACCCATTGCAATACAAAATTAAGCAAAAATATTTGTTCCGGTTGTCATGTATAAGACAACAAAAAAGATAAACTGTGCCAAAAACATGGCAGTACCCAGGTATTTCTGCTGTTTTAAACCCAGTGCGTAGTAAAACTTCAATAAAATAACCGAAACGATAAACCAGGCTACATAATTCTGAACCGGTATTTCGTGCCAGTCCCACTGCCAGTAATTAAATTTCATGGCTACAGGTTCTAAAAAATAATCGAAAATCACCAACACTAAAGCACCTGTAACAGAAGCAAGGATGCTGTTTCTGATCTTTAACGCTTTCATCATCTGCCCTACACTAAAAATCAGGATCACCCAGTTTACCCCCATGAGTAAGGGTACTGCTGCAATTTTGTAACCCAATGTAGGCCCGTAATAATAACTGCCGAATATTTTACCCGTGTGCACACCCAAAACCTCAACCATAAAGCCACAGAGAAAAACACCCGATACAAATAACATTAAGCGCTTAACATCTGCATTGTAAGCGAAAACAATTACCGCAAACATCAGCAATAAATGGAATGGAACGAGTTTAAGGAAATAGGGCTGTGCAGCCGGAATTAAAAAGCCAAGCAAACCAACCAAATGAAAAATGATAATTACAGCAACTGCAACTCTTTTAACCTTTAAATCGCTTTGATCGTTCTGCCCTTCCATGTGCCTGTTTTAAAAATATGCTTTTTTATAGAAATCAATGAAATAATTAAGAAGAACAACATCTGAAAAGGATGCAATATCAAATTTATCAAAACATTTTGTCCGGATAAATAGGAGATCATTATTCTACTTAAAATTATTAAAGTTAACGGTAATACGAGTAAAGTAAGGTTAAAGTTTAAGATTAAAATTACTGGACCAATGGTTACCAAAAGCTGGTAAAGTAATAAGATTAAGATGTTATTACCAAAACCTGCAAGTAAATTTTTACTGAAACCGGCAATACTTTCGTTAAGTCCTTTGTACATCCTGCAATAAATCAGGTTGTTGGCTAAAAGTGCTTCGGCATTAAATTTTTCCAGTTTAACGCGTTTTATAATTTCAACATCTTCAACCACCTGGTTTTTCACCCTTTCGTGCCACTGGTTCTCGTTATAATTATGGGCATCAAAAAACATACACTGACCGCTGGCCGCAGCAAATGCCGGATTTTTTGAAAGTTTAACCAGGCGCAAAGGCAATAAGTTTAATAAAATGAAATGCATTAAAGGCACAGTTAACCGCTCGCCTATTGACAGCACCACCTGATTGGTGAAAATGCTCAGCAAAGCCAGACTACCGGTTTCCGTTCGGGCTACGAGACTATTGATTAGTCCACGCTCAATGGTTTCATCGGCATCAATAAACAAGAAGTATTTTCCGGTAGCCAGTTCGGCAAGTTGGTGGCAGGCAAAGTTTTTTCCCAACCAATCTGGAGGCAGCTCCTTCCCCTTAACTATCCTAAAATTTGGGTTGAGCTTACAAAAGGCTTCTACCAGAACAAAAGTGTTATCGCTGCTGCCATCGTCCATAACAATTACTTCGTAGTGGAGATAGTCCTGCTCCCGGATGGAAGTTAATAATTCAAGTATATTGTCTGCTTCATTTCGCGCCGGAATAAGAATGGAAACTTTATCTTCATAATGCTTAATTACCCTTGGCAATTTGGGGTTGGACAGGAAATTGAAGACAGTAACTGAAAACCTGATGACCAGAAAAATTAGCACTGCGTAAATAAAAATTGTCATTCCGTAATCTGTGTTTGTTTAATAACCGATTGATCGTAATGTTTATTGTACGCACTTTTCAACAACTGTAAACTCACGTATTCTTCTGTTTCCCAATTCTGAAGATAAGTAAAAGCTGATGGCTTTCTTTTGGCAAAGTAATCGACAAATGTAGCCGCAAAAATGATATTGATGTTTTTTTTACTGGCGTTGATCATTTGCATCACCCCCTTTTCGAAACTGATGCTTTTTAAATGGTTGGAATACAACTTACCTTGCGGAAAGACAAGCACCAGATTATTTTGGTCGTCTAATAATTTACCTGCATAACTGAGCGTATCTAAAACATCCTTCCCTTTGCCTTCGGCAGCAAAAGCCCCCAAATATTTCAAAAAACCAACTTTATTGTAGTTATCGGCATTAACCAATACATGGAATTGTTTTTTGAATAGCTTTTTATTGAGATAAAAGATAAAAAAACCATCCCACCAGCTGAAATGATTGGCAAGAATGAGGATAGCAGCATTGGGTTTGGTTTCAATTCCATCGAAATGGAAGGCTGCGAAATCTTTTTTAATGATAAACTGAATGTACCAGGAGAAAAAGCTAAAAATCAAATTATTTTTCCGGGGTTGATACATTTCGGGAAATTGCAAAAAATTGGGCTTAATTGCAAATGTGGTTTGTTTAATGGAACCACAATTCAGTTACAAATGAGGACATATATTCCATCATCCATTATACATCTCCCATCTTACACGCATCTTAGCTCAAATACACCCGGTCTTCTTCTCCTTCAACATCCATTACTACATCTACATGTTCTTTCAAAATAGTTGCCAGTTCAAGGCCAACAAAATCGGTTGCTATAGGGAATATTTTATGGCTTCTATCAACTAAAACCACGGTGCGGATTTTTTTATGTGGTGTATTTAAGAAAACGCCTAAGCCATAAGCCAGGGTTTTACCACTGTTCAGCACATCATCCACAATAATGATCACCTTATTTTTCCAATGACTTTCGTCTAAATCAGTTGAGGCGACCAATTTGCTACTTTCTTTTTGCAGATCGATACGCAATAGCGTTACCTTAAAGCCAGAGATCTTTTTAAGCACTTTTTCTAACCTCAAAGCAAGCTTGTAGCCACGGTCCCAAATTCCGGCAAGTACAATTTCTTTTTCGTTCAGGTTATCTTCTAAAATCTGATAAGCGATACGATCTATTTTTTGCTGAATTTGTTTCTTGTTTAGAATAAGTAATTGTGATGCGGCCATTGTATAAAAGGTTGAATACAAAAAGAACGATTTTAAGCATGAAATTCAAACTATTTGAAAAATAATTTCGTTTGACTGCAACGTTTTGGCATTAACTGCGTCTTATTAATACCAAAAACAAAATCCAGGGCTGTCATCCCCATAAAAACCAGGATTGATCGCTTTAATAATCATTTAACAAAGAGCACTATGAAAACCCTTACCAAATCTGCAACCATACTATTTGTGATCGTGAGTAGCTACATGGCTAGAGCACAGGAAACCAAAAATGTGGCCGTAAAAAACTTTAACAGCATTGGCATCAGCAGTGGAATAGATTTATATCTTACCCAAGGCGGAAATGAAGGCGTAAGCATCCAGTCGGACAGCGAAACCTTGAAAAACATTGTAGTAGAGCAAAACGGAGCGAATGTAAACATCAAATTTAAAGATGGCATTAATTGGGGCGGCCTGTTTAAAAACCGCATAATTAAAGCTTATGTAACTTATAAAAGTCTGAATACCATTGCTGCATCAGGCGGTTCGGATGTAGTTACCCAAAATCAATTAAAAACAGATAAGCTTGCCATCCGTTCATCGGGCGGTTCAGACCTGAAACTGGATGTAGTTTGTACTGATTTATCCATCCAATCGAGTGGTGGTAGCGATATCGATTTAAAAGGTAGAGCCGAAAATATGACCATCCAATCAAGCGGGGGCAGTGATATTGATGCCTACGGTTTTATTACCAATTATGCCAAAGTACAGGCATCTGGCGGCTCGGATGTAGCTATTTACGTGAATAAAGGTTTAGAAGCCTCTGCAAGTGGCGGTGGCGATGTACATTACAAAGGAAGTGCATCACTGAAGAAAACATCAAGCTCTAAAAGCGGAGATGTAAGACACGTGAATTAAAAAATTTTAGTTTAGTTTAATGATAACTCGCTGCTTTGTGGATACAAAGCAGCGTTTGTTTTTTTAAAAGGATTGCACAGATTACGGGATTACACAGATTGGGCAATTGCAATTTTTGCTAGCCATAATCTTGAAGCACCCAGACTTCAGACTCATGACTACCCTTTCTTGTAGGGATAATAAATAAAGTTTGCGCCTTCAGGAACAATTACGAATACACACATAAAATCTTCTGGCCTTTTATAAACCTTTAAGAATGGTTCTTTTTTTTCTTTGCTAATGATGCCTTTTTCCACAAACTCTTCTAAGGTAGAAGCCTGAATGGTCCAATTGGTGTTGAGTTCTTCTTTATTTAAAATCAGCTCGCCAATATTCACTTCATGCTGGTGAGCAATAAAAATTGGGTGAGCAGAAATTCCTTCAACCATAATTTCTATCGCTACTTCTTTAATTGCATCTGTGTAAAGCTCGAGGTCTTTTTCCAAACTTACCAACGGACTTTCCTGCTTTTTTTGAGACGCTCCACCATCTTCTGGTGTTGCGCTTAACAATTCTTCTCTATCCATGCCTACTAATTATTGAATTTTGAATGATTGAATGAATGTTATAGATAACTTACTTCATTCAACCCTCTCATTCAATTATTCTATCATTCAGTTATTTCAATCTTAATAATACAACATTCTCTACGTGTTGCGTGTGTGGGAACATATCCACAGGTTTAATCCGCACCACATCATATTTTTCTTTTAACAATTCAAGGTCTCTGGCCTGTGTTGCAGCATTACAGCTCACGTAAACAATCTTTTCGGCTTCCATTTCCAGCAGGCGCTGCACTACATCGGCATGCATACCAGCTCTTGGCGGATCGGTAATTACCACATCTGGCTTACCATGACTGGCAATAAAATCTGCTGTGAGGATATCTTTCATATCACCAGCATAGAAGATCGTGTTATCAATTCCGTTTAATTCAGAATTGAATTTAGCATCTTCAATAGCTGTTGGCACATACTCTACCCCTACTACCTGCTTTACATTTTTGGCCACAAAGTTGGCAATTGTTCCGGCACCGGTATATAAATCGTACACCAGTTCGTCGCCTTTAAATTCTGCAAAATCGCGGGTAATTTTATACAATTCGAACGCCTGTTCAGAATTGGTTTGATAAAAGGATTTTACGCCAATTTTGAAGCGGATGCCATCCATTTCTTCGAAAATATGATCGCGACCAGCAAACACCACCACTTCCTGATCGAAAATGGTATCGTTTTTCTTTTGGTTAACGATATATAGCAGCGAAGTAATCTGCGGAAATTCAGCCTTAAGGAAATTCATCAAGCCATCTACCTGTTCCTGTTCAGGATAAGCAAACACTACTGCTATCATTACCTCGCCAGTAGAAGAAGTACGGATAATGAGGTTACGAAGCACGCCTTCGTGGTTACGCAGATCGTAAAATGACAACCCGTTATCTAAAGCATATTTACGTACGGCATTTCTGATCGAGTTTGAAGGTTCCGCCTGTAAATAGCAGTGCTCGATATCTAAAATCTTATCAAAGCGCAACGGCACATGAAAACCCAGGGCATTCATATCAAAATCTTCATCGCGCTCTACGTCGGTTTTTTCTAACCAGCGTTTGTTCGAAAAAGTAAACTCGAGTTTATTGCGGTAATAGCGGTCTTTCGCCGAGCCTAAAATTGGTTCTGTATTCGAAGTATCTATTTTACCCAGGCGCTGTAAGGCAGCCTCTACATTTTTTTGTTTAAATTTTAATTGAGATTCGTAGCCCATGTGTTGCCATTTGCAACCGCCACAGGTTCCGAAATGAGCGCAAAACGGATCGGTACGTAAATCAGATTTTTCATGGAGTTGCTCAATTACCGCCTCAGCGAAATTCTTTTTCTTTTTGGTTAAGCGCACATCCACCACATCGCCGGGAACTGCTTTATCAACAAAAATCACCAATTCATCGGCTTTACCAACACCTTTTCCCTCTTCAGCAATATCGATTATTTGTACGTTTGGAACTATTGTTACCGTACCAGGTTTTCTTCTACTCATTATTTTGCAAAGATAAGGCTAAAAGCTGAAAGCGAAAAGGCCAAAGGCTAAAGACCAATGCAGAAGGCTAAAGTTGGAATGAATATAAATAGTTTGTAAGAAGGATCGGACAATATTTTTCCGCTCAGTTTATAATAACTGATTCAGCATATTTATGATATTAGAAACTAATGTCCAAAAAATTTAAATGCTGCACCCCAGAAACCATCCAGCCAGTTAAATTTCAGGTCAAATTTTTCATCTACCTGTACAGAAAATTCGAGTATTTCTTTGCTCATGATAAAAAACCTATCTATTTACACAATAATACAAAATTCAGACCAAAAACCAAAACAGTATAGTTTAAGTTTTTGTTAATTTTACATCAAAAGGTTAAACCTTACATTTATTTTTATTTCAACTTGTCATCTGCTGATTTTCAATTCTTTGTTTGATATACCAATATAATTTCCGTAACTTAAAGTATCATTCACATAAAAATGGAGGTTCGTTATGAACGTTATCCGTAAAATTGAACATTGGGGCGATGTTCATCATTCGAAATGGCTGGATTATCTTCGCATTGTCCTTGGCCTTGTCATTTTTGGTAAAGGTGTTTCTTTTGTTAGCGACACTTCTGTACTCCAAAACATGATTACACAAAACAACATTTTTGGTTTCTCCAGTATGTTAATCAGCATGGCCATACACGTGGTGGCATTTGCGCACCTGGTTGGTGGTGTTTTAATTACACTGGGCCTGGTAACCCGCTTTGCGGTGGTCGTCCAGATTCCGATTTTGCTATTTGCTGTATTTTTCGTTAACCTTACCCCAGGTTTCTCCTCTCCTAATTCTGAACTCTGGTTCTCGGTGCTGGTTTTATTCCTGCTCATTATGTTTTGGGTGGTAGGCTCCGGACCATTATCGGCCGATGCAGAAATGAAACGCAAAACTGGTAAGCGTTACGCTTAAGTTAGCTTAAATATTCTTAGTATCTTTCGCTTTTATAAACGCTTATGAAAACGAATATACTTTTTGCACTGCTTTTCGCGGGACTGGGCAGTTACGCTCAAACTCCAACGGATGAATATTTTAAATTAACACGGGCCGGTTTTAACGAACAAAATGCTTACCGAACCACTGCTTTTGTAGAAAAGTATTTTCGTGTGCCCGGTAATACAGGTTTTAATGCCAGTATTCATCAGGTAGAAAGTATTTTGAAGAAAGCAGGTTTTGTGGCCCAGCAACAAAACGAGTTTGAAGCACCTTTAACTTATCGCATCGAAAAGCGAGCGATGAAAAACAATACCTGGGAGCCTGTTGATGCCAGCATTGCCATTGTTGGTGAAAGACAGCCTTTTATTTCTTTTGAAACCAACCGCAATATGATTCCCATCAATTGTGGCTCAACTCCGGCCGGTGGTGTTACCGCGCAGGTAGTTTATCTCGATAAAACAAATCCAGCCGATCTTGAAAAAATGGATTTGAAAGGAAAAATCCTTTTTTCTGAGAATCATCCATCGCGTTTACTCCAGGCCGCAACTAAAGCAGGGGCAATTGGGGTACTGGGTTATGCTATGCCTAAATACACCCAACCTGAAGTACACCAAACTTCCATCCAATTTGGCAGTATGAAAGCAAATAGCGAAGTGTGGACATTGCTTTTATCGTATGCTGCAAAAGAAAAATTAAAAGCTACTTGCTTAAAAGGTTCAACACAGCTGAAAGTAAATATCCAGACCAAAATTTATCCGTCAGAAGAATTAACCATTGTGGCGAACGTGAGAGGAAGTGTTAGTCCGGATGAACGCTTTGTTTTTAGTGCACATGTGCAAGAGCCTGGAGCAAATGATAATGCCAGTGGTGTGGGTACTTTAGCCGAAATGGCCCGGTTAACAGCCGAGCTGTATCAGGCAAAAAAAATAAACCCTAAGCGCAGCTTAACCTTTTTGTGGGGCGACGAAATTGTTTCGACCCGAAGATACATTACCGAAGATACCACCCGTGCAAAAGGCATTATGTGGGGAATGAGCCTGGATATGGTTGGTGAAAACACCCAAAAGACAGGCGGTTCTTTCTTAATCGAAAAAATGCCCGATCCATCTGCTATCTGGACCCGAGGAACTGATAAACATACTGAATGGGGCGCAGGCGATGTGACTGAAAAAGATCTTTTTCCGCATTATTTTAACGATTTCATTTTCGATATCTGTAAAACACAGGGAAAATTTGCCAATTGGACCGTGAATTACAATCCGTTTGAGGGCGGAAGTGACCACACTCCATTTTTGCAGCATAAAATCCCTGGTTTATTGATGTGGCACTTTACCGATGTTTTTTACCACACGGATAACGACAGGATTGATAAAGTTTCGCCAACGGAAATGAAAAACGTAGGCATAAGCGGTTTAACGGCAGCTTACACTTTAATTTCTGCCGATGAAAATACAGCCACAGCTACGGTGGCACAGGTTAAAACTGATGCTTTGATCCGCCTAAAAACAGAGTTTGATTTGAGCAAAAAAGCCATAGCCGCAGGTAAATCCAGTGCTGAAGAAAAGCATATTATTGAAGTTTGGAGCAAGTGGTACACTGATGCGCTAGCCACCATCAATAAAATGGCTGTAAAACCACAAACAACAAGAGTAGGTTCGGCAATTAAATTTGCAACAGGAGAGATTGAAAAACAGACAAAGGTATATTTAGAGGAATTGAAATAGATTGATGTCTAAACCAAAAGCAATCGTTATCGGTGCCGGAATTGCGGGAATTGCATCAGCTATTCGCCTAAGTGTGAAGGGATATGAGGTAAGCGTTTTTGAAGCCGGCTCAAAACCTGGTGGTAAACTGGCAGAGATCAGCATGAATGGCTTCAGGTTTGATGCTGGCCCCAGTCTGTTTACCATGCCACAATATGTGGATGAACTTTTTCAGCTTGCCGGTAAGAACCCAAACGATTATTTTGAATACATCCGGTTAAAAGAAATTTGCCGTTATTTTTACGAAGATGGATTAAGGTTAACTGCAAAAGCTGATTTGAATGCGTTTGCGCAAGAAATTGAAGCAAAAACTCAATCTACCGCATCGGAAGTTGAAAAATTCTTAAAAAAAAGCGCTATCATTTACGATGTAACCCACAAAGTGTTTTTACAACGAACCCTGCACAAATTGAAAAGTTACCTCCATTGGGACACGGTAAAATCAATTTTCAGGTTTGGGCAGATTGATGCTTTCAGCACACAGCAACAGGCCAACAGCAAATTCTTTAAAGACCGTCGTATAGCACAACTCTTTAACCGCTATGCTACCTACAATGGTTCAGATCCGTATCAGGCTCCTGCAACTTTAAATGTGATTCCGCATTTCGAGTATCATTTTGGCACCTTTCTGCCTAAAAATGGCATGTATAGCATTGTAAGTGGCCTGGTTAAACTGGCAGAAGAACTAGGTGTTCAGTTTCATTATAACCAAAAGGTGGAAGAAATCCTGCATTCAGGTAGCCGTAAACCGAAAATTAATGGGATAATGGTTAAAGAAAAAATGCACCCTGCAAACCTAGTGATTTCTAATCTGGATATCTGGTTCACCTATAAAAACCTGCTTAAAGGCATACCTCAACCAAAAAAATTACTCAGCCAGGAGCGTAGTAGCTCAGCATTAATTTTTTACTGGGGTATGAATGGCAATTATGATGATTTGGGCTTACACAATATCTTGTTTGCCGCAGATTACCAAAAAGAATTTAATGCCATCTGGAAGAATAAAACCATTAGCAGCGACCCAACGGTTTACATTAACATTAGCAGCAAACTCCTACAAACAGACGCTCCGCTGAATAACGAAAACTGGTTTGTAATGATTAATGTGCCTGCAAATAATGGCCAAAACTGGGATCAGCTTATACCGGAAGCAAGAGCCAGTATTATTCGAAAAATCAGCCGTATTTTAAACCGGAACATCGAGAAAGATATTATTTGCGAACAGATTTTAGATCCCAGAAGCATTGAAAGCAAAACAGGTTCGTATCAGGGTTCTTTGTACGGAAATAGCTCAAACAATCAATTCGCTGCTTTTCTCAGACACCCTAATTTCAGTTCGAAGGTTAGGAATTTATTCTTTTGCGGTGGTAGTGTTCATCCTGGTGGGGGGATTCCCCTGGCTTTGTTATCAGCAAAAATTGTGAGTGATTGTGTGGATTAAAGTAGTAGCAAGCAATTAGTATCAGGTAATTGGTATCAAGTATTTAGCCATAAGTATTTACCAATAGCAAAAAAGTTAAGCCTTTGCCAATAATGCTGCTTCCAGTTTTTCGCCATCTAAATCGAAGGCATCTACAATTAATTTTGCCTGGGTATAAAATGGATCGCGCTCCTGAAGTTTCTCTTTAATAAATACCAGTAGCTGTTCGTCGTTTAAATCTTTAATTAGAGGCCTTTTTTGACGATTGTGCAGTCGCGATACCAATGCAGCGGGTTCCATTTGCAGGTAAACGGTTTCTCCGTGCGCATTCATCCATTCCATGTTATCAAAGAAACAGGGCAAACCACCACCTGTGGCTACCACACAGGTTTCCGGATAATTGAAAGTTTTAAGCATTTCACTTTCATAATCCCTAAAACCACTTTCTCCAAACTCAGCAAAATATTCGGCAATACTTTTTCCGGTTTTGGCAACGATTTCGGCATCCAAATCAATTACCGGGCAATTTAAACGGTGCGCCAGTTGCTTGGCTTTGGTACTTTTACCACATCCCATGTATCCTACCAAAAAAATGATTCCGGAAAGAGAGGTTACATTTTCACTGTTTATATCGTTCGTATTGCTCATGTTGTATTTACTTCTTCGTTACACCAGTTTCACTCTCGGATCGATATAGGCGTACAAAATATCGACCAATATATTAATTACAACGAAAACAAAAGCAATAAATAATATCGACCCCATTACGACGGGGAAATCAGACATTTCTAATGCCGTTACCGTTGTCCTGCCCAGTCCGTTGTAGCCAAAAATATATTCTACAAAAAATGAACCGGCCAATAAAGAAGCAAACCAGCCAGAAATAGCGGTTATTACCGGATTCAAGGCGTTTTTTAAAGCGTGCTTATAAATAATTTTATTCCTGCTTAAGCCCTTTGCCCTTGCTGTTCTGATGTAATCTTGTGCCAGTACATCGAGCATAGCGCTTCGGGTAAGCTGCACAATAATAGCCAGCGGCCTTAAGCCCAACGTAATCATAGGCAGCCATAAATTCCGCAAGGTAAGCACTTCACCGTTAAAAGGATCGTAAGAGTATAAACTCCCGCTCATTTTTAAACCAGTGTAATTGCTCAGCACAAAACCAAAAAGCCAGGCGATAATAATCCCCGCAAAAAACGAAGGGGCCGAAATGCCCAAAATTGCAAATGCATTGGCTGATTTATCAATCCACGAATCTTTATAAACTGCCGACAGCACTCCTAAAAACACACCAATCAGTGTAGCAAAAATCATTGCTGAAAGCGCCAGTATAAAGGTATTGGGAACAGTTTCGGCCAAAATTGCTGTTACATCGCGCCTGGTTTGGTAAGAACTCCGCAAATAAGGCCATTTAACTACCAAAGCTTTTTTATTAAAGCTGATTAATTTCGAGTAATGATATTTCTGCTGCGTGGTACTATCGTTATCGAGCACACTAAGCGGCGATAAATCATTCAGGTATAAAACAAACTGAACAGGTTTCGAACGGTCTAAACCAAACTCTTTCCGTACGGCTTCGAACGATTGCACATCTGCCCGTTGGCCCATCGTCATCCGGGCTGGATCGCCGGGCAGAATATTAAACAGCACAAAAACAACCAGTATAACGCCGGCCATTACCAGCAATCCATACATCAGTTTTTTTAGTGCATAGCCAATCATCTTTATTTATCGAAGTATTTTCGGCTCAGCTGGTCAAAAGTTGGCACATTGTGGTAATGCCACTTATTGATAACTACTCCGTTTTTCAATAACAAAACACCAGGGTTAGCCCTTACCATACTTTTTAGCGGGACTGCATCAGCATAAAAAACTTCCGAAAAAAGGTTGTTCTTTTTAATGAATACTTCTGCATCCTGTGCTGAATTAGAGGTTAACAGAACCGTACGAATGTTGAATTGTTGTGTGGCATTTATCGCAATGGCATTTAATTTACCAATTGCACTTTCGTTTGTATTCTTCAGATCGTAGGCCACAAAAATCAAACTGTAATAAGGGTTTTCGATCAGTTCTTTAGTATAATCGGTTCCCGAAGCATCGGTAATTACTAAATCTTTGATTTTAGGCTCATAGCCTTTCTTCACCAGCCTTTTCGTAGGTTCACCAATAATTTCCCAATTGTTATCCTTCCAGATTTCGGTTTTGAGATAAGCTTTATCACTCATATCTTTTTCTTCACTGGTTTTCTTATTTTTAAGGTGGTACATAATTTCAAATTCATCTGGCTTTTCTCCCGGGGGAATAACCATTAATGAAGGAATATGTGCACCAACTTTATAAGGCAAGAAATCGATAACAGGTAATACATTGTAGGTATATAAGCCAAAGCCTAATGAAACTATTGTTACCGCTAAAGCAATATTGCGTTGGGTGGTTTCCTTTTTAACCAAAGGCTGAATCAAGTCTTTTTTCGCGAAAATAACCATGATCAAAACCAGCAAAATCAAGTCTTTGGTAAACGATTGCCATGGGGTAAGCGGAATGGCATCGCCAAAACAACCACAGCTGGTTACCACCTTAAATGCGGCAGAAATAAAGGTTAAGAGGGTGAAGAAAATAATTAACAACAATAATCCCCATGCTACCTTTTTGCTCCAGAAACCCAACAGCAACAAGGCACCTAAAACAATTTCGAGGGTACATAATAAAATGGCAATACCAGTAGCCATTCCGTTGAGGAAACCCATGTGAAATACTTCGAAATACTCCTGCAGTTTATAGCCAAAACCAAGCGGATCGTTGGCTTTGATCAAGCCAGAAAATATGAATAAAGCGCCAACAAAAAATCTGGAGAGTCTTAAAAGTACGTTTTGCATCGGTATAATCTGTTTTTCAGTCGTTTTATAATATTTAAATGGCTATTTCGAAGTTAAAATTTATTTAACCCCCAGTTTAATCAGGGCAAAAACCGAATAGTTCAGCATGTCCTGGTAATTTGCCTTTACTCCTTCGGATGCCAGGGTTTGTCCTTCGTTATCTTCGATTTGTTTTACCCTGAAAATTTTCATCAAAATCAGATCGGTAAGCGAGCTGATGCGCATATCACGCCAAGCCTCACCATAATCGTGGTTTTTGGCAAACATTAAATCCCTGGTTTCGGTAATTTTTTCTTCAAACAAATTTTCAACCGTTTCGAAAGGCATTTCGTTCGGATCGTTATCGGTAAGTTCGAGCTGCATCATGGCAATAACACAATAGTTAACAATGCCGATGTATTCGGATATGACACCCTCTCCTACTTTGCTCACTTTTTTTTCTTCTAAAGTACGAATGCGCTGGGCTTTGATAAAAATCTGATCGGTGATCGAACTTGGCCTCAATATGCGCCAGGCCGTGCCGTAATCTTTAGTTTTATTTAAAAATAATGATCTGCAAACTGCAATCACCTCATCAAATTCTGTAGCCGTATTTGTTTGTGCCAAAGCCAATATTTATTTAGTTTTTAGTGTATTTTTGTCGTGAAAAAACAAAAGCTAAAGATACATTTTTAAAGCGAAACCCAAATCCCGAAAGGGTTTATTATGGCAGAAAAAAACTTTTTTGAGCCCAAACAAAGCTTAAATATAAAAGGCCGGCTTATCGATTTAAGCAGTCCGAAAGTGATGGGAATCCTCAACATTACACCCGATTCTTTTTACAGCAACAGCAGAACAAAATCTATAGATGAAGCCCTGATCAAAACCGAAAAATACCTGGCTGAAGGCGCAACATTTATCGATATTGGGGGCTACTCTTCAAGACCTGGTGCAAAAGATATTTCTGAGCAGGAAGAAATAGACAGGCTGGTACCTGTTGTAGCCCGCTTATCCGAGGCTTTTCCTGAAGCCATTTTTTCTATCGATACTTTCAGGGCCAAAGTGGCCGAAGCAACCATAGAGGCGGGGGGACATATTATTAAAGATATCGCCTCGGGGGATATGGATGAGCTGATGTTCGAAACGGTTGCCAGATTGCAGGTACCTTACATGATTATGCACATGCAGGGAACGCCGCAAAACATGCAACAAAACCCGGTTTACGAAAATGTACTGCTGGAAGTTGTGGATTACCTGGCTAAAAAAATAGCAGCGCTGAAGGCATTGCATATCCACGATGTAATTATCGATCCCGGCTTTGGCTTCGGAAAAACCATTGCCCACAATTATGAATTACTTAACCAGATGGAGGCTTTCCGGATTTTTAAACTGCCAATACTGGTAGGTTTCTCGCGCAAGGGGATGATCTATAAAACACTGGGCACTACCGCAGCCGAAGCCCTAAACGGTACTTCTATACTGAACACCATTGCGTTGCAAAAAGGCGCTGGTATTTTAAGGGTACATGATGTTAAGGAGGCTGTGGAGTGTGTGAAGTTGGTGGGGATGTTAGGTTAAGCTTAGATTATTATTTTTTGATTACAAAAATAAACGTAACGTCATACTGAACTTGGTTCAGTATCTTTATGAACTAGAGACCCTGAAATAAATTCAGGGTGACGAATTCTCTATAACTGTTTTACTATCTTGCCCATAATGAAAGGATTGGATTTCGACTTTGTAAAATTTACCATTACCGATGTGGTAGATATTGTGCTGGTAGCACTGTTAATCTATTATGTGTATACACTGATCCGCAATACGCTGGCTGTAAACCTGCTGGTGGGTATGCTCATCATTGCCATTTTTTACCGGGTGGTAGATGCGTTAAACATGAAATTGCTCACCACCATCATAGAGAAATTTATGAGTGTGGGTATTATTGCTTTGATCGTTATTTTTCACCCTGAAATCAGGCGGTTCCTATTGCTCATTGGTAAAAATGCCTTTCTACAAAAAAACAAGGCCTGGTGGGGCTATTTATTTGGCAGGAAAGAAATTGAGCGAAACAATTTAACAAGGATAAAGCCAATTATTGATGCCTGCAAAAGCATGAAAAAAACCAGAACAGGTGCGCTGATTGTATTTGTTAAATTTTACGACGAACAGTTTTTTGCCAATAGCTGTGAACTGGTCGATGCCAAAATATCTAAACGCCTGCTCGAAAGTATTTTCCAGAAAAACAGTCCGTTGCATGATGGTGCCGTGGTTATTTCTGAAAACAAGATTAAAAGTGCAAGTTGCATTTTACCTCTAACCGATAACGATCAGTTGCCTTCGCAGTTTGGTTTAAGGCACCGAGCAGGCATCGGGGTTTCGGAAACTACGGATGCTGTGGCGGTAATTATTTCGGAAGAAACAGGAGAAATTTCGTATGCCAAACAAGGCCGGGTAAGGATGAACGTTTCGTTCGGGGAGCTGGAGAAACTGCTCAATAAAGACTTCTAATAGCACAGATTTTGGGGATTTAAGAAGATTACACTGATTAATGTTATACTAATCAGTGTAATCTAAATATCTGTGCAATCTCTTATTAACAGTATTGTTCGAAGGCACCAATCAGGTTATCAGCGATCATTTGTGCTGGTCTGCCTTCAATTTGATGACGCTCGATCATGTGTACCAATTTACCATCTTTAAACAAAGCCATAGCTGGCGATGACGGCGGGAAAGGCATCATATAATTTCTGGCCTGATCTACAGCTTCTTTTTCCATACCTGCAAAAACAGTAACCAATTTATCAGGGTGTTTTTCGTGTGCTGCTGCTGCTCTTGCTGCCGGACGTGCATTTGCTGCCGCGCAACCGCAAACTGAGTTTACCACAACCAATACAGTTCCTTCGCCTTTGATGGCCTGGTCTACATCTGCTGCATTTTTTAATTCCTGAAAACCAACGTTGGTTAATTCCTTACGCATTGGCTCTACTAAATATTCTGGATACATTATCGTGAGTTTTTTATTTACAATTTGAACGCTACAAAAATAAGAAAATCGGATGGCATGCACCACCCGGTTTATATTTTTAAGGTAAAATTAATCGGATCTGAATTACTTCATTCCGCGAAGAAAATCGTCGTACATCTGGGGATTGGTAATTGCACCTACAATAACGAGTACAAAAAATAATAGGGTTAAGGCGCTCAAAATTGTAGCAATCATACCGCAAATCTTTCCTGCTTTGGCATTTTTATAGGATGATTCTGTATAAAATGTAGGGTTAAGCTGGTATTTTTTCACATCTCCAGCACCTAAAATCCAGGCAATAACACCAAAGATCAACCCAAATATGCCATAAAAGCAACAAGCTGGTAGTGCAATAATACCTAAAACAAGTGCCGCGGTGGCGTTAGGTAAATTCTGCTGACCAAATCCTCCGCCAAACTGCCCAAATGGTGGTGGCTGCTGAAACGGCGGTGGTTGTTGAAATGGTGGCGGACTTACCGGCCCCTCATTTATTGGCTCTATAATCGGCTCCTCTTTCTTCGAAAGATCGATAGGTTTATTTTCCTGAGGGTTTTCCTGTTCTTCTGACATGAGTATGTGTTTAACTTAGTAGTTGGTGATTGTATATTTTGTAAATGTAATTGATTAAGATAATTACTGCAACACCTGCAAAAACGATTTTAATCAACTGTGCGCCGAATTTAAAGTCGAGCTTTAAGTGGATAAGCGTAAAAAGCAATACAAATATTAAAGGAAGGGTTGCGGGATAAAATTTAAAAGAATCGATGAAATTTCCTTTCAGTAAGGCAATAATTGAACGCTGTAAACCGCAACCGGGGCAATCGATACCAAAATTAGCTTTAAAAGGGCAGCTAAAAAGGTGTTCGCCCAACCAGTCTACAAGACTTTTATCCGGCTGAGCCATATACATCTATTATTTTTGCCTGCGCATCTTTCCAGGCTTTATACTTTTCGAGGTCTTTAAGTACCTGCCTGTACACGAGGTTTAAGATGTATATATCATCAATAAAACCTAAAGCGGGTACAAAATCGGGGATCACATCAACGGGCGATAAAAAATAAACCAGGCCACCTAAAACGGCAACGATCGATCGTTTCGGGATTTCGGTATAACTGCCGTTTACATAATCTTTTGCAACAGCAAACAATAATACCAGCTTTGCCCAAACGCCTTCTAAATCGCCTTTATTGGTTACAGCTTTACCCAGCGCATCCTTAATGGTTTTGCTGGCCCTGGTTTTATCATTTAAGATTACCGTTGCCTTACCTTCAGATTTTTTAAAGAAATCTAATATTTTTTGCCTGTTCAATTTCATGCTGAATGTATTACAAATTAACGGCCAAAAGCATCATAATTGTATCAGCACATTTGATGAAACAACCTAACTGCCAGATGTTTTTTATCTTTTCATGAAATTAAGCATTTTTCATCATCTCTAAAATATCATCAACATACTTCCTTTCGTTAGCCAGGCGTGGAACTTTATGTTGTCCGCCCAGTTTGTCTTTAGCCTTTAACCAATTGTAAAAGGTGCAGCCAGGTGCATTGTGTACCTTAGGCCGGCAGAGTGCCATATCCTTAAAACGCTTGGCGTCGTAATCAGAATTTACTTCGCGCAGGGTTTGATCCATTATGTCAACAAACTTTTCAAAATCGCTGGGCTGTTTGTCAAACTCAATAATCCATTCGTGACCCCCTGCTTTCTCTCCTTCAAAATAAATTGGTCCGGCTGTATAATCTTTAATTTCAGCACCGGTTTCCTGACAGGCTTTGGTTAGGGCTTGTTCGGCATTATCGATAATCACCTCTTCTCCAAAAGCATTAATGAAGTGTTTGGTACGGCCCGTAATTTTAATGCGGTATGGCGCCAGCGAGGTAAACTGAACGGTATCGCCAATCATATAGCGCCATAAGCCCCCGTTGGTAGAAATTACAATTGCATAATTTTTATGCAACTCTACTTCGCCTAGTACCAATGCCTTAGGATTCTCTTCACCAATGTGTTCCATGGGAATAAATTCATAGAAAATACCATAATCCAGCATCAGCAACATTTCATCAGAGTCATCCTGATCCTGAATACCAAAAAATCCTTCTGAGGCATTATAGGTTTCCAGATAATACATATCGGGAGAAGGAATGAGTTGTTTAAACTGCTCGCGGTATGGCGCAAAGTTTACGGCACCGTGAATATAGACTTCGAGGTTGGGCCAAACTTCGAGCAAATTGCTTTTGCCTGTTAGTTCGAGTACTTTTTTGGCCAATACAATGGTCCAGGTAGGCACTCCCGAAATACTGGTTACATTTTCGTTGATGGTAGCCTCGGCCATCCTATCCATTTTAATTTCGTAATTGTCCATCAAAGCGATAGACATATCAGGCGTGCGGTAAAACTCGGCCCAGATTGGCAGGTTTTTAATCAGGACCGCTGATAAATCGCCATAAAAGCAGTCTTCGTTTAATTGGTTTACCTGATGGCTTCCGCCTAAAACCAAACTCTTACCGGTAAACATCTGGTTATCGGGCCGGTTATTGCAATAAATGGAAAGCATATCCTTACCACCTTTGAAATGGCATTCTTCCAGGCTTTCTTCCGAAACGGGAATAAATTTGCTCCTGTCGCTGGTTGTACCTGATGATTTTGCAAACCACTTGATATCTGATGGCCAAAGAATATTCTGCTCGCCATTCAGCATGCGCTCAATGTAGGGTTTTAAAGTATCGTAATTTTGAATAGGAACGCGTTCCTGGTACTGCTGAACGGTTAAAATAGTCTTGTAATCGTACAATTTGCCCCATTCGGTATTTTCGGCACTATCAATCAGCGTATGGAACCATTCTTCCTGAACATCGTGTGGATATTTCATAAAAAGCTCGATCTGATGGATCCGCTTTTTCATTAACCAGGTAAAAATCGAATTTACAATTGCCATCTTTAAAGGTTAAAATTAATGAACATCATCTTATCAAAAGTTTCTACAGCTATGTACATTCTTTTATTTACAGCACCCTGGTTTACAGTAATTCGTTTCAGCATAAAGTTTAGGCAACACCCGAAATTAAAATTTGTTTTGGTTAGCAATATTTTATCAGCAACCTGTTGATTAAACATCAAATTTCTTGCGTTTCAATACGAAATTCGATCCCAGATATACTTTTCTTACCATTTCATTTTCGGCCAGTACCTCAGGTACGCCCTGCTCTAAAATTTTTCCTTCAAAAAGCAGGTAAGCTCTGTCGGTAATCGAAAGGGTTTCCTGTACGTTGTGATCGGTTATCAGAATGCCGATATTTTTATGTTTCAGCTTAGCCACAATACCCTGAATTTCTTCAACCGCAATCGGGTCTACCCCGGCAAAAGGCTCATCCAGCAAAATGAAATTGGGATTTGCTGCTAAAGCACGGGCAATTTCGGTACGGCGACGCTCACCACCCGACAATAAATCGCCACGGTTTTTGCGCACTTTATGTAAACTAAACTCATTAATCAGCTCTTCAAGTTTATCTTTCTGCTCTTCCTTGCTCATATCGCTCATTTCCAGGATGGCAAGAATATTATCTTCAACGGTAAGTTTTCTGAAAACCGAAGCTTCCTGAGCCAGATAACCAATTCCTTTCTGCGCCCTACGGTACATTGGATCTTCGGTAATATCTTCTTCTTCTAAAAAAATACGTCCTTCGTTGGGTTTAATTAACCCCACAATCATATAAAATGAAGTGGTTTTACCGGCTCCGTTAGGCCCCAGCAATCCCACAATTTCGCCTTGGTTTACGTTAAACGAAACGTTATTTACAACAGTACGCTGTTTATATTTTTTAACCAGATTTTCGGCTCTTAGTATCATATATCTCTACGCTAAACCTCGCAGGTTTAATTTGGCATAGCCGTTTAAAACCTGCGAGGTTTATTAAAGTTTATTTAATTAACTTTTATTCCTTTAATATTCAATTGCAAACGCTTCTTATCCCGCCATACATTTTCTTCGATGGTGTAACAAATAGAAAATGGTACTCTTGGCAACAATTGGTTTTGAAATTCTCCCAAACCAAATGCGATGCCCTCAAAAATAGGCGAATTTTGTTGTTTTATATTAATTTTTAAGTGATTTGCACCAACAGCCATAGCGTGCTGTGCCAGATACACCCCGTGGGTAACAAAAACCGGAGCCATATTTTCCGGACCAAACGGTCCCATTTGTGCCAAAATCCGGTAAAACTTACCATCAATCTGTGCCAGTTCTATCTCTGCATCGATCTTAATCATTGGGGTTAGCAACTCTTCGGTAATGCTAGCTGATACAATTTCTTCAAATTTATCAGCAAAGGCATCGACATTATGTTCCTGCATCGTTAATCCTGCTGCAAATTTATGGCCTCCATATTGGTCGAGCAAATCGGCACAGCCACTCAGCGCCTCGTATAAATCGAAACCAACTACCGAACGGCATGAACCCGCCACGTGTCCATTTGACTTGGTAAGTACAATGGTTGGACGGTAATATTTTTCAGTTAAGCGCGAGGCAACAATTCCAATCACACCTTTGTGCCAGTTCTCGTTAAATACAACAGTAGTTTTTCTGTTAATTAAAACCTCACTGTCGCCAATTAAAGCAAGCGCTTCGCGGGTAATGTCCTGATCGTAGGTTTTACGTTCGGTATTTTTCAGGTTAATCAGCTCGCTCTGCTCCGAAGCATTTCCATCTACCTGGCAAAGTAGCATAGCTACAGCATGTTTGGCATGATCGATCCTACCCGCAGCATTAATCCGCGGCCCGAGGGTAAAAACCACATCGGTAATGGTATAATTTTCGGTCTTGCCCGAAACCTCCATTAAGGCCCGTAAACCTTCGCAAGGATTGGTATTTAATTTTTTTAAACCATAATGCGCTAAAATCCGATTCTCGTCTACTATGGGTACAATGTCGGCAGCAATACTAATCATCACCAAATCCAAATACTGCAAATAGCTTTCTTTAGGCAAGTGATGTTTTTGCGAATAGGCTTGTGCCAGTTTAAAACCTATACCACAACCGGCCAGCTCTTTAAAAGGATAAGCACAATCTGCACGTTTAGGATCTAAAACGGCAACTGCATTCGGTATTTCATCTCCGGGAAGGTGGTGATCGCAAATGATAAAATCAATTCCTAAAGTATTGGCATAATCAATTTTGTCGATAGATTTTATCCCGCAATCGAGTGCAATAATTAACGAGAAGTCATTTTCACTGGCATAATCAATACCTGCAGTAGAAATACCATAACCTTCCAGATAACGGTCGGGGATGTAATATTCGATATTTGAAGTTAACTGAGAAAAGAAACTGAAAGCTAGTGCTACTGAAGTTGTACCATCTACATCATAATCGCCATAAATCAGGATTTTTTCGTGAGTAGCCAGAGCAGCTTCTATTCTGTTTATTGCGGCGTCCATATCCTTCATTAGGAAAGGATTATGAAGGTGATCTAAATCCGGCCTGAAGAAATCTTTTGCCTGATCGAAGTCGCAAATATTTCTTTGTACCAATATTTGCGCCAGAGAGCGATCTATATTAAGTTGTTCTGCAATCGTAGTTATCGTAGCATCATCACAATTTGATGCAAGCACCCATCTTTTTTCCATTTATTCTGTTTCCGAACAGTAAATATACATTTTTAATCAATTACAACTATCTTGTATATTATTATGAACTTTAATGGTCTTTAAAATGGAAGATTATATTTTTGAAATTAATTATAATGATCAGTTACTAACCGTCAAAGCTAAACCACATAAAGATTCTGTTTCATATAGCATTACAATTAATGGCAGTTATTATGGTATTATCACTCAGGAAGGCACAGAGTATGGAGATTGGATAACAAGTGATGAAATTCTTATGCCTTTTTTTGAAGTTATTGTCCAAGAAATTGTAGAAATGGAATTAATTGCTGTTTTCCCTATGAGATTCTATTACTTCTGGGATGAAATAATTAAAGAAATGGAACAAATTGATCTTTATACATTTTATATAGTACTTAAGGATGAAATCATTTTAACGGATTTTTATGAATTGTTAAATGAAAAAATTAATGAAGACCTTGAATTCTCATTCGTACAATTTAAATCAAAAGTCACTTTATATATTACTCACGAAAAAAAATCAAAAATAGAAACCTTCGAGATCAATTAGTGACTAACAACTCATCAAGGCATACTTCCTTTACCTCGAATTTCCAGGATAAGCCTGATAAAGTTTCATCAAATGTGCTTTCTGCTCGGCATATTTGGCATCATCGGCCAGGTTTACCCGCTCAGCAGGATCCCAAGAAAGATTATACAGCTCAGTAAGTTCCTTATTCTCATTTTTAGTAATCCGCAGTTTCCAATCGCCATCCTTTACACCTTCCAAAACATAATTGTGGTAGTAAATCGGGCGATGAGGCTTATTGTAATTTTTAGTGGTTAGCAAAGCAGCAACAGATTCGCCATCATAAACCCGTTGCGGAAGTTTACTTTTGGTCCATTCGGCCAGCGTAGGAAAAACGTCTAAATTCGAAATCGGTTTCGTTAATTGCGTATCGGTAAGTGTATGGCCTTTCCAATATACAATGAATGGTACTCTATGACCTGCTTCGTAAGAAATACCTTTCGATCCCCTGAAAACACCAGCCGAACCAACGTGATAAAATTTAGTAAAACCATCCTGGTACATTCGTGCCGGCGCATTAATCCATGGGCCATTATCGCTGGTAAAAATAAAAATCGTATTATCGGCCTGTCCTGATGCTACTACCTGTTTCCAGATTTGCGCCAAACCTGCATCCATATCTTCAATCACATCGCCCAGTTCGCCACCTGCTGACGTTGTTTTGCGGCTTTTTTGTGCAGCAAAGGCAACCGGTAAATGTGGCATATTCTGAGCCAGGTAAAGATAAAATGGCTTTTTTGCCGCTGCATTTTTCTTGATGAAATTAATCGACTCGCGCGTGTAAGAACTGGTTAAAATACTATCGTGCGGTTTATAAATTTCGGGTTTAGTATTTCTGAAAATTTTAATGGTGGTATCGGTTTTTACATAAGGTGCCCGGTAATCGTGGCTATATAGCAGGCCATAAAACTCATCGAAGCCTTTTTTGTTCGGCAACGAAACACCGTGATCGCCCAGGTGCCATTTACCAACCAATGCAGTTGCATAGCCCGATTGTTTTAGCATTTGTGCAATAGTAATTTCATCTTCAGGCATTCCTGCTTTTTCGCCTGGTCCTATTGGCCTCGGCAAATCCATCCGGCTGCAATACCTTCCCGTTAATAACGATGCCCTCGAAGGCGTACAGGTTGGCGAGGTAGTTACAAAATTAGTTGCCTTTATTCCTTTTGCAGCCATACCATCTAAAAAGGGCGTTTTAATTAACGGACTTCCATAACACGAAATATCAGCATAACCCATATCGTCGGCCAGCACAATAATTACATTTGGACGCTGCTGGGCAAATAAACTGTTAGAAAAGCCAAAAACCAGCAATAAAATTAAAACACGGATGCTCATAAAGAATATTTTGCCCGAAATTTAACAATCATATTTTACAAAAAAAGGAAGTATCCAAGCTTTTACTAAAACAAATACTGTTATTTAGATTGTTACCTTTGTAGAAACATTAAAGATTTACATTTTGCAAGTCCACACCCTTTACGAAGGCACCTATTCGGTTGATGCAACAAAAAAATTTGTACCATTCGATCCTGCCATTCATCATTTTAAAGACAGACCCGCCTCGCTGTTTATCAACGTACAACCTTTTTTGGTTGAACTCAAAAACGACCTGATCCTTTTCGATACGGGTTTAGGTTTTAGCGACGATCATGGCGAACTGATTTTACATAAAAACATCAGGAATGCAGGCTTCGATCCTACCGATGTGACTAAGGTTTTAATGTCGCATTTACATTACGATCACTCGGGTGGTATGATTCACCAGTTAGTCAGTAAAACCGAACTTAGTTTCCCGGATGCAGAACATATTATTAACCGTGGCGAATGGGAAACTGCATTTAGCAGTACATCAACTTCTTACCATGCCGATATTTTTGAATTTGTACAGCGCAATGCCCAGTTAACTTTTGTAGAGGGCGATGGCGCGATTGATGAAAGCATTGCTTACGAATTTACAGGTGCCCACTGTCCTAACCATCAGGTTTTCCTTTTAACAGAGGGCAAGCAAAAGGTATTTTTTGGAGGTGATGTACTACCAGAACCTGAAGAACTGGTTAAAAATTTCATTGCGAAATACGATTTTGATGGCCGCAAGGCTATGGAACTACGCAAAGAATTTGGTAGAAGAGCAGCTGAAGAAAACTGGGAGTGTCTTTTTTACCACAGTAAAAGTGCAGCCACAGGCTTTGTAGATGAAATAGAGGGCGGGTTTAAGATAAGGTAAGATTTTCTTAGGTTAACCACAAAGCTATTGTTTCGTCATTCTGGCGCAGGCCAGAATCTCTTCTGTTTTTACCCCCCCGAGAACACAAAGTAATGATACAGAACACGAAGCAATATCCAAAACAATCCGTGTTTTCCGTGCATCCGTGGCTGAAAGGTTAGTTTTTTTAACCAAAGAGGAACAAAACTCACTATCCGCGGTAGTAAAACTAGCATGTTTTGCACTTAATCGAGTAGGAAGATAGGGATTATTTCCCTATCTGTCCTCTCACACCTTTGTCTTTAGCTAACACTTCCTACTGCTAAGCGTGTTCGGGATTCGCACCCTATAGTCGATTGCCATGCCTGGCATGCAACAAAAAGCCCCGGCAAAATTGCCAGGGCTTTGTTTTTTTTCCGAGACTAAAGGAAATTATTTTTTAGCTACTAATTTCACAGCTAATTCAAACTCATCGTTTATTGCTTTGTCGCCAATGCTATCGAAGAATGATTTAGAACCATATTTGATATCATATTTAGTTCTGTCTACCACGATTTTACCAGCTAAAGCAGAAGCAGTACCATCAGCATTAACTGTAACAGTTGCAGGGAAGCTTAACGGTTTAGTAATACCTTTAATGGTTAAGTTACCTGATACAGTTACATTAGCACCGCTACCAGCTACTTTAGTAATTACAAAAGTAGAAGTTGGGAATTTAGCAACACCGAAGAAATCGTCAGCTTTTAAGTGACCTTCTAATTTAGCGCTACCATCAGCATCTTTGATTGAGTTCATATCGATGGTAAAAGTACCACCTGTTACACTTTTACCGTTTACAGCAAGTGAACCTGATTGTAAAGCGATTGTTCCGTTGTGAGAACCTGTTACTTTTTTACCAACCCAAGTAATGGTCGATTTTGCTGCATCTACAGTATAGGTAACTGGTTTAGTAGGGTTTTTAAAAGCTGATAAAGCTACAACTGCTACTAATAAAAAGATTGAAGAGATTTTTAATTTCATTTTTCTGGTTTTTTTAATTTGATACAAATATAGATCAACCGATTACCTGTTGTTATTGACCTATGTTAAGTTTTTCAAAAATAATCGGATTTATTTAAAATCATTCTATTGACTGCAGATTTATAATAAAGGTTTAATTTGTTTACTTTTTAATGTGAATTAAATCTCAGGGCACATTTAAGCTTATATTCGTTAAACCGTTTTTATATGATCAGAAAAATTTTAGCTGTTTTAGCTGGCTATGCCATTTTTGTTATTTCATCGCTTTTGCTTTTCAAATTATCAGGGCAAAAGCCACATGCCAATGCATCAATGTTTTTCAAGCTGCTCACACTGCTTTATGGAACTTGCTTTGCTGCCTTAAGTGGTTACATATTAAGGCTGATTGCCAAAACCAGCAATCTAAATCTGAATTATGTTTTAGCGATAATTATTGCCGGCTTTGCAACATTTTCACTTTTTAGCGCAAGCGGAAGCCATTGGACGCAGCTTTTAGCTATATTTATTTTTGCCCCCGCATCAATTCTGGGTGGTAAACTATACAGGAATAAGGACATTAGTAATCAATTATAACGATATGAACCACAAAGCCATCTCCATCCGCCCCTTTATCGGTGCCAAAGATTTTGAAATATCGAGAAGCTTTTACCGCGACCTGGGTTTCGAAGAAACGAGTCTGGGTGCACAGATCTCGGTTTTTAAAATTGGTAATCTGGCTTTTTATTTGCAGAATGCTTATGTAAAAGACTGGATCGATAACACCATGATCTTTATGGAAGTTGAAGATGTAGCGCGCTACTACGATGAACTGCTGGCCCTCGATTTATCCAGCCGGTATCAAAATGTAAAGCTTACGCCCATCCGTCACGAAGAATGGGGCAGTGAATGTTTCCTGCACGATCCTTCCGGGATTTTGTGGCACTTTGGAGCTTTTCATTAAGTAAAATCATGGTATTTAGTCGGTGAGCTACCGATTAGCGAAGAGCTTTACCCATAGCCTCATCGTCATACTGAGTTTATTTCAGCATCCCTTACCCATGGAGACCCTGAAATAAATTCAGGGTGACGACTGCCCGAAAAAAAAATCTGCAAGCTTTATGAAATGAATTCACAAAACTTGCAGATCAATATATACGTGCTGACACGGAACCAGGCGTTTGGACTAAGGCTATGGCAAGGAAAACCTTGAACCCTCTACCTTTCTACCCTAAGCCTTAAGGTACGATCTCTTCCAAATAACTTTCAATCGGCGGACAAGCGCAGATTAACGATCTATCGCCATGGCTATCGTTAACACGACCAACCGAAGGCCAGAACTTGCGCTCTAACACATATGGAAGTGGGAATGCAGCAGTTTGACGGCTGTAAGCATGCTCCCATTCGTTTGCAGTAATTACTGAAACTGTGTGCGGCGCATTTTTAAGCGGGTTATCTGTTTTATCTAAAGTACCGTTTTCTACCTGGGTAATTTCGTTTTTAATCGCAATTAAGGCATCACAGAAACGGTCTAACTCATGTTTAGGCTCCGATTCTGTTGGCTCAACCATTAAAGTACCCGCAACCGGGAATGAAACTGTTGGTGCATGGAAACCATAATCCATTAAACGTTTAGCGATATCGGTTACTTCGATTCCGAAAGCTTTGAAAGAACGGCAATCTAAAATCATCTCGTGTGCACAACGGCCCTGAGCACCTGAATAAAGTACCGGGTAGTGCTGCTCTAAACGCGCTTTCATATAATTGGCGTTTAAAATGGCATACTTAGTGGCGTTGGTTAAACCTTCAGCACCCATCATGGCAATATAAGCATGAGAAATGATCAGGATTGAAGCTGAACCCCAAGGTGCAGAAGAAACTGCAGAAATTGATTTTCCTTTATCAATATCAACCACAGCGTGACCAGGAAGATAAGGAACAAGGTGTTTTGCCACACCGATTGGACCCATACCCGGACCACCACCACCGTGAGGGATACAGAATGTTTTGTGTAAGTTTAAGTGGCAAACGTCGGCACCAATATTAGCAGGGCTGGTTAAACCAACCTGTGCGTTCATGTTTGCGCCATCCATATAAACCTGTCCGCCGTTAGCATGGATAGTTTCGCAGATTTCGATAATACTTTCTTCAAATACACCGTGTGTAGATGGATAAGTTACCATCAAACAAGAAAGGTTGTCTTTATGTAATTCCGCTTTTGCTTTTAAATCTTCAACGTCGATGTTACCGTTCTCTAAAGATTTAACAACCACAATTTTCATATCGGCCATTGCCGCAGAAGCCGGGTTGGTACCGTGTGCCGAAGCAGGGATTAACGCCACATTACGGTGGAAATCGCCTCTATCGTGGTGATAAGCACGGATAACCATTAAACCTGCATATTCTCCTTGTGCACCCGCATTAGGCTGTAAGCTCATTGCAGCAAAACCAGTAATTTCGCTTAACCATTTATCCAGTTCGTTAAAAACAGAATAGTAACCCAATACCTGATCAGCTGGAGCGAAAGGGTGAATGCGACTAAAGTGTGACCAGGTAACCGGAATCATTTCGGCTGTTGCATTTAATTTCATGGTACAGCTACCCAAAGCAATCATCGAGTGGCAAAGCGATAAATCTTTTGCCTCTAACGATTTAATGTAACGCAACATTTCGTGTTCTGAATGGTGCGAATTAAAAATCGGGTGCGTTAAATAAGCCGAAGTACGTTGTAAAGCTTCAGGAACTACAGTTTCTACGTTTTCAATAACCTCTACCTGATCGCCTGCAAAGCCTTTTGCCCTTGCAAAGATTTTAGAAATTAATGTAATATCTTCGAAAGTTGTGGTTTCATCAATTGAAATGGTAACGGTATTACCAACATAGTTCAGGTTGATTTCGTTATCCAGGCAGTAAGCGTGGATGCCACCTTTTAAATCACCTAAATTGAAACGGATGGTATCGAAATAAGCTGAATTTAATTGCTCGTAACCTAAATTCTTCAAAGTAGTGGCTAAGCTGATGGCTAAACCATGTGTACGCTCAGCAATAGCTTTTAAGCCTTTCGGACCGTGATATGCTGCATAGAAACCGGCCATAATTGCCAATAAAGCCTGTGCAGTACAAATATTCGAAGTTGCTTTATCTCTACGAATGTGCTGCTCGCGGGTTTGCAAAGCCATACGTAAAGCGTAATCGCCATGGCTATCGATGGTTACACCGATGATACGACCAGGGATTGAACGTTTATATTCCTCTTTAGTAGCAAAAAATGCAGCATGCGGTCCACCAAAACCCATCGGAATACCGAAACGTTGTGTAGTACCTACCACAATATCTGCACCCCACTCACCCGGAGGCGTTAATAAGGTTAAACTTAAAATATCGGCAGCAACCGTTAATTTAATGTTTAAGTTGTGCAACTCAGCAGCAAAGTTTTTGTAATCGAAAACCTCGCCGTTGCCAGCAGGATATTGAACAATAGCACCAAAGAAATCTTCGGTAGCTACAAAATCTAAATGACTGCCAATTACCAGCTCAATGCCATAAGGATTAGCACGGGTTTTTAAAATATCGATGGTTTGGGCAAAAAGCAATTCAGAAACAAAAAATTTCTTAGCTGCCTGATTTTTACGCGTACTGTATTGCATAAACATGGCCTCAGCTGCTGCTGTACCTTCATCCAGCAATGAAGCATTGGCAATTTCCATTCCGGTTAAATCGATAACCATGGTTTGGAAGTTTAACAAAGCCTGTAAACGGCCCTGTGCAATCTCTGCCTGATATGGCGTATATTGAGTGTACCATCCTGGGTTTTCGAATACGTTACGTAAAATTACACCCGGCGTAATGGTATCATAATAACCTTGACCGATAAAGCTTTTGAAAACTTTATTCAACAATGAAGTTTGTTTTAAAGCACCAAGATATTCAGTTTCTGATTTTGCTGCAGGCAAGTTTAACGGTTGTTTTAACCTAATTGCCGTCGGAACGGTTTGTTCAATCAGCTCATCAATAGAATTTACGCCAACAGTGTGCAACATTTCGGCTGTATCAGCCTCATTAGGAGCAATATGGCGATTTTGAAAATCTTCCTTGTAGTGGATATTTAAGCTCATGCGGTATGAATAATAAATTTGCGTGCAAAGGTAGCAAAAACGCAGCTTTATTTCGCTATATATCAGTGTAAAAAAGGCGTTTTATTCAAGTTTAAAAGCTACAAATCTGGTAGTTTTTATGAGCAAAAAGAAAGACAAACGTTTGTTCTTTTAAAGCAAATATGATAATAGTTTGGAAAGCACTGGCTGTGCTAAAATTTAAATTCGTTCCCGTTATCCGCTACAATCTTTTACTTAAACATTATAGGTTCTAATTTTCAACAGCGCTATTTAAACCTATAAGGTTTGTAAAAGGATTTCCGCTGCTACCGGTTTAAAAAACAACGGAAGTACAAAATACCGGATTCTAATAGCTTTAGTCTTTAAGCTTTGGTCTTTTCCTTTACTTCTGCACCTTCCATCCCTCATCCTTACTCAGCTTCAGCTTATAAGTTTTGGTAATAAAGTTGCTGTTCTTATTCGCATCTTTATCGAAAGGCTCAAAATCGGTTGTTACCATTTTTAAAGATACAGTTACCTTTGCCGTGCTCGAATTTACCTGCGAGAAATCAACCGGTTTCTCATCAGCCAATACATACTCTACCACTTTAACGGTAGCCTTATCTCCATCCTGTTTTAATACCCACGGACTTGCCTTTTCGGTTAACGTAATCTGGTAAACAAAACTGCTATCTTTTGAAAGGAATTTCTTTTTGGCTTCTTTTAAATTAAGTGTTACCAGGCCTTTGCTGGCTAAGGATTTGTATTTACCCAACTCAAACATATCGTTGGTACTGTTGAATTTGATTTCGCCAAAGTTAAACCTGGTGGTTTTATATTCAGGATTGGCTTTAAGGTAATCGATAATTACTTCGCCCGCTTCTTCCTGGTTGATAGTAGTTTTGGTTTTGCACGCTGTGAAACCAATAACAATGAATGATAAAATATAAATGATCAGTTTTTTCATGTGTAAATGCGTTAAAGCTTTTTAAAGGTATTTATTTTTAGTTTAACCACAAAGACGATTGGCCGTTAAAGTTACAATGGCCACGAATTCACGGAAAGCACAGATTGTTATTGAATATCACGCTGCGTGCGCTGTGCCTTTTTCTCTGTGCGCTCGGCGGTTGAAAATGAAGAGATTCTGGCACGCGCCAGAATGACGACTTAATTGGCTTCTCGTACCTTGCGGTTAAATTAAGTTTATTTCCGCTTTAAATATTTCAGATTAGGCAAAATCATTGCCGACAGGATTACGACCACCCCAACCCACCTTAAAAACGAAACCTGTTCCTGCAGCACAAAACCAGCCATCATTACAGCTACCGGCAATTCGGCAGCACTCAATATAGAGCTTAATGCCGTACCGATTTTCGGAACACCTTCGGCAAAACACAAGGGCGGAATTACCGTTCCAAAAACAGAAATAATCAATCCCCATTTAAGCAAGCTCCCTCCTAACGCCCCGTTAAATAAAAAAACCGGTGGAAAAAGAATAAAAATGAGGATGCAAGCACCCGTAATCATTAAAGCGCTTTTCTTTAATACCGGGTATTCGTTACCAATCCTGCCACTCAGCAATAAGAAACCTGCATAAGAAAGCGCAGCCAATAAGCCGAAACTAATTCCTTTTAAGCTCATATCGCTCACACGGGTTTCGACCATACCACTGGCCAATACCGTACCGCCCAAAACCAAGGCTATAGCCAGTAGTTGCAAACCGGTAGGTTTCTTCTTAAAAAACGCGAGTTCCATTAAAATACTCATCCAGATAAACTGCATCAGCAACACAATGGCAACCGAATTGGGCACGAGCTTTACCGACTGATAATAAAAAATACTTACGAGCCCGGTGCATGTGCCGGCCAGAACCATTTTCCACCAGGGAGTAATCAGGGTTATTTCTTTAGCTTTATAATTTGATGTTCTCCGTTGAAAAAAAAACAATACCCATAAAATTACGGCACCTAAAAAAGCCTGCGCACCAGTTACGTCGCCAAGGGTATAACCTTCGTGGTAAGCCAGTTTAACAAATGTGGATAGTATGCCAAAGCTACAGGCACCAAAAAAAACAAGGAGAATTCCTTTAAGCATAATGTATTTTTTAACCACAGAGAAATAAGAGTTTTCACAGAATACACAGAGGCTCTGTTTCTCTGTGTATTCCTTTGTGCACTCTGTGGTTAATTAAGCAAGTTGCTGCAAATAGCGTTGTATGGTAGTTTCCAATCCTAAATAAAGCGCGTCGCTAATTAAGGCATGACCAATAGAAACCTCCAGCAAGCCTGGAATGCTTTGTGCGAAATAATGCAGGTTATGTAAATCAAGATCGTGCCCGGCGTTAATACCCAAACCCAATTTATTAGCGTGATGTGCAGCTGCAATATAGTTAATAACCGCCTTTTCGCGATCGGCAAAATAGTTGTGTGCATAAGCTTCGGTATACAGTTCAATGCGGTCTGTTCCGGTTTCTACTGCACCTTCAACCATTTCTACAACAGGATCTACAAAAATAGAAACCCTTATACCTGCATTTTGGAATACAGCTACCATCTCTTTGAGGTAATCTTTATTTTTAATGGTATCCCAACCGTGGTTAGAAGTAATCTGTCCTTCGGCATCGGGTACTAAAGTAACCTGCGCAGGTTTATTGGCTAAAACCAGATCTACAAATTTATCTTCCCTGCAATTTCCTTCAATATTAAATTCGGTTGCAATAGCAGCTTTCAAATCGTAAACATCCTGGTAGCGGATATGTCTTTCATCAGGTCGCGGGTGAACTGTAATTCCCTGCGCTCCGAAACGCTCGCAGTCTAATGCAACCTTAACCAGATCAGGATTATTACCGCCACGGCTGTTGCGTAGTGTGGCAATTTTATTGATGTTAACCGATAACTTTGTCATGAAGCAAAGATAGGGCTTTGCCTTTGTTAATCTTAAACCTTGAAAAAATTTGACTTTTTTTTGCTCATATTTGCTTCTCGTAAATGAATATAAAGGATACAACATTATATAAGCTCCTGATTGCACTAATTGTACTGGTGAGCACTTTTGCCCTGTTCGGCGGTATAATGGAACCCGATTCAGCACTTTACGCTTCTATTGCCAAAAACATGGTACTTAGAAACGACTGGATTAACATTTATGTGCGTGGGTTAGATTGGCTCGATAAACCGCATTTAACCTTCTGGCTGGCTGCAGCCTCATTTAAAATCTTTGGTATTAATGCCTTTGCCTATAAACTTCCATCTTTTCTGGCAGGCCTGCTGGGCGCATGGTATCTGTACAAACTGGCTAAAAGCATTTATAGCGAAAAAACCGGATTAATCAGTGCGCTGATTTTACTTAGTTCGCTACATATACTCATTTCAACCTTCGATGTACGCGCCGAGGTTTACATCACCACCTTTACCCTGGCGGCCATTTATCACTACTATAAAGCGCATCAAAGTTCTTTCTGGCATATTGTGTTGGGCTCATTCTTCGCAGCCTGTGCCATTATGATTAAAGGCATATTTGTTTTGATTCCGGTTTTTGGCGGCTTTATTATTTATTGGCTCCTAACCAAACAGTTTAAACAACTACTAAAATTAAAATGGTGGCTGGCCATTGTACTGATTTTCATCTTTATTATTCCTGAGCTTTACACCCTATACGTTCAGTTTGATTTACATCCCGAGAAACTGGTGTTTGGAAAAACCGGTATATCGGGCTTAAAGTTTTTCTTTTGGGATAGTCAGTTCGGGCGCTTTTTTAACAATGGCCCCATTAAAGGCAAAGGCGATATTTCTTTCTTTTTGCATACCACAATTTGGGCATTTCTACCCTGGTCGATATTATTCTACAGTGCCGTTGTTGGTCTGTTTAAAAAGAAAAATCGTAGCAACTTACCGGCAGAAAGTATCATGATCTGGACGAGTGCCGCAATCACTTTCCTGCTTTTCTCTTTATCGAAATTTCAGCTGCCACACTACATTTTAATTATTTTGCCACAATTTGCCATCATTACAGCTTTATACCTTCAAAAACTGGAAAGCAAAAGCTTGAAAGTTTTTTTTACCATTCAAAATGTTTTGGCTGTGCTGATTACTTTAATCCTTAGCTTCGTGGCGGTTGCCTTTGGCTTTAAAAACAATTACCTGGCTATTGCCATCTTAGTCGTGCTACTTATTGCCTCGTTCATGGTATTTAAAGGGATTAAAACCGAAACCATTTTGGCCAGAAGTACCTTTATTTCAGCAAGCCTGATGTTGTTTCTTTCTATATTTTTCTATCCATCGGTGTTGAAATACGAGTCGGGCATGGAAGCCGGCAACTGGTTAAAAGAAAATCATCCGAAGGCGAAAGCCTCAGTTTTAATGTACCCGGATGCTTATTCTTTTGATTTTTATGCACCAGGAGAACCGAAATACTTTTGGAACTACGAAGAGCTGGATAAATTTAGAGGCGATGAAAATCTGGTGATTTACGCTCCTGAATCGGAACTGCCTAAATTGAAAAAAGATTATGGCGCAACAGTACTAAAATCGTTCGAATACTATCACATTACCAAGCTTACTCCAAAATTTATCAATGCCAAAACGCGCCCTCAGTTATTAGAACATTTTTACCTGGTTAAATTGCATTAAAATGGATTTATTCTTCCGCATTATAAAATTTGGGTTAACCGGACTACTCGGAATGGCGATCGATTTCGGTGCTACATGGCTTTTCAAGGAAAAAATAAAGGTAAACAAGTACGTGGCTAACGCCATTGGTTTTACCCTGGCAGTAACCAATAACTACCTCATTAACCGCGTGTGGACATTCGAAAGCACCAATACCCACTGGGGAACCGAATTCAGTAAATTTTTAGTGGTGAGTTTAATTGGCTTAGGCCTCAATACCATTATCATTTATCTTTTCCACCAACGCAAAAACGGCACTAACTTTTATGTAGCCAAGTTTTTCGCCATTGTAATTGTTTTTATATGGAATTTTCTGGCTAATATGCTGTTTACGTTTAGATAACGTCTGAATATTTCACCATTAAGAGATTAAGGTCATTAAGAAAGTGTACAACAGACCAAATTTCACTTAACTGTCTTAACTTCTTAATGATAGAATTAATAAAGCTTTTGATGTATTGAAGAGATCCTGAAACAAGTTCAGGATGATGACCTGGTATGCAACCCGCACAGCCCAATGAACCAATGGCTAATGAACCTCAGGTTACATTTTTACCGATAAAGTAAAACACAACAAGCCAGATCAATCCTTTAATCAGAAAGAACAGGAAGCCAACCAGGCCTACCCTTTTGAACCATAATTTTACTTTTTCTTTGTTCATTACTGTTGTGGTAAAGATAACAGATTTGAGCTAAATTAGAAAGATTTTAAATAAGGTTTTAATGATTACAGCAAAAGCCCGTGTAGTTTTACATTCTAACGAAAATTGATTAGTTTCAAATCAGATTTAACCTCGCCCTTATGAAAAAAATTATCCTCTTCTTACTGGTATTAACTGCTGGTAAGCTCTTCGCCCACGAACAAAAATCAGTTAAACAGACGAAAATACTTTCCCAAATAGTTCTTACGCCTATTGATACGGCTAAGAAAATGGGCAGTCAGGATTGGAAAAAGGTAGAAAACGAGCTCAAAAAATCATTGCCCAAAAGCCTGGTTAAAACCATGATGAAACAGTTAAAATCGGCAGAAGCGATGAGCAAATCAGGCAATACAACCGATCAGCGTGGTATAGCCAACCTAATTGCCAAAGGTATGGCCGATCATGCCGACGAACTGGATTACGAATTGGAAAAAAAGGAAATTATCGACGATTTTAAAAATGGCGATTACGACTCTGCTGCCGAAAAAAGACAAGCCAGAAAAGAAATGAAAGCAGATTTAAAGGAGCTTAAAAAAGACTACAAAGAAAGTTTAAAAGAAAAAAAGAAAGAGAAAAAGATAGCTAATACCCAATTTATTTAAGCCTCTTTTAATCATGCTAAAATTTAAAGCGCTTTTTCTATTCTTACTGTTGGGCACCTGTGTTTATGCCCAAAAATTTGAATCGGTAAGCAAGTACAAGGTAAATTATGCTTTGGCAAAAGGTGCAACCAACCAATGGCTTGCTACCAGGAGCTTCACTGCTGAAGGCTTAAAGTATCTGTTATTGGTTAATCCACAAACATTAGATACCAAGGTTGATTTAGCCATTAACTACACCACCAGCAGCCTGAAATGGCCAAATGTATTAGCTATTTTCAAAAATACAGCCTATGTAAAAGCGTTAGAAGCCGCCGCCGCTAAAGATATCCAACTGCAAAATGCAGGTATCGACCATGCTTTCCCAAATGAGAAAGGTATTACTTTAACTATCGACCTCTGTCCTTCGCACAAGGCCTTAGACCGCATTATTTTTCAGTCGGTTTTTGATGAATTTAAAAAAATTGAGCAACCCGCCCCGCTTGCCATTTCGGTTTCTGGAAAATGGATGTTAAAACATGAAGATGATTTAAACTGGCTAAAAAGCCTCGAAGCGCAAAAAGAGCTGAACATTACCTGGGTTAACCATTCTTATAACCACGAGGTAAACAAATTGCCCCTCGCCGAAAATTTTTTGCTTGCCGCAGGAACAAACCTCGATGTAGAAGTTTTGGAAAACGAGAAACTGATGCTCAAAAACGGCTTAACGCCATCGGTATTTTTTCGTTTCCCGGGTTTGGTTTCAGATAAGACAATCGTTGATCAAATTGAAGCTTATGGTTTAATACCCATTGGAAGTGATGCCTGGTTAGCCAAAGGGCAGCAAGCCAATGCCGGAAGTATTGTATTGATCCACGGCAACGGAAACGAAGAAATCGGCGTGAAAGATTTTATAGAACTGCTTAAAAACAGACAGGCCGATGTAAACCGCAAGCAATGGCTGCTATTTGATTTAAGACAGGGATTGGAAAAGGAGTTTGAATAATCGTATTCTAACCGCAGAGAACGCTAAGAAATACGCAAAGCTCACAGAGACTGAAACATAAAGCGTACAGATTATTTGTAAACCATACTTCGCGCCACTTTGCGAAAAACTTTGCGTGCTTTGCGGTAAAAGCTACTTCTTAACCGGCAATAACTTTATTTCTTTTGCCTTAAAGCGGTTATTCACAATTTCGCCGGTTACTTCTGCTTTGCTTACCGCATTGCAAAAACCATGTTCGCCGTGCGCATCACCAAAATCGTCGATGTTTTTACCATCTACAAAATAGGGCTTGCCATCTATTTTCACGGCGAGCTCGCAATCCTTACCTTTCATTTTGAACTGGCATTCGCCACAGGCAATATCTACAGTTTGTTTGGTGATAACTTTTGCAGCATCTGCTTTTTGGGGAGTGGTTTGGGCATTTACTGAAATAGCAAATACACTTAAACACAAGGCTATGATTAAATTTTTCATGACTTATTTTTTATCAAATGTAGGATTTTAACAGGCAAAGAAATGCTGTTTGGTGTAATAAAACTGCCGAGCAAGAAGATTCCCTGAAGAGAATGAAAATACCTAAAACAAGTAAACACACCCCGTCCTTCGGACACCCCTCTAAGTAGAGGGGAACAAAAAAAGGGATATGCAATGTGCACATCCCTTAAGTATGATTAGTTTCAAGTTAACTGATAACTCAAAACTGTAAACTGATTAGTAACGATATTCGTCTGATTTAAACGGACCTTCAACAGGCACACCGATATAATCAGCCTGGTGTTGATCTAATACATCTAACTCTACACCAATTTTTTCTAAGTGTAAACGGGCAACTTTCTCATCTAAATACTTAGGCAAAACATACACTTTGTTTTCGTATTTATCTGTGTTAGTCCAAAGCTCTAACTGTGCTAAAGTTTGGTTGGTAAACGAGTTACTCATTACAAAACTTGGGTGACCAGTTGCACAACCTAAGTTAACTAAACGGCCTTCAGCCAATAGAATGATATCTTTACCTTCGATAGTATATTTATCTACCTGAGGTTTAATTTCTACTTTAGTTGAACCATAGTTGCTGTTTAACCAGGCAACATCGATTTCGTTATCGAAGTGACCGATGTTACAAACAATAGCTTTATCTTTCATGGTTAAGAAATGCTCGCCACGAACGATATCACGGTTACCTGTAGTAGTTACAATAATATCTGCTTCTTTAACAGCTGTAGCGAATTTTTTAACTTCGTAACCTTCCATTGCAGCTTGTAAAGCACAAATTGGATCGATTTCCGTAACGATTACACGTACACCTTGTGAGCTTAATGATTCTGCTGAACCTTTACCCACATCGCCATAACCGCAAACTACAGCTACTTTACCAGCCATCATTACATCAGTTGCGCGACGGATTGCATCAACCAATGATTCGCGGCAACCGTATTTGTTATCGAACTTAGATTTAGTTACAGAATCGTTAACGTTAATTGCAGGTAAATGCAAAGTTCCGTTTTTCATTCTTTCGTACAAGCGGTGAACACCGGTAGTGGTTTCTTCCGATAAACCTTTGATCGCTGCAATCAGCTCAGGATATTTATCAAAAACCATGTTGGTTAAATCGCCACCATCATCCAAAATCATGTTTAATGGTTGTTGCTCCGGACCGAAGTGTAAAGTTTGTTCAATACACCAGTCAAATTCCTGCTCGTTTAAACCTTTCCACGCATAAACCTGGATACCAGCAGCAGCGATTGCCGCAGCAGCATGATCTTGTGTAGAAAAAATATTGCATGATGACCAGGTAACTTCAGCACCTAAAGCCACTAATGTTTCGATTAATACAGCCGTTTGGATGGTCATGTGCAGACAACCTGCAATACGCGCACCTTTTAACGGTTGTGTTGGACCGAATTCTTTACGTAAACTCATTAAACCTGGCATTTCTGCTTCGGCTAATTCGATTTCTTTACGGCCCCATTCTGCCAGTGAAATGTCCTTAACTTTGTAAGGGATGTAAGTTGTCTCTACTGATGACATAATTTTCTTTTTAATTAATTGATAATCAATTTTTTAACCGGAAATCAAAATATAAAGCAAACCATTGGCAAACCTATTCTGATTAACAGCGTACAAAAGTACGTAATTTTGATGTGAATACTAAACCCTTATCACTTTACAACTTGTAGTTAACCTAATTATACAGAACGATTACTTTTCTTCAAATAAATCCGATGCTGGTTTTAAAAATCGCCACCTATTGCTAACTTACCAGCCAAAACAATTTGCTTTGCTTTATGAATGAAATTAAATGGGGGATTATTGGCTGTGGTGATGTAACCGAGGTTAAAAGTGGACCGGCGTTTAACAAAGTGCCCAACTCATCATTAGTGGCCGTAATGCGTAGGGATGCAGTTAAAGCTGCAGATTATGCCCGGCGCCATGATGTACCGAAATGGTATAGCGATGCTACTGAGCTGATTAACGACCCTGAAGTAAATGCCATTTATATTGCTACCCCGCCCCTGCAGCACGAGGCTTACACCATCGAAGCACTTGCCGCGGGCAAACCGGTATATGTAGAAAAACCCATGGCCTTAAATGCTGCCGCTGCGCAACGCATGGTAAATGCAGCAAATAATTATGGTGTGAAACTCAGTGTAGCGCATTACCGTCGCGAGCAGCCCTTGTTTTTGAAAGTAAAATCATTGATCGATAAACAAGTAATCGGCGATATCCGCTTTGTTGATTTGCGCATGCTGCAGCCGCAAAAAAGCCAAGTAATTGCCAAAACAGCTTACAACTGGCGCATGGATCCGAATATTGGTGGCGGTGGTCTTTTTCACGACCTCGCACCACATCAGCTCGATTTGATGCTCTACTTTTTTGGAGAAATTAATACTTCTAGCGGAATTGCGCTTAACCAATCGAAACAACAACCTGTTGATGATTTGGTAACCGGACGCATTTTATTCGAAAATGGTGTGGTATTTAACGGTACCTGGTGTTTTACCGTTGCCGAAGGCCAGCAAATGGATATTTGCGATATTTATGGCTCGAAAGGAAAAATCAGCTTCCCGATGTTTGGCCACCAGGTTAAACTTACCCGTAATGGTGTAGAAGAACAGTTTGATTTTTTACCACTTGCCCATGTAGAGCAACCGATGATAGAAAAGGTTGTGGCTTATTTCCTGGATAAAAGCAAAAATCCCTGCAGTGGAGAAGAGGCACTAAAAACGATGGAATTATTGGATGGCTTCACCGCAAATTTTTAAAAATAAAAGACTAGTAACCAATATATTAAATAAAAAACAAACCGTTTTATAAAATAATTTAAAAAAATTAAAACAAAATTTTAGCCCGTTTGTCTATTATTTAGTTTGTTTGGTTTAAGCTTTATACGATGGATGTTGTATACTGCAAAATAATTTCAGCCTCATAGTAATATGGGGCTTTCTCATTTTAAAAGGGCTGCACAAATCGGCAACAAAAATTTCTTTGGACCGATATAAATACCAGTCGCAAAGAAATTTATTTAAATGTATTTATCTTCTTTCGTTAAAGACCTGAAATTCGGCAATTGATGCAGTTTCTTTTGAGTGTTCGATACGGATGCGCACCTTACTGGTCCAAACACGGTCGAAACGATGGATTTTGATCCGGTCAGCATTTTTGCCATCTGTAATTTTTTTCCACTCCACACCATTCCAATATTCGAGCACATACTCATCAATGTTGGCTTTTTGTTCGGCAATAACAATCATATTTACAGCCTGCTCATTTTTAAGGTCGATTTCGAACCAGGGTTTGGCAACCGAGCTGTTCGAGGTCCACGAAGAACGATAACTGTCATCATTGGCAAAATCCATAATATTCATATCATCGCTCCAGGTCGCGTTTGCCGCCTGGTTGATGGCGATATTGCTCGAAATAATGGGTAAATCGAGTGGTGGCAATGTAGCAGTGGCACCTTCATTCTTCCACAATTTACCTACTTCTTTCAGCGATTCAATTGCATTATTATCAATTAATCCATCGCGGTTTGGCGCAACATTGAGAATAAAGTTACAGCTGGCTTCGTTTAAAGGTTTAATCAGCCTTTCTACAATTTCGTTAGGCTTACGTACCGGTACTGTAGGAAAGTCGGTTTTCCAAAACCACGAGGTATTAATTGGCAAACAAGCCAAAGCAGGCATTACTTTGTTTTCTTTATGCATGCGCTGGCCGGCACCCATTTCGTAAGTTTTAATATCAGTGTAGTACAAACCTTCTGCAGGGTATTTGGCACCATTCAAATCCATCACCAGACAATCGGGCTGCAAGGTTTTAATCAAGGTATAAATATCTTCAAAAGGGACATCATCATAAGAAATCCGCGACCAGGGCGCATCCCAACCGTCGATAATTAAAGCCTCAATTTTACCATATTTGGTCAACAATTCGGTAATCTGCTGCTTAATCATGTCGATATGCTTTGGTGTAATCTGATTTGGTCTCAACTTATGGTGCGTATCAAGAATAGAGTAATATAGCATTACTTTCAGGCCATTGGCACGAAAAGCATCGGCAAACTGCTTTACTACATCTTTGCCATAAGGACTATTCATTACATTGTAATCGGTGCTTTTGGTATCCCAGATACAGAAACCGCTGTGGTGCTTGGTCGTTAAACAACCATAGCTCATATTGGCCGATTTAGCTGCTTTAGCCCATTGGTTGGCATCGAGTTTTTTAGGATTAAATAATTTTGGTGAGGCATCAGGATCGGGCCAGTCGGCATTGGCATAAGTGGGAATGTTATAGTGGATAAACATACCAAAACGCAGATCGACAAATTTCTGCTGAAGCTGGTTAAGCTGTTTTGCGGCTTCAGCATTTTTAAATTGTGCTTTCACCAGCGGCGAAATCAAGATTAATAAGGCAACTAAAACGTTTTTCTGAATGGATACAAGTTTCATTTTCGGATAAGGTAATTTATAAATAGTTAAGTTGTAAGTTTTGGTTTTAAAGGTATTGGATAGATTTAGTCAAAAACATCCAGGGCGAATTTCAACCGGCAGGTTGATTTAAACTTTTGAGGAATTTTCAGTCAGATGAACTGCCGCGGGCAAATCTGACTGAAAAACAGCGCAATTGGTTTACAGCATTAATCCTCGTGTTTCTTATTCCAAATGTCTTTATACAATTCTTCGTGTCTTCTGAATTGTAAATGCACATAGGGGCACAATGGAATTACCATCAAATGATTTTCCCTCACGTAGCTCACCATTGCATCCAGCAATAACTTGGCATAGCCCTTGCCTTCTCTGTCTGGTTCAACCTCAGTATGGTAAACCGTGAGGTCGTTGCCCTGAATATCAAATACCATTTCTCCTGCTTTGCCATTTTCGTCGAAAATATCGAATGAGCTTGGTCCATCTTCCTGAAGGTTTAATTTTACTTCTGCCATGATTTCTTAATTGATTTTGGGTAATTTTTAAAATATCAATGCTAAAATATTGCACATATCAGAGTGTTTTGCACAAATTTTATTGATAGCCGAAAGATAAGCAATAGAAATGAGCTCTATTCATTTTTTTGCTCCATTATGTACAAACTAAACTTCGGTAAAGGCTTAATAACACTTTACATCTTTGCTCAAATGGTAAGTGGATGTAAACCATAAATACATTTTTGCAAACAAAGTGGAAACATAAAAACAAAACTTTGATTTTCAAGCAATTATTGCTTAAATTCAGATAACCAAATCCTAGTGTTATGAAAACCGTAAAACACTTACTCGATACCAAACAGGTGCGCATTATCTCGGTGCCCGAAAATATTTCTGTTCTGGATGCCTTAAAGGTGATGACCGAAAAAAACATCAGCGCTGTACTGGTGATGGAAGACCAAAGGCTCCGTGGTATTTTTACTGAACGCGATTATGCCCGCAAGATTATTTTACAGGGTAAATCATCAAAAGATACGCTGATTAATGAAGCCATGACGGCTACGCCTATTACCATTACCTTAAACGACAGCATCGATTTTTGCATGGAACTGATGACCGATAAGCATATCCGCCATTTACCCATAGTTGTTGATGGCGAAGTTAAAGGCATGGTTTCAATCGGCGATGTGGTGAAGTTTATTATTGAGGATCAAAAACAAACCATTTCGCAATTAGAAAGCTATATTAGCGGGTAAAAACCCCGAATGAAACCGCTACTTTATCCTCTGGTTGCACTTATTTTAAACTATTTCTTGCTTAGCAGCTTTCCAATGGCTGGTGGCGGTGCTAGTCTTGGGGCTATATTAACCATTCCAATAATAGCCGCTGCTTCCCTCTCATTAGCGGGCATACACTACTTATTACAACGAAAAAAGAAAAAAACAAAATACTTTCAGATTTGTGGAGTTGTTACCATAACATTCTTAAGCTATTTTCTATTTATAGCAGATCCTGGTAATAAACCTTTGGATGTAATCGCTAGAATGGTCAAAACTGCCCTCGATTACAAAAAAATTAAATTATCAGATTATTTCCTGAAACAGATTCCAATCAATGAGGAAAGAATAATAGCAGCAAAAAAGAAATTTAAAACTCAGCTTCCGGATACCGCTTATACCATTAACGTGATAAACCCGACCAGCTACACCACAACCGAGAGCATTGGCATTTATTACCAAAATGGAATCCCACTTTCAACAGATGAGCATGTTAAAATACAACAGCTGAATAACAATGCAATCAGGTTGATCAGAATTAACAAACAAGACAGCCTAACCTTTATCCTTACACCTTTAGACACAAAAATTAACAGCAGTAGAATAAGTGGCTTTCCCGAAGAAAATTTTAAAGGGAAAGACGAAAAAAAATTAAGACTCGCAGATATTTCGCCAATAAATAAGCATAGCACTTTAGAAAAAGAGTATTTAGCTTACCGTATTTTTTGCTGGCTGCTTTAATGGTTAAAATATCTCTCGCTGGTCCTTAATTCCACCTCCACTCGCCTGCTATAGTTAAAGGCTCCTTTAAATTCTGCGATTCTAAAAATGTACGCAATTCTGCATCACCCTGAACGCCAACTGGTATTTTAGGGGTATTAGCTAAGGCATAGGTAAGCATGGCACTGTAGCGCACGGTATTTTTCAATTCCTGCTCATCAACCAGTTTAAACGAATCTCCATCAGAGTGGTAAAAAGGGCCTGAGTTATTAGGCAGTTTTCCCCCAAAGCCTCCGCCCGTAGGTATGCCCTCCAGCATAAACGGTTGGTGATCGCTATGTAAACCGGCTCCTGCATTAAACAGATTTTTAAAACCCGTATCTATTTTTACAATCTCTGCACCCCAGGCCGTAAATAAGTCTTTCATCTCCGCTCTCGAAGTCGAAAAGCCTTTAGGATCGTTGGTCATATCGTAGTTGAGCATAAATTTAACCTGGGCTAAAGTTCCGTTCTTTTTGGCCTGCTCTACATAAGCCTTTGAGCCCAATAAACCTTGCTCCTCCCCCATAAACAACACAAACTCTACAGTTCGTTTCGTTTTCAAATTCAGTTTTTTAAAGGTGCGTGCCATATCTATAATAGCAAAAGAACCTATTCCGTTATCGATGGCACCAGTAGCTAAATCCCAGCTATCTAAATGTCCGCCAACCACAATTTTATCTTTTGGCAATTCGGTTCCTTTAAAGGTGGCAATTACATTGCGCGCCTTAATTACACCCGAAAAATTTGTCATGGCGATATGGGCAACCTGTGCTTGTGTTTTCAGCTTTTCTTTTAAAGCCATACCATCTTCCAAACCAATACAAACCGCAGGGATGGCAATTAATTTGCCTGTAACCGAAGCCGTACCTGTTAAAAGCACGCCATCTTTTACCGTATTGATGATAATAACCCCAATGGCTCCGTATTTGGTGGCAATGGCTGTTTTCTCTGAGCGGTGCAGTGATTTCGTTCCAGCAGGCGAACCCGGTAAAACACCTAAATAAATCAGTGCAATCTTTCCTTTAAATTTAGCTGGATTAGCCTGATAATCGGCCTCCAGCCCATTTCCAGCATCAACAATATCGCCACTCACATTTGCGCTTACCGGCGAGTGTGCCAGTGTTACCGCTTTTATTTTAGTCAGGCTGTTTTTATCAGCACCTATTTCTACACTAATGGTCTTTCTGCTCCAGCTTTCAACTTCAAAAGGCTGAAACTTTACCTCGCAGCCATACGATTTCAGTAAATCGAAAGCATATTGCTCTGCCTTTGCCCCATTTGTCGAACCGGTTAAGCGGTGACCAATGGTTTCGGTTTCGTATTTTAAATTCTGGTAAGCTTTAGCATTTTGTTGCACATCGGCATTGATTTTCGAAAACACATCGCCAAATTGATCTTGTGCATTGGCTAATAATGCCGTACAGATGAGTGCAGCCGAGAAAAAGTATTTCATAATAAGTTGATAATTGGGTGAAAATACAAATTTGCACCACAGGATCGATGCTGTAACGGTTATTTTGCTTTATGTTTTCCAATAAAACTAACCATATAAGGCATATAAGGTCATTGAAGCTTATATGCCTTATATGGTTAAGAAGGAGAGTAACAGAAAATCTTAGCCAGTAAAACTAATTAAGGTTTCGCATGAACCTTTTTCTTCGGGAAAGCGAGCGATGCCACAATACTAATAACCAGTATCGCCAGGATTATAATCAGCGAGTGCTCAGTGGTAAAACCCCATTTCTCCAGATAAGTATGGCCAAGCATTTTCACACCGATAAAGGCCAGTAATACCGCTAAACCTGTTTTCAAATAATGGAATTTATGGATAATGTTCACCAATAAGAAAAACATAGACCGTAAGCCCATAATGGCGAAAATGTTCGAGAAAAATACAATGTACGGATCTTTGGTTACCGCAAAAATAGCCGGAATTGAATCGACAGCGAATAACAAATCGGTAAACTCAACAATCAACAACACCAGAAACAAAGGTGTTACCAGGGTTTTGTGATTAATTTTTACAAAGAATTTTTTACCCTCATATTTAGGGTGTATTGAAAATATTTTCGAAGCCCATTTAACTACAGGGTGGTTTTCAGGATCTATTTTGTCATCGTCATCGTTGCTGAAAAACATTTTTACACCTGTAAAAACCAGGAATGCACCAAAGAGGTATAGAATCCAGGCAAATTTGGCAATCAGTGCTGCACCAACAAAGATGAAGATGAAACGCATAATAATTGCCCCCAAAATACCCCAGAACAATACGCGGTGGTAATATTTCTCTTCAACCGCAAAGGCCGAGAAAATGAGTACAATTACAAAAATATTATCAACTGAAAGGGCATACTCTATCACATAACCAGTTAAAAACTCCAGTCCCAGGTTTTGCCTGTAAATGGCTAAGCTGCCATCAAAATCATCGGGGATTAGTTTAATATGGTGCTGATGTCTGATTACAATATCTTTCAGGTGGTTAAAATCCTTAATTCCATGCAGCTGATGGCCTTCTGTTAACAACAAAAAATAAAACCCTAAAGCCAGGGCAACCATAACCAAACTCATTATGCCAGCTTGTTTTAAGCTAACAACATGCTCTTTCCGGCTAAAAAGGCCTAAATCCAAAGCAAGTATCAGTACAATAAACAAAAGGAAACCTAAGCTGAAAAGTAGTTCGTTAGTCATTATTTTTTACGTTCTGTGGTATAAAGTACAAGCTGTTCTAAACCTGTTCTGGCTTCGCCGGCATCAAAGCCGTGCAAAATGGCAAAAGCCTCGTTCTGGTATTCGATCATTTTTTGGTTAGCATAATAAACCCCCTCATGGGCATTTACAAAATCAATAATTTGCTGAATTTTAACCGGATCATCCTGGTGGTTTTTAACAAGGTTAATCATTCGTTTACGCTCAGTTTTCTCGGCTTTGTTTAGCGCATAAATTAAAGGTAAGGTTACTTTTTTCTCTTTAATATCAATGCCCAGTGGTTTCCCCACATCATCGGTACCAAAATCGAAAGTATCGTCTTTAATCTGAAATGCGATCCCTACTTTTTCGCCAAACAGGCGCATTTTTTCAATTGTTTCATCGTCAGCCCCAGCCGATGCAGCACCCGCAGCACAACAAGAAGCAATTAAAGAGGCCGTTTTCTGGCGGATTACATCAAAGTATAAATCCTCCGAAATGTCCATCCGCCGTACCTTTTCTACCTGCAGCAACTCACCCTCGCTCATTTGTTTTACCGCTTCCGATACTATTTGTAACAAACGGTGCTCGTTATTGTTTACCGAAAGCAAAAGCCCTTTGGCCAGCAAATAATCGCCCACCAGAACGGCAATTTTATTTTTCCATAAAGCATTTATCGAGAAAAAGCCACGGCGCTCGTAGGCATTATCCACCACATCATCGTGCACCAGCGTTGCCGTATGTAAAAGTTCAACCAGGGCAGCCCCACGGTGTGTAGATTCTGTAATTCCACCGCACAGTTTAGCAGCAAAAAACACGAACATAGGCCGCATTTGTTTCCCTTTTTGCTTTACAATGTAATGGGTAATCCTATCCAGCAACGGTGCGTCGCTATGCATAGATTCTTTAAAGGTTTTTTCAAACGCTTTAATATCAGCAGCAATAGGTGTTTTTATCTGTTCGATTCCCGGCATTAAGTCGAAAAATTTTGATTGCAAACTTAAGCTAATTTCCCATAAAAAGATAATCTAATGCAAAGCATTGTACAGGTTTAGTAAAGCAATGCCAGCAATTATTTAGTACTTCAGCCCTGCTATTGCCCATAGTCCTCGCCCTCATGCTTCGGGCTGTGGGCTATTTGGCGCTATCAGGTTTAAAATCAATGGCAGGTACAGGTAAATGTCCCCTCAACCGCCCAAAGCAATTCGCTAAAAAATTAGCTTTATTTATTTCAAAAGTTTACATTTAAACCATTCAATCTAAATAGATGAAAAAGCGCTACAAAATCGTATTGGGTATTTCGGTACTGCTCGTGGCGGGCTATTTATTAGGTCCAAAGCCCAAAAAACCTGTTTACAACCAACAGCTTACACTGGTACCCGATCTCGAAGATCTGGATAATTATGTGGCCGGCATCGAGGCCCAGCACAAAATAAAACCAGGCAACGCCGCCGAAATTATCTGGGCCGATAGCAGTCATCAGCAAACCGATTATGCCATTGTATACCTCCATGGCTTTTCGGCTTCAAAAACAGAAGGCGATCCTGTGCACATCAACCTGGCTAAAAAGCTGCATGCCAATTTATACCTGGCGCGCCTGGCCGATCATGGGATCGATACCCTGGCACCCATGCAATATTTTACAGCCGACAGATTATGGGAAACCAGCAAACAGGCCTATGCGATTGGCAAAAAACTAGGCAAAAAGGTTATTTTGGTTGGCACTTCAACAGGCGGTACCGTGGCCCTGAAATTAGCTGCTACCTACCCCGAAATTAACAGCCTCATTTTACTTTCGCCCAATGTAGCCATTAATGATAAAAATGCCTGGATGCTTAACGACCCATGGGGACTACAAATTGCACGCAGGGTATTGCGCAGCGACGAACGCAAGGTGGATGGCCGCACGCTCGAGTATAAAAAATACTGGTACACCAATTACCGCATCGAATCGCTGGTAGAGTTGCAGGAGTTTGTAGAAAGCACCATGACCAAAAAAGTTTTCGCACAGGTAAAGCAACCTGTTTTAATGTTGTACTATTATAAAAACGAACTGGAGCAAGATCCCGTGGTGCGTGTAGATGCCATGCTCAAAATGTTCGGTCAGCTGGGAACACCCGAAAACCAGAAACGCAAAATAGCTATTCCAAATGCCGGCAACCACGTTTTGGGTTGTTACATTACCTCTAAAGATTTACCAGGTGTAGAAACCGCTATTGATAGTTTTGTAGAAAACATTCTAGACATAAAAAAGAGTTTCCCGGTTCCGGATACTTCTAGATAAAAAATCATTAATCTATTTTTCCCAAATATAAAATTCATGAGTTACAATACACTAAGCCTTATTACTTCATTAGATAATGATGATGAGTTTGAAAAGTTAAAAATCAATTTTATTGAAATGCTTGAAGATTTTCAAATCAGGAAATTTAATCATCCGTTTAAAGGCGTTGTGGCTCAATATAACTTAAAAAATTCCGACAAAAGTGACAAGAAGGAATCCACAGAGCAAATTGTAAAAAATATTTCCAGACTTTATCAACAAAAAAAAAATCGCATTGATTGAGGTTGATTGTTTTGGTGGAAAATGTGACTCAGAAGGAAAGATTTACGCCAATGGTGATCTTATTGCGGAGGAAGACTATGATCATACATCTCATTTTAAACTACTTAAAATAATTAACGACAATTATCAGACTTGGCATTTCGAACCCTTCACTCGGGAATTCTTCACAAAGAAAGGAGGGATCTGGGGACAAATTAACGATGAAGAATTAATCTATTTTGGTTTGGGAATCGCAACAGCTTTTCAGAACAACCCTCTTTACAGGGTTCAAATGACACATAATGAACTTATACTTGAAAAGAAAGGGGAATATTATATTTACTGATGCAACCTTTAAGTAATCGAATAAAAATTTTAGGCTCTATAGATAATGATTCTAATGAAACGCTTGAAGATTTAAAGAACGTATTAAAAGAACACATATTATATGCTAAGTCATACGTTTTTCTAGATCTGATAGACAAAGATGAATTTATTAAATTGGTAAACCTGGAGGATGATGAAATGACAGAAGCCTTATATAGATTTCAATCTTTTAATGATCGACCTTTCCCTTCTACTGTCGATACAAATAATGAGAAGGATGAAAAGGAACAGGCAACGGAAACTGAAGATATCCTAAAAAAAGAAGTCGATATGCCTGTTAATAATTCATGGTGGGATAAAATTATGCGATTGTTTGGGGGATAAATGATAATTAATCATAAAGTGCGGCTTTGTAGGAGCATTACATCAATACTTTAAATTTATTCAGCATTTACTCGCTAAATCTTAATTATATAAAGGTATTGGTTTTACAAGCTCTACTATTTTATTGAAATTCATCTAAAAATGCTCAAAACAAAAAACGCCTTAATTGAATGCTTCTGGCTCTTAGGCTGTGTAATTTTGGCTATACTTGCCGGTTTGGCCTTTTTTGGAAAAGCTGTATTCGAAAAGGATATCGACATTAATCTCCACGATACTTATTTTGTGATCAAAGATCAACACATCTTAATTTGGTGTTTTATCCTCTTTTCGTTTATCCTATATTTTATTAAAGAAAAAAGGCAGGGTTTCCGTCGAAAACTTCCTTACTTTATCTTTTTGGTTTTGGGTCTTGCTGTCAGCATACTCCTGATGAGAGCGAGTCCCATGGTATCTTTTTTTAATCCCTGGCAAAGTGGGTGGACAGTTTATCCGCCCTTATCCGTAAAAATTAAAGCTGATACAATTAACCCGATCAAAGCGTTCGCAACAGATTTCTTAACACCCTTCAACGGGTTATTATTGTTACAGGTTCTGGTAATTACCGCTTTATTATTGGCAACATACCGGTATACGAAAAACAGCAACAAATAAACCGCAATTATTTTCCTCGCATTTAAGGAGTTAGCCAACGGTTAATTTTGATTCTGGTAATTATTAAATTTATTGCTTACCGTTGCAGCAAAATTTCAATCCCATGAAACTCCTTTTTAGTCTGGTATTTACCTGCATCATCAGTATCAACCTCTCCTTTTCGCAAGAACAGCCATTTGTGTTAGGCAAAACCGAAAAAATTAAATCGAAACAACTTGCCGAAACCAGAGCCTTAAACATTTACTTACCCGAAGGTTACTCGCCCGACTCGGCCAAAAGCTATCCGGTAATTTACCTTTTAGATGGCTCTGCTAACGAGGATTTCATTCATGTTACAGGATTGGTGCAGTTCTTAACCATGATTGAAGCCATGCCCAAATCAATTGTGGTGGGTATTGCCAATGTAGACCGGAAAAGGGATTTTACCTTTCCAACCAGCATTGAAGCTGATTTAAAAGACTTTCCAACTACAGGCAAATCAGCCGGTTTCATTGCTTTTATCGAAAAAGAACTGCAGCCCTACATTCAGCAGAAATACAAAAGCAATGGCGAAAAAACAATAATAGGGCAATCGCTGGGTGCTTTATTAGCAACAGAAATACTGCTAAAGAAACCTTCACTTTTCACCAATTACCTGATTATTAGTCCGAGTTTATGGTGGAATAATGAATCGCTTTTAAAGGATATCCCCAAGTATGCCGAAAACCTTTCGAAAGCTAAGGCCAATGTTTTTATAACTGTAGGTACTGAAGGAAAAGTAATGGAAGAAGATGCTAAAAAGCTTTCAGAAGTTTTAAAGCCTTACCAGAACCTTAGGGTAAACTTTGCACCGCTACCCAACGAAAATCATTTAACCATTTTGCACAACGGCTTGTATAAGGGCTTTGGTTTGTTGTACCCTAAGAAAAATTAAGGGTTTATATACTGTTGGTAAGGACACCAACTAGCAGAGAATAAGTCTACATGCTGGTTGGTGAGGACACCAACCAGTAGGAGCAGCTAAGTGGGTGGTTCGTCATTGCGAACGGAAGCGCCGGGAATTGCCTGGCGTGAAGCAATCTTTTCTGTTAAGGTGTAGCATTAGCAGTAAAACAATAGCAGTATAGATTGCTTCGTCGTACCTCCTCGCAATGACGATAATTCTTCCTGAATCCCCTCCTTCTAACTTTTTAGGAAGTTTATTCTGTAATATTTTTAACAATCATTTCGGCATGTACCCGCGAGTTTTCGATAAATAGCTTGTGGGTATCTAAACCACCGCAAACCACGCCTGCCAGGTACAATCCCTTTACATTGGTTTCCATCGTTTCTTCGTTATAAAACGGGCAAAGGCTTTCGGGTAAATCAATGCCGAATTTTCGCAACATCGAAAAATCAGGCTGATATCCGGTCATGGCAATTACAAAATCGTTGGCAATCGTTTTTATTCCTTCAGGTGTTTTAATATCTACCTCATTTTCCCTGATGGCTACCAGTTCAGAATTGTAAAGTGCTGTAACTTCTCCCTCTTTAATCCGGTTCTGAATATCAGGCCTAACCCAGTATTTTACATGCGGACCCAAATCGCCACTCCGCACCACCATGGTTACATTTGCACCTTTGCGGTAAGTTTCTAAAGCAGCATCAACTCCCGAATTGTTGGCACCTACAACCACTACATTTTGAAAAGCATACAAATGCGGATCTTTATAGTAGTGGGTAACTTTAGGCAAATCTTCTCCCTCTACGTTCATCAATAAGGGCACATCGTAAAAACCTGTAGCTACAACTACATTTTTAGCAGTATAGGTGGTTTTCGAAGTATTAATTTCAAAAAGACCATCTTCTTTTTTGTCAACCTGCTCTACCCTTTCGAACAAATTAATTTTAAGGTCGAATTTCTCTGCCACACGGCGATAATATTCCACCGCTTCGTTGCGGTTTGGCTTCGGATTGATGGTTACAAATGGTACGCCTCCAATTTCCAGCCTTTGCGAGGTGGAAAAGAAAGTCATAAAAACCGGGTAATTGAACAAACTGTTTACCAATGCTCCTTTTTCTACAATAATGTAGCTAAGATTGGCTTTTTGGGCTTCAATGGCACAAGCCATACCAATGGGGCCGGCACCTATAATTAAAAGGTCGTAATGGTTTTGATTATCTGACATCTAATATTTTAAATTTATTGCCATCTCTGTCCGATAGCTATCTGGTGAAACACCGCGCAATGCCAGTCCTTTGCAGGCGATAGAGATCTATTGATGTAGATTTCTCGGCTATGCTGCGCTCCGCTCGAAATGACGATCTTTTTTTTTGTGACAGAGCTAAGATGTTTTCATGGCTTTACTTGGACAGGCAAAATCGGTTCTTTTTAAACCTGTATTTTTAATGGCTCCATAACCACCGGCAATATCAATTACCTGCTCTACGCCGCGCGATTTCAGGATCGATGCGGCAATCATAGAACGGTAACCGCCGGCACAATGAATATAGTAAGTTGCTTTCGGGTCAATTTCGCCCATCCAGTCGTCTATAAAATCTAAGGGGCGGCTAAGCGTAAACTCCAGGTGCTCCGATTCATATTCGCCGGGCTTGCGCACATCGAGTGCAGTAATATCTGTATCAGTAGCAACCTGTTCAAAAGTATCGGCTGAGATCGATTCGATGGTATCTATTTCTTTATCGGCAGCAATCCAGTTTTCAAAGCCACCATCCAGATAACCAACGGTACTATCGTAACCTACGCGGGTTAAGCGTGTAATGGTTTCTTCCGCTTTACCTTGCTCGGTAATCAATAAAATAGGTTGCTGCAAATCGGTAATTAATGCGCCAACCCATGGTGCAAACTGCCCGTTCAACCCAATATTAATTGAATTTGGGATAAAACCTTTTGCAAAAACCTGTGGATCGCGGGTGTCGAGCATAATGGCTCCGGTTTGGTTGGCCATATCTTCAAATTGCTGAGGAGTTAAAGCATTTAAACCTTTTTCGTAAACTTCATCAATGCTTTCTACCCCACCTTTATTAATAGCTGCGTTTTTGGCAAAATATTGTGGCGGAGGCAAAATACCATCGGTAACCTCAGCAATAAACTGTTCTTTCGTTTCAGCTTTCAATGCATAGTTTACCTGTTTCTGGTGGCCCAATGTATCAAAAGTTTCTTTACTCATGCTTTTGCCACAGGCCGATCCAGCACCATGTGCCGGGTAAACAATTACATCATCGGCCAGGGGCTTAATTTTTTCGTTTAGCGAGTCGTAGAGCATCCCAGCTAAATCTTCCATGGTTAAGTTGCCTTTTTGAGCCAGGTCCGGGCGACCAACATCGCCAATAAACAAAGTATCGCCACTAAAAATGCAGTGATCTTTACCGTTCTCATCGGTTAACAAATAAGTAGTCGATTCTAAAGTATGGCCGGGTGTGTGTAAAGCTGTAATGGTTAGGTCACCTAATTTAAACTGTTCTCCATCTTTAGCAATATGTGCTTTAAATTCAGTTTTTGCAGTTGGACCGTAAATAATCTCTGCACCCGATTTCTCTGCCAAATCTACATGGCCCGAAACGAAATCGGCATGAAAATGGGTTTCGAAAATATATTTAATAACCGCACCGGCTTTTTCGGCCTTTTTTAAATAAGTGGCAACTTCTCTTAAAGGATCGATAATCGCAGCCTCGCCATTACTTTCGATGTAATAGGCAGCTTCTGCCAGGCAGCCTGTATATATTTGTTCTATTTTCATGATTCTTCGTAACGTCACTCTGAATTCATTTCAGGGTCTTACAGAAAGATGCTGAAACACCCATCCGACCAGCCGAGCGGAAGTTCAGCATGACGATTTGTTCCTAGCAAAAATAGGGCTAAAACCGGATATCCGAAATGATACTGCTCATAATTGCAGAAGTTTTACTTATTAGCGCGTGTTAGACCTCACAGGTTATCATTGACAAACTCCAATAAAAAAATCGTCATCTCGACTGTAACGCAGTGGAATGGAGAGATCTATCTCGAGATAGATTTCTCGACTACGCTTCACTACGCTCGAAATGACGTTAAAGTTAGGAGAGCAAACCGCTACACTAATCCTTAGTCAACTCTCCCCTCAGCGGTTCTTCCATCAACCTGCGGCTTTCTTCAAGTGGTAAACCCAGCCCCATCACAAACATCAGTTTGGTTACGGTAGCCTCGAAGGTTAAATCGTAGCCACTTAATACCCCCATTTTTAGCAGTTCCCTGCTGGTTTCGTATCGGCCCAATTGTACCGATCCTTTTTTACACTGCGAAATATCAATGATGATTTTTCCATTCAAAATGGCCTGTCGCAAACTATCTAAAAACCATTGCGCGGTGGTGGTATTGCCCGAACCGAATGTTTCTAAAATAATGGCATCTACCTTCGAATCGGTAATGGCCTGAACGGCTTGTGGGGTAATGCCCGGATATAATTTCAGCACACCAATATTCGAATTGAAGTTGGTATGCAGGGTTAATTTGCCTTGCGGGGCTTTAATGATATAATTTCTGTAGAACTGCAGGTGAACACCAGCCTCGGCTAAAATGGGGTAATTGGGTGAGCGGAAAGCCTCAAATTTCTCGCTGTTGTATTTAATAGAACGGTTACCCCTAAACAACTGTGCATCAAAATAAATGCAAACCTCTGGAAACAATGCCCTGCCATCTTCTTTGGTAGCGGCTATTTCGAGGGCAGTAATTAAATTCTCTTTGGCATCTGTCCTGATTTCGCCTATTGGCAATTGCGAACCGGTTAAAACAACTGGTTTATCCAGATTTTCGAGCATAAAACTCAATGCCGAAGCGGTAAAAGCCATGGTATCAGATCCATGCAAAATCACAAAACCATCGTACTGATCGTATTTATTGTAAATCAGGTCGGCCAAAGTCTTCCAGATTTCGGGATCCATGTTCGATGAATCGAGTACCGGATTAAAGGAATGTACATCTAAATGATAATCTAAACGGTTTAATTCCGGAACATTTTCTTTGATCTGTTCGAAATTAAAGGGAACTAACATCCCGTTGGTAGGATCGTTAACCATACCGATGGTACCACCGGTATAAATTATAAGTACTTTGGTCATTTGGTTGGTGAAGGTTGCTCACCGCAAAGAAAGCAAAAAATTACAAATGATAGGTCGATATTTTGAAATTATCAACAAAAACATCCATTAAAACGCTTTAGTTGCCAATAAAATAAAAAATTTAGTTTTTATTTACCAAATCAGCAAAATGGATTGTAGTATGCTGGTTGGTGAGGATATCAAGTAAATGAAGAGATGCTGAACAATAGCGATGAACTAAAGCTGGTTGGTGAGGACACCAACCAGTAGATGAAATACTTTTTAAACGCCAAAAATCTTTTTCGAATTCGCTGTGGTTACAGCTGCAATCTCTTCAATAGATGCGCCATAAATATCTACCAGTTTCTGGGCAATATAAATCAGGTAGCTGCTTTCGTTGGGTTTACCGCGGAATGGCACCGGTGCCAGATAAGGCGAATCGGTTTCCAGCACCACATTCGCCAAAGGAATATCAGCAAGTACAGCATCCAGTCCTGCTTTTTTATAGGTAATAACGCCGCCAATACCTAGATAGAAATTTAAATCGATGGCCTGTTTTGCCTGTGCCAAATTACCGGTAAAACAATGGAAAATTCCACGGAGTTTTTCGTCCTTTTCACTTTCTAAAACTTCAAAAACCTCGTCAAAGGCTTCACGACAATGGATTACGATAGGCAACCCCAAATCTTTAGCCCAGGCAATCTGTTTATGAAAGGCATCCTGCTGAATCGCCAAAGTCGTTTTATCCCAATATAAATCGATTCCAATTTCGCCGACGGCATAAATCTTCCTTCCGGCAATACTTGCATAGATCTCATCAAGCACACTCAGGTAATCTTCTTTTACATCACAAGGGTGCAAGCCAGCCATAGCAAAACAATTTTCCGGATATTTTGCTACCAGATCATCAATCATCGCAATCGATTTTACATCTACGTTTGGCAAAAACAAACGGTTCACATTGTTTTCAAAGCAGCGCTCCATTAACTGCGCCTGTTTTTCGGCATCTTGCTCGTAATATAAATGGGTATGGGTATCGGTGAAAATCATTTTTGTAATGTTAAATGGATGATGGAAACCGTAATATGAAAGATGGGTGATGTCCTTCGATAGACTCAGGCTCACAAATCACTTGTAACTTCTGATTACTTTTTCTTTTTAGCTGTACTTTTCTTCGGTGCTTTGGCAATAGCCTCCGAGCTTCCGACTGCGGACTCCGGACTATATTCCATTTCCTTCTTCAAAAATTTACCAGTTAAGCTGATCGGATTCTGGATCAAACCTTCAGGAGTACCTTCAAACAGGATTCTTCCGCCTCCGGCCCCACCTTCTTCACCCAGATCAATTACCCAATCGGCAACTTTTACCACATCTAAATTGTGTTCGATCACCAAAATGGTATTTCCCTTATCAACCAACTCCTGCAGCACGCCTAAAAGCACGCGAATATCTTCAAAATGGAGTCCGGTAGTAGGTTCGTCTAAAATATAGAATGTTTTGCCGGTATCTTTTTTAGATAGTTCTGTAGCCAGCTTAACCCGCTGAGCCTCGCCACCTGAAAGGGTAACTGACGATTGGCCCAAAGTAATGTAACCTAAACCAACATCCTTTAAGGTTTTTATTTTTCTGTAAATAATCGGAATATTTTCAAAGAAATCGCAGGCATCTTCAATACTCATATCTAGCACATCGCTGATCGATTTCCCCCTGAAACGCACCTCTAAAGTTTCGCGGTTATATCGTTTACCTCCACACTCTTCGCAAGGCACCTGCACATCAGGCAGGAAATTCATTTCAATTACCTTTAATCCGGCTCCCTGACAGGTTTCGCAACGGCCACCTTTTACATTGAAAGAAAAACGGCCAGGTTTATAGCCCCTGATCTTTGCCTCTGGCAGTTGTACAAAGAGGTTACGGATATCTGAAAACACTCCGGTATAAGTTGAAGGGTTAGACCGCGGTGTTCTGCCAATCGGTGCCTGATCAATCTCAATTACCTTATCAATTTCTTTTAAACCACTAATTTTCTCGTAAGGAAGCGGCGTTTTTTTAGCCCTGAAGAAATGGTGGTTCAATATCGGGTACAAAGTTTCGGTAATTAAACTCGATTTACCAGAACCGGATACGCCCGTTACCGCAATAAATTTACCTAGCGGAAAATCAACCGAAACTGATTTTAAGTTATGTCCGGTAGCTTTAATAATCGACAATTTATGTCCGTTACCTTTTCTACGCTCCTTAGGTGTTTCAATTTTCTTGGTTCCATTTAAGTAAGCAGAAGTTAGGGTTTTCGATTTCAGGATTTCTTTTGCAGTACCCTCAGCAACCACTGTTCCGCCGTGAATACCTGCCCCCGGACCAACATCAATTACCCAGTCGGCCTCCATAATCATATCCTTATCGTGCTCTACCACCAAAACGGTATTCCCTAAATCGCGGAGATTTTTAAGAGCATTAATTAAACGCTCATTATCACGCTGATGTAAACCAATGCTCGGTTCATCCAGAATGTACATTACATTCATCAACTGCGAACCAATCTGCGTAGCCAAACGGATCCGTTGTGCCTCACCACCCGAAAGGGTACGCGCGGTTCTATCTAAAGTTAAATAAGTTAAACCCACATCGGTCAAGAACCCGATTCTGGCTTTAATTTCTTTTAATATCTCTTTTGCAATAATATTCTGGCGGTCTGAAAGCCGTTCGTCAACCTTTTCGAACCATTGGTGCAGGTTGCTGATATCCATAGAAGAAAGCTCGAAAATATTCTTCCCATCTACTTTAAAATGCAGGCTTTCCTTTTTTAAACGGGCACCGTTACATTCCGGACAGGTTTTTAGTTTACGAAACTCGTCCATATCATCGGATGCAGACTCGCTCCTTTTTTCGTTCTGCTCTTCCAGCATCTTAATAATACCATCGAAAGTGATATTATAGTTCTGCACATTCCATTTGTTGTATTCTACTTCAACTTTGATCAGATCGGGTGAACCATTCAAAATCATGTTGATTACCTCGTCGCTCAGTTTTTCGATTGGTGTAGAAAGCGAGAAACTGTATTTTTTGGCCAGCGCTTTTAACACCTGGAACATCCAGATATCGCGGTACTCGCCAAGCGGGGCCAAACCACCGTTTAAAATGCTCAGTTTTGGATTCGGGATAACCGATTCCTTATCAACCACAAAAATATAACCCAAACCATCGCAACGCTCGCAGGCACCATAAGGCGAGTTGAACGAGAAACTGTTTGGCTGTGGTTCATCGTAAGAAATACCTGTTGTAGGGCACATCAAAAACTTACTGAAATGCGCTACATGATTATCCTTATCGCTGATTTTGATTACGCCCTTACCCATTTTCATCGCAGTTTGAAGCGAATCCAACAAGCGCTTTTTATCTTTGGTATCGATAATCAGGCGATCAATCACTACTTCAATATCGTGTATTTTGTACCTGTCGACCTGCATTTTGGCGGTAATATCTTTTATTTCGCCATCCACACGCACCTTTACATAACCTTGCTTACGGATCTGCTCAAAAAGTTCGCGGTAATGTCCTTTTCTACCTTTAACCACTGGGGCTAAAATGTTTACGGCAACACCATCAAATTTGCGGAAAATGTTCCGCAATATCTGATCTTCGCTCATGCGCTCCATTTTCTCTCCCGTATTGTACGAGTAAGCATCGGCCACACGGGCATAGAGCAAACGCATAAAATCGTAAATCTCGGTAATGGTGCCCACTGTAGATCGTGGGTTTTTACTGGTGGTTTTCTGCTCAATGGCAATAACCGGACTCAATCCCGAAACTTTATCCACATCGGGGCGCTCCATCCCCCCCATAAACTGACGACTGTAGGCGCTAAATGTTTCCATGTAACGGCGCTGGCCTTCAGCATAAATGGTATCGAAAGCTAAGGATGATTTCCCGCTACCACTTAAGCCTGTAATTACAACGAGCTGGTTGCGCGGAAAACTTACATCTATATTCTTTAAATTATGTACCCTCGCACCATATACTTCTACATCTTTTTGCTCACCGAGGTCGATAGATTTATTGCTCATATTTTATTTAAAGTTGGGGATAAGGTCGGGCAACTGAAAAAGCCAGATTTCAATCGGCAAAATTGCTAAAAATTTTATCAAAAAGAAAGTCTAATTCAATCTGTATTAAGGATTAAATGTCATAATGTAAAAGCTATATTTTGAAATAAGTTGCCATCTTTTTTCCACATCATAAACGTTGCGGAATGGACGATGGTTTTGTATTTTTAGAGAAAAAACCGACTCTTTTTTTTGTAAAAATGAAGAAAAACAAAAATGAATTACAATTTGAGCAAAAGTCTCTTGAAGATTTAGAGCATTCGAAATTGTCAAACCTGAAAGAATACCCAACTAACTTAATTAAAAGATGTCATGAGTATAGAAAAATACCCATCAACAGACTTACGCCAGAGCAATTGAGAACATTAATTGGACAAAATATTGGCTTAAAATACCTGATACCTATCACAATTGAACTTTTAAGCAAAGATATTCTTACTGAGGGCGACCTATACCCAGGCGACCTACTTGAGAGAACAACAAAAATAGAAGACACCTTCTGGACTGAAAATCTAGTATTAAAAAAACAACTTTCCGAGTTAATTGATTTAAACTCTGAAAAGATCAGAAATAAAAATCTTCAACTGAAAAGCTTATAGTGGTATCTTAAAAGAACAGGTTACACAGAAAGGCTATAGTTAAGTAATGTAAACTAGGGATAAGCATTCAACGCATGGATAGGCTACCACTCGATCGTAGTACCATTCTCTATAGGGTGTCCGGTGCATACTAGCACCCTGCCCCTTTCCAATTCATCGTCGGTAAGCACCTCATTATAATCCATACGCACACCACCTTTGGTGCAGTTGGCCACACAAGTGCTGCATACCCCACCGCGACAGCTGTAAGGCAGTTTAATTTTATGCTCCAGGGCAACATCTAGGATCCGTTTTGGCCAGGGTACATCCAGATGATAGGTTTCCCCTTTAAAGTTTAAAACTACCGAATAGGTATTCTTATCCACCACTTTTTCCGAACTATCGTCTTCATCCACTTCATCTTCCGGAAGCACAAAAGTTTCGCGTTTAATCTGTTTGATATCGAAACCCATGCCCAATAAGGTAATACGGCACAAATCCATATAAATGACTGGTCCGCAGGTGTAGAAAAGTGCATCGTTCCGATCAAACAACAAATGTTCCTTTAGTAGTTTTTCAATGTAGAACTTATTTAACCGGGCAGTGAGCAGGTTTTTGCTGTTGCTAAATACCCAAACAATTTTTAAACGATCTGGAAATTTCTGCTGCCAATCGCTCAGTTCATCGTAAAATAAGGTTTCTTCTTTTGAGCGGTTGCTATATACCAAAGTAATTTTAGAGTTTTTTTCGGTAACCAGCGCCGTTTTCATAATCGAGAACAAGGGCGTAATACCCACACCCGCGGCAAAAAGAAAAATATCGCGTTCCAGATTTTCTACCGGTTGATAACTGAATAAACCTTGTGGTTCTTGCGCTAAAAGCACATCACCCTCAGCTGTTTTATGGTGCAGAAAACGCGAAATCTCTCCATTTTCGACACGTTTAACCGTAACCGCAAGTGGCTCATCCACGTCCGGCGAACTGTTAAAAGAATACGACCGCCTGATTTCCTTATGCTTTCCTTCAAAAACCAACGATAAAAACTGCCCGGCCAGATACTTAGGGTAGCTCTCCCCTAACACCTCAAATTCAAAAGTAATGTTATCGCCCGGCTGGTTAATAATTTTCTGGATACGCAATTTGAACATACTACAAAGAAAAGGAATTTTTGGTTCATTGATTCATTAGTCATTTGTTCATTGATAACTGCACAAAGATTAACTGGTTAATTGTTCGAATCGGTTAACTGACTCTAAACTCCGAACACTCAACTCCCAACTTGATCATTAGTACTGCAAACTGTTCATTGATTAGCATGATACAGAAAGAACAAACCATCTGTGTAATCTAAGAATCTATGTAATCACCCACAAAAAAAACGTCCCGATTCGAAAACCGGGACGCCTTACCAAATGCTTGTCTTTATCTTAATTATATTATTCTGCGTTGTAAGCCAATAATACTCTCGGTTTTGCGTAACCGTAACGTTTCGGATGTTCCATAATCTGTTTCATAGAGATTACTTTATAAACATAGCCACCGGTTTCGCGGTTCAACTTCATTTTGTAGTAATTATCCTGATTTTGATTATCGATTTGCTTGCGCAGGCGTCCGTCGCCAATGTTGTAAGCTGCGGCAACTAATGTCCAGCTTTCTAAACCCTGATACATTTCTTTAATGTATTTACAGGCTGCGATAGTGGATTTACGCAAATTATAGCGTTCATCAACCCTACCGTTTACTTTTAATCCGTAAGTACGGGCAGTGCCTGGCATAAACTGCCAGATTCCGGCTGCACCTTTCGGCGAAACTCCTTCAGCCATTCCAGATTCGACCAGGGCCAAATACTTAAAATCGTTCGGAATTCCGTATGCTGCAAGTATAGGTTCAATTACCGGAAACCATTTTGCTGCCTTCGCGTGCAAACGGTTGGTTTGAGTATTCCTATAAGTGTGTGCTGCAAGGATTTTTTTCATTTTGCGCTCAACCTTTTTATCGCCTAATGGCAAAGTTTCCTGAGCGAAATTTAATTGTGCCATTAAGGATAGAGGACCTGCCTCATATTCAACTTCCAGGCTATCAGATTTGGGTGTTGTAGTGTTTAATTTTTCTTCTTTTACAAGACTTTTTTGTGCTAAGGGCATTTGGTAAGCGAACACTTTTGCCAAGATAAATAGTGTTGCCACTACCGCAAATGGTACGATGTGTTTCTTTAACATTTTCCTCCTTTTTTTGGTGAACTTATATAAAAACGTTGGCAAAGGTAAAAAATAATAAGCACATTATCAAATAGTTACGGAATTACCTGTAAAAATCAGCCTTTAAAGTGCTTTAAACGGCGATTTTCGATTTTGAATTTCAGACCTTTTTTCTTATTTTAGAGGCTATTTTTTTATCTGATTTTTCAGCTCCAAAAATTGTTATGTTCAGCTATTTTTTATAAATTTGCAGCCCGCATTTTTGATGTGGTTAAAAGCGTATCATGATAAATAAAAACAACAGGAACAGTCGGGATGACAAGTCCAAACCGGGCAGCCGGAGAACAGAAGGCAAAAGCAATGCTGCCGGGTCTGACAGAAGAAGATCAGACGACAAAGACAACAAATTCAAAAAATCATCCGATTCAAAAGACAGCTTCAAACCCAGAAGTTCAGACAGAGATTTCAAATCTAAATCTTTCGGAGACAAAAAAGATTTCAAACCAAGAGCAGGCGGACGTGATTTTAAATCGAAAGATTCGGAACCACAGAGCTTCAAATTTGGTGATCGTGAGTTTAAATCCAAAGATACAGGTTCAGGTGCAGAAGATCGTGGCTTCAAATCAAGAAGCGGAGGATCGAGAGATTATAAACCAAGAACCGGCGACAGAGATTTTAAATCGAAAGATGGAGGTTCAAGAGATTACAAACCGAGAACAGGAGACAGAGATTTTAAACCAAGAGAAGGTGGAGCAAGAGATTATAAGCCAAGAACAGGAGAACGCGATTTCAAATCTAAGGATGGAGATTCGAGAGATTTTAAACCGAGAACTGGTGGTTACAAGGATTTCAAATCGAGAGGCAAATCAGATGGTTTTAAACCAAGTGCAGGAAGCTCAAGAGATGTAAAACCAAGGGAACCGAAAGATGGCGATACCCGTCCGTTCAGAAAACGCGAAGAGGCACAGCCAAGGGATACGGAGTTTAACCGTCCGGAAAGAACAGTTATTGCTCCGGCCCGCAAAACAAACGAAGATAAAGGCTTAATTCGCCTAAACAGATATATTTCAAATGCAGGTATATGCTCGCGCCGTAAGGCCGATGAGCTAATTGCTGCCGGCATTATTACCGTAAACGGTGAAGCAGTTACCGAATTGGGGCACAAAGTAGACCCTGCAAAAGATTTGGTACGTTACAATGGCGAACTGCTTAAACGCGAGAAAAAAGTTTACGTACTGTTAAACAAACCAAAAGATTATATTACCACTACCGACGATCCTCAGGAACGCCGTACAGTAATGCAATTGGTAGACAAAGCCAGTCGTGAGCGCATTTACCCGGTTGGCCGCTTAGACCGCAATACAACAGGTTTATTATTGATGACCAATGATGGTGACCTTGCCGATAAATTATCGCATCCAAGAAACGGTATTACCAAGATTTACAACGTTGAACTAAACAAAGCTTTATCGCAAGGTGATTTGAATAAAATTGCTTTCGGTTTAGAGCTTGAAGACGGTTTGATTAAACCTGATAACATCTCTTATGTTGCAGGTGGCACCAAAAAAGAAATAGGTATTCAGATCCACAGCGGCAAAAACCGTATTGTGCGTCGTATTTTCGAACATTTAGGTTATAGTGTAGAAAAATTAGATCGCGTAGTTTATGGTAATTTAACCAAAAAAGATTTGCCACGCGGCAGATGGCGTTACCTGGAAGATCACGAACTGATCCAGATAAAACACTTAATTAAATAATATTCAAGGCAATCGAAAGATTGCCTTTTTTGTTGCCTAAAGCTATCGTCTGCATTTGCAACGAGGATGCGCGGGAAAGGCGATTGTATCGCATCAATTAAAAATGCTAACCTCAATCATACGCATTACAAAAGATGACGATTTATAAAATTTTCCCATATTTGTTAAAAACAAGACCATCTTTTATGAAGAAGTATTTTTCTATATTGTTAATGTCGGTACTATCAACAGCTGCGCTGGCGCAAAAAAATAATTATAACCTTATTATAGGCACCTATACTGCGCCCGGCAAAAGCGAAGGCATTTACGCATATAATTTTAATACTTCAACAGCTGATGTAAGCCTAAAACATGTTACCAAAGGTACAGCTAATCCAAGCTATCTGGCCATCTCACCAGACCGGAAATATGCTTATGCCGTTAATGAAACCGGAAACACCAGTACTGTAAGTGCCTTTAAATATGATGCGGCAACCGGAGCACTAACATTTATTAACAAAGTAGATAGCCACGGTGCCGACCCCTGCTATATTACAGCCGACACCAAAAATGTAATTGTAGCCAATTATTCAGGCGGTAGTTTGGCCGTATTTTCGCGCAATGCAGATGGCTCTTTAACAGAGGCTACACAGGCAATTAAACATACCGGCAAAAGCATCGACCAAAAAGGCCGACAGGAAAGTGCTCACGTACACATGACCTTATTTACACCAGATCACAAATATTTAATTGTTAACGACCTGGGCGAAGACCAAACCTACATATACAGCTACAACGCTGCAGGTAAAGCCAAAACGTTAACCCAGAAATCGGTACTTAAAACCAATGCCGGCACCGGGCCAAGACACATCACCTTTAGTCCGAATGGAAAGTTTGCATATTTAGCCCACGAGTTTAATGGCAGCATTACTACTTTTGCTTATGCCAATGGCAAACTGACCAAAATCGACGAAACCGGCACAACGCCAAAAGATTTCACTGGCCGTGTTGATGCCGCCGACATTCATGTATCAGCTGATGGAAAGTTTTTATATGAAACCAACCGGGGCGATGCCAACAGTATCTCTACTTTTTCAGTTTTACCCAACGGAAAGTTAAAATTTATTGAAACCATAAGCACTTTAGGTAAAGGGCCGAGAAACTTTAGCATCGATCCGAGCGGTAATTTCCTGCTGGTTGGCCATCAATACACCAATAACGTAGTTATTTTTAAACGCGATAAAAAAACAGGAAAATTAACCGATAGCGGTAAAAGAGTCGATGTTGGCGCACCTGTTTGTTTAGTATTCGATTAAATAAAAAAGCAATGGAAAATTTCGATTGGACCAAATTCACGTTAAGAGTGGCCATTAAAGCCAAACTCAAAGATATCTATAACGCATGGACAACAGCCAGTGAGATTGAAAAATGGTTCCTGGTCGATGCCGAATTTTCTGATGAAAACGAACTGATACTAAACAAAACACAAAACGCACTTAAAGGCGATAAATATAAATGGATTTGGTATTTGTACGATGATACTGAAAGCGGCACAATAACCGAAGCCAATGGAACAGATTATTTCCAGTTTACTTTTGCCGGAGATTGCCTGGTTGAAATTAGGCTCCATGAAGAATTTGAATATACCATTGTAGAACTTACTCAAAAGAACATCCCAACTGATGAAGCTTCAAAACGAAACATTCGCCTGGGCTGTCACAATGGCTGGAGCTTCTATCTGATTAACTTAAAATCGGTTTACGAAGGCGGATTGGATTTGCGCAATAAAGACAACCGTTTTAAACCCATGCTGAATAATTAAGGAGTTGAAAAAACATCAGGAAGAAATTAACAGCAGGGGCTTTACTGTGATAAACGGCATCTACACTGCTGAAGAAACAGATAAAATTGCAAAAACTATTGATGCGGCTAATGCCGATCGATCAAATTTCCGGAAATCGGAAGATCTTTTTGCTATCAGACAGTTTTTAAAGGAAATTCCGGAAGTAAAGGACTTAATTTTCACCGCCACCTTAAAGAAGGTAATCCATCAGCTTTTCCGCAATGACTATTTTTTGGCTAAATCAATCTATTTCGACAAACCTGAAAACTCAAATTGGTTTGTTGCCTATCATCAGGATTTAACGATCTCCGTAGATCGAAAAGCTGAGATAGCCGGATTCGGGCCTTATACCAATAAGCATAATCAATTCGCAGTTCAACCACCACTGAACATCCTTGAAAATAATTTTACAATCCGCATTCATCTGGATGATACGAATGAAGAAAACGGCGCATTAAAAGTAATTCCGGATTCGCACAGTAAAGGGATTTACCGTCCCGAAAATATCGACTGGGCTACCGAAACAGAAGTAAGCTGTAATGTAAAATGTGGTGGCGTTATGATCATGAAACCTTTGCTTTTACATAGTTCAAGCAGAACTACCAACAGCAAGAAAAGAAGGGTAATACACCTGGAGTTTAGCAATATGACATTGCCTAAAGCGTTGCAATGGCCGGAGTATATGGCTATTTAGTTTTTTAATTTTACTAAAAGAGATGCTGAAATAAATCCGATAGCTATCGGATCAGCAGGACGATCAAACTTTAATAAAACAAGAAAGACCTGCCTAAGGCAAGTCTTTCACTAATTTATATCTTCAAACTAAGCAGGCTCAGCCACCTTAGCAACGTTACGATACGGATATGAATTACAGATATGACGACGGGCAAAACGACCCGGCGAATCAGCGTTTACCAGTTTAATGTAAATCGCACGTGGAACGTCAAAATATTCGTAAGCACTGCCATCAAAAAACTGGATATTTAAAACCGATTGTTTGTATTCGAAATCTAAAATATTAGAGTTGGTAATCGTCTCAGTATAAGTTTCGATATTTTGTTCGCGTGTTTCAGGCGCAATACTCACTAAGAAATGATAAGCTTCGATAATCTCTTTACTTCTTGCTTCCGCAGCCAATTTCTCTTCTTCCACCTGAAATTTATCAGGGTGACACTCTTTCATCATGGTACGGTAAACCGACTTAAGCGCCGCAAGCTCAGCTGTTTTATCTACATTCAACAGCTTTCTGTAATCTACTATTTTCTTCATTTGCCGCAAAGGTACGATTTATAATGATTTGATTTTGAGAAAGTTTTGTTTTGATAAGTATTTCTTTCACAAGCTGTTTAAACTTTTTATTCCGGTAACAGCAATTTAACATCAACACCCGCAAAACCGCTTTCAAGTCAATAGCCTCAAACAGGGCATCATTCTTAAATAAAAAGCCACCTGAAATAAATCAGATGGCTTTTAACAGTTCCTGCAATTCAAATAAATTAATATTTGGCCTGCAAAGATGATTCAATTACTTCTTTATAAAAACTGATGTATGATGGCAGAATTTTTTTAAGATCAAAATCCTGTGCACGTGTAAACGCATTTTCTTTAAAACGCTTAAGGGTTTCATCATCCTTTAAAATTTCTATTGCATGGGCAGCCATGTCTTCTACATCGCCAACATTGCTCATGTAGCCACAAAAGCCATCTACATTTAACTCTGGCAAACCACCGGCATTGGTAGTAATTACCGGCACTTTACAGGCCATAGCCTCTAATGCCGCTAAACCAAAACTTTCCGATTCTGAAGGCATTAGGAAAAGATCTGAAACTGATAAAATTTCCTCAACTGCATCCTGCTTACCTAAAAACCTTACATTTTCGCAAATATTCAATGATCTGCAAAGCTGTTCATTGTAAACACGCTCCGGTCCATCGCCAACCATTAACAGTTTGGATGGAATTACAGCCTGTACTTTTTCAAAAATGCGAATTACATCGCCCGTACGCTTCACCTTACGGAAATTGGAAGTGTGAATTAAAATACGTTCGTTATTGGGAGCAATCGCTTTCTTGAAGTGATCTTTGGCCTGCAAGCTAAAACGGCTGAAATCGATAAAATTGGGTATTACCTTAATGTCCTTCGTAATCTCGAAATGATTGTAAGTATCTTTTCTCAAATCGTCAGAAACGGTAGTTACACCATCGCTTTGGTTAATCGAAAAAGTTACCACAGGCTTATAAGTCGGATCCTTACCTACCAGTGTAATATCGGTACCATGTAAAGTGGTTACTACCGGAATCTGGATGCCGTAGCTAGCCAAAATCTGTTTGGCCATAAAAGCTGCCGATGCGTGCGGAATAGCATAGTGAACGTGTAATACATCCAATTGTTCGAAACGCACCACATCTACCAGTTTACTGGCGAGTGCTGATTCGTATGGGGCATAATCAAAAAGCGGGTAATCCCTTACCGACACCTCGTGATAAAATAAATTAGCTGAAAAGAAATCGAGCCTGGCCGGCTGACTATAAGTAATAAAGTGAACCTGATGCCCCTCGTTAGCAAGCGCTTTACCAAGTTCTGTTGCAACTACTCCACTACCGCCAAAAGTGGGGTAGCAAACAATTCCTATCTTCATCGTAAATGTATTGTTGTTACCGCAAATGTAGCCGATTTTACGCTATAATGCGTGTCGGTTTATTGCAATAAAAATAGTGACATTTCTGTGTTGTTTTCTCTTTCGCAATTGAATACATAACAGCGTGTATTTTTATTTAGAAGCGCAGAACCAGCAGCTTTTTTCAAAGGTAGTTCCTGCTTTACGCTATAGCCCTTCGTTCCTCAGGGGCTGCCGCTTCAATCAGGGCTAAAAAGCAAAAATTGTATTAAAAAACTACTTCAGACTGAAGAACAGCGCTACTTAAGGTTACGCATTTCCTCTTTTATCACCAATAAAAGTTCGTTAGGCCTTTGTGTACCAATAAAATATTCCAGCCCGTCGCGATCTGTTAATACAACTGCATCTTTACCCGATGAGTAAAAACGAATGGTACCTTTGGTATGCAGGTTATAAACCGGATTGTTAAAAAAATAGCGGCTGTAAACAGCTTTACGCACATCTACAATGCTTTTCAAATCGATTTTTACGCGTTTGGTTGTCCACAGGCCGTCTAAAATCAGGCTGCCATTGTCGACAATAATTTTGTACTGGATTAAAAAAAGTAAAAGCATCGAAACGCCAATAATCCCGAAACCCACTACCAGAAACAGATCTTGAGTGTTGTCGCGGTCGCGCTCGTAAACATAGGCAGCAAAACAGAAAGCAGCCATAATAAGCCTGATGAAAATGCGTACATAATCACGGCCAATGTATTGTTTTTCGATATAGGCGTATTTGCTTTCCACTTATTTTATTTTGAGTTCGAATATAGCAACTTTTTTGGTTGTGGTGGTTAATTTATATCGGTTATCCTGTCGCATACCCACAATCCAAACAATTTCTCCGTTTCCATTTACCAATATCGGCGTTGTATTTTTTAAATGCAAGGGCACCTTTTCATCAATAAAATAATCGCTAACTTTTTTAGGGTTGCGCATCCCCAACGGGATAAATTTATCGCCATTCTGCCACTTCCTCAATACCAAAGGGTAAATCAGTTTATCGGCATTTACAAAAGCCTTGTTCGCATCCACATCAAATTTCACCTCAGCACTAAAAGCCATGGTAATTTCATTATTCGCAAACTCAATGCTGGCAGTATCGGGATGAATAAACTGGTTTGCTAAAACCTTAACGTCTTTTTCTACGATAACCAGATCATTCCTGTTGATAATGGCCTGGTGGCTGGCGCTAAAAAAATGTGTTCCGCTTAATGCTTCCAGACTATCTAGGATTTCCTGCACTACATTTTCGCCAAAACCAAAAGGCTTTAACAGTTCGTACAACAATAGTTTCTGTGGATTTAACTTTGCAATCTCGTTCAAAGCGATGTAAATTCCATCAGCCCGCCTTTCTAAAACCGTTTCACGCAACTTCTGAACCTCCAGGTTTAAAAAAGCTTCAATTTCAGCAAAGCGCTCCATGTTTTCGGCAAAGGTTTTTTCCAGTTGTGGATTTATTTCCCGCAAATGCGGCACCACCTGTAACCGCAATTTATTACGGGTATAATTTGTACTTAGGTTCGAACTGTCTTCAACAAAGGCAATGTTGTTGTTTTCTACAATTTCATTAACCTGCTGGCGGTTTAAAAACAATAATGGCCTGATTAGTTTATCGCGTTTAGGCAAAATACCGTGCAGGCCGCTAATTCCGGTGCCGCGTATCAGATTAATCAATACCGTTTCAACTGCATCGTTTTGGTGCTGGGCTAAAGCAACATAATCGTAACCTTCTTGGCTCCTTATTTCTTCAAACCAGTTATAACGCAAGTCGCGCGCAGCCATTTGTGTCGAAATTTTATGCTGGGCAGCATATTTTTTAGTCTCAAAATGCGTTACATAGAAAGGTAACCCTAAATTACCGGCCAGAAGCGCTACAAAATGCTCATCGCGCTGCGCCTCATCGGCCCTTAAATTAAAGTTACAGTGTGCTACACCAATATCTACGCCTATTGCCTTAAACAAATGTAACATCAGTACAGAATCCTTACCGCCGCTTACCGCCAAAAGAATGCGGTTACCCCCGGTAAACAGCTGGTGCTGTTCAATAAAATCGCGAAATTGCTGTAAGGGTAACATCCACCAAAAATATTTAATTTTAACTGGTATTCCGAACGTTCGGAACAAAAAACTAACTTTGTAGTGTGCATAAACTATTTGTCTTTTTATTCCTTTTAATTAGTCCGTTATTTTTATTCGGTCAGCAACCTGCGTCGAAAATTAAAATCGTCTCCTTTACAAAAGTAACCGGCGACAGGAAAAACAATGTTACTTATCTTCGCAACCCTGTTTTTCAGCAAGATAATGCTACATTAAGCTGCGATAGTGCTGTTTTTTATAGTGAGCGTAACTATTTTGAGGCATACAAAAATGTGCACATCAACCAGCTTCCTACCGATATTTATTCCGATCAGCTGGAGTACGATGGAAATAAAAAACATGCGCATTTAACCGGAAATGTAAAAATGATCGATCCTACTTCGATCTTAACCACCAATATTTTAGATTACAATACGCAAAGCAAAATAGGAACCTATACTAGTGGAGGTAAAATCGTAAACAAGGACGTTACCGTAACCAGCAAAAATGGTTATTATTTTAGCGAAGGTTACAGCCAAGAAGGCAACGATGCTTATTTTAGATATGACGTTGTGGCTACTACTCCGCAGGTTAAAATCACGTCAGATACACTACGCTACAATACCAAAACAAAGTGGACTTATTTTTATGGCCCAACTAACATTAAAGGAAAAGATGATAATCTTTATACCGAAAACGGCGCTTATAATACCATGACCGAAGATGCCTTTTTTGGAAAGAATAACCTTTACACCCAGGGCACCCGTTCTTTAAAAGGTGACAGCTTGTATTATTACGGCAAAAAAGGAATTGGTAAAGCCGTTAAAAACATTGTTTTTTCTGACACCAAGGATAAAATGAAAATGTTTGGCGATTTGGGTTACTACTACAAAGTCGATCAAAGAACCCTCGTTACCCGAAACGCTTATCTGGGCATTGGGACGGAAGATTCGATCATGGTGAAAAATAAAAAGCGCCCCGATAGTTTGTGGATGGGTGCCGATACCCTCGAAACACAGATGGTATTGCAAAAAACGCTAAAATTAATCCCCAAAATTTCCATCAAAGCCGATAACCAGGTTGGAGAAGATGATGAAGAAGGGGCTGCAAAAAAAGGTACTGGCGAAGCCAAGTATAAACCCGAAAGTGAACCAGCACAAAAAGAAGACCGCAGTAAACGTAATTTAAGGAATAACAAAGCAGACAAGAAAAAGAAAGGCAAAGGCGACATAGATACCACTAATGCTACAGAACTGCTGAAAGATAAAAACATTGATAGCTTAAAATCCAAAGTCGATTCGGCAGGGAAAGCCTTACCAACCCTTCTAACCGATAGCCTGAAAAAGAACAATATTTTAAAGGCCAAGGCAGATTCGATAATCAAAAAACTGCCTGCAATTAAAACAGATAGCATTCAGAAAAAGATAACAGCCAAGGCCGATGCGCTGGTTAAAAATACTACCAAAGGCCAGATAGACAGCCTGAGTAAAAAAGCACTAAAGCCTGGCGTTAAAGATAGTCTAACCAAAGCCATAGGCAATTTAAAACCTGGTGCCTTGAAGAACGATACCGCTAAGTTTAACCCTGCCGATACCGTACAAGCCCGTATTATTAAAGCTTATCATGGCGTAAAGGTTTATAAAACCAATATTCAGGCTAAAACCGACAGTCTTTTTTACACCAGTGCCGATTCTACCCTGCGTTGCTACAGCAACCCGATCATCTGGTCAGAAGGTTCGCAGCAGGTGGGCGATACGATTTATGTACAGTTTAAGAATAAAAAGTTAAACAACTTAAAAGCTTTCAGAAATGCTTTTCTGGTAAATACACCTAAAGATTCGCTAAGGTTTAACCAGATAAAAGGCAGACTGATGACCGGCTTCTTTCATGATGGCAAACTTAAAACCCTTTACGTGGATGGTAATGCCGAAAGCATTTATTATACACAAGACGATAGCACGAAGGTTTACAAAGAAATGAACCAGACCCTGAGTAGCCGGATCAAATTCATTTTTAAAAGTAAAGAAAACGCCATCGAAGACATTGTTTACATTAAAGGTGTTGAGGGCGCATTAAACCCCGAAAATGAGATTGCAAAAGACCATGTTTTAAAAGGCTTTTCATGGAAGCCAACCGAAAGACCTAAATCGAAAAAAGATGCCGTAGGTTCGGCAGGGAAACCAAAAGCTAAAATTAAACCGAAAGCAACAGGCAAAACTCCTCCGGGTAAAGCACCTGTAAATACCAAAGGCGTAACTGTTGCAGGTAAAACCACAAAAACGCCAATTGTAGCGCAACCAAAAACAACAGTTGTAAAAGATAGCCTAAACCTGGACAAAAAACTACAGGCAACTAAACCTGCAGATACAGCTAATTTTGGAATTAAGCCTATTTTACCTAAAAAGGACTCGACCCAGGTAAAAAAAGATACCACGCAGGTAAAAAAGGCTGCAAGTAACTTCTAAAAGTGTAACCGTCATTTCGACTGAAGCGTAGCGGAATGGAGAAATCTATAATAAATATGCGTAAATAGATTTCTCGACTACGTTATACTGCGCTCGAAATGACGCTTCCTTTATTAAAACTAGCAAGAACCTATAACTCCCCTTTCAAAAAAGCCATCATCTTTTTCAGTGCAATGGCCCTGTGGCTAATTTTATTCTTTTCGGCCATATCCATTTCAGCAAAAGTAATGTCATAACCATTCGGCTGAAATATAGGATCGTAACCAAAGCCTTTCGAACCTGATAATTCCGTTCTGATGGTGCCTTCAATTATGCCTTCAAAAATATGGTTCTTTCCACCCTGCATTAAGGAAATGACCGTTTTAAACCTGGCATTTCTATTTTCCTTTCCCTCAAGTTTCTTTAAAACAAGCTGTATATTTTCTAAACTATCACGGCTCCCTGAATACCTGGCAGAATACACGCCGGGCTCGTTGTTAAGTGCTTCTACTTCCAGACCGCTGTCATCAGCAAAACAATCCAGGTTAAAATGTTCAACCACATAACTGCTTTTTAAAGTGGCATTACCTTCAAAAGTATCGGCAGTTTCCGGAATGTCGGTTAAGCAGCCAATATCTTCCAGGTTTAGCACCTCGTACCTGCCTGCCAGGGCAAGGCGGATTTCTTCGGTTTTATGTTGATTGTTCGTTGCGAAAACAAGTTTTTTCATTTTAAAGGAGGTAAAAGGTTAAGGGTGTAAGGCTTAAAGATCCGTTGCTAAATTTAAAATCTCACATCTCGATATCTGGCACTAAACACTATAAGTACCTGATACTAAATGCTTGATTCCGAAATTACGTGATTCAACAATACTAAGCCTCTATTTAATTTTCTGCAGGTTGCCCCAAAGCAATTTCTTTGCGGTTAAATCGCTATCTAAATGATGCAGGTTAGGAGCAAAAATAATACGGGTTGTACCATGGGTAATAATCTCGTTCTGCCAAACCAGATCTAATTTCAAATGCGCAATTTCTACCCCAAACGAAAGCATCGTAACCGGCTTAAAAAACTGGTAGAGTTCGGCAAAGCCCGTGCCCTGGTATTTGGAATAATTCAGGATGGCAAAATCGGGTGTACCCAGATCTACAGCTTTAACAATTTTGCGGAGTAATTCGCGGCCCTGTTCGGTGCTCACATCATTACTTTCATCATTAACCAGAATCAGTACCGATTTTTTATTTCCACCTAAAAACTTAAAGGTTTTTTCGGGTGCTGGCTCAGCCGCAACATGCGTAATTTCAGGAGCCTGAGGATAAACTTTTGGCATTTCAGGCGCTTTAATACCCGGAATTTGCGTTACTTCTGTCTTTATAACAGATTCTTTTTCTGCTTCAGCTACGACCTTTTCCGCCACAAAAACTGGCTCAGTATTACGTAAACGCTGAATTTCCACACTTTCATCTTTTACCAGAAAAACCTCATCGGTAAAAAATAAGCGTAAAGCATTCGCATTGTTGGTAAGCTGGTTTTCCATTCGTATTTTTGCCGGATAATAATTTCTGTTAAAATTAGTTAAATATCTTATAATAGCGACGCTAATTGTTACTTTTATCCCTTAAAATTTATAGACTGCTCTACGTGAGAAAAGCTTTTTGCCTATTTGTTTTTAGCTTTATTTATAGCATTTCGTTTGCACAAAACGTGGCTGTAGTTAACGGCAAACCAATAAGTACCAAAGAGTTTACCTGGGCATACAAAAAAAGCCACAACGGAAATATCAGTATTTCGTACGATACTTTACAGGCCTATTTAAACCTTTATATAAATTTTAAACTGAAGGTTTTAGATGCCCGCGAAATGGGGCTGGATAAAACCCCTGGCTACCAGGAAGAGATCAAAAATTATGAAGAAGCCCTAACTACCCATAAAAAACCGGGTACCAGCAGCAAGGACCATGATTTTTTATTGAACGAATACCGCGAAGGTGTTTTGATGTTTAATGTTTCTGAGCAAAAAATCTGGAACAAGGCACAGGAAGATGAGCAGGCAATAAACGAGTTTTACAGTAAAAACAAACAAAATTACAATAAACCACTGAGCGAGGTTAGAGGCGATGTAATTGCCGACTACCAGCAAAGTCTGGAAGAAAAATGGCTGAATGGCCTTAAACAAAAATACCAGACTAAAATTAACGAAAGTGAGCTAAAAAAGCTGGCCAAGCTATAATAAAGCCGTTTTTTTAGTAACCAATAAGTATTAAATTTGCAAAATATAAACAATAGAATGAAAAAAGTTTTTTTAGTAGCAACCGCTTTAATGGGCCTGTTTCTAAACAGTTATGCACAAAAGCACACGGTAGATAAAGTTGCTGCTGTTGTAGGAGGTAATATTATCCTGCTATCAGATTTAAATCAACAATACACCCAATACCTTTACCAGGGAAATCCTCCCAATGAAGCCATTAAATGTAAAATTTTGCAACAAACCCTAACCCAAAAGCTACTGAAACAACAAGCCGAAATCGATTCGGTAATGGTTGAAGATGGTGCTGTTGATGATGAGGTAAACAAGCGTATGCGTTACAGCATGCAACGTGCCGGGGGACAAGAGCGTTTAGAGCAGTTTTTGAACAAATCGGTACTTCAGTACAAAGATGAGATCCGTCCGTCGGTGAAAGACGAGCTGATTGCACAAAAAATGCAACAAAAAATTACCGAGAACATTAACGTTACCCCAATGGAGGTTGAAAAATACTTCAAATCGCTGGGCGATAGCATTCCTGAATTTAACACTGAAGTTGAAGTTGGTGAGGTGGTGTTAAACCCACAGTTAACCCGCGCCGAAAAACAAAAGTTCCGTGATAAAATTGAAGCGTTAAGGTTAAGGGTTAAGAGTGGCGAGGATATGGGCGTATTGGCTAAAACCTATTCAGAAGATCCGGGTTCGGCCTCTGATGGTGGTGATTATGGCTTTATCGACAGAAACACCATGGTAAAAGAGTTTACCGCCTGGGCGTTTAAACTAAAAGCTGGCGAAATTTCACCTGTATTCGAAACTGAATATGGTTTCCACTTTTTACAGGTATTAGAACGCAGAGGTGAGCAGGTACACGTTAGGCACATCTTAATTATGCCTAAAACCACACCAGAAAGTTTAACCCGTTTAAAATTACATGCCGATAGTATCTACAACAACATCATTGGCAAAAAACTAAGTTTTGCCGCTGCTGCAAACCTTTACTCAGATAACAAAGAAACCAAATATAATGGTGGTATGATGCTTAATGCAGAAAATGTTCAGGCAAGAAGCACCTTAATTCCGGTTGATAAATTAGATCCGGCGGTATTTTTAGTAATCGATTCAATGAAAGTTGGCGGTATTTCTAAGCCTGATTTGTTTACTGCACCTGATGGAAAACAAGGTTACCGTATCTTATACCTGAAAGCTAAAATACCACCACACAAAGCCAACATGGTACAGGATTTCTCGAAAATCAGAGATGCTGCACAAAGTGATAAAATTAATCGTACTTTAAGCGAATGGTTTGAGAAACGTCGCGAAAGTACTTACATTAAAATAGACGACGAATTCAATACCTGCGATGAATTAAAAATCTGGACTAAAACCACAGCCGCAAAATAACACCAATGCAGTACAAGAACGAAGTAGAAGCTGTTGATGCGCTTCATCAATCTTTCAATAACATTAAAGCCGAAATAAGCAAAGTAGTTGTTGGACAGGATGACATCATAAAATCTGTTTTAATCGCCATTTTTAGCAACGGGCACTGCCTGTTGGTTGGTGTACCCGGATTAGCCAAAACTTTACTCGTTCAAACTGTAGCGTCGGTATTAGACCTCGGTTTTAACCGCATCCAGTTTACCCCCGATTTAATGCCAAGCGACATTATTGGCGCAGAGATTTTAGGCGAAGACAGGCACTTTAAATTTATAAAAGGGCCTGTCTTTTCTAATATTATCCTGGCCGATGAAATTAACCGTACACCGCCAAAAACGCAGGCCGCTCTATTAGAAGCGATGCAGGAAAAATCGGTTACCGCAGCAGGCCAAACCCATAGCTTACCCAAACCGTTTTTCGTTTTGGCTACGCAAAACCCCATTGAACAGGAAGGAACTTATCCCCTTCCCGAAGCGCAGTTAGACCGTTTCATGTTCAATATCCAGTTAAACTATCCTGCTTTTGCAGATGAGTTAAACATTGTAAAAAATACCACCAGCAACAAAACCGTACAGTTGCAAAAAATCATCCATGCCGATGATATCCAGTATTTCCAAAAATTAATCCGCGATATTCCGGTTACTGATAATGTTTTAGAATATGCTGTTAAACTGGCAGCTAAAACACGTCCGAATACCGAATTTGCAACCGAAGCAGTAAATAAATACATCAGCTGGGGTGCTGGCCCACGGGCTTCGCAGTTTCTGGTATTAGGTGCCAAATGCCATGCCGCAGTAACAGGTAAATACTCGCCCGACATTGAAGACGTTAAAGCTGTTGCCGAACCCATTCTTCGCCACCGCATCGTACGTAATTATCGCGCAGAAGCTGAAGGCTTATCGATCGAAAAAATCATTAAAGATTTGTTGTAATCCTTCTTCCGGAAGTTTTAATTTAATTCTTGCCTACAATTTCGGCGACTAAAAATGTACTGTTATATTGTGTAATAAAAAGTTATGCTTAAAACAACTTTTATCGACCTGATAAGCAAGTATACCAACGATGATCGCTTAATAACTGAGTTATGGGCGGAGATTGAGCAGAAATATACAGCTAAGCAAAGACATTACCATACCCTCACTCACCTTCAAAGCTTATTAAAACAACTTCTTGAAATAAAAGATAAAATCGCGAATTGGGACCCCATCTTATTTACCCTGTATTATCACGACATTATTTATGATGCGCAAAAAGGCGATAACGAAGAAAAAAGTGCAGAACTTGCTGAGATAAGGATGAAACAGCTTTCAGTCCCTGATCAGTTCATTATAATCTGTAAGAGCCAAATATTAGCAACAAAAAACCATCTCAGTGACCATGATAGTGATACAAATTATTTTACTGATGCAGATCTCTCTATTTTAGGCCAGGCTTTGGAAGATTACACAATTTATTATCAAAATATAAGAAAAGAATACGCCGTCTACCCAGACCTGATTTATAAATCTGGACGCGAAAAAGTTTTACAGCACTTCCTGATGATGGAACGAATCTACAAAACAGATTATTTCTACCATAAATTTGAACACCAGGCCAAAAAGAACCTTCAATTTGAATTGGAGCACCTTTAATTTTTGCACCCTAAAACCCAATGCTTAAACTCCTATGGCTGAGAAAACAACTGAAACTTTTTGTCCTACGGGCCGCGCAGCCTGGCGCGAATGGCTGTTGAAAAACCATGACACCAAACAATCGGTTTGGCTGGTTTGCTATAAGACCAAAGCCAACAAACCAACCCTATCCTGGAGTGATGCTGTAGAAGAAGCGCTTTGCTTTGGCTGGATTGACAGCATTAGAAAAACAATTGACGAAGAAAGTTTTACGCAATTTTTTAGCAGGCGAAAACCAAATAGTGGTTGGTCGAAAATTAACAAGGCCAAGGTTGAGCAGTTAGCTGCTGCAGGCTTAATGACGCAGGCCGGGCTCGAATGTATCAATCGTGCAAAAGAAAACGGCTCATGGACCATTTTAGATGAAGTGGAAGAACTCGTTATACCTGCCGATTTAGCAACAGCGCTGGAAGATACAGCAGGCTCAAAAACGTTTTTTATGGGCTTAAGTAAATCGGTACGTAAGGCCATGCTACAATGGATTACTTTTGCCAAACGACCCGAAACCAGGCAAAAAAGAATTGCAGAACTGGTTGAACTGGCCAGCCAAAATAAAAAACCTAAGCAGTTTTAATTTTTAGTTTAACTGCTAGCTTACGGTTAGTCCGGATTTGTAATCCCGATTGTTTAATAAACATTTCTTAATTTATTTAAGTGGGTTAAAAATTATAGGCCAGGTCTGGATTGCAAATTAGGAGTGTTCGAAACCTTACGGCCCTCTAAAGACCAGATCTGGATTACCCCCACAGGCGATAACTATCTGAATGGTAACCATGTCATCTAGTTCCATTGAGATTCGTCTTTTTGCTGTTTTAT
>NZ_CAESCM010000020.1 GCF_903166585.1 Pedobacter ghigonis
ATATTCTTTTCTTCAAGATAGATCTGAAGCTCTTTTGGCTCTTTTTCGACTTTGAGTATTTCGAAATAATCCAGAATGCCTTCTGGTAATAAAAAACTGATAAGGGTTTGTTCGGCCTGATTCAAGGGAATTTGTAATTGCTATAAGATACAAAAGAAACAAATTATTCCATCACCCCCAACTTTTCCGCTTGATCCGTTTTTCGCAGGCAGGAAAGAAAACCATTACAGGTAAAGTTACCGATACGCTGGGGGTTGGACTTCCGGGTGTTACCGTAGCGGTAGTTAATAAAGTAAATGTGGGTACGCAAACCGACAACAATGGTAAGTATGTACTCGATGTAACTCCGGGCGAGCAACTGCGTTTTTCTTATGTGGGCTATCGCGAGCACCGTGTAATTGTTGGTGCTGCCAATGTAATTAACGTAAAACTGGCCGAAGAGAATATGCTCTCGGAAGAGGTGGTTATTACCGCCCTTGGTCAGAAACAACGTAAAGAAGCATTGGTAGGTTCGGTTACCACCGTAAAGGTAGGCAACCTTAAAATTCCATCGAGCAATTTAACCAATGCCCTTTCCGGACAGATAGCCGGTGTAATTGGTTACCAGCGCAGCGGGCAGCCGGGACAAGACAATTCGCAGTTTTTTATCCGCGGGGTAACTACTTTCGGGTATAAAAGAGATCCGTTAATTCTGATTGATAACGTAGAGCTAACCAGTTCAGATCTGGCACGCCTTCAGGTTGATGATATTGAAAGCTTTTCGATATTGAAAGATGCGAGTGCCACTGCTTTATATGGCGCAAGGGGTGCAAACGGTGTAATTCTGGTTGCGACCAAATCGGGTAAAGAAGGGAAGGCTAAAATCAATTTCAGGCTGGAGCAATCGGCTTCTCAATCGGTGCAGAATTTAGAACTGGCCGATCCGATTACCTACATGAGGCTTTTTAACGAAGCATCGATTGGCAGGGGCATGGATCCCATGTTTACGCCAAACCAAATCATTAATACGCAGGCCACGGTAAATAAAAGCCCGGGCTATAACGAATACGTTTACCCGGCGGTTGACTGGCTGGATATGCTCTTTAAAAAGCGCACCAGCACACAGCGTGCAAATTTGGGTATTAGCGGTGGCGGTGGTGTTGCCCGTTACTATATCGCAGGATCGTACAATTTAGATAACGGCGTGCTGAAAGAAGATTCGCGCAATAACAACGATAACAACATCAAGTTCCGGAACTATCAGCTTCGCTCCAACATCAATATCGATTTGAGTAAAACTACTGAAATGGTGGTTCGCTTATCAGGTAATTTTAGCGAGTATAATGGTCCGCTGGCAACTGATGGTGGTTTTTCTACCGATTTGTACAACATTGCCGTTCATACTAGTCCGGTTTCTTTTCCGGCATTTTACCCTGCCGATGCTGCCAACCAAAATGCCCAACACATTTTATTTGGTAACAGGGGAGGTTCAGGGCAGAACAGCATTTTAGATAATAACCCTTATGCTGCCATGCTGCGTGGACATAAAAACTCTTCCGAATCGCGCATGTCGGCCCAGTTTGAGCTTAACCAGAAATTAGATTTCTTTACCGAAGGACTTTCGTTTAAAACGATCTTCAGTACCAACCGCTATTCGTATTTTGATTCGCAGCGTGCCTACTCGCCATTTTATTACAACATTGGTTCTTACGATAAACAAAGCAATACTTACGTGTTAAACTGGCTTAACTCTTCGGTAACGGGTGGTGCACCAAATATTGCGCAAGAATATTTGTCGTACTATCCGGGAGGCACCAATATCAATACCTTTTTATATGCCCAGGCCTCATTAAATTACGATAAAGCCTTTGGTAACCATAATGTTAGCGGTACTTTAATTGGTACAGCCCAGCAATCGGTTTACAGCAATGCAAGCTCTTTGCAAAATTCGCTTCCTTACCGCAATTTAGGTTTGGCCGGTCGTTTAACCTATTCCTATAAGAGCCGCTATTTTATCGAATCTAACTTTGGTTATAACGGATCGGAAAGGTTTTCGGAGAACCACCGCTTCGGGTTTTTCCCAACCATTGGTGCCGGCTGGGTGCTTTCTAACGAAAAATTCTGGACAGGGGGATTAGCCAATGTGATTAACCGCTTAAAATTAAGGGCTAGTTATGGTATTGTAGGTAACGATGCCATTGGTGCGCAACGCTTTTTCTATATTTCGGATGTTAACCTAAATGGTGGTGGAAACTATGCCCAGTTTGGATTTAATGGCGCATCTAACCGTAATGGTGTGTTCATTAATAATTACGAAAATAAAGATGTAACCTGGGAAACTTCAAGACAGACCAACGTAGCGCTGGAGGCAACACTTTTTAAAGATCTGAGCCTTATTGCCGAGTTTTACAACAACTACCGCTACAATATTTATATGCCGCGTACCAACCTGCCTACTACATTAGGACTGGAATCGGGCATTGGTGCAAACGTAGGCGAGGCGCGCTCGAGAGGTATGGATTTATCGCTCGATTATAAATTCAGGGTGAACGATTTTTCTTTCGCTGTGCGTTCTAACCTAACTTTTGCCAAAAATAAATACCTCAATTACGAAGAGCCACAATGGGCAGAAGCTTACCGCTATACCACGGGACAAGCCATTAACCGCAACTTTGGTTACATTGCCGAACGTTTGTTTGTGGATGATAAAGAAGTACAGAATTCGCCAACGCAGATTTTCTCGCCCAATGGCAAACCACCAAGGGCAGGCGATATTAAATACCGCGATTTAAATAATGATGGTAGAATTGATGAGGCCGATAAAGCTTACATCGGTTTCCCACAATCGCCTGAAATCGTATATGGTTTTGGTTTCAGCTCATCATACAAAGGTTTCGATCTTTCGGCCTTTTTTACCGGACAAGACCGCATGACTTTCTTTATCGATCCGACTAAGGTAAGTCCATTTGTGCCAAGTAATCAGCAATATATACTGGGCAATACGCAATTGCTGAAAGATTTTGCCGATAACCACTGGTCGCCGGAAAACCAGAACCTGTATGCGCTTTACCCCCGACTGGCTGTAAATGCTGTTGATTTGGAAAACAATGCGCAAACCAGTACCTGGTGGATGAGAAACGGCCGTTTGCTACGCCTTAAATCGGTAGAGCTGGGCTATACGCTTCCGCAGCGCATTTCTAGCAAAATTAAGTTAAACTCCTGCCGCATTTATTTCAATGGCTTAAACCTGCTTACCTGGAGCCCTTTCAAATTATGGGATGCCGAGCAGGGTGGAAATGGTTTTGCCTATCCAATACAAAAGGTGTTCAATGTTGGTCTTAACGTAACCTTATAATGAAAACGATAAAAACATATTTCAAATACAGTTGCATCCTTTTAATGCTTTGCACTTTTGCATCCTGTAAAAAATACCTCGATGTTACCCCCGATGACATTGGCACATTAGATTATGCATTCAGGAACCGGAATGAGGCCGAGAACTACCTGTATTCTTGCTATGCCTATTTGCAGCGCATGAACGATATGGCCACGAACCCGGGCTTTACCACGTCTTCAGAGTTAATTTATTCGAATACACTCGATAATTTTCAGGGTTTTAACCCTACAGGCTTTAACCTGTTGCGCGGAACACAAACTGCTGCGAGACCTGGTTTAAATACCTGGGATGGGCAGGAAGGCAGTTATAGCCTTTGGCGTTCGATCAGGATCTGTAATATCATGCTCGAAAACATCGATAAACCAATTGACCTGGGAGCTGCTGAAAAGAAACGCTGGATTGCAGAAACCAAATTCTTAAAAGCTTATTACCACTACGTTTTATTTAAAATGTACGGGCCAATTCCTTTAATTAAAACCAACCTGGCCATTAACAGCTCAACCGACGAAGTGCGGGTGAAAAGAGTGCCTGTTGATGAAGCGGTTGATTACATTGTATCGCTTTTAGATGAAGCTGCGGCCGATTTACCACCGGTGATTAGCAGTCAGGCTACAGAGCTGGGCCGTATTACCAGTGTAATTGCCCTTTCGGTTAAAGCCGATGTGCTGGCCACGGCTGCAAGTCCGTTGTTTAACGGTAATCCGGATTATGCAGGTTTTAAAGATAAAGACGGGGTAAGCCTTTTCCCTGCTGCCTACGATGCACAGAAATGGAAAAAAGCTGCCGATGCGGCTAAAATAGCCATCACTGCTGCCGAAGCACAAGGCATTAAATTATATACTTTTAGCGCACCCTCTACCGTTGGTAAATTATCCGATTCGTTGAAAAGAGAACTGGATGTGCAGAATGCTGTTGCCGAAAGATGGGAGCTAAATTCTGAAATTATCTGGGCTTCCAACCCCGAGTTTAACTACCAGGGATTTTCTACTCCGAGGCTTACAGCGAAATCGGCGGTAAATATTTTCTCTAATCCCTCTACTTTTTCTGCTCCGATTGCTACGCAGGAACTTTTTTACACCGTAAATGGCGTACCGATTACAGAGGATAAGACCTGGGACTATGCTGGCAGGAATACGATTAAAGCCGGCGATAATGCCAGTCGCTATTATATCCAGCAGGGTTACGAAACCATTAAAGGTCACTTTGCCCGCGAAACTCGTTTTTATGCCGATATGGCTTTCGATGGTGGTATCTGGTTTGGCAATGGCCGTAACTTTCAGGATAGCCCTAGTGCACCTTTATACTATGTTTCGGCCAGGGGAAGTGGTTTTGCCGCCCCAAGCGATAATATCAGGTTGAACATCACCGGTTACTGGCCTAAAAAACTGGTGAGCTATGCCTCAGTTTATGATGATGGTTTTCAGTCGTCGCCATTCCGCATGCCTTTAATCCGTTTAGCGGGTTTATATCTTTTATATGCCGAAGCTTTAAACGAAGTAAACGGACCAACTGCAGATGTGTTTACTTACATCGATAAAGTGCGTCAAAGGGCTGGCTTACAAGGGGTACAGGTTTCGTGGGCAAACTTTTCAAAAAGTCCGAATAAATTTAATACCAAAGAAGGTTTAAGACAGATTATCCACCAGGAAAGACGAATTGAGCTGTGTTTTGAAGGCCAGAGCGGATGGGATTTAAGAAGGTGGAAAGAATTACAGGCTGTGCTAAGCAGCCCGATACAGGGTTGGAGCATCAACAATGCTGATGCCGTAAACTATTACCGGCCAACTACCCAGTTTATTCCTGTTTTTGGCCTGAAAGATTACCTGTGGCCTATCAGAAGTTCCGATCTGGTAGTGAATCCAAACCTTGTTCAAAATCCTTATTGGTAGTTTAAATTAAACAACATGAAAAATATTAAACATAGTATTTACCTGGCGCTTATTGTCGCTGTTTTGGCAAGCCTTGCAGCCTGCAAAAAAATGGAAAGCTATAACGATCCAGCTTCTTCAGATATGACCAAGCCGGGAGTGGTAACCAACGTTAAAGTCGATAATTTTAATGGCGGAGCTTACATTACCTATTCTTTGCCCAATTCTAAAAATCTTTTGTATGTATTGGCGCAGTATAAAATAAACGGGGTAACCACCCGCGAAACTAAATCGAGCTATTATTCTGATTCGATTATGGTTGATGGTTTCGCTAAAAAACAAGGTTACGATGTTACCCTGTATGCGGTAAGCAGGGCAGAGGTTAAATCAGATCCGGTTGTGGTTAAGGTTAATCCCGACACCCCACCTTATTTATTGGCTAAACCCAGTATCAATGCTGAGCCAGATTTCGGTGGAATTAAAGTTACCGGAACCAACCCGGCAAAAAGTAATCTCGGTGTTATTCTGCTTTCGGTAAACGATAACAACAGTTCTGATGTGATCGATCAGCATTATGGCAAAGCAGATGTAATCAGTTATTCGGTTAGGGGCTATGCACCTGTGGCCAAAAAAATTGGTTACTACGTTACCGATAACTTTGGGAACATTTCTGATACTACTTACAAAACCATTACACCATTTTTCGAAACCCTTTTGGATAGGGGGAAATTCTTCCAGTACAGACTGCCATCTGATGGGGTTATTGCCTATGGCTGGGATTTACCTTATTTGTGGGATGGAAAAACCGATGGGAACTCTAATGGCTGGCACACTGCACCAGGTGGTGCAATGCCTGCCATTGCGACTTTTGGTTTAGGCGTAAGCGCTAAATTAAGCCGCTTTATTTTATGGGAAAGACCTGATGGTGGCGATAAATTCGCATTTGGCCACGGAAATCCAAAGGTATTTTCGGTATGGGGTTCTGATGTAGCGGCCCCACGTGATGCGCAATTGCCTTTATCGGCACCCGAAGGAACGGTTATCGGCGACTGGATTAACATGGGCAATTACAATTATCCTAATCCGCCGTCTGGTGCCACTCCGGTAGCGCATACCACTGCAGATAACGATTTTGTAAAAGCAGGTGTAAGTTTCAATTTCCCCTTAACCAACCCTAAAGTGCGCTATATCCGCTTATCGGTAAGCACAACATGGTCGAGCGGTACCTTTGCACATGCCATGGAAATGGCCTTTTACGGCGATCCGAGATAGTTATTGATTAACAAAAGAAGATAAATTTTCAGATATGAAAAGTATATATAAAATAAGTGGTTTGTTGCTGCTGCTGTTAACCCTGATTATCAGCTGTACCAAAGATGATCTTGCTTTTAAAGAATTTTTAAAAGATGGCGAGATGGTTTATCCCGGTCGTGTGGCAAACATCATTACCAAACCGGGCAACTTGCGCACTGCACTCTGGTGGAACTCAAGTCCCGACCCAAGTGTAACCAAATACGTGGTATACTGGAACAACAACGGCGATTCGGCGGTGGTGAATTCAACCACACATAATCCGCTCGATACCGTTAAAGTAATCCTTTCGAACCTGAAAGAATATACCTATACTTTTACGGTTTACTCTTACGATGCGCAAGGGCACAGGTCTATCCCGATTGAGGCCAGAAATGTGCGGGTTTTTGGTCCGCTTTACCAATCGGGTTTGTTAAACAGGCCTTACAACGCTATCAACCCCTATGTGGTAAACAGCAATGGTTCGGTTCAGCTCAATTTTAATACACCCGATACCATTAATGTGAATACCATTGTGCGGTATACCAATAATGCCGGTACCAGCGTAGATAAAATACTTTTGCCAAAAGATACCGCTATTACCCTTACCGATTATAAGGCCGGAACAGATATCCTTTACAAATCAGCTTTTATCCCTGGTAAAGGTTCGCTGGATATATTTACGGTATCAGATTTTTCGACCTTTCCTAAAATATTTACTTATGTGCTGTGCGACAGGTCGTTGTTTAGCGAAGTGCGTTTGCCGGGCGATGCGCAGACTTACGAATCGGGAACCAGTATTAGTAAGTTATGGGATGGAAGTGTTGGGCCACAAGGTTATCCCAATATTTTCCATAGCGCAGGCAACAGTGGTATGCCTCATGTAATTACTTTCGATTTGGGTAAGGTTTACACCAATTTATCGCGGATAGAGGAAACCGGCCGCGATTGCTGTAATAATCCCGACCGTTTCGAAGTTTGGGGAACCGCCGATTTAACCAATGCAACTACTAGCTTATCGGCTAGTAACAGCGGATGGCCGGCCGAAGCAACCAGTAAAGGCTGGGTACTATTAAAAGACATTACCAGATCAGACGATGGTAAAAATGCTTTTACATCCGAATTGGATAATGGAGGCAAACCGATTCGTTATATTCGCATCCGGATTAAACATGTAACCACTGGTGATGGTAATTATAGCAATATGAGTGAAATCAGGTTCTGGAATAAGCAGTAAACCTCTTAAGCGGTCGTCATCTCGACTGGAACGGAGAGATCTTTAATAGATTTCTCGGCTTCGCTACACTACGCTCGAAATGACGATTGCTTGTATGATCAACAACACACAAATGAAACTAATGTATTTAAAACAACTTACTGTTATTGCCTGCTTTTCGCTTTTCATCGGTAAAAATGCCACAGCCCAGCAAAAGCCCCTAAACCTTTGGTATGATAAACCTGCCAAAATTTGGGAAGAAACGCTACCGCTTGGTAATGGCAAGCTGGGCATGACCCCTGACGGAGGAATAACGAAAGAGCAGATTGTATTGAACGATATTACTTTATGGAGTGGGGGTAAGCAGGATGCCAACAACTATGAAGCTTACAAAAGTCTTCCTAAAATCAGAGAACTGATACTGGAAGGTAAAAACGATGAAGCCCAGGCACTCGTTAACCGCGATTTTGTTTGTAAAGGACCGGGCTCGGGTGGTGCAGCCTGGGGGAAATACCAAACCCTGGGTAATTTGCAGGTTGATTATACGTATCCTGGCGATAAAGACGTAAAACCAGCGTTTTACAAAAGAACTTTATCGTTGGATAAGGCGGTGGCTACCACCGAATTTACTCTCAACGGTGTAAAATATAAAAGAGCATATTTCTGCAGTTTTAATAATGATATAAATGTTATTCGCCTTACGGCTGATCAGCCCGGAAAGCTAAATTGCAATATTTCCATCAGCAGGCCCGAAAAAGCAACTTTGGCCAGCGATGGTAAGGATCTGTTGATGTTTGGTCAGCTGGATAACGGCACCGATGGCAAAGGCATGAAATACCAGAGCCGGGTAAGTACCACTGTTAAAGGTGGCTCAGTAGTTACCACAGGCAATATCATTCGAATAAAAAATGCTACCGAAATACTGATTCACGTTGCAGCAGAAACCAATTTCAAACATGCTGATTTTGAAGCACGTGTTAAGAATACTTTGCAACAGGCCAAAAAAACAGCCTATGCAGTTGAACTGGCCAAACACAATGCTAATTTTGCTAAGCTTTTTAACCGCTTAAAAATCAATTTGGGCGAAGGCGAAGCCGCTAAACTACCTACCGATGTAAGACTCGAGCATTTCTACAAAGATTATCAAAACGATGTTTCGCTAGCTGCCCTGTTTTTTCAGTTTAGCCGCTATTTAAGCATCAGCAGTACCCGGGTTGGACTTTTGCCACCCAATTTGCAGGGCTTGTGGGCCAACCAGATCAATACCCCATGGAATGGCGATTACCACCTGGATGTGAACGTGCAAATGAACCATTTCGCTATTGAACAAGCTAACCTTTCGGAACTTAATCTGCCCCTGGCAGAACTGGTGCGGAGCTTAACCATACCGGGCGCAAAAACTGCAAAAGCTTATTACAATGCCAATGGATGGATTGCCCATGTAATTACCAATGTTTGGGGATTTACGGAGCCTGGAGAAAGTGCCTCATGGGGTGCCTCCAATGCAGGTTCTGGCTGGTTATGCAGTAACCTTTGGGATCATTTCGCCTTTAGTCAGGATTTAAATTACCTGAAAAGCATTTACCCGGTGTTAAAAGGTTCAGCCGAATTTTATAAAAGTGCCCTGGTTAAAGATCCTAAAACAGGCTGGCTGGTTACTTCACCATCGGTTTCGCCTGAGAATACTTTTTACCTGCCGAACGGAAAAACGGCCAGTATTTCGATGGGACCAACCATTGATAACCAGATTGTACGCGAGCTTTTTAACCACGTAATTACTGCAGCCAAATTGCTTAAAACCGATGCAGCGTTCAGCGCTTCGCTAGAGGAAAAACTAAAATCCATCCCGCCGGTTGGACTAATCAGCAAAGATGGCCGCATACAAGAGTGGCTGGAAGATTACAAGGAAACCGATCCGCAACATCGCCACATTTCACATTTATACGGCGTTTATCCGGCAGGCTTAATTACGCCGGTAACTACGCCTGCTTTGGCCGAGGCTGCTAAAAAAACGCTGGAGGTACGGGGTGACGACGGGCCAAGCTGGTCGATTGCCTACAAACAGTTGTTCTGGGCCCGTTTACTGGATGGAAACCGTGCTTTTAAGCTTTTAAGGGAAATTTTAAAACCTACCTTGCGTACCGATATGAATTACGGTGCCGGGGGCGGGGTTTATCCAAATATGTTATCGGCCGGGCCACCATTCCAGATTGATGGAAATTTTGGTGCTGCGGCAGGTATTGCCGAAATGCTTATTCAGAGTCATGATGGCTTTATCGAATTGCTGCCTGCAATACCCGATGCCTGGAAAGCTTTTGGCGAAATTAAAGGCCTAAAAGCCCGTGGCAATTTTACGGTTGATATGACTTGGAAGGATGGTAAAATTACCCATTACCGCATTGCCTCGCCAAAACCGCAAAAAGTAAAACTTAAAATAAACGGTACATTAAGCCAGATAACCTCAACTAAACTTTAAAGCGGATATGCTTATTGTTAATTTATTTAAATTCAGGTGTTTATTGGTTTTGGTTGCGCTGTTGTCGGCTTTCAAATCCGTATCGGCAACCATTATTCGCTACGGTAAAGCAGGCAAAATAGACTATAACCTTAAAACAGGCACTTTTACTGTTTTTAACGGTCCGGTTTTGCTGCTGGCGGAGGGCTTTTCGGAAGTGGGTTATCAAAACACAACACTTCGTTCCAGAAACTACACGCAAATTACTTATACAAAAAGCGCAGTAAAAGATGCTTTTGGACAGGGAATTAAACATACCTTTTTATTAAAACAGGATGGCTTGCCCAACATGCAGCAAATCATTTTAACCTATTCCAACCGCGATTACTTTCTCATTTCTGTAAACATAACCGGCAGTAATCTGGCCACAAACCGCATGGTACCTTTAAAGGGAAATCTGATGGATAGCCAGATTAAGGATGAAGCTACCAGCTTATTTGTGCCTTTTGATAACGATACCTTTATTTCTTATCAGGCCCTTCCATTTCAAGCCAATGTTAGCAATCCGAGTGCCGAGGTTACTGCTTTATACCATAATCCATCGCGAAAGGGTTATGTGATAGGCTCTGTTGATCACCGCAACTGGAAAACCGGAGTCATCACTACAATGGATGCAACTAAAGAAATAACTGTTGAGGCCGTTTGCGGTTACACTAACGAAAGCATTACCCGCGATAAAATAGCGCACGGTTATCTGAAAGGAAATACAGTGACTTCGGCCAGTATATTTTTTGGCAGTTTTAGCGATTGGCGTTCAGGGATGGAAACTTATGCCAAAGCAAACCGTATAGCCGAGCCACCTGTAATTTTTAAATGGAAAAGCCCTACGCCAGTGGGCTGGAACAGTTGGGGAGCCATGCAGGAGAAAATTACATTAGAAAAAGCCAATCAGGTAGTTGATTTCTTTGCCGATAGCCTTAAATCTTTCAGGAGTGAGGGGGTAGCTTATATCGACCTCGATTCTTACTGGGATAATTTACTTAAAGGTGGTTTAACCGGCGACTATTCCAAACTCAAAACTTTTGCCGATCATGCGAAAGCAAAAGGTTTAAAACCCGGGATCTACTGGGCACCTTTTGTAGATTGGGGTTTTGCAGGCGGCGGCAACCGCAGGGCCGAAGGGACCAATTATACTTTTGGCGAGATGTGGACCAAAGTTGGATCGGGCTATCATGATCTTGATGGTGCCCGTGCTTTAGATCCCACACATCCGGGCACCCAACAACGCATTGCAACTGTAATTAATAAGTTTAAGGAATGTGGTTTTGAAATGATTAAAATCGACTTTTTAGGTCATGCTGCAATCGAATCGGAGCATTTTTACGATCCTAAAATTAGCACTGGTATGCAGGCTTATCAGGCTGGTATGGAATTTCTGCTCAAACAGCTCGATCATAAAATGTTGGTTTATGCTGCTATTTCGCCCAGTTTGGCTTCTGGCAGGTACGTACACATGCGCCGTATTGCCTGCGATGCCTTTAAATCGATACACGATACCGAATATACTTTAAATGGTGTGAGCAACGGTTGGTGGCAAACGCATCTGTACGATTATATTGACGCAGATCATGTGGTGTTTGGCGATCAATCTGATGCGGAAAATACGGCTCGCTTTTTATCAGCCATTGTTACAGGCACTTGCATTACAGGCGATGATTTTTCCCGCCCGGGTAAATGGACAAACACGGCCAAACGCTTACTGAATAACACCGAAATCCTTAAAATTTTAAAGAATGGAAAAGCATTTGTTCCGGTAGAAGGTGGTATGGGCAAATCTGCTTCACCACTTTTTGTAAAACAGGTTGGAAATGTGACTTATCTGGCCATATTCAATTACAGCGATGCCGAACAAAAAATCAACCTCGATTTCTCCCGTCTTGCGTTAAGAACTGGCGAAAAATACAATTTTACAGATCTTATTGCTCAGAAAACAGCTTCCATTCAGGATAATCAGCTCCTAAAACTGGCTGCAAAAGATGCGTTGATTTTTAAAATAACCTCAAAAAAATAAAAACCTATCTAAAACATTAGCCTATATTTTAACCACAAATGAAAAAAACAGATCAATTTTCAAATTACTTTAAACGAGGAGTTCTGGCCATTGCCCTTTGCCTGGGCTTTGGCACTTTAAATGCCCAAACTATCATTCCTATCGAAACGGCAAACAATGCCCTGGTATTACAAGCCGGGGCAAATAAGGATGTGAATACCATTTTCTTCGGGAAAAAACTTGCCAATAAGCAAGAATACGCGCAGGTTGCCGGTCAGTATAAACAAACGTCCGATTATACCGGTCAGTTAAATTCCGTTTATACTCCATCAGGATCTCGTAACCTGGTAGAACCTGCCATTACGGTTACCCATGCCGATGGCAATAATTCGCTCGATCTTAAATATGTAGATCATACCGTAACTGCTGTTGATGATAATGTAAGCTTGCTCAAAATCAGGCTAAAAGATCCTGTCTACAATTTCGAGGTTACCCTGTTTTACAAATCGTTTTATAAGCAGGATGTAATAGAACAATGGACCGAAATTAAACACAGCGAAAAGGGAGCGGTGGTGCTGCATAAATATGCTTCAGCCAACCTGCACTTAAAATCGCCACATTTCTGGCTAAACCAGTACCATGGCGATTGGGCAAAGGAAATGCAGCCAGAGCAAAGCGAAATTACCCATGGCATTAAAACATTGGATAGTAAACTGGGAACGAGGGCCAACCTGTTTCAGCCATCGGTTTTTATGATTTCGTTAGATAAACCTGCAGAAGAAAACGAAGGGAGTGTTTTATACGGTGCCTTAGAGTGGAGCGGGAATTTCAAAATTGATCTCGAACTGGATTATCAGGATAACCTCCGCATTATTGCCGGCATGAACAATTATGCTTCGCCTTATAGCTTAAAGCCGGGAGAAGTTTTTGCAACACCTGCATTTTTATATACTTTTTCTGATCAGGGAAAAGGTGCGGCCAGCAGAAAATTGCAGAACTGGGCACGTAACTATAAAATATTGGATGGGAAAGGAGATCGGTTAACGCTTTTAAACAACTGGGAGGCCACTTATTTCGACTTCAATGAGCAAAAACTGGCCGAATTATTAAAAGATACCAAAAAACTGGGTGTCGATTTTTTTCTGCTGGATGACGGTTGGTTTGGAAACAAATATCCGCGCAACAGCGATACCGCCGCATTGGGCGATTGGCAGGAAAATAAGCAAAAACTTCCGAATGGGATCAGCTCCTTAATTAAAGAAGCCGATCAGGCAGGTACCCGCTTTGGGATCTGGATCGAACCCGAAATGGTGAGCCCCAAAAGTGAATTGTACGAAAAACACCCTGATTGGGTAGTGAAGCAGCCTAAGCGCCCCGAATATTATTTCAGGCACCAGTTAGAACTCGATTTGTCGAACCCCAAAGTTCAGGATTTTGTTTTCGGTGTGGTTGATGACCTCTTGACCAAAAACCCGAAACTAGCTTACATTAAATGGGATTGTAATGCCGTAATTTATAATGCCTATTCTGCACACTTAAAAAATCAATCGCATTTTTACATTGATTATGTTAGGGGATTATACAGTGTATTGCAGCGCATCAGGGCTAAATATCCAGTTATTCCGATGATGTTGTGCTCTGGAGGCGGTGGCAGGGTAGATTATGGCGCTTTACAGTACTTTACCGAGTTTTGGCCAAGTGATAATACCGATCCTTTAGAACGCATTTTTATGCAATGGGAGTACTCTTATTTTTATCCGGCCATCAGCAGTTCTAACCATGTAACCGATTGGGGCAAACAGTCAATCAAATTCCGCACTGATGTGGCCATGATGGGGAAACTGGGCTTTGATATTGTAGTGAGTAAATTGCCGCATGAGGAACTTCAGTTTTGCCAGGAAGCGATTAAAAACTATAACGAAGTGAAACCGATTATCTGGCATGGTGAGCAATACCGTTTGGCTAACCCACGCGCAGGTAGCGTAGCATCGATGTTGTATGTAAATGAACAAAAAACAGAAGGGGTGATTTTTAATTACCTGGTGAATTACCGCTACGAGGAGGGAAGTAAGTATCCCATTAAAATGGCTGGATTAGATGCTGCAAAAAAATACCAGATTAAAGAAATTAACCTTTTTCCGGGTAAAAAATCAACCATTGATAGCATCAAAACTTACACCGGCGATTTTCTGATGAAGGTGGGTTTCAACCCAAATTTGAACAATAACAGAACCAGTGTAGTATTAAAACTGGAAGAAGCGAAATAACGATATTCTATTTAAGAATTGGTTTAGGCCCGGCAAGAATTGCCGGGCTTTTTTATGGCAATATTAAGGGAAACCAACGTACGTCATGCTGAATTTATTCAGCATCTCTCCCTATGTTATTTTAACACCTTTAAATCTCTTAATAATAAGAAGTATTCAGGTTAGCATTTGCTTTCTCAGCGGCCTCGATAATCGAATAATCGGAAAGAATTAAGGCTTGACCTTTTTTAACGCAAACATCATGTTCGAAATGAACAGAAGGTTGTCCGTCGGCAGTTCTGATTGCCCAGCCATCTTTATCCAGAAATACATCTTTCGTACCCATGTTAATCATAGGCTCAATAGCCATTACCAGATTTTCTTTTAACATGGTTCCGCTACCTTTGCGGCCGTAGTTTGCCACTTGTGGATCTTCGTGCATACTTTGGCCAAGGCCATGTCCAACCAAATCTCTCACCACGCCATAGCCTTGTTTTTCATTATAGTTTTGAATGGCAAATCCGATATCGCCCAGGCGTTTGCCTACAACAGCTTCTTTAATGCCTTCGTAAAGCGATTCTTTGGTGGTTTTAACCAGTTTTAAGATCTCAGGTTTAACTTCTCCAATAATAAAAGTATAAGCATGGTCGCCGTGCCAGCCGTTTTTAATGGTACCCACATCAACCGAAATAATATCGCCGTCGCGCAGTTCTTCTTTGCCAGGAATGCCATGTACCACCACATCGTTAATAGAGGTAATAATATGGGCCGGAAAACCATTATAATTATAGAATGACGGAACAGCACCATTATCAAGAATAAACTCATTCGCCAGTTTGTCGATTTCAAGCGTACGCATGCCTGCTTTTAAAACTTTAGCAACTTCTGTAAGGGTTTGGCTCACCAATAAGGCACTGATTCGCATCAGTTCTACCTGTTCGTCTGTTTTGTATAAAATCATTTGGCGCAAAGGTAACATTATCATTTTGTGTACCGAATTTTCACTTCAAAAGTTTACCCCTTGCTGATTAGGTTATGGAAGAGGTTACCAGTATGACCTTTTCATACCTGCCCATATCTCTGAAAAAAAATCGTATTAAACGATAAAGTTTTTAGGATAAATAACAATGGACTCCAATCGACTGGTTTTTGTTGTTTTTTAACCAAAATGCTTTAAAAAGGTGCTCATTAATGTTTTTTCTACCTTTTTGTTTACAATTTTCATCTTTTTTAATCAGATAATACTCCAGTTTTGATTTAACCAAAAGCACGTAAAACCAGATAGATTTTATTTTAAAAACAGATTAAAAACAGAGCACCCAGTTGTCAAATGGGAATGCTTTGTAAATGATCTTATTTGGCAAACGCTGCACACGCTTAACAACCAATTTGCTAACCAAAATAAATTTATGCACAAAAACTAACTAAAGAGACTAACCAACAGAGTCGAATCACGACTTTAAAAATGATACCCAATATCAACAAACCAAATTCAACCAACTAATGAAATTTAACCCTAATCAGGGCATTATGCCGATTTGCATATACCCGCACTTTCATTCTGCTATTTACAAGAACAGAATCAAATCTGCTGATTCGTATGCCTTAAGCATAGCTAGAATCCGTACAACAGTAAATACCGACAAATAATTAGGCTAACAGAATTTACGCCTGGGCGTACTCTTGCACGGCAAAATTAAATTGATCAATAAAATAAATTTATTTTAAATGAACAGAACATATACTTTGATTATAAAACGGATGACTCTGTTTGGAGTGATATTATTTTTTGCAAACAGCGCTGATGTTTTGGCATTTCCAAGTCTTGCTAATTCTTTAGGAAATAAGAAATTTCAGGTGCCACTATCAACCCCGAAAAAAAATAAACAAATTCCAAACGATTCATTATCGAAATTAAAAGATTCTCTAAGAACTAGATTAAAGAATTCTATAAATGTAAACTTACCCGATAGCGATGTTCCGGTCTTATTTGGGACACAAAAAAATGTAAAGAAGATTCAATCATCCGCAACGATAAGCGGGGAAGAACTTAAGAGTTTTCCTACGCCGCAGGTTGGTTTAATGCTTTACGGAAAATTGCCCGGCTTGTACGTAGTGCAAAATAATTTCCAGTTAGGGTCTGACGAACCCATCTTATCGTTAAGGGGAAGGTCTCCTCTGGTGGTTATTGATGATGTTCCACGCTCATATTTAAGTATTGACCCTGAGCAAATAGAAAGCATTTCTGTAATAAAGGATGCTTTAGGAACCGGATTGTATGGCATGAAGGCTGCTGATGGGGTGTTGCTGATAACCACAAAACGTGGTGCAAATATGCCTAAGCAAATAACCTTTACCAGTCAATATGGTATTCAGCAGCAAATAGATAGACCTAAGTTTTTGGATGCTTTCAATTATGCCACTTTATTTAATGAGGCATTGGCAAATGATGGCAGGCAAGCCATTTATACAGCATCCGATTTGGATAAGTATAAAAATGGTACAAGCCCGTTTACGCACCCGAATGTAAACTGGGCCGATGAGATTTTAAAGGAAACAGCACCCGTGAGCAGGCAAAATCTTAATTTAAGAGGGGGCACTAAAAAGGTGAGGTATTTTGTAGATCTCGACTATTTGAGCCAAAGTGGTTTTTTGGTTACAGACGCATCCATAAATACTTATGAAACAAACAATAGCTTCAAACGCTTCTCTTTCAGGAGTAACGTTGATGTAGATTTAACGAACAGCACAACACTTAGTGTAAGCTTGTTCGGTAGAATAAGAAACAGCAATCAACCGGGCGCTACGGTAGCCAGTATTTATAGCGCACTATTAACTACACCCAATAATGCTTATCCGAAATTTAATGAAAATGGCTCGCTGGGCGGAAATACCGAATTTCAGAACAACCTGTATGGTATGGCCATCAAATCGGGATATAGACCTTCGATAAACAGAAATTTAGGGGCAGATATTTCATTAATGCAAAAGCTCGACACCTTTTTACCTGGCTTATATGCGAGTGGTGCGATATCTTTCAATTCGTACTACAACGAAAATATAAACAGGAGCAAATCTTTTGCAGTGTATTCTCCGGTAGTAAATCCGGCAACAAACCAAACTACCTATAAAGCGATAGGTGGCGACGGTACGCAGTCTAATAGTTCTTCTCCTACAGATTTAAATCAACAAACATTTTCTCGCTTTGATCTGGGTTATGATAAAACAATTGATAAAAATACTTTTAAGGCGCAGTTATTATTTATTAGAGATAGTTACGTTTTAGGCGGAAATTTATCGCAGGTTAATCAATCGGTAGGCGGACGCTTTAACTACGATTACGACAATAAGTATTTGCTCGAGATTGCCACATCGTACATGGGGTACGACCGGTATAAAAAAGGAGATCAGTGGGGTCTTTTTCCTTCAGTTGGTTTAGGCTGGAATATGGCCAACGAAAATTTCTTTGCTAATTTAAAAAATACCATTAATACTTTAAAATTGAGAGCCTCTTATGGTTTAACAGCCACAAATGCAGCTGCTGGTTATTTCCAGTACCTGCAAAATTTTGATAATGGCGATACATTTTACAGTAGAAACCCGCTAACAAGTTCCAATACAAAAGATGAAGGAGCCTTGGCTAATCCAAATATTACCTGGGAGAAAGCAAAGAAACTTAATGTTGGTATTGATGTTTCCATGCTAAAAGATAAACTATGTTTTACTGCAGATTATTATAAAAACAATTATTACGATTTGTTGCAAATCAGAAGAACAAATGCAAGTGCTGTAATAGGAGCTGTTTTACCGCAAGAAAATATTGGTGAAAACCAATATTCGGGTGTTGAGCTGGGCGTGGGATATCAGGATCAAATAAACAGCTTTAAGTATTTTATTTCTGCAAATGGTAGTTGGAATGCGAGTAAGGTAATATTTAATGATGAGCCTTTTAGAAAAAATGCTTACGAATATAGAACCGGACAACCTGCAGGGCAAACCTTTGGTTACGTAGCAGATGGTTTTTATAATAATACCAGCGAAATTAACAACGGGCCAAAGGTTGATGGCTATCTTCCGGTTCCCGGCGATTTAAAATATAAAGATTTAAATAACGACGGTATCATTAATACCTATGATATGACTGCTATTGGCAGTACTAAACCCGTTTTTTATTATGGTGTAACTGGGGGCTTTAATTTCAAAGGATTTGATTTCTCGTTTACCTTAAATGGTACAGCAAATAGAAATGTGTATTACAATTTCGCCAATTTTGCATCTACAGGCGCAGGTGCCGGCTACGGACAAGCCCTTGAAAGTAGTTTACAAAGATGGACACCAGCTACTGCTTCGCAGGCACAATATCCGCGTTTAAGTGTGGGGATTAACCCAAATAACAATCAAATATCTTCTTTTTGGGTTAAAAATGGCAACTACCTAAGGTTAAGGAATGTAGAAGTAGGTTATAGTTTGCCTGGTAGCTTAATCAAAGTAATCGGACTTACCAATGTCAGGTTATTTGCCAATGGACTCAATCTGCTAACCTCGTCAAATTTAGATGGGGTAGATCCGGAAGTGCTTATTGGAAATGTGCCCAATCAGCGGATATTCAATTTTGGTGTTAACATTCAGTTTTAAATCTTGATTATGAATAATTATAAAAAATACTTCGCTATAATTTGCTTGTTATTTGCTTTTGGCTGTTCGAAACGATTCGAAGCAGAGCCTTTAGACCGGATAACAGGGGATTTAATCTTTGATCCGGTTGATAAGAATGCCGACTATGCAAAACAATTTTTAAACGGAACCTATCTCTTGTTACCCGATTGGTACAACAGGATAGATGGCAGTTTCTTAGATGCGGGAACGGATGATGCGTTGCCTTCGAGGATAGGTACACAGGCCGAATTTTATCGTACCGGTAGAATATCATCTACAACACTTCCTGATGATGTTTGGAGTAGGAATTATCTGGGCATAAGAAGAGCTAATCTTTTTTTAAGCAAAATTGATGTAGTACCAACTACTGCGGTTCTAAAAGCACAATTTAAAGCTGAAGCAAGATTTTTGAGAGCCTATTTTTACTTCGAAATGGTTAAGCGTTGGGGCGGCGTACCTTTAATTGGCGATAAGGTATATACCATTAACGACAATATAAATGTGCCGAGAAACACCCTGGATGAATGTTATGCGTACATCGTTGCTGAATTGGATGCCATAAAAAGCGATCTGTTGCCATACGCCATTACCGATGGAGATTGGGGCAGAGCGAATATAGGAGCTGCAATGGCACTAAAATCGAGGGTGCTTTTGTATGCTGCCAGCCCTTTAAGCAATCCAACAAATAATACGCAGAAATGGGCATTGGCCGCACAGGCAGCCGCAGATGTTAAAGCTTTAGGCTATACCCTGGTTACCGATTGGATTGCCAATTTCAATGCTACTAAAAATACCGAGTTTATTTTTATTAAACAGAACGCGTTAAATACAAATATCGAAATTAATAATGGGCCAATAGGGTATTTACAGGGTGTTGGATTAACAAGTCCGTCGCAAAACCTGGTAGATGCATTTTTGATGCTTGATGGAAAAGCGATTTCTGATGCAGGATCGACATACGATCAGAACAATCCTTATCTAAACAGAGATCCAAGGTTAACGGCAACCATTATGCATAATGGCAAAAATTGGTTGGGCAGACCGGTTGAAACATTTGAGGGCGGACAAGATAAGCCCGGAGGAAATAGAACGCAAACCAGAACCGGTTATTACCTCAGAAAATTCATGGGGAAATTTGAAACTTCTACTACATACACCAACCAGGCACACCATGTAATCTTATTCAGGTATGCCGAAATTTTGTTAAATCATGCAGAAGCTTTAAACGAATCGGGTGGCCCGGTTGCAGATATCGTTAACAACCTGGTTTTAATCAGAAAAAGAGCAGGTATTCTTCCAGGTACCAATAATCTTTACGGTTTATCGCTCACACTGAACAAAGACGAATTGCGTAAAATAATTCAAAACGAGCGCCGTATAGAATTTGCTTTTGAAGAACATAGAACCTGGGATTTGAGAAGGTGGAAGCTGGCTGAAATTGAATTAAATAAACCAGTTAGAGGTGTACAGATTATCAAAAACGGAACGGCCTTATCTTACAGCTATTTCAATTCTGCCAACGCTGTTTTCGATACTAAAATGTATTGGTACCCTATACCACAAGCCGAAATATTAAGCAATAACAAAATGGTTCAAAATCCAGGATGGTCTAATTAGTAAAGAGCATCATTAAAAAATAATGGAACCATCACGATTTTTTCAAATCGTACAGATGAAATAAAATCATGATGGCTTCATCGCCGATAAAAAAGAAACTATATACAGATGAAAAAAATACTGAATATAATATTGCTTGTGCTGATAACTAATCTAGTTTATGCCCAAACGAAAGTTGTACGGGGTGTTGTTGTAGATGATAAGGGTACAACACTAATTGCTACAACAGTTACCGAAGAAGCAAACCCGAAGAACATCGTGATTACCAATACCAGTGGCGCTTTTAACATAAAAGTTGGCGCAAACAGTACCAGGTTAATTATAAGTTCTATAGGTTACATTAAAAAAGTGGTTACAATTACCAACCAACCATTAAATATTGTTTTAAAAGAAGATAATTCAAATTTAAACGAAGTAGTTATAGTTGGTTTTACCCCACAAAAGAAGATAACCAACGCCGGTGCAACCAGTACCGTATCGGGTAAAGAACTAAGGCAGAGCCCAGCCGCAAGTTTTCAAAATGCATTAGCTGGTAGGCTACCTGGTTTATTCCAACAGCAAACCAGCGGTCAGCCAGGTGCCGATGCAGCCAATATTTACATTCGTGGTGTAAGTACTTACACCGGTGCTTCTAACAGACCTTTAGTTATTGTCGATGATGTAGAGTATCCTTACGAACAGCTAAGTCAGTTAAGTTCTAATGAAATTGAAACGGTTTCCATTTTAAAGGATGCATCTTCAACAGCTATATATGGTATTAAGGGTGCCAATGGAGTAATTGCGATTACGACCAGAAGAGGTACATTTTCTGCTCCAAAAATTACATTTAGAAGTGATTTTGGCTTGCAAATGCCAACCATAAGAAGAAAACCACTCGATTCTTACAATGCATTAACCTTATTAAAGGAACAAGAGGTAAACGAAGGAAGAGATCCGAACCTTACTTATCCCGGTCTGGTTACCGACGAAGCCTTGAATCATTTTAAATTAGGCGATGATCCATATCGCTACCCGAGTGTAAAATGGTACGATGAAGTTATGCGCAAAAGTGCTTTGCAGCAAAGCAATAATATTGATATCGTTGGGGGTACACAAAATTTAAAGTATTTCGTGGCATTGGGCAACCTCAATCAAAACGGTATTTTAAAAGAAATCCAAAAAGACGAAAACTTTAATAGTAACTATTATTTAAAAAGATACAATATCAGATCGAATGTTGATTTAAATGTAACTAAAACACTAACATTAAAGTTAGATCTTTCGGCCAGGTTTAACGAAATTAATGAACCAAACCTGCCAGATGTTCTTGCCGGTGGTGCTATTTCTATTTGGAGAAGGCTAAGCAGCGGTCTTTTAAACCCATGGAACTACCCTGTAAAAAATGAAGATGGAAGTTACGGAGGTAGAAAATCTGCTACATTAAATCCGGTTGGTATTTTACAATATGCAGGTTATAACAGAAGATACAGTAATAACCTTAACCTAAACTTAAAGGCCAATCAGAATTTAGATTTTTTAACTAAAGGTCTTGCGGCAAGGGTAATCTTAGCTTATACCAATAATGTAGAGTTTAACCGCTCGCTAACCAGAGGACGTTTCCCAACTTATGCGTACCTGCCGGGCTCTGATGTTTTAGATCCGGTTTTTCCTGAGTTAAGCAGGTTAGAACCTTTAACTGCGTCTACTGCATTCGATGCCAATGTATCTGCTTATCCGCTTCGCAAAATCAATGCACAAGGTATTTTAGATTATAACCGCCAGTTCGGAGACCATAATTTATACGGTCTGATTGTTTATAACCAGTTGGCTGATATTTCGGGATCAAACATTCCTGCAAATTTTAGAGGGTATTCTGCAAGGGTAGGATACAATTACAAATCGAAGTATATATTCGAATTAAACGGTGCATATAATGGTACCGATAGGTTTAAAGCCAATAAAAGAAATGGTTTGTTTCCGGCAGTAAGTGTTGCCTGGAACATTAGCGAAGAACCTTTCTTTAAAAAAGCGCTTCCATTTATCAATTACATGAAATTTAGAAGCTCGCTGGGTACTGTTGGCTCGGATGATTTTCCAAATACTTACCGCTATATCTACGAAGAAATTTATAATGCCCCGGCAACAGCTGCAAACTCTTATTGGTTTGGGGAGAATAACACCCTGCAGTACGGAATTACCCCTGGTGCTCTGGCAAACGAAGATGTAAGGTGGGAACAGGAGCGTAAGCTGGATATTGGTACCGATATTAAATTGCTGAATAGTAAACTGGGAATAACCTTCGATTATTTTAACCATAAAAGATACGATATTTTAACAGTTAGGGAAACGGTTCCTAATTTCTCTGGTATTAGCTTGCCTCCGGTAAATTTGGGTATCGTAAACAATAAAGGTTTTGAACTCGATCTTTCGTACCAAAACAAGCTATCAGAAAACTTCTCTTATTTTGTTAAAGGGAACATTTCCATTTATAAAAACAAGATCATTTATCGCGACGAACCTTATAACCAGGGTAATCCATTACTGATGCGCACTGGCAGGCCTATTGGTCAGATTTATGGCTACACCAATATTGGTTTCTATAACGATGCTGCCGATATCGCAAATAGTCCAACATCTGTTGGTAGGGTAGTTAAGCCAGGTGATTTGAAATATGCCGATATCAATAACGACGGAAAGATCGATCAGGGCGATATTGGCCCAATTGGTAATCCCAATATCCCTCAAATAAATTATGGTTTTTCTTTAGGAACAAGCTACAAAGGATTTGATATTTCTGTGCTTTTTCAGGGCGCTGCAAAAGGAAGTTTAAGTGCATCAACCATGTTCCAGATAGGAAATGTTAATGGTACCCCATCCGAAATACATTTAAGCAGATGGACACCTGAAACCAAAGAAACCGCACTGTTGCCGCGTTTAGGTGGTGCCAATTTCGATCAGTCAACGTTTTGGTTACGCCCAACGGATTACATCAGACTTAAAAACGTAGAACTAGGATATAACTTTAATAATAAACTGGTAAATAAAATCGGTTTATCAAGCGCACGGATTTATGGAAGCGCAGCAAACCTGATTACCTGGTTTAAACTGAAAATTTATGATGTAGACCCTGAGTCTATAAATTCTACAGGAACGGTTGAGGCCTACTCATCTTATCCTCAGCAAAAAATTGTAAACCTAGGCTTACAGGTAACATTTTAATCATAAGAAAATGAAAAATATTAATTATTTAAAAACCCTAATGTTTGTAGGCTTATTAGCCATGGGGGCTGCTGCCTGCAAAAAAACTGATAGCAGTAGTTTTTTGGATAAAACAGATGTGGGGCAGCTTAATGAGGCTACCGTATTTGCAGATAGTTTATTAACATTCCGCTTTTTAACAGGTATTTACACTGGCCTGGCAGGAACATATTATCTGGATAATGGCTTAACCGGTGGCGGTTTATGGTCGTACAGCGATGCATCCGACGATTCGGATATCGTATGGAGTGGCGCTACTGCACAAATAGCGCCTGCATTTAATTCGGCAACCTTTCAAAGTCAGGCCGATTTTAGTCGATTCAAAAATCACTGGAACAACTGTTACAATAACATTAGGCGTGCGAATGTTTTTCTGGCAAATGTAGATAGATCTCCAATTTCGGCAGCCAGGAGGGCAACGCTGAAGTTAGAAGCCAGGTTTTTAAGGGCTTATTATTACTGGCATTTGCTACGCAATTACAGCGGTGTTCCGGTTATTGGTGATAAAGTGTATGCAATTACCGATGATTTCGGTTTAGCCAGATCTACCTTTGCCGAAACGGTAAATTACATTGTTAGCGAACTGGATGCTTGTGCTGCTTTACCTGTAACCACAAAAATTGAAGATTTCGGACGCCCAACCAAGGGTGCTGCATTGGGTTTAAAGTCAAAAGTTTTACTTCTGGCCGCAAGTCCGCTGTTTAATGGGCAAAATCCGGGTACAGGTACCAATAAAAGTCTGGCAGGTTACGATAATTTAGATAACAACAGATGGAAACTCGCTGCCGATGCTGCAAAAGCAGTAATAGACATGGGGATTTACAGCTTAGTTAAAGATAATACCACTGCTCCGGGTTATGGCTATTATCAGATGATGATTACCAGAAATACCCCTGAACATATATTTCAGGTGATGAAATCGACAAACAGATGGTACGAAGGTTTCCTGCTTCCGGTTTCCCGAGGTGGACAGGCTTATTCCTATCCAACGCAAGAGTTGGTTGACACTTATCCAATGAAAAATGGCAAAAACATTAAGGAAACAGGATCGGGTTATGTAGAAGCAGATATGTATAAAGACAGAGATCCCCGTTTTTACTACTCTATATTATACGATGGCAGTTTGTGGTTAAACAACACCACTAATACCAAAACAGTTGTGAACTTATATGCCAATGCCCCTGGGGATGGTTTAGGGACTTCGGGTTCCACTAAAACAGGGTATCTATACCGTAAATTCTGTCACGAAGGTGCTGGTGGTAATTTTGGTATATCAAATAACATTGGTTTGGTTGCTATCAGATACGCGGAAATACTACTCAACTATGCCGAAGCACTTAACGAGTTTAGCGGGCCAGGCACAGAAGTATATCAGGCTATAGAGCAAATTAGGGAAAGAGCAGGTTTAGTTCCGTTTCAGTTGCCTTTAGGGCTTACTAAGGAGCAAATGAGAGAGGTAATTAGAAATGAAAGAAGGGTAGAGCTAACCTACGAAGAAGCAATCAGGTTCTTCGATATCAAAAGATGGAAACTGGCAGAAACTTTAATAAACGGCCCAGCCGGCGGCATGAGATGGACACGTAGCGGATCGACTGTTACTGGTGCGCGTTTTTCTTTCGAAACCAGAAGATTTACAAATCCTCAGATGTATTATTTCCCCATTCCACAATCAGAGATTAATAAGAGTGCGGTCCTGATCCAAAACCCGGGTTGGTAAGAGATCGGTTTTCAGTTAGCAGTTTTAAGTTGATAATTAACAGTTGTCGAATCGTTTAAATGCAATTAACCAATTGCAACAATTAGACAGTTAACCTATTTACTCAGTTTTTAATTAGCAATGACGTGTGTGCAACAACCTATAGGTTAAAGCCACCGTCATTGCTTACGAAAGCAATTGGAATAAGGAAGCAATGCTTTTGGATAAACAATACATTGGAAAAAGCTTCACAGATGAGTTGTAAAGCATAACAAACAGGAAGAAAAGATGGGACGGGTATTAAAATTTACTTTTTAGGAATTATTAAAACGAATACGAATGAAATACAACTAAATAATCCATAACCTAAACCACTTAAACAATGAAAAACACCAAACAAATTTGCCTGGCTCTGCTCTTAGCTGCTTCAAGCAGCATGTTAATGAGCGGATGCAAAAAAGCACCTGTTGCAGAACCACAAACAACAACGCTGGCAAAACCAAACGCATTGGCATCAGGCTCGGGAACCACTCCGCCGAGTTTTGTTACCAATACCAAAAATTTAAACATTGTGATGTTTGTGCCGACAGATAATCCGGCACTATCCGATTACAAAACCAGATTAACCGGTTTAATGGTTCATTTTCAGAACTGGTTTCATACCGAAATGTTAAGGTATGGCTACGACAAGTACATGGGGTTATCTAAAATCGACTCGACCGGACTGGTAAGGTTTATTGAAATCCCGGCAGCAGGTCCGCAGGCAGATTACCCTTATTCTTCGAGTGTATCGGCAACCAAAATCTTAAACGAAATTGCGGCCTACAAAGCTACACATGCATCAGAATTTTCAAATTCGAGCCACACACTTATTTTATTGCCACAAAGAACAGATGTTGCCGCCGGTGATCAACCCTTTTATGGTTATGGTAAAAACTGTTTTGCCGTTGATAATGCAAATATGGCAGTCGATAAAATTCCAAATCCAAGCTCCAATTATCTAGGTGGAATGTTGCACGAATTGGGACATGGTTTAAACTTACCACACGATCACGCCAAATATGCTTCCGAACAACCAACGTTGGGCACTTCATTAATGGGGTCGGGTAATGTTTCATTTAGTAAAGGACAGCCTACTTTTTTAACTGAAGTTGATGCTGCAATCCTAAACAGAAACGAAATTTTCCAGGATCCATTGCCACTCGAAATCCCTTATGAAGCTGCAACCACAACAATTAGTGCCAATGCTTCATTTAACAGTACCAATCAAACAATTAACTTATCTGGTAGTTTTACCAGCGATAAAGAGGTTAGTGATGTATTGGTTTACCTCGATCCAAATGTGAATAACGAAGGGGTAGGCACCAATAAAGATTATAATGCAGTAACCTGGCGATTTAACCCGGGGGCAAGTCAAACTCTTTCCGGATCTATGCCATTAAGTGAACTTTATTATAAAAATAACGAGACTTATGAGTTAAAAGCTAAATTGCTGCTAAAAAACGGCAATACGATAACCCAAACGTATTCATTCTCGTTCCTGAACGGTGTACCGCAAATAGGAGCTAACGGATCGGCTAGTTTTTTCCCGAATACCAGTTATACCGGAACTGCTGTATCGTTGCCAGTTGGCAATTATACCACCGCCGATCTAATTAGTTTGGGTATTGGTAACAATACCGTTTCATCAGTAAAGGCTAGTCTCGGTGTAAAGATAATTATGTACGATGGCGACAATTTTACCGGTAGCAGCTATGAGGTTACCTCGCAAATTTGGTATATGCCTACCTTTAACGATAAAGCCTCATCAATTAAAGTAATAGCCCTGTAAACTAAACCGATATGAAAAAGATATATCCCTTAAGCTTACTTAGCTTCGCTTTCTTACTGTCGGTTACGGCTTGCAAAAAAGCAAATACAGCAGCCGATAGTCAAACATTTTCGTTAAAAAATAAGGTTTCAGCTACTGGCCCGGTATCGGGTATGGTTGCGCCGGTAACCCAAACCTATACCGAAAATGTAGGTAGTCAGGCGGTGGCAAACCGGCTAATCCAGTCGAACCATAACGAAATGCTGCCAACCGGTTACTACGTGGCAGCAAACGACTCTATTTATGTTACCGTTGCTCAGGTAAGCGGCACCCGTTTGCCACAACTGGTATTGGGTACACCTTTTAGAGATAACATCAGGCCCGTGCGCACTTATTATACCCTGCAGGTTGGTTTAAACAAAATTAAAGCCGATCAGTATGGTGGAATGGCCTGGGTAAAATATGTAAGCAGTGCTACTCCGGCTGCTTCGGCAAGCCTGAGCTTCGGCAAGGGTTTTAAACCGGTGCCTTACTTTAAGAAAAATGTAACCAGCCATGCCGATTGGTTAACCATGCTCGATAGTTTGAGCAATGTACCAGATGTAATCATCGAAACCGACCGTGCGCTTGTAGTGGCGCGCAGAGACGATGCCATTACCTATAAAACAGACGATCAGCAGGTGTTGAGTACCAAAATTGACCAGGTTGTTGATGCCGAAGATGCCTTTAGTGGTATAGACGGATCAACAGCATTGCACACCAAAGGACCTTATAAATACCTCATTACCGTTAAAGATCCGGCAAATTCTGGCGATTACATGGCAGCGGGAATCGGTATTTTTTATATCCGTTCTTTAACCTACCGCATTTTGCAAAATGCCAATGTGAATGGTGTTTCGGGCTGGGGTTTATGGCACGAAGTTGGGCACATTCACCAACAAGGCCCGTGGACCTGGACCGGTTTAACCGAGGTTACAGTTAACCTGTATGCTTTGGCTGCTGAAAGGTATTTTGCGGTTACACCATCTCGGATGAACCGAGATGGAAAATGGACTTCTGTTGATAATTATTTTGCTATTGCACAGGCTAGCCGTAATTTTAATGGCACCATTACCAATGCCAACGATGTGAGGCTGGGCATGTTTTATCAGTTATGGATGGCCTATGGTGATAGTTTTTATATTGCCCTGCATAAACAAACCCGTACCGAAAACCCTTCGCTAACAACTGATGCAGCAAAAATGCGTTATTTTATGCTGAAGGCCTGTAACATCAGTGGTAAGGATTTGAGCGACTTTTTTAAGAAATGGGGACTGCCGGTAACACAGTCTGTTTATGATGAAATAACTGCCCTGGGATTACCTGCACCAGCAACTGATTTGACAACTTTAAGAGATTAAAATTTAATACCTTACACTCCGGAAGCGTTTTTCCGGAGTGTATAATTTGGCTAATGAAAAAAATATACCTGCTTTCTTTATTTATGCTGTGCCAAGCCTTAAGGCTATCAGCACAATCAGGTCCTATCGATCAGTTTAAGGCCGATAAATTTGGCATGTTCCTCCATTGGGGATTGTATGCGCAAACCGCCGGCGACTGGAAAAACCATGTCGTAAAAGGAGGTGAACATTTTATGCTGTACGAGCGTATTCCGGTGAGCGAGTATGTTACTATTGCCAATCAATTCAATCCAACAAAATTCGATGCCGATGCCTGGGTTAAACAGGCTAAAACCGCCGGAATGAAATATGTTGTTTTTACAGCAAAACACCACGATGGTTTTGCGATGTACAATTCGGCCAGCAGCGATTACAATATTGTAAAACGGAGTCCGTTTAAACGCGATCCGGTTGCAGAGCTGGCCAAAGCCTGCAAAAAATATAATTTAATGCTTTGCCTGTACTACTCTTTGGGCAGAGATTGGCAAGATCCGGATGTGCCAACCAACTGGCCGGTAAAGGCCGGAAGAAGCAACACCTGGGATTATCCGAACGAAGACGGGAAGGTTTTTAACCGTTATTTTGAAAGAAAGGTTAAACCACAAATTACAGAGTTATTGAGCAATTATGGGCCTATTGGCGTGCTTTGGTTCGATACGCCAGAATTAATCAGTAAAAGCGAAAGTGCCGAACTGAAAGCACTTGTTCATAAATTACAACCCAATTGTTTGGTAAATAACCGCATTGGAAATGGTTTAGGCGATTTTTCGATCTCAGAACAATCATTAACACCATCATCAAAAAAAGCATGGGAATCGTGCTTAACCATAGGCAAAAACTGGGGGTATAACCGGCACGATAGCACCTGGAAATCGCCGGATGTATTGGTGCGACATTTGGTAGAAGTAGTAGCCAACGGCGGCAACCTTTTATTAAACATTGGTCCGCAAGGCGATGGTACATTTCCCGATTGGGCTACGTCAAGATTAAACGCAATAGGGGGCTGGATGAAAACCAACCACGAAGCCATTTATGGTACACAACCCTGGCTGGTGGTTAAAGAAACCACGGCAACTGCCGAAGAAAGCAGCACCATTGAAGCCAGTAAAAACGCTACTAAAGATGCTGTTTTTGATGGCACACCACAAACTATCGCACCAGATGTATATTACACAGCAAAAGGTAAAGTTATTTATGCGTTTTTAAGAAGCTGGCCAACGCCACAGGTAATATTGAAACAGATCAATAACAAAACCGCATCTGTAAAATACATTAGCCTGTTAGGCAGCAAAAAGAAAATTAAATGGACCGGTACCAATCAGGAATTGAAGCTGGATTTGCCTGCTGATTTTAAAAATATAACCGATGTACCGGTTTACGTATTAAAAATAACTACCAATTAATGAAATTACTTGTTCTGGCCCTTTCGTTTTTTACCACTGTTGCATTTGCCCAGGTTGGCAACATTATCCCCATGCCCGATAAATATGTTAAAGGCAACGGCTTTTTTACGTTGAATAACAACAGTACCATTAGCTACAATAATAACCAGTTAAAAACAATAGCTTACTATTTTCAGAATGAGTTGTTGAGCCAAAAAGGTATTACGATACAAAGGCAAACTAAAGCGGCAAATATTGCGCTGGTACTTAAACCAAATGCGAAAATTACCGATTCGAGTGCTTACCAGTTGAATATAAAACCTGATCAGGTTACCATTTCGGCTAGTCATCCTAACGGCGTTTTTTATGGTGTAATTTCCTTATTGCAAATGGCGCTTACCAGTAAAAATAATCAGATCGAGGCGGCAGAAATCAGCGATGCAGCAGCTTACGGCTGGCGCGGCTTCATGCTCGACGAATCGCGCCATTTTTTTGGTAAACAAAAGGTGAAATCGATTTTAAACTGGATGGCCTTTTACAAACTCAACACCTTTCACTGGCATTTAACCGATGAACCAGGCTGGCGCTTAGAAATCAAGAAATACCCAAATCTGGCACTTATTGGCGGAATTGGCGATTATTTAAATCCAGGTTTACCGGCTCAGTTTTATACTCAGGCCGATATTAAAGAAATTGTGGCTTATGCCGCAGAACGATACATTAAGGTTATCCCCGAAATTGATATGCCAGGTCACGCAACAGCGGCCAACAAGGCTTATCCCGAATTTTCGGGCGGTGGTTCGGCTGGGCACCCTGAGTTTACCTTTAACCCCGGTTTAGAAAAAACATACCGCTACCTAACCGATATATTAAAAGAAACCAATGTACTTTTTCCTGCCGGAATGATCCACCTTGGAGGCGATGAAGTGAGCTATGGCAACGAAAAGTGGAAAAGCAATGCCGATATATTAAAACTACGTGAGCGTGAAAAGCTTAATAATGATACAGAAGTAGAGCAATATTTCATGAAACGCATGGCCGATTCGCTTTACAGCCTCCGTGCCAAAGCAATTTTTTGGGATGAAATGGTTGATGTTAACGTGCCAAAAGAAAAAACGATTATCTTCTGGTGGAGACATGATAAACCAAGCCAGTTGCGTACAGCACTTAGTAAAGGCTATCAAACGGTTTTATGCCCCAGATTGCCGCTTTATTTCGATTTTGTGCAGGATAGTACCCATCAGTACGGCCGCAAGTGGAATAAGTTATATAACCCGATTGAGCAGGTATACCAGTTCGATGCGCGCGCCTTTGCTGCAGATGCAAAAGAGCAAACACTCATTTTAGGTATTCAGGCCGACCTTTGGACCGAAACCGTGGATGGCGATTTTCGCCTGGATTATTTACTTTTTCCACGTATTGCTGCATTGGCCGAAGCCGCCTGGACTAAAAATTCACGCAAAGATTTCGCGGTATTCAGCAACAGTTTAAAGCCACATTTAGCACTTTATGGCCAGGCAGGTTTATATTATTACAATCCTTCAAAACCACTGCAAAATCCCGAATTGCCGGTAAAAAGGAAGAAACCCTTAAATTATAAAGATTAAACACACAAAAATATACATGAAAAATACGTTAAGATGCGCATTAATTGCTGTTGCGGCAGTTGCTGGTATAAGCCAGGCAAGCGCACAATGGACAGGCCCTAAAAAGAAGAGTGACACGCTGATTGAAGTTAAATATGGTTCGCTAACACCGCGCAACCGTACCGATGCCAATATGCAGGCCTTCCGCAGTTATGGCCTGGGTCAGTTTATCCACTGGGGCATTTATTCTATTGCTGGTAATGAGTGGAATGGTGTAAGTGCAAGAGGTGGAGCGGCAGCTTCAGAGTGGATCCGCTCGTGGGGTGGCCCAACTGCGCCTAAAGACTGGACAAAAACTTACGATAATTTATATAAACAGTTTAATCCTAAAGATTTTGATGCCAAACGCTGGGCCAAACAAGCCAAAGATATGGGGGCAAAGTATGTGATTTTTACCACCAAGCATCATGATGGTTTTGCACTTTGGCCAACCAAATATTCGGATTACAACATTAGCAACACTCCTTACAAAAAGGATATTGTAAAGCAGATTGTAGATGCTTACACTGCCGAAGGAATTGATGTGTACTTATATTTCTCCATTCTGGAATGGAACAACCCAAACTATATGGGGAAGGCACCAAAAACAGATGAAGAAAAAGCAAAGTTTGATAAATTTTTACAGTACACGCGCAACCAGTTGTTAGAACAGCTGAAAAACTACCCGCAGATTAAAGGTTTTTGGTTTGATGGTACCTGGGATGCTTCGTGGAAAAGTGCATATCAGTTTACCTACAATCTGGAAAAAGAACTTCGCGAAAAACATCCGGGATTAATCATTGGTTCACGTTTTCGCAATGATGAGCACGGATCGCGACATTTCGATTCGAATGGGGTTATACTGGGTGATTACGAGCAAGGCTGGGAGCGTAAGCTGCCTGTAGAGTTCGAGTGGTTAAACGGTAACGATTGGGATGCAGTAATGACTATTCCGCCAAATGGCTGGGGTTACATGAAAGATTGGTCGGGCATTTATACTAAAACTACCGACGATTTGTTGGATATGCTGATGCATTCGGTATCGATGAACGGCAATTTTGTATTAAACTTTGGTCCCGATGGTAACGGAAATATGCACCCCGAAGAAGATAAAATTGCAGCTGAAATAGGTCAATGGGTAAAACAAAATGCCGAGGCGGTTTATGGGGTGCGTCATGCGGCTTTAACACCTTCAAAACTGGGCTATTTTACCCAAAAGGAAGATCAGTTGTACTTAACTGTTTTCAATAAGCCTGTTAATGGCATTGTACGTATCGCCGTGCCTAAAAATGCTACACAGGTTCCAGGGAGTGCGGCACTGCTAATCGGTGATAAAAGCTTAACGTTAAAACAATCAGATATTGGAATCGACCTGGATAAGAATACTTATTTTGATGTTCTCCTTCCAAAAGATTTCCAGCCCAGCCAGGCATTTGTAATCAAGATGAAACTGGTTGCTGCAAAAACTAAAACAACAAAATTAATGGATGCCAAAATGTAATTGGACATCTTCTTTTGACATGCTCAGTGAGCTGAAAACTTAATTAATATAATTCAAATGGAGACAAAGTGGTAGTATAAGTTTTGGTTTATTAGGATATCCAATACAATTACCAGAAATACTGATAATGTACGTAGGATTGGTGATCTAATGTGCAGCAGTATAAACATTTTGATTAGTTAGTTAATAATTGCGTAGCGATGGATGTTGCTGCGCAATCCTTTTATTGTCCTTGTTTATACGAGGATAAACGAGAGGCGCGATTGTATCGCTATGCATTGCAAATGCCTGTTTCTCAAGTGCTCGTTACAAAGCATGACGATTACGGTTTTACCGTCTTATATATTACATATTTATTATTGTCCTCGTTTGTAACGAGGATAAACGAGAGGCGCGATTGTATCGCTATGCATTAGAAATGCATATTTCCCTCATCCTCGTTGCAAACGAGGACGATTAAGGAGATTAAAGATTTTTGACCCTATTAATATACAATTAAAACTGGCAGCCTCCTTTTAACAATTTCGTAATCCTAATTAACCACAGTGGTAATAGCAGCTTTTCATCTTTGTATCATATTTCCGGAGGTTAAAACAATAACACATTAATCGGTTATTGCTTTACTATTTTATTGTCTTCGATATCGAGCGCTTCCGGGAAAGATAATTTAAGCGAAATAATATGAGACTGATTTCCTGCGTTGCCTTGTTAATGGTTATCCCTGCAGTAGCCTTATTGATTAAAGCGGATGACTTACCGGTTAATAAAACAACGGATGCAGCTCCGCAACAGCTTAAAAAAAATATCGGGCAATTAAACACAGCACATTTATCGGTAACTCAGTCAACGGTAAAAGATAATTCAGGTAAAGATGAATCTTACAAAACCGGTTGCAGTCCACGTTTTGATGGGCGAAGTTATTTCAGCTCCATTCCTTTATTTACCAAACCATAATTAAGGCATTCTGATGCCACAGAAATATATGAACAGAAGATCGTTATTAAAAGGCGGCTTATTGGCTGGCTTTGGCTTGCCTTTAATTGGCCTGAAAGATGTGATAGCCGCACCCGTTGGCGGAAGTAAAAAAGCAAAAAACATTATCATGATGGTGAGCGATGGCATGAGCACAGGCACTTTAAATATGGCCGATTTATATGCCAATCGCACCTTTGGCAGAAGCAGTAAATGGTTAGGGCTTTACCGCGACAATAAAGCCGTAAGAGCTTTAATGGATACTGCTTCGGCCAGCTCGATGGTTACCGATTCGGCTGCTGCCAGCTCTTCATGGGGTGGGGGCATACGCGTTAAAAATGGTTCGCTTAATGTGGGCATGAATGGCGAAAAACCACAGCCCATTTTGCAGAAATTTAAAGAAAACGGTAAAAAAGTAGGTTGTGTAACTACTGTACCTATTACCCATGCTACACCTGCCGGTTTCTGTGTAAATATTGATAACCGTGGCGGACAGGACTTGATTGCAGAAATTTACCTGGGCTTAAAATTTGATGTGATGATGGGAGGCGGAAGCAAGTATTTCGGCGAGAAAAGGGCCGGAGGAAACCTATTGCCTAAATTTTTAACCCAGGGTTATAAAGTGGCCGAAAATCGTAACGAAATGCTGGCTTTAGACAAATCGAAACCTGTTTTAGGGCTTTTTGCAGAAGATGGATTGCCTTACGAGATAGACCGCCAGCACGATGCTAAACTTCAAAAAGAAGTGCCAACTCTGGCCGAAATGACCATGAAAGCCATCGAGCTGATGAAAGATAATCCTAAGGGTTTTGCGCTACAGGTTGAAGGTGGAAAGGTAGATTGGGCAGCACATTCCAACGATTTAAGCGGACTTATTTTCGATCAGCTGGCTTTTGATGAAGCCGTAGGCAAAGTAATTGAATTTGCCGAAAAGGATGGCGAAACATTGGTAATTATTACAACCGATCATGGTAATGCCAATCCTGGTTTGTTTTATGCAGACGAGGCCAATAAAAAATTTGATAGCCTGCAACGATTTAAACATAGCAATACCTGGTTGCTGGGCCAGCTTAACCAATCGTTTAGTGAGCAAAAAATCATGGAAATGATTAAAGAAAACCAGGGTGTTGAGATGAAAGCTGATGATGTAAAATCTTTGCTAAACCATTTTAAAGATATTGTTCCCGGAGAATTGTACAACGAATCAAATCTGCCGTTTTACGAGTATGGAAAAATTCTGAGTAAATATACAGATGTACAATGGGCTGGGATGAACCACACTGGCGATTATGTGGAATTAACCATGTTTGGCCCTGGATCAGATCAATTAAAGCCTTTCGTTAAAAATTACGAACTGCATAATTTTATGCTAAAAGCCGCCGAAATGCCCGAAAGCTTTCTGGTATCGGTAGGGAAGTAGTTTATTGGCTCATTTGTTCAATGGTTCATAAGTTCAATAGCCATTAGTTCATTGGTGTGCGATATCTAAGTGAAAGAAAAAAACAATTCCATTGGTTGATAAAATCGACCAATGGAATTGCTGTTCGTTTTGGTATCTGTTCAGACTCCCAACTTAGAACTTCTGACTCCCGACTAACTACTTACCTTCCCACCAGTTGAGTGGAAATTTAATTTCATCAACTGAACTGGCAATCATATCCGGTTTAAAGGCATAATGGCCTAATGTATCTTTTGTAGATATGCCAGAAAGTACCAGAATGGTTTTATAACCCATTTGCACACCACCCTGGATATCAGTTTCCATGGTGTCGCCAATTACAGTAGTTTCGCTGGTTTCTAAACCCAAAAATTTACGCGCCGAACGCATCATTACCGGACTTGGTTTACCTGTTACAAAAGCTTTTCTTCCGGTAGCTTCTTCAATCATGGCAGTTGTGGCAGCAATGCCTAAATTATTCCAGCCTGGTTTTTTAGGCGATGGGTCGCGGTTGGTAGTAATAAATTTGGCTCCTGCCAGAATCATATCTACTGCACGTTGTACCATTTCGAGGGTAAAATTTCTTCCTTCGCCCAGCACCACAAACTCCGGATCGGTATTTACCAGCGTAATGCCATGGTCGTGCAAACTGCTCAATAGACCACCTTCGCCCAATACATAAGCAGTACCGTTAGGACTTTGGTCGGAAAGGAATTTTCCAGTAGCCATTGCACTGGTGTACACATGGCTTTCCTCAACCTTTATGCCCAGACCTTTCAGTTTCCGTACCACTTCGAGCGCGGTTCGTTGGCTGTTGTTGGTCATAAAAGCAAAAGGGATATCTTCATCAATTAAATGTTTAATAAATTTATCTGCGCCAAATATCAATTCCTCCCCGCTGTAAATCACCCCATCCATATCTATTAATAAGCCTTGTTTCATGTTTTTTCGTCGATTTAATGTTTAGTGCAAACATAATATTTTCTTGTTCAATCCAGGTTAAGAGAATGTATTTGAAAGGGTTTATTTTGGAATTAAATTCCCTGCTGGTATAGCCTTAAACACATTAATTTATTTAACATAAACTTAATATAACTGCTGTAGCGAATGGTTTTGCCTGTACGTGTTAGTATTAAAAAAACAAGATGATGAAAAACGCTTTCAAAACCACAGCTTTTACTTTGTTGATAATAAGTGTTTTAATGGCCTGTAAAAAGAAAGCAGATGCGCCGTTGGATTTTACAATTGATGAGCAAAATTTAACCGAATGTCCGCAAGGAACCAGTTGTAGTTTCTTTTATGCCGATAATGCAGCGATGAGTGGCAACAACTTAACCTTAACAAAGGGGCAATACCGGATATTTTGGGTAAGGAGTCAGGGTAATGGCCGAACCTATTGGTTGTACATTCAGGCACCAATGTTGGTCGAAAAATTCTTACTTACCGATACCGATGTTAAAGCGGGTAAAGTAAAATATGTATCTTCCTGCCCATACTGTTTTGGCATAGAGTATAAAGCAATAGGTGGAACGGTTAAAGGGATTAAGGTCGCTAAAACCAATTCCTCTCCTGAGAAATGGTTGATTGAAGCCAGTGTAGGGATTGGCGCGGAAGGTTCAACAGAACCCGTATCTACCGTTGCTTTTAAACAGTATTACTTTGCTGCTGTAGAGTAATTATAACCTGTTTTTTGATTTTAGATATATATCGGTGCCATTTTACGCCAGTAGTGGGGGCGGTGCGCATTGCTTTCCCAGGTGTGGAACTGGTTCGGGATGCCTTTTTCCCACAATAAGCTGCTCAGGTGTTGGTTGCCACTTAAAAACGGATCGGTTTCGCCAACAGCGAGTATGATTTCCATGTTTCGCACTGCCGTTAACAAATGGTCGTCGCTGAGGTTGGCAATATACTGCGCTGGCATATTGAAATATACTTCTTCATTACGGAACCCGCTTAGCAAATCCTTGAAATCTCCTATGTTGTCAGTTAAATCGTATCTGCCGCTTATGCCAACAGCTTTTTTAAACAGCCAAGGATATTTCATGGCGAGGTTAATGGCGTGGTAAGCCCCCATGCTGCAACCTGCAGTTTCTACGTAACCGCTATTATTTTGTTGTTCAATAAAAGGTATTACCTCGTCTAAAATGTATTTTTCGTACTGCAGGTGCCGGTTTATCCGTACCGATGGAAATACTCCGTCGTTATAAAAGCTCTCGCCGTCAATACTATCCAAACAAAATACCTGTATTTCGCCATTTTCAATCTGATGGCTTAGCGAGCCAATAATCCCCCAGTTTTCGTAGTCATAAAACCTCGCCATCCGGGTGGGGAAAAAGATTACAGCCCTTCCGCCATGACCGAAAACCAACAGTTCCATATCTCTTTGTAGGTTATGGCTAAGCCATTTATGGTATTCCCTTTTCATTGATTTAAATCTTTGAGGGAAAAATAGGGCTTCGATATTATCAGGATATTAATTAATGGTAATGATTAACCTAATTTCTCTTTAACGATCTGTGTCCACAGGCGATAACCCGCTTCGCTAAGGTGTAGTCCGTCGTGGTCGTAAAATGCAGGATCGGGATTACCTTCTTTATTGAGCATTTTCTTAAAAACATCAATAAATTTCCAGTTTCCATTATGTTTAATAATCTCACTTTCAATCAGGTTATTGGTATATCTAAACTGATCGGCTTTATGCCAGCGGGTTAAACTGGGTTTCAGTGAAATAAAATAACAGGGGAGATCATTAAATCTGGTATTCGCTTTTACCATTAACTGCTGAAAAAAGATGAATATCTCTTCCGGGTTTCTGCCGTCACCCAGATCATTATCGCCAGCATATACTACAAGTGCTTTCGGACGGTAATTGGTCATTATCCTTTCGAAAAACCATACGCAGGCCGCAAGGGTAGAACCACCAAAGCCCAGGTTGGTTACTTTACTGGTAGGAAAATCATCTTCAAGGCTATGCCATAAACGTATGGATGAACTGCCATAGAATACAATACCAGGATGCTCCCGGTCTAACCAATGCGTTTTTTCTAATTGCTTAACCTCTTCTTCGTACCAGTACATGTGGTTAAAGATAAAAAGATATGCGATTTGGAGAACTGCTGAATATGTTAAGTTTATGTAAATAGGTTATTTGGGTTGTTGGTCAATAGTTGATGGTTCATCGCAAATCACTGTCATTGCCTGTAACCCTGAGCGTAGTCGGAGGGTATGTTTAAAGGTTCACGAGTTCATTGGTCATTAGCCGCACCCATAACGTAAATCTTACCATTAGCAGAAACCACTCTGCTCATTGATTATTGAACATTGATCATTACCAATTTACGGGCATTAAAATTTAAGCCCCTGATCCGTTGATCGGGAATAATTAAGTTAAAAACACAGACTACTCGCTGTAGTTTCTCTTGTTTGCATATACATGGTACCAGATGTACAGTAACCAGATTAATATTACGGTGCTATAAACCAATTCGGGATCAAACGTAGCATCCGTAGTTAATAAAGCAATTGAAGAGATCAGGGCAGTCAGGAAAAAATATAAGATATTTTTCATAACATACTGATTTAATGAAATTTGTAAAGTAAATCTAATGAAAAATCTTCGTTTTATCAAGAAATAATCTTTTTTATTTGCATTTTAATGACGGTTAATGTGTTTTTATTAGGTTTTAAAAACTAAATGAGCTGATTTGTTGTCGGAAAATGATTAAATCGTGTGGTTTGTGTGATTTTTATGTTAATTTTTTACATTAACTATTGTAAAATGAGCTCTTTTATAATGTACTTGCATTTCATTGTAGCTGTTACTGTTTTTTCTGTTTTCTACAGATTTCTGCCCTCGTGTTTATATTTATCTAATATCGGGTGAGGCAGGAATTTAAAAATTTTTGATTTTTTTTACGAGAATGATTACAATTAGCGCTGTTTGGCGTGAGTAATTCAAAAAAATGTTAATTATCACAAAATTTTGGCAAGAGTTAATTTGTATTTTTTGTAAGTTTACCCGACACTAACCAAAAAAAACAATAACAAACACACACAATGATCAAATTTTCTTTAAGTTTAATTTACTTATCTGTCATTTTCCTGGGTTTTAAAAACCTTTTCAGCGAACCCGAGAAACCACGTTTTGCTCCCCCTGGGTTAACCATTACTAATTTTGCCGGTCCGGATATTACACCAAGTCCAGCATGTTTGGCAGTAGCGCCAACAGGTGAAGTATTTGTAGGTGTTGATATGATTGGTTCATTAGGTAAGGATGCAGGCAAAGGCCGTATTCTTAAACTCGTTGATAAAAATAACGACGGTAAAATGGACAGCCATACCGATTTTGCCGATGTAGATAATCCACGTGGTATAATTGTTCAAGGCGATCAGGTATTTGTATTGCATACCACTTTCTCTAAAGAAACCGGTAAGGCAACAGGTATGAATTTAGTCGTATTTGAAGACAAAGATGGCGATGGCAAGGCTGATGGACCAGAAAAACCACTTATCGAGCACATCAGTAACGAAAAATACATCCGCGAACGTGGTACCGACCATGCTACCAACGGCATTAGAATGGGGATTGATGGCTGGATTTATATCTCTGTAGGTGATTTCGGTTTCCACGATGCAATAGACCGTTCTGGTAAGAAAATGACCATGCTTGGCGGTGGAATCGTACGGGTACGCCCCGATGGAACTGAAATGGAAGTATTTACACATGGTACGCGTAATGTGTATGATGTGGCTATCGATCCTTATATGAATGTATTTACCCGCGAAAATACAAATGATGGTGGTGGATGGAATGTGCGTTTTTCGCACCATATTCAGTCGGGCGAATACGGTTACCCGGTTTTATTCCAGAATTTTACCGATGAAATTATTCCAGCACTTGCCGATTTAGGCGGTGGCTCAGGTACTGGTGCCTTATTTATGAACGAACCAAACTGGCCTGCGCAATATAATAACGTGCCGATGATGGCCGATTGGGGAAGAAGCATGTTGTATATCCACAGGGTTACTGCCGATGGACCAACCTTTACTCAAAAAGACGAAGAATTTATTAAACTTCCGCAAATTACCGATTTGGATGTAGATGGATCAGGAAGACTTTACCTTTCGGCATGGGATGGTGCAGGTTATTCTGGCAGTCCTGATAAAGGTTATATTGTACGTGCAGTACCTACCGACTGGAGCTACAAGGCATTTCCTGATGTTAAAAAGCTTTCAGTAAAAAAACTAACCGATTTGCTTAAATCGAATAGTTCGGTTGCCCGTTTATCAGCTTCGCAGGAATTGGTTGCCCGTAACAATAAACAAGCTACCGAGGCGGCTTTAAAAACGGCTTCAGATCAGGCTTTGGCACTTGATGTTCGTGTGGCGGGTATTTACACTTACGCACAGTTAGCGAAAGAAAATGGTACTGCAGCACTGGTAGAATTAACAAAAGATGCTGCGGTAAAAGAATTTGCCTTAAAAGCATTAACCGACCGTAAAATTTATTTGGCTAATGTGCCAATCGAACCATTTTTACAAGGGCTTCAGGATGCTTCTCCACGCGTACATGCCGTTTCAATTATTGGTTTAAACCGCTTAGGTAAAGTAGACGAAGCTGCAAAAGCACTTTTGGCTACCAAAGTTCCGGCTTCTTTTACTGCACCTGCAAAAGGGGTAGAGGGACCTCATGCTACGCCTAACTCGGCTATTATTTTACCTCACCTTGCAGTTAGGGCATTGGTATCATTACAGGCCACTGATGCAATGGTAGCGGCCATTAAAACTGAAAATGCCGATCTTGCTTTATGGGCATTACGCTACATGCACAACGTTAAAGCTGTGAACGGATTAATCGATAATTACAAAACTACGCAGGATGAAAAACTGAAAAAACAGATTTTAATCACTTTGGCCCGTTTGTATAAAGAAGAAATTGCTTACGATGCCAGCTGGTGGTGGGGAACGCGTCCAGATTCGCATGGTCCGTATTTTAAAGCTGTTACCTGGTCAGAATCGCCTGTAATTGAGCAGTTTTTAAAAGCAGAAGCGCTTAAACAAGGTGCTAAAGAAAAACAGTTTTTTGTTGATTTAAATGCACGTCACCGCATGGATATCGCTGAATTTGCCGAGGAGGAAAAAGTTGCAGCAGTTGAAGAACCAAAAATTGATTTAGAAAAGATCAAAAACCAAAAAGGACAAGTAGGTAAATCATCAATTGAAGATGTATTGCTGGCCATTAATAAATTACAAGGCAATCCGGTTAAAGGAAAAAACATTTTCAACAACCAGGGATGTATTGCCTGCCACAGCTTAAACAAAACCGATAAAATGAAAGGTCCTTTTATGGGACAGATTGGTTCGATTATGAACCGTGAGCAAATCGCCGAATCGATCTTAAAACCAAATGCATCTATTTCGCAAGGTTTTGCTTCGGTAATGATCAGTGCAAAAGGCGATAAAACCTATATGGGCTTCGTTCAAGAAGAAACTGCTGCCAAAGTGGTATTGCGTAACATTGCCGGTGAAGTTTTTACCATCAAAACAGGCGATATCCTTTCACGTAAAGAGCTTGAAACTTCGATGATGCCTGAAGGCCTGGCCAATTCACTGTCGTATGAAGAACTTGCCTCACTGGTTACTTTCCTGTCAGAGCAGAAAAAATAATTTCAGGTGATTCAAAAAAGATCATTTATAACCATTTTATGTCTGGTAGCCATGTTCCTTTACAGGAGCGTGGCTATTGGGCAAATTGCTGTAATCGATTCTGCTTATAAACTCCCTGATCATCCCCGTTTGCTGATCTCGGCCGATAAAGAAAAACAGATTGTAGTAGGTATAAATGAAGATGCAGGTTTAAGGCAAATCCATCAGGCTATACTTTCGGGTGCTGGTAAAATGTTAAACCAGCCGGTGTTAGAAAGGGTTATGATTGGCAAAAGATTGCTGGATGTATCGAGAGAAGCATTAAAAAGAATTTATTACCTGGCTTACGCTTACAGGATTACCCACGAAAAAAAATACCTCCAAAGAGCAGAAAAGGAAATGCTGGCTGTTTCTGCCTTTAAAGACTGGAACCCAAATCATTTCCTCGATGTTGGGGAAATGACCTTGGGTTTAGCTATCGGTTACGATTGGTTGTATCATGATTTAACTGTTGAAACACGTAACACCGTATCATTGGCCATTCTGGAGAAAGGGATTACACCCTCAATGGATAAACGGTATAACAACTGGCTTAACATTACCAATAATTGGAACCAGGTATGCAATACAGGCATTACCTTTGGTGCAATAGCCACCTTCGAATCGCACCCGGCACTTTCGGCTACATTGGTTAACCGGGCCATTAAAAGCGTGGTGTTACCCATGAAACAATATGCACCTGATGGGGCTTATCCGGAGGGATATGCTTATTGGGAGTATGGAACTTCTTTTAATGTAATGTTGATTAGTGCATTGGAAAGTGTGTTTAAGCAGGATTTTGAATTGAGCACCCAGCCTGGTTTCCTAAAAACTGCCGGCTATATGGTAAATATGACGGGGCCATCGGGTAAGCCGTTTAATTATTCGGATAGCAGGGCTGTAGCAGAATTTAATCCGGCACTTTTTTGGTTTGCCTCAAAATTAAAAGACCCCTCATTGCTGTGGGTAAGCAAAAAGCAGGTTAACGAGCATAAACTCTTAAATAATCGCTTATTGCCATCGGCTATGTTATGGGCAAACGGCATATCATTTAATCAGGTGCAGGCACCTAAAACTACGTTCTGGAGCGGAAATGGCACTACACCTGTAGCGTTGATGCGAAGCTCGTGGACTGGTCCCCTGGCTACTTTTGTGGGTTTTAAAGGAGGGTCGTCAGGAACAAGTCATGCACACATGGATGTGGGTTCTTTTGTAATGGAAGCCCAGGGTGTGCGATGGGCAATGGATCTGGGTATGCAGGAATACGAATCCTTAGAGTCGAAAGGGATCGATTTATGGAACAGCAAACAGGACGCACAACGCTGGAGAATATTCAGGTACAATAATCTGGCACACAATACCCTCTCGGTCGACAGCACTTTTCAGCTGGTTAACGGAAAGGGAAATTTTCAAAGCAGTTCCGATAACAGTAATTTCATGAATGCTGTGGTTGATATGAGTACACTTTATGCCGGTAAACTCAAAAAATCGCAAAGGGGAGTAGCGCTGATCAATAAAAAGACAGTGTTGATCCGCGATGAAGTAGAAACAGGAGATCAGGATGTTACCTTACGCTGGTCGATGGTTACACCTGCTGCAGTGAAAGTGTTAAATGCACATACTATTGAATTGAATAGTGAAGGCAAAAAATGTTACTTATTTATCGAAACGGATGGCAAAATTGAGGTGAAACAATGGCCTACCGCTCCGGTTACCAGTTACGACGCGCCAAACCCCGGAACTACTATTATTGGTTTCACTACTCAGCTTAAGGCGAACAGCAGTAAAAACATATCCGTTTTTTTAACACCTGAAAAACCTTCATCTAAAAGACCTGCAACAGCCCCTCTGGCTGCGTGGCCTAAAAATTAATTCCTGATTCTGGTATTCCTCATAGTTTTGAGGCTGTTATTGATCTTATTGTTAAGATAAGGCAATTTTTGCAATAAAAAATGCCTGATAAGTTCTGGTTTAAAAAAACAAAACTTACATTTAACGATTAAATCTATATAGTTAATCAACAAAACAAATTTTAGTGGGGCAGACAATAATGATGGAGGACCATTTTTTTGAGCATATTTTTAAAAATCCCCTCGAACAGCCAAATATTCCACCAAACGAAGTCATATCGAATTGGGCAGAAAAGCTGATTAAGGTCATTTTTCCAGAAAATGCAGGGCAGGAATTTTCAGATATTTCAGCACTGAAACAATATGTGTCAGGACTGGAGCTTGAACTTTTTATGATTATATCAGCCAGCTGCAAACTCAAAAACAACGAATGTAAAAAAGTAGCCGGAGAATTTTTTGCCGGACTACCTGAGTTATACCGCGTGCTCAATACGGATATTTCGGCCATTTACGAAGGCGATCCGGCTGCCCAGAGCAGGTTTGAGGTGATCAGAACTTACCCGGGCTTTTATGCTATCTGTTTTTACCGCATAGCACATCTGCTCTATAATTTCGATGTTCCACTCGTTCCCCGCATACTTACAGAGCATGCACATTCAAAAACGGGTATCGATATCCACCCGGCTGCCAGCATAGGCGAGTACTTTTATATCGACCACGGTACCGGAATTGTAATTGGCGAAACCAGTATTATCGGTCGCTACGTAAAGTTTTATCAGGGCATAACGCTTGGCGCTTTGAGTGTTAAAAAAGCGCTTGCAGGAAGTAAAAGGCACCCAACGGTAGAAGACCGAGTAGTAATTTACTCGGGCGCAACCATTTTAGGCGGCGATACTGTTATCGGGCATGATAGTATAATAGGAGGTAACGTGTGGCTTACCGAGAGTATTGAGCCATTTTCAACAGCCTATCATTCGCCCATAGTTACCATCAGAAACCACAAAGAAACAAGTTAAAACAGAATAATATGGCAGGAATAATCGATCTTATCGGTAACACGCCGATGGCCGAACTCCAAAAACTGAACATCAATCCAGCGGTAAAGGTATTTGCCAAACTGGAAGGCAATAACCCTGGCGGAAGTGTAAAAGACAGGGCCTCGTTAAATATGATCAGAAGTGCAATAGAACGCGGCCAGGTAAGCCCCGAAACCAAGCTGGTTGAAGCAACCAGTGGAAACACCGGTATTGCCCTGGCTATGATTGCAAGTTTATATGGTTTAGAAATAGAGCTGGTAATGCCCGCCAATTCAACACGCGAACGTAAAGTAACCATGGAGGCATTTGGCGCTAAGGTTACACTGTTAGGGAGTATTGAGGAGTGTCGCGATTATGCAGAAGCAAAAGGAGTTACCCCCGGACATTTCTTATTAAACCAGTTTGCAAACCCGGATAATTACATGGCCCACTATAAAGCTACCGGCCCTGAAATCTGGCGCGATACTGCTGGGCAAATTACGCACTTTGTAAGCTCGATGGGTACCACAGGTACCATTATGGGCTGTTCGAGATATTTTAAAGAAAAAAACAGCAACATTCAGATAGTAGGTTGTCAGCCAACAGAAGGATCATCAATCCCGGGAATCAGACGCTGGCCTGAAGAATACCTCCCTAAAATATTCGAACCTGAAAGGGTAGACCGGGTAATGGATATTGCGCAGGAAGAAGCCACAGTGATGTCGCGCAGAATGGCCAAAGAAGAAGGCCTTTTTGCAGGTATGAGCTCTGGTGGTGCCTGTGCTGCGGCATTAAAGCTTGCCTCGGAGCTTGATTCAGGAACAATCGTGTTTATTGCCTGTGATAGGGGCGACCGCTATTTAAGTAGCGACCTATTTGGGTAATACAAGCCTTGATGTATTTAAAGTCAGCCGGGATTAATCCTGGCTGACTTTTTTTGTGAGCAGCATTTTTACGCGATTTACAATAGCAATCATTTCGAAAGGTTTTTCGATGTAATCATCCCAGTACACTGCAAAATGATGATTATGGCTAAACTCCAGATAGGATGACATCAAAAGAATCGGAATGTGCGCATGTACCGATAGTTTTAGTTCAGTGCAGATCGAACGCCCATCGGCTAAGCCCAGCAAAGCATCGATTAAAATAATATCCGGCTGAAAAGCTGAAATCTGTGTATGTAAATGTTGTGGCCCGGAAAGTGCCAATACCTCATAACCCTCAAACTCGAAAATCATTTTAATTGCATCAAGCGTTGCCGGGTAGTTTTCTAAGATGATGATTTTTGGCATGTAACGGGCGCATTTTTAAGGGTAACGAAGACTACCTGTCTTTCGCTTTTCTATCAGCAAATCAATTAACTTAGAATCGGAGCGTGTTAAACTATCAAGTGAACTGCGAAGGCTTTGATTAACAAGACTTAGATTGGTAAACATCAGTCTTAGTTTTTCGTTCTCATCCCTCAATTCCATCAGTTCGTTGGCAATAATTCCAAAATCCCTTATCCAGGTATCAAAGCAATCTTTATCGATTGCTAGCTCCGAATAAATGAGTTCTGGTTCTTTTCCGTTATAAAAATCTTGTATGCTTTCAATAATTTTGGCGGGTGTGGCACTTGGTTTCATAGTTTGTTTTACTAGCTGGCATCTAGAAGGCTGGACCGTCCCCTGTCCAGACCTCCCAAAGCGCAGCATCTGTTTAAAATCTTTATTAAGGCAGACAGGGACAAAGAAATGACGCATTTAAAAGTTATCAAAATTATTCTCTACTCACTCCTACGCAACTTTTTTAAAATGCTCTTTTTCAGTTATTTAAAATATGTGTCTTAATGGTTTTTCATTTGCGGGTATTGTTTTGAGTTGATTAGCGTTTAATAAAATACCATGCCGGTAGTCGTGTAACAAATCATCCCGGATAAGACCGTTGCTACCGACATGGTTAAAATCGGGTACTTTCAGACATAAACAAGAGTTTGTTTGGTCATAAACGGTATCGCACCGCCAGTACTCCGACTGAATTTATACAAAGAAGATGCGGTACATGCATTTTCGAACTACGCATTTCTACGCAGGTTTTATTAAGTTGTTGTTGCTTAGTCTTTTATTAAAGTTTGCTGCCTGTATAAGTTGGCAATGATATTAATTTACATTGTATGTTTTTTGTATATTATTTAGGACGTTCTGGCTAAATCCAGCATCCAGGTTTGCAAATTTGCTTCAGCATCAATCCCCAGTTTCTTGCGCACCCGGTATTTTCTGCTTTCTACAGCACGCACACTTAGGCGGCAGGCACGGGCAATTTCTTTAGTGTCGAAATTTAACCTCATGTAGGCACAAAGCTCAAGTTCGGCCGGGAGTAGCTGCGGAGATAACTGTAAGAGCTCTTTTATAAATCCGGTTTCATTTTCGCGGAACCTTTCCATAAATGATGGATCTCTTGTTTGCGCCAGGTTGGTCAGTTCTTTTAGCGATAACGGAATAGTCGGGGCCACTACTTTTTCGTCTAACTGTTTTTTATAACCTTCCATTTGTTCCTGCAAAAGAATGCGCTGCCGGCGAAAATGGGCATTATGACGGGAAAGCAAACGGAGCCTTTGTCCAAAAAGTCCTAAACTGATTAATATCCCCTCAATTATGGCAGCAAAGGTGAGGAGATTAAAGGCGTAAGATTGAAAAGGAATAATTGCCATTAAACTTAGCACCAGGTAAATAGAAACCAATGCAACAGGTATCCATCCTAAAACATAAAAGCTAATAAAAGGAGCAGTTTTAGCGTAGCCGCGTATAACAATTACTTTTATACTGCTAAATAAAAAGAGCAGCGAGGTAATCAGGAATAAAAGCTGTGTGAGTGCATTGGTAATACTTCTGGCATCCCAGAGCGAGCATACTAAAATCAGCCCCCAGGCAATATTTAATGTTTTAAAGATTTTATGCAGGAGCGGGAGTTGTCTTTTCAGCTTTAAGAAATAGCTGTTAAACAGGATGGTGCAGATGTAACCGAGTGCAATAAAGAAATGGGCATGCAAGAAAATAAACCGGGCTATAGGCAAGCTAAGCATGAGGCCATAACCCTGCAGGTAGCACACCATGGTAATGAAAAAAAGCAATATTACCCGCGCCATGTACAAAGCAAAAAGCTTGCTCCTCGTCATTACGAACATAAACAGGTGGAAAATGAGAATCATCACTGCAATGCCCATATAAATAAGCTGTGCACTGTACTCTTTGGTTAATGCACGGTTTAACACCGGTTCGGTAATTAATTTCAAGGGAACCAGCAGCGTATTCATAGTCTGCATTCGGATATAAATTTCGCTTACAGGTGCCTGGGTATGTTGTAATGGAAAGATATATCCGGTACCGAGTACGGCATCATTTTGTTTTAAACCCAACATGCCCGAGTGCACATGCTGTACATTACCCAAAGTATCGCGGTAAAATAAACAGAGCGAATCGATACTGGCATAATCAATAAACAGATAGGGGATTGTTCCGGGTTTCCGGCTGAAACGTAATTTCATCCACCAGGCATGGCCACTTGTTCCTCCGTTGAAAACAGGCGATTTTCCTGGTGCAAACTCCGCAGGACTCAGTTTTTCTACTGTTTCGAAAGAGGTTTTTCCGGTACTATCCCGCCAAAAATAAGCCGATTGGCCTAAATTGATGAAGTTTTGCCCTTCAACCTTTATCACAGGTTGTGCAACACATAGGCCGCTTACCATAAAGCAAGCAACAATAATAAATATGGCCCTCATTAATTAAACCAATGCAAAAGAATTGGGATGATCTATTACAGGGGAGAAATTATAGCTTTATTACAGAAAATCCAAATTTTATCTGAAAAAAGAGAAATACGCTTGCACCAGGGTTAATTTAGGTAAAGAATACAGCCTGCACGACCTATAAAATTACACCATGTTTAAAACTTAAAACTGAAAATTTAAGCTAAGGTAGAATTTAATATTATATTTGCTAATTAATTTAGTATTATGTCGGTAAGTGTTAACATCACCTCAAAAGGTATTCAAAAAGTATTAAAAAACTATAATGAGAAACAAGCCATTGCCGAGTACATCTGGAATGGTTTTGATGCCAATGCCGATACCATCAAAATTGATTATGTGGCCAATGCTCTTGGCCATTTAGAAAGTTTGGATATTGCCGATAACGGGTATGGAATTGATTTCGACCGTTTGCAAAAGAAATTCGATCCTTTTTTCGAGTCGGAAAAAGCCATTCAGGTTATTACGCCTAAGCATACTTCTAAAATGCATGGCCGAAATGGGGTGGGGAGGCTTACTTTTTTTACTTTTGCCCATAATGCCACATGGCGTACTACTTATCAGGCGGAGAACGGATTCAGGCATGGCGAAATTTACATCAGTACTGGTGGCCTCAACAGTTATAATCACGATTTTTCAGCACTGCCTACAGCAAATGGCAACACGGGTACCGTAGTTTCTTTTTCTAACCTGCGCATTGGGCAACAGGATTTAGAAGAAAGTGTGCTTCCTTTCCTGATTAACGAATTCTGTTGGTTCATAGAATTGAATAAGCATAAAAACTATTCGGTTATTGTAAATGGTACTGCCCTTAATTTTAGCGATAACATTAAAAGTTTAGAGGAGTTTAACCTTTATTATCCCGATACCGCCGTTAATTTTAAAATTAAATATGTGCATTGGAAAGATAACCTGCACAAAGAGTTATCTAAATATTATTTTCTGGCGGGTGGAGAAGAAGTATATAAAGATTATACCACCCTGAACAAAAAAAGCGATGATTATTTTCATAGTGTTTATATCGACAGCGATTTCTTTCGCGATTTCGATTTTAAAAGTTTTGAAAACGAAGGGCAGGTGGCCATATTTGGTGCCGCAAAATCATCGCCCGAATACCGCTTTCTGATAAAAGAACTAACCGAATATCTGAAAAGCAAGCGCAAGCCTTTTTTGAAGGAATACGCAAACCGCTTAATTGATGCTTACGAGCAGGAAGATATATTTCCGGTATATGCAAATGAAAGAGAAAAACAACAACGGAAACCTGAGCTTATCAATTTAATTAAGGCTATTTACGAAGCTGAGCCTAAATTATTTGGCAGTTTAAATACCGGCCAGAAAAGAACACTGGTGAGGTTAATGGATCTTTTACTTGTTTCTAACCAGCGCGATCAGATTTTTGAGCTCTTTAACGGAATGATTGAACTGGAAGCTGAAGAAAAGGAAGAACTTTTAGATTTAGTAAAAAAAGTGGAGCTGCAGGGAGATTAACTTGTTAATTTGTTGTAGGTTAGCCTGAAAAAAATAAATACGCAGATGAAAAAAATCCTTTTATGTTTAGTTTTTTCACTATTTAGTGCTTCGTTTTTATGTGCACAAGAGGGAAAAAGGAACCTGAATATTGTGTTTATAGGCAATAGTATAACTCAGGGTGTACAATTGGCCAATGTGGTCGAAGCTCCGCCAGCTAACGCAGTTGCTTATTTGCTTAAACAAAAAGGAATTGGAACAGTTAAATTCAGCAATCAGGGGCATAGCGGGTACACCACTTTCGATTTTTTACCCAGTGAAACCCGTACGTTTACTAAAATAGAGGAAGCTGCAAATGCTTTTACTGATAAAGAAGCACTGCTTGTTTTTTCGGTGAAACTCGGTACGAACGACAGTGCAATACAAGGCCCTCATGGTTCGCCCGTATCTCCCGACCGATATATCGAAAATGTAAAAATTATAGTCGATAAATTATTGGCTGATTTTCCTAAAGCTGTAGTGGTATTGCATCATCCGATATGGTATAGCCCAAATACCTATAATAGTTCCAAATACCTGCAGGAAGGTTTATCGCGATTGCAAAGCTATATTCCAAAAATAGATAGTCTGGCTAAAAGTTACCGGTTAACTCATCCGAAACATGTGTTTGTGGGCGACAAGAAAGCATTTGCTTATTTTAAGAAGCATCACTTAACCGAACTAATTCCTGAGAAAGGACAGGCGGGTACTTTTTATTTGCATCCAAATAAACTAGGGGCAGCATCATTGGGTAAGTTTTGGGCAGAAGCGATAGGAAGTATTGTAAGGAAAAATTTTTAGCCTGTAAAGCCAGTTAAAAGTCGAGTAAATCTTTCGGGTGGATATCTAATCCTTTAGCCAGTTCAATAATTGTGGTAAGCTGCACATCAAATTTACCGTTTTCGATTTTAGAAATATTGCTGTCATCAATCTCACAATTCCGGGCCATGGCGCGCAAACTCAAGCCTTTTTGGTTCCTGATCTTCTGCAGATGGAAACCAAATTTCTTTTGAATTTCTGAGCCTTCTTTCTTAATCATTAAGGTTATAATTATTAAGCGCTCAAAGTCTCTAACTTATTTTAAATAATTGCGGTGATTTGTTACCGCAATTTCAGTTATTTGTATTATATTTGATTTAATAATTAGGTATTAACTTGCTGTCTGCAACTTCGTTATCAGGTTTCGATGCTGGCTTGATTAATATAATAGGCAAGCGGTTTAAAATTGCAATAGCTGTTTGAGTAGACAAAAAGCCAATCATTTTCTGGGATTGTTTCGCAATAAAATGCAGTTGCGTGGGGCTTAATGTAAAATGTTCAGCCATCCATTTTTTAAAATCCAATGAAATCAGATCTGCTTCTGCTTTAAGTTGGACATCGGTAAGTTGGTAAAGTTGATTTTGAAGGTCTTGCCCCCCCAAATCAGTAAATGGAAATTTTTGCATAATAGTAGGTGTTAAGGTTAATAAATTCCCCAATCGGGTAAGCAAACATAATCTCCGTTTAATATTTTTTTGTGGGTTTAAAGTGGTTTTAAAGCTGAACGATAGCAAAAAATGAGCTGAACGATACATGTTCTCTTAATTTTGGAGAACCTTTTGCAGTAGGACTTATAAGTTTCTAATTATCTGAAACCTGAAGTTGGTCTATCACATTAAATTTAACGCTATGTACCTCTCCAAATGCAACATTGCTTATCCGGTAATTTATTATCGTACACCTGTTTTTTTATTGGCTGCTCATTATCTTGTAGCTTATGGCGAACCCGAAAGCATTTTTACTTTACTGCAATTACCCTACTATTATCGGGCTGTTTTGGGAAGCTTTATCATTACATTGGCAGGAGGCGAGTTTGTTTTAGCTATTACCAGGTATTTAGATAAAATAAAGCCCTGGACAACCAGTTTTAGTAGCAGGCTTTGGCTTCAACTGATTTTTGGAGTAATGTTAACGTTACTGGTGATGGTTTTACTAGCGGCAGTCTACTTTTATATCAGCGGAAAAAATATTATTACAGCAGGGTATTTTAAGTACGATTTTACCCTGGTGGTTTGCTTTGTGCTGTTTTTAAATTTAATGTACTTAATTATTGCTCAAATGCGGGGATTGCAGCAACGGTCAAAATTTCGCTTGCCAAATAAGCATAAACCATCAGAAGTTAACCAAAGTAAAACGGAAGTCGTAGCCATTTTCCTCTAGGGCAGGGTTATTTAGCGGTTTTAAAAAACGGTGAATCGGTAATATGGAGTAAAACGCTCGAGCAAAGTTTAAGCGAATTACCTGCAGATCAATATTTTTTAATTAACCGTTCGGATATTGTAAACCGGGCTATTATTACAGGCTTTGAGTTGGGAGACTCGAGGCGGTTGAAACTAATTTTAAAATGTAATTTGCCCAATAACCGCAGTTTAATAGTTAGTCAGCGTAAAGCAGTGGCTTTTAAGCGGTGGTATAAAGGGGATTAAACAGGCTGTTTAATCAGGTATCTGAGGATTATTTAGTCAATATACACCGATTGATACCCGCTTTTACAGCTTTTTATCCAAAAACGCATTAAACTTGCTATTTCGATATTATATAATCATTTTTATGGCTACACTTTGTTTACACAACAGGTATGCAGCTTATTTATTCTGAAAATAGTTTGGTATAGTTAGTATGAGCGAACAGCAGGAAGACTTTGCGTCTGATTATTCCATTTCTATTTATGCCTTAAGCGAAAAAGCCTTAACAGTGGTATTTGGCCAGGTAATAAGCGAAACACTGTGGCATCTGGTAAGCAGCTTTAACCGGCTTCTAACGCAAAATCCTTTTTCGGGCCTAACCACTACCGTACCTGCATACAGCACATTAACTGTTTTTTTCGATCCCTTAGTGGTTGCCTCGGCAGATTTGCCAGGTAAAACCTGTTACGAAAAGGTTTCGGCTTATTTAAAGACAATTAGCCACAATGAGCCCGGCCAAACAGGGCTTGGGGGAAACCATATCGTTATCCCGGTATGTTATGGGGGCGATTTTGGACCTGATATTTTAACTGTTGCTCAAAACAACGGCCTTAGCGAAACGGAGGTAATTACCTTACACAGCGGTGCCAGTTATCGTGTTTATATGATAGGCTTTGTACCCGGTTTTGCTTATATGGGAGGGATGCCACAAACATTGGCTACTCCCCGAAAACAGGTGCCAGCAGCTGCAATACCTGCCGGTTCTGTGGGTATAGCCGGATTACAAACCGGTATTTACCCAATTGAAATACCCGGTGGCTGGCAGATTATTGGCCGAACCCCATTGCAGTTGTTTGATGCAACGCGCCAACAACCTGCGCTTTTAAAAGGTGGCGATTCGATTACCTTTAAAGACATTACCATCGAAGAATTTAATGCTTACCGGGTTTAAAAGATGGAGATAAGCATGATTAAGCCTGGACTGTTAACTACCGTGCAAGATAGGGGAAGATACCAATACCTTGCGCAGGCTATCCCCGTTTCGGGCGCTATGGACCAGCTGGCCCACCGCCTGGCCAATAAAGCCGTTGGCAATGACGATGATAGGGCAACCCTCGAATTTACCTATGCAAATGCTTCATTTAAAACCCATACGGCTGTTTTGCTGGCTTACTCGGGCGATGGCGCTTTTTTGATGTACAGAGGCGAGATAATGCCTGCAGAAAAACCACTGCTTTTTCCGGAAGGGGCAATACTTACTTTTACCCATAACCCGCTAGGCGCACGTACCTACCTGGCTGTAGCAGGGGGCTGGCAGGTACCCGAGATAATGGGAAGTAAAAGCACTTACCTGCCGGTTAAATTTGGTGGTTTGGAGGGGCGTAAACTGGTTGCAGGTGATGTGTTGTGCAATGGTGATGCCATCAGTGCTGTTTCTGCAGCTATTATACATGAGTTGAGCAGCAGGGGTTTAATTTATCCCAACTGGCGCATTTCGCGCGAAATTTTGTTGCCGCTTAACCGGAAAAGCATCAGAGTGGTACTAGCTAACGAATTTAACTGGTTTGATGCCAGCTCGATTATTGCATTCTTAACCAAAACATACCAAATCAGTTTAAAGAGCGATAGGATGGGTTGCCATTTATCGGGCAAACCTATGGTTCGGAAAGCAAAGAAGGAACTGCTCAGTACCGCAGTTACCCCCGGTGTTATACAGGTAACAGGCAATGGCGATTTGGTGATATTAATGGCCGACTGCCAGACAACTGGTGGCTACCCGCGTATTGCACACGTTGCCGATGTAGATTTACCATTATGTGCACAGTTAAAACCAGGAGATGAGATCAGTTTTTCTGAAATATCGAGAGATGAAGCAGAAGAACTTTATCTTCAGCAAGAGCATGATTTGTTGTTGATTAGCAAGGCTATAAATATAAAGTACACCAGCACAATATGAAAGAAATAGATCTGAATTGCGATATGGGCGAAGCATTTGGAAATTATACCATGCCCAATGATGTTGAACTGATGGATTACATTTCATCAACCAATATTGCCTGTGGTTTTCATGCAGGCGATCCTGCCGTAATGCAGCAAACGGTGGCCATGGCCATCAAAAAAGGAGTGGCAATAGGTGCACATCCGGGCTTGCCCGATTTGCAGGGTTTTGGACGCAGGGAAATGAAAATTTCGGCACAGGAAGCCTATCAGCTTACGTTGTACCAGATTGGGGCTCTAAGCGCTTTTGTAAAGGTCGCAGGAGGAAAATTAAATCACGTAAAAGCACATGGTGCACTTTACAATATGGCTGCTAAAGATGCAGAACTTGCTAAAGCCATTGTACAAGCGGTGTATGATTTTGATCCGAAATTAATTTTGTATGCACTTTCGGGGAGTAAAATGATTGCTGAAGCCCAAAATAAGGGCATTGCAACTGCCTCGGAAGTTTTTGCTGATCGAAGTTATCAGGATGACGGATCGTTAACGCCGCGCACCGAAGCCGGTGCGCTGATTACGGATGAAAACGCGGCTTTAAATCAGGTTGTTGCTTTTGCATTAAAACAGGAAGTGCGCAGTGTAAGCGGTAAAATTGTTGCCGTTGATGCCGAAACCATTTGCGTGCATGGCGATGGTGTACACGCAGTAACCTTTGCAAAACGCATTGCCGAAAAGTTAAAATCGGAAGGGATTTTGGTTAAAGCTCCACGATATGAAAAATAAGTACAATTGGAGCGTGCTTTTAGGTGCTGCCTTCTTAATGGCTTCGTCGGCCATTGGGCCTGGCTTTTTAACGCAAACAGCTGTATTTACGCAGCAGCTGGGCGCTAGTTTTGCTTTTGTAATCCTGCTTTCAATCGTACTCGATGCCATTGCCCAGCTCAATATCTGGCGCATTATAGCCGTTGCCGATAAACCTGCACAGGATATTGCCAATAAGGTGTTTCCCGGATTGGGTTATTTTATTTCCTTTCTTGTCTTTTTGGGCGGTTTGGCTTTTAATATCGGGAATATTGCTGGGGCTGGACTTGGTTTAAATGTATTGTTCGGCATCAGTGTTGGGCAGGGGGCAGTAATCAGCGCAATTATGGCTATTGGTATTTTTATTTACAGAGAAGCCGGTAAGGCCATGGATCTTTTTGCCAAATGCATGGGGCTGATTAAAATTTTACTCGCCCTGTTTATTGCCTATACCAGTTCGCCACCCCTGGCCGAGGCAGCTTTAAGATCGGTTAATCCTACGCAATTCAGTTTTACGGCAGTTTTAACCATAGTTGGCGGAACGGTTGGTGGTTACATTACCTTTTCGGGGGCACATCGTTTGTTAGATGCCCGCCAAACCGGCATACAACACCTTGGTGCTGTGAACAAAGGAGCTTTAAGCGCAATAGGTTTGGCATCGATAATGCGTTTATTATTGTTTATTGCTGCATTAGGCGTGGTAAGTAAAGGTTTTACCTTAGATGCCGGTAATCCGGCTGCTTCGGTATTTAAACTCGCCAGTGGCGAAATCGGTTATAAAATATTCGGTGTAGTAATATGGGCTGCAGGTATCTCTTCGGTAGTTGGTTCGGCTTACACGTCTGTATCTTTCATTAAAAGCTTTAACCCTTTGATCCTTAAATTTAACCGCGCCATTATCATTACTTTTATTTCTGTTTCCTGCGTTATTTTTATCCTCATTGGCAAGCCTGTTAAAATATTGCTAACAGTAGGGGCAATTAATGGTTTTATATTGCCTATTGCATTAGGTGTAATGCTTGTTGCAGCTTACCGCAGTAAAATTATTGCCAGTTACAAACAGCCGCTATGGCTCACCTTAACGGGTTGGGCAGTGGTGCTTACCATGGTTTGGATGAGTTACGGTACCATAGTACAAATGATAAACGGAGAATAACACAACGATGAAGATTAACTCTAAATACTTTTTTACCTTTTTATTGCTCGGGCAGGCAGCTTTTGCCCAACAAAATAATACTGATATACCAGTTCAGCCGGGTGTATCATTCGCCCTGGCAAGCCACAGAAGCGCAACGATCAGTAATATTCAGTATCAGGTTCATTTTAGTATCCCGCAAGAACTTAGTGCAGTCATTCAATCTACAGAAAACATTGATTTTAAATTAAATAAGTTAAGTGATGTACAGATTGACTTTAAGCAAAATGCTGATCATTTAAAGCGCATTATCGTTAACGGAAAGCAAGTCCCTGTTAACTTTAAGGAAGAGCATATCCTCATTGCCCACACGGATTTACATTTGGGGAATAACCGCATTGCCATTGAGTTTGTGGCTGGCAACGAATCGCTAAATAGGAATAAAGATTTCTTATACGCACTTTTTGTTCCAGACCATGCGCGCACCGTTTTTCCGTGTTTTGATCAACCCGATTTAAAAGCTAATTTTTTACTTTCATTAACCGTTCCAAGTGATTGGAAAGTAATGGCTAATGCTGCCAAAAAGGATTCGCTGGTTAATGGTAATGCAATTACCTATAATTTTAAAAATTCGGATAAACTCCCCACATATCTGTTCTCTTTTACTGCCGGAAAATATAATTACCTAAACCGAAAAGTGAAAAACCGAAACATGGAATTTTTGCACCGCGAAACAGATTCTGCTAAAATTAAGCTCAGTGTCGATTCGGTGTTTACAGGCCATAGTGATGCGCTCGATTTTTTGGAAGATTGGACGGCCATTAAATATCCTTTTCAAAAAATCGGTTTTGCCGCCATTCCCGATTTTCAGTTTGGAGGTATGGAGCACCCGGGCGAAGTGCAATACAAATCGTCGGCCTTGTTTCTGGATCAGGGGGCTACTAAAGATCAGTTTATTTCGCGTTCAAATCTTATTTCACACGAAACAGCACACATGTGGTTTGGCGATTTGGTTACCATGAAGTGGTTTAATGATGTGTGGATGAAAGAGGTGTTTGCCAATTTTATGGCCGATAAGGTTACAGAAAAGCTGATGGGTAAAAGCACTTTCGATTTGAAGTTTTTACAAGATCATTATCCTGCGGCTTATGGTGTAGATCGTACTTTAGGTGCTAATCCTATTCGTCAGCAATTGGATAATTTGCAGGAGGCGGGGTCGATGTATGGAAACATCATTTACCACAAAGCGCCAATTATGATGCGCCAGCTGGAGCAATTAATGGGCAAAGCAGCTTTTCAGAAAGGAATTCGCGAGTACCTTAAACTTTATGCCTATAAAAATGCTACCTGGAACGATTTGATTGCGATTTTGAGTAAATACACCAAAAATGATTTGTACAGCTGGAACAAAGTTTGGGTAAACCAACCCGGTCGACCCATATTTGGTTACGAAATTAAATACGATGGCGATAACATCAGTAGCTTAATTTTAACGCAAAAAAGTGAAAATGGAGAGCCTCGCGTATGGCCTCAGGCATTTACCATTAAACTGGTTTATGGCGATAACAGTAAGATTTTAAATGTGAATGCGGCAAATGCTACTACAATTATTAACGAGGCTAAAGGATTAGCCAAACCGCAGTACATGCTGTTTAATGCCGATGGTGCGGGTTATGGCTTGTTTCCTGTTGATATGCTGATGATGGAGAATATGGATGTGAAAAGCAATCCACTGGAGCGTGCATCAATTTATATCAATGCTTACGAAAATATGCTTGCAGGCAATCACTTTAAACCTAAGTCATTGCTTAATTTTTATCTGAAAGGATTAGCCATTGAGAAAAACGAAATGAATTTAAGGTTAATTACTAGCTATCTGACTAATATTTACTGGACTTTTCTTACGTCAGAAATGCGTACAGGCATGCATACTAGCCTCGAAAATGCCATTTGGACAGCTATGCAACAGCAGGAACAGCAAAACCATAAAAAGATTTTATTCAACGCTTACCAAAATGTTTATATGGGGAAAGAAGCAGGGGAAAGGCTTTACCAGATTTGGGATAAACAATTGGCACCAGATGGCGTTAAACTGCAGGAAGATGATTATAGTAGTATGGCTTTGACCTTGGCTCTTAAAACCGATACGGCAAATAGCATTTTAAAAACACAGTTAGCACGCACCAGTAATACCGACCGTAAAAACAGACTGATTTATCTGATGCCAGCGTTATCATTGGATCCAGCTGAAAGAGATCGTTTCTTTGATAGTTTAAAAGCGCGTCAAAACCGTCAGAAAGAGGCATGGACAACTACAGCATTGGCTTATCTACATCATCCGTTAAGACAGGGAACTTCTATCAAATACCTGGGGCAAAGTTTGGCTTTATTGGAAGAAATACAGCAAACAGGCGATATATTTTTCCCGCAATCGTGGTTAGCGGCAATATTCTCGACTTATAATAGTCGCGAAGCTTATCAGGTGGTGCAGCAATTTTTGAAATCGCACCCTAACTATAACTCAAAATTAAAGGATAAGATTTTGCAGACTACAGATAACCTGCGGAGGGCACAGGAAATTGTAAACTAAAATGATTTAGCGAGGTCAATGTTACTCATTTGTTACATTGGTTTTTGCCGATAATTTCTACTTTTGTCGCGAGAGCGTTAATTTAGATGGAAAGGGGTGAACATTAATTTGTTTCGCCCTTTTCTTTTTTAAAGATTTTCGTATTTCAAGTAATTCTTTTGAAAACTGAATGCCTCTGATTTTTAGTTGTTTAATTAAAAGAAGCTGTTTCTGCATTTAACCCGTCGAGTAAGCTTTTTAGCAAAGTTTCTCTTTTGTCATCAATAGATGCATCATCCTGAACGTGAACAGTAAGATCTGTGTTTTCTGCGGCTTGTGTGTACATAAGGATAGTTTTGTTAATGTCTTTTTATTTAACGCTCATTTTTTAATATAGTTTGTAACTTTTTTATTTGACGCGTTATTTTTCCTTATCCCACACGAATACTTTTTATAAAATAAGAATATTTTACAAAAAATATTTGTTGAATTTAGTGTTTTTAAGTTATTGTATTTTAGCTTGTTAATGTTTTGTTTGAATCAACAGGTTTAAGGTTTGTCTAAAACAGTTAATAGCTTGTTCAATTCTTCCTCGGTATTATAAAAGTTGAAAGAAATGCGGGTGCCGGCACCTCTTGGCGAGCAAATGATTTGTTCAGCCTGAAGCTGTTCTACCTTTTTCTGATGAAGGGGCATGCTGATAATGGTCGATTGATATTTCCTTTCCATTAACCAGTTTGGAATTAATCCTCTCGAGTTTAGCGCTAGCCTGGCTTTGTTGCTGAGTGCCTGTGTTGTCTTTTCAATTTCATCAAAACCAATCGCGCTAAGGTTTACAATGCTTTGGTTCAGTGTGCCAAAGTTTAAAGTATCTAAATGGCCTGGTTCAAAATATAGCGATAAATGATCCTTACCTTGTAAAAACGGGGCAGTAGGTAACGCTGCAAGTTTGTTTTTTTGATAAAGCTGGTCTTTTAAAGCATCAGAAAGAAAGGCGTAACCATTACCATAACCTCCCAGCAGCCACTTGTACCCACTTCCTAACAACGCATCTAACCCCGATTTTTCGAAATTAAAGGCAGTAGTTCCTGTAAATTGAGTGCCATCGCCAATTACCAGCAGTTGTGGATAGCTGCTTTTTAACTTTTGTATCCAGTCATTATCCATCCGGAGGCCACTAATGTATTGCACCATGCTAAAAGCCAGTGCTGTTGGCTTAAATTTTTCAATGGCCTGGATCAGGTTGTTTTCCAGATTTGCATCAATTTTTACGGTTTGGTATTCAAATCCCATGCTAATTACCGGATAACTTACTGATGGATATTCTTCTTCTAAAAGTAAAAAACGATGGCTTTTATCAAGTCCGCTTAGTAGCGTATTAAAACCTACCGAAAAATTTGGGACCAGATAGGTGTTATCAGCCTTTGCGCCGAAACATGCTGATAAATTATTTCTGAGATCGTTAATAATTGCCGCATTTTCCATTCTGAAAATACTGCCACCTGCAATAAATGCTTCATCATGTGTTTTGCGCCAGGCAGCCAGCTCGGTAGATAGTAAGCCGGAGTTGGCGGTATTTAAATAAGTACAAGCTTCGAGGATAGGAAAAGATAGGTTCATAACTAAAAATAAAAGAATTAGTGAGGAAAGCGATAAAGGGTATGCAGAAAATGAATGTTATACAAAACGGTAAGCTAATTAACAGTTAAAAGATCGTAACACTGATGGGCAATTTCATATTCTTCGTTTGTTGGGATAACCAATAATTTTACTTTTGATGAGGGACTGCTGATTTCCTTCAATTCGCCTGCATAACTGTTATTTTGTGTGGTGTCTAAGCTAATACCTAAGAAATCAAGGTCAGTACATACTGCTTCGCGCATCTGCTTGTCGTTTTCGCCTACACCCGCTGTAAAAACGATTGCATCTACGCCATTTAGAATGGCAGTATAGGCACCTATGAACTTTTTGATGCGATAGGCGTATAATTTAAGGGCTAAAACAGCGGCCTGGTTACCTTCTGCTGCCAGCTTTCTAATGTCGCGCATATCGCTCGATCCGCCAACGCCCAAAAGCCCCGATTGTTTATTGAGTAAAGTGCTCAGCTGCTCTAAGGTATAGCCAGAATGCTCCATAAGGTGAAAAATAACCGAAGGATCGATATCACCAGATCGTGTTCCCATCATCAAACCGCTTAATGGACCAAAGCCCATACTCGTATCAACCGATTTACCGTTGAGAATGGCCGTAATGCTGCAGCCGTTTCCTAAGTGGACACTGATAACTTTTGTATCCCCTTTGCCCAGCCATTTTATAGCCTGTTCGCTCACATATTTGTGGCTGGTGCCATGAAAACCATACACCCTGATGGCATCTTCTTTATAGTACCATTCGGGTATGGCATAACGGTAGGCCTGCTCGGGTATGGTTTGATGAAAGGCTGTATCAAAAACGGCAATCTGTTTCGCTTTTGTAAAAGTCTTTTCGGCTACTTCAATACATTTGTAATTGACCGGATTATGCAAGGGAGCGAGTGAGAACAGCTTTTTGATCTGTTTTTTTACTTCATCGGTTATCAGCGCTGGTCCGTTAAAATGCTCGCCGCCATGTACAACGCGGTGGCCAACAGCCGCAATATCATCAGGACTTGCTATTACTGCATACTCGCCTTCACATAGCAACGCGAGTACCTGTTTTAAGCCTTCGCTGTGGCTGGCAATAAATGCCGATTGTTCTATACTGTGTTTACTGCCCGCTGTATAAACGGTATGTTTTATAAAGGAGCCTTCAATGCCAATACGTTCTACCAGGCCACTGCAAACCGGGCTTTTTTCTGGCATTTTAAAGAGTTGGTATTTTAAAGAACTGCTTCCTGAATTGATTACTAAAATGTTCATATTAAAGATCCTGGCATTGAATTGCTGTAATAACAACAGTGTTAAAAATATCATCTACCGTGCAGCCACGGCTTAAATCGTTTATGGGTTTGTTTAAACCCTGTAGCATGGGGCCAATGGCCAGTGCGCCAGTTTCTCTCTGTACGGCCTTGTAGGTATTGTTACCGGTATTTAAATCCGGGAAAATAAGTACACTCGCACGGCCGGCTACTTCCGATCCTGGTAGTTTTTGCTGGCCAACCAAAGGGTCAACAGCAGCATCGTATTGTATTGGCCCTTCAATTTTTAGTTCAGGAAACCTGCTTTTTACAATTGCTGTAGCTTCTCTTACCCGTTCTACGTCTTCGCCTTCGCCCGATGTACCCGACGAATAGGAGAGCATGGCTATGCGGGGTTCGATGCCAAACCGGGCACTACTCTCGGCCGACGAAATGGCGATTTCGGCAAGTTGCTGGGTAGTAGGATTGGGGTTAACCGCACAATCGCCAAATATGGCCACACGTTCTGGCAGGCACATAAAGAAGATGGACGACACAACCGATACACCCGGCTTCGTTTTAACAAATTGCAGCGCCGGACGGATAGTATGCTGAGTGGTGTGTACCGCGCCAGATACCATGCCATCGGCATCGCCTTTATAAACCATCATGGTGCCGAAGTAAGAAACATCAGTCATCATATCCCTGGCCATTTCGAGGTTTACATTTTTGGCCTTGCGCAGTTCGTGCAGCGTATCAACATAATTATTATACTGCTCAGAATGGATAGGGTCGTAGATTTTTAATACATTGACATCCAGATTAAGGCCAAGCCTTTTGATACTGTTCCCAATTTCAACTGGGTCGCCAAGGAGTGTAATGTCAACAATATCCTGGGCAATAAGCTTTTCTACCGCCTTCAAAATCCGCTCGTCATTTCCCTCTGGCAAAACAATGTGTTTTTTATCGCGTTTGGCCCATTTAACCAGCTGGTATTGGAACATGTGCGGTGTAATGCCCTGATAGCTAAAAGTGATAATTTTATTATCCAGCGCTTTGCTGTCTACATATTTTTCGAACAGCTCAATAGCGAGTGCGATTTTCTTTTTGTTTGCTATGGTAATTTTAGAATGAATACCCCCAATGGTAGTAGTGGTTTCGAAAGTTCCTTTTTGCACTGCAATTATTGGGATAATGGTCTGTAAACCTTCTATCAGTTTAATTATGGGCTCATCGGGTAAACTGCCAGCCGTTAAAACAATACCTGCAATTTTTGGGTAATTGGCCGATAAATTGGCCTGAAGTGCACCAATAATGATATCGCCACGATCGCCTGGCGTAACAATCAGCAGGTTATCTTTAATGTGCCTTAAAAAGTTAGGCAACATCATGGCACCGGTTACAAAATTATCAACCTGATTGTCGAGCAACTCTGTGCCAAAAAGTATTTCGCCACCCAGTGCCGATGTAATTTCTTTCATGGTTGGGCTTTGCAAGCCGGTTTCTGTTGGTATTACCGCTATCAGTAGTTCGGCCGGTAACTGATTGGTTAGGGCCTGTTTAATGCGTTCGGCCTCTTCGGGGTTAACCATATTGGCCACCACGCCAAGCACCTGTACATCCCTTAATAAAAAATTGCGGTATATATTAATTGCGCTTTTAAAAAGCTGACTGGCTGTTTTGTTTTTTCCTGATACGACAATAAGCACCGGTGCACCTAGGTTTTTTGCCATTAGCGCATTCGATTCAAACTCAAATGCCATGCCTTCGCCTAAAAAATCGCTGCCTTCAATTACCGTGAAATCATAATTGTCTTCCAGTTTTTTATACTTACTGATAATGGTATTGATGATGGTACTGCTATCATCCGATTGGTGCAGCATTTCCTGCCGTGTAAAAGCAAAAGCATCTTCGTATTTAACCGGTAGCGAAAAATAATCGAGCATGGCCTCTACATGTTCGTCTCTAACATTCGGGTCATCCTGGGCAATAATGGGTTTAAAATAACCTACTTTCTGGGTTTTTGCCAACAGCATATTGATCATGCCGAAAGCGATTACCGATTTTCCGGTATAAGGTTCGGCCGAGGCAATGAAAATATTTTTTGTCATAAAGGAAGCATCAAGGTATAGGTATAACCAATTATGCCCAATATAGTTGGAAATATTTGTTTTAAAAACTGATGCTCGTCAAGTTTTAAAATCTGCCCGCAATAATTCTAAATTTTACTTTTATCAGTTAAAAGCTGTTTTAGGCCAGTCGTTTCGAAGCTGCCCTGGTGGTTAGGTAATTAATGGCAAGTACAACAATCAGGATCAGTAAGCCTCCAAATTCGCGGGTTTCTTCTATCCATGGTTTAGTTGCTTTCATGCTCATGGCTATGTTTTCGGCAGCATGGTCGTTATACCAGTTCAATACACCGTATTTATCAAAAAAGAGGTATATGGCATAAACGCTGTAAGCCAATATTCCACCTAAATAAGCTTTACGGTAATATTTTCCACGGAAATACATCCAGCATAGCCCGGCACCAAAAAGATAAATAGGCATCCAAACATAAGGATCGGGATCGTTATACTGTAAACCGGCAGAAACAATAAACAGGATGCAGAATAAGAGGTTAAAAGCTTTCACTATTTGAATTTGTTTAATAGGCTAAAATATACCAATTTATTAAGAAAATGAGTTTGCCGTTAAGCGTTCGATTCGATCAGCAACTTCAGCATTTTAAGCCGGTGTACCAGCGGTGCATTTACCTTGGCATCGGGATTAAGCCTTAAAGGAAGAAAATGGCTCTCCAGAAAATGTTTATAATCTGTAATTACGGTAGCCTCGTTTAGATAGATTGGAACCTGCTGGGGTTCTGCGTTGGCGAAAAAATCTTCTAACTGTTTTAATTCTTCCAGGGTCATGCTGCAAAGTTACCATTATACTGCTGGTACTTAAAAACAAGTTTCGTTTTAATCTGATATATGGCTCTGGTTCAGACCAAATAATTTTAGCCTGGAGTATTATGCAGACTTGTATAGCGGATATTTTTTTTGTATGCTAATATTTTTAGTTTATTTTTGCGTATCCCTAATTAAGCAATTTTCCGGGCAATAGTTGATGAAGAAATTAAATCCCCTTCCCGAACCCGTTCAGGATGTTTCGATGCTAAAAAAAGAATTTTACAGAAAAGAAACTGCCTGGCACCGTGAGTGGAAGCTTGCTTTTCCGTCTTCTTTCAGAGAAATTGCCTTTTACGATAGCGCCAATAATGACCTGCACCGGGCTGATATCTTTACGCCTTCGGGTTACACCATAGAGTTTCAGAATTCCCCAATTTCATTAGCTGAATTAAATAGCCGCGAATCTTTCTATCCAAACCTGATTTGGGTGCTGAATGGAAAGAAATTTAAAGGCTTTAAAGTGCTAAAACACTTACCTGATGTGGATGATCCTAAATTAAAGGATTATGAATTTTGCCATAGCGACCATCTTTCGATGGTGCGAAAAATTGAGGTAGAACAGGGGAATTTATTCCCCAAACCGTTGAATTTTTACCACAATGAGTTGAAGGACATAAAATTTACTTCCAACCTCTATTCTTTTTGCTGGAAACAGCCTCATAGTGTGTGGTATTGTGCTACCGCAAAGATAATCGTCGATTTGGGTGGCCATTTTCTATATGAGCTTAAACAAAGACCGCAGTTAAACGGAAATTATCCCTATTTAAAATTGCTTAGCAGGAAGACATTTATAGAACGTTATACGCCGCCAGAGTTATAATTGCATATTTGGCTAAAATTGAGCTTTAAATGCCTGTTGAGGCTGTTTTTTTGGAAATAATCCAGCCTTTGTAAGCTGCTTTTTCTGATGTTTTAAGTGGTAGAACAGCTTATTCGGCCTTGCTCAGCTAAGGGTTTGGCTTGGGGTTTGTTAACGCTTAGGAAAAGTTAATGCAGCTACCTCATCTTAAACCTTATACCTGTGTCATAATCGACGATGATCAGATCAGTATCGATATCCTGAAAGGTTGTATTTTACGTATGAAAGAATTTACCATGTTAGCTACCTATACCGATCCGATTGCGGGGGTTGAGGCAATCCGCGCATATGGTGAAATTGATTTCCTTTTCCTTGATATTGGCATGGAAGTATCGGGCATTGATATAGCCAAAGTAATACGTGATCGCGTAAAGTACCTCATTTTTGTGACTGCCCATGAAAGGCACGCACTCGATGCCTTTAAGGTGTATTGCGATAAATTCTTTGTAAAACCTGTTGGTTACGAGCAAATCAGGCAGGCAATTGCCCATTTGGTTAGAAGAGATAATTTTAAAGGCAATTATTAATCACCTTCAACCAGTGTTGAAGGTGATTAACGTTTTTTATTTCATACCATCGTTTATCTTATTGATCATTACCAAATGGCTCTGAACAATGGGAGCAGTTTTGGTTGCAAATGATTTGAGATCGGCATCTTTTCCGTCTTTAGCCTCATCTTCCATTAACTTCAGGGTTGATTTATGTCCGCTTACCATAGCATCTACATAAGCTTTATCAAAATCTGCCCCCGTTTTTTTACTCAGGTCGTCCATTTTCTGTTTATGCTCATCATCAACTGTATTTGGTAAGGTAATGTTTTTGAGTTTGGCTATGGCCATTAATTCGGTATTGGCCATGCCGTGGTCTTTTACCATCATGGTGGCAAATTCTTTCACCTTTGCATTACTGCTTTTTTCGAGCGCCATTTTTCCCAGTTCTACTTCGGCCATGCCGCCCACAGCAGCCTGAGTGGTAAATTTGGCATCAGCTTCATCTACTGCAATTCCACCGGTAGCTGCCACATTGGTTGTGGTATCTTTCGCCATGTTTAAACTGTCGGCACTTTCTTTAGCATCTTTATTCCCTCCGCTACATGCCTGGAACGTTAAAACCGAAGCCGAAATGGCCATCAAATAAATTAAATTTTTCATATACATTGTTTTTGTTGTATAGGAAGAACATGTTTTTAAGTGAAAGGGTTTGAGTGTTTTAAAAGATTTATCCTAAGCGTTTTTTCTGCCAGGCTTAAAGGTGAGGATTAACGAAATTTAACATTTATTTATTCTTATTTGGACTTGATCTAAATAGAGGCTATATTTGCCCGAAATAAAAATGCCACACGGTTTCGGACCCGTGTGGCTAAACCGGAAATCCGGCTCACCTTTAATCTCCATTAAAAGCCATGCAAATTAAGAAAATTTTGCTATTGGGCATACTATGTGCCTGTGTAATTTTTGCTTCAGCCCAAAATCCAATACCGGGCCTTTCAGGACAAGTTAAAACCAGCGGCGGCGATCCGCTTCCTGGTGCCACCGTAAAAGTTAATAAAACAAATTTTGGTACCCTTACCGATGGTAGCGGTAATTTTAAAATCGCACAAATCCCCGCCGGAAATTACACTTTACAGGTATCGGCCATTGGTTTTAAAACCCTTAAGAAAGAGATTACCATTGGCGATAAACCGTTAAGTGGACTGAATTTTAATCTTTCCGAATCTGCAGAACAGATGGAAACAGTGAATGTAATTGGCAGAACGGCTACACAGGAGGTAAACCGGCAGGCTTTTAATGTAACTGCGGTTGATGCGAAAAAGCTGTACAATACCACACTCGATATTTCGGGAGCTTTGGATCGTGTTGCAGGCATACGGGTAAGAGAATCGGGAGGGGTGGGTTCTAACTTTAACCTTTCATTAAATGGTTTTTCGGGCAACCACGTAAGGTATTTTATAGACGGGATACCGATGGATAATTTTGGTTCTTCTTTTCAGATCAACAATATCCCGATTAATATTGCAGACCGGGTTGAAGTGTACAAAGGTGTAGTACCAATGTGGCTGGGTTCGGATGCCCTTGGTGGGGCGATTAATATTGTAACCGGCGACCGTTACCGCAACTATATCGATGCTTCTTATTCTTTTGGTTCGTTTAATACCCACAGAAGTGTAATTAATGCCGCCACAACTTCAAAAAATGGCTTTACTATTCAGTTAAATGCATTTCAGAACTATTCGGATAACGACTACAAAGTAACCGTTGAAGCATCAGATATCTGGACAGGAGCTTATGCTCCAGCCGCTAAACTGCGGAGGTTTAACGATACCTACCATAACGAAACTTTAATTGCCAATGTTGGTGTAGTAGGAAAAAGCTATGCCGATAAACTCTTATTTGGTGTTACTGTTGGCCAGAATTATAAAGAAATACAAACTGGTGCCCGGATGGCTTCGGTTTTTGGGGGCTGGCACCGCAGGGGAAATATTTTAATGCCCAGCTTAAAATACAAGAAAGAAAACCTCATCAAAGGGCTGGATGTAACCATCAATGCCAATTACAACCTGGGTAATGAGCAAAATATCGATACGCTCAATGTACGTTACGATTGGTATGGCAATAGTAAACCAAACGGATCGAATGGCGAGCGCGCAAGAAGTTTATACAAATACAAAAACAACAATGGCCTGGCCACAACCATGCTCAATTACCGCATTAACGATAATCAATCGGTAGCGCTGAGTAATGTTTTCAGCACTCTTAACCGTAAGGGAAGTGATGAACTGAATCCAACCAATGCAGAGTACGAACGGACAAAGAAAACCAACAAGAATATTTTAGGACTTGGCTATAACTTTGACGTGAAAAATAGATGGAGCGCTACGGTTTTTGGAAAATACATTAACCAGAATAATGTTAACGGAAGTGGTACTGGCGCAGGTAAAAACAACCTGGAGCGCCTGGGTTACGGAGCAGCAGCAAGTTATTTTTTAAACAGAAACCTTCAGTTAAAAGCTTCGTACGAATTAACCAACCGCATGCCCGAAGCCCAGGAAATATTTGGTGATGTAGAAAACCAGGATGCCAACCCCGGCTTAAAACCTGAGAAAAGCGATAATTTTAATTTAGGATTAAGCTATGCTTTTTCGGTTTCTCACGATCATAACTTTGCTTTTTCGGCCAATGGAATTTACAGAAACGCAACCAATTTCATTTATAGCCGCTTAAACCAAAACCAATCCAAACTGGTAGCCGATAACCGCGATGGGGTAAGAACAGTAGGTGGCGATGCCGAAATCAGGTATTCTTACAAGAACTGGTTAAGCGTAGGTACAACCGTAACCTATCAAAACCTTAAAAACCTGCAGAAATACGAAACCGACCCCAGTACCGGACAAAGATTCACTTCAATCAGTATCGTTTACCTCGATCAAATGCCCAATATCCCTTATTTATATGGAAACGGAGATGTTTCGGTATCACTCAGAGATGTTGGCCATAAAGGCAATAACCTTACTGTAGGTTATAATTTACTGTATGTACATGCTTTCTGGTTATACTGGCCAAGCCAGGGTGGTAAAACCATCAGCGACGATAAAAAGGTTATTCCACAGCAGTTTAACCACGATGTAAACCTCGTTTATAGCTTAAAACAAGGTCGCTACAACATTGGTTTGGAAGCCAAAAATATCACCAACGCCAATCTCTTCGACAATTTTAGCCTTCAAAAACCAGGCAGGGCTTTCTACCTCAACCTTCGATATTTTATCAATTAAATCAATAATTAATTATTAAAACAGTTCATAATGAAAACAAATTTAACCAAAGCGTTTATAGCTTTAGCTTTTGCTGCTGTGCTAACCTCTTGTTCTAAAAAAGAAGAAGGCGAAAGTATTCCCAACAACCCCGGTAATTTTATTCTGGCAGTAACGCCGGTAGCATCAACCGGAGTAGCAGATTACCTGCTTACTGCAAGTGATTTAGATAAAGGCAGCATTTCTACCGTTGGTAATGGTGTAGAACAAGACGGAACCTACCGTTATTACGTTACCCATAACAATAAATTTTTCAGCATGCTTTACGGACAAGGAAATCCAGGTGCTGTAACTACCTACAACATCCTGTCAGGTAAGCTAAATAAACTATCTAATTTCCAGACCGAAACGGTGCAGGCTTTTGCTCCGGTAAATGATGATATCCTTTTGGTTAAAATACCAAGAAATATTGTTACGCCACTGGCCAACTGGTACAGGGTAAATACCAATAGTTTATTAATTGCAGGCGAAGGAACCATTGACGTTCAGGCACCATCAAGCAACGGCGAATCGGCCCACTTTAGCTGGATTAAACAAGTAGGCAACAAAGTTTATGCACCATATTTTTCAATTAAGGCCTGCTGCGGTGAATCTTTTGGTACAAATTTCCCTAACAATGCCTGGATTGCTGTTTATTCTTACCCGGAGATGAAACTTGAAAAGGTAATTAAAGACGACAGAACCAGCTTTATCGGCCGGTATTTTACCGATGGTTTAGGTTTGGTAGAGAACGGCGATGTGTATGCTTTCTCTTCTTCTGTAGCTGTTACCAATGGTGTATTAAGCTCTACAAAACCATCGGCTATTACCAAAATTAAGGCTGGTACTACCGAATTTGATTTGAGTTATTTTGTTGATTTTGAATCAGTTTCTGGTGGTAACGTAATTACCAACTGGTTATATATCGGTAACAATAATTTTGTGGTAAACGCTATACCAAAAGCAGAAAAAGGTGCTTACACAGTCGGAAAAACCATCGGAATTTTAAATGTGGTTGATAAAACATTTAAAAAAGTTAACGGAATACCTGCTTCTACTGATATTTCGAGCATTACCACCAATAATTATACACCTAAAGACGGTAAAACAGCTTACATCGGTTTAAACCTTAAAGATGGAACCAGCTACGTGTACAAAGTTGATGCATCGGCACTAACCGCAACAAAGGGATTAAAAGTAGAAGGTGGTTTAATTACCGCAATCCAGCATTTAAAATAAGCTTAAAATCATCATTTCAACATCAAACAAAACAGGACAATGGCAACGGTAATCAAAACTACTCCGGCAAAGAAAAAGAATAAAGATTCGTTATTTAATAGGATCAATAAATGGCTTCATCTCTGGCTGGGCCTGGTTTCGGGCGTTATTGTTCTGATTGTTTGTATTACAGGCTGTATTTGGGTTTTTAACGAAGAAATTACCGCCTTATTAGAACCTGAAACGAAAATCGAAAGACAGGATAAACCGGTTATCCAACCTTCGCAGCTGAGCGCCATTGCTTTTAAACTTTACCCGGATAAAGTGCCTTCTTATGCGCAGTATCAGCAGGGAAGGGCTATTAATTTGAATTTAAGGGGTAAAAAAGATGAAGGCAGAAGAGGTGGCGGAACAAGCCTTAAAATCAATCCATACACCGGCGAGGTAATCAGCACGGTGGTGCATAAAAAAGGCGAGGTAGACTTTTTTAGGTTTATTTTAAACGGACACCGCTTTTTGTGGTTGCCTTACGCCATTGGCCGGCCAATTGTAAACTATGGTACGCTGATTTTTGTAGTCTTACTCATTACCGGGCTGATTTGGTGGTATCCTAAAAAATGGAACAAATCTACCCGCGATAAGAGTTTCAAGATTAAGTGGGGTGCCTCATTTAAACGGGTTAATTTGGATCTGCACAACGTACTGGGCTTTTATTCGCTTATCTTTTTATTGTTTATTGCACTAACTGGTATGGTATACGGTATCAGATGGTACAGCGAAGGCCTTTATTGGATAACCTCGGGTGGCGATAAGCTGGGCGATTTTCAGCGTTTAGAATCCGATTCGCTGGCTTTAGGTAAATTTTATACCCCTCAAAAAGCCATGGATCTGGCCTGGAACAAAGTAATCAGCAGGCATCCGAAATCAGCAGGATTTTATTATAATTTCCCCGATACCAGTAAAGCGAAAGCTACCATCAACATTACAGTTTATCCCAACAAAGGTCAGTTTTACAATAACCAGGGCTATACTTTTGATCAGCACACCTTAAAAGAATTTCAGAGAAAAGGAGTTTATGCCATTCCTTACGATGAGGCAGGTTTTGGTGGTAAGCTGCGGAAAATGAATTATGATATCCATGTGGGTAGCATTTTAGGCTTTCCGGGTAAAGTGCTTGCATTTTTGGCCGCTTTAATAGGCGCAAGCTTGCCCATTACCGGTTTTCTGATTTGGTACGGACGTAAATTCAAGAAAAAATCAACGAAAAAAGAACCTATACAAACAGAAGGTAAAGCTTTGCCGGCACAGGTAAAGCCAAGGGCAAAAATTCCGGTACGTAAAACAGGCGAAACTGTTGCAGAATATGAGCACTAAGATTTTGAATGAGTTGAATTCCCGGACATTGTCCGGGTTTTCTTTTTTTAAGCCAATACGGCTTTACTTTTTTTAGCTTTAGGTTCAGCTTTTTCAGGTAATTGAATCGATAAAATCAGATCGATACTTTCTGAGTTGGTTTCATAATCAGCGGCGATTTTCTCCCATCTTTTTAATTCGCCTTGCAGGGTTTCAATTTCCTTGCCCAATGATTCGATTTTATTCTGAATTGATTTTCTAACGTTCGTATTTGCCATAACACAAAATTATAATTTGACGGCATATCTTTAAACTTCTTTATGCACAGTTAGCCGGCAAAAAACGCTAAACGTTCATCATCAGGGAGTTTTATTGCAAGAAAATTTTCAACAATGGTGGAGAAGCTGCTAATTCGCATAAAGCGGATTAAAAATCAGCAACATTTATTACTTTTACCATCCATCCCATTGTGTATATGAAGAAAAATAGTAGTTGCGATCTTAAAACGTGCTTTATGTGTCAGCTTACTTTGAAAGAATGGCATCCTGCTATCGAAAGCCATAGAAAGAATTTTATAGCCAAAAAAGGGGAGGTGATTATTAAAGAAGGTGATCCGGTGAGCGGGGTTTATTTCGTAACTTCGGGTAATGTAAAAGTACATAAGCATTGGGGCGATAAAGAACTGATTTTGCGTTTTGCCAACGATGGTGCAATTATTGGCCATAGGGGAATCAGCAATAACATTTCTACTTACCCGATATCGGCAACAGCTTTAGAAACTACCCAGCTTTGTTTTGTTGATATCGAATTTTTTAAGGCTACCATAAAAGTAAACCAGGAATTTGCCTATGGTTTGCTAATGTTTTATGCCGATGAGCTGCATACCTCTGAGAAGAAAATGAGAGACCTGGCCTTAATGTCGGTTAAAGGCAGGTTGGCTATGGCTATTTTGAACCTGAAAGATCAGTTTGGTTTAAATGAAGCTGGTTTTTTAAACCTGGCTTTAAGCAGACAAGATTTGGCAGCTTATACCGGTGCAACTTATGAAACGGTTTTCAGGACCATGAACGAGTTGCTTGCAGAACAACTGGTTGTGGTAGCGGGTAAGCAAATTGGTATTTTAAATGAAGCGGGGTTAAAAGAATTGAGTAATAAATAAAGCAATTGGCTATGTTAGGCGTAGTTTTATGTGGCGGTCAAAGTTTAAGGATGGGCTCCGATAAGGGGTTGTTAAGCCATCAGGATAAACTTTGGGCACAGCTGGCAGCCGATAAACTTGCATCGTTGCAAATACCCGTTGTATTTTCGGTTAATGCCAGCCAGCAGGAAGCTTATGCAGGTTATTTCGGAGCAGCACAGCTGGTGGCCGATCATACTTTGCTTGACGTTAGAGGGCCGCTACTGGGCGTACTTTCTGCACATTTGTTAAGCCCCAGGCATGATTTATTTGTACTGGCTTGCGATTTATTGATGATGGAACACAGGTTGCTCAATCAATTATCAGATGCGTACCATGCCACCGGATCTTTCGATGCCTATATCTTTACCCGGAATGGTCAGCAAGAGCCATTGTGTGGCATTTATACGGCCAAAGGTTTAAAAAGCATCTGGCATTTATTACAAACGCATCAATTAACCAAACACAGTATGAAGTTTGTATTGAGTAAGCTGCAGGTATGCGAAATAGCTGTTGAAGATAATGACGATCGTTTTTTCGGGAACTTTAATTCCCATGCCGAAATTAATGGACTGTAGGCCACTTGTGTTTACAGCAATTGCAATGCAGATTGATCGATCTTGCTAAAATCACTTTTATCTCCCTCGCAAAGCGGACAGCAATATTTATCGGGCAAATCTTTAAATGTAGTTCCTGGTAAAATACCCTGGGCTTCATCTCCTGTTTTTTCGTTATACACCGTGAGGCAGCTGTTACACTGGTATAAAAAGTCGCTGCGTTTTTTTGCTGGTTCTTCAGTAATTAAGGGTTGCTGCTGATCGGTTTTGATGGTGTTTAAACGGTATTTGTAAAACCTAAACACTGCACGCCTCACTTGCTCAGGTAGCAGAAAGCTTGGATTGCTGCGACTAAAAATTTCTCCTGTACGCTCATTAGGGTTAAAATCTTTGGCGCATAAAATATCGTATACCGGAAAGAGTTTTAAGCCAAACAAATCGATTAAATGGCGTTTCCGAATCAATATGCTGCTAAACACCTCGCTTTTTTTACGGGTTTTAATGCCGAAACAAATCCCAAAGGTGCGGGTATCATCAATGCTTAAGCTTTTTACCAGAAAACTTTTGAGTGCCAAACCCTCATTGCAATTGTCTTCTACCTGAAAGTTAAGCTCATTGGCCGCATGGCGCATGTTCACTTCAAATTCTTCGAGCAGCGTATTCCAAAGCTTTTTATCTTCTTCGTTAATCCCTTTAATAATGATGGTTTTCCACGAGGTACAGCAAAGCTGGCCTAATTTGGTAGCCAGGCAGAGCTGACATAGTTTTTTTAAGAAAGCGATGCTAAACAGCTCATCGCGGCGGTATATGCCCAGCCAGTATTTATTGTTATAGCGGTTTAAACCCTCATAATACGGAAGATTAAACGATGACAGGGAAACGGATTGCTGTGCAGGTTTAATGATAAAATGATCATGATCCAGCGCCGCAAACAATTCTTCGCCATTTGCTGTAGGGTTATCTATAAATTTATCCGGATTGCTCTTTATAATTGTTTCTAAACCTTTGGTTACCTGCGCAATGTGGTTGGTGTAGCAAAGGTGGTTCCATTCGTATATTACGTTAGTTTTTGGAAAACGGACGATAACATGCCAGTAATGTTCTGATTGCGAAGACGCAATCCAGTTAATGTTACCCGTTAACATTGGGGTAATGCTCTGGTCGCTGTCGCTGATATTTACTTTAATGGTTGGTTTAAAGTCGATGCTGTCGAGAATATCCTTGTACACGCCTTCTGTTAGCCATGTTTTTTGGATAAAAATTTCTTCGGCAGGGTAAGAGCTGATGATGTTGGGGAAATTATTGGTGTTTTCTTCATAGTCAACTTCCAGCTTATCTAGTTCTGCCGTAAAAATATCAACGTTGTAAGTTGTGGTATCGATTAATAACTGTTGGCGCAGACCAAAGCGTACGTATTGTATGCGTGCTTTACTCGCTGCTACAAGGATGTTGTATAGCTTGCCGGGCGAGATAATGCCCCCTGGAAAGTTAATAATGATCGTTTTGTACATACTCAGCTGGTTAAATTCCAAATTCGATAATGGCTTTGGGGAAGTTCTTGTTTTCGTGCCCAGGCCTACATAATTTTAAAAGCGCAAATCGCTGTATGTTAGTGAGCTTTCGCCATTGGCTAATGGAAAGCTGTAGCTGCAATTCTGCCAGTTTCTCCTGAAGCATGGCTGGGATTTGGTGTAAATTGGCCCAGTCGGGCAGCGGATCAATAGGGAGAGTGGTGGCCTGGTTTCCGGTGTATTTGGCAATCAGGCTAATTAAGAACTGGTGGTATTTGTTGGTTTCCTCTTGTGTAAAAACAGGCAGTAAGGCCAGTTGCACCCGCTCTTGCGGATGAAACCGGCTCCATTCGGCGAGTTTGAGTTTTATCCCGGCAGCATCCATTTTAAAACGGACAATCATCGGGATGCAACGTACATTTTCTTCAATAAAATCTTCTTCGAACTTAAAATATTCGATGCCTTTAACGTTAATAAATTCAGAAGGACCAAGAGTTGTTTTCATCATCGCTTTCAGTTTAATTTATTCGGCCAGAGCGGCTTTAGGTTCGGTTTTGAGTACGTTTACAAAAGAATCGAGAATGGCTTTAACTTCGGGACGACAACTGCCACAGCCCATGCCTGCGCCGGTTAGCTGGCAAAGTTGTAAATGGTCTTTACAGCCATCTTTTATTTTGTTGATTAAGTTACCCTCGCCCACATTGTTACAGCTGCAAACGGTTCGGCCAATAAGCGGTTCCGTTGTTTTGCCGCTTCTTAAAAGCTGAAGCCTTTTTTCGCTCAGCTCCATCTTGTTTTCAATCAGGTTGCGGAACTCCAGGAACTCGCCTTTATCGCCAATTAATATTGCGCCTACTAGTTTGTCGTTGTGTACAATACATTTTTTATAATAGCGTTTGGCCTTGTCAATAAAAACAATTTCTTCGTAGGTAGGGTCGTTGTTGGGTATTTCGGCCAGACCTAACGAACAAAGTTCGAGACTGTGCATTTTTAAAATATTCATCAACAAGCTGCCCTGGTAAAATTTAGCAATATCGCCACATAGAAATCGTGCTACTATTTCAGCCTGTTGCTCTGCGGCGGCGGTAATGCCATACATTTCGCCTTTAAATTCGGCAATTTCACCTATGGCAAAAATGTCTTCTTCGTTGGTTCGCAGGTATTCATCAACCACCACACCTCTTTTGCAGGTTATGCCGGCTTCTTTAATCAATTCGATATTTGGCACAGTACCAATGGCGGTTACAAAAGATTCGCAATCGATCATCAACCCGCTTTTTAAGCGTACACCCGTAATATTTTTTTCGCCGATAACACGGTCTACCTCATCGTTGTAAAATATTTCGATTCCCTTGCTAATCAATTCTTCGTGTAATAACTGGCTACCCAAAGCATCGAGCTGGCGGCCCATTAAACGCGAAATCCTTTGGATTATGGCTACTTTTGAGCCTGTTTCGGCAAGCGATGTAGCCAGTTCAATTCCCAGCAAACCACCACCTACAATTACCACTTTGCCGTTGGTTTGGGTTACGTGTTTCTTAAATTCATCTGCATCTGTACGGCTACGCATGGTAAAAATACCATTCAGCTTTGGCAGGTCTTTAAGCACAAAAGCTCTGCTTCCGGTTGCAAGGAGCAGTACATCGTAATGATGCGTTTTTCCGTTGCTATCGGTAACAGTTTTATCTGCTTTATTTATTTTTTCGATACTTAAGCCACGGTGTAGCTTAATTCTGTAATCTTCCTCTTCGCTATCGCTCATTTTGATGAGGTTGTGCCATGGGAGCGTGCCGATAATGTAATCGGGAAGGAGTACGCGGTTGTAAAAAGGGAAATCTTCTTTGCTAAAAATCTCGATATCGTCGGTTGTGTTTAGTGCCCGGTAGCTTTTAACAAAACCGCAGGCTCCGGCACCAGCACCAATTACAATAATTTTTTGCCTTGCTTTTTTATAAAGCTTTACTTCTACAGCGGTAAACTTGAAATCGGGTTCTTTACTTAACGGATCAACCAGGTTGTTGGTTAGGTTGTTTACGCGGTTTAAATCGCTTTTCAAAATCAATCCCCAATGCATGGGCATAAAAACAACACCGGGTTTAATATCAGTAGAGTATTTGGCTTTTACACGCACATTGCCGCGTAAGCTTAACACTTCGATTATATCGTTGTCTTTAATGTTTCTTGCTGCTGCATCAACCGGATTTATTTCTAAAAAAGATTCGCTGATGTGTTGGTTCAGTTTGTTAACCTTCCCCGTTTTGCTGCGGGTGTGCCACTGATCTCTGATCCTGCCTGTGGTTAAAATCAGCGGATGTTCAGGGCTGAGGGCTTCCGATTGGTTGGCATCGTTTACAGATACAATGTTGGCCCTTTTATCGGGCGTAAAGAATTTATGGTCGGTAAATAAACGCGCAGTTCCATCCGTGTTTTTGTTTTTGGGGTAAGGCCATTGTACCGCCCTTTTCTCTTTTAAAATCTGGTAGTTAAGCCCGCTTATATCAATATTGGTACCTTCAGTAAGTGCTGCATGTTCATCGTAAATGGCGGCTGCATTTTTAAAGCCAAAGCCGCTGTAGCCCATTTTTTGTGCAAAGCGGCAAATGATTTCCGAATCGGGTAAAGCCTCTCCGGGTGCCTCGGTAATTTTACTCAGATAGGCAATATAGCGTCCGGCGTTGGTCATGGTGCCTTCTTTTTCGGCCCAGGCGGCTGCCGGTAGCACTACATCGGCATACTTTAGTGTTTCTACCTTATTGCTGATGTCTTGTACCACTACGAATTTGGCATTCTTTAGACCGGCTTCAGCTGCGCGTACATCAGGCAGGCTGATTAATGGATTGGTGCACAGAATCCAAACGGCTTTCAGTTTTCCTGAGTTCAGCTCGTCAAACATTTCGGTGGCAGTTAAGCCCGGTTTAGCCTGGATGGTGCCCAAAGGGATTTGCCAGAATTTTTCTACCTCGTTACGGTGGTTTTCGTTGGCAAGGTTGCGGTGTGCGGGTAATAAATTGCTTAATCCACCTACTTCGCGACCGCCCATGGCATTGGGTTGCCCGGTCAGTGAAAATGGACCACTGCCGGGTTTGCCAATATGCCCCGTTATCAGGTTGAGATTAATTAACGAAAGGTTTTTATTGGTGCCCACCACGCTTTGGTTAAGCCCCATGGTCCACATGGTAATAAAACCTTTGGCATTGCCAATGTAACCGGCGGCTAGGCGGATGTCGCTTTCTTCGATTCCGCAAATGGCGGCTGCTTCTGCTATCGTGGTTTGAAAAACAGTTTCATGGTATTTTTCGTAACCGTTGGTGCTGTTGATGATAAAATCAGCATCTGCTTTCCCGTCTTCAATCAGGCAGCGGCCAATGGCGTGGTGCAGCGTAATATCTGTTCCGGGGTTTAGTTGTAAATGCACATCTGCCAGTGAGCAGGTTTGGGTTTTACGCGGGTCGCTGACAATGATTTTTAAATTGGGGTTATTTTGTTTAGCGGCTTCAACCCGGCGCCACAGGATGGGATGGCACCAAGCCGGGTTTGCGCCAGCCACAAAAATGCAATCGGCAATTTCAATATCATCGTAGCTAATGGGTACGGTATCTTCGCCCAGGCTCATTTTATAACCAACAACCGCACTGCTCATACATAAGCGGCTGTTGGTATCGATGTTATTGCTACCGATAAAACCTTTAATTAATTTATTTACTACGTAATATTCTTCGGTTAAACATTGCCCGCTGGCATAAAAGGCCACACTATCAGGGCCATATTTTTTGATAAGTGCTTTAAATACAGCGGCCGTTCTATCCAGTGCAGTGTCCCAGCTTACCCGTTGCAAAGGCATATTTTTATTGTAGCGCATTTCGGGGTAAAGCAGGCGGTCGCTTTTATCGTTTGCGGTATAATGCAGGTTCATCCCTTTGCTGCACAACATGCCCTTGTTTACTGGGTGGGTTTTGTCGCCTTCAACCGTAATCCTTTCGTGGATGTCTTTATTTACCACAATACCACAACCCACGCCACAATAGCAGCAGGTAGTGGTATTTGGCGATATGTTTGTTTCGTTGTTCAAATGATAAACAAGGTTATAGGTAGTTTTCAGATTAGGTTTTTATTTACCGGTGCTAAGTACCAATTCATCAATTTCTACAGTTTTTTGAGCCATAATGGTTCTGATAATAAATACTGCAACGCCTATGGCTAAAATGATGAAACCCAGCAGGGTAAATGCACTTGTGTAATCAATTAAGTCTTTATGTACGTTAATGCCATTTTCGACTATGTTTTTTGAGGCATGGCCGGCTTTAGCTTTAAACATGAAGGCAATTAACATAGCACCGATATTTCCACCGGCCCCAACAATACCTGCCACACTGCCCACAGCAAGCGGATTAATGAATGGAACCAGACTATAGGTGGCTCCGTTAGCCATTTTTAGGCTCAGGCCAAATACAAACATCATGAAAATAGCCATGCTGATATTGCCCGATTTGGCAAACCAGATTAATCCAACACCTTCTACAAGTAATAGTATGGCTAAAAGGAGTGTTTTGCCGTCAAAGCCCCAGGTTTTACCTATTTTATCGGCCACGATGCCACCAAGTGGGCGGGCAAAAATGTTAATCCAGCCAAAAATACCTGCAACCATGCCTGCTACAGCTATTGTTGCACCAAATGAATCGGTAAAGAAAATCGGCGCAAAATTGTCGACCGTAATTTCTACACCGAAACAAGCTGCATAAGCAATGGTTAAAATCCAGGTACGGTAATCTTTTGCTGCAATCAGGAAAGTGTTTTGCGTGCTTTTGATGTTTTCGTCTTTGATGTTTTTAAAATCTCCCTGCGGACTATCAAGCGTGTAGCGATTGTATAAGAAAGCGCAGATTAAAAGCATTACTCCAGGGAAAATCATGGCATAACGCCAGCTATCTTCAGTGCTGCAAAAACCTAATGCGGTTAATGCCGAGGCAATCAGCGGCATAAATAAATTTGCAGCACCGCCACCTGCATTGCCAAAACCACCTGCTGTAGCATTAGCTGTACCTTTAATGTTTGGTGCAAACATAATAGAGGTATGGAATTGTGTAATTACGAATGATGCGCCAATTACGCCAATGGCTAAACGGAAAAGCAAAAAGGAGGTATAAGATTGACTGGTACCAATTAACAGTACCGGAATGGCACAAAGTACCAGTAGCCAGGTATAAATGAGTTTCGGGCCGAATTTATCAATCAGCCTTCCAATCAGTAAGCGTGCAATAATAGTAGCTGATACTGAGGCGATCTGGATATTGCCAACCTGATCTTTGGTTAAATGCAGTTGCTCGCGGGCAATTTTCATCAGTGGGGCCATTCCGAACCAGGCAAAAAAGCAGAAGAAAAAGGTAAGCCAGGTAATGTGGAAGGTTTTCATCTGAACGCCTTTAAGCGAAAATATATTCAGTTTATCTAACGGTTTGGGGGTAAGGTTAGTTGTCATAATGTTCAGTTAAGCGTGGTCAATTTAATGGTTGGATTAAAATTTATAGCCAAGGCCAACACCAGGGTTCCATTCGCCGTTTTTTGTTGCTGTTTTGGTGTTGTAGTAAAAAGGCACCTGAATAGCAAGGTGGCGGAAAGCTGCAGTTAAGCCAAAACCGAGGTTAGGGGTAAGGGCGGCATTTTTTGTTGCACCAGCGGCAACTTTATCCTCCTTTATTCTTAAACTCGGTAACATGCCGAGTAAAATGGTGTAAGGTTTTTTACTAAACTTGATGCTTGGTCCGGTGCAATTGATAAAAGCGCCATGATCTACGTATCCGGCGGTTAATATGCCTTCAAATAAAACAGCTTTTGTTTGTGATTTAGCTGAAAAAAAGAACAAAGAAAGTGCTAGGCAGCTTGTAAAAGCTACACGATTATTAAGTTTCATGTTGGTTCGGTTTGAGTTTAAATGAGGTTGTTTGTCTTAATGAGGTAGCTTAAGATTTAGGTACCGTTCCAACGTAAACAGTTCCGTTTTCTATTTTTACCGGGTAGGTTTTTATGGCGCATTCATCGCCACTTAAGCATTCGCCGGTGTTTAACGAAAACGTTTTTTTGTGGAAAGGGCATGCTACCTTAGGTTCGTCGGTAGTAGAGCCAATCATTCCACGGCTTAAAGCCATCTGTTTTTTGTGGGGACACTCATTTTGGGTGGCATACCACTCATTTCTTCTCGTAAAATAGAATAACGCAATTTGTTCTTCACCGTGTTTTACACATACCCCGCCATTTTCTACTGCGTCTTCAACACGACATGCGGCTAACCAGTTGTTTGTTGTTTCTGTCATAAGATTAAGTTTAAATTGAAAATTGTTGGTTGATTATATTTGGTTAGACTATTTTCCATTCAGCGGTTCTTTTTTGTCCGCGCATTTCTACAAATTCGATCGAAGGATCTTTCTCTTCCGGTGCATTCACAAAATGAGAAAAACGTTTTCTGATTGCCGGGTTTTCTACCGCCTCTTTCCACTCGCATTTGTAAGAGCTGATCAGTTTTTCAATTTCATGCTCCCATTGCTTGGCCATGCCCAGACTATCGTTGATCACTACGTTGCGTAGATAATCGATACCGCCTTCCATTTTATTTAACCAGGTGGCGGTTCTGGTAAGCGGATCGGCTGTGCGGATATAGAACATCAGGAACCTGTCGATGTATTTGATGCAGGTTTCGCTATCTAAATCGGTGGCAAGCAGGAGTGCGTGCTGCGGTTTACTGCCGCCGTTACCACACACATATAAATTCCAGCCTTTTTCGGTAGCAATAATGCCGAAATCTTTGCTTTGAGCCTCTGCGCATTCTCTGATACAGCCACTTACTGCCGATTTAAATTTATGTGGGGCGCGTATGCCTCTGTATCTTTCTTCAATGCGGATGGCAAAGCTAACGCTATCGTGCAATCCGAAACGGCACCAGGTGCTGCCCACACAGCTTTTTACCGTTCTCAATCCTTTTCCATAAGCATGGCCGCTTTCGAAGCCTGCAGCAATCAGTTCTTCCCAGATTACAGGCAAATCGTTCAGGTGAGCACCAAACAAATCGATGCGCTGACCGCCGGTGATTTTGGTGTATAAGTTGTATTTTTGAGCTACTTCGCCAATCACGATTAGTTTTTCAGGGGTTATTTCTCCGCCAGGTATGCGTGGTACCACAGAGTAGGAGCCTCCTTTTTGGATGTTGGCCAAAAAGCGGTCATTACTGTCTTGAGCTACATCGTTTCCTTTTTTAAGGATCATTTCGTTCCAAAGACTGGCCAGGATTGATGAAACCAATGGTTTACATACCTCGCAACCATCGTTTTCGCCCAAAGCATTCAATACTTCGTCATAACTTTTCAGCTCATGGATGTGGATGAGGTCGTAAAGCTCCTGTCTGCTGTAGTTAAAGTGCTCGCAGATCACATTTTTTATGTATTTGCCTTGCGATTTTAAAGTGTAGTTCAATAGATCTTTCACCATTGGCATACAACCGCCGCAACCTGTACCGGCTTTGGTGCATTTTTTTACATCATCTATATTTTCGCACCCGCCGCTGGTAACAGAAGCGCAGATGTCGCCTTTGCTAACTCCCTCGCAGCTGCAAATCAACGCGCTATCGGGCAAACTCGTAATGCCAGCACCAGCCGGCTCGCTGCCACCACGTGACCCCAGTATTAATTCTTCAGGGTCTTCGGGTAATGCAATTTTGTTGATGGCCGTTTGTAAGAGCATATTATAGGCCGATGCATCTCCAATAAGTATACCGCCTAAAAGGTATTGTCCGTCGTTACTTACATTAATCCTTTTATAAACACCTTTGTGCTTGTTTTCGAAAATAATGGTACGGCAATCAGGTTCGGTAATAAAGTTATCGCCAAAACTGGCTACATCTATACCAATTAGTTTCAGTTTCGTGCTCATGTCGAAACTGCTGAAGTTTTTGTTGCCTGCACACAGGTTGGTGGCTAAAACTTCGGCCATTTCATAGCCAGGTGCTACCAATCCGTAAATCATGCCATCAAACAGGGCGCATTCGCCAATAGCAAATATTGCCGGGTCGCTGGTTTGCATTTTCTCGTCTACAACAATACCACCGCGCGGACCAACTTCAATTCCACAGGCTTTTGCCAGTTCATCTCGTGGTTTAATACCTGCCGATATAACCAGCATGTCGGCTTCTAATACCGTGTCGTCAGTAAATTTTAATGCGGTAATCTTACCCTCGCCTTCAATATTAGAAGTGTTTTTATTTAAGTGGATTTGTAAGCCCAGGTCAGTTAATTTCGATTTTAGCATATCACTACCTGCGGCATCGATTTGTCTGGGCATTAGGCGCGGAGCAAATTCGATGATACTGGTTTTGTCGATTCCTAAATCTATTAGTGCTTTTGCGGCTTCCAAACCAAGTAAGCCGCCACCTATAACTGAGGCTGTTTTTGCTTTTTTTGCATATTCGCTAATCAGGTCGAGGTCTTCAAGGGTGCGGTAAACAAAAACACCTTCTTTTTCTATACCTGGGATATTCGGAACAAAAGCGCCGGAGCCCGTTGCAAAAACCAATATATCATAAGTGTAGTCTAAACCATTGCCAGTATATACCTTTTGTTGTTCGCGATCTATTTTAACTACAGGATTGTTTAAAAAGAGTGTAATGTTTTGTTCCTGGTACCAGTTTTCGGTAGAAAGCGAAAGATCGTCTGCTGTTTTACCATTAAAGTATTCGCTTAGGTGAACACGGTCGTATGCTCTGCGGGGTTCTTCTCCAAAAAGGATAAGATTAAAGGAAGATGTTTTTGATCTCAGTTTCTCGCAGAACTTATATCCCACCATTCCATTTCCGATTACGATTATTTGTGGTTCTTTCATAAATCTTAAAGGTATATTGTGATTATGGTATTGTTTTTTAGTTGTTTGGTTCTTTTTATGTGCTTTTTAAGATTGTTTTATCCTTAAAAATACATTATTCGTTTGTTTTGTGATTTTTGATATTCAAATATAGATTAAAAATGAATTAAAACTTATTGTTTTGTGATTTTTATCATAAAATATTTAATTTTTTAATATATTTTCATCACTTTTATATTTAAATAGTTAAAACATTAAAATTATGAATCAAAAAACGGTAGATTTTGGAGTATTTATAATGGGTGGAGGTCCTGGTGATCCGGAATTGATCACTATGAAAGCATTTAATGTGTTGAAAAGAGCAGAAGTTATATTATATGATAACTTAAGTAATGAAAAATTGCTTGAAATTGCACCGAAAACATGTAAAATGATCTATGTTGGTAAGCAACCATATGGAGAATACACTCCTCAAGAGAAAATAAATGAATTAATTGTAGAAAATGCACATCAATATAAGGTAGTAGTCCGTTTAAAAGGTGGCGATCCCTTTATTTTCGGTCGTGGCTTCGAAGAATTGATTTATGCAGAAGCCCGTGGTATTAAATGTCACTATATTCCAGGTATTAGCAGTATGCAGGGGGCTGGTTTTATTGATGTTCCTTTAACCCATCGCGGCATTAGCGAAAGTGTTTGGATACTAACCGGTACCAAAAAGGATGGAAGTTTAACCGAAGATTTAAAGTGTGCAATGAAGAGCTCTGCAACTGTAGTTATTTATATGGGTATGAAAAAGGTTGCCGAAATTTCTAAAGCTTATTGTGATGCAGGTTTAGGTACCATGCCAGCTGCAATTATTCAGCATGCTACACTTCCCAATCAGAAACAGGTGGTATGTTTGGCTAATAACCTGCAGGAAGCTGCTGAAGATGCTGGTTTAACTTATCCTGCTATTATTATTATAGGTAATGTGGTACAGGCAAAAGCTTATGCTGCTTTGCATCAGTCGGATTTGTTGTCGGCGTAAAATATGATGGAAGATGTGAGATGGATGATGGGGATTGGGTTTAAAAAAAAAGCCCGCAAGGTTTAGCTTGCAGGCCCGATCATTAAAATTAATTGGGTTAATTTAATATCAATTCAATTACTGGTATTTCGAAGTTGGGTTTTTTCTTCGGTAGTTTTAATACCAGGCTATTACCTTTCGATTTTTCGGTATCTATCTGAAGTTCAGAGTTATCATGTAAAAACTGTGCGTATTTTACTTTGTCTTTATAACCATCTAAAGCAATGTTGCCGGTGTTCGGGTATTCGAACATGTGGATGTATAAACGTTTAGTGTCCTTGTTGTAGGTAAGTTTGGTGCCTTCTGCTGCTTTAAAATCGGCTGGAGCAAAAGTACAGTGGTAAATTGATTTCGAATTGGAATGCATCCATATACTTAAACTGTCTAATGCCGTTTCTGCTCTGTAATCAAATTCGCCGCGGGCAGTTGGCCCTACATTTAACAATAAATTACCACCATTGGCTACCGATGTAATTAACAGGTCTAGTAGTTTTCTGTTGCTTTTCCAGGTATTTTCGTCGCGGTGGTAGCCCCATGATCCTGAAAAGGTTTGGCAGGTTTCCCATACTTTACCACGATATTTTTCCAGTTCTTTTGGCCCAACCTGTTCAGGAGTTTCAAAATCGGTGCCATCTTCGTAATCATTTAAATCTAAGCGGTTATCGATAATAATGCCCGGCTGCAGCTTTCTGATTTGTTTATATAATTCAACCGATCCCCAGTCGTCTTTACCTTTGCCATATTTACCCGGATAAGAGAAATCGGCCCAAAGGATATCTATTTTACCATATTTGGTCAGGAGTTCGGTTACCTGATCGTACATATATTTACGGTATTTGGCCATATCTCTGCCTTTATTTAGGGCTGCATATGCTTCTTCTGAATCTTTTTCAGGTCGTAAAGGGTGAACCTTATCTACCGTAAAGTCGGGGTGGTGCCAGTCGATAAGCGAATAATAGAAACCAATTTTTATACCTTCTGCACGGAAAGCATCCACAAATTCTCTTACCAAATCTCTTTTGGCCGGTGTGTTGGTTGCTTTATAATCGGTGTATTTACTATCAAACAGTGTAAAACCCTCGTGGTGCTTGGTCGTTAAAACAGCGTATTTCATGCCAGCAGCCTTAGCTTCTTTTGCCCACTGCTTTGGGTTAAATAAATCGGGGTTAAACTGATCAAAATATTTTTGGTAGTTTTCATTGGTAATGTGCTCATAATTTCTCACCCATTCGTGACGGGCAGGTAGTGCATATAAGCCCCAGTGTATAAACATGCCAAAGCGGGCATCTGTCCACCATTCCATTCTTCTGGTTTTTTCTTCGGCAGTTTCTTTGCTCAATCGTTTTTGCGCAGATCCTGTTAAGGCCAAATTGAGCGAGAGGAGCGTGAGTAAAATTGTTTTCTTCATTGTGTGGGTCTTTTGGTTAGGATATAGAGAGCTAATTTAATGAGCTATATCTGATCAAAATAATCGGATATGAGCAAATGATTAAGCTAAATTACCATGTACGAATGCAGGTGCTGAAAAGTTGAACGCTTGTTTCTTCAGTTTAAATTTTTGACTGTAAAACTTTGCAGTTCTTAAGCTTGTTTGTTATGAAAGAGAAGTTTAACCCGAAATATTAGCTATGAAAACTCAAAAAACACCTGCAAAGCAAAATAAACAACCTGGTATAGAAGCTAAAATGAACCCTAAACCAGAAGTAATAAAAGCGGGTTACAAAGCGGCAGCCAAACTCGATGGTAAAGTTGCTTTAATAACAGGTGGCGATAGCGGTATCGGGCGGGCAGTTGCTGTTCATTTTGCAATGGAGGGCGCAGATATTGCCATTGTATATTTAAATGAGGATATAGATGCCAAAGAAACCCGAAAAATGGTAGAGAAAGCAGGGAAAAGCTGTTTATTGATAAAAGGAGATGTAAAAAAGCCTTTATTTTGTAAAAAAGCAGTTGATGCGGTAATTAAAAAGTTCGGTAAAATAAATATCCTGGTGAACAATGCGGCTATACAGGTGCCGCAAAAAGATCCAAACAAAATTGATCATAAACAACTTGACGAGACTTTTCGTACCAATATATATGGTTATTTTTATTTTGCCAACGAAGTACTGGAATATTTTAGTGCCGGCGATACCATCATCAATACCACTTCGGTTACAGCTTACCGTTCATCGCCAAACCTGATTGATTATTCTTCAACTAAAGGGGCAATTACTTCTTTTACCCGCTCGCTGGCCACCAATTTGGCGAAAAGTGGTATTCGTGTTAATGCAGTAGCGCCTGGCCCGGTTTGGACACCGCTAATTGTAGCTACTTTCGATAAGGAAAAAATTAAATCGTTTGGAAGCGAAACGGCTATGGAAAGGGCAGGGCAACCTTCAGAACTCGGACCTGCTTATGTATTTCTCGCTTCTGATGATGCTTCTTATATCACTGGCCAGGTAATTCATGTAAACGGTGGCGAAGTGGTTAATGGTTAATTCTGTATCTTAGTCAAAAAAGCTTACATGGCATCAGATCGTTCGAAAGGTTGGCGTTTTAAATTGCACGAAATTATTTATGAATCGAATACGCCGGCCGGTAAGGCCTTCGACGTAGGGCTGCTGATCGCTATTTTTTCGAGTATTATTGTGGTAATGCTCGATAGTGTGGTGAGTATCCATCAGCACTACGGCAAGCTTTTTAATGTGATGGAATGGGGCTTTGCCGCACTTTTCACTGTCGAATACATTTTGCGGCTCATAAGTATCCGTAAACCATTGAGGTATGTGTTTAGTCCGCTTGGCATTATTGATATGATCGCATTACTGCCTTCTTATCTAAGCATTTTCTTTGTGGGCGCACAATCTTTACTGGTATTCAGGGCACTGCGTTTATTGCGGGTTTTCAGGATTTTTAAACTCGGACATTTTTTAACAGAGATTAATTTTTTAACAACGGCCTTAAAAAACAGCATCCGGAAAATCAGTATCTTCTTACTAACGGTTTTAACCATTACTGTAATACTCGGTTCGGTAATGTACCTGGTAGAGCAGCGCGAAAATGGTTTTTCAAATATCCCGGAAAGTATTTATTGGGCCATTGTTACCATTACAACAGTAGGTTATGGTGATATTTCGCCCATTACGCCACTGGGTAAATTCGTGGCCTCGGTTGTGATGTTAATTGGTTATGCCATTATTGCCGTCCCTACGGGTATTATAACGCACGATATAGCCATGGCTGCCAGACATAAAAAGGAATTGCCCGAATCGTGCCCGGGTTGTAGCAGGGAAGGGCATGACAGCGACGCTTTGTTTTGTAAATATTGTGGCTCATCGTTGTTTAGATAAAGAAAACGCCAGACTGATTATCAATCTGGCATTTTAACTGCATCTGGTTTATAGCATTTCGCTATCATCTTTATCGTACGCATTGGGATCGTTGTCGAGTTCTTCAATGTCTGATTCATTGTAATCATCAGTTTCTTCTTCGTCTTCATCATCATCCTCATCGTCCGGACCATTAATTTGTTCATTCAGTCGCGTGCCTTCGCCATCGGCAAACTGCACTTCATCTTCCGTATATTCTTCATCGTTTGGTTGAGCAGCTGGATGGCCTTCGGCGGCATTTCCCTGCGAACGGTTGATCTGAAACTGGTCGATATTTTGAATTTCTTCTTCTGGCTGATTGTTTTCCTGATTTTCCATGGCATTTTCTTTATGATTAAAACAGGTTGAGGCTGGATTAAGTTTACATAAAATTAAAATGTTAAACCATCAGGGTTGTATCTGTTTATGGGTACTTTGCTGCTGTTACTATACCAAAGGATAGCGCTATCCTTTGGTATAGTAATAACTTTTTGATAGCCGGTGTATATAATTTTGCCAGACATAAATAAAGGCAAAAAATGAAAATATTACATTTAATATCAAGCCCAAGAGGCGAAGCATCTTTCAGTGTGAAGTTAGGAGATGCGATTGTAGAGAAGTTACAGGCTGCAAATCCGGGTAGCACGGTAAGTATCCGCAATCTTACCAATACGCCCTTCCCACATTTAGAAGAGGTGCATATCAACTCTTTCTTTACGCCGGCCGAAAACCATACCTCGCAACTGGCCGAAGCGGTGCAACATTCTAACGAATCAATTGCTGAGCTTAAAGCTGCTGATGCCATTGTAATTGGCGTGCCCATGTACAACTTTGGGATCCACTCTACTTTAAAGGCCTGGATCGATCACGTGGCGCGTGCCGGCCAAACATTCAGCTATTCGGAAAATGGTCCAGAGGGATTGGTAAAAGGTAAAAAGGTTTATCTGGCCATTTCATCAGGCGGTGTATATTCAGACGGGCCTATGAAAGCTTACGATTTTACAGAATCGTATATGAGATCGGTGTTGGGCTTTCTTGGGATGGTAGATGTTACCGCTTACAGGGTAGAAGGCTTAAGTTTGCCAAATCTGAAAGATGAGGCTTTAGATAAAGCCGTTGCAGCAATAGCAGTATAGTTAATTGATTTCAACAGCGGCAGGTTTACCGCTGTTGAAATACAAAATTTAATTCAGCAGGTGTTTTTCTATTCTTTCGGCAAAATCGTTCAGGTCGAAAGGTTTATTAATAAAATCTTCTGCATCGCATTTGGCTTTAACTGTGTTTAAGTGGTTATTGGCCGACATCATCATGACCGGGATGTTGTGCGTTTTAATATTTCTTTTTAAAGTATTGCAGATATCCAGTCCGTTGCCATCAGGAAGCATTACGTCTAAAATCACCATATCCGGCAGGTGTTTATTCATTTGTAACCAGAAATCGTTAGTGTTGGGACAGGTTTTTACTTCGTAAAGTTCTTCAATCAGCAGAAATTCTATAATCTCCCTGATATTTGGATTATCTTCTACAACATAAATGCACTTTTTCATAAGTCCTCCTTTTAAATTAGATAACCAGTCTAGGTATCAGATGTTTAAAATAGTTGTGCACAATTACAGGGTTATTAACGTTTGTAAATGCCCTTGTCATGGCTGTATCTAATTTTTAGTTTAACTGAAAAAAATGTGAGAATAAATTTTGATACTAAATTTTTTAGTATAGATTTGCTTTTGGAGAAACCGAAAATACGTTAGGCAGATGTTGAAACCCAACGTATGGTGTGTAATTATTTTAAACAAAAAGCTGATGGCTTCGTTTGTTTGCTGATATATTTATTTTTTATGACCGTTACCGTTTTAGCCATATTTGAAACAGATTTCAGACCCGATCTTTCATTAGGGAAAATCATGAATGAAAGATTAAAAATAGCCGCTGCAGATTTACAGGATATTCACCTGCAATCTTTGCATTCAGTAGGGCAGCGTAGTGATGATTTAGTGGTTTACATGAGTTATAACCCCAAGTACAAAATCAGGTGGCGCGTGGTAAACGATGTACCCGAAGATGTTGAGCATTTTGTTGCCCAGGTGTGCGGTGATTTAGGATATATTCATTGGAAAACAGCTACCCTAAATGTTTTTAAGGGGAGTGAGTAATTATCTCCATTTCAACCGTTACCCTGAATTCATTTCAGGGTCTCATAAATAAAAGAGTTCCTTAAATAAATCCTATAGCCATTGGATTTATTTAAGGAACTGTAAAAAAAGAGGTGCTGAAATAAATTCAGCATGACGATCCTGTTAAATTAAAAATCCACCACCCAATAAATCGTTTCCTTCGTAAAACACTGCCGATTGGCCGGGTGCAATAGCCGATACATTGTGATCGAATACCACACGCATTTTGTCTTTTTCCTGCACAATTGTACTCAGCATCCCTGCATCTTTGTAGCGTATTTTGGTGATGATATCGCTCATCGGTTCTTCAATGCTGGCGTATTTAATCAGGTTAATATTCCGTACCATCGCTTCGCGGCGCTCCAGTTCTTCGGCTTTGCCCAAAACTACCGTATTGCTTTCGGGTAGGATCTGCGTTACAAACATGGGTTCGCCAAAAGCAACACCCAGACCTTTACGCTGGCCAATGGTATAAAAAGGGTAGCCTTTGTGCTGGCCTACCACCATACCGTTGCTCAGGATGAAATTACCACCTGCAACCCGGTCTTCTAAATCTTCTACTTTATGTTTCAAGAAAGCCCTGTAGTCGTTATCCGGAACGAAACAAATTTCGTAACTCTCTGATTTTTTAGCCAACTCTTCCTGACCCATATCTAAAGCCATTTGCCTGATTTCAGATTTGGCAAAGCTGCCCAAAGGAAATTTGGTGCGCGAAAGGTTTTCTTGCGAAACACCCCACAATACGTACGACTGATCTTTATTTTCGTCTTTTCCTTTCGAAATTACATAACGGCCGCTATCTTGCTGGCGGATATTAGCATAATGCCCTGTTGCAATAAATTCGCAGTCGAGTTTATTGGCACGTTTTAATAAAGCTTCCCATTTAATGTGCGTGTTACACAATACACATGGGTTTGGCGTTCTTCCAGCCAGGTATTCATCTACAAAATTATCGATTACATAATCGCCAAATTCGTCTCTGATATCCAGTATATAATGCGGAAAACCATAGTTTACAGCAAGCGTACGGGCATCGTTAATACTATCTAAAGAGCAGCAACCAGTTTCCTTGCTGCTACCTCCAGAGCTGGCATAGTCCCAGGTCTTCATGGTTAATCCAATCACCTCGTAACCTTGCTCATGCAACATTACAGCCGCTACCGAACTATCAACCCCGCCACTCATGGCAACCAGAATTCTACCGTGTTTACTCATTTTAAAAATATAGGATGCAAAAATAAGGTTTATTTAGCTGAAATTGTTTAAAGGAAGTCAGTTACTTGTAAAAAGCTTTAGCTTGTGAAATTCATAAAATAGAAATTGTGCTATTGTTAAATTGCCTGATTGTTGGGATTACCTCCTGTTAACCAGTTTGAACAATTAACCGTTTAGCCAATAAACTAGATATGTTCTATTGTTGAATTGCCTGATTGTTGGGATTAACTCCTGTTAATAAGCATGGATAATTAACCGGTTAACCAATAAGCCGGTTTCTCTAAATTTAAACCATATAAAATGTATTTTTTGTTTTACTTAAACGTTTTAGTCTGGTTATTTGTGCATATTTGAAGATAAATTTCTACCTTAGAATTTTAAAGAAAACAAGCTAATCTCAAAACGGATATGATTAAAAAAGTTATGCTGCCCTGTCTTTTGCTTTCAGGCATGGTTGCCTCGGCACAGCAGAATCTGGTGCAGTATGTTAAGCCGATTATTGGTACTTCAAAAATGGGGCATACCTATCCAGGTGCAACTGTTCCTTTTGGTGCAGTACAGTTAAGTCCCGAAACCGATACTTTATCTTACGAAGTAAACGGTAAGTACAATGGCGATGTGTACAAGTATTGTGCTGGTTATAAATATGAAGATAAAACCATTACCGGATTTAGCCACACCCATTTTAGCGGAACCGGGCATTCTGATCTGGGCGATTTTTTAATTATGCCAACCCAGGGCAAGTTACAGTTAAATCCGGGTACTGCATCGAATCCTAAAGGTGGTTACCGTTCGGCTTTTTCGCATGCAAACGAAGTGGCCGAAGCAGGTTATTACAAAGTGAAGCTTGATGATGATAACATCACTGCAGAGCTAACTTCGACCACACGCGTGGGGATGCATCAATATACTTTCCCTAAGTCAGATCAATCGCACATTATCTTAGATTTAATGGCGGGTATTTATAACTACGAAGATAAAACCGTTTGGACTTATGTTCGTGTGGTAAACGATACCCTGGTTACAGGTTACCGCCAAACTTACGGCTGGGCCAGAACCAGAACGGTATATTTTGCCATGAGTTTTTCTAAGCCTTTTAAAAGCTACGGTCGCAAAAGCTACGATGCCAAACAAGCTTACCGCGGATTCTGGGGTAAATTTAACCAGGAACAGAACTTCCCTGAAATTGCGGGTAAAAAGTTGAAAATGTTCTTCGATTTTGATACGCAGGAAGGAGAGAAGGTGAAAATTAAGTTTGCACTTTCGCCGGTTAGCCAGGAAAATGCCTTGCAGAACATGCGTGCCGAAATTTCGGGCTGGGATTTCGAAAAAGTTAAAGCACAGGCGCAGGCTAACTGGAACAAGGAATTGAATAAAGTGCAGGTAACTACTTCTAATGATAATAAAATAAATTTTTATACTGCTTTATATCACGCTTACATTAACCCTACAACCTACACCGATGTTAACGGCGAATATAAAGGTTTAGATCAGGGGGTGCATAAAGCTGATGGTTTTACCAATTACACTACTTTTTCACTTTGGGATACTTACCGGGCATTGCATCCATTCTTTAACATTACACAGCCAGGCCGAAGTAACGACATGGTAAAATCGATGCTTGCTCATTACGATCAAAGCAGTTTGCACATGTTGCCAATATGGTCGCATTATGCTAACGATAACTGGTGTATGAGTGGTTACCATAGCGTTTCGGTTATTTCTGATGCCATTATTAAAGGTACCTATACCGGCGATGCGAATAAAGCCCTGGATGCTTGTATAGCTACAGCAAAGCACCGCGATTACGAAGGTATTGGTTACTATATGGATAAGGGGTACATTCCTGCCGAAAAATCGGGTATCTCTGTTTCTAACAATCTGGAGTATTCTTACGATGACTGGTCTATTGCCCAACTGGCTAAGAAACTGAGCCGTATGGATGTTTATGATGAATTTATTAAACGTTCTAACAACTGGAAAAATAACTATGATAGCGCCACAGGATTTATGCGCCCTAAACTGGCCGATGGCACCTTTAAAAAACAATTCGATCCGAAAGATACAGAAGGACAGGGCTTTATTGAAGGGAATAGCTGGAACTACAGTTTCTTTGTACCACAAGATCCGGCTACACTGATTGAAATGATGGGTGGTAAAAAGAAATTTGCAACGCGCCTGGATACTTTATTTACCATGCATTTGCCTGACGAGTTTTTCGCACACACTGAAGATATTACCCGCGAGGGCATTATTGGCGGTTATGTTCACGGAAATGAGCCGGCACATCACATTGCTTACCTATACAACTGGGCCGATCAGCCCTGGAAAACACAGGCTCAGGTACGCCACATTTTAAACATGCAGTATAAACCTACCGCTGATGGTTTGGGTGGAAATGACGATTGCGGACAAATGAGTGCCTGGTACATGTTCTCTTCGCTGGGTTTTTATCCGGTTGCACCTGGTTCTGATGTGTATTCGTTGGGTAGCCCGCTAGTTAACCAAGCGGTACTTAATTTAGAAAACGGCAAAACCTTTACTGTCGAAGCCATTAAGCAAAGTGATAAAAATGTGTATGTAGAAAAGGTTTTATTGAACGGAAAGGAAATCACCGATCATAAAATTAAACATGCAGATATTACCAATGGAGGTAAGCTTACTTTCTATATGAGCGCAAAACCAAAAAAGTAATTACTCATCCCTATATAATGTTGAACCGTTGGCTATGTATTTAGTCAGCGGTTTTTTTTTGTTATTGATAGAAGTTCCTGATGAAAATGTTGGAGAAATAAGATTTACAGCAAAATCACTATGCTTCCGGCAACGATAAGTCCGCCGCCAATAAGTGTTTTAGCATCAATGGGTTCTTTTAAAATTAAAAATGCAAGTCCCATGGCTATAGCTACACTAAGTTTGTCAATTGGTGCAACTTTAGAAACATTTCCGGTTTCAAGCGCTTTGAAATAAAAAATCCATGAAAGGCCGGTAGCCAATCCGGATAATCCTAAAAACAGGAGATTGTTTTTGCTCAATGTTTTGAGCTGGGTAATTTCTCCGGTTGCCAGAACAATTCCCCAGGCGATAAATAAAATTACAATGGTTCTGATGGCGGTAGCTACATTTCCATTTACACCTTTAAGGCCTATTTTGGCCAGGATAGCAGTTGCTGCCGCGAATAAAGCTGATAGTATGGCATAGAATTTCCACATAATAGATTTTGCCTGGTTACTAATTTAGAATATGATTATATAAATATATCATCTAATTCTTTATCAACCCAGTAGTTGCTATTTTGTTTGATAAACTACTATATCGCAACAGTCTAAATTTATAGGTGATAAAGCACTAATCCAAAAACAGAAGAATCGTCATTTCGACTGAAGCCAGCTGGTTTTTCACCGGCGCGAAACGCCTGCCCGTACAGGCGGGGAGAAATCTATCTTTAAAGATTTAGCTTCGCTGAGCACTTAGTGGTTCTCGGCTACGTTGCACTTCGCTCGAAATGACGACCCTGAAGTGGCTGTCATTAATACTGATTTTTATGAAATAAATTCAAACTCAGGTTAACAATCTATTTTATGGTCCTACCTCTTCGCTGGCTCAAAAAGCCTTCTCGCAATTACGGTACTTCTAAATATTAAGCATTAACTACTTCGAAATTCGTAGCTGTAGCCAGATATTTCCAGTTGGCCATATCCCTTTGTACATCCGTTATTTTTGCTTCTGCAACCTGATAGGCATCAGGGCCCAGGAATAAATGTAATGGTGGATTTTCGCTTTTGGCGGCTTCAATCATTACTTCAGCAGCTTTGGCTGGGTCGCCAGGTTGCTGGTTGTTGATATCGTTCTGGTGCATAGCCTGCGAATCGCGCACTTCCTTGTAGGCATCGATCGGGTTTGCCGGAACAGCCAAGGAGCTTGCGTTTAGGAATTCTGTCCTGAAATAACCCGGTTCTACTACTGTTGCCTTAATGCCTTGCGATTTTACTTCTGCTGCCAGCGATTCAGTAAAGCCGGCTACAGCAAATTTAGTAGCGCAATAGATGCCAAATCCAGGGAAATTTCCGGAGAAACCACCGATTGATGAGATATTGAAAATATGCCCCGATTGTTGTTTGCGCATTTGCGGCAAAACTTTTCTAATCACATTCAGTGAGCCGAATACGTTAATGTCGAAATTCTCACGTGATTCTTTGTCGCTTAACTCTTCAAGCGCTCCCAGCATACCGTAGCCTGCATTGTTAACTACTACATCTACACGGCCAAATTTGCTAATGGTTTGGCTGATCGCCGCTTCTACGCTGCCTTCGTTGATTAAATCTACTGCTAAGGGTAAAAAGTTCTCGTGCTCACCAACTGCTTTTGACAAATCGCTTAAATTTCTCGAAGTTGCTGCAACATGATATTCATTGCCCAATAATTTTTTTACTAAGGTTAGTCCCAGGCCTTTTGATGCGCCGGTTACAAACCATACTTTTTGGATGTCCATAATCTTTTTCTTAAATTTTAAATAGGGTTTACTGATCGAAATCGGTTGAGATAGAAATAGGTTTCCACTCATTAATTTCTTTGCTTAATGCTTCAATTTTGGCTGTAGCACGGTCAAATGCATCTCTGCCCAATAATAAGTGCAATGGTGGGTTGGGCATGCTGGCAAGCGAAATCATGGCTGCTGCTGCTTTTTCCGGATCGCCGATTTGCTGACCATCCATTTTTAAATACCGGGCATGTGTTTCCCTTACTGCCGCATATTCGGCAATTGGATTAGCAGCCAGTGTCAAAGAATCGGCGGTTAAGAAACTGGTTCTGAATGCACCAGGTGCAACTACGGTAACTTTAACGCCAAAATCTTTAAGATCTTCGGCCAATATCTCGGATAGGGAAATTACGGCCGATTTAGCAGCAGCGTATATCGCCCAGCCAGTTGCACCTGTAATACCGGCAATTGAAGAAATATTGATGATATGCCCTGAACGCTGTGCCCTTAAATAAGGAGAAGCTTTTCTGATAACATTTAAAGTGCCGAAAACATTTATGTCGAAACTGTTGCGGGTTTCTGCATCGCTAAGTTCTTCAATACTGCCGCCAATACCATAACCAGCATTATTGATAATCACATCAATGCGTTCGAACTGGGTGACAGTTGCTTTAATGGCTTTTTCTACACTTTGTTCGTCTGAGAGATTAACCGAAAGCGCAAGGAATTTTTTCGAATCAGTAGCTACTGCCTGCTTAAGTTCGTCAATATTTCTCGAAGTGGCTGCAACATATTGGCCGGCTTTTAACAATTGATGAACCAAACTTAATCCTAAGCCTTTAGAAGCTCCGGTAATAAACCAAACTTTTTTCTTGTCCATAATTTTATCTTTTTTTGTTTAGACAAAATTACAGACAAGAGGCATGCTACATATTACATGATTCAAACCGATGATTACGAAATTCAAACAATTCGGTAAGAAGTAGGGGTGTGGTTGGTTAATTTTTTGAAAAAGTTATTAAAATGGGTAGGCTCTTCAAAGCCCAGGCAGTAACCAATTTCCGAAATATTCCAGTCGGTATGCTTCAATAAGGCTTTGGCCTCGCTTAGTAAGCGTTCGGTAATGTAATGGGTAGTGGTTTTGCCTGTAGTTTCTTTAATGGCGCGGTTAAGGTGGTTAACATGTACCGAAAGTTGCGAGGCGTAATCTTTTGCCGAGCGCATGGTTAACCTCTGGGTAGTATTTTCGATTGGGAATTGGCGTTCCAGCAGCTCGGTAAATACCGATGTAATCCGGCTGTTTGCATCTACATGTTTAAATAAAGCTTCCGAAGGCTGTGTTTTTAAGGCAAAGTGCGTAATCTCGGTAATGTAGTTCCTTAACAGGTCGTATTTATACACGTAATCGGTATTAATCTCTTCAAACATTTTCGAAAAGATGCTTTCTACATGTGCTTCCTGTGCTTCATTTAAAATGTAAGCTGGCTTGCCGCCGGGTATAAACATGGGTAAATCGCCAATGTTACCACGGATTTTTTCTTTAAAAAAGGATTCCGTAAAAATGCAAAAGAAACCGGTAACATCGCTTTTTTGCCCGCTCGCCAATTCCCAGGTGTAAGGAACAAGCGGGTTGAAAAATATCAATGCAGTGCCATTTATCTCTACACTTTTATCTGCGTAGTGATATACATTGTGGCCGCGGATCAGCGAAACTTTATAGTAATCCCGGCGGTTATAGCTCATTGGTCTGGCGTCTTCTTTCAGGCAGTCTTCCAGTTTAAAAACATTAAAGTGACCCACGCCATTCTGCAGGTTTTCGGGTAGAAAACTGAATTTGTTTTTGTAAAAATCTTCTATGCTTTCTGGTTTGCTCATGAAATCAAAGTTACAAAATTCAAACGTTAAAATGGAAATCCCGTTTTATGCAGAAGGTGGTGTTTTCGCAGAATAGGTGTAGTCTATAGAAAAAAAGATTTTCTGGTGACAAATAAATATACCAATCGGTATATATTTGTGCTGTCAATTGATGAGTGTTTGACAATGGCCTTTGTTTAAAGCTGAAAAATGAAAGATTTTTTGTTGGGATATTGAACGATCACAACATTTTTTTTAATTAAAAATATACCGATTGGTATTTAATAATGAAACGAACTAAAGAAATAACCTGGGAAGACCCGATGAAAGGTGCGCTGGAAGCTACAAAGATGGATGGCATAGCTTATTTGCAAGCCATGAGCGATCATCAGTTTCCCTTGCCACCACTTTTATACACTTTAGATTTTAGCGTTACTGAAATAGAAAAGGGTAATGTGGTTTTCGAATTTACCCCGCAGGAATTTCATTATAATCCCATCGGAACGGTGCATGGTGGTGTAATTACGGCCATTTTAGATTCGGCGATGGGCTGTTCGGTACATTCGCTTTTACCTGCCGGAAGGGGCTACACCACCTTAGAACTTAAAGTAAATTTCCTGAAAGCGGTTACCATCAAAATCGGAAAATTAAAAACCCGGGCTAAAGTGATCAATCTTGGAGGGCGTACTGCCCTGGTTGAAGCGCAGTTGCTTGACGAAAATAATACCATTTACGCTCACGCCGTGAGCACTTGTTTAATCTTAAAATTTTAAAAAAAATATAAAATGAAAACTTCACAAAATACTGTTTTATTAATCGGTGGTACTGCCGGTATCGGTTTAGAAATTGCTAAACAATTAACTGCTTTAAATAACCATGTAATTGTTACCGGAAGGAACCAGGAGCGTTTAGACGCTGTAGCGGCATCGTTAAGTAATGTTACAACCATCCTGTCGGATGTAAGCAAGGCCGAAGATGTAGACGCTTTGGTTGCACGCATTAAGGCCGATTTTCCGCAGTTAAATATCGTGATTAATAATGCTGGCAGGGCCATTCTGTATAACCTGGCCGATAATAATGAAGATGCTTATGCCAATGCAGCAGATGAAATGCTGACCAATTATTTGTCTATCATCAGGGTGAACCAGAAATTATTGCCTGTGCTTACCAGGCAGGAATCAGCAGCTATTGTAAATGTTTCCTCAATTGTGGCTTATGTACCAGGGGTTACCTTGCCAACCTATGCGGCCAGTAAAGCAGCTTTACACTCTTATTCTACTTCGTTAAGGTTAAGTTTAGAAGGATCGCCGGTTAAGGTTTTCGAATTGATGCCGCCACTGGTTGATACCGAATTCTCGAAAGAAATTGGTGGTCATAACGGTATAAAACCAAGTGTGGTAGCTGATGAGCTGATTGCTGCTTTGGCAAACGATGATTTTGAAATCAGGGTGGGCGATACTGCAAAAATCTACGAATTGTACAGACAATCGCCGGCAGATGCCTTAAATGTCATGAATGCAAACCGAAAAGCCTGGATTGAATCTGTTTAACAAGCAGGAGATAAGCGGGAACAAAAAGGATTCAGGCTTTACATTTATCATATCAATTTTAGCTACAGGAATAGTACTTTTGCCGCGATAAGTGTAAATCCCGGATTTGCGCTTGCCTTTAATTACAAGCTGATTTAAAGGCATTGACTATAAATAATTAACATGAAAAGAGTAGTAGTAACAGGTTTGGGCGCAATAACCCCACTAGGAAATACCGTTGAAAGCTTTTGGCAACAGATACTAGATGGCAAAAGTGGTGTTGGTCCGATTACAAAATTTGATGCTTCAAAGTTTAAAACCCAGTTTGCAAGCGAAGTAAAAGACTTTAACGCCGAAACCTTTCTGGATAAAAAGGAGATAAAAAAATACGACGTTTTTACGCAGTACGCAATCGCTTCAAGCGATCAGGCGATAACCGATTCTGGCCTCGATTTTAGTACAATGACCGATGATGAACTGGCTGAAGTTGGGGTAATCTGGGCAACCGGAAATGGGGGTATCGGTACTTTTGAAGCGCAGCTTGAAGAATTCCATGCTGGTGATGGCACGCCGAGGTTTAGCCCGTTTTTTATCCCTAAAATGATTGTGGATATCGCAGCAGGGGTAATTTCGATCAGACACCGTTTACGCGGTCCAAATTATTGTACCGTTTCCGCTTGTGCTTCTTCTAACACGGCTATTATTAATGCTTTTGATACCATTCGTTTGGGTAAAGCAGCCATTATGATTGCCGGAGGTTCGGAAGCTGCCATTACCAAATCATCAGTAGGTGGATTTAACGCTGCCCAGGCCTTATCAAAAAGAAATGATGATCCAAAAGGAGCTTCACGACCTTTCGATGTAGACCGCGACGGATTTGTGATGGGAGAAGGTGCCGGAGCCTTGATTTTAGAAGAGTTAGATCATGCTGTTAGCCGTGGTGCACATATTTATGCTGAAATTGTTGGTGGCGGTATGGCAGGAGATGCTTATCATTTAACCGGAACACCACCTGATGGGGTTGGTGCAGGATTGGGTATGACCAGCGCTTTAAAGGATGCAGGAATTACTGCTGATCAGATTGATTATATTAATGCGCACGCTACTTCTACAGGTTTAGGCGATTTAAGTGAACTACAAGCTATCAACCGTGTTTTTAAGGGTTTACCGGTAATCATTGGAGCAACCAAATCTATGACTGGCCACTTATTGGGTGCAGCTGGCGCAATTGAAAGTGTGATCAGTATTTTAGCAATCAGAGATGGTATTGTTCCACCTACGATCAATACGAAAAAACTGGATGAGAATATTCCGAAAGGTTTAAATATTGTTCTGGGCGAGCCAATTAAGAAAGAAATCAATTATGTATTAAACAATACTTTTGGTTTTGGAGGGCATACCGCCAGTACGATATTTAAAAAGTACACGGCTTAATTTATTTTTTATTATAAAGTGATTGCCTGGTTCATAGCCGGGCATTTTTTTGCCTTGAGTTTTTTGCCACGGAGATTCTGTGTTGATATCCAAATTAATTTTTAATTTTGTAGTCCAAGGCAGCTCTAAGCTAGCTTCATTAGGGCAGTTCATTTTTAATGGCTGCTCTAACAATTTACTTCGTTTTCCACCTC
>NZ_CAESCM010000021.1 GCF_903166585.1 Pedobacter ghigonis
GGTAATTATTACTATTGGAAAACGACACACCAAACGAAGTTATTCTGACAAACCGCCGTATACCGAACGGTACGTACGGTGGTGTGAGGAGACAGCAGGGAAACTAATCCCCTGCTTCTTACTCGATCACACATTTCCGATCCCTTTTTTTTAAACATCAAAAATTACACTTTGGTGTAACCAGTATTTAAAATGCAATAATGAACTTTACACCCAATGCATAACGCATTTAAACTATTAAGATAAAACCTAAATATGGAAATGAAAATGGTACTAACATTCACTTTGGCGATTGTGGCCCTAATGGTTGGTGTGACCTTGTTTAAGCAATTTAATTTTCAAAACTTGAAATTTGAAAACCCTGCATTGACATTCATATATTCGATCATTTTTAGGGGAGCTGTTTAAAGGCCGGCTCAAAATAAGTTTTGACTAATAATATAACAAACTGAATAACGTAAACACCAAAATATTAAGCATGGAACAAAAAGCACTTACCGAGTTAACAGATGAAGAATTGCTGCAGGAAGCAAAAAAAATGAAATCAGCAGCAATCATGAATGGTTTCTTAATCGGATTTCTGATTGGCATTATATTTTACAGTATTATTAAAAACAGCTGGGGCTTTCTTACACTAATCCCTTTGATTTTTGCCTATAAACTCATTAATAATTCGAAGTATAAAAACGAAGAATTAAAAAGTATTTTAAAGGCGCGGAATTTGAAATAAGCAATAACCGCTGATAGTATCAGTACTTCATAGACTTAAAAGCCTTCTGTTATTCGACGCTTTTAATGAAGTCTGTTCAATATACTGTGTCAAAACAGAAATTCTAAATTTATATAGAGCCTGCACATAAATCGTATAAATGATTTTTTAGTGTGTGTACAATTGGATGCCCAATCCATTGATTACTTTATTGAAATACACCAAATAGGTGCAATAATTATGGTAAATATTACTATTTTTGATTGCTCTTCTACCTATCCCGGACTATTTGATGTTTTTTAATCCCTGAAATGACCAATACTGGCATCTCATATACAACTTTAACGGACGATGATCTTTTAATTCATTTAAAAAATGATGATCATTCGGCTTTTACCGAGATATTTAACCGGTACAGCACTTTATTGTATGCACATGCTTTTAATAAGCTTCGGAACGAGAGCGATTCGAGAGATGTGGTTCAGGAAATGTTTATGAAAATCTGGCAAAAACGCCAAACTATCGAACAAGGGAATAATTTGTCTGGCTATTTGTTTATTGCCTTGCGCAATGGCATTTTCAATCTCATTAAACATAAGAATTTAGTAAGTGCATACGCCGGTAATTTTTCGAAGGCAAATGCCGATAGTGGAATTTACACCGATACGCTGGTTCGTGAAAAGCAGTTTGCAGCAATGATTGCGGCTGAAATTGCAAACCTTCCGCCGCGTATGAGGGCTGTTTTCGAATTGCGCAGAAACGAAAACCTATCCAATAAGGAAGTGGCGGTCCGTCTGGGCATCACCGAATCTACTGCTGCCGATCAAATGAAAAAGGCATTACGGATACTAAAAACCAAGATTGGATTGATCTTAATCGTTGTACATTACCTTAATGTAAAATAATTTTTAATTCTATATCCCCAATCTCTCTTTCACAATTGTATTACTTATATCAAGCTTAATACTCAAATGGAAGAAGAAAAATTCAGACGGATTTTAGATCGGTATATTGCAGGTGAAGCTACTCCTGAAGAGGAGGCATGGCTTGAGTCTGCCTATATTAATCTGAATAGCAAAGAACTTCCAGTATATACCGAATCATTTTTAGCCGCAGAAACGCAGCAGATCTGGAAAACGGTGCAAGCCAATACCAAACCAGCCCGGAAAATAAAATTACAACCTTTGTTTTATGCTGCAGCTGCACTAGTTGTGATTTCTTTAGCAGGTATTTTAATTTATAACCAAAATCATCCATCCTCGTATCTGGCAAGTCTTCCGCCAGCTAAAGATATTAAGGCAGGTAAAGACCGCGCTATTCTGGTGCTGGATAACGGGAAACAAATCGACCTGGACCAAATTGATAATGGTCGTTTGGCTGATCAGGCCGGAGTTAAAATTTCAAAAACAGCCGATGGACAAATTGTTTATGAAATGCCCAATCAGGCAGTAGTTGATAATAAAATCGCACACAATACAATTCAAACGCCTGCCGGCGGTCAGTATCAGGTTAATTTGCCTGATGGAACCAGGGTATGGTTAAATGCATCATCATCAGTAACTTTTGCCACATCTTTTGCGGCAGAACGAAGGGTTAAACTTAAAGGTGAGGCTTATTTCGAAGTAAGTAAAATTTCTATGGGGGGCAGGAGGATACCCTTTATTGTAGAAACTGAAAATCAGAAAATTGAAGTATTGGGTACGCATTTCAATATAAATGCTTATGCCGATGAAATAGCAACGAAAACAACTTTGCTTGAAGGAAGTGTGAAGATTAACGATGCCCTGCTGCTAAAACCTGGTCAACAAGCCCGTGGAAACGGCGAGGCGGTAAAAGTTTTAAACGTAAATGCCGAGAATTTTATCGACTGGAAAAACGGTGATTTTATTTTAGAACATAATGATTTTAGGTCGGTTATGCGCAAAATTGCCCGCTGGTACGATGTGGAAGTTGTTTACAGTGATGATGCACCTAAAAAATTAAATCTTGGAGGGTGGATTTCAAGATCAAAAAATATTTCATCCGTTTTAGAAGTAATGGAAAAGACGGGAAAAGTTCACTTTAAAATTGAAGGAAGGAGGATCACGGTAACCAGATAATATAATTATACGTGGCCCTAAAATAAAAAGCCAGAGGTGGTGGAACACCGCTGGCCAAAGTTTTTAGCGCTAATAAATCAATCGACTGACTATTCAACTTAAAAACCAAACAAATGTACAAATTTTACCCAAACAAACTGGGTGGGCCTTCTGGCCATGTCCAAAAAATTCTGCTGATTATGCGTGTAACTACGTTTCTATTATTGGCTGCAATGATGCAAGTAAGTGCAACAACGCTTGCTCAAAGGGTTACAATTAATCAAAAAAATGCAAATTTAACCGATGTATTCAAGGCCATAAGAACGCAAACCGGTTACGATTTTATATACGATCAGGATTTAATTTCTAAATCCATTCCGGTTAGCATTAACGTTACCAATACAACACTTGGCGAAGCCCTGAAACGTTGTTTGTCTAACCAATCGCTTACTTTCACCATTGAAAATAAAACGGTAATTATTCAGGAAAAAAGCTTTTTGGATAAGGTTACCGGTTATTTTGATAATATTACTGTTACTGGTACCGTGCTTGATGAAAGGGGGCAGCCGTTTCCGGGGGTGAGTGTAAAAGTAAAAGGCACGAATCGCTCAACGGCTACAGGAAATAATGGTAAATTTTATATCTCGGCTAGCGATGAAAACCCGACGCTTATTTTATCATACGTTGGTTACAAAACCATAGAAGTTACAGCAACGGCTACTTTAACGGTTAATATGGTGCTTGATCCGGCTAAGCTGGATGAAATAATGGTTATTGGCTACGGCACAACTACACGCAGGTTAAGCACAGGTTCGCAGGTTGGCATTAGTGCAAAAGATATCGAAAAGCAACCCGTTACCAACGTATTGCAGGCTTTGCAAGGCCGTATGGCTGGTGTAACCATTGTACAAACCAATGGTTTACCGGGCGCAGGTATTAATGTTCAGATAAGAGGTGCAAATGCCATTGGCTTAAACGGTGTTAAGCCAAACCGTCCGCTTTACATTATCGATGGTGTTCCGTACTTGTCTGAGCCAATTAATACAGCAGCTTTTGCCTCATCACAATCCGGAGCCGCATTACCCTCTGCAGAAGGCAATACAAGCCCGATGAATACCATTAACCCATCCGATATCGAAAGTATTGAGGTTTTAAAAGATGCAGATGCAACAGCCATTTATGGTTCGAGAGGAGCAAATGGTGTGGTATTAATTACCACCAAAAAAGGAAAACCCGGCAGAACAAAATTTAATGTCAATGCTTCAACGGGAGTATCAAATGTATCGCATTTTGTAGAAACGGTGGGCACTGAGCAATATCTGGCATTAAGAAGAAAAGCTTTTGCCAATAATACCACAAACCCGGCAACACCAACGGCAACTACCGCTCCCGATTTGCTGGTTTGGGACCAGAATGGCTACACCGATTTTCAGCGTTATATGTTGGGCAATACAGCACATACAAACGATGTAACAGCCAGTTTATCGGGTGGGAATGAGTTAACGAACTTTTTCTTAAGTGGAACTTACCACAAAGAAGGAAATGTTTTTCCCGGCGATCAGGGGTATCAGCGTGGCGGTGGTAAGTTAAATTTAAACCACGCTTCGCTCGATCAACGTTTCAATTTATCGCTAAGCGCCATTTATTCAACTGATAAAAATAACATTTCTACTACTGATTTAGCTACCTGGGCATATAGCCTGGCGCCAAATTTTCCCTTATATAAAGCAGACGGGAGCTTAAACTGGGATGGTTTTACCAATAATCCCCTGGGTTATTTAAGTCAATCGAATGATAACCGTACTTCGAACCTGTTAACCAATTTAGCTTTAAAATACAATGTATTAAAAGGTTTGGATATTAAGGCAAGCTTAGGTTACAGCAAAACGGATATGAACCAGGTGGTTACAAGGCCATTATCTTCGTTAAATCCGAATTTAAACCCAACATCGGGTACGGCAAATTACACGTATAATTATACCAATAACTACATCGTAGAACCCCAAATTACCTATACCAATAAAATCTGGAAAGGTACATTGAATGCTTTGGTGGGTGGAACTTATCAGTTTAAACAATCCAAATTGCCTTACAGCACAAGTGCGTCGGGATTTACCTCTGATGATTTTTTAAGAACTGTTACCGCTGCCTCAATAGTAAGTACAACAAGCAGTTCTGTTGATTATAAATATGCATCGCTGTTTGGCAGGGCAAATTATAATGTGGCAGATAAGTATATCTTGAACGTTAATTTTAGAAGGGATGGTTCATCGCGGTTTGGGCCAAACAATAAATTCGGTAATTTCGGGTCAGTGGGCGGAGCATGGATCTTCTCAGAAGAAAAATTCTTGAAAGATAAATTCAGCTGGTTCAGTTTTGGTAAACTTCGTGGCAGTTACGGGGTTGTGGGTAGCGATGACATCGATAATTATGGCTATTTAGATACATACACAGCTTCAACTTATGTTTATGCAGGTTCAACGGGGTTAAATCCATCACGTTTGCCAAATCCTGATTACAAGTGGGAACAGACCAAAAAGCTGGATGTTGGCTTAGATTTGGCTTTTTTCAATGACCGTTTATCTTTAAGTGCTTCTTATTACCGCAACAGAACAAGCAACCAGTTAATTAATTTAACAACCAGTGCGCAGGCAGGTTTTACCGGCTACCAAAGTAATTTGCCGGCAACGGTTCAGAACTCGGGCTGGGAAATGGCTATAACAAGTACAAACATCAGAAATAAAGATTTTTCATGGAGCTCTTCATTTAATATCAGTCAAAACCACAATAAATTATTGTCGTTTCCTGATATCGAAAAATCATCCTACTTCGCTACTTATGTAGTTGGTAATCCGATTAGTTCCTACTATTTATATCAATATGCAGGCATAAATCCAGCAACCAACCTACCATCGTTTACCGATTTTAATGGTGTTGGCGGTATCAATAGTCCAACAACAGGTTTTGCTGCAACAGGCCGTGGAGACCGTTATTATGCGGGCACTTCTTACCCTAAATTTTATGGTGGTTTAACCAACACTTTTAGTTATAAGAAATTAACACTTGATTTTACCTTCCAGTTTGTAAAACAACAGGGCAGAAGTTTACTGGCCTCGTCATTCTATCCTCCGGGGTATTTTAGCAATGCAGCCTTAAGTATAGTAAATGATTATCTGGCGCTGGGTTCTCAAGATTATTTGGTTTCTGCCGGTACACGTGGTACTGCAGGTTCGGCAGCGTATTTGGCCTACAGCTATTATACTGGTTCGGATGCTTCGTTGGTTGATGCTTCATTTATCAGGTTAAAGAATGTAAGCTTATCTTATGTATTGCCAACTAAATGGATTTCTAAAACCAATGCGCCAAACATCAGGGTGTATGCACAGGGGCAGAATTTATTTACCATCACCAATTATGAAGGGTTCGACCCTGAATCGCAAGGTGTAGCAACTCCGCCATTGCGCACTTTAATTGCTGGTTTACAGTTCACTTTTTAAATCCGAATCATCATGTTAAAATCAAAATACAACATCATCATTTGCTCGCTGGTTTTCATCGCGATTGCCGGTGCAGGATGTAAAAAAATTATCGATATAGATGCACCTTTAAATCAGGTTACAACCGATTTGGTATTTGCATCAGACAAGCTGGCAACCAGTGCGCGGTCAGGTCTTTTTAGTAGTTTATCGCAAACCACAACCCAATCTACAAACCTTACGGTTTACAGCTCGTTACAGGCTGATGATCTGCTGTATCTTTCTACGGTGGGCGGTTTGCAGGAATATAACAACAACAGTTACAATGCACTGAGTACGGGGCAGGCAAGTATTTTTTCGGAGTGGTACGCGATCATTTACCGCGCAAATGCCATTATTAATGGTCTCGAAACCTCTACCGGAGCTTCGGACGCAATTAAAAAGCAATATATAGCCGAGGCTAAGTTTGTAAGGGCTTACTGTTATTTTAACCTGGTTAATACCTTTGGCGATGTGCCTTTGGTTTTGGTTACCGACCCAACAATCACTGCATTTCAGCCTAGAGAGGCTACTGCAAACATTTACACCAAAATTATTGCTGACCTTAGCGATGCAAAAGCGAACCTGTTAAACGATTATTCGGCAACGGCAGGCGACCGCTTAGGTGTAAATAAATTTGTTGCTACCGCGCTTTTGGCAAGGGTATATCTGTTTACCGGTAATTATGCTGCGGCCGAAACCAATGCTTCGGAAGTAATTGCATCAGGTTTATACAGCCTGATTCCGAGGGCAACTATGGGCACAGGTTTATTTATCAAAAATAGCGCAGAAAGTATTTGGCAAATGTCGCCACCTGTAGTAGCAACGAACCAATATACAAACGAAGCGGCTACTTTTATTCCCAGTACTACAACAGCAGTAACCAGTTTTGTTTACCGCATCGATCCAAGGTTTACCGCTTTATTTGAAACAACAGATTTAAGGCGCATTAACTGGATGAACCACACTACACTTTCGGGTGCGGTTTACACGCTTCCTTTCAAATACAAGTATCGTACACAGGCTTTGGCGGTAACAGCTGGCGTTACCGAATTTCAAACTGTAATTAGATTGGCAGAAGTTTACCTGATCCGTGCAGAAGCAAGGGCAAGAATCGGAACAAATTTAACAGGAGCCCTGAGCGATTTGAATGCCATACAAACAAGAGCTGCGGCTACGTTAAGCACTTCTACTATTCCTGCTACCTTATTAAGTGATATTGCACTCGAAAACAGAAAGGAACTTTTTTGTGAGCAGGCTTTCCGCTGGTTCAATTTAAAACGTACAGGTGAAGCTGATGCCGTTTTAAGTGCGATTAAGGCAGGTTATACACCCAAATCAAAACTCTTACCGCTTCCACAAGCGGCCCTCGACGCTAACTATACTTTAACTCAAAACCCAGGTTACTAAAAACACAAATGAAAACAAAAAACCAATTTAATGTCAGGTATTTTTACCTGGCATTAGCCATCGGCATGCTCGGTACAACCGTACAATCGTGCAGTATTTTAAAAAAGAAAAAGAAAACTGCTGTAGCAACGGCTGTTGCACCAAAGCCAAAAACAGATTCTTTAAAAAATCCAATTAAGCCCTACAGCGAGGTAATTACGGCAAAAGCAGTGAGCCAAAAAGGATTGTTTACTGTTCATAAAATAGCAGATAAATATTTCTTTGAAATTCCGAATACCTTGCTAAAAAAGGAGATTTTAGCGGTAAACAGGTTAAGTAAATCAACACCTGGTGCTGGCAATTACGGCGGAGAAGAAGTGGGGGCCCGTATTGTGTACTGGGAGTTAGGGCCAAACAACAAGCTGTTCCTAAAAGTTTCGGCAACGGTTAGCATTGCCGATTCTACCGATATGATTTCAAAAGCGGTGGCCAGTTCGAACTTAAACCCGATAATGGCAGCTTTTCCGATTAAGGCAAAAAGTAAAGACTCATCATCAGTGGTAATTGATGTTACAGATTTCTTAATTAGCGAAACCCCCTTATTATCTTTCGATGCAGAAAATAAGAAAGCATACAGTTTAGGTGCACAGGCGGCCGACCGTTCTTACATCGAAAGTGTAAAGAGTTTTCCAATCAATACCGAAGTAAAAAGCATCCGTACTTACAATACTGTTGGCGGCAGATTACCTGCTGCGAGCGAGGCTGGTGCCATTACTTTGGGCATGAATACCTCTTTTGTAATGCTTCCCGAAAACCCGATGAGAAAGCGTATGTACGATGCCCGCGTGGGTTTCTTCGCCAGTGCAAACATCAGGTATAAAGATGATCAGCAGAAAGTAGAACAGGAGGCTTTTATTCACCGCTGGAGATTAGAACCCAAAGAGGAGGATATTGAAAAATTTAAAAAAGGAGAGCTCGTAGAACCCAAAAAACAGATTGTTTATTATATCGATCCGGCAACACCAAAAAAATGGAGGCCATTCCTGATTGCTGGTGTAAACGATTGGCAAAAAGCTTTTGAACAGGCTGGTTTTAAAAACGCAATTGTTGGTAAAGAATGGCCAGAGGCCGATACAACAATGAGTTTAGATGATGCGCGTTTCTCTGTAATCCGTTACTTTGCATCGCCACAGCAAAATGCTTACGGACCAAACATTGCCGATCCGCGTACCGGCGAAATTTTGGAAAGCCACATTGGCTGGTACCACAATGTAATGAACCTGGTACACCGTTGGTACATGATCCAGGCTGGTGCAATAGATCCGAAAGCCCGCAAAAATAAATTCGATGATGAGTTGATGGGGCAATTAATAAGATTTGTTTCTTCGCACGAAATAGGTCATACACTGGGCTTACGCCATAACATGGGCGCGAGTAGTACCGTGCCTGTAGAAAAATTGAGAGATAAGAAATGGGTTGAAGCACATGGCCACACGCCATCAATTATGGATTATGCCCGTTTTAATTATGTGGCACAGCCAGAAGATAACGTTAGCGAAGCCGGAATTTTTCCAAGAATTAACGATTACGATAAATGGGCCATTCAATGGGGATACAAGCCGATTTTTGGTACTGCAAATGCTGCGGCCGATAAAAAAATCCTCAACAAAATTACTATCGATAGCTTAGCGTCCAACAAAAGACTTTGGTTTGGTGGCGAAGGCAGAGATTACGATCCACGTTCTCAATCTGAAGATTTAGGAGACGACGCGATAAAAGTAAGTCAGTATGGCATTAAAAACTTAAAGCGTGTTGTTCCACAGTTAATTTACTGGACTAGGGAAGATGGTGAAGATTATACCGATTTGAAAGAAATGTATAAAGAGGCAGTTGGGCAACTTTCTAAATATGCTTATCACGTAATTAAAAACTTGGGAGGTGTTAACGTAACTGAAAAAACTTACGAGCAGGCAGGTGCGGTTTATAAACCTGTTAGTCTGGCCAAACAGAAGGAGGCGATTAAATTTATTAACGATGAAATTTTTACCACGCCAAAATGGTTGTTAAACGAGCAGATTTTAAATAAGATCGATCCTAAATATGGTTTTGGTGAAGTTGAGAATTTGCAATCGGGTGTTGTTGCTTCGGTTACTTCTCAAAGCCGCTTATTCCGTTTAATGGTTAACCAACGCGATTATGGAAAAGGTGCTTATTCGCCTCAGCAATGGTTAAACGATCTGAAAAACGGCATTTTTTCGGAGATAAAAACCGGAAAGGCTATTGATTCTTACCGCCGCAGTTTGCAGAAAATGTATGTGGGTAGTATCATCACCATGTACAATAAACGCTTTGCATTACAAGGTTCGTTGGATAATATTCTGGCAGGTGTTACACCAACTGAAATTCTGCTTTATTCGAATGTTAAGCCCCTGGCGCTTGCGCATTTAAAAGATCTCCGCAAAGATATTGGCAGTGCCATTGGCAGAACGAACGATTCGGATAGCAAAATACACCTGGCTTATTTAAAACAAATGCTGGATAAGATTTTAACAGAATCGCCAATACCGGGATTAAACTATTAATATTTTAAACAGATCATGATGATGCTACAAAATATCAAAAACATTGCATTACAGGTTTTGATTATGATGCTATGTTCTACTGTGTATGCGCAACAATTTACACATACCACTGGAAACATAGCAGGTTTGGGAAACGGATGGATTAAATTTTCTTATGAATTTGATGATACCCTTTATCAGGATTCTGTGCAGGCTAAATCAGATGCTTTTGAAATTAAAATTCCGCTGGTAGAAACGGCTATTTGTACCTTATCAACATCGGTTAATAAGCAAATTAGGATTTTTATAGTAGAAAATAGTCCTGTTAAGGTTAATGGAGTAGCTGATAAAATTTATGAGCTTAATATATCCGGATCAAAAGAGAATGACCTGTTTAACGACTATAAAATGAACTTAGCTGCGATTCCGGGTAAGCGACCCTCGTTATCCGGAAATCAAGATGCCGATAAGGCTGCACTCAGTAGATATGCAGCATCCCTTCAACTGTTAAAAGATAGTGTGCTAAACCATTTTATTTCGGCGAACCCGGATCGGGTAAGCTCAGCAATAGCGATTTTTAATATGTATGTTACTTATCCCGATAGGATAAAAGCGGCTGATGCCTATTCCAAATTATCGGCTGGTGTTCGGCAATCAGGCTATGGGAAAGAAATAAAGCAATTTATCGATGCGGAAGCAATTACCATTGCAGGGGCTCTAGCTCCTGAGTTTTCCTTAAAAGATGGCGGGGGAAAAATGGTTTCACTGAAAGATTTTAGCGGGAAGTATGTGCTGATTGATTTTTGGGCAAGCTGGTGCGGACCATGCAGGTTAGAGAATCCCAATTTAATTAAAGCCTATCAGAAATTTAAAGGCAAGGGTTTTACCATTGTTGGCTTATCCATGGATAGCTCGAAAGAAAACTGGTTAAAGGCTGTTGAACAGGATAAACTTTCCTGGATTCAGTTAAATGATCCAAAATCTACCAGTGGAAAAACTGCGGGTATATATGGCGTTAAAAGCCTGCCCGCAAACTTTTTAGTCGATCCATCGGGTAAAATTATTGCCAGAAATTTAAGAGGAAACGCTTTGGAAGAACAGCTCAATAGCATATTTAACAAGTAATTCATGAAAAAATAAGTCATTACAGACTTGAAAATTAACAACTGGGTAGAAGCAGTTGATGTTAATAGTAGTTAGATAATGATGCAGGACGACGGATGTCTCCTGCATTTTTTATGATGATAATTTTTAAACTTTTCAATCCATCAGAAAAAATGAAATATATAGTTCACAAATTGTTTAGCATTGTTTTTTTGTGGCTTTTAGCTTTGCCAGCTGCTTTCGCACAACAAAAACAAGAAGCAGTTTACCTCACCCTGAAAAACGTAAATATTGTTGACGTAGAGAAAGGGAAATTAGATACCGGAATGACAATCCTGATCAAAAATGATCGGATTACAGCTATTTTTCCGGCTAAAAAAAACAAAACACGAGGAAAGGTAATCGATTTGCAACATCGTTTTATCATTCCCGGATTGGTTGATTCGCATGTACATCTAAGTAGTATTGGCGGTTCGTCGATCGAAAGGTCTTATCAATATCTTGATTATTTGCTCAGGCATGGAATTACCGCTATTAGAGATCCTGCAGCAAATGGCGTAATCCTGCAAAAAGTTCAGCAAGATGTTAATTTGGGTATTAAGCCTGGTCCAGCTATTTATTATGCTGCTTTTATGGCCGGCGATTGGTATTACAACCGGGATATGAATATTAGAAAAGAGCCTTATCACCCCTGGGAGCAATGCTTAAAACCAGGTGTTAATTTGGATAGCGCAATGAAAGTGGCGAAAAATTTTGGTGCTACTGGTGTAAAATTATACCATTCTTTTGATGCTGCTTTTTTAAAGGAAATTGTTTCGGCTGCCAAAAGAAATCATTTGCTGGTGTGGGGCCATGCGATGATGTATCCTGCCAGGCCTTTAGAAGTGGTTAAGGCTGGGGTAGAAGTAATTTCTCATGCTAGCATGCTATCCGCTTTGATCAATGATCCAAAAATGAATTACCGGAAAGTTCCGCAGGCCTATAAAGACAGTGTTGGGGCAAGTATTGATGTACGCGAACTGGCTGAAGAAATGAAGAAACGTAATGTGATACTCGATGCCACGCTAAGCGTTTTGGAGGTAAAGGAACAATGGATTTTTGAAATTGTAAAAAAGCTTCACCGTTTAGGTGTTAAAATTTCTGCCGGAACGGATAAAATTACGGTGCTCAGCAATCCATATCCCCATTTGCTGGATGAGCTTAACTATTTCGTGAACGATTGCGGTTTTAGTCCGGCAGATGCCTTAGCCGCCGCTACAATTATTGCTGCTGAAACGATTGGACAGGAGCAAAACATCGGAAGTATTAAGGTTGGGAAAAAGGCAGATTTCGTGGTAATTAAAGATAATCCCTTAAATGATATCAATAGACTAAAAGATCAATACATGGTTATCAAACACGGTAAGGTGGTTGAATAATAACCTTGGATTACCGCCAATCTTCGGGGCAAGACAAAAAGTATTGTTTAGGTTCTCTCACAGCGCCAGTTAAAAGAGAGGAGCCAAATATTTTTGCCTTGCCCTGATTTACTTATCAAACGTTCTATTTCTCTCGTTATAATCCCGTCGCTTTCACTTATCTTTGCGGCAATTCAATATTTTCATACTGTGATTAATGTAAATAACATCTCCGTTTCATTTGGCGGAACCACTTTGTTTAGCGATGTAACCTTTTCGATAAACGAGAATGATAAAATTGCCCTGATGGGTAAAAATGGTGCTGGTAAGTCGACAATTTTAAAGATTATTGCCGATGTAGCCAAACCTACAACGGGTAATGTAACGGGTCCGAAAGAAGCTGTAATTGCTTATTTGCCTCAGCATTTACTTACCCAGGATAAGGTTACCGTTTTTGAAGAAACCATGAAGGCTTTTGAAGAGGTTACTCAAATGCAAAAAGAGCTTGATGAGCTGAATGAGCAACTGACCATTCGCACCGATTACGAAACCGACGACTACATGAAGCTGATTGAACGCGTATCGGAGCTGAGTGAGAAGTTTTATTCAATCGAAGAAACGAATTACGATGCAGAGGTAGAGAAGGTATTAAAAGGTTTGGGTTTCGAGCGTAAAGATTTTACCCGCCAAACTTCTGAATTTTCAGGCGGATGGCGCATGCGTATTGAACTGGCTAAAATTCTGTTAAAGAAACCTGATCTGATTTTACTGGATGAGCCTACCAACCACATGGATATTGAAAGTATACAGTGGCTGGAAGATTTTTTAATTAACTCGGCAAAAGCGGTGATGGTCATCTCACACGATCGTGCCTTTGTGGATAACATTACCAACCGTACCATAGAAGTAACTATGGGGCGGATATACGATTACAAAGCCAAATACACCCATTACCTGCAGTTGCGTGCCGACCGCCGCATACACCAGTTGAAAGCTTACGAGGAACAACAGCGTTTTATTGCCGATAACCAGGAATTTATCGACCGGTTCAGGGGAACATACTCTAAAACATTACAAGTACAATCGCGTGTAAAAATGCTCGAGAAGCTGGAAGTTATTGAGATTGATGAGGTAGATACATCAGCATTGCGCTTAAAATTCCCGCCTTCGCCACGTTCAGGGCAATACCCGGTAATGGTAGAGGAGCTGACCAAAACTTATGGCGATCATGTAGTGTTCCAAAAAGCATCGATGGTAATTGAAAGGGGAGAAAAGGTAGCTTTCGTTGGTAAAAACGGCGAAGGTAAGTCGACCATGATCAAAGCCATCATGAACGAGATTGATTTTGAAGGCAGTTTAAAAGTAGGCCATAATGCCAAAATTGGTTATTTTGCCCAAAACCAGGCTGCTTTGTTAGATGAAAATTTAACGGTATTCGAAACCATTGATCAGATTCCGTTAACGGATGGCACCATTAAAATTAAAGACCTTTTAGGTGCATTTATGTTTAGTGGCGATGATACAACCAAAAAGGTTAAAGTGCTATCGGGAGGTGAGAAAACGCGTTTAGCCATGATTAAGTTGTTGTTAGAGCCGGTGAATGTGTTAATCCTGGATGAGCCAACCAACCATTTGGATATGAAAACCAAAGACATTATTAAAGATGCGCTAAAGGATTTCGACGGCACTTTGATTCTCGTATCACACGATCGTGATTTCTTAGATGGATTGGTACAAAAAGTATTCGAATTTGGTAATAAACGCGTGCGCGAACACTTCGAAGATATTAAAGGCTTCCTGGCTTATAAGAAAATGGATAACCTTAAAGAAATAGAACAAAATTAATTTAAATATTGCAGGCTGTATGGGGTATAACCTTTTACAGCCTGCATCATTATAGCCTTTGTTAATTTAGCGTGGCCCGCGTACCTGCCTTGTAATATAATTCTGCCAGTGCTTTCTGGTAGCCTGCAACCATACTTTCCTGCTTAATCTTCATCTCTATAAGCTTGGTTTCTCTACTGTTGATTAAAAAAAGCGTGCTCTCGCCTAAATTAAACTTTTGATTTTCGCCGTTAACAAGCATCTGCTGGTTTTCAATGCTTTTTAATTGTACCGCCAACTGTGCAGAATAAGCCGACAAATCGTTGTAAGAGGCCATTACCTGGTTCCTGATTTCTCTTCCCGACTGTTGAAGATCGTAATCCAGCTCTTGCTGCTTAATTTTCACCTCTCTTAATTTGCCTCGCTCAGACCTTAAAAAAAGTGGGAAAGCAAGCTCAACGCCGAATTTATAATTGCTCCAGTTGAAATCATAATATCCCGGTACATTGCTGTTAAAACCGATTCGGCTGGAGATCAGGTTACCTATAACATTCAGTTTAGGCTTTAGCATTTCCTGGCGGTAACTTCTTTCAACAGCCAGCTGCTCGCCCTTGCTGCGCAGTTTTAAAATTTCGGGATGTAGGTTAGCAGCCTGTCCCAAAAGTGTATCCAGCAGCTGTGGGTTGGGTCGGCCCGTTTTATTAACCATATTTTGTGGTACAGCCTCGACGGGTAATTCCAGAGGATTGCCTGCTTCGTTCCATAAATGGTTAGAAAGTACCAGCCTGGCATTTTGCAATTCGATCGCTGTTTTTTCTTTCTGGATAATTCGCTCTTGTACCGTAATATAAGCTTCAACCGAATCGATAGCAGGTTTGTCGCCTATAAGTGTTTGTGCACTCAGGGCTTTAAACCGGCGTTGGGCCAAATCCAGACCTTCGTTAACCAGCTCAAACTGTTTGTGCAGATAATACCAGTTCCAGTAATCTTTAACAACGCCATACCAAACGCTGTTAATCTGTTTCAGTTGGTCGGCTTCTGCATATTGAACCATTATTTTCGATTGGCGAAGCGTACTTCTCCTTGCATCAATAATTAAACCTTGCCCCAGGGGGATGCTCAGTCCTATAGCCGACAAACCTTGTCCGTTGGTGCGGCTTTCAGGGTTAACATAAGTGCCTACATTGCGTTCGTAGCCCAGCTTTAAATCGGCACCGGCAAGCCAAAGCGGTACTTTTAACTCATTATTCCATCTGTTGTAATATTCTGCGTTACCAAAAAACTTCCGGTTAAAGCCTGCCTTTAATTCAGGATCGAAATAACCGAGCGATTGCAGTACCTTTGCCCTGGCCGATTCGCTCAGTAATGCAGCCTGTTTAATGATGGGGTGAAACCTGAAAACCATTAGCTGCAGGTCTTCTAAAGCGAAAATTTTGGTGCTATCCACATTTTTTACTACCGTTGGTATGTCTGTTTTTTGCGCTGAAACTACCCCGGCTGATAATAAGATGATGAGGAATATGCCTGATATTTTTTTCAAAACTATGTTCATTTCATTGCCTCCCAATCTATTTTTTATCCTTAGCAAGGCCTGTAGGTTCTTTCTCCAGGCTAGGAGGGAAACCGTTAAGCTGACGCCAGATCTCATACCAAAGCGGTACAGAACGCAAAATAATGCGGCCATAAACACCCGAACCTTGCCTTAGCTGAGGTGGCCAGGGCTCATCTTTTGATGGCACCGGATAGGTTTGACTTATCAGCAAACGGTATTTTCCACCTGTGCTGCTCATGCGGTCGATCGAAAAAACCTTGCCCGCAAAAGTACCCACAGCTACCGATGGCCATCCCGAGAATTGAACCGATGGCCAGCCTTCAAATTGCAGGCGTACATCGCTGGTATCTAATATCAGTGGCACATCCATGGCGCTTACATATAATTCTGCAGCTACCATTGGCGATTTTGGTTGTAAAGTAGCAACCGATTCTCCTTCCTTAATATTCTCGCCAATACCGGCTTTTAAGGTTTTAACAATAAATCCACTTTGTGGTGCCCGCACTACATAAAGCCCGCGCCTGATACTCACATTCGAAATATCGTTGCGCAATTTGGCGATATCGCCCTGTGCACTGGCCTTGCTTGATATGGCCGTGCTCATGTCTGATTGTGCTTTCGACATCGATTCCTGGTATTTCGCCCTGATGTTATCGAGCTCAATTGAGGCGTTTAATAAGTTCTGTGCCGAATTGTTTAGCTTATTTCGCTGGCTGATTACCTTGGCATTATCTTCCTGTAGTTTAAGCCGGCGTGTTTCGATATCGGTAAGCGAGAAAAGCCCGTTTTTATATCCGGTTTCATAACGCTCCAAACGCACTTTTGTGGTTTCGTAAAACTTTTGAACGGCCAATAAATCAGCACTGTCAATGCTTACATAGTTTTTGGCTTGCAGTACCTTGTTTTCGGCGGCTTTCATCTGAAAGTGTAAGCCATCGCTCAGGGCCTTCATTTGTGCTTTTGTGGCATCAATCTTTTGTCCGGCAGCATTTTCATTGCCCCGCTTGGCATCGAGCTGTTCGTTAAGCCTTGCCGGTAATTCCGGATCGAAATAAGATTGGCTGGTTTCCGAAATCACCAGAATAGTATCGCCTTTTTGTACTTCCTGTCCTTCGCGTACCGCCCAGTGTTCTATGCGACCACCAATCTGGTTTTGGACCGTTTGAGGTCTGTCTTCTGGTCGAAGTGCTGTAACAGTACCTCTACCCGGAATGGTTTGACGGTAGGGGAGAAAAAGGAGCAAGACAAAAAAAGCAATAATAAACAGCAGTATTCTGCCCAGTCGCTTGGTTCCCCTTGCATCTATAATTTTGCTGTTGGCGTGCACCGAAAGTGTTTCCCAGTTCTGGAGCTGTGCCAGGTTATTACTCACCTTACCCATGGTTATAGTCTCCTTTCTCCAACTCCAGGTCGGTTACTACCGCAAGTTTTTCACTACCAGTTATCATATCAAACACCGTGTTTAAATTGGTCATTAGTTTTTCGATGGCGTAACTAATCTGCACAATAATCACCTCGGCGGCTACGAACTGGCCAAAAGTCATCTGTCGTTCTACAACGAAATAAGAGCCTAAAAGCAATAGGGCACCCATCAGTACGGTGCGCATAGCCACGGCGCTAACAAAAAACTTTTTCAATATGCCGAAATGATCGTTACGGGCCTGGATATAGTTGGCTGTGATCTTATCCGTTCGTTCGATAATCTCTTTGCGCTTAGCCGGACTTGAACGGTAGGTATCCAGATCAGAGGCAATATCTTCCAGATAGCCAACAACCTCATATTTATAGCCCGATTCTTCAATGCTGGTACGTACACCCTGGCGATAATACAGCACCAGGATCAGGGCAATAACAATAAGCACAAAAGTGCCAAAAGCCATAAAAACAGGGTGATAGAAAGAAAGCAGTATTACACTGAAAAAGATCAGTACTGCTGCGGCAACAATATCAACCAGGAGTTTAGTAAGGCCTTTCTGAATGGTAAGGATATCGAAAAAACGATTGACAAGTTCTGTAGGGTTTTCGCCTTCGAGTGCTTTCTTTTTAATTCTTGGCAAACGGAAAGCAAATTCAAGTGCTGCCTTGGTAAAAATCTTTTGTTCCAGAAACTCAACCAGGGTTAGCTGGCCAATGAGCAGCAGGCCGCCCACCACAATGCCTACCAGAATTACGGCAATAAGAATGTAGGTAGAGCTGTACATCGCCCCGTTGGATAACAGGTTGAAAACTGCGCTGGTACCGAGCGGAAGCGATAGGCCGATTAAGCCAATGAGTATAGCATAGATATATATATAATTGATGGTTTTACGCTCTAAATGGAGCATACGTACCAATCTTTGCCAGGGCGATGGTGCGCCGGCAACAGTATGATTTTTCATTTTTTAATTTTTAAATTCAGGCACAAAACCGGTGCAGGGCAACAGCAATGAGCCTGGGGATAAACTTGAACTAGATTTTTGTAGGAATTAACTAAGCACTGTACCTGCTAAAAGAGGTTTAAGTACCTTAACATTTTGGAATAACAGCTTATCGAAGGTTAAGCAGTTAAGTCGGGAGGCGGTGTTGGTACATTTTTGGCCGGCGAACTGCAGAGGCGTGGGCCGTACAGATATTGATTAAGCGCAGGGCAATCGGCAGGTGCTGGGTTTAAGCCAGCCAGATCCGACGATTCGTAAAGCATCAGTTTCTTCTTTAGTTTTTCGAAAGATTCTTCTTCTTTAGCCTTATTTTCTTCACTGCTTTTTTCAATGGCGTAGGCATAATCGGTAGATAACAATATGGTTATTGCACTGGTAAAGAATTTAGTGGCAAACAGGACCAATACCATAATGCCAAAAATCTTTTTTAGTAAATTTTTTCTTAATAACCTCATCATCTGATCACAAATATAGGGTCGTGAAGGCATCTGAAACCATTTAGAAACTGAAATTTGACACTTTTTTAAAAGCCTGACACAAATGTTATACTAGTATTAGAACGAGATTAGAGAATGACAAATGGCTGATTTTTTGTACAAAATTATGTGCTGGCTTTAGTGAAAAAAGCAAAAGCGTCCATCAGTACACATAAGGGTTAGCTGTATACCAATGAACGCTATGGAGTGCGTTAATTAAGATGAGTTAGTTTGGAATAATTTCCAGTATTTGCATCAAATGATCAATTACGGCATTTGGATTCGCATTTTGCAACTGTTCTCTGGTATGTGCGCCTGTAGTAATGCCAATGCTGAGACTGCAGCCCGCATTTTGGCCTTCTTCTATGTCGATGCTCGAATCGCCAACTTTCATTACCGCGCTTCCGTCGGCAATTTCATATTGTTTCATCGCCAGTAAAATCATATCTGGTTCGGGTCTGTTCTGGCTAACTTCCGAAGCTGTAATTAGTGCATCAAAATCTTTGCCTGCTACCCATCCAAGCTTTTTTAATATGGCTTCGGCAGTAGGCCTGTCGTAACCGGTATTCAGAACGGTAACGATATTCCTGTCCCTTAGTTTCTCAAAAATATCAGTGGCACCTGGCTGTGGTAAAATAGCCTCAACTTCGTAAGCCTGTTGCAACTGGTTAATAAATTTCCCGTAAATATCGGTCACAACTGCTTCGTCAAAGTCACCTCCATAGGTTTTAAGTACCGATCTGATCGCCTCTTTCTTCTCTTTCCCGGCAGCTACGGCCAGTACCTGATCCAGGTTGTAAGAAAAACCTGCCGCGTTAATAGCATTCATCAGGGTTTTATAAACTAGGTTATCTTCGTTTACTGTGGTGCCGGCCATGTCGAATACGACCATTTTAATTTCAGGGTGCATTTGCTATTGTTAAATAGAGTTAATAAAATAGAATTAGTAAGCTTGTATAATCAATGTTGTTTATGTTGAGCTGCAAATATAAGTTAGTTAGTAATGCTAAACAAATGTTTAGTAAATATTAACATTTATGTTATCATTTGTTTACTTTTGCTAAACATTAAATGGTCATTATTGCATTTACAATTATCGCTCACTCAAATAATACAAAATTATCAGGTGAGATGTAGTCGAAACTGCAGGATTTAAATTAGCAATGTTTATTGGCACATCAACCAAAAATAGTTATGAAAAAAGCAACACTTATTGTTTTCAAAGGAGCAGGCGAGGCTCTTGAAGAAATTAAAACAGATATTCCGGAGCTAAAACCTGGCGAAATTCTGATCAGGAACCAATATACCACCATTTGCGGAAGCGACCTGCATACTTATTGTGGGTTACGGCATGAAGCTGTTCCAACGGTTTTAGGACATGAAATTGTTGGTGAAATTGCAGGGTTTCATCCCGATCACAATAGGAAAGATTATTTAGGCAGTGCACTTGAAATTGGCGATAGGGTAACCTGGAGTATTTTTGCTTCGGACGCTACATCGGAAAAGGCCAAAGCGGGTATGCCACAAAAAGCCGAAGGTTTGTTTAAATATGGTCATGCACAGGTTACCGCAACCGATGCACTTCATGGTGGCCTTTCAACACACTGTGTATTAAAAAAAGGTACCACTGTACTCCAGATTAGCAAAGAAATTCCACTTAAAGTTGCGGCCACCATTAATTGTGCCGTAGCAACAGTTGCAGGTGCGGTTCGCCTTTCGGGGAGCCTCAGTGGGAAAAAGGTTTTAATTTCTGGAGTGGGTTTACTGGGACTGGTATGTGCCGCCATGTGTAGTGCCGATGGAGCTAAGGAAATTCACGTGGCAGATTTAAATGAAGAACGCTTAAAGCTGGCTGAATTATTCGGGGCCAATGTTCGGCATTTGCTCAATCAAAACCCGGCGCTTCCGGCAGATATTGACGTGGCTTTTGATATGAGCGGCTCGCCCGATGCCATGGAAATGGGACTTAATGCATTAACTGTTGGTGGAACCGCTGTTTGGATTGGTGCCGTATTTAAAACCCGTAGCGTAGCGGTTAATGCCGAGCAGGTGGTAAGAAAGCTAAATACCATTAAAGGACTTCACAATTACAACTACGACGATTTTGTACAGGCTGTAAAGTTTATCGAAAACAATTATTCCAAATTTCCTTTCGAAGCACTGGTTTCGGCTGAATTTGCGTTAGCAGATGCGGCAACCGCCTTTAATTTTGCAGTAACAGATAAACCTATTCGTGTTGGTATTAACATAGCTCAGTAATCAGATAATGAATAAAAATACAGCGATAGGACAGAAGTGGAAGATGTTATTGGTAACCATGTTGTGTTACCTCTTCTTTTATACGGGCAGGCATAACTTTGGCTGGGCGGTAAAAGGAATGGTTGCTTCGTTAAATATTCCCTATAGCACAATTGGCTGGATTAGCTTTTGTATGCTTATAGGCTATGCCATCGGGCAGTTTATTAATGGTAACCTTGCCGATAAGCTAAGTCCGAAACTGATGGTGGTAGCAGGGGCGTATCTTTCTATTATAACCAATATTGCCATCAGTTTTTCGAATACTGCAACAGTAATTATGGTATTGTGGGGGCTTAACGGCTTTTTTCAGTCGATGGCCTGGGCCCCTGGTGCAAAATTAATTAACAACTGGTGGGATGAGCATGAGCGGGGGAAAGCCTTTGGTTTTTACACTATGGCCGCAGGCTTATCTTCGGCAGTTACCTATTTAATCTCCATCATCCTGCTGCAACAGGGCATCGAATGGCGAATGCTTTTCAGGTTGCCGGTACTTTTGTTACTCGTTTCTGCCACCATCTTTCTAATTGTAGCCAAAGATAAGCCCGAAGCTAAAACAGACGAAGGTAAATCAACAACAGATGCAGAACAAGCTGATTGGCTCGACCGCTATAAAGAAGCCTTCAGGAACAGGAAGTTTTTGTTTACCTCGCTGGCCTTTGGTTTTGAAAGTATGGCCCGTTACGGACTTATTTTCTGGGTGCCGGTACATTTTCTGGGCAAAAACTGGAAAGATAACCCGGGGAATATCTGGGTAACCTTTTTACTCCCGATCGGCATGGGGATTGGTGCGTTGTGTTTTGGGGTCTTGTCTGATACGCTTTTTAAAGGAAACAGGTTAAAGGCAATTGTGGTAGGCATGGCAGCAAGTGCAGTATTATCGCTGCTCATTTTCTTCGTGCCCGCGCAAGAGCTTGTACTCAGTGGTATCCTCATGTTGTTGACTGGTTTTTTTGTTTATGGACCACAGGCCTGTTTCTGGCCACTAAGTCCCGATATGCTGGGCAATAAGCTAACGGGAACCGGTGTAGGTATTATGAACATGTGCGGCTACCTTTTTGCAGCCATAGGCGAACCGTTTTTGGGATATGTAATAGATGTTACCGGCGATAGCAACAATATTTTTATTGTAACTGCGTTGGCCTGCCTGCTGTCGGCTACCATTGCATTTTTTGTATCCCGGTCGGGTAAAAACCACAGTCTGTTGGTTGCCTGATTTTATTAGTGCATTTTATTCGAGAGATGATTTATGAGTTTAAAAGGAATAAATAAACGTACGGTTGCCAATCTGATCGGTCTGCTCGATCAGCTGGAAGAGCTCGACCGTTTATTAGGCACCAGCCCTGAAGCGTGTGACGAGGTAAAGGCATTTAAACAGGATTTGAATGAAGCCTATCGTCAATATGAACGCATGCTTAGCGAAATAGCCATGCATGTAAGTGTTTGCCAGGCGATCTACAATAAAATCAGGTTAAGGTTTATTCCAGAGAAACTGAAGGGCTTAAGGCGAACGGTTCCACAAGATAGTTACGAGTTTATTTTACTTAGGGAAAGCATCCGCAAGAGCCATTTGATATAGGTTGTATTAGTTGTTTTTGCAGGGGGATGTAATAGGAAGAAATTTATTTTGCAGGCGCTTTTATATTTAATTTAAATTGCCTAGCTTCATATCAGCCACAAAAAAGGTATTCGGAGTATTAGAGATTTAATGCTTATAATCAGCGAATTAATTGAACGCAGAGCTGCTAAAAATTGGTTGCGTAGAAATGAGTAGGCGCTAATTTTTAGAAAAATGTTCTCTTTGTGGTTCGCTTATGCGATGCAAAACGTTTATTCCGAATTAACAATCCCATCCCTCCATGAATTTTACTTACACCTGGACCATCTCAAAGAAAATATTACTCATATTTTTGATCCTTACCATTATTTCTGCCGGGGCTGCTTTTTTCGCGCTCAATACCATCACGGGTAAACTGCGTAGTGTTTCTAAGCTGGCCACCAATATAGAGCACAGCCAATCGGAACCAGAACAGATTTTGTTGCTCATTCACCATGCAGAAGGCGATTTTCAGGAATCGATGCTCAATGCGGGCAGTAAAAAATATACTGCTTACAATACTAAAATATCGAAGGTATTTTTGATGATCGATACTTTGCTGAAAGCTCAGGCCGATACTTCTCAGCTTACTGCATTGCAAATCAAGAAGGTTAAATTCTGGTACAATAAGAAGTCTGCTTTATCCGATCAGCTTTATTCGTTAAAGCATAGTTTCGATTCCTTATTAACCATATATGCAGATTATAGCAGGCAAACTGGCCAAGGTGTGCAGGGGGCAAGCGTAACCGAGCACAAGTTCGACAGGAATGTAAAAGTGAAAGTTGATACTGTGCTGAAGGCTAAGCCAGTAGCCAAAAAAGGTTTCTTTAAACGGTTAAAAGATGCGATAGCCAATAAAAGCGAAGTGTCTACCGTCGAAATTACCAAGAAAGAAAGTACACAGACTGCCACTATAAGTAAGGAAAAAGAAACTGCCAGTAGCGACCGTAAAGCCTATTTAAACAAACTTAAGCTCCTGCAACGCGAAAATGAAAAACTGTTGGGGATGCAGAATGAGCTGATTGTACTCAATAGTCACATCAGTAATGAGCTGGAGAACATTATTAACAATGTAAAAGACATCAATTACCAGATGATTGATGAATTTAAAGTGCTTGCACTTAAAAATTACCAGGAAACAACCGCATTGTTAAACAAGTTTTATCTGGCTGCGCTGGTTATTATTGTGGCTTTTGCAATCCTTCTGATTGTTTTTATCATCAGGCTAAACAAGGCCGAATTGTTATTGCGTGCCGAAAATGAAGAAGAGGTAAATAAAGCACAGCAAAAAATTGATGAGCTGGTTAAAAAGATCGAGTTGAATGAACAGGACCGTTCGCCGGTAAAAATGGAGGAGTTAAAGGAAATTGTGCAGCTTGCAGTTGAAAATAACCCTGCTTTCCTGGTTAAATTTAACGAGTTCGATACTGGTTTTAGCAAAAAACTGCTCGAAAAAGCACCTACAATGGTTGCAGCTGAAATAGAATTCTGCGTTTTGCTACGCTTAAATTTCGAAACGAAAGAAATTGCCCGTTACACCAAAACCTCGGTACGATCGGTAGAAAGCCGTAAATACCGGATCAGGAAAAAACTGGATATTCCTTCAACTACCGATATCAATATCTGGATGAGCCAGATTTAGTATTTATTTAAGGTATTTTAGTTTTGTTGCGGAATTTCGTCATTGCGAGAAGGCTTTTCCAGCCGACGAAGCAATCTTACAACGATCGCTATTTAGCGAATGCATTAAGATTGCTTCGTTCCTCGCAATGACGAGACTTTTATGGGCTTCTGTCAATGCTAGCTTGTCGAAGGAGTGTCCAAATATTGCCTGAGTCGTTTCGACAGGCTCAACGTTACAACCTTGTAGAATCAGGCTAAGGTTTAGATACAGCCTCGTTAAATAACCAATTTACCTAACTCAATGGCTTGCTGTTGTTAACTGGCTCCTTTTATTCTTATACCAAACACGGCACATTTGCAAGGCCAGTGAAGTTAGGATTAAAAACAGGCCGATGTAAAAACTGGCAGATAGTACCTTATTTTCTTTGTAAATAACAATGGCCAGTAAGATGGTGTAAAGCGGTTCGAGGTTAAAGGTTAAGCTTACCGTAAACGAAGAAATATGCTTTAGGGCATTGATGATTAACAGGTACATCAGCACGGTACACAGGATGGCTAAAACCAAAAGCCAACCAAAATCCTGTAACGAAGGTAATAGTGTTGTAGTTGGTGTAAAGTATAAGAATTCCGGCATAATGAGTGTTAAGGCCAAAACGCCACCCAGCATTTGGTACAGTATAATGGTTTCTCCTCGGTAATTGCCAGCCAATCGTTCGTTATAAACCGTATACAGCGCTGAAAATATGGATGATATAATGCCCAATATAATGCCTGTTCTAAAGCTGATATCCATCCCGAATATTAAGGCAATGCCGCAAAGGGTAAGGCCGCTTAGCAGGAGTTCTTGTACAGAAAGTTTCTTTTTGTTTATGGCAGGCTCAAACAGGGCGTTAAAAAAACTGGTGAGTGCAAAACACACCACGCCAACCGATATATTTGAGTATTTAATACTGCCGTAAAAGAATAACCAGTGGAAACCCAGGATAGCCCCGGCTGCTCCCATTTTAACTTTTTCAGATAAAGTTGTTTTTTGAAACTTGCCGCTAAGTGTTAAAACAATCAGGATAAAAATTGCCGAGAAGAATGTTCTGTACCAGCTGATTAAACCTTCATTTAATGTGATTAGGCGGCCAAATATGCCTGTAAAACCGGCAAGTACCAATGCCAGGTGAAGCTGTATATATGCTTTTTTCATTTTGTTAAGAAAAGTAATCTACCTTGCGCAACAGGTAGAAGTTTATAATGGGTTAAAGCCTGAAACAGACTTATGGTTATTGACGGATTTTAACCGTAGCTTGTTCAGCCCGATATCATTCTGTATCCGGTAAATTGATTGAAAATAGATTCATTGCAGGGATTGATACAAGAGCATAAGCACGCTGCATCAGATGGCAATAAATTTTAACTAAGGCGCTGGAGGTGAAATTACGTTTCTCATCATGTTTAGCATTTACGGCCATGGTTTATGGCTTGCTGTAGGCGAAAGTAAGTAATTCCGATTTGAGATCAAAATGAAAATATGAAAAGGAGAAATGATGTTAACAAGAAGAGTCGTCATTTCGACTGGAGTCAGCTGGTTTTCACCGGTGGCGGAACGGAGAAATCTACTTAGTTGGATTTAGCTCCGCTGGGCACCAGGTGGTTCTCGACTACATCGCACCCGATAGCTATCGGACTTGCTCGAAATGACGATCTTGGCTAGGCTGTTACTTATATTGATTTTAGTCAAACAGGTTCTCCTCAGCATGAAAATCCTGGTGTGAGCTAGTATTTGTTTCTAAACCCTCAACGAACCGCGAAAACCACGGGCTGCATAGTAAGATTCTGCACCGTTATGGTATACGAAAACGGTGTCGTAACGGTAATCGCAGAACAGGGCACCACCTAATTTTCTGATAGCGGCAGGCGTTTGCACCCAGCTCGAGGTTTTAGAGTCGAATTTGCCCAATTGCTGTAAAGTCCGGTATTCGGTTTCAGTTAAAAGCGTAATGCCCATCGTTTTAGCCATGTTTACCGCACTGTCGGCTGGTTTATGTTCCTTGCGCGATTCGAGTGCTTCACCGTCATAACAAATGCTCCGGCGGCCTTTAGGACTCTCGGGAGCACAATCGTAAAAAATGTATTCACCTGTTTTTTCATCGTAGCCCACCACATCAGGTTCGCCGCCGGTATTTTCCATGTCGTCGAGTATCCATAATTTTGCTTCGCTAGCTTCTAGTTTTGCTTTTACTTCGCTCCATTGAATAGTTTTATGGCGATTCATGTTTTTCTCAAAACGGGTTTGCAAAATATTCAGTAATTCTTCGCGTTGCTCGGGTTGTAGTGTTTTATTATTCATGGCGGTAATTGTTAAATGTTTAGTCGTCAAGGCCTTTTCCGTTCATAATTTGAGGCATGTATTTTTCTACCCTGGCTTCGCGGGTTTTGGCTTGTTTCGCTTGCGAAAAGTAGAAAAGATAACCCCGCTGGCGGCCTGGTGTTAGGGCTTCGAAAGCGGCTTTTAAGTCGGGTATGCTGTCTAATTTGTGCTGAAACTCGGCGGGTATGGCAAAATCCTCCGTCTTTTTAAATTCTACCTTTAGGCCCGATTTTTCTACTTCAATAGCCTCGTGGATATAGTTTTTTAGTGTTGTCGTCATTTCTACTATTTCGAGTGCATTGGTAAAGCGGATTTGTCGTGCTGATTGCACGTGCTCGGTTTGCTGAACCAAAATACCTTCCGGATCGGCTAATAATGCTCCTTTAAAAAACAGGAAGGCACAATATTCTTTAAATACGTGTATTAACACAACATTGCCTTGCTTATAGCTGTAACATGGGCAACCCCATTTCAATTCTTCAGTAAGGCCACAATCCAGTGCAATGGTTCTCAGGTGTTCTGTTGCTGTTTGCCAGTTTTTGGCTTTGTTAAAATAAAAATCAACTTTAGGATTCATGTTATCTGGTTAGATTGTTGTAAAAGAAAATGTGCTTCTCAGTTAAAATGGTTGGCTTACTGATTAAAATTAGCAAAAATAATTTTTCTATCCGCAGGCCTGAAATACCATGATGTCGCAGTGAGCAACAGAAGCAATACCGGACCAAAAAGGTCTTTTGCTGCATCGCCCATGGCCAGGTGGGAAAATACAGCACCCGACATAGCGAAGAAAAAGCCTGCATAAGCCCATTCTTTTAGTAAAGGGAATTTAGGGATCAGCACAGCAATTACGCCTAAAATTTTCCAGATACCCAATAAGGTGAGGAAATATACCGGATAACCTAAATGTGCCATCATAGCAGTTTCTTCTTTCATTTTCAGTAACTGCACAATTCCTGTTGCTGTCATTCCCAAAGCAAGCCAAACGGTGGCGATCCAATAAATAATTTTGTTTCTCTTTGTCATGATCGGTTATTTTAATTGATTAACGATTTGTTGTAAACGGTTGTGCGCCATGTTAATGCCCTGGGCAAAAGGCATCGCCAGGATCTGGTCGCGCACCTCAACCGAACGGTATACCACATGCATGGTTAGTTTGCTGGTAGCATCGGTAAGTTGTTCGAATTTTAAATACTCCAGCTGCACGCCAAAGGGTGTATTTTCCATTTCGAAAGTTCGGGTGATTTGCTGATCAGCTATAAATTCATGGATTACCCCGTTAAAGCCATGTTTATTTCCTCTGGGGTCAGTAGTTTCGAACTGGTAGCTGCCATGCTTGCGGCTTTCGAGTTTCAATACTTTGGTTCCCATCCATTGCGCTACAATTTCGGGCTCTACATAAGCTTTAAAAAGCAGTTCAACCGGGAGGTCGAATTCTCTCGTAACGAGTATTTCCTGTTTGCCGTTTTGGGCATCGATCTTTGTTTTCTGTTCCATGTTAGTCTTTCTTTTTGGCTTGGTAGGCTTTCATTACTGATTCGAGTTTGTTAAAGCGATCATCCCACATCTGGCGGAAAGGTTCGATAAAATCGGCTACTTCTTTCATTTTTTTTGCATTAATGTAATAGAAAATTTCCCTGCCATTTTGCTTTTGCTCCAGTAGCTCACATTCGGTAAGGATTTGCAGGTGTTTAGAAACGGTGGGGCGGGCAGTATCGAAATTTGCAGCAATGGCTCCGGCGGTCATTGCCTGCGAGGCCACCAGCAAAAGGATTGCCCTGCGGGTTGGTTCTGCTATGGCCTGAAAAACATCTCTTCTTAAATTCATTATGTAGCTATTTGACTACAAATATATATGTAGCTATTTAACTACGCAAATTTTTCTTCAACTTTTTTAATAAATGTGCTTTAGCTTTCGTTAAAGCAGGTAATTATGGAGGGTAGTAAAAGAACAAAGCCCAATAACCGTAAGGCTATTGAGCTTTGTTTTGGATTTTAAACAATACTTAAAGTTGTTTTTCTAAAAGCTGCTTAATCTCTTTATTGTCTAAAAAGCCTAAATGTGGATTAACCACCTTGCCTTCTTTGTTTACCAGTACCTGATGTGGAATGCCGGTAATTTTAAATTTGTCGGCAAGGTAGCGCCAGGCATCGTTGTCAAGTCTGTAATGCTGGCCTTTAATGCCGGGTGTCATATTCTGATAAGTAGCAAGTGGCGAGGTTTCGTTTGTGATGTAAACAAAGGCCACATTACTATCTTTCATCTCTTCTTTTAAAGGTTTAATCTCTTTTATTCCATTCAGGCAGGGACCGCACCAGGTTGCCCAAAAATCAACCAGGATAACTTTGCCAGCATATTTGCCCATAATGTTATCAAATATTTTATCGGCTTCAACTTTTGGTGTTTCGTTTACAAAATATCCACTAGAAGTTTTGTTTATTTCAATCTGCTTTAGGGTTTCATTATTTTTCAGTTCGATATATTCTTTTAAGAAAGGATTGCTGATCTGTTGTTTGGCTAAGTCAAGGTGTTTTGTATCAAGTGGAGTTAGCTGAGATACAACTGGTTTTGCAATATCCTGCGATCGCATTAAATCGATCAAAATACCCTGCTTAATACCGGTTGCCGAATCTAAAGTTGTGTAGTAGCGGTTCTTAAAAGCATTGCTTACAAAGTCATTGACAAAGCTTTTATGATCTGCATTCCATTTTTTTATTATCGGTGCGCTTACACTATCTGTACTAAGACTTAAACCATTTTCGCTGATTAATTTTTCGAAAGCAATATCGTTTTTGCTCAGTTGCCCGCCACTCAATTTTAGTGCAGCTGTAATGTCTTTGTAATTGTATGTGTAGCTGTCCATTCTGAAGCCGGGTATAAATTTAATCCGGTTGATAAATGTGCTGTAACCATTAGAAATCACATTAAGCTCATTGTTAAAATCGCTATTGTTAATGAAATTGTAATAACCGACCGGGTAAGCTTCTACATTAACTGTTGCTATATCTGGTAGTTTAAATGCACTTCTGTAAGCATATTCATAATTCCAGTGGTATTCCATCATGCGGTTTGCATATTCCAAGAGAATGTCTTTTTTCTTTACCTGATAAGCTTTGGCCGAAACTTTACCAAGTTGATTAAGCGAATCTAATTTAGTCTGTTCAATGGCTTGCAGGCCAAGCAGGTAGGTTTTATAATCGTTGGGTTTCATATTCACCAGTTTTTCTTGTATACGCTGGTAGTTATACTGGTCGATACTGTTTAATTGCCTCAGGCTTTCGTTCAATTGCGCGGCACTGCCAGTATATTTTATGGGGCCATTTCCCAATACCACAAAGAGTGTTTTGCCAGGCTCCAGATAGATGTCATTTTCATCAGCTACATCAGAACGCAAAAATACCCTTTGCAAGTGGTACACTGGTATTTTGCGGTAGAAGTAGCCATTCGGCTCAATATTAACCAGGGCATTTTCCTGCTCGCCGGTAATAATGTTATCGATGGCCAGCATCAGGGTTTTGGTATTCAGTTTCGCTGAATAGTTTTTAATGTATCCGCTAAAAACAGCACTATCATTTTTTAACAGCGGAAGCTGATAAACTTCCTTGCTTAAAATCTGTGCACAGCTTTCTTTATTACTGCTTAAGCGTGTCGAAAGTTTGCCTATGGCTAGGTTAAGCTCATTGTCGGCCAGTTTTTCTACAGTAATTTGTTTGGTAGCCTTGTTATTGCTTAGGGTAAGGTTGTAGTGCTCGCCGTTTTGGGTAATTGCCTGGTAAGTCCAAACTTGCTGATCGAGTATCACAGCTTTATTGTAAAAAGCGATGGCTAAATCGCTGTTTTTTGGGTTGTACCATTCGGTGTACAAAGAAAGAGGTAGGGGTGTTTGCTTTTTTATGAGTTCAATGTCGTAAATTTTCCAGCCATCGCCGCTGTCTTCGCCGTAATCAATCATGCTGGTTGTGGTAGCTATTTTTGGGAAAACAAGTTCGTAGCTTGTTTTTCCGCTGGCGGGCATGATATACTGTTTGTTAAAGGGAATACCTTTTGTGGTTTTGATAAACAATTTTTCCTTTGCACCATTTACCTGTATATAGGTGTTTTTTGGAATGCGGATCCAATTTCCAGCAGGAGCAGTGGTTTCGAAGTTTAAAACTGTTGCCGTATCACCTAAGCTAACTTTAACAATTTTTAAGTTCGGGTTTTTGCCATCAAAGCCAACCAATGGATTGGTAATGGTTTTTTGCGCCAAACTGGTTAAGCTAACTGGTGCCAGCAGGCAAGTTAAGGCCAGGCCTTTAAGCAGATTGTTTAAGGTAGTGGGTGAGGAGTTCATGGGTTGTTAATTTGATTAGATAGCTAAATTAAATAATTAAGACGGCCTTAACCCTTAAATAATGTTAATTTTTTTTGCAGGTACATGGAGGTGTAGTTGAAGCGTAATAGGGATGGCTGACGCTAAATAATTGTTTGAATTTTATAATCAATTATTTGAATTGCGTAATTTTAAGAAACAACTCTGCCTTAAATTTGTAAGGGTATAATATTTTAAAATTTAAACTTATGATAGCAACAAAAGGATATGCGGCGCAAAGCCCAACAACAGATCTTGCACCATGGAACTTCGAACGCAGAGAAGTTGGACCACATGATGTGCAGTTCGAAATACTATTTTGTGGCGTTTGCCACTCCGATCTTCACCAGATTAAAAACGACTGGTTTCCAGGTATCTTCCCAATGGTTCCGGGGCATGAGATTGTTGGTCGTGTGGTTAAGGTTGGCGACCATGTAAAGAATTTTAAGGTTGGCGATTTGGCCGGAACGGGTTGTATGGTTGATGCCTGTATGGTTTGCGAAAACTGTAAGCAGGATTTAGAGCAATATTGCCTGGAAGGAAATACGCAAACCTATAACGGTTTAGAGCGCGACGGCAAAACACCTACCTACGGTGGCTATTCGGATAGTATTGTGGTTAGGGAAGAGTTTGTGCTTAAAATTGCCGATAACTTAAACCTTGCTGCGGTTGCGCCATTGTTGTGCGCCGGTATCACAACTTATTCGCCTTTACGCCATTGGAAAGTGGGTAAGGGACATAAATTAGCAGTATTAGGCTTGGGCGGATTAGGTCACATGGCGGTGAAATTTGGAGTAGCTTTTGGGGCAGAGGTAACTGTATTAAGTACTTCACCTAAAAAAGAAGCAGATGCCAAAAAACTGGGTGCCCATCATTTTGTGGTTACTACCGATCCTGAACAGGTAAAAGCTGCTACCGGTACATTCGATTTTATTCTTGATACTGTGTCGGCTGAGCACGATTTTAACATGTACCTTTCTTTACTGAGAACAAACGGAATTCATATTTGTGTAGGCGTGCCACCAAAACCGGCAGAAATTGCTGCGTTTAGTTTATTGGGTGGCAGAAAAAGCCTGGCTGGTTCTGGTATCGGGGGTATTAAGGAAACTCAGGAAATGCTTGATTTCTGTGCAGCCAATGATATTGTTTCGGATATTGAAATGATTGATATCAAAGATATTCATCATGCATACGAACGCATGGAAAAAGGCGATGTACGTTATCGCTTTGTTATTGATATGGCTACTTTATAAGCTGTCTGATTATCTAACAGGAAAAAACCGGAGCATTGATTGTTCCGGTTTTTTTGTTTAACCAGTTGATTGCAATAGACGTTGTGCGCTGCTTAAAGTAACCATCAGGGAAGATCAATTAACCGGTTTAAACAATTAACCAGTTAACCCAATAAAGCGACCAGCTAATGAACCAATGACTAGTGATCAATGCACAAATGAACTAATGAGCCAATGAACCTATAATGCATACGCCGTCTCCGCCTTCGATTGCGAAAGCACTAAAAAACTCTGGATATTACCTACATAGGCCAGGGTACCAATATTATCCCTCAAAAAATTGTTGTACGAAACCATATCCGGCATGGCTACCTTTAGCATAAAATCGAAATGCCCGGTAAGGTGGTAGCATTCCATTACTTCAGGGTATTTTTCCATTTCGGCTTTAAAAGCCCTGATCACATCTTCAGAATGGAGGTTAAGCTGAATGTGCGGAAAGGCTATGAAATGTGATCTCAGCTTGTCAATATCTACCAAAGCTACTGTCGATTTGATGTAGCCGTTTGTTCGTAGCTTTTTAATACGCTCAACAATGTGCGTCATACTTTTTCTAAGCTTCCCCGAAACTTCCTTGTAGGTTAATAATCCGTCGCGTTGTAAAAGGTTAAGGATTTCAATATCGGTCTGATCAACTTTTGGTGACTGCATGTAAATACTTAGTGTATAATTGTATATTTTTTGTTCGCTTTTGTGAAGCCTAAAAATAGGTAAAATAATTATATTTAAGTTGATTTAATGCCAGTGTTAGTGGTTTTGCTTAGTGTATTTTTTACAATTATGTGTGGTTTTTGTAAGGTGCAATAAAAATTATATTCTGTTGGCTGGTTTTTAGAATCAGATAAACCAAATTTTTGGGATGCAGGGGTGTTTGAAAAAAATAATTTTTACCAAAAAAAAAGCTTGTTGCTTTATAATTTGCTTAACTACTGATCTTTATAGCATAAATTATTTTACCAAATATTGTTTCTCTCATGGATAAAAAACACAATTTCGGCGCCGGTCCGTGCATATTGCCATCGGCTGTAATGGAACAAGCTGCCCAGGCTGTTATCAACTGGAACGGAATGGGATTGTCTATTTTGGAAGTTTCGCACCGCTCGCCCGAATTTGAGGAGGTGGTACTTAAAACACAGTTGCTGGTGCGCGAGTTGCTGTCGGTTCCCGATCACTATTCGGTGCTTTTTTTACAGGGCGGGGCCAGTACGCAATTTGCCATGATTCCGATGAATTTTTTAAGTGAAGGGAAAAAGGCAGCTTATCTCGATACCGGTTATTTTGCAATAAAAGCCATTAAAGAGGCTAAATTATTTGGTGAAGTTGATGTTGTAGCATCTTCGAAAGATAAAGACTATGCCTATATTCCAGATCACCCCAATGTAGATGCCGGATCTGCCTACCTGCATTATACCTCAAACAATACGATTGAAGGAACAGAGATATTTAATTTTTCAGCCGCTGGCGTTCCGCTGGTATGCGATATGTCTTCAGATATTTTTTCGAGAAAGATTAATGTAAATGATTTCGATCTGATTTATGCAGGTGCGCAAAAGAACATGGGGCCGGCAGGCATGACTTTGGTTATTGCTAAAAGCGAATTCCTCGATCGTGCAAAGAAAGAAGTTCCATCTATGCTCGACTACCGGGTATTTCGCGATAACATGAGCATGTACAATACACCTCCTGTATTTTCTATTTACGTGGCCATGCTTAATCTTTTATGGCTTAAAGATCAGGGTGGGGTAAGCGGAATAGAACTTAGAAATATAGAGAAAGCCAAATTACTATATGCTGAAATAGACCGGAATCCGCTTTTTTACGGTACTGCACAGGTTGCACACCGCTCGCGGATGAACGTTACTTTTCAGGCAGTTGACAAGGATGCAGAAGGCGCATTTTTAAAATTTGCTGCAGAAAAAGGCATCGTGGGGATAAAAGGTTACCGTACTGTTGGTGGCTTCCGTGCATCGCTTTATAATGCGCTTCCCTTATCAAGTGTATCTGTATTGGTAGAAGCTATGGTCAGTTTCGAAAAAATATATAGTGATAAAACAGTTCTTGAACTCGAATAAATCTATAAAAAGATGATAAAAATTTCTCCTTTAAAGGCATTAAGGCCAGGGAAAGGCATTTTTGATCTGATGATCTCTGACCAGGTAAATGGTAAGGGACATAAAAATGAAAAACTTTCTTTTGAAGATATCATTAATTTGTTTGGATGTGCTTTGGACGATCAACCGGCCATTTATGTTTATGAAGTTCGTGGCGATGCTGGTGTAATGCGCGGTGTTTGGGCCACTATTGATCTTTCTGAAACGGCAGCAGAAGCGATTAAGCGTCACGAAGAAACTGTATCATCGAAAGTTGAATCACTGAAAGCCGACAGGAGAAGTAAAACCACCGAAAAGTCGCCCATATTATTGGTGCATAAAAAAGATAAAGCCTTAGATGCATTGATTGATTATGTGGTGCGCACGCGCAAACCGCTGGCTACCGAGTGGTCGCAAATGGGACATTTTCTTTATCAGGTACTGGAAGAAGAGGTGATTGAAAAATTTGTGCAACAGTTTAAAGCAATTGAAGCCGTTTACCTGGCCGATGGCCATCACAGGCTGGAGGCCGCCTGTTCACTTCAAAAAAATATTCCACAGCAAATCAGCTCGCTCTTTGTTTCTGCCGATGTAATTTCGATAGCGCCTTTCCACAGGATTGTTTCTGCTACTGATATTTCCTGGCCTATACTGATGGAAAAGCTGGGCCAGTATTATTACATTTCAAAAATCCCCAACAATAAACCTTATAAACCCGATCAGAAAAACAGGCTGGGACTTTGTTTTCAGGGAGAGTGGTATCAGCTCGATTTAAATAAAGCCTGGGATACGCTGTCTGCCAAACCCGATACAGTGATTTTGCAGGATATGATTCTTTCGGAAGTCTTGGGGATACACCAGCCTAAGGAAGATGAGCGGTTAACTTGTTTTCCGGATTGCAAATGGCCACAGTTTCTCAGCGAACTGAGCAATGATAACCGCTCAATTGGTTTTTCTCTTTTTGCCATGACGCCCGATGCTTTTATTGCAGCAGCAGAAAGAGCTGAGTTTTTGCCACCTAAATCTACCTGGATCGCCCCTAAAGTTCCACAGGGCTTTATGGCAAGCAGTCCGGTAGCCATTACCGCAAAAGGCGAACAGTTACGGATGAATTAATAAAAGAAATACAATGTTCGATCTCGATTTAGAAAGTATAGGACAAGTAACGGCCACAGTGCTAATTGTTGGCTTTTTTGTAGTGGCCTGGTATAAAAGGCGGTATTAAGGAATCCAAAATTTTTCCCGCAAATTACGCAGATTGAAACGCAGAGCTTAAAATGATAAAAGGTTTAAGATATATAATGCATTTAATCAGCTTTAAATTTATAATATCTGCGGCATCCTCTTAAATCAGCGGGAGATTATGAGTTGAAATTTTTCCCGCAAATTACGCAGATTGAAACGCAGAGCTAAAAAATAATAAAAGGTTTAACATATATAATGCATTTAATAGGCTTTAAATTTATAATATCTGCGGTATCACCTTAAAGCAGTGGGAGATGATAAGTTGAAATTTTTCCACAAAGCACGCAGATTGGAGCGTAGAGTTGCAAGTAGGTTGATGAAAGCTGATTTTTCAATGTATTTAATAAATTGTGCTATTAATAAAATCTGCGGGAAATTATAAACCAAAATTTTTCCCGTAAATCTCATATTCTTGTATAATGCATTAACCAAGCCTATTATATTTCAATTCAGGTTAAAAATGTATCAATGCGGTTGAAATTTGGTAGCGGATGAATTGATTACCACTAAAATTTATACTTTTGGTTTTCTAATCATACTCTTTTTATGAAATTACTTTTTAGATTTTGTGTAGCGGGCCTATTAACTGCTTCATCAATTGCAGCCAGTGCACAAACCGTTACACTCGATTACTTTTTTAACCGTGAAACCCGTAAAGATAAACAGGGAAAAGAAATCCGTTTTCACTACCTGTGGAGCGAGCGCGCAAGCAGTGGTTTCTCTATTTTGGGCAATACTTTTAAGAAAGAGGGCTTTAAACTAGACTCGCTGGAAACCGCACCTACAGCAGCAAATTTAAAAGGAAGTGATGTTTATTTAATTGTCGATCCTGACAGGCCAAAAGAAAACCCAAAACCAAATTATATAGAAGCCGAGCACATCAAGGCCATTGCTACCTGGGTAAAACAGGGCGGGGTATTGGTGATGTTTGCTAACGATAGCGCCAATGTAGAACTAACGCACTTTAATAAGCTGGCCAATACATTTGGAATACATTTTAGCAATGAGATGCAAAACCATGTAATTGATGATGCACATTTTGAAGATGGTGCTATTGTAACCAAAAACAACCCGGTATTTAAAACTGCTTCAAAAATTTTCATGAAAGATGTATGTGCTATCGAAACCAAAGGCGCTGCCAAACCGATATTAAAAAATGGTACCGGTGCTACCGTTATTGCTGCTGCAAAATATGGTAAGGGCAATGTAGTGGCCATCGCCGATCCATGGTTGTACGATGAATACGTAAATGGCCGTTTGCCTAAAGAGATGGGCTTCGAAAACGATAAGGCAGCAGCTGATCTGGTTAAATGGTTAAAAACCCTGGCCAAAAAATAATTAAAGTTTATCCAGCTTAAAATAACCTAAATGAATCTCATCTTCTGGTAAGCCGGTTGATTCGGTAATTTCTATCTGGTATTTTTTCCTGGCCTCCTTACTCAATATATCTTCTATTTTATAGATATCATCAACGTCAATTCCATATTTTTCATCAATATGCGAATTGGCACCTTTGATGGAGTTCGTTTTAAAAAATAAAGTCCTTTTGGCTTCCTGTATGGCTTGTGCCCGCTCATCGTGTACCGATAGTACAATGTAATGCTGTTCGTAAAGCAAGCCTGATTGATATCCGCCAAGGTTGATGAAAAAGAGTTTCTTTGTACCGGTGGATGTTTCGTTACTGCGCGGCACTACTTTAATCCGGTATCCATCCACATAATTTACTTCGCGCCAACCATCCAGATGGATGCTGCTGCCGGCTTCGGGCCAGAAAGCTTTTATATCCGGTATCAATTCCTTTAAACTGTGTGCTATCCCAAAAAAATAATCATGTTGCTCTACATTTCTTTTAGGGGCTTTCGATCCCAGTAAAATCATAAACAATTTGGGTGGTGTTAGTCCTTTTTCCTCCATTTTGTTGTCAAACGTATTGATGTCCGATAAAACTAACAAGATTTGTTACGATTGGTTTCTGAAAAGAAATAAGATTGGCAATTTTCCCTGAGCTAAAACAATTTTAGCTTTTAAAGATTATAAGGTTTACAAATCACATTAATTAATGGGTAAGGGAAAATTAAATAAGCGGGTTGCTATCATTGGTGGCGGACCAAGTGCGCTTTTTATGTATAAAAGACTTATAGAATCGAAAAGGAAAAACCTGCAAATCGATATTTTTGAGCGAAAGGATACTTTGGGAGCTGGTATGCCTTATAGTGCCGAAGGAGCAAACAACGAGCACATTACCAATGTTTCCGATAACGAAATTCCGGTTATTTTTAATTCCATAGCAGACTGGGTTAAAACCGCACCAAAACCTTTGTTGAAAAAGTTTAATATCAGCCCTGAAAATTTTAATGAATATAAAGTGCTGCCACGGTTATTTTTCGGTGAATACCTGAAAGCACAATTTGAGCTATTAAAAAAATCTGCCACAAAAAAGGGGATTATCACCAGGGTGCACCTCAATACCGTGGTTGAAGATGTGATCGACCATCCACGTAAAAAGGAGGTAGCTGTAAAACTGCAGGAAGGTGGCTGGCTTGATTTTGATAGTTTAATTATTTGTACCGGCCACAGCTGGCCCAAAAAGTATGAAGGTAAAATCGAGGGGTATTTCGATTCGCCCTATCCTCCCAAAAAAATGTTGTTAAAGCTGAATCATCCTGTTGGCTTAATGGGTTCATCGCTAACTGCAATTGATGCTGTGCGGACACTGGCTAAAGCAAATGGTAAGTTTGTAGAAAATAAAGAAGGAAAGCTCAGTTACCAGCTTAACGAGGATAGTGAAGGTTTTAAGCTCATTATGCATTCAAGAAATGGCTTGTTACCTGCTATCCGGTTTCATTTAGAAGACCCGCATTTAGGTAAAGACGAAACCTTGCCGAAAACAGAAATTCAGAAACATATTAAAGCAAATGGGGGCTTTGTAAGCCTTGACTTTTTATTTGAGGAGAATTTTAAAGCCAGGTTCATTAAAGAAGATCCAGATTTTTACAAAAAAATAAAGGATTTAACGCTGGAGGAGTTTGTCGAAAAGATGATGGCTTACCGGGAAAAAAAAGAACCTTTTGAGCTTTTTAAACAAGAATATATAGAAGCCGAAAAGTCCATCCGTAAAAAGGAATCGGTTTATTGGAAAGAAGCATTGGCCATTTTAAGCTTTACGATGAATTATCCTGCCAAATATTTATCAGCCGAAGATATGGAGCGATTGCAAAAAGTATTAATGCCCTTAATATCTATTGTTATTGCATTTGTTCCTCAAAGCTCATGCAGGATGCTGTTTGCCTTGCACGATGCAGGGATTTTAGATATTGTTGAAGTTGGCGACGACAGTGAAGTTAAACCGCTTAAAAAAGGAGGGGTCAATTATCATTATTACAACAGCCAGAATAAAAAGGTTGTAAGTCATTTTAAAACATTTGTTGATTGCGTTGGGCAGCCCCACCTTTCTGTTCATGATTTTCCTTTTAAAAGTTTGGTTAAAGGGGGTAAAATCAGTCAGGCCAGGCTTGCTTTTAAATCAGCAGACATGGGTCAGAAAGCTAAGGCTACTGTTAATAAACAAGTGACGGTAATTGACGGCGAATACTATTTAAACGTACCGGGCATTACCATAAACGATCATTTTCAGCTGGTTGATAAGAAAGGGAATAACTGCGATAGAATCTATCTGATGGCTGTTCCATACATGGGAGGCTATAATCCGGATTATTCGGGACTCGATTTTTGTGAAGCTGCCTCAACAGTTGTTGCCCAGCAAATTTTAGTTTGAAATATTTGATGATTTTGGCTTAAAATGTAGTGCTAAGTATACCTGATTTTAAGTACTATGTGTATTCTGTTTTTCTGTGTTTAATTGTTTAGTATATTGATTATTAGTGTGTTAATTGTTGTTTTGCTTGGTTTGTGCTGCTAAAAACAAACGTTTGCGCTTAAATTGTGTATAAATTATTTCACATCACTTTTTTATCCTGATTCGGACGATAGTCAATGATCTAAAAATTAGCCTATTATCGTTCTCTTTTTAATCTTTGATCGCCAAATTATATTGTCATTCTAACGTTTATTGTTTTTTGCCATTCGCTAAAGGAATATCTCTTTAAAAATCGATAAGAATTGTTAGTTATTATTTAAGTGCTAAAGCTTTTATGTTGCTTTAGTTTGTTTTAAAGGCATTTATTAGGCAAACGTTTGCGTTAAGAAAAAAGAAAAACGAACTTTCTTAATCTATATCTTGCATTAACAAAAACATAACGAGCCAAATATTTTATTAGTACAACCAGCTAATAATGTTTCTTGCTAACCACTTGAAACAACATTAGCGAAAACAACGATATAACCTCTACCGGGGAATAACAGCAAACAAACAATAACTAATGGTTCTTGTTGCAAATTTTTTTGCAGCAAGGATTAACAATTAATCCTAATTAAACTCTATGATCAAAAACTTTACACTTTGTCTCCAGGTATTCTTTTAAGAAAATAACAAACAACCAAAGGTTTTTAACACATCTTTTTGTAGTTAAGAATTATAACTAATCATCCTAACTCCCATACCATGTTCAAAAATTTTACGCTTTGTCGACAGGCATTCTTGTGCCCAAAATTTTCTGCCAGTAATTATCAGTTACCGGTCTTTTAGCAATTGCATTTTCATTTAATACTAAAAATTTAATAAAAACTATTCAAATGGTTAAAATTTACACAAGCATTTGTTTTGCCTTGTTTTTATCTGTTTTTGGATCTCAAGCCTTACATGCCAATACGGTAGTGGTAAAGGGGGGTAATAGTCTGTATTTTGCTTTTCAGCAGGATACGACAAAAACTAAGAAGGAGCCAGCAACATTTTCTGTAAAAACAGATACAATAGGGCAAATGATTAAGGCGTTGCAGAAATTTAAGGCTGTACGCGATACGATTAACATCCGTTCGGCAACGCCGGTTCCAAATTTGTCATTACAACAGATTATTAAAGGAAATTTAGCAGGAGTTTACGTGCAGGAGCCAAATGGCGAGCCTGGAACCGAACAAAGTATTATTATTCAAGGAGCTTCTGGTTTACTTTTCAGCAAAAAAGATATTTATGCATTGCAACCAGCTGTTTATTTAAATGGTGTACCGTTGGTGGCCGATAATCCTTTCGCTTTTGATGTTCAGAAATATGACTATAACAGGATTGGCCCTGCTACCAACTTATTGTCTCAAATCAGTATAGATAATATACAGTCTATTTCGGTGATCAAAGATCCATTTGAATTGGCTAAACTTGGGCCAAATGCCGCTAATGGTGCCATATATATTACTACTAAGAATGCCAGGTCTTCTGGTCTTCGCGATATCAGTGCAAACGCTTATTTTGGTTATGTAACCACACCTAAAGTAAATACGATTAACGGTGTTTACGAAAATAATTTTAGAAAACCATTTTATCAAAAGTATGCAACCGTTGAAAATTATGCGGGTTATGCATCTTATTTAAGAGATTCGACCAATACCGCATACTACGGACCATCTAACTGGAACGATTTATACTACAAAAATACGCCAACTTTTTCGGCTGATTTAGGTATTACAGGTGGTGGTGACCGCGCAAATTTCAGATTTTTCGGTTCAGGCACTAAAAACGCAGGTAATGCAGATGATACTAATATAAATAAGTATAATTTATTTTTTGGTATCAACATGGCCCCATTTCAATGGCTTACAGTTTCGAGTAGTGTGAATGCAGCGCGTTTAGACCGTACCAGAAACCGAAGTTTGAGAGATCGTTTTGCTGAAACCAGGTATATTCCAGATTTATCAAATCCTTTATCGCCAAACGCTTCTATTTATGGAAATTTTTTAGAAGAAAATGCCAAGAATGTAGATAATAATCGCAATAGCATTTTAAACGGTAATTTAATAATCAGCGCTAAAGTCAATAAAATAACCCTTACTTCGAGTTTAATTTTTGATTATAACGAAGGCGTGAGAGATTATTTTACTCCTTCTAGCTTAATGGATGGAGTGAGTTATGTATCCAATTATTTTGGTTATAGCCAGCGTTTGTTGCAAAGCAATACAGCTTCTTATAAGTATGAAATTAATAAGAAGCATACTGTCGATTTTGAAATTGGCCAAAGTTTTCAGGGCGATACCTATAAATACAATTATGCTCGTGCCTATAACGGACCAAATGATTATGTAAAGTTAAACCTGGTTGATGGCCGTGAAAAAATTAACGATGCTGATAACCCGGATTATCTAAATACACTTGCAAAAGGTGGTTTCTATGTTTTCCGGTATATAGACAAGGAGCGGAATAACCTGATGTCTTTCTATGGATCGGCTAAGTACAGCTATAAAAACCTGTTAAACGTAAGTGCCCTTGTAAGAAGAGATGGTTCATCTAACGGACAGCCGGATAGCAGATGGGTAACAACACCAGCCTTTAATGCCACCTTTAATTTGAAGGAGCAGTTTTTAAAGAATGATACTTTTTTTGATGCCCTGAACCTTAGTGCTGGTTGGGGAAGAAATTTAAGGATTTTCCTTGACGACAGATATGCGGCAGGCCCTCAGTACCGTTCGGAAAATGGTTGGTTTGAAGAGCCTACTATCCCAGGCTATGGAGGTAGATTAGGGATAAACAGACCATATGAGAGCGGCTTTATTGGTTATGGAATTAGTCTTCCTTTTTCTGATCGGACCAATATCACACTTGATGCAGCTTTCTTGAATAACAGAATTAATGCAGCAATCAGTGCTTATAACCGTAACGACAATAATAACATTATTGGTGTACCGGTACCTTTTGAAACAGGTTACAATGTTAACTATCAATCGGGAATGGATATTAACAATAAAGGTTTAGAACTTATGTTGAATGGTGTAATCATCAATCAACCTAAAGGGTTAAGCTGGAATACAACCCTAAACATCAATTACAACCGTAACGAACTTAAGGCATTACCAAATGGTTTAAAAGAAGTAATTGTTGGCGATAATAAGCTTACTGTTGGTAAACCGGTTGGAAGCTTTTGGTTGTATACTAACAATGGTATTTACAATACCAATGCCGATGTACCTGCGGGAAGAACCTTTAATGGTATTCCAATGAAAGCCGGTGATCCTAACTGGGCAGACTATAATGGCGACAACCGTATTGATAGTAAAGATAAAATTTTAACAGGTAACCGTTTACCGAAATTTGTAGGTGGTTGGAATAATACCTTGGCTTACAAAAACTTCGATCTTAATTTCAACTTCATCTTTGCATTGGGCCAAAAGGCAATTAATCAATATGAAGCTACCCGTTATGGTTTTATTAACCGCGAGGCAGGCAACGATATTAATTCTGTTAAGGAAGTTTCTTCATGGCAGGTATTTGACAATGAAAAAACGTATCCAATTTATAATCCGTGGAGTGATGTTGATGCATATCGTGTTGATCAGGATCTGTTTTTAGAGGATGCCTCGTATGTAAAATTAAGATCAGTAACCCTTGGTTACGATTTCGGTAAAACTTCATTCTTCAAAAAAACGGGTAAAACAGTAAGAAGGGCATACTTATACGCAACCGCGATGAACTTGTTTACCATTACCAGGTTTACAGGGGCTGATCCTGAACTTGTAAACTATACCGGATACTACGATGGAGCCAATTTAACCATCCCTAGAACCTTTGTATTGGGCTTTAAATTGGATTTATAAAATAATTATACAATTAATATGAATGATATAATCAATAAAGAAAATAGGTTTTACAAGACTGCTGCTGCAATTTTGGTATTACTAATTGGCTTTGGGAATTTTTCTTGTAAAAAGATCGACGATGTACAATCGACAAGATTGTCTACTGAAGAAACCAACTGGAAAACCTTAGAAGATGCCAAAGCGAACTTGCTATCGGTATACGGGTTGCTCCGTTCGGCTACTGTAGCTGATAACGGCCACTGGATCATGGGCGATTTAAGACAGGGCGATTTTACCATTACTAATCGTGCCGATTTAAAGGCTGTTGTGAATGGTCAACTTAATGCTTCTTACCCGGTAATTAACAGGTTAACCAACTGGAGAAGATTTTATGCTGCCATAAATGCTGCAAGTCTTTTTATAGAGCGGGCAAAAGAGATTAAAAGTTTAGATCCCCGTTACACTCAGATAAATTTTGATGTAGATGTTGCACAAGCAAGAATGCTTAGAGCCTTTGCTTATTTTTATATGAGCAGAATTTGGGGCGATGTGCCTTTGCTTACTTCATCTCACGATGGTGAATTTATACAACTGCCCAGGACCTCGCAGCAAAAAGTACTGGCATTTGCTACTAACGAATTATTAGCTGCCGCTAAAGTAGTGCCTTTCAGGTATGGTGGTACCGACCCGATTATGCCGGGCTTATATTATGGTGCAAACTGGCCGTCATGGAATGGTATCGTTTTTACACGTTTATCGGCTTATATTATTTTAGCACACATTGCTGCATGGCAAGGTAACTATATTGATGCGGCTAATTATTCGAAATTTGTTTTGGATAATCAATCTACACAGTATTTTGTTGATGGGGCTAACCCGTTGGATTATATTGATATGAACGCCCTAACGGAAAATCAGAACAACTATAGTCCGTTTGCATACAAAAGAGCAAACCTGATGGTAGGTTTCCCTTTTGAAGCAGGTAATGGTTTATCAACTGCCAATGGCCACATTGAGCAATTAACGCTGGCTTATCCTTTTATCCCGAAGTCGCAGCCGGAAATGTTTGTGTCTAAAGATACCATCATCAAAGCATTTCCATATCCTGTTGATTTAAGGTTCAGCAGAGATCCGGTAACAGGATTATTAAGAACAAATTATTTTTATGGTTTTGAATCTGAGCGTCCAATTTTTAATAAAATAAAAGTAATCTATCCGTCCAGTACTTCGGGTAATGTAACCTTATTCAGTTCTTCAATGGTATTTAGCCGAATGGAAGAAATTACCTTGTTAAGGGCTGAGGCGCTTGCTGTGTTAGGACAGAGAAGTGATGCGCTTATTGCCCTAAACAGAGCTTGTGCTTTAAGAGGTTTCAGTTTCACATCTGATGTACAAGATTTAGTTGCCGCAATTTTTCAGGAACGCAGAAGAGAGTTAATGGGAGAGGGTTGGAGATGGTACGACATTATAAGATACAATCGTATTAAAAATCCCCAAGGTGTTTTTACAACTAAAAATGGTAAATCGATGACTTTTAAGGAGTTTGAAGCTGCCGGTGGTATCTATTGGCCGGTATCGCAAGATGTAATTAATGCCAATTCATCAATTACCCAAAATCCATACTGGTAATCATTAACCTAATCGATTTAGAATGAAAAATTTATTATATAAAAAGAGCACGTTTTTTCTTTTGGGGCTAATAGGCTTATGCTTTACTGCCTGCAAAAAAGATGTTTCGCCTTACCATGATTATGTAAATACACAGCAAACCTTTAATGGTTCTGCGATTGATTATTTAAAGGCCCAGCCTAAAGGTACATTCGATTCCTTGCTACTAGTATTAGATCGTTATCCCTTCCTTAAAGACTCGTTAACGAATCAAAAAGTAACACTTTTTGCCCCGGTTAATAAAAATTTTGAGGCTGCGGAGAAGTATCTGAATTTAGTACGTAAAAACCAGGGCAAAGCACCAGTTTATTTGTCAAATGCAGACCCTGTTCAGTTGGCTTTTATGATGTGCAAATACATCATCAGAGGCAATAGAACAACTGATGCTTACATTAATAATGCAGATGGGGTGTTGCTTAAAAATATTGTAATCGACTATCAGATGCATATTAAATATGTAAAACTAAGCTCGGCAGGTTATGTTGGCGGCGGCCCCGCAACACTTAATTTTAGCGATACCTATGGGTCTATTTTTGCCAATACCTGGGTAACAACAACAACCAACGCGGTTAACATTAAAACCAACAATGCAATTATCAATATACTTACACCGATACACAATTTTGGTTTTGACGAATTCACCTATAGATTGAACAATTAAAAAGTGACGATGAAAAATAAAATAAATCTATTGCGTATATCCTTAACCCTGTTGACGGGGAGCATAGCTTTATCGGCATGCAAAAAGAATTTACCTGATGAACGCTTATCCATAGCCAACGATTCTCAGTACACCCAATATTTATATCAACCCGTTTTAGGTAGAAATACTTTGTTTACCAATAATTTTCAATACGGGAACTCCAGCCGTCCGTTGGACTTTAAAATTGTAAATATGCGTTCTTTTAACGGGGAGCCAGCACCAGAGTTAACCAATAATTATCCGGTAACAGTTTGGAAAACTGCTTACGATGGTACAGAGAAATCGCTGGCAGAGATTGAAGCAAAACGTACAACAGAAAACCACCCTTTATTTGAAGTAAGACCACACTCTGGTGAGTTTATGATGTGGGCTGCAGCAAATTCAAACATGGTTAAGGCGCAGCCAGACTCTGGTTATGTTTTTGACGTAGAAATGTCGAATTCGGGTGGTAGAAAGTACTATCAAAACTTCCGTTTGCGTCCTTTGCGTGAGCGCCCTTACGAGCCATCAAATTTAGATCCTGTTACAGGTCAGGGTACATCAGTATCGGTTAATCCTACCAGTGTATTTATTACCGGCGAACGTGGACAGTTGCTGAATACCAGAGATGATGTTCAGGTTTTGTTTAAAAGGGCAGGAAACGGCAATAGTATCACTTTCAAATTTGCAGATACCTTATCTAATCCAATTGATCCGAATAAGTTTGCTGCTACCGATTGGGCTAATTTGGTACACGGCTTTAATATGGTTAAAGATGCTACCAAGGTAAAATACGAGGTTGCATATCCAATACCTTGCAGTGCTTATCCTACCAAATATACCACATTATCGGGCGATCAGGCCAGGGTTGTTTTTAGGTTTAACAGGCAGGCATTTGGTAATATACAGCAACAGTGTTTCCTGGCCTTCAACTTTAATATTTACCAAAAAGGAGATTGGGAAATCACTTTCTGGTTTAAGCGTGATAAACCAAAATTTGATAATGATTAATGGAACAATATAAACTAAAACAAAACATATTTCCGATGAAGTATTTTTACACCATAGTTATTTTATTGATTTTTGGTTTCCAGAATTTAGCTATTGCCCAGCAACGTATTGTTGTAACCGGGACAGTTATTGATGGTTCATCAAAATCAAAAGAAACCATACCCGGGGTTAGTGTTACCAGCGGGGGCAGTTCGTTAGGAATTACCGATAATAACGGTAAGTTTAGGGTAACTGTAGCTAACAACGCGTCTTTAACCTTTAGTTATGTAGGTTACGAATCGGTTACCGTTAAAGTAAACAACCGTACCAACATTTCGGTTACCATGGGGGTTGATAACAAAACCTTAAAAGAGGTTACAGTTACAGCTGGTTATCAAACCAAAACAAAAACATTGATGACCGGTTCTGCAGTAACGATTTCCGGAAAAGATATTCAGGGACAACCAGCCAGTGATGTAATGTCGCTATTACAAGGTAAGGTGGCAGGTTTAAATATCCAGAACAATACAGGTGCTCCAGGTTTCAGGGGTAGCTTAACCATACGTGGTATATCTAATATCAACGTTTCTGGCTCAGGAAGTTCATCTTTCTTAACACCTACATCGCCATTATTTGTAATTGATGGTGTACCGGTTGATGACAATACCGACTATTCGTATGGTTTTCAGCAGGCAGGACCTGGTGTTTCGCCAGCTTCCCAAATTCCACCAGAGGATGTTGAAGATATTACAGTATTAAAAGATGCAGCCGCTACAGCACTTTATGGTTCGAGAGGAGCGTATGGTGTAATTTTAATTACCACAAAGCGCGGCAATTCTAAAGTTCCTGTAGTGCGTTACAATGGTTCTGCATTTATGTCAACCGTTCCACAATTGCGTTCGGTAATTGGAGGTAAAGGTGAGCGTTTGTTAAGAGTAGACCAAATTTTACGTTACGATACAGCTTACAATCACGCTATCGATTTAATAAACTCTACGCCGTTTTTAGCTGATAGTTTAAATGCGTATTACAATAATTCGACAGATTGGCAGTCTTATTTTTATCGCCCTACTTTTAACCAAAGCCACAATTTAAATATTTCTGGTGGTGATGTAAAGTTTAACTATAAAGTAGCCCTTGGTATTTATGATGAAAAAGGTATTCAACAAAATACAGGGTACTCCCGGTATAACCTGAACATGAATATGATTTACGCGCCCAGCCGAAAGTTTAAACTCGAAGGGCAGTTAAATAACTCTATACAAAAACAGCAAACAGGAAGTGGTAATGGCCTCCAGAACGCGGGCATAGCCAGAGGAGGAAGTTCGTCTTCCTTACTACCAGCCCCGTCACTTTATTCTTCTGTTGATGCGGTATTGGGAGCACTAACTACCGACAATGATAATAAAGTATTAAACACAACTGCAACGCTAAATGGAGAGTACGAAATTGTGCCAAATTTAAAATTGGGTTCCTACTTAAGTTACACCGCAAAATCGAGTACTAAGGATAACTTTTCTCCAGCGGCCTTAAATTCAAACCAGGCAGAGTATTATACTTACAACGATAGGGCAACCACTTTATACAATCGTAATCAACTTTCGTACGTATATTCGTTAAAAGAGGCAGGAGAAGATGCGCACAACTTTTCAGTTTTCGCATTCTCTGAGCTCAGGGCTTCATTCTTTAAATCAGATGCCATATTGAACGATCGCGTAGTAAACGATCAGTTAAGGGGGCCGCTAACCAATATGACTGATTACCTGACTTCAAAAGGCGGAACAATCGGTTATACGGATTTAAGAAGTATTGCATTTGCAGGCGCTTTCTCTTATAACTATAAACAAAAATATGTAATCGACCTGAACTACCGCGTGGACGGACTTTCTACTAATGGCCCAAATGCCGGTTACAAGAAAAATCCGGCGATAGCGGTAAAATGGAATTTTGACAGGGAAGAGTTTTTAAGCGGTTTGAAATTTTTGGATTATGGTGATATTCGCTTAAGTTATGGTTCAAATATTACGCCTAACGGTAATATTTATCAGGCTTACGGTAAGTATGTTGGCGGTAACCGTTATAATAACAGCAATACGGTAGTGTCAGATTTAGATTTCGTACCAAACTTAATTTTAGAACCAACAAAAGCCACTACTTATAATGCTGGTTTTGATGTTGGTATCCTTAACGGAAAATTTAGTTTATCAATGGATGCTTATTACAAGCAAACAGATAACAGTTTCAGGGAAAAGAAACTATCTACTGCTAATTCATTCGATAAAATTGGTTCAACAGAAATTAGTAATGTTAACTATGGTTGGGAGTTTCAGGCAACAAGCCGCCCGCTAAATGCTACAAGTCCGTTTAAATTATCACTAAGTGCGAATTTATCTATCAACAGAGAAATCTTGGCTTCGTTGCCTGACGGACTTAGAGAGCAGATTTATTATGATACGGCTTTAGGACAGGATCTTTATTATCGTTTAGGTATCAATTCACTATCTAACTACCTGTATAATACTAAAGGTGTTTATAGTACCAATACCCAGGTTCCGGTTGATCCGCTTACGGGTTTACCTTATCGTGTAGGTACTAACGGTAAATTGAATTATTTTAAAGCCGGAGATCCAATTTTTACCGATTTAGATGGTAACTATGTTTTAAATGAGTATGATAGGGTAATTGCCGGTAACTCGCAGCCACAAATTACAGGTGGTTTCACCTCATTGTTCCAATATAAAAACTGGAGTTTAGAGGTTAATACATCTTTCACGCTTCAGCGCGATATCTTAAATAACAGTTTAGCAGCTCAGTTTGCCCGCTTCAACACGCCGCTTGGTAATGACAAGGGGGATATAGGTGGTTTGGTTCCACTTTCTGAATATAGCTATTGGGCAGCGCCGGGCGATATGGCCATGTATGGTAACCCATTGGATTTCGTAAGGGCAAAGCTATTAGATCCATTTAGATCTAATCAAACCTTGTTCCAGGAAGATGGATCGTATTTTAAATTAAACTCAGTAAAAGTATACTACATGTTTAATCAAAAATTTACCCAAAAATACGGTATGAACAGAGTGAGTGTTAACCTAACTGCCTCTAATTTAGGTTTTATAACCCGTTACTCAGGCCCAAATCCAGAAAATGTTACTTCTTTGGGTAGAGATGATTCGGGAGGTTACCCAATTTCAAAACAATTTGCATTAGGCTTAAATATTGAATTTTAAATCGGATATGATGAAAGCGAAAAATATAAAATATTTACTGATGGCTACTTTACTGTTGTTCGTAGCCCCAGGATGTAAGAAGTTTCTAAATGTAGAACCTATTGATGCATTATCTGGAAACAATTTTTGGCAAACCAAAAAGGATGTAGAAGGTTTTACCAACGGTATTTATTCCAGGTTGAGAAATAAGATAGGCTCGAGTGTGATCATGCCCGCTCTTGAAGTTCGTGGGAATTTTGTAACGGTAGTGAGTTCAATCGATAATAGTGGAAGCAATGTTTTCAGTAACTTGGTAGCCAATAACTTAAAAGCTGCTGTAAATGGTACTACAACCTACGACGGCAGATTAAGAGGTATTATGGATTGGAAAGCCTGGTACGATATTATTGCCGCCAGCAATATCCTTTATTACGAAGTTGATAATGTCCCAGCTAACAGCCTGTCGGATAGCGAGAGAAAAAAATATAAAGCTGAAGCAGTATTTACGCGTAATTTAAGTTACATGTTTATCTGCAAATTATTTGGAGATGCCATTTATTATACTGAAGCTTATAATAACAAATCGTTGCCACGTACCCCTCAGGTTGAAGTAATGAAAAAGTGTATTGCAGATATGAATGCTGCAAAGAACGATCTTCCTGAAGCCTATACTGATGCTTCCTTAGTAGGCATAAGACCAACTAAAGCTAGTGCAGTAGCTTTGTTAATGCATTTAAATATGTGGGCAGCTGCCTGGGATACCGGAGATAAAACAGGTTATTATAAGTCAGTTGTAGCACTAGGAGAGGAGCTGGCTACTTATAAGAATTACACCGTATTACCAGTTACGGTAGAAAATACCAAAAAGATTTTTAAAGGCCGCTCCAGCGAAAACTTATTCAGCGTTTTGCAGGATTACAATTATGGTGAGACATTTTCAAGTTTCTCCAATTATTCTTATTTCTTTTCTCATTACCCGATTCGTGGTGCTACAACTAAAACTCTCAGTTTTATGACCTATGAAAAAGATTATATCAATAAACTTTTCCCAGCAGGTGTGCCCGATGCAAGGGTAACTACCTGGTTCGAAAACTATAATAACGGCGATGCCAGCTTTCAGTTTAAAAAGTTTATCAATGTGTATTCAACCGGTTCCGGAGCAAGTTTAACGGTAAACAGTGATGATAGTGCGGTTATTTTCCGTTTGCCCGATGCCTTGCTATTGGCAGCAGAAGCCGCAGCAGAGTTGGGAAATGATGCCGTAGCACGCGACTATGCTAACCAGGTAAGGGTTGCAGCAGCAGCACCGTTGTTATCTACAAGTGGCGATGAATTGAAGAACGATATTTACAAAGAGCGTTGCCGCGAATTAATTGGCGAAGGACAGTTCTTTTTCGATCTGGTACGCACGAAAAGAGCAATAAATACCGAATACTCAAAAGCGGTAATTAGTGTGTCTAATTTTAATAATGGGGCATGGACCTGGCCATTAATCATCAGTAGTGCTGAGCGTGGGGCTAATCCATATTTGGTAGGTAATAACTTTTGGAATTAAGAAGATGAAAATACAAAACATAAATAAAGCATTCTTATTGGTATTGACCTGTGGGCTTTTCATGCTTGCAAGTTGCAAAAAGTATTATTTTGATACAGGCGTGCACGATCCAAAATATAGTGGAAGTACATTACAGTACATGAAATCCAAAAAACCTTTTTTCGACAGTACTTTAACAGTGATTAATCTGGCTGGAATGAACGACGTATTGGACAAAGAAAATGTAACTTTTTTTGCTCCGCCAAGTGGTTCAGTTTTTAAAAGTATTAAAAGATTGAACGAGTATTTGAGAATTAATGGAAAGGATACAGTATCGCAACTCAGTCAGATAAAGCCTGAAGTATGGAGAAACACCCTTTCGCAATATATATTCAAGGGTTCTAACCTGTTAAAAGATTATCCGCAAAGAGATACGCTTTCGTATATTGCTTTTCCAGGGCAGAATTATACTTCTTATGGAGGTCGTATTATGAATGTTGGCGCAATTTTTAGTGATGCAGCTGGGGTAAAATACGCAGGGTACCGTCAGTTGTTTCTGGCCTACATTCCTGATTTATCTAATCCGCAGGTAGCGCTACAAAATAATCCTGTAGCTACATCAGATATTCAGACTACAAATGGTGTACTACATGTATTAACAAAAATTAAGCATAACCTGGGTTTTAATACCAATAGATTCATTGATCAGGTAGTTGCAGCAGGTATTTTACCACCTACCCCATAGCTAATTATTTATTCATATCAATTAATAGATATATGTTAACAAACATAAAATATAGAACAGGCTTTTTGGTAGCAATGGTAATTTGCCTTGTTAGCCTGATGGTTTCTTGCGAAAAAAGCAAGGGGCTGGCCGAGGATCCTTATGCCGGAGGGAAACAGGTATTGGGTATAAATTTTATTTCCAAAACTACTGATCCTGATATTGTAACTGCAGGTGCAACCCTGAACCTTCAGGTAAACGGCTTAATGAAATATAAAGATAATTTTAAGCTTTATGTTAATGAGATCGAAGCTGAAGTGTTAAATTATACAGATAGCACCATCCAATTCAAAGTTCCTTTAACAGCAAGCACCGGTAGTGTTTGGATTACCTCGCAAGGTCAAAGTTTTTTTGGGCCAATTGTTAAGGTTGGTGGGAAAGTAGCAGTAGATCCTACTTTTAAAATTGTAAATGGTGCCGGATCAGTTTCTGCATTTGGTATCAATACAGTTTACGATGCAGAAAAACTCCCTACTGGTAGATTTTGGCTAGGTGGCGGATTTACCAGTTTTGAGCAAAAAGGTACCTTAGTAACACCAAACGGAGGTATTGTTCAGCTAGATGCCGATGGAGCTTACATTACCAACGATATTAACTTTGGAAAGGGCGTTGCAGGGGGGCTTGGAATTATAACTTCAATTAATAGAATATCAAGCGGCTCGCAAAACGGTAAATTTATCATTTCGGGTAGTTTTTCTTCTTATAACTCTTACCGAGCTAATCGTCAAACGCTTAGCAATATCGCCAGATTAAACGCTAATGGTACTTTAGATACCATCAAAACAGCTGATAAAGATGCTCAGGGCAATTCATTGGTGCCTATTGTAAACCCTAAACCTGGCGAAACCTGGAAAAACGGCGATACTGTAGCAGCTTTTAATGCCGGTGTGGATGGTTTTGTAAGAAAAACATTTATTTATGGTGAGCAGATTTATATCGTTGGTAATTTTCAAAATTTCAGAAGGATGTATTATCCAAACTCTAGTTACGATGAGAAAGTATACGACATAACCAAAATGAAACAACTGGTGAGGGTTAATGCAGATGGATCAATGGATTCTACTTTCCATTATAACAAAAATACCCGTCAAAGTGCTGCTGCAGGTAATGGAGGGATTATCGACGCCATGATGCAAACAGATGGAAAGCTCATTTTGGTAGGATCGTTTACTTCGTTTAACGGTGTAACTGCCAACCATATTGTGCGTTTAAATTTAGATGGGTCGGTAGATCAGACTTTTAGTGCTGGTGCTGGATCAGATGGCGATATTTATTCGATCAGATATAATACTACAACCGATAAAATTGTAGTTAGCGGCAACTTTAATACCTTTAACGGAAAAGCATCTTCCGGCCTGGCCTTACTAAATTCAAATGGGTCTGTAGTCAGTACTTTTAATAGCTCGGTTATTAGTGGAGGTATTGCAACTTTCGCTGCACAGCTTAACAATGGTAAAATAATAGTTGCCGGTTCATTCAATAAATATGCCGATTATTTACGTCAGGGTTTTATGATATTGGAAGCTAACGGGCAGTTAGCTGTGGGGTACAACAATACAGGAGGTTTTCAGGGCAGGATTTACGATATGATTGAAACACCGGTAAGCAATGGTTCGCAGGTTGTTTTAGTTGGTGATATTTACAGGTTTAACTCTATACTGCCGCATAACGTACTTAGGCTAGTCATTTCTAATTAACTGTACACTTTAATTTTATAGATATGAAAAAAAATATAAGATCAGTTTTTAATATTAAAACGATAAGTGCAGCATTCCTTTTAGGGTTTATTTTACTCCTCTCGGCCTGCAATAAAAATTTTGATAATGTTTTGCCTAAATCGTTCAGAAATGATACGCTGGGTTTAGGTAGTAATTCAAAAAAAGTATTATACATTATATTGGATGGCGTGAAAGGTTCGGTGGTAAGTAGTTTAGCGCCTGCCAACATAACGCAAATTACCAATAATGCCATATTCTCTTATGATGGAGTGGCCGATTATCAACGTAATTCGCTTACCAATGCCGCAGCATGGACCACTATGCTTACTGGTGTTGATTATACCAAACATAATGTAAGTACGGAGGCTTTTACAGGGTTAAATTTACAAACCACGCCAACATTATTTACCGGTATAAAATCAAACCTGGGTAATGTGCGGACAGTTTCTTTAGCTTCGACGGCAGCATTTAACGATAACCTGGCCGTTGATGCTACGGTTAAACAAACACTGGCAGACGATGCAGCAGTTAAAACTTCGGTTATTGCTGAGTTAGGGGCAAACAATCCTTCATTATTGGTGGCACAATTCCATAGTGCAGAAGTAGCAGGTTTGGCAAATGGCTATACTGCATCAACAACAGCATATACTACTGCCATTAATACACTCGATGGTTACGTGGGGGAGATTTTGACTGCTTTAAGGGCTAGAAAAACCTATGCACAGGAAAACTGGTTAGTAGTTGTATCCTCAAATAAGGGCGGAGCTGCTACTTCTGGTGGTGCACCAGGTTCAAATATCTATGCAGACGATTCGCGTAATACTTTTGTAGCTTTTTACAATCCTAAATTTAAACCGAATGCCATCAATAAACCTGATGTAAGTAACCTGCCATATTCTGGCATCGGGGCTAAATTTAATGCAACCAATGGTGCGGTACAAAGCGATGCTAATTTTTTAAATTTAGGTACAAATATCGAAGCTACCATTCGTTTTAACATCCGTTGGGATGGAAGTGCTGGTAATTCAGGTTACTGCGCAATTCTTCAAAAAAGAGGACTTACCAGCGGAATCACCGGAGGTGTACCGGGATGGGCCTTTATCAAAGATGATGGTGGTATTATTAGTTTAAATACAAGTTTCACTGGTTCAGGTAATATCCAGGCAAAAGGGCCAACATCTCAAAAACTGGATGATGGTAAGTGGCATGCTATTGCGGTAAGATTTTATAATAGTGGTGCAGACCGTTATGCTAGTATGTTTGTTGATGGTATACCAGCTCAACAACCTGATTTAAAAATCAATGGAAACATAAATAGCATAGCACCTTTGCAGTTTGGGAAATACAGCAGTGTTGATTGTTTTATTACTGAATTTGCGGTTTACAATATAGCCATTCCAAAGGCAGATATTATTGCAGCAAGTAAAAAAACGCCATTAACACCGATTTCTGATCCGTATTATAATAATTTAATCGCTTATTATAAAACCAGCGAAGGTGTTGGAAATGTGTTGAATGATGCCTTAGGTAAATCACCCGCAATGAATTTGGTAGGTACGCCTAATTGGACTAATTATGCCGATATCTCTCCAAATTTATCTCCCGCAATATCTGAAGCAGCATTTAAAGCAGTGCCAAATGGTGTGGATATACCTGTGCTAATCTACAATTGGTTAAATATAGCTGCACCTGCTAAATGGGCATTAATGGGGAAATTTTATGCCCCGGTTGTTTCTTTTCCAACCAACTAATTTAAATGTATATGAAAATTAATCATTTCACTATATCATGCGCTGCAGTTTTATTCTTAAGTCTGACAGCTTGTAAAAAATATGGTTACGATATTCCAGATGGCTATCCGGATAATTCTGAAAATGTAGCTGGAGGTAGTATCGATACCAATATGAAGATCATCGATAAATCGATGTATGCGAAAGCCAGGGTATTTCCAGGTCTGGTAGATCAGTCTGAACCTCGGGTTCAAAATGCCAAGTTTACTTTAGATTTAAATTTCACCGATCAAACGGCCGATAATTTGCGTATTTCGGTAGCACCAGAACCACAGTATAGCACTGGTTATTATGCTGCACCAGGCGAACTGGTTAAGATAGAGGTTCCGGCTGGCATTGAAGGTTTAACGGTTCAGATAGGTGGGCATACCGATAACCTTGCAGGTAAATCGCCGTTATTGCGCGATCCGGTTGTGTATATGCGCCAGCAATTATATGCAGGTGCTAACTATGTACGGAATTTGTATGGTGGTACCATTTACATCCGTGCAGACAGGGCTTATCCAAACCCTGTAGAATTCACCATTACCAATGCCTGTGTTTCTCCCGATTTTATTCTGGGGCAAACTGTTGATGCAGACTGGGTAAATAAAGTAAAGGCATCACAGGTGCCCTGGTTAGAATTGCGTAGCAAACGCGTAATTTTCCTGGTACCGCGAGATAAAATTGTGGCCACATTTACCTCATCAGAGCCCTATACTAACCCAACAGTTGCTTTGGGTAAATGGAACGATGTATTCGATTTGGATTACAACGCCTGGATGGGGTTATCTGATAATGCACCAGATCCAAAAGACAGAAGTCCGCAAGGCCCATGGAGAGGAGTATTGGATATTCAACTATCAGCGGGGTACGGTCACTCAGGTTTTCCTTTTGTTGGCTTAAACGATAGCGAATGGTTTAAAGGTTTTACAAGTCTGAAAAATATTACTACCAGCGACGGGCAATGGGGGTCTTATCACGAGTTTGGCCACAACTGTCAGCAAGGTAAGGTTTGGAGCTGGAGTACGCTGGGCGAAACTACCAACAACTTGTTTAGTTTTAAAGTAGCCAACAGGATAGGAGCAAATTATAACATCCTGCACCCTGCTGTTTCAAGTGGTTTCCCTCAGGCTATTACTTATGCTTCGGGTACAGGAACTAAAAATTTTGATACTGATGGCGCTATGAACGATCCGTTTAAACGGATGACGCCTTTTGTACAGATTTTTGAAAAATATGGTTATGGCGCAATGACATATCTTTATACAGAAGCCCGTCATGCAGCCCGCCTGAATACCAGTGATATTACCATGCACAATTTTGTGTACGAAAAGCTATCTGACTATACCCAAACTGATTTGGCCCCGTTTTTCGATGCCTGGGGTATTAATTATAGTGATGCAGTTGCTGTAAAAATGTCTAATAAATACCCTTTGTTAACTAAACAGATCTGGACTTATAATCCTTTAAATAAAACAGGTGGTACGGGCACAATAATTTATACAACCAGTGTGGTATCAGCAAGTTCTCCTGCACAGGAGGGATCGACTGCTGCTTTGGTAGATAATAATTTAACTACATACTACCATTCGCAGTACTCAAGTCCAACACCTGCTCAGTCATATCCTTTTACCTTCATTTTTAACGCAGGTGCTAATATTCCAATTAAGGGCATGTATTTTAATGGTAGAGCAGGCACCAATAGGGCAGGAGATGCTAAAGACATAGAAATTTTTAGCAGTAGAGATAACATTAACTACACCAGCATTGGTACCACTACTTTGCCTAATACAGCCAATAGGTTCGAATATATTTTTCCAAATGGAAATGTAAATGCCAAATTCTTCAAAGTAATCGTTAAAAACGGATACACCACTAATCCTTATGTGGTATTTGCCGAAATGAATTTAATAAAGCCATAAATTAAAGAGATCATGAAATTAGATAACAAAATTTTTAAAGTCCTTTCATTTGGCCTTTTAAGCATCTTAATTTATTCTGGTTGTAAAAAATATGATAATCCACCGCCAGTATTCGAAGAGTTAAAAAGATCGGTACTTGCGCAACGCAAAGTGATGATTATCAGTATTGACGGTTTAACTGGAGCTGAGCTGCAAGCCATAGCACCAACTAGTATTACAGAGTTACAGAAAAACTCAAAATATAGCTATAACACTTTGAAGACGGCTTCTGATGCTGCAGGGTGGGCATCTATGCTAACAGGTACAGGTTTTGCAAAACATCAAATCAGCGGTGATAATTTCGAGCGGGTAAAAGACCCCAATACTGATGATCATGCGCCGATTGTATCTTATCGTAACGTTTTTGATTATGTAACGCAGTATAAAGCTGTAAAAACAGCCTTAGTTACACCTTGGGCTAATTTGCGCAATTATATGCGTAATGCTGATTTTTCACCTATTGTAACAACGGATCTGGCGGTTAAAGACAGCACGATAAGCATCCTGAATAACCAAGCAGGTTTAGGTACCATAGCGGTTAATTTTAGAGAAGTAGAGGCTGCAGGTGCTAACGGTGGATATTTGGCAAGCAATCCAAATTATAAAAATGCAATAATAAAGGCTGATGAGTATGTTGGCAATATTATGACGGCTTTAAAAGCCAGAAAAAATTATGCAAATGAAGATTGGCTTGTAATAATCACCAGCAATCATGGTGGCAGTAGTGCCAATCCAACCAATGGTTTTACATTATTGTATAATCCTGCCTTTAAACCTTACGAATTAAAGAAAACAGGATTTAATCCGGTTTTATTCAATAACACTACTGGTAGAGCTACTTTAAGTGCTGATAATAATCTTTACGATGCTGGTGAAACAAAAAATTTTACTGTGCAGATGGATGTGAAATTTAATGCTGTACCAAGTGGCTACTCAAGCTTTTTTAGTAAGAGTACTAATCTAAGTGGTTCCTCAATTACAGGTTGGCAATGGGCGCTTTATCCTGGTGGCAAGTGGGTGATTACTACTGGAGGAACTTTAAATGGAGGCGGAGGAAAGCTTGATGTAACATCAACTGATTCTCCTGGAACAGATTGGCATACCTTAACCATGACGGTCGAATACATCAATTCAACAACAAGAAACCTAATCATGTATATAGATGGTAAACGTCAAAATGCAACTGCATTAAATATTAGTGGAAGAAAAAGCTTAAGCACAACAGAAGGATTTAGAGTAGGCCATAGAACTGGTGATAATGATACACCAACATCCTTTTATGGTGCTAATCTAGCTTATTTTAATACTGCATTGAGCGAAGCTATCATAAACAGTAATTTAGGATTAAAAGATATTACCAAGCATACTAATTATGCAAACATTACTGGTTTTTGGCCAATGGACGAAGGTGCAGAGGGAACTTTTTTTAATAAGGCTCCAGGTGGTTATAACATGGCCCTTTCAGGTTTGTATAACTGGACAAATTTGGGTGCTTTGTATCCTCCGGGTACGACTGCTGAACCTGTAACATCAACATTATCTATTCCATCAACAGTGAGTGATGTTTCTGCATTAACCTTATATTGGATGAAAATAAATATTCTTTCTGATTTTGGTTTTGATGGTAAACCCTACCTTAACAAATTTGAAATCGAATTCTTAAAATAGTAGTTAGTTTAGTTAGTGAAACCCTTGCCTCCGGAGGAGGCAAAGGGTTTTTTCTGTTTAAAGGGATTTTATAGCGCATAATTAGTATGATACCTACGCCATAGTATCAAGCAACTCCTAATAACGTAACCGTTCAGTAACATATTTAAAACTCAAACGTTTGCGCTAAAACATTCTTACTATTATCACCCAATCATCCGTAATTTGGATGCACAAAACCTAATATTATACACACACAATGAAGAGAAAACTAACCATTTTATTTACCTCATTATGGATAGCCGGTCAAGTTAGTGCACAACAACTGCCGGCCGAACTGCAAACACCCGAAGTGGTTTCGGTAAACCGTTTGCCCATGCGGGCCTCGGCCTTTGCTTTCGAAAGCCAGGAGCTTGCCGCTAAAAGAGCTAAAGAAAAATCGGCCTACTTTTTATCCTTAAACGGAACCTGGAAATTTAACTGGGTAAAAGACCCACATAAACGACCAACAGATTTTTATAAGGTAGATTTCGACGATAAAGGATGGGATAACTTTAAAGTACCTGCAAACTGGGAAGTAAACGGTTATGGTCTGCCTATTTATGTGAATCAGCCATACGAGTTTGCCGGTAGGCAGCTTACAGGTAACCGCATGAATCCGCCTTTCGATATCCCGGAAGACAACAATCCGGTAGGTTCATACCGCAAAAAAATCAATATCCCGGCTAACTGGGGCGATAAGCAGGTATTTATCAGCTTAGGAGCAGTTAAATCGGCCTTTTACATTTGGGTAAATGGCAAAAAAGTAGGTTACAGCGAAGATAGCAAGTTGGCAGCCGAATTTGATATCACCAAATACGTAAAACCTGGCGAAAATACAATCGCATTGCAGGTGTACAGGTGGAGCGATGGCAGTTATTTAGAATGTCAGGATATGTGGCGCATCTCAGGTATCGAGCGGGAAGTGTATCTGTATGCTACTCCTAAATTAGATATCCGCGATTTTAAAGTATCAGGTACGCTCGATGCAAGCTACACCAACGGACTGCTGAATGTTGATTTAGCCGTTCAGAATTACAAAATAGATCAACGCACCAATCACAGCCGCCCGGATAGTTTTTATGTAGCACTCGATCTGGTAGATGCCAAAGGAAATAACGTGTGGAAAGAAGCGACCAAACTGCAAAAAGTATTGGGTAACTATAAAACAGATCTTAATTTCAAGGCACAGATTAACAATGTTAAAAACTGGTCGGCAGAAGTACCTTATTTATATACCTTATACATCACTTTAAAAGATAAAAACGATAAAGTAATCGAAGTAATTCCACAACGTGTGGGCTTCCGTTCGGTAGAAATTAAGGGCAGCGATTTACTGGTTAACGGTAAGCGCGTCTTCTTGAAAGGTGTAAACAGGCACGAGCACAATGCTACGCAGGGCCATACCTTAACCCATGCCGATATGGAAAAAGATATGGAAATGATGAAAAAGCTGAATGTAAATGCCGTGCGTCATTCACATTACCCGCCCGATCCCTATTGGATGGAACTTTGCGATGAATATGGTTTGTACGTAATTGATGAAGCCAATATCGAATCGCATGGCCGTTATTACAGTCTGGAGACAACTTTTGCCAACGATAAACAATGGCGCGTGCCACATCTTGAGCGCATTACACGAATGTATGAGCGTGATAAAAACCATGCTTCGGTTATTACCTGGTCGTTAGGTAACGAAGCAGGTAATGGCGTTAACTTTTACGAAGCTTACGAATGGTTAAAAGCCAAAGATTTCCGTCCGGTGCAGTACGAAAGGGCAGAAAATGATTTCAATACCGATATGATTGTACCGCAATATCCTTCGCCAAATTATCTGCCCCGTTATTCGAAACAGGAAAAAGAGACCCGTCCGTTTATCATGAGCGAATACGCCCATATTATGGGCAACAGTTTGGGTAATTTTAAAGAATATTGGGATGCCATTGAAAACAATCCAAAATTACAGGGTGGTTTTGTATGGGAATGGATCGATCAGGCCATCGATACTGTTAAAAACGGCAAACGCATTATGGCTTATGGGGGCGATTTCCCTTTAAGTGGCCCGGTTGATGAAAACTTTAGCGATAACGATTTTTGTGTTAAAGGAGTAGTTACCGCTTATCGCGGCATGACCCCAATGGCTGTTGAACTTAAAAAAGTACATCAGTACATTAAAACCACTTTTAATGGTACCAACCAGATTAATGTAAATAACAGCTATTTCTTTAAAGATATCAGCAATGTACAGTTAAACTGGGAGTTAGTAGCAGATGGCAAAGTAGTGCAAAGCGGTGTGGTAAATAACCTGAATGTTGGGCCGCGCCAAAGCCAAACGCTAAGCATTCCATTTAATACGAACTATGCAAACGGTAAAGAGTATTTCTTAAATGTACGTTACCGCTTAAAAACAGCTGAACCATTTTTAGAAAAAGGCTACGAAATTGCTTATGAGCAGATTGCTTTGGCAGGAACACCGAAAGCGAATACCTACGCTGCTGGTAAAAAGGCTTTAAAAGTTGAACAAACTGCCGATCGTGCAATGGTTAAAGGCAGCGATTTTACCATTACTTTCGATCTTAAAAAAGGAACATTAATCAGTTATCTGTCTAAAGGTCGCGAGCTATTGGCTAATGGCCCGCAACCGGGTTTTTACCGGGCGCCAACCGATAATGACATTGGTGCAGGTTTGAACACCAGGTTAAGGATGTGGCGCAATGTATATCAGGATAATGATGCCGCCAATATCAAATCTACTGTAAATTCAACAGCTACCGACTTTACACTAACCGTTAAATCATCCCTGTTAAAAGGCGATGCCGAAACCACTCAGCAATTTACGGTTCTGGCCGATGGTACCGTTAAAGTAGATAACCAATTTAAAGCGGTAACAGGAAACTACAAAAGTTTAATGCGTATCGGAAATGATTTGCAATTGAAAAACGAATACAACAATATTCAATGGTATGGCCGTGGTCCGGGCGAAAACTATGTAGATAGAAAAACGGCTTCCTTAATCGGAACCTATCAATCAACCGTTGCCGATCAGTATTTCCCGTATGCCCGTCCGCAGGAGAGTGGTAATAAAACTGAAGTGCGTTGGGTAAATTTCACCGATAAGGCCGGCAAAGGTTTACGTTTCGAGTTTGCCGATCAGTTATTGAGCTTTAATGCACTGCCTTACGCAGTTGAAGATTTAGATCCTGAGGCAGAGAAAAAACAATACCACTCAGGCGAACTGGTAAAGCGTAATCAGATTTATGTACACATGGATTTACAGCAGCTGGGTGTACAGGGAATTGATAGCTGGGGCTCTATGCCATTAATCCAGTACCAGATTCCTTTCAAAGATTACAATTACAGCTACTACATTAAACCTATTAAGTAACATAGATGGTCGTCATTCCCAACTTGATCCGATAGCTATCGGATGGGAATCTTAAAGCATTAGTATTAAGATTCCTATCTGTGTGAGAATGACGACTGTTCTTTTTTAATGAAATGATGAACGCGCTATCCAAAGAAAATATGAGATTTATCAAAATCTGTTTTACCTTATTGTTATTTGTCCAAATCAGTTTTGCACAAGAAACAAAATTAGCAGCAACACCACCCATGGGCTGGATGAGCTGGAATATCATGTCAGAAAACCCGAACGAAAAAGATATTAAAGCAATGGCCGATGCGATGGTAACCAGCGGAATGGTTAAAGCAGGTTATCAATATATCTTTTTAGATGATTGCTGGCAGGGCGGTCGCGATAATAAAAACAACATCATAGCCGATGCTAAGAAATTCCCTTCAGGCATTAAAGCACTGGCTGATTATCTGCACGATAAAGGGATGAAACTAGGCATTTATTCAGATGCCGCTCCTTTAACCTGTGGAGGTTATACCGCTAGTTTAAATTTCGAAGACCAGGATGCCAAAACCTTTGCATCGTGGGGAATCGATTACCTGAAATACGACTATTGCAACGCACCGGAGGATGTAGAAACCGCGAAGAAACGTTATGGTAAAATCGCCCAGGCTTTACGCAAATCGGACAGGGATATCATATTGGGCATTTGCGAATGGGGCCCACGCGAACCCTGGAACTGGGGCGCACAGGTTGGCGGACAAAGCTGGCGTACCACTTACGATATCAGGGATAAATGGCTGGATACCGAAGGTAAAGGCGGTGTGGGGATTTATAACGTGGTTGATAAAATGGCGGGATTAGCCAGCTTTTCAGGTCCGGGTAAGTGGAACGACGGCGACATGCTGGTAGCGGGTTTGCACGGCACCAAAGGGCCTTCCGCTGCTTTTAATGGCGTGGGTTGCACAAAGGCCGAGTACCAGAGCCAGATGAGTTTATACAGCATGCTCAACTCGCCACTGTATGCCAGTTGCGATATCCGCAAAATGGACAATGAAGCGAAGGCTATTTTCACCAATACCGAAGTTATTGCTTTAAACCAGGATGCTTTGGGCAAACAGGCCGAACGTAAAATTAAAACCGATACCTGGGATATTTTCGTGCGTCCTTTGGCCAATGGCGATTTCGCCATCGCTGTTTTAAACAAATCGGGCTCAACACAAAATGCCAAAGTAAACTTTGCAGAACTGGGCCTGGCTGATAAATATGAGATTAAAGATTTGTGGCAACACAAAATTATTGGCAAAAATAACAGGTGGACAGGTGAGGTAACTGCTCACGAAACCAAAGTTTTCCGCTTGAAAAAAGTATAACCAACCTCAAAATACCAAACCATCCAAACTAAAACACAATGAACCAAACAACAATCAAATCAGCGTTAGCACTTGCACTTATGGCAGGTGGTTTAAATGCGTTTGCCCAGGATGCAGCCAAAGATCCGGCAACTATTGTTATTTCGCCCGAGCATACACTCGCTAAAACAGATACAGAGTTTAGAAAAGCGATAGCCAAATGGAGCGATGAAACACTAAAAAGTACCGATTATAAAAGCATTAAAGCACAGCCCTCTGCTAATATTTTTCCGGGTGCCGTTAAAGAAGGCTTCCAGTTTATCAATAAAACAGTAAGTATCGAGCATAAAAAAATGGCCGATAGTCTGGTGTCAATTGTATCAACGCTGGGTTACTCGGGTTACGATAATGCCACCATGTACAGCACGGGTTTATATGCCAAGGCTGGCGAATATATTGAAATTGATGTGCCTAAAAATGCCGATGTAAGTGAACTTGAAGTGCAGATTGGCGCACACAGCGACCGACTGAATTATTGGGTTGCCGGCAAGGAAGATTGGCGCAGGATGCCGATTATTACCAAAAAACAAAAACTGGTAGCGGGCAAAAACAGGTTGGCTTCACCTTTTGGCGGTTTAATTTATATTGATGTTAAACCGCAGTCTGCCAGCAGAAAAATTGATTTCAAAATTAGTCATGCGGTAGCAGCACCACTTTTTATTTTGGGCAAAAGCACGCAAAGCGATTGGGAAAACCAGTTGAAGAACAATAAAGCGCCATGGGGGGAAATGGCTACTGAAAATGTAATTTTAACCCTGCCGGATAGTGTTTTGAAAACCATTAAAAAACCTGAAGAAGTACTTAAATTGTGGGATTTGGTAGTATTGGGTGAACTCGATCTGGCCAATATGCCTGCTCCGTTTTACCGTGCACAACGCATGGTTCCCGATGAGCATATTGGGGGCGGTTATATGCATAGTGGTTATCCGATTATGATTCACCATTCGCCTTCGAGACACATGGTTTCTAACGAAATTATGGCTAATCCCGAGTTGTTGATGAAACCTAGTAAAGGTGGCGCAAACTGGGGCTTTTTCCACGAAATAGGGCATAACATGCAAAACTTAAACTGGGTTTTTGGTGGCACTACCGAAGTGAGCAACAACTTCTTTTCGCTTTATATGTTCGATAGGTTAATGGGTGGGAGAGACGATTCGCACACAGGTGTATCGAGTGCAAACACACAGAAAATGATGAAAAAATATTTTGCAGAAGGAGCCAGCTACGAAAAATGGAAAAAAGATCCTTTCTTAGGCTTAATCATGTTCCGTCAGATGCAGGAAGGATTTGGCTGGGAAAGCTTTAAATCTTTCTTTAAAGAATATCAAAAAATCGGACCAGCTATAGGCGAGCTTAACGATCAGCAGAAGCGCGATTTATGGGTAAAAACCTATTCGAACATCGTGAAACGCAACCTTGCGCCATTTTTTAATACCTGGGGAGTTGATATTAGTGAGCTGACCCAGAAAGAACTGGCAGGTTTGCCAGCCTGGAAACCTTTCAATTTTCCACCGGTAAACTAAGTTTAAAAGCTATTCAATCAAAAATAAATTAACGGGCATGGCTTTAAGCGAAAAAATAACATCGAAAACAAAAGAGCTGAAAATTTATGAGGTTAATCCCATCATTTTTTATTCTGGCGAAGCCGACGAACTGAATATTGAGCTTCTGGAGTTTAATCATGGCGAACTGATTATCAAATCATTGTCTACAGCTATTTTAAAAGTGAAATCGCTGGCAATGGCCGACGAAGATTTTATCATTAAATGGAAGCAGGACGCTAAGGGACTGAGAATTACGCTGCCTGATGGACTCATCAATGATGAAGACAGGGAAAAATGCGTTTTGAAAATTAAGTTTTAACCAATTCTGCGAAATTTTACTACAGACCTATGAGGTTTTAATGGGCAACTTGCTCAAAAACCTCATAGGTTTTATTCAACTCTTACACTTCAAACCTATTGAGGTTGATAGGCACATGCTATTAAAACCTCATAGGTTTTATTCAACTCTTACACTTCAAACCTATTGAGGTTGATAGGCACATGCTATTAAAACCTCATAGGTTTTATTCAACTCTTACACTTCAAACCTATGAGGTTGATAGGCACATTGCTATTAAAAAACCTCATAGGTTTTATTCAACTCTTACACTTCAAACCTATGAGGTTGATAGGCACATGCTATTAAAACCTCATAGGTTTTATTCAACTCTTACACTTCAAACCTATGAGGTTAATGGCCCCATTGCTATTAAAACCTCATAGGTTTTAATATAATCTCTAAAACTTTCTTATTTATAATGATTCCAAGCCACCCATGGTGGGAAGCTTTCATACCTTCAATGATTTGGCGCCACCCATGGTGGGAAGCTTTCATAGCTTCAATGATTTGGTGCCACCTATAGTGGGAAGGTTTCTAAGTAATTTTGGATAGTTGTTAGAGAAAAATAGGGCAGAATCTTAAAATTGAGGCTTCCAGTTTAAGTACAGCTGTTGCCAGGCTGAGGATAATCGAATACACCTTTATTATTTAACATATTCTTTAATAAACACCTGCGGATTGTAAAACCGCTCATTCAGCTGCGCGTTGGTAAAGGTTAACCAGCTTGCACAACCGTAATCATCAAATTTCTTCCTGATTTCTAAATGCAGGTGATGGTAATCGCCTCCATATTTTTTGCTTTCCTGCGGGGTAAACAAGCGTGCCAGTTTGGTATTCTGATCTACGTTTTGGCCATTGCTTACATATACTTCCTTTAAATGTTTATAGGTAGTAAACATCGTTGTGCCATTGGGCAATTTGTGTTTCACCACTACCGTGCGCTGGTTTTCGCCTAAATGTACCGAACAAACTGTACCATTGGCCATGGCGTAAATACCAACCAGTTTGCTTTTGGGCTGGGCAGGGTTAATGTCAATCGCGGTGTGGATATGTCCTTTAACATAACTATCGCGGTGATCGCCAAAAATGCTGATGATCTTAATGTTGTTTACCTTTTTACGGTTGGCTACATCAAACGGAAGGTACCACTGGTCGGCTGTTTTAGCGGGGCTAACCTCACTGTAATAAGGTTTCCAGCGTTCTCGGTCTTTCTCGATTGTTGGTGTTTCAAATAAAATAGCCGATAAAAAGATAAATAGTAATGTTTTCATGCCTGATGTGAATTGATAAACAAGATAACATTATTTTGAAAGAATAACTATTGGATTAGTTTAAAAATATCGATCAGCGTTAGCCAAAATAAATTATACTTTTTTGATACGGGTTATCGCCTTAGCTCAGGAATACATTAAGCATAGATAAAGCGTAGTTCAAGTATAGATCAAGTATAGATAAAGCATAGATAGAGTATTGTAATAGTATAAAAAGCCATAATTTTTATAGAAGTTTGTCACGTTGAGCATGTCGAAACGCCTCGCACAGTATTCATGCAAGCCCTTCAACAAGCTATAATTGACAGGTCTGGCAGAAGAATCGTCATTGCGAGGAGGAACGACAGCCTGTCCCGCTTAATCGGGAAAGCAATCTTACAACGATCGCTATTTGAAACTGATGTAATGCTTTTTCCCACCCATAGTAGTAAGATTGCTTCGTCCCTCGCAATGACGACCATGAAGGGGCTGTCACTAATATTGATTTTTATGAAATAAATTAACCCTCAGGATTACAATTCTATAAGCGTGCAATCAGGTGTTACCATCTGACTGCACGGAAATTAAAATTATACTAACAAATCTTCCCTCAAAGCCTCAGCCGCAGGATTCACCAGCGTACCAATCAACTCAGGCACCGGAACATCAGTACTTTCGCTGTAACCATGAGTGAGTAATCTTACCCGGTTAATGCATACGCGGATAAACTCAGGAACAAACAGATCGAATTTTTCGAATTTGGAAGATAACTCAGGGTTTTCCTGCTGGAAAGCTAAAATTACATCTGCCACCTGGCGCCAGAACTGCTTTTCATCCAAGCCCACATAGCTATGGAAAATATTGCCCAGATACCTGAAAACTGCATCAAAAATGCCCGAGAGGATAAACAGTGGAGCGAGTTCATCATTAATTTCCCTTAAAACATCCACCAGGTCTTCTGGTAATCTGGCTTTCGATTCGTCGGTGAGTACAATTTCTTCCACAAAATCTTTGATGATAATCCTTTCCGGAACACCATTCTTCATAACCAGTATGGTATTCTCGCCATGCGGACTAAAGAAGAAGGCATGTTTGTAAAATATGCGTAGCACAGGTTTTAGGTAAGCCGATAAATAGGCATTTAACCAGGTCGCAGCATCCAGCCCCGATTTTTCGATCAATGCCTGCACCATGCTCTTGCCCTGATCATCTACGTAAAGCAAGCTGGCCATGGTCATGATGGTCTCGTCTTCGAGCAGGTAATTTTCGGCACTTTCGCGCCAAATGGCACCTAAAAACTCCTGGTATTGGTAAGGCGATCCCGGAATTTCGCTATACTGCGGGTGCGTATAGGCTACCGTAGCCACCTCACCCAAAAGCACAACGCGGGTTTGTTTCAGGTATTCATCGCCTTGCAACATATCTTTAGCCCATTGGGTTACCCTTGGTGCAATAGCCAGTTTTTTAGGCGATAAGCCCCTGAAAATGGAAGTGTTTAAAATTGAAATGGCTGTTTTTACATAGTGTTTTTTTGGCTCACTTACATTAAAAAAGGTACGGATACTGTTTTGGCACATGTATTCATCTGCACCCAAACCAACCGGTACAATTAACTGGTGGGCAATATCGTGCGCCAGTTGAAGCACAATTTTATTGTTCCACTGCCATTCGTGCACAGGGATAAAGAAATAATCGGCAGGTTGTAGCTGTTGCTCCAAAAGCACCTGATTAAAATCGTGTACCTGTTTTAAGCTTAGCTCTTCGTTGTAGAAAGAAAATGCCGAAATACTTTCAATGCTTTTAAACGAAGCCCTGCTGTGGTGTACGGCTAACCAGGCCAAACGTGTTCTTTGTGCTGCTTCTGGTGCGTATTTACCCTGGTCGCTATGGTTAAAGCCTATGCGGCCTTTGTTAATGGTTGCCCATGGGTGACCATCCATTTGGTGCTCTATGGTTTGGTAATCTGCATTGGCCAGTTCATCGGCATTTAACTTGCCTTTTTCGTGAATGTAAGCGTCGGCATAAAGGGTATTTAAGGTTTCTTCTATAAAATGTGCCAGCGTAAAAGGTTTAATACCGAAAGTTTGCTGTAGCTCAGTGTAAAATGCCGGTGCATTATTTACCGCCACGCTTTCGCCGTTTACAAACTTTTTAATGCTCTTTTTGTCGATATGCAGGTAATCGAGTGCACGTTCCTGACCCGAAAAGGTGTAGTAAATCTCTGAGCTATCGGTAGCTAAATGGTAATCATTCCAGCCCGGTGTACTGCTGCCCACCAAGGTAGGTTCGGCTAGTTTTTCATGCATCAGTTCTACAATCGATTTGGCGATATAGTTGAGATTTACCTTATCCCAGATTTCTTTTTTTAAAGGTTTTATTTGATCAAAGTTATTGTAATTCATGGTGTTGTTTTTAATGGTGTTGTTAGTCCGGATTTGCGCTTAGTTAGTGTTAGTCCGGATTTGTAATCCGGACTTTACTTATCTCCGGTCGGGATTATAAATCCCGACCAACTGTTGTTCCTCAGCAAATTCATTTTCCGGTTTTTCATCTGGAATGCTAAACTGCTGGAAGGCAATGCGTTTTTCTACCTTGTAAATTTCAAATCCCAGTACGGCATTGATAATGGAAGCGTTGCGGTAAGCACCCATGCCTAAATCGGGGGTCACAAAGCCGTGGGTATGCAGTTCGGCATTCTGAACAAAAATTTCATCTCCGTTTACATCAATGGCATAATTGCGGTGCACCTGGAATAGGCCGTCGGCATTTCGGCCTATGCGTTCTTGAATAGGACTTAAAAATGCAGGCTCGTTATACTTATAGCCGGTAGCCAGTACCACAAAATCCGTATCTACACTAAAGTTTTTCTCGCTTTCAGTATGGTAAAAGTCGAGCTGGTAAGCACCGCTAGCTTTAGCGTTTAAATTGTTCAGCTGGCAGTTGGGCATCAGTGCTGCATTTATTTGTTCGCCATCTACACTCAACTCATACAGTTTATCGAATATCTGGTTAATCAGATCGAAGTTGATGCCTTTAAACAGCGAATTTTGTTTACTCAGCAACTGCTTTCTTTTGGCATCGCTCAGGTTGTAAAAATGGTCTACATACTCTGGCGAGGTTAATTCCAGCGTCAGTTTCGAATATTCCATTGGGAAAAACCGATCGGGACGCGTAAACCATTTTAGTTGCAGTCCGTTTTCTGTTTCCGGTAAAAGATCGTAGAAAATCTCTGCAGCGCTTTGCCCTGAACCCACTATGGTGACGGTTTTTTGCTGTAAAATGCTTTGCTTAAACTGGAGGTACTCCGAAGAGTGTATCGCATTTTGATGCAGGGCAGGCTTAACAAAGTCAGGTATTTTTGGGCCTGTTCCGGTTCCGAGTACAATCTTTTTGGTAAAAACAGTTTCCGTTGTTCCGGTGCTGAGGTTAATCCGCTCTACTTCGTAAATGCCATCTTTGTAGTGTATTGCCGTAACTTTTTGCTCAAACTGGCAGTTCGGAAGGTGGCTGATGGCCCATTTGCAATAGGCATTATACTCTTTGCGCAACACAAAAAAATCTTCCCTGATATAAAATTTATACAAACGGTCGGTTTGTTTCAGGTAGTTTAAAAAGCTGTACGCACTGGTTGGGTCGGCTAAGGTGACCAGGTCGGCCATAAAGGGAACCTGCAGGGTAGCATCGCTCAGCATCATGCCGGGGTGCCAGTTAAACTCGCTGGCCTGATCTAAAAACAGGGTAGATAAACCGTTAATGGGTGCGCATAAGGCGGCAAGCCCCAAATTAAAGGGACCGATGCCAATGCCTACGATATCGTATATTTTCTGGTTTTGCATTAGGCTTCCTCCGTTTCAAATGGTGATAATTTGGCCTGGGCATAGGCTTTAGCTTCAGGGAATTTTTCCCAGTACCAATCGCGGTAGCAAAAGGTAAGATTGGCCATTTTATAAGGCATCTGGATTACTTTTTCGAGCTTAAAGCCAAGTCGGGTTACAAAAATGTGCATGGCACGACTTTCAACAGCAGCTTCGCCGATGCATTTGCCTACTTCTTTCTGCTCAAAAATGAAATCCATTAGAGCCTGACCGGTTTCAAAACTGTATTTCTTGTCTTTATCGGTTGGGGCAATGAGCAAGTGAGCACCATAATCAGTGGTTAATGCCTCGTAACAAGCGCCTACACCATCACGCATCGGCCAGTAAGGTTCTATGGTGAAGGTGGGTACGCCATTTATCTCGCCAATAAAACTGTGCGAGGCATCGTTGGGTAACAAGGTGCGGTAAAAGAGTTCCAGCCCTTTAATCGGGCCATCCATTTTCCAGATGGGTTTGGCGTGTTCCTGGTTAAACCAGTCGTGCACCATTTCCAGATCCCGGTCTATATCAAAAGGACGGATGTTAATCGTTACATCTTCTTTGGGGAAATACCGGCTGTATAGCACCTCTTTGGTTTGCGGTTTAATCAGGTTTTCTGCAAACAGATATTTAGACAGCGGGTTCGGGAATTCGCGGTAAATGGCCGGATTATCAATCGGTGCACTGGCTTCGTCGATATTGCAGAGGTTGGTAAGCAGGTTGCCTTTAACTTCCCAGCTGCGGCGGTTAATAATATAATCTACCAAACCGGTAGTATCGCTGTTTTCAAATTGTTTAAACTCTAAATAAACCAGGTCGATTAAAGTCTTTTCATCCGCCAGATTATTGCTGGCCAGCGCATTTACTACACCTAAAATATTGTTAATGAGTAAATAGTAAGTCAGTTTCGGAATAATGTACTCATTGGGTACAATAGAGCCACTTTCTGCTGCAATTTCGGGATATGCCTGTTGCAGGGCTTCAGCTTTGCTCTCGCTAAAGAAATAGCCCTGATTATCTCTGAAGTACAATTTGGCTGGATAAAAATCTTTATCCAGTTCTACCATTACGTTTTGCTGGTGAAATTCGAAAGCCATCCCATAATGGTTGTACAGGCCTACAATAGGCGCTACGCACAGATGCAGGTATTGTTTAAACCAGTTTACTGCAGTATGGGCCAGGCTTTTGTTTTTGCTGATCGATGCTTCTTCAATTACATGTACCAGCCTCGGTTTTTGGCCCAGCAAACCATCCTGACATAAGGCCGCAAGCAGGGTTACGTTTTTCTCTGCCTCTTCGCCCTTAAACGGATTGTGCCTGATACTGATGTTAAAACCATCGATGTTTTGCCCCTGATAATTTACGGTAATAAAAGCCGGATCGGTAATGAATTCGATTTCAGGGAATTCGGCTTTTGCCGCTTTGCCTAAAGTAGTTTTTAAAAGTTTACTTACATCGTAACCACGGTGCAGTTCTCTAACCAGATTAACGCGTTGCGAATTGGTGATTTTAACATGGAGCGAAAATTTAAGCATCCAATCGCTCGCTGCATTATACACCGTTCTAACCGATGAGGTTGGGGTATAGGTATCGCCAAATTGCCCGAGGTAAATCAGCAGTTTTTCCGCTTGCATGGCTTGTACAGCAGGTTGGTCAAGCAGGTAATCCGCTTCCCAGGGATGCATGGGCACCACTTTGTGGTTAGGGTACCGATCAAGTATTGTTATTGTTTCTGTATTTGCCGTCTCTAAAAGTTCAATCCTGAAAAAATCGGTAATATCGAAACCTTCGGCATTTTTTTCGTTGATATTGGTTGCCGCAATTAAGAAATAGCTAAGCTGGAAACTGCCTTTTGTTTCGGGCGAATATTTAAAAAGCTCGTCAGTACTGTTAAAACCCGACCGGCCTTTGGGTAGGGGATGGGCATTGTGACCTAAAAACAGCGATTGTTCTGCCGATATAAAGTTCATTTTGGCAAAGTTTACCGGCTTGCCATTTTGCAGGAAGAATGAAAGAAATTGCTGAAGGTTTTCTACACTATTGGTTAAACGCTGTTTTACCAGGTCGGCAGCTGCATCCGGAAACTCAGTCGAGCTAAATTGCACCGCCAATTCCATAAAGCGGTAAATATCAATGGCAGTAATGGCATCTGTTTCAATATCGCGTGCTACAACCGGGAAATTAAATACATGCCGGCCGCTATCTGCATAAAACTTTAACGGGGCATATACCTCGTAACCAATGCTGCTAAAATCAAACCTGAGATGCAAGCGGTCTGACTTAGTTGACAGGTAGTTAGCCAGCGGTGCGTCGTATTTCGGGATGCCTGCATAGCGGGTCCAGTTGGTAAATTCGCGGCAGTAGCTGTTAAGGAGCGCATTAAAGTTAGTTTCTTCTGAAATCTGCTGAAGCTTGATTAAGTCTAACGTATTCGTTTCCATGTTTTTTAATGATTTTAATGATATTTTCAATATCGCTGATGGTAGTAAGCGGGTTTAGTAGGGTAAATTTGAGGTAGAATTGCTGGTTAATCTTGGTACCGGCCACCAGGGCCTTACCTTGATTAAACATGGCTTTTTTGATGTATTGGTTCATGGCGCAAACATCTAACTGTGCGTTTTTAGGGCGGTACCTGAAAACCAGTGCGCTGATATCGGATTCGTTCATAAGTTCAATATCATGGTCGGCCTGCAATAAGCCCGCTATTTCTGCTGCGGTTTCAATAATGGTATCGAAATAGCCTCCCAGTTTATCGCGGCCCATCATGCGGAGTGTGAACCATAGTTTTAAAGCGTCGAAGCGGCGGGTAGTTTGTATCGATTTATTTACCTGGTTGGGCAGGCCATCTTCATCATGATCTTTAGGATTTAAGTAATCGGCATGGTGCGTAATCAGGTTAAAAAAGTGCTTGTCGCGCACCAGAAAACCGCTGCTGCTTACAGGCTGAAAGAAAGATTTATGGTAATCAACCGTAACCGAATGGGCCAGTTCGATACCGTTTAGCAGGTTACGGTATTTATCGGTGAGCAATAAGCCACAGCCATAAGCCGCATCAATATGGAACCAGGTATTGTATTTTTGGCTAATCGCACCCAGTTGCTGCAATGGATCTACATTACCAAAATCGGTGGTGCCCGCAGTACCTACAATGGCAATTGGTATATTTCCCTGTGCCAGTTCTCTTTTTATCGCGTCTTCCAGCAAAACGGTATTCATCCTGAAACTGCGGTCGGTTTTAATCTTGATGACGGCTTTTTCGCCCAGGCCTAATAGTGAGGCATTTTTCTGAATGCTGAAATGTGCTTTTTCGGAAACAAAAATCCTGAATCGAGAAGCCTCGGCAGGCAGGCCATTTACTTTTATGTTGTGGTTCAGGGCGGTAATGGCGTAATGATCTCTTGCCAGTAAAAGCCCCATTAAATTGCTCTGCGTACCGCCACTGGTAAAAATGCCGTCGGCTTTTTTGCCATAACCAATCTGATCGCAGGTCCACTCAATTAATTTTTGCTCGATTAAAGTGCCGCCAGCGCTTTGGTCCCATGTATCGATAGAGGAATTGATGGCTGAAATCATCACCTCGGCGGCAACAGCCGGGATAACAATGGGACAATTTAAGTGCGCAATGTAGGCAGGGTGGTGAAAAGCAACAGCGTGATTGGTGTAAAGCTGTTCTACTTCTTTCAGCAAAGCATCGTAATTGTCATGCGTTTTTTCAAATTCGATGGCATCGAATAAGGGTTTCAGTTTGGCTGGCGATACACCGCTGAAGGGCTGCTTGTTGTGGTTCAGGAATTTTTTTACCGCCTGGGTAACTTTGCCAACCGCATGCAGGTACTCTGCTTCGTTTTCGTGGTGAAAGATTTCCTTCGCCGGGCTCTCCGTAAGGAAATCGATGAGGTCCTGTTTTTCTAGGTCTGATGTAAACATTAGTTTTTCAATTTTTCAAAATTTAAGGTCAAAAAGGCAATACCATACCGGGCAAAATGCCGATAGTTTTTTTACTGATTAATTGGTTAGTTGAGTACTTAAAATAAGCGTAATGTGTAGACTATAATCTCGACCGCTAAGGTATATTTTTATTTAGATTGATTAAAAATAATATTTAAAATAGTTTTAAACCGTTGTTAATAAGTTGTTTAAGTATAGTTTTTATTTCATTTTTTAGGATGTTTTGTAAAATATTTGATAATTATTATTTGGATTTAATCCAAATAAATGATTGCTTTGCGAAAAAAATAAATTATTTGATGAAAAATCTATACTTAATTGCGATCCTTATCTGTGGGTTTATAATTACAGGTAAAGCTCAAACCATTACCGGCAAGGTAATAGGCGAAACTGCACCGCTAAGTGGTGCCAATATTAAAGTGCAGGGGAAAAGTTCTGCGGTTACCACTGGTGCAGATGGTAGTTTCGAACTTGCGCTAACCGAAGGTTCACATCAGCTACAGGTAAGTTATGTAGGCTATGTTACCGTATTTCAAAAAGTAAATTTAGCTAAAGGGCAAACGGTTAATTTAATCATCAACTTAAGTCCAACGGCCAATATGCAGGAGGTGGTAGTGGTATCGGCACGTAAACCAACCAAAATAAGTGAGATACCGGGTACCGTTTGGGTGGTTGATGGTGCAAAAATACAGGAGCAGGTTAAGGCAGGTGTACCCTTTAAACAGGCTTTAGCCCAATTGATTCCGAGTTTAGATGCCGGACCCGAAGGCCGTACCAATTATGGCCAAAACCAGCGTGGCAGAGATGCATTGGTGATGATTGATGGTGTATCGCTTAACAGTACCCGTGGGGTAAGCCGCCAGTTCGAATCTATCGATCCCTTTAATATCGAAAGAATCGAGGTTTTATCAGGTGCCAGTGCCGTTTATGGTGGCGGTGCAACCGGTGGTATTGTCAACATCATTACCAAAAAAGGACAGGATGGTCAGCCAGCTTTTACTACGCAGCTTGGTGTACGCAGTGGTTTGAAAGAAAAAAGCGATCACGATGTTCGCATTGCCCAGGCTATTTCAGGTGGCAGTAAAGATTGGAATGGCCGGATTGGTATTGCTTTCCAGAAAAACAACGCAGCTTATGGTGCCGATGGAAAGCAGATTTTTACCGATATTACCCAAACCGATTTGCAGTACAACCAGTCTTTTGATTTCTTTGGAAGTACAGAATTTAAATTGACAGATTATCAAAAGTTAACGGTAAATGCGCAGTATTACAATTCGGGCTATCGTGGTGATAAAGACTTATTTTTAGGTACTAACTATGCTGGCTTATTGTCAAATGCATCGTTATTGGAGATGAGAAACGGTTATTCATCAGATGTTGATCCTAAAACAAGTCGTGCCAATATCAATGCCAATTATCAGGCCAGCGATATTTTAGGCGGACAAACCCTTTACGTGCAGGCGGCAGCCAGAAATGAACGGTTTAGCTTTCACCCATTTCCGGGAACAGCGGCCTTACCGGGAGTGCTTTACAGTGGCTCTTCCATCCAGAATACCAATTACAGTGCTTTAAAACTGGTGTTGAATAAAGACTGGAATAAATTAAACCTAACCTATGGTATTGATGCCGATAACGAGAATTTTAATGCACAGCAAGCGCTTTTCGATAGGGTAAAAGCAGCTACATCTGGCGGTTTAACCAATACCACAGTTGCTACTATTGCGCGTTATCCTAATTTTAGGGTAAATGGCTTATCGGGCTTTTTACAGGCACAATTTAAGCTGGCCGATTTCTTAACCCTATCTGGTGGTGTTCGTCAGCAACGCATGTTTGTTAAGGTTGGCGATTTTGTAGGCACGGCTGCTGCTGTACCTTTGGCTTATGGTGTAGGCCGTAGCGCTACTGCTATTGCGGGTGGAAGCAATCACTACGATGTTAATTTGCTTAATGGTGGTTTGGTATTTAAAATTAACACACCTCAACAAGCCTGGTTTAACTATTCGCAAGGATTTAACCTGGCCGATCCGGCAAAATATTATGGTCAGGGAACTTATACTTTAGCTGGCACCAACTGGAATTTAGGTAATTCTATCAACGTTGGCAGCTCTCCGTTAACGGGCATTAAAACCGATCAGTACGAGGCAGGTTACCGTTACCGCACTGGTGTATTTAACGGGCAGGTGGCTGCTTTTTATGCTTTATCAGATAAAAACGTGAAAACCAACAGCACTTTCAATATCGAGGTGTACGATGAACATGTAAGAAACCTTGGACTTGAAGGCTCGCTATCGCTTAACCTGAAAAATGGCTTCGAGGCTGGCGTAAATGGTATGTATATCAAAACCCAGAAACAAAATGCCGATGGTACCTGGTCATTGCAGGATGTAACGGTGGCTAGTCCATCTAAACTGGCTGGTTATTTAGGCTATAACGGAAAAGTATTTGGCTTAAAAGCACAGGTTTTCCACTCATTTGATTCAAAAGGTATTTCTACTAATTTAAAAGAATACGAATTAAAAGGATATACAACTGTTGATGTATTGGGATCAGTAAAAGTATTTACCGGAAGCTTATCAATCGGTGTGCAAAACCTGTTGAACAAAAATTACCAAACAGTTTGGAGTCAGCGTTCATCAATTTTGTATGCTGCCCTAGCTAAACCCGAAACCTTTTATTATGCTGGCCGTGGTCGTACCTACAATGTAACGTATACGCTTAATTATTAGGTTCAATAGATTGCTTTGTGATCCGTCATTCCCAACTTGATCCGATAACTATCGGATGGGAATCGTAATGCCTTAGCAAGGTTTTTTTAGTTGCATTAAGATTCCCGCCTGCGCGGGAATGACGACCCTCTAAACACTAAATGCACAATGTTGGGCATTTAGTGTTTACTTCCGCTTCAATTCAATCACCGTTACCTCCGGCCAGATTCCAATCCGACCGGAAAAGCCCAGGAAACCAAAGCCACGGTTTACATTTAAATACCTGCCGTTCTCGGTTTTAATACCTGCCCAGTGCTTATAACGGTATTTCACCGGACTCCATTTAATACCAAAAGCCTCGATCCCAAACTGCATGCCATGCGTATGGCCAGCTAATGAAAGTTGGATTTTTGAGGGATAATTTTTTACCTGTGCATCCCAATGCGAAGGATCGTGAGAGAGCAGAATTTTGAAATCATTGGCAGCAGTCTTGGCCAAAGCTTTATTTAAATCGCCCCGTTCGCCAAAACCAATTCCCCAGTTTTCTATCCCGGCCAGAATAATTTTTTCACCGTTTTTATGCAGTTCTACATGCTCATCGAGCAATAATTTAAAGCCAAGTTCTTTATGGTAAGCTTTTAACTGATCGAGGTTTTTGATCTTCTCCGTTTCGCTTGGCCATTTTACATAATCGCCATAATCATGATTACCCAAAACAGAAAACTGTCCGAATGGTGCTTTAATTTGAGAGAAATGACCAATGTAAGGTACAATCTCTGAGGAAATATTGTTGACCAAATCACCCGTAAATACAAACAAATCGCTTTTTTGCGCATTAATTAAATCAATGCCCTTTTGTACAGCTTTAGGGTTGGTAAAGCTGCCGGCGTGTACATCCGAAATTTGCGTTAGAGTGAAACCATCGAAAGCTGGGGGTAGATCGTCGAAATACAAAGTATGTTTAATTACCCGGTAAGCATATTTCCCCTGGGTAATGCCGTAGGCAAATAAGGCAATAGTTAAGCAAAACATTACAAAAGCAAAATCGACCCAATAATTGCTACGCGCCAAAAGGTGAAAACCGCCGCCGTTAAAGCTACCTGTAATCCCGAACAGAAAACGGTAAATATCGCCTAGCAGCAAGAAGATGGCAAAAACTACTTCTGCTGTAAAAATGATCAGGAAAGTATGACTTACGATTTGAAAAAACCGGTTTATGCCTTGTATTCGCATTTGCTGGATGGCATAAAACAAGGCAAATGTTAAGCCTACGATAAAAACCCAGAAGATAGGACTAAGCCAGGTAGATTGATTTAAGGTGCCCAAACCTGATAAAACGTATGCATTTAAGGCAAAAAACATGAATGCTACAATTAAGAGCGGGATGAAATTGAGTTTTCTTTTCATTACAAATGGGTAAGAGGCATAAAGATAAATGTAGGGCTTAAACGCAGATAAATTGCCTGCAGTTTGCAAGTTGGATTATTTTTACGCTTCTTTGATTAAAATGTATCTAAAAGGGGCAGGGCCCTGATTTTAAATAACGCGCTGCAGGTAGAAAACAAAACAGCCTGAATAGCGTATTGTAATAATTTACTTTCTTTTATTAGCTTTGTGCGAATATGCTGTCGAAAAAAACAAAATACGCCATAAAGGCACTTGTTGCTCTTGGTAAAAATTTAGATAAACCACCCATGCAGATCTCAAAAATTGCAGAGGAGGAGCATATCCCAAAAAAATTCCTGGAGCAAATTTTACTCGATTTACGTAACGCAGGTTTTTTATATAGTAAAAAAGGAGCCGGAGGTGGTTACAGTCTAAACAAAAAGCCCGAAGAAATTCTTTTGGTACACATCATGCGGGTTACCGATGGTCCAATTGCCATGGTGCCTTGTGCCAGCTTAAACTTCTATCACAAATGCGATGAATGCGAAGATGAAAAGACTTGCGGCATCAGAAGTGCATTTATTGATGTGAGAGATGCCACATTGAAGGTTTTAAGCGAAACCAGTATCGCCGATGTAATTAATCGTGAGGATACGCTAAAGCTGGCTATCGAAAAATTGTAAGAACTTATTTTAATCATAAAGATTTAAAGGTTGGTGTTTGCACCAGCCTTTTTTTATTGATTTTTCTTTTCATTTAAAGATGATCTTTCCCCCTTTGAAGGGGGCAGGGGATGATTTTTTTGTCAACTGATTGGTGTCCACACCAACCAGTTTTTTAGCACCTGTTTGGGTCTATTGGGGCATCTACCGATAGGATACGGGGGCAGGGGATGATTTTTTCGTTGCCTGTTTCGTTCGGTGGGGACACCAACCGATAGGATAAAGGTGCCAGGTTATTTCTTGGTATCTACTGGTTGGTGTCCACACCAACCAGCTTAGCTTCCGGCTATCTTCAAAAATAAATTACAACTAGCAACATTTTTTAGCAAACGATTGCGCAGCCTATTGAAGGCGAAAAAACAAGAGAAAACTGTCGTTAAGGGTTTACAGATTAACACCGTACCGTAATTTTTTTCATAAAAAATTACGACTATTCCTATATACTTTATATATTTGACGGATGAACCTAAATTTTATACTTAATAGAGCCGCTATCCGGATGATGTGCTGTTGTTGTAAAACACGGTAACAGGAGCCTATAGATAATTTAAGTATAAAATATTGGATGCTTCTCAGTAAAAGGGAAGCATTTTTTGAATAAAGCTAACAACACATATGCAAACTTTCAGAACAGAACTCGAAAACAATATTGTCGAGCAGGACATTATCGATTTAGAGAATAAGATTAAAGCCTTTCGGGATGGTACAATCCACGACGAAAAGTTTAGGAGCCTGCGTTTAGCACGCGGTGTTTACGGACAAAGACAGCCGGGGGTGCAAATGATCCGGATTAAGCTGCCTTTTGGAAAGGTTACTTTTAAGCAGTTACTGCGCATTGCCGATATTGCTGATGAGTATGGAAGTGGCAATTTACACTTAACCACCCGTCAGGATATCCAGTTGCACTATGTAAGTTTAGACCGCACACCAGAACTTTGGGCTAAATTAGAGCAGGATGATATTACCCTGCGTGAGGCTTGTGGTAACACGGTGCGTAATGTAACGGCATCGCCAAATTCGGGCATCGATAAAGATGAACCGTTTGATGTTTCGCCATACGCGCACGCTGTTTTTAAATACTTTTTGCGTAACCCAATCTGTCAGGAAATGGGCCGTAAAATTAAAATTTCATTCTCTTCGAGTGATAAGGATACTGCATTTAGCTACATTCATGATTTAGGTTTCATTCCGAAAATTAACGAAGAGGGCGAACGTGGATTTAAAGTTTTATTTGCTGGTGGTTTAGGTGCACAACCTTTCTTAGCCAGTGCCGTTCACGAATTTTTGCACGAAGATCAGATCATTCCCTTTACAGAGTCTGTGCTTCGCGTTTTCGACCGTTATGGCGAACGTACCAACAGAAATAAAGCACGTTTAAAATACCTGGTTCAAAAATTAGGTTTAGACGAAGTTTTACGCCTGGTTGCCGAAGAGCGCATTGCCAATAAAGTAAAAAGCTATAAAATAGATTTAAATACAATCGCCGAGCCTGTTTTGCCAGCAGAGCAAGATTATCCGGCGGTAGAAATTTTAAACGAAACCCATTACAAGCACTGGTCGGCTACCAACGTGGTAGAACAGAAACAGACTGGTTTTTATTCGGTGTATGTAAAAGTACAGGTAGGCGATATTAAAACAGATAAAGCCAGGGCCTTTGTTGATGCCATCAGACCGTATGTCGCCGATGAAATCAGGGTTACACAAAATCAGGGTTTGTTATTAAAATATGTACGCAAAGAAGCTTTACCGGCTTTATATGCGGAGTTAAATAAAATTGGTTTTACCACTGCCGGTTTCGATAGTGTGGCCGATATTACCACTTGCCCGGGAACCGATACCTGTAATTTAGGTATTGCCAACTCTATGACATTGGCCGAGGTGTTGGAAGATGTCATTTATACCGATTTCCCTGAATTGATCTATGAGAAAAACATCAAAATCAAGATCAGTGGTTGTATGAACTCTTGTGGCCAGCATGGTTTAGCCGAAATTGGTTTTCACGGTAGTTCGGTAAAGGCCGAAGGAAAAGTGGTTCCGGCGGTGCAGGTAATGTTGGGTGGTGGTACCGTGGGTGATGGCGTTGGCCGTGTGGCAGAACGTGTAATCAAAGTTCCATCAAAAAGAGCAACCAGTGTTTTGCACTTCATTTTAAATGATTTTAAAGCCAATAACCTGGCTGATGAGAATTTTCACCAGTATTATGATAGAAAAGGTAAAGACCATTTTTATCAGTTATTAAAACCACTGGCCGATTTAACTAATCTGCAAACCGAAGAATTTGTAGATTGGGGACACGTAGAACCTTTTGTTACTGCAATCGGTGTGGGTGAATGTGCTGGTGTAGTGATTGATTTGGTTGCTACTCTATTGTTGGAAGCAGACGAGAAATTTGACTGGGCAAAGCAAAACTTAGAGAAAGGTGCTTATGCTGATGCCATTTACCATACCTACAGTACGTTTGTAAGTGCTGCAAAATCGTTGTTGCTGGATAAAGGTGTAAACAGCAGTACCCAGGTTGGTGTGATTCGGGAGTTCGATAACCATTATGTTGAAACTGGCGAATTTAATCTGGCCACTAACTTTTCTGATTTGGTTCTTCAGATCAATAAAAATGAACCAAGTGCTGAATTTGCTCAAAAATATTTTGAACAAGCCAATCAGTTTTTAAATCAGATTAAAGAAAAAAGGGGCCTATTAGTAAAATGAAATTTGAGATAATTGATGTGAGATTTGAGAACTGCAGACGCTAAACGCCGTACGCCAAACAACTCTTCATCTAGTCATTCAAAATTCAATAATTAAAAAGAAACATGGTTAATCAAAATAAAGAATCAAAAATAACCCTTCTAGGCGCAGGTCCGGGCGATCCTGATTTGTTAACTTTAAAAGGGGTAAAAGCTTTACAGGCTGCAGATGTAGTATTGTATGATGCATTAACCAACGAAGCTTTATTGGAGCATGCACCGGCAGAAGCCATTAAAGTATATGTGGGTAAACGTTCAGGAGAGCATTCTTATCCTCAGGATACCATCAATAAATTAATGATCGATTACGCTTTAAACTATGGGCATGTAGTGCGGTTAAAAGGTGGTGATCCATTTGTGTTCGGCAGGGGGTACGAAGAGTTGGATTATGCTGCATCATATAGCATTCCGGTAAGCGTTATTCCGGGTATTTCGAGTTCTATCGGCGTACCGGGTTTACAGCAGATTCCGGTTACGCACCGCGGCCTGAGCGAAAGTTTTTGGGTAATTACCGGCACAACCACTTCTGGTGAAGTATCGGCCGATATTTATCAGGCAGCAACATCAAATGCTACCGTAGTGGTTTTAATGGGACTTAAAAAACTGTCGAAAATTGTCGAAATTTTTAAAGCTGCCGGAAAACACAATTTACCAACAGCCGTAGTGCAGAATGGTTCGGCAGAAGACGAAAAGCTTGTTGTTGGTGTGGTAGAAACCATAGAAAGTTTAGTACAATACGAAAATATTAAGGCTCCGGCATTGTTAATATTTGGAGAAGTTGTATCATTACATCCGTCATTTAAAAACATCATTAAACAATATGCAAGTATTGCCTAACCAACCCAATAATGCAGAATCTTTTTCTGAGGAAGAAAAAGGTAACCAGCTGTTTCCGGTTTTTGTGAAGCTGAATAAGCTGCGTACATTATTAATTGGTGCAGGTAATATTGGCCTCGAGAAATTAACGGCGATTGTTAACAACAGCCAACAGGCTACTATTACCATTGTGGCCGAAGTAATTTCTCCGGAGGTTTATACCTTAATTGCGAATTATCCTTTGGTTAAGGTGAAGCAAAAGAGTTTTGATGTTTCTGATTTGCAGGATATTGATATCGTTTTTGCCGCTACAAACAATGACATTTTAAACGAAGAAATTAGAAAAGTAACGCACGAAAAAGGTTTGCTGATTAACGTAGCCGATAAACCCGAGCTTTGCGATTTCTATTTAGGATCTATTGTTCAAAGGGGTGATTTAAAAATTGCGATTTCTACCAACGGGAAATCGCCAACCATAGCCAAACGCTTAAAACAAATTTTGAACGAAGGTTTACCGGCCGAGCTGGATGAAACTTTGCAGAATATGAGTGCTTTGCGCCAGACCTTAAACGGCGATTTCTCGGCAAAAGTTAAAAAGCTGAATAAGGTTACCCAAAGTTTAATTGACCCTAAAAAGAGTTTTGCCGAGCGCAATATCAAATGGTTAATCTGGGTGGCTTCGGTATTATTAATCGGTGCCATAGGTTTTTCATTATGGAATACCGAGCCAGAGTTTCAAACTTTCCTGATTAATATCGACCCCTTGTTTTACTGGTTTTTAGGTGCCGGATTTTTATTCGCCCTGATTGACGGTGCAATTGGCATGTCGTACGGGGTTACTACAGCCTCTTTCTCGCTGGCAATGGGTTTACCACCTGCCTCAGCCAGTATGGCTATCCACATTTCGGAAGTAATGAGTAACGGTATTGCCGGCTGGATGCATTACCGTATGGGCAATGTAAACTGGAAGCTGTTTAAAATATTAATCCTGCCGGCTATTGTAGGGGCAGTGCTTGGCGCATATATCTTATCGTCGCTTGAGCACTATAGTGCTTATGTTAAGCCAATTGTGGCAGTATATACCTTATTTTTAGGTGGTATCATTTTAATGAAAGCTTTTAACATCAAAAGAAAGAAAGCCGATCAGAAGATTAAAAAAATTGGATTACTGGGTTTTGTGGGTGGTTTTATCGATGCTGCTTTTGGTGGCGGTTGGGGTTCAATCGTACTTTCAAGTTTAATTGCCGGTGGCAGGCACCCTTTGTTTTCATTGGGAACAGTAAAAATCAGCAGGTTTTTTATTGCCACACTTAGTTCGCTAACCTTTTTTACCATGTTGGGTGGCAAACACTGGGAAGCTGTTTTGGGATTGATTATTGGTAGTGCGATAGCATCGCCGATTGCTGCAAAAGTATCGAACAAAATTTCGGCAAAAACCATTATGGTAGCCGTTGGGATTATTGTGATGATCGTAAGCTTGCGCAGCGTAATTATGTTTATTTTAAAATTAATTTAGTGATGGAACGTGTAGAAGAGATAAAAGAAGCACTAAAGGGCTTAAGTACTGTTGAAAAATTGAGGTTTTTGGCCGATCGCTATGCAGGCCGAATCATCTTTTCGACCAGTTTTGGTTGGGAAGATCAGGCAATTACACACCTTATTTTTGCCAATAATATTCCGATCAAGGTTTTTACTTTAGAAACCGGACGGTTATTTCCGGAAACGTACTACGTTTGGAACCGTACTCTTGAAATATACAATAAACCAATTTACGCTTACTATCCGCAAAATGAGCTATTGCAGAATATGGTAAACAGTAAAGGGCCAAGCAGTTTTTACGAATCGGTCGAAAACAGGAAAGAGTGCTGCTATATCCGTAAAATAGAACCTTTAAAAAGAGCATTAAAAGGTAACGAAATCTGGATTACAGGCATCAGGGCCGATCAGAGTGCCAACCGCGAAGATATGCACGATGTAGAGTGGGATGAAGGCAATCAGCTGGTTAAATTTCACCCGATTTTCGACTGGACATTAGATGAGGTGAAGGCCTATATTAAAGAAAACAACATTGTTTACAATACCTTGCACGATAAAGGATTTCCGAGCATCGGTTGCGCCCCATGTACCAGAGCCGTACAACCCGGCGAAGATTTTAGGGCCGGAAGATGGTGGTGGGAAGACCAAAGCAAAAAGGAATGTGGCTTGCATGCAGCATCCTGAGCCTCCTATCGGGGCGTCATTGCGAGGCTGGGAAAGAGTGAGCCGTGGCAATCTTATAGAAAGATAAAATAAAATTACTATTGCAGAAAGCCGAAACAGATTGCTTCGGCGGTTGAAAAACCTTCTCGCAATGACGTAAATAGAATAACAACAGCAAATATATTAGTTGAAAAAGGAACAGCGCTGGCAGGCAACCTTCCAACATTTCAACAATCAATCATTTCAACATTTTATAATGAGTACATATAATTTTGATTATTTAGATGAACTAGAGGCAGAGGCCATTCACATTTTACGTGAGGTTGCAGGGCAGTTTGAAAAGCCGGCTTTGCTGTTTTCGGGTGGAAAAGATTCGATTACCTTAGTACGTTTGGCAGAAAAAGCTTTCCGTCCGGGTAAATTTCCTTTTCCACTGGTACACATCGATACCGGGCATAATTTTGAAGAAACCATTACCTACCGTGATAAAATGGTAGAAAGAATTGGCGAAAGGCTGATTATTGGTTCAGTTCAGGAATCTATTGATCAAGGTAAAGTAGTAGAACAAACCGGTAAAAATGCGAGTAGAAATGCTTTGCAAACCGTAACCTTATTAGATACCATTGCCAAACACCAGTTCGATGCCTGTATTGGCGGTGCACGCAGAGACGAAGAAAAAGCACGCGCAAAAGAACGTATTTTCTCTGTTCGTGATGAATTTGGCCAGTGGGATCCTAAGCGTCAGCGTCCAGAGCTTTGGAACATTTATAACGGTAAAATCCACAAAGGCGAAAACATCCGTGTATTTCCTATCAGCAACTGGACCGAGCTGGATGTTTGGAACTACATCCGCCGCGAAAAAATTGAATTACCAAGCATCTACTTCTCGCACGAACGCGATGTGATTACCCGCAACGGACAGTTAATGGCAGCATCGCCGTTTTTAAATATGGATGATGAGGATATTGTTTTCCGCAAACAAGTACGTTTCCGTACAGTTGGCGATATGTCGTGCACGGCTGCGGTAGAATCGGAAGCCACTTTGATTGATGATATTATTTCAGAAATCAGCGCATCTAAAATTTCGGAACGTGGTGCCCGCTTAGACGATAAAGTTTCGGAAGCAGCAATGGAAGACAGGAAAAAGGGAGGGTATTTTTAGTCTTGAGTTCGGAGTCTTTAGTCGGGAGTCCAATTCAATAATTAAATCCACCATTCATTCAATCATTTTTTAACATGAACATATTAAAATTCTTTACAGCAGGCAGTGTAGATGATGGTAAAAGTACCTTAATCGGCCGTTTGCTATACGATACAGATTCTATTTTAGCCGATCAATTAGAAGCCTTACAAAGCTCGAACCGTAAAAATGACGACGGAACAATTGACCTGGCTATTTTAACTGATGGATTAAGGGCAGAGCGCGAGCAGGGCATTACCATCGATGTAGCCTATAAATACTTTCAAACCAAAAAGCGTAAATTTATTATAGCCGATACCCCGGGGCACATCCAGTACACCCGCAACATGGTTACCGGAGCCTCAACCGCTAATCTGGCCATTATTTTAATTGATGCCCGGAACAGTGTTGTAGAGCAAACTATCCGCCACTCGTATATTGTTTCCTTATTGGGCATTAAACACGTGGTGGTTTGTATCAATAAAATGGATATGGTTGATTACAGTGAAACGGTTTATGCTTCCATTATCGAAAAGTACAAGGTACTGGCCCAGCAGCTTAAGTTAGACGATGTAACTTACATCCCGGTTAGTGCCCTGAAAGGTGATAACGTGGTGCAACGTTCAGAAAATATGCAGTGGTACGAAGGCGAAAGCTTGCTACATTTCTTAGAACAGGTAGATACCGATCATTCAGACCGTTCGCAACTGGCACGCATGCCGGTACAGTGGGTTGTACGCCCGCAAACCGACGAATTGCACGATTACCGCGGTTACGCCGGCCGAGTATTGAGCGGAACTTTTAGCCTGAACGATAAAGTAAATGTATTGCCTTCAGGTGCAGGTTCTACCATCGAGAAAATTGAATTTTTTGATGAAGCACTGGATGAAGCCCATGCAGGTCAGTCGGTGATTATCCATTTAAAAGATGATGTGGATATTAGCCGTGGCGATACCATTGTAAATGCTTCTGCCTTGCCGCAGGAATCGAAACTGATTGAAGCCGATTTGTGCTGGATGGATGCACGTGCATTGGATACCTCGATCATGTATAACATTCAGCATAACAGTAAGGTTACGAAGTGTAAAATCAGTGAAATTCTGCATAAGGTAGATATTAATACACTCGAAAAACATGCAGCTGATGAATTTAAACTGAATGATATAGGTCGCGTAATTATTAAAACGGCAGATGCTTTGGCTTTTGATCTTTATGATGATAACCGCGCTAACGGCTCAGCTATTTTGGTTGATAGCCGTACCAATTTAACAGTTGGAGCCTTAATGTTCAGGGCAGCAATTGAATAAAATAAACGTAAGGGAGATGTGAGGTGGATGAATTTTGTAAATATCCAGCAAAACCACAACCAAATATAAGATGAAGACGCTATGCCGAAAGGTATAGTGTGAAAGCAATTTCAGCGGGGCATCGGTTACGATAGTCCCGTTTTTCGTAGTGTGCTGGCTATTTTATCATAATTTAGTGCCTGCGTAGATAATTTTTATATCTTAGTTTAACTCACTATCTCTTATAACCGCTTAACTTATGCATGCAGGAAAAAAATATACTTTTCTGGAATTTATCATCTGGACCAGGCGCGATATTTACCGCTTAACCATCCTGGCCATTATTCCTACCGTACTTTATCATTATTGCGCTTTTACTTTTCTTTCCATTTCCTGGGTACCTGTAGCGCTTTTGGGCACCGCAGTTTCATTTATCATTAGTTTTAAAAATAATGCAAGTTATGCCCGCCTTTGGGAAGCCCGGCAAATTTATGGAGCAATAATCAACTCGAGCCGCGCCTTTGGAGTAATGGTTCGCGATTATCTGGCAATTCACGATAAAAAGACAGATGTTGAGGCTATTTTTTATCGCCATTTTGCATGGTTAACCGCCTTACGTTTTCAGCTAAGGGAACCAAGGGCATGGGAAAACTCAGATGATCCGCGCAATATCGAATATGCCCGGCTTTATCGGGTTTCAGAAAAGGCAGATCGTTTGGAAGATAGCCTTGCACAATACCTTTCTGCTGATGAATTAAAATATATTTTGACCAAGAAGAACAAGGCTACCCAATTAATGGCACTGCAATCGGCCCATATTAATAAACTTGTGGTTAGCGGATTTTTAACCGAACTGCAACTGCAATCTTTACAAAATACCATTACCAGCTTTTACGATAACCAGGGTAAGGCTGAAAGGATTAAGAATTTTCCTTATCCACGCCATTTTTCGTCTATAGCCACCATTATGCTAAATTTATTTGTGTTTTTGGTTCCTTACGGATTGCTAAACGAATTTAATAAGCTAGGCAACGGCACTTTAATTGAAGGTTATTCTATCTGGTTAAATATTCCCTTCGCTATTTTGTTAACCTGGGTTTTCAATTCGCTGGATATTGTTGGCGAAAGTTCTACTAATCCTTTTGAAGGAAGTGCGAACGATGTTCCAATCACCAATATCTCCAGAACGATAGAAATCGACATGCGGGATATGCTTGATGAAACCGATCTGCCGCCGGCACTTACACCAGAGCATTTTATACTGATGTAATGGTTTTTCTGTTATGGAAATACCTTAAATTCTTCATCATATTGGTATATTAGTATAATCAATTACAATGCTAAAACTCCTGATATGAAAAGAAACATCGTTTACCTCGTTATGGCGGCGCTTCCCTTTGCTTATGCCTGTAACCAAAATAAAACCAGTACAAACTCGAAAGAGAAAACCGATTCTGTAGTTAATGAAGCTTGTTATGCATCAGCATTTGAAAAAGATAGTGCAGCAATTATTGTTAAAACAATGGCTTCGGGTAAAGTTGAAGGTTCATTATTAATTAAGTATGCCAATAAACCGCAAAACAATGGTAAAATTGACGGTAAATTTAGTGGCGATACTTTATATGTAGATTATCGCTTTAATACTGGGAAAGACAGCACCCGGGTATTTACAAATCCACTGGCTTTCCTAAAAAAAGATGGTAAACTGGTTATGGGAGTAGGGCAGATCGAAACCACATTGGGTCGCTCATACTTTGCTAAAGGGAAACCAATTAATTACGAAGCCGGAAAATTTATTTTTACAGCAGTAAACTGTAAATAAGTAATAAACTATTTTTAGGGGTCTTAGTGTTTCGTTAAGACCTCTTTGTATGCTATAATATTTTCGCCACGGATGCGCGGAAAACACGGAAAGATTTTTCTTTTTTGTTATTCTGGTTTCTAACGTAAGGTCAAATGTTACCATTTGCCTTATACTAATCAAAGCTTCGATGGCTGTTCGATAATAATATCTGACAGCACTAATAGATAGCCACTCCATAGATTGTCCTTTGAGGGGTAATTTATTGGATAAAATCAATATAGTTACAACCCTTCGGAGTCGTCATTTCGAGCAGAAATGCAACGTAGTCGAGAAACACGCAATACTCAGCGAAGCTAAATCCGTCTCTATAGATTTCTCCGTTCCGCTACCGGTGAAAAACCGGTTGGCTTCAGTCGAAATGACGATTCTTCTACTGGGGCTGTCAATGGTATTGGAGTCGAAGGATTTTTATAGTCTTGTTTTTCATATCATAAGAGATGCTTCACTATGTTCATCGTCACAATAAAAAAATATTTTAAAATAAATTACTACAATTCCTATAGACTTTATATATTTGTGATAATTAACGAATGTGAACCAGCATAAATTTGGTGTTATGATTTTAAATAAAGTAGAAAAAGCGAACATTGAACCACGAATTACTTTAATAGGTGCAGGTCCTGGCGACCCGGATTTATTTAGTTTAAAAGGTGTTAAAGCATTAAAAACAGCTGATGTTGTTTTGTACGATGCAAATGTGAATGAAGCTTTACTATGTCATGCACCAGATGGTATTCCGAAAGTTTATGTAGGTAAACGCAGCGATGATGAAGATTTTTCGCAGGAGGCTGTTAACAAGCTGATTGTAGATTACGCTTTAAACTACGGACACGTGGTACGTTTAAAAAGCGGAGATCCGTTTTTCTTTGCCAAAGGTTACGAAGAAATCGATGCGGCAGAATCTTACAGCATCCCAACCGAAATTATTCCTGGTATCTCGAGTGCCACAGGTGCACCAAGCTTACAAAAGATCCCGATGATTTATAAAGATCTGAGCGAGAGTTTTTGGGCGGTAACCGGAACCAATTCGAAAGGTGAAATTTCGGAAGATTTATACATCGCAGCTAAAACCAAAGCGACCATCGTGGTTTTAAACGGAATTGAGAAGGTAAAAGAAATCGCAGCTATATTTCAGTCTGAAAATAAAAATCTTTTACCAGTAGCTGTAATCCAGAACGGATCGACGCCACAAGAGAAAATTGCCGTAGGTATAGTTGATACCATTGCCGAAATTGTTGAGGATAAAAAAATAACCGCGCCAGCCTTATTGGTTTTCGGCGATGTTGTTTCCCTACACCCACAATTTCAGCCTATCCGCGATTTCTACGAAATTTTAGCGGAAGAGTACTAAGATATTTTTAAACCAAAAATATATTTGTTTTGTTGTTAAAAACCGCGTGGGCGAGCCAGGCGGTTTTTTTTGTTTTTATGTTTGCCTCAGCGTACATCTGCGCTATCAGCGGGAAGCTGTTTGGAAATTATCCTACAGATTTAAGGTGATCATCGTAGCTTATTTATTTAGGTATCTCTATTGCACCAACGCTGTTAATAAGCCTGATTGAAACGAAAAGCCCGGAACCCGATATTTCATCGGGTGAGGACTTGCAGTGTAAAGCAGGGCTGCTGGCTGCCACAAATTGCTGAACATTCACTTTCTGATAAACATGCCTCAGTATAAGCAGCAGGAAGCTATTTAGAAATTGTCCCGCAGATTTAAGAAGATCATCGCTGATTAAGCACCTGTTTCCTACGTTTTTCAACTGCTAAATTTACTTTTTAAGCCTGTTTTGAAAGCTTCATTTTTTCATAATAATTCTCCGCGTACATCTGCGTAATTAATAGAGAAATACCTAAAACATTGCCACTCAGATTCAAAATCAATACCCTCGTTAAAAAATACCTGACCGTTAAATATTCAACTAAAAATATAATTTCCATTATTTGCAATGCTCAAAACAATTAGTAACTTACTTAGGTTATCTACACCAAATATTTGATGGAAATTATACATATAAGTGCCGAGTGTTACCCTGTTGCAAAAGTTGGTGGTTTAGCCGATGTAGTAGGGGCCTTACCCAAGTATCAAAATAAATTAGGCCACATTGCCAAGGTGGTTGTTCCCGCGTACGACACTAAATTCATCCGCGAAAGCGAATTTGAAGTAACATACGATGCCTGGTCTAACTATGGCAATCACCATTTTCAGTACCGCATCTTAAAAGAAAAAACGAATAAACTGGGGTTCGATGTTTATGTAATCCACATCAAAGGCCTTACCGACAGACCAAATGTTTACGGTTACGGCGATGATACCGAGCGTTTTGTTGCCTTTCAGATTGCTGCCTTAGATTGGATAGCGCAATGGGAGCATCGTCCGGATGTAATTCATTGCCACGATCACCATACCGGGTTAATTCCTTTTATGGCATCGAACTGCTTAAAATACGAAAGTATTAAACATGTACCTACAGTTTTAACCATTCATAACGCACAATACCAGGGGCAGTTTGGTTGGGATAAATTATACTACCTGCCTGCTTTCGATTTATGGAAAGGTGGCTTGCTGGGTTGGGAAGATGCCATTAATCCTTTGGCATCGGCCATAAAATGTGCCTGGCGGGTAACTACGGTTTCGCCAAGTTATCTCGAAGAAATGATGAACAATGCCCGCGGTCTCGAAAGTTTGTTGAGGCAGGAACGCTGGAAATCGGTAGGGATTTTAAACGGGATTGATAGTGAAGTTTGGAACCCCGAAACCGACCCCATGCTGAGCAAAGGTTACAACATAAAAACAGTTGAAGCTGGTAAACTGGCAAACAAAACCGCCCTGTGTAATGTTTTTCAATTGGATGCTACTAAACCCCTCTTTACTTTTATTGGCCGGCTGGTTGATGAAAAAGGAGCCGATTTACTGCCCGATATATTTTATACAGCTTTGCAGCAGCATGGCGATAACATTAATGTATTGGTTTTAGGTTCGGGCGACAGTTGGGTAGAAGGACGCTTAAACCAGTTAAAGGATATTTTTCCGGGTAAGTATAATGCCTATATTGGCTACAATGAGCAGGTTTCGCACGAAATATATGCCAGTGCCGATTTTCTGATCATGCCTTCACGCGTGGAGCCATGTGGTTTAAACCAGCTGTATGCTTTAAGATATGGCACAGTACCCATGGTACGGCGCATTGGCGGGTTAAAAGATACCGTTATTGATATTGGCGATGGAGGTTTCGGTATTTGTCACGACCAAACCAGCATTTGGGATGTTACCCACGCTATTAACCGGGCAGTAGAACTGTATAACGATAAAAAGGCATTTAAAGCAGTACGCAAAACAATGATGAAGCTAGACCACTCGTGGGATAATGCTGCATTAAATTATATAGAATTGTACCAAATATTAAATTAAGCTTAAGCATGACTGACAAAGTTTTAGGCGTTATCCTTGGCGGTGGCCAGGGCTCTAGATTATCGCCACTTACACAAACACGTTCTAAACCGGCAGTTCCAATTGCAGGGAAGTACCGGTTGGTAGACATTCCGATTTCTAACTGCCTTAATTCTGGTATCCACCGCATGTTTGTGCTCACACAGTTTAATTCGGCATCGTTAAATAAGCACATTAAAAACACTTATCACTTTAGCCATTTCAGTAAGGCTTTTGTTGATATTCTGGCAGCAGAGCAAACGGTACAAAATGCAGGTTGGTTTCAGGGTACTGCCGATGCGGTACGTCAGTGTATGCACCACATTGTTTCACATGAGTTCGATTATATTTTAATCCTTTCCGGCGATCAGTTGTACCAGATGGATTTTAAAGATATGATTGAGAAGCATATTGAGGCCAATGCTGAAATTACCATTGCTACCATCCCGGTTACAGCAAAGGATGCTACCGATTTCGGTATTTTGAAAACTGACGAAGAAAATATGATCACCTCTTTTATCGAAAAACCAAAAACAGGTCTCGATGAATGGATTTCGGATACTGGTGAGGAGATGCAGGGTGAAGGACGTAATTTTCTGGCTTCTATGGGTATTTATGTTTTCAACCGCGAATACCTGATCAATATCTTAAACGAAAACGAAGAAGAAAAAGACTTTGGTAAAGAAATTTTGCCACGTGCCATTACCCAAAGCAGGGTTTTAAGTTATCAGTACGAAGGTTACTGGACTGATATTGGTAATATTTCGTCGTTTTTCGAAGCCAATTTGGGATTGACTGACGAAATTCCTAAGTTTAATATGTTCGATAGTAACCATGCTATTTTTACCAGGGCGCGGATGTTGCCCCCTTCTAAAATTTCGGGTACCACTTTAGATAAAACCATTATTGCCGAAGGCTGTATTGTACAGGCCAGCAAGGTAGAACATGCTGTTTTGGGGATCAGATCGAGAATTGGAAAAGATACCGTAATTACTAACTCCTACATTATGGGTAGCGACAGGTATCAGAATTTCGAAGAAATACAGGAGGAAACGAGTAAAGGAAATTCGCTGATTGGTATTGGCGACAGGTGTTTCATTAACAATGCCATTATCGATAAAAACTGCCGCATTGGTAACGATGTAAAAATTAATGGAGGCGATCATTTAGAAGATGGCGATTTTGAACTCTATGCTGTTAAAGATGGTATAGTGGTAATTAAAAAAGGAGTGGTTTTGCCTAGCGGAACCGTAATTTAGCAATCATTAATCATTAACTATAGGCCAGTTTGGATTTATCCAGACTGGCTTTTTTATTTTAGGAATTTATTCCTTCACGTTTATCGCTCGCCAAATTGCGTGCTTTCGCCGGGCAAAAAGGTGTATTAATAGTAGCTGAATTAGGTTTTTCATATTCCTGCCAACATTTTCGGTACAGGCTTGTTAATTTATAAACACATAAAAACAGCTTATGCCCGAACAGCATTTATATCAAACCGGAATAATAGGAAATTGCGCTTTTTTAGCCCACGTAAATAAAAACACCGATATATCATGGCTTTGCTGGCCACGTTTCGATAGCCCTTTCGTTTTCGGGAGTTTGTTGGATCAACACAAAGGAGGGGAGTTCTCCATTCGGCCACAGGGCGAATTTTCAACTAACCAGTACTATGTCGAAAATACCAATGTGCTGCGCACCGAAATTACCGCCGAAGATGGCACTTACCGGATTACCGATTTCGCCCCGCGCTTTCACCTCTACGAAAGGTATTTTAAACCTTTAATGTTGATCAGGAAAATAGAACCCCTAAGCGGAAATCCGAGGATAACGATCACATGTAAACCGGTTTGCAATTATGGCAAAAATGAAATGACGGTTACCAGAGGGAGTAATCACATCGATTATTCAGGTTGCGATGAAAATATCCGTTTAAGTACCAACGTTTCATTAACTTATATTATTGATGAAAAGGCATTTGTACTGAACGAAACCAAATATCTGGTAATGACTTACGGACAAGACCTTGAAGCCCCAATTGTAAGTACTTCAGAAAATTTTCTGCGTGAAACGATTGCCTATTGGCGCTTGTGGATTAAACACTCTTCTATTGCAGGGTTTTACCAGCCTTTCGTTATCCGATCGGCGCTGGTGCTTAAAATACACCAGTATGAAGATACGGGAGCCATTATTGCTGCCAGTACTACCAGTTTGCCCGAATCGCCGGGCAGTACCCGCAACTGGGATTACCGCTATTGCTGGCTGCGCGATTCTCACTATGTGCTAACCTCGCTTAACCACATTGGTCATTTTGAAGAGATGGAGAAGTATTTTAATTATCTCTCTGATATTTCGTATGCGGAAGATACACGTTACCAGCCCTTGTACGGCATTGCCGGCGAAAGGAAAATTACGGAAAGGACATTAGATCATCTGGAAGGCTATAAAGGCGAGCAACCCATCAGGATTGGAAATCAGGCTTACGAGCACATTCAGAATGATATTTATGGTCAGGTTTTAATTTCAATGCTGCCGCTCTATACCGATCACCGCTTTGTGTTTTCTGAGCGGAGCGATTCGGTAAAATGGATAGAAAGTGTTTTATCTAAAATTGAAAGTACCATTGATGAAAAGGATGCAGGAATCTGGGAGTTCAGGAATATCGCCAATGTGCACTGCTACAGTAATTTGTTTCAGTGGGCAGGGGCACAGGCAGCACTAAAAATGGCCAAAACCATAGGCAATGAAAATTTTGAACACCGGGCGCAGATTTTAATCGATAAAGCTGCGGCCCATATCGAAGCCTGCTACGATCCGGAAAGGAAGGTATACACCAATGCAGTGGGCAGTACACATTTGGATGCCAGCACACTGCAGCTGATTATGATGAATTACCTCGATCCCGCTTCGGATAAAGCTAAAGACCATTTAAAAGCATTGGAAGCCGAGCTTAAAACCGAAGATGGCTTATTTTACCGCTACCTGCATGCCGATGATTTTGGCAAACCAAAAACTACGTTTTTAATCTGCGCATTTTGGTATGTTGAGGCCTTGGCCTGTGTTGGCCGAACCGATGAAGCCATTAAGGAATTTGAAAATATCATCAAATACTGTAACCATCTATTGCTTTTCAGCGAGGATGTGGATGCTAAAACTGGTAGCCAATGGGGAAACTTTCCGCAGGCTTACAGCCATGTTGGCTTAATGAATGCTGCCTACCGAATTGCAATTAAACTGGATAGACCGATATTTTTATAATAATGTGGATTATAAATCCACAGTTCTGAGGTCGGGATTACAAATCCCGACCAACCCAGACCGTCCTATGGTATTCCCTTGGTGATCGTCATTCCAGCTTGACTGGGAATCTTAATGCCTTAGCTATGCATTTATTTTGCTTTAAGATTCCCGTTTTCACGGAGATGACGTGTTTGTGTTACTGGATCAGATCATTTTAACTTTTTCTGATGGAAAAAAAGGAGGATTGAATCTAAAAAAGGTCGGGATTTGTAATTAGGAGTGTTCGAAACATTTTGAATTTTAAAAAAACAAATCCTTTTCCACATTTCTGTTGATAATATTTGTTTTTATGTTTGGATTAAAGCCCCAGTTTTCCTGCTGTTTCCTATTGGTGTTGT
>NZ_CAESCM010000022.1 GCF_903166585.1 Pedobacter ghigonis
GGTAATTATTACTATTGGAAAACGACACACCAAACGAAGTTATTCTGACAAACCGCCGTATACCGAACGGTACGTACGGTGGTGTGAGGAGACAGCAGGGAAACTAATCCCCTGCTTCTTACTCGATTGCCCCTATTCATTTTGCCGGGTTGCATATTCGTTCTCTTTCCGCGATACCTTTTGGTTCTACAAGCAACATCAGCAAAAAAAGAAATGCCTGATTAAGTGTTTTAAAAACTTTAGTCAGACTGTGCATCCCTGCCAAAAAAACAAAAGCTGTAATCGAAAAAATAGTATTTGCTTTACAAATTTTCTATTTATTTCTTAATTTGCTTCAAATTAATCAACTCCATCAAAATGAAATTTCCCATCACAAAAAGGATCTTACTTCAGAAACTCCCGATGTTTCTTCCTGCCGGTAAAATTTTACCCAACCGGTGCATTTAAACTACTTATATCGCCTTACCCTTTTATTTTAAAATTGAATCAATCAGCTGTGCGCTTATCAGGAAAGGCTGTATAAACTTCTGAGTAATTGGCAGCAAATGAATTCTCCATAGAGCCACTGGTATATAGTACTGGCTGTATGCAGGCTGACGCGTTAAATTTAAAAAAGAGGAAACAGCGAAATCAGGAGATCTGAAAAAGATAAATTTTTACGATTAAAAAAAAATGAATCCCATAAGTGGAGACCAGAGACCACTTCAAAAAACGGGGCCAAACCGAAAAGCCATACGAGTAGGGAAGTTAAATTAAATTATGATGTCAGAAACTAATATTAACGCTACTGAAAATCAGCCAAAAAACATTTTAAACAGTAAATTAATTGCCACCGTAAATGTAGGGGTGAATCCTACTGCAATGGCCATAACATCCGATTCCACTAAATTATATGTGGCAAACGGAAATAACTACGGTATCGCCGGAAGTGATACGGTGAGCTTGATTGACCTAAAAACCTTTATGCCCATCTTAACCATATCAAGTGGAACATTTAACCAACCCTACACCGTAACATTATCCAAAGATGAAACCAAGGCTTACGTTACCAATTCAGATGCGTCGACAATTAGCATTATCGATACCGCGACCAATCAGGTTACCGGAACAATTGATGGATTTAACGGGCCATCGGGCATGGTAATTACCCCTGACGGGACTAAAGCCTATGTTAACAATTATGGTGCAAGTACAGCAATTCCATCAGGATCTGGTAATACGGTTAGTGTAGTAGACTTGATTGGCGGAAAAATTATTGAAGAAATTACTTTAAGTGAATATACACAAGCTGCCGCACCAGCTGCAATTGCCATTAGCCCGAAAGGTGATTTTGTTTACACCGCAAATTATACAAACGGAGAGCCATGGCAAGGTACAATTTCGAAGATTTCAACCAGTACGAATACTGTAGTTGATACCATTGGAGGAGCTCCTTTTTTAGCCAGCAGCCCTTTTCTATTTGGTATGTTTGCGATAAAGATTGATGCTTCTGGTAAGTTCGCCTACCTTACCAATTTTGGAAGTAATAATTTTGCCCCTTACGGTACAACAGTTTGCGTAATAGATCTTGAACAAAAAACACAGTCTGCTTTGATTGAACTGGGGATCCAGCCATCTGGATTTGATATTACGCCAGACGGACTTTACGGATTTGTTTCGAACTACAATACATTATATAGCTCAGGAGCGCCAAATTATACCGGTTTAACTGCCGGGCAAGGAACCGTAAATATTATTGATTTAGCTACCAATTTGTTGGTTCCGACCACCATTAATGTCGGACAGTCTCCGGGAGCGATATTAATGAGCCCTGATGGTAAATATGCTTTTGTATCAAACTATACCGCCAATACAGTTAGTGTTATCAGCGTATATGGAGAGTAAACATTTTGGTGTTTAAGATTTAAGTCGAATGCATTCATTCCCGGTCGGAGCGACCTTAGTATTCCCGAAGAGCGAATTAGTCTTCGGGAGTAATTTTAAATGCTATTGGGCATTGGTGTTTTGATGATTGAGCAAGATTTGCATCAGTATTAGTTTTACCTTCTGCCTAATGGTCTTAATCCGTAATCCACTCGAGGTCTAAAACATCACGTAGTCTATTCAGGCTTTCTTTCGATAGGAAATTGAATGCTATTCCGATTAAAACAAATCTTAATATTAAAATCTGTACAACTGTTATCAATACCATTGCTAGCGAAAACTTATTCAAATCGCTAATCATGATTACGATAAATCCCACAATAGGGAAGACTAGTAAGATGCTGAGTAAAACCCTGAATATTTTGTTTATTTCAACTTCTACGTAACCCTTATCGATTTCTATCGCTCCGGTCATTACGCAAAATGAACCCTTTCCAATTGCAGATGAGACCAGTTTAAAATGATTACCATTTAAGGTTCCCCGAAAAGATTTCTCGGTATATTTAGAGATTAGATTTTCCGATTTCTCGGTTCTGCGGTCGAGCCGGTTCAATGTTTCATGATAACTATCAATCAACCTGAATTCAACTCTTTTGCCTGGGAATATTTTCATTAAGTACTGATTATTATCCTTTAATTTCATCCGCTTGCGGGCTATTATCAGCCGGTTCCCAAAGTTCAATCTTATTGCCTTCGGCATCCATAATGTGTACAAACTTTCCGAAATCGTAGGTTGCAATATCATCCAGTACTGTTACACCGTTTTCTTTCAGTTGCGCTACCAGTCCTTCGATGTTCTGAACCAGGTAATTGATCATGAAATCTTTTTTGGAAGGGGCAAAGTATTCATCTCCATTTTTGAACGGACTCCATTGCAATGAGTTAATTTCTTCGGGCCTGTTCACATTTCTCGAATCAAAACTTACCGATCCCCATTCATTAACATCGAAGCCCAGGTTTTTGGCATACCAGGCTTTAGTATCTTTGGGATTATCTGAAAAAAAGAAAATGCCGCCAATGCCGGTTACTTTGGGTGTAAGTGGGTTTTCTGCTTGTTTTTGTTGCTCTTCCATGTGCTTTGTTTTTTTACTAAATATAGCAATTGAACTGAAATATCAGAAAGCAGGTAACATCTGTTTAAGATGGTTTATACTGCATCAAATCTTGTTTTAAAGTATGAAGGTTTTGGCTTTTATTTATTTTGTTTTGCGTTAAATGGGCGCATAATCTTTGTTTAATGTAGTTACAGCTGGTGCCTGCACCTTTTGTGCCCAGGTTTTTAACAGGGCAAGCAATGCTTCCGTTATTTTGGGATTTTGTTTGGCCACATTGTTTTTTTCGCCGATATCGTTTTTCAGGTTGTAAAGCTGTACCGTGTCATCTTCAAAATAATGGTGCAGTTTCCAATCGCCTTTACGTATCGTTTCGCCCGGTCGGGTTCTGAATATATTATCGTTAGTTTCAGCATTTCCCCCCTCTAAATAAATGGGGAAATACCAGTATAACGGCCGATCGGTAAGTGTTTGTTCCGTTTTTTGCGTCAGCAGATAATTGTAAATGCTATTGCCATCTACTTTAGGGTATGCTTTTATACCGGCCACCTGCATCAGCGTTGGGTAAAAATCAAGGTTGGTTACCGGAATATCGCTGGTAGTACCGGCTTTAATTTTACCCTTCCATACAAACACCAGCGGAACACGCGTACCACCTTCAAAATAGCTGCCTTTACCAGCCCTTAAAGGATGCTGCCAGGTAACCTGGTTAAAACCGCCATTATCTGAGGTGAAAATAATAAGTGTATTTTGCATCAGTCCCTGCGCTTCGAGCGTTTGGATTAACCGGCCAATATTACGGTCTTCGTTGTTCAGCATGGTGGCATAGGCCTGGTTACGTTGGCCATCATCGGCTGGTTTGCCTTTAAATTTATGCATTAAACTATCTACCTTTTGAATGGGGCTATGCACACCATATGATGAATAATACAAAAAGAAGGGCTTGCTTGTTTTTTGGCTTTTAATGTAATCGATGGCTTTATCGGTAATTAAATCGGTAAGGTATTGGTTATTTGGTCCCTCAATTTTTACATTGCCGTAAGGCGGATAATAGCTTTTCGGACTTCCGGCATGCGATCCGCCAATGTTTACATCGAAACCGTAGCTTAGGGGATTGTCGCTCATGTGCCATTTGCCGGCTATACAGGTGTTATATCCGTTTTCTTTTAACAGCTGCGGGAAAATTTTAAAACCGGCGTTAAGCACCTCTGTATTTTTTACAGGTACCAGCTTACGGTTTTTGCTATCGCCACGTTCAGAAGTACCTACAGTATAAATGCCGTGGCGGGTTTGCCATAAACCGCTAAGCATGCTGGCTCTGCTGGGCGCACAATTAGATGCCGAAGCATAGCCATTGGTAAAAATCATTCCTTGTGCGGCCAATTTATCCATTACTGGGGGTTCGTAAAATTTCGAACCCATAAAGCCTGCATCCCGCCATCCCATATCATCCATATTAATAAATACAATGTTAGGTTTTTGCTGGGCTATTGTTAAGCAGGGGATAATTAAAAAAAAATAGAGTATTGCAATTAAACGCTTTTTCATTTAGGATGTTTATAGATGGTTAAATTTTCCAACACCATTTTTTTGGCTGTTGGCAGATTGCAAATAAAGTAAATAAAACAATAAGATGCAGGCTTGACGGATCATACAGTATTTATATCTTTGAGATGCTAACCTCAACATTTCAATATGAATTTTAATCCTGCACTTAAAAAGATAAGTTTTTTGCTAATTGCACTTTTATTGGGTTTTTATCCTGCTTTGCATGCGCAGGAAGCCAAAGCGCCAATTATGGGCTGGAGTAGCTGGAACAACTTTAGGGTTAAAATAGATGAAAAGATGATCAGGGAGCAGGCTGATGCGATGATATCATCGGGATTGTATGATGCCGGCTACCGTTTTATTAATATAGACGATGGCTTTTTTGGCGGGAGAGATGCCGCCGGAAAACTTTTTGTAGACCAGCAAAAATTTCCTTCCGGGATGAGATCGCTAACCGATTATATTCACAGTAAAAAACTCAAAGCAGGTATTTATACCGATGCTGGTTTAAATACCTGCGGATCTATCTGGGATAACGATCAAAAAGGAATAGGAGTGGGTATTTATTCACATCTTGATGAAGATTGCAACCTGTTTTTTAAAGAATGGAACTTCAATTTTTTAAAGGTAGACTGGTGCGGAGGCGAGAAAATGAAACTGGATGAGCAAACCGAGTACACCAAAATTATCCGCGCCGTTAAAGCGATAGATAAAAATATCGTTTTTAATGTTTGCCGCTGGCAGTTCCCCGGAAAATGGGCCATTACCGAAGCCGATTCGTGGCGTATATCGGGCGATATTAGTGCAAGTTTCGCTTCAATCCTTAAAATTATCGACCTCAATGCCGACTTATACAAATATGCCTCAGCTGGTCATTACAACGATATGGATATGCTCCAGGTAGGCAGAGGCATGACTTACGAAGAAGATAAAACACATTTTTCGATGTGGTGTATGCTTAATTCGCCTTTACTGGCCGGAAACGATTTGCGCTCGATGTCAAAACAAACGATAGAGATACTAACTAATAAGGAGATAATAGCGCTAAATCAGGACAAAGGCTTTAAGCAGGCCACCAGGATTTTAAAAGATGGCGATATGGAGCTATGGCTAAAACCGTTGGCTACAGGAGATAAAGCCATTGCCATTATGAACCGCGGTACCAAAACCACAGCATTTAACCTCGATGCCAAAAGTTTGGGTATCAAGAACAGCAGCCGGTTAAGAGATCTTTGGCTGCATGCCGATTTGGGGACGATAAAAAACAAAAAAACATTTGCTGTTCCCGGGCATGGCGTAGTGGTACTTAAAGTAAAGTCTTAACTCAGTAAATCTTTATTGTACCTGTTTCTGTATTCCAATGGCGAAATGCCTGTTATTTTTCTGAATACCTCGCGGAAAGCTTTTGCATCCGCGTAGCCTACCTCGTACATTACTTCGTTAATGGTTTTTCGGCTGGTTTCGAAGGCTCTTTTAGCCGATTCTATTTTAGCCCTTTGTAAGTATTCGATAGGTGTGTTGCCTGTGGCTTTGATAAATCTCCTGTCGAAATTTCTTCTGCCTACAGAAAAGCGGGCAGATAAATCTTCTACAGCGATTTTTTGATGCAGATGGTCCTCCAGGTAGTTTTGCGCTTCTTTTACCATTTCATCGCTATGTAGCTTTTGCCCCTTAAAAATAATAAACGACGACTGGCTATGCCTGTCCATTTCAATCTGGAAAACTTTGGCACAATAGATAGCCGTTTGCCGGTCGAAATTCTTCTCAATAAGGTATAACAACAGGTTTAGAAAAGAATAAGCCCCACCATTGGTATATATGCCGTTTTCATCAGTAATTAACTGGTCGGTTTTTAAATGTACTTTCGGAAATCTGTTCCTGAAATTATCGGCAACCACCCAATGGGTAGAGCAACTCTTGCCATCTAACAAACCGGTAGCAGCCAGTAGGAAAGCCCCTGTGCACATGCTGGCAATTTCTGCTCCCTGCTGGTATTGCCTGGCTATCCAATTGGTAAGCACCTGGTTTCCTTCAATGGCTTTTTCGTAATTGTGGTTTAATGAGGGAATAATCACCAGATTGGTGTGGCTAATGGCCGATATATGCCGGTGCGGTTTAACGCTAAACAAACCATCGTAATAGCTTACTTCATCCGAAATGCCAGCCAGTTCGATTTTAAACAACGCTTCATGGCCAGTCTCCTGCCAGTATGCATTAGCCCTGCTCAGTATTTTAAAAGAACCAACAATGCTGCTCAGGTTGTTAGGCCCATCGGGAACCAATATGGTGATGTGTTTCATTCTCGTATTGTGAGGTGTAGAGTCTGATATAAAGATAGGGTTTAAGCTTGTCCAAATCAACCCGTTACAATGTCTGTTTTACACCCTACACCAAAGTGTTAATTGGGTTAACTTTGGTATATACTAATCCATATTTAAAAATTAAACCACATCAATACCATGGAAAAAGAAAATTTTACGGCTACCATTGAGGTAGATCAAAGCCCAAATGAAGCATTTAATGCCATTACCAATATACGCGGATGGTGGTCGGAAGATGTAACGGGTAATACCAACGAACTTAATGCCGAGTTTATTTACCACTATCGCGATGTTCACTATTGCAAGGCAAAACTGGTAGAACTCGTTCCCGGTAAAAAAGTAGTATGGCTCGTACTCGATAACTATTTTAAGTTTACCGAAGATAAAAGTGAATGGATAGGCACGAAACTAACTTTCGATATTTCGGCGGCAGACAACAAAACCCTGGTAACTTTTACGCATGAAGGTTTGGTACCGCAATACGAATGTTTCGAAATTTGCCGCGAAGCCTGGACCAATTATATTAAAGGAAGTTTATTTCAGCTCATTACAACCGGTAAAGGACAACCAAACCCTAAAGAAGAGGATGGTTATAATACCGAACTGGCTAAAAAATGGAAGCTCGAAGCCTGATTAAAAGATTTAGTTTAAACATCCCCATTTAACCAGAATTATAACCTTGCGATTGCTCCTTATCACTAAGGTTTCGCAAGGTTTTCTAACGAAGCAATAATTTTTTTCTGGCTTTTAATCGTTTCCTCGTAAAGCTCCAGCAGCCTATTCTTATCGCTGTTTAGGCGTTTCAAATCGGCAATTTCCTGGTTGTGCTTTGGGCCTGAGCCCATTTCTATCTTCGCCAGATCTTCGTCTTTGCGGAAGTACTCGAAAAAGTTAACATCAAGGGCTATTGAGATGCGGGTGAGTATATCCGTATCTATCGAAGTCGATTTCAGTATTGTACCCACACGGTGCTTACTAAGCTGCACTTTTTCGGCAAGCTGCTCGCGGCTCATCGACTTAACTTTCATCTCTTTCCAGATTAGTAATCCAATATTAATACCCATGGTTTGTTTTTTTTGTTAACTGTTATTTCGCCGGCTTCCTTTTCACATCAAAACCGTATAATCCGTTTTGATACAGGTAAGAGGCCATTTGATAGTTGGCAATAGCCTCATTAATCAGCTTTTGATCTGCAGGGATTTTTTCGGCATTTCCTGTCTTAAAATCGGGCTGATAAGTATTTGCTTTTTTGTTTGGATCGAGCACAACCAGCTTCTGGTTTTTAATGTAGCCCAAACTTTGATAGGTACTGATAAATGCGCGTTCATCTGTATCTTTCATTTTAAATACATCCTGACCGAAAAATTTACTATCGTAGCTGAAATTTAAATAGCCTAAAATGGTTGGGCCAATATCGATCTGTGCAGTAAGTTTTTCGAATTTTCCTGGCGCAATGTGCCCCGGGCTATAAAAAATCATAGGAATGTGGTATTTATCGACCGGTAGTTCTACTTTACCGGCGCTTGAAGCGCAATGATCGGCTACAATAATAAATAAGGTATTTGCAAACCAGGGTTTTTGTTTGGCTTCGCGTATAAACTTACCAATGGCATAATCGGTATATTTTACCGCACCTTCTCTTCCTGTGTGCGATGGGATATCTATTCTACCTTCGGGATAAGTATAAGGGCGGTGATTAGAAACCGTCATGATTTGCGCAAAAAATGGCTTGTTGTTTTTATAATCTTTATCCAGTTCTCTTAATGATAAGGTAAAAAGATCCTCATCAGCCACACCCCAGATGTTCGAATAATGGATTTCCGAATCCTTTAAGGCACTTCTATCGGTTACCTCGTAGCCATTATTGGAAAAGAACTCATTCATGTTATCGAAGTAGCCATAACCGCCATAAATAAACCTGCTGTTGTAGCCTTTTGAGCGGAATACATTGCCCAAAGTGAAAAGGTTTTTGTTATCCGGGCGTTTTACAATCGATTGGCCCGGAGTGGGAGGGATACAAAGTGAAAGTGCTTCTAATCCACGTACGGTTCTGGTGCCCGATGCGTATAAATTATTGAAAAGCAGGCCTTCTTTGGCCAGCGAATCGAGTTGCGGTGTAATGTGCTGTGTATTGCCAAATGTGCCTAAAAATTCGGCACTTAAACTCTCTACACTAATCAGTACCACATTCATTCTGTTTTCAGTTCCGCTGTTATTTACTCCGCGCGAAGTACTGATATCGGTTCTTGCAGCTGCGCCTGGCTGGAGCAATTGCTGAATAATGTTGGTTGCACTTTTAACCGGAAGTGTTTTATAAAAGGTATCGTAATCGAGCTGATTATGCCAGAAAGCAAAACCGAAATCATACATCCCATTACCCGAAAGTTCGTTTACATACTGGTTGCTGCTGTTGCTTTTCCACTTGTGGCTTACACAGAAATAGGTAAAAACAGGCAGGCAAAGTAAAAGGAGTGCCGTTTTGGTTCTTTTGCCAAAGCGTGTTTGCTGGTGGGTAGATACTGTAATGATGCGCCTTAACAGGTAAACAATAACCGCTGTTAAAATAACCAGTACGGTTAAAATGGTATTAATGGGGTACGACTGACGAATATTTCCAATCACCTCTGTGGTGTACACCAGATAATCGACCGCTATAAAATTATACCTTACCGAAAATTCTTCCCAAAAAAACCACTCAGAAATGGCATTGAAAATAAGCGTTAAAATAACAACGAAAAAATAAACAAACAGTAATACTCTGCTGGTTTTGCCGGTATAACCTTTTGCCGGGAAAAGCCATAAATAAATAACCAAAGGTATAATGGCAAAAGATGCTGCAGCCAGATCGTAAAATAAACCGATTACAAAAACTTTTAACAGGTTTAAGATAGACCACTCAAAAGATGTTGCGCTGTAAATTAACAGGCTAATGCGGGTTAATAACGAAATGCTGCATAATAACAGGGTGGCCAATAAAACAGGGCCAAACCTGTTTTCCAGCAGTTTACTTGTTTTTTCTTTAATGCTCATAATAGGGGACATTCCAAAGTCTTGAGCTTACCTGCCCGACTTTGTTTTTGCAAAGGGCGAAAGTAAGTTTCAATTCTGAAGGAATTCTGAATGTTTGGTTAGCGTGGGCGAAAATAAGGTTATGGATTTAATTTAACAATCCATTAATACTTAATTAACGCCCATGCTTTGCTACTGCTTCGAAAAATTAACACTCAGTGTCGAAGTAAAACGTGCAGTTAATTTCTCGTATAACGCTTTATTAATGGTATTCGAAATAATAATCATGTTATTGCTGCCAGTACGTGTGGTTTGTCCAAAATCACTTGCTGTTAAACCGGTTACCAGGGCATTAAGTTGTACGGTAACTCTGGCCAGGTAGGTTCCCGAAGTAACTTCTACTCTTTGGGCTTCGAGTTTAATTAGCTGCGACTGGTTCATTTCAAACCTTACCGGGATTTTTGTTCCCGAAGCTTCTATATATGTTCCAGTTAGCAGCAGGGGCGGATTGGTTACCGAACTGGTTAAGGTTAGGCTAAATTGATTTTTTTCATAAACACCCGATGCGATAGCCACCTTGCCAGATAAAGAATCGGGTTTTAAAGCATTTACCAGATACAGGTTTTTAGTTTCGAGATTTATTGCCCCGCTACCTGATTTAGTTGCACTGAATTCGATTTTAGCTATATTAATACTTGCTGTTGCCCAGTTTATGCTTCCGTTGGTACCTGCGGCTACCACCGCACCGCTGGCACTCGCATTACTACTTAACGATGCATTTAAATTGCTGGCGCTAAAACTGTAGCTCAATTTAGTATCTGCCGCTACCTCTTTTTTGGTACAGCCCATAAAAAGCACTACTACCAGCAGTGCGCTTGTAATGTGGTAAAGTTTTGTCATCATAATTGATTTTAAGGATATCAGATTTGGTTAATCATTGGTCTTAAATGTAAGTTTCAATTCTGTAGCAATTCTGAAGTTGGGGTAACGAAGTCCCTTTTTTATCCCTTAAACCCATTATTTAGAACTTATAACTGTAGCCCATTCTAAAAACCTGCGTTTCATAAAAATCAGTGCTGCTAAAACTAAAACCATTACCAGTAATGTTTTTCTTGATTTTTAAAGTGTTGAAAATGTCGTTTCCGTTTAAAAAGAGTTCACCCTTTCCATTTTGAATCTGTTTTTTAATTCCCAGATCGGTTGAAAAGCGGCTCCCGATTTTTCCCTGTGGAATAATATCCGGAGCTAAATAAACCATAGAAAGCTGGATATCTGTTTTTTGGGCTAATTTAAACTGTCCGTTAAATTTAGCATTGCCTGATACGATAGACTGCTTCGGCATACTATATATGGTTGGCACCGGATACTGATTGGCGACGGTAAAGGCATCAATTTTATTTTGATATACTGTGGTGCTCAGATTAAATGAAAACCAGGGTACAAGTTCCTGCTGTAAAAGTAATTCGCCACCCGAATTAAAGCTTTTGCCGGCATTTTGGAAGATGTTGTAAATAATGGTATTGCCCGGAACAATGGTTGCAATACGGGTTATGGTTCCGTTAACAGTTTTATGAAAGGCTGAAGCATAAAAATAACCTTTATTCAAGGTGTTTTTATAGCCTAACTCTATGGCATGCGTAAATTGTGGGCGAAGGGTAGGGTTGCCCACTTTCAGCAGTTCGGGCTCATCATATTTCGGGAAGATCCGGATGTCGACCTCATTCGGACGGTCTACCCGTTGGTTATAAAAAGCACTTAATTTGTTTGTCTCGTTTATTTTATAAGCAAAACGTACGTTAGGGAAAGGCCTGAAATACTCATAGCCATCGCTCTTATAAGTATCGTGGTTTGGGTTTACTTTATAATTTACGCTTACATACTCCATTCTAAGGCCAGCCTCCAGTTCAATTTTATTGCTTTCGTAAACATAGTTGCCATATACTGCCGGTATGTTTTCGCTGTAATCGGCCCAGCCACCTGCATTGATATCGATTGGCGAATTTAGCCCTTGGAAAAACTGCATATTGGTCGGGATAAAACGGTTTCGGTATTTAACGCCGGCTTCTATTCGCCCATGTTTCAGCGGACGGATATAATCGAGATTAAAATCGGCAACATGCTCGTCAGAAAGCAGTTTAAAAGCATCCATACCAGTAAAGGTGGGCATGATATTGGTGAAGAAATACTTTTCATCCTCCCGGTGCCAGGTATAGTTAAAGCCTGCGCTTAGCGTATGGCCGGGTTGTGCAAACTTATGCTGGTAAAGTGCAGCACCAGTAGCGGTATATTTCACTTCATCTTCTACAAATTGCCAAAGTCGGTTTCTAACCGTAAAATCACTGTTGAAATAAGGGATATCGCCAAGATCACCAATTTTTTCGCGGTTAAAAAAGCCAGATAGGGTAAAGCTATTGCGTTCGTCGGGGTTATAATCGAAACCACTCTTTACCGTGGTAAATGTTGTGGTACGGTTGCGTTTAACCTGTTGGTTAATTATTGTTCCATCATCATACACACGTTGAGAAAATTCATTCTTATTCAGGGTTTGGGTATACAGATAATCGGCCTGTAAAAAGGTATTGAATTTATTCTTGCGGTAATTTAATGATAAAGAAGGATTAAACTTCGGCGTGGCCTGATACGGAGCGCTTATTCCGGGCAGGTTATCTTTGCGCTGCCACAATGCGCCTAAACCGGTACTCACTCCCAGTTTACCGTTAAAGCCTTCCTGTTTATTCTTTTTGTATATAATATTGATGATTCCCGCATTACCATTGGCATCGTATTTTGAAGAAGGGTTGTTGATGATCTCAATACGTTCAATAGCCGAAGCCGGAATATTATCCAAACCGGTTTGACTGCCAAAACCCGTAATTGCATTTTGCTTACCATCAATCAGCACTGCAATTTTATCGTTTCCGCGCAATTGTACTTTTCCATCCTGAATGGTAATGCCCGGAAGGTTTTGCATGGCCTGCAGTACCGAACCACCCAGCTGACTGGTGTTTTTAGCAAGATCGTAAGTTTTTTTATCCAGTTTATTACTCAAGCCTTCGTTTGATGTACCTTGAATATTAACGGTTTGAAGGGTTTGTGCATCTTCTGCCAGTTCAAAAATACCCAGATCGAGAAATGGACTAAGTGTACCAATAGTAATTTCTTTTTTAATGGTTTGATAACCCATCATGCTAATGAGCAGATTGTAATTACCTGAAGGGATATCTTTTATTGCAAATCTCCCTTCATTATCGCTAATGGTACCTAAAAGCGCTTTTTCATCGTTAGGTTTTTTTAAAACGATGTTGGCATAAGGAAGCCTGCTTTTATTTTTCGCCTCTTTAACCTGTCCTGAAACAGTTATGGATTTTTCCTGCGCGCAAATATCATCGGCCAGCAAGAATATAGAAAAGCAAAATAGCTTTAATATTCGTTTGTAGTTTTTCATAATTGATAAGTTTTCCGCCGGCAAATTAGAAAGCAATTCTGTAGAGAAACTGAACCGCTGATTTTTTATTCATCTTCAAATTTCCGACAGATTTGAAGTGTATCTATGCAAATTAATACAACGATTTACATAAGTTTAAAACGTATCGAACTTTCAAATCCCGGTTTTAATGGTTACTTTATGTCGGTTTAAATAATAAATTATACCAATGAAAATTTTAGTTATAGAAGATGAACAGGCTTTATTGGAAAGTATTTTGGCCTATTTTACTGGTGAAGGTAATATTTGTGAGCATGCTTCAGATTTTGCTGCTGCCAATGAAAAAATATCGCTCTATAATTACGATTGCATACTTCTGGATTTAGGATTGCCGGATGGTGAAGGATTGGAGTTGTTAACCCGGCTTAAACAACTGAAAAAAAGAGATGGCGTACTGATTATCTCAGCCAGACATTCTCTGGATGATAAACTTGCCGGACTCGATCTGGGTGCCGATGATTATCTGGTTAAACCATTTCATTTATCTGAACTGAAAGCCAGGGTAAGTGCCATTATCCGTCGAAAGAATTTCGATGGCAATAATGTGATTGTCTTTAATGAAATAACTGTTGACGTTTCTGCCATGAAAGTAACCATCAACAATCATCCGGTTGTTTTAACTAAGAAGGAGTTCGATCTTTTGGTTTATTTTCTGTCTAACCGCAACAAAGTAGTCACAAAAAATGCAATGGCCGAGCACCTTTGGGGCGATGAAATGGACCTGTCGGATGATTTCGATTTTATTTACACGCATGTTAAAAATCTCCGTAAAAAATTGCTCGAAGCCGGAGCATCCGATTATCTGCGTTCTGTTTATGGGATAGGCTATAAATTTGGTGATGTATGAAACTGGCAAACCGCTACAACCAGGTAAATATTTTAACCTCCCTTGTGGTTTTAATCATTACCGGAATTATTTATTATGTAGTCATCCACTTTATCTTAACCGAAAAACTCGACCGGGATTTGGCGGTAGAAGAGAACGAAATTAACCAGTACGTAGATACTTTTCATAAACTTCCCTTACCTGCAAATTATATCGATCAGCAGATTGCTTATCAAACTCCTAAAGGGCCTTTGCCAGAACGGGAATTTCTGTATACCACTTACTATAACCCGAAAGAGCAGGAAAATGAACCCGGAAGAAGTTTAATTACTGTTGTTCACCTGGATGGTAAAGCCATAGTGGTAAGAATAACGAAATCGCGGGTTGAATCGGAAGATCTGGTAAGGATTATTTTACTAATCACCGTAGGTATTACCGTTGTTTTGCTCATATCGCTCCTGCTAATTAACAGGTTTTTACTCAACAGACTTTGGCGACCCTTTTATTCTATTTTGAACCGGATGAAAGCATTCGAGGTTACCCGGATGGATAATATAGCGCACGAACCAACTAAAATTGATGAGTTTAATGAGTTAAATAAGTCTGTAAATGCCATGGCCGAAAGGGTGCGGCAGGATTATAAAGAACTTAAAAGTTTTACCGATAATGCTTCGCATGAAATGATGACCCCTCTGGCCGTAATTAATTCTAAATTAGATTCTTTACTGCAAACAGAATCATTTACTGCACAGCAGGGCGCTTTGCTGGAAGATATTTACCACGCAACCGGCAGACTTTCGAGGTTACACCAGTCTTTATTGCTGCTTGCTAAAATTGAAAATAACCTGATACCCGATTATCAAAATATCGATCTCAAAGAAATGGTAGAAGCAAAGGGCCGCCAGTTTCAGGAATTGTTAGAAAAAGATGGTCTGGTACTCACTGAAAACCTGATGCCTGTAGAAATTAAAATGAGCCGCTACCTGGCCGATATTCTGCTCAACAATCTTTTTAGCAATGCAGTGCGGCACAATGTTACTGGCGGCTACATCAATATTCAACTGGATCAGCAAGCATTAACCATTTCCAATTCGGGGAAAGCCCGTCACCTGCAAACCAAAATCTTCGATCGTTTTTCCAAATCAGTAGACTCTGAAGGCATGGGATTGGGTTTAGCTATAACTAAGCAGATCTGCAATCTTTATGGGTTTCGAATCGATTATGAGGAAGAAAACGGAGAGCATGTTTTTGTTGTTTATTTTGTTTAATCAGTGTTTAAGCATGCCGTCGTGTTTCTTCTGCGTAAATCTGCGCTATCAGCGGAGATTTTGGATATAATATTTTCCCGCAGATTTAAGAAGATTTCCGCGAATTTTGATGTACAGTTTTTAGCCAAGCATATGCATAAAACATTATTAATAAAATAAAAGTTCCTTCTGCGTAAATCTGCTATCAGCGGGAGATTTTAGACATAATATTTGCCCGCAGATTTAAGAAGACTTCCGCGAATTTTGATGTACAGTTTTTAGTCAAGCAGATGCATAAAACATTATTAATAAAATAAAAGTTCCTTCTGCGTAAATCTGCTCTATCAGCGGGAGATTTTGGATATAATATTTCCTGCAGATTTAAGAAGACTTCCGCGAATTTTGATATACAATTTTAGCCAAGCAGATGCATAAAACATTATTAATAAAATAAAAGTTCCTTCTGCGTAAATCTGCGCTATCAGCGGGAGATTTTGGATATAATATTTTCCCGCAGATTTAAGAAGACTTCCGCGAATTTTCAGGTATCCTCCTCAAATATTAAAATACTTTTTCTTTTTAAATCAGGGGCATTAGTCAAAAAAAAATGAATGTGCTGGAAGCAGCTAACTACAGAATTTCTACATAATTGAAATATAGTTTTGATTAAAATTTAAAACTATGAAAACATTTTTTGGAATTTTATTGCTCGCCACAGGCACGGTTAGCATGGCTCAGGCACAAAAACTTAATGCAGCTAAAGTACCTGCTGAGGTTAAAGCTGCGTTTACAAAACTTCATGCCGGAACGAAAGTTTCGTGGGAAATGGAAAAACAAAATTATGAAGCTGGCTTTACCTGGAATGGTAAAGAAACTTCGGAGGTTTATTCGGCTAAGGGATTGCTTTTAGAAACAGAAGTAGAAATTAAATCTACCGAATTGCCTGCTGCTGTTCTGGCTAAATTAAAGGGCGTAAAAATTGCCGAAGCTGCTAAAATTACCAAAGCAGACGGAAGCATATATTATGAAGCAGAAGTGAAAGGGAAAGATCTTTTATTCGATTCGAACGGAAATCCTGTAAAATAGTAATCATGCGTAATTTCTTTCATTGCACAATCCTTTTCGTTTCCGTTGGCTTTTCGTGTAGCGCTCAAAGTATCGATTCAGTTAAAAATATTGCTGCCGATTCATTAGGAAGATGGTATACCGGCAATCCGGTTCCAAAAAGAAGATTTAAGGCTGCCACTTTTATTGCTCCTGTGGTATTGGCAGGTTATGGTTTTGCTGCGGTTTATGATCATGGCGCATTAAAACAGCTTGATTTGAGTACCAAGGCAGAATTACAGGAAGACCATCCTTTATTTGCTGCGCATGTTGATGATTATCTCCAGTTTGCGCCTGCCGCTGCGGTTTATGCGCTTAATCTCTCTGGCGTAAAAGGTAAACATAACCTGTTCGATGCTTCCATGTTGTATGTAACTTCGGCAGCTATTATGGGTGTTTCTACTCACTTTGTAAAACAGGGTATGGGCAGGGAACGGCCAAATGGCAATGGCGAAAACTCTTTTCCATCCGGACATACGGCTTCGGCATTTATGGCGGCAGAGTTTTTACACCAGGAGTATAAGGATGTTAATCCATGGATCGGTTATGCCGGTTATTTTGTAGCCACTGCTACCGGAACATTACGCATGTACAACAATAAACATTGGTTTAGTGATGTGGTTGCAGGTGCAGGATTCGGAATTGCTTCTACAAAAATATCTTATCTGGTGTATCCATACATTAAAAGTCTTTTTACCACAAAGAAAGACGGGAATTTTACTTTAATGCCTTTTCACCAGGAGGGAAGTACAGGCTTAATGCTTTCGGGCAGGTTTTAATCTTAAAATGCGTGTGCAATTACTTTGTTAGTGGGCAAAATGTCAGCTACAGACTTTCTTCATAATTCATTAGTAATTTGGAGTCTCTTAACTGTAGAATGCTGTGAGAAAATGAAATAATTGAGGTGAATTAATTTGTAAAATGAAGCTAAAATTAACCTGCCTGGTGCTTTGTCTGTTTACCTTTTCAGCAAGAAGGGTATTGGCTCAGGTACCATCAAAAAATCTCGGTTATTATTTAAAAGAAGCCGAAGCAAACAGTCCCTTACTTAAAGATTTTAAGAACCAGCAACGTGCTACAGGGGTAGATAGCTTAATTATTCGTGCTACCGGAGGGCCACAGGTTACGGCAAGCGCTGCCGGGATTTATGCCCCCGTAATACAGGGTTATGGCTACGATGAGGTACTTACCAACGGACAAGCTTTAGAAGCCCTGCTTAATGTAAACTACGATCTCCTGAACAAAAAGCGGATCAATAATCAGCTAGAGGGGATTAAGATTCAAAGCGATTCTATTCAATATGCAGGCCAGCTGTCGCTGTTTGATTTGCAAAGATCTATTGCCGATCAATACATTGTGGCTTATGCCAGTCAGCAGCAGGTTGATTTTAACCGTGAGGTAATTATGTTACTGCAGCAGGAAGAAGCAATATTAAAGAAATTAACCAGAAGTAATATTTACAAACAATCGGAGTATTTAACCTTTCTGGTAACACTGCAACAGCAGCAATTGCTGGTAAAACAGGCAGAGTTACAGTTTAGAAACGATTATGCCTCCTTAAATTATCTGGCAGGCATAACCGATACTACACAGGTTATGCTGGCCGATCCAAAATTACAAACGGGTACCACTACTATTGACCAAAGTTTTTTTGGTAAACGTTTTGATATCGACAGCTTAAAAAACAACAATCAAAAAAGCGCAATTGATCTTAGCTATAAACCCAAACTTGGGGTGTATGCCAATGGAGGATATAATTCTTCATTTATTTTACAGCCTTATAAGAACCTGGGAACAAGTGTTGGTTTTACCTTTTCTGTACCAATTTATGATGGCCATCAAAAGAAGATGCAGTACCAGAAGCTTAGCCTTTCTGCTAAAACAATAGCCGGTTACCGTAATTTTTTTATCCGTCAGCAACAGCAGCAGTTAAACCTGATCAGGCAACAGCTGAATCAAACCGATGCGCTTTTCCCTAAAATTAACGAACAGATCCGTTTCAGCAAAGGTTTAATTGATGTAGACCGTAAACTGATGCATACCGGCGATTTAAAGGTAGCCGATTTTGTAATTGCCATTAACAATTACCTGGCCGCCCAAAACCTCTTGCGCCAAACCAATATTAACCGTTTAAAACTGATTAATCAATTTAATTACTGGAACCGATAACCATGAGTAGCGATCTAAAATTTATATGCGGCTGCATTGCCGTACTGTTTATCTTTTCGGGCTGTAGGCATTCAGAATCGGCAGATACGGTTGATGAACCTTCACCAGTTACGCCTGTTCAGGTTACTACGGTAAAAGATAGTTCGCTGGCCGAATTTGTTGAGCTTTCGGCAGTTTCGGCCTATCTCGAAAAGAGTTTTGTAAAAGCCAATATCAATGGTTACATCGAAAATGCACAAGCCGTAACGGGTATGCAGGTAAGTAGTCATCAGCTGTTATTTAGTTTAATCACTAAAGAGGCAAGATCCATTGGCAATAGTGTAAATAAACTTGATGCAGGTTTTAAATTTTCGGGTATTTCCAACATCAGGGCCGATCAGGCGGGCACCCTGGTTGCGGTAAATCACCAGAAAGGAGACTATGTGCAGGATGGAGAAGCTTTGGCAACCATCAGCAACCGCAATAGCCTTGTTTTTTTGCTCGATTTGCCTTACGAGTATAACCAATTGATAAACCAGAATAAAACATTAGCGGTTCTGTTACCCGATGGAACAAAAATGACCGGAACAGTTTCGGGTACTATGCCTTCGGTTGATTCGGCTGCGCAAACCCAGCGTTATATCCTTAAAGTTGCAGCAGGCAAAAATATTCCCGAAGGGTTGATTGCCAAAGTACGGTTAACCAAAGTGAGTCATGCGGGGGCGCAGGTATTGCCCAAACCGGCAGTATTGGCTAACGAAACAGAAGATGAGTTTTGGGTAATGAAACTCATTAACGATTCGACCGCAGTAAAGGTAAAGGTGAAAAGGGGAATCGAAAATGAGCATAGCATTGAAGTACTTGAGCCCAGGTTTTCTAAAAAAGACCGCATCATTACTTCAGGGAATTATGGGATAGCCGATACGGCCAAAGTTAAAATTCAGCAATAGCCATGAACAAGTTTTTCGTTTCCCATAAAAACCCAATTCTGGCAGTACTGCTCATCATTATAGTGGGAGGGGTTTATTCTTTTAGTCAGCTAAAAACCGGTCTTTTCCCCGAAATTACCTTTCCAAAGATTAAGATTATTGCCGATGCTGAATTGCAGCCGGTTGATAAAATGGTAGTTACGGTAACGCGGCCCTTAGAAAATGCAGTAAAACAAGTGCCCGATCTTCAGTTGGTGAGGAGTACCACCAGCCGTGGTAGTTGCGAACTTTCGGCATTTTTGAATCCGGGTGCTGATATCGATCTGAGTCAGCAGCGGATAGAATCGCAGATTGCCAAAATAAGTGCTTCATTGCCGGCTGGAGTTAATATTTCGGTCGAGAAGATGAATCCATCTATCCTTCCGGTAAGCGGATATAGCTTAGAAAGTCACAATTATTCGCCCGCCGAACTGAAAAAAATTGCAACCTATACGGTAAAGCCATTTCTTTCGCAGGTAGACGGGGTTTCAGAGATTCGTGTTATTGGTGGTAAAAGCAAAGAATATTGGCTTGAACTTGATGTACAGAAAATGCAGGCGCTGGGCATCACTCCCGATCAGATCAGCAATGTACTCAGTCAAACCAATTTTATAAAATCTAACGGTTACCTGGCTGATCACAATTATTTATATCTGTCGGTAACCGATGCTACAGTTAAAAATAAAAGCGATTTAGAAAATCTGGTACTGAGCAGAAAAGGCAACCGGATTATTAAGATGATGGATATTGCGCGGGTAAACATTCAGCAAAGTGTAGAATATACCAGGATCAATGCCAATGGGAAAGATGGAATCCTGATTGCGGTAATTAAACAGCCCAACGCCAACCTGATCGATCTCTCTAACGAGATGCATAGCAAGGTAGCCCAATTGAAGCGTATTTTACCAGCAGGGGTAAGCATTAAACCTTATTATGTACAGGCCGATTTCGTAAACGAATCGGTAAAAAGTGTACGCGATAGTTTGCTAATTGGTTTGGTGCTGGCTATTGTGGTAGCCATTATCTTTCTACGCTCATTAAAAGCGAGTGCTACTATATTAATTACCATCCCGGTTACACTTTGTTTAACGGTAATTGTACTTTATTTTATCGGTTATTCGCTCAATATCATGACACTTGGTGCCATTGCTGCGGCCATTGGTTTAATTATAGATGATGCCATTGTAGTGGTAGAACAAATTCACCGTACACACGAAGAACATCCCGAAGAGCTTACCATGCGATTACTGAGCAAAGCTGTTGGCTATCTTTTTCCGGCTATGCTGGGTTCTTCTATTAGTACCATCGTAATTTTTGTACCCTTTGTATTGATGACCGGTGTTGCAGGCGCTTATTTTCAGGTAATGACCAATACCATGATTATTACGCTGGTTTGTTCTTTCTTTGTTACCTGGATTGGCTTACCCGTAATTTATCTTTTGCTTACCCGCAAAGGTGGCAGCCATGCCGCTTCAGGTAAAAAGGTGGTTGTACATGAGGTTAAACCGCAAAACTGGGTGCGTTATTTTATTACGCGTCCTGCTATTTCCATTCTATTTTTGCTGGTACTGCTTGCATCGATAGCACTTGTTTTTCCGCGTTTAGAAACCGGCTTTCTGCCCGAAATGGATGAAGGCAGTATTGTTTTGGATTATGCTTCGCCTCCGGGTACATCGCTCGAAGAAACCGACAGGATGCTTAAGGAAGTAGAAAAAAAGGAAATTGTTAAAATCCCCGATGTGCAGGCATACTCGCGTAGAACAGGAACACAAATGGGTTTCTTTATCACCGAACCCAATACCGGCGATTATCTGATCCAGCTTAAACCAAACAGAACAAAAACCACTGATGAGGTAATTTCTGAAATCCGTACACATATAGAAAATACCCAGCCTGCACTGGTTATCGATTTTGGGCAGGTAATTGGTGATATGCTGGGCGATTTAATGAGTTCTACGCAGCCGATAGAAGTAAAGATTTTTGGTAACGATCAGGAGAAACTGCAAGGTCTATCTAAAAAGGTTGCAGGTATTGTTGCACATGTAAGTGGTACAGCCGACGTTTTTGATGGTATTGTACGCTCGGGTCCAACGGCAAACATTGAGCCCAACTTTGCTGTGCTGGCGCAATATGGAGTAAGTCCGGCCGCTTTTCAATCGCAGCTTCAAACGGCGATGCAAGGTACTTTAATCGGCGATTTGTATGATAAACAACAGCTGTCGCCTATTCGTATGGTGTACCCTGGCAGCAGGACTTTTAGTGTGGCTGATATAATTAAACTTAAAATTTTTCTGCCTGATGGAACTGCTGTTCCTATTCGGCAAATGGCTGTGGTAACGTTAAAATCCGGAAATGCAGAAGTAGAAAGAGAAAATCTGCAAAGCATTGGGGTAGTTACCGCACGACTGGATAACCGGGATCTGGGCAGCGTAATGAAAGATTTGCAGAAAGCTGTAAATAAAAATATAAACCTGCCTTCGGGTTATCACATCGAATACGGTGGTGCCTATAAAGAGCAGCAACAATCCTTCACCGAATTGTTAATCATTCTTATTGCTTCGAGCTTACTGGTGTTTAGCGTAATCCTGTTCCTGTTTAAAGATTTTAAAACTGCCTTTCTTATTCTGGTTATCTCAGTACTGGGGATTTCGGGCAGTTATCTGGCTTTGTTTTTAACACATACCCCTTTAAATGTGGGCAGTTATACAGGCTTGATTATGATTGTGGGTATTATTGGCGAGAATGCCATATTCACCTTTCTGCAGTTTAAAGAATCGCTGGAAAAACTAAGTGTTGATGATGCCATTACCTTTGCTATTTCTACCCGTTTACGACCAAAATTAATGACTGCCCTGGGGGCAATTATTGCATTAATGCCTTTGGCTTTAGGTATCGGGGCAGGAGCACAACTTCATCAGCCGCTGGCCATAGCTGTAATTGGTGGTTTTATTGTAGCCTTGCCTTTACTGCTCGTGGCTTTGCCAAGCCTGATTAGAAAGTTATACCACGAGTAGCATATTTAAACAATATGATAAAGTATAGATGAATGATTTTCTGGTATTAATAAACAGAGATGCGTTATTAGAGAATTGGGATGCGGTATTTGAGAATTGGAACAGGTTATTGGGAAATCGGAATGCAATATTGTTAAATTGGGATACCATATTGTAGAATGGACTCACAATTATTTAAATGGATTGTCCTATATATTTAACAATAGGTTATGCAGCGTAAAATAAATGAAAAGATCGTCTGGAGATTGTTGTACATCGTTTGTAAAAAAGTCATGCGGGGATGACCACCCGCATGACGATTAATTTATTTGCTAAATGTTAAAGCTAAAATGTGTTTAAGTTGCGGGTGATCGCTTTTTAGAGAGGCCTTTATATAGTTTTTAACCCCTTTTACTATTATAACTAAGCCGCTTTGTTTATCGTAAAATGCATTAAACCGATTTCTACGGGCATCATCAACCGGTGTTTTGGCAATTGCAACCGCAGTAATATTGCTTTCCATACTGATCAGTAGCGTTTGTAAGGCTTCAATACTGATATCGGCTTCGGCAGGTGAATATATTTTGCTAATAATGAGCACATCAATGTATTGTTTAAGGTTTTCCACTTTAGTATCGTAAGATACGCGCACATGGGGCTGGGTACTGGTACCATCAGCCTTTGTTGTTTTTGATGATATGCCCCTTAGGTTATCGGCCAGTGTTTTAGCTGTTTGCAGTTCGGCAGGATTATCTATAGCTGCTTTCAGGTAATTATAACTCCTGGTAATTAAATTGCTTAAAGCCTTAAAAATAAGTTCCTGCTCATCTACAGCTTTACTGTATATCGGAAGTACCTGGCTGAGTATCCGGGTAGACTCGTCAGCATTTTTTGAGAGGAGTTCTAAAGCCTCTATCTGAAAGGCTTGCTTAGGAGGCTGATATGCCGCACCCAGGGTTTTTAAACGAATAATTAAATCTTTTAGGTTGGCTGCATTTTTTGTGAAGCCGCTTTCGGTTGTTGACATCGATTTGTTTGGTTAGGTAAATAAAACATAAAGCATAATGAACTGATCATTTGATGCTGTTATAAATGCCTAAGACAAAAGCTAAACCAATTTTTTCTTTTAAGGTACAGGTATGGGAATTTTGGCTAATGGGTTATTTGTGATATGCGGTTTTTGCATCATTAATGCCTTATTTAAGCTGATTTGCTTGTTACGTAAAAAAATAAAGGCATGATGAGGAACCTAAAATAAAGCAGCATTAAATGGGGTTGTTTTTCCACGCTATGTGGAATTGGGAAAATATTTCTACACTATCCGTCGGGATAAGTATTTGACTGTGCCCATTAACATCATAAATTTTAGCGGCTTAGCTAAAAAGCTACCCCAACCTGTACACCTGTGGTTAAAGAAGCGGGTTGATCATTACCAAATCTAACTGGTAGTGGCAAAGCCATATACAGACTGGTATTTTTCCCTTTCTTAATAACCTGATTAAAAACGGGTGTAAAACCATAACGGCCATTGGTTTCGAACGCTGCACGACCAATAAAGGTAAAACCATGTTTAAAACGAAACATGGCACCCGGATGAAAGAGTACCGAACTCACTTTTGAAATGTTATGCTCGGTGCGGATCGCTGGTGCAATTTCGAAGCTGATACCAAATTTGTCGCTTTTTAGGAGGTTGATTCCGAAGGGGAACACCAAAGTATAAACATTTGAAAAGTTGTTGTGAAAACCGTCTTTATTAAACGTACCGATAGGATGGAATAAACTGAAATAGCCGGTTATTTTTGGATAAACATTAACAGTTGGGCTGCTTTGTGCTTTTACTTTAAAAGATAAAGTACATATAAAGGCAATGGCTGTAAAACGGATAAATGGTCTGGTAAAAGATGTAAGCATAATTTTATTAAACAAATTTGATGAGTAAGCCAATAATTGCAGCAATGCCAATTAGATAGGGCTCCTGCAATTTCTTAATGTAAATGAGTGCCAGTACTGCCGCTACGGCTATTAGTGTGGTAGGAATATCTTTAATGGAGCGCATGCCGATTACAATTACCGAGCCCACCAGGGCACCAATAACAGCGGCTGTAATGCCATCAACAAATGCTTTGATACTGGTGTTTTTTGCAATTTTTTTAAAGAATGGTGCAAGTGCAACGGTAAAGAGGTAGCATGGCAAAAAGGTTGCCAAAGCTGCAATACAGGCACCCGGAAAGCCCGCAACCAAATAACCAATAAAGCCTACTGTAATTACTACAGGGCCGGGGGTAATCATGGCAACCGCTACCGAATCTACAAACTGTGCTTCGGTAAGCCAGCCAAATTCTTTTACCACACCACCATGTAAAAAAGGTACAATAGCAAGTCCGCTGCCAAATACAAATGCACCGGCTTTGGCAAAGAACCAGCCAATTTGTTGCAGGGTTTTTCCTTCATAAGTCCAGAACCCTGTATTTATCAACAACACAGCAGGGAGTGTAGCCGGTTTTTTTGCCCATTTGGGCGGGGCTTTTATCAGCATATATAAGATGCCGCAACCCAGAAAAAGTAAAATTTCTTCTCTTTCGGTAATCACCGTAATTACGATACCGGCAATATAAAACAGCCACAACAGCCATTTAGCTTTCATGGCGGCAAGTTCAAACCTGCTGATGGATTTAATGGTTAGTTTGTAAGCACTCATTACAATAATGCCAATAACAGCAGCGCCAACCCCATAAAATACGGCTTGCATCCAGGCTAAACCACCATACTGCTGGTAAGCCATACCCAATAATACCACCATGATAAATGATGGAAGGACAAAAGCCAGGCCTGTAAGCGTAGCGCCCAGCAAACCATAATGTACAAAACCAATGTATATGCCAAGTTGTGCTGCCAGCGGGCCGGGTGCCAGTTGTGCCAGTGCGAGCCCTTCTTTATATTCTTCTTCGCTTAGCCATCCTTTCTGTTCTACCAAATCGCGTTGCATATAGCCCACAAGCGCAACAGGGCCGCCAAAACCCCAGGTGCCCAGTTTTAAAAAATAGGTTGTGATTGCGGCAAGCGAGTAGCGTGGTTTAGGGTGATCAGGCTGTTTATCCATCAGGCAAATTGTATTTCACTACAATATTGCGCATTAGGTAAATGCTATAATTGTACGGATTTAACTATTTGTATCCTTTTTACCTTTTTGTATCCTTTTTCTATAGAAAGAAGGATTTTCGCCGGTTTGTTTTTTAAAAATCCGGTTAAAATGGCTTTGGTCAGAAAACCCGGTGAGGTAAGCAATCTCTGTTAATGAATAGGCTGTTGTTTCAATCAGTACTACTGCTTTTTCAATGCGCATTTTCCGGATATAATCTCCAAAAGACAAGTTGTCGAAATATTTGGAAAATTCTCTTGAAAGGTAAGTTGGATTAATCTCCAGCTCATCTGATACCTGCTGCAGACTTAAATTCATGTTGGTGTCCATTTGGTCCTGTATCATTTCTTTAAGTGCTTTAGCCCAAACCGGTGCTTTTTTCCCTTTGGTTTGTTGCAGGTATTGGGTAAAGATATTCAGCAGCATTTGTTCAACAGGACCTGCCTGTGTGTGTTTTTTGTTATAAAGATGTTTTGCCCAGCTATAGAGGCCATCGTATATCCGCATACCAAAAGCCAGTAATTCATGGTCGTTTGTACTGTGGTAGGCCAGGCCCGAGAATATGGCTTCGAGGCCTGCAGCTTGCGGCGCAAAGTCGTGGCGGTCGGTATCTGCCCCGCGCACAATGGCAGCTAACCTGTCAAGCGCGGCATCTTTTAACTGATGTTTTTTAATGAAATAATCGAAAGTGCATTGATCGTCGTAATGTGTATATTCTACATCGGGCATATCAAAAGGAGTAGCACCCAGTTCTGCAGCCTTATCCAGTACCTCACCGGCCGGAACATAGATAATTTCTGCATCGGCATCAATAAAGCGCTTAATTAACCATGGACAAGCAATTCGGTCTATTTTGGGGTGTTCACGCGTAATCCATTTCATTATTCAAGTATAAGGTTATAAAGATATACATTGGATACGGATTAATATATTGAGGCTCGTTTAATTCAGCTTGATGCTATATAAGGTATGGTTTAGTTTACATCGGTTAAAACAGGTAATGCAAAAATTAGACAATCGTTTGCGCTGACATTTATGTTGTTTTGCTCGCTTGCTTGTTCTATTTTTAAAAATACAAATCAACAAAACCGAACAGAACCTTAACGAATGCACGTCTCCTTGCTTAAAAAAATATTTACGTTAGCACTGTTAATCAGCATATCAGCTGGTAGCCGGGCTCAAAAAGCAGAAACCTTTACTATAGGTGCCGAATCTTTTGAGCTTAATGGTAAACCTTATGTGATCCGTTGTGGCGAAATGCATTTTGCGCGTATTCCGAAAGCAGAGTGGAAACAGCGTTTGCAAATGGCGAAAGCTATGGGTTTAAATACCGTTTGTGCTTACCTTTTTTGGAACATGCACGAAAAACAACCCGATCAGTTTACCTGGACAGCGCAAAGTGATGCTGCCGAATTTTGTAAACTGGCAAAAGAGGTTGGTTTATACGTAATATTAAGACCCGGACCATATTCTTGTGCCGAATGGGAGTTTGGTGGCTTCCCCTGGTGGCTGCTTAAAGATAAAAACATCCGTTTGCGCACACAAAATCCATATTATTTAGCCCGGTCGAAAAAATACCTCCTCGAAGTAGGTAAACAGCTTGCTCCGCTACAAATAACAAAAGGTGGCAACATTATCATGGTGCAGGTAGAGAACGAATACGGCAGCTATGGTAATGATAAAGATTATATGAACATCATTAAAGCCAATCTACAGGAAGCTGGCTTTAATGTTCCTTTATTCCATTGCGACGGACCTTCACAGTTAAAGAACGACCACCCTGAAGGATTGTTTGCCGTTGTAAATTTTGGGAGCAACCCCGAAGCCAATTTTAAAGCTTTAAGGGCTATACAACCTACAGGGCCATTAATGTGTGGCGAATATTACCCGGGCTGGTTCGATAGCTGGGGCAGGCCACACCATAAAGGCGATACCCAGAGAATTATTACTGAGCTGAAGTACATGCTCGATCATAAAGCCTCTTTCAGTATTTATATGGCCCATGGTGGCACAAGCTTTGGTACCTACAGTGGAGCCAATGCACCTCCATACCTGCCTCAAACCAGCAGTTACGATTACGATGCACCTATTGATGAAGCAGGAAACACCACTGAGAAGTTTTATGCTATCCGTAATCTATTTGCCAATTATCTGCAGGAAGGAGAGGTTTTGCCTGATGTTCCACCAGCAAATAAGATTCAAAAATTGCAACCTGTTACCTTTTCAGCTATAGCAGTGTTAAATAAAAACATGCCCAAAGCAACTTTGGCTGATACTGCACTGTTAATGGAAGATTTGAACCAGGATTTTGGTTGTGTGCTGTACGAAACCAGTTTAAGTGCAGGTAAAAAAGCTAACCTTATTTTTAAAGATATACACGATTATGCTTTGGTATATATTGATGGTAAAAAGATTGGGGAGCTGGATAGAAGAAAAGGGAAATTTAGCATAGAAATACCGGCCAGATTAAGCAAAAGCGTATTAAAAGTATTGGTAGAGGCAACCGGTAGGGTAAACTATGGTTACCAGATGCACGATTGGAAAGGAATACATGGTGCAGTTTACCTTAGCGAAAACGGAAAACAGCGGGAGTTAAAAGGCTGGAAAAATTATCCGATCAGACTGGGAGATGTAAATATCCCGCTCCGTTACGAAAAACTTAACCACCAGCCGGCAAGTGCTGCTTTTTATAAAGGGAGTTTCACTGCCGATAAATTAGAAGATACCTACCTCGATATCGGGAAATGGAATAAAGGATTAGTTTGGTTAAATGGAATGTGCTTGGGCAGATACTGGAATATCGGCCCAACGCAAACCATGCTCGTGCCAGGCAGCTGGTTAAAAAAGGGAAGCAACGAAGTGGTGGTTTTCGATTTATTTGGTACCCTAAACCCGGCATTAAGCTTTTTGGATAAACCAATTTTGGATGTTGTAAACGAAAAGCAACCTCAGCTGCACCGTAAAGCCGGCCAGAAATGGCTTGCAGATGCACAGCAACCTTATGCAGAGGGCACTTTTGCAAACGATAACAAATGGCAGACAGTGAATTTTAAACCTGTTAATGCCAGATATTTTTGTCTTGAAGCATTATCAGAACAAAAAGGACAACCTTATACCTCGGTAGCAGAAATTGTGCTGCTTGATGATAAAGGCAATGAAATACCGCGTAGCGACTGGAAAGTTGTTTATGCAGATAGCGAGGAACTAGGCAGTGATGATGGAAATGCAGCAAACGTTTTTGATTTGCAGTTTACCAGTATCTGGCATACGGAATGGGAAAACAAATCGCCAAAGCCACCGCACCAGATTGTAATAGACCTGGGCAAAAATTACAGCATTAAGGCATTGAAACTGTTGCCAAGACAAGATAATGCCAATGGCAGAATTAAAGATTACAGATTATATTTTAACCAGAAACCATTTAAAAATTTATAAGTAGATGCATAGGGATGAACTACTGAAAGTTAAGCAGATGTGAATTTAAAAACAGCTAAATAACAGCAAGTAAAACGTTTGTTCAGTAGCAATTACGATCAATTAAACTTAAATAATAAACATAAAAAACACAAATGGAACGTAGAGATTTTATCAAAAGTGGTGCAGTCACAGCGGCGGGTTTAACCATCCTGCCAACAGGAAGTTTATTCGCATCATCAGACAGTGCCAAAGTAAGAGTAGGTTATATTGGTGTAGGTGCACGTGGCATGAGCCATATTTCTGAAGGTGCATTAAGAGACGATGTTGAAATTGTAGCTATTTGCGATACTCAGGAAAGCTCGCTTAAAGTTTGCCGTAATTTCATCGCTAAAAAAGGAAGACCTGCAGCTACCGAATATACCGGTGGGGTAGATGCTTATAAAAAACTTATCGAGCGTAAAGATATCGATGCCGTAATTATTTCTACACCATGGCAGTTTCACCGCGATCAGGCAGTTGATGCCATGAAAGCTGGTAAATATGTAGGTTGTGAAGTTATTGCAGGATTAACTGTTCAGGATCACTGGGATATTGTAAATACTTCTGAGAAAACCGGAATGCCTTACATGACTTTAGAGAACGTTTGTTACCGTAGAGACGTAATGGCAGCCTTAAACATGGTGCGCCAGGGTTTATTTGGTGAGTTGGTTCACTTAGAAGGTGGTTACCAGCACAATTTAAGAAACGTATTATTTAATAACGGTAAAGATTATTATGGAGGTGGTGTAGAATACGGACCAAAAGCTTTAAGCGAGGCACAATGGCGTACGCAGTTCAACATCGATCAGGATGGTGATTTATATCCAACCCACGGTGTAGGCCCGATCATGCAATATGCCAATATCAACAGAGGTAACAGCTTTACCAATCTGGTATCTTTCAGTTCGAAAGCAAGAGGATTGGCTGCTTATGTAGAAGAACTTTCTCCAGGTCACCCAAATGCAAAAATCAACTATAAAAATGGTGATGTAACCACTACCTTAATTAACTGTGCAAACGGCGAAACGGTAATGTTAAGTCACGATACACACTTGCCTCGTCCTTACTCTATCGGTTTCAGGGTTCAGGGTACAAACGGACTTTGGATGGATGTAAACAAATCGGTACACATCGAGCATAAATCGAAAGATCATGCCTGGGATAAAGCTGACGAATGGTTTGCTAAATACGATCACCCGCTTTGGAAAAAATACGAAGCAGAAGCTGTAGGCGCTGGTCACGGTGGTATGGACTGGTTTGTGTTTAATGGATTTATCCAGGCGGTAAAACAGAAAAAACAAACCCCAATTGATGTTTATGACTCGGTAACCATGAGTGTTATTACACCACTTTCTACCAAATCGTTAAAAGAAGGAAATATGCCACAAAAATTCCCTGATTTTACCAAAGGTAAATGGAAAGACCGTAAAAATACTTTCGCTTTAGACGATAGCGGATTTTAGTCCTTTTTTATGGGTAGTACTGCAAGGTATTACCCACATATTTTTAACCAGAACTTTATTCGGGATGGGCTTTAATAACCTGCCCGACACATTTATATATATTATTACCATCTTATGTTTCAAGAAGTCTTAGGTGCTTATGGACTTAACGTAGAAAAATTAAAAACAGAACCTTTCGGCTCTGGCCTGATTAACCATACCTGGAAAGTGTATGGCGATGGTGTTGCCTATATTTTGCAAGAGGTAAATACCGAAGTTTTTAGGGAGCCCCTAAACATAGCCCGGAATATTGAGGCGATAAAAAAATATCTGGATCAAACCGCTCCCAAATATTTGTTTGTTGCACCAATTACCGCCACAAGTGGCGATGATTTTGTAGTGATCGACGATCATTTTTACCGTATTTTCCCTTTTGTAGAAAACTCTTGCTCAGTTGATTTTGTGCAGGAACCAGAGCAGGCTTATCATGCTGCCAAGCAGTTTGGTAAATTTACCAGAATGCTGGGCGCTTTCAATGTAAATAAGTTAAAGTCTACAATCGAAGATTTTCACAATCTGCCCCTTCGGGTTGAGCAGTTTAAAGTGGCTTTAGAAAATGCAAGCGATGTAAGGATTGCGGAAGCAAAACTGCCTATAGAAGAAATTATCAGGCTTTTCGAAATTGAAGAACAATATGTACACATGGTAGATAGCGGTGCGCTTAACCTCCGTGTGATACACCACGATACTAAAATAAGTAATGTGTTGTTGCAGGTAGAAACAGGTGTAGGGCTTTGCGTAATTGATTTGGATACGGTGATGCCAGGCTATTTCATTAGCGATGTTGGCGATATGATGCGTACCTATCTTTCTGAAGCGAACGAAGAGGAACGCGATTTTAATAAAATAGCAATCAGGGAAGATGTTTTTGCTGCTATACACAAAGGCTATATGGAAGAAATGGATTCGGTTTTAAGCTTTGCCGAAAAACAATTCTTTATTTATGCCGGTAAGTTTATGATTTATATGCAGGCCGTTAGGTTCATTACCGACTTTTTAAATGGCGATGTTTATTATAAAACGAATTACCCTGAACACAACCTCGTTAGGGGATTAAATCAACTCGATTTATTAAATAAATACATGGCTAAAGAAGCCAAATTTGAAGAAATTGTTAAGCAGATTAATGCTGATAGGGTGAATGAACCCAGGATATTAAACTAATAAGGTAAAGGTAAGGTGTTCAGTTTTTTATGCTTCATCGTTTGAGCTGGACATCACTTTTTACCTTTATTGTTGCAATTTCAGCGCAAACGTTTGTTATTTACGGTAAATAAGTAGTTTTTTAAGCTGTTTATTGGTTTTAAACCCTTAATAATCAATTTATACAGGCATTTTTCTGTTAAGTGAGCGTTTTCCGTTCTTCAACAAGCTGACAGTTGAGGTTGTTTGCCTTAAACACCCAGTATTTCATTAACGGATAGTTAAATCCATAAGATACTACACTGTCAATCAATAACCGGCCAATTTTATAATCTATATTTAAACTGCTGTGGAGCAGATATGTTCCCGCTGATTTTAAAGAAATACTGCCCAACACCACCATAAAAAAACAGATAAACTGGCTATTAGCCGAACTATGGTAGCCACCGCTACTTTTAAAGGCCCAGAAACGGTTAATACAAAAGTTTACAATTCCACCTACTGTACCCGAAATGATAATGGATATGGTAAAATGAATGTGCAGTAATTCGGTTAATAGGATCATTAGGCCATAATCGGTAAGCCCGCCCGAAAATGCTGATACCTGCGCTTTTAAGAATAGTTTAATCGATTCCCAGGTCATCGGCTTCCTTTATCTGCTTTGTCTCTGGCATCGCCGTCTTTAAGCAGTTTTAGTGTATCAGTAATATTGATAATCAAAAGCAATGCACAAATGGCCATACCGAAATAGCCAATAGTACCGGTAATAACGGTTTCGGAGAGGAGAATTAGCGCTATGATTACCCGGAGTTCGGTTGGCCCTAAGCGACCCGTATCGATCTGGTAAGCACCGGTAATTTTATACCTCAGCAAGGCAATAATCATCGACCAGCCATAGAGCACCACAAACAAAAAGGCCAGTATTTGTTTTACGTTATCGGCATAAAAATAATAACCCAGGCCGATTAAAACGATACTTAACCAATCCATAACAATATCGAGGGTAAAGCCATACCACTTTCGCGGAATGTTACGGTAATAGGCGAGCCTGCCGTCAAGCGAATCGCCAAGCCAGTTAATCAGCAGGCCCAAAATTCCAATCAGTAACCAAATACTGCCATAAAAGTGCGCCAATATAAATGCTGCAAAAACAAGTATCGAACCGAACATGCCAACACCTGTCATGAAATTAGGTGATACCCATCCGGGGAGTTTTTTAAGTAGAAAAAGTATGAGTTGTTGCTCGCCGCCACGTAAAATGTTCGTTCTTTCTCTGTCGGCAAATAATTTGGGGTTTGCAACAGCCACTTTTTCTCTTTTTATATTACACTCCATTTAAGCTCCAGCTACAATAAACCCGAATATGATGGCCGTTTCGGGACGATAAAATTTTAAACCAATTTTTTTGGGCGCAGCCTTAACAAAAGTACCCGCGCGCTTTAGCTTCCCTGATCTGACCAGGTAACTGAAAAGTAAAACAAACAGCATAATTTATTTTACGATTCCGGCAAAGCGTTGATAAAATACCGTAGGACTATTTTCGTGCTTAGGCGCATATTTTCCGGCAATAATAGGCACATAAATAACACGGCGTCTGCTTTCTTCACCTCTAATGGCCGATTCAGCTACGCGGTGCCAAAGTCTGCCATCGTGAATGGTTAAATCGCCTGCCTGTGGCAAAATGGATACCTCTTGCGCATCGGGCTTGTTATCTAAAAAGTATTTTTTGCGGAAAAGCATTTGATAGATATTCTGCTTATGCGTGCCTGGAATGATCTTTAAACCACCATTTTCTGGTTTTAAAGTACTTAAATGTATGCCTACATTAAGCATAGGGTTTAGTTTGGTACCGTAAAAAATATCCCTCAAACCATCTGTATGCCAGCCCATTTTGCTAAACTTACTTTCAGGTCCGTTAATGTAATGGTTAAATACCATGCCGTCTTTTTCTTCAGTTCCTAAACGTGCACCTTCGCCTGCCAGTTGAAGCAATGCATTAAAGCGTGGATCAAGGAGCAAGCCACTTAAAGTTTGGTGGTGCTGGTTAATAAAGGCAAAGCGCTGTACAATGGCTGAACCATCAAGGTCTTTCCCGTATTTAATAGGCACCCCGTTAATTTTCTTAATATCTTGCTGAAGCCATTTTTGTTCTACCTGTTTAGAAGCCTCAACAATGGCTGAAACTGTTTCAGGTTTAATGAAGTTTTTAAAATGGATAAATCCGTGTGTATTAAAAAAATCGAGCTGTTGTGCAGTTAATTGATCAGATAAGGTAAAGGTTGGATACGATGTTGCCATGTGTCAAAAAAAATTAAAAGTTTAAGAAAAAGATAAATTGGATTTAGTATTATGCGCAACAACAGCACATTCGCATGGGCGAGTGGTTCGGTACTGGTAGAAAATAAAACAAAAATGTTTTATCCGACATAATCTATAGATTTAGTAGTATTTAATACAAACGTAATATATTTTTAACATTCCAAAGAATTTTATTTCATTTTTTTATTTTTTTTGTGCTGATTCAGAATCTAATACGGTTCGGCCGGAAGAAAGGGCCTGGTACAGTTGATTAAAAAAGACTCGTCGTAGGGGAGGATTACTAACTGCTAACTGAAAATTGGTTCATTAGTCATTGGTTCATTGGTCATTAGTTCATCAGTACTGCAAACTGCCAACTGCAAACTGGTTATTGTTCATTAGTACTGCAAACCACCAACTGCCAACTGCAAACTGATTATTGGTTCATCGGTCATTGGTTCATTAATACTGCAAACTGCTAACTGTAAACTGGTTCATTGGTCATTAGTACTGCAAACCACCAACTGCTAACTGCAAACTGATTATTGGTTCATTAGTACTACAAACTGCTAACTGAAAACCGCTACCTGAAAACACTCAAATACTAGGTTTTATAAATCCCGGCTGCCATTTTCTCGATAAAAGCTTTAGGTAAAATCCTGTTGGCATAAACGCTGATGATATTGGTAAAACCCGGAATGATTTCAGATTTTTTGGCAAACATGCCTTTAATGGCAATTTCAGCTACATCATCGGGTTTCATGTTAAATTTTTCGGCCATTTTGCTAAAGGCATCTAAACCGGCGCGTTCGGCAAAGCCCGTATCAACAGGCCCGGGACTTAAACAGGTAACCGAAACAGGTCCCGATTTAAGTTCGAACCTTAAAGCCCTTGTAAACGACAACACAAAAGCTTTGGTAGCCGAATAAATCGCAAGGGTAGGCACGGCCTGATATGCTGCGGTGCTGCAAACATTCAGGATATAAGCCTGCTTTTCTTTTTGTAGCATCGGTAGGAAATAATGGCAAAGTGAGGTAACCATGTTCATGTTTAACTGGCACATTTCCAATTGTTCGGGCAGGCTAAGCGCTCCGAAATTGCCCCACAGGCCATAACCTGCATTGTTAATGAGTATCGAAATATTTACCTCTTTCTTTAAAACCCATTGATAGAGATCGGGAGCTGCATTGGGTTCAGTCAAATCGATCGCTAAACTATGCACCTTTACGGCATAGCTGGCCTGAATCTCCCGTTGCAATTCATCAAGTGCAGTAACAGAACGGGCAACAAGCAACAGGTTAATTTTTCTTTTGGCCAGGGCAATGGCCATTGCTTTTCCTATTCCTTTACTTGCTCCGGTAATGAGGGCATAAGTTGGGTTTGTTTCAGACATCATTTACAGCTGGTAGTTTTTTGGCTAATATCAATAATACTCGCGAACAAAGGAAATTTGGGAATAGTATCTTTTTTTATTTTATTATTTTTAACAAGTCTAAATAATGTTAGCTTTGCCGAAATTTAATTTTAATGAAACACACTTACCTCCGATTAATCGCGCTAACACTCTCTATTTTATCAGCATTGCCACTTTTTGCACAAACCGATAAGGGTGCAATCAGGGGTAAGGTAGTTGATTCGTTAGGCAACAATATTCCATTTGCCAACATTGTGGTTAAAAAACAAAACCTTAAAACTACTTCCGATAAACTTGGTACATTTAAATTAATAGCTGTGCCTGCAGGGAATCAGCAAATCAGGGTTTCGATTACCGGTTATAATCAATTAGAACAAAGTGTACTGGTTAAGGCAAATGATACCACTACGGTTACCTTTACCTTAAAAGAGCAGCAATCAGATTTAAATGATGTGATTGTTTCGGCCAGCAGAAGACCCGAGTCTTTATCACAAACACCATCGTCGGTAACCGTGCTTGCTGCCAAAGAACTGGCTACACAATCAACCATTAGTCCCAATTTAGCCAATATACTTTCTTATAGTGTACCAGGTTTAGGTTTTTCTACTAACCAGACTGGAAACTCCGGACAAACCTTACGTGGCCGTAACGTGCTGGTATTAATTGATGGGATACCACAATCTACGCCACTAAGGGCAGGTGGAAGGGATATCCGCAGTATCGATCCTTCTGTTGTAGAGCGTGTAGAAGTTATTAAAGGTGCAACAGCCATTTATGGTAATGGTGCCGAAGGTGGTTTAATCAATTACATTACTAAAAATGGTGATAAAGGAAAAGCTTTTGGTGGTTATACACAAGCCGGCTTAACCGGAAACCTGAAAGGCGACAGTACCATAGGCTATCGTTTTTCGCAGCAGTTTTATGGTAAGGTAGCTAAATTCGATTATCTGGTAAGCGGGATGTACGAAAAAACGGGTGTTTACCGCGATGCGGAAGGCCTGGTTATCTCACCCGAATATGGTCTTGGCGAAACCAAATCTTACAATGGTTTTGTAAAATTGGGTTATAATTTCACCGCAAAACAACGCCTGCAATTGATGTACAATTATTTCAGCTCGCGCCAGCATTCGCTTTATACCACAAAAGAAGGTGTATTTGGGCAATCTCCAGCCATTGGGGTTTATGGTACGCGCTTAGGTGTTGATGAAGGTACACGCTTTAACCACAATGCCAATTTGCAGTATACCAGTCAGCAGATTTTTGGTAAAACCGATTTAACAGCCAATTTATATTATCAGGATTTCTATACCATTTATTCTAACTCTGCTTCGTTTTTCGGTGGAGGTCAATCGGCCATTACTTCTACTAAAAAAGGAGCAAGGGTAAATTTAAACACACCTTTCAACCTTACAGCAAATGTGCCGGTAACCTTAAACTACGGTTTAGATTTAATGAACGATAAAACAGCCCAGAGCTTAACTGATGGGCGTTTATGGGTGCCTAACATGAACATGGTTAACTTTGCTCCATACTTGCAGGCATCAACCACGCTCTTTAACGATTTAACCATTAAAGGTGGTTTAAGGGCCGAAAATATCAATATAGATGTTGATGATTTTAACACCCTGGCTACTGGTGCAAACGGTGCAGGTAGTATTGCCGTACAAGGCGGGAAATTAAACTATAATGCATTTGTTTTTAATGCAGGTGCAAGGTATTCTAAATTCAAATTTTTTAATCCTTTTATCAGTTACGCACAATCGTTTTCGGTTTTCGAACTGGGTAGGGTGTTAAGAGCAGCTAAAAGCAATACTTTATCGCAATTAGAAACCAAACCCATCATTGTAAACAATTACGAAGCTGGTTTTAGCAGTACTGTAGGTAAATTAAACTTCAGTGCAGCTTATTATTACAGCACCTCTAAACTTGGTGCCAACCTGTTAGAAGTAAACGGTACTTATATTTCGCAACGCATTCCGGAACGTGTTTACGGTTTCGAGCTACAGGCTGATTATCAGATTCTGCGCGATTTGAGCATTGGCGGTAACTATGCACAGGTAGAAGGAAAAGGCGATGTAGATAACGACGGTAATTTTAATGGTGATAAAGATGTGTACCTGAACACCACCCGGATCCCACCTTCTAAAACTACAGTCTACCTAAAATACTCGGGGGTTAAAAACCTGACATTAGATGTAAACTGGATGCGTGTGGGTAACAGGGATCGCTTTAAAACCAATGCTGCAGGCAAATATTTAATCGGCGAAGGCCCGGTAAAAGCGTTTAACTTATTTAACTTAGCAGCAGCTTATCAGGTTAGCCAACCATTAAGACTATCGCTTGGTGTAGAAAACCTGTTAAACAAAGTATATTACCCCGCTATATCTCAGTTTTATGGAAGTAACATAAATTATGTGAGGGGAAATGGACGCAGGTTTAACCTGTCAGCTGGTTATGCATTTTAATTGATGAGAAAAAAGAATTTCAAAAATACCATCAGGAACATACACTTATGGCTTGGCCTGGTAACTGGCCTGGTGGTATTTATAATCAGTATTACCGGATCTATTTACGTATTTGAGGAAGAGATCAGGGAATTTACGCAGAAAGATTTTCGCTACGTAGGGCTTCAACAGAAGCCCTTTGTGGGTTTAGACAGTGTAATTACTGCTTTTGAAAAACTGTCGCCTAAAGATCCCCTGAGGCTCATCCGTATGGAAGAAGCTTTCCCGAATGCAACAGTCGAAATTACAACCAAAAAAGGAGCCGCTTATTACTTTAATCCTTACAATGCAGCTTTGGTAAAGAAAGGAAAAGAAGATTGGTTGGCAGTGGTAGAGCATATTCATACATCGCTGCTGTTGGGTAAAACCGGCGAATTTATCATGCAATGGTCGGTAGTGATCTTCGTAATCATGCTCATTACAGGCTTAGTGCTTTGGTTTCCGGGACAAATGCGCTTATTAAAGCAATCGCTTACCATTAAGCGGAAAGCTTCTTTTAAGCGCTTAAATTACGATTTGCACAATGTTTTGGGTTTTTATGCATCGCTTGTACTGCTGGTAACGGCGTTAAGTGGTTTGTATTTTGCTTTTAAGGGCGTTAAAAATGCTGCCAGTTTCTTTACCGGAAGCAAACTAACCCAGGGCAAAGCAGTGGTGGCAGCAAAGTCTACCCTTGTCGATCCTTTAGCTGTGCGTTATAATAAAATATATACTGCAGCGAAAACACAATATCCGGGAGCTGTTTCAAGCAGTTTATCGGTGCGTGGCAAAGGCGAACTGCGCCTGCGGATGATTTATCCTTATCGCTGGGCTCGCAATCAGAATACCTTTTTCTATGATGAAGCTACAGGGGCGATGCTAAGGTCGAAACTATACGCAGATTTTAACGGTGCTGATTTGATTGAAGCTACGAACTACGATCTGCATACGGGCAGACTGTTTGGTTTACCGCATAAGATTGTGTCGTTTTTGGCCAGTTTAATTGCGGCAAGTTTGCCAGTTACGGGTTGTATTATCTGGTGGAAAAAGAGGAAGAAAAAGCCTAAACAGATAGTGCGTGTTGCTTAGGCTCGAATCGGTGTAGGGTATCGTTGTTCTGAACTTGCTTCGGAATCTCTTCTTTTAACCGCAGAGCACGCAGAGGAATACGCAAAGGGCACAGAGCAGGACGCAATTTGTTTCCCGCGGATTACACAGATAACCGCAGAACTAGTTTGTTCGTATTTGCTTCGGACACCTCGACTATTTTAACCGCAGAGCACGCAGAGAAAAAGCACGAAGGGCACAGAGCAGGGCGCAACTTGTTTCCCGCGGATTACCCTGATGACGCAGAAAAGCTTTGTTCGTATTGGCTTCCGACCTCGGACACCGGACTCCCGACTTTTAACCGCAGAGAAAAGGCACGAAGGGCACAGAGCAAGGCGCAGGTTTTACGCTAATCTTCGCCGAAAGGTTTTGTTCAAATTATCATCGGACACCGGACTTCCGACTTTTAACCGCAGAGAACGCAGAGAAAAGGCACGAAGGGCACAGAGCAGGGCGCAGGTTTTACGCTAATCTTCGCCGAAAGGTTTTGTTCAAATTATCATCGGACACCTGACTTCCGACTTTTAACCGCAGAGCGTGCAGAGAAATGCGCAAAGGGCACAAAGCAGGGCGCAACTTGTTTCCCGCGAATTACGCTGATGACCGCAGAAAAGCTTTGTTCGTATTGGCTTCCGACCTCGGACCCCGGACTTCTGACTATTTTAACCGCAAAACGCGTTAGTTCATATAATCATCAGACACCGGACTTCTGACTAACCAGTCTTTTTAAGTGATTTTCTTGTATGATAATCAAGACTTCGCAAACAAAAAGCGTTTCAATATTGTAATACTAATTCCTCTAACACGGGAGTAATTGGAAAGGGATAGCTATGGATGTAGTTATCCTTTTCTTATTTAATGAACGTAATGAGAGATTGATTTGTTTAGTTCATTTTGTTCAGTATCAACTTCTCATAGTTGCACAGGTTGTAGTTTTTTAAACAACTATTTGGTGTGCATGCTGTTGTTTAGGCATGGATGATCGGTTGAACTTTATTTTAGGCGTTGTATTTTTGTTGGCAGGTGTGGTAGTTTTTTATTTTATTTTTAAACCAGATCGTGAAAAGAAAAGGTAGTTAATTTTGGTCGGTGACTGGGTTAATTAAGCAGCTAAACCAGTTTTATCTTCAGCGGAGCGTATATTTTCTTAATTTTCTTTCTTTAAAACTCAAAATTTTTGCAGGAATAAGTAGTGTATTCAAAGCATGCTTTAAAGTGATGCTAAATACTTTTAGTATCTATTTTCCTGAATCTTTTTACAAGCTGGTAGCTAAGCTTTTTTGCAGATTTAAGCAGTTTCCAGTCCGTTATCCTTTTTCCATTTTCCATATTTTTTGTACCCTTGTAGAAAAAACAATGGATAAACCACTGATAAGCATAACTTATTGCCCTAAATGCGGATGGATGTTACGCTCGGCTTATATGGCACAGGAAATTTTAACCACTTTTGTCGACGAAGTTAAAGGAGTAGCATTAATGCCTGCCGAAACATCAGGCGTTTTCACCGTATATATAGGCGAAAAACTAATCTTTGATAGAAAGCAGATGCAGCGTTTCCCAGAAATTAAAGAGCTGAAACAGCTGATCCGCGATGAAGTAAGCCCGGATAAAAACCTTGGCCATTCTGATATTAAGTAGTTTAGATTAAATTAATAGCCAGAGCATACAGTTGTTTTTTCAGTTGAACATTAAATAGCATTCAAAATATGCTTATACTTATTTTAAATTAAACGCTCACTTCACTCAGGTATGATAAAGAAAGGCTCGATATTTTTCTTTTTACTGCTGCTTTTAGGCTTTTCTGGCTTTGCTCAATCTTCAGAAACCGAAAAGTTAAAAGAATCAATCAAGGGCATTACCGATAGCTTTAAATATGTAGATGCATTAAACAGGCTCGCTTTTCTAATGTATGAAAAAAATGCCGATAGCACTTTTTATTATACCCGCATAGCCCGTGAAACCGCTAATCGCCTTAATTATGCAAAAGGTAAAGCAGATGCTTTAAATAATCTGGGTACATTTTTCGATATCAAAGGAAATCTGCAGCTCGCATTACGGTATTATAACGAAGCAAACACCGGTTACAGCAAGGTAAAAGATTCTGTTAACATTGTTCAAACCATCATGAACATTGCCATGGTTTACAAAGAACTGGATAAGGATCAGCGTGCTATTCAGTGGTTTAACAGGGCCGTTAAAAAAGGCAATGAGTTGAAGAAGGATTCTATCTTGTCGCTGGTGATTTATAATTATCTTTTAATTTATCCGGATAAATATAAAGCAGGGGATAAGAAAAGATACATTTCGAAAGCTAGAGATATCGCTTTAAAGTATAAGGATGAACGTACCTTGCTTGCCATTGATCAGTTGATCGCTGATGAACTGATTGCAAACGGAAAATTAAAAGAGGGGCTGCAACTTCTCCATCGTACCATTAACCGAGCGATTAACAGAAAACTGTTCTATGTATCAATGGATATGATGGTTGATATGGGCGATCAGCTCATGGCCAGCGATACGGCAATGGCCTCGGACTATTACAAAAAAGGACTTGCGTTGGCCGATAAAAATGGTTTTCTGATCTACAGTAAAATCTTTTCGAGAAAACTGTTCGATTATTATTTGCTAAATGGTAGTGCCGGATCTGCTTCAGTGTATAGTCGAAAAATGATTTTACTTCAGGAAGAGCAGGATAAAATAAACAATTCATCCAGTGTTGATTACCTCGATTATGGGCTTAAGGAACAGCAGGTAGTTACTTTGCAGGAGCGATCAAGATATCAGGTTGTTTTGCTGGTAGCCATTACGGTTGCTTGTTTATTGGCAATTGCTATGCTGAATGTAATCAGGCGGAGTTTAAAACAAACTAAAAAATTAAACCTGAAAGTAATTAATAAAAATAAACAGATGGGAGAGACGCTTAGGGCATTAGAACAAAGTCAAGCCGATAACACCAATCTGTTAAAAATTGTTGCACATGATCTTCGTAGCCCTATAGCAGCTATTTATACTGCTTCAGATTTGATGACTAGTGATATAGAACGCTCGCAGGATGACCTGGACATGCTTTCGCTGATTAAAAATTTGAGTAAGAATTCGCTTGAACTCGTGAAAGATTTGTTGCAAGCACAAGTCACAACTGGTTCGCTTCATAAAACACCAATTGAGCTCGACGAAATGCTCCGCTACTGTGTTGCTATATTGAAGGATAGTGCCGCTGCAAAAGAACAGCGTATTGAGCTGGATGCAAAGCCGCTTATCATTTCTGCCAGTGGAGAGAAGCTTTGGCGGGTAATAAGTAACCTCATTGCCAACGCCATAAAATTTAGTCCGAATGGTGCTACAATCGGAGTGAAAATGGAAGAAGGCAAGGGGCTGGTTAAAATTGAGGTTGACGACGAAGGCATAGGTATCCCAGCGGAAATTGAAGATAAAATTTTCGAGATGTTTACCGATGCAAAACGTCATGGAACAGCCGGAGAACAACCTTTTGGCCTCGGACTGGCCATCTCAAAACAAATTGTAGAGGCCCATGGTGGAAAAATCTGGTTCGAAAGGAAAGCAGTTAAAGGAACTGTTTTTATTGTCGAATTACCACTTTAACGTCCTTCAAAATACCAATAAAATTTCCCCTTTTCGATACATCAATTCAGGTAAATAAAAAAAAATCCGATAAAAGTATATTAATTCTATGGATTTTATATACATTTGTGTTGTTGTTATTATTTTACTGATTTCAACCATAAATAGTCATGTGGCCGAGTGGTTAGGCAGAGGTCTGCAAAACCTTTTACAGCGGTTCGAACCCGTTCATGACGTCAGTTTATTTAAACTTACAAAAGCTCAATGTATTATTGGGCTTTTTGTTTTCTAGTGTTTCAGTAACAAGAGTTTTATGAATTGCTAAAAAATAAATCCTCAAATTTAGGTTCAAAACAATTGCCCGAGCCAGAAGAAATACTTTTTCGGCTAAATTCTAACCTTTGATTATGAATAAGTTGATTCCCGTTTTTAGCTGCTTTGCCTTCCTGCTCTTTTTTAGTGGAACAAACCCTCAATTCCCGCTGCCAGTAAAGGCACCTAATATTTTGCTAATCATGGCCGATGATATGGGCTTTGCAGATATTGGATGTTACGGCAGTGAGGTGGCTACACCTAATTTAGACCGGCTTGCTGCCAATGGTATCCGTTTCAGGCAGTTTTACAATAATGCCCGGTGTTGTCCCACTCGGGCATCTTTGCTTACGGGTGTTTATCCGCATCAGGCAGGCATCGGGCACATGTCTAACGATCCGGAAGATAGTACCAGCTTCAATTACAACCTGCCGGGCTATCAGGGCAGTTTAAACAATAAATGTGTAACCATTGCGGAGGTGCTGAAAACAAAAGGTTATCAAACTTTAATGAGTGGTAAATGGCATGTAGGTTATCATGGCGAACAGAAATGGCCCATGCAAAGAGGGTTCGACAAATATTATGGCTTATTAGCCGGTGCAACCAACTATTTTAATCCTGCTGGCGGCCGCGGATTAATGTTGATGAATGAAAAAATACAACCCGAAGGTGAGCATTTTTACCTTACTGATGCCATTACAGATTATGCCGTTAAATTTCTGGACGAAAATAAAAAGGAAAGTAAGGCACCTTTCTTTATGTACCTGGCTTACACCAGTCCGCATTGGCCTTTAAACGCGTTAGCAGACGATGTAAAGAAATACCGTGGTCAATACAAAAAGGGATGGAAAGTACTTCGTAAGGCCCGCTACGAAAGGATGAAAGCATTAGGTGTAATCGATCAAAGTGCTGGCCTTAGCGACGCTGATGGTGCAAATTGGGACGAATTATCGCCGGCTAAACAAGACGAAATGGATCACCGTATGGCACTTTATGCCGCTCAGATCGATCGGATGGACCAGAACATTGGCCGGGTAATTAAACAACTTGAAGCTTCGGGCGAACTGGATAATACGCTTATCTTTTTCCTGTCTGATAACGGAGCCTGTGCTGAAGGCGGCTTACTTGGTGGCGGTTTGCCGCAAAATCTGGGTACAAAATTAGGTTATTTGCTCAGTTACGGTCAATCATGGGCCAATGTATCCAATACACCTTTTAAAAAATTCAAGCACTGGGTTAACGAAGGTGGAATCAGCACCCCATTGATTATACACTGGCCTAAGGGCATACCTCAGGCCCGTTTGGGTAAATTTACAGATCAGTACGGCTTTTTGCCCGATATTATGGCTACGATTGTTGAGGTAAGCAAAGCAAAATACCCTGCCAGGTATAAAGGTAATATCATTACACCTTTACAGGGAAAAAGCTTGTTGCCGTTGATTTATGGAAAAGAAACTCCCGTTCATACAGGGCCTGTTTTTTGGGAACACGAAGGCAATGCCGCTGTAAGGTTGGGTAACCTGAAACTTGTAAGTGAGTACCACACAGGTAAGCCAACCCAATGGGAGTTGTATGATATCAGTAAAGACCGCTCAGAACTGAAAAATCTGGCCGCTGCTATGCCGCAAAAAGTTGCAGAACTCACTGAAGCTTATCAAAACTGGGCCAAATACGCCGGGGTTGTTCCATACAACGAAATTATTAAAATCAGGGAGGGGAAGAAGAAGGCTCCGAAGGAGGGAATTTAATGATAAAGCCTATTTATAAGTAACTGGTGTATGGATTAACATACAGCTTAAAACGGCGACAGACACCGGGCTTTTTGGGAAAATATGTATATTCGTTTCCTGTCAAGTATATCCAGGTACTGATTTTTCTATGTTCCCAATTCATAAAACTACTGTTTGCACCATATTTTGCTTATGGCTGAGTATCAGTGTTTGCTTTTCACAAACACCTGCCTTTACCATTAAATATTTAGGGGTAGAAAACGGATTGTCGAATAATGTTGTAAACTCTTTATACCTTGATGGTTTTGGTTTTATGTGGATGGGCACCTATGACGGCCTAAACCGTTATGATGGCTACCATTTTAAGGTATTCAGAAATGGCTGGGGCGATGAAAATTCGCTGGTTAATAACCACATTACCGTACTTAACGGCGACCAGAAAAATCGTGTTTGGGTGGGTACGCAAAAAGGGATCTCCTATTACGACTATGCCGACTCAAAATTTCATCAGTTATTTTATCAGGATCGGGGCAAAAGAAATGAGGTAGGTTTCTCTATTAATGCCATTGCGGTAAGTAAGGCCACCGCTGTTTATGTGGCTACTGATGAAAAAGGACTTTTTTTACTTAAAAAGGATAGCCCTCTGGCAGAACAAATCCCCTTTGGTAAGAACTTGAACTATACCGTAAAAGCTTTATATGTTGATGATAAAGAAACCCTGTGGCTTTTTATTAAAGATGTTGGTTTATGCCGGTACGATGCAGGGAAAAATACCATCCGCTTAGTTACCCCAGTATTACGCTCAGTAACCAGCATTACCGCGGGCACTAATCAAACTTTGTGGGTGGGAACAGAACGAGGTCTTTTTCAATTTAATCCTATCAGCAATGGTTTAACACGGTTTAGCCAGCATTTGCCCAACGAGAATATTATGGGATTGGTGCTAGATAAACAGCAGAAGCTCTGGATATCGACAGATGGGGGAGGAATAGCGATTTACGATACACGGAGCCAGAAAATAAGCTACCTGGCAGCCGGAAAAGAAAAAGATGTATTGAGCAGTAATTCGGTTGCACAGGTTTACGAAGACCACGAATCGAGAAAATGGATAGCTACACTGCGTGGCGGGGTAAATATTATCGACCAGGAAAACGAACAGTTTAAAACCATAAAACACGATCCCTTAAAAAGCAATTCGCTCATTAACAATTTCGTACTTTCTTTTAGTGAAGATGAAAATAAGAACATTTGGATTGGGACCGATGGGGGGGGGTTAAGCGTTTGGAACCAAAAACAGAATACCTTTACCAATTATGCTAAAACTGCCGATCCGGGATCGTTAATCAGTAATTTTGTAACCAGTATTTTAAACGATGCCAGCCACAATACCTGGGTAGCCACTTTTAGCGGCGGAATTGATCGCTATGACCGAGCAAAAGGGAAATTCATTCACTACAACTGTTACAATACCGTTAAGGGTGTAGATGAGGTTAACCTTTGGAAATTGTACCAGGATAAACAGCAAAATCTGTGGGCTGGTACTACCAAGGGCGGGGCATTGTATCGTTACAATAAAGCGCTCGATAAATTTGACCTTTTCGATAACCGTCTTAAAGACATTCATACGCTTTTTCAGGATTCGAAGGGAAGGCTCTGGGGGGGCAACTATGCCGAGCTGATTAAGATCGATCCGGTAAATAAAAAACACGAGTACTTTAAGGTTAATTTCGCTATAAGGGCCATTCACGAAGATGCCAGCCACCGGCTGTGGGTTGGTACCGAAGGAGGTGGATTGTTGCTTTTCGATCCGGAGAGCAAAAAAATAAAGCGCTATATCCAAAGCGATGGCCTTCCCGGTAATTCGGTCTTAAATATACTTGAAGATAAGCAAGGCAATTTATGGTGCAGTACCTATAATGGTTTATCTAAATTTGATGTTAAAAACAACAGCTTTAAAAACTATTATGCTACCGATGGGCTGCAAAGCAATCAATTTAACTATAACGCGGCCTTAAAATTATCGAACGGAAACCTTTTGTTTGGTGGTATTGGTGGTTTCAATTTATTTTCGCCCGATAGCATTAAAAAGAACAAACGGATCCCGAAAATTGTGCTTACCGATTTCAGGATCAATAATGTGCCGCTCGATCAGGATTCCAATTACCGGGATGTTTCGGTAGTTAATCTCGAGCGTATTTCCATCCCTTTCAACTCGGCCGTAATTTCGGTTGATTATGCTGCGGTAGAGTTTTCTTTTCAGGATCAGATTTCGTACGCGTATTACCTGGAGGGCTGGGACAGAGACTGGAATTACGTAAATAAATTGAGTACAGCCTATTATTCGCGGTTAAACGAAGGTAAATACAAGCTGCATATCAAAAGCACCGATACAGAAGGTGCCTGGAGCAACAACGAAAAAGTTGTAATCATTACCATTTTGCCACCCTGGTACCGTACCTGGTGGGCGTACACCATTTATTTAGTTATTGGTTCGTCTTTATTTTACCTGTTCCAAACTTACCGTAACCGCCAAAGAAGGCTAAAACACGAGGTAGAAATTACCAACCTGAAAATGGAGCGTGAAAAAGACCTCAACGAAAAGAAACTTAACTTCTTTACCAATATTTCGCACGAGCTTAGAACACCTTTAACCTTGATTGTTAACCCAATTAAGGATATTCTGCATAAAAAAGAAGCCGGACAGGAAAAGAACGACCTCAATGTGGTTTACCGCAATTCGCGACGTTTGCTGAGTTTGGTAGATCAGTTGTTGCTTTTCAGGAAAACCGAGAGTGAAAATGATATCCTTAAAATCGTTAGGATTAACCTGTTTAAGTTTACCAACGAAATTTTTCTCTGCTTTAATTACCTGGCCAAGAACAACCACATCAATTATATTTTTGAGTGCGAAGAGGAAGAGCAGGATATTTACGCCGATAAAGATAAACTTGAAATCGTGTTGTTTAACCTGCTTTCTAATGCTTTGAAATTTACCCCTAAGGGCGGTTACGTGAAATTTAGTGTTAAAACCGATGGCGCACGTGTGCAAATTGAGGTGCGCGATAGCGGTCCGGGTATTCCTGCTGATGTAGGCGAAAAGCTTTTTGATAAGTTTTACAAGGTAATGTCTAACGAATCGTTAAAAATGGGCTTTGGTATCGGACTTTATTTAGCTAAAAACTTTGTAGAGCTGCACAAAGGTAAAATCTCTTTCAGTGCAAATCCGGGCATGGGGACAACCTTTTTAGTCGATATTCCAGTGGGTGAACCCCATTTGCCGCAACATAGCAGTGCTTTGCAGAATGAGCTTACCTATGTAAACGAACTGATTGCACAAGAGGAAGAAATAGAAAACAACGAAGCCGAAAATGTGGGTAACCTCGAATTATTGATTTCCGACCTGCATTCTATCCTCATTATAGACGATAATCCCGAGATTATAGATTATATCAAACATATTTTTCAGGATAGCTTTAAAGTGTACAAGGCCGAAAATGGTACCGATGGATTGCGTTTGTGCAAAGAATACCTGCCCGATATTGTGATTTCGGATGTAAACATGGATGGACTTAATGGTATTGAGCTTTGCAAGGCCATAAAAGATGATTCGGCATTGAGCCACATCCCGGTAATCTTGTTAACCGGCGATCCAAGCCCTGAAATTAAGCTGAAGGGTATAGAGGTTGGAGCTTATGATTTTATCAGTAAACCTTTTGATAAGGAGTTGTTTACGGCAAAAATTAACGGTATCATTAAGAACCACACCAATTTGCAATCGTATTTTTATAACGAGATCACCCTGAAATCAGATACCCACAAAGTATCGCAGGAGGATAAAGGCTTTTTACAGAAATGCATTACCATTATTGAAGAAAATTTAATGGAAGACAGTTTCAATGTAAAAACACTGGCTTCTGATTTGGGGATGAGTCATTCTAACCTCTACAAAAAGATTAAAACTACTTCGGGGCAAAGTATCAATGGCTTTATTCGCTTTATCCGTTTACGTAAGGCAGCAGAGTTGCTTATTAATACCAATTTGAATATTAACGAAGCCGCATTCAGGGTGGGCATAAACGATAGCAAATACTTTAGAGAACAGTTTCAGAAACTCTTTAAATTAACTCCTTCGGAGTTTATTAAAAAGCACCGCAAAAGTTTTCACAAATATTATAATATCAATGCTACCACATAAAAGTTACGCTAATTTGAGGTTTAAAGGGTGTTTTTCTTAAAACGCCCCCTTCAAAGTATGATTTAGCCCCCTGTTTATAGCGTAAAAAAAGCGGTACTTCGGCATTACCAAATAAAACTGAGCAGCCTAAATTCTGATATGTACCAAGCGCCTTTTAAAAGTATAATTTTTACCTGTTTTTGCTTCCTTGTAAGTTTTACCTGTTTTGCACAAGAAACACAATTGAGCACCATTGCTGCTAATGGCTGGGCCAATAATTCGGTCAATACGGTTATTTTTCGCAAAAACGCACTCGTTACTTTTAAAAATACGCAGTATGCATCTTATTACGATCACGAACAATATGTAGTACTTGCCAGCCGTAAATCAGGTGCCCAAAAATGGGAAGTACAGAGAACGGTTTACAAAGGAGATGCTACCGATGCCCATAAATCCATTAGTATTATGGTTGATGGGGATGGTTTCCTGCACCTGGCCTGGGGGCAGCACAACAACAATTTAAACTATGCCAAATCTGTAGCAGCAGGTTCGTTAGCTATGGGTGATAAAATGCCTATGGTTTCGGCAAAAGAGAATAAGGTGAGTTATCCTGAATTTTATAAGCTTGCCAATGGCGACCTGTTGTTTTTTTACCGCGATGGGGGCTCGGGCAATGGAAACCTGATGATTAACCGCTACAGTTTGAAGACTCAAAAATGGACACGTGTACAAGATGGAATGATTGATGGCGAAGGGCAGCGTAATGCCTACTGGCAGGTTGCGGTAGACAAGGCTGGTACCATCCATTTATCGTGGGTGTGGCGCGAAAGTCCGGATGTGGCCAGTAACCACGATTTAGCTTACGCCAAATCTACCGATGGCGGCCTTACCTGGTTCAAATCTACCCATGAAAAATATACTCTCCCCATTACGGCCACCAATGCAGAATATGCACTTAAAATTCCGCAGAAAAGTGAGCTGATTAACCAGACCTCGATGTTTGCAGATGCACAGGGAAAAGTGTTTATTGCCGGTTACTGGCGCGAAGCGAATGAAAGCATTCCACAATACCATCTCGTTTTTAAAACAGCAGGAAACTGGCAGGTGAGCAACCTCAACTTCCGGAAAACGCCCTTTAGTTTAAGTGGGGGCGGAACCAAAAAGATTCCCATTTCGCGACCACAGATTATCGTTTGGCCTAATGGTAAAAATTATGCAGCAGGTTTATTGTTTAGAGATGCAGAACGTGGAAATAAAGCTTCAATTGCCTTAAACAACAATTTGGGCGCAGGCAACTGGACAATTAAAGACCTCACCGAAACCAGTGTGGGCGATTGGGAACCCACTTACGATACGGAGCTTTGGAAAAGCAAAGGCACTTTGAGCCTGTTTTTACAGCAGGTAACCCAGGTTGATGGCGAGGGCCGTGCCAACCAGGCACCAACCGCCGTACAGGTATTAGATTGGAAACCCAAAAACAAATAGCGAATTCAACACATATATGATACATCCCCTCTTAAAATATCTTTCCCTGGCCGGTATAGCGCTGTTGGTTTCGGCCAATGGGGTACATGCACAAGCTAAAAATGGTGCTGCCACAGCGGCCGGAAACAGCGCCTATCTGTTTACTTATTTCACAGGCAATTCAAAAGCAGAAGAAGCCATTCGTTTTGCCATTAGCAGCGATGGCTATCATTACAGGGCTTTGAACCATAACAATCCTGTAATTTCTTCCGAGAAAATCAGCAGCACAGGTGGCGTGCGCGATCCGCATATTTTGCGCGGGGCCGATAACAAAACCTTTTATATGGTGGCTACCGATATGGTTTCGGCGAAAGGATGGAATTCCAACCGGGCGATGGTGCTGTTAAAATCAACTGATCTGATCCACTGGACTTTCAGTATTGTGAATATTCAGCAACGTTTTCCCAACAACGAAAACCTGTTGCGCGTATGGGCACCACAAACCATTTACGATACCAAAGCGAAAAAATACATGGTATACTGGTCGATGAAGCATGGTAACGACCCGGATAAAATTTATTATGCCTATGCCAATGCAGCTTTTACGGATTTGGAAACCGAGCCTAAACAGCTTTTTTTCAGTCCAACAAATGGCTCTTGCATTGATGGTGACATTATTTACGATAAAGGCAAGTACAATCTTTTCTTTAAAACCGAAGGAAATGGTAATGGTATTAAAAAGGCAGTTTCCGATCAGTTAACCGAAGGTTATAAGCTTCAGGATAACTATTTACAGCAAACTACCGATGCGGTTGAGGGTGCCGGAGTGTTTAAACTCAATCAGGGCGATGCATATATTTTGATGTATGATGTGTATATGAAAGGCCGCTATCAGTTTACCAAAAGTACTGATCTGGAGCATTTTAAGGTGGTTGATCAGGATATCAGCATGGACTTTCATCCCCGCCATGGTACGGTTTTGCCCATTACACAATCAGAAGCCAATCGCCTGCTAACGCAATGGTACAATGCTTCGGCCGTATTACAGCATGCCGGAAACAAAGCTGTTAAACAAAATAACATCGTGGTTGATTCGGTTGCCAAAACCGTTTATTTACCTGTTCAGCCAGGTACTGGTTTAAAGGCTTTCAATCCACAGTTTTCAAATGCTTTTGGGGTTACAATTTCGCCTGCGGGTAGTCCTGATTTTAGCAAAGGGGCTGTGAAATACACGGTTAAAGTAGGAAATAAGGCTCCTGAAACCTATGCGGTTAGTGTATCAGCAGATCACAACCCGGTTTTGAACGGGTATTATGCCGATCCGGAAATCATCTATTCCAATAAAAACAAAAAATACTATTTATACCCTACCAGTGATGGTTTTACCGGCTGGAGTGGCACTTATTTTAAAACTTTTTCATCAGCCGATTTAGTGAACTGGAAAGATGAAGGAGTGATACTCGATCTGGAAAAAGATGTTTCATGGGCCAAAAAGAATGCCTGGGCACCCACCATTACCGAGAAAAAGATAAATGGAAGCTATAAATACTTCTATTATTTTACGGCGGCACAAAAAATAGGGGTAGCGGTAGCCGATGATCCCGCCGGACCATTTAAAGACAGTGGAAAGGCTTTAATTTCGAAAAGACCTGCAGGTACACGTGGCGGACAAGAGATTGATCCTGATGTTTTTACCGACCCAAAGACCGGAAAAAGTTATTTGTTTTGGGGTAACGGCCACATGGCTGTAGCACCACTAAACGACGATATGGTTTCTGTAGATACCACTTCCATCAGGGTAATTACGCCAAACAGCAGTTTTCGAGAAGGAACCGAGATATTTTACCGCAAGGGGAAATATTATTTTCTGTGGTCGGAAGATGATACCCGAAGCGAAAATTACCGTGTGCGTTACGGCTATGCCGATTCTTTAACAGGCAAAATGATTATCCCAACCGATAACCTGATCCTATCCAAAAGGCCCGAAAAAGGAATTTACGGCACCGGGCACAACAGCGTAATCAAGGTGCCGGGTAAAGATGAGTGGTACATGGTTTACCACCGTTTTAACAGGCCAAAAGGAATTACCATGGGCGATGCCGCCGGTTACAACCGCGAGGTTTGCATCGATAAAATGGAATTCAATACCGACGGAACAATTAAAGCCGTAGAACCAACTTTAAAAGGAATAAAACCAGTAAAATAATGAACCCGTTTAAATTATACAGATCAATTTTTGTTGCCCTTTGCCTCGTCTTATTTTCGATAAGTGCTTATGCACAAACCAAAGCAGATGTGCTGGCTAAAATTAACCTCGCCAACCAGTACTGGCAAACCAACAATAAACCACAGGTACGCGCTTTTTGGGATCATGCAGCCTACCATACCGGCAACATGGAACTTTATGCACTTACTCAGGATAATAATTATTTGAAATATTCGGAAGATTGGGCAGAATACAACCAATGGATGGGCGCAAAATCGACTGATAAAACCAAATGGAAATATAAGTACGGCGAAACAGATGAATATGTGCTTTTTGGCGATTGGCAGATTTGTTTCCAAACCTACATTGATTTGTACCACATTAAACCCGAAGCCCATAAAGTAGCCCGTGCCAAAGAAGTAATGGACTACGAAATGAGCACGCCCAATAACGACTACTGGTGGTGGGCCGACGGACTTTACATGGTTATGCCGGTAATGACCAAGTTATACAAGCTTACGGGCAACAAGCAATATTCGGATAAGCTTTACGAGTATTTTATGTACGCCAACAACATTATGTACGATAAAGAGGAGAAACTCTACTACCGCGATGCCAAATATGTTTATCCGCAACATAAAAGTGTAAACGGTAAAAAAGATTTCTGGGCCAGGGGCGATGGGTGGGTGTTTGCCGGTTTGGCCAAGGTGTTGAAAGACCTGCCTGCTAACGATCCGCACCGTGCCGAATATCTAACGAAATACACAAACATGGCCAAAGCCATTATCAAAAGCCAGCAGGCTGACGGTTATTGGACCCGCAGTATTCTCGATGCAAGCCATGCACCGGGGCCTGAAACCAGTGGAACCGCATTTTTTACCTATGGTTTGCTTTGGGGAATTAACAATGGATATTTAAAAGAGAAGACCTATATGCCGGCTGTGAAAAAAGGCTGGGATTATCTTACTAAAACAGCTTTACAACAAGACGGCAAGCTGGGCTATGTACAGCCCATTGGCGAAAAGGCCATTCCGGGGCAGGTAGTGGGTGTCAATTCTACAGCCAACTTTGGAGTAGGGGCATTTTTATTGGCCGGTTGCGAAATGTACCGTTATTTATCAAACCACAAATAAGTTTTATTAGCAATGAAATTCAGAAATATAGCATTAACCTTTACATTTCTTATCGTACTTGCTGCCCCGGTTATGGCACAAAAGAAAGCCAAAAATACGAAAGCCGAAGTATTAACCGATAGGCAGTTCTGGTTGCAGCAAATGGACAAAATGGTGCGTCCGGTGCTGTACAATCTGGCTAAAGATAGCCTGCGTATTGCCATGCCTAAAGTTACATCGGTACACATTGACAACAAAGAGCATCGCATTAAAGTACAATACGTAGAGGTTTTAGGTCGAGCTTTGAGTGGTATTGCTCCCTGGTTACAATTGGAAGGAGGTTCGGCTGCAGAAGTGGCTCTCCGTAAACAATACCGCGAATGGGCTATCCAGGGTTTAAAAAACGCTTTAGATTCGAACGCTAAAGATTTCATGAATTTCGATATTGGCGGCCAGCAACTGGTTGATGCTTCTTATGTAGCTTTTGCACTGGTACGTGCGCCATGGTTATGGGAAAACTTGGATAAGAAAAACCAGGAGCTAATGATGAAATCCATCGTCACTACCAGACGTTTTAAACCTGTTTTTTCTAACTGGTTGCTGTTTTCGGCTATGAACGAAGCCTTTTTAGCTAAATTTGGCTACAGTTGGGATCCCATGCGTGTAGATTATGCCCTGCAACAAATGGAGCAATGGTACACCGGCGATGGCATGTACACAGATGGTACCTCTTTTGCCTTCGATTATTACAACAGCTATGTAATTCATCCATATTTAGCCGCTCTGGTTGATATTATTGGTGCAAAAACGAATGCTTACAAAGAAATGTTCGAAAAAATTAAAAAGCGCAACGAACGTTACGCCATTATTCAGGAGCGTTTAATTAATGCAGATGGTACTTATCCTGCTACCGGGCGCTCTATCGTTTACCGTGGTGCAGCATTTCACCATTTGGCCGATATGGCCTGGAGAAAGGTATTGCCTAAACAATTAAGTCCGGCGCAGGTACGTTGCGCTTTAACCGCGGTAATCAAAAAAACTTTAGAAAGTCCTACAACCTATAAAAATGGCTGGTTAACCATTGGTCTTTATGGCGATCAGCCTAACCTGGGCGATTTTTACAACAACCAGGGGAGCCCTTATATCGCATCCAATATCTTTTTGCCCCTGGGATTGCCCGAAACCGACCCGTTTTGGTCGGGACCTGCCGTCAAATGGAGTGCGCAAAAAATATGGAGTGGCGAGGACTTCGAAAACGACCATAGCGCAAGTTTAAAATAAGTGAATAAATTATTTGGTAGATACCTATTGAAGTCAAACAGATGTTAAGTAAATTACCGTCTTTATAACGTTAAAAAAAATATTGGTGAAAATTATGAGTAAGAAAATCAATTTTATAGCCGGATTTATGGCTTTCGGCTTAATGCTGAACAGTTATGTTTGGGCACAGCAAACCAACACTTCCTTTACTCCGGGTAAAATCTGGAAAGACGATAAAGGCGTGCACATTAACGCACACGGTGGCGGTATTGTAGAACATAAAGGTGTTTATTACTGGTTTGGAGAACATAAAATTGAAGGAGAAAAAGGGAATACCGCGCAGGTAGGTGTGCACTGTTATTCTTCAAAAGATTTATACAACTGGAAAGACGAAGGTATTGCGCTACCGGTTTCCGACGATTTAACCAGTGATATTGCCAAAGGTTGTATTTTGGAGAGACCAAAAGTAGTGTACAATAAGAAAACCAAAAAGTTTGTGATGTGGTTTCACCTCGAGCTTTTGGGTAAAGGTTACGCAGCGGCCAGATCAGGAGTAGCTGTGGCCGATCGTCCTACAGGTCCATATACTTTTATCAAAAGCTATCGCCCAAATCCGGGCAAGATGCCTTTCTATGCCGAAGGAACTGCAGATAAAGATAAGGTAAACTGCGAAACACCTGCCAATAAAAGCGATGGTTTTTTCTGCAGGGATTTACCAGGTGGACAAATGGCCCGCGATATGACTGTTTTTGTAGATGATGATGGAAAAGCTTATCACATCTTCTCATCTGAAGAAAACTTTACGCTGCATTTAGCCGAATTAACCCCCGATTATTTAGGCCATACCGGCAAGTTTATCCGTATTTACGTAGGTCAGCAAACCGAAGCGCCTGCTTTGTTTAAGAAAAATGGCGTGTACTACATGGTTGGGTCGGGCTGTACCGGCTGGGCACCAAACCCGGCAAGGTGGTTTAAAGCCAGTTCAATCTGGGGGCCGTGGACCTACATGGGTAATCCATGCCAGGGCGAGGGTGCTAAACTTACCTATGGAGGTCAAAGCACACATGTGTTGCCTGTACCGGGTAAAAAAGGCGAATTCATATTTATGGCCGATAAATGGGAACCTAAAAATGCGATAGATGGCCGTTATTTATGGTTACCAATTCGATTTGAAAACGATAAAATCACAATAAACTGGCTCGATCAGTGGGATTTGAGCGTGTTTAAAAAGTAGCAAAAAACCGATTTTTTAATATAGAATCCAGATGATGAATTGCGCGAAAATGCGCAAAAGGGGATTTTTATGCCCAAAAAATCCGATTACTTAAAAACAAAATGTACAAGATGAAAAAGAAATTACTATGGCTGGTGGCGATATGTTTTTCCCTCTCTGCTTCGGCGCAGCAGGCAAAACATACCTTTAAACTAGGCGAATCAGACTTTTTGCTGGATGGAAAACCCTTTCAGATTATATCAGGCGAACTCCATTATCCCCGCGTACCCAAAGAAGCCTGGCGCGAACGGATGAAAATGGCTAAAGCCATGGGCTTAAATACCATCGGAACCTATGTATTCTGGAACCTGCACGAGCCGCAGAAAGATAAATTCGATTTTAGCGGTAACAACAACATCGCCGAATTTGTAAAAATTGCGCAGCAGGAGGGACTTTGGGTAATTTTAAGGCCAAGCCCTTACGTATGTGCCGAATGGGAATTTGGCGGCTATCCATACTGGTTGCAGAACGAAAAAGGCCTGGTGGTAAGAAGTACCGAAAAACAATACCTGGAAGAGTATCGGAAATATATCCAGCAAGTAGGAAAGCAGTTGGCTCCATTGCAGATTAACCATGGAGGTAATATCATTATGGTTCAGGTAGAAAACGAATACGGTTCGTACGCAGCCGATAAAAATTACCTGGATATCAACCGTAAAATGTTTATAGATGCTGGGTTTGATGGTCTGCTCTACACCTGCGATCCTGCACCAGATGTAAAAGACGGACATTTAGCTGGTTTATTGCCTGCAGTAAACGGTATCGACAATCCCGAAAAAATTAGAAAGCTGGTAAATGAAAACCACGATGGAAAAGGGCCTTATTTTATTGCAGAATGGTATCCGGCATGGTTCGATTGGTGGGGAACAGCACACCACACGGTACCGGCAGCACAATATACCAAAAAGCTCGATTCGGTTTTGGCGGCAGGCATATCCATTAACATGTACATGTTTCATGGTGGCACCACACGTGACTTCATGAACGGAGCCAATTATAAAGACATTTCGCCTTACGAACCTCAAACCAGCAGCTACGATTACGATGCTCCTTTAAACGAAGCAGGAAACGCTACGGAGAAGTTTATGCAGTTTAGAAGCGTAATCGAGAAACATTTGCCAAAAGGCCAGACTTTACCCGCAGTGCCAGCAGCAAAACCCGCTATGGCCATTGCACCATTTAAATTAAGCGGAACAGTAGCTTTATTTGATGCCTTACCAGCTGCGGTTAAAAATGTTAATCCCTTAACTTTCGAAGACCTGAAACAAGATTACGGTTATGTGCTTTATCGTACTACCATTCAGGGTGGACGCAAAGGAGCACTGGAGATGAAACAATTACGCGATTATGCCATTGTGTTTGTTAACCAGAAAAGGGCAGGGGTTTTAGATCGACGGTTAAACCAAAATACCCTGGAAATCAGCCTTCCTGCAGGAGAAGTACAACTCGATATTTTTGTAGAAAACATGGGACGTGTAAACTTTGGCAAGTACCTGTTAGAAAACAAAAAAGGAATTACCGAACAAGTAAATTTTGCAGGTGCCGAAGTTAAAAACTGGTCGATGTATGGTTTTCCTTTTAGTAGCATCAATAATTTCGCGGCTAAAGCCACTGCTACCGGGAAGAGTGGTAATGGGCCAACAGTACAAAAAGGATCCTTTACCATTAATACTGTTGCCGATACTTATCTGGATATGACCGATTGGGGAAAAGGTGTGGTTTGGATAAACGGACATAACCTGGGCAAGTACTGGGCAATTGGTCCGCAACAAACATTGTACGTACCCAAAGAATGGTTAAAGAAAGGTAAGAATGAGGTAGCCGTTTTAGAATTGCTTAAAACCGATCAGCAAATTTTAAAAACGATAGACCAGCCGATCTTAAACACGCTTAAAAAATTAAACGTTGATTAAACGTTTAAAAAATCGTAAAATAGGGGTTAAAGGCCAAAATTTAACAAAAAGTAACAATTTAACCCCTATTTATTACCGTATTACCCCTCACTCCGGCGCGGTTTTAAATGGTTAATTTGTTGTAATTAATCCATCCCATTCATGCATAATTTATACATCCAGTCAGGCTAGTGCTTTGCCAGTAAGCCAGCATTGAATCTTTCAAATGATTCAATTATTAACTAACCAAATAATCTTTAAAAATGAAAAGAAAACTACTAGCCACATCTAAGTGTGCAGTAATATTTTTGTTTGCTTTAATCTTATCATTAGGTAAATCAAACGATGCCATTGCGCAAACAAACGCTCAAACCTCAATTTCCGGAAAAGTAAAAGATAACCAGGGCAACCCGATACCAGGAGCTTCCATTAGTGTTAAAGGAACAAATCAGGTTGTAGCCAGCGATCCGAATGGGAATTTCAAAATAGCTGTTAAAAAAGGTGAAACTTTAGTGATTACTTTTGTGGGATATGTAACCAATACCATATTAATAGCCGATCAGACCCAACTCAGCATTACCCTTGCCGAAGATAAAGACAAGAACCTGGAAGAAGTAGTAGTGGTGGGTTATGGTACACAAAAGCGTTCGGATATTACCGGTGCAGTGGCCTCACTTTCGAAAGAACGTTTATCGCAACTACCTGTTACCAATGTTTTGCAGGCTGTACAAGGAGCAGTGGCTGGTGTAAATATTACCAGTGGCTCTTCAGTACCAGGAAGCCAGCCAAGCGCCTCTATACGCGGCCAAAATTCAATTACTGCAGGTACGGGGCCATTTGTTGTAGTAGATGGAGTACCATTAAGCAAAACGGGTGGTTCGTTAAATGACATTAATCCAAACGATATTGCCTCTGTAGAAATATTAAAAGATGCATCATCTACCGCTATTTATGGTACCAATGGTTCTAATGGTGTTATCCTGGTTACCACTAAAAGAGGAAATACGGGTAAACCTACAATCAGATACAATGCTTATGCAGGTGTAGAAAATATCGCACACATTTTAACGCCAAGAACTGGTGAAGAATATGTTCAAAAATATGCCGATTTCTTAAAACAGATTAATCAGCCACAAAACAGCCCGGTTCCAAACTTCGGCGAACTGGCCAATTATAATGCAGGTATTACAACCGATTGGGTAAAGGAAGTAACCCAAACAGGTGTGATGCAAGACCATAATTTAAGCATCTCGGGAGGAAGCCAGGATGTGAAATATTTTATCTCAGGAGGTTACCTGGATCAAAGGGGGCCGATTAAAGGGTATCAATATAACAGAACCAGCTTACGTTCTAATTTAGATGTTAACATTACCGATTATTTAACGGTTGGTACATCATTGTTTTTTGCAGGCAATAACTACGATGGTGGCAGGGCTAACTTGCTTTTTGCTACAGCCATGAGTCCTTATGCTCCTGTGTATAATGACAAGGGAGAATATAAAATTTTTCCAATGGAGCCTGAGCAGTTATACACCAACCCATTACTTGGTTTAAAAACCGACAGGATTAGCAGAAGCACCAATTTAAATGGAAATGGTTATGCAGAAATTAAGTTTCCCGGAGCACTAAAAGGATTAAAATATCGCTTAAACGGTGGTTATACTTTCTTTCCCGAAAATTCTGCCAGTTATACCGGAAGAAAGGCAAATGATATGCTGGGTACTGCCCGGACTTTTTACGCGCAAACCAACAGTTATACACTCGAAAATTTGCTGACATACACCAAAGATATTCAGAAACACCATTTCGATTTTACAGGTTTATACAGTGCGCAGCAAAGAAAATATACCAATACAACTGCTGGTGCCGTAGGTTTTGTGAACGACGAGCTTTCGTATAATAAGTTAAGCGCAGGTGCTACGCAAACCAGCGATTCGTATGCCGATCAATACCGTTTAAATTCGCAAATGGTAAGGGTTAATTATGCATACGATAGCCGTTATTTATTTACCGCAACGGCCCGACGTGATGGTTCTTCTGTATTCGGTGCCAATACTACCAAATACGGTATTTTCCCTTCAGTAGCTGCCGGATGGAATATCAGCAGGGAAAATTTTATGAAAAATGTTTCATTCGTAAATAACCTTAAGCTAAGAGGTTCTTATGGTAAAACAGGTAATGAAGCTGTTAGTGTTTATCAAACCATAACTACTGAAGGCGCATTGCGTTTTCCGTTTAACGGACTTAGCACCATTGGTGTTACGCCAAGCAATTTAGGTAATGCTAACCTGCACTGGGAAAGTACAACTACAGCAAACCTGGGATTGGATTTCTCTTTGTTTAGCGACCGCATAAATGGTACCATTGATGTTTATAGCGGCAAAACAAAAGATTTACTGCTAAACAGAAGTTTACCAATCATCACCGGGTATTCAAGAATTTTAGATAATCTGGGTAAAGTCCAAAATAAAGGTATTGAGATAACCATTAATACAAAAAATATTGCTCAGGGCGATTTTAAATGGGAAACTTCGGCCAATTTCAGCTCCAATAAGAATAAGATCGTAGAACTGTACGGAGATGGAAAGGATGATTTAGGTAACCGGTGGTTTATTGGCAAACCAATTAGTGTGATTTATGATTACCGTATGACTGGTGTTTGGCAAACCGGAGAAGATGCTTCAAAACAGGATCCGGGTGCAAAGCCAGGCGATCTGAAATTTGCTGATCTCAATGGTGATGGCGTAATTACTGCAGATAAAGATCGCGAAATTATTGGTCAGCGTGCTCCAAAATGGACAGGTGGTTTAACCAATACTTTCCATTACAAAAACTGGAATTTAAGCGTATTTATTCAAACTGCACAAGGCATTACCAGAAACAATACCGATTTAAATTATGGCGATGAAACAGGTAGAAGAAATACACCTGCAGAAATTGGTTATTGGACTGTAAGTAACGCAAGTAACACACGTCCGGCATTATCTTACAATAACACCAGAGGCTATGGATATGCATCAGATGCGAGTTATACCCGTATAAAAGATGTAACAGTTAGCTATGTTTTTTCTCCGAAAATTATGGAGAAACTGCATTTGGGCAGCCTAACCCTATATGCAAGCGGCAGAAACCTATACACTTTTACCAATTGGATAGGATGGGATCCTGAAAACGATTATTCTGGCCGTGGTTCGGGAGATTGGACCAATAACTATCCTTTAACACGCTCTTTTGTGTTTGGAGCAAATATTTCTTTAAAATAATTTATCGCTAAAAAGAAGATCATGAAAAAATTAAAATATATACTGTTCTCTTCTCTTGCAGTGTCGCTGATGTTTTATTCTTCGTGCAAGAAAGCGTTTTTGGATGAAAAACCATATTCGAGTTATACGCCCATTACCTTAAACGATTCGCTTGGTTTTGAGGCCTCTTTAATTGGCTTGTACAACCACGTAAGTACCATCTATTCTTATGCCGATCAGCAGGGCTGGCCGAGTGTTTGGCAGGTGGGTACCGATGTAGCTAACGCTACAACCAACCAGCAGGGGGTCGAAGTACCCTATTACGATTATACCCAGTTAACGCCAACTGATGGGGCTGCTGCGTACATGTGGAACCGGAATTATATTATGATTAACCTTTCAAATGTAATTATCGATGGAATAGAAAATCCGTCGGTTACGGCAATCAGTAGCAAAGGAAAAGCAGCAATTAACGCCGAAGCCAAATTTTTCAGGGCTTTTGCTTATAATACTTTGGCAACCTTGTACGGCAAAGTACCACTAATTAAAAATGCACTTACCGCCCCTAAAACCGATTTTGTACGGGCTCCGCTTAATGAGGTAAACGATTTTATTGTGAACGATCTGCTTTTTGCAGTGGCAAACTTACCCGATATTGAAGCCGTTAAATCGAATACAAAAGGTAAAATGTATGGCAGGGCTAATAAATTTATGGCTATGCAGTTACTGGCAGAAGTATACCTCAGAATGGGTAAAAATGATTTAGCCGAGCAACAGGCCCTGGGCATCATCAACAGCGGTAAATTTAGCTTAAATAAAGCGCGTTTTGGTGTTAAAGCCAGTTTACCTGGTGATTACTATTCAGATCTGTTTGTGTATGGCAACCAACGCCGTTCTCAAAATAACAAAGAGGTAATTTGGACCTTAGAACAAGAAAACCCATCAAGTGTGGTAGGCGGTATTACCAATAACCCGCAACAAAGAAGGGTATGGGGTACAGGATATTACGCTATACAGGGGATGGTTTTAGCCGATTCTTTAGGCGGTAGAGGATTATCGAGGTTAAGACTAAGCAACTGGTTTTTATATAGCCTGTACAAGCCTGGCGATATCAGAAACTCGCAATACAATGTGAAAAGAAGATTTTATTATAACGACCCTACAAATGCCAAATACGGACAGATTATTCCTTATACTGGTCCGGATACTTTATTTAAGATTAACCCTTCTATTACCAAATGGAATCAATTTGACCCTAACGATACCTTCGGTTTCGCAATGATTAAAGATTTCATTCTGATGCGCCTCGGAGAAACTTACTTATTACTGGCAGAAGCACAGTTTAAACAAGGTAAGCTAATCGATGCGGCAGCTTCCATTAATGAGTTGAGGAAAAGGGCATTTGTTGATTATCCTACCCGTGGGCAGGTACAGGCTTCAGACATTAATCTCAATTTTATATTGGATGAACGTGCACGCGAACTAATTGGCGAAGAAAACAGAAGAATGACTTTAATGCGTACAGGTACCTTGGTTGACCGTGCTATTAACTTAAACAGTAACGATGCTGCAAAACCTTTAAAAGGCTTGACTTCAAAAAACTTATTGTTACCTATTCCGTTAACTGAAATCCAATTGAACAAGGATGCGCTCTTAGAACAAAACCCAGGATATTAATCCCGTCCTTTTATATTTATTCTAGCTCCTTAACTGCTTTGTGCAGTTGGGGAGCTTTTTTGTTTCTAACCGCAAAGTGCGCTGAGGTTGTTAGTCTTAAAATTTATAAACCACCAAGCCGCGAAGTACACTAAGTTTCATGTAATTAAAATATCGCTACCAATTTTGCTTTGTGTGCTCAGTGATTTCTCTCTGTTTACTCTGTGGTTAAATGTGAATGCTATGCCTTCTCTTTACGTCCTTTGCGGTTAAAATCTTTCTTTCTCTGCGGTTAAATTATGCGTTGTACCTAAAAATAAACCAATTTAAATGAAAGCTTCCTGCAGTATGCAGCGTTAAATCATGAGGGTTATGAAACTTTCCTGCCATCGGAAGCACAAAATCATGATTTTTTGAAAAAAGCTTAGAAAAGCATTTTGTATCTAGTTTATACCGGCTGATTCAGTTGCCTGAGAAAGACAATGGATACCAGATTAAAACATATCAAAACATTAGATCGTTTAGCGCAGTAGATTTTTGTTTTGCGCAGAATCAAACGCTCAAAATCCTGGTTTATTTAGCGGTAAAATTACCACCTTAAGTTTTGAATTATAAACGTATAATTGACGTTTATAAAAATGAATTTTTATTCGAAAAACGCTAAAAAGCCCAAAAAATGGTAAAAAATAACAATTTGACCCCTTTTTATTACTGGATTACCCCTCACTACCAGGCTCTTTTTTATGGTTAATTTGTTAAAACCAAGTATAAGATATAAGCCGATCCAAATTATTCGAAGATTAACTACCTGGAATAATTGATGGTTGTAGCCATTTTAAAAATGAATGTTGCAGCCAGTTTTTTCCCGGGTAAAACCAAACTTAAAACTAATCATGAAAAGACAAAAAAGAGCGAATTCGGTATCTCCAGATTATTGATTTTTCCTGAACTGGTGATGCAGCCTTTTCTGTAATTCATCCTTTATCAAATTAATCTCAAAACCAAAATATATGAAGAAAGTTAATTCTACTCCACACCCCGTTTACAGCTCAGTCAAAATTAACTCCGCACTGATGCTTTTATAAAAGCAAACCAATTAACTCTGAAAATGACATGGAACTTAGGGCTTAAGCTCAGGTTCCCAACCATGTCTGACGAAAATATTTTCGATCGGATGAATACCCTAATGCCTTTACAATTTTGAGTAATAAGGATCTCGTTAAAAATAACTAATCAATTAAACCATTTTATGAAGAAAAAAATACGAAATAAAGTGCCGCTCCATCTAAAGGGTAATGCTTTTAGATCAGTTTTTAAATTTTTAATCTATTTAGTAACAACAGTTTCCTGCTTAACGGCAACAGCACAAACTGAAGTAACAGTAACGGGTATCGTTAAAGACGAATCGGGAGGGATACCTGGCGTAAACGTAAAGGTGTCGGGTACGCTCAAAGGAATTTCGACAGATTCGGATGGGAAATACTCTATTAAAATGGCGCGGTCTGGAAGATTACTTTTTACAGGTGTTAGTTATAAACCTAAAACAGTAACAGTTGCAGATTATTTGCCAAACAAAGAGGGAGTTTACATCATTAACGTAACATTGGTGAGTGACATCGGCTCATTAGATGAAGTCGCAGTTGTTGGCTTTGGTACCCAGAAAAAGGCCAGTATGGTGAGTTCTATTACGACCATTAGCCCAAAAGAACTGAAAGGGCCTACCAGTAATTTAACGACCATGATGCAGGGCCGTGTTGCAGGTATGATCGCTTATCAACGCAGTGGAGAACCAGGAGCAGATAACGCTCAGTTTTTCATCCGTGGTTTAGGTACTTTTGGTACAGGTAAGCAAGATCCGTTAATTTTAATTGATGGAATTGAATCTACGCAAAATGATATGGCGCGTTTGCAGGCAGATGATATTGCCTCTTTCAGCGTATTAAAAGATGCTACAGCATCGGCAGTGTATGGCGCGCGCGGGGCAAATGGTGTTGTATTAATTACAACAAAGTCGGGAGAAGCTGGCAATACAAATTTTACGGTAAGATCTGAAACAGCGGTATCATCTAATACCAAGAATTTTCAGTTTGCTGACAACATCACCTATATGCGTTTGGCAAATGAAGCCGCACTAACCCGAAATCCTCAGGCCGCTTTACCGTATCTCCAAACTAAAATAGATGGAACCGCCAGGGGCGATAATCCATTGTTATATCCAAGCAATAACTGGATCAATCAGTTAATTAAAGATTATACCATAAACACGCGCAATAATATTAGCTTACAGGGTGGAGGAGAGAAAGCCCGGTTTTATGTTGCAGGCACATACAATATTGATAATGGAGTACTTAAAGTTGAAGGACTGAACAATTTTAACAATAACGTAAAGTTGAAAAACTATTCGGTTCGTTCAAATGTAGACCTTGATTTAACCAAAACCACTAAAGCAGCCATCCGGGTTTATGGACAATTTGATGATTATTCAGGCCCGCTATTAGGAGCCAACGGGCAAAATGGAGGCGAAAGAATTTTTAACCAAACCATTTGGTCTAACCCTGTTCTCTTTCCGGCCGTTTATCCGGCCGAATTGTCGCCATTTGCTACACACGCACTATTTGGTAATGCCATTACGCCCAATAACGGATTATATGTAAATCCTTATGCCGAAATGGTTAAGGGTTATTCGGAGTACAACGCTTCGACGTTACAAACCCAGATTGAATTGAAACAGGATTTAAAGGCATTTACAGAAGGCTTAAGTGCGCGCTTAATGACCTATGCCAGACGGTATTCCTATTTTGATGTATCCAGAAGCTACAATCCTTTCTATTATTCAGCCAGCGAACAGCCAAATGGAGCAGTTGGCTTACAAGTTCTGAATCCCGGTGGACAAGGCTCTATAGGTGCAACCGGTACAGAGTATTTGGGCTATTCGGAAGGAAGAAAGATCTTAAATTCAACTTTTTATGCTGAACTGGCTTTAAATTATGCCAGAACATTTGGAGGCAAACATTCCGTGAGCGGTATGCTCATCACTACCATGCGTAACTACCTGTCGGGTAATGCCGGTAGTTTGCAGCTGTCGCTTCCTGCACGTAACCAGGGCTTGTCTGGTAGGGCAACCTATGGCTATGATGATAAGTATCTGGCCGAATTCAACTTTGGTTATAATGGATCAGAACGTTTTGCAGATAATAACCGCTTTGGTTTCTTTCCATCATTTGGTTTAGGTTATGTAATCTCTAACGAGGAGTTTTTTAAGCCATTAACTAAAGTAATCAATAGCATGAAGTTAAGGGCTACTTATGGTTTTGTTGGAAATGATCAGATCGGAAATGACGATGATCGTTTCTTTTACATGTCGGAGGTTAACATGAATAACGGCACTTATGGTGCCTCTTTTGGAGAGCAATATGGCTATTATAAAGATGGAATATTGGTCAACAGATATGCTAATCCATTAATTACCTGGGAAAGATCAGAGCAACTTAATCTTGGGGTAGATTTCAGGTTTTTTAATGCACTGGATATTAATATTGATGTTTACAGAAATACACGTTCCAATATTTTAACCTCACGTACCTATATTCCTACTACGATGGGTTTACAGGCTTCGGTAAGGGCTAATACCAATAAAGCCCAAAATGAGGGTGTTGATTTTGCAGCAGCCTTTAATAAATCTTTCGGCAATGGATGGTCAGTTCAAATGAGAGGTAATTTTACCTATGCCAAAAGTAAAATATTGATTAACGATGAGCCAACCTACCCAGCAAACGAATATTACAGGACGAGCGTAGGCCTTCCTACAACACAAAGATTTGGCTATATCGCAGAACGTTTATTTATTGATGATAACGAAGCTAAAAACTCTCCTTTGCAATTTGACGGTACCCCTGGTTTAAATTATGGTGGAGGTGATATCAAATACCGGGATGTAAATGGTGACGGGTTGATTAACGACCAGGATCAGGTGCCGATTGGTCTTCCAACTTCGCCCGAAATTATATACGGTTTTGGAGGTACAATTGGCTATAAAAGCTTCGATTTTAGTTTCTTTTTTCAAGGTTCCGCCCGTTCTTCTTTCTTTATCAACTCTGAAAATATAGCTCCTTTTGTATTAAACGGTGGCAGTCAGAACGGATTATTGTCAACTATCGCTGATAGTTACTGGTCCGAAGAGAACAGAAATATTTATGCCATGTGGCCACGGTTGAGTCCAAACTTTGTCAGAAATAACAGCAGGGAAGGCAACAACTTAAATCAAACCTCAACCTGGTGGATGAGAAGCGGGAATTTTTTGAGGTTGAGAAGTGTGGAGTTTGCCTACAATGCCAATAAGCGGTTTACGCAAAGAATTGGTTTAACAGCGCTCCGTTTATACGTAAGTGCAACTAATTTAGGATATATCAGCAGCTTCAAAGCCTGGGATCCGGAAATGGGAGGCAGAGGATTGGGATATCCAATTCAGGGTACATATAATCTGGGTGTAAGAGCCTCATTTTAATTAGAAACACATGGTTTTAATATCATAATAAAATGAAAAATATAACAATAAATAAAATAAAGCATAGTGTTAGAAATATAGCGGTAACCGTATTTTTTGCAGGTACTCTATGCACCATGTCTGCATGTAAAAAGTATTTAGATATCGTTCCTGATAACGTAGCAACAATTGATAATGCTTTCACCATGAGAACTGAGGCAGAAAAATATCTGTTTACCTGTTATTCCTTTTTGCCGAAAGATGGCGATCCGCTTTATAATGTGGGTTTGCTTTCAGGTGATGAACTTTGGATTCCAACCCAGGAATGGGAATTCGTATCCTATGCATGGCGAGGTGCCAGAGGCGGTCAGAATGCTGCCAATCCATATATGAATGCATGGAATGGCAATTATCAGGGTGGAGGCCCCGGCGATTTCTTTGGTTTATGGAAGGGCATAAGAAATTGTAATATCTTTTTAGAAAATGTAAAAGATGAAAGCAAAGTAAGAGACCTGCGCCCTGACGAACGTGCGCGTTGGATAGCAGAGGTTACTTTCTTAAAAGCATATTACCATTATTACCTTTTACGGATGTACGGACCAATTCCATTGGTTGATCAGAATATAGATATTAGTGCACCGGAAGAAGATGTAAGGATTAAACGTAAACCATTTGACGAATGTGTGGCTTATATTTCCGGATTGATCGATGAATCTACCATAAATCTGCCACCCATTATTACGGATAGAACTACGGAGTTGGGAAGGATCACCCGACCGATAGCATTGGCTGTAAAGGCTAAATTATTATTGCTTGCTGCAAGTCCGTTGTTTAACGGAAATCAGGATTATGCCAATTTTAAAGACCATGATGGTGTAAATCTTTTCCCGGCAGCGTATAGCGCTACGAAATGGAAAAATGCGGCTGATGCTGCCAAGATAGCTATTGATGCTGCAGAACAGGCAGGTGCCGCATTATATAAGTTTCCGGGCTCAACGTTTAAACTTTCCGACTCTACAAATTTGCAACTAACGCTGAGGAGTGCAGTTACAGAACGGTGGAATACCGAGCATGTTTGGGCAAATCCGAACAGCAGGGCAAATATGTTACAACGCGTAGCCATGCCTAAACTGGCTGCCGGAGGGGCAAGTGGCGATGCAAGAATGCAGTTGGCCGCTCCACTTAAAATTGCAGAAATGTTTTATTCAAGCAATGGGGTTCCTATTAATGAAGATAAGGTTTTAAATTTTTCGAATAAGTATAGTTTAAGAACTGCTGTTAATAAAGAGCGTTTCTATATCAAAGTCGGTTATGAAACAGCACGTGTAAATTTTGATCGCGAGCCACGTTTTTATGCCGCCCTTGGTTTTGATGGCGGTGTATGGTATAAGTATGATAGTCCTTCTAATTCTGATGAAAATACCTGGGTAGTAGAAGGTAAGTACACCCAATTGGCAGGTGCTACACACGTGGGTTTTTACAATGAAACCGGTTATTACGTTAAAAAACTGGTAGACTGGAATATGACTAACAGTACTAATGGGGTTTCTTATCGCGATTATCCCTGGCCGCAAATCCGTTTGGCAGATTTATATCTGATGTATGCAGAGGCATTAAATGAAAGTCAGGGGCCGGTTAACGATGTTTTTGAATATGTAGATAGAATTCGGAAGCGTGCCGGGTTGGCAGGTGTAGTAGAATCGTGGAATAGCTTTTCCAATAATCCGAGTAAACCAACAACTAAAGATGGATTAAGAGAAATTATCCATCAGGAAAGAGGAATTGAACTCGCTTTCGAAGGTAATCGTTATTGGGATATGAAAAGGTGGAAGAAAGCGGGCGAAGTATTTAATCAGGCGATAACAGGCTGGAGCGTATTTCAAGCCAATACCTTGGATTATTATAGAGTAAGAACAATCTATACCCAAAATTTTGTTGCTCCACGCGATTATCTGGCACCAATTAGAAATTATGATATTACTGTAAACCCCAAACTGGTTCAAAATCCAGGCTGGTAATTTATAAACCAAATAGCATTTTCAGATATGAACAATATGAAATTAAATCTTGTACTCCTGTTATCATTGGCGATAACCTTAATCGTAGGTTGTAAGGTTGATGAACTTGAACCCCTCGAAAAAAATACAGAAGTACCAGGCACTGTTTCCAATGTGAAATGGACTGCCGGACCAGGCAATGCAACCCTAACCTATGCTGTACCTAACAATAATAATTTGCTATATATTAAAGCTGTTTATACGCTTGCCTCAGGGCGTGTAATGGAAGTAAAGGCTTCGTATTATGGTAATACTTTAAAAGTTGAGGGTTTTGGCGATACCGAAGAACATGAGGTAAAGCTTTATGCCGTTACCAGAAGTGAAATAGAATCTGCGCCTGTGAGTGTAAAGGTAAAACCTCTCGAAAATCCGATTTGGGGAGTATTCAGGAGCATTAAAGCACAGGCAGATTTTGGAGGATTGAGATTTACAGCAAAAAATATTGCTAAAGCAGATCTGGCGATAGAAATCCTAACTGAAGATAGCAAAGGCAAACTCGTGCCCACTTCAAAAAATATATATACCTCAATTGTGGATATAGATCAGGCAATAAGGGGATATGATCCTGTTGAGCGCAAATTTGCCATTACCATTAGAGATAGGTGGTTAAACTACAGCGATACACTATATACCAAGTTAACCCCACTTTACGAAGCCGTTATTCCAAAATCGGGTTATAAAGCCGTTACATTACCGGGCGACGTAGCACTGAATACCTCAACTTCAATAGCAGGAATGTGGGATGGAGATACCAATGGCTGGCCGCGGGTATTGATGACCAGTTCTGCCGTTTTAACTCCTCAGTGGGTAACGTTTGATATTGGTAAACTCTCTTCATTAAGTCGCATTGTAATATGGGATTATCCCGAGTATTTAAATGGCCGTACCTATTATTATGGTGGTAATTTACTGGATTTCGAAATTTGGGGAACAGATAATCCACCATCAGATGGCAGTTTTACCAACTGGACCAAATTAGGCACATTTAAGTCTATAAAACCATCAGGCAGTGCCTATGGTGTAAATACGGCAGAAGATAACACAATAGGAGCCGCCGGTTTAAACTACACCTTTGATGCAGGTATCCCAAAAGTACGTTACATCCGCATTAAGAGCTCAAAAAACTGGCAGGGAACAACATTTATGGCTATCGGAGAAATTCAGCTTTATGGCGATCCAAGATAATATGATAATGCTAAATAAAATTAAAATGAAAAGGATTTTTAAAAAAAATAACATCCGGCTACGTCAGTTAGGATTAGCCCTTTTATTCATTACAACAGTACTGGCTTGTACAAAAAAAGACGATTATAAAAAGTTTGTAGCAGGTGGAGAGATCTCTTATACCGGGAAATTAGATTCTGTTAAAATCAATTCCGGGAAATACCGTGTATTGGTAAATGGTTTGTTTATTGCTGATCCGAAAGTGAAAAAATGTGTGGTATATTGGAATAATAAGGCCGATTCGGTCATTATTCCGGTAACCCGAACCCCAAATGTAGATACACTTAAGTTTTTCATTAACAATATGAAAGAAGGGGTGCAGAACTTTACTATATACACTTACGATGGTGCGGGTAATAAATCAATTCCGGTATATAAAACCGGAAGGGTTTATGGCGATCGGTATCAGGTTACTTTATCGAACAGGGCAATAAATTCTGCATTTACAAATGAAAATGGGGTAACAGCACTTGAATTCGGCGGGATGGACCGGGTGAGCGGAGTATTTGCAACAGAAGTGATTTATACTGACAATGCTAATGTCGACAAAACGGTAAGGGTACCCATTAATACCAATAACTTTACTTTGGCCAATTTTAAAGAAAAAGGAACAATTAAGTACCGAACTTTATTCTTGCCCGATTCTTTAAGTGTGGATACATTTTATACCGATTACACAAGTTTATATGTTCCAAAATTTATCAAAGCCGATGTGACTTCAACATATTTAAAAAATGTGGGCCCCAACGTAAATTTTTCATCTATCAACAGCGCTAACAGGTGGGGGATTTTAAGCGATTGGGTTACAAGCGCCTCTGTAAAAAATGCGAGTGGCTTTGGTGGCTACGAAAAGAAAAGTAACGTTGGTTACATATCGCTCGAAGCAGGATGGGGGCTTGCCAATGTTACCGATGGTAAAATATACCAGACTATCAATCTTCCTTCAGGTAATTATCGGTTTGAAATCGTAATGACCGATTTTAATGCCGGTGGGTCGAGGTATCTCACCGTTGCCGAAGGAACTAGCGTGCCTAATGTGGCCAATATTACTGGTTCGAGCATTGCCTTTTCTAATCTTGAAAGTAAGGTGCTTAACTTTGAATTGACTCAGGCCAAGCAGGTGTCTTTAGGTTTTGCAGCATCATTAACCGGGACAGGTAGCACAGGCCAGTATGCGAAAATAACATCTGTTAAATTATATAAGATTAATTATTTATAGCATATAGTGTTGCATTAGCAATCTGAAAATTAATTTTTTTAGATTGCTAATGCATTTTTATAGTAACCCGAAATTGTCGATTCTATATGATTAGTATCAAACGTTTCTTTAGGGTAACTAAATTAGTCTTTCAGGAAAATCTATGAAAAAACACATTCCAATCTGCCTTATTTTATTATTACCCATTGTTATCCAGTCTTGTGCGGTAAAAAAAGTTAAGGATGTTTCTGCCAAATATGCCACCGAAGGTTACAAATTGGTTTGGAGCGATGAATTTGAAAAAGACGGAATACCCAATCCCGCTAACTGGACTTACGAAAAAGGTTTTGTGCGTAATGAAGAATTACAGTGGTATCAACCTGAAAATGCTTTTTGTAAAGATGGTAAGCTAATTATCGAAGCCCGGAAAGAACAAAAGCCTAATCCATTGTACGTTGCAGGAAGTAAAGACTGGCGCAAAATGCCTCAAAATATCGAATATACTTCGGCTTGTATCATTACCAAAGATTTGCAAAGCTGGCAATATGGTCGTTTCGAAATGAAAGCTAAAATCGACATTTCAGCAGGCTTGTGGCCAGCATTCTGGACTTTAGGCCTAAAAGGTCGCTGGCCGGCCAATGGCGAAATTGATATAATGGAATATTACAGAGGTAAAATACTGGCCAATATTGCCAGTATAGGTAAAAATGATAAACCCAAATGGTTTAGCAATACCAAATCAACCGATTCGCTTGGTGGAAAGAAATGGGCTTCCGAATTTCATACCTGGCGAATGGACTGGGACGAAACAGCAATCAGCCTTTTTGTTGATGATGTTTTAATGAATAAAACCCTATTGAGCCAGCTGGAGAACGAGAACGGAACAACGTTTCATCCTTTTAAACAAAAGCATTATATCTTATTTGATTTGGCCATGGGTGGTATGAATGGTGGTGACCTCAATGATACCCGTTTCCCGAATCGGATGGAGGTTGAATATGTAAGGGTTTATCAGAAATAAATACAAAAAAAGACCTTACAGGTTTTTAAAACCTGCAAGGTCTAAAATACGTTTTAATTCTGAACCTTAATTTCAGTTCTTCTGTTTATAATTCTGCCTTCTTCGCTGTTGTTGGTGCTAATCGGGTTTTTCTCGCCATGGCCAACAACCGTAAAATTAGTTCCATTTAAACCAGCGTTTACAAAGTAAGATTTTACTGCATTTGCACGGTCAACAGATAATTGCATATTATGTTCCGGTGTTCCTTCTGCCGATGAATAACCATTAAGTACAAACTTGGTTTCAGGCGATTTTTTCATTTCTGAAACAGCTTTATCTAAAATAGAAAAAGACGAGGTTTTTAGTACGAACGAGTTAAATTCAAACTGAATATTGTCGAGGTTAAAGTTTGGTTTTTCAACAGGAGCTGGTTTTTCTGGCTCTTTTTCGGGTGCCGGAGCTGGTTTTTTCTCTTCAACCGGTGCTGGTTTCTCAACAGGTGCAGGAGTAGGTTTTGCTACCAGCTTTTTTGTTTTGCACGAGTAAAGGCTTAAGGTTAATGATGCAACGAGCGCTGTAAATAAAAGTTTTTTGGTAATGTTCATGTTCTTAGATTAATTTAAGTTTATTGTGTGTTTTGTTGCCAAACATACTAATAAAATGATTATAGCTATAACGATGATTTTTAAAAGAACTTATACTACAGCGCGGAAATGCTCAAAAACAACCCCCTTTTAATTGAATCTAAACTTTTAAATTGGGCATTAAATTTAAGAAAGCCTGCGAGTTGGCTGTATATTTCTTTTTGTCCAGTTTAAAATAAAATGCACCTTTTTTTGATCCCGTTTTGTCCTTTTCGGCCAGTTTAATCAGCAAACCCGTTGAAGTAATTTTACGGCTAAAGTTTCGGGTATCGATTTTAGTATCGTTAACTTCCTCAAAAAGGATATGCAACTGTGGGATGGTAAATTTTTTAGGTAGCATTTCAAACAAAATAGGGTGGAGCGATGCTTTATAGCGCAGCTTTTTCCGCGCATCAGCCACCATTTGGTTATGGTCGAAAATCAGTTTAGGCCGTTCGTTAATCAAAAACCACTCTGCTTCGTATTCGTCATTTAACTGCGTTTCATATTTATGGATATCGATCAATGCAAAATAACCTACCGATAAAGTACGTTCTATCGGATCGCGTTTCGGTTCGCCGTAAATTTGCATTTGCTCCAGGTAAACCCCTTCCAAACCGGTCATCTTTTTCAATACCCGGTTGGCAGCATCATCCGGACTTTCATCTGGCCCAACAAAGCCGCCCATTAAACTCCATTTGTTTATTTCGGGCTCCAGGCCCCTTTTAACCAACAAAATTTTAAGGTGTTCGCCATCAAAGCCAAATACAATACAATCAACAGCAACAAGGTAATGTGGCTGTCCTGAATATTCAATCATTTCTAATTCATGTTTTGAACCGTTAATATGTTCAAATTTTCACGAATATAAAAATTATTATTAATTGTCGTTTTGACAATTAATAATAATTTTATAATTTGGCGGCGTAGATAGGTTACGCTAATCAGGCTAACTGTTCTAACCAATTATATCAAACAAGATGAACCAGACATTCGAACTCGACAGTAATCCGCATACCCGCTTAAATATATTAACGGGCGAATGGATTTTAGTTTCACCTCACCGCACCAAAAGGCCCTGGCAGGGTAAGGTTGAAGATATTACACCCGATAACCGCCCCGAATACGATCCAAAATGCTATTTATGTCCCGGCAATGGCAGGGCAGATGGCGATAGCAATCCCGAGTATACCGAAAGCTTTGTTTTTAATAACGATTTTGCGGCATTGCTCGAAGATACACCTCAAAACGAGATGAACGAGAACGATTTACTCGTAGCCAATAACCAGAGAGGGCTTTGCAGGGTAATCAGTTTCAGTCCAAAACATAACCTTACCTTACCCGAAATGAGTGTTGAGGGCATAACGGCTGTAGTAAATGTTTGGCAAAATGAATTTAATAGCCTGGCCGAAAACGAATGGATCAAATACATCCAGATTTTCGAAAATAAAGGTGAAATAATGGGTTGCAGTAATCCACACCCACATGGACAGATTTGGTCGCAAAGCGATATTCCGCTCGAAATTACTAAAGAAACCGAACGCCAGAAAACACATTACGCCATCCACAGGAGAAGTTTACTGGGCGATTATTTAAAACTGGAGCTGAAAAAGAATGAACGTATCATTTTTGAAAATGATCACTTTGTGGTGTTGGTGCCTTTTTGGGCAGTTTGGCCATACGAAACCATGATCATTAGCAAACGCCATGTAAACAGTATCAAATTGTTTACCGAGGCCGAAAAACGGGCACTGGCAGAAGCCATCAAAGTATTAACCACCAAATACGATAACCTGTTCGAAACCTCTTTCCCTTATTCGGCTGGGATGCACCAGGCACCGGTAAATAACGGATATTATCCTGAGTGGCACTGGCACATGCACTTTTATCCGCCATTGCTGCGCTCGGCAACAGTTAAGAAGTTTATGGTTGGTTACGAAATGCTGGCCAACCCACAACGCGATATTACGGCCGAATTTGCTGCCAGCAGGTTAAGAGAAATGTCGACCGAACACTATAAAAATATTAAGAAAGATTAAGGAGTGAATTCATGAACGCACAACATTTAAAAAATACCTTTAAAAAGCTTTTCAATGCCGAGCCTATTTTGGTTCGCTCGCCGGGAAGGATTAATATTATTGGAGAGCATACCGACTATAACGAAGGTTTTGTGATGCCTGCGGCCATTAACAAGGCTATTTATGTGGCCATATCCAAAAGAGATGATCATGAAATCCACTTGTTTTCAGAAAGCTACCAGGAATTTGATATTTCATCTGTTGATGATTTAAAACAATCAAAAAATAGCTGGGCCAATTACATACTTGGGGTGGCCGATCAGTTAAAAGAGCGTGGTTACAAACTGGGCGGATTTAACTTTTATATCGATGGCGACGTGCCTTTGGGGGCAGGTTTATCTTCTTCTGCTGCAGTAGAGTGCGCTACAGGATTTGCTTTAGATAAGCTTTTTTCGTTATCGGTACCTAAAATGGATCTTGCCCTGATTGCCCAAAAGGCCGAGCAAACCTTTGCAGGCGTTAATTGCGGTATTATGGATCAGTTTGCATCGGTATTTGGTAAAAAAGATCATGCCATGATGCTCGATTGCCGGTCGATGAAGCACATTTACATCCCTTTAAAACTGGATGGATACAAACTTTTACTCTTAAATACGAATGTAAAACATGCGCTTTCTGATTCGGCTTATAACAAGAGAAGGCAACAGTGTGAGCAGGGTGTAAGCTGGGTAAAAGAACACTATCCTAATGTAAACAGTTTGCGCGATGTGAATTTAGCTATGCTGGAGGAATTTGTAAAGCCAAAAGATGCCGAGGTTTATGCTAAATGTCGTTACGTAGTAGAAGAAATTGGTCGCTTGTTAAATGCAGCCGAGCAATTGGAAAATGGCAATTTAAAGAGTTTGGGTAAACTGATGTTCGAAACGCACGAAGGTTTGAGCGCAGCTTACGAAGTAAGTTGTAAAGAACTCGATTTCCTGGTTGATGCGGTTAAACCATTAAATTACGTTTTAGGCGCAAGGATGATGGGCGGTGGCTTTGGTGGTTGCACCATCAACATTGTGAAGGAAGAAAATATTCCTGGCTTGATTGAGGAACTCTCTACTAAGTACCAGATGCAGTTCGGTCTTAAACTGGATGCCTATACTGTGCAAACCGATAACGGAACCAGCTTATATAGCTAAAATCTAACCCAATATATAATTAAACGAGAATTAAGGGGTAAAGCATTCAAGTTTTATCCCTTTTTTATTGCCTGCCTTATTGTTCTTTTTCGTCTGCCAGTTTTTTTACCAGCCATGGTAAACTTAATCCTTGCCCAATTAGGGTAAATAATACCACCACTACCGAAATAAATATAATAGCATTACGCTGCGGAAAAACGTTTCCATTTGCCAGTCTTGCCGGTAACCCAATGGCAATGGCTAGCGAAACAATGCCACGCATACCGGACCAGCTGATGATTAGGCTGTTTTTAAAATCCAGCAATGCAGCTTCCGTAATCCGGTGTTTCCCTTTTTGAAATGCTTTTTGGAGGTTGATTTTTTGTAGAAAAACACGGGCCATCCTCAACAGTAAAGCCACAATGGTAATCACCAGCGAGTAACCGATGTAAGGTAAAATATCGGCTTGATTGATGCTCTTGTACACATAAGGAAATTGCAGGCCAATTAAAATAAAAATCAGGCCGTTTAAAAGGAAAATAATGATATCCCAGATGTTTTTAGATTGGTTTTTAAGCTGCTCGGGAAATACCTGGTTGCTAAATCTCGAAATACCCAAACCTAATATAACCACCGCAATAACTCCCGAAACGTGAATTTCTTCGGCAATTAAATAAGTAACAAAAGGCATTAGCAGCATAAAACTTATCGTTGCCAGGCGGTTATCGTGAATTCTTTTAAGTATAAAGGCCAGAATTCTCGCCATCACCATTCCGGTTATAAAGCCGCCAGCCATTAATATAGCAAAGGATAACGATGCTTTCCAGAATACAAAAGCGGTTCCGGTTACAGCGGCTACCGCAAAACGGTAGGCAACCAATGCCGATGCATCGTTTACCAGGCTTTCGCCTTCTAAAATCGTATTTGTTTTGTGCGATAAGCCAAGACCTTTGGTAATGCTCATGGCAGCAACTGCATCTGTGGCCGATAAAATGGCACCCAATACAAAAGAAACTGGCCAGCTCATCCCCGGAATCATATAATGCGCTACTACTGCAATGCCAATGGCGGTAATAAAAACCAAACCAATTGATAACGTTGCAATGGTGTTGATATTGGTTTTAAACTCCTTAAAGGAAATGTTAAAAGCAGCATCGTAAAGTAGCGGAGGGAGGAAAATCAAAAATATAATTTCCGGATTAATATCAATTGGCCGCAACGCAGGTATAAAACCAACCGCTATTCCGGCAATAATTAATAAAACAGGGTAGGGGATTTTAATGTGATCGGCAACTGATGAAAGGCCAATCATCACCACTAAAATGAATATAATGATGGTATAATTTTCCATGTAAGGCTTAACTAGTCTGCAAAATATAGGTTTGAAACTAATTTGCAAAGGCAAACCCGAAAAAACGCTTGTCTATTTCATCACCTGCTTTAACGGGTTTAACAGGCTTTATGCCTACCCGGGCACGATTAAGCTACTAATGGGGCAAGTATGGTGGTAGTTTTGAATCAGAAATACACATCATCATGGTAAATAAACAAATCATTATTAAAATGAAAAATCAAAGAAACATCATCTTAGGAACTGTTATTGCCGCTGTAATTGTGCTGATGGGCCTGGTAGGTTCGGCACAAACTATACAGCAAAATTCGGAAATCAGACCATTTAAAATATCAGTACCCGAACAGGCTGTAGCAGAGCTGCGTGCAAGGGTACTGGCTACAAGATGGCCAGCTAAAGAAACTGTAAATGATCAGTCGCAAGGCGTAAGACTAGCGCAGATTCAAAAACTGGTCAGCTATTGGGGAACTGGTTACGACTGGAGAAAAGCAGAAGCTAAACTAAATGCTTATCCGCAGTTTATAACTACAATAGATGGATTGGATATTCAGTTTATGCACATTCGTTCTAAAAATCCAAATGCATTGCCATTAATTATTACGCACGGTTGGCCAGGTTCGGTTTTCGAGTTGCTTAAAATTATTGGTCCACTCACCGATCCGGTAGCTTATGGTGGCAAAGCCGAAGATGCTTTCGATGTGGTTATCCCTTCTATGCCAGGGTATGGCTTTTCGGGCAGGCCTGAAACAACTGGCTGGGATGCCGATCACATTGCCAAAGCATGGGATGTACTGATGAAACGCTTAGGTTATCAAAAATACGTATCGCAAGGTGGCGACTGGGGCTCGGTAGTAGCCGATAAAATGGCACAACAAAAACCCAAAGGGCTTCTGGGCATTCACGTAAATATGCCGGCAACCGTTCCGGCTGATGTGGCTACGGCGCTTAAAAATGGAGATCCGGCCCCAAAAGGTTTATCTGAAAAAGAAAAAGCCGCCTTTAATTCCCTCAATAAATTGTACACTAAAGGTGGCGGTTATGCAGCCATGATGGTTACACGCCCGCAAACGTTAGGTTATGGGTTAACCGATTCGCCGGTAGGCCTGGCCGCATTTTTCCTGGATAAGTTTAACGAATGGACCTATAGCGGCGGAAATGCTGAAAAATCGCTTACAGCTGACGAAATGCTGGATGATATATCGCTTTACTGGTTAACGAATACGGCTGCTTCATCAGCGCAACTTTATTGGGAAAACAACGCTAATAATTTTAATGCTGTAAATATTTCAATCCCTGCAGCCATAACTGTTTTTCCCGGCGAAATTTACCAGGCTCCACGCAGCTGGGCCGAAAAAAGTTATCATAAACTGATTTACTTCAATGAGGTAGATAAAGGTGGTCACTTTGCACAATGGGAAGAACCGCAACTTTTTGCAGAAGAATTACGCAAAGCTTTTAAATCATTGCGCTAATAATAAACAGGAGTTGGTTTGGGGGTGCCTGGCCAACTCTTTTTATAGATTTTAATTCTTGTTGCCCGGGTGACTGAAATGAAAGATTTGGCTTTTTAATACAATAAAGATAACGCTTAACGCTGTAAACGCGGTCTTTTCGTTTTAAAAGGTTGGCTTGGTTTTGGTTTAGCCGGTTTAGCTGTATTATCCTCTTCCGAAATTTTTACTGTAATAATATTGCCTTTAAACGTTTCTCCATTTAGGGTAGAAACAATGTTTTTGGCATCGGGAAGGCTAAAGATTTCTAAAAAAGCATAACCTTTGCATTTCCCTGTAGCCCTGTCGCGAACAACTTTAATTGTTTCCACTCTGCCATGAAGGCTAACAAAAATTGCCAGGTCCATCTCTTGGATGTTGTCAGGGAGGCCGCCTATAAAAATCTTAACCATTTGTACTGTCATTTTTAGAACGCAGACCGAAACGATTTCCGATCCTGAGCTGTTCTTTTAGGTCTGCAAAATAAGTAAAATGACGCGTTTCCCCAAACGAATTGGCTAAAAACTGTTGGGTTTTAACATTATTTTATAATTGATACTGATAAATATTGATGTAGAGTATTAGAAAATGTACATTCGTTATCTAATCATAAAAACCAGTCTTGATATATGAGCCTCAATAAGTTAAAATCTCTATTATTTATTGCTTTATTTCTGTTTTGTTCGCCCTTGGTGCAGGCAAAAATTATTTTGCCTTCGGTATTTAGCGATAACATGGTTTTGCAGCAAAAAACCAATGCCGCTATCTGGGGTAAAACCGATGCCGGCAAAGCTGTAAAAATAACGGTATCGTGGAATAAAATTAATTATGGTGCCATTGCAGATGCCAATGGAAATTGGAAAATTAAAGTGGGTACACCCGGCTTTGGCGGGCCCTATACCATTACCATTTCTGATGGAGAGGCCCTTGTGCTCAATAATGTGCTAATCGGCGATGTTTGGATTTGCTCAGGGCAATCAAATATGGAAATGCCACTGGCCGGCTGGGGTAAAATTCTAAACTATGAAAAAGAAATTGCCGATGCCAAATTTCCCAATATCCGCTTATTACAGGCCGATCATATTACCAGCAACGTTCCCTTAAATGATGCAAAGGTGGCCAACGGAGGATGGCAGGAGTGTAATCCGAAATATGTTGCCGGATTTTCTTCTACAGCCTATTTCTTTGCCCGCCAGGTTTACGAGAAAACAAAAATCCCAATCGGATTAATCCATACCTCATGGGGCGGTACCATTGCTGAAGCATGGACCAGTGCCGAATCATTAAAAAAGATGCCTGATTTTGCTGCCGCTGTTGATAAAATTCAAAAATCGGTTAAAAATCCGTCACCGCTTACCTACGAAGAAAAAGTTAAAAACTGGGTTAAAAGTACTAATGAAAAAGATTCAGGTTACCTGAACGGGCAGGCCAAATGGGCTGTTGCAGACATAAATGGCTGGCAGAAAATGGCCATTCCAACCTTATGGGAAGATGCTGCACTTAAAAATTTCGACGGTATTGTATGGTTTATCAAAAAAGTAAACATACCCGAAAACTGGAAGAAAAATGGCGCTAAACTTAATCTGGGAACAATCGATGATAACGATATTACTTTTGTAAATGGCGTAAAGGTGGGCGAAACCGAAGGCTACAATGTTGGTCGCACATACACCTTACCCGCCGATTTATTGAAAACAGGTGAAAATACCATTGCCGTACGTGTATTCGACACTGGCGGTGGTGGTGGCATTTATGGTGAAGCCAAAGATTTAAACCTGAACAATGCAAGCGGTGAGCAAATTGCTTTAACCGGCGACTGGAGTTATAAAATTGGCCTCGATTTAAAAAAAGCAGAAGCCAAACCTTTCGAAGAAAATGGCCCGAACAGGCCTACGGTGCTTTATAACGCTATGATGCACCCTTACATTCAGTTTGCCATTAAAGGTGCCATTTGGTACCAGGGAGAAAGCAATGCCGACAGGGCTTATCAGTACCGGGAGTTGTTTCCAACCATGATTAAAGACTGGCGCCAAAAATGGGGGCAAGGCGATTTTCCTTTCTACTTTGTACAACTTGCTAATTTTATGCAGGCAGACCAGGCACCTGTTGAATCGGCCTGGGCCGAACTGCGTGAAGCCCAGCAAAAAACACTTGCGCTGCCCAATACAGGCATGGCCACCATTATCGATATTGGCGAAGCCAAAGATATTCACCCTAAAAACAAGCAGGAGGTTGGAAGGAGACTGGGCCTGATTGCTTTAGCCAAAACTTATGGTCAGAAAATAAACTATTCAGGACCGGTTTATCAATTGCAAAAAGCAGAAGGAAAACAAATCACATTAACTTTTAGTAATACTGAGAACGGCCTTAAAGCTGGCGACGGAGCTGAACTGAAAGGTTTTGCCATTGCGGGTGCCGATAAGAAGTTTTATTGGGCAAAGGCCATAATAAAAGGAAACCAGGTGGTAGTAAGCAGTAGCGAGGTAGCCAATCCGGTAGCTGTTCGTTATGCCTGGGGAAATAACCCTGTTTGCAATCTGGTTAGCAACGATGGTTTACCCGCTTCACCATTCAGAACCGATACCTGGCAGGGAATAACTTTTGGAAAGAAGTAGCTTTTCGGTTTGCTGTAAATTTGTGCAATTTGTGTGTTTAAAAACGTGCAATTGAGGCAATTATTAAAGAGCCACATTTTTTTGTGGCTTACTTTATATTTTTACAGCATAACCGGAAATTATGCCAAATACTTTGTCCGATCAGGAAACCATTCTCCTGATTGCAGATCTCGAAGAAAAATTACTTGATGGAGTTAAAAAAACAGATCTTGGAACATTAGACTTGTTATTTGCCGATGGAATGATTTTTCATGATCAGTATGGCAATGTATTGGATAAAGAAATGGATATAGATTCCTATCGCAATGGCCTGGTTTCAATCCATAAAATCAACGTATCCAAGCGCGAGATACGTGTTTTCGATTCTATTGTTGTGGTTTCGGCCAGCCTTTTTATAAAAGGTAAGTATGCTAATATACTGCTTAACGGTAAATATCAATGGCTAAGGGTATGGGCAAAGGTACAGGAAGACTGGAAAGTGATTTCGGCCAGCTGTACCAGCATTTCCATTTAATTAATGAACTTAAAAAAAGAACGGGGAACAACCTTTAAGGCTATCCCCCGATTCTAAATTAACGCTCTCTGGTACTAATATAGAACTAATCTTAACTTCCTCCAAAAACCTCAGGCGCTCCGGGCATACTTGCAAAGCTTAGTGTAACAGAACCATGCTAATATCCGTGTTAAAGTGTAAACCTTACACCTTGAAGTTGTAAAGCTTTTTTGCCATTTAAAATATCTTTTGCTGCAGGATCGCTTGGTTAATAAAAAAGCTTTCGGGCATAATTATTTTAAAACAGCTTACTAAATCGTTTTAATATTAGACTAGAATAATTATTTTTATAAAAAAATAGCTAACCAATTAACTGCTTTATGAAAAGAATAGTAAAACCACTTTTTTTCCTAGTTTCCTGTCTATCAATCCATACTTCGCAAGCACAAGTTTTAAATGAGTTTAATAAAGCCCCTCTTAAGCAAGATGTTTATATACAATTGCCAATAGGTAGCATTAAGGCCAAAGGCTGGTTGTTGAAACAGCTGGAGCAGCAACGCGACGGAGCAACCGGAATGGCAGAAGAACTATATGCAGCAAAAGATGATTTAGGTAAGCAAACCGATTGGTTAGGAGGTGATGGCAGCAGCTGGGAGCGCGTACCATACTATGTTAAAGGTTTGGTGGCATTAGCTTATACCCTTGATGATGCCGGCTTGAAAGCAAAAGCACAGAAGTATATTGAGTGGACCTTAAATAGCCAGCAGGCCAACGGCTTGTTTGGGCCGGTTAAAATGAAAGACTGGTGGCCGCGTATGCCGATGATGTATGCCTTACAAAACTATTACGAAGCTACAAATGATAGCAGAGTAGTTCCTTTTTTAACTAAGTATTTCAAATATCAGCTGGCCAATCTCGATGCCGAACCATTAAAGGAATGGGCAAAATCAAGAGCAGGCGATAATATGGAAATCGCCATCTGGCTTTATAACAAAACCGGCGATCAGAATTTGTTAAAGCTGGTAGAAAAATTAAAGCAGCAGGCTTACCCATGGATTGATATTTACACCAACAACGGATTTTACTTTTATGGCGATGATTTCCAACCTAAACACATGGTTAATGTGGCGCAGGCACTTAAATTTCCAGTTGTTTATGCCCAGCTTCACGATAGCCCGGCCAATACTGCGGCCTTTTCTAAAGGGATAGCGCACATCATGCACGATCATGGCCAACCAGAAGGCCTGGGCTCCGGAACAGAATTTTTAGCAGGAACAAGCAGCATCGAAGGTGTAGAAACCTGCACAGTGGTAGAGTGGATGCAAAGTCTGGAAACAGCTACTAAAATTATCCACGAAGCCAACATTGGCGATCAGCTCGAAAAAGTAGCTTTTAATGCACTACCTGCGCAGTTTAGCCGCGATTTTAAAAACCATTCTTATTATACCTTGCCCAATCAGGTTCAGAGCGTACATGGCGAACATGGTTTTAACCAGGATTATGGTTCGGGCATTGTTTCGAGTCCATATTCAGGCTATGGCTGTTGCCGCTACAACATGCACATGGGCTGGCCTTACTACGTAAAAAACAGCGCCGTAGCTACTCCCGATAAAGGTATCGCCATTATAACCTACGGACCTATGGAAATAGAGACTTTCGTTAACGGTAACCAAAAAATAAAAATTACCGAAACCACTAACTATCCTTTCGAAGAACAGATTAATTTAAAAGTGTCACTTTCATCCGCTGCCACTTTTCCACTGGTATTGCGGGTACCCACCTGGGCTTTAAAACCTGTAGTTAAGTTAAACGGACAGGCTTTAACCGGCGTAAAAGCTGGCGAAATGTTTAAAATCCAACGAAAATGGCAAAATAACGATCAGCTTGAACTTAGCTTCCCGATGGAAGTGGGCAGCGAGCAACAGGTAAATAATGCTTTAAGCATCACGCGGGGGCCAATCGTTTATGCCCTCGAAATTAAAGCAGCGAATAAAGTAACCAAAACACATGCTGTTGCAGGTTTCACCGATTATGAAATCCGTCCCGAATCGCCCTGGAATTACGGATTATCGCTAAACAATGGCAAACTGGGCAGCAACTTCAGGGTTGTGAAATCGGCCATGACTGAAAATCCTTTTATTGCAGCTACTTCACCGGTTAAATTAAAAGTGCAGGCAAAAAAGATTCCTTCGTGGGGTTTATCTTATCATAAAATGGCGGCCTTCGATGTGCCTTTTAGTCCGGTACTTTCAACCGAACCTGACGAAGAAGTTACTTTAGTGCCCTATGGATCGGAAAATATCCGTTTAAGTTGCTTCCCGGTAATCGGAACACTTAAAAAAACAACCAAAAGCCTGACCGAAAATTTTGATCAGGGTATGCCCCGCAATTGGGTGTTTTATGGTGGCGGCTGGTTCTGGAAAGATGGCCAGGTTAATGCCGCTTCAAACGCAGGTTCGGGAGGCTTTGGTATAAACGGCTCTAAATATGTCGCCAATGGTACCGATTTTAAAGATTTTACCTATCAGGCCGATGTAAAGATCAATACCCTTGGCGATGCTGGTTTAATGTTCAGGGTTTCAGATCCCGCAATTGGTCCAGACGCTTACCAGGGCTATTACGTAGGTTTAGATCAGCCCAATGGCAATGTGATTTTTGGCAAAGCCAACGGCCAAAAGTGGGAACTGCTCAAAGCCGAAAAATATCCGGTAGAAATGAATAAAATGTATAGCTTAAAAGTAGTTGCCAAAGCCGACAAATTTGATATTTTTGTTAACGGTGCTGCTAAACCGGTTCTTTCTGTAGCCGATAGCCAGTACAAGTCGGGTAGTATTGGGTTGAGGACGTACAAAGCGTTGGCCAGTTTCGATTCGGTAAAGATTAACGCTTTTTAACATCGCTTAAACCCCATATCAAACTTTGCGGCAAGAAATTTGTTAACGTAATTGCTATAAAACAATATAATTATGAAATTATACAAATCAATCCCAATAATGCTCTTTACTGTGGCACTTGCCGCAGGTTGTGTAAGTAATAAGAAATATGCCGAACTCCAGGATACTTACGCTAAGTTAAGGGAAAGGAATCAGGAGCTGAGTAATAAATATCAGGATAGCCAGCGCGAATTGAGCGGAAGCACCAGTAGGGTAAAAAGTTTAGAAGAACAGATTGCTTCGGAAAGGGCAAATGTTAAGGCTTTACAGGATGCCTTAAATAAATGTCTGAATTCAAGCAACCAGGGTAATGTAAATATTTCCAAGCTGGTTGATGAGATCAATAGTTCGAATAAATACATTAAGCAACTGGTAAATGCCAAAAACAAAAGCGATTCGCTTAATATGGTGTTAACTAATAATTTAACCCGATCGTTAAGTCGCGAAGAATTAGGCGATGTTGATGTTCAGGTGCTTAAAGGTGTGGTGTATATCTCGCTGGCTGATAATATGCTTTATAAATCAGGTAGTTATGAGGTTTCTGATAAAGCAGGCGAAACGTTAAGTAAAATCGCTAAAATTATTAAAGATTACGATACCTATGATGTGCTGATTGAAGGTAATACCGATAATGTGCCTATTGCTCAAACCAATATTCGCAACAACTGGGATTTAAGTGCATTGCGTGCCTCATCTGTTGTACAGGTACTGCAAACCAAATACGCTGTCGACCCGAAAAGATTAACAGCGGGCGGACGTGGTGAGTTTAATCCGATAGCCGATAATACTACTGCAGGAGGTAAAGCGAAAAACCGACGTACACAAATCATTATTACACCTAAATTAGATCAGTTTATGGATTTAATTGGTAAAGCTCCGGAGCAATCTCAGAAATAAATCCGGGTTTATAAAATTGATAAATAGGCAGTCCAGTTTTTGGGCTGCCTATTTTGTTTAACGGGTTTAAAACATTTTATTTGATATAACAAAATTACTATCTTGGAGCGTATTTTTAAACGCTCCATTCTTTATGAAGTTTCCTTTATACTTTGAGGTTCGCTCAAAGATTTTGTCCCTAATTCTGGTTCTTTTCTTTATTGGTTTCAAGAGTTTTTCGCAAGAAAAGAAATCAAATTACAATTTGCTTTGGCAAATAAGTGGTAATGGCTTAACTAAACCTTCCTATCTTTTTGGCTCAATGCACGTTAAAGATAAACGTGCTTTTAATTTTAGCGATTCACTAATAAATGCCATCGAATCCAGTTCGGGCTTTGTATTGGAAGTGCATCCCGATTCTTTAATGAAATCGTTTTTTGCGGCCAACGTAGAAAGGACCGGAAAAAAGAAAATAACAGAGCTGATCACAGCCGAACAAATTGCCGAACTCGTTAAGCGGTTCGAAGCAAAAAATGGTTTTGCACCCGATTCAGCAATGCTGGATAATCCGATTCTTGTGGCCTCGCTAATGAAGAACCATATTAACAGGAAAGACGACATGCAAACCTTTGTCGATGCCCATCTCTATGGTATTGCCCGAATCTTGAAAAAAAAGATTTACGGTTTGGAAAAGCCCGAAGACCAGGTGAAACTATTGTATGGCAGTGATGCTAAGATTGCCGGTTTATTCGATATTGACGAAGAAGCTGCAGCCGAAGACATAGAGAAGATGGTCGAAGTTTATGCAAAAGGCGATTTGAATGGAATTACTGGGCTGCTAAGTGAAGAAACTGAAGATCAGCTCGACCTGGTTAATCGAAACGAGGTAATGGCTACTGGCATAATGAAGTTAATGCAAACTGATAACCTTTTTGCTGTGGTGGGTGCATCACATATAGCCGGTGAAAAAGGAATAATCGCCTTGCTTAAAAAAGCAGGCTATAGCTTAAGGCCGGTTACAGCTACTTTTACCGGCGTAGCCAAAAAATTTAAGGTCGATTATGCTAAAATGGATTGGGTAAAACATAAGGATGTTTCAGAAAACTTTGAAGTAGAATTTCCTGCCGAACCCATTATTACCAAGGCGATTATTGGTAAATCTTACGTTTCTGCAGATATAATTACCAATATGCACTATGCTGTACAGTCGAGTTATACCGGGCCTCTCGAGAAAATGACTTCAAAGCAGTATTTAGATACTGTGCTGAGCAAATACTTGAAAAAAGACATGAAATTGGTGAGCAAAAAAAGCGAAAACAGGTATGGTGGAGTAGGTTTAGCTGTTGAGCTGGAAAAAGAAGGTAAATTTTCGCGTAGTGTACTGGTACATAAAAATTATACCTTATACATGATAAGCGCGGAAGCCGAAAAAAACAACCTTCACGAAACATATGTAGATAAGTTTTTCTCAACTTTTAAAATTTCTGATGCAGTTACGGCTAAGAACGGCAATTGGCTCGATTACAAGAATGATTTAGCGGGTTTTAGTTTGAAAATACCCATGCAGCCTGAAGAAAGCACCAAAGAAATACCAAATCCAACTCTTCCGGCACATCCTTATGTAATGAACCTGTACACCATGTTGGATAAGGTAAATTTTGTTAGTTATTTATTCCGCTATAACGATTTTCCCGAAGGGATGTACCTGTCTGATAAAAACACATTTTTTAATGGTATAAAAAGCCAGCTCGAAAAAAATGGTAAAATTGTAGATGGCCCGGTAACCATTTATAAAGATGGCCTCGAAGGGCGCGAAATTGGTATCGTATTGCAGGGTACTTATATGAAAGTGCAAATGTTTTTGAGGGGTAACCGTTCCTATCTCTTAATGAAACAAAACCAAATGGGGGAGGATAAGATGAAAGACGACGAGTATTTTAGTTCGTTTAAAGTTGAAAAATATGTTGAAGGCAAAAGTGATTTCTATAATGTTGATGATTTAAAAGTTTTTACGCCTGCACAACCTTCAACAGCACCAGAAAAAGATGAAGTAGACCACACTTCGTTTTTGAGCGACAATAAACTCTTTTATTCGCGCAATAAAAATACAGGTGGGGCATATCTCATCGGAACAAGCAAAATAAACAAGTATTTTAAAACAACAGATCTCGATTCGCTCTATATAACAACAATCAATAGGATGAAGAAAGAGACAGATAGTATCATCAAAACGGAAGATGTTGTTGTAGGTACTTCAAAGGCTAAAGTGTTTACCTATGTAGATAGTGCTTCGGGCTTGCAGAAAAAGGCAAAGTTTTGGATAAATGGCGAGCGCTTTTATTATCTGAACTTAATGAGCACTAAAGAAGATCTGGATAGCAAACAAGCGCTCGATTTCTTTAATACTGTAAGTGTAACCACTACGCCAAAGCCTTTCGATATTAAGGCTTCGAAAGCTAAACTGATTTTTGATCACTTGAAAAGCAAAGATACATTGGTTTATAATCCGGCATTTGGTGCATTAGCCTACTACGAATTTGATAAGACCGAAATTCCGCTTATTAATGCTGCATTGAGAATTAAATATGCTGACGATACGCTCACCAACGGGGTAAGAGTAAAATTGATTAAGGAACTAAGTGCTTTGCAGAAAGAAAAAAGCATCCCCTTATTAAAAGAACTCTTTGCCGATGTTAAAAATACCAGCATCGTCAGAAATCAAGCACTAACAGAAGTTGTAAGGTTAGATTCGAACCAGTACGACTGGTATTTGAAAAGCCTTACCGATAATAAAGCCCTGGAGCTGGAGAGTTACTGGTCTACATTTCGTGCACTTACCGATTCGTTAGCGTATGTATCCAAACATTTTGATCAGGTGTTGTCACTGAAAAATAAGGAACCGTACCGTTCAAGTGTTCTTGGTCTGATTTCAGAAATGGTAAGCAGTGAAAAACCCGCATATCTTGCACAAGTGAAGCAAAATAAAGATAAAATTACTGCACAGGCCATGCTCGATTTGGATGGTTATTTTAAAGATAACGATAATTATCCCGGGGGTTCGATTTACAGTTACCTGGAGATTTTGCCCGCACTCGATATGCCTGAGTTTACCAACGCCTTTACCAGTAAGTTAGTTACCGATTCTAATACTTATCTCGCAACCAGTGCAACGGTAGCCAGAATTAAGGCTGGCTTGGCAGTCGATCAGAAACTGATAGATGCAAAGTTGGATAGCCTATCCAGCAGGTACGATATTTTAATGGCTTTCGATGCTGTTAAGAAGTTAGATCAGGTGCCTGCTAAATACCTGAAGCACGAAGAAATTGCCAAACTTTTGCTTACCAATTACATGAGCGAAGAACTCGATTATTCAGAGAAAGTGCAGTTACTGGATAAGATAGAAGAAAATGGAAAAACATATTACGCGTTTGAATTTATTTATCCCAGAGAGGAAGAAGGAGAAAGCACTACCTATGTTGGCGTTTGCGGCCCTTTTGAATCTGATAATAAGCAGATTAATTTTAAGCAGTACAAATGTAATAGTGATTTCGAAGTGAAAAGCGACGACTGGCTAAAACAGGTAAAAACTTTAATTACCGGCTTAACTGAAGAGTAATTATACCTCAAGTGCAAAAGAGGCAGTTCAATTGAGCTGCCTCTTTTGTGTTAGTGCGCCGGGCATGGCAATCGACTATAGGGTTAGAGTCCCGAACACGCTTAGCAGTAGGAAGTGTTAGCTAGAGACAAGGGTGTCGTGGGTGACTGCGAATCTGAAGGAAGTCCGCGGCAAATATGGGGGCTTACGAACAGAAACTGTATACGAGGC
>NZ_CAESCM010000023.1 GCF_903166585.1 Pedobacter ghigonis
GCGAATAAAGAACTTAAAAGATTATTGCATATGTGTGCATTATCTCTAATTCAACATAATCAGGAATTCAAAACATATTACAACAGAAAAAAGGATGAAGGGAAGCACAGCATGAGCATAATTAATGCCGTCAGAAACAAGATAGCGTTAAGGGTTGCTGCAGTTATAAAAAATCAAGTCAGCTATAAAAATAACTATAATATAGCTGCTTAAAATTTGTTTTTATCATAACAATCATCTCGACTGAAGCGCAGCGAAATGGAGAGATCTTTAAATAGATTTAGCTTCGCTGAGCACTGCGTGGTTCTCGACTACGTTGCACTCCGAAATGACGACACTGGAGTGGCTGTCCCTAATATTGATTTTTATGAAATAAATTAACCCTCAGCATTACAGGCTCCGCTAGTTATTTCCCACAGATTACGCTGAATACGCAGACTGGATTATTATTGCGAACCGATGGGTTGCTGGTGGGGTAGCGTGAAGCAATCTATTAAAGAGATGCTTCGCTGCGCTCAGCATAACAGCTTACTGAGGTGCCCTAAAATGTCTAAGGTGGTAGAATTAATTGAAGATCTGCGCTAATCCTTTTATATTTAAGGATGATTATTCAATATAAGTTAGATGTTAATCTTTGGAATGTAGACCGCACAAGAACCGATAACAATGGACAATGACATCGCTTATAAAATCATCCAGCCCGATCAAACTCTTTCGGATTTTGTAGATAGTTTTTGGTTTTTGCGCAATACATCAGCCAGCGACAAAGAAACAACCGAATTGCCCGATGGCCGCATTGATTTAATTCTTTTCCAATCGGCCACAGAACCGTTTCGCATTGCCTTACTAGGGCTCGGCACCGCGCACAACCAAACCATTATACCGGCCAACACTGTGATGTTTGTAATTAGCTTTAAATTGCTCGCCGTCGAATATATTTTTCAGGAACCCATTGCTGATCTCGTAAATAAAGGAAAATTGATGGTAGCGGATTTTTGGAATTTCTATGCCGGTGACCTGACCGATTTCGAGTCGTTTTATAAAAAGGCCAGCCTTAAAATCACATCGCTCTTACCTGCTGAAATTGATGAGCGCAAGCGCAGATTATTTGAGTTAATCTATGCCACAAAAGGATCGGTTACTGTTAAAGAACTTTCAGAAAAAGTGTTCTGGACCAGCCGGCAAATTAACCGCTATTTTAACCAGCAATACGGCATTTCATTAAAAACCTATTGCAACATCCTGCGTTTTCGGGCATCTTTAGATCATATTGCAGCAGGAGAACGCTTTCCCGGCGAGAATTTTTTCGACCAAACACATTTCATCAAAGAGATAAAAAAGTTCTCTGGCGTGATACCTAAAAAGTTATCCCAGAATGAAAACGACCGATTTATACTATTATCAGCCTTAGCTAAGCAATAGTTTTGCATTGTAAAACAAATTTCAAAGTAATGCTGATAGCAAATAAAAAGATAGCCATTATTGGCGGAGGAATGGCGGGCTTAACTTTAGCACGTTTGTTGCAACTGCAAAATGCCGAAGTGAAGGTTTATGAACGCGATTTTAACTGCGAGGTACGCGTTCAGGGTTCAACACTCGATTTACACGAAGGATCTGGTTTAGAAGCAATGAAACGTGCAGGTTTACTCGCCGATTTTTATGCCAATTATCGCCCAATGGCAAGCAAGTTGCGGATTGTAGATAAAAGCCTCGATATAAAATTTGATGACCACAACTTCGATAAAACGATTGCAGAAAACAGGCCCGAAATAGATCGTGCACCCTTGCGCAATATCTTGTTGAACGCGCTCAAACCCGATACAGTTGTTTGGGATAGCCAGTTTGTGGCTATGCAAAGGGAAGGAAGCGGTTGGTTGCTGCAGTTCGGCAACGGAAGCAGTGCTTATGCCGATCTGGTAATCGTTGCCGATGGCGCGAATTCAAAAGTCCGACCGTATTTAAGTGCCGAAAAGGCTGTGTACTCGGGCATAACCCTGGTTGAAGGCAATATTTACCATGCGGCAGAAAATGCACCTAAGCTTTTTCAGTTATCAAAAGACGGAAAAGTGATGGCTTTTGGCGATGAACAAACGCTGATGTACGGAACAAAGGGCGATGGCTCAATGATGTTTGTGGCAAGCTTTAAAGTGCCACAGAACTGGCTTGACCAAAATGCTATAGACTTTAAAAATAAGGAACAGGTGCTTGACTGGTTTAAAACTGCTTATACTGGTTGGAGCGACGAATGGCAGGAGCTTTTTACCAGTAATGAGGTGAACTTTATACCGCGGCCGCAATATTATTTTCCATTCGATCAAAGCTGGGAAACACAGGAGAACCTGACCATGATTGGTGATGCAGCACACCGTATGCCACCATTTGCAGGCGAAGGAGCAAACGTAGCCATGCAGGATGCTTTTGAACTCGCAGCTTGTTTAACCGGCAATTCGTTCACTGATATTAAAACAGCGATAGCGCATTTTGAAAAACAAATGGTTGAAAGGGCTGCAATAGCAACTCAGGAAACGCTGGTAAATACTGAACTTATGCATTCAACTGATGCATTGGCACAAATGGTCGGTTTTTTTAGCCAGGTAGAAGGTGTCTGAGGTGGTGAGCTGTGGTTTGTAGTAATTGCGAACCGAAGGGTGGCTGGTGGGGTAGCGTGAAGCAATCTATTAAAGAGATGCTTCGCTGCGCTCAGCATGACAAATCCCGTTGCTGTTATGTTCCGTGTATTAGATTACCCCTCATGCGATCAAATACCTTAGATGTACTTAGGTGTCTGAGGTGGTGAAATATGTGATGTGACATTTTAAAGAGATGCTTCGCTGCGCTCAGCATGACACCTTTAGACTTGCTCCAGTTTTAGCACCCTGCTAACAATTAAACAATTAACCAGTTTAAACAATTAACCAATTAACCCGCCAATTAAAACAAAATCACCTCGATTCGAGCGGGTAGGCGAGGTCGCGTTTAACTTCGTTTACCACAAAACTGCTATGCGATTTGAGCACATTTTCAAGAGTCATCAGATCTCTGGTAATGAAACGGGTGTATTCCTGCATGTCTCTAACCACAATTTTAAGCAGGAAATCATAATCGCCGGTGGTGTGGTAGCACTCGAGCACCTGCGGAAATACAGCTACTTTTTCCTGGAAATTGGTGAGGGCATTGCTGCTGTGGTCTCTGAGGGTAACGTGCGAGTAAGAAACCATCAGTTCTTTAAACTTTTCGCGGTTAATGATGGTAATGTTACCAGCTATAAAACCCCGTTCGCGCATGCGGTTAATCCGCTCGTAAATGGTGCTTGGCGATTTGTGAAGTTTATAAGCGAGTTCCTTATAATTTAAATCGCCTTGCGTTTGCAACAGCGATAAAATCTCGTAATCAAGCTTATCCAAAATATCGTCGTGCATGGCGCAGGTCTTTTTTAGCTATTTTTTTGCGGTAAATAATCAGGTAAATTGATATTGCCGATTGAGCTCCCGGCATTGCAAACATAATAAGTTTATTTTTAACTCCCAATTCCGGAAACATTATTTGGAATTTGGTTTAGTGCCTATACGGGCTCAAAATTATGTTTGGCTTTTACTGTCGCTTCTCGAATAATCTTCGAACTAAAATCAACTGCAAGGAATTCTGTCCAACTCTTTCCAATTTTGTTTTATCAAAAACTAAAATAAACAAGCCTGCAGCTGGCTCCTTACCAACTGTATGCAAGTCCTTGAATTTCAAAAAAGAATATGAATAAAGAAACAATATTAGTGATCGGAGCCTGTGGGCAGATTGGGAAAGAGCTGTTGGTTGCCCTTAGAGCGAAAAACGGACATGATAACGTTATTGCTGCAGATATCCTTCCGCAAGAGAACTTGCCGGCTGATACTGCGCCTTATGTTAAGCTGAATGTTTTAGATGCCCAGGCCCTTGAAGCTTTAATTGTTGATCAGAAAATTACCCAGATTTATCACCTTGCTGCAGTACTTTCGGCAAAAGGAGAAAGCAACCCAACATTGGCATGGGACCTTAACATGAACAGCTTGTTAAGTGTATTGGATCTTTCGGTAAAACATAAAGTAAATAAAGTATTCTGGCCAAGCAGTATTGCCATTTTCGGACCAGATTCGGAGAAAATTAACTGCCCTCAGCAAGGAGTTACCGAACCATCTACGGTTTATGGAATCAGTAAGGCTGCAGGAGAGCACTGGTGTAAATATTATTTTGAAAAATACGGTCTGGATGTGCGCAGTTTGCGTTATCCCGGACTAATTAGCTATACTGGTGCCCCAGGTGGTGGTACTACCGATTATGCAGTAGATATTTTCCACCATGCCGTACAAGGCAAACCATTTACCTGCTTTTTGAGCGAAGAAACGGCATTACCCATGATGTTTATGGAAGATGCAATTAACGCTACGCTACAGTTAATGGATGCTCCGGCAGAAAATGTTCAGATCCGTACGGCTTATAACCTGGGCGCATTGAGCTTTACCCCAAAAGAACTGGCTGCAGAAATTAAAAGCCATGTGCCTGATTTTGTGGTAAGTTATGCACCCGATTTCCGCCAGGCCATAGCCGATAGCTGGCCATCGAGCATTGATGATAGCGCTGCAAGAAAGGATTGGGGCTGGAAACCTGCTTACGATTTAAAAGCAATGACTGACGTGATGCTGGAAAACCTTTGGGTATTGCAGGCAGATTAATTTGACCGGAAAGTATTAAAATAATTAACCCGAAAGGGTTGGTATCTAGGGAAAACCCCTATTTGTTTTTTTGTAAGTCATTTAAGGTGACTGAAATAGGTTTTAGTTAATAAGCGGTTGTTTCCGGATGGAGACAATCGCTTTTTGTTTTATACGGGTTTGCGTGCCAATCCATCCTTGGCGGGATTAACAGAAAAGGAGTACCTTTGTCCGGTTTAAAGAATTTTCGTTAAAATCGTATGGCTGCTGTGAAGGTAAAAGGATATGTATGTGCGCTGGTATCGGCGGTAACTTATGGTTTAATCCCCCTTTTTATCCTGCCCTTAAAGGCCATGCATTTTTCGATGGATGTAACCCTCTTTTACAGGTTTTTTATTTCTGCGGGGATCATGTTAATCCTGTTGCGGTATAAGAAGGAACATTTAAAATCGACGCCGAAAGAGATGGGTATATTTCTGGTACTCGGCATATTGTTTAGCCTGAGCTCCGATTTCCTCTTTCTGGCTTACGACTATTTATCGGCGGGGATTGCCTCAACCATTCTTTTTGTTTTCCCTGTAATGGTGGCCCTTATCCTGGCTGTTTTTTTTAAGGAAAAGATCAGTACCGTGATGCTGCTTTCGATGGTAATTACCTTAGCCGGAGTGTACCTGTTAAGCGGAGCCTCAGCTGCCGGCGTTAATTTTGTGGGGCTTGGCCTGTCTCTGGGTAGTGCGCTGGCTTATGCGATATATATGGTTACGGTAAACAAATCAAATATTAAAGCATCAGGGGTTAAAATCACTTTCTATTCCCTGCTTTTTTCTTCCCTGTATTATATGGCCAAATCTCTTGTTGCAAAAGAATCGCTGGTGATACCCGATTTACATATCCTTCTTCATATCTCACTATTTGGGCTCATTACTTCGGTTATTTCCATTACTACACTGGTATATGCCATCGGATATATCGGCTCTACACCAACAGCCATTCTTGGCGCATTAGAACCCGTGGTAGCCGTAACAATTAGTGTAACACTTTTTGCTGAAAAGCTAACCTATGCCTTGCTGATTGGAGGGGTTTTGATCCTCACCGGGGTTTTAGTAAGTATAGTGTTTTCGAAGCATGAAGAATTATCGGACGAACGGCCTACCTTGTAAGTGATTTTTTAAACGAAAGGATACTATTATATTTTTGATTTGAATTTCTTAATTTTGTGTTATGGCAGCTAAAGTCGAGCGTTCTGTATCCGAATTTAATAATGACCTGAAATTAAAGGGCTTTAATGTATGGGAGATAGAAAGTGATAGCAACGCCACCAAAATCTACAGCAGAAAAGATTTTTATAAAATTTGCCTCACTACCGGCAAGAGCGTTATTCATTATGCTGATCGTAGTTTCGAACAGGAGGGGACAGTTTTGTTTTTCGGCAATCCACATATCCCTTATTCCTGGGAAACGCTTTCTACTACTTATGTGGGGTACACAGTGTTGTTTTCAGAAGATTTTCTGGGACAATCAGAACGTTTAGAGAGTTTGCAACAATCGCCTTTTTTCAAGATTGGTGGTACTCCTGTACTTAAAATTAGTGAAGCGCAGCGGTTGTTCCTTAACAGTATCTTTCAGAAGATGATGGAAGAGCAGCAGACAGACTACCGTTACAAAGACGAACTGATTCGCAATTACATCTATCTGATTATTCACGAAGCACTTAAATTGCAGCCTTCTGAACATTTCGATCAACATAAAAATGCATTGAGTCGCATTGCTTCTGTTTTTTTTGAGCTTTTAGAACGCCAGTTCCCTGTAGAAACAGCAGAGCGTCCGCTAACCCTGAAAACTGCTAACGATTATGCCAATGAATTGGCTATCCATGTCAACTACCTCAACAAGGCAGTGAAAGAAACTACTGGCAAATCGACCACAACACATATTGCCGAGCGTATTTCTCGCGAAGCAAAAGCGTTATTGCAGCATACCGATTGGAATGTTGCCGAAATTGCCTATGCGCTGGGCTTTGAATATCCTACCTATTTTAACAATTTTTTCAAAAAAAACACGGGAAGCAATCCTGGTGCGTTTCGAGAAACTATGGTTTGAATTTCTTAATCATTGGTTTGAAATCCTTTATCCTGTAGGTTCTTTTTGACGGAACTTTGCGGTATGAAAAATATCTTTGAAAGATTAACGGCGGGAGATCTTGTGCAGCTCAACGATCCCGAATTTCAAAAAATCGACGAAATTGTTTCGCATACATTGGCACTTTTGCCAGCTTTAAATGCTGCAACCAGCACCAATGAGGTTAGGAACAAACTCAGCGAAATTATTGCATCGGATGTAGACCATAGCACTACTCTATTTGCACCTTTCTATACTAATTTTGGCCAATTCATTAGTCTGGGAAAAAATGTATTTATCAATCACGCCTGTTCCTTTCTTGATATGGGTGGCATTACGCTTGAAGATGATGTTCTGATTGGGCCAAAAGTGAACCTGATTACCGAAAATCACCCAATAGATCCTTTAAATCGCCGTGGTATGTTGTGCCAGCCAATTCTAATTAAGCGCAATGCCTGGATTGGCGCTGGCGCTACGATTTTGCCTGGAGTAACCATAGGCGAAAATGCTGTTGTAGCCGCCGGGGCAGTGGTAAGCAAAAACGTTAACGACAATACGGTAGTGGCGGGTATACCTGCTAAAATAATTAAACAAATCCATTAAATATGAAAAAGACAATATACATCGCGGCTATTTTGCTGGGCTTTGGAAGTCAGCTATTTGCTCAAACGACTAAACAAGATAAAGTAAAACAAATGCAACAAACTTCAAAAAAAGATCAATATACTTTCACTTTGAGTGATCTGGTGACAAGGAAAAAGGTAAGTTTTAAAAATAGATATGGTATCACTTTGAAGGGCGACTTGTACCTGCCTAAAAAAAGTGGCAACCAGGCATTACAAGCGCTGGCCATAAGCGGGCCATTTGGTGCAGTGAAAGAGCAGTCATCTGGTTTGTATGCCCAGAGTATGGCCGAACGTGGCTTTGCAGCGCTAGCTTTCGATCCTTCGTACACGGGTGAAAGTGGCGGATCGCCACGTAATGTAGCATCGCCCGATATTAATACTGAAGATTTTAGTGCAGCAGTAGATTATCTTGGTCTGCAGGCTTTTGTCGATAGAAACCGCATTGGCGTAATTGGAATTTGTGGCTGGGCAGGTATGGCGCTAAACGCTGCTGCTGTAGATAAGCGCATTAAAGCTGTGGCTACCACGAGTATGTACGATATGTCGCGCGTAATGGCAAAAGGCTATTATGATAAACTTACCACAGAAGAACGTACAAAAATGCTGGAGCAGATGAGCCAGCAGCGCTGGGAGGATGCACAAAAAGGTACACCGGCACCATCACTAAATAATTTACCTGAAAAACTGCAGGGCAATGAGCCACAATTTGTTGTAGACTATTTCAATTATTATAAAACAGCCCGCGGTTTTCATCCTCGTTCTATCAATTCGAATGCCGCATGGACCGCAACCAATGCGCTTTCATTTATGAATATGCCCTTATTGAATTATATTAAAGAAATTGCCCCACGTGCCGTGCTGTTAATTGCCGGTGAAAAAGCACATTCGCGTTATTTCAGTGAAGATGCATTCAAGGCAGCTGCAGAGCCCAAAGAACTAATGATTATCCCCGGGGCCAGTCATGTTGATTTGTACGATCAGCTAAACATTATTCCTTTTGATAAACTAACAACTTTTTTTAAAAACAATTTAAAATAGCGCTGTATTGGTTTAAGTATTGCTAATTTAAATGATTTAATAATAAAATATGGAAATTACAAGAGTAGGTTCAAAAGCATCGGTTAAAGGTCCAGAGGATTGGTTTACCGGAGCAGTAAGGATTGATTCCTTATTTGATGCGAATAATTCGAGGCGGGCTGTGGCGGCAAGTGTTACTTTCGAGCCGGAAGCAAGAACAGCCTGGCATACCCATCCGCTTGGGCAAACCTTAATTGTTACTGCCGGTTGTGGCTGGGTGCAGCGCGAAGGAGGCCCGGTAGAAACCGTATTTCCGGGCGATGTAATCTGGTTTGAAGCAAACGAAAAGCATTGGCACGGTGCATCTGCCACTGTTGGGATGACACACATTGCCATTCAGGAAAACCTCAACGGAAAAGTGGTAGATTGGCTTGAACAAGTTACAGACGAGCAATATAATGCCAATACTACTTTGTAAGGTGCTATTAAAATAATTTTATAATCGATTTTATTGGCCGACAGCTTTTAGACCGACCGATAGAATCGATTATGATCTTAGTAGCTAGCCGGCCTGCAGATGTTCTTCTGATTTGTTATAATTGGCCAGAATAATGCCTTTGCCGGTTGTTTTACTGTCTGTTAATGTAAAGGTGGCTGGAAGTCCGCTATCAAACAACTTTTTTCCTTCGCCCAGTATAAGCGGATAGATTTTGAGGCGAAGCTCATCAACCAGATCGTGCTTAAACAATAGCTGAACCAACTGGCTGCTTCCCCATACCTGAATATCGGCACCCGCTGAGTTTTTAATTTTTATGATATCATCCAGGCTTTCGATAAACTCGGTGTTTTCCCAATCAGATTCTTTTCTGGTGCCTGTAAGCACATATTTGGTGCCGCTATTGATACCAGGCCAGAAGTCGCCATGGTGTGGCCAGTAATTTTCCCAGATATTAAATGTTTTCCTGCCCAGAAAATAATCTGCCGGCTGTTCGAGTTCTTTTTTAACTTCAAGGCCGCTAAGCTCGTCGTTGTAGCGCATAGCCCAGCCTCCATATTTAAAACCATTGGATGTATCTTCCTCTGGTCCGCCCGGAGCCTGTATTATCCCATCCAGGCTTATCATGGCCAACACAATTATTTTTCTCATCAGATCTGTTTTTGTTGCGTATAAATTTCGCTAAAAAAATACCGTGCAGGCTGTAAATATTATGACAAGTTTAGTGGGGTGATGCGACAGCTTCAATGGAAAGGGTTTCGTTCATTTTGGGTATTCAGCAACACGTGCTCTCCGAAGATACATATACCTTTTTTAGAAGGTTTTAATGTGTTTTTCCAGGTCCTCGCGAAAGTTACGCCCGATCGGGATTTGCTGGCCGTTTAAGAAAATACTGTTGCGATCGAGCTGCTGAACTTTTTGCAGGTTAACGATAAAAGATTTGTGCACGCGTAAGAAACGGTTGGATGGAAAAAGATCTTGCATCGCTTTGATCGAGCCTTTTAACAATATTTTTTTAGCAGGGGTGTGGATGATGGCATAATCTTTTAAACCCTGGATATGCGTTACCTCACTGAATTGAAGTTTAATGCGCTGCACGCCACTTTTAACAAAAATAAAATCATTACTATTCTCGGGGTTTTCTTCCAGGTGGCTATGCTCTTTTAAAGCCAGAAGCTCACGGGCTTTGGTTATGGCCTGTTCAAATCGGTTAAAGGCAATGGGTTTTAATAAAAAATCAATTACGCCCAGCTCGTAACCTTCAAAAGCATAGTTGCGGTAGGCAGTGGTAAAAATGGTTAATGGCGGGTTAGGCAGTCGCTTCAGGAACTCGATTCCGCTCATTTCAGGCATTTCGATATCCAGTAACAAAAGTTGGGTTCCTGTTCCTTTTAATCCGGTTAAAGCAGCCATCGCATTAGGGAAAATCAATACTTGTGCAATGCCAGGCAGTCTTTTTAAATAGCCTTCCAGTACTTCACGGGCCAGCGGCTCATCGTCTACTACAGCAATTTTCAATAGTGTTTCCATCACAGTTCAATTATCAATAAGACACTAAAACGGCTTGACTCATCCAGGAGTTGTAAATCATGTTTGCCCGGGTAGAGCAGTTCGAGGCGTTTGCGCAGGTTGCTGAGACCAATGCCACCCTTGGATGGCAACGCAGGCGTAAGTGGTTTGGTGTTTTCTACCTGTACGGTTAATGCAGTTTCCTTAAATGCAATCGCAATATGCAGTTCGCTATCAGTTGTTTGCCTACTCAATCCATGTTTAAAGGCATTTTCTACCATGGGCAATAACAGCAGTGGCGCAATGGTTAGTCCGGGAGGTATTTTAGTTGTGTTAAACGTAATTGTGGCTTCTGTACCAAAACGCAGCCTCTCCAGTGCTACATAATTTTGCAAATATTCCAGTTCCTTATCAAGCAGTACCCTGTCATCGTTGCTATCGTACAGCATATACTCCATCATGGATGATAGCTTCAGTACCACATCTGGAGCCAGCTCCGATTTTTTAAGGGTAAGTGCATAAAGGTTATTGAGGATGTTGAACAGGAAGTGCGGGTTTACCTGGGCACGTAAAAAATCTACTTCGGCATTTAATTTTTCGACTGTAATGCGCTGGATGAGCAATTGCTGGCTGTACCAGTCGATACTTAATTTTAGGGCAAGCATAAGTCCCAGGTACCATAAAGTGCTGAAAAAGTTATAAGAGAGCGACTCGTACATGTTGCTGCGATACAGCGGCCCCACAATATAGCCGTATAAATACCAATCGTACAGGCTTTGTATAACGAGGTAAGCCAGTACCGAAAGTAAGATGGCGGCTGCATAAGCACCGTATCGCTTTTTGATGAGGTATTTGGGTAAAAAAATGTGTAAATTAAGGTAAGCAATAACGATAAGCAGGAAGAGCCTTACACTTACGCAAGCCAAAAAATAAGGCATATTGGCTTTATAGAGCAAATACTTTTTCTCATACAGGAAAAAACCGGTAACCAGTATCCAGTAAGCGAAGTAAATCAGGTTCTTTTTGTTTAAAAATCGGTTCATGCCCAAAGGAACTTAAAAACGTTGGCCCGGCAAATAAATGTCGACTAACGACTTAAATAATAGAGGAAGATACAGATAAAAATACGCTTGTCGATTAGATTGGTCGTTACTCTACTATTTTTTAGCGGTGTTTGCTGAACACCTAACTTGGTTTTAAATCAAAAAATAAACGATATGAAAAAGTTATTAGTTTGTGCTTTCCTGGTTGTTGCACTGGGAAGTTTAAGTTTCACCACCAGATTTGGATTGGATGGTTATGAGATATTCCTCAATAACAAATCGGTGCTCAAACAGTACATCAATCAGCCGCTTAATTTACGGGTGTTAAACCTGGATAAGGCTAAAGAAACCGATCAGCTACGCATTGTTTACAAACATTGCCGCCTGGATAATGGTGCAGGTACCGGGAGGGGCATTGCACTTAAAGACGAAGCCGGTACAATATTGCACCAATGGACTTTTACCGATGCAGGCCAGATGACCATTCTGGTAAAAGATTTGCGCCTGGCAGAAAAGAAAAGTGGTAAAAACAAACTCAGCCTGTATTACACTGCCCGCGAGCTTGAAAAAGGGGAAATGCTGGCGATGGTTAGTTTGAAATAAGCATTCGGGATACAGCTTACTGTATAAGTCTGCACATTGCTACGCCAACAGCTGTATAATGTTGTGTTACTTTATACAATATATGCTACAATGTAGCTACATGGTGTTGAAATGAGGAAGGAGCTACTATCTTTGAAACACAATCGCCTCACTCGATTGAAACAAATTTTGTCTGCTCCAGTGAAGTTTCACTGGAGTGGTTTTTTTTATGGCTATTGGGTTTTTAGCTAAAGTACAGTCAGTTTGCACTGCCTAGCCTGCCGGATAAGGCAATTTGAAAAGGCCATTGGGTTTAACGTAAACCACTTTACGATCGGCGCTGATTACAATATTGAACCGTTTAAGCAACTCACCACCAATTATACTCATCTTCTGACGACCAATTGCCCCTTTAAAAAATCCGGCTGGTACTGAATCCAATCTGTTTTCGCTGAGCAGCAAGGCAGGTAATACCGCTTTTTTAACAGTAAGGATATTTCCAAAAGAATCTTTCAGGTCTTTTTCACTAATGATTTTGAGTTTTTGATCCAGCTGGTTGTTATTGGTAAAGCTATCATCAAAAAGAACTGCACCTGCATATCCCGAGTGGATGAGAAAAGGTAGGCTAAGCAGTTCTGTGCCGATTTTACAAGAGGCATTGATGAATAGCATGTCGTCTTCGTATTTGGCCTCGAGTTTGGAATAGCTTTTTAATTTAGCAGGTAAATTGTTGCTGATGGTGATGATTTTCCGGTCGAAATCAATATCAATAACCTGACCTGCAAAAAGTTCAGGGCCAAACTTACCGCCGGTTCCGGGGCCTGAATTCAGGTTTTCCCACAATGGGGTATGTTCCCATTTGTTTTTTCCGATCTGGAGCAGGTTGTCTTTGCTGTAACGCGAAGGGTTTTCTCCTCCGCCCCAGCTTTTTACGGTATCGGCACCTTCAAAACGCAGGCTTTTCATCTTTGCTATGGCCTCGCTGGTGAGGGTAAGCGAATTTGCCGCCGTATGGAACATAAGCGAAACAGTATCTTGCCCGTTAATGAGCGCGCTGATGGCAATATTGTTTTGGCTGGTTAGCTTAAATGGAATGGTATATGTTTTTGGGCCTGAAGATTGCGCAACGGCCAGGCTGCTGTAAATAACCCAAAACGATAAGGTGAGCAGTAGTTGAGTGCGTTTTTTAGTAGTTGGCGTTTTCATGATGCTAATGTAATCATTTCAGGTAAATGGATGAGGGAGTTTATTTCAAAATAGCCATCAGGAAAATGCCTGTAAAAAAAGAACCTCACTGATTTTGCAGTGAGGTTCTTTTAAGTCAATAAAGCATCTATTACTTCAGCTGCACTTCCGCTAAAACCGGGAAATGATCAGAAGGAAACTTTCCGAAGTAGGTATCTGTTAAAATGCCCCATTTGCTGGCCGTAAACTGGCTGCTCATAAAAATATGATCGATAACAGAATTGCCGCGTGGGGTTCTAAAGCCATTAGATGATGAATTGTTGGCGTATGGAAATTTCACCTTGCTGTGCACATCAACCAATTGCTCAGAAGTGGCTATGGTTTTGTACCATTCGCTGTCTCTGCCGCCGTTAAAGTCGCCGGTTAACAAAACAGGTTTATTACCAGCGATTTCAGTTATCTTTTTCAAAATCAGTTTACTGCTTTCGCGGCGGGCAATTACCCCCTGGTGGTCGTAGTGCACATTAAAGGCGTAGAATTGTTTTTTGGTTTTCAGATCTTCCAGATAAACCCAGCTGCAAATTCTGTTGCAGCAGGTTACGTCCCAGCCTTTGCCAGGTACATCTGGCGTTTCTGATAACCAGAAATCACCACTTTTGAGCAATTTAAACCTGTCTTTTTTGTAGTAGATTGCTGAATGTTCTCCGGCTTGTTTTCCGTCGTCGCGACCTTTTCCGTACCGTGCATATTCTGGTAAGGCGGCAATAATATCGTCGAGCTGGTTTTTCAATCCTTCCTGTACACCAAGGATATCAAAGCCATGAAAGCGGATTAAATTCGAAACGATGGGCGCACGGTCAACCCAGAGATTACCCGAATCGCGTGGGTTATCATAGCGGATATTGAAAGTGCCGATGGTGATTTGCTGAGCTTTAAGCCCAACCGATACTAAAGAAAACAGCGATGCAACGAGCCAAATTTTTATTTTCATCTGTTTGTGATTTAAATAGACGGGGACTTATTCCCAGCCCTTGTTTTGTTTAAGATTAGGATTTCTTTGAAGGTCGGCCAATGGGATCGGGTAGTAGTAGTTACGCTCATTCCATTTACGTGGAATTTCTTTCATCCAGGTTAACTCGCCCGAACTGCCATTTTTAAGGAGTTGAGAATTTACGGCAGCACCAATATTGGCCGAAACATCTACATAAGTTACACCCGATACAGCCGGCGAGGGGCGTGTTCCCTGGTAAAAGGCAACATCAAGAATTCCATCTTCATTCAAATCCATTGGAGTATTTAACGTTGGTACATAGAAACCATTCCATTCCTGCTCCATTAAAGGTCCGCGTTTCCAGCGCAGTAAATCTGCATAGCGCAAACCTTCCAGACTCAGCTCTATGCCGCGCTCTCTTCTGATTTCCAATAAGGTGGCATCAGATATCCCCGGGAAATAGTTAGTCACCAGATAGGGATCTGCTACAGTCGGTTTAGTGGTTAATCCACCTGTAATACCTGCCCTTGCCCTGAGTGCACCTACGGTAAGTGCCCAGTCTGCATCACTTAAAGTACCCAATTCGGCCTTCGCTTCTGCATAGTTTAACAAGACTTCGGCATAGCGGAATAATGAGATCGCGTTCGTATTTAATGCACCTGCATCAAAGTAAATATCATCCAATGTCCATTTAATAGGCTGGTAACCGGTAAAGGTGTAAGAGAAAACCGGAGGAGCCGGTACCTGCTGGCCACTGCTAATGCGTTTATAATCGCCCAAACGTATGGTTTGCTTCAATCTCAGGTCCCTGTTTTTAACCTCATCTTTAAATAACATGGTTTTATAGGCCGGATCATTAGTATAAGGCGTTCCATCAAGCTTTAAATAGGTATTGATGAATGTACGTGTAAAACTTGCTTTTGCACCGTAGGTTCCACTTGTCCACCACCAGTTGGCCTCGTTAAGCACACCAAGATTGATGTCGGCCACTGCAGCTTGTAAAACCTCGTTTGCCATTGGCGTATTGCTGGTAAATACCTGACGGTATGAAACACCGGCGCCACCCGCTGTGTTTAAGGAATAACCTCCCTTTTTTATAATTTCATCAGCAGCAGATGCAGCGTCTTCCAGCCATTTACCGGCTGTAGCCGATAGGCTTAAATCGGTATGGTATTTACGGAAAGTCCCTTCGAAAAGGCATAATCTCGATTTAAAGGCATAAGCAACCCATTTGGTGATGGTTGTACGGCTGGCATCGTTCGTACTGGTAATGTTTGCACAGGCAAAATTAATGTCGGCCAGTACCGAATCCATAACCAGTTCGCGTTTGTCTCTGCCAGCGTTTAATGCCGGATCATCGATATTCAGCGGTTTTCCAATCCAGGGCACATCACCAAACCTTTTCACCTTTTCCATATAGAAATAGGCCCTGAAATAACGGGCAATACCAAGGTAGTTGTTGCGTATGGCTACCGGAACTGCGGGATTTTTACAGTTTTCGATAAAGTAATTGATGTTTCTGAGGTCTCTCCAGGTCCAGCCAGAGCTGTTATTGGCAGCAAAGCCACCCTCGCGGATAAAATCAGGAACAGATTTCACAGCCAGGTAATCAGACATGGCATCCTGACTGGTTGAGTTCTTCGGCAGGAAATCCATGCCATAAAATGAATTGGTGTAGAGTTTAAGCCCGTTTTCTGTTCCGAAAACCGCATCTTTTGTTGCACTTGATTCGGGCTTTTGATCAAGTTTTTTGCAGGCTGCCAAAGCCAGGCAGGCCAGTAAAATATAGATATAATGTTTTTTCATCTTCTTTTTTATCAAGCTATTTATAATCCAATGTTCAATCCCAGAGAGTAGCTCTTCATTAAAGGATAATTGTAACCATCTCCGTTTGTGCTGCCTGCGTTCAAATCCTGATCGGAAGGCACAGCATTTTCAACATCGATGGTATGTTTAACTATTTTATACATTGGCGAATAGGTAAACAGGTTCTCGCCCGAGAAAAATATTTTGGCACTGCGCACACCAATGCGGTTTATCCATTTGCCCGGCAATGAATAGCCAAACTGCAGGTTTTTCATGCGGAGATAGGCCACATTTTGCAGGTAACGGGTTTGCGCCACACCCAATGTACGGTTGGTATTGCTCGATGCTGCCCTCGACATTGTTCTCGGGAAATAAGCATCGGTATTGTCTGGTGTCCACATGTTGCCCAAATGGAAGGTTGGGATATTGTTGTATGGCCTGTTGTACTGTCCCCAGAACATTTCTGTTTCGGTGCTCGGGTACCATTGCTGTTTGCCAACTCCCTGAAAGAAAACAGAGAAAGAAAAGTTATGCCAGTCGGCACCAAGGCTTACACCATACAGGTATCTGGGAGCAGAATTTCCGATAATTCTCCGGTCACCCGATTTGCCTACCTTGTTTTCGCCCACATTGATAAAGCCATCGCCGTTCAGGTCTTTTAGTTTAATATCGCCGGGGAACCATTTACCGGTAGGCGAGGCCCTCATTTGCGGATCTTGTTTGGCATGTGAAGCAATGTCTGCATCGTCGATAAAGAAACCTTCGGTTTCGTAGCCCCATATTTCGCCCAGCGTTTGCCCTTCGTAATAATCGCTCAGCAATTTATCGGGGTTATTGTATTTGTCTATTTTGGTTTTGCTATCCGATAAAGTCAATCTTACATTGTAATTGAAAGGCTTCGATTTTCCTATTTTATCGTTCCAGGTTAACGAAAGCTCCCAGCCACGCGTAGTTAAGTTGGCATAATTTCCTTTGGGTACATCGGCTCCGAAAACAGCAGGTGGCGTTAAACCGAAAGTAAACATATCAGTTGTTTTGCGGATGTAGGCATCGCCGGTAAAGCTCAACCTGCCCGAAAGCATGGTTAAATCGAGACCAAAGTTGGTGGTGGTCGAAGTTTCCCAGGTTAATCCATCGGGAAGTACATTCGGGATGCGCGTGGTTTGTGGTCTAACACCGTTTAAGATAACGCCCGACTGGCTGATGTTAAAGATTTCCTGAAAGGCATAAGATGCGATGTTACCGTTTCCAAGCGAACCGTAAGAAGCCCTTAATTTTAAATCTGAAATCAGCTTATCAGAAACTCCCCAGAATGGTTCTTTGTTAATTCTCCATCCGGCCGAAACAGAAGGGAAGAAGCCATAGCGCTGATCGGCAGGGAATTTAGAAGAACCATCGTAACGGGCATTAACTTCTAAGAGGTAACGGTCTTTAAAAGTATAATTTAACCTCGAGAAACCACCCAGGATGGCCCATTGCTCGTAACCACCACCGGTAGTGATAGACTGGCCAAGTGCCAGGTTTAAATCTGTTGCATCTTCGAAAATAATTCCGTTTCGTTGTACTGCAATGCGGTTATAGGTAGATTGTTCGTAGTTGTACCCCGCCATAGCTTTCAGGTAATGGTCGGTACCAAACCTGTTTTCGTATTCGGCGTAAATATTGGTTGCCAGATACTGGGTTTCGCGCTGATCGAACAACAGATCGTTGGTGGTGGTACCAACAAAGGCGGTAACCCCGCGGGTATTGCTGTATGGAACCTGAACCCTTTTCTGCTCGATGTTGTTATTGGTATTGCGGAAAGTAAAATCGGCATTTACCCTAAACTTGTTGTTGAAGAAATTGGTTCTCAAACCTGTTATATTTCTAAAAACCTGGCGACGGGTATCGATGCCGTTCTTTCCATAAATAAAATCGCCCACTGTGTAAGCTGCAGCAAAAGTTAATGAACCATCCGGATTGAAAATCGGCATGGTAGGTTTACCTTCGTCGGCAATATTTCTCCAGATTCCACCTCCTTCACCAACATTGATCGGGTTGTGGTAATTCATCACCGAGTAATCGGCGTTATTTTCAATGCTTAACCACGGAAAAACCTGAACCGAGCCTCTTGCACGGATGTTTTTCATGTCGTAATCGTCGGTGTTGTACCTGAATAAACCATCCTGGTTAAGGAAACGCCCCGATACCAGAAACGATGCTTTATCGCTGCCACCGCTTACCGAAAGGTTATTTTCGGTAGCTGCAGTATTTTTTTTGTACAGTTCGGCATAGTAATCGGTACTTCCATAATAGGTATACTCGCCTGTGGTAGGGTTTATTTCTATCTGGTTGTAAGGCTGACCCGATTCTGATCTTTTTTTGAATTCATCAAGATAGGCCTGCGAAAATTTCTGTGTTTTATTTGCATTCTGCGGAAAAGCGCCATCACCGTTTACAAAAGCTTCTGCAAACATCTTAGCCCAGGTATAACCATCGGTTACAAAATCAGGAACCTGTAAGGGGTTTTTAATGGCATAGTTGGTTGAGAAAGCTACGCTGGTACGGCCTTTTTCGGCTTTTTTAGTGGTAATGAGCACCACACCAAATACCCCTCTTGCACCATAAATGGCGGCTGAGGCTGCATCTTTTAAGATGGAAACACTTTCCACATCGTTGGGGTTAAGTAAGCTTGGATCGCCTTCAAATCCATCAATCAGGATTAAAGCGCTACCACCTTGCCCGATTGAAGTAGTACCACGGATATTGTAACTTGGCGACTGTGTAGGCTTTCCGTCCATCATTTTCAAATTCAGGTTGGGAAGTAAACCTTGTAAACCCTGTGTAAGGTTGGTAATGGGTCTGTTTTCTAATTTTTTCGCGGTAATCTGATCTACAGCACCCGTGGCGTTTTCCCTTTTCTGGGTTCCGTAACCCACAACAAGCACCTCATTCAAACTCCCCGATTCACCTTTTAGGGTTACATTTAAAGGAGCGTTTTCGCTTGCTTTTACCTGCACTTTACCCAAAGTAACCGTGGTATAAGAGATAAAACTGATCTGGATGGTATAAGTGCCTGTTGGAACACTCAATTTAAAGCTTCCATCCGGATTGGTTTGCGCAACTTTGTTTAATTCTTTTACGAGGATGCTGGCGCCGGGAAGGGGATCGCCCTTCTCATCAACCACCTTACCACTAATTGTTCCTTGCTCCTGGTTTTTTAAAGCAACAGGATGATTGGGTAGATTCGCCATGGCTATGACAGGTGCGCCGGGTGCTGTGGTAAGTAATGCAGTTGCCGAAGCAAACAGCACCGCCCTCAGCATGGCTGTTAAGTTTTTTTTCATTAGCTTAATAATTAGTTTTGAAACTAAAGCGTTTTAGCAAGTTTCTGTGGTTCCTTTACAATGGCGCAAAGCTAGAGGGCCTATATAAACCCAATATTAATTTACTTTAACTTTTGACGACTGTTTTCGGTGTGCTTTGTATTGTTTTTGTTAAAGGCGGGGAGTTTTGATACAAAAGGCAATAGATTTTTTGTTTGCAGGTTAAAATAGTGCAAAAATACAATAGCTTTTAAGGTGTTTTTTAATGGCGGGTTGTAATGTGAGGTGTTATGGTGATGAATCGGGGAGCTAAAAATAAACTTACTTAAGTTTACAAACGAAAACGAGATCGGTAATGATTAGTCCATCTTTATCAGGAGCGCTATAGCGTTCTATGCTTAGGGTTTCGAACCCGCTTTGAATAAGGGCTTGTGATAAATAATCTTCGCGATGATAATGCACGAACACGCGGTCGCCGGTACTGGATATTTGGTGCCTGGATTTGTTGTTTTCATCTTCCTCCATGGTGCTTAAATAGAAAACACCACCTGGATTTAATAATGCCGATACATTTACAATCAAATCGATAGCTTCTTGGCGTGTTAGGTAGGGCAGGCAAAAGCCACAGGTAATGCCGTCAAACTTTTGTTCGAGCGTAGCAATTTCACGGCAGTCCATGAGCAGAAATTGTGCTGTTGGATTGTTGATTTGGGCAAGTTCGAGCATATTTGGCGAAAGATCGATTCCCAAAATCCGGTAAGCAGGTTTCAGCTCAAGCAAATATTTGCTAATGTTTCCGGGACCACAGGCAATATCCAATATACTGGCATCTTCGGTCTTAATGTTATCGCAAAACGTTTTAAACGGTTCGGCATACAAGCTAACATTCATAAACTTATGGGCATATATTTTAGCCGATTTATCAAAAGCCTCCTCAGGTTTTAGTGTTTTCATGATCATGAGTTATTTAGCCTGCCATATTTGCAACCATTTACATAAAGTTATGAAAAATAGCAGGATAACCGTTTTTTGTTATCTGGATAACTATCTTAGCTAAAACGTTAAACCCAAATGAATGGCGGCATGTTAACCTGCCGGATTAGCGTAAACCTAACCTTTTATAAACCCATGATCAGAAAAATTTTAGCCGGTATATTTTTACTCCACTGTACATTATTCACATTTGCACAGCAGAAAGCCCGGGAGTACAACGCTGACATCGTTATTTACGGCGGAACCTCGGCCGGAATTATTGCCGCAGTACAGGCCGCCAAGCTGGGTAAAAGTGTACTGGTTGTTTCTCCTGATACCCATCTGGGAGGACTTTCTTCATCAGGTTTGGGCTTTACCGATACCGGCGATAAATCGGTTATTGGTGGGCTGGCCCGAACATTTTATGCAAGGGTTTACCAGCATTATCAAAAAGCCAGTGCATGGAACTGGCAGGCACAAGCTGCTTATGGCAATAAAGGGCAGGGCACGCCGGCCATTGATGGTAAGGAACGGACGATGTGGGTTTTTGAGCCTCATGTAGCCGAGCAGATTATGGAAGAAATGGTTAAGGAAAATCACCTGAAAATTTACCGGAATGAGTGGCTGGATAGAAAATCAGGATTGGAGATGAAAGCAGGAAAGATTGTTAAACTGACTACACTGTCTGGGAAAAAGTTTGCTGCCAAAATATTTATAGATGCCAGTTATGAAGGTGATTTAATGGCAGCAGCTAAAGTAACTTATCACGTAGGAAGGGAAGCCAATAGCACCTATTCAGAACAATGGAACGGCGTGCAGGCACTTGTTTTTCAGCATGGCCATCATTTCAAGAATAAAATAGATCCCTATCGTGTTGCCGGTGATAAAAACAGCGGAATTTTAAATGGTATTTCTACTAACCTGCCGGGAGAGAATGGTTCAGCCGATCAAAAAATACAGGCCTATTGTTACCGGATGTGCTTAACCGATCAACCCGAAAACAGGATTGCTTTCCCCAGGCCAGATCATTACAATCCGATGGATTACGAATTGCTGTTAAGGGTTTTTAACGCTGGCTGGAATGAGCTCTTTAATAAATATGATCCGATTCCCAACCGCAAAACAGATACCAATAACCATGGCCCTTTCAGTACCGACTTTATCGGGATGAATTACGACTATCCGGAAGCTTCGTACGAAAAAAGGAAGCAGATTATTAAAGCACACGAAGACTACCAGAAAGGCCTCATGTATTTTATGGCTAACGATCAACGTATGCCCCTGCAAATCAGAGAACAGTTAAAAAACTGGGGATTGGCAAAAGACGAGTTTAAAGATAACAACAACTGGCCATACCAGCTTTATGTGCGCGAAGCCAGAAGAATGATCAGCGATTTTGTAATGACCGAAAATGAAGTACTAGGCAAAAAAACTGTTCCCAATCCCGTGGGGATGGGCTCTTATTCGCTCGATTCGCATAATGTTCAGCGTTACGTTACAGCCGAAGGCTTTGTTCAGAATGAAGGTGATATCGGCGTAAAGGCACCAAAACCTTACAGCATTGCCTACCAGTCTATTGTGCCAGCCAAAAAAGAATGTCAGAATCTTTTGGTACCGGTATGTTTATCTGCTTCGCACATTGCTTATGGTTCGGTACGAATGGAGCCTGTATTTATGATATTGGGCGAATCGGCAGCAACCGCCGCGGCTCTGGCTATTGATGGGGGTAAAGCCGTACAGGATATCGATTATGATGTATTAAAAAAGATGCTGCTCAACCAGAAACAGCATTTGGTATTGGGCGATTAAACCTCAGCAACAGGCATTGCGAATGGCTATTGCTATTAATTATGAAACGTGATATTGAAACTCGTTTCCTGCCCGGGTATCGATGTAACTGCAATGCTCAGGTTTAAATAACTGGCAATGCTTTTTACAATGGCAAGCCCAAGGCCGTAGCCCGTGTTTTCTGCATGACCTGTTTTTTTGAAACGGTCAAAAATGAACGGAATTTCTGAGGTTTGTATGCCTTGCCCGCTGTTGTTTACCTGGATAATGTATTTGCCTTTTTCAAAATGATCGGCAATACGGATGTGTCCGTTTTCCTGGTTAAACTTAATTGCATTATTAATTAAATTGTAAAACAGTTGAAACAGCAGGTCGTGGTTCATTTGATTAAGCGTTTTGTTGTGCTTGAGATCAATGTCCATGCGAATGTTTTTTTCTTCTAAACGATGGCCTATTTCCTCCACAATTTCGTTAATCAGTTTGAGTGGTTCTATTTGTTCCTGCTTCGAAAACTGTTCATTTTCTATTCGCGAAATCAGGAGGAGTGAGCGCGAAATCTTTTTTAACCTTTCAAGCGTTCTCATCATATCCACAATATGCTCCTGTATTGCTTCTGGTTCAATATCCTCCGTTAGCAAGTTTTCCATCTTGTTTTGTAAGATACTGATGGGGGTCATAAATTCATGCGAAGCATTGGCGGTAAACTCGCGTTCTTTTTCAAAAGCCTCGTTAATCTGGTTCATTAAGGAAATGAGCGATTGATCGAGGTATTTGAAATCGTGTGTATTGGTTTTAATGGCTTGCTGGTTTCGTTTAAAAGGGAAGCGGGTGTTGGCCAGCCTCAGCTTAATAATTTGTCCCAATGGGTTAATCAGCCGACGGGTAAATATCAGGTCGATGATGATACTAAGGGCAATCAGAATAATCAGTACGTAAAGGGCAAAACGTTGCAATGCATCGTTATAGAGGTTAATGCTGGCAGTGGTTTTGCCAATTTCAAGCAGGTAATTTTTCTGACCTTTGGTAAAGGTAAAGCTTAATACCCGGTAAGCCAGCGTATCCTGTTCTACAATACGTCTGGTATCCCTGATGGTATCCAGCTTAAGGTTTGGTGCTGCAATTTCGAGTGCAATGTACTCATCTTTAAGCATGGTATAACTGCCGTAGCTATCCTGGCCTTCGAGATAATAATCCAAACCTTTGTTGTTGATGTTCTGGATCACTTTCTTTCGCTGGTTTTTGAGCGAAAAATTGGTGTAACTGGAAGCAACCTGCCCAATTAAAAAGGGAAGCAACAGAATAAACAGTCCTACAATGGCGAGTTTAGAACCGGTAATAAATAAAGTAAGTTTTGTAGAAAGTTTCAATTACTTTTTAATTCTATAGCCAACACCCCTTACTGTTTCTAACCATTCGGTTGGGGCGTAAATGTTTAATTTTTTCCTGATATTTTTAATGTGGGCATCAATATAATTGGAATCGTAATCTCCGTCTGTAAAGGTTCCCCAGATGTGTTCGCTTAATTGAATCCGGGTAAGCACCCTGTTTTTGTGAAGTAACAAATAACTTAATAAATCAAATTCCTTGCGCGAGAGTTCGATCTGTTCTTCTTCAAAGAAAACAAAGCGCTTCTGGAGATCGATATTGAAATTTCCCAGCGGCAGCAGCTCTTCCGAAACTTTAAATTTTCGCCGGGCAATGGCCTGCATGCGCGATTGGAGCTCGGGCAGGAAAAAAGGTTTGGCCAGGTAATCGTCTGCGCCCATATCCAGTCCGGCAACCCGGTCTTCGAGCTTGCCCCGGGCTGTAAGGATGATATAGGCCGCATCGGGATTGCTTTTCTTTGCCTTTTGCAGCAAATCGAAACCATCTCCGTCTGGCAACCCCAAATCGATCAGCACATAATCATATTGGTTAATCTCCAGCTTTTCTACGCCCTGGTTAAAACTATGGGCAAGATCGCACAGAAAAAACGCCTTTTTGAGGAATTTCTCCATCTCAAAAGCCAGTGTTTTTTCATCTTCTACGATTAATACCTTCATATTTTAAAACTGATAATAAGCTGCAAGGCCAAAAAAAGATTGCTGATGCTTTACATCTTCTTCTTTGCTGTTTCCTAATATAGAAAACTGATAGCTGGCTTCGGCCAGGAAATTTCCGCGGCTAAAGTTTAGGGGGAATTTAAAGTTATAGGCCAATAATTTGAATTGATTGACCGAATTTTCGACAATCTCGGTGGTATTCCCCTTGGTAATGCCAGGTGCCGAACCGCTTTTCCCATTGCCATTTGAATTTTGCCTTTTGCTTTTTTCGATAATGTAACTTTCGTAAAAGCGCGTAGTACCAGCGGTAATTTCGATGGCCGGGCTTATTGAAATTAAGTTTTTTTCGTTGAAAATGGTGCCTAGCTCAATTTCTTTTGAGTTTCCAAAGCTGAGAAATATATCGCGCTGCTTCCCGAATGCAAAATCGAGACTAAGGTCGGTTTTAAACCAGGGCCATATATAGGCTCCAGAAGCATTAATATTATTGCTGTTGGAGGCTTGCAGCAAAGGCGAGCTGGCAGGAAAAAAGGAATGAGAGTAAGCTAAACCTGCGCTAAGCTTGTCATTAAAATCGTGGTCGTAACCAATGCCCAAATCTGTTTCCGATATGCCCGAACCATAATTTAAAAGTTTATAACCACCACCCGTAAAGTATAAACCACTGGGAAATCTTAATGTGGCATTAAATAAAGCATAAGGATATTTTTCGGCTGTTACCTGTCCGTAATAATTAATATTGCTGTTGTACATGGTAGCAAGGGTAAGTGTAGCTTTAGTCGAATCTTGCTGGGCCTGAACTTTAGCAGTAACCAAAAACGAGCAGATAATTAAGAGACGGATGTTCATATATTTATCCCCTAAGGTCTTTTAATTTTTGGTTTAATAATTTTAATTGGTTTAACTTTTACATTAGGCTTAACGGCCATCGGTTTTAGCTGCCTTCTGGCTTTTGGTACTTCTTTAATTTTAGCCGGTTCTGGCTGCTGTTGTTTCTGGTCTGGTTTATTGTTTTGCTTTACGTTTTCCTGTTCGTGATCTTGTTTAATTGTTAGCAGGCTTGCCGATAATGTATCTTTTTGCAACGCAAAAGTGTGGCTGCAGATCAGAAAGGCCAGGCAGAAAAGGAAGGTAAATCGCTTCATTTTATAAATATAAAAAAGTTTACCCTACAAGAGGGTAAACTCTTACCAAAAACCATCATAACAATGGCACTTATTGCTTCAAATGTAAATGGCCAACATGAAAATAAGATGAAAAAAATAATTTTAAAATTTCATGTTGGTTTCATCTTCGGCTTTCAACTTTGAGGAATAAAATCTATACATTATGAAAACAAAATTTGTGAATAGCATTTGGATAGTCCTGGTAATAGCAGGCATGATTGCTTTTAATGGCTGTAAGAAAAATGGATCGGGAGAGGGGACTACTAAAGTTCAGATTAAAATGACTGATGCTCCGGGTAATTTCGATAAGATTAATTTAAGTGTAAAAGAAATTGTGCTGGTATCGGGAGATAAACCTTATGTTTTTGCGGCAAGTACCGGAATATTCGATATCCTCGATTTTCGCATTGGTACAAGCAATCCAGATATTTTAGTAGCCTCGGGCGAAATGCCAGCCGGCGAAATTACAGAAATCAGACTGGTACTGAATGAAACCGGAAATACTATTGTGGTAAATGGCATTCAGCAAGAGCTTAAAACACCAAGTGCCCAAACATCGGGCTGGAAGGTGAAACTAACTGCAAACCCTAATTTGGTTGAGGGTTCTGCCTACACTTTGTTGTTAGACTTTGATGCAGCTAAATCAATTGTAAGTACAGGAAATGGTAAGTATTTATTAAAACCGGTAGTGCGTGGGGTAGCTGCTGCAACTACAGGCCTAATTTCAGGAACCGTTTTGCCTTTAGCCAGTCATCCGGAGGTATTGGTTATTGCCGGCACTGATACTGTAGGTACTGTTGCAGATCCCTTAAGCGGTAAATTTACAGTTGGTGGTTTAGCCGCCGGTACATACTCGGTTAAATTTGCACCGGTTGCAGGTTATAAAGATAGTACGGTTACAGCTGTAAAGGTTGCCCTCGGACAAAACACTGCGCTGGGTACCATTACCTTAAAACAGTAAAAATAATTACCATCTAAATATTAAACAGATGAAAAAGTTAATCCTGTTGTTGTTACTCGTAACGGGTACCAGCATCTCTTTCCAGACTAAAGCACAGGTAAGTGTAAATATAAATATTGGTGCGCAGCCACAATGGGGGCCATCGGGGTACGATTATGTTGATTACTATTACTTACCCGACATAGAGAGTTATTACTATGTGCCGAAAAAACAGTTTATTTATTTGGGAACTGGTGGCTGGGTTTTCTCCCTGTCATTACCGCCCAGGTATCGTGGATATGATTTATACGACGGATACAAAGTTGTAATCAATTCGCCCCAACCATACCGCTATTTTACTACGCACAAGGTGAAGTATGCTAAGTTTAAAGGTAACCATGGTCAATCGTTCATTGCAAAAAGCAAAGGCAGGAAATATAGCGGTAGCCATGCTGATGCGGGCCCGCAGTACCGTGGGTATGCTTCCGGTCAAAAAGATAAGCCGATGAAGATGAAACATAATGGTAATGGCAAGGGAAATGGCCACGGTAATGGAAAAGGAAAGCATTAGTTGTTTGTGTTATCTAAAAAGAAACCCTCCAATTTTGGAGGGTTTCTTTTTTTTATTCTTTTTTTGTTGCCCTGGTGCAAATGGTTTCGCCGATTTAGAACTTTAGTGATTAATAGCAACTAAAACCAGGATGCCCAAAAAATATGGACACCCCGTTTTTTTTGATAAGCGATAACATTATAGTCTGTTAAAAATAGGACTGTAGTTACATGCCGTCTGAGCGCATGGCATAAACTAATTTTACATGCCTGAAAGCGTTTGTTTCGCTCCATTCATTATCGTAGTTTAAGCCGTATGGCCAAAAATGACCACCTCCGGTATGTATAGCGCCGCTGGTACCGTCAAAAATTTTAACCAGTGCCACCGTATTGGCTCCAAGGAAATCGCCTGTTGAGGTATTGGTTGTCCAACCGCCACTAAGGCCTACGCCATAAGTATGTGCAATTTCGTGCATGGCTGTACGAACGTTTTGATAGCTGGTATTTGCTCCAAAGCGAATGTTGCCGTTTGTGCTGCCGTCGGCCGTAGCTACACCAGTATTGTATTGTACAGTAAGGGTACGCGAAGGCCAGTTTGCACCAGCATTATACCTGGCGCAGGCATCGTTCATGGCATTGGTAATGCGGGTAACCACATCAGCTGGTACGCCTGTACTGGTGAGCGTCCAGCTTAACTGACCGCCGGCATTAACCGTTAATAACGACCATTGCTGATTTTCGCCTCCCCAATAAGTCCATTGGTCTACATTGGCACCATTATCAATAGATTGACCGGCAACATCGAGGTCTTTACCACTGTTTCGGTTAATAATGCGGTAGTAGCCGTTGCCGATTGAGGTAAATTGCCATTGCTGGTTGTTGGCGCCAGTATTGGTAGAGATGTTTACGTTATCGCCATCGGCTGTGCCAGCCTGGTCTACCTGGAGCGCCTTTGAACTGTGTACACCAATAACCGAATAATAACCACCCGAAAGTGCGGTTAGCGTCCATTTTTGGTTGGTGCCGCCTGTACCGGCATATTGAGAAACATTAGAACCGTCGGCGGTTTGAAATGCACCTACATCGAGCACCTTGCCGCTTTTGCGGTTTACAATATAAAAGGTACCATTAGCCACCGTAAGTTGTGGTTCGTTAGGTGGTATGGCTCCCAGTTTGCCCTTTATGGAAAGCGTTTCGCTGGGGCTGGCATCGGGAAGATCATTTTTTTTACAGCCGCCCGAAAATAGCAGGATACCAAGCATAAGCGCGCTGGCTGAACGTAAGATAGAAGGTTTAGTTTTCATAATGTTAAGTAGGGATGAGTGAGCATGCGTATAAAATGCCCGTTTGGTTAATTTAAAGAAGGCATACGCCCGGTTAAACCGAATCCTTCTATGCTTATCAAAAAGACTATAATGACAGTTTAGGGGATTTGAGCTGCAGTAGCCAAATGTTTAAGTACCAGTAGTTTCCGGTAAGAGATTTTAGCGTATAATTTAGTTTTTTCATAGGTAGGTTTTTGCTGTTTTAAAGGATGATTCTTTAAAAGAATACATGATCAAATGCCACAAGCGTTTAGCTCCCTAGTAATGAACATGTATTTTTTGTTATATCTGGTTTGAGCAAATTAACTACAAAAACGATGCGTTAAGTGAGGGGGGATTTGATAAAAATGAGGGGGCAAACTCTTATATTTTACTGTTTTACAGTATCATATTGAGTGCTTCACAGAAAATGAATAATTTTTGAATGTATTAGCTACGCCAAGCGCGCTCTTATTTTGAAATCAATCATTAAAAATTAATCCAGCGCTTTAAGCCTGAACGAGAATGTGGATCCCTTTCCGCTGCCGCTTTCCAGTTCAATGCGGCCGCCATGGAGTTCGAGGATGGTATAGACCAGGTAAAGTCCGATTCCAAAACCACTAATGGTTCTGGTTTCCGCGGTTTGTATCCGGTAAAATTTTTGGAACAGGTGTTTCTGGTCTTCTTTAGAGATCCCGATTCCATTGTCTTTCACGCTCACGATAAGTGCGTTATCCTGTTTTTTGCAGCTAATACTTATTTCTCCACCATCAGGCGAATACTTTATGGCATTGCTAATGAGGTTAATCAGCACCAGCGAAATTTTTTCAGCATCGCCGATTGCCAATGCCTGTTGTTCGCCAAAATAGCTGAAATGATGTTTGGATGTGGTTATGGTAGCGTCGGCTATACAATTGTTAATCAGTGCTGATAAATCGAAAGAGTTTAAGTTTAGCTTTAACTGCCCATCCTCCATGCGCGAAATGTTCAGGAAATCCCTGATCATATTTTCCATTTTTTTAGTTTGCAGTTCAGCTTTGGAAAGCGCTTTATCAATAAAGTCGTTGTTTTCTTTCCTGGCTTTAAACAAGGCAACCTGTACATAAGAACGTAAAGAGGTAAGTGGTGTTTTCAGCTCATGACTTACCAGACCGATAAATTCTTCCTTTTTCTTATCCGCCTGTTTTTTTTCGGTAATATCTCTGGCAATTTTAGAGAGGCCGATTACCTTGCCTGTGCTGTCTTTAATGGGCGAGATGGTTAAGGATACGTCTATCAGTCTGCCATCCTTACGGCGGCGTATGGTTTCGAAATGATCTACACGTATGCCCTGACTAAGCTGAGAAAGGATTTTGGGTTCTTCATCCAGTCGGTCTTGAGGTATGATTTTGAGAATTGATTGTCCAATCATCTCTTCGGCACTGTAACCAAATATCCGCACAGCCGATTCGTTCCAGCTGGTTACCATACTGTTCAGGTCTTTACTAATAATCGCATCGTCTGATGATTCGATTATGGCGCTCAGCCTTTTACTGTTCACCTCTGCCGATCTGCGTTCTGTAATATCGCGTGCAATTTTCGATACCCCAACAATTTCCCCTTTCGAATTTAGAATGGGGGATATGGTAAGTGATACATCAACCAGACTGCCATCTTTGCGCGTACGCCTGGTTTCAAAATGATTGATCTTGATCCGTTGATGCAGTTTCGAAATGATTTCGGTTTCTTCATGCAGCAGATCGGCCGGAATAAGCCTGAGTATAGAAACGCCAATCATTTCTTCGGCAGTATAGCCAAAGATGCGCGATGCTGAACTGTTCCAGCTGGTAATAACCCCATCCAGGTTTTTACTGATGATGGCATCATCCGAAGATTCGTTAATAGATTGAAGTATAGCGTTCTTTTCTTCGGCAGTTTTTAATACCGCATTTAAACGCTGCAACTGATCTTTGTTGAGATTGAGATCTAATGCAAGTTTTTCCAGTTCACCTATTACTGCGGCAATATCATTAGATTCTGTCATGCGATGTTATGAGCAAACAATATAGGTAATATTTATATGGTCAGTTGGCTTGTTATGATAATGACCGTAAAAAATCGGGTGATTTCACTGGGTTGTAACGAAAATGCTACGCGTTCAGGTGCTTTCGAAGAAATTTAAGGCCGGGTACCTCGTTTTTTGAGTAAAAGTTTATCCTTTTTAATGCTTTCTCTTAAAATCCTTAGGTCAGTTTTTCTGGTTATCAGCTGCTACCGTTTGCTGAAGGAAGGGGGTGTCCAGAATGGTGATCCGTTTGCCCTGAGCCAAAATTTTACCACCTTTAGTAAATTCAGTAAAAATCTTGAAAAGTGTTTCATAGGTGGTCCCTGAGTAGGAAGCTACATCCTGACGGGAGATATCAATATCTATAGCGCCCGAGGTATCGGTGCCGAACTGAGTTTGTAAAGATAAGATAGCGTTAGCAATTCTCCCTTTTACCGACATGTGGGCCAGATTGCGCATCCGCTTATGCGATTCCTGAAGTTCAGCAGCAAAGAAATGCATAAGCTCGTAGGTAAAATCAGGGTTAACGCGCAGGCTCGATCTAAAAAACTGGAGGTCGATAAAACAGACTGTTGCCTCTTCGAGTGCAGTAGCTGAAACCGGATAAACGGGGTTTTTCCCTAGTCCAAGGTGGCCAATTACATCGCCTGATCGGGCAAAGCGTATAATCAGTTCCTTTTCATTATCCCACTTCTTGTGTACTTTGATTGTTCCTGAGTAAACAAAAAAGATACCGTTTACCACATCACCTTCTGAAAAAAGCTGTTCGCCTTTTTTGATCTGGAAGTTTTTTTTCTGCTGGGCAACCGCAGGCAGCCAGTCTGCTATTATGCGGCTGCACAGATAGCAGCGATTGAGGTCACAGGCATTGTTGCATTCTTTCATCGTCAGGTTCTTACCGAGGCAAAAATACGATTATTAATCAAGTTGCCTGAGATATTTATAAATATATTATAAAATATATTATTTTATGTTTATTAGCTATATTAATCGATTTAAATATTGTTTAAAATATATTTTATGCTTTACTTTTGCTTTTTTATTTCTACTTTTGTGTCATTCTCAAATAATGAAATGAATAAGACAAAAAATATCATACCGATAGCGCCGGCGCTAGGCATTTTCGGTAAGTTTAAAATGGGTAAGCACAAAGAGAAGAACTCAAAAAAGCGCCTTCTATTTATATCAATGCTTTCGGTTGGTGTAGCTATCGGAATTTCTTTCATCGCAAAAGTGCTGGTGTCGCTAATTAATCTGGTAACCAACATCTCTTTTTACCAGCAGTTCGATTTCAGTTTTCATAGTCCTGCCGATCATCACCTTGGTTTACTGGTAATCATCGTTCCGGTTATTGGCGGGGTAATAGTAGGCTTTATGGCCTTCTATGGGTCGAAAGCAATTAGGGGGCACGGTATACCTGAAGCCATGGAGCAGGTACTAACGAACCAAAGTAAAATAAAACCTTCTATAGCCATATTAAAACCAGTATCTTCTGCAATTGCAATAGGTACGGGCGGGCCATTTGGTGCCGAAGGACCAATTATAGCTACCGGTGGTGCATTGGGCTCTACGCTGGGACAGTTGTTTACTGTAAGCCCTGTTGAACGCAAAATTATCCTCGCTGCAGGGGCAACTGCGGGTATGTCGGCCATTTTTGGTACACCGCTGGCCGCGGTATTTCTTGCCATCGAACTGTTATTGTTCGAATTTTCTCCGAGGGCAATTATACCAGTGGCACTTGCCTGTATCACAGGAGCGGCAGGACACCATCTGCTTTTCGAAGCTGGACCTGTGTTTCCCATGCCAGTGCTTTCCGCGCCGTCAAATGCAGCATTGGGTATTTACAGTCTCATCGGGATTCTTGTAGGGCTCGCATCACTGGGGCTTACCAAAGTGGTTTATTTTATAGAGGATGCCTTTGAGCATTTGCCTATACACTGGACGTGGTGGCCGGCAATAGGTGGTCTGGCAGTTGGTGTTGTGGGGTATTTTGCCCCCCGCACATTGGGTGTAGGTTACGATAATATCATTTCGCTCTTAAGCGGGCAGCTCTCTATCTCGGTTATTCTTTCCTTGTGCCTGTTTAAATTTATTTCATGGGCCATTGCCTTGGGTAGCGGAACTTCGGGCGGAACACTTGCACCTTTAATGACCATTGGTGGTGCAACCGGCGCAGCATTGGGTTACCTGCTGCATGCTGCTTTTCCAGCTTTAGCTATAAGTATTCCGATGTCGGCGTTGGTGGGCATGTCGGCCATGTTTGCAGGTGCTTCGCGGGCTTATTTAACCAGTATTCTTTTTGCGCTCGAATCGACCCAGCAAATACAAGGGCTGCTGCCATTGCTTGGAGCCTGTTCTGGCGCTTATCTCGTTTCAGTGTTTTTAATGAAGAATACCATCATGACCGAAAAAATTGCCCGCAGGGGAATCCATACACCAGATAGTTATGAACCAGATTTGTTGTTGAAATTGCGTGTTACGGAAGTGATGGACCGTAATCCGGTTTTTATCAGTTCGTATAATACCATTGCCGAGGTGCGGAAATATTTTGTGGCAAATCCGCCTAAAGAAAACCAGTACGCCGTTCGCGATACGGCAGGAGCTTACCTGGGTACCATTTCCGTGCTGGATATTTTTCAATGGGTGAAAGAAGATATGGCAAGTATCACGGCTATTATCAGATCAGGGGATGAGCAGATTAAAGGAAATGAACCCGTTAGAAAAGCATTAGAATTGATGCACAGCTCCGGAAACGATTTTGTGGCAGTAGTTAGTGGTAGAGATGGTACATCGTTCGAGGGATTGTTAAGTTATAAAGATATCGTGAGGGCCTACAGTACAAATCAGGAAAAGGAGAGCAGGGTTGGCAGAAACCTTTCGATGGACAGGCAAGCCAAAAAGATGATTGTGAAGGGTAAAAAAATGATGGCCGACCGAAGAGTTTAATGGTATTATTTAATTAAAGTTATGAAAAAGACAAGTTATTACCTGATGGCAGGCGGCCTGGTGTTGCTGCTGGTTACCTTATTAACGGGCGGACCGCTCAATGCGATCAATCCGGTAGATTCTCACCCCTGGACCATCAATATCAATGGAATCCGCTCGTTTCCCTGGCCAGAGTTTACCGGAGGCTTGCTGATTGCGCTGGGGTTTATTTTTAATATTGCTACCTGGCACCAGAAAAAATCGAGGATAGCCTAATCGTGATGGGGCTATTTGCAACTTTCAATTAACAGGTTTACAAAGTATTAATCAGCCCAAATGATATGATAGCGGAGAATAATGCGCTTGAAGAAGCCATAGTGCAACTCAAAGCCAAAGGATATACTTTAACCTTTAGCCCTGATGATGACCACACTGCGGCCTGGGGTGTGGCTGGGCCCTGGCCAACGGATATTGAATATCATATTGATGAAGAGCTATCCTGCAGGGTTTACAACGATGGAGAAGAAACCCGGATCAGGGTGCTGGCGATTACGACCAAGCCCTTTGGTTTAAAAGGGATCCAGTTGCTAAACGCTGAACAGCAACGCTATTGGACAGTTGATGAGATTTTAGTTAGCTTTTCAAAAATGCTGCAAGCAACCAAAACATTTCTTTTCGGTTCAAAGGCAGGTTAGTTATCCTGCTATTGGCCTTAATGCCTATACTGCTCAGGTGTTTTCGGATTTACTCCGGAAGCACCTCCAGTTTTGCAGCGATTTCAGTAATAATCGTCATGCTAAAGGTATGTCTGCCCGAAAGCCATCTTTTAATTTCATCGGGATTAACATCCAGGGCAATAGCCAGGTCTTGTTCTGATAACTCATTATTGGCAATTGCGGCTGCAGTTTTTGCCGCAACAGCAAGGTTTAGCTGCGATAAGCGTTCGATAGCAGGGTTTCCGGTTTCTTCCAGCCAGATAGCAACAAAATCGTTTTCTTCCATTCTATAATCGTAATAATTGGTTTTCCAGCCCATAACAGCCGGTTTATTCAGGCGGCAAATTTAACGATCCTCAGCCAATCATTACCATGCTTTTTCCATTTTTCGACTGGTAAATACGGAGATATCTGATTTATTTAGTTAATTTCAGGTTTTAACCTGCCTGCGATTAGCAATGATTGTGAAATAGCTGTTTTAAGCCTGGCAGGCGCTACATTCATAAAAAACGTTTCTTTCTCTTAAAATTGCGCCCATGGTCCCGAATTTTTCAGCCGCAGAACAAGCCGTTCACTACCCCGCGGATCGACGAACTTTTATTGGATTAAAACCACAGGTATGGTATATTTTAGCTATTGTATTAATGGCAACAATGGGCCTTGCCTGGTTACAATACTTAATATGGGGCCTGCCAGCGGATCCGGCACTAAGCCCTATACCTCATGAAAAGCTTGCTGTGGGCTTTCCTTGGTGGCTAAGGCTAAGCCATTGGGTAAATTTCTTTTTCTTAATTACCATTATCAGGAGTGGTCTTTCTATATTGGCCGATCATCCGCGTTTATATTTTAACAACAGTTGCACACCGGGTTCTGAATGGGCCAAATTTACGCCATTAAACATTCCGGCAGGGAAGGTGTGGACGGCTAAAGAAGATGCCCGTTATATTAGCCCGGTATTGGGCTTACCCGGGTACAGGCATACTGTTGGTTTAGCGCGTTGCTGGCATTTTATCAATGTGCCATTTTTCTTGTTAAATGGCGTTATATTTATCGTTTTGCTCTTTTCAACCGATCAGTGGCGTAAACTGGTGCCGACCTCGTGGAGCATTATTCCCGATTCGTGGAGTGTATTTGTGCACTATGCTACTTTCAATATGCCCATAGAGCCGAACGGATTTTATCAGTATAACGCCCTGCAGCAAATATCTTATTTTGCCGTGCTGTTCTTGCTGGCACCTATCGCTATGCTCAGTGGGATGGCAATGTCGCCCGCCATCGAAAATCGTTTTCATTGGTTTCCAAAGATTTTTATTAACCGTCAGGGCGCGCGCTCTGTTCACTTTCTGGTGATGCTGGCTTACCTGGCCTTTCTGGTGGTGCATGTGGCCATGGTGGTGGCAACCGGGTTGGTTAGAAACATGAACCACATTGTTCAGGGTAGCGATAGCGAAACCGATCGGACGGGTTTATACTTTGGCATTGGCTTCCTTGTTTTTCTGGTTTTGTTTGCGGTATTTGCCCATTGGCTCTCCTGGCATAAGCCAAGGCTGCTGCAAAGGTTACAATCGATAATTAACGGCACACTTTGGGAGAAAACCATTAACAAGTTGAAACCTAAACTAACCTATCGCAAGGAGGATATAACCCCTTACTTTTGGGCCAATGGTAAAGTACCCGAATCGGCTGAATGGAAAGCGCTTGCTGCCAATAACTTTCATGATTTTAAGCTTAAAGTTGGTGGACTGGTAGAAAACCCAATGGATTTTTCGCTGGAAGAACTAAAAGCTTTAGGGCAGGATGAAAACATTACCATGCACCATTGCATTCAGGGCTGGTCGGGCATAGCAGAGTGGGGCGGTTTACCCATGAGCAAGCTTATTGCAACAGTAAAGCCGCATCCATCCGTTAAAACTGTTGTATTTTATTCTTTTGGCGAAGGTTTGTATGGCGGAGATTATTACGATACGCACACCCTCGATAATTGCCAGAAACCGGGTGCTTTACTGGCCTGGGAAATGAATTACGAACCCTTGACCGAACTTTATGGCGCTCCTTTACGCTTGCGGGTAGAAAACCAACTGGGCTATAAAATGGTAAAATGGATTGCCCGGATAGATTTTGTTACTTCGCACACTACAGTAGGTAAGGGGTACGGCGGTAAGAACGAAGACGACGAATATTTCGATTTACTGGCCAACACCTAAATCTGTACAATATGGGTTTAGCACAACGGATAAAAGAAATGCCACCGGCTTATTTCTCGATGGTAATGGCTACAGGTATAATTGGCATAGGCTTTTCTTTACAGGGATGGCCTCTGCTGGCTAAAATTTTCCTGCTTTTAAATCTAAGTATTTTTAGCGCATTGATTGCCGCTAACATTTACCGTTTTGTTCGGTTTTACACCGACATAAAGGCCGATTTTCATAGTTACGAACGGGGACCAGGTTTTTTAACCATTATAGCTGCCTGTTGCATTGTGGGCAATCAGTTTGTTTTAATAGGTTTCGATCCCGTAATCGCAATCATTTTGCTGTCTTTTGCTGGTGCAGTTTGGTTGTTTCTTGCTTATGGACTTTTCTTCAGCCTTACGGTTGCCCATCAAAAGAAAAGCTTAAAAGATGGCATAAACGGAGGCTGGCTGCTTTTTGTAGTTGCGCTTCAGGCGATATCGGGTTTAACCACGCTAATTGCCCGGGGAGACGAAAACTTAATTTTCATTTCGTTGTGTTTTTTCTCTGTTGGCGCTTTATTCTATTTGTATATCATGTCGCTGATTATTTACCGCATGTCTTTCTTCGAACTTCATGCGGCCGAATTGGGCGCTCCTTACTGGATTAACATGGGCGCAACAGCCATAACGGTACTGGCAGGTTGTATGTTAATGCATTTTGCAGGAGTATTGCCGGTAATTGCCGAAATTACGCCTTATTTAAAAGGAATAGTTGTGCTTTTTTGGGCTGCAGGTACCTGGTGGATTCCTTTATTGCTATTGCTGGGTGTTTGGAAACATGTAATCAAAAAGGTTAAAGTTCCGCTTACTGCCCAGGGCTACGATCCGGGTTACTGGTCGCTGGTTTTTCCTATCGGTATGTATTCGGTAAGCACATTCAGGTTAAACGAGGTGCTCCATATTAGCTTTCTGCCTTTTATTTCTACCTGTTTCTGTTTGTTTGCGGTAGCTGCATGGGCTGTGGTAATGACTGGTTTTTTGCGAAAACTGTTTAATTCAGCTCAAAAAGGTTAATTGCAAAACTTACAGTTTAGCAATTTGCGGTCTGAGGCAGGTAGCGGTTAACCATGGTGGTAAGTCTGGCAATATCAAAAGGTTTGCGCAAGTAGTTATTAAAGCCCATTTTTCGGTAAGTAAGGTCGATGTCGGGATTACAACTCGACGCAATGAGCGTGGTATGAGGGCATAAAGTTCGGATAACCCTGCACAACCGCGCAGGCCTCAGAAGATCCTGAAAACAATCCATAATAATCAGATCGGGAGCATAGCTTACTACTGCTGTAGCCAGATCACCATCCCAGTATGGAAGCGTTTTTACCTCGCAACCTTCCTCAGATAATATGAGGCTTATGATTTCAAAAATAGCAACATCTGGTTCGTGAAGATATATCCTTTTCATGGTAGTCCTCCGAAAAAGATAGATCCCATACGTCCGGCGGGAATATTTTAAGGATATTACAATATAGCCAAAATAAGCTTACAAAACCAATTTTTGGGCAATATAATTTACTCGCTGCTAATACAATATGCTTTAATTTACGCCCTTTATTTGATCGAGGTTAATGTTAACCAGGCATCTGGAAGTCCTGGCGAACTTACCTCCAGTTTAATGTCGCCTGCTTTAGCCGAACTTTTCAAAACTACCAATGCACGGCCGTTCCAGGCTTTTCTTTCCTTAGCCGTGTAAGGTGTAATGTCTTTAAGATTGGCATTATCTGTAGCCACAATGCTTGCAGGTCCGGATAATTTAAAAGTTAAGTTATGTTCTGCATCCGGCCTGATATTTCCTTGCTTATCTACTATTTCTACCGTAACAAAAGAAAGGTCCTGCGCATTTGCGTAAAGCTTTTTTCGATCGGCCTTTAGTTTTATCTGTGCAGCCTGACCGCTGGTGTTTAAAATAACCGCTTCTTTTTCTTGTCCATTTAGTAGCCCCACAGCTTTTAACTGGCCTGGCTGATAGGCGAGGGGGAATGTTGCTTTAAATTGTTGGTTTACCGTTGTTGCTTGTTCTCCAATTAACTTGTTATTGAGGTACAGTCGTACAGCAGGGTATTTGCTGTAAACTTCTATCTGTATTTCCTTGCCCTCGTAACCTGGCCAGGTCCAGCTTTCCCATGTTGGCCAAACCGACCACATGGTTTCTTTAATCGAGCCATTAGCCGGATTCGGCTCTCTTACAGCCATGTAAATTTTTTCGTTGTCATTGTATAACATGCTTCGGTAGTGCGAAATTGGCTTTCTCCAGCCAGTTAAATCAATATCTCCACAATAAGCACCATGCCAGGGAAATAAATCACGCTCCCAATGTTGTCCTGCCAGTTCGCCTGGGTAAAAATAACGTCCAATTCCGGATTCGCCAAGGTAGTCCATGGCAGTCCAGACAAAGTCGCCGATGATATAATTGTTTTGCTGTACCAGCTCCCAGTTGGCAAAAGCATCTCTCGGATAGGATTCGGTTTGTACAATGATGCGCGAGGGCACCCGCTTATGGTCTGCTGTGGCATGGTGCAGCTGGTAGTTATATCCGGCCACATCGTGGGCTGCCATTAGCGGATCAAACATTTCCCAATCTTTATCCCAGGTGGTCATCGCCGAAGTTACTGGCCTGGTCTGATCATGTTTCTTTACATAGGATGATAGTAGTTTGGCTGTTTCAACTGCCTGGGCTTCCTTTCGCTCAATAATTTCATTGCCAATGCTCCAGATAATGATGGCGGGGTGGTTGCGATCGCGTTTAACCATTGCCGCAATATCGCGTTCAGACCAATCGTTAAAATATAAAGCATAGTCATATTTGTTTTTTCCGGTGCGCCATCCGTCAAACGCCTCATCAATAACCAAAAGACCAAGCTTATCGCAGGCATCTAAAAAAGCCGGCGAAGGTGGGTTATGGGAAGTACGCACAGCGTTAAATCCTGCTGCCTTCAGTAGTTCTGCCTTTCTTTCCTCAGCGCGGTCAAATGCTGCTGCACCCAGGCTTCCATTATCGTGGTGTACACAACCACCATTTAGCTTGATGGTTTTCCCGTTCAGCTCAAATCCTTTGGTTGGGCTGAACCGTATAGAGCGGATGCCAAAATTTTGTACTTCTTTGTCTAATAGTTTTTTATTATCCTTAATCTCAACTATTGCATCATACAGGTTTGGTGTTTTTATATCCCACAAAAGTGGCTTATTCAGTGCCAAATTTTCGGTTATGCTGTTTGAACTACGCGGTTGAAGCTTAACCTGTACTGTTTTGGTTGCAGCTTTGCGGTGGCTTTTATCGTAAATTGAAATGGATACGGCTACATTTTTTGACTGGTCGGTATCGTTATTTAACCTGGCCTCAACCCGAACAGTAGCTTTTTTGGTGCTTACTGCAGGAGTGGTGACAAAAACACCCCATTGATCGAAATGTACAGGATCATTACTCATGAGCCATACGTGGCGATAAATCCCTGAGCCGCTATACCAGCGCGAATTTTTTTGTTGCGCATTATCTACACGCACCGCTATGGTATTTTTAGTGCCGTATTTCAAATACGGACTCAGATCGTAGCTAAATGAAGAATATCCGTAAAGGTAAACACCAAGCGATTTGCCATTTATAAAAACCTCCGCATTCATGTAAACTCCTTCAAAATAAACAGCTATCTTTTTGTTTTTCCAGTTAGCGGGTAACGAGAAGGCTTTTCGGTACCAGCCTATGCCTGCCGGAAAGTATCCGCCGTCATTGCCCATTGGATTTTTTGCATCTATCTTACCTTCAATGCTCCAGTCGTGTGGCAAATCGAGCGTACGCCAGTTTTGGTCATCCAGTTCAGCCGCACTGAAGTTAGCTGATTTATCTGCCAGATTAAATTTCCATCCATAATCAAAAAGCTGCTTATCGCCGTTAAAAGCTTGCTGTGCACTTGATTTTAGCGCTATAAGCATCAACAAAACGATTACAGCCGGATAATGAAGACCTGGATAAGCATATCTTTTCATTGTAAAATGGGTTTATACATGGTTAAGGCATGAAGATACAAATAATAAGCGTTGTATGTACGTTTAAAATTTGAAATACAATCTGGCTATTTGCAGCAATCAGCTGGTTAATGAATGTACAGTTGATTTATTTGAAAAATGAAGAAGATATCCAGCGGAGCTGTTTGTATTGAATGGATTACAGCCTTTAATGTGCTGCTGTTTTTAAGAGAGAGGAGAAGTTCTGAACCAGAGATGAGCAGATCGGTGTTTAAACTTTGATGTTTTTTGAGCCGAATAAAAAAATCTATTCGGCCCTTTAAACTTAAAACCGCCTTTCTCGGCCTTTGTTACGAAGTAATTCGATCAAAATACCGAAACCAGAAAGTAGTGAGAATACGCCGATGATTAGGTTGGTTCTGTCATCCATGAAGTTTTTAGTTTAGGTTTTCAAGATATAAACTTCAGATGACATTAAAAAGACATTTTACGAAAAAAGAGCAAAAAAGAGTAAAAAAAATTCGTAAGCTTAAATCCTGACTTAAGCTACACACACGATTTTGCACTTTCCTTAGCCTCAATTACCAGATTTTAAAAACCATTATTTGTGGTAAAGGTTTCTTTAATAGCCGTTTCAGTTTAATGGCATTTAACATTTGGTTTAAACAAAAAACGATGAGTTTACAGGCCTACAATCAAAAACGGGATTTTAAAAAGACCACTGAGCCTAAGGCTGGAATAAGCAAAGATAGTAAAAGGCTGATGTTTGTGGTGCAAAAGCACGACGCTTCCAGACTCCATTACGATTTCCGACTGGAGATGGGCGGTGTTTTGAAAAGCTGGGCAGTACCCAAAGGTCCATCGCTCGATCCTAAGATTAAACACCTGGCCATGATGGTAGAAGATCATCCTTTCGATTACCGCAATTTTGAAGGGATTATTCCAAAAGGAGAATATGGTGGCGGAACTGTGATTGTTTGGGATCAGGGCTGGTACGAAACCATCACCGATATTAAAGGAAAGAAAGCACAGGAGAATAATTTGCTTAAAGAGCTGGCTAAAGGTTCGGTTAAAGTGCGTTTGCATGGTCAGAAATTAAATGGGGAGTTTGCGTTGGTAAAAACCAAAGGCATGGGAGAGAATGCCTGGCTGCTGATTAAACATGATGACGAGTATGCTTCTAAAAAGGACATTACTAAGCAGGATGGATCTGTACTGTCGGGAAAAACCCTGGCAGTAATGGAAGAAACCAGTGAGAAAGTATGGAAATCGGGGAAGGAGCAAAAGCTGAGCACTGATAAATTAGCTAAAGTTGTTAAAAATAAAAAGGGCAGGGATGAGGGGCAGAATGCAGCACCTGATGTTGCCAAACTACTCCGCAATGCTCCTAAATCGGCTATACTGAAAAACATAAAACCCATGCTGGCCACTTTGGTTGATAGCGCTTTTGATGATGAAGACTGGCAATATGAAGTGAAATGGGATGGTTACCGGGCGCTTGCTTTTTTAAACAAGGATAAAGTAGAGCTGCTTTCGAGAAATAAAAAATCATTTAACGAAAAATTCTATCCCATTTACGAACTGCTGAAATCGTTGAAAATCAATGCGGTTTTAGATGGCGAGGTGCTGGTATTGAATGATAAAGGCATTTCGAACTTTGGCCAGCTTCAAAACTGGAGAAATGAAGCCGACGGGACACTGATTTATTGCGTTTTCGATATTTTGTGGTACAATGGTAAAGACCTTACCGGACTCACTTTAGTAGAACGACAGACTATATTGAAGGAGATATTGCCTCAAACCAACGATAGTATCCGTCTTTCTAAAGTATTTGATACCAGTGGAATTGAGTTTTTTAAGGCTGCCGAAAAGATAGGGCTGGAAGGAATTATAGCCAAACGTAAATCTTCTGTTTATACCCTAAACAATCGGTCTAAAGACTGGCTCAAAATAAAAATCAGCAAAAGACAGGAGGTGATTATTGCAGGTTTTACCAAAAACAAGGCTACTTCCAAATCTTTCAGTTCGCTTATACTGGCCGTTTACAAAAAAGGGAAACTAAGTTTTGCCGGCAAGGTAGGTACAGGATTTTCTGATCAGCAACAAAAACAGATGATGAAAATGTTCGAGCGCTACATAAGCAAGAAGAGTCCGTTCGAAGTTGTTCCGGATGTTAATAAGCGTTCTAGATTTCAATGGATGCAGCCTGATGCAGCGATAACCTGGATGAAAGCCGAACTGGTTGCTGAAGTTGAGTTTACCGAAATTACCAGTGAAGGTGTGTTCAGGCATCCCTCATTTAAAGGTATGCGCGAAGATAAAAAGGCTAAAGAAGTAGTAAGAGAAGAAGCAGAACCTACTGAAGATATTATTGAAAAAGATGATGATAAAAAAATAGTAAACAAAGAGATATCAAAAATGGATTCAAGCGGATTGTTGAATGCTAAAGGAGACAGACAGGAAATAAGAATAAAAGGGAAAACCCTCGAGTTTAATCACCTTTCTAAAGTTTACTGGCCTGGTGAGGGGATAACCAAGCGCGATTTGTTAAATTATTATGCCGATGTTGCCGAATACATGTTGCCATATTTAAAAGATAGGCCGCAATCGTTAAACCGTTTTCCGGGCGGGATAAAAGGCAAGCCATTTTACCAGAAAGATGTTAAAGGCAAGGCACCCGACTGGGCAAAAACTTTTCCTTACTCAACTGGCGATGGCGAGAAAAAGGAATACCTGCTGGGCAACGATCTGGCTACGCTTTTATGGATGGTATCGTTAGGTTGTATTGAAATCAATCCCTGGTTTTCGCGGGCTAAAAAGCCCGATTATCCTGATTATTGTGTGATTGATCTCGATCCCGATCAACAGGATTTTGACCAGGTTATTGTTGCAGCGTTGCAGGTAAAGGAAGTGCTGGATGCCATCGATGTGCCCAGTTATCCTAAAACCTCTGGGTCGACGGGCATTCACATCTATATTCCGATGGGAGCGAAGTACACCTATGAGCAAACTCAGCTTTTTGCCCGCATTGTTGTAGAGGCTGTTCATGCTGCTTTGCCCGAATTTACGACGCTTAAGCGCAGTATAGCGGCCAGGAAAGGGAAAATGTATCTCGATTTTTTACAAAACCGGCCAGGCGCAACCATTGCAGGACCATATTCGGTAAGGCCAAAGCCCGGCGCAACTGTTTCCATGCCATTAGCATGGGATGAGGTAAAACCAGGCTTAAAGATGAAAGATTTTACCATTTTTAATACCATGGCCAGATTAAAGGAAAAAGGCGATCTTTTTAAAGGTGTGCTGGGCAAGGGGATTGATCTGAAAAAAGCCATTCAGAAAGCTAAAGTTGGCCCTGGTGCGGTATGCTGAACTTCTGCCAAGTCGGATGTTTAGCTACCGAACCTGATGCAGAAAGCTGGTCGGTGCGGACACCGACCAGTAGATCAACGCTATCGGTTGGTGTCCGCACCGACCGAAACAGATAATCTGTAGCTGATCCACAGCTCAAAGCAATTGGCCTCGCCTGTGCGGTATGCTGAACCTCTGCCAGATCGGATGTTTAGCTACCGAACCTGATGCAGAAAGCTGGTTGGTGCGGACATCGACCAGTAGATGAAAATAAGAGTTCCTGAAACAAGTTCAGGAAGACGATCGTATGAGATAAACGCTATCGGTTGGTGTCCGCACCGACCGAAACGTAGCTAACCCACAACTCAAAACAATCGGCTTCGCCTGACTGTTAGTATTGAAGCTTAAAATATAGTTATGAGATCGATCTGGAAAGGTTCAATTGGATTTGGGCTGGTTAATATCCCCGTTAAGTTATTTTCTGGCGTACAAAACAGTCATTTAGATTTGGATATGCTTGATGAACGCGACCATGAGAAAATCAGGTTTTTGCGCGTTAACGAAAAAACACATAAAGAGGTGCCCTTTGATAAAATTGTGAAAGGTTACTTCCTGAAAGATCGCTACATTGTTTTAGATAAACACGATCTGGAAGAAGCGGCTCCTGAAAAAACGAAGATTATTGAACTCGAGAATTTTGTCGACATTCAGGATATTAATCCGATATATTACGAAACTTCGTACTATTCAGAACCCGAAAAGCAGGGGAAAAAAGCGTACGCCTTGTTGTTAAAAGCATTGGTGAAATCGAAAAAAGCCGGCGTTGCCCGCTTTGTGCTGCGCAATACCGAAAATCTATGTGTTATTCACCCGATGGACAATGTAATTGTAATCACTAAAATCCGTTTTCAGCAAGAAATCAGGAGCTTATCCGAAATTAATAAGGTAGAGGATATCAATATCACTAAAAAGGAAATGGATGTAGGTATGGCCTTAATTAAACAATACAGCTCGGCATTTGATTTAGGTGCATTTAAGGACGAGTATAGTGAGGAGCTGCTTAAAATTATTAAAGCCAAGGCCAAAGGTAAGCGGGCTACTGTAAAGAAAATGAAACCACAAAAGGCAGCTAGCGATGATCTTTACGATCAGTTGATGGAAAGCCTGGGATCTAAAAAAGGAGCCTAAGGCCAAATGCATGGAGATGCAATTTGGTTAGACAAGCTCCCTGTAAACATTTGTAGCCTACCATAAGGCAGGCTACATAAAATTGCTATCAGGTTCTGGCTGGCTAATTAACCAAACTTACGTACCCGGTAAATTAACGATAACATAAAATAACGACCCAGGCGGTTTACCTGCCTGTCGACAATTACGTTATCAAATACATCTCTCGAAATGCCCGAATTCTGATCAAAAAGATCAAAACCTTCTACACGGATAGCTGCCATATCGTTTTTCATAAATTTGTACTCCATCGACAGACGTAACAGGGTAGGGTTGCGAACGGCTCCGTTATCGAATCCATTATTAATCTGCTTGCTGAAATCGTAACCCAGGGTTAGGTCTTTAAAGAAATAATTACGGCCTTCAATGCCATACTCAAAGCGGTTCGATTGGCGGTTGCTTAAATTGGTGTTGGTGTAGCTGGTCAGGTTTTGAGAATAAGACGTTTCGATCTCGAAATTGGTAATATCCTTAAGGTCTACCCTGAACTCCAGCTCTTGTCGCCACGAAATGTTTTTCGCTTCGATCCTGCTATTATCGGTAAAAGAAATGTTGTTGTTCAATTGCCCCGAACCCGAATACCCGATGGTAAACTTCCGTTCAGACGATAGTGGCTTACTGATGTTGTAATCGCCTTGTATAGTGTAGTAGCCATCGGTATTGGTGTAACTCGTTAACTGGTTTACAGTGCCGGGTACACGTGCTTTGGTGGTTACAATTTTGTCGTCAGTTCGTTCATATCTGAAATTAGCCAGAATCACTTTACCTGCACTCCAGTCGGCCAGTTTGTAGTGGGCGTTAACGCTGTGTACAAATTCCGGCTTCAAATCGGGGTTTCCGGTAATTTCATTCTGCAGGTTGGAGTTATCGGTAATTGGTTGTAACTGCAGAAAACCCGGTTGGTTATTTCTGCCCCAATAATTTACATCCAGCGACTGCTGATTAGAGAATTTATACGAAAACCTACCCGATGGGATCAGGTTAAAAGTACGGTTCTCGGTTTTAACGTTACGGCTAAGGTTCTGTCCGGTTAAAACAGCCGGCTGGGCATTAATCCCAACGGTATAATTCAACTTTTCGCCAATGTAACGGTAGTTCATACCAACTTTGTTGGTTACAAACTGATAATCGTAAATGTTGCTTAGCTGTGAATTGAAAACCTGGCTAGCACCCATTACATCGTAGGTTTCTTTCGTATTGTTGGTCGAAGTACGGTTCCAACTATAGTTAAGCTCGATAAAGGTTTTATGCCATAAAGGCTCCATGTACGATGCCCCAACGTTTAAACCGAAGTTATTGTTATCCTGATTGTTTAATTGGTTTTGAATTAACGAATCAGTTTTGCTGCCCTGTATATTAATGTACTGGTTGTACCCATTTCTGTTATTGCCACCGTTAGAGTAGTTAATGTTACTCCAGCTGCTCAGGTTACGCCCTTTTTTCGCAAACTTGTGGTTATAAAAAATATTTGCCTTGGCACTAAAGCTGCTCGAACTGTTTGCATTGGTCGATTCGCGGCGCGTAAACAGCGTATCTTGGGTAACCAACGATCCGCCGGTACTATTGCCTATACCAGTGTTATAGTTAAAGTTTGGCGAAATCTTCAGGTAGTTCATCGTATCGATTTTATACTCGAGGTTACCACCCATCCAGTGACTATAGTTATCGCTCTTATTGTTGTTTTGTGCATCTTCAATGCGATTGATGTTTTGCCCCGCATCTTGCAAAAAGTTCTGCGTGTAAGTAGTGCTGATGGTATTATTACGATCGTTGTTGAAATTATAACCGGCATCAAGCGAAAGTTTGGGGCTAAACTCATTTTTGAAGTTTAAGCCCGCTGCATTTCTGGTTGTTACCCCATCGCCTCCACCGCCACGCATATTGGCATTGGCTGAGGTTGCATCAAACGAAAGTTGTCTTTCGCCTTTCATGCTGTTACCTCTAAGGCTGGTATTATAGCGGTCGGCATTACCCACACCCGCCGAAGCACGGGCAAAATAGCCTTTCTTTTTATCTTCCTGGATGGTTAGGTTCAGGATTTTCTCGGGTTCGCCGGTTTTAATGCCGGTTAATTTAGCCTGATCACCATAGTCATCAATAAACTGCAGGTTTTTAATAATATCGGCCGGAAGGTTTTTAATGGCAGTTGCCACATCCGTTCCGAAGAAATCTTTTCCGTTAACCCGTATTTTGGTTATGGGCGATCCCTGACTGGTTACATTTCCATCTTTATCTACTTTTACGCCGGGCAGCTTTTTAAGTACTTCGTCTACAGCATCACCTTCTCTCACCGGAAAGGCTTTGGCATTAAAACTCACCGTATCTTCTGTTACTTTTACCGGGGGTACACCCGATATCACCACGGCATCGAGCGTATTGGAAGATGGCTTTAGTTTAATGTTTTCGATAGTAAGGCTGTTTCCTTTTTCAATCAGATATTGTTTGGTAAAGGTATCGTAGCCAATAAAGGCAGCCGATAAGGTAAACTGTTTGGATTTAATTTTGCCAATGATAAAGCTACCATCCGGATTGGCTGAGATGCCAACGCTATCGGTTTTCGATTTAATTCTAACTACAGCTCCGGGTAAAGGCTGTCCAGCGGTATCGAGCACGATACCCTTAACAGAATAATTTTGGGCAAAGCTGTTTGAGCAAAATCCTGCAAGCAGGAGCAGCAGCCAGGCCGACTTAATAAAAAACTTCATAATACATTTGTGTGCTATAAAGGTACACTACAGGCTTTTAAAAGCTGTGGCGCGTAATCAACATGTTACCGATTGTTCTGTAAAGGATATGTGATAAAGCAGACAATGGTCAATAGCCGGATCGAGGGGAGATGTGCAATGGCTTTTACGGGGATAATGTAAAGACTATGAAGCATTGAATGATCAAAACTTGTATCATAAATCGTCATTTCGACCGGTGCGCCTGCCTTTACAGGCGGGAGAAATCCTTTTGGCGTTTCTACACCAATCGAAATGACGGGATTAAAGGTTATTTATTGGTAATAACAGTCATTTTAACATTGGCGCTATTTTCGCTTCTGTCGCCGGTAGCAATAATGGTGTAAATTTTACCACTTTCGATTTTTACCTTTTCAAGGCTATTGATCACCTGATTATTTCCGTTTTCGCGTAAGTCGAAGTCTACCTCGGTAGCTACCGCCATGTTTTCGAAGTTGGTTGAACTTTTATAAGCCAGGTTACTAAATATGGGCTGTTTTCCGCGTACGTTTAAATCGAGCCCTTTTGCACCCTGACTTAAGTTAACAAAACGGATTTTTCCACTGTCTTTTACCGGTACATTAAGGTTATCTTCTATTAAAACAAGCGTGGGAGCGCTTGCTGTACCGCAGATAAATACCGAGTAATTGCGACCTGCGGTAAGGGTAAAATCGGTACTGGCAAGCGTAGCCGACGAACCTGTGTTGCTTACTTTAATTGTTGATTTTCCTTCAGGTACTTCGCTGTAATCGCTGTGGATCAGCGCATCGAGACTCGCTTTTTTAGTGCCATTAACGTAGAAGTCGAATTTGCCAGTAAGATCGAGGCCGTTGTTGAACGAGAGGGTAGCAGTTGTAGCTACAGGTTGATCAGTGCTGCTTTCCTTTTTGCAGGCAGCAAAACTAAGGGTTAGCAGGGTAATGGCCAGGATGTACTTCAAATAATTTACTGTTTTTTTCATAATAGAGATAGGGATTTTGTTTCGCCATAGAAACGGGCCCTGGAATCTTTTTGCTACAAGAAATCAGATTGTATCGGTTTCTTTGAGCTTTAGAGGCTGATTATCTAGGGTTTAAATTTGATATGCTAAAGGATTAAATGGAGTTATTAGCAGGATTGATGGTCGCTCAGCTATTTTTTTTTCAAACTTTTACCAAAGGGTTTACGCGAATGTGTACAGGCAGAGGCACTTCCATAGGGTAATAGATTTTAACTATTTGCACATAGAATTATGTGATTGTGATTATTGACAGGAATCCCTTAATTTTATATCAGTTCATAAATTTAAACTAACAAATCATAAGATAAAAGATGGAAAAAGACCCGAACGATATCAGCAAATGCCCGTTCCATAACGGCAGCATGAAAAACAATGTAGGTGGTGGCGGTACCAGAAATAACGACTGGTGGCCGAAGCAGTTAAAGCTTAATATTCTCCGTCAGAATTCAGCTTTATCAAATCCATCTGATCCTGATTTTAATTACGCCGAGGCTTTTAAAAGCTTAGATCTGGAAGCTGTGAAAAGTGATCTGCATACTTTGATGACTGATTCGCAGGATTGGTGGCCTGCAGATTTCGGGCATTATGGTGGTTTATTTATCCGTATGGCCTGGCATAGCGCAGGTACTTACCGGGTGGGTGATGGCAGAGGTGGCGCAGGAGCCGGATTACAGCGTTTTGCACCTTTAAACAGCTGGCCTGATAATGTGAGTTTAGATAAAGCGCGTCGGTTACTTTGGCCAATTAAACAAAAATATGGTAATAAAATTTCATGGGCCGATTTAATGATTCTTGCCGGCAATATTGCTTTAGAATCAATGGGCTTTAAAACCTTTGGCTTTGCCGGTGGTCGCGAAGATGCCTGGGAAGCTGACGAATCGGTTTATTGGGGTGCTGAAACAACCTGGTTAGGGGGCGATTTACGCTACGCACATGGCTCTGATGGTGCCGATAAAGCACATGGTGTAGTGGTAACCGACGATGATGCTGATGGTGATATCCATTCGCGTAATTTAGAAAAACCACTGGCCGCAGTACAAATGGGCTTGATTTATGTAAATCCGGAAGGGCCAGACGGCAACCCTGATCCAATTGCAGCAGCCAAAGATATTCGCGATACTTTTGGTCGCATGGCCATGAACGACGAAGAAACGGTTGCTTTAATTGCAGGCGGCCATACTTTTGGTAAAACCCATGGTGCAGCTTCTGCCGATCATGTGGGAAAAGAACCTGAAGCGGCCGATATTGCCAGTCAGGGTTTTGGCTGGAGCAGTAGTTTCGGTTCGGGTAAGGGCGCAGATACCATTACCAGCGGATTGGAAGTAACCTGGACAACCACGCCAACAAAATGGAGCAATAACTTCTTCGAAAACTTATTTGGTTATGAATGGGAATTAACCAAGAGCCCTGCGGGTGCACACCAGTGGGTAGCTAAAAATGCCGAAGCGATTATCCCCGATGCGTACGATAGTGCAAAGAAACATTTGCCAACGATGCTAACCACCGATCTTTCATTAAGGTTCGATCCGGCTTACGAAAAAATATCAAGAGGCTTCTTAGAAAATCCTGATTCATTTGCCGATGCCTTCGCGCGTGCATGGTATAAGCTTACACACCGCGATATGGGGCCGCGCGAGCGTTATCTTGGTGCCGATGTGCCGCAGGAAGAATTGCTTTGGCAAGATCCGATTCCGGCAGTAAACCACATTTTGGTTAACGAAAGCGACATTGCTTCACTAAAATCTACAATTTTGGCTTCGGGTCTTACTACCTCTGAGCTGGTAGGTACCGCCTGGGCTTCAGCTGCAACTTTCCGTGGTTCAGATAAACGCGGTGGCGCTAATGGTGGTCGTATCAGGTTAGCACCACAAAAAGATTGGAAGGTAAATAATCCGACTCAGTTGCAAAAAGTATTGGGCGTTTTGGAGAATATTCAGCAAGATTTTAATGCAGGTCAAACAGAGAATAAGCGGATTTCTTTGGCCGATTTAATCGTACTGGCTGGTAATTTAGGAGTAGAGCGTGCCACAAACAATAGCGTTAATGTTCCATTTGCTGCAGGGCGGATGGATGCTTCACAAGAGCAAACCGATGTAGAATCGTTTGGCTATTTAGAGCCGGCTGCCGATGGTTTCCGTAACTACCGCAACCCAAGGGTACCTGTGGCTACAGAAGAGCTGTTGATTGATAAGGCGCATTTATTAACTTTAACAGCACCCGAATTAACTGTGCTAATTGGTGGTTTGCGTGTGTTGGATATCAACTTTGATGGTGCTAAGCATGGTGTATTCACGCAAAATCCAGGTCAGTTAAGTAACGATTTCTTTGTGAACCTGTTGGATATGAATACGGCCTGGAAAGCCACTTCTGAGGATAGGGAACTGTATATTGGTAGCAGCCGCCAAAGCGGACAACCCAAATGGACAGCTACTCGTGCCGACCTGGTATTTGGCTCAAATGCAGAACTAAGGGCAATTGCCGAAGTTTATGCCAGCACCGATGGGCAGCAGAAATTTGTTAAAGACTTTGTAGCCGCCTGGACCAAAGTGATGAATTTAGATCGTTTTGATCTGGCTTAACAGTTTTTATTAGTCTTAAATACTGAAGGATTGCTGCATGGGGCAATCCTTTTTTTATCTCACTTCATTGTCATCCTGTGGGTTAATTTATTTCATAAAAATCACTATTAGTGACAGCCCCTTCGGAGTCGTCATTTCGAGCGGAGTGCAACGTAGTCGAGAACCACGCAGTGCTCAGCGAAGCTAAATCTGTCTCTATAGATTTCTCCATTCCGCTGCCAGTGAAAAACTGGCTTGCTCCAGTCGAAATGACGATTCTTCTATTGTGGCAGTCAATGGTAGGTGAGTTGAATAATATCGTTAAACAATGCTAGCTCACTTTTCTTAACCATAAAAGCAGATAAGCGTCCTGTAAATCTAAATGCCCTTAAATGTCTTAGGTGGTGAAAAATAACTTAAGCAATTAGCATTAAGATTCCCGCTTTCGTGGGAATGATGATCCGGAAAGTTAAATGCCCTTATATGTCTTAGGTGGTAAAAAAAAAAAATAAACAATTAGCAATAAGGACCGCTTTCGCGGCAATGATGATCCCCAAAAAACTTAACCCAACAAATACATCACTGCTAACAACGCCGGTACCGAAATCAATACCCATAAAACCAGTCCTTGCAAAATGGGTTTAAAACCAACTGAAGTAAATACCTCTCTTGATAACCCCGAGCCAATCAGAAACAAAGTAAGTGTTAAACCAACTTTAGAAAGCTGTACGATTTGGCTTCCAATAATTTTTACAAAAGGCAAATACGTATTCAACACAATAGCCAGTACAAACAAAGCAATAAAGTAGGGGATTTTGATTTTAGCCCCCTTATTCCTGAACAACAACGAGCTAAGTATAGCAATTGGAATAATCCATAAGGCCCTGGTTAACTTAACCGTGGTGGCAATTTGCAAAGCTTCAGCGCCGTATTTGCTGGCCGCGCCAACTACCGAGCTGGTATCCTGAATGGCAATCGCACTCCAAATCCCAAATTGTTGCTGCGAGAGGTGCAGACTTTGGCCGATCAGCGGGAAAATAAATAAAGCAAAGGCATTGAGAATAAAAATAGTACCTAAGGCAACACTGATTTGTTTTTCCTGAGCTTTAATTACCGGTGAGATAGCCGCAATGGCGCTACCGCCACAAATGGCTGTGCCTACTGTAATGAGAAAAGACGATTTGCGGTCTACCTTTAAAAGCCTGCCCAGTAGATAGCCCATAACCAGTGTGGTTAAGATAGATAAGATGGTAAAGGTAAAACCACTTTTGCCTGCCTGCAAGGCTGAATCTACATTCATGCCAAAACCAAGCCCAACAACCGAAAATTGGAGCAGGATATGTGTAGCCTTGTGGTTAAGGTGTAAAAAAGGATGGCCGATAGATTGTGCCACAACAATTCCCATTAAAAGTGCTACGGGAGGAGAGACAAAGGGCATCAAACACAACAAGAGAAAAGCAAAAAAGATGATTTCCCTAACTGTGACCGATTTATTCAATATTTTGTTATCCATGATTTTGTTGTTTTTACACCACAAAGATGGACAAGTAAGAAAGCGTTTAGAAATGAATAATTGCTATATCTTATAACTTAAAGTTATGAGAGGTGAGATGTTTGATGAAAATTTCCTGCAAGTCGGGTGTATCGCCCTGCTGTGTAATGAAATAGAATACACGTGTAATATCGAGTCCTTTAACATCAACCACTTTTAGTTCACCGCTTTTAAGCTCTTTGAGTATGGCGTGGATAGAAAGGAAAGCGAAAGCAGTTGTATTAAGGAGGTAAGCCTTTATACTTTCGGCACTTTCCAGTTCCAGATCCCTGTTAAGTTGCGATAAGCTTAAGCCTGCGTTTTTCAGCGCAGCAGCCACTACTTCAAGCGAACCAGAACCCGGCTCGCGCAAAACCAGGGGTAGTTTCTGGAGTTCAGTCAGGCTAATAATGGCTTTTTTGGCCATCGGATTAGTATTGCTGGTACAGAGTACAATTTCATCCTGAACAAAAGGCGTATATTTAATGTGCGGGCGTTTAGATTGTCCTTCAACTAATCCAAGGTCAATTTTATTTTCAATCAGCAGGTTTTCTATCGCTTCGGTGTTGTTCGATTTGAGCGATACCATTATATCGGGAAATTGTTGTCGGAAAGAAGCCAGATATTTGGGTAAAAAGTATTGGGCAATGGTTGTACTCGCCCCCATGCGAAGTGTTCCTTTGATATTTTTAGCGAGTGTGGAAAGCTCAAAATCAATGTTACGGTGGATGTTTATCAGGGCTTCGGCGTGTTTCAAAAGGATATTGCCAGCCTGGGTAATTTTAATTTTCGTTCCATTACGATCGAAAAGCCTGGTTTTATAAAAAGCCTCTATCTCCTGTATGTGCTTGGTAACTGCGGGTTGTGTAATAAATAATTCTTCAGCAGCCCTGGTAAAATTAAGCCGCTTGGCAACGATATAAAAAACCTTCAGTCTAAAGTCAAACATCTAAAAAATGGGTTAAGCTTTTGCAACGCGCTAAATTAACGAAATATGTGATTTAGTCAGGTAAATTAGCCCAAAGCGTGGCTGATATGCTAAAGATATGTAAATACTTAGTTCATTGATTACAGTTTACGATTAAATCCGGGCATATGTTTTATTTTTGCAGCCGAATAATACCTAAAAGGGATGATGAACATAACCGACCTGATTATAAGCGATAAAGAACAGATCCAGTTAAATGATTTGTTTTTAGACGAATATAACCGAACCATGCTTAACCAGCTGATCAGAGAGCATAGTTACATAGAACAGCTGCGCAAGTACGAATTGCCGGTTAATAATAAAGTGATGTTGCATGGTAGCTCGGGTTGTGGTAAAACCACTACTGCTAAAGCCATTGCAGCTGCTCTGGGTAAGAACCTGCTGGTGCTTAATCTCAGCAATGTAATCAGCGCCCGCTTAGGTGAAACCGCCCAGCATGTTAAAATGGTTTTCGATAAGGCCAAACGCGAGAAAGCGGTTCTTTTTCTCGACGAGTTTGATCAGATCGGTAAGGCCAGGAGCGAAGGCGATAAAGATGTGGGCGAAATGCATAGGTTGGTTAATACGATGATTCAGATGATTGATTATTTCCCTGAAAACGCGCTGTTAATCTGTGCCACCAATTACGAATCATTTATCGATCCGGCTTTGTTAAGGCGTTTTCAGCTTCGCTTAAGTTTTACCATGCCTGGCAACGGAGTGTTGGATGCTTACTACGATAAACTGCTTTCGCGTTTTCCTGAGCATATCCGGATCATTGAGCGCAAATATGGTATTTCCTTTGCCGAAGCCAAAGATCATGCTTATCGCCTGGTTAAAGATGCGCTAATCAGTGAATTTGAGCTGCAAGCAACTTTGAGTGAGGTAGAAGAAACCCAAACACTGGTTAATTAGCATTCAAATACAGGCATGTTACAAAACCGGGTAAATCCATTTGGCGAAATCATTAAAACCAGGCATAGGGGCAGCTGGCTGGGTAACCGTGGTGTAATCCACAACAACACTCAAGAAATTGTACGCCAGTTTAAAGTTAAAGCATGGATAACCTGTGTGCTCGAATTTAGGGGCAGGCACCGTGAGGTGATGCAACCCAATCGTTGGACCGAGCTTTTCTTTTTAGACGAAGCTACTGCTTTTGCAGCCGGACACAGGCCCTGCTTTCAGTGCCGCTATGCAGATCACCAACGTTTTAAAATATTTTGGCTAAAAGGTAATCCAGGGTATCAGTTCAACATGAAAACCGCTGTAAGCGAAATAGATAATATCCTCCACAACGAAAGGATTACAGCCGATAAAACGAAAGCTTATTACCACGAAAGTTTGGATGTATTGCCTGACGGGACTTTTGTGTCTTATCAAAACAATCCTTATCTCGTTAAAGATAAACAACTGTACCTGTGGACACCAGCAGGTTATGAGGAGCCTGTTCCTTTTCCCGTTTTGGATAAAATAGCGGTATTAACGCCTAAATCCTTTGTAAATATGTTCGCTGCCGGCTATGTGCCACAGATGTTGGCTTAGCTTTTTTACTGAATGCTGAGATTAGCTAAAAAATCTCAATCTTTCTTGGTTTTGTCTCTATTTGGCACCTTGCCCTTAAGTTCAATTGATAAAATATTATCATTGCTGTTCAACACACAACACAATGAACTTAAGTATTACACCAAACGGCCTGTTAAAAACCAAACAGCATTTCGAAATTTTAGATGGTCTCAGAGGACTGGCTGCGGTAGCGGTCGTCGTTTTTCATTTTATGGAGTTTGCTACTCCCGACTACAAAGACAACTTTATTGCACATGCTTACCTGGCAGTCGATTTCTTTTTCTGCCTTTCGGGTTTCGTTATTGCCTATGCTTACGATCACAAAATAGCCGATCTGGGTATTATTCCTTTCTTAAAACTCAGGTTCATCCGCCTGCATCCGCTCGTAATTATCGGTTCCGTTATTGGTGTATTGGCTTTCATTTTCGATCCATTTAGTAATCTTCAGGCGGTTTATGGCTTTGGACAAACCTTTATTATGTTTCTTTCTTCATGCTTTATGGTGCCTTATCCGCTGGTGCAGGAGCGTTATTTTAATCTCTTCCACCTCAATCCGCCAACCTGGTCGTTATTTTGGGAGTATATTGCCAACATTGCTTATGCGGTGTTGCTCATTAAATTGCCCAATAAGGTACTGTGGTTCCTAACCGCAATTGCTGCGGTAATGCTGGGCTTCGAGGCGCAAAAGGCAGGTTACCTGGGCGTAGGGTGGGGTGGCGATAATTTTTTAGGCGGGGGCATCAGGGTTATGTATGCTTTCCTCGCCGGAATTTTAGTGTACCGTTCTAAATGGATTATCCGTTCGAAACTGGGCTTCGTTTCAATGGGAATTTTACTTCTGGCGGTTTTTCTTGTCCCATTCTCCAAAGCAAATTCCATTATCGATCCGCTTCTGGTAATAATTTATTTTCCTTTTTTAGTGGCCCTGGGGGCCGGCGCTACACTGCAACCAAAGCTGGCCAAAATCTGTAAATTCTCAGGCGATATCTCTTATCCGCTTTATGTAATCCATTACCCTTTTCTTTGGCTCTTTTTAAGTTATATCGAAGTGAATAAGCCCACTATGGCAACTATGCAATGGCTCATCCCTACAGGAACAATTGCATTGGTTTTGCTGGCCTATGGCATACTTGTTTTTGTCGATCTTCCTGTGCGGAAATACCTTAAAAGTATTATGTTTAAAAGGACTTAGACCATTGGATATTCACCTTTTTTAATCATCATATCAATTTCTGACTGGTAAAGATTCTCTTTTTTATATTTATCTGTTGTTTTAATTAATCTTCATAAGTTATTGATTATAAAAATTATAAAATGATTATTTTTAAGCTTTTGTCATTTTAATAACGCATTGATCTGAGCAGGATCGTGACCAGTTAGATTCGTTTTCTAAAACTAACCATATTAGTATTTCCAATAGTGTGAAATTTATGAATTGAATTTGAAAGTTAGTCGTTTTTGGGAGAAAAGATTCTGGCAGAAATGCTATTATTTTTAGTAATTATTTTGTAGGTTTGTTTGTCCCTACAAAATAATTATGATCGAGTTAGATTATTTCTTTACGCAAAATGATGAAAAATCAGGCCATTATCAGCTTATTCAGTTTGCGCAGAACGAGCCATGGCGTTTGGTACAAGATGGAGAGCTATTGGGGAGTTTAGAAAAGTGGAATGGTAAATGGCAGCAGTTAAGTGGCAATCCACTTTCTGATGCTTTGCTGCAGGGCATCAGTAAAATGATCGAATCGCAGCACTATCATCAGCTCCCTGCGCAGCTCTTATCACGCTGGGGAAATGTAATTGCCGAAGTGGTTACTAAATCAGATCATGAGTACCTGATCATTTGTAAAGAGGAGGTGAGTTTCAGAAGTTTTGTAACCATATTCTCAAAGTTTGTTTCTACTATGCTTAAAGATGAATGGCCGGTAAGTTTTAAGCTTTTTAACGCTGATTTTAGCGAAGATTTCGAACTTACCGCCCATCCTGTTAAAGCAAGCTATAGCTTTGGTTGGAAAGATTGAAGCTACCAGCCAATACCATAATCTTCGCCATGGTTACTCGAACCACCCCATAATGTACCATGTTCACGGTCAAAATAAATGGCATTAATAGGCCCGCTGGTGCGATCGCCAAAACTGAGTATATAGCCCATATTTTTTAAGGCCGTTCGTACTTCTTCTTTCGTATTGCTGTTGAGTAAAATTTGTCCGGCTTTTGGTGCCCTGTCTGCTGTTTTGCTTCCACCCAGCGAAAGCCACAATTGGTTGGTGTTAAAGTTGGCGGCTTCGGTTGCCTTTTGCACCGTCATGCCAAACTCTGCCATATTTAAAAAGAACTGTAACAGGTTCTGATCTTGCGTATCGCCACCTTGTACAGCCGCCGATACATAGGGTTTGCCATCCTTTAAAAATAGTGATGGCGATAGGGTTACCCTTGGCCGTTTGCCGGGCGCTACTACATTAAATGGGTTTAGGGTAGAGTCGAGCACAAAGCTTTGCATACGCTGGCTCATGCCAATGCCCGTATTGCCGGCAATGCAGGCAGGTAACCAGCCACCGCTTGGTGTAACCGAAACTACCCAGCCTTCTTTATCAGCAGCCTCTATAGAAGTTGTTCCTCTCCATAAGCGGTCTTCATACACTTCCTTTGGCGTATAGTTCCCTAAATCATGTTTCGGGGCAAAGTTGCGTTTGGTCGTATCAATTTCAAAACCCCGGCTTTTTAGCAGGTTAAGGTAGGGGTTCTTTTGTCCATGGAAAGGATATGGGTCGCCAGGACCAATTTTAGCGTCGTTTTTTTCAAACTGAATTAACGATGCACGTTGTTTGGCATAATCTTTACTCAATAAGCCTTTCATGGGTTCTGTAGGTGCCTGATTGGGATCGCCATAGTAAAAGTCACGGTCGGCAAAGGCCATGTTCATTGCCTGGTAAACCGTATGGATATATTTCGGACTGTTATAGCCCATTTCTTTCAGGTTAAAATTTTCGAGGATATTTAAGGCCTGCAAAAGCATCGGCCCTTGTGTCCACTGTTGCAGTTTGTACACCTCAATGCCTTTGTAATTGGTAGTTAAGGGCGCTTCTTCAATGGGTTTCCATTTGGCCATGTCTTCCATGGTAATTAAACCGCCTTGTTCTTTGCTGCCCCTTACAAACTCACGGGCAATGTCTCCTTTGTAAAAACGATCATAAGCAGCCATTAAAGCCTCTTTGCGGCTTTTCCCTTTTTTCAGGGCTTCTTTTTCGGCTTCAACCATTTTGGTTAAAGTGCCAAGCAGGTCCTTTTGAACAAAAATTTCTCCTCCTGCGGGTGCTTCGCGTTTTTCGCCAGGATGAGTTAAAAATACTTTTTTGCTGTATGGCCAGGTTTTAATGCGTTCTTTATCGCGCTCTATGCTGTTGGCTGCCTGCGCTTCTATAGCGTAACCTGCCGCCATCTGCATTGATGGAGCCAATACCTGCCCAAGGCTCATGGTGCCATATTGGCTCAGCATGTAAATTAATCCACCGGGCGTACCAGGTGTTGTGGCTGCCAGCGGACCATATTCAGGCGGAAAATTATAACCTTTACTTCTGAAAAAATCGACAGTTGCACCTGTTGGCGCAATACCCATGGCGTTAATGGCGATTACTTTGCCCGTTTTAGGATTGTAGATGAGCGCTTGTGTTTCACCTCCCCAGCTTAGTGTATCCCACATGGTGCAGGTAGCGGCCAGCATGGCACAGGCTGCATCTACAGCGTTACCCCCTTGCTGGAAAATCATCGATCCGGCAGTGGCCGCCATTGGTTTTCCGGTAATGGCCATCCAATTACTGCCATATAACATGGGTTTTTGGGTTTGCTGGGCCATGGTGCGTGCAGTTACCATGCCGCATAAAAGAAACAGAACAAGCTTTTTCATGAAACTAAGGTAAAAAAAGCCCGATTCAAGCCCGCAAGATAATGCAAACATGTTTGTTACAATATGTGGTCAGCAGGCTGTATATCACAGGCCTAAGCCCTTCAAGCCTATACCAAAGCCAAAAGAGACTATAATTTTACAAATCTAGGTTTAAAAAACTGTGAGTTTAAATAACTTTGTCCTTTCGGTTGTATTAAAAAAACGATTTAACTAGATTTAAATTTTTAAAAATCAAATGCTTTTAATAATTCTCAACAGCATCTTCTGTTTATCCTTTATCGGTTTCGCTTATGTTAACCTCAACGATGAAGATCCTTACCTTTGGGTATCTATTTACATGAGCGCTGCAATTTGTTGTGGTTTAGCTGTTTTTGGTCTGTACTATCCTTTGGTTTATTTGTTCTTAATGGCCTTTTATCTTGTTTATGCCACTATTCTGTTTTTTGCAAAAGATGGCGTTCGCGATTGGGTAATGAAATATAAAAGACCCAGTTTGGTAGAGAGCATGCAGGCTACAAAACCTTATATCGAACAAACAAGAGAGTTTTTTGGCTTATTGATTATTACAGGAGCACTGCTAATCGATTATCTGGTAGCCGCGGGCACCGTCTAAAAAGCATTGATCCTAAATTTCGTGATGATGAAAGCATGTGATGTGGTAACAGCAAATAAATTGTTACTGGATATTATTAAAACCAACTTAAGCGGCGAGGCACTGAACTGGGTTGAAGCCTGGGAAGCAACGCCAGATCAGATAAATGGGTTAGGAAAAGCCTTTGTAATGGCACCGCGCAAAACCGGGAAAGCTATTGTTCAGCCTTCAGTATTGCAGTTAGCGGCACTGGAAGATGCAGGATTAGCTAACGTATCGCAATGGAGTATCGACAGACTTTTCAGGGTTTGGTTATTGGGAAATTTGCCAGCTACCGCTCAGGATAAGTTATATGCTGCTATCGATCAGTTATTCTTGTCGGCAGAAATGAACGAAGCTGTGGCATTGTACTCAGCGCTTCCTTTTTTACCTTTTCCGGCCATTTGGGCAAAGCGTTGTGCCGAAGGAATCCGGAGTAATATCGGTTCGGTATTGGAGGCCATTATGGAAAACAATCCTTATCCTGCGCAATATCTCGATGAAGCAGCATGGAACCAGCTGGTATTAAAAGCATTCTTTACCGAGAAAAATATTAACCTCATTGTTGGCTTAGATGAGAGAGATAACCTTGAACTGGCTTTAACGTTAACCGATTATGCTAAAGAACGTTGGGCTGCCGGACGTAAAGTAAATCCGCAGTTGTGGCGCCTGGTGGGTAAGTTTACCAATGAGGAGATTTTTGAAGTATTAAAAACCGGTTTACAACATTACGATCAGGTAGAACAACGCGCTATTGCACTGGCAGTTGCTGCTTCTGATTATGAACCGGCAAAAGATTATATTGATACTTTTCCTGAGCTTAAAGCCGTTTTAGCAGAAGGCAGTTTAAGCTGGGATAAATTTTAACATTAGAAAGAAAAATATAGATTACATATGTGTTGCAGTAATTCAATTGAAAGAGATAAAGCGATGATGGGAGAGCCTGAAGCGTTTGATATTAGTGTGGTAAGTGGCATGAAATTCTTCGATCCACATGTTCACATGACTTCCAGAACAACCGACGATTACCAGGCGATGGCCGATGCCGGAGTAGTTGCATTAATAGAACCTGCATTTTGGCTGGGGCAGCCACGTACAGGCTTAGATAGCTTCAGGGATTATTACAGCAGTTTAATCGGTTGGGAAAGGTTCCGTTCATCGCAGTTTGGCATTAAACATTATTGCACCATTGGTTTAAATTCGAGAGAGGCCAACAACGAAAGTCTGTCGGAGCAGGTAATGGAAATTTTGCCACTGTTTATTTATAAAGAAGGTGTGGTAGGGATTGGCGAAATAGGCTTTGATGACCAGACTGCTGCAGAAGAAAAATATTACAGGTTGCAGTTGGAACTGGCAAAAGAAGCTGGCCTTCCGGTGCAAATCCACACGCCGCACCGCGATAAGAAAAAAGGTACGCAACGCAGCATGGATATTGCTATTGAGCACGGATTAGATCCTTACAGCATCATTATCGATCACAACAATGAAGAAACCGTAAAAGAAGTATTAGACAGAGGTTTTTTTGCTGCTTTTACCATTTATCCTTTTACCAAAATGGGTAACGAACGTATGGTCGAGATTGTAAAACAATATGGTCCTGAACGCATTATGGTTAACTCAGCCGCCGATTGGGGGATCAGCGATCCGCTTGCTGTGCCTAAAACTGCAGCTTTAATGAAAATGCGTGGTTTAAGCAACGAAGCTATCGAACTGGTAACCTACCGCAATGCCATTACAGCCTTTGCCCAAAGCGGACAGATTGATGAAGCTGATTTTAATGCGCCACAAAGTATCGATCAATCTGTAAAATTTGAAGGCAATACCATTTTACGTGGCGGACAACAACCACGTACAGATAAATCATCAATAATCATTAGCTAGTACCTTGAAAAAAATAATCGTTTACCTGCGCATTATGCGCCCGGCAAATGTGGTTACTTCGGTAGCCGATATTTTAGCTGGTATTGCTATTTCCGGTATTTTAACTGCGGGTTTTGTCGTTCCATGGTTATCTGTTTTTTATTTATGCGCATCTACTGCCTGCCTTTACGCAGGAGGTATTGTTTTTAACGATGTTTTTGATGCCGAATTGGATAAGATAGAACGTCCGGAAAGGGCTATTCCAAGTGGAATTATTAGCCTGCAAAATGCCACACTTTTGGGCAGCCTGTTATTATTGGCAGCTATTGGTCTGGCTTTTTTGAACAGTGTAGAATCAGGCACGTTAGCGATTTTGGTCGCTATATTTGCTTTGCTTTACAATAAATTTGGCAAGCATCATTCGTTTTTTGGACCTTTAAACATGGGGCTATGCCGTGGTTTTAACCTTTTGTTAGGCTTAAGTATAGTACCCGAAATGCTTTACAGTCACTATTACCTGGCCATTATTCCGGTAATTTATATTTTCTCGATCACGATGACAAGTCGTGGAGAGGTGCATGGCGGTACGGCTAAGAATTTATACATGGCTGCTTTGTTATATGGCATCGTAATCTGTGCCATTGCTTATTTTGCTTTTATTAACGACAGGTTATGGTGGTCGCTGCTGTTTTTATTGCCTTTTGCCTTTATGATTTTTAAACCATTGTTAAAAGCCATTAAGCAACCAATTGGTAAAAACATTGGTGCAGCGGTTAAAGCTGGTGTAATATCCTTAATTTTGATGGATGCCGCCTGGGCAGTAACTTTCGATGCATTGATCCTCGCTTTTGTAATTGCGGCATTGCTACCCGTTTCGATGTGGCTCTCTAAATTATTTGCCGTAACCTGATCCGATTTAACCTGATTATCCAATTATTATGGAACATTTACAACAATCCTTTACTGTACAATACAATTATAATGTTTTCTTTACCTCAGCACTTTTTGCTGCTGAAAATAAGTTATTCAGTGATTTTCTAAGCCAGCTTAACCCGGCTGTAACCATAAAAAAGATCCTTTTTGTAATTGATGAAGGGGTGGCTGAAGCGCATACAGCTTTAACCGCTGAAATAAAGCAATACTTTAATAAGTATAATCAAACACAACTTGTTCAGGATATTATCGTAATTCCCGGTGGCGAACTGGTTAAAAATGATACCCAATATCTCGATCGGATTTTAGAAGCCATCAATACCCATGGTATCGACAGGCATTCTTTCGTAGCAGCTATTGGTGGTGGTGCCGTGCTCGATATGGTGGGTTATGCGGCAACCATTGCGCACAGGGGTATTAAACACATCCGCATACCGAGTACAGTACTTTCTCAGAACGATTCGGGAGTTGGCGTTAAGAATGGTATCAATTATTTCAATAAGAAAAACTTTCTGGGCACTTTCTCACCGCCTGTTGCAGTGTTTAACGACGAATTGTTTTTAAATACCCTGTCTGATCGCGATTGGCGTTCGGGCATTGCCGAGGCGATTAAAGTAGCCCTGATAAAAGATCTTGAATTTTTTGAGTGGTTAGAAGCCAATGCTACGGCGTTGGCTCATCGTGATAGGGAAGCCATGAATTACCAGATCTGGAAATGTGCCAAACTACACCTGGAACACATTCGCAGCGCCGATCCTTTCGAAAACGGATCCGCACGCCCGCTTGATTTTGGCCACTGGAGCGCACATAAACTCGAATATTTAACCAATTTCGAAATCAGACATGGAGAAGCAGTGGCAATGGGCATTGCTTTAGATACCGTGTATTCGAACCTATCGGGTAGGATAAGTGCTGCAGATGCCCAAAGGGTTATTGCGGTAATCCAGGCTTTGGGCTTTGAATTAACGCATCCATTACTTCAGGTAGAGGGCGATAACAGCCCTATTTTACAAGGTTTAGAAGAGTTTAGAGAACACCTGGGTGGACAGCTTACCATTACCTTGCTCACGGCCTTGGGTAAAGGAGAAGAAGTTCACGAAATAGATGCCGTAATCTTAAAACAAGCGGCCGAATCGTTGCAGAATCAGGCTGCTGCACATTCAACTACTACCGCATTATGAAACTAAGTTCAGGTCATTTAACCTTTTGTACCAATATATATGCCGGCGAAAGCTGGTCAGCACATTTTGCAGTACTGAAAGATAGCTTTCCAAAGCTAAAGGCAGCTTTATCGCCCGATGAACCCATGGGTATTGGCTTGCGTCTTTCTAATCTGGCCAGTATCGAATTGCTTGAAGCAGCACAGCTAACAGCATTTAAACAATGGCTGGATGCAGAGGGGGCTTATGTTTTTACCATGAACGGTTTCCCTTACGGAGGCTTTCACCATACCCGCGTTAAAGATCAAGTACATGCACCCGACTGGACTACAACAGAACGATTGGATTATACCTTACGTTTAGCTGAAATACTGGCACAACTGGTTCCTGATAATATGGATGCGGGTATTTCTACCTCGCCATTGAGTTATAAACCCTGGTTTAAAGCGGATTCGGAAAGACAGGCAGCAACAGTTAAAGCAACAAGTCATGTTTTGGCTATAGCTGAAGCGCTGAACAAAATATACCAGAATACCGGCAAACTGATTCATTTGGATATTGAGCCAGAACCAGATGGTTTTCTGGAATCTGGTCCTGAATTTATCAACTGGTATGAAAACGAACTTTTACCAGCCGGAAAAACTGCATTTGCAGCACAGGCTGGTTTAACTCCCGAAAAGGCTGTAGAAATAATTAAAAGACACATTTGCCTGTGTTACGATGTTTGTCACTTTGCCATCGGCTACGAACCGCATGCTGCAATTGTACAAGAGTTGCAGGAAAAAGGCATTCAGGTGGGTAAGATCCAGATCAGCGCTGCTTTAAAGGCAAAACTGCCTGAAGCCAGTGCCGACAGGAGCGCGGTATTAGCTGCACTTGCTGGTTTTGATGAACCGGTTTACCTACACCAGGTAATTGCGCAACAGAAAGATGGCAGTTTAATCCGCTATCCTGATCTGTCAAACGCATTGGCTGATGCCGAAAGACAAGAAGTGCAGGAGTGGCGCGCGCATTTCCATGTGCCAATCTTTGTAGAGGAGATGGGTTTAATTCAATCTACCCAGGCCGATATCAGGGCAGTGTTGGCATTACAAAAGAACAATCCTTTTACCAATCACCTCGAGGTAGAAACTTATACCTGGGAGGTATTGCCTGCACAATTGAAGGCACCTTTAAACGAATCTATTATCCGCGAACTCGATTGGGTAAAAAATACATTAGCACAGTAAAAACATGCATAAAACAGTTGTAATCGATATTGTAGGCTTATCTAAGTCAGTTATTGGCGCAAATACACCTTTCTTACAGAAATATATTGCCGAAAAGCATTTAACTACAATAGCGCCTTTGCTGCCTGCAGTTACCACTGCTGCACAATCGGCTTATTTGACAGGGAAATACCCTGCAGATAATGGTATTGTTGGCAATGGCTGGTACGACCATGCAGAAAGTGAAGTAAAGTTCTGGAAACAATCGAACAAACTGGTTCAGGGCGAAAAGATTTGGGATAAAGCCAAACAGGAGGACCCTAATTTTACCTGTGCAAATATGTTCTGGTGGTACAATATGTATTCGACTGTTGATTATTCGGTAACCCCGCGACCAAATTACCTTGCGGATGGGCGTAAACTACCCGATTGTTACTCGCAACCTGCTGAATTAAGGGACCACCTTCAAGCGAAATTAGGTCAATTCCCCTTATTCCAGTTTTGGGGACCAGGGGCTAACATTAAATCGACCCGATGGATTGCTGATGCAGCTATGGAAACCGAAAACCTGCACAACCCAACACTAACGCTGATCTATTTGCCGCACCTGGATTACTGCTTGCAGAAGTTTGGTCCGGATGAAGCTAAAATCGGTACTGAATTGCAGGAGATAGATCAGGTAGTTGCCGATTTGGTTGCTTTTTACGAAAATAAAGGTGCACGCGTAATTTTACTCTCCGAGTATGGGATTGCACCGGTAAATAACCCCATTCACCTTAACCGTTTGTTCAGGGAGAATGGTTTGATTCAAATCCGTGAAGAACGTGGTTTGGAATTGCTCGATGCTGGTGCTTCAAAAGCATTTGTAGTAGCCGATCATCAGATTGCGCACGTTTACATTAATGATAAATCGGTTACCGAACAGGTAAAAGCTTTGCTTAAAAACTTACCGGGTATAGAACTTGTTCTCGATAAAGCGGCACAACAAACGCACCACATTAACCACGAACGCTCCGGCGATCTGGTATTGATGGCCGATGAAAATAGTTGGTTTACCTATTATTTCTGGTTAGATGATGCCAAAGCTCCCGACTACGCCAGAGTAGTTGATATTCACAAAAAGCCAGGTTACGATCCGGTTGAAATGTTTATGACCTCTAAATTAAGGGCGGGTTATAAATTGTTGCGAAAGAAAGCAGGCTTCAGGTACGTGATGGATGTGATTCCACTAGATGCTACCTTAATAAAAGGATCGCACGGACGAATTAACACCAAAGAAGAATTCAAGCCCGTATTGGTTACGCCTAATAAAATCGATAAAGCTTTAACGCCGGTAGATGTTTACCAGGTGATATGGGATAGTTTGACTTTGTAAGGGGAGCTATTAGTATCAGGTAGCAAGTATCAAGTATTGAAGATCGGTTAGACTGTCTTGAAACTCAATACCTGATACTTTTTTTCCTAATTAACCGTAATCCATTTGTTCAGGCTATTATTCGCACCCTCTACAATAATTTTATAAAAAGTAGCCGGATAATCTTTCAAATCGGCAAAATAGTGCTGTTGGTTGAGGTCTACAGTCGCCAGTAAATGGTAATTGTCTTTCCTGCCTGTTTTAAACTCATTGGTAGTAGCCAGCCATATTTTTACCTTTCCATTCTTTTCGAGTGCCTTCCAGCTAATATCGAGGTGTTTCTGCATAGGATTGAGTTTAAGGTTAGCCAAAGAAACAGGGCCGATAAATGGTGTTCCATCAATTTCCTGTAAAACACTTTCGGGCAGTTGTACATGGAGGTAACGGGCTATCGAAGGCATAATATCTACTACACCCAGATCAAAATACTGTGCATAGGTATTCAGGTTTTTGTAATTGCTAACCATCCAGGTAGATCTTTGCCTATCCGATTGCCCACCATGACCACGCCCGGTTTTCTCATCGCGGCCATGGTCGGTAGTGATGATAATTAACCAGTCTTCTTTAAATTTCTGCTGACGATAGTTAATTGCATCCCAAATTTTTCCTACCTGTGCATCAAGCAGCGCAATGGCATTAGAAAACTCCGGGCTATCTCCGTAGCGGTGCCCCATGTCATCAGTATATTCCAGATAGATCCATGAAAGATCAGGAGCATTTTGTTGCAGGGTATGGGCAGCCTGTTTGATAACTTCTTCATCAATCTGATGCATATAAGCCGATTTTTTGTCGTGCTTAAATCGTACAGTATCCAGTTCATAGCCATCAAGAGCATAATCGGGCTTAAAGTTGCCGGTAGCAGCAAGCCCATCGCCAAGCAATTTGGTTCTGTTATCGGTCCAGCTCGAAAATATAGCTGTTTTTTTATCAGGATACTGGTTTTTGAACACCTTGAAAATATGCTGATAATTGTAATTAGGCGCCTTAATATCGTTATCAGGCACATTGTGCTTATTTACCCAGGTACCGGTAAGTAAACTGTTATAGCCTACAGCCGAGATGGTTGGTGTTTCGTTATAGGTGCCTTTGTCGCCACCCACATGCATACGCGAGTAAGCACCTGCCGTGATGATCTTCTTAAAATTAGGCAGGTTTTCTCGTTCTATCACATCTGCAGGAATGCCATCAGCGATGATGTAAACCACCTTCTGCTGACGCTGTTGTGCATTTACAATGGTTGATAAACCCATGCAGGTAGTGAAAATAACAATCTTTAAGCGTTTCATATTTTTTTAGCTTAAATGTTAAAAGGAGTGAGGATAATAGGTGTTTTCTACAGTGCCATCAGTATATAGTTTTAACATGGCGTATCCCGGAGGCGTTTCCAGATAATAACCCGGGCCAGCTGATTCGGCATCGCCTTTACCCCACCAAAAACCACTCATTGCACCATTACAACAATAAAGCACACCGTTGTATGCCGTGTGATCGGAAAGGTGGTTATGGCCACTTAAACAGATTTTAACTTTATCGCGGTGTTTATAGAAAAGATCCTTTAGCTTTTTGGCATCCGAATGACCTCCACCTACCAATACCTGTGTGGTACCCAAAATAGGATAATGCGACATGATTACCGCAGGTGTAGCCGCTGGTAATTTTTCCAGCTCCTGCTGCAACCAGTCATACTGCTCATCATCAAGTGATATTTTACTGTTGTTGCCATCCAGAATAATAAAGTGCCAGTTCTTTTTCGAAAAGCTATAATAACGGTGTGGGATTTTTAAACGTTTAACAACATAGTCTTTACCGTACATTTCATCAGTTTTTGCAGGGGCTTTCCACCAGGGATCGTGATTACCAATGCAGCTGTATACCTTATGTTTTTCCATGCCTTTCAGGCAATCGTCCCAAATTGCCCATTGTTCGGTAACCTGATCGCGTACCACATTATCGTACGATGCATCGTTAATGGAATCGCCTCCATTTAAGAAAAAATCAGGCTTATGCTTGCTGATGATCTGTTTTAGGCAGCTCTTAAAACGCTCAGGTGCATTATCACCCGGCCGGATGTGTACGTCGGTAATGTGTGCCACGCTAAGTGCCAGTTTTTTATCCTTTCTGTTTTCGCTTTCATTAGCTGTAGCGAAGGCAGGAAGGCTGCCGGTTGCTAAAGCACCGGCAGCCAAGCCTACTGTTTTTAATAGTGTTCTTCTTTTTATTTCCATGGTTTACCAGCCAAAAATCTGTTTAAGTTTAGGGTTTAGGGTAACTTGTTGTTGTGGGATAGGGCGGTAGTAGAATTTAGGCTCTTCAAAATTCCTGATTACATTTTCGGTTACTATGTTACCTCCACCATTGCCAGCTTTCAGGTACACGGTAGCATCCGTTCCAATGGTTCCGGCACGGTAATATACCAGTTTAACACCCAACGAATTTTTCTCTTTTTGTTCTTCTGCCGGAACGGTAGCTGTTCTGTCGATTAGAATAATGTCATCTACACCATCGCCGGTAAGGTCGTATTTACCCAAGCCAGCAAAGTACATGCCTTCCGGACTTCTGGTTAATAATTTACCTGCTTTCCAACGCATCAGGTCATCGTATCTTAAGTTTTCGAAAGCAAATTCCACCCTGCGCTCGCGTCTGATTTCGAAGATTACACCTGCATTGGCCGTAACATTAGGATATTGAAGCTGTAAAAAAGCATCTGGTCCTGCGTTTGCTACTCCCATGTCGAGGTTTGGCATGCCCGCTCTTTTTCTTAGTAAATTTACCGATTGGTCTAAGTCTGATTGGGTTAAAGTGCCCAGTTCGGCAAGTGCCTCCGCATAGTTAAGCAAGATCTCTGCATAACGGTAAACCGGGAAATCGACACCATTTAAGATGTTATTATCGGTACTGTTTACATAACCTTTTAGCTGGTGGTAACCGGTAAAGTTTTTGTTTAAACGCTGAATGTAAGGTGTTGCATCGGGTACCCTGGTCCAACCGGGATATACCATCGTTTGCGACATGCGAGGATCGCGGTTTTTAAATTCATCAACAAAACTCTTTTGTGCATAACCAGCTATATCAGTAAAACGCGTACCATCTTTCATCAGGTAGGTAAGCAGCAAGTCTTTTGCTGGAGCCTGTTCGTAATCGCCAAATACCACACCGTTAACGTTTTGTCCTTTACTTTTGCTCAGGTCGAAAATGTTGGCTAAAATCACTTCACTGTTTCCGGTTAAATCCTGGCTTGCAAATAGCGTGGCATAATCCTGATCAGGGCGGTTAGTGTTGTAAATGCTGAATTTTTTGGCTGCTATAATTTCGCCTGCAACCTTTGCAGCGGTTTGTAAAAATGTATTGGCAGAACCTCTAAGGTTTAATTCGCTATGGTATTTGCGATAAGTACCTTCGTATAAAGCCGCACGGGTGTATAAGGTTGCTACAGCCCATTTGCCCGGGGTACCAACAGGTACGCTTTCCCTAACATTTTTATAGGCGAAATCTAAATCAGCCATAATACTATCGGCGATTAATGCGCGTGTATCGCGTGGCTTATAAAGTTCTTCATCACCAGGCTCTAAGGTACCTGAGTACCAGGGCACATCCGAAAAGCGCTTTATTTTATCGAGATAGAACTCTGCACGGTAATAGCGGGCAAGACCGGCATAGTGGTTTTTAATCGCACCATTAACCTGTGCTTTCTTAAAATTCTCTAAAAAGTAATTGATGTTACGCAATCTGCTCCAGCTCCAGCCAGTTGTAATGTTTTGGGCGTTAGCAGTGCCCAGCATGATGTTTTTAACCTCAACGGCGGCTGTAGTGGCTACGTTATCGGTACTCTGATCGTTCAGGTAACTGTTGCGATCGGGTTGCGATAACAGACCGTTTACATACAAGGCCAAATCCTCTTCTGTATTGAAGAAAAGATTGGGTGAAATAGAGGTTTGCGGATAGCGGTCTAACTCGCCTTTTTTACAGGCGGCAAATGTACCGGCAAGACCAATAAACAATATATATATGTACTTTTTCATTTAATTGTTTTTGAAATGTGATGAATCTTTGTTGGATTAGAAATCAAGGTTTAAACCTACAGCATACCTGCGTTGGTAAGGATAAGCCCAGGCTGTTGGCCCCTGGTTAACTGCTTCAGGATCGATAAATTTCTTAATGCTAGAGAACTCGTAAAGATTATCGGCTGTTACAAATAAGCGCAAACGGCTGATGCTTACTTTTTTAGTCCATTTAGCAGGAAAGGTATAACCCAACGATACGTTTTTGATACGCAGATAAGCACCGTTTAACAGGTATTTGGTTTGCGGAATATCCAATCCGGCACCGTAGTTGGCATCAGCTAGCCACGATTGTAATACAGGATATTGCGAATCGGTATTGGCATCGGCCAAACCAGCTGCCAGATAAGAAGCCGAGTGTTTTGCACGTTGCTCTGGAGAATCTGCTGCACCACGGTAAAAATCAAGGTTCCATGGATATACGTTTGCATAAGGCTGCTGATAAGGTCCCCAGAAAAGGTAATGGTGTGGATAAAAATCTCTTTTCAATACCCCTTGTAAGAATACCGAAATATCAAAACCGTTCCAGTCCATATTCAGGTTTGCACCAATGGTATAGCGGTCGGCGCTGTTACCAATTATTTTTAAATCTTTCGGATCGTTAGCGCTTAAACCGCGTTCTATTTTCTTATTGCCATCCAGATCTACATATTTTGGCCAGCCTTCTACAATAGATAATGCACCCCATGGAATAATAGCCGATTCATCTAAAGCGGCAATTTCTGCTTTACTGCGGAAAACACCATCGTTTTCCAATCCCCATATTTCGCCAAGGGTTTGTCCTTCACGGTAGTTCGAAAACAGGTTCTGATCGTTCTTGAATTTGGTGATTTTGGCCTTAGAATCGGCAAGGAATATTTTGGTTTCGAAATTGAATGGTTTATCTGCTACCATAAACTTATCTCTGTACGATACCGAAAGTTCCCATCCTTTAGTGCGTAAATCGGCAGAATTTTGTCTTGGTACTGATGTACCAAGCACACCTGGTAACTCCTGACCAGCCGTTAACATCCCTTTAGTATCGCGGATGTAGTAATCGAATGTGAAAGAAAGTTTATCGTTTAATAAACCGATATCAGTACCCAGGTTTAAAGTCGATACCCTTTCCCAGGTATAGGTCTGAGGATCTACGTTTAAGCCCGGTGCTCCGGTTATAATCTGGTTCTGGCCAGCACCACCAATCAGGTAACCTGAAGTACCTGCAGCCAACGACTGGATGTAACCGAAATCGCCTACGTTTTGGTTACCCAAATCGCCATAAGAAGCACGTAATTTAAAAGTGTTGAAAGCAGGTGAAAGCGGTTTAAAGAATTCTTCGTTACTGGCTATCCAGGCTACAGAGGCCGATGGGAAGAATCCCCAGCGTCTTTCAACAGGGAAACGCGATGAACCATCATATCGTCCGGTTGCCTCTAAAATATATCTGTTTTTATAGGTATAGTTTAAACGGCTGAATGCACTGTTGGTGGCATAGGCAGAATATCCTCCCGTGGCTGTAGCCGCACCACTGGTAAGCGAAAGATAAGGTGTTGATGAAGAAATAAGCACCTGTCTCGACGCATTTACTGTAGAATAATTGTAGTCTTCGCTGTTAAAACCAGCCATGGCACTAAAGAAATGATCGCCTATTGTTTTTTTATAGGTGGCATATAAGTTAAAGGCATTATTGTACAGGTAACCATTGTTTTCGGTTACTGAGCCGGTTCCGCCTTCTTCGCGGATATCGTTAGGACCATAACCAATTTTATATTTTTTGGAGTCGGCATGGCTTTTCCAAAGCTCGCGTTTAAAAGAAGCATCACCATTTACCTGTAAATCGCCATTTAAGAAAAGGGCAGTTGCACTGGTAATATTCTGGAAACCAAACATGTTTTGTAAGTTGTTTCCACCATCAACCAATCTTGCAGCCAATCTTCCGGCTGACGTATTGGCCCAGGTACCATCCGGGTTTGTAGCCACATCGGTTGGCATCAGGTAATAAAGGTCGGTAATACTCGAGTTTGGTAATGCCCGTTTGGTTTCATAAATGTTCAGGTTATTATCAACCTTAAGCCACGAAATTGGCGAGAAACCTACTTTTGATCTTAAGCCATAACGATCCCAGTAATCGGCCGTTAATTTGTTTAAACCATTATCTTTAGCATAATCAGCCGATAGATAATAGGTTAGTGGCTTGTTATTTACAGTAGCACCGCCCGAAAAAGTAAGGGTGTGGCTTTTAGATAAACTCTGGTTGTTAAAAAAATAGTTGTACCAGTCCTTGCTACCCATATAGGCCCATTTGGTTGGGTCTTTCGGATCAAGACGGGTATCGGCTATAGATGGATCGTCTGATCTTTCCTTAGCCCAACGGTAGTATTCGTCAGAATAATTAACATAATCCCATGGGGTATTATCTGTTGCTGTTTCCAGCACCCTCGAGAAAATGTAAGGATCGGTTACAGGCTTAGGTAACAAAGTTGGTTTAGCCCACGATAGGTAGGTGTTGTAACTGATTACATTACGACCTGCAGCACCTTGTTTAGTGGTGATCAAAATTACCCCGAAAGCCGCTCTGGCACCATATATAGCAGACGAAGCTGCATCGCGCAATACGGTAAACGAAGTAATATCAGAAGGGGTTAAGCGCAACATATCGTCGTTGCTTGTAGCCGGAATACCATCAATTACAATTAAAGGAGAACCACCGTTAATGGAAGTATATCCCCTGATATTGATATTGGGCAGTGAGCCTGGCGAACCACCGGCATAGGTAATGTTTAAACCCGGGCTAATACCCTGCAAGCCTTGCAGTACATTGGTTACAGGCCTTGACTCGAGTTGCTTACCCGAGATCTGATCGATTGCACCGGCAATGTTGATTTTTTTCTTTGTGCCAAAACCAACTACTACAACTTCATCCAGGTTAGCGTAATCGGGCATTAGGGCTACATCTATTTTGGTTTGCCCGTTTAAAGCAATTTCCTGTTGTTTATAGCCAATGTAAGTGAAAACCAGAACGGCATTTGCCTTCAGGTCGTTAATAGTGTAAGCACCATTGCCATTAGTAGCGAGGTGCAGATTGGTTCCTTTTACCGAAATGTTTACGGCAGGGAGGGTTTCCTTAGTCTTTGCATCAGAGACTACCCCTTTTACGGTAATCCCCTGGGCAAAGGCGCTGGCCGATAAAATCAGCAGCGTAAAAATCCATAATAGTTTTTTTTTCATTTTGCTTGATAATTGTTTGGTTTAAATGTGATAGTTGTTTTTTTGCGGCCGCTAAATTGAACATATCATATTAAGGTTAAGTTAAAACTAAATTAATATATTGATTGAACATTCATTTAATTTATTTAAAAAATAAATTTTGCTAATGCTGCTACTTTTGGTTAGTTTGCCCCTTTAAATTAACAGCAGTATGGGAAGGAAAAGCCTAAAAGAGACAAGGCAACTGGAAATTATCAAGGTATTTTATCAGGTAGCCAAGAAAGAAGGTTATGAAAATAGCTCTATAGCCAAAATTGCCAAAGTAATGGATATTAACCCAAGTTTAATTATTCATTATTTTAAAACTAAAGAAGACCTCAGCTATGCACTGATCGATTATATATTGGAACGGTATTTACTTATTTATACCATAAAAGATAAAGGCGAACCCAGGCTCGAAGACCTTCAGAAAACGGTAGAAATGTTGTTTTCTAAAAAATGGAACCTGCTTTTTGATGATGGCTTGTTTTATACTTTTTATGCGCTGGCCTTTAGGGAGAAAAAGATCAAAGCGAAGTATAAATTAATACTGGACTCGCTGCGCAAAGGATTGGCTGATATGATTGAGGTTTGCAATGCCAAAGGATTAACCTCAATTAAAAATCCGCAAACTACGGCAGATCTGATTTTTGTACTGGTAGATGGGGCGTATTTTTACCTATCGCTGGAAAGCGATAAAAAAGCCTATACAGAAAGGCTTGGCTATTACAAACATAAGGCTTATCAGATTTTGGGGATAGAACAGTTAAGCCTCGCTGGTACGCTTTCTGCTGGTTAACTGCCGGCCAAGCGCGTAAATGCCAATGGTCATCCACAAGAGGTTGGCCGCTGCATTAGGCAGGTCGCTGGTATCAAGCGCGGTTAACGCCAGGCACAGGCCACCCACAACGTTAAGCAACTGAAATGTCCACGATTCTGCCTTAATTACTTTTAAACTTAATAAGAGGTAACCTAAGGTACAAAGCAGTACACCGAGCCAGCCAATACAGGTCATGATTAATTTTGTCATATCGCTAAAAATTGCGTCCAATATAACAAATTACCATTAGCAGTACAGTCTATTTTGAATACATTATAAAAGATCATCGATTGCTGGTTAATTGCAGCATGCTTAAAAATCTTAGTAAAAGTTTTTGCCCGATATGAAACAAAATGTTCGATATCGGGCATTTTTTGTTTCTGAATAATTTTTAAACAATTGTTTTTCAGTGTTTTAACTTTGGTATTGTGCTTGTAATGGATGTGCTAAAAATATTTAGATGGACACACTCATTGCCGAAGAAGTTTTAGCGAAAAAGAAGCAGAAAAAATACCTCATTGCCGGGATCTTCCTGCTGGTAATTGTAGCCTGTATCTGGTGGGTAAGGTTTTATTTTAAACCTGCCTTAACCCTTGCCGATATTACCACAGCAAAGGTAGAAGTTGGTATCATCGAAAATACCATTAACGCTACCGGTGAGGTGCTACCCGAATTTGAAGAAGTTTTAACCAGTCCCATTAATGCATCGATTAAAAAAGTTTTAATGGATGCCGGCAATAAGGTTACCAAAGGCCAGTCGATTTTAACCCTCGATAAATCTGTAAGCCAGACAGATTATGATAAACTTCAGTTCCAGATGGAATCGAAGCAAAACGAGATCCGCAAGCTGAGACTCGATCTCGAAAAAAGTTTTTACGATATCAAATCCAACAACAGCATCAAACAATTGCGGATCAGTAACCTTACCGATGCGGTTTCTTCGGCCAAAAGATTGCTTAAAGCGGGTGGCGGTACCAAAGAAGATGTTGAACGTGCCGAACTTGAACTTAAAGTAGCCGAACTCGAAAAGTTACAGCTCGAAAATGAAATCAGGAGCAAACAGCAAACGATGAAAATCGAGATCAGGGAGGCCGAAATTGCTTTGGCCATCCAGCGGAACGACCTCGATGCATTGAAACGCAGGCTCGATCTGGCTGATTTAATTGCTACAAGACCGGGTGTAATTACCTGGGTAAATAAAAACATTGGTTCGGCGGTTCACGAAGGTGATGCATTGGTGCGCATTGCCGATTTAAGTGGCTTTAAGGTTGCGGGCAGCATGTCTGATAATTTATTGGACAAAATCCACAACAATATGACTGCGATTATCCGCATAGGCGATACGCAGTTAAGGGGCTCAATTGTAAATATTTCGCCAGCAGTAAACAATGCGATTGTTTCCTTCGATATCCAGCTGAACCAAAAAGACAGCAAGGTGCTAAGGCCAAACCAAAAAGTAGATGTTTTTTTGGTTACGGCTACACGTAATGGTGTTTTGAGGGTGGCCAATGGTCCGGCATTTAACGGTACCAATCTGCAGGAAATTTTTGTGCTCAAAAATGGTATTGCCGAACGCAGGACTGTTAAAACGGGGTTGAGCAATTTCGATTATGTTGAAATTTTAAGTGGTTTAAAAGCCGGCGACGAGGTAATTACTTCGGATATGGGCGACTACAAAAATGTTAAAACAGTAACCATTAGCAATTAAGTTATGACAAAGCAATTTTTAATAATGCCTTTGTTATGGTGGATCGGTTTAGGGGTTTTTGCCTTTCCCAAAAACGATACGCTAAGGTTAAGCCTGCCCCAGGTGGTAGCAATGGCTAAAGCCAATTCCATTGCTGCCAAGCAGGCCCTCACGGTTAAAGAAACCAAATATTGGGAGTGGCGTACATTTAAATCCAATTATCAGCCTCAGCTGGCTTTAGAAGGGGTGTTGCCGGGTTATACCAAAACCTATACCCAGGTGCAGCAACCCAACGGAAGTATTCTTTTTCAGCCCGTACATTACGATAATTCGTCGCTTACTTTAAATTTTAGCCAAAGTATTGCAGCAACCGGTGGTACCATTTACGGCACTACGCAATTGCAGCGCTTCGATGATTTCGACCGCAAAAACGTACTTTACAATGGTATTCCTTATGGCTTAGGCTATACGCAACCCTTGTTGCAGTTTAATGCCCTAAAGTGGGACAAAAAAATAGAACCCCTGAAGTTTAACGAAAGCAAGCAGGCTTTTATAGAAACACAGGAGAAAATATCGGTTACCGTAACCGAATACTTTTTCGATTTGCTTTTGGCGCAGGTTAACCTCGATATTGCCGAACTGAATTACGCCAATACGCAGCGGATATTAACCATTGCCGATACCAAATTTGAACTGGGGAAAATTTCCAAAAATGAAATCCTGCAGTTGCAGTTGGAGGTTTTAAATGCCCAAAAGGCAGTAGGCACAGCCAAACGTGATGTAGAAATTGCCACATTGAACCTAAGAAGTTATACTGGTATTGAGGGCGACGACCGGATCAAACTGAACATGCCGGCGGTAGTTGCACAAATGAGTGTAGCTACAGAAAAGGTATTGAGCGAGGCTTACGAAAACCGCTCGGATGCCATTGCATTTGTACGCAGGTTGGCCGAAGCCAGAAGAGATGTGGCTAAAGCCAAAGGTGAAAATGGCTTGAAAGCCACTTTGAGGGCTAATTTGGGTTATTCAAATGCGGCAACAAATGCCTTTGATGTGTACCGCTCGCCTAAAAACCAGCAATCAGTAGAGCTGCAGCTTTCAATTCCGGTGATGGATTGGGGTAGGTCTAAATCGCGCACCAAAACCGCACAGGCCAACGAGCAATTTACCATTTACGCTGTTGAACAGGATAAGCAAACCTTTAAACAGCAGATTGTTACACAGGTTACCCTTTTTAACATGATGAAAGAACAAATACAACTGACGGATAACGCCGAAAAAATTGCTGCAGAGAAGTACAAAATAGCCGGTGAGCGTTATGTATTGGGAAATTTGAGTATTACCGATCTCAGTATTGCCTTTCAGGAAAACGACCGCGCCAAACGCGATTACGTTTCTTCATTGCGCGATTTCTGGGCTGCCTATTACCAGCTGCGTTACTTGTCCCTTTACGACTTTGAGCAAAATAAAAAAATCAGCTATTAAATACATATTTAAAACCTTACATTTTACATCAAACATTATGATACGCTTACAGAACATCGAAAAAGTTTACCGCACAGATACGGTAGAAACGCTGGCCATAAATGGCATTAACCTCGACATTGCCAGGGGCGAATTTCTATCCATCATGGGACCTTCGGGTTGTGGTAAAAGTACTTTGCTTAATATTATGGGCTTGCTGGATGAACCTTCAAAAGGCAAAATACAGATCGATAGTCAGGATATCAGCAGTTATTCAGATCAGAAACTGGCCCGGTTCCGGAACGAAAAACTGGGGTTTATTTTTCAAAGCTACCACCTCATTAACGATTTGCAGGTGCTTGATAATGTAGAGTTGCCGCTATTGTACCGCAATTCATCGGCCAAGGAACGTAAAAGACTGGCTACTGCAGCTTTAGAAAAGGTGGGCCTGAGTAATCGTTTAAAGCATTTTCCTACGCAGCTATCTGGTGGTCAGCGCCAGCGGGTGGCCATTGCACGGGCAGTTGTTGGCAATCCGCAGATTATCCTGGCCGATGAGCCGACCGGTAACTTAGATAGTGCTATGGGTAATGAAATTATGGATATCCTGATTAACCTTAACCAGAATGAGGGTACCACCATTGTGATGGTTACGCATGATGAAAATATGGCGCACAAAACACACCGTTTGGTTCGCCTCTTCGATGGTTCTCAAGTTCAATAAAATACCGCTATGTTAAAAAACTACTTTAAAATCGCCATAGCTGTCCTCAAAAGGAGGAAGTTTTTCACCTTCGTAAGCTTGTTCGGAATCAGTTTTACACTAACCATTCTAATGGTTACCGCTGCGTTTATGGATAAAGTTTTAAGTCCGGATTATCCCGATTTGAAACGCGAACGCTCGCTCTACGTGGGCAGTATGGAATACAAAAATACCAAAGAAGGCTGGCTGAACCGTAGCGACGTTTCTTTCTACTTTTTCAAACATTATGTATCAACCTTGAAAACAGTAGATAAGATGGCCATTTCCTCTAATCCAAAAGCTTCTAATGCCTACGTAAACAATAAAAAGATTGTTATTGCCTATAAATATACCAATGCCGATTACTGGAATGTACTCGAATATCGCTTCCTGGCAGGCAAACCTTATTCGCAAAAGGAAATAGAAAATGCCGATAAGGTAGCTGTCATTTCAGAACAAACCCGAAAGGCTTATTTCGGCAATGTAGCCAATGTGATTGGTCAGTACATATCGGCCGATAATATCAATTACCGTGTAATTGGCGTAGTGGCTAATGTATCTAAAACTGTGAATAGCTTAAGCGGCGACATGTACCTGCCATACACCGTATCGACCGAAAATTACAATAAACCCGATTTAATGGGCCCATATAACGCAGTATTGCTGGCCAAAAGCAAAGCTGATGTACCTAAAATGCAAAAGGAATTTCAACAAATGATGCGCAGGGTACCGGTACCCAAAGATTTTGACAGGGTATACAGCAATGCAGATCCTTTTTTCTCCTCGATGACCAGGAGAATAGCAGGCGATGGCGCAAATAACGGTACAACCCGGGTGGTTTCCATCATGAGTATTTTTGTTTTGCTCTTTTTGTTGTTGCCCACCATTAATCTGGTAAATATTAACGTTACCCGCATTATGGAGCGCTCGTCAGAAATTGGTGTACGTAAGGCTTTCGGCGCTTCTTCTAAAACCCTGGTTTACCAGTTTATCGTCGAAAACATGATCCTGACTTTTTTAGGTGGCCTGATTGGTATTATACTTTCCTTACTGGCTATTTACCTCATCAATGGTGCAAATGTCATTTCAAATATGCGCCTTAGCATGAATTTTACCGTATTGTTTTACAGTTTTATTGCCTGCGTATTTTTTGGTTTAATTTCTGGCGTTTACCCGGCCTGGAGAATGTCGAAACTTAACGTAGTTAAAGCACTTAAAGCGCAATAATCCTAAACCGAAGCTATTATGATGTTCAGACATTTATTTAAATTAATATGGAACAAGCGGAAACAGAATTTCCTGTTCCTTTCCGAAATACTCGTTTCCTTTATGGTGATATTCGCCGTATTTTCTTTCCTTACCTTTTATTACCAGAACTATAGCAAGCCGCTAGGTTTTCAATATAAAAAAGTATGGTCAATCAGTTACGATAACGGCTTGCTGACCAAAGACCGCGATTCGCTCAGCATCTTTTACGATAATTTGTATAAATCGCTCAAAGCCATGCCCCTCATTGAGGAAGTAACCTATACTGGTGCAAATTTTCCCTATTCAAACAGTACCATGAGTACCGGTTTGCATTTAAACGGTAAGAAATTTAACCCTGTATACAGTTATAACGTGAGTGAAGATTATAGAAAGGTTTGGAATATAACTGTAATTGCCGGCAGGTGGTTTTTGCCCGAGGATGCCGTAACCAGGAATAAAAACCTGGTGATTAACGAAACCCTGAAGAAGCAGATGTTTGGCGAGGGAAATGCGATCGGTAAACTCATCGGCGATTACGACGATAAAGAAAAAATGAAAGTGATTGGCGTAGTACAGGACATTAAAGCTAACGGTGATTTCTGGCCTGCCGGCAATGCTATGTTTAGCCGCTTAGATACCGGATACTTACGCAATACCAGCCACATCCTCATTAAAGTGCGCGATGGAGCCGATGCTACTTTCGAAACTCAGTTGTATAAATTCATGACCAACACCATGAAAAATTCGGTAGAGATACAACACCTGAGCGAAATGCGCGATGCTAAAAATGAAGTTACCATTATTCCGATGGTCATTTTTATCATCATTGCCGGTTTTCTCATTATCAATGTGGCGCTGGGCTTATTTGGCGTGCTATGGTACAATATCAATAAACGAAAAAGTGAAATCGGCCTGAGGCGTGCCATTGGGGCAAGTGGCAGTTCCGTATCGTTCCAACTGGTAATGGAGGCCATGATTTTGGCTACCATGTCGTTAATAGTAGGCTGTTTTTTTGCCATTCAGTTTCCCTTGCTTAGCGTTTTCAATATTCCGGCAAGTGTGTACATCGTGGCCATGTTGCTATCCGTTTTATTTATTTATCTGCTGGTTTTTGCCTGCTCATTGTATCCCGGCAAACAAGCGGCAGGTATTCATCCGGCTATTGCATTGCATGAAGAATAATACTTATCTTAACTTCGTATATGATATTAATTGTTGATGATGATATTGCGGTGAGAACTTCTCTTTCGTTGCTGTTAAAAAGTGCAGGAAATGAAGTGCTTATAGCAGATGAAGCGGTTATGGCTTTTGAAATTGTTAAAACGCAAAGTCCAGAACTCATTATCCTTGACCTGAACTTTTCGATCGACACCTCGGGAAAAGAAGGGATGGAACTGCTTAAAAAAATCAGAAATTTTGATGCCGCGGTTCCAATCATCCTGATTACCGGTTGGGCAAGTATCGAACTGGCGGTGCAGGGAATGAAGCTTGGCGCAAACGATTTTATCAATAAACCCTGGGATAACGATTATGTACTCCAGTCGGTAAAAACCCTGCTTCAACTCAATCAGCAACAGCCACTTTCGCGTACGCGAAAGGAACTGGATAAAAAATACAATTTTAAACAAATTATTGGCGAAGATGCCGGCCTGCTGAATATTTTAGAAACCATTGGCCGTGTAGCCGGAACCAACGCTTCGGTTTTAATTACCGGCGAGAGTGGTACCGGAAAGGAATTGATTGCAGAAGCCATACACGAAAATAGTATGCGTGCTGCAAAGCCTTTTGTTAAAGTAAATCTGGGTGGTATTTCTGCTTCATTATTCGAAAGCGAAATGTTTGGTCATGTGCGGGGCGCTTTTACCGATGCCCGCTTTGATCGGGTGGGACGCTTCGAAATGGCCAATAAAGGAACCATTTTCTTAGATGAAATCGGCGATCTGGAAACGGCAAGTCAGGTAAAGTTATTACGCGTACTGCAAGATAGAACTTACGAGGTTTTAGGTAGCAGCCGAACGAAAACTGTTGATGCCCGTGTAGTTTGTGCCACCAATAAAAACCTGAACGAAATGGTGAATGCCGGCTTTTTCAGGGAAGATCTTTTGTACCGCATTAATTTAATTACCATTCATTTGCCTGCGCTTAGGGAACGCGCTACAGATATACCTTTGCTGGTAAATTTCTTCATCAATAACATGAAAGAAATTTATAACCGCCCCGATTTAACGGTTTCAGGGGCAGCCATGCGCTGGCTGCAGCGGTTGCCTTTGCCCGGCAATATCCGCCAGTTAAAAAACCTGGTCGAAAGAACTGTTTTAATTAGCAGAAACGAGGAACTGGGACCCGACGATTTCAAAGCCCAGTTAAATTTATCGCCATTAAAAAACGAACAGGTGAAACTTCCGGGGGTGGGTACCATGACCCTCGACCAAATGGAGGCTGAAATGGTTAAACAAGCCATGAATTTCCATAAAAACCGGATTACCAAAGCCGCTGCATCGCTGGGCATTACCCGAAATGCACTTTATCGTCGCCTGGAAAAATATCAAATTCCGTTTAATGAAACTGAAGACTAAATACATCCTGTTTCTGGTTATCCTGCACCTGATTTGCCTGGTGATGAGCTTTTTTATCTTTCAGGATAATAAGGTTATTTTCATGCTCACAGAGGTTTTTATCATCATTTCGGTATTGATTTCGCTCAATCTCTACAAACAGCTTATCTTGCCGCTTACTTATTTAAGACAGGGTATCTCAGCCATAAAAGACCAGGATTTTAACGTCAAATTTTTATTTACAGGTAAAAAAGAGGTAGATGAACTGGTGGAGGTATATAACCGCATGATAGATGAATTGCGGAAAGAACGCACGAGGCAACAGGAACAGCATTTTTTCCTCGAAAAACTAATCCAGACTTCACCAACAGGTATTATTGTGCTTGATTTTGACGGACAAATTAAACAGATTAACCCCAAAGCCACGGCTGTGCTGCAGGTTAATCCGGGTTTGTTGTCGAATCATATTCAGGATATGGAAACCGGAACCGCCAGAACGATCCGTATGGATGGTTTACGGACCTTTAAGATTCACAAATCGAGGTTTATGGACCGGGGTTTTGAGCGTGTTTTTGTAATGATGGAGGAAGTTACCGCTGAAATTTTTGAGGCCGAAAAAAATGTTTACAGCAAGGTGATCCGCATGATGGCGCATGAAGTGAACAATACGGTTGGCCCGGTAAATTCCATCATGAACACTGCTTTGGCTCAACAGCATTTATGGCTAAACGAAGCCGACGACCAGCTGAAAAGCGCACTTAAAATTGCAGTCGACCGCAACCAGAACCTGAATATGTTTATGCGCAATTTTGCCGATCTGGTTAAAATACCTGTTGCTAAAAAAACGCAGATTGATATCGTTGCCCTGCTTAAATCGGTTTCCGAACTCATGTTTTTTCAGGCAAATGAAAAACAGGTCAACTTTAAATTCGAGCTCCCTGATCAACCATACTTCGTTCAGGCTGATGTAGAGCAAATGGAGCAGGCTCTCATTAACATTGTAAAAAATGCAATTGAAGCAATTGAAATTGGTGGATCTATTTTGTTTACGATCGATGTAAACGAGAAAATCCTGGAGATTTCGGATTCGGGGAAGGGAATAGCAGAGGAGCATATCGGGCAATTGTTCAGTCCGTTTTTTAGCACCAAAAAAGACGGACAGGGCATAGGTTTAACCCTCGTAAGGGAAATTCTGCTAAACCATGGCTTCGAATTCTCTTTAAAAACCTTCGGTGAAAGCGATACCCGTTTTACCATTAAGCTGATTTAGACGAAATAGGTTTATGAGAATCGTCCTTTAGATTTGTTTTGATATATTCTTATTTAAGAAAGACTAATATTTATTTACTTAAATTAAATATCAGATTACCTAAAGCGGTAGCGGCACATTACTATGTCGTCAAGGTTTTTATGCCTAAGAGATGATGCAATCCGCTACCGTTTTTTCCCTTAGTGACCAGATAACAATTAGGGTAATACCCATTATTAAGGACTAGGATCGATGGGGTAAAATTTAGGTAACTAT
>NZ_CAESCM010000024.1 GCF_903166585.1 Pedobacter ghigonis
GAGGTGGAAAACGAAGTAAATTGTTAGAGCAGCCATTAAAAATGAACTGCCCTAATGAAGCTAGCTTAGAGCTGCCTTGGACTACAAAATTAAAAATTAATTTGGATATCAACACAGAATCTCCGTGGTGAAAAAACATTGTCGCTTAGCGTTTCTTCGCGTAAAACTTAGCGCCCTTTGCGGTTAATTATAAAACGCGATAAAATCGCTTTGCTATTTATGCACTCGTTAGAAACTAAACCACAACCGGCAACGCAAAACAAAACTTACTGCCCTCGCCAATGGCACTCACCACCCATATTTTACCTTGTTCTGCTTCTATAAAATCTTTTGAAATGGCCAGGCCCAGTCCAGATCCCGATTTGTTCTGTCCATCGGTTGGTACCTGGAAATAGCGGTCAAACAAACGTTTCTGGTATTTTTCTTCTATGCCTTTTCCAAAATCCTGAACCGAAAACTGGATGAATTGATCTTTTTGGAAAACATCAATAATCACCTTCGATTTTTCTGCGCTATAACGCAAAGCATTGGATAAGAAGTTAACCATTACCCAGGCCGTTTTCTGGATATCAGCATATACATTTGGCAGGTTTTGATCGCAGTTTAGAGTTAACTGGATGGACTTTTGTTCGGCCTGAAATTTAACAGCATCAACAGCATATTGCACTATAGCTGCCGGACTTGTAATGGCAAAGCTAAGTTTCAGATTACCGGTTTCTACCTGCGAAAGATCTAATAATTCGCTGGTGATTTTTAAAAGTCTGTCGCTATCTTCTTTAATGTGCGTAAGCAACTCGTGCTGTTCTTCGTTCATGCTGCCCACGCGTTCATCGTTCAACAATTTTAAACTCATTTTTATAGAGGATAGCGGTGTTTTTAATTCGTGAGAAACAGTGGCAATAAAATTCGTTTTAGCCTCATCAAGCTCTTTAAACTGTGTAATGTTTTTCAGGATGTATACGCTACCTGCAGACTTTGTAGCTGAAATTAAAGTGTTTTCTTCCTGTTCCTCATAATTGGGAATAATAATTTCGCGGTTTTCGAGCTGGAAATACGATTCTTTATCATCAGCATAAATTTTTAAAGTAGGCTCGTCGGTATCAGGTTTAATGATGCGTTTAAGTAATTCGTTCTTTTGAATGAGCTCGGCCACATTCTGCCCGATGATTTTATCTTCATCCAATCCCATCAGCTTTGCTGCCAGATGATTTAAGAAAAGTACCTCACCTTTTTCGTTTAAACCGATAATGGCATCCTGCATTTGTGCGATGATTGCTTCAATGCGTAATTTTTCTGATTTAATGGTCGAGAGATTACTGTTTTCCCATTCATTTAACTTGATTACCATGCCGTTAAACGAATCGGCCAGTTCGGTAAATTCATCATCGTTTTCGAAATGCAGGCGTTGTTTATAGTTTTTGCGACCAATCTGTTTAATTGCGGCACCAAATTCGGCCAACGGATTAGCCACAAATCCAGGAAAGTTGACAATAAATGTAAACAGGATAATAAAGCTTAGAGTTGCCGCTATCATGATGTAGAGGTTGGCTCTTGACGAAGTTTCGTTGGCACGCTCATTTTTCTCGTAAATGGCAGCGAGGTTTACGCGTTCTATATCGTGCAGGGCAGTTCGTAAATTTTTCAGGCTGTTTTCATTAACAGTGGTACTTAAAGTTTTATAAGCGCTTTCGAGCTTTAGGAAAGCGGTTTTCTCGCCTTGTTCGGTAATGTTTTGGCTTTCATTGTTTAAATTTTCTACAAAAGTTAAACGTTGTGCTTCACTTAAGGGAAAGTGATTTTCATCAATAATCTTACGCATAGCTGCTACATATTGCAGCGATTTGTAATTGTCTTTCAAAATCATTTTCGATTTATCTGAAAGTTCGTTCAGGAAGAATAAGGCAATTAAGCCGAAGGACAAGACGATGATGAAGAGAAAGCCGAATCCGAGGCGAAGCTTGGTTTTTATTTTCATGGCATTATTTTTTTGTTTTACCACAGAGGGCATTGAGTTTTTCACAGAGAACTTAAAGCAATCAGTCCTAACTCTGTGTATTTTCTTTGCGTTTTCTGTGGTTAAATAAGTTTAAGACAGTATCACCAGATCTATTTCCTGACTGGCTAAATTACGTAACAATTGATTAAAAATTGCCGTTCGGAGTATCACCTGAAAAATATTTAAATGGGGTTTACCGATGCAAATGGTTGTAATTTCTTTTTCTGTTGCCGTATTAATAATGGTCTGGGTAATCTGGTTACTTTTTATCTTAATTACTTCGGCTCCCAGCTCCGTAGCTAACTTAAAATGGTTAATCAGGTGTCGTTGTTTATCTAGTTTTATGCGGTCTAAACTTTCTGCATCGCTCTGCACGTACAAAACAATCCATGGCGAACGGTAGTAAGAAGCCAGCCGGGCTGTTTTTCTAATTACTACGCCGGCAGTTTCGGCATTTGATGAAATACAGGCCAAAAAACGTTCGGGACGAATTTTAATGGATTTGGGAATTTCGGTTTGTATTTTTCTTTCCACCTGATGCACCACTTCTTTAAGTGCAAGTTCGCGTAGCTGTAAAATTTTATCGGCCTGAAAAAAGTTGCCCAGTGCACTTTCGATCTTTGTTTTATCGTAAATCTTACCTTCCTTTAAACGGGTAACCAATTCGTCGGCCGTTAAATCAATATTCACAATTTCATCCGCAATCTGCAGTATTTTATCGGGGATGCGTTCTGTAATCTGAACACCAGTAATTTGTTCTACCTCTTCGTTTATACTTTCCAAATGCTGGATATTTACCGCCGAAATAACACTGATGCCCGCTTCGAGCAGATCGAAAACATCCTGCCAGCGCTTGGTATTTTTACTGCCTTCTACATTAGTATGTGCCAGTTCATCAACCACCACAATTTCTGGATGACGGTTTAAAATGCCTTGCAGGTCCATTTCATTTATTTCCTTACCCCGGTAAAAGATATTTTTTCGCGCAATTAAGGGTAAGCCGGCAACCAGGGCTTCGGTTTCGGCCCTTTTGTGTGTTTCTACATAGCCTATGCAAACATCAATACCACCACGTAAGAGGGCGTGTGCTTCCTGCAGCATCCGGTAGGTTTTGCCCACACCGGCACTCATCCCAATATAGATTTTGAGTTTCCCTCTTCTCGATTTTTTAATCAGTTCGAGGAAGTGTTTAACCGAATCTTCTTTTTCTGACATGTTGAATGATGTAAGTTTTAAAATGGGTCATGGAATTTATCTTGGTCTTACCACGTTATGGCGATAATGTGCTCGTTTACCAGTACACACACGCACACGGTGAAAAGAAATACACCCGAGAGCACCATCACCAGTTTGTACAGGTTTGCCCTTTGCATAGCCAGCAGCATTTCCTTTTTGTTGTTGCTTAACCGGGCATAAAGCCGCTTGAGTTTTTCGGTTTTTTTGCGGTGCTTTAAAACCAAAAGGAAAATGCCACTGCCCAAAAGCAGTATGCTGAATAAGATTTCGATATATAGTTTCATCTCCTTTGAAATTTAATTAAATCTATCTTACAGCTTCCTTAAAGAAGATCGTCATCTCGATCCGATAGCTATCGGATGAAGCGAAGCGAAACGGAGAGATCTTTAAATAGATTTCTCGACTGCATTGCACTTCGCTCGAAATGACGATTCTCTATTGAGGAGCCATAATAACAAATATTTTAAAACGCTACGGCTATACTTGCCGTTAAAGTTGTATTCGCATTTACTGCGTTGCCTTCGCGGTTAAAAATTTTATCCTTACTATCGAAAGTTTTACCTTCTAACCTGATTACCGCATTGGGTATTGGTGCGTAATCGAGATTGAGTGAATAGCCTTTGGTTTTAAAACCATTTGGCGTTGCGGTACCAATAAAGATCCCGTTTTTATCGTCGTAATACTCAAACCTTCCGGCAATAGCCCATTTATCGGCAAATTTGTATTGTGCAATAGCCACTGGCGAAATTACTTCGTTTTTATCGTTGCTGCCTTTTGCCTTTTGTTGTGTGCCATAATCGAAGCCAAGGGTTAAGCCAAATTTATCAGTTAGCTGAAAAATACCATACACATTGTGGTAGAAACGGTTCACCCGAACCGAATCTGCACCTTCAGTACCGAGATAATTACTGTAGTTTACCGTTATTTTGCCGGTAGGTTTCCAGGTTAATTGTAAGCCGCCTGCAGGTTTGTTGTTGCCAGCAGTACGGGTAATTCTTTGCCATCCATTTAGGTAGAGTAGGGTCGCAGTAAATTTTCCATCCTGGGTGCCATAGGTAACTTTTGCGCCAGATTCGTAATAGGGCGTATTTTCTGAGGCTATATTTCTGGTCAGTACCCAGCAATCTTTCGAAACAGCACTTTCAAAGCCAATATGTGAAGCGAACACCCCGGCATCAATCCACAGATTTTCTGTTTTTGATAGTTTAACCCCTGCATTGGCTTCGAAGATGTTTTTTAACACACCAGGTTCGGCCGATAGGTTGGCGTTGGCATAAGTACCAGCCATTACAGCCAGGTTGGCGCGGATATTTCCGCTATCGTAAGCGGCTTTAATAAAACCTAAATTCAGGTTTACCTCGTTTGCCCGGTTGTGCGAGTATATAAATCCCGGACGGTTGTGATCGGCGGGTTTATTGAAATCGTAACCGTAATAGGTTTCGAGGTACCCTGAGAATTTAACTTTCGGTTCGTTTTGTGCAAAAGTGTTTAACGCTGCGGTTAATGATGTTATAAGGATGATAAATTTTTTCATTGAATTAAGGTGATTACACCGATTGATAGATTACACTGATTTTAAGTTGTTCGCCATTCCCATCCGATAGCTATCGGATGGGAATGGCGAACTATGTATTATGGGTGATTACTTTGATAAGCGTTTAGAGATTATCTAAAGCCAGATTCAACTTCAATACATTTACCGATGAGGGGCCAAATAAGCCCATCAATGGTTTTAAAGTATTCATGGCTACCAGCTCTTTTACTTTTTTCTCGTCTATTTTTCTGGCTTTGGCTACTCTCGCGATTTGTATTGCAGCTCCCTGTTCAGAAATATTCGGATCTAAGCCACTACCCGATGCAGTAACCAGATCGGCCGGGATAGCTGATTTTTCCAATCCGGGATTGTATTTTAAAAGGGTATCAATTCGAGATTGAACCTCTTTTAAATAATCGGGATTTGACGGGCCTTTGTTCGAACCTGCAGAGCCTGCTGCGTTGTAAGCTACAGCCGATGGTCTGCCCCAAAAATATTCGGGTTTGGTAAATGATTGGCCAAGCAGGGCATAACCAACCGTTTTTCCGTTTTTGGTGATTTTTTCGCCGCCGCCGTTTCCTTTGGCAAGTTTACCTGCAAGTGCAATCCCAATGGGATAAATGATGCATAACAATACGATTAATACTAAGGTTAAACGTAAAGATTGTATGATGTACTTTTTCATGATGTATGTGATTACACAGATTTTATTCTGATTTAAATGATTTAAGGGATTACACTGATTTTTTTAGATAAATACGCCCACTAACAAATCGATTAACTTAATGCCGATAAAGGGCGCTACAACTCCTCCGATACCATAAATAAAGAGGTTTCTGCGAAGGAGTGCCGTAGCCCCGATTGGTTTATAGGCTACACCTTTTAAGGCAAGTGGAATTAAAATCGGGATGATAATGGCATTAAAAATTACCGCCGACATGATTGCGCTTTCTGGTGTGTGCAATCCCATAATGTTTAAACTTTGCAGGGCAGGTATCGAAGCGATAAACAGCGCCGGTACAATGGCAAAATATTTAGCCACATCGTTAGCGATAGAGAAAGTAGTGAGCGTACCACGCGTAATTAACAGTTGTTTGCCGATTTCCACAATCTCAATGAGCTTGGTTGGGTCGTTATCCAGATCGACCATATTGCCGGCTTCTTTTGCTGCCTGGGTACCGCTGTTCATGGCTACACCAACATCGGCTTGGGCAAGGGCAGGAGCATCGTTTGTACCATCGCCCATCATGGCTACCAGTTTACCCAGAGCTTGTTCATCCTTAATGTAGTTCATTTTATCTTCGGGCTTTGCTTCGGCTATAAAATCATCTACACCTGCTTTTTCGGCGATGTATTTGGCGGTTAGCGGATTATCACCTGTAACCATTACTGTTTTAACCCCCATTTTACGCAAACGCTCGAAACGCTCGCTGATACCGGGTTTAATAATGTCTTGTAGTTCGATTACGCCCAGAGCCTTTTCATTTTCAGCAACTACTAAAGGTGTTCCGCCATTGGTAGCAATACTTTTTACGTGGTCTTCAATGTCTGAAGGGAATACATTGCCGGCTTTTTCTACCATATTGCGGATGGCATCGAAAGCTCCTTTTCTAATCCTGTGACCATCTTTCGTGTCCAGTCCGCTAGAGCGGGTTTCTGCGGTGAACCTGATAAATGTTGAACCTTCGGGTGTGGTTAAACTTTTGTGGCCTTGTTCGGCGGCCAGTTCGATAATCGATTTGCCTTCGGGAGTTTCGTCGGCTAAAGAACTTAATATGCAGGCATTGGTAAAATCTTTAATCACCACACCAGCTGTAGGATAGAAGTTGGTGGCTTTACGGTTACCGATGGTGATGGTTCCGGTTTTATCTAAAAGCAGCACATCAATATCACCTGCGGTTTCTACGGCTTTGCCCGATTTGGTAATTACATTAGCCCTTAAAGCCCTGTCCATCCCGGCAATACCAATGGCCGAAAGTAAACCGCCAATGGTGGTGGGGATTAAACACACAAACAGCGAAATTAAGGCTGCAATGGTGATTGGGGTATTGGCATAATCGGCAAAGGGTTTTAAGGTAACACATACGATGATGAACACGAGTGTAAAACTGGCCAATAGAATGGTTAATGCAATTTCGTTGGGCGTTTTCTGGCGTGAAGCACCTTCAACCAGGGCAATCATTTTATCTAAGAAGCTTTCGCCCGGCGCAGTACTTACCTTAACTTTAATTTCGTCTGACAGTACTTTTGTACCTCCGGTTACCGATGATTTATCACCTCCTGATTCGCGGATCACGGGTGCAGACTCACCGGTAATGGCCGATTCATCGATAGTAGCGATACCTTCAATAATTTCGCCATCGGTTGGAATAATATCACCAGTTTCGCAGATGAAAATATCGCCTTTCTGCAAATGACTGGAAGAGCGGATTTCTGTTGTTCCGTTACTTAAAAGTAGCTTTGCCGGGGTTTCTTCTCTCGTTTTACGTAAGCTGTCGGCTTGCGCTTTACCTCTGGCTTCGGCAATGGCTTCGGCAAAGTTGGCAAAGAGCACGGTGAGCAACAACACCAAAAAGATGAAGAAATTATATAGTGCAGATCCCTGTTCGTTATGGTTAAAAGAATATACCGTGACATAAGCCATTACCAGGGTGCCGATTTCTACCGTAAACATAACGGGGTTGCGCACCATTACCCGAGGGTCGAGTTTGATGAAAGATTGTTTTAATGCAGTTTGCACTAAAGCAGGTTCGAACAATTTATTATTGGATTTCATTTTTATTTATATTAAGTGATTGCACAGATAAAGTGATTTCACAGATTTGTTTATGATGTAAGACGTTTAATGGAAGATGGATGACGGGCGTATGTTTCATCTTCCATCTCACATTTACCATAGTTTATTTAAGCATCGTAAAGTATTCTGCCAGCGGACCTAAAGCCAGGGCCGGGAAATAGGATAGTGCATTTAACACCAGGATTACGGCAAAGGTCATCAGTGCAAATGTTTTGGTATCTGTTTTTAAGGTACCGGCCGATTCGGGGATAAACTTTTTACCTGCCAGTAAACCTGCAATGGCTACCGGGCCAATAATTGGCAAGAAGCGACCAAGGAAAATAATTACTCCGGTTAAAACGTTCCAGAAAATGTTATTGTCGCCAAGGCCTTCAAAACCCGAACCATTGTTGGCGTTAGATGAGGTTACTTCGTAAAGCATTTCGGAAAAACCGTGGAACCCGGGATTATTTAACCAGGCTTTAGGTTGCACCGCCCAGGCAGCACTACCATGGTTGGTAAATACATAACTGGCAATTGCGGTTCCGGCCAGAATTAAAAACGGACTTAACAAGGTAATGAGTGCCGCAATCTTAATTTCTCGTGCCTCAACTTTGTGACCCAAAAATTCGGGTGTTCGGCCTACCATTAAGCCTGAAATAAATACTGCAATAATTAAATAAATGAAATAGTTTAATAAACCAACGCCACAGCCACCGTAAATGGCGTTAATCATCATGGCTAATAACTGCCATAAACCGGTAAGCGGCATGGTACTGTCGTGCATACCATTAACCGAACCGGTAGAAATTACCGTGGTTAAAGTGCTCCAGTAGGCGGTTGCGGCGGGACCAAGTCTTACTTCTTTACCTTCCATAGCACCCGTAGCCTGCGAAATACCCATTTTGGCAATGGCCGGATTACCGCCCAGTTCGGAAGTTAAGGTTGGGATCATCAGCATAAACAATCCGATGGTCATTACGCCAAATATGGTCCAAGCTAGTTTTTTCCTGCGGATAAAATAACCGAAAGCTATAATCATGGCAATTGGAATAATCGTTTGCGCAATCACCTCAACCATATTGGTTACATAGCTCGGGTTTTCGAATGGGTGGGCAGAATTTGCACCAAAATACCCTCCACCATTCGTACCCAGGTGTTTTATGGCGATCATTTGTGCTGCGGGTCCGCGCGAAACATTTACGGTATCGCCTTGCATCGAAATGAATTGGTCTTTGCCTTCGTAACTTGCTGGTGTACCATTAAAAGTTAAAATTAAAGCAACTATAACTGATAAGGGCAATAATAAACGTGTAATGGCTTTCACAAAAAACTCCCAGAAGTTGCCAAGTTGCGTTGTAGTTTTATCTCTGAAAGCTTTAAATAACACTACAGCTGCGGCAATACCTGTTGCGGCGCTCACAAACTGCAGGAACATCAGCACAAACTGCTGGGTTAAGTAACTTACCCCAGTTTCACCCGAATAATGTTGCAGGTTACAGTTGGCTACAAAGCTGATGATGGTGTTAAAAGCTAAATCAGGAGTCATGCCGGGGTTGCCATCCGGATTGAAAGGCAGTTTATCCTGAAATATCAATACGAAAAAGCCATAAACCAGCCAAAGGATATTGATGGTTAGCAGGGCTTTTAACTGTTGTTTCCAGTTCATCTGTTCTTTAACGTTGATGCCTGAAAGTTTATAAATTCCGTTTTCGAGCGGTTTTAAAAAGTCTGTCCAAACTTTTTCTCCTGCAAAAACCTTAGCCAGGTATTTACCTAAAGGAATGGCAATAATTAAGGTGAGCAGGAAGGTGGCAATGATGCCAATTAATTCAGTGTTCATTTTTTTGTTTTTTAATTTCCCTTTAAGGGTAAGGGGTTAAAATTTTTCTGGTTTAATCAACACGTAAATCATATAGATAAATACGGCGATGGAGATGATAAATAGTGCTAACATGTTCTTCAGATTTTTTCGAACCAATCGATAGAGAGGTAAGTTGCCCAGCATAGCAGGATCAGGATTAGAAATAGGATAATTGTCATAAATTAAATGATTGATGAAATCGCTAATGCCAAAGCCTGTGCCGTAGAAGATGTGATTTTGTTAAGTTGCTTGTATGCAGTTGTTTGTGTTGTTTTTGCGCCGCTTACAAAATTTTTGACACAAAAAAACCCTTCCGTTTTGGAAGGGTTTTTTTCAAAAAAGTATGTTCGTAAAAGGATTATTTAAACTGTCCTTCAGTGTGTAACATCTTAAAAAATTGGTTGAGGTTTGACCCCAGCGATTTTTCAAAAGACGCTTTCATGTCTTCTGGTGTTGGGTGTTTGTTTTTCCATTGATCAAAATATGTTTTAAACGCCAGATCAATTTTATCCCTGCCAACCGCAGATTCCAATAAGTACAACCAAAGTGCTGTTTTCATATAAGAAATCACTCCATATTCATCAGAAGTAGAAAAATTGGCTGCAGGTGTTTCGATAGCCGATTTCATAGGGATACTTGACAAAGCATTATAAATGCTTGCCTGAAATTTATCGGTTGGCAGTTCTTTTACCTGTGCCGGTATCGCGTCTCCAAAAATCGTGTTTGCTTTATACTTCTCTGCTTCATACCTAAATTGGAAATAGGTATTTAACCCCTCATCCTGCCAGGTATGCATTCTTTCGTTACTGCCCAGCATACTCATAAACCAATTATGGCCAACTTCATGCGTAATTATCGCATCTAAACTTGTTGCCTTTGCATCAGGGCTGGTAATTAAAGTAATTGTAGGGTACTCCATTCCACCACTCGAGTTATTTTTAGGTCCTTCTATTGCCTGTACCACCGGATATTCATATTCGCCCACCCACTCGCTGTATTTTCTGGTGGCATCTTTGATATAATCGATACTATTTACCCAAAGCGATTTCTTTTTATTATGGTAATAACTAAAAGCATCTATAATTTTTCCAGAGGTCAGTTTTACCGTATCATATTGGATTACGAGGTCTTTATCGGCAAACCAGGCAAAGTCAGGTACATTGTTAATGGCATAACTAATCTTTTTTGTCCCTGTTTTTGGTTCATAAAGAAATGGCTTACCCTCCCGGTTTGCTACATTTTTTGCCCCTATCGATTTATAGATTTGGAGTTCATCGGCATTTTGCATAGTGCCTGTTGCGGCTAAAACATACGATGCCGGTAAGGTAATGTTCACCCTGTAATCGCCATACTCGCTGTAAAATTCGCCCATATCCAGATATGGAAATTCGTGCCAGCCATCTTTGTCAAAAACTGCAGGTTTAGGATACCATTGTGTAACCATAAATTGGGTTTCGGCATATCCTGAACGGGAAAAATAACTGGGTAGTTTAACCTTAAAATCAGAATTGATAGTTACCGAATCACCTGATTTTAATGGTGATGGGAGTAATACCTTAATAATGTCGATGTATTGTGCATTCGGGTGTGCTTCTGTTTTTGCCACAGCTCCATTTATTTTAAAGCTAAGATCTTCCAGGCTACCATAAGTGTATTTACTTAATTTCTTTTTTCGGGAGGGATCGTTTTTCAGTTGTTGAAACAGTGCTGTGGTTTCATTTTTATAGGCATTGGGCCATATATGAAACCAGATAAATTCTAGTGTTGAAGGCGAATTGTTTTTGTAAACAATCGTTTCGGTGCCTATTAACGATTTTTCTGTATCGTTTAGGGTTACATCAATGTTATAGGTAAGATGTTGTTGCCAATAACCTTCCTGCGCAAAAATAGAAAGCGAAATTAACGAGAGTATCAGCGTTAAAATATTTTTTTTCATATCTGTTTTTTTAATTGCCAAGTAAGCAAAAAAAAGGCTGATACTAAAATATGGTGCAAAGTTTATAGCAATAGAATTTACAAATATGAAATTACATGGCTCGGTTATTAAATGCGATATAATCGCTACGCTTTTTATGCACTTGTTAGAACGAGCGCAAGCGTCTCGGTGGCGCTCAACACAAAGCTCAATGCACTCTGTGGTAAAAAAGCTTAACGCCCTTTGTGGTTTAATTATTAATACGATATATCGCCACGCTATCTATGCACTCATCAGAAACGACTGCAAGCGCCTCGGCGGACTCCGTGTAAAGCTCAATGCACTCTGTGGTAAAAAAGCTTTGCGTTATCAAATTAAAAACTGATAAACTTATCGATCTGCTCGTTGGTAAACTTAATTGTATCTTCATTTATTAAATTACCCTCAGCATCAAGTTCGGTTTTTATGTTAGGTATGTGCAGGCGCAAGGGTAAAATGTTTAAATGGATATAGTGGCAAACCCCTGTAAAATGGTCAACGCCTCTTATATTACCATATTTCCCAGATGAAATACCCACCAGCGCCGCCTTTTTATCGTAAAAACTATCAGGGAAATTGCAGGCATCTATTAATACTTTCAACACGCCAGGGTAGCTGCCATTGTATTCGGGCATCACGAAAATGAATTTTTGGGTCTCATTAATCATATCCTGTATTTTTTGGAAAGCATCCGATCTTTTGCCGTACATATCGGTATTAAGCACGTCGATAGGCAAGTGCTCCAAACTGAATACTGTAGTAACGGTGCCTTTTTCTTTTAGTTGCTTTTGGTAATATTTGGCAACTTTTAACGTATTGCTATTGTACCTGTTGGTAGCGGCTATAATTGTAATCATGGATAATTGTTAATAAGATGTTCAAAACCCGAATGCGCTTGTTGCTAAAATTGCCATATAGTTTGTATCTTAGCTGATTGTGAAAAAGGCCGTAAACAACGCAAAAATAGAACTTTTTGCCAATTAAAAAGTATAAATAACACAGCCCCAGTAAACGTTAAGTAAATTTCTGATACATAGATGAGCAAAATTATTGCATTAGCAAATCAAAAAGGTGGTGTTGGTAAAACAACTTCATCAATAAACCTGGCTGCGAGTTTAGCCGTACTAGAATATAAAACTTTGTTAGTTGATGCCGATCCACAGGCAAATTCAACGTCCGGTATCGGTTTCGACCCCCGGAATATAAAAGATAGTATTTATGAGTGTATTATTAATGATATCGATCCTTTACAGGCGATACAAAAAACCGATACACCAAATTTAGATTTATTGCCTGCACACATCGATTTAGTGGGTGCGGAGATTGAAATGATTAACCTGAACAACCGCGAATATAAAATGAAAGCGGTTTTGGAGAAAATTAAAGATCAGTATGATTTTATCATCATCGATTGTTCTCCATCATTGGGTTTAATTACCATTAATGCCTTAACAGCAGCAGATTCGGTAATTATCCCGGTTCAATGCGAGTACTTCGCCCTTGAAGGTTTGGGTAAATTATTAAATACCATTAAAATTGTACAGAACCGTTTAAATACAGATCTGGAAATTGAAGGTATTCTATTAACCATGTACGATGTACGTTTACGTTTGTCGAACCAGGTGGTAGAAGAAGTTAAAACACACTTCAACGAATTGGTTTTCGAAACCATTATTCAGCGTAACACCCGTTTAAGTGAGGCCCCAAGTTATGGCGTTTCGGTAATTATGCACGATGCAAACTGTAAAGGTGCCATTAACTACCTTAACCTTGCCCGCGAAATTGTAAAAAAGAACGGCTTGTTAAAAGAAGAAGAAAATATTGGAACAGCAACTTTATAAATTATAGATGACATCTTTTCAGCGAAAAACAGGTTTAGGAAGAGGGCTAAGTGCGCTTTTAGATGATAGCGAAGCTGCTCATCCGCCTAAACAGCAGGTAAATGCTGTGAGCGAAACCGAGCAGGTAGGCAATATCAGTCATGTAAATTTAACCGAAGTTGAAACCAATCCTTACCAGCCACGTACAGAGTTTGATCAGGTTGCTTTAAACGAGCTTGCTGATTCGATCAAAGTACAGGGGCTGATTCAGCCGATTACCGTTAGGAAACTTGGTGCAAACAAATACCAGTTAATTTCGGGCGAACGTAGGTTCAGAGCCTCGAAACTGGCTGGATTAACACAGGTTCCTGCTTATATCCGCAGCGCCAACGATCAGCAAATGCTGGAAATGGCATTGATTGAAAATATCCAGCGCGAAAATTTAAACGCCATTGAGGTGGCTTTGAGTTTCCAAAGGATGATTGATGAGGTGGGCTTAAAGCAAGAGCAATTGGGCGAACGGGTAGGTAAAAACCGGACTACAGTAACCAATTATTTACGTCTGTTAAAACTTCCGCCTGCCATTCAGGCTTCTATCCGCGATCAGCGCATTTCGATGGGGCATGCCAGAGCATTAATCAATGTTGATGGGGTAGATCGTCAGTTGTACATCCATCAGGAAATCCTTGAAAAAGGCCTTTCAGTTCGGAAGGTTGAAGAGCTGGTGCGTAACTTGCAGCATGTGCCCTTAAAAGCAGCCGACAAACCAAAAGTAAAGGCAGTTTCTTTCCAATATCAAAAACTACAGGACGATCTGGCCTCTAAATTTGCCACACGGGTAAAATTAAAGGTAACCCAGAATGGTAAAGGGGCAATAGAAATCCCATTTATGAGCGATGATGACCTGAACCGGATTTTAGAATTATTAGATTGGTAATGCAAAAAACGAAGCTTTTAGTACTACTTTCTTTATTTACATTTTTTATTGTAAACCTGGCCAGTGCGCAGGTAAAGGATACTGTATTAAAACCTGTTGATACTACTAAAACGAAAGTGGTAACCCCAACGCCAATTGGAAAAGGAGGAGCAAAGCAGCCAGTAACCCGCCAGGATTCGATGAAAGCCAAATACGTAAACCCGGGTAAAGTTGCCGGTAGAAAGGCGGTTTTCAGATCGATGATTATACCGGGCTGGGGACAGCTGTACAACATGCAATTACTTAGCGATGGCTATGGACCCAGAGCAGGCAAAAGCCAGTTTTGGCAAAAATTTTATACCGGAAGTAAAATAGCAGCCATTTATGGTGGTATTACGGTGCTTACCATGTCGTATATCGAAAGTACCAAACAGTATAATTTATCGCTAAAAGAGCTTCAATATCGCGATTTGAACAATGGAACACCTGATCCTGATGGACCTTTCGGTTCCAGATATTCAACCTCAGGGATCACTTTACGTAAAGATACTTACAGAAGAAACAGGCAGATTGTGCTGTTTTCTTATGGTTTGGTTTATTTTGCCAACATTGTAGATGCCTATGTTGCCGCCCGACTGCATTTCTTTAATATCGACGACAACCTGGGAACCGTTAAGATAATGCCATCTATGATCAATACCAACAGTGTGTATGGTTTTAATGCCACACCCGCACTAAAATTATCACTTACTTTTTAATCTCAACAAAATGATCATGAACCCATAATATACCACATTTAATTCATGATCTTTTAATCACCTTTAATATATAAACAGATGAAAATTGCGCTTTTAGGTTACGGCAAAATGGGGCAGATTATAGAAAAATTTGCACTCGAACGCGGTCACGAAATCGTTTTAAAAATAACTATCGATAATCAGGAAGATTTAACCCGCGAAAATTTAAAGGCTGCAGATGTAGCTATCGATTTTAGTACACCCGATTCGGTTTTAAAAAATATTGATACCTGTTTTGATGCCAATGTGCCGGTAGTTGTAGGTACTACTGGTTGGTATGGTAAACTGCAGGAAGTAAAAGATGATTGCGATAAAAGTAACAATACCTTGCTTTATGGGTCTAACTTTAGTATTGGCGTAAACCTGTTCTTTAAGCTTAACCAAACACTGGCTAAACTGATGAACAACTATCCGGCTTACGAGGTGCAGGTAGAAGAGATTCACCATACCCAGAAACTGGATTCGCCAAGCGGAACAGCCATTACACTTGCAGAAGGTATTGTAGAAAATCTGGAACGCAAACAGGAATGGTTAAACGAGGTGGTTGGAACGGATGTAGAGATGTTTCCAAAAGCAGAGCAATTGCTGATTGAGTCGCATCGGATTGAAAATATACCAGGTACGCACACGGTAATTTACAGCAGTGAGGTTGATGAAATAGAAATTAAGCACACTGCCCATAACCGTGCTGGTTTTGCTTTAGGTGCAGTGGTGGCAGCAGAGTGGGTGAAAGATAAAAAAGGATTTTTCAGTATTACAGATATTTTTGAATAAGGCTGATACTAAAGCTGAAAGACCAAAGATTTAGGACGAAAGGCGAAGATATAAAACAGGTGTAATATCACGTAATCTGTGAAATCACACCAAAGGAAATGCAGATAACAGGTAGCCGATTAAATAAAATCGCAGACCAAAATTAAGATATATGAATTATAAATTCTGGCAGAGAAAAAAAGATGCCACTAAGAAGAAGAAAACTAAAACCCGCGAGTGGGTAGATGCTATTGTTTTTGCCGTAGTGGCTGCAACCATCATCCGTGTATTCTTTATCGAAGCTTATACCATTCCATCAGGATCGATGGAGCGTTCGTTACTGATCGGCGATTTCCTTTTCGTAAGTAAGGTAAATTATGGCGCGCGTATCCCGATGACACCGGTTGCCTTTCCTTTCGCACACCATACCATGCCTTTAACAACTTCAACTAAAGCATATTGGGATGGCGTTCAATGGAAATATCACCGTTTACCGGGTTTATCAAAAATTAAAAGAAACGATGTTGTAGTTTTCAACTTTCCGGAAGGTGATACCGTTGCTGTAGAAAATCAGGTGGCCAGTTATTACGAATTGGTTCGGAGCATGGGCCGCGAGCAGGTGCGTAGCACTTATACTATTGTAGACAGACCTGTTGATAAACGTGAGAACTTTATTAAACGTTGTATTGGTATTCCGGGTGATGTAATTTCGATGAGCAATGGGATTACGAGTGTAAACGGCAAAAGCGAGCCTTTAAAAAACACTGGTATGATGCCATATCGTATCGAATTTAAAACCATGGATTTTAACTATTCGGTACTGGATGAATTTAAACTGAACCTGGGTAGTACACCTGCAGTGGCAGCTAACACCTATATTGTAGATGCAACATCAGAAATTGCGGATAAACTAAAGGCATTAGATTTTGTTAAATCGGTAAGTTTAAGCCCCGATTCTATTGGTGCTGTTCCTGGTGGCGTTTTCCCTAACGATCCAAATCGCGTTTGGAACCGGGATAATTTTGGACCGATTAAAATCCCTGCAAAAGGATGGACAGTACAAATAGACAGTAATACCATGCCACTTTATTACCGTGCCATTAGAACTTACGAAGGTAACAAAGTAGAGCAAAAAGATGGCAAATGGTTTATTAACGATAAGCCAGCTACAAGTTATACCTTTAAAATGGATTATTACTGGATGAGGGGAGATAACCGCCATAACTCTGCCGATTCGCGCTACTGGGGTTTTGTGCCAGAAGATCATATTGTTGGTAAAGCCTTATTTGTTTGGATGAGCTGGGATAGTACAGCTTCTTTCTTACATAAAATAAGGTGGAGCAGGCTGTTTCTGGGAATTCATTAAACAGTTTTTAAATAACTTATTTAAGGCTTGCATTTTATGCAGGCCTTTTTTTATGCTAAAATCACCTTTTTAAAAAAATTAAAAAGTTTGCGTTGTTTTTATTTTTTTTTCATAAGTTTGTTATAAACCAAATTAAACTAGCTAATTACGATTTCAAATTATTCGAACAGAGCGCTGACGATTTAAGTTCGAACTTTGCATTGCTACAGTTAGCCACTATAGAGAATATCCCCTTATGCAAAGCGAATACAAAAATTAAATAATAAGCCAGGAAAATTATGTCTACTGGCACCATCAATAATAATAACTTAAATCAAAACTTATGAGATAAAACAACCAGACTAAAAATTAAGCAACTAATCACATTATTTAAAAACTAACAAAATAGGACATGAAGAAAATGTACTTTAAATTTTTGAGCCTGCTTTTGCTAGCATTTTTTGCAGTAGCAGCTCAGGCACAAACTATAATCACCGGGACGGTGAAAGATGCGTCCGGACCATTTCCAGGAGCGAATGTTTCTGTAAAAGGCACACAAAAATCAACCCAAACCGATGCAAACGGTAAATTTAGCATCAGTGCTTCAAGCGCTGATATCCTTGTTTTTTCTGCCGTTGGTTTCTTACGCCAGGAAGTAGCTGTTGGAGGCAATAAAAATTTTAATATTACTTTAAAAGAGGATTCTAAATCTCTGGAAGAAGTTACAGTAACTACCGGATTTGGTGTAAAACAACAGACCAGAAAGTTAAGTTACTCTATTCAGGAAGTAAAGGGCGAAGATTTAGTTCGTGCTAACGAGCAGAATATTGTAAATGCATTGCAAGGTAAAGTAGCCGGTGTGATGATCAACCAAGGTTCTGGAGGTCCGCAATCATCATCAAGAATCAGGATCAGAGGTAACTCATCTTTGAGTCCAAATACACAGCCTCTGGTTGTTATTGATGGTGTACTTATTCAGCCAGGCGTAAGTGGGGCTGATTCTTACGGTAATAGCCCACAGGATTTTGGAAATATCATGAAGAACTTAAATGCAGATGATTATGAGAGTATTACTGTTTTGAAAGGTGCTGCTGCGAGTTCACTTTATGGTTCAAGAGCTCAAAACGGTGTGCTTTTAATTACCTCTAAAAAAGGTAAAGGTGGTCAGGGTTTAGGTGTTTCATTTTCACACACCCAAACTATTGAAGAAGCATATAAAACAATGGATTTACAGAACGAATTTGGTGCTGGTATTAATCCGACTTTCACAAAAGATGCTTCAGGTACACCGGTAGTAGATGCTGCAAATTATTTCTGGAGCTTTGGTCCTCGTTTCGATGGCAGTCAGGTCAAAGATATTGACGGCAGGATGATTAGCTGGAATGCGCAACCAAACAACTTGCTGGATGCATATAAGTTAGGCAACTACAGCAATTCAAATTTGGCATTTCAAGGTGGTAGTGAAACTGGAACTTTCCGACTTTCATATTCAAAATTATATAGTACCGGTATTTTACCTAACAACAAATTTGACCGTGACGCTTTAGATTTTAGAGGTTCTCAAAAATTCGGTAAAATATTCGAAATCAATGCAGGTGTAAACTATACCATCAGCAACAGTTTTAATCCAATCAATCAATCAAACAACAATAATCCATTATTTGCTCTTGTTTACGGAAATCCAAGAAGCTATGATACAAATTATTGGAAAGATAAATACATCGATCAGGCAAACGGTGGTGTGTTAACTGGTAACAACGACCCTTATGGTCTATCACCTCTTTGGTTTTCTATTTATAAATCAAATGTAAGACAACGTGAGAATAATTTTAGAGGTAACATCGATGTTAAAGCAAACATAACTCCTTGGTTAAATGCGCTTGTTAGAGGAACATTAAATCAGATCAATATTACAGGAGAGACGAAAAACATTGGTAGCGGTGTAGGATTTGCAGGAGGAGAATATGCTTTAAGTCAATCGAATCAAAAAAGTAGCAGGTTGCAGTTTTTGCTAAACGGTAGTAAGAAATTAAGCGATGATTTTGATTTCAATATGAGTTTGGGAGCTGAAACAACCAAAGATTTTGGTAACAATTATTCCCGTACCAGAACGGATGGAGGATTAAAAGACCCAGGAAAATTCTTCATGGGGAATTCGGTAAATGTTGCTCTAACGGATACACGCTTAGATGGTAGCCAAAGAACAGATGCAGTATACGGTTTTGGAGATTTGACCTATAAAAACATGCTTACTTTAAACTTTAGTGTAAGAAATGACTGGTCTTCAACTTTAACTTATCCTGACGGACATGGCGATTATTCATATACTTATCCAGCTGTTGGTTTATCGTATGTTTTCTCAGAATCATTAAAAAACAAACCAGCTTTTGATTTCCTTTCTTATGGTAAATTAAGAGCAAATTTTGGATATACAGGTTTAGGAACTAGTCCGTATGTTACAAGCGCAGGTAAATATCAATTTTTAGGTACTTATACAGATGAAAATGGAAAACAGTTGCCTAGATATGGTTATCCAGAGTATACGCTTGGAAATAATGCCCTTAAAAACGAATTAACAAAAGAGCTGGAGCTAGGTACCGAATTGCGTTTCTTTAAAGATCGTTTAGGTATTGATTTCTCTTACTATAAAAAGAACACAAAAAACCAGATTTTATCTCTAGCACTACCGTCTGAATCAGGTGTTACTAGAAAACTGTTTAATGCAGGTAACATTCAGAACCAGGGTATTGAGATCTTGTTAACAGGTACACCAATCAAAACTAAAAACCTGGAATGGACAAGTTCAATTAATTTTGCAAGAAACAAGAATAAAATTATTGAATTGGCCCCAGGAGTAGATTCTTATACTTTGGGTTATGCATTTGGTGCTGATATGACTTCTGTTGCTATTGCTGGTCAGGAATATGGAAGTATTTATACCAGTTATGGTTACGCTTCATACCAGGCAACTGATGCTGCAGGTAATAATATTGATAGCCCGAACAACGGTAAAAAATTGTTAAAAGCAAACGGAAGTTTCTTTAGAAGCGGTGATGCCGGCCAGGGAAACAAAATCCTTGGATCAATGATGGAGAAATTCAATGCAAGTTCGATCAACAACATCAGATTTAAAAACTTCAATTTAGGTTTCCAGATTGATGCTAAAGTTGGGGGATTAATGGCTTCGGGTACGCATCAATATGGTACTAATTTTGGTGCTTTCGAAAGCACATTATTTGGTCGTTCTGCAGATTTTGGTGGTTTACCAAGAAAAGATGCTTCAGGTGCTGTAATTGCCAATGATGGTATCATTCCGGATGGAGTATTTGCAAAAGGAACTATTATCAACAATGTTAACGTTGGTGGATTAACTTTCCAGGAAGCAGCAGATAAAGGTTATGTACAACCTGTGAGTGCGCGGATTTACTATGCAAGATTGACACAATGGTCTACCGGTATCAGAGAATATTCTACATTCGAAAATAGCTGGGTAGCGCTTAGAGAGGTTTCATTAGGTTATACTTTACCAAAGAAATTTACGGATAAAATTAATTTCAAACAGGTTAATGTTGGTGTTACAGCAAGAAACCTGATGTATATATATAATAGCTTACCTGATCACTTAAATCCTGAAGGTTTATTTAATAACAGTGCCGGTGCTTTTGCAGAATATGGTGGCATGCCATATGTACGCACTTTCGCATTCTCGGTAAGGGCAGCATTATAATAATTAACAGTTAAAGAAATTGAAAATGAAAAAGACAAGTAATATAATTCTAATGCTTGCAGCATTAATAGGAATTACCATATCATCATGTAAGAAAGATCAGTTTGTTCAATTAAATACCGATCCTTCTATTGTTGATAAAATAACGCCGGAGCAGCAGTTTATGAATTCGGTTATCAATATGCATGGAGATCGTTTTGAAGCTTACTACGATAATTTCAGGGCAATCATGCCATGGATGCAAATGTTGACAGCTTTAAATGGTAATAGCGTAACCTTCATTTCTGATGCTGCCAGTTTCAGAAATGTGAGATACAATAATTTCTATCCTAAAGTTGGTGGAAATTTAACCGATATGGAAGAATTAGTAAAGAAAATGTCAGCAGAAGAGCAGGCGCAAAGAATTTACGAAATTGAAATAGCACATATCGTTAAAGCCTACTATGCATTTTATGTATCGGATGTAAGTGGAAGTTTGCCTTATACCGATGCGTTTATGGTAAGATATGGAGGTACAGAAACACCAAAGTACGATACGCAAGAAGCTTTGTTTGAGCTATTGGATGCACAACTAAAAAAATCGGCAACAACTTTGGGTACTACGCAGGCAACTGCACAGGCTTCTTTAGGTGCAAACGATTTATTTTTTCAGGGTAATGTTGCTAACTGGATAAAAGTTGCCAACTCAACCCGTTTACGTATCGCTATGCGTTTAATGAAAAGAGATGCTGCAAAAATGAAAACTAAGGTTCTTGAAATTTTAGCAGCACCTGGTGGCTTGATTAACAGTGCAACAGATAGCTGGGTTTTCAAAGCCAATGCTACTTATGCTGATGGCGGAGATTGGTCGGCTGCAGGTTTACGGGCCCCAAAACCAGTTGTAGATTTTATGTACTCCAACGGCGATCCGAGGATCAGATTTTTTTATCAGCAAAATACGTTTACACAGGCTAATTTTGATGCGGCAAAAGCTCAAAATAAAATTGCTGCCTCGGCTACTTTTGATACCAGGAGATTTTATGGTGTACCAACCAGTCCTGATGTTTCAGCCGCTCCTGCGTTTGCAAATTTCTTTAATAATATTACCATTTCTGTGGTAAACTCTACAGGACAAACTGTTAATCAGACCATGGATTCATTATCGCTTATTCAGCCACGCTTATTTGCTGCTGGCGAGAATGGCGGAAAGGGCATAAATGCTTTTCCTTTAATTACCTATGCTGATGTTTGTTTCATGAGAGCTGAATTAGCCGCCAGATCTGTAACAACAGAATCGGCAGAAGATTGGTACAATAAAGGAGTAAATGCTTCAATTGCTTTTTATGATGACCTGGCTAATAAAGCTCAGATTGTAGATAGAAGCGGAGTTTTAAGTTATGTTGCTTCGACTCCTGCCGAAATTGCAGCTTATACAGCTAAAGCAGATGTTAAATTTGATGCAACCAGAGCGCTAGATCAAATTATAGGTCAGGCATACTTAAACTTTTTTAAGCAACCTAACGAAGCCTGGGCACTATACAAAAGAACTGGAATGCCAAATTCTACAACAGTTTTAAAACTCGAAAAAATTATTGCGAGTGGAACAGAACAGGTAATTCCAAGAAGAGCAAGCTTAGCTTTTCCTTCTGTAACAAATTTAAACTATCAAAACATCGTTGCTGCGTATAAAGTAATGCAGGCTGATCCTGATTTTGGTCAGGGGCCAAGTGATATCTTAGGCAGAGTATGGTGGGATAAGAAATAATAAAACTTTATTTAAATTAGCAGAACTCCTAATCCAGATTAGGAGTTCTTTTTGTATTATGAGATTGATAACAAGCATTGTATGGCTAATTCTTTTTTCATTTGGCCAGGTATTTAGCCAGGGTAGGCTACCTAATAAACTGCTTTGGGAGCAAATAAATAGGAGTGGGCTTATTAATGTTAAGAATAAAAAAAAAGTATTAGAAATAAAGAAAAGTACAGCTTTTGTTTTTTTATCACCAGAATGCCCGCTTTGTAAAAACTATATGCCGGTATTAAATACAATGGCTAAGCGATACCCCACAATTAATATCGTTGGAATTATACCTGGTAAAAGTTATACCATTGATGAGATTAATTTGTTTGCTAAAAATTATGATGCCTTGTTTGATATTTATTTAGATAAAAATAAATTGCTGACCAGTACCCTTAATGCAACAGTTACCCCTGAAGCAATTTTGATAGGTCAGAAGGGGGATGTCAAGTATAGAGGGCTAATTGATAACTGGCAGGCAAAATTGGGTATAAAGCGAAAGATTATTACGGAGCATTATCTGGACGATGCCATAAAAGCTATCAATATCTCAAATTCCACATTTATGCAAACTGTACCAGTTGGCTGTCTTATTAATGACCTTTAATATGCTTAATAAATTCGTTGTTCTAATCGTATTTTGCTGTTTCTTCAAGGCTACTTTTGGTCAGAAAATTACTTATTACGATCATATCGCCCCTATCATCCGGAATAAATGTGCGCCATGTCACCGACCAGGCGAAGCAGGCCCTTTTTCGCTTCTCACTTATGCCGATGTGGCCAAAAGGGTTTCTTTCATCAAAGATGTAGTGCAAACAGGATTTATGCCGCCATGGAAACCTGATAACCATTACCGGCTGTTTGCAAACGACAGGTCTTTAACGCCGCTGGAAAAGAAAACGATTATTAGCTGGATTGATAACAGCGCACCAGAGGGAGTAAACAAACATAAAGAACCAGAAGCCGATAACTTTATTTTGGGAACTCAATATACCAGGAAACCTGATATCACACTGAAAGTTAAAAAAGCATTTGTTGTTAAAGGAGATAACGAAGAAAGGTTTATCGTATTTAAAATCCCATTCGAAATGGCTACTTCAAAAAATGTCGCAGCAATGGAATTTGTTTCTACAAATAAGAAAGTTATTCATCATGCTAACTTTGCCATTCATCCGGTAGCAAATGATATAAATATTGATAAGGCTGCAGATTTTGTGAATTTAACAGACGATTCCAGGGTTAATTATGATCAGTATCTGCCATTTAAGAAAGAAATGACCTATTATGGCGGTTGGATCCCTGGAACTTCCTTTGAGTCTTATCCTGCCGATTTAGGGTGGGTGATGCCCAAAAGAGGGGTTGTATTACTAACGATTCATTATGCGCCACTTGCTAAAGATGAAGAAGATATATCGGGCATAAATCTGTTTTTTAAAGAAACGCCAATTAAACGAATAGTAAATGTGGTGAGTTTAGGTTCGGGAGGGGTTGGAGAAAGTTCTATTGACCCTTATTTTATGATACAGGCTGATTCGGTGAAAAAGTTTAATCTTAAAATTTTAACTCCTCAAGATCAATCTCTCTTGTATATCTGGCCTCACATGCATTTGTTAGGCAAGAGCTTTAAATCTTATGCTGTTACAGCCGCAGGTGATACTATTAAGCTGGTATCTATCCCGTCCTGGGATTTTAGGTGGCAAGAAATTTATCGTTTTAATAAGTTAATTAAAGTTCCCAAAGGATCGGTACTCACCATAGAGGGAACTTATGATAACACAAAGGAAAATCCAAATAATCCAAATAATCCTCCAAAAATGGTGTTTTCTGCGAACGATATGAAATCTACAGATGAAATGTTGACCATGCTGCTTGTGTTTCTAAAATATGAGGAAGGAGATGAGTATAAAAATCTTGACGTCTTAGAAAATAAAAAAACACAATGATAGGGTTGAGTAAAAACAAAATTACTACTTACCACCCCTAACTTCATTTCTACATCGAATTTAAAAACTACAAATTCACTTCGGACTAATTTATTTATAAAGTATATCGTCGAATATACTGTTAAATCAAATCTTTTTAATTTTTTTAAAAAGATTTGATTTCTTTTGTTTTTTTTATATATTTATATAAACCAAACGAAAAATGTCAGCAACAATTAAGAAAGCCCAGAAGTTACGAGCCGACATCATTAAGCTGCTTTACTATAAAAAAAAATCGTCCCTAACTGATTTAAGTAAACGCACAAAGAAAAGCTTGCCCTTAATAACATCAACCGTTAATGCTTTAATAGAAGATGGTTTAATTATCGAGCAAGGATTAGCCCCTTCAACAGGAGGTCGTCGCGCATTGAATTTTTTATTGAACCCCAATTATAAAAGGTACATCATCGCTGTAGCCATGGATCAGTTAACCACCCAGTTAACCATATATGATTTGTCAAACCATCAGGTTTTGCCTACTCAGACTATCGATTTAGATATGGCTGAAGGTAAAAGTGTTGAAGGGTTAATTGCTTTTATTGAAGATTGTATAGCAAAATCGGGTATTAAGAAAGAGTATTTGTTAGGTGTTGGCATAGGGATGCCGGGTTTTGTTAATACAGAACGCGGGGTAAACTATTCCTTTATGCAGATCGAAGACGGTATCAGTTTGCAAGATTACCTGTCAAAAAAAATAGACTTACCCGTTTATATCGACAACGATTCGAGTTTGATCGCTTTGGCAGAGTTAAATTTTGGTGAAGCAAGAAACCTAAAAGATGTACTGGTAGTTAATATTGGCTTAGGTACAGGTTTGGGTTTAATTATCAATGGCAAATTATACAGGGGTAGCAGTGGCTATGCCGGGGAGTTTAGTCATATTCCTTTATCTGATTCAAATGCTTTGTGCTCTTGCGGTAAACGGGGCTGCCTCGAAGTAGAAACATCTCTTTTAGTAATGGTGCAAAAAGCAGAAGAGGCGGTTAAAAATGGTGAAGAAACAAGCTTAAAGGCCTTGTTTAAGGATGAAAGTAAGAGCCATGTTGATCATTTTTTACATGCGGTTATAAAGCAAGATCCTGTTGCTATTTCTATTTTGGCCGATGCTGCATTTCAGATCGGTAAAGGGTTGGCTACGCTGATTCATATTTTGAATCCTGAGCGGATTGTTTTAAGTGGGCAGGGTGCCAAGGCTGGAAAAATGTTGCTTCCACCAATACAACAGGCATTGAACGAGTTTTGTATCCCCCGTATTGCAGAACAAACTGATATTAAGTTTTCTACATTAACCAATGAAGCTGAATTATTAGCCGCTGCCAGCTTAATGGTTGAAAATAGCCTATTCGAGTAATTAAAACCTTGCAAAATAAAGGGAAAATATTTTTAACTAAAAACAGAGATATATGAGGAAATAAAAAGATTACCAAACCAAGTTACGAACCACATTAACTAAATCTAAACCAAACCATTATGAAAAAAATGTACTTAGCGTGCCTAAGTATCTTATTGTTGAATTTTTTAGCAATAACTGCTTTTGCACAAAAAACCATTACCGGGACGGTAGTGGAAGCATCTGGTCCAATGCCAGGTGTAAGTGTAACAATTAAGGGCACCACAAAAGCCACGCAGACCGATGCTGGTGGTAAATATTCTATTGCAGCAACAGAAGGAAATATCCTGGTTTTCAGGTCTGTTGGCTATATTTCAAAAGAAGTTACCGTAGGGGCATCTTCAACAATCAACGTCCGACTCGAATCTTCGTCAAACAGTCTGGATGAAGTTCAGGTGACAACCGCTTTCGGTATTAAAAAAGAAAAGAGAGCCATAGGTTATTCTACTCAAGAGGTAGCAGGTAAAGACTTAACTATTGGCCAGGCACCCACTATAGCCCAGGGTTTAATGGGTAAAGTAGCCGGTTTGCAAATCTCGCAATCGGGTGGTGGTGTTGAAGGTGGATCATCAAGAATTGTTGTTCGTGGTAATACTTCATTAACCGGAGATAACCGTGCTTTGATTATTGTAGACGGAGTTGCAGTTAACAACGATCCAGCCAATGTTAACGGTAATAGTGGGTCATCAGTTGCTGGAAGTACCGGTGCCGACGTTTCCTCAAATAATGACTGGGGTACCGGAATGAACTTTATCAATCAGGATGACATTGAAAATATTACGGTATTGAAAGGACCGGCTGCAGCTGCATTATATGGTGCAAGGGGTGGTAACGGTGTTATTTTAATTACGCGTAAAAAAGGAAGCAACAGACCAGGTTTGGGGATTGATTACAATTACTCCTACCGCCATACCAATCCATACGAAATACAAAATTTCCAGAATGAGTATGGTCAAGGTGGTGTGGCCTCGATGCTAACTGCCGATAATAATAAAATGTTTCCTACCAATGCTGCTGGCCAACGTTATCAGATTGGAAACAGCTATAATCCTACAGGAACCTATTTAAGTAATTCTTTTGGTACCGTTCCTTATCCTAATGGTAAATTAACAGATGCTTATTTCAGTTACCCTGGTAGTCAATCGTGGGGACCAAGATTTGATAATCAGCCCATCTTAAATTACGATGGTGTGTTAAGACCTTATTCTGCACAGCCAGATAACTGGAAAGCATTTTTTCCTGATGGTTCTGTGGTGACTCACAATGTGGCTATTTCGGGAGGAAGTGAAAATGCTACAGGTAGACTTTCCTATACCAGAAATGACACTAAAGCCAATATCCTGAATAGTAATATGCAGTCTAACACTTTTAATCTGGGTTCTACATTAAAAGTTTCTAAAAAATTAAGTGCAGAGGTTACTGCAAGCTATGTAAATTTCACACGTTTAAATGCTCCTTCAGTAGGTGCGGGCTATTTGGGAGGTGTAATTTATTCTATGCCGCGAGACTATAATCCTTATGTAGATTTTGATAATACATATGGTCCAAACAACACACGTAAAGATGTACTTACCCAAAGTAACTTTCCTGCAGGATCGCCAGCTTATCCTTTTAGCGGTGGTTATTTGGGTAATCAATATTGGAATGCTTTTAATAACAATACAGTCTTTAATAGAAATGGCTTAACCGGCGGAATGAAATTAATGGCAGATTTAACCGATTTCTTGAACGTTACTGCCCAGGGTGGTGTAGATAACTCGAATGATGTTACTACTGTAAAGAACCAACCTACTGATATATTGGGGCAAGCTAATGGTGCTTACAAATTGGCACAGGCAAAAAATTTATCAACCAATTTACAAGCTTTTGCACGTTTGCATAAAGACAATCTTTTTAATAAGGAAATTAATGCCAGCTTAACTGCGGGTGTAGAAAGATACTACAGAAATGATTATACCTCAAGTAATTCGACAGCTGGTAATTTTGTTAAACCGTATGTATTTGCTTTAAATAATGGTGCAAACCCGGTTCCTCAACCACAAGAAACTAAATACGCTAAAAAGATCAATTCAGCCTATAGTTTCTTAAACCTTTCTTATAAAAACTATTTGTTCTTGGAAGCTACAGCGCGTAACGACTGGTCGAGTACACTGGCAAATGGTTCAAATTCTTATTTTTACCCTGCTGCTAACCTAAGCTACGTTTTTACCGATGGAATTAAAGCTGTACAAAACAGTTTGCCTTGGTTAAGCTTTGGTAAACTGAAATTTTCTTATGCAGAAACAGGTTCCGATACCGATCCTTATACCATTTTTAATGTTTTGGATGTTTCTACAAATAATGGTCAGCAGGCACAGAGTTTACCTGGAACATTAAAATTTGAAGGTGTACAGCCTCAACGAAGCAGATCTTACGAAGGTGGTGTTTCATTAGGATTCTTTAAAAACAGGTTGAACATAGATTTGACTGCATATTCGATGAAAACCTTTAACCAGATTTTAGATAACCCATTAGCTTTATCGTCTGGTTTTAGCAATGTTAAAATTAATACAGGCTCATTGGGTAATACCGGTTTTGAGTTCATCGTTAGTGGATCTCCAATTAAAACTAAGGATTTTAGCTGGGATGTATCGGTTAGCGGTGCACACGCAAGAACCAAAGTCTTAGCTTTACAAGATGGTGTAAATACTTTAACATTGGGTAACTTTTTCGGTGGTAATGGTATTTCTCAGCGCGTTACAGTTGGCGATTATTATGGAACGCTTTATGGCAGGGATTTTACCTATTACAACGGCGAAAAAGTAGTAATGCGCGCTGAAGGAACAGATGGACAGCCAATGCAATATACGGTTAACGGAAAAACATATTACGCTGGTACTCAATGGGTAAAAACAGCTGGTGAAGTGCCGATTGGAAATTCTCAGCCATTTTTAACAGGAGGTATTACCAACACCTTTAAGTATAAAGCATTTTCATTATATGTTTTGGCTGATGCAAAAATTGGAGGCGATACCTTTTTTGGCTCTTACGCTGCTGGTATGGGTAGTGGTAACTTAGTAGAAACCTTAAAGGAACGTAATGGTGGTGGTTTGCCTTTGGTTTATCCCGATGGAACTACGGCAAATACCGGAGTTAATTTTGGCGGTGTTTTCGTAACCCGCGATGCGCAGGGGAATGTTACAAATGCCACTCCAAATAATGATGTTGTAAACTATCAGTGGTACTATCAAGGTACTTTTTCTGCCTGGAACCACATTGGTACACCGCGTTCTGCATCAGTATTTAAGAACTCATGGATGAAATTACGGGAGGTGGCCTTAACTTACCAGATTCCGGCAAAATTCATTCAAAAAACCAAATTCATTCAAAACCTGTCGCTTTCATTAGTTGGAAGAGATCTCTTCTATATTTTTACCACTATACCTAAAGGATTAAATCCGGAAGGAGTAAATAGTATAGGTAATATGCAGGGAATTGAATACGATTCACTACCAAAAACAAGATCGTTTGGTTTCACGATACGTTCTTCATTTTAATAATTTAAAACATTAAGACATGAAAATTCAACATAAAATAATCCACACGGTACTTGGCATATCGCTAATGGCTGGTATGGTATCGTGTAAAAAGGGTTTCGAAGAATTAAATAAGCCATATAAAGATGCAACTGTTTCTACGGCAACTCCTGCAGGCTTTTTTAATAACCTGGCCAAACGTGCAACACAAGAAGATTATACGCTATATACTGGTTTGTTTATGCCAATTACAAACCAGCAAGGGGTTCAAAACCGAAACTTGCCATATACCAACTATATTACTTCTTTTTGGAGTACATATTATGCTGATTTGGCAGATTATAAGCAACTGTTAAAGCTAATCAGTTCATCTCCAAATCCGGGTGTATATAACGATGTAAAGTATATGGCCAACATTTTAATGGCCCAAAAAACTTTGTCGATGTTAGATCGTTACGGCGATATACCATATAGCCAGGCTGGTATTGCTACTGAAGGTGCAGCGAATTATAAGCCACAATACGATAAGGAGGAGTCTGTTTACAGCAGTGTTTTAGACGATTTAAAGGCTGCAACTTCAGGAATAGGCGGTTCAAATCAGAGTTCGATTGGTACTTATGAGTCTTTTCTTGCGAATGATTTTGTGGCCTGGAAAAAATTCGGCAATGCACTTCGGTTGCGCTATGCAGTTCGTTTAAGTAAAACAAATTTGCAAACCAAAGCTAAAGAAATCATTGTTGAAATTCTGGGTAACCCATCAACCTATCCATTGCCTAATGATCAGGACCTTACTGCTTTATATAAAAGTAATTTTGGTAGCTACCCATTGGTTGTAGTACCAAATAGTCCGGATTATGGCGATCGCTTTTGGTATGCATTCCGTGAACTTTCAGTTTCCAATATCAGGATGAGTTCTAACGTATTTGCTAAAATGTCGTCAACGAATGCTGATGATGGTTCAGGTTTCTACGATCCGCGTTATAAAGTGTGGTTTATGCCTAATAATGCAGGTAAATGGGTTCCTCAGCCACAAAATGGAACTGTTGCTGATGGTGGCACGCCATATCCAAATACATCAACCAATGCTCCAATGGCTCAAGGTACCGATCCTGACAATAAATTTGCTTCATTTAACTATTACCTGGTTCGCGATTATCAGAGCTTTCCTTATGTAATCATTTCGGAGGCCGATGTACATTTTTTAAAGGCCGAAGCTTATAATCAAGGTATTGGTGTTGCAGCAAATCAGGCTTTGGCAGAAACAGAGTACAATTTAGGCATGCGGGCTTCGGTTAATTTTTGGTATACTACTGTAAATAGCAATACCACATCTATCTGGCCAACTGCAGCTAAACCTGGTCCAATAACACAAGCTCAAATTGATGTATTTACCAATAATGCGGCAGTGAAGTTTACCCCTGGTGATGTGGCTGGAAATTATAAAAAGATAATTACCCAATCATGGCTGGCAAGTATGTTTAATGCTGTAGAAACCTGGTGTACCGTTAGACGTACCGGATTAACTCCTAAAGATGCAAGTTATACGCCTACAAATTACAATAGATTGCCATACCCTGACGATGAAAAAACAAATAATGCAGCGAATTTATCGGCAATTGGTGGTAACGTGGGACCTGAGGTTCAGATCCAAAAGAAAGTTTACTGGATGCCTTAATCAATCAACAATTTGATTAATAAAATGTCCCGGCCAATAATTTGGCCGGGATTTTTATACTTAATGATGGTTTCATCGCCGTCGAAAAACAAATAATACACAAATGAAAATAAAAAATTACTTCCTCTTCTGTTTTGCTCTTATTGCACTTAACGTCTCTGCCCAGCAGAACGATATTATGCCACAATCGGAAATTTACGAATGGCCTAAAGATGCTGCAGTTAAACAAAAACTAGAATCCTGGCAGGATAAAAAATTTGGCATGATCATTCACTGGGGACTTTATGCTGTACCCGGCATTATCGAATCGTGGTCGATCTGCTCTGAGGATTGGATAGATAGAGATAGTACCATTAAATACGAAGATTATAAAAAATGGTATTGGGGTTTTAGCGAAAAGTTTAATCCAACAAAATTTAACCCCGAACAATGGGCCAAAGCTGGTAAAAGTGCGGGCATGAAATATCTGGTATTTACCACCAAGCACCACGATGGTTTTGCCATGTTCGATACCAAAGAATCGGATTTTAGCATTGCCAAAGGCCCTTTTGCCAATAATCCTAAAAAGGATGTGGCCAAATATGTATTTGATGCGTTCCGCAAGGAAAATTTTATGATTGGCGCTTATTTTTCTAAGCCCGACTGGCACTCTCAATATTATTGGTGGGATAAATATGCCACAGCCAACAGAAACAACAATTACGACATTAGAAAGAACCCATGGCGCTGGAATAAGTTTAAAAGCTTTACCCAGAACCAGATTGGCGAATTAATGAATAATTATGGAAGTATCGATATTTTGTGGCTCGATGGTGGTTGGGTACGTCCACGCGCAAGTGTAAACAAAGAAGTCCTTTCGTGGGGAGCACCCATTCCAGATTGGAGCCAGGACATAGATATGCCTAAAATTGCGGCCGATGCCAGAAAAGCACAGCCGGGATTAATTGTAGTAGATCGTACCGTACATGGTCAGTTCGAAAATTACCAGACACCAGAACAGAAAATTCCCGAAACACGATTAGATTATCCATGGGAGAGCTGCATGACATTAGGTGGTGCATGGGGTTTTGTGGCGAACGACAGGTATAAGCCTGCGCGCGAAGTAGTACATAAACTGGTAGAAATTGTGGCCAAAGGTGGCAGTTTGCTTTTGGGTATTGGTCCCAAAGCCGATGGAACTTTGCCTGATAACGTAATCGCCAGATTAGGGGAAGTAGGGCAGTGGACCGCAAAAAATGGTGCCGCAATATATGGTACAAGGATAACCAAAAACTATCATGATGGGCAAAACTGGTTTACCCAGAGTAAAGATGGTAAAACTGTTTATGGCATCAGTTTATTGGGTAATAATCCCGTTAAAGAAATTTCGTGGAAAGGCAGTATTCCTAAAAAAGGAACAGCCATTACACTTGTTAGCAATAACCAAAAAATAAAATGGAAACTGGTTGACGGCAAAGTACATTTCGACTTTCCGAAAACAGACGAAAAAATTGCCTTGGCTTTTTCATTTACACCCGAAACCGAATAGTGATGTTTAACCTTAAAAGAAATACCTTTTTACTTTCGGCATTATTACTCTCGGCAGGTGTTTGTGCGCAAGACAAAACAACCGTTTTGCCCTATAAAAACCCAAAACTCAGCATCGATTTAAGGGTGAAAGATCTCGTATCGAGAATGACACCGGAAGAAAAATTCTGGCAGTTATTTATGGTGCCGGGTGATGTTGATGGAATAGCAAAAGGCCACTATAAAAACGGAATTTTTGGCTTGCAGATTAGTGCGCAATCGGGCGGGGCAGGCGAGGCTCAGCAATTGCTAAGCTACAATACCACCGAGAACGCTTTTACCCTTGCTAAAAAGGTTAACCAGTTACAACGTTACTTGGTTAACAATACCCGGCTCGGTATCCCAATGTTAGTATTTGATGAAGCTTTGCATGGTTTGGTTCGAAAAAACGCCACCGCCTTTCCACAATCGATCGGCTTAGCCGCTACGTTTGATACATTAACCATGGCCAATATTGGCAAAAGAATTGCGCACGAGGCCAAGGTTAGGGGTATAAGGGATGTATTGGCACCAGTAATAAACATGGCCGATGATGTGCGCTGGGGTCGTGTAGAGGAAACTTATGGTGAAGATCCATACCTAACCAAAGTTATGGGCGTGGCGTTTATGAATGCCATCGAAAGGGAAAATGTTGTGGTTACGCCCAAGCACCTTATCGCTAATGTTGGCGATGGTGGCAGAGACAGTTACCCCATTCAAAAAACTGAAAGGTTTCTGAGAGAAATACACTTCCCGGCCTTTGAGGAAGGGGTTAAAAAAGCAGGTATCCGTTCGGTAATGACTTCTTATAACAGCGTTGACGGAACACCTGCAACTTCGAATTACTGGCTTTTGACCAAGACCTTGAAACACGATTGGGGTTTTAAAGGCTTTGTTATCTCTGACGCTGGTGCGGTAGGAGGAGCCAATGTATTGCATAACACTTCAAAAAACTATGCGCAATCTACAGTGCAAGCTTTAAACGGAGGATTGGATGTTATTTTTCAGGTAGAGTATGAGCACTACAAACTCTTTAAACCACCATTTTTAGATGGAAGTATTGCACAGGCACGTATTGACGATGCCGTTTCGAGGGTTTTAAGGGGCAAGTTCGAACTGGGTTTGTTCGAGGATCCTTATGTTTCAGAAAAGGAGGCAGAAGCATCGCTAACAGATCTGTCAGCTAAAGAACTGGCTAAAAAATCAGCTTTAGAATCATTCGTATTGCTCAAAAATAATCCAAATGTATTGCCACTAAAGCAACCAAAAAACATCCTGGTATTGGGGCAGGATGCTGTAGAAGCCCGTTTAGGCGGCTACAGTGGAACCGGTCAGGGCAAAATCAGCATTTTAGATGGAATAAAATTCAGGGCAGGAAATTTAACCAAGGTAAATTACGCCCAGGGGAGCTTCAGGGAAAATAGAAAATATACCATAATCGATTCTACATTCCTCAGTTCGAAAAACGGAAAAGGATTAACTGGAGAATATTTTAACACAACCGACCTTTCCGGCAACCCTATGTTAACGAGAACCGATAAGCAAATCGATTTCATGTGGACACTCTATTCGCCTAACGAGAAACTGGCAACAGATAATTACTCGGTACGGTGGCAGGGAGAAATTAAGGCATTAAAAACAGGCACTTTCCAAATCGGTTTAGCAGGTAACGATGGTTATCGCTTGTATCTGGATGGAAAGCTGATTATAGACCAGTGGAACAAAGCTTCTTACCATACCCTTACCGAAGCTTTTAATTTTGAAGCAGGTAAAGCTTATCCCATTAAAGTAGAGTTTAAAGAGCCAAAAGGTAACGCCTACATTAAGTTAATCTGGAATTATGGTGTAGAGGATCAGGAAAAAAAGGTATTGGAAGAAGCCAAAACAATGGCTAAAAATGCCGATGTTATTGTAGTGGCTGCGGGTATAAAAGAAGGAGAGTTTTTGGATCGGGCTATGCTTGGCTTACCGGGCAACCAGGAACAATTAATTCAGGAAATGGCTAAAACAGGCAAACCAGTATTGGTTTTATTGGTTGGTGGCAGTGCCATAACTATGGGCAACTGGATTAACGATGCTTCGGCTATTTTAAATGTATGGTACCCGGGCGAAGAAGGCGGAACTGCTGTAGCCGAGACTTTATTCGGAGATTACAACCCTGCTGGCAGGCTTCCGATTACGTATCCCGTTCATGAAGCACAATTGCCGCTTGTTTACAACCATAAGCCCACAGGCAGGGGCGACGATTACAATAATTTAAGTGGCGAACCGCTGTTTCCATTTGGCTATGGCTTAAGCTATACCACATTCGAATACAGTAATATTGCTTTGGCTAAGAAAGAAATTAAGGCAAATGAAAGTACTACGGTAAGCTTCACGCTTAAAAACACTGGCGATAGAGATGGCGAAGAAGTAGCACAATTGTATTTGCGTGATATGTTGGCGAGTGTAGTGCGACCTGTATTAGAGCTCAAAGGCTTTGAACGTGTTAAGCTTAAGGCAGGCGAAAGCAAAACCATCGGCTTTAAAATTACACCAGAAACGTTGCAGATGCTAAATGCCAATTTGAAAACGGTTATAGAACCTGGAGATTTCAGGGTTATGATCGGATCATCGAGCCGCGAGCTTCAGTTAAAAGAGACACTAACGGTGAAGTAATAAAGATAATTCTCAGCCCTGGTATGGTGGGTTATAATCATACGTGTTGCCGCAAGACCTGGTTAGTTTTGCGGCTTTTTTATTTTTAAGCTGTAAAGCTTTGTTGGTTGTGGCCTTCTGTCCGTAGAGTTAAGCGTAGCGTCTCTACGGATTTGGTTTATAAGATTGAATTTGTAACTCAATAACAAAGAATGAATTATTTCAGTCCTTCAATTCCTAATTTTTCAGCCAGCTCATTCAGATCATTAACCACCACATCAATCAATGGGATGCCGCTAATTTTCCTTTCCTGCTCAAATTCGTGTTCAGGCTCACCAGGGATAATTACTTTTTTATCAGGATCGATGGTTTTTGCACTTTTGAAGCGTTCTACCCAGTTATCAAGATGGTTTTTAAAGTCTTCGGCTGGCCTGAAACCATCTACGCGCATCGCGCCTAAAAAGTGACCCAATCCTTCACCAACCGGGTTGGCCGAGGGTTCTAAAAAGGCAACAAAGGGAGGCACCCAGGGACCGTAATTTGCGCCTGAAAGCACTGCTGATAAAATATCAACTGTTGCGCTCAAACCATATCCTTTGTGGCTGCCATGATCTTTATCACTACCCAAAGGTAAAAGCGATCCACCGTTTTTTAGTTCGTTAGGGTTGGTTGAGTTTTCGCCGGCTTTGTCCTGCACCCAGCCATCCGGAATACTTTTGTTAGCCCTTTGTGCAATTTCAAGTTTACCATTAGCAGCAGCAGCGGTGGCCATATCAACAATAACTGGCGGGTATTTGCCTGCCGGGAAAGCATAACACATGGGGTTGGTACCCAATAAACGTTCGTTGGCATAGGTGGGGGCAACCAGCGGGCTGGCGTTAGTCATGCTAATGCCAATCATATCTTTTTCTACTGCCATTAATGCATGGTAGCCTGCAATGCCATAGTGGTTCGAATTTTTAACTGATACCCAGCCACTGCCATATTTTTCGGCCTTTTCTATCGCTACCTGCATGGCAAAAGGTGCAACTACCAAACCTAAACCGGCATCACCATCTATGGTTGCCGTTGTTGGGGTTTCGTGCACAATTTTAATATCAGGAGTAGCATTAATCCGTTTCTTTTCCCAAAGCCTAACATAACCGCTTAAGCGCGCAACACCATGCGAATCGATGCCACGCAAATCTGAACGGATCAAAACATCGGTAGCTAATTCGGCATGTGCGTCTGAACAACCCATTTTTTTAAAAACGCTGTGGGTAAATGCTCTTAGTTTGGTTTCAGAAAAGGTGATGAAGTTCATTGTTTAAATTATCTGGTATCAGGTAGCAAGAATCAAGAAAATTTGCTTTAAGCTTTAGTCTTTTAGCTTTCAGCTTAAGGTAACAACACAGTAAAATCGCCGCCCAGCGGTTCAAAGTTTTCAATACAAGAGGATAGAAAATCTTCTCCGTAGTTAACGTACATAGGGGCAATATTCAGAATGCGTTCTTGTAATGTACCATTCGGGAAAAGCCTTTTTTTAACGTTATCAATCTGCAGCAAGGCCATTTCGTGTTTGCGTTTTTCGGCCCTGAATAGTTTTTTTTCCAGGTTGGCCAGCAAATGGTTAGTGCGTTGTTTTGCTGTATCAGTCGAAACTGATAAAGTTTTATCTATTTTGTATGCGTTTAGCTTAATCTGATCAAAAATGCTGTTAATAGCCCTGGTTTCGTCGGCTAAACTTAACTCGGCAGTTGTATTCCGCTTTACCCAAATGTTTTTCAGCTCTTCAACGGGAAGGAAAATATCTTCTAAAGAAAAACCCAGTTTATATAAATTTTCTGCACTGCGTTTATCAATCAGCAAGGCCGAATTGCGCAGCAATAGAACCGGAAAATCAACTTTATAATAATCGAAATTAGCTTTCAACTGCATCCAGTATGCTACCTCCGCACCACCACCAATGTAGGCAATGTTGGGTAAAATTACCTCCTGGTACATCGGTCTCATCACTACATTCGGACTAAACCTTTCGGGGTGCGATTCGATCTCGGCCAATAATTCAGCTTCAGTAAAACTGATATCGGTATGGTTTACCTGATATTTGCCCTGTTCAAAAATCAAACGTTCACGCAGGTTATCGTTCAGATAAAAGAAATTAATATCGCGGCCGTTCACCTGGGTTTTATAACCTAAATTTTCGAGGTTTTCGGAGCTGTTATCAATATTCCGGGCACTGTTGTGATGTATTATGTCTTCGGCAATGATATTCGCAAATTGTTTCTTCAGGCGTGCATCATCGGCATTTACAATTACCAATCCGTATTTTTCGAAGAGGTTATTCACCAAAAAGCGGGTGGCATCGGCCAGGTTATCATGTTGCAAGTAGGCTTGTTCAACCAGTTTGGCAATCCGTTTTCCATTTCTCGAAATGCCCAGGTAACCTTTATAGGCAGTTACTGCTGCGGCCACAGTTTTAGTGCTTAACCTGCCTGTTGCACCATTGGTTTGTTGTATCCAGCTGATGTTTTTCTCATCAACACTCACATGGTTAATCTCATCAAAGTCGTGATCTTCTGTCGCCATCCAGTAAACCGGTACAAAGTTTTTGTCAGGATGTGCAATTTTCAGCTCGATGGCTAAATTTATAGTGGTTACAATTTTGTAAATGAAATAAAGCGGGCCGGTAAACAGGTTTAACTGGTGACCGGTAGTTACGGTAAAAGTATTATCGAGACCTAAAAGCTCTATATTTTTGGTAACCGATTTATTGGGCTGTAAATGTTGGTACTGATCTTGTAAAACCTGCACTAAAGTAGTCCGGTTACCCAAAAAAATTCTATTCTCAATTGCACTGGCTAAACCCGCCATATCGGGGCGGTAACTGTAAAAAGCTTTAAGCTGTTCTTCGTTGTTAATATAATCTAAAACCAGTTTTGAAAACGATCCGGTTTCATGATATGAGATATATTTTGCCTGCATGATGTGCGAAAGTAATGCAATTTAAGGATAAACGTAAAGTGCGCTAACTATTTTACATTTGTTAAATAATTACAGATTGCTTTCTATTGCCCCAACTTTTTCGCGGTATAAATCAATCGGCCCATCTAAAAGTACAGCAATCACTGTTAGTTCGTTATCTAATTTATCTTCGGGTATCGGGATGTAAACAATACCCGGTATTTTGCTCCAGTACAGTTTGTTATAAATTTCATGATTCAGCATGGTACCTTCACCAACTACCCTGATTCTGCTAATTGTGTTTTTTAAACCTTTTATCGCAACAGGGCCGGTCGGTTTTCCTTCTACAAAAAGGTAGAGCGTCTGTTTATCGGCAGAAAGGGCAGTGTTGCCTTGATAATGACCTGCAGGTATTCCTTTCCCGGTTTTGTAAAGCGCCTCGGCATTTTTAATTACCCAGTTGCTGATCTTTTGGTCTGCATTATTAATTCCCGGATTAAAATCTAAACCATCAACAGGTAAACTGGTATTTTGAAATACATTTATACCTGCATTTAAATTAGCAGCCAGTTTGCTCAGGTTTAAATTGGTTAAGCCACGCTGTTTTGGAGCAGCATATAAGTCTGCTAATGCAAGCGTTTCCTGTTTATCTTCAGCTAACTGGATTGGGCCATTTAACGATACTTTTACTACGGTTACATCACTGTCAAAATCTGCTTCCTTAAAATTAAGAAGATAATCTGTTTCATTTAATTTAATTGTATATGGCTGTGCTTTGTTCCCAACCACTTCAATCTTGTTTATTTTTGATTTTATACCCGAAAGTAAAATCCCGTTTTTGGTTTTGTAATCGAGATATAGGTACAATACATCTTTATTTTTAGATAAGGTTGTTTTACCAACAATATGTCCAGCCGGGATGCCTGCCTGTGTGCCATAAATAGCCTCTGCATGTTTTTGGGTCCAGCGGCCCAGGCCTTTTAAAATTTTAACTTGTTCGGGAGCAATCGTTCCGTCGGCTTTTGGACCGATATCGAGCAATAAATTCCCACCCATACTGATACAATCAACCAGGGTACGGATAATCATATTCGGCGATTTGTAGTGGTTATCATAAGGCTGGTATCCCCACGAATCGTTCATGGTGTAACAAAGCTCCCATTCTGGCGAAGCGGGTCTTACTACTGGTACGCCTTGTTCGGGGGTATCGTAGTCACCATGTCCGTTTAAGCGCGAATTAATAATGACATTTGGATTCACTTTACGTAAGTTTTCCAATATGTTTTTGGCCTGCCATTCTTCACCGCTATGTTCCCAATCGCCATCGAACCACACCAAATCCGGGTTGTATTGGTTAGAAAGCTCATTTAACTGTCCCTGGAAATAGTTTTGAAATTTTTTAAAGCGCGAAGGGTCTTGTTTATAATCGAAACGTTTTCTATCGCGGGTAAAGCCATCATAATCCGTATAACTCCAATCTGGTAATGAAAAATATAAACCGGTTTTTAATCCTGATTTTTTCAGATCGGCAACAAATGGCGTAATTAGATCTTTTTTGGCTGCACTATGTTTTACCGTGGTGGTGGCATTCGGCATTTTACTGTCCCAGAGCGCCACACCATCATGATGTTTCGTGGTAATTACGGCATATTTAGCTCCACTTTCTTTAATCAGGTTTACCCATTCTGTTGGCTGATATTTTGCAGCATTAAAACCGTTCAACTGTTTCATGTAGGCATCGTGGTTGATGTAGTTGTTAAAAAAAGACCACGATTCTGAAATTCCATTAACTGAATAGATACCCCAGTGAATAAAAATACCCAGTTTGGCATCGGCAAACCATTGCATTTTTTGGTTTGAAATTGTTTGTTGTGCAGAAAGATTGAAGCCTGTTGTTAACAGGAAGAAAGTAATAAAAAGCTTTAAATAGCGCATAATATTTGGTTGTACTGATAAACGTTAAATATAATATTTTGCAGGCTGAATTGAATGTAAAAACATGGTTAATTTCATTCAAAAGGAAGATATTCAACTCCAATTAATAGGATTGATCTAAAATAAAGAGACACTGTACAGTGGAAGGTAAAATTTCTAAAAGATTACCCATTTCATTCGAGCAAAACGGAGCGTTTTAAATTATAATCGATTCTTTTGTCAGCCCTTAATATGGTCACTTTTGCCTCATCTTTTCCTTTTAGAATATTGTTAAATGTGAAATTACACGCATCTGTTTCGGTAAAAGCAGCAATGATATGATTATCAATTTGTACTATTTCATCATTAACCTGTATGCCTGAAACAGCTGCGTCGGTATTTTCGAAAATTGCATTTACAAAAGCTTTATTTCCCGAATAGCTAATCGCAATGCCAAAGCGGTTTAATTTGGAAAGGTTGTAATGGTTTTCGCCGGTTAGGTATATTTTATGGGTTTGCCAATTGATGATGACTTTGTAGTGCTGCAAAAAATCGTTGCCAATGTTGCTCGATTTGCCATCTGCGAATAAAATAACCTGATCTTTTAAGCTCAAAGTGCCGATATTTATTTCCGGAACCTTTGCATAGGTAGTAGTCGACTGTTTAGCGGCTCCATAAATACCCACTCCGCTAATTCCTGTAGCATTTACCTGCTTAAAACTATTAATCACGTCCGAGTATTTAAACCGAGATAAATCTAAATTTCCGTTCGAGCCGGTATCGAATGTTATGTAGCTCGTTTTGTTGCCGATTTGAACGGGGATTAGGGGTGTCTTTTGAATTTTTATAGGTAAAAAATCTATAATCTTTGTGCTGGCATCCGTATTGAAGTTAGCCATATTATCGCTTATTGAAATCAATTTATTGGCATAATCGAGCTGCCATATCGCATTGGCCATTTGGTTTGCCCCAATAATGCCATCAACATTTAAACATTTCATTTGAAAAACGCTGCGCATATCGATAACCAAAGCTCCTGTATTTTCGAAAACCAGTTTGCCAATTTTAATTTCAGGAATAACTACAACAGTTTCTTTTTTCTTATACCCCTGCGAATCGGAACTTTTGGAACTTGTTGCAGGACTGAGGTTTAATGTTTGTGCTAAAGTCGGAGATATGGCTGTTGGGGCTCCGGTATCTAACAAAAAATGATAGCTTTTACCAGCAATACTCACTTCAATGATAGGTACGCCAGTTTCGAAGTTGAAAGCGATTTTTTCGTTAAATTCAGATTGTTTTAATCTCCCCACATTTAACACTTTTTTTACCGGACTACATGAAATGAGTATTGGAATGAGTATGCTGAGGAAAAAGGTTTTCTTCATAAACGTAGTTTAGGAAAGCAATATAAATCAATTTTGTTTAGGTAGAAAATCAGGTTGCTTGGGAAGGGGTAAGTTAAACAGGTTTTTCGAGCAAAAAAAAGCCGCCCCGAAAAATCGGGACGGCTTGTAAAAATATTTGGTTTAGTGATTTACCATTTTTTACGGCGCTCACCACCTTCACGGTTTCCGCCTTCTCTGCGTCCACCACCAGCGTTGCCACCTTTATCATCACGGCTACGTCCAGAGAAATCTCTGAAACCGCCACCACTGTTTCCACCTTCACGTCTTCCGCTACCGCCGCCTGATCTTCTGTCGCCGCCACGGTAACCACCGCCACCGCCGCTTCTGCGTTCGCCGCCGAAACCACCGCTACGTCTTTCACCGCCACCGCGTCTTTCGCCTGCACCTTCGCCACGACCACCATCACCACTTTTCTCGATACGTACCTGACGACCGTTAAATTCAACTGATTTAAAGCCTTCAAAAACTTTGTCGGCAACAGCATCTTCTACTTCAAAGAAAGAGAAAACACCTTTTAAATCAATCTTACCAACGCTTTTGCCACCAATTTTACCATTGTTACAGATAAATGATAACATATCGCCACGGGTAAATTCATCTACCGAACCTAAGTTGATAAATAAACGGGTGTAACCTTCACTACCACGTCCGCGTCTTTCGCCACGCTCACCTCTTTCACCACGCTCATCTCCAACAGCTGCATTTAAATCAGGTGCTTTCGAATAGTAATCTAAGAAACGGTTAAACTCTAAAGAGGCAAAACGTTTAATTACTTCTTCTTTGGTTAAATCAGCAAACTCATCCATAATACGTGGGATGTACTGATCAATCTGTTCGTTGTTAACCTCTACATTGTGTACTTTGTGTACCAAAGAGAACAATTGTTTTTCGCAAACGTCAAAACCTGTAGGAAGCTCAGCTTTGGTAAATTGTTTACCAATAATGCGCTCTAACTGACGGATTTTGCCCAGTTCTTTAGAGTTGATGATACAGATCGAGATACCGGTTTTACCAGCACGGCCAGTACGGCCCGAACGGTGGGTATAACTTTCAATCTCATCAGGTAACGAATAGTTAACTACGTGTGTTACATTGTTAACGTCGATACCACGTGCAGCAACATCAGTAGCAATTAACAACTGCATATTACGCTCGCGGAAACGTTGCATTACTTTATCACGTTGTTGTTGCGATAAATCGCCGTGTAAAGCATCAGCATTGTAACCGTCTTTAATTAAATGCTCAGCAATATCCTGGGTATCTAATTTCGTTTTACAGAAAACAACACCGAAAATATCAGGGTTAAAATCTACAATACGTTTTAAGGCAGCATATTTATCGCGGGCACGAACAATATAATATTCGTGTTCGATGTTTACGTTACCAGTATTTTTTGTGCCCATGGTTAATTCTACAGGGTTATCCATATAGTTTTTAGCTATACGGCGAACTTCTGAAGGCATAGTAGCCGAGAATAACCAGGTTTTTTTGTCATCAGGAGTAGTTGATAAAATGTCGTTGATATCGTCCTGGAAACCCATGTTCAACATCTCGTCAGCTTCATCAAGCACAACATATTTAACGTTTGAAAAATCAATGGCTTTACGGCCAATGATATCCAACATACGGCCGGGCGTGGCCACTACGATTTGAACGCCTTGGCGTATTTCGCGTAGTTGTTGCATAATGTTCGCACCACCGTAAACGGCGACAACGTGGGCATTAGCAACGTTTTTAGAAAAGTTTTTAAGGTCGTTAGCGATCTGTAAACATAACTCACGGGTAGGGCATAAAATCAATGCCTGTGGTTTATTTACTTTAAAATCGATTAGTTCTAACAGCGGCAAACCAAATGCGGCTGTTTTTCCTGTTCCTGTTTGGGCCAAACCAACAAAATCATTAGTGCCTTCTAACAGTACAGGAATACTTTGCTCCTGAATCGGCGTTGGATTTTCGAATCCAAGGTCCTTTACGGCATTAACGACGTCATCACTTATCCCCAATAATTGAAATGGGTTTGTCATTCGTCTTTTATTTTTTAATTGAGCCGCAAAGGTACGGTTAATATTTCGTATTTTACAGGTAATCAAGTAAATAGTTTTTAAAGCTAAATATTTGGAAATAAGGAAGTAATGGAGGATGGATGACGGATGATGGAAAATGTGCGGTGGCAGGGCTTTAAATCGACATCGGGAATGGGCCTTGCGATTTGATTTTTTTGATGAAACGCCAACAGCTGCTATCGCAGCCTTTCTGCCGATCTGATCAGTCTTTCATCTTTATTAATCCCGAAAATGGCCAGTACAATAAATAAGATCGCGATAGCCGGAAGATAGGCTCCAATACCAAAAGCAGCTCCTTCAATACCACCAGGTAATTTTTTGGCGTAAATGCTGCACCACAAAGCAAAACCTCCGATTAGTACAATCGAAAGAATGGCAAACCTTTTTTGAAAACTGCGCTTTCTGAAATTGAAGATGTTAACGAAACAGATGATCGATATGGCAATGTGGGTAATGAATAACGGATAAATAGGGGTAATGCTGTAAGAAATAAACTCACCATTATCCCAGCTTGAAGCATAACCTTTAGTATATAACAAAGGCACTGAAAGTTCATTTAACTTTCCGGTTACCAATGGAAAGAAAAACATGAATGTAAGGGACACAGTAGCTAACAAAAGCCAGACTGTTTGAATTCTTTGAATCATAAAGCGCTATCTCAACCGCTCAGCCGACCTGATCAGTCTTTCATCTTTGTTGATGCCAAAAATGGCCAATACAATAAATAAAATAGCCAAGGCTGGCAAATAAGCACCAATACCAAAATTTGCGCCTTCAATTCCGCCGGGTAATTTTTTGGCGTAAATGCTGCACCACAAAGCAAAACCTCCGATTAGTACAATCGAAAGAATGGCAAACCTTTTTTGAAAACTGCGCTTTCTGAAATTGAAGATATTAACGAAACAGATAATCGCGATGGCAATGTTGGTAATGAGTAAAGGTAGAAATGATATGATTTTGAATGGCGAACCCGCTTTACCGGCAATTATCTGAAATAAACCGCTGGTGTATACTGCTGATTCCGTTCCGGCAATTTCTTTGCTGGCAATAGGTAAAAACAACATTAAGATCAGGGTTAAAGCGGCTAAGAAAAGCCATATCGATTGTATTCTTTGTATCATGTTAATTTGAAATAATAAACAATTATAGGGATTCTATTTCAACCTTGAAAAAACATTTTTTTGCTGCGCATAGATTTTGTTAAAACCTGCAAGTTTTAATACATTTGGCTATATACCACAAACCCTAAAAAATAAAACCAAAGTTATTGCCTTTTCTTTTCTTAAGCGGTTGACTATGATGCAGCCTAAGGAAATTGTTTAAAATAGATTGAATTTTAACCTGGCCTACTTTATAAAACGATTTATGTTAAAAAACTTACTTTTTTTAATTACCCTGTTTGTTGCCGCAAACACCTTTGCGCAAGATACCCTCAAATTCGAAAAAGCTTTAACGGTAGCCAGTGGCAGCCGTTATGGCCGCGAAGCCGTGTACACCGATTTGCTGGCCTGGAAAATGGCTAACCAACAACTGCAGGCACCAGTAGAAAACGGCGAATTTTCTGCCGGAAAAAATGGCGAAAAAGTACTGTGGAAAGCAATTAAAGCTGATGCCAATGGTCGTTTTAGTGCCTTTTCGAGGAGATCGTTTCAAGCAACGAGTAATCCCTTCCTCAATCCGGGTGGGATAGACCGCGGGTCTGATTATATTTACCTTACTTACACTTCAGGCGCAGCACAAACTGCAATTTTAAATGTTATTGGGGGCAATAGTATATTTTTTAATGGTACTCCACACATGGGCGATCCGTATGCATCGGGTTATATGAATATTCCTGTTCAACTAAAAAAGGGTGTAAACGAGCTTTATGTACGGGGTGCCAGTGTACTGCCGATGATTATTGTTAACGCTAAAAAACTATTAATTCATACCGACGATATTACTTCGCCCAGTATTGTGCTTAATGAGAAAAATGGCGTACTCAAAGGCGCCCTCACTGTAAGCAATTCATCGTTAAAAGATTATAATAATTTACGTTTCAAAACCATTTTGAACGGTAAGCAGCGCGAGGTAGCCATTGCGCGCATTCCGAAACTGAGCATACGAAAGGTGGTATTTGAAATAGATGCAAGCGCTGTGGTAAACCCGGGCAATTACAATATCGAATTACAATTGTTGCAGGGCAATACCCAGGTAGACCAGAAAGTGATTGTAATTGAAGCTTTAGTGGGTTCGTCAACCCATAAGCAAACCTTTGTGAGTAATATTGACGGCAGTTTGCAGTATTTCGCTGTTACGCCACAATTAAACGGCTGGAAACCGAATGCTGCCTTGTTCTTGTCGGTTCATGGAGCAGGCGTAGAGGCTATTGGTCAGGCTAAGGCTTATAAATCTAAAGACTGGGGTACGCTGGTTGCTGCTACCAACCGCAGGCCGCGTGGCTTTAACTGGGAAGACTGGGGCCGTAAAGATGCTTTGGAAGTACTGGCACTGGCTAAAAATCAGTTTAAACCAGATGAAAAACAAATTTACCTTACCGGCCACTCGATGGGTGGACATGGTACCTGGTTCTTAGGCGCAACTTATCCCGATAAATGGGCGGCTATTGCGCCGGCTGCGGGTTATGCTTCACTTAAAGATTATGGTTCGGCCGATGGTAAAATTCCGGATAGCAGTCAAAATCGTGTCGAGCGGATGTTATTAAGGGCCGGCAACCAAAGTGATGTTCCGAAACTGGTTAGCAATTATGCTCCTTTAGGTGTATACATATTGCATGGAGACGCCGATAAAGTGGTTCCGGTTAGTTATGCCCGGCAGATGAAGAAAATTCTTGCTGGTTTTCATGGCGATTTCAGCTATTACGAATATCCGGGTGGCGAACATTGGTTTGGCGATCAGAGTGTAGACTGGCCTGCTATTTTCAGCTTTTTTAAATGGCATACCATAGCAGTCGATTCGGCCGTAAATCATATCGATTTCATGACTTCCAGTCCGGGCATTTCGGCAACTTACCGCTGGGCTACCATTGAGCAGCAGGAACAACCTTTACAGTACAGCCGCATTATTTTAAACCGTAATCGGAAACAATCGGCCATTACTGGTAAAACTGAAAACGTGGCGACTTTAAAACTGGCTTTAACAGATTTTGGTGCAAAAGCTAATGTTAAAATAACTTTAGATAGCTTACCTGTTATTAACTTTACCACTCAAAGTGCCAATGATACCCTGTTTTTATACAAAAATACCGCAGGTTGGCAAATCCTCTCCGCAGTGAATAAAAGGGATAAGAATCCGGCACGATCGGGTACTTTTAAAGAAGCGTTTAATCATAAAATGGTTTTTGTTGTGGGAACAGGCGGCGGCGATGCGGGCGAAGCCAATTTAAACAAAGCCAGATATGATGCCGAAAGCTGGTATTACCGTGGAAATGGGGCAGTTGACATCATTACAGACAAAGAATTTTCAACATCAAAATATCAGGGGCGTAATATCATTTTATATGGAAATGCCGATAATAATGCAGCCTGGAAAACCTTATTAAAAGATTGCCCTATACAGGTTAACAATTCGCAAATTACAGCAGGCAAGCAAACCTGGAAAGGCAACGATTTAGCGGCCTATTACATCTGGCCGCAACAGGATAATAATCTCCTCGTTGGCGTAGTGGCCAGTACTGGTGTTGCCGGAATGAAAGCAGCTTATGCCAATCAGTATTTTGCCGGTGGTAGTGGTTTCCCGGATTTTATGGTGTTCTCGTCTGATTTACCTAATGAAGGCAGTAAAGGCATTAAGCTGGCTGGTTTTTACAATAATAAATGGGAGTTGGAGGAGAAAAACACGGCTAAGCCATAATTACAGGGTTTACGAATAAATGTAAAGTGCTTTCCTTCTAAATAAAAGGAAAAAAGTACTTTTGCATCGCTTTGAGTAAAAAAAGATATTTCATCCAAATCGCTTACGATGGCAGCTTATACCATGGCTGGCAGGTTCAACCCAATGCAATTACTGTGCAGGAGTTGTTGGATAAAGCCATGGCTACGGTTTTTAGGCAGCCTATCGAAACACTGGGCTGTGGCCGCACCGATACAGGCGTGCACGCTAAAGATTTTTATGCCCATTTTGATGTGGAAGATCTGGATGAAAGCAAAGTTTTAAGTGCTGTAGGTGGGATCAATGCCCTTTTGCCCTATCAAATTGCGGCGAAAAGGATTATTCCGGTACACGATGAGGCACATGCGCGCTTCGATGCCACTTCAAGGGCTTACAAATACCATCTGCATTTCGAAAAAGATCCGTTTAAATTAAACCGGTCGTGGTTGGTTAAAGATCGCCTGGATGTTACTGCTATGAACGAAGCAGCAGCGCAGCTGTTAAACTATACTGATTTCTCCTGTTTCAGCAAATCGAATACACAGACCTTTACCAACAATTGTAAAGTAGTAAAAGCTGTTTTTGAAGAACAGGAAGACGGTTTGGTATTTACCATTCAGGCCGACCGTTTTTTAAGGAACATGGTGAGGGCCATTATGGGTACCCTGGTGCAGATTGGTAAAAAAGAAATAGATTTAGCTGCATTTAAAGCAGTGATAGAAAGTAAAAACCGCAGTAAGGCCGGGCAATCGGTACCTGCTTGCGGCTTGTATTTGGTGAAGATTGAGTATCCTTATATATAAATGATAGAATTGGAGATTGATTTAATGATAGAATGTGAAATAGCGATAGTATATAAAATTCATTCATTCACTTATTCAGAACTCAATCATTAAACAAAAAAATGGCAGTTACAGGCGATGTATACAACACAGGATTACTGAAACGTATTTTTAAATACGTAAGGCCTTATCGTGCTGTTTTCGTTTGGGCAGTTATTTTAACCATTCTGCTGGCTGCGATTTCTCCGGTGCGCCCGTTTTTGATTAAATACACACTCGATCATTATATTTTAGCCGGTAATTATTCTGGTTTGGTAAATATGACCATGCTGATGGTTTTTATGTTGGTGCTGCAAACGCTTATCCAGTATAACCATACCCTTTTAACCAATACCCTGGGGCAGTCGGTGATTCGTGATCTGCGCATCAATGTTTTTAACCACATTACCAAACTCAGGCTAAAGTTTTTCGATAAAACACCCATTGGCCAGTTAATTACTCGTACTGTTTCCGATCTGGAAACCATTGCCGATATTTTTTCGGAAGGTTTAATCTCCATGATTGGCGATAGTTTGCAGGTCGTGGTAATTGTTTGTGTAATGCTTTATACCGACTGGGAACTGAGTTTGGTAGTGCTTTTACCCATTCCGTTATTAATTATTGCCACCAGGAAATTCCAGCAGGCCATTAAAGTGGCTTTTCAGGAAGTAAGGAACGAAGTTTCCAACCTAAATACTTTTTTACAGGAGCACATTACCGGCGTTCCAATTGTGCAGTATTTTGCCCGTGAGAAACAGGAATACCGTAAGTTTTATGCCATTAATAAGCGTTACCGCGATGCCAATATCCGCAGTAACTGGTATTATTCTATATTTTTTCCGGTTGTAGAATTGATTTCGGCCATGTCATTAGGTTTACTGGTTTGGTATGGCGCTAAAAGTATCCTCGCTAAGCCTTTAGATGTAACCCCCGGAACCATAACCCAGTTTATCATGTACCTGGGCATGGTGTTTACGCCGATTCGCCAATTGGCTGATAAATTTAACACCCTGCAAATGGGGATGGTTGGTGCCGAACGTGTTTTTAAAGTTTTAGATACCGACGAAACTACGCCAAACACCGGAACAATTCAACCTGCCAAACTGGAAGGAAATATTAAGTTCGAAAAGGTCTGGTTTGCCTATAATGATGAAAATTATGTTTTAAAAGATTTATCCTTCAAGGTAAAATCTGGCGAAACAGTGGCGCTGGTAGGGGCTACCGGAGCTGGTAAATCGTCTACAATTAATATCCTGAACCGTTTTTACGAAGTTCAAAAAGGCGATATTACCGTAGATGACATTCGTATAGAAGATTTTGAGCTCGATTATTTGCGTAGCCACATTGCGACTGTTCTGCAGGATGTTTTCTTGTTTTCTGATACCATTTTGAACAACATTACGCTCAATAATCCCGAAATTAAGCTGGAACAGGTGGTTAATGCCGCTAAAAAAGTAGGCGCACACGATTTTATTGAACGTTTGCCAGGCGGTTACCAGTACAACGTTATGGAAAGAGGGGCTACACTCTCAGCAGGACAAGCACAGTTGATTTCCTTTATCCGTGCATTGGTGCATAACCCAGCCATTTTGGTTCTCGATGAAGCCACTTCATCGGTTGATACCGAAACCGAATTGCTGATCCAGAAAGCTATTGATAACCTGATGGAAGGCCGTACCTCAATTGTAATTGCACACCGTTTATCTACGATCCAGAAAGCCGATCAGATTATTGTATTGGATAAAGGCGAGATCAAGGAAAAGGGTACACATCAGCAATTGCTTAAATTAAACGGCTATTACAAAAAGCTTTACGATCTGCAGTTTTCTTCAAAAGGGATTGCTAAAGTTTAAAACGCTTTCAGGAATTTAAGACTTTTTTAATCAGCAGATTGTATTTCGTTTAGAGATGTCCTGTTATAAACACCCAGGTTTACTGTTCTTTTAAAGGATGCCTTAATAATAGTGCCTGTCTTAAAGTTTATTTCGTGTTCTGTAGACTCCGAAACTTCATAATTATTATTGCTGAATTGCTTTTCTATTGTTTGTGCTTGATTTTTGTTGTTCTTGATGAAAAAATCTTTTACAGCCTTAGTTAAAGCCGGGCCATCTGCGATTTTGCTACTTTCGATTGTACAGGTAGATTTCTGCTGATCAATACTCCTGCATTTGACTTTCTCTATTGCATTAAAAGGTGCGCCACCAATAGCATTTGGGACCAGAACATTATTTACAATTTCTTCATTAAGCTTATAGCTGTGACCAAAGCAATAATGATAAAACTTTATAGGTTTTAAAATAGCTGATTCTATGCCTTGAGGAGTGGAGATTATACGTTTAGCACTGGTTAATAGTATTTTATAGCTTTGATTTGAGGTGGTAGCCATCAATTTGTCAATAGTTTTATCTGCAGCAGTTCTTAACTCATCTTCGTTAACGAGTGAAATAAATTTTCCATAGCTAGAAAATTTTATCCTGATTTTTTTATTTATCAGATTGGCAAGTAGAATATTTTCAACAACCTTATCAGTACTGGCTAATTTAGCATTGGTAAATGTCCATTCAATTAAATATTCATCCTTATTCTTTTCTAATACCTTAAAGTTTGCGCTAAAAGTAGATGAATATTGAAGGGTTATTTTGTTAGCAATATCCGTTGTAGTACTCTTAAGCGAAATTTTATGGATTTCATCCTTTTCCCAATGAGGAAAAATATCTATGTCCGTTTTTTCGCTTTGCGCAACTGATAAAATCGGTAAGAAAAGTAATAAGAGCTTTAGGAAAATACTATAGGATTTCATTTTTGGTTTGATTCGCATAAATATGCCAAAAATAGAATAAACCCCTGGGATTTTCTTAATTTAACAGCTTCTTAAATTCAGTAAGAAGATGAAATTTTTCAAAATACTTAGCTTGTTTATGCTGTTGGTGCTGGCAGTTAATGTTTCGGCGCAACAAAAATATGTAATGGTTATTCATGGCGGTGCCGGTACCATTTTAAAAAAGAACATGAGTGCGGAGAAAGAGGCGGCCTATATTGCAGTTCTAACCCAGGCCTTGCAGGCAGGCTATGCGCAAATTAAAGCAGGTAAAACCAGTTTAGATGCGGTAGAAGCTACCATTCATGTGTTGGAAAACGATCCGCATTTTAATGCAGGTAAAGGCGCTGTTTTTACCCACGATGGCCGCAACGAACTCGATGCAGCTATTATGGACGGAAAAACCCTGATGGCCGGAGCTGTTGCAGGGGTTACCATCATTAAAAACCCGATTTCGGCGGCCAGGGCTGTGATGGAGAAGTCGGAACATGTAATGCTGGTTGGCGCAGGTGCCGATCTTTTCGCCAAAGAGGTGGGTTTAGAGATTGTAGATCCAAAGTATTTCTGGACAAAAGAACGTTGGGAAGGTTTGCAAAAAGCCATTAAAGAAGATTCGACCAAAGCAGTACTCGATCATGGTAGTAAAAAGTCGGAACTTTTTGGGGTAAAAAACCTCGATTACAAGTTTGGCACCGTGGGTTGTGTGGCGCTGGATAAAGCAGGCAACTTAGCTGCTGGAACTTCGACAGGTGGTATGACGAATAAAAAATATGGTCGCGTGGGCGATGCCCCAATTATTGGTGCCGGTACCTATTGCAATAATGAAACTGCGGGCATTTCGTGTACCGGCTGGGGTGAGTTTTATATCCGTAATGTAGTGGCCAAAACCATTTCCGATTTAATGGAGTATAAAGGACTTTCGGTAGCCGAAGCCTCAAAAATTGCAATAGAGAAAGTAGACAAGATGGGCGGTAACGGAGGTTTAATCGCTTTGGATAAGCAAGGAAATATGACCATGCCTTTTAATACCGAGGGTATGTATCGTGGTGCAATTACCGCCGATGGAAAGATTGAAGTAAGTATTTATAAGTAAGGCAAAGCAATTCATGAAGAAAATCTTTTCCAATTTAACCTTTCAGGTTATTGTAGCCATTATAATAGGTATTAGCGTAGGGGCTTACTTTCCGGGCTTTGCGCCAACAGCTAAACTAATCAGTCAGGGATTTATCAATCTGATTAGCATGCTAATTGCGCCGATCATATTCTTTACCATTGTTTTGGGTATCGCACACATGGGCGATATGAAAAAAGTGGGCCGGGTAGGTGGCAAAGCTTTATTGTATTTCGAAATTGTAAGTACAGTTGCCATTGCCATCGGTTTGCTGGTAGCCAATGTTTTAAAACCGGGTGCAGGCATGGTTGCGAAAGCCGGCGATACGACAAAAATTGCAGGTTATGCCGAACAGGCGAAGGACATGAACTGGACCGAGTTTTTCCTCCATATTATTCCGCATAACATCATCGCTTCATTTGCTGAAGGCAATATTTTACAAATTTTATTGTTTGCCATACTTTTTGGCTACGGTTTAAATAAGTTAGGTGGCGAAGGGACCGTGGTTTTAAATGCTTTTGATAAAATCTCGAAAGTGCTGTTTAAAATTATGAAGGTGATTATGCGTTTGGCACCGATTGGCGCTTTTGGTGGTATGGCTTTTAGTATTGGTACCCACGGTTTGCAAAGCATAATCGGGATGGCCAAGTTAATGGGCTCGGTATATTTAACCTGCATTTTGTTTATTTTTATTATTCTAAATGGAATTTGCAGGTACTATAAGTTTAGCCTTTGGCAGTACCTTAAATACATCCGTCAGGAGGTTTTAATTGTACTGGGTACTTCTTCTTCCGAATCGGCTTTGCCCAGTATGATGCAGAAAATGGAAAGCATTGGCTGCGATAAATCGGTAGTCGGTTTAGTTATCCCAACGGGTTATTCTTTTAACCTCGATGGTACAGCAATTTATCTGGCTATGGCAGTTATATTTCTTTGTCAGGTTTTTCATGTTGATTTAACGCTCGGGCAGCAAATTACAGTTTTAGGTGTACTTATGGTGACCTCAAAGGGCGCTGCAGGTGTTACCGGGAGTGGTTTCATTGTACTCGTATCAACGCTAACTGCATTAAAGATTATGCCCATTGAACATATTTCTATCTTGATTGGTGTTGACCGTTTTATGAGCGAGGCAAGGGCGATCACCAATGTAATCGGTAATGGCGTGGCTACCATTGTAATTGCCAAAAGCGAAAACCAGTTCGATCAGGAGAAGTATTTGAAAGCCATTCAACCAGCAATGATCGAAAAAGGAGAGGAAACGTAGTTGAGAGTTTGAAATGCTCAGTTTGGAGTAGGTTTATCACAATCATAACCCTGATGCGTCACCCTGATCCGATAGCTATCGGATTTATTTCAAGGTCTCTAAATTACTTCATGCATCATTTTACAAAGAGAGATGCTGAACAAGTCAGATAACTATCGGATCAGCATGGCGAATAAAGGCAGAGACTAAAACCACTCCGAATACGCTTTAAGACCTTCTACCTTCCGCCTTCATACCTTTCGCCTTTTTTTAGCTACCTTTGCAGCAGAAACAGGCAACACAGCATGTTTAGTTAAACCCAATCACATTGGCTCAGGAAGAACAAAATAACCGCAAAGAGAAAAGCGAGTTACACCCACGCAACAAACACCGTTCGCGTTACAATTTCAAACAACTTACTGCTAGTTCAAAAGAATTAAAGCGCTTTGTTTTTAAAAACGAACATAACGACGATTCTATCGATTTTGCCGATCAAAATGCCGTTAAAGCATTAAATAGGGCCTTGTTGAAACACTACTACGATGTTTCACAATGGGATATTCCAAAAGATTACCTTTGCCCGCCTATTCCGGGCAGGGCAGATTACATTCATTATGTTGCCGATCTTTTAGGCTCGAGCAACAAAGGGAAAAATCCAACCGGTGCCAACGTAAATGTACTGGATATTGGTATTGGTGCCAATTGCATTTACCCAATTATCGGGCACCGGGAGTACGGCTGGAGTTTTGTAGGTTCGGATATCGATCCGCTTTCAGTTGAAGCAGCCAAAAGGATTGTTGATGCGAATAAATCTTTACAAGGCGCGATTGAACCGCGTTTGCAAGGTTCTAAAATGGGTATTTTTAGGGGGATTGTAGGTAGAAACGAGCGCTTTGATGCAGTAGTTTGTAATCCGCCTTTCCACGCTTCGTTAAAAGAAGCCGAACAGGGTACCCGTCAAAAATGGCGTAATCTGGGTAGTGGCGAAAAGGAAGTAAAACACGTATTAAACTTTGGTGGTAACAAGGCCGAGCTTTGGTGCCCGGGGGGCGAACGTGCTTTTGTAGAACAGATGATCATTCAAAGCGAGCAGACTAAAAACCAGGTTTTATGGTTTACCTCTTTGGTATCGAAAAGTGCCAACCTAAAAAGTATTTATAATGCCTTAATTAAGGTAAATGCTTTTGAAGTGAGAACCGTTCAAATGAGCCAGGGTCAGAAAATAAGCCGCTTTGTAGCCTGGACTTTCCATGATGAAAAAGCGCAGGAAGCCTGGGCTAAGGGATGGAAATAAGTTTGGAGTTTCTGCAATAAAAATCAAAACTTAAACATAACGTCTTGCTGAACTTTCGCCCGGCCAGTCGGACGGGTGTTTCAGCATCTCTTTTAGAGAGACCCTGAAATAAATTCAGGGTGACGATCTCTTTTATGTTAGTCGGGATTTGTAATTAGGAGTGTTCGAAACATTTTGAATTTTAAAAAAACAAATCCTTTTCCACATTTCTGTTGATAATATTTGTTTTTATGTTTGGATTAAAGCCCCAGTTTTCCTGCTGTTTCCTATTGGTGTTGT
>NZ_CAESCM010000025.1 GCF_903166585.1 Pedobacter ghigonis
ATCTTTCAATGCTAAGATCAAAGCCTTTAGAGCAACATCGAGAGGTGTAAGGGATGTTAAATTCTTCTTATTCAGATTATCGAAAATATATGCATAAAAGATATCCCCCCAACTTTTCCGCTTGATCCGTGTTCTTCAGGTTCGTCGAAATTCTGTTTGATGCACCTACTGACTGGTGTCTGCACCTGCCAGCTTCAGGTAGTCTATTTCGGTCAATGAGACACCAACCGATAGACTGAAATAGCCATAAAACAAAAAAAGCCTCGATTTTCATCAAGGCTTTTTTTGTTCGATTTTTGTTGTACTCGGGGCGGGAATCGAACCCGCACGCCTTTGAAAGCACAGGATTTTAAGTCCTGCGTGTCTACCAGTTCCACCACCCGAGCATTAGCCGCTGCCGATATCCACCGGCTTGGTTAACTTTAAAATTAAATGCCTTCTGGTAGGAAGGCATTTTTTTGGAGCGAAAGACGAGATTCGAACTCGCGACCCCGACCTTGGCAAGGTCGTGCTCTACCAACTGAGCTACTTTCGCATTTACAAAACTGATGTTGTTGTTTCGTTTTGGTGATGCAAATATAGGCAGATTTATATATCTGTCAAGAGATTTTTTATTAAAAATTTAATATTTAGTTTAAATTGCTGGCTTTCAGTACTAGTAAAATTAAATCAGTTTCAAATCCTTTTGCCTGAAGGTAGCTCATCAGCTTCATTTTTCTTTTAAAGGGATCATTTTCACTCAAACTTTCTGCTTTTTTTACCGCCAGTTTTTCTAAAGTAAGCAGGTAATCGTCTTCATCCAGACTATAAATTGCTTTTTGCAGCATTTTATCCGGAACGCCTTTCAGTTTTAATCCCTGTTTAATTTTTATCCTGCCCCAGTGTTTAATGTTAAATTTACCCGAAGCATAATTCATGGCAAACCTTTCCTCATTTAAAAAATTGTTCAGAATAAGGTCTGTAATAATTTCTTCCAGATCGTCGCCGCGCATGCCCAGGTCTAACAATTTGCCACGCACTTCCTTTTGCGAGCGTTCCTGATAGGCGCAAAAACTTTCGGCCTTGGCCAATGCCTGCTTTTTATCTAATATTATGCTCTCTTGTTTACCGCTTTTCATAATTAATTACTGAAATTCGTAAAAATATAAACGATTACCCTATTTTCTGAATAAAAATAGCATGCAGAACCCGATATATACCATTGCCAGAATAGCCGAAATTTTAAATGCAGATGCCAAATTGATTGATAGCGAAGTTGTTATTCAGTATTTGGTAATCGATAGCCGGTCTGTGCTCGTTCCGGAAAATTCTATCTTTTTTGCGCTTGCGGCACATCGCGATGGCCATGAGTTTATAAAAGATGCTTATGCTAAAGAGATCCGTAATTTCGTAATTACGGATGAAAAATACATTGCCCAATATCCGGACTGCAATTTTTTAAAGGTTAATGATGCCCTGGAAGCCTTGCAACAGTTGGCAATTGAACACCGCAAGCAGTTTAACCTAAAAACGATTGGTATTACCGGCAGTAACGGCAAAACCATTGTAAAAGAATGGTTGTACCAGCTTCTGGCAGCCGACTTTAATATCGTAAAAAGCCCTAAAAGTTATAATTCTCAAATCGGGGTACCGCTTTCGGTGTGGCAAATTGAGGCCAGTCATACCTTAGGCATTTTTGAGGCGGGTATATCGGCCGTGAATGAAATGGAAAGTCTGGCGAAGATTATCCAGCCTCAGATCGGCATTTTAACCAATATTGGCGAAGCACATGCCGAGGGTTTCAGTTCGAAAAAGGAAAAGCTGACAGAAAAACTGAGGCTTTTTAAAGATAGTGAACTTTTTATCTATTCGCCTGAGTATGTAAGTGAAGTAAGCTTTAAAGAACTTCCCGGTAAAAAACAATTTAGCTGGAGCAGTAAACAAGCTGCCGATTTACAGATAATTGCAGTAGAGCCGATTGAAGGCAATTGTTATTTAAGGGCCATTTACCAGGATAGGGAAATAGAATGTATGCTGCCTTTTAAAGATAAGGCCTCGATCGAGAACGGCATGATTTGCTGGGCCACTTTGCTGGCTTTGGGCTACACGCCTGAGCAAGCCGATCTGCGTTTAGAAAAGCTGAGCCATGTGAGCATGCGCCTCGAACTGAAAAACGGCATTAACCAGTGCTCCATCATCGACGATTCGTACAGTGCAGATATTTCTTCGCTTGCCATCGCCCTCGATTTCCTGAACCAGCAGAACCAACATGCACGTAAAACCGTTATTCTTTCCGAATTGTTCGAAACCGGAAGAGACGACCTCGATTTATATACCGAAATAGCCGAATTGCTGTTGCAGAAAAAGGCAAATCGCTTAATCGGAATCGGAACGCACATTGCGCGTTTTGCAGATCTTTTTAAGTTCGAAACCCAGTTTTTTGACGATACTAATGCTTTTGTTGAGGCTTTTCCTGGTTTGCAGTTTAGTCACGAAACCATTTTGGTAAAAGGAGCCAGGCGCTTCGAGTTTGGCCGGATCAGTAAACTACTCACGCAGAAAATACACGATACGGTTTTAGAAATCGATTTGAATGCCATGGTGGGTAACCTGCAGTTTTACCGTTCTAAAATTAAGCCCGGTGTTAAAATGATGGCCATGGTAAAGGCCTTTTCATATGGGAGTGGCAGTTTTGAAATTGCCAACTTACTGCAGTTTCATAAAGTAGATTACCTCGCTGTAGCTTACGCCGACGAAGGTATAGCCCTACGCAAAGCGGGAATTACTTTGCCGATTATGGTAATGAGTCCAGAAGAATCTGCTTTCGAAGCCATTATCAAACATCAGTTAGAACCTGAAATTTACAGCATCGATATTCTGAACAGTTTTATCAATGCCCTTTCTGATTACGATTTTAACTATCCCATCCACATCAAAATTGACAGCGGGATGCATCGTTTAGGTTTCGATCAGGCCGAAATTACCACTTTAACCAGTTTGTTAAAAGATAATGCCAAAGTTAAGGTGCAAAGCATTTTCTCGCACCTGGTAGCCAGTGGCGAGGCCGAGCACGATGGGTTTACCCAGCGGCAAATAGAACGGTTTAAGGATATGGCCAAACTGATAACCGAAATTTTAACGTATAAACCTCTATTGCATATCGCCAATACCTCGGGCATTTCGCGCTGGCCCGAAGGACAAATGGATATGGTACGCCTGGGCATTGGCCTGTATGGCTTCGATTCGGCATTGCCTAATAACCGTGGCCTGCAAACCGTTATGGTGCTCAAAACTACGGTTAGTCAGGTAAAAACACTCGAACCCGGCGAAACAGTAGGTTATAGCCGCAAAGGAATTATGCCGCATGGAGGTAAGATTGCAACCGTAAAAATTGGCTATGCCGATGGCTATAACAGGGCTTTTGGTAATGGGGTAGGTAAAATGCTCATCAACGGTAATTTGGTGCCCACAATAGGCTCTATTTGCATGGATATGACCATGCTCGATATTACAGGGATTGATGTTAAAGCCGGCGATGAAGCCATCGTATTTAATAAAGAGCACACCATTATGCAGTTAGCCAGCGAGGTAAATACCATTCCCTACGAGATTTTAACCAACATTTCGCAAAGGGTTAAGCGGGTTTATTTTTATGAATAAATTGGTTCACTTGTTCATTGGTGCCGGGCAAGATGCCACATAGCGCGTCTTTTAACAAATCGTTGGATTAATTGCTTTTGATCCTCTGTCTTGGTCGGTGAGACACCAACCAATAGGGAACTCAGATGTGTTATCGTCTACGTTTGTAACGTGGATGGGAGAGATAAGCGATTGTATCGCTTTATAGGGCGCTTATTGTTCATCTGTTTCGGTCAATGAGACACCAACCGATAGAGTGGGACCATGGGTTTCACTAATGAACCAATGTCTAATGAACCAATGAACAAACAGGGATTGAGCGTGGGGTTTCACTATTTTTACCTAAATTTGCCGCATGAATAAAGTAGGGAAAGCCATTTTAAACTATCTGATTAAAGGTTTATTAATTGTGGTACCCATTGCCGTAAGTATTTTTATTGTAGTTTGGGCGGTTACAACGGTTGATAGCTGGTTAAACGTAAAAAATATACTTGGCGTAAATCCGCTTACAGGCGAAAGCCGCAACATACCCGGTTTGGGTTTGCTAACTGTTGTTACCATTATTTTGCTGGCAGGTATTTTTGTAACCAATTTGGTTACCGAGCCCATGTACAACTGGTTTCAGCGGATGATGCATCGCCTGCCTTTGCTCAATTTCATCTACTCTTCTATAAAAGATTTAACAGAAGCCTTTGTGGGCGACGAAAAGAAATTTAACCATCCGGTATTGGTAGAGGTAGAAGGAGGTTTAAAGAAGATTGGTTTTTTAACCCAGAACGATTTGCATAAACTGGATTTGCCCGATGAAGTAGCTGTTTATTTCCCTCTTTCTTATTCATTTGCAGGCCAGTTGTGTATTGTACAACGCAACAAGGTTACCGATTTAAAAATGACTGCAGCCGATGCCATGAAACTGGTGGTAAGCGGTGGCGTAAGCGGATTATAAAAACATTCACCATGATTACCATTTATCACAATAACAGGTGTACCAAAAGCCGTTGCGCTTTACAGGAACTCGAAAAAAGCGGAAAAGAATTTGAAGTTGTGTACTATCTCGATACCCCACCAAACGAGACCGAACTTACCGAAATTGTAGCCAAACTGGGTATTAAACCATTGGAGCTGATTCGGAAAGGTGAGGCCGTTTTCATAGAAAATTACAAGGGTAAAACCTTAACCGACAGGGAGTGGATTGAAGCCATGGTTAAGCATCCTGTTTTAATTGAGCGACCAATCGTTATTTCCGGCGATCAGGCTGTTATTGCCCGTCCAACGGAGAAAATACAGCAGATTTTAGGGTAGCACAGAAGGTTTAAAGGAGTTGAACGGAAGAAAGGCCTCATAACTCTTAGCTGGCCGTTTGAGCTTAAAAAATATTTCTACAGCTGATCAGGATGACTATCAAAATGATCAAACCGAACAGTAGCCTCGAATAATACTCGCGGATAAAAAGTCCGGTAAGTACCAGCATATCATCATTTACATTGCTGTGGATGTTTCCGTTTCCGGCCGATGCACTGAACAAAATCTGTTTATCTTTAAGGTTATTGAGCGACCAGCGGCTTAACCAGCTATTCTGGTAGCGCCAGTCTAATGTTTCGCCTGAAGCAAAAACAACCCTGGCCTTAAAACCAAGCCAATCATAAGTAATTGTTGCTAAAGTCTCGTTTTGGTTATTTAATATTCTGGTTTCAGGTTTTGAAAATCCTTCGCTCTTTAACAGGTAAATCCCGCTTTGGGTAGTGGCTATGGCAGAGTTTTGCCAGGAACTAAAATTCATCGAAAATTTAAGTTGCTGCTGATCAAATACCTGATAGTTGCTATCAAATAAACCTTTTCTCCAATATAGTACCTGTTCCATCGCCAAAAAGATTAATTATGCCTAACCGTGGTGACGGGTAAGTGTTGCCGTAATAATCGGAACAAAACAAGCCACCATTACCGCTGTTTTTTTATTGTAAATCTGTTTAATAAACAAACCTGCAACAATTAATAAGTTATTGTCTGCCTGGGTAGAAATAGCACCAGTATTGCTCGAAGCCTGATAATAAATATGGGTGTCTTTGTTGTTCGAAACCGTCCATTCTGAGCGCCACGAACTGGTTGCTTTCCACTCGTATTGCTCGCCCGATTTTAAACTGATAATGGCTTTAGATTTCCAGCTGTCGTAAGTGATGATGGCCACAATTTCATTGGTTTTACGATCGGTTACCGTTGTGGTACTTTGCCAGAAACCTTTGTTCTCAAAAGCATAGTCTTTATCCTCGAATAAGGTATAGGCATTGCTTTTCCACATTTCGAATGTTAAAGCACCCTTCTGAATCCCGTCAACAAACAGTTGTAAGTTGCCGTTCAACCAGTTCCTTTTCCAATTAATAAACTTTGCCATATGTATGCTGTTTTATTTTAGATGGCAAGAGGCTTAAGTTGTTACAATTTATTTGGGCATAAAAAAAGGTGCTCATATCGTGAACACCTCTTTGTAATTTATAATTCTGAAGTTTCTTGGTTCATAGCTGATGGCTAATAGCCAATATACTTAAGCTAACTGAAAACTCTTAATTAAAGAAAATTCTGCTCTAGACTATTGGCTATGAACTAATAAACCATCGATTATTGACCAATTACTCCCGGACAACGAAAGCCCTGCTATAGACTATTAGCCATGAACTAATGAACCAATGACCAATGAACTTCTACGGACTAGAAATTCGGTTTTAACACATACTTATCATAGAAACGGAAGATATGCTCAGCGGCTTCTTCGGCAGTGTCAACCAAACGGAAAAGATTTAAATCTTCTTCATGGATATTGTGTTCCTTTTGCAGCATGGTACCTTTAATCCAATCAATTAATCCTCCCCAGTAATCAACACCTACCAATACAATGGGAAAACGGGCAATTTTACCGGTCTGGATTAAGGTTAAGGCTTCGAAAAGCTCGTCCATAGTGCCAAAACCGCCGGGTAACACCACAAAACCCTGACTGTATTTCATAAACATTACCTTGCGCACAAAAAAGTAATCGAACTCCAGTAATTTGTTATGATCGATATATTTATTGTGGAATTGCTCGAAAGGCAGTTCGATGTTCAAACCAACCGATTTACCACCATTTGTATGCGCACCTTTATTACCAGCTTCCATAATACCAGGACCACCACCTGTAATTACACCGTAACCACGGTCGGTTAGTAATTTACCGCACAGCTCTGCCAGCTGATAATAGCGGTGGGTTTGGGCGGTACGTGCCGACCCATAAATAGTAACACATGGACCAATTTTAGCCAGTTTCTCAAAACCATCTACAAACTCGGCCATAATTTTAAAAATTTGCCAGGAGTCTGTTACTTTAATTTCCTGCCAGTCTTTATTCTCAAAAGCGCTTCTTATTTTTTCTTCACTCGTCATATACGTAATGCTAAATATTAAAACCTGGTTTGCGCATCAGTTTTTTTGCTAATGAATAACAAACCTATAAATGTGATTAAACCGTTAATTAAAATCAGTTCAACACTAAAAACATATCCGCCCAATATTGCGGCCGAATTGCTTGCAAGCAAGTAACATAAAAAAGGCGATAATATGCAAACTATCGGTACTAATTTATCGTGAAGTCCGCGTTTTTTTACAAACAATCCAAAACTGTATAAACCCAACAGCGGCCCATAGGTGTATGATGCGATGGTGAAAATTAAGCTCACAACCGACGAACTGTTCAATGCATTAATGACAATAATGACCAAAAACATTAAAACCGAAAATGCCACGTGCACGGTATGACGCTTTTTAACAGCACTTTTTTCGTCGATGTTTTTGGCTTTATCCATGCCTAAAAAGTCTACACAAAACGAAGTGGTTAGGGCGGTTAAAGCCGAATCGGTAGTAGCAAAGGTTGCGGCTGTTAGGCCCAGCATAAAAATAATGGCAGGTACCGAACCCAGGTTGTTCAATGCAATTTCAGGAAACAGTAAATCTGTACGTGGTTTACCGGTAATGTGATCTAAAGGAATATCAATACCGTTTTTACTTGCGAAAATGTATAATAATGCACCTACACTTAAAAAGAAAACATTTAAGATTACAAATACACCGGTAAAGGTAAACATGTTTTTCTGCGCTTCTTTGATGGTACTCATACTCAGGTTTTTCTGCATTAAATCCTGATCCAGCCCTGTCATGGCGATGGTTACGAAAATACCGCCTATAAACTGCTTGCTGAAATAGAACTTGTTGGTAAGGAAATCATCCAGAAAGAATATTTTAGAATAACTGCTGTTTTTTATGGTTTCAAACGCTTGTGGAATGCTGAAATCGAGACTATTACAAATAAAATAAATAGTTAAAAAAACAGACAATACCAGGAAAAACGTTTGCAGGGTATCGGTAATGATAATGGTTTTTAAGCCACCTTTAAAGGTATATGACCAGATTAAGGCAAGTGAAATTAAAACCGTTAACCAAAACGGGATGCCATAATTATCGAATATAAAGCGTTGCAATACAATTACTACCAGATAAAGTCGTGTGGCCGATCCAAGTGTTCTGCTTAACAGAAATATCGATGCTGCTGTTTTGTAACTGTAATGCCCCAGCCGTTTTTCGATATAGCTGTAAATGGAAGTTAGATTCATTCGGTAGTAGAGCGGCAATAGAACCGTGGCAATAATGATAAAGCCAACCGCATTGCCCAGCACGAACTGAAAATACTGAAACTGGTTTCCGCTGGGGGCACCAACCTCACCGGGCACCGAAATAAAAGTTACGCCCGAAAGAGCCGTTCCTATCATTCCAAAGGCCACTAAATACCACTTAGAGTTTCTGTTGGCAACAAAGAAAGTATTATTGTCTGACGATTTTTGAGAAGTTACAAACGAAATGATAATCAGTAGCAGGAAGTAACCAATTAGAAAACACAGTAGGATGGTTGGTGACATAGTTTTGTTTTAAGCTGATAAATGTAATAAATTCAAAGTTAAAGTCAATGGCTTTAGTTTTTACTGCTTTCGGTTAATGGTTTATAGCTGATTTTTAATAGCCATTACACCTAAGCCGGCGAGCCATTAATATTCAATCGTTTTTCTAAAACATCGCATTGGACTATGAGCAATCAACCATTAACTTAGAAATGCTTCGGAACATTGGCTATCAACCATGAGCCATTAACTATAAACCCATGAACTATTGAACCAATGACTAATGAACTAATGAACCTTTTCCTTATTTTTGTATTATGAATTTTTCATCCAAACTACTCGAGGATGCAGTAAACGAATTTTCGAAACTGCCTGGTGTAGGACAAAAAACGGCTTTGCGTCTGGTGCTGCATCTTTTAAGCAAAGAGCAGGAGGAAGTAAACCAGTTTGGTAATACATTTATTAAGCTCAAACAACAGATTAAACACTGTACTACCTGCCATAACATTTCTGATTATACGGTTTGCGAAATCTGTACCTCGCACAAACGCGATAAAGAAACCATTTGTGTGGTAGAAGATACGCGTGATGTAATGGCGATTGAAAACACGGGACAGTATTTTGGTGTTTACCATGTTTTGGGTGGCTTAATCTCGCCTATGGACGGGGTAGGGCCATCCGATTTGTTTATTGATGGTTTGGTAGCCCGTGTTGCCGCAGGTGGCATTAAAGAAATTATTTTAGCCTTAAGCCCCAATATGGAAGGCGATACGACATTGTTCTATTTGTACAAAAGATTAAAAGAATTCAACGTGCCCGTTACTACCATTGCGCGGGGTATTGCCTTTGGTGGCGAACTCGAATATGCCGATGAAATTACCCTAGGCCGTTCGATTGTTACCCGTGTACCTTACGAAACCGCGATGATGAAATAGCAATTAGTATCGAGATGGAAAATATCAGGTAGCAAGATAGGTCGGAAGACCAGTTACGCGATTTTAGCTTCTCTATTCTTGATATTTAATACTCACTACCTGATACTCGCTACTTAATACTCGATACTCAAAAAAATGAATCTAAAAAATAAAGTAATCATCATTACCGGCGCATCAAGCGGAATAGGAAAAGCCTGTGCCGAAGAATTTGCCATGCGCGGTGCCAATTTAGTTTTAGCGGCCCGTCAATACGTTACCCTTTGCGAAATTACTGCCGATCTGGAAAAAAAATATGGCATCAGGGCTGTAGCGGTTCAGGCTGATGTAAGTAAAGAAGCCGATTGCGAACTGATTATTAAACAAGCATTGGTTTCCTTTCAAAAAATAGATATCCTGGTTAATAATGCAGGTTTATCGATGCGTGCCCTTTTTAACGACCTGGATTTATCGGTACTTAAAAACCTGATGGATGTGAATTTCTGGGGTACCGTTTATTGTACAAAATATGCCTTGCCCGAAATTCTAAAAACCAAAGGAACAGTGGTTGGCGTATCATCTATTGCCGGTTACCGTGGCTTGCCGGGCCGTACAGGTTATTCGGCTTCTAAGTTTGCCATGAATGGTTTTATGGAATCGTTACGTACCGAACTCCTTAAAACCGGTGTAAATGTAATGGTGGCCTGTCCGGGGTTTACAGCTTCGAATATACGTGTAACTGCCTTATCAAAAGATGGTGCAGCCCACGGAGAAACCAGTATGGATGAAGGTAAAATGATGACCTCAGAAGAAGTGGCCAGCATTATTGCCGATGGCATTGAGCAGCGCAAACGCACTTTAGTAATGACCAGACAAGGGAAATTAGCCGTATGGATGAATAAGCTTTTCCCGGCTTTTGTAGATAAAAAGGTATTTGATTTATTCGCGAAAGAGAAAAACCCGTTGATAAAGGTTTAGGGTGGAAGGTTTAAGGCCTAAGGTATAAAGCCAAACGGTTTAATAAACTTAGTCTGTCTTGCTTGATACTAAATACCTGCTTAATACTCCATACTTGCTACGCTGTCCCCTAACAATCAAAATCTACCTTTACAACAATTTCGTTTATTTATGTAGAGAAGAAAAATCTTGTTTTATGTCTAAACCCCTGCTTTTATTTATGCTCCTGTTCCAAACCATACTGGCTTCTGCTCAGGTAAAAAAGGCGAAAAACATTAATTACGCCGGCAATACCGATGAGGCCAATACTTTGAACATTTTTTATAAGAACGACAGTATAAAGGATAAACCCGTTTTGGTTTTCATTCATGGCGGTTCATGGAGCAGTGGGAAAAAGGAAACCTATTGGTGGTTAGGCCGTAATTTTGCACGGAAAGGTGTAGTTACAGTAATCATCAATTATCCCCTGGCTCCAAATGTGCAGTACGAAAAAATGGGCGATGATTGTGCTTTGGCCGTAAAATGGGTGAGCGAAAATATTGCCACTTATAAGGCAAGCCCTGATAAGATTTTTATAATGGGGCACTCGGCAGGGGCACATTTGGCCGAGCTGATCAATGCCGATCCTAAATATTTAAAAAAGGCAGGGATTAAAAACCCGATTAAAGGTATAATCCTCAACGATCCCTTTGGCCTGGATATGCACGAATATTTAACCACAGCCGAAAAAGACCATTTTTATTTCGATTTCATCAGAACGTTTACCGAACAGCCTGAAGTTTGGAAAACAGCTTCTCCGATGGATTATGTGAACAATATCAAGAATCCGCATTTACTTTTTTATGGGAGTAAAACTTACGGCGCTATTAAATTGCAAACGCCTAAGCTATACGAGAAACTAAAAGCCAATGGTGTTCGGGCCGAGATAAAAGAAATTAAAGGTAAAAGCCATGTACCTATGATTAGCCAGATGATTTTTGGTGGGAACCAGTTGTACGAGGATATTTTGGGTTTTATTGAACAAATTGTTGCTAAAACTCCAATTTAACGTCATGCTGAATTTATTTCAGCACCTCTATTATGGATGAGATTCTGAAACAAATTCAGGGTGACGATTTTAAACCGTCCGCGTAACCTCATCCAGTTTACTGTAATCCATTACCATTTTACCGGCCTCATTGTGGAAATACATTTTCTCGAAACGGGCATCCATTTCAATTTCTTCATCCTGGTAACTGGTACGTGTATGGATGGTTTGGGCAAAAGTATCATCAAAGGCCTTTAACATTACAAAAACCTCAACCTCTGCCAGCTGCAATTCGATAAGTGATTTTTCGAATAGTGGACTTTCTTCGGTAATGGGGTGAACCAAAGTCCAGTTTAAAGAAAGGATGCTGATTTTATCGCGTTCCAGGTGAAGCGGGTAAAAACGCCTCACTTGTTTATCATCAACCATTTCATTGTACGACATTACCATCTGCACTTCTACTTCAATTAGCTGGTTGCGACGCAAATTAACCAAACGACACATTAATCCGTGGCCACCTTCGTAAGGAGCAATGACCATTTTCTTACTGAAACTAACCTTCGAAGTTGGCCGGCTAAAACGTCCGTACAATAAACCGGTAGCGAGGGCAAAAGCGAGCAGACCGAGCATACTTTCGAAAGCTGCCAGCACACTGGTAATAAAACCTTGCGGCGAAATGTGGCCATAACCCACCGTAGAGATGGTTTGCGCCGAAAAGAAGAAAGCATCGAAAAACTGATCGCGCAGGGTAATGCCCTTTGCACCAACTAAATTTTCGATCCCAATGAGGTTATATAGAATAGCAAAAATAGTATTGACAAGCAGATAGGTTATCAGAATAACCAAAAAGAAACGGGGCCAGCTCATGGTAACCAGGCGTGTGTAGGTATCATCGAACTTAAACCAGGGCAGGCCGGTACGCTCTATATTGGCCGAACCATCGGGGTTTAGCATACGCTGATTTTTGGTTACCGGGTTCGATCCGAAACCGAAATCATCATTAAACTGTACTTTTCTTTTGAAGAAAGACATATATTTTTAGAAAGATTTTGGAATTTTAAAAAACTATATCAATATTTGCTTTATACAAACATGATAATTAAAAACTTAAATAACAATTGGTGGTGGCATAACGAAATTCGTTAGGCATTTCTATTGTTATATATTTTAAAATATTTTATACACAACGAAGAGGATTGCCCAAAAAGCAATCCTCTTTTTTTTATGTGGTATTTTTTAACAACGCCCCGTTTCGTGTCTTCACGAAACGAAGTTTAATAAATGGTTCGTGAGGACACGAACCATGGCGCAAAGAATGGTTTGTGCAGACACAAACCACGGCACAAAGAATAAAAAAATATAAATGCTTTGTGGCAACACAAACCATAATATAAAGACATAAATGAAAAATGAACCACAGATGGATACAGATACACACAGATTTTATCCGTGCTCATCCTTTTTTATCTGTGGTTAAATAACATTCGCAATAAACATGAAAAAGATATTAAACCATTTATTCGAGAACAAGAGTTTTAGCAGGGAAGAAGCCAAAAACATTTTAATTTCCATTGCAGAGGGGGCTTTCAATTCTTCGCAGATTGCTGCCTTTATTACCGCGTACGCCATGCGCAACATTACCGTGCAGGAATTACAGGGCTTTAGAGATGCCATGCTGGATATGTGCGTAAAAGTTAACCTTTCGGCTTACGAACTGATTGACCTTTGCGGTACAGGTGGCGATGGCAAAGACACTTTTAACATTTCTACCTTATCCTCGTTTATAGTGGCAGGTGCGGGGCATCATGTAGCCAAACATGGTAATTATGGTGTTTCCTCAGGCTGCGGTTCATCAAACGTAATGGAGTACCTGGGCTATAATTTCACCAATAATGAAGATACTTTAAAACGCAATTTAGACGCAGCAGGTATTTGCTTTCTGCATGCACCGCTTTTTAACCCGGCTATGAAAATAGTGGCACCAATTAGAAAAGAGCTGGGCGTGAAAACGTTTTTCAACATGCTTGGGCCAATGGTTAACCCGGGGCAACCCAGACACCAGATGGTGGGCGTATTTAGTTTAGAGCTGGCCCGTTTATATGCCTATTTATACCAGGATACCGATAAAAACTATACCATTGTACATGCGCTGGAAGGTTATGATGAAATTTCGCTCACCTGCGATGTAAAAACCTTTAGCAACAAAGGCGAACAGATTTTAACCCTCGAGGATATGGGCTTTGAAAAAGTAGATGTTAATGCCATTAAAGGTGGCGATACGGTAGAATCATCGGCTAAAATATTTATGGATGTACTTAATGGAGAAGCAACCGATGTACAGAACAATGTAGTACTTTGTAACTCGGCACTGGCCATTAGGACCATAAAACCTGAACAATCTTTTGCCGATTGCTATTACGAAGCAGAAGAATCGCTGATGAGCAAAAAAGCACTTTACAGTTTTAAACAATTACTGGCATGCTAAAGCTAAAAGTTTGCGGCATGCGTTTGGCAGCCAATATTGCTGCGGTAGCAGATTTGCAACCAGATTATCTGGGCTTTATCTTTTATGATAAATCGCCGAGATTAATCAGCGATGTTTCTGCAGAACTGATCAAATACATCCCCTCCGAAATTAAAACCGTTGGCGTTTTCGTGAATGAGGCTATCGAAAAGGTAAAGGAGAAAGTAAGTACTTTGAAGTTGAAGGCCGTTCAATTGCATGGAAGCGAATCGCCGGAGTATTGTGCAGGGTTAAAGACCAGTTTTCCAGCTGTAGAAGTGATTAAAGCTTTTGGCATAGATGAAGACTTCGATTTTACTGTTTTGGTAGCTTACTTAGATGTAGCAGATTATTTTCTGTTCGATACCAAAACAAAAGCACATGGCGGATCGGGGAAAACATTTAATTGGTCTGTTTTAGACCGGTATACTTACAACAAACCCTACTTTTTGAGCGGTGGAATAGACCTGGAACATGCCACTGCTATTAAAAATATAAGCGAAGATCGTTTATATGCATTAGACATCAATAGCCGCTTCGAAACCGAACCAGGCCTGAAGGATGCAGAAAAGATTAAAGAATTTATAAAAGAAATGACTAAGTAAATTGTTATTCATCACCCTTGGTTTAAACCAAGGGGAAAAACAAAAGATATGAAATACAAAGTAAACGAAAAAGGATATTACGGAGATTTTGGAGGCGCTTACATCCCCGAAATGCTTTATCCGAACGTAGAAGAATTGCGTCAAAACTATTTAAAGATTATTGATGATGCCGGTTTTCAAAAGGAATTTCATCAATTGTTAAAAGATTATGTTGGCCGCCCTTCGCCACTGTATCTGGCAAAAAGATACTCTGAAAAGTATGGCGCTAATATTTTCCTGAAAAGGGAAGATTTAAACCATACCGGTGCGCACAAGATCAACAACACCATCGGACAGATTTTGCTTGCGGAAAAACTGGGCAAAAAACGGATTATCGCCGAAACAGGCGCTGGTCAGCATGGGGTAGCTACTGCAACGGTTTGTGCTTTGCGCAACCTCGAATGTGTAATTTACATGGGAGAGGTAGATATCGAACGCCAGGCACCAAACGTTGCCCGTATGAAAATGCTGGGTGCAAAAGTAGTTCCGGCAAGTTCGGGTAGTAAAACTTTAAAAGATGCCACTAATGAGGCCATGCGCGATTGGATTAACAATCCGGTTGATACCCATTACATTATCGGTTCGGTAGTTGGACCACATCCTTACCCTGATATGGTGGCTATTTTTCAGTCGATCATCTCAGAGGAAACCAAAAAACAACTACTGGAACAAACCGGAAGTGATCAGCCTGATTACGTTTTAGCTTGCGTAGGTGGTGGCAGTAACGCTATGGGCATGTTCTATCATTTTATTGATGATGAAAATGTTAAACTAATTGCTGTAGAGGCTGCTGGTAGAGGTGTATCGAGTGGATTTTCGGCCGCAACAACTTATTTAGGCAAAGAAGGCGTTTTACATGGTAGCCGGAGTATTTTAATGCAAACAGAAGACGGACAGGTGGTAGAACCGCACTCGGTTTCTGCCGGACTGGATTACCCGGGTATTGGTCCTCAACATGCTCATTTGTTTAAAACCGGTCGCGGGCAATATGTTTCCATTACCGACGAAGAGAGTTTAGAAGCAGGTTTATTGTGCACCAAACTGGAAGGGATTATTCCGGCGATTGAAAGCGCACACGCATTGGCTTACCTCGACAAAATGGAATTTAAAGGAGGCGAAAATGTAGTGGTTTGCCTATCTGGCCGTGGCGACAAGGATCTGGATACTTATATTAAGTACTTTAATTTATAGAAAGCCGTCATTGCGAGGCACGAAGCAATCTTAATGCTTTGGGTTAGCGTGTAGCGATTGTAGTAGGATTGCTTCGTGCCTCGCAATGACGAAAATGATAGAAAACATGAACAGAATTAAACAACTCTTCCAGGAGAAGAAAAATATATTATCAATTTACTATACCGCTGGTTACCCTAACCTAGGCGATACCATTCAGATTGCTGAAGCCCTGCAAAAATCGGGTGCTGATATCCTGGAAATCGGATTTCCTTATTCAGATCCTGTTGCCGATGGTCCGGTGATTCAGGCGAGCAGCAAGCAATCTTTAGATCAGGGTATGACCTTAAAGGTGCTTTTCGAACAGCTTAAAGATTTACGTAAAAATGTTACCATCCCTGTTTTATTGATGGGTTATGTAAACCCGGTGCTGCAGTTTGGTGTAGAAAATTTTTGTAAGGCCTGCGCCGAAGTAGGGGTGGATGGCTGTATTGTGCCCGATTTACCGATGGCAGAGTACGAAGAGTTTTATCAGGAATGCTTTGAACAACACAACCTGAGCAATGTATTTCTGATTACACCACAAACAGCAGAAGAACGTATTCATAAAATTGATGGCTTAACGAATGGGTTTATCTATTTGTTATCATCGTCGGCTACAACAGGTAAAAATTTAGAGGTGGGCAATACTACCGAAGCATATTTTAGCCGTATAAAAGAGATGAACCTGAAAAACCCGACTATGATTGGCTTCGGGATCAGCGATAAACAAACTTTCGATAAAGCCTGCTCGTACGCCAATGGTGCAATTATAGGTACTGCTTTCGTTAAAGCTATTGCAGATGGTAACTTAGAAGAAAGTGTAAGTAGTTTTATGAAGAAGTTTAGGGATTAATTTTTTACCACGAAGGCACTAAGACACAGTTATTTCTTAGTGTGCTTGGTGCCTTGGTGGTTAATTAATATGCCTAATGCATTTTACCATATAAGACATGTAAGTACATATTAGGCATTGTGCCTATATGCCTTATATGGTTTATTTATTTTTACCATTAAGGCCAATATTTTCTTGGTGTACCTTGTGGCTTTGTGGTTAATTAATAGCTTAATGCATTTTGCCATATAGGGCATTTAAGTACATATTAGGTATTGCGCTTATATGCCTTATATGGTTTATTTATTTTTACTATTAAGGCCAATATTTTTTTGATGTACCTTGTGGCTTTGTGGTTAATTAATAGCTTAATTCATTTTGCCATGTAGGGCATTTAAGTACATATTAGGCATTGTGCTTATATGACTTATATGGTTTATTTATTAAAATCAGCCGTTTCAATTACGTGGTTAATCCTAACCAATCGGCATAAGTCATTTCGAATTTTACTTCGCCTTCATTTACCATACCTGCTTTCTGCCAGCCTTGCCGGGTATAAAACTCTTCGGCACGGGTATTTGGCGATGTTCCCAGCCACACGGTTTCGCGGGTTTGCTCGAAATACCAATCCATCATTAACCTGTGCAGTGCTTTACCAATGCCCTTGCCTTCAAATTCGGGGCGCAGAAATAAAGCCCAGATATTATGCTCCTGTAAATCTACAATTGAAAAACCTGCCAGTTCGCCGGCCACTTCGCATACCCAGCCTTTACCGCGACGGGTAATAAAGTCTTCGCAATCGGCATCGGTTACCAGAGCAGGGTTGGACAGGGTGTTTTCTTTAACGGTATGTCTTACCACCTGAATTTGCGGAATGTCGGTTATAAGCGCTTCGCGGTATATCATGATACTAAGATAATGGATTTGGGAAATGATTGAATGTCAAATTATGAATGATTGAATTATGAATTTTGAATGATTGAATGTTTCGGGCATGGTGACATAAAACAATGTTAGTTAAATTCTAAGGTGTACTAAGGTGCCTGAGGTGGTGACAAAGTAAATTTACCACCTTAGACATCTAAGAACACCTGAGGGCTTAAAGGTTTAACTTCGCTCGAAATGACAATCGGAGAAGGTGGTGTGAAGCTATTGGCATAGCTATACTGACAAAAGATCACTGCCATGACTTACCCGGAATGCCGGCTTGTCAGGTGCGGAAAATAAGCGTAAAAATATTCGTTAGGATATTAACAAAATAGAAAAACCTTATTTAAACGCAATGGAGCTACTTTTTAATGCCTCGAAATTCTATATGACAATTGCATGATTGTGAATTCTGGAATTGGTTCTACATTTGCTTAACGGTGTTAGATTATTTACACCTTATATTCCAGTCATGGGAAGCAAAGAAAGAATACTACGTTTAAAAGATGAAACCAGAACCAAAATTCTGGATGCTGCCTTGAACATTGTTCAAACAGAAGGCTGGCAGGCATTGAGTATGCGTAAAATTGCCGATCAGATCGAATATACTGCACCGATTATTTACGAATATTTTTCGAACAAAGAAGGAATCCTGCTCGAGTTAACCAGAAGAGGTTACCTGATGCTGGCCAAAGACATCCGCGAAGCGCGCGACCAACATGAAGCACCTGCTGATCAGATGGAAGCGATGTGGATTGCCTACTGGAATTTCGCCTTTGCCCACAAAGAATTTTATCAGTTGATGTACGGTGTGGATATGGTTTGTTGCACTGTTAAGAATTCGCTGCCCGAAGCAGAAAATGTAGGGCATATGCTTGGCGATGTAATTGAATCCTTATTCGATAAAAAACCGGTATCAGACGATGATATCTGTAGAAAGTACTACACCTATTGGTCGATTATTCACGGTTTGATATCCATCAACCTGGTACGCCCCGACGGCAGAACAACCAACGAGCTGAACCAGCAAATTTTAAAAGACGCTATTAAGGGAATTACCTTATCTATTAATAGTTAATTTTTTTTTACCCTGCTATTTAACACTGTTAAATAGTTTATACATCTTAAATCCATTATAATTTAAAATCATATGAAATCTCTACATCGTTTGTTTTTATTATTTAACACTGTTAAACGATTTACATTTGTTAAATATACCTTCGCTCTCACTTTTGCCGCAATTGTACTGGCCAGCTGTAAATCGGCTCCGCAGCAAGCTGCTGCAGTACCACCGCCACCCGTTTTACCGGTAAGCGCAATTAATCAAGGCTCGGAAACTACCTTTATCGAATATCCGGCTGCCATACAAGGCGCTGTTGATATTGATGTACGCCCGCAGGTAAGCGGTTATTTACAAAGTGTACTGGTTAACGAAGGTGCTTATGTTACAGCCGGCCAAACACTTTTTAAAATTAACGAAAACCCTTACCGCGAAGCTTTAAACAATGCCAAAGCCAGTTTACATGCTGCCGAGGCTGCTATTTTAAATGCCCAGCTCGAGGTAGATAAGTTAACGCCACTGGTGCAAAACAAGGTAATATCTGATATCCAGTTAAAAACCGCTAAAACGGCCTACAAAATTGCGCAAGCCAATGCCGAGCAGGCTAAAGCCAATGTAGCTTCGGCACAAATTAACTTAGGCTATACCAACGTTAAGGCTACCGTGAGCGGTTATATTGGCCGGATCCCTAAAAAACAGGGAAGTTTGGTATCGCCAACCGATCAGGCTGCTTTAACGCAATTGTCGGATATACACGAAGTGCATGTATATTTCTCGCTTGCCGAAAACGACTTCAACAGTTTCAACACCAATTACCCGGGCAAAACCCCTGCCGACAGGATTAAACATTTACCTGCGGTTGAACTGGTACTGGCCGATAATTCTACCTATCCGGTTAAAGGAAAAATCGACATGATTGATGGTCAGTTTGATAAAAACACGGGTGCCATTACGCTAAGGGCCAGTTTCCCTAATGCCAACGGCGTGCTGCGCTCGGGTAATACCGGTAAAATCCGTTTAGGCTTATTGCATAACGATGCCATTCTGGTGCCTCAATCGGCAACGGTAGAAATGCAGGATAAGGTGTTTGTGTTTACCCTGGGCGACAGCAGCAAGGTGAAAAAACAAGCCATCAGCATTGTGGGTAAGGCCGGCGAAAATTATCTGGTTAAAGAGGGCGTAAAAGCCGGCGACCAGATTGTATTAAGCGGTATCGACAAATTACAGGAGGGCATGGTTATCCAACCTCAAAAAGCAGCAGATAAAGTAGCTGTTGCAAATCCAAAAAAATAAGACAACAATAAACCTTCATAAGTCATGTTTCAGAAATTTATAAACAGGCCTGTACTTTCGACCGTTATTTCCATATTGCTGGTAATAGTGGGTATACTTGGCCTAACAAAGTTGCCCTTAGAGCGCTTTCCAAATATCGCCCCTCCGTCGGTATTGGTAACTGCTGTGTACCCAGGGGCTAATGCCGAAACCATTTTGCGTTCGGTAACTCCATCATTAGAGGAAGCAATTAACGGTGTGGAAAACATGACCTACATGACTTCCACTGCCAGTAATGATGGTACGCTGGGTATTACGGTTTACTTTCAACAAGGTACCAACCCCGATCAGGCCGCTGTTAACGTGCAAAACCGTGTTTCGCAGGCTACGAGCCAGTTACCGGCAGAGGTTGTACAATATGGTATAACTACTACCAAACAGCAAAACAGCTTTATCGGTGCGATAGGCGTTTACTCAGAAGATCCCAAAAAATACGATGCGGTTTTTGTAAACAACTATGCTCAGATTAATATCATTCCGGAAATTAAACGTATTCCGGGGGTAGGTTCGGCCAGTGTATTTGGTGGTATTAAAGATTATTCAATGCGGATTTGGTTAAATCCAAGTCAGTTGGCTACTTACAAAATTACCCCTAACGAAGTGATCAGTGCTATTCAGGATAAAAACCTGGAAGCCGCACCGGGCAGGGTTGGTGAACGCAGTAACGAGGCATTCGAATATGTAATTAAATACAAAGGAAAGCTTACCAAACCAGAGGAGTATCAGAATATTGCAATCCGCTCTAATTCGGATGGTTCTATATTGCGCTTAAAAGATGTAGCCCGTGTTGAACTGGGTGCTTACAGCTACAGCAGTGTAAACCGTTTAAACGGACATGACGGTATTACCATTGGGGTAATCCAGTTATCGGGCTCTAATGCCAACGAAATTCAGATTTCTATCGATAAACTGATGGCCAAACTATCGAAAGATTTCCCAGCAGGGATTAAATTCAATCAGTTTTACCGTACCAAAACCGATCTGGATGAATCTATCAACCAGGTTGAACATACTTTAATCGAAGCCTTTTTACTGGTATTTATTGTAGTATTTATCTTCCTTCAGGATTTCAGGTCTACCTTAATCCCAGCTATAGCAGTTCCGGTGGCTATTATCGGTACTTTCTTTTTCATGCAGCTGTTCGGTTTCTCGGTTAACCTTTTAACACTGTTTGCATTGGTACTGGCCATTGGTATTGTGGTAGATGATGCGATTGTGGTGGTAGAGGCGGTGCATGCCAAGATGGAAGAAAACCCGGGGCTTAGTCCGAAGGCGGCAACCACCCAGGCCATGAACGAAATTACCGGGGCTATTATATCGATTACACTGGGAATGGCGGCAGTATTTTTACCGGTTGGTTTTATGACGGGCTCTACAGGTATATTTTACAAACAGTTTGCCTTAACCATGGCTATTGCCATTATTATATCGGCGGTTAACGCTTTAACTTTGAGTCCGGCGCTGGCTGCCTTATTTTTGAAGAATAAACATGCTGAGGGTGGTCACGCAGCACCTAAAAAAGGTTTTGTCGATAAGTTTTATGCCGGCTTTAACGGTGGTTTTAATTACATGACCAACCGTTATATTGGTGGCTTAAAAGTGCTTATCCGCAATAAATGGATCAGCATGGCTGGTCTGGCTTTAATCGTTGCGGTTACCGTTTTACTGGTAAGCAGAACAAAAACCGGTTTTATCCCTACAGAGGATCAGGGTTTTGTGGCCATTGCGGTTGCTTCTCCATCAGGAACTTCGTTAGCGAATACCAATAAAATATTAAAACAGGCTGAAGCTGAGTTGAGGGCGATGCCTTCGGCAAGGTTTGTAATGTCGCTGGCTGGTTATAACTTCTTAACGGCATCGAACAGCCCATCGGCCGGACAGATTTTCTTATTGTTAAAACCGAACGACGAAAGGGGTGAGGTAAAGAATATAGATGAAATACAGAATATCGTAAGGGCTAAAATGGCAGCCATATCTGCCGGTACTTTCTTTGTATTCAGTTTCCCAACCGTTCCGGGTTTTAGTAACGTGGAGGCCATGAACGTAATGCTACAGGATAAAACCAATGGCAGGCTGGATAAATTTAGTGGTGTAGCCAATAACTTTATCGGCAAATTAATGGCGAAACCGGCAATTGCTTTTGCTTTTACTTCTTACAAAGCAGATTATCCGCAATTACAGCTGGATGTGAACAACGAAAAAGCCGATCAACTGGGTGTAAGTGTTAAAGATATCTTACAAACCATGCAAACCTTTTTCGGTACTGCACAGGCATCAGATTTTAACCGCTTTGGTAAATACTACCGTGTGGTGGTTCAGGCTGATATTGCCGACAGAACAGATCCGGCCAGTATAGATCGTGTGTTTGTTAAAAACAAGGCTGGTGAAAGTGTGCCCATTAATACCCTGGTTAAACTAACCCGCGTGTATGGTTCTGAAACGGCTTCGCGTTATAACCTGTTTAACTCTATCGAGGTAAATGCCATCCCTAAACCGGGCTTCAGCTCTGGCGATGCCATTAAAGCGATTGAAGAAACCGCAAGGGAACAATTGCCAACCGGTTATGCTTACGAATTCTCGGGACAAACCCGTGAGGAGATTTCTTCAGGGGGACAATCGACAGTAATATTCCTGCTTTGCCTGGTATTCGTTTACTTCTTATTATCGGCACAGTATGAAAGTTATATCCTGCCATTAGCCGTAATCTTATCTATCCCTACTGGTGTATTTGGTGTGTTTGTTGTATTGGGCTTAACTGGTATCGAAAACAACATTTATGTACAGGTAGCACTGATTATGCTTATCGGCTTGCTGGCTAAAAACGCCATCCTGATTGTAGAGTTTGCGGTGCAGCGACGAAGGGCAGGGCTGAGCTTGTTCGATTCGGCTATTGAAGCCGCTCGATTAAGGATCAGGCCAATTATCATGACCTCACTTGCCTTTGTGTTTGGTTTGTTCCCGATGAGTATTGCAACGGGGCCATCGGCACAGGGTAACCACTCTATCAGTATTGGTGCTGCCGGAGGTATGGTATCTGGTGTAGTGTTAGGTTTGTTTATCATCCCGGTACTTTTCGTCATCTTCCAGGCTTTACAGGAAAAAATATCCAAAAAATCAAAAGAGGTTGTTCACCACCATGAAGAGCCTGTAAATAATCATGCAGTTTATGAAACGGTTTAATTTATATAGCATCCTGCTCCTCGCTTTGGTTTGGAGCGGATGTTCGGTTTCGAAAGATACAGCCTTGCCCAATGTTGCGCCAGGCTTATTCAGAAACACAGCACCTCAAGACTCTTCGAGCATTGGCACTATGCCCTTGAAAAGTTTTATTAACGACCTTACTGTACAAACTTTAATTGATACAGCTTTGGTTAAAAATTATGATATGCAGATTGCATTGAAAAATATCGATGCGGCCGAAGTATTGTTTAAACAATCGAAACTGGGCAATTTGCCAGAGTTGAAATTGCAGGTAGCGGCGAGTTCGAGCCGCCCTTCTGATAACAGTTTAAACGGATTGAGCTTAAACCAGTTTACCGGTTCGAGCCACATTGAAGATTACAGCGCTAACCTGGGTGTGTTCTGGGAGGCTGATATCTGGGGAAAGATCCGCAACCAAAAGGCAGGCGCTTTAGCCAGCTTTTTGCAAACTGCCGAAGCGCGCAAAGCGGTACAAACCCGCTTAGTGGCCAATGTGGCCCAGGGGTACTATAACTTGCTGATGCTGGATGCGCAACTGGAAATTGCCCGTAAAAACCTTAAACTGAACGACAGTACTTTAAGGATTATTAACCTGCAATTTGATGCCGGTCAGGTAACTTCGCTGGCCATACAGCAGGCACAGGCACAGCAGCTGGTTGCTGCACAGCTGATTCCGCGTTTGGAGCAAAATGTAGCTTTGCAGGAAAATGCTCTAAGTGTACTGATTGGTACTTTGCCTAAAGCCATTAACCGAGCCAGCCGTTTGGATAAAATGAGTATCCCTGCCAATTTAAATGCGGGTTTCCCATCGGCGATGTTAAGTCGCAGGCCCGATATCAAGTCGGCAGAGCTGGCGCTTAATGTAGCCAATGCCAAAGTTGGTGTAGCGAAAGCAAGTTTATATCCTTCGCTGGTAATTACTGCCAGTGGTGGCGTTAACTCTTTTAAAGCGAGTAACTGGTTTAATGTACCGGCTTCGTTGTTCGGATTGGTTTCGGGTGGTATTACGCAACCTATTTTTCAACGCGGACAGCTAAAGACCAATTTAGAACTGGCTAAAATAGACCGGGAGAAAACAGTGATCCAGTTCCGTCAGTCGGTACTAAACGCTGTAGGCGAGGTTTCTGATGAACTGACTAAAGTAGAAAAACTGAAAGACCAGTACAGCATTGCTGAAAGAAGGGCACAAACTTTACAACAGGCTTCTAAAAATGCAAGCTTATTATTTAAAAGTGGTATGGCCAACTATTTGGAGGTGATTACTGCACAGGGCAACCTATTGCAAAGCGAACTGGAACTGGCTACCATTAAAGCCGAACAGTTAAATGCGGTGGTGGGCTTGTATCGTTCTTTAGGGGGCGGATGGAACTAGAACGTATTGTTTTACCACCAAGGCACAAAAACACGAAGAAACCTATAAGATCGTAATGGTCTTATAGGTTTTGTTTTTTAAAGACTATTCCTTTACTTGATCCGTCATTCCCGCGCAGGCGGGAACCTTAATGCTTTCGCTACTATACGCACAAGCCTTCTTCCGCTACCGATATAAAATTGGTACAGGTCCACCGCCGCGGGGGGCTCTTACCTTTTTCTTGATAAAAAGGTAACCAAACCTGAGCGCAGCGAAAGCATGCCTGCCATTAAAAACAATAAGAAACCAGGCATAACTGAAAGGCTTGGATCAGTTTTTTATGTGATAATGTTGTTTTTATCGGTATAAAAGATTGCTACGCAATTCTTGTAAAAACCTACGAAAACCTTAATTGCGACAGTTCCCAGGTGCTCCCTCTGCTCGTTCCCTTCCGCACGCGCTTGATCCTGCCTTGTATAGTGTGGCATGAAAGGCAGTGCAAAGTTTTTCGTGCTTTTTCCTGCGAAAATCTCCTATGCCGGATAGCAAGGTGCAGAAAAACCCAATCCGTCGTGCTGAATTTATTTCAGCATCTCTTCATTGCACACACTATTTAAAAAAGAGCCCCTGAAACACCCGTCATTCCCGCGCATGCGGGAGCTACGTAGTACTCAGCGAAGCTAATTTTAATGCTTTCGCTGCTTTTAGTATTATTATTTTTTCCGCTCGCCGCCGCGGGGGCTCTTTCTTTTCTCTTGATAGAAAAAAACAAAAGATCAAGGCTTGGATACTTTCTTGTAAAAACCTACGAAAACCTTAATTGCGGCAGTTTTTAGGCGCTTCCTCTGCTCGTTTCCTTCCGCACGCGCTTGATCCTGCCTTGGACAGTGTGATATGAAAGGCAGTGCAAAGTTTTTCGTACTTTTTCCTGCGAAAATCTCCTATGCCGGATGGCAATAGTTCAATTTTAGCTGAAGACACAGATGAAGTTATTAAACAGGTAAGGAATAATCTCATCCACTTATCCGGTGATGCACTAACGAATAATATTACAGCAGTTGGAATGACTCTTGAGGCGTTTTCTCAAGATCAATCTAGAGTGTTTGATACAGTTTGGTCAATATGTGGCGCTACTGAAATCCTATATACAAAGATTGCAAATGGCACACTGTAAATAAATAAAGCCCAATTGTTTCTGAGCGGGCTTTTATTCCCTATATGTGCCTTCCATCAGTTAATAATTTTCTATGCTTTTCGGTAATTTATTTCATCATTTTTCTTCGTTTTAAATCTCCTTAACTGCAGCCAAAAATACAAATCCAACTACTCCCGATAAAACCGATGCGGTTAAGATTGCAAATTTCGCTTCTGCAATGTGCATAGGCTCGCTAAAAGAAAGCAGTGCAATAAAAATAGACATGGTAAAGCCGATACCGGCCAGCATGCCGAGGCCTAATATGTGTTTCCAGCCTGCACCACTGGGCAAGTCAGCCCATTTAAGTTTAACGGCCAGCCAGCTAAATAGTGTAACGCCAATGGTTTTACCGGCAAATAAACCGATTACAATACCCAGGCCTAAAGGGGAAAGCAAGCCACTTAACATTTCTTTTTGAAAGGTAATGTTGGTATTGGCCAGTGCAAACAGGGGCATGATGAAGTAATTAACGGGTGTGGTTAAAAGATGCTCGAGTTTTTCTAAAGGAGATTCGTTACTGGTACTATTGGTGGGTATGGTAAAAGCGAGTAAGACACCTGCAATGGTGGCGTGGATACCCGAATGGTGGATGCAATACCAAAGCAATATGCCGGGGATGAGGTAAAATACGAGTCGTTTTACCCCGAAATAATTCATTAAGCTAAGCAGCAATAAAATGCCTGCAGCCATGGCCAGGTATTCGAAATGGATTTGATTGGTGTAAAAAATGGCTATGACTAAAATGGCACCTAAATCATCTACAATGGCCAGCGCGGCCAGGAAGATTTTTAAACTTGCAGGTACGTTTTTACCGAGCATGGCAATAATGGCCAGTGCGAAGGCAATATCGGTAGCCATAGGGATGCCCCAGCCGGCTGCGGTTGGCTGGTTCCGGTTAATTACAAAATATAGGCCTGCGGGTATCAGCATGCCACCCAAAGCGGCAATTACAGGTAAACTGGCGCTTTTGATGGAAGAGAGTTCGCCTTCTAATAATTCGCGCTTAATTTCGAGGCCTACGAGTAAAAAGAAGACGGCCATCAGGGCGTCGTTAATCCACGCTAAAATGCTGTAGTTTACTGTGCCGAAGCCAAGTTTGGTTTCGAGGAAGTGGATAAAGCTATCTTTTGCAGCTGTGTTGGCGATGATGAGGGAAATGGCTACACAGATTAACAGGAGTATTCCACCGGTTTGTTCTGAACGGAAAAATCTTTTGAAGGTTTCGAGGTTGATGGTTTTGGCCATGGGGTAAAAGTAGTGAAAATGGAGGGGATAAGGATGTGTTTTTTCAGGAAGAGTTAGTGTTTTTCGTCCCTGGCAGGAGGCCTGCCTCGGCTCACCGCCGCCGAAGGGCTCTTACTTTTCTCTCGATAGAAAAGTAACAAACCTGAGCGCAGCGAAAGCATGCCTGCCATTAAAAACAATACGAAACAAGGCATAACTGAAAGACTTGGATCTGTTTTTTATGTGATAATGTTGTTTTTATCGGTATAAAAGATTGCTACGCAATTCTTGTAAAAACCTACGAAAACCTTAATTGCGGCAGTCTTTAGGCGCTTACCTGTGCTCATCCCAACTCACGCGCTTGATCCTGCCTTGGGCAGTGGGGTATGAAAGTCAGTGCAAAGTTTTTCGTGCTTTTTCCTTCGAAAATCTCCTATGCCGGAGGGCAGGGTGCAGAAGTTGGGTGGATAGGTGATCCGTCATTCCCGCGTAGGCGGGAACCACTTCGTGCTTAGCGAAGCTAATCCTAATGCTTTCGTTATTGTACCGTATGCATAGGCTTTCTTCCGCTGCCGATATAAAATCGGTACAGGTCCTTTGACTCGGCTCAGGATGACAACCTTGAGGGGGCAATCCCCCTTCAGGGGAAGGTGCTATAGGTCCTTCGACTCGGCTCAGGATGACAACCTTGAGGGGGCAATCCCCCTTCAGGGGAAGGTGCTATAGGTCCTTCGACTCGGCTCAGGATGACAACCTTGAGGGGGATAAGCTCAGCATGATGGATAAAATGCAAAAAGCCGCAGATGGATGTCTGTGGCTTTGTATTAAGTGTTGTTATGCTGTATAATGTACTATGGTTTCTTGCCGATGTTTACCCGTACATTCACTTCGAAATCGCCACCGGTATAACCGCTAATGGCCGAAGTGGCCGTGTTGTAATAAGCCATAAAGTACAGGGTCGATTTGTAATTCATGCCTAAACCAACCGTAGCATTTTGCGTATTGTGGTACATGGCCATTAAATAAAGTTTATCGTTGGCAAAGTTGGCATTTAAGCCGGCATCCCATAAGTTCTGGTAGTTTTTAATGCCCCTGAATACTCCCTTTGGTTCCAGGCTAATTGCATCCATGCCCGAGCCGAGATTAAATTTATAACTCACTGCCGAGTAAAAGGTGGGTTTATCGGCAAAGTTTAAATCATCGTTACGGAATACAGAACGCATATTGGGTATGGCACCTTCGATGGTTAAGTTTTTCGAAGTGTACGATACGCCGAAATCGCCATCCAGGTAATAGCCCCTGTCGTTAAAGCGGGCAATGGATGGATCGTTGATATCGCTGTTTCTGATACTGCTTAAATCGAGCCTGTCTTGACTGGCACCAAACGAAATACCAAAGTTTAGTTGCTGATCTTCGTTGTTTAGCGGCAAATGATAAGCAAAGGTTCCTACGGCTTTGGTACGCTGTATACCGCCCGATTTTTCGTTGTAGAAATTAACACCCCAACCCACTTTATTTACCTGCTGATCGAGGGTAATACTTTGGGTAAGCGGTGCCCCCGGAATGTTCGACCATTGCTTGCGGAAACTACCATTAATGTTAAAGCCCTCGTTAATACCGGCCATGGAAGGGTTAACCAGATAGCGGTTTTGGAAATACTGGGCATTTAAGGGCAGGAGCTGTGCTTTTGCCTGATTGAAAATGAAGAGGCCTGCTGCAAATAGAAACGTTACGCGACTTATTTGCTTTATGTTTTTGGTGATTGCTTTCATGTCTGTAATTAGTCTCTAATGATGTTGATAAAACCTTTAAAAGTGCCAATGCCTGTTCCCAGATCAATGATGTAGTAATAGGTACCTTCTGAGAGCGGATTGCCGTTTAGGGTTCCGTCCCAATCGTTGGCATAGGTGTGTTTGGTGTATAAGATGCGTCCGGTTTTATCGAAAATCTTCAGGGTATTATTGGGGTAATAATCGATGTTTTTGATGATGAACTTATCGTTATAACCATCGCCGTTAGGCGTAACTACAGTACTGGCTTCGAGTTTATAATCTTCTATTACAGTAATTACAATGGTTTGTTCGCTAACACAGCCGCTGGTATTGGTTACGGTTACTTTATAACTGCCGCTTTGTTTTGGCCTGATGGTTAAGGCTGCGGTAGCTTGTCCGCTAACGATTTCGGCACCGCTCCAGCTGTATTGGGTACCACCAGTTGCCATTAAAATCAGGGCATCACCTTTAGAAACAGATAGGCCCTTATTGCTGCTGATGGATACCACAGGCAAAGTATTTACGGTTACAGTAGCTGTACCGGTTTGCTGCTGACCGCAGTTGGCATCTTTAACATTAAGCAGGTTATAGGCAAAAGTGCCTGCTACACTTGCCGGAGCCGATAGGCTTACCGATGTATTGCCGGCAGCCGTAGTGATGCTCTGACTGGTACCACCGTTAATGTTGTAGGTAAAGGTATAAGGTGCAGTACCATTGGCACCTGTAAAAGTGATGGTTTGTGCACCCCCGTTTAAACAAACTACTGCTGTACCGCTAATGGTGGCAGTGGCAGTCGATGTAACGGTAAGTTTAAAGGTTTTGGTGAGCGTGTTCACTCCTCCAAAATCTGTTCCACCATTATCGGTAACCGTTACCGAGATATTGGCCACGTCACTAACATTGTTTTTTAAATGATAGGTGATGGTTCCTTTATCGCTACCATTGGCGGCTATGCTCAATACATCAAACAGGCTGGCATTATCGCTGCTTACGGTAAGTGTAGTGGTTTGTGCAGCTTCAGGGCCCGCAGAAATTCCGTTTAGGGCAATGGTTTGGTTAGCTGTTGAATAACAGGCTGCCTGATTGGCTACCGCATTGAGCGTAGGCACACCATTACCAAACAGATAGCGGGTTTTAATCGGGTAGTGATCGGTAGTGGTCGAACTGTAATTGGTAACCAGGTTTTTTACGCCATCCAATACTTCGGCCGATGCCGGAATGTAATTGAGGTTAAGGCTTTTGGTAATAATCACATTATCGATTACCGTGTTAAAACCGGCGGTTGATTGGTTTCCGGCGAGACTTAAAGGCAAGGTTACCGGGAAATACTTAGCTGCATCCTGCGTAAAATCGGAATATGATGTTCCGGTACCGGCAGGCATAGGGGCAATGGTTTTATCGGCATCGAGTACATCGTTAAAATCACCCAGGATAATTACTTTTTTGCCGGCCAGGTTAACATCCAACCAATCTTTTAACTGCTTGTTACCACCCTTACGGCGGTTGTAGGCATCAACCTGTTCGGCTGGAGTACCCGTGTTGGCTTTGGCGTGGATTTCGACAAAGTAAACGGTATCGAGTTTATTGTTGATTTTAACCTGCGCCTGCATCATATAGGGGAAACGGCCCGACGACCAGTTTTTGTAAGGTGTACCATCTGCACTGGTAGCCGCAACAGCAGGGTTGTAGGTATCGCGTAAAATGCCCAATGTAGAAATGGGTTTAATTAAATCGGTACGGTACATGAAAGCCAGTTTCTGGGCTAGGGGATAATCGGCATCGGCTTTATCATCGGCATAAGAACCAAATTCGCTGAACAGTACATTATATCCGGCCGGAAGTACGGTATTGCGGAATAAGGTAGTATCTACCACTTCGGCAAAGCCATAAATATCGGCGTTGAGGTTGTTTACGATGGTTTTAACGTTGGCAGCCTGTAAGATATCGTTTGATGGATCTTGTGCCGGGCTACCAAACCACTCGATGTTCCAGTTTACCACTTCCAGGGTGTTAACAATATCGAAAGTATTTCCGGTTAGGGCAACAGTTTTATTGGCCGAGCCACTGGTGCTTAGGGTTACATTACCCGCATAGCTGGTGTTTACCGCTACAGGCGAGAACTTAGCATAAACGGTTTGCGAAGTGTTGTTGATATCGGCTTTCGCATAAGTTAAGCTGCTGCCAAAAGTGCCTGTACTTGTTTTAGACAGGGTGAAATTGGCCGGAGCGGTTAAAGTTACATCGCCAGTTAAGTTACCTGCCGAGAAAGCAAAACTGCTGGCTGCAGAGGTAGTATTAGCTGCCTGGAAGCCAAAACCAATGCCTGATGGCGAAGTCGTAATATCAACTGCTGGAGGGGTACTGGAATTGGTTACCATAAAATCATCAACTGTCCAGCGGCTGGCCGATGAGGTAGTAGAGTTGTAAACGAAAGCGATGTAAACCGGTGTGGCTTTGTAGGCCGATAAATCGATGTTATCTGATTTGGTCCATTTATCGGAACCGGTTTCAGGGAATTTACCGTCGAGGCTGGTCCATGTGGCTAAAGCCGGATTACCCGAGCCAGTATAGTTGGTCGATATTTTTAACTGCAGCTTATCGCCTGCAAAGGCCGATCTGGTCCAGAAAGATAAAATGGCATAATTGAATGATGCGATGTTTAATGCCGGCGAAATTAACCAGTCTTCGTTGAGGATATTACCACCTGAGTAGCCGTTAATTTGTAGGGCATTGCCAGTGCTGCCTGCACCGGTAGCATCGTTGGCATCGTGACCAAAAGTAGTGGTACAACCCCAGGTTTGTGCTCCGGTAACGCTGTACTGGTAAAAACCATCAGAAAGGGCAGCACTACCCGCCGTAGTACAGTTTTCGAAATTAAAAGCCGTTTGGTTGGGGTTAATGCCCGCACCGCTAAGGGCCAGGTTAACCGTGGTTGCACCTGCACTGCTATGTGCCAGTTGTACGGTGGCATTACCTGCAACAGTTGGGCTAAATTTTACGTAAACTGTTGGGTTTGCAGCGATTTCGTTTTTGGTGAAGCTTACCGCATTAGTAAAAGTAAGGTTGTCTTTCGAGATGCTAAAGGGTGCATTTACCGCAATATTTACATGGTTGGTAAGGTTAGCGCCCGATACTGTGTAAGTTTTTGCTGCAGAAGTGGTGTTAATGGCCTGGTTACCAAATGCCAGACTGGTTGGGTTAACACTGATACTGGCTGCAGAAGTAGAAACCGGTTCGGTAATGCTACTATTTTGCGGATTGGGTACCTGGGCCACGAAATCAGCGCTGTTGTCGTCGCTGTCGTAACCATTTCCGTTAAATTCTTCTGCACCTCCTGTAGCCAGGCTAGCTGCAGTTGAGGCGGCCGAGGCCTTGCGTTCAACCGAAACGCTTGCAGATGGTGTAGGGGCTGCACCGGTACCTTCGAAAGTACTGGCCGTACCAAAACCTACCAAATCAATAATCTGTGTGCCTGTTGGTTTGCCACCTGTTTGGGCAGTAGTAACATTGGCTAATAATACTTTACCTCCACCAGCGGCCATGGGTATGGTTCCGGTTGCATCGGGAGTGGGTAGGTTAATGGTACCGCCCGAACCCTGAGCCTGTTGTATTAAATAAAATCCTTTTGCTTTAATGGTTCCGGTTAAAGCCGTAGTTTGCCAGGTTGTGCCGGCAGCGCTGGCATATTGTACCGACCAGCCTGCAAGGCTTACATCAGCATTGGTAGGGTTATATAGTTCGATGAAATCGTTTTTAAGGGTAGCGCCGGTATTGCCACCACCGCCATATACTTCGCTGATGACCACGTGGTTGGCTCCGGCAGGTTCTACCACACTGGTGTTTTGCGGGTTAGGGCTTTGTACTACAAAATCGATATTGTTGTTGTCGGAGTCGTAAGCATTACCGGCAAACTCTTCGGTACCACCGGTAGTTAAAGTAGCAGCAGTAGAACCGGCAGTTGCTTTCCTTTCGATGGAGGTAGGGTTTGCCGGGGCAGGTGCTGCACCCGATCCTTCGAAAGCATTTGCGGTACCAAAACCTACAAAATCGATAACCTGCGTACCAGCAGGCTTGGTACCACTTTGTGCAACAGTAGTATTTACCAGTAAAACCTTTCCAGCTGTACCCGAAAGGGCTAATGTTCCGGTAGCATCGGGTGTAGGTAAATTAAGTGTGCCACCAGCACCTTGTGCTTCCTGTATCAGGTAAAAACCTTTTGCCGGAATACTGCCAGTTAAAGGGGTAGGGTTATTCCAGGCAGTTCCGGCCGCACTGGTGTACTGTACGGACCAGCCTGTTAAATCAACAGCGGTATTGCCGGGGTTGTATAATTCAAAAAAATCATTTTTATAGGTAGCACCGGTTTTGCCGCCACCGCCATAAACTTCGCTGATAACTACGTGTGCCTGTACAACGGGTGGAGTAGTGCCGGTTCCGGTTAAGGCCACGCTGGCCGAAGTGGCGTTCGTGCTGGTATTAAGCACTGCGTCGGTTGAAGTTATGGCACTGGTAGGACTAAAGCGTATATAAACAACCGGGTTGGCCGCTACTTCTGCTGCGGTGTAAGTAATTGAAGTGCTGAAAGTAGTGTTGTCTTTCGAAACAGCGAATGGAGCCGCAGTACTTAGGGTTACATCGCTGGTTAAGCCGGTTCCGCTGAGCACGTAGCTTTGTGCTGCTGAATTGGTACCTACATTTTGTGTGCTAAAATCGAGCATAGTTTTGCTGGTATTTACCACACCGCTAATGCCGGTTCCGCTCAGGTTTACGCTTAGATTGGTTGCCCCTGTACTTGTGTTAAGCAGGGTGCCTGTGGCTGGTCCGCCGGTTGTAGGGCTAAAGCGTACATATACGCCCGGCGAAGCACTTGCCTCAACTGCAGTATAACTGATAGAAGGAGTAAAAGTTATGCCATCTTTGGAAACGGCAAAGGGCGCACTTGTGCTCACGTTTACATTTGCTGTTAAGTTAGTACCGCTAAGGGTAAAGGTTTGTGCGGTAGAATTACTGCCTGTATTCTGGTTGCCAAAAGCAAGAGTAGTAGGGTTGGCGCTTAAAACCGGCGTTGTTGTAGCTGCCGTTGCGGTAAGGGTTAAATCATCTATAGCAATTTTAGGTCTGGAGCCGGTTGTACCGCCCGAGCCATTGTTGTAATAAAAGCGGATTACCGCCGAGTTTACATTGTTTAGGTTAGCAGGCAATGCGGTACTGATGTTGCCGGAGGCTGCTACGTTATTTGTGAAATTTAATACCTGTGCAGCGGTTAACTCGGTAAAGCTAACACCATCGGTAGAGGTGTACACACGTAGCGAGCTGTTCCGGTTACCGGTTGAGTTGTTTACAACCGCCCAGTTGAAACTGAGGTTGCCGGCGTTAACACCGGTAAAGTTGACCAGGAAATCGATGGCTAGGGCTGAGCTGTTATCGGTTGCTCCGGTACCCAGCAGCTGAATGTTCTGGGTGCCTTTCTGCACGCCACCACTGGTGCCTGTAGAAAAAGTAGCGGTTGAATTAGTAATTTTTACACCGTCCGGTATCGTTCCCGAATTATTAACGGCAACGGATTTAAATGCACTTGCTCCAATGCCACTGGCAAAATTATTGGTCCAGTTGGCAATGTCGGCAAAGTTTTCGGTGTAAGTGTTGCCTGGCTGGCTGGCCATGGGCACCGGGGTTTGTGCTTTGGCTAATTGGCAGGCTAACAAAAAGGTAACAAGTAGAAGTCTTTTCATATAGTATTGTTAGTTTATAGCAAATGTATATGCAAAAGCCTTATAGTCAGATTAATTTAATGTTAATTCCGCTGATTGTGGAAAAATAAATGTAATGTCGGGTAATTTTTTGGAGCCGTAGACGTTGGCAGTATTTTATTTTCTTTGGTAGTCATGCTGATCCGATAGCTATCGGATTTATTTCAGCATCTCTTAATTATTTTTTCGGCTCATTGCCGCCGGGGCTAGTTCTTTTTCCTTGATGAAAAAGGACCAAAAAATCAAGGCTTAGATCTAATCCCGAAGGGAGTCGAAGAACCTTCGTTATTTCCTTCTGCGATCCGTCATTCCCGCGCATGCGGGAATCTTAATGCTTTAGCTGTTTTTAGTGTTATTATTTTTTCGGCTCATTGCCGCCGGGGCTAGTTCTTTTTCCTTGATGAAAAAGAACCAAAAAATCAAGGCCTGGATCCTTTCTTGTAAAAACCTACGAAAACCTTAATTGCGGCAGTTCCTAGGCGCTTCCTCTGCTCGTTTCCTTCCGCACGCGCTTGATCCTGCCTTGTATAGTGGGGGCATGAAAGTCAGTGCAAGGTTTTTCGTGCTTTTTCCGGCGAAAATCTCCTATGCCGGAGCGCAGGGTGCAGAAAAACAGAATCCGTCATTCCTGCGCAGGCTATCCTTCTTGCCGTCATGCTGAATTTATTTCAGCATCTCTTAATTGTTTTTTCGGCTCATTGCCGCCGGGGCTAGTTCTTTTTCCTTGATGAAAAAGAACCAAAAAATCAAGGCCTGGATCTTTTCTTGTAAAAACCTACGAAAACCTTAATTGCGGCAGTTCCTAGGCGCTTCCTCTGCTCGTTTCCTTCCGCACGCGCTTGATCCTGCCTTGTATAGTGGGGGCATGAAAGTCAGTGCAAAGGTTGTCGTGCTTTTTCCGGCGAAAATCTCCTATGCCGGAGGGCAGGGTGCAGAAAAACCGAATCCGTCATTCCTGTGCAGGCTATCCTTCTCACCGTCATGTTGAATTTATTTCAGCATCTCTCCATTGCACACACTATTTAAAAAAATGGCCCTGAAACATCCTTCATTCCCGCGCATGCAGGAACCACGCAGTGCTCAGCGAAGTTAAATCTGTCTCGATAGATTTCTCCATTCCGCCACCGGTGAAAAACCGGCCGGCTCTAGTCGAAATGACGATTCTTCTACAAGGGCTGTTAATGATAGCGGAATCGAAGAACCTTCTTTATTCCCCTTCTGCGATCCGTCATTCCTGCGCAGGCTATCCTTCTTGCCGTCATGCTGAACTTGTTTCAGCATCTCTTTAATTTTTACGATAGTTAAAAAGGGACCCTGAAACAAATCACAATAATGATCGGATCAGAGTAGATGACGTTTGAGGTTGTGATAGCCTTTCGACAGGTTCAGGATTGACAAACTTAAAGAATCGCTTCTACAAATATTCCGTAATATCTCCTTTGCCTTCCCTGATCACTTCGAACTCGCCCAAAGTGCAATCAATCACGGTTGAGGCTTCGTTATCACCGTAACCGCCGTCGATTACCAGATCAACCAGGTCTTCGTATTTTTCGTGGATCAGTTCCGGATCGGTTGAATATTCGATTACATCATCATCGTCTCTTATTGAAGTAGAGAGGATGGGGTTGCCCAGTTCTTTAACAATGCACCTGGCGATGTTGTTATCGGGCACACGTATACCCACTGTTTTTTTATTCGAACTTAACAGTTTGGGTACATTATTGTTGGCATTAAAAATAAAGGTAAAGGGACCGGGCAGGGCTTTTTTCAGCACCCTGAATGTGGTATTATCAATCGGTTTAATGTAATCGGATATGTGCTTTAAATCGTGGCAAATGAAAGAGAAATTGGCCTTTTCGGGTTTAATACCCCGAATGCGGCAGATCTTTTCAATTGCTTTCTGGTTGGTAATATCGCAGCCCAAACCGTAAATCGTATCGGTTGGATAGATGATGAGACCGCCTTTTTTCAGAACTTCTACAACCTGTTCAATGGCTTTTTCGTTTGGGTTTTCCGGATATATCTTAATAAGCATAGCGTAAAAATAACAATTTAATGGTGTCAGTTGTTTAATAATCCTAATCTTTGTAAGAACAAAACATCCGCTAATCTAATTTTATGAGAAAAGCTTTCGTCGCAATTGCCGCATTTTTAATTGCCCTAACCATTATGCTGGGCCTTTATCATCCGTTTTTATGGTGGACATTTATTTTTACCGGTCCCTTTGTTATTCTCGGTATTTACGATTTATACCAGCCTAAGCACAGTATTGTGCGTAACTACCCTGTATTTGGCCGTTTAAGGTATTTTATGGAGGAGTTGAGGCCTAAGGTTTACCAGTATTTTGTAGAGAGTGATACGAACGGCACGCCATATAACCGTTTAAACCGCTCACTCATTTATCAGCGAGCTAAAACCGATAACGATACCATTCCGTTTGGAACGCAGCTAAACGTATACGAGAACGGGTACGAGTGGTTAAGCCACAGTATTGCGGCTATTTCGCATCATGAATTGAATTTAGATCCAAGGGTTTTGGTTGGCGGACCGGATTGTAAAAAGCCATACTCGGCCAGTATTTATAATATTTCGGCCATGAGCTTTGGTTCGTTAAGTCAGAATGCGATTCTGGCTTTAAATGGCGGGGCCAAAATGGGTAATTTTGCGCACAACACTGGCGAGGGGGGAATCAGCGATTACCACCGTCAGCCGGGAGGCGATTTAATCTGGCAAATTGGTACCGGTTATTTCGGTTGCCGCAATGCCGATGGTACCTTTAATTACGATGCTTATGCCGAACGTGCGCAGACTGATCAGGTTAGAATGATCGAGATTAAGCTTTCGCAGGGGGCTAAACCGGGTCACGGTGGTATGTTGCCGGCTAAAAAGGTTACCCCTGAGGTAGCACGCATCCGTTTAGTGCCCGAAGGTAAAGATGTATTGTCGCCACCTGCACACTCGGTTTTTAATACACCGATCGGCTTGCTGGAGTTTGTAAAAAAACTACGCGATTTATCGGGGGGTAAACCGGTTGGCTTTAAGTTATGTATTGGCCGCAAAAGCGAGTTTTATGCCATTTGCAAAGCGATGGTGGAAACGAAGATTTATCCTGATTTTATTACTGTGGATGGGGGCGAAGGTGGTACCGGAGCTGCGCCACAGGAGTTTTCGAACTCGGTAGGGATGCCTTTGCGTGAAGGAGTAGCCTTTGTTTATGATGTGTTGAATGGTTTCGACCTGAAAAAACACATTAAAATTATTGCGTCGGGTAAAGTAGCTACGGGATTTGATCTGGTTAAAAACATAGCACTTGGTGCCGATATGTGTAATGCCGCCCGCGGGATGATGTTTGCCCTGGGCTGTATTCAGGCGCTTGAATGTAACAGCAATACCTGCCCTACAGGGGTAGCTACACAGGACCCGAGTTTAATGAAAGGTTTGGTAGTGGAAGATAAAACCGTACGTGTTAAAAATTTCCATAACCTTACCGTGGCCAGTGCTGTTGAATTGCTGGGTGCTGCAGGTTTAAGGGAAACACATCAGTTAAGTCGCGCGTATATTAACAGGAGGGTGAGTCCGAGTGTAATGCAGAGTTATCTTGAAACTTTCCCGTATATCCCGACAGGTAGTTTGTTGCAAACTCCTTATCCAACCCGTTATGAGCTGGGCATGGCTTTAAGTACTTCGCAAAGTTTTGCACCAACCGATTATAAAGTTTCGGCGGTTGATTATGCTCATGCAAATCCTTATGGTGATCATGCACATGAATAATTCATGTACACGATAATAAATACAATTAACGCCAATTTTACAATTGGCTACCCGGGAGTCGTTCCGATGGGGACGGTCCGTTCATGTGGATAATCTCTAAATCTAAAATCGCCTCACCGGGACGATTCATAGTAGAAAAAATGGAATGTTTTTTCGTTGTGTAGAAGGTTTTGTGTTTTAGGGTAAGGGATAAAAAAAAGAAGTCAAGTTTCTAAAAACTTGACTTCTTTGGTAATAGGCTATTTGTTTACCCTAAACTAAAATTCCGCATTTTTCGGGAACCTTGGGAAAGCAATTACATCGCGGATGTTGGTCATACCAGTTACGAACAATACCAAACGTTCGAAACCTAAACCGAAACCAGCGTGTGGTGCTGTACCGAAACGGCGGGTATCTAAATACCACCACAATTCATCCTGTGGAATGTTTAAAGCTTCCATGCGTTGGGTTAAACGATCTAAGCGCTCCTCACGCTGCGATCCACCAATCATTTCGCCAATACCCGGGAACAGGATGTCCATTGCGGCAACGGTTTGTCTGCCTTCGGCATCCGGCTCATTCTGGCGCATGTAGAACGATTTAATATCTGCAGGATAATCGGTTAAGATTACTGGTTTTTTAAAGTGTTTTTCTACCAGGTAGCGTTCGTGCTCGCTCTGTAAATCAGCTCCCCATTCATCAATCAGGTATTTAAACTGTTTCTTCTGGTTCGGTTTAGAAGATTTTAAAATCCTGATGGCTTCAGTGTAAGTTAAACGTTCGAAATCGTTTGATAAACAGAAATCCAGTTTTTCTAACAAACCAAATTCGCTGCGCTCGTTTTGTGGCTTTTGTTTATCTTCTTCCGCTAAACGGCTGTTTAAAAATTCTAATTCCTCTTTGCAGTTGTCTAAAGCATATTTAATCACATACTTCATCATATCTTCTGCAAGCTGCATGTTATCTTCTAAATCGGCGAAGGCAAACTCAGGTTCAATCATCCAGAATTCGGCTAAGTGACGTGTTGTATTGGAGTTTTCGGCTCTGAAAGTAGGTCCGAAAGTATAAATTTTACCGAAAGCCATTGCTGCCAATTCACCTTCCAACTGACCCGATACGGTTAGGTTAGTGGCGCGTGCAAAGAAATCCTGAGAGAAATCTACTTTACCATCCTCAGTACGTGGTGTATTGTCGAAATCTAAAGTGGTTACCTTAAACATTTCGCCGGCACCTTCTGCGTCACTAGCCGTAATTACGGGCGTGTGCATGTATACAAAACCGCGCTCGTTATAAAACTGGTGAATAGCGAAAGCTAAAGCATGACGAACCTTAAAAACCGCGTTAAAAGTATTGGTGCGGAAACGCAGGTGTGCTATTTCGCGCAAAAACTCCAGGCTGTGTTTTTTAGGTTGCAGCGGGAATTTCTCCGGGTCACTATCACCCAAAATTTCAACACTTGTAGCTTTAACCTCAACTGTTTGGCCTTTGCCAAGCGATTCGATTAATTTACCTGTTGCAGAAATGGCTGCACCTGTAGTGATTCTTTTCAACAGCTCATCGGGTAAATTATTAAAATCGATCACAACCTGGATATTGCTCATGCAAGACCCGTCATTTAATGCGATAAACTGATTATTACGGAAAGTTCTAACCCATCCCATAACCGTTACTTCTGTGTCAAATGCTGTCGACTTTAATAAATCTTTAATTTGCTGTCTCTTAATCATATTGTTGTTTATAAAAGCCGCAAATTTAGGAAAAAAAAGCATATCAGTTAATAGTTTCGGGCTTCCGGTTAGCAGTTTTTTTATGCGTGAGGTGTTTAAACTGCTGGAGACAAGAGTTAGTCTTTTTAGATCAGAAATTTACGGTTTTAAGCGTTTTTAACTGTGGAGTTTCTTTAATTTTCTTGTTTTGTTAAATTTTGTTCTGTTTTTGCTTGTTTATTAGCTTGTTTTTTTTGGTGTATTATGCTTTTTGTTGTTTGTTTTATTTTATTTTTCTTGATTTTTTGTGTTTTATGATATTTGTCAGTTGTTTTTAGGTTTATTTTTGTTTTTTTTAATGTGTTTATAGATTTTTGTTTTGTTTTTTATGGTATTTTTGATTTAAATTTTGGTTTTTTATGTATATTTTTTAAAATTTTTATTGTTTTTAGTTAAAAATAGTTGTTTTTTTAAATAAAAATCGTACTTTTGTAATGCTCGTTAATTATTATTATATATTTGGTTTAAAAAGAGCGCTGGTAACGGCGCTTTTTTTATAAAAATTAAGACTTATTCATAAAATCAACATAAACCAAACAACCTAAACTAAGAAAGCTCCAATTTATTGGAGCTTTTCTTTTTATTGGGAGGTTTTTAGGAGCTAACTCATTATTTTTCCTGCAGATTTAATTGATAACGCAAATAACTGGTTGTGTGAATTTAATTTGTTAGGTTCTGCACTTTCTGTGTGAAACAAAGCAGGATAGTTTTTATTTTTCCCGCAGATTTAATTGATAGAGCAAATAACTGGTTGTGTGAATTTATTTTGTTGGGCGCTGCGTTCTGTGTGATCTGCGGGAAACAAAGCAGTATAGTTTTTATTTTTCCCGCAGATTTAATTTATAGGGGGAATAGCTGGTTCTATAAATTTAATTCGTTAGGTTCTGCGCTTTCTGTGCGATCAGCGGGAAACAAATCAGTATAGTTTTTATTTTTCCCGCATATTTAATTGATAATGCAAATAACTGGTTCTATGGATTTAATTCGTTAGGTTCTGCGCTTTTAGAGTGATTAGCGAGAGCTAAAGCAGAATAGTTTTTATTTTTCCCGCAGATTTAATTGATAGAGCAAATAGCTGGTTCTATGAATTTAATTTGTTAGGTTCTTTGCTTTCTGTGTGATCTGAGGGAAACAAAGCAGTATAGTTTTTATTTTTCCCGCAGATTTAATTGATAATGCAAATAACTGGTTCTATGGATTTAATTCGTTAGGTTCTGCGCTTTCAGAGTGATTAGCGAGAGCTAAAGCAGAATAGCTTTTATTTTTCCCGCAGATTTAATTGATAACGCAAATAGCTGGTTGTGTGAATTTAATTTGTTGGGTTCTGCGCTTTCTGTGTAATCAGCGGGAAACAAAGCAGTATAGTTTTTATTTTTCCCGCAGATTTAATTGATAACGCAAATAACTGGTTCTATGAATTTAATTTGTTAGGTTCCGCGCTTTCTGTGTGATCAGGGGAAACAAAGCAGTATAGTTTTTATTTTTCCCGCATATTTAATTGATAGAGCAAATAGCTGGTTCTATGAATTTAATTTGTTAGGTTCTTTGCTTTCTGTGTGGTCAGCGGGAAACAAAATATTATGGTTTTGATTGACCATCATCGCAAATAGATTCTGTCTGCAAACAAAAAAAAAGCTACCCGGTTATGAGTAGCTTTTCAATATATGTTTTGTTGTTGTTATGCTTCTGAATAGTTGATTTTATTCACGTGCTTGTCGATCTCCCATCTTCCGGTACCTTCTTCGCCAATTACTTCGAACAATTCTAAAGCTCTGCGGGCTTTGTATTCTTCTTCACGTTGCTCTTTTAAGAACCAGTTTAAGAATTCCATGGTTACAAAATCCTGCTCTTTGTGGCATTTAGCTGCAATGTTTTTGAAGCTCTGGGTGATTGCAATTTCTGCTTCCAGGGCATCTTCGAAAACTTCTCTAAAGCCTGCGAAATCTGTTTTGATTCCGCTTACTTCCGGAGAAATTGCATTTCCACCCATATCCAATACATATTTGAATAATTTAAGCTGGTGTACTCTTTCTTCTTCAGATTGCTTTAAAAAATAATCTGCCGAAAAGTCGTAGCCATTTTGATCGCACCAAGATGACATTGATAAATATAGTGATGAAGAGTGAGCTTCTTTTTTGATCTGCTGATTTAATAACGTTTCAATATCCTGTGATATTAAACATTGGATGCGCATTAAGTCTTTCATAATTCTGTGCTTTAATAACAATACAAATGTAAAGTGAATTTGTTCGTGTTTATAATTTATTTGCAATATGAAATTAGTCTAAATTGCTGATAATTAGTTATTTGTAATCAGTTTAAATAATGATGGATGAGGTGAAATGGATGAGGTAAGATGGAGGATGGAAAATGGGAATAACGCCAAACGGATACTGGTTGAGGATCAGAAGTATAGTGGTAGGTTTTCAGCTAATAGTAGGTAATAAATTAGCTAATTTGTCATTCTGAATGCAACGAAGAATCTTCTGTAAGGATAAATATGTGGTGTAGATTTCTCCGTTTCGCTGCGCTCCAGTCGAAATGACGATCAGGACTAGGAGGATAGCACGCAAGGAAGGATAGCCAAAGGTTTAGTTAAACAGTTTTCAGTTTTCAGTTTGCAATTTTCAATTGGCGGTTTGCAGTACTAATGAACCAATAAGCAGTTTCCAAGTTTTCAAATGGCAGTTTGCGGTGATCAGTTAACCACTTTAAACAATTAACCAGTTTACGGTTTTCAATTTGCAGTTTGATGTGCTCAGTTAACCAGTTTAAACAATTAATCAGTTTGCAGTTTTCAATTGGCAGTTTGCTTTGTCAGTTAACCCGTTTAAACAATTAACCAATTTACACTACTAATGAACTAATGGCTAATGAACCAGTGAACTAATAAACTAACCTGTACAGGCAGTCATTAATCATGTGGTTTAATTTGAACATGGTGAATGTGCCTTGTAACAGATCTTTTAATGCAATAATTTCTAAAGCATTTAAAAGATAGATGTGTTCGCAGCCATTAAAGGTAACCAATTCGAAATCGGCTTTGTGTGTGTTTAAGAGAAGTGCCTCGATATCTATATCTTCTACTACCTTTTTTAATTTCTGAAGCGAAAGGCAGCTGAAGCGTGCAAACTTGCCACCAAAATCTACGTAAAAGCAGTTTAACTTATCAGATTGATAAATTGAACCATGGGTATTTGAGAATACGTTAGCCAGTTGGTTGATATCGATACACGCTTTTTCCATTGGCTACAAAAATTGTGATTATTTAGATTAAATACAAATAAAAATGTAAATAATTTTTTGGGAGCGTTAAGCGGGGTGCGTTTGGAGTGGAGAAGGAAGGAAGGAAGGAAGGAAGGAAGGAAGGAAGGAAGGAAGGAAGGAAGGATCGCCATTCCGAGCGTAGTGAAAAGGAGTTGAGGAATCTATTAAGCGTTTCTTTGTTGATGTGTTTTAGAAAAACTCAATTAATGACCCGCTTTAAGTTGAAACACCATGTGATGATACAGTCCGCCCATAAATTGTTTCTCGTTTTGGATTACGAAGCCCATTTTTTCATAAAGCTTTAATGCCTGTACATTATTTTGTTCAACCAGGAGTGCAATGTTTTGGTGACCTAGTTGCCGGCCCCAGTTAATACCTGCTTTGATCAGTTCTTTTCCGATTCCTTTTCCCTGAGCTTTAGGATTAACGCTAATGCTATCCAGATAAAATTCGCCGCTTTGGGTTTCTGCATCTGGCTTGCTGTCGGTTGGCTTATCGTTTTGGATATACGTTAGCAAGGGCTTACGGAGTTCGATAAGCTTTCCTCCATCGTAGGCATTTAAAGAACCCAGTACTTCGCCTGCTTCTTCAAAAACTAAGGTGTTTTCATAGCTGTACTGATTGCCCTTTTGCTGAAAGAGGTATTCGAAAATGCGGTTAATCTCGTTTTGGTTTTGCGTATGGGTTAATTTTTCTGCCAGTTTACCCATTGCCTGGATTATTAAAGGCACAACTTTGGCAAAATCGGTAGGTTTGGCTGGTCTGATCATTTAAATATCGCTTAAGTTAAAAGTTTCGGCTACACGGATGCCTTTTTCAGTCCGCTGCAGCGTACAGCACTCGTTAACCGGATCGTGCTCCAGGTATAAGATATAGTTGTTGCTTACTGCTTCTTCTAAAAAGGCTTGTTTTTCGGTTAATGTTTTTAACGGAAACATATCATAAGCCATTACATAGGGCAGGGGCAGGTGACCAACCGAGGGTAAAAGATCGGCCATGTACACAACTGTTTTTCCTTTGTAATTAATTTTTGGCAGCATCATGGCATCGGTATGGCAATAGGCAAAGCTGATGTTGATGTCTTTCTGCCAGGCTATATTTTCCTGCTCGGTAACAAACTTTAGCTGGCCGCTTTCCTGTATAGGTAAAATGTTTTCTTTTAAAAAGGAAGCTTTTTCTCTTGCATTGGGTTCTACTGCCCATTGCCAGTGCTTTTCGTTGCTCCAATAGGTAGCATTGCTGAATGCAGGTTTTAATTTATCGCCATCCCTTAGCACAGCACCGCCCACGTGGTCGAAATGGAGGTGTGTTAAAAAAACATCGGTAATATCGCCGGTACTGAAACCTAAACCAGCCAGCGATTTTTCCATCGTATCATCGCCATGCAGGTAATAATGGCTAAAGAATTTTTCATCCTGTTTATTCCCGATTCCGGTATCAACTAAAATGAGCTGGTTGCCCTCTTCTATTAATAAACAACGCATGGCCCAGGTACAAAGGTTGTTGGCATCGGCCGGGTTGGTTTTTTGCCAGATGGCTTTGGGTACCACGCCAAACATTGCGCCGCCGTCGAGTTTAAAAAAGCCTGTGTTTATGGTGTGAAGTTTCATTTGATGTAAGATGTAAAAGGTAAAATGGATGATGTAAGATGGCTAAAAATACAAAACCCTTTAGGATTAACTAAAGTGTTTCTGTAATAATATTGGTTTTAATTATGATTTGGCCTTAGGCCTTTAAACTTTTGACGTAAAAGGTAAAAATGGAGATGTACAGGGCTAAAAATAAAAACCCCTTTAGAATTAACGAGCGCACTGAAAAAGTCCCTTAATTCAAAAGGATAAAGGAGTAGAAAACTAGTTTTTCTGCTCCTTTTTTTGTATTTTAAAGGTGTATTATTACTGCTTTTAGATGCTGCTTCAACAACAAAAAATCCAG
>NZ_CAESCM010000026.1 GCF_903166585.1 Pedobacter ghigonis
ATAAAACAGCAAAAAGACGAATCTCAATGGAACTAGATGACATGGTTACCATTCAGATAGTTATCGCCTGTGGGGGTAATCCAGATCTGGTCTTTAGAGGGCCGTAAGGTTTCGAACACTCCTAATTACAAATCCCGACCAACCATGATAATGTGGTATTCCCTTTGTGATCGTCATTCCCAGCTTGACTGGGAATCTTAATGCCTTAGCTAAACATTTATTTGCTTTAAGATTCCCGTTTACACGGGGATGACGTGTTTGTGTTACTGGATCAGATCATTTTAACTTTTTCTGATAAAAAAACGGAGGATTGAATATAAAAAAAGGACGGGATTACAAATCCCGACCAAAGTCTAACCAGGATTAACCTCGCTCCACAAATTCTTCCCGAACCAAACTCCACAATAATTTCCTTACTTCTTTATAATCATTGAGGTAATATTTGGCTTCTGATATGTTATTGCCAACTTTAATCGTAAAAGCATCATCAGGTAGTGCTTTAAAAATATCTTCGTCGGTATGATCATCGCCCAGGGCAAGTATAAAATCCGGATGTTTATCGTAAAGCCAGTTCAAGGCAGCTTTTCCTTTGTTTACTTCCATGTTTTTAAACTCGATAACCTTGTTGCCCGGCATCAGCTGCAAACCTTTGTCGGCTGCCAGAATTCTTAAATGGCTTACAATTTCGTTAGCCCGTAATTCGCCCAGGCCTTCTTCCGCTTTGCGGTAGTGCCAAACCAGCGAATAGCTTTTTTCTTCGATAAAAGAACCTGGTGTTCTATCCGTGTAGGTTTCTAAAATGGCTTTCATTTCCTGTTTCCACTGATCGGTTAAGAGTGGCAGGCAATTCCATTTTTCGCCCTGTGTTTTTTGCCAGGCACCATGTTCGGCAATCATATCCACCTTTAAATGGCCGAACCATTTTTCAAGTGTTTCGTTTCTTCTTCCGCTGATGATAACCACCTTATTGGCTTCATCATTGGTTAGTTTTTTTATCAGTTCATACAGTTCTTCATCTGGTGATGCATCATCAATATTGCCGGTAAAATCAACCAGGGTTCCGTCGTAATCCAGAAATAAAACCCGGTTATTGCTTTGCTGGTAATGACTGGTAATATTTTCGTTGATCAGGTTTACTGCATGTTTGGTTAATAAGGATTGTTGCGAATCTTTCACTTCGTTTAGTCTTAAAATAAAATTATTGACCCAATGTTTAACATTAAATTTTTCTACAATGCTGCGCATGGCTTTCATGCGGATTTGTTGTTCTTCGAGCGGCATTTTAAGGGCCAGAACAATGGCTTCCATAATATCGCCTACGTTGTTGGGGTTTACAATTATTGCATCGGTTAATTCTTTCGAGGCTCCGGCCATTTCGCTCAAAATCAGCACCCCATTGTTGTTTTGCCTGCTGGCCACATATTCTTTGCTTACGAGGTTCATGCCATCACGCATGGGCGTAACCAGACATATATCGGCTGCTGCATACAGGGCCGATAGCACTTCTATAGGGAAAGAACGGTAGAAATAATTAACCGGAATCCAGTTAATAGAACGGTAACGGGCGTTCAGGTTACCCACAAACTGGTCTATTTGCTCCTTTAAATCGCGGTATTGTGGAACGGTATCCCGCGAGGGAACTACCACCATATACAATTCTATTTTTCCAATGTATTCGGGGTGCAGTTGCAACAAGAGATCGAGTGCTTTTAAACGCTCCAAAATTCCCTTGCTGTAGTCGAGCCGATCAATAGAAAGGATCAGTTTTAAATCTTCTTTGCCCTTACGGAAGTACTCCATTTCTTTTTGTACTTCGTCGCGGGCGGTTAGCCCCGAAAATTTTTCGAAATCAATTCCCATCGGAAATGCCTCTACTACAATATGCCTTTCGTTGCTGTTTAAAACGTTTGCTGATGAGTTTACCGGGAGCAGCCGGGTTACGGTGCTTAAAAAATGGCGAACATCATCATACGTATGGAAACCAATTAAATCGGCACCGAGCATTCCATTTAAAAGCTCATCCCGCCAGGGAATCAGCCTGAAAATTTCGTAGGATGGGAACGGGATATGCTGAAAAAAACCAATGGTTGATTGTGGAAGCTGCTCACGCAATATGCCCGGTAATAGTAATAATTGGTAATCCTGTATCCATATTTTATCTTTTTTATGAAGTACTTTTAATGCAGCGGTAGCAAATTTCTGGTTAACTGACTGGTAGCAATCCCAATAACTTTGTTCGTAGTGGGCGTAGGTAACCAGGTAGTGGAAAACCGGCCATAAAACTTCGTTCGAAAAACCCTCATAATATAGATTAATTTCGTCCTGAGTTAAAAAAACGGGGTAGAGGTTAAGTTTGGCGAGTTTGTCGGTTACTTCTTGTTGCCGTTCTTCCGGAACATCAATTCCGGGCCAGCCAATCCAGATAGAATTGCCCGATTTATACACATCGCCAAGGCCGGTAGCTAAGCCGCCTTCGCTTGGAATAAAAGTGTAATGGCCATTTTCTTCAATAATTTTAACGGGTAGTCTGTTCGATATTATAACTGTCTTCATGCTTGTAATTAATGTATCTACATAATAGAAGCAATGAATACCGTTTTTGTTTTGAATTTTTAATTACAAAACATTCAAATGATTAAAGGAAGATGGAAATCTCTCATGTTTTAAGGAAAATCAAGGCATTATATCAGACGGTTTGCCCATTAAATATAATTGAATACCAGCGAAAAAGTGGTTAGTTTATCTGGTTCCGAAACAACTTCGATGCTACCCCGATGCATTTTCATAATGTTGCGGCTAATGGTAAGGCCAATGCCCGAACCATTTTTTCGTGTAGTATAAAACGGCACAAATATTTTCTCGAGGTTTGCTGCTTCAATTCCTTTTCCGTTATCGCTCACATCAATATACAGTTTTGTATGCTCTAAACGGTAACTCACTGTAATGTGCGGGTTTTCCTTTTCCTCAACCGAATAAATGCTGTTTGTGATCAGGTTAATCAGTACCTGTTCAATCAATTTTAAATCTAACTGTACAGTAATTTTTGAAGAGGTTTGTTCTACATCTAAAATTACATTTTTTACCCTTGCGAAAGGCTGCATCAGTACTTTTATATGCTTCAGGATTTCGCCGATGGTATGCGATTCGAGATTTGGAGTGGGTAGTTCGGCAATTAAACGATAATCTTTTACAAAATCGAGCAAACCGGCCGAGCGTCTTTTGATGGTTTGCAAGGCCGTCTTCAGATCTTCCATTTCAGATAAATCGAGGTTTTCCTTATCGCTTACCATGCTGTTAATCGTATCGGATAAAGAACTGATTGGGGTAATGGAATTGAGGATTTCGTGCGAAATAACACCGATTAGGCGGTTCCATGCCTCAGTTTCCTTCTGCTCAATTTCGTCCTTTATATTTTGGAAACTGATAATGGTATAATTTTTTCCGTATAGATTTAGCGGAATAACCTCTGTAGAAAGCTGAATGAGCTTATCCTGTATTTTTAACTCTAAAAACCTTTTTCCACCTTGGGTAATCTCCTCTATCTCCTGCGCGAAAGCGGGGAGGTGCTGTTTTAGCCTGTGCCAGTATTTGTACGCTGGTATGCTTAACAGATTGGAGGCTGCTTGGTTAAAAAAGGCAATTTCCTCGTTTTCTGCATCCTTTTCGGTATTGTTAATCACAATTACACCAACCGGTACCTGTTCCAGAATGGTTTTAATCAGTTGGAACATGGCTTCCTGCTCGAGCCTGATTTGTTTATGTACCTGCAAAATTTCGCCAAAAGACTCGTACAGTTCAGGGAAACTGCCTTTTGTGGCTTTATTTTTAAAGTTTAAAGTATGATCGCGCGTTTTTACCGCCAATATAAACCGTTTAATATCCGAGCGGATTTCGTTGATGTAGTAATAAAGGGAAATAATTGATCCGAACAGCAAAAATGCCACACCAACAATAGTAAACCAAAGCTGGGTGTTATTGATGAGGTAATACAGCAGATAGCCCAGCAGATTGATAACCAGCAGGCGGAATATTAAACGAAAAGTAAAGCGTTTGTAGAACATATTTTAAAGGTAAGAGACTAAAGTTTAAAGACCAAAGCCGAAAGACCGAGATAAAATAATGCTTTAGTCTTTAAGCTTTCAACCCAGATCGCATTAAAGCTTAAAAGGGAAGGACTAAAGCTTTAAGCTCTGGTTTTTAAGCTTTCAACTTAGATTCCATTAAAGCTTCATGCCCTGGTCTTTCTGCTTTCAGCTCAAATTCCAAATTTCTCAATTCTCCTGTACAATGCAGCCCGTGTTAAACCCAGTTCGGCGGCAGCTTTTGATATATTGCCTTTATGCTTGTCGATGGCTTTCTGTACCATCATTTTTTCCATATCTTCCAAAGCCATTTCATCTGGCAAGGTATTGTTTTGGGCAAAACGCTGCGGACTTAACTGCAAATCTGCTTCCGAAATTTCGGTGCCATCGCTCATAATTACTGCCCGTTCTAAAACATGCTGTAACTCGCGCACATTGCCAGGCCATTTATAATGGAGCAGCACTTCCTGGGCTTTAGCGCTTAAATTACGGATTTCTTTATGGTATTTAGCACTGAAAACCTGCATAAAATGATTGGCAAGCAGTAAAATGTCGCTTCCGCGTTTGCGTAAAGGTGGTAGCAGTAACTCCACAGTATTAATTCTGAACAATAAATCCTGCCTGAAGGTATTTTTAGCCACCATCTCATCAAGGGGCATGTTGGTTGCCGTAATCAACCGCACATTTACTTTGCGTTCTTTGCTTTCGCCTAAACGGGTAACGGTTCTGTTTTGTAAAACACTCAATAACTTAGCCTGAAGTGGCAGGGTTAAATTGCCAATCTCATCTAAAAAAATAGTACCGCCGTCGGCCAGTTCAAAGCGGCCGGGCTTGTCCTCACGTGCATCGGTAAATGCCCCTTTGGCATAACCAAAAAGCTCACTTTCAAATAAATTCTCATTAAGCGAACCCAGATCAACATGCATAAATACCTGATTTTTCCGCTGCGAGTTTCCATGTATTTCGTAAGCAAAAACCTGTTTTCCGGTGCCATTTTCGCCTAAAATAAGCACATTGGCATCGGTAGGGGCTACTTTTACCAGTGTATTTTGCAATTGCCTGATGCCTTCAGCCTGACCAACAATGTTATCAAAACCGCGGGTCATATCTTTTTGCAGAGAAGAATGTATTTTTTCGAGTTTCTTTACCTTCTGGGTCGACTCCCTTAGTTTGGATGCAGCAGAAAGGGTGGCAAAGAGCTTTTCGTTTTCCCAGGGCTTCAGGATAAAATCGGTGGCTCCGTTTTTAATGGCCTTTACAGCAAGCTCAACATTACCAAAAGCAGTCATTAAAATGACCACATAATCTTTATCAATCGATAAAATATGCTCCAGCCAATACAAACCCTCGCGACCATCGCTGGCACCTTTCTGGTAGTTCATATCCAAAAGGATAATGTCGACTTCGTTTTTACTCAGTAAAACATTGATCTCTTTTGGCGATTTACAGGTAATTACCTGTTTAATCTGTTGCTTTAAAAATAAACGCGCACTCAATAGAATGTCGTCATCGTCATCGATAATTAAAACTGTAGCGTCTAACATAGCCTCTCCCTATTAAAGTTGGTATATATTTATTCTTTTCTACTATCCCTCTCCTCGAGGAGAGGGAATTGGCATTTTGTGGTTTGAACCCACCGTTTTTGTTGGGCGCGATTTTTTATTTATTTTCTTTAACCTTCTTTTCAGGCAAAAGGTAATTTTTAATAATATTTATCACTTCATCCAGGTTATTGCTTACATCTTCATTTGTAAAACGAACTACGGTTATTCCAATCTCCATAAGTGCATCAGTACGGTTTTGATCATACTCTCGATTTTCGGGATTATTGTGTATCGCTCCGTCAATTTCAATGATTAATTTAGCCTCATGGCAGTAAAAATCTGCAATATACTGATGTATCGGATGCTGCCTTCTAAATTTAAAATTCAGGATTTTTCTATTCCTCAAACACTGCCACATCAACTCTTCAGCCTCCGTTTGGTTTCTCCGTAATGCTTTCGAGAACTCAAAAAGCTTCGAACTGGCACCATGAAATAGGTTGTCCTTATATTCCTTCATACCTGATAGATTAATGTTAACCTATTAAATATAATAGTTTTAGGCTATTTATCTCTTCAAAAATCTGCGCGCTGTTTTTTGCACCTGCCCCCCTCTCCTCGAGGAGAGGGGATGAAGGGGTGAGGCAAAAGTAACTAAACTGTCCGTTCGCGCACATAAACTGTCCGATAATGAACAGGTTAAAACAATAAAAACTATTAAGTATTTGATTGTTAGTGTTTTAATTGTGTTTTTTGTTTTTGGCACAAGCTTGGTTATTAGAGAAACCAAACAGTACAACCGAACACATGGACAAGAAAATAGAGAAGAAAAGATTTAGCAGAAAAACCTTATTGATGATAGGAGGAGCCATTGCTTTCGTAGCAATTGTAATTTATGGCTACACCTTATCGCTAAAGAAAGTATACAGTGCCGATGCCGATAAATTAACCATCAGCAAAGTAGAATTTGGCGATTTTGAAGATGTTGTTTTGTTAAATGCGAGTGTAGTTCCATTAACCTCGGTAATTGTAAGTTCATCAGAGGGTGGTACCGTAGCCGAAATTTTTACCGAGAATGGTGCTTCGGTAGTAAAAGGAACACCATTATTACGGATTTCTAATTCGAATGCCATGTTAAGTTACACTTCGAGTCAAACAGCAGCTACCGAGCAGATTAACCAATTGCGTAAATCGCGTCTGGATTTAGAACAGAACCAGCGGGTGTTGAATCAGGATTTACTGGATGTGGAAAATAACCTGCGTACAGCGGCAAGACAGTTTCGATTGGATAGTAACCTGTTCAGTAAAAAAGTAATTACGCTGCAGGAATTTAACAAATCGAGTCAGGATTACGAATATTATCAGGGCAAGCGTAAAATTGTGCGACAAGCTATCGCCCAGGAAAACCAGAGCAGGAAAATGCAGCTGGCACAAATCGACCAATCGATGGGGCAGATGAACGAGAGTTTGGAAATGATCCGTAAAAACATCGAAAATATGACGATCAAGGCACCGGTTTCAGGTAAATTATCTTCTTACGATCCCGTAATTGGTAAATCTTACAATTCGAACGAAATGATTGGAAAGATTGATGTATTGCAAGGCTACAAATTGCAGGCAGGTGTTGATGAATACTATATCAACCGGGTAAAAGAGGGGCAAACTGCTACCTGCGAATTTAATGGTAAAACCTATAACTTAACGGTAAGTAAGGTAATACCAGAAGTTACTGCCGGGCAGTTTCAGGTAGAAATGGTGTTTAAAACTGCTGCTCCTGATGGTTTACGCAGGGGTTTATCGCTGCAAACCAAACTAACCTTATCTGATAACAGCAAATCGCTGCTTTTGGCTCAGGGCCAGTTCTTTCAAAGTACAGGCGGATCGTGGGTGTTTGTGGTGAAAAACGGCAAAGCAATTAAGAAAAATGTAAAAATCGGTCGTAAAAATTACCTCTATTATGAAATATTAGATGGTTTACAGAAAGGTGATGAGGTAATTACTTCTTCTTATGATCAGTTTACACAATACGATCAGGTAGAGATTAGTAAGTAAAGCAAGCACACTACGATAAGCGTTTGGCGGAAGTTTTAAAATTAAATAAACAAAATAAAAAATATAATCAAGCCTTGCTACTTAGTTCTTGCTACTAAATGCTAGCTACTAACCCTGCAATACTTGATACTCAATATTCAAAAGCTATGATTAAAATAGAAAAACTGGAAAAAGTTTACAAAACAGAAGAAGTAGAAACCACGGCACTTAACGGGATCGATCTTCACGTAAAAGAAGGCGAGTTTGTATCCATTATGGGTCCATCGGGTTGTGGTAAGTCTACCCTCCTGAATGTAATGGGGTTATTGGATAAGCCTGAAAGCGGAAGTTACAAGTTTATCGATACCGAGCTTTTAACCCTTAACGACAGAGAACGTTCCAATTTCCGTAAAAGAAATATGGGTTTCGTTTTCCAGAATTTTAATCTGATTGATGAATTGACTGTTTTCGAAAATATCGAACTGCCTTTGATTTATAATAAAGTTCCGGCGACCGAGCGGAAGAAACTGGTTAACGAAATTATTGAGCGTATGAATATTGTAAACCGTAGCGGGCACTTTCCACAACAGCTCTCAGGTGGGCAACAGCAGCGTGTGGCGGTAGCAAGGGCTTTGGTAACCAAACCTAAACTGGTTTTGGCCGATGAGCCGACAGGAAACCTGGATAGCTCGCACGGTAATGAGGTAATGGAGTTGCTTTGCGAGTTAAACGAAACCGGAACCACTATTGTGATGGTAACGCACTCGAGCCACGATGCCAGTTTTTCTAACCGGATCATTAACCTGAAAGATGGCCATGTAATTTCGGAAAAGATAAATAAAAGCCGCAACGAAGAGCTCATATAGGAAGGAAGGCTGAAGATTTTAAGGTGGAAGGTCAAGTTATATCAACCTGTAAGACTCCACCTCAATGCTTTCAGCCGCTTAAAAAAGATTTTAGTTTAGTTTAATGAAAGCCACCCAACAATCTTCCCGGATGGGGAGATTGGGGACAGGCAAAAGAGCTGAAAGCTTAAAGACCAAAACAATAAGCTGCAATCTTGATACTAAATACGAATAAACAAATTGGCAGTTTTCAGTTGGCAATTTAACAATTAACCAGTTTAACAATTTATACAGTTAACCATACGATGTTCAAATTAAACCTCAAAATAGCCTTACGCAACCTTTGGAAAAACAAGGGATTCTCGCTGATTAATGTCGGAGGATTGGCCATTGGTTTGGCTAGTTGTATGATTTTGCTTTTATACGTGGCTTATGAGTGGGGCTATGATAAGCAGTTTAAAAATAACGATAAAACCTATGTAGTGTACCAAAGTGTAGTGGCGAACGGTAAAACTTTTAGCTGGTCATGGACACCTAATGCAATGGCTGCCGATATCCAGGAAAAATTTCCCGGGGTAAAGTATGCTTCACATTCAACATACCCGCGCCTAAACTTACTCACTGTTGGAGATAAAAAAATAAGCAGTAAAGTGGTATTTGCAGATCAGAATTTTCTTAAAATACTGGATTACACTTTTATTAAAGGTAACGCAACAGCGGTTTTGAAAAATGTAAACAGCATCATCTTAACCAAATCGATGGCGCAAAAATTATTTGGTAACGAGGATCCTTTAAATAAAACGGTAAAATTCGAAAATCAGGATGTTTTAAAAGTTGAGGCCGTAATAGATGATACACCAGCCAATAGCAGTATCCATCTTGAATGTATAATGCCATGGGATTTATTTGTAAAAAGAGAAACCTGGGCAAAACAAGACAATTGGGGTAATAACATGTGCCTTACGCTTGTTCAATTAAAAGATAATAATGCATTTGCAAAAGCGAACGCAGATATAAAAGAAATTTATAAAAGACACGACAAAGAAATTGCTGCCGTAGCTTTACTTCATCCATTAACCAAATGGCATTTGTATGGCGATTTTGAAAACGGAAAATCAGTAGGCGGAAAAATAGATCAGCTGAAGATATTTTTACTGCTTGCCTTTTGTATTCTGTTAATTGCCTGCGTAAACTTCATGAATTTATCAACAGCGCGGTCAGAGCGGAGGGCCAAAGAGGTAGGCGTGCGTAAAGCAATCGGATCATCGCGTAAATCGTTAATTAGCCAGTTTTTTTTAGAATCCATTCTTATCACATTTATTTCTACCGCTTTAGCATTTATTCTGATTGAAGTTAGTTTGCCATATTTTAATAATTTATTGAGTATCAAATTATCCATCGATTATTACAATGTTTCCTTTTGGCTAACCTTATTCGGGTTGATGATTTTTACAGGTTTTGTTGCGGGTAGTTATCCGGCACTCTACTTATCATCTTTCGAACCGGTTAAAGTGCTTAAAGGTTTAAGGTTGAAAACAGATTCATCCGTTTCGGTAAGGAAAATTTTGGTAGTAGGGCAATTTGTTTTTGCCTCATGCCTAATTGTTTGTACTTCTGTGATTTATCAACAACTTAACTATGTTAGAAACAAACCTATTGGTTACGATCAAACCAATTTGGTTCAGATTGCAATTGACGGGAAACTACGCGATCAGAATAAGCTGGAAGTGCTTAAAACTCAAATGATCAAATCTGGCGCAGCCACAAACGTAACTTTCTTTAATTCTGACTTTACAGAGGGCGGAAACAATACAACGAATATTGAATGGGAAGGTAAAAACCCAAAAGAGCTGATTTCATTTAACCATAGAGGAATAGGCTATGATTTTACTAAAACAATTGGTACAGAAATAATCAGTGGAAGAGAATTTTCTGCAAAATTTCCAAACGATACGAGCAGCATTATGCTTAACGAAGCTGCTGTTAAAATGATGAATTTGAAAAATCCAATTGGTGCCATTATCACATTTTGGGGTACCAGGTTAACCAATGTTGGTGTAGTAAAAGATTTTGTTGTAGAAAGTGCTTATCAGAAAGTGGCACCTATGATTTTCTATTTAAACACTAAGGATAATGCTACCATGATTATCGCAAGGTTAAATCCGAACCAAAATATAAGTTCTTCATTGGGCCAAATTGAGGCACTGGTTAAGGAAATGGAACCTAATTATCCGGTCAACCTTAAATTTGTAAACGAATCTTTTGAAGTGAAATTTCAGGATGAAAAACTTTTGGGTACGCTTTCCAACTGGTTTGGTGGTTTTGCAATATTCATTTCCTGCTTAGGATTACTTGGTCTCGCACTCTTTATGGCCGAGCAGCGCAAAAAAGAAATCAGCATCCGCAAGGTGTTGGGTGCCAGTACAACCAATATCCTCACTTTGCTGAATAAAGATTTTATTAAACTGGTAGCCATTGCCAATATCATTGCATTTCCGCTGGCTTATATCATTATCAATAAATGGCTTTCCGCTTATGAGTACAGAATTAATGTTTCTGCTTTGCCTTTTATTGCTGCCATTTCCTTGTCGGTGCTGATTGCCATTTTAACGGTAAGTATTCAATCGGTAAAAGTAGCCAAGGCTAACCCGGTTGATGCTTTAAAATACGAGTAACCAATTTGCAGTTTTCAGTTGGCAATTTAACAATTAACCAGTTTAACAATTAATACAGTTAACCCTACAATGTTCAAATTAAACTTAAAAATCGCGTTGCGCAATCTTTGGAGGAACAAAGGTTTCACACTGATTAACCTGGGCGGATTAGCCATTGGTTTGGCAAGTTGTATGATTTTGCTATTGTATGTAGCCTACGAATATGGTTACGATAAACAATTTACCGATTACAACAAAACCTATGTGTTGTACAATAATCAGAAAACAGCTACAGAAACCTTCAGTTTTATGGCTTTCCCCGGGAAGTTGAAAGATGAAATCAGCGAGAAAGTACCTGGTGTTGCGCAGGTTAGTCGCCTGTCTTATCCAGAAGAAACGCTCTTGTCATACAATCAGAACAACTTTAAAAAGAGTGCCGTTTTTGGCGATCCCGGTTTTCTAGAGATGTTCGATTATAAGGTTTTAAAAGGAAATAAAAATACCCTTTTACAAAGTACTGATGGTGTGATTTTATCAGAAACCCTGGCTAAAAATCTTTTTGGTAACGAAGATCCCCTTAACAAAATAGTAAAGCTTGATAATAAAGAGAATTTAAGGGTAGAAGGAGTTATAGCTGATCGCCCTAAAAATTCGACGCTAGGGATTGATTACATCATGTCGTGGAAACTGTACGATAAGCTAAATCCATGGACCCAAGCCAGTGGCTGGGGTAATAACTATTGTATGATGTTTGTTCAACTGCAGGATAATGCAACTTTTGACAGGGTTAACAATCAGCTAAAAGGCATGATTAAGGCACATGATCAGGAGGCTACAGGAGAGCCCTTTATGCACCCGCTTTCCAAATGGCACCTGTACGATAAATTTGAGAACGGCAAAAATGTGGGTGGAAGAATAGATCAGTTGCGGATATTTTTCCTTTTAGCCTTTTGCATCCTCCTTATTGCATGCGTTAATTTTATGAACCTTTCTACAGCCAAATCCGAAAAAAGAGCACGCGAAGTTGGGGTACGAAAAGCCATCGGTTCATCACGTAATAACCTCGTAGGTCAGTTCATGTTCGAATCCGTTTTGCTTACCACGCTGAGTATGCTGGTCGCTTTTGTATTGATCGAAGTTAGTTTGCCTTATTTCAACAACCTGTTAGGCATCACGCTAGGGATCGATTACAGTGATTATAAATTCTGGTCAGTATTTTTAGGTTTAACCTTGCTAACCGCCATCATAGCTGGAAGCTATCCTGCATTTTACCTTTCCTCTTTCGATCCGGTTAAAGTGCTCAAGGGATTTAAACTTTCTGGCGGTTCATCTTTATCGATCCGTAAATTTCTGGTGGTTTTCCAGTTTGTGTTTGCGGCCTGTTTAATCGTTTGTACCGCCGTAATTTATCAGCAGTTAAACTATATCAAAAATAAACCAATAGGATATAACCGGACAAATTTGGTGCAAATTCCTACAGAAGGTGAGTTTGCAAAGCCCGAAAAACGTAAAATATTACAAGATGAATTAATGAAATCAGGTGCCATAACTGCTTTTACAGAGTATAGCCAATCTCTAACTGCCGGTGGCAACAATACCTACGGCATAAGCTGGCCTGGTAAAAATGTTAAAGACAAAGTGCTGGTAAATTTTAGGTTTACCAATCTCGATCTGACCAAAACAACGGGAATGGAAATTTTGCAGGGAAGGGATTTTTCAAAAGAGTTTGTCGATACTGCCAATGTACTGGTAAATGAGGCATTGGTTAAAGTAATGGGAATGAAAAATCCTGTTGGTAAAATGATTAGCTGGGACCAGCCGATCAGGATTATCGGAGTATTGAAAGATTATGTAATGGAATCGCCTTATCAGAAAGCTGCGCCATTGCTTATTGCGCAGAACCCTGGTCGCGCTACCACCATCATTATGCGCTTAAACGATAAAAATAACATTACTACATCGGTTAATCAGATTAGCGAAGCCATTAAAAGATTAAACCCAACTTACCCAACAGAAATAAAATTTGTGGATGATAATTTTGAACAAAAATTCAGAAATGAAAAGTTGTTGGGTACGCTTTCTAATTGGTTTGGTGGTTTTGCAATATTCATTTCTTGCTTAGGGTTACTTGGTCTTGCACTCTTTATGGCCGAGCAGCGCAAAAAAGAAATCAGCATCCGCAAGGTGTTGGGCGCAAGTACAACCAATATCCTCACTTTACTGAATAAAGATTTTATTAAACTGGTGGCCATTGCCAATATCATTGCATTTCCACTGGCTTATATCATTATCAATAAATGGCTTTCCGCTTATGAGTACAGAATTAATGTTTCTGCCATGCCTTTTATTGCGGCCATTACCTTGTCGGTGCTGATTGCCATTTTAACGGTAAGTATCCAGTCGGTAAAAGTAGCCAAGGCTAACCCGGTTGATGCTTTGAAATACGAGTAAACCAATTTGCAGTTTTCAGTTGGCAATTTAACAATTAACCAGTTTAACAATTAATACAGTTAACCTTACGATGTTCAAATTAAACTTAAAAATAGCTTTACGTAACCTTTGGAGAAACAAAGGAATTACTGCCATTAATGTGGGTGGTTTGGCCATCGCTTTGGCTGCGTTTATTTTGGTAATGCTGTATTTTACTTACGAAACCAGTTTCGATAAGACTAATCCGAACTATAAGCATATTTATGTGGTTGGGCGTATATATCCCGATTTTAAAACTAATTATACCCCGCCGCCATTGGCAAAGGCAATAAAACAACACTTCCCCGAAGTTGAAAAGGCAGGTATCACCAAAGGAAGTTTTTTTGAACTTGTAATTAAAAACGGTAAAAACACCATTTTTACCAATAATTTCATGCAGGCTGATTATGCTGCCGCCGAAATACTTGATTTAAAACCAACCGGTGGATTGGAAAGACCCGCAGGTAATGAGGAAAGGATTTCGTACCTGAGTAAAGAAAGTATGAAAACGCTGTTCCCAAATAAAACAGATAATAAACCTGAAATGGTAACATTGGGAAGCAGTGTAATGGGGATAAGAGGTAAGATTAATGGTTCAATCGTAAATAACCCACATTCAAATGTAACTTTCGATGGCATATCGATTGGTAATGAACTGGGGCAGGGCGAAAATTACGGTAACAACAATTACACCACGTATTTACAGCTTAAACCGGGAACTGATGTAGCTAATCTGGAGCAGAAAATAACCAGGTTATATCGTGCCGAATTACTGAAAGCAGAAACCGATCGGGAAACGATTGATAAAATAAAAGGCATTTCTACTTTTTTAGATCCATTGTCGAACCAACACTTAAAGCCTAAGGCCGGTAATGATGCTCCTTATAAAATATTAATTGCGCTGTCGGTATTAGGCATTTTGATTCTGCTAATTGCCTGTATAAATTTCACTAACCTGAGTATTGCACAGGCCACAAAAAGGGCAAAAGAAGTTGGCGTTAAGAAAGTAATAGGTGCTTTCCGTTTTCAGCTGGCAGTGCAGTTTATGGTTGAGATATTGATGCAATGTTTTGCAGCCACTGTTTTAGCCCTCATGCTGGCCGAGCTCGTTTTACCAGGCTTCAATAACCTGTTCCTGCTAAAATTATCGATATGGCATGCCGGTAACGATTTGTTTTGGCAGCTCCCTTTAATCTTACTGTTAATCACATTTATTGCAGGCATTTACCCGGCAATGGTTTTATCGGGTTTTAAACCTGCACTGGTTTTAAAAGGAAATTTTTCTACCAGCAGGCAAAGCTATTGGTTACGCAATGGTTTGCTTGTTTTTCAGTTTAGTATTGCTGTCATCTTCATTATTGGCCTGTTCATTATCAATGCACAGCTAAAATATATGCGAAGCCAGGATTTGGGTTTTAAAGCCGAACAAGTGGTTTACATTAAAAATATTGCCATGTTCTCCGATCCGGCCAAATTTGAACCGGTTAGAGCAAGGATGCTGAAAATTCCAGGCATTAAATCGGCAACAGTAGCAACCGGAATCCCGAACGGCGCAGCCAACGGAACCAATACCTATAGCTCAAATGGGGTGCAAGCCAGTATCGATTTCCTGGATGTAGATTTCGATTACTTCGAAACCCTGGATATAAAGTTAAAAGAAGGGCGGTTTTTCTCCAAAGCCTTTAAAACCGATACCGCAAATTCGGCTGTAATTAACGAGAGTGCTGCTGTAAAATACGGATTAACCAATCCGATTGGCCAAACCATAAGTGGCTGCAATACCGATTATAAAATAGTTGGGGTGATTAGAGATTTTAAGGCCCAGGGTTTCGAAAATGCCACCCAGCCAACCATTTATGCCATCAAAGATCCCTGCGGAAATCCAAAAATGGAAATCATGCTTAAAATTGAAGAAAATAAAATGGCCGATGCATTGGCTGCTTTAAAAGCGCAATGGCCCGAAATTAATAAGCTCGATGGGGAAGATTTTCGCTATGCTTTTTTGGATGAGCTGTATGGTAAGCTTTTTAAAAAACAGGAACAGTTGCAGTCTGTCTTCTTCGCTGCTGCGGTACTCACCATCTTTATTGCTTTACTGGGCTTATATGCATTTGCCAAATACATTACCAATGGTCGTTTGAAAGAAATTGCCGTACGTAAAATACTGGGGGCAACCGATGTGCAGTTGCTGAAGCTAATCAACAGTTCATTTTTTATCCTGGTGGTTATTGCCAATGTAATTTCCTGGCCAATCGCTTATGTGATCACCAATATGTGGCTCAAAACCTTTGCTTACCGGATCGATTTTCCAGTTTTGCCCTTTGTAACCACTACACTGATAACCATTTTATTAACCATTATAACCGTAAGTATACAGGCAAAAAAGGCAGTGAATGCCAATCCTGTTGATGCTTTGAAATACGAATAGCGCAATTGGCAGTTTTCAGTTGGCAATTTAACAATTAACCAGTTTAACAATTAACACAGTTAACCCTACCATGTTCAAATTAAACTTAAAAATCTCATTACGGAACCTGTGGAAGAACAAAACCTCTTCTTTCATCAATGTAATTGGTTTAGCTATTGGCCTGGCTGCCTGTTTAATGTTGTTGCTTTATGTAACCTACGAATGGAATTTTGATAAGCAGGCTAAAAATTCGGCTCAGGTTTATACCACCATGACCAACATTGAGGGCGACAACCAAAAAATAAGTGGAACTTTTGAAGGATCGGTTACGGCTTTTGGTCCGGCGATAAAAGCGGCTTTGCCTGAGGTTATGTACACCGCACGGATGGATTATGGGAAGGAAAATCTGATTGCTAATGGTACCAATGCATTTAAACGCAAATCGAAATTTGCTGAGCCTGATATCCTTAAAATGTATGATTATAAATTTACAAAAGGGGATGCCAAAACAGCTTTGAATAGCCCAAATTCCATTTTACTCACCGAATCTACTGCGAAACTTTTATTTGGAAATACTGATGTTTTGAATAAAGTAGTGCGTTTTAAAGATAAGTACGACCTGAACATCACCGCTGTAATTAGCGATCAGGCAGAAAACAGCTCGAATAAATTTGATTATTTAATGCCCTGGTCTTTTTACGAATCGATAGATGAAAGTGCCAAATCAATCAATTGGGGCAATTACAGTTACATTACACTGGTTAAGTTAAAGGAAAATGCCGATTTAACAGCCGTAAATAAAAAGATAATGGGGGTAATTAAAGCCAATACCCGCGATGATTTTCAAACCCAGGCCTTATTCCCATTAAGCAAATTACACCTTTACGGAAAATTTGAAGAAGGAAAAAGCATTGGAGGCGCCATCGAACAGATTTATCTTTTTGTTGGTCTGGCTTTTGGCATCCTTTTAATCGCCTGCATTAATTTCATGAACATGGCCACGGCCAAATCAGAAAAAAGGGCTAAAGAAGTGGGTATCAAGAAAACCATCGGCGCAAACCGTACTTCATTAATCATCCAGTTTTTAACCGAATCGATGGTGCTTACGTTTATAGCAGTGGTCATTGCCATTGCCTTGCTCGAGATTTCGTTACCAGCCTTTAACCACTTGCTTAACATTAACCTCAGCATTTCTTATTTTAATGTAGCAAGCTGGATCGGAATTTTAGCCATTGTGTTTGCTACAGGGCTGATTGCAGGAAGTTATCCGGCATTTTATCTTTCTTCCTTTAATCCGGTTCAAACCCTTAAAAGAAAAATCGGTTCGAAAGGAGGCTGGTCGGTTAGTTTACGACAGGTACTGGTTGTAGGGCAGTTTTGTTTTGCCATTATCCTGATCATTTCTACGCTGGTAATTTACCGTCAGATTCAATACATTAAAAACAGGCCGGTTGGTTTCGATATCAATACCTTGGTAGAAATTCCGCAGGATGGCGAGTTGAAAGGGAAGTACGAACTGTTAAAAAGCGAATTGCTTAAATCAGGTGCAGTTTCTGCCATGTTTCAGTCCTCAGTAAGTTTATCGCACCATGGCTCCAACTTTATGGATGTGGCCTGGGAAGGAATGACTAAACCAGCCAATACGGTTTTGTTTAATCAGGTAGCTACTACCTACGATTTCATCAAAACAAACGGAATTAAGCTAACCGGTGGACGCGATTTTTCAAAGCAATTCGCTTCCGATTCAGTAGGCGTATTGATAAGTGCTTCGGCAGTAAAGGTTTTCGGTTATAAAAATCCGGTTGGAAGAACTGTAAGTGCGTTTGGCGATAAATACCATATCATCGGTGTGTTCGACGATTACGTTTGGGATTCTCCTTACAAATCGAATAACCCGATGGTTGTATTCTTCGATCCGCGTAGAACCGGATACATCACCATGCGCTTAAATGAAACGAACAGTCTGCAAAGCAATATCGAAACCATCAACAAAATTACCAGGGGTATAAATCCGGCATTTCCGGTCGAAATAAATTTCCTTAATACTTTGTACCTGGAGAAATATAAAAGCGAAAAAACACTGGGAGTGCTCTCTAATTTGTTTGGTGGCCTGGCCATTTTCGTTTCCTGTTTAGGTTTATTTGGTCTGGTGGCCTATAGCGCCGAACAACGCACTAAAGAATTTGGCGTGAGGAAAGTTTTGGGAGCCTCGGTGACAAATTTAATGCAGCTGTTATCACTGTCTTTCCTTAAAATGATTGCTGTAGCCATTATAATTGCCATTCCGGTAAGTTATTATGCCATGGGAAAGTGGCTAATCAAATTTGAATTCCATACCGATATCAGTTGGTGGATTATGCCGCTGGCAGCTATGGGTACTTTATTAATGGCCTTAATTACGGTGAGCTTTCAGGCTTATAAAACGGCGAAGGCTAACCCGGTAGATGCTTTGAAATACGAATAAAGCAATTGATAGTTTTCAGTTGGCAATTTAACAATTAACCAGTTTAACAATTTATACAGTTAACCCTACGATGTTCAAATTAAATCTAAAAATCGCATTGCGCAACCTGTGGAAACATAAGGGCTTTACGCTAATTAATGTTGGTGGCCTGGCCATTGGCATGGCTTGCTGTTTAATGCTGTTGCTGTATGTAAATTACGAGTGGAGTTTCGATAAGCAATATAAAAATGCAGATAAGACCTATTTTGCGGCATTAAACCTAAAATTTAATGGTAAACTGGCCACTACAATGGCTGTGCCGAACAAGTTGGCCAATGCAGCAGCTACAGAACTGCCTGGTATTAAAAATGCTGCCCGTATCTCCATGCCCGGTGGCTCTAAACTTTACAGTCACGATCAGAACCATTTTAAACTGGAAGCACTGAGTGTAGACCCCGGTTTCCTGAAAATCCTCGATCACAAATTTATTTATGGCAACCCTGAAACGGCACTGGCTGAACCCAATAATGTACTCATCAGTGCCTCTACTGCAAAAAAGTTGTTTGGTGAGCAAAATCCAATTGGCCAGCGCATTACTTACGATAATAAAATAAGTTTGAAAGTTAGTGCGGTAATTGAGGATTTGCCTAAAAACCAAAGTATCAGGTTTGATATTTTACAGCCCTGGGCATTTTTAGAACAGGAAAACCCGAGCGAAAAAGAAAACGGATGGGGTGCCATTACCTGCTTAACTATATTCCAGCTGAAAGATAATGCTAGTTTGGAGGCTACCAATGCAGCCATTAAAAACTTTGTGGTAAACAAAGAGCCGGCGCTGAAAGAAATGACTTATCAGATTTTCCTTTTCCCTTTAGCTAAACTCCATTTGTACGATAATTTCGAGAATGGAAAATCGGCTGGAGGTAAAATTGATCAGTTAAAATTATTTGTTTTTCTGGCCATCTGCGTATTGCTTATTGCCTGCATCAATTACATGAACCTTTCTACAGCCAAATCGGAAAAACGGGCAAGGGAAGTAGGGGTGCGCAAAGCCCTGGGTTCTACCCGCAATACCATCATGGGGCAGTTTATGATTGAATCGTTATTGTTATCGGTTTTGGCCATGGCAATTGCTTTCATTTTGCTAGAAGTTTCATTGCCTTATTTCAATAACCTGCTCGATATTTCGATTAAGATCGACTACAGTTCTTACCAGTTTTGCGGATTATTACTTTCAATGGTCCTGATTACCGGTTTGCTTGCCGGAAGTTATCCTGCTTTTTACCTTTCGTCGTTTATTCCTGTTAAAGTGCTTAAAGGTTTTAAAGGCTCATCGGGCTCATTGTCTATCCGTAAAACTCTGGTAGTGGTGCAGTTTAGTCTTTCTATTTGTATGATTATTTCTGCCATTGTAGTTTACAGCCAGATTCAGCACCTTAAAAATAAACCATTGGGTTTCGATCAAACGGCACTCGCCCAGATCGATCTGGAAGGCGAGTGGACTAAACCCGAGAAATTAGCGCTGTTTAGAAATGAACTGGAAAGATCGGGAGCCATTACAGCAGCTACAGAATATGCCGGTTCATTTACCAAAAGTGGTTCCATTACTGGTGATATTTCATGGCCTGGTAAACCTAAAAACGATGTTTCCATTATCAATTACAGAAGCACTGGATTTGATTTCGCTAAAACTACAGGGGTAAAAATTGTGGCTGGAAGGGATTTTGATCCTAAATTTTCTGCCGATACCGCCACATCGCTTTTACTCAACCAAACTGCGGTTAAAACCATGGGATTAAAGAATCCGGTGGGTACTGTAATCCATTGGGGCGATAATCCGCCGCTTAAGGTAGTAGGCGTAGTGCAGGATTATTCAAACGAATCGCTGGCATCGAAAATACAACCAACCGTTTACTATTACAACATCAAAACCAGTAAGGTTTTATTGCTCAAACTAAACCCCGCACAATCGTTGAGCACTTCGGTCGAAACCATAAAATCAGTAAGCAGCCGCTTAAATCCGGCTTATCCGGTAGAGGTAAAGATGGTTAGCCAGGGTATGGCCGAAAAACTGCGTAGCGAAAAGTTGCTAAGTGTACTTTCTAACCTGTTTGGTGGCTTTGCCATTTTTATTTCCTGCTTGGGTTTACTCGGGTTGGCTTTATACACTGCCGAACAACGGAGCAAGGAGATCAGCATCCGCAAAGTTTTAGGAGCCAATCTTTCTGATATTCTAATCTTGCTCAACAAAGATTTTATGAAACTGGTCGTTATTGCCAATCTGATTGCTATTCCGGTAGCTTATATTCTGGTGGCTAAATGGCTGGAGAAATATGATTATAAAATTTCGATCAATCCCTTGCCATTTTTGCTGGCGCTTTTAACTTCAGTACTGATTGCGCTGATTACGGTGAGTATGCAGACTTTTAAAGTTGCCAAAGCCAATGCCGTTGATGCACTAAAATACGAATAAAGCAACTAGCAGTTTTCAGTTGGCAATTAACAATTAACCAGTTTAACAATTTATACAGTTAACCCTAAGATGTTCAGACTTAACCTCAAAATCGCCTGGCGCAACCTCTGGAAAAACAAAGGTTATACGCTTATTAATATTCTCGGCCTATCTATCGGGATGGCAAGCTGCATTTTGATCTTTATTTTTATCAGATATCAAATGAGTTTTGATAAAGGTTTTAAAGATAGCGATCGGATTTACCGTGTGGTTTCATCCTGGGATTACAGTGATGGGAACCAGTTTTTTTCGCAGGGCGTTCCTATGCCTTTAACACCTGCCATGCGGAATGATTTTTCCCCTTACCTGGAAAAAATAGCTGCAATTGAGCAAAGTGCCGGAGTAATACAAATTAAAGATATCGCTGGAAAAGAGACGTTCAAAAGCAATGAAGATGTTTTTTATATTGAGCCTGATTTTTTCGGAATATTTGATTACAAATGGTTATCGGGCGATTATGCCGCGCTTAAAGATCCCGGTAATATTGTCCTTTCAAAAGAAATGGCCGAAAAGTTTTTTGGAAGCTGGAAAAATGCCCTTGGCAGATCTGTAAATTTTGATACGGCGAATTACCTCGTTATCGGGGTAATAGATGACGTGGCAGAAAATAATTCGGTACCGTTAAAAATTATGCTTTCTTATAAATCTTTGAAAAGCAGAAACCTGGATAGATGGGGATCGGTAGGTTCGAGCTCTGAAAGTTACATCAAATTAAAACCAAATGTAAAGATCGAAGCTTTAAATACACCACTAAAGGCATTTTTAAAGAAATATTATACCGAAAAGGCTCCTGGAAAAGAAGGACACTTATTTCAGCCCTTAAATGATATTCACTACAATAGTAAATTCGGTAATTTTTCGGGACGGATTATGCCTAAAAAACAAATTTATGGGCTGGCCATTATTGGCTTTTTCTTGATAATTACCGCGTCCATTAATTTCATCAATTTAGCTACAGCACAAGCGGTAAGCCGTTCAAAAGAAGTGGGCATTCGTAAAGTAATGGGCAGTCAACGCAGCCAGCTCGTGGTGCAGTTTTTAACCGAAACGCTCACAATCGTGCTGGTTTCGCTATTACTTGGCAGTGTTTTAACCGAAATTGCACTACCCGGAATGCAAAATCTCTTTGGTTCAAAAATATCTTTCAGCATTTTTGAGCATCCCATTATTTTGGCTTTTTTATTATTTCTGGTCGTTTTTGTCAGTTTGTTAGCGGGCTTTTATCCGGCCATTGTTATATCAGGCTTTAATCCGGTTTTAGCCATCAAAAGCAAGATTTCGGCAAATACAGGTGGTTTAGGTTTGCGCAAAATTTTGGTTGTATTGCAATTTGCGATAACAGCAACGCTGATTATTGGTACCCTGGTTATCCTTCAACAAATGAAGTACATCCGCCAGCAGCCCCTGGGCTTTAATCCCACAGCAATTGCCATGGTCGATTTACCAAACGACAGCCTGACCATGCAGCGCTTTGATACTTTTAAAAGCCAGTTAAAACAAGTTCCTGGTGTGGAGGATGTAAGTTTATGCAGAACTGCCCCTTCATCACAAAACAATAATGGAAGCAGCTTTTCTTATAACAGTTCAAAAGATGCCGATTTTCAGGTAAATACGAAAAATGCCGATGTAGATTATCTAAAAACATTTGATTTAAAACTTGTAGCCGGTAGAAATATTGTTAAATCGGATACGATAAACGAGTACCTGGTTAACGAAACCCTGCTGAAGAAATTAAATGTAAAAAACCCGAATGAAGCGATTGGCAAAATATTATCTATGGGTGGAATGAAAGCTCCCATTGTAGGGGTAATCCAGGATTTTAAAAACAGGAGTCTGCACGAAAGTATTGATCCTATTTTGGTTGGTTCGTCAAGAACGCGATATTTTAACGCTGCCCTGAAGCTAAATTCATCGCAAATGGTGGCTACGATGCAGAACGTTAGAAAAATTTGGCAAAACACTTTTCCTGAGTCTGTTTATAGCGAATTATTTTTAGATGAGCAGATCGCAAATTATTACCAGGGAGAAAAGGTTATGGGTACTTTGTTCGAGGTATTTGCCGCTGTAATTATCTTCATTTCTTTTATCGGCTTATTCGGACTAATTTCATTTGTAGCCACTCAGCGAACCCGAGAAGTTGCCATCAGAAAGGTTTTGGGTGCCTCAACTATCGAACTGATAAAAATGCTCAATGGTTCATTCCTGACGATGGTATTTATCGCCAATGTGATTGCCTGGCCTTTAGCCTATTTATTTGTATCGAAATGGTTATCCGGCTTTGCCTATCGCATAGATATTAGTATATGGCCCTTTGCACTTGCTATGATCATATCCATGCTAATTACGTTAATAACAGTGAGTTTTCGCTCTTATAAAGCTGCGGTTGCCAACACCGTTGATGCGCTTAAATATGAATAAAGCCAAAAAGAAAAAGACCAAAGCGAAAAGCCCTCTCAATACTTGATACCTATTACTTGCTACCTGATACCCAATACCTAATACTCAATACCCCAGATCCAAAGAAATGTTCAAACTCAACCTAAAAATCGCATGGCGAAACCTGTTTAAAAACAAGGTGTATGCAGCCATTAACATCGGCGGACTGGCCCTTGGGTTAACCGCTTTCTTATTGATGTTGCTCTATATTAATCACGAAGAAAGTTACGATACCTGGTCAGCTGATTTAAAAAATGTTTACCAGATCAGAGAAAAACATAGCTTTTTTACGCCCGATAATCAGGATCACTGGCAGGAAATCAGTAATTCGAGGGTTGCGGCTTTAATAAAAGAAAATGTACCGCAGTTTACCATGGTTACCAAAGTGGATCAGGAGTGGGGGAATGGCTTTTCTGTTAAAATAGATCATGCCGATCCGATCCTAATAAAGGGAATTAAAGATGCCGATTCTGCGTTTTTCAATGTTTTTCCTTACAAATTCATTCAGGGTAACGAAAAAACGGCTTTAAAAGAGCCCAATACAGTAGTGCTAAAGCAGAACCTGGCCATTAAGCTCTATGGAACTGACAGGGTGTTGGGTAAAGTGTTTAAACTGGTTAGATGGCGCAATGATGAAGGTACACCATTGAAAATAACCGGTGTAATTGCTGATGCGACTACCCCCGAAAGTGTAAGCTTTAACGCAATAAGCCATACCGGCGATCAGGACCACGACCCCGATCAGATTGGTAGCTCGCACTACAATCAGGTATATGCAAAATCGGCTGATCGTATCGATACCTTACCGGCCAATAAAAGTTTGCAAAAAGTATATGTAGATTTTAAAAAGAAATCTTTAGCAGCAGAAAAACTAAATTTTAACGACGTTTATAAAAACGGAAAAACACCAGGGCTTAAGGCCATTCCCTTAAAAGAAGTTCATGCCAATCCTCCTTTTGCAATTAACTGGATAAATAAATTAAAACCTGTAATAGGGATTACTATTTTTTTACTGCTCGTATCTATTATCAATTTTGTTAACCTGGCTACGGCACAATCTGTTCAGAGAGCCAAAGAAGTTGGTGTAAAAAAAGTACTTGGCGCTTACAAAAAGCAATTGGTTATGCAGTTTCTAATCGAATCTGCCTTACAAAGTGTAGTTTCACTTTTTTTAAGTGTTATTTTGATCGAAGTGTTGTTGCCGGCATTTAATCACCAGTTTAATGTCGAGCTAACTTTCTGGCATAACCAACATTTTTTTTGTATTGCATGGCAGCTTGTGGCAGTTTTTGTGGTGGTCACACTTCTGGCGGGTTTCTATCCGGCTTGGGTATTATCTGGCTACCATCCCGTTTCGGTGCTTAAAGGCAATTACGAAAACAGTCTGAAAGGAATTGTGCTGCGTAATATTCTGGTAGTTTTTCAGTTCGGAATCTCTGTAACCTTTATTATTGCCATTGGGGTGATGCAAATGCAAACCAGGTACATCAGCAGTAAAGATCTGGGATTCGAACGCGATAAACTCATTAACCTTCAAACCGGCTATGATCAGGATTTTGCCGATAAAATAAGGCGTATTCCGGGTGTTCAATATGTTTCTACTACCACCCAGGTAATGGGAAATGCCTTTAACAACAAAAGTGAAATTATTTATAAGGGCCGTGAAGTTAACCTGAATGGCGTTACCGTTACCATGGATGCCCTGCAAACTCTTGGCGTAAAGTTAATATCCGGGCGTTTGTTTACTAAAGAATATAAGCAGGATACCATTAATTCAGTTGTACTTAACGAAGCTGCAGCTAACCTGCTGGGTAAAAATATGGTTGGCCAAACCTATGGCAAAGTCGATTATCAGGGTAAAACCATTACCTTTCAGGTTGTTGGGGTAATTAAAAATTACCACAATGAGGGTTTCGATAAAGCGGTATTACCTACCGTTTATAAAGTAACCAGCTTAGGGGGTACCTCAAATACCAATAACCTGCTGGTAAGGTTCGATACCAAAAACTATAAAGGAATTATCGATAAAATAGAAACCGAATGGAAAAAGCTTTATCCCGATTTTCCTTTGCAATACCAATCTATGGATGAGGCCTTTTCTGGAATTTTGGAAGAGAACAGGCGGTTTATGAACATGATCGTGCTGTTTAGCGTTGTATCAGTTTCCTTATCTTTACTGGGCTTGTTTGCCTTATCTACCTTTGTAGCAAAACGCCGCACGAAAGAAATTGCGGTTAGAAAAGTTTTGGGAGCATCGAACATCCAGATTGTAAACCTTTTAAATAAATCCTTTTTAATTTTAGTAATAGTAGCTAATTTAATCAGCTGGCCTATAGCCTATATTTTAGTCAAAAAATGGCTTGAAGGCTTTGCCTACCGGATAGATATGCCGGTTTATCCATTTATGTTAGCCACTGTTATTTCAATTATTATAGCCGTTTTAACCGTAAGTATACAGGCAAGAAAAGCCGCGGTCGGCGATCCGGTAAATGCACTTAAATATGAATAAGACCTGCGTATAGCGTTTGGCGATAAGCGATAAGTTCGCCAAACGCCAACCGCTCTGCGCCCAACGCTAAAAATTATGATACAACTTACCAATATCGAAAAGTATTACGCCAACAAAGGCGTTAAAAATTATGTGTTACGTTTGGTAACCACAACCATTAATCAGGGCGAATTTGTTTCCATTATGGGGCCTTCCGGTGCCGGGAAATCTACTTTGCTCAACATCATCGGCATGTTAGAAGAACCAACTTATGGTACCTATAACTTTTTTGGCGAAGATGTAACCAGTTTAAACGAGCGTAAACGCATCGAACTTTATCGTAACCACATCGGCTTTGTATTTCAGGCATACCACCTAATCGATGAAATGACGGTTTACGAAAACATTGAAGCGCCACTTTTATATAAGAAAGTAGGAAGTTCCGAGCGCGCCAGCAGGATAGCCGATTTGCTCGACCGTTTTAATATTGTGGCTAAAAAGGATTTATTTCCCAATCAGTTGTCAGGTGGTCAGCAGCAACTGGTAGGCATTGCACGCGCATTGGCTGCACAGCCGTCGATTATTTTGGCCGATGAGCCTACTGGGAATTTGCAGTCGGCACAGGCTGAAGAAATCATGAGCTTGTTTAAAAAACTCAACGAAGAAGAGGGGATCACCATTATTCAGGTAACACACTCAGAAAAGAACGCGCAATACGGAAACCGGATATTGCACATTGCCGATGGTGTGGTAAAAGAAGATGTGGCGGTATTAAGTTAGATCCATTTCATTATTTAAATAAATGACTGAGGATAAGTGCAGATTTGGAATGGTAACAATTTCTATCTGTGTTTATCATTTTTATCTGTGGTTAAATTAACTTTGCTCCATGCAAAAAACATTTACCGACCAGATGGGGCGGGAAATTACCTTTAATTTTCCGCCGAAACGGATTGTTTCTGTTGTTCCTTCTCAAACCGAACTGCTATTCGATCTCGGCCTGGATACCGAAATTATCGGTTTAACTAAATTTTGCATTCATCCGATAGAGAAATTTGCCACACGCACTAAGGTTGGCGGAACCAAAAAGCTGAATATCGATCTGATTAAAGATTTAAAGCCCGATTTAATCATTGGCAATAAAGAAGAAAATACGCAGAGCGATATCGAAGAGCTTGAAAGTTATTTTCCGGTGTGGATGAGCGATATTTTTACCCTCGATGATGCCATGAAAACCATTGGCCAGATCGGTGAACTGGTAGACCGCGAGCCTGAAGCCGGTTATTTAAACCATTTAATTTCTGCCGGATTCAGCGATTTGAGAACACTGGCTGCACAGCATCATATTGATAAAAAAGTAGCTTATTTGATCTGGCGGAAGCCCTACATGGCAGCAGGCAAAAATACTTTTATTAACGATATGCTGTTAACCAACGGTATGACAAACGTAATCAACCTTGAACGCTACCCGGAACTAACACTAGAGGAACTGAAAACTTCAAATTGCGAACTGATTCTGCTTTCTTCAGAGCCTTATCCTTTTGCCGAAAAACATATCGAAGAAATACAGGCTGCGGTACCGAATGCCAGAATTATGCTGGTAGACGGCGAAATGTTTAGCTGGTATGGCAGCAGGCTGGTTAAAGCGGTGCAATACTTTTTTGAGTTTCAAAAGGAATTATATTAAGGCTCCTGCTTTAATTTTCTTAAATTGTAGCATATTTAAATATTACATCTTAACTATCATGAAACCACTATGATTTTTCAAACCACACAGTGGGATGAATAAATCTGGTAGCTTCATCACAATTGAAAATAAATTTATACAGATGAAAAAAATCTTAATCCTATCCCTGTTTGTTGCAGCACTTTCGGGCTGTACAACAATGAATAATGGCAAAAGTGCTGGTACTATAACTGTAAGTGGTAAAATAGAAAAATTGGGCATGTCAACCTTCCAGTACGGTACCCATTTACTAAAAGCTGAAAATAAAACCTATGCATTAAAAAGTGCCAGTATTAACTTCGATAATTACCTGAATAAAGATGTTACTGTAAAAGGGAAAAAAGTAGCTGGTTATCCGGTTGATGGTGGCCCAGAGCTGATCGATGTAACCCTCATTAAATTCTAGGTTACAGCATAAGGGAGGTTCCCTTGTTTAAGTCCTTAAAACCTGAATTTGATGGTTGACCTGATTGCCATGATAAAAAAAGTGAAAATATTTTTTTAGCCGATTATGCATCGGAAGTAATTAATGAGGTTGCTATCTCTCAGCAGCACAGTGTTTTCATTTTTTGGCTGAAGTTAAGTGCGAGAAAACTGTGATTAATTTATGTTTTCTGACGGCGTAATAAAGTTTGATTATTCAATCTAATTTCTATCTTTGCACGCATTAAACATCCTGAGATGCGGAAGTGGCGTAATTGGTAGCCGCACCAGACTTAGGATCTGGCGCTTCACGGCGTGGGGGTTCGAGTCCCTTCTTCCGCACAACAATTTAAAAACCGTTCTGATAATCCAGAACGGTTTTTTTTATGGTCAATAGCATGGTGTCTCCGCTAATGAAACAGTTGTTAAAAAAAGAGTCATCTGATAGGATTGTCTAAGTTTTCTAAGGATTATGGGCTATTGAATTTACAATTTGTTTTCCCTGTAAGGATTGGATATGTATTTATCATTTGAATTGAATTGTCTGGTGCTGGGATGAAACTATTATTTGCCTATTTTTACGATAGACTTTGGTTTTATTCTTTTTCCAGGTTCGCTTATATTTTAACACGAAATCTCAAGTAAGGGCTTCCTGGTTAACCGATTCACTATCCGTGCTATTTCTTCAAATCTTCTGTGGATTTTTTTTATGGTTTATACCCAGGTCTATCAGCTGTTGTCTCCGCTAATGAAATAGCTGTGAAAGGCTGGTCGGTGAGGACACCGACCAGTAGGTATAACCGTTCTGATAGCCAAGTGACATTTTTCTATCGGTTGGTGTCCTCACCAACCGAAATAGACGCTAAAAAACCGGTGCAGATACCACCAATTAGATAGAAAATGTATTAAGAGCCCTTATTGTGAAAAATTTTCTCCTTAAAAATTAGTGAGTTAGCACTTTTTTGAAAGAATAATCTATAAAATGTTGCCGATGCCTTTTGATTATTCAATCTTGTTTCTATCTTTGCAGTCCTTACAACATCCTAACTGCGGAAGTGGCGTAATTGGTAGCCGCACCAGACTTAGGATCTGGCGCTTCACGGCGTGGGGGTTCGAGTCCCTTCTTCCGCACAACAAGATAAAGGCCGTTTCGATTTAACATCGGAACGGTTTTGTTTTTTAAAACATTGATTAATAAAAATTGATGTGCTGTTTAATCTGGAGTAGTATATGTTATTTATCTTAAATCTCATATTGCTAAACTAGGCGCTAATTGCATATCTCAATCGCTAAAAAATGAATATTACACAGGAAAAAACCGGCAACTTAAATGCTGTTGTAAAAATCAAAATCGCACCAGCTGATTATTCTGGCAAAGTAGAAAAAGCCATTAAAGATCAAGCTAAAAAAGCACAATTACCTGGTTTCCGTAAAGGGATGGTTCCTGCTGCTCACATTAAAAAAATGTACGGTAAAAGCATTTTGGTAGAAGAGGTTAACAATTTGTTAAACGATACTTTATCGAACTACATCGCTGAGCAGAAATTAGAAATTTTAGGTCAGCCATTACCACAAATGGATGATGAGCGCGAATTTAAATGGGATAACACCGACGAATTCGAATTTGATTACGAATTAGGTTTAGCACCTGCTTTTGATGTAAACGTTTCATCTAAAGATAAATACACCGAATATGTGGTTAAAGCTGATAAAGAAACTTTAGAAAGCCGTATCAAAAATATCCGTCGTAGCTATGGTAAAATGACTAACCCTGAAGTATCTGCTGAAGGTGACGTACTTTACGCTGAATTAACCCAGTTAGGTGCCGATGGTGCTGTATTCGAGGGCGGTATTTCAAGCACTGCAACACTTCGTTTAGACCTGATTAAAGACAAGAAAATCCTTAAATCATTAGTAGGTTTAAAGAAAGAAGATGAAGTTACTGTAGATTTAGTAAAAGCATTCGACGATGCTGCAGTTGTAGCTAAAGCTTTAAACATTTCTGAAGAAGATGCAGCTGATTTAAAATCTAGCTTCAAACTTTCAGTTAAAAACGTAAACCGTTTAGAAGAATCAGATTTAAACCAGGAGTTTTTCGATAAATTATTCGGTGAAGGTACTGTAACTGACGAAGCTGGTTTCAGAACTAAAATTACTGAAGAAGTAGAAAGCATGTTTAAACAAGATGCTGAGCGTAAATTATCAAACGATATTTACGAAGATCTTTTAAAGAAACACACTTTCGAATTGCCTGATGAGTTTTTACGTCGTTGGTTAAAAGCAACAAACGAGAAATTAACTGACGAAGAATTAGCTGAAGGTTATGATGATTTCGCTAAAAACCTGAAATGGACTTTAATCGAAAACAAAATCATTAAAGATAACAGCATCGAAATTAAATACGAAGATGTTGTACAGGCTGCTAAAGCTAAATTAGATGCGCAGTTCAGAATGTATAGCCCAAGCCCGCTTCCTGAAGATCAATTAGCACAATATGCTGTTCAGTTCTTACAGGAAAAAGAAAATGCAAACCGTGTTTTCGAAGAGGTTAAAGCTTTAAAAACTTTCGAACAAATTAAAACCATCGTTACTTTAGAGCAAAAAGACATCGATTACGATAAGTTTATTGCGCTTGATAAAGCATAGAGCGCTTAGCATAGGGCATGGTGTACAGGGAACTACCTGATGCATTTTGTCTGATTGTAGACGCAAATAAAAAATCTTATTTTGCTGAATGGCAAAATTTAGATTTCAAGACCTGTTAATTTGGCAAAGAGCTGTTTTTACAGGTAATAGATTATTAGATATTTCTGAAAAATTAGAAGAAATAAAAAAGTTTAGATTCGCAGAGCAGCTTCGAGGAGCTGCTCTTAGCGTATCTAATAATATTGCAGAAGGTTCGGGTTCTAATTCAATACCTGATTTTAAAAGATTTTTAAATTTTGCCCACCGATCTGTATTTGAAAATGCCAATATTCTACTGGTATTGAATTTAAGGATGTTGGTTTCTGACAAGGATTTGGCTGAGTTATTAGAAGATTTAGATATTTTAGCCAGGATGATTTCTAATTTTTCGAAAAGTTTGAAATAGAGCGTGCTATATTGTCAGTGATTTTCATGTGGTATACTCTTTGTCTAAACAAGATATAATTGAAATATTATTTATATTTTGGTTTATATTATTCACGAAACGATGGGGAACAAGAGCGCTCAGCGCTATGCCCTCTGCTAAAAAACTCAAATAATGAACATAGACTCACAAGAATTCAGGAAATTTGCCGTTAAACATCAGGGAATTGGCGGTTTACACGTAGATAAATTTATTGCACAGGCTAATCTGAACCCTCAGAATATGACGCCATATATTATTGAAGAACGTCAGTTAAACGTTGCTCAAATGGATGTATTTTCGAGGTTAATGATGGACCGTATTATCTTTTTAGGTGATGCGATTTATGATCAGAATGCAAACATCATCCAGGCGCAATTGTTATTCTTGCAATCGGCTGATGCAGAACGTGATATTCAGATTTATATTAACTCTCCGGGCGGTTCGGTATATGCTGGTTTAGGTATTTACGATACCATGCAGTACATTCAGCCGGATGTAGCTACAATTTGTACCGGTATGGCAGCATCAATGGGCGCTGTTTTATTGGTAGCAGGTGCTAAAGGTAAACGGGCTGCTTTACCACACTCAAGAGTAATGATTCACCAGCCATCAGGAGGTGCACAAGGTGTGGCATCTGATATGGAGATCAACTTAAGGGAAATGTTGAAATTGAAAAAAGAATTATACGATATAATTTCAGAGCACTCTGGACAGTCTTATGACTGGGTAGAGAAAGCTTCAGACCGCGATTACTGGATGACTGCCGATGAGGCAAAAGGGTTTGGTATGGTTGATGAAGTTTTATCGAGAAACGCAAATAAAAATGGCGAAACAAAATAAAGAATCCCGCTGCTCATTCTGCCATTCTGGCAAGCATGAAACTTTAATGTTAATTGAAGGTATGGATGCGTTTATCTGTGATAAATGCGTTACCCAGGCCAATCAGTTGCTTGCGCAGGAGCTAGGAACCAAAGGGACGAAAAATATTCAGGAGGCGATAAATTTATTAAAGCCTCTTGAAATTAAACAACACCTTGATCAGTATGTAATTGGTCAGGATGATGCGAAAAAAGTATTAGCTGTTGCAGTTTATAACCACTATAAACGTTTAAACCAAAAGGTTGATAAAGACGAAATTGAGATCGAGAAATCGAATATCATGTTGGTGGGAGAAACAGGAACAGGTAAAACCTTATTAGCTAAAACTATCGCTAAAATCTTGCATGTGCCTTTCTGTATCTGCGATGCAACGGTTTTAACTGAGGCCGGTTATGTAGGAGAGGACGTAGAGAGTATTTTAACCCGTTTGCTTCAAGCTGCAGATTATGATGTAACTGCTGCCGAGCGCGGTATTGTGTATATTGATGAGGTAGATAAGGTGGCCCGTAAAAGCGATAATCCATCTATTACACGCGATGTATCGGGTGAAGGTGTGCAACAGGCTTTATTGAAGATTTTAGAAGGTACTGTGGTAAACGTTCCACCTCAGGGAGGGCGTAAGCACCCTGATCAGAAAATGATCCCGGTAAACACCAATAATATCCTCTTTATTTGCGGTGGTGCATTTGATGGCATTGAACGTAAAATCGCCAACCGTTTAAGAACACAGGCTGTAGGTTACAAAGTAAAGAAAGATGAAACAGTTTTAGATCTTAAAAATCTTTATAAGTATATTACACCTCAGGATTTGAAATCTTTTGGATTAATTCCAGAGTTGATTGGCCGTATTCCGGTGCTTTCGCACTTAAATCCATTAGACAAAGAGTCGCTGAGAAATATCTTAACGGCACCTAAAAATTCATTAATTAAGCAATATGTTAAGCTTTTTGCTTACGAAGATGTTAAATTAGTGTTTGATGATGAGGTTTTAGATTTTATTGTGGATAAAGCAATGGAATATAAATTGGGTGCACGTGGTTTAAGATCAATATGCGAAGCGATTATGCTTGATGCCATGTTTGATACACCTACCCAGACGGATGTCAAGGAATTGCATATCAATCTCGATTACGCGATAGAAAAATTTGAAAAGGCTGACTTTAAAAAGTTGCAGGCCGCTTAAAAAAAATCAAATCCTTCCCGTAATTCGGGAGGGATTTTTTATAATACATCATTTTTTAACGCTAAGCGCTATGCGCCATGCTCAATGCTAAAAGATATGAACGAAGAAAAAGACGTAAAGAAAGACGAAGCTGCAGTAGAGAAAGCAAAAAAAGTAAAAGAAGTAGAAACTCCGGTTAAAGCCGGATTAAAATCGAAAGAAGAGATTGTAAAAAACTGGTTGCCGCGTTACACGGGCAGGCCTTTAGATCAGTTTGGCGATTATATTCTGCTTACCAATTTCAGTAAATATGTAACCATGTTTTCGGAGTGGAACGATAACGCGCCGATTATGGGCTTAGATAAGCCAATGCAGAGTGTTACTGCCAATGGAATAACGATAATTAACTTCGGTATGGGTAGCCCGCTGGCAGCAACCATGATGGATTTACTAACAGCGATTAAGCCAAAAGCAGTCTTGTTTTTAGGTAAATGCGGCGGTTTAAAGAAGAAAAACCAGTTGGGTGATCTTATTCTACCAATCGCAGCAATCAGGGGAGAAGGAACATCGAATGATTACCTGCCTGCAGAGGTACCTGCATTACCGGCCTTCGCCTTGCAGAAAGCGATATCGACTACAATACGTGACTATGGTCGCGATTACTGGACGGGAACCTGTTATACCACCAACCGCAGGGTTTGGGAGCACGATAAGGAATTTAAGAAGTATTTAAAAACATTAAGGGCAATGGCAGTAGATATGGAAACTGCGACCATTTTTACCACAGCATTTGCCAATAAAATACCTGCAGGTGCACTGTTATTGGTTTCCGATCAGCCAATGATACCGGAAGGCGTTAAAACCGCTGAAAGCGATAGCAGCGTTACCGAAAAATATGTAGAAACGCATCTGCACATTGGTATCGATTCGTTAAAACAGTTAATTAATAACGGTTTAACCGTGAAACACTTGTTGTTTTAAACCGGAAACAAACATAGAACACGCCACCCTGAGAAAAAGAGCGTCACCCTGAATTTATTTCAGGGGCTCCAGGTTTTATATGGAGCTGAAACAAATCCGATAGCTATGGGATTTATTTTAGGCTCTCCAGTTTTTAAAGGGTGAGATGCTGAAATGAATTCAGCATGACGCATGAGGGGGAGGGGGCGTTATCCTAAATAGCAGGTCGTCATTTCGAGCGGAGCACAGCGAAGTCGAGAAATCCTTAAGGTTCTGCAATCGGATCAAAAGCAAAGCACAAAAAAGGTCCCGATCAAAAATCGGGACCTTTTTTGTATAGAAGATATCTTGCTTATCCTAAATAAGATTTCAAAATCTTACTTCTTGAGGTATGACGTAAGCGTTGTAGCGCTTTATCTTTAATCTGACGAACACGCTCGCGTGTTAAGTTAAATTTCTCACCAATCTCTTCAAGAGAAAGCGGGTGATTAGAACCTAAGCCGAAGAATAAAACGATAATTTCTCTTTCTCTTTCTGTTAAAGTAGAAAGTGAACGTTTAATTTCCTCTGATAAAGATTCGTTAATTAATGAGCTATCTGTGTTTGGCTCGTGGTTTTCTAATACATCCAATAATGTATTTTCTTCACCCTGAACAAAAGGAGCATCCATTGATACGTGACGGCCAGAGTTACTCAAAGTGTCCGAAATTTTATCCACTGTAGTTTCTAAAATATCAGCAAGTTCTTCTGGAGATGGCTCGCGTTCGTATTCCTGCTCTAATTTAGAGAAAGCTTTACTGATTTTACTTAACGAACCTACCTGGTTTAAAGGTAAACGTACAATACGGCTTTGCTCGGCAATAGCCTGTAAAATCGACTGACGAATCCACCAAACGGCATAAGAAATGAATTTGAAACCTTTGGTCTCATCAAAACGTTTTGCCGCTTTAATTAAGCCCAGGTTACCTTCATTAATTAAATCACCTAAAGTTAAACCCTGATTTTGGTATTGTTTTGCAACAGATACAACGAAACGTAAGTTGGTTTTAGTTAATCGCTCTAATGCAGCCTGATCGCCCTCACGAATCTTCCTTGCTAAAATTACTTCCTCTTCTGCTGTTATTAAATCTACTTTACCAATTTCGTGCAGGTATTTATCTAACGATTGGCTTTCACGATTGGTAATGGATTGCGTTATCTTGAGTTGTCTCATTTATACGTTTTGTGTGCTCTTTAATTATTGAGTGTGCAAAGTTACGAAATAGTATAGCAATCCGAAAGGATAATATGCTGAAAATGTTATCGTTTGCACAAGATTTTTACAGTTTTACTTACAGCAAAAATCATTCCAAATAAAATTATGTCACTAAAAATTGTTTTCTGCGAGTAATGATTGTTATTCGAATATTATTTATTGTAAAACAATAAATATGTTTTGATTTATAATAATTTTTAGTTTATACTTGTGCGATAAATAATTGAATTATTATGACGTTTTTAAGTTTTCCGATTCTTGTATTAAGAAATACAAGCTTGTATTTTCAGGTAACTTAAGCAGGCAGGATTTTCTGTCAGTAAGACAATACTTTTAATATTTATTGTAATCAATAAACCAATTTAACGCCCTTATGAATAAACTTCTAAAAATTTTCAGGTATGCCGGGTTTAGCCTGGTTTTTATTGCATTGGTTTCCATTGCTAATCATTTAATTATTGCTGTAAGTAATTACAATGCCAGAGCGCTTTCTGTTAATCTGGTAGAAAATGATGCTGCAGCGCAAGTTAAAACGATGGGTGAGGCTAAATTTATTAACAGCCATTTTGGGGCATACCAGTTTAAACCAACCTTGATACAGGCTGTTTTGCTTTCGAACGACGGAGCTGATCAGGTTTTTGCCAATGCGGTTTTTTATCTCATTATCGGGAGCATAATTCTGCTCATAGCTTATAAAAGGCCAAAATGGCTCGAAAATCTGACAGAAAATACGTTGTGGCAATTTGTAGGTGCAGGTGCAATATTGTTTTTTGCTTTAAAATTTCTATTCCTATTTCTGATTCAGGGTTACGTGGAGGATTTGACAGGGAAAGCTTTTAAATATCTTCATAACGATGCCGGCGATTACAATTTAGGGGGTGTTTCTCTTGTTGTTATACTCAGCATAATTTACGAGCTGCTTTCTTACTCCAGAAAGCTTAAACAGGAAAATGACTTAACAATATAGATATGAAATACAAAATATTTGCAAGGATAGTCAGGGTGTTTTTAATATTGGGTATTATCCTGATGGTTTTTACTACATTTTTACAAGTAGGTAGTAATCTTTTCGGATACAAGAGTTACATAAAAATATCTAATAGCGGAACAATTGGCGACTATGAAAAAGGTTATTTATTACCCATGAGCCTTAGTTTATCGATACCAGATACCGTAACCGAGTATAAAAAAACTGGTAATGTTACATCAACAGTGAGTGTTTTTAATGACTTAGAAAAAACAAGCTTCGAGAAACCTCACGACTCTTTAATTGAAAGGAGGGTGGTGAATAAGTTGAAGGTTTGGGGCGATCAATCTCCGGTTAAGATTTCTAATCGTATTGTTTTTAATGGTAATGTAATGATTAAGGTAAATTCGAAAGAAAAAAGCGACACCTTTTTTTGGGGGTTATATTATTTTATTCAACTATCTTTTTATGTAGTGATATTTGTTATGCTAATAAAGTTGATTAATAACTACTTGAATAATAATTTTTTAAATACCGGAAGTTTTAATCTTATATCGTGGTTAGGGATATTGTTCTTAATACAGGAAATATTAAACTTTTCTTTTATTTACGCCTTTAGCATAATTATACCTGCTGTAAGTTTAGATACTCAGGCATTAATTGGTCAATACTATTCTAATGGTGTAAGAATGAGCCTTAATTTCGGAGGGCCTATAGATTTTTCTAAAATATTTATTGGCCTTATAATTATCATCTTATCCAAAGTTATCAAAGATGCGGTATTGATTAAACAAGAAAACGACCTTACTATTTAATTGCGCAACGGGAAATGGCTATAATCGTAAATCTGGATGTAATGCTTGCCCGGCGTAAAATGTCGCTTACAGAATTAAGTGAGCGGGTAGAAATAACCATGTCTAATTTATCAATATTGAAAACGGGTAAGGCCAAAGCAATCCGTTTTGAAACACTGGAAGCAATTTGTACGGTTTTGGATTGCCAGCCAGGCGATATTCTGGAATTCCGCGCAGAGTAAACCTTCAGGTTTTCAAAAACCTGCGAGTTTTGATCTGAGCCAAGCACCACAAACCCTCGTTCAATAAACCTGATAGTACGAAAAGCCCGGAGCGAAGCATGAGTGAGGACTTGTAGGGATAGCAGGGCAGAAGGCCGCCATAAAAACAGGAACTTTCGTTTTCAAAAAAACAAAATATGTCTAATTAGATTTCTCTTTTTCGCTATGCTACAGTCGGGATGATGACATTTATTATAGGTTTTGGGAAAATAAGAGAATAAAAAAAAACCTTCCAGTTTTCACGAGGGCACTGAAAAAGTAGACTTAAAATGGTCTATAAAAAGATTAGCGGATGTGTAGGTCATAAGATCTCCATCCGCTTTTTGTTTTTGAGTGTTTTTATATTTTTACTGGTCCCAACCCAATAAGGTCTCTTGCCAAATTTTAGTGTTTTGTGGTTCTTTTTGGGATATTTTTAAGCAATTATGATCCCGTTTTAGAATTTTAGTATTCTTTTT
>NZ_CAESCM010000027.1 GCF_903166585.1 Pedobacter ghigonis
GCCTATATCGGTGGTGTCCACCTCTTCCCATTCCGAACAGAGAAGTTAAGCCCACCAGAGCCGATGGTACTGCGGTAACACGTGGGAGAGTAGGTCGGTGCCAAATCTTAAAAGAAACCCTTTAACAACAATGTTAAAGGGTTTTCTTGTTTTAGGGCATTTTTTAGACTAAAGCTTAAATCTTAAAGTTCAAAACGAGATATACCTGCTTTAGTCTTTAATTTTTTGCTTTAAGCTTTTAATAATAGCCCTGACGGCAGTGGAAATCCCTTTTGGCTGGAACGAATTAACACCGCTCGCGTTAAGCTTTCAAAAGGATTGCAACGCACAGCAGGACGGAACCTAACCTAAAAGCACTGCTTTTGTACTACTGAATAAATAATGAAGATAAATTAGTATAAAGCTTAAAGTTATTTGTTTTGTAGCGTTTGGGGTTCTGCTATCGTTTTATTTGAAACCAAATATGATGATGAAAAAAACGATATTGGCATTATTTATCGGGCTTAGCGTCCTGAGTTGCAAAAAGAACAAAGCTAAATCCGATTGTCTGGATAAGATGTGTACCTACGAGTTTAGATCGGTGGTTTTTCGGTTTATGGATAATAAAGGCGAGGGGGCAGAAGTAAAAGATTTTAGCGTAATTAACCAAAGAACAGGTGCAAAAGTAACCACAAATTCCAGTGCTAACAGTAATTTGATAAAAGGGGCCTTCATTATTGTTGATGATGGAAATACCAGAAGTTTATCAGAAGGAGGAGATAATTTAAAAATTACAGGCACATCAGTACAAACTAACCAAACTAAATCTGCAATAATTAAAGTTAGTGGTGGTGAGTGTGCATGCCATATCAATAAGCTCTCAGGGCCAGATCAGGTTGCATTCGATTAATCTGCTACATTCAAACTAGTAATATCCTATCAGATAATTAATGTTCGTTATTCAATAATAAATTAATCACGTTTTTTAATGCCGGATTTCTGTTTGCATCTTTCCAGATCATGTAGAGTTCTGTACGTTGTAGGATATGCGTAAGTTCTACAAATTTTACATTTTCTTTATAGCCATATTGAAGTGCAGTAGGTACAATGGCAATGCCCAAACCTTCCTCAACGAGCTTGTATATCGTTAAAGCATTAACCGATTTGTGAAAAGTTTTGGGTTTGAAACCATGATCCTCGCAAATGCTCATAATCAAGTCGTAGTAAAATGGGCTGTCATCACTCGAGAAAAAGATAAAAGGTGAGTTCCCCAGTTTCTGGACTTCCTCGAAGCTAGCCTTTTCGAGCGGATGGTTTTTGGGGAGCACCAACGAGAAAGTATCCTGGTGGATGACGTGCTTAGATATGCCTTCCTTAAAATGTTGTATGCGCACAAAGCCTACATCAAGCATATCTTTTTCAAGCAATTCAATCTGCAGCTTGTTTGGCATTTCATCGAGGTTTGTTCTGATTTCCGGAAAATCTTTGTTCAACCTGAAAATTAGCTCCGGCACAATTTTTTGAGCTGCCGATCCCAGGAAACCGATTCGGAGTTCACCTTGTTTGCCTTCACTGATATCGCTGAGATGCTTTTTTATGTTCTCAATATGGCTAAACAGGAAATCGACTTCTGTTTTAAGGTATAATCCGGCTTGGGTAAGGGTTACCTTTTTCTTGGTTCGATCGAATAGCTGGGCATTAAAAATTTCCTCCATCTGTTTAATCTGCCGGCTAAGTCCGGGTTGAGAAATAAAAAGCCTGTCGGCAGCTTTCCTGAACTTCAGTTCTTCTGCCAGTACCTGAAAATATTTAAAATGCCTTAACTCTATTTGATAACCCATGGTTATTACATGATGATGTAATTGGTATTTATAGGTATCAAATATACGAGTTATTTTTGTTTAAAACCTTTTCTAACATGAGCGAGCAGATTTTTAACTACGGAACAGATCATTTAACGGCCAATATAGCTTTGGCTATTGGTAATGGCAATTTAAAAGGGGTACTTAGCCCGGCCGTTCGCGAAAAAGTGATCGAAAGTAGCAAAGTTGTAGAACGGATTGCACTTGCTGATAAAGCCGTTTATGGTATTAATACGGGCTTTGGGCCACTGTGTACGTCGATGATCTCGGCTGTAGATACCCGTAAACTACAGGAAAATATTCTGAAAAGCCATGCCGTAGGTGTTGGAGAACCCATCGACATGGAAATATCCAGGCTAATGCTGGTATTGAAGCTACAGTCCCTGGCACAAGGTTACTCGGGTATCCGGATTGAAACACTGGATAGAATGATCTGGTTTTTAGAGGTTGGTGCTACGCCAGTAGTTCCAAAACAGGGATCTGTGGGTGCGTCGGGAGATCTGGCACCTTTATCACATCTTTTTCTGCCTTTAATAGGATTGGGAAAGCTGCATTATAAAAATGAGATTGTGGCAACCGAAAAGTTGCTGCAGGATTATCAGATGCAACCCTTGCAACTTGGACCAAAAGAGGGGCTGGCCTTGATTAATGGCACGCAGTTTATCGCTGCCCATGCGGTCAAAGTGGTTTCTCGTTTAGAAAATGTGCTTAAATCTGCTGATATTATCTCTGCGATGATGATCGAAGGTTTAAAGGGATCTGAAAAACCATTCCATCCCCGCTTGCATCAGTTAAGACCTTACCCTGCCAATATTGCTGTAGCTGCTCAAATCAGTAGACTTTTGCAGGGCTCAGAAATTATGCCCTCGCATTCTGATTGCGCCAAGGTACAGGATCCTTATTCGTTAAGGTGCATCCCACAGGTTCATGGTGCTTCACGTACCGCCTGGCAGCATTTAAAAGAAGCGGTAGAAATAGAATTAAATTCGGTAACCGATAATCCGGTAATATTTAGTGATGAGCTTACCATAAGTGGTGGGAATTTTCACGGACAACCCTTGGCTTTGCCATTGGATTATGCTTGTTTAGCTGCCTCTGAAATTGGCAATATCAGCGACCGTAGGATTTACCTTTCGCTGGAAGGAAATACGCCTGGTGTACCGAAATTGCTGATGCGTGAAACCGGTTTAAATTCTGGTTTTATGATTGTGCAATACACCTCAGCGGCTTTAGCGAGTGAGAATAAAGGACTTTGTTTTCCGGCAAGTGCCGATAGTATACCAACTTCACTGGGGCAGGAAGACCACGTGAGTATGGGCTCTATCAGTGGAAGAAAAGCTTTACAGGTGATAGAAAACGTAGAAAAAATTCTGGGTATCGAACTTTTCTGTGCAGCACAGGCTGTTGATTACCATGCACCATTAAAACCCGGTAAAATTTTAGTCGCTGTACATAATTTCGTGCGTTCAGAAATTGATCATTTTGAAGAAGATCAGATTATGTACGATAGAATGGAAACTGCTATAAGCCTTGTGCAAACAGGTAAGGTGGTCTCGGTTGCTGAGCAGGCAGAACAAACACTTAATTAATTTAGCCTTGTAAGACATGAATTTTGCAGCAGAAATATTAGCCGGTATACCAGCAGAACTACCGAAAGCAAAGGACAGAAATCCTCAACTCAGCCATGCTCCCGTAAGGAGAGCTGTTTTGAATACAACTGAAAAGAAACTGGCTTTAAAAAACGCATTGCGCTACTTCCCGGCAAAGTGGCACAGTGAACTTGCTCTCGAATTTTTAGCTGAATTGGATAGCTACGGACACATTTACATGTACCGTTTTATGCCGGATTACGCGATTTATGCGAGGCCAGTTAACGAATATCCTTGCCAAACCATTCAGGCTGCTGCCATCATGTTGATGATTCAGAACAATCTCGATCCGGCCATTGCACAGCATCCTGAGGAGTTGATTACTTACGGTGGAAATGGCAGTGTTTTTCAGAACTGGGCACAATACCTGCTTACCATGAAATACCTTGCTACCATGACCGATAAGCAAACTTTAAATGTGTACAGCGGTCACCCGCAAGGCTTGTTCCCCTCCAATACAGCTGCACCGCGCGTGGTGGCTACTAATGGTATGATGGTGCCGAACTATTCGTCTACAGCTGATTTTGAAAAATTTAATGCCCTTGGGGTAACGCAATATGGCCAAATGACTGCTGGATCGTACATGTACATCGGTCCACAGGGCATTGTACATGGTACCGCTATTACTCTAATGAATGCTTTTAGAAAAAAAGGCTTTTATGGTAAAGATACCGCCGGGAAAATATTTTTAACAGCCGGATTAGGAGGAATGAGTGGGGCACAAACCAAAGCAGGTAACATTGTTGGCTGTATAACGGTTTGTGCAGAAGTAAATCCGCATGCCGCTCATAAACGAAAAGAGCAGGGCTGGGTGGATGAGTTGATTGAAGGGTTGGATGAACTGGTTGAAAGGGTGAAATTAGCCCAGGACCATAAGGAGACAGTATCTTTAGCTTATCTGGGCAACGTAGTTGATGTTTGGGAACGTTTTGATGAAGAATCGATTGAAGTGACCATTGGCTCCGATCAAACTTCGCTGCACAATCCGTATTCCGGCGGGTACTATCCTGTTGGTTTAAGCTTTAATGAAGCCAATGTGCTTATGGCGGAGGCTTCTGAGGAATTTAAAAACTATGTTCAGAATTCGCTAAAATGCCAGGCAGCCAGCATTAACCGCCATGTGGCTAAAGGCACCTACTTTTTCGATTATGGCAATGCTTTTCTTTTAGAATGCAGCCGCGCAGGAGCTGATATTATGGCTCCAAATGGAATCGATTTTAGGTATCCATCCTACGTAGAAGATATTTTGGGTCCCATGTGTTTCGATTATGGTTTTGGTCCGTTTAGGTGGGTATGTGCATCAGGTAGTGATAAGGATCTGGATATCACCGACCGCATAGCAAAAGAGGTGATGGAGGAAATTAAACTTCAGGCCCCTGCCGAAATAGAGCAACAACTCCAGGATAATATCAACTGGATTGTAGCAGCCAAAGAGAATAGGCTGGTGGTAGGCTCTAAGAGCAGGATTTTATATGCTGATGCTGAAGGCAGGGCAAAAATTGCCTTGCGGTTTAACCAGGCTATTAAAACCGGCGAATTATCTGCTCCGGTGGTTTTGGGTAGAGATCACCACGATGTGAGTGGAACAGATTCGCCATTCAGGGAAACCAGTAATATTTACGATGGAAGCCGATTTACTGCAGATATGGCCATTCATAATGTAATTGGCGATAGTTTTAGAGGCGCTACCTGGGTTTCTATACACAATGGCGGAGGCGTGGGCTGGGGCGAAGTAACCAATGGTGGTTTTGGATTGGTGCTCGATGGAACAGAAGAGGCCGCCGAAAAATTACAGAATATGCTTTTTTACGATGTGAATAATGGCATAGCGAGAAGAAGCTGGGCGCGAAATAAAGAAGCCCGTTTTGCTATCGAACGCGAAATGGAACGTAGCCCATCCTTAACTGTAACATTGCCCAACCTGGTTGATGATGAATTGCTTGACGGTTTAAACATGTAAAAAATACCTGCAAAGCGTTACAGGTTTAAGGCTGATAACGCTTTGCAGATCAAATACTCACCATAACTTCCTTAAAAAGGTTTTTAATTACACCAATTTCAGTAGCGTACTGAGTGTTTTTTCGACAACCAAAGTATAAGGTGTTTTTAAGTTTGCTGCTGCCTTCCCAAATCACCTTTATTTTTTGCTCCTCTACTTCTTTCTTGCAAAGAAAATCGGGAATAATGGCTAAACCTTTACCACCAGATAAGCAGCGTACAATAGAATTTAAGTTCGGTACAATATAATTCGGGCGGAAATCGGCATGTTTACCAAAATTAAGCTGCCAGAAACGCAAAAGATGCTCCATATCTCCGGCGGTTCCGTACCACTTCTGTTGTTTTAGCCAGTCTTCCATACCTTCCTGATCATTCTTTTTTGCAAGCGCATTAAAAGCCTCCCCATCAGTTTCTATTCCACCTACCAAAACAATCGTTTCTGATGAAAAAGCTTCATGCTCTATGTTAGGAGAATTCCCTTTTTGTGGGGTAATAATTAAATCTAAGATCCCCTTATCCAATTGATCGAGCATTTCGGGATATTCGCCAAAACGGATAATTACATTAAATGGAAGCGTAGAAATGTATTGTTCGAGCGTAATCTGAAAAGTTTCAAAGCACATGCCTACACTAATGGTTGGGGTGTGTTTCTCCGTACTTTTCTGAAAGTGCTTTTCAGCATCTTCGAGTTTGGCCAAGGGCTCTACAATGAAATTATAAAGTACCTTTCCCTTTTCTGTGGGGATCATCTTCCGGCCAGTGCGTTCAAATAACTTGTAGCCTACATAGCTTTCTAACGAACTGAGGTGTAAACTCACGCCAGGTTGCGATATAAACAAATTTTCGGCCGCGCCTGTTAGGGTTCCTGTTTTATAAATTGCCTTAAAACTTCTGTACCACTCTAAATTAACCATAATCTTGTTATTATAATTCTGATACAAATCTATAAATTAACTTGTTTTAATAATAGAAATGGGCGATGTAATTTTGTGTCATCAAAATAAAAAAAACGAAATGACAAAAATATTCATCATAAACGGTGGTCAGAAATTTGGCCACTCCGGCGGAAAGTTTAACGAAACCATTACCAATGCTACAATTGATTTCTTTTCGCAATTGCCTGAATTTGAAGTGAAAACAACCAACATTAACGAGGCTTACGACCCTAAAGAAGAGGTAGCTAAATATGTTTGGGCCGATGTGGTAATTTACCATACGCCAATCTGGTGGTTCCAGGTGCCACATGCTTTTAAACAATACATTGATGTGGTATTTACCGAAGGTCATAACAGCGGTATTTACCTGAGCGACGGCCGCAAATCGGATAACCCAACGCGTAATTACGGTACCGGAGGGATGTTACATGGCCGAAAATATATGGTAACCTCTTCATGGAATGCACCTAAAGAAGCATTTACCTTACCTGGGGAGTTTTTTATGGAAACCAGTGTAGACGATGGCGTACTATTTGGTTTCCACCGGATGAACGCTTTTACTGGCATGGAAAGAATTAACGGTGTCCATTTTCATGATGTAGAAAAAAATGCCGATATCCTAACAGATCTTAAAAGATACACCGAACATTTAACAGAAACCTTTTTAAATACCGAAGTATATGAGTCTCTATCTAACTGCAATAGTTAAAAGTAAAAAAGAAACCACAGCCGAATTAAAAGCCGTGTTATTGGATATGGTCGTAAATTCGCGACAGGAAGCCGCTTGCATCCAGTACGATCTACACGAAGCTGCCGATCAGGAAACCTTCATTTTTCAGGAAGAATGGAAAGATCAGACGAGTTTGGATTTTCACAATGGCCAACCCTATATTCAGGCATTTGTTGCCAGAGCTGCTGAGCTAACAGAAAGTATTGCCATTTATAAAACAGATAAACTGGCTTAAATTACAATTTTGCCCGGCGGGCTGTAAGCGACGAACCTGCGGAGGCAATTACTACAAATGCAACGGCGAAACACTCTTTTAGCGAAAGATATTCGTGTAAAAATACCAGTGCTGCCAGCGAAGCCATCGCCGGTTCGAGACTCATTAAGATACTAAATGTACGTGCAGGCAATTGTTTAAGTGCACGCATTTCGAGGGTAAAGGGAATAGCACTTGATAGTAGAGCAAGTGCAGCCCCCAATCCCAGTAGTTTTGGATTTAACTGGCCTAAGCCGCCACCAAAAATACCAAAAGGAAGGATTACAACAGTGGCAAACAACATGCCTATAGCAACGGCATCGCCGCCCTTCATGATTTTCGAAATTCGTCCGCCCAATATGATATAACCCGCCCAAAAAACGCCTGCTAAAAGTGCCAGCAATACACCTACAATGTCAAGTCCGGTGTTGGTCCAGGGAGCAATCAAAGCAATGCCCGTTGCCGCCAGTATTACCCACAAAAAATCGATAGTTTTTTTTGAGCCAAAAATGGCCAGAAGTAATGGGCCAACAAACTCTAACGTTACACCAAGTCCTACAGGTATTCTGGCTATGGCCATGTAAAACACCATGTTCATGGTACCCAAACAAATGCCATACAAGATCACATATTTCCACTGCTTAAAATTTAATTTAAGCAGGTTCGGCCTGAAAGCAATCAATAAAATAATAGCTGATAATCCTATTCTCAACGATGCTGTTGCAGCAGCCCCGATTTGCGGGAAAAGCCCTTTCGCAATTGCAGCTCCGCACTGTACGCTGATAATAGAGAGTAAAACAGCGGGTATAGGTGGGATATTTAATTTGCTTTTCATCTGGGGGCTCGTAATTGAGGCGCAAAATTACGGAATTATCACTTTCCAGATTTTTTTAAATAAAAAAAGGAGAATCAGATTATTCCAATTCTCCTTTTCAGATGTATCAATAGGTTATTAACAAAACAGTTCCTGTTCATCCCTGTTTTCGGTCGGGATTTTCTTTAAAAAATCATCAAAAGATGGCCCTTCGTTATCCGAATAGATGCCATAAGCATCCAAAATATAGCCAATGTTTTTATCCTGATCTTCTACGAGGTACAATACTGAATTGTCTGCAGGGTCGGAATCACCTTCAAAGCGATATGTTTTTACGATGGTTAAATCTTCTGGTTTATAAATGGTACCCAGCGTTTTGCTTTGCATCTTGCCGTGATCGCTCATTTTTAATTCGTTATCTTTTCCTTTCAGCCTCAATTTCTCCAAAATTTGACTCAAAGTGTTCATTGCAATTGGCTGTTCCATGGTTGTACGATTTTATACAAGTTAAACAAGTAGCTGTCGAAATGGTTTTACCCAAATGATTTTAAACCAAACCAAATGGTTTTCAGGCTGTTTCTCTTTAAACTAAATTTTTTAAACCATGAAAAAATATTTTTTAAGCCTGTTGATTGCCGGCACAGCCTTTTTAAGTGCATGTACCAAAACCGATAAAGAAGTGGCACAAGCCAACCTGACTGAAACAGCCGATCCATCTAAAAGTATCGGTACGGCTAAATTTTACGAGCTAAGCGATGGAAAGATTAAACTCGATATTGAAATGAATTTTGCAGCAAGGGCAGATAGTAATGTAGCTGTTCATTTTCACGAACATGGCGATTGCGGTAACATGGGCGAAAACACCCACGGACACTGGAACCCTACCAAAGAGGCACACGGAAAATGGGGCTCAGCAGCTTACCACAGTGGCGATATCGGAAATATTATGCTGGATAATAAAGGACATGCAACCTTATCGGTAACCACCGACCGTTGGAGCATTAAAGATGGGGATATTAAAAATATTATTGGCAGAGGGATTATTGTGCACGGCGGTACCGACGATTATACCACGCAACCTACAGGCAACTCGGGTCCAAGGGTAGGCTGTGGGGTTATCGAAGCAGTTAAGTAGTCTTTTCGTCACTTCGAGCGGAATATAATGGAGCCGAGAAGTCTATTAATGAAATGATTGTTATAGATTGAGTAAATGTTGTATTAGATTACTTTTTAAGCGGTTAATTTTTAGCCGCTTTTTTTATGCAATTTCAGGTCTGTTGTCATCATCATAAAAAACCTAAACATTATGGCAACGCTAAACGAATCGCAAGGCCGCAAAGCGGCAAAAGGAAGAACCAAAAAAACAGCACCAAGGGTAGACCTTACCGCAATGGTAGATCTGATGTTCTTACTAACCACATTTTTTATGCTCACTACTTCATTGGGCTCGCTCAATGCGGCAGATATTGCAAAACCCTATGAAACCGATGGCACTCTTCTTGATTATCCCGCATCCAGAACCATGACCATTTTATTGGGAAAGAACAGCCAGTCGGTTTGTTACATGGGAACCACAGCTGGGGCAGAAATGAAAGTGGTGGCGGTTAAAAACATACAGGAGGTGATTAACGCAAATGAGCTTAAAGTGGCCAAAACACACGCCAATAATCCGGCAAAATATATGATTGTGATTATCAAACCTACTGCAACATCCAAATTCAAGGATTTTGTAGATCTGATAGATGAAATGAAAATTGCGGGTATCAAATCGTATGCAATAGATGATGACCATATCAGTAATGAAGAATCGGCATTTATGAAATCGAAAGGCATGTAAACAGGTCGTATTGACCCTAAAATCAGCGAATAAAACGAATATGCTGTGATTTTTTTCTAATGAATAAATTGAATATGATAAATAATACAATGATTTTGGAGTAGCTAGGCCAAATGGAGCTCGTTTAGGCTGTTTTAAGGGCTTTGTTAAGTCTGAGTTAGTTTTTTGTTAGATGCTTAATACTACGTCTGTGTTGCTAATATGATTACATTCGTCGCAGTGTTTGGCCAAGGCATGAGGCGGCAATCCCGAAAAGCCTTTAAAGAGTAGGGAGCTTAAAACTCAAAAAAATCTAGTATGAAAAGTTTAGAATTAAACAATCTTGGTGTTCAGGAAATGAACAAAACCGAAATGTCACAAGTTGAAGGTGGTGGTATTGTTAACAATACTTTAACCGAAGTTTTAGCTTCTCTTTCAACTGCTTTAAACTCAGTTGGTGCCGATACTTCTACATTTTTAAACAAAACAGTAACCAATGTTTTGAAACTTGTTTGGAGCTTATAAGCAAAGTTATCGTATCCGCTGTTCTGATTTTTCAGGATAGCGGATGCTTTATCAACTAAATACTATGGCTTTAACCAACTACTCTACCGAAAAAATTTCCAATACCGCTCTCGTTTATCGTTCCCAAATCAGTAAGCCCAGCCAGTTAATTTACATGGTTACCATTGTGGCCATTTTAGTGGTGCTTGTGGCCCTTCCCATTATTAAAATACCGATTAGTATCAATGGTACGGGTATTTTACAATCAACCATCGAGAAAACCGAACTTATTGTACCCGTAAACGGCCGTTTAATACAGTATAAACTTGCCGATAACAAAAGACTGAAACAGGGAGATACCCTCCTGGCTATTGATGCCGGATTACCCAAACAGCAGGATGCGCTGGTTGAAACGCGCAAAAACCAGATTACCCGTTTTTTGCAGGATATAAACAACCTTTTATCATTTAATGGCAATTCTTCCGGCCTTCAAACCGGGCAATATGTAGCCTCCTGGCAGCAATACATGCAGGAATTAAAAAATGCCGGTATTGCCAAACGGCAGGCCACAAGCACTTTTGCGCGTTACAATAAATTGTACCAGAATAAAGTGCTTACGCAATCTGAATATGAAAAATACAAATACGAACTGGAGCAGGCCGAATCGGTTTATCTCATGGTACGTACCAAATATAAAACCCAGTGGCAAACCGAAGCTAATGGCTACCGGAACGAGCTGCGAGAGCTGTCGGGCCAGCAAGCCGAAATTAACGAACAAAAAAAGCAGTATGTGCTCCGGGCTCCGATTGATGGATCGGTTCAGAACTTAGTTGGAATACAAAACGGAGCCTATGTTTTTGCCAACCAAAAAATCGGAGAGGTTTCGCCCGATGCCGGTTTGGCAGCTTATTGCTACATCAACCCATCCGATATTGGACTGATCAGAAAAGGACAGGAAGTGCACTTTCAGATTAATGCCTATAACTATAACCAGTGGGGCCTGGCCGTGGGCAAGGTGATTGATATTGCCGACGATATTGTGATTTTAAACGGTAACCAACCTGCCTTTAAAGTAAAATGCCTGATGAATAAAAATTTCCTGATGCTTAAAAACGGTTACAAAGGTTATTTAAAAAAGGGAATGAACTTTACTGCCCGTTTTAAAGTAACCGATCGCAGTTTATTTCAATTGCTTTACGATAAGGTAGACGACTGGGTTAATCCAAACTTAATCAAAAAAACATAACAGGCCATGAGTACGAAGGTTAAGCAAAGAGATATTACCGATTGTGGTGCGGCTTGTCTGGCCTCAGTAGCCTCGCATTACAAATTAAATTTAGCGGTTGCCCGTATCAGGCAGCTTGCCGGAACAGATAAAAAAGGAACTACGGTTTTAGGCCTGGTAGAAGCTGCCCAAAAATTGGGATTTGAGGCTAAAGGCGTAAAAGCCCCTTTTGATAGTTTATTTAAAATTCCTACACCTGCAATTGCACATATTATTGTAAATGACATTCTGCAGCATTTTGTAGTGATATATAAAGTAAACAACAAGTTTATAGAGGTGATGGACCCTATAGATGGGAACGTGCATCGTAAAACACATGATGAATTTAAAAAGGAGTGGACTGGTGCATTGGTACTGTTATTGCCATCAGAGAATTTTCAGGTTGGCAATGAAAAAAAATCAATTCAGGGAAGGTTTTGGAATTTGATTAAACCGCACAAAGGCATTCTGACACAAGTTTTATTTGGTGCAGTTGTTTATACTGTGTTGGGTTTATCTACCTCTATTTTTGTACAAAAACTGGTCGACTTTGTGTTGGTCGATGGTAATCAGAATCTGCTCAACCTGATGAGCATTTCGATGATGGTAATTTTGGTGGTTCAGCTTTTTATAGGTTCGGCTAAAACTGTTTTTACCTTAAAAACCGGTCAGTTGATTGATGCGAAGCTTATTTTAGGCTATTACAAACATCTGCTCCGCCTGCCGCAACAGTTTTTTGATACCATGCGGGTGGGCGAAATTATCTCGCGGATTAACGATGCGGTAAAAATCCGTACCTTTTTGAATGATGTATGCGTAAACTTTCTGGTCAACATTTTTATTGTTTTCTTTTCGTTTATCATGATGTTTACCTACTACTGGAAACTGGCATTGATAACGCTTACCGTTATTCCCTTATACCTCGTTATCTATTTTATAACCGACAAGTTTAACAAGCGTACCCAGCGCCGGTTAATGGAAGACGCAGCCGAGCTCGAATCGCAACTGGTAGAGAGTTTAAATGCCGTGGGTACCATTAAGCGTTTTGGTTTAGAGGAACATGCCAACGAAAAAACCGAAACGCGTTTTATTAAATTATTGCAGGCAGGCTTTAAATCTAACCTCAATGCCGTGGCATCGGGTACTTCAACCGAATTTGTTTCGCGTATCATTACCATTATTTTGCTTTGGGTAGGTGCAGGCTATGTGCTGAGCAATTCGATTACCCCTGGCGAACTCCTATCGTTTTATACCCTGATCGGTTATTTTACCGGCCCGGTTTCATCGCTTATTGGCATGAACAAAACGGTGCAGGATGCGGTTATTGCTGCCGATCGTTTATTTGAGATCATGGATCTGGAAAGGGAAACCGACGAAAACCAGATTGAATTAAGCACCGATAAAATTGGAGATATTCACTTCGAAAATGTATCGTTTCGCTATGGGAAAAGACTGGCTATTTTTGAGGATTTGAATTTAACCATCCCACAGGGAAAATTTACGGCCATTGTGGGCGAAAGCGGATCGGGGAAATCGACTTTAATGTCGATCCTGCAAAATATTTACCCTATCCAATCAGGCAATGTGCGCATTGGCAATTACGACCTCAAATACATTACCAATGCTTCGCTGAGGCGGATGATATCGGTAGTGCCACAGCAAATAGATTTGTTTGCCGGCAATGTGATTGAAAATATCGCCATTGGGGAAGAGGAACCCGATATGCAGCGGATTATTGATATTGCCAGTAAGCTGGGATTGATGGGCTTTATAGAAGCTTTACCCAAAGGCTTTCAAACTTATTTGGGTGAAAATGGCACCAGTTTATCGGGTGGACAACGCCAGCGTATTGCCATTGCCAGGGCATTATACCGCGATCCTGAAATCCTGATCCTGGATGAAGCAACCTCTTCACTCGATGCGGTTTCGGAGCAGCATGTACAAAGAATGATTGCCCTTTTAAAAGCCGAACAAAAAACAGTAATTGTAATTACCCACCGCTCGAGTACTTTAAACAATGCCGATAAGATTATTGTGCTGGATAAGGGGCAGGTAGTAGAGCAGGGCAGTCACCACGAACTGAAATATAACCTTAGCTAAACTTCCGAAGTTTAGCTAACGCAATAGGCCTGTCAAACTTCGGAAGTTTAGCCCAGACCCGTGCCGACTTCGTAAGTGATGCACAATAAAAAAGGCGTTTTGCACTGCTGCAAAACGCCTTTTTTTAAATTTATATCCTGATCGATTAAATGCCGAAAGCAGCTTTAACCTGATCTACGTAATCTAATTTCTCCCAGGTAAACAAATCAACGGTAACCGTTTTTTCTTCACCGTTTGGTGTTCTGAAAGTTTTGCTTACTGTTTCAGGTGTACGACCCATGTGTCCGTAAGCAGCAGTTTCGCTATAAATCGGGTTTCTCAATTTTAAACGTTGCTCAATAAAGTAAGGACGCATATCGAAAATCGATTCTACAATTTTAGCAATCTCGCCATCGGTTTTACCAACTTTACCTGTTCCGTAAGTGTTGATGTAAATACCCATTGGTTTAGCAACACCAATAGCATACGATACCTGTACCAAAATCTCATCAGCAACACCTGCTGCTACTAAGTTTTTAGCGATATGACGGGTTGCATAAGCAGCACTTCTATCTACTTTACTTGGATCTTTACCCGAAAATGCACCACCACCATGAGCACCTTTACCACCGTAAGTATCTACAATAATTTTACGGCCGGTTAAACCAGTATCGCCATGCGGACCACCGATTACGAATTTACCGGTTGGGTTAATGTGGTACTCGATTTTATCGTTAAACAAATGCGCGTATTGCGGATTGCTTTTTATGATACGTGGAATTAAAATATTTACCAGGTCAGTTTTGATTTTAGCTAACATCGCCGCTTCTTCATCAAAATCATCGTGCTGTGTAGAAATTACAATCGCATCGATACGAACAGGTTTATTGTTATCGTCGTATTCTAAGGTAACCTGGCTTTTTGCATCCGGGCGGAGGTATTTAATTTCGTTGTTTTCGCGTCTTAAAACTGCAAGTTCCTGTAAAAGCTTGTGCGATAGGTTTAAGGCCAAAGGCATGTAATCGGCAGTTTCGTTGGTTGCATAACCAAACATCATACCCTGATCGCCGGCACCTTGCTCTTCTTTGTTGCTTCTATCTACACCCTGGTTAATATCCTGAGACTGCTCGTGGATAGCAGATAAAATTCCGCAAGAGTTGGCCTCAAACATATATTCGCTTTTGGTATAACCAATTTTCTTGATCACATCGCGGGCAATCTGCTGTACATCTAAATAAGTTTTAGATTTTACCTCACCAGCTAAAATAACCTGACCAGTAGTAACCAAAGTTTCGCAGGCTACTTTTGATTCTGGATCGAAAGCTAAAAAGTTATCAATTAATGCATCCGAAATTTGATCGGCAATTTTATCTGGGTGCCCCTCAGAAACAGATTCTGATGTAAATAAATACGACATTTATTAAATAAATTAATGATAAATAAACAAATTAATAATTGCCAAACCCCTTGGAAACAGGTGGTAAAATGATTGAAAGGAGGCATTAGCAATTTTTTTAAGTGGTTGCAATCCGGTCCCGAAGTGTCGGGATAGCAAATCAATCCACTTTTTTACTGCTGCAAAATTAGCATATTTTCTTTATTTCAAAAATTATAGATTATTTTGTGCTTTCAATCTTACACTTTGCACACAAAGATCAATATCCTCTTTATAATCAATCCCATCTCGGGTGGGAGAGGAAAGCTGCGTATCCCCGATTTTATCGATCAATACCTGGACAAGGAAAAGTTTAATGCGAACTTTGTGTTTAGCGAATATGTGGGGCATGCAGGCGAGCTGGCCGATGAAGCGGCGACTAAAAATTTTGATGTAATTGTTGCCGCAGGCGGTGATGGAACCATTAACGAAGTAGCCACCAAAGTACTTAAGCACAATAAAATACTTGGCATTTTGCCCTTGGGCTCGGGCAATGGACTGGCCAGGTTTTTAAAAATCCCCAAAAATTTAAAGCATGCCTTGAGCCTGATCAATAATTTTAGAACGGAGCGGGTAGATACAGCTGAGTTTAACCAGAAGTGTTTTTTTAACCTGGCCGGTATGGGGTTCGATGCACATTTAAGTGCTGTTTTTTCGAAGGATAAAAAGCGCGGTTTATCGGGATATGTGAAACTGGGCTTTCAGGAAGTTTTTAATTATAAACCGCAAACCTATCAGTTGAATATTGATGGTACAGCCTATACCCGAAAAGCCTTTGCCATTAGTATTGCCAACTCTTCGCAGTATGGTAATGATGTGTACATTGCGCCTAACGCTTCGGTAAAAGATGGTTTGCTCGATGTTTGTATCATTAAACCCTTCCCGATAATAAAATTGCCTGTTTTGGGTTATGTAATGTTAAGGGGCACAGCAGAAAGATCGGATATGATTGAAATTATTAAAGGAAAACACATTAAAATTATACGGGAAAAAGCCGGAGCGGTACACGTAGATGGCGAGCCTTTACAAATGGGCACCGAAATCGAAGCACTTGTAAATCCCTTATCTTTACAGGTAATTGTACCTTGAGAAAAGCGTTAAGCGCCTAGCGTAAAGCGAAGATTAAACTGGCAATTCACCAATGAACGAATAGCTACTGAAGCAATAACCATCATCCATTTTACATCTCCCATATTACATTAATAAAGCATGAAACCAAAGAAAAATAGTTTAAGCGACCTTGGCGGAATTATGTATTCTACCAATCCCGATTTCGAGTACCAGGAAGAAGTTGATGATACCGTTACTTCGCCCAATAACCAGCAGGATTTACGGGTAATGCTCGATAAGAAGAACCGTGGAGGTAAAGCAGTTACCTTAATTACAGGTTTTAAAGGCCGTACCGAAGATTTAGAGGTACTGGGTAAAATGCTTAAGACCAAATGTGGCGTTGGTGGCTCGGTTAAAGATGGCGAAATCATGATCCAGGGTGATGTGCGTGATAAGGTGATGGGCATTCTGCAAAAAGATGGTTATAAGGCTAAAAAGGCTGGGGGGTAAATTCCGCTTTGACATCATTGTTTGAATGTTAGCATGACTAAATTTTGAATGAGAGAATAAGTATTGTGCTTAACCCTTCAATCGCTCACTCATTCAAAATTCAATCATTTCCCTAAAGCCATAAATTCTGTTCAAATCCCTCCGTTTACAAGGTTATTCGTGCCGTATCCTGTTTTAAACTTTCGTAACCAGCTTTTTTGCAAGATGTTTATGAAAAAATTAAACGCATGAAAAAAATAATTCTCTTCTCCTTCTTTTTGGCTATTGTACAAGGCTTATTCGCACAAAACAAAGTTGATATTGGTATAAATAAAAAGTATTTAGAGTTTGTAGATGGCTATATGATTGATGTCAGGCAGGCAACACCTCATCAATTGAAAAAGATTGCACTTAGGAAGAATTTGGAATCTATTGCTAAAGATCGGTTCAATTTTTCGATCGGACAGCAGCTTTATAGTCGCTATCAAAATTTAGCCATCCGTTTTCAGTCTAATACACAATCAAAGGTTTACGAGGGCAACAACTGGAATTGGGGGAATTGGGCATATTTGGGCTCATTTATTATTGATGGAAATGCGAATGTTGAATTTGCAGATGTTAAAATTACAAGGGAAACGGCTAAAGATTATCGGTATCACGTAGTAACTAACGATAAAAAGGAAATTGTAGGATGGACAATCCCGTCAGAATTTAAGAAAACTGCTGATGGTAAGACAGAGTATGCTTACTTAGGAAATTACCCCTCTCAAAGAAATGGCTATTTAAAAATAGAGATCTATAATGTTAATGATTATCGTGAAAGAGATGCCATATTAGTAGATTGGCGGCCAATATTAAGACCTAAAATTGATTTTGGGGTTGAGTATTTTAAGAAAAAACTCTCAGGAGGTCCGTTTTATGCAGGTTTAGATATGGTTAAAGATCTTAAGTTTAACAATATCATAGAAACAACATCATTAAACGACAAGAAATTTTTTCTAGGCGATTCTTTGGTTCGTCTGAGTGTTTGGTTTGCTGGATTTAACCATAGTTATCGTGCACAACTGATTAGGAAAATAAAAGGTAATACCGAAACGCTTGATTTGGGTGACTACTCAGGCCGGTTCTACATTTATAAAGAATTTTGGAAAGAGCCAGGAGAGTACGAACTTATTTTAACACCAAAATTGTTATCTCCCGGTGGAACGCCAATTTATTATTTAAAGGAAAAAGCGGCTAGCTATAAGTTTACAGTATTACCCGAAAAAAACAATGCTAAGCTTTTCTCCCAAAAACAGCTCATCATTTACGGCTTAATCTTATGCGCAGTATGTGGTGCGATTTTCGGAGCGGCTATAACCTATATTAAAAAGAAGGAAGCCAAAAAATTAGCTTTAAAACATCGTGATAAGGAAATGGCCAGGCTTCAACTGGCTTCGGTCCGTTCACAATTAAACCCGCACTTTTTGTTTAATGCGCTGGCCGGTATTCAAACGCTAATGAACAAAAATGAAACCGATAACGCTAACCGCTATCTGAATAAATTTGCCCGTTTAACGCGTAATGTACTCGAAAACAAAGATCTGATTAGTTTAACCTCAGAGAAAACCCTGTTGGATGATTATTTACAAATGGAGCAACTGCGTTTTGGCTTTCAGTACACCATAAGTGCTTCGGCCGATCTGGATGCCGAGAATATTGAAATTCCGGCCATGTTGCTGCAGCCCTTTGTAGAAAATGCGGTTAAGCATGGGGTAGCAGAAAAGGGAAATCTGGGTAAGATTGAAATCAATTTTATTAAGCAGGAAACAGATCTGGTATTGGGCATCACCGATAATGGAACGGGTTTCGATAGCTCAACAAAATACGAGGGTTTAGGAATGGCATTGAGCAAAAACCGGATATCTTTACTCAATTCTATTTACAAGGAAACGCCCTTTGTACTCGATATCCAGTCGGGGGATGAGGGAACAACGGTTAAAATTACACTTACTCAATGGTTATAATATGCGGGCAATTTTAGTAGATGATGAAACGGCCAATCTCGATAATTTAAAGATTTTACTGGCCAAACATTGTCCAGACATTAAAGTGGTTGCCTGTGTAACCAACATTGATGAGGCTTTTATGCAGGTTAACCTGCACCATCCGGATTTACTTTTTCTTGATATCCAGATGGGCAAAACCACAGGTTTCGATCTGCTGAACAAACTTACCCTAAAAACCTTCGAAGTGGTTTTTGTTACCGCTTACGATAATTACGGCATTCAGGCGGTAAAGTCTGCCGCTTTAGATTATCTGTTAAAACCAGTTGATCCCGATGAACTGAAAATAGCGGTTGACAAGGCCGAAATCAGGATTAAAAAAAAGGTACATGGCGAGCAGCTTAATTTTTTGTTGAGTCAGATTAAAAAAAGCGAACCCGGCATACCTAAAATTGCGTTACCCCAACAGCACGAAATCCGGTATGTTTCGGTTGAAGATATAGTCCGTTGTGTGGCCGATAATACCTATACGTTTTTCTTTCTGGCTAATGGCGACAGGATCTTGATCTCGAAACCGTTAAAGGAATATTCAGATTTACTAAAACCCCATGGTTTTATCCGTACGCATCAAAGCCATTTGGTTAACCCGCAATTTGTAAAAAGCTGGCTGAAAGAAGATGGCGGTACATTACTGATGGATAGCGGCGATAAAATACCGGTAAGTAAACCGAACCGGGAAATGGTGAAAGAGGTATTGGGGAAATAGTTTGAAAATAATTCGTCATTGCGAGGCACGAAGCAATCTTAATGCGCACGCATGTAGCGATCGTTGTAAGATTGCTTCGTCGGCTGAAAAAGCCTTCTCGCAATGACGAAAACTTTGTATTTTTGCGGCTATGTCAGTTATTAAACCCTCATTAGCAAAAGGTACGCGCGATTTTTCTCCGGTTGAAATGGTAAAGCGTAACTTTATTTACGATACCATTAAAACAGTTTTCAAAAAATATGGCTATGCCGAAATTCAAACGCCAAGTTTCGAAAACCTATCAACCTTAACCGGTAAATATGGCGATGAAGGCGATAAACTGATTTTTAAAATATTAAACAGCGGCGAATTTCTGAAAGATCCTAAAAAGAAATCTTTTGATTTTGCTGAAGAAGAAAACAGCAATAAACTGGTTTCATTAATCTCTGAAAAAGCTTTGCGTTACGATTTAACAGTGCCCTTTGCACGTTATGTGGTGATGCACCAGAATGATATTACTTTGCCTTTTAAACGCTTTCAGGTGCAGCCGGTTTGGCGTGCCGACAGACCACAAAAAGGCCGGTACCGTGAGTTTTACCAGTGCGATGTGGATGTGGTAGGTTCTGAAAGTTTATTAAATGAAGCAGAATTCATCCTCATCTACAACGAAGCTTTAGCCAAACTGGGGCTGAAAGATTTCAGCATCAAAATTAATAACCGTAAAATTTTATCAGGTATTGCCGAAATTATTGGTAAACCGGATTTAATTATAGACATGACCGTTGCCATCGATAAACTGGATAAAATTGGTTTAGATGGCGTAAGCAAAGAACTTTTAGAACGCGGTTTTACCGAACAGGATTTAGAAAAGCTGCGTCCGGTGATTTTGCTTGAAGGCAGTAACGAAGAAAAACTGGCCAGCCTAAAAGAAGTTTTGGCTACTTCGGAAACTGGTTTAAAAGGTATTGCCGAAATTGAGCAGGTTTTTGCTTATGTAGAAAGCCTTATTTCGTACAGTTTGCCATTAACCGCAAAACTGGAACTGGATATTACCCTGGCCCGTGGACTAAACTATTATACAGGTTGCATTTTCGAAGTTAAAACCAACGAAGTGGCCATGGGCAGCATTGGCGGCGGAGGTCGTTACGACGATTTAACGGGGATGTTCGGATTAAAAGATTTAACCGGTGTAGGCGTTTCGTTTGGTGCCGATCGCATTTACGATGTATTGGAAGAGCTTAATCTTTTCCCGGCATCAGCAGAGGTTGGAACAAAAGTACTGATTAGTAATTTTGATGCTGAGGCTGAAAAATATGCCTTGCCGATTTTACAACAATTCAGAAATGCAGGCATTGCTACCGAGCTTTACCCAACTTCGGCCAAGCTTAAAAAACAAATGGCCTATGCCGATGCCAAAAACATTCCTTACGTAATTTTAATTGGTGGCGACGAAATGGCCAGCGGAGAACTTACTTTAAAAGATATGCAAAGCGGCGAGCAGAAAAAGCTAACGGTTTTGGGTATTTTGGATTTGATTAAATAGCATATTAACCGCAAAGTGCGCAAAGATTTTCGCAAAGAAACGCTGAGTATTGGTTAAATATCCTGCTTTGCGCTCTTTGCGACAACTTCTTTTCTTTGCGGTTAAATAAGTCTTCCAACCCGCAATAAAACCGGGAAATGTACATCCTTTTCTGCAGCATCGCCCCAGGCTTCCTTTAGCTCGGTAAACATATATTCGAGCGGGTTGCGTTCGTTGGCCTTTTTATAGTGTTGTAGTGCCGACCAGGTATTTAGATAGCCAATTAACTGATTAAAATTCCAGGTAACTTTAATCTGAAAATGTGGCGTAACCAACTCTTCGAAGGGGAAAGGAATGGTTTTATAACTTTCTTCGATATAGCGGCGTTCATTGTCCCAGTATTTTCCCAAAATATCCTCATAAAGTTTATGAACGGCCTTATCCACTTTCTTATCGATAAACATGATGCCGTAGCCAATCACAGCGAAAAGTCCGTTGGGTTTTAGCGTTCTTTTTACCTCTGCATAAAAGGCTTCAAAATTAAACCAGTGGATGGCCTGTGCTACTGTGATAAGATCGAAGCTATTATCAACGGCCGAGCTTTGCTCAGCAGCTTCAACGTTATAGGTTATATTCGGAAGTTTTAACGCATTTTTCAATTGATTTTCGCTAATGTCTGTAGCATAAACCGCATCAAAATGTTGGGCCAACACACGTGCAACCTGTCCGTTTCCGGTGGCGCAATCCCATGCAGCTTGCTTGTTTTCGGTTAGCTTAAACAGATAATCGTACAGCGCTTGGGGGTAAGTTGGCCTGTAAATGGCATATCCTTCAGATTGTGTAGAAAAGTTATCTTTCATTGTTTTAATGATTGATTCGTGGATGAGGGCATGATTGGATAGAAATCCCTTCCAAAGCCCCTCGCTTTCTTTATAAAATTATTATATTTTTGAATAAGAACCGAATTGTTGGCCCTAATGTTTCATTTGAAATTCAATCAATCAATCATTCAAAAACCTACTCATTCAATTATTCCACATGAAGGAAACATTATCACAGCACGAAATTAAAGATGTAGAATATCGGTTAAAATCAATATTTGGTGGCTCTGTAGGTAATTTGGTCGAATGGTACGATTGGTATACTTATTCGGCTTTTGCCCTTTATTTTTCGCCAGCTTTCTTCCCGAACAGCAATCCAACCGCACAATTATTGGATACTGCCGGTATTTTTGCCGTTGGCTTTTTAATGCGCCCCATTGGCGGCTGGTTATTTGGAAGCATTGCCGATAAGCTGGGCCGTAAACGCTCAATGACACTTTCGGTATTGATTATGGCCATTGGCTCACTGATTATCGGCTTAACACCGGGCTATAAGCAGATTGGGATTGCAGCACCTTTACTGTTAATTTTTGCGAGGTTAATTCAAGGCTTAAGCACTGGCGGCGAATATGGTACTTCTGCCACCTACCTGAGTGAAATGGCCACCAAAAAGCATCGCGGCTTCTATTCGAGTTTTCAGTATGTAACTTTAATCGGCGGGCAATTACTCGCACTCGGTATTCAGTTAATTTTGCAGAACTGGCTCTTAACACCTGCTGAGTTACACGATTGGGGCTGGCGGATTCCGTTTTTTATTGGTGCCATCCTTTCCTTTGTTGCTTTATATTTAAGGAGGCATATCGATGAAACCACTGCTTTTAAAAGTAAACAATCGGCCGATAAAAAAGGAGGGATTGCAGTATTGTTAAAATACCCTAAAGAAGTTTTTACTGTAGTGGGGCTTACCCTTGGCGGAACCATCGCTTTTTATACCTTCAGTACCTACATGCAGAAATTTCTGGTTAATACCGTGCATTTAAGTAAAGAAACTTCAACTACATTGTCGTTTATTTCGCTGCTGGTGTTTGCTATTATGCAACCCTTATTTGGCTTGTTGTCTGATAAGATCGGACGAAAACCCCTGCTCATTGGTTTTGGTGTGCTGGGCACCTTATGTACTTACCCGATTTTAACCGGTTTAACCCACGAAACCAATACCACCATCATATTCCTGCTGATGATTGCCGCACTGATTATTGTTAGTGGCTATACCAGCATCAATGCCGTTGTGAAAGCCGAGCTTTTTCCGGCCGAAATCAGGGCTTTGGGCGTAGGTTTGCCTTATGCTTTAACAGTAGCCATTTTTGGCGGAACAGCCGAGTATTTTGCTTTGTGGTTTAAAAATATTGGTCACGAAAGTTATTTCTACTGGTATGTTACGGGTTGTATTTTAGTCTCACTCGTTTTATACACAACAATGAAAGACACTAAGCACCATTCGAAAATAGAAGATTGATTTTGGATTGTTCGAATTGGTGGCGATACAATCGCCGTGCTCGTCTATCCGCGTTACAAACGCGGACGATGAAAAATATTTCCGTGCTAATCCGTGCCTCCTATGTTTGTTGTGAAATTTAAAAATAATAAATTTAACATATTTAAGTGAAAAAGAGTGAGAGTTGATTTGTGCCCAAACAACTTCTTATAGTATGTTCTCACGGAGATATTGCCTCACTCTTTTTTGCCTTTTAGAATCT
>NZ_CAESCM010000028.1 GCF_903166585.1 Pedobacter ghigonis
AAAAAGAATACTAAAATTCTAAAACGGGATCATAATTGCTTAAAAATATCCCAAAAAGAACCACAAAACACTAAAATTTGGCAAGAGACCTTATTGGGTTGGGACCAGTAAAAATATAAAAACACTCTAAAAACAAAAAAGCGGATGGAGATCTTATGACCTACACATCCGCTAATCTTTTTATAGACCATTTTAAGTCTAGTTTTTCAGTGCCCTCGAATTAACTAAAGGGGTTCTGTAATAATATTGGTTTTAATTATGGTTTGGCCTTCTACCTTTAAACCTTTAACCTTATAAGTGGATTACCTCTCCGTATGCATCAGCGGCAGCTTCCATAATGGCTTCGCTCATGGTAGGGTGTGGGTGAACCGATTTAATCATTTCGTGTCCGGTAGTTTCTAATTTACGGGCCACTACGATTTCTGCAATCATTTCGGTAACGTTGGCACCGATCATGTGTGCACCTAATAACTCACCGTATTTGGCATCGAAGATTAATTTAATAAAACCATCTTTAGCACCGGCAGCACTTGCTTTACCTGAAGCTGAGAATGGGAATTTACCAATTTTTAATTCATAACCTGCTGCTTTCGCTGCTTTTTCGGTATAACCTACTGAAGCAATTTCTGGTGTGCAATAGGTACAGCCCGGAATGTTGTTGTAATCTAAAGGCTCTACATGCTGACCTGCAATTTTTTCTACACAGATAATACCTTCGGCCGAAGCAACGTGTGCAAGCGCTTGTCCGCCAACAACATCGCCAATAGCATAGTAACCTTTTACCGAAGTGTTGTAGAACTCATCAGTAACAATTTTACCTTTTTCGGTTTTGATGCCTGTTTCTTCTAAACCAATGTTTTCGATGTTGGCTACAATACCTGCAGCTGAAAGTACGATATCGGCTTCGATGGTTTGCATACCTGAAGCGGTTTTAACCGAAACTTTGCAACCTGCACCACTTGTATCAACCGATTCAACACTTGCTGAAGTCATTACATCGATACCGGTTTTCTTTAAGCTGCGCAACAATTGTTTCGAAACGTCTTCGTCTTCAACAGGTACTACGTTTTCCATAAATTCTACAATGGTTACTTTTGTTCCCATTGTGGCGTAGAAATAAGCAAACTCGACACCGATAGCGCCAGAGCCTACTACAACCATGCTTTTTGGTAACTCAGGGAGTACCATCGCCTGGCGGTAACCAATAATTTTTTTGCCATCTTGTTTCAGGTTAGGCAATTCTCTCGAACGTGCACCTGTAGCAATGATGATATTTTTAGCTGTAAGTTCTTTTTGCGAACCATCAGCACCTTTAACTTCTAATTTGTTGCCTGGTTTAACTTTACCAGTACCCATAATTACGTCAATTTTATTTTTTTTCATTAAAAATTGAACGCCTTTACTCATGCCATCGGCTACCCCGCGACTGCGTTTTACCACAGCAGCAAAATCGGCCGTTGCGCCAGCGGCTGTAATGCCGTAATCGGCAGCATGGTTAATATATTCGAAAACCTGAGCACTTTTTAAAAGGGCTTTAGTAGGGATACAACCCCAGTTTAAACAAATACCGCCTAATGATTCGCGCTCAACAATTGCAACTTTTAGTCCCAGTTGTGAAGCTCTGATCGCAGCTACGTAACCACCTGGGCCGCTGCCTAAAACAATAACGTCGTAATTCATCTGTTTTTTTTAGTTTATTTTTAATCTGCTTGATGGAGCTTATCCTAATTAAAATGAGCTAATTAGGGTTGGACCACATTTGTTTTAAACAGATTTGTTTTTTATCGCCTTGTGTTTTGCTGTAATCTTTGGGTAAAGGAGTCTCTGTGTGTACAGATTAATCTCGTGTTGATAGTTGCCTACGTTCACCTTACAAGAAGTTAAGGAAGCTAATCCTGTAACAATCGCTCAAAACTAAAAAAAAAATGTCAATTGACTAGACCAATGTTGAGATAGCAGTTAAAATTTACAATGGACGCATATTGCAGGTTTAAATTTAACATCGTGTTTTTGGTGTTTTCGTATTTGTAGATAGTCAAAACAAATGCGATGGCAGGTAGGGGTAATTGTCTTATTTCTAAGTGGGTATTTATTGTGAACAGTTGTTTTTTGAAAAATATCATTGTTGTGGCTTATTTTCTGCCTAAATATTAACCAATTATGGTTTTTGTTATTAATAATTTAGTTAGCTAGTCAAACGATTGATAAAGTGAAAGTTGTTGGTTTTTGTGTATTTGTTAAATGTTGAAAAATTATGACCAACTTAACCATAATTTAACATTGGATGTTAAAATGTGTTAAATTTTATTGGGTACATTTGCAGCATTAATTATCCTTTAGATTATTATTCAACAACAAAAAAACATTTAAAAAAAGAAAGTATGAAGAAATCTTTACTTTTAAGATTAGTACTGGTTATTGTTGCTTTTGTAGGTATCACTTTTGGTGCGGATGCACAGGTAACTACATCATCAATGACTGGAACAATTAAGGACGCCAAAGGCGCCTTACCTGGTGCGACAGTTAAGGCAACTCACACCCCTTCAGGAACAAGTTATACTGTTTCTACAAATAATGATGGACGTTTCTCTATTGGCAACATGAGAGTAGGTGGCCCATATTCTGTGGAAATAAGTTATATTGGTTTCAAACCCGCCAAAGTAAATGATATTTATTTAAAGCTTGGTGAAACTTATGGTGTAGATTATAAGCTAGATGATTCTGGTAATACTTTAGCCGAAGTGAGTGTGCAAGGAACTAAAAAAGTTACTGCCCTAAAAACTGGTGCAAGTACAAACATTTCTAGTAGAGATTTAGCCAGTTTACCAACGCTTTCAAGAAGTATTGCTGATTTTACTCGTTTAACTCCTCAAGCTAGTGGAAATAGTTTTGGTGGACGTGATGCCCGTTACAACAATATTCAAGTTGATGGTGCTAACCTTAATAACAATTTTGGTTTGAGTAATGACCCACTTCCAGGAGGAGGCTCTCAGCCAATTTCTTTAGATTCTTATGATCAGATTTCTGTTAACATTGCTCCTTATGATGTAAGACAAGCAGGTTTTACTGGTGCAAATATTAGTGCTGTAACAAAAAGTGGTACTAACACTTTTCATGGAACAGCTTATGGCTTTTATAGAGATCAGAGTTTCTTAGGTAAACATGTAGGTGATAATGATATCAGCTCAACAATAGTGGCTTCAAAATCTAAGACTTATGGTTTTAGCTTAGGTGGTCCAATTATCAAAAACAAGCTATTTTTCTTTGTAAATGCTGAAAAAGAAGAAAATTCAAAGCCAGGAATTAACTATTACGCTGCTGGATCTGGAGGTGCAGGTATTGCATCATCAACGAATGTTGCAGATTTAAAATCAGTATCTGATTATCTTCAATCAAAATTCGGTTACAACACTGGTTCTTATACAGACTTTCCCGCCTTTGCAACTGATAATCATAAAATATTAGCCAAATTAGATTGGAATATCAATAATAGTAATAAACTAACTTTAAAATTCAGTGATTTTAAAGGAAATGATGATCAACAATTAAATGCAACCAGTATTCCAAATGGAGCAGGTTTCAGGGTAACATCTGGTACAAACCCTACTACTGGTGCTCCGATATTATCTACTATATCAAGAGCTCCTAACAGCCGTTTTGGACCTAAGTCTTTTGCTTTTGCTAACTCTAACTATGCATTCGAAAATACTACTAGAACTGGTACTATTGAATTAAACAGCCGTTTAAGTAACAAGGCATCTAATCAGGTATTGTTGGCGTTGACAAAAAACCGTGCATTAAGAGTTTATGATGGTGGTGTTTTCCCAACAATAGATATTTACGATGGTACCGGAGGTAACTACATTACTGCAGGTATGGATCCGTATACTTTGAATAATGACGTTATTAATGATGTTTATAGTTTCACTGATAACTTTACATACTATGCAGGAAAACACACTTTAACCGCAGGTATAACATATGAGTACCAAAAAACAGGAAATATGTTTATGGCTCCAGCAAATAGCTATTATGCATATAATTCACTAAGTGATTTTCTAACTGATAAAGCTCCAGCTTATTATGCGTACACCTATTCACTAATCCCAGGCCAAAGTGCTGTTTATTCTGCACAATTGAAATTAGGCCAGGCAGGTGCATATATTCAGGATGAATATAATGTTAGCGATAACTGGAAATTAACGTTAGGCTTACGTGCTGATATGCCTATTTATCATGAAGATCCATTAAATAACCCAGCTACATCAGCCTTAAACTTCTATTCTTCAGATAATACTACTCTGAGACATTATTATACAGATAAATGGGCTAAGAATAGTGTGTTGCTATCTCCTCGCTTTGGATTAAGATATACATCGGATGATAAATCTTTAGTATTCCGCGGTGGATTAGGTGTATTTACAGGTAAAATTCCTTTTGTATTCTTAACAAACATCCCAACAAACACTGGTATGTATCAGTTTGGAGGTGCAATTAGTAATGCTAATGCAACAGGCTTAGCACAATTGGCTAATATTAAATTTAGCAGCAATCCTTCAGCATATGCTAATTTATTCCCAACTGCAGCAGGTACTACAAGTCCTCCCGCAGTTGTATTTATGGACGATAACTTCAAATTCCCTAAGGTATTAAGAGCTAATCTAGGTATCGATAAAAATTTAGGAAGTGGTTATATGTTTACTTTTGATGGATTGTATACTAAAGACATTAATGCTGTTCGCATGCGTAATGCAAACTTAACTAATGCCAATGGTATAATTAGTGAAGGTGGTTTAACTCGCCCTCGTATTATTGGAACTAATCGTTTAAATGCTGGAACGACTTCAGCTATTGTTCTTGAGAATACAATCAAAGGTTTTGCCTCTTCATTAACAGCGCAATTAAGTAAATCATACAGCAATGGCTTCTCTGGATCAATTGCATATACTTATTCTATAGCTAAAGAGGTTACTGCAAATCCAGGAAGTACTGCAAGTTCGGTATGGAATTCTAATCCTAATGTTGGTACTTCAAATGATCAGGAGTTAGGAAATTCAGCTTACGCAGTTCCTCACCGAGTAGTTGGTAATTTATCCTATCGTTTAGAATATGCTAACCATTTTGCTACGACTATCTCTCTTTTCTATCAGGGGATGACCCAAGGAGTTTATAGCTATGTAGTAAATGGCGATTTAAATGGCGATGGAAATAGTAGTGCAGATTTAATGTACATTCCTCGTGTAGGTGAAACAAACTTTGCAGCTTACACCGTTGGTACAGGTTCAACAGCAGTTACGTATTCAGTAGCTCAGCAAGCTGCCGCTTGGGAAGAGTTTATTAACAACTCTAAATATCTAAGCAAACACAGAGGCGAATACGCTAAGAGAAACGCTGCGACATTGCCTTGGTTTAACAAGTTTGACGTTAGATTCTTACAAGATATTTTTGTTAAAACTGGAAAGAACGGTAGACAAACGTTACAATTCAGTGCAGACATTATCAACTTTAGCAACTTGTTAAATAAAAATTGGGGAACTTATCAAAGATACGTGATTAATAATCCATTAACCTTCAGAAGTATTGGAACAAATAATCAACCTGTTTATAACCTTCAAAATGTTTCAGGTAAATTAATTACTGACCCATTGCAAGATGATATTAGTGTTAACAGTACCTATAGTATTCAATTAGGCTTAAGATATTCTTTTTAGTAAAAAATCTTATTTTAGCCAAAGCCCTGATCAATGCGATCAGGGCTTTTTTGTTGGTATAGTTGCTTTGGATAGACGATTATCCGCTTAAATTATTGCTTTTTTTACCCTTGCCGGAACCCCTGCCACCATCACATTTTCGGGTACATTCTGCGTAACTGATGCTCCTGCTGCGATGTAGGCCCCTTTGCCAATGGTTAGCCCCGGTATGATAGTTGCACCCGCACCTACAAACACACCTTCCTGAATATGAACATTACCGGCAACGGTAACGCCGGGAGATATGGTTACATAATCATCGATAATGCAATCGTGGCTAATGTTGCAAAGGGTATTGATAATGCAGTGGTTGCCAATACTAACCTGAGCATTAATTACTCCTCCGGGTGCAATACAGTTCCCTGTACCCATTGTTAGGGTTGGACTTAAGTAATTGTGTGGATAGATAATATTGATGAAGCTGTAGCCCTTTTCTGTTAAGAGCCTAATGATTGATTTTCGCTGGTAATTACCTATAGCTCCAATAAGCGCAACCTTTGATGAAGGCGGATATTGGTTGATGAAATCGTACAGCTGGATAACAGGTTTACGCAGGCTGGAATGCTGATCGTGGTGATCGACGTTGATGACATAGCCTGCTAAATTATATTCCTGGTAACTGCTAAAATATTCGCTCACTTCTGTTGCGTGTTTACCAGCACCCAGAATATATACGTCGATCATGAATTTATTCCAATTAGGTGTAATTTTTTAACGTTGAATATACGTTTATAGATATGGACTTAGACAGTGTACCGGTAAAAAGGTTTAATGTATCGATAAAGATATAATTGATTTTATGGTTATTTTGGTTTTATGTGCTTAATGAGATTCACATTTTCCAAAACATAATGATTATTCATCCGATTTAAAGAAATGGATTGAGATGCCTTTTGAAATCTCTAATGAAGAAAAGCCTGACTTTCTTTATCAGGAAAAGAAGGTAGAATGAGGAGAGGACCTTTTATAAATTTGGAGAAAGGACATAGGTGAAAAGAGGTGGTCTTATAAAGATATAGTTTGGCTATGAACTTGTTTCAACTTACTGAAAGTTTCAGAAAGTTCTTCAACAGGCTCAGGATGACAATACTATACTTAAGACAACCTCTTTTAATGTTTATAACTTAAAGCAATCGATTCTTAAATTACTTAGCCGGCTCTGTTTTACCATTGTGGCAGGTTACACAGGCAATCTGGGTAATGGTTTTTCCTTCCTGTAATGCTTTGTGGAAATATTTCTTATTGATCTTAGCTGTCATGCGCATCATATCGCGAGCAATTTCTTTTTCTGGTTTTTCATCACTGGCGAAATCCATTTTCCGTGGGTTATCTTTCATTGGAGCATGGCAATGACTGCAGCGTACGCCCAGTGCAAGCTTAAAATCGTCCATTACTTTATCAAGCTCTTCTTTACTGATGTTTTTAGGTAATACCTTTAAATTTTTTGCTTTTGGCTCTGGTTCGGGTTTTGGCATAAAGGCACTCAGGCTGAATGCAAAGCAAGCCAGTAAGGCCACTACTATGGTCTTTTTATAGTTCATGTTTTGTTAGTTTATTGTCACTAATATAGCTTTTTTGTAATGCAATAATGGTTTTTACCGATTGTAAAGAATTTATTGCATAAGGCCTGTTTACCGTAAAGCCATTAAACAAAAAAGGCTTCGGATTTTTATATCCAAAGCCTTTATATTAAACGCAAAACGGGAGCTTAGTTGTAAACAAATGTTCCTTTTTCGCTTTCGATAGTTACTTGTTTTTGTTCGCCTTTTTCTACGTGGCCGATAATTTTGGCATCGATATTAAAGCTTTTAGAAATTTCAATAATGCTGGCCGCAATCTCTTGTGGTACATAGAGTTCCATACGGTGACCCATGTTAAATACTTTGTACATTTCTTTCCAATCGGTACCCGATTCTTCCTGTATCAGTTTAAATAGCGGTGGTACAGGGAATAAATCGTTTTTAATAACGTGGATATCATCATTAATGAAATGCAACACCTTGGTTTGTGCACCACCACTGCAATGTACAATACCATTAATCTGACTGCGGTGTTTTTCCAGTATCTGTTTAATTATCGGTGCATAGGTGCGGGTAGGAGAGAGTACCAGTTTACCTACTGTTATTTTACCATGGCCTTCGATTTCGATTTCGTCGGTTAGTTTTTTGCCGCCTGAGAAAACCAGATCAAACGGCACTGCCGGATCGAAGCTTTCGGGATAAGCATTGGCTACCGATTTATCAAATACATCGTGACGGGCCGAAGTTAACCCGTTTGAACCCATACCACCGTTGTATTCTGTTTCGTAAGTAGCTTGTCCGGATGATGCCAGGGCTACAATTACATCGCCTGGTTTAATGTTATCGTTGCTGATGATCTCTTCGCGCTTTAAACGGCAGGTAACGGTAGAATCGACAATAATGGTACGTACTAAATCGCCCACATCGGCAGTTTCGCCGCCAGTAGAGTAAATTGAAATGCCTTGCTCGCGCAAATCGGCTAAAATTTCTTCTGTACCGTTAATTACAGCTGCAATTACTTCACCCGGAATCAGGTTTTTATTACGGCCTATGGTTGATGACAGGAGGATGTTATCGGTAGCACCAACACAGATCAGGTCATCAATATTCATGATGATGGCATCCTGGGCAATACCTTTCCAAACTGAAATATCGCCGGTTTCTTTCCAGTACACGTAGGCTAATGATGATTTGGTACCTGCGCCATCAGCATGCATGATATTGCAGTAGGCTTCATCTCCACCTAAAATATCGGGGATGATTTTGCAGAATGCTTTTGGGAAAATTCCTTTATCGATGTTTTTGATGGCATTGTGCACATCTTCTTTTGAGGCAGAAACGCCACGTTGATTGTACCTGTTATCACTCATGTTGCGCAAAGATAACTTTTTAAGGTGGAAGGTAAAAGGGGAGAAGGTAAAAGGTTGATAGAAAATCCGAAGTCCCAAGTCTGGAGTCGATTGCGCAAAATAAATAATCAGAAGAGGTTTGGAAGTGAATGGTCGTTTTTCATGGCGGTTTGCAGCCCCGCTTTTCCTACTGCCGTTTTAAAGTTGTCGGTTAGAAAAATAATTAATGGATAAAACGGCATCCGTACAATCGGGCTTAGGACACTTAGTTTGGTTCGTTATGCAGGGCTTTTTCTTTGCACCGTCTTCTATTAAATAAGCCTGATTGATTGCTGTGAAAGATAGATTAAAATTTAACGGAAACGAGATCAATAGTAAGCGTTATAAGATTGCTTCGCCGATGAAAAATCGGCTCGCAATGACGGGTTTTGTGGAATGAATAAATAACAAGTTTGCAGTTTTCAATTGGCAGTACTAATGAACTAATGACCAGTTTGCAGTTTTCAATTGGCAGTTTGCAGTACTAATGAGCTAATGACCAGTTTGCAGTTTTCAATTGACAGTTTGCAGTACTAATGAACTAATGACCAGTTTGCAGTTTTCAATTGGCAGTTTGCAACACTAATGAACCAATGACTAATGAACCACTGACCAATGAACGATTGAACCAAAAGAAAAGGGCATAAAGTTTGAAACCTTACGCCCTATACCTTAAACCTTACGGCTTAAAATCTATTTCATGAATAACAATTCTCTGAATTTTGGTAAAGGCCAAACGCTGTCGTCAACGATTTGCTCTAGTTTATCAGCGTGGTAGCGGATTGTATCGAAGTAAGATTTAACTTTCTCATCGTAAGCAATCGCTTTTTCGCGGGTATCTTCCAATTTGTTGGTTACTTTACGTTCTTCTAGCATCGCATCGATATTGGTTTTGACGATATCTAAGTGCTCAGATAGTTTTTTAACAATTTCTAATGAAGATTTGCTATCAACACCAAGTTCTTTTAATCCTTTAACGTTTGCAATTAATGAGTTCTGGTAAGCAATTACAGCAGGGATAATCGCTGTGTTAGCTACTTCACCCATTACACGAGCTTCGATCTGTAATTTTTTATAGAAGTTTTCTAACATGATTTCATGACGGGCATGAATTTCACGTGCGCTATAAATACCAGTTGTTGCAAATAACTCAGCCGATTTCTCAGTTAAGTAAGCATCTAAAGCTTTAGGTGTAGTTTTGATGTTTGATAAACCGCGTGTTGCAGCTTCATCTTCCCACTCCTGGCTGTAACCATTACCTTCGAAACGGATTGCTTTTGATTCTTTGATGTATTTTTTGATAACTGTTAATAAAGCGATGTCTTTTTTGTCACCTTTCTTAATTAACTTATCAACTTCACCTTTAAATTTAACCAATTGCTCGGCCATGATCGCGTTTAAGATCGTCATTGGAGCAGAAGAGTTTGCAGACGAACCTACAGCTCTTAACTCAAATTTGTTACCTGTAAAGGCGAAAGGAGAAGTACGGTTACGGTCGGTGTTATCTAATAAAATCTGAGGGATTTTAGGGATACCTAACCAAAGTGCATTATCTTCTTTGATTTTTTTGCTGATACGTGAGTGCTCGATCTCGTCTAATACATCGTTCAATTGTGAACCTAAGAAGATAGAGATGATTGCAGGTGGCGCCTCGTTAGCACCTAAACGGTGATCGTTGCTTACTGATGCAATACTTGCACGTAATAAATCTGCATGCTCGCTAACTGCTTTAATGGTGTTAACAAAGAAAGCAAGGAACATTAAGTTGTTTTTTGGCGTTTTACCTGGAGCCAATAAGTTTTTACCGGTATCGGTAATTAACGACCAGTTGTTGTGTTTACCTGATCCGTTGATACCTGCGTATGGTTTTTCGTGTAATAAAACACGGAAGTGGTGACGACGGGCAACTTTTTCCATCAAATCCATCAACAATTGGTTGTGGTCGATAGCTAAGTTGATTTCTTCATAAATTGGCGCACACTCGAATTGAGATGGAGCAACCTCATTGTGACGGGTTTTTAAAGGAATACCTAATTTTAAAGCTTCGTTTTCGAAATCTACCATGTAAGTGAATACACGCTCAGGAATAGAACCGAAATAGTGATCTTCTAATTGCTGGCCTTTAGCAGACATGTGTCCGAATAAAGCACGGCCGGTTAATAATAAATCCGGACGGGCGTTGAATAACGACTCATCAACAAGGAAATATTCTTGCTCAATACCTAAAGAAGCATTTACTTTAGTGATGCTTTTATCGAAATACTGGCAAACATCAACAGCAGCTTTATCTAATGCAGCTAATGCTTTTAATAAAGGTGCTTTATAATCTAACGCTTCTCCTGTATAAGATACGAAAACGGTAGGGATACAAAGGGTTTTACCTGCTTTACTTTCCATAATGAAGGCTGGAGATGAAGGATCCCATGCAGTATAACCACGAGCTTCGAAAGTATTACGGATACCACCGTTAGGGAAACTCGATGCATCTGGCTCTTGCTGAACCAAAGCGCTACCTGCAAATTTTTCAATTGCACCTTCACCGCTAGGCTCAAAAAACGAATCGTGTTTTTCGGCTGTAGTACCGGTTAAAGGCTGGAACCAGTGTGTATAGTGGGTTGCACCAGCAGCCATAGCCCATGATTTCATGGCAGTAGCAATCTGGTTTGCGTCTTCTGCGTTAATTAACTCACCTTGATTGATAGATGAAATTAATTTCTCATACACGTCTTTAGATAAGAAATCTCTCATTTTTTTCTTATCAAATACATTAGCGCCAAAAAAGTCAGAGATTTTTGTTGAAGGTGATTTAACTTCTGGTGAAATTCTGTTTTGAGCCTCTTTTAATGCGATGGTTCTTAAGCTTTTCATTAATTTGTTATGTTTTTTGTCAAAAATAGTATATTTTATTAATTTTCGTAAAAAAATCGTATTTTTTGTATCAATTTTATTGAAAACGAAATAAAAAAATGTTTTTCGAGGGTGAAATTTCATTTTTTGTAAAGAAAACAGATTTTTTGAATGTTTTATGGAATCGGTGATTTTGCTGCATCATCCTATAAAACTTTAAAACTATGTTCAACTCTTCGATTAACGTGTACAAAACCGAGTGGCTCGATCTTGTATTTGCAGACCGCAACAAAAATTATGGCGCTTATGATTTAAGATCTAAATCTTCGTCGATTATGACCCGGGCACTTTTAATAGCCGGAGGTTTGTTTTTATTGTTGGCCTTTTCTCCTTTAATTTATGCTAAAATCTTTCCAAAGGAAGTTAGTCCGAAGGAAGATAGTGAAGTGACCAGGATTGTTCCGACAGATCTTATTCACCAAATGAAAAAAGAAGAACCAAAATCGGAAAAGAAACCTGAACCAGCAAAAGCCGATCCGGTGAAAGTTAAAACCCTGGCACTTCCTTCGAAAATAGTGGTTGTAGATAAAGTGGATATACCTGAACCACCTAGTTTAAAAGAAATTGAAAAAGCAGTAATAAGTAATGTTACTCAGGATGGTGTTGAAAAACCTAATGCGGTGATAAATGAGAACAAAGGTGATGGCAATGGAACCGGAACTGCTAAAGATGGCGCAGGAACCACCGATAATAATGAATACCTTCCTAGTGGTATAGATGAATATCCTGAATTTACCGGCGGAGCTAAGGCGTGGTCTAAATATATGGAGCGTAATTTAAGGTATCCTTATCAAGCGCAAGATGCAAATATTCAGGGTAAAGTGTTTGTAAGTTTTGTGGTAGAACGAGATGGCTCGGTTAGCGATGTAAAAGTATTGAGGGGACTAGGTTTTGGTTGTGATGAAGAAGCCATGAAAGTAATTAAAAAATCGCCGCTCTGGAAACCTGGAAAAAATAAAGGCGTTCCGGTTCGGGTACGATACAACATGGCCATCAATTTCCAGATCTCTAATTAAAGTTTACCAACCTAATTATGAAAAAGCACACTTTAATATGGATGATTCTTTGCCTGATTTCGGTTCAGTTAAATGCTAAACCCGGAATGTTTGATGATCGTATTAAAAAAGAGAGCATTAAACAGGCCAATGCGGATATCCGTAAAGGACAGCTTAAGTTTCTCATCCACGGAGGTATTGCATCTATCCATGTTAAAGGTCAGGAAATATTTGAGCGAAAATACGGCTTGGAGTACTATGATTTTGGGTGTGTAGCGCCTTCGGATATCAACATTGCAGATTATAATAAAGTAATAGCTTCTTTTATGGATCGTAAATATGGAAAAGGCTGGAGAAAAGAGGTGAGGAAGGATATTAGGGGGATATAGGATGGAAGAGGGAAGATGTGAGATGGAAGAGGGAAAATGGATAATGGAGGATGATGCATGTACAATGGAAAAGGCTGTAGGAAAGATGTGAGGAAGGATATTAAGGGGATTTAAGATGGAAGAGGGATGATGGAAAATGGAAGAGGGAAAATGGATGATGGGGAATGGATGTACATCTTCCATCTCACATTTACCATTTTACATATTTAGTAGGGGTTGGGTAAATTGAAACGGTTTGGGCGATGCTCAGGCCGTTTTTTATTTTCAGATCGTCACCCTGAACTTCCACATACAGACCATCATTTCGAGGGTTAATTTATTGTATAAAAATCAATATGAATGACAGGGATAGCCGAACGGCATTGATCTACTCGAAAAATCGTCATTGCGAGGAGGAACGACGAAGCCTGCCTGCAGCAGGCAGGCAATCTTTCATGCCGGTAATTCTTGCTATAAAGATTGCTTCGTCGGCTGAAAAAGCCTTTTCGCAATGACGAATGTGTTTAAACAAAAAATGGATGATGGTTTTTAGTCCCATCATCCATTTTCCATTAATTATTATGAGTTGTATACTTTCTTGCCATAGTGCCATTAAAGTTGACAACTCTGGGAATACCATTTACATCTTCTATCAATTGATTACCCGTGGTTTTCGATCCACTTGCGGGCGTTTACAAAAGCTTCCATCCATGGCGAAACTTCGTCTTTTCTGCCTGCCGGGTAATTTGCCCAGTGCCATTGGAACAATGAACGTTCAATGTGTGGCATCATTACCAGGTGACGGCCGGTTTCATCGCACAGCATTGCGGTGTTGTAATCAGAACCGTTCGGACTGGCCGGGTAGGTTTCGTAAGCGTATTTGGCTACAATTTTGTATTGATCTTCTGCGTATGGTAACGAGAATCTTCCTTCGCCATGCGATACCCAAACACCTAAAGTACTGCCGGCAAGGCTTGATAACATTACCGAATTGTTTTCCTGTAAGGTTAAAGAGGTGAAAATACTTTCGTGTTTACCACTTTTGTTATGCAGCATTTTAGGTTTATCGGCGTGGTCTTTATTAATTAAGCCCAGCTCAACAAATAACTGGCAGCCGTTGCAAATACCTACCGATAGTGTATCAGGACGGGCAAAGAATTTTTCTAAAGCAATTCTCGCTTTATCGTTATATAAAAATGCTCCTGCCCAGCCTTTTGCCGATCCTAAAACATCAGAATTTGAGAAACCACCCACAGCACCAATAAACTGAATGTCTTCTAAGGTTTCTCTGCCGGTAATTAAATCGGTCATGTGTACATCTTTCACATCAAAACCAGCTAAGTACATGGCGTTTGCCAGTTCGCGTTCAGAGTTACTTCCTTTTTCGCGGATAATGGCTGCTTTTGGCCTTGGTTTGGTTTCGTCGATTACTGGTTTTTTACCGTCAAAAGTAAGCGGGAAGCTGTAGTTTAAAACGTGGTTTTTATAATTATCGTAACGCTCTTTGGCTAAACCGGCACCGGTTTGTCTGCTATCTAACAGGTAAGAAGTTTTGAACCAAACATCACGCAGGTGATCGATATCAAAACTAAAGCTGTCGGCAGCATTTTTAACTTCCAGCGTAGCTGAAGTACTTACGGTACCAATTTTATGGAAAGTAACACCGTTTTCGGTTAATGTGGCTTCTGCAGCAGCATCAGCCTGGAAAACTACGGCAATATTTTCGGCAAAAAGCAATTTAATGCTATCCTGCTCTGCTAAAGCCGATAAATCTAGCTGAGCACCTAATCCGCGGTCGGCGAAACACATTTCCAACAGAGTAGTAATTAAACCACCGCTACCTATATCGTGTCCGGCCTGGATTTGGCCCGCTTTTATTAATTGTTGTAAAGTGTTAAATGCATTTTTAAACTGAACTGCGTCTTTAACATCAGGTGTTTCTGTACCTACTTTATTTAAAATCTGCGCGAAAGATGAACCGCCCAGTTTATAACTATCGTTTGAAAGGTTGATGTAATAAATAGCACCACCATCTTTTTGTAATACCGGCTCTACTACTTTGGTAATATCATCGCAGTTGGCACCTGCAGAAATAATCACTGTTCCGGGCGCAATAACATCGCCGTTGGCATATTTCTGTTTCATTGATAAGGAATCTTTTCCGGTTGGGATATTGATGCCTAAATTGATTGCAAAATCAGAACAAGCTTTAACAGCTGAATATAACCTGGCATCTTCACCTTCATTTTTACAGGCCCACATCCAGTTGGCAGAAAGCGAAACGCTTTTTAAACCATCTTTTAAAGGTGCCCAAACAATGTTCGAAAGTGATTCTGCAATGGCATTGCGGCTACCAGCAGCCGGATCAATCAGCGCCGAAACAGGAGCGTGACCAACTGAAGTGGCAATACCTTCTTTGCCCTGAAAATCTAAAGCCATTACACCACAGTTGTTTAATGGCAATTGTAACGGACCAGCGCATTGTTGTTTGGCTACGCGTCCGCCCACACATCTGTCGACCTTGTTGGTTAACCAATCTTTAGCAGCTACGGCTTCTAATTGAAGTGTTTGCTCTAAATAGGTGTTTAACTGGCTGGCATCGTAATTCAGGTTGCTGTATTTACGGTCAACGGTGCTATCTTCCATTACGATTTTTGGAGAACTGCCAAACATGGCCGCCAGCTCTAAATCCATAGGTTTTAAACCGGTAGTTGCCGATTTAAAGGTGAAACGGTGATCTCCGGTAACTTTACCAACAGTATACATCGGTGAACGCTCGCGGTCGGCAATTTTTTGTAAGGTTTCGATATGATCGTTGCCGATTACCAATCCCATTCTTTCCTGCGATTCGTTGCCGATAATTTCTTTGGCTGAAAGTGTAGGATCGCCTACCGGAAGTTTATCAAGGTTAATTAAACCACCGGTTTCTTCAACAAGTTCTGATAAACAGTTTAAGTGACCGCCTGCTCCGTGATCGTGGATAGAGATAATCGGGTTATGATCGCTTTCTACCAAACCACGTACTGCGTTTGCGGCACGTTTTTGCATTTCGGGGTTCGATCTCTGGATGGCGTTCAATTCGATGCCACTTCCGTGCTGACCGGTATCAGCAGATGAAACTGCTGCACCACCCATTCCAATTCTATAATTTTCGCCACCAAGGATTACGATATTATCGCCTTCCTGTGGCTTAAGTTTTTGTGCCTGACTTGCTTTACCGTAGCCAATACCACCTGCAAGCATAATTACCTTATCAAAACCCAGGGTACGGTTATCTTCTTCGTGTTCGAAAGTTAAAACAGAACCGGTAATGAGCGGCTGACCAAATTTATTTCCAAAATCGGTAGCGCCATTGGATGCTTTGATCAGGATATCCATTGGCGTTTGGTACAACCATTGTCTTTCCTCTACACCTTGTTCCCATGGGCGATTATCTGCTAAACGCGAAAGGGCAGTCATGTAAACTGCTGTTCCGGCCAAAGGTAAAGAACCTTGTCCGCCAGCTAAACGGTCTCTGATTTCGCCACCTGAACCGGTTGCTGCGCCGTTAAAAGGCTCAACAGTGGTAGGGAAATTGTGTGTTTCTGCTTTTAAAGAGATTACTGAATCGAAATCGCTCAAAGCATAAAAATCAGGCTGATCGGCACGTTTCGGTGCAAACTGCTGAACTTTTGGGCCTTTAATAAAAGCAACGTTATCTTTATAAGCGGAAACAATATCGTTAGGATTTTCTTCTGAAGTTTTGCGGATTAACTTAAATAAAGAGGTTGGCTGCTCAACACCGTCAATCACAAATTTTCCGTTAAAGATTTTATGGCGGCAGTGCTCTGAATTTACCTGTGAGAAACCAAAAACTTCCGAATCGGTTAATGGTCTTTCTAATTTTTGCGCTAAAGAGTTTAAGTATTCAACTTCTTCATCACTTAAAGAAAGGCCTTCTTGTTTATTATAAGCTGCAATATCAGTAATTTCTAAAATCGGCTCAGGTTTAATGTTAATGGTATAAACTTCCTGATCAATCTTATCATATTTTTGAGAAAGCATCGGGTCGTAATCAGCAAAGGTTTCGTTAACCTGCTTAAATTCTTCGATCCTGATGATACCCTGCATGTCCATATTCTGGGTAATTTCTACTGCGTTGGTACTCCATGGAGTAATCATAGCTGCCCGTGGCCCTACGAAAAAGCCTGTTAGAGCTGTTTCCTGTGAGATTTTGGCACCGCCAAATAACCATTCGAGTTTAGTAATATCAGTTGTAGAAAGCGCTTTGTCTGTTTGTAAAACAAAAACCGCCTGCGATTGACTAAGGAAGAAATGAATCATGCTTTTTTTTTGAAGTCGCAAATTTAGCGTTTTTATATCGAAAAACTGGTGTACTATGGTGATTGAATGAGAGAATTTTGAATGATTTTAAAATAATGACCGAATGATTAAATTTTGAATTAGAGAATGTAGAACTTTGCAAATCATTCAATCATACACTCATTCTTTAATTCATTCCTTTTTTATGTTACGTATCCATCATATTGCCATTATTTGTGCTGATTACGAAAAATCGAAAGATTTTTATGTAAATAAGCTGGGTTTTACTGTGCTGGCCGAGGTTTACCGAGTGGAGCGCAAATCGTATAAGCTGGATTTGGCGGTGAATGGTGTTTATCAGATTGAGCTTTTTTCTTTCGAAAATCCACCCGCACGGCCGTCGCGCCCAGAGGCACAGGGTTTACGGCATCTGGCCTTTGAAGTTGACGATATTGAAAAGGAGATCTCGCGTTTAAGTGCTCAGAGTATTGTAACAGAACCTATTCGCATTGATGAATTTACCGGTAAACGCTTTACTTTTTTTGCTGATCCGGATGGTTTGCCTTTAGAGCTTTACGAGATTTAGGATGAGTATTTTCAAGTTCAAGCAATTTCAGGTCGACCAAACCGGTTGTGCCATGAAAATTAACACTGATGGGGTATTGCTTGGCGCAATGGTAGATCATCAATTGCCCAGGCGTATTTTGGATATTGGCACCGGTACAGGGGTAATTGCCCTGATGCTGGCGCAACGTTTTCCTGAGGCTGTTATACAAGCAGTAGAAATTGATGAAAAGGCAGCGGAAACTGCTGAACGGAATTTTCAACAATCGCCATTCAATCATCGCTTAGCCATCAACAATATAGCAATTGAACAATACGTCCATTCAGAACAATTTGATCTCATTGTTTCTAACCCGCCATTTTTTGTGAATGATCTCCGGAATGAAGAAGTAAGAAAAGGAATCGCCAGGCATGCCGATGCGGGTTTTTTCGCTATGCTGGTGAGAAAAATAAATGAATTGCTGACTGCCGAGGGCGAAGCATGGCTGATCCTCCCGGTAAAACAAGCCGATGAAGTGATATTTCATGCCCGGCATTATGGAATTGTACTTATGGCTCGCGTGCATATTCATTCCGATCGGTCTAAAGCTACTTTCAGGCAGATCATTCGCCTGGGGAAAAAGAAGGCCGCAACACAGGAAAGTGATTTTTATCTGTATGAAGATTTAAAAGTGCATACTGCTGAGTATAAAATACTACTGAAAGATTTCTTTTTGGCTTACTGATTTAATGTTGAGCCAAATGTCAAGATTGTACAATTATAACGGCGTATTTTTGTAAAGTATTTCAGTCTTTTGTTGCGACTTTTAGGTTTTTTGTTTGTTGGTTTTTGATTAGTTTTTGTGCTTTACGGCTGTTATATCCTGTAAATTAAAGGCACAATTAAGTTTACATAATGAAAAAAATAGGATTAATTTCAGATACACACGGTTTTTTAGATGATGCGGTTTTTAAGCACTTTGAAAGTGTAGATGAGATCTGGCATGCCGGTGATTTTGGTCCGGATGTTGCCGCCCCTTTGGCCGCTTTTAAACCTTTGCGTGGTGTGTTTGGGAATATAGATGATGCGGAGATCAGAAATGAATTTCCTGAGAAAAATCGATTTAGCTGCGAAAGGGTAGATGTATGGATGACACATATTGGCGGATATCCAGGGAGATACTCATCTTTAGTAAAGCCTGAAATATACACTAACCCTCCGAAATTATTTATCACAGGGCACTCGCATATTTTGAAAGTGATGTTCGATGAAAAGCTAAAATGTTTGCATATAAACCCCGGAGCAGCGGGAAAACACGGTTGGCAGAAAGTGAGAACCTTGATCCGCTTTTGCATTACTGATGAAAATATTCATACCTTAGAGGTCATAGAGTTATCGGGTAGATAATGTAAAATGTACACTAAGCATGGTTTGTGGCGTTAAAACACTAGGACAATTTATTATAGAAAAACAGGCAGATTTTCCCTATGCCAAAGGCGAACTTTCGAGGCTGCTGCGGGATATTGGTATTGCTGCAAAAATCGTTAACCGCGAAATTAACAAGGCGGGTTTGGTTGATATCCTGGGGGATATGGGCACAACCAATATTCAGGGTGAAGAACAAAAGAAACTGGATGTGTATGCTGACGAGCAGTTTATCGCTGCTTTAACCAGTGGGGGCGAATGTTGTATTGTAGCCACTGAGGAGGAAGATGAAATTATCCACATTGATTCGCCGGTTTCGCAAAATGCAAAATACATTGTGTGTATTGATCCGCTGGATGGCTCGTCCAATACTGATGTGAATGTTGCCGTGGGTACTATTTTTTCGATTTACAGGAGAAAATCGGTAGAAGGCAGGGCCAGTTTAGCCGATGTACTGCAAAAAGGTACCGAGCAGGTTGCTGCGGGCTATGTTATTTATGGCTCATCGACTATGCTCGTGTACACTACAGGAAAGGGAGTTAACGGTTTTACGCTGGATCCATCAATCGGTGAGTTCTGTCTTTCGCACCCTCAAATGAAAATACCCGAAACCGGCTACATGTACTCGGTAAACGAGGGGAACTATGTACATTTTCCGGACGGGGTTAAAAAATATATCAAATACTGCCAGGTAGAGGATGAGGCTACCAAACGCCCTTATACCTCGCGTTATATTGGTTCGATGGTGGGCGATATTCACCGCAATTTAATCAAAGGTGGAATTTATATCTATCCTACAACTGCGCGCTCGCCTAAGGGAAAACTGCGTTTGCTTTATGAGTGCAACCCTATGGCTTTTATTATTGAGCAGGCAGGAGGGAAGGCCAGTACAGGTTTCGACCGGATATTGGATATTCAGCCAACTGAACTGCACCAACGGGTACCTGTATTTATCGGGTCGAAAAATATGGTAGCCAAAGCGGAAGAAATGATGCTTTTATATACGGCCAAATCAATTTCGCTTGAAGCAAAGGTAGAAAACACACTGCAGGATCTGGGAGTGGTAGGCGGAATTGACTAGCTACCCTTAGCTCTTTCTACTTCAAATACGGTATCGATAGCAAGATTTTGTTTGTCTTGTGAGGCAAAAACCGCTAAACGGTCGCAACGCTCATTCTCCGGGTGGTCGTTGTGACCTTTAATCCACACGAATTTCACTTTATGAAGTTTATAAAGTTCTAGGAAACGCAACCATAGATCTTTGTTTTTCTTGTCTTTGAAATTTTTGGTTACCCAGCCAAATACCCATTTTTTTTCTACCGCATCTACAACATACTTAGAATCGGAGAAAACCGTAACCTGCTGGTTTAAGCTTTTAAGTGCTTCTAAACCTTTAATTACGGCAAGGAGTTCCATGCGGTTATTGGTGGTCATCCTGAAACCGCCGCTTAACTCTTTGTAATGTTGTCCGGCCCTTAAAATAGTACCCCAACCACCTGGTCCGGGGTTTCCACTGGCTGCTCCGTCTGTGTAAATTTCGATCATAAACGCCGTAAAGTTATGTTTTTAACGCCAAAATAGCTTGTCTTATCTGTTGCTGAATTTTTTTTTCAAATTCAAACAATTGAATGTTAAGGAATTAAAAATTTGTTGTAAAAACTTTAGCAAAAATATTTGCAGGGAATGTTAAAAGTCGTACTTTTGTGACATCAAAAAAAACACGGTGGCTGTAGCTCAGTTGGTTAGAGTATTGGTTTGTGGTGCCGAGGGTCGTGGGTTCGAGCCCCATCAGCCACCCCCAGTGGGGCAAAGATTTTTTCGAAGATTTTTGCCCCATTTTTTTTGCCTTCAACTCTTTGTTTTTCAGGTAGATATGTTGGGGATCAAGCGGAAAAGTTGGGGGGATATCTTTTATGCATATATTTTCGATAATCTGAATAAGAAGAATTTAACATCCCTTACACCTCTCGATGTTGCTCTAAAGGCTTTGATCTTAGCATTGAAAGAT
>NZ_CAESCM010000029.1 GCF_903166585.1 Pedobacter ghigonis
GGTAATTATTACTATTGGAAAACGACACACCAAACGAAGTTATTCTGACAAACCGCCGTATACCGAACGGTACGTACGGTGGTGTGAGGAGACAGCAGGGAAACTAATCCCCTGCTTCTTACTCGATCAGGCTAAATTGGATTCTGGAGATATACGCATTACAAAAAGAAATTATATTTGTATGGTTTCACTTTACAGGTTAAACCCAATTATTCCATCCCATGAAGAAAATTTTAATACTGCTATTCTTTTGCTTCCATGTAGTAGCTTTTGCACAGCATAAGCAACCTAATATTATTTTTGTTTTGTCCGATGATCATGCTTACCAGGCCATTGGTGCTTATGGGAACAAATTAATCAGTACCCCGAATATAGATCGCCTGGCAAAATCGGGAGCCTTGTTTAATAATGCAATTGTTTCGAATGCGATTTGCGGACCAAGCCGAGCTGCCTTTATTACCGGCCAATACAGTCATAAAAATGGCTACAAGGTTAATGATGGCGTTTTGGATACCAATCAACGTTTTTTACCAGAGATATTAAGCGAAAATGGCTATCAAACAGCATGGATTGGGAAATGGCATTTAGGTAGCCTGCCAAAAGGATTTGATTACTGGAATGTGATGCCTGTGCAAGGCCATTATTTTAACCCTGATTTTATTAACCAAAAGAACGATACTGTACTGTACCATGGCTATGTAACAGAGGTAATCACCGAGCTTACCAAAAAGTATTTAAATGATCGGAATCGCGATAAACCGTTTTTTCTGGTTGTAGGCGAGAAAGCTACACACAGGGAATGGTTACCAGATTTACAGGATTTAGGTGCTTACGATTCGATAGAGTTTCCATTACCCGCAACCTTTTACGACGATTACAAGGGAAGGACAGCCGCTGCAAAGCAGTTAATGGGGGTAGGAGAGGTTTTGACCCTTAAAACCGATTTAAAAATTAACCAGCCTTTCGGAGAAAAACCAAAGGTAAATAACCAGCCTGTGCGGCCAGCTGTTAAAGGCAAAGAAATCGAAGAATCCATGATGCGTTACTATCAGCAGGGCGAATACTCTCGCATGGATAGTTTGCAAAGTAAGGCCTATCGCAACTATTATGGCCAGCTTTCTAAAATTTTTGAACAACAGCAATTAACAGGTAATGCTTTAAAAGAATGGAAATTTCAGCGATACATGAAAGACTATTATGCTACAGCCAAATCGCTGGACCGGAATATCGGTGAAATATTAGATTATCTGGATCAGAATGGCTTGAGCGAGAATACCATAGTTATTTATGCATCAGATCAGGGATTTTATTTGGGCGAACACGGTTGGTTTGATAAGAGGTTCATTTACGAAGAATCGCTTCGAACCCCTTTTATTATCCGGATGCCTCAATTGCCGGCGTTAAAGAATAAAAAATTAAACCAAATCATCTCCAATGTAGATTGGGCGCCAACTATTCTTGATTTTTCGGGCATTAAGAAACCAGGCTTTATGCAAGGCAAATCTTTTCTGCCCGTATTGAAAAACCCACAAATCAAAAACTGGTCAAAAGAGGGTGCTTATTACCATTATTATGAATACCCCGGGCCACATTATGTATCGCCTCATTTTGGCATCCGTACGGATAATTACGTACTGGTTCGTTTTTATAAAGGTACAGAAGCCTGGGAAATGTATGATCTGAAGAAAGATCCCAGCGAATTGAAAAACATTATCGACGATAAAAATTATAGCACAATCAAAAGTGAGTTGAAAAAGAAGCTGAATGCGCTAATTGTAGCTTCGGATGATAAGGAAGCATTAAAAGTATTTAATCAACAATTATAATTACCCAAAATATATACCTAACCCAGGTAAAACCTTCTTATTTGTGAGTAAATGAAAGCCCTGAAAAAGGGCTTTTTTTGTTGTTTTTTAAAATATCAAATTTGTTACAATACGTCAAACGTTTGCGGAAGAGCTGGATTTCAATCCTTTAGTTTAATTGTATTTGCTTTAATTAACTTAGTACTGAGAAGTTTTAACTGAACATTAAAAATAGCTCATCCTATACATGATAAAGTCAGGTGTAAGATTATAATTGAACACACAAACAAACACAATAAATGAAACCTATTACTTTTTTATGGGCACTGGCTGCCTTAATGGTGCATAGTTTGGTAAGCTATGCACAAACCGATCCTGGTTTAAAATGGTTTAATCCGCAACAATATCCTTATGCAACACTAAAAGGAAAAGCCTGGCAAAATACCGATAGTGCCAATTACTATAACCGCTTACCTATAACAGCCGAAAAGGTGGTAAGGAAAGAAGTTTGGAATTTAGCAAAGAATACGGCCGGCGAATACCTCGATTTTACTACCAATGCATCGAAAATTGTGGTAAAATATCAAATTACCGGGGCAAAAAGTTTAGATAATATGGCAACTCTTGGGGTGAGTGGTGTTGATTTGTATGCACAGGATGTTGATAACAAATGGCATTGGATTAAGGCAAGCTACAGCTACCGCGATACTGTTACCTATAGTTATGAAAATTTCGATAATACCGTAAAGATTAAAAAACTACGTTTATACCTGCCTTTATACAATATCCCTAAATGGTTAAAAATTGGAGTAGTGGCAAATAGCGAGTTTGCTGTTGAAAAGACTGATGAACAAGCTCCGTTAGTATTTTATGGTACATCTATTATGCAGGGGGCTAGTGCAAGCAGACCCGGAATGGCCTGGCTCAATATATTAGGCCGAAAATTAGATCAGCCTGTAATTAACCTGGGCTTTTCTGGCAATGGTAGATTAGAAACCCCACTAATTGATTTAATGAGCCAAACAAAAGCTAAGCTTTTTGTACTCGATTGCCAGCCCAATTTAACTGATAAAACAGTTTACCCTGCAGAAGAAATTGAAAAACGAATTACCGCTTCAGTACAAATTTTAAAGGAAAAGCACCCTAATACGCCCATATTATTGGTTGAACATAGTGTTGGTTTAGCAAGTGCCAATTTAGATTCGGCGCTTACCGGAAAGTACATCTGGACTTCTCAGGTACTGAACAATACCTATCAAAAAATCAAAAAATCAGGTGTAAAGGGACTTTATATCTTAACAGCAAAAGATATTGGTTTTACCGACGATAGCACCATTGATGGTACGCATCCAAATGATTTTGGCATGATGCAGTATGCAGCTGCTTATGAAAAAATAATCAGGAAAATTATAGACATTAAAAAATAACTGACATGAAAAATTTTCAATGGTTAGGCTTGCTACTGGTTTTATTGTATTCCTGCTCGGTAAACAAAGGCTATCGGCAGAAGGCTTCCTGGACGGAGAATTTTAATCAGAAAGGTTCTTTCGATACCAAATTCTGGTCTAAAATACCCCGCGGTGGTGCTGACTGGAACCGGCACATGAGCAATAACGATAGTTGTTATGCCATGCGGGATGGTAAAATGATACTTAGGGGGATAAAAAACGTTGATTTATCGAAAGATACCTCACGTTATTTAACCGGTGGTATTTATACTAAAGATAAGTTAGCTTTTGGTTTTGGCCGTTTAGAAATTAAGGCTAAACTGAATGGTGCTCAGGGGGCATGGCCTGCCTTTTGGATGCTGGCAGAAAACAGTAAATGGCCTGATGGTGGGGAAATCGATATTATGGAAAGGCTGAATTTCGATTCAATTGCTTACCAAACCATTCATACTTACTATACACTTACCCTTAAAATAAAAGATAAGCCTAAATCGGGGGGGACGGCTAAGATTAATCCTGACGCGTTTAATACCTACGCGGTAGAGAAATATCCGGATAGTTTGGTATTCTTTGTTAATAACAAGAAGGCTTTTACTTACCCCAAAATAGCCACTACGGCGCAAGGCCAATTTCCCTTTAATGTAAAGCACTATCTGCTTATTGATATGCAACTGGGCGGAAGCTGGGTTGGGAAAATAAAAGATGCCGATTTACCTGTAGAAATGGAAATCGATTGGGTAAAGTTTTATCCCTTTACAAACAGCACTAAATGACAAAGAAACTGTTGCTTTGCATCATTGTAGCTTGCATTTATCTTAATTTAAATGCACAAACACAAAATGGCGATTGGGCCAGTAATCACTCACTTCAGGCTTTAAATTCAGCACCGGTTGCGCTCATCCCATTTCCTCAAAAAGTGGCGTGGCAATCCGGAAAGTTGACCGTTAAACAAGTTTCCATTAGCCCCGATGCTGTGCCACTTGTTTCATCAGCTTTGAAACGCTTGTTTGTTGGTAGCGGAGTTACCATTTCCAGGCAATCAGCTAAAAATAACGTGCTGGTAAATTTAAAAATTGCAAATCTGCCCGATCTTAAAAAAGAAGGCTATCAGCTTTCTATTTCTAAAACAGGAATTAGTATTCAGGCAGCAGATGTTAATGGATTATACTATGGTATTCAAACATTAAGACAGTTAATGCATAAAGAAAATGGATTGGTAACCTTTCAATTTTGTACCATTACAGATTGCCCGGCTTTTGCTGTAAGGGGATTTATGCACGATAATGGCCGGAATTTTCAAAGTATTGCGATGTTAAAGAAGCAACTTGAAATTCTTTCCCATTACAAATACAATACCTTTCAATGGCATTTAACCGATAATCCGGCCTGGCGGATAGAAAGCAGGATTTTTCCACAAATTAACGATGCTAAATTCAGGCAAGCTAACCGCGATCCCGATAGCACTTACAGTTTAGCTGATATTAAAGAATTGATTCGATTTGCCAGGGAAAGGTGTATTACCATTATTCCGGAGTTAGATATGCCAGGCCATAGTGCCTACTTTGAACGTGTTTTTGATTTTAAGATGGAAAGCGAGCAGGGCATGCAGACTTTAGAAAAACTGATCGATGAGTTTTGTAAAGAGATTCCTGCAGCCGATTGTCCAATCTTGCACATAGGTTCAGACGAGATTCATATTTCAAATCCAAAAGCTTTTATCAGCAGGATGAGTAATAAGGTTTTGGCCAACGGGCGTAAAGTAATGGTATGGAATCCAGGTTTACCTCCCGAAGCGGGAAGCATACAGCAGCTTTGGCGTGAAGAAGCAACAGCAAAGGTGGAGAAAATTAACCAAAATCCCATTATTGACTCATATGGAGGATACCTAAACTTTTATGATGCTGTTACTTTAATTCAGCGTTACTTTTTTCAACAAGTTTGTAACCAACCACATGGCGATAAAAATGCTTTGGGTGGCATTGTATGCTGCTGGCCAGATACCAGGGTAGCAGATAAAGAGAAAATTTTTGTGCACAATCCGGTTTGGCCGGGTGCCCTTGCCTATAGCGAAGCGGTTTGGTGCGGAAGGCAAGAAGCTAAGCCCGATTACCTTAATGTTTTGCCCTTAAAAAATACTGTAGCCAATCAATATTTTGCCGAATTCGAAAAACGCTTAACTGAACATCAAAATCGTTTTTTTGATAAACTCCCATTTCCCTATTTCAATACCTCACAAACTGAATGGCAACTGAGTAAAATTTACAAAAAAGGCAAATCGGCTGAAACTCCATCCACACAAAAAATTGCAGGGGCGGTAATCAGAATCAATCAATTCCTGTTTGCAAATCAATCTATCGATAGTTTAACCCAGGTTGATTTTACATCACATGTTTTTTGCAGTACAGATCAAACTATAAACGCTTTGATAGGTTTCGAAACTCCTGTAAGATCTAACCGGCAAAGTGCAGGTATACCTCAAAACGGGAAATGGGATGCCAATGGAGGCGAAATTTATATCAACGATGTTCAATTACAGGGGCCGGTTTGGCATAATCCTGGTGCAAATCAAAATCTTAAACCAACCTGGTTTACCGCTGCCAATGAAATACCATATACCGATGAAGAATTTTTTTGGTCGCGTAAACCAGCGCTCCTAAAGCTTAAAAAAGGCTGGAATACGATATTAATTAAAGTTCCAAAACCCATTACAGGTCAGAACTGGATGTTTGCTTTCATCCCTGTTAAACAACAAAACGGAAATTGGGTTAGCGATGCTACTATTACGTTAAAAGCAACTGAAAATTGATAATATACATTCATAATTAGCTAACAGCGATTATAAATTAATCTGAACCAAATAATAATTTTAAACACACAAATATTTAATGAAAAAATTATTGATTACATCGGCTTTTGTGGCTTCCTTTATTGGAAGTGCCATAGCGCAAACCGATAATTTAAAACCACAAAACACTATCGGCATTACTTCTGGCGATAACAAAGCCACTATTTTGGAAAAGGCAATGCATGTGGTACCTACACCAAACCAGTTAGGCGCTTTAAAAAACGAGTTTATAGCTTTTATTCACTTCGGGCCTAATACTTTTACCCGTATGGAGTGGGGTAGCGGAAAGGAAGATCCCAAAATTTTTGACCTGAAAGAACTGCATACCGACCAGTGGTGCCAGGCTATGAAATCGGCCGGAATGAAAATGGTAATTATAACCGTAAAACACCACGATGGTTTTGTATTGTGGCAAAGTCGCTATACAAAACACGGGATCATGTCATCAGGCTTTGAAAATGGTAAAGGTGATATCTTAAAAAAACTCTCAGAATCCTGCAAAAAATATGGATTAAAACTGGGTATTTACCTTTCGCCTGCAGATTTATATCAGATTGAGAGCCCCGATGGGTTGTATGGGAATTTAAGTAAAGCAACCACCCGTACTATACCACGTGAAATTGCCGGACGTCCTTTTGCTAATCAAACCAAATTTAAATTCGAAGTTGACGATTACAATGAATATTTCCTGAACCAGTTATTTGAGGTTTTAACAGAATATGGTCAGGTAGATGAGGTATGGTTTGACGGTGCACACCCTAAAACAAAAGGCGGACAGAAGTACAATTATGCCGCTTGGAAAAAATTGATCCATACGCTGGCACCAAAAGCAGTAATTTTTGGTAAAGAAGATATCCGCTGGTGTGGAAATGAGGCTGGCAGAACCCGCGATACCGAGTGGAACGTAATTCCTTATCAGCAAAACCCTGATACTGCATCTCATTTTGAGGATATGGAAGCAAAAGACCTTGGGAGCCGCGAACAGCTTTATGCTGCAAAGTTTCTTCATTATCAACAAGCCGAAACCAATACATCTATAAGAGAGGGGTGGTTCTACCGCGATGATGAGAAACAAAAAGTACGTAGTGCAGATGATGTTTTCGATATATACGAACGCTCAGTAGGTGGAAATTCTACTTTTTTACTTAATATTCCGCCTAACCGCGGTGGTAAATTTTCTGATGAAGATGTGAAAGTATTGGCCGAGGTTGGTAAAAGAATTAATGAAACCTATGGAAAAAACCAATTGGCGGCAGCGAACGGGCCCAAACAAATTTTGGATAATAATATTGGCACTTACCTGCTTTTAGCTGATAACAAGAGAAGTATTGAAGTAAGCACCCTAAAACCTATAACGATAAACAGGCTTGTTTTACAGGAAGCAATAGCCAGTCATAGCGAAAGGGTAGAACAACATATGGTAGAGGCCTGGATAGGAGGAAAGTGGCAGAAAATTGCTGAAGCTACAAATATTGGGTATAAACGTATTTTACGCTTCCCAGAAATTACCACATCAAAACTTAGGTTAACAATACTGTCATCAAGAGGAACTCCGGCTATAGCTACAGTTTCTGCACATTATTACCACACACATCCGCCTCAATTGCAGTTTACGAGGGATATAAATGGTTTAACGAGTATTTCTCCAAAAACACACGAATTTGGCTGGAAGCCTCACGGAGAAAATGCAACAGCGAACCTCAACAAAAACATTGCAATTTATTATACTACAGATGGTAGCCTGCCTACTGCCAGTTCCAGGAAATATCTCGAACCAATCCAGATATCAAAAGGTGAATTAAAAGCAATTGCCTTAAACAATAAGGAAAAAGGGGCTGTAGCATCAGAAACATTTGGTATCGTAAAAAAAGACTGGAAACTGTTGAGTAGCGACAGTGAAAGCGCAAAACATGCCGCAACAACTGCCTTTGATGCAAAGAAACAAAGCTATTGGTTGTCTGAATCAAACGAGAACCAACATCAGATTGCTATAGATTTGGGGGATACCCATAATTTAACAGGGTTTATTTATACGCCTCCTACAGATTTTGCAGGTGGAATGTTAGAAAAAGGTATTTTACAAACCAGTAACGATGGTAAAAACTGGAAGGATGCAGAAAGCTTCGAATTCGGTAATTTAATTAATGATCCTACACCAAGGACACATTATTTTAAAACAACAATATCGGCTAAATACGTGCAAATAAAAGCTACACTAATTGCAGGTGGTAAAAAAGCACTGGCCATTGCAGAGTTGGATTTTTTGGAGAAATAATTTTAACCAGGACCAACCTTTAATTAATTTCGAACATATATTTAAAATTCCGCTATTAAGCAGCGGAATTTTTTATTTTTGAGCTATTATGGAAGAACAACAAAACGAGAACCAGTTAAATATAGAGTTATCAGAAGAAATTGCTGAAGGGATTTTTTCTAACCTGGCCATTATTACCCATTCTAATACCGAATTTGTATTGGACTTTATCCGCGTAATGCCTGGTATACCAAAAGCAAAAGTTAAATCGAGGATTATTTTAACTCCCGAACATGCAAAGCGCCTGTTGGCAGCACTTGAAGATAATATTCAGAAATTCGAAGCTGTAAACGGACGCATTAAAACCCAGGAAGAACCGCCATTTCCAATGGGCTTCGGAGGACCCACCGCTCAAGCCTAAGTTTATCAAGATTCTTACAAACAAATGTTTGTTTGCTATGTTAGCATAATATATATTTGTGCTACAACCATCTATAAATGAAAAAAATCTTATTGAGCGTATTACTTTCTGCCCCGTTATGGGTTCTGGGGCAGGGTTTTCAGGTAAATTTACAAGGACAGAAACAAATTGGTATGGCGGGTGCGGGTTCTGCACTGGCTTTAGATGAAGCTTCTGTTTTTTATAACCCTGGTGCAGTAACTTTCTTAGAGAAAAACTCAGTTTCAGCAGGCGTAAACCCACTATTGTTTAAATCGGCCTTTAAACAGGCAGGTTCGAATGTTACAGAAAATGTAAAAAACAAAATTGCTCCACCATTCGAGTTTTATGCTGTTTGGGGGCCAAAATCTAACAAGTGGAAACTTGGCTTAGGGGTTTATACTCCTTTCGGCGGTTTGGTAGATTGGGGCGACAACTGGTCGGGCAAATATGCCTTAACCTCCTTAAATTTAAAAGCCATTTATTTTCAGCCTACGCTGAGTATTAAAATAACCGATCGTATTGGTATTGGTGCCGGCTTCGTGTACAACCATGGCGATGTAAATCTGCAACGCGCACTTCCTGTTAATTTTCCTGATGGCCGTTCCGGACATGCTACTTTAGAGGGTACCGGAAAAGGTTACGGCTGGAATGCTGGTTTATACATTAAAACACTCAGCAACATCTCGTTTGCTTTGGTGCACAAATCAAAAGTAATTACCAAACTGGATGGGGGATCAGCTGAATTCGATGTTCCAAAGTCGTTAACTGGTTCTTTCCCGGCAGGCAATACCTTTAATGCCGAATTGCCTTTACCGGCAACCACAAGTTTAGGCGTAGGCATTCCGTTATCTAAAAATACCACTTTGGCTTTTGATGCCAGTTGGGTACAGTGGCACATTTATCAGGATTTATCGTTTGATTATGCTAACAATACGCCGGCGTTGGCCGATACCAAATCTGCACGCAATTATCGCGACGGTTCTTCGTTTAAACTGGGAGTCAATCACCAGGCTTCAGAAAAACTGGCGTTAAGGGCAGGTGTGGGCTATGCTTTCTCTCCTGTTCAGGATGGTTATGTAACCCCCGAAGCTCCAGATGCCGACCGTTATATTTTAAGTGCAGGAGTAGGTTATACGCCTACCAGTCATTTCGAGGTAAATGCTTCATTTTTCTTTGAAGATGTGAAATCGCGTAAGCAAAAAAACATTGAAACTGGTTTAGACGGTACTTTTAAAACCCTGGTTTATGCGCCAGGTATTTCGTTAACTTATAAATGGTAGGAGAAAAATAAATGAAAAGATATATATTAAATAGTTTCATTGCTGCTGCCATTCTTTTTACAGCAGCTTGTAAACCCGAAATAGAAACACCAGCAGGCTCAACCGCAGGGCAGGCTAATTTTAGTAAATACATTGCAGTTGGTAATTCCTTAACTTCGGGGTATGCCGATGGCGGATTATACCTGGAAGGACAAAAAGTAGCTTATCCGAATTTAATCGCAGCCAAAATGGCTACTGTTGGCGGTGGTGCTTTTACCTCACCATTTTTTACCGAGGAGCATGCTAATGGTTCGGGATATATTGCTTTAACAGCATTGGTAAATGGTGCACCAACGTTAACGCCTGTTACAGAGAAGTTAGCTTACAGAGATGCGGCAAAACATTTAGATAAATACAGTGGCGAAATTCAGAACCTGGGCATACCGGGTATGCGTCTCGATTTATCTTTCGATCCGACCTTAACTTTCAGTGCTGCCAATCCTTTTTTTGAGCGTTTGCTGGCTGATGCACAGGTAGGCAAAACCAACTATTTCCAGTTTATCCAGGGCAGAAACCATACTTTTTTCTCGCTTTGGCTGGGTAATAATGATGTATTGGGTTATGCTTTAAATGGTGCGGTTATTGTTTCTACCGATCCAACTACGGCTTTGACAGATAAGGTTACCTTTTCTTCATTGTATTCCAATTTGTTAAATGTATTAACTGCTGGCGGTCAAAAAGGTATCGTAGCTACCATTCCCGATGTAACGGCTATTCCTTATTTTAATACCGTAACGGTGCCTGCTTTACTTGCCGCTGCAAAGGCAATTAATCCTGCGGCAACAGCAGTATACATCCAAACAGGTGCTGGTACGGTTAGGGCAGCAACTACCGAAGATTTAATCCGTTTACCATTCCAATCGGCCGGTTTATTCGGTCAGGGTGCGATTCCTTATGGTTTACATCCTTTAAATCCAATTGCCAATAACTGGGTACTGGATAAAGACGAAGTAGTTAAAATTAAAGATTACGTAAACAGTTATAATGCCAGTATCAAATCTTTAGCTACTGGTAAGGGTTTAGCCATTGCCGATACCTATGATTATTTTAATCAGGTTAAAACTGGAATGAATATTCAGGGGGTAGGTATTAATTCGGCATTTATTACCGGTGGTGCCTTTTCGCTTGATGGCATCCATTTAACGCCACGCGGAAATGCTGTAATTGCCAACGTATTTATTGAGGCCATTAATGCCAAATACGGTTCTACTGTTCCAACGGTTGATATTACACAGTATAGGGCGGTGAAGTTCCCGAATTAACTCAAGTCAATTACTTCAATAAAAAAAGGTTCTGAATTTTTCAGAACCTTTTTTGTTACTTCAGTTTTTCGTTTATCAATTTAACAATTTTCTCCTTTTCATCAGGCTCAAACCAGTTAATTTCCTCGTCTCTCCTAAACCAGGTAAGCTGGCGTTTGGCAAAACGGCGGGTATTTTGCTTAATGGCTGCTATGGCTTCTTCTAAAGAAATGGTTCCGTCTAAATAGTCGAAAATTTCGCTGTAGCCAACAGTGTTGAGGGCATTGTACTTCCTGAAATCCACTAACCCCTTCACTTCGTCTAATAGGCCAGTATCCATCATTTGGTCAACCCTGCGGTTAATCCTGTCGTACAACACAGCCCGGTCGGTATTTAAGCCTATTTTGATGATATTAAAAGGGCGCTCCTTTTTGGTAGCCGAGAGCATGGAAGAAAGTTTTTGTCCGGTTGATAAAAATACTTCAAGTCCTCTGATCATCCGCTGCGGGTTTTGCTGATCTACTTTCGCAAAATACTCGGGATCTGCTGTTGCCAGCTGTTCCTGTATAGCGGTAATGCCTTCTGTTTCAAATTGTTTATTTAGCTTTTCCCTGATTGTTAGATCAATATCTGGCATTTCATCTAAACCATTAATCAAGGCATTGATATAAAGCCCCGAGCCACCAACCATAATCGCGATATCGTGGTTTTCAAAAATCCGATCAAGCACTTTTAAACCTTCCACTTCAAAATCGCCTGTGCTGAACAATTGTGCCACCGAGTGCGAGTTTATAAAATGATGCTTAGCCGCTGCCAGTTCTGCTGCATCGGGTTTGGCTGTACCAATCTCCATCTCCCTGAAAAACTGACGCGAATCGGCAGAAATAATTTCAGTGCCAAAATGCTGTGCCAGCTGAATAGCCAGAGCGGTTTTGCCAATTGCGGTAGGCCCCACTATAGAGATTAAGGTTTTTGTTTTTTTAACGGTGCTACTTGTAGTAACCATAAGGTTTTTAAATGAAAAAGTCAGATGTTATACACCTGACTTGATATAATTTAGATTTTATTGAGCAGATTAATAGTCATCTTTGTGACTATCATCTTCATAGCTGTCATTGTCTGAGAATTCGTCACCAAACTCGTCTTCTTCGTTTTCTTCATCCTCATCACGTTCTTCTTCATTAATACCCATATCGCCCATGGCTTCTAATTCATCGGTATCTTCAGGTACAAAATTCATTTCATTTAAGAAATCGAATTCACCTGCAGCGGCACCGGCGGCGGCCAAACCAGGATCGGCAACAGGCGCATTGCTGCTTTCGAAAATTTTAGGTGCTTCGCCACTGCTTTTGGCTAGAAACGGATATTCGATATTCGGATCGGCATCTAATATAATTTTAACCAGTTCCACGTGGAAATCGTATGGACGGTCGAAATTATAGATGTAATAAAATTTTTGGTGTGGATCTTCAATAAAACCGCTTAATTTCGAATTCTCCATTAAAACTACACGATCTTTTTTACGTTCGCTTGGCAAATAAGCAATTTCATCACCCTTTAACCAGTTATCAGTACTTACATAAAAAGACGAAGATTTTTCCGCATTATAACCTGTAGATCTGTGGATAGCCTTGTGCAGATCTTCAAATGTCTGATTTGATTTAATGTCGATCTCTCTCACAACATCATCATAATCTTCGAAAGTAATTCTAAATTTATAAATAGCCATTATTGTATTTTGGAACCGTAAAAATAAAGTTAATTTGCATTATCGCAAAACATCAAACGTCACAAAACAAAGTGAAAAGTGACGTATTCAGCAATTAAATGATTATTTAACAGGATTTAATCCCATTTGTTTTGCCTGATCGAGCATAAAATTAAACGCTTCGTTGTAATCATTTGTGATATCGCCTTCTAATATGGCTTCGCGGATTGCATTTTTGATTAATCCCACTTCTTTTCCGGCACTTAAGCCAAAAGTCTCCATAATATCGTTGCCCGAAATGGGGGGTTGCCAGTTTCTGATTTTATCGCGTTCTTCCACATCTTTGAGTTTCTGTTTAACCAACTCAAAGTTGTTTCGGTATTTGGTTTTTTTGTACTCGTTTTTGGTGGTTACATCAGCATTGCACAAAAGCATCAGGCTTTCTATTTCTTCTCCGGCATCAAAAAGCAATCTTCTTACGGCCGAATCGGTAACAGTTTCCTGGGCGAGCACTATTGGACGTAAATGCAGCTGAACAAGTTTCTGTACATACTTCATTTTTTCGTTTAGCGGCAGTTTTAACTGTGCAAAGATTTTGGGCACCATGCGTGCACCTCTGTCTTCGTGGCCATGGAATGTCCAACCATGACCTTCTTCAAAACGTTTGGTGGCTGGTTTGGCAATATCGTGTAAAATAGCCGCCCAGCGTAGCCACAGGTCGTCGGTATCGACACAGATGTTATCCAATACTTCTAACGTGTGGTAAAAATTATCTTTGTGTCCTTTACCTTTTATAATTTCTACCCCATAAAGCTGTGCCATTTGAGGGAAAATGATTTGGAGTAAACCGGTATCAAAAAGGTGTTTAAAACCAATGGATGGTTTGGGCGACAAAATGATTTTATTCATTTCGTCGGTTATTCTTTCTTTAGATACAATACTAATGCGCTGTTTCTGCGTCTTAATCGCATTTAAGGCGGCCTCATCTATACTAAAATTGAGTTGTGTAGCGAAACGTATAGCCCGCATCATGCGCAGGGGATCATCTGAAAAAGTAATTTCCGGATCGAGTGGAGTACGGATCAGCTTATTTTCCAGATCTTCCATGCCGTTAAATGGATCTAGCAATTCGCCAAAATTACCGGCATTCAGGTTAATGGCCAGCGCGTTAATGGTAAAATCGCGGCGTAACTGATCATCGGCTAAAGTACCATCTTCAACAATCGGCTTGCGCGAATCAGAGCGGTAAGATTCCTTTCTGGCACCCACAAACTCTACTTCTAAATCCTGGTATTTAATATTGGCGGTACCAAAGTTTTTAAAAACGGCAACTTTTGTATTTAACTTTCTGCCAACAGCCTCGGCATATTCAATGCCACTGCCTACCACCACCACATCTATGTCTTTCGATGGGCGGTTTAAAAATATATCGCAAAAAAAACCGCCGATAACATAAGCTTCGGTATTGTGCTTATCGGCTATTGATGATAAGGTTTTAAAAATCGGGTTTTGTAGGTGTTGCTGCATGCAGTTGATAATAGTTATCAGCCCAGGACCCAAAAAATAAAAATGGCATGTAACCAGTATTTTCAGGCATGGGTATGATGGTAATGAATTACAAAAGTAATAAAATTACTTTCTAATAAATTCAAACTGTCCGGATGGACCAAGTTTAATAATGGTTGATGGTTTTTTACTGGTCCGGTTTTCCTGTTCAAAATCCACCACATAATCAACCGCCTCCAGTATCTCGGGAGCCATGTCATCAAAGAATTTTGGTGACGGCTGGCCGCTTAAGTTGGCCGAAGTAGAAACAATAGGCTTTCTGAAACGCTGGATTAATGGGGTGCAGAAATCGTGTTTTACAATCCGTATGCCCACACTTCCATCAGCATTAATTACGTTTGGCGCTAGGTTTTTAGCCCCCGAGAAAATCACGGTCAAAGGGTTTTCTGCATATTCGATCAGATCGTAGGCAACATCAGGTATTTCGGTAACATAGCTTTGCAGTTTGCTATCCACATCCAATAATACAATCAGGCTTTTTTCGGCCGGACGGTTTTTGATTTTTAATATTTTATCAACCGCTTCAGGGTTGCTGGCATCGCAGCCTAGTCCCCAAATGGTATCGGTTGGATACAGGATAACCCCGCCTGATTTCAAAACTTCTAAAGCCTTATTAATTTCGTCTCTAAGCATGCCGCAAAGGTATTTATAAATAGGAAGTTAAATTATGTTAATGTTTATTTTTTTTAATCCCGTAATATTTAGTTTTACAACAATTCTGGATTACCTTTTTTTAAGAGGTTTTATAGAAATCAAATGGATTTGTAAAATTTATATCAACCGTAACCTTTTCATTTTAAAATTGTTATATTTATTACAGGTTATTTACATAAAAAACGCACGATGAAAACAATTCACAAATTATTAATGCTACTTACAGTTGTATTGGCATTAGCCGGATGTAGCACACTCCGCACCGCATCCGATTACGATAAGAACGTAGATTTAAACAGTTACAAAACTTATAACTTTTACGATAAAGGTATTGCAAGGGTTAAATTGAATAACCTCGACAAACGTCGTTTAATGGCTGCTGTTGAAGCCGAAATGAATGCCAAAGGATTTACTAAAGCTGATAAACCCGATTTGTTGGTAAACCTGGTAGTGGTTGCCAGAGAAAAAACTGACGTTTACGGTCCTGCCTACTATGGTGGATGGGGTTGGGG
>NZ_CAESCM010000030.1 GCF_903166585.1 Pedobacter ghigonis
GCCTCGTATACAGTTTCTGTTCGTAAGCCCCCATATTTGCCGCGGACTTCCTTCAGATTCGCAGTCACCCACGACACCCTTGTCTCTAGCTAACACTTCCTACTGCTAAGCGTGTTCGGGACTCTAACCCTATAGTCGATTGCCATGCCCGGCGCACTAAAACAAAAAAGCCTTACATTTCTGTAAGGCTTTCTGTGATCCCGCTGGGATTCGAACCCAGGACCACTACATTAAAAGTGTAATGCTCTACCAGCTGAGCTACGGAATCATTTATCCCCCTTGCGGGGCTGCAAAGATAGAAATTAAATGTATTGTTCCAAAACAGAATTGAAATATTTTGCAGTTATTTTGATCGAAATAAAAATACAAACAGTTAAACCAATCATAGTCATTTGGTTAAGTATTTTATTTTTTTTCATTTTTTTGAGTTAAAATATAAATGGAGTTCGATGCAATAAAAAAACAGGCAGTGTTTTAAGCTATCCTCATTAAAAAACGCTAAATGATCACTGTTTTATAACAGCAAACTGGCAAAGCATAAATTATTTGTTAAAACTCATTTATTATTTACTGGTTATAAAAGGTTTATAGCTATTATCATTATCTTCCGAAAATGAATATTGAAAACAAATATGGAGAGGCTAAGTGGGCGGCTCTTGGTGGATTTTCGCCATTAATCAGTGTATTTAAATCGTACCACCCGCTTAACCCCGAAATTGAAAAGATAATAAACCAGTACACTTTTCCGGTTGAGTTTGCCAAAAATAAGCACATTGCATCCCCACTAAAAGAGAACCGTTACATCTACCTGATTTTGGAAGGTGCTGTACACGGCTATTTAAAAATGGCAAACAAAAAGGTAACCACCTGGATTGCGGTAGAAAATGAACTGGCAGGTACCATCAGAAATTTGTGGGAGAATGAAACTTCTGACGAATACATTGAAACCATTGATAAAGTATTTGCTATCGCCATTCCGCACGAAATGTCGAAACTTTTGTACGAAAACTTTCCCATTGCCAATTATGTTGGGCGTAAAATGACCGAAATTTATTTCCAGAGCGCAGCAGAACGGGCGTACCTCTGCCGCTTACCCACAGCACAGAAACGCTACCAACGCTTTCTGTTCACCTACCCGCACCTGGTTAACCGTGTACCACTCAAATATATTGCTTCTTTTATTGGTATGCGCCTCGAAACCTTAAGCAGGATCAGAACATCAAGCCAAAACCTTAAATAACAGGATAAGCCCGCATTATTTGCTCAATATTGTGGTAACCGATTCGGCCGGCAGCAAAATTTGCCTGGTACTGTTGTATTGCTTAAAAGGCGACAAATTGTAATTAGCCGAAGTAACATAGGTTTGCGCTTTGTTGTGTCCCTTCCCTTTTATTTCTATATCGAGCAGAATATCCTGTTTAGTTGGATTAACAGCTACGGTTACCAGCTTCTGGTTTTGCTTATAAGCAGAAACATAAACTTCGGTATTCGTGTCAGAAAGGGTATTTACGAGTACACGCTGGCTACCGGGTTTAATAAAACGGCTATAGTTACCCAACGCCCACAACATTTTACTATCGTACACTGTCCCATCAGTTTTATTTTTATCAATATACACCAATCCATCTTTATAATCCCCGGATGATATGGCCAGCCACCACTGCCATGATGCAGCGTTAGAAATAACCAGATCGTGGTGAATTAAGCGGGCAATAAACAAAGCAGTAACCATGCCCAGATCGCGTTTTTGGCCTTTTAATACGGCATCGCCCAGTACACAGTATTCAGACATCCAGTACCTTAAACCGGGCACCGTAGCAACTGCTTCGGCTGTTTTTTTTCGTGTATTGATGAATTTATTGAGCGGACTGGTGGTAAAATAGCTATGTGCGGATATCGACTGATCGATATGCGATAAATTGCCCACATAGTTTGGAGAGGCTGCATTAAAAAACTGATATACCTGGTTGCCCTTTAATGTATCGCCATTCTGGTACAGGTAATCGAGCTGACCGGCTTCTCCCATCTGTATTTTGGTCGTGATTTTGTTTTGCTCAAATGCCTGATTGATGCCTTTGTATAAGCTGGCCAGTTCGGCATTATTGTAAGGGCAGCCTTCCTGGTTATGTTCATTCCATTTCCATTGTGGTTCGTTTGCAGGACTTAAATAATTCAGTGTGATACCCGCGGTTTGCTGCAAACCTTTAACCGTAGCCACCATATCGGCAGCAAAAGCTGGTAATTTTTCAAAATCGAGGTTACATTTTCCATCGGTAGAATAAGCCTTACCATTTTTGGTAAACAAAACATTGGGACTATTTACAAAACCAATAAACTGATTTACCCCTCGTGCTTTAGCTGCTTGCAAAAACCAGGTTTGTCCGGGCATAGCATTCCAATCGTAAGTGCCGTTTGGCTGTAGAAAAGCGTACTGACGGCGCCATTCATCTCCTATATCGCTTAACTTACCCTGTGCCGCACTTCCGCCCCCGATACTAAAACGCCACATGTTTAATCCGATTCCCAGGGGTTGATCATTATTATCAGTAGCGTTGCTGAACAGTAAATCGGCCATCTTATTCTTTTTGGCATCGGGCCAAAGGCCTGCAAACTGGCACGACCAGGCATCTGATGCGCCAAAACCTTCCATGGTTTGAAAAGTGGTAGCCGGATCGATCTCTACTTTTATAACTGTATGTTGCGAAAAAGCAGTAGAGCAACCGAAAAACAGCATCATATTAACGAATAAGGGCTTAAGCATAGCAGATTTTTTCATCAGTAACAGGGGAATGATTTGCGCCTACAACTTACTAAATTATTACCAGCCATTTAGCCTTAAAAAACAAAAGCTCCATGAATTAACATGGAGCTTTCGTACTGTTTATTTGTGCTTAAAATTTAACACTATTCAATTGTTTGTCTATCAACAATCCTTCGGTTAGTTTAAGGTTGAACTGTACTTTGCGTTTGGCCTTTAATTTTATGGTAAACAATTCGCTGGTACCATTCAGGCTTTCCTTGTTACCTAAATTTACAAATGTTGGGTAAAGTACCTTATCGCCGTTGGTATGCAAACGATCGTAAGTCAGGTTATCCATTTGTTTTACTTTTAAGCCCTCTACACCCACAAAATCGTAATCCTGCGCCAGGTACGGTAGTGCAAGACTTAAAGCATTTACCGATTTAAGGTCAATTCCTTTTACCTTAATCTCGATAATATCGCCTTTATTGTAAGCCTGTTTGGCTGTGCTGATTTGCAGTTTACCGGCTAGTTTCTCGATTTTGGTATTATCTACCCCACCTTCAAGCTGTGTTGCCACTACCGAAATGTCGTAAGCATCAATCAGGTTGTTCTTGTTGATATCGCCATTGCTGATGTAACCTTCAAAATCGGCATCACCTTTTTTCAGTCCGGTATAATTGATGTAAGAAGTCAAATCGTTCTTATCAATTAAACGGTCGTTGTTTATATCGCCCGTCAGGTAACTTTCGGTACCCGGAACTTTAAATACATACAGTTCTCTACCCGATCCAAAACCACCAACACCATCGGCAACCGAAATTTTAATGTAACGGGCGCTTGGGTGACCATTGAAGGTGAATATTTTAACATCGCCATTGTTAGCCCACTCAAATGTGCCTGCTGTAGTCCAGTTTTCTTTGTTGTTGCTGTAAAATATGGTTCCTTTAAGTAAGTTACCGTTTCCTCTTCCATTGCGAGGCAGGTAATGGAATTTATCGAGCTGATTAATGGTTTTCAAGTCGATAAGCATATCAAAAGGAATGGCTTTAGCACCCCATTTGGTATGCCACATATTGCCTTCATCAAAATCAAACAAATCGGCAATACCCGATCCGCCCTGGTTTTCGGCAGTAGTTTCGGCCGTAATACCCTGAATGGCAAATTCGAGCGGATTTGATTTGGTAGTTGCTTTAATTTCTGTCCAGTCAGAAACACCATCTTTATTTACTGCACGAAGTTTAAATGCATACGAAGTTTCGGCCAGTAAACCGTCAAAAAGCAAGGTGGTATCTTTAATGGTGGTATAATGCATGCCGTTAAAATCGATTTCATAATAATCGGCGTGATCTACTTTAGTCCATGTTGGTTTAAGCGTATAAGCTTCGGTGTTCTTATCTGTTATGCGTGCATTTACCGGCGCGTTTAGTTTACCGGTTGAGGTACGCTGCTTATCTGCAGGCTCGAATTTAAACCCTTCTACGTTAACTGTTACCGGATTTACCGTAATATCAGTTGATGCCAGCTTAACCAATAATTGAGGGTTTTTAGTCATCGCAACTTTTTCGAACTCACTGCCCTTGGTGGCAAACTTATTTAAATTTGGTGTAGCATTATAGAAATAAACATTCTCCTGTTTCAAAAATTCTTCCATCGAAGTAACCTCTGTTAGTTTGGTTTTATTATTTCCAATTTTTGCCGTTACGCGTTTTGGCTTTTCGGTAACGTTAATAACCAATTCGGTTGATTTTGCTTTAACTAAACCATCAAAATCACCTTTCGCAGGTTGAATGTTGATAATCGCATTGTTTTTCTGATCAACTTCCGATTCGATTACATTCGAAATGCCCTTGCCTAACTTATAGGCTTCTGTTGCACCATCATCATCATATTCGGTAAAAGTAGTTTTGCCCGCCGGATAAAGCTCATACATGCGCGTGGCTTTATTAATTTCGGAAACATTGTTATTGGCATTCGTCATCGGAATAATGGCACCTGCTTTAACAAAAACAGGTAATTTCCAGATCGGTGCGTCGAAGCTGTTTACAATGCTGTTTCCGGTGTATTTGTCTCCCGTAAAATAATCAAACCAGGTTCCTTCAGGCAGGTAAATACCATTGCGGATATCATTCCCCTTATCATCAACTTTGGTTTCCTGATAAATAGGTGCAACCAGGAAACTTGGGCCATACAAAAACTGGTATTGGGTAGCGCTGCCTAAAGTGTAAGCATTAGGCGAATTTAAAAACATAGCCCTGATAATCGGTAAACCGGTTAATGCCTCTTTAGCAATGCTGTAAGTGTAAGGGATTAACTGCGATTTTAACTTCAGGTAATTGCGGTTAATTGAAGTTACAGGCTCGCCGAGTGCATGCGGATATTTCTCGTTGGCACCCCATCCATCCATATTCAACTGCATGGGTGTAAAGGTTTTCCATTGAAAATCGCGGGTATTGATGGTTAGGTTTTTACCGCCAAAAATACCATCCATATCAGAAGAAATGTTTGGCTGACCAGATAAACCTGAACCAATATAAGTAGGAATATGGAAACGGATATATTCCCAAACACCACCGGTTTGATCGCCCGACCAGATACCAGCATAACGTTGTGTACCTGCCCAGCCATCTAACGAGATGATAAAAGGCCTGCTGTTGCTGCCGTAATAAGGCATAATTTGTGCTACATCGGCCACACCGTTAAGGCCGAAAGAATAACCAGCCCCTACCCAGGCTACATCAGTTTTTAATACCCGAACACCTGCATCACGTGCTTCTTTAATGATATCGCGTTGCAACAGGGCACTTATTTCTGATTTAGGATGAAGATCTGACTGGGTCCACAAACCAATTTCCACACCATTTTTACGGGCGTAATCGCCAAAACTCTTCAGGTTCTGAATATTGCCATCTAAGGTTTCGGTTTGGCCATAACCTGCTCCGTAACCATCGTTAGGTAAAACCCAACCCAATGGCATATCGTTCTTTTTATAACGGTCAATCACTGCACGGGCCGAAAACTGGTAATTGTTTTTCTCTCCGTTTAACGATTCTTTTACTCCGCCGTTATCTTTCTGACTCTCTTTATAGCGTTTGCCATCTTCAAATAAAGTTCCTTTTTCATCTTCTTTCCAAAAATCGCGGTTATAGGCATTTAAGTGTCCCTGGTAAAAACCAAATTTAGGTAGCAACACCGGATTTCCGGTTAACTGGTAAAAATCATTCAGCAAAGGCACTGCACCATCACCTACCATAAAAAAGGCATCTAAATAATCGGTTTCGTGTGCCAGTTTTACAGTACCTTTTGCTTTCGCGCCAAAATCGTAACGGCCTTTAGCAAAGGTATGCCAAAGTACCGCATAGCCATTGGTAGACCAGTAATATGGTGTTGGCGAAGCTACACCACCATCGGTCCAGCTGTTTTGGTTTTCAATAGCGATACTTTTTCCTTTATGTGAGAAACGCCCGTTTTGTACACCACCACCATAAAAATATTCGGCTGTATTTTCTTTTAAGGTTAGCGTTACTTTACCTTTTTCGAACAGAGCAGGTGCTGTTTCTTCCATTACAACGGCTTTTGTAGCCAGGTTAATGATTTTAATCAGCGAAGTACTTTTATTTACCTGAACGGTAATTTTATCGGTTGAAATGCTGATCTGATTATTTTCATCAGTAACATTTAATTTAGACACTGGTCTGCGTGGATTTTCGACCAAAATTTTTGCTTCTGGTTTTGCCTGAGGGTCTCTGATGAAACCTCCGTTGTGGTCTTCGAAAAGCCTGAAAATATTTTCACCATAAAAGTCGAAGGTTAAAGTTTGCCCATCAGATAATGACAATTCGATCGTGGTTGGATTGATTTTTTTTGCAGCAATTACTTTAATTACATCAGTTATGATCTGTTTTGAAATCGCAACTGCATGAATACCGGCAGGCGTTGCATCCGAAATAAAGGGCACCGCAACTAACAGAAAGGCAGCTGCCAAAACAGCTTTTTTATGCCGGCTTTCGGGTTTATTCTTTTTAATTTTCTTGTAAAAGGAATTTAGGGTCATTAAGAGTTTGATTTGGTTAAAACTTATGTGTTAAGCAACTTTACAATAGTGCCTGAAAAGGTGCTATGGCATAAAGTTAGTAAACCCTTCAAAAGAAGCCTTGTTAACAGGGAGACAAACACCGCGCAATCGTTTGATAAAACAGCTTTTTTACAGAAGAGAAGCTACAAAAATTGATCTGGCTGCCGTAAAATACAATTATATAATGAACAGCTGTTGTTCAATTTAATGTAACCTGAGCGTTACCAAAATGTTCTTCATAAATATGCTTGAAAACACTTAAATGGCAAGCATTTTGCATAGGTTAATAAAAATAATCCGGCATGAATCCTTCATTATCCCAAACATACAGCTGTGTAATTATCGACGACAATCCGTTGAGTGTTCAGGTTTTAGAACAATATGTTTCGAAGACACATCATCTTAAATTAGCAGGCAGTTTTACAGACCCTGTTGCTGCAATGGCTGCTTTTTGGCAGTACGGCAAAATAGATTTTCTTTTGCTGGATATACAAATGGAAGTTTCGGGAATTGATGTGGCCCGTATGCTTAGAAACAAAGTTAAGTTTGTGGTTTTTGTTACCGCACACAGCAATCACGCCATTAGTGCGGTTCCGGATGGCGATAGTTTCCTGCTTAAACCTGTTGGTTATGCTACTTTTTTAGATACCATCGAAAACCTGATTAACCGCGATAAACAAAAAAAAGAATTGCCATCGTAACTTAAATATCAGAATAATCGGTTGGGTATATGAATTTAGTGTCGTTTTTAGATACGTTGTGCTGATACTGTGGCATTGTTGAAAGCTTTTTCCAGTAATCATCTGCAGAGAAAGCTTTCCAATGCGCTTCCCGATCTGCCGTATCCTCAAAAGTGGTTAAATACATTAAGTTGGGCATGCGGCTACCAGCAATTACCGAAGCGTAAAAAACAGCATTAAAATTTAAGCGTTTAAATAAACCAATCTCATCTCCTTTGTTAAACATCTCCACTTTATTCTGGAAATATTGTTCGCTTGGCGATTCGTAGCTCCTTAATTCGTAAACCCGTTTCGCCATCGGCGACTTTAGTTTAGGTAAAGCAAAATGCGGTGCATCATCAAAAGCTTTTAACAAAATAGACTCTAAGCGCTCGTAGGCAGCATTGTTGTACAAAGCTGTTATATATTCTTTTCCATCAGCCGCATACTGCTCATCTTTAGCCAGTTTTTGTTCGAGCGCTAAAACACTATTGAACGATTTGAAAGGGATAAACACATAAATGAATTTTTCGGCAAGCACAGTTGTTTCGTTAACAACAGGCTTAAACACGCCTACTTTTGCTATTCCACTACGATGCAATGCAGGTAAGTAAGCATTTTGCAAATAAGCATCAACTCTTTTTTCCTGATCGTCGGTTTTTAAATGGTATATTTTAAGCTGATAAAATTCTGTTTGTGCGGCACTAAGCTGAAACGCACTGCATACTAAAACCAATAATATTGTAAACGGAAAGCTGATTCTTTTTAACATCTTATTTTGCCTGACTAATTAATGTAGCGGTAAATCTATGCAAAAAGAAATCTGCTTTTATTTCGTAACAAGAATATTGGGGTTGGGCGGTTCGGCATTAAGCAAATGCTTTACAAAAAAATCTCGTTTACGCCTGCGGCCGTAGGTACCGCCATCGCTATGCCCCATTCCAGGGATGCTTAAAATATCAAAATCCTTATTGGCTTTAATTAAAGCATCGGCCAAACGGTAAGTAGATTCGGGCGGTACATTTTCGTCAGCTTCGCCTACAATTAAAAATAAATTTCCCTGTAATTTAGCCGCATTGGTAATATTCGATTGTTCGCCATAGTGTGGCCCTACAGGATAGCCCATCCATTGTTCGTTCCACCATTGTTTGTCGATCCGGTTATCGTGGCAACCACAGGCCGAAACCGCAGCTTTATAAAATTCGGGATGGAACAATAAAGCGCCAGTAGAATTCTGTCCACCGGCTGAGGTGCCATAAACCCCTACCCGGCTTATATCAGCGTTAGGATATTTGGCCGCCATGGCTTTCATCCATAAAATCCTATCGGGCAGGCCTGCATCGGCCAGGTTTTTCCAGCAGACATCATGAAAGGCTTTCGACCGGTTTGCCGTTCCCATACCATCAATCTGCACCACAATAAAACCTAACTCAGCCATGCTTTGCATTTCGCTGGCTGGCAGGAAATTTTTGGGTACAAAACTATCTTGTGGTCCTGCGTAAATGTTCTCGATAACAGGATATGTTTTGTTCGGATCCATTTTAGAAGGCAAACACACCACTCCCCAAATATCAGTAAGCCCATCACGCGCTTTGGCCACAAAAACTTCGGGCAGCTTAACACCTGTAGCCAGATAGGCATCGGCTGTGCCATGCTCTAACTCCGTCACCTTACCGGCATTGGCTGTTGACCTTAATTCGCTAACAGGCGGTACATTAACCTGGCTATAGGTATCGATATAATATTTGCGATTGGGCGAAAAGCTGAGGCTGTGGTTGCCTTTTGCAGGTGTTAGGTTTACCAGTCCTTTACCATCAAAACCAATGCGGTAGTAATGGATAAAGTATGGATCTTCGCCTTCATGCATACCGCTGGCCCTAAACCATACCTGACGTTTAACCACATCAACACTATCAATATCGCGCACTACCCAATTACCATTGGTTATTTTAGCTTGTTTTCCGGTTAGGGTATTTACCAGGTAAAGGTGTTGCCAGCCATCCTGCTCGCTGGTCCACAACATTTCGTTGGTTTTAGGCAGGTAGCGCGTGTAAATGCGGCTTTCGTAAATAAAGGTATTTGTTTTCTCGTCGATGATGTTTCTGGTTTTACCGCTTTGCACATCTACTTCAATTACCCTAAAGCGCTGGTGACCGCGATCAACTTTTTCGTAAGTGTAATACCGGCTGTCGTTGTTGCGCCAGTGCAATTCGGGCGGACCGAAAAAATCGATCGGATCGGCATCTACTTTCATAGCTGTTTTAGCTGCTATATTAAAAATGTAGGGCTGATACGAAGTAAAATCATCGCCGGGTTGGGCATACTCTCTCGATTTTAACTCACCACGGCTAGTACCAGGAACGGAACTAAGCACATAATGTACTTTTTTAATTTCTTTCGGATCGGTTTTATAGGCAATGATATTTTTCCCATCGGGAGCCCAGGCGTAATCGCCATAAGGTTTGGCTTCGGTACCATCGGTACTAAGTTCTATTTCGGTATTGTTAGCCTTATCGGTTACAAAAAGGTTTCCGCCACGAATTACAGCTTCATATTTACCATCAGGCGATTTACGTACAATACGGTTCCATTGCCAGCGCGATCTTTTTTGCTGCAAAGGCCTCCTGGCATTATAACGGTAAATGTTGGTATCGGCTAAATCGGTTATGCTGTAATTGCCTAAATTAACACTGTACCATTTACCCTGCAATTTAATTTTAGCCGTATTGCCATCGGCGAAATACAAATCGCTAAACTGTAATTTTGCTGCATTTTGTTTCTTCCCGGTAGTTTCTTCGAGGCTTTTGGCCATTTTCTCCGAATCGAAAGCCAGTTTACGCTTTCCCGAGGCAGTTTCTACATAATAATATTCCCAGGTTCTGTTTGGCAGGTTTTTGCGATACCAGAATGCAGTTCCATCTTTTTTCCAGAACGGCATGAGATCGTTGTTGGTAGGGATATTGCGTAAGGCTGTATCCAGTTTATTAGATAGCTGATAACTATTGGCAACCTCAGCAGCACTCGGTGCATAAGGCTGTAAGGGCGTTTGCTGCGCCTCCGACTGAAAAAAAGCAAAACTAAGCAGGGCCAAAACCAGCGGCTTTCTGACCATAGGATACATCATGACTTCAGATTTTTTGTAAATGTAATTGTAGTAAGGGGAAGATTAAGCTAAGATATTAATCGATAATATGAACATTTTAACCTTATGCTTCGACCGCTTCTTTTACTGCTACATTTTGCCGGTTAATGCTCCCTTTAATTAAGTAATAAACCGGAATGCCAATTAACGTAATAATTAAGCCGGGCCAGGTAAATTTGGGTTTGAATATGATCAGGAGAATGCAGAAAGCCAGCCCCATTACGATATAAATAACAGGAAGTACCGGATAGCCAAAGGCTTTGTAAGGTCTGTCGGCATCAGGCCGTTTTTTGCGCAGAATAAAGATCCCAAAAATGGTAAGCATGTAAAACATCACCACTACAAAAGAAATCATATCGAGCAAATCGCCGTATTTACCGCTAATACACCATAAAGAGGCAAAAATGCACTGAATCCACAAACCGAAACCTGGTACAGAATTTTTGTTAAGGGTACCTACTTTTTTAAAGAAAAGGCCATCTTTTGCCATCGAATAATATACCCGTGCACCGGCCATAATTAAGCCGTTGTTACAACCAAAGGTCGATACCATAATCATCACAGCAATGGTGATAGTACCAGCAGTACCAAAAATGTGGTTGGCTGCCGAAACGGCAACCCTGTCTTTATCGGCATAGGCAATATCGTGTAGTGAAAGTACGCCGGTGTACATTACGTTGGTAAGTATATAAAGTACAGTAACGATAATGGTGCCCAGGGCTAAACTCAAACCAATGTTACGTGCGGGGTTTTTAATCTCGCCGGCAATAAAAGTCACATTATGCCAGGAGTCGCTGCTGAATATTGAACCCACCATAGCTGCTGCAATGGCTCCAAAAGCTGCCAGTGTGGTGTACGATGAAACCGATCCGCTGCTGGGCAAGGCACCAAGCTGCCACATATTTTCCCAGTTGCTTTTCCAGATCCCTTTATCTAAAAAGAACAATCCAAACATAATTAAGCCGAATAAACTTAAAAGTTTGGCCACAGTAAATGTAGTTTGGATCACCTTACCTCCGTTAACACCCCGGTTATTGATGTAGGTAAGCAATATGATAACACCTATAGCCAACAGCTGCGCAGGAGAAATGGTTAAAAAACCCAGATCTATTGCGACCAGATCTTCGCTTAAAGCCGGAATCAGATAAGCCGTAAACTTGGCAAAAGCTACGCCTACCGCAGCAATGGTTGCGGTTTGGATTACCGTGAAAAAACTCCAGCCATATAAAAAACTGATGAGCGGATTATAGGCTTCCTTTAAATAAATATACTGGCCGCCTGCTTTAGGAAACATGGCACTCAACTCGCCATAACTTAAAGCCGCGGTTAAGGTCATAAAACCGGTGATGAGCCAAACCACCAGGAGCCAGCCCGAGCTGCCTACATTGCGGGTAATATCGGCACTTACAATAAAAATACCTGAGCCAATCATGCTTCCTGCAACGAGCATGGTGGCATCCATCAATTTAAGCGAAGGTTTAAACTGGGTGGTTTCTGCTTTCATAGTTTTGTTTTGTGGTTCGAAAAAAGGTTTAAGGTTGTGTTAGCGTGATTGATCGTAAAAGCGCCATGAAGTGGTAAAATCGCGGCTAAGGTTTTGGTTGGTTAAGGTAGCACGGATCAGTTCTACCGGAATCAGGTTTTGTTTAATTACAGCATCATGAAAAGCTTTAAAGCTCATTTTGCCACTATCTACCAGTTCCTTTTTCAAGGCAAAAAGCTGTAAGCCACCGGTAAGGTAAGCCACCTGGTATAAAGGGCTATAGCCTCCCTGAAACGACCTGCGTACTTCGCCTTCGGCGTTGGCACGTTCGTGCCCTACACGGTCGACCAGGAAATCGATGCATTGTTGCGGTGTCCATTTGCCCATGTGATAGTTGAGCGAAAAAAGGATCCTGGCACAGCGGTGCATCCGCCAGAAAAGCATGCCTATTTTTTCTTCGGGTGTTTTGGCAAATCCTTTATCATACAATAAAAGTTCCCAATACAGCGGCCAGCCTTCTACACTAAAAGGGGTTTGAAAGGGATCGCGGTAACCTTTATAGCGACTGTTCATAAAATACTGGTAATGGTGGCCAGGTAAAAGCTCATGCTGTACCGTTCCGCGGGAAAAATAGGGATTGTTGCCCCGCATGCTCATTAGCTTATCGTCTTCCTCCATGGTATTGGTAGGATAAGAAATACTAATTTCGCGACCACCGGTAAAAAACGGATTTACCAACTGGCGCTCTGCCGACATCATCACCATGCCCCAGGTTTCTTCAGCCAGTGCCGGAATCTCGATCAGATCATTCGCTTTGATGAATGCCAAAGCATCGTCCTGCAGTTTTACAATGAGTTCGGGTTGTTTACCTAAAGGCACATAACTGTTTTTTACTTTTTCCTGCGCTTTTTTCCAATCGTTTCCGAAGCCCATTGCGTTCGATGCTTTTAATAATTCGGCATCGCAGTATTTAAATTCTTTTTCGGCCAGCTGAATCAACTGCTCGGGTGTGTAAGGAATAAACTCGGTGTTTAACTGCCTGATAAGTTCGTCGCGGCCAATTGGATTGCCTTTAATGGGCGGTTTGTTGGTTTTGGGCTCAGTAGCCTCGGTTTTTTCGGCAAACAATTTACCATAAGCAGTAAGGGCTGCATCTAACCTTTCGTAAGGTTTTGGCACCCACCAGGTAAAACCCGGTTCGTAATTCATGTAAAACTGATAAAAACCTTTTAAGCGATGTTTTAAGCTTGTTGTTATCGCCGTCCCCATTTTAAGCTGATCGGCTTTAAGGTCTTTTGGTTGGGTATTGCTGGTTAAGGTTTCAATTTGTTTAGCTGTAGCATCCATTTGCGAGGCCAGCAACGAACCTTCCTGGTACGTCCCTCTTCTTCTCAACTTCTCCAGTTCATAAATGGCATCAGCAAAAGGAAAGTAGCTCGTCAGTGCCTTGTATTCGGTTTCTTCTTTATTTAACAGATATCTGGACGATTCAATCTGTTTTTTGAGCAAAATATAATCTACTTTTCCGTAAATGCTAAAGGTTTCGAACTTAGCCGATTTGAGTTTAGCGAGGTAATCGTTATTGATATCCTGCAGGCGTTTGCGCTGCTCGGGGCTTTTAAAAGTGTTTAGGGGACTCGAATAATATCCACCTGCCGAATAAGGATAATAAAAATCATTAATGGCATCTACATCGCGCTGGTAACCCACCACCCTGGTTCCCATTTCGCTGGTTTGTTCGTAAAGACTTTCGTTTGTGGTCTGAGCAAAAGTAACCCTACTGGATAACAGGCTACAAGCAAATAAAAAAGCAATAAAAAGTAATCTTTTTAGCATTTCAATTGATTTAAAAATGAGCAATAGCTTTTGCCTCCATTCCGAAAAATGGCTAGCTTTTTATAGTAAAATGAATTCTGATAATGCTTAAGCGCCTACGTAACTTACCCGGCTCACATTATTATAGGTATCGATATAAGCGCGTGGCGATTGGCCGATAATGCTTTTAAATACGCGGTTAAAGTTGGTAATACTATTGAAACCTGCTTTGTAGGCTACACCTGAAATACAATCTGCTTTTTCGCCTGAAATAAGGCTTTTGCAGGCATCGTTAATGCGTACTTCGTTTAAGAATGACACAAAGGTATGGCCGGTATGTTTTTTAAAATACCTGCAGAAAGCCTGCGGAGTCATAAAAGCGGCATTAGCTACATCTTCCAGCGAAATCTGGTTGTTGTAATTTTCGGTAATAAAATTGATGATCTTACTCAAACGCATTCCTTCATTTTCGGTCACGTTTGAAGAATATAAATCCGAACACAACGATTCTACATCATCATTTAAATCCTGAAGCCCGTTAACAAGCTGCAAAAACTTAAACAGTACATCTACCCCTGAAGCATGGTGCACATCAAAAAGTTTGTTTACAATGGCTTTGTTGTAACGCTCTGGAATTTTAAAACCATGTTTGTTTTTAGCCAAAAAAGAACTGGCCATCTTCATTTCAGGCAGATTAAACAATGCGCCTAATATTCCGTTTGGATTGAAGTAAATGGAACAAGCTTTAATTGTGCGGGTTGAATCGGTTAAAAAATATTCAGGATTACTTTTAAACAGATGCGGAAGTTTGGCCCCAATTACAAAAATATCGCCCGAACGGAAAGCATGCATATCATTTCCCGCAATTAGTGTACCCTCTCCTCTTTCTACGTAAGTAATCTGCCATTCATCGTGGCGGTGCAAGTACTGATAAAAATAAGGTGCTTCGATATGCTCCGATATCACACTCTTGTCGTCGGGGACAAGCATGGTAAATGGTAATACTTTCATAAGGATAGTTCGGTTGGTTTTGGTTGCTGATTCTGAAATGAATGTAAGGATATTAACTCTTAAAAACCAATAAAAAGCTTAACTAGGTTAAAATCCTACTATAAGTTGATAAAATATCACCAAAAGAAAGAGAATACCACCACGTAACAGCCTACTTAAAAATTAGTTACACCTTAGATGCAGCTCAAAGGCAGCAGAAATTTAAAGGATGATTAATTGTTTGCCACGGAGATTCTGTGTTGATATCCAAATTAATTTTTAATTTTGTAGTCCAAGGCAGCTCTAAGCTAGCTTCATTAGGGCAGTTCATTTTTAATGGCTGCTCTAACAATTTACTTCGTTTTCCACCTC
>NZ_CAESCM010000031.1 GCF_903166585.1 Pedobacter ghigonis
GCCTCGTATACAGTTTCTGTTCGTAAGCCCCCATATTTGCCGCGGACTTCCTTCAGATTCGCAGTCACCCACGACACCCTTGTCTCTAGCTAACACTTCCTACTGCTAAGCGTGTTCGGGACTCTAACCCTATAGTCGATTGCCATGCCCGGCGCACTAAAACAAAAAAGCCTCAACTTTTTCAAGTTAAGGCTTTTGTTGCGGGCTGAACGGGGCTACAATCGAACCCTTAGCTCCTCTTTTAATATTATTAAACGATCAAAATATTATAAAAAGGACTGATAATGAAACCATTGAAAAAGAATTGGGATTCGATTCAAAAAAAACTTCACAAAGTTCTCCTGTGAAAAAGAGGAAAAGTCGCGGACCTAAAATTTAGTTTTTCGCTCAACAAAATAGTGAACGGGGAATGATCGAACTCTCAAGATGCCAGTAAGTACAATTGATATTATTTTTACCCTTTTGGACAAGGCGTAATAATTGTTTTTCAAATCCTCTGTTAAATCGAATTCACTATTTGCTCTCTCTCATTTTTGTATATTCGAAGGCTAATTAAAGAACAATTATCATTTGGAAAATATAATAAGCCATTTTGAAAAATATCTTTCGCTTAATGATGGCGAAATACAGGCTTTGATGAGCCGTATTACGGAAAGGAGAATTAAACGTCGGCAGTTCCTTTTACAGGAAGGAGATATATGCAAGTCCTTTACCTATGTGCAGAGTGGCTGCTTCAAAATGTATGGTGTAGATAATAAAGGCGTTGAGCACAATCTTGCATTTGCTGTTGAAAATGACTGGATTTCGGATATAGGCAGCTTGCACAAGGAGCAACCTTCAAAACTGTTTATTGAAGCAATTGAACCATCGGTTGTACTGGAAATATCCAAGGGCGATTTATGGTATTTGTACACCAACTACCCAAAATTTGATAGGAACTTCCGGGTTATCATAGAAGACAAATATATCGAACTGCAAGACCGCCTACTGCAAACGGTTAGTGCCACTGCATTGGAAAGGTATGAAAGTTTTGTCGATCAATATCCTCATCTAGCCAACAGGCTACCTAGCACCCAAATAGCGTCCTATCTGGGTGTAACCCCCGAATTTTTGAGTAAAATAAAGAACGACAGGTTTAAAAAATAGCTTTACCCTTAAGATACATTAAGGGTATTTCTTATCATACCTTATAAGTGCAGGTTAATTGTTCATCGCACCTTTGTATTGTCAATATCGACAAACGGATTTAAAAAAATAAAGCGATGAATACAGTAGGTCAAAAAACAACAGTAGCCATTATAGGCTTGGGAAACATTGGTAAAACCATTGCTGCAAACCTTATAAAAGGTAACCACCCGGTTATTATATCTTCCCGTGAAATCAATAAAGCGCAAAGCTTTGCTGCAGAATTGGGGCCATTGGCAACAGTGGAAGAAACAGCTAAGGCCATCGGGGACGCGGACATCATCATTCCCGCCATCTACTTTGATGCAATTAAAGGATTCTTAGAGGAATATGCCACCGAGCTGAAAGGCAAGATAATTGTGGATGTGTCCAATCCTATTGCTCCGGACGGCAGCGGAGGTTTCAAAAAGATTATTGATGAGAATACCTCTGCTGGTCAAACCCTTTTACCATTGTCCCCAAAGGACGCAATTTTGGTAAAAGCCTTCGGGACATTAGGGGCTGCCTCTTTGTCGGGAGATGCATTCGCAGAGCCCGAAAGAAAGGTGCTTTTCTACGCTTCAGACAATACCAACAGCAATAAACAAATAGAGGAATTGATTACAGATAGTGGATTTAAGCCTTTTCATATAGGTGGGATCAATCAGTCTATCCGTATTGAAGTATTTGGCGACCTTCACCAATTTGGAGCCTTAGGTAAAAGCGTAACATTTGAGGAAGCTAAGAATGTCCTTACCCAGAACAAAAACTAAAACGAGGCGCTATGAGAAAGATTCTTGCATCGGCACTGCTGCTATTAGCATTAGCAGCCTGCCAAAATAAAATAACGCAGCAAAAAGACAATTTAAATATTTCTAACTCAAAAAAAACAACAGCAATGGAAAATCAAACAACAAAAATAGGAATAGAAAAATCATTGGGCATTTACTTTGACGCACTGAACAATTCAAGTGCAGAAACAGCTGTTGGTCAATATACAGCAGATGGTGTGTTTATGCCAACCGGATTGCCAACAGCAACTGGAACATCAGAGCTCACAACTGCTTACGAAAATGTCTTTAAGGCAATTCAGCTCAATGTAACTTTCAAAGTTGAAGAAATTGTATCACTAAATGATAGTGTAGCATTTGTTCGCACGCAATCAAACGGAACACAACTGATAAACGCTAACGGTCAGAAAACTGAAGAATTGAACAGGGAGTTTTTCTTGATGAAAAATGAAAATGGCATTTGGAAAATTGCACGCTACATGTTTAATCAGCCAAAGTAACTAGAAGCCGGGGTTTGTAAGAGCTCAGCTATCTGCTATGAAAACATAATAACTCCAAGCTACAAAAGAAAGATATTTAGCCACTTCCAATAAAGCGGAACAATTATAAAGACACAATTAACCTATCCTAATGAAAAAGCGAAGGGCTCGAAGGAAAGACAAGGTAGAGAAAGAAGAGGGCGCTTTTTCATTAGGCGAAGAGCAATTTATTAATTTGATAGCGCGAATATTAGTCGATATAACATTTAAACAGGCGAAAAACCAAAGTAATAAGTTGAGCAAAGTACCGCAGAAAGATAGTGGACGGGACTCGAAACCCGACAAGAAGTAAAGCAATTGATTATCAGTGTATTGTGAAATATTGCTTTTTTGAGATCACTCAAAATCATGCAATTTAAAAAAAATAACCAGTTAAAAATCAATGTTTTAACTGGTTATTTTTATGCTTCTGCGGGCTGAGCGGGGCTACAATCGAACCCCTAGCCCCACTTTTATTATTATTAAACGATCAAAAATACTCTCAAAATACTGAAAATGAGATAAATAATAACAAAAGCCAAATCGCCTTCAAGAAAACTCTGCAAAATTCTCCAGCAAAAAAGAGGAAAAGTAATGGGCGGAGAATGTAGTTTTTCGTTCAAAAAAATATTGGGCGGGATTTTATCGAACACCTCTCACGAAATACTCCAACATCAAACATAGTACATCTTTAATTTCTGCCTTCCTTTTAATTAGGATAACACGATCAGCTTTTTTAGATCTCAAAACTCTTTTAATTCACAATCATCACTGTACATATAGGTTATCTGTTATCTTTGCATATTGCTGCTAACCCTCTGAAAAATGGTCAATATTCTTATTGTTGAAGACGAAGAACGTATAGCAACCCTGGTTAAGCGTGGCTTGGAAGAACATGGCTATCAGGCAACGGTAGCCTATGATGGTGCTTTAGGCAAAAAGCTTGCACTCAGCCAGGATTTTGATCTCATTATCACCGATATTATTTTACCTAAAATGGATGGGCTGGACCTCTGCAGGGAAATCCGCAGCTTTAAACCCAATATGCCCATTATTATGCTAACAGCGCTTGGGACTACCGATGACAAAGTGGAGGGTTTTGATGCCGGCGCTGATGACTACCTGGTGAAACCCTTTGAGTTCAGGGAGCTGCATGTGCGTATCCGGGCTTTGCTAAAACGAAATGCAGCGATGCCCAATACTCAAGGTTTCTTATTAAAGTATGCAGACATAGAATATAACCTGCATACCAAAATTGTAAAGCGCAATGGCAAGGAAATTACGCTTACACCTAAAGAACTTAAATTGCTGCAATACATGATGGAGCATCCGGAAAGGGTGTTGTCCCGGTCTGAAATAGCTGAGCATGTATGGGAAACAACTTTTGACACCGGTACCAATTTTATTGATGTCTATATTAATTATCTGCGCAAGAAAATAGACAGGGATTTTGATGTAAAGTTGATCCACACGAAATCGGGATTAGGGTTTATCTTTAAACAAGATTAAGTATGCAGATCAAAACGAGGCTTACCCTATTGTATACTTCACTGATGGCTGCAATGCTGCTAACATTCGCCTTGATTGTTTATTTCACTTCATCAGAAACCAGGGAAGATGAATATTTTAAAAGGTTGAAGCAGCAGGCCGCGACCAAAGCCAATTTATTGTTTGACACCAAAATAGAGCCGCAAGTATTACAGTTGATTTATAAAAAGGCACCTAATGCCCTGTTCCAGGAGGAAGTTGCCATATATGATACCGGATTCCATTTGCTTTATCATGATGCAGTAGAGGTGGATAAAGTCAAAGAAACCCAAGCCATGATTGATTCTATCATTGCACAGAAGGAAATTCAGTTTTACATTAAAGACCTACAGGTTGTCGGCTTTTTATATGCCCATGAAGGTCGGTCTTATATCGTAACTGCTGCTGCAAAAGATGAATACGGCCTTACCAAACTGTCAAATCTTCGTAATACGATTATCATTGCTTTTCTTTTCTCCATTATTATTATTTATCTCGCAGGCCAGTTTCTTGCCAGAAAGTCCTTGCAACCTGTTTCTTCGCTGGTCAATAATGTAAAAACGATTACAGCCACCAATCTTGACCTAAGGGTTGACGAAGGCAACCGGAAAGATGAGATTGCCGAGCTTGCCATTACCTTTAATGCAATGCTTAACCGGCTGGAAAACTCCTTTGATGCGCAGAAAGATTTTGTCTCCAATATCTCCCATGAATTAAGGACGCCTTTAACCGCTATGCTCGCCGAATTGCAGCTGACCCTTGAGAAGGAACGGGATAATGCCGAATACAAGGAGGCCATAGCGCATACCATCGGAGATGCGCAGAAACTGATCCGGCTTTCCAATAGCTTACTGGATCTGGCAAAGGCTAATTATGACCAGACAGAAATAGCCTTTAAAAACATCAGATTGGATGAATTGTTGCTGGATGCCAGGTCTGAGGTATTGCACAATCAGCCCTCTTCTCTAGTTACCATTTCCTTTGATAGCGAAATAGACAATGACAAGGATGTGTCAGTCTACGGGAATGAATACCTTTTACGGGTAGCATTCATCAACCTGATAGAAAACGGATGTAAGTTTTCGGCTGACCACCAAAGCATTATTTCTATTGCCTATGATGAAACACATACTGAGCTGCGCTTTGCAGACAAGGGTATAGGAATCAGTGCCGAAACACTGCCCCATATTTTTCTTCCTTTTTACCGAGGGGAGAATAAGAAATTTGCGGATGGAAATGGTATCGGCCTATCGCTGACAAAAAAAATAATTGATCTTCATAAAGGGCAAATAGCCGTGCAGTCGCTGGAACAAGAAGGAACCATATTTGTAATAAAGATTCCACATCTCTAGGTGTTTCTTTTCTAATGAAATTCTAATAAAATTCTATAGCCCCTCTAACAGCCCCTCTGCAGGGGCTTTTTTAGTTTTGCGCCATTCGAAAAAGGCTGGCCCATGGCTGCTTTTTAGCCTCTCAGGTGAGACGTTTTACCTGCCTGGTTCCTTGATAAACACATTGTAAAACAGTGCAACATGAAAAATATACTGATCTGCCTTTTAACTTTATTTCTTTTTTCCTGCCAGGATAAACAGGCAGAAACTTCAATTGCGAATTATACCTTACAAGGTGACACCGTTATTGTATCCTCAAAATCTAATCTGACCAGCAAACTAAAAACCCAGCTAATCCATGATGAACCCTATAGGCTTCAGATGCTTACCGCTGGTACTGTAAAAGCTATTCCTACCCAGTATGCGGAGATAGCGCCTCCCTTTTCGGGGAGAGTGGTTAAGTCCTATCTGCGATTGGGAATGCGGACTACTCCCGAAACACCCTTGTTTGAAATCAGTTCGCCGGATTTTATGACGGCCCAGAAAATATTCTTCCAGGCTAAATCCCAGCTGGAGCAATCACGCAAGAACCTGGAAAGACAGCAGGACCTGGTAGCGCATGGTGTTGGCACGCAAAAAGACCTGGAAGAAGCCCAGACATCCTATGAAGTAGAAAAGAAGGAATTTGAAAATGCTTCCGTCGGAATCAGAATATTTAAAGCCGATCCTGGTCGTCTGTCCATCGGGCAGCCGCTGGTAGTAAGGGCACCAATATCTGGCGAGGTTATCGAAAATAAAGTAGTGCTTGGTCAGTTTATCAAAGATGATGCAAGCAGTATAGCAACCGTAGCAGAGCTGTCAAAGATCTGGATTGCCGGGCAGGTAAAGGAAAAAGACATCCGGTTCATTCATGAACTGGACGAATGCAATATTGAAATCGCGGCACTCCCAGAGCAACACATAAAAGGTAAAGTCTATCATGTCAATGAGATTGTAGATGAAGCTACCCGTAGTGTGGAGGTGTTGATTGAAGCAGATAATAAGGATCATACGCTAAAACCTGGAATGTATGTAACGGTAAATTTCGTTGATGCACCTGTAAATGCAATACTAATTCCGGCCAAAGCCATCCTTCAGACAAACGAAGCCAGCTTTGTTTTTGTGGTTGTAGCTCCGGGGAAATACATCAAGCGAAAAGTTACGGTTAGCGGTACTTCAGAAGATAGAGTTGTTATCGGAACAGGTTTGCAGCCTGGCGAACGGATTGTTAGCGAAGGCAGCTTTTATTTACTGGATGCGAAATAGATAAGGCTAAAATATAACTCTGATGAAAAAACTAATATATACTGCAATAAACAAACGTTGGCTGCTGGCGGCCTTGTTCCTATTGCTCGCTGTGTTTGGCTACTACTCCTGGAAGCAACTTTCTGTTGAGGCTTATCCTGATATTGCCGATGTTACCTCGCAGGTAGTGACCCAGGTGCCAGGCCTCGCTGCCGAAGAAGTGGAACAGCAGATTACTATTCCCGTAGAGCGGGCATTGAACGGTATGCCAGGTATGCACGTCATGAGGAGCAAAAGCACCTTTGGTCTTTCGATGGTCACCATAGTATTTGAAGATGGTGTGGACGACTATTGGGCCAGGCAACGTATACAGGAGCGGCTCATTGATGTGGAGTTGCCTTACAATGCACAGCCGGGATTAGACCCGCTTACCTCTCCGGTAGGCGAGATATACCGTTATATCATTGAAAGTAGAAACTATGATCTAAGGGCGTTGACCGACCTGCAACAATGGACTATTATTCCCCGCATCAAACAGGTTTCCGGCATTGCCGATGTTACCAATTTTGGCGGGATCACTACCCAGTACCAAGTCGCGCTCGACCCACGCAAACTGGAACAGTATAACCTTTCTCTGGCCGAAGTACAGACTGCTATCAATAACAATAATGCCAATGCTGGCGGCAGTGTACTTACCAGGGGTGACCTTGGCTATGTGGTCCGTGGTATCGGATTGGTGAAGACCCTCGATGGCCTGGGTAATATCGTGGTTAAATCGGTAGGTGGTGTGCCTGTTTTCCTCAAAGACGTGGGTACTTTGAAGTACGGCAATCTTGAACGCAAAGGGATATTGGGGTACACGGACCGGAAAGTCAATCACAGTGAAGGTGTAGAGGGAATTGTGCTTCTGCTGAAGGGACAAAATCCCTCGATTGTTCTGGAGGGTATCCATGCAGCGGTAGAAGACCTTAACAACAATATTCTCCCGAAAGGAGTTACCATTCGTCCTTACCTGGACCGAACCAATCTTGTGAATACTACTTTATCCACGGTATCCCATACATTATTAGAAGGCATAGGCCTGGTGATTGTTGTATTGATTATTTTTCTGGGCAGCTGGAGAGGGGCATTGATTGTGGCTGTCACCATTCCGCTAGCCCTACTGATCGCATTTATCCTAATGCACTTTACCCATATTCCGGCTAACCTGCTTTCGCTTGGGGCTATTGATTTCGGGATTATTGTGGACGGTACCATTGTGATGCTCGAAACGATCTTAAAGAAACGCGAAGATAATCCAACACAGGATCTGGAAGAGTTGTCGATCGGGCAAAGAGCCTTATCTGTTGCTAAACCTATCTTATTTTCCACCGTTATCATTATCACCGCTTATCTGCCATTATTCTCTTTCGAGCGTGTTGAGAAAAAACTGTTTACGCCGATGGCCTTTACCGTAGGCTATGCACTGATCGGGGCATTGGCAGTAGCATTGCTGCTCATACCGGGTTTGGCGTACGCCGTTTATCGTAAGCCTGCAAAACTGTATCACAACAAATGGCTGGAATGGCTAACGAATTTGTATGACGGGCGAATCCGCAAGATCATGAACAAACCAAGACAGGTATTTATCCCGCTTGGGATAGTACTTGCGAGTGCCGTTATTTTGTCTGTTACAGTAGGAAAAGATTTTCTGCCACCCCTTGACGAAGGTTCTATCTGGCTCCAGGTTCAGCTACCTCCCGGTGTCTCCCTGGAAAAGTCGAAAGAAATGAGCGACAGTCTCAGGCAAAGAACAATGAAGTATGGGGAGGTAACCTATATGATGGTACAGGCGGGTCGCAATGATGACGGTACGGACCCTTGGACGGCTTCCCATTTTGAATGCAGTATCGGGATCAAGCCTTACAATCAATGGAAAAACGGAAGAAAAAAAGCAGACCTTATTGAAGATCTGTCCCGGGAATATGCTTCTATGCCAGGGTATACTGTAGGATTCAGCCAGCCTATGATCGATGGGGTAATGGATAAAATTGCAGGGGCGCACAGCGAGCTGGTAGTAAAGATATACGGTGAAGACTTTAAGGAAACACGCCGAATCGCTGAACAGGTAATGTCTGCTATTAAAGGGATTAAAGGTGCTGTTGATGTGGCCATCGATCAAGAACCGCCATTGCCTCAATTACAGATTTCGGTCGATCGTGATGCCGTAGCAAGATATGGCTTAAATGTAACCGATGTAAGTGAACTCATTGAGGTTGCTATAGGCGGGAAGGCGGTTGCCCAGGTTTTTTCAGGCAATAAGGTATATGATGTGATCTGCCGCTATGACGAGCAGAGCCGTAATACCCCGGAGAAAATTGCTAACCTGATGCTAACAGCACAGACAGGAGCGAAAATACCGTTGTCGCAGATTGCAACTGTTAAGACAGCTACCGGGGAAAGTACCATTACAAGGGAAATGAATAAGCGGCACCTTACGGTAAAACTTAATTTGCGGGGCAGTGACCTGACTACCTTTTTAAAGGGAGCACAATCGAAGATTGAGCACGATGTAAAGTATGACCATGAAAGATACAGCATTAACTGGGGTGGACAATTTGAAAACCAGAACAGGGCTTATGCTAAACTTACGGTGATTGTACCCCTTGCACTGGCTATCATGTTTCTGTTACTGTACAGCGCCTTTGGGAAATTCAGACAGGCCGGACTTATCCTTTCTATTGTGCCCCTTGCTTTGTTTGGTGGAATGCTGGCACTTAATATCCGGGGTATGACACTCAATGTATCATCTGCAGTCGGCTTTATTGCTCTGTTTGGTGTGGCTATACAGAATGGGGTAATCCTGATCTCGCATATTAATGATCTGCGTAAAAAAGGATATGATTTATCCAAGGCAGTTGTTGAGGGTGCCAAACATCGTTTCCGGCCGGTACTTATGACAGCAACGGTTGCCGCTTTGGGCTTGCTGCCGGCATCATTGGCCACCGGGATCGGTTCAGATGTGCAAAGACCACTGGCCACAGTAATTGTATATGGACTTTTTGCTGCCACAGCCATCACACTTTTTGTGCTTCCGGCGCTATACTACCTTATGGAAAACAAGTGGGGCAAGGATAACTACAAGATGGCCGATACCCAACAGAAAAAAAATATTCCCTGAATAAAAAAATGGTATGATGATGATAAAAAAAATGAAAAATAACAGCTTCCTATATCTATTTGTCTTGTTAATAGGTACCCTGACTGGTTATGCGCAATCCGATACTTCTTTTATTAAAAAAGAGATAAAACTGGGAGAATACTTAAATCTTGTGGGACGGAAGAACCTTGGCTACATAGCTGCGCAGTACAATGTAAGTATAGCAGAAGCCGGCATTGAAAGTGCAAAGGTCTTCCCTGATCCGGAGCTGAATGTAGGTGCTTATGATAACCAGCAATCAAGCTTGCTTTTGGGCAGAGGATATAGCGCAGGCATTAGTACAACGCTTGAGCTTGGGGGTAAACGTAGCGCAAGGGTAGCCTTAGCTAAAAGTCAGTCGGAATTAAGCAAAGCCTTACTGCTGGATTTCTTTCGCAATTTGCGTGCTGATGCAGCTTTGGCTTATTTTAATGCGGTTCAACAATATCACTTGTTCGGGGTGTTACAAAACTCATACAGTACGATGAGGCAATTGGCTAATGCAGATTCTATAAGGTTTAGCTTAGGTTCCATTACCGAAACAGATGCCCGGCAATCCAGGCTGGAAGCCCGGAGCCTGCTTAATAATTTAATTCAGGGTGAAGCAGATTGGAAAACAACTTTGATACAATTGAGCCTTAATGTAGGAAAAGTAGACTCCAGCACCTTTCTGGTGCCTGTAAACGATTTGATGGATCTGGAACGAAAATTTTCATTGTTACAACTTATCTCCAATGCACAAGCTAGCCGTGCCGATGCAGTAGCTTCACACAATACGCAGGCAGTTGCTACAAACACATTGCAATTGGCAAAGGCCAACAGGTCTATCGATCTGGGTATTTCTGCAGGCATGCAGTATAACGGCGCTTCGACTAATGAGCTCGCTCCAACACCAGCTTACAGATCGGTCAATGTAGGCATTTCAGTTCCTTTAAAATTTTCTAATGCTTATAAGGGAGAGCTTAAAACTGCGCAATTTCTGATAAAGCAAACTACTACTCAGTACGAGCAGGTGCTCTTGCAGATAAAAACCGAAGTAACACAGGCTTATATGAACTATAAGGCGGCCGAGAAACAGGTAGCACAATATAATAATGGCCTGTTGTCAGATGCACGTAAGGTATTTGAAGGTAAGGCATATAGTTATAAACGAGGTGAAACCTCTTTATTGGAGGTTTTAAATGCACAGCGGACCTACAATGAAGTACAGCAGAGCTATTACCAGGCTCAATACAATTATGCCGCTACACTGGTACAACTCGAACGTGCAGCAGGCATCTGGGACATGAACTAGACGGTCTTTTTACGCCAATTTTAAGAGTCTAGGGAGGATGCTTACGAACCTGCTGGACACCCAAGGAACATTTTATTGCTCCAATGACAAAACTGATTTAATTCCCCTTGGCAAACCGCATACGTTTAAAAAAACATAGCTGATTGGCAGAGATTGGATGCTGGATACGCAAAACTTAAAGTGCGCGGTGGTTTACGGATCAAGCGGAAAAGTTGGGGGTGATGGAATAATTTGTTTCTTTTGTATCTTATAGCAATTACAAATTCCCTTGAATCAGGCCGAACAAACCCTTATCAGTTTTTTATTACCAGAAGGCATTCTGGATTATTTCGAAATACTCAAAGTCGAAAAAGAGCCAAAAGAGCTTCAGATCTATCTTGAAGAAAAGAATAT
>NZ_CAESCM010000032.1 GCF_903166585.1 Pedobacter ghigonis
ATCTTTCAATGCTAAGATCAAAGCCTTTAGAGCAACATCGAGAGGTGTAAGGGATGTTAAATTCTTCTTATTCAGATTATCGAAAATATATGCATAAAAGATATCCCCCCAACTTTTCCGCTTGATCGGACTCTAACCCTATAGTCGATTGCCATGCCCGGCGCACTAAAAAACAAAAGCCTCCGATTTATCGAAGGCTTTGTCCGTACCGATCAGCGGGATTATTTCCAATATTTAAAAGCCTTTTTATTGCTTATTGAACCCATAGTGGACGATTTAAAGCTGAAAGGATTTATATAATTTCGAGCAAAATTTTAGAAATTACCTCGACTAAAAAACCTTCACCGGGAAACTTTGAACCGTAAAACTTGACATTCTAAGTGGTAGTACTTTTTAATTTTTTTGCTAGATGAAACAATGTTATTTTGTTAATAATGGTATAATTCTATATCAAAAAAATCATAATTGCGTAAGTCTAAAAATTTCAAGTAATGTAGATTCAACCGTTAAATAATTTATTAAATTGAGAACGATGAAAAAAATATTAACTGCTTTATTTTTGATTGTATTACGTATTAACTCTTTTGGACAATCATCTCCGCATTCAACCAAAGACCTGGCAGGACTATTTCCAACAAAAAAAACTATATCTCGTTACCACAACAACTGGGTGCAAAAACATTATACCAAATGCATCCAAGAATTTAAAAAAGAGCCCTTAGAGTTTGGAGAAATCGTATTTATTGGCAACAGTATCACTGAAGCAGGGTTGGATTGGCGTGGAAAATTCGGCATAGAACATATCCACAACAGGGGGATTACCGGAGATCTTACTGACGGGGTAATGAAACGTTTAAGAGAAATCACCTACTTTAAACCAAGAGCTGTATTTATACTAATTGGAATCAATGATCTTTTTAGCCTCCATCACCAAGAGGATAATCCTGATCTAAAATATGACAAAATTGTTCCCTCACCTGAATATGTAGGTAAGAACATATTGAAAATCACCAAAATAATTCATCATAGATCGCCAAATACGAAAATTTATGTAAGTACACTTTTACCCACTCGAAGAGTATACCTGCAAAAGGATATTCTTTCGGTAAATAAAATATTCAGTATTTAATTTGCCATCTTTTTTGCTTTTAAATACTTCTTATACGCCGACCTTGCAATAGAATCAAGTTGTTTACTTTCATAATAGGCTAGGCATTCATTAATCAAAGCTTTATTTTTATTGTAGTCCAATATTTTCGAAGGTTGGATCAGCTTGTAAAATTCCTTGCCGAGGCTATCTGCTTGCTTAGTAGAAGCAGTATTTCCGATAAGGTCAAAATTTATTGATTCTGATATGTCGTTTTTTGAAACACTTGTATCTTGCGACTTTAAGCAGGAAATAAAAACCTGCCGCTTATAGCTCATCAACCATTCATCCTTTTGTTGTTTCTTTTGCGCAAAACAGGCACTTCCTGTGAGGCAAAAAAACAATGTGATCAAACAAAATCTGTTATTCATTTCTCTTAATTTAGTTCCCATAAGTTGATAAATGCTATTCCTTGCTTTCTGTTACCCGGCAAGTCTGCCTCTATATTAAAATAACATTCTCCATTGCAATTCGTTCCGTTCCAGACATCGGCATGCCCTGAAGCGAAATAAGCAGGATAATTAGGTATCATAATATATATGCCTTTCTTACCATTCAACAATGTCGGGAAATTTCTCCCATTTTTCCCACCTTGAGCCCCAGTAAATGTGGTATATGTGGTGAATGTTTTTTTCATCCACGCATTTAGGTTTGCTGCTGACAAAAAGTAATTTTTGTTATCGGTGCCTTTTTCCGTTTGTCCGCTTATGCTTGGCACTACGACACCGGAATAGTTTAAGGCCCTTGATACCCGCACTGCACAAGCGTTGCTATACTGTGAAGGGTTTGCAAGGTGGGACGTGTAAAGTTGGCCACCAATCATCGAGTACACCTCAGCCGCAGGCATGTAACCACCGTCTTTTTTGGGGAACGCGTTATTGTATGCTTGGAAGCTGGGAAGCTGTTGAGCAGGGACACTCAGGTTAGGATTACTCCAATATGCTTCATCGAAATCCCCATCCTTACTAACATTACTGTTCAAAAATTGGTTAATAAAAGTTTCCAGGCTTACACTTGGGTTGGCCGAGAGGTAGCCCACTGCCCACTTCGAAAACTCAATGTTATCGGAAGTCTGCCCATTAGCAGACATATAATTGTTCAGAAGTTCGATAATTTTGTAATGATTATCCATGTATGCGATTTCTGTTGAATTAGCACTGATCAAATTGATAAACGTCTGAAATTCGCTTGACCGTGTATACGTAATGTTGGCTGTCCCGCCACCTGGGGTTGGTGTTGTGCCAAAGCTCCAGGTCGTGCCATTAGGGATTACAATTGCTGAGTTGGTTGTATTTGTACCATCAGACCCTTTATTGCCAATGTTATAAAAATAGCCGCTTGGAAATAGGCTGGAATCTGAGTCCGGACTAAAATATGAGGCAACAAGTGAACCATCAGCGGTCCGGATCTGAACCATCTGGCCTTGATATTGTACGCCATCTACAGTCAGAGTTGTTGAGAAGGGCGAATGGACATTCAGTCCAATAGATCTCACATACGCTTTTAGCGAAAGAAAATTATCACCACTCACAACACAATTTTTGCAGCTAGGGTTTTCACCAAAATCTCCGTTACCCGGATCACCGCTACCTCCTGGATTGCCGGTTCCTCCACCGCCACCTCCACCTTCGAAATCGCCATCACATGTCCTTCCCAAATATTCGACATCAGTTATAACCCATTCGCCATTTACCCAGTTCTTTACCACCCAATACCAATCTGAACATTGTACAGAATTTGTGGTTGCGGGAGCGCCGGCCTTACCTGATAAAGGATCACCTTGACCAAATGCGCGGGCATACATTTGTGTAACGGGCTTATTATTCACAAGACTTTGGGTATTCCCGACGTACCGGCTTTTATATTCACCGTTTTTAACTTCCAAAACCAACTGCAGGTTACCGTTCTTTTTGATAGTGTTAAAAATAGATGACTCTACAGGCATAGTGATGACAACTGAATTATCGTCAAGTTCTGTCGCTACGGCTTGATCCCAATCCGGTTTTTCTTTGACAGCCACCAAACCTTTACCCTCCAAACGGATATAATTCTGGGTAGACAGCGCCTGGTCTTCATACCATTGCCTGGCCTTTGCGATAACAGCTCCATCTTTATCGACTAGCAGATTCTTCTGACAGGAGCTTACCAGCAGAATTACTACAATACCACAGATAAACGGCAACAAGTTACCTTTTTCAAAAGCCCTTTTTAAGCCGGAAATAAAGCTGTACTTCAATTTAAAGAAAGGAAAAGACTGCGGGACGGACATAGTAGTCCCAGGGGGATTAATTGAGCGCTTAATTTTCATAGATTTTTTTAAAAATTTTCGCTAAAATATCATTCCACAAGAAAGAATAATATGCAATTATCACCTTTTTATGCTTGAATAAAACAGTGTCGCAAATTTCATTTTGAAACAATCGGACGACCGATTTTGGTATGTAATTGAATTTACAACTTCAAAAAAAATGTTTCCGAAGATTTTTGCCAAAGGAATTGATAATCGTAAACAATTGTAATTAACAAATTTTTGAATTGCATATCAGATTCATATAATATAATGGCAAATCTTCCTAAATATGTGTTTCTCTTATCATCATGGTATTTACTTGATCTAATTGATGCTTAACCTTAGTGTTATCTCTAAGTTTTGCGGTCTCTATCGCCTCTTGAAAATTTATCCTGTATTACGAGATTATATTGTTTGATAGGGCTTATATTAAGCTGGACAATTTTTTTAAAAAAAACTTACGTAGTACTTAGGTTAGTAATCTTTCAAGAGCCTCAAGGGATCGTAGTTCTAATAAATATTGTTTGGACACCTCTCGTATTGTCTTCAAATTTTGGTGATAGAAATTCTCTTTGACACTTAAAATTGTATTTCGCCTAGAAATACAATAATCAATATCTATTTTATTGGTAAGTTTAGTCTTTTTGGAAAAATGCTTATTGAACATCATCCTGCCATAGCCAGCAAGCAGATTATTGAAAATCGCATTATAATTTTCGATAATCAATATCTGTTCAAAACCTAGTGGATCCAGTTCGGGACATTCCTTAAGCTGCTCGCTGAAATCATCTTTCATTAGTTTCCTTTTTATTTCAAATAGTGATAAAGGTTAAGCTTTCATCTGCAAGGCGAAATTCACTTGAAACCATCTGCCTTTATAATATTCCATATTGTATTAAAATTATGTAAAGTTGAGTATCTTAAAAAGATAATATACTGGAAATTAAAGAATATTTTTTGTCTTTTTATGCATAATCGTATTCTTTACATAAATTGCCTTATGTAAAACTTTACATAAGGCGCATTTTCGGTTTTCGAAATGGTATCAGTAATAAATGGTCATTTCCATCAAATATGGAGGAGATCTGTATTCCGGTATTTATCGACTTAAAGTGGGGATTATTCCAAAAGTGGCCACTTGTTTTTCTGCAAAGTGGCCACTTTTTTCGGTTTAAAATGGCCACTGTTTTCGCTTCAAAATGGCTACTCGGCTCATTTTAAGCGGTTTTAAGGCTTATTTAAAGTCAACTTGATTCAATGGTTGTTTTTGTGCTCAAGACAGCTTCAGCGGAGCGCTAAAGCGCTTAAAAATGGTATTTTTAGAAAGGGTGCTGCTGGAGTTTTTTGTCTGTCGGTTTTTGGATGTAATCTTGCCCCAGAACAGCTTTATGACTGGATAATCATATCCGGGATGCCGTGGAGTGAAGTTTTGTGCGGATGGGGAGGCAGAGCATTGACAAAATTTCTTTTGCGGTGGTTCTGATAGGAATGGATATATTTGGGACTCTTCTCAAGATGTCCTGCTCAAAGTCGGGCTAATCTACGGGTGTACAGTTTGGAACGGAATCCGCTGTCTACTATTGGGTTCTTCCCCAATTTTGGTGGTTTTCCATGATAAATTTGGCGGTGTTTCGTTAAGCTTTAATGAATCTTTCCAAACTGATTTTTTCATCAACTGATCCCTTTAAAGTAGTCTCAGTAGATAACCAGGTCGACTTTGTTAATATCTATGTTCAGAGCAGGCAAAGGATCTGCTGTTGTCCAGATTGCCTAAGTCCGTCAAAAAAGCTTCATAGCTATTATTTAAGAAAGTTTCGTGACCTGCCTACGTTTGGAAAGCCATGTAATATTTACCTGCAATCCAGAAAATTCCGGTGCCTCACCACTGAATGTAATAGAAAGATATTTACAGAACGCTTTGCTGACCATTTCAAACCATGTAAGCGAAGGACAAAAAGAATGGATGAGAAGTTGTTGATTACAGCCTTGGAAATGGGTGGCAGGCCAGCCGAGCGTGTTTGCAATACATTATCCATGCCTGTGAGTGATTCTACTTTACTAAGATTGATCCATAAAGCCCCGTTGCCCCCATTAGGGCAGCTTAAAGCCGTCGGGGTAGATGACTGGGCATATAAAAAGCGTGACAGATATGGCAGCATCCTGGTAAACCTGGATACCGGAAAGGTAGTCGATCTGCTACCAGACCGGGAGGAAAAAACATTGACCAGTTGGTTGCAAGGGCAACCTGCGATAGAGGTGATTACACGGGACCGTTACGGTAAATATATGCGGGCAGCCACAAAGGGGGCTCCCCAGGCTATACAGGTCACTGACCGTTGGCATCTGCTTAAAAATCTTGGCGAAGCCGTTAAAAGAGTAATGGTGCGCGAGTACACCAGACTCAGCAGAGCAGTGGCCCCTAAAACAGTTGATGAACCACTGATGGTTCCAAAAGACTTTCCTAAAGGGAAGAAGCTGGCCGCTACAGAGGGTGTTATCAAACAACGATTTGATGAGATGAAGAAACTACAGGCTAAAGGGTTGTCCAACAACGCAATTGCAAAATCGCTAGGGATGCATAGGAATACCGTCAGGAAATACCTGTCGATGGATGTGTTGATGCGGAAGTCCTACGGAGAAAGGGGGATGA
>NZ_CAESCM010000033.1 GCF_903166585.1 Pedobacter ghigonis
ATAAGTTCTTAAAAGAGATGTCAATGTAGCGAAAGCGGGTTTAATGAAGTACTGGTCGAAGTACATGATTAAGGAGCTTTATTTTAAAGGTGATGTCTAACAGACAAAACAAAAGAAGACTATTTTTAACAATAGTTAAAACTGGTCAGAATCAACACAACATTTTACAATGGAGAGTTTGATCCTGGCTCAGGATGAACGCTAGCGGCAGGCCTAATACATGCAAGTCGAACGCGATTAAGGGGCTTGCTCCTTATGAAAGTGGCGCACGGGTGCGTAACGCGTATGCAACCTACCTTTATCAGGGGGATAGCCCGGAGAAATCCGGATTAACACCGCATAAAATCACAGGATAGCATTATCCAATGATCAAATATTTATAGGATAAAGATGGGCATGCGTGTCATTAGCTAGTTGGCGGGGTAACGGCCCACCAAGGCGACGATGACTAGGGGATCTGAGAGGATGGCCCCCCACACTGGTACTGAGACACGGACCAGACTCCTACGGGAGGCAGCAGTAAGGAATATTGGTCAATGGAGGCAACTCTGAACCAGCCATGCCGCGTGCAGGAAGACTGCCCTATGGGTTGTAAACTGCTTTTATCCGGGAATAAACCTACTTACGTGTAAGTAGCTGAATGTACCGGAAGAATAAGGATCGGCTAACTCCGTGCCAGCAGCCGCGGTAATACGGAGGATCCAAGCGTTATCCGGATTTATTGGGTTTAAAGGGTGCGTAGGCGGCCTGTTAAGTCAGGGGTGAAAGACGGTAGCTCAACTATCGCAGTGCCCTTGATACTGATGGGCTTGAATGGACTAGAGGTAGGCGGAATGAGACAAGTAGCGGTGAAATGCATAGATATGTCTCAGAACACCGATTGCGAAGGCAGCTTACTATGGTCTTATTGACGCTGAGGCACGAAAGCGTGGGGATCAAACAGGATTAGATACCCTGGTAGTCCACGCCCTAAACGATGAACACTCGCTGTTGGCGATACACAGTCAGCGGCTAAGCGAAAGCGTTAAGTGTTCCACCTGGGGAGTACGCCCGCAAGGGTGAAACTCAAAGGAATTGACGGGGGCCCGCACAAGCGGAGGAGCATGTGGTTTAATTCGATGATACGCGAGGAACCTTACCCGGGCTTGAAAGTTAGTGAATGATTTAGAGATAGATCAGTGAGCAATCACACGAAACTAGGTGCTGCATGGCTGTCGTCAGCTCGTGCCGTGAGGTGTTGGGTTAAGTCCCGCAACGAGCGCAACCCCTATGTTTAGTTGCCAGCATGTAATGATGGGGACTCTAAACAGACTGCCTGTGCAAACAGAGAGGAAGGAGGGGACGACGTCAAGTCATCATGGCCCTTACGTCCGGGGCTACACACGTGCTACAATGGATGGTACAGAGGGCAGCTACATAGCAATATGATGCGAATCTCACAAAGCCATTCACAGTTCGGATTGGGGTCTGCAACTCGACCCCATGAAGTTGGATTCGCTAGTAATCGCGTATCAGCAATGACGCGGTGAATACGTTCCCGGGCCTTGTACACACCGCCCGTCAAGCCATGGAAGCTGGGGGTACCTAAAGTATGTAACCGCAAGGAGCGTCCTAGGGTAAAACCGGTAACTGGGGCTAAGTCGTAACAAGGTAGCCGTACCGGAAGGTGCGGCTGGAATACCTCCTTTCTGGAGTAGCGTCACCTACTCGCTTCGCAACATGATATTTCAAAACAAGAGAAAACAAGAAACACCCAGAAGAAAACGGTGGGCTGCTATAAAGGTAAGCTTAACGGAACTTAAAGATGGGGTAAGCCAAAGGAAGCAGTAGCGGTAAGGTACTATATACTGCGAAAAGCTTGCCTTAAACCATAGTCCCGTAGCTCAGCCTGGTTAGAGCACTACACTGATAATGTAGGGGTCTCCAGTTCAAATCTGGACGGGACTACATTAAAACAACTTTTGGGGGATTAGCTCAGCTGGCTAGAGCGCCTGCCTTGCACGCAGGAGGTCAACGGTTCGACTCCGTTATTCTCCACCAAAAAAAGAAATTACCTGGATCGGTAATATACATTGACATAATTAAGAAAGAAGAAACGCCATAGGGGCACGGATGTAAAAATACATCTGAAACGGTTCGAGACCGCAGTTTTTTACTAACAAGGTTAAGCTAGAGGCTTAGGCGCAGGAAAATGAAACCCTCGACCTTTATACCCTTTACCTTACCTTAGTAAAGTTCTTTGACATATTGGAAGAAGTTAAAAAAGAAGAGCAAACAACAATAGGCGACTGTTGTGTTTGTGCTCACCACTCAAATGAGCAATCAAATGAGGGGTATGAGACATCATAACAAGAGCAAAAAAGCATACCTTGCGGCGCAAAAGGCGCAAGAGTAGAAGAAAGTAATAAAGAGTACACGGGGGATGCCTTGGCTCTCAGAGGCGATGAAGGACGTGATAAGCTGCGATAAGCTTCGGGTATTTGCAAATAGGAATTGATCCGAAGATTTCCGAATGGGGCAACCCGGCATGTTGAAGACATGTCACATATAATGAGCAAACCTGCCGAACTGAAACATCTAAGTAAGCAGAGGAAGAGAAAATAACAATGATTTCCTGAGTAGTGGCGAGCGAAAGGGAAAGAGCCCAAACCAATATTGTTACGGCAATTTTGGGGTTGTAGGACTACGATGTGGTATTAGCAAACAGAAGTGGAACGGGATGGGAAGCCCGGCGATACATGGTGATAGCCCAGTACACGTATAGAATGCTAGCCTAGTAGTATCCTGAGTACCGCGAGGTCGGAGACGCCTTGTGGGAATTTGCCGGCACCATCCGGTAAGGCTAAATACTCCTGAGAGACCGATAGTGAACCAGTACCGTGAGGGAAAGGTGAAAAGAACCCCGAACAGGGGAGTGAAATAGAACCTGAAACCGTGTACTTACAAGCGGTCGGAGCGTACAAGTTGCGTGACGGCGTGCCTTTTGCATAATGAGCCTACGAGTTACTCTTCTCTGGCAAGGTTAAGTGCTTCAGGCACGGATCCGAAGCGAAAGCGAGTCTGAATAGGGCGTATAGTCAGAGGAGGTAGACGCGAAACCTTGTGATCTACCCATGGACAGGTTGAAGGTGCGGTAACACGTACTGGAGGACCGAACCGATAAACGTTGAAAAGTTTCCGGATGATCTGTGGGTAGGGGTGAAAGGCTAATCAAACTGGGAAATAGCTCGTACTCCCCGAAATGTTTTTAGGAACAGCGTCGACGTTGAGTTATATAGAGGTAGAGCTACTGATTGGGTGCGGGGGAGTCAAATCCTACCAAATCCAGACAAACTCCGAATGCTATATAATATAGTCGGCAGTGAGGCGCGGGGTGCTAAGGTCACGCGCCGAGAGGGAAAGAACCCAGACCATCAGCTAAGGTCCCCAAGTTACAGTTAAGTTGAACTAACGAGGTCCGATTGCACAGACAGCTAGGATGTTGGCTTGGAAGCAGCCATTCATTTAAAGAGTGCGTAACAGCTCACTAGTCGAGCGATCGGGCATGGATAATAAACGGGCATTAAATTGTACACCGAAGCTATGGGATTGAAATATATCGGTAGGGGAGCATTCTAGCGGCAGTGAAGGTATCTGGTAATGGGTGCTGGAGCTTCTAGAAAAGCAAATGTAGGCATAAGTAACGATAAGGCGGGCGAGAAACCCGCCCACCGAAAGGATAAGGTTTCCTGATCAACGCTAATCGGATCAGGGTTAGTCGGGACCTAAGGAGAACCCGAAGGGGAAATTCGATGGACAACTGGTTAATATTCCAGTACTTTTTATAACTGCGATGTGGGGACGGAGTAGTGACACTGCCGCGATCTGACGGAATAGATCGTTAAAGGTTGTAGGTATATCGATGGTAGGCAAATCCGCCGTTGATGCTGAAAACTGATAGTACCGCGAGGCTTCGGCTGAGTGGATAGCGCAGGTAATCAGACTTCCAAGAAAAACCGCTAAGCTTCAGGTTATAAAAACCCGTACCGCAAACCGACACAGGTATCCGGGAAGAGGATTCTAAGGTGCTCGAGTGAATCATGGCTAAGGAACTCGGCAAAATGGCCCTGTAACTTCGGGAGAAGGGGCGCTGTCAGCAATGGCAGCCGCAGTGAAAAGGCCCAGGCGACTGTTTAACAAAAACACATGGCTTTGCAAAATCGAAAGATGAAGTATAAGGCCTGACACCTGCCCGGTGCTGGAAGGTTAAGAGGGGATGTCATCCGCAAGGAGAAGCATTGAATCGAAGCCCCAGTAAACGGCGGCCGTAACTATAACGGTCCTAAGGTAGCGAAATTCCTTGTCGGGTAAGTTCCGACCTGCACGAATGGTGTAACGATCTGGGCGCTGTCTCAGCCATGAGCTCGGTGAAATTGTGGTCCCGGTGAAGACGCCGGGTACCCGCAACGGGACGGAAAGACCCCATGCACCTTCACTACAATTTAACATTGACATTGGGTACAGGATGTGTAGGATAGGTGGGAGGCTTTGAAGCGGCGTCGCTAGGCGTCGTGGAGCCAACGTTGAAATACCACCCTTTCTGTATTCGGTGTCTAATCCCGCCAAGCGGGAGACATTGTTTGATGGGTAGTTTGACTGGGGTGGTCGCCTCCAAAAAGGTAACGGAGGCTTTCAAAGGTAAGCTCAATACGCTTGGTAACCGTATGAGGAGTGCAATAGCATAAGCTTGCTTGACTGTGAGACATACAGGTCGATCAGGGTCGAAAGACGGATATAGTGATCCGGTGGTTCTGCATGGAAGGGCCATCGCTCAAAGGATAAAAGGTACGCTGGGGATAACAGGCTGATCTCCCCCAAGAGCTCATATCGACGGGGAGGTTTGGCACCTCGATGTCGGCTCGTCACATCCTGGGGCTGGAGAAGGTCCCAAGGGTTCGGCTGTTCGCCGATTAAAGTGGCACGCGAGCTGGGTTCAGAACGTCGCGAGACAGTTCGGTCCCTATCTGTTGTGGGCGTAGGAATTTTGAGTGGGGCTGACCTTAGTACGAGAGGACCGGGTTGGACTAGCCTCTAGTGAATCTGTTGTTCCGCCAGGGGCATTGCAGAGTAGCTACGCTGGGAATAGATAAGCGCTGAAAGCATCTAAGTGCGAAACTAGCCACGAGATGAGAATTCCATATAGGACCGTAGCAGACTACTACGTTGATAGGCTACAGATGTAAAGCTGGTGACAGCACAGTCGAGTAGTACTAATCATCCGAAGCTTTCAAAGCAAACAGACTGTTGTTTGTTCTTCAAACTAACTTCTTTCAATAATATGTCATTTAAGCTCGAGATAGCTTATCTAAAGAAATTTAGGTGCCTATATCGGTGGTGTCCACCTCTTCCCATTCCGAACAGAGAAGTTAAGCCCACCAGAGCCGATGGTACTGCGGTAACACGTGGGAGAGTAGGTCGGTGCCAAATCTTAAAAGAAACCCTTTAACA
>NZ_CAESCM010000034.1 GCF_903166585.1 Pedobacter ghigonis
GGTAATTATTACTATTGGAAAACGACACACCAAACGAAGTTATTCTGACAAACCGCCGTATACCGAACGGTACGTACGGTGGTGTGAGGAGACAGCAGGGAAACTAATCCCCTGCTTCTTACTCGATTAGTCTTTCTGTTAAAATTATTTGGAATGAGGTTCAGCGAGTTACATAATTATAGCATAAAATGTTGCTTGTTATAGTGATAAACCAAATTTAGTCCCTATATTTGCAATCCCGAAAGGGGAAAGAGGTTCTAACTTTAAAGAGGAACAAAAGGAGTGGTAGTTCAGCTGGTTAGAATGCCTGCCTGTCACGCAGGAGGTCGCGGGTTCGAGTCCCGTCCATTCCGCAACAAAAGCCTTAACTTGAAAAAGTTGAGGCTTTTTTGTTTCATAGCTTTTTTGCCTGGTTGTAGGATGAAATGGAATGAATGGCGTCTGCCGGGTCAGTTTTCGGATTTGGCGCGTACTACACTTAAATTTATCTTAAACGCACCCCTTTAGAAGTTTGTGTCTTATCTATCTTTGATACATGGGGTTGCAGAATAAACAAAAGCCAGTTCCGGGCGGTTTATCAATTGCAATCATTTGGCTGTTGTTTTTAGGCTAAGTAGTGGTTAAATTATATAAATTGAATGCGATATCATGAAAACAAGAAAGATATGAGCGAATTTGGCTGTGGTTGATTTGGTACAAACTACCCGGTTTTTTTACACTGAAATTGGTTTTAAGCCAAATGGTGTCTCTAAAGATTTAACCAGTTTTTTGGTTGGGGAGAGTAATTTCGTAATTCACTTCTTTTTAAAAGATGTGCTTAAGCCAAACATTCATGGAGAGCTGGTTGATCTGCAGCAGGGGAATGAAGTGGTGTTTACGCTTTCCGCGGGCAGCAAGGTTGAAGTGAATGAATGGGCTGAAGAAATTGATAGGGCAGGCGGAAAGCTGATTTCTAAACCAGAAGAATTTGGTGAGGGCTATTATGGTTTTGTTTTCTGCGATCCCGACGGGCATAAGTTCAATGTCTTTTACATGGATGGGCTGACTTAAGCCAGCAGGTAAGTGTTATTGTATAGCTAAATACGTATGCTATAATTATATGCAAAGCAATTCAGTACAAATAAACAGTTGACATTTTTAACATATATATAGTATGGTTCCTAATGTGGTAACTTATTCTTTTCGGTATTGCTTTTATATATGCTTTATATAGTATAATTCATTTTTCTTTTATATGAAAAGCAATGCCTGTACTACTATATAGGTATTCCCGTCCTTTCTTCAAATCCTCTCTCGATTGAAATATCGGGATGCGGGTTTTTCACTCCGGCCGGGTTTAGGTGGCTGGGGCGGTGCAAGACGGGTCGTCATGGCGCACAAAAAGCAAAAACCGCCTTTAAACCTTAATTCTTTTACCTGCTTAGTTATGAAAAAAAGCATAGTGCATGGGGCTAAGGGCCTATAATCGTGGAAATGGCTTTGCGTGCTCCGTGCTTTTCGTCGCGCCCTCTATGGTTAAAAGCACCTTGCAAAGCCAGCCTAACAAGCTAAAGCGCCAATTGTTTGGTTCCCCGCAACATTATTTCCTGCTGTAAACCAATTATTTAGCCGAATTCCCTCAAAAAAACCTTCAAATCCATTTGTGGGTGTTGTGATTTTTCCTACCTTTGCAACCCGCTCGGAAGGAGAGGGAGTTAATTGAAAAGCGTACAATAGAGAAGATGGGGCAGGATTTATTTTAAAATAAAGCTTGCAGGAAGGAAAAAGATTGTTACCTTTGCAGCCCGCTCCGGAAGGAAAGGGAAGCTAAATAAAATTAGCGTATTGAAATAGCGAAGAAAGGGAAAAAAGGAAACGAAAAAATAAAAATTATTTTATTTGGAAGTTAAAAAAAGATTCCTACCTTTGCACTCCCAACCGAAAGGAAGGGCAAAAAAGCTGAGCGGCGGATGTCGCAAACAGCAAACAAAAAAAGATTGAAACAGGCGAAAACTGAAGGCTGGACAAGAAAGACCGGCTGAAACCAACACCTGAAGATATATAGAAAGGCGGCCGCGAGGTTTTTGCCGAATAAGTTCTTAAAAGAGATGTCAATGTAGCGAAAGCGGGTTTAATGAAGTACTGGTCGAAGTACATGATTAAGGAGCTTTATTTTAAAGGTGATGTCTAACAGACAAAACAAAAGAAGACTATTTTT
>NZ_CAESCM010000035.1 GCF_903166585.1 Pedobacter ghigonis
TTAGAGTCCCGAACACGCTTAGCAGTAGGAAGTGTTAGCTAGAGACAAGGGTGTCGTGGGTGACTGCGAATCTGAAGGAAGTCCGCGGCAAATATGGGGGCTTACGAACAGAAACTGTATACGAGGCGGATTTAGTCCGGGTGATGTTGCTAAACAAACAGAAGCCCAATACTGCACGGGGACTAGTACGTAGATACAGAGGCCACATCCATAGGAAGTAGATTGTCTTACCCCGGGAGATCTGAATGAGTTCTGTCAATTGTAAGCGCGATTACAGGAGAAGAAACATTTAGTAGAGATGCTAAATGCCTCAATCAGAAGTCAGCAGCGGTCGTAGTACTGCATTTTTTTTTTCGGATGCAGAAAGGGCCAAATGTTAGGATGGCAAAGGAAACAGGAAGTTTATGGCAGAGCGTTTACAGCGGAACCACATTAGAGAACTGCTTATATGAGGGTAGGGCGGAATCCGAGAGTAAATTATAAGAGGAGCTGAGCTGAGCCGTGCAACCAATGTGCACAATGCCTGGGAAGGAGTTTTTTTTTTTAGTATTATGCTTGAAGAAATATTAGACATCCGAAATGTACAAAGAGCCTTTAGGCAGGTTACTGCCAATAAGGGTGCTGGTGGTATTGATGGTATGCAGACCGATGAACTTCGCGACTACCTGAATACGAGCTGGCAGGCATTACGGGCTAATATTTTAAAAGGCGATTACCGGCCAAACGCTGTGAGAAAGGTAGAGATACCCAAAAGTAGCGGAGGTAAGAGGATGCTTGGCATCCCAACGGTCATTGACCGGTTGATCCAGCAGGCCATCTCTCAATGGCTGAGCCCCAAGTACGAGGGCGACTTTTCCTCTGATAATTATGGTTTTCGGCCAGATCGCAATGCCCGTCAGGCAGTGCTAAAGGCTCAGAAATACCTTAACACAGGCTATACCTGGATTGTAGAACTTGACCTGGATAAATTCTTTGACCGGGTAAATCATGACAAACTTATATACCTGCTCTCATTAAAGATAAAAGATAAGCGGACATTGAAGCTTATCGGTCTTTACCTGAATGCGGGAATCATGGAGGATGGATTGGTCAGCCCAAGAAGAGAAGGTATGCCACAAGGCGGTCCATTAAGCCCGTTATTATCAAATGTGATCCTTCACGAACTTGATGCGAAGCTCGAAGAGCGTGGGCATCGGTTCGTACGTTATGCTGATGATTGCAGTATCTATTTAAGAAGCAGGAAATCGGCACAGCGGGTACTGGCAGGTATTTCAGTCTATCTGGAAGAGGGGCTGAAACTGAAGGTTAACAGGATGAAGAGTAAGGTGAGCAGGCCTAGCCAAAGTAGTCTGCTTGGGTTTTCATTCTATGGTAGCAAAGAGGGATGGAAGATGCGAATTTCATCCAAATCTCTAAGAGCGATCAAAGAGAAAATAAGTGAGCAGACCAAACGGAGTCAGCCCGTTCCATTGCATCAACGGATATCAAAGCTTAAGGAAATCATTCATGGTTGGGTCAACTACTTCTCTATTGCAAATGCAAAGGGATACATGGAAAAACTGGACGAGTTGATGAGAACCAGGCTGCGGATTGTGTTGTGGAAACAATGGAAGGGTATAACGGGCAGAGCGAGGAACCTGATGAAGGTGGGCGTAGTGAAATCAAGGGCTTATCAGCTGGCCAATACTCGCAAGGGATATTGCAGGTCTGCAAACAGCCCGACACTACGTACGACACTTGACAAAAAGTTCTTTTTGAGGCTTGGGCTTGACGGATTTGGTAATTATTACTATTGGAAAACGACACACCAAACGAAGTTATTCTGACAAACCGCCGTATACCGAACGGTACGTACGGTGGTGTGAGGAGACAGCAGGGAAACTAATCCCCTGCTTCTTACTCGAT
>NZ_CAESCM010000036.1 GCF_903166585.1 Pedobacter ghigonis
GCACTGAAAAAGTCCCTTAATTCAAAAGGATAAAGGAGTAGAAAACTAGTTTTTCTGCTCCTTTTTTTGTATTTTAAAGGTGTATTATTACTGCTTTTAGATGCTGCTTCAACAACAAAAAATCCAGTTTAGCGAGTTTTCCAGGCTTTATGAGCTGATTGTTCCCAAAGAGAACCTACTGCGCAAGATTAACGAGCTTATAGATTTTGGTTTTATATACGATGAACTTCTGGATAAATACTGTCCGGACAACGGGCGTAACGCTGAGAGTCCTGTGCGGATGTTCAAATACCTGCTTTTGAAAACCATATATACCGTTTCGGATGTTGATGTCGTAGAGCGTTCCCGCTATGATATGTCCTTCAAATATTTCCTGGAGATGTCCCCAGAAGAAGACGTGATTAATTCAAGCTCATTGACCAAGTTCAGAAAGCTTCGTCTTAAGGATATGGACCTTTTAAACCTTCTGATTGGCAAAACCGTTTCCCTGGCATTGGAAAAAGGCATTATCAAATCTAGGTCCATCATTGTCGATGCGACGCATTCACTTTCCAGGTCCAATCCATATTCACCTATTGAAGTACTCAGGCAACGCTCGAGGTTACTTCGAAAAGCAGTATATCTAATGGATGATGATTTCAAGGGTCAGATGCCTGAGAAAAATGATTCAAATGATATCCTTAAAGAAATAGAGTACTGTAGCAAATTACAAAAACTTATCGAGTCTGATGAAACACTAAGAGAAATCCCTGCTGTGAAAGAGAAGCTGAACCTCTTAAAGGAAACAGTAGAAGATACTCGGGAGAATTATGCGATATCCAAAGATATGGATGCCAAGATTGGCCACAAAACAGCTGACAGTAGTTTTTTTGGTTACAAAACCCATTTGGCAATGACAGAGGAACGTATCATAACAGCTGCTGTTGTCACATCAGCTGAGAAGGGCGATGGTCCTGAACTGCCAAAATTATTGGATCAGACACAGTCTAACGGAATGGAGGTTGACACTGTCATAGGTGATGCAGCCTATGCCGGCAAGAAAAGCCTCAAGCTTAAGGATTTGAGCGGAAATAAGATCAAGATAGTTGCCAAGATGAACCCGGCAATTACCCAAGGTGCGAGGAAAGAGGAGGAAAAGTTTGATTATAATAAAGACGCGGATATGTTCGTATGTCCTGCAGGGCATCTGGCTATGTACAAACGGGTGCAGGGCAAAAAGGTAGACAGGAAGAACCAGGCGATGACCTATTATTTCGATATCGAAAAATGCAAAGTATGCCCGCTAAGGGATGGCTGCTACAAACCGGAAGCCAAAAGCAGGACGTACTCGGTTGCAATAAAACCAGATGAGCACAAAGAGCAGGAAATATTCCAACAAAGCGAGTACTTCAGGGAAAAGTCAAAACACAGATATAAAATTGAGGCGAAAAATAGTGAATTGAAAAATGTGCACGGATACGACAGAGCAAATTCCTATGGCCTTGAAAGTATGAAAATGCAAGGTGCACTTGCCATATTCGTGGTAAATCTAAAAAGAATACTAAAATTCTAAAACGGGATCATAATTGCTTAAAAATATCCCAAAAAGAACCACAAAACACTAAAATTTGGCAAGAGACCTTATTGGGTTGGGACCAGTAAAAATATAAAAACACTC
>NZ_CAESCM010000037.1 GCF_903166585.1 Pedobacter ghigonis
CACGGAGATTCTGTGTTGATATCCAAATTAATTTTTAATTTTGTAGTCCAAGGCAGCTCTAAGCTAGCTTCATTAGGGCAGTTCATTTTTAATGGCTGCTCTAACAATTTACTTCGTTTTCCACCTCAATCTTACTATAGTTAGCATCAAAGCACTTGTCGGTTTTATATATGGTATATATAAGTCCGAGTATTTTTCTTTGAACCGCTACTACTGCTTTCATTTTTATGCCGTGTTTGGACACAAGACGTACAAACACAGCTTTATGTTGCTGGTTATGCCTTATTGCTGTTAGGGCTGGCATATGCATTGCCTTCCTTAAATGTCTGTTCCCTCTTTTGGATATTTTCGGTTTCCCTTTTACAGAGGTTCCCGAGTCTTTGACCCTTACATCAAGTCCACTATAGCCTACCAGCTGTTTTTTGTTTTTTATCAGTTCAAACCCATTGGTTTCAGCAAGGGTAATCAAAGCTGTTAGCTTACCCACGCCAGGGATTGATGTGATATGATCTACTTTGCGAACAAGCTCTGAATCTTCTTTTAATGTTTTAGACAGTTCGTTTCTGATTTCCAGTTCCTGTTTATTGATTAGCTGGATACGTTTTGATATCCTTTTTATACTGCTCTGGTTAGGGAATCGCTCCACCAGCTCGGCATGAAGCTGGTTTTTCAAAACCGTTCTATCCGTAATTAGCTGGTCTCTTTCACGGGTAAGCTGTTTAAGCTTTCTGAATATCTTTTTGGGTGGCTGCCAGTCTTCAAGCTTCCGCTCTAGTCCAAACTGGCATATCGCCTGTGAAGCGGTCTTGTCAGTAATAGTCCTTACATCAAGTGTTTTAAAGTAATTGCTGATCTTGTTTGGAAGGACAATACTCAGGCGCTTGTCCTGATCTGAAAGATAATAAGCCAAATGTTCATGATAAACACCGGTGGCTTCCATCACGTACCGAACATCAACATTTTTTACAGTCTTTTTATCCACCCAGGAGCTAAGGCTGCTAAAACCGTTTGAAGTATTTGAAAATATTTTATAGGCGTATATCTCAACACCTGTGTCATGGCTCATTCTCCCAAGTGACACTACCAGTTCCTTTTGCGCCACATCAATACCTACAACCTGTTTTACAATAGATGACATAATTCTTTATTTAATTAGTAAAAGTGAATTGCCCTCCTTCATCTTTTCTCCTGGTTGGATATCCTGGCTATACTTCAAAATAAATACGCCTTACATTCTGTTCAGATTCTAAAAGGCAAAAAAGAGTGAGGCAATATCTCCGTGAGAACATACTATAAGAAGTTGTTTGGGCACAAATCAACTCTCACTCTTTTTCACTTAAATATGTTAAATTTATTATTTTTAAATTT
>NZ_CAESCM010000038.1 GCF_903166585.1 Pedobacter ghigonis
GATCAAGCGGAAAAGTTGGGGGGATATCTTTTATGCATATATTTTCGATAATCTGAATAAGAAGAATTTAACATCCCTTACACCTCTCGATGTTGCTCTAAAGGCTTTGATCTTAGCATTGAAAGATTCTGCAGAAGCATTCGTAGCCCTGTTAATAAAGAAATTAAGGATATACAGGTAATGCGATTGAATTGATCTGGCAACAGTCCTGAAGGAATCAATTCCACATGCTTCTACCTCATTATACCAGATTGCCAATCTTTTAAAGGCCTGCTCCTTACTTTTGCACACCCTGAATATATCTCCCAATTTTTGGGCAATATTATATGCGTTTTCTAATTTGGGATATCTCTCGAAAAGTAGCTCTGCCCTAAGTTCTTGATTCCGCGTCCATTTCGAGGGATGCTTAAACAAAAGATACCTGCTCCGCGCCAGCAATTGCTTTACTGTATCTCCATTGGCTAATGCTTCTGGCTGGTAAGCAATTTTGTTCTTTTTTGCCGTTGCAATACCCTCATTTTCTGCATCGATAGCTTCCCAGCGATACTTTACCCTAACTTCCTGAACTGCATCGTAAGCCAATTTCTGAACATGGAAACGATCAATTACCCGATGCGCATTTACAAAACACCGTTTTATCGCCAATTGCATGCTGGCAGCCATATCCATGGTCACCTCCCTCACTCGTTTTCTCAGTCTTTCCGGAATCTTTTTCAGTACAGATATAATCTTTTCGGCCACTGTACCCTTGATCATCGCTACAATAGCACCCTTTCTACCTTTGGCTTCCTTATTGGTTACAATAGTATAAAGCTCTCCATTAGATAAAGCTGTTTCATCAATACTGAGCCTGGGGCTTACATTCTGTATAAAAAGCATCCAGTCATCCGCATGCGCTTTCTGGTCCCAGCTACTATAATCACTAATATGCTCCTTATATTGTTCCTGGAGTTGTTTGCCATCTATTTGGAAATAATGTCCTAAATGATAGCAGCTAATGGGATGGTTATCCAAATATTCCTTTTAAAAAAAGACCGAATTCCGTAGTCATCCGAGCCCCTTTTCTTACTAAATCCCAATCCCTACTGATGATATCGCCACTCTTTTTTACCGTCCATCTACGTCTCTTGATGCGTAAAGCAACCTTTTGCCCACGGATAGGAAAATCCTGAATGGCAACTTCCGGAAGAAATCCTTTGGATTCAAGTTCAGCTATCTGGTAGCCAGATGGAGCTATATTCTTTTCTTCAAGATAGATCTGAAGCTCTTTTGGCTCTTTTTCGACTTTGAGTATTTCGAAATAATCCAGAATGCCTTCTGGTAATAAAAAACTGATAAGGGTTTGTTCGGCCTGATTCAAGG
>NZ_CAESCM010000039.1 GCF_903166585.1 Pedobacter ghigonis
TATTAAACAATAAGATTGAAATGAGTATAATTTCTTTGAACCAAATTGGGGAGCAACATAAAGTGGCTCCTAAAAAAAACATTTGACTTCATTCAGGATAAAAATAGCTTTTCTCAATACATTAAAGAACCAATCTTTTTTACCCGTAAACGAAGTTTATGTTTTCCAGTAGTTGTTTCTACCATTTTGAATCTTTTTAAAGAATCCGTAGAATATAACATTGCTATAATTCTGCCTGGTTTATCGTTAAAAGCTGTAACTGGGGCAGCCTTTTGCAAGGCCCGGTATAAAATATCTCTATCATTTTTCAAGGACCTGAACAAAATACTAACAGATTATCATGGAGAGAATCCACCGAAGTTTTGGAGTGGATATCGATTGATTGCAGGCGATGGTTCTACCGTTGGTCTACCACCTTCAGCGCAGGTTAAAGATTTTTTTGGGGCCTATTCAGAAAAAGGGAATAGTGTTAAGAGTTGCCTGGCGCAGATTTTTATGTTTTATGATGTTTTTAATGGATCAATTCTTTCATACCGGATATCAAAGATGGAGCATACAGAAAAAATGCTTTTTAATGAATGCGTTGAAGAACTGCCATCCTGTAAATCTATAATTATTTTAGACCGCGGTTTCGGATATTTCCATATCTACAAAAATCTCTGCACACTAAATCGGGATTTCTGCATCCGGATAAAGAGTTCGCAGTCCTTCTTTGCAAAACGGATATCCCTACAGACTCAAAATGATTTTATAACAGAATGGGAACCAAGTAAAAATGAAAAAGAGTCTTGCTTAAAATATGGATTAGACACTGAAAAAATTAAAGTCCGGGTTACCAAAATCAAACTAAAAAATGGGGAAATAGAAGTACTTGTATCTTCCCTACTGGATATAAACAGGGTATGCCAAGAAAATATGAAAGCACTCTATATGTTAAGATGGCCTGTGGAAGAAGGTTTTAAAAAACTAAAGCCAAAGATGAAACTTGAACAGTTTGGTGCTCGAAAACCAGATGGGATATTCCAGGAATTTGAAGCGCACGTATTTATGATGAACCTGGTTGCTTTATTAGGCGCCCAGGCTCAGAAGGAAATTGACACGAACAAAAAAAGAAAGGTAAAATATAAATACAATTGGCAAAATGCTTTCAGGTTTGTAAGAAAAGTAATTATACAAATACTAAATACAGTAGACCCCTGGCAGATAATTCAATCCCTTATTAAACTTATAGCATCTTCTAAAATCCCAATAAAACCAGATAGAAGCTTTGTCAGGATAACATTTAAAAAAAGGAAAAACAGGCTTCACCAAACATATAAATAGCTTAAGTTAATAGCATTGGTGTCC
>NZ_CAESCM010000040.1 GCF_903166585.1 Pedobacter ghigonis
AATTAGGAGTGTTCGAAACATTTTGAATTTTAAAAAAACAAATCCTTTTCCACATTTCTGTTGATAATATTTGTTTTTATGTTTGGATTAAAGCCCCAGTTTTCCTGCTGTTTCCTATTGGTGTTGTTACTTTTGCAATGACGTGCCCATACTAGCAAACATATCTGTTAAAGCGCTTCTTGAGCTGATTCCTGAAAAGGAGCTAGCCGCTCTATCTGAAAGTACCAACATAGATTTTCAGGTAAAAACGCTTTATGGCCGCAGTATGTTCTACTTGTTACTTTATGGTTTGGCTACATGTGAAAAAACAAGTCTGAGAGGACTTGAGGATGTATTTAATTCCAATCGGTTTAAAATGCTTTTTTCACTTGACCGTGATCAAACTGTTAGGTATAATTCTCTTTCTAATCGCTTGGCCACGATGGATCTATCTTTTTTTGAAAAAGCATATAAGATGATCTATTCTAGATTTAGTAAAGAGTTCTCCTCAAAGGAATCCAGTTCCTATAATATCGTTAGAGTAGATTCCACTATGGTAGTTGAAACCGCCGGTAAACTGGCCCAGGGGATGACAGTCGGCTGTAAAAAGAACGGAAAAAAGCAGGTGAAATATACGCTTTGCCTGGAAGATCTTTTTCCAAGCAGCGTGCAGGTGTTTACCTCACAGAGTGAGCTGAGTGAAGATAGGACTATACCAAAAGCCATACTGAAAGTAACAGACCCCAGCCCTAATACGGTGTTCGTATTTGACCGGGGAATAAGCAGCAGGCGGGCATTTGCCGACATCGATGATCGGGACTGGAATTTTGTAACCAAAATGAAAACCAATGCCAGGTACCATCTGCTGGAAACAAGGGCTCTTCCTGAAAACCTTCAGATAGGAGATGCGACGGTCAGCTCGGATGAACTTATTGAGCTTTATGACCGGTACAATAAGCGACTACCCAATAAGTTCAGGCTCATTAAAGGATGCAATGGAAGCGGTATCGCGTTCTTTTTGCTTTCCAATATGTTGCAAGCCCCAATCTCAGACATAATAGATATATACCGAAAGAGGTGGGACATAGAAGTGTTTTTTAGGTTCATCAAGCAGGAACTAAACTTTAACCACTTTATCTCAACCAGTACCAACGGGATCAAGATCATCTTATACATGACCCTGATCCTGTCAATGCTTATTCTTATTTATAAAAAGGGTAACCAAATTGGTTATAAAACAGCAAAAAGACGAATCTCAATGGAACTAGATGACATGGTTACCATTCAGATAGTTATCGCCTGTGGGGGTAATCCAGATCTGGTCTTTAGAGGGCCGTAAGGTTTCGAACACTCCTAATT
>NZ_CAESCM010000041.1 GCF_903166585.1 Pedobacter ghigonis
CATTAATTATGCTCATGCTGTGCTTCCCTTCATCCTTTTTTCTGTTGTAATATGTTTTGAATTCCTGATTATGTTGAATTAGAGATAATGCACACATATGCAATAATCTTTTAAGTTCTTTATTCGCCATGCGGTGTACTCTGGTTTTACCTTTGATACTTATACCGCTGCTGTGTTCAAATGGCGCTACCCCTGCATAACAGGCCAGTTCTTTTCCGCTGGGCTGTCCTGCAAAATTTGCCGTGCAGCCAATCAGGTACACCGCGGTAACATGTCCTATCCCAGGGATACTGATCAATAGTTTATAGTTACGCTTGAAATCCTGGTTTTCTGAAATAATCTTTTTAATCTGATCCTCAATATTCTTAATGGATTTCGCGATCCCATCGAGTGCATTTTTCATTGCCTTTTCAATCAGTTTCTGATGTGATTTATCGTTAACATTCCCAAGTTCTTTAATCGATACACCAAGGCTGGATTTCTGTTTAAGCAATTTAGTTCTGGCCGATACAAAATCTTTCAGATGCAACAACTGTGGGTTTAATACTGGGGTGGCCTTTAAATCTTCTGCTTCTTTAAAAGCATAGTTGCATAAACGCAGACTGTCTATCTTATCATTCTTACCCCGTGCTATCCCAAAACTCCATTTAATACGGGCTGCATTACCAATATGGATAGCTAAATGTTTCCCGCTGCAGAAAGCCCAGATTAAACGGTGATAGATCCCTGTATTTTCAATGACAACAAGAGTATTTTCATTGAAAGCTGTTTTATGGGATTTGAGCCATTTCTCAAATAACTTCATCCCGCCCGCCGTGTTGGCAAACCGGGAAGTTTCTACCCCTTGTCTTACATGGTTAACAACAGCCATTAACGAAACATCGAAATAGGGTTTTGAAACATCAATCCCAATAAAAAATTTTGTACAGACAATCATCCTGATATTTTTTATGTTTGTAATAGTTACCTAAATTTTACCCCATCGATCCTAGTCCTTAATAATGGGTATTACCCTAATTGTTATCTGGTCACTAAGGGAAAAAACGGTAGCGGATTGCATCATCTCTTAGGCATAAAAACCTTGAC